>CAWICK010000001.1:0-79399 GCA_963834665.1 uncultured Actinomycetota bacterium
CGAGATGAGCGCCACGCCGACGATCTGGTGCGCCGACGCCCAGCTTGGCCGGATCGATCCCCAGCATCGGCCCGATGAAGCCGACGAACAGGCTGTAGGCGCCGACGTTCACGGCCGCCGTGACGAACACCAGCCCCGCCAGGTTGAACCAGGCGGTGGCCCACCCCCACCCCTTGCCGCCCAGGATCGCGCTCCAGTGGTAGAGGCCGCCGGCGGTCGGGAACGCCGAGGCGACCTGCGCCATCGACAGCGCCACGACCAGCGAGAACGCCACGCCCAGCGGCCAGACGACGCCGGCCGCGGCGCCGCCCACCGCGCTGACCCCCAGCTGCAGCGAGGTGATGCCGCCCGCCAGGATGCAAATCGTGGAGAAGGCGATGGCGAAGTTCGAAAACGCGCCCATCCGCCGCCGCAGCTCCTGCGCGTAGCCCATGCGCCCCAGCAGCGCGACGTCGTCGGCGGCGCTCTCGGGACGTTCTGGGGATCGGCGCTCACGGGCCGATGGTAACGCGGCGCGGCGTGATACCGTCGCGCCATGGCGAAATCACCCTGCCCCATCTCCAAGACGCAGTTCCTCGAGAAGGCCGAGGCCGTCAAGATCACCATCGGCGGCGTCGGAGATCATCGCCGACAAGCGCGAGTTCTCCACCGGCTCGTTCGGCTGGTACCACAACGGCAAGACGACCATCACCGTCGACGGCAAGCCGCTGTCCGTCCAGATCGGGTTGAACCTGACCGTGGTCGGCAGCAAGGAAGCCGAGCGCTAGGCCGCCTATCGGGCGGCACGTCGTCGGGCATGGTTCGCTTCGCTCACCGTTGCCTTACGGCAACGCCCTCCTAGACGCGCTGGCGATCCGCCGCTGGGCGATAACCTGGACTGCCTGCCGGGTCGGTCAGATGACTGCCAGGCTGCGCAAACGACTGGAAAGAAGATCCCCCGCAGTCCGTAAGGCTCCGGCAAAGTAGGGGAAACTGGCACAGCATTTACGGGTACCCTTCCCTCGGGACCCGCCGGTCCCGCCGCGCTGAACTGGTTCGGAATCGAGCCGGATTTGCCGAGTAGCGGCGGGACCGCCAGGACGGAGTGCAACGCGTGACGGAGCGGGCGACCGCGCGCCAGACGACGATGGCGACCCTTGGGCGCGGCGCCAGCGCGTGAATCGCGGGCAGCCGGCCGGTTTTGGCGTTCCCGGCCGGTCAGGCGGCCGACCGGGGCAGGCGCGCTCGGTCTGGCGGCGCCAGAGCGCGCTGGCCAAGATCGGCTACACCCTGGCCTCGCTGCTCGCGGTCATCGTTTCGTCGCCGGAATCGGCGGTTACGCCGTATACCGGCATCTGACGGCAACATCACCGTCGTCAATGTCGGCGGCCTGTCCGGCCGGACCATCTACGGCGCGCAGAAATCCTGGTCCTCGGCTCCCAGGAGCGGGCCCACCAGCGGGGGTTCTTCGGCGTCGCGGCGGCGATTCCCCTCACCAGCAACTCCGACAACCTGCTGCTGATCCACCTGGACCCGACGCACACCCACGCGACGGTCTTGTCGATTCCCAGGGACCTGTTCGTCTACGAGCCCGGCTGCAAGGCTCGGGACAGGATGATCGGCATCGGCATCCAGGGGCCTATACCTACCCGCCGGGCAACATCATCGACGGCGCGCTGAACATCGGCGGCCCGACGTGCGCGGTGCAGACCGTCGAGGACCTGACCGGCATAAAGCTCGATCATTTCGTCGAGTTCGACTTCAACTCGTTCCGCGACATGGTCGATGCCATCGGCGGCGTCGAGGTCTGCGTGCCCCAGGGCCGGCTACCACGACGGGCAATCGCACATCAACCTGGCCCCGGCCTGCACCTGCTCAAGTACAACAAGGCGCTGGCCTACGTGCGGCACCCGGCACGGCGTCGGCAGCGGCCCGGATGCCGGCGGCGACCTGCCCAGGATCGAGCTGCAGCAGGCGTTCATCTCCTCGGTGGTGCAGAAGGTCAACCAGCAGGGCCTGCTCAGCAATATCCCGGACCTGCTGAGCATCGCGAACATCGCGACCAAGGCGCTGACCGTGGACAAGGGCCTGGGCTCGGTCAGCTCGCTGCTGCACCTGGCCAGAGTCGCTGGTCGCACCTGAAGTCCAGGAACGTCACGCTGATCACCCTGCCGACGACTACGGACACCTACGAGTACCCGAACTACGACCAGCACCTGATGGCCGTCCAGCCGCAGGACGACGTGCTGTACCAGATGGTCCGCACCGGGCCAGATCTGGCACGGCCACCTGCCCACCCAGCCAGCCAGCAAGGTCCAGGTGCGCGTGGTGAACGGCACCGGGCAGACCGGGCTTGGCCGCGCGCACCGCGGCCAAGCTGCGCAAGCTCGGCTTCGACGTGGTCGGCGTCGGCAACGATGCGCCATACCTCCACCACGACGGTGGACTACGCGGGCCTGGCCCAGGCCGACGGCGCGTACACGCTGATGACGCGCGCTCAAGTCGTTCCCGGCCGGGCAGAACACGCTGGCCGAGCCGCGCCTGGCAGATCGGCACGCCCGGCCCGGTGACGCTGATCCTGGGCGCCGATTTCGCCGGGGTGAAGCCCGCCAGCTCCGGCAGCGCCAAGCGCCTGAGCACAGACCGCGGCGGCAAGAAGCACAGGAAGCGCCGCAGCGGCGGTACCGGCGGCATGAGCCGGCCAGCAAGGCGGACCGGAACGGCCCCGGCGCAGTCCAGTCCCGCAACGCCGGCGCGAGCATCTGCTCCGGGCTGCCGCAGGCCTACCCGCCCGGCAGCGCCCGCCCAGCGAAGCCAGCACCCGGGACCGTTAGTGCAGCACGGCGCCGATCGCGTCGGCCAGCGCGGCCGGCACGTCCGGGATAAGGACGTGCCTGCCGTCGGCCACCACGTCCCGGCCGCCGACGACGAGGTGGCGGACATCGGCCGCGGTAGCGCGCGAAGATGACCGACTCCAGCGCCGTGCCGGCCGTCGCGCCCGCGGTCCGCGGCGAGTCCAGCGCGACGGTGCAGAAGTCGGCGAGCGCTCCTGGCACGAGTTCGCCCGCCTCCGGCCAGCCCAGGCTGGCGTGCCCGGCTGTCGGTAGCCGCCGCGGCAAGCTCGACGGCGGTGAAGTGCCCGCGCTCCTGCGTCGCCAGCCGCTCGCCGAGCTCAACCCGGCGGGCCTCCTCCAGCAAGTCGATGACGGCATGGCTGTCGCTGCCGAGCGTCAGCGGGCTGCCCGCGTCGGCGAGCGCCCTGGCCGGGCCGATCCCGTCGGCCAGGTCGGCCTCGGTCGTCGGGCAGAAGCAGGCGTGGCACCGGCTGCCGCCGAGCAGCTCGATGTCGCTACCGGTGAGGTGCGTGGCGTGCACCGCGGTGCTGCGCGGGCCGAGTGCTCCGGCCTGGCTCAGGACCTCGGCGGGGGTAGCCCGGTACGCGGCGAGGCAGGCGCGGTTCTCGGCGACCTGCTCGGACACGTGCGCGTGCAGGGGCGCGCCGTAGCTGATGCGACCAGGCCACCACTTCGTGCATCTGGGCTGGCGGGACCGCGCGGACCGAGTGGATGGCTGCGCCGGCCCGAGCGTGCGGCGCCAGCTCGCCGAGCGCGTCCGGGCCGAGCGCGGCCGCCCTGGCTGCCCAGGCCGCGCGCGTCGGCGTCGCCGAATCGCAGCTGCGGTCCTTCCAGCGGCTGCTGCCTGCCGTCCGCGGACAGCCCGCCGGACAGGTAGCAGGTGTCCAGCAGCGTGATCCGCAGGCCCGCGCGGCGGGCCGCTTCGAGCAGTGAGCCGTCCCATCTGGTTCGGGTCGGCGTACGGCTTCCGCCTGGGCCGTGGTGCAGGTAGTGGAACTCGCCGACGCAGCTGATGCCGGCCAGCGTCATCTCGGCGTAGACCGCTGTGGCGAGCGCCAGGTAACTATCCGGGTCGAGCCGGTCGGCGACCTCATACATCCGCTCCCGCCAGGTCCAGAACGTGCCGCGGGAGGCCTGCGTGATGCCGCGCAGCGCGCGGTGGAAGGCGTGCGAGTGGGCGTTTGCCAGGCCCGGCATGGTCAGCCCGGCCAGCCGCCTGGCGGCGGCTGGTGCCTCCTGCAGCGTCCGGGGTAACCGCGGTAAACCGGCCGCCCGGCCGCCTCGATCAGCACGTCGGTGCGCAGACCGAGGCCTGGCGACCAGGCCAGCTCGGCCAGCCAGGCCCGCTCTGGCTGGCCGACCCCTGGCTGGCCGGCCTCCGGTTGGCCTGCCCGCTCGCCCGGCCGCGTGCTCATTGAGCGGCTCACTCACCCGCCAGGTCAGCGAGCACGGCAGCGAGCGCGGTAACGCCTGTCTCGCAGTCGGCTACCTCCGCATGCTCGGCGGGCGAATGCGAGACACCGCTCGGATTGCGGACGAACAGCATCGCGGTCGGGATCCGCGCGGCGAGCACCCCGGCGTCATGGCCTGCGCCGGTAGGCAGCACCGGCGCGCTGACGCCCGCCCTGCCGAGTGCGCCGACGAGCCGTTCCCGCAAGCCTCGGTCGAACCTGACAAGCGGGGTGACGGATTCGCGCCGCTGCTCCACGCCCACGCCGTGCTGGCTCGCGGCCGACTGGGCGGCGACCCAGATATCGCTGACAAGCTGCTCGAGCGAAGCCTCATCCGGCGCTCGTGCATCGAGCCAGGCATGCACGGCCGAGCTGATGGCGTTGGCGCCGCCTGGCTCGGCAACGATCCTGCCGAACGTGGCGAGTGCGTCGTGACTGGCGGCGGCCGCCCTGGCTGCTAGCACGGTCAGCGCATACGGGAGCATCGGGTCGCGGCGGTCGGCCAGCCGTGTCGTGCCCGCGTGGTCCGCGCGGCCGGTGAAATCAATGCGCCACCGGCCATGCGGCCATATTCCCTCGGCAACGCCAATGGCCGCGCCGAGTCCGTCCAGTGCACTGCCCTGCTCGATGTGCAGCTCGACGTAAGCCGCCGAGGCTCTGCCAGGAGCTCGTCGTCAGATCCGAGCAGTGCGGCGTCGCGGCCAGCTGCCCGCATCGCCTCGGCAAGGCTCACACCATCCCGGTCGCGCAGCTCGACGTGCGGCTCCCGGATCGATCGCCCCGGTCAGCGAGCCTGCTGCCGAGGCAGGCCACGCCGAACCTGGCGCCCTCCTCTTCAGTGAAGGCAGCGACCCCGATCGGCCGGGCCGGGCCGGAACCCCTGCTCGCGCAGCTGACGGATCGCAGCGAACGCGGACACGATGCCGAGCGGACCGTCGTACGCGCCGCCATCCGGCACCGAGTCGAGGTGGCTGCCGGTGGCTATCGCCTGACCAGAGGTGCCGCTGGGCCGTCCCCACCAGGCCCACAGGTTGCCGTTCCGGTCGAAGTCCGTCCGCAGGCCCAGCTTGGTCGCGGTCCGGGCGAACCAGGCCCGGCAGCCGGCATCGGCATCGGTCCACGAATACCGCCGGTAGCCGCCGGTCCGCTCGTCCCGGCCAACCGGCAGCAGCTCGGCCCACAGGTCAGCGAAGCTCATCGGCCGCTCCGGCCGGGCGGCTGCCCGCGCATCGCGACATCCTGGTCACGACCGGGCCGGCCGCATCGGCACCCGGACGCCGCGCTCGGCTGCCACCTCGGTGGCGCGCTCATAGCCTGCGTCCGCGTGCCTGATGACGCCCATGCCCGGGTCGTTGGTCAGTACCCGTTCGAGCTTCTGCGCCGGCCAGCTCAGTGCCGTCGGCCACGCATACCTGGCCGGCATGGATCGACCGCCCGATGCCGACGCCGCCGCCATGGTGGATGCTGACCCAGGACGCTCCGGACGAGGTATTGACCAGCGCGTTCAGCAGCGGCCAGTCCGCGATCGCGTCGCTGCCGTCCGCCATCGCCTCGGTTTCCCGGTAGGGCGACGCGACGGAGCCGCAGTCGAGGTGATCCCGGCCGAGCACGATCGGCGCCTGCACCTCGCCGCGCTGCACCATCTCGTTGAACCGCACCCCGGCCAGGTGCCGCTCGCCGTAGCCGAGCCAGCAGATCCGGGCGGGCAGGCCCTGGAAACGGACCTTTTCCCTGGCCATCCGGATCCAGCGGGCGAGCGCCTCGTTCTTCGGGAACAGGTCAAGGATCGCGGCGTCGGTGGCGGCGATATCGCCTGGGTCACCGGACAGCGCCGCCCAGCGGAACGGGCCCCTGCCCTCGCAGAACAGCGGCCGGATGTAGGCGGGCACGAAGCCCGGGAATGCGAACGCCCGGTCATAGCCTGCTAGCTCGGCCTCGCCGCGGATGGAATTGCCGTAGTCGAATACCTCCGCGCCCGCGTCCTGGAAGCCGACCATTGCCTGCACATGAACGGCCATCGATTCCCTGGCCCTGACCGTGAACCCGGCCGGGTCCTCGGCACGCAGCGCGGCCATGTCCTCGAACTGGACGCCGCGCGGCAGGTAGCTGAGCGGGTCGTGGGCGGAGGTCTGGTCCGTGACGACGTTAACCGGCGCGCCCATCCGCAGCAGCTGCGGCACCAGGTCCGCCGCATTGCCGAGCAGGCCGATGGACAGGGCCTCGCCCTTCCCCGCCGCCGCCACCGCGCGCTGTACAGCGTCGTCGACGTCATCGGCCGCCACGTCGAGGTAACCGTGTTCGATCCGGCGGCTGATCCTGGACGGATCGCAGTCGATGCACAGCGCGACCCCGCCGTTCATGGTGACCGCCAGCGGCTGCGCGCCGCCCATCCCGCCGAGACCTGCGGTCAGGGTGATGGTCCCAGCCAGTGAGCCGCCGAACCGCTTCGCCGCGACGGCCGCGAAGGTCTCATACGTGCCCTGCAGGATGCCCTGCGTGCCGATGTAGATCCATGAGCCGGCGGTCATCTGCCCGAACATCGTCAGGCCTGCCGCCTCAAGGCGACGGAACTCTTCCCAGGTGGCCCACTGCGGGACAAGGTTGGAATTGGCGATCAGTACGCGCGGCGCCCACTCGTGCGTGCGGAAGATGCCGACCGGCTTACCGGACTGCACCAGCAGGGTCTCGTCCGACTCCAGATCGCGCAGCGAGGCAACGATGGCGTCGAATGCCTCCCAGCTGCGGGCCGCCCGGCCGGATCCGCCGTAAACGATGAGCTGATCTGGATGCTCGGCAACCTCGGGATCCAGGTTGTTCATGAGCATCCGCATGGCAGCCTCCTGCGGCCAGCCCTTGCAGCTCATGGCGCTGCCGCGGGGTGCGCGAACGGGCCTGGCGCCAGCTACCTCGGGCACAGCGGTCATAGTCAGCTCCTCTGGGTGACAGGGATCATCATCTATGGTCGCTGACCGCGGGCGAGCCGCGGGTGCCTACGTCGGGAAAGACGGCGCTGCCCGGCCCAGAGCCTGGGCCGGGCAGCATTCGCTGTCTGTGAGCCGCCTAATACGGCAGGCCTACTGCCTTCAGCCAGCCGGTCGCGACCGTCGTGTAGTTCTGGTGGTTAGTGATCACCTGGGTGTCCAGTTGGAGCAATGCCGTGGTGGTCAGCTTGGCCGAGATGGCGTTCAGCGTGCTGATGATTGTCGACGTCATCGCCTTCTTGTAGACCAGCGGAGTCACGTTCTGCGCCGCGAAGTTGAACTTCGGATCAGCCAGCGACACGAAATGGTCAGTGACGATTTGGGGCGTGGTGCTGAATACGTCGGCGGCCTGCACCTTGCCGTCCTTCAGCGCGGCCAGGGTGATCGGGCCCGACGTGTCGAGCGGGTCGAACCCCTTGAACACCAGGCCGTAGTTCTTGCTCAGGCCGGGCAGGCCATCGGTTCGCGTCTTGAACTCAGGCGGCCCGCCGAAGACCATCGTCTTGGCCAGCGGCTTGAGCTGGGCAATCGAGGTCAGGTGGTGTGCGTTGGCGAAGGCCTGCGTCACGGTAACCGTGTCGCTGTCCTGCGCCGACGATGAATTCAGGATCTCTAGCGAGGACGGCAGGCCGGCCTTCAGCGCGGCGTTGACTTGGGCGGTCGTATGGGCGGTGCTCTTCGGGCTGATCTCGACGGTCAGCAGGGTGCCGTTGTACTCGGGGATAATTGAAATCGCACCGCTCTTGACCTGGGGGTAGTACAGCTCGCGCGCGCCGATGTTGAACTTGTCGGTGACCTTGACGCCTTTCGCCTGCAGCGCTGTCGCGTAGATCTGGGCGAGCAGCTCATTCTCCGGGAAGTTGGCCGAGCCGATGACCACCGTTCCCTTGGCGGCACCGCCGGACAGCGGGTTCGTGCCGGAACTGGTGCTGGTACTGCTGCCGCAAGCGGCTACCGCGAGAGATGCCGTTACGGCAAGGCTGAGCACAACGCCTCGCCGCGCCGGCGAGCTAGTAGCGAACATGTTTACCTTCCATCTCTATCGGAAAAGAATCCTATCGTGATGCCCGGGCCTGCGTGCGCAGGCCTTCCGGGACGATGAGGCGACGCAGCCCTACGAACAGCAACTGAACGGCCAGGGCGAGAACGACGAGCACCAATGCTCCCCCGGCAACCTGGGCGTAATCATTGGTTGCCAGGCCGTCGATGATGTAGCGGCCAAGTCCTCCTGTCCCGATGTACGCGGCAATCGTCGCGGTGGCGACTACGAATATCGCCGCAGTTCGCAGGCCGAGCATTATGAGGGGGGAGGCCACGGGCAGTTCCACCTTGCGCAATACCTGCCATTGGGTCATGCCCATGCCAAGAGCCGCGTCCTTGAGGTCGGGATCTACCCCGGCCACGCCCTGGTACGCGTTCACCAGGATGGGCGGGATGGCCAGCACTACTAGCGGTATCAGCCAGGTCAGGGCCGAGAAGCCGAGGTACACCACCAGCAGGATGAGCAATCCCAGGGTGGGAATCGCGCGCCACACATTGGCCAGGTTGAGGACCAGGAAGCTGCCCCGGCCGTTGTGCCCGATGAGCACTCCGAGCGGGATGGCGATCAGCGCAGCTACCAGCAGGGCCAAGCCGGTGTAGCCCAGATGCTCGACGAGGCGCAGCGGGATGCTGTCCGATCCCCGCCATTGCCGCCCCGACGTTAGCCAGCCCCAGGCGAAGTTCAGGAAGCTCATGCCGGCTCCACCAAGACATCGTCGGGACGGCGAGCGCGCACCTTCGGCTGGCCGCGCTGCCACGGCGTCAGCAACCGTCCGGCAGTGACCAGGATCAGGTCGGCAACCAGGGCAAGCGCAAGCACCAGCACGATCGCGACATAGATCTCGGTCGGGAACGACCGCTGCAGGCCGTCGATGAAGAAGTAGCCGAGGCTGCCGACGCCGATGAGCTGGGCGACGCTCGCCAAGCTGATGCTGGAGACAACCGCAATACGAAGACCGGCGAGCACTACCGGAATCGCGATCGGCAACTCCACCTGGACCAGGCGCCGCACCTCGCCGAAGCCCATCGCCGTGGCGGCCTGCCGGACCGGCTCGGCCACGCCGCGCAGCCCGTCCACGACGTTCGGCAGCAGCACGCACAGAGAGAACAGCGCCAGGGTGATGATGACGGTGAGGTTGCTCAAGCCGGTGTAGTCGACGAGCACCACGAATATCGCCAGCGACGGAATCGCGTAGATCGCGCTTGTCAGCGACAACAGCGGCGGGTAAACCCAGCGCCACCGCACACTGGCCACACCGAGCGGCACGGATATCGCCAGCCCGATGAGCGGCGGCAGCAACCCGAGGAACGCGTTATCCAGCGTGTACTGCCCGATCTGCGTCCAGTTCTGCGGAATCCAGGACCACACCATGTCAGCCAGGCCTCCCGCTAGCCACCCCGGTGGGCTCAGCTGTCTCGTCGGCGCGGTCGGCTGCCTCTTCGGCAGCCCTGATGGCCGTGCGAAGCCGCTCATAGCTGGTGGTGCCGATCACCAGGCCGGCGGCATCGACCGCGACAGCCCGCTCGGTGCGCGACAGTATCGTCGCGTCCAAAGCGGCGCGGAGCGAGTCGGTGTCCGGCCGGAACGTGTGCCCGACAGGCGCAAGCGGCACGTCGGACAGATGCTGCGCCGCCGGCGCATCGTCCAGGTCCGCGACTGAGGCCCAGCCCAGCGGCCTGCGGTCAGGATCGACGACAAGAAGCCACGGCTCACCAGCCTGCCGCGCGGCCGCCCGCGCGTCGCTGACGGCCACGCTGGCGGCGAGAACGGTATCAGAGGCCAGCTCGAGCCCCCCGGCAGGAAAGAACGACAGCCGGCGAATGCCCCGGTCGAAGCCGACGAAATCGCGGACGTAGTCGTCGGCGGGCGCGCCAAGCAGCCGCTCGGGCGTGGCCACCTGTGCTAGGTGGCCGCCAGGACGGTACACGGCAACCAGATCGCCGACCTTGATCGCCTCCTCAACGTCGTGCGTCACCAGCACGACGGTCTTGTGCAGCTCGGCCTGCAACCGGATGAGCTCATCTTGCAGGGCGGCTCTGACAATGGGGTCGACGGCACTGAACGGCTCGTCCATCAACAGCACAGGCGGATCGGCGGCAAGCGCTCGTGCGACACCGACCCGCTGCTGCTGGCCACCGGAGAGCTGGTGCGGATACCGCCTGGCCATCGTTTCGGTGTCCAGCCCGACTAGGTCCATCAGCTCGCGGGCACGGTCCCTGGCCCGCGCTTTCTTCCAGCCCATGAGCAGCGGCACCGTGGCGATGTTGTCCTCGATGGTCCGATGCGGGAAGAGCCCTGTCTGCTGGATCACGTAGCCGATCCCGCGACGCAGCTGGGACGGGTTCGAGTCCAGCACATTCTTTCCATCCAGCGTGATGGTGCCCGATGTCGGCTCCACGAGCCGGTTGATCATCCGCAGTGATGTCGTCTTGCCGCAGCCGCTCGGACCGACCAGCACCATGATCTTGCCGTCCGGCACTTCCAGGTTCAGCGCGTCTACGGCTACGGTCCCGTCGTCATAACGCTTAGTCACGTCGTCAAAGGTGATCACGGCGCGGCCTCTCCGTCAGGGTCCGCAGACACTGGATCCTTCCACCGACCGGTGGGCAGCGTAGGCAGCCGGCTGGTTATTCCCGGCAAAAGCCCGAGGCCGTAAATCCGCCTCTTCTTCACGCAATCGTAGTCCGTGCGGCATGATCGCGCGGAGCACGCGCCGGGTCCCGCGCAGCGGCCGCGGGCTAGGCACAGGAATAATGAGAATATCCAGGTGGTTGCGTCAGCTTCTCGGCCGGAGCACGCCGCGGTCAGTCGAGCGGCCGCCGTCAGCAGCCGGTTCCCCGGTCATCCCACGCAAGGCGACGTTTTTGTTATGACATCTGCTGATAAGCCGACCTCCCCCGTGATCCGGTCCTCAGACGGGCCGGGGACGCACGAGGCGCACGGGCACCACCACCGCGACGTATCCGGCGGCTGGCTTCGGCCTGCCGTCTTCGGCGCGATGGACGGCCTGGTCACGAACGTCTCGCTGATCGCCGGCGTCGGTGGCGGCGGGGCCCAGCGCAACACGATCGTGCTCACCGGCCTGGCCGGGCTGGCAGCCGGCGCGTTCTCGATGGCAACCGGCGAGTACGTGTCCGTCTCCTCGCAGAACGAGCTGGTGCACTCCGAGGTCGCCAAGGAGCGCTACGAGCTCGAGCACAACGCCGCCGACGAGCAGGTGGAGCTCGCGGCCATGTACAAGGCGAGAGGCGTCGACCCGGAGCTGGCTGACGAGGTCGCCCGGCAGCTTTCCGTGCACCCGGAGCAGGCGCTCGGCATCCACGTCCAGGAAGAGCTGGGCGTTGACTACAAGGAGCTGCCGTCGCCGCTAACCGCCGCTGGCGCCTCGCTGATCACCTTTGCGGTCGGCGCGCTCATCCCGCTGCTGCCGTACTTGCTCGGCTTCTCTTCATTGGCGGCGACGCTCGTTCTCGCCGCTGTCGTCGCGGTTGTCGGCGGCGGCGTGGTGGCGCGCATTACGGCCAGGCCGTTCTGGCGCGGGGCGCTACGGCAGCTCGTCCTGGCCGCGCTGGCCGCGGCGCTCACCTACGGGATCGGCAAGGCCGTCGCCGGGCACCTCTGACCCCGGCGCCCAGCTAGATGAGGTAACGGGGCCGCGCGTTGAGTCACCAGGAGTCGGTGCCGAATTCCTCGCCTGCGCTGCCGCCAGACGAGGCCAGCAGCTCCATGTCGGCGTCGACCATCATCGCGATCAGCTCCTCGAAGCCGATCTTCGGCTCCCAGCCGAGCTCGTCTTTGGCTTTTGCCGGGTCGGCGCACAACCGGTCGACCTCGGCCGGCCGGATGAACGCCGCATCGGTCACCACGTGATCGCGCCAGTCCAGCCCGGCGGCGCGGAACGCGGTGTCCACCAGCTGCTCAACCGAGTGCGTCACGCCGGTCCCGATCACGTAGTCGGCCGGTGAGTCCTGCGCCAGCATCATGTGCATCGCCCGGACGTAGTCGCCGGCGAATCCCCAGTCCCGGCTGGCGTGCAGGTTGCCCAGCCTGAGCTGGCGCTCGTAGCCGAGCTTGGCGTTGGCCACGCCGAGCGTGACCTTCCTGGTCACGAACTCCGAGCCGCGCCTCGGCGACTCGTGGTTGAACATGATCCCGGAGACCGCGTACATCCCGTAGGACTCGCGGTAGTTCTGGGTCAGGAAGTGCCCGTACACCTTCGCGACGCCATAGGGGCTGCGCGGGTGGAACGCGGTCCGCTCGTTCTGCGGCGTCTCGCTGACCTGGCCGAACATCTCGGAAGTGGACGCCTGGTAGAACCGGATCTGGCCGCCTCCCGGGCTGCGGGACGCGCTGATCCCGCTGCACACCCGGATGGCCTCCAGCACCCGCAGCACGCCAAGCCCGGTGACCTCGCCGGTGAGCTCTGCCTGCTGCCAGGACATCGGCACGTAGGAGATTGCCGCCAGGTTGTATACCTCGTCGGGCTGCACTCGCTCTACCGCGGCGATGAGGCTGCCCTGGTCGAGCAGGTCGCCGCGGATCAGCCGGACGTCGCCGAGTAGCTGCCGCAGATGGCGAACCCGCGGGTTTGCCTGGCCGCGGATCAGCCCCCAGACCTCATATCCCATATCCACCAGGTGCTCAGCCAGGTAAGAGCCATCCTGCCCGGTGATACCAGTGATCAGCGCGCGTCGAGTCAGCGGAGCCTCCGAGTTGTACCTTCGTCGCGGCAGCTTACAGATATAACTACTGTGACGGACAGGCCGGCTTACGAGTGGGGCGAAACGACACGCAAGTTAAACCCTTGATAATGTGCGCTGGCTAAGGGTCACGCGGGTCGCCCATCGTGGGGAGCCAGTGGCGAACGAGGAGGCGCGAACCTGCGTGAGCACCGACGAGGGGCCGCTCCGGGTCGCGCTGCTGTCCTACCGCAGCAAGCCGCACTGCGGCGGCCAGGGCATCTACCTGCGGCATCTGTCCCGCGAACTGGCCGCGCTCGGGCACCATGTCGAGGTCTACTCCGGCCAGCCCTATCCCGAACTCGAGCCGGGACCGCTGCTGCCTGACGCTGCCCAGCCTTGATCTCTACCGTGACGATGACCCGTTCCGCACGCCGCACCTGCGCGAGTACCGGGACTGGATCGACGTGCTCGAGGTCGCGGGCATGTGGACTGCGTACTTCCCCGAGCCGCTGACCTTCAGCCTGCGGGCCCTTCGCGCGTTGCGTGCTCGCCGGGACGACTTCGACGTCGTGCACGACAACCAGGTGCTGGCCTACGGCAACCTGGGCATCCCCAGGCTCGGACTGCCGCTGGTCACCAGCATCCATCACCCGATCAGCGTGGACCGGCGGATCGAGCTGACGGCGGCCCGCGGCCTGCGCAAGATCCCCAAGTGGCGCTGGTACTCCTTCGTCCGCATGCAGGCGCGGGTCGCCCGCCGCATCGGTCCGGTGATGACCGGCTCGGAGTCATCCAAGGCCGACATCCTGCGCGACTTCAAGGTGCCGCCGACAACGTCAAGGTCATCCCGCTGGGCGTGGACACGCGGCTGTTCCACCCCAGGGACTGCCGCGCGCGTTCCCGGCAAGATCGTCGCCGTTGCCAGCGCGGACTCCCCGTCAAGGGCGTCGCGACGCTGCTGCGCGCGTTCGCAAAGCTCGCCGTCGAACGGGACGTCACGCTCACCCTGGTCAGCAAGCTCGTGACCGACGGCCCGACCGAGCGCCTGCTCGGCGAGCTGTCGCTGACAGGGAAGGTGGAGTTCGTCAGCGGCATCAGCGATGAACGAGCTGGCCAGAGCTAGTCGCGAGCGCCGAGATCGCCGTCGTTCCGTCTCTGTACGAGGGCTTCTCGCTGCCCGCGGTCGAGCACATGGCGTCCGGCACGCCGCTCGTCGCCAGCCGCACCGGCGCGTTGCCCGAGGTGACCGGCGACGCCGCGCTGCTCGTGACGCCGGGCGACGCCGAGGAGCTGTGCGCGGCGTTGCGGATGCTGCACGACTCGCCGGCCGAGCGGGACCGGCTGTCGCAGGCGGCGCTGGCCAGGGTCGCCGAGCGGTTCGCCTGGCAGGCCGTAGCCCGGGCGACCGTCGCCGAGTACCGGCTGGCGATCGCGGCGCACCGCCCGGGAGGCCGCCGCGTGCTGACCGTGGACTTCCGAAAGCTTCCGATCAGGCACGGAACGAGGCTCCTCGACCTCGGCTGCGGCGCAGGGCGGCACGCCTTTGAATCAGCCCGCCGAGGGGCCGACGTGGTGGCGCTCGACACCGATCGCGGCGAGCTTGCCCAGGTGGCGGCCATCGCCGCGGCCATGGCGGAGGCCGGGGAAATTACCGCGGCCACCGCGATCAGGCCGGCCGCCGGCGACGCGACCCGGATGCCGTTCGCCGACGACTCGTTCGACATCGTGATCGCGGCCGAGGTACTCGAGCACATCCCCGCCGATCAGGCCGCGATGACCGAGATCGCGCGGGTGCTGCGGCCGGGCGGCATCGCCGCGCTGACGGTGCCGTCCTGGCTGCCGGAGCGCATCTGCTGGCTGCTGTCCGACGACTACCACAACGTGCCCGGCGGGCACGTGCGCATCTTCACCCGGCACGAGCTGGAAACCAAGCTGACCAGCGGCGGGCCTGACCGTGGGCGGCCACCACCACGCGCACGCCCTGCATTCGCCGTACTGGTGGCTGAAATGCGCGGTCGGCGTGCATGACGACGACCACCCGCTGGCCAGCGCCTATCACAAGCTGCTGGTCTGGGACATCATGCGCAAGCCTGCTGTCACGCGGCTCGCCGACCGGGCGCTGAACCCGCTGATCGGCAAGAGCCTGGTCGTCTACGCCAGCAAGCCAGCGGTAGCCGGTCGCGCCGCAGCGGCCTGCGGCTCGCGGAGAAAGTGCATGCCGCAGCCTGAGCACCTGGCTGGCGCCAGGCAGCTGGCTGGAACCACCAGCCGGGTACCGGACGTTGCCGGGCATCCTGTCCGCTGACCAGCTGATCGCCACCGGACAGGCCATCGCGGCATGCCAGCAGGCCGACGGCTCGATCGGCTGGCCGGACGGGCACGTCGATGCGTGGAACCACGTCGAGTGCGCGATGGCGCTGTCCGTCTGCGGGCTGCGTGAGCCAGCCCGGCGCGCCTACGCCTGGCTGGCCGGCGCGCAGCAGCCCGACGGCTCGTGGCCGGTGCAGGCTCGCCGGCGGCGGGGTCGAGGACTGGACGAGCGAGAGCAACCACGCGGCCTACTGCGCCGTCGGCGTCTGGCACGAGCTGCTTGTCACTGGCGATGAGGACTTCGCCGCGCAGCTCTGGCCGGTGGTGAAGGCAGGCATCGAGTTCGCCATCGGGCTGCAGACGCAACGCGGCGAGATCATCTGGCGGCGGCACGAAGACAGCACGCCCGATAGCTACGCGCTGCTGACCGGCAGCTCCAGCATGTACTCCAGCCTGCGCTGCGCGATCGCCCTGGCCGATCACGTGGCCGACCCGCAGCCGGACTGGGAGCTAGCCGCGAGCCAGCTTGGGCACGCCGTGGCCTGCCATGGCGAGGCGTTCGCTGACAAGAGCAGGTTCTCGATGGACTGGTATTACCCCGTGCTCGGCGGCGCCGTGCGCGGCCCGGCGGCCGGGCGGCTGCTCGCGACGGGCTGGGATACCTTCGTGGTGCCCGGTCTCGGAGTGCGCTGTGTCAGCGACGAGCCGTGGGTCACCGGGGCCGAGACCTGCGAGCTGGCCATGGCGCTGGACGCCATCGGCCAGCCGGACCGCGCGATGGAGTTGTTCGAGCAGATCCAGTTCCTGCGATCCTTCGTGGCGGTTACTGGACGGGCTGGCAGTTCGAGACCGGCAAGCACTTCCCGCATGAGACGAGCAGCTGGACAGCCGCCGCCATCGTGCTGGCCGCCGACGTCCTGGCCTGCGGAGCGGGCGGCAGCAGCACCGGCGCGGCCGGGATCTTCCGTGACGTGGCGGCCGGGCTCCTCGGTCTGGCAGCGCAGCCGACCCGGCGGCCTGCGGCTGCCCGCCCGCCTAGCGGCGAGGGTCAGCCAATCCCGGCGCTGGTCCGCTCCAGCACCCGCAGCGAGCCGGTGACCCGCTGACCTCAGTGAAGGCCCCGGAGGCCAGCGCGCGCAGGTACACGCGGTACGGTGCCTGGCCGCCGTCGGCCGGGTCGGGGAAGATGTCGTGAAAGGCCAGCGCGCCGCCGGGTGTCACCCACGGCGCCCAGCCCTCGTAGTCGGTTACCACGTTGGCCTCGCTGTGGCCGCCGTCGATGAACAGCATCCCCAGCGGCGTCCGCCACAGCCGGGATACGTCAGCTGACGTGCCGATCACGGCGACGACGTGATCCTCCAGCCCGGCCGCGCCCAGCGTGGCGCGGAAGAACGGCAGCGTGTCCATCCGGCCCGGTGCGCTGGTCTACTAGCTCCGGATCGTGGTACTCCCAGCCGGCCTGGTTCTCCTCCGAGCCGTGATGGTGATCGACGGTGACGACGAGCTGGCCGGCCTCGGCAGCCGCCGCGGCGAGGTAAATGGTGGACTTCCCGCAGTAGGTGCCGACCTCGCCGATCGGTCCGACGGCCGCGTACTGCCGGCAGTCCGGTACAGCGCCAGTCCTTCCTCCGGCGGCATGAAGCCCCTGGCCGCCTCGGCAGCTAGCCTGAACTTGTCCTGCATTCGGCATGCCGTACAGTCTGCCGTTGCACAGGTTGCCGCGCGAGCCGAGGACATGCTCTACTCGCCGGGACGGCCGACGGCGGATGACGCGGAGGGAGCCCGGCCATGAAAGTGGTAGCCAGACTACGACGCCTGCGAGGCGAACGCCGTCTGCGCAGGGTTGGTGCCCGAGGTATTCGAGGTCGACGATGACGACAACCTCAATATCCTGGTCGACGAGATCCCGGGCGCCTGGTCGAGGGCGTCAGGCACGCGGTACGGTCATGCCCGAAGGCGGCACTGCGGCTGGCTGAGTAGCTCGTTTCGCGACATACACGAATGGGGGCCCGCGTGGTTCGGTCAGTGGCTCGTCAGCTGTCGTCTGCGCTGCAACGGCGGCCGCTACTGCGCGCGCTGGCCAGCGTCGGCGCGATCGGCGGCAAGCTCGCCGGCGGCTGGCCAGGCAGCGGGCCGGCCGGCGAGCGGCGGGCAGTTGAGCCCGGTCCGGATCTACCCCGGCGTGCGGATTGGCGCCAGGAGCGGTGCCACTCCCGGCGGCGGCCTGAGCCCGCAGCAGGTCGGGAACCGCATACGGGCTACCGCCGGTACCCAAGTCCGTCGGCCCGCTGACTGGCGCCGGGCAGACCATCGTGATCGTCGACTCGTTCGGCTCGCCCACCATCGCGCACGACCTGGCCAAGTTCGACAGCACCTTCGGAGTACCGCCGCCGCCGTCATTCCAGGTGATCCAGCCAGCCGGGAAGGTGCCGAAGTTCCACGGCAGCGAACAGCAACCGGGTCGGCTGGGCCCAGGAGACCACGCTCGACGTGGAGTGGGCACATGTGATGGCGCCCGGCGCCAGCATCGTGCTGGTCGAGACGCCGACCTCGGAGAACGAGGGCACGACCGGCTTCCCGCAGATCGTGACCGCGGAGAAATACGTGCTCAGGCACAAGCTCGGCCAGGTGATCAGCCAGAGCTTCGCCGCGACCGAGCAGACCTTCCCGTCGCAGGCTGCGCTGCGCAACCTGCGCAGCGCCTACCAGCTGGCCGCCAGCGATCACGTCACCGTGCTGGCTGCGACCGGTGACGAGGGCGCGACGCAGCTACAAGTACAACATGGGGGACCTGTACACCAGCCCGCGCGGTGTCCTGGCCGGCCACCGACCCGCTGGTGACCGCGGTCGGCGGCACTCAGCTGGACCTGCGCGCCAGCGGCACCCGCCGTGACCCCGGACGTGGCCTGGAGCGGCAGCGGCGGCGGCCGGTCCATCGTCTTCGGCCGCCCTCCTACCAGATACGGCGTGCGGAAGATTGACCGGCAGCCCGCCGCGGCGTGCCGGACATCTCGATGGACGCGTCGTGCGCCAGCTCGGTAGCGATCTACGGCAGCTTCGCCGGCGGCGCGGGCGCTGGAGCACAATCTGCGGCACCAGCCTGGCTACTCCGCTGTTCGCCGGGATCGTGGCGCTGGCCGACCAGGTCGCCCACCACTCGCTCGGGCCTGATCAACCCGGCGATCTACCAGATCGGCCAGGCACGAGCGCGGCATCGTCGACATCCGCAAGGGCAACAACACGCCAGACCTTCGGCCAGGACGGCAAGCAGTACACGGTGCGCGGCTTCAGCCGCCCGCAAGGGCTACGACCTGGTCACCGGCGTCGGCACGGTCAACGCCGCGTACTTCGTGCCGGAGCTGGCCAGGCTCGGCTGGCTAGGGCGTAGCTGACAGCGCGCAGCTGACGCGCCCGGCTGCTAGCTGAGCGCGCCGGCGGCGATGGCGATGCCGACCGAGATCAGCATCAGCCCGGCAAGCTGCTCGCCCCGCTCGCCGGCCCACCTGCCGATCCGCGCGCCAAGCTCAAGCCCGATCAGCGACAGCGCGACGCTGACGACGCCGATGGTGATCGCGTCCACCGACGATCGAGGTGTTGTAGGTGCCGAGCGCGAAGCCGACCACTAGGTTGTCCAGGCTCAGCGCCAGGCCGCTCAGCAGCAGCCGCCGGTCGCCGACCAGGCAGCCTGCCCCGAGCGCTGCTGGACGCGCTGCCCGCGCCGCCCGGATCGCGTTCGACGAGCGCATAGCCGCCGACCGCGATCAGCAGGCCGGCCCCGACCCAGCGCGCCGCATGGCCGAGGTGCCGCCACCTGCTCGCCGAGGAGCAGGCCGAGCACCGGCATCCCCGACTCGAACACCCCGAAGACCAGGCCGACCCGGAGCCGGGTGCGCGCATCCACGCCGGAGACGCCGATGGCTATCGCGGCGGCGAAGTTGGACATCCCGACCGACGCGCCACAAGAAGCAAGGCCAGCATGCCGGTCACGGTAGCCGCAATCTGGCCCGCGGAGACGCGGCTCAGCCTGCCCGATCCCGCCGGCCTTCGGTCAGCCGTGCCGGTAGTCCTCCGGGATGCTGCCCTCCACATGCAGCAGCCGGACCCGGTCGGCCCGGTAGATGTAACGGGTCAGCCGGATCGGCCGGTCGGTGCTGTAGGAGGTCCGGTTCACCACGATCACCGGCGTGCCGCTCGCCAGCTTGAAGAAGTCGAACTCGCGCGCGTTCGGCATCCGCGCGCCGATCTCGTCCACGAAGCCCTGCTGCGGGTGGCCGAGCTCGGCCAGCAGCCCGATGCTGCCGGACTCGATCTCGCCTGCCTGCTCCAGCGCGGTGCCCTTAGCCAGGTCACTCGGGTAATAGGAGTTGATCAGCTGCCATGGCACGTCGCCGATGAAGTACTGCGAGCGGCGGACGACGACTGGATCACCGGGCGCCAGGTCCAGCTTCTCCGCCACGCTCGGGCTAGCCGAGCCGGTCTCGACGATCAGCCGGACCATCTCTGACTCGTCCGCCGTCGGACTGACAACCGGCAGCGCCAGCGACGCGTGCTGCTCGCTCGGCGGCGCGTGGATCCTGGACAGCAGCGCGGTGAACGGCTTGCGTCGGCTCGAGCACGAACGTGCCGAGACCCTGGCGGCTGACGACCAGGCCCTGGTTGATCAGCAGCGCGATGGCCAGCCGGACGGTGTTCCTGGACGCGTCGTACTCGGTCGGCGAGGTCCGGCTCGCTCGGCAGCCGCTGGCCAGGCTCAAGCGCTCCGCTGCCGATCTGAGCGCGCAGCCGGTCAGCGATCTCCTGGTACTTGGGATGAGCCAACTCTCACTCTCCTCGCCCGGCTGGTTACCCGAGAATTTCCTGTTCCAGATTGTTTCAAACACTGGACTCATTGGTATGAGTCAGTGTGGGTAGCACGATAGGCAAGGGTAGCGCGTTCGCCCGCGGCCGAGCGAGACGCGCCGGGCGCACCGGGCGAACCCGGAAGGAGGCGAAATGATCTTCCTGTTAGTCGCGGCGGCAGTGGTCGTCGGGGCGCCACTTGCTGGCCGCCGTGCTGGTCGTCCCTGGCCAGCCTCCGCGAGGACTCGCGCACACGCTGGCGGGACGCCCGCCCGGCAGGCTCACCGCGGCCGCCCGGCGCGCTGCTGTGCCTGCGCATCGGCGACGCGCCTGCCCGCTGCGCCCGGCTGCCCGCCGCCCGCGGCTCGTCGCCGGAGTGATCCATGACGCGTCCGGCCGACCGGACGCTGACGCTGCCGCAGCACCGCGCCGCCGCAGCCTGGCCCAGCTCCGCGGTCGCGGACCGCGCACGCAGGCGCAGCGCCGGCCCGGCGAGCCGCGCGCGCTACGCTGCACAGTCATGCGCGTCGCTCTCGGTCAGCTCCCGATCAGCTCAGATCCGCAGGTGAACCTCGACCGCGTGCGCGCGGCCGCTGCCAGCGCCGCGGCTCAGGGCGCCCGGCTCGCCGTCTTTCCCGAAGGCACCCAGGCACGGTTCTCGGTCGGACCTGCGCGCGGTGGCCGAGCCGCTCGACGGCCCGTTCTGCCAGGGACTCGCCGATGCCGCCAGGTCGGCCGGGCTGGCGCATCGTGGCCGGCATCTTCGAGCCGGCCCCGGACGGCCGCGTCTACAACACCACGGTGGGCTACGACACCGACGGCAGGCTGGCCGCCGTCTACCGCAAGATCCACCTGTTCGATGCGCTCGGCTACCGCGAGTCGGACAACGTGGCGCCCGGTGACGAGGTCGTCATCGCCCAGCTTGGCAGGGCTCCGCGTCGGCTTCATGACCTGCTACGACATCAGGTTCCCCGAGCTGGCCCGGGCACTTGCCGCCGACGGCGCGGACCTGCTGGTGCTGCCGGCTGCCTGGGCGGCCGGCCTGTTCAAGGAGGAGCACTGGGTCACGCTGGTCCGGGCCCGCGCCATCGAGAACACCATCTGGGTGGCGGCTGCCGGGCAGGTGCCCGACCCGGCCGAGCCGCCGACCAGGGCGCCGACCGGCATCGGCCGCAGCATGCTGGTCGACCCGATGGGCGTGGTCAGGCTAGATCTCGGCCCGGCAGCGGGAGTTGGCGCCGGCGACGTGGACACCAGCCTGACCGGGAGCGTGCGGGCGGTGCTGCCGTGCCTGGCGAACCGGCGGGCTGACATACAGCCCGGTGCGGCCGCCGCTATTCGCTAGCTCGCGGCAACCCGGCGGGCGCCAGCGCCAGCGACGTCGAGCACGTTTCTGATCGCGTCGATTTCCTCGTCGCTCACCCGATCCAGGAAACGGCGCAGCGTCAGCGGCTGGTCACCGCCCGAGCGCAAGATCTCCGCCATTAGCCTGGCGTCATGCTCCTCGCGGCGCTCGGCCGGCCAGTACCGCCAGGCGCGGCCTTGCTTCTCGCGGCGCAGCACACCCTTGCCATGCAAGATCGTCATCACGGTCATCACCGTCGTATAAGCCACCGGCCTGCCGTAATGCAGGCGCTCGCGCACTTCCCTGACAAGGTAGGGCCGGTCCTGGGACCAGACGACGTCCATGATCGCGCTCTCCAGCTGGCCGAACTCGCGCATGCGTCGGCACCTCCGGCCGCACAGCTAAGCACGGCCAGGTGACCAGCAAGCCGGGCCAGGTGCGCGGTTACCGCCCCGCGGTGCAGGAAAGGCGAACTGCGGCGATGGAAGCTACTCCGGCAACTCGAGCTCTGCCCGCTCAGTGGTTACCAGCTCAGTGGTTACCAGCTCAGGGCCGCCAGCTCAGGGCCGCAGCCGCTCGCTTGTCGCCGCTCAGCCCGCGATCCGGCCTGGACGTGGCCATATGCCGGCGCACCGACCAGACCGCCAGCGCGGCGACCACGACGACGCCGAGCGCGATGGCCAGGCCCGGCGCCGACCCGCGCTCGACGACGGCATAGGCCGAGCCGGCCAGGTAGCCGAGCAGGCAGTAGCCGGCACCCCAGATCAGGCCGCCCAGCACGTTGTAGACGGCAAAGGTGCGGTACCTGACCTGGGCGGCGCCGGCGGCGGCCGGCATGAGCGCCCGCACGATCGCCAGGAACCGGCCGAGCAGCACCGCCATGCCGCCGCGCTTATTCAGCACTGCCCTGGCCTTGTCGGTGCCGCCGCTGCACCCGGCGCAGCGCCTTAACGGCGAACAGCCGGTCGCCCATCCGCTTGCCGATCTCGTACCCGACGAACGGCCCGGTGATCGCGGCCGCTACGACGACGACGATCAGCAGGGGGAGCGAAACATGGCCCCTGCTGGCGAGCACGCCGCCGAGGATCGACCGCGATTTCGCCAGGTAGCACGAAACCAACGAAGACGGCTGTCTCACCGAAGACGAGCGCCGCGATAACGACGTAAGCAACCCAGCCGCTCAGGTTGGTCAGACCGTTGGCAAGTGCGCTCACGCTTGTGGTCCTTCCGCCCGCTGTCCCGGGGCGCACGGCAATCCTGCCGTGACCGCCGGGTCTTGCGCGGGCTGGTCGTGATCTAGTAGGAAATCATGCGTTGCGGCACGATGCACCAGGAAGGGGGCGAATATGCCCGCCAGGCCTGAGTCCGGACTGGTGAGCGGCGGATTTGTCCGACCGCCGGGCGGTTTCGCCGGCCGCGGCAGCGGCGACATCACTGGCAGGATCAGCCGGGACGGCTCGACTGGTTTCCTCGCTGAGCCCGGCCGGTACCAGTTGTACGCATCGCTGGCGTGCCCTTGGTCGCACCGGGCCGTGATCGTTCGCCGGCTGCTGGGCCTGGAGCGCGTCATAGGGCTGAGCCTCACTCGATCCGGTGGTGACCGAACACGGCTGGCGTTTCGCCGACGAGACCGGCGGTCGCGACCCGCTGACCGGTGCGCACTACCTGTCGGAGCTGTACCTCGCTGCCGACCCCGGCTATGCGAACAGGACGACCCTGCCGCTGATCTGGGACAGCCGGGCGCAGCGCATCGTAACCAACGATTTCGCGCAGATCACGGTGCAAATGGAAACCGAGTTCGCCGCCTTCCACCGGCCGGGCGCGCCGGATCTTTACCCGGCGCCGCTGCGGCGGGAGATCGACGCGTTGGCCACGCTGATTTATCACACCGTCAACAACGGGGTGTACAAGGCCGGAATGGCGCCGACCCAGGCTGTCTACGAGGAGGCGTTCGACGCCCTGTTCACGACACTGGACGCGCTGGAGGAGCGGCTGGCCCGGCGCCGGTACCTGCTAGGAGGTCAGCTCACCGAGGCAGACGTGCGCCTGTTCCCGACGCTGGCCAGGTTCGATGCCGTGTATTACTTGCTCTACAAGTGTAATTTGCACCGACTTGCGGATTACCCGCATCTGTGGGCGTACGCCCGTGACCTGTATCAGCGGCCGGGGTTCGCGGACACTACCGATTTCGTGCAGATCAAGCGGCATTACTACCAGACGGAGACAGCGATAAACCCGACCGGCATCGTGCCGAAGGGCCCGTACGTCAGCTGGCTGGAGCCGCATCACCGGGAACGCATGCAGGCCTAGGCTGGGCAATGCTGCTTGGGCCGGACGGTGGCGCGCGGCCGCTTAGCTACGGGCAGCCGGGGGTCCGGGTGGCCCCGTTCCCCTCCGCATGCCCCGGTCGCATTGGCTGGGCAGGTGCTGGCCAGGCCAGCCGACGGCCTCGGGCCGCAGCCTCCGGCTTGGCTGCACAGCATGGCGGGCCGCCGGTGGCCGGCAGGTAGCCTGGGTCTGCGCGATAAGTTGCCGATACAGCTCCGGAAGAGGGCGATGTCCGCCGTGTCTGCTGAGTCCCCGCGCGGGTCCGCGGATCTCATGAAGTCATCAGCCAACGCCACGCAGGCGCCAGCTAGCTCGCCGGTCAACGGCGCAGTCGCGCGGGCGGATTTCGGCCCCAATCAATGGCTCGTTGACGAGCTTTACCAGCGCTACCTGGCCGACCCCGGCTCAGTGGATCAAGCCTGGTGGAGCTTCTTCGCCGACTACCAGCCGCTACCGGAAACGACGGCTGCGCGGCCAGCTGCCGTCGGCGACGCCGCGGAGCCGGCCGGGCGCGGACAGCTGGAACGGCACAGACAGCCGGGCCGGCAGACAGCTGGAACGGCACAGCCAGCCGGAGCGGGCAGTCAGGCAGCTGGAACGGGCAGTCAGGCGGCGCCCGGCGGGGGGCAGCCTGCCGGCATTCCCGGTGCCGAAGCACGCAAGCCGGGCTCGGGCGGCACCGCTGCAGATCCGGTGCGGGCAGCCAGCGCGCCGGCAGTCACGCCCGCAGTCACGCCCGCAGTCACGCCCGGCGGCGCGGCCGCTCCCGCGGCTGCTCCGGCAACGCCGGCTGGCAGCCCGGGTAGTGCGACGCCACCGGTCGCAGGCGGACTTGCTGGCCTGAGTCCCGAGCGGACGGTGCGGTTGCGCGGAGCTGCGGCGAGGACAGCGGCAAACATGGCGGCCAGCCTCACCGTGCCGACCGCGACGAGTGTCCGCGCAGTGCCGGCAAAGCTGCTGATTGACAACCGGATCGTGATCAACAACCACCTGGCCCGCGGCCGGGGCGGGAAGATCTCGTTCACGCACCTGATCGGCTACGCGATCGTCCGCGCGCTGGCCATCACGCCGGAGATGAACTACTCCTACGCCGAGGTCGACGGCAAGCCGGTCATGGTCGAGCCGGAGCACGTCAACCTCGGGCTGGCCATCGACGTGCGCAAGGACGACGGGTCCAGGCAGCTGCTGGTGCCAAGTATCAAGAACGCTGAGTCCCTCGACTTCCGCGGATTCTGGATGGCATACGAGGACATCATCCGGAAGGCACGGACGGGCAAGCTCGCCGTCGAGGACTTCGCCGGCACCACGATCAGCTTGACCAACCCCGGCACGATCGGCACCGAGCACTCGGTGCCGCGGCTGATGGCCGGCCAGGGCTGCATCGTCGGCGTCGGCGCCATGGAGTACCCGGCCGCCTACCAGGGGGCGTCAGCGGAAACGATGGCGCGGCTGGCGATCAGCAAGACCGTCACTGTGACCTCAACCTACGATCACCGGATCATCCAGGGCGCCCAGTCCGGCGAGTTCCTCCGGATCGTGCACGAACTGCTTCTCGGCGGTGACGGCTTCTACGACGACATCTTCCAGGCGCTGCGCATTCCGTATGAGCCGGTTCGCTGGGTGCAGGACATCCCGTCCGGTCATGAGGATGACATCACCAAGTCAGCCCGGGTTCATGAGCTGATTCACGCCTACCGGGTGCGCGGCCACCTGATGGCGGACACCGACCCGCTGGAGTACCGGCAGCGCAAGCACCCGGACCTGGACATCAACCAGCACGGGCTGACCCTGTGGGACCTTGAGCGCGAGTTCGCCACCGGCGGCTTCGGCGGCAAGCCGCGGATGCAGCTGCGGGAGATCCTCGGCGTGCTGCGGGACTCTTACTGCCGTACCGTCGGCGTCGAATACATGCACATCCAGAACCCGGAAGAGCGGGCCTGGATCCAGGCCCGGGTTGAGCGTCCGCATGGCCGGGCCGATCACGACGAGCAGCTGCGCATCTTGTCCCGGCTGAACGTGGCCGAGGCATTCGAGATGTTCCTGCAGACCAAGTTCGTGGGCCAGCGCAGGTTCTCCCTTGAGGGCGCGGAGGCGCTTATCCCGCTGCTCGACGCCGTGCTGACCGCCGCGGCCGGAGAGCACCTGCACGAGGCTGTCATCGGCATGGCGCACCGGGGGCGCCTCAATGTCCTGGCCAACATCGTCGGCAAGTCCTACGCGCAGATCTTCCAGGAGTTCGAGGGCAATCTCGATCCCGCCACCACCCATGGCTCCGGCGACGTGAAGTACCACCTCGGGGCCGAGGGCAAGTATCACGGCTCGGACGGCTCGCAGATCGCCACGTCGCTGGTGGCGAACCCGAGCCACCTGGAGGCGGTGGACCCGGTCACTGAGGGCGTGGTCCGGGCCAAGCAGGACGTCCTGGATATGGGCGAGCCAGGTTTCACCGTGTTGCCCGTGCTCATTCACGGCGACGCGGCGTTCGCCGGGCAGGGCGTGGTGGCCGAGACGCTCGAGCTGTCCCAGCTGCGCGGTTACCGCACCGGCGGCACTGTGCACATCGTGGTCAACAACCAGGTGGGCTTCACCACCTCGCCCGCCGAGTCCAGGTCGAGTGTGTACTCCACCGACGTTGCCCGGATGATCCAGGCGCCGATCTTCCACGTGAACGGCGACGACCCGGAGGCAGTGGTGCGGGTTGGCAGGCTTGCCTTTGCCTACCGCCAGGCCTTCGCCAAGGACGTCGTCATCGACATGATCTGCTACCGCCGTCGCGGTCACAACGAGACCGATAACCCGTCCTTCACCCAGCCGATCATGTATGACCTCATCGACGCCAAGCGCTCCACCCGCAAGCTGTACACCGAGGCCCTAATCGGCCGCGGCGACATCACCATGGAAGAGGCCGAGCAGGCGCTCCGCGACTACCAGCTTGAACTTGAGCGAGCCTTCACCGAGACCAAGGACGCAATCAGCAGGCCGGTTGAGCCTGGCGCACTGGCCCGGCCGCAGCCAGTTGCCGAGACGCCGGCGGACCATCTGGCGGTGCCGACCGCGATCAGCCCCGAGACGATCAAGCGGATCGTTGACACCCAGGTTTCGCTGCCCGATGGCTTCACCGTGCACCCCAGGCTGCTGCCCCAGTTGCAGCGCCGGGCGGCCGAGGTCGCGCAGGATGAGATCGACTGGGGCACAGGCGAACTGCTGGCCTTCGGCTCGGTCCTCATCGACGGGCATGCCGTTCGGCTTATTGGCCAGGACTCCCGCCGTGGCACCTTCGGACAGCGGCATGCCGTCCTCGTCGACCGGAACACAGGCGCCGAGCACACCCCACTCAGGGCCTTCAATTCCCCGTCGGCGAAGTTCCACATCTACGACTCACTGCTGTCGGAGTATGCGGCCGTCGGATTCGAATACGGCTACTCGGTGGCCAGGCCGGACGCGCTGGTCTGCTGGGAGGCGCAGTTCGGTGACTTCGTGAACGGCGCGCAGACCATCCTGGATGAGTTCATAAGCTCCGGCGAGCAGAAGTGGGGCCAGCGGTCTGGCGTTGTGCTGCTGCTGCCGCACGGCTACGAAGGCCAGGGCCCGGATCACTCGTCGGCACGGGTTGAGCGCTTCCTGTCGCTGTGCGCCCAGGACAACATGACCGTCGCCATGCCGAGCACGCCAGCCAGCTACTTCCATCTGCTGCGCTGGCAGGCACTGTCCGGCCGGATCAAGCCGCTGATCGTCTTCACGCCGAAGTCGCTGCTGCGGCTCAAGGCTGCCGTATCCACGACCGCGGACTTCAGCACCGGGTCGTTTGCGCCAGTGCTGCCGGACTCCGGCGGCGGTGACCCAGCAGCGGTCAGGCGCGTGGTGATCAGCTCGGGCAAGGTCTACTACGACCTGGCCGAACGGCGGCGCGCCATCGGCGCAGCGAACACCGCGCTACTGCGGGTGGAGCGGCTCTATCCGTTGCCCGCCGAGCAACTCACGGCCGAATTGGCGAAGTACCCGGCAGACGCAGAGGTGACCTGGGTTCAGGAGGAGCCAGCGAATATGGGCGGCTGGCCGTACATGGCCCTGCACCTGCCTGCGGCCGTCGGTAGGCGAGTGACGGTGGTGTCCAGGCCGGAGAGTTCGGCGCCGGCATCTGGCTCGGCCAAGGCGCACGCCGCCGAGCAGGCCGCCATCATGGACGCGGTCTTCGGCCGGAACCGCTAGCCCGGTGTACTTCACCGACCGCGGCATCGAGGAGCTTGACGAGCGGCGCGGCCAGGACCAGGTGGCTCTTGGCTGGCTGGCCGAGCGCCTGCGGGACTTCGTTGACGAGCATCCCGACGCAGCGGCGGTTGTCGACCAGCTAGCCAGCTGGCTGGCCAGGCTCGACGATGACTCCGATGAATAGGGCCGCGTCTGGCCGGTAGGCCGCGCTATCGCTTCCGGCGTTCGCGCCTCACGGCATAGGCCCGCGCCCCGTGAACCGCCTCGTGCCCTGCGCTTCGTGCCTCGTGCGGCTCGTGCCTTGTCTGGCGCGCGCCCCGCGCCCTCGCGCCAGACACGATACATCTTGACTTTCCACGGTCGCGACATATCGTATCTGGTGAGGGACTACGATCTGCTGAACAATGGCCACGTCTGGCCATGCGATAGTTGGCCAAAGGCTGGCGGTGAGGTGAAGTGAGCCCGGTATTCAGGCACGGCAGGCTCCGGCTGTACTTGCTGAAGCTGCTCGATGAGGCGCCGCGACACGGTTACGAGGTCATCAGGCTTCTGCAGGACCGGTTCATGGGCGTCTACGCGCCATCCCCTGGCACCATCTATCCACGGCTCGCCAGGCTTGAGGAAGACGGCCTGGTCACGCATGAAGAGGTAGACGGCAAGAAGGTCTACAGCATTACCGACAAGGGCCGCGAGGAGATCCGGGGCCGACTCGGCGAACTCGCGGATCTGGAAGACGAGCTGACCGAGTCGCTGCGGGACGTCGCGCGGGAGATTTCCGAGGACGTCAGGGACACCGTGCGCAGCATCCGGGAGGAGCTCGCGTCGGCAGCCAGGGATTTCCGGAGCCCTGACGTCGGAAAGGCGCCCAGGCCAAAGGCCGGTCGGGACGAAGCCCAACAGGATTCAGGCCGACGAGACCCGGGGGGTTCTCGTCGGGACGAAGCCCAACAGGATTCAGGCCGACGAGAGCCGGGGGATTCTCGTGCCCGGGCAAGTGACCGTGGCAGTGACGAAGCGCAGCGAATCAGGGACGAGGCGCGACGGGCGCGCGAGCAGATGCGCGCGGGCTTCCGCGCGCAGGCGCGTAACCGCGGCGACTGGGCGGCATGGCAGGAACGCTACGGCAGGCACGACTGGACCGGCTGGTCATGGTCGGACTGGGCCAGCGGAGCGAGCGAATCTAGCAAGCCCGGAAAGCCGGGTCGCAGCGATGAGGGACCGGCTGGGAGCGGGAACGACACGCGTCGGTCCGACCGAGCCCGGTGAGCGGTTCAGGCGGGGCGGGGTGAACCCGTTCAGCGACCTCGAACGAATTGCGATCCAGTTCGCGACCGAGTTGCGGGCCGCCGCCAAGCAGACTGGGAACATCGGCGAGCGCTCGCTGAACGACCTGCGGGACATCCTCACCGACACCCTGGCCAAGGTCAGGACCGAGGTCTTTGGCGACACCGGCTCCGCCGGCCGGTCCGGCGACAACGAGCATGACGTGCGCCCAGAGCCCGGGCCGGCTGATGCACCATCCGGACAGGCCGACGCACCATCCGGACAGGCCGACGCACCATCCGGCTCCACCGAGGCCGCGGCTGGCCCGGAGGGTGGCGCGGCGACCGGCCCGTCGGCGGATGCCGACGGTAACGCAGGGCCCGGTCCAGGGACGCCATAGCCGCATCTGATGCTGGCGTGCCCACCAGACCGATGGCTGGCACGGGCTCAGGTCCCGGCGCCGCTGGCGCTTGCGGTTTCTCAGGCCGCGGCCTGAGTCACTATGTGCGGAAGCGGACCGCGTGAAGCTGCCAGCGCAGACCTGATCTCGCGGGCGATCTCCCGCTTGGCGACCCGCAGCCGCTGCGGCGGGAAACGCAGAACCAGGATGCCCTGCGCCGTCATCCGGTCGTGCCTGGCCAACGTGTGTTCCCAGTCCGCGGGCGCAAAGTGCCAGGCCTTGGAATCCACTTCGGCGGCCACACCGGCAGCAGGCCACCAGGCATCTGGCGACGCGAGGAACTCGTTCCCGACATAGAGGCGAGCGTTGTACAGCGGGGCAGGCAGCCGCGATTCCACAATTATCTTTCGCAAATCAGCCTCTGCTGTCGAGCGCACGCCGTCTGAAACCTCAGCGAGCGCCATCCGAAGTCGCGCCGAGCCGCGCATAGGCCCGCGATCCAGTTCGTCGGCGAGCTGCACGACGTGTACCTTCCCGCATTGCACGCCGGCCGCCACCACCGCGCGAACGTCAGCTATATCTGTCATCTGGCGGGCCGCGTCGATGATGGCACGATCAACGGGCGCATAGATCACCGCACCTTCGGCATAGGACACGCGTGGCAGCACGCTGGTCCGATGCAGCCGGACAAAGCCGGCGTCACCCCTCTGGTTGCGAGGCGGCACGAGTACGTCGATCACATCGCGAGCATTGATCCGAATACCGTGCCAGGCGAGGGCCGCAGCGCCGGTGATCGCGATAGCCTGGCCGGCATATAGATAAGCGGCCGTCGCGCGCTGCGCCGCAGTTAGCTGACCGCCACGGTTCAGGAAGACCCCTGGGAGCATGACCTGCCATGGCCCCTCGAGTCGAGTCCGGTAGCGGATCGCCATCTCCGTCATACGGTGCGCGCGCGCCTGGCCGCGCGTGATGATGCCTTGCTGCTTGCGCAAGGTCTCGGCTAGTGCCTCTTGATCAAACTGGGCTAAACGTGGCATGAGGGCAAGGTTGCCAGCCGGTGCTGACACAATCCTGTGGCAGCCCTGGGTGTGTTTTAGCGTGGTTGTGGCAGGACCGCTAAAAGTTGAACGGTGCTGCCACTATCACGATAAACGTCATCCAACCCCGCCTGCCGTAAACGCGGCATATCGGGCGCAGGCTGGGCGGGCGGTCGCCCAGCGAGAGGTTGTGGGCGCATGGCGAGCTGGGGCCGGATGCTGACAGTGACGGCAGGTCACTAACCGTGGTATTGCGCTTGCACGTCGGTTAGTGCCGCGCTCCGGGCCGACGAGGCGAGGCTGCAAGTGGGCGTGGGCAGTCGGGCACGCACCGGACATCCGAAGCTATGCCGGGAAATGTGAATGGATCTGAGATAAAGAGGCCCACCGGGTCAATGAAGGCTGTGCCATACTCGATCGGGGAAGCGGCCTCCCTGACGGAACGCACGCAGGTAAGGACCGTAGTGAATCTCTCGTCATACGCAGAGCTAGCGGTTCGCCTTGCCAACACCGCTGTCCAGGCTCCCGGAGAGCCTGACCCGCTCGGCACGCCTGCCGCATGCGCGAACGCTCTCGGCGACTGCCTCGCAGGGCCAGTCACCCGGCGCGATCTTGTCGTGCTCCAGCACCTGCGCGACGAGTTCACCGCCATCTTCACCGCGGCGGCCACTGGCGGACGACAAAGGCGCCATCGCCCGGATGAACGCGCTGCTGATGCAGTTCCCGATCCAGCCCGAGCTGGTCAGCCACGACGACCAGCGCTGGCACGTCCACCTGGCGCCGCACGGCTCGCGTCGCGGACCAGTTCGCTGCGGGCGCGGTCATCGGCCTGGCGCTGACGGTCTCGCTGTTCGGCGTCAGCCGGCTGGGCGTCTGCGCGATCGCATCCTGCCCGCGGGTGTTTATTGACTCGAGCCCTGACAAGTCGCGCCGCTACTGCGCCGAGCACGTGACGCGCAGGGGCAATGTGAGCACCCTGCGCACGCAGCCGGCCGCTCGGAGCACGGCCGCGTAACCACGCGACCCGCGGCCGCAGCTAGCCCGACTGTCCCGTTACTTTTTCTTTACAAGCGTGCTACGACGGCCGACTCTGCCTTGGGTGACTGAGCTTCGCATGCTGGCCTCTGAACTGGGATTACGGGTCGGCCACGGGCCAATGGCACCGCGCGGACAGCGACGATTCAGTGACTCACGTTACCGAAATGACGCCAAGTGACTTCTTCTCATCGCCCAAGTCGATCATTACCATGAGCCCTACTCCAGGGCATATGGCCCACGTATGCGGACCCGAAAGGTTCGGTCATGTGCTCTGTGATCCTGTGGACGCCGGACGAGTGAACTGCCGCGTGACATCGCGAGTGCTCGCAGCGTCCGTCCACCCCGGCGGGAACGGCAAGCGCCGGAAGCGCACATGCGACCTGGCTAGGTCGAAGTCCCGGACCAGGCTCGATGCGCGAAGTCTCCTCGCCGACTCTGTCGGCCTACCTCATATGGAGGAAGTCATGGCTGCCACGCCCCTGGCGCAGCGTCAACCGGGGAAAACCACCTTCATCGGAAGGTGGGCCTGCGCGGGATGACGCTCGTCTCGCTCGGTTCCATCATCGGCTCCGGCTGGCTGTTCGGAGCCCTCGGCGCGGCGCAGCCTCGCTGGCGGCGGCGGCTCGCTGATGACCTGGATCATCGCCGCGATCGTCCTCGGACTGCTGGCGCTCGTGCACGCCGAGCTCGGCTCGACCTACCCGGTGTCCGGCGGCACCGCGCGGTTCCCGTTCATGGCGTTCGGCGGCCTCGGCGGCTTCGCCGGCGGGTGGATGGCGTTTATCCAGGCCGTCACGATCGCGCCGATCGAGGTCGAGGCATCGCTGAGCCACCTCCAGGCCAGGTTCCCGGCGGCTTCGACGTCTAACCGCGTCACGGCACCCTGACCGGCACGGGCGTGCTTGGGGCCTGCTCTTCATGGCTGTTCTTCACGCTCATCAACATCCTGGGCGTGAAGTGGCTGGCCGAGACCAACAGCATCGCGATGATCTGGAAGCTGCTCATCCCGACCACGACCATCTTCGCGCTGCTGTTCACCTCGTTCCACAGCGGCAACTTCACCGCCGGCGGCGGCTTCGCCCCGTACGGCGCGCACGGCATCCTGGCCGCACTGGCCGCGGGAGTCATCTTCGCCGCGGAAGGCTTCGAGCAGGCGATCCAGATCGGCGGCGAGACCGACGAACCCGCAGCAGAACATTCCGCGGGCGCTGCTGATGGCCATGGTCATCGGAACGATCTTCTACCTGCTGCTCGACTTCGCGTTCGTCGGCTCGGTGAACCCGGCGAACCTCGTGCACGACTGGACACAACCCGATCCCCGGCGTGGCGAAGCTCGGCCCGTACATCACCCTGACCACCCAGGCGGGCCTCGGCTGGCTGGCTACGCTGCTGGCCATTGACGCCGTCGTCTCGCCGGGCGGCACCGGCCTGGTCTACATGGGCACCTCGTCCCGGCTGTCGTACGGCCTCGGCCGGAACGGCTACTTCCCGAAGGTCATCAGCCGGATCAACGCGCGCGGCGTCCCGATCGTCTCGATCGGGATCTGCTTCGTGATCGGCATGCTGACGTTCCTGCCGTTCCCGGACTGGTTCGGCCTGGTCGGCCTCATCACGTCGGCGACCGTCATGATGTACGCGATGGCTCCGCTGGCGCTGGCCGGGCTGCGCAAGCAGGATCCGGACCGGCCGCGCGGCTACCGGCTGCCTGCGGCAGCGGTGCTGAGCCCGCTCGCGTTCATCGCCGCCAACATCGTGGTGTACGTCTCCGGCTACAGCACGATCTTCTGGATGGAGATGTTCATCGCTGCTCGGCTTCATCATCTTCGGGCTCTACCAGGCTCAGCCTCCCGGCGGAGCGGCGCACGATCCTCGACCTGAGGTCGGCGACCTGGCTGGTGCCGTGGCTGGGGGCGCTGCTGATCATCGCGTGGCTAGGCCGCTACGACGGCAACCCGACCAAGGTGTTCGGCCTCACCCTGGTCGCGACCCAGCCGTCTGGCGAGTGGTGGGACCTGCTCGCCGTGGCCGGCGATGAGCCTGATCATCTACTACTGGGCCGCGCCACCGCGATGCCGGTGGACAAGGTCCAGGCGGCTGTCGCCGAGGTCGAGTCCGAGGCTTCGATCGAGCTCGAGTCGCACCTCGTCACGTAGTACTCACACCACGCTCGGGGCGGTCCGGAGTACTCTCCGGGCCGCCCCGACGGCTGTCCGCGTCTAGCCACGGCGGGCGCGCCAGTACCGCCCGATGACCCTGGCCTCGATCAGCTCGGCGCGACCGGCCCGAACACGCGGCTGTCGACTGCGCCCGCCGCCGGGTTGTCGGATGCCAGCCACCAGCCGCGGCTTCCCGCCAGGCGACGCGTTTGACCAGCGAACGTCGGGCGCGCCGCCGGATGGCGCGCTATCACGATCTGGCCGGGCCTGATCCGGACCGGCGACCCGGCGCAGGCCCCGCCAGGCCAGCAGCCAGTCGCCGGGCCGCAAAGCGCGGGCACCATCGACGTTCCGCCACGGCGACCCGGTACAGCGGCCAGCGCATGCATGCCTCCCGCGTGGGCAGTCCGGCCAAGGCTGTACTGTCGGAATCCAAGCCAATGATCTGAGATGAGAGAAGGCGATCAATGAGGCTGCTCGCACGTCTCCTCGCGCCGAAGGTTACCGTGCACGCGCACTGTGACCTTCCCTGCGGCGTCTACGACCCGGCGCAGGCACGTATCGAGGCAGAGTCGGTTAAGGCCATCTGCCAGAAGTACCAGGACAACACTGACCCGGAGTTCCGCGACCCGCGCCTTGCTGATCAAGGAACAGCGGTCCGAGCTGGTCAAGCACCACCTGTGGGTGCTGTGGACCGACTACTTCAAGCCGCCGCACTTTGAGAAGTACCCGCAGCTGCACCACGCTGTTCAACGAGGCGACCAAGCTGGCCGGCGCGGGCGGCACCAAGGGCAGCACGGACGTCGCCAAGGCGGACCAACTGCTCGGCAAGATCGAGGAGATCGGCAAGATCTTCTGGGAGACCAAGCAGGGCTGAGCAGCGGCAACAAGCAGATCGGCGGGCCGTTCGCGGCCCGCCGTTCTCAGTAGCGAGGCCCGTGCGATTGCAGTAATGAGCCCAGCCGGTGTTGGTGCAATCACATGGTCACTGTAAGTTGCGTACAGAGGCCAGTGCCTTCGCGTGCGGCTTATCCGGCATTTTTGGGGAGGGCATTAGTGACGGAGGAGACACGACGGCGGCGGTCGCGGCGGCCACACCGGCCACACCGGCCACCCGGGCAGCACCGGCCCGACCGCCAGCGCGGTCGGCGGCGCGGCGCGGCGCGATCTGGGCGCCCCCGATCCGGCGGCCGGCCGACGCAAGCGCGAGCGCGGTCGCCGGCCAAGTGCCGCCGGCCAATGCCGCCCGGCAGATGCCGCCAGGCCGGATGCCAGCAGGCCAGGTGGCGCCCGGCCAGGTGGCGACTGCCTCTCCCCCGACCCCGGCGGCCTGGACCAGGTGACGGTGCGGATGCCTGCGGACGGCGCGTATCTGTCGGTACTGCGCACGGCCACAGCAGGCCTGGCGGCCCGGCTCGACTTCACCCTCGACGACATCGAGGACCTGCGCATCGCGGTGGACGAGGCCTGCGCCATGCTGCTCGGCCAGGCGATCCCCGGCAGCAGCCTGGAATGCAGTTTCTGCCTGAGCCGGACGATATGACCATCTCGGTGTCGGTGCCGTCCTTGAACCCCCGCCCCCCTTCCGGCGACACGTTCGCGTGGACTGTGCTCGTCGGCGCTGGCGGGCCGCGTTGAGGCGCAGGCAGGACCAGGAGACAGGCTTGCGATCGTAATGCGCAAGGCCCGCCCGGGGTCGGGGTCCGCGTGACGGGGGAAACAGAGGTCGCCTTGACCGAGGAGTTCGAGATGATGTCGACAGCGCCGGCCAGGGGGGGACCTGCGGCTGATGACACGGACAGCGTGCTGCCCGGCGGTGCTTGACCTCACCGAGGCCGCTGAGGTCGAGAGGACCTGCCGCCCGCCATGCGCGCCCAGCATGGCGCTCGCGAGCGCGGGCACGCGCGAGAGCTGTTCGAGCGGCTGGCCCCGCTGCCGCCGGGCGACGAGGAGCGCCTGCGGATCCGCAGCGAACTCGTCGAGCTGCACCTGCCGCTGGTGGAGTACCTCGCCCGTAGGTTTCGGAACCGCGGCGAGTGGCTCGACGACCTGACACAGGTAGCCACGATCGGCCTGATCAAGTCCATCGACAGGTTCGACCTGGACGCGCGGCGTCGAGTTCTCCACCTATGCGACACCGACGATCGTGGGCGAGATCAAGCGGCACTTCCGGGACAAGGGCTGGGCCGTCCGGGTGCCGCGGCGGCTCCAGGAACTCAAGCTCGCGCTGGCCAAGGCCATCGGCGAGCTGGCGCAGAACCTCGGCCGCGCGCCGACGGTAGCCGAGCTGGCCGCGCACCTGCAGATGAGCGAGGAAGAGGTGCTGGAGGGACTGGAGTCGGCCAATGCCTACTCCACCGTCTCGCTCGACGCACCCGACTCCGGCGATGAGGACGCCCCGGCTGTCGCCGAGTCGCTCGGCATGGTCGATGAGGCGCTGGAAGGCGTCGAGTACCGGGAGTCGCTCAAGCCACTGCTAGAGCAGCTGCCGCCGCGGGAGAAGCGCATCCTGCTGCTGCGGTTCTTCGGCAACATGACCCAGTCCCAGATCGCGACCGAGCTCGGCATCTCCCAGATGCACGTATCCCGGCTCTGGCCAGGACACTTGCCCAGCTGCGCGAAGGCCTGACAACCGACGAGTAGCAGCCACGGGCGGCTTGGCGGGACTCCGCCAGGTGCACCCTTGGCGCCACACTTCCGGCGCCGCGATTCCGGTATAAGTTCTTTTCCGGTTTTAGTGCTGATTGCGCGTCTTCGGCGGGTCCGGCCTTCCGGTCCTGCCAGGCGTCAGCGTCGCCACGCTGGCCGGTGCCAGCAACGTCGCGAATCCGGCAATGGCGAGCAAAATTGCCGGAATGCCCCACTCATACCTGCCTGCTTGCAGCAGGTAAATGGCGACGATGCCGACGAATAGCTGGGTCAGCATCGCCGGTGTCCTGGCCCACCGGCGTCCGTGCTGCAGACCGCGCGCAACCAGGCCCAGCGCCGCTGCGGTTCCGATGCCGATCAGGGTCAGGGCGACGCCGCTGGCGCGCTCGTAGGAATGCCCAGAGCCAGTATCGATTGCCGCCACGGTCGAGGCCGCCAGTACCCCGACGGCCTCGCCAGCTTGCACTACCGCCGCGTACAGCACGCTGCGTGGCGCGCTCACCCGGTGCGACCTCCGGACCGGGCCGGGCAGCCTGAGCCGGGACCGGCCGCCTGGGCGGGACGGGGCGCTGACGGCGTGCGCACTGAGGCCTGGCTAGCCTGGGCCCGTGCGCGCGCTTTTGATCGTGAACCCACACGCCACCTCCACAACCCGGCAACGGCGCGATGTCATCGCCCGGGCGCTCGCCTCCGCGGTCGACCTCGAGGTCGTGGAGACACGTTACCGGGGAGAAGCTACCAAGCTCGCCGCGACCGCTGCCGCCGACAAGTTCGGGCTCGTGATGACCCTGGGCGGAGATGGCACAGTGAACGAGGCGGTCAACGGCATCCTTGGCAGCCCTGATGATGCGCAGGCCCGGCCCGACGCCGCTGACCTGCCCGCGCTGGCGGCACTGCCGGGCGGCAACGCGAACGTTTTCACCCGCTCGCTTCACCTGCCGTCCGATCCGGTCGACGCAGCCGGACGGCTGATCGAGGATCTGGCCAGCGGGCGGGAACGCTGCCTCGGGCTGGGCACCGCCAATGGCCGGTACTTCACCTTCAACGCCGGCCTCGGCCTGGACGCAGAGGTCGTACGGGCCGTCGAGGGCCGCCGCGCACACGGACGGGCCCTGACGCCCGCCTTGTTCTTCACCACGGCGCTGCGCCAGTATTACCGTGTCACCGATCGCCGGCATCCGGCCATCTCGATTACCGAGCCTGCCGGACTGTGCCCGGAGGCGGCCTACCTGTGCATCGTGTCGAACTCGGCGCCCTGGACCTATCTCGGCCGCAGGCCGGTCAACCCCAGTCCGCGGGCGAGCTTCGATACCGGGCTTGACCTGATGGCACTGCGCCGCCTGGGCACGTTCAGCACGATGCGGACCCTGCGCCAGATGCTGGCCGACCGGACGGAGCCACCGCGCGGCCGGGCTGTCGCTAACGGCCACGATCTGGGGTCGATCGTGCTGCGAGCCGATCGCCCGCTGGCGTTCCAGCTTGATGGCGAGTACATGGGCGAGGTGGAGGAGGCCCGGTTCCGCGCAGTGCCGCGCGCCTTGCGTGTCATCGGCCTGCCGGAGGGCTAGGATCCGCAAATTAAGGGCGATTAACTGCCGGCCGCAGATGACAGACGCGGCATATTGCTTGAATGGCTGTATAAGCCTCGGATAAGGGGTCGAGTGCCCACGTCCGGCACTGCACTCATGCCAGCTATGTGACTGATCTGACACCGAAATCCTGCCGAACCTTTGCCCAAGCCTCTTGCGATTGATCGCCGACCTTGAGAGGGTTGTAACGCTCCTGGTGAACGGTGCGCTCACGCGTGCCATGCCGGGCTGGCGACGCTAAGGCGGGCGCGGTCCGGCTTCGTTGTACCGAGGAGCGGCCGGAGCGCAAGCCCGGCTCGGTGTCACCGGCAGGCTCGGTGCGCTGGTTCGCGCGGCTTAGCCTGAAAGTGACGGCCTAGCTGGGTAAGCACAGCGTTTCCGGGTAACTACGGTGTCGCCGGTGCCAGCCAAGCACCGCCGATTTACCAGCAAGCCAAGTACGACTAGCAAAAGTGCACGTACCTGACATAGAACTTAGCTCGTGAAATCATTCACAAGCGCGACGGAGCGCACAGGCCCGGTCAGGACCTGAGCTCAAGGAGGAGTGGAACTCATGGACTGGCGTCACCATGCCGCCTGCCGTGACGTCGACCCGGAGCTTTTCTTCCCGATCGGGAACACCGGGCCTGCGCTACTCCAGATCGACGAGGCCAAGCAAGTGTGCCAGCGGTGCAAGGTCATGGAGCCCTGCCTGCAGTGGGCACTCGACAGTGGCCAGGACGCCGGTGTCTGGGGCGGACTTAGCGAAGATGAGCGGCGTGCGCTTAAGCGCCGCAGCAGGGTCGCCGCGCGCGCGGGAGCCTGACGTAGTGCAGCAGTGAGCTGCGCCGCCTCCCCACGGGAGCCGCGGCGCAGCTGCGAGCCGGGCGCTAGCTGGCGCGGCTCGCGGTTCAGCTTGACAACAGGCTCAGCGCGTTAGCCGGCAGCTGACTCGCCCAGCGGCAGCTCGACAAAAACGCGCGTACCGCCACCCTCCCGCGGAGAAATCTCCAGCCTGCCATCGAGTTCGGTCAGCACAAGCGTTCGCACGATCTGCAGGCCAAGGCTGGCTGTCGAGTCAAGGTCAAAGTCGGCCGGCAGCCCGGCGCCGTTGTCAGAAACCGTCACGGTTAGCCGGCCAGGCTTGCGCACGGCGGTGATCTCCAGGCATCCGTTGGCCCCCTGGCCAGGCTCGGCTCAGGCCGTGCTGTAGCGCGTTCTGCAGCAACTCGGTCAGCACCAGTGCGAGTGGAGTTGCCACCAGGGCGGGCAGCATGCCAAATTCCCCGCGCAACGTCGGCGTGACTCTCGCCTCGGGTGCGGACACCTCGACTGCCATCAGCGCCACCCGGCCGGCAATGTCATCGAAATCCGCGACTTCGTCGGGGACATGCGACAGAGTCTCGTGCACGATGGCGATCGACCCGACCCGGCGGACGGCCTCCTCCAGTGCAGCCCTCGCCTCCGGCGCCCGCAGCCGCCGGGCCTGCAGCCGCAGCAGAGCGGCGACAGTCTGGAGGTTGTTCTTGACCCGGTGGTGAATTTCCCGGATTGTCGCATCCTTGGTCAGCAGCTCGCGCTCCCGGCGCCGCAGCTCCGTCACGTCCCTGAGCAGAATCAGCGCGCCCGCTCGGGTACCGTCCACGATCAGCGGGATGGTCCGCAATTGCACTACCGACCCGTTCGCCTCCACCTCCGTCTCGGCCTGCGCCCGGCCGCTGGCAGTCACCATCAGCGAATCGTCGCGTGCCTCCCGGTTCGCGCACAGCCTGGCCGTCAGCGGGCCGAGTGGCTTGCCGACCAGGTCGGCGGTCAGGCCGAGCCTGCGGTAGGCCGACAGGGCATTGGGGCTCGCGTAGGTCACCTTGCCGGCCCGGCTGAGCCGCAGCATCCCGTCACCGACCCGGGGCGACCGGACCAGGGCGGGTTCCTCGCCCTGGCCGGGGAACATCCCGGCCGCCACCATCTGGGCCAGGTCGTCCGCTGCCCGCAGATAGGCGAGGTCGAGGCGGCTCGGCGTCCGGGCCGAGCTCAAGTTCGTGGACCGCTCGATCACCGCGATGACGGTGTCGCCGCTGCGGACCGGAATGGTTTCGTGCCGGACCGGCACTCCCCTGGTCCACTCCGGGTCGCCCTCCCGGCAGATCCTTTTCTCCAGGTATGAGGCGGCCAGGAACGGCTGCTCGGCGCCGGGCCGCCGGGTTCCGACGATGTCATCGGGCAACGCGGTCGGTGCGGTAGTCGGGCGCATCTGAGCCAGCGCCAGCCAGGTGCCGCCGACCGGCCAGACTTCCGCACCGTCCGCGCCGTCCGTACCGTCCGCAGTGTCCGGCCCGGCCGGATCTTCCCCCTTGGTTCGTCGGGCAGCGGCGCCCACAGCACCAGGTCGGCAAAAGACAGGTCAGCAAGGAGCTGCCAGTCCGAAACCAGGGAGTGCAGCCAGTCCAGCTGCGCACCGCTGATCCCGGCCTGGCGGGCGAGATCGGCAAGCGTTGGCACCTAGCCATCATCCCAGGCCGGACGTCCGTCGCGTTACAACCCGAAGCGGGCACTGATGCAGGCGGCTACCTGCTGGTAACGTCGCCGCCATGAGCCAGGAACAGCGCCCTGCCCATGGCGGCGCGCAGGCCGTGTCGGCGGCCCGCTGCCACGGTGTCACCACCATGTTCACCCTGTCTGGCGGGCACGTGTTCCCGGTCTATGACGGCGCAGTGACCGCCGATCCGCCCATGCAGATTGTCGACGTCAGACACGAGCAGACGGCGGTGTTCGCAGCCGAGGCGACCGCCAGGCTGACGCGGTCGCCGGGGTTCGCGGTGCTCACGGCCGGTCCAGGCGTGACAAACGGGGTCAGCGGGATCACTACGGCGCATTTCAATGGCTCTCCGGTCGTCGTGCTCGCCGGCCGGGCGCCCGACGGGCGCTGGGGCTCGGGCAGCCTCCAGGAACTTGATCATCCGCCGTTGCTGGCACCGGTAACTAAGCGAGCCTGGACCGAGCACGTGCCTGGTCATGTCGGTGCCGCCGTGAACGAGGCGTTCACCCTGGCTCGGGCGCGGCACCGCGGGCCGGTCTTCCTCGACGTCAGCCTCGAGGCATTGTTCGGGCCGGCGATCCGGCCGGTCCCGGCGATCCGGCCGGTCCGGGCGACCCGGCGGGTCCCGGCGGCGACTCGTCGAGCACCGCCGCCGTCGGTACGCCGGCCGCTCCAGCACGCGAGCCAGCGAGGCCACGCCCGACCCGGATGCCATCGCGCAGATCGCCAGGCTGCTGGCCGGCGCCAGCAGGCCGGTGCTGATCCTTGGCTCCGATGTGTGGCTAGACCGAGCCGAGGACGCGGCGCGGGCGGCCGCCGAGCAGCTTCAGTTGCCGGTCGTGGCTAACGGCCAGGGCCGCGGCATCCTGCCGACCGGTCACCCGCTCCTGGTCACCAGGGCACGCGCTGTCGCGCTCGGCGAGGCTGACCTGGTGATCGTGGCGGGCACCCCGCTGGACTTCCGGCTCGGCTACGGCCAGTTCGGCGGCCGGAACGGGACCACCGCGGCGCGGGTCGTCCACCTGGCAGACGCCGCAAGCCAGCTGGCAACCCACTGCGACCTGGCCGGAGCGGCTTCCGGCGAGCTGGCCGCGATCTTCACCGGCGTTGCGGACGCGACCGGGACTCCGCCCGGCGGACCGGTCTGGGCCCGCGACTGGCTGCCCCGGCTGCAGGCCGCATGCGGGCTGGCTACGGCCGCCGACGCGCAGCTGCTGCGCAGCGATGCGCACCCGGTCCACCCGCTGCGCATTTACGGCGAGCTGGCCGCGCTGCTCGAACCGGACGCGGTAGTGATCGGAGACGGCGGCGATTTCGTTAGCTATGCGGGCAAGTACATCGAGCCGCAGCAGCCCGGCGGCTGGCTCGACCCTGGACCCTACGGCTGCCTGGGCACCGGCCTGGGCTACGCGATCGCGGCCAGGGTAGCCAGACCGCAAGCACAGGTTGTGCTGCTGCTAGGAGACGGTGCCGCCGGATTCTCGCTGATGGACGTCGACACGCTGGTCCGGCACCGGCTGCCGGTGGTGATGATCTGCGGCAACAACGGGATCTGGGGGCTGGAGAAGCACCCTATGCAGGCGTTGTACGGGTACGACGTGGCAGCCGAGCTACAGCCGGGCTGCCGTTACGATCAGGTGGTCACCGCCCTTGGCGGAGCCGGAGAACTGGTGACACAGCCGCAGGAGATCGGCCCCGCGCTGGGCCGCGCGTTCGCCTCAGGCGTTCCGTACATGGTCAATGTCGTCACCGACCCGGCCGACGCTTACCCACGGTCGACGACCGGGGTATGAGTGAGTCCGGTCGTGCGCGCCGGGTGCACGCGCCACTACTCGATGACGGCGATCAGGTCACCTTCCTGCACGATGTCGCCTTCGGCCACGGCCAGCCTCGCCAGCGTGCCGGAGTCCTCGGCGAGCACCGGGATCTCCATCTTCATGGACTCGAGAATGACCAAGGTGTCACCGTCGGCGACGGCGTCGCCCTCGCTCGCCACGACCTTCCAGACGTTGGCCACCATCTCCGCACGGACCTCGCTCACGTGCCCTCCTCTCCGCAGTCCAGCCGGCCTGCTGCTCCATCATTGCTGTCCCCGGCCCCGTCACGGGCGCAGTCGGCCAACCAGCGACGTGTCGTAATCTCCCCAGCGGAACTCCGCCGAAGCGAGCAGGTCCGCGTGGAACGCCAGGTTGGTCTTGACCCCGCTGATACGGAACGAGGCCACTGCCGCAGCGGCGCGGTCAAGCGCCTGATACCGGTCGCGGCCGTGCACGCATAGCTTGGCGAGCAACGGATCATAGAAGGGGGTAACGGGATTGCCTGCGGCGTACCCGGCGTCGACGCGTACGCCGGGCCCGGCCGGGCTCCGACCAGTCCCCTATCGTGCCCGGACTGGGCAGGAAGCGCTGCGGGTCCTCAGCATAAATGCGCAGCTCCAGCGCATGCCCGGACGGCTCGAGCTGATCGGGGCTGAAGCTGACATCCTGGCCCTCGGCGATGAGGAACTGCTGCTCGACCAGGTCGATGCCGGTGACAAGCTCGGTCACCGGATGTTCCACCTGAAGCCGGGTGTTCATTTCCAGGAACATGAAATCGAGGGTGTCAACGTCGAGCAGGAACTCGACCGTCCCGGCGCCCCGGTAGTCCACCGCCTGGCCCGCTTGCACCGCCGCTTCGAGCATGCTGGCCCGCAGCGGCGGCGAGACGCCCGGTGACGGCGTTTCCTCTGCGACCTTCTGGTGCCGGCGCTGCACCGAGCAGTCCCGCTCGCCCAGGGCAAGCACGCGGCCGTCGGCCAGGCCGAGTACCTGCACCTCGACGTGACGCGCGTGCTCGACGAAACGCTCCAGCAGGATGGCCGGGCTGCCGAAGAAGCGCTCCGCGCGTGACCGCGCAGTCTCGAAGCCGGCCTTGAGCTGCGCCGCGTCGGCCGCGGCTGTCATGCCGATGCCGCCGCCGCCCGCGGCGGCCTTGATCATGACCGGGTACCCGATCGTCTCGGCCGCGGCCAGCGCGGCCTCCAGGTCAGCCACCGGCTCCCTGGTGCCGGCCGAGACCGGGATGCCCGCTCGCTCCATGAGGTTCCTGGCGTTGATCTTGTCGCCCATCTGCCGCATTGAGGTCGGCGACGGCCCGATCCAGGTCAGCCCGGCCTCCAACACGGCGGCAGCGAACTCCGGATTCTCCGACAGGAAGCCGTAGCCGGGGTGGATGGACCGCGCGCCGGACTCGCGGGCGGCCGCCAGCACCGCCGCGCCGTTCAGGTAGCTGCTGGCTGGCGGCGGCGGGCCGATGAGCACGGCCTGGTCTGCCTCGCGAACGAACGGCAGTGTCGCGTCTGCCTCGGAGTACACCGCTACCGAGCGAACGCCAAGCCGCCGCGCGGTCGCGATGACGCGCCTGGCAATCTCGCCACGATTAGCGACAAGGACCGATTCGAGCACGCCCGGAAGCCTACAGCCGGGAGGGCACCCGGCGGCCCGCGACCTCGGCCAGCGCCGCGACGACGACGCTGTCGTACTCGACGGGATCAAGCCGCATGCGCTCGAGCGCCGCAGCCGACCGCTCTCTGTCGGTTGAGCCGCCCACCATGTCGTCGAACGCGTTCGCCGACCGGATAATCATGCTTCCGAGCGGCGGCCCCGGATCATGCCCGTGGGCCGGCCAGTTCTGGCAGCGCACGAGCTCGGCTACGTCGTCCAGGACACCCGCCTGGCGGATCACGTCAGCGCCAAGTCCGGCGATCCGCTGCTGGTCCGCGGCGGAAACCAGCACCGTGGCACCGCCCGGTATCGGATCCCGCAGCGATAGCTGGCCGATGTCATGCATCAGCGCCGCGTACTCGAGGGCGAGCAATTCGGGCTCGGGCATGCCCAGGCTGCGCCCGACGCCAACAGCGAGCCTGCTGACGCGGCGGGAGTGACCCTCCTCGACGTAGCCAGCCACCTCGGTCACTCGCGCGAGCGACCGGACAGTCTGCAGGTAGGTCGCACGGATGCCGGCATAGCGGCGGAATGCGACCTGTGTGACCAGCAGTGGCCCAAGGAAAACGGCAAGCTCGGTCAGCCCCATAACCTTCGCGCCGAACACCGTGATGACGACCGAGGCGCCGATGGCCAAGCCCAGTGGCCATTGCAGCCGGAGCTCATCCAGCATTGCGACCGAGAACCGCGCACCGACGTCGTCGGCCCGGATGAGCGCCCCGACCAGCGCATCCACCAGCCAGCCGAAGGTCACGAGCAGCACGATCGCGACGAATGTCAGTCCCCACGGCCGCCCGGCGAACGCGGTCGCGACCGGACGGAATATGAAGGCAACGCAGGAGACTGCGACTAGCCGGGTGGCTATCCCGACGGCGCCGGCCGGGCGGCCGGCCGCGATATGCGGCAGCGCGCCTACCCCCATGCCGACCGCGCACACCGCGATCACCAGCAGCGCGGACTGCTCAGCCATGACCAACCGGGGGACCTTCGGCAGCTCTACCAGCAGCGCGTAGGACAGGCAGCCGACCATTGCAATAGGCGCGGCCTCACGGCCGCCGGGCAGCGCCAGCCGCAGCAATTCGCCCAGGGCGATGAAACCGCCGAATGCCAGCGCGACATCCCAGCGGATCCCGCGCTCCAGCGTGCAGTAGGCAAACGAGGCGATCACCAGCATTGCGGCCGCAGACAGCAGCAGCAGCCTGCCGGAGTCCATCGCCTGCCAGTAGGCCAGCCGGTCGGGCGCAGGGCGGCTCACGACGGCGCTGCCGTTCAAGGAATTACCACTTGCAGCGGCGCCGTGGGGTCGTCGTGATCCTGGACGGTGACGGTAGTCAGGTCCGCGGGTGCGCCGGCCGGCCTGGGCAGCTGCCAGCCCTCCTCGCTGAGCGCGGCAATGAAGGCCTCCACGAGCAGCGGGTCGAACTGCGTACCGGCGCCCCTGCGCAGCTCGCCAACCGCCAGGTCGATGGGCTTGGCCGCGCGGTACGAGCGGGTCGAGGTCATCGAGTCGAACGCGTCAGCGACGGCGATCACCCGGGCGAACTCGGGTATCTCGTGGCCGGCGAAGCCCATCGGGTAGCCGCGGCCGTCGATCCGCTCGTGGTGGTGCATGATGCCGGCCAGGGCCTCGTTGAGGAAGCCGATCTCCCGGACTATCTCCAGGCCGCGCATCGGGTGCAGCTGGATGGCCGCGAATTCGTCCTCCGTCAGCGGGCCTTCCTTCTGCAGCACCTGCGTCGGCACGCCGAGCTTGCCCACATCGTGCAGCATCCCCGCGAACATGATCGCCTCGGTCCGGTCCGGGCTCATCCGGATCTTCCTGGCCACCATGCCCGCTCCGCGGGATACCCGGTCACCGTGGCCGCGGGTGTAGAAGTCCTTGGTCTCGACGGCCTGGCACAGCGCGTTCATGGTGGCCGCATAGGCACGCTGCTGCTCGGCGAACTGTCCCATGGCCCACCGGGCGACAAACAGCGGCACCAGCACGATCATCGCCGCGAAGCCACCCATCACCCTCCACAGCGAGGCAATGACCAGCCCGAGCGAGGCGTAGCCGAGGTCAGAGACGAGCAGCAGCGGCAGGCTGGACTCCAGTGCCTCACGCCGCAGCATGCCGGGACCCCGGTTGAGCCGGTAGACGCCCCAGATCAGCGCGTGGTTGGCAAGCACATGCGCCGCCGCTGCCGCCGCGAAGGGCAGGATGATCTTCGGGAAATCGGTAGCGACTGGCGGCCCGAGCGTGCCGTGCAGCACCAGGTAGACCTTGCCCGCCGCAAAGCCGGACAGCGCGTGCATCGCGCCATTGAACAGGCGCTCTGCCAGCCGTCGCTCGCGCCGGAGGCTGAGCACGGCGACCGCCCCGACCAGCGCGGCCGCGACGGGGCCGAGCAGCACGACCGCGGCCAGCGTGGCGGACGAACTTGGTGACCACTTGGTCTGGCGGGATGCCAGCGGCGCCGGGCTTGAGTCGCAGGCAAGGAACAGCGCCTGCAAGACGACGAGATAACCTAACCGATGCGTGATGTCGTCGACCGGGGTTCTTGCCACCAGCGCCGCCGTGACGGCCACGACCAGGCCGATGTAGAGCCATGCGGCCCGCGAAACCATGCCGTGACCCCCTTGGTGCGGTTGCCAACGCGCCCGTCCGGAGCAGCGGACCCGTCCGGAGCAGCGGACCCGTCCTGGCAGACGAACTGCGATCGCACGTAACCACGCGCCCCGCTATCGCGACTTAGGGTAACGCCATCGTCCGGATTCCCGTAGGGCTCCCGCACAATGTGAACCAATAGTAGTCAGACGACTGCGTAAGGTGATGACGGCACGCCGGTTGGAACCGGCACATTCTGAGCGGACCGGCCTACTCCGCCAGCACCTCGGTGTTCTCGATCTCTGACCGCACGGCCGCGATCCTCGTCATGACCTTGGCGCGCAGCTCGCCCGGCACGGCTTCCTGGCCGCAGCACTTGTGCACCAGCTTCTTAACGAGCTCCTCCAGGCCGTACTCGCGCAAGCACGGCCCGCACTCCTCCAGATGCACGCGGATCTGCCGGTAGTCGCTGTCCTCCATCTCGCCGTCGAGATAGGAGTAGACCGTCGCGAGCACCTCCGTGCACGGCACGTCGTGCGGTTTGCCGCAGCTCATCTCGCGTCCTTCCCTGCCGCGTCATCCGGCGACTGCGCCGTAGTGGGGGCGGCGGGCGCCGTCGCAAGAATGCCCTGATCCGCCGCGTAGTCCTGAAGCAGGTCGCGGAGCTGGCGGCGGCCACGGTGCAGCCGCGACATGACGGTGCCGATCGGAGTGCCCATGATGTCCGCGATCTCCTTATAGGAGAACCCTTCGACGTCCGCGAGGTACACGGCCAGCCGGAAATCCTCAGGCAGAGATTGCAAGGCAGCCTTGATGTCGGAGTCAGGCAGGCGCTCCAGCGCCTCGGTCTCGGCCGACTTCAGGCCGCCGGAGGTGTGCGACGCCGCCCTGGCAAGCTGCCAGTCTTCGATTTCCTCGGTGCCAGACCGCTGCGGCTCGCGCTGCCGCTTGCGGTAGTTATTGATGAAGGTGTTGGTGAGGATTCGGAACAGCCATGCCTTCAGGTTCGTACCAGCCTGGAACTGGTGAAAAGACGCATATGCCTTCGCAAAGGTCTCTTGCACCAGGTCCTCCGCATCAGCCGGATTGCGGGTCATCCGCATTCCGGCTGCGTAGAGCTGGTCAAGGTACGGCAGCACGTCGTCTTCGAACCGCTTACTGCGCTGCTCAAGTGTCTCGGGGACCGGACCCACCCCTTCCGGGATCGAGGGCTGCAGCCAACCAGCCTGCAAGCCGCCTCGCCGGGAGGATACAACGCCGACCGTCATGACATCGCGGGCGACCGCCCTGGACACATCAGGACGGGTCTGGGAGCTGGCTAGAGACACGTGCGGTCAAACGCGGTGCCCTCCGTCTTCATTCCGCCCGGTGCGCAGATCGGGCGCTACCTCCTAGCCGGTCCAGCTTGCCCTGGCAGGCCACGCACCTGGCTGCCTCCGGCTTAGCCTCCAGCCGCCCCTCGGGCACCATCGAGCCGCAGTCGACGCAGGTGCCGTAAGTGCCCAGGTCGATGCGGCATAGCGCGGCGAGCACGTCCGAGCGCTGCCTCCTGGCGACGGCAAGCACTGCCTCAGACCGCTCGCTCTCCGACAGGTTCGCGCCAGCATCGGCCGGATCCTGGGGGTAGTCGCCCGGCCCGCGCTGCTGGTCGCCCGCTGCGTTCAGCACCATGATCGACCTGTCTAGCTCGCTCTGAATCTCCTCTAGCCGCTCACGTGCAGCCCTGGCATCCATGCGATCCCCGCCTCCTTCCGCAACTGGCCGGACGCGCCTTCGGGGCGATAGCGCTGTCCGGCCCGTCAAGCTGACCTAGAACAGCGCCTGGCCACCCTGCGCGCCGCTGATTTCCTGGTTCCTGGCGGCGGCAGGCGCGCCAGTCCGCGCCGCTGCTAACGGCGCGACGGGTCCGGGCTCCGCCGGCTCGATGAGCTGAGGGCCGTTATTGCGGACCGAGTTGACCGCGGTCGAAACCGGATAGGTCATCAGCCCGCTGACCGCCGCGGGCGCCAGCAGCGAGCGCAGGTCTGCCACATCGCTGTTAGCCGGATCGAGCCAGTCTGACCACCTGGCCGGGTCGATGATCATCGGCATCCGGTCGTGGATCATGCCCAGCTCATCCTGCGCGCTCGTGGTTATGACGGTGGCAGTCCAGAGCCAGGCATCCGGGTCGTCCCTGGCCACCGCGGGATCGCGCCACAGCTCATACAAGCCCGCGAAAGCCAGCGATCGCCCGTCCTTGCGGCTGATGTAGATCGGCTGCTTGGCCGCGCCCGGCTGGGATTGCCATTCGTAGTAGCCGTCGGCCGGCAGCAAGCAGCGCCGCTTGCCGAAGGCGCGACGGAACGCGGGCTTCTCCGCGACCGTCTCAGCCCTGGCATTGATCATCCGGCTGCCGATCTTGATGTCCTTAGCCCAGAACGGCACCAAGCCCCACCGGACGACCCGCAGTTGCCGTTCGGCCGACCCGGACCCGCTGCCAGCCCGCCCGTTACCGGCCGCAGCCGCCCCGCCATCATCCTGGCTGGCGTCCAGCCCGCGGGTGAGCACGGCGTACACGGGCTTGGTTGGCGCCACGTTGTAATCGGGCGCCAGCGGCTCGGCCACCACGTCGCGTTGCACGCTGAACTCCTCAAGGAGCTCGATGCGCTTTCGCGCCGATGCATACCGACCGCACATGTCCTCACCTGTTAACCGGCTGGCCGCCTCGGCCACGTTCAGAAGTCGCTAGTTCATAGCCAAGATCCGGCTATGCCAAACCTTGCCGAGATTTCCGGACTCATTCCGGGCTCGTAGCACCGCTTCCGGGGCTCGTCGCACCGCGGGTGTCTGATTGTCGCTCCGCGCGGCCGGCCACGTCTAGACGTGCTGTGAGCCAGTACCCGGCTGTGAGCCAGTACTCTCTGGGGCATGCACGCCCCAGGCCACGCGGAAGCCGGCTGGGCGGCCCCGGCGGCCGCCGCCGCCGTCCACGCGTCCGTGCGGTTGCCGGGCTCCAAGTCGATCACCAACAGGGCGCTCATCCTCGCGGCCCTTGCCGACACCCCTACTCAGATAGTAGGGCCATTGCAGGCCCGCGATACCGACCTGATGGCCGCGGCCATCACGGCGCTCGGCGCGACCGTAGACACTGACGGCAGCACCCTCGACGCGGCATCCTGGACCGTCACTCCTGGCTGGGCAGCAGGCAAGACCACTGTTGATGTCGGGAACGCGGGCACCGTGCTCAGGTTCGTTCCGCCCGCGGCCGCGCTGGCGACAGCTGACGTCGAGTTCACCGGTGACCCGCGCGCCTCGCAGCGCCCGGTCGGCCAGTTGCTCGCCGGGCTTCGGCAGGCGAGCGTCGAGATCAGCGATGGCGGCCGAGGCTCCGTTCCCTTCATCGTCCGCGGTCGCGGCCGGGTCCGCGGCGGGACTGTCCGGCTGGACGCATCCTCGTCGTCGCAGCTGGTGTCGGGGCTGATGCTGGCGGCGCCGCGGTACGAGCAGGGCCTGAAGATCGTGCACCAAGGTGACAGGATCCCGTCCGCGCCGCACATCGCGATGACTGTCGCCATGCTGGCCAACGCCGGCGCGGCGGTCGAGTCTGGCTCAGCCGCAGGCGGTGCGGCCGGGAACGGCCGTGCGGCAGGGAACGGCGGGGCCGCGGCGCCGGACCACTGGCGGATCTGGCCCGGACGGCTCACGCCAGGCACGATCACCATCGAACCGGATCTGTCCAATGCGGCCCCGTTCCTTGCCGCGGCGCTGGTCACGGGCGGAACCGTGACGATCCCTGGCTGGCCAGCGGCCAGCCTGCAGGCGGCGGACCAGATCCTGGACGTGCTCGGCCAGATGGGCGCCAGCTGCACGCTGATCCCCGCGGGCATGCGGGTTGAGGGTACCGGCCGGATCCGGGGCATCAGCGCCGACCTGCGCGATGTGAGCGAGCTGGCCCCGGTACTGACCGCGCTCGCCGCGCTCGCCGACTCGCCCTCGGAGTTCAGCGGTATCGGCCACATGCGGCTGCACGAGAGCGACCGGCTGGCCGCCCTGGCGGCCGAGATCGGCGCGCTCGGCGGCATGGTGACCGAGCTTCCTGATGGCCTGCGCGTGCAGCCGCGGCCGCTCCGGGCCGGAGCCGATCCGTTCAACAGTCACGATGATCACCGGCTAGTGATGGCCGCCGCCGTCCTTGGCCTCGCCGTGCCGGGGCTGCAGGTCAGCAACGCGGCGACGGTCGGCAAGACGTTCCCCGCGTTCAGCGCGCTGTGGCAGCAGATGTTGGAGGGCGGGCACTGAGCCGGGTAGTCGGCCACGCCGGGCTCGACGAGGACGACGTGCGGGTCCGGCCGGGCAAGGGTTCCAGGCCCCGCACCAGGAGACGGCCGGCCCATGAGGACGCGATCGACGCGTTCGTGGCCGGCGTCGACCGGGGCCGGTACCGGTGCTGGGTCGGCGACCGGGCTGTCACCGCCATGAAGGCACGCGAGCTCGGCCGGCACGGCGTCGTGGTCGGCGACCGGGTCAACCTGGCCGGCGACGTGTCGGGCGAGCCAGGCACGCTGGCGCGGATCGTGCGGGTGCAGCCCAGGACCTCGGTGCTGCGCCGGTCGGCGGAAGATGACGATCCGGCCGAGCGGATCGTCGTCGCCAACGCCGACCAGCTGGCCATTGTCACCGCGCTTGCCGACCCGCCGCCGCGGCCCAGGCTTATTGACAGGTTCCTGGTTGCCGCGTTTGACGCCGGGCTTGAAGCGCTGCTCTGCCTGACAAAGGCCGACCTGGCCGGACCAGACGAGCTCATCGCGGCATACGAGCCCCTAGGGGTTCGCTTCGTGGTGCTGAGCCGTCCGTTCGGCCCCGCGCTCGACGACCTGCGCACGCTGCTGACCGGCCGGATCAGCGTCCTGGTCGGCCACTCGGGCGTCGGCAAGTCGACCCTGGTCAACGCGCTGCTGCCGGACGCTGACCGGGCGGTCGGGTCGGTGAGCCCGGTCACCGGACGCGGGCGGCACACCTCCTCCTCCGCTATCGCACTGCTGCTGCCGGGCGGCGGCTGGATCATCGACACGCCAGGCCTGCGCAGCTTCGGGCTCGCGTACGTGGCCGCCGACCGGGTGGTATCCGCGTTCCCCGAGTTTGCCGATGTGATCGCCAACTGCCCGCCTGGCTGCAACCACCTCGAAGCCGGCTGCGCGCTGGATGCGTGGGTGGCCGAGCACGGCGGCCCCGGGGCAGCGGCCAGGCTTGACTCCCTGCGGCGCCTGCTACGCAGCCGCGAGGGGCTTGACCCGGCCGAGGCCCTGGAGCCGTAGGACGCCCGGGAGGGCGCCCGGACATAAAGCGCCTGCAGCTGCAGTGCGAGCCGTGACCGGGTACTGCGGTCTGGCAATCACTGTCGGGCAACCACGGGCCAGGCATGGCCATTGTGTGTGCTTAGCGCTAGCGTTTCCCGGCATGGCAGGTTTTGATGGCGACCTCGGATTCGCACACGTCCTGGCGGACGCCGCGGACGACATCACCATGCGCAGATTCCGCGCACTCGACCTGCGAGTGGAATCGAAGCCGGACCTGTCCCCCGTGACCGACGCCGATCTGGCCGTCGAGGAGTCGCTGCGCAATGTGCTCGGCCGGTCCCGGCCGCGTGATGCGATGCTCGGCGAGGAGTTCGGCCGCACCGGTTCCAGCCAGCGCTGCTGGGTCATCGACCCCATCGACGGGACGAAGAACTTCGTCCGTGGCGTGCCGGTATGGGCGACGCTCATCGGCCTGATGGCCGAGGACGAGGTCATCATGGGCGTGGTCAGTGCGCCTGCCCTGGGCCGGCGGTGGTGGGCGGCCAGGGACGGCGGCGCCTGGACGGGGCGCAGCATGACAAAGGCCACAGCGTGCCGCGTCTCCCAGGTGGAGAGCCTGTCCGATGCGTCGTTGTCTTATTCGGGATTGGTCAGCTGGGAACACGAGGGCAGGCTGAACGAGCTCCTCGGCCTGAGCCGCAAGGTCTGGCGGACGCGCGCATATGGGGACTTCTGGTCTCATGTGCTCGTCGCCGAGGGAGCGGTCGATATTTCCGCGGAGACAGACGTCTCGCTGTGGGATCTTGCCGCGCTGCAGATCATCGTCGAGGAAGCCGGCGGCGCGTTCACCGACCTCGCGGGCACGCCACGGCCAGACGGCGGCAGCGCGGTCTGTACCAACGGCCTGCTCCACTCCGAAGTGCTGAGCCTGCTGGCGCAGGGCGGTCAGGACTTGCCCTGAGCGGTAATCGGGCGGATGCTGGACAGCACTGACAGTCACAAGCGCACAAGCACCAGGACCGCCGTTGTGCGCGGGCACGGCGGCTCGGCGCGAGAGGAGCGATGCAGCATGAACGTCCGGGACGGCATGACCAAGGTTGTCCTTAGCGTCGGCCCAGCGCACACCCTGCGCCAGGCTGCCCACTTGATGTCCGGTCAGCGGGTCGGGGCCGCGGTAGTCGTCGACTCCTCGCATCCCGGCATCGGGATTCTGACCGAACGGGACATTCTCGACTCCATCGGATCCGGCCAGGACCCGGATACCGAGCTAGTTGCCAATCACCGGACCTCTGACGTGGTGTTCGCATCGCCCGATTGGACCCTGGAGCAGGCCGCCACCGCGATGATGGCGGGGAACTTCCGGCATCTTGTCGTGGTCGACGGGCAGGAGGTGACCGGCCTACTGTCCATGCGCGACATCGTGCGCTGCTGGGCTGGCGAGGAAGCCAGCGTGGCCGGCGGGGTATCGGTCTCCGCCTAGCGCCCCCGCGGCCACGTCAATCCCCGCCACGGGCCCGGCCTGATCCAGGCCGGGCGAGCCGCGATAGCTGAGCCGTCGGCTGATGGCCGCCGCTGCATCCGGCCGTCGTCACCATCAGCTTCGATCGCATGGATGGTAACGACGGCCGGCAGGCGGTCAAGCCCGCCGGTAGCGGAGCACCGCGATCGGGGTGAACACCAGGACGAGCAATGCTGACCAGCCGAGCGCCAGGCCGACGTCGCTGCTGGAACCGACGAGCAGCGATCGAACCGCATCGACCATCGGGGTGATCGGCTGGTACTTCGAGAACGGCTGCAACCAGCCGGGCATCGATGTGGCCGGCACATAGGCGCTGGATATGAACGCGAAGATGAATGCGATCAGCGACATGCCCTGGGCTGCCTGAGCGGTCGGCGCGAAAAGGCCCATCACGATGAACACGACCGTGAACACCACGGCGTAGACCAGGCATAGCCCCAAGGCGGCGAGCCCGTCGAGCAGCGAACCCCGCAGCCTGAACCCGAACAGGAAGCCGAAGGCAGCAGTCGAGACGATTGACCACGTGTTCGTCGTTGAGTCGGCGAGCACGCGCCCGAGCACCAGCGAGTAACGCGGCACCGGCAGCGACAACAACCGGTCCGTGAAGCCCTGAACCCGGTCTTCGGCCACGGCCACCGCGATGCCACCGCCGGTGAACAGCACGATCATGGCCACATAGGACGGCACCAGGAAGTCGACGTAGCTTGTGCCGCCCGCCTGGATGGCGCCGCCGAACACGTATCGGAAGCTGAACAAGAACAGCACGGACTGCACGATGCCCATGATGCTCAGGCCTGGTGTCCTGACGTATTTTCGCAGCGCCCTGACCGCGACCTGCAGCGAGGCAGCTGTTGCGCTCGGCGGCCTGGCCGGCCGGGCGATCGTCTGGGTCATCATCATCCCGCGCTCCGTTCTGCGAGCTGGCCGGCCCTGGCGGAATCCCCCGCCGACTCGCCAGTAAGGGTTAGGAAGACTTCGTCGAGATTCGGCCGCCGCATGCCGATCTCGTCGACCGCGATCGCTGCATCCCGCAAATAGCTGATGACCGCGGCCAGCTCGGCCGTCCCGCCGCGGGCGGGCACCGTCACCTGCCGCCCGCCCGCGTCGACCCTGGCCGGGCTCATCGCGATGTTCTCAAGGGTCCGCGCGACCACCGTGAGCATCGCCGCGTCATTGACCACCACCTCAATGACGTCCCCGCCGATGCTCGCCTTGAGATCGCCGATCGGGCCGGCCGTGATCGCCCGGCCGTGGTCAATGACCACGACGTGATCCGCCAGCTCATTTGCCTCGTCGAGGTAGTGGGTTGTCAGCAGCACGTCGGTACCGGCCGAAACGAGAGCGCGCACGGCAGCCCAGACTTCGCGCCGACCTGCCGGATCGAGGCCGGTCGTCGGCTCGTCCAGCAGCAGCAGCCTGGGGGCGCCGACGAGGCTGGCGCCAAGATCGAGCCGGCGCCGCTGACCCCCCGAGTAGGCACCGCTGCGCCTGTCAGCGACCTCGCCGAGGCCGAGCTGCTCGATGACCGCGGCGGCTGCCTGCCTGGCCGCAGGCCGGGCATGCCCGAACAGCCTGGCCGTCATCTCCAGGTTCTCCCGCCCGGTCATCGTGGGCTCGACCGCGGCGAACTGGCCGGCCAGGCCGATGTCGCGGCGGACGCTCACCGGGTCATGGCGCACATCGTGCCCGCGTACCCGCAGCTCGCCGCCGGTCGGCCTGAGCAGGGTGGCAACTGCGCGGACGAACGTCGTCTTGCCCGCGCCATTCGGCCCGAGTATGGCCAGCACCTGGCCGGGCGGAGCGGTGAGCTCCAGCCCGTCCAGCGCTGTCACCCTGCCGAAGCGCACCGTCAGGTCCCGTGCCTCAAGCAAGGGCACGGGCTCGGTTCCCGCGCTCATCGGCTTGGGTCGTCGATAGTCGGGTAACGGCCGTCCCGGCGCGCCCGCTGCGCGTCCGCCAGGTACTCGCGGCTGCAACCGGTCTTCTCGCTAGTCGTACCGGTCGCCAGAGTGTCGGTGCTCACTTCGTGCTCCCTTTGATGGGCATTAAGACCTATCTCGTTCAGTGGCATGAGTTGATAGTAGCGTGGATACTAGTTGGGCAGCAACTTATATCTCGACTACTAGTGACGAGTTGGCTAATACGCTTGAGCAAGCATCCGCTCGCGCTAAGGAGCGACTAGTGCGGGGCCAACTAGTAGACTGCTCAACATGGACGAGCGATTCCGGCCGTCGCCGCTCGCGCTCGCCGTGCTGAGCCTGCTGCACGCGGCGCCGTTGCACCCGTACGGCATGCAGCGGCTGCTCAAGCTGTGGGGCAAGGACGCGGTCATCAATGTCGGCCAGCGGGCCAACCTGTACAAGACGATCAAGCGGCTCGATCAGGCGGGGCTGATTGCCGTGCGGCAGACCGAGCGGGATCAGCTTTACCCAGAGCGGACCGTGTACGAGCTGACGGAGGCCGGCCGCCAGGCGGCACACGACTGGCTGGTGACCATGCTCGCCGTCCCGCGCAACGAGTTCCCGCACTTCCCGGCCGCGCTGTCGTTCATCATGATGCTCAGCCCGGACGAGGCGGTGACCGTGCTCGAGCACCGGGCCGAGGCGCTGCGCGGCGAGCTGGCCGGCATTGACGCCGAACTGCAGGACATCTCCGGCTACTTGCCGAGAGTCGTGCTGATGGACGATGAGTACAAGCGCGCGGTAACCGCGGCCGAATTGGCCTGGGTCGAGGGCGTGGTCGAGGACTTGCAGTCGGGTACCTGGAGCTGGAGTTCGGAGGACCTGGCCGAGCTGGCTAGGTCTCAGCAGCCGGACGGCGAGGCCCTGACCGACCTTCACCGGTAGGAGCGGAGCCCATCGGCAAGACTCTCGCTGTCACCGCTCAGCGCGGCGGGCAGCGCCTGCTGCAGAGCGAAGGTGCCCGCGATGACGCGGGCAGTGCCGCTCATCGGTTCCGCCGCGCGCCTGCGTTCGGCGTCGACGCGGTCAGCCAGCCGCCAGCCGAATGTCGACGCGATGGACGCAAGATCACTTGCCTGGTTGCCGAGCTGAGCGCCGTCCCAGTCGAGCACTCCGGTCACGGTCCGGACGTCACCGTCTCCCGTCAGCAGCAGGTTGCCGCCGCCCAGGTCGGTGTGCACAACCGCGGAGCCGGCCGGGTCGACCGCGCAGATGGCAGCTAGCTCCGCCTCCGCCCGCTGACGGCCGGCCGCAGTCATCAACGGGAACAGCACATCCCGCACCTGGCTGGCCCACCGGAGCCAGTAATCCGCGGCGGCCGCCGGCACTGCGTGCCTGATCGCCTCGTCGGCGCCGAGCACGGCGAGCTTGTCCAGCAGGTCAGCCAGTCCGCGAGCCAGCGCCGCAGCCTGCTGGCCTCGCGGCTCTGCGCGCCCGGCTGGCTCGCCGTGGACCAGCCTCACGGCCGCGTAGCACGTGCCAAGCGGGCGCGCGACTTGCTCGTTATCAAGCGGCGCCGGGATAGCCACCGGCAACCGCGCCCGAGCCAGCCGGGCCAGCAGCGCCATCCGCGCGGGCAGCTCCTGCCTGGAACGCTCGTCCCGGGGGAACCGGTAGGCCACGTCGCCTGCCAGCACGACGTCGTGGAACTGCCCCGACACGAGCCGCGCGGCGTCCGCGACCGGCTGGCCATCGCGCCGAAGCACAGCGAGGTAAGCAGCCAGGCGATCAGTCACCCGGCGAGAATAGGCGGTGGCCGTGTTGGAGTTACTGTCAGGACATGGAAATCAGCAGTACCGGACAGGACAGCACCACTCGGGACAGCACCGCCCAGGACAGCGCCACCCAGGACAGCGCCACCCGGGACTGGGTACCGGAGACATGCACGCTGCCGGCGGCACGGCTGCCAGCGCGGCTAGCGGAGTTCACCCGGCTCTTCGCCGACTTCGTGGAAGCAGCCGACCGGGTGCGGCCGGACTGGCTGCAACTCGAGCTCACGCCCACCACGGCCGCGGCCACCCGCGCGGCCGAACTGGCGGTGGCCGAGTCGGCGTGCTGCTCGTTCTTCTCCTTCACGCTCCGGATCAAGGCCGGACGGCTGGTACTCGATGTCGAGGTGCCCGAGAGCCAGGTAGCCGCTCTGGACGGCGTGGCTGCCCACGCCGCCGCCGCGCGGCAGGGAGAAGGCTGATGCGCTACTTGTGCTTGCTCATTGGTGAGCCGGGAGTGCCGACCCCAGAGCCAGGCTCGGCAGAGTTCACCCAGATGCTGGCTGACTACCAGGCAGCGACATCTGCCATGGCCGTTAGCGGCGTCCTCGTCGACAGCGGCCCGCTGGACCCGCCATCGGCCGCCCGCACGCTGCGGGTGCGGGATGGCCGCGGCCAAGTGACAGACGGACCGTATATCGAAAGCAAAGAGGTCATCGGGGGCTACTACGTCCTCGACTGTCAGGATCACGAGGAGGCCCTGCGATGGGCCGAAAGCATCCCGGCAGCCCGTTACGGCGCCATCGAAGTACGTCCGCTGATGGCGATGCCGGGCCACGACGGCCCGGCGTGAGGCGCGCCCTTGACGCCCGGCAACCGGTAATAGGTCGCGCAGCTCTCGCAAGGATGCCGGCGAATCCTCGGCGGGGACGGAGTTTCTGCGGGACCCCGTTCCCTCCGAATAACTGACGGCACCCCGCACGCGAGCCTGCCTGCGGGGTGCCGTCCTCGCCGCGTTCTACATGCGAACGCGGAAGTACATGGTCGGGTGCCACCAGGGGTTCATCTCGTGGAATCCGATCCTGCTGCCGTAGTCGGCCGCGCCGAAGGTCCACTTGCCCCACTCGTAGAGCTCAACGTGACCGGGTCCGAAGAATGCCAGGTCGCCCCGGCGGGCCCTCGACTTCGGAATGCGGACCAGCCGCCAGCTGCCGAGCATGCCGTAGGTGGTACGGGGCAGTGGGTGTCCCGCTGCGCGGTAGGCCGCGTAGACGAGGCCGGAGCAGTCGAACCCGCCCGGTCCCGTGCCGCCCCAGATGTACGGTTTGCCGTGCTGGCGCATCGCGAAGTGCCAGACGCGCATCCGCATCCTGGCCGCGGCGGCCGCGTACTCCCTGGCCTTGTGAGCCTTGTGAGCCTTGTGAGCCTTGTGGGCCCGGATGGTGGCCACGGCCGTGACGTCGGCGTGGGCCGGGACGGTAGCGGTAAAGGCTACGGCTGCGAAGGTTAGGACGGTGGCCGCAAGCGCGGCCCGCACCACGCTGCGAAGGTGAGCTGAGATACCACTCTTGCAGCGAGTGATGCTTCCGTTCACACATTACTTTCTGACGGAGTTGCGCCCGGACGACACACAGGCGCCTGACTTCACGCACGCTAGCAGGCCGCGAAACGGCCGTAGCAGCAGATGGTGCGACACGCCGACCAGAAGAGTCTACCGGCTGGGCGCAATATCCGAAAACATGTGCTTACACAGCCAGCATTCCGACAAGTACGCCTCGTAACGAATAGAGCACGCATGCGGCCTCTGACCCCCGTCTGGCGAGCTTATTTCATAGTTATCTAGCCGACTTACTAGGAATTACATATGCTGGCACTCCGGGCACGAGAAAACAGCCCTCGGGCCCGAGCCCCGCCCAAGACGGAAGGTAACTTCGCATGCCCAGAACGACTCACGTGTCCGTGCGGCCGGTCCCGCTCCGCCGGCCTGCTGCCGCCCTGGCTGCTGCCGCCCTGGCGGCTGCCGCACTGGCTGCCGCGGGCTCAGCGCTGCTCGCCTCGAGCCCGGCGTCAGCGGCCACCGGGTCAGCAACGCCGGCACCTACCGCGCCGCCGCCGGTGACGATCCTGGCTGGCAGCGCCAGCAAAGCAGACGGCGACATCTTCATCTCCCCGTTCGGCGACCAGGCCACGTATGCCAACGGGCCGGAGATTCTCGATCATGAAGGGAACGTGGTCTGGTTCCATGCTGTCCCGGCCGGCCAGGAGGCGGCCGACTTCCGGACTCAGACCTACGACGGCCAGCCAGTGCTCACGTGGTGGCAGGGAACGGGCCTCGGCGGCCTGTCGTCGGGCACCGACTACATCTACAACGATCATTACCAGCAGATCGCGCAGGTCCAGGCCGGTAACGGCTACAGCGCGGACGGGCACGAGTTCCTGATCACGCCGTGGAACACCGCGCTAATCCTCAGCTACGCGACCGCGACCGCGAACCTCACTTCGATCGGCGGACCCGCGAATCAGACAGTCATCGACGGGATCGTGCAGGAGATCGATATCACGACCGGGAAAGTGCTGTTCCAGTGGAACAGCGCGGACCACGTTCCCTACAGCGAAAGCGAGCAGCCGCTGCCTGCCTCGGCCAGCACGCCATGGGACTGGTTCCATGTCAACGCCGTCCACCTGGCCAGGAACGGCAGCCTGCTCATCGACGCCCGCAACACCTGGACTACCTACGACGTGAGCCTGCGCACCGGGCAGATCAGGTGGCAGCTCGGCGGCAAGGACAGCAGCTTCACCCTCGCCGCGGCGCCGGGTCAGACGCTGGACAGCGCGGGTGAGATTTTCGCCTGGCAGCATGACCCGGAGCAGGTCGGCCCCCGCCTGTTCACATTCTTCGACAACGACTCGTCAGGTTCGCCACTGCTGTCCTATAGCCGGGCCGTGACCGTGCGGCTGAACTTCCGCACGAAGGTTGCGACGCTGGTGGCTTCGGACAACCAGCCCGAAGGCCTCTCGGCCCCGTCTCAGGGCGACGCTCAGACGACGCGTAACGGCGACGTGTTCGTCGGCTGGGGTGCGCTGCCGTACTTCTCCGAGTTCAGCCAGTCCGGGGATCTGCTGTTCAACGCCGAGCTCCCGGCCGGAGTGAACACCTACCGTGCCTACCAGCTGCCCTGGCCCGGCGACTGGTCGCGCGGCCACTCCAGGTAGCGAGGTAAACAGACGCAGGCGGGGCCCGTGCACTTTCCGGCTGGGCCCCGCCTGCCTCGCCTCCGAGGGCCCGCCTCGCGGCTTGGCCTAGCCGCCGCTCTGGTCGGGTGCCACCGCCGCGGATGCAGCGGCCGTGAACAGCACTGTGAAGTGCTCGACTACCTCGTCGACCGACGCGTCCAGGTCGCCGTTGATCCAGTCCAGCAACGTCTCGACTACGCCGCCCATCAAGAAGCGCGCGGTGAGCACCGGATCGAGCCGCAGCCGGATACCGCTCTTCGCGATCGACAGCGCGTTGTCGGCCGTGAGCTGCGCGAGTGCGTGGCGCGCCTCGCGGCGCATTCGCTCGATGCGCTCGCTGACGCCGACCACTTCGATCGCTATGACCCTGGCCTTGCGCCGGTCCTCGGTGACGGCAATCCAGCCGGCCCGCAAGCTTGCCCGCGCCTGCGCTTCGATGGTCTGCTCGTGCCCGGCTGCCTCGGCCGCCTTGGTGAAAATATCGGCAACGATGCGCTGGTAGACCGCGTACAGGAGATCTTCCCGGCTGCTGAACGACTCGTAGAAGTACCGGGAATTCAGCGCGGCGGCGTCGCTGACTGCGCGAACCGAAGCGTGCGCGTACCCGATCGTGCCAAACAGTTCGAGTCCCGCTTCGAGCAGTCGCTCCCGCCGATCAGCCTGGCGCTCAGCGGGAGTGACGCCGCGGTACTTGCGGGATGTTTCCACACACCATTCTTATCGGTCGCCCAGGTCACTGCGCACGGCAGTCAGGAGCGCGCCTCCGCCGGCAAACAAGGCATAGACGAAAGTGGTATGCCAGCGCTACAGTTTCGCCGTAAAGAGGTGAGCGAGTGCTACTCTTTCGGCTGCTTAGCCCGCTTGCGGAGGCGACATGAGGCACTTCAGTTCCGAACACGGCGGCATCGTCGGCAGCGCTCTGGCGCTCTGTATCGCGGCCTCGTTACTGTTCCTGACCCCGAGCGTCGCGGCCGTGGGATCGCCCGGGTCGCCGGACCGGCAGTCGGCGGCCCGGCACTCGGCGGCCGGCGCACTGCCAAAGCTCACGGTCATCCCGCCGGGCGCAGGCAGTCACGGCTATCCCTATGACGCCGTCCCGACCACACCGAGCTTCCCTGGCGCGCCAACGATCAACCTCGCTGCTGACGGCTACGTCGAGCGCGAGTTCACGATGGCGGGCACTGCCAACATCTACCGGCAGAGCGGCCTCTGGGGTCCTAACGGCAGGTGGGGCGTGTCAGTGTCGCAGAACAACCTCCCGTATACGACGCGGCTGCTCGTGCGCTACCCGAAGAATCCTTCAAAGTTCAACGGGACTGTCGTCGTGGAATGGCTGAACGACACGACAGGCGGCGACCAGGACCCGGTGTGGTCGGAGGTCTACCGCCAGGTTCTCTCCCAGGGCTATGCGTACGTGGGCGTCACGGCACAGACGCCCGGCATGAACGAGCTCAAGGCATGGGATCCGGCACGTTACGGCGCGCTGGGCGACAGCAACGACGGACAGTCCTACGACATCTTCACGCAGGCGGCCGAGGTCGTGCGGGCCGACAGCGCGACGCTGCTAGGCGGCCTGCACCCGAAGACGGTGATCGGGGCCGGCGATTCGCAGTCCGCCTTCCGGGTGGATACCTACGTCAACGCGATCCAGCCGGTCAGCCACGCCTTCAACGGCTTCCTGGCAATCGGCCGGTCAGTCTTTGCGGCGCCGATCGGGAGCGGACTGGTCTCGTTCTTCCCGGCACCGGCCTATGTCCGCACCGATAACACGACGCCGTTCATCCAGATCAACACCGAGGGCGACATCGAGGAGCTGGGAGCGGCGCTGATCAGGCAGCCAGACAACGCATACCTGCGGACGTGGGAACTGGCCGGCGCCGCGCATATTGATCTGCACGAGGGGCTCTACGAGGGCGCCACAATCCAGCGCGAGGAGCCGCAGGTTGCGGCACCGAACTGCGTGTTCGGTGTTGTCGTCCAACGGGGCGACGCTGCCCGACAACATGGGGGTCTATGAACTGGAAGACGCCGCGCTGGCGGCCCTGCAGAAGTGGATCACGCAAGGAGTGCAGCCCCCGCACGGCAATCCGATCGCCACCAGCCCGTTCTTCAATTTCGTGGAACGCGACCAGTACGGGAACGCGCTGGGAGGCATCCGGCTGCCGGATATCAGCGTGCCGACAGAGACCTACAGCGCCATCAACTTTTCTCAGCCGAGCCAGGAGAGCCTCAGCCCCAGCCAGCTGCTGAGCACTCTGCAGAGCATCTTCACCACGCTGGAGACGGGAGCGATAACCGATCCGACGCTGCGCGATGAGGGCCTGTGCCTGCTTGAAGGGTTCTACGCGCCGTTCAGCGATTCTGAGCTGCAGGCTCTCTACCCGACCCACAGCGCCTACGTCTCAGCCTTCACGGCGGCAGCCGCAAAGAATCTCGCGGCGGGCTTCCTCACCCAGTCGGACTACAACGCGGCCGTGGCGGCAGCGAAAGCCTCGTCGATACCGTGACGCGGCTGCCGGGTCAGTTGCGTCCGGCCCGCCGCAACTGGCCCTGCAGTGTCAGCTAGTCCGCCGAGCAGGACAGCTACCCCGATCGCTGCCGATGCAGCCTGTCAAGCTTGCGCGCCGTGATCGGCTGCGCTCCGTTCGCGACCGCTCGATTACGTTCGCCCTGGTCCAGATCATAATGTCCGACACCTGGCACGTGCTGTACCGCTGCGGTGGGAGGCCTGTAGAGATTGCGATACAGACCGATCCTCTCGGCGAGCGTGTGCAACTCGTCCTCGGTATCGGCGGTAAGGCCGAACCAGGGAGGTTCGTAGGACTGCCTGGGTGCAAAAGGATGCAGGCCCCGGAGCTTATAGACGTAGATGGTCACGTCATCGTCACCACCATCACCTGCTGGGCGGCCGCCAACCTATCGCGAAGCAACGCTACGCGAAGCAGCGGTTCGGCAGCTAGCCGGCGACTCTCGGTCGGCTTCGTTGGCGTCATCCGGCATCGGCGGGTGGTCGGTAGCCGTCGATGGCGCCCACCGTTTGTGACGGCTACGGGTTGAGGCGGACCGGGTTGACGGCGTTCAGTTGCGCGGCGTCAGCCGGGCATGACCAGTGCCGGATCCCACCCGTCTGCGGCGTGTGATACTTGGACCCGATGTTGCCGGGTTACGCTCACCGGCGGGATCGATGACTGGCAGCCGAGAGGAAGTCACCGGTGCCTAGCGCGCGGATTGCCTCGCCTGAGAGGCGGTGGCGAGCGGTGACGGCTCCCCTCATTGCGGCGCTGATCGGCTGGGTCCTCGCCGGGTCGTTCCGGCCGAGAGTTCGGGCCGCAGGCTACTCGGGGTTGCCGCTGACCGCGCGGATCGTCGTGACGTGCCTTGCCGTTGCTGCCGGGCTCTGCCTGGCGGTGCTGATCATGCGGACTCACCTGACGATCGATAACGATGGCCTTGCTGATTACCGGATGTTCAGGGTTGTTCGCGTGCCATGGCAGATGATCACGGGTTTCGAGGTCGGCCGTCCCCGCGCGCTGTGGGGTGGGTTCTGCGTTATCGTCATCTGCCGTGACGGGGCAACGATCGACTTAATGTCTACGCGCGCGTATTCGCGGCTTCCGTCGGCTCAGCACCTTGACGAGCTGACCCGGATCTGCTGGAACCTCGAAGAAGCGGCCAATCAGCGGCCCGCGTGACCGGGTCTCGTCATCCGCGCCAGGCGCCACGGGCGAGAGCTGACGAGTATCCCTCGGCCCGTGCGCACCGCCCCGCGAGCGAGAACTCCGAACCGCCGGAGGACAACAACTCTGGCGACCGCGAAGCGACCATGGCTTGACGCGGAATGGCTATACAGCGGGTTGCGGACCGAGCCTGGCTAGCTGATCTACCGCCGAGGAGCGCGCGCCGTCCTCGACGCTCCTGTCGCGGGCGATGTTCCGGAACGCCTCGGCAGCGGCTTTCCGGTCCAGCCTGGGCAGCTGCTCGGCCGCGTCAATACGCAAGCCGTCCTCGACGCTTCGATCGCGGGCGATGACCAGGAATGCCTCGGCAGCAGCTCGCGGGTCGAGTTCGGGTAGCTGCTCGGCTGCGGAGGACCGCAGGCCATCCTCGACGCTCCTGTCGCGGGCGATGTCCAGGAATGCCTCGGCAGCAGCTCGCGGGTCGAGTTCGGGTAGCTGCTCGGCTGCGGAGGACCGCAGGCCATCCTCGACGCTTCCGTCGCGGGCGATGTCCAGGAACGCCTCGGCAGCAGCTTTCCGGTCCAGCCTGGACAGCTGCTCGGCCGCGTCAATGCGCAAGCCGTCCTCAACGCTCCCGTCTCGGGCAATGTCCAGGAATGCCTCGGCAGCAGCTCGCGGATCGAGCATGGCTAGCTGCCCGGCTGCGTCAATACGGTCTCCGTCGTCCTCGTACATAGCGGTGCCGGCTTTCTCTGCGAGGTGCGTTCCGATATCCGAGACGGACCGCCTGGATGGTTCAGGGCCAGGCGTAGCGGGCGAGAAGCGATGGCCAGCCGCCGAGTTGGGGCTGCTTCATCGTGTTGCTGCCCAGGTGCATGAGCCCCAGTTTGGCGGCACCACCCAGCCAGCGGCCACGGGGAAACCCCCCATTGAACCCTGAGATAACCCCGAGCCGCGGCACTCAGCTCAGCCAGGCCACCACGCAGCATTGGCGGTCAGAGCGTTTGTCAGCGCGCCCGCGCAGTGTGCGCCATGGCCGGGATCACGGCGGCCCCGACGGTCAGGTGCATCACGACAAGCCCGGCGATGGCTGAGGTGGTAGTCACGACGGCCAGCGGCAGCGCCAGCGACGCAGCCAGCACCACCAGCGCGATGGTGGTCCAGAGTAGCCGGGCCCGCGGGGTGCGCCGCTCGAGCAGGGCGAGCAGCAGCCAGCCGAGCAGCGAGGCTGCCACGGCGACGCCGATGACCTGGCCGACTGCGATCGTCTGGATGTGGCCTGTGCCAAAGCGGAAGGTCAGGTGGATGCCGAGCACGGGGACTTCGACGATCCAGGCGATGGCAGCGGCCAGTGCGCCGCCGGCAGCGCACAGCGCGCGGGCGCGGCTCTGCTTGATGTCCGGCACGGCGTGGGCGGTGGTAGTGAGCATGTGCCTACTCCCTTATGAGGCTCGCGGCGCCCGGTGCGCCGCTGATCACGAGCCTCTGCCGGGCAGAGGTAATCGGGCATCGTCCTGGTGGCGCCCCGTGAGGTACTGCACCGGCAGTAGCGTGCACTCCCAGCGCAGTAGCGCGCCCGCCTGCGCAGCGACGATGGTGCCTGCCAGCTGCCGGTATACGCTCCGGGTGATGGGCATCAACAGTGTGGTCAGGCTGCCGCGGCGCTTGCTGGACGCCGCGGGCATAGCGCTGGTGACCGCACTCGCCGTGGTCGGCGCCTACGTCGAGGCCAACCCGGTGCACCGCTACGGTGGCCTGCACCTGACCAGCCGTCCGCCACTGGCCGCCTACCTGCTGCTCGCGGCGCCCGCCGTCGCCCTGATCTGGCGCAACAGCCGCCCGGTCGAGGTGCTCGGGCTCACCGTGGCCGGCGCAGTCGGGTGGGCGTCGCTCGGCCAGATCGACGGTGCCGCGCTCGTTCCGGTCATCGTCGGCGTCTACTGGGTCGCGCTCACCCGCGGCCGGCGCACTGCGGTTGCCGCTGGCCTCGCCGGGGCGGTGGCTATCTTCGTCACCGAAGGGCTGCTCGGGCCGTTCGGCTGGTTCGGAGGCCCGAACGCCACGATGTGGCCAGAGCTGCTCGCAGCCGGCGCGATCGGCGCGTACGTGGCGGCGCGCCGCCAGTGGCTGGCCTCCGAGAGCGACCGGGCAGCGCGGGCCGAGCAGGCCCGGGAGGAGGAAACCCGCAGGCGCGTCGACGCCGAGCGAATGCGGATCGCGCGCGAGCTACACGACGTGGTCGCGCACTCGATGGCGATGATCAACGTCCAGGCCACAGCGGCGAGCATGCAGCTGGCCGCCGATCCAGCAAGCGCCGGCGAGGCGATCCAGGCGATCCGCAGGGCCAGCAAGTCCGGGCTGCGCGAGCTGCGGGCCATCCTTGAGGTGCTGCGGCCAGTCGACGGCGGGAGCGCTGCAGTGCTGGTGCCGGACATGCGTGCCATCGCGGCGCTCATCGAGGCGACCAGCGCCGCGGGCACGCCAACCACGCTGGAGCCGACCGAGCCGACCGGTGCGCTGCCGCCGCCTGTCGCGCTGGCCGCCTACCGCATCGTGCAGGAGTCGCTCACCAACGTGGTGCGTCACGCCGGCCAGGTCGCCGCGACCGTGGGCCTGCGGCAAGATCGCGGGTACCTGTGCGTGGACGTGGTCAACGACGGCGGGACCGCGGCCGCGGCCTTCAGCGACGGGACCGGGGCAGGACTGGCCGGAATGCGAGAGCGGGCGGCTGCGCTAGGCGGCACTCTGGATGCCGGGCCGCGGGCCGGCGGCGGGTTCGCCGTCCACGCCCGGCTGCCGGTGGCAGCAACCGCCCCAGCCCAGGGGCCAGAGTCCCCCGCCGTAGGCCAGGCAGGCATTGCCGCGGGCGCGGCAGCCAGCGCGGCGCGCGCGGAAGGCACTGCCGCGGGCGCGAAAGACAGTGCGGCGCGCGCGGACGGCCGACCGATCGCGAGCCGGCCGTGATCAGGGTCCTGCTCGCCGACGACCAGGCCCTCGTCCGGGCCGGCTTCCGGGTCCTGGCCGGCTCGGCGCCCGACATCGAGGTCGTCGGGGAGGCCGCGGACGGTGCGGCTGCAGTCGATCTCGCCCGCTCGCTGCGAGCCGAGGTGGTGCTGATGGACATACGCATGCCCGGTACCGACGGGCTGGAGGCAACCCGGCAGATCGTCGCCGACCCGGAGCTGAGCGATGTGCGCGTCATCATCCTCACCACCTACGAGGCGGACGAATATGTCTTCGAGGCGATCCGCGCCGGGGCGAGCGGCTTCCTGGTCAAGGACACCGAGCCGGAGGACCTCATCAACGCCATCCGGGTAGTCGCGCGCGGCGATGCACTGCTGTCGCCGAGCGTCACCCGCACGCTGATCTCCAGCATCGCCGGGCGCGGTCCCGCCCAGCCAGTCGACGCCTCCGCGCTGTCCGTGCTCACCGAGCGGGAGCGGGAAGTGCTCGGCCGGGTCGCTGCGGGCATGAGCAACGACCAGATCGCCGCGGCCCTGTTCATGAGCCCGCTGACCGCCAAGACCCACGTCAACCGGATGATGGCCAAGCTCGGTGCGCGAGACCGGGCCCAGCTGGTCGTGATCGCCTACGAAACCGGCCTGGTCCGGCCGGGCCTGTCCTGAGGCCGCCGGCTCCCACCAGCAGGCGCAAGAAGACCGTTTACATCCGATAGAGCGGGACCAACCGCCGCCGCCGCTGCTGCTGCTGCTGCTGCGGTTACGTGCGGGCTGAGCGCGGGCTGACTTGCTCGCTCTCGTGGAGTTGCGTAGCGAGCGAGTGCGCGAGCTCCTCGCGGGAGTGGATCCCGAGTTTCTGGTAGACGTGGCGCAGATGGTATTCGACGGTCTTCGGGCTGAGGAACAACGCGGCCGCGGTCTCCCGTGTCGTTTTTCCCGCTGTGAGCAGGAGAGCAATCTGCAGCTCTTGCGGTGTCAGTTCGTCGATCGTGTTTGCGTCACTTCGTCGGCGCGTCTCGCCGGTCGCAGCGAGCTCGGCGCGGGCGCGATCGGTCCAGGGGCGGGCGTCGAGGCGCTCGAAGGCGTCCGCGGCAGCGCGGAGCTGCTCGCGGGCGAGGATCCGGTCACGTGCTCGCCGGAGTCGCTCACCGTAGGCCAGCCGCGTGCGAGCGGCTTCGAACGCGTCGGGGGTCTGCTCGTGGAGGCGCAACGCCTGCTCGAAGTACCCGGGGAAATCGGTGTCCGTGGCCACCAGACCCTGGCAGCGCAGCGCGCGGGCGAGCGGCCACGGCTGGCTCTTGGCACTCGCGGAGGCGACATATTCGGCGGCTTCCTGCTCGGCCTTGTCGTTCAGGCCGAGCCGCAGGTACGCGTCAGTGAGCTCGGCGGCCGGCCATAGATCGGCGTCGGTGATCGCACGTTCGCGCAGCAGTTGCTGCTGACGCTCGAAATGCTCGACGGCCTTGGCCGCGTCGCCGAGGCCGAGTTCGAGCTCGCCAAGTGCCGCCATCGCCCAGATCTCATACAAGCTCGTTCCGAGCTCGCGGCAGTGACTGAGCGCTTCGGCGGCACACGCCCGGCATTCTTTTTCCCGCCCCCGGCGCGCCTGCAGCAAAGCGAGCCCGGCCAGGCCACACGTCAGCTCGGTCCGCTGCCCGCTTTCGCGCGCCAGGTCGATAGCTTCCTGATAGGTCGCCCCGGCAACCGCCCAGCCATCGGTAGCTGCCTGGTCCCGGGCGACCAGGTTGAGCACCCACGGGAGTGCTCCGACCGCGGCACGTGCCCGGCTGGTCCGCAGTGCGTGTTCAAGCAGCTGGCGCCCGGCGCTTGTCTGCCGCAGGAAGAGCGGCCCGACGGTCAGCCAGGGGATCAGCTGCAGGTCCTCTAGCAGATCGGGCGAACTCTCGGCGAGAGTGACCGCCTCTTGCACGGCTTCCGCACCGGCGGCCGCGTCACCGCCGATGATCCGGGCCATCCCAACTGCCATCGCGGCCAGGAACCGGGCGCGTGGCGAAGGATCAGCGGCCAGCGCCGACTGCGCCCGCTCGGCAACCGAGAGCATCTCCGCCGGGTTGCCAGCCAAGAAGCAGGCCCAGACGGCCTCGGCCAGCATCGCGACGGCACGCTCGGGATCGGCTGTGCTGGCTGCCGTCGTCAGGATCGCGTGGCCGCGCATCACCGGCCCGCAGCGTGTCGCGATGTGGCCGGCAAGCTCAGCGATCTCGACTAGAGTCACCGGATCGCTAGTCGCCTCGCGGGCCTCGTCGAGCAAGCCGGTGGCGCGCTCGGTGAAGCCAGCGAGCCATCCGGCCTCAGCCGCCACCCGCAGCAGCCGGGCCCGCCGCTCGCCGTCGACGCTGAGACGCGCTGCCCGGTCGAACGCCGCGGTCGCAGTCGCGTACGCGCTGCGGTCCCGGCTGCGAGTGCCTGCCTGCTCAAGAGCCGCGGACGCTGTTTCGTCCGTCCCGATCGCCGCCGCCGCGAGGTGCCAGGCCCGGCGGTCGATGTCCCGGTCCGGCAGCGCCGCGGCCAGCGCCCGGTGCGCCTCGCGACGCTCGTTGCCGGACGCGTTGGCGTAGATCGCCGAGCGGGCTAGCGGATGCCGGAATAGGACCTTGCCCGGGTGCAGCGCGACCAGCCCTGCGCTCTCGGCGGCAGCGAGCGCCGAGAGGTCAATCCCGAGCCGGGCCGCGGCCCGCTGGAGCGTCGGCAGGTCGCCCGCTTCGCTGGTCGCGGACAGCACCAGGGCCCGCCGGGTGGCCTGGTCGAGCAGGCCGGCTCGCAGCAGGAAGGCACGCGAGATCCTGGCTGAGACTAGGACCGGAGCGCCGTCGGGAGCGAGCGCCATGTCGGGTGCGTCCGCTGCGAGTTCAAGCAGCGCGAGCGGGTTGCCGGCCGTCGCCCCATGCAGCCAGCTGGCTGCCTCCGGTGCCAGCCCTGGGACCAGCACGGCCGCCTCGTCGCTGGTCAGGCCGCCGATCCGCAGCACCAGGAGGTCGGCGCTGTCGAGCAGCGACGGCTCGCCTGCACGGACGGCGACGAAGACAGCGATCGGGTCGGCCACCAGCCGGCGGAAGGCGAACAGCAGCGCCTGCGCGCTCGACCCATCGAGCCACTGGGCGTCGTCCACCAGCACCGCCACCGGTGCTTGCTCGGCGTAGGCGGCGAGCAGGCTGAGTGTCGCCGCGCCAACCGCGAACCGGTCGTATCCTGCCCCGGGCCGCAGTGCGAGGGCGGCTTCGAGCGCGGCTGCCTGGGGTACCGGGATCCTGTCCAGCATCATCAGAGCCGGGCGGATCAGCTCGAGCAGGGATCCGAACGGGATGTGCGCCTCCGACTCGATGCCTCGCGCACGCAGCAACTGCATCCCGGCCGCGTGGTCAGCGGCGTAGTCGAGCAGCGCCGTTTTGCCGATTCCTGGCTCTCCCACCAGTGCAAGCGTCGCACTGGTGGCCGACCGCGCCCGCGCAAGGGCTTGCTCGACCTCCCGTTGCTCATGGTCACGGCCGATCAACATGGCGCGATTCTAGGCACCTTGTACAGAGACGGCCTAGGCGCGGCCGAAACTAGGTGGCCCCCCGGAAGCGAGGACGACCGCCACGACCGTAGCTTCGACAACGCAACTACCCAAGGGGAGGACATCATCATGAGCACCATCGACGATGCCGTGCAGGTCGACGGCGACAAGCTGATGCAGTTCGTATTCCGGGCAGTGGGCGAAGTCGGCGCCACCCTGAACACCGCCCTGGTCGTGATGGGCGACAGACTCGGCCTCTACCGCGCGCTCGCCGGCGCTGGCCCGCTGTCGCCAGCCGAGCTGGCCGAGCGCACCAACACTGCCGAGCGTTACGTCCGCGAGTGGCTGAACGCCCAGGCGGCGGGGGGCTACGTCGAGTACGACTCCGAGAGTGGCCGTTACACGCTGCCGCCCGAGCAGGCGGTAGCGCTGACCGATCCGAGCAGCCCCGCGTACCTGCCCGGGTTCTTTCAAATCGCGCTGGGCTCGATGATCGACTCTCCCAAGATCGTCGAGACGGCCCGCACCGGCGCTGGATTCGGCTGGCATGAGCACGTACATGACGTCCATGAGGGCTGCGAGCGTTTCTTCCGGCCCGGCTACAACGCGCACTTGATCGCCGAGTGGCTGCCCGCGCTCGACGGAGTCGCGGCCAAGCTCGAGCGGGGGGCGCTCGTCGCCGATGTCGGCTGCGGTCACGGCGCGTCGACGATCCTGATGGCCCAGGCGTTCCCGAACTCGACTTTCGTCGGCTCGGACTATCACGACGGCTCGATCGAGACGGCACGCGACCGCGCGCAGGAGGCGGGCGTGGCCGAGCGGGTCAGCTTTGACACCTCTTCCGCGGCGGGCTACGGCGGCACCGGCTACGACCTCGTGACCATGTTCGACTGCCTGCACGACATGGGCGACCCGGTCGGGGCCGCACGGCACGTCCGCGGGACGCTCAAGCCCGACGGCACGTGGATGATCGTCGAGCCGTACGCCGGCGACCGGGTCGAGGAGAACCTGAACCCGGTGGGACGTGCCTACTACTCATTCTCCACGCTGCTGTGCACCCCGGCGTCGCTCTCGCAGGACGTGGGGCTCGCGCTCGGCGCCCAGGCCGGTGAGGCGAGGATCCGGGACGTCGTCAGCGCGGGCGGGTTCACCCGGTTCCGTCGAGTCGCTGAGACACCGTTCAACATCGTCTACGAGGCGCGCCCCTGATCGGCTAGATCATCGCGCTACGCCCGTGCCGCGCCAGCGGGCAACAGCGTGCTAGCGCGGCACGGCTCGATCGGTGGCACAGGCTGCGAGGAGTGAGCCGTGCGGGCGAGATACCGGACATCGAGGGATTCATCGAGCGAGAAGGCGTCAAGGTCTCATACGAGGTGTTCGGTACCATCGACCCGCACGGGAACGGCAAGTCCGACCGGCCGCGGTCAGCCGCCGCCTATGCCGACACCGAGTTCGTCGCAGACACTATCGCGGTCATTGACGCCGCCGGGATCGACAAGGCGGTCCTCGTCGGCCACTGCACGAACTGCTGCCTGAGGCGCATTCCACCAAGCAGCATGAGGACTGCGTCGGCTGGGCGCTGCAGAGCACAGTCGAACCGAACCTGCTGTTCCGGGACGCACCGTTCGCCTCGTCCTGCCGCGAGGAGACCGAGGCCGTCTTGACCCGGGTGAAGTGCCCCGTTCTGGCCATTCACGGGCGCCAGGACCCATGCCAGCCATGGCAGCGTGGCGAACGGCTCGCCGAGATCACTCGCGGCGAGCTGCTGCTCCTTGAGGGCGCCGGGCACCTGCCGCAGGCGCGGGAGCCAGTCGTCGTCAATCACTCAATGCGCGACTTCGCGGGCCTGGGTCAGGCCACTGAACCGGCCCGCTCGGGTCCTCTACATGTCCTCGCCTATCGGCCTTGGCCACGCCCGCCGTGACCTGGCCATCGCCGACGAACTGCGCAAGCTCCGGCCCGGCCTGGAAGTGCACTGGCTTGCCCAGCACCCGGTGACCGAACTGCTGAAGCGGCGATCAGAGCACATCCACCCCGCCTCAGCGTTCCTGGCCAGCGAATCAGGCCACATCGAGAGCGAGGCCGTCGAGCATGACCTGCATGCCTTCCAAGCGGTCAGGGACATGGACGAAATCCTTGTCAGCAACTTCATGGTCTTCGCCGACATAATCGAAGACGAGCACTACGACCTGTGGGTCGGCGACGAGGCGTGGGACGTCGACTATTTCCTGCATGAGAACCCGGAACTCAAACGGGCGCCGTATGCCTGGATTACCGACTTCGTCGGCTGGCTGCCGATGCCCTACGGCGGCGATCGGGAACGGGCACTGACCGCCGACTACAACGCGGAGATGATCGAGCAGATCGCCCGCTTCTCCCACATGCGCGACCGGGCGATCTTTGTCGGCAACCCCAGCGACGTGGTTCCCGACGGCTTCGGCACCGGGCTGCCGATGATCAAGGACTGGGTCGGGCAGAACTACCAGTTCTCCGGCTATGTATTGAAGTTGCCCCGCTTTGACGGACAGGGTTGATGGCGTGGTCAGGCTACATTCCTGATCTCGTTTCGGTGGGTGGCTTCGAACTCGGCAGGGCTGAGGTATCCCAGGCTGCTGTGCAGGCGGGTGCCGTTGTACCAGCCGATGTACTCGGTGACAGCGCGCCGGACGCCGGCCTGGGTGGGCCAGGCCTGCAGGTCGATCAGCTCGCCTTTGAGCGAACCGAAGAACGACTCAGCGAGGGCGTTGTCCCAGCACTGGCCAGTGCGCCCGTGCGACAGCCCGACGTCGAAGTCGCCAGCCAAGTCGGCAAACGCGGCAGATGTGTACTGGCAGCCCCTGTCGCTGTGAAAGATCACCCCTGGCGCGGGGTCGCGGGCCGCGACCGCGTTGGCCAGCGCGTCAGCGACCAGGCTAGTGCGCAGGTGATCGGCCATCGCGTAGCCGACCACGCGGCGCGAGGCAATGTCGATGACCGTGGCCAGGTACAGCCACCCCTCCCACGTGGAGATGTAGGTGATGTCGCCGCACCACCGGGAGTTGACCGCTTGCGCGTTCGCGGTAAAGTCACGGCGGATCCGGTCGGCCCGCGCCGCAGCCGCCGGATCGGGGATCGTGGTCTTCTTCCACCGCTTCGCCGCCCGGCCGTGCAGACCGCTGGCGCGCATGATCCGGGCGACGCGCTTGCGGCCGTGACGGTGCCCGCGGCGGGCCAGCTGCGCGTGCACCCGCGGGGCACCATAACGGCCCTTCGATTCCTGGTGGACTGCCTTGATCTGCCCAGCGAGCTCAGCGTCTTGCTGCTCGCGGGCCGAGGGACCGCGCAGATGCTGGTAGAAGGCGGCACGGGAGACCTTCAGCAGCTCGCACGCCCGCTTGACGTTGCGCCTGCAGGCCTTCTCCGCCTCGATGAACGGGTAGACGTTCACCGGGTCTCCTTGGCGAAGAAAGCCGTCGCCCGCTTGAGGATCTCCACGTCTTCGCGCAGCCGCCGGTTCTCCCGCCGCAGCTCCGACAGCTCCCGGCGCTCCTCTGTGGTCAGGCCGCCGTCGCTGACCGTCCCGGCATCGCGACCGGCCTGCTTCACCCACTCGCGGACCGCAGTCTCGGTCAGATCGAAGTCTTTCGCGACCTGGCCCACCGACCGGTCGCCGCGGCTGCACAGATCAACGATCTCGGCCTTGAACTCCGGCGTGAACGAACGGCGCCGCCGGGGCTTCTTGCTCCCCATGCTTTCCATGATCGGACATCCTTCCGGGGGCGAACCCCTGATGGTGGATGTCCGTCAAAGCGGGTCAGGCTCAGTATCCGGCTTCGAACCGATCGGACCCGAAGAGCGGGATGCGGTTCGCGCGCAACCCGGCTACCAGCCGGGTGAGAAGATCTGCCTGGTCACTGTGGGCGGGTCCGGCGTTGGCACCGACCTGCTGCGCCGGGCCGCGGCGGCCTGCCCGGCGACGAGGCACCTCGTTCCCGCCTTGCGGATGATCCTGGTGACCGGACCCCGGATCGATCCCGAGCCGCTGCCGACCGCGGATGGTCTGGAGGTGCGCGGCTACGTGCACGACCTGTACCGGCACCTCGCGGCTTGCGACCTCGCGGTCGTCCAGGGCGGCCTCACCACGACGATGGAGCTCACCGCCTGTCAGCGGCCATTCATTTACATACCGCTGCGCCACCACTTCGAGCAGAACTTCCACGTCCGGCACCGGCTGGCCCAGTACGGCGCGGGCCGCTGCCTGGACTATGAGCAGGCGACGCCCGACCTACTGGCGCAGGCGATCGCGGAGGAGATCAATCGTCCTGTCAGCTAACGGCCGGTCGAGACCGAGGGTGCCGCGCGAGCGGCCGCGAGTCTCGCCGAGCTGATTTAAGAGGCTCACTATGACGCTGAATCAAGAACGGGGTTAACCTGCGTCCCAGTGCTGCGTTAGGCCCCGGGACGCGTGATCGGGGACCTGGTCGACGGATGCCGGCGTACCAGGAAGTCTTTGAAAAAGTCCGGGAGTCGGTGTCGGATCGGGGCGGTGTCGTTCGTGGCAGGGGTGAATGGTCGCCCGCCAGGGGCGCCGCCAACCAGGGGAGATGATCCGAGATGGAGCCCGCCGCCCGCCGCCTGTACCGGCTCGTGGAGCCGATCCACATGGTCACCTACTTCTCCGGCGAGCCGACCGATGCGCTCATGGCGCTCGGCCACCGGAACTACTGGGACGGCTACTTCGCCGGACGGGCCGCGCCGCTGGGCCGGGTCCCGGCCGAGGTGGTCCATGCGGTCTTCTACAACTTCGCCGACGGCGAGGTCTCCCGCCACATCCCCCGCGTCTGGGACACCGCGACTCCCGAGGATGCGCTCGCCGCTCGCGAGCGGGGCAGCGTCGCGGCGCTGAGGCGCATACTCGGCGACCTCGGCGACGGCCCCGCTCTGGCGCGTGCCGCCGAGCTCGCCGCCAAGGCGGCGGCCGGCGCCCCGACGGAGGGACGCGCCTTGTACGCCGGGCTCCGGGCGCTTCCCGTCCCCGAGGAGCCCGTGGCCCGCCTCTGGCACGCGGCCACCCTGCTCCGCGAGCACCGCGGCGACGGCCACATCGCCGCTCTTGTAGCCGAGGGCATCGGCGGGACGCAGGCCCATGTGCTTCACGCCCTCTCTCAGGGCATGCCCGCAGAGAAGTTCGGCAGAGTCCACCACCTCCCCGCAGCGCGGCTGACCGCAGTGGTGGACGGGATGCGCGCCCGCGGCCTCATCGAGGACTCCGGCTGGCTCAGTGACGCTGGCCGGGAGAGCAAGCAGCGGATCGAGTCGCTCACCGACGACCTCGCGGCACCGCCCTACGACAGCCTGACGCCGGGCGAGCTCGGCCAGCTCATCGCTGACCTCCAGCCCATCTCCGCAGCGCTCGACGCTGCCGGTTCGCGGTAGAACCCACTGCGTCCGAGCCAACGGCGACGTCGTACCGCGCCAGAGGTGCCGCCCCGAGGATGCTCAGTTGATCCCGCATCCCGCGGGGTGAGAACTCCGAGTAGATGCGCGACTGGCCAGTGCCTTGAGACCGGCTCGACGAGGTTGTGGCTGCCCTCGGGGAAACAGGATCATGCGGCCGAGCGGGATCAACTTGCCGCGGCGTCCCCGAGATCGACCTGACCCGCGAGCAGTTCGCCAGTAACGAAGTGGTCCAGGAGCCGCGGATTGTCCGGCGTCCCGCCCGATTGCTAAGGGCGCCCGGCACTGCCTGACGATGAAACACCGCGTCCTGACTGCTCTCAGCATCCCTGAGGCTGACGGCACGACCCATCACTAACTCATCCGCTTCCGCCGCCGTCAGGCCCCGCTGCTTACCAACGTCACGGGCGCATTTGGTGGCGTGCCGCTACCGTGGTTGGCGTGCGCCGGAGCGCCTGTGCCGACAGGGCTGTGAGCCAGGCGAAGCCAGTGATGATGCTCATGCGCTGGAAGAGCCCGCCAAAGTTGACAAGCCGGGGCGATTGGCCGAAGCCCGCACCGGCCAAGGCCATGGTCGTGAGCATGGTCACGGCGCTGCCGCAGCTGTAAAGACCGAAGCGGTTCTGGCCGGCCAGCCAGGACCGCCAGCCGCAGGCGAGTGCGGCGGCGGGCAAGCCCACGAACACTGGGATAGCCGCCAGATTGTGCGCGGTGCCAGTACGGCTGGGCTGGGCGAGCGCATCGGGCGTTCCCGGGGGGTAGCCACTGACCGGATCAGTGGCGAAGATGGCCGATCCGATCAGCCCCGCGCCTGCGGCGCCGATCAAGACCGGTGCTGCCCGGCTGCTGGCCACGGCCTCACCGGCGCGCGCCAGGCCTACGCCTCCGGCGAGGAACAGTGTTCCGGCCACCGCGAAGTTCCCGGCCTGGATCCAGCCGCGGGGTCCGAGCGCGAGAGAACTGACGGGGTGGCGCAGCGGGCGGTAGCCGTCGCGCACCGCGCCCTCGAGTAGGAACACGGCCACGAAGGCAGGGCCTGCGGCCACTCCGCAGCGGAGCAGTCTGCGGGTCCATCCCTGGGGCGTGCCGGGGACGCTGGCAGGGTTCACAAGCGAAGCGTAGCCGGGCCACGCACTGTGCCCGGCAGGCTGCAGGTCCTCGGCCCAGTCAATGATCGCTGACCATGCGCACGCCGATAGCGAGGTCCCGGCGGGTGAACTGAGGATCCGCCCGCTGGTGCTGGCTCCGGCCGTGGCTTGCCGGAAATTGATTGGCATCCGGGCTCCCGGTTTGGCTCCCAGCGGACACTTAACGTGCCGGCCAACTACTGCGGTTAGCGCCCAGGGGACTCGCGTCATCAGCGGCGCCGCCGCGCGACAGGACGAGCCGTTCTGCGCGGCGACGAACTCTGCCGGGGAGCGGACGTGATTGGCCCGGGTGCGCCGGCCCAGGTTTACCGCTCGTGCCGATTACAGTGCGTTGGGGTGGTGGTCAAGCTCACCGAACGGCGAGTGCCTCGGTGAACATCGCAAGATAGCTGTCATGAGCGAGGCGCAGGTCTCCGAGTTCATCTTCCTGGAACCACGCGATGGCATCGTGTTCGTCCAACGCGACATTGACCGGAGTTCCCGTCCAACTTTCGATCAGCCAGATTTGCATGTCGAACGCGTCGGCATGGATCTGCTGCATGGGCGGGCCGGCAGGCACTGCGACGTCGATCCCGAGCTCCTCGTGCAACTCCCGAGCAAGCGCCGCGCCGGGAAGCTCTCCAGGTTCCACATGTCCGCCGGGTAGATCCCACACGTCGGGGTACCGTCGGCGCTGTGGAGATCGGTGACACAACAACACCCGGTTGCCGTCGCGCAGGAACGCCGTGACGATCCGAGCCCGAGTAGCGCCTAGCGCAGAAGTCAACACGCGCGCATTCTGCCAGCGCTGTGGCCCTGCACAATGTTCGGCCACGAGCGGCGCATTGATCTGTCGCGATTGGAGCGGCCAGGCGGTCGAGATCAACCGCGCCAATCTGCCGAAATCCGGTTGTTGTCTGTGGACCCAGGTCAGGCTGGAGCGATCATCCGGATCATCACGCAGTTCTTCTGTCCCTTCGACCGCTGGTAGGTGAAGCCGGCCTCCTCGTACATCCTGCGGGTGCCGTTGTAGAGGAAGGAGGACGACATTTTCTTGCCTTCGGGCTGCTTCGACATGTCGTGCGGGTATCCCTCGACCACCCCGCCACCTGCCTGGGAGATCAGGTCCAGCGCTCCTCGTAGTGCCAGCGCTGCGACGCCGCCGCGCCGGTAGCGTCGGTCCACGAAGATGCAGGTGATCCTGTAGTCGGGCGCCGTAACGAGGCCCGCTTCGTACTCCTGTCGATGATGGATGTTCGGCAGTTCCCCCGGTGGCCCGAACTCCGCCCAGGCCACGGCCTCGTCGCCGTCGAAGACCAGCGCGGCGTGTGCACGCCCGTGCTCGACCAGTTGGCACTTCAGATCACGATTGCTCTCGTAGGTGCGGTCCTTGTCGCGTGACAGCGAGTGGAAATAGGTGCACCAGCACCCGCCGAACACGCCGTTGTGCCGCTCGACAAGGTCGGCGAAGGCACGCCAGGTGTCGGGCGCGAGCGGCCGGATGGTGAGGTCGTCCGTCGAGCGATCGGCAGGCATATGGACAACCTAAAACACATTGCGGACGATTTTCGTCCGGTGATCCGGCGACGGCTCGCAACCATCGGGGCGACGTCCGCATCTGCCGCAGGGCGCGGTGGGTTTTCGCCCGTGGCCTGCGCGCCTACGGTTGCCGGAACATCCTGATCGAGAGGCACGTTGACAACTAGAGCACACGACATATCGTGTTGCAGTCGGGTAGGTCCGGGCCCGTGACTTGCTCCGGGCTAGCGAGGTGAGCGTAATGACGGGTTGGCATGCGGAACAGACGCCGGGCAGGTCGGCCAGGGCAGTGATCGCCGTGACGCTGCTCGCACTGCTGCTGCTGACAGCCGTGCCGGTGGCCCTGCTGGCCGCAGTGATCATGATGATACTGGGACACGTCGTCGGCGGGCTCGCGCTGTTCGGCGGCTCTGTGCTCGCCGCCGCCGTGGCTGTTGTGATCGCGGGCATGACCGGTATGCAGCACCTGCGCAAGCTGCTGTCCAGGTCCGGTTTCAACGTCGTGCAGCTGAACCACAGACCGTACGCCGACGGCATCGCAGAGCCGGACGGCAACGACTACATCGACGTCGTGCAGCTGGACCGTAGCGAGTACACCGAGGTTCGCTGACCTGAACCTCCTGTCGGCGATTCTCACGATGTCGAGCAGGCGCACGGCCTGGCCGCACCTTCACGCATCGACCGAACAGTGTCTGATCGCCCGCTTC
>CAWICK010000002.1:0-107608 GCA_963834665.1 uncultured Actinomycetota bacterium
GACGTTGTCGTGGTTCCCCACGATGTTCAGGGACCGCGGCGTCAGCGCAGCGCACGCGGGAGTACTGCTGGCCCTGATGAACCTGGGCAATGCGGTGACGGCGCTGGCGCTGCCCATGCTGGCGCAGCGAGCGCCCGATCAGCGGCGGCTGGCGGCAGCTTCCATGGCGGCGACGGCGGCCGGCCTGGCCGGGGCGGTCTACGGCCCGGCCGGGCTCGCCGCGGGCTTCATGGTCCTGCTAGGCCTCGGCCAGGGTGCATCGCTGGGCCTGGGCATCTTCTTCACCATGGCCAGAGCGCCTGACCCGGTGAGCGCAGCCTCCCTGTCCGCCTTCGCGCAGGGCATCGGGTATCTCATTGCCAGCGCCGGACCGCTGACCATCGGCTTTGTGCATCAGGCCACCGGCGGCTGGACCGTGCCGGGGCTGATCTTGCTGACGGTGGCCGGGCTGCAGCTGATCGCCGGCTGGCTAGCGGGGCGGAATCTGACCGTCCCTCCGGCCCGCGGATTGACCGCTGCCAGCGATCGGCAGGCGTCGGGCTAGCTGAAGTCGTAAGGCCGTCGCAGCAGCCACTGCACGAACGTCCGGCGCGGCGGTCTCGCGGTGAAGCTCCCGCTGCTGACGTGTCCTGACACCTCGACTCGCAAGATCACCGGCACGTCCGGGGCAGGGCGCGTCTTGACGCTGCCGCTCCGGACGGCGACATCGTCGGTGTCCACCACGATCCCCGGCCGGGTGATGAGGGTCAGGGTGCCGGTTTCCACCTCTGCCTCGATCTTGAGGGTCGGACCGGTGATGACGGCCTTGGTCAGGTCCAGCTTGACGGCGCCGCTGGTCACGCGGACTTCCATCCGCTGCGGTACGACCCAGGAGCCGTCCCTGCTGGCGGTTCCGCTGCCGCAGTCGATCCGGACGAGGTCCTTGGGCTCAGTTGGAGCCACACTGTCCGGCTGGGTGCCAACGGCGGGCAGGTCGGTGGTGAGGACGGCTAGCTCGTTATAGGTGCGCGCAGTGAGCGCGGCCTCCAGCCGCTCATCGAGCTCCTCGGCGGAGAGGCGGCCATCGCCTGCGGCAACCCTGAGCACTTCGACGACCCGGTCACGGTCCGCGTGCGAGGCCCTGAGCTCGGCTTGGGCCCCGGTCCCGACAGGGCGGTCAGCCGGGGATACTTCGCCAGTCATGCGACATACTGTAAGGGCCCGCCGAAGCCAGGCGGAATGGCTCTGCGGCTAGTGTCCCCGAATTGGTACCGCGCCGTCAGCCGGCTACCTGGGTCATGGCCGGCCGACGCCGGGTACGGATACCGGGAGGGTCAGGATCTCTCCGGTGCGGGGCCCGTTGGTCAGCCGGTCGAGGTTGACGACGTGGTCGTCGGCCAGCCGCCATTCAGCGGTGCAGATGAACAGGGTTCGCCGGTCCGGTCCGCCGAGCATCAGCGCGAACGGCGCCCGGTCCTCGGGCAGTTCGACGCGCTGCAGGACCTCGCCGCCCTCGGCGACGCGGGCCACCGAGAACCCGGAGCTGACCCAGATCGCGCCTTCGGCGTCGAGGCAGATGCCGTCCGGAGCGACTCCTCCTGCGAAGACCCGGCGGTTGGACAGCCCTCCGTCAGCGTCGATGTCGAACGCAGTGAGCGTCCCAGCGAAGGACTCGGAGATGATCAGCGTCCGGTTGTCGGGCGTGATGACCATGCCATTGGGGAACTGGATGTCGCCGGCGACCTGGCGTAGCTGGCCGTCTGGGGTGACGAGCTTGATGTAGCCGGGCTCAGGCGGCGCTCCTGCGACGAAGTCGAAGTCCGCGCCGTTGAGGTAGATGTTGCCGCGGCCGTCCACCACGATCTCGTTGGCGTGCTGCTCGGCGTGGACGACCATCGACCCGTCGGGCTCCTGGCGCCGCAGCTTGTCGCCGGTCACCAGCAGCGTGCCGTCGGGCAGCCAGTCGATGGAATAGCCCATCGGGTAGCTGTCGGGATCTCCGGTGGTCATGACCTCGGCTTTGCCGTCCAGGCTGGCAGCCACGACCTGGCGTTCGATCCAGTTGCAGAACCACAGCCGGCCTTCGTGCCACCGTGGTGACTCGGGAATTCCCAGACCAGTCAGCAGGACCTTTGGCTCGGGCATTGATGTCTCCTCGCTTCGCCGGGCTGCGCCGGCCGCAGGCCGGCTCCTCTGCCTGCTATACGAACGCCAGCCCGGCTGATCGACACGGTTTACTGATAATTAGCTGGGATACGAAATTCTCCTACTTATATGGATAACAACCTATTCCGCGCGGCAGCCGCGCCATGGCCCGGGATGGCTGAGGTGACGCTGCCGTCAGCCACAGGGGTGAGCCGAGGCGCGGGTCCGCGTCGGCCGAATTAGACTCGTTGAGTTCAGGTTGGGCAGATCCCGGTTGAAGTACCGACCGACGCCGCCAGTTGCCGACCATGAGGAGGACAACCCGGTGACACTGCTGGAGTCAATCTCGGGGCCGCGCGATCTGAAGGATCTCGGCGCGGAGCACCTGCCGCAGCTAGCCGCGGAGATCCGGGATTACCTGATCCGGGTCGTGTCCAGGAACGGTGGCCACCTGGGTCCCAATCTTGGCGTCGTCGAGCTGACCATCGCGCTCCACCGGGTCTTCGAATCCCCGGTTGACCGGATCGTGTTCGACACCGGGCACCAGTCCTACGTGCACAAGCTGCTCACCGGCCGGGCCGGCGAATTCGACAGGCTGCGCCAGCGAGGCGGAGTCTCCGGCTATCCCAACCGGGCTGAGTCTGTCCACGACGTTATCGAGAACTCGCACGCCTCGACCAGCCTGTCCTACGCCGACGGCCTGGCTAAGGCCTACGAGCTGCGCGGGGAAACCCACCGCAGCGTCGTGGCAGTGATCGGCGACGGAGCGCTGACCGGCGGCATGTCCTGGGAAGCGCTGAACAACATCGCCGGGGCGAAGGACCGGCGGGTCGTGATCGTCGTCAACGACAACGGCCGCTCCTACCAGCCGACGATTGGCGGCCTGGCAGACCACCTGGCCTCGATCAGGGTGTCGCAGCGCTACGAGCAGGTTCTTGACTACATCAAGAGCTCGCTCTCGCACGCGCCGCTGGTCGGCCCGCCCCTGTTCGAGACGCTGCACGGGATCAAGAAAGGCCTGAAGGACGTCCTCCAGCCGCAGGTGCTCTTCGAGGATCTGGGGCTGAAGTACCTAGGCCCGGTCGACGGGCACGACGAGCATGCGGTGGAGCACGCATTGCGACGGGCGCGAGACTTCGGCGGCCCCGTGCTGGTCCACGTGATCACTCGCAAGGGGTTCGGGTATCCGCTGGCGGAGGAGAACGACGAGGACTGCCTGCACCAGGTGTCCCCGGCCGCCCGCCCCGCGAGCGGCTCCGCGGCCAAGCCTGCCCGACAGCCGGCACCGCTCTCGACAACCCAGGCAGCCGGCCGTCCGCTGACCCAGGTCTTCAGCGAGGAACTAGCTGCCATCGGCGCCAGCCGCCCGGACATTGTCGCGATAACCGCGGCCATGCTGCACCCGACCGGGCTGGCCAAGTTCGCCAGCGTTTTCCCCGACCGCGTCTTCGACGTCGGGATCGCCGAGCAGCACGCAGTTACCAGCGCGGCCGGGCTGGCGATGGGCGGCATGCACCCGGTCTGCGCGATCTACGCCACCTTCCTGAACCGGGCATTCGACCAGGTACTGATGGACGTCGCGCTGCACCGGCTGCCGGTCACTTTCGCACTGGACCGCGCGGGCATCACCGGACCGGACGGAGCCAGCCACCACGGGATGTGGGACGGCTCGATCCTTCAGCTGGTGCCAGGCCTGCGGATCGCGGTGCCGAGGGACGGTATCAGGCTGGCCGAACTGCTCCGCGAGGCCGTCGCGATCGACGACGGGCCAACGGCGCTCCGTTTCCCTGGCAGGCTGGCGCCTGTCGACCTGCCGGCCGTGGCGCAAGCTCGGGTCGATGGACGTGCTGCGGCTGCCCGCCGATCCGGGCAGGCGCGACGTCCTGCTGCTCGGGGCGGGCCCGATGGCCAGCGTGTCCGCCGAGGCGGCCGACCGACTGGCCGCTCAGGGCATCGGGGTGACCGTGGTCGACCCGCGCTGGGTCAAGCCGCTCGACGCCGCGCTGCTCGACGCTGCACGCGAGCATGGCCTGGTGGTAACGGTCGAGGACAGCGGGCGGGTAGGCGGCTTCGGCGACGCCGTCGCCAGGCTGCTGCGGGACGACGACATCGACACCCCGGTCCGCACGTTCGGGTTGCCCCAGGAATTCCTCGATCACGGTGAGCGCAATGCGATACTTGAGGCCTGCGGGCTGACTCCGCAGCAGCTGGCCAGGGTCATCACCGAGCAGGTCGCCGAGCCGCACGCCAGAGTTGGCGCAGGAGCAGCAGGCCTGAGGGACGGCGACCGCCCAGGGCCAGCGCGGGGCTATCTGTGCCTGTGCCCGTGCCCGTGATGGGCGCCGGTGCCCGTGTTCATGCCGCTGCCCTGGCTGAGGAAGTGGCTGCCGCCCGGGACGCCAGGGAAGTAGCCGAAGGACCTGCCGAGGTCGGCGGTTTCGAACGTCATCTGCCAGATCTGGCCGGCGTTCGCGCCGAATACCGAGCCCGGGCAGTCGGCGGAGCCAAGAGCCGACCGGTAACACGACGCGTATCCCGTCATCGGGTGGCTGACCGGCCCGGCCGGGTTGAACATCGACACATATCCGGCCAGGTGCGGGGTGTAGCCGCCGAACGCGGCGAAGTCGAAGCTGTTCGCCGTTCCCGTCTTGCCTGCCTGCGGGATGTAAACGCCGCCCCTGGTCACTCCGTCGCCTCGCGCCGTCCCGCTGGTGAGCACGCCAGCGAGTATGTAGGTCGCGGCCGCGGCCACGCCAGCGGACATGGCCCGGTGGCAGCTGCTGCGCTGGACCGGCAGGCTGCTGCCGTTGCTGGCAACGATCCTCTCGATCGCGACCGGGGCGCAGTAGATGCCGCCGGCCGCGACGGTGGCGTATGCGGCGGCCATGGTCATCGGCGACACGTCGACCGCAGCCGAGGGTGAACGACGGCAGGTCGTCGGCGGGCAGCTGGTAGCCGGCCGTGCCCGGCTTGCCCACCCCGCTGAGCAGCGCGCTTCCGTCGGCGCGGTGCACGCCCATGCTGACGGCGGTCCGCACCACGTTGCACAGCCCGACGCGCCGCTCCAGCTGGGCGAAGAACACGTTGATCGACTGCGTCGTACCGGTGTACAGCGAGTACGTGCCCTTGCCCGGCCCTTCAGCGTTCGACACCTGGAACGGGCCGGTGGGCTGGCCGTGGCAGTTGTAGTAGCCGCCTGGTCCGATGGCGAGAGCCACGTCATCCTTGAACCCGAACGGCGTGCCCTCCTTCAGCGCCGTGATCAGGGTGAACAGCTTGGACGAGAGCCGGTCTGGACGCCAATACCGCCGTTCTCGGGCGTGTCCACCGCGTAGTCAATGCTGTCCTGGCCCGCGGCCGGCGCCGTAGCGCCGGTCGACCGCGATCGCCCGGATGTGGCCAGTGCCAGGCTGGATCAGGACCTCGGCGGCAGCGTTCCGGCCGGGGTTCCAGCCTGACGGCGGGCCGGGCACCATGAAGCTGACCGCGTTCTGGGCCGCCCGCTGATCCTGGGCGTTCATGGTGGTGTAGATCTTCAGCCCGCCGATGGTGTTGAGCTGCTGGTAGGCCTGGCGGTAGAGCAGGGTTGGCCCGCAACTCGGCGAGCACGTAGTCGCAGAACCAGGCCGAGTTCCTGGCCGATGGTGCTGTTGCAGCCCTCCGCAGCGACTGCGGCCGAGTAGTGCAGGCCGAGCGGCGCCTGCTCCGCGGCCGCCGCGGCTGCCTTGCTGACGTAGTGCAGCTGGGCCATCCGGGCCAGCACGACATTGCGGCGGGACAGGGCCGCACGCGGATTCGCGAGCGGGTCATACTGGGCCGGGTTCTGGACCAGCCCGGCCAGCATCGCCGACTGGGGAGCGTCAGGCGCTGCTGCGGTTGTGGAGAAGTAGCGCTGCGCGGCTACCTGGATGCCGTACGCCTCGTTCTCGAAGTACGCCACGTTCAGGTACGCGGCCAGCAACTGGTTCTGGGTGAGCTCGATGTTCGACTGTCGCCGCGATCCGCAGCTCGCGGATCTTGCGGGCGACGCTGTCGGCCGATCGCCGCGTGCTGCTGCTGCGCATTCGGCGCGGTCAGCACCAGCGCGTTCTTGACATACTGCTGCGCCAGCGTGGATCCGCCCTGGACCGCGCCGCCGAGCGAAGTCCAGGCCGATCGCGCGGAGGGACCGCGCATATCGATCGCGCCGTGCTGGTAAGCGCGAGTCTTCGATGGCCACGATCGCGTCGCGCATGTAGGGCGAGATCTGGTTATAGCTGACCGGTACCCGGTAAATGTGATTCGGGTAATAGTAGGCGATCAGGTTGCCACTGGAGTCGAGGATCTCCGAGCGCGACGGGAGTCTGCGCAAGGTCGGCACCACTAAGACCGTTAAATGTCTGAGCCGCATCGCGCGCTGTGATTCCGACCACCCCGGCGACCGGCAAGCCAACGACGCTTACGAGTATTCCTGCCACCACGGAAAACGCGGCCAGGCCCGCCAGAGCGCGTATTGCCGTGACGTTTCCTGTGGTTCTTGCCCCGAGAATTCACTCTGCATCCTTGCTGGTCATCCGGCCTGCGGCCGCTGCGCATGCAGGTCTAGCGCAGTGTGCCTGTTGTCTGCTGACCTGCAATTGATGAGATGCGAAGCGATACCCGGCATGGGCTAAAGACAATGAGGGGGCCGGCGTAAGGGAGAGTAAAAAGGAACGCTGGCAAAATTCACCCGGCGGCAAGGCGCCCGATTACGGCCGGCCCGCGTCCGGACCGGCGTCCGGACGGCGTCCCGGACCGGCGTCCGGCCCTCGCCGAGTCCGGCGCCGTGGCCGCGTCATGCGCCGCGACAAGGCAGAATCGCATGCATGCAGACTCTCCAGGTTGCGGTCGTCGGCTCCGGTCCGGCCGGGCTGTACACCGCCGAGGCGCTGATCAAGCAGGCCGCGGCGCTGGACCCGCCCAGCGTCCATCCGGGTGGACGTGCTGGACCGGCTGCCCACCCCGTATGGCCTGGTCCGGTACGGCGTAGCGCCCGACCACAAGTCGATCAAGTCGATCGCCGAGTACCTGCGCAACGTGCTCGAGCACGAGGGCGTCAACTTCATCGGCGGCGTGCACCTGGGCGATGACGTCACCCGCGATGACCTGCTGGCCGCCTACGACGCGGTGGTATACGCCACCGGGGCGATGCGCGACCGGCAGCTCGGCATTCCTGGCGAGAACCTGCCCGGCAGCATCGCGGCGACCGACTTCGTGAACTGGTACTGCGGCCACCCTGACGTTGACCCGTCCGCGTTCACCCTGGACGCCGAGTCGGTGGCGGTGATCGGCGTGGGGAACGTGGCCGTCGACGTAGCGCGGATCCTCATTCGCAACCCGGAGGAACTGCGCGAGACCGACGTATCGCAGCCGGTGCTTGAGGCGCTGATGGCCAGCAAGGTCCGCGAGGTGCACATGATCGGCCGCCGCGGCCCGGCGCAGGCCAAGTTCACCACCAAGGAGCTGCGCGAGCTTGGCGAGCTGCCGGGCGTGGACATCGTGGTCGGCGAGGGCGAGGCGGACCTGCACGCGTTCGACCCGACCGGCGAGAGCGCCCGGCTGGCCGAGACTGACCGGCACGTGCGCGGCAACTACACGGTGATCTCCGGACTGGGCCGGCCGGGCCGCAGCCGGCGCGAGGACGCAGGCTGACCGTCCGCTTCTGGTTGCGGCCGGAAGAGATCCAGGGCGGGAACGCGGGTCCAGGCTCTGGTAGTCGAGCGGACCAGGCTGGACGAGTCGGGGAAACTGCAAGGGACAGGCGAGCGGGAGACGCTGGACGTGCAGATGGTGCTGCGCTCGGTGGGCTATCAGAGCGTGCCGCTTGCTGGCGTGCCTTTCGACGAGCGGTCGTCCACGGTGCCGAACCAGGCTGGCCGGGTACTAGGGCCCGACGGCCAGCCGCTGCCGGGCGAGTACGTTGCGGGCTGGCTGAAGCGCGGTCCTACCGGCGTGATCGGCACGAACAAGTCCGACGCCGCCGAGACTGTCAGATCGCTGCTAGCCGACCTGGCGGGTGGTCCTGGCCCCGGCGACGTACAGCTGCCGCGGGCCGGCTTGCTCCGGATGCCGTCAGCCGCCGGAGCAGGCGCCGATGCGGCAGGCTCTGCGCTGCATGAGGTGCTGGCCGACCGCGGGCTGCAGCATGTCAGCTACGCCGACTGGCTGAAGATCGAGGCGGCCGAGAAGGATCTTGCGGCGAGGCTCGGCCGCGGCGCACGCGTCAAGCTGGCTAGCCGCGAGGAGATTCACAAGGCCTGCGGCCTGGGCTGACCCGGCACGCCAATCGTGGCGCGGGCCGGCTTGCTTCGCCGCCGCAGCGGTGGGTAGCAGAAGAGTGTCGCGCAGGTCCCGCGAGAAAAGCGGACCCTTGACGACCACGACAGGACGTTTACCGCGGCTGAATCGAGTTGGTAATAGTGGGGTAAATCTTGGCAGATATTACTCCCATCACACGCGAAGTCCGCCTAGCTGGGAGGTAACGTCTTCTGAGTGCAAGCGCGGGCGAGTGCGTCCTATTTGACCGCGTAATTTCGCCAATGTCTTGTAAGCGGTCGGGCGGTCCGCCCTCTCATCCTGCGAGGGGCATCTTCCGTGAAAGCACCCAGTTATCAGGACGTGCCTGAAGTCGAGGAACTGCGGGGGGACCGGCAGACCCAGCACGACGTGCTGGTCGCGCTGGCGAACTGCGGCAATCACCGGAAATGGTTTGCAAGTTTCGCGATCCCGTTCCTCGGTGAGCATCCTATCGAGATTGGCAGCGGTTTCGGAGACTATGCCCTGGAATGGCTGCCGTCAGTACAGAAATTCACGGCGACAGAGGCAGATCCGGCGCTCCTGCGCCAGCTTCAGCAAGAGATGGCCGCGCACCCGAACGTTACCGTGCGGCAGCTGATCTTGCCGACCGACGAGCGCGCGGACCATTCGTGCCTCGTTTCCTACAACGTGCTGGAGCACATCGACGACCATGTCGGCGCGTTGCAGTGCATGGCCCGGCTGGTTCGCGCCGATGGGTATATCGTGCTGGTTTGCCCGGCCTTCCCGTTCGCGATGAGCCCTGTGGACGTCGCCACCGGGCATGTGCGGCGCTATACGAAACGCTCGATGCGCGACGCACTGGCCGACGCGGGGGTGGAAGCAGTCGATGTCCGGTATGCGAATTCGCTGGGGCTGATCTGCTATTACGCATTCACGAGCCTATTGCGCCGGCAGCCTTCCACGGGCGGCACGATCAGCTTCTACGATCGCCTGATCGTGCCGGTGGTGAGATTCCTCGAGCGCTTGGCGGGCCTGCTGCCGTTCGGGCAGTCTGTCGTCGCGGTCGCGCGCGTCAGAGAAGACACCGACCCGATGGCATAGTGTGGCCGGCCTTAATTGCTCAGCAGCACGAAATACGGGCCTCTCTGGTAGCGCAGGGTAATCCGGCGGGTGTGCGGGTACCGGCGCATGAAATATAGCGCCTCTGGCCTGTGCAGGTTCGGGGTAATCAGGGCCTGGGTCCGGGGCAGCACACTCCGCTGGAAGGTCTGCAGATAAGCATTTAGCTGCTGCTGCGTGAATACCAGGGTGTACGGGTCGACCGGTATCGGTGCGGGTTTGAGATCGGCCACGAAGTAGATCAGTCCCGGGTATCCGTTCCGGAAGCCGACGACATATGTCGTGCGGTTGCCGACGATTCCATGAATCTGGTTCATAAGCTGCACGAACTTCGGCATTGACGAAGTCGAGAACTGGCAGCAGGTCGGCGCTTCGGCGAGCCCAGGTCCGATCCGCTGACCCGCGATAGTGGCAGGCGTGCCGCGAGCGGGAGAAGCCGCCAGGTGCTGCCGGTCGAGATAGGGAACCTCGAATTCACCTCGAATGTGCGAGAGCCCGAGTAGCCGTGCTGGCAGCAGCAGGAGCGAGCAGGCGAACAGCGCAGCGGCGGTCACCAGTAGCGCTGCTGGCTGTTGAATTCGAGCCAGCCACGGCTGTGCCAGTCGCGGGAATGCCAGCCCGTGCAGTACTAGTCGCGGCAGCGTCGTGGCAGCGACGATCACCAGGGCCGGGAAGATCAGCATTGTCCCGGTCAGGTGCGCGACGTCAGAGCGCAGCAGAGCGCCCTGGTACAGCAGGATCGCGGTCACGACGACGGCGACCAGCATGATTCTGTCCCGCGACCACTCTTCCGCGATCCGGAACGGCCGGAACCGGACGACTGCGAGCAAGGCGAGGATGGCCAGTATGACGGGCAGGATCTCGAAGAGGTGCACCCACGGCCGGGAGGTCACATAGGTGGCCGCGGAGCGCTTGGTACCCCCGAATGGAGTGTTGCTGTACCCGCCCGCGACGGCCTGCGGGATGAGGAAGTACAAGTGCAGAAAGCTGGCGAGGGCCCCCTTGGCGGCGTAGAAGGCCACCACCGGCACCCACACGAGCACGAAGCCTGCCAGCACGCTGAGAAGCGATCTTGCCACCGCACTCCCCGAGGCCGTGCCGCTGAGCAGCAGCAGCGCTGCGACGGCCAGTGCGCCGATTGCTCCCGCGATCAGGTTCTCCTGCGCGAGGTAGGACGAGCCTCCCCAGAGCAGGCCGAGCGCGGCCGCGCCAGCGTAGCCCCGAACTGACGGGGAACGCCTGATGACCGCGGGCAGCAGCACAATCAGCGAGATGGCACCCGCGTACCGCAGCGGGTTGGCCCAGCCAAAGTAGCCGGTGTAGTCACCGCCTGGCCCGAATCCGAGCAGCAGTTGGGCCGGATAGATAAGCGCGGTCATCAGCGATGCGACGAGTCCCCGGCCGTAACCGAACGCAAGAAATAGCGCTGCGAAGAATACTGATGCGCCGACCCATTGAAAGACCGCCCAGGACTCGCGGAAGCCACCGACGGAGAACGTGAAGAGGTGGCGCATGAAAAAGTAGGAAATGAGCTGGGTGCCGGGCCCGTACTGAATCGCAGCCGACCCAATATACGGGAGATGCCCTTTAGATATGGCCTGCATGCCCTGCAGGAAAACATCTTCCTGATAGCCGATAGGGCCACCGCCCGACCCCCGGCTGAGATACCACGGCGGCCCGTAGAAGTAGTACGCCAGGCCGAGGGCGGTGAAGATCCCTGCCCCGATCCTGACCAATCGCCCAGCCCGGGCTTTCCCTGCGTCCGCCGCAGTCGCGCTGGCTTCCGGCGCGCTGCCTTCCGGTGCGCCCTGCGGCGCATTGCTCCGCGGCACGAGCCCAGCAAGCCACGACCGCCAGCCCGGCGGGTGCTGGCGGCCGATCGTGAGCACCCGAGCCGCGGCAACTAGAAGAAGCATGGGCGCCAGGGCTCCAAGCAGGCAGGCACTTGTCTCCCAGCGCTTGTCAAGAAACCCGAAGACGAGCCACACAGCCCTGGGCGGCAAGGTCGCCTTAGCCCGGAAGTAGGCGATGATCAGCAAACTCGGGAACCAGGCAGCGAGTGCCAGCCAGATCGCCGCGCGCTCCGGTGCGGCGATCACCCGGTCAAGCAGGCCGACCACCCGCCGCCGCACTGGCCGCATCAGCGCGGCCAGGGACACGACCCCGATCGAGACCAGCACGACGAGCGCCGTCTGGATAGTGTCTCGCTGGGGTGCAGGGATTGCCCCCGCTGGCCGGACCGCCAGCGCGATGGCGATCCCCAGAATGCTGGTAACGGCCAGCGATACCATTGCCGCCCGAAAGAACGGCGCGGGCCCGGAATCGACTAGTCGCAAGACCCGGTCGAGCATATTAGGTGTCCGTTCGGCGGATCTTGTATCGACGGCCGAGGGTTCTCTCGCCAGTTTCATCGAAGACTTCCCGCGCATACGTCATCCCGGCATGCGCCCGCCAGGTTAGCAGGAGAGATACCTCGATTTGATCCGTCGCAGGTATAGGTAATATCACGCCGCCAGCTCTTTAACTTTCGCACGATATCTCTTTAACATCCGTATGCGATATCGTTGCTGCGAGTGACGGGAGCTTTCCTGCGGGTAGCCAACGGCACTTTAGCGTATTCAGGCCGGCAGTCCGCAGCGCGCTGCCCGGTCACCCGCCGGGGTGAGACAGGGCCGCTGGCTAGCCGCAGATCACCCGGTCCGGGTGATCTGCGCAGCTTGATCGGGGGTAGGGGCATCCCTATCCGGTCAGGAGGTGCCGATGTCCGCGGTAAAGACCCAGGTCAAAGCGCCTGTCGCCAAACCGGAATGGCCGTCGCCCGGCAGCTTGCTGACGCCGGCTGAGCGTGCCGCTGTCGGCAAGGCTGCCAGGGCCGTCTTGCCGCGCGAAGATCACGCGATGCTCGACTTGCCGCGCGACCGGCCAGACCCGGTTGACCTGCTGGAAAGCCAGGCTAAGTCGCGCGTGCCTGAGCTAGTACCGGTCCGTTACGGCCGCATGCTGGTATCTCCTTTCTCCTATTTCCGCGGCGCGGCGCTGCCCATGGCGACCGACCTGACTGCCACCCCCGTGACCGGGTTCATCGTCCAGGCCTGTGGTGACGCGCACCTATCGAACTTTGGCGTGTTCGGATCACCCGAGCGCAGGCTGGTCTTCGACATCAACGACTTCGATGAGACTCTGCCTGGCCCTTGGGAGTGGGACGTCAAGCGCCTTGCCGCCAGCATTGAGGTGGCGGCGCGGGAGAACGGATACTCACGCAAACAGCGCGCGAAGATCCTGCTGGCCGCGGTCGGCCAGTACCGGCAGGCCATGCGCGCATTCGCCGGGATGACGAACCTGGACGTCTGGTATTCACATGCGGACCTGGATGAGCTCAGGGCCGAGTTCAAGTCCGGGCTGACGGCACGGATGCGCAAGCTCGTTGACGAAGGAATGGCCAAGGCACGCACCAAGGACAGCATCCAAGCTCTGGCCAAGCTGACCACCATGGCCGACGGCCAGCGCAAGATCATTGCTGATCCGCCGCTCATCATCCCAGTCTCCGACTTGCTGGCCCAGCAGGAAACCGCGGGAGCGGAAGAACAGATCTCGGAACTGCTGAAGGCCTACCAGCGCACGCTGCGCGAGGACAGCGCCGTCCTGCTCGGCCGGTACGAGCTCGCTGATCTGGCCCTGAAGGTCGTCGGTGTCGGCAGCGTGGGCACCCGGTGCTGGATCGCGCTGATGCTCGGCGGCGGCGATTCCGATCCGCTGTTCCTCCAGGTCAAGGAAGCCGAAAAGTCGGTCCTCAGCGTCTTCGCCGGACCCGGTGAGTACAGCAACCAGGGCCAGCGCGTCGTGGTAGGCCAGCGCTTCACGCAGGCCGCCAGCGACATCTTCCTCGGCTGGATGCGGAACCGGCATGGTACCGACGGCCGGTCGCACGACTACTACGTGCGCCAGTTGCGCGACTGGAAGTTCTCGCTCGACATCGGTGTCATGGTCCCCGGCGGAATGCGCCGCTACGGCATGCTCTGCGGCTGGACGCTGGCGCGAGCGCACGCGAGGACTGGTGACCGGATTGCCATCGCTTCCTACCTGGGTGCCTCCGCTGCTTTCGACAATGCGATCACGGATTTTGCAGCCGCCTATGCCGACCAAACAGAGCGCGACTATGCGGGCCTGGTCAGCGCAGCCGAGACAGGCCGCATCACGGCCGAGCGCGGCCTTTAGAACCTTCGGCATGAGCTGGCCGACGGCGTGCCTTAATGGAGATGGACCAGTACGACGTTCTTCAGGATTATCATCAGCACTCCCAACGCGGCGGCCAATGCCGTGACAGCAACGATCTGGATGCCACGAAGACTGGCTGCCCGGCACGCCGACCATGCGTAGATGATCAGCATGACGACGGCAACGGCCAGCGCATCGGTTGCGGCCGCAGCGGACGATGCGCCGACAAGTCGGGCAAGGCCCAGCACGAGCACCGGCGTAAACGACGCACTGACGATCGGCCAGGTCGCTGCCAGCGTGGCGCGAGCATCCGGCCAGGTCGGCAGTCGCCCGTTCCGTATCGGCCCGGCCAGCAGCCGGGCGTACACGTCAGCTACCCAGTAGACTCCGAGCGTTATCACCACCGAGATGGCCAGTGGCAGGGCAGCTAGCTGATCACCGGCAGAAGCCAGCACGGAAGCCGTGATGATGGTGCCGTAGACTCCGTCAGCCTGGCCTTGCCGCTGCTCGCCTGCCGGCGTGCTCATTGTCTGCGAGCCAGGAAAGGCTTGACCAGCCGTCCGCAGTAACTCATGAGCCGTGGTCCGAAGGGCGCATTGGTCAACGGCGGGGTGTAGTGCAAGAACGTGTATCCGAGGCGGCGGGCTAGCATCCCGTCGGTGACGGCCTGATCTCCGATGACCACTCCTGGTGTGGGGAGCTCTCGGTAGGGCGCAAGCCGGAGCGGTTTGTGGGCAGTCGACACATAGATCACGCGCAGTCCTGCGACGGCAGGAATTGTGCCGGGGCGGCGGGCCGAATTCGTGGCAAAGCAGACGGCCTCTAGGCCAGGGATGCCAGCGGCTTGGTCGAGTATCAGCGCCACTCCCCGGTCGAGGGCCTGCTGGCTCGTGTCCCAGTACGCGACAAACGGCTCCACGTCGATGATGAGTGTCTTCGCCGACAGTTCGCCGGCGCGCCGCAACAGGTCCTGGCGCTCAGGCAGGCGTTCGTAACCGCTCGTCGACCCCTCCATCTCAGATGCGCGCCGGTTTCCTGTCCGCCTCCGGCGTCCCGGCAGCCCCGCCGCGCGCGCCGTGGTGGCGACGCAGGCTGGGCGCGGCGAGCTGCCTGAGCCGCGCCAGGCTCAGTGCGGGTTTCGGCGGACGGACGCCCGGACGATTCCGCGGCACCCGAACCCGGAGGGCGCCAGGGTGAATGCTGCACAGCACAGGCGTCGGCATCGTCACCGCTTCGCCGTCGATGCCGACCGGGATCTGCGCGGTATCGGCACTGACGACGACCTCCGTGGTTGTCAGCGCGCGCACCCCGCTGGCGCGGGTGCCCCGGAGCAGGCGGACGGCCGCACGTGGGCTGCTCACCTGAACCGCGACGACGCCGAGCGTGCCGCGGTCCAGCCGTGCCCGGCGACTGAGACCCGCGATGTCGCCGGTGCCGTACGGGTTGTTGGCCACCAGCAGCGCCTGTGGCGCACTGATCCGGACGCCGCCCGCTCGCGCAGAAAGACGCGCGCCGCGATGACCGGAGAGCAGGTCCGGCAGCAGGTCCAGGGTTGTGCCGACCTTGTCGTCACGGTAGGCGGCGGTGTCCACGACTTCGGCGTACGCGCCGAACGATGCGTTGTTTACGAAGGTACGCTCGCCGATCATGCTGAGGTCGACGCGGAGTTCGACGCCGTCCGGCAGCGCATCCAGGCAAGCCGAGGGATCGTCGCGGTCTAGTCCGAGATCGAGGCCGAAATGGTTGCGGGTGCCCGCAGTGATCACCATGAACGGGATGTCGTGTCGCGCAGCGACTCCGGCCACTAGTGCTTGGGTTCCGTCGCCGCCGGCTACGCCCAGCAAATCCGCTCCTGCCGCGACCGCCTCACGGGCAACCCGGGCTACGTCGGTCGGCTCGGGTTGGTTCATGAGGAAGACCTGGGCGCCAAGGTCCTCGGCCTTGCGCTGCAAGTCGAACTTGCCCACTTTCCCGCCCCCGGACCTTGGATTCATGATCAGGAACGGTTTCGTGGCGGGCTCGGCTGGCCGTTCGGGCATGCGCCAGTCAGTCTGGTCGCCAGCTAGCGCCAGGCGCGCAGCTATGGCGGCAAATAGCCAGGCGGCGGCCGACGCGACCGCGACCCACAGGAGCGCTGCGAACGCGTATGCGATGACGACGGCGATCGGCGTCAGGACGAAGACAGCCAGCGACAGCCAGCGCCACAGGCCCCGCCGGGACAGGAAGCAGTACGCCGCGGCCACCGTCAGCACTGCGGCCGCGATGCCGACGGCCAGCATCGCCAGGCTCTTCAGCCCTGCGAAGACAACGACTATAGCGACCGCCGCGGCCACGAAAACGAAGCACAACCGGGCAAGCCATCGCTGCGAACGGCTGCCCCGAACGTTGGCGTCCGGGCTCAGGGCGGTCAACGGGGCACGCCGCGCCCGACCGTAACCGAGTCCCGCAGGTCACCCGGCGCTCGAGCACGGCCGCGGTATCCGCTCATAGTTGATTCTGCGGAGACTGGACGGCCGCCGTCCTCATCCTCGCCGGGTGATTCATGTGACAAGCGCCCGCACTAAGTCGATCCGGCCCTCGGGTGAGGGCGACGCCGCACCGGGGTAGGCAGCCTAGATCACCCGTGCAGGCTGCCACAGAGAGAGGCGACCGTGACCGGCACCAGCGCGCCGAAGGCGTCTGCTGCTGGCCGCTCGATGATCCTTCCGCTGGCGCTGGCTCAGTTCATTGCCAGCTACGCGGCCACGAACATGAATGTGGCGATCAGCGCGATCGCCAAGGACCTGAGCACGAATGCGGCCGGTGTGCAGACGGCGATCACCTTGTTTACCCTCACCATGGCGTCACTAATGATCCCCGGCAGCAAGCTGACCGATATCTGGGGCCGCAAGAAGTGCTTTGTCGGTGGCTTGATCATCTACGGTGCCGGGGCGCTGATCGCCGCGCTGGCGCAAGGGCTCGGGTTGCTCATCTTCGGCTACTCGCTGCTGGAAGGCATCGGCTCAGCCCTGATGATCCCGCCGATCTACATCCTGGTCACGGTGACGTTCCCCGACGTCAAGTCACGCGCCCGGTACTTCGGCGTGATCAGCGGCGCGGGTGGTCTCGGTGCGGCCGCCGGGCCGCTCATCGGCGGGCTCGTGACCAGCGCCATCAGCTGGCGCGCCTCGTTCGTGCTGCAGGTCCTAGTGGTCGCCTGGATCATCATCTTGGCGCGCAAGATCACCGATCCGGCCCGGCAAGGCCGCAGGCCGCGCTTCGACCTGACCGGCGCGGTTCTGTCAGCTGCGGGGCTGTTCTTCGTGGTCCTTGGTCTGCTGCAGTCCAGGACGTACGGCTTCTTCGTGTCGCGCAAGGACTTCTCGATCGGCGGCACCGTGGTGCTATCCAAGGGCTCCATCTCGCCGGTGTGGATCTACATTGGCATCGGCGCGATTTTCTTGCTGTGGTTCTTCCTGCATCTCCGGTCCGCCCAGAGGAAGGGCCGGGACGTGTTGCTCCAGCTGAGGTTGTTCCGCAACCGGGTGGCTAACCTCGCACTGGGCACTCAGTTCATCCAGTGGCTCATCCTGCAGGGATCCTTCTTCGTGACCTCGGTCTACCTGCAGGAAGTGCGTGGGTACGACGCGATCCAGACCGGCCTTATGCTGACCCCGGCCACGATCGGGATACTTGCCGCCGCTGCCGCAGCAGACCGGATGGCACGTCGTCATAACCAGCGGTGGCTGATTATCGCGGGCTTCCTGATCACGACGGCCGGGATGGTCCTGCTGCTCGCGCTAGTCCGGAAGGACTCGAGCAACCTCAGCTTCGTGCCTGGGCTACTGCTATTCGGCGCGGGCATCGGAGTCATGCTGACCTCGTCGGTCAACGTCGTCCAATCCAGCTTCCCCGAAACCGACCAAGGCGATATCTCAGGCTTGTCACGCAGTGTTTCGAACCTGGGATCGTCGGTCGGTACCGCGCTAGTTGGCTCCATCCTGGTTGCAGTCAGGCAACCCGCCGGGAAGCCTTTCGGCTACTCTCTCGCGACCCTGGTAGTGATTACGCTGATCGGCCTAGTCCTCGCGGTAATGATTCCCCGCATGTCGGCTGGCACCTCGGAAGGTGTGCAAGACAACCGATGATGGCTGCCCGGCTTGCTGGAGCCGGGCGGCCAGGACGTGCATGCGGTCAGTCAGTTCGGGCGGGTCTAGCACAGTGAAGTCGAAGCCGAGCATCGCGATATGGAACGCCAGCCCGTCCAGAGAATCGGAGCCGCTGGTCAGCAGGCAGCTGTCAGCGCTGGCAGCAGTCACCACGGCGACAGTAGGCGGAACCAGTGCGGCGACAGCATTCGCCGGTGCGTGCACGAGCACCCTGGCCTGGTAGCGGTACGGCGCCGTGGTGACGGCGTTGGCAACGAAGGCAGCCGCGTCCGGCGGGTCGCGCGGCTCGAACCTAATCCCGGTCAGGCGCGGCGATTCGATCCGGTCGGCGCGGAACGTGCGCCAGTCGTCGCGCTCCAAGTCCCGGGCGACCAGGTACCACCGGTAACCGGCCTGGACCAGGCGATGCGGTTCGACCCGGCGGTCGGTCGTTTCGATGTCCTGGCCACGGCGATACGCGAAAACGATTCGCTCCTGGTTGCGGCAAGCGCGGGCGATGGCGGTGAGAACATCCGCATCTACCGCCGCGCCCGGCCCGCTCAACGGCACCGTTGCCTGGCCGATCGCTAGTGCCCGCTCGCGCAGCCGGGACGGCAGCACCTGCTCCAGCTTGGCCAGCGCCCGGACGGACGCCTCGCCGACTCCGGTCACCGAATGCGTCGCGGCCGTGCGCAGGCTGAGCGCCACCGCCACGGCCTCGTCATCGTCGAGCAGCAGCGGCGGCAACGCAGCTCCCGCTCCGAGTCGGTAACCACCTGCCACGCCCGGTACGGCGTGCACTGGATAACCGAGGCTGCGTAGCTTCTGCACGTCCCGCCGCAGGGTACGGACGGTTACCTCGAGCCGACTGGCCAGGTCCGCGCCCGGCCACTCCGGGCGGGCTTGCAGCAGCGACAGCAGCCGCAGCAGCCGCGCTGAAGTTTCCATCACGAATCTCAGTCTGCCAGCAATTGAGGACCATTTCTGTCCGCATACGCGTCTAGCGTCGAGGCCATGGATATCGACTGGAACAGCGAACTGGCCGATCAGCTCGAATGGCACTGGGAGAACCAGCTGCGCCCGCGCCTGGACGGGCTGACGGACGCCGAGTACTTCTGGGAGCCGGTGCCCGGCTGCTGGAGCATCCGCCCTCGCGCCGAGAGCTCGACGCCGCTGGCGATGGGTCCCGGCGACTTCGTTATGGACTTCGCCATGCCACCGCACGATCCCGAGCCCGTCACGACGATCGCCTGGCGGCTCGCGCACATCATCGTCGGCGTGTTCGGATCCCGGACTGCCTCGCACTTCGGCGGACCGCCCGCCGACTGGCCGACCTGGGACTACGCAACCACGGCGGAGGCGGCGCTACGCCAGCTGGACGAGGGCCACGACGCCTGGATCAAGGGCGTGCGCGGCCTGGGCGCGGACGGCCTTGCGCAACCGTGCGGGCCCGCCGAGGGCCCGTTTGCCGAGTACTCGATGGCGGCGCTTGTCCTGCACATCAACCGCGAGGTGATCCACCACGGCGCCGAGATCAGCCTGCTTCGTGACCTGTACCTGAAGGAGGAGAGCTGAGATATCGGTCTGGCTAATCATGCCAGGACTTGCCGTTCCAGTGCTCGATCAGCGTGCTGGACCAGTCGGTGGTGCCCACGGCCCAGGCATCGGACGGCGAGACGGCGACAACCCCCAGGAGCGCGTCGATGGAGCTGGCCGACGGGTTGGGGGTGGGCACCGTGGTCCACCGCTTGCCGTTCCAGTGGAACGCGGCGGTGCCGCAGTAGCAGCCGTTCGGGTTGGTATAGCCGACCGCCCACGCGTTCGTGCGCGAGCTTGCCGACACGTCCCATACGTCGGTCGAGCCGGTGGGGTTGGGGCTGGGCACCTGGCTCCACCGCTTGCCGTTCCAGTGCTCCATGAGCGCGCCGCTCGGGCCGCCGTTGTTGGTCTGCCCGACGGCCCAGGCGTTGCTGGCCGAGGTAGCCACCACGCCATTGAACTCGCCACTGTTCTTGGGCAGGTTGAAGAACTGCCGCCGCCAGGCCTTGCCGTTCCAGTGCTCTATCAGCGGAACTGAGAATCCGTTATCGCCCGGTCCGCCGCCGATCAGCCCGACCGCCCAGGCGTTGCTGGGCGAGGTGGCCGCGACTGCGTTGAAGTACGCGCTGCCCCCTGGGGTCGGTGTCGGCACCTGGCTCCAGGTCTTGCCGTTCCAGTGGTAGGCCACAGTCTGGGTCGGGTAGCCCCAGTTGGTTCCGCCAACCGCCCAAGCGTCAGTTCGGGCCACGGCCGACACTCCAAGGAAGTACAAGTCCTGGTTGAAGGTGTACTGCACCCACGAACTGCCGTTCGAATGCCAGATCAGCGCAGGACCTGATGTCAGGCCAACCGCCCACATGTCATTCGCCGACGTAGCGGCAACCCTGTAGAAACGGCCCGGCACGCTGGGGTAGGGCGCCGGGGACAGCGATAGGGTGGCCGCGGCAGCGATGCCGGCCGGGGCTAGCGTGAATAGCGCGAGGCTTGCCACCGCGGCAAGACCTATCAGCCTCCGCGTACGCAGTGCCAACTGCCGGAGGGCAGAAGAAAATCTCAGAGATGGAGATCCGGTGGGGCGCCCTCGCCGACCAAGCCGTCCACGGACTCGCGCAACAGGTCGGCGTGGCCGGTATGCCGCGCGTACTCCTCGATCATGTCCAGAAGCATCTCCCGCACGCTGGCGGTATGCCCGTCCCGCCCCGTGAACCGCGCCGCGCCGTCCAGGCCCCCGTCCCGTAGCGCGGCGGCGACCACATCCTGGGACCGCTGCACCGCCGACCGCCACAGCGCGTACACCGCCTCCGGGGCATCCTGCGCCCCAGTCCGCCACTCCCAGTCAGGATCGGCGTCGAAATCCACCTCGTCCCACGGCGACCCGTACGCCTGCCCGGCCAACTTAACCGCCAGCCAGTCCGTCTCTACCAACGCCATGTGCTTGACCAGCCCGCCGAGCGTCATCGAGGACGCAGCCGTCGTCGCCGCCAACCCGACGCCGTCAAGGCCACCCGTCTTCCACTCGAACGTGCGACGGTTGCGCTCCAGCACCGCCAGCACAGCCTTCGCTTCCGCGGAAAGGCTCTCGACGTCCACCGATTCAGTCATCCGCACAGTCTAAGCAGCAGTCACCTCCACTAGAACGCTACGGAGGGAAGCCCCGACCACGGCTGGCCGACCGGCTCAAGCTGGGCGCCGGTACAGGCGGCCTACGGGCACACCAGCACTGTCTGGGCCGTGTCGTAAGTGACGGGCCGCTTGCCGGGCTCGCTCACCACAAACACGGTCAGCCCGAGCAGCTCGCCCATCTCATGCGGCTGAGGCATGCGCACGATCACCCGGCTGCCCGGAGCCAGGACGACCCGGTGGATCTCAGGAGTGCGCGTCACGAAGTGCCCGACGCCTCGCCGCGTCTCGGCCAGGCCGATCTCGCGGAGGAGCTGCATCGCCTTCCGCACCGTGTCCCGGCTCACCCTGTACCGCTCCACGAGCTCGGGCTCGGACGGCAGCGCCGATCCGGGCGGGAGCTGCCGGACGATGATCGCACCGCGCAGGTAGATCGCAAGCTGAAGATACGCGGGCAGCATGCTCCGAGGGTTGATTACGGAGACGTCGATGATGTCGCTCACACCGTCGACTGCCCGTTGGTCGTCGACCGTAAAGTGATGTTCGTCACGTTGCGACATCATTTCCTTCCCGCGGCATCAACTTTCGGATACGGTCATGCTCCGCCTGCTTGTACGGAAGACCCGACAAGCCTACAAGCACCGGGAGGGGGCGGTGAGGGCCTGCCCGATGTCGATGTCGGGCATTGGGTATCCGGGCAGGCCCTTGCCAACTCGCCAGACCTCGCGCGCGACAGGCGCATCGTCGCAGCGGCATCACTAGCCTGCCCGCTCCGCTCGGCGCGCGCTATGCGGGCTATACCCAGTAGTGCCTTCGGCCTACGGTGGCGGGCTAGCGCAGTGCGAGCAGGGAGGTGCCTTCGGATTCAGCGCGGCCCTGACATGTCACTCCGGCTCCTGGATGAGCCGCTGCTCTGTTTCGACCTGGGCCGCGTCAGTCGCCGGCGGAGGTCGCACCACGGTGATATCCGTAGCTACGAAGTCATCGCCGGTGCACAGCACGGGGTGCCCCGTCCGCTCAGCGAGGGCGTAGGTGAAGCAGTCGCCGAAATTGAGGCCGGCCGGGTGCCGGCCCTTGCCATATCGCCGCCAGCCACTCATTGCACGGGCGGCCAGGTCCGCATCCACGGGCACGATGTCGATCTTTGCGTCGCGAAGGAACCGATCGACAACGTCCTGCCCCGCGGGCCACAGCCGAGCCTCTATGACGATGCCCAACTCGACACGGATGGCGGCCGGCATCAGCCGGGCGAGGGCATCTTCAAGGTGCGCCGCAAGTTCTGCGCTTCCCGGCTCGCCGAGGATGACCGCCACTGCCGCCGACGTGTCGACGACAAGGCTCTTCCGGGTCGGCTCCGTCAACGCGGCAGGCCAGTGTCGTCGTAGCCGATGATCTCCTCTGGCGCCCTGTTGTCGGCGACGGGCAGGGCCGCCACATCTGCCGCCAACCGCCTCAGCCGCGTTCTCATGCTGGCGGCATGTCGGCCGTGCTCACGGTCGAGCCGCTCCCTGAGCGCGATCTCGACAGCCTCGGTCAATGTCTCACCCGTCTCGGCAGCCAGTTCCCTGGCGAGCCGGTCCGCCTCGTCGCTCTTGATACTCAACGCCATGGAAGAATTATAGACTTCATAGCAGACTTCTGCTTATGCGGGCTCACTACGTTGTGCCGAGGCCGGCGGGCGGGTGCCCGGCTCCTGCATCGGCTGAGTCTGGTTCGCCGGAACGACCGGAGGATTCTGGTCCTGGCTGTTCACGTACTGGTTCAGCAGGTAGTTGTGCGGCAGCGACGGGAACGAGACCCCCCGCTCGGGCCGCAGGTTCAGGGACTCGGTGAGATCGCCGCAGGTCTGCCGGCGCCAGGCGCTGATATTCGGCTCCTCGACGCCGAAGATCCGCTCCATGAACCGGATAGTTGAGGTGTGATCGTAGACCTCGCTGGAGACGAACCCGCCGGCGCTGAACGGCGAGATGACGATCATCGGTACCCGGAAGCCGAGCCCGATGGGCCCATTGATGCCACCGGCCGATGCCGGTATCACACTGAGGTACTCATCGGCGGTTCCAGGCGGAGCGGTGGGCGGCGGCACGTGGTCGAAGTACCCATCGTTCTCGTCGTACATCAGGAAGAACGCGCTCTTGGAGAACACTCTCGGGTTACTCGCGAGAGCCTCAAGGAGCTGATGGATGACCGTCGCCCCGACCGCCGGCAGGTACGGCGGGTGCTCGCTCGAGGCGTTCGTCCCGATGATCCACGAAACTTGCGGCAGGTTGTCGTTACGAACATCCTCGGCGAAGGCCTCGACCAGGGTGCCTTGCGGGACGGGAGCTATGCCCCGCTGGTACAGCGGCGAGGTCGTCGGCGCCGTCTGGAATTGCTTGAACCATGCCAGGGGGTTGTCATCGCCGGTGTCCGGCTCCTGATAGTTGCGCCAGGTAACGCCCGCGGCCTGGAGCCGCTCGGCATAAGTGGTCCAGGTGTACGGCACGGACTCGGAGTTATCGATCACCGGGCCGCCGTTCTTGCCCTCCGGGTCGATGGTGCCAGTCCACGCGTAGAGCCGGTTCGGGTTGGTGGGCGCCATCACCGAGCAGAAGTAGTTGTCGCAGACGGTGAACGCGTCCGCGAGCGCGTAATGGAACGGCAGGTCCGCGCGGGTGTAATAAGCCATGGTGAACGGCGCGTTGGCATCGCCGTCGGCCGCCCGGTGGGCCGGCAGCCAATTGTCCATTTTGCCGCCGTGCCACGACCCGTGCTGCGCGATCCAGGAGTGCGACAGGTCGACCGCGGCGGCGGCGCTGGTGGCGATGGTGTCCTGGTGGAACGGCAGTTCGTAGCCGTCGACATTCTTCGGGTCGGGCTGGTACCAGACCGGTCGTCCGGTGGACAGCGTGATGGCGGTCGGGTCGCTGAACCCGCGCACGCCGCGCAGCGTGCCGAAGTAGGTGTCGAACGAGCGGTTCTCCTGCATGAAGACGATGACGTGCTCGATCTGGGACGGCGACCCAGGCCTGTCGCCGGCCGCCGCGACGGCCTTCGTGAGCGCGGCCGGTAGCGCAGCGGCCGCTCCAACGGCACCGAGGGCGCTGACGGTGTTTCCGACAAATCGGCGGCGAGACATAGCAGGCACGGCTGACCTCCGCTCGACGATGGCGTCTGGAACCGGGGACCCTGGAACCAGGTGCACGAAATTGTGCGCGAGCTGAACAAACGTGGCAGGTATGCAAACGGGACAGTCCGGTGTCGGTCAGTTGAATACGCGCCGGCCTGACCGCCGCCACCGGCGCATAGTAGCCACCGGCCGGCGGTCCCTGGGCTGCGCTGACGAGCCGGGCCGGGCTGCGGCAAGCCTGCGAGCGGTCAGGCCTGGGTGCTGACGAGCTTGCGTAGCAACGCCCGGGTTCGCGGTCCCTCGGCGCCGCGCGCGTACTCGCCGGCCACGAAGTCGGTGACCCCGGCGTCGGCCAGTGCCATGATCTGGCCGGCCACCGCATCCTCGTCGCCGACGATCGCCACGTCGGCCGGCCCAGCCGCGCCCTCCTTGTCGAGCATGGCCCGGTAGGACGGCAGCTGCCCGTAGATCGCGAAGGCGTTGGCCGCATCCGCCCGCGCCTGCGCCGGATCATCGGTCACGCAGACCGGCAGGATGCACACCACGCGCGGGCTAGCCGGCCGGCGTCGCTGGCGGCCGCGGTGATGGCCGGGACGATGTAATCGCGGACGGTGGCCGGCCCGGTCATCCACAACACCGTGCCGTCGGCGTAGCGCCCGGCCAGTCGCAGCATCTGCGGAGCGAGCGCGGCGAGCAAGAGTGTGACCTTGTCACCAACGCGCGGCACGCTAAGCCCGATATGGGCATGCAAGGTTTCGCCATCGAAGGAGACAGGCTCGCCGCGCAACAGCGGCACGAGCACCGCAAGGTACTCGCGCATGTGCCGGGCCGGCCGGTCGAAGCTATGGCCGTACATGTCCTGGATGACGATCTGGTGCGATAGCCCGATCCCCAGTGCCAGCCGGCCGCCGAGGGCGAGGTCGGTGGTCAGCGCCTGTTGAGCGAGTACTGCCGGGTGCCGCGGGTAGCTCGGCACCACGGCGGTACCGAGCTCAATGCCGGGTACCTGGCTTCCTGCGACGGCCAGTGCCGTCAGCGCCTCCAAGCCGAAAATGTTGGACATCCAGGCAGATGCGAACCCGTCGTCGACTGCCCTCCGCAGTTGATCAGCGACCTTGACCAGCGCGTCCGTGCCGTCCGGCTCAGCTACCGAGATGCCGATCCGCATAACAAATCTCCGTCCGCTCTGACTGGACCCCGTTCCCCTTCATGATCCGAAGGGTTTCGGTCCGATCCTTACGGGAACGCGCGGCCGGCGCAAGCGCCGTCTCGGGTGGTATACCTACGGCGTGCCTGACTTGCGCAAAGTCACGAGGGTCGCGGCCTACGCCGTGCTCGTGCAAGACGGCAGCGTCTTGCTGGCGCGATGGATCGCCGCCCCGGATCGCCGGATGTGGTCGATGCCGGGCGGGGGAGTTGAGCACGGCGAGGATCCGGTTGACGCGGCGGTCCGCGAGGTCGCGGAGGAGACCGGCTACTCGATCGAGATTGAGCGGCTGCTCGGCATCCACAGCGTCGGCTGGCAGTTCGAGCGCGAGCTGGAAACCGTCGAATTGCACGGGATCCGGATCGTGTACTCGGCCAGGATTACCGGCGGAGCCTTGCGGTTCGAGACCGGCGGCAGCACCGACATGGCGGCCTGGATCCCGCGCGACGAGGTGGCAACGCTGGAGCGGGTGAGCCTGGTTGACGCGGCCATCCGGTTGTACGACGAGCGCCCGCCAACAGGCCGTCTCACATAGGTAGGAAAGGCGCATAACCGGTGCGACGGGCGCGCAACGGGCCGATGCCGGAAGGTCATTGCAGCCCACCATTCAGCGAGCCGCTGCCACGAAACCAGGACCGGGCTTTTGCCGCTGGTATGCCGGGGGACAATAGCGACATGGAACCCGCCGCAGCTAGACGCGCCGACCGAGCCGACCGAGCCGACCGAGCCGACCGAGCCGACCGAGACGAGCCGACCGAGCCCCGGACCGCGGCGGCGGAGCTGGAGCGGCAGGCTGCGCAAGAGCGGGCGAGAAAGCACAAGCAGGCCGCCTCCCGCGCCCGGGCCAGGGCAGCGGAGCGCGAGCGGGAGACAGCGGAGCAAGCAAATCAGGAAGGTCTCACAGTCCAGTTGCCGCCAGATCGCTACCTGGACCGCGAGGATGGCTGGCTCAAGTTCGGGCAGCGGGTGCTCGAGCTAGCCGAGGATCCCAACGTCCCGCTGCTCGAGCGGGTCCGGTTTGCCGCGATCTTCGCAAGCGCGCTTGACGAGTTCTTCGGCGTCCGGATCGCTGGCCGGATCCGGCGGATGGCTACCGGGCCTACCGGTGGAGGAATGCGTCCGGTGCCTCGGCCGAGCAGATCCTGGAGAACGCGCTGCGGTTCGCGGGCGAACTGGCCGCCAGGCATGCCCGCTGCTTCACCGAGTTGCTGCAGCCAGCCCTCGCTGCCGAGGGGATCGAGATCCTGCGCTGGAAAGAGCTAGTGCCAGACGAGCAGTCCCGGCTGACGACGTTGTTCCGGGAGCGCATCTACCCGGTGCTGACGCCGCTGGTCGTCGACCCGGCGCACCCGTTCCCGTTCATCTCCGGCCTGACGCTCAGCCTGGCCCTGACCATCGCCGACCCGGACACCGGGCAGACCATGTTCGCCAGGGTGAAGGTGCCGCCGCTGCTGCCCCGGCTGCTCACCGTCGCGCCGAACAGGTTCGTGCCGATCGAGGATGTCATCGCCGCGCATCTCGGCGACCTGTTCGTCGGCCTGGACATTCTCGAGGACCACGTGTTCCGGGTCACCAGGATCAGTGACCTGGAGATCGACGAGGACGTTACCGAGAACCTGATGAAGTCGCTCGAGCGTGAGCTGATGCGGCGCGCGGTTCGAGCCGGCGGTGCGGCTCGAGGTGGAGGAGTCCATCTCCGAGGACGTGCTCGACAGGCTGGTCACCGAGCTTGACGTGGACACCCGGGCCGTTTACCGGGTGCCAGGGCCGCTCGACTTGTCCGGCCTGTCCTCTATCGCGGATCTCGACATTCGGCAGCCTGAAGTATCCGAGGTTCGTCCCGTCCGAGGCGGCCTTGCCGGTCACCGGCGGGAGCGTGTTCAACGTGCTGACCGAGCACGATGTGCTGGTGCACCATCCCTACGACTCGTTCACCGCCAGCGTGCAGCGCTTCATCGTGGCAGCCGCCGCCGACTCGCGGGTGCTGGCGATCAAGCAGACGCTCTACCGGACCAGCGGCGACTCGGAGATCGTGGACGCGCTCATTGACGCGGCCGAGGCCGGCAAGCAGGTCGTGGTGGTGGTCGAGCTCAAGGCGCGTGGTGACGAGCGGGCCAACATCGCCTGGGCGCGCAAGCTTGAGCAGGCCGGCTGTCACGTCGTGTGGGGCTTCCTCGGCCTGAAGACGCACTGCAAGATGGCCCTGGTGGTGCGCGAGGAGCCGGACGGGTCATTGCGCCGGTTCTGTCACATCGGCACCGGTAACTACCATCCGAAGACGGCTCGCCTTTATGAGGACTTCGGGCTGCTCACCGCCGACCGGACGGTGGGCGAGGACATCACCGCCTTGTTCAACCACCTGACCGGATTCAACCGCCGGACCGACTACAAGCGGTTGCTCGTCGCGCCGGCCAGGATGCGGTCCGGGCTGATCGACCGCATCGACGCGCAGGCGCAGTTGCAGCGAGACGGCAAGCCAGCGCGCATCCAGCTGAAATGCAACGCGCTGATCGACGAGGCAACAATCGACGCGCTTTACCGCGCGTCCATGGCCGGCGTCCCGATCGACTTGTGGATCCGCGGCATCTGCTCGATCAGGCCGGGCGCGCCGGGACTCTCGGAAACGATCCGGGTGCGCAGCGTCGTGGGCCGCTTCCTCGAGCACTCGCGGATCTATGCTTTCGGCACCGGCACCGCGGATTCTGCCGGGCGAGGTCTGGATGGGCAGCGCCGACCTCATGCACAGGAACCTGGACCGCCGGGTCGAGCTGCTCATCCGGGTGACCGACGAGGCACAGCGTGCGGAGTTGCGGCAGCTGATCGACCTTGCCATGGACCCTCAGATCGCCTCGTGGTGGCTCGGGCCGGACGGTAACTGGACTCGGCACCACCTCGATGCATCCGGAGCGCCGCTGACCGATATCCAGGACATGCTGATCAGGTCCAGGCGGGTCCGTGGCTCCGATGGGTGATCAACGGGCGACCGATGAGGTGCGGGCTGCCGGGGCCGTGCTGTGGCGGCCCGCGGGCCGTGGCGCGCAGGTCGCCGTTGTACACCGGCCGAAATACGACGACTGGAGTTTTGCCAAGGGCAAGGTCGAGCCTGGTGAGCATGTCCTGCTCGCCGCGGTACGGGAGGTTGCGGAGGAAACCGGGCTGACGGTAACGCTGGGCCGCAACCTGCCGGAGGTCCGGTACTGCAGCGCGGGGGCCGTCAAGCGCGTCGGTTACTGGGTGGCCAGGAACACTGGCGCGGCCGGGACCTTTTCCGCCAACAGCGAGATCGACCAGCTGGCCTGGCTCGCCGCGTCCAGGGCCGGCGCACGCCTCAGCTATCCGCGAGATGTGCAGACGCTGCGCGAGTTCCGGGCCGGGCCGCGCCGGACATCGCCAATGATCTTGCTACGGCACGCCTCGGCGGGCAGCAAGTCAGCCTGGAATTCCGACGATGCGTTCAGGCCGCTCGACTCCGGCGGCAAGAAGGACGCCAAGCTGCTGGCCGCGCTGCTGAAGTGCTTCGGTGATTGCCGGGTGCTGAGTTCACCAGCCGAGCGCTGCGTCGCGACTGTCCGGCCGTACGCGGCCTGCGCCGGGACGACGGTCGAGATCGAGGCGGCGCTGGATGTGACCGAGGGCGGTGATGCCGGCCTGGTAGCTAAGACGGCGGCTCAGCTCGCGGCAGACGAGCAGCCAGTAGTCATCTGCGCGCACGGGGAGAACCTGCCGATGCTTGTTGAGGCTGCTTGCGCGCAGCTCGGCGCGCTCCCGCCGGCCGACCGTTCGCTGCGCAAGGGCGAATTCGTCGTGCTGCACCGCGCCGCCGGCAAGCTTGCGGGTATCGAGCGGCATCAATCCGCCGATGTCGGCTGACCACCTGTAGACGCCACGGCGTGTCCGCCGGCCTGGGTGCGGCGCATAACCATGAGGACGAAGATTGCCAGGCCAACTGCGACGGCGGCGGGCCAATGCCAAGCGCCGCCGCGTAGCCCCATCGACTGGCGAAGACGATGCCGGCAAACGCGAGCGCCGAGGTGTGCGTGTCCACGCGGCCTGCCGGTCGTGAGCAGCCTGCACCTCTTGTGCGGGCTGCCGGGCTTGTGCGGCGCTCCGCCAGTGGCAGGCGCGGACATCAGCCCGGCGCCGTGGCCGGCTGCCAGTCCAGAGTGGGCGGAAGCGCGCCTTCCAGGATCAGGAGCCATCGCTTGACTTCGATGCCCGCGCCGCCGCTGAAGCCGCCGAGCCCGTCGCTGGCCAGCACCCGATGGCACGGCACGATCACCGGAATCGGGTTAGATCCCATGATCTTGCCGACGGCCCTGGCAGGCAGGACGTCGTTTGTTGTTGCCCGCAGGCCGCTGCGCTGCGCGAGCTCGCCGTAGCTGGTCGTCTGCCCATATCCGACCGATGCGGCGAGAGTCTCGAGCACGTGGCGCTGCTGCCCCGCCGTGGCCGACCAGTCGATCGGCAGGTCGAAAGCCTTCCGGAGGCCATGGAAGTACTCGGTGAGCTGCATGCGGGCGGCGTCGGCTAGCTCGCGATGGTCATCGTTACCCTCGGGCGCTGGGCCGAACCGGACGCGCGCGACCCCGTCGGGGCCGCAGCCAGCGCTGATCTCGCCAACCGGCGTGGATACCTGTGCCCAGGAAAGCCCGGCCATCTGAGCATTCTGCCGGTTGGCTTGCAGGCGCCGCTAGCGAACCCTCGGCAAGCTGTCGGGCAGACCGTCTGGCGACAGCCGAACTGTCAGAAGCCGGCGATACAACTGAGGCAACGTCGGAAGGAGTATCGCGATGACCGACAACATTGCAGATGTCGTCGAGGCCGAGCTCGTCGCGCTGTCGGGCTTGTTAACAGAACCACTGGAGCGGGAGTGCCTGCGATGCTTCCTGCTCAGGATGCTCAACGAGTTCGGCTGCGATGGCACTCACCGGTGGACGGTCAGGTGGCGCGACCTGCGCGCGCCGCTGGCGACAGCCCTGGTCGGCAAGCTGACAGAGCTCGGCGGATGCTGCGACTGCGAGGTCGTGCTCAACGTTTTCCCGCATTACCCGGAGAGCGATCGGCTGCTGCCCTGCGCGGGACAGCCTCAGGCGGGCTCAGCGGTGCCGTGCAACCTGCGGGTGCTGCGCCGCACGGCATGACGTGCTTGTCGGGTCGCCGGCGGTGCGGCTACTCGTCGCCTTTTTCCAGGATTCTGAGCAGCGCCCGGGCGATCGGCACGGCTGCCAGTTCAACCTGCCACGGCCTCGCTCCGTAGCTGGCCAGGTCGGCGGCGACCGCCGCGGCGCTGAGGTCTGCGGGCGGCTGCCAGGCCAGCCGCCGGACCGCGTCGGGCGGGAGCAAGTTCTCCGCAGGCATGGTGTGCTCGTCGGCGAGCGCGGCGACGACGGCGCGGGCGGCCGTCAGCCGCCTGGCCGCCTCCGGGTCGCGATCGTGCCAGCGGTGCGCTGGCGGCGGGCCGTCGCCAGGCGGTGCCGACGCGGCAGGCAGCGCGCGGTCCGGCTGGGCCCTGGCCCGGCCGACGGCTCGCAGCCACTCCGGCATGTGGCGCCGCGCGCTACGACCCGAGAAGCCGGACACCGCGTTAAGCTCAGCCGGCCCGCTCGGCATCAGGCGCGCAGCCTCGACGATGGCTGAATCCGGCAGCACCTTGGTCGGCGACATATCCCGGCGGCGGGCGATCTTGTCTCGTTCCAGCCAGAGCTCCCGCACGATGGCGAGTCCCCGGCGGTTCCGGACCCGGTGGATGCCGGACGTGCGTCGCCAAGGATCTGCGCGCGGCGGCGCAGGCGGGGCGGCGAGGACCGCCGCGAACTCCTGCCGGGCCCATTCGAGCTTGCCCTGGTCAGCCAACTGGTCGGCGAGCAGGTCACGTAGCTCGACGAGAACCTCGACGTCGAGGGCCGCATAGCGGAGCCACTCCTCTGGCAGCGGCCTGGTCGACCAGTCGGCGGCAGAGTGGCTCTTCTCCAGGCCCAGGCCCAGCATCGACTCGACCATGGTCGCCAGGCCGACGCGCGGGCAGCCGAGCAGCCGGCCGGCAATCTCGGTGTCGAACAGCTGGCGGGGCCGGTACCCGAGCTCAGCCAGGCACGGCAGGTCTTGCGACGCTGCATGCAGCACGGCCTCGGCGCTCGCTAGCGCGGCGTCCAGTTCCGACAGGTCAGGGCAGGCGACTGGGTCGATGAGGACGGTGCCGGCTCCCTGGCGCCGGAACTGAACGAGGAACGCACGGTGACCGTACCGGAAGCCGGAGGCGCGCTCGGCGTCGACGGCGACCGCGCCGGTGCCCTTCGCCAGCGCCTCGATGGCCGCACGCAGGGCGTCGGCGGTCTCGACCAGCGGAGGCAGTCCGTCTCTTGGCTCCAGCAGCGGCTCGACCGTGCGCTCGACCACCGCGGGCTCGGCCGCTGTGTTTTGCGCGGCCGCCCGCTCGGATGCTGCGGGCTCGGCTGCTGCGGGCTCGGCTGCTGTGGTGTGCGCCGCCGTCGGCTCCGGTTCCGTGATCTGGGTCGCCGTGGGCTCGGCCCGCTCGGTGCCTGCGCTCTGGGTCTGGCCGCTCATAGCCGCGGCCTGCGGCGCTGCGGACGCAGCGGTGCGACGCCCGGCGCCAGCGGCGGCAGTCCTGCCGCGGTGCAGATCACCTCGCACCAGGCGGCGACATGCCCGTCGAGTTCGGCTGAGGTGCCGTCAGTTATCGCGGGCGACCACGACGCCCGCAGCTCGAAGCTGGTAGAGGTCGGCTCGTCCTGCTTGCTGCCGAAGCCCTGGGTCACGACTGTGGTCACGGTCCCGCTGATCTTCCTGTATCCGGCACTGCACACGTCAAGAGCCTCGATGAGCCAGCTCCAGCCGACCTCGTTGATGAGCGGATCTGCAGCCATCTCCGGCTCAAGCTCGGCCCGGACGTAGCCAATAATTCGATACTTCCCATCCCAGCCCGGCTGACCCCCTGGATCAAACAGCAGGACGAATTTGCCCGAGCCGATTTCGGCATCGGTGTCAGCGCCGGCCAGGCTGTCGGTGACTGCAACGGCCACAGCGGAGGCGAACGGTGCTAGCCGGCGGGGCGGCGGCTCCTCTTCCGAAGCCAGTTCAGGCCGCAGACGGAGATGGTCGGCGAGGCCGGCTTCCATCTCGGTTACGGCCCGCTGGAACTCTGCGCCGCCGGTATGTGTGCTCACTGGCTGCCCAGCGGGCCTCAGCGTCTGCGCGTCGGGCACGGGCCAGTTACCGTCATGCCACTCGATCGCGGAGGCCGACCGTGCAAGCCGGCTGCAGGACGACCGGGATGTCACCTATCAGCAGGGCCGCACCGCATGTGACGCAATACCACTCAGGGCAACATAGGTCAGGACTGTCAGGGCACCGGCCTGCCAGGCCGTGGTGCTGGGTAATGGAGCGATCGAGGCCGCAGTCAGGACAGTGCCGGATGATCTCAGCCATCGGACCTCCTTACCTCTCGGCTCAGCAATGATGCTGGCACGAGACGGGGCGCAAGCCCCGGACCTGCGGCGGCGTGTCATGCGCTTTTGCGCAGAACGACTGGCGTACCGCCCGGGCCAGCAGGCAGCTCTCGCTGCGGGCCGCGACGGTGAGCTGAGCCGCGCTGCTGCCTGGTGAGACGCTGGCGGTCGGTCAAGGGACGCGGCCGGCCATCTGACAGCGGCATAACAGGATGAATCGGTCGTGCCCACACTCGGCCTCGAGCCTTTCATCGATCCGGGTTCCACAATCAGGGATATAACGGTCGGCGACACGACCCAGATCGATGAAAGGCTCGCTGGCGCCGCGATGATGGCACCTCGTCGTGTCCGGTATGGGCAGATAGGTGCGGTCCGGCTGCCGATCGGCGGCCTAGCCGACCTAGTAGAACGTTCAACCAACCCGAAGGAGCCCGACATGACCGCCACCGCCACCCCGACCCGGACCCGCAAGACCCCGCCTCTCGTAGCGGGGTAGCACCTGGCGAGGCGGTTAAACCGTCAAGCCACCAAGCCGTGGTGGACGATGAGCGCCTGAAGCGAGCCGACCACCCTGGAAGGGCGCCGTCAACGCGATCCTCACCTGGGACGCCTGATGACCGACGCCGATGTCAGGCAGGGCTGGGGGGGCAATCTGTGCCGTTAAATACACCGGTAAGAACATATTGACGACAAGCCCGTCTCGTGCTAGCGTCCGGGGCGCATCCGCCCCAGCGGCTCCGGGCGGCCAGGGTTGGATAACACGACTTATGAGCCAATGCGCCGGCCGCATGTCGCTGACCGGAGCGCGACCGCTCAGCGACCCCGCCAGATGGGATCTGAAACGATCTGAGACGAGTGGAAAGGAACCACCATGACAGGACTTTCGGCAACCTGTGGCATCATCACCAGGCGGCGGCGAACCGCCTTTCTCGCGCTCTTAGTTGGGCTCTTGCTCGCCCTCGGCCTCACCGTGGCCGGGCCGGCGAGCGCGCAAAATCCCGCCGCCAAGTTCAAAAACGTCGCTACCGGCAATTGCCTGTGGGAGAGCGGCACGGGCAGCTCGGTCTACGCCGCCGCCTGCAGTAACTCGAACCACTCCGACTACTGGTTCTCCAATTTCGCCAGCTCCGGGGTCTTTACGAACCTCCATAGCGGGAAATGCCTGACCGCTAACAGCAACTTCTACAACGTCAGCGCGGCAGGCTGCACCAGGAACAACGACTACCAGAGATGGATCGGGACGAATATTTCAGGCAACGAGTTCGAGATCATAAGCTACGCCACGGGACAGTGCCTGTGGAGCGGCACACCCCACCAGGCGCCCTGCTCGTCGTCCAACCACGGCGACCTCTGGACGTCAAGCCTATGATCGTGCCGCTGGGCTGAAGCGTCCGGCGAGCGTCACCATCGCGGGCCCTGCCCCACCCAGCAGAACCGGCCGGCCGTTCCTGTTCACCGAACGGGGCGGCCGGCTGTCGGCGTGCAGCGCGAACTCAGTGCCGTAGGCCGCTTGCTGGGCGCGGGTCATCTTGAGCGTGGCGGTGGCCGGGCAAGCGCGTAGCAGGTACCGCCCGCGTAGCCGGTGAAGCTGGAGCTTCCTTCCGGTACGTAGCGGGTGGGGCCGTGACGCGGGCACTCCGTCGCGTACTGGTCTAGGACGTAGGCGACCGCACCAGCGACGGACTCATCCGGTACCCCGGCTGGGCCTTCGGCTAGCAGGTCGCGAACGTCGCGGAGTAGGCGCGCGTCTGCTAGCTCCGGGTAGGACGCCAGGAGCGCGTACTCCAGCGCCTTGTCTAGCGCGGCGCATAGATCGGCCCCTGGTAGTAGGAGAAGGCCTGATCATCGCGGGTAGCGGCGGAGTAGAGCGCGCGCCAGATCAGTTCGGTGGTCTCGCGGTTAGGGGCGAGGTACGGGTTGACCTCGGCGGGGTGGTCATGAAAGCCATTCACGCAGTCGAATAGTCAGCCGGGCCGAGTCAGGGAAGCCGGTCCTGTTCTCGAACGCCTTACAGGCAGTCTCAAAGTACTTTGGCTTGGACGCCTTGGCTGCATACGTGCCGCCCGATGTGTAGCCGTCCAGGATCGTGTGAACGACCTCGCACAACCGGCCGCCGTCAAGTTCGGCAGCCTCCCAACACCTCTCGCGGTAGTTGGTCATTATCTTGCCGAACTCGGCCAGCAGCTCAGCGCGCAGGCCCTGAGGCAGAAGCCCCAGGGCCTGCGCTGCACTAAGCGTCATGCGGGCTTGCTCGCCTTCCTGGCCGGCATGTCGTACTCGATGAAGTTCTGACCGGAGAGCGTGGTTCGGATCATCTTCATGTTCGCGGTGTCCAACCAGCCCTTCGTGCTGGCCGTCACCATCAGGGAGTTGTCTGGGATGGCCGGCGCCTTCCAGCCGCACTCGCTATAAGCGGCGAGTACGTGGCCCACCTCGATCCCGCTGATCTCGACCACCGTCTCCAGGTAGTAGACGGCCACCACGTTGCGCTCGTGGTTGTTGCGCGGGTCCTTCTCGGCCGCGAAGTCGCGCAGGGGCATCTTGCCCGCGGGCCTGAAGTTGATGTCCTTTACCCGCGTCCAGGACCTCTTGGCCGACGGCTTGCGACTGCGCCGCTGGCGCGTCTCGCCCGCCTGCTGGCTGGCATTGTCATGCGCAGAGCCGGTCTTCGGGCGCGGGCCCACCGCTCACTCTTGCGCTCCCGGCCACTGGTAGAGCGCGGGCGGATGCCGCGGCTCTCAAGGTCCAGGATGATCCGCGTCACCGGATCGCCCTGAGCAATCCGGCTGATGATCTCGCGCACAACCGGCGCCTCGTCCGGGTCAGGCTCCTGGTGCGGGAACGGCTTAGGCGTCTGTGGGTGGTGTCGTTGTTGGCATGGCCCGCGTCGATAGCGTCGAGCCCTCCGGGTAAGCGTGGCCATGCGGTTCTCACGCTTCGCGGCCCAGATCCCGGCCTCAGCCGGCCTGCGCCGGCCTGGTCCAGGCCGTCAGCCAGCCTGAGCAGAGACGATCGCCACCCTGTGAAATCATCGCCTGGTGACGCCGATCGCTGATGAGTCCCCGTTCCTGCTCGCGTGCCGACGGCGAAAGGTGCCGTATACGCCGGTCTGGTATATGCGCCAGGCGGGGCGTTCGCTGCCCGAGTACCGAGCACTTCGCACCGGGAAGGCCATGCTCGACGCGTGCGCGACACCCGACCTGATCACCGAGATCACGCTGCAGCCCGTTCGCCGTTACGACGTCGACGCGGCGGTCTTCTTCAGCGACATCGTGGTCCCGCTGCGCGCGATCGGCGTGGGCATCGATATCAAGCCCGGCGTCGGGCCCGTGGTGGACCGCCCCATCAGGTCCGCCGCCGACCTGGCGCAACTGCGGCCGCTGGCACCGGACGACATTCCCTACGTCACCGAGGCGATCGTCAGCCTGGTGAAGGAGCTAGGCAGCAAGCCGCTCATCGGTTTCGCGGGCGGCCCGTTCACGCTGGCTAGCTACCTCGTTGACGGTGGCCCGTCGAAGAACTTCGAGGTTACCAAGTCGATCATGTACGGCCAGCCCGAGCTGTGGGCGGATCTGATGACCAGGCTTGCCGATATCACCATCGGCTTCCTGCAGGTTCAGGTCGAGGCTGGGGCCAGCGCGGTGCAGCTATTCGACTCCTGGGCCGGCGTGCTCAGCCCGGACGACTATCGCAGCAGCGTGCTGCCCCACAGCAAGCGGATCTTCGCCGCGCTCGCGGATAGCTCCGTGCCGCGGATCCACTTCGGCGTCGGCACCGGCGAGCTGCTTGGCCTGATGGGCGAGGCGGGCGCCGACGTGGTGGGCGTGGACTGGCGGGTGCCGCTGGACGAGGCGGTGAGCCGAGTGGAACCAGGCAAGGCCCTGCAGGGGAACCTCGACCCGGCGGTGCTGCTGGCCCCTTGGCCGGTGATTGAGCAGCGCGCCCGGCAGGTGCTCGACCGGGGCCGCACCGCCGAAGGGCACATCTTCAACCTCGGCCACGGCGTCCTGCCGCACACAGATCCCGATGTGCTGGCGCGGCTGACCGAGCTGGTGCATACCGCGTCGGCACAGCAAGCCTGACCGCCGGCCAGGCTGACCCGGCCAGGCTGACCCGCGCCAGGCTGACCCGCGCCAGGCTGACCCGCCAGGCCGGCCCGGTTCGGCTTGGCGTGGGTCAGGCTGGTCATCCGGCGGAGTCGGTCGGCTGCGGCGGCGTGGCCCGTCGTCCGCCGAATCGCCGCCGGCCCAGGTAGCCGATGACGCCGAGGACAACCGCGAGGATCAGGAACGGCAATGCCGCGCCCAGCGCCGTCAACAGCCAAGCGGTCGCGTGCCGCAGCGCCCGCCAGCCCGCTGCCAGGCCGGCCAGGAATCCGTGCTTCGAGGCCGCCTTGTGGTGCGCCGCATGCTTCGGACTGACCAGCGTCATGGTCACCGTCGCGTAGCTGGTCTCGGCGTTGAGGGCCCGCTGCTGGGATAGCAGCGCGTTCAGGTCGGATTGGTCCTGGCTGATCTGCTGCTGCACCTGGAGCAGGCCGGGAACTGACGCCGCCCGCTTGAGCAGTCCGCGAAGCGCCGCGATGGCGTCCTGCTCGGAGGTCACCAGGCTGTTGACGTCCGCGACCTGCTGCGTCACGTCGGTCGCATGCTGCTGCATGCCGATCTGCTTGCCGAGCGCCGGCGAGGAAAGCTGGCCAAGTACCGCTTGATAGGCGGGAACGGGGACCTTCAGGGTCAGGCTGATCGTTTGCCGGCTCGACTTGCCCGCGGATTTGCCGGACACTTGCTCGTCCGCTGTGTAACCGCCGGACGCCACGACAACGGCGATGGCCCGCTTCGCGGCTGCCGCGACATCGGCTGAGCGGATCGTCAGGCTGGCGGTGTAGATGATGCTCTGGTTGGCCGGGGTCAGGCCAGCGGTGTCGACTGCGGTATGACCGGCCGACGGGCCGAACGAGCCGCCATTTCCGGCGGCGGCATTGGCCGGCAGTGGCTCCGCGCGCGCAGGCGCGCCACGGACTGCTGCGGGAGCGCCGGCGGCCGACAAGGCGCCGTTAGGGCCGCTGCATGCTGCGAGCAGCAGGCAGCCTGAGAGCAAGACGGCGCCGCCGATCGCGATGCGCTGGCGGCGAACTCGACTAGTCATACCCTTCGGACGCGCCGGCGCGGAGCGCGGTTGCGTGACTCGCGATAATCGGTCCCGTGACATTTCCGAAAATCGAGCTGCACGTGCACCTGGAAGGAACGGTCCGGGCCGCGACGCTGCTCCAGATAGCCAGCCGCAACGGCGTGGCGCTGCCGGCAGACACAGTCGAGGGGCTGGCGGGCCTGTATGAGTTCACCGACTTCTCGCACTTCATCAAGGCGTGGACGGTGACGACGAGAGCGCTGCAGACCACGCAAGACTTCCGCCAGGTCGTGGTGGATTACGCGGCCCAGGCTGCCGGACATGGCGCGGTGTACATCGAGGGGATCTTCTCGCCGTCTGAGCCGGTCGGGCGCGGCTCGGACTGGGATGCCGTGTTCAGCGGCTATTGCGACGGCGCGCAGGAGGCCCTGGAAACTTACGGCGTCCAGGTACGCCTGACGCCGGACGTCACGCGCAGCCTGCCGCTCGAGGCCGCAGAGCAGACGGCGGCATACGCGGTGGCCTACGCGGACCGTGGTGTTGTCGGCCTGGGGCTGGGGGGCAGCGAGGCGGACTACCCGCCGGAGTTGTACGCCCGTGCGTTCGCGATCGCCAGGGACGGCGGGCTGGGCTCGGTACCGCACGCCGGGGAAGTTGCCGGAACGGCGTCGATCCGGGGAGCCCTCGATGCCCTTGGCGCTGACCGGCTCCGGCATGGCATCCGGGCAGTCGACGATCCTGGCCTGGTCGGCGAACTCGCCGACCGCGGCGTCGTGCTCGACGTCTGCCCGATCTCCAACGTGCGCACTAGGGCGGTGGCGTCGCTTGCCGAGCATCCGCTACCGGAGCTGGTAGCAGCTGGCGTCGCCTGCTCGGTGTCAACCGACGATCCGGCCATGTTCGGCACGGACCTGAGTATCGAGTACGCAGCCGCTCGTCAGCTGGGTGTCTCGCCGCAGGACTGCTATGCGGCCGGGGTCAAAGGCGCCTTGTGTGACGGGCAGGCCCGGGCGCGATTGCGGCAGATAGGCTCCGACTTTGACTGGGCCGCAATAGATCACGCTGGTGGTCCGCTTATCCGGCGTAGTCCTGCAGGTCGAGCTGCCGGGACTGGCGAGCACTGATGGCAGGGGGCGGGGCACAGGCGCGGCAAGCCGGGGTTCACGAGCGTTCCGGCCAGCGCCCGGCGCCGCGCTCGGTCGCGATCATCGGCGGCGGGATCGCTGGCCTGGCCGCAGCGTTCCAGCTCCGGGACAGCGGCTTTGCCGTCACCGTGCTCGAAGGCTCGCCACGGCTGGGCGGCAAACTGGCCGTGTCCGAGATAGCCGGAGTCGCGGTCGACTCCGGCGCCGAGGCCCTCCTCGCCCGGCGGCCCGAAGGCATCGGCTTGATCGGCGAGCTCGGGTTGTCCGGGGAACTGCAGCTGCCAGGCACGACCACGGCGGGGATCTGGACGCGGGGGAGCGTCCGGCCGCTGCCCCAGCGTCAGTTCATGGGCGTGCCTGCCGACCTGGGCGAACTGGCCGCAACGGGGATTCTGTCCGAGGACGGCCTCGGCAGGGCGAGGCAGGACCTCAGCCTGCCAGCCTCCGGTGCCGATGGTGATGAATCGGTGACGAGCCGGGTGGGAGGCCGGTTCGGCCAGGAGCTGGTCGACCGCCTCGTCGAGCCGCTACTCGGCGGCGTCTATGCCGGCCGCTGCGAGGAACTCTCGTTCGAGGCGACGCTGCCTGGCCTGGCCCAAGCGGCCCGCAAGCACAGTTCGCTGGCGGCGGCAGCGGCGGAGCTCATGCCGCCCGCGCCGCCGGCCAGGCCCGCGCCGCCGGCCAGGCCCGCGCCGCCGATCTTCACTACCTTGGCCGGCGGCCTTGGGACCCTGCCGCCTGCCGTTGCCGCGGCATCCGGCGCCATCATCCGGACCAACGCCATGGTCCGCGAGCTGACCAGGACCGCCACTGGCTGGCGGCTGACCGTCGGGTCGGCGCGTGCCCCGGAATACATCGAGGCGGACGCGGTGATAATCGCGGTCCCGGCCGTTCCGGCCAGCAGGCTGCTGGCTAGCACAGCGGCTCGCGCCGCCGCGGCGCTTGCCGAGATCAGGTACGCGAGCATGGCGGTGGTCACGCTGGCCTATCCGGTGGCCTCGTTCCCCTCTCTGGTGACCGGGAGCGGTTTCCTGGTGCCCGCCGTGGACGGGCGGGCGATCAAGGCGGTCACGTTCAGCACGGTCAAATGGCCGCAGTTGCGCGGCGCTGCTCACGATGTGCACATCGTCAGGTGCTCGGTCGGGCGGTTCGGAGAGGACGCGATACTGCAGCGCGATGACGCTGAGCTGGCCGGCCTCGCCGCTGCTGACCTGGCCGATGCCACTGGCGTGCGTGGCCGGCCTGCCGATGTCAGGGTCACCAGATGGGGCGGCGGGCTGCCGCAATACACCGTTGGCCACCTCGACCGGGTGGCCCGCATCCGCGCCGGCCTGGCAGCTCAGCCGGGGCTCGCCGTCTGTGGTGCCGCCTATGACGGCGTCGGCATTCCGGCCTGCATCGCCTCCGCACGGCAGGCAGTGGATCGGGTGCTGAGCTACCTCAGCGGCGATTCCGGCTCGGCCAGCGCCCTGCCTGCCAGCTAATCGGCTGCGGCACGCCGTAGGGCGGAAGCAGCCGGAAGTTCCTGAAAATGTTTCAATGCTGCCATGGACTTCAGCGCACCCGAGACCGAGCGCCGTAACCGGATCACCATCAGGCAGGTCGCCGAGCTGGCTGGCGTCTCGATCGCCACCGTCTCGCGGGTTGCCAATGGCCATGCGGATGTATCAAGCACGACCAGGCAGTCTGTGCAGAAGGTAATGCGCGAGCGCGGCTATCCGGCGGGAACGCGGCCGCGCACTACCACGACAGGCCTCATCGGCGTCGCGATACCGCTGGTGCAGCATAGCTACTTCGCCGGGATCCTGGCCGGGGCCGCTGAGGCACTCTACGAGCACGGGATGCGGGTCGTGCTCTGCCCGACGCGCCATTCTCACGAGCGCGAGATGTCGCTGGTCGAGCGACTAACGGCTGGCGAGACCGATGGCGCGATAATCGTGCTACCCGAGGAGTCGGGCGAGGAACTCCATTCCCTGGCAGCGCAGGGTTTCAGGTTCGTGATCGTCGACCCGCAAGCGGAGATCGCCGGCGGCATTCCTGTCGTCTGCGCCGCGCACTCGTCTGGCGCCATGCAGGCGACCCGCCACCTGCTGGAACTCGGCCATCGGCGGATAGGCGCGATCACTGGTCCAGCGGGCTGGATGGCAACCGAGGAGCGACTGCGCGGATACTACGGTGCCCTGGCCGCCGCGGGTGTTATGCCCGATCAGGACCTTGTCGAGATTGCCGCCTTCACCGTGGATGGCGGCCGCGCCGCCGCGCTGCGGCTACTCGGCAGGCCGGATCCCCCGACCGCCATATTCGCGTTCAATGACAGCATGGCGATCGGTGCGATGCAGGCCGCGGCGGCGCTTGGCCTGCGCGTGCCCGCCGATCTGTCTGTCGTCGGCTTCGACGACACCATGGAAGCCGAACTCGCCGTGCCCGCCCTGACCACTGTCCGGCAGCCGCTGGCCGAGCTCGGCCGGACCGCCGTGAGCCTGCTGCTGCGCCAGCTCGATAACAGGCGCCTCGAACCGCTGCGGGTGGAACTAGAGACGCGGCTGATTCCCCGGGGATCGACGGCCGGGGTGGCGATCCGCGCCGGGAAGTGAATCGGGGGGTCGCCAGAGCTCGCATGGCCTGAGCGCTGAGCTGGCCGCGGACACGCTGAGATGCCGACGCTGGGATGCCGGCGCTGGTCTGCGAGCGGTCGCTGGACTGGCGGCGATCTGCAGCGCGTAAACGTGTCCTGGTAACCGGGCATTGACCGGCCTCTGAACGCTTGTTACGTTCTTCCCGGAAATACTTCCGTAACAACCTTCGGCGTACTGGAGTGTCTATGGTCACGCGTTTCTCAGGACGTGCCCGGAAGCTGGCGGCCGCGGCTGTCGTCTTGGCATCGGCTATCGGGATGTCGCTCACCGCCCTGCCGGGCGCCGCAGCGAGCACGGTTGCCTCGGCTAGCACGGCCGCCCATGCGGCGGCTGGTCAGCAGAAGATCGGCGCCAGCACGCGTCTGTTCATCCCGCCGCCGTCGCCCGGGGCGCCGCAGCAAATCCTTCAGCTGCTGAGGAGCGGCGACCGCAAAGACGCGGCCCTCGTCGCCGAGATGGAGGCGATCCCGCGGGCTGTCTGGTTCACCAGCGGCACCCCTGCCCAAGTCGAAAGGCAGGTGCGCCTGACCATGGCCGAGGCGGCAGTGGAGCGCGCCGTTCCCGTCCTTGTGGCCTATGACATTCCAGGGCGTGATTGCGCTCAGTACTCGGCCGGCGGTGCGCTCGACCAGACTGCTTACGAGAACTGGATCGGCGGATTCGCAAAGGGAATCGGACAGGGGACCGCGATTGTCGTGCTGGAGCCCGACGCCCTTGGCAACATGCCGTCGGGCTGCGGGCTGTCCGCCTCGGTCTATCCGTTCACGGACAGTGAGCGGATAGCCGAGCTTCAGTACGCGGTCGGCGCGCTGGAGCAGGATCCCGGCGCGAGCGTGTATCTCGATGGCACGCACAGCGCGTGGCAGTCAGTGGGCACAATCACGCAGCGGCTGCTCGAGGCCGACGTGCAGAATGCGCAAGGCTTCTTCCTGAACGTGTCGAACTATCAGCCAACCAACGAGCTGATCGACTACGGGACCTGGATCTCCGACTGCCTTGCGATGGTGACGGATTCGTCGAATGCCTTCTACAACAATCCGTCCGCGTGCGCGAGCCAGTATTACCCGGCAACGCAGAGCGACTTCAGCACCTGGGGCCTGACCACGCAGTGGTACGCGCAGAACATGGGCAGCGCGGTAGCGGCGACGCATTTCGTGATCGACACCAGCCGGAACGGCGACGGTCCCAACCAGATGAAGCAGTACGCCAATCCGCCTTACGACCAGCCCTCCAGCGTCATCGCCACCCTGGCGGGCGGGAACTGGTGTAACCCGCCCGGCTCCGGGCTAGGCATCAGGCCGACGACCGATACCGGAGTCGCGCTGCTGGACGCTTACCTGTGGGTGAAGACCCCGGGGCAGTCTGACGGGCAGTGCGATGCCGCAGGAGGCGTGCGCGGCTGGAACTACGGCGACTACTCGCAGCCCGGGTGGCCCGCCACGGCGGCGGCTCAGTCGCTGTTCGACCCGTTGTGGGGCGTCAACGATCCGGCGGCGGGCGCCTGGTTTGGCCAGCAGGCGCTCCAGCTTGCCCAGCTGGCCAGTCCTGCTCTGCCGGGGTCATAACCGCCCGGACCTGCGAGCTGAGCGGAGACCTGCGAGCTGAGCGGAGACCTGCGAGCTGAGCGGATGAGCTGGCGCGCTCGTGGCGCCGGCTCATCCGCACTTGGCGAGAGATCACCCCGTGGTCCCGGTCCTGGCTTAGTTTGGCAGTCTGGGGTCTTCGGGCGAGGTGGCGGGCGAAACGTGTTGATAGGGCTGGACCGGGACGGGCATGTCTGGGTGCTGCGCATGCAGGCTGGCGAGAACCGGTTCGGCCTGGACTGGCTCGAGGCGGTTAACTCGGCACTCGATGTGGTCGAGGCAGATGACGGACCCTGCGCGCTGGTCACGGTCGGCGAAGGCAAGTTTTACAGCAATGGCATGGACCTGGACTGGCTGGCCACGGCTCCGGAGCGGGCGGCTGAGTACCTGTCGGCCATTTACCGGCTTCTCGGCCGGGTGCTCGGCTTCCCGGCGATCACGGTGGCGGCGGTCAACGGTCATGCCTTCGGTGCCGGAGCATTGCTGGCCGCCGCGCACGATTTTGCCGTGATGCGCGAGGACCGCGGTTACTGGTGCATGCCCGAGGCCGACCTCGGTCTGCCGCTGACAGCCGAGTACCTCAGCGTGCTGACCGCGAAACTGCCAGCCCGGAGTCTGCAGCAAGCGGTGCTGACAGGCCGCCGCTACGGCGGGCAGGACGCGCTGGCGGCCGGCATCGTGCATCAGGTCGCCGCCGAGGACTTGGTGCTGCCGACCGCGGTGCGGCTCGCGGCCGAGATGGCAGGCAAGGACCGGCGGACCGTCGCCGAGCACAAGCGCCTGCTGTACGGCGAGGCGATTAAGACGCTGCTCCGCCGCTAGCCAGGATCTGCAGGGCGCGGATGAACTGGCGCTCGAGCGTGTCGCCGAGCGGGGCCAGGAACTCCCTGTCCACCTCAGCACGTGCTTTGCTTGCCCCGCGGAGGCAGTCCTGGCCGTTCGTGGTGAGCTGCACGATGTTCTTGCGGCGGTCCTGCGGGCTACGATGCCGCCGGACCAGGGCCTTGCCCTCGAGCGTGTCGACGAGCGCGACCATGGTAGTGCGGTCGACGCCCAGTTGGTCGGCCGCTTCCTGCTGCGATAGCGGGGTGTCAGCGGCCAGCACGGCCAGCACCGCTAGCTCGCGGCCGTCGATGCCGTAGGGCGCCAGCGCCGGGGCGGACGCCCGAACCAGGCGCTCCTGGGCGTGCTTCAGCAGGTATCCCAGCCGCGACGCGAGGACGTCCGGCGGCGCATCAGCCATGCCCTTACTGTACAGTCGAGCTGATGCTCAGCTAAGCTGATGATCAGTTGCACTGACGGTTGTGATGCGACGACATGAGCACGGACCGAAAGGCGGGCACGATGCCAACCGGCGCAGATGTGAGCTTCGGAATCAAGACTTCACCCATGCACACGAGCTATGAGGCGATCCGGCGGACCTGGCAGCAAGCGGATGAGGTACCCGAGATCGAGCACGCCTGGCTCTGGGACCACATGCTGCCGCTGACCGGTCCGAAGGACGGGCCGATCTTCGAAGGCTGGACGCTGCTCACCGCGCTTGCCGCGCAGACCCGGCGCTTGCGGCTCGGGCTGCTGGTGACGAACAACCAGATCCGCCAGCCCGCCGTGCTCGGCAAGATCGCGAGCACGCTCGACATCATCTCCGGCGGCCGGCTGGTGCTCGGCCTGGGCGTCGGCGGCACCATGCCGGCCGGAACCCCCCGGACACCCGACCAGCATCCAGGCCTCGCGGAATATCTCGCCTACGGGCTGCCCGTGACTACCCCCGCGGAGGGTATCGGCCGGCTCTCGGAAGCCATCACGATCGTCCGCCGCATGTTTGCCGAGGACGTGTTTGACTTCGACGGGCGCTACTACACGCTGACGGGGACCCGGAACGAGCCAAAACCGGTGCAGCGGCCCGGGCCACCGCTGCTCGTCGGCGGAACCGGCACCAGGCTGCTGCGACTCGTCGCAGAGCAGGCCGACATCTGGAACATCCCGGGCCCGCCGCACGCCAGCCTGGAGTTTGTGACCGAGCGAAGCCGCGTGCTCGACCAGCACTGCGCTGACATCGGCCGGGATCCGGCAGAGATCACCAGGTCGGTGCAGCTGGTGATTACCGCCGACGATCCGGCTGGCGTTCGCGCCACGATCACCGGCCTGATCAGAGCCGGTTTCGGTCACATCGTCCTAGGCGTGCGGCCGCCCGCACCGGATAACGTTCCTGGCTGGCTGGCTCAGGAGATCATCCGGCCGGTCCGCGCGGAGCTGGAGCTCGCTGTCGGCTCAGTTCAGTGTCGCCTGAGATCACGGCGCTGAGATCACGTCGGCTGAGATCACGTCGGCTGAGATCAGGGCGGTTGAGATCGCGGCGGCTGACATCACCCCGGCGCAATAAGGCCAGCTGAGATCATGGCTGCGTGAGCGGTGGCCGGGTACTTGGCGTGGACGCGTGCGGTGCGGGCTGGGTGGGCATCGCGCTGTCCGGAAATCAGGTCTGCGCTTACGTTGACGCGCAGATCGAGGCGCTTGTCCGGCAGGCCGCTGCCGACGGTCCACTGCAGGTCATCGGCATCGACATGCCCGTCGGGATGCCAGATGCTGGCCTGCGCCGGGCCGACATTGAGGCCCGGGCAGCAGCCGGTCCGAGACGGGCATCGGTGTTCATGACGCCTGTCCGGGACACCCTGGAGCTGGGCGACTACCGCGCGGCATGCGAGGTGAACAAGCAGCTGACCGGGCACGGCATCTCGCGCCAGGCGTTCAACTTGCTGGAAAAGATCAGGCAGGTCGACAGCTGGCTGCCGAGGGCGCCGTGCCGGGTCATCGAGGTCCACCCGGAGCTGAGTTTCGCCGAGATGGCAGGTGTCCCGCTGGCGGCCCGCAAGGCCAGCTGGGCTGGGCTGGTCATTCGGCGCCGGCTGCTCGCTGAGGCCGGCGTCGTGCTGCCTGATGAGCTTGGCCCGGCGGGCCGGGCGGCTGGCGGCGATGATGTGCTGGACGCGGCCGCCGCGGCCTGGTCAGCCCGCCGGGCGGCCACCGGCCAGGCGCGCCGGCTGCCAGCCGAGCCAGAGCGGTTCAGCGACCAGATCGACTGCGCTATCTGGACCTGACGCCGCCGCGGCTGGGAAGATCCCGCGCACGACCGCTCAGCTGATCCGTTCCATCAGCCTGTATCCAGGAGTGCCGTATGCCTACGCCTCGATCGCGCCACCGGAACGCCTGATCTGCACCGCAGGCGCCTGCCCCGATCGATGGAAACGGAGACGTCGTTGCCCGGGCCGGCACTTATCCATCCCAGCTCGGCCCCGGGTGCCGGGTTACCGGATGTCACCTGAGATGCCGTTGACGCTGTCCTGTACGTACGTGCCGCCGCCAGCCTTGTAGGTGAAGGTGTAGGCGCCGCCGCCGACGATGACCGCGTTGCCGTCGAACAGCTGATTAAGCATCTCGCCGGTGTGGACGGCGCTGGCGATGCCAGCCTGGTCACGGGTGCTGTCGCCGGGCTCCTGGGCGGGAAGGTTCGCCGGGTCGGGCGGGGTGCTGGAGTACACGTCGTACTGGATGGTGCCCCGGACCGAGCCGCTGGCGGTGATCGCAGCGCCCGTGGTGGGGTCAGCGAAGGCCGAGAAGCTGCCATTGTCGGTGATGCTCACAGAGTAGTTGCCGCCATCAGGTCCCGTAGATCCCGGCGTGACCGTGAACCTGACCGCGAGATTGTCGAAGGCCCAGACAGGACCGCCCGGTGAAGACAAGGTAGCCGTACCGGCGACATTGGTGGTGTCGGGATGGTCCGCCGCGTGGGTCACCGCAGTGACCGTGCCAGACGCACCAGGCGAGGCCGTGCCCGCTGATGCGGTTCCGGCCAGGACCATGATCCCGAATCCGAAGCTGGCCGCAGTCGTCATCATAATGAGGGTCTTACGCATAATCGGAACTCCTAATGAGCCCTAATCTGGGTCTCTTCAGCGGCAGCCTTGATGCTGCCGGACGGCGCTCTCGCCGTTTCGACCGGTGAACTCAGTACGCCGATGGCGCGCGGCTCCGGCCAGTGTGGCGGCAGCCCTCCCGGTGCAATGCTCATACCGGGGCGCCCGCAGCCGCAGCTGCTGCGGCACTGCGGTCAAGTGGCTACAGCACCCGAAACCAGGGGCCGCGGACTGAGTTCGTGGGAATTGACTGCCTTAACACTCTGTAAGAGTAGGCGCACGGACAGCTACGGCGGGTCACAACGGCAAAGCTACTTTGAGCCGGGCGATACCTCTGCCCCGAGGATGGAGCGGAGTGCGCTCATCGCGGCCGCCGTGTGGGTCTGCACCGACCCGCGGCTAATGCCCATGACCGAAGCGACCCGCGCCTCGCTCATATCGCCGTAATAGCGCAGCACCAGTGCCTCGCGCTGACTGGGAGGCAGGGCGCGCAGGGCGGCCACGACGGCTGAGTCCCTGAGCAGGACGACGGCGCCGTGCTCGGCGTTGGGCATATCCGCCGGAAGCTCGGGCGCGTTCCGGTTTGCGACGACCTGGTGCCGCAGCACGGAACGCGACCGGTTCACCACAGACTGCCGAAGGTAGGAGAGGGCTTGGTCGCTGTCGCGGAGTCGCCTCCACGCGCTGTGCATGGCGACGAACGAGTCCTGGACCACTTCCTCCGCGGTGGCGACGTCGCGGATCAGGAGCGCGGTGAGCCGTACCAGCGACCGGTAGTGCGTGCTGTACAGCTCGGCCACTGCCCGGTCAGCGTCCCAGTCGATGCCCACGACCGGGATGGGCTCCAGGATCTCCATGAGAATCGGGAATTCGGTCTGCGCGCCGTTCCTCACGTAGCGTGTCCGCGCGGCGCGGGACCTCCCCGGCGAGGTGCCCATCAGGTTTTCCCGGCAGCGAGGGCTAGGGCCTCGGCGAGTGCGGTCGCGCAGGCAACGACGCGGTAGGGGACCGGTACCGCCATCTGCCACCTCGGCTTGACTGCGCGCTAGGGGCGCCGCCGAGGTCCAGAGCAGCCGGAAGCCTCGATCCCGTCTGCACGCGGGCAAACGAGCACGACTTCCAGGCCAAGACGCTACGCCGCATTCACCGGGCAGGCAATGAACGTGTCAGCCAGCTCCGCCGACGCTCAATGGTGCGCGCAGGCTCACGCCGCGGTCCCGGCAAACAGCGGTTCACCTCGTGACAGTTGTCCGGCCAGGTCGCCAGCGGTCGGCCGGGGTCGGACGGCAAGGGGCGATACCTCGTTCTCGTTTGAGGATCGCTACTGACATACCCGCATCAAGCACCGCTCTGAAGCCCAGAACAACCTCGCGTCAGTCAGACCGACAACAGCGACCTTCACGCCCAGGTTCAGAGTCGAGTTCTGACGGCGACATCAGTGCATCGCCCGCGACGTCGGGCACCTGCGCATATCAGCCAAGTCGGCGCTAGCCGAGTGGCAATCTAGTAACCAGAAGATTCGCGCCATATCAGTCTGATTTGGGCGTCAACCCGCTACGCGGTTATATCGGCGCTCCCAGCCCATGAGCGCCGGTTAGCGGCGCCACACGCTTCCAGGTGGATCGGCTTTCGGCTAGCGCAGCGCTCACGTCAACCGGCAATGATGCAGGCGCGTCGTATTAGTGCAGTTGCTCTCGGGGATCCTGAATGTGCGATCCGCCGAATCCGGCGAGCTTCGAGACCAGGCGCGGATTGGCGGCGGTCGGCTCATCCTCAGCGATCCCGCTGTCAGCTTTGAACATTCCTTTCAGCGAATAGAGAACCGATGACCCAGGCTTCCGACCCAGGGTTCGACCAAACCCGTGCCAATGCGGTCACGCCGCCGACCGCCGAATTCGCTCAGGCCACTCCGCCCGCCGCCGGATATGCCTACGGGCAGCCGGGAACTGCCGTGGTGGCAGCGGGCATGTACGTCGATCAGATGAGTGGCCTTGCCCTGCCAGATGGCGTACAGCTAGCTAGCAGCGGGCGCCGCATCGGCGCTTTCTTCCTGTCTATTCCGCTCGCCATCGTCACTCTGGGCATCGGGTACGCGATCTGGGGTCTGATCGTGTGGGGCCGCGGTCAGACTCCGGCGCTGCAGGTACTCGGCATGCGATGCTGGAGGCCCGAGACCGGGCGCGTCGCCGGCTGGGGATGGATGTTGCTGCGCGAGACGATCGGGCGCATCGCCGAGAACATCCTGAGCATCCTCACCGCGGTCCTGTCACTGATCCTCATGCTTAGCCGCCCAGACCGGAAGACGCTGCACGACCTGGTCGCTGGCACAGTGGTGTTGTACGACCCGCAAAAGGTTCTCCAGAACAGGTCCGCATAAGCGGCGACCAGTGCCACCCGTGGTTTCCGGCCACAGCCGCCGAGGGTGCTCGCGCGGCTCCTACTCGGCATCACCCAGCCTGCCTAGCGGTTGGCCAGCCCGTGGTCATCGCTGCGGTGCGCCTCCGGTCCGGTGAGGTCCAGTTGCCGGCCTCCAGCCGCGGCTGGGAGGATCGCCCGCATGCCCGCTCAGCTGATCCGCGCTGGTGATCTTTATCCCGGCGCTCCGTATGCCTACGCCGCGGTGGCGCCGCCGGGCAGCCTGATCTTCACCGCCGGCGCCTGCCCTATCGATGGAAACGGCGACGTCGTTGCCGTCGCCGACTATGCCGGGCAGGCCAGGCATGCGATGGCCAACCTGGAGACGGCGCTCGCGGCGGCCGGCGCCGCGCTGACTGACGTGCTCAAGACCACTGTCTACGTGGCCTCCGCCGATAAGGCTGATCTCTACGCCGTGTGGCAGGTCGTGCATGAGGCATTCGGGGCGCACGACGCCCCGAGCACATTGCTGGGTGTCACCGTGCTTGGCTATTCGGGGCAGCTGATGGAGATCGAGGCAGTCGCGCTGGCTGGCCACGCGGGCGAGCCCGCTGCCCGGTCAGCTGTCTGACCGGCCACCGGGCGGTCTTCCCGGCCGGCGCATCTGACTGGCATGACTGGGGAGCCGCCCGCCTTCGGCCAGGGCTCGCCGGAGCAGGAACTCGATCTGGGCGTTCGTGCTGCGCAACTCGTCCGACGCCCACCTGGCCAGCGCATCATGAACGGCCGGGTCGAGCCGCAGCAGGATGCTCTTGCGCTCGGTCACCGCGATCTCGCTCTCGGCGATACCGTGCCAGCCGTCACTGGTAGAGCGATCCGGTGTTGACGACCTGCTGGGTAGCCTGCTCGCTGCAGAGGACCACGAGCAGGTTGGAGACCATCGCGGCCTTCCGCTCCTCATCCAGCTCGACAACGCCCTCGTCCTGGAGCCGCTCCAGGGCCAGCTTCACCATGCCCACCGCGCCCTCGACGATGCGCTGACGTGCGCCAACTACCGCGCTTGCCTGCTGCTGGCGCAGCATCGCCTGGGCGATCTCCGGCGCGTAGGACAGCCTGGTGAGGCGCGACTCGATGACCTCCACGCCGGCGGGCCTGACCCGGTCCCTGAGCTCAGCCGACAACTGCTCGGTGATCTCGTCGGCGTTGTCGCGCAGCGACAGTGCGCCGCTGCCGCGGTTGTCGTAGGGATAGCTGGACGCAATGTGCCGGACCGCCGTCTCGGTCTGGATCGTGACGAACCCGGTGAAGTTGTCGACGGCATAGACAGCGCACGCAGTGTCCTTAACCTGCCAGACGACGACCGCGGCGATCTCAATCGGGTTGCCGTCGGCGTCATTGACCTTCGCCTGCGCCGATTCCTGATTGCGGATACGGGTGGAGACCGCTATCCGGCGGGTAAACGGATTGACCCACTGCAAGCCGGACTCGCGGACTGTGCCGTGGTAGCGGCCGAATAGCTGGATGACGCGCGCCTTCCCTGGCGCAATGGGCGTCAGGCCGGCCAGTACCCCCGAAGCGGCGACAATGACGATCACTCCCACCCAGACCAGCGCCAGCTTGACACCGGGACTCTGGCTGCCGGAGCGTTGCAGGACCACGATCGCGGCTACCAGCATGATGAGTCCGAGCAGCAGCATCCTGATGCCGGGCAGATGCCAGGCCGGTCGCTCGGTCATCTGCTGGACGTCGTGCTCCGCGTGCTCAGCGATTAGAACCTGCGATGCCATCGAACCCACCTCCGGTTGACGCGCTTGATAGCATCATGATATCAGTTTTTGGCGCCACCGCTACACCCGCGTGGATGCTATCGGGGCGGAGGGTATTGACGTGGGAAGCCAGGCCGGAGCAGTGGAGTTACCGGATTGCACCGCGGCAGGCGCTCAGGTCGGCTAGCTAAGCCAGGCGCTCTGGTAGACATAACGTTATGGCTGGCGAACCTGAGGCTGGAAGAGCTGAGGCTGGAAGACCTGACGCTGGGAGTTCCGAACCCGGAGAGGCGGCCGCCCGGCCGAAGGCGCGCGAGCTGAATGAGCTGATCCGCTACGTTATGTGGTCGGCATTCAAGGTCAGCAGCCCGGACGCGATCGACGCGGTCGCCAGCGCCGGAGGCGCGAGCGGCAGGCCGGGCCTGGCCGCCGAGGTGACTGAACTGTGCCAGCAGGCGGCTGGCAAAGGCGTCGTTACTCGCGGTTGCTACGACATCCAGGGCATGCGGGCAGACGCCGATTACATGTTCTGGTGGGTCGCGCCGACCGCAGACGACCTGCAGGAGATGTACGCCAAGTTCCGCCGGACCGGGCTCGGCCGGGCCAGCGAGCCGGTCTGGTCGGCGATGGCGCTACACCGGCCAGCCGAGTTCAATAAGAGCCACATCCCGGCGTTCCTGGCCGGGGAAGACCCGAAGAATTACGTCAGCGTCTACCCGTTCGTCCGGTCCTACGAGTGGTACCTGCTCGAAGACGCCGAGCGCCGCGAGCTGCTGGCCGAGCATGGCCTGATGGCGCGGGAGTACCCCGACGTCAGGGCTAACACCGTGGCCTGCTTCTCGCTGAACGACTACGAGTGGATGCTCGCCTTCGAGGCAGACGAGCTGCACCGGATCGTGGACTTGATGCGGCACCTGCGCGGGGCCAGGGCTCGACGTCACACCAGGGTGGAGATCCCGTTCTACACCGGCCGGCGTAAGCCCGTTGACGAGCTAGTCGCCGCCCTCCCGTGACGACGCAAACTGCCGCGAAGGCCAGCAGCCGATCCCGCGCCGCCTTGATGTGAGCCGCGTGCTCTGCCGGGCTGTATACGTCGGTCATGGCCGGAATATATAGCGACAAGGAGTTCTCTCTTCACTGCCTGTCGTCCTGCGCTAGCGTGTTGCTCACCTGCCTGGGGAATGGGCCAAAGGAGAGGCAGGACCAGAGTGTCCAGTTATACAAACAGCGGTTCTGATGAGGCGGCTGACGCAGGCCGCTCTCGACGGCTCTTAGGGCCCGGCGGGCTTAACCTCCGCCGTCGCCGGCCGGATGCACCGGGCTACCCGTCGCGTCTTGGACGCGCGGCCTGCCCGGACTGTGGTACGCGCATCCGGGACCCAGTCGCAGCCCGGCTCGGGTTCTGTGACCAGTGCAAGGAGTTCACCGGGATGTGCGGCGCTGGCCGGAAGATCGTCTCTGCGGACATGATGACGTTGACCAGCTGGCACACGCCATGCACGAATCCCGGCGCGATGCCGTGGGAATTCAGCCGTGACGGTGCTGGATTCCGCGCCTTACTCTGCGCGGAGCATGACTCGCAGGTGCGAACGGGCGAGGCGCCCTGGATCGGGGATGCCGTCCCGCTAGACAACGTCGGCGGTGCTCGTTAGCTGACGTCGGCCGAACGCCGGCCGTGCCCAGGGCCTGGCCGGTTAGCCGCCCTTGCGCAGGAAGTCCCTGAGCTTCGGCAACGGCCAGCTAGTGATCACGTCATCGGCGGTGAGCCAGCCACGCTGCGCTGTCGCCACGCCGTACTGGAGGTAGTCCAGGTCGCGCAGCGAGTGCGCATCGCTGTCGATGGCGAACTTTACCCCGGCATCACGCGCCGCCTTGATGTGCGCCGACGGCAGGTCCAGCCGGGCCGGATGCGAATTGACCTCGAGCGCCGTTCCGGTCCGTGCGCAGGCCCGGAACAGCTCGGGCAGATCTACCTCGACCGGCGGGCGGCGACCGATCTTGCGCGTCAGCGGATGCCCGATGACGTTGACGTACGGGTTCTCGCAGGCCGTGATGAAGCGCCTGGTCATCTCCCGCTGCGGCAAGTCGAAGTGGGAATGCACCGAGGCTACGCAGACGTCGAATCCGGCCAGGAAATCCGCGGGCCAGTCGACGCTGCCGTCGGGCGCGATGTTCAGCTCGGTGCCGTGCAACAGCACCATCGCTCCGTCGGGTCCGGTCGCGATCGTGTCGCCCAGTACCCGCACCTGGTCGCGCTGCGCCAGCATCTTCTCGTCGGTCATCCGCTGCATGACCAGGTCCGGCGCATGGTCGGTGATCGCGTAGTACTGGTAGCCGCGAGCCTGCGCCGCTGCCACCATCTCCGCCAGCGTGGCCGTGCCGTCGGTAAGGCTAGTGTGGGTGTGCAGGTCGCCGCGAACATCGGCGGCCGAGATCAGCTCCGGCAGGTCGCCCTTGCGGGCAGCCTCTACCTCGCCGTGGTCCTCCCGGAGCACCGGCGGGATCCACGCGAGCCCGAGCCGCTGATAGACCTCTTCCTCGGTGCGGGACACGATCAGCTCGCCCGACTCGACGTCGAACAGGCCGTACTCCGACAGCTTGAGCTTCTTCCGGACGGCGATCTCGCGGATCCTGACGTTGTGCTGCTGCGAGCCGGTGAAGTACTGCAGCGCGGCACCCCAGGCGTCAAGCGGTATGACTCGCAGGTCGACCTGCAGGCCAGTCGCGGTCCTGATCGACGTCTTAGTCGGCCCGGAGGCGATGATCTCGGCAGCTTGCGGCAGAGCGGTCAGCGCAGCCATCAGCGGGGCCGAATCCACGGCAGCGGCGAGCACATCCACATCACCGATCGACTCCACGGCCCGGCGCAGCGAGCCCGCGGGCGCGATGCGCAGGCAACCCGGCGCAGCACTAACGGCGTCGACCACCGCGGTGGCCGTCTCCGCGGCCACGTTCAGCAATACCCTGCCGCCGGCGCTCTCCAGCAGCTCAAGCCCGCGCAGCAGCTTGTCCGCGCTCCTGGGGCCGAAACCCTTGATGTCGTTCAGCTTGCCCGCCCCGATGGCGTCCCGGAGCTGGTCCGGCGAGCTGATGCGCAGTTCCCGGTACAGCTGCAGCGCCCGCCGCGGTCCGAGCGCCGGAACCCTGGTGAGCAGCCGCACGCCGTCGGGAATGTCGGCCCGCAGCTCCTCCAGTTCGGCGAAGGTGCCGGTCGCATTGATCTCGCCGATCTTGGCCGCGATGGACTTGCCGACGCCCGGAATCCGCAGCAGCGCCGCCGTCTGCAGCTGCGAGACGTCGTGCGAGTGCCCGGCGATGGCGCGCGCCGCCTTGTTGTAGACACGGGCCCGGAACGGGTCGCCGCCCGACATGACCGTCAGGTCGGCGTACTCGTCCAGCAGGGCCGCGGCGATGTCGTTGGCCTGGGGCATGGCAGCATTCTGCCCGCCCTGGCCTCAGCCGCGGATCGCTCTGGGCTCATTGGCCAGTAGCGGCCCTCAGCCGTGAGGCCGCCCGACATCGTGACAGAGTGTGTTGACCCGGCCGGGCGGCCGGAATCGCTGGCAGCGCGGGCCAGCCTGCCGCCCTTGCGAGAGGCAGGAAAGGGCAGGGCGCGAGTGAGCCAGCCGCTCGAGAGCTATCAGGACGAGATCTACCTGACCGGGCTGACGGGCGCGGTACCCGAGTTCCCGGCCGACATCGGCCGGCTGGGGGAAGCCGCGAGCGCGGTCATGACGCCGCGCGCGTACGACTACGTGGCCGGTGCGGCCGGTTCGGGCGACACAGCCCGGGAGAACCTGGCGGCGTTCCGCCGCTGGCGGATCGTGCCGCGGATGCTGACCGACGTCAGCACCCCTGCCTTCGCTACCACGGTGCTCGGCACGGACCTGACGGTGCCGTTCCTGCTGGCGCCGATCGGCGTGCTCGCCATTGCCCATCCAGAGGGTGAGCGCGCGGTCGCCAAGGCGGCTGCCGCCGCGGGCGTGCCGATGATCCTGAGCACGGCGGCGTCCACGTCGATCGAGGACGTCGCCGCGGCGAACGGAGATGGCCAGCGCTGGTACCAGCTGTACTGGCCCAAGGACCGGGCGGTGGGCGCGAGCTTCCTGGGCCGCGCGCAGGCGGCGGGCTACAGCGTGCTGGTAGTCACCCTGGACACCAGGATCCTGGCCTGGCGCCCCCGCGACCTCGGCAACGGCTACCTGCCGTTCCTGCAGGGAATCGGGGTGCAGAACTTCCTGTCCGACCCGGCGTTCCAGGCCGGGCTTTCCAAGCCGGTCGACGAAGACCCGGACGCGGCCATCCTGCGCTGGACCCAGATCTTCGGCGACACCTCACTAACCTGGGACGACCTGCCCTTCCTCCGCCAGCACTGGCATGGGCCGATCGTGCTCAAGGGCATCCTGACTGCCGCTGACGCGATCCGGGCCGCGGCCGCCGGGATCGACGGCGTCGTCGTGTCCAACCATGGCGGCCGCCAGGTGGACGGTGCCATCGGCGCGCTCGACGCGCTGCCGGCTATCGCCGACGCCGTCGGTTCGCGGCTGACGATCCTGTTCGACAGCGGCATCCGCGGCGGCGCCGACATGGTGAAGGCGCTGGCGCTTGGCGCGCAGGCAGTGCTGCTGGGCCGGCCGTACGTCTACGGCCTGGCGCTTGGCGGCGAGGCAGGCGTCCGGCATGTACTGCGGGCGCTGCGCAACGAATTCGAGCTGACGATGCGGCTGGCCGGGCTCTCGCGCCTGAGCGAGCTCGGACCCGATTGCCTTCAGCGCCGGCCGTAGCCCCAGGGCCGCGAGCCAGCAAGCCGGGAGACGCCACGATGGACCTTCAGCAGATCGGCCTCCGGCACCCAGTCGCCGACCTGGTCAGGGATATTCAGGCCAACCGGACCGGGATTCCGCGGCGGACCTTCGTCGCAGAGGGCCTGTATGAGATCAACATGGTGCTGGCCACCGGCGTAGACGTCGACGCGTTCCTGTGGTGCCCCGAGGCCGCCTACTCCGACGAGTCGGCCAAGCGCGCAGTGCAGCTCGCCGAGCGGGCCCGCCGGGCCTACCAGATCTCGGCCAAGACGCTGGAGCGGCTGGCCGAGCGGCCGAACCCGGACGGCCTGCTCTGCATCGCCCAGCTGCCGGACTGGCAGCCGGACCAGCTTGAGCTCGCGCCTGACTCGCTGATCCTGGTCGCCGACGCGATGGAGATACCGGGCAATCTCGGCACGCTGATCAGGACGCTGGACGCCTGCGCCGCCGACTGCCTGCTGCTGACAAGCAAGCGCACGAGGCTCACGCACCCGAAGGTGCTGCGCAGCAGCCAGGGCATGAGCATGAAGGTGCCTTCGGTCGAGTTCGCCGAGATCAGCGATGCGATCGGATGGTTGCGGCAGCACCGGTTCACCGTCTACCTGGCCGATACCAAGGAGAGCATCGGCTACCGGGAGGCAGACTACGGCGGCAGGACCGCGATCGTGGTCGGCAGCGAGCGGTACGGGATATCACCGCCCTGGTATGGCGAAGGCTTCGGCCGGATCGGGATCCCGATGCTCGGTTCTGCCGACTCGCTCAACGTGTCGGTCTCCGCCTCGGTCCTGCTCTATGAGGCACGGGCCCGAAAGAACCGCTGGTGACCACGGCTGCGACGCAGGCCGGCCCCGTTCCCCTCATTATCCTCAGCCCGGTGCTATCGGAGCCGTGTACGGGAGCTTCCAGCGCTGGTAGACAGCACCGGTACAGCGGGCGGTCGCGGCGCCGGCCTGCCGGATCCGGCCGCGCCGCGGTGCGGCCAGGCAGCGGCGGGTAGCGGCGTTCTTCAGCTCACCAGATGAGCTAGCGAGCCACCGCTGGCTGGCCGCACCATCGCAGGCTGTCAGCAGTACGCGGGCCGCCCTTCCCTTACCGCCGGGCACGCTGGTCATGCACAAGCCGCGCGCCTGGAAGGTGCGGCCTGGCTGAACGGTCCACCGCTGGCCGGCCCGGCCGTCGCAGTTGCTGATGCTGAGCTGGCTACCTGCCTTGGCCGCGGCCGGAAATGCGAGGCACAGGCCGCGGCCCGGACGAAACCACCGGTCCCACCGGAGCGGGCGGCCCTTGCGCGCCATAGGAAGGCGGTGCGTCGCCAGGTCCGGCCGCCCAGCCGCGCGCGGGCTTACCGCTTAGCCGGAAGTCCAGCGTGCCGCCCTGCGTGATGGCCATGGCCGGGGCATAGGCGCGATTCCAGCGCGCCCCGTTCCAGGTCGCCTGGCGCACGTAAGGCGCGGCCGCTGCGGCCCCGCTGCCGATAATGTGCAGAGCCTGGCCTGACGGCAGCTCGATGACGGCGCTGGGGAACAGCGGCGAGCCGAGGGCCAGCGTCGCTGTTCCCGGCGTCATCGGGTACATGCCGAGCGCGGACCAGACGAACCAGGCGCTCATCGTGCCCAGGTCGTCGTTACCCGGAATGCCGCGAGGTGTATCGGTCCACAGCCGGTTGTCGATGCTGCGGACCGCTTCCTGGGTGGCGTACGGTTCGCCGATGTAGTCGTACTCCCAGGGAAGTTCGATGCTCGGCTCGTTGCCCATGTTCGCGGTCGGGCCGTTGTTGGCCGAGGTGAAACCGGAGAGCACGCTGCCCAGGTACCGGCGCATCGTGCTCCGCCCGCCTTTGGCCCCGGTCAGTCCAGCTATGTCGAACGGCACCATGCCCGTGTACTGCCAGGAGTCACCCTCGACGAAGCCCTGCCCTGACCGCGGCCGGAATCCCGGCCGCCACCGGCCGCTTGCCAGCCGGGGCTGCAGGAATCCGGTCGCCGGATTCAGCAGGTTCTGCCAGTCCTGCGCCCGGTTGCGGAACGCGGCCGCATCGGCCAGGTCGCCGAGGTCTCCGGCGAACGCGGAAACGGCAAAGTCCGCGGTGTCATACTCCAGCGTCGTCGAGACCGAGCCGTGGTAATTGCAGCACCCGTAGCGGCCGTCATCGGGCAGGTAGCCGGGGTTGTTCAGGTAGTTCAGGCCGGCCCGCACGTCGGAGGGCTTGCTGCCCTGCGCGATCATGGCAGCGAGCGCGGCCGGAGCGTCGAATGCCGTGGCGCCGAACGCGTAGTAATCCGCGATCACCGCGTCGGCCGGGTCGCCGACCATGATGTAGCTGTCACGGCCGTACGCAGGCCATCGCGGCAGCATGCCGCTCTGCTGGTAGCTGTCGAGCAGCGACTGCGCCGCGCCGCTAGCAGCCGCCGGGTCCAGCAGGGCAGCAAGCTGAGCCTGCGTGCGGTAGGTATCCCAGCCGGACAAGTTGGTATAGGCCGCGGCCTGGCCTGCGTCCACCGTGTGCACCGCGCCATCGGAGCCGATGTACTGGCCGTTGTCGTCGCTGAACACGCTCGGCGCAAGCAGCGCGTGATAGAGCGCGGTGTAGAAGACGGCACGCTGCGCCCGGGTGCCGCCGGTCACGGCGATCTTGCCGAGCAGCGCGTCCCACTGCCGCTGGGCCGCGTTCCGTACCGCCCCGAAGTTCCAGCCAGCGTCCTCGGCCGCCAGGTTGGCTGCCGCGTTGGCGGCCGACACGTAGGAGATGCCGACCTTGGCGAGCACAGTCCGGCTGCGGCCCGCAGGGAAGCTGACGTACGCGCCGACCGCGCCGGTGAGGGCCGCCCCGGCGCCGGTGCCGGTGCCGGTGCCGTGCGCCGGGCGCAACGGCCCGACGTTGGTAACGGAGAGCCGGGTGGCCTGTGCGTGCATGCCGTCGGCAGCGCCACTGGTGAAAGTGCCATGGCCGGTGACAGGGCTGCTGAACTGCATCTGGAAGTAGAGGGTGTAAGGCTTACTGACGCCGCAGAAGTCCGGCGAGGTAACGGAGCCGTGTACCACTGTCGCGCTGTCTTGCCGGAAGCTCACTGCGGTGTCGCCGCGTTGGCTGCCGTTCAGCTTGAAGATCAGGTTCGCCTGGTGGCCGGCCGGGATGCTGATGGCGGCCAGTCCCGTTCTGGTGGTGGCGGTCAGCTGAACCCGGATGCCGTTCGCGAGCGCGACGGAGTAGTAACCGGCCTGCGCGTGCTGCCTGCTGTGGCTGAAGGCGTCTCGCGCCGTCGGCACGACCCGGCCCACGGTGGGGAGAACCGGCACGTCTCCGGCCGCTGGGCAGCCCGGACCAGACATGTGGGTCAGGCTGAATCCGGTGATGGCCGTGGAACCGGCGGAGTAGCCGCCGCCCTCGGCAGGTTTCGTCGTATCCGGGCTCCACTGCAGCATTCCGAACGGCGTGTCGGCACCGGGGAAGACGTTACCTCCGCCGGCAGTGCCGATGAACGGGTTGACCTGCGCGGCCGGGCCGGACGATGGCGAGGTGGCAGCGACCTGGACCGCCTGGCCGGCGCGGCCCGGCCCGGCGCGGCCCGGCCGTGCGCTACCTGGGCCTCGGGCTGACCGGGTCGGCTCAGCCTGCGAGCCTGCAGGCACCGAGAACGCCGCGAATGCCAGGACGGCAGCAATCGCCGCAGTGGCCCCGGACCTGCCTGACGCCTTAGCGGCAGCCTGATGGGTAGCGGCAGCCTGATGGGTAGCGGCAGCCTGGTGCCCACGCCGAAAACTTGCCCCCATAGAAGGCAATCTTAAAGATTGTCAAGATTTATTACGATGGCTTCCTGGGTGGACCTGGCGATTACGACCGTGGCGGGCTGGTCGGGCGACGGGTTTTCCTCCCGGTGCGCAGCGTGCGGCGGCACCCAGACGTAGTCGCCGGGCTGCGTCTCCAGCCTGACTTCCGCGCCGGTGTCAGGATCGCGGAACACGAAGACGGGGCAGCCAGAGATGACATAGATCCCGGTCTCGGACTCGCCGTGATGGTGGTTGCCCGAGCTCACGCCGGGCGGCAGCTCGGTGCGGCCCATCCAGAGCGACCGCGCCCCTGTCAGCTCGCCTGATATCGCGGCAGACCTGATCATCCCGCTGGTCTGGGCGGTCGCGCCGGACAGCTCGCCGGACCTGATTAGCTGCAGCCGGGCGTGCCCAGTCCGCTCGTCGGCGGTCACTCCTCGTCGAGCGTCAGCGATACCGAATTGATGCACCAGCGCTGGTCAGTGGGCACGTCGTAGCCCTCACCCTCGAAGACATGACCCAGGTGCGAGCCGCACGCCGCGCACCTGACCTCGGTCCTGATCCGGCCGAGCGCCCGGTCCTCGATCAGGATCACCGCGTCGTCCTCGCTGGGCTGGTAAAAGCTCGGCCAGCCGCAGCCCGAGTGGAACTTGGCGTTCGAGCGGAACAGCTCGGCACCGCAGGCGCGACACTTATAGACGCCGGTGGTCTCGGTATCCGTGTACTCGCCGGTGAACGGGGCCTCAGTGCCCGCTTCCCGCAGCACGTGATACTCCTCGGGGGACAGCCGGTCCCGCCATTCGTCCTCTGACAGCTGCACCTTGTCCATGAGCGTGAGACTACCTGGCGAGGCGCTGTCAGCCAGCAGGGCCCGGCTCCACGCAGAAGACGTTGCCTTCCGGGTCATTCATGACGGGATGCCCGCCCGCAGACTCCACTACGGTGGCACCGAGCGATTCGAGCCGGCGGACCTCCTCCGCCACCGCGCCAGGCGCGCGCAGGTCGAAGTGCATCCGGTTCTTGGCCGTCTTGGGTTCTGGCACTCGCGCAAACCACATATTGGGCCCGCCCCAGCCTGCCGCCTCGACGTAGGCCCGGTCAGCCGTGGCGTCCTCGTCCACGTCGGTACCGAGGGCCGCGGCCCAGAACCGGGCAAGCTCAAGCGCGTCCGCGCAGTCGAAGGTCACCGATTTGATCACTGCCGCCATAGCCGCCAACCCTACGCTCGCGAAGTCGGCGCACGAGCGGAACGTCCGCGCTCACAGACGGCAAGCTACAGCGGTATGTCGTAGACCGGTCCGCCGATGTCAGCCGTGCGCAGCTCGATGCCGGCAACGTGACCGGCCGCCCGCAGATCCTGGTCCGCCGCGGCGAGCGCGTCGAGGTCAGCTTTGGCGGCGGTCACGATCATGAGCGGAACGAGGTTCTTCATCGGCAGGTGAGCCTGCGACTTTGCCTTCCTGATCGCGGCGATGCCCGCTGATGCGGCCACGAGCACCGCCTCGTCGCCTGGGCCCGCCGGCTCGCGCAGTTCTGCGGCCGTCGGCCATGGCGCCCGGTGGATCGTGCCGTCCTGCCACCACGACCAGACCTCCTCGGTCACGAACGGCAGATACGGCGCGAGCAGCCGGAGGACTGCGGACAACCCGAGCCGAAGCGTGGCCTGCGCGGACGCAGCCGGGAGCGGACCGTGCTCGCCGTAAGCCCGCGGCTTCACCAGTTCCAGGTAGTCGTCGCAGAAGAACCAGAAGAACCGCTCGGCGTGCTCGAGCGCCGCCGCATGGTCGTAAGCCTCCAGAGCCTGACTGCATTGCTCGGTCACGGCGGCAAGACGGCGCAGCAGCGCGCGGTCGATCGGCTCGGTGACCGCGTTCGCGGTCCCGGCAGCCGGTTCGGTGGCGGCGTTCGCGGTCGTGGCGGCCGGTTCGAGGACGGCGTTTGTGGACGCGGAACTGTCCGGCCCGATGCTGAGCACGAACCGGCCGGCGTTAAGGATCTTGATAGCCAGCCGTCGGCCGACCTTGATCTGGGCCAGGTCGAACGCGGTGTCCACGCCGAGCCGGGCGCTGGCCGACCAGTACCGGACCGCGTCGGCCCCGTGCTCGCGGAGGAGGTCCATGGGCGTGACGGCGTTGCCCTTGGACTTGGACATCTTCTTGCGATCCGGGTCGAGGATCCAGCCGGAGATCGCCGCATGCTGCCACGGCAGCACGCCCAGCTCGGCATGTGAGCGCAGCAGCGTATAGAACAGCCAGGTCCGGATGATCTCGTGCGCTTGCGGTCGCAAGTCCATCGGGAACACGCGCGCCATCAGGTCCTGGTCGGCGGGCCAGCCGCTAGCGATCAGCGGGGTGAGCGACGACGTGGCCCAGGTGTCCATCACGTCCGGGTCGGCCGCGAACCCGCCCGCCACGCCGCGTTGCTGGGCGCTATAGCCCGCCGGAGTGTCAGCCGCCGGATCCACCGGCAGCTCAGACTCGGAAGGCAGGATCGGCTTGTCCTCCTCGATCCGACCGGCGTCATCTAGCCGGTACCACACCGGGATGGGCACGCCGTTATAGCGCTGCCGGCTGATCAGCCAGTCTCCGGTCAGCCCCGCGACCCAGTGCTCGTATCTGACCCGCATGTGCTCGGGATGCCAGCGCAGCTCGCGGCCCCTGGCCAGCAGCGCGTCCGCCAGGCCACTGGACCGGCTGCCATTGCGGATATACCACTGGCGGGTCGTGATGATCTCCAGCGGAGCCTGGCCGTACTCATAGAACTTCACTGCGTGCCGGATCGGCTCGGGCTCGCCGCGCAGCAGGCCTGCCTCGTGTAGCAGGTCGCTGGTCCGTTGCCTGGCGGCCTTAGCCGACAAGCCTGCGAGTTGCTCGTAGGCCTGCGTTCCCTCCCTCGTGGCGATTCCGGCCGGCGGTGCGGGCAGCAGCCGGCCGTCCTTGCCGATCACCGGGCGGGTGTCCAGCTGAAGGTCGCGCCACCAGGTCACGTCGGTCATGTCGCCGAAGGTGCAGACCATGACCAGCCCGGTGCCCTTCGCTGGGTCAGCCAGGTGGTGGGCCAGGATGGGCACGCGCACGCCGAACAGCGGCGTCGTCGCCGACGAGCCGAACAGGCTGGCATAGCGCGCGTCGTCGGGATGAGCGACCAGCGCCACGCAGGCCGACAGCAGTTCCGGCCGGGTCGTGGCGACCTCGACCTCGCCGTTCCCGTCCGGCAACCCGAAGGCCATGCGGATGAACGTGCCGGGGACCTCGCGGTCCTCGATTTCGGCCTGCGCCACCGCCGTGCCGAACGTCACGTCCCAGAGCGCGGGCGCCTCGGCCTGGTAGGCCTCGCCTCGGTCCAGATTGCGCAGGAAAGCCAGCTGGGATATCGCCTGCACCCGCTCGTCGATCGTCCGGTAGCTGTTGTCCCAGTCCACCGAGAGGCCGAGTCGGCGCCAAGCCTCGGCGTAGGCGTTCTCGTCGAGAGCGGTGAGTTGCCGGCACAGCTCTACGAAGTTGCGCCGGGAGACCGGGATCTGATCGGCAGGGGACAGCGCGCCGGCGCTACCCCGGGCTGGCGGGGTCAGGCCAGGCTGATACGGCAGCGCCGGGTCGCAGCGCACTCCGTAGTAGTTCTGCACCCGGCGCTCGGTGGCCAGCCCGTTGTCGTCCCAGGCGACCGGATAGAAGACTTCCTTGCCGCGCATTCGCTGGAAGCGCGCGATTACGTCCGTGTGGCTGTAGGAGAACGCGTGCCCGAGGTGCAGGGATCCGCTGGCCGTCAGCGGGGGAGTGTCGATGGCGTAGACGTCATCGCGGCCCTTGGAGCGGTCAAACTTGTACTACACGCTCCTTGGCCCAGCGCTGCGTCCATTTGTCCTCAAGCCCGTCCAGGGACGGCTTGGCCGGGATGCGAGATGTTTCGCTGGTCATGCCGGCCAGGATAGCGCCCGGCTGCGGGACTGCGCACGCGCATATCGGTCGGGAAGTGCGTCAGGCCTGGCCTGGTAGCGACCGACAGGCCGAGGTCGTCCATGGATGTGACCCAGCTATGGCTTCCGACGAGCCAAGGTCATCGGTGAATGTGAAGGGCGAATGGCTATAGCCATACGTAGCTCACATCCACGGACGATCTTGAGGGCATTTTGTCGGTATCGAGTGTCAATCTTGCCCTCATGACGCTCGACGACCGTGAATTCGCCTGGTTACTCGCCAGCCAGAGGGGCGTCGTGTCCAGAACCCAGGCATTTGAATGTGGATTGACCGCCAACGGCATCCAGTACCGCACACGCACGGGCGGGCCGTGGCAGCGCTTGCTGCCGGGCATCTATCTGACAGCGACCGGGGCGCCCTCCCGCGACCAGCTTCTGATGGCGGCATTGGTCTATGCAGGGCCCGTCAGCGTGATCACCGGCCCAGCCGCGTTGCCGATCTACAACATCCGCGCTCCGAAGATCAGGGTAGTGGATGTGCTGGTGCCTGCCGCGCGGCAGCGAACTAGCCGTTCCTTCGTCGCGATTCACCGGACGTACAGGATGCCGCGCGGCTTCACCGTGGACGGCGGAATCAGGTTCGCTCCGGCCGCGCGTGCCGTTGCTGATGCCGCCCGAGGTCTTGCCGTCGTCTCGGATGCACGCGCGGTCGTGGCAAGCGCCGTTCAGCAGCGTAAGTGCACGATTCAGGAGCTCGGTGCCGAATTAGCTGATGGACCGGTCCGCGATTCGGCCCGGTTGCGGGCCGTGCTGGCCGAGGTAGTCGACGGGATCAGGTCGGTGCCAGAAGGGGACTTCCGCAACCTCGTCAGGAGATCTAGCCTGCCAGCCCCGATGTTCAATCCGAGCCTCTTCTTCGACGGAGAGCTCCTTGCGATAGTCGACGCCTGGTGGCCAGCATCTGGCGTGGCGGTAGAGATCGACTCCAAGGAGTGGCATCTCGGGCCCGACGGCTGGGAGCAAACGATGCGTCGACACTCACGGCTGTCCGCCACCGGGATCATTGTTCTGCACGTCAGCCCCCGCCAGCTGCGGACCGAGCCGGAACGAGTGGTTCGGGACATTGCCGGCGCCCTACGTGCCGGGCGGCCGGTGCCGGGAATCACCACTCGGGCGGCCGCGGCCTAAGTGGCCGGTGGCGAATGGTTGCTGGAGGCGTCGCCTTATGGTTGCGCATATGAATACTCGCCCTCTCGGCTCCACTGGTGTCCAGGTCACTCCGCTCTGCCTCGGCGCGATGATGTTCGGCAGCTGGGGCAATCCCGATCACGACGAATCGGTCCGGATCATCCACGCAGCGCTCGACTCCGGCATCAACTTCATCGACACGGCCGACGTGTACTCGGCGGGCGAGTCGGAGGAGATCGTGGCCAAGGCGCTGACCGGCGGCCGTCGGGCGAACGTGGTGCTCGCCACCAAGGTGCACGGCAACATGGGCGCCGACGTGAATCAGCGGGGCAACTCGCGCCGCTGGATCATCAGGGAGTGCGAGAACAGCCTGCGCCGTCTGGGCACTGATTACATCGACCTCTATCAGATCCACCGGCCGGATCCGGATACCGACATCGATGAGACGCTGGGCGCGCTCTCCGACCTGATCAGGGCGGGAAAGATCGGCTACGCGGGCAGTTCCACTTTTCCCGCTGCCCAGATCGTGGAAGCGCAGTGGACGGCGCAGCGCCGCGGCCGGGAACGGTTCGTCTGCGAGCAGCCGCCGTACTCGATGCTGGTCCGCGGCATCGAGGCCGAGGTGCTGCCAGCGTGCCAGCGCTATGGCATGGGCGTGATCTGCTGGGGTCCCCTTGGCAGCGGCTGGCTCTCGGGTAGCTACCGCAAGGACGCTGAGATCCCGGTCAGCCGCCGGGCGCAGCGCCTGCCACACCGGTTCGACATGAGCCTGCCAGGGAACCGGCTGAAGCTGGAGGCGGCGGACCGCCTCGCCGGGCTGGCGACCGAGGCGGGCATGTCACTTATTCACCTGGCGCTGGGCTTTGTGCTGAGCCATCCGGGAATCACCTCCGCGATCATCGGCCCGCGCACCATGGAGCACCTGGAGAGCCAGCTGGGCGCGCCTGTTGCCGGGCTGCCGGCTGAGTTGCTGGACCGGATCGACGAGATCGTGGCCCCCGGCGTGAACCTGAATCCCGGCGATCGCGGCTACGACCCGCCGGCGCTTGCCGACGCATCGCTTCGCCGCCGCGGGTAGCCAAGACCAGCGCGCCGAGCGCGGCGCGAAGCGCGGCAAGCTCGTCTGCGGCCCGGTCCGGCCAGTTCGGGTCGCAGGGTGCGACGACCACCGCTCGGGTCACCGGGGTCTCGCTCACGAGCCGCGATGCTAGCAGCCTGCCGGACCCACTCGTACGGCTCGCCAACGGGCCTTGCGGGCAACTCACCGCAAATCTACGATCATCTCTGCAGATCCGTATATTCAGCGCGGGGGAGATACCTATGACTCGACCCGGTTGGCCGCTCGCGGCTGCCGCAGCGGCACTGGTCAGCACAGTCGTAGCGTTGACCTGGACGGCTGCGGTCCCAGCCGGGGCATCGAGCGCCCGCGAGGCGGCGGCGCGGCATACCTGGCAGTTGGTCTACCAACACCGAGACGTCAACATCCAGGCGATCAGCGCCACCGGGCCAAAGGATGCCTGGGCCATCGGCACCGACAAGACCGGCGGTCTGCTGCTGCGCTGGGACGGCAGCGCCTGGCGACCCGTGCACTACCCGGACCAGCGGAACTATCTCCCATCGCAGATCTTCGCGCTGTCGCCGACGGACGTATGGCTGTTCGGCTACGACAGCACGCAGCCCGCCGAGATCATGCACTGGCACAACGGGTTCTGGGACACGCCAATGTCACTGCCGGTGAATGCGCAGGACGTAGCTGTGCTCAGCGACAGCAATATCTGGGTCGTGGGCGGCACGCTACCGGGTTGCTCTAGCGTCAGCGCGGACAGCCAGGGCTGCACCATCACCTCGCACTGGAACGGCAGCACCTGGACCAGCTATCCGCTGCGTGCGGTCGAAGGCGTCACCTTCGGCGGCATTTCTGGTTCGGATGTCTGGGCAGTTGGGGACAGCTTCGTCCGCCTGATCAGGGACAGTCCGTCCTTCGTGCCCCACGTCTTCCGGTGGACCGGGTCCGCTTGGCAACGCACGTCGCTGGTCGGCCGGCGGTCTTTCTGGTCGCCGTCGATTGTCGTGCGCTCGCCTCGTGATGTGTACGTGGCCGAGTCGACCAAGGCAAACCGGAATGCCTGCGCCATGCACTGGAACGGAAACCGCTGGACTCCGTTCCGCCTGCCAGGTTCGCCTGGCGAGTGCAAGTGGACCATCTCGGACTACCACCGCGGCTTGTGGTTCTATGGGCCGCCAGCGGGGCCTGGGTACACCTGGGAGCACTGGACGGGCCAGCGCTTCGTCACCACCCCGCGGTATGTGCCAAGCAGGAACGGCTGGAACACCAACGGATTCATCCTCGCCGCCGTGCCGCACTCGTCCTCGGTCTGGCTGTTCGGCTCGTACTGCGGCGTATCGCCGACGTGCCGGATCAAGGGTGTCATCGCGGCGCTCCGCTGAACGCCGCTCCGGCGACCGCCCGCTACTCGGCGGGCGCCAGGGCCTCCAGGATTTCTACGGCCCGGGCGACCGCGGCCAGCGGCTCCGCGTCGGGCGACCCGATCTGCGGGTCCCAATTGAGGTCGTAGAAGACCTCGGTGATGCCGGTCTCGCCCAGCCAGGCGGTGTCCGCCTTGATCTGGTCGTAGTCCCCGGACAGTAGCAGGCGCTGTCCGTCGGCTCCCGCCACCGGCGTGCCCGCGCGAACAACTCCGCGGCAGATGAACCGCATCGCCTCGGCGTCACGGCCTGCCGTCGCGGCCGCGTCCTTGACGATCGAGATCAGGTCGCCGACGCGGGACAGGTCGGTCCGGCTTGAGGTAACCCAGCCGTCCGCGATCCGGCCGATCCGCTCCAGTGCCGGCTTGGCCATGCCGCCAAGCAGCACTGGCGGCCCGCCCGGCTGCACAGGCAGTGGCGCCTGCGTCCCCGCCGGAACCTGATAGAACTCGCCGCTGAACTCGGCTACGCCACCGGCCCATAGCGCTTTCAGCACCTGCACGTACTCCGCGGCCCGTGCCCCCCGCCGTGCCATGTCCGCCCCGGTCAGCGCGAACTCTTCCGGCATCCAGCCAATACCGAGTCCTAGATCATGCCGCCCGCCAGACAGCACGTCCACCGACGCGGCCTGTTTGGCCAGGTACCCCGGCGATACGTAAGGCAGGTTGATCACCGCCACGCCGAGCCGGATCCGGCTGGTGACCGCTGCGGCGAACGACAGCGCGGCCATCGGGTCGAGCACACTGTGATACACCGGCTCCATGCCCGATCCGACCGGGATCAGCAGCCGCTGGAAGGTCCAGAGCGAGCGATAGCGGGCCCGTTCAGCGGCCACGGCGAAGGAGGCTAGATTCTGCGGTGTGGCCCACGCGCCCGAGACCGGGGCGCCGAATCCGATGTCCATTCTGCACACTGTAACCACCCTGGCCCGAGCCGCCCGACGGCCGAATATCCTGAACGATCACGTTCCGTAAATAAATGGAGGCTCTAGTGGTGGCATCCGACCCGCGCACCTGGATCGCTACGCTGCGCGAATCGCACGACAAGCTAGCTGGCCTGGTACAGCCGATGACGCCAGAGCAGGTTCTCGCGCAGTCGTATTGCCGGGACTGGTCGGTCGCGCAGGTGCTGTCGCACCTGGGCAGCGGCGCGGAGATCGCGCTGATGATGCTGCCCGGTGCGCTCGGCGAGGCGGAGCCGGTGAGCCGCGACGCCTTCGGCCCGGTATGGGACCTGTGGAACGCCAAAAGCCCGGACGAGCAGGCCGCTGACGCACTCGAGATCGATGAGAAGTACGTGGCGACGCTGGAGCAGCTCACCGACGAGCACCTGGCCGTGATGCGGCTGGACTTCGTCGGCATGCAACTCGACGCGGTCGGGGTGATACGGCTGCGGCTCGGCGAGCACGTGATGCACACGTGGGACGTCGCGGTGATGAAGGACCCGGCTGCGACGGTGCAGGCCGACGCGGTGGAGCTGCTGATCGACAACGTGCCGCAGTTCCTCGCGCCGCGATTGGGCAAGCCGCTGCCCGAGCCGTTCGCCGTGCGGATCACGACGACCGGACCGGACCGCGATTACCTGCTGACTTCCGGCGAGGCCGTCAGCATGACCGACTGGACAGGCGACGGCCCGGACGGCGCGGCTGTACCGCAGGTGAGCATGCCGGCCGAGGCGCTGCTGCGGCTGGCGTACGGGCGGCTCGACCCAGAGCACACCCCGGCGAGCGTGTCGGCCGATCCGGACACACTAGACAAACTGCGGACAATTTTCCCCGGCTTCTGACGGCGGGGCCGCGTCGATGGAGGCCGGGTCCGGCTCCCGACTGGCTGGCCAAGACGTATGTGGCTCAGGTGTCGCGCGAACAACACCGCAGCCACATACGTCTGCTCGTTGATCTTGGATGCGGGTTTCAGGCCAGCGCTGCGAGCGCGAGCTGCGCGGCGTCCTGCGCACAGCCCCAGGAGAGGGTAACCCCGGCGCCGCCGTGCCCGTAGTTGTGCACGATGGTGACCCCGCCGGCGTGCTCGGCCTCCAGCCGTACCGCGGAGCGAACCGGGCGCAGGCCGACCCGGTGCCCGAGCACGGTCACTCCGCGCAGTTCCGGTCGGACCGCCGCGCACGCCGCCAGGATCCGTGCCGCGGTTGCCGGGTCGGGCTCGCGGCTCCAGTTGCCGGCCTCCTCGGTGCCGCCAAGCACGACGGTGTCGCCATGCGGGAACAGGTAGGTCAGGTCATCGTGCGCGGTGCCAGTGCCGACGAAGAACTCAGTGATGCCCGGATTGCTGGCCACCACGACTTGTCCGCGCACCGCGGTGACATCCGGATCCGGTACGAGGTCACGTGCGCCAGCGCCGGAGCAGTTGACGATCACGCGGGCGGACGGATGCTGGCGCGCCGCATCGTGAAGTGAGCTGAATATGGACGGGAACGGGGTCCCGCCTCCAGCCCGGCCGAGTCGGCGCTGCAGGTAGTCAAGGTAGCCGGGCATCGACACGACCGGCGCCGTCACCCGCCAGGCGGACCTGTATCCAGGCGGAATCTCAGTCGGCCCGCACACTGATCGCGTCGCGCCCGGCCGCGAGCTCAGGCGGCGCGATGGCCTCGTCTCGGTCGGCGGTGATCCCGCTGGCGAGGCGCACGATGCCGTTCTCGCCGAGTTCGGTCAGCCGGGCGAGAGTCACCTCCGCCCAGCGCGCGATCCGGTCGTCCATGCCGACCAGATGCGGGCCCCATACCGCGCCTGCCGCGACTGAGGTGGTCTGCGGCGGTAGCTCGGCGGCCGCAACGGCGACGTTCGATCCCGCCTCGGCCAGGCAGATCGCGGTGGACAGGCCGATGACTCCGGCCCCGATGACGAGTACGTCGGCATCCGTGGTCGTCACAGTCAGACCTTAGCTAGCCGGCTCGCGGTGGTGCGGGCGGCGGTGGTGCTTCAGGCGCGGTTAGATGCCCCTGGCCCGCAGCCACTCCCGGTTTGCGACCTGGTCAGCCGCGGGCCGTTCGGGCGGCTCGGCCGGGTCAGGGAAAATGTCCTGCTCCACGATCACCCAGCCGTCATAGCCGATCTCGGCGATCGCTGCCAGCACATCCTCCATGCCGACATCGCCCTGGCCGAGCGCGCAGAACGCGCGCCGCCGCCAGATCTCCTCTACCGGCGCCCGGTCCGCAACGATGCCAGCCACGATCTCCCGGCGCGCGTCCTTCAGGTGCACGTGATTGATCCGTGCCCCCCAGTCACGCAGGCCCTGCGCTGGCTCGCCGCCGCCGACCAGCAAGTGGCCTGTGTCCAGGCACAGGCCGACGTCGGTCAGCTCGAGCAGCCGCTCGATCTCGCCGACGCCCTCGATGTAGGTGCCGGTGTGATGGTGGAAGGCCGGCTCGTAGCCGCGTTCCCGGCAGCGGTCGGCCGCGCGGGCGACGCCGTCGGCGAAGTGCCGCCAGCCGGCGTCGTCGAGACCGAGCTCCCGGTTGGTCCCGCCGCCGCCCGGCGCCGCGCGACGGGCAAGCGATCCGGCGTCGGCCAGCGTCGGCCGCGGCGGCGGCCCGTCCGGAGCCGCATCGAAGATGTCGAGCAGCGCGTCCAGATAGCCGATCTCAGCGCGGAGCGCGTCCGGGTCCGGGAACGGCAGCGGGACGTAGCCGCCGGCCAGTACCAGGCCGCGGGCCGGCCAGCCGGTCGTGCAGTTCGCGTCCGGCGCCGAGGTAACCGACCGGCCCGAGGTCGATGCCCTGGTAACCGGCATCCGCCACGTATCCAGCAGCGCCGCGCCGTCCGGCACGTTCGGGTCGACGCCGACTGTAACCTCGAATGCGCCGTAGCTGCACGGGGCGTTCGCGACGCTGATGGTCATGCTGCGGTCCGCCCGTCGCCGGCCGGCCAGCGGCCCAGTCCGGCAGCGCGCTCGGCAGGTCTACCGGCCGGCCGGTGATGTGCGACCGGGCGATCGCGTGCGCAGAGCGCGACGTCGTGCAGCCCCTCGATGATGTCGGTGCGCGGCGCGCGGCGCGGCCTCGATGGCCGCCGCGAACTCGACTAGCTCGCGCTTGAAGGCCTCCTCGTACGAGACGATCTCAACGGTCCGGGCGGCGAACGGCGTGCCGTCCTGCCCGGTCTCGATCGTCAGCTGGCTCGGCATGTTGCGCAGGTACGGCGACGGCAGCGTCAGGGTGACCCGCCGGTCGAGCGCGTAGAACGCGAGCTCCTGCTTGTAGTGCGCCATGCCGGGCAGGTCGACCCAGGACACGTGCACCTCGGTAGCCGCCGAAGCCCAGGCTGATGTCGCAGACAGTCCGGCTAAGCCGGGCCTGGTGCACCCGGTCAGGCTCGCCGAGCACGCCGCGCAGCATGTTCAGCTCGTGCACCAGGTTGTCCAGCAGCATCCACCGGTAGCAGTACCTGGCCTCGGCGTCGCCGTCGGGCAGCGCTGCGGCGAGCCGCTCGTCGTCGTCGGCACGCAGCGCGGCGAGTACGCCGGCTGGCGGCGGGCACCGGTCGATCATCGGGTACGCCTGGATGTACGGCTCGAAGGGCGATTCCAGCGTGGTCACCGCGACCAGCCGCAGATCCTGCAGTGGCATCAGCTCCGCAGCCGCTGGTAGGCCGGGTCGTAGCGCTTCATGTTGCCGACCATCAGCCGCACGCCGGCGTCGCGGGCCGCGGCGAACATCTCCCGGCCCTCGGCCAGGCTCAGGCACATCGGCTTCTCGACGAAGACGTGCGAGCCCGGCATTGGCGGCTGCGACCGCGATCGGCGCGTGGCTGCCGGAGGTCAGCACCATCACGACGTCGAGCCGCTCGGCGACCAGGTCCTGCCAGGACGTGTGGACGGTCTTGACCTGGTAGCGGCTCGGCGCACGCCGCGGCCACTGGCTCGCTGACGTCGCACAGCGCGGCGATCTCGATAGCTGTCGGTCAGCTCCGCCAGGTGCGGCAGGTGCATGACCTGCGCGATCACGCCGCAGCCCACAACTCCGACTCTTAGCGGCAATGCCATGTCGGTGTACGTCCTTTCAGCTCGGCGCAAACGAGTGGCCGCGCGACAACGTCAGAGTAACGATTGCGCAACCGATTCCTCGGACCTGTGCGGATGGTCGCATGATGAGGCCAACGACGTCAATGGTTGCTGGTCAGCGGCCAGTATGACCCGCCTGCCCGGGTTGCCGGACGGCTATTGACACCGCTGAGCACTGCTGAGAGCATTCGCACAAGCAGGAACCGTTTGCGCAATCGTTACCGGACCCGGTCGGGTGCCATCCGCGCGCAGGTCGCGCAGGTCCCAGGCTCCGATCAGGAAGCGGATTTCCGTCATCGAAGGGAGATGCGGATGCTCACTAAGCACAGGGCCGCGGCTGGCGCGTTGAGCCTGGTCGCGGCGGCCGGGCTGGCACTGTCCGGTTGCGGGAACTCAACGTCCACGGCCTCGTCCCCGACTGGCAAGGTAACGCTGACGTTCTGGGAGAACTACGGAACCCAGCTCAGCCTGCTCAACACCGCGAAGAACCTGATCCGGGCCTACGAGAAGCTGCACCCGAACGTCACCATCAAGATGGTCAGCCAGCCTGCCAACAACTACTTCGCGCTCCTTCAAGCCTCGGCAATCTCGCACACCGGCCCGGACCTGGCGGTGATGTGGACCGGGCTGTACCTGCCGCCGTACGCCGAGATCACTGGCAACGTGCGGCCCTACATCCCGCAGTCCGTGCTGAGCAACATCGAGGGCCTGCAGTGGGGCGCGCAGAACTTCGACGCGTCGAAGGCCATCCTGGCGATGCCCGTGGACGCCCAGTTCTACATGGGCTTCTACAACAAGAAAGACTTCGCCAAGGCCGGCATCAAGCAGGTCGCCGCAGGACTGGAGTCAGCTGTATGCGGCGTGCACCGCGCTCAAGAAGGTCGGCATCACGCCGATCGTCTACGGCAGCGCCAGCGCGTCGTACACCGGCGAGTTCAACCCCTGGTACGACTTCAGCTATCTGATGATCGGCTCGCTGAAGCCCGCGCAGTGGGCGGGCCTGTATAGCGGCACGATCGCCTGGACGCTCCCCGGTCGATCCAGGCGCAGCTCGCACACTGGCACCAGCTGTTCGTCAAGGGCTGCGTGAACACCGACGCGCTGACCGACTCCAACAACCTCGGCCAGTTCGTCTCCGGCAAGGCCGCGATGACCACCGACGACGGAAGCTGGGATGTCGGGCAGTTCACCCAGCAGATGGGCAGCAACGTCGGCGCGATGGTCCCGCCGTTCTCGACCACGCCGCAGCACGGCGTCGTCTACTTCCCCGGCGATGCCATCTCGGTTATGAAGGAGTCGCCGAACATCCCGGCCGCGGCCGAAGTTCCTCGCCTTCATGGACTCGCCCGCCGGCGCGGCCCAGATCGCCGCGGCAGGGCTGATCCCCGACATCAAGAACTATCACGTCAACGAACGCGCTGAACTCGCAGATGCTCGGCTTCGTGCAAGTCCGGCTACACCGTCTACCCGATGCTCGACAACGTGACGCAGCCCGAGATCGTCAACGTCGGCTACCAGGTCCTGCCGGCCCTGCTTGTCGGTCAGACGAGCGTCGGCTCAGCGGTCGGGGCGATGGTAGCCAAGCACAACGAATTGCCCATCGCACACCGAAGCTCCTACGCGGCATACTTCGGCGTGATGAGCGGGAGCGGGCGGGCCGGGCGCATGCCCAGGACGATGAGCATGCGCCCGGCCGCCCCTTCCGTCTGGCCGGCGGCGGTCCGCACCGGGCATGCCGGGCGGCGCGCGGGCCGGCTGGGTGCTCTCACTGCCCGCGCTGGCGGCGGTCGCCGCGCTGCTGGTGCTGCCGATCGGGCAGGCCTTCTACTACAGCATGACCACCTGGAACGGGATCACGAGTACATGGGTCGGGCCCGAGTGCCTACCTCCAGCTGTTCCAGGATCCGACGTTCCTGCGCGTGCTGGAGAACAACGGGCTGCTGCTGCTGGCGATGCCGGTAGTGATCGCCATCCCGCTCGGCGATCGCGTTCCTGCTGCATGAGCAGATCTGGGGCTGGAAGTTCTTCCGTTCGGCGGTGTTCCTGCCCGACGGCCATCTCCTGGGTCGTGATCGGCGTCATCGCCGTGCGGTTCTACGCGCTGCACGGGATCCTCAACTCGATGCTGTCGGCCGTCGGGCTCGGCTTCATCAAGACCAACATGCTGGGCAGCACGCACCAGGCGCTGGCCGCGCTCGCGATCACGCTGATCTGGTCGCAGCTCGGCACCAACACGATCATCTTCATCACCGGCCTGGCCGCGCTCGATCCGAGCCTGGCCGAGGCCGCCCGGGTCGACGGCGCTGGCGCGCTGCGCGTCTACTGGCGGATCATCATCCCGCAGCTGATGCGGTTCATTCAGTTCGCCTTCATCATCACCGTGCTGACGGCGTTCACCGCGATCTTCAGCCTGATCTTCGTCATGACCGGCGGCGGCCCGGACTACGGTTCGACGACCCTGGAGTTCTACGTCTACCAGCAGGCCTTCGGCCAGGCCGCGTTCGGCACCGGAGCGCTGCTCGGCGTCCTGCTGTTCGTGCTGGTGGCCGGCGATCAGCGTGCTGCAGGTGCGGATCTTGCGGGCGAAGACATGACCGGGCAGGCCGAACTGACCGAGGCAGGCACGCAGCTGACGGCGCAGCAGCCGGGCACGGGCTCCTCCGGTGCGTCAGCCACGCGGCGGCGCCGGCCGCTGCGGCCAATGCGCGTCCTCTTGTTCGCCGACCATGGTCGCTGTCGCCGTGGTCATGCTGTACCCGTTGCTGTACATCGCCATGACCTCGTTCAAGAGCCAGGTTCAGTACGAGCTCGGCGCGCGGCTTCTCGCTAGCGAGCTGGCGCATCCTGTTCGGCAGCCAGCCGGTCCTGCGCGAGCTGCTCAACTCGCTGATCGTGTCGTCGTGCGCCGGTTGCGCTGATCGTCGTCATCAGCACCGCGGCCGGCTTCGCCTTCGCGAAGATCCGCTACCGGGCCCGCGGCCTGGTGTTCGTCGCTGGTCGTGGCGTGCATGTTCGTGCCGCTGCCGTCGATCGTGATCCCGGAGTACATCAACGTCAGCCGGTTCGGCGTGCTGAACACCTACTGGGGCGCGATCGCGGTCTACGCGGCCCTCGGCATCCCGTTCTCGATCTTCCTGATGACGACGTACTTCCGCGGGCTGTCCGACGAGCTGATCGAGGCCGGCGTCGATCGACGGGGTGTCGCACTGGAAGATGTGGTGGCGGCTCGGCGTGCCGCTGGCCCGGCCGGCGATGTTCACCGTCGCCGTGCTGCAGTTCATCCAGATCTGGAACGACCTGCTCGTCGGCCTGCTGTTCTTGCAGAACACCAGCGACCGGACGGTGACCGTGGGCCTGGCCCTGCTGTCGTCAGGCCGGTTGACGAGCGTGCCGGTGCTGATGGCGGGCTCGGTGATGAGCGTCATCCCGCCGATCATCGTGTACCTGATCTTCCAGCGCCACCTGGTCGGGGCATCACGATGGGAATGGGCAGGTAACGGGGCCTGGCCTGCTGACAGCTAGCCGGTTACGCCGGGGCGCGGCCGATCAGGTGGCGGTCCGTTCCCGCGGCCGGGCGGTCCTGTGCCATGATCGCACCTCGCCGATCCTTCTGCGCTGGCACGTGCCTGGCGAGCCGCCCGGCCACCGGCCGCGGACGGTGCTCCATTCTGAGGCGACGACAGAGTACATCGCCGAGTCCCGGAGAAGACCGTCCTCGCCCGGCGCCCATGACATCGACCAGTTGCGCAGCACGCCCTCGAAGGTAGCGCCGAGTGCCTCGATGGCACGTCGTGACCGCTCATTGCGGGCGTCGGTTTTGAGATCGACCCGCGCTACCCCGAGCTGGTCGAACGCATGGCTCATCAGCAGGAGCTTCGCCTCGGTGTTGATACCGAGGCCTGCGCGGAAGCGGCCAGCCAGGTGAAGCCGATCTCTATTGCGCGAAGATCGTCGCGGCCAGGCCAGAAACGTGGATCCCAGAACGCCGTGCAGCCGACCGCCCGGCCATCCGCCCGCCGGATCTGCGCGAACGGAACCAGGCCCTGCCCGGCTCGCGCGAACTGCGCCGCCAGGTAGCCGGGGACTTCTTCAGCGCGGGGCACGAGCGTGAAGCCGTAGCTGGCGCGGTCTTCCGCCGCGGCGATAGCCAGGTCCGCCGCATGACTGGCGGCCAGCGGTTCAAGCCTGACGAGCAAACCTTCAAGTGCCGGTACATCGAACCATTGGGTCATGGCGGCAGCTCCTCATCGATCCTGGCATTGGCACCTTGCCGAAGCAGGTTGCCGGACCGTCACAGGGCCAGGTCCCTCGGATCCTCTGGATGAACTCGTCGATACTGGCGGGCGGTTACTGCTGCCGTCAAGTCCATTCCCGCGCGGCCCTTATCGGCCGTTCGAGCGCTGCCACAACGACCGGTGCTGCCTTCTCTCATGTCGTCCAGGTGTCTTGACTAATATCTTGGTTTCCAGTATATTGCTGGCATGGCAGCCAAGCCCATGACCGGACAGGCGTTCTTCGTGCTCACCGCGCTGGCCGATGGCCCGCGGCACGGGTACGGCATCGTGGGTGAGGTTGCCGAGCTGTCGCAGGGCCGGGTGAAGCTGAAGATCGGCAGCCTGTACGGGGTGCTGGAACGGCTCGCCGCCGAGGGGCTGATCGAGCCCGACCGGGAGGAAGCGCACGACGGCCGGCTGCGCCGCTATTACCGGCTGACCCAGGACGGGCGGCGGGCGCTGGCTGAGGAGGCCGAGCTTCGCGCCGCCACCGCTCGTGTGGTGCGGGCGAGACTGGGCCTGACCGGCGACGCAGGCAGCCGGATGAGCGGCGACCTGGAGCGGCGGTACCGGCGGGTGCTGCGGCTGCTGCCCGGCTGGTACCGGCAGCAGTGGGAAGAGGACATGGTCGCCGCCTTCCTGGACAGCTGGCTGACCGGCGACCCGGAGGCAGACGAGTACATCAGTAGGGCTGCCGGGCCCAGCTGGGCGGAGGTCGCCAGCGTGGCCGGCCTGGCCGTCCGGCTGTACCTGGGCGGCCCGGGCACTCCGCGCCGGTACGCCTGGGGCCAGGCCATCCGGCGCGCGGTGCTCGCCGTGCTGCTGGTGCACGCGGTGCTGGCCGTTAACGTGCTGGTGTTCCTGGTGTGGAGCCGCCGTCTGGTCGGCTGGCTGCCCGCGCCGCCGGGGAGCCTGGTGGTCGCGCCCGGCGGCGTCTGGGACACGGTGTATTACCTGGTGAGCGTCACCTGGATCGCGATTTTCGTGACGCTGGCCCTCGGGCACTACCGCACGGCCCGGGTCCTCGCGGCACTGGCCATCGTCCCCGGCCTGGTCGCCTTGGTGCAAGCCCAGCTCACCGGCATCATGCCGGCGCCGTTCGGGCCGTGGGTCTTCTGGGTCCTGGTCGATCTTGCCCCGGTCCTGGCCATGACCGCGTTCCACCGGGACGCCCCGCCGGCCGCGCCCGGGCCCTGGCTGCTGGCACTGCCCGCCGGCTACGTCCTGGTGTACGGGCCGCTGCTGGCGCTCCAGGCGACCGGCAACTCCGCCTGGCTGCCGGACTTCTCCGGGCTGTGCTGCATCCTGGTCAGCCTGGCCTGCCTGGCGCACGCACCCAGGGCCTGGTCCCGCCAGGCCGCCGGCACGGGGCTGTGGTCGCTGACCCTGGTCCTGCTGGCCGCCGTCGCCGCGGCGTACCGGATCGTCACGCTCACCGACTACCTGAACGACCCGCACCTGATCAATGTGAGCCTGGCCGAACTGCTCATCATGCTGGCCGCCGTCGCGCTGGTCGCCCCCGACGCCGCCCGCGCCCAGACGGCAACGCCCGCACCGCCGCCATATCCCCACGCCATGGCCGCCTAGGAAGGACACGGACATGCCGTGCCAGCGCCCGCCCCGCCCGCTGTCCGTCCTGGCCAGCGCGCTGGCCGCCGCCGGCCTCGTGCTCGCCGTTGCCGGCTGCAGCAACATCACTCCGCTAGGGCCGGACCCGGCGCCAGTGAGCCTGCCACCGGCACGCGATCTGGGGTCACCGATCATCATGCAAATCATGCGCAGCCAGCCCCCCACTCCAACCGGCCGAGTGCCCGGCCGGCTCAATCGACCTCTTCGGGTCGGAGCCCAACGTGCTGCGGGCCGCGGTAGCTTCGGCACGCCCCGTGCACGGTAGGCACCGGGAGCACGGCCACCCCCCGCCGGCCACGCCGGCCACGCCTCCCGCGCCGCCGGCGGCGTAGCGTGCTACCGTCCGGTCGGAACTCCGGTAACGATCACTTCCGCAGCGGTCTCCTCGGTCACCACCAACCGGAACCAACCGGGGCCCGCCTGGTACGGATTCGTGGTCGCCTTTCCCACCGCCGATGTGCCGGCGTTGACAGCGCTCATCCGGCAGGCCTATGACTCTGGCGATGCCGTCGGCATGAGCGTCGCCGGCAAGCTCTGGCAGGCCCCGCAACCACGACGCAAGTTCATCGCACTCCGGGCGGAACAGATCAACCTGCTCAGCAGGACTCAAGCCTTCCAGCTTTACCGCCTGCTGGTCCCGTCTGGCTGATCGCAACCGAGGAGAGGCCCATGTCGCAGGCGCCAGCACGGCCAGATACCCGCGAGTCATCGGATGTTGCTGCGCTCGTCAGGCTGCATCACCGGCGGCGCGGGTGGGCGTGGGTGGCGATAGGCAGCGTGATTGGCCTCGGTGTGTACGCGGGGATCGCCTTCAGCCTGTTCGTGACGCTCACCGGGACGGCGGGAACCCTCAGCGTTATCCCGGTCTACGTGCTGCTGGCCCTGGTTCTGGCCGGGCTGGTTGTCGTAATCGTGGACACATCACGTATTCACCGCGCCGATGCTGCGGTCCGGGTGACCGCCAAGGGCAGCGTTTCGCACTACCCGCTGTACGCTCACGCATACCGCTATCCGCCGCGCCACCCGGCCAGCTGGGTGGCCGCCGTCTTCATGCTCGCCGCGATGACTTGTATCACCGCCTATATCCTGCCGCAGGAAGTGAACTCGTGGGCCTATGTAGTCGGCGCGGAGCACCAGGACACTTTCAACCCGGTGTCGTATGTCGGGGCCTGCAGTGCAGGGACGGCGCGGATCAGATGCCAGATGGTAACCGAAGGCTACCTTTCCAACACCGGCGCGCATGTCAACTGGGGCCCCCAGGTGCCACTCGGCAAGCCATTCAGTGTCGGCGACCCGCTGTGGGCCTGGGGCACCGGGCGGAGTCTCATCAAGGGCGACGGCTCGGCGATCACCACTATCGTCGCGGGCCTGTTCTTCGACGGCGTAGCGCTGCTGCTGCTGTACATCCTCATTGTGATAGTGCGTGACACGTCGCCGAGGCGAAGTCGGCGAGTGCCCGTGCCCGCTGGCGCAGATCCGGGCGCAGTCCGCCCAGCACATCATCCCAATCGCGGTCACCACGCAAACGGCACTCGTCGCCGTGTACGCCGTGGCCGAGGCAGGCGCTGACGATCGCGCCGGATGGCGAGCGGCGGGCCAGAGTGGCGCCGAGTTTCCTGGCTAGACGATTGATTCCAAGGGATCGGGGCGGTGGTCACTAGGGCACCCTCTTTCTTGCGGGCACCGATACGGTGCTCGTTGTTGGGACTCGGCGGGAGCCGGGGTGACGGTCTGTGGCGGTCGCCGGAAAACGGCCAGCATGACACCACCGCCCCCGGTTTCTCCGGGGACATGGACTGGCAACAGGGAGATGCGCCGCAGAGCGCCGGTTAGTGACCACCCGGTAGCTGTCCTCCTCGCCGGGTCGTCGCTGCCATCTTGAGGAGTTGCTGTGTCGCTTGCGCTGCCTGACGCGCTGTTTTTCACCGGGATCGACTGGGCCGCCGAGTCTCACGCCGTGTGCGTGCTGGACGCGGCCGGGAAGATGCCGCCGAGTTCATCATCGAGCATTCCGCGGACGGGATCGCCGCTGCTGTCCGCCGCCTGGCCCGCTACGGCGACCCCGGCGTATGCCGGTCGCCATCGAGCGGCCCGACGGCCGGCTGGTGGACCTGCTGCTGGAAGCCGGGCACCCGGTCGTGCCGGTCAAGCCGAACGCGATCAAGGCCTGGCGGGAGGGCGAGGTGCTGTCGGGTGCCAAGTCCGACGCCGGCGACGCCGCGGTGATCGCCGAGTACCTGCGGCTGCGCGCGCACAAGCTGCGGGTCCTGGAACCGTACTCCGACCAGACCCTGGCCCTGCGGACCGTCGTGCGGACCCGCGGCGACCTGGTCGAGATGCGGGTCGCGGCCACTAACCAGCTGTCGGCGCTGCTGGAGGCGCACTGGCCCGGCGCCAGGGCGATCTTCGCCGACGTCGAGTCGCCGATCAGCCTGGAGTTCCTGACCCGCTACCCGACCCCGGCCGCCGCCGCCACCTGGGCGAGAAGCGGATGGCCGCGTTCTGCGTCAAGCACGGCTACTCCGGCCGGCGCACCGCCGCCGAGCTGCTCGCCCGGCTGCGCGCCGCGCCTGCCGGCACCGGCCTGGAGTCGCTCGCCGAGGCACTGCGCGACGCCGTGCTCGCCGCCGTCGCCGTCCTGCAGGCACTGAACGCCGCGGTGAAGAACCTGGACCGGTCCGTCGCCGCCCACCTCGGGGAGCACCCGGACGGCAAGATCTTCACGTCGCTGCCAAGGTCGGGTCAGATCAACGCCGCCCAGGTGCTCGCCGAGTGGGGCGACTGCCGCCAAGCCTACGAGCGCCCCGACTCCGTCGCCGCCCTCGCCGGCGTCACCCCGGTCACCAGGCAATCCGGCAAACACCGCGAGGTGCACTTCCGCTGGGCCTGCAACAAGCGGTTCCGCGCCGCGATCACCACCTTCGCCGACAACAGCCGCCACGCCAGCCCCTGGGCCGCGAAGATCTACGACAAGCCCGCGCCGCGGGCAAGGACCACCCGCACGCCATCCGCATCCTGGCCCGCGCCTGGATCCGCGTCATCTGGCGCTGCTGGCTCGACGGCGTCCCCTACGACCCCGCCCGGCACGGCGCCGCCGCCGCGCTCGCCGAACAGTCGGCTAAGCAAATCGCGGCCTGAGGTTGACACAGGGAGTGTCATGGCCCGCTGAGGGTCAGGTGCCGCTGGTGTCGATGAGGGCGCCGAGGCCGTCGATGACGCGCTGCAGGCCGAAGGTGTAGGCGTGGTCGGGATCATAGGCCGCGCCGTGGGCGGCGCCTGCGGCGGCGCCGACGCGGGAGGCGGTGGGGTACTTCGTCTCGTCGAAGACCCGGGCGAGCAGGGGGGCGTTGGCGGCCCACCATTGCTCCTCGCTCATCGCGCTGTCCTGCCGGGCGGCGTTCGCCTCGGCGGCCGAGCGCGCGGCGGCCTGGACGAAGCCGAGCAGGAAGGTGAGGGCGGCGTCCATCTCGATGTCGTCGAGCCCGAGGCCCTCGAACGCGGACAGTTCGTGCTCGTATTTGGCCATGAGCCCGGGGCCGAGCGGGGGCCGGCTGGTGGAGACCTCGGCGATCCAGGGGTGCCGGGTGAACAGGTCCCGGTTCTGCTGGGCGACGGCGGCCAGGCGCTCGCGCCAGGGCATGCCGGACAGGTCGCCGCGCGGCATCTGGCGGTAGACCGTGTCGAGCATCAGGTCGAGTAGTTCGGCCTTGCCGGGCACGTAGGTGTACAGCGACATCGGCACCACGCCGAGGGCGTGAGCGATCGCGCGCATCGTGACTGAGCCCAGGCCGTCGCCGTCCGCGAGGGCGATGGCGGCCGCGGCGACCCGCTCGACGCTCAGGCCCTGGCGCGGTCCGCGCCGGGAGTCCGCGGCGCCGGGCTCGCGCCAGAGCAGTTGGAGGGTGCGTGCGGGGTCGCCGGCGCTGCTGTGCTCGGTGGGCATGGGAACATCCTCCCGCGCGCTTTCGTTGTACGAAGTACATTGTACGACGTACAATGTTGATTGCCGTGCCGATCGCCCAGCCCGAGGAGCTTGCCCGTGCAGATCACCGCTTCCGCCGTATCCCTCAACGTCGCCGACGTGCCCGCCTCCGCGGCATTTCTGACCAGCCACTTCGGCTTCCGGCAGGAGATGGCCGCAGACGGATTCGCCTCCCTGGCCCGCGAGGACGCCGGAATGAACGTCGTCTTCCTGCGCCGCGGGCTGGCCTTGCTGCCCGAGGACCAGCGCGACACCCATGCCGCTGGCCTGATCCTGGCGTTCGTCGTCGAGGACCTCGAAGGCGAGCTGGCCCGCCTGCGCGAGGAGGGCGTGGACATCACCATGGCGATGCGCGAGGAGCCCTGGGGCGAGCGCGCGTTCCAGGTCACCGATCCCAACGGCATCATCGTCCAGCTCCTCGACTGGAACGCCCCGGCTGGCAAGTGACTCGCAGCGGCCCCAGGCGGCGGACCGCCCGCCGCCCCGACCGTACGCCAGGACACGCACGTGTCCCAATTTGGAGCGCAAGTCGACCGGCCATCGCACCACACACGGAGAGGCACGTTATGGCCGAGCGGACCACCAGGCGCTGGCCCGGTCTCAAGCACATCCGGCGGCCCAGGACCCGGCGAGGCTGGCTGATCACCATCGCTGTCAGTGGCGCGATCCTCGCACTTAAACTCATCCTCGGCATCGGCGCTCTCGCCTTGGTCGTGCGCCTGCTGACGCATTGACCAAACCCCGGGCCGCCACTGGCGCACGCCTGGCGGCGGATGTTCTCACCCGGCGATGCCCGAGCGGGACATGGACGCCGCGTCGATGTCGCCGGCGCGGGACAAGATCCAGTGCCAGGCCTGCCCCATGGTCCCGCTCCTTCTCGCCGCGATCGCGCGGCCTGAGTCCTCGCCCGCCGAGAGCGCCGTGGCCCATCAGCGTGATCCAGGGCCTGGCGCTGCCGCGCTCGAAGTCAGACCTGGAGGCACGGTGGTCACCGAGCTGGACCCCCTGGCAACCGCGCTGTTCACGTTCGTTGCGTCATACGCGAGCTGGCCGTGGCACCGCACTGTGGACCGACGATGTGTGGGTGGTGGACTCCACACCGGTTGAGTGCGCCTTCGCGCTGACCCCGAACTCGTCTCCGACCGACCCGGACAGACGTTGATCGGCGACGAGAACTACTTCGGCCGCGAGTTCGAAGCACGGCTAGCCGACGTGGCATCGAGTTGCTGCGCCCAGCCCGCAAGGGAGAACAGGAGCGAGCCGGATCGCAGCTATTCAAGCCTCTGCGACAGGTCATCGAGTCAATCAACGAGACCTTCAAAGGACAGCTCGACCTCGAACGGCACCACGGACGCACAGCCGGCGGGGTGACCGTCCGCATCCTGCAGCGCATCCTCGCGCTGACCGCCGCCGTCTGGCACAACCACCATACCGGCCAGTCCATCATGCGGTCCTTGACCGCTTCTGACCACTGACCGCTTGGAATCAATCGTCTAGGCCGGGGGAGGCCGACCCGTTAGCCGCTTGATTATGGCCGCATTCCAGCTGGGAAACCGATAGCCTCCTGGCGGAGCGGGTTGGTTCCTGGGGTGCGGCGGAGGCCGCACCGGACACCAGTGGCAGAAGGAGGCATCCCAGTGAGCCCGCCTGGCCTGACTCTCACCAAGATTCAGACGGTGGCCGCGGGGGACAAGCGGCTGCACGTGGCGATGATCGCCCCACCGTATTTCGACGTTCCGCCGACAGCCTATGGCGGCGTTGAAGCCGTGGTGGCAGACCTGGTCGACGCCCTGATCGACAGGGACCATCAGGTGACCCTCATCGGCGCGGGCCGACACCGCACACGTGCGCAGCGGTTCCTCGCCACGTATCAGCGGCCGCCCGCGGACCAGCTGGGCGAGCCGCTTCCTGAGGTCGTGCATGCAGCTCAGGTCGCGCGGCTGTTAGAGGATCTTGACGCCGACGTTGTGCACGACCACACCCTGGCCGGCCCATTACTGGCCCGCGGCCGGGTTGCCCCGACAGTGGTTACCGTTCATGGCCCCGCCACGGGCGAACCTGGCACGTACTACGGCGCGCTGGGCAGCACCGTCGGCCTGGTGGCGATCTCTGACGCGCAGCGCGCCAAGGCACCGGAGCTGCCGTGGGCCGCGACGGTGCACAACGCGATCCGCGTCGACACCTTCCCGTTCCGGGCCGAGAAGGACGCGTTCGCGTTGTTCCTGGGCAGGTTCTGTCCAGACAAGGCGCCGCACCTAGCGATCGAGGCCGCCCGCGCGGCCAGGCTGCCGGTCGTGCTGGCCGGAAAGTGCGCGGAACCGGCCGAACGCGAATACTTCGCCCGCGAGATCGAGCCCAGGCTCGGCCCGGACACTACGGTGTTCGGCGTCGCTGATGCCGCCGCCAAGCGCGATCTGCTGGCGCGGGCGGCCTGCTTGGTGTTTCCTATCTGCTGGGACGAGCCATTTGGCCTGGTCATGATCGAGGCCATGGCTTGTGGCACGCCAGTTGTAGCGTTGTGCCGCGGCGCCGCTCCCGAACTCATCTTGCCCGGTCAGACCGGGGTCATCGTCGACCACCCGGGCGAATTGGCTGGCGCTATCGATGAAGCCCGGCGCCTTGACCCCTGGATCTGCCGGAAGCACGTGCAGCAGAACTTCACCACCGACCTGATGGCGGCCGGCTACGAGGCCGTCTACTTGCGTGCGCTGGCGGCACGCGCCGGGCCGGCCATGGTTGATGCGCCCGTCCGGCGCGGCGCAGCATCGACGATCACAGCCAGCATCCTTGCGAGCGGCAGGTAGCCGCGGAGCAGGCACGCCGACGAGCGATCGCCCTCGCTGCCCTCGTAGGCGGGGGGCTGACGCGAGCTACGACGCCGGGCCGTCGTCGGCTTCGAGAGAACGCAGCACATCGAACTCGCAGCCACAGGAGCGGCGGGGCACCAGCCGGACGCCGATCCTGACGTCGGTGTAGCCAGGGTGGTCGTTCTCGATGGCATCGACCAGGAGCGCGGCGCTACGGGCGCCCATCGCGGGCGTGTCGTAGCTGATCACGGTCAGCGCGGGCTCGAGCAGCGGGGCAAAATAGGTGTCGTCGAAGGACGCCAGCGCGAGGTCGTCGGGCAGCCGCAGCGGGTGACTGCGGGCGGCTGCGAGTGCGCCGAGCGCGAGCTCTGCACTGGCGGCGACCATGGCGGTCGGCCGCGGCTGCATCCGGAGCAGTTCCCTGGTCTGCTCGATGCCGCTGCGGAGGCTCCACTCGCCCTGGCTGATGAGCGACGGCGGGACGTCCAGGCCGAGGGCGGCCATGGCGGCGGTGAAGCCTTCCCGGCGTTCGTTGCCGTCGGTCTTGTCACCGGGACCGCCCAGGAACGCGATGCGCTCATGACCGTGCCAGGCCAGATGCCGGACCAGCTCGGCAACGCCCTCCCTGTTTTCCAGGGTCACGCTGCCAGCGCCGACGCCCTCGACCGCCTCGTCGATGAACACGCAGGCGGTGCCGTGCAGCAACTCGCGGAAGCGGTCAGCGGTGAACGGCGTCGTCGAGATCAGGATGCCGTCAACCCAATGATCGAGCAGCGTGCTGATCGCCTCGGCGACGCGGCCCGGCATCCTCGCCGGAGTCCACCAGGATCAGCCGGTACCCGACATCGCGGAGATACGACTTGGGCGCCCTGCACCACAGACGCGTAGAACGGGTGGGCCACATGCGGCACGATCAGGCCGACAGTGTGCGACCGGCGGCGTCCGCAGCGACTGGGCAAACGGCGACGGGCGGAAGCCGAGCTGGGCTGCGGCCGCCAGCACCGCGGCCCTGGTGTCGTCAGTCAGCTCGCCGCGGCCGTTGAGGGCGCGGGAGGCAGTGGTCGTCGAAACGCCAGCCTTCTCGGCGACATCGGCCAGGCGAACCCGGGAGGCACGTGCCTTCATACTGCTGAATTCTCCCGAAATAACGGTTGCGCAAACGTTACCACACGTAGATTCTGGTAACCATGACGCAGTCGGCGCGCGACGGGTACTGGCACTGGTGACCACCTCACCGCGGTCAGAAACACTGCCGTCACACGATACGCCGTACGAGGTCGTTTCCATGGGCCGCGCGGGCGTGGATATCTACCCGCTCCAGGTCGGCGTCGGTCTGGCCGACGTCACGCTGTTCGGCAAGTACCTGGGCGGCAGTCCGACCAACGTGGCCGTCGCCGCGGCGCGGTATCGGCCGGCGCTCGGCAGTGATCACCCGGACCGGGGCCGACCCGTTCGGCGAGTTCATCCACCGCGCGCTGCCGGCTACGGGGTGGACGACCGCTTCGTGACTCCGGTCGCGACGCTGCCGACGCCGGTTACCTTCTGCGAGATCTTCCCGCCGGACAACTTCCCGCTGTACTTCTACCGGTTCCCGAAGGCCCCCGACCTGGAGATCTGGGCTGATGAGCTTGACTACGCTGCCATCGGCGCGGCCGGTGTCTTCTGGGCGACCGTTACCGGCCTGTCGCAGGAGCCGAGCCGAGCCGCGACGCTGGCCGCGCTGGCCAGCCGGGCGCGCCGCCACCCGACGGTCCTGGACCTGGACTACCGGCCCATGTTCTGGAAGTCGCCGCAGCAGGCCCGACGCTGGGCCAGGAAGGCGATCGCGCTGGCCACGGTCATCGTCGGCAACCTGGACGAGTGCGAGGTCGCCGTCGGCTCCAGGGAGCCGGCCCGGATTGCCGCGGCCCTCCTGGCAATGGGTGCTGAGCTGGCGATCGTTAAGCTCGGGCCCGAGGGGGTGCTGGCCAGCCGACCGGCGCGGCGAAGTGCGGGTGCCGCCGGTGATGCGTGGATGTCGTGAACGGCATTGGTGCGGGGGACGCGTTCGGCGGCGCGCTGTGCCACGGGCTGCTCGCAGGCTGGGACCTGGAAGAGACCATCACGTTCGCCAACGCGGCCGGCGCGATCGTGGCTTCCCGCATCGCCTGCTCCGACGCCATGCCGACGGCCAGCGAGGTCGAGGCGCTGCTGGCGGAACAGAAGGTGGAGGCCCGGCTGGCCCAGGCGCCGCTGGTTGAAGGAGAGCCGAAGGAGGGCGCTCATGCGTGAGGAACTGCGACGGCGGCTCATCGAGGCGCGAGCTGGCGAGCCGGAGGCGATCGCGGCCGCCGCGGCCAGCCGGACCCGGCGCCCGCTGCTGGCAGGCTCGGGCCGGCTGATGATCATCGCCGCTGACCATACGGCTCGCGGCATCCTCGGCGTCGGCGCCAATCCGATGGCGATGGCCAGCCGGTTCGACCTGCTGGACCGAATCGTGATGGCGCTGGGCCGGCCGGGCGTGGACGGCGTGCTCGGTACCGCTGACATCATCGAGGACCTGCTGCTGCTCGGCGCGCTCGACGGGAAGATCGCCATCGGATCGATGAACCGCGGCGGCCTGCTCGGCGCCGCATTCGAGCTGGACGACAGGTTTACCGGCTACACGGCCGCCGGCGATCGCCGCGGCAGGCCTTGATGCCGGGAAGATGCTGCTGCGCATCGACCCGGATGACCCGGCGACGGTGCGCACGCTCGAGGCCTGCAGTACCGCGGTGACCGAGCTTGCCGCGGCGCGCCTGCCCGCCATGATCGAGCCGTTCATGGTCAGCCGGGAAGGCGGGCGGCCGCGCAACGATCTGACGCCGGACGCGGTCATCCGGTCGGTGGCGATCGCCGCCGGGCTCGGCAGCGACCTCTGCCTACAGCTGGCTGAAGCTGCCGGTCGTCGCCGAGATGGAACGGGTCGCCGAGGCATCGACGCTGCCGGTCATGCTGCTCGGCGGCGACCCGGCCGGCGATCAGGACGCGATGTTCGCCAGCTGGAAGCAAGCGCTCAGCCTGCCGACCGTGCGCGGCCTGGTAGTCGGCCGCAGCCTGCTCTACCCGCCCGGCGGCGACGTCGCGACCGCCGTCGACACGGCCGTGGGCCTGCTATGACCGGCCGCTACCACCTGCCGGCGGCGCAGCCGGGCAGGCCGGTTCGAGCGTGGTAACCCCGGCCCGCGCGGGCTGGACCTACGCCTCGCTGCGCGTCCCAGCCTTGACCCCGGCGAGAGGTCATGACGATCGGCGACTGGGCCGGAGGAGATGCTGGTGCTGCCGCTGGCGGGCAGCTGCGAGGTCGACGCCTGCGGGCAGGAGTTCGACGCTGGCAGGGACGAGCGAGTGTCTTCAGCCGGGTGACCGACTTCGCCTACGTGCCGCGGGACGCGACGATCACCATCCCAGCGCGCGCGGGCGGCCGGTTCGCGCTGCCGGCGCGCTGCTGCGTCGCGGCAGCTGCCGGTCCGCTACGGCGCGGCCGCTGACGTGCCGGTCGAGCTGCGCGGCGCCGGCCAGGCGAGCCGCCAGGTGAACAACTTCTGCGCGCCCGACGCGTTCGACTGCGACCGGCTGGTCGCGGTCGAGGTGCTCACCCCGGCCGGTAACTGGTCGTCGTATCCGCCGCACAAGCACGACCAAGCCCGGACCCGGCGAAGCGGTGCTCGAGGAGATCTACTACTTCGAGCTCGAGCCGAGGCAGAGCGCGGGAACGGGCTCGGCTTATCAGCGGGTCTACTCTCGGCGCCGGACCGTCAGATCGACGTGCTCGCCGAGGTGCGCAGCGGCGACACCGTGCTGGTCCCGCACGGCTATCACGGCCCGTCGATGGCGGCGCCCGGCCATGACCTGTACTACCTGAACGTGCTGGCCGGACCGGCCGCGCGAGCGATCGATGGCGTTCTGCGACGACCCGGCCCACGCCTGGGTGCGCGGTTCCTGGCAGTCGCAGGCAGTCGATCCCGCGACTGCCGCTGACGTCGCGCCGAGGAGGCGACGTGAGACTGACGGTGGCGCAGGCACTCGTCCGGTTCCTGACCGTCCAGTACAGCGAGCGCGACGGCGCGTCCCGGCGGTTCTTCGCCGGCTGTTTCGGCATCTTCGGTCACGGCAACATCGCCGGCCTCGGCCAGGCGCTGCTGGAGGCCGGCGACGACCTGCGCTACTACCAGGCGCCGCAACGAGCAGGCGATGGTGCACACCGCCGTCGGGTACGCGCGCGCGTCGCATCGCCTGCAGGCGTTCGCCTGCACCTCGTCGATCGGACCGGGCGCGACCAACATGGTGACCGGTGCCGCGCTGGCCACCGTCAACCGGCTGCCCGTGCTGCTGCTGCCCGGCGACGTCTTCGCCACCCGCCGGGCCAGCCCGGTGCTGCAGGAGCTCGAGGATCCCGCGGTCAGCCCGACGTCTCGGTGAACGACTGCTTCCGGCCGGTGTCGAGGTACTTCGACCGGATCTGGCGGCCCGAGCAGCTCCCGACGGCGCTGCTGCACGCCATGCGCGTGCTCGACCGATCCGGCCGAGACCGGCGCGGTCACGCTGGCGCTACCGCAGGACACCGCCGACCGAGGCGTACGACTGGCCCGCCGAGCTGTTCACCCGCCGGGTCTGGCGGGTGCCGCGGCCACGCGCCGGAGCCTGAGCTCGTGCACGAGGCTGCGACGGCGCATCCGGGCCAGCAGCGGACCACTGCTCGTCGCCGGCGGCGGCGTGCGCTACAGCGAGGCCACGCAGGCGCTGGCGAGCTTCGCCGAGCGCAGCCGGGCATCCCGGTGGCCGAGACGCAGGCCGGCAAGGGATCGCTCGACTTCGATCATCCGTGCTTCGGTCGGCGCGATCGGCGCGACCGGGACCACCGCGGCGAATGCGCTGGCCGCGCGACGCCGACCTGGTCATCGGCGCCGGCACGCGGTGGAGCGACTTCACCACCGCGTCGTCGAGCGCTGTTCGGCGCGCCAGACGTCCGCTTCGTCAACCTGAACGTCGCCGCCTTCGACGCGGCCAAGCAGTCGGCGATCCCACTCGTGGCCGACGTCGCGCGCAGGCCTGCGGGCGAACTGGCCGGCGGGCTCGGCGGCTGGCATGTCGACGACGCCTACCAGACCCGGGCGAGACCCTAGCCGACGTCGCTGGAACGACGCGGTGGACCGGGCCTACCACCTGAACCACGGACCACTGCCGGCCCAGGCGGAGGTCATCGGCGCGGTCGAACGATGCCTGCGAGCCGCGGCGACGTCGTGGTCTGCGCGGCCGGCAGCATGCCCGGTGACCTGCACAAGCTCTGGCGCCCGAGGGACCGGACGGCTATCACGTGGAGTACGGCTACTCCTGCATGGGTTACGAGATCGCCGGCGGCCTCGGGGTGAAGATGGCGCGGCCGGACGCCGAGGTGTTCGTCATGGTCGGCGACGGCTCGTACCTGATGCTGCAATCCGAGCTGGTCACGGCGGTGCAGGAGCGGATCAAGCTGATCGTGGTGCTGGTGCAGAATCACGGCTTCCAGTCGATCGGCGCGCTCTCGGAGACGGTCGGGACGGATCGATTCGGCACCAGTTACCGGTACCGCGGCGCGCAGTCCGGCCAGCTCGACGGTGACGTGCTGCCGGTCGATCTGGCCGCCAACGCCGCGAGCCTCGGTGCGCGTCGTGCTGCGGGCCGACACGATCGCCGAACTGCGTGACGCCTGCGCGCCGCCCGGGCAGGCGACGTCACGACGGTGATCCACATCGAGACCGATCCGATGGTCGCCGCGCCAGACTCCGGCGGCTGGTGGGACGTGCCGGTCGCCGAAGTAGCGACGCTGGCATCGACGCAGGCCGCGCGCGCCGAGTACGAGCGATCACGGCCCGCCCAGCACCCGATCCGGCGTCCGTCCCGCTCGGCCTAAAGACTCGCTGGGGCCGCGCACACGGCCTATTGCAGTGCCTGTGGCCGTCTGCGAGGATGACTTTGCTCGCATGCTGAACATATGGGGTAAAGGTGAAGTTTCCGGCGCCAATGGCGATTGCCGCATGTGGTGCTCTTGTGACGGGCCTAACCGCGGTCGCTGCGCCAGTGGCCGCGCGGGGAACTGGTCATCCGCCGCTCCCGAGGCATCACGCCCAGATCGCGTCGGCCATTGCCGTCCGACCGCTGACCGCTCAGGCGCTGCTCGATCACGCGCGAGCAAGCGAGCGCTTCGGAGGCGGGCTGACCGGCATTGTGCAAGGGGCTGCCGGAGGGCTGGTTCGCGGTATTTGCGTGACTGCGACCGGTGCCGCCGGCACGGCCTCCGCGACGACGGGGACGGATGGCCGGTATCAGCTGACCGGCCTGCCGGCGGGCAGCTACAAGGTCAGCTATCGCGACTGCGGCGTTGCGCCGCGCTACTTCGAGCAGTGGTCGGGCGGCGCTGACCTGGCAGGCAGTGCCGTACCGGTTATCGTCCGCTTCGGCCAGCAGACATCGCTGCGGCCGGTGACATTGCGCCCAACCAGTCCTGCCGTCCTCATCTCCGCAACGGCTCAGCGCCGGCGCCAGCACCCTCTGCTGCATGCGGCAGCCAGCAACCCCGTCACCATCTCCGGCACGGTGCGCAGCAGATCAGGGAGGCGGCTACGGGGCATATGTGTCTTCGCTTATCCGCCGGGCAACTATTTCGCCGGTGCTGGGGTCACGACGTCGCGGCGCGGCAACTACACCTTCGCGGGCTTCTTCGCGCCCGGCAGGTACCTCGTCCAGTTCACTAACTGCAGCAGCCACGGCAATTTCGCACCGCAATGGTGGAAGCGCTCGGCCACGCAGTCGAAGGCGACCGTGCTGAAGCTCAAATCGGGCCAGAAGGCGACTCACATTGATGGTTTGCTCGGTCCTGGCGGCACGCTGTCCGGCAAGGCGCGGGCAGCGGGCACCGGGACACCGCTAGGCGGCATCTGCGTGGACGTGATGTCAACCGATCGGCAGGCGATCTACCAGTTCCAGGTGACGACCAAGGCCGACGGCACCTACTCGCTCACCAATATGGCCAGCGCCAGATACCGGCTCCAGTTCCAGCCGGACTGCGGCAACACCGGAAACTACCTGAGCCTGTCGCGGCGCGGCACTGTCCGCATCACGGCCGGCAGGCGGACCGGGAATGTCAATGCATCCCTGCCCCCTGGTGCGGAGATCAGCGGAGTGGTGACTGGGCCCGGCGCGACCCCGCTCGATGGCATCTGCGTGTACGAGAATGGCAACACTCCTAGTGCCACGACTGGCCCGGACGGGTCGTACTCGATTCAGCGTCTCTTCGCAGGCAGCGGGTACGAGGTGGGCTTTGCCGGCGGGTGCGGAAACAAGGGGAGTTACGCGCCGCAGTTCTTCCCGGGCCAGGTGAACCCGGCCGAAGCCCGCCCCTTCTCGCTATCCGCGGGCGAGATGAAGACTGGCGTCGACGGCAGCTTGGGGCCGGGAGGCACCGTGACTGGCACGGTGCGCAACGCCGCCGGGGCCAAGCTCTCGGGCATCTGCGTCGCGCTTCTCGCGCCCGCTAGCCTTGTCCCCAACGATCAGAACCTATTCGTCGCCTATAACCTGCTGGCGACGCCCGACTTCGCGGCAAACGCGCAGACGCGCAACGGCGGCTACGAAATGCGGAACATAGCGCCGGGTCTTTACTACGCCACGTTCAGCCCGTGCAACGGCACTGGGTATGCGCCGCAGTGGTTTCCCAAGCAGTCCGTGTTTGCTCACGCCAGCCTGATCTCAGTCGGTGCCGGTGGCGTGACGCCAGGCATCAACGCGGTCCTGGCCCGCAGCGGCTCGATCAGTGGCGTCGTGACCAGCACGGCTGGCCGCAGGATCAGCGGCGAGTGTGTCAGTGCGGACAACTTGTCGGGCCAGGACCCCTACAACTACGCGCCGCAGGCCGTATCGCGACGAGGCGCCTACAGGATCAGGGGGGTTGCGCCAGGCCGCTACGCCGTATTCTTCGGCCCTTGCGTCAGTTTCGGGCAGCTCGCTCCGCAGTGGTATCCGGCCGCGTCGAGTGAGGCATCGGCACGGGTCGTCATCGTCCGAGCCGGACAGACATCTGGTCGTATCAGTACGGTCCTGATAAGTGGCGGTTCGATCTCTGGCCGGGTCCGGCTCGCGGCGACGGGCAAGGGAGCACGCTTCTGCTTCGTGACGGTGACCGATACTGCGGGAAACTGGATGGGGTCCAGCCTGACGAATGAGGCGGGCCATTTCGACCTGCGACATCTGCGGGCCGGCCGGTACGACCTTGCGGCATGCATTCCGTTTGGCAGCGGTGTCATAAAGGCAGGAGTGGTGGTCAGGAACTCACGGGTGACTGGGGTCACTATCAATGTGCCCACCACTGGGTCGCTGCGTGGGAGGGTGCTGGACGGCTCCGGGACAGTAGCGGAGCCTGGCGTATGCATTACCGCGTTTCCCCAGTCCGGCCATGGGTTCGTGCAGGTAGCGCCGACCGGCGCTGACGGCAGATACGAGCTCAGTGGACTGAATCCTGGCCGCTACCGGGTGCTGTTCTCGCCGGTCTGCCTCGCAGGCTTCGCCGCGGTGGCGCCGCAGTGGTTCAACGACCGGGCGAGTCAGGCTTCGGCCACCGCAGTCACCGTTGTGGCCGGCCAGACTCGCGGCGGCGTCGATGCGAGGCTGCTTTCCTATGGTGGGATATCGGGCACGGTCACGGACTCGGCCCACTCGCCGGTGGCAGGCATCTGTGTCACGGCGGCATCCGTCGGGGTCAGCGCCACACCAGTCGTCGCTGTCACCGCGGTGAACGGGGCCTACTCCCTGGGCGACCTGGCGCCAGGCTCCTACACGCTGGAGTTCAGCTCGGGCTGCGGTGCCACCGGCTTCGCGACCCAGTTCTACAACGGCGTCAGGTCGATCCGCTCCGCGTCGCCGGTAGCGGTGACAGCCGGCATCACGCGCCCGGGCATCGATGCCACAATGAAGCGCTAACCCGCCGTTGCCTGTTGGGGTGTGAGTCGTCGGCGAAGTCGAGCCGGGGGCGGGGGCTGGAGTGGCCAGCGTGCGCCGGCGTCAGTCGAGCGGCTGCCGTGAGATGACCTCCGGCTCGCGGCCGGCCAGCAGCCAGCCGCCGGCCGCGGCGGCTAGTGGAAGCCCGACCAGCAGGATCAGCACGTCGGTCAGCGGCACGTCGCCGAACATGCCAGACAGGCTGGCGTGCGCCCAGACCAGGCTGGCGACCACGGCGAACGCCATGCCGAGTACAGCGCCGAGCAGGCCGATTGCGGCCGCGGTCGCCGCGGTGATCGCCCGCCGCGGTGGTGGCGCTGGCACCGGTGGCGGTGAGCGTACGCAGGTCCCGCGCGGTCTCGCTGCGGATCAGGCCGACGGACGCGGCCAGCACGCCGAGCGCGATGATGATGCCGAGCGCGGTGCCGACGGCGGCGATCTGGCCGAGTTCCGGCCCGGCGGAGGCGATCTCGAGCGGCGCCTGGTAGGCGAGTGTCACTCGCCGGGCGGCCTGTATCTGCGTCGCGGTGAGCGGGGCAGGTGCCTGGATCAGCCAGCCGGTCAGCTGAGTCTGCAGGTGGTACTTGCGTACCGCGTACTCGGTGATCACGGTGTTCGGCGCGGAGTAGCCGGTTGGCAGGTTGCTGACTGTCTGCATCGCTGGGCTGGCCAGGCAGTCGTTGCTCAGTGTGCAGGACTGACCGCCGACATTGCCGGGTTGGCTGCCGTCGGGCACGCCACCGTTGCCGGCCTGCCAGATCATCTGCATGTGCGGCAGGCCTGCCAGCCCTGGGCGCGAGGTGAGGAAGTCGGTGCCGGAGCGATCTGGCTGGCCTTGATCCCGTAGGTGGCGAGCAACTGCGGAGTGGCCACGTACACCGAACCGGAGAAGTTGCTGTCGCTGTGTGAGTGGCACACCGGCCTCGGACAGCGTCGCGGTGGTTGTCAGTAGCACTGCGGACCGGGCGCGCAGGCTAACGGCGAGGTTATTGAGCCGCCTGCCCAGGCTGGCCTCCTGGGCGCTGGTGAGCGGCATCATCATGCCGGGGGAAGGGCTGCGCCCCGCGGTGACGACAAGCTGGCTGCTGGACAGGTTGGGGCCGGACGGGCTGAGCGGGTTGCCGAACCGTTCGCTGCCGACGAGGCAGATCACCGTGGCCAGGAACACGGCGAACGTGACCGCCGCCAGCGCGGCACCGGACCGGGCCCGGTAGCGGACCAGGTCACGCAGCGCGACCCGGATCGCGACCGGCAGCCGCGGCCCGGCGCCGGCGGCCAGCACGCTGATGGCCAGCGGGGCGAGCAGGATGATGCCGGCGATGACGCCGACCAGGCCGCCCAGCAGGGGCAGCGGCGGGCCCGCCCTGGCCTCCGCCAGGCGGCCCGGCTAGGCCGCCGGCGAACGCCAGGAAGGCAAGGCCGGCCGCGAATGCGATGACGCCGGGCAGGGCGGAGCGGTGTACCGCCCTCGGCGGCGCGGGGCGGCCGGACAGCGCCGCCACCACCGGGACCGCGGCCATCGCCTTAGCCGGGCGGCGGGACGCCAGCACCGACGTCGCGATCGCGAATACGACCCCGATGGCGATCGCCCACCACGGCAGGTTCGCCGCGTCGACTACGTGGCCGGTCGCCTGCTGAAGTGTCGGCGCGTAGGCGAACCAGGCGGCGAGGCCCGCCGCCGCCCCGGCCAGCGCGGCGGCCACGCCGACCACGAGGCCGTTGACGATCATGACCAGGCGGAGGTTGCGTTCGGTCGCGCCGATCGCGCTGAGCATGCCGAGGGCGCGGAGCCTGCGCTGGGCCAGCACGGAGAAACTGGCGACCGACAGGAGGCCGATGAACGCCAGGCCGAGGATCTCGACCACCAGGATGAGCACCGCCTGCGGGAATCCGCTCACGCGCTCGGTTGGGAACGGCCAGTGCCGCCGCCGGCACGCCGGGTAGCGTCGTCGCCGACGCTGGTCGCCAGCCGCGCCGCGGCCGGGCCGAGCAGCATGATCACCTGGCTGGGGTGCCTGACCTGGCCCGGGGCGACCAGCGCGAACTCGTCGGCCAGGTTGCTCGGGTCCTGCACGATGCCGGTCACCCGCCAGGTCGTCCCGGCGGCCCGCCAGGTGCCGCCCACGTGCGCGCCGTACAGGGTCGCCAGCTGGCTGGTCAGCGCGACCTGACCGGGCCCGGCCGGGTACGCGCCGCTGACCAGGCTGAGCAGCGGAGCGTTAAAGTGCCCGTGCGGCTTCTCGGCGCGCAGCTGCGCAGACTGGGTGGTGCCGGTGGCGATTCTCTGCATTCTCGATGACATCTGCCGGGCCCCAGCGGTGCTGAATGCTGGCGATGTCGGCGGCCAGGCGCGGGTCGCTGCCGGGCAGCGTGGCCCTCGCGGCAGCGGTGCCGTACCTGGCCCAGTTGGGGTTGCCGAGCTGCGCGTTCGTGACCACGCCAGCGCCCCAGATCGTCGCCGCGACCGCCACGGTGAGCAGGCCGAGCACCAGCAGCTGCTGGCGCCACTCGCGGCGGAACAGCCGCCAGCCCCAGCGGAACACCGCGCGACGGGCGGGGATGCCGCCGTTACCTGTCCCCGCTCGCGGGCGGGTGAGGGTCGTCATCGGTGCTGCCCCAGCAGTGATTCCGGACCCGGCGCGGGCACCGTCTGGTCGACGATGCGGCCGTCCCGGATGAACACCACCCGGTCCGCCCACGAGGCGAGCTGCGCGTCGTGCGTGACGACGACGGCGGCTACGCCTTGCTGGCATGCGGTGTGGATCATGCGCATCACCGTCTCGCTGTTGTCCGAGTCCAGCGCGCCGGATGGCTCGTCGGCGAGCAGCAGGTGCCGGTCGCCGACCACCGCGCGGGCGATCGCGACCCGCTGCCGTTCACCGCCGGACAGCTGGTCCGGGTAGTTCGATGCGCGGTCCGCCAGGCCGAGCGCGTCCAGTGCGCGCAGCCCGGCTTCCCTGGCCTTCCGCGCGCTGACGCCGTCCAGTTCCAGCGGCAGCGCCACGTTCTCCGCGGCGGTCAGGCCCGGCAGCAGGTTGAAGTCCTGGAACACATACCCGATCGACTGGCGGCGCAGCCGCGCCTTGTCGTTGCGCGACATCGTGGCCAGATCGTGCCCGGCGACGAGAACCTGCCCGCTGGTAGGCTCCTCCAGGCTGCCGGCGATCGTCAGCAGCGTCGACTTGCCCGACCCGCTCGGCCCCATCACCGCCACCATCGTCCCCGGCGCGACTTCGAGGCTGACCTCGCGCAGCGCGTGCACCTCGGTGGCGCCCTGGCCGTACACCTTGGACACCTGACACAGCTCCAGCATGCTCATCGCGCCGTCACTGCCTTCCTCCTCAGCCGGGGCAGGTCGTCTCGCGACCGGGCCGGCGGCTCGGCCGCTGCACGCTTGATCCGGCCGTCGGCGGCGTCCAGCCAGCGGACCACCGCGTCCAGCCGGAACAGCTCCGCGTCTACCGCCAGCCCCAGCGCGAGGTCACGGCCGGCATCGGCTTCCTTGATCCGGGTCCACTGCTGCATGAGCTCCACCAGGTAGCGGCGGTGCGCCTGGATCACCTCGTGCACGTCGGTGCCCGGCACCAGCAGCGCCACCAGCACCTTGATCACCAGCTCGTCGCGCGGCGGCGAGGACATGTCCGGCGGGGTCCGCAGCCAGGCAGCGAGTTCACGCGCGCCTTCGGCGGTGATCTGGAACCGCTTCTGCGGGCTGTCCCGCTCTTCATCGTCGTCGGACTCGATCAGCCCGTCGCGCTCCAGCCGCTGCAGCGTCGTGTACACCTGCCCGATGTTCAGCGGCCAGACCTCGCCAGTGCCCGCCTCGAACTCCTCGCGCAGGCGCAGCCCGTACTTCGGTCCCTCGCTGAGCAGCGCCAGCAGCGCGTGCCTGACGCTCATGGCCTCTGCTTATTCATTAGCATACTCAGTATGATACTGAAGGTCAGAGGTGTCGGCAAGCGGTTTACGCGACGACCGGAGAGCAGGCGGCCGTGGGAGGAGATCCGGCAGCAGCCGCGCACCCAAACAGGCACGGCCGAACCTGGCATCTGAGCACGCCACAACACTCAGACCCCGATGGCCAGGTCATGTTGCTGACCAGTCGCACACATTCGTGTCCCGCACCCTGCCTGTTGCCCTGACCCGAGGGACTGTCAGAGGCAGGTGACACGATGGCACCTATGACTACGACAGGACACCTTGGCGCCGTCGCCTTCGACGCGCCGGACATCGAGAAGCTTTCCGCGTTCTACGCAGAGCTCGCCGGCTGGGAGATCTCGGACAAAGATCAGGACTGGATCACCCTCCGCACGGGTGATGGCCGGGAGATCGCATTCCAGCGGGCTCCGAACTATCTCGCGCCGCAGTGGCCCGGGCAGGACCACCCGCAGCAATTCCATCTCGACCTTCTGATCGACGGGTACGAGGCGGCGGCTGAGCGTGCCATCAGCCTCGGCGCCACCCGGCTCTCGGATGGCCAGACCTGGATCACGCTGGCTGACCCGGCCGGTCACCCGTTCGATCTGGTCCAACGGGACGGCGTGGGCCCGGCGATGGAGCTCTACGCCGTGACGATCGACGCGCCCGACGCGTCGGCGCTGGCCCACTTCTACGCGGACCTCATGGGCATGGAGGTGACGTACGAGGGACCTGAGGGCGCGCTCATCGCCGGCGACGGCAAGAGCGTGATGTTCCAGCAGGTGAGCGAGTACAACCCGCCACGGTGGCCGGACCCGGCATACCCGCAGCAGGCGCACCTGGACATTTCCGTCGACGACCTCGACACCGGCGAGGCGCGCGCCCTGGAGCTCGGCGCCTCCCGGCTGGAAGGCGGTGGCGAGAGTTTCCGGGTCTTCGCCGACCCGGCCGGGCACCCGTTCTGCCTGACGGTTTAGATCCGCGATCGCACGTGGCCCCGGCCGGCGCAGGCCGGCCGGGGCCACGTGCCTGCGGGAAACCGGCCGGGTCGGCGGGCCTTGCGGAATCCGGCCGGGCCGGGAGAGTGTAGCCGCATGACGATCGTGTCCGATCTTGAGCTAGCCGAGATAGATCTCACCGGGGGAGAGCTGACCGGCGAGACCTACCATCAGCAGCTGGCCGAGCTGACCGGCCGCGGCGAGTTCAGCTGGCTGGCAAGATCACCGCTGGCGTTCATCGTGCTGGACCGGGAATCTGCCGAGTTCTTCCTGCGATCCCGGGCGACCGCGTTTCCTGGTCGCGAGATCGCTGACCTGTTCGGCGTTACCTCGGGGCGGCTGCGTGAGCAGATCGACGCGAACATCCTGAACCAGCAGGGCGAGCGGCACCGGCGGCTGCGCGCGCTGGTCGGCGGGGCCTTCACCCCGCGCGCCGCGGATCGCTGGCGTCCGGTCATGCGCGGCTTCCTGGACGAGCTCTGGCCGGCCATGGCGGCAGACCGCAGCTGCGAGTTCGTCGCGGCCATCGCCAAGCCGTATCCGGCCCTGACCATCGCCGCTGTGCTCGGCGCACCGCGCACTGACGCGGCGCAGCTGCAGGAGTGGTCGAGCCTGATCCAGCGCCAGTTCGACATCCAGGCGCTGACCACGCAAGTGCCGGAGATCGAGCGCGCGGCAGTGGAGGTCTACGACTACGTCGAGCGACTGCTCACCGAGCGGCGAGCGGACCCCGGCAATGACCTGCTGACGGCGCTGCTCACGGCCGAGGAGGCTGGCGACCGGCTGTCGCACGCCGAGTGCGTCAACCTGGTGCTGAACGTGATCGCGGGCGGCATCGACACCACGCAGGCGCAACTGTCGCACGCGCTGCGGCTGTTCGCGGAGCGGCCTGACCAATGGGAGGCGCTACGTCAGCAGCCGGAGCTGATCGGCCCGTGCGGTGGAGGAGGTGCTGCGGGCGGAGCCGATCACGCCGTTTACCGCCCGAATCTGCATCGAGCCGGTCGAGTACCGCGGCGTGCTCTTCCCAGCCGGCACGATCGTGGCCGTTTGCGCCGAGCGGGGCAATCGCGAGCAAGCCGATGGCGAGGAGTTCGATCTCACCGCGGCGCGCGACGGGCGGTTGCTTACCTTCGGCGCCGGGCCGCACTTCTGCCTAGGCGCGAACCTGGCCAGGGCCGAGCTTGAGGAAGCTATCGCCTTCCTGGCTCCGCGGATGCCGGGCCTGGCAGCCGCTGGCCCGGCCGTGCTCGGCGGCGTCGAGGGCATCTACGGCGTCGAGTCACTGCCGATCCGCTGGTCATGAGCCGCGGTCGGCTCGCGAGTGCTGCCTCGGCAGCTATGCCGTCGGCGATAGCTCGCACGGCCTGCGAGGCCCGTGTGTGCAGCCCGCTGCCGAAGCTGATCCTGGCCACGCCGAGCCTGGCCAGTTCGGCGAGCGATGGCCCGCCTGGCACGAACATCGCGTTGACCGGTCCCGCAATCCGCCTGACCAGCTCGGCTAGCGCGTCGGCCGGGGCGATGATCGGGTAGACACAGTCGGCCCCGGCGTCCAGGTAACGATCGGCCCGCGCCACCGCGTCGTCGATGGCGGCCGCGAGCGCCGCGTCACGGCCCGGTCCGGTCAGCCGAGACCGGGCGGGCTCCCGCACGAACACGTCGATGCGTGCGTTGATCACCAGGTCATGGCCCGCTACGGCCCGGACCGCGGCGAGGTAACCGGCCTGCTGATCCGGGTCGGTCAGCATGCGCGATGGCCGGGTCGGAGTCCTCCAGGTTGCAGCCAGCCACGCCGGCCTCGGCCAGCCGCGCCACGAGCTCTGCGGGGGTGAGCCCGTAACCGTTCTCGATGTCAGCAGTTACCGGCACGCTGACGCTGCGGGCGATCCGGGCCACGGCCGCGAGCATCTCCTCGCCTGGCGTCTGGCCGTCGCGGTAGCCGAGTGTCGCGGCGACTGCGCCGCTTGACGTCGCCAATGCGCCGAACCCGGCGGCGGCGAACGCCCGGGCGCTGGCCGGATCCCAGACGTTCGGCAGGATCAGCGGCTGAGGGCCGCGGTGCATGGCCCGCAGCAGCCGCGTCGCGGCGGGCTGTGCGGACGCGCTCCCTCCGTCATGGCTGGTACGACCCTGGCACCCACGCGCGGGTGCTGACGCCGATCGCGTTCCAGGCGTTGATCGTCACGATGAGGCTGACGAGCGCCGCCAGTTCGTCCGCACCGTATGCTCCGGCCGCCTGCGCGAAGTCGGCTTCCGGCACGTGCGTCTCCGGCATCAGCGTCATCGACTCGGTCAGCGCCAGCGCGGCACGCTCCCGGCTGGTGAAGAACGGCGTCTCGCGCCAGGCCGGCAGCGCGTAGATCCGCTGCTCGGTCTCACCTGCCGCCCGCGCGTCCTTGGTGTGCATGTCGATGCAGTACGCGCAGCCGTTGAGCTGAGATGCGCGGATCCGGACTAGCTCACGCAGCCGGACGTCGAAGTCGACTTGTCGAGTTCCTTGGTCGCCGCCTGGTCGAGATGCGCCAGCGCCCGGTAGAAGCCGCTGGCGTGCGCCTCGAAGTCAAGCCTGGCCGGGATGGTCTCGCGTGGTCTGCGCCGTGGTCATCGAAGTCTCCTTCATCGGCTTTGTGTGCCTTCACGCCTACGAGCGCAAGAGGCTCAGTTTAAGATCCAATTCCATGCAGGGAACGCGGTCCACTTCCGCCGGGCTCGATCTGCATCTCGAGCTGTCTGGCACCCGGCCGCGGGCCGGCGCTTGAGGCGGCGCTGCGTGAGGCGGTACGCAGCGGCCGGCTGGCAGCCGGGACAGCGCTGCCGTCGTCCCGGGCGCTCGCGCAGGACCTGGGCATCGCGCGGAACACCGTCGCCGAGGCCTACGGTCAGCTTGTCGCGGAGGGCTGGCTGGCGCCCGGCACGGATCGGGCACCTGGGTCGCCGAGCGGGCCGCACGAGCGCCAGCAGCCGCGGCATCGAGCCGGCCGGCTCCGCCGCGGGGGCCTCCGGTACGACCTGCGGCCAGGCACTCCCGATGTGTCCGCGTTCCCGCGCGCAGCCTGGCTTGCCGCCGCCCGCCGGGCGCTGGCCGCGGCGCCTGCCAGCGACCTCAGCTACGCCGATCCGCGCGGGCTCGAGGTGCTCCGCGTCGCAATGGCGGAGTACTGGGCCGGGCCCGCGGCGTCGTCGCCACCCCGGACCGCATCGTCGTGTGCGCGGGGTTCGCCCAGGGCCTGGAACTGCTCTGTGAGGTACTGCGCGCCAGGGGACGTGCGCAAGCTGGCCGTCGAGGCCTACGGGCACTCTGGTCACCGGCGATCGCTGGCCGGAGCAGGGACTGCGCGCTGCTGCCACTGCCGGTGGACGGCCGCGGCGTGGTCGTGCCTGGAGGCGGCGCATCTCCGTTAGCGACGGCGCGGTGCTGCTGACGCCCGCGCACCAGTTCCCGCTCGGCGTGGCACTGGCGCCGGAGCGCCGGCGGCAGGTGGTCGGACTGGGCCGCGCGGACCGGCGGGCTCATCATCGAGGACGACTACGACGGCGAATTCCGGTACGACCGGCAGGCTGTCGGCGCGCTGCAGTCGCTCGCGCCCGAACACGTTGTCTACGGCGGAACGGCGAGCAAGAGCCTCGCGCCCGGCCTGCGGCTGGGCTGGCTCGCGCTGCCGGAACGACTGGCCGATGAAGTCGTCGCGGTGAAGAGCGCTGCAGGGCGTCTGAGCAGCAGCATTGACCAGCTCACCCTGGCCGAGCTCATCAGCTCAGGTGGCTACGACCGTCAGGTCCGCCGGGCCCGGCTCGTCTACCGGCAGCGCCGGGACCGGCTGGTCAGCCGCTCTGGCCCGCGAGGTCCCAGCGGCGCAGGTCACCGGGATCGCTGCGGGTCTGCACGTGCTCGTCCGGTTGCCGGACGGCGTGGCGGAGGCGGACGTCGTTGCCCGCGCCGCCGGCCGAGGGCTGGCCTTGCTGGGCCTGGCAGGCTTCCGGGCCGGCGAGCAGGAACTTGGGCCCGGCACTCGTCGTCGGCTACGCGACTCCGCCCGGACACGCCTTCAGCACTGCGGTGGCCCGGCTGTGCGCTGTGCTCCGCGAAGCGACCGCCAGCCGATGACTAACGTGACGGATTCTCAGCGCCACTTGCTGAGAGTCCACCAGCGCATAGCCCGAGCCCATCTTGACGTGACCCAGCGGTTTCGGATTCATCCTTGCGGACGAACCGGTTCGTTCCCTGGCATGACGACTCGGACGGCCCGGACGTCGATGATGAACGTATGAGAACTTGGAAACCAGCCGCAGCTGGGGCACTCAGCATCATCGCCGGGGCGTTCATTTGCGAATTCCAAGCGGGGAAAGCAATAAGAGCCAACTCGCTAACGTGGCCGCTTGCGATCGGTGTCGCACTTACTGAAGCACTCGGTGCGGTAGCGATACTCGGTGGAATTAGCGCCTTGAGGCGCACGGCTTGGCCCCTGGCTTTGGGAGGGGCAATCTGCGCCGTCTTCCCTCCCCATTTTTACGGGAAACTGATATGGACACCCGTCCTTGGGATCTTGGCAATTGTGTTTGTGGTGCGCTCCAGGAGCGAGTTCTCCAGCGTGACCGGGGAATCGTCTCGGAGACGAGAGCCGGGTGGCGGGCCACCGCTCTCGAACGGCTGACCCGGATCGCTGACCCCAAGCCGAACCCGGACGTTTCATGCCGCCGCTGGCTCGGCGGCCGTGAGGGGCGGGAGCCAGGGCCCGCGCAGCGTGTCCGTTGTCCGATAACCAGTTGAGCCGGTTAATAGAATTGTGACCGTGATCACACCGCATGACATAGAGCGCTACATGAACGCGTACGGCGCACAACAGGGAATCCACGCCATGCACGAAGACTTCCATCGCTGGATTCGGCAGCTTCGCGCGCGCGGTCTAGGCGATGGCCCATTTGGCTGTGTCAACTCGGATTGGCCTCGGCAGGACGTCCTGATCTGGCCCCAAACGCACTGGTTCAGATGAGGATTCCTGCGAGCGGCTGCCGTGATGGCGTCTAGGTCGGAGGCGTGCCGCCGGATTTCGCTGGTGATCTCGGTCTGTCGGCGTTGTTCGTCTTTGCCCTACCACTCGTGGTCGATGTTGTCAGTCGCGCGGCTCGCGGAGAGGATGGCGAAGTCGACGATGCCGTGCATTACGCAGTTCGCGGTGTAGTACGTCGCCGCCGCCTGGTCTTGGTCGATGTCGTTTGGGCCGTCGTATCCGTTGTTGCTGTAGGGGCTGAGGTAGAACTCGCCGAGCGCACGGGAGATCCGTGCGTATGCCGTATCGTCGCCGGCCAGGTGCTCCCACGCGTCTTCGAGGACGGGACGCCAGGTGAGGCTATAGGAACGGCGCTCATCCTCGGGCCGCGCGTCATGCCACCGAAAGAGTCTCTCGTGTGGCGCGGCTGCGTAAAGAATGTATGCGGGCATTCGCCAGCCGGCCGGAAGCGATTGGAGGATCTCTCGCGCGTGCCGCTGGGCGCAGTCAAGTTCGATCTCGATCTGATTGGGCGCCTTCCGATTCCGCTTCACAAGGTCAGGATGCAACAGAACTTCTGGCGCAGCGAGGAAGGTTGGTCGGTCGTTCAGACAGCGCGGCGCTTTCGTGAGTGTGCGAGCCGATAGCTGACTGTGCCGGTCTCGGCTGAACACCTGAACGTGTCCCGCCGGGACCATGTTCAGCCGAGCCGCAGGCGGCCTGGTACCTGATCCTCGAAGATCTCGACCAGCCAGTCGAAGACAGTCGGGCCCTGCCCCGCGCGCGCGGCCTCCAGGTCAGCCTGGACATGCGTCCTGTTCGATGGATGACAATGCGCAAGCCTCAGTTCAAGCTGGCGGACCGTCTCCGGGTACCCGAGCGCCGCCCGGGAATGTCCATGGCGGTGCCACTCGACGATGAAATCGTCGTCCTCGGGCGTGCCGAACCCGCCGCGCAGGCAGTCATTGAAGGCATCCAGATTCCGGCCGAAGTAACCGCCGGGGCCGTTGACAGCCTCGCCCATGACGAGCCAGAAGTCCTCCAGGCTCCCGATCCGGCTGCCGTCGACGGCATAAACCACAGTCACGAGCGGGAGGATAGCCCACGCTGCCCGCCGGAACCTGTGCTAATTCAGGTGCCACCTTGCAATTTGTTGCCGCGAACATATGCGCTTTGGAGAACGGCTCGTTGGAGGCGATCGCGATCGCCGACCGCTCCTCTCGTTCGGTGAGGACCTGGAAGAGTAGCTCGGCGCCGCGGCGGTCGAGCTCCAATGGCCCAGTTCATCCAGGCAGAGCAGACCGACGCGGCCGCAGCGGTTGATCGTCCTGGAAAGCTGCTTGTCCTCAGCCGCCGCTGCCAGCTCGCTGACGAGCTTCGAGGCGAGGGTGTAGCGGACCCGGTAGCCGGCCGCGTCCATGCCCAGCCCGATGAGCACGTGCGACTTCCCGGTCCCAAAGTCGCCGATCAAGCACAGCGGGTGCTCGACCTGCCCGCCGGATTCGGTTGCAGTCGCCATACTCAATAATGATAGACACCTAACTATTAGAAATCAAAGCATTAGACGTCGAGCATTCGTGCTAACCTTGAGGCATGCGACCCGCACGTGCCCCGATCGGCCTCCAGCTGGCCCAGGCGGCCCGGACCGTTAGCCGCTCGTTCGACGAGGCTCTCGCGGCAGCCGGCGGCTCGCTGCCGGTCTGGCTCGTCCTGCTCAACATCAAGGCGCGAAGCCTGCGTAATCAGCGCGAACTGGCCGAGGCGGTCGGCATCCGGGAGGCGACCCTGACCCACCACCTGAACGGGATGGAGGCCAGCGGGCTAATCACCAGGCAACGCGACCCGGCGAACCGCCGGATCCACGTGGTCGAACTGACCGAGGCGGGTGAGGCCGCGTTCCTTGGCCTGCGTGATGCGGCGATGGCGTTTGACCGGAAGCTGCGACATGGCATCGGCGACCAGGAGATCGCCGACCTGGACAGTGTGCTGGGCCGCCTGGCGGCAAACGCCGGCGGCAAGGGTGACGGGGCACCGTGGGCAGGCCTGGCCGAGGAGAGCTGATGAGTGACCGCGGCCCGGGATGCCCCGGCTACAGCAATCCGCTGATCTGACACTCTGTGCAGCTGCCAGATCGACATTGATCTTGCGGCCAGATGAACACGTACCCTGCGGCCAGATGAACACGTGCCCTGCGGCCAGATGAACACGTGCCCTGCGGCCAGATGAACACGGACCATGCGACCAGAGGGCGCCATCGACCCCTTGTCGGCTAGCTCGTCCGGGTGAACACCGCGGTCCAGTTCGTCTCCCATGTCTGCCCGCCGTCAGCGGAGAAGGCCTGCTCCCAGCGGGCTGACAGCGCAGTGATGTCGAACCACGTGTACCGAACCATGATCTGCCTGCCGTCCCACTCCTGCTCGCGGTAGAAAAGGCCCACGCCATCGGCGAACTCGCCGACCTGGGGCGGCGGCGCCAGGTCGCCGTCCTTGCTGTTGGCCCAGTGCAGCGCCCACTGGCCGGTCGCCGGGTTGAGCAGTCGTACGGTCAGCCCGCTGAACCCGAGGTCGGGAGCATGCAGTTCGTCAACGTTGCCGGCCCCGCCGAGCACCGACCAGCAGCGACTCGTGGTCGCAAACTCTTCCCACTCCGTGCACTCCGCCAGCGGCTTGCGCAGCCGCCGCTGGATTCGTCCCAGGTGCCGACGAAGAAGTCGAAGTCGCCGAGGCCCTTCACGCGGCCACCGCCGTCGTATCGCTGATCAGCACGTCGGCGAGGTAGCCGGACAGGTCGGGCTCGTCCGGCGCGAGGATGTGCCGCACCCAGGCGGCGCGCTCGTGGCCGAACGGGGCGAGTTCCAGACGCAGCCGATCCAGGGCCGGTCCAGCTGGATGAAATTCTTGGGACCCGAGTCCGGGCAGCCGAGGAAGGAGACGCCAGCGGCTGCGGACCGGCACTCGATGACGTTGGTCCATACCCAGCTGTACGCCATGAGGTACGCGGCCCCGCCCAGGCCGCGGTGCAGGATGACGAACGACGCGGGTGGCGTTTCATCGTCAGGTGCCGGCAGCAGGTGCGGCAGCATCCGGTAAGCGGCGTCCTGGACTTCCTGCTCGATCTCGGCGTCGACGGTGCTGATGTGGTAGCGCTTGATCTGCCGGTTCCCGGCCTCGATCGGGGCAACGGCCCGCAGGTATCTGTCAGTGAATGGCATGGCGTGAGGGTAGCGTCCAAACCCTGACATCTAATGTCAGTGTCATGCGCGCAAGCCGGCTGGTCTCACTTCTGCTGTTGCTCCAAACCCGCGGCCGCATGACGGCCCAGCAGTTTGCCGACACGCTCGAGGTGTCGGTGCGCACCATCTACCGTGACGTCGAGTCACTCAGCGCAGCGGGCATCCCGCTCTACGGCGACGCGGGCCCGGCGGGGGGCTACCGGCTACTTGGCGGCTACCGGACGCGGCTCACCGGCTTCACCACAGGCGAGGCAGAGGCGCTGGTCCTGGCCGGAGATG
>CAWICK010000003.1:0-396463 GCA_963834665.1 uncultured Actinomycetota bacterium
GTCGTCGGTGCACATGCCCGTCGCGGACTAATCGAACATAACGCTGAACGCGGGTCAAGGGTCGGTTCGGCATGCCGTGCGAGTATCCCCGTGCCTGCGGAGGACGGCGGCGATGGATTCCGCCGCTGCTCCGGCCCGCTGCCGTCGGCCGCCGCAGCGGCATTGTTGATCGTCACGCGGTGCCGATCTTGATCGGTGTCCAGGGGTGGCCGCGAGAGCTAGTTCCTTCGGGTAGCACCAGCCAGGCAGGTGATCGCGCGTCATGTAAGTCAGTAGAACACAGGTTCGGAAACGACAATCAAACTCCGAGATACTCTGCCCGAGCTCTGCAGTCATGCACGGGCTGAGCGGCACTGGAGCAGTATCACCCGGCAGGGATGATGCGGGGAGGGACCGATCATTCGTAGCGTCAGATAAGCAGCAAACGCCGTTTGCTTCTTGCGGGCGAGTTCGCGCGTCTTTGGCGGCGAGCGCAGCCTCGGTTCTTGCCGCTGGCCAGATGAGGGGGCTTCCATGAGCAGTGCGCAGGAGCGAGCTTCCGGCTACGAGCCTGAGGCCGGGATGCAGGCTGGCGGTGCGCACCGGCAGGGCACTGGTGCGCCGCAGCAGCCGGCCGGGTACCAGCAGCCTGGCTACCGGGCAGACACCGAAAGCGGCGGCGCTGCTGCCGTGGGTTCACCGCTCTGGCGGCGACCCTCATGATCCTTTCGGGCCTGTGGGGGTTCTTCGTCGGCATCACCGGCGTCCTCAAGGCGAGTTTCTACACCACGGTGCCCAACTACACCTTTAACCTGAGCCTCCACTCATGGGGCTGGATACACCTGGTCATCGGTGCGGTCGTGTTCGCGGCCGGAGTCTGCCTGCTCCTCGGGATGATGTGGGCCAGGATCGTCGGTGTCATGCTCGCGGTCCTCAGCGGCCTCGCGAACTTCATCTTCCTGCCGCACTACCCCATCTGGTCGATCATCGTGATCGCGCTCGACGTCATCATCATCTGGGCGCTGACGACCAGCCGCGGCCGGCTGGCTGCCTAGCCGGGAGGACGGCTCCGGCCCGCTGCACGCGCATTTCGTCCCGCATCAGCTGCCGGGCCGCTCCCCGGCATCAGGACGGGACTCAGGAAAGGACGCTCACCATGAACACGCCTCCAGGGCCGCCGTCGATGACGGTACCCGGGAACACGCTAGCCGGACTCGCCATGGGCGATCCGGAGCTTTTCGCTGAAGGCCTCGAGATGCGCGCAGCGTGGCAGGCCGGCAGTGGCCTGGACCCTCGCAGTGGCCTGAATGCCTCACCGCGCCGTCCCCCGGCGCCGTGTCGGGGTTCGCGGGCTCGTGTGCCGGCAGTATCACCCGCCGAGGGTGGCGTGCCCGCTGGCCATGGGCGGGTCACATTGAGAGAAGTGCTCGAGGAGCGGGGGCGCGGCATCGGCCGAGCGGGGTCGGCGGGCTGACAGTTGCAGCCGTCCGGGCACCTGGCCGGCGATCGGGGTGGCGAGAGCGTGGGCAGAGGGGGTGACGGATGCCGGTTCAGGCCATACCGCTTGCGCTCACGGCGAGCCTGTATCCTCTGGGCCTTGCCGTCGTGCTGCTGCTGGCCGAGGCGGAGCGGTACCGGGGCCGGGTCACGGTGTTCCTGGCCGGCGCCGCCATCTGCACCCTCGCTGTCGGGTTCGTGGTTGCGTTCGCCCTGCACGGGGCGTCCCTGGGCAACAGCGGGCAGCAGACGCCGCGGTACGGGGTCAAGCTCGCGATTGGCGTCGCGTTCTGCGTCGGCGCCGTCATCCTCGCCCGGAGGCCCCCTAAGCCAAGATGACCAGCGGGGAATCCCGCGTGACCAGGGCCGCCAGGCATGGCGGCCTGCTGGCGGCGCTTACCGCGGGGATCATCCTGTACCTGCCGTCGCCGGCGTACCTGTCGGCGGAGCAGGACGTGGGCTCGACGAAGATGAGCGCCACCGCGACGGCGGTCTGGGTCGTTATCATCGCCGCCATCACGCTGATCACGGTTGGGGTGCCGACCCTGGTCATCGTGCTCTTTCCGGGGGTGGTCCAAGCCGAAGCTCGCGGCGCTGAGTTCGTGGCTGTCCCGCAATTCGCGGACCTTGCTGGTCGTCGTGCTCGCAGTGCTGGGCGTGTGGCAGGTCATCGACGGCATCGTCGGCCTGGCCTGAGCGGACTCGGTGCGAAGAGATCAGCCGGGCTGGCCAGGCCGCGCCGACACAGCGGCTACCAGTCCGGCACATGCCACGCTCCGTACTGGGGCTGTCGGCGGCGACTCAGTCCCTCAGGCGGCGTAAGCCCGAGCATGGAGGTGTGCTGGGCGACCACCCGGCCATGATCACCGCCACCAGCATCGCGAGCCCGGCGGAGGAGCAGCAGCGCTGCCAGCAGCATGACGCGGCACCACGAGCGTCATAGGCATAGCGGCGTCAGGCGGAGCAGCTGAGACAGCGCCACGCCACCCGCTGCGCGCACCGGAATGCGCCGCAGTACAGCATTCATTCAGCAGCACAGCATTCATTCAGGAGCCGCGAACCGCGGCCAGCCGGGTCGCTAGCGAGTTGCGAGTACAGGCGCGCCGACATTCAGGCCGTGATCGAGCTGCTCGTTGAGCTTGATCGCGGAGTTAATCAGGGCAAGGTGGGTGAATGCCTGCGGGAAGTTACCGAGCTGCTCGCCTGCGGAGCCGATCTCCTCGGAGTACAGGCCTCAGGTGGTTGCCGTAGGTCTGCATCTTCTCGAAGGTCAGCTCGGCCGTCTTCAAGCCGCCCGGCCCGGGCCAGGGCGTCGACGTACAGGAACGTGCACAGCGAGAGCGCGCCCTCGTCGCCGTGCAGGCCGTCGCGTGACGCCGCGGGGTTGTACCGGTGGACCAGGCAGGCTGTCGGTGACAGCTCGCTGTCCAACGCGTGCAGCGTGGACAGCCAGGAGCGGGTCGCGCGGCGTGATGAAGCCCTCCGGCGGTGCGATCTGGAAATGCCCACCTTTGTCCGCGTCGAGCAGGGACGCGAAGACACTGGGAGAGTCGAACCGCGGGCAGCAGAAGAGGTCCACGTGCCATCCCTGGCGATCAGCGCCACCGTCTGCAGGTCCCCGATGATGCCATGGTCACTAATGTTCGGATAGCGGTCCAAGGCCGCCTCCCCTGGCTTGGATGCACCCTTTAAGCCACAATCACACCGCGGGCTGCCGGCGCACATCGCCCGCGCCGGATGACGTTCGGCCGGAGCAACACGACGGTCGGGCTAGGTTTCCTGAACTATCGGGAAATACCGCGTCGTGCGTGGCGGGGGTGGTCGTCGGGGCGCGGACGCCTCTATCACCCAGGTGGTTTCAGTGTTTGCTGAGGGGCGGGGGTGCCCATTCTCCGTGGAGCACTCGCGCGGTTGGCACGTAGAGCCGCACGTGATGCCGAAGGGACCCCGGGGTGCGGGAAGCCAGTTGGATTCCTTGTCCTGGCCGGGGTGCTGGTCTCTGGATGTACAGGTCGAGTGAGCCGTCGGCGTTGTAGTGCAGCGGGTCACGGTCGCCGAGCGCGAACCGGTTGAGGTCATTGGCAACCTGGAAGCCGTCCCGCGTCGTAGACCGTCGCTGACCAGAATGAGCGGACCGGCGGCAGCTGGGTCAGCGTCGAAGTGCAGGACGTAATCGTGGTCGCCGTTGACCGGGTGGCCGTCGGCGTCGGCGAGCAGGATCGGGTCCCCGGGTCCTCGGCCGCGTTTGACCCGAGGCCAAGCTTTGCGACGATGGCGCGCTTCATGTAGAAAAATCCGGCCATACACGCCGATCGAGTTGATGTTGCTTCTGCCAGCCGTTCACCACGTTGGCCTATCCGCGGGATGGCCTCCTGCATGGCCTGTTGCTCCGGCCTCGGGTGCGCCTTCGAGCGCTGTGCGAATTGCGGTGATCGAGGGCACTGAACTCGGCGCCCGGGGACCAGGCCGACGCGGTGCACCGCTGGATGAGTGCCCAGTCGGTGAGGTGCGGCGGGTGGCATGGCGAGCAGGCGCATCCCGTAGGTGAAGAAGTCGGGCGCCTTCATCGCGGTCACCTGGAACAGCGGCGGGGTGGCCATGTCGATGCTCTCATCCGTCCACGGCTCGGGCCGGCGGGGGCTCTACCGCCCCAGTTCGCCAGCGGGAGTGATCGAGTAACCGTCCTGGACCGCGTGTACGGCCGGGTAGTCCGATGGCCCATTGGTCTGGGTGCGTACGATGATCCACACGTACGGCGTGGGCGAGTCGATGCGGTCAACGCCCGCCGGAAGGTCGCCTGCCTATCCCGGGCGGGGCGACCGCCCAGTTCCCGGCCTCGGTGCCGGTGGTGCGCTCCGCCGGGGACAGCGAACTGGTCGGTCCACATGTCATACATCGGCAGCTCGTAGTAGCGGCCGTCGGTGACGGCGGCTGAGGAGACCACGACCGGGCCGCGGGTGAGATCGAGCCACGCCAGCGAGTACAAGGTGTCGAAGTTCGGCCGGACGACCCCCTTGAAATCGGCAGGCGGAAGCTCGCGGACGTGAACGAAGGTGTTCATAGGGCCGGACTGCATCAAGCTCGCCTTCCTGGCACGACCCGCCTGGCGCCGCGTCAGATCCATGATCACCAGCGGATACAGGTAGGTGTAGGCGTCAACGCCCAGCTCGGCGACAACATCGCCCCGGTCGCTCATAGCTCCCCCGCAGGGGATACTCGATTACGCGCAAAAAAAAAAAAAAAAAAGGCTATAAGTTAACCGGGGACGGGCAGCGGCGGCAACGGCTTGATGAGGGGATCCAGCAGCTCCTCTGCCTGCTTGGTGCTGACCACATCGGCCGGGTCGAGCTTGATGAAGTCCCGGTCCGCGTCGTCGTATTCCCAGACATCTTCGCCGGTCATCCGGCCGCGGTCGTCGTAGGGCCAGATCATCGCGATGTTCGCCTTCGCCAGGTACATGGCGTCCTCGTCGGCATCGACACCGCGCTGCTTGAAGCTCGGATCCCAGCTGCTGCTGGTACAGGATCACCCTGGTGGTGATCACGTTGTCGCCCACGGCCAGCGTCTCGTCCTGGGCTGTAGAAGATGCTCTGACCGGTGTTAGCCGCAGTGGCCGTACATCGACACGACCTGGTCCAGCCCGTCGAGCTTGAACGCCGGAAGCCCGATCAGGGCGAAGCGGTACACCGGATGCTCGACGGTCATCTCGGGAGTGAAGATCTCCGCGAGAACGCCCGGCCATCTCCAGGTACCGGTGCCGGTTGTAGGCCGTCAGCAGAACCGATGCCAAGGGATCCTGCGCTTCTTCAAGTTCCCGCTCGACCGCGGCATTGGTCTCTGGTGATGTCGAACTGGCATCCATGAACAGCTCCCTTCACGTATGGCTTCCCCCGGCTGGCAGGGCACCCAGCACGCGCTGACGGCAGGCCTTAGCTGCGCCCCGGCCACCAGGCGGGCGCCGCGGCGGCTCCTGTTTGCACGGCGAGTGCAAGCGTGTCGAAGACCGTGCAAACCTCAGTGATCTTGCCACCTCCGACCGTCAGAATCGCGCTGCCCTCGACGTCGATCGGCCCGCCGCTGGCCGGTAGCTCAGGAGCATCCCCCGTGTGGGTTCCGGTAATCCGGAACCCGATCGCGATCCGGTGCTTCTCGCGTATCTCCTGGGACAGCTGCATCCGCAGGTCCGGGACCAGCGCGCGCCACGCCTCGATGCTCTCTTCGACCATGGCCGGGCCGTCAGGGTCCGACCTGACCGACACGCCATTCGTGCAGACCTCGACATCGGGCTGCTTGAGGCGCTTGCGGGCCTCGCTGAAGTCGCCCTCGTTCCAGGCGCCGACCACGAACCTGACGGCTGGATGCTCCGGCTGAAGCTCAGCGTCATCGCCATCATTCGCCTGCTTGTGCTTGAAGAAGCGCCTGACTGTGAGAGCGGTCACCGCCGGGATGATAGCGACGCTGGGGACTTGTGGGACGCCAGCAGGTCTTTCACGGGCCCTCCCCGGGAACGCGCAGGCCGACCCCGGTTGACCTGCAGGTGATGAAGCCTCGTTCGGAGATAGCGGCGGCGAGGACATCTGGTGCGTCCTTCAGGCACTCCATCCGCGCCGGTACCGCGCTGTGTTCGCAGTGGCAGGGGCCGCGGGCCGACTGCGCGCCCGGTAACTTACATCCGGCGGCGGGATACGCGCCGCGCGGTGCGCCTGCTCGTCCGCCGGGCGACCCTGCGGGATCCGAACATGTCACACCTCCCGTGGTGTCACGGGGGCCGATCAGCGGCTGGCCGCGGCTGAGGTTTCCAGGTCGTGTAGTTCCTTCGCTTCTTCTGCGGACACGAGCCCGACCTCGATCAGGTCAAGCGGGCTGATGAAAGCGTCACTGATGCGGAAGCCGCCCGTGCGGGCTATCGCGTCCCGCAGCGGCACTGCCCAGTGATGTTCCAGCAAGATCAGCGCCGCCGCCGAGTCATTGGGGATGTCTTCGAGCACGTCCCATTCCTCGGCACTCCCGAGCAGGTTGAACCCCTTGTTCTCAGCGTGTTCCGCGCCGACGGCGGCGCCGGCCTCCGCTCCCTCTTCGCCCTCGATACCCAGGCCGATCAGCGCACCGATCTTGGAGCCGACCTCGACTGCCTCCTGCTCAGTCAGGTTGGTCAGATGCTCGACCTCGAGGTCACCGGCGGCGTCCTTGTACACGGCCAGCGCATCGATCACGCGCACCGTGTCGCTTTCCCGGAGCCGTTCGAGCTCGTCGATGATCTCGCCGTGGAAGTCGGGATGGTTGAATCCCAGCGCGATGAGCTGCACAGGTCCAATCGCCATGTCTGCCCCCTATAACCCGATCCGCCGGGCAGCCCAGGCGGCCTGCCCACGCCAGCTGGCGGCCAGGGCCTGTGCGGCGCAATCCGCCGATCCGCCGAGTCTCCGACCGGCACCGGCACCGACGCATCACCCATGCGGGCTACCTTTCCTGGCCTGTGAGCCGCCGGGTGAGCCACCCGGCTCACGGCGCCGCACGGCCCCGGACCTGATAAGGCGCTCCGAAATCCCCGGACTCGGGTGCGATCGGGGATCAGGCTCCATGTGCTTGCATCCAGGGGATCATCTGGCGCCACGCGCTGACATCGGCCGGATCCCGCCTGGGTGCCTGGCTCGCCGCCAGTGGGCCGCGGTCTAGGATGATTTGTCTGCGGCGCCGGCCTGTTCGGCTTCCCGGAGGGCCTCGTCGGTGACGACGTGTGTTTCCGGGGCGCCGCCTAGCTCGGACAGCATGGTGGCCACATAGCCCGCCTTTGGACACTGGAGCTAGCACACCCACCGCCGCCTTGCCCCGGCCAGCTCCCCCCGAGCCGGTCCCGGTCGGCCTGGTCGAGTCCGAGGCCCTTGTGATGCAGCGAACCCAGCAGCCCGCCGCCGATCAGTCCGGCTCCGAGGCCGATCGGGGTGAACAACGCCAGGGCTGCGCCGATGCCGGCTCCCTTGCCGACGCTGCGCTTGCCGACCTTGTCCGCCTTGATCTGGCCTTCGTCGTCTGCGACCAGGATCCCTATGGCGCGCCTTGGGCCGCTCCCGAATCCTTCAGGAAGCGGCTGCCGAGTCGGCAGATACCTCGTCTTGGAAGATGGCCAGAACTACGGCTTTATCTGACATAAGCGCCCCCCTTGTTGGCCCGATTTGAGCCCCGCCCGGCACGATGCTGGGACAGCTCAACTCACAAAATCCCATGACGCCGGATCAAGGGAATCACCCCGGCGGGTGAATGCGGTCGCTCGGCCCACGCGGAGTCGGACTTGAACCTCTCGACATATCTGGGCGCCGGACCGCCCAGCGTGCAGGATGCGCCGAGCCGCTAGTGCGCGAACCGCCTGGGACCGCCCGGCGGCCTATTGCGAGCCAGTTCCCTGAGCCTGACGGGCTAACGGGGCATGCCACATCTATCGCCGCGGTCTGGTGACCCGCGGTCAGCGCGTCGGCTAGGAATCATCCCTGCCGGGTGATGCTGACTGCATCGGCAGCCCTGATCATGGGGGATTCGGCCGTAAGGGGTGATGCGAATGCCGGCGAGGTCTGCGACGCCTGCGAGCGTCGACGAGCGGAAGGCCAGAGGACGGGATGCGCGCGACGGCGTTCCCGCCGCGAGCCACGGGTGGTGGTGCCCGGCCCCGGACCGGCCTGACCCGGTGGCCTTGCTCAAACAACAGAACCAGACCCGTGACCCGGACCTCGTGCCCGTCCGGCACGGGCGCATGTTGGTATCGCCGTTCACCTTCTACCGGGGCGCGGCCAAGATCATGGCTGCCGACCTGAGCACCACTCCGGCCGCCGGGCTCGGCGCCCAGTTGTGCGGCGACGCGCATCTGTCGAATTTCGGCGCGTTTGCGTCGCCCGAGCGGGCGCTGGTGTTTGACCTGAACGACTTTGACGAGACGCTGCCGGGGCCGTTCGAGTACGACGTGAAGCGGATGGCGGCGAGCTTCACCATAGCGGGCCGCAACAACGGATTCTCCAGGGCAGATGTCGAGGCGGCAACCCGCGCGTCGGTGATGGCCTACCGCGAGGCGATGGCCGAGTTCGCGCAGATGCCCACGATGGACATCTGGTATGCGCACCTGGCTGAGGACGAGATACGGAACTCGATCCGCGTCACCGTTGCCCAGGCGGCGAAATCAGCAAAGGGGAAGAAGGCTAAGCAATCCGCCAGGAAAGCGGCGAAGAGAGCCGAGAAGACCGCTGAGAAGGCCCACACCCGGGACAGCCTCCAGGCGCTGTCCAAGCTGGGCGAGGTAGTCGACGGGCAGTACCGGATTGTCACGCAGCCGCCTGTCATTGTGCCGGCCCGTGACCTGGCCCCCGCGTACGGAGTGTCCGCCCGCGACCTGAACCGCGTGATCCGCGAGCAGTTCCGCGCCTACCGGGACAGCCTGCCTGATGACCGGCGCCAGCTGCTGGATCGGTTCCGGATCGTGGACATGGCCCGCAAGGTAGTGGGAGTCGGCAGCGTCGGCACCCGCGCGTTCATTGTGCTGCTGCAAGGACGCGACGAGCACGATCCCCTGTTCCTTCAGGTCAAGGAAGCGACGGCGTCGGTCCTGGAGGAGCACGTCCGCAAGAGCCGGTACCGTCAGCCCGGCGAGCGCGTCGTGCAGGGCCAGCGGATCATGCAGGCGGCCAGCGATATCTACCTGGGCTGGACCAAGGGCGTGCAGGCCAACCGTTACTACTACTGGCGGCAGCTGCGCGACATGAAGGGCTCGGCCCTGGTCGAGTCCATGGCACCGCTCGCGCTGACGTTCTACGCGCGCATGTGCGGGTGGACGCTGGCGCGGGCACACGCCCGCGCCGGGGACCCGGTTGCCATCGCCGAGTACCTGGGCGACAGCGACACGTTCGACCGGGCGATCACCGACTTTTCGCGTCGCTATGCCGACCAGAACGAACGCGACTACGCGGAGTTCGCGCAGGCAGTCCAGTCCGGGCGGCTCGACGCGCGCCCAGGCGTCTGAGAACCGGAGCGAGATCCGGCCGCGTGCCGTTCCCGCGCGGCGCATCCCGCGGGAACGGAACGGGCTGCCGCCAGGCTCATGTGAGCGTTGCCTCGCGGGCTTAGAGGCCGTGGTCGAGTCTCTCGTTGAGGTCGGTCGCGGCGTTGATGAGGATCAGATGGGTGAAGGCCTGCGGGAAATTGCCGAGTTGCTCGCCGGTCGAGCCGATCTCCTCGAAGAAGAGGCCGAGGTGGTTGCCGTACGTCTGCATCTTGTCGAACGTGAGCTCGGCGTCCTCGAGGCCCGTGCCAGGGCGTTCACGTCCAGGAACGTGCAGAGCGAGGATGTGTCATCGTCGCCATGAGGGAGTCGGGTGACGAGGCAGGTTTATAGACCAGGCTGTCGGGGACCAGGTCCTTCTCCATGGCAAGGAGCGTGTGTAGCCACAGCGGGTCCTGCGGCGCGACGAGGGCCTCCAGCGGAATTGAGCAGCACCGAGGAGCCCTGCACGTCAGTTCACAGTGCTGGGTGAAGGTCCTGGCCTTCTTGTCCCAGAGAGCTGCGCTACACGTATCTGGTCGTAGATTCGGTCCCGCTCGACGACCCACCTGGCGACCTTGACCGGCTGCCGGTGTTTTCCGCCAGCCGGCCGGTCCGATTTCGGGCGCCGCGCGCTGGAGCCGGGCAGCCGCGACGCACCATAGGGCCTCACTACACGGAGTTGCCACTCAGCTACGCTAAGCGCATGCGAGCCATCACGGCCATACCCGGGCGGCAGGGCTCTGCTGCGCTCACCGACATGCCGGAGCCGCCGCTAGACGACGGTCCCGTCCTGGTCCAGACCCGGGCGATCGGCGTCTGCGGCACCGATCCTGGAGATCATCAACGGCGACTACGGGTGGGCACCGCCAGGCGAGGAACGACTGATCATCGGGCATGAATCGCTGGGACAGGTCGATCGAGCCGCCCCGGGGACGGGATTCAGCACGGGGGACCTGGTGGTCGGCATCGTGCGCCGGCCCGACCCCGTCCCTTGCCCCGCGTGCGCGGCCGGGGACTGGGACATGTGCGCCAACGGCCAGTACACCGAGCGCGGAATCAAGGCGCGGCACGGCTACGCCTCCGAGCGGTACCGCATTCACCCCGAATATCTCGTGCCAGTAGATCCCGCGCTCGGTAGCCTCGGCGTGCTGCTCGAGCCGGCCACCGTCGTCGCCAAGGCGTGGGACCACATCGAGAAGATCGGCCGGCGGTCTACCTGGTCGCCCGGCGCAGTTCTGATCACCGGCGCGGGGCCGATCGGGCTGCTGGCCGCCCTTCTGTCGACGCAACGCGGCTACGACACGTATGTGGCAGACCTGGTCACCGAGGGCCGCAAGCCCGACATGGTACGTCGGCTCGGCGCAACCTATGTCCACGCCCGAGAGCTTGACGAAGCAGCCGCCAAGGCCGACGTCATCATTGAATGCACGGGCCACGTCCAGATGCTGCTCGACGCGGGCACGCATCATGTCCGCCACCGGATCATCTGCCTCACCGGCGTCTCGGCCGCGGGGGAGGCATCCAGCGTCGACGCCGGGCTCCTCAACCGGAACATGGTCCTGCAGAATTCCGTCTTGTTCGGTTCCGTCAACGCCAACCGGCATCACTACGAACTCGCCGCCGAGGCCCTCGCCAAAGCCGACCCGGACATGCTGGCCGGTCTCATCACCCGCCAGGTCCCGATCGACCGCTGGGCCGATGCCTACACCCGGCAGCCCGATGACATCAAAACCGTCCTCAGCTTCCCCGGCGCTTGACCCTTGACGGAGCGGAGATCTAGCCGTGCATTCTCATGCTGACCGGATGAACGGCGATCACGATGTGGTGGTCATCGGCGCCGGCCCGGCAGGGCAGTCAGCGGCCCAGCTCGGGGGAAATCTGGGCTACTCCGTGGCCCTGGTGGAGCGCGACACCGTCGGCGGCACCGTTGTCACCAGCGGCGGCGCTCCCACCAAGACCTTCCGGGAAGCTGCCGCCTACCTCAGCGGCTTCGAGAAAGAGGAGATCTACGGCGTCTCGCTGTCCGCACCGCCGGAGGTCGTGTACCCGGCGTTGCTGTCCCGGGCGCGCGAGGTCAGCGAACGGCTCCGGCAGCTGACCCTCGAGCAGCTGCGCGAATGCGGCGTGGAGCTGTTCCCCGGCGAGGCACGGCTGGAAGGCGAGCACGAGGTCGTCGTTGGCGACGGCGGGCCAGAGCAGCGACTGCGGGCCGAGCGGGTCATCGTCGCGACCGGGTCGAGGCCGCTGCGACCGGCTAGCGTGCCGTTCGATGATCCCGGAGTCTTTGATTCCGAGACCATCGCGAGTATCGCGCGCAGGCCACGCGAGCTGCTGATCGTCGGCGGCGGGGCAATCGGGATCGAATACGACACCATCTTCGCCGCGCTCGGCGTCCCCGTCACCATCCTCGACGCCGCTGCGCGGCTGGCCACGATGATGGATGGCGAGATTTCCCGGCGGCTCGAGCAAGTCTTGCAGGACCGGGGGAATCAGGTGATTCTCGGCGCTGGCATGGCCGCCGTGCGCCGCGACGGCGACAACCTCGCAGTCGAGCTGAGCGACGGACGACAGCTCTCCTTTGATGCGCTGCTATTCGCCGCGGGCCGCAGCGTGAGCACAGCGGGCCTCGGCCTGGAGAAAGCCGGGGTCAAAGTCGACGAGCGCGGCCGGATCGTCGTCGACTCCGAGCGGCGGACTAGCTGTCCCTGGGTGTTCGCGGCCGGCGACGTCATCGGCCCCTCCCTCGCCTCGATCGCCAGCGACCAGGGACGCCAGGCCCTGTGCGGGGCACTCGGCCTTGACTTCTCCGTGCACGTCGACCAGACGCCGGCGGCAGCCATCTACGGGATGCCGGAGGTGGCCGGGCCGGCAAGAGCGAGGAAGACTGCGCGGCGGAAGGCATCCCGTACGAGATCGGGCGATGCGAACTGGGCACCACCCCGCGCGGCGTGATCGCCGGCCAGGAAGGCCTCATCAAACTCGTCTTCCATGGCGCCAGCGGGGTTCTCCTCGGCGTGCACGCGATCTGCGAGATCGCCTCCGAGATCGCCGGGACCGGCCAGGCCATGATCCATAACGAGGCGACCATCGAGGACGTGGTCCGGATGGCCTACAACACGCCGACCTACACCTACGGCTACAAGCTGGCCGCAGGCGACGCTCTCACCAGGCTGAATCCCGAGGTGCTACGCGCTATGCGCCTGCCGTCAAAGGCCCACCGGATCTGAGCAGGCCGCAAATGAAACTGGAATCTCTGGACGCCGCATTCGTCATCGATACGTTCCTGCTGCTCCTGATCGGCGTCGGCCCGAAGATCGCACTGGTGCCGTTCCTCGAAACGACCAGCACGATGCCGGAAGCCACCCGGCGCCGGGTCCTGCGCAAGATGCTCACCACCGCCGCCTCGGCCGCCGTAGTCCTGCTCGTCCTCGGGGGCCTGCTGACCAGGCTGCTGCACTTCTCGCCGGGCGCGCTGGGCGTATCCAGCGGCATCATCCTGCTCATCATCGCGGTCGCCATGGTGCTCGGGCGAGACGACGGAAGCAAGGGCGGGATGGCGGACAGCAGACCGAGACCCGATGCAGGCTGCGGTGTTCCCCCTGGCGGTCCCCTATTTGCTGAACCCGGCGGGGATCGTCGTGCTGGTGACTGCCTCGGCCGAGGCCAGCTCGGTCGCTGTGTTCGCAGTCGTCGTCGGCATCCTGATTGTGATACTTGCACTGGACGTGGCCGTGTTCCGGTGGGCCGTCCAGGTCGGCAACCACATGGATGCGGGCCGGATGCTGGTGACCGAGAAGATCTTCGGATTCCTGCTCGCGGCGCTGGGGGTGCAGCTAGCCCTGAACGGCCTGGCGGATGTTGGCGTAATACACCTCACGGGCCACTGACCGGTGGACGACCGCATACCTACGGCGCTAGCCGAGCCGTCACCGCGCCCCACCTTGACGTCACCACACCCCTCAAGTAGAGTCCAAAATCATCGATTATCGAGTCAATACGGTATCGACGCCTTGCGGAGTGCCACGGTCCGGCAGCGGAGCCCGAGACACCCTGGTCGGCGCCTGAACGTGGCCGGGGTCTGGCACTTGCGGAGGCGTCACGATGGACCCGAGCGAGGAGATTCTCGGTCAGTTCCTTGGCAATGACGATTTCCCCGTCTCCTGGGCGTCCGATTCCGAGCAGAAGCTGTTCTGGGTATACGACGATCTGCACTGCCCCCAGCCACTCAGCCCAATGTTCTTCGACATTGGCGGCTGGTGGCTCACGTGCGACCATATGTTCCGCCGGTTCGGAACTCCCTTTGCGGTCGACTGGCTGGCCAAGAACGTTAACGGCTACCTGTACACCGCGGCAATCCCGGCAGACCCCGATCTGGTACTTCCCAGCACTGAGTACGGGCACCGCTACTGGGCTCGGGTGCCCGCGGATGCGCAGTACGCCGAGAAGATGGGGTCCTACCTCGACACGGTCTTGCCCGTGTACGGCGAGCACTTTGCCGACTGGTGGCGTGACCGGCTAGTCCCTGAGATGTTGCGGAACTTCAGCTACCTCGAGACGATGCTGGACCGTTCTGATGAGCTGAGCCGCGCCGAACTGGCTGTCCTGCTAGAAGACGCCATGGACATCCACGATCGGCATTGGAAGATCCACTGGATGCTCAACTTCGCCCAGCTGTCGGCCACGCTGCACCTGAGGGCCGCGATGCAGCGAGTGCGAGGCAACGTCGATGAGGAGCTCCTGGGCCGCCTGCAGAACTCCGCGGCTGACCGGAACTGGGACTCAGTCGAGGGCCTGTGGCACATGAAGGAACTGGTGAAGAAAGGACCGGCGCTGGCGACCGCATTCAAGGCGGGCGGCGGCCGGGAGATTTACGACGCGCTGCAGGCTACCGACTCCGGTCGCGCATTTGTCCAGGAGCATCTTGAGCCCTATCAGCGCGAGTTCGGGTGGCGCGCGGTGTGGAGCCACGAATTCATCTTTCCCACCTTCCGCGAGCAGCCCGAGCCGATTCTCGAGCAGGTGCGTGGCTACCTGGAGACCGACTACGACTATCCGGCCGCGGTCGAGACGGTGCGCAGGGACCTCGAGAAGGCGTCAGAAGAGCTGCTGGCAGGACTCAGCGGCGCGGCCCGGGATGAGCTCGCCGCGGCGAATGCCGTCAACCTGCGCATGGCACCGCTAACGCCGGACCACCATTTCTACATAGACCAGGGAGCGAACGCACGCCTGCGCCTGGTCCTCATGGCCCTGGGGCGTCGGCTTGTGTTGGAAGGCGTCCTGACCGAGGCCGACGACGTCATGTACCTCAAGTATGACGAGCTGCGCCAGCTGATCGGAGATCCGGCCGGCAGCGAAGCGCCGGTCATAGTGGCGCGCCGGCGGTCCGAGCGGGCCGCTGCCTACCAGCGCCGGCCGCGCGACTGGATCGGCACGGTAACTCAGGCCCAGCTCAATTTCCCATACTGGGTCAACTGGGGGTACCCGGACCGGTTTTATCAGGGCGCAACTGTCGGTGATCAGCTCAGTGGCATCGGCGGCTCGCCGGGTGTTGTCGAGGGCATCGCCAGGGTAGTGCGAACTGTCGACGACTTTGACCAGGTGGCGGAGGGTGACATACTCGTCTGCCAGATGACCAACCCCGCATGGGTAGTCCTCTTTACCAAGATCATCGCAGTCGTGACGGACACGGGCGGGACGACGTCGCACCCAGCGGTGCTGGCACGGGAGTTCGGGATTCCGGCTGTGGTGGGGACGTCGGTGGCCACCCATCACATTGCCAGCGGGGACCGCCTGCTGGTCGACGGGGGCAACGGCACTGTGGAGATCGTTTCGCGCGCGCCGGGCCTGACCAAATTGGGCGAGTTGTCGCTGGATTAGCGAACGGAAGGGAGATCGAGTTGCCGGCGGATTCGCTGATCCGGAGCGTGCTGGCCGAGCTGGTGCGGGACCGGCTACTTGAGGGCATCCTCGACGGGTCTTATCCGCCGGACTCCCGGATCGTGGAGACCTCGGTCGCGAGGGAGCTCGGCACGAGCCAGGCACCGGTTCGAGAGGCGCTTCGCGTGCTGGCGACGCTCGGCGTGGTTGAGATCATTCCCTTTCGTGGCGCGCGCGTGCGACAGCTGGATCCCGAGGAACTGCTCGAGGCGTACGTGGTCCGCTCCGCTATCGAGACGCTTGCCGCACAGCTCGCCGTACCCCGGATGACCGACGCCGACATCGATGAGCTGGTGACGCTAGGCGAGAACATGACCGAGGCAGCCAAGGGAGGGGACGGGCGCACCGTCGCCCAGCACGACGTCAGCTTCCATGGGCGGATCGTCGAGCTATCCGGGAACAGGACGCTGGTGCGGGTGTGGCGGTCCCTCGAGCCGTTCTCGCGGACATACCTGACGCTGGTAATGCCCGGCTCCGATCCCCAGTGGAGCGCCGGATTGCACGCACCCATCGTCGACTCCTTGCGGCGGCGCGACGTTCACGGCGTCGTCCGGGCGCTGGAGGGTCATTTCACCGAGGTGAGCGACGTTCTCCGGCGACGCCTCGAGGCGACCGCCATTGCAGACCCTGGCGACGGGGGCAACGTCGACCGGGTACCGGCCAGTTCCCGGCGCAAGGCGGCCGCTTCACCCCGCCGGGCTACCGGCACTCGGTAGGGCCGCCGGATGGCGCTTCCGTTTCGCTACATGCGGCCGCGGCAGCTGTCGGAGGCGTTCGACATTCTCGGCCGGTTCGGGCCCGACGCCAGCGTGCTGGCAGGCGGCACCGACCTCATGGTCGGCCTGCGTAAGGGACGGATCGCACCGCGAGTAGTCGTGGATCTGAAACGGATCGCCGACCTGGAGCCCGGCATCAGCGTGCGGGACGGGCGAGTTCGGATCTTCGGCGCCGACGCCGCTCACGGACGTTATCGCTGACCGCCGGATCCAGGAGCATTTCCCGGCGCTGGTGCAGGCGGCCCGAACCGTCGGATCGGTGCAGATCCGTAACCGAGCTACGCTGACCGGGAACATCTGCAATGCATCACCGGCCGCCGACACCGCGCCCGCGCTGCTCGCCTATGGCGCCGCCGTCGTGCTGATCAGCAGCCGCGGGTCTCGCGTCGTTCTCCTTGATGAATTCCTGCTCGGCCCGCGGAGCACGACCCTGCTCTCCGGCGAGATAGCCGCAGCAGTGGAGATTCCCGTGCCGGCCGGCCGGACGGGCAGCCAGTTCGCCCGGCTGACCCGGCGCCGGGGCGTGGACCTTGCGACGATAAGCCTGTGCTGCACCGTGGGCGCGCAGGTAACCCGGTTCGGCTATGGTGCCGTAGCCCCGAAACCGTTCGTGCTAACCGACGAGACCGGCGTGCTTGCGGATCCGGACGCAAGCCTGGAGGCGCGGACGCGGCTGCTGGATGAGTTCGTCGCGCAGGCCGCGCCTATCTCCGACTTGCGCGGCAGCCGGGAGTACCGGCGGGCAATGCTGCTCACCGTCAGCCAGCGGGCGCTGCACGCGGCCATCGCGCAACGTGACCGGACGCGGCCGAGCTGATGGCCGACGTCACCTTCACTGTTAACGGTGCGGTCGCCGCGATCAGCGTCACCCCACAGACGACGTTGCTCGACGCGTTGCGCTGGCAGCTGGAGCTGACCGGTACGAAGAAGTGCTGCGATGAGGGAGAGTGCGGAGCGTGCACGGTGCTGCTGGACGGCCGCGCGGTGAATTCCTGTCTCGTCTTCGCGGTCGAGGCTGACGACGCGATCGTCATTACTATCGAGGGCCTCGCCAGCGGGGGGCAGCTCAGCAGACTGCAGGATGCGTTCCTGGCCGAAGGAGCGGTCCAGTGCGGTTTCTGCATTCCGGGAATGGTGATGTCTGCGCACGCGCTGCTGGCCGGGAATCCGCGGCCGACCGAGGCCGAGGTACGGGAGGGCTTGTCGGGTAACCTATGCCGCTGCGCCGGGTATCAGGGCATCGTGCGAGCGGTCCTGGCTGCGGCAGCTGCCGATGGAGTCGCCGATGACCAGTGATCAGGTCGGCAGCTCGGTCCGCCGTGTCGGCGGGCCCGACCGCGTCACCGGCCAGCAGCGCTTCATCGGTGACATCCGGATAGACGGCATGCTGCATGTGAAACTCGTCACGGTCGACTGCGCGCACGCCCGGATTGATGGCGTGAAGACCGACAGCGCCTTGTCGCTGCCGGGGGTGCATGCCGTGATCTCCGCGGCCGACCTGCCGGTCCCGATGCCAAGGTTCGGCCCCGTCTATCGGGATCGGCCCATCCTCGCCGCCACGGAGACCAAATATCATGGCGAGCCAGTCGCAGCCGTGGTTGCGGAGACCGAGCAGATTGCGGACGAGGCGGCCATGCTGGTCGAGGTGCTGTACGACGAACTCCCCGCGGTCGCCACCATCGCCGCCGCGGCCGACCCGAGCGCACCGCTGGTGCAGGACCCGGAGCTACGGACGGGACCGCACGCCAGAACGAACATGGTCGACCAGTGGCGATTCGGCTGGGGCTCGGCGGAATCGGCCGGTAGCCGACCTGGTGGTCGACTGCACCTATGCCTTCCCGATGGTTACCCATTTCGCCATCGAGCCGCACTGCTTCCTGGCCGCGCCTGACCACGACGGTGTCACCGTCTGGAGCGCGGTGCAGCATCCGTTTGCGTTGCAGCAGGTGATCGCGGACCTGCTCGGCATGCCGCTCGCTAAGGTTCGCGTGCACGCGCCTGATCCCGGCGGGGCGTTCGGCGGCAAGCAGCACGCCAAATACGAGCCGCTGCTGGCGCTACTCGCGCTCCGGCTGCGCCGCCCGGTGCGCCTGGAGCTGACCCTGGACGAGACATTCCAGGCGGTACGCCGGACGGCTTTTCAGATCAGGCTGCGGACCGGTTTCGCTGCGGACGGCACGCTCTGCTTCCAGGACGCTGAAGCTGACGCCCTGCTGGGCGCCTATGCGGACATCGCACCGCGCGTCGTATCGAAGGCCACGTACCTGATGTGCGGGCCGTACCGGGTGCCGCACGCCCGGGTCCGTGCTCGCGCCTGCTTGTCGCACACTCCGCCGGCGACAGCGTTCCGTGGCTTCGGCACCCCGCAAGTCGCGTGGGCTCTCGAGTCGCAGCTGGACGAGGCGGCACGACGGCTCGGCATCGACCGGCTGGACATCAGGCTGAAGAACCTGGCCCGGCCGGGCGAGCAGTTCATTCCGGGTGACAAGCCGGCCGACGGGGACTGGCCGGAGGCTTTGCGGCCGCGCCGCCGATGCAATCGGCTGGGGAACGCCGCTGGCGCGCGGCCGAGGGCGTGGTATCGCCGTTGGCGTCAAGGCATCGGCTACCACCGGGGCCTCGTACGCCGTGGTCCGCCTGCACCTCGACGGCAGCGCGACAGTCCTGGCGGCGACGTCAGACATGGGACAAGGTGCGCGCACGGTGCTCGCCCAGGTGGCCGCGCAGGAACTGGGCATCGACGTCGACCTGGTCCGGGTGGTGATGGGCGACACCGCGATCGTTCCGTTCGACCTGCAGACGTCGGCCAGCCGGTCCACCGTCTTCATGGGAACGGCTGTGCTGGAGGCGTGCCGGGACATTCACGCAAGGGTGCGCGCAATGGCCTGCGAAGCGTTCGGCCTCGAACCGGACAGCGTGCAGGTCAACCATGGGAGGGTTCGGCTGCCGTCGGGTGAGCTGACCTTCGCCGAAGTGCTTTCCGCGGCGTTCGCGGGTGTGCCCGGCGAGGTGATCGGCGTCGGCTCGCGGCGCGGCGAGCGAGTCGGAACGCACCCGCTGGGCGGGCCGCCGGCGTTTTACGAGTTCAGCTGCGCCGCGTGCGAGGTAGAAGTCGATCGCGATACAGGGGAGCTGCTGATCGTCAAGTACGTTTCCGTCGCGGACGTCGGGAAGGCACTCAACCCGGCCCAGGTTGAGTCCCAGGACGAGGGCGCGGTGGTCATGGGGCTCGGGCACACCCTCATGGAGCACCTCATCCTGGATGAGCGCGGGCGCGTCCTGAACCTCGGCGCGCTGGATTACCGGGTGCCGACGACGAAGGACATGCCGCTGGAACTGCATTCCGTGCTCGTCGAGAACGGAGACGGCCCCGGTCCGTACGGATCCAAGGGCGCCGGAGAGGGCGGGCTGTTCGCTGTCGCGCCCGCTGTCGCGTCCGCTATCGCGCAGGCAACCGGGGCCGTCATCCGGGATCTGCCGCTCACCCCGGAGCGCATCTGGCAGGCGATCATGGAGCAATCATCGCGCTCTAGCTGAGCAATGCGCACAGCTGCGGATTGCGCATTCGAGATGGGAACGGGGCCAGTTTCCGGCCAGCTACCATAGTCGGGCCAGTCTGTGGTCACGCCCGGCCGGACGCGGCCTCGTCGGCTCTGGTGCGCCCGGCCAGCCGGATCAGCTCCTCATGCAGCTCGAACCACACGCTGTGGTAACTGTCGACCCGTGGCGAGGAGATGAATCGGTGATCTCCTGCCGCCACCGCCAAGGCGGCCCGGTCCAGGCGTGCGGCATAGCGGGAAACGGGGCCGGGTGCATCGGTGACCGAGTAGAGCCAAGCGGAGACCTCGGCATGGATGGCTTGCAGTTCGGCGAGTACGGCACTGTCGTACTCGGGGTCCGCATGGTCGTTCAGGGTCTGCTGGCCGCCGATGTCCCTCAGCTGCCAGGCGGTGACCGCTGTCTTGATGTGCTTGTCCAGCGGAAGGAAGGCGTCCAGCGCGTCGAGCGCTCTGCCAGCTCCCCACCGCTGGCCTCGTGCCTGCGTGAGCGCCGCTGCCCGCGCCGCTCCGGCATCGGTCAGCCGGGCCGAGCCCGCGGTGACCAGGACAGCTCCGGTATCCGCCAGCTCCGCCAGCACCGGCTGAACTGCCGCGGCAGTCGTCAGCAGCGCTTCGGCGAGCATCTCGGTCGAGGCGATGCCCTTGATCGACAGGCAGCCGATGATGTCCTCCTGGGTTACGGTCGCCGACCTGCCTGGATGTTTGCGCGCCGCCGTGGTGGACCCGTCGTCGGCCAGGGGCGGCAGCTCTATGCCGGCCTCGCGAGCCCAGGCGGCCAGCGTCGCGGCCTCGGGCACCGGTACCGGCTCGCCAGCGACGGCGCCCGCATACACCTGGCCGGTCGATCCGTCGATGCTAATAGTCGCGCCCGCCGGGTACGGTCGTCCGCCGATGATGACGCCGTCGTCGGTCACCTCCAGGTCAGCCGCGCTGACTACAGCGGGCACCCCCCAGCCCCGCGCGACCACGGCGGCGTGGCTCGCGATGCCGCCCACCGCGGTGAGCACGCCCGCAGCCTGTGCCATGACCGGGACGTCGTCCGGCGAGGTCTCCCGTCGAACCAGGATGAACGGTCGGCCTGCGTCGCTGGCTGTCGCTGGCGGCTGCCGCGGACATGACGATCTCCCCGGCCGCAAGGCCAGGAGAGGCCGGCAGCCCGCACGTTATTGGCTCCAGCGTCGTCGGGTCGGCCGGCCGTCATGCGCGGCGGACTGGCCAACAGCGAGGCGACTCGTCGCACGGCCTGTTCCCTGGACAGCGGGAAAGCCGGGTCCTCGGCCATCTCGATCGCCATCCGGAGCGCGGCCTGCGGGCCGCGCTTGCCGACCCGGGCCTGCAGCAGCCACAGGTGCCCCTGCTCGATCGTGAACTCGATGTCACACATGTCCGCGAAATGGCGCTCGAGCAGATCGCCATACTGCCACAGCGACGTCGCGACGGCTGGCATCCGCTCGTCGAGCACGGCCACCGGAAAGGTCGTGCGGGTCCCCGACACGACATCCTCGCCCTGGGCCTCGAAGAGCACATCGCCAAACGGCGCTCGCTCGCCCGTCGCGGGATCGCGAGTGAACAGGACTCCGGTTGCCGAGTCAGGATCGATGTTCCCGAAGACCATGGCCTGGATCGTTACCGCCGAGCCCAGCTCGTCGGAAATGCTCTCGATCTGCCGGTAGGCCGAAGCCCGCTCGCTGTTCCAGGACCGGAACACCGCTTCGATCGCCGCTCGCAACTGGTCCCATACGTCGTGCGGAGGCCTGCGGCCGATCAAGGCCTCGAACATGGCCCAAAAGCGATCCCGGCAGTCACGAGCGAATGCTGCGCTGTCGGTTGCGCGCGCGAGCCCGGCCGAAGTCTCCTCGTTGAGGCCAAGGTTGAGGACCGTATCCATCATGCCGGGCATCGACTCCGGCGCGCCGGACCGCACGCTCACCAGCAGCGGGTCAGCCGCGCCACCGAACTGGCGCGCCGTTTGCTCCTCCAGGTGGCGCATGTGCGCCCTGAGTTCGGAGTCCAGGCCAGCCTGGCCAGCCACCGGTCAGGTACGCGTTGCACGCAGCGGTTGACACCACGAACCCTGGCGGCACCGGGAGGCGGAGCTTCGACCTCATGACCGCCAGATTCGCGGCCTTAGCGCCGATCAGCAGCCGCCAGTCCGTGTTCGGCAGATCTTGATCACGATCAAGGTCGAAAACGAAAGTCATCGTCGTTCCTAGCTGGGGGGTCCGGCGGCAGGCCTAGGCCATACCAGCCGAAACAGTCTGCCTTTTGCCTTGACGCGTCCTAACGGCGACATTAGCATTCTAATCGCGAATCGATTATCGCCTGTATTCCACGCGACGATGCGGTCCCGGGTGCCGAGTTCTGCGCCGACGCAAAGACGAGCTCGAGTGCGGGAGTGTGGGACATGGGAATCCAGAGCCGAAGCCATTATCTGGTGACGGTCGGCGCCGCAGGCGCCATGATCGTCGCGCTGGCAGCATGCGGCAGCGGGGGTAGCGGCGGCGGGAGCGGCGGCGCGGCGGGACCATTCACGTTCGGCAGTTTTTCGACGTACACCGGGCCGAACGCATCGCTCGGGCCCGAGCAGATCGCTGGCTGCTACACCGCTGCGCTGCTGATCAACAAGGCCGGGGGAGTGCTCGGCCACAAGGCGAACTGCCAGGCCATTGACGACCGGGGTGACCCGGCCGACGGAGTGTCGGCGGCGAATAAGACGCTAGCGAGCACCTCGAACTTCGCCGGGACCCTTGGCCCCGGCGGTCAGGCCACGGCGGTTGCTCCGGTCTTCGAGAGGGCCAAGATCACCATGTTCGCCGACTCCGGCGACTCGGCCTTTAACCACACCACCGATACATACTTCTGGCGCATCACGCCGCCGGATAGCTCAGCGGGCTACGCGATGGCGCTGTGGGCGAAGCACCTCGGATACACCAGAGCCATCGCGGTCTTTAATGAGACCACGACCGCGCAGACCAGCGTGCCGACCCTGCTGAGAGGGTTCAAGAAACTCGGCGGCACCATGCTGCTGAACGAGTTCCTCGTGCCCGGCTCCCCTTCGTACCAGTCGATAGCCGCCCGTGTCGCCGCGGCTCACCCGCAAGTCATCTTCACCGAGACCGACCCGCAGACCGCCGCGACTTTCTTCAAGGAACTGACCCAGCTGAACGGCGGGCACGTCATCCCGATGATTGGCACCCAGCCCACCTACACGCCGCAGTGGCAGGCGGCGATGGGCAAGGCCATCGGGACCTCCAGCCTGGCATCGAACTTCGTCGCCCTGCAGCCTTATGCGCCGCCGCAGGGACCTGGTTACCAGGTCTTCAAGCCGGCACTGCTGAGCGACGCAAAGCAGATACCTCACCCGTCCCAGTGGTCGACCGACCCGTACACGATGACCGACTACGACGGCGCGATCGTGATGGCGCTTGCCATGCTGAAGGCGCATTCCATTCAGCCTCAGGTCTACAACTCGTCGATCGTGGCTGTCACCCAGCCGGGGCCCGGCAAGGTTGTGGTCTACTCCTTCGCCGCCGGAAAGGCAGCGCTGGCGCAGGGCAAGTCCATTCAGTACATCGGCGCGGGCGGGGCCATCGTCTTCAACAAGTGGCACAACAACAGCCAGCCGTTCAGCGCCGTCGGTTTCACCCTCTCTGGCGGTGCCCGCACCGCCGGGATCGTCAGCGCGAAGGAGGTGGCGCAGCTGGCTCTGTAACCGGCAGCTGCGGCCGTGGTCCACTCCGTGCCTGATACCTGTGCCCCGGAGAATATTGAGTGAACCTATTTATCCAATACGTCGGATTTGGCATAGTGACGGCCGCCATCCTGGCTATCGCGGCGGTTGGCTTCACGCTGCAGTACGCGGTTACCAACGTGCTCAACCTGGCCTATGGGGCCATCATGACCATTGGCGCGCTCGCCGCCTATGCCGTGAATCAAGCCGGCGTCAGCATCTGGCTGGCGCTGATCGCGGGCGCGGCGAGCAGCGCCGTGATATCGGTTGCGCTCAGCCGGGCGGTGTTCGAGCCGTTCCGCAGGCGGGGACTTCAGCTGTTCGGAATGGTCATCGTCACCATCGCGCTGGGCCTGGTCATCAGCAACGCACTGCTCATCGTGGCCGGGCCTAATCCGTTCAGTTACAACGCCCAGTCCGGCCGGACGTATCGGTTCCTGAACATGATCTACACGAGCGAGCAGCTCGCCGTGATCGGCATCGCGCTCGTCGCCATGGTGGCGGTGCGCGTGATCCTGCAGTGGACGAGACTGGGCCGGGCTATGCGGGCAACCGCCGCGAACGAGAGCCTGGCCCGGGCCTGCGGCATCAACACGCAGGTGGTGAAGGACGCGGCCTGGCTGCTGTCCGGAGCGCTCTGCGGGGCAGCGGGCGTCGTACTGGGTCTGTCGGTCACGGCATGGACCGTCTCGACCAGCGACGGCTTGCTCATCACGATCGTGGCCGCTGCGATTGTCGGCGGAATCGGACAGCCGTACGGCGCGATACTGGGCGCGCTGCTCCTCGGCGTGGCAACCTCGATCGTGGGTGGCTACTTCAACGCGTCGTACACCGACATCACGGCGTTCGTGATCCTGGTGCTGTTCCTCGTCTTCCGCCCCACCGGGCTGTTCTCCGGCGTAGTGAAGAGGCGCGACGTTGTGGTCTGAAGCGTATTCTCCGCGACCGGCCCGGGGCGGCCGCCATGGGTAGCGGCTGGGCGTATTACATCACGAACCTGCTGGTTTACCTTGGCGTCGGGATCATCGCGTGCCTCGGGCTGAACATCCAGCTGGGCCTGGCAGGCGTGATGGACTTCGCGTTCATCATCTTCCAGGCCGCGGGCGCGTACGTATATGCGATCTTCACGCTGGGACCGTCCAGCGCAGGACCTGGCCAGGGCGCTGGCGGCCAGAGCTATGTCTGGGGAACGTCGCTGCCCTTCCCGCTGCCTTATGTCATGGCCACCCTGGCGGGCGTCCTGCTGGCATTCCTCTGCGCGGTGATCGTGCTGCCCCGACTGCGGGGAGACTACGAGGCAATGGCGTTCCTGGTGATATCGCTGATCGTCACCGGGATCGCTACGAATCAGGTCGGGCTCGTCAACGGCGCCAACGGGCTTTACAGCATCCCGCAGCCCTTGAGTGGCGTGCTCAACCTGTCCTCGGTCGGTTACAACTGGTTCTATGTCGGGCTGACTGCGGTCGTCTGCGTGCTGGCCTGGGTCGTCACCCGGAGGATCACGACGTCGCCCATGGGTCGGCTGCTCCGTGCGGTGCGCGAGAACGAGCAGGCCGCCAGGGCCCTGGGCAAGGACGCGACCAGAGCGCGACTGTTCGCGTTCCTGGTCGGCGGCGGGCTCGGCGGGCTGAGCGGTGCGGTGCTGGTCGCCTTCATTACGGCTTGGAATCCGGCGAGCTGGGGATACGGCGAGACGTTCGTCTACATCACGGCGATCGTTGTCGGCGGCTTCGGCAACGACATCGGGATTCTGCTCGGGGTGCTCCTGGTCCCGATTGTGCTGGGGGAGCTGGTGCGCCTCCTGCCCTCCTACGGGCAGGCGACCTGGGCCCCGCCTGCCCAGTTCATGACCTACGGCCTGCTCACGCTCTTCTTCTTGTGGTTCCGCCCCAGGGGACTGGTCCCGGAGCGCCGCCAGCGATACGCCGGCGGCGAGCGGCCTGTGCGCGCGGGAACGCTTGGCGGCCGGACCGTCTGGTCGCGGCTGGGATCGCCTGGGCGGCCCCGATGACCGCAGCCGATGCGGTGCTCGTGGTCAGCGGGATAGCCAAGCACTTCGGCGGGGTGCAGGCAGTCGCCGACGCGTCGCTGACGGTCAGCCGCGGCGAGAGTCTCGGGCTTATCGGCCCGAACGGCGCGGGCAAATCAACCGTTCTGGGCATGATCGCCGGAGCATTGGCGCCGGACTCCGGCTCTATCCGCTTCGCCGGGGAGGAAATTGGCGGGATGCCGTCGCACAAAGTCGGACGCCGGGGCCTGATCCGCACCTTCCAGCTCTCGTCGGAATTCCCCCGGCTCACAGTGCTGCAGAACCTGCTCGTAGCCCGTCCCGGGCAGCGCGGCGAGCAGGTTCGCGGGCTGATCGGTGGCAAGCGGGCCTGGCGGGAAGAAGAAGACAAGGCGATTACCCACGCCAGAGAATTGCTGGCCCGCTTCCGGCTCGCCGACATGGAAAGCGAATACGCGGGTAATCTCAGCGGCGGCCAGCGCCGGCTGCTCGAGGTAGCCAGAGCGCTGATGGCAAGCCCGAAGATGCTGCTGCTTGATGAGCCGACGGCCGGCGTGCACCCCACTATGGTCGGCGAGCTCCGTGATCAGCTGCGGTCCCTGGTCGCGGACGGCATGCCCATGCTGATGATCGAGCATGAGCTTGGCATCGTGGAGCACGTGTGCAAGCGGGTGGTCGTGATGGCGCGCGGCCACGTGATAGCCGAGGGCGGACTCGCCGAGGTACGGGCACTTCCCGAAGTCAGGGAGGCTTACGTTGCCGGATGATCTGAGCCGGGCAGCCCGGCCGCACCTGGAAGTGGTCAGCGTCGCGGCGGGCTACGGCGCGGTTCCGATCATCAGCGATGTATCCCTTGAGGTCAGCCGTGGCGAGATCGTGACGGTCGTGGGCCCGAACGGAGCCGGGAAGAGCACGCTGCTCAAGGCGATCGTCGGAGTGCTACGGCTGTCGGCCGGCACCGTCCGGGTGGCTGGCGAGCGAGTCGATCAGCTGGCCACCCAGCAGCGAGCCAGGATCGGCATGGGTTACGTGCCGCAATCAGACGATGTCTTCACGCCGCTGTCGGTTCGCGAGAACCTCCTGCTCGGCGGCTACCTGTGCGGCAGGAAGAGCCTGCCGGAGAGGGTTGAGCGGGTGTACCAGGTCTTTCCGGCGCTGCGCGAGATGGGCGGCCGGGCGGCCGGCAAGCTCAGCGGGGGGAGCGCAAGATGCTGGCAATGGGCCGGGCACTGATGCCGGAGCCGAGCATCCTGATACTGGACGAGCCCACCGCGAACCTGTCGCCAGAGCTCGCCGATCGCGTCCTGGAGGACCATGTCAAGCGGCTGGCCAAACGCGACGTGGCGATCCTGCTGGTGGAGCAGCGAGCCCGCCGGGCGATGGCAATCTCAGACCGGACCTACGTGCTCGTTGCGGGCAGTGTGCAGCTGGTCGGCGCCCCAGACGAATTGCTCGCGCGATCCGACTTCGGTGAGCTGATGCTAGGACAGGTGAGTCGATGAAAACCGTGACCGCCGCCGGCAGGACCGCGCTTCCGTTGCTGTCGATGACACAGTCCACGCCAACGTGCCTGTGGAATGACTCGGCAACCCCAGCGGAGCTGAAGGAGGCGATCGGCTGGGGTGCCGTAGGTGCCACCTGCAATCCGGTCATTGCCCTGACCGCACTGCAAGCGGATCTGGCGCGCTGGGGGCCGCGGATCGCTGACTGCGCCGCTGCGGAGCCGACCGCGGGCGAGTCAGCAATCGGCTGGCGCATGGTCCGGGAGTTGTCCGCCGAAGCCGCCCGGCTGTTGGAGCCGGCTTTCGCGCGACACAACGGCCGCAACGGGCGGCTGTCCATCCAGACCGACCCGCGGCTGTATCGCGACGAGCAGGCCCTCGTGCGGCAGGCGGAGGAGTTTTCGGGGATCGCGCCGAACATCATCGTCAAGATCCCGGCCATTGCCACCGGCATCGCGGCCATCGAGGAAGCCACCTTCCGCGGCATCAGCATCAACGCCACGGTCTCGTTCACCGTTGCCCAGGCGGTGACCGTGGGCGCGGCGATGGAACGGGGGCTGCGCCGGCGCGAGGCTGCCGGACTCGACGTCGCCACGATGGGCCCGGTGTGCACCATCATGGTGGGCCGCTTGGACGACTGGCTGAAAGTCGTGGCGGAGCGCGACTCGATCACGCTCGACCCCGGATACCTGGAGTGGGCGGGCGTCGCCGTGTTCAAGCGCGCGTATGCCCTGTACCAGCAGCGCGGATTCCGCGCCCGACTGCTGTCCGCGGCGTTCCGCAATCACATGCACTGGAGCCAGTTCGTGGGCGGGGACGTCGTCATATCACCGCCGTTCGGCTGGCAGGTGCGGTTGAACAACAGCGGGATCGAGCCGGTGCCTCGGATGGACGAGCCGGTCAGGCCCGACATCGTTGCAGCGTTGTACGCAAAGCTGCCGGACTTTCGCCGCGCGTATGACGAGGACGGGATGCGCGCCGCGGAGTTCCTGAGTTTCGGCGCCACCCGCCGCACCATGCGGCAGTTCCTGGGCGCCACAGACGGGCTAAACCGGCTCGTCCGGGATGTCCTGCTGCCAGATCCAGATGTCGGCTAGCGGCGGCGAGATCTCGTGCTACCTGAGCCTGCCAGAGCATACATGCCGACGATCCCGGCGCTGGTCCTGCTGCGCCACGGCGAGGTCGCCTCACATCAGGGCGACGTCCCGCTGACCCGGGCCGGCCGCGTCCAAGCGGAAGAAGCCGGACGCCGGCTGGCTCAGCTTGCCGCTGAGCGGGTCTGGATCCTGGCCGGCCCGACCTTGCGAGCGCAGCAGACGGGACTCCTGGTAGTGCACGGGCTGACGAGCGCGGATCCAACCAGCCAGGCCACCGGCCCGACGGTCACGGACGCCCTCCGCAACCCAGATCTCTATCTGGCCGGCCTTCGCGTCGACATGGTCAGCACCGCCGCCGCCTTCGCGGCACAACTGCCAGGAGTAACCGAGGCGCAGGTCACTCGCCACAGCTTCTATGCGAATTTCCTGACCTCAGCGGACCGGATCGGCTACTGGCTGCATCACGACGATCCGCCCGGCGACACCGTCGCCATGGTCGCCGCCCGAGTCCACCGGTTCGCAGCCAGCCTCGCTGACGCCGGCCCGGTCGATCTGGCGATCGGCATCACGCACTCGCCAGTGCTGCGCGCGCTGGCCGCGCATTACCTCGGGAAGGACCCTGGCGAGCCCGACTACCTAGGCGGCTACTGCGTCGGGATGAGCGATGACTCACTCGCGCTGCGCACGGTCGACTGGACGCGGATAGACCGCGTGGACCGACGGGCGCCGAATGAGCGGCATTAGTCGAACAGACCCCGTTCCCCTAACAAAACGTCGGCGCGGCCGGGAGGCGAGCAGTGCAGCAGGTTACCGAGAACGTATTCACCTCTACCAAGATCCGCGGCTGTAACCCCAGCTATGTGGTCACCTCAGCCGGTGTGGTGGTGGTCGATACGCCGCAGCTGCCGAGCAAGGCCGTCAAGATGCGTCAGGAAGCCGAGTCCCGCGGGCCGATCCGGTACGTGATCAACACCGAGCACCACGTAGACCATATCTTCGGCAACTACTACTTCAAGGGTGCCGGCACCGTGGTGCATCACCAGGGCGTCTATGACAACTTCATGGTCCCGACTCCGGCTCTAGATCCGTTCGATTACGCCGCGGAAGCTATCCCCACCGACGACCCGGAAGGCGCGGCGCTATTCCCGACCCGAGACGAGTACTACGCGAACCCCAACAAGGGTGAACTCGTGTTCAACTCGGATCTGGACCTGCGGGTCGGCGGTCATACATTCCACCTCATCCACACCCCCGGCCATACCCCCGGTCAGGTGGCCGTCTATGTCCCGAGCGAACGGGTCGTGCTCACCGGCGACACCGTCTTCTCGGAGTGCCAGACGTGGCTCATGACGTCGGACGTGAACCAGTGGGTCACGGCCCTGGACGTCGTCCAGGACCTTGACGTCGACTTCGTCATTCCGGGCCATGGCCCGGTCACTACGAAGAAGTACCTGCCGACCCAGCGGGCCGTACTGCTCGAGTGGATGAGCGCTGTGGCAAACGCGGTAGCTCAGGGCTGGTCTCGCGAGGAGACGATATCGCGGGTTAATTTCGCGGAGCGGTACCCGGTGGACATCGGTCAGGGCTACATGATGGATCACATTCAGACTCTGAACGCCGCATCGCTGTGGGACAAGCTCGCCGCGACAGCGGCAGGAGACCGCACGTGACGGACGAGTTGCGGCGGTTCCGCCTCGACGGCCGGGTGGCGATTGTCGGCGGCGGCTCCGGCGGGATCGGCGTACGTACCTGCGCCGCCCTCGCGGCGGTCGGCGCAGACGTCGCGATCGTCGGGCGCTCGAGCAAGCGGCTTGAGGAGGCGTCTTCGGCGGTACAAGAGTGCGGCCGCCAGGGACTGGTGTTTGCCGCGGACATGACGTCGCGTCAAGAGGCCGATCGGGTGGTTGACCAGACGGTGGCTGCGTTCGGCCGGGTGGACGTCGTGGTCAACGGGATCGGCGGGGGGGCGGGCACAGCGTTGTATCCGGCTGAGCAGTACCCGGATTCTGAATGGCAGCGCATTCTCGACCTGAACCTGACCACTGCGCTGCATCTGTCGCAATCAGCGGCGCGGCGCATGATTGCCAACGGGAGCGGCGGCTCCATCCTCAACATCTCCTCTGTCCGCGGCCAGCTTGGCATAGATGCTGGCTATTCGGCATATGTCGCGGCCAAGGGTGCGCTCGACGCACTGACCCGCCAGCACGCCACCGAATGGGCGAAGCACCAGATCCGGGTGAACGCAATCTCTCCGACGTTCGTGCGAACGCCGCAGGCGGCAAGCCTGCTGGCAGACCAGAATTTCTATGAGCGGCTGGTCGGCCGGATCCCGTTGCGCCGGATCGCGGATCCTGACGACCTGGTCGGCGTGATCTTGTTCTTCTGCTCGGACGCCTCCAGCTTTGTAACCGGGCAAGTCCTGACGTTGGACGGAGGGCTTACTGCAACTCAGTGAAATTCGCTGAGTTGAGCCGACGATCGACACGCCATTTGGTGTACATACCCTTGACTGACCAGTTTCGCGCGCTCTGCCTCCCTGACAAATGCCCCGGTAGAACGGTTGACGCGGAGCGGCAGAGAGCCATTTCACGACTGGGTTTGGCTCCCCGATTTGGTGTACACGTATTCGAAAAACGCTCATGACCGGTCGCTGGCGGCGCCTAGTGTCGTGCTGGTTGGCTCCCCGTTTGGCTCCCCGAAATCGACTGATTCGGCACAGTGAAATCGGTCCGGCAAACCAGTGCGGCGGCCGCGTCGCCGATGCCGAATACGGCAGCGGCCAGGATTGCACCGGATACGCCCCGGCGATCAATCGACGGCCGCCAGGACGGCGTTTAGCCGGTGAAACAAAGCCCCGCGGCAGCCAGCATGCACTCAGGGACCCAGTCCGCGGTATATGCGCATGCTAATGTATGCGCATGTTGACACACCGGCTGCAGATTCTCATCGACGATGAGCGCTACGAGCGGGTCCGCGCTCTCGCCCGCCAGCGCGGTACATCTGTCGCCACCGTCATCCGGGAGGCGCTCGACCGTGGCCTGCCCGCTACGCAACGGAGGCGAGCTGCCGCTGCCCGGCGCATCCTCGATGCGCCACCGATGGAGGTGGGCGATCTGCTGGCCGAACTAGACGAGCTCCGCGGACGTCACGCGTGATCGTCCTTGATACGACGGTACTGGTCTATGCGGTCGGCGCCGATCATCCGCTGCGTGAGCCATGCCAGCTGCTGATCCGCGCAATAGCAGACGGAACGATCCTGGCGACCACCACCATCGAAGTCATCCAGGAGTTCGCCCATGTCCGCGCTCGCCGTCGTGACCGCAAAGATGCTGCGGCACTTGCCCGTGACTACATCGAGTTGCTGTCGCCGCTTCTAATCGTCGAGGAGACTGACCTGCGCGAAGGGCTACGCCTGTTCGAGGAAGGAAGCGGGTTTGGCTCGTTCGACGCTGTCCTGGCCGCTGCGGCGCACGCGGCAGGAGCTGAGGCGCTCGTGTCGGCGGACACCGGGTTCTCGGGCATCCCGGCCATCCGTCATGTCGTCCCTAACGTCGATGGCGTGCGCGGGCTGCTGGACGCTCCGGAGCCATAGCCCGCGGCGTTCGCGGCGGGCCCCGTCGATCGCTGCGTCTTGGCATCCTCACCCGAGCGTCGCTTCCTCGCCGCCGAAACATCGGCGAGCCCTGCGGCCTTGGGGTCGGCGCAAGCTGGCAGCGAAACGCGGGCGTGGACTGGGGATACACCGCGCCCTGGGCCGTCCTCAGGGCCGCGGTCGACGAAGACGACCGTGTACTCGGCACGGGTCATCCTTGACTTCGAAAAGGAAAGCTACCTGACCTGAGCCCCAGAAAGTGGACCGCCTATAGGACAATTTGGCCCTGACCAGCAGGAGCCAGATATGCCAAGGCACTATCCCGCCGAGCTTCGGCGGATGACCAGTGAGCGGATGCTCGCCGGAGAGCAGGTGAAGGACCTGTCGGCGGAGCTCGGCATTGCTCACAAGACGCTGTACCGGTGGCGGCGGCAGGCGCTGATCGATGCCGGTCAGCGGCCGGGGCTGAGGAGCTATGAGGCTGATCCGCTGGCCGCGGCCCGCCGGCGGATCAAAGAGCTGGAGGCCGAGCTGAAGGTGGTCAGGGCGGCTAGCAAGCTCTTCGGGGAGGGAGCGGCCGACCCAAAAGCAAGTTCCGGGTTGTCCGAGGGCTGAACAACCTGGGCTACTCCGAGCGCCTGGCCTGTCAGGTGGCCGGCCTCGATCGCTCCACCTATTACGACATCAAGTTCAGGAAGCCCAGCGACCGCGAGATCCGCCGTGTTCTCCTCGCCGACGCCATCGCCGATGTCCACGCCCGCTCGCGCGGCACCTACGGGATCTTGCGGGTCAAAGCCGCCCTCGAGATCGAGCAGGGGCTCATCGTCAACACCAAGCTGGTCAAGCGGATCATGCGTGAACTGGGTCTCAAGGGCCTGCCCGGGCCGAAGAAGGGCTACAAGAACCTGAAGAACGCCCGGACCTGTGAGGACCTGGTCCAGCGCGAGTTCACGGCCTCGGCCCCCAACCAGCTGTGGCTGACCGACATCACCGAACACCCGACCAGCGAGGGGAAGCTCTACTGCTGCGTGGTGCTCGACCTGTATTCCCGCAAAGCCGTCGGCTGGGCCATCGACCGGCGCTGCGAAGCCGCCCTGGTTCTCGACGCCATCAACAAGGCAGGCAAATCGAGGACGACGTCACCCTCAACGGTGATCCACTCCGACCACGGCAGCCAGTTCACCTCCTGGGCCTTCACCGAGAACGTCCGGCGCCTCGGACTCCTCAGCTCGATGGGCACAGTCGGCGACTGCTACGACAACGCCCCCATGGAGTCATTCTGGGGCTCCATGCAGATCGAGCTGCTGAACCGCCAGAAGTGGCGGACCAACCTCGAACTGGCCATCGCCATGGCCGACTACATCGACCACTTCTACAATTGCGACCGCCGCCACAGCTCGCTCGGCTACCTCACCCCGAACGAGTTCGAAGCGGCACACTCAACCACCACCCAGCAGGCCACTCTGTCCTAACAAGTGGTCCACCGAATGGGGTCAAGCCCACCCGGTCGGGACGGCGGGATTCGAACCCGCGACCCCTTGACCCCCAGTCAAGTGCGCTACCAAGCTGCGCTACGTCCCGGAACTGCTCGCCCGTCTAGGTGGGCCTACACACCTTAGTACCCTGTCCGGCAAATACGCGAACGAATCGATCGCCGTATGCCAGGGCGAACGCGTTCAGTGCTTTCTTCCAGCCGTTGAGGCGGGCGGTGATGTTGCCTCCTTTCTTGTGCTTCTCGCGGATGACGAGGTAGAGGACCTTGAGGGCGGCCTGCTCGGTGGGGAAGTGCCCGCGGCGGCGGGTGGCCTGCCGGAACCGCGAGTTCAGGCTCTCGATCATGTTGGTCGTGTAAATGACAGTTCTTATCTCCGCGTCGAAGGCGAGGAACGGGATGAACCGTTCCCATGCTGCCTCCCACATCCGGATGACGGCAGGGTACTTGGCTCCCCACTTGCTGGTGAACTCCCTGAAGCGGGCTCCGGCTTCCTCAGCGCTGGGCGCGGTGTAGATCGACCGCAGTGCCGGGGTGATGGCCTGCCAGTCCTTGCGGTTGGTGTAGCGAAGCGTCCCGCGGACTAAATGGACAACGCAGGTCTGGTGGATGGCCAGCGGCCAGACCGCCTCGATGGCCTCCGCGATGCCCTTGAGCCCGTCGGCGCAGACGATGAACACGTCGGCCACACCACGGTTCTTGATCTCACTCAGGTAGGCCAGCCACTGCTTGGCGCCTTCCCCGCCGGTCCCGGCCCACATGCCCAGGACATCCCGCTCGCCGTCCAGCGACACCCCGACCACGATGTAGACCGGCCGGTTGGCGACCGCCCCGTCGCGTATCTTCACGTAGATGGCGTCGATGAACATGACCGGGCAGATGCGGTCCAGCGGCCTGTTCCGCCACGCCGCGAGCTCCTCGTTCACCGCGTCGGTGACCTTGGAGATCAGGTCCCTCGACACCTCCGCGCCGTACACCTCCGCCAGGTGCGCCTGGATCTCGCCGGTGGTCAGGCCCTTGGCATACAGGCTGATAATCGCCTCATCGAACCCGCCGACCCGCCGCGCATGCTTGGGCACGACCAGGGGCTCGAAGTTCCCGGCCCGGTCCCGGGGCACCGAGATCCGCACCGGCCCCAGGTCTGTCTGCACGGTCTTCTCCGTGTGGCCGTTGCGCACGTTCGCCGCGCCCTGCCCCGCCGGATCGCCCTTATCAAAGCCCAGGTGACCGGACAGCTCGGTCTCCAGCGCCGTCTCCAGAACCGTCTTGGTGATCCCGGTCAGCAGCCCGCCGGGGCCGACCAGCTTCACTCCGCCGGTCCTGGACCGCTCCACCAGCTGCTCGGCCATCGTCTGCCGCCACAGCTCATCACTCATTCCCGGCGCGGCCAACCGGAAGGGCTTGCTCAGCGGCAGCGGTCTCGCCGGGACCGGGATCGGCGTAAGTGCTGCGCGCTCACCCGGTCAGGGTGAATGCGCGGTCCGCTGGCGGGGCATGGTTAGCAGGACGGACGGCCATTGGTGCCGTCGCTGAGGGTTGCCGTGCGCGGCGCAGGTGGGTAGCGCTCCGCGTGACTGTCCGGCTGGCACGGCGGGCAGAGGCCAGAGGGGAGTCGATGATGAGTACGACAGCGGCGGCGCCAGCGCGGACTGCGCTCCGTTACCAGCTGGATTCGGGTCTGGGGCAGATGACGCCAGCTGACCGGGCCGCCCGGGGCAAGGTAGCGCGGGCTGAGGTGCCAAGGGAAAGCCACGCGATGTTCGACCCGGGGCCGGACCGGCCTGACCCGCTTGCGCTGCTGGAAGAGCAGGAGGAGTCGCGCGTACCGGAACTGGTGCCGGTACGGCACGGCCGGATGATGGTCTCGCCGTTCAGCTACTATCGCGGCGCGGCGCTCCCGATGGCCAGCGATCTGGCGGGGACCCCGGTATCCGGGCTGCCGGTGCAGGCATGCGGCGATGCGCACCTGTCGAACTTCGGCGATCTTCGGGTCGGCCGAGCGCCTGCTGGTGTTCGACGTCAACGACTTCGATGAAACGTTGCCCGGCCCGTGGGAGTGGGATGTCAAGCGACTGGCAGCCAGCATGGAGGTGGCGGCACGCGACAGCGGCTTCCCGGGCAAGGACCGCCGCGCTATCGTCGCGGCTACGGTGGCTGGCTACCGGCAGGCCATGCGCGGCTTCGCGGGGATGAGCAACCTCGATGTGTGGTACGCCCACATCGACATGGACCGGGTGGCGGCGCAGTTCGAATCGCAGCTGAAGAAGCGCCAGCGCAAGGCGGTATCCAAGGGCCTGGCGAAGGCGCGCACCCGCGACAGCATGCAGGAAGTGGCCAAGCTGACCCGCATGGTGGACGGACGGCCGCGGATCATCTCCGACCCGCCGCTGCTGGTGCCGATCGAGGACCTGCTGCCCCAGCAGCGAGACCGGAAGGCCCTGGAGTCGGAGCTAGCCGACCTGATCGCCAAGTACCGGCGCACGCTGGAAACCGACCGCAGGTTCCTGCTGGATGAGTACGTGTTCGCCGATCTGGCTCGCAAGGTCGTCGGTGTCGGCAGCGTCGGAACACGCTGCTGGATCATGCTGCTGATCGGCTCCGGCGACTCCGATCCGCTGTTCTTGCAGGTGAAGGAAGCTGAGGAGTCCGTGCTCAGCCGCTTCGTCGGCGCCAGTAGGTACGCCAACCAGGGTCAGCGCGTGGCGGCTGGCCAGCGGCTGATGCAGGCCTCCAGCGACATCTTCCTCGGCTGGCAGCGTACCGAGGCGGGCCTGGACGACCAGACCCGCGACTTCTACGTCCGGCAGCTGCGGGACTGGAAGTGCTCGATCGACATCGAGACCCTGGTGCCGCGTGGCATGCGCTTGTACGGCCAGCTGTGCGGCTGGACGCTGGCGCGGGCCCACGCCCGGTCCGGGGACCGGATCGCGATCGGCGCTTACCTCGGCGGATCGGATGTGTTCGATCAGGCCATCACCAGGTTCGCGGACGCCTACGCCGACCAGAACCAGCGCGACTACGACTCCCTTGTCGCGGCCGTCTCGTCCGGGCGTATTACTGCAGAACGAGACATATGACCGTCGGCTGGTCGGACCGCGCTCAGCGCGGAGCACGGGATCGCATCGGGGGAACGCAGTGACCGACTCGACTGGTGAGAAGATCGACCCGGCGTCGCTGGGGACGGCGTTCCCGCGCACGCACCACGTGCTCCAGCTGGAGTTCGGGAACCGCGCGGACTTCGACGACCCGCGCAAGGAATGGCGGCGGCTGTTCTCGGAGCTGCTCGGCACCTTCGCGCTCGTCCTCGCCGCCGCGGGCGGCGGACTTCTGCACGCGAAAGGGCAGATCAGCCTTGCCGCCGCTGTCGTCGCGCCTGGCCTCATGGTGACCGCGATCATCCTGTTCATGGGCGCGGTCTCCGGTGCGCACCTGAACCCGGCCGTGTCACTGGCCTTCGCGCTGCGCGGCGACTTCCCGTGGAAGCGCGTCCCCGGCTACATCATCATCCAGCTGATCGGCGCGACACTGGCGGCCCTGTTCCTCCGCTGGATATTCGGCAACGTCGAGCATCTCGGGGCGACGCTGCCGGGCCCCGGGTACAAAAACTGGCAGGCCCTGCTGATGGAGATCGTGCTCACCGCGCTGCTGGTCAGCGTCATCCTCGGCACCGCGTCTGCCGCCCAGAACGTCGGCGCGGTCGCCGCGCTCGGCGTCGGCGGCTACATCGCCCTGGCGGGCCTGTGGGCGGCTCCGGTCAGCGGCGTTTCGATGAACCCGGCCCGCTCGTTCGGTCCCGCCCTGGCCAGCGGTGACTTCACCAGCTACTGGGTGTACATCGCGGGGCCGCTCGCGGGCGCAGCGATCGCTGTCGGCTGCGCGATGGTGCTGCGCGGCCGCGGCGGCGACGTCATCTCGCGCGCGGCGGGCTCCGGCGTGCTGGACCCGGGGGCCCAGGCCGCCAAGGCCCGGCTGTCCGAGGACATCGAGCAGGGCAAAGTCGTCCCCGAGGGCATCAACGGCCCTGATGAGCACGGGACGCAGGGCTAGCCGGCGGATGACAACGGCCGCGTGAGCATCCAAGCGTCCTAGGGGTGGCGCCGCTCAACCGGCGCCACCCCAGTTACCGCCTGCTGGCCTGCCGCTACTTGCAGAGTCCGGGCGGGACAGACGTCCTGCAGTGGTTGCCCGCGAATTTAACGTGCTTGCCGCTGCCATCCCAGATCAGGTCGGCCGGGTGGTTGCGGTGAGCGCGATTGCCCTTGATCGTGTCGAAATTCGGGTTGCTGCCGTGTGACAGGCGACGCGCGCTGACGACCACGATGCCGCCTGAGTTGAGCTGCCCGCCGGAGTTGTCATTGACCAGGTTGCTGATCACGAGCGTCTTGGTCGCGCCGAGCAGCAGGATGCCCCCGCCCTTGGTGTTAATCGGAGTGTCGCGACTCTTGCGGCAGAACTTGTTGTTACGGACGACGACGTTGCGCGTAATGAGCGCGTTCCCGGCACCACCGCGCTGGCCGTCGTCAAGAACCAGGATGCCCTGGCAGTTCCGGGCGACGTAGTTATGAGCGACCAGCACTTCCCTGGCGTGCCTGACGAAGATGCCGAACTGGTTGCCGGTCGCCCGGTCATAGCGCACGACGGTGTCCGCGTCCGGTGAATCTCCGACGTAGAAGCCGGCTTCGTGATTGCCAATAGCGACATCATGGGTGAACTTGGTGGTGGTCGAATTGAAGCGGGAAATTCCATAATCCCCGTCATTAATGGCCGTCACGTGGGTCACGGTCAGGCCGACGGTGCCATAGCCGAAAACGCCATTACTGGGGAAGCCGGCCACCGACAGCTTGCTAATCGTGTCGCCGCGAACGGTCTTGAAGACCTTGCCGTTGCGCCCGATCTTCTGCGCCAGGATGCACACACCGGTCTCGCCGAAGGCCGCGGTGCAGAGGTTGCGCGGCGCATGCCGCGGAGGCTTGATCACGGTGCGCCGGGAACCCGACCCGCGCAACGTAATCCTGTCTTTCCTGATCAGCACGCTCTGGTGATAGACACCCGGCCTGAGCACGATGGTGGTGCCGGGCCAGGCCTTGTCGACGGCTTTCTGGATGGATTGCCAGGGACCGATCACGATCCGCTTCGACGCCGTCCCCGACGATGATGCGCTTGCGGCACCCGCGTAAGCGATGCTGAGTCCTGCTGCCACAGTGATGGCCAAGATGCTCGTGCTTAATCTACGCATCCCGCTCCTCCTCTTACTGCTTGCCCCTGTACCTAGCCTTACGACTGGCGCTATGCGAGATTCACTGGCTAAATTCTGAATGCCCGCGCCGAGTCAGCTTACAGCGATCCGAAAGGTGCGTCACGGGAAACTAAAGAGGAGACCAGGGGAAAGAAAACTCGCTGCCCGCTAATCTCGCGCGCCTTTATCAGCACATTACAGTGATCCTCTTATTAATCACTGATTCGAAGGCGACCGCCACAAAATAGCCGGGATCGCTGGTTCACGGATTGGCCGCCACCGCGTCCGACCACCCTGAGGGCCCGGCTCAGGTCTGTCCCCGATCCCTCTCGCTGTTAGTGTTCGGCCGGGAACGGGGCCGGTTTGACGGGAGCAGCAGCTGATGATGGATGACCGCCTAGCTGGCCTGGTACCGCAGCCGGGTTCAGTCAGGGCGAGGTCGGGTCGGCTCATGCTCACCGCACGACCCGCTGTCGTGTCCGCTGGAGCCGGTGCGCAGCCAGCCGCTGCCGCCGCCGTGCGGCACCTGCTGGCCGGGCTGCCATGGCCAGCCAGCCCAGGGCCCGACACGCCCCGCATCCACTGCACCGTGACCAGCGACACCAGCCTCGGCTCCGAGGCATACCGGCTCACGATCGATCCGGCCGGCATCGCGATCATGGCCGGCGGCACGCCCGGTGCGATTTATGCCGCCCAGACCCTCCGCCAGCTATTGCCCGACGATGCCTGGCGAGCCGCACCGGTACCGGGGGAGATGTGGTGGCTGCCGTGCGCCGAGATCGACGACGCGCCAGCCCTTCCGTGGCGCGGTGCTCATCTCGACGTTGCCAGGCACTTCTTTCGCAAGCGCGAACTGCTGAGCCTCATCGACGCGCTGGCCGCGCTGAAGCTGAACAGGCTGCATCTGCATCTCACCGATGACCAGGGCTGGCGGATCGAGAGCCGCTGCACCCGGTCCTGCATGAGGTCGGCGCGCACCGGCCGCAGGACAAGGATCAGCCTGAACAGCGAACAGCCGGCGGTCTACGAGGAGATTCCGCACGGCGGCTACTACACGCTCGCGGACCTGGCCGAGATCGCGGCGTTCGCGGCCCAGCGCGGGATGGAAGTCGTGCCCGAGATCGACCTGCCCGGTCACTGTGCCGCGTTGCTCGCGGCGGTGCCCGAACTGGGCTCAGGCACCCCGCCACCGGGCGGTTACCAGGTGATCGCGGACTGGGGCATCTTCCCTTTCCTGCTCGCGCCGCTGCCGGAGTCGATGACGCTGCTGCGCGACGTCTTCGGCGAGTTGCTGGCCGCGACCGGCTCCCGGTTCGTCCATATTGGCGGCGACGAGTGCCTGCTCGGCGCGCTGGCGCGAGGACCCGCGGATCGACGCGGCCGGCGCGACCGCGGCCTTGCCACGGCGGAGGATCTGCACGCCGCGTTCCTGCATGACGTCGCGGACATGCTCGCGGAGGATTTTGCCGTCAGGGCCGTTGTCTGGGACGAGGGTTTCGCCAGCGCGGCGGGCAGCGCCGGGCTGCGGCCGGACACGGTCGTCATGGCGTGGCGCGGCATGGAGATCGCCCGGCAGGCGGCCCACGCGGGCCATGACGTGGTGGCCGCGCCGGTGCTGCCTACCTATTTCGATTACTACCAGGAACGGGGCGAGCACGAGCCAGTCGCGATCGGCGGGCCGGTCAGGCTTGCGGACGTGGCCGCGTTCGCGCCGGTCCCGGCGGGCTGGCCGACCAGGCGCGCCGTAACGCTGATCGGCGCCCAGTTCCAGGTATGGACCGAGTACATTCCGGACGGCCGGTCGCTGGAGTACATGATCTTCCCGCGCGCCTGCGCGCTGGCCGAGGTGGCCTGGTCGGCGGCGGCGCCGCGTTCGCTGAGGGCGAGCCGGCGGCCCGGCGCTGCGCGACGCGGATCGCGCGCGCATTTGCGCAGGCTGGATGCTGCCGGGATCGAGTACCGGCCGCTGGACGGCCCGCGGCCGTGGCAGCAGGGCGGCACGGGGCCGCGCCGCCACCGGCCCGGTTACGTGGTGCGAGGATGTTGCCGTCTACCTCGGTCAGCTGGCCGGTGGTGAGCGGGCAGTAGGGCCGTCGTCAAGGTTAGCGAGCGAACGAGTTGACCCGGCGGTATCTGCATGCCTAACTTTAAGACCGACCGGACGGTATGATACCGGCCGGAGCACGAGCGACCCGGAGTGTGCGGCATGGCGGTGAGGTCGAAGGAGTCCACCGGGCGGGGCCGGAAGGCCAGGCCCGGCCGCCGGTTAAAGAACGCCTGCTGAACGTCGCGACGAGGCTGTTTGCCCGGCACGGGTTCGAAGGCACCTCGGTTCAGGACATCGTTGACGCCGCCGGCGTCACCAAGGGCGCGATGTACCACTACTACGGCTCCAAGGACGACCTGCTGTACGAGGTCTACCACCAGGTGCTCACCATGCAGACCAGCCATCTGGACGAGATCGCCGCGGGTCCGGGCACGCGCCGAGGAGCGGCTCCGGGCGGCAGCCGCGGACGTGGTCGAGACCAGCCTGGACAACCTGGATGACATGATCGTGTTCTTCCGTTCGCTGCACATGCTGCCGGAAGACAAGCAGGCCCAGATCCGGGCCGAGCGGCGCCTCTACCACGACAAGTTCAAGGCGCTGGTCGACGAGGGGGTAGCGGCGGGCACCTTCCGCGCTGATATCCCGGCCGACATCGTCGTGCACTACTTCCTCAGCGTGGTCAATCAGCTCGGCTCGTGGTTCAAGCCCGACGGCTTGCTGTCGCCGACCGACGTCGGCCGCCAGTTCACCGAGTTGCTGGTCGGCGGCCTGGCCGTCGGCTAGCCCCGGCTTTCCACCCGGCCCGTTCGCCGATCATGGCACTTGGCGGCCTTGGCCGTCGTTGGCCTTGTCGATGAGGCGGGCAGACTCAATGGAGCGGACCGCAGGGCTGGCCTCACCGCAGGCGGCCAGCCGGTCCAAGCGTCGCCTCCTGGCCCTGGTGGCCAGGAGGCTGCTGCTGGTATGCGTGACCGCGCTACTGGCTTTCGTGCATCGCATTCGGGACGCTACTGCTCGTGACCCCGTCGGTGGGCAACGCCCGGCAGCTGGCCAGTGCGTTCGACCGCGCCGCACCACGCCGCTACCCGGGCGCCGTGGTGCCCTACCAGGTTCGCCACCGCGCTGGAGGCGACCGAGGATCACCGGTTCAGCTCCGAGCCCGGCGTCGACCCGCTGGCGGTCGGGCGGGTCATCTCGGCTAGGCGACCGGCCAGGGCGACCAGGGCGGCGCGACGCTCTACCAGCAGCTGGCCAAGATGCTCTACACGCCCGGCGCGACCGGCATCATGGCCGAGGCCGAGCAGGTCGCGCTCGCGGTCAAGCTCAAGTTCAGCTACAGCGGGGCGGAGATCCTCCGGCTGTACTCGGACGTGGCCTACTTCGGCAACGGCTTCTACGGCCTGGCGGCGGCGAGCTGCGGCTACTTCGGCGTCCGGCCCGCTCGGATGTCCTGGCCGCAGGCGGCGCTGCTGGCCGGGCTGGTCCAGGCGCCCACGGCTGACGACCCGCTGACCTACCCGGCGCGGGGCCGGGCGAGGGAAGAGCACGTCATGGGCCGGCTGGTGGCCGTCGGCGCGCTGACCCAGGCGCAGGCGAGCGGCACCTGGCGCATCCCGCTGCACAGGCTGCTGGCCGGGGCGGGCGACTGCCCGGCCTGACCTGCGCCGGCCTGGACCGGAACAGCCCGGCTAGCGCGGCCAGGCCGATGTTTCGCTGACCTCGGGCTCTGGCAGGCTCGCCTGCTGCACTGGCCCGGGCTTGCCGTTACCGCGCGGCATGACGTCCGTGCGGGCGCATGCCGATGGGCCCGATCCTGGCGGCCCCGCCCTGCCCGGTCCGCCGCCGGCGTGTCCGCCCTGGCCACGTACTCTTCGGCGGAGCCGCAGCCTAGGGCCAGACCCACTTGCGGTAGGACCAGAACCGGAAGATGCGTGCCGAGGCCCGTGCCGACGACCAGGGCGACGTTGTACCAGGTCTTGCTCGATCCCAGGCCAGCCAGGTCCGTAAGCCCGATGCACGCGTACTGGATGAGCAGGCCGATCGCCGTTCAGCACGAAGAACACGATCGGTCTCGCGGGTGGTGCCCTTGCTCTGGCGGTGCCTGAAGGTCCAGTACCGGTTGCCGAGGAAGGTCACGCACGTGGCCAGGATCGTGGCGATCGTGACCGCCTTGTACTTGCCGATGCCCTGAAGAGCATTGGCGCCGCCGAAGGTGACGACTGAACCGATTGCCCCGATGACGAGGAACTTGGCACCTCGTGGATCAGGTGCCGGAACCGCTCGTAGAGCCCGCGAACGCTGCTCACCTCTGGATCCTGCCTCCTGCTTGTCCACGCCTGAGTGTGACCTTGTGAGAGTACCGCCCCGCCGCTGATGGCGTGCCCAACTGGGCAGGCAAATCACCCTCTCAGGCCCAGATATTCGTTCGGATCTGACAGACCCGGGTACTGTCGCGGGCGTGCCCGATTCCGACGTTCTCATTCGCGCCAGCGGCCTGACGAAGCGGTTCGGCGACTTCACCGCGGTCGACGGGATCGAGTTCGAGCTGCAGCCGAGGTGAGGCGTTCGGCTTCCTCGGCCCCAACGGGGCGGGCAAGTCGTCCACGATGCGGATGATCGGCTGCGTCTCGCCGCCGACCGGCGGCGAGCTGACCATCCTGGGCATGGACCCGGTGCCGACGGCCCGGCTATCCGGGCCCGGCTCGGCGTGGTCCCGCAGGAGGACACCCTGGACGTCGAGCTGACCGTCCGGGAGAACCTGCTGATCTACGGCCGCTACTTCGGCCTGCCCAGGGCGGTGATCGCCGAGCGGACGGCCAGGCTGCTGGACTTCGTCCAGCTGTCCGAGCGGGCCGGGGACCAGGTGGAGCCGCTGTCGGGCGGCATGAAGCGGCGGCTGACGATCGCCCGCTCGCTGATCAACGAGCCGGAGATCCTGCTCCTGGACGAGCCGACCACCGGCCTGGACCCGCAGGCCAGGCACGTGGTCTGGGACCGGCTGTTCCGGCTCAAGCAGCAGGGCGTGACGCTGGTGCTGACCACGCACTACATGGACGAGGCCGAGCAGCTGTGCGACCGGCTGGTGGTGATGGACGGCGGCCAGATCGCCGCCGAGGGCTCGCCGCGCGAGCTGATCGAGACCTACTCCAGCCCCGAGGTGCTGGAGCTGCGGTTCCATGCCGTCCGACCATGACCAGGCGGCGGAGAAGCTGGCGAATGCCCCGGCCGAGCGGATGGAGGTGCTGGCCGACCGGATCCTGCTGTACGTCGCCGACGGGGACGCGGCGCTGGCAGCGGTGCGCGGGCTCGGCCTGGAGCCGCTGACCTCGCTGGTGCGGCGGAGCACGCTGGAGGACGTCTTCCTGCGGCTGACCGGCCGGCGGCTGGAGGACGGATGACGACCTCCGTACTGCCGGCCCGCCGGCCGCAGCCAGCGGCCGGCCGCGGCCGGACCACCGCGGTCCTGGCCGCTGGTCGATGGCCACGAGGGCATTCCGGTTCTGGCTGGTCAACTACCGCCGCACCTGGCGCGGCTCGATCTACTCCAGCGTGCTCAACCCGATGCTGTACCTGGGCGCCATGGGCCTGGGCCTGGGCACGCTGGTCGACCAAGCACGGCACGGCCAGCCTGGGCGGCGTCAGCTACCTGGCCTTCCTGGCCCCCGGCCTGCTGGCCGCTGCCGCCATGCAGACCGCCATGGGCGAGTCCACCTACCCGGTGCTGGCCTCGGTCAAGTGGCTGAAGACCTACCAGGCGGCGGCCGCCACCCCGCTGCGCCCGGCCGACCTGTTCCACGGCCACCTGCTGTTCACCACCATGCGGCTGACCATGAACAGCGCGATCTTCCTGGTCATGATGGCCGCGTTCGGCGCGGTCCAGTCGGCCTGGGTGGTGGCGGCCATGCCCGGTCGCGTGCTCACCGGGCTGGCCTTCGCGGCGCCGATCGAGGCGTTCGCCGTCACCCAGAGAAAGGACCAGGACGTTCGCGGTGCTGTTCCGGTTCGGGATGATCCCGCTGTTCCTGTTCTCGGGCACGTTCTTCCCGGTCACCCAGCTGCCGGGCTGGTCCGGCCGGTGGCCTACGCCACCCCGCTGTGGCACGGCGTGGCCCTGTGCCGCGCAGCTCAGCCTGGGCACCGCGGACCTCGTGGGCGCGCTCGGCCACGTCGCCTACCTGGCCTGGTCTGTCGGCTGCTGGCGGGCCTGGTCATCGGCCAGCGGACCTACCGGCGGCGGCTCTATGTCTGAGCAGCCGTCGACGTCCGCTTGCCGCTGCGGATCCTGCCGGCCCCGTGCTGGCTGGCCGCGCCGCGGCAGTCTCGGCGGCCGGGGCAGCGGCCACCTCATCGAGCGGCACGCCCGCGCCTACCGGCATGCCTGGCTGATGCTGGCTGTCCGGCGTCTTCGAGCCGCTGTTCTACCTGCTGTCCATCGGCGTCGGCATCGGCGCCCTGGTCGGCAAGGTCGGCCCGGCGGCCACCCCATCGACTTCACCAGCTTCGTCGCCCCGGCCTGCTGGCCACCTCGGCGATGAACGGCGCGGTCATGGACTCGACCTTCAACGTGTTCTTCCGGCTGAAGTACGCCAAGCTCTACGACTCCGCGCTGTCCACGCCGATGCGCTCCGGCGACGTCGCGCTGGGCGAGATCGGCTGGGCGCTGATCCGCGGCGGCCTGTACGCCGTCTCGTTCATGGTCGTCATGCTGGCGATGGGCCTGATCCACTCCTCCTGGGCCGTGCTGGCCCTGCCCGCCGCCCTGCTGATCGGCTTCGCGTTCGCCGGCGCTGGCATGGCGGCGACGACGTTCATGCCCAGCTGGCAGCACTTCGAGTTCGTCAGCTGGCCACGCTGCCGATGTTCCTGTTCTCGGCGACCTTCTACCCGCTCAGCGTCTACCCGCGGGCCTCCAGATCGTCGTCGAGTGCACCCCGCTCTACCAGGGCGTCACGCTGATGCGCGGCCTGACCCTGGGCGTACGTCGGGCCCGGCCTGCTGTGGCATGTGCTCTACCTGGCCGTCATGGGAGTCGGCGGCCTGGCACTGGCCGGCTGCCGGATCAGCCGGCTGCTTTCGCGCTAGCCCTGGCCGCGGGCAAGCCGTTCCACCCGCTCATGCAAGGCGGGCACGAATCCTTCGTGCTCTGGCTTCATCAGCACGCTCCGCAGGATTCTCGCGCCGGTCGCGTCGGCGGCGACGCCGTGGTGACGCTGGCCGAACCCGGCAGCGGACGCCCGCAGCGTGCTGAGCCAGACCGGCTCAGCCGCGTCGGTCATCCCGGCGTGCAGCACGCGCGCGGACGCGGCGTCGATGGCGGACAGGCTCGGTTCTGCGCGGGAAGTAGCAGACGATGTCAAGCTCGGGTGGCTGAAACAAGGTCAGGTAGTCGGACGAGGTCGAGCAGGGCCGCCCAGTCCAGCGCGGCGCGCCGGCCCGCCGCCAGCAGCTGACCGAGGCCATCGGTATCCGGGGGCAGTAGCTGGAATGTCAGCCAGAGCGCGGCCGCCGCTGCGCCCGCCCGCGAGCACTCCAGGCTGATCTCGCCGAGGTGCAATTCGCTGGAGGTGAAGTAGGTATAGGGCGAGTCATGCAGGTAAAACCTGCCGACACCCGGGTCAGCAAACAGCACCGCGCCGCAGCCGTAGGGCTGCAGCCCGTGCTTGTGCGGATCAACGACGACCGAGTCGCAGGCCGCGATGGCCTGCCAAGGCGCCGGGTCGAGCCCGGCCGGCCCCATCGGCTCCCGCCAGCAGGGTGAAAAACCCGCCGTAGGCGGCATCGACGTGCACCCGGACACCGTGCCGCCGCGCCACCGCCAGCACATCGTGCACGGGGTCGATCGCGCCGAGGCCGGTGGTACCGGCCGTGGCGACGACAGTGCCGATGGTCCCGCCTGCGAGCAGCGCGTCCAGTTCGGCAAGATCAATGCGGCCGGCCTGGTCAACGCCGACAACGGTGCCCTGGACGCCGAGCACGCCGCACATCCGGCTGTGGGTGTAGTGCGCGTCGGCGCTGAACGCGATGCCCAGTCCGGGGTGCAGTTCCCTGGCGACAAACAGTGCCTCGAGGTTGGCGATGGTGCCGCTGGTAGTCAGGTGCCCAAGGTGAGCTGGCATGCCGAACATCGCCGCTAGCCGGGCGACCACTTCCTTCTCCATCGCGGCCGTTGGCGGCCCGCCGTCCAGCGCGTGGTTGTTGGGGTTGATCAGCATTGCCGCGAGGTAGCCGACGACGGCCGCCGGGTGCGGCGGCTTCAGCATCTGGCCGGCGTAGGCGGGATGGAAGAAGGGATAGTTGCCGCCAAGCCGCGAGATTAGCGTGCCGAACGCAGCGGCGAACTGCTCGTCGTCAAGCTGCATGGCGGGATGCGGCTCGAAAGCGCCGAACGTCTGCTGCCAGTCGCCGATCGCACGTGCCGCAGCCGTGAGCCAGTAATCCAGGTCCATGCCCCGAAGCCAACCACGCAGCCGGCGCTGGCTCCCCAACCTCGGCAACCTCGGGTGTCTAATGGATGTGTCGAGAACCGGAGGCCAGGAGCGTTGGCGACGCTAGTCACCGAGCAGGTGCCAGTTCGGCTGGCACCGCTCGTGGGCCGGGAGAGCGAGCTCCAGGAGGTCCTAGCTGCCCTGGCCCGCAGCCGGCTCCTCACGCTGACTGGTCCCGGCGGGACAGGCAAGACACGGCTGGCACTCGCGGCCGCGACCTCGGGTCGGGCATCGTTCCCCGCCGGGGTGTGCTGGGTTGAGCTGGCCGCGCTGGATGACCCGGCTCTCGTCGCCACCGAGGTGGCGACGAGGCTCGGCGTGCCGGAGAACCCGGGTCAGGATACGGCCGCTGCGATCGCCGACCATGTCGCCGGGCACGCCGTGCTGCTGGTACTGGACAACTGCGAGCACCTGACCGCGGCCACGGCAGAACTGGCTGACCGGCTGCTGGCGGCGTGCCCGGCATTGACGATCCTCGCCACCAGCCGCGAGGTGCTGGGCGTTGACGGGGAGCGCAGCTGGCCGGTGCCGCCGCTGTCGCTGCCGGACGCGAGCGTCCGGCCTGCCGTCACGGCCATCGCCGCGTTCGATGCCGTCCGGTTGTTCGAGCAGCGGGCGCAGCTGACCCTGCCGTCGTTCCGGCTATCCGATGAGAACGCCGGATCTGTCCTGCAGGTTTGCCGCCGCCTCGACGGCCTGCCGCTGGCCATCGAGCTGGCGGCTGCCCGGATGCGGATCTTGTCCGCCCAGCAGCTGGCTGACCGCCTCGACGACATCTTCGGTGTGCTGGTCGGCGGGACCCGGACGGCGCCGCGACGGCATCAGGCGCTGCGCGCCACGCTCGACTGGAGTCACGACCTGCTAGACGGTGATGAGCGGGCGGTATTCCGGCGGCTGGCCGTGTTCGCCGGCAGATTCACCCTGGCGTCCGCCGAGCGCGTGGCCGCAGGCGGCGACATCGCGACCCGGCACATGCTTGACCTGCTGACCAGGCTGGCCGATAAATCGCTGCTCCACGTGGATCACGCCGGCCCTACGGCGCGGTACCAGCTACTGAGCACAGTCCGCGAGTATGCGCGCGAGCGCCTGGCGGAAGCAGGCGAGGAAGACGAGGTTCGGCGCGCTCATCTGGCCCGGATGGCGGATCTGGTCGGCGAGATAACTCCGCGGATCGACCGGGGCGGCGACGGGCCGGACGGGCTGGAGCGGGAGCTGGACGCACTGGATGCGGAGACCGGCAACCTGAGAGCGGCGATGGAGCTCGCGCGTCAGTGCAAAGATGCCATCGCGGCGTTGCGGATCGCGGGCCCGCTCGGCAAGTACGCGTACTTGCGCGGGCACTACCAGGAAGTCCGGCAGTGGATGGACGCCGCGGTCATCCTGGGCGCCGATGCCCCGGCGGACCTGCGGGCAGTCGCGCTGCTCGGCAGCGGGCGGCTGGCGCTGCTGCAGTGCGACTATCAGCCGGCCGTTCGCCGGCTTGAGGCGGCGCTGAAGCTCTACCGCGAGCTTGACGACGCCGGGGGCATCGCCGCGACGCTCCAGGTACTCGGCAGCGTCGCACGTGAGCAGGGCCGGTACGCCCGCGCGACCGACCTGCACGCCGAGAGCCTGGCGATGGCCGAGGCGGCGGCCGACAAGTGGGCGGTGGCCAGCGCGCACGGCTATCTCGGCTTCGTGGCGTGGCTGCAACGCGACTTCGAGCGGGCGACGGCCGAATGCAACCTGGCGCTGGCCCTGTCGCGTGAGCTCGGCGATGCTGAAGGTATCGCGTGGGCCCTGATCAGCCTGGGCACGATCGCGCGCTACCAGGGGAACGTTGACCAGGCGTTCGCGCTGCTCAGCGAAAGCCGGGACCGAGCCGAGCGCATCGGATTCCGCGAAGGCATCGCCTGGTCGCTTGAGCAGCTCGGGCTGCTCGCCGTTTACCGCGCCGACCCGGAGGCTGCCGCGCTGCTGCGCAGCAGCCTGGACATTCATCATCAGCTCCGGGATCGGTGGCGGGTCTGCAGCCTGCTTGTCGACCTGGCCGCGCTCGCGGTAGCCGACGATGAGCCGGGAAGGGCGGCGCTGCTGCTTGCCGCAGCCGAGACCATGCGCGCCGCTATCGGCACGGTCGTGGCGCCGTGCGAGCGCCCGCTGGATGAGGCAACAAGGACCGCGACCCGCGCGGCGCTTAGCGACGCGGACTTCGCCGGCGCGTCGCAGCGCGGCGCGCTCGCCCAGACCGAGGACATTCTGGCTGCGCTCGAGGCACCGGCCGGTCAGCCCGCGGCCGCGGAGCATACAGCTGGGCAGCAGGAACCCGAGGCGGCGCCCACGCCGGCTGCGGCGAACGTCGCCGCCAGCGTGCCTCGACCCCGGCAGGCCAAGGCTGGCCTGCTGCGCATCCGGGCCCTGGGCGCGGCGAGCGTATATCTGGGCGACGAGCCGGTGACAGCCGCGGACTGGGGCTATGCCAAGCCGCGGGAGCTGCTGTTCCTGCTGGCCACCTCGCCGCCGATGACAAGGGACCAGCTGGGCGCGGCGCTGTGGCCAGACCAGCCACCGGGGCGTCTCGGCAGCACCCTGCACACCGCGCTGCGGGGCGTGCGCCGCGCGCTGGGAGCGGCCGACTGGATCCGTTATTCCGACGGCCGCTACAGCTTGAACGCCGAGCGCGAGCACGACTGCGATGTCAGCACATTCGAGCAGGCACTTGTTGCGGCCCGCCGCGCTCGGCCGCAGGCGGCCGCGCTGGCGGACCTGCAGCGCGCGCTGGCCGCGTACGGAGGCGAGTTCCTGGCCGGCATGCCGGCGGGGGAGTGGGCACTCCCGCGGCGCGATGAGCTGGCTCGCAGCTTTGAATCGGCGTTGCTGGCAACCGGCCGGCTGCACATGGCGGCCGGGCGGTTCCAGCCTGCTGCGACCGCGTTCCGCCGCGCAGTCAGCCACGAACCGCTGAACGAGACGGCGCACCGGGAACTGATGACCTGCTGGGTGCGCCTGGGCGAAACAGCCAGGGCCGTGCGGCACTACGAAGAACTAGCCGATCTGCTGCGCCGCCAGGTGGGCGTCGGTCCGGCCGCGGAGACAACTGGGCTCTATCGGCGCCTCACGCAGCTGCCCACCTGACCCCCTGAGTTCCCCCCTGAGCCCGCTGGATCCCCCGGAGCCTGCTGGCACCCTGACGCCAGGCTGGCGGTAATGAGAGGACGTGACGACCAGGCGCGCGTCGCCGCCGCGGACGGAGGGCCGGTCGTGCCCGATCTCATCGCGCCCCTGTCAGCCAGTTCGCCGCCGAGGCCGTGGCGCTGGTTTCGCTGGCTATCAGCGATGGAGACCTTGACGCCGCGCTGGCTCAGTACGAGCCCGGTGCCGTGCTCGAGCCATGGGCCGCCGGGGCGCCCGCAATGACGCCCAGCCTGGCACGCTCGCTTGCCCAGCTCACGGAGCTTCGGTTGCCGCTGTCGGTTATCGTCTGCGACGTGCTGAGCAGCACCGCCGACCAGGCGACCGGCACCAGCCTGGCAGGCTGCCCGGTGGCGCTCGTGCTGGCCAGGCGGCGCATCGCTGGCACGGGCCCCGATTGCCAGCAGGTGGATCTGCGGGGGACTGGCGCGACCGTAGCGCGACGGCATCCGGACGGCAGCTGGCGGATCGCGGCGGACGCCTGGCGCCTGGTGACTGCGGGTGATGACGCGCCGGCCGGGTAGCGATTCCCCTGCGAATCCCCCCGGCCCCCCGGCGTATTCCCCGGAAGCATCCGCGAGTCTTCCTGTCGTAAGGACGAGGGCGGGCCACCTCGGATGAGCCGGCGAGCCCGCCAGGTTGACTAGAAAGGGCTTGACCATGACATCTGCCAACTTCACTCGCGCTGGCATGAAGGCCGCTGCCGCCGCCGTGACGGCTGCTGCGACTGTGACCGCTGCTGCCACCATCGCACTGGCCGGCGCGGCCGGCGCGAGCACGGGCAGCGGTACCGCCAGCCACGGCTACAACTTCACGACGCTGAACAACCATAAGGACCTGACCTTCAACCAGCTGCTGGGCATCAACAGCGCTGGCCTCATTGCCGGGTACTTCGGCTCGGGCATGGCGGGGCACCCGAACAAGGGCTACACGCTGCATTTGCCGTATAACAAGCACGACTACAAGAACGAGAACTTCCCCGGTTCCGCGCAGACACAGGTGACCGGGCTGAACGACGTTGGCAACACTGTTGGCTTCTGGGCGAACGCCAAGGGCGCCAACTTCGGCTTCTACACCGCCACCAACGGCACGTTCCACCAGGTGGACTTCCCGAAGGCGGCCAACGCCTCACCGCAGGTGGACCAGCTGCTCGGCATTAACGACCATGGAGTTGCGGTCGGCTTCTACACCAACAGCGCGGGCAACAACCGCGGCTACGAGTACAACATCCACACCAAGAAGTACACCCGCGAGCTCAAGCCGGGCGAGCCGCAAGGGCTGACTGGCATCAGCCTGACCGCTAGCGGCATCAACAACTTCGGCACCGTCACCGGCTTCTACCTCAAAGGCGGCAAGACCGTGTCGTTCATCAAGTACGGCAAGCACTTCGTGTCGTTCTTCCGCAAGGGTGCCGCGATGACGCAGGCGTTCGGCATCAACGACTCCAACATCGTGGCGGGCGCCTACACCGTTGGCACCGGCACCTCTGCCAAGACCTACGGCTTCACCTGGACCAAGGCGCACGGCTTCAAGACCGTCAACGACCCGCACGGGATCGGCAGCACGTTGATCAACGGCCTGAACGACCGTGGCGAACTTGTCGGCTTCTACACCGACAAGGGCGGGAACGTGGACGGATTCCTGGCCCGTCCCCGCAGCTAACCGCCAGCAGCTAACCGCCAGCAGCTTGACGCAGTGCCGCCGCGCAGATGCGCGGCGGCACCGCCATGTCGCGGCTCGGCGAACCCGGCTGCAGAAACCGCCGGCCCACGGTGCAGACTTTCTCTGGTGAAGATCGGTGTCGTGTTCCCGCAGACCGAGATCGGCGCCGACCGCGGCGCCGTCCGCGCTTACGCCCAGCGGGTAGAGCAGCTTGGCTTCAGCCACGTGCTTGCCTATGACCACGTGCTTGGCGCGGACCCCGAGGTGCACCAGCCCTGGACCGGGCCGTACGACGTGCGGACCACCTTCACGAGCCCATGGTGCTTTACGGCTACCTGGCCGCGCTGACCTCGCTGGAGCTCGTTACCGGCATTATCATCCTTCCGCAACGGCAGACCGCGCTGGTGGCGAAGCAGGCTGCCGAGGTTGACCTGCTGACAGGCGGCCGTTTCCGCCTCGGCGTCGGCCTGGGCTGGAACGCCGTGGAGTATGAGGCGCTCGGCAAGACCTTCTCCGACCGGGGACGCAGGATGACCGAGCAGGTCGCGCTGCTGCGCCGGCTGTGGACCGAACCGTCAGTGACGTTTGACGGCCAGTACGAGCGCGTGACCGGGGCGGGCTTGTCGCCGCTGCCGGCGCAGCGCCCGATCCCGATCTGGTTCGGCGGGCAGTCACGCCCGGCATAGTGCGAGCCGGGCAGCTTGCCGACGGGTGGTTCCCGCAGGTGCCGCCGGGGCCACGGCTCGACGAGGCCCGCGCGATCGTCGAGCAGGCCGCCGCAGGCGCGGGGCACCCGGCGGCTCTCGGCATGGAGGGACGCGTCAGCTGGGGTGAAGGCGGCGCAGCGAAGCTCGCGGATCACGTCGGCCGCTGGCGGGACGCCGGTGCCTCGCACGTGTCGGTCAACACCATGGGCGCAGGCCTTGGCGCGGTTGACGGCCATCTCACCGCGCTCGAGACCGCCGCCGATGCGCTGGGGCTGGCTGCTCGCTGACGCGTCATTGCCAGGCGGCAGAGCAGCCGCAGCGGGTGCTCAGCCTGCCAATGACCAAACCCGCAAGGTTAGGAAGTCGGCGATGAGCACAGTGCCGGAGCGGCCGATCGCGACGCCGGTGGCGTCGCCGAGAGCTGCCCGGGTGGCCGGATGCGCTCGCCGGGGTAAACGGTCCGGCGGCCGTACCCGGCAATCACATAGACGTGGCCGACCCTCATGCGCACTCCGTAGAAGGTACCCGTCCCAGCCGCGATCACCCTGACGTTGCCCGCGGCGGAAACCACGTTCCCGCGAGCGTCCACCGCTAGTTGCGTGGCGTAGTGGTTCAGTCTGCGGGCGATCGTGTAGATGTCTCCGGCAATCATGCGCCGCCCGAAGAATGTGCCCGATGCGCCCGCCACGACGCGGACGCCATCACCACCGTCCGCTATCAGCACGTTGTCGTGGCGATCCGCCGCTACCGAGAGCGGGCCGTACAACTGGGCGGCGGTGGCCGGCCCGCCATCGCCGGTGTCCCCTGGCTGACCGGTTCCGGCGATGGTGTACACGTGGCCAGCCGTCATCTGCTGGCCGTAGAACGTGCCGGACGAGGCAGCCAGGACCAGCACGACGTTGCCGAACGCATCGGCCATGAGCACGTTCCCATGGCTGTCGACTGCGACCCCACCTCCTTCGCCGTCCAAAGGGGCGATGGTGTAGACGTTGCCGACGGTCATCGGCTGCCCATAGAACGTGCCATTCCTGGCCGGCACAACCTGGATCAGCCCGCCGTTGGCCGTCAGTACGTTCCCGTCCTTGTCAAACGCTATGCCTACCTGCGGCGCCCCCGAGTTGCTGTAGATAGTCCTGGCCACCGCGTAAATGTGCTGCTTGATCATTTTCCGGCCGAAGAACGTTCCTGAGGTGGTCGGCACGAACCTGACGGCACCCGAAAAGTAGTCGGCAATCGCCAGGTCACCGGCACGATCCTCGGCAACACTAGACGGTCCCACCTCGGCCCTGGTAGCAGGCCCGCCATCACCGGACGACCCGAACAAGCGGCATGCGTGCCAGCGATCAGATAGATTTTGGCAGCCCGCATTTGCTTCCCGTAGAAGCGCCCGGTCCGCGTGGCGATTAGTCGGGTCAGGCCTACCTCGTTGACGACCACGTTGCCGACGTTGTCCACCGTAACGCCCTCGGCATTGACGGCAGCCTGGGCGGCCGGGCCGCTGTCACCGCTGTCACCGACCTGGCCGAGCCCGGCGATGGCATAGATGCCACCCGAAGTCATCCGTCGGCCATAGAAGCGGGCCGAGTGTTCCGCCACCACCCGCACCTGGTTGCAGTCGGCGATGATCACGTTGCCGTTATGGTCCAGCGCGACGCCGGCAGCGCAGTCCAGCCCGGCCTTGGTGGCAGGTCCGCCATCACCGGATGAGTGGCCGTTGGTCCCGTTCCCCGCGATGGAGTACATGTGCCCGGCGATCATCCGGCGGCCGTAGAACCGGCCAGTCCGCACCGCCACGACCTGGACGGCCGCAGCGGAGCTGAGCTCCGAGGAGATGTATTTGTTGTCAACCGTCACGACCAGGTTCCCGGACCGGTCCGTCCGCACCGTGCCGATGGTCAGGCCGAGCCAGGTCCGGGTGGCCAGGGTACTTCTCGTTGCGGACTTGTACCTCGCGCCGGCGACCGTATAGATATCTCCGGCCGTCATCTTCTGGCCGTAGAACCGGCCGGTCCGCTCCGCTACCACCCGTACCTGCGCGCCTGATGGCGGGTAGTCCCGCCCGCCCGCCACGCCGGCGTCCGTCACGATCACGTTCCCTGTGTGATCAAGCTCGACATCGTTTGCCTGCGACAACTCGGCAGCGATCGCCGGGCGGCCATTGCCGCTGGGAGTCCCGTAGGCACGCTGCACGCGGGACCGATTCACGACCACATAGATGTGGCCAGCAGCCATCGCGCGGCCATAAAAGTGCCCGGACCGTGCCGCCATGACCTTGATCTGCGTGCCGGCGGCCTCCAGCAGGTTCCCAGCGGAATCAACCGTGATCCCGCAGGGGTCAGAGTTGGAGTAGATATCGTAGGGGTTGGCGGTCACCCTCGACCAGTCGGCTACCGGCGTCGTCAGCTGTCCGGTGCGCGGATCTACCCTGCGCACCATCCCGTTCCCGCTCAGGTACAACGCGCCGTGCGCGAACTTCACCGCGCACACTGAGATGCCTACCCCCGTCGCAGGCCCCGGACCGCCTGGACCGCCGGCAACCGTCGTCATGATCCCGGCCGCGGGCCGGGCCGTCTGCGCCGTAGCAGCCTGGGCGCCTGCGGCCGGGTTTGAGGTAACTAGCGCGACGCTCGCGGTTGCGGCAAGAACGGGCAGCGCCCACCTGGATGTCAGTTTCATTTCAACTCCCTGTGCGCGCGCGATAACCCCGCCTGCCGCGCGTTACCGTCGCCGCAAAGCCTTTGACATCGCGCGCGGAAGGGCAAGGGGAGCCCTCCCCCCGTGAGGACGTCAGCGCGGAACTGTAAAAACGTGGGCGGGGCCGCGTCTTAGCCGCCGAAATAGCGCCGCGGGTTGTCGACCAGCATCGTCTCGATCTGCTCGTCGGTCACGCCGCGCTCGCGCAGGGCCGGCAGCACGTCGTCGAACAGGTGCTCGAAGTGCCAGGCTGGCGCGAACAGCGGGACCACTTGCTGCGGGAACCAGTCGATGTAGCAGGACGCGTCGTGCGACAGCACCATGCTGCCCGCGTAGCCGCGCTCGCACAGCGCGGCGACGGTGGCCGACCCGCTCGCTCGAACGGCGTGATCAGGTCCAGGCCGAACCGGTCCATGCCGAGCAGGCAGCCCGCGTCGGCCAGCTCGGACAGGTAGTCCAGGTCGGTGCTGTCGCCGCTGTGGCCGAGGACGACCTTGGTCAGGTCCGCGCCTTCCTCGCGCAGCACCCGCAGCGCCGTCGCGGCCGGTGCCCGAGTGCCGGGATGGGTGTGCACGGTGACCGGCGCGCCGGTCTCGGCGTGCGCCCGGCCACCGCCCGCAGTGACCCGCTCCACGCCGGGGGTCATGCCCTGGCTCGTCGATGGCGCACTTGAGGAACGCCGCCTTGACGCCCGGTGCCCGCGATGCCGTGGTGATGTCGCCGATGAACATCTCCGTCATCGGGTCCACGCCGTCGCGGGCCGGGCCCCGGAACTTGAAGTACAGCGGCACTTCGTTGTAGGTGTACAGGCCGGTCGCGACGATGATGTTGAGCCCGGCACCCGGCCGCGACCTGCTGGATCCGGCCGATGTCGCGGCCGAGCCCGAGCACCGTCGGGTCGGCGATGGTCTGGCAGCCGCGAGCGCGCCAGCGCGTTGAGCTTGGCGACGCGTCATCGACCCGGTCGTCCTCGTCCCAGTCCGCCGGGTAGTTCCGGCGGACCTCCTCGTTGAGCACGAACACGTGCTCGTGCATCAGCGTGGTGCCCAGCGAGTCGACGTCAACAGGGCCTCGGACAGTCTCGACCTGTGCCATGCCAGCACCGTAGCGTGGAGTCCGTACCGACCGGTAGGTAGTCTTATCCGGACTCGTCAGGGCCGCAGGAGGCAGCAGATGGATTTCGCATTCGACGCGCGCACCGAGGAACTCCGCGGCCAGCTGCAGGCGTTCATCGACGAGCACATCCTGCCGGCCGAGAAGGTTTTCGAGGAGCAGGCGGCCAAGCTGGCCGCGAAGGCCGGGGCTGGGAGCGGCCGCCGGTGATGGACGAGCTGAAGGCCAAGGCGCGCAGCCGCGGGCTGTGGAACCTGTTCCTGGCCCACCACCCGGAAGGCGCCGGGCTGACGAACCTCCAGTACGCGCCGCTGGCCGAGCTGAGCGGCCGCTCGTTCCTGGCCCCCGAGGCCCTGAACTGCGCGGCGCCCGACACCGGCAACATGGAGGTGCTGGCCGAGTTCGGCACCAAGGAGCAGCAGGATCGGTGGCTGCGGCCGCTGCTGGACGGCGAGATCCGGTCGGCGTTCTGCATGACCGAGCCGGACGTGGCCTCCTCGGATGCGACGAACATCTCGACCAGCATCGTGCGCGACGGCGACGTCTACGTGATCAACGGCCGGAAGTGGTGGTCATCGGGGGCGATGGATCCGCGCTGCCAGATCCTGATCGTGATGGGCAAGACCAACCCGGACGCGGAGCGGCACCGGCAGCAGTCGCAGATCCTGGTGCCCAGGGATACGCCGGGCGTCGACATCCAGCGCGGCATGCACGTCTTCGGCTACACCGACGGCACCCACGGCGGGCACGCCGAGGTCGTGTTCACCGACGTCCGCGTGCCGGTCGAGAACGTCATCGCCGGCGAGGGCGAGGGCTTCGCGATCGCGCAGGCCAGGCTCGGGCCGGGCCGGATCCACCACTGCATGCGCCAGATCGGCGCGGCCGAGCGGGCGCTGGAGCTGATGTGCCGCCGGGTGACCGAGCGGGTCGCGTGGGGCAAGCCGCTGGCCGAGCAGGGCGTCATCCAGGACTGGATCGCCGAGTCGCGGGTCCGGATCGAGGCAGCCAGGCTCCTGGTGCTCAAGACCGCGTGGCTGATGGATACGGTCGGCAACAAGGGCGCGCACACCGAGATCCAGTCGATCAAGATCCTGGTGCCGCAGATGACCGAGTGGATCATGGACAAGGCCATCCAGGCGCACGGCGCCGGGCGGGGTCAGCCAGGACTTCCCGCTGGCGGCAGCTGTGGGCGCACGCCCGGACGCTGCGGCTCGCCGACGGGCCGGACGAGGTGCACAAGCGCTCGCTGGCCTGCCGCGAGCTGAAGAAGTACCGCTAAGAACCTGCAGAACGCAGCAAACCAGATCTAAAAGGATGACCGATTGCGTGCGCCTCGGGTTGGCCGGCGCACGAGGGCTGTGACCTGACCAGGAGGATATATGTCAGAGGCGTCCCAGCGAGTTGCCGTCGTCACCGGCGGCGCGCGCGGCATCGGCGCGGGCACGGCCCGGCGCCTGGCTGCCGACGGGCTGGCCGTCGCGGTGCTCGACCTGAAGGAGGGCGACTGCGGCGCGACCGTCGACGCGATCACCGCGGCGGGCGGCAGGGCCCTGGCCGTGGGCGCTGACGTCAGCGACGCCGAGCAGGTGCAGGCTGCGGTCGACAAGATCGCCAGCCGAGCTCGGCCCGCCCGCCGTGCTGGTCAACAACGCCGGCGTCATCCGGGACAACATGCTGTTCAAGATGACCGACGACGACTGGGACACGGTCCTCGGCATCCACCTGCGCGGCTCGTTCCTGATGAGCCGGGCCTGCCAGAAGTACATGGTGGACCAGAAGTTCGGCCGGATCGTCAACCTGTCCTCCAGCTCCGCGCTGGGCAACCGCGGCCAGGCCAACTACTCGGCGGCCAAGGCCGGCCTGCAGGGCTTCACCAAGACGCTGGCCATCGAGCTCGGCCAGTTCGGCATCACCGCGAACGCGGTCGCGCCCGGCTTCATCGCCACCGACATGACCGCGGCGACCGCGGCCCGGATCGGCATCGGCTTCGAGGACTTCCAGAAGGCCGCCGCCACGCCAGATCCCGGTCCGCCGGGTCGGCACCCCGGACGACGTCGCGCACGTGATCTCGTTCCTGGTCAGCGAGGGTGCCGGGTTCGTCTCCGGCCAGGTGATCTACGTGGCCGGCGGCCCGCTGTGCTGACCGGAACGGACACGCGGACCGCACACCGACGCGATGGCCTGCGGGCGCAGGTCGCCGAGTTCCTGGCCGCGCATGACCCGGCCGGGACGCGACCGGCTGGAGTTCCTCCGGGCCAGGTTCGACGCCGGGCTGGCCTGGGTGCATTACCCGGCGGGCCTGGGCGGGCCAGGGACTGCCCCGTTCCCTGCAAGCGTGTCGTGGACCGCGCATTCGAGGCCGCCGGCGCGCCGACCAACCACCCGGAGCGCAACGGCATCGGCCTCGGCATGGCCGCGCCGACGATCCTGGCGCACGGCACGCCGGAGCAGAAGGAGCGCTGGCTGCGGCCGCTGTGGACCGGCGAGGAGATCTGGTGCCAGCTGTTCAGCGAGCCGGGCGCCGGGTCCGACCTGGCCGGGCTGGCCACCCGGGCGGTGCGCGACGGCGACGAGTGGACGGTCGAACGGGCAGAAGGTCTGGACCTCATCGGCGCACATGGCCAGCCGCGCGCTGCTGGTCGCGCGGACGGACCCGGACCTGCCCAAGCACGAAGGGCCTGACCTACTTCGCGCTGGACATGAAGCAGCCGGGCGTCGAGGTGCGGCCGCTGCGGCAGATCACCGGCGAGGCCGAGTTCAACGAGGTCTTCCTGACCGACGCCAAGATCCCCGACGCCGACCGGATCGGCGACGGTCGGCCAGGGCTGGACGGTGTCGATGGCGACGCTGATGAACGAGCGGGTCTCGATCGGCGGCAACGCGATGCCCAGGGAGGGCGGCATGATCGCCTCGGCCGCCCGGACCTGGCGGGAGCAGCCCGGAGCTGCGCACGCCCGGCCTGCATGACCGGCTGCTGCGGCTGTGGGCCGATGCCGAGGTGGCCAGGCTGGCGGGGATCCGGCTGCGCCAGCAGCTGGCCGCGGGCCAGCCCGGCCCGGAGGGCTCGGCGGCCAAGCTGGTGTTCGCCCGGCTGAACCAGGAGATCTCCGAGTTCGAGGTCGAGCTGGCCGGCGCTGACGGGCTGCTTTACGACGACTGGACCATGCGCCGGCCCGAGGGCGCGAACTTCTTCGGCCGGAACCGGGCTTCCGGTTCCTGCGGGCCAAGGGCAACTCGATCGAGGGCGGCACGTCAGAGATCCTGCGCAACATCGTGGCCGAGCGCGTGCTCGGGCTGCCGAAGGAAGCCAGGGTGGACGCCGGGCCATGGAAGGACCTGCCCCGGTGACTGCAGTGAATGAGGGAACGACGAGTCAGCCGGCCGGGCCGGGCGCGAGCGGCCGCGGCCGTCCGGGCCCGGCGTATGACCTGCTCTACGGCGAGACCGAGACCGAGCTGCGCAGCGCCGTCCGGTCGCTGCTGGCGGACAAGGCAGCCTGGCGGGACGTGCTGGCCAGGACCGAGACGCCGGTAGACTTATGACGCCGGGCTCTGGCAGACGCTCGCCGCCGAGGTCGGCTGCGCCGGCCTGCTGATCCCCGAGTCGACTGGGCGGCGCAGGCGCCGTCGTACCGGGAGGCCGCCGTCGTGGCGGAGGAGCTCGGCCGGGCCGTGGCGCCCGGTCCCGTTCCTCGGCAGCGCGGTGGTCGCCACGACCGCGCTGCTCTGCGGCCGGTGGATCAGACGAGCTGCTCGCCGAGCTGGCCAGCGGCGCGGTGACGGCGGCGCTGGCCGTGCCGTTCGCTGCCGGGCGCGTCGGCGGGCCGCCGCAGGCGACCGTGCGGCTGGACGGGCCGCGAGCGCGGTGACGAGGACGGGCACCTACCGGCTCACCGGCACGATCACCGGGCATCGCCGACGCGCTGCCGGCCGACGTCCTGCTGGTCGCCGGCCGACGGCGTGCCGTACGGCCTGTACGCGGTCAGCGCGAGCGAGCCGGGCGTCGGCAAGGCGGCCGGTGGTCATCGCTGGACATGACCCGGCAGCTATGCGAGCTGCACCTGGACGGCGTGGTCGCGCGCCGGGTCGCGGGCGGCGCCGCGGCGCGAGCAGGCGGTGGCCGCCGCGCTGCTGGCGGGCGCCGGGATCCTGGCCTCCGAGCAGTTCGGCCTGGCCGAGCGGTGCCTGGAGATGACCGTCGGCTACGTCAAGGAACGGCACCAGTTCGCCCGCCCGGTCGGCGGCTTCCAGGCGATCAAGCACCGGCTGGCCGACCTGTGGGTCGCGGTCACCCAGGCGCGGGCCGCTGCCCGGGCGGCCGCCAACGCCCTGACCGCGGTGTCCGCAGCCTGGCAGCGCGACGACCGGGCGGTGGCCGAGGATCTGGTCGCCGAGGCGGAGCTAGCCGTCGCGCTGGCGAAGGCGGCCTGCTCCGACACGGCGCTGAAGGCCGCGCAGGAGACTGATCCAGCTGCACGGCGGCATCGGGTTCACCTGGGAGCACCCGGCGCACCTGTACCTCAAGCGGGCCAAGGCCGACTCGATCGGCTTCGGCACCGCAGATGCGCACCGGGCCACGCTGGCGAACCTGGCGAACCTGCCGCCAGCCGGACGGTAGGCCCATCCTGTTTCACGCGATTACAAACGAAAATCTCTATTAGATGCCGTAACGTGGTCGTCCTCGGCGCTGCGGTGCACGTCAGGCCGCAGCCGTTTGGCACCTTTGGAGTACCGCGGGGAATTTAGCGTGGCAGAAACTCAGGCAGGGCGTAGCCAGGACAAGGCCAACGTGGACGTGTTTACGCCGCGACAGGCACAGGCTGTCCCGGCCAGTGCGCCTCAGGGCAGCCAAGGGCCAGCCAGTCCGGCGGCAGCCGTTCAGGCACCAGCTAGTCCGGCGGCAGCCGTTCAGGCACCAGCTAGTCCGGCGCCTGCCATTCCGGCGCCTGCTAGTCCGGCGCGCGGCGAGGAGCTTGCCGCGCCGGTACGCCCAGCCGTCGGAGCGATTCATCACGTCGAGCTCTGGGTCCCTGATCTTGACCGCGCCGTCGTCAGCTGGGGCTGGCTGCTGACCACGCTTGGTTACCGGATGTTCCAGGACTGGCCCGGCGGCCGGAGCTGGCGGTCCGGGCACGTATACATCGTGGTCGAGCAGTCGCCCGCGCGGACGGCCGGCCGGCATGACCGCTGCCGGCCCGGGCTGAACCACCTGGCCTTCCACGTCGCCAGCCGCGAGCAGACGGATGAGCTCACCCGGGAGGCGCAGCTGCACGGCTGGAAGCTGCTGTTCGGCGACCAGCACCCGTTCGCGGGCGGTCCTGAACACTACGCCGCGTACCTGGAGAACGCCGACGGTTTCGAGGTCGAGCTCGTCGCGGCTGAGTGAGCCTCGGCACCTCCCGAGTCGAGTTCTGGCCGCACTACAACGGCGCTCCCAGAAGTAACGCGAAGCACGCCATAATGGATAAGATCACCATTGACGGAATCCTATTTGTCCGATTACTATCGCATTGGTGGCGGCCACGGATGACACACGAGCGGTCGGCTCGTGGACGGGGGGATGCCAGGAGGGACACGCGATGAAGGTCATCCGGGCGCTAGCAGCTGGAGCGCTGGCTAGTTCCGCACTGTTCGCGAGCGGCACGATGGTAGCTGCGGCAGTCAGCACGCCAGGCGCAGCCGTCACGGCCGCAGCGAGTCCGTCTTCCACGCCATGCCCCGGCACGACGCATTACGAGTACGGAAGATGCGTGCAGTAAGGCCGCCGCGTTAGCTGTTCTGGCTTACTAAGAGTTGTCGCTCTCTTATGGCGATACCGGATTCGGTTCCGTATCGGTAAGCTGGCAACTCCAGTTTCGTCCAAGGGTTTGCAGAGCAGCTGATGTCCTCGTGAGAGAAGTAACGCGACCAGTCGGCCGCCGGGCGGCTTCGGATTACCTGCAGCAACTTTTGCTGAAGCCCGGGCGTTACCGGCATTCCTGGGAGCAGCACGTTAGCCGGGAACGACGAGGAACAGTCAATCAGCTTGCTGTCGCCGAGGTAATCGCGAGCCATCTTCGCTCGTCGCCGCGCGGCAGCGCGGACCTGGACGTTACCCCGCACCAGCTGAAAGACACGGTATCGCGGGCCCTTACCGGAAAGCTGCTCAGTCGTCCGGCACTCAAGCTATTTATCGATGCATTCGGATTCTCTGAGCATGAGGCAGACCGGCTCTGGCGGCTGTGGAACGGCTCTGCCACCATCAGCGTGCTGACGGGCAGCCACGCGGTCCCGATGCAGGCCGAGGAGGACCTGGCGCGGGCGCTCGGGCCGCGCCGTCATCAGACCCTGTCACTGCACGATCACGTCTACATCGGCCCGGACGGCCGGACCGACCGTGCGAGGACGCTGCAAGTCATCGAGGCAATCGCGCCGGGCGTTGAAAGCATCCCGTTCTTGTGCGACACCAACGTCCTGACCATCGAGGTCGGCCAGGGGTGCAAGGAGCTGGCCAGCCAGCTTCGGCAGGTTGGCACGGACGTCTTCGCGGCGGAGATCAAGCTTGCTCGCAAGCTTGAGATGGGCGAGACGATCACCCTGGAGTACTGGACTACCTACCGATATCCAGGTGACCTGCAAGATCCAGGCGAGCGCGAATGGCGCCGGGCTGTGCTCCGGCAGCTCGAGAACTACGACATCCGCGTGCAGTTCCATCCGGACAAGCTGCCGGCCGGAGTGTGGTGGGCCCGCTGGGATGGGGCAGAAGGCGACGTGCTCGAACGCCAGCAGGTATCTCTGGATAGCCAGTGCTCCGCACACAGGTACCTGCGCTCCTTCGAGCGTGCGGTAGCCGGCTTTTACTGGCGGTGGGAGTAGGACCTAGGGCCGTCCCAGTGTTTGATATAAGCACTGTCCTGATGTGTTTCGGCTCCATGTACTTCAGTGCGGCGACCAGCGCGTGCGCGGTCAACAAGACGCCATGGCAACAGAAAGTCCGAGCCCATGACAGAAATAGCGCCACCGGCTGGTCAGCGCGCTGCCGCTGAATACGTCCGGCAGCTCCTGTTAAAGCCCGGCCGCTACCGCAATGCATGGCAGCAGCAGGTCGCGCGGCCACGAGATGACGTCATCAACCAGATGGCTGTCGCTGAGGTCATCGCGGGCCAGCTCAGATCCGTTCCTGTCCGAGCCGGCGACGCCAAAGTCATGCCCTACCAGCTCCGGGACCTGGTCGCTGATTTGCTGGCGGGTCGGCAGGTCAGCCGCCAGTCGCTGCGGATGTTCATTGACGGGTTCGGGTTCACCGAGGACGAAGCGGCCCGGCTGTGGCAGTTGTGGAACGGCGCCACCACCGTCCGGGTGATCGCGGGCAGCCACGTGGTCCCGATGCTCCAGGAGCACGAGGTGACGCAGGCACTTGGACCGCGCCGGCACCATACGCTCACATTGCATGATCACATCTGGGTCGGTGCTGACGCGCGCATCGACCGTGCCAGAACGCTGCAGGTGATCGAGGCCACTGCGAGGGCCGTGGATCGCATCCCCTTCCTCGTCGATACGAACGTGCTGACGCTCGAGGTTGGCCAGGGCTGTCAGGAAGTCTCAGGGGAGATACTTCGGATCGGGGCGGACGTCTTCGCCACCCACATCCTGCTGGCCAGAACGCTTGACCTCGGCGAGACCAGCACTCTTGAATACTGGCTCAGCTACCGATATCCGGGCGATCCTGACGACCCGGCCGAACGGCAGTACCGGCGAGCTGTCTTCCGGCACATCGCGAACTATGACATGCGAGTCGAGTTCCACCCGGACCAGCTCCCGGCGGAGGTCTGGTGGGCGCAGTGGGATGGCGCCGACGGAAACATCCTCGAGGAGGAGGCCGTCAAGCTCGATAGCCAGCGCTCGGTGCACCGCTATATCCGCTCCTTCGAGAAGGCCGTGGCAGGTTTTCACTGGAAATGGCCGGGCAACGGCGTTGGGTAACGCCTGGGCAACGACTGCGTTACGGTCGTCGCGTTACCGTCCGGCGCATGGAGGAGCTTGCGGAAGTGCCGGCGGAGCGGGTGTCCGGGCCGGATCCGGCCGTGCCGCCAGCAACGGATCCAGCCGTCTCGCCAGCCGCAGACCTGGGCCCGCCGCTCCGGCGGGTCGCCGGCGCCTTGGTCGGTCGGCGGATCAGGCTTACGGATGATCCGGAGATCATCGAGCGGTTCCTGGCCGGCCTGCTGAACTTGCCATGAGTAAGGCGTCGGGCAACGGCTCGTCCGTCAGCGGCGGGTCCCGAGTTGGCTGATATTTCTGGGTTCTGGGCTGGCTTGAGGTGACCTCTTCCGTGTCAGTGAAGCCCGGCTTACAGCTGCCTGAGGCTGGACGTGGCTTTAATCCTCATCCAACGGTGCAGGTCGGCGACCGACAGCCTGAGTCCCCCCGGCGTATTCGGGCGTAGTTGCAGCGCGCGGAAAGTCGGACCGACCATCGACTGCTGGACGCGGTCGGGACTGATGGGAGTCGTCGCCGTGACGCCAGTGAAGGCTGCGGACACAGCCGATGCGGGTTAGGAGGATCCGGTTTCGCGTCGTCGAGCACGCCGACCTTCGAGCCGAGCCGGGAACGGCGAACAGTAGTGATCTTGTCCACCATGATCCGGCTAGGCGCATCCAGGCCGTTGCCGGAGTCGGGCTCGATCAGCAGCCGGAACAAGAGGGTCCGCTGCGGGCCAATTAGTTATAACGATCTCTATGATCTCTTCAGATTGATATAAGCATCTGGCTACGATGTTCATCAGACTTGCGAGCGTATGTTAGGCGTTGACGGTGCAGGGATTGTGGGACGTGCGCTGATGCTGACTACAGCCGGTGCCGAGGGACGCGCCGCGATCCAGTGGGCACGCGACCAATCGTGGAGCATCGACCGGATACGGGTCGACGCTCCGGGCCCGGGGGAGGTGCTCGTCCGAGTCCGGGCGGCAGGGTTGTGTCACAGTGATCTGCACATGGTGCAGGGAGGCTATCCGGAACTGAGCCGCCCTATCGTCGGTGGCCACGAGGGCGCTGGGGTCGTAGAGATGACCGGGCCAGACGTCACTGGGTTCGCAGTTGGCGATCACGTACTCTTCTGCATCCCAGTTCCGCCGTGCGGCACGTGCCCGGCCTGCCTTCGTGCGCTTCCGTACCTGTGCGAACGCGGAGCGCTAGTTGGCCAGGGACGGCAGATCTCGGACGGGACTGCTCGCCACCACGCTGGCGAGCGAAGACCTGGCTATCTTCGTGTTCCTGGGCGCGTTCTCGGAGTTCACGGTGGTCAACGCGGCGTCGTGCCTGCGCGTTGACCAAGTCGCTGTCATTCGCGGAAATCTGCACCATTTCATGTGCTGGTGTCACAGGCTGGGGCTCGGTGCAGAATACGGCTGAACTGCGCGCCGGCGAGAAGGCCGTGGTAGTCGGCGTGGGCGGCGTCGGAGCTAACGCCGTCGCGGCCGCCCGATTCCTTGGCGCTTCATGGCTGCTGGCGGTCGACCCGCTTGAGCCGAGGCGCGAGCTGGCCGTGCGCCTCGGCGCGGACGCGGCTGTGCCGGACCTGTCAGGCAGCGGCGGAAGCAGTTGACTCGGCGACCTCCGGCCGGGGCGCCGATGCGGTGATCATGGCGATGAGCGTCGGCGATGGCATCTCATTTCGGACGCTCTGCCTCTGCTCGGCAAGCGGGGCCGGCTTGTCGTCGTCAACGTTCATCCGGAGACAGAGCGCTCGGTCTCACTGAGCATGCGCGACCTGCAGCTGTACGAGAAGCAGATCCGTGGCTGCCTCTCGGGCTCGTGGCATGGTCGACGAGGAGCGGAGTTCTTGCTCGACCTCGCGCGACGCGGCCGCTATGAACCCGCCGCGATCGTCGACCGGACCTACACGCTGGATCAGATAAATCTGGGATATCAGGATCAGGCCGCCGGGCGGACTGTGCGTGCTGTCATTCTGATGCCGGAGGGCTAAATCGTGTGCGCTGCCCGCAGCCACCTCTAGTCCGTTCTGAACACACGACCGCCGATGATGGTCGCCAGCACCTCGGGTATCGGCGGCTCGGCGAGGGCCTTCGACAATCGGATGTGCGCAGCACGCAGACATCACCGGGCTGGCCGGGCGCGACGCTGCGGCCTGGCGGATATCCCGGGCGCGGCCAGGAACAGCCGCAGCGCCTGGGACGCGCTGACCCGCTCGCCGCACCGACTGTCGCACCGGCGCGGTGCGCCGGGAGGTGGCGGCGGCGATCGCCAGCCAGGGGTTCGCCGGGCCGAACGGAGCGTCGGAGCCCGCGGCGACTGGCACCCCGGCGCGCAGCAGGCTGGCGCACGGGTACAGCCAGTCCTGCTCCGCTGCCGGCACGTGCCGCAGGTAGTCATCGCCCCGGTCATGGATGAAGCCCGGCTGGGTGACGACCGAGCCAGGCCGAGCCGCGCAAGGGCTCCGGCATAGCCGGGCGGCACGACGCCGGCGTGCTCGATCCGGTCGGCTGTCCCGGTGCGCGGCCGGCCCCGCTTCCTCGAACGCGGCCACGGCGACGACGAGCTGCTCGGCGGTAACGCAGTGGACTGCGACCACTGCGTGCCCGCGCCTCGTGCGCGTCCGTGTATCCGCGTGGCGAGCCTGTGCCGCTGACGGCAGGGTCGCGTCATCGAGGATGACCTTCACCGGCCCGAGCGTGACGCGGCCCAGCGCCTGCGTCGGCGTCGCAGGCCCGGGCGGTGCCATCAGCACCAGCCGCTGCGGGAGCACGCCGCCGTCGGACAGAGCGCGAACTCGTCGGCATCGGCCTGATCGCGGTCCAGGCGTGGCGTCGGTGAAGCCGGTCACGCCGAGCCGTGCGCACCAGGCCGCGTAGTGCCGCCAGGTCATCGCGGAATGCGCGGTCTGGCTTGCTGTGAGTGCCCGCCGCGGCGAGCCGGTCGCGCAGCCAGCCATCCAGCCGCAGCAGCCGGCCGGTGCGGCGCCGTGCTGGTCGCGTTCGACGCCCGGCAGGTCGCAGTCGTCTGCGCACCGACAGCCTGGAGCGCGGCCGAGTTCAGCACCCACATCGCGCCGCTGCGGTGCTGCACTCGCGTCGGCACCGGGCCAGCCAGGCTGTCCAGCCGGCGCCGGTCCAGGGCGCCAGCCCGGTGCTCATCCCAGCCCGGTGACGCGCAGCCAGCCGCTGCCCGTCGCCGCGGTGGCAGCCGAAGTGATCAGCTGGTCGAAGGCAGCCGGATCAACGGCGGTCGAGGCGTCCACCGAACGGCGCGCCGCCACGACCGCGCGCAGATGCACGTGGTGATCGTGCAGGCCCGGGATGACAGCCCCGCCCGCGGCGTCGATGCACCTGCTCGCTGGCACTGACGGGTCGAGCTGCGGACCCACCTCCTCGATACGGTCAGGACCGACGCGCACGTCCGTGCCGCCGCGGCCGTCGACCTCGGCGTTCCTGATCAGAACCGTCGGCGGGCCACCGCTCACCACGCGCGCACCGCCGCCGTGCTTTCGCCATGCCGGACCACCAACCCGCCGCGTCCTGGCTGATCAGGTGACTCGTACTGCCGGCCCGGCCGCGCGGCCGGGCGAGGTCCGCGCAGACTCCGGCCATGGCGACATCCACTAGCCAGCCGCCGCCGCCGGCAGCTGGCAGCCAAGCGCCGCGAGCCCGGCCGCAGGCCGGTCAGCGGGTCGGCGATAGCGTCGCCGCAGAACACCGGCGTGCCGTCGGCGGCCCGGGCGACCAGGCCGCCCGCTACTGCCGCGTCGTCGCCGAAGCGGCTCGCTGCAGCGGGTCGTCGCGGCCGTACCCGGTCACCGATACCCAGACCCGGCCGGGCGCGGCGGCAAGCCAGTCCTCTGCGACCAGGCCGAGCCTGCGCAGCGCGCGCGGGCGGCTGCTTTCCACGACGACGCCTGCGCTGCGCCGCGAGCCGGCCAAGCTCGGCCCGGCCGGATGCGGTGCCGAAGTCGAGCCGCACCGCCGGGATCCCGTCGTGCAGGCTGGCGTAGAACGCGGCCGGCCCCGACCTCGCGCCGTCGGGCCTGCGGCTGTCTTCGACCTTGAGCACACGCCAGCCCGCCTGGTGCAGGATGCGCGCGCAGAGCGGTCCGGCCCACATCGCTGACAGGTCCAGCACGAACGGTCCGACGTGGCCGGCCCGGCTGGCCTGGCTGGGCTGGCCGGGCTGTCCAGCCGACGAGCCGTACCGGCGGCCGGAGTCGGCGCCGAGGACGGCAGCCGGGATGCCGACGAGCTGCGCCGCTGCCGCCACCTCCGCGGCGGGCCGGCGGCGGCGTGCCGTGCCAGCTCATCCCAGGCGTCCGGCGTGCAGCTCGCGGCCAACCACCGCCGGCACGCTGCGCACGTCATCGGGCCGGGCCAGAGTTCACGGCCAGCCAGCCATCCGCGGCGTGCAGGATGCGGCAGCTGCCGTTTGGCTGACGCGCGGCCCCGCCGCTGCCAGCCGTGCAGCGCGGCCCGGCCGGTCAGCAGGTGCGGAGCGTCAAGCCGGGCGAGCCGGGCCAGCCGCGGCAGCCGCCGTCAGCCCGCGCGATCGCGTCGGCGATGAGCCGATACCCTCGCCAGCACCGGGGCAGCCGGCGCGAGCGGTGCGCCGTCGGGCGTGACCGGTCAGGTGCGCCAGGCCGGACCGGGCCCAGTCGAGCACCGCAGCACTCCGGCCCGCTGCGTGCTGCGGCAGCTGACTCGCACCGCAGGGCAGCCGAGCGCTCGCAGCAGCAGCGCGGCCAGATGAGCCCGCTCCGCCGCCAGGTCGGGCATGCATGCGCGAGCCAGTTCCGTGCGCGTCATCGGCTCGGCCGCGAGGTTCGATGGCGTCGATGAGTCCCCACTGCAGCGCCTCGCGCGCGCTCAGCGTCATGCCGGTCAAGGCCAGGAACGCGGTACGCCAGCGGCCGATCCGGCGGGTCAGGCTGACGGTTCCGCCGGCGCCGGGAATCAGCCCGAAGCTCAGCTCGGGCAGCGCGAACCGGGCGTCTTCCGTCGCGATGACCCGGCTGGCGAACGCTGGCAGCTCGACGCCAGCGCCCAGGCAGGCGCCGTGCAAGTGAGCGGTGGTCCGGGCGGACAGCCGGTGCAGCAGCAAGGCGGGACTGCGGGTGAGCCGGATCAGGTGCGCATGGCCGGGTCGGGCCGGCTGCCGAATTCGTCCAGGTCGCCGCCCGCGCAGAAGTCCGGGCCCGCGCCGGCCAGCACCACGCCGCAGGTCCGGCTCGCCGTGCGGCGGTGGCGAGCGCCGCGGTCGAGGGCGTCACGCATCCGCCAGTCCACCGCGTTACGGCGGCCGGCCGTGACAAGGTGATCCGCAGTTCGCCTGCCTGACCGTCTCGCACCAGGACGCGGTCGCTCGCCGGGCTCGGGCTCGCGCGGCAGGCCGGCCGGCCCGCCAGCGGTGAAACTCCGCCCCCTCCTGCAACGCCGAGTAGGTGGCCGACTCGGCGATCAGCGCGGCCGGCACGCTGAGCCCGGTGCTGCTGCGCAGCAACAGCGCCAGCGCGGTGCCGGCCACGGGGTTCGCCGGCAGGGCGGTGCCGAGCGCGTCCAGGCCCGCCTGCACGCCACCCGGCGGGACAGCGAACGGCCGCCGGCGCCGGCATCCTCGGTCAGCACGACGTCGGCCACGCCCGCAGGCCTCGGCAGGCAGGCACCCCGGATCGCGCGCCACCACGACCACCACGGCAGGCAGCGCGGTGAGTCCAGCCCGGCCAGCGCCAGGCCGGCCGACCCGTCGGTGACCTCCACCACTACCAGCGGGCAGCCGGTCACCGCCGACAGCGACTCCGCCGCAGCCGGATCGGCCAGCAGGTCACGGAAGGTGCCGGGCGTCGATGGACAGGCTCAGGCTCATCCGAGCTCCAGCATGGCGTACGGCGCCAGCGCGGCGCGATGCGCGGCGCACTCAGCCCGGCTCGGTCGAGTTGCTCACGCAGTTTCCGGCGCAGCAACTTGCCGGTCTCGTTGTAGGGAAGCGACGGGACGAACTCGACCCGCGATGGGGTCCTGGAACTCCGCAGCCGGTCGCGACCCACTCCTGCAGCGCCGGCGCGTCCGGAGGCAGCGCCGGCGGCCGGTACAACGGCGGCGACGACCTGCTCGCCCCATTCCGGGTCGGGGAGCCCGACAACCGCGACCTCGCGCACGGCCGGGTGAGCGAGCAGCACATCCTCGATCTCGCCGGGCGAGAGGTTCTCGCCGCCGCGGACGATGACGTCGTCCAGACGCCCGTCGAGGAAGAGGTACCCGTCCGCATCGAGGTGGCCGCGCGTCGCGGGTCGCGAACCAGCCGTCAGCGTCCAGGCGCGCTGCCGTCGGCATATTCGCCGGCCACCTGCTCGCCCCGGACGAAGACCTCGCCGGACATGCCAGGCGGCACGGCCGCCCTTCCGTCCGGGCCGCGGATCTCGATCTGCGACGCCGGGCAGCGGGCGCCCCGCCGAGCCGAGCCGTGCGGCGCGCCATCGGGTCGTCGCTGGCCGCGAACCTGCGGTGATCGGCTGGCCCGAGCACGGCAGATCGTCGAGCTTGTCTCGGTCAGGCCGTAGGCGTTGACGAAATCGACATGCGGGAGGAGCCGCAGGGCTGCCTCGATCGTCTGGACAGGCATCCGCCCGCCGCCATACGACAGGTGGCGCAGGGAGGGAACGCGTTCCCCGCCTGCTACGAGCGCGTCGACGATGCGGGTCAGCATGGTGGGCACGACCATGGCGTGGGTGATGCGCTCGTCGGTGACAAGCCGCACCCAGCTGCTGCGGTTCAAACGCCTGGAGCTGCACGATCCGGCGGCCAGCGTAGACAGAGCTGAGGATCGCGCTGATCCCGGCGATGTGATAGGGCGGCACGCTGATGAGCGCGGCTTCGTCCGGGATCGGCGCCGAGGAACTCAACGGTGCCGAGGATGTAGGCCGATGAGCTGACGGTGACGCAGTACCGCGGCCTTCGGCGTTCCGGTCGTGCCGCTGGTGAACAGCAGCACCGCCACATCATCAGGGTCCGCGGCCGTGGCCGGTACTCCGACCGACCCGCTGCCTGGCCGCGTCGAGGAACTGCTCGCGGGCGCACACGACGAGGCCGTCGGGTAGCGGATCGGGGATAGGCGCGTCCCGCCCTGCGACGAGCACGGCCGGGCCGAGCCGGGCCAGCACGGCGCGCAGCTGTCGGCCGGCGAGCCGGTAGCTGACCGGCGCGAATGCCTGGCCGGCCAGCGCCGAGCCGAAAAGCAGCAGCGGGACAGCAGCCGAGTTGCCGTCCAGCAGCCCCGCGCGCTGCCCAGCCTGCGACGCAAGCCAGCTCGCGGAGTTCCGGGCCAGGCGCAGCAGTTCGGCAGTAGCTCAGGCCGCCCGAGCGCGAGCCAAGGGCGACTCGCTGGCCCGCGCCCTCGGCGGCCATCTCCAGCAGCAGGGCGATGTTCATGCGCTCAGTCGGAGGCGGGCAGTCGCTTGGGCGCTAGCACCGTGGCGGGCCGGCCGTCCACCGTGATCGTGCCGTCTCCCGGACCTCGTGCACAGCACCTCGAGCCCCGCTCACCTCGTCCGTGATAGCGCTTGCCCGAGCAGCGTGCCGCTCGGCGAGCGCGTCGTCAAGCCGCGCGCCGTGCCGGCCGGTCGCCGCCGGACGCCAGCACGTCGGCACCGCCGATGACGCAGGTCACCGGCCCCGCGGGCGCCCGCACGACGACCACTTCGGACTCGCACACCGCGCTCCGCCAGCGCGAGCCGGGCTTGCAGTTTGGTGACGTCCGCAGCGGTGAGTCAGCTCAGACCTCCTCGCTGTGCAGTTCGGCCAGCACCTCGTGATAGCGGCTGCGCGCCTGCGCCGCCAGCGCGGGCAGGTGCGTGGTCGGGAACAGGCCGGATGCCGGCTTGTAGTTCTTCAGCACCTCGCGCGCGAGCGTGATCTTGTGCACCTCGGTGGCGCCGTCCGCCAGGCCCATGTGGAACGACTCCATCACCATGGCGCCGAACGGCATCTCCGCGGATGCGCCGAGCGAGCCGTGGATCTGCAGCGCCCGCGCCGCCACGTCGTGCAGGACCTGCGGCATGGCCGCCTTCACCGCGGAGATGTCGGCGCGGACCTGCCGGTAATCGTTGCAGCGGTCGATCTTCCAGGCGGTCCGCAGAACCAGGAGCCGGAACTGCTCGATCTGGATCCAGGAGTCGGCGATCATCTGCTGGACGAGCTGCTTGCGGGCCAGTTCCTCGCCCTTGCGTGCTGTCGGGAGAGCGCCCGCTCGCACATCGCGTCGAACGCCTTGCTGGACCAGCCCGACAGTCCGCATGGCGTGGTGGATCCGGCCGCCGCCGAGCCGGGTCTGCGCGACGGCGAATCCCTCGCCCCGGCCGCCGAGGATGTGGTCGGCCGGTATCCGCACGTCGTTGTAGCGCATGTAGGCGTGCGTGCCTTCGCCGGTGTGGCCGTACATCCCGACGTTGCGGATGATCTCCACGCCGGGCGTCTCGGCCGGGACGACGAACATGGACATCCGCCGGTGCGGCGGCAGCGTCGGGCTCAGTGACGGCCAGGACGATGAGGAACGAGCGCGAACCGGGCGTGCGAGGAGAACCACTTCTCGCCGTTGATCACCCACTCGTCTCCGTCGAGCACGGCCCTGGTGACGAAGCCGGTCGGGTCTGAGCCGCCCTGCGGCTCGGTCATCGAGAACGCGGACACGATCTCGTTGCCGAGCAGCGGCTCGCAGGTAGCGCGTCTTCAGCTCGGCGTGCCGTAATGGGCCAGGATCTCGGCGTTGCCGGAGTCCGGCGCCTGGCAGCCGAAGACGATCGGGACCCCAGTGGGACCGGCCGAGGATCTCGTTCATGCAGCGCGAGCTTGAGCTGCCCGTAGCCCGGGCCGCCGAGATTCGGGTCCGAGGTGGCAGGCCCAGAGCCCGCGGTCCTGCACCTGGCGCTGCAGCGGGGGGATCAGCTCGCTGGCGGACCGGGTCGGTCATGTCGTAGCCGTGCGCGATGAGGTGGTCGATCGGCTCGACCTCGTCGCGGACGAAGCCGTCGATCCAGTCGAGCTGTGTCTGGAATCGGGTTCGGTCTCAAAATCCCAGCTCATGTTCGGCTCCCCGGAGCAGGCGGCGGGCGCGGGCGGCCAGCTCGGCGACCCGGTCGCCGCTGGTGGCCATCCGCTCGTCGGAGGTCTCGCCGCGCAGGTACCGGTCGTGCAGTTGCTGCAGCACGATTGCCGTCTTCCAGCAGGCGAAGGCCTGGTACCAGCGAACGGCGGTCAGGTCGAGGCCGGTGACGTCGGCGTAAACGGCAAGGATCTCTGCCTGCGATGGCAGGCCGAGCGTCGTCCTGGCCGTCGGGATAGACGCCGCGGTCGCCGGGCACGTCGCTCGGATCGGGCCAGTAGTTCAGCAGCGTGCCGAGGTCCACTAGGGGATCGCCAAGCGTGGCCATGTCCCAGTCGAAGACCGAGTGCACGCGGTCCGGGTCGGCGGGATCGAACTGGCAGTTGTCGAGCTTGAGATCGTTGTGCAGGATCGCGGCCCGCTGCGGCGGCGGCAGGGTGCGCTCGAGCAGGTCGGCGACCTCCAGCATGACAGGGTGGGCGTTTCCACTGGCGACGGCGTCCCACCGGCTGCGCCAGCCCCGCACCTGGCGGGCGACGAAGCCGTCCGGCCGGCCAAGGTCCGACAGGCCGCAGCTGGCGTAATCGACCTGGTGCAGGTCGGCGAGCGCGCGGACGACAGCGAACCCAACGCGCCGGGCGACGTCTGCGTGGTGGCGCATCGACTCCGGGATTGATGTCCCAGATGACCACGCCGGTGCGGAACTCCATGACGAAGAACTTCGCGCCGACGATGCTTTCGTCCTCGCAGAGCAGGAGCGCTCTCGGCGCGGGCGGGAAGGCGTGCCAGAGCCGCGAAAGCACCCGGTGCTCCCTGGCCATGTCGTGGGCGCCCGGCGCGATCCGGCCGAACGGCGGGCCGCCGCAGCACCAGTGGCAGGTCCCCGAACCGCAGCAGGTAGGTGAGGTTCGCCGAGCCGTTGGGGAACTGCAGTACCGTCAGGTCGCCGCCCTCCAGTCCCGGCATCCTGGCCCGGAGGAACGCGCCAGCACCGGCCCAGTCCAGGTCCTCTCCCGGCCGGACCGGCGCGACGTCTGCTAGCTGCCGGCGCCGTCACGGCTCACCGCCGTCGACCCGGATGACGGCGCCGGTGGTGTAGCTCGCGGCGTCGCTGGCGAGGTAGAGAACGGCGCCGACGATCTCGTCCGGCTGGCCGATCCGGGCGAGCGCGAACTCCTTGACCCGGGCGTTGAACGCGTCCCAGTCCCAGCCTGCGGTGATGTCGGTCGCGAACGGCCCGGCCATGACCACGTTCGAGCGGACCTTAGGGCCGAACGCCCTGGCCAGTCCCTCGGAAAGGGCAACCAGGCCCGCCTTGGCCGCGGCATACGGCAACGTACGCGGGCCCGGGCTTGATCGCGGCCGTGCTGGCGATGCTGATGATCGAGCCGCCGTCGCCTGCCGCCATCCGCGTTCCGATCAGCGCGCTCAGCCGGAACGGCCCCTTCAGGTTGACGGCGATCGTCTTGTCGAACAGTTCCTCGCTGACCGTGTCGAGCGAGGCGTACAGCGGCGAGATGCCGGCATTGTTGACCAGGATGTCGACGTGCCCCATCTCGGCGTACACGTCGTCGACCAGGCCGCCGATCTCGTCCCACCGGCCGACGTGACAGGCCCGGGCGAAGGCACGCCGACCGGATTCCTTGCTCACCTGCTCCGCCACGTCCTGGCAGGCTGCGCTGTCCGCGGCTGGTGACGACCACGTCGGCGCCGGCTGCGGCCAGCGCCGAGACCATGTGGCGGCCGAGGCCCCTGGTCGCCGCCGGTGACCAGGGCGACCTTGCCGGCGAGATCGACGCCCGAATGCGCTCACCGCAACTCCGCCGCTCACCGTGTCAGCACCGCGCACGAACTGATGCCCGGCGCGCCGTACACGTGCGTGAACGCGACCTTCGGCTGGCCTGGCACCTGGCGTTCGCCCGCCGCGCCGCGCAGCTGCAGCACGCTCTCGTATACCTGGCGCAGGCCGCTGGCGCCGATCGGCTCGCCGTTGGCCAGGCATCCGCCGTCGGTGTTAACCGGCATCGTCCCGCCGATCTCGGTCGCGCCGGACTGGATGAGCATCTCCTGCTCGCCGTCCTTGCAGAAGCCGGTCTCGGCCATGTGCATGATCTCGGCCCCGGACTCGGTGTCCTGAAGCTGGATGACGTCGACATCCGCCGGGCCGAGCCCGGCTGTCTCGAATGCTGCGCGGGCTGCCTCGATGGTGGGGCCCTCGGCCCGCTCAGGGGACAGCCACGGGCTGAACACTTCGAACGAGCCGAACCGCCGGGTCCGGAACGACACTGCCGACAGGTACACCGGACTGGCGGTGTACCGGCGGGCGCGGTCGGCGCGGCAGAGCACGAGCGCAACGCCGCCCTCGCCCGGCGAGCAGAACATGTACTTGGTCAGCGGGTGGCTGATCATCGGCGATGCGGCGATCTCCTGCTCGGTGAGCGGCTGCCGCCGCCATGCGTTCGGGTTGCGCGCGCCGTTGCGATAGGCCTTCGCCGCCACCGTGGCGAGCGTGCCAGCGGAGATCCCGAACTCATGCATGTACCGCTGGATCTTCATGGCGAAGAACTGCGTGGTCAGCATGAGGCCGGTCTCGCCGTACCAGCGGCCGAGCCCGCTGGCTTCCGGATCGGCGTTGAACGCCCCTGGCGGGTGCTTGTCGAAGCCGATCGCCATCACCAGGTCATGGTCGCCGGACCTGATCGCCCGGTCGGCCATCGCCAGCGCGCTGCCGCCGGTGGCGCAGCCATTGTGGACATTGATGAAAGGCAGGCCGGTCAGGCCGAGGTCGCTGACGAGCGTGTCGGCGCCGCCCGCGGCCATGCTTCCGCCGAATGCGCACTCGACGTCGGCCCAGCCGATGCCCGCATCCGCCAGCGCCTGCCGGCCGCGTACGCGCCCTGCGCCCGGCCGGAAACGCCCGGATGGCGGCCGAAGGGGTGGATGCCGATTCCGACGATGGCGACGTCCACGGTGGGCTCCGATCTACTCTGTCGACCTACTGGGCCGCGTCGCTGACGGGCTCGAAGGCGAAGGTCACGACCTGCGCGCCGGCCGCGATCGCGGCGCAGCGGGACGAACGCCAGCTTCATCGTGCGCGCCGATCTGCAGCCGGCCGGGGTCAGCCTCGGTCGAGCCGGGACTCGACCAGCACCGCGCCGGCTCCGTCCTCGGTGGCCAGCTCGACATACCCGACGCCGTAAGTGCTCGAACGGGCCGTCGGCCGAGTACGGCGGCTTGGGCTCGAACGCCTGGATGGTCCAGGTCCACAGCCGGCCGGTGGTAGCCAGCGGTGCCTGGCGAAGCTCCGTCCCAGTGCACCGCGGGCAGGACTGCTGGCTCGGGAAGGTTGTCGTGCCGCAGGCCTCGCACATGCTGCCGATCAGCCGCGGCTGGTCAGGCCAGCTGAACAGGCCCTCGGCTACCGGCACCGATTCAGCCGTCGCGTCCGTCGTCACGTCGCCTCATCTCGTGTTGCGGCCGGCCGCCACTGGACCAGCACACTTCCGTTGTCCAGCGGCTCGAACCATGCGTGGAGTTCCTGCCCGGCCTGCAGCGCTGGTCGGCCGGGCAGGAACTGACGAGGCGGGCTGCCGGTTCGTCGGCCAGCTCCACCAGCGCGACGGTGTACGGGCACCGGGTAGGCCGGATGAATCTGATGCTCGACGACGGTCCAGGAGTAGACCCGGGCCCGCGGCGCCACGGCCCGGTAGCAGGTGTTCCAGCTGCCGCAGTGATGGCAGTACGCCCGCGGCAGGTGCAGCAGCGCTGCCGCAGTCGGCGCAGTACCGCAGCGCAACCTCGCCGCGGGCGGCCGCCGCGAAGAACCCGCCGGTATCCGGGTCGTTCGTGTGCAGGCGCGAGGCGCTGCGGCCCCACGGCGGTGGTCACCGGTCCGCCGTCAGGATGAGCGCGCTGCTGGCCGGCGGCGGCGCGGACGTCACGAGGCTGACCTCGGCGCCGGGAACCTGGGCCGTGGAAGTACCGCGGATCTGGCGGACTCCCTCGACCACGTGGTTCATGCCGTGAATGTAGCCCTCCGACAGGTGGCCGCCGGAGGTGTTGCAGGGCAGCGGGCCGTCGAGGCCGATGCCGCCGTCCGGCGGCGAACGCGCCGCCTTCCCCGCGCTTGGCGAAGCCGTAGTCCTCAAGCTGCAGCAGCAGCGTGATGGTGAAGCAGTCATAGAGCTGGGCGACGTCGACGTCGGCCGGGGCCAAGTCCGGAGCGTGACCACAGCAGATCGGCGACCGCGCGCGACGACAGCGAGGTGATGCTGTCGCGCATGCAGCACCGGGAACATCGTTCCTGGTTGCGTTCCCGGCACGGCTGGCCTGCGCCACGGCGTGGATGAGCACGGCGCCCTGCCGGCAGTCGCGGGCCCGTGCGGCGCTGGTCACCACGAGGGCGGCAGCGCCGTCGGTCTCCAGGCAGTAGTCGTAGAGCCGTAGCGGGGAGGAGATCATCCGCGCGGATAGGTACTCGTCCATGGTGAGCGGGCGGCCATACATCTGCGCGGCCGGGTTGGCCAGGGCCCGGTCCCGGCAGGCAATCGCGATCGAGCCAAGCTGCTCCTGCGTCGAGCCGTACTCGATCATGTGCCGCTGAGCCATCAGGGCGAACATCTGGCCAGCCGTGAGCAGCCCGTACGGCAGGAAGAACTCGTCGTAGGAGACATTGCCGCCGACGATCTGCCTGCCCGGGGGCGGTCGGCGCGGCCCCGTAACGCCGGCCCGAGCGGCCGTTGAGCGCGCGGAAGACGACGACCGTGGCTGCCTGGCCGGACAGGATCGCTCCGACCGCCTGGCCGACCATGGCGCACGGCGCCACCCCGCCGGGTCCGCACTCGCCCCAGTAGCTGAGCTGCTGGATGCCGAGCGCCTCGGCCAGGTCGTTGTGCCGGACCAGGTCCATGTCGCAGCGCACGATGCCGTCGACCTCCGACGGCGTCGAGGCCGGCGTCGTCAAGCGCGGCGAGCACCGCCTGGGTGGCCAGGGTAAGGTCGCTGCGGCCGGAGTCCCGGCTGTAATCGGTCGTTCCTATCCCGGCGATGGCGCAGCTGCCGGGCTGCCAGCTCGTCGCGCTCACCGTTCCTCCGAGCACCTCGAGCGGTGTGCTCACCGAGCCGGGGCGCGCGCGTCATGGGCGGCCGCGGCGAAGGCCGAGAAGCGGATCGGCGCACCGGGGTACAGGTGCGGACCGCCGGGCGCGTCGTCATGAGACGGGAACGAAGAAGTCCCTGGCGGTCAGGTGCTCGTCGCGCGGCAGGTCGTCGGGCGCGTTGAGCACCCCGATCGGCAGGCCGCGCTGCTGGCCCTCGTGGTAGATGTCGCTGGCGCGCTGGAGCAGGAAGAACACCTCGACGATCTGCTGGATATGCGCGAAGTTGGCCAGCCGGTAGTCGGGGTCGTCGTAGGCGGGATCGGTGAGATCGGCGGCCAGCCGCTTGGACTCCATCCACTCGACCAGGCTCTGCCAGGGCTTCTGCTCGGCGGTGATCAGCGCGAAGTAGACGTGCCGGTCGTCGGCGGTCGCGAACAGGGCCGGCTGCGTCGGGGTGGGCTGCGCATGCCGGCATGTCTGCCGGCGCACCAGGCACCCGCGGGTAGAACCAGTACGGGTTGGCCAGCTCCGCGCTGACCGACAGGCAGTCGTGCATGGCCACATCGACAACCTGGCCGTGGCCGGTCTGCTCTCGCTCCAGCAGCGCGAGCAGGACGCCGAGGTGACCGAAGCTGGCCGTGAGCTGGTAGCCCTGATCTCCGCCCGGCCGGATGGGCGGGATCGAGTGGTCGTCGTAGCCGCAGCTGTTGAGCGGACCGCCGAGCGCCAGGCCGACCAGGTCGGAGCTGACCATGTCGGCCCATGGCCCGTCGAGCCCGAACGGGCTCAGGTTGGCGAGCGATCAGCTGCGGCGGGCTCGGCCTGCAGCTCGGCGGCGTGATCCCGAGTGCCGCCCACTCCGACGGGCGCCAGCCGGTGATGACGACGTCGGCCCGGTGCAGCAGGCCGCGCAGCCGGTCCATGCCATCGGCCGGTCCGGTAGTCGAGTACTGCGCTGCGCTTGCTGACGTTGTAGAACCAGAAGTTCAGGCTGGCGTTCGGGATCGCCCTCGGCAGCGCCGGCCGCGGCTGGCCCGACGTTCCGGCTCGGCGCGCCCTCGGGCAGCTCGACCTTGATCACGTCGGCGCCCATGGTCGCGCAGCAGCTTGCCGAGCGCCTCGCCGGCCGGGTCGCCAGCGAGCTCGACGACCCTCAGATCCCCGTAGGGCGTCGGGGGCGGCTGGCTGGCGCCGGTTCCTGTGGTCATCAGATCACCCCCGTCGTCGCGAGCTCGGCGAACTCCTCGTCACCGACGCCGAGCAGCTCCCTGAAGACGTACTCGTTGTCCTCACCCAGCAGCGGGCCAGACCGCCAGTTGTCGGCGCTCAATGCCGGAGAAGCGGATCGGGACGCCCTCGAACCGGGCCTCGCCGATGACCGGGTGGTCCATTTCGAAGAAGACGCCGCGGTGCGCGAGCTGCGGATCGGTCTCGTTGAGGTCCTCGGCGTTCTGCACCGCGCCGGCCCGAACGCCGGCGTCTTGGAGCAGCTTCGTCACCTCGTGGCGGTCGCGCTGGCAGGTCCACGCCGCGATCGCCTCGTCGAGTGCGTCCTGGTTAGCCCACCGTGACTGCTGGGTCGCGAACCGCTCGTCGGCGGCCCAGGCAGGCCGCCCGATCGCGTCGACGAAGCGGGACCACTCCTCGTCGTCGAAGACCGCGATGGCGACCCAGCGGTCTTCGCCGCTCGCCGGGTACACGCCGTGCGGGGCGGCGTGCGGATACTCAAGCCGGTTGCCGGTCGGGTAGTCCGGCCCGCGGGTGACGCGCCCGTTGACGGTCACCTCGAGCAGCACCGGCCCGAGCAGCCCGATGCCGGTCTCGACAGCGGAAACGTCGATCTCCGTTCCCTCCCCGGTCAGCGTCTGGCGGCGGATCGCCATCAGGATGGCGGCCGAGTTGTAGAAGGCGGCCTGGTTGTCCATGTAAGACAGGCCCCAGCCGGACGGCTCCCGGCCGGGCAGGCCGCTGATGAACGACAAGTCCGCTGACCGCCTGCACGACCGGGCCATAGCTGCGGTAGGACGCGTGCGGGCCGCTGTGGCCGTATCCGCTCATCCGCGCGTAGATAACGTCCGGCCGCAGCTCCCTGAGGCGGTCGTAGGTCAGGCCCCACCGCTCCATGACGCCAGGCGCGAAGTTCTCGGTGACCACTGAGCTGGCGGCGATCAGCCGCTCGGCGAGCTGGCGCCCCTCGGCCGACCGCATGTTGATGGTGACGCCGAGCTTGTTGCGGCAGTAGTTGTTGAACAGGCCGCCCTTGTCGGGATCGGCGCCGACGACCTCCTCGCCGAAGTTGCGGGCGCGCTCGTCCTTGTACAGCGGCAGCTTCCGCGGCGTGTCGATGCGGGTCCGGTCCTCGATCTTGATGACCTCGGCGCCGAAATCGGCGAGCAGGCGCGTCGCGACCGAGCCGACGCCCATCCAGCAGAAGTCAGCGACCCGGACGCCCGCCAGCGGCCCGCGGCGCGGCCCTGGCCGGCGCCGCTCATCCGCGTACACGGTCACCGGCTGGTTGCCCATCGCCATGACATCCTCTGCTGCTCGCGCTTGCCTTTAATCCAACCGCCGGAGGCGGCGGCTGTCAACATTTCATGATGATGATTATTCGGAATCGGCGCCTGTGCCGGTCGGCTGAGCAGAGCCGCGCGATCGCAGCAGCCGCCTGATCGCCCGGCTGTCGCCGCCGGCGCCGATGGCGCCGCGGCTGCTGGCGATTGCGACCGCGCCGATGACGGCGACGCCCTGGAACAGCGGGCTCACCCAGAACGTGCCGGCGCCGAACTGCAGCGTGAGTCCCTGGATGCCAAATGCGAGGGCGAAGTAAGCGATCAGCGTGCCCCACACGTTGGGCCGCTGCGAGAGCTGGGATGCGCCGAAGAACACAGCCGCGAGCGCCGGGAACAGGTAGCCCTGACCGATGTCGCTGGTATAGGCGCCTACCTGGGCGGTGTACATGACCCCGGCCACGGAGGCGATGGCAGCAGAGGCGATGAGTGAGCCCCAGATGATGCGGTCGGCTGAGATGCCTGCCAGCCGCGCCGCCTCCCGGTTGCCGCCGACGGCGAACATCCGGCGCCCGACCGGGGTCTGCTCAAGCACGAACCACAGCACCAGGGCGATAACGATCATGTACAGGTCCAGGTACGGGATCCCGAGCACCTTGCCGTTGCCAACCTGCACGAACAGGCTGGAGAAGGACCCGCTGACCTGATGGTTCTGGGAGATGTAGAGCTGGATCGAGCTGAGCACCTCGCTCATGCCGAGCGTGGCGATCAGCGAGTTCACCCTGAGCTTGACGACGATGAAGCCGGAGACCGCGCCGATCACCGCGCAGGTCAGGACGACCAGGACGGCAATGACCCCGATCGGGAGCGTGGTGTGCAGCGTCAGCCAGTTCATCAGGACGATCGTCAGCGACATCATCTCGCCGATCGACAGGTCATAGGTGTCGGCAGTGAGCGGCACCAGGAACGCCAGCGCGAGGACCGCGGTCACCGCGCTCTGCGAGAACACCACCTGGAACGTGCTGACGGTCAGGAACAGATGGAACTGCAAGACGCCGAACAGGATGAGGAACACGATCCAGAGGTAGACGGCGCTGAAGTTGCGCAGGCCTGGCAGCCGGAGATGACTTGACTTGCCGGCCGTACCTGCCTGCTGAACCGGGGGCGCGGTCATGGTGTTCATGCGTCTCCTTCGGAGCGAGCGCGCGGCGAAGGCCGGCTCCGGCGCTGCTTCGAGCTGGCTGATATCGATCAGCTTCGCCGTCAGGGCGGGTCCGCGCTCGAGCGTGCGAGCGCATCTGCCGCCGGCCATGATCAGGATCCGATCGGACAGACGGGCAAGCTCGTCACTGTCGGTAGAGATCAGCAGGATGCCGATGCCGTCGGCGGCGCAGCGCTCGATGACCTCGTGGATCTGGGCCCGCGCGCCGACGTCGATTCCCTGGGTCGGGTCGTCGAGCACCAGCACCTTCGGCCGCGTCCGCAGCGCCCGGGCGACCAGAACCTTCTGCTGATTGCCGCCGGACAGGCTCTGAATCGGCGCGTCGGGTCCTTGGGTGACGATGCCGAGGCGGCCGATCCACTCGTTGACTTCCTGGCGTTCGCGCTCGCGGTCGATCCGGCCCCAGCGCCGGTGGCGCTCGAGCAGCGAGATCGTCATGTTCGTGCGGACGCCGAGGTTGGGAAACACCCCGAACCGGGCGCGCTCGCCTGGCACAGTCGCCGCGCCGGCGGCAAGGACGCGCTGCGGCTGACCGGGTTGCAGCCGGCGGCCGGCGACGCTCGATTTCGCCTTCATGCGGAATGCCGCCGGTGATCAGCGAGGCGAGCGACTCACGTCCGGAGCCGGTGATGCCGGCCACGCCGACGATCTCGCCGGGCCGGACGTCGAAGTCCAGCCCGCGGACGCGCTCCGCCGCAAAGCTGCCGGACTCGCAGGACGGGATCCTGGCCTCGCTGGACCTTGCTAGCGCCGTGAGCGACCGCATCGGGGACACGACCGAGTGACCGACGATGAGCTCGGTCAGGCGCCGGTGATCGACCTCTCCCCGCAGTACCGAGGCCGCGACCCGGCCATCGCGCAGCACGGTGATCCGGTCGGCGATGTCAAGGATCTCGCCGAGGTGATGGGAGACGAGCAGCACGCCGTGCCCGTCGGCCCGCAGGCGGCTAATGGCGTCGAGCAGGCGGCCCACGTCGTCCGACGGCAGCGCCGCAGTGGGCTCGTCGAGGACCAGCAGCAGGCGCCCGTGCCCGGTATCGGAGAGCGCACGGGCAATGGCGACGGCGCTGCGCTCGGTCAGGCTGAGCGAGCCGACCGCGGACCGGGCATCGGCCTCGACGCCTACCTGGCGGAGGTAACTGGTGACCTGCTCGGTCGCAGCGCGCCAGCGGATCCGGCCGCCCAGCCCGACCGGGTACGGGCGGCCGAGCATCATGTTGTCGAGGATGCTCAGCTGCAGCACCAGCGCGAGATCCTGGTGCACGAAGCGCAGGCCTGCCGCCCGCGCGGCGTGAGCGCTGCCGAGCTGGAAGGCCGCCCGTCCAGCTCCGCCTCTGCCCCGGCGTCAGGCTGGTGATACCCGGACAGCACCTTGATGAGCGTCGACTTGCCCGAGCCGTTCTGGCCGACCAGGGCGTGGACCTCCCCGTAGGCAACGGAGAGGTCCACGTCCCGCAGCGCGATCTGGCCGCCGAAGGACTTGGTCACGTGCCGGAGCTGCAGTGTCATGACGCCTCAGCCGATCGCAGCAGCCTAGGTCCGCCGGTCAGGAACCGACGTGCCACAGCTTCTTCGAACTGCGCCTGGTAGTTCGTCGGCCCTGGCCAGTTGCCGCCGTTGGCGGCAAGCTGCGCGCTGGCTGCTGCAGGCGTGTCGACGATGAAGGCCACGCCCTCGTCAGTCGCGGCCAGCGCTGCCGGGGTCAGCACGCCCTCGGAGTGCCGTGCCATCCAGTCGACGACTTCCCACATCACGTACGGCTCGGGCAGGATCGACCACATCGTCTCCTGGCCGCTCGACTATCTCGTGCAGCTGCGTCGCCTCTGCCTCGGTGCCGACGATCTTGACCTTGCTGGTCAGTCCGGCGGTCCGCATCGCTGCCAGCACGCCAGCGTCGAGGTCCTGGAAGGACAGGTAGAGATAGTTGACGCTCGGGTGCGCCTGCAGGTAGCTCACGATGGCGGCCGGGACCTGACCGGCGCCGAGCTGCGTCACGCTGACCGGCAGGGTGGCGAACTTGCAGGCCGGGCAGAGCTTGGCGAACTCGCGCCGCGGCGCCCTGACCCTGGCCGACACAGTGACGGGTAGAGCGGGATGTCGACGTAGACGGCGTTGGCGTGGCCGTCCGAGTTCGCGATCAGCCAGTCCGCCATCAGCGCGCCGGTCTTCAGGTCGCCCGCGCCGTCCTGGGCCACGCCATACAGGCCGTTCTTCGCGCCCTCGGGCGATGTCGCTGGTGTAGGCCCCGAACAGCGCGATGCCCTTGGCCTTGGCCTCCTGCACCTGCGGGGTGATGGTGCTCAGCGTGATGCTCGTCGTCGCGATGTACTTGTACCCGGCATCGATGGCCTGCTGGACCGCCTGGCCCGGCGTGGCGCTGTTGTAGGTGATGACGGTCGGATCCCAGCCGAGCGCCTTGGCCGCGGCCGTGAACCCTGGGTTCAGCAGCGAGCACGCGGCTGCCGAGCAGGTGAGGAACGCTACCTTGATGCCCTTCTTCGGGGCGTGCGGCAGCGGAGTGGTCGCCGGGATCGTTCGTCGGCTCTGTGCTCGCCGCGGCGACTGCGGCCTTCGCCGCGGTCACGCCGCTGGTGTCGGCGGCGGCCTGTGAGGCCGTTGGCCGAGGGCGAGTGGGTTGTGCGGAGGTTGATGAGGAGCCGCACGCTGATGCGGCCGCGACGCACGCGGCCGCAAGAACGCCGATACATGCTCGTCTGTAGCTTCATGGCAATGTCCCGCCTGCGAGGTCGGGACGGCCAGGAGGCCGGGGCCTCTGCCCGCGACCGAAGTCAGTTTGACTAGACGGAGTATCACGCGCGCCGAGAGCCGCGTCAATATGTTCCTCATCATGATTACGATGGAACGATGATTAGCAGTAATTCGCAAGATCCTGGCTGCGCTGCCGAGAGCCGGCCTGGCGGCAAGGGAGTGCCTACCGGACGCTGCAGGCGTAACGCGGTCAGGAGCGGCTCCTGCAGCGCGCTAGCCTCGAACCAGAGCGGTATGGCCGCAGGGTGGCCTGTCAGGATTGAGCGTGGCGCACCGGGTTTCCAGCGTCTGCAGGGCCGGTCAGTTCGTGCACGGAGCTGGGCTAGGGCTAGCTCAGTCCCACTCGATGAGCTCGTCGAAGCGCCCGGGCCAGTGCCGGCGTGTATTCCTCTAGCAGCCCGGCGAAGTGATCGTGCATCAGGCGGCCGGCCTTGTTCGGCTGCCTGGCGATGATGGCCTTCGCGATGTCCCGGTGCTCCTGGTGGATCTGCTCGCGGATCGCGTGGGTGTCCATGTGCGTCACGACGTGCTCGTGCCAGATGCTGCCGACGATCCGGGTGAGCAGCTCGATGACCCGGTTCCCGCCAAGCGCCTCCACCGAGCCGTGGAACTCGTTGGTGACGGTCCAGTAGCCCGGGCCCTGAACCGGCTGGTCATCGAGGAGGAACGGCTTGAGCGTCGCCCGCACGAGGTCCCGGTCGGGGTTCCTGGCGGCCCGCTCGGCGCTGATCGGCGCCATGACCAGCTGGGCCTCGAACAACTCCTGGTAGGTGGCCCCGCCGAGGTGCAGGTAGAGCGTGCTGATCTTGGCCAGGTTGCGCGGATCGACGGCGCTGACGATCGGGCCGCCGCCTGGCCCGGGCTTGAGCCGGATCAGCTCCTGGACCTCGAGCAGGCGCAGCGCCTCACGCAGCGACGCCCGGCTGACCCGGTAGTGCGCGAGCATGGCTGCCTCCGACGGCAGCGTGTCGCCGGGATTGAGGTTCCGCGAGACGATGTCCCGCACGATCGCGGCGGCGACGGTCTCGGCCGTCTTGGCCGGGCGCCGAGGCTGATCGGTCGCGTCTGCATTGGACTGCGCAAGGCTGACCCACAGGTTGCGCCCAGCCGGGCCGAGCGGCTCGGCGTCCTCGGCTAGGCAGGGCTTCAGTACTGCAGGCAACGTAGCCTCCAAGCGTCACATCGCTCAATGCTAATGATCCAGAGGGATCTTCGAGGTTTCGCGGGCGGGTCCCTGCTTGGTCAACCGTGCGCTCGGACTGGCCAGTTGACTAGCTTTTCCTTGTGATGATAATCATGATATGGTCTGTCTGCGCGACCGAGCAAGCGGCGCTAGCGGGAACCGAGGGGGAGGGATGCGCATCTCGGTCGACGCGGAGCAGTGCATCGGTCATGGCCGCTGCTACGCGGTGAGCCCGGAGGTGTACGAGCCTGACGACGAGGGCTTCTGCGCTGACCAGCGGCCGCCAGCCGAGAGATACCTGCCGTTGGACTGAGAGCGGCCGCCACGGGCGGGCGCCCAGGCGTGCCCGGCGGGCGCGATCAAGATCACCGAATCCTGAGGAGGCTCGATGGACAATCCGCGGGCACTGCTGAGCCCGGTAACTGCCGGAGGAACTGCGGCAGCTCATCGACCGCCAGCAGATCAGCGACGTGCTGTACCGATATGCCTCCAGCGTCGACTACAAGGACTTCGCCACGCTTGCGCTCGCTGTTCACCGACGACGCCCACGGGATCTACATGACGGTGGCCGACCTTACCGGGGCAGACGAGATCGTCAAGTGGATCGATGGGATGACCGCCGATAAGGCCTGGCAGCATCACAAGCTGACGGTGTACCACATCGACTTCACCGGCCCTGACGAGGCGAGCACGCTCACCTACCACACCTCGCACCAGACCGACGTCGGCGACGAGGGCGCGGTCACGCTGATCGTCGCCCGGTACCGGGACAAGCTGCGGCGCGTCGACGGCAGGTGGAAGATCACCGAAAAGATCATGGAGCCCGGCTGGATGGAGCAGCGGCGGCTAGCCAGCCACCGGCCTAGCGGCCACCGGCCTGCCGCAGGCGCCTGGCACCGGCTGACGAGCTGGCCTACCTGGGGATCTCCCGCCAGGGGACGTCGCGATCGACCCGAACGTCGCCCGGCAGGCCGAGCACCCGCTCGGCGATGATGTTGCGCTGGATCTCGTCGGAGCCGCCAGCGATGCGGTAGCCGGGCGCGCCGAGGAGGTGGTCGTTCCAGGCGAACGTGCCCCACTCGCCGGTGTCGGCGATCAGCCGCGCGCCCAGCAAGCTGGCCGCGACCTCGCCGATCTCGGTCATCCCGGCGACCCACAGCAGCTTGCCGATCGACCCCTCCGGCCCGGGCGGCTGGCCGGCCGCGGTCGCTGCGGCTACCCGGGCCGCGTTCATGCGCCGGACCTGCTGGTGGATGTACACCGACGCGAGCTGCTGGCGGACGACCGGGTCACCGGTGCGCCCGAGCCAGCGCGCCAGGCCAAGCAGGCGCTCCCAGGATCCGCCGACGCCGCGGTTGCCGCTGCCGCCGCGCTCGAAGCCGAGCGTGGTGAGAGCCACCTTCCAGCCCTGGCCGACCGCGCCGAGGCGCAGGTCGTCGGGGATCCGAACGTCGGTCAGGAACACCTCGTTGAACGACGACCCGCCGGACATCTGCCGGATCGGCCGGATCTGCACGCCTGGCGCATCGAGCGGAATCAGGAAGGCGGTCATCCCGGCGTGCTTGGGGAGTGACGGGTCGGTCCGCGCGATGAGCTCGCCCCACTCAGCGAACTGCGCGCCGGAGCTCCATACCTTCTGTCCGTTGAGCACCCAGTCGTCGCCGTCCCGCTCCGCCCTGGTCGCCAGGCCCGCCAGATCCGAGCCCGCACCGGGCTCGGAAAATAGCTGGCAGCACAGCTCCTCGGCGCGCAGGAACCGGCGCACGAACCGGGCGCGCTGCTCGGCAGTGCCGAAGATGCGGACGTCGGCGCCACCAGGTGGGTCGTCACCGCGAACGTCTCATGTCCCTCCGGGGTGACGAAGCCTGCTTCAGCCTCGTTGAACGCATGCTCGTGCGCGGTGCTCAGGCCGGCCCCGCCGTCCTCGGCCGGCCAGGTGATCGCGCCGTAGCCCGCGTCGTATTTCTCCTGCTGCCAGGCCATCGCCCGGTCGAGCAGCGCTCGTTCCTCGGCAAAGGACAGCCGATGGAAGACCGAGACGTCGTCGCTGCCCTCGCCCCATGGGCGGTGCTCGGGACTGGCCGGTGGCCGCCGGGCCGTAAGCCAGGCTCTGGCGGCCGCGGCGAACGCCTCGACGCTCGGCGCGTCAGCGGCGCCTGCGTCGGCTGTCGACGCCGTCGCGGTCATGCTCGTGCTCGTGCTCGTCCGACGATGCCGAGCTCGGCTGCCACAGCGGCTAGCCCCGCCCAGCGGGCGGGTCCGGGCGGGCATAGCTCGTGCGCCCAGAAGACGACCTGGCTGAAGCCGGCTTCCTCGTAGCGATCGATATCCGCCGCCGCTGGCGGCGATGCGCGGACGTAGGTCGTTAGCGGCACCGCTCGCCCGGCTGCGGCTTGCGCCGGGGCCAGTTCCGCCAGCAGGTCGACGGCCTCGGTCACCGACGGGGCGCCGGAGGCGAACCAGCCGTCGGCCCGCATCGCGGCCCGGCGCAAGGCTGGCGGGGTATTCCCGCCGAGAATGAGGGGAACGTGGACCGGGCGGCGCAGTCAGCTGCACGGGCCCGAAGTCGTACAGGCTGCCGTGGTGCGCGAACGCACCGCCTGCGCATGCTTTGCGCAGGATGTCCAGGCTCTCCTCAAACCGGCGGGCGCGGTCGGCGAACGGCACTCCGAGTGCCTCGAACTCGTCTCGCAGCCAGCCGACGCCCGCGCCGAACAGCAGCCGGCCGGCCGATAGGTCCTGCAAGGTCAGCGCCGCCCTGGCCACCGCCAGCGGGTGGCGCAGCGGCAGCAGGTAGATAGCGGTGCCGAGTTGCAGCCGGCTGGTCCGGGCCGCCGCGCCGGCCAGGGCGACCAGCGGGTCAGTGAGTTGGGTGTCCGGCCCGACGATCCGCGCCGCGTGTTCTTGCTCGGGCTCGCGAGTCGGATGCACCGAGCGGTAATCAACCGGCAGCAGCACGTGCTCGCCGAGCCAGAGGCTCTCGAAGCCGGCGGCCTCGGCTGCTGTCGCCAGCTCCGCCAGCTCGGCGCCGTTATGTCGTAGGCCGAGAGCCCGAATCGCATCCCCGTTCCCTCCTGAAAATCGCTGCGGAGGCCGCGGCTCGAATCCCACGCCAGCGGCAGGCTCATCAGCGAGATCTGGCCGCCATGCGCGAGCGGGGGATCGTCGGCCTCCAGCCGGTAGTCGGGAATGAGATTGTGCCACTCCCGGATCGCGGTCTGCAGCTCAGCGCGCGCAAGGTGGGAGCCGAGGCAGCGGTGCTCGCTGGCGCCGAACGCGATGTGCCGGTTCGGGAACCTATCGATGATCACCTTGTCCGCGTCGGGGAACTGGCGCGGATCCCTAGTCGCGGACGGGTAGGTGAGCATGACCATGTCGCCCTTGCGCATCGGGCAGCCATGGAAGTCGACGTCCGTGGTCACCTTCCGGGCCATCGGGACGATGGGATACGCGCGCAGGAATTCCTCGACCGCCGCGGGCAGCAGGTCCGGGTCGTCGACCAGACGTTTGCGGTCATCGGCGTGCGTCGCCAGGTGGTAGAAGCACCAGCCGAGCTGGCTCTTCAGCGTGTCCAGGCTGCCCAGGGTCAGCGTGACCATGATGTCGATCACGTCGGCATCGGGCACCGGGGCGCCGTCCAGTTTCGCTGCGGCACAGGTGACTGACGAAGTCGACGTCCGGGTCGAGCGGCTGCGGCCCGCCGGGCGGCGACCATGTCGGTCCAGTAGGCCGCGATCTCACCCCACGCGGCCATCATCTTGGCGACGTCTTCCTCGCGGCCGGTGATCGCGCCCGACATCCGGCGTACGCAGGAGACGAAGAAGTCGGCGTCGCCGGCGCCAAGGCCGACCGATAGCAGGAAGACCTTCACCGGATACTGGTCGCCGAAGGTCTGCGCAGAAGTCGGTGCGCCCGGCCGGGACGAGCGGCTCGATCGTCTCGCGCGCGCATGGCCTCGATCTTCGGGGCGAGCTTCCGCACTTCCGCAGGCGCGAACCACCAGTTCATCAGCTTGCGGTACTTGATGTGCTGCGGCGGGTCGACGAACGAGGGCAGGAACCGGTAGGCCGGCTCAGGGTCGGTTGCCACGATGGAGTGATTGGAGAAGATCTCCGGCCGTCTGGACGCCTCCCGGATGTCGTCATACCGGGTGAGCACCCAGTAACCGGATCCGTAGGAATTCCAGAAGAAGCGATGCGCCTCCCGCAGCGCGTCGATCTCCTGCCAGTGCTCGGTGGCCGGGGCAACCTTCGCCGTCAGGTCGACCTCGATCGTGGGGTAGTCCGGCATGGGGATCGTCTCCTCACTCGCCGCCGAGCGGTTCCAGGTGGTACAGCCTCGCCGCGTTGTCGTGCAGCATCTTGCGGAGCACCTCGGGGGAGAGGTCGCCGAGATCGGTGGCGATGTACTCACGCGGCTGCACGGCGGCGGTCGCCGGTCCGGGCGACATGCTCGTCGGATGCGGGAAGTCGCTCTCGTACAGGATCCAGTCCGCGCCTAGCTGGTCGATCGCGGACTTGACTGACGCCCGCTCGAACCAGAAGCAGCCAAACATCTGCCGCTTGAAGTACTCGCTGGGCAGCAGGTCATACTCCGGGTGCTCGCGCGGCACGCCGCAGTTCAGCCACTGCCAGTCCAGATGCTCAAGCGCGAACGGGATCCAGCCGACGCCGCTCTCTACCGAGACGAACTTCGTTCCGGGGAACCGGTGGCAGACGCCGCCAGTGATCAGGTTCGCGATGACCCGGGCGTTCGCCAGGCCGAACTGCAGCCCGAAGCCGGCGTAGTTGGCGTGCGGCCCGGCGCTCGGAGATGCATGATCGAAGATCGACATGTCGCCGGAGCCGATGTGGAAATTGACCGGAAGTCCCATCTCCTGGCACAGCGCCCACAGGCGATCCCAGTAGCTTTCCGCGATCGGAGGCAGGCCCCAGAAGGTGGGCTCGCCGGTCATGATCACGCCCTTGTGGCCGAGGGACGCGGCGCGGACGATCTCCTTCTCGCACAGGTCGATGTCCCACATCGGCAGCGCCATGATGGGAACGAAGCGCCGGGGGTCGGCCGAGGAGTATTCGGCCAGAAAGTCGTTATAGGCCTGAACGCAGGCCAGCATCAGCTCGCCGTCACCGAGCGTGAGCAGCTTCCCGGCGCCGAAGCCGGCCACGTTCGGGTAGAGCACTTGCGCCCAGATGCCGTACTCGTCCATCCGGGCCAGCCGGGCCGTTGGCTCCCAGGTCGCGACATCCACGTCGGCCAGCCGCGGCGGATGGTCCGGCGGGTACTCGCGCCAGCCGGCCTGGGCGGCGGAGGCGGCAGCGCCAATCCGCTCGGCACCGAAGTACCAGGCGTCCTCCTGGCGGCTGTCGTCCCATTTCACGTGCGGAGCCCGGTCCCGCCAGCGGGACGGGAGCCGCGACGTCCACAGGTCGTAGGGCTCAATGACGTGGGTGTCAGTGTCGATAACGCGGAACTGGTCGACCTCGGCGGCTGTTAGCACGGCGGCTGCCTCCTGTTGTGCAGGTTGATTTGAGGGAACGTCAGGCTGGCTGGTCCAGCGGCCACAGGATGTGCTTGGTCTCGAAGAACTCGGCAAACCCCAGCACGCCGCCCTCGCGGCCGAGCCCGCTTTGCTTGTATCCGCCCCAGGGGTGATCACCGAGCATCGGACCGCCGCCGTTGACGGTCACGGTCCCGGCCCGGATCCGGTGCGCGACGCCGACGGCGGCCGCGGTGGGACCCCACACGTTTGCCGCCAGACCGTAGATCGTGTCGTTGGCCAGCTCGACGGCCTCGTCCACGTCGTCGTAGGGGAGCACGACGCTGACCGGGCCGAAAAGCTCGTCCTGCGCGATCTCGGCGCTGTTGCCGACGCCGGTTATGACGGTTGGCTCGTAGTAGTAGCCCTTGCCGAATGCCCCAGGCGGCTTGCCGCCGGTCAGGACCTGGGCGCCAGCCTCGACGGCACGGTCGACGTAGCCCGATACCCGGGCTCGCTGTGCGGCCGAGACCAGCGGCCCGACTACTGTCTTCTCATCGCGCGGATCGCCGCAGCCGAGGGCCTCCGCCGACGCGACGGCGGCGGCCAGGTAGCGGTCGTAATCCGGCCGGTGCACCAGCGTACGAGTCAGTGAGCTGCAGCCCTGCCCGGCATTGCCGGTCCAGCCGAGCACGCAGCGCATCGCCAGCGACGCTACGTCGGTGCCGGGCAGCAGCACGTCGGCGGACTTGCCGCCGAGTTCCAGGACCACTCGCTTCAGCGTGGGCGCCGCCAGTTCGACGATGCGCCTGCCGACTGCGGCAGAGCCAGTGAAGGTGACGAAGTCGATTCCCGGGTGGCGGCACAAGTGCTCGGCGAGGTCGGGCGGCCCGTAGACGAAGTTGAACGCGCCTGGCGGGAAGCCCGCCTCCTCGATCAGGGCGGCTAGCGCCGTGGTGGTCAGGACCGACTTGGGCGAGCACATCAGCACGATGCTGCAGCCGGAAGCGAGCGCCCCGCCGATCTTCCAGGCGGCCAGGTTCAGCGGGAAGTTGAAGGCGGTGAGACCCGAGCACGACGCCGATAGGTTCCCTGGTGAGCAGGGTGGCGGTGCCTTCTCCGGCCGCTGTCGTGGGGAGCGACTGGTCGGGCCCGGCGGCCAGCCACGCTGCCGCGTCGGCGAACCAGCGGAAGTTGCGGATCGGGAACGGCACCTGCATGAACGATGCGACAGCCCGTGGTGTGCCGATCTCGTCGATCATGAGGTCGATGAGCCGGTCCTGGTCGCGCTCGAGCAGGTCGGCCAGCCGGTGCAGGAGCTCGCTGCGCTGCCTGGCTGACACCCGGCTCCATGGTCCGGTCGTGAACGCGCGGGTGGCGGCGAAGACCGCCTGGTTGGCCTGCGCGGCGGTGAGGGCCGGGACGACGGCGAGCACGTCCTCGGTCGCCGGGTTGATCACCTCGAACGGCTCGCCATCGCCGAGAACCCAGCGGCCATCGATGTAGCCACTGGCGGTGTAGGCGGGCGGCGCGTCGTTATGCACTGTCATTTCCTTTCCCTCACCACGGCCTTTTGTCACCACGGGGCGCTGCCGCCGTCGACGTTGAGCAGTGCTCCGGTGATGCCGGCGCCGGCATCGCTGGCCAGCAGTACCGCCATGGCCGCCACTTCTTCCGCCGCGATGAGCCGCTTGATCATCGACTCCTGCGCGTAGTTGTCGAGGAAGGCCTGATAGCTGATGCCGGCGGCGGCCGCAGCGGCGGCGCCGGCATCGCGCATGGTGTCGGTCTCGATCGCGCCGGGGCAGATGGCGTTCGATGTGATCCCGTCGGGTCCGTACTCGTAAGCGACGGCCTTGACGAACCCGTTGATCGCGTGCTTGTTGGTGATGTAGTGGCTCAGCGTCGGCTTGGTTGCCTGCTTGCCCTCGACCGAGGAGATAGCGATGATCCGGCCCCAGTGGCCCCGCAGCATGTAGGGGAGTGCCCGTCGGGTCGCCCAGAAGGTCGAGTTCAAGTTCCACGCCAGGGCGTTGTTCCACGCCTGATCGCTGAGTTCGTGGACTCTGGCGAAGCCGTCTGTGCCGCCGGCGTTGTTGACCAGGATGTCTAGCGCGCCGAAGTGCCCGGCCGCGGCGTCGATGAAGCCTTCCACCTCGTCCTGCTGCCGGACGTCGCAGGCCAGGAAATAGCCGCGGTCGCCCGCACCCATCTCCTCAAGCGCCGCCTTGCCCTTCTCTGCCGACCGGCCGCAGATGGCGATACTCGCCCCCTCGGCCAGCAGCGCCTCGGCGATGGCGCGCCCGATTCCGCGACTGCCTCCGGTCACCGCGGCAACCCGGCCCTCGCAACTTGCTGCCACCATGCCCTCCCTCGACCGGTTCCCGGCACAGCAATTCCAGCGCGCGGACTAGCCAGCTGTCAAGCTATTCCTTACTATGATTCCTATCTAATTTCTCTTTCGCCGGGAGGCCGGGCAATGGGCAAGCTGCGGGGAAAGGTCGCGCTCATCACCGGAGCGGCACGGGGGCAAGGTCGCTCGCACGCCGTCCGGCTGGCCGGTTCGGTCGAGCGCGGCCGCGCATCGGTGGCTCGTTATGCCCTGCGTGACGGGTATCCAGCAGGCCGGATGTCTGTGAGCTGGTGCGCCGGTTGATGCATAAGCCGTGCCTCAGGTGGCAGAGAGACAGGGGGGTTCATCCAGAGTCCAGCGTGGAGGGGTTATGGCAGGGGCGGGCATCGCGACAGTGACCAGGCGATCCGGGCACGGTTTGCTCGGCATTTATCTCAATGATCATCTGGCGGGCGCGACCGGCGGGCTTGAGCTGGCACGCAGGGTGGCGGCGTCGCAACCGGGCCCGGCGGATGACGGCGTTTTGCAGCGTTTGTCGGCTGAGGTCGCGCAGGATCGGGCCGCGCTGCGGGACATGATGGCCGAACTTGGCGTGCCGGTCCGCGGCTACAAGGTCTGCGCCGCGTGGATTGGCGAGAAGGCGGCCCGGCTGAAGCTCAACGGCTATTTGCTGGCCCGGTCGCCGCTTAGCAGCCTGGAAGAGCTGGAAATGCTCCGGCTGGGCGTGGAGGGGAAGGCTGCGGGCTGGCGCACGCTGCGGGTCCTGGCCGAGACGGACAAGCGGCTGGACGCCGGCCGGCTGGATGAGCTCATCGCCAGGGCCCGGCGTCAGGCGGAACTGCTGGAGGAACTCCGTGTGCGTGCCGCGGGCCAGGTCATCGGCCTCGGCGCGACGGCCGACAGCTCATGAGCGACATCGCCACGCCGCTAGGCGATCCAGTCCGGAAGGACGCTCGACCAGGATCGGCCAGGAGCCCGCTGATCTCGTCACCTCTCAAGCGGGAGAACCGCAGGGCTTCACGCTGGCGCGATGCTGCGGTACGTACAGGAACCGCTGTCGCCCGCGGACCTGGCGGGCCCGGCGCCGCCGCCGCGCTACTGCCCGCCGCGGGCGAACTGGCTGATCAGCTCGCGGCAGAACGCAGGCAGGTCATCCGGCTTGCGGCTGGTGAGCAGCGTGTTCGGTCCGGCGGTGCATAGCTGCACTTCGGCGTCTACCCACTCGGCCCCGGCGTTGCGGATGTCAGTTTGCAGGCTGGGCCACGAAGTCAGCCGCCTGCCCCGGATGACGTCCGCCTCGACCAGGGTCCAGGGTCCGTGGCATATCACCGCGGCAGGCTTGCCTGCCCGGAATATGGCCTGCACGAACTCGACTGCTTCCGGCACGGTGCGCAGCTGGTCCGGATTTGCTACCCCTCCGGGCAGCACGATGCCGTCGTAGTTCGCCGGGTCGGCGTCGGTGATGGCGGTGTCCACCGGGAAGGTGTCGCCCTTGTCGAGGTGGTTGAACGCCTGAGCGGTGCCGGCCTTCGGCGCGAGCAATTCCGGGGTGCCGCCCGCGTCCCGGACCGCCTGCCAGGGAGTGGTGAGCTCGACCTGTTCCATGCCCTCGTTGCTGGCCAGGAAAGCGATGCGCTGGCCCGAGAGTTCGTTGCCCATAAATCTCCTCCTTCAGTGTTTCCGCGGCGGGTCGGCCGTGCATTCCGCCCGGGTGCCGCAGCCGGCGCAGGGGCCGTTGCCGCTGCCGCTCCGGTTCCGGGAAGGTCGGCACGTGTGGCTCGTGCCATTTGAGCCCGCACATGCTGGTCGGCATCCGCCGCCCAAGCCAGATTCTGTGTATCCGCGCTCAGTCATGCTGTCCCGCTTCTCGGTAATCGGCATCGCCGCACACCTGCAGGTCGTCCCGGCTAGCCGGCTCCTGGCCTGGCAGCGGCATCAGCTGCCGGCCGCCGGTCCCGCGGAAGGAACCGCCGGTGACCTCCCGGCGCGGCCTGCCCCGCGAGCGCGAGCCCGTCGTTGCGGCAGGCGCCACCCAGCATCCTGCGTAGTCCGGGAGCGGAATTACTCCGGTCCTCGGTGATCAGCGATGCCGGAGAGCAGCGATCAGGTCTGACTTCCTCATCGCTGACCGGCCCTTGATGCCGATCTCCTTGGCGCGCTTCAGCAAGTCAGCCTTCGACCAGTCGTCATAGGAACCGGCGCGGCCGCCCTTGCTCGCCACTTTCTTGCGGGAGCTGCTGGCGGCTGCGTTCGCAATCCGGGCGGCCATCTCCTTGCCCGCGCCGTGCTTGCGGAGTTTCCGGTACGTCTTCTCGTCTTTGATCTGGCTCTTCGGCATCTGGTACTCCATTCCGGTGAGAGCAACTCGCCTACCCCGCATCAGCACGTCAAACCACTGTCCTGCGTACTCGCGTGTTCGCGCGCTGGGCGGCGCGGCAGCGGAAGCCGCGACCGCACCGGCGCCGGACGATTCCCGGCGCTTCCAGCTCGCTGCGGTGCTGCAGGAGCTCAAAGGCACCGGGGGCTGCACCCACCTCAACGATGCGATGCGTGCCATGGCCGAGGTACCGGCACTGGCGCGCTCGCTCATGACGGATAGCTGAAGCCGTGCGGTGCGTAGTCTGCGGTCGATTTACCTTCTGCTAGCTGCGGCCGCGCCGTGTCCGGTCGAGGTCAAGCAGCGGATGATCGACTGGTGGGGCCCCGGTGCTGATGGAGTACTACGCCGGAACCGAGGGGAACGGCATGACCGTCATCGACGGCCCCACCTGGCTGACCAAGCCCGGCAGCGTCGGTAGACCCGTGCGCGGGCCCCTGCATATTTGCGCCGACGACGGCACCGAACTGCCCGTGGGCCAGATCGGCGCGGTGTACTTCGAGAGCGCGACCATCCCGTTCACTTACCACAATGACCCTGATAAGACCCGGGCCGCCCAGCACCCCAGACACCTGACCTGGACCACTCTCGGCGACATCGGCTACCTCGATGCCGACGGGTATCTGTTCCTCACCGACCGCAAGGCCTTCATGATCATCTCTGGCGGCGTCAACATCTACCCGCAAGAGACCGAAAACGCGCTCGCCCTGCCCCTGCCGTCTACGACGTCGCCGTCATCGGTGTCCCTGACTCCGAGATGGGCGAGTCCGTTCCGCTTTCATTCAGCCGTCGGCCGAGGCGATTCCCGGACCAGAGCTGGCCGCCGAGATCATCGCCTTCGTCAAGTCGAAGATGGCCAGCTATAAGGCGCCTCGCATCGTCCACTTCGGCAACGAGCTGCCCCGCACCGAGACTGGCAAGCTCGCCAAGGGCAAGCTGCGGGCCATCTATGCGCACCAGGACTGACGTCACGTCAGTCGTGCAGGCGCGCGGTGCTTGCGGACACGCTGTACGAGCCGCCATGGGTCCGCTGGTGGCAGCTGCGCTGACCTGCGGATTCTTGGCCGGATGCTCCAGCTCGCTGCCGAGAGATGTGATCACGCTAGCTTCCATGGGTTGATCAGATCGATTCCCGTTTCCTCGAAGTCGTCAGTGTTGCGGGTCGCCAAGGTCGCGCCGATCGCGCGGCAGACAGCCGCGATCTGTGCGTCGGCTACGGCGATGGCGCGCCCGAGGCGTTCTCTGCGGCAGACGATCTCGGCGTACCGGCCGGCAGCCGGTTCGTCGAAGGCCAGGACCCGGCCCTGGAAGTCGTCGCTGAGCAGCCCGTGAACCGCCGCAGCCAGTTCAGTCTTGCGACGTCCATCTGGAAGCCGTTCGACGCCGTAGAGCAGTTCGGCCGCGGTGATCGCCGTTGTGGCGACCTCATCCGCGGCGAGTGAATCAAGCCAGGACACCACCTCGGGCGCCGGGGCTTGCCGGGTGAGCTCCGAAATGACATTGGTGTCGACGACGATCAAAGATCGAACTCCGCTGCGCGAGGCAGTTCGTTGCTGCGGTCAGGGATCTGCAGTTCGCCGTCGAGGGCCCTGAAGCGCTCGTGGATCTTGGTGCCAAGACCGCGCGCGGCGGGGCGCGGAGCCAATCGCTCATGGAGTATGGCCCGCACTTCGGCCTCCATCGAACGTCCATGGCGCGCTGCCTCGACACGAAGCTGTGCGTGCGTTTGGGGATCCAGGCCCCGAATCGTCAGCGTTGTCATGACCTTTGCCTCCGGATCCTAGGATGCATGCAATGCTAGCATTGCCGCTAATGAAGGCGCAACCAAATGGTGCTCAGCTGACTGGCATGAACTCTCTGATCAGGGCCGCAAGCGCAAGAGGCTGATCGCTTTGCACGGCCTGCCCGGCTCCTGGTACCACTTCGACTCGCAGCGTGGGCAGCCTCGCGGTCATCGCGGCCAAGTCGCCCCGGCGCGACGAACACGCTGTCGCCGCCACGGACCAGCATCACCGGCATGCTGAGCCGGGGCAGATCAGTCCAGAGCGCCGCGTGCCCGCCTTGGGTCGAGCCGATCTGCGGGTCATAGCGCCAGTCCAGCGACCGGCTGCCGTCTGGCCGGCGTTGTGCTGCACGCCGCGCGGCGAACTGCAGAGGCGGGCCGCCTCGGTGAGGCCTGCACCGCCAGTTCGGTCATCTCGTCAAGACTGGCGAACGAGCAGTGCTCGCTGATGAACTGGGTGCGCCGCGCTCGGACCTGCTCATCCGCGCATGCGCGGCGCCCGATCAGGGGGTCACGTCGACGATAACGGCCTGGCGCGCCAGATCTGGTCTGGTCGCGGCGGGCCGGATCAGGGGTTAGCCCGTGGCTGCACTCCTGGATACCGACCAGATCCAGGCCGGTCAGGTCATCTTCCTCGCCCGACGCCGATGTCGGCTCGCCGTGCAGGCTGACACTCAGCAAGCCGGTACTGTTATAGATACCGGCCGGCATGACCGACGGCCCGGAGCCCGCCCACGTACTTCCTGGCGTGATGTCGCCAGACGTCGCGGAAGAACTGCCTGCATTGGCTCTGGGTTTGGCTCTGCCTCTTCCAGGTTCGGCGACGTTGACCGCCGGTCACAACCACGGCGTATGCCGGGGATCGCCCGGCATGGGTCCGCATTCGCCGCGTGCGCCGGCAAGTAGCCGCTGCTTACCCGCGATTCAGTTATCTTCCCGGCGGTGCTACCGTTTCGCGATGCCAGCCAGGAGCAGCGGGCCAAGCAGCGTCCGCGCGGTGGTTGCTGGGTTAGAGCGGGTCACGAAGCTGGGCGGCGGTGAGCCCGCAGTCGCGAAGGCCGACCGGACGCAGCGCCCCTCCCTTGAACAGGCGGGCGAGCCAGCTTGACTTGGTTGTTACCCGACTCGTTCGGCTCTGCTGCGCCGGCCGGACCGTCGCTCCGCGGCAGGGTGAGTGCGTTCGGTCCACTCGTAGCCGGTGGAGCGCCGATGATCTCCGCGAACACAGGTCACATGACGCCCGCGGGGCGGAACGGCGGAGGTCCTGCCAGAATTCCTTCTGGCAGGCTGTCGAAACTGGAGCGAGGCGTTCGTATATGAGGCGAGAGGCGGCAGGAAGGTGCCGCCAGGACATGGGAGTCATGGGATGACGCAGTACCTGATCTCGTTCGGTGCCCACGCGATGGACCACGTCCCCGACGAGGAGGGGCCTGATAAGCCAAGGCCGCGCGCGCGGTGGTCCAGGAGGCCATCAACGCCGGCGTGTATGTGTCTGCCGGCGGGCTGGTAAACCAGGCAGCGAGCATCGTGGCCACCGACGGGACGGTCACCGACGGCCCGTGCCCGGAGGCCATCGGCGGATTCACGCTCGTCGAGGTGTCCTCATGCGAGGAGGCGCTGGAATGGGCTGCCAAGATCTCCGTCGCCTGCAGGTGCGCGCAAGAAGTCCGGGAGATCGGGCACGACCCCGAACTCGACGAGATGCTCCGCGAGGCTGACAGCCGACGGTGACGTCGACGATGTCTGATCGAACGGTAGCGCAAGACTTGCCTTGGCTGCGGCCGTGACCATATGAGCAAGTACGACGGCCAGGACTCCGGCTTCGACAAGCTGGAGAATGACCTCATGTCGCTGCTTAGATAAAGAGGGAACGCCATGAAACTTCTGCTGACGTCTTCCGGCATCGCGAACACGAGCATCCGCGACGCGCTTCTCGGCCTACTGGGCAAGCCGATTGAGGAATCCAGCGCTCTCGTCATTCCGACCGCGATATACCCCTTCCCCGGCGGTGCTGGCCTCGCATGGGAGGCGATCTGCGGAAGGACCAAAAGTCCCTTCGCCGGATTGGGCTGGAAGTCTTTGGGAGTGCTGGAGCTCTCCGTGCTGCCCAGCATCGACGAAGAATGCTGGGTTCCGGCGGTCCAGGAGACCGACGCCCTGCTGGTGTGGGGCGGGGATCCAGTGTTCTTGTCGTACTGGATGCGGCAGTCCGGGCTTGCAGACGTCCTGCAATCGGTGCCTAGCGAGACGGTCTACCTAGGAGTGAGCGCCGGGAGCATCGCCGCAACCTCCACCTTTGCCGAGACTTACCGTGAACCGCGTCGCGGCAGCGGCGATGCGCTGTCGACGGAAGACATCGTGTTCGATACGCCCGATGGCGAACTCCGCATGATCCTGGTCAAGGCTCAGGGAGTCGGACTGGTGGATTTTGCGATCATTCCGCACGTGGACAACGCGGATCACCAAGACATGGCCATCGCAGAACAATGGGCCGCGAGGATACCGGCGCCGACGTACGCGATCGACGACCAGACCGCCATCAAGGTGACCGACGGCAACGTCGAAGTCGTCTCCGAAGGGCACTGGAGGTTGTTCACCCCCTAGCACCGCGAGCTCAGCGGCAAGGTAACGACCACGACGCGACTACCCCGCTCCAGTCGTTCGCGGGATGACTGTCGCTCGCCATCAGTATGGGATCACGTGGGGTGAGTTTCGCAGTTGGTCCCGGCAGCGTAATCGGGCTCTGCACGGCGACACCCCGGTGGGCGGCGATGCGCTCCGGGCACAAGCAGCCGAACGCCTCCGCCGGGCTAATGCCTAGCACCCGCATGCGAGTCGCGAACGCCTGCCTGGCAGGAACGTCTGGGCCCTGGGCCTGCCGCGAGTCACGCGTCGGCCGACGGCTCGTCCGTCAGCGGCGGGTCACCTTGCATGCGGCGAGCGCCGCGGACGTCTTGGCTTCGCTATCTGGCTGACCCTGGCCGTCGAGGAACTGCGACAAGTGGTGCCGGTCTGCCGCGGCCTGCCCGGTGTGACCGGACTGCTCGGAGCACGCGGCCAGCAGGCCCAGCGCCGTAACCTCCTCGGCAAGGCAGCCGACACTGCGGAAGGTATCCAGCGCCGCCCGCAAGCTGCCGATCGCGGCGGACGGGTTGCCGCCGAGCTGGCGTGCCCGCCCGAGTAGCAGCATGAACCGGGCCGCGGTGATCTCACTGCCGTATCCGCGCGCCAGGCGGATTCCTTCGCCGCACAGGAACTCCGCAGCGCCATGCTGGCCGCTCAGGATGAGCACCTGGGTTTGCGCGCGGACCGCGGCCGACTCGTAAGCGGGCTGGCCAAGGTCCCTGGCCAGCCGTCGGGACTGCCGGCAGTGATCCTCGGCCAGACTGAGGATGCCGATGCGGGCGAGCGTCAGCCCGAGCACCGCTTGCGCCGCGCAGCGGGTCAGCTCGCCGTCCGGTTCGTCGCCGGCCAGGCGCATCGCGGTTCTAGCTGTTCGCATCGCAGCGGCATGCCGGCCGCTGGCGCTGTAGCACCGGCCAGCGAGGCCAGCAGCCATCGCCGCGATCCGCTGGTCGCGCGCCTGTTCCAGAGCGGCCATGTTGGCCGTGAGCAACCGCGCGGCCTCGCCGACCTGATGCCCTTCGGCGAGGACGAACGCCAGCACGTAGGACGCCCGCGCTGCAGCCGCTGCGTCGTCAGCCGCGGTCGCGGCGGCGACGATGGAGCGCCATGTGCCGATGGCGTCGGCGAATTCGCCATGAACGCACTGGTGAGCTGTCAGCTGCCCGGCGAGCTCGCCAGCAGCCTGGTATTCCCCGGACTCGCACGCCTGCGCCGCGACGGCCAGGAGGCTGGCCCGTTCGCTCGCCAGCCAGCCAGGCCCGGTTTCGACGCTGGCCAGCGAGGAAGGAGCAGCCCTTTGCGCCCCCGATGAGGGGAACGGGGAGCGGGCAAGGAATGGCAGCTCCGGACCGGCCGCTGCGGCTTGGCGGGCACGGTGAAGCCAGCCTGAGCGCAACCGTGCCAGCCGGTGCTCCGCGGCGGGCCCGGCAGAGTCCGGGCCGCGCTCGATCGCGTACGCCCTGGTGAGCGGGTGCACGCGGAAGCGGGCCCCGCCGACTTCGGCTTGGGCCGGCGCGAGCAGGCCCACGGCGGCGAGTTCCAGCGCCGCTTTACTGTCGCCGTCGGCAAGCTCGGCCAGCGCCCAGCCGGGTATCTCTCCCGGCATGGTGGTCACGGCGAGGGTGAGCGCCGCGCGGGCCGGGCTGGAGACGCTCCGGTAGCTTGCCCCAATCGCCTCGCGTAGCGAGGTGTCGTCGGCTGCCAGCACGTCCATTGCCATGCCGGCGGACAGTTCATAGGCAAGCCTGGTCACCGTCAGGCCAGGCCGGTGGGCAAGCGCGGCGCCGGCCAGCCGCAGGGCCAGGGGCAGGCCGCCGCAGGCGGTCACGACTGCTTGCGCAGCAGCTGGCTCAGCGGCTGCCTGGCCTGCCCCGGCCGCGGAGCTGAGCAGTGCCAGCGCATCCTGGCTGGGCAGGCCGTCAAGCTCGACGATGCGGGCTCCAGCCAGCCCGCTCAGCCGCGCGCGGCTGGTCACCAGCAGCGCAGCGCCGCGGGGTCCTGGCAGCAGGGGGCGCACCTGCGCCGCAACTGCGGCGTCATCAGCGACGACAAGGACCCGGCGGTCGGCGAGCAATCCCCGGTACATCGCCGCCCGGGCCGGGCCGGCTGCGGGATGCTGCGCGCGCCGACGCCAAGGCTCAGCAGGATGTCGGCCAGGATGTCCAGCGGGTCCCTCGGCTGCTCCACCCCGCCAAGCTCGGCGTACAACTGACCGTCCGGGAACTGTTCGCGCAGCGCGAGCGCCACGGCCGCGGCGATAGCGGTCTTGCCGGTGCCAGGCCCGCCGGTCACGACGGCAACCGGACCGGCCGGCCCTGTCAGGCTGTCGGCGATCCGGGCTATCTCGTCGGCTCTGCCGGTGAAATCCGGCGGGGGCGCCGGAACCTGCCAGGCCGGCCTGGCGCCGGCCGTTGACGCCCCGGTGATACTGCCGGGCGGGCGCTCCGCCGCCAGCTCCTCAGCCAGGATCTGCCGGTGCAGCACGGCCAGCACAGGGCCAGGCTCGGTGCCTTGCTCCTCGAGGGTCGCCCGGCGCGCGCGCTGGTACACGTGCAGGGCTTCCTTGCGCAGCCCGATGGCGTGATAGGCGCGCATCAGCTGTGCCGCACTCCGCTCCCGGCCGGGATCCGCCATCATTGCGGCCCGCAGCTGGCCGAGGACCAGCTCTTGCTCACCAGCGGCTAGGCGGGCATCGACGAGTGCGTCGGCGGCGGCTACGCGCAGCGCTTTCAGGCCGGCGATCTCGGCCGCGATCACTGGCGTATCGGGCAGGTCTGGCAACGGCGGGTCCGCCCACAGCGCCAGCGCCTGGGTGAGCGAGGCGGCTGCGGCCGCAGCATTGCCCAGATCCAGCTCGGCCTGGCCTTGCGCAGCCAGGTCGTTGAACTCGTCAAGGTCGAGCTCGCCTGGCCGCACCGTCATCAGGTACCCGCGCTGCTGCCGGTGTCCGGGCGCGCGCCCACCGGGAGGCCCGACGCTGTCCAGCCGCACCGCGCAACCGCCCAGGCTCTGCCGCAGCCTGCTGATGCAAACGCGCAGCGATGCTTCCGGCGAACCTGGCGGTTCGGTGCCCCACAGCGCCTGGATCAGCCAGCCGCGGGGGCACGGCCTGTTAGCGCGCAGCAGCAGTACGGCTAAGGCAGACTGCAGCAACGGCTGGCGAATCGCCGCCGGGCCGTCGCCGGTCCCCGCATCTGCGTATAACGGGCCGAGGATCCGGAATTCCATTGATCGCCTGTCCGAGGAATGGCCGAAGGCTACCGCAACTCGTCTGATACGTGATCGATGCGCACTTATTGAGTTTAGTGCGCATCGGCCGACGAACAAGACCTGACAGCCCGCGAGCCGCCTGGCCCATAACCCTGGTGGCTTCGCGCAGATGAATGGTCGCAGAAACATCTCAGCAGCTGGTCGGCACCGGATCGTGCTCGCTGTGATGCGACGCCGTATCCCGCCGAGTCCGGTTACACCTGGGTAACGGTCCGGTAATGGCCATCCGACTACGGTCGTCTCCGCGACCCGCGTGGCGACGTTGCGGCCCTGCGCGAGGAGCGCCCCGGAGCAAGCCCAGACAGCCGGAGTAACGGAGCAAGCCCAGACAGCCGGAGTGCAAGCCCAGACAGCCGGAGTACAAGCCCAGACAGCCGGAGTAATGGTCATGCGTACTGAGTTAGTTGTGCGGTCGGCGACCGTGACGGCGGTTGCCCACGGTCCGCGCAGGACGGCAGCGTGATGGCCGGCAGCCGTAGTAACCCGGCGGCGCCCGCCAATCGGGCGCCTGTGGTCAGCCCGGCGCTGCCGGCCATGCCGCGCCGCCGTGCGGTGCGCATGCCGGTGCTTCGCGTGCTGTCAGGAACGCCGGAGTCGGCCGGGCTGGCCCGAGCGTTGGCGCGCGAGGTACTGGGTGACGGTCACCCCGTGCTGGAGACCGCGCTGCTGGTCGTCAGCGAGCTTGTCACCAACGCGATCCTGCACAGTCAGTCGGGCACGGACGGCGGCACGGTATTGCTCGCGTTGTGCCCAGCGGCCGCCGGGATCCTCATCCAGGTCCGCGACAACGGCGGTCCCAGCCGGCCGCTGGAGCTTGTGCAGCCCGGCATGGCGGCCGAGCACGGTTATGGCCTGCTGCTCGTGGACGCACTCGCCGACAGCTGGGGCACCCTCGCGAGCACGCAAGGCAGAGTGACCTGGTGCCGCATTTCGGCAACGCAGGAAACAAAGGTTTAACAATTCCGGTGGCACGGCGACGGCTTGTGCGGTTGACGTAACGATCACGAAACTTGGCGGAAACGAGCGCGTGGGAAAAGTGAACCGTACCTGACAGAACCGAAGCGGTCGGCTGGGACCGTGCTGGTCGCCGACGCCTGGCTACCCGGCAGCCCTTCGCTTCATGCCCTTGGAGGCGGAGAGTGAACCCGTACGCAAGCTTCCTCAGCTCAGGCGATAACGCCTGGCAGATGACAGCTGCAACGCTCGTCGGTCTGATGAGCATCCCAGCGCTCGCGGTTTTGTACGGCGGGATCGTACAGCGCAAGTGGGCCGTGAACACCATGATGATGGTGTTCAGCGCGTTCGCCCTCACACTGATCGTCTGGGTGCTGTGGGCATTCAAGATGGGCTTCGGCTCACCGTGGATTCACACGTTTATCGGCAGGCCGGGGACGGTGGTCGGCGCTGGCGGAGAGCAGTCGCAGGCCAATATCCCGCTGCTCGACGGGCTGATGCCTAAATTCAGATTCCCCGAGGGCTCGCTGGTCTACTTCCAGTTCGTGTTCGCCGCGATCACGCCGATCCTGTTCATCGGCAGCGTGGTCGGCCGGATCAAGTTCAGGGTCTGGCTGATGTTCGTGCCGCTCTGGATCACGTTCGCGTACACAGTGAACGCGTTCCTGCTGTGGGGCGGCGGTTACTGGGCAGGCAAGGGCGCGCTGGACTTCAGTGGTGGCTACGTCATCCACCTGGCAGCGGGCGTGTCCGGCTTCGTGGCAGCGGCTATGGTCGGGCCGCGGCTGGCCCGCGACCGGGAGAAGGCGGTACCCAACAACCTGCTGTTCATCGCAGTCGGCGCCGGCATCCTCTGGCTCGGCTGGAACGGCTTCAACGGCGGTGACCCGTACTTCGCTGGCGCCGACGCGACTGCCGCGGTGGTCAACACCAACCTGGCGACGGCCGTGGCCATGATGACCTGGATCATCATGGACATGGGCTTCAGCAAGGCGAAGAAGCCCACGTTCGTCGGCGGCGTCAACGGCATGATCTGCGGCCTGGTCGGCATCACCCCGGCCGCTGGTTACGTGAACGGCGTCGGCGCCATTGTCATCGGCGCCGTCACCTCGGGCCTGGTGTGGGTCCTCTTCGGCTACCTGCCGCGGAAGGTCTGGCCGTTCAACAAGGTCGACGACGCGCTTGGCGTGGTCTATACGCACGGCTTCGCCGGCCTGTTCGGCGGTCTGCTCGTGGGCCTGCTCGCCGATCCCAAGATGATCATCTATCTGGGCCTGGGCAAGACGCCGGACGTGACCTCGGCCGGCTTGTTCTACGGCCACCCGAAGCAGCTGCTGATCCAGGCTGAGGCCGCCCTGACGGTCATCATCTGGGATGCGCTCGTGACCTATGTGATCCTGCGCGTGATCAAGTTCTTCACGCCGCTGCGCATGTCGGATGCCGACCTGTTGGCCGGAGACATCGCCGTGCACGGCGAGGTCGCCTACCCGGAGGAGGAGCCGGATGCCGAGCCAGCCTTCGGCGAGATCCCCGGCGAGCCCACTCCCGCTGAGCACCATGCCAAGGTGTTAGCAGACGCCGGAGGAGATGGCGTATAAGGATCCGCTGACCCGGGGCTGAGAGGGTCAATGCAGCCAGAGGCCAGCGCCGCGCAGTACGCGCGGCCGGCCTAGTGCTTGCGACTAGCAGGCTCAGTGCTTGCGCCTGGCAGCCTCAGTGCTTGTGCCTGCCAACGGCTCGCGGCGGGCTCGCTCAGTGCCCGCGGAACGCCTCCTCGAGCCACCACGAACCACGGCCGGAGGTGACCTTGGCGTCAATGACAATCGGCCGGTCAGGGCTACTGTCCAGCCATTCGCGAACCGGGCCGAGGTCGGCCGCCGACCGCACAGTCACGGCCGCGCAGCCATAGCCGGCGCCGATTGCGGCCAGGTCGGCTGGCGGGAACCGGACCGTGTCGAGCGGGTAGCCGTCCGGGCCGAAGTGGTGGACCTCGGCGCCGTACGCCTCATCGTCATAGATCACGATCACCATCGGCAGGGCCAGGCGGACCGCGGTCTCCAGCTCGCTGATGCTCATCAGGGCCCCGCCGTCGCCAAGTGCCGCGACCGTCAGCCGGTCGGGCCGTGCGATGGCCGAGCCGATCGCCGACGACAAGCCCAGCCCGATCGACTGGTAGGCCTGGGTGAAGCAGAACCCGTCCTGGTCAGGCACCGACAGGAACATGCTCGGGTAGCCCATGAAGTTGCCCGAGTCGACGGCGACGATGCGCTCGGCCGGGAGCATGTCATCAAGCGCGATGGTCAGCGTGCGCGGGTCGATTCGCTGCCCGTCGCTGTCGTCGTCGTACGGCACGTCTCGCCAGCGGATCCCGGCGCTGATCCTGTCCCTGATGGCGGCCGACCGGTAGCCGCAGTCGTCACTGGCCGGCACCGCGGCCGCCCGCTCACCGGATAGCAGCGCGCTCGCCGCTTGCGCGGTCAGCACGACATCCCCCACGACACCCAGCTGAACCGGCCGGTGCGCGCCGATGGCGGGCAGTTCGCAGTCGACCTGGGCCACCGTCGCAGACCTGCCGATCAGGCTGCCATGCCGGGTGGTCCACATGTTCAGCGAGCTGCCCCAGCCGACGATCAGGTCGGCGTTTCCGATGAGCTCGGCCGCAAGCGGCGAGGCGAAGCCACCGCTGACATCGAGATCCCAGGGGTTGCCGCGGAACAGGCCCTTCGCCGCCGCCGAGGTCGCCAGCAGCGCTCCGCACTGCACAGCGAGCAGTTCGAGAGCCTGCCGCGCGGCCGCCTGCTTGGCCCCGCGCCCGGCGATGAAGACCGGCCGGGCTGCCGCTGTCAGTGCAGACGCCAGCGCCGCCGCCTGACCGGGCGCGGGCGGGCGGGCAACTGCCGGACGCGGCGCCGGCGGGTCCGGCCAGGTGCACTCCCCGGCCTGCACGTCGAGTGGCAGGGCGAGTACGACCGTGCGCCGCTCGTCGCGGGCCGTCAGGTAGGCCCGGAGGGTGTCGTCGACTGCGAAAGCGGCCGAATGCAGCCGCGCGGGGGTCGCGCCGACGGCTCTGGCGATGGCGTCGACATCGATCCGGAAATTGGAGGTAACGGCGCCGGAGCTGACGTCCGCAGCCAGGACCAGCAGCGGAGTCCGGCTCTTGGCCGCCTCGGTGATCGCGGTCAGCGCATTCGTCAGGCCAGGACCCTGATGGACGCTGACCACTCCCGGCCGGCCGGTCTGCCTGGCCCATCCGTCGGCCATGCTGGCAGCTCCGCACTCGTGCCGCGCCGCAATGTAGCGGGCCCCGTTACCTATCAAAGCGTTGGTGACGTGGAAGTTCCCGCTGCCTACCACGCCGAAAACTGTGTCCACGCCCAGGCCCGCGAGCATGCTGGCCACCGCGTCGCTGACCAGCATCAGGACCGCTCCACCAGGGCGAGCACCCGCGCGGGGCTGCCCGAGCCGCCAACGATGGGCAGCGGACCTGCGATGAGCACCGTTCCCGTCGGCGGCAGGGTGCCCAGATTCTGCAGCTGCGTCAGGCCGTACTTGCCGGCGCCCAGCAGCGCGGAATGACAAGGGAACGGGGGGTCGAAGGAGTGCGCGGCACCGGCATCGGTGCCGACGGTCTCGACACCGAGCCCGATCACCGGCGCCTCCTCGGCGAGCCAGCGCGCGCACGCCACCGAGATCCCGGGCGTGTGCGGGCCGGTCTCGTTCGCGTTCAGGAACTGCGCCTGGCTGCCGGACCTGGCATCCCAGCCGGTTCGGTAGAGCAGCCAGCCGCAGGCCGGCAGCGCGCCGTGCTGTGACTCCCACTCGCGGATGTGGCCGATGTCCAGCAGGAAGTCCGGGTCCGCCGCCGCCTGCTCGCTGAAGTCAAGCACGACCGCCGGAGCGACCATGCTGGTCACAGGTATCGCGGCCACGTCTTCCCTGTCGCGCCCGCTCACCCAGTGCACGGGCGCGTCGAAGTGGGTCCCGGTGTGCTCGCCCGTGCTGATGTTGTTCCAGTACCAGGCCGGGCCGCGGTCGTCATAGCGGCTGACCTCCTGCAAGCTGAACGGGATCGTGTTCGCGAACGGCGCGGGCAGCTGGATGACCGGGGTAGACGGCTCAAGCCTGGCTGTCAGGTCCACGATCTGGACCGCGGACGACCGAAGGGCGGAGACAAGCGCTTCGAGCACGGACACAAACGCCTCCAGGCGGTGCATAGCAGGGGAGCTGTGTGCGTAGCGGGGGACCCGCGCGGCAGGCACCAGACTGCCCCAGCAGTGACCGCTCAGGGAAGAGGCGCCGGCCATGGCAGCCCCGGCCGTCGCGCAGAATAGAGGGATGACCAAGCCCGTGACTAAGGCCGTGACGCTGGTGACCGACGACGCGGTCCCGATCGAGGCGATCCACCTGCCCGGCGACCGGAGCCTGGGCCTGGTGCTGGCGCACGGCTTCACGCTGAACTGGCGGGGCGGCCACCTGTGGGGGGTGGCCAGGCGGCTGAACCGGTTTGGCGGGGTCGTGGCATTCGACTTCCGCGGGCACGGCCGCTCCGGCGGGCTCAGCACGCTGGGCGACCAGGAGATCAAGGACGTTGACGTGGCCGTGCGCTATGCCCGCGAGCTTGGTTACGAGCGTGTCGTGACGATCGGCTTCTCCATGGGAGCGTCGATCGTGCTGCGGCACGCCGGCTTGCTGGGCGGCGTCGATGCGGTCGTATCCGTCAGCGGGCCTGGCCGCTGGTATTACCGGGGTACGCCGGCCATGCGGCGCGTGCACTGGGCCGTGGAGCACAAGGTGGGCCGGCTGATCGCCAGGCGGTTCCTGAACACCCGGATTAGCGATGGCCGCTGGGATCCGGTGCCCCTGCCGCCCGACGAGGCTGCCGCGCGGATCTCGCCGACGCCGCTGCTGGTCGTGCATGGCGACCGTGACGAGTACTTCCCTGCAGACCATGCGGAACAGATCTTCGCAGCCGCCCGGCAGCCCAAGGAGCTGTGGATAGTGCCTGGATTCGGGCACGCTGAATCAGGAGCGAGCCCGGCGCTGCTGGAGCGAATCGCGAACTGGGCCACCGCCGCAGTCGCCGTGCCTGCCAGCCCGAATGCAGTTGCTTAGCGCTGGAAACCCCAGTTCAGCAGGCGAGTGGCCGCGACGAAGCGGATGGCGGGGTCGGTGCTCGTGCTATCCAGCACCACGCCCATCAGCTCATGCTGGCCGCGTTTTGCCTCGAAGAGGAGGCAATAGCCAGCGCCGTGGGTGAAACCGGTCTTGATGCCGATGGCCCCCCGATAGCGGCCGAGCAGCAAGTCGGTGTTCTTCCAGCGGTACTGCTGATGCCACTTGGTGGCCCTGATGCGGTCCTGGCGCTCGCGGATGATCTGCCGGAAGGTCGGCAGTTTCATCGCCGCTTCACCCAGCTGGATCAGGTTCTGCGGCGTCGAGTAGGTGGAGTGCTCGGTTGGCCAGGGCAGGCCGTCGAAGTTAGCGAAATGCGTCCGGGTCAGGCCCAGCTCGCGTGCCGCGGCGTTCATCTTCCGCACGAACGAGCGCCAGCCGTGGCCGTAGGCGTTAGCCAGCAGGTAGGCGGCATCGGCGCCCGAGGGCAGCAGCATGCCCGTCAGCAACTGCCACGCGGTGAGCACATCGCCTGCCCGCAGGCCGGCGGTGGTCGCGCCGTATTTCTGCGCATATGTCACCGCCTGCTGAGTCACCGTGATCTTCCGGTCAAGGTGCCCGGCGCGGATGACAACGATGGCCGTCATGACCTTGGTGAGGCTCGCGATCGGGCGCTCGCTGCGCAGGCCGCGGCTCCACAGCACGGCGCCAGTGCGTGCGTTGACGAGATCGGCGCCCGCCGCGACGATTCCAGTAGGCCGGCCGGGCGTCTTAGCGGTGGCCTGGACCGCGGTGGCCTGGACCGCGGTGGCCCGAGCGGTGCTGGCCCGAGCGGTGCTGGCCTCGACCGGGCTGGCTAGCAGGCCCCAGCTGAGGCAGGTGGCGGCCAGCGGGGCCAGGGCGAGGCGGACTGCTGCGCGCATGACGATCCCGTCGACGCCGATGCTGATATGGCAATTAAGAGCCCTAATTGCCGCACCACAGCCTACCGCCCGGTTCGTCCGATAGGCGCGCTCACCAGCCGGTTGGCAGCGGCATGCCCTCGGCGTATCCGGCGGCGCCCTGGATGCCGACGACGGCACGCTCATGCAAGCCGTCGATGCTGTCCGCGCCGGCGTATGTGCAAGCGCTGCGCAGACCCGCGGTGATCGCGTCGAGCAAGTCTTCCACGCCCGGCCGCTGGGGGTCCAGGTACATTCGCGAAGACGAGATGCCCTCCTCGAACAGCTCCTTGCGGGCCCGCTCGAAGGGCGAGTCCGCAGCGGCCCGCAGGCGCACGGCCCTGGCGGAGGCCATGCCGAAGCTTTCCTTGTACAGCCTGCCGTCGGCGTCCCTGAAGACGTCGCCGGGGGACTCGCAGGTACCGGCGAACCAGGAGCCGATCATGACACTGGACGCCCCGGCAGCCAGTGCCAGCGCGACATCGCGCGGGTACCGGACGCCGCCGTCGGCCCACACGTGGCGGCCGAGCCGCCGTGCCTCGGCCGCGCATTCGAGCACCGCGCTGAACTGCGGCCTGCCGACGGCCGTCATCATCCGCGTCGTGCACATCGCGCCTGGTCCTACGCCGACCTTGATGATGTCGGCACCAGCCTCGACCAGGTCGGCCACGCCCGCTGCGGTCACGACGTTGCCGGCCACCACCGGCACCTCGGGACTCAGCTCGCGGACCGCCCGCAGCGCCTGCAGCATCTTGTCCTGGTGCCCGTGCGCGGTATCCACCACGAGCAGGTCAGCGCCGGCGTCCAGCAGCAGCTTCGCCTTGCCTGCCACGTCGCCGTTGATCCCGATCGCGGTCCCGATCCGGAGTCGGCCGCGTGCGTCGAGTGCCGCCTGGTAGAGCGTCGCACGCAGTGCACCGGTCCTGGTCAGGATGCCCACACAGCGGCCGCCGGCGTCGACGACAGGGGCCACCCGATGGCGGCCGTCGTGCAGCAGGCTGAAAGCCCGCTCGGGGTCAGTGCCGGCTGGCAGCGTCAGCAGCTCGACTGACATCACCTGACTCAGCTGGGTGAACCGGTCGACCCCGTGGCAGTCAGCATCGGTCACGACTCCGACCGGCCTGCTGTCTTCGTCGACGACGATGATGGCACCGTGCGCGCGTTTGGGTAGCAGGCTCAGCGCATGCCCGGTCGTGGCGGTCGGCCCGAGGGTCAGCGGCGTGTCGTGCACCAGGTCGCGTTCCTTCACCCAGGAGATCACCTCGGCGACCACGTCTGCCGGGATGTCCTGCGGGAGCACGGCGATGCCGCCGCGCCGGGCGACGGTCTCGGCCATCCTGCGGCCCGCGACGGCGGTCATGTTCGCCACCACTACCGGGATAGTCGCTCCGCTGCCGTCCCGTGTCGTCAGGTCGACGTCCAGCCTTGACCCGATGGCTGACCGGCTGGGTACCAGGAAGACGTCGCTGTAGGTCAGGTCATGAGCGGGCTCGCTGAGAAATATCACGTACTCGATTCTCGCTCCCCGCTGCAGGTTCCGCCGCCGCGGACCCCCAGCACGGACTTTTCATCGATCCGGGTGCCGCAAATCGCCTAAAGCGGGCGCGCCCACGACCCGGATCGATGAAAAGTGGCGCAGGCGGCGGGCTTCCGGCCCCGGGGCCCCTACGGTCAGGAGCCGAGTACCTGCCGAAGATAGCCGTTACCGAACCTGCGCTCCGGATCGAGCAGATCGCGTACCGCAATGAAGTCGGACATCTTGGGGTACGCATCAGCAAGGTAATCGGCATCGCGGGTGTGCATCTTGCCCCAGTGCGGCCTGCCGCCGACCGCCGTCATCACGGCCTCGACATCGGCGAAGTACTGCTCGTGCGGCGAGCAGTGGAAGACGTGGATGGCGATGTACGCGCTGTCGCGGCCATTGGCGGTGGAGAGCCAGACGTCGTCGGCCGGCGTGACGCGCACTTCGATAGGAAAGCTGATGCGCCAGTCCCGGCGCCGGAACAGGGCCCGGACCTCAGCGAGCACGTCAGACAGGGCAGCGCGGGGTATCGCGTACTCCTGCTCCTTGAACCGCACGCGCCGCGGGCTGGTGAAGACGCGGTAGGCAGCGTCGGTATAGGTGCGGGTGCCAAGTGCCCGGGCCGCGACCGAGTTGATGGCCGGGATGACGGCGGGCGCCAGGTGGCCGAGCCGGCACGCCGTGCCGAACAGCGAGTTCGACAAGAACTCGTCGTCCAGCAGGTAACGCCAGCGCGGCAACGGGCTCGGCCGGCCCGTCGGCGCGGTTATTCCGCTTGGTCAGGCAGCCCTCGCTGTGCGGAAACCAGTAGAACTCGAAGTGCTCGTTGTCGGCACTGAGCTCGTCCAGCTGGCTGATGACCTGCGACCAGGTCATCGGCTCCTCGCGCGCCTGGAGCAGGAACGCCGGCACGACGTTGAAGGTGACCGCGGTGACGACGCCGAGTGCGCCGAGGCCCACTCTGGCCGCGTCGAACAGGTTGATCTGGCTGCCGTCTGGCGCAGTCAGGCCGCCGCTCGGCGACGCGGCCGAGCAACTGACGATCCGCCCGTCGGCAAGCACGAGTTCGAGCCCGGCTACCTGCGCGGCCATGCCACCGACAGCACGGCCGGTCCCGTGCGTGCCGGTCTGGGTGGCGCCCGCCACCGTCTGCACCTGGATGTCGCCCATGTTGGCGAGCGACAGGCCGCGGCCAAGCAGCGCTGCGTTGAGCACGTGCAACGGGCACCCGGCCTCGACGGTGACCGTGCCGGCGGCGTTGTCCACCGACCTGATCGCGGTGAGGCGGCCGGGGTGCAGCAGCAACCCGTCGCTGACCGCGGTCGGCGTGAAGGAGTGACCGCTGCCGGCCATCCGGACCGTCATTCCGTCCGCGGCGGCGCGCTCGACCTCGGCGGCTACCTCGGCTGCGGTGGCCGGAGTTGCCTGACGACGCGGGCTCGCCGATACGTTCCCGGCCCAGTTATGCCACGCGATTGGCGCGGCCGCTGAGCCGGAGCCGCCCTGGCTACGCATTGAACCCGTGACTAAGCATCGACCTATTGTGCAGCTTGCGTCTCAGTTGTCGCACGCAGCCTCCCTCGCCCCAGCAGGCAAATGGTCACGGCCATCATCCCGAAGGCTGCGGCAACGCCGTAACCCCAGCGCGGGCCCAGATTGTCGACGATCCGGCCGGTCACGGCAGAGCCGACCGCCACGCCGACCGCGATTGCAGACGACAGCCAGGTCATGGCCTCGGTCCTGCGTTCCGGCGGCGCCTGCCGCTCGATAAGCCCGTAACCGGCGATGAGCGTCGGAGAGATCGTCAGGCCGGCGATGAGCACGCCGAGATCGAGCGAGATCAGCCCTGGCTGGGCCCAGAAGGTGGCAACCCCGGCCACCGTCAGGGTGAGGGTCAGCGGGAACCTCCGCTCCAGCGGCGCGCGCCAGGCTCGCGAGCCGTACCACAGGCCGCCGATCGCGCTGCCGAGAGCATAGGTACCGAGAATGAACCCGGCCAGGGGCTTGTGCCCGTGCCGCTGGGCGAAATCAATGGTGCTGAGGTCGATGGAGGCAAACATTGCACCCAGGCACAGGTACACCGGTGCCATCGTGGCCAGGCCGGTCGCAGGGAGACGGCCGCGGGCGGTCCGCCGGCCTTCCTCCTGGAGCCGTGGCCGCACCGCGGGCTCGGTACGGCGCTGCGCGGCAAACAGCAGCGTGCCGACCACCGACAGGATCATGCAGACAAGCACGCCTGCCGGCGGGAAAGACGTGGCCAGCACCGTCACCACCGCGGGGCCAACGACGAAGATCATCTCGTCGACCACGGACTCCAGCGCGAAGGCCGAATGCAGCGCCGGCAGAGTCGCCCAGCAGCGCGCTCCACCTGGCCCGGACCATGGATCCCAATGACGGCATGGCCGCGCCGGCCAGCACGCCGGTGATCAGCAGGACCCAGAGCGGAGCGCGCAACTCGGCGCAGGTAACCAGTGCCAGGCAACTGACCCCGAAGATGGCGACAAGCGGCCTGAGAACCCGGTGCTGCCCGAACCTGTCGGCCAGCCGGGCCACCTGCGGCGCACAGGCGGCGTAACCGATCGAGCCGGCGGCCGCTACCGTCCCGGCCAGCCCATAGCGTCCGGTACTGGCCGCGATCAGCAGCACGGTACCGAGCCCGAACATGGCCATCGGAGCGCGCCCGACCATACCGGTCAGGCAGAACTGCGCAGCACCGGGCGCCCGGAGCAGCCTCAGATAGGCACCGCTCGCCCGGTCGCCGCCTGCGGGCTCTGGCCGGTCAAGCTGATCTGCCCCGAGCCCAGCCGGAACCTGCGACATATGAGCGGTACCTCCGCTCTGACCGTACCTGGCCGCGACGGCGGAGGCTGTTTGCGCGATATTCGCCGGCCGGGCCGTTGGGCTGGGCCGACCCGGAAGTTATGGTAGATGCGTTATGGGACGCTTCCCTGGGCGTGCTCACAGGTCAGCTACGCCTAGTCGCCGGCCTGACAGCGGCAGCATGCCCCGACGGAGCCTGATTGGCAGGCGGGCCTGGACCGGCCGCCGGATCGCGGCGCTTGGCGTCGTGGTCGTCGTCGGGCTGGCGCTGCACAGTCCCGCGAAGGCGGCTCCTATCGGCCGGTCCCGGATGCTCCCGAGAACCGCCGCACAGCCGGCACAGCCGCAACTTGCGGCGCCCGCTCCGGGCGGTGGCAGAGCTGCGCAGGGGAAGCCCGGCACTGCCGGGGGCGGCGGCACCAGACTTGCCGGCGGCGGGCCTAAACCCGGATCGGGGAGGTCAGCCAGGTCAGCGCGGCAGGCGAGCGCGTTCCGCCAGATCATCCTGCCCGACTTGCTGATCGTCGCGCCGCGTGGCCTGACTGGGCGCCAGCTTGCCAGGCTCAGGAAGATTCCCGGCCTGCGCGCGATGATCACCTTCGACGGCGCCCAGATCACGGCCGGCGGCCGCTCGGTCAGCGTGATCGGCGTGGACCCGGCGACCTTCAGGTCGTGGGTGCCGTTGCGGACGGCATCGGATCAGGCGTTCTGGGCTGCGCTTAGCAAGGGCGACTTCGTCGCGTCCAGCGGCGCGAGCAGCAGCCTCCAGCTGAAGCCAGGCGCTTCCTACCGGCTGGTCGGCGGATCCGCCCAGGTCGTCAGATTCGGCCTGGCGGCCAAGCTCGGGATATCCGGCGTCGACCTCCTGGTGAACAGGGCAACATCGGCGCGGCTTGGCCTGGTGCGTCAGGTGGCAGGCCTGATCAGCGCACCGGGCGTTAGCCTGGCCACCCTGACGAGCAAGGTGTCAGCTGTGCTCGGCCACGACGGGAAGGTCGAGCCGCTGCGCAGCCAGCTGCCCCTGGCGCCAGGTCCGGCCGGCGGAAGCCGGCTAACTACCTCGAGCTGTTCAAGGCCTCCGCGGCCGGCTTCTGCCCGGGGCTGTCCTGGACGGTACTGGCCGCCATCGGCCAGATCGAGAGCGCCGACGGCACCAACGTGGGCCCGTCCAGCGCGGGAGCCCTGGGGCCCATGCAGTTCCTGCCGTCGACCTGGGCACAGTGGGGCATCGACGCCTTCGGCGAGACCGGGCCGCCGAACGTCCTTGACCCGTACGACGCCGTGCCGTCAGCGGCCAGGCTGCTGTGCGCGGACGGGGCCGCGGCCGGCGGCCGGTCCTTGTACCACGCGATTTTCGATTACAACCACGCCAACTGGTACGTCAACGAGGTACTGGCCCTGGCGGCGCAGTACGCGGCCGCTTACCGCTAACTCCCGCTGCCTGGCTGGCTCCCGCTGCCTTCGCTGGCACCCGGCCGGGACGGTCGTTCCGGCCCGGCTGCCGCTGGTCCCGGACGGCGCGTGCGGCTGATTGGATAGGAGCATGGCTGCCTACGACGCGTTCCTGCTGGTCTCGTTCGGCGGTCCCGAAGGCCCCGCCGATGTCATGCCATTCCTGGAGAACGTGACGGCCGGCCGCGGCGTGCCCCGCGAGCGGCTAGAGCAGGTTGCCGAGCATTATTACGCGTTCGGCGGCGTCAGCCCGCTCAACCAGCAGTGCCGCGATCTGCTGGCCGCGATTGAGAAGGACTTCGCTGCCCGCTCGGTCACGCTTCCGGTGTACTGGGGGAACAGGAACTGGGAACCCTACCTCGCCGACACAGTGGCGGAGCTGGCCGCCGCCGGGGTACGCCGCGCGCTTGCGTTCGTGACCTCGCCGTACAGTTCGTTCTCAAGCTGCCGGCAGTACCTGAACGACCTCGAAGCCGCCCGCGCGAAGGTCGGCGCGGGCGCGCCGGAGATCGACAAGATCCGGCAGTACTTCAATCATCCAGGCTTCATCGGCTCGTTCGCCGCCGCCGCCGCGGACGCGGCCAGGTCACTGCCACCCGGCTTGGGCGACGACTACGAGCTAGTCTTCACCGCGCACAGCATTCCCGACGTGATGGACGCGGCGAGCGGCCCGGCAGGCGGGGCGTACCGGACTCAGCTAACCGAAGCCGCGGGCTTGGTGGCAGCCGAGCTTGGCTACCAGCGGCCCTGGCGCCTTGCCTTCTCGAGCCGGAGCGGACCGCCGTCCCAGCCGTGGCTCGAGCCGGACATAAACGACCTGCTTGGCGACATGGCGGCGGCCGGTTCCCGCGCCGTCGTGGTGGTTCCCGTCGGCTTCGTCAGCGATCACATGGAGGTCAAGTTCGACCTCGACGTGGCGGCGGCCCAAACGGCGGAGCGGCTTGGCCTGGCCTTCGCCAGGGCGGCCACGCCTGGTACCGACGCCCGGTTCGTCTCGATGATCACTGACCTGGTCTGCGAGCGCGCTGGTGAGCCTGCGGGCATCCAGGCGTCGCCTGCGGTCGCGCTGGGGACACTGGGGCCCGGACCAGACCGCTGCCCGGCCGGCTGCTGCGGCACCGGGCTGGCCGGGCTGCCCGGGCTCGGCGGCCAGCCGGTGACGACCTCATGACCGCCGCCTCCGGAGCGGGCGATCGGCAGCGACTCTGCGAGCTAGCCCGCGCGGTGGCGCAGGAGGCGGCAGAGCTGCTGCTGACGTCCGCCGGCGACACCTCGGTCGTGCAGACGAAGTCGAGCCCGACAGACGTGGTGACGGAAATGGACCGGGCTGCAGAGGAACTTATCCGTAGTCGGATCGAGGCGGCCAGGCCCGGTGACGCGATCCTCGGTGAGGAGGGCGGCGAGACTGGCTCGGGCGCTGCGGTCAGGTGGATCGTGGACCCTCTCGACGGCACAGTGAACTACCTGTACGGGCTGCCCGACTGGGCGGTCAGCATCGCGGCGGAGGTGGACGGCGTCGTAACGGCCGGTGCCGTCTGTGCCCCGCTGCGCCGGAGCATGTACTGGGCAACCCTCGGCGGCGGAGCGTGGCTGCGGTCAGCCTGGCTGGCTGGCCCCCAGCGACTGACGTGCAACACCGGGGTCGCCCTCTCCGGCGCGCTCGTCGCCACCGGATTCGGGTACGCGGCCAGCCGGCGGGCCAGCCAAGGAGCGATCGTGGCGGCCGTCCTGCCGCAAGTGCGAGACATCCGGCGAGCCGGGATCGGCCGCCCTTGACCTTTGCTCGGTCGCGGCTGGACAAGTGGATTGCTACTACGAGCAGGGCGTGCGGTACTGGGATATCGCTGCAGGCAGCCTGATCGCGCGCGAGGCCGGTGCCGTGGTCGGTGGCCTGGGCGGCGGCGAGCCGAGTCCGGCGATGACGATCGCCGCCGGGCCTGCGCTGTTCGCCGAGCTGCAGGAGTTGCTGGCCGGCCTGCACGCCGGTTAGCTGCGGGTCAGCTTTCCGGCGGCGACAGGGCCCGCGCTGCGGAAGCTGAACCAAACCGTGCTGGCGCCGGTCACGGAGATCGTCACGTTGCCGTTCTCGCAGGTGCCCGTGGTAATGGTCTGGACCATAGTCAGCTCGGTGGTCGTCGCGTGCGTGAGGATCAGGATGCCGGAGCAGCCGAACCCCGTGCCTGAATAGCTCACAGCGCCCTGGCCGGAGCGTGCTGCTGAGCGTGACGCTGACGTGGTAGGCGTCTGTGGGCGGCTGCCTGACGATTCCCGACCACGTTCCGGTAAAGGTGGCCGGGGTGGTGGCAGTCGGCGACGGATCGGCCGATGGCGACGTGGACGGGGGGTTGTGACTTGAGGTGGCGTCAGCCGTCGCGGCACCGCTGGGTGAGCCGCCTCCCTGCAGGAAATGCACTAGGGCCGCGCCGATCAGCACAGCGACCACGACGGCCGCGCCGGCCAGCAACCCGGTCCGGCGGCCGCGGGACTCGCGCTGCTGAGTGTGGTGGCCCTGAGCCGTGCCCGCGGTCCCTGCCCGGTCGGATCCTGGCCGACCGGAGGCTGGCCGACCGGAGGCTGGCCGCGGCGGTGCTGGCCGGGCCTGAGCCGGGCGGGCCGGATCCTGGTAGGGGAGCGCTGGCCGCGAATGGCCCGGACCGGCCGCGGTTTGCCTGTGCCGGGCGGGCGACTGAAACTCGTCGGTGGCGTAGCTCGCTGACCTGGCGGAGCGGCGCATGCCTTCGGCCAGGACACCGGCCGGCAGGTCCACGTTGCCCAGCAGGGTCAGCACCACAGAGCGCGCAGCCGGGCGCTCGGCCGGGTCCGGATCCAGGCACTGGGCGGTTACCGTGCTCGCAGCCGGCCGGGCAAGACAGCCAGGTCTGAGTGGCTGGTCGGCGGGCGGCCGGTAGCGGCGAATACGACGGTCTGGGCCCAGGCCAGTATGTCGGCGGCAGGCGTCGCGGTGCCGTAGGGCGGCGTAATGCCGAACTCGACCACGCGCGGCGCGCCGTCGCTGGCCATAATCACGTAGTCAGGGCCGAAGTTGCCGTGCACAAGGCCGGCCTGGTGCACCGATGCCAGGCCAGTAGCCATGCCGATGGCGACAGCCTCGAGGTCTGGGCCGACGATGACTCCGTTAGCAGCGACAATCGCCAGCAGGGACGGGCCGGGGATGTACTCACTGACCAGATAGGCCTCGTAGCCCTCAAGGCCGGCGTCCAGTACGCGCGCCGCGCAAAAGGGCGGTACCCTCTTGGCCACTGCGGCCTCGGCTGTGAACCGGTCCCTGGCAGCAGCGTCCTGTGCCCAGTCAGTCCTGAGCATGCTGATAGCCACCTCGGCGCCATCGGGGCTGATTCCGAGGTAGATCGGGTTATCTGCGGGAAGGCCTGCGATTCTCCCAGCCAGGCGGTACCGTCCGACCCGCCTGGGGTCGCCGGTGCGCAGCGGCGTCTGCTGGGGCATAACCGGATTCGGCCTCGGCAAGCAGGTGGACACATGTGGTGGGTTCGTACCATACGCACTTTGTGCAGCCCAGTGCGGTGATTCGACTAAGTTACTCAGGAGTAAACAGCGACGCAAGTGCGATGAACGGGAGAGCTGTTAGGGGTGGAATGCCCGCTACGCACCTGATTTCGAAGCCAGAAATTGCGACACGCCCTAACCGGCCGGCCCTGGTAGGTGTAGCGCAGGGCAGGACGTGGCAGAATTCCCCGCCGGATTCGGGCACAACCGAGCCGTCCTGTGCGTTACAACCGCGCGGACGAGGTTAGTAAAGATGGAGGGGTTAGGGCCAACATGGCTACCGACTACGACAGCCCGAGGAAGACAGACGACGACGTTACCGAGGACAGCCTGCAAGAATTGCAGGCACGGCGAATGGACAAGTCCTCGACGGCGATTGACATCGATCCCGATGACATTGCCGAGTCGCTTGAGCTACCCGGTGCTGACCTTTCAAACGAGGAGCTCTCGTTCCGGGTGATTCCGCGGCAAGCGGACGAATTCACCTGCTCGAGTTGCTTCCTCGTGCACCACCGCAGCCAGCTTGCCGACAACCGTGGCGGCCAGCCGGTATGCCGGGAATGCGCGGCCTGACGACGGCGCCGCACCGGGTGGGGACGGGCCACCCAGCCGGTGCTACGGCCGAGATGTGCGGGTCACGCTGGCCGGATCGCGGCCACGTTCCCGCCTGAGAATTGAGGTTCTCAGAACGCTCGGCCAGGCCCGGATCAGCCGGAACAGATGGCGGCGGCCCTCGCGAGGCAGCCGCCGCAGCTCGGTGATGGCCCAACCGGTCAGCACCGGCAATGGCAGCGCGAGTTCGGCCGCGAGCATGGCCCGCGGCTAGCGCGATCAGGCCCAGGCAGAATGCTCCCGAAAGGCATGCCGCGAGCACGGCGGCGACCCGGAACGCGACATGGCGGATCGCCAGCTCGGAGTTGCCGCCGAAGACCGCGGCTGCCGGGCGCGGACCTGGCCGCGCGGAGGAAGTGACCGGCGGCGCTGGCTGCGTCGCTCGAACGCAGGCTGATCCGGCCCAGTTCGTTGAGCGCGCCGCTGTGACCAGGGTCGATGGCCAGCGCGGTCTGCTGCCGCTGTCGCGCGAGCGTGCAGCTCACCGCGGCTCAGCGCCACCTTTCCGGCCGTGACGTGGACATCAGCCTCATCTGGCGCGATCGCCAGCGCTGCCGCGGCTGCCTGGGCGGCCAGCTCTAGCTGGCCGTCGGCCGCGGCGGCCTGGGCCAGGCAGACGTGCGACCGCCAGAAGAGCGGCGCTAGCCGGCGGGCTTCCAGCGCCGCGCTGACCGCATCGCCTGTCGGTCCAGGCTGATCAGGGCCGTGCTGGCCAGCCGGTACGGCCAGTCGTCGGCCGGATCCAGGGCGCTAGCCCTGGAGCGGCCTGGATGGCGGCCTCGGCGAGTTCGCCCTGGCCCAGGTGCGCGCGGGACAGCAGGCACCAGGCCCGGCAGTTGTCCGGCTCGGCGGCCAGGACACCGGACAGCAGCCGCGCAGCGTCGGCGTGGCGGCCAAGCTCGATCATGACGCTGGCGCGGCCCAGGTCCGACGCCGCACGACCGGCTGCGGCGTTGCCGCTCGGCCGGTCGCCGCCCGCCGAGCTGTCATCCGGGGGGTCGTCCGCGGCCCGGCTGGTCACAGCATCTTCCGCTTCTTCAGGTAGGCAGCAAGGTCGTCATAGCTGCCGCCCTCGTTGGCGAACAGGGCCACGTTCCTGGCGGAGTCGAACCACGGGCCCAGCGACGGGCGCACCTGGCCGGCCGCCGCGAGCAGGTCGTCCTGCCCGATCATGCGGGCCTGGCCGGTCCGGGCCGAGTCGAGCAGGGCCAGCTCGGCCGCGGTCTCGCAGATATGCGCGATGTCGGCTGCGGAGTAGCCGTCGGTCCTGGCCGGCCAGGGCCGCGAGCTCGATCCCGGCGACCGGGCGGTCCGGACAGGTGGTAGCGGAACACGGCCTCGCGGGCCTGCTCGTCGGGCGGCAGCACCAGCAGCGTGCGGTCGAGCCGGCCGGGACGGCGCAGCGCGCTATCGACGTCCCAGGGATGGTTGGTTGCCGCCAGCACGAACACGCCCTCGTTGCCGCCCGTGACGTCGTCGAGCTCCAGCAGCAGCTGGTTGACCGCGCTGCGCATCGGGCGTGCTGCGAAGCTGGCTGCGCTTCTGGCCGATCGCGTCGACCTCGTCCAGGAAGACCACGCACGGCGCGTGCCGCCGGGCCGTGGCGAAGATCTCCTGGATGTTGCGCTCGCTCTGGCCGATGTACATGTCGACGACGTCGGCGAAGGACACGGCCATGAAGCTGGCGCCGAGCTCGCCGGCTACCGCTCGGGCGATGAAGGTCTTGCCGCAGCCGGGCGGGCCGTACAGCAGCAGGCCGCCGCGCAGGCTCTTGCCGTAGAGCTTGCGCAGCTCAGGGTTGCGCATCGGAGCCAGGAACGCGGCCTCGAGCCGAGCCTTGACCTCGGCCATCCCGGCCACGTCAGCCAGCCGCAGGCCCGGCTGCTCGGCGTCGAAGGCCGGGCGCTCCCGTCGGGATTACCGTCGGGGGTCCCGCCGTCGGGGGTCCCGCTGTCGGGGGTCCGCCGTCAGGGGTCGAGCCATCAGGAGCGACGAACATGGGCGGCAGCACGTCCCGCAGTTCGGCTTCCGCCTCGGCCCAGTCGAAGGCTGCGGGCTCAGATGCGGCCGGGCGGCCGGATTCGGTCTCCGCCGGGCGGCCAGCGTCTGTGCGTGGCTGCCTGCGTGCCTGATCAGCAGGGTCAGGGCGGCCGAGTTGCTCGGATCGGCCTGCAGGATGGCGCCGAGATGGCTGACGGCCTCGTCGCGAAGGCCCGCGGCGAGCAGCACTTGGCGAGGTGCAGGCGGAGAGCGAGGTCGTCAGGAAGCGCGGTTACTGCGTTCCGCAGGCTCGCGATCACGGCATGCTCAGCATCCATCCGACCGTCCGGCTGTTGGTCTGGTTCCTATGATCTCGATCAGTTTATCCGGTTTTCGCCTCTCGTGACCGGCGCTCGATCGGGAACCATGGTGCGAGGCCGGTCATCACCAGGCGCGTCAGCCCGCCGGCCAGCTCTTGCGCTCGTCGCCGCGCGGGTCGAGCACGATCTCGGCCTGCTCCCCGCCGAAGATCATGACCGGGTAACTGGCGTCGAACGGCGGCCAGCCGGGATCGCCGGTGGTGGCGAACCTGATCCAGGCCGCGTGCATCTCGCGGGCGAGCGCGGCAGGTGCATCGGTCCCGATCGCCGTCGCCGCATCAGCGCAGCCGAGGTTGTCGAACACGAACGGGATCTCTATCGCGTGCGCGGCGCCCAGCCCTTGCACCGGGCTCGGCCAGGCAAACTCATACAGGTAGGTCGGGGCAGGCCCGCCCCAGGCCAGCCGCGCCTGCGCCGCGGCCAGGGTTGGCAGCCGGAAGAACCGGTCGGTCATCAGTGCGCAGAGCACGTCGCCCGCGCTGGGGTCTGGCCGGTTCGCCCGGTAGACCGCGGCTGTGTCCGCGCTGATGCCGAGCGCCCCGAGGAAACCCGGCAGGGTCACGTCGGTCACCATCGCGGCCATGCCGGACGGCACGAAGAACAGCCGGAACTCCTCGGTGTTGGTGCCCGCCAGCAGCGTCGCGTCGGAGCCGGCACCGGCTGCCAGCGCGGCCAGCGGGTGGACGGGCAGCACGTCGCCGTCGATCACCGGGATGAAGCGCCATCGAGGTGGCGACGATGCTCGGGCCGAACCTCGCCGGGTCTGGGGCGGCAGCGAGCGCGTCTCGGACCGCCGCCTGCGCCTCGATCAGCTTGTCCAGGTCCAGCTCGGCCAGGCTGGCGGCGGTGGCCTCGAAGCCGAGCACCGCGCTCAGCTCGCCGGTCACCAGCCGCGCGTCCGCCGGATCGGCGCCGGCCTGGGCCGCTCCGCTCTGGGCGATGACCTTGGCGAAAAGGCCGCGCGCCCGCGGCATGCCGAGCAGCGTGGTCACGCTCATCGCGCCCGCGGACTCGCCGAAGATCGTCACGTTGGCCGGGTCACCGCCGAAGGCGGCGATGTTGTCCCGGACCCATTCCAGCGCCGCGACCTGGTCGAGCAGGCCGCGGTTGGGTGGCGCGTCCGGCAGCAGCGCGAACCCGTCGATGCCGAGCCGGTAGTTGATGGTGACCAGCACGACGCCATCCCGCGCGAAGGCATGGCCGTCGTACATCGGCACGGCGGAGTTGCCATTGCTGAAGGCGCCGCCATGGATCCAGACCATGACCGGGGCAGCCCCGGCCAGGTCGCGCGTCCAGACGTTCAGGGTGAGCCAGTCGTCGCCCGGAATGCTCGGCTCGGGCAGGATCTGGTCGAACGGCGGGGGGTAAGCAGGCTTCGGCGGCGTCGGGCTGAACGCGACGCACTCGCGGACGCCGTCCCACGACTCGGGCGGCTCAGGAGCCCGGAACCGGAGCGCGCCGGTCGGGCTGGCCGCGTACGGGATGCCCAGGAACCTGGCCACGCCGTCGATCAGCTCGCCGCTAACGGTGCCGTACCGGGTGATTGCAATGGTCATGCGGGCACTGTGCCATATGTCCGGCAGCCGGGACCAGAGCTCGATGCTGCGGTACCGCAGCCAGCGGCGGTACCGCGGCATGAGGTACCGGGGAGTAAAGTCGCGCCCGTGACAGAGCAGAACGCGGCCGGCGCGAACGCAGCGGCCGGGGCAGAGACGGACGACAACGACTGGCGGGTCACCGCCAGGCTGCGTGCAGGGCGGGCAGGCCAGCCAGGCGGTTGAGCGGCTCAGCGCGCACAAGGCCGAGGGCGAGGTGCACAAGCGCCTCGGCGGCCGGGTCATGGTCGGCACCGACGGCGGCGACGAGCTGTACCTCTACACGCACTCGCGGGATTCGGCCCTGGCCGCGGAGAAGTCGGTCAGTGACGTGCTCGCCGCCCACGGCATGAGCGCCGATTTCGAGCTCGAGCGGTGGCACCCCATCGAGGAAGAGTGGGAAGCGGCCGACGCGCGCGCTGCCTTCAACTCCCGCCGAGATTGAGGCAGAGCGCCAGCGCCTGGACGCGGCGGAGACAACCGAGTCGCTGGCCGAAGGCCATCGCGTTGTTCGAGGTCCGGGTGCAATTGCCGTCCCATCGCGATTCGGTGGCGCTGGCCGCGCAGCTCAAGGCCGAGGGCTATCCGGTTGTCCGCCGCTGGCGATTCCTGGTGGTCGGGGCCAATAACGCCGATCAGGCCGAGGAATTCGCCGCCAGCATCCGGCAGGAAGCGCCAGCTGGTGCTGTGGTGAGCACGGAGGAAGTCGGCGCGCTGTACCCCTACAGCGCTCTGGATGCGGCGGCTGGCTCAGGGCTCTAACGGCTGCGACGCAGCTGGTGCAGCATCCAGCCGCGGCCGTCGGGGTCGAGCGCGCGGGTGTGCTCGGTAAAGATCTCGGCGGCGCGCCGGTAGGACATCCGGCCCCGGCCGCTAAGCGGGCAGACATCGTCGGCGCTGGTGCCCGCGGGCGCGCGCCGGTCGGTGCGGAACACCGGGCCGTGCCTCCGGCCCGCCAGCAGCCAGCCCAGCAGGTCGCTGGTCATCGGGCTCCACTGCAGCTGCCCGGCGCCGGGCAGCCTGGCACGCCTGCCGTGTACGTCGATCATCGATGCATCGAGCCCCAGCACCGCGTCCGCGGCGGCGCCGCTATCGCGCAGCAGGTGCCAGAAGGCCTGCTCGCGCAGCCCGGCCGGGGCGCCGAACAAGGCCTCCAGCTGCGTCCCCGTCAGCGGCGGCGCGGGAGCAGGCCGGCTGGCGGGCTGGCCTAGCGCGGCCGTGGGATCGGCGGTGATCCACTCCTGCCGTTGCCACCAGCCGATCGCGCTGCGCAGCGCGGACAGCTCCCTGTTGACCGTCCGTGCCCCTGCATGCCGGGCCCGGTGCGCGACGGCATCCGCCAGCCTGCGACTGGCGTCGCGATCTTCGAGGAGAGCCAGCGGCACGATCGGCGGGTCCGCCCGCCGCCTGCTGCGGCCGGCCGGCGGCAGCTTGCCTACCAGCGGCCAGGCCCACCCCGCCAGCGAGATCCTGTACACCCGCCGGGACGCAGGGCTTAGCTTCGACTCGGCCAGGTAGCGGTCGACCGCTACGGCGTATTCGACCGGCGCGACGCGAGCCGTGGCGAGCGTATTCATTACCGTCATCATAACGCCACTAGCTTAATAGCGCCGCGTGCTGATTTACTGCGGCAACAAGGCGCTGGCCACCAGTTATGCGCCTCCTTGGCGCACCTTCTATTGCCGCCAGAATGCAATCTCTGGCAGCCTTAATAGCATGTCAGAGAAAGACAACTCGGCCGTTTCCAATCGCAGTAAATCAATTAATCATTCACGGAACGGGGCCGCCGATAATCGCAGCGCAGGCATTCCCCGGGCCGCAGACCTAGCGCAACCAGACGGCAGGCGGGCCGGGTGGCGTGGTCGGCTCGGGCCCTTCGCGGAGCCGAACTTCCGTGTCTTCTACGCCGGCTATGCCACGTCGCTCCTCGGTTCGGCCATGTCGAAGATCGCGCTGACATTTGCCGTGCTGGACGCCGGCCATGGCGCCGCCGACCTGGGGCTTGTCTTTGCCGCCTCGGTGGTTCCGCAGGTGCTGGTCATGCTGGGCGGGGGAGTACTGGCAGATCGCCTCGGCCGCCGGCCCGTCATGCTGATCACCGACGCCAGCAGGTTCGCCGTGCAGGGCACGCTGGCCAGCGTGCTGTTCCTCGGCAGCCCGCCAGTCTGGGTCTTCGTGCTGCTGTCCGCGCTGCTGGCGGTCGGCGAGGGCGTCTTCAACCCGGCGCTGGGCGGGCTGCGCACGGAGATCGCGTCGCCCGGCCTGCTGCCGGACGCTAACGCGGTGCTCAGCGTGGCGCAGTCCGCGGCCGCCGTCGTCGGCCCGGCGCTGGCGGGCGGGCTGGTGGCCGTGACCAGCCCGGCTCTGGTGATCGCGCTCGACGCAGCCAGCTACGGCGTCAGCGTGGTCGCCCTGGCGCGCCTGAGGATCCGGTCGGCTGGCCCGCCGGGACAATCGCCGTGGCGAGACCTGAGCGAGAGCTGGGCCGAGTTCCGGTCGCAGACGTGGCTGTGGCTGACGACTGTGCAGTTCGCGTTGTTCAACCTGTTCACCTGGGCGCCTTACCTGCTCCTCGGCCCGATACTGGCCAAGGGCTATATGGGCGGGGCGGGCGCCTGGGGTGTTATCTCGGCGGGCTACGCGGGCGGCGCCGTGCTGGGCGGGTTGCTCATGGTCGGGCGAAGGCCACGGCGCCCGCTGGTGGTGGCAGTGATCGGCACGTTCGGCTTTCCGGTACCGTGCCTGCTGCTCGCACTGCACGCGCCCGCCTATGCCGTGGCCGCTGGTGCCCTGACCGCGGGCGTCGGCAGCTCGGTATTCGGGACGCTGAATGACACGGTGCAGCAGCAGCGCGTTCCGGCGGGCATGCTGGGCCGGGTGACCGCGCTGACCCTGACCGGGTCTTACGCACTGGGCTCGATGGGCTTCGCGGTCATCGGCTCGGTGGCCGCGGTGGTCGGTCCGACGCGGCTGCTCGGCTTCGCGGCCACGTACGCGACGGTGAGCAGCTGCGCTGTGCTGGCCGCACCCGCGATCAGGTCTGTTCGGTGGCGGGATGAGGCACCGTCGCCCGGCGGCCGGGAGACGGCCCGGTAATGGTGCCGTCGTGATGCCGCACGACCGCCCGTACTGGCGGCAGCAGCGCCGGCACTGCGTTTACCACGATGATCGCCGCGGCGGCGCCGAACAGCACCTTGTCGGGCGTGAACGCATGCGCGAGCGGTCCTGCGATGCCGTAGCCGACCGGTATGGCGACGAATGCCAGCAGGTAGTCGTAACTCCTGAACCGGGAGAGCACTTCCATCGGAATCAGCTGCTGGATTGCCGTATCCCAGTTGGTGTTGAGCAGGATCCCGCCCGCTTCGCCGAGTGCCGCGAGCACGACGGCGTAGAGCGGCAGTCGGCCAGCGAGTGCTAGCACCGGCAGCGCCGTCAGCATCGTGGCGGCCATCCCGAAGACGATCGGCCGCCTGGGCTTGATCCACATAGCGAGTAGGCCGCCGACCAGTGCTCCGACCGTCAGCCCGCTGGATACCAGCCCCCAGCCTTTGGCGCCGCCGAGGCGCTGCAGGGCGAGCACTGGCCCGAGCACCATGAAGACGGCGGTTGACATATTAGAGAAGGCATTGCAGATCAGGGTGGACCAGACCCAGTTGCGGCCGGCCACTTCGCGCCAGCCGGCCGCCAGGTCGGCGAAGAACCGCTGCCGGGCGGCGGGCACCCGCCCGAGCGCGGGCATCGCCAGCAAGAACACCGCGCTGCCCGCGAAAGAGACAGCGTCGATCGCGAATGCCCAGCCCGGGCTGGTGAAGGTCACCAGCAAGCCGGACAGCGCGGGCCCCACGACGGCCGATCCGCTGGTGCTGACCGACAGCAGCGAGTTGGCCTTCTGCAGCTTCTCTGCAGGCACGATCTCGGCGACCAGGCCGGTCGATGCCGGGCCTTCGAACGCGAATGCGACCGAGACAGTCACGCTGGCGATCGCGAGCATCCAGATCGTGGCCTGGCCTGTCAGCAGCAGAACCGCCACGGCGACCTCAGCGAGCAGCCGCACGAGGTCGGCCGAGAGCATCAGGTTGCGGCGCGACAGCCGGTCCGCCCAGACTCCGGCGACGAGGAACGAGGCGAGCCCGGCCACCGTGCCTGCGAGCAGCACCAGCCCGAGCGAGGTGGCGTTGCCGCCGATGCCGAGCACCGCGAAGGCAAGGGCCACCGGTACGAACGCCGACCCGATCGCTGACGTGGTCGCGGCAAGCCAGAGCAGCCGGAACGGCCGGTCCGCAAGTGGACCGAAGATGTTCGCGCGCGGCACGGACGCATCCTAGCTGGGCCGGACATGTGTGCTGCTATGGGTTTTTTGCCCGGCCGGGCCCGGACGCGCCGAGCGGCGGCTGAGCATGGTAAGGGTTGTAGCTGGCGCCGGCGCTGGCGCTGGCGCGATAAGCGTTGGCGTCTCGCCGACACCCGAGCGGCTAGCGTTGGTGAGAGGCAGGCGTGTATGGGGCAGCAGGCGGAACTGGTGTTTGCCGGCGGCGCGATCTACAGTGCGGACGCCAGCCAGCGACGCGTCGTCCCGGCGACAGCTCCGGACGGCCGTCCGGCCACCGCGGTCGCCGTGGTCGACGGGCGGATCGCGGCCATCGGTGCCGCGGGGGACAGCCACTTCCAGGACCTGATGGGCGCCAGCACCGAAGTGGTCGACCTGCGTGGCCGCGCGCTGCTGCCAGGCTTCCAGGACGCCCACTGCCACCCGGCCTTCGCGGGCATCACGATGCTCGGCTGCAACCTGATAGGCGCGGCGAACCTGGCCGAGGCGCTGGCCCGGATCGCTGGGTTCGCCCGCCAGCATCCTGACCGCGAGTGGATCGCCGGCTCGGGCTGGCGGATGGAGTGGTTTGCCGGCGGCACGCCAGACAGGCACCTGCTCGACGGGGTTACTGATGGCCGGCCCGCCTACCTGTCGAATCGCGACGGTCACGGTGCCTGGGCGAATACGCGGGCCCTCGAGCTAGCCGGCATTGATGCCCGGACGCCTGATCCGGCCGACGGCCGGATCGAGCGCGAGCCAGACGGCGGCCCGCAGGGCACGCTGCACGAGGGCGCGGCGAATTTGATCGGCCGCCTGCTTCCGGAGCTAACTGTCGATGAGCGGCTGGCTGGACTGCTGCTGGCGCAGCGCCATATGCACGCCCGCGGCATCACCGCCTGGCAGGACGCCATCGTCGGGGACTACCTCGGCTCACCGGACCCGCTGCCGGTATACCTGGCCGCCGCGGCTAGCGGCCAGCTGACGGCACGGGTTGAGGGCGCCCTCTGGTGGGACAGGCACCGCGGCGGCGAGCAACTGCCGGAGATCCTGGCCAGGCGAGAGCGCGGCCGGGGACCCAGGTTCCGGGCCAACACCGTGAAGATCATGCAAGACGGCGTCGCCGAGAACTTCACCGCCGGCATGCTGGAGCCTTACCACGACCCGACTGGCTGTCATGACCACGGCAGCGGCCTGTCCTACGTAGACCCGCTGGCGCTGCGGGAGTACGTCACCCAGCTTGACGGGGCCGGGTTCCAGGTGCACGTGCACGCGATCGGCGACCGGGCCGTCCGCGAGGCACTGGACGCGTTCGAGGCCGCCCGCGCAGGCAACGCCCGCGCAGGCACTGGCGGCGCGGGCACTGGCGGCGCAGCCAATGGCGGCGCCGGCCATGGCAGCGCGGGCAACCGGCACCACATCGCCCACCTCCAGGTCGTGCATCCCGCCGACGTACCGCGGTTCGCCGCGCTCGGGGTAACCGCGAACATGCAGGCCCTATGGGCTGCACACGAGCCGCAGATGGACGAGCTGACGATCCCGTTCATCGGACCGGAGCGGACAGCCAGGCAGTATGTCTTCGGTGACCTGCTGCGTGCCGGTGCCAGGCTGGCCGCCGGCAGCGACTGGGCGGTCAGCAGCGCTAACCCGATGCGAGCCATCCACGTCGCCGTGAACCGGTCGCTGCAAGGCTCGGCCGGACCGGAGGCCGAGCCGTTCCTGCCCGGCCAGAGCCTCGAGCTTGCCGACGCGCTGGCCGCATATACGATCGGCTCCGCATACGTGAATCACCTGGATGACCAGACTGGAACTATCGAGCCCGGCAAGCTCGCCGACCTGGTCGTGCTGGACCGTGACCCGTTCGCCGGCTCGCCGTCGGAGATCGGCAGCGCCGGCGTGCTGGCAACATACGTGCAGGGCGAGCCGGTCTACATGTCGGCCTCCGCGGTCGGCGACGGCGCAGCCTGAGCAGCCGATGCAGATGACAGTGGGGAACGGAGCGCCGATGGAGCTAACCGAACTCGGCCGCGGCGGCCCGCGCGTGTCGCGGGCCGGGCTTGGCCTGATGGGAATGTCGGGCATCTACGGGCCGGCCGACCAGGCCGAGAGCATCGCCACGATCAGGGCCGCGCTGGACGCCGGGATCACGCTGCTGGACACTGGCGACTTCTACGGGATGGGCCACAACGAGCTCCTGCTGCGCGATGCGCTCCGCGGCGTGGACCGCGCCAGCGTCTTCATCCAGGTGAAATTCGGCGGCCAGCGGGATCCAGGCGGCGCGTTCATCGGGCACGATTCCAGCCCGGTCGCCGTGAAGAACTCGCTGGCCTACACGCTCACCAGGCTCGGCACGGACTACGTCGACCTGTATCAGCCCGCCAGGCTCGACCACCGCGTTCCGATCGAGGACACGGTAGGCGCGATCGCGGAGATGATCCAGGCGGGGTACGTGCGCTACCTGGGCCTGTCGGAGATGGGCGCGCAGACGATCCGCCGCGCCGCCGCTGTGCACCCGGTGGCGGCGCTCCAGATCGAGTACTCGCTGATGAGCCGGGGGATCGAGGGGTTCATCCTGCCGACGGTGCGGGAGCTGGGCATCGGCGTGACCGCGTACGGCATCATGTCCCGCGGCCTGCTCAGCAGCGAGGTGGCCCGCGGCCTTGGCGACGGCGACCCGCGCGCCAGGTTCCCGCGGTTCCAGGGCGAGAACCTCCGCCGCAACCTCGACCTGCTGGCCGCGCTCGAGCAGATCGCGGCGGACCGCGGCGTCAGTACCGCGCAGCTCGCAATCGCCTGGGTGGCCTCCCGCGGCAACGACATCATCCCGCTGATCGGCACCAAGCGGCGCGACCGGCTGGCCGAGGCGCTGCGCGGGCTCGAGCTAACCCTGAGCCCGGACGAGCTAGCCGCGATCGAGGCGGCAGTGCCCAGCTCGCAAGTCGCCGGCGACCGCTACGACTCGCCCGGCATGGCCGGTCTGGACAGCGAAACGCATTAGCAAGGGAACGTGGCCCGCAGAAGGCGCTGCCTTTCTGGGCGCGCGGTCGTCAGGGCCCGGCGGGTTGCGAAGAGCTGATGGCAAAGAAAAGCAGCAGGACGGCAAAGAAAAGCAGCGCGATGCCCGCGTAGCCCAGGATCAGGCCGGCTTGCGCCATGCCATCGCCTTGCTCGCCCGTCAGCGCGATCCGCCGACGTGCTTTGTGGCCCAGGATGATGGCAGCAATGCTGGCCGGGAAGCCCACGGCGAACTGCCCGAGGCCGCAGACCAGCGCCGCGATGGCGAGCCCGTTCGTGCCCTGGGCAACCGGAGGCGGGCCAGGCGGCTGCTGGGCGAGCTGCATGCCCGGGTTGGGCGGGGGCAGGTCCGCGGTAAGCCTGTCAAGCTCGCCGTAGGTCGTCGCGCTGGCGAGGGCTGTCGCGCGATCGTCCCACTCCTGCTGGTCCAGCCGCCCCTCGGCATACGCGTCGTTGAGGTGCGCCTGCACCCGCAAACGGTCGGCGTCCGAAGCCCGCATAGCGGCGTAATCACCTGCCGCCATGGTCATCACCTCTCGCCAGCTACGCGTCCCGTCCCATGCTATGACGCGGTCGTCATGGGCTCGGCGCTCGCGCCGGCGCCGGCGCCGGTTCAGCGGGGCCGGCGGTACTCGAGCTCAACCGTGCCGTTGCCGAAGGCGGTGCTGGATGCGAGCTCGAGTGGACGCGATTTCGCCAGGTCGCCGAACAGCCGCGGGCCCTCGCCGGCCAGGTACGGAAAGAGAGTCACGCGGAGTTCGTCGACCAGGTCGAGGAGGATCAGCGATTGCCAGAAGCTGATGCCACCGTGGGCGATGATGTCACCGCTACCAGCCAACTTGAGCTTCTCCACCTCGTCGGCCAAGTCGCCGCCGGTGATTGCCGAGTTAGCCCAGTCGGCGGTCTGCAACGTGCGGGAGAAGACCACTTTCCGTGCGTTGTTCATGACCTCGGCATAGGGATGGTCGACGGCACCAGGAAAATACCCGGCCATTCCCTGGTACAGGTTCCGGCCCATGATGTGCACATCCGCGCGCTCATACAAACTGCGCGTCCGGGTCTCCTGCGCCAGATCGTCGGGCAGGTCGCGGCAGAACTGAAAGAACTCGGTGTTCTCGTCAGCAATGACGCCGTCGAGTGAGTAATCAAAGATGCGTACTACCAGCTTCCGCATGAAAGCTCCCTGGTTTCGATCCGGCAGTGCTTCGATCCGGCAGTGCTCGAGGCGGTGTTGCGCCGTGCTTGACCGCAGCTAATCGCCCGCTAGTGCGGCGAGTCCTCCGAGGTCAGGTACCGGGTCAGGCCATCGAGCATTTCGGTCGTGCCGCCCTTGCGTAGCGCCGGCGCTTCGATGCCATCGATGCCATCCAGGTAGGCGCCTTGCTCGGTCCACGTCAGCGCGGTGCCGTCGGCACTCTTGGTGAACTCGATGGTGGCGACGGAAACCGAGATCCTGGCGTCGTTGGCGTACATCTCATAGCTGTACAGGATGCGCTGGTCCGGCACGATGTCGTAGTAGACGGCGTCGTAGCGGAAGGTGGTGCCCTGGTACTTGTGGCTGAAGCGCTCCCGGCCGCCGACCCGGAAGTCGAACTCTGTCGGGTCGGCGTTGCCGTCGGATGGCTCCAGACCTTCGGTGTCGCCCCAGCTGTTCTTGGCCTCCTCGAACGCGAACGCCGCGAACACCCTGGACGGCGACGCCGGGTAGCTCCGCTCGATCGTGAACGTGTCGTGGATAACGGAACGCTCGGTCATCGGTGCTCCTCTGCTTGATCGTGCTTGTCGGCCTGACTATCGCCCGCGGGCCCGGCAGGGCTTGACTCGGGTGACTCGGCGGTCCTGGCCAGGTACTCGCTGAGGCGATCCAGTCGCTGCTCGGTAAGCGTGCGGCGCTCGGAGATCCAGTGCTCGGCCGAGCGCAATGCTCGCGGGTTGATCTGGCAGGTGCGTGTGCGCCCGACCTTCTGCGAGCGGACGAGGCCACTGGCCTCCAGAACCTGGACGTGCTGGACCACCGCGGCCAGCGACATCGCGAGTGGCCTGCCGAGTTCGCTGACAGAGGCCGGTCCGAGAGTGAGCCGTTCCACCATCAGTCTGCGCCCGGGGTCGGCCAGCGCTTGGAACACCCGGTCCAGGTCCGTCGGGGGGCCACGCTCGGCCAGTTGGTTAAGCATGCACTTGAGTATGCCAGACTGCTGTCAATAGTCAAGTGATAGCTTCAGTGTTATGTGCCCGACAGGACTGTCACTCAACTCCGCCATGATGGGCGAGTGGCCATGAACTCACCTGCCGACCAGCTTGCGGCGAGCCGCTTCGCCGCGCAGCTGCTGACCGGAGAGCCAGCCTCGAGTCCGGTCGACGTGGCAGGTCGGCTGCTTTCCATCCAGGGCCAGGATCCCCGCGGCGCCAGGCTAGCCATCCGGGCCAGGACCGCCGGGCTTACCGTGGCGGACGTCGACCGCGCGCTCACCGAGGACCGGTCGCTCATCATCACCTGGCTCAACCGCGGGACCCTGCACCTGGTGCGCAGCGAGGACTACTGGTGGCTGCACCGGCTGACGGTGCGCCCCCAGCTGCACGTCGGCTGCCTGCGCAACCTGGCCAGGTCGGGGGTGTCGGAGGCCGATGCGGACAGGGGCGTTGCCGTCGTCGCGAAGGCGCTCGCGGCGGACGGGCCGGTTACCAGGCCGCACCTGGCGAAGCTGATCACGGCTGCTGGTCTGCCAGCCGTGGCGGCGCTGCACGTCGCGATGCTGGCCAGCCTGCGGGGGATTGCCGTGCGCGGGCCGATGATCGGCGAGCAGCATGCGTACGTCCATGTCCGGGACTGGCTCGGGACGCCACCGCCCGAGCCGGAGCCCGACCTTTCCCTCGCCTGGCTGGCGCGTCGCTACCTGGCCGGGCACGGCCCGGCTTCGGACCGCGACCTGGCGAAGTGGGCGGGCATTCCGCTCGGTCAGGCGCGGCGCGGGCTGGCAGCTATCACCGCCCACCTCAAGGATCGACCGGATGGCCTGGCCGAGCTGCGCGGTGGCGCTCCGGAGGCTGGCCTGCCGCCGCCACGCCTGCTCGGCGCCTTCGACCCGTTGCTGCTCGGCTGGGCCTCCCGCGTGCCCGTGCTCGGTGACCGGCAGGACGTTGTGACGGCCAACGGGTTGTTCCGCCCGATCGTGCTGGTCGATGGCGTGGCGGCAGGAACCTGGGCGTGGACCGGCGGTCAGGCAGTGCTGGACCAGTGGGCGCAGCTGCCTGCGGCGGCCGACTCTGCGATCGCGGCTGAGGCACGCGATGTTCAGCGTTACCTTGCCCCCGAGTGCGAGCCTGCCGGGTCCGAGCCCCTGACACTGGCCATGGAGGACAGCTTGTGAAAGTGCCTGACCTTGCTGACTTGCCGTTCGCTGCCGCGCTTGACCGGCACGAAGGCGACCTGAGCGCCGAAGGCGACTACGACACTGTGCTGTTCGAACGGGCTGAATTCGACGCGCCCAACGCACCCAACGCGCGGTTCCTTGAGTGCGCGCTGCGGCAGGTGTCGGTCACCGATGGCCGCCTTCCGCGCGCGAACCTGCGCTACGTCTGGATGCGTGACGTCCGGCTGACGGGCACGAACATGGCCGACAGCGGCTGGCACGAGGTGACCGTCATCGATTCTTCGCTGGCCGGGCTGGAAGTATTCGGATCAGCGCTGCGGCAGGTCGTGTTCAGCGGCTGCAAGCTTGACTCGGTGAACTTCCGGGCTTCGCGGCTGACCCGGGTCACCTTTGACAACTGCGTGCTACGAGACGTCGACTTCGCCGGCGCGACGCTCAGCCACTGCTCGTTCCCCGGTTCCGACCTCATCCGCGCCGACTTCAGCAAGGTCACCATGGACGACACCGACCTGCGCGGTGCCGTGCTCGGCCTGACCATCGACACCGAGTCGCTCCGCGGGGCCATCATCAGCTCCGGCCAGCTCGCGCTGGTAGCTCCCGTCCTCGCCGAGGCGCTGGGCATCATCGTCGACGACACGGCGCCGTAGGGCTGGCAGCGGGTGCGCGGCACGGCTCCGCCTTGCCAGGCCCTGGACCGCAAGCACGAGCGCCAGGATCACGGCAGCGACGATTCCGTCCAGCCAGAAGTGGTTGGCTGTCACCACCACGGCCAGCGTCGTCAGGACCGGATACAGCACGGCAAGCCAGCGCCAGTTGCTGCGCGCGGTGCCGATCACCGCAACCGCGACGAGGATCGCCCAGCCGATATGCACTGACGGCATAGCCGAGAGCTGGTCGGCATTGAAGCCTGCCGCCGCGGAGTAGACCGACTGGTGGTAGAGCACGCCTGTGTCGACCATTCCGGCAGCGGGCAGCATCCGTGGCGGGGCTACCGGGATCAGCTGGACGAGCAGGCAGGCCCCGGTGAAGGCCACCACCGTGGTGCGCCAGCGACGGTAGCTGTCCCGGTGCCAGGCGAACAGCCAGATCATGCAGCCGATCAGCACGGGGAAGTGCAGCCCGTCGTAATACAGGTTGAAGAACTGGATCACCAGCGGATGCGGCAGGAAGAGCCGCTGCAGCGCCGCCTCGTTCGGCAGGTGCGCAGCTCGCTCGAAATGCCAGATCCACCGCGCCCGGCCGAGCGCGCCGCCGGGCCCCATGACGGAGAATGACCCGGCGTACTGCCAGAGCGCGAACAAGCCGAGCGCAAGCGCGCTCTCCTGGGTGCCGACCGCGGCTGAGGTCAGCCGCGGCCGGCGGGGGAGCCGGAGCGCTGCTGACGCGACCGCAAGACCGCCCGCCGCGACGGCGGCCTGCTGCCAGCTCAGCTCAAAATGGATCACGTCCACCAAGATTAAGGCCAGTTGGCCGGGAGGTTACCTCCGGACTACCGCAGGCCCGATGCTGGTGGCGTTCCCCGCTGGTTACGCGTGATCTGGACGGCTGTAAAGCGACGGATCCGGTTCCTGCCTGGGCAGCACGACCTCGGCTGAGACGTCGGCCGCCAGCCGCACGACGTCGCCGTCGGCCAATCGGACGGCCACGCCCGGGAGCACCCGGTCGCCATTGACGAACGTGCCGTTGGTCGAGTTCTCGTCCCTGATGCTGGCCCGGCCGCCATCGTCCATCGTGATCGTCGCGTGCCGCCTGGATACGTTCTCGAAGTCAGCGAAGGCGGCTGCTACCAGGGACTCCGCCGGGTCGCGGCCGAGCAGCAAGGTCGTTCCGGCCGGGACTTCCACGTTGCCGGTAGGAAACGACAGCCGGAGGACGGCCGGTGAGATGCTGCTGTTGCGCTCGTGCGGCCGCAGGTATTCCTGCATGACGGTGGTCGGCGCGGGCGCATCGTCGTCGCGCGGGATGATCCTCGGCAAGTTCGCGCCGCAGGTGAAGCAGATCAGGTCGTCCTGCTTCACCGCAGCCGCGCAGTTGGGGCAGGTAAGCGTCGCCATCATGTCCTCCTGGGCGCTCAAGGTCGGCCCGATGCAAGCTGTCTTCGATGCACGAGAGACTAACGCGCGGGGTGGGTGCGTTGGTGCCAGGCCTAGCCAGCCTGCTGGCCGCAACGCGCTGACCTGGGCGCTCGTGCGTGACGTGGCAGCGGCCGGTAGCATCCAGGCATGATCGGCTTCACGCTCGATGAGGAGCAAGAGGCGCTCCGCGGCACGGTCGAGGACTTCGCCCGGCAGGTCGTCGCACCGGTGATCGGCGGGTACTACGAGCGCGGCGAGTTTCCCTACGAGATCGTCGCGCGGATGGGCAAGCTCGGGCTGTTCGGGCTGCCGTTCCCGGAAGAGTACGGCGGGATGGGCGGCGACTACTTCGCGTTCTGCCTGGCGCTGCATGAGCTGGCCAGGATCGACTCTTCGGTCGCGATCACCCTTGAGGCCGCCGTGGGCCTTGGCGCAATGCCGATCTTCCGGTTCGGCTCGGCGGCGCAGAAGAATCGCTGGCTCCCTGACCTCTGCCAGGGTCAGCGGCTGGCCGCGTTCGGCCTGACCGAACCTGGCGGCGGCTCGGATATTACCGGCGGCATGCGGACCACCGCACGTCTGGATGGCGATGAGTGGGTCATTGACGGGTCCAAGGCATTCATCACCAACTCGGGCACCTCGATCACTTCTGTCCTGACGGCCTTGGCGATCACCGGCCGGAGCGAGGGCAGGCCGGAGATCTCCGCGATCATCATCCCGGCCGGTACGCCGGGCTTGGTGGTGGGCCGCGAGTACTCCAAGGTCGGCTGGTGTGCTTCCGATACTCGCGAGCTGGCATTCTCCGGCTGCCGCGTGCCCGGCGGAAACCTCCTGGGTGAGCTCGGCCGGGGCTATGCGCAGTTCCTGCAGACGCTGGACGAGGGCAGGGTCGCGATCGCCGCGCTGGCGGCTGGCCTGGCCCAGGGTTGCGTTGACGAGTGCCTGCGCTACGCCCGCCAGCGCACGGCCTTCGGACACGAGCTCGGGCATTATCAGGCGACCCAGTTCCGGATCGCGGACATGGAGGCCCGGGCGCAGACCGCGCGGCTGGCCTGGTATGACGCGGCGGCCAGGCTGGTGGCCGGCGAGCCGTTCAAGAAGGAAGCCGCGATTGCCAAGCTGACCTGCTCGAACGCGGCCATGGACAACGCGAGGGACGGCACCCAGATCTTCGGCGGCTACGGGTACATGAACGAGTTCCCGGTAGCCAGGTTTTACCGTGACGCCAAGGTGCTGGAGATCGGCGAGGGCACGTCCGAGGTGCAGCGCATGGTGATCGCCCGGCTGCTGGGTCTCGGGTAGTCGCGGCCGGGCCCGGGCTCGAGGCCAAGGGTGCCCGGGCTTGGCGCTTAGCGGACGATCATCCCCGCAACGCTCAGCTGGCTCTTCAGCATGGTCGCCTCGAACATGATGCGGGCCACCCGGTCCAGGTTGCTCGCGTTAGTGGCGGTCGGGAAGGTGCCGATCGTGACCAGCGCGGCCTGCTCCTTCGTCAGCCCGACCGACGTTTCCAGCGTCTGCTGGATGGGACCGGACATCGCGGCCTGCGACTGCGCCTGGGCGAGGGCCGACTTGAAGGCAGCCACGGCGGCGCTGTGAGACTTAACCCAGGCCTCGGTCCCCACATAGCCGTAGAGCGGCAGGTTCGCCGTCGAGCCGCTGGCCGCGTCCAGCACCTGGACCGCGCCGAACCGGCTCTCGGCCTGGTAGACGTAGGGCTCGCTGACCAGGATGGCCTTGAGCTGGCCGCTCTGAAGCGCGGTCAGCTCGGCCGCCTGCGTCATCGGGACCCAGGTGACGGTGTTTGAGTTCGCCGCCAGGTAGCTGAAAAGAGCCTGGTTGGCCGCTGCCGACTCCAGGCTGACCGGCCGACCCTGCTTGATGCCGGGCAGCACGTCGTAGTTCGGGACGCCGACGCGCTGACCCTCGAGGCTGATCGGCGATTTGATCTTCGAGCCCGGCATCGTCAGCACCGCCAGCACGCCCGACGTGGCGTCGTAACCATCGGCGAGGATGCGCAGGTCACCGGTTGCCCGCTGCTCTTCGGTGGCGAAAATGGTGCCGTAATCGCTGGCCGCGATGTCCACCTGACCCTGCTGGAGGGCGCTGAGCTCGGCGGCGTCGCTGGTATAGGGGACGATCTGCACATTCAGGCCTGCGGCCGCGAAGAGCCCATTGTGCTTTGCCAGGTAGATCGGTGCGTCACCAATGCCGGGCACTGCGGCAATCTTGATGGTCGATGAGCCCCCGCTTCCCCCGCTGCCGCTCGCGCAGCCTGCCGCGAGAAGCACGGCCAGCCCTGACGCTCCGGCGATCAGCAGCCGCAGCTTCGCGACTCGTCGGCGCCGGATCGGCAGCGACATTCCGGCCGGGTAAAGCCTCATGACTCTCCTTGCGCGGTTGGCTTTGTTGCGACCTCATCCGGTGATCCGGCAAGGGAACCGGACAGTTTTCTGAACACGGACGATGCGGCAGAGAGTACCCTATTGCTGCCAGGAGGCAGGGCAAACGTCACGTTACATCGGTTTTTCCGGTTCGTGCCCGTATTGCCGCACGTTACCCGGTTACCGGCTAGAGTTGCGCCTGGCTAAGTGACTGCGCCCGATGCAGAGTCGTTACCTGGGAGGTGGCCGTGTCGGTAGTGTCTTTTACCGCGCTGGCCTACGCCCGTGTCGCGACCACCAGGTGAGGGGTTCAGAGATCGTGCCGTCCCGAGACAGCAAGGTCCGCGCCGCGCCCGCGGCCAGCGTCGGCGTACCTGCCGCCCGCGCTGCCATCGGCGCGACCGACCAGAAGGCCACCGGATCCGGTCAGCAGGCACAGCCAGCCGCTCGCCAGTCACGGCGGTCTCTCAAGAACTGGCGCGTGCGCTCGCGACTGCTGCTGCTGATCATCATTCCGACGCTCACCGCGCTGGTGCTTGGCACCACCCGAATCGTGACCTCGGTCCAGAACGCGCTTACCTACCAGCGGGTCGAGCAGCTTGCCAACCTCAGCTCCTCGGTGACCGACCTGGCGTCAGCGCTCCAGGACGAGCGTGATGTCACGATCGAGTACATCGCCCTCGGTAACGCGGGACGTGCGGGCGGGATGCACAACGCCAGCGCCGCTGCGGCGAACAAAGCACTGGTCATCCAGCAATGGAACTTGACCCAACCATGGCTGGCCCGGGTCCGGCAGCAACTCGCCGCGATCGGTGCCGCCTACCCGGCGGTGGTTCAGAGCGAAGCACAGAACGTCCGCACGCTGCTGGCCACCGTGCCGTTGCTGCGCAAGGCGGCGACGACGGAGAGCCTGCCCTTCCTGGTCGTCATGAGCAAGTACAGCTCCCTCATTGACCAGTTGCTCGCGATCGACGACAACATCGCGCTCGGCAGCAGCGACCCGATCCTGGCCAACGACGTGCGCGTGCTCGGGTTGATATCCAGGATCGAGGAGCTGGCCTCGGAACAGCGCGGCTTCCTGGACTACGCCTTCGCAACCGGAGTCCATCAGCCCTGTCTGTGCTCCAGGACGTTCAGGCCGCGCTGAACGAGGAGACCGCGGACCTGGCGGAGTACAAGCTCACTGCCACACCAGCGCAATGGACCCTGTACAACAACACGGTGGCCGGCCCTGTGTCGACCTCGCGAACAAAGCCGAGCTCCAGGCACTGGCCTACGGCCAGAACGGCACGTCGCTCAGCAAACTCCCCACGGACTACAAAGAGTGGGACGGGGACATGGCGACCGGGCCGCTCGAGGCGATGCGAGCGGTCCAGCAGAGCCTGGTGGCCGAGACCATCAACCGGGCGGGCGCACTGCGCCGGCAGGCGATCGTCGACGCTAGCGTCGTCGGTGGCGGCGTGCTCGTGGTGCTGCTGCTCGCGCTGCTGCTCACGACCGTCGTTGGCCGGTCCATGGTCAGGCCGCTACGGCGGCTCCGGTCCGGTGCACTTGAGGTGGCAGGCGTCCGGCTGCCCGAGACCGTTCGGCGGATGAGCGACTCCGACGGCGCAGGCATGCAGCTCGAGGTCGAGCCGATCGATGTGGACTCCACCGACGAGATCGGCGAAGTGGCGCGGGCCTTCGACCAGGTTCACCGGGAAGCCCTCCGGCTGGCGGCCAACGAGGCGGCGCTGCGCGGCAACGTCAACGCCATGTTCGTTAACCTCTCCAGGCGCAGCCAGTCACTGGTAGAGCGGCAGATCCGCCTGATCGACGATCTGGAGCAGGGCGAGCAGGACTCGGACCGGCTCTCCAGCCTGTTCCAGATGGACCACCTCGCCACGCGTATGCGCCGCAACTCGGAGAACCTGCTGGTTCTGGCTGGTCACGATGCGTCCAGGCGGTGGAACCAGCCGGTCGCCTTGGTCGACGTGCTGCGCGCTGCCGTCTCCGAGATCGAGCAATACGAGCGCGTTACTCTCAATGTCCAGCCGGGCATCGCGGTGCGCGGGCACGCCGTCAACGACGTCGTGCACCTCCTCGCCGAGCTGGCGGAGAACGCGACCTCGTTCTCGTCCGCCGAAACCCCCGTAGTCGTGGCCGGTCACCTGCTGAGCAGCGGCGGCGTCCTGCTGGACATCACCGACCAGGGCGTCGGCATGGGCGCGGAGGAGATGGCACATGCTAACTGGCGGCTCGACAACCCGCCGGTCGTGGATGTGGCGGTGTCCCGCCGGATGGGACTGTTCGTGGTTGCGCGGCTGGCGGCACGTCATGGCATCCGGGTCCGGCTGCGCCCCGCGGCCGCCGGCGGCCTGACCGCGCTGGTCTGGCTGCCGGACGAAGTTATCAGCCACGAAACGGACGCAGGTGCGCCGGGGATGCGGCGGTTCGATCCGGCCGGCAGCGCCGCGGGTGCCCTGGCCGCTGGCCCGAGCGTGTTCGGTGCCGACGACGACCTGGTATCTGATGAGATCAACGCCGCGCGGGCGCCCAGGTTCGCCTCGCTGCAGGCCGAGGCCGGCAGCAATGGCGGACTCGGACCGCGCCGGGTGCCGGGCGCCGGGGCGCATCCCGGCACGACTCCCTGGGGCGGCCCCGCGACCACGAGCCCGCTGCCGGTATTCGGTTCCACCTCCCTGACTGATGAGGGCGGCAGGAACGACGCTGTGGCGGCCGAGCAGTCCAGCGCGAGCGCGGCCGTGATTACGCGCCCGGCGAGCCGTTCGGCACGGGGCCGATGCCGGTGGCGAACTTCGGCACCGGCCCGATGGCAATCGCGGAATCAGGCCTGGCTGACGCTGGCACCACAGAGTTCGCGGGCACGCAAGAATTCGCCGGCGGCACCGAGTTCGCGGGCACGCCGGAATATGCCGGCAGCACAGATTTCCTGGCTACTCCGTCGGGCCAGCCGCGGCTGAGCCCGAGCAGCATCGGATCCTCCGGCGGGTTCGGAACGGCGACCGGATTCGGATCGCCGGGCGATGTCGTGGTTCCGCCCGCCGAGCACGTCGCAGCCGAGAACAGGCTGCCGATCTTCGAGGCCGTTGAGTCGGACTGGTTCCGCCGTGGCCGCAGCGGCCTCGGTGGCTGGCCGGTCCAGCCCGATACGCGCGATACAGCTGAGACAGCCGAGGCGCCCGAGCCGGCCTGGTCCTCGCCGTCTGATCAGGGCTGGGAAGCGGCCGCCGCGGTCAGCTCGCCGTCCACCGGCGGTACCACGTCGGCGGGCTTGCCGAAGCGGGTGCCGCAGGCGAACCTCGTGCCTGGTACCGCGACACCGGAAGCGCCCGCGGCTGCCCCGGTCCGGTCTGCAGCCGCGACCAGGGAACGCTTTGCTAGCTTCCAGCGCGGTATCAGGGAAGGCCGGGCCGCTCTCGGCGGAGACGACGGACAATCAGATGGGGATGACGGTTCTCGATGAGGGTGACACGATCTTCCCGAGATGGTCATGCTTAGCCTGGGAACGTGGACGCGCCAGACGGCCTGTCTTCGCGTGAAGCCACGGCGCCGCGTCCGACGGGACCGGATGCACGCCGCGAGAGGAAGGTGCGCCTGTGAGTCCGCTTGTGCGTCCGGCTCAGGACCTGAACTGGCTGATCACGAACTTCGTCGAGCGGGTTCCAGCAGTGGCCCACGCGATCGTGGTCTCCTCGGACGGGCTGCCGATGGCGTTCTCGCAAGGCTTCCCGGCTGACAGGGTTGACCAGCTGGCGGCGGTGACGTCCGGGCTGACAAGCTTGACGCAGGGCGCCGCGCGCGTATTCGAGGGCGGCGCCGTTACCCAAACGGTCGTGGAGATGCACCGCGGCCTGCTGATCATCATGGCGATCAGCGACGGGTCCAGCCTTGCCGTGCTGGCGGCCGCCGATTGCGACATGGGCCTAGTTGCCTACGAGATGGCGCTGCTAGTCGAGCGGGTTGGCAGCGCCCTGACGCCGGAGGTCCGCGGTGGCGGGCAGCCTGGCTGGGGAGAGGGCGGCCGATAGTGACAGGAGGCTGCCGTGTTTGGCCCCGGCCGCGATGACTGGGACGCGGGCGAGCGCCTCTATCCGGCCGGTCGCGACGACCTAGGACGGTCAGATTTTGGGTTCACCGCGCATATTCCGGCGCCTACGGACTCCCGGTTGCTCGATCAGGTCGCGCACGGCATGGAACCTGAGGGCAGCGCGTTGGTACGCCCATATGCGGTGACAGGCGGCCGCACCAAGCCCCGCTACCAGCTGCAGATCGAGGCGATGGTCGCCGCGTCTCATTACGAGGCGCGTGACCTGTCGGTACTCAGTCCCGAGTGCCAGGCCATTCTCGGCTTTTGCCGTGACTGGCGATCAGTCGCGGAGATCTCAGCGGTGCTGAGGATGCCGCTCGGAGTCGCCCGCGTCCTGATCGCGGACATGGCAATGGAAGGACTGGTTCGGGTCCACCAGATCGACCACGCACAGGGTCGCCCGGACATCAACCTGCTCGAAAGGGTGCTCAGTGGACTTCGCAAGCTCTAGGGCCGTTCCCACGGCGGCCGCGGAAACCGCGATGACATCTGTGAAGATCGTCGTCGCGGGCGGCTTCGGCGTCGGGAAGACGACGTTCGTGGGCTCGGTGTCCGAGATCACGCCGCTCACAACCGAGGCTGTCATGACCACGGTCAGCGATGGCCTGGATGACCTGAGCCACACCCCGGACAAGACGACCACCACGGTCGCGATGGACTTCGGCCGTGTCACGCTCGACGCCGGGCTGATCCTGTACTTGTTCGGCACGCCGGGGCAGCACCGGTTCTGGTTCATGTGGGACGACCTCATCCAGGGCGCGATCGGGGCAGTCGTCCTGGTAGACACGCGCAGGCTGGCTGACTCTTTCCCCGCCGTGGACTACTTCGAGTCTGCGGGCCTGCCGTTCATCGTGGCGGTCAACGGATTCCATGGCGACTTCCCGCACGCGCTATCCGACGTGCAGGAGGCGCTCTCCATAAGCCCGCGGGTGCCGATCATGCAGTGTGACGCGCGCGGTCGTAACTCCACCAAGTCCACCCTGATCGCTTTGGTGGAGCACGCCATGGAGATGCAGCTCAGCAGCCGGTAACCCGGTCGTAGGCAGCGCCCGGACACGCGCACGTCGCTGGCCGGAGCTGGACTCTGCTGTAATGGTCTGTCAGTGCGCAGTACCCGGGGCGGTAGCTCAGCCGGTCAGAGCAGCGGACTCATAATCCGCCGGTCGTGGGTTCGAGCCCCACCCGCCCCACTGCTTCAAAGTCCTGGTCCGAGACTCTCTGACCTGCGGATATGCCCGGCGATCGTGATCTTGCGTTGTCGCGCCCGTGTGCGGCCGTGTGCGGCGTACAAGTGGCCAGATGCAGGTCGCTGTGCCCAATACGTGCCCAAGTTAGCCCTGCCGCAGGGCCTCACTGATGCGGCGCTTGGCCAACTCGTCCTGGCCCACGAGGCACTTGGCCTAGATCCGCAGGAGCACGTCGACGCTGTGCCCGGCCCACTCTGCGACCTGGGTTGGGTAGACGCCGCCGTTGAGCCAGGTGGACACGCATGCGTGCCTGAGGTCGTAGGGCCGCCTTGCAAGGGGAGAGGCTTGCTCCGTCGTGTGAGCGCCGTCTGCCGCGCCTTGATCCACGCGCGCCGGTAGGTGATGGTTGGTAGCTCTCCGCTGAAGAGGCGGCCATCTGGCGGGGTGCCGAACTGTGCGAGGTGATCACGCAAGATCTTGGTCAGCTCGGGATGGGTCGGCACTGTCCGGCTGTCGCACTCTGCCCTGTGCTTTAGATGGCGGCGCTCGCGCGGGCTCCCGTCATCGGTCCACTCGCTTCCTACGTCGGGCGTCGCGTGCCGCAGATGCAGCTCGCCCCAATCTTCCTCATCTGGCCGGTCTTGCCATTGCTCGTATTCGTCGCTCCGTGCCTGGGACGGGAGGACGACGTCAGACGCCCGCAGGTTGATCGCTTCGTCCGGTCGGAGCCAGGCGTAGTACATGACCACGAAGAAGGCGACTAGCCGAGGCCCACTGGGCTGGTGGGCTCGCACCGCCTCGAGCAGCGCCCGCGCCTGGAGCGGGTTCACGACGCTGCGGCGGTCCACCTGGCTGGACACGGCCGAACGGTGGTGCGACAACGCAGGCCCTCTCCGCTAAGCCGAGATTCCTGCGTGGCCGTCCGGGGCCTCGGCTCCGACATTTCTGGGTGGTGGTCCGGTGACGGCGCCGTCTGGATGTCGTATGACTGCCCGGACGGCTGGCAGCATGGCGGGTATCGCGTTGGCGATCACGGCAACTGCGGCTGCGGCATACAAGACCTTGTCTGCTCCGAAGGCGGACTCCAGAGGTCCCGCGATGGCGTAGCCGACGGGCATGGCCACGAAGGCCAGCAAGTAGTCATAGCTTCTGAAGCGCGATAGCAGTTCGTTGGGTATGACCTGCTGGACTGCGGTATCCCAGTTGGTGTTCAGGACCAGGACACCGAGCATGCCGATGACTGCCGAACCGACGACTAGGTACAACGGCAGCTTGGCGGCTAGTGCCAGCATCGGCAGCGCGGTCAGCATCGCTGCCCACATTCCGAACGCGATCGGACGCCGTGCTTTGTACCACATCGCGATGAAGCCGCCGATCAAGGTTCCGACGGTCATACCGCTGGAGATGAATCCCCAGCCAGATGCGCCGCCCAGGCGCCGCAAAGCCAGCACGGGCCCGAGAACCAGGAGTACGGCGAATGCCATGTTCGATAGCGCGTTACCCGCCAGGGTGGACCAGGCCCAGCTGCGGGAGCTCACCTCGCGCCATCCGGCGGCAAGCTCGGTGAAGAACCGCTGCCGCTCTTGAATGACCCGACCCAGTGGCGGCATCGCCAGCAAGAATGCCGCGCTGCCCGCGAAGGACGCCGCGTCTACCACGAAGGCCCAGCCAGCGCCTGCCGTTGCGACGAGCAGGCCCGAAAGAGCCGGTCCTGCGACAGATGCGCCACTGGAGCTGACCGAGAGCAGGGAGTTCGCCTTCTGCAACCGTTCCGGCGTCACGACCTGGGCGATCAGGCCAAGTGACGCCGTCGACTCAAAGGCCGTTGCGATCGAGATCAGCCCGCCCGACACTGCCAGTTCCCAGATGCGGGCATGCCGGGTGAGCAACAGCGTCGCCACGGCAACCTCGATAGCATCCGCAGCACATCGGCGGCCAGCATCAGGTTGCGTCGCGGCAGCCTGTCCGCCCAGACGCCGGCGACTGGGAAGAGGCCAGGCCCGCCACCGTGCCGACCAGCAGCACCAGGCCCAGCGAGGTCGCGTCACCGCCGATGCCCAGCACCGCGAAAGCGAGCGCGACGGGGACGAACGCCGAACCGACCGAAGAGGTAGTCGCGGAGAGCCAGAACAGGCGGAAGGGCCGGTCGGCTAGCGGCCCAAACAAGCCGTCCAGCCAGGACCGGCGAGACGACGAGCTGCCGGCGCGATTGGCAGTCATCTGGTGCCTCCGTACTCGGTCAGGTGTGTTCGGTCGCGTCGAAACCCGGTTGGTTCGCTGCAACGGCGTCGCCCCCGCCGCCGCCGTCCTGAGTGAGTCTGGCACCGCAGACGGCTGCGGCCCATCGAATATTCGCCGTGAGGTCCGGCCTTCCCTGGGCAGCTCGACCCCGGCCGCGGGTGTCCATGGCCGGCCCACACGCAGTTGCTATCCGTTTGCGCCAGCGCCGCCCGCCTCGGTACGTTGCCTAGCTTGGAGGGCGGTTTGCCAGCCTTGGCTGATAACCCGAACGTAATGGCCAGAACGATCGCACTCGTCACTGGCGTATCGCGCCGAAGGGGAATCGCTGCCGCGGTAGTCCGGCAAGCTGGCCAGCTCGGGCTGGGACGTTGCGATGACCGGATGGCCATCCTTCGACGAGACCGTGTCCCACGGCATGGACAGCGGAGCAGGTGCGGAACTGATGGGCGAAGCGGCGGAGGCCGGGCAGTCGCTCCGTCTACCTGCCTGCCGATCTGAGCAGTCTCGAAGCGGTGCCCCTTATCTTCGACCACGTGCAGACCGCTCTCGGCCCCGTCACCGCGCTAGTAGTAGTCCACAACTACGAGCCTGAGTCCAGTGGCGGACTGTTTGACGTAACGCCGGCCGAGTTTGATCTGTCCATGGCCATCAATCCGCGCGCGACCCTGTTTCTTCGCCTCGGAGTTCGCCCGGCTGGTACCGGGGCCCAGGGACGGGGCAGGATCGTGACGTTCACTAGCGGGCTGCCGTTGAAAGGCGAGATTGCCTACGCGGCCAGCAAGGGCGCTATCGATGGATCACCGTCTCAGCGGCAGCAGAGCTTGCATCCGTCGGCATCACAGTGAACGCAGTTAATCCCGGACCCAACGACACAGGCTGGATGGGCGCGGAACTCGAAGCCTGGCATGCGGAGCAAAGCCCGCTGGGGCGCACAGGGAGACCGACCGATACCGCTGAGCTGGTCGCATTTCTATGCTCGGAACAAAGCGCTTGGATAACCGGCCAGGTCCTCACGTCAGACGGCGGCTGGTCAACCCTCCGCGTATGAGAGACGCTGCGGGCGCTGTTGTTGTCGCCGCGCAGAAATTCAGCTATTGAGTTGTCAAGTTTCGAACGGACCACGCAGATACCGGCAATAGCTGTCACCAGCCGTTGAGGCCGATGCGGTACAGCACGGAGTACAGCAACAACACTGGTTGCCACCAGTCTGCCGCCAACCGTCAGCGATCGCCTGCCAGCACAATCAGACCCACTTTGTCGCTCGCCAGCAGCATGGGACCACCTTGAGCTGAGTTTCGCCAGCAGCATGGGACCACCTGTTCGCCAGTTATGGGACCACCGGGATGACCGGGCAGTGGTTGTGCCGCTGCCCGGTTATTTGCTGCCAGACCGAGTCGGCCGATCTGGGAAGGCAGCGATGGTGTTCCGGGAGGTTGGCGTGCATGAGATCCGGGAGGTTTTCACGACTGTGGGTGCGGCTACCGACAAGGAGGCAGTGACAATGTCGTCGTCCATCACGGGAAAGCTCGTCACCGAGACGTTCGACTACGACGGTGGTCGGCAGGTGACGGTGTACGTCCCGCCAGTTCCGCCCGAGGCGGTCGTGTTCGCCGGTGACGGCCAGTTGATCTCGCAGTGGGGCGGCGTCCTTGAGGCCGCCGACGTACCGCCGACCATGATCGTCGGTACCCACCGACTGGACGACGAGATGCTGCGGCTCCACGAGTACTCGCCGGTCTTTGACGCGGAGCGGTTCGCGGCACACGAGAAGTTCTTCGTCGAAGACGTCCGCCAATGGGCGCGGTCGCGTTTCGGAGTCGCGCTGCCCGCCGCGCGCACGGCGGTGTTTGGTGTCTCCGCGAGTGGAGAGCTCGCGCTCGCCATGGGGCTTCGCCATCCCGACATCTACGGTGCGGTCTTCTGCGCGTCGCCGGGCGGAGGTTACCGACCGCCTGCCGTGATGCCGAATTCGCTTCCGCGCGCGTACCTCGTCGCCGGCACGCTGGAGCCGTTCTTTCTCGAGAACGCGACCCGCTGGGCCGTCGCGCTGCGCGACGCAGGTGCGGACGTCGTCATGACCGAGCGGGTCGGGTCGCACGGCGACGCGTTCTGGAGGGAAGAGTTCCCGCTGATGGTGGCGTGGGCGTTTGGACGCTGAGCATCGCGAGTCTCGCTCGCGGGCGGCCACCACGCTCGCGCGGAAGCTTCAGTGCCGAGATGCAGCTATCCGGAGGCCGAAGAACGGCCGTCGACATTCAGCGGATCTTGGTTGGTGCGGAGAGGGCGAAAAAACCGGTGAGCAGTTGCGTGACGCGCTCAGGTTCGTCGTGATGCACCCAATGCGACGCGTCGGCCAGGCGCTCGACGTGGTCTAGGTTGGGTACGTCGTCATGGTCGGGCTCGGCTAGCTCCGGGCCGAGGTAGCGGTCGTCTTCCCCCCAGATGACCAGTGTGGGCGCCTGGACTGGGCGAAGCTGCGCCTCGGCGCGCTTGGGCGAGGTTCGCACCGAGGACCGGTAGTAGTTGATCATCCCGGAAGCTGCGCCTGGCTGCGACCATGCCTCGATGTAGCGTTCGATGTCCTGCGGCGTGAAGGCACCGGGGCGGGCGTCGCGCAGGAAATGCCGGAAGAACCGCCAGTTGTCGGCGCGCACGACGCTTTCGGGCAGCTCGGGGAGGTCGAAGAAGAAGAAGTACCAGGATTTCCTGAGCTGCCCCGGGTGGTGCAGCCCCTGCGATAGCTTCCGCGGGTGCGCCGCATTGAGAATAGCCAGCCGGTCCACGACCTCTGGGTATTTCATCGCGGTGGCCCAGGCGACGGATCCGCCCCAGTCGTGACCGACCAGCAGCGCAGACTCGGCACCGCGCTCTTGGATGAGACCGCGGATGTCGCCAGTCAGCTGGTCAGTGTCGTAAGCGCCGACACTGTCCGGTTTTGACGACAGGTTGTAGCCGCGCATGTCGGGTGCGACGACGCGGAATCCCGCGGCCGCGAGCGGCTTGATCTGCTGCCGCCAGCCGTACCAGAACTCGGGGAAGCCGTGTAGCAGGACGATGAGAGGCCCGTCGCCTGCCTCGACGTAATGCAGTCGCTGGTCGCCGATCTCGGCGTAGCCTTCACGAAGTTCGCGTAGTTCGTTTGCCATCGTTGCCCCCGTGGCTAACTTGCTGCGATCCTCGGTCCCTGCCCACGGGCGGCCGCTTCAACCCGATGCGATGGCTCAGTCCGGCGACATTCCGGACGTGGATCGTCCGCGAATAGCTCTAGAGTGAAGGTGATCGAAGCCGACCAGGTAAGGCAGGTGGCATGAGCGAGTACACGATCAAACCGCTCAGTCCCCACACCTGGGACGACTTCGCAAAGCTAGCCGAACGGCACAACGGTTGTTGGTGTGCGGTCCACGGTTCCTGCTGGGCGGAGGGTGGTGGCTGCTGGTGCATGCGGTTCCAGCGGTCATGTGCCGAGAAACAGGCCGGCGAGGGCAACCGTGACCGCAAGGAGCGGCTGGTCAACGAAGGCCGGGCACGCGCCGCCCTGGTGTTCGACGGTGATGTCGCGGTGGCCTGGTGCCAATACGGTACGCCGGAGGAACTCCCGAACATCTACCATCGCAAGGAGTACGAGGCGGGCCTCGACAAGTTGCCCGATTATCGGCTTACCTGCTTGTTCGTGGATAAGGACTCCCGGCGCAAGGGAGTGGCAGGCGTCGCGCTTCGCGGTGCGCTCGACCTGATCGCGCAGGCGGGCGGTGGAGTAGTGGAGGCGTACCCGCAGGACACCGAGGGACAGAAGGTCTCGGCATCTTTCCTCTATAACGGCACCCGTGGTCTCTTCGAACAGGCTGGCTTCAGCTACGACCGGCGCAAGGGCAAGTACAACTGCGTCATGAGCAAGACGGTCCCGCGAGGGCGGCCGTAGCTCGGCTGCCCTTCGGAGCGCCTGCGCCGGGGTGATCTCGCTTCCTCATCGGATTCCGTCGAGGAAATCAACCACCCGGCGCATGAGCAAGTTGGCCGCGGCCTGGTCGTACGACGGTAGTGAGGAGTCGGCGAACAGGTGCTCCTTACCGGGATAGAGGAACAGCTCGGCTTGCTCAGCAGAGCCAACTAGGGCACGCGCCGCGTCGAGGTCGCCCTCGTCGGCGAACAAGGGGTCGGCGTCCATCCCGTGTATCTGGACGGGAACGGGGGCCGGCCAGGCATCTCCGAACTCTGATACCGGGATGCATGCATGGAACAGCAGCGCTCCCTTGGCTCCGGCGCGGGTCTGGGCCAGCCGTTGCGCCGGCATCACGCCGAGCGAGAAACCCGCGTAGACCAGCGCGTCGCCGAGTCCCTCGGCCGCGGCGACGCCACGTTCCATGAGCGTGCCGAACCCGGTCTCGCTGGCGTAAGCGATTCCGTCCTGCAGGGTGTCGAAGGTGTGCCCTTCATACAGGTCGGGCACGTGGACGGTGTGACCCGCCTGGCGCAGCTCGGATGCGAAGGCTTCCACTCCGTTGGTCAGCCCCTGAGCGTGGTGGTACAGCACAAGCTCGGCCATGGTCTGCTCGCTTTCGATGTCTAATGATTCAAATATTTCGGACAATCGAAAATGCTAGTCTAATCCAACTATGCCGAGCAATACCCCGGTCCCGGACTACGACCTCGAGGAGACAATCGAGCTCACCACTGCCGAGCAGGTCCGGGCGATCAGCGACCCCTTGCGAACCACCATCCTCGGCTTGCTGCACGAGCGAGCCGCGACTGTGACGGAGCTGGCCAGCGCGGTCAAGCGCCCCAAGGGCACCGTCGCGCACCACGTCGGCGTGCTGGCCCGTGCTGGCCTGCTGCGCGTCGTGCGGACCCGGCGCGTCAGGGCGATCGACGAGCGCTTTTACGGCCGCACCGCGCGGATGTTCTACGTCAGTCTCGGCCGGCAGGCGCACGGTGTCGCGCTTCCGCCCGACTTCAACGACTTCGAGGTCGCGGCAGCGGAGTCCGCCGCGGCGTACGAGGCCGGCCAGATGCGCGCCTTCATCCGGCATGCCCGGATACCTGAGGAACGGGCGGCAGAGTTCTGGCAGCGCATCGACCAGGCGATCCACGAGTTCGACCGGCTCCCTCGCGCCGGCCAGACGGTCTACGGATTCGCCGTCGGCCTGTATCCCATGTCCGACTACCCGACCCTGCCACCCGGGCCTGGCGAGACGAACTGACGGGCCGAGGAGCAGTTGTGCCGCACCGGTGAGTGTCGAGGTCATCCATGAGATGCGCGCCGGGCGGTCAGGTGGGTCTGCGGTGGAGCAGCCAGATCGTGGCGCCAAGCGCGACGGCGGCGAGGGCCACGAATAGGCCGGCCTCGATGAACTGGAAGTGCCAGAAACGGTCGGCGGGCTGGTAGGTGATGCCTTGCCGCACACTCAGCACCCAGTCGCCGATGTGGCCGGTGGCCTGCGGCGCGGAGTTGATGCCGGTGCCGCAGCCGTTTGTGCAGTTCACCTGGTGCAGCGTCAGAGCGGTCATGAAGTGGGGGCGGAGCAGGAACTCAACGACGAGCCGGAGGGCTAGCCACGGGATGAACGCGGCCACCATGGCCGGGATGCTGCGCCGCACGAGCAGCCCGGCTAGTGCGGCGAATCCGAACGCGCACAGGATGTAGGCGGTCAGGACCAGGCCCTCGTAGTCGTAGGCGTTGGGCTGGAGACGCCCGGTGAGCCGGTCCATCGGCGCGCGGTACCACATGATCACCGCGGTCATAGCCGCGCCGAGGACGATCAGCCCGCCGGTGACCAGGGCCAGCTTGACGGCCAGCCACCGGGCCCTGGGAACGGTCTGGCTCCAGGCCAGCCGCCAGGTGCCGTATTCGAGTTCCCGGGCGATCAGCGACCCGCCAACGAGGACCCCGATCAGCCCTGGGATGATCAGGCACACGGACCAGAACGCGATGTTGACCGCCGAGTTGAACTCGTTCATGAAGGCGCTGACCCCGGCCGGGCAGGCGGTCCCCTGGCTGCGGGCCAGGCACGCGGCTAGGTCGTTGTTGCTGAACGCCGTGCGCATCGAAGTGCTTTCCATGATCGCGTACACCGCGAGGGCGGCGAGCATGGCCAGGCACGCTATGGCCTGGCTGCGATGCTGCCGCCAGCTGACCCAGATCATGGTGTGACCGCCTTCGTGCTCGGCCCGGGCCGCGCTGCGGCCGGGGCGGGATCGTCTGTGTTTGCCGCGGTGGGCGAGCGCTGCAGGTAGGCCATCACGAGCTGCTCGAAACCCACCGGGTCGGCTTGCCAGCGGGGGCCTCCGAACACCGCCAGCAGGGCCGGGTCGGCGCGGACCAGCACGGTGGAATGCCGGTCGCTATCGGTGCGGTGGATGGGCTGACCGGGAAGCTCAGCGTCGGCGGTCGCGCGGGGGACTGTGAGCAGCTGGTGGGCGCCCAGCAGGTCGTCGACCGGCCCCGCTAGCCGTACACGTCCGCCGCCGAGCACGATCAGCCAGTCGCACAGCCGCTCTAGTTCGGAGACGACGTGCGAGGCGATGATGACGGTCAGGCCGGTGCTGGCGGCCGAGGCCATCACGTCCCGCATAAATTCCAGCCGGGCGAGCGGGTCGAGACTGGAGACGGGCTCATCGAGTACGAGCAACGGCGCGCGCTTGGCCAGCGCCATGGTCAGCGAGACCTGGGACTGCTGCCCGCCGGACAGGTTCTTGACCTTGCGCTTGAGCGGGATGCCCAGTGCGTTCATGCGTTCTTGCGCCAGCCCCTGATCCCAGCTGGGGTTCATGGCCCGGCCCAGGTGGAACATGTCGGCGACGCTGAAGTCCCGGTAGAGCGGATGGTCCTGCGCGACGTAGCTGACCTGTGCCAGCTTGGCCGCAACATGCGTATGCGAGGTCTCGCCGAAAACTGAGAGCTGCCCTTCGGTGGGCTGAAGCAGCCCGATGATCATTTCCAGCAGGGTGGTCTTGCCTGCGCCATTCGGGCCCACGAGCGCAGCGATCGCGCCCGTCGGCACTTCGAGGGTGCAATCGCGCAGCCCCCACACCCGGCCGTAGCGCCTGCCGAGCTTGTCGGCCCGCAGGGCCGGGGCATCGCCGCCGGCGTTGTCCTGACTCATCAGACCCGCTCCTTCCTCATGTCGTGGCGGGCGACGGCGATGAGTGCCGTCACCGATTCATCGCTCAACCCTGCTTCTTTGGCGGCGCGCAGCCATTCCTCGAGCGACGCGCGCAAGGCCTGCTGCGCTTCCGGCAGGTCCGCAGACGGGGAGGCCGTGATGAACGTGCCCTGGCCCGGCCGCCGCCGGCCAGCCCTTCGTGCTCAAGCTGCCTGTATGCCTTGACGACCGTGTTCGGGTTGATCACCAGGTCGGCGGCGACGTCCTTGACCGTCGGCAGGCGGTCACCCTCCTGCAGGTAGCCCAGCAGCAGCGACTGCCGCACCTGGTGCACGAGCTGCAGGTAGGGCGGGACTCCGGAGGAGCCATCGAGCCGGAACCGGAACATCGACCTTCTTCCATCATGACATTATTCTATGATGTTGGTATAACGGTAAAGGCTTCATGTGATGCTGTCAAGCAGCCTCCGCTCAGGTGACCGCCAGCAAACGTGAGCGGCACAACGCAGGAGCACAGCAACGGGGGAATGCCGCAACGGCACCGGGCGTAGCTGACCAGAATGGACGCCCCGCAGGTGAAATGGATGTAGCGGCGGCGCAGCCTAGCGATGGCTGTGGTTGTTGTCCGTCATCAGCCGTGAGCGCACTTTGTCAGCTTCGGGCACGCCGACCTCGGCATAGAGGGCCAGGGCCTTCTGCCAATGGTGACGGGCCTGGCCGTTGTCGCCTTCAGCCTTGTAGGTCGAGGCGATGCCGTCATGGGCACGGGCCTGCTCGTAGCGTTCGCGGATCTGGCAGGCGAGTTCCAGAGCGTCTGCGTACCTGCCGCGGGCCGCACTGAGAGAGCCTGCGGCCAGGTGAACGTCGCCTAGGCCGTTGAGTGTCTGGGCCTCGCCGGAGCGCTCGCCGATCTCGCGGAACATTTCCAGGGCCTGCTCGAGGTGAATAGTGGCTTGCCGGGCGTGGCCCTGCCGCAGTTCGGTCAGGCCCAGGTCGCACAACGCGCGGCCTTGCTCGGCTCTATTGCCTGTCTGGCGGGACAGGTCGAGGGCCTGCTTAAGGTAGCTGGCCGCCTGCGGGTAGTGGCCCGATCGCAGGTTGATTTCGCCGAGGACGTCCAGGGCGTGCGCCTTGCCGTTCATGTTGCCGACCTGCTCGCAGATGGCCACAGCCCGGTGAATATGCCGTTGTGCCGAAACGTAGCGGCCATGGCGCATGTCGAGCGTTGCGAGGTTGCCCAGCGTCAGCGCCTCGCCCGCCAGGTCGCCGACCTGCCGGTGCAGCGCCAGCGCTCTGCGGAGATGTCCGCCAGCCTCAGTATGGAGGCCCTGGTAAAACTCGATCACGCCTAGGTTGTCCAGGACCCGGGCCTCGCCGGTTAGGTCGCCGATGTCACTGAACAGCGCCAGAGCCTCCTGGAGCAGGTCCCCGGCTTGCTGGTAGCGGCCCTGGTGCCCGTCGACCGTGGAAAGGTTGCTCAGCGCTGTCGCCTCGCCAGCGCGGTCCCTTGCGGCGTGGGCAGCGAGCCTGGCGCAGTTGTGGATGATGGCGGCTTCGTGATAGTAACCGCCCTTGTCGAGGTAGCGGTGCAAGGTAGCGGCCAGATCGGTGGCGTGCGCGGGCCAGTTGTGGTCGGCGGCGTACGCGGCGACGGCGACGAGATTCTCGCGTTCCGAATCTAGCCAGGCGCGGGCCGTTCCAGGATCAGCTGACGCCACCGAGACGAAGGTGGCAGGTCGAGGGATGTCGGGCCGATGGCGCTCGGCGGGGAACAAGGTATCCATCGCGCTCGCTGCGTTTTGCAGGTAGTAGTCGAGCAGGCGCAGCTGTGCGGCACGACGCTGACGCTCGCTGTCGCTTACTGCGGCGAGCTCGCATGCATAGGCACGGAGGAGGTCATGCATGCTGAACCTGCCCGGCCGGCTGGCCTGGACCAGGTGGGCGCGGGCAAGCACGTCCAGCAAGTGCCCGGCCTCCCGGAGCGTGATGCCGGCGAGCGCTGCCACCACGTCGGCGTCGGCGTCAGCGCCGGGGAACTGGCCCGTGAGGCGGAACACACGTGCGGCGGCGGGACTCAGGTGCTGATAGGACCAGGAGAACACGACGCGCAGCGCGGCCCGGGCATCCCCGCCGACGGCCAGGAGGTTCAGCCGCTGCTGCTGATCCGCCAGTTCGCTGACCAGGTCGGCGAGCGGGGCAGCCGGGCGGCTGGTGGCGAGTTCGGCGGCTATCCGCAGGGCCAGCGGCAGCCGGCAGCACTGAGCTGCCAGCGCCGCGGCCTCGCCTGGCTTGGCATGCACTCGCCGGCCAATCAGCGCGGCCAGCAAGCCGACCGCGTCATCCATGGGCAGCACGTCCAGGTCGAGGCGCAGCGCGCCTTCTATTGCCACCAGGCCAGCCAGTGAGTCCCGACTGGTCACCACCGCGACGGACGACGCGGTGCCCGGAAGCAGTGGCCTGACCTGCTCCGCTTCGGCAGCGTTGTCGAGCACCACTAGCATCCGCCGCCGTGACAGCAGGCTCCGGTACAGTGCAGCGCGCTCATCCAGTCCCGGCGGGATTTCTGCGCCGGGAACGTCCAGGGCCAGCAGGAACCCGGCCAGCGCGTCAGCTGCGAGCATCGGCTGCCCCGGATGGTAACCGCGAAGGTTCACATACAGCTGCCCGTCCGGGAAACGATCGGCCACCTGGTGCGCCCAGTGCACCGCCAGCGCGGTCTTGCCCACCCCCGCCGTCCCGCCGATGGCCGAGATGACGACCGCTCGCGGCGCCTCGTCGGCAGCTGAGTCGAGCAGCCCCGTAAGGTCCTTGAGGTCGTTCAGACGACCTGCGAAGTGCCGGACGGCCGCCGGAAGCTGCCGTGGTACCGCGGGCTCGGTGCCGCCGGCCGGCCGGCGGCCTGTCTCGCGGGCCTCGACAGCCAGGTCCCCGCTGAGGATCTGCTGGTGCAGTTCAGTCAGGCCCGCTCCCGGCTCGATGCCCAGCGCATCGACCAGTTCACGGCGGGCGTGCTGGTAGGCGGCAAGCGCTTCCGCCCGGCGGCCGCACTGGTACAGCGCAAGCATGAGCTGTGCGCGGAAAATTTCCCGGAACGGATGCTCGGCTATCAGTGACTCCAGCTCGGGCACGAGCGCGGCCGGGTAGCCGAGCTTGATGTCAGCATCAATGCGCCATTCCAGCGCCTGCAGCCGCCACTGCTCTAGCCGCGAAACCTCCGCCGTCAGCAGCTCTGAGGGGATGTCGGCCAGCGCGTCACCGCGCCACAGGCCAAGCGCCTCGGTGAGCGAATCGGATGCCTGTTGCCAAGCGTGCGCCCGCAGGGCCAGTTTCCCTGCCCCGACCAGGCTTTCAAACCGCAGTAGGTCTAGTTCATCCGCCTCGACCTTGATCAGATACCCGCCTTCGCGGGTGAGGATCCGCGCCCCGGCGACCGGTCCCAGAGCCAGTCGTAGCCGCTTCACGTAGCTACGGAGCGTCACCGGAGAACTGGATGTCGGCTGCCCATTCCACACTGACTCAGCCAGTTCGGCGGCGGGCACTGTCCGGCCCCGTTTCAACAAAAGTGCTGCCAGTAGAGAGCGAAGCCTGGGCGGCACCGCTAGTTCCGCATCTCCGTGCTGTACGCGTAGCGGGCCGAGCAACCCGAACCAAAGCGATGAACCCGACTCCATGGACGGAATCATGTCATAGTTACCGCCACTGGTGCCTGGGTCAGGAGCGGCGCCGCTGCCCGGTGATAACGCTCCGGCCGCGGGCGGCGTCTGGCCTGGATGCTCGGGCGGCTGACGCGAGCGCAGCGATCAGGCCGCGCCGGGCCTGGCGTTCTTTCCAGACTGGCGGCGCCGCTTGTCCCGGACGTAGATGGCGCTCTGCTTCCCTTCGCCCAGGCTGCGGCGCTCCAGCTCGAATAGCGTCGTGGCTGTCATCAGGTCGCTCAGTTTGGCGTACCCGAAGTTGCGGGGATCGAAGTCCGGCTGCTGCTTGGTGATGAGCGTGCCGACGAGTCCGAGCGGAGCCCAGCCGTCGTCGTCCGAGGCGGCCTCGACGGCCTGGCGCAACTGGCTCACCAGCGCGGCGTCGCGCTTAAGCTGCGCGGCCGAGGCACGCTGTGCAGCCGCCGGCACCGGGCCCGCCGACTCGGCTGCAGCGCCGCCGTCGTGCAGCAGGTTCTCGATGTAGATGAACTTGTCGCACGCCGCGACGAAGGGCTTGGGCGTCTTGCGCTCGCCAAACCCGTACACGGTCAGCCCGGACTCACGCAGCCGCGCCGCCAGGCGGGTGAAATCGCTATCGCTGGAGACCAGGCAGAATCCGTCGAACCGGCCGGAGTACAGCAGGTCCATTGCGTCGATCACCATCGCCGAGTCCGTGGCGTTCTTGCCGCTGGTATAGGCGAACTGCTGGATCGGCTGGATCGACTGCGCAAGCAGATGATCCTTCCAGCCCTTCAGGTTGGTGCCGGTCCAGTCCCCGTAGGCGCGCTTGACGTGGGCTGTCCCGTACTTGGCGACTTCGGCGAGCAGCCCTTCAGTGATCGCGGGCTGCGCGTTGTCCGCGTCGATGAGCACTGCGAGCCTGGCCGCGTTCTCGCTCACCATGATCCTCTTCCCGTGCGTTCGGAAGCCGGGCACGCCTGGCGACGGCAGCGACTACGTCTCTCCCCGATCCTGCCGCACCGGCGGGCACATCCCAAACTGCCACGCAAGGTGCCGCTTACTCGTGCGGAGTCATCGCCTAGGTCAGAGTCCGATGGCAACCGGCCAGGGGAACTACGTCGCTGATGAGCTGTTTTTTAGCTCCGCGATCTGGGCGCGCGCGGCTGTGACGAGTTCCGCGTTCGTGTTGGCGTGGCCTTTGAGGCCCCATCCGCCCTCGGGCGCCTCGGTCAGCAGCACCCAGGTGCGATCTACGATGCCGGGGTCGCCCGCCGCGGCCGAGATGATGTCGGTGAGCTGGCGCACGACGGCGAGTTGCTTCTCGCGGTCGAGTGCACCGGAGTTGGTCAGGACCTGGACGCGGACGTAGTTGCTGTCGCCGTCGACATTGGCCAGGGAGTCGGCCGGGAGATCGTGGACGAACGCCGCGGTGTTCTGGCGGAACATCGGGATATTGGGGACCTGCTCGATTGTCATGACGGCGGTGGCGAGGTCTACCGCCAGCTGGTGCTTGTCGGCGAACGTGCCGGCCACGGCATAAGCGTCAATCATGGGCATGGGATGACTCCTCTGGATTCTGGCTTTGCTGCTGACCGCAGGGTTCCATCGTGACTATGACGACCGTCATAGTCAAGGCCTGCCCACGCCCTCCTCGGATCGAGGCGGGCAGGCCGACCAAGGCTGCCGACCACGCAGGGCCGCGGCAAGCTGGTACCGCGCCCACCGGCAGCCGCCCGGAAGATGTTCCGGGCGGCTGCCGCGGGCTTTCGCGCAATGCTCTCAGCACCTTGTACTGGGTGGCACCGCCGGCCGAAGCCGCCGGTCGGACGTGTCAGCCGTGGATGGTGAAATCGGCGGTCAGGCTGGCGGGCGTGCCGATCTGCACCTGGTAGGAGCCCGGCTCCACCCGCGGGCTGCTGATCCCGGCGATGTCACCAGGCGTGACCGCTAGTTCGGAGACGGGGAACGCGACCTGGACGGTCTTAGACTGCCCGGGATCGAGGGTCACCCGGGTGAAGCCGACGAGCCGCTGGTCAGGGACGACGACAGCGCTGACCGGCTGGTGGACATAGACCGGCACGATGTCGGTGCCGGCCCGGGTGCCGGTGTTGGTCACCGTGAAGCTCGTGCTGACGGTGCCGGAGCGGGACACGCTGCTCGTTGCCGACAGCCCGGTGACGCTGAACGTGGTGTAGGACAGCCCGTAGCCGAACGGGTAGAGCGGGTTGTAGCCGCTGCCCGGGCCCGAGCCGGTGTAGGGGAGCTGGTCGAAGAACTTCGGTTCATCGCCGAGCGGTGACGGGGCGCCGGTGTTGAAGTCCCCGCCTGGTGCCGCCGCGTCCGACGGCCATGTAATGGGCAGCTTGCCGCTCGGGTCGATCTTCCCGAAGATGGCGTCGGCCACGGCCTTGCCCGCCTCGGTGCTGCCCTGGTAGGCCATCAGGATCGCGTCGGCCTGCTCCGCCGGGCCGAGGCCGAGCGGCCTGCCCGCGATCACGACCACGATCACCGGTTTGCCAGTCGCTTCCAGTGCGCTGACCAGTGCCTTCTGGTCGGGCGTCAGCTGCGGCGCCGGGTTGTCCCCGAGCCCCTCGGCGTACGCCTTTTCGCCGACCGCCACGACCACGGCGTCAGCGCTTGCCGCGTCGCTCACGGCGGTTGCCTGGTCCGGGGCGTAGGTCACGTTCGGGTCCTCGCCCTGCAGGCCTTTCAGGACCGTGGTGCCGGGCGGGATCTGGCCTTTCGGCCCCTCGCAGCACACGTGGCCGCTGGTGTAGGGACCCTGCCAGCTGACGCTCCAGCCGCCTACCTGGAAGGGCATCGAGTCCGCGTTCGGCCCAGTCACCACGAGTTTGGTCGTCGGGGGCAGCGGCAGTACATTCTTCTGATTGCGCAGCAGGGTGATCGACTCGCGGGCGGCCTGCAGGGTGACGTCCCGGCCTGCCGTGACGGCGGCGTCTGCCTTGCTCGCGTCGACCATCGGGTGGTCGAAGAGCCCGAGGTCGAACTTCAGCGTGAGGATCCGGCGCACCGCCTGATTGATCGTCGCCATGGAGATGCTGCCGTTGGCCACGTCCTGCTGGACGGCCGCCTGCCACTGATCAGCGTTGAAGGGCAGCATGGATACGTCCACGCCGGCGTTGATCGCGATCGCGGCGGCGCCGGCCAGGTCTGGCGCGATGTGGTAGGTCGAGGCGAGTGCGGGCACGTCGCCGTAGTCGCTGATCACCACGCCTTTGAAGCCGAGCCGGTCGCGTAGCTCGGTTGTCAGCAGGAAGCGCGACGCAGTCGCAGGGATCCCGTTGACCGAACCAGAATCGACCATGACGGTGCCCGCACCGGCATCGATGGCGCCGGCGTAGGACGGCAGGAACGTGTCCTGCAGGTAGCGGATCGGCAGTTCCGCCTGCACCCGGTCGTGCCCGTTGATCGACTCGGAGTAGCCGGCGAAGTGCTTGACCGTGGCGGTGACCTTCAGCGCATTGTCGCCGCCGCTCTGCAGACCCGCCACGTTCGCAGCTCCCATGGCGGCGGCAAGCGCAGGCTCCTCAGCCCAGGTCTCGTAGGTGCGGCCCCACCGGTTGTCGCGGGCCAGGTCCTGCACCGGGGCGAAGTCCCAGTTCCACCCGGTAGCGCGTAGCGCGTTGGCAGTCACCTCACCGCCCGCCTTGGCAACGGCCGGGTCCCAGGTCGCGCCCATCCCGATGGACTGCGGGAAAAGCGGCGCCTGCCATGGGTGCCCGAAGCCATGCACGGCGTCGACGCCGAAGATGACAGGGATATGCAGCCGCGAGTGCTGCATCGCGTAGGACTGCATGATGTTGTACTCGGTGGCCCAGTCCAGGCCCGTGTTGCCGGTACCGCCGTTGCCGGTGGTGTCGGGCGGGACATCGGTCCCGCCGGCCAGGATCGAGCCAACAGCGTTGGTTACGAAGATCTTCTGCTCACAGACCGGGTTCGGCATGTTGAACCCGCCAGTGCTAGTGCAGTTGTTGCTGGTGTCGGTGACCTGGGTCGCCTCGATCTGCACCATCTGGCCGATCTTTTCCGCCAGGGTCATCCGGCCGAGCAGGTCGGCGACCCGCGCCGGGACGGGAAGGTGCGAGTTGAGGTAGGCCGGGCGGCCGCTGGCCAGGGCGGTGGTCCTGGTTAAGACGGCAGCCGACATGGCGATCATCAGCGCAATAACCACCACCGTGGTGGTCACCGGTCCGCGGCGGGCTAACGCCGCCAGGCCGGCTATGCCCGACCGCTGCCGGGCAAGATCGCGGATTTTGCGTGTCATCGTGCGCTCCTAGCGTGTGTCGTTGCTGACCTAGGTGGCTTGCGGCTGGATGCAGCCGGGACGGCGGAGCGCGCGCTGCCCACGTCTCCCCGAGGCCAACCGGCATCGGGCAGGCGAGGCTCCCCAATAACCAGCTCCGCACGTTATCGCCGGTGTGGTGGCCAGCGGGCATGCTGCCACCCCCTCTCAGAGGGGTCACGTAACAGGCGCAGAACGCCTCATTTAGAGCCGGACATTATGCTCTACCCGACGCATAGCGCTGTCAACCGCCGCTGGAACGGACCAGGCTAGACTCGGCTACGCCCGGCCTGAGTAGTCGGCAGGAGAACCGGGGGAGGGTCATGGTCCAGAGCGTCCGCGAACGGATGGTGGCGAGCGCAGTTGTGCTCCTCGCCAAGCGCGGCTTTCAGGGCGCGTCCTTCACCGGCGTGCTCGCTGAATCGGGTGCTCCACGCGGGTCGATCTATCATCATTTCCCTGACGGCAAAGAGCAGCTGATAGCTGCCGCGGTTGACTACGCCGGCGACAGGGCGGTTCAGATCCTCGACGCCCTCAGCGGATGCGGAGCTGCGGAGATTGTCGATGGCTTCATGGCGATATGGCGATCGGTGCTGGAGCGGTCCGGTTTCACGGCCGGCTGCTCCGTGCTGGCCGTTACAGTCTCGGCTAACTCGCCGGAGCTGCTGAATCGCGCCGGCGAGGCATTCAGATCGTGGCAGGTGCGACTCGCCGAGCTGTTTCGTTCCGCGGGCCTGGCTCGCCAGGATGCAGATGCCTTCGCGACCTTGCTTATCGCCGCCAGCGAGGGCGCAGTCGTACTCGCCCGGGCGCAGCGGGCCTTTGCACCGTTCGATACTGTGCACCAGCAGCTCCGCGCGATTGCCATGTCCTACGCCGCCAGTCGCTGAACCCGGGGGCATCGGCGTCGACAGGTGACCGTGCCGACTGACCGGCACCGGAGACGGCCGGCCTTGGGTTAGTCTCTGGCCATGGCTTTCGGGCTCTTTGGGCGCGAGGCTGAACTACGTACCATTGCGGCATTCTTCGCCGACATCCGGTCGGCCCCGGCATCGCTGGTGATCGCAGGTGAAGCCGGGATGGGCAAGACAGCGCTGCTCAGAGCTGGTGCGGCGCTGGCAGCCGACCGCGGTTACGCGGTACTGCAGACGATGGCGGCTCGCAGCGATATGCAGCTGGCCTTTGCCGGGCTCGCTGACCTGCTTGAGTCGAGGCTTCCTGAGCTGATCGGCGAGCTGCCGCCGCCGCAGGCGCGTGCCCTGCGAGTGGCGCTGCTGCTGGAAGAAGCGCCGGCCTATTCCCCCGATCCGCATGCGATAGCCGCTGGTTTCCGGGCTGCGGTGGCCGTGCTCGCGCGCCGCGCTCCCGTCCTGCTGGTCATTGACGACGTGCAATGGCTCGACTCGGCGAGCCAGGCAGCAGTCGGCTTTGCCATGCGCCGCTTTGAGCGCGAAGAGGTCGGCCTGCTCTGCGCGCAGCGGACAGACGGACCGCATACCGGGCTTGCACTGGAACTAGATCACGCGCAGCTGCGCGCCGAGCTGCTGCCAGTCGGCGGGCTCAGCCTCGGCGCGCTGCACCGGACGCTGCACGCGATGCTCGGCACCTCGTTCGCCCAGCCGACGCTGCGCCGAATCGCCGCGCAGTCAGGCGGCAACCCGTTCATCGCGCTGGAGATCGGCAGGGCACTTGTCCGGCGCGGCGGTACCATCGCGCCAAACGCCGCACTGCCGGTACCGCAGTCGCTCAGCAAGCTGGTGGAGGAGCGGCTAAGCGAGCTCGGGCCGGATGTCCGTGACGCACTCGGCGTCGTGGCCGTGATGCCAGATGCGCGGGCGGAGACGCACACCGCCGCCGGAGCTGACACCGGAGCTCTGGACAAGGCAGTTGGCGCGGGCGTCCTGGAGCTGGAGTCGGGCCGGTTCCGGTTCACGCACCCGTTGCTGGCAGCCGCGGTGGCAGACGCCATCCCGCCGGCGCGCAGGCGGGAGCTGCATGCCGCCGCCGCGCGCGTCGTCCGGCTGCCGGAGGAACGAGCCAGGCACCGGGCACTGGGGGCGTCAGGACAGTCGGCGCAGGTGGCCGGCGACCTTGATCGCGAGGCTGCGGCGGCGGTCAGCCGCGGTGCCCCGGCCACCGCTGCTGAGCTCTACGGTCTGGCTGCGGCCAGCACGCCGGATGCGCGGCCGGCCGACGCTCAGCGCCGACGGCTGGAGATGGCTCGTCAGCTGGCTTTCGCGGGTGAGACACGCGCCGCTACTGCCTTGCTGGAGCGGCTTGTCGCGTCGGTGCCGCCCGGCCTCGAGCGGTCGGACGCCCTCACCGAGTACGGCAAGCTCAGGCAGGATGACTTCGGCGCGGCCGAGCGGCTGTTCGAGCAGGCACTGGCCGAGGCGGGTGAGGACCGCGGGCGTACGGCGCGGATCCGGTCCGCGTTGTCCCACCTGTGGCTGATGCGCGGTGACTCGGCCCGGGCTCTTGCCGAGGCCCGGCGCGCACTGAGCGACGCGGAGACGGTGGGATCACCAGCGTTGCTGGCCACTGTGCTCGCCAGGAATTTCGACCTGGGCCTGATGCACGGAGATCCGCCCGATAGCGGATTGCTCGCACGTGCTCTTGAACTTGAGCGCATGGCCTCGGTACCGCAATCCGAGACGCCCCCGAGCCTGCTTGCCGGTATGTGGCACCTGCACGAGGGCAGCCTTGACCTTGCGGAACAGGAATTGCGGTTCGTGCTTGCCCGCGCCGAGGCCGAGGGCGTCGAGTACTGGCGGGCCGAGTCCTTGCTGCGACTATCTCAGCTAGCCGCGAAGCGCGGCGACGCCACCCAGGCAGCCCGCCTTGCCGCGGCGAGCCTTGAGGCCGCCGAGCAGCTGGACCGCCCGCACCTGACCTGCGCCGCGCTGCACGGGTGCGCGTCCGCCGCGCTGCTGCTCGGGAACGTCCAGCAGGTGCGGCAGCTGGCCGCGCGGTGCGCAGATCTCGCCGCGGCGGCGGGCGACGATCCGTTTGTGCTCATGCAGGCTGCGCTGCTCGGATCGGTTGACCTGGCGCTCGGCGATTTTCCGGCCGCGGCGGCACGCCTGCGACCCCTGATCCCCGGCCTGCATCTGCTAGGCGTGCGTCCGATAACTCAGGCAATCTGGGCGGACATCGTCGAGGCACTGGTCGCGGTGGGCGACTTCGGCGAGGCGGCGCAGGCCGCGGCGGCTCTCGGGCGCAGCGCACGTGAGCCGGTCACTGCCGCGCTGGCAGCCCGCTGCCGCGGCATCCTGGCCGCCGCGCACGGCGCTGGCGAGGTCGCGCTGGAAGAGTTCACGGCCGCATTGGACCTGCTGGCTCAGGTATCCGCGATGCCGGTGGAACGGGGCCGCACATTGCTCGCGCTCGGAATGGCGCAGCGCCGCCTGAAGCAGCGGGGAGCGGCAAGGGCCACCATGACCGAGGCGCTGGCCATTTTTGACGCCATCGAGGCACCGCTCTGGGCGGCCCGGGCGCGGGCCGAGCTTGCCCGGATCAGCGGGCGGCCGCCGGCGCCAGGGGACTTGACCGCCACCGAGCAACGGGTGGCTGACCTGGTCGCACGCGGGATGAGTAACCGCGAGGTCGCCGCCGAACTGTTCGTGAGCGTGCGCGCGATCGAGTCGACGCTTACTAAGACCTACAGCAAGCTCGGCGTGCGATCGCGATCGGAACTCGCGGCCCGGCTGCGCTCGCAATAATCAGTTCCGCTCAGGGCACGCCACATTCGGTAACGACTGCCTGGGCGATCCGGTCGAATGTGAGTCCCGCGAGAGTCCCGGCGGCGGCTACCGATTCCGCCGAGTCCGCGTCGTAGACCGCGAAACAGCTTTCGTCCTCGCGGACATGGATGGCGTACCGGAAGCGCACGGAAGAGCCGCCGCTGAGCTCTTCGGCCGCCAGGCGCGCTTGCCTGGTGAGGTCAGCAAGATCGACGTCGCCAGGAAGATAGAACTCTGCCAAGTAGTACATGCGGCGAAACTAGGCTCCGGGGCCTGGCAGCGTAAACGCGGCAATCCACAAACATTGAGGCCTGTCAGTGACGCGTTGCCGCTAGCTGTCGCTTGAAACAGTCAAACCTTGTGGTTTTCCACGTTCACGCCGATTCGGCGCGCCCGTAGCGTCGCGGTTGACGAAGTCCCGGTCCGGGACATCGCAATCCTTGGGGAGAGCACACATGCGAAAGACAATTGCCACCGCGCTCACCGCGATCTCGGTCACGGCGCTTAGCGGCGCCGGGCTGGCCGCGGCCAGCGCTTCGGCGGGCGCCAGGCCAGCCACATCCGGCACTGAGCACTTCCAGATCATGACGACATCAGGCACTGCCAGCAATCAGAGCATCATCGCGACCGGGCTCTTCACGGCCGGCGGCGTCGATCATTCCGGCGGCAAGGTGGACAAGGTGGTGTTCCCAGGCGGGACGTTCAAGATCGCGCACTCGCCGGGCAAAGGCCCGCAGACGTTCAACCCGAAGACCTGCCTGCTCACCATCAACCAGCACGGCACGTACACCGTGGGGCACGGAACCGGCAAGTACAAGGGCATCAGCGGCCACGGAAAGTACAAGCTGAGCATCCTCGGGGTCGAAGCGAAGTCGGGCGGCAAGTGCGCACAGTCCAAGCCGCCTGTCGCGTTCCAGCTGATCATCAAGGCGTCCGGCCCGGTGTCATTGCCCTGATCGGCGCGACGGTCTTGATGACCGGTGCCCGCCAGCCCGCCCTCATCTCGGGCTCCGAACACAAGAAGGGCCTGCCGCGCCGGCAGGCCCTCCTTGGCGTTGGTGATGCTGCTGTTGGTGTCGATATTGCTGCGTCAGCCTCCGGCCGCACCGGTCGCGTTGCAGATGGATGTCCCGAGCGTGATGGTCTCGAGACCGCCGAGCACCGACACCGACAGCGCGTCGACCTGCAGGCTGCTTCCGGTGTTGACCTGCTTGTTCAGCGTGATGGTGGCGACGCCGGGCACGCCGATCGTGGTGTTCGGCGCCGGATTGGTCGGCAGCAGCCCCGATAGCGGGCCTGATAGCGGGCCGGACAGCAGGCCCGTCAGCGTGCCGCCGACGATGCTCGCCGTGCCGCTCAGCGTGTTCGTGCTGGCGTCGTAGCTGCAGGACGAGGTGATCGCCTCGACGCTCAGCGCACCGAGCCCGAGCATGCCGAGAACGTCCACCTCCGCGAGTTTCGCGGACGCGCTGGTGGGACCGGCGGTGTCCGTGGCCGCGGCCACGTTCACCAGGCCGAGGGCAGTGAGCTGGGCGAGCGTCACCGGCGAATTGCCCGGATAGCTGGCCTCGCCCAGCGGCTGGAGGTTACCCAGCAGCCCGGATGTCCCGACCGCGTAGGCGACGTTGGATGATGCGGCTGCTGCAGGTAACGCGGTTGCGGCGAAGATAGCGCTCGTCATCCCTAACGCGCCGACTACAGCGATCGCGCCGATTCGTGTTCGTCTGATTCTCATGTGCACATCCCTTGATTGCTCGCAGGCACAAGCGGGGCCTGCCCGTAGCTTTTAGTAACGGGCAATGAGCATAGAGTGACTGAGCGTCACGTTCATCCAGAGTGGCCATACGCGCCGAACATGGCATATCGCCCGCGCCGCGAACTGTCATCGTTTCGTGTCCGTCATGTCGATGAACACTGGTGAGCGCTGGAGCTGATGCGTGCCTGCCCAGGCCATGAGATCCTGATAATCGTGGCGGATGACAGCTGCCAGGGTGCCGGAGGCCAGTTACGGCTCGCCGAGGCCGTCGGCGTGCTCGCGCTGGCAACTGATCTGGCCATGGCGCAGCCCCTTGAGCATGGGTTGCGCACCGCGATCGTTGCCGTGCGGATAGCTCAGGCCATCGGCTTGAGCGAAGACGATCAGGCGACTGTCTTCTATGTCGGCCTGCTGCATTTCGCAGGTTGCACAGCGGACGGCGCGATTGACGCCGGTTTCTTCGGGGACGAGCTGGCCGCCCGGCCGCAGATGATGGCGGCGTTCCTGGGATCCCGGCGCGGGCTGATCACCACGGCGATGCGAGTCGCCCACCAGGACAGCTCCCCGCTCACCCGGATTGCCGCGATGGGCAGGTCCGCCGCGGGCGGAGTGGCGGAGTTTCGCAAGTGGGCTCGCAGTCACTGCGACGTGGCTCAGCTGCTGGGCGCGCGGATGGGCCTCACGAGTCAGGTCCAAGACGCGCTCAGGCATTTGTACGAGCGGTGGGACGGCAAGGGAATGCCCGGCGACCTTCGTGGCGACCAGGTTCCGTTGGCTGTCCGGGTGATGCATGTGGCCCAGGATGCGGACATGGCCTGGCAGCATGGCGGGGTTCCGATGGCCTGCCGCGTCGTGTCCAGCCGAGCCATGTCGGGCTTGGACCCGGAGGCGGCGGCTGCGTTCCTGGCGCTCGGCGACAAGGCTTTCGCTGGCCTGGACCAGCCGTCGGTCTGGGACGAGATGCTGACCGCCGAGCCAGGCGCGCAGCCGGCCGTTGCTGCCGACCAGCTGGACCACTGCCTGTCGGCGGTCGCCGACTTCGCGGACCTGAAGAGCATGTGGACGATCGGGCACTCGCGCGGGGTGGCCTCGCTGGCCGCGCGGGCTGGCGCAGCTGCCGGCATGCCAGCTCAGGATGTGCAACTGCTGTACCGGGCCGCCCTTGTGCACGACATAGGCCGGGTCGCCGTGCCGGTCCGGATCTGGGCGAAGCCAGGTCCCCTCAGCCGGGATGAACAGGAGCAGGTGCGGCTGCACTGCTACCACACCGAGCGAGTCCTCGCCGCTGCCGCCGGCCTGCGGCCGCTTGCCCGGCTTGCCGGGTCCCACGGCGAGCGGTACGACGGTTCCGGTTACCACCGGGGCAGCCGGGCTGCCGATTTGCCGTTGCTGGCCTGGCTGCTGGCGGCGGCCGATTGCTATCAGGCGATGTGCGAGGCCCGGCCGTACCGGCCGGCGATGTCGGCCGACGAGGCCGCGGACCAATTGCGCGTGGCGGCGGATGCGGGCACGCTACCGCCCGGTGCGGTGAGCGCCGTCCTCGCTGCGGCTGGCCAGCCGCAGCCGACTGCCGTCCGGCCCGTTGGACTATCCGAGCGCGAGTGCGAGGTGCTGGTGCTGCTGGCCCGCGGGCTGGCGACTAAGCAAGTCGCCCGGCAGCTTGGTATCTCGCCTAAGACCTGCGACCACCACATCCAGAGCCTGTACGCCAAGGCCGGGGTCTCCACGCGAACGGGCGCGACGCTCTTCGCGCTGGAGCATGGTCTGATCAGCTCGCTGCCGGGTCCGGACAAGCAGGCGCCCTTGTAGGTCAGGGCACGCGGCGGCGCAGTCCGCCGATGAACCCTGCCGTATAGGGAATTCTCCCCATACACTTCCGGCAATGCAATTGCATAAGGTCAGTGCTGGACGAACATCCGAACCGCGCCGTAATCGCCGCCGGTTACTTTAAGTTAAGTGGCGGTCACAATCTGACTTTGGCGAAGGAGGCGGCCTTGACGTCGCCCGCGCACCCGGCGGCCTACCTCTGCCGCACGCCCGGCATGCCGTTAGCAGTTCGACGGCAAGAGCTGGTACTCGCGGCGCGGCAGCGTGGCTGGCCGGCCCCGGCAGTCTACTGCGAGCAGGAGTCAGCCGAAGACGGCCCGGCACTGCACCAGCTTGAGGCTGCGATCGCGGCCGGCCGTCACGATGCCCTGCTCATGGCCGCGCCAGCTAATCCCGCCCCGCTGATGCGGCTGTTGTCCAACTGCACGAAGCTCGGTGTGATCGTGAGCTTCCTGCCGCCCGCCGGACAGGCGGACAGGGAGCCGGCCGCCATGGTGCCGTTTAAAGCGCCCCAGCACGCCCGGGAGACCTGGGACATCCTGGCCCGCGCCAGGCTGGAGGCGCTCGCCGGGTTGTTTCCCGACTGGCGCATCTGGCTGGACAGCCATGGCTGGCACGGACGGCGGCGGGCGGAAGGCTATCTGCAGGGTTACCGGCCAGGCGCGCCAGCCTTTTGCGTCCACGCTGGCACGGCGACGGATCTGGCCGCCCAGTTGTGCTGGCAGCAGGCCGCCGACACGCACGCGCCGGAAGGCTGCCACGCCAGCAACCTCCCCCCGCCGCCATGGAACGCGCGCCTGGAGGTAGGCGTTTAGAGCCAGTCGCGGTCGGCCTGGGTAATGTCGGCAGACATGAGCCGACTAGACGCAGCCGCGCCGGATTCCGCCGGACAGCCTGCCTGGATAGAGCCCGAGCTGGCGACGCTCACGAAGGACAGATTCAGCGATCCGGCCTGGCTGTACGAGCGCAAATTCGACGGGGAACGGTGCCTGGCGTACCGGACCGCTGCTGGCCTGCGCCTGGAGACACGGAATCAGAAGCAGGTCAACAGCACCTACCCGGAGCTAGCCGCGGCGCTGCAGGCGCAGCACAGCGCCGACTTCATCGTCGACGGCGAAGTGGTCGCGTTTGACGGCCCGGCCACCAGCTTCAGCCTGCTGCAGCAGCGGCTCGGGGTGCGCAGCCCCAGCGAGGAACTGCGTGCGGCGGTGCCCGTCTTCTATTACCTGTTCGACGTGCTGTGGGCGGACGGACAGGACGTCCGGCAGCTGCCGTTGCGTGAGCGCAAGCAGGTGCTGCGCAAGCTGCTGTCGTTTGGCGGGCCACTCCGGTACACCACGCATCGCAGGCAGGACGGCGAGGCCTACTACGCGCAGGCCTGCGCCAGCGGCTGGGAAGGCCTTGTCGTCAAGCGCGCGGACGCTCCGTACCGGTCCGGCCGGTCGCATGACTGGCTCAAATTCAAGTGCCAGAACAATCAGGAGTTCGTCATCGGCGGTTACACCGACCCCAAGGGCTCACGGACCGGTTTCGGCGCGCTGCTGATCGGCTACTACGACAGCGACGGCAAGCTGGCATATGCCGGGAAAGTCGGCACTGGGTTCGATGATGCGGCGCTGGCCAGCCTTGCCCGGACGCTATCCAGCCTGGAACGCCCGCAGGCCCCGTTTGACCGCGGCAATCTGCCGCGCACCGGGGTGCACTGGGCGGAACCAAAGCTCGTCGGCCAGGTCGCCTTCAGCGAGTGGACAACTGCCGGGCAGCTGCGCCACCCGCGTTTCCAGGGACTGCGACGGGACAAGGACCCGGCCAGCGTGGTCCGGGAACGGCCCGGCGTCAGCGGACAGGGCGTCAGCGGACAGGGCGTCAGCGGGTAAGGGCACTTTCGGCCGCGCGCCCGTAAAGCTCGGCGGCCCGCCAGCAGTACCAGGCGACAACCGACCGGTAGGGCCGGAACGGGTCACCGAGCGACTCGAGTTGTTTCGGCGTCGGCGTCGGGATGCCCCACGCCAGCCCGAATCCCTTCCGGACGCCGAGATCGCCCGTCGGCCACACGTCCAGCCGCCGGAGCTGGAACATCAGGAACATCTCCGCCGTCCACTTGCCGATCCCGCGGACCGCCGAGAGACGTTCGACTACCTCGTCATCGCTCTGGGCCCGCAAGCCGGCCGGGTCAAGCACCACCGTCCCGTCTAGCACTTTGGTGGCCAGATCCTGCAAGGACGCCGTCTTGTTGCCGGACAGGCCCGCGGACCGGAGCGTCTCCGCGGGCAGTGACAGCAGCCGTTCGGCCGTTACCTTATCGCCCAGCGCCGCAATCAGCCGGCCGTGGATGGCCCTGGCGGCCGGGCCGGCCAGCTGCTGGTAGGTGATGGCCCGGACCAGTGCGGCGAAATGGGTCTCTTGCGGCGGGCCGACCCTGGCGGGACCGGCCTCGGCAACGAGCCGGCTAAGGACCGGATCGCGCCCCGCCAGGATGGCTGCGGCTGCCTGGTAGCTGCGGGCCTTGCGAACCGCTGCTGGCCCGCCGGGTATGGTCACGCCCTTCAGTATCCATTCTCCGGCTACCCGATGAGAAGCCAGTGCCGGCGATGTCCGCGAGGTCTGCAGTCTGTCGTGAAAGCGTAAAAACCGGTCCCCAGCGGCGAATTTAGCAGCCTGAGTCAGGCTAAAAGGGTTCCCGCCTGGGCACCAAGGCTGGAGTGGTCAGGGCAGAGGTTCGGGGGACCGCTTGCAGGCGACGGTTAATCCTGATCAGCAGGCAGCGGAGGGGTCAGCACGCCCGCGGCGGCTTGCGCCCTGGCTGATCGTCGCGTCCTACCTGGTGATCGCAGTCGGGCTCACCTGGCGCCTGTGGGCCGACCCCGCGGCGCGAATGCCGAGCAGCGGGCACAGGGTCGAGTCCGACGTGCTGTTGACTGCCTGGTTCATGCGGTATACGGCAAGCGCCGTCGCACACGGCGGCCTTCCGGCGCTGGTGACCACCGCGGTGAACGCCCCGCACGGCATCAACGTGATGTGGAATACGTCCTTGCTGCTGCCGGGCCTGCTGCTCACGCCGGTGACATTGGTGGCTGGCCCGATGCCGAGCCTGCTGGTGCTGCTTACGCTGGGTTTCGCGGGGTCGGCGGCCAGCATGCTGTACGTGCTGCGCCGGTGGGGGGCCAGCCTCGGCGCGGCGGCCGTCGGAGGCGCGCTGTACGGATTCTCGCCAGCCCTGATGACGGCCGCCGAGGACCACTATCACCTGCAATTCGCGGTGCTCCCGCCGCTGATCATCGACGCCGCGCTGCGGCTGGTGACCGGGCGCGGTCGCCTGCTGCGCACCGGGTTGTGGCTTGGCCTGCTGACATCGGCTCAGTTGTTCATCGCCGAAGAACTGCTGGTCGACATTGCGCTTGCCGGGGGCATCCTGGTGGCGGTCCTGGCCCTGAGCCGACCGCGTGCGGCCCTCGATCTCCTGGGCCGGACGGCAGCCGGGTTGTCCATTACGGTCGGCACTGTGCTGCTGATCTGCGGCCGCGCACTGTGGGTGCAGTTCTTCGGCCCGCTGACCGAGGTAGGCAGTCCGTGGCATATCCACCGGTACGGGAACCTGCCGGCCGACATGGTCACCGCGCCGTCCGCCGTGCTCCTGCACGGCAGGTTCCTGCCATTCCTCAAGCAGACCGGTCAGTGGCCGGTGGAGTACTTCGGGTACCTGGGCTGGCCGCTGCTGGCACTGATCGTGGCAGCCACGATCTGGTACTGGGCCGACATCCGGGTCCGGGTGGCCGGCCTGACGTTCGTCCTGCTTGAGCTGCTGAGCCTCGGCGGGCACAACCTCAGGATGGGCGGCTGGCAGGTGCCGGCTGTGGTGCTGCCGTGGCATGTGCTGGAGCGGTTCCCGCTGCTGAGCCAGGCGCTGCCCAACCGGATTCCCATCCTCGCCGACGGCGCGGGGGCGGCTGTGATCGCCTTCGCCGCCACCCGCGCACTGGCCAGCCTGCGAGCCCGCGGCACCAGCGCGGCACGGTGGCGTTGGCCTGCCGTGGCCGCCGTTGCGGCGGTCCTGGCGCTCGCTCTGCTGCCTGTCATCCCTCGGCCGGTGCCCGCCGTGGCCGTCGCGCCGGTGCCGCCCGGCTGGCCAGCCGTGATCTCCGGACTGGACTTGCCGCCTGGTGCCGCAGTGCTCACGCTGCCAGCGGACGGAGCGCGCACGATGGAGTGGCAGGCCGTCACTGGCGCGGCCATCTCGGTCATCGGCGGTTACTGCGTTGCTCCCGGCCACCACGGCCACGCCGCCCAGTGCGGCACCTGGGCCACCCAGAGCAAGGCGGAGACGGTCAGCTCGGCGCGGCTGAGCCTGCTGGCCAAGGGGCAGCAGGGCCGCCGTGGCCCGCCGCCGGCCACCATGGCGAAGGCCATATCCGGCTGGCGGCCCGCTGCCATCGTCATCACGGCAGGGCGCCACACCCGGATCGGGCGCTACCTGATCAGGCATCTCGGGCCGCCTGCCGTCAGCGAACGCGATGTGCTTGCGTGGCGTGTCGGCGATTCGCGAGCCGTTAGCGCCCGGCGACCCTGCGCTGCACGTGCAGCATGTACTCCTTCCGGTCGAGGGGGCTGACGCTCGAGCGCGGTCGGACCGGAGCCGGCCCGCGGACCGGCTGGTAACGGTCGAACTCGGACTCCAGGACGCCTTCGCCGCGCGTCAGGCCCGGCAGTTGCTGCTGCAGTTCATGTACCTTCGCTGCCGGGATATCGCCTTCGAGCACGCAGCCCGGCCCGGCGAGCTCAGGCGCGCGCGTAGCGGCGCCAAGTCTGGCGAGCGTTGTCAGCGTCGCCGTGAGCGTGTCAGCCGGAACGTCCAGCCGGAACCTGTGCAGCGGCTCGCACACAATGGTTCCGGCCTGTCGTAGCGCCGTCATCAGCACCAGCGGCGTGAGGTTGCGGAAATCGCCGCCTGAACTCGACCATTTGCTCCAGCCGAACGGGGGCGGTGGCGTGTAACCGGAGTGCGTGAGCGTGACTGTGCAGTCGGTGACATGCCAGCCGCAGAGCCCCGCCCGCAGCGTTTCCGTCACGGTTTCCTCGATGGCAGTGAGGAACGAGGACGGAAGCGCCCCGTGCTCGATCGCCAGCCGGAAGCTGACGCCCGTGTCCACGGGGGCCGGATCGATGCGCAATCCGACCGTAGCCCGGAACGGGTTGGCTTCCTGGCCCATGGACTCGGCAGCCGCGCCAGAGCTTGCGGGCCGCTCGATGCAGATCGTGGTGGTCTCCTCGAACGACACGCTGATGCCGTACTCGGTTACCAGCGTTGCCTGGATAACCTCCTTTTGCACCTCTCCGTACAGCGAGACAAGCAGTTCCTGCCGTATGTCGTCACGCCGCAGGTTGATCAGCGGGTCCTGCTCGGCGAGTTGGCTGAGCGCCAGGTGCAGGGCCGGCCGGTCGGCGGCGCGGTCCGGCACGATCACGGTCTCCAGCGTGGGCGGCGGGAAGTGGCCTTGGCGCCCGGGCGTGGTCGGCTTGCCTACCGCGTCGCCGATCTGGACATCACCCAGCCCCCACACCTTGGCGATCTGCCCGGCGGTCGCCTCCGGCTGAGCAGTTCCCGGCTCACTGCCGAAGACGCTGACAGCCGTGACCTTGCGGTCGCCGGCCGGGGCAGGCCCGACCCGGACCCGGTCCCTGGCCCGCAGGCGGCCGGCGTACATCCGGACATAGGCGATCTTCTCGCCAGCAGGCGACCGCTCCACCTTGAACACGCTGCCCGAGGCCTGTCCGTCGAGGACTCCATCGGCGGCAGGCAGCAGTTCGGCTATCCCGTCAGCGAGGCTGTCCACGCCCGCGCCGGTCATCGCCGAACCGAAGAAGACCGGGTGCACCAGTGCCTGGCGGACCTGGGCAGCGAGGCAGGCACGCAGCCGGGGGTAAGACAGCCGGTCCTGGTCCTGCACGTAGTCGGCAAGCACGGCGTCGTCCCGCTCGGCAAGCACCTCCGCAAGCATGGCCCGGAAACCGGCGTCGCCTGAGCCCGAGTCGCCTGTGCCCGAGACGGCTGTGCCCGAGTCGCCCGTGCCGCCAGGCAGCCACCGGGCCCGCCGGGAGCCCAGATCACGGACGGTACCCATCGCAAGGATGGCGGGCGTCAGCTTCGCGCGGATGTCCTGCAGGACCCGGTCGTAGCCTGCCCCCGCGCGGTCGATCTTGTTCACGAAGATCAGTGTCGGGATGCCGAGCCTGGACAGCGTGCGCATCAGCACGCGCGTCTGCGCCTGCACGCCCTCGACAGCCGAGATGACCAGGGCGGCGCCGTCGAGCACGCCAAGGACCCGTTCCACTTCGGCGATGAAATCCGGGTGGCCGGGGGTATCGATCAGGTTGACGGCAGTGCCGCCTATCGTGAACGAGACGACTGCGGACTTGATCGTGATGCCACGCTGCCGCTCGAGCACCAGCGTGTCGGTCTGGGTGCTGCCCGCGTCAACACTGCCGATCTCGCCGATGACTCCGGCATCGAACAGCAGCCGTTCGGTCAGGCTTGTCTTACCCGCGTCTACGTGCGCGACTATGCCCAGGTTGAGCGTTCTCACTAAGCGTCATGTCCCTTGAATAGGCGGCTATCCCCATTGCGGTGAACACGAACGCTCGGCGCATCTGCCCTCCCTGTCGCTACTTGCCTTCGTCGGCCTTGTCGCTGGGCAGTACAGCACGTAGCCGACCGGCAGGCAACTGAATTTCGCCTGGGCCGGTGCCTACCGGTAGGCCCGGGCCTGGAGCTCGAACAATTCGGCGTACAGGCCGCCCGCTCGCATCAGCTCGTCGTGGCTGCCCCGCTCGCAGGTCGCGCCGTCCCGGAGGACCAGGATGAGGTCGGCCATCCGCACCGTGGAGAACCGGTGCGAGACGAGCACGGTGATGGCTCCAGACCGCTGCCGCACCTGCCGGGCGGCCTGCGTCCACCGGGCGAAGAGGGCATGCTCGGTCTCGGCGTCGATGGCGGCGGTGGGTTCGTCGAGCAACAGCAGGAGCGGGCTGGTTCGCATCATGGCCCGACCGATCGCGAGCTTCTGCCATTGGCCGCCCGACAGGTCGATACCGTCCGGCCAGCTCGGGCCGAGCTGCGTCTGCAAGCCTGCCGGCAGCCTGGCGGCAAGGTCGGCGGCGCCTGCCCGGTCCAGGGCTGCTGCCGCGGCTGGCTCGTCGTCGAGCGACGAGAGCTTGCCGATGCCGACAGCCCGCTGCAGGGTGAACTCGAACCTGGCGTAGTCCTGGAATCCGGCCGAGATGCGCAGCCGCCACGCCTCCGGGTCCAGCGCGGCCAGGTCCGTGCCGTCGATCAGGATCCGGCCCTCGGTCGGCCGGCACAATCCGGCCAGCAGGCTGACCAGAGTCGTCTTGCCGGCTCCGTTGTCACCGACGATGGCGACGGTAGTCCCGGCCGGCAAGTCCATCGTCAGGCCGTGCAGTGTTGGCTCGGACCGGCCCGGGTAGCGGTATGACACCTCCTCGAGCCGGATGCCGCTGGTAAGCCGGGCTGGCACCATCGCGGTCCCCGTTCCGCTGTAATGGGTCTCGGCGACCTGCTCCAGGTACAGGTACTTTGCCGCCGCGGTCAGCGTTCGCAGCAGCCACTGCGTCAGCTCCGCGGAGCCCGTCACCAGGGTGAGGATCTGGCCTGCGAGCACCGCTGTCATTGCCACGTCACCGACGCTGGCGGTGCCGTTCGCGGCCTGGCGCGTGACCAGGACGATCGCCCCGACATAGCCGACGAGGAAGGCTGCCCTGGCGATGAGCCGGAAGGCCTGGGCGCGCACATTGAGGCGGACGTGGATCCCGGTGATGGTGGCATGTTCAGCGGCGAACCGGCGCAGCAACTCGCCGCGAAGCCGGAACAGCCTGAGCTCGGCCGCCGCTGAGCGGTCCGCAGCCAGGTCGTACAGCATCGCCGCGCGCCAGGCTCGGCTCGGCGGCGAGCTCGTTGCCGCGGTTATACAGGCCGGCGGACTGGCGCGACAACAGCAGCGAGGGCAGGCCGAAGGCGGGTAGCAGGAGCAGCACGGGACTGACTGAGGAGAGCAGCACAACCGTGACCCCGATCCGGACGGCCGTGGTGATCGCGCTGACGACCGACGGCACAGCCTGGCCGAACTCCCACGACTCGGCCTGCAGCAGCTCCAGTTCGCGTAGGTGGGAAGGCGTCTGCTGGATCAGCAGCGTCGGTGACCGCCCGACGAGCTCAAGCAGCCGCCGGTCAAGCAGATGCTGGGTGCGGTCGCCCAGCGCCATGCGCACCCGCTCGCCCGCGTAGTTGGCGGCTGCGACCGTCGTGATCGATATCGCGATGGCCAGGCCGGCGAGCAGTGTGGTGGCCTGCTGGCGGGACGCGGCGCCGTCGGCGAACAGCCGGAGCCACAGGCCCAGCAGGGACGCAGCCAGAGCCTGCACTGTCACCAGGACAAATGTCCAGATGGCTAGCTTGCGGTCGGCAGCCCAGGCGAAGCCCAGCATCCGGAGCGCGGCCCGGAGCGAGGCCGCGGGCCTGTCAGGTTCAGCCATCGTGAGCACCGCCGTCGTGGCTGGCGTAGTTGCTGGCCTGAAGCCGGAACATCCGTGCGTACTGACCGCCCGCCGTGAGCAGCTCGGAGTGACTGCCGTCCTCGGTGATGTGGCCCTGGTCCAGCACGACTATGCGGTCGGCACGCCGCACGGTAGAGAACCGGTGACTGATCACGATCGTGGTCAGGCCCGAAGTCAGCTGGAGGAACCGGTTGTACAGCTCGGCCTCGGCGCGCACGTCCAGGTGCGCCGTCGGTTCGTCCATGACCAGCACGCGAGCGCCGCCGCGCACCGCCATCAGCGCGCGGGCGAACGCGACACGCTGCCATTGCCCGCCGGAGACGTCGACGCCGCCGTCGAACCGGGGCGACAGCGTGGTCGCAACCCCGGCCGGGAGCGCTGCCACTAGTTCTGCCGCCCCGGCCAGGTCAGCGACCTCGCGGACCGTCTCGTCGGCCCAGGTCTGCTCGACGGCACCGAACGCGATGTTGTCGCGCAGCGGCATCTCGTACCGGACGAAGTCCTGGGAGATGACGGCAAGCTGGCGGCGCCAGCTGCCCAGGTCCAGGTCGGCGAGGTCGGTGCCGTCGATCCTCACGCGCCCGGAATCTGGCCTGCACAGCCCGGTCAGCAGCTTCACCAGCGTTGTCTTCCCGGCGCCGTTGAGACCGACGATCGCGAGCGATCGGCCGGCCTCGATCTCCAGGTCAAGGCCGGCCAGGGCCGGGCTGGCCGCGGCCGGATAGCGGAACGTGACGCCGTCGAGCGTGAGCGAGTAGCGGGGCAACCCGGCCGCGGGCCGGTGCCGAGCCTGAGGCTGGCCGGACGGACGGACGCCGGACGGACGCTGGCCGGACGGACGCTGGCCGGGCGAAGGTGGCCCGGGGGTCGCGTCTCCGCTCCGCACGAATCGCTCCAGGCTCAGCACGTCGGGCACCGGCACCGAGCCGTTCTCGATCCAGGTGTCGCCCTGCATGCTGGCGATCATGGTCATGCCGAAGATGCCCTGCAGGATCACGATGAGCGCGGGTACTCCGAGCGTGCCGTTACCCGCGGACCTGGCCAGTAAGGCCAGGATGGCAAGGTGGGCGCCAAGCACGGCCATGCCGAGCAGCGCCATCACCCGCCGGTCAGCTCGTCGCGCCTGCCAGAGGGCGGACATGACTGCCTGCCATTCGCGGCTGTACTGCCCGGCCAGCCAGTGCACAAGGCCGAAGATGCGCACCTCTCGGGCCCAGTGCGGCATCAGGCCGATGCGCTGGAAGTACCGGGCCCGGCGCAGCGGGTCTGTCCAGAACGGGTCAGCTTGGTAGTAGCTGGCCCGCAGCGCTCGAGCGGCGATCAGCCACACGACAACCAGCACGACCGCGGCCACTGGCCAGTAGTAGCCGACCAGGACGGCTGCCGACAGGCCCTGGGCCCTCGCGGTCCACTGGCTGCTCAGCCCGGAGACCAGCTCGCCTGGCCCGTACCTCGCTACCTGGACGGCCCGGCTGAGGCCTGCCGCGAGCTCCGGATCGTCGAATAGCCGCAGGTCCTCGCGGCTGAGCGCGGCGGACATGACGCGCCCGAGCAGATAGCCGTCAAACCGCCGGTACAGGTCTGCGCTGACGACCTCCTGCGGCCCGCCCGCGAGCTCGACCCCGATGAGCGTGACGCTGATCGCGACCAGGGCGCCGATGGCGCGATGCCCGGCAGCGGACCCGAAGCCGTGGCTGACCAGGCCAGGTAGCTGTGCAATGAGGTAGCCGACTAGCGCGGCGAAGAGCGCCGGCAGCGCGCCAGACAGGACCGCGAGCAGCGCCAGCACGGCCGTCCGGCCGGGGAAGCCGCGTATCAGCTCGCGCAATGCGGCACGCCGGATGGCACCGCGGGACGACGCGAACAGGGACGTAAGGAGTCAATGCACCGCGATACCGTAACACGCAGCGCGCCCCGGCGCGCCCCCGGTGTGCAAGCCTGGACCTGTGCCCGCGAGGTCAGGCTGGGAACTCACGCCCCGCCAGAGCATCGAGATTGAGTGCGCGCGTCGCGGCCGCGACCAGGTCGTGGCTGGCTGCGTGGCATTGCTACGACGGCAAGAGGTGGATGACGATCTGCTGATCGCCCTCGGCGGCCCGGCAAGCCAGGTCGTGCTCGACGACGGACCGCGGCAGGCTAACCAGTACTGGCGGCGGGTCTGGGGGGCCAGGGGACTGCTGCATTGCTACGACAGCGAGGCAGACGAGATCGTGACTGCGGCGCTCGCCGACGAGCACTGGCGGGTACGCGAGATGGCCGCCAAGGTCGTCGCCAAGCACCGGGTCGGCGCCGCGTTCGATGCCGTTGCCGGACTGCGCGATGATCCGGTCCCGCGCGTGCGGGCTGCTGCCGCACGGGCCACTATCATCCTGACTGCGGCACGCAGCTGACAGTCTCGCGCCGCCGCCGCTGCCAGGCCAGGAAGCCGCCGAGGGTGGCGCCGACGCCCAGCGCGGTGACATGCCCGACCGCGGTGAGCCGGAGCCCGGTGAGCCCGGCGAAGATCTGGCCGACGGTGATCAGCAGCACTAGGTCCAGCGCGGCCGCCAGCCGCGCCAGCCAGGTCCCGTACAGGATTGCGACTGCGACGGCACTGACCACCACGTAGGACGGTCCGACGTCGATGATGAACCGGTCGGTGGCGGGCAGCGTGCCGTGCGAGATCCGGTACCAGATGACACCCTCGCTCACGTACGTGCCGATCACGTTGCCGGCCAGGCAGGTCAGTGCGATGCGCCAGTTGCCGAGCGCGCGGTTCGCGCCGAACAGGGCTAGCGCGATGAGCACTGGCCACGCGGACAGCGAACTCGTCGGGACGAATGCCGACGCGATGAGGCTGCCGACGGGATCGTGGCCGAGATTGTGCACGTTGGTACTTGCCCAGCGCAGCAGCGCCGCCCGGTCCGGGTGCGGCAGCGCTATGTAAACAACCTCGGCTGCTGTCGTGGCGGCCAGGTAGAACCAGGCGACCGCGTACCTGGTCAGCACTGATCGGCCGGCGCCTTGCATGGCGCACACGCTACGCAACGCGCCGGTCAGCGCGGTGCCGGTCAGCGCGGTGCCGGTCAGCACGGTGCCGGTCAGCACGGTGCCGGTCAGCACGGTGCCGGTCAGCGCAGGGCCGCGCTCGCCAGGCCTTCGATCGCGGGCCGGCGCTGCCATCGTGGCCACGTCGGCAACCGTCGCGCGGCCGCGGTAGGAGTTCATCGCCGCCGTGACCGCGCTCGCGTGCTCGATAGGCAGGTAGTCGAGCGCCCACCAGGCGGAGCCGAACTTGGACTGCACGACGTCGTGCTCGGCCAGGCTGCGCAGGATCCGGCAGCAATTGAGTACGGCGTAGGCATCGTGCTTGTCGGCCTGGGCGAATCTGAACTCGGCCGCGAGACCTTGATGCTGTTCGTCCCAGCCGGGCTGGCCGACGATGCTCGCGGGCGGCGGGCCGTGCAGCACCACGCAGCGGCCGGCCAGCCAGTGCGCGCGATGCAGTGCCCAGGCGTCGTCGCGCAAGCCGGGCCGGATCCGGTGCACTGGAGGTGCGCTGCCGCGCGCCTGGGCCAACTCGATGACCCAGCCGTCCAGGTCATCGCAGCCGGGCAGGCCAGCCAGCCTGGCGCAGGCCGCGGCGTAGCCAGTGCGCTGATCCGGGTCCGGCGGCCCGGTCAGGATCGCGTGGTAATCGAGGTCTCCGGTCCCTTCGGACTCGGGGAAGGTCACTGCTCCGTACAAGTACAGGGCGTGCAGGCTCACGCCGAAGGCCGCGCACACCTCGTCGCGCAGCGCCACGGCAGCAGCCTGGACAGGCGCTGGCAGCGACTGCAGTAGCTGAGGCTCGCTGGCAGGCGACACGCCGCCAGCTTGGCAGGTCTCCGTTTCCAGCGTTAGCCCGTTTTCTGGTGAGGCGCGCGATTTTCGGTCGCGGTGGCGCCGGGCGCCTGGCACGCTTGCCAGGTGGTGGTCGATCGGCTGTTTGCCGAGCCAACGCTGGCTGCGCTGTACGACCTGTTCTGCCCATGGGAGGACGCGGGCGACTCCGGGTTCTACCTGCCGATGGTGATGGCCGCAGGCAGCGTGCTCGATGTCGGCTGCGGGACCGGAATGCTGCTGCGGCGGGCTCGGCAGGAAGGGCACCCCGGGCGGCTCTGCGGGCTCGACCCGGCGGCCGCGATGCTGGATGTCGCCATCAGCAGCGAAGGCGGCGCCGGCACGGGCGTCGAGTGGGTGCTCGGTGATCTGGGCTCGGCACGGTGGACGGGTGAGTTTGACCTGGTCGTCATGACCGGGCATGCGTTCCAGGTGCTTACGGGCGACGAGGAACTGCGCCAGGCGCTGGCGGCAGTGCGGACCGCGCTTGCGCCGGGTGGCCGGTTCGCGTTCGAGACGCGCAATCCGTCGGCACGGGGCTGGGAGGCGTGGGTTCCGGAGAACGCGGTCGAGCTGACTGCCGAGTCCGGCGCCATAGTGCGGATGGCGCATCAGGCCGAGCCTCCGGCAGGAGATCTTGTGTCGTTCACGGTCACGTATTCCAGCGCGGCCTGGCAGCGAGCGGAGCAGAGCCGCAGCACGTTGCGGTTCCTGGATGCTGACCGGCTGTCGGCGTTCCTGGCCGGCGCTGGGCTGGAGATCGGGGAGCAGTACGGCGACTGGGACCGGACGCCGGTGCGGCAAGGCAGCCCGGAGATCATCACCGTCGCCCGGCCGGCACGCGCTGGCGGCTGGTCCGCATGATCGTGGTGGATCTCAGCAGGCAACGCAGAGAATCCACCACGATGCTGCTTCGCGTCGCCGGGATCATGATGGCGCACCCTAGAATTGCAGGGTGGCTGATAGCGCCGCAGGTGCACGTCTTCGGCTCGCACTCGATATGTATGAGTTCGGCGAGCTGATGGAGCGCGCCCGGCTGCGGCGGCTCAACCGTGATGCTAGTGATGCGGAGATCGACGCGGCGATCTCGGCTTGGCTGAGGACGCGGCCTGGCGCGCCATTGGGCGACGCCTCCGGGCGCCCGTCGCGCCGGTTCGGGTGAACCGGCTGGAGGCCGCGCTTCGGCGTGCGGCTGATGACCTTGACAGGTCGGGGCGGCGATGGGCCCTGGTAGGTGGTTTCGCCGTGTCGGCGCGCGTAGAGCCCAGGTTCACTCGTGATGTTGATATCGCGGTCATGGTCGACGGTGATGCGGCGGCCGAGGAACTTGTGCGGTCGCTGATCACCGATGGGTACATCGTGTTCAGCTCTGTAGAGCATGACAACGGTCGGCTCGCCACCGTTCGGTTGGGCAGGGCGACCAGCGATGTCGAGGTGGTCGTGGACCTACTGTTCGCCAGTTCCGGGATTGAACCGGAGATCGCGCAGGCTGCTGAAGCCCTGGAGATCACTCCTGGACTTGCTGTCCCGGTGGCCACCATTGGTCACTTGATCGCGATCAAGATCCTTGCCCGCGACGATGCAACTCGGCCGCAGGACCTCGCGGACTTGCGGGCTCTCCTAAGATCTGCAGGCCGGGCGGATTTGTCCGTGGCGCGGGAGGCTGCGGCGCTGATCGAGGCAAGAGGCTTCAACCGCGGTCGAGACCTCCGGAAGGCGCTCGACGAGCTCGTTGCTGAGCTGCTGCCCTGACTCGCCCGGTGAACCAGCACGCACTTGACAGGTGTCGAATACCTGTTCGATAGTGGTGTGATGGGAACGGAGATAGCGCAGGTCATCTCGCTGTCTCCGGTGCGCCACTCGGACGACGTGCTGACCGGCGAGGGGATGCTGCCGGTTCTTCCGGCGCTGCGGGGACTGCTGCCCGGCGGTGGGCTCCAGCGCGGGTCGGTGGTGACATCGGGGGACTGGGGGCTGCTGACCCTGGCGCTGGCAGCCGGGGCGGTAGCCGACGGAGCGTGGTGCGCTGTCGTGGGGGTGCCGGCCATGGGCGTGAGGGCGGCGGCCGGGGCTGGGCTGGACCCGGACCGGCTGCTGCTGGTCGCTGAGCCCGGGCCCGGCTGGCCGCAGGTAGTGGCGTCGCTGCTGGACGGATTCGACATCGTGCTGCTGCGCCCGCCGGAGCAGCCCACGGCACAGCTGCGGCGCAAGCTGGAGGCGGCGGCGCGCCGGTACGGAAGCGTTCTCGTGGTCGCGGGGGACTGGCCAGGTGCCCAGTACCGGCTACTGGTGGCCGACAGCGAGTGGACCGGGATCGGGGCCGGGCACGGCCGGCTGCGCGCCCGCAAGGCACAGGTGTCGCGTCCGGGCGCGGGGCCGGCGAGCGGCCGCGTTCGGCGTGGCTGTGGCTGCCGGGTCCGGACGGTGCGGTCACAGCTGCCGTCGGCGCGCCCGGGACGCGCTCGGCAGCGGGATCGGCCGGCATCGGCACGGCGGACATCGGCACCGTGAGAGCTGGTGCAGAGCGGATGAGCCGGGCCTCGCCGCCGCGCGTGCTCGTGCTGCGCTGCCCGGACTTGCTCGCGCTGGTGGATGCGCAGGACGTAAGTGGCAGCGCGGGGAACGTGCCGGACGCGTCGCCGGAAGCGCAGGAAGCGTCGCGGGCCTTCGAGCCGGTCGTTGCCATCGTTGAGGAGTTCTGCCCTCAGGTTGAGGTACTGCGGCCGGGCGTCTGCGCCATCGCCACCCGCGGCCCGGCGCGCTACTTCGGCGGGGAGGCGCGAGCTGGCCGCGAAGCTCGCCGAGGCTGTCAGCCGTAGGTGGCGCTGGCTGCCAGGTCGGGATTGCTGACGGCATGTTCGCCGCCGGACTTGCTGCCCGAGCCGGGCCGAGCGGGCTGCTGGTGCCGCCGGGAGAGTCGCGCGAGTTCCTGGCCGGGGTTCCGGTCGGTGTGCTGGGCATGCCCGAGTTGTGCGAGCTGCTCCCAAGGCTGGGCATCGAGACGCTGGGTCAGCTCGCCGCGCTGCCGCCGGCCGAGGCAGCGAGCAGGTTCGGGCCGCAGGGCAAGCTCGCCTGCCGGCTGGCCCGCGGACTCGACCCGCGCCCGCTGATCCCGCGGCCGCCCGCAGCCGACCTGTCCGCGGAAATGAAGTTCGACCCGCCTGTCTGGCAGGCCGAGCCGGTGATCTTCGCGGCCAAGGCACTCGCTGACCAGATGCATGCGCGGCTCGCGGCTGGCGGTTACGCCTGCGTGCGCGTGCAGGTGCTGGTCCGCTTCGCGGACGGACAGGAATTCAGCCGGCTGTGGCGGCACGACGGGCTGCTGTCGGCATTGGCGGTGGCCGAGCGGGTTCGCTGGCAGCTCGACGGCTGGCGAGGAGCGGCACGCCCGGCTGGGGCGGCTCGTCCGGCTGGCGGGGCGACGGGTGCGGCGGATCCAGGCGGGACCGTCGACGGGGATCGAGGGCCGGACTCGGGATCACCCTGCTGCGGCTGATCCCTGATCAGCTGGTTCGCGCCACCGGGCGGCAGCTAGCGCTGTGGGGCGACTCAGTGATCAGCGATCGGGTGGCGCGCGCGGCCATCCGGGTCCAGGCGATGCTCGGGCACGAGGCGGTGACCAGGCCGGTGCTGGCCGGCGGCCGCATCCCTGCCGAGCAGGTGATGTTCGTCCCGTTCGGCGACGCCGGGGTGCCCCAGCGCCCGGCTGACCGCCCATGGCCGGGGCAGATCCCGGCCCCGGCCCCGGCCACTGTTTATCCAGTCCCGCTGGAGGCCAGCGTTACTGATGGCGCAGGGATGCCGGTGTCAGTCAGCGGCCGCGCCCAGGTGTCCGCGCCGCCGGCCTGGCTGTCGGCGGCCGGCGCAGCCGGACAGGGCTGTTACCGCCTGGGCCGGGCCGTGGCCGGTTACCGAGCGCTGGTGGGATCCGCCGCACGCTCGCCGTCAGGCCAGGTTCCAGCTGGTCACTGACGACGGAAGCGCCTGGCTCGCCGCCCTGCAGGACGGCCGCTGGCTGATCGAGGCCAGCTATCACTGAATGCGGACGGCCCGTCCCCGGTTTCCCGGGGACGGGCCACTTGATCTTGTAGTGGACTAAGCCGCTTTACCGCGGCTTGAGGTGCAGGATGACCACCTCGTCGGTGCCAGCACCGGCACCGGTGTTGGTCCCTGTTGGCTGCCCGGTCTCGTAAGGATTGGCCTGGGTTGGCCAGCCCACGAAGTTCTGAGAGTTGTACTCGAACCACTCAGACGCCGTCGTGATCGGGATCACCGGCAGGTTCTGCGCGACGTAAGTCTCGATCGGGGCGAGGGCAGCGGTTTGCTGCGCCACGGTCGAGGCTCCGGCTAGCTTCGCCAGCGCGCTGTCCATCGCCGCGCTCTTCAGGCCTTCGTAGTCGCCGGTGTTGGCCTTGCCGTTGTGCAGTGCGCTGTTCAGCCAGTTGGCATACAGGTTGTAAGGCGTCAGGCCGTTGTTCGACCAGTGCTCGGCCAGCGAGAAGTTACCGGTAGCCATATCGGCGTTCCAGGCGTTTACGCTGATGCCCTGGAAGCTGGCGTTGATGCCCGCTGCCTTGAGCTCGTTCGCGACCATCGTGCCAACCGCGGCGTAGTCGGTGTAGGCGGACGGGGCGATGAGGGTGACATTAACCTCCTTGCCGTGCAGGGCGTAGAAGCCGCTTGAGTCCTTCTTGTAGCCGGCCTTCGCCAGCAAGGCACCCGCAGCGCCAGGATTGGCCGAACCGGACACCGTGAACTTGGCCGCAGGGGCCGCCCACGCCTGGAACGTCGGCAGCGTGATGCCGCTGGAGTTCGTGACCGCGTTCTCCAGGCCGGCTTCGCCCTCGGAGGCTAGCAGGCTGCGGTTGACCGCCAGGCTGATGGCCTGCCGGACTGGTAGCTGGTTGGTCGGCCACTTGCTCAGGTTCGGCATCAGGGCGTTGGTGCTGCCCGGCGCCTCCCAGAAGTGGTGGTACTGCGGTGCGGTCGCGACGAACTGCTTCTGCAAGCCGGGGATGAAGTTACCGGTCCAGTCGATCTTCCCGGAGTACAGGGCCGACAGCGCGCCGGTGTTAGAGGTGTAGACCGGGAAGTAGACGTTCGGGACGCCTATCATCGAGGCCTGCCAGTACGAAGGGTTCTTCGTCAGCGTGAACCCTTGCGGAGTGAAGGTCTTCAGCACGTACGGGCCGGTGCCGACGGGCTTGGGGTCGGTGAAGGTGGTCGGGCTGCTCACGCTGCCCCAGACCGACTGCGGCAGGATAGGCACGCCGGCGATCTGCTGCAGGTTCAGGTACTCCGCCGAGCTGAAATTGATCGTGACGTTGTTGCCCGACGAGCTCACGCTGGTGATGGGTAGTCCGCCGAGGTTGATAGCCGGGTTCTTCTTCACATAGTTGTAGGTGAAGACGACGTCGGCTGGCGTCATCGGCGTCCCGTTGTTCCACTTCACGCCCTGCCGGATCGCGAAGGTGACCGACTTGCCGCCATTCGACCAGGTGTAGCCGGTTGCCAGCCACTTGTAGTAGTTCGGCGGCGAAGCAATGTTGAACTGGATCAGCGGCTCGTAGATCAGCCCGGTGGCGCCCATGCCCTGCGGCGCGGCGGTCGAGACGAACGGGTTGAAGTCGTCAGTGATTGTCGTCTCTGGCGAGCTTTCCATGACCAGCGTGGTCGCGGTCGTCGGCTTCGACGAGCCCGACGCCGCAGGTGCCTTAGTCGACGAGCACGCTCCGAGCCCGGCCGCTAGCAGGCCGGCCGCCGTGATGGCGATGAGCCCTCTGGAGCTCAGATGATGAACACTCATTGTTACCTTTCCTATGCTGGATGCCTATATCCGGCCTTGTGTGGGGTTGTCAGAGCTAGCTCGTAATGTCCCCACCCCCTTCGCGCCTTACATAGACGGAAGGAGCTGCGACGTCCAGCCGCCAGCATGCGGCGGCCCTGGACGACGAGATCTGCAGCAGCGGCGGTTCCTGCGCGCGGCACCGGTCGTCCGCGAACGGGCACCTGTTGCTGAAGGAGCATGCTCCCGGGGCTGGCGGACCGCCGCTGCCGTTGGCGCTACTGGTTCCGCGTCCTTGCCTTGCGCCGTCACGCAGGGCGCCGCCAAGGTTGTCGGGGTCGGGCGCGGACCTGACCAGCAACTGGGTGTAGGGGTGCGCCGGCTGCTGGGTCACGTCTTCGGCCGGGCCGCGCTCGATGATCTGCCCGGCGTACATGACCAGTACCTCGTCGGCGAAGTACCGCGCCGACGCGATGTCGTGCGTGATGTAGAGCATCGCCAGCTGGAAGCGCGTGCGCAAGTCGTCCAGCAGCGCCAGCATCTCGAGCCTGATGGACACGTCCAGCATGGAGACCGGCTCGTCGGCGAGCAGCACGCGCGGCTCGACGGCCAGCGCCCTGGCGAAGGCGACGCGCTGCCGCTGCCCGCCGGAAAGCTCATGCGGGTACTTCGCCAGGTACTTGTCAGCCGGGCTGAGGCGCACCTGCTCCATCAGCGCGGCGGCCTGCTGTCCGACCTGCTCCCGCGTCAGCGGGCCACGGTGCAGCCGCAGCGGGCGCTCGATGTGGTATCGCACGGTGTGCGCCGGGTTCAGCGACGCGAAAGGATCCTGGAAGACGAGCTGAACCTCGCTCTTGTAGCGGCGGAAGGCGCGGCGGCCGGACAGCTCGACCCGCTGCTGATCGAGCCAGATCGTGCCCGCGGACGGACGCTCCTGGCCTGCTAGCAGCCGGGCCACGGTGGACTTGCCGGAACCGCTCTCACCGACGAGCGCCACGACCGCGCTCCGGTACAGGCTGATGGAGACGTCCCGGACCGCGTGCAGGACATGGCCGCGGCCGAGCCGGAAGTCCTTACCGAGGCCGTCCGCCGCAAGTGTCATCGGGCCGCGCCCTGCGGCCGCTGACTCCAGCCCGGCAAGTGCCAGCCCGGCGGGCTGCGGCTGCTCGTTACCAGTTGCCTGGCTGCTCACGGCTTCAGCTCCTCGGCGACTGGCTGGCTGGTGGTGGCCGCGACGGCATGAAGGTCCGACTGGCGGTCCGGCAGCACGAACGGGCACGCGGTCAGGTGATCCGGATCCACGGAGGTGCGGACCTTGGCGAGGTGGACGTCGATCTCCTTGCAGGCATCGGTGCCCTCGGTGCATCGCGGCAGGAACGGGCAGCCGGGCGGCGGGTCCAGCAAGTCCGGTGGGGTGCCCGGGATGCCGGTCAGGTCGCGACGCGGGCCGCGCAATGACGGGAACGACTTGAGCAGTCGCTTGGTGTAGGGATGCGACGGCTCGTGGTGGATCTCCGCGGCGGTTGCGACTTCCATCAGCTGTCCGGCGTACATTACCGCGATCCGGTCCGCCAGCTCGATGAGCAGCGACAGGTCGTGCGTGATAAACAGGATGGCGAAGCCGAGCCGGTCCTTAAGGTCGAGGATCTGCCCCAGGATCTCCCGCTGCACGACGACGTCGAGCGCGGTAGTCGGCTCGTCCATGATCACTACTTCAGGGTCGGTGGCCAGCGCCATCGCGATCATGACGCGTTGCCGCATGCCGCCGGAGAGCTCATGCGGGTAGCTGCGCAGCCGCATGCGTGGTATGCCGACCAGGTCCAGGAGCCCGGCCGCCTTCTCCGCCGCCTCCTGCCGGGACACCTGCAGGTGCGCGCGGATTACGTCGGTGAGCTGGTCGCGGACGCTCAGCACCGGGTTCAGTGCGTTCATCGCGCTCTGGAAGACGATGGCGATCTCCCGCCAGCGGAGACTCGCCAGCTGGTCAGGGGTGAGCTGCAGTACATCCATCGGCGCGTCCATCCGGCGGCCGGAGTAAATGACGCTGCCGCCGGTGATCAGGGCTGGCGCCCGCAGCAGCCGGGTGGCGCCGTAGGCCAGCGTGGATTTGCCGGATCCGCTCTCGCCCACCAGGCCGATGATCTCGCCGGCGTGCAGGTCGAGCGTCACCCGGTCGACTGCGCGCACATCGCCGTCGGGAGTGCGGTAGACGACCGAAAGGTCGCGGATCGAGAGCACAGGCTCACCGCTGAGCCTCTCGCGGCGCCCTGGCTGCTCCAGGCCGGGAACGTGGCTCCCCGGGTCAGTCATCATCGCTGGCCTTCGCTCGGTTCGGGTGCGCTAGCCTGCTGCGCACGATCGGAGACGTAAGCGCTGCGGGAGAACGAGCGCATGAATGCGGTCACCGGGCTCGGGCGACGCGGCGGCACGGCATGCAGTACCGGCGTCGGGGCGGTGCGCTGCAGCCGGCGGCCGTCTACCTTGGCGCGCTGGTTCGCGTCCCGCAGCCGCGGATTGCCGAGCTCGTCAATGCCGTAGTTCAGCAGCACGAGTGAGGTGCCCATCAGGGCTACTAGGATGCCCGGCGACACCAACCACCACCAGGCGCCCTGCGATAGTGCTTGCTGGCTCTGTGCCCAGTAAAGGATCGTGCCGAGACTCCAGGTGGACGTATTGGTCACGCCGATGAACGCCAGCGCCACCGACGCGCCGATGGCGTAGAGCACCGTGTTGACGAAGTTGGCCGCGATGAGGCTGACCTCGTTCGGCACGATCTCGAAGGCGATGATCCGCCAGTCGCTCTCGCCTGTCTCGCGGGCAGCGGAAACGAAATCACGGCCGCGGATCGCCAGCGTCTGGGCGCGGATCACCCGCGCGCCCAAGGGCCAGCCGAGCCCGGCGAGCACCAGGATGGTCGCCGTCTGCCCGGTACGCGGCAGGTAGCCGAGCAAGATGATCAGTAGCGGCAGCGCGGGGATGACCAGGAATACGTTCGTGAGCAGCGACAGGAGCTCGTCCCAGATGCCGCCGAGGTAGGCCGCGGTGACGCCGACGAGCACCGACAAGGTGGTGGCGATCACGCCCACTAGTACACCGAGCTCAAGTGTCAGCCGGACCCCGGTCAGCAGCTGCGACAGCACGTCCTCGCCGGCCTGCGTGGTACCGAGCAGGTGCGCCGCGTAGGGCGCATGCAGCGACAAGGCCGGGTTCGGGCTCTGGAAGCTCGGATCATACGGTGCTACCAGCGGCCCGATGATGGCAGTGAGCACGAACAGGCCGAGCAGGACTACGCCAGCCTTCGCTTTCAGCGGCAGCCGCCGCCACCAGCCAAGCTGGCGCGTCGGGGCCGCCGCCATCGCCGGCAGCTCGACGTTGATCGGGAGGGCGGTCATCAGGCTGCCTCTCTCGTTCGGACCCGCGGATCGACGGCCACAATGACGAGGTCGACGATCAGGTTTGCGAGCAGGACGGCAAAGGTGATCACCAGGAAGATCGCCTGCATCAGCGGGTAGTCGTTCGACTGGACGGCGCTGAGCAGCAGCAGGCCGATGCCCGGATAGGAGAAGACGATCTCCATGACAATGGCGCCAGACACGACGAAGCCGAGCGCCAGGCCGAATCCCTGCAGTTGCGGCAGGAACGCGTTGCGGGCCGCGTAGGTGAAGATGATGCGCCGGTTCGGTAGCCCTTTCGCCTGCCCGGCCAGCACGTAGTCCTCGCCGATGGTCGTGATCATGACGTTGCGCATCTGCAGCATCCAGCCGGCCACCGACGTGATGACGATGGTGAACGCTGGCAGCAGCGAGTGGAAGATCGCGCTGCTGATGAAGTCCCAGTGCCAGCCCGGGACCAGGCCGCCGTCGTAACCCTGGCCGATCGGGAAGACGTGCAGCACCTTGTACGCCAGCAGCCACAGCAGCACCAGCGCGAGGAAGAAGTACGGGATCGCCTGGACGAACATCAGGCTTGGCAGCAGCCGGTCGAGCCAGCCACCGCTCCGCCAGCCGGCCAGGATGCCGAGGAACGTGCCGAGGAAGAAGGCGATCACTGTCGCGGTGCCGACCAGGGTCAGCGTCCACGGGATCGTCTGGCCGAGCAGCGTCGTCACCGACGCCGGGTACTGGGAGACATCCGTGCCGAAATTGAAGTGCACGATGTCATTGAGGTAGGTCACGTACTGGTGCCAGAGCGAACCGGGATGGCCGACGCCGAGCATCGCCTCGAGCGCATGGTAGGTCGAGGGCGTCAGGCTGGGGAACTTGGACATGATCGCCTCGACCGCGTTGCCCGGCATCGCCCGCGGCAGGAAGAAATTGACCGTCAGCGCAACCCAGGCGGCGACAAGGTAGAAGCCCAGGCGGCGGAGGATAAAGGGCATCGCCCAGCTCCTAACTCTGTGAGGGGGTCGGGTACAGGGCGGCCGCGGGCGGCGCGATGAGCGTGCGCGCTGCCGGGCCGGGCGGGCAGCCGCAGCTTCGGCGCAGCACCAGGTCGGTCGGCAGCAACTCAACATGGGGCGGCATGCCGGGATTGGCGATGCGCTCCAGGAGCCGGGCGCAGGCTCGCTCCCCGAGCATGCGCATCGGCTGGTGAACCGTGGTAACCGATGGCTCGAACAGGCCGCCAGGGAAAATGTCATCGAACCCCGTCACGGCCATGTCCTCAGGTACGCGCACTCCGCCGCGCGCCAGCGCCTGAAGTACGCCGATCGCCATCTGGTCGTTCGCGCACACCACCGCGTCCGGGAGCTCCGCGCAGGCCAGGACCCTCGCGCCGGCATCTTCGCCGCTCTGCACGCTGAACGTCCCGCAATGCGAGCCAACGAGAACAACCCCGGGGTGCGCCTCGATGACCTGGTTGAGCGCCAGCCGGCGCTCCTTTGCGTCCGGGGCGGTAGGCGGGCCGTCCACGTGGAACAGCCGGCGCCTGCCGTGATCGGCCACCAGGTGGGTAACGAGGGCCACCGAGCCTGATCGGTTGTCGGCTGTCACTACGTCGACTGCCTGCTCTGCCGGATCCCCGGCGACGACGACCACCGGCAGCCGCTCGGCGAGCCGTGCCAGCTCTGGGGACGGCACGATTCCCTCGCCGATCAGCAGGCCGTCGACCTTGCCGGACAGTGATTGCAGCCGGGGCAGGTCGACGTGGTTCTCCTCGCGCAGGTAGGTAATCATCAGCGACCAGTTGAAGTCGCGGATGCGCGCCTCGACGCCGCGCAGGATCTCGTCGTAAAACAACAGGCTCATGCTCTCGAGGTCGTACTGCTGTGGCGCCAGGCGCTCGACGCACACCAGGCCGATGACGTTCTTGCGGCGCCGCGACAGGCTCTGGGCTGCGCCGTCCGGGACGTAGCCGAGCTGCTCGATGACCTCTAGCACCCGGCCCCTTGTACTGTCGCGCACCCGGTCGAGCCCGTGGACGACCCGCGATACCGTCGCGGTTGAGACGCCGGCCACCCGCGCCACGTCATACAACGTGATGGGGCTCCCGTCGGCTGGGTCTCGCGCCATGGGCTGCCCCCAAAAGGCCGGGTCAAAAGTTCCTACATCGGATGATCTAACCGCTTACATTGGAGTATCTAAGCGCTTACACTAGGACTCGCCTCAGAGGGCGTCAAGAGCTCCAATTGATGCGTACGCAACGTTCCGGTAACAGAAGGAGTGCCAGATGACCGCAGCGGGGACCAGTTCCAACGGTGCCCTTTCTTTCCCGCAGGGCTTCATCTGGGGCGCAGCGACGGCCGCGTACCAGATTGAGGGCGCGGCGACGGCCGATGGACGGGGAATGTCCATCTGGGATACCTTCAGCCGCCAGCCCGGTAAGGTCCGCGGCGGCGATACAGGTGATGTTGCCTGCGACGCCTACCACCGCTACCGGGAGGACGTCGCGCTGATGGCGTCCCTCGGCCTGAGCGACTACCGGTTCTCAATCTCCTGGCCGCGCGTCCAGCCAGGGGGCCGCGGACCAGTGAACCAGAAGGGCCTCGATTATTACCGGGAGCTGCTGGACGAGCTTGCCAGCAGCGGTATCAGCGCCGCGGTGACCCTGTATCACTGGGACCTGCCGCAGGAACTTCAGGACATCGGCGGCTGGGCAGTGCGCAGCACCGCCGAGCGCTTCGCCGAGTACGCCGCGATCGTCGCCCAGCACCTCGGAGACCGGGTGTGCCGCTGGATCACGATCAACGAGCCGCAAGTCGTCGCCAGCCACGGCTACCGCGACGGCGTGCACGCGCCGGGCTTGCAGGACAGCGCGGCCGCGACCGCTGCCACGCACCACCTGCTGCTTGGTCACGGGCTGGCTGTCCAGGCACTGCGCAGCGCGCATCCGGCTACGCCGGTCGGCATCACGCTCGATCTTCACCCGGTCCGCGGGCCAGCCGGAGTGCAGCCGGACCTGGTCGAGCAGGCCCAAGTGATGACCGACGCCGAGCTCAACGGGCTGTTCCTCGAGCCGGTGCTGCATGGCCGGTATCCGGCGCACGCCCGCGCCTCGCTGGTACCGCAGGAATCCTTGGTTGCCGACGGCGATATGGAAACGATCAGCCAGCCCATCGATTTCCTGGGCGTCAACTACTACGCCCCGGTGTACATCCGGGCCGGCGATCCGGACGATCTGCGGCGTAACGAGGAGCCAGCCGGCAGCGGCCTGCCTGGCATTGTCGAGTACCGGCCAGCCGAGCTGGAGCGAACCGCCATGGGCTGGCTGGTCGACCCTGACGGGCTCTACGACCTGCTGGTACGGCTATCGAAGGAGGCGCCGGGGATACCGTTGTACATCACCGAGAACGGCTGCGCCGCCGAGGACTACGTGAACCCGCAAGGTGCGGTGAACGACCTGGAGCGGGTCAGCTACCTGCATATGCACCTGGACGCCGCGGCCCGCGCCATCCGCGCCGGAGTAAACCTGGCCGGGTATTACGTCTGGTCCCTGCTGGACAACTTTGAGTGGGGCTGGGGCTACCAGAAGCGGTTCGGGATCGTGTACGTCGACTACGCGTCCCAGCGCCGCATACCCAAGTCAAGCGCGCGCTTCTACTCCGAGGTGGTACGCGCGAACGCCATCCCGCCACTGCCCGCCGGTACGACGGTGTCCGCTGGCGGGGCGTCACCGTCTGCGGGAGTTGACCGCTGACGAGGCGATGCCCGCCGCACGCGTCCCCTCGGCGCGCAAGGAGTATGGAAAACTGGCGCCAGTGGCGAACGAGGATGATGCGCCGGACCCGGATTCTGTGATCGCAGCATTCGGCCTGTCGGGACCAGCTGACAGCCTGGACATCCGTGGGCGGTGCGTGGTCCAACAGGGTTTTCCGGCTGGAAGCTGGTGGCCATGCTTTCGCCGTCAAGCAAATGCGTAATCCCTGGCGCATCGATCGCTGGCAGGACTGGCTGACCGAATCCTGGTCCTTCGAACTGCTTGCGATCGAGGCCGGCGTAGCCGCGCCGCCGCCAGTTGGCAATCCCGCAACTGGCGGCCCCCTGGCCTGGGTCGGCACCGCTGGCGGTCAGCTTGGCCCGGAGACCGGCAGTTCACCTGGCCGGGGGACGGGCAACAATTCGCAGCACCCTGCCGGACGCGATCAGTGGCAGCCAGGGCGCGGCATCCGTGCCGGTCCGGCTGCACCACTGGGTGCACGGCCAGGCGTCTCCCGCGAAGGCCGTCTCCCCCGAAATGGCGCGGTGGGCCGGCCGGGTGCTCGCGACATTGCACGGGCTTGCGATCAAGCCAGCGGATCGGAGCATGTTCCCTGTCCTGACGACAGACAACGCGCTGCGCTGGGCCGAACTTACCGAGGCCGCGCGGCGTAGCGGCGCGGACTGGGCTGCGGTCATGTCCAAGGTCGCGGCGTCGGTCTCGCTGGCGGCTGAGCTTGCCAAATCAGCCAGCAACCGGCCAGATGAGGAGGTCATGTCGCACGGTGACATCGATCAGAAGAACCTCATCATGACGTCGGCGGGTCCGGTGCTCTGCGACTGGGACTTGGCGATGCCGCTGGTTCCTCGCCGCGAACTAGCCGTGGTAGCCATGTCGCTAGCGAGCTGGCAGGACATCAGAATTGCCCGTGAGGTGGTCCGCGCCTACCGGGCTCGCGGCGGCGACGATAGCGAAGCGCTAGCCCAGCGATCTAGGCTGGCCGCTGATCAGCGGGATCGACTGGACCGCTTTCAACATCGAGCGAGTGCTGGGGCAGCGCGCGGCCACGCCCGCCGAAGTCGCACTAGCTGCACAACTGGTTCCGGAACTGCTGGCGGCTATCCCGCGGCAGGTCGACTGCGCGTTCAGGATTGCTGACATCCTGCAGATCTAGGCGCGGCGCTTCCGGCACCGACAGTATGAAAGTTCGAGTGCCCCCGCCGACCAGAATGCCCGGTTTAGGCCACTGGAACTTTCATACTGTTGCGGCGATGCCGAGATTAACCGCGTCCGGGCTATTGTCGTGTCCGGTCCGGCGCGGCCGGTGCGGCAATCAGCGGCAATGCGTCAGGATCGTGTCGAGCACTAGCTCTGGTACGCGCACCGTGGGGTAATGGTCCACCCCCGGCAACCTGATCAGCTCACAGCCCGGGATCTTGCTGGCAGCTTCATCGTTGCTCGCGATCAGGGCCGGATTGTCCTTGTCGCCGACCATGATCACTGTGGGAACGCGGAGGTCGGCGAGCCGGTCAAAGACCGGCTCGCCCTCCTGCTGCCACTGCATGTCGCTCTTCCAGCCGCCCACGGCTGACCGCATCAAGTCGGTGATGAACGGGTCGTCGCCGGCCGCGCCCCACACCCGCAGCGCGAGCCGGGCGATCCCGTCATCGTCGCCGGCGGTTGCCAGCGCCTCGTATTCGGCCTCTAGCTCGGGTTCATCCGGGTACGGGTAGCCGCCTATTCCCGGGCACAGCAAGATCAGCGACTGAACCCGGGCGGGCTCGGTGACAACGAGCTCAAGCGCGGTGCCCCCGCCCATACTGCAGCCAGCGAAGTGCGCGGCGGTGACACCGAAGTGATCCAGCACGGCCATCAGATCGGTGAGCAGGGCGTACTTCTGCGTCGCGGCCGGGGACCGGCCGTAGCCGCGGACGTCGTAACGGATCGTCCGGTATGCCGAGCTCAGCTCTGGCCAGATCGGGTTCCACATCCGGGCGTCACCGACACCCTCGTGCAGCAGCACGAGCACCGGCCCCGATCCGCCGGAGTCCTCAGCCCAGATTTTGTCGGCACCGACGGGCACCATGGTCTGCATGGCTTCGACGGTAATGCCACCGCCCGGGCAGATCATCCGAATTTCGATGCCTGGGAGATGGCGAGGGGCCGGATTCGCAGCCGCTGCTCGACCAGGCCGGCGAACGAACCCACTTCGTTGCTGGTCAGATGTCGGTGACGAGCTTGACCGACTGGCCAGTCACGGATGCCACATTCTGAAAGTCATGGAGAGGCAGGAGCGCAATGTGAGCGCGATCATGAACGAGAGCACGCACGTGTGCCCTGCCCTGGAGCCGGGGACAGCCGCGACGCTGACCAGGCTGCTGCGCGGGGAGCCGTGGTTTTCGCAGGCGCTCGCGGCCGTCGCGGCCAGTGGCCTGCCGGATGCGTGGATCGGCGCCGGTGTCATCCGCGACGTGGTCTGGGGACAGCGCCACGGTGGGTTCAATCCGGCTGAGGTGAAGGACATCGACGTGGCGTTCTTCGACCTTGGCTGCCTGGATCGGGAACGGGACCGGGACGCCCAGGAGGAACTGGTCGGGCTGGCCGACCTGCCGTGGGAGGCCACCAACCAGGCAGCCGTGCACACCTGGTATCACGAGTACTTCGGCGGCGTGCCCGTGCAGCCGTTCGCCAGCGTGCACGAGGCGGTCGCCACCTGGCCGGAGACGGCGACCTGCGTGGCGGTCCGGCAGTCGCCCGGCGACATCGATCTCGAGGTGTGCGCTCCGCACGGTCTCGCTGACCTGCTGGGCGGGATCTGGCGGGTCAACCCGGTGCGGGTCACTCCGGCGGTATCGATGGCCCGGCTGGCCAGGCAGCAGGTTAGCGCCAGATGGCCGGGCGTGGCGATCGTGCTGCCGGAGTAATCCGGACTCTGTCCCCTCAAAAGCCCGAGGCCGCGCCGCAGCCGCGGCTGGCATAGTGCGCCAGTGCGGCAGGACCCGGGGGGGGGCCGGATCGGTGAGGTGAGCCGCGCTGCTGCCTGGTGAGGCGTTGGCGGTCGGTCAAGGACGCGGGCGGTCGGTCAAGGACGCGGTCGGCCATCTGACAGCGGCAGAACAGGATGAATCGGTCGTGCCCCACACTCGGCCTCGAGCCTTTCATCGTAATGGGTGGTTTGATGGGCTGGCGTGCTGGCGGGTTAGAGCAGGTCGGCGATAGGTGGCATGGGGTGGCCGCGGATGGCGTTGCGCAGTGTGGTGAGGATGTCGGCGTTGTGCTTGCTGGCAATGGAAATGTAGCCGCGGATGGCGTACCGGTGGCGGGTGGTCTGGTGGAGCGAGCAGGACGGAGATGTTTTCCTGGGTCTTGGCGAGTCGCAGGTCCGTTCGGCCTGGTTGGAGGTGGGCGTGATCCGCAGGTCGGTCGTGAAGCGCAGGACGTCTTGCTCGCGGTCCCGCGGGTTTCCAGGAGCCGCTGGCTGGGGTGGCGGTTGTGCAGGTGGCTCGCAGGCGCGGCAGGCCAGGTCGGCAAGTCCGGTGGTGACGGCGTCGCGGTAGGCGGCGGCCAGCGGGTCGCGGATGCTGGCCGGGACGGCGGCCAGGCCCTGGCCGCGGGCGCGGGTGGCGGCGTGGATCAGGCTGGTGATCGCGGCGGTGACCGCCGCGGGCCAGTCGGCACCGGGGTGACTCTGGGCGGCGTCTTCGAGGTCACGCAGCAGGTGGGCGCAGCACAGCTGGTGGATCAGCGTGCCGAGCCGGGGGTGGTCGTAGGCGTGGTAGCGGTCGTGGACGAGTACGCCGGTCAGGTCGGGCAGCACGAATTCGGTGAACGATGCGATCGTGCGGTAGCCGAGCATGTAATAGGTGAGCAAGGAGGTGCAGGCGACGAGTATCTGCCGCCTGCGCCACGCGGGGCCGGGAACGGACCGCACCGGAGTCTGGTGGCAGGACGCCGCGTGCGAGGCAATGATGAGCGCCCGGATCAGCTTATTCGCGGCAGCGACCGCGGCAGCGGCCTGGCCAGCATGCCGTGCACGAACCCGGCCGACGGCCTGGCGCCGGTCAGCGACTCGATCAGCTCGGTGCACCGGTGCACCGGGACCGCGTGGGCCACCATCAGGTACACGCACAGTGCCTGCAGGTTCGGCCCGTAGGTGACCGTGGGCGCGCCGGCCCGCGGGCACGGGCGCCTGGCGGACGGCACCGCAGCAGCACCGCACCGCATGCCGGTCGTACTGGATCACCCGCGCGCTCACCAGGGGGATCTCGACCTGCTGATGCACAGGGCCACGCCCAGGTGGGCGGCGAAGGCCAGGTCGGCGCCGCATCCGCACCGCCCCCCGGGCATGAGCGCGACGCGCTCGTCCGGGTCAGGGCGCCACGCCAGGTGCGCGCCCGGCGCGCCCGGCTGCTTGCCCGGATCGCGTTTCCCGTCGCCGGCTTCCGCTGAGACCGCGCCGGCCGCGTGCGGCCCGGCTGCCCGTCCATCGACGGCGGGAACGAGGAGTTTCCGCTATTACGCGAAACCAGCCGCTCCAGCCGCTCCACCCTGGCCTGCAGCTCGCCGATCGTGGCCTGCTGCCCGGTGATCGCGGCCTCCTGCGCCGTGATCACCGCATCCCGCGCCGTGCACGCACCGCACCCGGCAGGCGGCAGCAGCGGCTTGGTCACAGTCCACCGTCGTCGGGACAATCACCCTGTAATCAAGCCGACACGCAAAGCCGGCCCTCGACCACCTGAATGTTTACGATCCGGGTTCCACAATCAGGGATATAACGGTCGGCGAAACGACCCGGATCGATGAAAGGCTCGCTGTTGCCGCGACGACGGCACCTCGTCGTGTCCGGTAAGGGCAGATAGGTGCGGTCCGGCCGCCGATCGGCGGCCTGGCGGCCTGGAGCGTTGCGCCGATCTTGCGCATGGTGTGCAGGTAGGCGGCCGCCTGGTCGGTCGAGACGGTGAGCTCGCAGAGCCTGCTCTGATTGGTCAGGTACGCGACCTGGATCTCGGTGAGGGTGTAGCCACCGGACGTCTGGGCTGTCAGTTCCGAGGTGATGATCACCTTTGTCGTGCTGACCGTGGTGTTCTTGAGCGAGACCAGGTGCGCGCCGATCTTGATGTACTCGGCCTTGAAGGCCGAGTCGAGCCCGGCGGCCGAGGACGGTCCTGGCTGGAACGGCGCCGTGGTGCAGAAGGCATTCGCGTTCGTGGAGAACTGGTGGGGAGAGCTGGCCGCCGATGCCAGGTTGGCGACGAACAAGGCATGACGCTGCTTGAGATTCTGGAAATCTGCCGTGAGCGCGCTGTTCGCGACGCCCTTAAACGATGCCTTCCGGACGGCGGCGGTGATGCTGATCTTGGACAAGTCCAGCGCGACCCAGTCCCTGGGCACGGCGAGCCAGAACCGCTGGGAGGTGCTGCCGACCCATCGGTAGCCGGCCGGGGGCGCTTGCGCGGGCTGCTGGCTGCCAGGTGGCTGTGCACTCGGCGAAGGCGATTGCGAAGGCGTCACGCTGGGCGCGGTGGTGTGCGTAGTGGAGCCGCCGGCTGCGTTGTTGGAGCTGGTGCCGGCGCAGCCGGCGAGCAAGATCAGCGAGCCCGCGATGAGGCCTGGGAGCAAGGCCCGCCTGACTGGCGCGCGCATGGTTACGTGCATGTCGACATCCCCCGTATTTCGGCAGAAAGCCCCGCTAGCGACAGTTTCTACCTGATGTGGACTGGTGCGCAAGGGATGAGAATAAACCTGCGAACTTGTATTCGATCACATAGCTGGATTGTCATAGTCGATCGCTATGCTGATCGAAGAGCGAAGTCGGCTGGAAGAGCTGGGCGGCTGGACAGGGCTGAGTCGGCCGGGCAGAGCTGAGTCGTCCGGGCAGCTAAGTCGGCACGACAGAGCTGAGTCGGCCGGCAGCTAAGTCGGCAGGACTGGCGGAACTACGGAGGATGCGGTCATGGGCTGGGATAACCCGCCTGTCCCGTGGCGGGAGTTCGAGCGGCGCCTGTCCTGGGGCACGCAGGCACCGCGGCCGGTTACCCGGCTGCCAGGCGCCTGCGGACCTGCCCGACGGACCTGCCCGGCGGACCTGCCCTGGCCGGGGCTACCTGCCGCGGATCCTGCCAGGGCAGCGACCCTGCCCTGGGCGGAGCTGCACTGCCATTCGTCCTACAGTTTCCTGGACGGGGCGTCGAGCCCGGCCGAGCTGGTGCACGAGGCGGCGAGACTGGGGCCTGTCCGCGCTGGCCATCACCGATCACGACGGCATGTACGGGGTGCCGCAGTTCGCCCAGGCGGCGGCGCGGCTGCGGGACGGCGGGGTCAGGCTCGGCACGGTCTTCGGCGCTGAGCTCAGCCTCGGTCTGTCCCGGAAGACCAGGGCTCGCGCGCGCCGGCCGCGCGCGCAGGCCAGCGGGCTGCGCGCTGGCTGGCTGGAGCGCGCCTAGCCGGGAGCTCGCCGCTGGCGGGGACGCCCGCGCTGGCGTGCCCGACCCGGCCGGGCGGCACCTGCTCGTGCTCGCCCGTGACCCGGAGGGGTACCGGCGGCTGTGCCGGGTCATCAGCACCGCGCAGCTGGCCGGCGGCGAGAAGGGCCTGCCCGATCTACGACGAGCCCGCGCTGGCCGACGCGCACGACGGGCACTGGGTGATCCTCACCGGCTGCCGCAAGGGCGCGGTCCCCGCGGCGCTCGCCGCCGGCGGTCCCGAGGCGGCGGCGCGCGAGCTGGCAGCAGGCTGATCGACGCGTTCGGCCGGACAACGTCAAGGTCGAGCTCACCGTCGGCGACCAGCCGGCCGACGATGAGCGCAACGACGCGCTGGCCGCGCTGGCGGCGACGGCCGGCGTGGACATGATCGCGACCGGGAACGTGCACTACGCCGCGCCGCAGGACGCCCGGCTGGCCCAGGCGCTGGCCGCGATCAGGGCCCGGTTCAGCCTGGATGAGATGGACGGCTGGCTGGCCGCGGCCGGCAGCGGCTACCTGCGCTCCGGCGCGGAGATGGCCGCCCGGCTGAGCCGCTACCCCGGCGTGGTGGAACGGACGGTCGAGCTGGCCGCCGACTGCGCGTTCGACTTCCACGTCATCGCGCCGCGGCTGCCGGACTTCCCCGTCCCGGCCGGCTACACGGAGGCAGACTGGCTGCGCGAGCTGGTCGCGCGCAAGGCGCCGGCCCGCTACGGCCCGCCCGGCGGCGGAGCGCGTCACGGCGCCTACGCGCAGATCGCCCGCGAGCTGCGCGGTCATCGAGCAGCTCGGCTTTCCCGGCTACTTCCTGATCGTGCACGAGATCGTGGAGTTCTGCGAGGGCGAGCGCATCCTGTGCCAGGGCCGCGGCTCGGCCGCCAACTCGGCCGTCTGCTACGCGCTCGGCATCACCAGCGTGGACCCGGTGCGGCACGGGCTGCTGTTCGAGCGGTTCCTGTCCGCGGGCCGGGACGGGCCGCCCGACATCGACCTGGACATCGAGCACCAGCGCCGCGAGGAGGTCATCCAGTACGTCTACCGCAAGTACGGCCGGGAGAACGCCGCCCAGGTGGCGAACGTGATCGCTACCGGCCGCGGATGGCGCTGCGGGACGCGGGCCGGGCGCTCGGCTACGAGCCGGAGCAGCAGAACGAGTGGTCCCGGCAGGTCGGCCCGCGGCAGTACGCGCCGGGCCAGCCGGTCCCGCCGGACGCCGGCGTGCCCGACGCGGTGGTGGAACTGGCCGGGCGGATGCAGCGGCTGCCGCGGCACCTGGGCATCCACTCGGGCGGGATGGTGATCTGCGACCGGCCGGTGGGGGAGGTGTGCCCGGTGGAGTGGGCGCGGATGCCGAACCGCAGCGTGCTGCAGTGGGACAAGGACGACTGCGCCTACGCGGGCCTGGTCAAGTTCGACCTGCTCGGCCTCGGCATGCTGACCGCGCTGCGGGACTGCTTCGAGCTGGTGGAGCAGGCGCACGGGATGCGCTGGGACCTGCACTCGATCCCGCAGGAAGACCCCGGCGTCTACGCGATGCTGCATGAGGCCGACACCGTCGGGGTGTTCCAGGTCGAGTCGCGGGCGCAGATGGCGACGCTGCCGCGGCTGCGGCCGGAGAAGTTCTACGACCTGGTCGTCGAGGTGGCGCTGATCCGGCCGGGCCCGATCCAGGGCGGCTCGGTGCACCCGTACATGCGCCGCCGGCACGGCGACGAGGAGCCCGACCTGCCGCACCCGCTGATGGAGCACGCGCTCGGCAAGACCCTCGGCGTGCCGCTGTTCCAGGAGCAGATGATGCAGATCGCCATCGACTGCGCCGGATTCAGCCCGGCCGAGGCGGACCGGCTCCGCCAGGCGATGAGCTCCAAGCGCGCGCCGGAGCGGATCGAGGAACTGCGCGAGCGGCTGCTGGCCGGGATGGCCGAGCGGGGCATCCCGGCGGAGGTCGCGGAGGACATCTACGTCAAGATCCTGGCGTTCTCCAGCTACGGCTTCCCCGAGTCGCACGCGATCAGCTTCGCCTACCTGGTCTACGCCAGCGCGTGGCTGAAGTGCTACTACCCGGCCGCGTTCACCGCCGCGCTGCTGCGCGCCCAGCCGATGGGCTTCTACGCGCCCGCCAGCCTGATCAGCGACGTGCGCCGGCACGGCGTCAAGGTGCGCGGCGTGGACGTGAACGCCAGCGGCGTGCTGGCGACCCTGGAGAAGCCCGAAGAGGAGGGGAACGGGGCCGTCTTCCCGAGCCAGTCTGTGCCCGCTGGCGGGGCGCCGGCTCCCGGCCAGCCAGTGATCAGGCTCGGGCTGTCCGAGGTCCGCAACCTCGGCGCCGGAGCGGCCGAGCAGATCGTGGCCGGCCAGCCGTACGCGGACCTGGAGGACTTCGCCCGGCGCACCGCGGTGCCGGCCGCCGCGCTGGAGGCGCTGGCGCTGGGCGGCGCGTTCGACTGCTTCGGTCTGAGCAGGCGCGAGGCGCTGTGGGCGGCCGGGGCCGCGGCGACGATCAGGCCGGGCCAGCTGCCCGGCACGACGCTGGGCATGACGGCGCCGCCGCTGCCGCCGATGACCGCGGCCGAGGAGACCTTCGCCGACCTGTGGGCGACCGGGACCTACGGCACCCACCCGATCGAGCACATCAGGGCAATGCTCGACGAGCGGGGCGTGCTGCCCGCGGCCAGCCTGACGGCCGCCAGGAACGGCCGGAACGTGATCGTCGGCGGGCTGGTCACGCACCGCCAGCAGCCGGGAACCGCGCGCGGCGTGGTGTTCCTCAGCCTGGAGGACGAGACCGGGATGGCCAACATCATCTGCCCGCCGAACGTGTGGCAGCGCTTCCGCAAGATCGGCGTGGACGCGAACGCGCTGCTCATCCACGGCCGGGTCGAGCGGCTGGACGGCGCGGTCAGCCTGCTGGCCACCCGGCTGGAACGGCTGCGCGTCGTCGCCGCCGCCCGCAGCCGCGACTTCCGCTAGGGATACCGTGGCACCGGCTGACGCAGGGCGGCTGGGAGGAGCGAGGATATGGGCGCGATGTTTGAGCATCCTGTCGATGTCAGGTGGCGGGACACGGACGCTCTGGGTCACGTCAACCACGCGGTATTCCTGACCTACCTCGAGGAGGGGCGGGATGCCTTTTACCTGGAAGTACTCGGCCGCGACCCGATATACGTCGTCGTCCGGATCGAGGTGGACCTGCGCGCCGAGGTCCGCCGCGAGGACCGGCGGCTGACGGTGCAGATATCGGTAGAGCGCCTGGGGACGACGAGCCTGACAACCCGCGAAAGGATCATTACTGCGGCAGGGGAGGTGGCGGCCGAAGCGCGCGTCGTCACCGTTCGCTGGGATCCCGAGGAGCGCAAGCCAACCCCGTTCACTGAATCCGAGCGCAGCCGACTGGCGGCAGCCATAACGGACTGACGGTGCCCGGCGGCCTCAATACAGGACCGGCATTCCACCAGCAATAGGCGCTCGGCAACCTGATCTGGCGTCAATCCAGATCGAACTGCATGCGCTCCTCACTGACTCCGGGGCGGTGCGGCGGCGCGCTCGCCGTCCGGGTGGAGCGCTCTACTTCCTTCTTCCCGGAGATCTACAACGACGACTGGTTCTTCCTCCTGGATGGCGACAAGGGGATCCAGCCGGTGGCTGTCAGCGGCCGGGTTGTCCAATACCCGTATGACCCGTTCCGCAGCCCCGACAGGGCCCGCGCGGAGGAGTTCGGGGATGTATTGGCTGAGGGCATTTACTGGTTGCTCGACCAGGACTTGTCGATCGCTGATGCCGACCAGGCTCACTGGAGACTATTCCTAGTCAAACGCAAGCAGTTCATCGAGCGAGTGCTTCGCATGGTCGACGGCGCCGATGTTGAGGTGGCCGAGAGGGCCCGCCGGATTGCTGCGCTGAAGGGCTCTCTGGGTCGCCTAGCGCGCATCACGCCAGAGATGTGTGAGAACTATCTCCGTGCCTGGCGGGCTGACCGCCTGCAATGGCAGCGGCACGTCGAGGACCTGCCGACTGGCTTGGATCGTGTGTGCGCGCTGGCGCTCCTGTCTGGTGATGACGCCCCGCCCGTGAACTGGCGGTCGCGCCGCCAGCGCAGCCGGGCGGCCAGTCGGTACCTGCCAGCGGGTGTCGCGGGCGGTACCGGGGTTGCCGCGAGCGGTTAGCCGCCGTTCCAGAAGTCACGTTGCTCGACGACCAACCCGCCGGAGTCAAAGCGGAGCAGCGAGACCCCGGCTAGCTGCTCGGTGCCCCCGTCAACGAGCCTGGTTCGCGCTGTCCAGTGAGCGGCGGCCTGGTCGCCATCGACGATCGGCGTGCTGAACTGGCAGTCCGCCGACTCTTCCTCGGCGAACACCCGCGCCAGGTAGCCGGGCTCGGGCTCGCGGAACGGATGCTGCTGCCAGAAGGCTCCCGGCGCATACAGCGCGCTGATGGCGGCCGCGTCTCGGTCTTGCCAGCCTCGCTGCCAGACATCCGCCCAACGTTGCGCAGCCACTCGCGTATCCATGCAGCAAAGTCTAGGAAGTCACCGGCGCGATCAACAGGTCGTAGAACGAGACCTCAAAGCCGTTCCCTTCCGGCGCTGCGCACATCGCGCCGGCGAATACCGGCCGGTCCGGCGGCATGTAGACCAGCGCTGCCAGCTCAATCGCGCTGTCGTCAATCCGATACCTGACCTCGACAGCGTCCCGGCGGCGCGCCAGCAGCAAGGTCAGTTCGCTCGCATCGGAAGGGAGCTCGGCGACCGCCCAGCTGGACTGTTCGAGCGTGACTACGGTGCTCAACCGGATCCTGCCCTCGTAGTACTCGATGCCAGTCTTCAGCCAGCGCCGCTCGTCGACCCGGACCATCGCGCCAGCCTGGTCATACTGCTCGGCGTAGAAGCCCTGAATGCCCATGGACAGGTCGAAGTCGCCGTCCATCTGCTGGCCATACACATGGCCGCTGTCGCGGATGTACCCGTAATGGGTGGTACGCCAGAAGTCCGTGCCCGGATCCGCGGTCACGGTGAGCGTGCCGTCTGCATGCGTCCACCGGGCCGGCTCGTTGAGCCATTTCACGGCTGCCTCCTGGCTCGATATTCCGGCTGGCATCACGGGGCCGCCGATGTCCCGGTCCGCGCATTATGCCAGCAAGCGGCCCTCAGCGCGGCTGCGGGTAGCCCGGCCGAGGAATGCGGTCAGCCGGTCACTGGGACTGGCGGTGCCGGCGACAGCAACCGGCGCCGCGAACAGAACGCCCCGGTCGGCGTCGGTGACCAGCAGCGGCGCGATCTCCGCCAGCTCGCGGGCCAGGGCAGCGGGGATCGGGCGCTCATCTCCGCAGGCCTGAGAGATGTCCCAGCCGTGCACGGCGATCTCAAGGGCCCCCGCTTCGGCCAGCACGCTAGCGGCCAGCTCGCAGTCGCCGACCAGGACGAGCTGCGGGTGTGCCTGGGACCAGGCCTCGAGAAGCGCAACCACGTGGCTAGTGAAGAGCAGGGCCGCGCTCCCGCACTGGCCAGGGTCCTCATCCGCGGCAGCCAGGCTCACCCGTCCGGTGCCAATGCCTTCCTGCAGCGCCCGCACGGACTCACAGGCATGAAGCAGCAGCGCGCGCAGGTCCCAGCCACGGCACGGCGTCGGGCGCTGCAGCAGGGCCGGCCGAACCGATGCGACGCCGTCGAGCGCGTAGCTGACGGCCTGTTCCAGCAGTGCGGTCGGGCAGGATCGGGCAGGTGCGCCGCGTCCCGCGGTGCCATGCGTCATGACCGCTGGTCAGGCGCCTGGCCGCCGGCTGACGGCCGGTCAGCTCCCGGATACACCGGTCCCGGATACACGGCGGCAGCCCGAACGCCGGAAACAGCGTGTCGTCATTGAACGAGACAATCCGGCCGATACGTCCGCCCCGGACCGTGACGAGCATGATGGCATGCGCCCGGAGCGCTCCGTCATCACTGCGGCTATAGGCGGCGAACGCCGGCTGGAAGTTGGCCCCGACCCGCATAAGCCGGAAGTCTCCGGCGCGCACCAGTACGCGGCTGGCCATGAACCGTCCGATCGCCTCCCGGCCTGCGAACCACATCGGCTGCGGCGGCATCTCCAGCGTCGCGTCCTCCCGCAGCAGCGCAGTCAGCGAGCCGACGTCCGCGGTCTCGAACGCGGCCGCATAGCGGTCCAGCAGGTCACGTAGGCCAGGGTCGTCCGGCTCGTGAATGTCATCCTCCTCCGGGGCGAGCCGTTCTACTTGCGCTCTGGCCCGCTGCAGCACGCTGTTGGCGGCAGCAGTTGAGATGCCCAGCAGTTCTGCCACCTCGGGTGCGTGCCAGCCCAGGACGTCCCGCAAGATCAGCACGGCTCGCTGGCGGGGAGGCAGGTACTGGAGGGCAGCGATCAGCGCCAGCCGCATGCTAGCCCGCCCCGCGACAACGGACGCTGGATCGGCCTGGCCGCCAAGCACCGCCGAGTCCGGCAGCGGCTGCAGCCACGGCACCTCAGGCCGGGACGCCACGAGAGCGCTGTCCGGGTTGTCGCCTGGGCCGCCGAGGCCGGACGGCAGCGGCAGGCGCTCGCGCGTTTCCAGCGCGCGCAGGCAGTTGTTGGTCGCGATGCGATGCAGCCAGGTGCGCATGGATGAGCGGCCCTCGAAGTCGCCATAGGAGCGCCACGCGCGGATCAGGGTTTCCTGCACCTGGTCCTCGGCATCGTGGATCGAGCCGAGCATGCGGTAGCAGTGCGCGAGGAGTTCGCGGCGGTACGGATCAGCGAGGCGCGCGAACTCGTCGCTGACGCGCACGTCGCTTGCCAGCTCCGGCATCAGCATCTCCCGGTCTGCCTAGACGCGGTTAGGACCGTCAGTCGTATAGACCCGCGCGGACGGCGAAAGTCATCGGCACGCCTGCGGTGAGTTTGGGCCACCGCGCGGATCTGTACCTGGTGAGCGCCGTCTGCGCTCACCAGTAGTCCAGCACGCAAAGGAGATTGGTATGTCACCGCAGCACCTGGAGGGAACGAGCACGCTGGTAACGGGGGCCAGCCGGGGTCTCGGCCTGGGCATTGCTACCGCCCTGGTCAAGGCCGGCGCCAGCGTCGTCGGCGTCGCCCGTAACAGCCCTGGCCTGGACGAACTCGGCACCGTCCTCGGCGGCACGTTCACGCCCGAGGTTGCCGACGCAGCTGACCCGGTAGCGGCAGGCCGACTCCTCGACCAGTACGACCCGCGGCTGCTTGTGCTCAACGCGGGGGCCGCCCCGCTCTCGCGCCCGCTGCACCAGCACAGCTGGCAGAGCTTCAGCCGGAACTGGGAGGTCGATGTTCAGCAGGCCTTCCACTGGACGCGTGAAGCGCTGCTGCGCCCCCTGCGTCCGGGCAGCACGGTGATCGCGATCTCCAGCGGCGCGGCCCTCTTCGGCTCCCCGCTGAGCGGCGGATACGCCGGCGCAAAGGCCACCGTCAGGTTCATTTCCGCCTACGCGGCGAGCGAATCTGCCCGAAGCGAGCTGGGCATCAGGTTCGTCTCGGTACTCCCGCAGCTGACGCCCGCTACCGAGCTCGGGGCAGCCGCTGTGGCGGCCTACGCGGCCAGGGAAGGCATGTCGGTCCCGGACTTCCTGGCCACTCGCGGACCAGCGCTGACCCCGGAGCATGCCGGCCAGGCCATCATCGACCTGATAACCGAGGTTTCCCTCGATAGCGATGCATATCTGCTCACTGCAGGCGGGCTCAGCCCGCTGTCCTAAACCGGTCGCCTTCGGCTGCCGCCTGCCGCCCGCTGCCTGCCTGCAGGGTGTCGCCCGGCGCAGTCCTCTCACCAGGAGAAACGCACATGTCTCAGATATCTGCCGCCGTGACCGCGGGCCAGAGCGGGAGTCAGGTCCGTCGCTGGCGCGCGTTCGCGGTGCTCGCTGTCTCGTTCTTCATGACGGTCGCGGACCTCGCGATTGTCAACGTCGCGTTGCCGAGTATCGGCCGGAAGCTGCACATGCCAGAATCGAGCCTGCAGTGGGTCGTCACTGGCTACGGGCTCACCTTCGGCGGCTTCCTGCTGCTCGGCGGGCGCGCCGCAGATCTGCTGGGGCGCCGCCGCATTCTGCTGGTGGGCCTGGCTATCTTCACCGTGGCCTCGCTCGGGTGCGGCCTTGCGACCGTAGAGGGCTTCCTGATCGCGATGCGTTTCCTGCAGGGGCTCGGCGCCGCGATCGTCGTGCCAGCCGCGCTGTCGATCGTGATGAACATGTTCCCCGAGGGCGCCGAGCGCAACAAGGCGCTAGGGGCGTGGGGCGCCATCGGCGCGAGCGGGGCGACCGTCGGCGTGATCGCCGGCGGGCTGCTTACCCGCTACGTCGGCTGGCAGTACATCTTCTTCCTCAACGTGCCGATCGGTGCGGCGGCGCTGCTGCTGGCCCCGCGCTTCGTGCCGGAGAGCCGCCTGGCCACCGAGCGGCGGCGCTTTGATCCGTTCGGCGCGGTCACGGTGACCAGCGGCCTGGCGCTTCTCGTTTACGCGATCTCCACCGCGCCGCAGGTCGGCTGGGGAACCATCAGGACCGTGACGCTCCTCGCGGTTTCCGCTGGCCTGCTCGCCGCGTTCCTGGTTATCGAGACGCGCGTCGAGGCGCCGCTAATGCCGCTGCGGATCTTCCGGCTGAAGACGCTGGCAGGCGCGAACGCGGTGGGCTTGCTGCTCGGCGGCAGCTTCTTCGCGTTCATCTTCATCGGCACGCTGTACATGCAGCAGGTGCTGGGCTACTCCGCGCTGAAAGCCGGCCTCGCCTGGCTGGCAGCGACGCTCACCTCGGTCGGCTTCGCCGGGCTCGCGCAGGCGCTCGTCACCCGCGGTTCGGCCAAGCTCGTGATGGCGGCCGGCATGGCCATGATCGGCGGTGGCGTGCTCTGGGCTACCCAGGTGCCGGTGCACGGGAACTTCTGGGCCAGCCTGGCCGGGCCGTTCGTCATCGTCGGAATCGGCACCGCCTTCGCCTTCATCCCGGTGTCTATCGCCGCCCTCGCTGGGGTCGCCGAGCACCAGGCCGGCCTGGCCTCCGGGCTCATCAACACCTCGCAGCAGCTCGGCGGAGCGATTGGCGTCGCGGTGGCGTCCACGATCGCCGCCAGCCGCGTCACCACCTTGCTCCACCAGGGCGCAGCCCCGGCCGTCGCGCTCACCGGCGGCTTCCAATGGGCGTTCTGGGCCTGCGGCTTGATCGGCCTGAGCGCGGTTCCTGTCACGTTCATCCTCGTGCGCCGCAACGAACTGGCCAGGGCAGTAGCCAGCACGACCTTGAAGGAGCCGAAGCCCGCAGCGGCCACTGCCCGGTGACGCCGGTGCGCTGCCCGGTGACGCCGGTCGGCTGCTTCCGGTTCAGGCCGGCGGCGCGCCCGCGTTCCCGGATCTGGCGCGGCTGGCGAGGAGCTGGCGATAGGCGCTGGCGTAAATGGCAGCTGCTGCGCTCGGGGTGAACTTCCGGGCGTAGGCCCGGCCAGGGACAGGGTCGGGGCGTTCGCCGGCCAGGACCCGCGTCAGCGCTCGGGCTAGGGCGCGGGGGTCGTCGGGCGGGACCAGGATGCCGCGGCCCTCACCCAGGGTGCGGGCCAGGCCGTCGACCGTGGTGCCGACGACCGGGACGCCGAGCCCCATTGCCAGCACGGCGCTTTGCGACCACGACTCTTCCCGTGAGGGGACGACATGCACGCTGGCCCCTGCGATGTAGCGGGCCGGTTCGAAGGACCATCCCGGCATGCGCACGGTGGTACCCAGCCCGCGGGCCAGGGCTAGCCGGGTCAGCGCGTCGCGCAGCGGGCCGTCACCGACCAGGTAGGCCGGGGGCGGCGCGTCGAGCAGGGCGAGCGCCTCGATGAGCACGTCGGGTGCCTTGTCGCCGCGGAACCGGCCGGCGAAGGTCAGCCGCGGCGACGGGAGTCCCGGCAATGGCGTGGCGGATAGGCCATCCACCGACGAGCGCCCTTCGCGCAGGCGGCCGTCGTCCAGGCCGATCTGCGCCGCCCACGCGCGGGCCGCCGGACCGTGGGCGAAGAACATGTCGACCCGCCGGGCGGCCTCCAGGGCCTGGGGCGTGTAGTCGAGGGAGGGCCACGACACCTGGTTGTGCTCGCTGGCCACCAGCGGCACGCCGGGTGGCAGGACCTGTGCCGAGGCCCACCAGGCGCCTACCATGTGGGCGTGCACGAGGCAGGCCCCGGCGATCCTAGGCCCGAGCCAGCCGGCGAAGTCGGGCGCGGGAGTCCACTGCAGGCTGTCCGCGGGCATCACCTCGTCCATCCGGAAGACGTCGGCGCGCAATCCGTAGCGGGCGGCAAGCTCGAGGCCGGACGGGGTCGCGTCACCCGCGAGCAGGGTTGTCGTGATGCCATGCTCGCGCAGCGCCATCGACAACCGCAGCGCAGACAGCTGGGCCCCGCCAGGCTCCAGCGTGCCCAGCACGCGGACGACCCTCATCTGGCCTGCCGTCCCTGGGCCGCTGGCGCGCCCAGATCCAGCTGCCCGCGACTCAGCTCACCGAGCGCGTCAGCAATACGGGCCCGACCATCCAGGAGCGCATCCACAGCTGGATCCTATGAGTATCTACCAGCCCAGATTGGCCGATAACGCATCTACCTCGCGATGCTGCTAGCAGAACGCTGTGCGGTCGGCGGCGCGACGACGGACCCGCCGTCGCCTGCGGCGCCTTCAGGACAGGAATCGCTCAGCGCAGGCTACGATTCGTTCGCTAGCGCGACCGTCACCGTAGGGGCACGGGATCTCGGCAAGCGTGGCGTCGAGTAGCGGGTCGCAGAGCAGTGACCGGCCGATCTCGCCGATGGCCGGGCCGGGCTGGACCAGGTGGGCGAAGCCCGCGTCAATCGATTCTGGCCGCTCGGTCGAGTTCCTGACCACGATGAGCGGGCGCTTCAGGACAGTGCATTCTTCCTGCACTCCGCCGGAATCCGACACGATCAGCCGCGCAAGCGCGCACAGGGCCAGGAACGTCCGGTGGTCTACCGGCGGGATGGGTTGCAGCCTGTCGATCGCGGCCGTCAGCCCGTGCCTGGCCACAGCGAGCCGGGTGCGCGGATGCATCGGGAACAAGACCGGGAGGCCGAGCTTGCCGAGTTCGGTGAGAATCTGCTCGAGCCGGGCCGGGTCGTCGGTGTTCTCCGGCCGGTGGATGGTGGCAAGCACGTAGCTTCCGGGTTCGGCGCCGAGCCCGGCCGCGATCTTGCGGGCATCGGCCTCGGTCGGCATCATCCTGAGCGTGGCTTCCACGATCGTGTTGCCAGTGAGCGTGATCTTCTCCGCCGGGACGCCCTCGGCCCGCAGGTTCGTGACCGCTCGGGTGGTAGGAGCGCAATGCACGTCGGCCAGTACGCCGGTCACGCACCTGTTGATCTCCTCCGGCATGGCCCGGTCGAACGACCGCAAGCCGGCCTCGACATGGATGACGGGCACGCCCGCATAGTTGGCAGCCTGCGCGGCCGCCGAGGCCGTGTTGGTGTCTCCCTGGACGATCACGGCGTCCGGCTTGCGCCCGGCGAACAGCGATCCGAGCTGCTCGATCATCCGGCCCATCTGGACGTGCCTGGGCTGGCCGCAGATCCCCGATAACGAACGTGATATCTCGATGCCTGCAGCGGCAAGAAAAACGCCCGACAATTCCGTGTCCTCGTGCTGGCAAGTATGGACAAGCTCCGCTCTATCGCCGAGTAACTGAATAACAGGAGCAAGTTTGACTATCTCGGGACGCGTGCCAATCACAACTGATATCTGACAACGAGTGACGCTAATCGTCATCTTGATCCTCTGCGCTAGTTCATGATGATCTGGCCATCGAGAATCCGAAGTAGTGCGGCGTTCCCTCAGGCATAATGATGTCCCCAGGTATCCGCGCCCGTTGCCTTTTTGGGGACCGCCAGACTGCGATTTCCGTTCGCTCTTAGTCCAATTGCGCCTGGCTAACGGGAACAGGCTCGAGAAATTCGAGCCTGTTCCCGTGCGGGTCCGCGGTGTAGAAGCGCCGCATGCCCGGGAACATGTCGTCGAACACGGCCGGGTAACCAGCCGCCGTAAGCCGGTCCGCCCACTCCTCGATGCCGGTCACGAGCAGCGCCGGATGCGCCTTTCTGGCCGGCCGAAAATCAGCCTCTACGCCGAGGTGCAGTTCAACGCCGTGTCCGCGGAACCAGCAACCACCCCTGCTGGCAAGCGCTGGCGGCTTGCTGATCTCGGTCAGCCCGAGGATGCCAGCGTAGAAGGTGCGCGACGCGTCCTCCGAACCAGCCGGACAGGCCAGCTGCACATGATGAATCACCCAAGCCCCTTCGCCGAAGTTATCTTGACATCGAGATATCTTAGGGGAACGGGGATGTGGTGGTGGCGCCGGCCGCTCGCAACCTCGGCTGTGCTGGCCAACACTGTCACCAGCAGCGCCGCCGCTACCCTGAGTGGTCCTTGCGGTACTGCCGGCCGAAGCCGACCATCCCGGCACCTGTCGGGTAACCGGATCGCGACAGCATCCGGGCCTCGGCCGTTCGCTCGTCACCGTGGAGTGGTTCCGGCGAAACGGACTGAACGCTGCTGGCGCTGCAGATCGCCGCTGCGTCGGTCACCGGGCCGGGTACCTGGTCGCTGGTCGGAATCGCGCCCGCCGGGACCGGGCGCCGCCGCTCCCGGCGCAGGACCTCGCCTAGATTGCGGGCGTTAGCGTCCCTGGCAGTGAGGGACTGCAGGCCGAACGTTGACTCGATCAGCGCCAGGGTAGAAGTGTGCTCGAACGGACCATGGTGGACGACCCGGCGGTGGGCCAGGTTGGACACCACTATTGCCGGGACCCTGAAGCCGAGCTGGGTGTAGTCAGGCACGAGCTGGCCGTCAGTGGGCGTCGTGCCGTCCCCGGTGTGATCGACGCTCGCCGGGTTGGTGTCGTCGACGACGGTCGGCGGCGGTACATGATCGAAGAATCCGCCCCACTCGTCGAAGGTGACGACGAGCACTGTGTTGTCCAGGTACCCGGCATTCGCAAGCGCGTGATAGGTGTCGGCGATGAACCGCTCTCCAAGCCGGATGTCGGCCAGCGGATGGTCGTCAGCGGATGTCCCGTTGCCCTCGGTATCGAAGGCCGGATCCACGAAACTGACGTTCGGCAGCAGCCCCTGCGCGACAGTGTCGAGGAATGGCAGCGTCTTGACGGGGATCCCGAGTGCGTCAGTGTCGCCCGCCGCGAACGTGTGCCAGAACGGGAAGTACTTCAGTCCCCACAGAGCCAGGAACGGCAGATCGCGGAAGAAGTAACCGCCGGTCGGAATGCCCTGCGTGTTCGGTATCGGCGACAGCTGATCCCAGATGCTCGGCAGCGCCGACAGTTTCGCGCTGTTGTGATCCCGGTCGGTGCGCCCTGCATGCTGGTAGAAGCGGTTGGGAAAGGTCTCGCCGGCAAACGAGCAGAAATAACGGTCCAGCACCGTGTAGTTCTCCGCGAGCGCGCCGATGACCGGGAGGTCCGGGACCTGCTTGCGGTGGCGGCGGTCGTCGTCGTCGTGGAAGTTCGTGTAGTAGCCGACCGGGAAGGTGTTGGCGGCAGCAAGCTGCACGCCTGGGTTGCTGGCCGGAGCCGTCGGCCGCTGGAGGAAACCGTCCATCTTGCCGAAGTTGCGCTGGATAAGGAAGCCCTCCCAGCTGTGGTCCGGGTCGCTGTAGCCGCAGCCCTGGAAGTCGGGAGCCAGCGGGTAGTTGCGGTAGACATTCCCGTCCGTCGCGAGGTAGGTCATGTCGTGGCGGCCGTCAGCATCGGGCAGCCAGCTCAGGAAGTGGTCGAACGACCGGTTTTCCATCATGAGCACGACGACGTGCTCGACACCGTTCGAGCCGGACGAGGAAAGCGTCGGCGCGGCGTTTGCTGCCGCCCGGGACAGGAGTTCCGTTCCGGTAACTGCCATTCCGGTTGAGGCGGCCATGAGCTGCATAAAAGTTCGGCGTGTCAGCATGCGAGCCATTATGGCCGGTTAGATGAACGACAGACAGCCCTGCACATTTCCGGGCGCTGACGGCGAAGTGACCCGCGAGTGGCGTGGCACAATCTGCACCCGGCCTGCGGCTCCCGGCGGCCGGATGTGGTCGGATGAGCACATGAAGGTCAGGATTGGCATCAGCCTCGGTCCCGCCGCTACCCCCGACGGCCTCGCGCTCGCAGTCGGCCTGCTCGAGGCCGCGCGGATCGACTCCCTGTGGCTCAGCGAGATTGTCTACGGCGATCTGGTCGAGCCGTTCACCGGCATGACCTATGCACTCGCCAGGACCAGCCACCTGAAGGTCGGCACCGGCGTGGCCGTGCTGCCGGGTCGCCATCCGGTACTGGTCGCCAAGCAACTGACCTCGCTCGCCGCGCTGGCGCCCGGCCGGGTGCTGCCGGTCTTCGGCCTGAAGCCAGCCCGGCCGCCGGAGAACGCGGCATTCCCGGTGCCCGGCAACCGCGGCGAGGTGTTCGACGAGTCGCTACGACTGCTGCGCATGCTCGTCAGCCAGGACCGGGTCTCGTTCAGCGGCCGGTTCTTCAGCGTCGAGGACGCCAGCGCCGGGCCGCTGCCAGCCAAGCCACTGGACATCTGGCTCGGCGGCAGTGCGCCAGGCGCGCTGCGGCGGGTCGGCGCGCTCGGCGATGGGTGGCTTGCCAGCTTCCTGACGCCGCGGGAGGCCGCCGACGGCCGCGCGCAGATTCAGGCCGCGGCCGCGACGGCCGGTCGCGAGGTCGATCCGGAACACTTCGGCATCAGCCTGGCCGTCGGCAAGCTGACTCCGGAGACGATTCGCGCTATCGAGCGCCGCCGGCCGGGAGTCGACCCAAGCACGCTTGCTCCGGCGGACTGGGCCGCAGCGCGCCGTTTCATTGAGGATTATGTGGCCGCCGGCCTGAGCAAGTTCGTGGTTCGGCCGGTCGCACTTGCCGATGCCGCGGGGATCGAGCAGTTCATCGGCGAGTTCGTGACCGAGCTGATGCCGCTGCAGACCTGACCGTCTCAGTCCTTGCCGCCGGGGAGCGGCTGCCGTCAGCCGGTCCGGCTGGCTCTGTCAGCCCGCCAGCAACGAGATCGCGTCGGGAAGTCAATCTCGGTGGCGCCCGGGAACCGATCGGCTAGCGCCGCCGCCGCCCGGGCTCGCCCGGCGGCCTTAGCCGCGGCGCTCGCGGTGATGATCCGGCTGTTGGTGGCCAGCAGTTCGATAACGTCGGGCACCGGCAGCGACCGGGTGAATCGGAACATGGCCGTCTCGATATTGACGAACGGTGCGCCGTCGGGCAAGCGGACAACCCGGTCGCCTTCGTGGTCGCGATCGCCATCTGGCTGCTCAGCCAGTTGCTGGCCCGGCTCGCTGAACCACTCTTCGGGCCGCAGCCATTCGACGCTTCGGTCCCGGCCGGTCCAGATGACGCCCAGCCGCCCGCCGTCGCGCAGAACCCGGGCGATCTCGGGCACGGCCAGGTCGGGATCCATCCAGTGCCACGCGGAGGAAACGAGGATCACGTCGGCACTGGCATCGGGCAGCGGGATGTTCTCGCCGCGACCTGTCAGCACCTCAACGCCGGGAGACCGGGCGGTCAGGACCACTCGCATCCGCTCGTCCGGCTCGACGGCGACGACGTGTCCGGCCTTACCCGCGACTGCCCTGGTCAGCTTGCCGGTGCCGGCGCCCACGTCGACAACTACCTGGCGGCGCTCAGGCAGCAGCCAGTTGATTGCCTCCGGTGGCGCGGCCGGGCGCAGCCGGTCATAGTCGTCAGCGATCGCACCGAAGGACATCGACCGCTCTGCCTGGCTGGCCACGGCTACACGCTAGCCTCCGCGCGCAGCGATTGCAGTAGCCGGTCTAGCATCTCCGTCTGCCGCCCGGGGCTGACCCGCCCGGGATAGAGGACGCGCTCAGCGCTCAGGCCGTCGATCAGCACGACCAGTTCGTGGGTCGCCAGGTCGAGGTCGCAGTCGGACCGGAGCTGGCCGAGATCGGCTGCCTGCCGCAGCAGGCCGCGCAGCCGCGACCATAGCCGGTCGAATTCGGAGTGCTGCAGCTCACTGAGCGCCGTATTGCCGAGCGCGCGTCCCCAGAAGCTGATCTCTATCTGTGCCTCAAGGTCCCGCCGCCCGTCAAGCGGCAGGGCCTCCAGCATGACCGCGCGCAATGCCGCCAGCCCGGACAGGCCGTCGGCGGCCACCGTCATCCGCGCTCCCACGCGCCGGTGCGACAGCAGCAGCGCGGAGCCGAGAATGTCTTCCTTGTCGTGGAAGTAGTGGCCGAGGATGCCCCGTGAGCAGCTGGCCTCCTTGGCGATCGCCCGGATTGTGGCTCCGGCGATGCCGTCGCGCGCGATCACCCGCCAGGTCGCGGACAGTATCTCGTCCCGCCGCTCATCCCAGTCGACGATCTTTGGCATCCAGCTCCCTATCCGGCCAGCCCAGGCCAGCCAGGTCAGCACCCGGCCAGTCCCAAGCCGGCCGGGTCAGCACCCGGCCAGTCCCAAGCCGGCCAGGTCAGCACCCGGGCCAGCCCCAAGCCGGCCGGGTCAGCATCTATTTTTTTGTCGGACGTCCGTCTAACATCCCGTTGTAATGCAAGCCGACGCGAACCTGCAAATTGCCCGTGAGCAGCTCGTTAGCTACTGCGGGCGGCTGGCGGCTGACGGGCTGGCCGTGGGCTCGGCCGGCAACATGAGCGTGCGCGTCGGCGATCACGTGGCCATCACGCCGTCCGGCGTGCCGTACGCCGAGCTCGGGCCAGCCGATATCTGCATGGTGACGCTGACGGGTGACGAAGTCGACGCGCCTGAGACCCCGTCGTCCGAGCTCCCGATGCACCTGGCGATCTACGCGGCCACCGATGCGGGGGCCGTCGTGCATACTCACTCCGCCGAGGTGATCGCGCTGTCGGCCGCGCGCCACGAACTGCCCGCCATCCACTACGCGATCGCCGGGCTGGGCGGCCCGGTGCGGGTCGCCGCCTACACCAGGTTCGGTTCGGATGGGCTTGCAGCCGCGGCGGTCAAGGCGCTGGACAAGCGGCGCGCCGCGATCCTGCAAAACCACGGCGCGGTCTGTTACGGGCGGACCCTGCCCGAGGCGTACGACCGCGCGCTGCTGCTGGAGTGGCTGGCGCAGGGTGTACCGGCTAGCCAGGAGCTATGGCGAGCCGCGGATCTTGTCTGCGGCCGAGCTGGACGAGGTTTCCGCCGAGGCCGGGAGGCGGCGTTACGGCGAACGGCGGCTGGGATGAAGCGCGTCGCCGTGCGTCGGCGTGCACATCCTGGACGTGCTCGGGCGCCCGGTGGAGACGATCCCGCCGGGCCAGGGCAGCGCGCGGCTGGAAGAAATCCGCGCGACCGCGGCGGGCACCGCCGCCGGCACCGCCGTGGACCTGGCCAAGCTAGGTGCGCAGGTACGCTCGTTCGGCGCGATCGGGACCGACCTGCTGGCCGACATCCTGATCCTGGCCATGTCCGCCGCTGGCGTCGACACCAGCGGCCTGGTCAGGACCGGGCGGGCACAGACCTCAGCGACCATCCTGCCGATCCGCCCGAACGGCGAACGGCCTGCCCTGCACGTGCCGGGCGCGAGCAGGGAACTGCGGCTCGCCGACGTCGACCTGGACTGGGTGCGCGGCTGCGATGCCCTCCTGCTTGGCGGCCCGGATGCACTGGCGGGGCTGTCAGCGGATGACCTGGCCGCGGTGGTCGCCGCGGCGGCTAGTTCCGGCGCGCTGACCGTCGTCGACGTGCTGCATCCCGGCAGTGCTGGCGACTACGCGCGGATCAGCGCCGCGCTGGCGCTGGCCGACTGGTTCTGCCCCAACGCCGACCAGCTGCTCGCGCTGACCGGCCGGGCGACTCTGGATCAGGCGACCGGCGACGTGCTGGCGCGTGGTACCGGCGGCGTCGCGGTCACGCTCGGCGCGGACGGCTGCTTGCTGGCAACCGGCCGGATGCGCTACCACGTTCCCGCCATCAAGGTCGACGTGGTCGACACGACCGGCTGCGGCGACGGCTTCAACGCGGGATTCCTGACCGGGCTGCTGCTCGGCTGCGCGCCGGCCGATGCCGCGTGCCTCGGCGTGGCCTGCGGTGCGCTGGTGGCCACTGGCCTGGGCTCCGACGCCGGGATCGAGAGTCTCCGGCAGGTGCTCGACTTCCTGCGCGCGCGCTGCCGGACGCGGGCGGCACGGATCAGCAGCAAGGTTAAGGAGCAAGTGCATGACTGAACAGCTTGTCCGCCCGGCAGGCCGGGACGACCGGCCGCGCAGCGCTGACACAGAGCTACGGCGGCGCGCCCGCGCGGTGATCCCGGGCGGGATGTACGGGCACCAGTCCGCCGGGCCGCTGCCGCCCGAGTACCCCCAGTTCATGCGGTCCGGCCGCGGGGCGCGCATCTGGGATGCGGACGGGAACGAGTACCTGGACCTGATGTGCAGTTACGGCCCGGTCGTGCTAGGCCACCAGCATCCCGCGGTCGAGCACGCGGCCCGGCAGCAGGCGGACCTCGCCGACTGCCAGAACGGCCCGGCCCCGGTCATGGTGGAGCTGGCCGAGCTGCTGGTAGACACGGTCCAGCACGCGGACTGGGCCATGTTCGCCAAGAACGGCACCGACGCAACCACGACCTGCGTGACTATCGCGAGGGCGCAGACTGGCCGGGACCGGATCCTGGTCGCCACCGGCGCCTACCACGGCGCGGCACCCTGGTGCACGCCCCGCCCGGCGGGCGTCACCGCGGCCGACCGGGTCAATATCGGGCACTACACCTTCAACGACCTGCCCTCGGTACTGGCCGCCGCGGAATGCCGGCCGCCGAGCTGGCCGCGATCGTGGTCAGCCCGTTCAAGCATGACGCCGGTTTCGATCAGGAACTGGTCGATCCGGCCTTCGCCCGCGGGCTGCGCGAGCTGTGTGACCGTACCGGCGCCGCGCTGATCCTGGACGACGTCCGGTGCGGATTCCGGCTGCACCTTGGATCCAGCTGGGAACCGATCGGCGTGCTGCCGGACCTGTCGGCCTGGAGCAAGGCGATCGCCAACGGCCATCCGCTCGCGGCCGTGCTCGGGTCGGACCGGTTCCGGGACGGCGCCAGCAGCATATTCGTCACTGGTTCCTTCTGGTTCTCGGCGGCGCCATGGCGGCGGCCGTCGCCACGATCGGCGCGCTGCGGGCGGAGGGAGCCATCGAGACGATGGACCGGATCGGCCTCGCACTGCGCGCCGGGATCGTCGAGCAGGCCGCGGGTCATGGCATGGAGATCAACTACACCGGACCGCCCGGCCATGCCGTACCTGACGTTTGCCGGCGACCAGGGTCACGGCTGGCCAGCGAGTTCGCCGCCGCGGCCATGCGGGGCGGGGTCTACCTGCACCCGCGGCACAACTGGTTCATCTCGGCGGCGATGACGGATGCGGACGTGACTCGCGCCCTCACCGTCACCGAACAGGCTTTCGCGGCCGTCGCGGCCGTGGCACACGACAACGTCGCACCATAGGAGGGGTCAGCATGAGCGCCGACGACTAGATACGGCGCAGTCGGATCAGCCCGGCGGCCGCTGGCAGCGAAGAGGCGATCCTGGCCAAGGCCGGTTACAAGCCCGAGTTGCGCAGGTCGCTGCGCTTCTTCTCGATGTTCGCCATCGCGTTCTCGATCATCTCGATCACTACCGGCATCTTCCTGAATTACGGCTTCGGGCTGTCAGTACTGGGGCCCGGCATCGATCTGGACCTGGCCGATCGTCGGCGTGGGCAACCTGATGATCGCGCTGGTGGTAGCCGAGCTTGGCACCAGGATCCCGCTGGCCGGTTACGCCTATCAGTGGAGCTCGCGGCTGGTGAACCCACCTACGGCTGGTTCGTCGGCTTCGCCGGGCTGCTCTACATGACCGTAGGCGGCGCGGCGATCATGTACACCGTGGCGGCGCCGCTGCTGCTCAGCGAGTTCAACTACACGACGCCGAATCCCCGGCTGGTGCTGGCGGTAGCGATCATCATGATGCTGCTGCCGGTGGTCTTCAACATCATCAGCATCCAGGTCGCCGCCCGGGTGAACAACATCGCGGTGTTCACCGAGATCATCGGTACCGTCGTTTTCGGCGTGCTGCTGTTCGTGCTCTGGGCGCTGAAGACAAAGCCAACCCCATACGGGGCCAGCATCCTGACCAACACGACGTCGGTGCTACCACAACCCGACCATCTACGCGTTCGCGCTGGCAGGCCTGATCGGCGCGTTCACCCTCGTCGGGTTCGAGCTAGCCGCAGACATGTCCGAGGACGCGGTCAACCCGCGCACGAGCGTGCCGCGCGGGGTGATCTGGGCCGTCGCAGCCTCGGCGATCCTGGGCATGATCGCCCTGATCGGCTTCACCATCGCGATCCCGAACTTCAAGGCGGTCGAGGCGCCGCGCCGCTGCCGTTGCTGATCATCGCCGGCTACTGGCTGCCGTCCTGGCTGGTCAAGGTGTTCATCGCGTTCGTCATCTTCTCGATGTTCGCGATCCTGGTGGTCGGCGCGGGTGCCCAGGCGCGGCTTGGCTACTCGATGGCGCGCGACAACATGCTGCCGTTCTCCGGCTTGCTGCGCCGGGTCAACCCCCGCACCCAGACGCCGATCGTCGCGCTGCTGGTGTTCGCCGTGATCGACATCGGCGCGCTGTTCTACGGCTACCTGCAGACCAGCGCATTCCTGACGCTGGTCGGCGCCACCGCGATCATCCCGTACATCATCTACTTCCTGATCACCGCGGGCTACGCCTACAAGCGGCGCACGCTGGACTCAATTCCTGGCGTGTTCTCCCTTGGCCGGTGGGCCTGGCCGGTGATCATCTTCGTGCTCGTCTATAGCGCGCTGATCATCTTCGTGCTGTCGGCGCCCGGCCCGTTCCACTCCTCCGACAAGGTGGTTGGCTACGGCGCGGGTGTCGCGCTGCTCTGGTACGTCTGCGCGCTGGTGTGGCGCCTGCGGCGCGGCACCGCCGGGGTTAAGCCGATCGAAGACTTCGCGGACTAGGCGACCGGCCCGAAGCGGCTAATGGATGTGCCGTTGCTATGTCCCTGGCAATAGCAGCGGCACATCCATTGGTGATCTCGGCAGGCGGCGCGACAGGCTGGCCTCGTTTCCCTCTTGAAGCGGCATGGTTTGTTTAGTAGGTTTCCTAACGAAATCCGCCGGCTGCTGGAGGTCGAGGTTGTGAAGATCGCAATGGGCTACATTGCCGTGGCCGCGATGAGCGCGTCCGTCCTCGTTCCCGGCGGCGGCAGCCGCGAGTCCGGCAGCCGCGAGTCCGGCAGCCGCACGGCCGGCCGTGGCCGCGCCGATCGAGGTGCGGGTCAACCAGGTCGGTTACCCGAGCCACGGCAGCAAAGTCGCGTTCGCCATGCTGCCAGCCAAGGCCGCCGGGGTGACCTTCTCGGTGTCCTGCGGTAGCTGCGGCCGCTTCTTTCCCGAGCTGGGCGCCCGGTACGTCGGCACCTGGAACGCGCACTACAAGGCGATCTACCAGCTGAACTTCTCCCGCATTACCCGGCCGGGCCGGTACCGGATCAAGGTCACCGCAGGCAAGGCGTCGAGCGGTCGCCGTGGTTCCGGATCGGCGCGCCGAGCCGCGGAGTACGGCCGGCTGGTGGTAACGCGGTCCGTTACTTCACCTCCGAGCGCGACGGCGCGCAACGTGGTGCACTCGGTGCTGAACCGCGAGCCCGCGAACCTGACCGACCGCCGCGCCCCGTCTACGCGTGCGCCGAAGTACGACAGCAACGACAACCTGCTGGGCACATTCCACAAGATCGGCGGCCCGGTCAACGTGGCCGGCGGCTGGTTCGACGCCGGCGGCGGCTACGAGAAGTTCGCCTACACCGCCAGTTACGCCGAGGGGCTCATGCTGATCGCCGGCGCGGACTACCCCGGCCGGTACCCACGCTCGGCCGGAGGCCAGTTCGGGCTGAACTGGCTGCAGAAGCTCTGGAACCCGGCCAAGAAGGTGCTCTACATCCAGGTCGGTATCGGTAACGGCAACGCCAGCAACACCATCCAGGGTGACTATAACTTCTGGTTCCTGCCGCAGGCAGAGGACCGGATGAACGTGCAGGAAGGGCGGCAACCCGGGTCCGACCGCCTACTACGTGAAGTACCGCCCGGTGTTCGGGGCCGCGCCGCCGGGCCAGCAGATAAGCCCTGAGTTCGCGGGCCGGTTCGCCGCCGACTTCGGGCTTGCCGCCCAGCTAGCCGCGCGCACCGGCCGGCACAGGCGGCGCACCTGCTGGCGCTGGCCCGCGGCATCTACGCGATGGCCAAGACCACGCACGTCGGGTCAGATCGTCACCACCTTCCCGCACGACTACTACGGCGGCACCGAGTGGAAGAGCGACATGCTCTGGGGCGCCGCCGAGATCGCGCTGGCCGACGAGGCGCTGCACGCACCGCGCGCGCAGGTGCGCGCGGACCTGGCGGTGGCGGCCAGCGCTGGGCGCGCGCCTACATCGCGCAGGGTCACCCGGCTGGCGGTGACACGCTGAACCTCTACGACAACGGCGCGATCGGCGAGGGCGAGCTGCTGCGGGCGCTGCGGCACGCGCATGAGGCACGGACGGGCCCGTCCGGGCCGGTGCCGCGTCCTGGCGCGCCTGCTGCTGGCCGACCTGGCCGCCCAGCTGCGGCTGGGGGAGCGCTGGGCGAAGGGCGACCCGTTCGAGCTCGGTACCGCGCATCGGCTCCAGCGACGCCACGCCGCACGCGTTCGGCCTGTACATCACCAACGCGCTGTACCAGGGGTACGGCGGGCCGCCGCAGTTCGCCGCGTTCGCGCAGCAGCAGCTGAACTTCGCCCTCGGCGGCCAACGGCTGGGGCAGCTCGTTCGTGGTCGGCGCCGGCACCACGTTCCCGCACTGCATGCAGAGCGAGATCGCGAACCTTGCCGGGTCGCTGACCGGCAAGGGCAGCGATCCAGCTCGGCGCCGTCACCGACGGGCCGAGCAGCCCGGCGAACTTCATCGGCCTCGGGCACCGTCAGCGGCATGCGAGGCGTGCAGCGCCGGCCACTTCAGGCCGTTCAACACCGCCCGCGCGGGTTACGAGGACAACGTGGTGTCCTGGCCCTCGGTCGAGCCCGCCGACGACTACATCGCGAACTCGCTGCTGGCGTTCGCGCTCGCCGCCGGTGCTGGCCGTTCAGGCGGGAGCCGCCGCAGCTAATGTAGGCCCCGTGCGAGTGGCTACCTGGAACGTGAATTCGGTCAAGCAGCGGGTGCCCCGGCTGCTGCCCTGGCTGGATCAGCGCAAGCCGGATGTGGTCTGCCTGCAGGAGACCAAGCTGTCGGACGACGCGTTCACCGACCTGCTCGGGGCCGAGCTGGACAGCCGCGGTTACCAGGCGGCGGTACACGGCGAGCCGCGCTGGAACGGGGTGGCGATCTTGTCCAGGGTCGGGCTGGCCGATGTGGTGCCAGGCCTGCCAGGGGCGCCCGGCTTCCCTGACCCGGAGGCCAGGGCGATATCGGCGACCTGCGGCGGGATCCGGGTCCACTCGGTGTACGTGCCGAACGGCCGGGAGCCTGATTCCGATCACTACCGGTACAAGCTCGCCTGGCTGGGCGTGCTGGAGCAGGTGGTCAGGGCCGGCCCGGATGATGTGCTGGTCTGCGGTGACATGAACATCGCGCCGACCGATAATGACGTGTTCGACCCGGCCGCCTATGTCGGTCAGACGCATGTCACCGAGCCGGAGCGGGCGGCTCTGGCCAGCCTGCAGAAGGCGGGCCTGCACGACGTCGTGCGCGAGCGCTGGCCCGCCGAGCGATTCTTCAGCTACTGGGATTACCGCGCCGGGATGTTCCATCAGGATCTTGGCATGCGGATCGATTTGATGCTGGCCTCCGGGCCGGTGGCCAGCCGGGTGAAGGCAGCCTGGATCGACCGGCAGGCACGGAAGGGAACGGGGCCTAGTGATCATGCACCGGTCATTGTCGACCTGGACGAGGCGCCCGACGGAGACATCGGGCCGGTAGTGCCGCCGCCGTCCGCCTCGGCCCCAAGGAAAGGCTCCTTCAAGCTGCCCCAGTCCCGATGACGATACGGCCGGCCCTGCTGGCGGTGACGCGCATCACTGGGCACACCGGTTGGCTGCGGGCCGTGCTGCTGCCAGCCGCCCAACTGCCAGCCGCGCTGGTCCCAGCCGCGCTGTGCGTCTTGCTGATTGCGGGCTGCGGGGCAGCACAGCCGAGTCGGGCGACGGTCAGCAGTTGCTTCACCTTCGGCGTTCGCGCCATACAGGAACGGCTCACCGTGACCCGGGTGCCGCTCGCATGCGCCGGACTGAGCCGCGAGCAAATAGATGTGGCGCTGGGCAGGGCAGTGCGAGCGGCCGTCGGGCCGCGGCCCAAGGCGGCCGAACGGCAGGCGGCTGTGCGGGACAGCAGGTACCTCGAGCATTTGTTCACGACGCTGCCGCCGCCGCGTCCCGAGCCGGTGATCGTCGCCGCACAACAGCAGTCCGCCAGCCGGCCGCTGCAGTTCGCCGCGCTCGGCGCGTGGCTGGCTGCCGCGGCGGCGGGGGGTTACCTGCTGACCAGGTGGGTCGTCGCGGCGCGTCGCGGCAGCGCCAGGCGCGGCGCGCCCGCGGTCCTGATCGCGCATGCCGGCCTGGCGGTCACGGGCCTGGGAATCTGGACGGCGTTCCTGGCCGCGGGCGTCGTCGCGCTTTCCTGGCTGGCGGTCGCGGTGATCCTGGTGGTGGCCGGCCTCGGCATGGCCACGCTGGTGACCGGCCTGCCTGAACCGCAGGCCGCCGGATCCGCTCGGCCAGCCGCGCAGGTGCTGGTAGTAGTCCTGCACGGCCTGCTCGCGACACTGGCGATCTTGCTGGTCCTGCTCGCTGCGGTCGGTGCTGGCTGAGCGCGCCCTACCAGGATCCCCATTGCAGGCCCGGGGACGGTAGCGGCGGCGGGGTGCGGAAAGCCGGCGGTCCGGTAAGGTCGAGCGCCCCGATGGGCGAGAGGGCGGCGGCGTCCCGGCGGGTGAGGGCGGGCAGGTTCCACTTCTCCTCGACCAGCTTGAGCACTGAGGTGTGGTCGAACACCTCAGACAGCACGCAGTCTGGCCGGGCATACGGTGACACGATCACAGCGGGCACCCGGAAGCCATAGGTGTCGTACTGGCGGTTCTCGCTGACCATATCCTCCGCGTGCCGGACGTAGCCGGGGAAGAGCGGCTTCAGGATCGCGCGCAGCGGGGACGGGTGCGCGACCAGGCTGCGTCCCTCGACGTCGTCGGGCGGCACGGCAGCGGGCGGCGCGACGTGGTCGTAGTAGCCGCCGTGCTCGTCGTAGGTCCAGATCAGCAGCGTGTCCGGCCAGCCCTTGCCATGCATGACCCGGTTGATGACCTCGGCGGCGAAGCTCTCGCCCTTGCGGATGTCCTGCGGGTTCTCCTCGGAGTAGGTCTCGAAGTCCGGATCGACGATGCTGAAGGCAGGCAGCGTTCCGTCGTCAGCATCGGCGAAGAACTGATCGGTGCTGCGCACGTGCACCATATGAGCGGGCGAGGCCGAGCGGGTACAGTCCGGCGGTGAACTGAAGGTCACGTTTCGCGCCGCTGGCCGCGCGGCGGAACGGCCTGCCGACCGATCGCAGATGATGCCGGGCCTGCCGCCGCCGGTAGTGCGCATAACTGCGAAATGCGGATTGGTCGGCGGAGCCGCAGCGGTAGTTGGCCCAGGAGATCCCGAACCTGGTCAGCATGTCCAGGATGGTGCCGGCCGGCGGCTGGTCGACGAGATTAACCGGCAGGTCGTCCATCAGCCCGTGGGCGGTGCCCGCCAGCAGGAAACGGCGGTTCGGGAATGTCGGGCCAAGGCATGAGCTGAACCAGTGATCGGCTAGCGGGAACGTGCGCGCGAGCCCGTGGTAGAAGGGCAGGTCACGCTCGGTCCAGTAGGCCATGGCGGCGCCCGGGTCCGCGTCTGGCGCAGCCTGCTGGGTGGCCGTTACGAACCCGTCCATCTTGCCGCCGCCCCATTGCGCATGGGTGGCACTCCAGCTCTGACAGGGCACGCCGTCTTGCTGCATTGTGGACGGGCTCGGGTAGGCGCGAACGGGGTGCCCGGACAGGTCGAGGTTCTCGGCTTCCGGCGTCCCGTTCTCGCTGACCCCGAACCCTTCGCCCCGGCCCAGCGTGCCGAGGTAGTTGTCGAAGGAATGGTTCTCCATCATCAGCACCACGATGTGCTTAATCTGCGGCAGCATGTCCGTGCCTGCGGGCACCGAAGGGTGCGGCAGCTGACCGGGCTGGCTGATCGTCGCCCGCTTCGCGCGGCGGTTCACCGATCGCCGCTCTGCGTCCTCCCATACCCTCGCGCTGCGCATGGGTTCACGTCGCCTCTCGTGTTGTCGCTCGATCCAGGACCGTGGCGGCCAGTTACCCGAATGGCGCCGCGGCAAACAGTGCCGGAGGTGCTCAATTGCCTGCGAGCAGAGTGGTCAGCGCTGCCGGTATATCGGCAAGGCTGCGGATAGGCCGGCTGATGCCGCCGCCGAGCCTGGCAATGCGCGCGGCCGCGTCGATGGAGGCCGGGTCCGGCTCCCGACTGGCTGGCAGCGGGCAGAGGACATCGAGGCGGTCGATTCCGGCCAGCGCCGTGGCAGGATCGCCGCCGGCCGTACTCAGGCAGTCGGACAGCAGCACCACGCAGCGCTCCCCAGCTGCGCCGCCGCCGCGGCCAGCCGGGCCGCGGCCCGCCGCGAGTTGCCGGGCGGCGGCCCGAAGCGCGCCGGCGAGGTCGGTCATGCCGTGCCCGCGCAGGCCGAGCAGCCGCCCGACCAGTTGCTCCGGCGCGGTCCGGCTGCCGGGCGGCTGCAGCACGGTCACATCGCCGGAGAACGCGAGCACGCCGGTGTCCAGCCGGGAATCGGCCGCCAGCAGCACGCTCGCGCTGGCCACCGCCGCCATCGCGAGTGCCAGCCCGGACATCGAGCCGCTGGAGTCCACCAGCAGGCAGACGGACCTGCGGCGGGAGTGCCAGGACCGGGTGACGATGTCGTCGCCTGGCGGGGGCCAGGCACCGGAGGCTCGGTCGAGCGTCCGGTCAAGGTCGATGTCACCGTCGGCACGGGCGGACGCGCGGATTCGGCGCGGGCCGCGGGCGGACTGCCGCCCGGTCGCGCCGAGCTGGATGAAGATCCGGGCTGCTAGCCGGCGTGCGATCGCGCGCAGCTCGGCGTCGGTTGCCTGGCTGAGATCGGCGAGCAGCGCGGCGGCCGCGTCCGGGTCAGCGGCCAGCAGCCCGGCGAGCGCGTCTGCATCGAGCTGGCCGACTTCAGGGGAAACCGCGGTGAAGTCAGCGTGCCTGCTGGCCAGCTCGGCCCGGCTGACGGTGCGCCTGGCCGGGCCCTGGTGCCGGTCCCGCCGCAGGCTGGACTGGGAACCTGGCTGGGGGGATCCTGGCGGCCGGGATCCTTGGGGCACGGATTGGCCCGCTACCGGGCCGTCGCTTTTCCCTGGCCGTCCGGAGGCTGTTCATCAGGATGCGGCGAATCGCCCGGCCATAGCTCGCCGAGCAGGTCATCGATGATGGCCTCCGGGCTGCGATCGCAGCCGTCGGCGATCCTGATCCGGCCGGACAATGCGGCGTGCGCGGCGTCCCTGGCGGTCGGCCGGGTCATCGCGCTCTCGCCGCGCAGCCCGGTTAGCCCGTCGATCAGCAGCACCAGGTCGATGGCGCCGCGGACCGAGGCGCCCATCCTGATGTCGCGATGCGCGCGAGTGGCGCGGGTAAGCGCGACAGCGAACCGGACGATCTCGCCGTCGCGGCCGGTCACTGCGGCGGTGATGTCGCGCTCGGCGGCGGCGTCCTGGTAGCCGAGCACGACCCGGCAGATCCGGTCCGCGATCGCCTGGCTGACCCTGGCCGTGCCGATCGCGTCGAACGGGTTCATCGCTGCGATCAGCCGGAACTGGCCGTCCGCCTGCACAAGCCCGAACCGGGGAACTGCGATCTCGCCCTCCGTCAGCACCGTGATGAGGACGTTGAGCGTTTCCTCGGGTACCCGGTTGAACTCCTCCAGGTACAGCAGGGCACCGGTGCGCATCGCCTGCAGCAGCGGGCCGTCGGTGAAGCTTGACGGCAGGTAGCCGTCGGCCAGCACCTGCGCTGGGTCGTACTGGCCGATCAGCCGCGCTGGCGTCAGCTCCGCGTTGCCCTCCACGAACACGACTGCCCGGCCGAGGTCTCGTGCGATCGACCGGAGCAGCGTCGACTTGCCGGTACCCGGCGGGCCTTCCAGCACGACGTGCCGGGCAGCCTGCAGCGCGACGGTAAGGACCTCGCGTTCCCGGCCGAGGCCGATGACCGGCGTCATGCCAGCCACCGGTCCCCACCGGGCCGCGTCCGGATCAGTGAGTCCGGGATCAGGTGAGTCAGGAGGTGCCATGCAGGATGAGGCCCCTGATGTTCTTGCCGTCGAGCATGTCCTGGTAGCCCTGGTTGACGTCGTCCAGGGCATACGTGGTGGTGATGAGCTCGTCGAGTTTGAGGTCGCCGGCCCGGTAGAGCTCGACCATCCGCGGGATGTCGTGGAACGGGTCGCCGGAACCGAACAGGCTGCCCTGGATCCGCTTCTCCATCAAGGTCAGCATCGAGCTGTTGATCTGGATGTTGTTCGAAACAAGGTCGCCCAAGCCGGTAACCACGACGGTGCCGCCCTTGCGGATCGTGTTAAAGGCATCGGTGACAACCTCGGTGGTCACCGTGCCAGTCGTGATGATCGCTTTGTCGGCCATGACGCCGCGGGTGAGCTCGTGCACGAGCATGGCCGCCTCGCCGGCGGTGGCACAGCTGTGCGTGGCGCCGAGCTGCTCGGCCATCTCGCGCTTGTTGGGCAGCGGGTCGACTGCGACCACGTTGCGCGCGCCCGCAAGCGCGGCGCCCTGCACCGAGTTGATGCCGATGCCGCCGATCCCGTAGATCAGTATCGTGTCGCCCGGCTCCACGGCAGCGGCGTGCACGGCCGACCCCCAGCCAGTGGGCACGCCGCAGCCGATCAGCGCGACCTTGTCGAGGGGAACGTCGTCGTCGACCTTCACGCAGGACAGTTCCGACACGGTCGCGTACTCGGCGAACGTGCCGAGCATGCAAAAGCCGCCCACGTCTTCGCCGTCGGCCGTGTGGAACCGGTAGGTACCGTCCAGCAGGCAGCCATCCAGAATCGTCGCGCCCAGGTCGCACAGGTTGGACTTGCCGGTCGAGCACCAGCGGCAGTGACCGCACACCGGGAGGAACGACGTGATCACGTGGTCACCGGCCTTGAGCCTGGTCACGCCCAAGCCGACCTCCTCGATCACGCCGGCCCCCTCGTGGCCGCCGACGATCGGGAAGCGCGGGGTAAGGTCGCCGCTCCGGATGTGCTCGTCGGAGTGGCACAGACCGGAGGCGACGAACCTGATCAGCACCTCGCCAACCTTGGGCGGATCGAGCTCGAGCTCGGTGACCTCCCAGTCCTGCCCTGTCCCGCGCATGATCGCTGCCCTGGTCTTCATCCACTCTCCCGAGGTATGGAACGTGCTTTGTCGTAACACTAGGGCCGGCGGCATGCTGGAAGCCAGAGTCAACCAATCGCTTGCTTGGGTCCTAGAGCCCGAAGACCCTGGCTGCGTTCCCGCCCAGGGCGCCGGCCACCTGGCCGGCCGTGCATCCGGCCTCGAGCAGGACCTTTTCCAGGGCCCGGGCGTTGCGCTGTACTCCCGGCACGCCCGGCCAGTCGGTGCCGAAGATCATTTTCGTCGCGAGCCGGGTCAGCGACGCGCCGTAGTAGTCCGGCAGCCTGGACGGTGGCAGACCGGACACCTCGAGCCAGGTGTTCGGCCGCATAAGCGCCAGGAATGAAGCCTGGTCGTACCACCAGCCGCGGCCGCCATGCGCCAGCACGACAGTAAGGGCCGGGAAGTCGCGGAAGACGGGGTCCAGCAGAGCAGGCTCGCCGAAGGCGTTGACTGAGCCAGAGAACGTCGAGGTACCACAGTGCACGACGACCGGCAGGCCTCGTTCCTCCAAATATGCATAAGCCGGATACAGCATCCGGTCAGCAGGCTCGAATCCGCCGTGCACGGGGTGGACCTTGCACGCCACCGCGCCGAGGCTCACCTGGCGGGCCAGTTCGGTTGCGATCGGGTAGTGCAGGTGCGGGTTGATGTTGGCGACCGGGCGGAACCTTGCCGGGTTCTGCTCAACCAGGGGGAGCACATCCTCTATCGGCTGGATGCCGGTCGCCTTGGGGCTGTGCTCGGCGAAGAGGAGCACGTGGTCAGCGCCTTCGCTGGCGAAATGCGCGTCGATCGCGGCCGGCCGGGGCATGCCGCCAGAGTCATACAGCTCGTCAAGCGGGATGCCCGGCCCGAAGGTAGTCACCCAGGACTGCCAGTCGGCAGACAGCGTGGGCAGCTTCGCTACGTGCACGTGAGCGTCCACGAGCAGCCGGCCATCGAGCATCGGTGCACCTCCGCTTGCCGGCCCGCAGGCGGGCCTCGCGGCTCAGGATCGCACGGCTCAGCTCAGGATTGCAGGGGCGGGCCCGCGGCGACTGGCCGCGGGACCGGCGGCGCCGGGGCTGCTGCCCAGAACCGTGCTAAGAACCGGCGGCGGTTTCCAGCCTGCCGGTTGTCGTCGGGCAGCCGTTCCGGCCGAAGGCCGAAGAACATGCCGAACATGACGCCCAGGTCGAGGATCGCGATCAGGCCGCCGATGTACGGACCCGGACCGCCGAGCCAGGCCAGGTATCCGCAGAAAGACAACACGATGACCAGCGCGCCGAGTGCCCGCGGCCGGCCGGACTGCGCCAGTCGCTCCGGTACTTCGTAGGGGGCGCGCTCGACGTAGTTCGCGGTCGCCGCCTTTTCCTGGGCGATCTTCAGCCACAGGTCGTACATCTCCGGGGCCTGCTCGCGCAGCGCGATGGCCTGCGAGACCGATGGCGTATCGACTTGGCTTGGCACTTTGCCGCCGATTCGGTCTGCCACGGCGTCGGCGATTTCCGCCGTGTCCGCCGTCTCATGCCTGGAGCCCGTTTCCTGCATGGAAGCCGTTTCCTGCCTGGGGGATGGCGCCGGCCTGCCTGGGGATCGGTCTTCAGGACCGGCAGAGCTCGGGAAGGGCACGCGGTCGCTGTCAGTCATCCGGCTAACGTCTCACCGCTCTCATCACGCGCACGGCCGACCGCCTCACGGTGCGCGGTCATAATCGTGCTCATCGCCGACAGAAACGGATCCTGATCGTCCTGGCGCGGCGGACTTGGCGGAAGAACTGGGCGCATCGTCCGGTAGACCGTCGAACCCGTCAGGTCGAAAATCGCCGCAATGCCCATGGCGATCGCCAAAACCCGGCGAGCTGACCTGTCCGTCGGCATGTGTTGTTCAGTGCCCGGTCAGTGAACCGCCAAACTCGAGACTGTACATAACGGCATGAAGGGCGCATTCCCGTCACAATTGCCGACCGCGGCGACGTACGTAACTTCCAGGCGAAGAGCCAGGCTCCCTACGTTCACGACTTGCAGGTCCACTGGACCTCGCCGGCGACGGCGGGGTTGCCGACCTGGCCGTCGAGGTGCGCGCCGGAGTACACGAGCTGACCAGAGCCGTCATTGTGGAGGAACAGCACTTCCTTGCCGGGCGTGCGGCCAGCGACGGGTGAGGTGAGGAGGTACTGGCTGATGCCGGACTTGCCGGTCAGCAGGATCGAGTCCTGCCTGTCGTGACTCAGCATCGTGGGCGTGTAGGTGCCGGGGCCGTGGAAGCCGGCCACTTCAATCTGGGCCTGCGGATCCGGTGCCTGCCCGGTCGGGATCTTGAATATGCCGTGCTGGCCCCGGACGGCTGCCGCGCAGTTCTGTGCAGCGCGATCGCGGTAGACGAACGACTTGGTCTGGTTGGTTATCCCGTTATTGACGTAGATAGTGCCGCTGAATAAGGCGCCGAGGAATGGCCCGAGTGACGACTGGGCGGCCGACGCCGATGGACTACCGGACGACGGGCCGCCCGGCGGCTGCCCAGAATGCCCCGCCGAACTGCACGCGGCCAGGGCGATGACCAGGGCTAATGTTGCGAGCAGCTGGCTGGCATGCCTGTGGTGCCTGTATGCTGCTGGGCCGGGGACGGGCGGGGGACTGGTGGGCCTTGCTCATCGTGTGCGTCTCCTACGGCGAATGACTGTGCGGGAATGCCCGGAGTGAGAGCGGCGGGTAACCGGGCCTGGACCGGAAATAGTTAACCCTAAGTCGCCGAGCTATGACACTCAGTTAGCAAAGTGGAGCCAAGCACGGCGATCTGGTCAGCCGGGCGGCCGCGCGGAAACGAGATCACTGGTGCCTTGGCGTGGCTCTAGACTTACGGTTTCGAGCCCGACCTGCACAGAGCGATGAGGCACCCAACCATGCGCTGGTCACAGCTGCACATCCCGACCCTGCGTGACGACCCGGCGGATGCCGACGCAGCCAGTCACCGGCTGCTGCTGCGCGCGGGGTTCATCCGGCAGCTGATGGCAGGGCACTACTCGCTGCTGCCGCTGGGCATGCGGGTGCGCGCCAAGGTGATGGCAATCATCCGCGAGGAGATGAACCAGATCGGCGGGCAGGAGTTCCTGCTGCCGTCCATGCACCCCGCGCAGATCTGGGAGAAGAGCGGCCGGCTGGCGATCATGGGCGAAGAGATGTTCCGGCTCAAGGACCGCAAGGGCGCGGACATGGTCCTCGGCATGACCCATGAGGAGATCTTCACGACGCTGGCGCTTGAGCTGTCAGCTCCTACCGGGAGCTGCCGCAGTTCTGGTATCAGTTCCAGCTCAAGTTCCGGGACGAGCCGAGGCCGAAGAGCGGCCTGATCCGGGTCCGCGAGTTCACCATGAAGGACTCCTACAGCTTCGACATCGACGAGGCCGGGCTGGACAGGTCGTTCGACGCGCACCGGGCCGCCTACGAGCGGATCTTCGCCAGGCTCGGCATCCCGGCGATCGCGGTCGAGGCGTCGAACGGCACCATGGGCGGCAGCGACTCGATCGAGTTCATGTGCCCGTCCGACGCTGGCGAGGACGTCGTCGCGACATGCCCGAACTGCGACTACGCGGCGAACCTGGAGAAGGCGACGTCAGCGCTGGCGGCCGGTCAGGACGGGCCTGGCACCGATGCGCCGGTCCGGCTGGACACGCCTGGCGTGCGCACCATCGAGGACCTGGCGGTGAAGTACGGCATCGCCGCCGACCGGCAGATCAAGACGCTCGTGCAGGTGATGAACGGCCAGCTGACGCTGGTGCTGCTGCGCGGCGATCATCCGCTGGCGGACCAGAAGCTGGTCGACGCGACCGGCGCGGCCGACATCCGCCCAGCGCAGCCCGAGGAGATCCGGGCCGCACTCGGCGCTTCGCCGGGCAGCCTCGGCGCGGTCGGGGTAGCCTGGCCTGCCCGTCATCGCCGACCTCGCCTGCAGGGCCGGCGGGACATGGCGACCGGCGCGAACACCGACGATGTCCACCTCACCGGCGTCGACGTGGATCGCGACATCGCCGTCGGCAGCTGGGCGGACCTGCGCGAGGTCGCAGCGGGCGAGCCTTGCCCGCGGTGCGGCACGCCGCTGGAGCTGGTGCAGGCGATCGAGGTCGGCCACATCTTCAAGCTCGGCCGCAAGTTCACTGCGGCGCTCGGGGTGTCGGTGCTCGGGCCCGGACGGCTCAGCGATCATCCCGATCATGGGTTGCTACGGCATCGGGGTCGAGCGCGGCCATGGCCGCTATCGCCGAGGTGCACCACGACGACGCGGGCCTGAAGTGGCCGGTCCAGGTGGCGCCAGCCGAGGTCACGGTGATCATGGTGTCGCCGAAGGACGAGGCGGTCCGTGGCTAGCGGCGGAGTCGATCTACGCCGACGCTGCAGGCCGCGGGGCACGACGTCCTGATCGACGATAGGGACGAGCGGCCAGGCGTGAAATTCAAGGATGCGGAGCTCATCGGGATCCCGTTCCGGATCAGCGTCGGCAGCCGGGACCTGGCCGAGGGGCTGGTCGAAGTCGTCAGCCGCGCCACCGGCGAGCGGGAGCGCGTGCCGGTCGACCAGGCTGTCAAGCACGTGCAGGAACTGCTGGCCGGGCCGGCGAGCTGGGCGCCGTGATCCCGCTCGACGACGGCCTGGCCGACCTGCGTCGCTCCTCGCGCTCAGGCCGCTCCGGCCACTAGCCGCAAGCTTGGCAACCGGCTCCCGGGGCCAGCCTGCGGTGCCTCAGCGAGCCGCTCGCGCTGGCTGTCGAGTTCGGCCCACTGCATAGCAACGGCGCCCGCTTGTGCTGACCATGGTTCGGCCAACTGCACAAGCCGCTCGTTACGGCTGGACAGGTCATCCCAGTTGCTGCCCGACGCGCTAATTCTCGACACCGATGCCTCCCGTGGATCAAAACGCCCGGCGGCCGCCCCTGCACCACCGCCCGGCCCCTCACCTCTTAGACACGTCTGGGGCGCAGTTTGGTTAGTGCTGTGTGGTCACAAGTGCATAACTTCGCGCAAGCGCTGAACATGCGAGGCGATTCCGGCCACGTTGCCCCAGTTCCGGCATACCGATCCGGGTGCGCGCGGCCGGTAATAGACCGCCGACTGCCGGACATTGCACAGTGTGAGGGCACCCGGCGAGAGGCCAACTATGGAGCGAGCTGAGCTATTCAGTGATCTTTACCGAGGTCACTACGGGGCGGTGCTGCGCTATGCCTTGCGGCGGACTGATCCGGAGACGGCCCGGGACGTCGCCGCCGAGACGTTCCTCGTCGTGTGGCGCCGGCTGGACGCCGTTCCGACTGACGGCGACCTTGTGATCCCGTGGTTGTACGGCGTTGCCCGGCGCGTGCTCGCGAACACCGAGCGATCCCGGCGGCGGGCGGAGAACCTGACCATGCGATTGCGTCAGGAGGGGCGCGCCGCCGTCGCACCGGATGCGGCTCGAGCAATCGTCGAGGCCGCCCGGCTGCGGGCCGTGCTGGCGACCTTGTCTGAAGCGGACCAGGAGGCGCTGCGGCTGGTGGGCTGGGAGGAACTAGACCTGGCTGCGGCGGCCCAGGCCATGGGGTGCTCGCGGGCCACGATGGCGGTCCGGTTGCACCGAGCCCGCAGGCGGCTGGAACGGGCGCTCGGCAGGCCGAGGAGTCCTGGTCGGCAAGTCACCGGCCCGCGTCACATCAGCAGATCAGTCAGGAGACGCGATGAGCTATCAGCAAGACACGATCGACCGCGTGCGGGAGATCATGGCACCCGGTAACCCCGTGCCGGACGCGGCGCGCGCGGTCACAGAATCGCGCGGTCCCGAGTCGACCCTCAGCTGGATCATCGGCCAAGCGCCAACTGAGCCGGGAGCCGGCGCTCGGCGGCAAACGCCTCGGCTGGACGGCCGTCCGTCACGACCGCGTCGGCCTGCCGCTCGCGTGGTTACCCCGCTCGCCGGCTGGGCTCGCGGTGGCCGGACTCGTGACCGGTCTGACGTTCGCTCTCCAGTCACCGAGGTCGCTAGTCCATCGGTCGGCCGCAGGGGCGTCGACCGCGACAGCGATGCCCAAGTTTTTCGTGACGCTGGAGATCGCTAACAGCAGCTACCTGGCCGCCGAGGTACGCGATTCGCGGACCGGCAAGATGCTCAGCAGGGTGCGGGTCCCCGGCATTCTCCTGGGGACCAATCCGAACGTAACCGCCGACGGCTCAGACCGGGCGTTCCTCATCAACACCACGTTGCCCGGGTTCGAAGGGCGCAATGGCGTCACCGCCCTGTACCGGCTACGCGTCAATGCTGATGGCCGCTCGCCGAAGCTGACCAGACTGCCCGTGAATCTGCTGCCAGCACGGTCGAACGACGTAGTTGACGGCATGGCGGTATCGCCGGACGGCGCCAGCCTCGCCGTCGCTCTGCAGCTTTATAAGGGTGCCGCTTGCAGCAGGCTCAACTCGCACGGCGGGATCGCCCTGTACTCCCTGACTGGCGGGCCTACGCGGAGCTGGACTGCACCAGGTGATGCTCCCGCTTCGCCATGGAGCCCAGTTTGGATCAGCGGCAGCAAGGTGGCGTTCGTGTGGCAGGACCAGCTCAAAGGATCCGACGCGTACTTCTTCACCGGCCGGAGCCAGATTCGCGTGCTCGATACCTCCGCGCCTGGACACGACCTACTCGCATCGGGCGTTCTGCTGAAGGGTGGCGGCAAGCTCGGCTTCATTCAGTCGGCTGGCGTCGGGCCGGACGGCTCCCCGATCAACGTTGCTGCCTTCCGGGTCACTTCAATTGGCGGAAAGGGTACCGCGACTGTCCTGCTCGCGCAGGTTACTCCTGACGGGACGGTGACCAAGACGTTCGTCACGTACACCAAGCGTTACAACGGCCTGCAGCAGGAGGGCGCTGTAACCGCGCCCTGCCAGGTACTCGCGACCGACGCGAGCGGCCTGCACAACGTGGCCACTTGCCCGGCCAACGGCCGGATCGACAATGGCACGTTTACTCTGCTGCGGTCTGGCAACCGGTTCGGAGCTGCGGCGTGGTGAGCTAGCCGACGGCGCAGCGAGCAAGTGCCCTGGTATCCCGTCCGGTCCAGGGCGCTTGTTCGAATCGATCGACTCAGATCTTTGTCCACGCCTCGGTCAGGACGCTGCGGAGGATCTGCTCCATCTCATCGAAGTGCTCCTGCGTGCAGGTGAGCGGCGGGGACAGCTGGATGACCGGGTCGCCGCGGTCGTCGGCGCGGCAGATCAGCCCGGCGTCAAATAGCGCGTGCGACAAGAAACCACGCAGCAGCCGCTCGGACTCGTCGTCGTCGAAGGTCTCCCTCGTTGCCTTGTCCTTCACCAGCTCGATGCCGTAGAAGTAGCCATCGCCCCGGACGTTGCCCACGATGGGCAGGTCGGAGAGCTTTTCCAGGGTGGCGCGGAAGATGCCCTCGTTGGCCCGGACGTGCGACAGCAGGTCTTCCTTCTCGAATACGTCCAGGTTCGCCAGCGCTACGGCGCACGACACCGGGTGCCCGGCGAACGTCACGCCGTGCAGGAACGTGGTCTCTCCAGTGCTGAACGGTTCCATGAGCGCGTCTCGCACGAGCATCCCGCCCAGCGGCGCGTATCCCGAGGTGACGCCCTTGGCGAAGGTGATGATGTCCGGCTGGTAGCCGTAGCGCTCCGAGCCGAAGTAGTAACCGAGGCGGCCGAACGCACAGATCACCTCATCCGAGACGAGCAGCACGCCGTACTTGTCGCAGATCGAGCGAACCCGCTGGAAGTAGCCTGGCGGCGGCGGGAAGCAGCCGCCTGAGTTTTGCACTGGCTCCAGGAACACCGCGGCCACCGACTCCGGGCCCTCGCGCAAGATGGCACGCTCGATCTCGTCGGCGGCCCATTGCCCGAACTCGTCGAGATCATCACGGACGAACGCCGGAGCGCGGTAGAAGTTCGTGTTCGGCACTCGGACGCCGCCTGGCGGCAGCGGCTCGAACGGCTCCTTGATGCCTGGCAGGCCGGTGATCGCCAGCGCGCCCATGGAGGTGCCGTGGTAGGCAATATCGCGGCTCAGCACCTTGTACCGGGTCGGCTGTCCGATCGCCTTGAAGTACTGTTTGGCCAGCTTCCAGGCCGACTCCACTGCCTCAGAACCGCTGGTGGTGAAGAACACCCGGTTGAGATCGCCCGGCGCCAGCGTGGCCAGCCGCTCAGCCAGCTCGATCGCGCGCGGATGAGCATAGGACCAGAGCGGGAAGTAGGCCAGCTCGCTGCCCTGGCGTGCGCCTGCCTCTGCGACCTCCGTCCTGCCATGGCCGATCTGGCTGACGAACAGCCCGGCCAGGCCATCCAGGTAGCGCTTGCCGTGCTGGTCGAATACGTACTGGCCCGCGCCGCGGACGATGACGGGGACATCGGAGCCCGCGTAGGACGACATCCGGGTGAAATGGAGCCACAGGTGGCGCTTGGCCGTCTCCTGCAGCGCCGCGATCTCGTCCTTGCCGTATGCCGTGCTCATCTGGTCCCCCAGCTGTAGGTCTGCTTGCACAGTTTCAGGTAAACAAAGGTCTCGGTGGCGGTCACGCTCGGGATGCGCGCGGACCCGGCCGAGGATGTCCAGGAGCTGGTCATCGTTCTCGCAGACCACCTCGATCAGGATGTCGAAGGAACCTGCGGTGATGACGACATAGTCGATTTCCTCCATACCCGCCAGTTGACCGGCGACCCGCTCCAGGTCGCCGCCGCAGCGGACGCCGACCATGGTCTGGCGCGGGAAACCCAGCGTCATCGGGTCGGTCACGGCGACGATCTGCATGGCCCCGACCTCGATCAGCCGCTGGACCCGCTGGCGGACCGCCGCCTCGGACAGGCCGACGGCCTTGCCGATAGCGGCGTAGGACCGCCGGCCGTCCTGCTGCAACTGCTCGATGATCTGCTTGGACAAGTCGTCCAGGACGACCCGCGTACTGTCGGGATCCCGGCCGCTGCAGCGCCGCGGGTCCGGCCGACCGGGGCGAGCGGAGCCCCCGGCGTGTGCGCCATGCGTCGGCCTCCTTCGCAAGCCTCCATCGTGCCACGCAATCGGCATCTGTCAACTGATTCCGTAGAGCGCAGCCGTGTTCTGTTACTGATTCACTTGTGTCAGCCCCGTTTCTCTGTCAGGGTCGTATCCCAGACCCATCAGGGGATACGGGCTCGGGGCAGGAGGCATTTGTCGTGGCAGCGCAGCCAGGCGATCAGCAGGTGCTGGCCAACTTCATCGGCGGCGAGTACCGGCCGGCGCAGGACGGCCGGACCAGCGAGGTCGTCGACCCGAGCACGGGCGAGGCCTACCTGCAGGCGCCGGTGTCCGGGCGCGGCCGACGTGGACGCGGCGCTCCGTGTCGCCGCGACGGCGTTCGAGACCTGGCGGGACACCACCCCGGCCGAGCGAAGCCTGGCGCTGCTGCGGTTCGCCGATGCGATCGAGGCCAGGGCCGAGGACCTGGTCGAGGCCGAGTCGCGGAACACCGGCAAGCCGGTAGCGATGACCCGGACCGACGAGGTGCCGCCGCTGGCCGACGAGCTGCGCTTCTTCGCCGGCGCCGCGCGGATCCTGGAGGGCAGGTCGGCCGGGGAGTACCTGCGCGGTCACACCTCGATGATCCGGCGCGAGCCGGTAGGCGTCTGCGCGCAGGTCGCGCCGTGGAACTACCCGATGATGATGGCCGTCTGGAAGTTCGCGCCCGCCCTCGCCGCCGGCAACACGGTGGTGCTGAAGCCGTCGGACACCACGCCGGTCTCGACGCTGCTGCTGGCCGAGATCGCGGCCGAGTTCTTCCCGCCCGGCGTGTTCAACGTGATCTGCGGCGACCGGGACACCGGCCGGGCGCTGGTCTCGCACGAGATTCCGCAGATGGTGTCGATCACCGGATCGGTCCGGGCGGGCATCGAGGTGGCGCAGGCCGCCGCGGCCGGACCTCAAGCGCGTGCACCTGGAGCTGGGCGGCAAGGCGCCGGTGGTGGTCTTCGACGACGCCGAACATCGAGCTGGCCGCCCAGCTGATCACCGACGCCGGCTACTACAACGCCGGCCAGGACTGCACCGCCGCGACCCGGGTGCTGGCCGGCCCGGCATCGGCGCCGACCTGACCGACGCGCTGGTGGAGCAGGCCGCCGCACGTCAAGACGGCGGGCCGCGAGGATACCGGACGCCTATTTCGGGCCGCTGAACAACCCGGCCCAGCTCGCCAGGGTGGAGGGCTTCCTGGAGCGGGCGCCCGAGCACGCGACGGTCGCGACCGGCGGCCAGCCGGTCGGCGAGCGCGGCTTCTGCTTCGCCCCGACCGTGGTCACCGGCCTGCGCCAGGACGACGAGATGATCCAGGACGAGATCTTCGGGCCGGTCATCACCGTGCAGCGGTTCGGCTCCGAGGACGAGGCGCTGCGCTGGGCGAACGGCGTCAAGTACGGCCTGGCGGCCAGCGTCTGGACCCGCGACCATGGCCGGGCCATGCGGGCGGCGCGCCAGCTGGACTTCGGCGCGGTGTGGATCAACACCCACATCCCGTTCGTGTCGGAGATGCCGCATGGCGGCTTCAAGCACTCCGGCTACGGCAAGGACCTGTCCGGCTACGGGTTCGACGACTACACCCGGATCAAGCACGTGATGAGCAACATCGAGGCCTGAAACGGAGGAGGAAGCGCCATGGCGCAGCCAGAGGACCTGGAGGCTGCCGGGCAGGCAGCCATAGATCCGGCCCTTTGGCGCGGCCTGACTGACCGGCGCATCTCCAGGCGCGGGCTGCTGGCGGGATCGCGGTCGCCGGCGCCGCGCCGGCCTGTCCGGCATGCTGGCGGCGTGCGGCGCGTCAGCCGCGGCGGCGGCCGCAGCAGAGCGTCGGCAGCGCGGCCTGGTGGCGCAAGCAGCGGCTGCATCACATCGGTGAACTTCGCCAACTGGCCCGACTTACATCGACGTGCTGAACGGCAGGCACCCGACGCTGGAGCACTTCACCAAGACTCACCGGCATCCGGTGAACTACACCGAGCCGATCAGCGAGAACCTGCCGTTCTACGACTCGATCAAGCCGTCGCTGGAGCGCCGGCAGTACACCGGCTACGACATCATCGTGACTGCACCAACAGCAGCCCGCCGCTCGCCGAGATGATCAGCCAACGGCTGGCTGATCCCGCTGGATCAGTCCATGATGAACAACTTCCGGGCGTACGCGGGCCGCTGGTGCGCAACCCGCCCTGGGACCCCGGCAACACCTACACGATGGCCTGGCAGTCGGGCTGGACCGCGATCGGCTATAACTCCGACGTAGATCAGGAACCCGGCGACAGCGTCGGCATCCTGTTCGACAGGAAATACGCAGGCAAGGTCGGCATGATGAGCGACCCGCAGGAGCTGGGCAGCGTCGGCCTGCTGGCCATCGGCGTCGAGCCCGCGACGTCGACGGAGGCGGACTGGCGCAAGGCGGCCACGTTCCTGCGCAAGCAGCGAGAGCGAAGGGCATCGTCCGCGGCTACTACGGCCAGAACTACATCGACTAGCTGAAGAGCGGGAGCCATTGTGGTCTCGCAGGCGTTCTCCGGCGACATCTTCCAGGCGAACCTGCAGCAGCCAGTACAAGGACCTGCAGGCTGCTGATGCCGCCGAGGGCGGGATGTTCTGGACCGACAACATGTGCATCCCGGTGTACGCGCAGAACCCCAAGGACGCGATGATGCTGATGGACTACTTCTACCAGCCGCAGGTCGAGGCGGTTGTGGAGTATTACAACGACTACGTCTGCCCGGTGCCGGCTGCCCGGCAGGTGCTGCTGCGACCCGACCGGCTGGGCGGGCCAGGAACTGGCAGCGATGCGGCCGGAGATCGGCGAGCCGCCGGCGGTACACCGCCGACTCGCCGCTGGTGTTCCCGACGCCGCAGTACCAGAGCCAGGTCCAGGGACTACTACCAGTTCCAGAACTGCCGAGGAGCTGGCGCTCTGGAACAGCCTGTTCGAGCCGATCGCCGCCGGCGCTGACGCCGGAAGCTGGAGCGAGCCGAGGCAGGGCCGAATGGGCCGCATGACAGACTGCACAGGTGACCAGCGCGCTGGCCGGGGCCCGGCCCGTGTCCCGTACTGGCTGGACCAGCCGGCCGCGCCGCCGCCGAGCGCGCAGCCTCGCGCTCGCCGGACCGCGCGACGCCGAGCTGGCCGTGATCGGCGGCGGGTTCACCGGGCTGTGGACGGCGCTGCAGGCCAAGGAGGCCGACCCGGGCCGCGACGTCGTGCTGCTCGAGGCGCGCCGGGTGGCCTGGGCCGGCACCGGGCGGAACGGCGGGTTCTGCTCGGCCAGCCTCACCCACGGCCTCGGCAACGGCCAGGACCGGTTCCCGGCTGAGCTGGCCACCCTTGAGCGGCTCGGCCGCGCGCAACCTGGACGAGATCGAGAAGGCGATCGCGCAGGTACGGCATCGACTGCGACTTCACCCGCAGCCGGCGAGCTGGCGGTGGCGACCAGCGACTGGCAGGCTCGACGGCCTGCGCGAGACCGCTGAGATCGCCGGCGCGGCTGGGCCGCGAGCCGTCGGCTGCTGGATGCGCGATGCGGTCCGGGCCGAGGTGCAACTCGCCGACCTACCTGGCGGGCTGTGGGACACCGACGGCTGCGCGATCCTCGACCCGGCCCGGCTGGCCTGGGGGCTGCGGCAGGCCTGCCTGGAGGCCGGCGTGCGGATCTACGAGGACACGCCGGTCCGGCCGTGACCGACGCCGGAGCCCGGTCCGGCAGGCGCTGACGCTGACGCACGCCGGGCGGGTCAGGTCACGCGCCCGCCAGGTCGCGCTGGCGACCGGGGCGTTCTCGCCGCTGCTGCGCCGGCTGCGGTACTACCTGATCCCGGTCTACGACTACGTGCTGATGACCGAGCCGCTGTCGGCCGCGCAGCTGGCCAGCATCGGCTGGCAGCGCCGGCAGGGCGTCGGTGACAGCGCGAACCAGTTCCACTACTACCGGCTCACCGCGCGACAACCGGATCCTGTGGGGCGGGTACGACGCGATCTACTACTACGGCAGCAAGATCACCGCGGCGCAGGACCAGCGGCCGGCCACGTTCGCCAGGCTGGCCCAGCACTTCTTCGAGACGTTCCCGCAGCTGGAGGGGCTGTCGTTCAGCCACAAGTGGGGCGGCGTCATCGACACCTGCTCGCGGTTCTGCGCCTTCTTCGGCACCGCGCGAGGCGGGCGGCTGGCCTACGCGGCGGGCTACACCGGGCTCGGCGTCGGCGCCAGCCGGTTCGGCGCCCAGGTCCTGCTCGACCTGCTCGGCGGCGCAGCCCACGGAGCTGACCGAGCTGGAGATGGTGCGGACCAAGCCGATCCCGTTCCCGCCCGAGCCGGTGCGGTCGGCCGGCGTCCAGCTGACCCGGTGGTCGCTGGCCCGGGCGGATCGGCATCAGGGCCGGCGCAACCTGTGGCTGCGCACGCTGGACCGGGCGGGCCTCGGCTTCGACTCCTGACGCGCCTGCCTGGGAGGCCAGCGGCCGCAGGCGGCCCAGCAGGGGGGCCAGACAATGGAAGGGCGCGCTGATCGCCGTGGCCTTATGCAACCACCGGGCCCGCGCGCGCCATCGCTGGACAGGCGGTCTCGCGCGTGCCACTCTGTACCCGCGGTAACAGGCTGTCATGGTCACCGGCTGAATTGCGAGCTCTTCGTCATCTCGTGCGGGTGACCGGCCGCTCGACGCGAGCACGTTGTTACGCCCGGGGGCACGGACCAGGCAGAACGAGAGGCAGGGCGTGAATCGTCCAGGAATCGCACGGTCACCGCTTTTCAGTCCGGCCGCGCGACGTCGGTCGCACCGTCAATGCCGGCAGTCCGGGCCGGTCGAAGCGCGGCATGTTAGGCATCCGCCGCCGTGATGTGCCAGCCCGTGTCAACGCCGTCCGCGCCTGTCCCACCTGTGGCTTACCGATCCGGGATCCGGCAGCGGCACGGCTTGGGTCTGCGACCGCTGTCGCGAGCACGGGCATGTGCGGGGCGGGCCGGAGGATCATCTGCCCCGACCTGAGACAGGTCGGCTGGCATCACCCTGCACCGAGGTCGGCGCGGTGGCCTGGCTCATCACTCAGGGCAAGGTCCTGTCCAAGGTGTGCTCTGCCGAGCGCATGACGAGCAGGTGAGATTCGGCGGGACGCCCTGGATATCGGATGCTGCCCCGCAAGATCCAGTCAGCGGATGGCGTCCACGGCAGTCAGCACCGGAGGCGTAACGCAGCCGGGCGCTGGGGCCCGCTCGGTCCAGGGCCGCAGCGCCAGCGCCGCGGCCGGGAAGATCAGCACCGACAGCAGCGCGGCGCCCACCAGCGCCGCCGAGGTGGCCGGAGTCAGCAGGTTCAGGCTCCGGCCGACCTCGGCCACCACGACCGGGAACGTCAGCGTGGTGGCTTGCAGCAGTCCGGCCGCGACAGCCGGCCGGGCGCCTAGCTTGCGCCGGTACAGCAGCGGCCGGAGCGGCCCGGGCGATCAGGATCCCGGCCACGATGGCGGGCATCAGCGCCAGCGACGGACGCGCTGGCGAACAGCGACCTGACGTCGAACTGGACGCCGGTCACGATGAAGAACACCGGCACCAGGAAGCCATAGCCGATGGCGCGCAGCTTGCCCTGATAGCGCTCCTGCGTCGGCCGGTCGTCGCTGTCGGCGACATTCAGCACGACGCCGCCGACGAAGGCGCCGAGCAGGGCGTCGACCCCGAACTCGTGCGCGAGGGCGGCGAACGCGAGCAGCACCACGAAGGCGCCGCGGACGCGCAGCTGCGACGTCGACTGGTCGGTGGCCAGCAGCGCCCGGCGCAGCCAGGCTGAGCGCCACAGCCGGCGCAGGGCGAGGGCGCCGATGCACCGCGGCGGCGCCGAGCGCGACCACGTAGGCCACCTGCACCCAGGTCGGCTCGGGCTGGGCGGAGAACAGCACGGTGAGCAGCAGCAGCGCGGCGAACTCGCCGACCGAGCCGGCCATGATCGCCAGCTGGCCGAAGTCGGTGTTGATCTCCTCGGCGTCGCGCAGCACCGGCACCATGACGCCAAGGGAGCTGGCGGTCAGGGCCAGCGCGAGCAGCCGCATGTCGGCTCCGGCGCGCGATCTGCCGCAGGCCGAGCGGCGACCGGGAAGGCGATCACCAGGCCGAGCGCGAAGCTGGCGGCAGTCAGCCGGAACGCGGGCCCGCGGAATCGCTCGACCTCGACTTCCTGACCGGCCAGGAACAGCAGGAAGCCGAAGCCGAGCAGGTACAGGATGTAGACGCCGCCGGTCGGGTGGACCAGGCCAAGGCCCTGCGGCCCGATCGGCGATCCCGGCCAGCACCTCCAGGACCACGGGCGGCACCAGGCGCCGGGGGATGAGCCTGGCCAGCAACGGGGCGGCGAACGCCGCTACTGCGAGCACGAGCAGGCCCCCGAACTGAACGTTCAACCCGATGCCCCCCGCCGTTCCTACCCCGCTGCTGCGGCCGGGCAAACGAGCTGACCAGGCCAGATGCGCCGGTTATTCCCGATCGGTGCCGGAAGTGACATGTTCCACATTCGCCCCAATGCGGATGCTCCGGCTGTCGGCTGGCGGTTGTACTGTGCGGTAGCAATCGCAGAGAGCCCCCTGACCATGACCATGTCCCCCCAAGGCCATGGCGCTCGAGTCACGCCCAACACCTGTTAGTCGCGGCCTGCCGCGAAGCGCTGAGGGCGGACAGAGGAGGGTGAGACCTCCCCGTGAAGATCAACAAGAAGATCGCAATCGCATCGGTGTCGGCGGCAACAGTCGCTGGCCTGGCCATCTCGGCGGGCATTGCCCTTGCCGCGCCGGCAGCGGCTCAACCACCAGCTAAGGCGGCTCCGGCTCACGCTACGGCCAAGCCGAAACGCCCGCCCCCCGCAAGACGGACCAGTGGGTCACCGTACGGGCAGGCCAGACGCTGAAGGCCATCGCTGGCGCGCACCACATGTCGTGGGACGCGATCGTCGCCACCCCGCCGAACACCCGGTATCTACGCTATCACGTGAAGCTGGTGGCCGGAGTGCGCCTGCGCCTCCCGGCGGACCCGCAGCTGCGGAAGGCCCAGTACGTGGCCATGCAGGCTGCCGCGCGCCGCGAAGCCGCGCGCGACGAGGCTGCGCGCGACCAGGCCGCTGCCGCGGCGGCCGCGCAGGCAACCCAGCCCGCCGCGCAGTCCCAGCCGGCCACCGCGAGCCAGCCGCTCACCGCGGGCATGTCGGCGTTTGAGCAGTGCGTGGCCTGGCATGAGAGCGGCGACAACCCGACCGCTTCGTCGGCCGGCCTGTTCGGGATCCTGCCTTCGACCTGGGCGTCGCTCGGCTACTCGGGAACCGCCGGGCAGGCGTCGGTCGCGCAGCAGAAGGTCGCTTTCGATCGGCTGTACGCGCAGTACGGCACGTCTCCCTGGGCACCATCCGACGGCTGCTAGACGGCCCGTCCTGACGGTGAATCCGGCCCTGGCGATCTTTCCCGATCGTCAGGGCCGCACCCGCGGGCGACTGCGACCCAATCCGTCGCCGAACCGGCAACAATAGGCTGATGCCGCAGCCACCAGCGCCGGGCGACCAATCGCCGCCCGATGACTCGCACGAACCCGTTCCCCCCATGGGTACCGGGCGGCACCTGCCGGATCCGTGGCTGGAGCTGATGCGGGCGGCCGAGCATGTTGCCGCCAGGGGCGCGACCAGCACCTTCAGCGCGGTTGCGCCGGCCTGGCGGCGCCGGACGCGCGCAGAGGCCCGGTGGCCGGTGACGCTCACTGTGGCCGTGGCGGTCGTGCTGCAGCTGCGGTTGCCCAACCAGCTCGCGCTGCACCCGGTCTACCTGCTGCCCGCGCTGGAGGGCGCGCTCTTCATCGGGCTGCTGGTCGCCAACCCGTTCCGGTTCGAGCGGTTCTCAACGCCGGTCCGGGCCATGAGCGTCATATTGGTCATGCTGATCACCGCGGCCAATGCCATCTCGGCCGGGCTCCTTGTCCGGGACATCATCCTCGGCAAAGTGACCATCGGCCCGCCGGGCGCCGCGGTGCATCTGCTGGCTTCGGGCGCGGCGGTGTGGGCCACGAACGTGATCGCGTTCGCGCTGTGGTACTGGGAATTCGACCGAGGCGGACCGGTGCAGCGCGCGCTCGGCGAGCGGCGGTACCCGGACCTGCTGTTCCCGCAGATGGTGTCGCCCGAGCTGGCGACACCCGAATGGGATGCGCGCTTCGTGGACTACCTGTACACCTCGTTCACCAACGCGACTGCATTCAGCCCGACCGACGTCATGCCGCTTGCCCGCTGGGCCAAGCTGACCTTCCTGGTTCAGTCGGCGGTGTCGCTCGTCGTCGGCGCGCTGGTCGTCGCGCGAGCCGTCAACATCCTGTAAGGACTACGCGAGCAGCTAACTGAACTCACCGATGACGTCGGCCGACGACATCGGCTTGGAGAACATCGGGTAGTCGTAGCTGATCGCGTTCTCATGCTCGGGAACCGACGTAGCGGCCGTGCAGTCGGTCAGCGTGATGACCTGGTAGCCGTTCTCGTAGCCGGTCCGCATGGTCGACTCGACGCAGCAGTTGGTGAGGAACCCGCCCAACACGATGGTGGTGATGCCCTTGCTGCGCAAGATGAAGTCCAGGTTGGTGCTGGCGAACGTGTCCAGCCCGCGCTTGCCCTCGATCACGATGTCGCCCTCCTGCGGCGCCAGCTCGTCCACGATCGCGGCGCCCCAGCTGCCCTTGACGAACGCGCTGCCGTCAACCACGCCCTTGAGGATGCCGTAGGGATGCTTGCTGAGCTCGTTGTAGCCTGCCGCGAACGTGATCGGCGCGTGCATGATCGTCGCGCCAGCCGCCCTCGCAGCCGCGACCACGGCCTTGGTGTTGGCCATCATGTCGGTCTTGTCCATCACCTCCGCGACCGCGCCATGCAGCGCGCCGCCGTCTGAGGTGAATTCGTTCTGGTACTCGATCAGCACTACAGCGGTGGTGGCCGGGTTGAGGGACATGCTGCTTTCTCCTTGGTAACGAGGCGTCGCAGCGCAGGCGGCCGCGCGTTGGTATCTACGCTAACCCGGCTGCCCGTCAACTCAGGCTAGGAAGCAGCGCGGCGGCGCTGGCGCCCCTGTCGTCTGGAAGACGAGGCTCGTTAGCCCGCGAGGGCGCTTGGGAACCTGGTCTCAAAGTCGAGCACTCCTGCCCAGTTCGGGGAAATGGAGATCCGCCCCATGGGCTTGCCGCGAAGCGTAGCGACCCAGGCCGGGCCCTGCTCGGGGCCGAAATAGCGGGTAGCTGCAAGGGCGTATTCGGGCACCACGTCATCGAGCATCTCGACGCTCGCGGTGCCGCGGACCAGCAGGACCTTGTGCGGCCACGCCGTGTGGTCGTCGATCGTGAGCGCGACCCTCGGGTCCGCCGCGAGCGCCTTGAACTTGGGTGCCTTCGACGGCGAGCCGAGGACAATCTGATCGCCCGTCCAGTGGAACCAGATCGGCACGACTCGTGGCGTTCCGTCCAGCCAGGTGTAAGCCAGTCGAGCCGGGATGTTTGAGCTGAGGAGAGCCTCTGCCACCGGATCGCGAAGCAGTTCTAAACTGCCTTGCATCGCCATTTCGCCGCCCCTGGGAGATGCCTAGATAAATGGCCAACCCGGCCACGTGCGCGCATAGTACACCTACTAGGGCACCAGCTGTGGCGGGCTTAGGCGGACGAGGCTTGCAAGGCCAGCAGCGCGACGTGCAGGGACAGCCGTGATTCGGCGGGCTCCAGGTCGACGCCGAGGACATCCTCTATCTGTCTTAGCCGTTCGTACAGAGTCGGCCTCGCCAGCCCGGCCCGTTTGGCGGCCTCGGCCTTGTTACCGCCGGCCTCGAGATAGGCGGCTAGCGCGGGAACCAGCTTCGGGCTAACCGCATCGTCATGCACGAGCAGCGGCCCCAGCTCGCGCTCGGCGAACGACTGCAGCCGCGGGTCGTCGCGGAGCAGGTGCAGCAAGCCGCGCAACCGCAGATCCGGCAGGCGGTAGTAGGGGAGCCGAGCGCCCCCGCCGGCTGCGGCCTCGGCCACGTGATCGGCCTCGAGCAGCGAGCGCTGCACAGCGGCCACCGAGTCGACGGCCGAACCGGCTCCGATCACGTCGTCGGACAGCAGGCGCGGTCGCAGCTGGCCGGATAGCTGGCTCAGCGCCGTCGCGGGGTCGGCGCGCGCCGCCAATGCGAGGAGCGCCGCCACCCGGTGCTCGTCCAGCGAGCCCACGAGGGCCGGGATGTGCAGCTGGCGGCACACCTCGGCGATCGAGTCCGCGGTGCGCGCTGCCCTCGCCTGAGCCGCCAGGCCCGGCGCAGCATGCCCGCCGGCCGGTGCCGGCGCCGGTGCCGCCTGCCGCTGTATGCCCGCCCGCGCCGGAGCCGCCCGCCGCCACGTCCGCCAGCCGGACTACCACGGCAACGAGCAGCCGTCCGGCCACCGGCACTCCCAGCGCCCTGGCCCTGGCCTCGGCCTCCGCCTGGTCGCTGTAGCCGTGGCCGAGGAACGCGGAGAGGATCGTGCGATGCGCCTGGCGTTCCAGGCTCTCGCGCTGATGGTCTAGCAGCCGGCCTAGCGCGAGCGTGGTGGCAGCGCGCTCGATCAGCGCGTTGTCTCCCGGCGCCGGCGGCTCGCCGCGCATCATGATGAGCCTGCCCCAGTCCTCGCCGCGGGCGCCGATGACTGTCACTAGCCAGCCTGCCGTCGCGTCGTAGCCAGTCCGCCCGGTCGCGCCGATGGCGCGGGATCGCCCGGCGAACCCGGCTAGCAGGGTTGCCGCGTCCCGGCCGAGCGGCGCGCAGGCCAGCACCTGGTGGGCCATGTTCTCCAGGATCACCGGGCAGCCGGCCAGCGTCGCTGTCTGGGAGACGACCTCGTCGGCGGCAGCGCCGGATACCGCCAGCTCCGTGAAGACCTGATGCAACCGCTCGGCCGACCTCAGCTCGGCGAGCTGGGCGTCGATGATCCGGGCGTGCACCGCTTCGGTGATCTCGATGAACTGCGTCTCCCGCTCGAACATGATGAGGGGCAACTGGTGCAGGGTGGCAGCTGCGGTGAGCGCGGGCGGCAGGCTGCGCTCATATCGCGAGCCAAGCTCGACGGCCAGGGCGCTGACCCCGACGGCAGCTAGTTCGGCTACGTACCGCTCGAGCCCGTCAGCGTCGCCCGGCAAGGCGATTCCAGTGGTCAGCACTAGCTCGCCGCCTCTGAGCAGGTGTGCTGCCTGCGCAAGCTCGATCACGTGCACCCAGCGGACCGGGGCAGTCAGGCGATCAGCGCCGGTCAGCACTCGAGGGGCCCCGTTCCGCACCGGATCGAGGGCGAGAACCTCCGCGACCGTCGGCAGCATGTGCACCTTTCGAGCTGTTTGTCCATCGATGGTTGCTCAGACTCGCCTGACATGTCGTCAGCTGGAGCTCTCAGCCTTTACACAGCGTAACTTGGCAGCGCAGCAGGGCAGCGACAGACTTGCCAGGAGAGGCTTGCCGAGAGAGCACGGAGCTTGCCGAGAGAGCACGGAGACAGTCATGCAGCAGGCGACCACGCACCGGACGCACTGGATCAACGGCAAGCCATGGAGCGGCGAGGCCGCCACCAGGGGAGACATCTACAACCCGGCGACCGGCAAGGTCGGCGGCACCGTGGACTACGCGACCCAGGCGGAGGTTGATGCCGCGGTTGCCGCCGCGTCGGCGGCGCTGCCAGGCTGGCGGGAGACCTCGCTGGTGAAGCGGGCCGGGGTCATGTTCGCCTTCCGTGAGCTGGTTCGCCAGCACCAGCCCGAGCTAGCCGCGCTGATCACTGCCGAGCATGGCAAGGTGCTATCCGACGCAGCGGGTGAGGTGGCCAGGGGCCTGGAAGTCGTCGACTTCGCCTGCGGCATCCCGCACCTGCTGAAGGGCGGCTTCTCGGAGAACGTCTCGGCCGGCGTGGACGCGTACTCGATCAGGCAGCCGGTCGGCGTGGTGGCCGGCATTACCCCGTTCAATTTCCCGGCCATGGTGCCGATGTGGATGTTCCCGATCGCGCTGGCGTGCGGCAACACGTTCGTGCTCAAGCCCTCTGAGAAGGATCCGTCGGCGTCTTTGCTGCTCGCCGAGTTGCTCGCCGAGGCCGGGCTGCCAGACGGTGCCTTCAACGTGGTGCATGGCGGCAAGGTCGCGGTCGACGCGCTGCTCACCCATCCCGACGTCAAGGCGGTGAGCTTCGTCGGCTCCACCCCGATCGCGCGCTACGTCGCTGAGACGGCGAACAGCCACGGCAAGCGGGTGCAGGCGCTCGGCGGCGCGAAGAACCACATGATGGTGCTGCCGGACGCTGACCTTGACCTGGCCGCAGACGCTGCGGTCAACGCGGGGTTCGGTTCCGCGGGGGAGCGGTGCATGGCGATCTCGGTACTGGTGGCTGTCGACCCGGTCGGTGACGAGCTGGTCGCCAAGATCAGCGGGCGTATCGCCGGGCTGCGCGTCGGCCCGGGCACGGACGACGGTTCGGAGATGGGCCCGCTAGTCACCAGGGAACACCGGGACAAGGTGGCCGGCTATCTCGACTCGGGCGTGGCCGACGGGGCGACCCTGGCCGTCGACGGCAGGCATCACCCGATCAGCGGAGACCACGCCGATGGCTTCTGGCTCGGCCCGAGCGTGCTGGACCACGTGCAGCCTGGCATGAGCTGCTACACCGACGAGATCTTCGGTCCGGTGCTCTCGGTTGTGCGCGCGTCTAGCTACGAGGCGGCGCTGGAGATCATCAACGCCAACCCGTACGGCAACGGCACGGCGATTTTCACCAATGACGGGGGCGCAGCCCGCCGATTCACCCATGAGGTGGAGGTCGGCATGGTCGGTGTCAATGTGCCGATCCCGGTGCCGATGGCGTTCTATTCCTTCGGTGGCTGGAAGGCCTCGCTGTTCGGCGACACGCACGTGCACGGCACCGAAGGCGTGCACTTCTACACGCGCGGGAAGGCCGTAACCTCGCGCTGGCTGGACCCCAGCCACGGCGGCGTGAACCTCGGCTTCCCGGTCAATCAGTAGGAGCAGCATGACAATGAGCAGTTACCAGCCAGGCGGCCACGTTCCCGATCCAAAACGCGGTGCCGAGGTCCTCGCGATGGACCGGGCGCACGTGTTCCATTCCTGGTCGGCGCAGAAGGCCCTCAAGCCGCTGCCGATCGCGGCGGCCGAGGGCTCCTACTTCTGGGACTACGACGGCAACCGGTACCTGGACTTCTCCAGCCAGCTGGTGAACACCAACATCGGGCATCAGCATCCGAAGGTGATCGCGGCAATCGCGGCCCAGGCCGCGAAGCTGACCACGATCGCGCCGCAGCACGCGAACGAGGCCCGCGGCGAGGCGGCGGTCCGGCTGGCGGCGCTTGCGCCCGACGGCATGGAAAAGGTGTTCTTCACCAATGGCGGCGCCGACGCGAACGAGAACGCGATCCGGATGGCCAGGCTGCACACCGGCCGGACCAAGGTGCTGAGCTTCTACCGCTCCTACCACGGCAATACCGGAGCGGCGATTACCTCCACCGGTGATCCCCGCCGCTGGCCGAACGAGTTCGCTATCGGGCACGTGCATTTCTTCGGGCCGTACCTGTACCGGTCGGCCTTCTGGGCCAGCACGCCCGAAGAGGAATCGCAGCGCGCGCTTGAGCATCTTGAGCAGGTCATCCAGATGGAAGGCCCGGACACGATCGCGGCGGTGCTGCTGGAGACGATCGTCGGCACGGCCGGCGTGCTCATCCCGCCGCCCGGATACCTGGCCGGCGTCCGTGAGCTCTGCACCAGGTACGGCATCGTCTACATCGCGGACGAAGTCATGTGCGGCTTCGGCCGGGCCGGGCGGTGGTTCGCGTTCGAGGACCATGGCGCGGTACCAGACCTGATCACCTTCGCTAAGGGCTCGAACTCCGGGTACGTCCCGGCCGGCGGCGTCATCATCGCCGACCAGATCGCAGCCACGTTTGATGAGCGGGTCTTTCCCGGCGGCCTGACCTACTCCGGGCACCCGCTAGCGTGCGCGTCGATTGTCGCCACGATCGACGTAATGAAATCGGAAGACATCATTGGTAACGGGGTCCGCATCGGGCAGCAGGTGCTCGGACCGGGGCTACGAGACCTGGCCGAACGTCATCCCGTAGTCGGTGAGGTCCGCGGCACCGCCGTGTTCTGGGCGCTCGACCTGGTGTCGAACCAGCAGACACGCGAGATGCTTGCGCCCTATGGCGGGTCATCGCCGGCCATGAACGCGCTGGTCGCCGAGTGCCGGTCCCGCGGTCTGGTGCCTTTCGTCAACTACAACCGGCTGCACGTGGTGCCGCCGTGCACGATCAGCGAGTCCGAGGCCAAGGAGGGCCTGGCCATCCTGGATGAGGCACTCACCGTCGCGGACGGCTACTACCAGGGCTAGCCACCTCAGCTATACGTTGTCCTTGCTGACCAGCGCGATCCAGTTGCCATCCGGGTCGGCGACGTACGCGCGGCGGTGCCCCGAGACGTGGCCGCTGTGGGGTTCGACCAAGACGGGTACGCCAGCGGAGTGTAGGGCGGCAACCGTGTCGTCGGTCGACTCGCACCACACGACGAGTTCCATCGGATGACCGGCCGTCGGCGCCGGCAGACCCTCGCGTTCCACGGCGTCCCGGCTGCTCAGCGCTATCGTGACGTCACCAAGACGCAGCTCGACGTGCTCCGCCGGCCCGTCGCCGGGCAAGCTGAAGGTCTGCGTGCCGCCGAGCAGGTCTCGGTAGAACGCGACCGCGCGTTCCATGTCGGCGGTATACAGGTTCGGCATCACGGACATGACCATCGTCGTTCTCCTTCAGCTGATTGCCGCGTGCGGCAGCGAGGTGTCGGGCGAAGGCGTTCAGCGGTTCGGCGCCCTTCCCGTCGAGGATCTGGCGCATCCGCTCGGCCTGGGGGCCGTAACGTTCGAGATGCCGGTGGGTGAAGTCGACGCGGGTAACGTGCGGGCCCTCCGGCGTGAACGTCACCTCGATCTCCGAGCCGCGGCTGGGGTCCTGCTCATACGTCCATTCCGGGCCCACTTGCCAGGTCAGCAGCAGCCGATACGGCGGCTGCCAGGCGAGCACGGTGCCCCAGTCAGTCTCGGTGCCGTCGGCGGCTCGCTCGTACCACCTGCCGCCTGCGAACTGCTCCAGTACGACCTCGTGTCCGTGCGGCTCAGCGAGGTGATGGGTGTGCACGGGCCACCACTCCTGCTCGACGAACACATCGAACGCCACCGCAAGAGGAGCATTCACCCGTGCTGTCTTGGCGACCACGATCTCCTGGTCGATCGTCATGTTCTGCTCCTTCGCCCGGGCCTCAGCTGCGCGTTGGTACGCCGCGAGTGACCGCTCCCAGTACCAGTCGAGGTGGTCGCGCAGTCGCCGCAACCCCTCGGGCTCCAAGTGGTAGACCCGACGGTTGCCCACCGCCCGATCGCTCACCAACCCCGCGGCCTTGAGTACACGCAGGTGCATGGACACCCCGGTGCGACCGACCGGCATGCCCGCGGAGATCCCGCCGACATCAAGCGGACCCGCGGCCAGTCGACCGATGATCCTGCGTCGCGTCGAATCGCCCAGGGCCTCTAGGGCAGAGTCTATGTCAGTCGACATTGACCGTCAATCTACGCTGTCGTTCCCAGCTCGTCAACCGTCCTGATGGCTGGCAGGAATCCAGCGGAGTGTTCGACATTGTGAGCGGCAGAATGTCAGTAGTCTCCGGTAGAATCGAGCACAGATTCGAAGACGCTGCTTGCGCGGGAGGTGACCCGGCCATGTGCATCACTGAGGAGCAGGCAGCCCTGCCGGGCAACGCCGTCCAGGCGCTGGCGTATGCGCGGGCGGGGCTGGCGTTCCTGGCGGCGGTTGACCCGGCGGGCCTGACCGGCGCGGAGCGCGCGGACCTGCTGCTGGGGTTGTGCCAGGCGGAGTCGCAGCAGCTGGCCGCGAAGTCGGCGGTGCTGTCCGGGTTTGACCGGGCCGGCGACTACGCAGGCGAGGGCGCCGCCTCGGCGCGCGGCTGGCTGCGGTGGCAGGCCCGGGTCACCGGCCCGGCCGCCGGCGCGGCGACCGGGTGGGCGCGGCGGCTGCACGCCCACCCCCGCGTGCACGCCGCACTCGCCGGCGGGGAGATCTCGCCGTCATGGGCGCGGCACCTCTGTGACTGGACCGGCCAGCTGCCCGCGGACGCCCGCGACGAGGCCGACCGGATCCTGCTGGCCGCCGCCGCCGGCGGCGCGGACCTGGCCGACCTGGCCGCCCTCGCCGAGCAGATCCGGGCCCGCACCGCCCGGCCCGATGCCGACCCGTGCGGGGAGGGCGACGGGTTCGGCGAGCGGCGGCTGCAGCTGACCCGCCACTACCAGGGCCACGCCCGCCTCGACGGTGACCTGACCCCGCCGGCCGCGGCCGCGCTGCAGGCCGTGCTGGACTCCCTGAACGGCCGGACCGGGCCCGAGGACCTGCGCACCCCCGGCCAGCGGGACCACGACGCGCTGGAGGAAGCCTGCCGCCGGCTGATCGCCGCCGGGGGGCTGCCGGACCGGGCCGGGCAGCCCACCCAGATCCAGCTGCACCTGACCCTCAGCCAGCTGCTCGGCCAGCCCGAAGCCGACAAGGCCGCCGCCGCGTGGATCACCGCGAACGGCGTCCCCGCGCCGCCCGGCGCCGGCTGCGACGCCGCGATCACCCCCATCGTCACCGGCACCCCCGATCCCGGCATCCTCGACCAGCTCGCCGGCCATCCTCACCGGCACCGGCACGGCCAGCACGGGCACGGGCGCGGCCGGGCTCGGCGTGGCGGGCGGGACCGGGCCTGGCAGCGTCCCCGGCGCCGGCGCGGGCCGCAGCGCCGGCCTGACGGTCAGCGCGGCCCGGCAGCTCGCCATCGGCCACGCCGCCCGGCTGCTTTCCGGCCCCGGCGGGCTCGCGTCGTGGCTGCGGACCAGCCAGCTCGACGGCTACGCCGCCACCGTCAGCCTGCCGCTCGACATCGGCGCCACCACCGACACCATCCCGGTCCACCTGCGCCGGGCCGTGATCCGCCGCGACCAGCACTGCCGGTTCCCCGGCTGCGACCGGCGCCCGGCCGGCTGCCACGTCCACCACCTGGTACCCCGCGCCGAAGGCGGCCCCACCAGCCTCCAGAACTGCTGCCTCCTCTGCCCCTTCCATCACCTCGTGGCGATCCACCGGTGGGGCTGGCAACTCGTCCTCAACCCCGACGGCACCACCACCGCCACCCTCCGCGACATCACCCTGCACAGCCACGCACCCCCCATCGCCGCCTGACCACGTCACGAAGTAGTCGACCTGCTGGCGCGCCGCGAGGCCAGAGCGCCCCCATCCTCGGCGGGCCCGGCAGCGCACATCCGCGCGATCGCACGGGGCCGGACAGCCACAAGCAGGCGAACGCTCGCGCGTGATCGGGCAGACAGGCCTACATTCCACCGCAAGTGCTGATAAGCCGAGGCGGTCACCACTGGCACCGCCGTCGCGCGCGGCGGTGGCGGGCCGTCGCATGCGCGATCGGTTTGCATCGTAGGTGCGATCGTTGAGGCAGACCGGCAACCGAGCTGGCCGCCTGGACCGTCTTGGGAGTGTGACCACACCAGCCGGAGAGCGGGCGCGATGACCTCACCACGCGACGCTGAGTTCGCTGACTACGTCGCGGCCCGGCTGCCGTCGTTCCGGCGGCTTGCCGTGCTGCTGTGCCAGGACTGGCAGCGCGCCGACGACCTAGTGCAAGCCGCCATCACCAAGCTGTATGCGAACTGGCCAAAGGCCAAGGCCGCGGACAGCATCGACGCCTACGTGCGCGCCATCGTGGTGCGCGAGTTCGTGGACGAACGCCGCTCTAGCTGGGCCAGGCGGGTCACCCTCACCGGCCAGCTGCCGGACAGCCCTGCCGCAGCCCACGACAGCGACATCTCCATAGATCTGGACGCCGCGCTGGCCACTCTGTCGGCCCGGCAGCGGGCAACCCTTGTTCTCCGGTTCTACTGCGACATGAACGTCGAGCAGTCCGCCCAGATGATGGGGTGCTCAGCCGGAACGGTCAAGAGCCAGACGGCCAAGGCCCTCGCCAGCTTGCGCCGCCTCATCGGGTCGGCATCCGGAAGCGATACCGACAGCAGACCCTCGCCTGTAACCGGGATCGCCCTGACGGAGGAACCGTATGAACACGCTTGAGGCGCAGCTCCGCGCTCACTTCGAAAGGATCGCGAGCGCAGCGCAGCCACCGGCCACCATCAGCATCGGTACAGCCAGCCGTCACGGCCAATCGCGGTTGCGGCGGCGCCGGGCGACGATGATTGGCGCACCGGCCTTGGCCGCCGCAGCTGCCCTGGCGATTGGGCTGACCAGCGCCGCCGTGCCGATTGGCCGCTCGCACGCCGTGCCAGACGCCGGACAGACAGCCGCCCCGCAGCACTTCAGTATCTTCTCGGCGTATGCCTGGTTCGGGTGGCTGCCGGGCCGCTTGTCCCTCCAAGACGGCGGCTATGCTCGTGGCTTTGACGTTCTGAGTACAGGCCAGTGGACGCTCACTGTCGGCGCTGCAGGCCAGTGCCACCTGGCGAGCCGCAAGTTCAGCTGCGCATTGTCCGCGGGCCTGGAACCTAGCCGGACAAGCCCTGCGCCATCAGTTAACGGACATCAGGCGTACTGGCTATACCTAGATCGACAGCCTGGTGTGTCGCGGGTCGTGGGCCTGACCTGGCGATACCAATCCGGCGGCTGGGCAGTGGTTACGGGCGGTCCGTACGAGGGCACCCTTCGCCATATCGCCAGGACGGCCACATTCGGCCGACGCCATCCGTCGCTCAAATTCGCGTTTAAGCTCACCGGACTTCCGCCTGGCTGGCAGATCGGGGAAACTAGCTTCTCGCGAACACACGGCGCCCCGCTGTGGGCCTATGGTTTCTCGGTCACGAACGGCAAGAGCAAGCTCACCGTTAGCATGGCACTCGGGAAGCTCGGGCCCAACGCCTGCCGCCCTGACCCGACGTCCAGCGGTTGGTATTGCCGGACAATACACGGCTATCACGTGGCAGATGGCCGCACTCAGCGGCCCGGCAAAAGATCAGCCGTCCAAGTCCTCCTAGCACCCGATGCGGACGGATTTTCCCTACAGATCACTGCCTACGGCCCGAAGCCGCCGCTCAGCACAGTCGCCTTGTTCGGCGACATGACAATACTGGGCGCCAACCCGGCTCACTGGACCACCAAGCCGGTCGGCTGATCCATGTCATCGGCGACAGCACTAAGGCGGCGCAGCTGCTCCGCCGACTGGCACCTACGTATGCACAACTTCAAGCAAGCCTGCCGACCGAACTCTCACTATCTAGTCCTTAACCGGTTCGCGGGCATGGCCGACCCTGCCCGCCGCTGCGACCCAGAGGGCTGAGCCGACCAGTGCCAGGAGGCAACGCGCTGAAAGAGCCATCAAGTCCTCACTAGGTCTTGGTGCGGCTTTCGGTTAAATAGCTGCTCTCCAACACGCGAGTGTCCCGGAACGCGTTCAGGCGAACGCATTCCGGGACACAATGGTTGACGGAAACGGCCGGGCGGCGCTGCGGATTGTCAGTTGCTGGCGAACTGGGCGGTGCCGCCCGGATACGGACAGTTGACCGTGGACGTGCCATCCCCGGTCACTGTGTTGCCGTTGTAGAACCTGATCCCGAAGGCCGCGCACGGGACTACTTCGTGCCATTGCTGATTTGCTGGCCTCTGGGTGCAAGTCATTACCATGTCGTGGCCGTCAGAGTTCAACGAGCAGTCCTGGGGGACTTCAGACTGGCTGTAGATCGTGCCGGTCGCGGGGCCGCCGAGGGTCGCCGGGAGGCTGGAGCCGGTCAGCTTTACCTGGAAGGTCTCAGTCGCGTCAGGAGCGCCCTCGTTTACGACCGGGACGATGAGACCGCCCGTCCCACCTTCGGCGGGAACCGTGATCGTTCCGGTCATCGGGATGTTGAAATCCGTGCCATCCACGGCGGTGCCGTTGACGATCTGGTAGTCGACCGTGATCGGCTGGTTGATGGCGTTACTGTTATCGACCTCGAAGACCAGCTGCGTGCTGCCCTTTAGGTTGCACAGCGGCGGAGAATCCGACATGTCGCAGTAGGGGTAGTACTGATAGCTGGTGCTGTTGAATATGTTGATGACGTTCTGGGAGTGCGCTCCCGCTGGGGCTGCGGGCACCAAGCCTAATAAGAGCAGGCCGGCCGACGCTGTTAATGCCAAGATCACGCGACGCATGATTCTCATGCACCCTCCTGTGCCTCCGAGATAATAGGCCAAAGACCGATTATCACGATGCCAGAACACATGGCACTTGGCCAGGCTCATTTATTTGGTGCTGGCGAGAGGACGGGTTGCCGCGGCAGATGCCGGTGTCGTCGGCTGGGGTGCGGCGAGCGCCGAGCCAGCCCGTTGTGGCGGCACCACGACCGTGACGGGCTACATGGTCGTGGTGATGATGGAGAACCACTGCGAATCGGAGTGATAAGGGGCTAACGCCCTGGCCGAAACCCGCGCAGGCCATCAGTCGGCCTAGCACGCGGGCCGCTATGATCGGCGTCCAACCTGGGAAGCGGTGAGCGTATGTCGCTGGAAGTGAAACGGCTGCACCTGGCGAGCCTGCGCGGGGTGGACGGGCTGGAGTGGCCCGTGCACGGGTTCGTGGTCACATTTCCGGGTGGCGCCGCGCTGGTGGACACTGGCGTCGGCGGGCCCCGGCGATGGCTGGACGACTGGCGGGTGGTGAACCGCTCGGTCGCTGACGCGCTGGATGACCTGGGCATGACGCCGGGCGACATCGGCCTGGTGATCAACACCCACCTGCACTTCGACCACTGCGGGCAGAACGCCGTCTTCAAGCATGCCGCGTTCTACGTGCAGCGAGCGGAGCTCACCAGAGCCCGGCAGGAATCGCCGCAGCTCGCGGACTGGTTCGACTTCATGAACGCCAAGTTCGAATTGCTCGACGGCGACACCGAGGTCCTGCCGGGACTTCGGGTGATCGCGACGCCAGGTCACACGGTCGGACACCAGTCGGTGCTGGTCGAGTCGGCAGACGGCCAGACGGACGTGCTCATTGGCGACGCTGCCTATCAGCCGCGCCTCTACCTCGAGCCAGGCATCGATGAGCTGCCGGATGGCCAGGCCAGCGACGTGGACGCCTGGCGGAGCTCACTACGACGGCTGCACTCCGCGGCGCCGGACCGGGTTCACTTCTGCCACAGCACCGAGGTACTGCATTCCTAGAGTGTGCTGAAGGCATCCGCCAGGACGTCCAGGCCCTCGTTCAGCAAAGTCTCACCGATGACCAGCGGCGGCAGGAACCGCAGCACGTTGCCGTATGTCCCGCACGTCAAGATGATCATGCCGTTGCGGTGGCAGGTCTTGGCCACCTGCGCCGCTGCTGCCGCATCGGGCTCGATAGTGCCGGGCTTGACGAGCTCGACGGCAATCATGGCGCCCCGGCCCCGCAGGTCACCGATGACGGGGTTAGCGGCTGCTATCTCGCGCAGGCGCGGCATCATGACCCCCTCGATGGCGCGGGCGGCGGCAGGCAGGTCCTCCTTCTCCATGGTCTCGATCGCGCCGAGCGCGGCCGCGCAGGCGACCGGGTTACCTCCGTAGGTGCCGCCAAGCCCGCCGGGGTGGACCGCGTCCATCAGCTCTGCCCGGCCGGTTACCCCGGCTAGCGGCAGCCCGCCGGCGATGCCCTTGGCAGTGGTAACGAGGTCGGGCACGACGTTCTCGTGCTCGCAGGCGAACCAGTCACCGCTGCGGCAGAAACCGGACTGGATCTCGTCGGCGACGAAGACGATGCTGTTGGCCCGGCAGAGCTCGGCCAGGCCGGGCAGGAAGCCGTCCGGCGGCACGATGAAGCCGCCCTCGCCCTGGATCGGCTCGATCACGACGGCCGCGATGTTCTCCTCGCCGACCTGGGAGTGGATGAGGTTCTTCACCACGTCCAGTGCCTCGGCCGCGCACGCTGCCGGGCCGCCCGGCCAGCGGAACGGGTAGGCCATCGGCATCCGGTACACCTCACCGGCGAAGGGCCCGAATCCTTCCTTGTACGGCATGTTCTTCGCTGTCATCGCCATCGTCAGATTGGTCCGGCCGTGATAGGCATGGTCAAAGACCACGACGGCGTCCCGGCCGGTCGCGTGCCTGGCGATCTTCACGGCATTCTCGACGGCCTCCGCGCCGGAGTTGAACAGCGCCGAGCGCTTCTCGTAGCTTCCCGGCGTTAGCTTGTTGAGCTGCTCGCAGACCTCCACGTAGCCCTGGTACGGGGCGACCATGAAGCACGTGTGGGTGAACTGCGCCACCTGCTCGGTGACCCGGTCCACCACGAGGTCGGCGCTGTTGCCGACCGAGGTGACCGCGATGCCCGAGCCGAAATCGATCAGCGAATTACCGTCGACGTCCACCACCACGCCACCGCCGGCCGCCGTCACGAAGACCGGGAGTACGTGGCTGAGGCCACGCGCAACACTGCGCTGGCGCCGGTCGAACAGCTCCAGCGAACGCGGCCCTGGTATCTCGGTAACGAGGTTGCGGATCTGCGGCAGGGACGGCCCGCCGACGGTGTGCTGGCTCATACCTGCAGACAATAGCCCGCGCCGCGACGGCGCGCGCCACGGTGGGCGGCGGCCACCCGGTGATCACTAGTGCATGGCGGCGGGCTGCTGCGATGATGCGGTTGTGACTGATTCATCCCGTCGTCCCGCGATCGCTGGCCTGGGCATGACCGACCTCGGCAAGGTCTACGGCCAGAGCCCGGCGCAGTTTGCCGCGACTGCGGTCCGGCTGGCGGTGGCCGACGCGGGACTGCGGCTGGGCGACGTGGACGGGCTACTGACCTCGTCCGGGGTGACTGGCGGGATCTCCATCGACCTGCAGCGTGACCTCGGCCTGACCGACCTCCGGCTGCTGTCGCACATGCAGGCGTACGGCTCGACGGCCGGCGCGATGGTGCAGGTGGCGTCCATGGCTGTGCAGTCCGGCATGGCCAGCGTCGTCGCCTGCGTATTTGCCGACAGCCCACTGCGGCCAGAACGCGGCGCCGGTGCGAGCTACGGGAGGCGGGCACCAGCCGGGTGGTGGGGGCTGCTCGGCGCTAGCGGCGTGATCGGAGCGAACCCGATGTATGCGCTGGCAGCACGGCGGCACATGGAGCGCTACGGCACGACGAGCGAGCAACTCGGGCATATCGCGGTCGCCCAGCGCGCCTGGGCCAGCCTGAATCCGGCCGCGCAGCTGCGCGAGCCCATCACGCTCGCCGACCATCAGGCGTCCAGGTGGATCGCCGAGCCTTTTCACTTGCTCGACTGCTGCCTGGTCTCCAACGGCGGCATCGCCGTTATCGTCACGACCGCTGACCGGGCGGTCGCGCAGCCGCCGGTGCACGTACTGGGCTGGGCGCAATCTCATCCGGGCCGCTACCTGCAGCGTAATCCGGACTTCGGCCTCGTCTCCGGTGCGGCGACGGCAGGACCGGCCGCGCTGGCGATGGCCGGCCTCGATATAGCCGACGTCGACGTCCTGGAGCTCTACGACTGCTACACCTTCACCGTCCTGATCACGCTGGAGGACTACGGCTTCTGCGGCAAGGGCGACGGCGGCCCTTTCGTCGCGAGCGGCATCCTGGACGGGAAGCCCAAGCTGAATACCGGCGGCGGCCAGCTGTCTGGGTACTACATGTGGGGCATGACCCCGCTGTCAGAAGCCATCATCCAGGTCCGCGGGCAGGGCGGGGAGCGGCAGGCTGAGGCGCACGACGTCGCCCTCGTTTCCGGTAACGGGGGCGTCCTTGATCATCATTCGACACTGGTGCTGGGCAGCGAGGCGGGTGCGTCATGACCGTGGGTCCGGTTGCGCGCGACGACGCGACCGCCGCGTTTTTCGACGGCGCCGCGGCCGGCCAGTTCCTGCTGCGCCGTTGCCCTGATGGCCACTACAGCGAGCCGGCGGCTGTCCAGTGCACGACGTGTTCAGCTACCGACCTGATCTGGGCGCCCGCGTCGGGTGGTGCCACGCTGGTCAGCTGGGCAGTGACCTGGACCAAGGCGGACGGAGATGAGCCGCCGGCGCGCACCATCCTGGTCATCGCCGAACTCGACGAAGGGCCTTGGTGGTGGTCTCAGCTTGCCGATCCGGTGGCCGAGCCGGCCGTCGGGCAGCGGCTGCGACTAGCTTTCGCCCAGGAAGGCGACGAGGCCGTTCCCGTCTTCAGCCAGTAAGCCGCCAGCCGAGCACGTGCCCGCTGCGGGCGGTGGGCGGCCCGAAGATGCCACGCAGGTAACGCGTGAGGTCGCCGCTCCCGCCTGCGGTTGTGATGACCGCGGCAGGACGCCATTCCCGGATGGCTGTAGCCACCACCGGGCGCCGCGGGCCTGCCGCGGCCGCACCGCGTGCCAGCCGGTTGAGCTCGTTGGTGGTGGTGCGCTGCTCGGGCGTCAAGGTGCCCTTCGAACTGCACAGCGACGCGTGGCCGGCAGGCAACTGGATGGCGTTGCCGGGCGGAGCAGATGTGATACAGAACCCGCCCACCACCGAGATGGGTTCGCCGGCGATCGCCTGCCACTGCATCTCCGCCAGGTGCGAAGCAGCCAGGACCAGCACGGGGGCGGCGGCAGGCAGATGCAGTCTGCCCAGCACAAGCTGCCAGCTGACCGGCGGCCCTCCGACATTAGCGACGGGCAAGGCCAGCGGCAGCGCAGGGAGCAGCACATGCACTGCGGCCACCGGCACCAGCACGCGCCCGGCCGGCAGCCGCGATCTCACCTGGTCGATAGCGAAGGCGAGGACGGCGGCGGCCGCCGCGTCGGCGGCGACGGACAGCCGGTTCGGCAGAGCCTGATCGAGCAGCGGCAGGTGAGCGAGCCAGTGCCAGGGCAGCGCGGCCGCGGTCAGGTACCACGGGCCGACGCGCAGCTTATGACCGCCGAGGCTCAGCAACTCCAGCAGGAAGAAGGTAACGCCGGCCACCTTGATCCGGCCGTCCCGCCAGCAGCAGGCAATCGCGGCTGCCACCGCGATCAGCAATGGCCAGCCCAGGTACGCCAGGTCCTCGACCGACGTCGGGCCGGCGAGCGCGTGCTGACCGTGGAACAGCATGCCTACGGGTGCCGACACGAAATCGCCGAGCGAGTTCCCGAACTTCGGCACGTTCCAGGGGCTGCCGTGCTCGCTCACCGGTCCGGCGAACTGGACCCACACCGCCCTGCCGCACAGCAGCAGCGCGACTGCGGCGGCGACGCCGAGACCAGCGGCGGCAGGCCGCACCGCAGTCCGGATCCTGGCCGGATAACCGATCGCCAGCACGATGAGGATCAGCGCGGCGGCCAGGACGGTATCGACGAGCGGTTCTTCGGCGGTGAGTAGCTGCGCTGCGACTAGCACGCCGAGCCACGCGCCCGTCCGCACCGGGCGGCCGCGGCCAGTGACCAGCCGCAGCAGCGCGTCGATGATCAATGGCGGCAGCGCGGCGAACTGAAGGTGGTAATGGTCGATCGAGGCCATTCGCAAGGCCGGCGAGAAGCCATAGAACGCGCCGCCGATAAAGGCAGCGCTGACGCTGGCACCCCACCTGAGCAGCACGACGTACATGCTGACGGCGGACAGGAAGAAGCCCGCGACGAGCAGGACGGCGAGGCTGGTGGCCGGACCCGACAGCAGCGTCACCGGCGCGAGCAGCACGCCAGGCAGCAGCAGGGAGGTATTCCACATCATGTTGATGCCGTGCGGCCAGTTCAGCGAGGTGGTGACGAGCGCTGGCAGGTCACCGTGCGCGACCGCGGTGCCGGCATAGCGCATGAACCACAGCTGCAGTACTACGTCCGGCTGGGGACCGGCTCCATAGGTCGGCACCCGGCTAGTCGGATGGATCCACAGCGGGTAGGTGACGGCCACCGCGCCGGCCAGGTAGCAGAGGGGGAGAAGCCACCGAGCCTTCTGCCTCCGTCTGCGGTCGTCGGCGGCCTGGGGTGAATGCACCAGGACCGACAGCCGATTCACCGTCACCTCCCCGCTGCCCCAGTCCAGGCGAGGCGGCTACCAGGGCCGGTTTACCCCTTGGCCGGCTGCCCCGAACCCGGCACGCTGCCACCGTATTGCTGGGCTAGCTGCTGCAGAGCGACCGGGTCTATCCGCCAGCCGAGCACGGCGCCGTGGTGCGCGGCGGGCGGCCCGAAAAAGCCGATCAGGTAGCGGCCAAGCAGATTATTGCCGCCAACGGTGGTGATGACCGCGGCCGGCCGCCAAGCAGCCAGCGCGAGGGCCATTGTCATGGTCGAGGGCTTCTGCTGCTCGCCGGCCGCGAGCTTCGTCATGCGGAGCTGGGTTGTCTGCTGGTCAGTCGTCAGGATCTCGCCGGTCTCGCAAGGTACGGCTTCACCATTGGGATCCGGCGCGATGCAGTAGCCGCCGACCACGGAGATGTTCTCGCCGCTGATGGCCTGCAGTTCCATCGTCAGCGCGCCGTCGAGGGGGAGCACCAGCACCGCGGCACCCGGCTTCAGGTGCAGTCCCCTCATGACATCGCGCCAGCTCGCGGACACCGTCGGTGCGGCGGGGGCATGGACCGGGGAGGGCAGGACGGGGATGATCGCGGCCACCAGCGCGGCCGCCGCCACGGCGGTCAGCACGGGCTTGCGCCAGCCATCGGTCGCCCGCAGCGCCGTCCACACCCTGTCGATGGCAAATGCGAGCAGCGCGGCGGCCGCCCCGTCGGCCAGCAGCGAGAGCCGGTTCGGCAGAGCCTGGTTGAGTACGGGCAGGTTCTGCAGCCAGTACCACGGCAGCACGTTCGCCTGGATGTGCCACGGCCCGAGGGTGATGGCGTGGCCGCCGATACTGAGTAGCTCGAGTACCACGAAGGCCAGGCCGGCAATGCGGACCCGCAGGTCTCGCCACAGCACGATCGTGATCAGGATCGGCAGCACCAGCAACGGCCAGCCGAGGTAACCGAAGTACTCAACTTCGCGCTGGCCGGACGCGACAAGGTAAGCGAGGAAATGCGAGCTATGCAGGAGTGCGCTCGCGGGGGCGGCGACGAAATCACCTGGCTGGTTGCCATACCTGCTGACATGCCATGGGCTGCCGGTCTCCCTCAGCGGTCCGTGCAATTGCACATAGAGCGCATAGCCGCAGATGGCCGCCGCAACCGCGACGGCTGTGCCAAGGCCCACGCCAACCGGCTTCAGTGCCTTGCGTATAGCGGCGGGCCTGCTCGCGGCCAGCGCGACGATGATGATCAGCCCGGCAAGAACCGTCTCGAAGAGCATTTCCTCCGCGGTGAAGAGCTGGGCAGCGACCAGCAATCCCAGCACCAGCCCGGTGCGGACCGGGCGGCCTCGGCCAGTCACCAGCCTCAGCACGGCGTCGATGATCAGCGGCGGCAGGATCGCCAACTGCAGGTGGTAGTGCGCCTCCGCGGCGATCCGCATGGCTGGCGAGAACCCGTAAAGCGCCCCGGCCAGCGCTGCCGCGCCGGTACTTGCGCCCCACCTCCGCAAGACGAAATACATGGCCGCCGCCGAGCCGGCGAATCCCACAACCAGCAGGATGTTGAGGCTGACAGTGGGGCCGGCCAGCAGCGTCACCGGGGTCAGCACGACGGCGGGCAGCAGCAGCGAGGTGTTCCACATCAGGTTGACGCCCTGCGGCCAGTTCAGCGCGGTGGTGGTCAGCGCGGGCAGGTGGCCGTGCGCGAGCGCCGTCGCGACGTACCGCAGCGACCAGGCACTGAGGTAGACGTCGTTCGAGACTCCGGCCGGTCCGGAGGTCGCTGGCACGTGGGCTGCGGGATCGGGCCAGATGTGGAACGTGACGAGGTAGGCAGCGAGCACGTAGCACAACACGACCAGCCAGCTGATCTTCAGGGAGCTGCGCGCAGGGTGCTCGTCGGCAGACTTGGCAGGGTGCACAAGCACTGACAGCCGACTCACAGTCACCTCCGTCTCTAGGCCATTGTGCCTAGCTGCCATTCCTAATGGCGCGCGAGCAGCCTGCTGCCGTCCTGGGCGATCCTCGGCTGCCACGTTATACGGCCGGGCAGCGCAGCCGGGATCGACACGGCGTGGTACGGGCGGCTTGCTGGGCATATCGGGCTACCGCGACCCTCAGGGTACCGGAAGATAACCGGCCATCCGCCCTGCTTCTGACCTATTGACAACCAGCCATCCGCCCGGATGACTACTGACGGGAACGCCTGACCTGCGGTTACCCCAGCAGATCACGGGCTGCATCGACGATGCCCGGCTCGGACAGCAGGACCGTCGAGGCCGCGTCCCCGAGCGGGATGAAGCTGTCCTGGCTGGCGGCCCTGACGATCCGGCCGGTAAAGCCGGCGTCCACCAGGGTAGTGATCACGCCCTCGGATACGCCGCCGGTCCGCCTCGTCTCGTCGGCGATCAGCACCCGGCCGGTCGCCGCGGCAGCGCGCAGCAAGTCCTCGAACGGCAGCGGGGCGAGCCAGCGCAGGTCCAGGACGCGGCAGCCGACCCCCTCGGCCGCGAGCGTGCGCGCGGCGCGCAGGCTCATCCGGACCCCGTTACCGAACGAAATGATGGTCAGGTCGTTGCCCCGGCCATACGACCGAGCCCGGCCGACCGGCACATGGGCCGCCGACCACCGGGCAGGTGGCTCATAACCGGCCAGCCAGCCGCCGTCGCCAGCCTCGTACAGGTCACGCTCGTGGTAGAGCGCGATGGGCTCGAGGAAGACGCTGACACTGCCATCCACGTCCGCGGCGCCCAGGCAGCTGCGCAACATGCCGGCCGCGTCATCGGGCCTGGCCGGGCAGGCCAGGATCAGGCCGGGAATGTCGCGCAGGGCGGCCACGCCGTTGTCGTTGTGGAAGTGGCCGCCGAAGCCCTGCTGGTAGGCGAGCCCGGCAACGCGGATCACCATCGGGTTGAGGTACTGGGCACGGGAGAAGAACGACAGCGTGGCCGCCTCACCGCGGATCTGGTCGATCGCGTTATGCAGGTAGGCCAGGTACTGGATCTCCGGTACCGGCAGCAAGCCGGCCAGCCCGGCGCCGAGGGCCAGGCCGAGGATCGATTGCTCGTCCAGCACTGAGTCGAAGACCCGGCCGGAGCCGAATGCTTTGAGCAAGCCCCTCGTCACCCCGTAGACGCCGCCTTTGCGGGCCACGTCCTCGCCGAACAGGAGCATGCCCGGCCGGTCGGCCATCGCGTCGGCCAGCGTGCGGTTGATGGCCTGGGCCAGCGTCAGCGGTCCCTCGTCTTCAGGCAGCTGAGAACCGAACACCCTGTGCCGCGGCCAGTCGTCGGCCTGCCGGGCCCTGGCGGCCAGGCTCGCCGCGACGGTGGCGGGCCGCCGCGGCGCGATCGGCGCCATGACCTGGCTGGCGCTGGCCAGCCGGGGCGCGCCAGCCAGGTCGCCGGCCTGCGCCAGGACTCGCGCCCTGGATTGCTCGTACCAGTCCAGGATCTCGGCCGGGCCGAGGGCGCCGGCCTGGACCAGCAGCCTGGCGGTACCGAGGATCGGATCCCGCTCGGTGTCGGCGGCGATCTCGGCGGGCGACCGGTAGGCGGACTCCACGTCGGTCCCGGCATGGCCGCCGAGCCTGACCATCCGGACGTGCAGGAAGGCGGGCGAGTGTCGCTCCCGGACCCAGTCGGCGGCCTCGGCAGTCGCGTCGTAGACCGCGGCCAGGTCGGCGCCATCAGCACTGAAGTACTTCAGGCGGGGCCGTACTGCCTGGGCGGCCACCCAGCCGGCCGGGTCCGGACGCTGATGCCGAGGCCGTTGTCCTCGCAGACCAGCAGCAGCGGCATGGGCAGGCCCTGGTATGCGGCGTAGGACGCCGCGTTGATGGCGCCGGTCGCCGTGGAGTGGTTCGCCGAGGCATCGCCGAAGCTGCATATCACGATGCTGTCTTGTGGCCACGGCGTTTCCACGCCGAGCTTGGCCGCCCTGGCGACGGAGAACGCCAGGCCCATGGCCCTCGGCAGGTGTGAGGCGATCGTCGAGGTTTGCGGTATAACGTGCAGTTCCGGGTGACCGAATACCTTGTGCCGCCCGCCCGCGATCGGCTCCGCGGATGCCGCCATCAGGCCCAGCAGGACGTCGGCGACGCCGTCCCGCGGCGGGCTCGCCTGGGCGGCCCGGACCAGGTAGAAGGCTCCGGACCGGTAGTGCAGCAGGGCCGGGTCGGTGAGCCGCAGCGCCGCCGCGACGCCGGCGTTGCCCTCGTGCCCGGACGAGCCGATGGTGTAGTACCCGGCGCCGCGGCTGCGCAGCCACCGGGCGGCCAGGTCGAGGTGCCTGCTGGCCAGCTGCGCGCCGAACAGGTCAAGGCACCGGCCGACGGACAGGCCCGAGCCCGCCCGGACCGGATCGCCGCCCAGGTCGCGCCCGGGCCGGATCGCCAGCCCGGGCCCGCGTGGCTGGCGGGGCCAGTTCCCGGATGGCCCTGGCCAGCCGCTGCTCCGCAAGGTCCGCCTCTGCCCACGGCGCTGGTCCTGAGGCTGCTGCGGTCACCTTCTGACGGTATGTCGCCAGGCCGGATCGCGCACGGTGCTCTGGTGGCTGGCAGGTGAAATCCGCGATGCGCCAGGGGCAGCTGAGCTCCTTCGTGAGCGGTGTGATGAGGTGCTGCCTATGCTTCCCTGGTCAGCTGAGCTCGCCGGGACACTCAGCGAGCACGTGATCGACAGCCAGTTGCTGCGGGGCAACCCGCTGGGCGATCCGCATGAGCGGCCGCTGTGGGTTTACACACCGCCCGGCTACGCGGATGAGCCCGGGCGCACGTACCCGGCTGTCTACGTCATTCAGGGTTATACCGGTCACCTGGCGATGTGGCACAACCGCTCGCCGTTCCGCCAGCCGTTTACCGAGACCGCTGATGCGGTGTTCGCGGCCAGGCAGGCGCCGCCCGCCATCGTGGTGTACGTCGACGCCTGGACCAGCTACGGCGGCAGCCAGTTCGTGGACTCGCCTGGCACCGGCCGGTACCACTCCTACCTGTGCGAGGAGGTAGTGCCGTGGGTCGATGGCCACTACCGGACGCTGGCCGGCCGGGAGCACCGGGCGATCATGGGCAAGTCAAGCGGCGGGTTCGGTGCCATGATCACGCCGATGCTGCGGCCGGACTTGTTCGGCGCCCTGGCCACGCACGCAGGCGACAGCCTGTATGAGTATTGCTACCTGAAGGAGTTCGCCGCGGCGGTGCGGGCCTTGCGTGGCTACGACGGCGACATCTGGCGGTGGTGGGAGGACTTCCGCTCGCGGGTGCCGTTCACGATCCCGGCCGATGGCGAGCTGGTAGGGCTGCTCGGCGTCGCGGCGGCGTTCTCTGCGAACGAGGACGGCTCGGTGGACCTGCCATTCGACCCGGTCACGGGCAAGCTGCGGCCAGCGGTCTGGCAGCGCTGGCTGGACTGGGATCCGGTCCGGATGGCGCCCCGCTACGCGGACGCGCTGCGGTCGTTGCGCGCGATCTGGATCGACGCCGGGACCAGGGATGACTACTTCCTCGATGTGGGCGCCGAGGCGTTCCGGGCAGAGGTGCACGCGATCGGCGTACCGGACGAAGTGGTGCACTTTGAGCTGTTCGATGCGACGCATGCGGCCATCGACTACCGGTATCCGGTTTCGCTGGCCTGGCTCTGCGGGAGAATTTCAGGCTAGCCACCCGTGAACGTTCCGGCTCGGCCCGCCGTATCAGGGGGTAGGGAAGGTCATGAGCATCAACAGAATACGGAACGGAGATATGGCCATGCGCAACCGATGGTGGGCGGCGCCAGTTCTGGCGGGCGGGGTCGCGGTGCTCGCTGCCTGCGGGAGCACGGCGTCCTCCTCGAACAGCTCGCCAAGCACAAGCGCCCCGGCAGTAAGCCCGAGCGTCACTCAGCAGGCCAACGGCTCGGGCGCGGTCATCAAGACCGCCAGCACGAGCAAAGGCACGGTGCTGGTTACGGCGCAGGGCAAGACGATCTACTGGTTCGCGATCGACACCCCGACCAAGTCGAACTGTAACGGCGGCTGCGCGTCGTTCTGGCTGCCAGTTCTCGGCAAGCCGTCAGCTGCGGCCGGTGCCAGCCTGACGATGCACTTCGGCACCATCACCAGGTCCGATGGCAAGGTGCAGGCCACCTACGCCGGGCATCCGCTCTACACCTACACGGGCGACACCGCGCCGGGCCAGGTCAACGGCAACGGCCTGAACGCGTCCGGCGGGCTGTGGTGGGCGATGACCCCGACCGGCGCCAAGCTCGGCGCCAGCCCGTCTCCCAGCGCCTCGAAGAGCTCGGGCGGTGGCGGGTACTACTAGGCGATGAGCGGGGGCTCCCGCCCGCGGGCAGCGGGCGGGAACCCTGCTTACGGTGAGTGCCGAGGCTGGACCGGCCGGCTCAGCTGGCTGCCGGTGCGATTACCGTGAGCGCGCCGGGCAGGACGCGGATACGCAGCGGCGTGCCGGCCGGTAGCGGCGCGGCGAACGGAATGGTCTCGCCGTCGGCGGCGACAGGCATCGGCCGGTCGACCGTGAGCGTTACCTCGTGGTCGCGTTCGAGGCTGACCTGAGCGAGCGCGGTGTGCGACCCGTCCTTGATCCTGGTGAGTGCCCGGATGAACGCCAGCTTGGGCCCGTGCCGCATGAGCACCAGGTCAAGCACGCCATCGTCAACACAGGCGGGCGGAGCGACCAGCATGCCAGCGCCGAAGTAGGCGCAGTTCGCCACGACGACGGCGTAGCCGGCGAAGTCGTGCCGTTGCTGCTGCCGGCCACGGCGAAGCCGGCCGGCCGCCAGCCGGCTACCGCCCGCAGCGCCGCGACCTGGTAGACCAGCGATCCTGGCAGCCAGCGCGACCGGTTCGCGATCTCGCCGGCCACCGAGGGCACGCCCAGGTAGACGCTGCCGGCCACCACAGCCTCCGGCTCGCCCGGCACGCTGACCCCGATCAGGTCGATCTGGCGCGTCGTGCCGCAGGCCAGAGACGCTCACGGCGGCGGCCGGGTCAGCGGGATCCGCAGCGTCCTCGCGAGGTCGTTGCCTCGGCCGGCCGGGATGATGCCGAGGCTGCCGCCGTGCCGGGCACAGGCGGCCGCGAGCGCCCCAGCCATGCCGTCGCCGCCGACGGCGACCACCACCTCTCCCGCCTCGGCGGCCTGGGCTGCCAGCTGCGCGGCATGGCCCAGGCTGGCCGACTCGCTGACCAGGTAGCTGGCTCCGGCCGCGTCGAGCGCTGCGGTGGCCTGCGGCACGGCCGCCAGGGCCCGGCCGCGGCCGGCGGCCGGGTTGACGATGAGTGAGAAGCGGCGCATCTGGTCTCCGTCGCATCGCGGCGAGGCCCGCTGAATAATTCAGGACAGGCTACCGGTCCGCGGGCAGTGCGCAACCGTGGCCGGGCGTACGATCGGGCCATGCCAGCGCAGCGGCGTATTGCGGGCAGCGAGCCGCAGTTCCTCCAGGTGCAGACCACCACCGATTCCCGCGCGGAAGCGGTGGAACTGGCCCGCGCCGTGGTCGAAGCCAGGCTCGCCGCCTGCGCTCAGGTCGCCGGGCCGATCGCGAGCACGTACTGGTGGGAGGATGGCCTGGAGCGCGCCGAGGAGTGGCTGCTGATGCTCAAGCTCCCGGCCGATCGCTATGACGAGCTGGCCGAGTTCCTGGCCGAACGGCACAGCTACGACGAGCCCGAGATCACCGCCACGCCGATTGTGGCCGGCTCACCGTCCTACCTGGACTGGCTCGAGGAAGAGACCCGCCAGCGATGACCGCGCAACCTGCCGCCGACCACGGCCTCTTCGGCCCTGGCTCGGTGACCTGGCGGGTGCTCAGCGAGCCGGTCATGTGGATAGCGGGCGTGCGAGCCATGTACCTCCAGGCCTTGCATCCGAAGGTGATGAAGGGCACCTGGCAGAACACCGCGTTCGCGCAGCGAGACCAGGCATGGGGCAGGTTCACCAGGACCGTCAAATTCGTCCGGGTGCGCACGTACGGGACGGTGGCCGAAGCGGAGCGGGCCGGGGCCAGACTGCGCAAGATCCACTCGTCGCTCACGCGGGGTGCACGAAGGCCGCGAGTTCCGGCTGGACGAGCCGGAGCTGCTGCTGTGGGTGCACTGCGGTGAGGTTGGCTCCTACGCGGAGATCGCCCGCCGCAGCGGGATGCACCTGACGCCGGCCGAACTGGACACGTTCGTCGACGAGCAGCGGCGCAGCGCCGCCATCGTCGGCCTCGATCCCCGGCGACGTGCCGGCCAGCATGGCCGAGCTCGACGCTTATTACCAGCGGATGCAGCCGCAACTGCAGGCATGCGCGGAGGCCCGGCGGGCGCTGCGGCTGTCGTTCACCCCGAAGCTGCCGCCGCCCTATGCGCCGCTGCGGCTGATCGTCCCGCCGCTCAACGTGCTTGCCTTCGCCAGCCTGCCGCCGTGGGCGCGACGGCTCTACGGGACGCCGGCCATCGGCCTGACCGACGCCGCGGTGACCGTGGCGCTCCGCGCCGCGTTCGAGTCGAGTACCCGGCTGCCACCGCAGTTGCTGCTGCTGCCCGCGCGCCGCCTCCGGTCGCGGGCGGCCTGACCGCTAGCCGGAAACCGGCATGTTCCACGCGCTGATCACCGGCTCGCCGTGCTCGCTGCCGAGCAGGCTGAGCGTGCCGGTATCCAGCCGGAAGTACCGACCGCCGTCAGGCGCAAGGCCGAGCCAGCGGGCCGTCAGCACGCGCAGCAGGTGCCCGTGCGCCACCAGGGCCACGTCACCGTCCGGCAGCAGCGGACGGACCCGGCCCAGCACTGCGTCTGCCCGCCTGCCCACCTGCTGCACGGTCTCGCCCGGATGGGACTGGTCCCCAGGGCTGACGCCGTCGCGCCACAGGTACCAGGCGGGCCACTGCTCGCCGATCTGCGCGCTGGTCAGGCCCTCGCAGCCGCCGTAGTCCCACTCCCACAGGTCAGGGTCCTGGCGAGCGCTGGCCAGCCCGGCCAGCTGCGCCGTTACCATCGCCCGCTGAGCCGGGCTGGTGAATGCCGCGACGAGGTGCCTTACCGCCAGCGCCGGCGCGAGCCTCGCGGCAGCAGCCAGCCCGGCGTCGGTCAGCGGCACGTCGGTCCTGCCGGTGTGCCTGCCTGACCTGCTCCACTCCGTCTCGCCATGCCGGATCAAGATCAGTTCGCCCATGCGCAGATGATCCCACCGGTGGCCGTGCTGCTCCCGCCAGAAAGGGAACGTGGCCGCCAACAAAGAGCCGGAACTCAGGCCTCAGGGGAAGCTCAGGCCTGAGGAGAAGCTGGCGGATTCATCAGGATCCGCTAGCTTTCTGCAGCATTGGCTCACTCATGGCCACAGCTCAGCTACAGTTCAGTCACAGCTGGCTCGCCGCCCTTGACTCCGGCATGAGGCCTGCTATCCCTCCCCGAGCCAGAGAGCGAGCATGGGCCTGCTCCCTAGCACCCGCATGCCTCAAAGCCCCCGTCCAGCGGTTGAGCGAATCGCCGGGTGGAGCGCCCGGCACCGGAAGACCGCAGTGGTGCTGTGGCTGGCCTTCGTCATCGGCTGCTTCATTGCCGGCCAGTCGGTGACCTCCGCGGGCGCGCAGCAGTACGATCCGGGCCAGGCTGGACAGGGCGAGCAGGTGCTCACCCAGCTCGGCGTGGTCACCCCTCCGGCCGAGAGCGTGCTGATCGCGGCGCGCACCGGAGCACGGCACATCGAAGCCGACACGGCGCGCCGGATCCGGGCGGTGGCCCGTCAGGTGGAGCGTGCCCTGGTGGCGCTGCCACGGGCCGCTGCCGATATCCGGGCACCATCTGGCCCCGGCGGGCACGCCCTTATCTCGCGCAGCGGGCTCGCGGCGCTGGTCACCTTCAATGTGGCCGGGCCGAACGCGGCTGCTGATGCTACCGTGCTGGCCGATCTGGCCGCCGTGCACCGCATTCAGGTTCAGAATCCCGGGCTGCTGATCAGCGAGGCGGGCGACGCCAGCACCGACCGGGTTGCTAATGCGCTGCTCGGACATGACTTCCGCCAGTCGGAGTGGACGTCCATCCCGCTCACGCTGATCCTGCTGGTCTGCGTGTTCGGCGCGCTGATTGCGGCCGGCATTCCGGTCTTGCTGGCCGGGACCGCGGTGGTGGCTGCCGTATCGCTGCTCAGCATCGCGGCCCAGTGGCTGCCCGTCGGAGCTGGCGCGTCGGAGATCGTGCTGGTCATCGGGATGGCGGTAGGTGTCGACTACTCCCTGTTCTACCTGCGCCGGGAGCGCGAGGAACGAGCCAAGGGACACAGCATGCTCGCGGCGCTCAAGATCGCGGCGAGCACCTCGGGCCGCGCGATCGTGGTGTCCGGGCTCACCGTCATGGTCTCGCTTGCGGGCATGTTCCTGACCGGCATCGACGTGTTCACCGGGCTGGCGTTCGGCACCATCATCGTGGTCGGGGTGACCGTGCTCGGGTCGCTGACGTTCCTGCCCGCCTTGTTGTCCTGGCTCGGCTCCTGGGCCGACAAGGGGAGGCTGCCTCATCTGGGCAGGCGCCGCACCTGCCCGGGCGCGTCGCGGTTCTGGTCCGGGCTCGCCAGCCGGGTGGTGCGCAAGCCGTTGCTGTATGGCGGGATCGCCGCACTCGGCATGCTGGTGCTGAGCGCGCCCGCGCTCGGCATGCGGATCGGGGACCCTGGGATGGCGCTGCCGAGCAACCTCGGCGTCGTCCGGGTCCTGGATACCATCCAGCACGAGTTTCCCGGCAAGCCTGCCCCGGCCGAGGTGGTCGTTACCGGCAGCGTCCATGGTCCCGCCATGCAGAATGCGGTGGCCGAGCTGAGGGCAGCTGAGGGGAAGGTGCCTGTCACCGCCAGCCTCGTGGCGGGCGGCCGGGCGCTGGTGCTGCAGGTGCCGCTGCCGGGCAATGGCGCGAACGCCGTCTCGGACCGCGCGTTGGTGACCCTGCAGGACAAGGTGCTGCCGGCCACGATTGGCCACGTTCCCGGCGCCTCGTTCGCGGTGACCGGCAACACCGCGGCGAGCTACGATTTCCGGTCGCGGCTGGACTCGCGAACCCCGCTGGTCTTCGCGGCGGTGGCGCTGCTCGCCTTCATCTTGCTGATGGCGGCGTTCCGCAGCGTGACCGTGCCGTTGATGTCGATCGGGCTGAACCTGCTGTCCGTAGGCGGAGCCTACGGCGTCGTCACGCTGATCTTCCAGGACGGTCACCTGTCGTCGCTGCTCGGTTTCACCTCGTTCGGCGCGCTCGTGCCGTGGGTGCCGCTGTTTACCTTCGTGCTGCTATTCGGGCTGAGCATGGACTATCACGTGTTCATCCTCAGCCGGATCAGGGAGCTGCGGACCGGCGGCGCGAGCTGCCGCGACGCCATCGTGAACGGCATCGGCAGGAGCGCTGGCGTGGTGACAAGCGCCGCCGTGATCATGGTGGCCGTGTTCTCGATCTTTGCCACGCTGTCGCTGATCGACGTCAAGATGCTGGGCGTCGGACTGGCCGTGGCGGTGCTGCTCGATGCGACTGTGGTGCGCGGCGTCGTGCTGCCTGCCTGCCTCGCACTGCTCGGCGAACGGGCCTGGTACCTGCCGCGCTGGCTGTCCTGGCTGCCAGGCCGCAGCCTGGCCTGCGAAGGCGTGCCGGACGAGCCTGAGCCTGGACAGCCAGAGCCGGGACAGCCACAGCTTGGGCAGGCAGAGCCGGGGCAGCCTGACTCAAGCGAGCGTAAGGATCTCGTAACCGTCTGAGGTCACCGCCAGCGTGTGCTCGAACTGCGCGGTGCGCAGGCGATCGGCGGTGAGCACCGTCCAGCCATCGGGCCAGAGGTCGTACTCGATCGTGCCGAGCGTCAGCATCGGCTCGACGGTGAACGTCATGCCTGGTTCCATGATCACGTTGACGGACGGGTCATCGAAATGCGGCACGACGAGGCCCGAGTGGAAGGTCGTGCCGATCCCGTGACCGGTGAAGTCGCGGACCACGCCGTAGCCGAACCGGCGCGCGTACGACTCGATGACGCGGCCGATCGCATTGAGCGGGCGGCCTGGGGCGACGGCACGGATACCGCGCATCATGGCTTCCCTGGTGCGTTCGACCAGCAGCCGGGATTCCTCGCTGACCGAGCCGGCCAGGAACGTCGCGTTGGTGTCACCATGCACGCCGCCGATAAACGCGGTGATGTCGATGTTGACGATGTCGCCGTCTTCGATCACGGTGTCGTCCGGGATGCCGTGGCAGATGACCTCGTTCAGCGAGGTGCACAACGACTTGGGAAAGCCGCGGTAGCCCAGGGTGCTCGGGTACGCGCCGTGGTCACACAGGAACTCGTGCCCGATGCGGTCCAGCGCGTCGGTGGTCACCCCTGGTACCACCTGCCGTCCGACCTCGGCCAGTGCTTGCGCGGCTATCGTCCCGGCGACCCGCATCCGCTCGATCGTCTCGGCATCCTTGACGTCGGGCTCGCCGAGTCGCGGCATGCGCCGGCCGACGTATTCAGGGCGGGCGATGTGCGGCGGGAACGGCCCGCTCGGGCGAAACCCGGCCGGGCTGGAGCAGTGCGACCATGATCTGCAAGTCTAGTGGTCATGGATGATGACCAGAGCTGGTGGTTCTGCCTGAAGCACATGGAAGTGGAGCAGGGTCCAGGCTGCGCCGGGAAGGACCGGCTCGGCCCGTACCCGACGCGTGAGGCGGCGGCCGACGCGCTGGAGACTGTCCAGCGCCGGAACGAGGAATGGGACGCTGCAGGACGACGGTGGCCTGGCGAGGACGTTCCGAGCGAGCCGGTTTGTAAGGAAGGCGGTCGGCAGAAGCCCGACAAGGGGGCGCAAGGTACCGTGGATAGCCGGGGGACGGGCTGCCGCCTGCGCGCATTGGCCGCGGATGGCGGAGATCCGGGCCAGCGGCACGTGGGGCTCGGCCCTGACCGCCGACGAGTTCGCCTCGATCAAGAGCGTCGGCTTCGAGGTGGTGGGGCAGGTCCTGGGCGCCGCCGTCTACAACATCGGCTACACCGGCGGCTACGCGTGCCCGGCCTGGGGCGGCGGGTACGGATGGGCGGGCTCGGCGGCCGGTACAGCCTTCGCCGACCCGTACAACAGCGTGACGGCGACCTCCGGCAGCGGCGTCGCTGGGCTCGTACGCGCCGATGGTCCGCACCATGTACCAGGCCCGGCGCCAGGCCATCGGCAGGATGACGGCCGAATGCCAGGCGCTGGGCGGCCATGGCGTGGTCGGCGTGCGGCTGACGATCGGCGCTTTCCCGGCTGGCGGCCTTGAGTTCAAGGCCATCGGCACGGCCGTGCGCGCGGCGGGCGCGCCGCCGCTGCGAGAGCCGTTCACCTCTGACTTGTCGGGCCAGGACTTCACCAAGCTCGTGCTGGCCGGCTGGGTGCCGGCCGGCCTGGTGCTCGGTATCTCGATCGGCGCCCGGCACGATGACTGGGTGACAGTGACCCAGACCAGGTGGGGCCGGCAACACCGAGGTGAGCGGGTATACCGACCTGGTCAACGCGACCAGGCACGACGCCAGGAACCAGCTGCGGCGCGACGTGGAGCGGCATGGCGCCGACGGCGTGGTCGTGCAGGCGATGGAGCTCCGGGTCGGCGAGCACGAGTGCACGATGCAGGAAGGCCGCCGTGATCACGTGGTGGAAGCGACGATCATCGGCACCGCGATAGCCCAGTTCGGCCGCCGCAAGGCGCGCGGCCGAGCCGCCGCTCGCGATTATGTCGCTGGACCCGCAGCGGCGGCAGGCCGCGCGGGCATCCGGCTAACGGGCGCCAGAGATTGACTGAAGGTAAGGGAGCAGCGATGACGGAGCAGCAGAGCACCGATCTTGAGGTGCTCGGGAGTACCCCAGGACGCGATGCGCAGGCTGGCCGAGCTGCGCCCCGGCGCGAAAGGCTCGATCTTCACCTCGGACCTGTCGGTCAACGAGTTCCTGCTGGTCCGGGAGGTCGGCTTCCGCCCGGTCGGGCTGGTGCTGGGCACCTCGATCTACCACGTGGGCCTGCAGGTCGCCCGCTGGGGCAAGAGCCAGGAGCTGGACGTGCTCTCGCAGGCCATGTACCACGCACGGGAACTGGCCATGACCCGGATGGAAGCCGAGGCGCAGGCGCTTGGCGCCGACGGCATCGTGGGCGTCCGGCTGGATGTGGAGATGAAGGAGTTCGGCGCCGACATCGCCGAGTTCATCGCGGTCGGCACCGCTGTGGTGGCCGAGCCGGGCGCTGGCGGCGGCGGCGTGACGAACTGGAAGAACAACAAGAGCCTGCCGTTCACCTCCGACCTGTCCGGCCAGGACTTCTGGACGCTGATCCGGGCCGGTTACGCGCCGCTCGGCATGGTGATGGGATCGTGCGTCTACCACATCGCGCACCAGAAGCTCGGCAGCAAGATGGGCAACATCGGCCGGAACGTCGAGCTCGAGCAGTTCACCCAGGCCCTCTATGACGCGCGCGAGCTCGCGATGAGCCGGATGCAGGCCGAGGCCGAGGGCCTGGCGGCGGAGGGCATCGTCGGGGTCCAGCTGCGCCAGCACAGTCACACCTGGGGTTCGCACACCACCGAGTTCTTTGCTATCGGCACCGCCGTGCGGCCGTTGCGCGACGACCACGTCATCCAGACTCCGACGATGGTCTTGAGCCTGGACTCCTGAGATGACCGGTGACGCGGTACCGCCCGTCGCGGCATCGCGCCCGGCCGCGGACCTGGGGGTCCGCGCTCAAGTCAACGAGTTCGCCGCGATCTCGCGGGTCGGGTTCCAGCCGGTCGGGCCAGGTGCTCGGCGCCGCGGTGTTCAACGTCGGGGACACCGGCGGCGAGGAATGCCCTTACGGCCTGCAGGTCTTCCGCGGTGAGGGAACGCGGCCTACTCGCCGCCCGGCCCGGGCGGCGTGCGGATCAGCCGCGGCCGGTGCAAAGGCCGGTCGGCGCGGCGGCCATCGGGTCCGCGCACGCGCTGGTGTCCGTGCTGTACCGGGCCCGGCGGGCCGCAATCAGCCGGATGACCGCCGAGTGCGCGGCGCTGGGCGGCCACGGCATCATCGGGGTGACGCTGACGGTCGGCCCGTTCGACGACGATGACACGCTCGAGTTCAGCGCTATCGGCACTGCGATCCGGGCGCCCGGCGTCCGGGTGCGGAGCCAGCCGTTTGCCTCCGACCTCTCCGGCCAGGACTTCACCAAGCTCGTCGCGCACGGCTGGATCCCGGTCGGGCTCGCCCTTGGCATCGCCGTGGGGTACCGCCACGACGACTGGCTGACGGCAGGGCAAACGCGATGGACAGCGGGGAACGTGGAGGTCGAGGGGTACACCTACCTGGTCAAGCAGATGCGCACCGATGCCAGGAACGAGCTGGAGCTTGACCTGATCCGGATGGGCGCCGAAGGCGTTGTGGTCCGCCAGATGGAGACCAAGGTCAGCCGGCGCAAGTGCCCGGTCGTGCCGCTTGGCCACGACCATGTTGCCGAGGCGACCATCGTCGGCACGGCGATCGCGCAGTTCGCCGAGATGGCGCCGCCGCCGATCTACGGGATACGCAAGCTGGACGGACGCATGCCGAATGCACGTGGCCCGGTCCAGGTTCGGGAGCAGCAGGTATCGGTGAGCCTGGAAGGCGGCGAGCCCGAACAGGCCGAGCCGGCTGGCGCGGAGGTCGATGAGGGGCTCTGAGCGGGCTGCAGTCGGGCGCCGAGCCGCTGACTGCGTCCAGCAGCCGTGCCAGCCGGGCCTTCACCGATTCACGATCGCCCGCCGCGGTAGACGAGTCGTGCAAGCGCGCGGACCGCTGCCTGGCGGATCGGTGCCGCCCGCCCGCCTGCCGCCCGCCGTCCTCGCCAACCGCGGCGCTGACCAGGTGCTGAGCAGCATCGAACGATACCGGCGCGATGTCAGCGGGAACGGCCAGCGACTCGTGCGCCAGGCCGTCGAGCTCGGGATCGCCCTGATCGAGGGCGAATACGGTGACGCCGATCCGGCGCACATCCTGCACGCGCTCCAGCAGCTCCGCGGGCGCCAGCGCCTGGCTCACGACGAGCAAGGTTTCATCGCGGGACGCGGCCCGGAGCCGGTCAAGGCTTACCGACAGGTGCGGCGGCGCGCCCGGCGGGGGCGCCCAGCGCACTAATGTCGGCGCTAGCTCGGGCCGCCCGGCTAGCCGGCTCTCGTCGGCTAAGTGCGCTGTCATGTGCCAGGGCTCGGCAGCCTGCGGGGCCGATGATGAGCAGTCCGGTCGGCGTCCGGGCACTGCGCCGCAGGGCACGCGCGAACCCGGCAGTCCGGTCGACCCAGCCGGTGGGCGCGAGGAGAGCGCGCAGGGCCGCCACCTGGTCGGCGTTCATGACCCCCATGGTGCCCGACCCGGCAGCCAGGCGCTGGTGAAGCGGCGTAGTGCCGGGTCTGGCAGGATCTGGCGCATGACGCAAGAGCCAGCTGGCGGCCGCAGCCTTGATGTCGGCGCCCTCGTGATCGGCATTCTCGGCGGCACCGGAGAGCAGGGCCGCGGCCTGGCCCGGCGACTGTCGATGGCAGGGAATCGTGTCATCATCGGCTCGCGAGACGCCGACCGGGCCGCAACCGTGGCAGCCGAACTCGGCGGTGGCCCGCTGCTGGCCGGCGGCCTGAACGCCGAGGCGGCCGAGCGGGCCGACATGGTGATCGCTGCCGTGCCGTGGGACGGGCACCGGGAGCTGCTCGCCGCGCTGGCCGGGCCGCTGGCCGCCAAGGTCGTCATCGACTGCGTCAACCCGGTGGGCTTCGACTCCAGCGGCGCGTATCCGATCTCGGTGCCCGAGGGCAGCGCGGCCGAGCAGGCGGCCGCCGTGCTGCCGGACAGTACCGTCGTCGGAGCGTTCCACCACGTCTCGGCCATTCTGCTGCTCGATCCGCACGTCGAGAAAATCGAGCTCGACGTGCTCGTGCTTGGTGACGACCGGGCTGCGACCGACCTGGTGGCCGCGCTGGCCGACCGGATCCCCGGCATGCGCGGGGTGTTCGCCGGCCGGTTGCGCAACTGCGGTCAGGTGGAGGCCCTGACGGCGAACCTCATCGCCATCAACCGCCGGTACAAGGCGCACGCCGGGCTGCGCATCACCGACATCTGACGGGCTTCCGGCCGGCGGCCAGGTCAGGCGGCCAGGCTCGTGTGTAAGGTCACTGATTGTGATGCAGGGACTGCGGAGGGCTGAGCTCTGGTCCAGGGCCAGAGCAGTCCCCGGTGTCGCTGCCCTCGCGCCGTGTCAGCCCGCTGGCGGCGGTCGGCACCAGGGCCGCGATCGCGGCCGGGCTGCTGGTGCTGGCGACGGTGATTGTCTACCTCGGCCGCTACGGCTACCGGGACGCGGCCCGGCCCGGCCAGCCGCTGAACCTGCTCGGGTCCGCGTATTACGCGACCATCACGTTGTCCACGACCGGCTACGGCGACATCGTTCCGGTCACGAACGTGGCGCGGCTGGTGAACACGGTCGTCATCACACCGATCCGGGTCATCTTCCTGATAGTCCTCATCGGCACCACCCTGGAAGTGCTGACCGAGCGGACCCGGCTGGGCTGGCGGCTCACCCGCTGGAGGTCGAAAATGACTGGGCATACCGTGGTCGTCGGCTACGGCAGCAAGGGCCGGAGCGTGGTGGCGACGCTGCGTGAGGCGGCCCTCGCGCCCGCCTCGATCGTGGTGGTCGACAACGTGCTGGCGGCGACAAGCGAAGCTAACCAGGCCGGCCTTACGGCCGTGACGGGCGACGGGACCAGGCGCGACGTGCTTTCCAGCGCCGAGACAGCGGCGGCGTCGCGGCTGGTCATCGCGGTCGGTCGGGACGACACCGCCGTCTTGATCTCGCTGACGGCGCGTCAGCTGAACCCGACCCTCACCATCATCGCCGCCGTCAGGGAGGCAGAGAACGAACCGCTGCTCCGCCAGAGCGGCGCCGACCAGGTGGTGGTCTCCTCCGCCGCGGCTGGCCGGCTGCTCGGCCTGTCCACCATCGAGCCGGCGTGTGGTCAGGTAGTGGCCGAACTGCTGGGCCGGGAGCACGATCTGGACCTGACCGAGCGGCGCCCCGGCCGACGGCGAGATCGGCCGGGCGGCCCCTGTCGGCCTGATAGCCGTGCTGCGCAACGGCAGCCTGCTGGCCGCCGATGACCCGCGAACAGGACCGGTCCAGTTCGGCGACCGGCTCGTGCTGGTGTCAGCAGCCGCCCAGCGCTAGGACAACAACCCAGCGCTAGGACATCTCACTGGTAAGAGAACTCAGCGGCAAGAGAACTCAGCGGTAAGAGAACTCCTGAGTCGGGAAGCTGCCGGATACTACGTCCGCGGCAAACGCCTCGGCCGCGTCGCGCAGCACGCCGGAGACGTCCGCGTAACGCTTGACGAACTTCGCTGTCCGCGGCGACAACCCCGCCATGTCCTGCCAGACCAGCACCTGCGCGTCGCAGTCCGGTCCGGCGCCGATCCCGATGGTCGGGATGTCGAGGCTTGCGGTGACCCGCCTGGCCAGGTCCGCGGGGACGCACTCGAGCACGACCGAGAACGCGCCAGCCGACTGGAGCGCCTTGGCGTCGTGCAGCAGCCGCTCGCCGTCCTCGCCACGGCCCTGCACCTTGTAGCCGCCGAACGCGTTGACCGACTGAGGCGTCAGGCCCAGGTGCGCCATCACCGGAATGCCGGCCGCGACCAGGTCCTCGACCTGGCGGACGACCCGGTAGCCACCCTCGAGCTTCACGGCCTGGGCGCCGGTTTCCTTGAGGAACCGGATGCCCGCCTCGAGCGCGGCGGCTGGCGACGCCTGGTACGAGCCGAACGGCAGGTCAGCCACGATCAGCGCGCGGCGGGTGCCACGGACCACGGCGGCAGTCAGCGGGATGAGCTCGTCAACGGTGACCGGAATGGTGGAATCATGGCCATAGACCACCATCGCCGCCGAGTCGCCTACCAGCAGTACCGGGATCCCGGCCGAGTCGAAGACGGACGCGGTGAGCGCGTCGTAGGCGGTGAGCATCGGCCATTTCTCGCCGCGGCCCTTGGCGGCGGCGATGTCCCTGACGGTGAGGCGGCGGCTGGCCGCGCCGCCGTAAAGGGGTTCTGGGGTCCCGGCCGGTGCGGCTGGTGCCGCCCGATACTGGCCCTGGTCAGCAGTCATTACATCCTCCGCGTCTCGTTGCGCCCTTGTGGCGTCCCCGGACCCTCTGATGATGGCATGGCGAGCCGGCCGGTGCACAGGCCTGGCAGCCGATAGACCCGACCCTGCAACTTTCCGTCCCGGGCTGGGTCATTTGCGATACGGTGGTGTTCCGTATCGTTTATGCCGAGCCACCATGGACTGCGCCACCACAGACAACGTCCGCCGGCCGGTCCACGCTTCCCGCCCCGAAGGCAGGCATGGCCAGTTCCCAGGAGGAGCAGCGCCGTCCCGGCCGGCCCCGTAGTGAGCAAGCCGAGCAGGCGATCCTGGCGGCCGCGCTGGACCTGTTCGCCGAGTGCGGCCCGGATGCGCTGTACATAGAGCAGGTGGCTGCCCGGGCTGGTGTCGGCAAGGCGACGATCTACCGGCGCTGGCCTGGCAAAGAGGACATGCTCGTTGATGCGATTGACGGCCTGCGCACCCAGCTGCCGGCGCCGCTAGGCAGGTCGGTCCGGGCCGACCTCACCGCGCTGCTGAGCGCGATCTGCCGGGAGGCGGCCGACCCGCGCCGGGCCAGGCTGTTCGCACTGCTGCAGGGCGAGGGCGTGCGCTATCCGCGGCTGATGGCCCGGTACGTGGAGATCGTCGTCAAGCCGCGCCGAGACGTGGTCACCGCGGTGCTGCGCCGCGGTGTGGCGACTGGCGAGCTGCGCGAGAATACCGACATCGGTGCCGCCGTCGTGCTGCTGAACGGAGCGGTACTCGCCAGCATGTACGGCGAAGAACACCTCGACTCGCGCTACGCCAGGCGGGTAGTGGAGGAACTGCTGCGGGGGCTGGCCGCGCGCTGACGATAGGCTCACGAGCATGCTGCTGACGAAACTCGGGCACTCATGCGTACGCCTGGAACCGAGCCGCGCGCGCCTGACGGGCGTCCCGGCGAAGGCGGGGCGCGGAGCGTTTCTGCGGCCCGGCACCAGCGTCGGGTTGTCGTAACGCGATGCCACATTTCGCGGCGGACAGGCTGGAACTCAACGGTGCCACCCCGGCGCTGATCAGCTGCAGGCGCTGGCGCTGAACGGCTACGGGCATTTCACCGCGATGCAGGTGCGGGGCGGCCAGGTGCGCGGGCTTGACCTGCACCTGGCCCGGCTCGGCCAGGCAACCGCTGAGCTGTTCGGCACGAGCCTGGATGTCGCCGCGGTCCGCGCCTACATCCGCCACGCGCTCGGTGCCGGCACTGACGCGTCCGTCCGGGTCTACGTGCAGCGTCCAGATCCTGACGAGCCCCCGTGCGTGCTGGTGATCGTCCGGCCGCCAGGCGGCCTGCGCGCTGAGTTCAGCCTGGAATCCGTTCCGTATCAGCGCAGCGTCGCGCACATCAAGCACCTCGGTGACTTCGGCCAGGTCTACTACGGGCGGCTGGCAGAGCGGCACGGCTTCGACGACGCGCTGCTGACCGGGCCAGACGGCCTCATCTCCGAAGGCTCGATGACGAACATCGGATTCCTCGACGGAGACCACGTCGTCTGGCCAGCCGCGGCGATGCTGTCGGGAATCACCATGCAGCTGCTGCAACGGGGATTCGCTGACCGGGCTGTGGCGTCCCGGCACAGCCCGGTGCGGCTCACTGACCTGAGCTCGTTCGCGACGGTCTTCGTGACCAACTCTCGTGGCATCGCCGCTGTGACCCGGGTTGACGACCGCAAGCTGCCTGTCGACAGCCAAGTTCATGACGCTGCTGGCGGACATCTACCAGTCGGCCGGCTGGGATCCGATCTAACTGATGCGGGGCTCGCGCCAGCGGCTGGTAATCGGCAGCCTGCGGTCCCGGCCGAAGTTCTTGACGCTGATCTTCGGGCCGGGCGGGTACTGGCGCCGCTTGTACTCGGCCCGGTCGACCAGCTGGATCACCCGCTCGACGAGCGCGGGGTCATGGCCCCCGGCGACGAGTTCGGCGGCGCCCATGTCCTTCTCCACGTAGTCATCCAGCAGCCGGTCGAGCACTTCGTATTCCGGCAGCGAGTCAGTGTCGAACTGGCCCGGCGCGAGCTCCGCGCTAGGCGGTTTGTTGATGGAGTTCTCCGGGATAGGCGGCGTCTCGCCGCGCTCGGCGGCCTGCTCGTTCCGCCACCGGGACAGCTTCCAGACGACGGTTTTGAACACGTCCTTAATGGGCCCGTAGCCGCCCGCCGAGTCACCGTACAGGGTCGAGTAGCCGGTCGCTATCTCGCTCTTGTTGCCGGTCGTCAGCACCAGGTGCCCCTCGGCGTTCGACAGCGACATCAGGATCTGGCCGCGGATGCGTGACTGCAGGTTCTCCGCGGCGAGCCCGTGCAGGCCGAGTTCGCCGAAGCTGTCCATCATCGGGTGGATCGGGATCGTTCGCGCGTGCACGCCCTGCCGCTTGACCAGGTCCTCGGCATCGGTGACCGAGTGCGAGGAGGAATAGCTGCTCGGCATCAGCACCACGTGCACCCGGTCCGGGCCAAGTGCGTCGGCGGCGATCGTCGTGACCAGTGCAGAGTCGATGCCGCCGGACAGCGCGACCAGGACCGATCCGAACCCGTTCTTGTGCACGTAGTCGCGAGTGCCCAGCACCAGCGCCCCGTAGATCTCGGCGGGATCCGACAGCCGCGGCCAGATCATCTCGGCGGCCAGCGGGGCGTCCGGCTCGGGCGCCGGCAGCAGCGGCAGCTCGACCCGCTCGATCGTCATCGTCGTGCCGTCGTGGGCGTCGGCCGCGCTCCGGCCGGGTACGCGGCCGGTGTCCGCGGCGGGCAGGTCGAGGTCGGCGAGCACAAGCGCCTCGTCGAACTGCGGACCACGGGCGAGCTGCCGGCCGTCCGCGCCGACGATGATCGAGTCCCCGTCGAAGACGAGCTCATCCTGGCCGCCGACCATGTTGGCGTACGCCAGCACCGTCCCGGCCTCGCGGGCGCGGCGCTGGCAGAGCTCAAGCCTCAGGTCGTCCTTGTCTCGCTCATAGGGCGAGGCGTTCGGCACGACCAGCAGCCCGGCCCCGGCTTTCCGCGCTACCGCCACCGGGCCGCCGTCCTGCCACAGGTCCTCGCAGATGGCGACCGCGACATCCACCGGCTCGCCGCCGTGGGCCGCGAGCCGGAACACCGGCAGCGTGTTGCCGGGAACGAAGTAGCGGAACTCGTCGAACACGCCGTAATTGGGCAGGTGGTGCTTGGCCGAGGTAATCGCGACCTGGCCGCCGTGCAGTACCGCGGCCGCGTCCAGCGGTGCGCCCGCCGGGACACCGATCCTGGCCTGCTGGCCAGCGCGGCGGTCCAGGTAACCGGTGACGACCGCGATCCCGTCCAGGCCTTCCCCGGCCAGCTGCGCGGCGAGTTCGTGGAGCGCGGAGATCGAGGCGTCCACGAATGACCGGCGCAGCGCCAGGTCCTCGACCGGATAGCCGGTGAGCATCATCTCGGGGAAGACGACGATGCGCGCGCCCTGCTCGGCGGCGCGCATGGTCCACTCCAGCACTTTGTCGCTATTGCCGGCCAGGTCACCGACGGTTGCGTTGACCTGAGCCAGCCCGATCCGAAGCTGAGGCACATGCCCAGCCTATGTCCCGGGGGCCTGCCGCCAGCGGCCGAGCAGGGACGGGAGGCGGGGCCGGTAACAAGCAGGAAACATAGGCCGGGCAGACTGTGTCGGTGGACAGGCAGGAAGAGTTTGTGCTGCGCACGCTCGAAGAGCGTGATATCCGGTTCGTCCGGTTGTGGTTCACCGACGTCCTCGGTTACCTGAAGTCGGTCGCGGTAGCGCCCGCCGAGCTTGAAGGCGCGTTTGCCGAGGGCATTGGCTTCGACGGATCAGCGGTCGAAGGCTTCGCCCGGGTGTATGAGGCCGACATGCTCGCCAAGCCGGATCCGGCGACGTTCCAGTTGATGCCGGCTGGCGGCGAGTCCGCCGGGACCGGGCGGATGTTCTGCGACATCCTGCTGCCGGACGGCTCGCCGTCCTACGCCGATCCCCGCAACGTGCTGAAGCGGGCGCTGGCCAGGGCGGCCCGGCTCGGCTTCACCTTCTATACCCATCCCGAGATCGAGTTCTTCCTGCTCCGGGAGCGCCCGGAGCCAGGGGCCAAGCCGCGGCCGATCGACAATGGCGGCTATTTCGACCACACTCCGCACGCCGTCGCGCACGACTTCCGGCGCGAGGCGATCACCATGCTGGAAGCGCTCGGCATCTCGGTCGAGTTCAGCCACCACGAGGGCGCGCCCGGCCAGCAGGAGATCGACCTGCGCTACGCCGACGCGCTCAGCACCGCCGACAACGTCATGACGTTCCGGCTGGCGATGAAGGAAGTAGCGCTCCAGCAGGGCGTATACGCCTCGTTCATGCCGAAGCCGTTCACCGAGCACCCGGGCTCGGGCATGCATACGCATATGTCGCTCTTCGAGGGCGATCGCAACGTGTTCCACGAGCCCGGCGGCGAGTTCCAGCTATCCAAGGTTGGCCGCGCGTTCATCGCCGGGCTGCTGCGCCACGCGGCCGAGATCACCGCGGTCTGCAACCAGTGGGTGAACTCCTACAAGCGGCTCTGGGGCGGCACCGAGCGGATCGCCGGCGCTGGCGGCGAGGCACCCGCATACATCTGCTGGGGGCACAACAACCGGTCAGCGCTGATCCGGGTGCCGATGTACAAGCCGCAGAAGGGGAACGCGACGCGGATCGAATTCCGCTCTATCGACCCGGCCTGCAACCCTTACCTGGCGTTCGCGGTGATACTCGCCGCCGGGCTGAAGGGGATCGAGGAGGACTACGAGCTGCCGCCGGGCGCTGAGGACGACGTCTGGGCGCTGACCTCGGCCGAGCGCCGCGCCCTTGGCATCGACCCGCTGCCGCAGAACCTGTCCGAGGCGATCACGGCGATGCAGGGCAGCGAGCTTGTCGCGGAGACGCTCGGCGAGCAGGTGTTCGACTTCTTCCTGCGCAACAAGCGCGAAGAATGGCAGGAGTACCGCCGGCACGTCAGCGAGTTCGAGCTGGACCGGTATATCGGCGTGCTCTGACCCGTCCGGCCGCTTGGCTGAGCGGACGCGCGTCACCGAAGGTGAGAGCCACCGGCTCAGGCGGAGCTGTGATCGCCAGTCAGGAACTCCAGCAGAACCGGGGCGAGCGCAGCCGGGCTGACATTGTGGTCCTGGCCCTCCAGGGCGCGCAGCTCAGCATGCGGGATCGCCAGCTGGAGCGTCCGCGCGGTCTCGGCCATGAACGGAAAGCTAGCCGTCCCGTACATCACCAGCGTCGGCACGGACAATTGGGCAGCCCGGTCGGCCGGCACGGCACCTTCTTCGCTGAGGATGCCAATGTGGTCGTAGGCGAGAGTAGGCCCTAGCGCCGCCATGGCCGGCCAGAAGTCTTGCTTGCGCATGCCGTTGATCTGCTCGGCAGGGGTCCCGACGTAGGCCATAAACAGCGCTACGGCGTCACCGTGGCGGCCCGCTGCCAGCGTCTCGGTCAACTGCCCGAGGTAGCCGCGCCAGGCCTGCCGGGCGGCGGGGTCGTCGTTGTAGGGCGCTTCGTACATTGCCACCTTGCTGACGCGGCTGCCGAGCTGCAGCGCCGCGTCCAGGGCGAGCGCCGCACCCGAGGAGTGACCGTACAGCGCCGCCGACCCGCCGGCCACCTCGATCAGCGCCTGGATGTCCTCGATCTCCCGGTCCACTGCGTACGGCAGCGTGTCGCCGCTCTCGCCCCGGCCCCGGCGGTCATAGCCATAGACGGTCAGCCGCGCCGCGAGCAGCCCGCGCAGCTCGGCCTTGCCGCCGCGTGTGCTCAGCGCACCGTCGACGACGATGAGTGCGGGGCCGGAGCCCTGCTGCTCGTAGACGAGCACCGTGCCGTCCGCCGATGTCACTGATGTCATGGCTTGTCTCCTCGTCCTCTCCACTCACGGCCAGGTCCAGCCTGACAGCCCGCCATGGCCCGCTCGATGCGAGCCAGCTTGCTCGTGCCGGGATCCAGCAGAACGACGAATAGGCGGCGCTGGCCGGGACAATGCCGGGCCCGGGACTAGGTGACCGGCACGGGGCGATGTGCGCTTCGAAGAGCGCCGTCAGAGCAGCTATCGCTTGGCAACAGGACGTTCGCTAACGTGCTGGAGTGAGCACGCCGCGCGGGACCCTGGCCGGGCAGCTGGCCTCGATGGGGTTCGCCGACACCGCAAGAGCGGCGAAACTGCTGGCCGAGCTGGGCCTGGCCGAGCTGGGCCCGGCCGGGCTGGGCCTGGCCGGCGCTGGGTCCGGCAGACGGGCGGCTGCTCGAGGCGCTGGCCGCCGCCGCCGATCCCGACCAGGCGCTGGCCGCCCTGGTCAGGATGGTCCCGGACGCGGAGCTGATGGCAGCACTGCATACTGATCCGGTTTTGCGGGACCGGCTGGTCAGCGTGCTCGGCGCCAGCGCGGCGCTCGGGGATCACCTGGCGCGGCATCCAGCCGACTGGCGGCTGCTGGCCGGAGGGGCCTCGTTCCCCGTATCTTCGGGTGAACTGAGCGCTGAGCTGCTGACAGCCGCCAAGGAACCCGAACCTGCGACCCAGCTGCGGATCTCCTACCGGCGGCGGCTGCTCCAGCTTGCGGCGAGGGATCTGACCGGCGCGGATCCGATCGACACCGTGATGGCCGGGCTGGCGGAGCTGACGACGGCGGCGCTGGACGCCGCGCTGGTCATCGCTCAGGCCGAGCTTCCGGCCGGTTCTCCGCCCTGCCGTCTGGCGGTCATCGCCATGGGCAAGACCGGCGCGCGTGAGCTGAACTACGCCAGCGACGTCGACGTGATCTTCGTGGCCGGGCCGTCCCTGGCCGGTGGCGACGAGGTCGGCGCGCTGCAGACGGCAACGGCGCTGGCCGGCGGCCTGATCAGGGTCTGCTCGCAGAGCACGCCGGAAGGACCGCTGTTCCCGGTTGACGCGAACCTGCGACCGGAGGGCCGGGACGGCCCGCTAGTCCGGTCTGTCGCCAGCCATCGCGCGTACTACGAGCGCTGGGCGAAAACCTGGGAGTTCCAGGCGTTGCTCAAGGCCAGGTTCGCGGTGGGCGACGCCGCGCTGGCGGCGGAGTACCTGGCCGCAGTCGGGCCGCTGGTCTGGCAGGCAGCGCAGCGCGACGACTTCGTCGCCGATGTCCAGGCGATGCGCCGCCGCGTGGTGGCGAGCCTGCCACGCGACGAGGCGGGCCGGGAGCTGAAGCTCGGACCTGGCGGGCTGCGCGACATCGAGTTCGCGGTGCAGTTGCTGCAACTCGTGCATGGCCGGGCCGACGAGACGCTGCGCCAGCCGGGCACGCTGGCCGCGCTGGCCGCGCTGGCCGCGGGCGGCTACGTCGGCCGGGCCGACGCGGCGTCGATGGCTGCGGCGTACCGGTTCCTGCGCGGTGTCGAGCATCTGCTGCAGCTTCGCCAGCTCAGGCGCACGCACTTGCTGCCCGAGGACCCGGTAGTACTGCGCGAGATCGGCCGCGCGCTGCGGCGGATGCGGCTCGATCCCGACGGCAAGCCCGCGATGGCGCTGACCGGAGATCCGGCGGCCGAGCTGACAGCGCAATGGCGGCTGCACGCCAGCCAGGCGCGGCAGTTGCACGAGAAGTTGTTCTACCGGCCGCTGCTGGATGCCGTGGCGCGGCTGCCCGGGGAGGCGACCCGGCTGACCGCGGCAGCGGCTGCCGATCGGCTCGAGGCGCTCGGGTACGCCGACCCGGCCGGGGCGCTGCGCCACATTGAGGTGCTGACCTCGGGGGTCTCCCGGAGAGCGGCGATTCAGCGGACGCTGCTGCCGGTGGTGCTCGGCTGGCTGGCCGACGCGCCGGAGCCGGATGCGGGCCTGCTGGCGTTCCGGCAGGTGAGCGAGGCACTCGGCGGCTCGCCGTGGTACCTGCGGCTGCTGCGGGACAACGCCGTGGTAGCGCAACGGCTCGCGCGGCTGCTGGCGTCCAGCCGGTATGCGACCGGGCTGCTCCTGCGGGCCCCCGAGTCGGTCGCGATGCTCGGCGACGACGCCCAGCTCACGCCCCGGCGGGCCGGCGAGCTGCTGGCAGAGGCGAAGGCGGCCGTGAGCCGCCACGACACCGCCGCGACGGCGGCCAGGGCGGTACTGGCGATCCGGCGGCGCGAACTGCTGCGGACCGCCGCCGCCGACGTGCTCGCGCTGGCCAGCATCGAGGCAACCGGCGAGACGCTGACCACGGTTGCCCGGGTGACGGTGGAGGCGGCGCTGGCGGCGGCGGTGCAGGAAGCGGAACGGGCGTCCGGACCGCTGCCGACCAGGCTCGCCGTGATCGCCATGGGCAGGTTCGGCGGGCACGAGATGGGCTACGCCAGCGACGCCGACGTGCTGTTCGTTCATGATCCGCTGCCTGGCGCGACGGACGATGAAGGTGCCGAAGCGGCGACGCGGGCCGCCCACGCCGTCGCGGAGAATCTCCGCGCGCTGCTGAGCCGCCCCGGCCCGGACCCGGCGCTGCTGATCGACGCGGACCTGCGGCCCGAAGGCCGGCAGGGACCGCTAGTGCGGACGCTGGCCTCGTACCAGGCCTATTACCGCCGGTGGTCGGTGGCATGGGAAGCACAGGCGCTGCTGCGCGCTGAGGTTGCGGCGGGCGATCCCGGCGTCGGCGCGGCGTTCATCGATGTGGCGGACCGGGTGCGGTATCCGGAGGGCGGTATCGACGACAGCGCGCTCCGGGAGATCAGGCGTATCAAGGCACGGATGGAGGCCGAGCGGATGCCGCGCGGCGTCGAGCCGGTGCTGCACCTCAAGCTCGGTCCTGGCGGACTGGCCGACGTCGAGTGGGTCGCGCAGCTCGTCCAGCTCCGGCACGCGCACGCTGTGCCAGGACTGCGCACGACCCGGACGCCGGCGGCGCTGACCGCGGCCAGCGCGGCTGGCCTGATGACGGCCAGCGACGCGCAGACCCTGGCGACCTCCTGGCACCTGGCGAGCCGGATCAGGGACGCCGTGATGCTGGTTCGAGGGCGGCCATCCGATACGCTGCCCACTTCGCCCGCGGACCTGGCCGTGGTCGCGCAGGTTCTCGGCTACCCGCCAGACGGATCTCAGGACCTGGACCAGGACTGGCGCCGGGCGGCCCGGCATGCTCGGGCGGTCATGGAACGGCTCTTTTACGGGTAACGGGGAGTTGCCGGTGGCAGACGACGAGCAGGCTCGCGCCGCCGCAGGTCGCGAAGATCGTGGCGGCTGCGTCGGCCGCTGTTGGCCGGCCGCTGACCGACCCCATCGTGCTGCAAGGCGGCAGCGGCAGGTCGGTGGTGCTGCGCTGTCGCGATTCCGCAAACGCCGTAATCGTGAAGACCTACCCGGCCAATGGTGCGGGCAGGAGCAGCTTCGCGGCCGAGGCGGCCGGGCTGCAGCTTGCTGGCGGGACGGGCCTGGCGCCATCCTTTCTCGGGGCGGACCGCGATCTCCTGGCCGTCGTGATGTCGGATCTCGGCGCTGGCAGGAGTATGGCTGACGTGCTGCTCGGCGGCTCGCCATCGGCTGCGGAGACTGCGTTGCTGAGCTGGGCCCGCGCATGCGGCGCGCTGTCAGCGGCGGCCGGGCACAGGCAGCCGGAGTTCGAATCGCTGCGAGCTGGCTACCTGGGTGGTCACGCCGACGAGAGCTACATGGCCGGTCTCGGCGACCGGATCCTGGGCGCAGCCGAGGCGGCCGGCCAGGTCGGTGTTTCTGCGCCCGCCGGGATCGGCCGCGAGCTCGCCGAAGTCGCGGCTGCCGTGGCACAGCACGCGGTGTTCTCGCCCGGTGACATCTGCCCGGATAACAACTTGCTCACCGGTGACGGGATCCGGTTCCTCGACTTCGAGTCGGCCGGGTTCCACTCGGCCTTCCTGGACGCGGCCTATATCCGGATGCCGTTCAGCACGTGCTGGTGCGTGTTCCGGCTGCCGGCCGGGCTGAGCACTGCGGCTGAGGCTGCCTACCGGTCTGAAGCCTGTGCGGTGCGGCCCGAGCTCGCCGACGACCAGATCTGGCAGCCGGGCGTTCGTCGCGGCGTCGCGGCGTGGACCTTGTCCGCGCTGCGGTGGCTGTTGCGCAACGCGATTGACGCCGACGAACCGACCGAGCCGGAAGCTGAGTCACCGCGGCTGCGCCAGCTCATCCGTTACCGGTGGCAGACGCTCGCGGGCGAGCTGGACCCGGCCGGGGACCTGCCGGCAGTGGCGGAACTGATGCGCTCGCTGCTGGCCGCGACGGAATGCTGGCAGGCGCCGGACCTTCCGCTCTACCCGGCCTTCCGGTAGGGATGCAGGCATGAGCCGTCCCGCGCCGCGTCATGATCGTGATGCTGGCGGCCCCGCCGATGTGCTGGCCGCGAAGGCCGCGGTGCGGGAGGACGTCTGGGCCGCGATGCGCTTGGCCAAGGTGGCGCGATTTCCGGGTGCGGCCGGGCGCATCCCGAACTTCACCGGCGCCGAAGCAGCCGCCGAGCGGCTACGCGCCATGCCGGAGTGGCAGGCGGCGGGCACGGTGAAATCCAACCCGGACGCGCCGCAGCTCCCTGTTCGCCAGCGGGCGCTGGAGGACGGCAAGATCGTCTACATGGCCGTCCCGCGGCTCGCGGCGCAAGAGCCGTTCTTCGCGCTGGATCCGGGCCGGCTGACTGAGCCGCCGCGCAAGGCCGCGTCAATCGCTGGGGCAGCCCGCTACGGACGCCCGGTCTCGCTGGCGGAGCTCACCCCGGTCGACCTGGTGGTGATGGGCAGCGTCGCCGTCGCCGAGGATGGCTCCCGGCTGGGCAAGGGCGGCGGGTTTGCCGACCTCGAGTTTGCGCTGGCGACGGCGGCTGGCCTGATCGGGCCTGGCACCGTTGCCGTCACCACCGTGCACGAGCTCCAGCTTCGCCCGGCCGGGACGATCCCGGTCACAGATCACGACGTGCTGGTGGACTTCATCGTCACGCCCGAGCGGGTCATCGACTGCCGGGCCGGTCGTGGCCCGCGGGCGGTTGCCGGTATCCGCTGGGACGATCTGACGGAAGAGAAAATCGCGTCCATCCCGCTGCTCGCGGCTCAGCGCCCGCGCTAACCGGCCCACTGCCGGTCGCTGCCGGCCGCAGCCGGTCGCTGCCAGTTATTGAGTGCGTTTTTCAGCGATTATCGCGGACAAACGCACTCAGTAATGCTGGCGCGGCCTTGCTATCGCGGTAAGCGGCCAGCAGCGCGTCACGCTGGGGCGCTGGGAGCCACTTGACCGCTTCGCGGACGGTGACACCTGAGGCCCGGCCGATGCGCGGCGCCGAGCCAGTCGGCGACAAGGTCGGGCTGCTTCTTCGCGGTTTCGCGCAGGACCCAGCCGATGGCCTTGCGGATGAAGAACTCCCGCTCGCCCAGCATCGCATCGGCGTAACCGGCGAATCGCTCGAAGTGCGCTGGGTCGCCCCTGCGCAGCGGCACGAGAAGCGAGAGCATGGCCGACCGGCGGATCCAGAAGTCCTCGTCGGCAGCCCACCGGTCTAGCCTCGCGGTCAGCTCAGGGAAGCGCTCGACCAGCGAACCCATCACGTCGGCGGCGAGCCCGTCGACAAGCGCCCAGGTCCCCGATGTGCGGAGCAGCCGCTCGATCAGATCGGCGTCGGTGGCCCGCAGTAGCGTGCGCCGGTCGGTGAGCAGGATGACGGCGGCCTCCCTGCACTCGAAGTACGGCCGGCCCCAGAGGCTGCTGGCAATCTCGGTGAGCCGCTGGCCGGTCAGGTCTGGGTGCTGCTGGCGCCAGGCCTTGAGGATCGCCCGCGCCTGCGGAACGGTAGTGCCGGTGAACTCCAGCGAGCTCTTCAGGTAGTTCTGCGAAGCTGCCGCGCGCTCGGCCGAGCCCGCCGCCTTTAGCTCTCGCTCGATCCTGGCGACGTCCGGGTCGGCATCCTCAGTCATCGGCTCGGCTGGCATGCGCACAGCCTGCCGGTTGCGGACCGGTCCGGGCAAGTTGAGGCCCCGCCAGGCGCGCAAACCCGGCGGGGCCAAGTGATCCGACAGGAAGGAATCAGGATCACTGCTGACTTTAGGCCAGCATCGAGTCAATGTCTTTGAATGACACGAGAACGGCAAAGGCCCGCCCCGAAAGTCGGGGCGGGCCTATCGACCTTGTGTAGCGAGCGCTCGCTAGCCCGCGTAGACGATCTTGAGTGCTCAGCCGCTTGTCACCGCAGCCATGCTTGCCAGGCAGGCCTAGCCCGTCGTGGCTCTCGCTGTCCTTGTTGCAGGACAGCGTGAAGCCAGTGCCAGTGCCGGTTCTTGAACGTGACATGGAAGGTAATAGACCGCTCAAATTCGCCAGCGTTGATCTTCCGTGGCTTGGACGCCGTGGCGGAATTCACTAGGTTGATAGTACTTGGGCAGGCTCCGGTAGATCACAGGTCGTACAGGTACAGGTGCTTATTGACCTCGCTGTTATAGGCCGAGCGGGGCAGTACCTCGTACAGGCGGTACTTAGAGGTGCAGATGGTCTGGGCCCGGTTGCACTTCTGATGGAACGGATGGAATTCCCGCTTTCGGTTACGTAGACGGTAGTTTGCGGCGATGTTATGTCACGGTTGCCCCGGTCTTGACCTGGACTTCGTAATGGGTGGCTAGGGACGGCTTGACGTTAAACGAGTAGGGCTGGCTGGCCGCGCCTGTCAGCGTGATGGGCGTCGCCGCGGGCGTGAAGGTCTTGGCGCCGAACGGCTCGGCCAGCAGCGTGGCGGTGTCGTTGAGCACTGCGCCGGTGACGTTTCCGCTGATCACCGCGGTGTTCGTGCCTTAGTTGCCTTGTAGATCACCAAGGCGAAGCCGTCGACCTTGCCGTGCACGGCGCCTGCGTAGTGGGGCGAGGTGGCGCTGATTGTGACGCCGTAGACGGCCGGGTTAGCGGCCTGGGCGGGCATGACTCCCGCCGATATGAGTCCCCCTGCGACCGCGACAGGCGCGATTATCCGCCAGATTCTAGACATCCCCGTCTGCTTTCTGCCCGTTGTCGGGCGACTGAAGGCCAGTAGAGACAAAGTGTGGCAGTAGCCGCTGTAACCGGCAAGACCGGTCTGAGTAGCCGAAAACGTCCAGTTGGCCGGTAAGGGCCGCGGTGCGCTGTGTCAGCCGAGGTAGCCAGCGTGAAGCTTGATCCTCTTTTCGCCGCAGCCGTGATGGCCAGGGAGCCCGAGGCCGTCTCCCGAGAGGCTGTCCCTGGTGCAGTAGTTCATTGCCAGCCGGTAGCTGCTGCCGCCGATGGTGAAGGAGTACTTCAGGGTGACCAGGAACTCGTTGGCGCGGGCGCGCCGCGCCTTGGATGCGCGCGCGTGCCGGTCCAGCGTCAGGAAGCGGGGGAGCGGCGGGACGTGGCCGGGCTGGCCCAGTCTCAGGCCCGAGTAGAGGAACCAGTGCTTTCCCGCCTCCCGGCGGTAAGCCGACCGTGGAACCTTGACGGACAGGTGCAGCGTCTGCACGCACGGTGACCGACGGCACTTGCCCCCACCGGCCTGGCTGACCGTAGCTTCGACATAGACGGCTACTGCGTTCGACCGTTTGACCACGGTCCGGCCGGAGAGCAGCCGGACCTGATACCTGGTCATCAGCGGAGGTTGCACTCGGAACGAGTACTTCCCGGACCGGGCAATCGCTCGCGACGAGCCGTCAGCGGCGAAGCTCCGGCTGCCGAATCGCTGCGCGAGCAACTGGATGCGGTCGCCATGCCCGCCGGTCACGGTGCCGCTGATCGTGGCGTCGGCGAACTTGCCGGCTCCATAGGCAACCACGACGTCTCGTGACACCCTCGGCAGGCGTGATCTGGCCGCGATGCTGATGCTTGGCGCGTGCGAACTGGCGGCTAGCGCCGGAACCACGCCGGCGGCGATGATCCCGCAGCCTGCCACGGTCGCCAGGAGAGCTCGAATTGACCCCTGCATTGCGTCACTGCCTTCCGCCCTGACACGATGCCGGGCCGTCGTTGATCCCGGGAAAGGATATGCGCGGCCACGACTGGCAGGACCGGTCTCGACCAGCCGCCCGGTGGGCGAGGCCAACTCGGGACTCTGTGGCTTTATCGATATATCTCTATTCCAGCCCGGGCGGCGCTTTGCAATGAATGGCCCGCGCAGCAGCGCTGCGCGGGCCACGTTGATGGGTACAAGAACGCGCCGCCGCCAGCTCGTCCCCGCGGAGCGGGTTGCGGACGCTAACTACTGCTGCGCCACCGGTGTGGTGCTCGGCTCTGATGCTTGCGCGGGCCTAAGGCTCTGTGAGCCGTAGGGCAGCTCCTTGGCGAGCGGCTCGAGCGTAGCGCTCACCAAGTGCCAGCCCTTGAGCGTCTCGACGGTGGCCAACTCGGCGCAGGCTAGGACCTCGGTCACGCAAACGATCTCCAGTTGCTCGCCCCGGCGATTGAAAACGATACGTGCTTGAGTCTTGCCGGTAATGAATCCATCGATCTGGTGCCCGGTGGCTGTCTCGGTCATCACAAGATTATCGAACGTAGTAGCTGTCACGACCGGTAATCATACAGCTACTCTGTGCCGATTGTCGGCCATTCGCGAAGAGTCGCGAGAGATGAATCCTGAAGGGCAACAGCGGCCAGCTGTTGTGGCCTAATCACGGCGCAACGTCCCGAATGTGACAGGGATTGCTGGTCGAAGTGCAGGGATTCATTCCGGGAACTGAAAACCGGGGGTGCGCGGCACCCCCGGTTTCAGCTGCTATGCACCGATCAGACGTCGTAGTACAGCTCGAACTCGTGCGGGTGCGGGCGCAGCCGGATCGCGTCGATCTCGTTACTGCGCTTGTAGTCCAGCCAGGTCTCGATCAGGTCCGGGGTGAACACGCCGCCCTCGAGCAGGAACTCGTGGTCCGCCTCGAGGTTGTTGAGCACAGCCTCAAGCGAGCCAGGGACCTGCGGGATGGCCTTGGCCTCGTCCGGCGGCAGCTCGTACAGGTCCTTGTCGACCGGGTCCGGCGGCTCGATCTTGTTCTTGATGCCGTCCAGGCCCGCCATCATCATGGCAGCGAACGCCAGGTACGGGTTGCAGGACGGGTCCGGGACGCGGAATTCCAGCCGCTTGGCCTTCGGGTTCGGGCCGGTGATGGGCACGCGGATGCAGGCAGAGCGGTTGCGCTGCGAGTACACCAGGTTGACCGGTGCCTCGAAGCCGGGCACCAGCCGATGGTAAGAGTTCATCGTCGGGTTAGTGAAGGCGAGCAGCGACGGAGCGTGCTTGAGCAGGCCGCCGACGTAGTACCGGCCGACATCGGACAGGCCCGCATAGCCGACCTCGTCGTAGAACAGCGGCGAGCCGTCCTTCCAGAGGCTCTGGTGGCAGTGCATGCCAGAGCCGTTGTCACCGAACAGCGGCTTCGGCATGAAAGTGACCGTCTTGCCGGCCGCCCTGGCCACGCTCTTGACCACGTACTTATAGAGCATCAGGTTGTCAGCCATGGTCAGCAGCGTGTCGAACTTGATGTCGATCTCTGCCTGGCCGGCCGTGCCGACCTCGTGATGCTGCATCTCGACCGTGATGCCGACCTCGATGAGCTTGCGAACCATCTCCGAGCGCAGGTCGGTGTAGTGGTCCATCGGCGGCACCGGGAAGTAGCCGCCCTTGTAGGCGGGCTTGGCGCCCAGGTTGCCGCCGGGCTCGTCGCGGCCGGTGTTCCAGGCGCCCTCGATCGAGTCGATGTGGTAGTAACCCTCGTTCGGCCCGGTCTGGTACCGCGCGGAGTCGAAGATGTAGAACTCGGCCTCCGGACCGAAATACACCGTGTCGGCCACGCCGCTGCCGCGCAGGTAATCCTCGGCCTTGCGAGCGACGTTGCGCGGGTCGCGGCTATACGGCTCGCCCGTCAGCGGGTCGTGCACGAAGAAGTTCAGGTTGAGAGTCTTGTGCGTCCGGAACGGGTCGAGCACCGCCGTGGCCGGGTCGGGGAGCAGCAGCATGTCTGACTCGTGGATCTGCTGGAAGCCTCGAATCGAGGAACCGTCAAACATCCGGCCTTCGGTAAAGACACTCTCGTCGAAGGACTCGGCAGGCACGGTGAAGTGCTGAACGGTGCCGGGCAGGTCGCAGAACCGCACGTCAACGAACTGCACCCCCTCGGACTCTATGAACCGCAGTACCTCGTCACCGCTTGTGAACATCCGCTCTCCTTAGCTGTGCAGCCGGGGGCACCCCCGGCCGCCCCCGGGGCCGCCCGAGGGACAGACGCCGCCGCTCGGCGCGATTGTGACGTTATCGCCAGACAGTTTCCTGGCCGTGTCCCCGATGTTTCACTGGTGTTACGCCGGCCGGGCTGCGCCAGTGCCGCGCTCGTCCCAGCATGCCAAACGCGCACTGCCCTGACGTGCCGAACCCCGCCGCGGGATACCGTGGAGCCGTGACAAATCAGCAGGGGGAAACGAACCAGCAGGTGGCGCAGTGACCAACCAGCAGACTGCCGCGGGCGCTGAGGTGTACCCCGGTCAGTACTACGGGCTGCCGGAATCTGGCCCGGGATCGGTGGCCGGCTGGAGCCGGCGGTTCGTAGCGCTGCTCATCGACTGGCTGGCATGCAGCCTGATCGCCATCGCGTTTTTCTACCACCCTACGACTGGCCACGCAGTCAACGTGCTCAGCCAGCCACGACTGTGGACTCTCGCAGTGTTCGGGGCGGAGGAATTCCTGCTCATCGGGCTGACGGGCGTCACCATCGGGAAGCGGCTAGTGGGCCTGCGGGTGATCCGGCTCGACGGCCGCCCGGTGGGCCTGGTCAGGGCGTTTGTCCGCACGCTGCTGCTGATGCTGGTGGTGCCGGCCATGATGATGGACCGCGACCTGCGCGGACTTCATGACAAAGCGGCTAAGACCATCGTTGTCCGTGCCTAGGTTCCCGGGGGTTCCCGGGCCAGTCCCGCGCCAGGCAGCTAGCGGGTGCGCGGCCTCGGCGGCTTCGGCATCCGGGCCGTCCGGGGGACCGGGCCCTTGGGCATCTGCAGCGACTGAGGCAGCATCTCCAGGCGGTAGTTGAGATCGGCGACGGCCTGGCCCTTGAGGTTTCGCGGCAGCTTCATGATCTTCTTCTGCAGCTGCCGGATCGGGATCTGGCCCTCGGCGTCGCCAACCTGGAAGTCATAGATCGGAACCTGGTTGGCGATCCGCGCGATCCGCTTCTTCTCCGCTGCGAGCAGGCTCGGGAGCCTGGACGGGGAACCTTCGCCAACCAGGATGACGCCGGGCTTGCCGACTGTGCGGTGCACGACGTCCATATTGCGGTTGGCTGCGATGGCCGGGGTCGTAGTGAAGCCGCCGCGCAAGGTCTGCAGGATGGCTGCCGCGGCGCCAGGCTGCCCGGCTATGGCATCATATTGAGCCTTCTGGGCGAACCGGCCGAAGAGCACCATCGCCGCCGCGACGCCAAACAGGACGCCGAACGGGATGAACAGCCAGATCAGGCCGAGCAGGTCGCCGATCAGGATGACGATCGCGGCTGTCCCAAGGCCGGCCAGCGCCACCAGCGGCAAGGCTCTGCGGTTACCTTCATGCACGACGCCAGCGAGCATGCGGATCTGCTTGATCCGGCCCATGGATGCTGGGTCGGCGGGGATTGACGGCTGCGCGCTGGAACGCCGGCCGGGCATTTTCACCATGATGGTGAGGATACCGGGCCGGCCCGCCTTTCCATCGCCTGCCGGTACAGTCGGCCAGCCCGGTAGGAGGATCTGACCAGCGGCCCGGACTGAACGCCGGCGAAGCCCAGTTCGTCGGCCTCTTCCGCCAGCTCAGCGAACTCCTCGGGCCGCACCCACCGGTCGATGGGGTGGTGGCGGACCGATGGGCGCAGGTACTGGGTAATCGTCAGCAGCTCGCAGCCCGCCGCCCGCAGGTCAGCCATCGCCTGGCTGATCTCGTCGCGCTGCTCGCCCATGCCCAGGATGAGATTTGATTTGGTAACGAGGTCGTCGTCCCGGGCTGCCTCGAGCACGGCAAGCGAACGCTCATAGCGGAAACCAGGCCGGATCCGGCGGAAGATCCTCGGCACCGTCTCCAGGTTGTGGGCGAGAACCTCGGGCCGGGCCGAGAAGACCTCGGCTAGCTGGTCGGGCTCGGCATTGAAGTCCGGGATCAGCAGTTCCACACCGCAGCCCGGCACGGTCTGGTGGATCTCACGGCAGGTCTGCGCGTACAGCCAGGCGCCACCGTCGGGCAGGTCATCGCGGGCCACGCCGGTGACCGTGGCGTACCTCAGGCCCATGGCCGCGACGGACTCGGCCACCCTGCGCGGCTCGTCGGTGTCCAGCGGGCCCGGTTTGCCGGTCGCTATCTGGCAGAAATCGCACCGGCGCGTGCACTGGTCCCCGCCGATCAGGAAGGTAGCCTCGCGGTCTTCCCAGCACTCGAAGATGTTCGGGCAGCCCGCTTCCTCGCAGACGGTATGCAGGCCCTCGCGCCGGACAAGCTGCTTCAGCTCGGTGTACGCCGGCCCGGTCCGCATCCTCGTCTTGATCCATTCGGGCTTGCGCTCGATCGGGACCTGGCTATTGCGGGCCTCAAGGCGGAGCAGCCGGCGGCCGTCGGGGGCAAGTACCACGGTGTCCAGCGTATATCGCGGGCCGGACAGGCCATCCGCCCTGAGGCTGCGCAGAGGAATCCCTCAGGTTGCGCCCTACCGATTGACAGCTAACGCACAGGCGGGCGCGAGGCCAGGCTAAGCGGCCGAGCCGACTATCTAAGTGACAAACATCTCAGCGATCGCGACAGAGCAGCGAACGCCGAAAGGCTCCTGAGGGGACACAGTCCGATGAGCACCGAACATGGCTCACATGACGTGAACTACGGTCCAGACTATCCATCCGGCCAGCAGCCGGAGTACGGCCAGCAGTCGGAGTACGGCCAGCAGTCGGAGTACGGCCAGCAGCCGCAGTACGGCCAGCAGCCGCAGTACGGCGCGCCGCCGCCGCCGCCGATGTGGCCTGCTGACCAGCAGCCGGGCGGGTCACGTCCCCGGCGCCGCAGGCTGCTGATGGCCGGGGCCGCCTCGGCGATAGCGCTGGCTGCGGCTGGCGGCGCGGTCGCCGCTGGGAGTTCCGGCAGCGGCGCGCTGAGCACGGCGGCGATCGCCAGCCGTACCGACCCCGGCCTGGTGGACGTCATTTCCACGCTGGGCTACCAGCACGGGACGGCAGAGGGCACAGGCATGGTCCTGACCTCGACCGGCGAAGTGCTGACCAACAACCACGTCGTAGCCGGAGCCACCTCGATCAAGGTCAGGGACGTAGGCAACGGCCGCACGTATACCGCGCGGGTCGTTGGCTACAGCGACACAAGCGACGTCGCAGTACTGCAGATCCAGGGGGCGTCGGGCCTGTCGACGGTCTCGATCGGCAACTCGTCCACCGTCGTGCAGGGGCAGAAGGTCGTCGCTCTGGGCAACGCCCTGGGGAAGGGCGGCACGCCATCGGTTGCGACCGGCAAGGTGGCAGCCCTGGGGAACACGATCACGGCGCAGGACTCCGGTGACGGCGTGACCGAGACATTGACCGGCGTGATCCAAACCAACGCCAACATCCAGCCGGGAGACTCCGGCGGCCCGCTGTTGAACACCGCAGGCCAGGTCATCGGCATGGACACGGCCGCGTCGACCGGCAACCAGACGCCGTTCGGCACAACCTCGGCGCAGACCACGACAGCGTTCTCGATCCCGATCAACAAGGCCATCTCGCTGGCTGACCAGATCGAGGCTGGGACCTCGTCGGCGACCGTCCACATCGGCGCGACCCCGTTCCTGGGCGTCGAAGTGGCCTCCGCGTCGGGCGGCTTCGCCCAGGCAGGCTCAGGCGTGACCGTCGAAGGCATTCTGCCGGGGACTGCGGCCACCACCGCTGGCCTGGCAGCGGGCGACACGATCGAGTCGGTTGGCGGTCACCAGGTCACGTCGCCGGCCGGACTGCAGACCGTGATCGAGGGCTACCACCCTGGCGACAAGGTGAGCGTCACCTGGACGGATCAGGCGGGCCAGTCGCACCAGGCCACCGTTACGCTGACCGCAGGACCGACCGGATAAGCGCGGTCTGAGTCGCCGCGGCAAGTGCGCCCCGCTACAGCGGGGCGCAATGTCATGTGCACGCAGGGAAATACCTGGGCGCCAAATATCTGGGCCGCCGAGCGAAAGAGATATATCTTGAGTAGCATCTGCGACGGCGGTCCGGGCTTGCCCGCCCGCCGTTGTCGGACACCGAGGCTACTATCGGCCCGAATCGTGACAGTGAGCGGACAGCCGGGGAGAGGCAACGCAGGTGGCGGAAGCAATCAGGGCCGAGGGCCTCATCAAGAACTTCGGCAAGACCAGGGCGCTCGCAGGCGCGGACCTAGCGGCCGAGGCAGGCACGGTCCTTGGCGTGCTCGGGCCGAACGGGGCCGGCAAGACAACTGCCGTCAGAATCCTGACCACGCTGCTCGAGCCGGACGGCGGCCGGGCCAGCGTCGGCGGCTACGACGTGATCAAGGAGGCGCACCAGGTCCGCCAGCTGATCGGCCTGACCGGCCAGTATGCCTCGGTCGACGACGGCCTGAGCGGGACCAACAACCTGATCATGATCGGGCGCCTGCTGGGCCTCAGCCGCCACGATGCCAAGGCGCGGGCGGCGGCGCTGCTGTCCCGGTTCGACCTGTCGGACGCCGCAGCCAGGCCGGTGAAGACCTACTCAGGAGGCATGCGGCGGCGGATCGACCTGGCGGCCAGCCTCGTTGGCAGGCCGCAGGTGCTCTTCCTGGACGAGCCGACCACCGGCCTGGATCCGCAGGCCCGCAGTGATGTCTGGGACATGATCAGGGTCCTCGTCGCTGACGGCGTGACGGTGCTGCTGACAACGCAGTACCTCGACGAAGCTGACCAGCTTGCTAACGACATCGTGGTGATCGACCACGGCCGGGTCATCGCCACTGGCACGCCGGACGAGCTGAAGGCGAAGGTGGGCGGCCAGGTGCTCGAGGTGGTGCCTGCAGACCTGGACAGGATGGGCGACGTGGCCGCTGTGCTGGCCAGGTGGACCGGCTGGAGCCGGCGGCCGAGCCCGGTGCGCGCCAGATCATCGTCCAGGTGCCGAATGCCGCAGTGCTGCCCGGCATCGTGCGGCAGCTCGACGAGAACGGCATCGAGCTGGCCGAGTTCAGCATGCGCAAGAGCAGCCTGAACGAGGTCTTCCTGACATTGACCGGGCACCGGGCTGAGGACGAGAAGGCTGCGGGCGAGAAGGCTGGCGTGCGGGCGAGAAGGCAGCGGGCGAGAAGGCAGCCGCCGTCGCTGCCGCTGCGGCGCAAGGCGCGCAGGAGGTATCGCGATGAGCACGGCAAGCCTCGGCGGCCAGGGGCTGGCAGCGCCAGCGCGCCGGCTCAGCCCGCTGCAGGGATCGCGGCAGGCGTTCACGCTGACCTGGCGAAGCGTCCTGAAGATCCGGACTAACGCCGAAGACCTGCTCGGCCTCAGCCTGCAGCCGATCATGTTCCTGCTGCTGTTCACCTACGTGTTCGGCGGCGCCATCGCGCACGGGAACGTCCACGCCTACCTGCAGTACGTGCTGCCCGGCATCATCGTGCAGACGGTGCTGTTCGCCACCCTGGGCACCGGGCTGATGCTCAACCAGGACATCTCGGCGGGCATCTTCGACCGGTTCCGCAGCCTGCCGATCGCCCGCTGGGCCCCGCTGGCGGGCGCGATCATGGGGGACGTCACCCGGTACGTGATCTCAGTGCTGGTTACGCTCGGCTTCGGCATCGTCATGGGATTCCGGCCCGCCAGCGTGCTCGGTACCATCGCCGCCTGCGCCCTGGTGCTGGTGTTTGCCCTGGCGATGTGCTGGATCTCGGCCTACATCGGGCTACTGGTCAAGACCCCCAGGGTGTCCAGGTTTTCGGCTTCACCGCGATGTTCCCGCTGATCTTCGCCAGCGGTCTGCTGGTGCCGATCCAGACAATGCCGGGCTGGCTGCAGGCGTTCTCCAAGGCCAATCCGGTTAGTTTGCTCGCCGCCGCGTCCCGCGGCCTGATGACGCACGGGCCTGTCGCCGTGCCGGCTGGCGAGTCGATGCTCTGGGCGCTCGGCATCGTGCTGGTGTTCGCGCCGCTGGCCGTCCGCGTGTACCGGCGCAAGACGTGACGGGGAACGGGGCCGGGACTCCGCCCCGCCGCTGGTCGGGCGGGCCATCGAGGTGGCGCACCAGCTGGGCTTCCCGCTGACGCGGCAGGAGGCGGCGGGCGGCGGGCCGTCAGCGTCCCTGCCTGGAGTCGGCAGGTTCCTGGCCGTGCTGGCCGCAGGCTGCCGCGGCGGGCGGATCGCCGAGCTGGGGACCGGTGTCGGCATCGGGACCGCTTGGATGTGTTCGGCGATGCCCGCCGACTGCACGCTGGTGGCGGCTGAGCTGGATCCGGTGCGGGCTGCCGCGGCGCGGGAGTTGCTGGCGGGCGAGCAGCGCGTGCAGGTGCTGACCGGGGATGCGATGTCCGTGCTGGCGCCGCTGGCACCATTCGACCTGGTTTTCTCGGACGGCGGCATGCGTGATGCAGGCGACTTCGCCGCCCTGGTGAGCATGCTCAAACCGGGCGGGCGGATAGTGTGCGATGACGTGACACCGGCGGCCGCGCTGCCCGCCGATTCGCCGCTGCGGGGCAACGACCCGAAGCGGGACCTGTTCGCCGCCGAGGACAGGCTAATCTGGACCGAAGTCGTCCTGCCCGACCTGGCTAACTCGCTGCTGGTCGGGACGCGAATCTGAGCCGGCCGCGGCCGGGCGCCGAGCACCGCCAGCAAAACGATGTGACGCCGTACCCGGTTGTCCAGGAGCATAGACAGCATGCCTAGCCAGTTCGACCCGCCGTCGGGTACTCGTGACTTCCTCGCCGCCGACGTGGAGAAGCGCGAGCATGCCTTCGCGGTAATCCGCGAGGTGTTCGCCAGCTACGGCTTCGAGCCGCTCCAGACGCCCGCGTTCGAGCGGCTGGACGTGCTGCTCGGCAAGTACGGCGAGGAGGGCGACAAGCTGGTCTTCAAGATCCTCCGGCGTGGCGAGCACGAAGCGTCGGGGGAGGCCGACCTGGCGCTGCGGTACGACATGACGGTGCCGCTGGCCCGGGTGGCGGCGGCCTACGGCAGCCAGCTGCCTGCGCCGTACAAGAGGTACGCGATGGGACCGGTGTGGCGGGCCGACCGGCCCGGCAAGGACCGGTACCGCGAGCTCTGGCAGTGTGACCTGGACACGCTGGGCTCGCACTCGCTGCTCGCTGACGCTGAGACCCTGTGCGCCCAGCATGACGCGATGGCGGCGCTGGGGCTGCCGCAGTTCACCATTCAGCTCAACTCCAGGCGGGTACTTGCGGGCCTGCTCGAGGCGTTCAGCGTGCCAGCGGAGATCGGGCCGGGAGTACTGACCGCGCTGGATAAGCTCGACAAACTGTCACCCGGCGAGGTGACCGCGGAGCTGACCGGGCGTGGCCTAGCGCAGGAGCAGGCCAGCGACATTGTCGCAGCGCTGACCAGCGCAGACGCTATCGACCGGGTCCGGGTCGCGCTGACCAAGACCGACGAGGGCAGCGCCGGGCTGCACGAGGTGGACACCATGCTCTCGCTGGTGTCCGGCCAGATCCCGGCCAACCGCATCGCGTTCACGCCGAGGATGGTCCGCGGGCTGAGCTACTACACCGGGCCGATCTGGGAGGTGATTGCGCCCGGGATCGCTGGTTCGATCGGCGGCGGGCGGTCGTTACGACCACCTGATCGAGCAGCTTGGCGGGCCGGACGTGCCAGCCACCGGCACGTCCATCGGCGTCGAGCGGATCCTGCCGCTGCTGCCCGTGGCCGACAAGCCGGTCCGGGCCGGCTGGACGTCGCGGTCACCGTGCTGGGTCCCGACCTGGCAGCAGAGAGCTTCGGCTTCGCCGCGGCCGCGCGCGCCGCGGGCTTGCGGGCGAGCGTGTACCTGGGGTCCTCCGGCAAGCTCGGCAGGCAGCTGAAATGGGCCAGCGATAGCGGTGCACGCTGGTGCCTGATCTACGGAGAGCAGGAACACCAGGCGGGTAACGTGACCGTCCGCGATATGCGCAGCGGCGAGCAGACCTCGGTGCCAGTCAGCGAGGTTGCCGCCTACCTGGCCGGACTAGCGGGCAGCTGATCCGGCGTGGCGGCGTACCTGGCGCCTCAGCTCTGGCATGCGAGCCTGGCTGGCGTCGTCGTGGCCGCGGCGGCGCTGATCCGGGACGAGGCCGGCCGCGTGCTCACGGTGAAGCCGAACTACCGCGATTACTGGACTCTGCCTGGCGGCATCTGCGAGCTTGGCGAGCCGCCGCATGTCGGCTGCGCTCGCGAAGTGGCCGAGGAAGTCGGGCTGGCGCGCCCCGTAGGCCGGCTGCTCAGCCTGGACTGGCAGCATTCGCCTGCGGATTACGGGCCGCAGGCACGGCCGAGCATGCACTTCGTGTTCGACGGCGGCGTGCTGAGCGATGGCTCGCGAATCGTGCTGCAGGAAGACGAGCTCGACGAGTTCCGGTTCGACGCGACCGACGGACCTCGGCGACTTCCTGTCCGAACCAGGCCTGCGTCGTGCCACCGCGGCGCTGGCCGCGCTGGCATCTGACGGCGCCCGTTACCTTCCGAATGATCCAGACTGACCCGTCGCGGGCGCTCAGCCAGCGGCTGGGGGACGAGGCCGGTGCGGCTTACGCTCGCGGCGCCGAAGGCGGCATGCGAGCTGGCGCTCGGCCACCGGAATCACGTCCGCCACGGTGATGTGCCGGCCTGTCTCAGCTGACAGCGAGGTCACGGCGGCATCGCTAATGCCGCACGGCACGATGCGGTCGTACCACGACAGGTCGCAGTCGCAGTTCAGTGCGAAACCGTGCATGGTCACGCCTCTGGCCACCCGGATTCCGAGCGCAGCGACCTTGCGGTCGGGCCGGCCGCGGCCGTCGGCTGGCAGCCATGCGCCGCTGCGGCCCTCGACCCGGCCAGCCTGCACGCCGAACTCGGCGCAGGTGGCGATCATCGCCTCCTCGATCAGGCGGACGTAGCTGACAACGTCAATGGGCTCGTCCAGCGTGACGATCGGGTAGCCCACCAGCTGACCCGGTCCGTGCCAGGTGATCTTGCCGCCACGATCGACGTCGATCACCGGGGCGCCAGGATCGCCGGCGGGCCGGTCTAGCGGGCTCGTTCGCTTACCCGCGGTGTAGACAGGCTGATGCTCGAGCAGCAGGCACGTGTCGGGAATCTCGCCGCGCACCCGCTGATCGTGCACCTGCCGCTGCAGGTCCCAGGCTTCGAGAGTAGCCGATCGCGTTCTCGCCCATGCCAATCCGGGCGAATACCAGGTCACCATGCACGCCATCAGCCTATGCCCGGCCGCGGGCGAATGGGGCCTAAGGCAGTAACGCGATATAGCTTGACTGTCAATGCGATAGTACTTAAGGTCGCAACCAGATGGCTAACCGGGGACGGGAGCGCCCATGGAAGCGACCGAGATATTCGCCGCACTCGCTACGCCGGAGGGTCGCGCCGACCCATACCCGTTCTACGCGCGGCTGCACGAGCTTGGCGAGGCGGCAACGCTCGCGACCGGGCGCGGTGGTGGTCGCACGGCTATGACGCGATCAACGCGGTGCTACGTGATCCCGCCTTCCGGGTCGCCGACGCGGACACCTGGACGACGAGCTTTCCCGGCTGGCACGAGCAGCCGGTGTTCGCCCAAGGCGCGGACTGGCTCCTGAACCTCAACGGACCTGATCACGCCCGGATCAGGAGCCTGGTCGCGCGCGCCTTCACCGCCCGCAGGATAGCCGGGATGGAGCCCGCCATCATCAAGATGGCCGACGATCTGCTGACCGCGATGGCGGACCGCGGCGCCGACGGCTCACCCGTCGAGTTCATGCATGACTTCGCCTACCTGCTGCCGGTAACGGTGATCTGTGAGCTCATCGGCATCCCGGAGGCAGACCGCGAGAGCTTCCGGCCGATCGCGCGGGACCTGGCCCGCGTATTCGAGTTCAACGACCTGGCCACGTTGCCTGCCGTCAACGCGCCGCCGTCGACCTGCTGGCCTATTTCACCGGCCTGGCCGCGGTCCGGCGGGCCGACCCGCGTGACGATCTGCTCACGGATCTCCTTGCGGTCAGCGATGCCGATGACGGCAGGCTGACCGATGCCGAGTTGCTGCATAACCTCACGCTGCTGCTTGTGGCCGGATTCGAGACGACCACGAACCTGCTGGGCAACGGCCTGCACGTCGTGCTCCAGGACAGGTCGGCCGGCCAGGCGGTCCGCGACGGCCAGGTCAGCGCCGCCGAGTTCGTCGAGGAAGTGCTGCGGTACGACTCACCGGTCCAGCTCACCAGCCGCGTCGGCTGCGACGCGACCGTCGGCGAGGTTGCCGTCAAGGCCGGCGACGAGGTGGTCACGCTGCTGGGCGCCGGTAACAGGGACCCGCGCCGGTTCACCAGGCCGGACATCTTCAACCCGCTGCGCGCGGAAGGCGCGCCGCTGAGCTTCTCCGGCGGCGCCCATTTCTGCATCGGGGCAGCGCTGGCCAGGCTGGAAGGCACCGTCGCCTTCTCCCGGCTGCTGACCCGGTTCCCGGAGATCGCGGCCGCGGGCGATCCGACGCGCAGGGACACCTTCCTGCTCCGCGGCTTCGATGCGCTGCCCGTGACGGTCGGCCCGGCGGCTTAGGCCGGTTTCCGGCTGCCAGCGGTGCCAGCCCTGCGTAAAGCGATGGCATACGGGGCACAAATCCCGGGAATGCGCTGCGGCGCCCGGTGGCTATGCGTGAGCAGGAGGTGCGTGCCGTGTGCGATCGGGAAGACCTGCGCCGCATGAGCCCGCAGGAGCGCCTTGAGCTCAGGCGCGCGCTGGCGGAGCTTGACGACCTGGACCGGCCGCCGGAGCGGGGCGGTGCCCGGCGGCGGGGCATCCTGCTGATCGTCATCATCGCCTGCTGCCTTGGCCTGGCAGCCTGGACCGGATTGCTGGCGGCGACCTTGCCGCGGTACTACCGCTCGGGCGGCTGGCGCGGTGCCTGGGTTGGTTTTGACATTGCGCTGCTGTGCGCATTCGCCGTTACTGGCTGGGCGTCGTGGCGGCGCAGGCAGATCCTGATCATCTGCCTCGTGGTGCTGGCGACGCTGCTGTGCTGCGACGCCTGGTTCGACGTGGTGCTGGATGCGCGCACCGCAGGATTCCAGCTCAGCCTGCTGTCGGCAATCTTTATCGAGCTCCCGCTGGCCGCAACTAGCGATCTTGGGCGCGCGGCGACTGCTGCGGATCACCAACGCGGTAGCTGCGCCGCTACCAGGGCCTGACCGGGCCGGTGCCGCGGCTGCGCAGCATCTCGCTGGTCGGTGTCGGGCCGGCCGGCCCCTGCACGACTTGCTGGCTGAGCCGGCGAGCAACTCGTCGCCGAGCTGGACGACCAGCCCGGCCCGCTGACGCGCCCGGCCGGTCGCGACCAGGGCGCAACAGTTAGCGGCCAGGCGTGTCGTGCACGGCGGCGGCAAGCGCCGGTCCGATCTCGGCGGAGGTGAACGTGAAGCCGGCCTGCTCAAGCCGGGCCGGGCAGCACCGGCAGCTGCCCAGCAGCTCCGTCGGAGACCTCGCCGAGGGCCAGCCGCATGAGCGCCGGCCGGCACGGCCAGCACGGCGGGCCGGTGCAGTACGGCCGCCAGGGCCTTGGTCAGCTCGGCGTTGGTGACCGGCGCCGGCGCGGTCAGGTTAACCGGGCCGTCGATCCCGGCTCGGCCGAGCAGGAACGGGTCGCGCGGATGTGGTCGGCCAGCGTGATCCAGCTGAGGAATTGCGTGCCGGTGCCGATCTTGGCGCCGAGGCCGAGCCGGAACGGGATCAGCAGCGTCGGGAGCATCCCGCCGCGGCTCGTCAGCACGATGCCGGACCGCAGGTTGACCACCCGTATCCCGCCGCCCTCGCCGGGCTGCGCCGCGGCCTCCCAGTCGCGCACAAGCTCCGCAAGGAAGCCGCTGCCGTTCGGTGCTGTCTCGTCGACTGCCCGGTCGCCGGTGTCGCCGTACCAGCCGATGGCGGAGGCGCGAGCAGCACCGGCGGTGGGCCTTGGCGGCCAGCATGGCGCAGACCAGGCCGCTGGTGCTGCCGATGCGGCTGGCCCGCAGTTCCTGCTTGCGCGCCGGCGTCCACCGGCCGGCGGCGATCGGCGCGCCGGACAGATGCACGACCGCGTCAAGGCCGCTCGAGCGCGGCCGGATCGAGGCTACCGTCCGGGGCGGCCGGGTCCCACCGGATCTCCCGATGCCGCCGCCGGCGCCCGCCGGACCAGCCGGACAATGTCCGCGCCGTCGGCGGTCAGGCTGTCTGCGAGTGCACTGCCGATGAGCCCCGTCGACGCCGAAATCGCGATCCGCACGCACACCTCCGGTCAGTTCACCGAACTCTGGCAATAACCCGCGCGCGAGGCGACACGTTCACGGCTCCGGCGGCTTTCGCCGCACCTTTTGCGCGGTTTGCGGTCGCCGGAGCCGTGAAACCAAGCCGGGCGCGGCCGGGTCCGGCGGCTAGAGGCCGAGCTCGGTCTCGAATGCGCCTTCCTCCAGGCGGGCCTTCATGGCTACCAGGAAGCGGGCCGCATCGGCGCCGTCGACCAGGCGGTGGTCGTAGGTGAGCGCCAGGTACACCATCGACCGGACGGTGATCACCTCGCCAAGCGTCGGGTCCTCGACGACGACGGCGCGCTTGACCACGGTGCCAGTGCCGAGAATGCCGACCTGCGGCTGGTTGATGATGGGCGTGTCGAACAGGGCGCCGCGACTGCCGGTATTGGTCAGCGTGAACGTGCCACCGGACAGGTCGTCGGGGCTGACCTGGCCCTGCCCGGGTCCGGCTCGCCAGATCGGCGATCTTGCGCGCGAGCCCGCCGATGTTGAGGTCCCCGGCATTCTTGATGACCGGCACCATCAGGCCGCGATCGGTGTCGACGGCGATGCCCAGGTGCTCAGCGTCGTGATAAGTCACCTGGCCGGAAGCTGTGTCGATCACCGCGTTGAGCTTCGGGTGCGTTTTGAGTGCCTCGACGGCCGCGAGCGCGAAGAACGGCAGGAAGGAAAGCTTGACGCCTTCCCTGGCCTCGAAGGCGCCCTTGGCCCTCTCGCGCAGCCGGGCGATCGCGGTCACGTCGGCTTCGACGACCGTGGTGAGCTGCGCGGAAGTCTGCAGCGACTCCACCATGCGCTGGGCGATGATCTGCCGGGCCCTGGACATCCGCTCGGTGGTCCCGCGCAGGCTGGACGGCACGATGGCCGGCCGCTGCCGTGGCGGTGCTGCCTCCGGTACTGAAGCGACGGCCGGCGCCGATGTCGGCGCTACGGCCGGCGCGATCGCCGGGGCAGCGGCGGCCGGAGGTGGCGGCGTCGTTGCCGGTGCCGCGGCTGTGGCTGCCGGCGGCGCAGCGGCGTAGCTGGCCGCGGGCTGCCCGGTCGTGCCGCGCAGGGCGGCCGCCGCGTCGAGGATGTCCTGCTTGCGAATACGGCCGCCCACTCCGGTGCCGGTCACGGTAGACAGGTCGATGCCGTTCTCGGCGGCGAGCTTGCGCACCAGCGGCGTGACGTACGGACCTTCGGCAGTGTCGGTGAACTGGCCGGTGCCTCGCGGACTGCCCGTTGCCCGAGTCGTAGGAAGCGGCGGCCGGCGGGTAGCTGGGCGGCGGCGGGACGTAGCTCACGTCGGGCTCTGCTGGTGGTGCTGGCGGAGCGGGCGCGGCCGGTGCCTGCTGCCAGGCAGGCGCTGGCGCGGGTTCTGGCTGGGCGTAGCTGGCGGCTGGTGCGGCAGGCTCCGGCTCCGCATAGCTCGCGGCGGCTGGCGCGACCGGCTCGGGTTGGCCGTAGCTAGCGGCAGCTGGTGCACTTGGCTCCGGCTGGGCGTAGCTGGCGGCCGGCTCGGCCGCGGGTGCCTCGGCTGCCGCAGCTGCCGGCGACGACGCGCCGCCGGCCGCGCCATCCTCGTCGATGACGGCCAGCTCGGCGCCCACCGCGACCGTCTCATCCTCGGCCACGGTAATGCCGCGCAGGATGCCGGAAACCGGCGACGGGATCTCGGTATCGACCTTGTCGGTCGAGACCTCGAGAAGCGGCTCGTCGGCCTGGACGTGCTCGCCCTCGCGCTTGAGCCAGCGGGTGACTGTGCCCTCGGTGACGCTCTCACCAAGTTGTGGCATCGATACGGAAACCGACATGGCTAACCGAAACTCCTTCTTGGCTTTGTATCGACTCTAGCGCCTGGGCTGGCCGTGGCCGAGTGCCCGATGAGGCAGGTCATCCGTGCACGTGCAAGGGCTTGCCGGCCAGGGCTAGGTGCGCCTCGCCGATGGCCTCGGACTGGGTCGGGTGCGGGTGAATCAGCTGAGCGACGTCGCCCGGCACGGCTTCCCAGTTGTAAATCAGCTGTGCCTCGGCGATCAGCTCGCCGACGCGCGCGCCGACCAGGTGAATGCCGAGCACCGGGCCGCCGCCAGGAGTTGCGATGATCTTCGCGGCGCCGGCGGTCTGGAGGATCTGGCTCTTGCCGTTCCCGGCCAGGTCATAGGTGAGCTCGGTGACCTCGATGCCACGGGCGGCCGCTGTCGCCGAGGTGATGCCGACCGAGGCGACTTCCGGGTCGGAGTAGCAGACCCGCGGCACGCCGTCGTAGTCGATCGGCACGACGGTCAGGCCAGCCAGCCGTTCCGCGACCATGATGCCCTCGGCGAAGCCGACGTGCGCGAGCTGCATGCCGGGCCGCAGGTCGCCGACGGCGGAGATGGTGGGGATGTTGGTGCGGCAGTATTCATCAACGACCACGAACCCGCGGTCCATCGCGACGCCGACTTCGTCGTAGCCGAGCCCGGCGGAGACCGGTCCCCGGCCGACCGCGACCAGCATGAGCTCGGCGTCGATCGTGGTGCCGCCTTCGAGTGCGACCGTGAGGCCCGAGTCGGTTTCCTTGACGCTCTCGAACCTGGTGCCGACCTTGAAGCCGATGCCGCGACGCCGGAACGCCCGTTCCAGCAGCTTGGAGCTGGATTCCTCCTCGGCCGGCAGCAGGTGCGGCAGCATCTCCACGATCGTGACCTCGGCACCGAACGAGCGCCACACGCTGGCGAACTCCACGCCGATCACGCCGCCGCCGAGAATGACCACCGAGGACGGTACGTGCTGGAGGGTAAGCGCATGCTCACTGGCGATGATCCGCTGGCCGTCGACCTGCAGGCCCGGCAGGCTGCGGGACTCAGAACCGCTGGCGAGGACCACGTGCTCGCCGGTGAGGACGCGATCGCCGACCTGCACCGAGGTCGGCGAGATCAGCCGGCCGGTGCCCTCGATCACGTCGATGTGGCGGCTGGCGACCAGCCCGGTGAGACCCTTCCAGAGCCGGGTAACGACCTTGTCCTTATAGGCATTGACCCCGGGCATGTCGATGCCGTCAAAGCTGGTCCGTACGCCGAAAGCCGCGCTGTCGTTCGACAGATCGGCTATTTCGGCCGCATGCAGCAGCGCTTTGGTCGGGATGCAGCCCCGGTGCAGGCACGTGCCGCCGACCTTGTCCTTCTCGATGAGCGCGACCCGCTTGCCCAGCTCGGCCGCGCGCAGCGCGCATGCATAGCCGCCGCTGCCGCCGCCAAGAATGACAATGTCGTAAGCACTGTCAGGGGTCGCACTGTCGTGGCCGCCGCTGTCCGTCACGTTCTGCTCCCTTGCCTACAGCCGGCCGTCTGCCACGTCGGAGGCGATCTGGACCAGCATCCGCACTGCCGCGCCGGTGCCGCCCTTGGGGGTGTATCCATAGGGCTCGCCCTCATGGAACGCTGGCCCGGCAATGTCCACATGTGCCCAGCGCACGCCGTCCGGAACAAATTCCTTCAGGAACAGGCCGGCCACCAGCATGCCGCCGAACCGCTCGCCGGCCACGTTCGCGATGTCGGCGACCGCAGAGTCCAGCCCCTTCCTCAGCTCGGCGGGCAGCGGCATCGGCCAGGCCTGCTCGCCGGCCCGGCGGGCAGCGTCCACGACTGCGTTGCACACCTCGTCATCGCTGCCCATCACGCCGCTGATACGCGGGCCGAGCGCGACCAGCTGGGCGCCGGTCAGCGTGGCGACATCGACGAGCAGGTCGGGGGAGTCCTGCGCGGACCGGGCCAGCACGTCAGCCAGCACTAGCCGTCCCTCGGCGTCAGTATTGAGAACCTCGACGGTCTTGCCGCCGAAGATCGTGATGACGTCGGACGGCCGCTGGGCGTTCCCGCCCGGCATGTTCTCGGCCATCGGCAGGTAACCAACGACGTTGACTTTCGGCCCGAGCGCGGCGATCGCCTGCAGCGCGCCGAGCACAGCAGCAGCGCCGCCCATGTCGGACTTCATCGCTTCCATGGCCTTGGGCGGCTTCAGGGAGAGCCCGCCGGAGTCGAACGTGATGCCTTTCCCGGCGAACACCACTGTCTTTGTTGCCTCCGGGTGGCTATAGCCAAGACGGACCAATCGCGGCGGGCGCACCGAGCCCTGCCCGACTCCGGTAATGCCGCCGAAGCCGCCGTCGGCCAGCGCCTCGTGATCAAGGACCTGGATGCTGAGGCCCGCCTGGCTCGCGACGCGCTCGGCCTCGGCAGCGAACGTCTCCGGGTACAGATGCGACGGGCTGGTGTTGACCAGGTCCCTGACCAGGGTCATGCCGGCCGCGATGGACTGAGCGCGGTAGGCCGCGGCATCGGCGCCGGCGGCCGAGGTCAGCACCGTGATGTCCAGACGGCTGCCGTTGGCGTCGGCCCGGTACCGGCTGAAGCGGTAGCTGCCGAGCAGTGCGCCGAGCGCGACCGCCTCGGTTTCGGCCCCGTCCCTGGCCGGCAGCGCGAGGGCGACCGAGGCGATCTTGCCGCCCGTAAGCGCCCGCACCGCGGCGCCGGCCGCGCGGCGCAACGCCTCCCCGTTCCCGTCCAGATTCTCGGCCTGGCCCAGCCCGACCGCGACGATCAACGGTGCCGCGAGCTGTGACCCCGAGGCGATCCGGGTGATCTCGTCTTGCTTTCCGGTGCTGCCGAGGGCAGCCAGGGTGGCTGGCAGCGTGCCGCCAAGCGCGGCGTTGACGTCTTCCGATCCGGGTGCGGGAACGGGGCCGGCCGGTGTCTCGGTCACCCCGATGATGATCGCGTCTGCGGCGGCGGTTCGGGCCGCGCTCTGGCTGGTTGTCAGTGGCATCGTCGTCACGCTCTGAGCCTAATGCCTTCCGGGCCTGGCCCTGATCCGTGGGCGGACGGCACCCTCTTTGCTAACGGATGTCACTCGCCAGATATGACAGCCGTTATGCTGGAGGAGTCAGAACCGACGAACCGACAGTGCCGACGAAACGAACGGGGGGCTGCCGTGGGAGCGAATGCGACTGCACTGTTCATCGCCGTTTTCCTGGCTTGCGTAGTCGAGGCGGTAGAGGCGACCACGATCGTGCTGGCCGCGGGTACGGCCAGGGACTGGCGCTCGGCGAGTACCGGCGGCGTCGCGGCACTCGCCGTGCTCGGGGTCATCGTGGCAGTGCTCGGGCCGGCTGTCTCGCACATCCCGTTGACCGCACTGCGCGTGGTTGTCGGCGCGCTGCTGCTGGTCTTCGGCTTGCAGTGGATCCGCAAGGCGATCCTGCGGGCCAGCGGGCACAAGGCGCTGCATGACGAGGCCAGGCTCTACCAAGAGCACCTTGCCGCCGCACACGGCCAGCAGGCTCGCCGGTCGTTTCTGGCGCCCGACTGGTACGGCTTCACCCTGGCGTTCAAGGGCGTCCTGCTGGAGGGCCTTGAGGTCGTCTTCATCGTGCTGACGTTCGGTGCAAATGCCAAGAATGTCGGGCTGGCGACTATCGCGGCCGGGGCCGCCGTGGTCCTCGTGGCCGGGGCCGGGTTCGCGATCAAGGCTCCGCTGGCCAGGGTGCCCGAAAACACCATGAAGTTCGTGGTGGGCATCATGCTCACCAGCTTCGGCCTGTTCTGGGGCGGTGAGGGCGCGGGCGCACACTGGCCGGGGTCGGACGCGGCGCTGCTGGTGATCATTCCGGCGATCGCGCTGTTCAGTATCGGCCTCGTCGTGCTGCTGCGGCAGCCAGGCAACCGCCAGGGCGGCCCGGCCGAGGTCAAGGCGCCGGTCGCGCAGAGCGCGCAGTAAGGGGATCGACGATGTCAAAGCTCCGCGCCTTCGGCGCCTTCTGGTATGACTTCGTGATCGGCGACGACTGGCTGGTGGCCGCCGGGATCGTGATCGGGCTGGCCGGCACCTACGGACTGCATAAGGCCGGGGTGACCGCCTGGTGGCTGCTTCCGCTCGTGCTAGCGGTGCTGCTGCCGCTCAGCCTGCGCCGCGCTATTGGTGGTCCGCTGATTCCTCGGCGTACACCCGGGCAGCGTATGCCTCCAGCTTCTCCTCACACTCCGCCAGTGAACTGAGCGCTGTCTGGCGGCCTGCCGCGCCGAAGACGTCGCGCTCGCTCACGCGCTGCAGCCAGTTACGGAGCTTGACCAGATCGACCTCGTTCTCCTCGAGCTCGGCGTAGCTGAAGTGGTTCTCGGCGTACTCCTTGTCGACGCCCGCGATGAAGTCGGCGCATTTGTCGACAATTTCCTCGTACTCGTCGTCGCGGGCCGCCTGGAAGGCCGCGCGGATGTCCGGCTCGCCCGCCACTACCTCGCAGGAAAGCAGCACGGCGGTGCCTGACATGTCGAGGATCTCGCTGCGCAGCTTCCGGAGCGCCCGCTCGGCGGAGACGCTGAATGGCAAGGCAGCGGCCGAGCTTTGCAGGTAGATCGCGCCCAGGCTCTTGATCCGCCGCCAGACAGTCGCGCGCAGCCGGCTCGGCTCGGACGGAACCCGGTAGACCAGCAGCAGCCAGCGCTGTCAGCCGGCGCGGTCCGGCTGGCTCGCGGCAGAAGTCACGTCGGGGACGTCGCTGGCGGCAAACTGCTCAGGGCTGACGGACACGCCCCCATTCTCGCAGGCCCTGCTGGTGATCGGCGCTAGCGCGGCCGGCCTCAGAACTGCGGCGGCAGCGTCGCCGGGCCTCTAATCGCGGGGGCTGCGGTGGCCGGTCTGAGTCTGGCTGGCGGCGCGCCTGCGTGGCCCGGCTGCTGGACCGTCCCGGCCAGCGAGCCTCGGGCGCGGGCCGGGCCGGGAGCGGCGCGGCAACAGCGCCCGCGCCCAGGGTCTCGATGCGCTCCAGCAGTGCCGCGTCTTCCCGCAGTTCCTCGTCGGTCGGCGACAGGGCCAGCGTCGCGGTCATGATGAAGGCCAGGATGCTGATCCCGACGAGCAGCGGGAGCAGGAATGTCTCGGCTGACGCGCCGCCGCCTGCCATTTCCATGCCACCGCCGGTCCCCGGCGCGAACAGGTGCATCGCGGCCATGCCCGTGTAGTGCATGCCGCTGACGGCGACGCCCATGATCAGTGCCGCGCCGAGGGCAGCCCCGGTGCCGGACAAGTTCAGCGCGGCCCACAGGGCTGCCGTGGCGGCCACAATCGCGATGACGATGGACAAGCCGAACAGCTGAGGGCTATAGGTCATCCGGGCCGGCATGCGCATCGCGGCCATACCGGTGTAGTGCATGCTGGCGACCCCGAGGCCGGTGAAAACGCCTGCCAGCAGAAGATTCCGCCAGGTCCGCTGGGCGAAGCCGACGATCAGCAGGCCGATGCCGACGACAACCACCGCGATGAGCATGCTGGCGATCGTGACGGGCACGTTGTAGCGGATCACCTCGCCCGGAATCGTGTAGCCGAGCATCGCGATGAAATGCATGACCCAGATGCCGGTAGTGCCGATCGACAGCGCTGCCAGCAAAAGCCAGCGCAGCCGCTCTGACCCCTGGCAGGCCATGGCGCGCGACGTGCAGCGCAAGCCCAGAAAGGCGCCCAGGCATGACATCAGGTAACCGAGAACGGGCGTCACGAGCCCGTACGAAAAATTATGAACAGTCAGCATTATCTCGTCCCGCCGAAATGGAATCTACAGGAGATTACCCGCCAGACTGTCCCGACGTCCGCTAGTTGCGATGAGTAGTCAAGCGTTCTACTTGAGCTTGCGCAGCGTTCCTGGGTCATTCTCCGTGGCGTCAGGCTCGCTTGCCGGCCTTGACGAGGCCGTGCTCATAGGCATAGACGACAGCCTGCACGCGGTCGCGCAGGCACAGCTTTGCCAGCACCCGGCCGACGTGCGTCTTGACGGTCGCCTCGGAGACAAACAGCTGCTGAGCTATCTCGCCATTGGATAGTCCCTGAGCCAGCAGCGCCAGCACCTCGCGCTCGCGGTCGGTGAGCTCGGCCAGTTCGGCCGGAGCCGCCGCTTCGCCGCCGGGCAGCATGGAGGCGAACTGGTCGATCAGCCGGCGGGTCGTGGACGGGGCGACTACCGAGTCGCCGGAGTGCACCGCGCGGATGGCGAACAGCAACTCATCAGGCGGGACATCCTTCAGCAGGAAGCCGCTGGCGCCGGCCTTGAGCGCGGCGAAGGCGTACTCGTCGAGGTCGAAGGTGGTCAGCATCAGGACCCGCGGCAGATTTCCCGCTTGCCGGATCCGCCTGGTCGCCTCGACCCCGTCCAGCCTGGGCATCCGGGCGTCCATCACCATGACATCGGCGTGCAGCCTGCGGGCCAGGTCGACCGCTGCGTGGCCGTCACTGGCCTCGCCGACAACCTGCATGTCGGGCTGCGCGTCCAATACCATCCTGAATCCGGTTCTGACCAGTTCCTGGTCGTCGACCAGGATGATGCGGATCAGGGTGCCTGCGGTTGCCTCGGCCCGGCTTGGCTCGGGATCACATGTCGCTGCGTTCACTGGGCAGTCGCCGCCGCTACGACGGGCCGCTCGTCGCGGGCCGGACCGACGGCCGGGCATGGCAGCCGGGCCACGACGCCGAAGCCGCCGCCCGCCAGCGGGCCAGCAAGGACCGTGCCTCCGTACATGGCGATCCGCTCGCGCATTCCGGCCAGGCCATGACCGCCCGCATCACCTGACGTGGTGGCCATCCCGTTGTCGGTGACTTCCACGATCAGCCCGTCGGGCTCGTAGCGCAGCGTGACTGCCGCGGTTGCCGCGAGACCCGCGTGCTTGCGGGTGTTGGTCAGCGACTCCTGGACTACCCGGTAGGCGGCCAGCTCGGCGCCTTCGGGTAGCTCCCGCGGCGTGCCGGTCAGGGTGTACGACACCTCCAGGCCTGCCTCCCTGGCCTGATCCAGCAACTCGCGAAGTTCGCCGAGGCCCGGCATCGGCGCCAGCTGGGCTTGGTCGCCGGCGGACCGCAGCACGCCAAGCAGCCGGCGCATCTCGGTCAGGGCCTGCCTGCCGGTGCAGGAGATAGCCTTCAGGGCTGCCGCTGTCCTGTCCGGGTCCGAGTGCAGCACGTAACCCGCTCCGTCAGCCTGCACGACCATCACGCTGACATGGTGGGCCACCACGTCGTGCAACTCGCGGGCGATCCGGGCCCGCTCCGCGGCCACTGCCACCTTGGCCTGGGCGTGCCGTTCCGCTTCCAGCCTGGCCGCCTTGTCCTCCAGCTCGGCGTAGTAGGCCCGCCGGTAGCGCATGGAGTCACCGAGTACCCACGCCGTCAGGGCGCTGCCGCCGAACAATGCTGCCGCGAAGATCAGCTGCCAGAGCAAGGTAATGCCATGCACGGGAGCCCAGGCCAGCACCGCGACGGCCGATCCGCCAAGGCAGACGAGCAGGGCGACGACCGATTCGCGCCGCGTCCTGTACGCCGCCACGGTGTAGAGAAGGACCAGAATGGCCAGGTCGGAGACGATCGGGCGGCCGCCGACAACCTGGAAGGCTCCGCCCACCACGGCAATCCCGAAGGCCCAGGCCGGAGCACGGCGCCTGAAGGCCACTGGGACGATCATGAGCAGCGCCGCCGGGACTTCTGGCCAGGGATTGGAAATCATCTGGCCCAGGCTGATCAGGCACAGCGCCGCTGCCAGCACGCTGTCCACCAGGATCTGGTGGCGGCGCAGCCAGGCATAGATCGAGGACATGCGTCCAGCGTATTCGCCAGGCGGTCAGTCTGAGTCAGCCTCTGGGCTGGCCTGGGTCAGCCGTCAGGATGAAAGGATGATCGCCGGGAGCGGCTCTTCGGCGCAACCGCCGTGGCCATCCGGCCGGACTCGGTATCCCGTCACGCCGGGGGAGTCAGCGACGATCGCGGCCAGGTCGTCGTCGGCGAAGTGGGCTCCGGTGCCGTCGTCGCAGGCAATGCCCGCGGCGAGGGTGCCGTCTGCCACAAGCGCCTGGTAGGCAGGCCGCCGGAGCGGCTCGGCACTGTAATGCGGGCAAAAGCTGCCAGCTAGCAGGCCGAGGCCGTCGGTGAAAGGTCGCAGCTCCGGTCCGAAGGAATCCGTGGTACCGCCCGCGAACCAGCAGATCGCGCCAGCACTCACGCCCGCCAGCACGATCCCTTCCGCCCAGGCGCGCCGCAGGATCCGGTCAAGCCCGTGGACCCGCCAGACCGCGAGCATGTTTGCCACGCTGCCGCCGCCGACGAAGATGACATCCTGGGACAGCAGCAGGTCTTCCGGGTCAGCCACGTTCGGCATCGGGAACAGCTGCAGGTGGCTGGGGCGGGCGTGTTGCTGCGACAGCCTGGCGTACATCCGCAGGTAGGCGGCTGGATCGTCGCCATTAGCGGTGTTCAGCACGCACACCCGCGGGGCCGGCGCCCCGGACAGCGTCAGCGCGTGCGCGATCAGGGCGGGCAGCTGCTGGCTCTGGGCTGGCGACATCGCGATGCCGCCGATGGCCAGAATGTGCCGCCGTCCGTCTGCTGCCACTCCGGCAGGCTATCGTCCGTCCTGACCGGCAAGCGTCCAGCAGGAAGGTAGTGCCATCAGCGCCCGTGCAGAAGAAGCCCGTGCAGGAGAGGCCCGTGCAAGGGACGACTGTCTGTTCTGCGACATCGCGGCCGGGCTGGTGCCGGCCCACATCGTGCTCGCGGACGAGGATGTGGTGGCGTTCCTGGATAGCCGGCCATTGTTCAAAGGTCACGTGCTGGTAGCGCCCCGCGAGCACGTGGTAACGCTCCCTGACCTGCCCGCGGCGGCTGTCGGCCCGTTCTTCTCCCGGGTGCAGCGGATCACCGCCGTCATGCCGTCGGCGCTGGGCAGCCAGGGCACTTTCGTGGCGGCGAACAACATCGTCAGCCAGAGCGTCCCGCACCTGCATTTTCACGTCGTGCCCAGGACCAAGGGCGACGGCCTGCGCGGCTTCTTCTGGCCCCGCCTGCGGTACGAATCGGATGCCGAGGCCGGCGACTACGCCGCCCGGCTGCGCACCGCGCTCGGGGCTAGCGCTGCGTGATCAAGCAGCACCAAACGACGAACTAGATCAGGGCCGTGACCAGCAGGCAGGTAGCGCTCGTCAGCTCGGCGATCGCGCCCAGCACGTCGCCGGTAACGCCGCCGAGCCGCCGCTGTGCCAGCCTTGTCACGGCGAGTGACAGGGCCAGCCCCAGGCCCACGGCCACGGCCAGCTGCCAGCCGCCGGCCGCGGTAGCGGCGGCCAGCGCGGCCAGGCAGATCAGGGCCGCCGCCGCAGGATGCACGGTCCCGGCAACCAGCGCGCCAAGACCACCAGGCCGGGCTGACCGGACGCCGTGGCGGCAGGCAACCATGATGGCCAGCCGGGCCGCAACGGCCGCGGCGATGACGGCGACCGGGCCCCGGCCGAGCTGGTCGGCCCTTGCCAGCGCGCCGACCTGCACCAGCACCGTGAGCAGCAGCGTTACCACGCCGAACGGCCCGATGTCGGACCGCCGCATGATCTCCAGGGCCTGGTCTGCCGGCTTCCGGCTGCCCAGGCCGTCAGCCAGGTCAGCAAGGCCGTCCAGGTGCAGCGCCCTCGTCAACGCGGCCATCGATGCGATAGCGAGCACCGCTGCCAGGAAACTGCCGGTATGACCGTAACGGCTGGCCAGGACCAGCACGCCGGCGGCAACGCCGCCGATTGCCAGCCCCACGATCGGCGCCCAGTACATGGCGGCGGCAGCCACCCGGCGGGTTGGCGGCCCGTCAGCCGGCCGTCCTGGCAGCGGCACGGCAGTCAGGAAGGTGAGCGCCAGCCGCAGTCCAGCCCAGGCCATGGCACCTGAGCCTACGGGCCGGCCCGCGCTGGTCCGGCTCGATCCAGGCCGGCCGGGCGGCAGGCCGGCGACGGGATAGGTTCGGCTCGGTGACTGTCATGGACTCGATGATTGTCAGGGAACGGAGACTCGGTGGCTGACCGGCCGTTCGTGCTGCTGTCGGCGGCGATGTCGGCCGACGGCTACATCGACGATGCCTCTGCGTCCAGGCTCGTGCTGTCCGACGCGGCCGACCTGGACCGGGTCGACGAGCTCCGGGCCGCCAGCGATGCCATCCTGGTCGGCGCGCAGACCATTCGTGCTGACAATCCGCGGCTAGTCGTCCGGTCGGCGGCACGTCGCGAACGTCGCCGTGACCACGGTCTGGCGCCCAGCCCGCTGAAGGTGACCCTTACCGTGAGCGGCAGGCTGGATCCGGGTGCGCGCATGTTCGCCGAGGGTGCGGGCAGGCCGCTGGTCTACACGCCCGCCGCTGTCGCAGGCGGGCTGGCCAGGCGGCTCGGCGAGGCGGCCGAAGTCGTTCCGCTGCCGGCAGCCGCGGCGACTGACTTGACGTGGATCCTTGCTGACCTTGCCGCCAGGGGAGTCGGCCGCCTGCTGGTCGAGGGCGGCGCCTCGGTCCTGGCCCAGTTCCTGTCGGCGGGCCTGGCTGATGAATTCCGGCTGGCGATCGCCCCGGTATTCGTCGCTGACCCGCAGGCTCCCCGGCTGCTGGCCGGCCCCGGCACCCTGCCCAGGATCGCGCTGGCCGGGGCCTCGCAACTCGGGGACATGGCAGTGCTGCGATACCTGCTATCGGACCAGCCCAGGCGCTGACCGGAACCGGGAACTCTGCCCCACGACGTGAACAGCTAGCCGGAGACGGTGCAGGATGGGTCCATGAGCGATACGAAGGCGGCTTCCGGCGGACTGCAGTCCGCGATTGAGCAAAGCGGCTATTACCCCGGCCTGGTCTACGATGCCGTGTCGTCCGCGGTAGGGACAGAACCAGTCGTCTCGTTCGTTGTGCACCACGACGCTCACTTCGATCCCGGCATGGAAGTACGGCGGCACGTAACCGTCATGGCGCTGACGCCAACACGCCTGGTCTACTCGCACACTGACGAGTACCCGGCCGACGAAACCGAGCCCGAGTCGCGGCCCCAGGCCGAGACCAGCACCGAGGCCGTGCGGCACTCGCGGATCTCGTCGGTGGCGCTGACCAGGGTGATCCCGGACCCGGCTTCCTACGTGCCCGGTGCGACCATGCCCAGCGAGGTCGTGCTCACCATCGGCTGGAACGTGCTGTCGCATATCGAGATCGAGCCTGCGCATTGCGGCGACGAGAACTGCGAGGCCGATCATGGCTACACCGGGACGATGACGGCCGACGACCTGACAGTGCGGGTCAGCGAGGCGGCCGACGGCCAGGAAGCGGTCCAGCAAGTTGTCGCGTTCGCCGGCGCACTGACCGAGGCGACTAGCCGTCCGTGACCGCTGATGAATCGGGGGATGGCGCCGACGCGCCATTGCTGCCCCGCTACGGGCAGAGCACGCTGGCCGATCTCAGCCAGTCGCTGCTGGCATCGCTCGGCGTTTCCGGCGAGGACAACGTGCTCGGGCTGCCGCGGGCGAGCCGCGCCTGCCTGCTCGTGGTGGACGGGCTTGGCTGGGACCTGCTGAAAGCGCACCGGGCGGCGGCGCCGTTCCTGGCCGGGCTGGCTGAACAGACCGGCTGCTGGCTCACGGCGGGTTTCCCGGCGACGACCGTGACCAGTCTGAGTTCGCTCGGCACTGGCAGGCCGCCAGGCCAGCACGGGCTGCTCGGGTACCAGGTCCGGGTGCCGGGCACTGGCCGCCTGCTGAACGCGCTGCGCTGGGATAACAGTGTGGACCCCGTAGCCTGGCAGCCCGGCTCGACTATCTTCGAGCGCGCGGCCGCTGCCGGGATCAGCGCACTGCGCATCGCGAGCGGCGCCTACAGGAACTCAGGCCTGTCGACTGCGTCGATGCGCGGCGCGGACTACCGGCCGGCCGAGACTCCCGGCGCGCTGGTCGGCCGGGCGGCAGCCGCGCTGGCCGAGCAGCCGCGGGCACTGGCGATGGTGTACACGGGCGACCTGGACGGGACCGGGCACGCCTGCGGTTGCATGTCGCCGGCCTGGCGGTATCAGCTCGGGCACGTGGACAGGCTGGCGGAACAGCTAGCCGGCGCACTGCCTCCGGGCACGGTCCTGCACGTGACCGCGGACCACGGCATGGTCGACGTTCCCCCCGATCAGCGCAACGACGCGGATCTGCTGCCGCAGTTGCGGGAGGGGGTCGCGGTGCTCGGCGGCGAGCCGAGGGCCCGGCACGTCTACGCTGAGCCGGGAGCCGCACCTGAAGTGCTCGCCATCTGGCGGGAGACGCTGGCGGGCAGCGCCTGGGTCGTCGGCAAGGACGAGGCGATCGACGCGGGCTGGTTCGGCCCGGTCGACAATCGCGTCGCGGACCGGATCGGCGACGTCATCGCTGCTGCCCGCGGCACGTCTGCCGTCGTGGCGACGGTTGCCGAGCCGCGCGAGTCAGCGCTCATCGGCATGCATGGCTCGCTCGCCGCCAGCGATCAGCGCGTCCCGCTGCTGACCTACCTGGCGAGTTGACAGGTTTATCCACAGCAGAGCCGGGGAACCGCACCGCGCCACCGCAGGTTGTCCACAAGAACCGGCTACTTATCCACAGGAAAGGTCAGGAAACAGATGGGCGAGGTTAGTCCGCTGGTCAGCGTCACGGAGCTGGCGAACGCGCTGGCAGCCGGTCGGGGTCCGGTCCTGATCGACGTCCGGTGGCGGCTGGGCGGTCCGCCCGGCATCGATAGCTATCGTGCCGGTCACCTGCCCGGTGCGGTGTACGTGGACCTGGACAGTCAGCTCGCTGGCGCGCCAGGGCAAGGCGGCCGTCACCCGCTGCCTGACACGGCGGACTTCGAGGCGGCCATGCGCGGCGCCGGCGTCAGCGACAGCAGCGAGGTAGTGGTGTACGACGAATCCGATGCCACCATCGCGGCCAGGGCCTGGTGGATGCTGCGTTTCTACGGCCATCCGAACGTTCGCGTGCTGGACGGCGGTTACCGCGCCTGGGCTGCCGCCGGCCAGCCGGCGAGCACCGCTGATCCGGCGCCGGAGCCCGGTGACTTCACCGCCCGGCCCGGCCAGATGCCGGTGCTGGACGCCGCTGGCGCGGCTGACCTGGCGCGGTCCGGCATTCTGCTCGATGCGCGGGCTCCGGCCCGGTACCGAGGCGAGACCGAGCCTGTCGACCGTGTGGCTGGTCACATTCCCGGCGCCGTCAGCGCACCGACGGCCGAGAACGTCACGTCGGACGGGCTGTTCCGGTCGGCCGCGGACCTGCGGGCGCGGTTCGCTGATCTCGGCATCGTTTCCCCCGAAACCGATCTTGACGGCAGCGGTCACCATGGCGCAGCGGGGCCGGGGGACGCCGGCCCGCCGTGGGCGCGTACTGCGGGTCGGGGGTGACGGCAGCGCACGAGCTGCTAGCTCTCGAGCTGGCCGGCGTCCGGGCAGCGCTTTATGTCGGGTCGTGGTCTGGCTGGGTCACGGATCCGCAACGGCCGGTCGCGACCGGCCCTCAGCCCGGCTAGCGCGGTTGCCCCGTGAGGAGTTAGAACAGGACTGAAGGAGGTTCTGTGGCTGACGCGCTCGATGAGGCCTACCAGCGCCTGCACAAGACCGGACCGGAGTTCGACGGCTGGCTATCCAATCACGGGCCGATGGCGACCGAGGCGATGGTGCGGCACGGTCACGGCGACGCCGTCAGCGGGTGGCTCGACCGGTACATGGTAAGGCTGGAGGAGTTCCCGCGCGGGCTCGGGCCGATCGGCCCGGACTGGCAGTCGGCGCTCGGCGACCAGCGCCGCATTGCGGACTGGACCACGTATTTCCGCGGCGAGCTGGCCAGCGGGCCCTGGCAGGAAGTGCTCAATAATTGGTGGCCGCGGCTGCTGCCCGGCCTGATCGCCGCAGCCACCCATGGGGTTATCCGGGTCGGTCATTCGGTCCGGTGCTTGCTGGCCGACGGCGAGGACGAGGTCAGGACCACCGAACTGGCGCACGGGCTGGCGTACTGGGCCGCCCGGTGGCAGACCGTTCCGGCCGGGCATCGCGCCGCCGCCAGCGCTGCCGCTGTGGGCCGTGGCAGCGCCCAGTCGGCCAGCGACCTGCTCGCTGCCGTGCCGCGGATCGCCGTGCACGACGGCGGCATCGGCGACCGCCTGAGCAGGCTGGGCGCGCTGCCCGGATGGTCCGATGCGCTGGATCAGATCGGCGTGCCGGCGAGCCCTGACCAGGTCCGGATCAGGCTGACAGAGCTGGTGGACGCTGCCACCAGCCGGTACCTGACCTGCGGGCACGGGAACGGGGTCATGCTCGTGCACTCGGCGACCGCGCCGAACGCGGTCCTGCACGCGCTACCCGCGCTGGACGAGCGGGCATGGCCGCCGAGCCTGGCCGCAGCATGGGCTGCCAGCAGTGCGCTGACGGCGATCTACGCGCCGCCGGAGAGGTTGGTGCCGCCGGTGGCCGAGGCGGTCTCACCGGAGGCGGCGCCACCGGAGCCGGTGCCAGCGGAGCCAGTCGCTGCCGACAGCCGCGCCGCGATCTGTGCCGACGCTTTCGCCCGGGCCGTCGACCACGGCGACGAGCACGTGATCAAGTTCGCCGACACGGCCGTCGAGGTATTCACCCGGACCGGGGACCCGGCCGCGATCGCGGCTGCCCGGCTTGCCATGGACCTGATCGAGCGCTAGCCGGCGTTCACTCCAGCTGGCTCACTCACCTGCTGGTCGACGCGCTCGGCGTAGAAGCACAGCAGGCCGGCAATCTCCGCGACGCTGGGGATCGGCTCCGGGTAGCTCCAGACCAGGTCCTTATGCAACTGGTCGCCGACCTGCGCGGACCAGTAAGACGCCTCGCCCTTGAACGGGCAGGTGGTGTGGGTGTCGGTGGCGTGGAGGTACTCGGTGCGGACATCCTCCGGTGGCAGGTAATAACGGTCCGGCAGTCCGGTTTCCTCGAGCACCAGCGCGTTGTCGGACTCGGCCAGCTTCACGCCGTCGACGGAGATCACAACGTGACGGCCGGCCGGGCTGGTGGTGATCGTGTGCCCTCTAGTCATACCAGGGCCAACCCGGCAGCCGGCCAGCGAATTCCGCCTGGTCGTCGGCGCGGCCGTTAGGCTTCGGGCGTGACGCGAGCCAACGTTCCCGCCCTGGTGCTGGCGTCGGGTTCCGGCGCGCGGCTGCGCGTCCTGCGCAACGCCGGATTCGACCCGGAGGTCGTCGTCAGCGGCGTCGACGAGACCAATCACGACGGCCTGGACACCGCCGGTCTGGTCGCGGACCTCGCGGGCCAGAAGGCCGCGGCAGTGGCGGCCATCCGGCCTGACGCGCTCGTGCTCGGCTGCGACTCGATGCTCGACCTTGACGGCATCGCGCTCGGGAAGCCAGGCTCGGCGGAGGCGGCAGCCAGCCTGTGGCGCGACCTCGCCGGCCGCAACGCCATCCTGTACACCGGGCACTGCCTGATCCATGCCGCGGTAACAAGCCGCTCAGCGGTAGCTGCCACTACTGTCAGGTTCGGCAGGCCGACTGAGGCCGAGCTTGCCGCTTACATCGCGACCGGCGAGCCGCTGGCCGTGGCCGGGGCGTTCACCATCGAGGGCTACGGGGCGCCGTTTGTCGACGGCGTCGACGGCGACCCCGGCAACGTGCTGGGCCTGTCCCTGCCGCTGCTGCGCCGCATGCTCGGCGAACTCGGAATCGCCATCACAGACCTGTGGCGGCGCTAGGTGACTTTCTTGACGAACCAGGCTGCTTGCATGACCGCGCTGTTCGCCGCAGCGAGGAGGCCGGCCTGCAGCGGGAAGTCGTGCCACATCCGCGGCCACTGGGTGTAGGTGACATCTGCCCCGGCGGCCGAGGCGCTGGCGGCCATGCCGTCGGCGTCAGGGAGGAGCAGATCGTCGCAACCAGCCTGTATCAGCAGCGGCGGCAGGCCGGCGTGGCTGGCATGCAGCGGCGATACCGACGGGTCGGCCCAGTTAGATGGCGGGGCATAAGCAGCAGCGCAGGCCTCGAGCCAGCGCGGGCTGAGCAGCACATCGCGGCGCACCAGGTCCGGCACGGCGGTGCGATTCCTGGCTAGGTCGAGCCACGGCGAGATAAGGATGCATCCGGCCGGAAGTTCCTCGCCGTTGTCGCGGAGACTCAGCACGCAGGACATCGTCAGCCCGCCCCCGGCTGAGTCGCCCGACACGACGAGGGAGCCGGGGGCGGTGTCACCGAGCAGTGCCTTGATGACCTTTCGGGCGTCGTCGAGGGCGGCCGGATGCGGGTGCGCAGGCGCCAGCCGGTACTCGGGCAGCACCACCCGGCACGCCGCGCGGGCGCTGAGGTGAGCGGCCCAGGCCCGGGCCAATGCGGCCGAGCCCACGCAGTAACCGCCGCCGTGGAAGTGGACGACGGTACGCTCCGGGGCAGTCCGTCCGACGGACACAACCTCGGCGGGTATCCCGTTCAGCACTGTCGTTTCGACCGTCGTGCCCGCGCGGCAGCCGCGAGGCTCGGGTGAGCCGGTCGAGGCGCCGGCGCTGCACGTCCCAGGGGAGATCCGGGTCCAGGACCCGGCGGCCGAGCTGCCGGACCCAGGGGCGCAGCAGCGGCGGCGGCAGGCTAGGGCCGCGCGTTCCCGGCTGCTTCGGGCCAGCGGCGCGGCGGGCGCTCATGCGACGCCAGCCGCACCGGCATCGACCTCAGCCCCGGCCGGCGCCGGCCGCCCCGGCATGACCCGGTATCGGGAGAGATCGAAGCGGCGGACGCGGCGCCGGTACAAGAAAGTGTGATCGGGCCAGTTGTTGGTGTTGCGTCCAGAAGCGGTCGTGTACCAGCTGTGGCACCCGCTCTCCCACACCGAGGTGCGGCTGGCCGCTGTCCACCCAGGCGTTGAACGTGTCCTGCACCTCCGGACGCACGTCGATCCAGTCGAGGCCGTCCGCTTCGAGCGCCTGGATGGCGCCGAGCACGTAAGAGATCTGGCCCTCGAGCATGTAAATGATCGAATTGCCGCCGAGGTTGGTGTTGGGCCCGTAGAGCATGAAGAAGTTCGGGAACCCCGAGACCGAGATCCCGAGATACGCCTCGGCTCCGTCGCGCCACGTGTTGTCCAGGCGGCGCCCGCCGAAGCCGGTCACCGACATCGGCGCGAGGAAGTCGAGCGTCTTGAATCCGGTGCCGTAGATGATCACGTCTGCCTGTCGGGTAGCGCCATCGGCCGTCACCACGCCGTCGGGCACGATGCGCTCGATCGGGTTCGGTGACGAGGTCGACATTCGGCCGCGCCAGCGTCGGGTACCAGTCGTTCGAGAACAGCACCCGCTTGCAGCCCATCACGTAATCGGGGACGCACTTGTCACGCAGCTGCGGGTCGGTGATGTGCGCGTTGAGCTGGCGGCGCCACAGTCGCATCGGCGCGCCAAGGAGCTTCGGCGACACCACGAAGCCGCTGGTGAGCAACTCGCCGTACAGGAAGATGCGCAGCCGGTCGGCCTTGCGCACGACGGGGAACGTGTCGAAGAGGGCCTGCTCGGCAGAGCGGTAGGGCCGGTCAGACTTGGGCAGTACATAGGGGGCGCTGCGCTGGTACACGTCGACATGGGCGGCGGTCTTGGCGATCTGCGGCACGAACTGGATGGCGCTCGCCCCGGTGCCCACGACAGCTACCCGAAGGCCGTCGAGATCGACGCTGTGGTCCCAGCGGGCCGAGTGCCACGACGGGCCGGCGAAATCGTCGCGCCCGGCGATGTCGGGCAGGGCGGGCCGGTTGAGCTGACCGACAGCGGAGACCACGGCAGCTGCCTGGATCGTGTCGCCATCATCCAGGGTCAGGTTCCACATGGCGTGGCGCTCGTCGAACTCGGCGGCTGCGACGCCAGCGCCGAAACGAATGTTCGGGCCGAGCCCGCGCTCGGCGGACAGCGCGTGCAAGTAGCCCAGGATCTCCTGCTGCGGCGGGAAGCGGCGGCTCCACCGCCCCGGCCGGAACGAGAACGAGTAGAGGTTCGACGGCACGTCGCAGGCGAGCCCGGGGTAGGTGTTGTCGCGCCAGGTCCCGCCGAGTTCGGCTGCCCTGTCGATGACGAGGAAGTCCGTCGATGCCCGCTTCCCTGAGCGCGGCGGCCATGCCGATCCCGCCGAACCCTGCTCCCACCACAACCACGCGGTACGACGGCAGTTCGGGCATCGGCCCTCCCTCACGGTCTGCGCGGCCCGGCAGTGGACAGCTGGCCGGATGCCGGGTCCGTCAAAGAAACCCTCGACGGCAGGATAGCGGAATCGCCGAAATATCCTGCCTGGGCGAATGAACCGGGTTGTCGGCGTGCGCTGACCCGATCGCGCCGGCGGCCACGGCAAAACCCGGTGGCGGTTGCCCGGCGGTGCCTGACACTGTGTGCCCATGTCGAGCGTGTATTTCGACGAGCGGATCGCGCAGCGATACGAGATCTACTGGCCGCACCTGTTCGAGCCCGCCGTTATCGACCCGGTGGTGAGTTTCCTCGCTGATCTGGCCGGTGACGGGAGCGCTCTCGAATTCGGCATCGGCACCGGCCGCATCGCGTTGCCGCTCAGCCGGCGTGGTGTTCCGGTGCATGGGATTGACCTGTCCCCGGCCATGATCGCGCGGCTGCGAGCCGCACCGGGCGCCGGATGATGTCGGCACCACCGTCGGCGACTTCGCGACGACCTCGGTGGCCGGGCCGTTCCGGCTGGTGTACCTGCTGCGCAACACGATCGAGAACCTGACCACCCAAGACGAGCAGGTCCAGTGCTTCCGAAACGCGGCGGCGCATCTGCAGCCGGGCGGGTGCTTCCTGATTGAGGTGGAGGTTCCCGCGCTGCAGCGCCTGCCGCCGGGCGAGACCTACCGGGCGTTCACCGTTACCTCGAGCCATCTGGGCTTCGACGAGTTCGATACCGCGACGCAGGGCCTGGTATCCCACCACTACTGGGTCATCGAAGGCCGGCTTGAGATCTTCTCTTCGCCGTTCCGGTACGTGTGGCCGTCCGAGCTTGACCTGATGGCCCGCCTGGCCGGGCTGAGCTTGCGTGAGCGGTGGGGCGGCTGGAAACGCGAACCGTTCACCAGCGGCAGCGCCGGACACGTCTCAGTCTGGGAAAAGCGAGCATAGCGCCCGTCAGCCGGTCACGGCCGGGCGGGGCAAGGTGCGCGGCAGGTTACGGCCAGCCAGGTCACCGCTCCGGCGATGACGCCAACTGCCGCCGGCTGCCAGCCCACGGCCATCACCGCAAGCGTCCCGGCTGCTGCCGCGGCCAGCAGGCGCACGGCCAGCCTGCCGGGCCGCGCGCCGCGTACCCGCGCGGCCAGACCGGACATCCGCGGCGGCGGACCGGCATCGGCCAGCTCGGCCACGGTCTCGACCCGGCCCGCAGGGGTTCGCAGCACCGCATAGGCAGCGGCCGCCGCGGCGAAGGCCGCCGGATCACCGCCATCAGGGCGGTCCGGATGAGTCGCGGCAGCGATGCGGCGCCAGCTCGCCCGCACGTCATCGTCGGTCACGTTCGGGCTGGCGGGCAGCCCCAGCGCCGCGAACGGGCCGGTCATGAGCTGCCGCCCGGGGCCGGCCCGAACACCTCAGTCAGCAGCGCTGAGATATCTGGCAGCGCGGCCGACGGGCGAACCAGTTGCCTGGCGGGCTGGCTCGGCCTGGATCGGCGGCAGGTGTGACGGGGCCGGGCCCGCCAGCGCGGCCTGACTCGCCACCAGCCGCTTGACCTGGATAAAGGTGGCGCCGCCGCGATCGAGGTAAGCGGCCTGCCCGGTTCCGAGCCGGCGGACACGGCCGGGATCGGCGACTGGCGTTTCCTCAACCCTGGAGGTTCCGGTCCTGCTCCAGCGCAGCCGCCCGGTCAGCGTCCGCGTGCTGTCCACTTCCTTGCGCTGCCCGGCCAGCGCGATGACCGGGTCGGGATGCGGCGTTCGCAGCAGCCAGATACCGCCCTCAGCCGTCGCCGCCAGCCGGTAGCGGTCGTCCTCGGTGCGGGCCAGCCCGTGCCAGGACTGGGCAGAGACCTGCACGGTAAGGCCGAGGGAACGGGCCCGCTCGTACAGCTCCCAGATCGGCAGCCGGCGGGATACGGCGCTGAACTCATCCACGCAGAGCAGCACCTGACGTTGCCCGGTGCGAACGTAGCTCGCGAGCAAGTCGACCAGGGCACGCGCCTGCGCCTCGGCGACAGTGACGTCGGTGCTGCCCTCCAGGATGCAGTACCAGGCGTCAGCCCCGGCGAAGCTGCCCGGACCGTCGAGCCCTGGCCCGAGCCGGCGGAACAGCGTGCGGAACCGCAGCGCGATGTCCGGCACCTGGCGGGCTGCCGACCTGGCCAGCGTGAGCTGGTTGTCGAAGCCGCCAGCCGCATAAGCAAGGGCGAGCCAGCCCGGGTCGAGCCTGGCCAGGAACTCGGCGGTGCTCACGGGCGGCCCGCAGGGCGCCTCGACGGCCAGGGCAACCACGGCTTCCATGATGTCGGTGTAATAGGCGGCGGCGCCGGTGCCGTGCTCGATCAGGTCCACCAGGGTGCTGATAAGCGCGGGCGAAGGCAGGGCCCACAACGACAGGTGCGCCTCGTCGGGCCAGACTGCCACGTTCCTGGCGCCGGCATCCCGCAGGACGCGGCGGGCCCGGTCAGCGATACGCCGGGCATCCGCGCCGCCCTTGCAGTCGAGCACTACGATCAGCGGTGCCCCGGCTAACCCGGCGGCGTGCCGGGCCAGGCCCGTGGCCATGTATGCCGCCCACAGCCGCAGCAAGAGCGTTGTCTTGCCCGTCCCGGTCGAGCCGATCACGATCTGGTGGGCGCGCAGCCGCCGGCCGGCAACTGCAGGAGTAGCCCGGCCGGATGGCCGATCGCGCGGATGACAGCGCCCACGACGAAGTCGCCGCGCGCTGTCAGCAGCGGCACCGAGCCAGGCGCGGCGATCCTGGCGGCCGCGCTCCGCGCCTGGTGCTGCCATTGCCGCTCGTCAAAGGCGACGCCGGAGGCCGGCGAACGGCCGCCTGCCCGCGCTGCCATGGACCGGATCCGCCCCGACCAGGCCCAGCCGGCCGCGAGAAACCCGGCGGGCACCGCTAACGGCGCGATGACCACGGCCGCAGCCAGGTAGTCCCCGGCGGCGCCGTGGTGCCACATGCCGATCCACGCCGTGTAGGGCGCCCTGGCGGCCGCGAGCACCGAGCCTTGCGTGATCGCTATCGCCGCCAGCCAGACCGCCAGCATGGGCGCGCACCACCCGGCGGCCCGGTACAGCCGGACCGGCTGCCAGCCACCGCGCCAGGCAGCCGCAAGGCCCGCGGTGGCGACGACCGTGACTGGCAGGGCCGCCAGCAGGACCGCCGCGCCGGCCGCTACGGCGATGGCGCGCGCTAACAGCCGCCGGATCACGCTGGCATCCTCCGGCGCCCGCCAGGAGGCTGTCGCGCCCGTTCGGGTAGCCGCGCCCGTTCGGGTAGCCGGGCCTGCTCGGGCAGGGCGCGGATCTCGACTCGCGAGGCGATGCTGCCGAGCGCGGCCCGGGCCCGTGCCACCGTGCCGACCGCGGCGGGCGAGCAGAGGTAGATGGCCCGTGCGTGCCGGGGCGGCTGGCCGGGCACCCGCGCCTCGGCCGCCGGGCAGCCGTAATCGCCGGTCCTGGCCAGCAGCTCGCGCATGATCGCGGTCGTCCTTGTGATGGTCTTGGGCGTGAGCTCGGCCTCGATGGCCCAGCACTCGCCAGCCCACGCCGCGGGGCCCGTCGTCTGGCCAGTGCACCTCGGCGTCGGGCAGGTGGTCTCGGGCTCCGACCCCGCTGCCCAGCCGGGCCGCAGGTGCCGTTCGCTGCGCCAGTGCGCGCCGCCTTCTGCCCAGGCGGATGCCGCTTCGAACGCGAGCCGGACCGCGGTGACCGCCCGAATGTGCCTCAGGCGCGGCAGCGCTGGCGGCGTCGGCGTGTACCGCAGGCCGCAGGCCTGCAACCCGGCGCGGGTCAGCCAGACCCAGTACGAGCCCTGGCTGAGCTGCGCCGATTCGGCTAGCTTGCGGTTGGTCCAGCGCGCGGCGACGGCGCGCGCTTGCCGGTCATTGCAGCACAGTAAGACGGCCAGCTGGTCGAGCTGAACCCCGTACATCTCCGCGACGAACGGCAGCCCGGTACTGTCCTGGCCGGCCTGTCCTGGCGGGGGGCGTCCTGGGCAGGTGCTGCGCTCACATGTCCATCAGATCACGGGACGAGCCGGCTGGCATCAGGCGTGATCGGGCATTAGCGCGCGCCAACTCGCGGCAATCCCGGTGCGGTGCTGGTGCGCGGAGCAGCGGTAGTGCACAATGAGTCGCGGAAGATCGCCAGGCCGGCCCTGGGCGACGAGGTCGTTGGGGAAGACGAATCTCGTCTGCTGCAGGGAGGTCTGAGTGTCCGTACGTGGCGTGCTGCACGTGCATTGTGCGCCCCCGGCGCTGTGCCCGCACATCGAGTGGGCAGTGGCCGGGGTTCTTGGCGTGCCTGTCAGCCTGCACTGGGTTGATCAGCCTGCCGCGCCGGGATCACTGCGCGCAGAACTGCTCTGGCAGGGCAAGCCCGGCGCCGGCGGAGCGATCACCTCCGCCCTGGCGGGCTGGAACCTGGTCCGGTTCGAGGTGACCGAGGACGCGAGCCCGGGCTGCGACGCGGTTCGCTACAGCCACACGCCGGCCCTGGGCACGTTCCGCGCGACCGTGGCAGGTAACGGGGACGTCATGATCAGCGAGAACCGGCTGCGCGCGGCGATGGCGCTGGCCGCGTCGGCGCGATCCGGAACCGCCGAGCCGGCCCGGCACACCCGAGCTCGGCAGCCTGCGCGACCGGCACGGCCCGCGGCACCCGGCCCTTGGCGGGTCGCTGGAGGCGGAGCTCAGCTTGCTGCTCGGCGAGCCGTGGGACGACGAGCTTGAGCCGTTCCGCCGGCCGGCGATGGCGCGCCCGTCCGCTGGCTGAACGCGACCGGCTGACCGCGCGCGGGCGGCGCAAATACCGGCCGGGATCAGCCCGCAGCCCCTAGTGGGACGGGCACTCCGGCGGCGAGCCAGCCAACGGCATCGACCCGTCCGGCCCGCAGTTTCGCATAAGGTGTGCAGGTGCGGAAAACGGCCGAGGTCCCGACCGGCACCGTTACCCTCCTGTTCACTGATATCGAAGGGTCGACCCGGCTGTGGGAAGCCGAGCCCGAGGGCATGACCCAGGGCCTGCGGCGGCATGACGAGATCGTCCGGAGCGCCATCGAGCAGGCCGGCGGGTACGTTTTCAAGACCGTGGGCGACGCCTTCTGCGCGGCATTCTCGACGGCCGAGTGCGCGCTGGCAGCCGTGCTCACCGCCCAGCGCGCGCTGACCGCCCAGCACTGGCCCACCAGCCTGCCGATCCGGGTCCGGATGGGCCTGCATACCGGCGCCTGCGAGGAACGGGACCGCGACTACTTCGGCCCGGCGGTCAACCGGGTCGCGCGGCTGGAGTCCGTGGCGCACGGCGGCCAGGTCCTGATCTCCGGCACGACGGCCGAGCTCCTAGCCCAGTCGCTGCCCGACGGGGTCTGCCTTCGCGACCTCGGCGCGCACCGGCTGAAGGACCTCGGCCGGCCCGAGCAGGTGTTCCAGCTGGAGGCGGGCTACCTGGACCAGGACTTCCCGCCGCTGGCGTCACTGGACAACCCCGACCTGCCGAACAACCTGCCCGGCCAGCTGAGCGCATTCATCGGCCGTGAGCAAGAGCTAGCGGAGGTACGGGCGCTGGCCGCGTCCTCGCGCCTGGTCACGCTCACCGGGTCTGGCGGCAGCGGGAAGACGCGGCTGGCCCTGCAGGCCGCGGCCGAGCTGCTGGACTCGGCCGTGGACGGCGTCTGGTTCGCCGAGCTGGCCACCGTAACCGACGATGACCAGGTGCCGGGCGCCGTTGCCGCAGCGCTCGGGCTGCCCGATCACTCGGGCCCGTCTGCACTCGCCTCGGTTATCGAGGTGCTCTGCGGTCAGGATGCGGTACTAGTCCTCGACAACTGCGAGCACGTCATCGACGCGGCGGCCGGATTCTGCGATCAGATCATCCGGCATTGCCAGGGGGTCCGGTTCCTGGCAACCTCACGAGAACCGCTGGGTATCGAAGGCGAACGGGTCTACCGGGTGCCGCCCATGTCGCTGCCGCCCAAGGACGCCATCAGCGCGGCCGAGCTGGCGGTGTGCGACTCGGTCAAGCTCTTCGCCGACCGGGCGAGATCGCATGACTTGGCCTTCACCCTGGACGACCGGACGGCGCCACTGGTGGCGACTATCTGCCGCCGGTGGACGGGATCCCGCTCGCGCTTGAGCTAGCCGCGGCGCGGCTGTCGTCGATGTCGCTACGCCACCTTAGCGAGCGACTGGACCAGCGGTTCCGCCTGCTGACCGGCGGCAGCCGCAAGGCCATGCCGCGGCAGCAAACCCTGCTGGCCACCGTGGACTGGTCGTTCGACCTGCTCAGCCCGGCCGAGCGGGACGCCATGCGCCGCCTTTCGGTGTTCGCCGGGAGCTTCGAGCTGGAGGCGGCGGAGGCTATCTGCGCGGCCGACGGGATCGATGCCATCGACGTGCTGGACCTGCTCGGCTCGCTGGTGGACAAGAGCCTGGTGATCGCGGACCGGACGGCAGAGTCGCTGCGTTACCGGCTGCTGGAAACGGTCCGGCAATACGCTGCGCAGGAGCTGTTCAAGGCGGTCGGGGAAGCCGAGCTGACCAGCATCAGGGACCGGCATGCCGACTTCTACCTGCGCGTTGCCGAGGAAGCGGGGCCTGCTCTCACCGGTCACCGGCAGGGCTACTGGCTCCGGCGGCTCGACGCCGAGTGGGACAACCTGCGCGCGGTATTCGGTTACCTGGCGGCAGCGGGCCGCACCGGAGAGGTGATCAGGCTCGGCACTGCATTGCAGCGATTCGCGGTGAGCAGAGGGCACTCGGAACTGCTTGGCTACCTGCGCGCAGCGCTCGAGCACGACGATTCCGGCGTGAACGTACTGGCCGCAAGCGCCTTGCTGGCAGTGTCCAGGCTGCTGGCGTTGCTGCGCCAGGCAGACCCGAGCGCCAGAGCCGCGGCCAGGGACTTCGCTGAGCGAGGGCTGGCCATGGCCGAGATCCTGGGCGAGCCTGCGCTTCGCGCGCGGGCCCTCGGCCTGCTCGCCGAGATAGCGTTCACCGACGGCGACCTGGACCGGGTCCGGCAGCTTGCCGAGCCCGCTGTCGCCCTTGCCCGCACCACCGGTGACCGGCAGCTACTTGGCGAGCTGCTGAGGTGCCTGGCCATGACGACAGAGCAGTCCGCCGAGGAGAGCCGGCGGATCCGGCTCGAGGCCCTCGACTGCTTCCGCCAGTCAGGCGACGAGCTGCTCGCCGCCAACGAGCTGCACATGCTGTTCGCCCACGACCTGAGCGCCGGACGCCTCGCCCAGGCCCGGACGCACCTGGACGCGGCCATCGCCGCGGCCGAGCGGCTGGGGGACGAGGTTTACCTGTACTTCTTCCGGGAGGACCTGGCCGTCCTGCTGCTGATCGAGGGCAAGCCCGCGGAGGCGGCGCCGCTGGTCCGCCGCTGCCTGCAGGTAGCGCGCCGCAGCGGCATCCGGCTCGACGTCTGCGAGGTGCTGTTCGGTGCCGCGTGCTGCGCTGCCTGGCAAGCCGATCACGCCAAGGCGGCCCGCCTGCACGGTGCCGCAGACGTGCGGATCCGGTATGCCATCGCGGACGGAAGCATCCGCTGGTCACCGCAGGAGGAGCAGTTGCGCGCCGCCGAGCATGGCCAGCTCCGGGCCGAGCTCGGAGACGAGCTGTTCGACGACTGCTACCGGCAGGGCGCGGTGCTATCCCGCCAGCAGGCCGTGGAACTCGCCCTGCGGTAGACCTGATGCACTGAATCAGTTGTCGAATAGACTGCTGTCTTCAGATCTCGTGTCTAAGGACTTGAATCGTGACTGATACCGAAGCCAGCGACGCACCGAATGCAGCGGACTCGGGCAGGCCGCTCTCGGCGACGGCACGGACGACGCACGGGCGGCTGCGCGAGCAGGGCCGGACCGACCGGGCGGAGCTGCTCGCCGTGCTGCGGGCCGGGCTCATCGCGCACCTGGGCGTCCCGGCCGCGGCTGGCTTCATGGTCGTGCCGACCGGCTACGGCTTCGACAACGACCAGGTTTACGTGCACGGCTCGGTCGCCAGCCAAAGCCTCGCAGGTGACATGCCCGAGGTGTGCCTGACCGTCACGATCGTCGATGGCCTGGTGCTCGCCCGGTCGGTTTTCGAGCACGCGGTCAATTACCGCAGCGCGATGGTCTACGCGTTGCCGCGCGTGGTCACCGACCCGGACGAGAAGCTGGCCGGCCTGCGCCTGATCTCCGAGCACATGGCTCCCGGCCAGTGGGATTACGTCCGCCAGCCGAGCCGGAAGGAACTCGCCGCGACCAGGCTGCTGGCGCTCAGCATGGCGGAGGCTTCGGTCAAAGTCCGGTCCGGGCCGCCCGATGACGCGGACGGCCCCGACGCCGGGCTGGGACTCTGGGCAGGCGAATTGCCGATCGACACGCGATGGGCCCGCCCGGTGCCGGACCCGGCGCTGCCGGCCGGACTCGCGGCTCCGGCGCACATCGCGGACAGGCAAGGTAACGAGGTCCACCCGCAGTAGGCCTGACGCGCCAGCCCGGGCCGCCTAGGCCGGCCTGGTGCCGCCTCGCTGCGTATCCTGTGGCTGTGGCCGAATCGGTGCAGATCCCCTCGGGAACGGTCACCTTGCTCTTCACCGACATCGAGGGCTCGACCCGGCTGTGGGAGGCCGAGCCAGGGCCCATGGCAGCGGCGCTGCGGCGCCACGATGAGGTCGTGCGCTCGGCGATCGAGGCGGCCGGCGGTTACGTATTCAAGACTGCCGGAGACTCGTTCTGCGCCGCGTTCCGTACCGCGGCCGCGGGCATCGATGCCGCCCTGAGCGCGCAGCGGGCTGTCACCGCCCAGGCCTGGCCGACGAGCAGGCCGATCAGGGTCCGCATGGGCTTGCACAGCGGGGTATGCGAGGAACGCGACGGCGATTACTTCGGCCCGGCCGTGAACCGCGCGGCCCGCCTCGAGGCTGCGGCGCACGGCGGGCAGGTGCTGCTATCCGGCGTCACGGCCGAGCTGGTGTCCGAGATGCGCGACGTCTCGCTGCGCGATCTTGGGCAGCACCGGCTGAAGGATCTTGGCCTGCCCGAGCAGATTTTCCAGCTGGAAGCCGACTGCCTGGACACCAGTTTTCCGCCGCTGGCCACGCTGGATAACCCGGACCTGCCAAACAACCTACCAAGCGTGCTCAGCGCGTTCGTCGGACGGGAGCGCGAGCTAGCCGAGGTCCGCGAAGTGGCCCGGTCGTCCCGGCTGGTGACCCTGACAGGCGCTGGCGGCAGCGGGAAGACCCGGCTGGCGCTGCAGGCCGCGGCCGAACTGCTGGACGGGACCGCCAACGGGGTATGGCTCGCGGAACTGGCCGCACTGACCGACGGCGAGCAAGTGGCCTGGGCGGTCGCGGCGGCGCTCGGGCTAGCCGAGCAGTCCGGGCCACCATCAGCCCAATCGGTGGCAACGGCGCTCAGCGACCAGGACGTGCTGATCGTGCTCGATAACTGCGAGCACCTGATCGACGCGGCGGCTGAAGTTCTGCGACCACGTCATCCGGCACTGCCGCCGGGTTCGGATCCTCGCCACGTCGAGAGAACCCCTGGGCATCGACGGCGAGCGCGTCTACCGGGTGCCATCGCTGTCGCTGCCCGATGACGACGCCGTGACCGCCGCGGACCTCACGGCCAGTGACGCGGTCCGGCTATTCGTGGAGCGCGCGCGCGTGCAGGACCCTGGTTTTGTGCTGGACGAGCAGTCCGCGCGACTGGTTGCCACGATCTGCAGGCGGCTGGATGGCATTCCGCTGGCGCTGGAGCTGGCCTCGGCGCGGCTGTCGTCGATGTCGCTGACGCACCTGACCGAGCGGCTCGGCCAGCGGTTCCGGCTCTTGACGGGTGGCAGCCGCAACGCGCTGCCACGGCAGCAGACACTGCAGGCCACCGTCGACTGGTCGTTCCATCTGCTGACGTCCGCGGAACGGGCAACGATGACCCGGCTCTCGGTTTTCAGCGGCGGCTTCGAGCTGGAGGCGGCAGAGGAGATCTGCACGACGGAATCGGTTGACGCCCTCGACGTGACCGACCTGGTTGGCTCCCTGGTCGATAAGAGCCTTGTGATGGCCGACCGCGGGGCCGACTCGGTGCGGTACCGGCTGCTGGAGACCATCCGGCAGTATGCCGCGCAGGAGCTGCTCCGGTCGGCTGGTGACGACGAGGTGCTGCGGATCAGGGAGCGGCATGCCGGTTACTACCTGACTGTCGCCGAGGCCGCGGCGGCTGGCCTGACCGGGCGGAGCCAGCGCGAGTGGTTCCGGCGGCTGGACCTCGAGTGGGACAACATCCGGGTCGCGTTCTCGCATCTGGAGGCTGAACAGCGAACCAGGGACGTGCTGAGGCTGGGCACCTGGGTCGAGCCTTTCGCCATCAGCCGGGCCCGCACGGAGGTGCTGGTATCGCTGCGTCGCGCGATCGAACTGTCCGACTCTGACCAAGGCATCCTGTTCGCCAACGCGCTGGTCACCACGGTGAAGATGATGCAGCTCCTCGACCGGGCAGATGCAGGCTGGCCGCTTGCGATGGCTGGCAAATTCGCCGACCGCGCACTGGCGATAGCCAGGACGCTCGATGACAAAAGCGTGCAGGCCAGCGCATTCAGCATGCTGGCCGGCACCTCGTTCCTGTCCGGCGATCAGGAGTCCGCATATCAGCATGCCGTCAAGGCGGTGGCCCTGGCCCGCGAGGCGGGTGACGCACATCTGCTGGGGGACACGCTCGGAACCCTGGCCATCGCGGCGCCGCCGGACGATCAGCGGTTCATCCGGCTGGAGGCGCTTGACTGCTTCCGGCGCTGCGGAGACGAGTTGCGCACCGCGAGCGAATTGCACATGATCTACGGGCTTGACCTGCGCGCCGGGGAACTGCAGGACGCGCAGTCTCACCTGGAGGAGGCGGTTGCCCTCGCCGAGCCGCTCGGGGATGAGGTGTTCCTCTACTTCTTCCGGAGCGACCTGGCCATGTTTCGGCTGATTCAAGGCCGGCATGCCGAGGCAGTTCCGCTAGTCCGCCGCTGCCTGCTGGCTGGGCGCCGGACCGGACTCGCGGTGGGCGCTGCGGAAGTTATCCTCGGCGCGGCTTGCTGCGCAGCGTGGCAGGGCGACTACCAGGAGGCAGCGCGACTGCACGGCGCTGCCGATGTGGCGATCGAAGCCGCGATTGGTCAGCGGAGGTTGATGTGGTCTGCGGCAGAGCAGCGAATGCGGGCGCGCGAGCAAGGTCAGCTGCTCGAGCTGATGGGAGCGCAGGCCTACGACGCGGCTTATCTGGCCGGCCGGCTGCTCGCACCAGCCGAGGCGGTGGACTTCGCGCTCAGTGGCATGAGTCGCGAGACGCCGGCAGGCGTCGTTACGGGTTCGCAGTGAATCTGGGATTTCGGGAGATGCGAGTGGTTTTGGGGGCCGGACGGGGAGCGCGCCGCCCATGGCTGGGGCTATAGTGCGGAAGCAATCGAGCCAGCCCTGAGGACGGAGTCGAAGTGTTCGAGACGGTTGTTGTGGGTGCGGATGCGTCGGACACGGCGACCGAGGCCGTCCGGCAGGCGATCGAGCTGGTCAAGCTGACAGGCGGCAAGCTACATATTGTTTCCGCCTACAAGCCGCAGCAGTTCAGCACGTCGGGTGGCGAGGAACACGGGCTCGAGTCCGGCGACCTGGCCGAATCCGTCGTAGCCGACCACGAGTCGAGGGCCCGGGCCGCGGGCCTGCAGACGCAGGCGCACGCCAGGAGCGGCGACGCCGCCGAGGCCATCTGCGCAGTGGCCGACGAGGTCAATGCCGACTTGATAGTCGTCGGCAATAAGGGCATGACCGGGATGCGCCGGGTGCTGGGCAGCGTGCCCAACTCGGTTGCTCATCATGCCCCGTGCTCAGTGCTCATCGCCTTCACCAGCTAGCCCGCCCTCCTCAGCTGGCTGCACTGTCCGACCCAGCTGGGATAATGACTAAGTGCAATCTCCACTTGTCGGCCGCGCGGCCGAGCTCGGGCGAATGCTCGAACTCCTGGCCGAGGCCGAGACTGGCCAGTCCGTCGTCTTCCTCGTCAGCGGGGATGCCGGGGTAGGCAAGACCCGGCTGCTGACCGAGTTGTCCGACGATGCCGCCAAGCGCGGCTTCACCGTGCTGTCCGGCCGCTGCGCCGAGCTCGCCGACACCGTGCCGTACCTGCCGCTGGCTGACGCGCTCCGCGGGGCGGCGAGCGCCGGGCTGCACGAGGCGCTGGCGACCCGGCCGGTGCTGGCGCGGCTGCTGCCAGACGGCGAGATAACCCGCCATCCTGGCGACCTGCCGGGCATGGCGCAGCAGCAGCTGTTCGGTGCAGTACTCGGCATGCTGACCGAGCTGGCCGAGGCGAATCCGGTCCTGCTCACGCTGGAAGACCTGCACTGGGCCGACCGTTCGACGCGGGACCTCGTTACCTTCCTGAGCAGGATGCTGCGGGGCGAGCGGATCGCGCTGGCGCTCAGTTATCGCTCTGATGACCTGCACCGTGCGCATCCGCTCCGGTCCGTCGTCGCTGAGCTGCAGCGGCTGCCCAGCGTGACCGCGGTCGAGGTCGGGCCGCTGGACTCGGTGGCGATGGCCACGCACCTGGCCCGGATGGCCGGCGGGAGCTCGAACCCCACCGTGATTGACCGGGTGATCCGGCGTGCCGAGGGCAACGCCTACTTCGCCGAGGAACTGCTCGCCACCACCGTTGCGGGCAGCGAGCTGCCCACGGGACTTGCTGACCTGCTGCTCGCGCGGACGGTCGACTTGTCTGCGGCCGCACAGCAGGTGCTCCGGGCGGCGGCGGTGGCTGGCCGGCGGATCGACGATGAGCTGGTCATGCGCGCCTCCGGATTGCCGACCGCCGAATACGAGACCGGCGTGCGGGAGGCCGTCGCGCGGCAGTTGCTCGTGCCGGACGGCACCACCGGCCTGGCGTTCCGCCATGCCCTGCTGCGCGAGGCCATCTACAACGACCTGCTGCCGGGAGAGCGGACCCGGCTGCACGCCCGGCTCGCTGAGTTGCTATCCGATGAGGCGCGGCTCGCCGAGGTTGCGGGCTCAGCCGCCGAGCTGGCCCTGCACTGCATGCATAGTCATGATATTCCCGGCACGTTCGCCGCTTCGGTGCGCGCCGGGGAGGAGGCCTGGCGGCTCGCCGCGCCCGCTGAGGCGCACCGGCACTTTGACCAGGCGCTCGAACTGTGGGATCGGGTCAGCGAGCCGGAGAAGCTCGGCGGCATGAGCCCGGGCAAGCTCGGCTTCAAGTCGGCGCTGAGCGCCGCCGACAGCGGCCAGGTCGGGCAGGCGGTGAAAGAGCTGCGACGGCTCGTTGCCTACCTGGAGGAGACACCGGAGACCGATCTCCGGATGCTGTGCCGGGTCAAGGAACGGCTCGCCTACTTCCTGCTGGACATTGACGAGGACGATGAGGCGAGGGCGATGGCAAGCGCGGCCGTGGACGTGCTGCCGGCCCAGCCGCCGACCTGGGAGCGGGCGGGCGCGCTGGCCACGCACGCCCGCACCTTGCTCAGTCATTCCGACACCGAGCCGGCCAGGATCAGGGCCGAGGAAGCCGACGAAGCAGCGGATGCGGCAGGCGCCCCGTGGCTGCAGGCTGACGCCCTGGCGACGCTGAGCGCCGTGAGCGAGCGGGCGGGCCGCATCGAGGACGCGAAGGCGACCCTCGCCAAGGCCGTCGCGGTGGCGAGCCGGTCCGACCGGACCGGGGTTGAGCTCCGGGCCAGGACCCTGCTGGCCAGGGTTCAGCTGGAGTCGGGTGACCTCAAGGAGGCGGGCCAGACCGCGCACCTGGGCACGCGCCGGGCCGAGCAGGCGGGCCTGAGCCTGGCGCCCTATGGCCTGGACCTGCAGTACCTGCACTACCTGGCGCACTACTCGGATGGCAACTGGGACCACGCGCAGGAGATCGCCAACCAGTTCCCGGTCCGGGTGGGGAATGTGGCCGAGGCCCGGCTGTCGGCGATGGCCCTGTTCATCGACGTGGCCCGGGGGAGCGAGCGCGTTGCCGAGCGCCGCAGATGGCTCGAGCCCTACATGGCCGAGGACATGCTCGCCGCGTACATCGCCGGCGGCTTGTTCGCCGAGGACGCGTACTGGGCCGGCCAGCTTGAGGATGCCGTCAGTGCCGTGCTGGACACCATCGGCGCTTCCAGGGCGTGGAGTACCGACTACAGCCCGCAGGTCATCCGCCCGGCCGCGGTTGGCCTCGCCGCGCTGGCCGACCAGGCGTGGCACGCGCGAGCGGCAGGTCAGGATGTCGCCGCGATCGTGGCGCAAGCCGAGTCGTTGGTAGAGATAGCCAGGAAGGGCGACAGCGAAGCAGCCCTCGGAGTTGACGGTCGCGGCTGGCTGGCCAGGGCGGAAGCCGAGTTCTGGCGTGCGTCGGGCGACAACAAGCCGGAGAATTGGCGGGCGGTGCTGGACGCCTTCGGGGCCGAGTTCGGATACGAGGCGGCCAGGACGCACTGGCGGCTAGCGGAGGCGCTCGCCGAGCACGGGCAGCGGGAGGCGGCCCAGCAGGAATGGCTGCTGGCGACAACGGCGGCCGAAGAACTCGGGGCGACCAGGCTGCGCGATGCGCTGACCGGCCTTGGCCGCCGGGCCCGGCTGGGGCGCGGCGCAATCCGGCCGGGTGCACTCGGCGCCCTTACTGACCGAGAAAGTCAGGTACTCCGGCAGCTCGCCGCGGGCCGGAGTAACCGGGAGATCGCTGCCGAGCTGTTCATCTCGGACAAGACTGTGAGCGTGCACGTCTCTAACATCCTGGCCAAGCTTGGCGCCTCGAGCCGGACCGAGGCCGCTGCCATCGCGCACAGCAGCGGCGTCAAACCCGGCGCGCCGTCCGGCTGAGGCGGCGGCACGGGACGACACGAGAAATGATGAGGGGAACGGGGACCAGAAGATGACCGGGGACATCAGCGGAGCCGAGACTGGCGTTATCACCAAGCTCAGCGCCAGGTCCGTCGCCGATGCCGTCGCGCGCCTGACCGAGCTGATAGCAGCCAAGGGACTGAAGCTGTTCGCCGTGATCGATCAGCGCGCGGAAGCCAGGCAAGCCGGACTTGACCTGCGCGACACCACGCTGGTGCTGTTCGGCAGCCCGGCGGCGGGCACACCGGTGATGGCGGCCGCTCCTCTCTCGGCGCTGGACTTGCCACTCAAGGTGCTGATCTGGGATGACGCGGGGCAGACGAAGGTGAGCTACACGTCGCCCGGCGACCTCGCAGCTCGTCATCACCTCAGCGAGGACCTGGCGGCCAGGCTGGCAGGCATTGGCCCGCTCACCGATGCGCTGGTAGCGCCGGGAAGCTAGCGGGCCCGATTGTCGGCCTCAGGCCGCAGCGCGCCAGGCGTCGGCGATCGCGGCGTAACTCGCCTTGCGCCGGTCCCGGCCGAGGCTGGGCGTGACCACAACGATCTCGTCGACCTGCGCTAGCTGCTTCATCTCCAGCAGCCGCTCCGCGACCGCCTTGGGCTCACCTGTCACCATCCGGCCGTCGTCGTTACGCCGGGTCCTGAAGTCGGCCGATCGGGCGAGGTCACGCACCGCTTCGGGGGCCAGCGGCTCGCGGATGCCGCGGCGGATGTTCTGGATGGTCAGGGTCCAGGCAGCCTCGAAGTCGATCACCGCGGCTGGGTCGTCACTGGCGAATGCCAGCACGGACATGGCCGAGTAGGGCTGCGAGTCCCCGGTGCCCGGCTCGAACCGGCGCCGGTAGTCCTGCAGGGCCTCGAAAGCCAGGTCCGGGCTCATGTGATGAGCGAAGACGGCGCTCATGCCGTTGACGGCGGCGAACCGCGGCCCGTACGGGCTGGAGCCCAGGATGAACAGCTCGGGGCGCTCGTCGATGACCGGCGCGGCCACTAGCGGCTTATACGGGTGGCTGTCAGGGAAGCCATCGCCCAGGAAGGCCAGCAGCTCGCCGACCTGCGCGGGAAACTCAGCCGCCGCGTCGCCGACCATGCCTCGGCGCAGCACGTGCGCAGTCAGCGGGTCCGTGCCAGGAGCGCGGCCGAGCGCGAGATCGATCCGGCCCGGATACATCGCCAGCAGCGTCCGGAACATCTCGGCAACCTTCAGCGAGGAGTGGTTCGGCAGCATGATCCCGGCGGCGCCAACACGGATCCGCGAGGTGAACGCGCCGACGTGCGCGATCAGCAGCTCCGGCGCGCTGCAAGCCAGGCTGCGCATGTTGTGGTGCTCCGACACCCAGTACCGGCGGTAGCCAGCCTCCTCAACCGCCTGCGCTATGCCCACTGCCCCGGCCAGGGCCGACGCGGCGCTCTCCCCGTACTCGATCCCGACGAAGTCCAGCACGGCAAGCGGCAGCGACTCGTCATCGCTCAGGCCTGACTTATCAATGTCCATGGCTAGGGTCAGCACCAGGCCGCGGCACGGCATTCCCGCCACAGCTGCCCCAAGGCACTGTGCCTGTCATCTAACCGGAGGAGCCACCGGTATGTTGGGAGGCATGCAGACACGACACCTTGGCTCACTGTCAGTTTCCGCGATCGGCCTCGGCTGCATGGGCATGTCGGAGTTCTACGGCTCCGGCGACGAAGGCGAGTCGATCGCCACCATCCACCGGGCCATCGAGCTGGGCTGCACGTTCATCGACACCGCCGACATGTACGGGCCGTTCACTAACGAGCGCCTCGTCGGCAAGGCGATCGCCGGGCAGCGCGACGAGGTAGTGCTGGCCACCAAATTCGGGAACGAGCGCAGGGAGGACGGGTCGTGGGTCGGTATCAACGGCCGCCCGGAGTACGTGCTGGCCGCCTGCGACGCGTCGCTGTCCCGGCTGGGCACCGATCACATCGACCTGTACTACCAGCACCGGGTCGACACCACGGTGCCGATCGAGGAGACCGTCGGCGCGATGGCCGCCCTCGTTGAGGCGGGCAAGGTTCGCCACCTCGGGCTTTCGGAGGCGTCGGCAGCGACGATCCGGCGCGCCCGCGCCGTGCACCCGATCACCGCCCTGCAAACCGAGTACAGCCTGTTCACCCGTGACGTGGAGGCGGAGATCCTGCCGACGTTGCGCGAGCTCGGCATCGGCTTGGTGGCCTATAGCCCGCTCGGCCGGGGCTTGCTCACTGGCGCATTCAAGACGAAGGCTGACCTGCCGGCCGACGACTCGCGCGCGGGGGAGAGATTCCCCCGTTTCGCGCAGGAGAACTTCGACCGCAACGTCAAGCTGGTCGAAATCGTGGAGCAACTCGCCATCACCAAAGGCTGCACTCCTGCGCAGCTCGCGCTGGCCTGGGTCTTGTCGCGCGGCGAGGACGTCGTGCCGATCCCCGGCACCAAGCGGCGGGTCTACCTGGAGGAGAACCTCGCCGCCGCGGAGATCGAGCTGACCGCGGACGACATCACCTGGCTCGACGAGAACGTCGGCACGCCGGCCGGTGATCGCTACGCCGACATGCGCACGGTCAACCGCTAGGCCGGGATCGTCGCCGTTAGCTCAGATGTTCGGAATGATCTGGGTCTTCTGCACGTGCTCGTAGATGCTATCTGGCGTCCGGCTTGGCCTGTCTTCTTGGCCGGGGCTCGCCTGGCGCGATCCCTGGATCCAGGGCCGGTGCCCCAGGTCTGCCATCAGCGCCAGCATCGTCCACTTCTCCTGCAAGGGCTTCGCCGTCGGCGACTGGAGCGCGCAGGCCTAGCATCGCGACCGACAGCAGCCTGACTAGTGCCGTTCCGAAAGCCCCGGCCGGTCCTGCAATGACGGCGATTATAAGAAGCGCCACCGAACCGAAGGCAATGCCGGCATCCGCCGTACTGCCGTGGTTGTGGGCTAGGGCGCTGATCGCGGCGAGCTCGCCGTCGGCACCGGCAGCCAGGATGAGCAGGGCGGTAACGGGCCACACCATGGCAGCGAGCAGGGGGAGCGCCGTGAAGGTGTCGCCAGTTCGCCGCGCGTAACGCTCCCTGAGGCGCTCCGTCGCCCTGGCAGTGTCCTTCAGCAAGTCGTCGTAGACGGTGGTCTGGAGGATCAGCGCCAGGAACAGGACGGGTATGACGCCGGCGATAGTGGCATAAAAAGCGAGCGGCGGTGCCAGGTGGCCGTGAGCGAGCGCGTGGGTCATGTGGCCCCGGTTTTCTTCAGCTCAGCGCCGAGCTTGCTCTCGAAGCTCTTCACCTGCTGCAGAGGCCTTGTCTTGTAGACGTCGTTTATCGAGACGATGGTAGCGAGTCCGGGCGCGTCTTGTAACAATGCCGGACGATCTGTCCGGTCACGCGGGCGCGTAACCGGGTATCGAGTAGCTAAGTGACTATGGTGGGCCTGAAGCAGGAAGGGGAGTCAGGCGGTGACCAAGGACAGCCGATTCGATGTTCCGCTGTTCACCATCGATGAGGGTGCCCGGCATCTGGGCATGGCGGCATCGACCCTGCGCGATTGGACGCGGCGGATGGCAGGCCCGGCTCCGCTGGTGCACCGGCTCGAGCCCTCCACGCCTCGGGCTGCATCGCTCCCGTTCATTGGCGTCGTCGAGGCCCACATGCTCCGCGGGTTCAAGGAGCTCGGGCTGACGCCGAACGAGCTGAGGACCGCGGTAGCGCAGTTGCGACACGACACCCATGACGAGTACGCCCTGGCCACCAAGAAGGTGGCGACGGATGGCGTCAGCCTCCTGGTCAACATGGCCGAGTCATTGGCCGAACCGCCGCAGTGGGTGCGCGCTCGCGACAGGCAGGGCACCATCGCCGGCGTGATCGATCACTACGTCAAGTTTGTCACGTGGCGATCATCAGACCGCTATCCGCTGCGCCTCACGCTCAAGGCATACGAGGGCGCTGACGTGGTCATCGACCCCCGGTTCGCCTTCGGCCAGCCCGTCCTAGAGCGCGAGAAGATCCGCGTGGAGGACATACTCGACGCGTTCTGGGCGGGCGAGAGCTATCTCACCATTGCAGGCGAGTTCGGAGTGAGCACGGATGCCGTCGAGGCGGTCATCCGCTCGGCAACCCGCCGCCGCGCAGCCTGAATTCTTAGTCGACCGGAGCCTTGGCCGACTGGACCAACCGCCACCGGATCTTGCAGGCCGCGAGGAAGCCAGGCCCCTACCTCTACGGCGTTTACAGGGACAGCATCAACAAAGTCTGGCCGCTCGATGACTAGTTGGCAGTCGCGGCGAGATCAGCAGGAAGGCATGATTGATGGCCCAGCCCAGGCCGCGCCACCGGCGGGAGATCGTGGAACTGATCCTCAGGCCCGCTGATGAGCCAGGCATCATCATGACCGAAGAGGTGGCTAGAGCGGGATGTTGCCGTGCTGGCCGCGCCTGGCCGGTGCCTGCGCGATGGCGTCGACGATGGCCTGGCGAGTCTTGTCCGGCTCGATGACTTCGTCGATGACGCCGACCGACACGGCGCGCGGCAGGCCGCCGACGATCTCCTCGTGCTCGGCCGCGAGGCGGGCCTCGACGTGCTGGCGCTCGTCCGGCGCGGCGGCCGCCAGGCTGCGTCGGTGCAGGATGCGGACAGCCGCGACGGAACCCATGACGGCGACCCCCGCGCCCGGCCAGGCGAAGACCTTGGTGGCGCCGAGCGCGCGCGAGTTCATCGCGATGTACGCGCCGCCGTAGGCCTTACGGGTGATCAGCGTCACCCGCGGCACAGTCGCCTCGGCGAACGCGTGCAGGAGCTTGGCGCCGCGACGCACCACGCCGTCCCACTCCTGGCCGACGCCGGGCAGGTAGCCGGGAACGTCGACTAGCACGACCAGCGGCACGCCGAACGCATCGCACATCCGGACGAACCTGGCTGCCTTCTCGGCTGATGTCGCGTCCAGGCAGCCGCCGAGACGGAGCGGGTTATTCGCGACCACGCCCACGGTGCGACCGGCGAGTCGGCCGAGCATGGTCACGACGTTCGGTGCCCAGCGCGGGTGCAACTCGATCCCCGGCTCGTCGAGCAGGCCGCCGATGAGCGGGTGCACGTCGTAGGCGCGGCGCGGGGACTCCGGCAGCAGTGCGCTCAGGTCGGTGTCGGCCAGGCTGGCGTCGCGATCGGTGACCTGGTGACCGAGCAGCATGACAAGCTGGCGGGCCTGATCCAGCGCGTCACGGTCAGTTGCGGTAACGATGTGCACGACGCCGGAGCGGCGGCTATGCGGCTCGGGGCCGCCGAGGCGCTCCATGTCCACGTCCTCGCCGGTAACGCTGCGCACTACGTCCGGGCCGGTCACGAAGATGCGCCCCTGCTCGGACAGGATCACCAGGTCGGTCAGCGCGGGCCCGTACGCAGCGCCGCCGGCCGCGGCGCCGAGCACCACCGAGATCTGCGGCACCTTGCCCGACGCGTGGGTCATGGCCGCGAACACCATGCCGACCGCGTGCAGGCTCTCCACGCCCTCGAGGATCCTGGCGCCACCGGAGTGCCACAGGCCGATGATCGGCGCGCCGATCTCGACGGCGTGATCGTAGGCGGCGACGATCGCCTGGCAGCCGGCAATGCCCATGGCGCCGCCCTGGACGCGCGGGTCACTGGCGAATGCCACCGTCCGCACGCCGCCGATGCTGCCGGAGCCGGCCAGCACGCCGCTGTCGTCGGCGGGCAGCAGTAGCTTCAGCGTGCCGTCGTCGAACAGCGCCTCAAGCCGGGATTGCGGATCGCGCTTGACCCCTGGCGCTGGCGCTGGCTGTGCTGCCTGCTGTGCCGCTGACGGGGCCGCTGGCGGGGCCGCCGCATGCGCGCGTGCCGGGGCAGGCTGGGCACGGTTCAGAGCCGGGAGAACCTTGGTCGCAATCGATGAATCCACGATGGTCACGTCGATCTCCTCGGGGGGGACGGGGGCGTTTTGCTCGGGGGGCACGCTGGAGGCGGTTGACAACGGCTCAGGCTCCGGTGAAGACGAGCGCGACGTTGGCTCCGCCGAATCCGAACGAGTTGTTCAGGACGGCCATCGGGCCGTCGCCGCGCGGCGTTAGCTGCTGCGGCTGCGCCGAGATGGTCAGCCCGGCATCGTCGTCCGGGTCCTCCAGGTTGATAGTGGGCGGGGCCATCCGGTCGCGTAGCGCGAGGATCGCTGCGACCGACTCGACGGCTCCGGCGCCGCCGAGCAGGTGGCCGGTCATCGACTTGGTGGCCGAGACCACGACGCCGGCCGCAGCCTCGCCGAGTGCGGCGGCGATGGCCTGGGCTTCGACCACGTCGCCGGCTGGCGTGGACGTGGCATGCGCGTTCACGTGGCAGACCTGGCTGGCTTCGAGGCCGGCATCGGCCAGCGCACGGCCGATCACCAGCTTGAGCCCCGTTCCCTCGGGATCTGGCTGTGCGATGTGGTGCGCGTCGGATGAATAGCCGACGCCGGCCGCGACGGCGTGCACCGTCGCGCCGCGCCTGGCCGCGTGCTCCTCCGATTCGAGCACGACCATGCCCGCGCCCTCGCCGAGCACGAATCCGTCGCGGCCCTTGTCGAACGGCCTGGACGCGCGCTCGGGCTCGTCGTTGCGGGTGGACAGCGCGCGCATCGCGGCGAACGCCGCGATGTTCAGCTGCATGATCGCCGCCTCCGTACCGCCCGCGAGCACGACATCCGCGCGCCCGGACCTGATCATGTCCATCCCGTAGCCGATCGCCTCGGCACCGGAGGCGCACGCGCTCACCGTGGTATGCACGCCGGCCCTGGCGCCGAGCTCGATGGCGATCCAGCCGGCCGAGCCGTTGGGCATCAGCATCGGCACGGTGAACGGGGACAGCCGCTGCCAGCCCTTCTCCTTCAGCGTGTCGTAAGCCGACAGCGTGGATGCCACGCCGCCGATGCCGCTGGAGACGACGACGCCGAGCCGCTCAGGATCCACCTCGGGCGAGCCCGGCGTGCGCCCAGGCCTCGCGGGCAGCCACGATGGCGAACTGCTCGCACCGGTCCAGCCGGCGGGACTGCACCCTGTCGATCAGGGTGGCCGGATCGACCGCCGCCCACGCCGCGATCCTGGCCGGCAGTTCCGCGGCCCAGTCGTCGGTCAGCTGGCGCACGCCGCTGCGTCCGGCCAGCAACGACTCCCAGGTGCTGGCCACGTCGGCCCCTACCGGGGTTATCGCGCCGAGGCCGGTAACCACGACGCGTGTCCGGTCAGTTCGCACTGTGTTTCTGCTCCTCGTCGAGTCGGGGGTAACGCGGCGCCGCGCCCCAAAGAACCCTGCCGGCGCCGCGCCGCGCCCGGCTCCCAGCTAGACCGGCCGTCAGGCAGATACCTCTGCGCGCCGCACGTAGTCGACGACGTCCTGCACGGTCTTGAGGTCCTTGAGCTGGTCATCGGGGATCTCGACGCCGAACTTGTCCTGCGCCGCGACTGCGATCTCCACCATCGACAGCGAATCGATGTCCAGGTCGTCGACGAAGGTCTTCTCTGGCGTCACCTGGTCGGCTGGCACACCCGCGACCTCGTCGACGATCTCGCCGAGACCCTCTAGGATTTCCTGCTCCGTCATGGCCATTGGTCTTCTGTTCTCCTTTTGCGAGACTGTTGCCTGTTTTACGGCGGTACTGCGATGGGTTGCTCGCCCCGGTCCGGGGCGGGGGTCAGGGTACCGTGATCACCTGCGCGGCGTAGCACATGCCCGCCCCGAAACCGACGAGCAGCGCCTTGGCGCCGGACGCGACCTCGCCGCGCTCGATCATCCGCGACAGCGCCAGCGGGATCGATGCCGACGAGGTGTTGCCTGCGGTCACGATGTCTGACGCCACGATGGCCTGCGGCGCGCCGAGCCTGCGGGCGATTGCCTCGATGATCCGCAGGTTCGCCTGATGCGGGACGAACGCGGCGAGCTCGGTCGGGTCGACCCCGGCCTTCTCGCAGGCCTGCTTGGCCAGCGGCGCCAGCGCCGTGGTAGCCCAGCGGAAGACTGCCTGGCCTTCCTGGACGATGAACGAGTTCCGGTCCTTGATGTAGATCTTGTCGGCCAGGTCGCCGTCGCTGCCCCACACGACGGGGCCGATGCCGGGCGTCTCGGCCGGGTCGCTGACCGCGCCGACGATTGCCGCTCCCGCGCCGTCGGCGAAGATGATGCAGGTCGACCGGTCGGTCCAGTCGACCCACTGGGAGAGCTTCTCGGCGCCGATGACAAGAACGTTCTTCGCCGTTCCGGTGCGCACCGCGTCAGACGCGTTCGCCAGTGCGTAGCAGAAGCCGGCGCAGGCGGCGTTCATGTCGTAGGCGCCGGGCGCGATGATGCCGAGGCGCTTGGCCACGGTGGCCGCGGTGTTGGGGATCTGCACCTCGGGCGTGCAGGTGGCCACGATGACCAGGTCGACGTCGGCGGGGGGAAGGCCGCTGGCTGCCAGCGCCTTGCCGCCGGCCTGCACGGCCATGTCCGCCACCGTCTCATCCGGGCCCGCGATCCGCCGGCTGGCGATGCCTACCCGGCTGCGAATCCACTCATCGTTGGTGTCCACGGTCACGCGAGAGCTCGTCGTTGGTGACGACCCTGGCGGGCTGGTAGCCGCCGAAAGCCAGCACTCGAGCGCCGGGTTGACCCTCGGTGAGTCGCATCGTTCCTGCTGCCTTTCGCCGGTTCCGGATTCTGCTAGCGGTCGGGGTTAGACCGGTACTACGGGGCTGCGTGCGGCAGCAGCCGCAGGAGCGGCTGCCCGGCGCTGACCGGGTCCCCGTCCTCGACCAGCCATTCGATGACGGTCGCGGGGAAGGCAGCGGTCACCACGTGACTGCCGCCGCGCATCTCCACGTGGCCGAGGTCAGTGCCAGCACCGACGAGCGTGCCGGCCGCCGCGGCGTCGGGATGACCGTCGGGCGCGCGGAAGGTCCCGGCCAGTGGCGCTACCAGCAGGCGCCACTCCGGCGCATGGTGGTCGTCGTGGCTGTCGGCATGCTCGGCCAGCAGGGCGCGGGCAGCGCCGAGGTCGTCGGGGCCTTTCAGGCTGACGAGCCGGATGCCGGGCAGCGCGCGACGGGCCAGGCCAGTGAGCGTGCCGGCCGGCGGCAGCTCGATCATCGCGGTCACACCGAGGCTCTGCATGGTCTGCATGCACTTGTCCCACCGGACTGGCGCGCTGACCTGGTTGATGATGCGGTCGAGCCATTCGGGGCCGGACTTGACCACGGCGCCATCGCGGTTGGACAGCAGCGGCCGGACCGGGTCGGCAGCCTGCACGTCCTGCGCGGCCTCGGCCAGCGCGTCGGTAGCCGGGGCCATGTGGTGCGTGTGGAAGGCGCCTGCCACCGACAGGGGCCGCAGGCGCGCGCCGGCCGGCGGGCCCTCGGCGAAGGCGGCCAGCTGGGCCAGCGTCCCGGCGGCCACGATCTGGCCAGCCCCGTTAACGTTGGCCGCGGTTAGGCCGTACGCTTCGATCGCGGCCAGCACGGTTGTCCTCGTCGCCGCCCAGCACCGCGGTCATGCCGGTGGGCTCGGCGGCCGCGGCGGCGGCCATCGCGCGGGCGCGGACCCGGACCAGGCGCATCGCGTCCTCGGCGGTGATGACGTCGGCCAGCACGCCGGCCGCCAGCTCGCCGACGCTGTGGCCGGCGACCGCGACAGAGTGCCTGTTCACTCGGGCTGAGCTGTCCGGTGACAGCCTGGTCCTAGGCGGCGGCAATAGCCGCGGCCACCAGCAGGGGCTGGGCTACCGCGGTATCGCGGATCTCATCGGCGTCAGCGGTCGTACCGCACCTGATCAGGTCGCAGCCGGCGAGCTCGGACCACGCCTGCCAGCCGTGTCGGCAAAACCGGGCAGTTCCAGCCAGGGGTTGAGGAAGCCCGGAGTCTGGGCGCCCTGACCGGGGGCAGCGATGAGGAGCATTGTCTAAGCCTGCACTGTAGAACTCCGCCATACCTATGCCGAAGTAAACGAACTTTCAGCGCATGGTTATGTTGAAACTCTACAAGTCATGTTCGCTTGTGCGCGAGGCGGCCCAGCACCACGGCCGTCCAGAGCGCGAATCCGCCCCGGCCGTCACCAGGGGTAATGCCGGTGAGCTCGGTCACCCGGCGCAGCCGGTAGCGGACCGTATTCGGGTGCACGAACAGCAGCCGGGCGGTCGCCTCCAGCGAGTTCCCCTGCTCCAGGTAGGTCATCACCGTGTCCAGCAGCGCCGTGCCGCCGCTCAGCAGCGGCTCGTAGACCTCGGCGATCAGGCTGGAGCGCGCGGCTTCGTCCCCGTCCAGGGCCCGCTCGGGCAGCAGGTCGCTGGCCAGTACCGGCCGCGGCGCCTCCGGCCAGCCATCTGCGGCGCGCAGGCCGGCCAGCGCGGCGCCAGCCGAGGCGACCGCCGACTGCAGATCGGGAACGGCCGGCCCGACCACGACCGGGCCCAGGGCCGAACCGGCCGGCGAAATGCCGGGCCGCCTCCAGCGGATCGGCGCCGCCGCCGACGACGAGCACCAGCCGGTTGCCGTGGACGCCAGCCAGCAGGTCGAGCCGGGCGCGGCGGGCCAGGATGCGGAACTCGTCGATCAGGCCCTCGGACTCGGTCCCCTGCGCCGTGTCCCGACGATCACCGTGACCGGGCTGAAGGACCAGTTCAGTGCCGAGGCCCAGGACTGCAGGCCTTCTTCGACCTCGCCGCGGACGAGCGACTCGACGACCAGCGCCTCAAGCCGGGCATCCCAGGCGCCGCGCGCCTCGGCCGTCCGGGCGTAGACCTGGGCGGTGCCGAAGGCGATCTCCCTGGTGTAGCGGAGCACCGCCTCCCGCAAGCTCGGCTTCGCCGCCGGGCGCGGCGAGCTCGTCGACCTGGGACTCGACCACGTCGACGATGACCCGACCATCTCGACCGCCTGCTGCAGGCTTACCGCCCTGGCCAGCTCGCGCGGCGCGGTACCGAACACCTCGCCCGCGACCGCCGGCCGGGTGCGCTCGGGGATGCTTGATCCAGTCAACGAACGCGGCGACGCCCGCCTGCGCGACCAGGCCGAGCCAGGACCTGTTCTCCGCCGACATGCTCGCGGAACCAGGGCAGCCGCCGGTCCATCGACAGCATCGCCGCGGTGCCGAGCGAGCCCATGGCCTGGTCGAGCCTGGCGATGGTGTCATCCCTGACCCGGCCGCCACGCGGTGCCGCGCCCGGACTGTCCGCCTTCGCCATCTTGCCCTCGGCCGCCTTCGCCACGTAATCAGCGGTGCCATCTGGATATCCGCGGCCGGCGGCGGGACCGGGGCGTGAGCCTCAGTCGGCGGCTCCGCCGGGGCCGCGGGCACCTCGCGGCCGAGCAGCGCCCGGCGGAAGCCCGGCCGGAGCCAGCGCGACGAGGCCGCATCACCAGGCTGAGGGCCAGCGCGGCGGCGGCTGTGGTCCAGCCGATGCCGATCGCGTCAGCGACCCGGCCCTGGACCAGGGTGCCGATCGGGTAGCTGACGCCAAGCGCGACGAGGAAGAAGCTGAGCACCCGCCCGCGGTATGCCTGCGGCGCGATACAGCTGCACCGTCGTGGACAGGCCGGACAGCACGCCGAGGTAGACCAGGCCCACGACGAATAGCGCGGCGACGCCCCACCACAGCGAAAGGGCCGCGCTGTAGCCGATCAGCGCGACCGGCAGCAGCGCCAGGCTCCAGCCGAGCAGCCGGCCCCGGCCGAGCCTGGCCGCGAGCGGCGCGCAGCAGCAAGGCACCGATGACGGCGCCGATGCCCTGCGCCGTGGTCAGGCGGCGGTGAGCGAGGCGACCACGGAGGCGGCGCCGCCATGATTGCTGAGCCGCAGCGCCATGGCCGGCACCAGCGCGATGAACGGGGCGGCCAGGAATGCCACCACGCCATCGAGATGATGGCGGCCCGGCAGGATGGCTGCGGCGCGGGCGGCTGCGCAGCCGTCCGGAGGGAGGCGATGAGGGTGCCCTGCGGCGCCAGGCGGCGGGGACAGCCGCACGAACAGCACGGCGATCACGACGGCGAGGAACGAGACGGCGTTCGCGACGAAGCTGGCCGCGAAGCCGAACGCCGCGACCGTGGCGCCGGCCAGCGCCGGGCCGACGATCCGCCCCGCGTTCCACTGCGCGGAGTTGAGCGAGCTGGCCGCCAGGAACTCCGACCGCGGCACCAGGTCGGGCAGGATCGCCTGGCTGAACGGGCCGATCAGGGCGGAGACCGAGCCCTGCAGCGTGACCAGGGCCAGCAGCGCCAGCGGGCTGTCGTGGCCGGCGGCGACCAGGGCGGCGAGGCCGCGGCGATCAGCCCGGCGACCAGGTTCGCCGCCGGCGATCACCGGCCGGCGCGGGAGGCGGTCGGCCAGCGCGCCGCCAAGCGGGGACAGCAGCCCGATCGGCAGGAACGCGCCGGCCGCCACCAGCACGGCCCAGCTCGCCTGCCCGGTGCGGGAGATCACCAGTGCGCCGACAGCGACCGTCTGCATCCAGGAGCCGACGTTCGAGACCAGGCTCGCGGTCCACAGCAGCGCGAAGTTCCGGTACCGAAGCGGCCGGAGCGAGGCGGCTGAGTCGAGCCTCACCGGATGGGGTGACGGGAGAAGGCAGCGGTCATCGCGCCCAGAATAGATCATCTCGGCACCCGGGGACTTCGAGCGCGGGGCGACGCGACAGCCAGGGACAGGCGCGGCCGCGTCAGGTTCCGGCTGCGCGAGGGGCGTGACTCCGACGCGCTCCTGCTACAGCCCGGTTCGGCCGGCCGGGCCGAAGTCTGCGGTCAGGTCGAGCCGGCCGCCAAGCGCCCGGACGTATGCCGCCGCCTCGTGCAGCTCCGCCGACCGCAGTCCCGCCGTGCTCGATCTCCCAGATCCGATGCTCGGCGAGGTCGGCGCTGCGCGGCCACGTCGGCGATGGTCAGCTCCCGGTCCCGGCGCAGGCCGGCGAGCGTGCCAATGTCCGCCAGCTCGGCCGCCCGTGCCCGGATGGCGGCGCCGCGATCAGGGAAAGAATCTGGCGAGGAACGTGGCCGCGTCGTCGAATGCAGACCTCGTCGTTCTCGGTGCTCTCGGTCTCGGCCGGCGGCCAGTTGCCCTCGCGGATCTCGGTCAGCAATCGTCCTGCCAGCGCGATGGCCTCGTCGCGGTGCACAGCTGATCGCATCGGCACCGTCGAGCACGGCGAGCAACGTCGCGGTGCCGGGCGGCTCGACCGCGAACAGGATGCGGATGTCCGCGCCGAGCGGATCGGCGCGCAGCTCCAGCAGCCCCGCCACCGGCGCGTCGTCATCTTCGTCCGCGGACTGCTGGCTATCGTGCTCGATCGCGTCGTCAGCCTGCTGCTCTCCGCCCTGCCTGGCTGCCGCGCGGATGTCGCGCAGCGTCCGCCTCGCCTGAGTGAGCGTGGCTCTCATGCGGGCATCCGCGGCTGTCAGCGCCCGGTTGAGCTCGGCGAGCTCCTCGTCATCTTCGGGCGCGGCCGGGTTCGTGCCAGCGGCGGACTCACCGGCCAGGTCGGCGCTCGCTTCGGCTGCGGCGAGCGCAGCGTGCACGTTCAGGCTGGCCTCGGCAGCCGTATACATCGCCTTTGCCGTTTCCTTGCCGTCCGGAACGCGTCGACCTCGCCTGCAGGAACTGGCTGCGCGCGATGAGTTGCTGCTCGCGCCGGTCCCGGGCGGCCTGTCTCATCGGCCGGCAACGGCCCGCTGAATTGCTCTGGCGGCCGGCCGTCATCGAAGGTCGTGACACCGCATCCGACGCACAGTGCCCGCCGGCCATGGCGGCCTGCAGGCGCACCTCGCCGAGCGCCTCAAGCAGTTCCTGGTAGGCGTAGTCGACGACATACCGGGGGTCGTCGCCGGCGGACGACGGCGCGGCCACTGCCGCTAGGTCGGTGACCAGGGGCTGCCCGGGCAGTTCGGCGGCTTCGGCCAGCACCACCAGCGCGGCGCCGAGCTCCGCGGCGGCCACCGGCTCGGCTGCGCTTACCTCGGTGAGCCAGTCGCCGATCTCGGCGCTCATCCGCAGCCGGTGGCTCACCTGGTCACCCTAACCTCAGAGCGCGTCGCTGACCGCCAGGTCCAGCCGGTACTTGGCGATCGCCTGGGCGACTACCTCGGGCTTGACCTCGCCCAGTTTGGCCAGCTCGGCCAGCACCGCAACGGTGATGGACTCGGCGTCGACATGGAAGAAGCGGCGCGCGGCCGGGCGGGTGTCGGAGAAGCCCCAGCCGTCGGTGCCGAGCGAGGTGAACGGCGCGCGCACCCAGCGGGCGATCTGGTCGGGCACCGCCCGGATCCAGTCGCTGACCGCGACGACCGGGCCCTGGTGGCCGTCCAGCGCCTTGGTCACGTACGGCACGCGATGCTCGGCCTCGGGCTGGAGCATGTTCCATTCCTCGCACTCCAGGGCCTCGCGCCGCAACTCAGTCCAGCTGGTCGCGGACCACGTTCCCGCCCTGACGCCCCAGTCCTCGGCCAGCAGGCGCTGTGCGTCCAGCGCCCACCTGAGCGCGACGCCGGACGCGAGGATCTGCGCCTGCGGATGCTCGCCGCCGTGGTGGAGGACGTGCCACCCGCGGGCACGACGTCAGCCGGCAGTTCGGGCGGCCCCGAGTAGCGGTAGAGGCCGCGCAGGATCGCCGCGCTCTAGCGCGGCCGCTGCCGCCGTCGAAGTCGGCGGGCTCGGCCGGCTGCACGTACGGCTCGTTGTAGACGGTCAGGTAGTAGAAGATGTCCTCGCCGTCGGGGTGCTCCGCGCGGTCGAGCCGTACATCCGGCGCAGCGCGTCCTTGACGATGTAGGACAGCTCGTACGCCCAGGCCGCGTCATAGCTGATGCAGGCCGGGCTTACCGAGGCCAGCAGCACGGAGTGACCGTCGTTGTGCTGCAGGCCCTCGCCGGTCAGCGTGGTCCGCCCGGCCGTTGCGCCGAGCAGGAAGCCGCGGCCGAGCTGATCGCCCAGTGACCACATCTGGTCGCCGGTCCGCTGGAAGCCGAACATCGAGTAGAAGATGTAAACAGGGATCATGTGCGTGCCGTGCGTGGCGTACGCGCTGCCCGCCGCGGTGGTGGATGCCATCGCGCCGGCCTCGCTGATGCCCTCGTGCAGGATCTGGCCGCGCTCGGACTCCTTGTACGACAGCAGCAGGTTGCGGTCGACTGCCTCGTAGGTCTGCCCGTGCGGGTCGTAGATCTTCGCGGTCGGGAACAGCGAGTCCATGCCGAACGTGCGGGCCTCGTCCGGGATGACGGGGGCGAACCTGTCGCCGATCCCCGGGTCCTTCATCAGGTCCTTCAGCAGCCGGACGAACGCCATCGTGGTGGCGACCTGCTGCTTTCCCGAGCCGCGGCGCAGCTCGTCGTAGACCGAGTCCGGCGGGAGGGCGAGGGGCCTGGCCCGTACTACCCGCTTGGGCAGGTAGCCGCCGAGGGCCGCGCGGCGCTCGCGCATGTACTGGATCTCGTCCGACTTCTCGCCGGGGTGGTAGTACGGCGGGAGCTCGGCTTCCAGGGCCGCGTCCGGGATCTCCAGGTACAGCCGGTCGCGGAACTCCTTCAGCTCGGCGACCGTGAGCTTCTTCATCTGGTGGGTGGCGTTGCGCGCCTCGAAGTCAGGCCCGAGGGTCCAGCCCTTGATGGTGTGCGCCAGGATCACGGTCGGCTGGCCGACGTGCTCGGTCGCCGCCTTGAACGCCGCGTAGACCTTGCGGTAGTCATGCCCGCCGCGGGACAAGTTGCGGATCTCGTCGTCCGACAGGTGCTCCACCATCGCGCGCAGGCGGGGGTCGCTGCCGAAGAAGTTCTCCCTGGTGTAGGCGCCAGACTCGACGGAGTAGGTCTGGAACTGCCCGTCCGGCGTGGTGTTCATCTTGTTGACAAGCACGCCATCGGTGTCCTTGGCCAGCAGCGGGTCCCAGTCGCGGCCCCAGATCACCTTGATCACGTTCCAGCCCGCGCCGCGGAACGTGGCCTCGAGCTCCTGGATGATCTTGCCGTTGCCGCGCACTGGGCCGTCCAGGCGCTGCAAGTTGCAGTTGATCACGAAGGTGAGGTTGTCCAGTTCCTCGCGCGCGGCCAGGCCGATGGCCCCGCGTACCTCTGGCTCGTCTGTCTCGCCGTCGCCGAGGAAGGCCCAGACCCGGGAGCGGCTGGTGTCCTTGATCTCCCGGGCGAGCATGTACCGGTTGAACCGGGCCTGGTGCACCGCGTTGATCGCGGACAGGCCCATCGAGACGGTCGGGAATTCCCAGAAGTCCGGCATTAGCCGGGGATGCGGGTACGAGGGCAGGCCGCCGCCCGGGTGGGACAGCTCCTGCCGGAACCCGTTGAGCTGCTGCTCGGTGAGCCGGCCCTCCAGGAACGCACGGGCGTAGATGCCGGGAGCAGCGTGGCCCTGGAAGTAGACCTGGTCACCCGACTCGCCGTGGTCCTTGCCGCGGAAGAAGTGGTTGAAGCCCACCTCGTACAGGCTGGCTGCCGATGCGTAGGTGGCGATGTGGCCGCCGACGCCGAGGCCGGGGCGGTTGGCCCGGCTGACCATGACGGCCGCGTTCCACCGGATGTAGGCGCGGATGCGGCGCTCGACGTACTCGTCGCCTGGGAACCAGGGCTCGCGCTCGGGCGGGATCGTGTTAATGAAATCGGTGCTGCGCAGGCCGGGAACGCCGACCTGCTGCTCGCGCGCTCGCTCGAGCAGGCGCAGCATGACATACCTTGCGCGGGCCCGCCCGTGGGTCCGGACGATGTCATCGAAGGACTCCACCCATTCCCTGGTCTCGTCCGGATCGATGTCCGGCAGCTGGGTGGGCAGTCCGTCGCTGATGATGGAAAAGCGCTGGCGTCCGGAGGCCACGGGTGATTCCTCGCATTCCGCGGGCCGTGCCGGCTCTTTGCGGTCCGGCGTCAGGCCACGTCATAGGCAGTCGCTGCCGCAATCGGCCGCGTCTAGTCGGGTTGTCCTGTTCCAATCCTCATACGCGGCGCACAGAAACGCATCTCTACCAGCCGGTAACCGGATCTGGCCACCGTCCGCGGCCGCCAGGATTAACGGTATGCGCTTCGCTCTCGTGGTCTAGGCCCACGGCGTCCGCTGGCGCCGCATGCCGCGCGCTCGCGCCGCGCGCTGACGGGGCGCGCTGGCGGCGTGTGCTGACGGCGCGCGGCCCGCGCTTTCATGCGACTCCGGGCCCGGCGGGTATCGTCCTACCCCACGGGGAACGCGATCTTGATCAGCGATCGCGGTTTTCCGCGATATTCGCGGAAAACCTCTATCAATGACGGATAGCCCGTAGTTGTCCGTCTTGACATAAGGTACGTAGCGCCCAAACCGTCTTCCGGGATCCATCTGGGCGGACCGGCGGGCTGCAGATTTCGGTTAGTGCGCTAATTGTGACTTGCGCACCGCGCCGACCCAGTGTGAACTGTCCGATCAAGAGCAGCCGACAACGTCAGCGCTGTGTAGCCGGAACAGGATCTGGGCATGTGCCGAAGATCGCGGGGCCCGGTGGCGCAGCCGGGCGGAAAGGATCAGGAGGACTTTAGTGAGCGCGACCGCGGGCCAGGCGCACGATCAGCGTGACCTGGCCGACCGGCTTGGCATAAAGCCAGGCCACGTGGTGCAGGAGATCGGGTACGACGACGACTGCGATGAGGACCTCAGGGACTCGGTCGTAGCGCTGGACGGAGCCGAACTCGTCGACGAGGACTACGACGATGTCGTGGACGGAGTCATGCTCTGGTGGCGGGACGGCGACGGCGACCTCGTGGACGCCCTGGTGGATGCGCTGACGCCGCTTGCCGACGGCGGCTACATCTTGCTGCTGACTCCCAAGACCGGCCGGGCTGGCCACGTCGAACCGAGCGAGATCGGCGAGGCGGCGCCCACGGCCGGCCTGTCCCAGACATCGACGGTGTCCGCCGGCCGCAACTGGTCGGGTACCCGCCTGGTGGCTCCGAAAGCACGCCGCTGACTGATCGCCGCTGGCCATCTCGGCCATCCGGTTCTTGCGTCCCGCCCGCGGGATGGCACACTGAAGCCGTTCAGGATCGTGGCTGAAGAGCCGGTCCCGACCGAACCGCACTAGTGGTTCGCTCCCCAGATTCCCGCGCTGAGAGGATCAGTCCATGGCGGTTGAGGTCGGCGATAAGGCCCCGGACTTCGAACTGAAGGACCAGCACGGTACCCCGGTTAAGCTGTCGGACTTCCAGGGCAGCAAGAACGTAGTGCTCGTCTTCTACCCGCTGGCGTTTAGCGGCGTGTGCAGCGGAGAACTTTGCGCCATGCGCGATCAGTTCCCGGAAGTCACAAGGGACGATGTGGAACTTGTGACGGTATCGGTGGACTCGACCTACGTATTGCGAACCTGGGCCGACCGCGAACATTTCGATTTCACCATGCTGGCCGATTTCTGGCCGCACGGTGCGGTTGCGAAGGCCTACGGTGTCTTCGATGACAACATCGGTGTCGCGATTCGCGGCACCTTCATCATCGACAAGAACGGCGTCGTGCGCTGGAAGGTGGTTAACCCCATCCCGCAGGCACGAGAGATCGCTGACTATCAGAAGGCGCTCGCTGAGCTGGATTAGCGCGGCGAGTTTCTGGTTGCTCGGCAGAATCGGAACAGGCTGGATGCCCTGCTATCGGTGCGGTGCACGGCAGGTAGACCCGGACCGGGGCGAGAGCCCCTGGCGCCGAGGCGTACGCAAAGACCGGCAGGTCCTGATCTGCCCTGATTGCCAGGTGGCCTACGACTGGGCCGCCGACCTGGACCACTGTCCGGTCTGCACCAGCATTCACCTGGTGCGCCGGCTCGGCGAGGTGGAGTGCCGTGACTGCGGTGCGGCCGGGCACCTCGGGTCGGGGGACGCGGACCACGTCATCGGGACAGATGAGGCCGATAGCAGGGGGGCTGTCGCTGATCTGGCTGAGGAAGTCGAGCGCGCGCTGTCGCGGGTACTCGGCCCGAGTAGGCAGCGGCCGCCGTACGCCATGTCGTGATCGCGTCCTGGTGGCCGCGCTCAGGGCGGTACCGCGATGACTGACGCCGCGCTAGTCGGCCGTCTGCTTGATGAGTATCACGAGCGCTTCGTGGCCCCTGCCGACATCAGGGTGCTGGCGGGGTCGGTCGACGAAGTCCGGGTCAGCTATCGCCTGGCGCTTCCGGACGGCTCGGCTCAGGTCGTCAGGGCGTTCCGGGCTGACGCGCCGGTGCCACTGGAGGCACGTGGACTGATAGCCGTGCCGATGGCTGACTGGCTGCTGGACCGTGCACGCACGCTTGCGTTGCTGGAAGACCTGGCCTACCCGGCGCCGCGGCCGGTGCTGACCCGATCTGGTGAGCTCATCGGTGTGGCCGGCCAGTGGCTCAGCTGGGCAACGTGGTTCGTTCCTGGCGACGTCATCACACCGACGACGGCGCAACTGCGGCTGCTCGGTGAGGTCGCTCGCGCGGCTACACGCGCTACCTATCAACGGGATCAGCCTGGCGCCGAGCCCGAGGCACCCCGGACTAGCCGCGCCGGTGGCGCTGGCCCGGCTCACCGCGGTCGCGAGCCTGGTCCCGGAATCCTGGCGAGGCCTGCTTGAGGCGTTCCTGTCGGCGATCAATGCGATTCGCGGGGCTGCCAGCGCGCCGGAGGAGACGGTAGTGCACGGCGATCCCCGGACGCGGAATGTGGTCCAGCGCCCGGACGGGTCGCTGACCTTGATCGACTGGGAGATGGGCGGTCGCGGGCTGGCCGTACTTGACCTAGCTCATTGCCTGATGGAAAGCCACCTGGACGCGACCTGGCCCGATGATGAGCCTGCGGCCTGGCTGATCTCGCCGGACGAAGCCCGCATAAGCGCCGTCGCGTCGGGCTATGCCAGTATCCGGCGGCTGACCGCGCCCGAGCGTCAGCTGCTTCCGGCCGCAGCCAGGTTCCCGGCCGCAATCATCGGTGCCGTCCATCTCGAGGCGGCACTGATCGGCGGCGCCACCGGGCCATCGATGGATGCGCCGCCTGGCCCACCTGGCGAACAGGATGGCAGTCGCGGACGAGGTCGCCGCTACGGCGCTGCGCTATCTGTAGGGCAGGCCTCTTGGGTGCCATCGTCTCCTGTGCCAATCGCCGCCCTCATTAGGGCTATTGACCGGTCGCGGTCGGTGTTCGTGGAGTTCACCGAGCTTGGCCACCGGGTTGTGGAGGATGTGGTCGGACGGCTGCTCAGTTACGAGAGGGATTGGTCGATCAAGACGCCGGGGGAGCAGGAAAAACCCGCGAGGCTGCTCGCCGCCCTGCTGTACGGCCTGGCGGCGCGGGCTGGTGCGCTGCCTGATCGGTAGGCGGAGCAGGCTCGGCGGCGGCCTGCGACTCGCCAGAGCGCGCGGCTCCGGTGGAGCGGTACGCTTGGGCGCGGCTGGCCCAGACTGCTGGGCCACGGGCGCATAGCTCAGCGGTAGAGCACTCGCCTTACAAGCGAGGGGTCATAGGTTCGATCCCTGCTGCGCCCACCTGGAAGTCTTCACGTTTCACCAGGATTCCATGTTCACGTTTGGGTCTGACATTTTTGCGCTGCGGGTGCTGGGCGGCCTGCGTGGCGCGATGTCGCGCGCTTGCGGTGAAGTGGGTCGGCTGCGGCGGTTTGGGCGCATGCTGTGGCGGGCTGGCTGTGGTGGTGGCGGTGCCGGGGCGGCGGCTGGCTGGCGGGCGGGTTGCGGGGCCGCTGGCTGTTAGGGCGGCGGCGAGGCTGGCGAGGGTCTTGCGCCGGCGTTTGCGGGATCTTGGGCGGGAGCCCGGCTGCGGTGCGGCGGGCGGTCTCGGCCTGGCGGGCGTCGAAGGCTGCGAGGATGCGCTGGTTGCGGACGTCGAGCAGGCAGGCCAGCCAGAGCGCCAGTGGCGTCAGGCCGGTCAGGCGGCACCAGCCGCGGGCGATGGTGGTGGTGGCGGGGTCCTTGATGGTGGAGAAGGTGCGTTCGGCGCTGGTGCGCCGGGCGTAGGAGCGGCGGTGCGCGGGGGATGGGTAGTCGTGTTTCTGCCGGGTTTTGGCTGCGACCTGCGGTGGGACGGTGATGGTCTGCTGGGTGCAGCAGGCGGGCGTGTGCTCGGGCGGGGTGAGGATCTCGGGGCGGCCGCGGTCCAGTTTCATCGACTCGGGCCGGTGCGGGCAGCGGATCTTGCCCGCGGCGGCGGGGCAGGTGACGCGGTGGTAGCCGTCGGCGTCATCGGCGGTGATGCGGCCGAGTTTGTGCCGGGCGAGTTCGGCGGCCCGGGCGTCGTGCGCGGCGACGTCCTGTGAGGTGGCGTCGCGGGGCAGCGGCCCGAGTTCCAGCAGTGTCCCGGGGGTCATCGGGCAGTAGAGGCTGCCGTTGGCGATGATGGCGCCGGCGTGGGTTCCGCGGGGGCCGCGGTCGTGCGGGTGCAGGTCCTGGATGAGCTGGGCGCCGGCCTGGCGGAGCGGGATGGCCCAGGCTCCGGCGTCGCGGTGGGCGTAGCCGGAGTCGGCCAGGATATCGCCGAGCGGTATGCCGTCTGCGGGCATGCGGGCCAGGACGGGGACCAGGGCGCGGGCTGGGTCCAGGTGGCAGGAGGACAGGGTCATCCGGCGGGCGAGCTCGGGCACGGGCGGGCCGTGCTCGTCGGCGGTCATGGTGGCGGCGGATAGGTAGTAGCCGAAGAACATCTCGCCCCTGGGGCCGGGCAGGTTCGAGTTGCGGTGACCCCAGGACGCCTCGGGGTCGGCGCACCCGGTGGTGCCGTGCCGCGGCGGCCGGGACCAGGTTTCGGTGTCGGTCCAGTCCGCTGACAAGGCAGCGGACGCGTCCTTGTGCTCTGCGGGAATGCTGGCTTCCAGCAGGGCATCGAGAATGCCGGCGAGGTCAGCGGAGGGGGCGCCGTCGGGCTGGTCCTTGCTGAGTGCCTGCACGACCAGGCGGCAGGTGTGCTCGACCTGCCGGTAGGTGAGCTGGTGCGGCCCGTGCTCCCAGTCCTCGGTGACGCCGAGCCTGACCTGGTCGGCGGCGGGCAGCCTGGTCAGCGCCTGGTGCACCCGGGTCAGGTGCGCGGGCCGGTCGTCGGCCAGGGTGAGGTGCATGCCTACCAGTAAGGTCCGGGCGGTCAGCTGGCGGTGGCGGACGGCGGCGGGCAGCATTGCCTGGATCCGCGGTGCGGCGCCGGAGCCGTCGATGATGTTCTCCAGGACCGTGAGCGGGATGCTCACTGCTTGTCCGCGGGCAGTCCGCCGAGCAGCGCCACGGCGTCGGCGTCGCTGCCGGGCTGGAGGGTGGCGATGATGTCGCCGAGCCGCTGGCTGCAGGTGATCCCGGCGGCGTGCATGAAGGTGGCCAGCCCCAGCAGCTCCGCGACCTCGGCCAGCCAGGTGGCCCGCAGCCGGGAGCCCTCCAGCCGGGGCAGCCCGCTGCCGCCGGCCAGCGAGCAGGTCAGCGGGTTAGTGATGTTATGCCGCTGCGGGCTGGTGCCGCCGGTGACCAGGTGCTCGCCGGCGAACCCGGCCGCGGCCAGCAGCGGCTCGTGGTAGCGGGCCAGCACCGGCACGGCCCGCGGCCGCGGCCGCCGCGGGCCTCGACGATGACCCCGCCCGACCGGCGGGTGATGTCGGTGCCGCGCACGGCGCGCAGGTCGGCGCGGATCAGCCCGGCGCCTGCCCCGAGGCAGACCAGCCCGGCTGCCCGCATCCGCCGCGCGGCGGTGGGCTGCGCGTCCGCCAGCGCCAGGTAGCCGCCGATCTGCGCCGGGCTGTAGGGGGCCTTGGCCCGCTCGCGGGGCAGCGGCGCGTCCGCGGGCGCCAGCGCGGGGATGACCGCCCGGGCGATGAACCGCAGGTTCGTGCGCAGCGTGCGCCGCGTCACGCCGGTCAGGCCCGGCGCGTGCGCGGCGAACCGCTCGATCACCGACGGGTGCAGCAGCACCTCCGGCACCGGCTCCAGGCCCAGCCCGATCCCGTAGCCGGCGAGCTTGCCCGCGGCCCACAGCAGGTTCTTCGCCCGGTCCCGCCCGCCCGGCGCCGCCCGCGATCACGACAGCCCGCGCGAACACGGCCGCCTCCGGCGGGACCGACGACGGCCGCCACGCCATGACGTAGCCGGCCACCTCAGCATTCATGCAGTAATTTATACTGGAAGAAGCTGCGGGGATCACGTACCGCGCGTGCCACCATGGACAGCGTGTCGCCGACCGGGCGCCAGCAGGACCGCGCCGCCGCCATCGCCGCCGAGCTAGCCAGCCTCGGCCTCGCCCTGCCCGGCACCCTCATCGAGCGGCACGTCCGCTGCGGCAAGCCCGACTGCCGCTGCCACGCCGGCCCGCCGGTCCTGCACGGCCCCTACTGGCAATGGACCCGCAAGGTGGCCGGCAAGACCATCACCCGGCTCGTCCCCGACGAGCAGCTCGACGACTACCGGCCAATGGCTCGCCAACCACCGCCAGCTCCGCGCGCTGGTCGCCGAGCTCGAAACCCTGACCCTGGCCATCGCCGACGCCGGCCCCCGCGGGAAACGCCGGCCCCGCAGCCCCGCCACCGGCACCCGGCAAACCACCCATAACACCGTGGCCGCGACCCGCTTAACCCGTGGGCACACCCGCGACCAGCACCCGTTCCCGCAGGTCACCGCCAAATGTGAAGACCTGTCCCAGGTCAGGCCATAAATCGAACGGCTGTCGAACACCTGGGGCCAATCCGGGGGCCCATTTCCGGGGCGGCTTCACCAGGGCGGAGGCCGAGGCGGAGGCGGCCCGCGCCGCGGGGGTGCCGCGCAGGGCGGCCCGCCATGACGAGCTGGCGGCCTCGGCCAGGGCGGCGGAGGCGTTCTACCGTGACCGCGAGGGCCTCAACGCCGGCCTGATGGAGGACCGCGCGGACTGGCAGCGGATGACCGGGGGCGCGGCACCTGGCCGTGATGGCGGATGCCGAGCTGCACCGGCGGCATCCTCGAGATGGACATAGAGCCGCTGCGGTCGTCCGAGCCTGAGCCGGTGCCGGACGCGGTGCCCGAGGTGCTGAGCCCGGAGGCGGCAGCCGAGCACGCGGAGCGGGTAGCGGAGGCTCGTGCCCGGTTCCGCGGGAACTCGCCGAGCCCAGGCTGGGCCTACTGGTGCCCTCTGATGACCCGGACGACGAGCCCGAGGGCGAGGCGTCGCAGGCCTGGCAACCGCCCGACCGCGACGCAGTGCCGCAGCCGCCCAAGCCGCAGATCAGGCCGTCTGAGCGGGTGCTGGAACGCGCTGAGGCTGAGGCCGGGGAGTGAACTTTCGCGGCGGCTCGGTGCGTACTGGCCCGGTAAGACGTGAAGAGCGGGCCGCGATGTCTCGCTACGGGGCACTGTGGCTGCCGGACTGGGACGAGCGCAGCGTATGGGGCTGGGATGAGCGCGGCGGGACGTATTTCGCCGAGCTTTGGCACAACGGCAACCGCAATGACAGCCCGCAGGCCAACCTGAACTGGCTCACGCTCAGGCGGGAGATTGACAGCCCGCAACTGCTGGCCTGCCTGATCGGCTGGACCACCGGCATCGGCACGGCGGACGCAATGGACGCGCTGCGGGCTACCCCCGGACTGGAGACAGGACGGCGCGCGGCTGGCCGTGGACGTGGAGCCGACCTGGCTGATGCCGGCCTGACCGTCGGCTAGCTGGCCCTCTGGCAGCGCCAGACTCTCCAGCAGGGGTCAACCCACCGGCGCGCAGCCAGCCGATTCGGCCGGGGATGATGGGCTGGCCGACCGGGGCGAGCCCAGCAGCATGGAAAGTTCCGCATGGCCTGTAGCGCCAGGGAACCGGAGCCCGTCCTCCCGGCTCGGTTGGCATCTATCGGAAGGATGGCCAGGAGCGGCGGCTAGCAACACCGGGCGGCAATCTTGGACCCAGCATCGCTATCCGGCCGCAGCGCCCGGCACCTGAAGCGATCTCGCTAAAGCGAAGTGGTGGCATGACAGATGAGACGAGATGCTACCGGAATGAAACCAGGTCCCATGTGTCGAACAGGATTACAATCAAGTGCACATGCGGCGGAAGGGGGAGGCATGGATGTTCGCATTTCGCTAATCGGCGGCGGATCGAGAAGGTGACCTAGGTCCCTCAACAGACTGGCTTCGAGGAGAACGAGAACTAACGGGCCGGGTCAGCGGGTCACGGGGTCAAAGCCCGGAGAGGGAGAGCTGGGGCGCTGGCAGATGTGCTGGTGGTTGCGGTGGGCTCCGGTGGGACACTGTCTGGTCCTGGCCACGTCGTTGAAAGCATGGCTGTCACAGCCCCGTAGGTCGGATATCCGGGTCCGAATCCAGGACGGCGAAGGGCGAACTGTCGAGATCGACGCGGGGCCGTGTCAATGCGGAAGACATCAAGCCGCTGCTACGCGAAGCGCTGGTGAAGCGGATTTCCCGAGGAGTAGCCGTGGGTCTGCCAGATCCCCAACGTTCGCGTGTGGTGCTGATCGGCACTAGCAAGTATGCAGACGAGAAGTTGCCGGACCTGCCTGTGGTCGAAAAGACTGTTGCTGCCCTCGGGAAACGGCGCTTACCGATCCGACATATGGCATGGTTCCTAAAAGCCATTGTGTTGTGCTAGTAGATGAGGGAGACATCCGCCTGCTTGGCCGCCGCCTGCGGTCGGCGGCCAAGCAGGCGGTCCACCTCTTCCTATTTTACGCGGGGAACGGCCTGGTCGGCGGTAGGCGGCACGACCTATCCCTCGGACTCCCCGACAGCGAATGGACCGAACCAGAATTCAATTCACTGGAGTACGACAAGCTGCGCAGCGCTGTCCTCGACAGCCCTGGGCCGCCACCAAGATTTTGATCCTCGACTGCTGCTTCTCGGGCCGAGTGGTCAGCGACTCCATGGCGGATCCAGCCACGGAATTGGTGAGTCAGATGGAGGGTAGACGGCACATATGTGCTGACCTCCAGCGCAGCGCGGACCAGGTAGCGCTGATCATCCCTGGAGAAGAGCACACGCGTAACAGGCCGTCTTCTTCCCCCGCCTGCTTCAGGACGGCGTGCCCGGCGGGACCAGAGTTCCTCTTACCATCGATGACCTTTATCGATACCTCTTGAGCCAGGAGCTGAAAGCCGAGGGCCTCTCTGAACCACAAAAGCGCGCCACCCGGACGGCGGACCTGCTTGCACTCACCCAGAACCGGGCATCTCGCGGGGTTTGCAGGGGCCGACCTGCGGCAACGTCAAGCAGCGGCCGTTGAACAAGGCGAGAGCGGGGACTGGGAAGGAGCCGTGGTGTTGCTCCGCGGCATCCTGGAATCTCAGAACCGCATCCTCGGATCAGATAACCAGGACACGTTGCGGACACGGCAATTCTTGGCACACGCCATTGGCGGCGCAGGTGATCCGCTGGAGAGCGCTGGGCTGCTGCGTAAGACCTCCTAGCGGAGCAGACGCGCATCCTCGGGGCCGACCACGAGGACACGTTTGCGGACCCGCCAGTACCTGGCGGTCAACTTGGGGATTGAAACCGGGCTATCGAGAGGAGGCTGTTGCGATCTTGCGGGTTTTGTCTGCCGGACCAGTTGCGCCTACTTGGCCCAGAGGATCCGCAAACGTTGCGCACGGCTCACATGCTGGCACGCTACCTGGCATTCGACCAAAATAATAGGCGGAGGCCTCGGCATTGCTAAAGGAGGGTAAGGGTTGCTGTTCGGGAACGGGTCTTGGGGAGGCGAGTCACACCCTCACACCTTGCGCGCTCGCAATGACCTTTCCGGCCTGGTTAACGTAGGGAAATTAGGATGCGAATGTTTGAGAGATTTACCGACCGGGCGCGGAGGGTTGTGGTCCTGTCCCAGGAAGAGGCCAGGATGCTGAACTCCGACCACATTGGTACCGAGCACATTCTGCTTGGCCTGGTCCACGAGGGTGAGGGGGTGGGCAGCCAAGGCCCTAGACTCGCTCGGGATCCGCCTTGAAGTAGTGCGGCAGGAGATCGAGGAGTGGCCTGGTCAGGCCGAGCAGTCCCGGGAGCCCACCGGCCCGGCCGAGCAGTCGGAGGAGCCCACCGACCCCGGCCGAGCAGTCCGAGGAGCCCACCGGCCCGGCCGAGCAGTCCGAGGAGCCGCACCGGCCCAGCCCAGCAAGCGCCGACGAGGCACATCCCGTTCACCCCGCGAGCCAAGAAGGTCCTTGAGCTCACACTGCGCGAGGCCTTGCAACTCGGTAACGAGGACATCGGCACCGAGCACATCTTGCTTGGTCTGATCCGCGAGGGCGAGGGTGTGGCCGCCCAGGTACTGGTCAAGCTGGGTGCGGACCTGGAACACGGTCCGTCAGAAGGTCATCGAGCTGCGGCATGGGTCATCCCAGGGCAAGAAGCCGACCGCGGAGGACATGCCGGTTACGTCGCTGGTGCTTGACCAGTTTGGCCGGAATCTCAGCCAGGCGGCCCGTGAGGGCAAGCTCTGATCCCGCGATCGGCCGAGAAAAGGAGATCGGACTGATCATGTTGGTGCTGTCCCGCCGCACGGGAAGAACAACCCGCTGCTGGTCGGCGAGCCCGGCGTCGGCAGGACGGCGGTGGTGGAAGGACTGGCCCAAAAGATCGTCAAGGGTGAGGTGCCCGAAACCCTCAGGGACAAGCAGCTGTACAGGCTCGACGTGGGCGCGCTCGTGGCAGGGTCGCGGTATCGCGGTGACTTCGAAGAGCGGCTCAAGAAGGTGATCAAGGAGATCAGGACCCCGCGGCGACATCATCCTGTTCATCGACGATCTGCCCACACTGGTAGGTGCTCGGACAACCGAGGGTGCGATTGACGCCGCATCGACCCTGAAGCCCATGCTGGCCCGGCGAGCTGCAGACAATCAGCGCGGCGACGCCGGATGAGTACCGCAATTTCGTGGAGAACGATGCGGCGCTGGAGCGGCGGTTCCAGCCCATCCAGGTGGCGGAGCGCAACAATCCCGCAGACTATCGAGATCCTCAAGGGCCTTTGGGACCGGTATGAGGCTCACCACAGGGTCTCGATCACTGCCGGCGCACTGGTCGCAGCTGTTGAGCTCGCCAGATAAGCACATCCCAGATCAGCCATTGCCAACCAAGGCGATCGAGCTCCTAGCGACCTGGCTGGCGCCAAGTACGGCATGCACGGCGTGAGCAAGCCGCCGCAGTTGCGCGACTACGACGAGAAGATCGCAGAGGTGCGCCGGGAGAAAGAGTCGGCCATCGACTCCCAGGACTTCGAAAAGGCTTCCGCGCTACGTGACGAGGAGAGGCAACTCATCGCTGCTAAGGATTCCAAGGTGAAGGAGTGGACGGCCAAGGAAATGGACGTGGTCCTCGAAGTGACCGAGGGGGGGCCGATGTTACCGAAGCGCTTGGCATATTCTCGGGAGTTTCGCCTGCCGACGTAGCTGTAAGAGAGCCAGCGGCGCGGCGAAATCCTCCATTTTCGCCCAGCTCCATGTCCAGCCGCGATAAAGAAATCTGGGCGTTGGCCTGATTTCCTCAACACACGCGGCGCGGCGTTGGAGCTCTATCGCTGAGGCCAGCTCTTGTGAAACGTCTTGCACATGATCGAGGAAACGGCCCGGCACGCCGGGCACGGCAATGCGTCGCTTCCCTCCAACAGAGGTGTGCCGCTGGTCGCGGCGGCCTGCCGCGGTGCGCAACCGCACCCGCCGAGCCGCCTGGCCGATGCGTGAACGACGGCTTGGCCGAGCTTCCTTGGGGCCGCTGCCGGACGCTGCGCGCGAGTACGTAAATTCGCGAAAGCGGTGAACCTCCGGAGAGTACATTCGCGGGGCTCGGCTGAACTGCATCTCAGCGTTTCGAGCCTCCCGCCCTCAGTCTCTACTGTTAAGTCTCCGCATTTTCTTCTTGCAATGCCTTGGTTCATTTCGAAGATATTAAGGCTTATCCTTAGATAAAAACATAATCGGATTCGCGCAACCGCGAGTGCTCGGTCGCAACCCTTCATTTTCGTGGGCGTCTTCCAATGCGTGCCGAGGGCACTCGGAGCCAGCGGCTACCAGCGATTCGTCGGCCGGGTTGGTCTGCTGCTCGACTGCAGCAGCACCAATGGCAATTTCCTGCGAGCCGAACCGCGCAGGAGGCGGTACGTTCAAGGCTGGGACAGCGGCCTGGTTCACCTCGCTCTGTCGGAAGCTAGCCGTATCGTCCAGCCAAACCTCTGGTTGAAGTGGTATAATTCGCTTAAATGATACATAGTCATAGCTTGGGAAAAGGCTCATTGCTCGGTTAGCCCAGCTCGCAGAACATTGCGCGGCTAACCAGTGGGTCAGCGGGAGTAGGGGCTGTGGCGCTGAAGAAGTCGGATCTGTACAGCTCGCTGTGGAAGAGCTGCGACGAGCTGCGCGGCGGCATGGACGCCTCCCAGTACAAGGACTACATCCTGACGCTGCTGTTCATGAAGTACGTCTCGGACAAGGCCAAGGCCGACCCCGACAGCCTGATCGACGTGCCCGAGGGCGGCTCGTTCGACGACATGCTCGCCGCTCAAGGGCGACCCGGAGATCGGCGACAAGATCAACAAGATCATCGGCAAGCTGGCCGAGGCCAACGATCTGCAGCAACGTCATCGACCTAGCCGACTTCAACGACGAGGAGAAGCTCGGCAAGGGCAAGGAGATGCAGGACCGGCTGTCCAAGCTGGTCGCGATCTTCAACGACCTCGACTTCCGCGGCTCGCCGCGCCGAGGGCGACGACCTGCTCGGCGACGCCTACGAGTACCTGATGCGGCACTTCGCCACCGAGTCCGGCAAGAGCAAGGGCCAGTTCTACACCCCGGCCGAGGTGTCCCGCATCCTGGCCAAGATCGTCGGCATCGGCCCAGAGCACTAGCCAGGACCAGACGGTCTACGACCCGGCGTGCGGCTCCGGCTCGCTGCTGCTGAAGGCGGCGGCCGAGGCGCCGCGCGGCATCACGATCTACGGCCAGGAGAAAGACAACGCCACCTGGGCGCTGTGCCAAGATGAACATGATCCTGCACGGCAACGAGGACGCCGACATCGAGAAGGGCGACACGATCACCAGCCCGCAGTTCACCAACGGCGACCAGCTGCGGACCTTCGACTTCGCCGTCATGAATCCGCCGTTCTCCGTCAAGTCCTGGAGCAACGGCCTGGAGAACGACTACGGCCGCTTCGAGTTCGGCCGCCCGCCGGAGAAGAACGGCGACTACGCCTTCCTGCTGCACGTGCTCAAGTCGCTCAAGAGCACCGGCAAGGCGGCGATCATCATGCCGCACGGCGTCCTCTTCCGCGGCCACGCCGAGGCCGACATCCGCAAGGCAGCTGCTGCAGCGCGGCTACATCAAGGGCATCATCGGCCTGCCGCCGAACCTCTTCTACGGCACCGGCATCCCGGCCTGCATCGTCGTGCTCGACAAGGAGAACGCCGCCGGCCGCACCGGCGTCTTCATGATCGACGCCTCCAAGGGCTTCATGAAGGACGGCCCCAAGAACCGCCTGCGCAGCGCAGGACATCCACAAGATCGTCGACATCTTCAACAGGCAGATCGAGATCGACCGCTACTCGCGCATGGTGCCGCTGGCCGAGATCGCCGAGCCCGAAGAACGACTACAACCTCAACATCCCGCGCTACATCGACTCCTCCGAACCCGAGGACCTCCAGGACCTCGCACGCGCACCTGCACGGCGGCATCCCCGACCGCGACCTCGACCTGCTCGAGCCCCTACTGGGACGCCTTCCCGCAGCTGCGCGGCCAGCTGTTCAAGCCGAACCGTCCCGGCTACAGCGACCTCGACCCTCGACGTCAGCCAGGTGCAGCAGGCCATCCTCGACTCGCCCGAGTTCCAGAAGTTCGCCGGCGCCGCTCGCGACCTGACGGCCGAGTGGTTCGCCGCCCACCGCGACGACCCTGGCGAGCATCGACGCCGACACCAGGCCGAACGACCTCATCGCCGCCATCGGCGACGACCTGCTCGCCCGGTTCAAGCCGGTCGCGCTGCTCGACGAGTACGACGTGTACGAGCAGCTCATGGAGTACTGGCACGACGTCATGCACGACGACGTGTTCCTCATCATGAACGACGGCTGGCTGGAAGCCGCCAAGCCGCGCAAGGCCATCGAGGACAAGGACCGCAAGCTCACCGAGACGCCCGACCTCGTGATCGGCTCCGGCCGCGGCGCCGCCAAGTACAAGATGGACCTCATCCCGCCCGCGCTCATCGTTGCCCGCTACTTCGCCGACGAGCAGGCCAAGGTCGACGAACTGACCGCCGCAGCCGAGGAAGCCAGCCGTGCCGTCGAGGAGTACATCGAGGAGCATGGCGTCGAGGACGGCCTGCTTGCCGAGGCCATGGACGACGACAAGATCAGCAAGGCACTCGGCCAGCGCCACGGCTGAAGGAGGCCAAGAACGAAGGCTCCGACCCGGAAGAGATCGAGGCGCTGCAGCACCTGCTCAAGCTCTACGACGCCGAGGCCGCCGCCAAGAAGGCCGCCAAGGAAGCCCAAGCCGCGCTCGACCTCGCGACGCTCAAGCAGTACGGCAAGCTCACCGAGGACGACGTGAAGACCCTCGTGCTCGATGACAAGTGGCAGGCCACGATCACCGACCGCGTCGCATCGAGGTCAACTCGCTCACGCTTGCGATCTCGTTGCGCGCATACAGCAACTCGGTGAACGCTACGCCGAGACGTCTGGCGACCTCGACGCCGAGCTCAGCAAAGCTCGACCACGGTCGACCGGCCACCTAGCTGACATGGGGTGTCAAGTGAGTCCGCACTATCGGGACACTGCGCTCAGTGACGTTGGCCTACGTTCGCATCGGCTGAGCTCGTCTGCAGGTTCGCAAGCGGTACGTCGACGAGCTAGCCATACGGCTCGGGCGATTCGCCTATCGAACGGTCGATGGCAGGGATCTACAACGATCGCTGGCTGGACGACATCGACTGAACGCGTCGCCTGCCGTGCAAGGTGACTCTCAGGTGCAGTACTGGCCGACATTCTGGTGACCGTATGCGGTCCAACTCCGGATGATGGTCGGCTCACGGCGTGCTACGCATCGGCAGCAGCCCATCATGCGGCGGCTTCGATATGCGCGGTCACCTAGCTACTTCGAATACGCTGCAACTGTCGCTACTCGAAGTATCGCGCATCTGAACTTACTTGTCGCGGTTCGTGAGCGACTTGACACGCGGTCAATGGCAGCATCCGAACGCAACATCGGTCAGCCGACATGAAGAATCTGCGTGGTTCACGCTGCCTCCAGTGCCGGAGCAGCAGGCTCATCGCCGATGCCATCGACGGATGCCGACAAGCCTGATCGCATGCTTGGAGCGCTCATCGCGAAGAAGCAGGCGATCAAGCAGGGCATGATGCAGCAGCTCCTCACTGGCCGTACTCGCCTGCCCGGCTTCACGCGGACAGTGGCGTCGACCAGAAGCCTGAGGCGCACTCCTGCACCACAGAGCCTGACTGCGATACCTGAAGGACCGCTCGAGTCAGCTGCACAGCATCGCGGCATTTGTGCCGAGTCGCTCGACGTACCTGAAGGATCAAGTCTTCAGAGTAACCTAGCTGGGCTAGGCGCATCATCATCTACGCCGGACTGGCATATCCTGCTGACTGTCAGGAAGTTCGATCGGAGTACAAGAGAACTGATCTGAGGCTGTCTCGTGAGCCCGATCTACGTCGTCCTGCGCCCAGGTGTAGCCGTTCGATACCGTTTATCCTGCAGCGGCTGAACTCGATAGCTGTGATCATTTCGGCAGCAGTTGCTCGCGAGACCAATGCGTCAGTGAATGACGAGTCGAAGTCTCCGTAGCAACAACTCTCGCAGATCTCAATGTGCGAGTCTCGCCAGGCTATCATGAGCAAAGTGCTATCGCGTCGAGTGCTTGCGTGATGCCGAGCGCGATTGCCGCTCTGCGCGGCGTCTCGAGAAAGCGCGAGAGTCAAGCAGGGCATGATGCAGCAACTCCTCACCGGCCGCACTCGCCTGCCGGTCCAGGAGGCGGCAGCATGAGCGACGTCGGCCAGCCCGAGCGCAAGACGCAGGACCGCGTCGTCAAGCTGCTCCACGAGCGGCTGGGGTACGACTACCTGGGCAACTGGGAGGACCGCGAAGGCAACTCGAACGTCGAGGTCGAACTGCTCACCCAGAACCTGCGCGCACGCGGCTACGACGACAACCTGATCAACAAGGCGATCGACAAGCTCAAGAGCGATGCCTCGCTCGGTGGCGGCCGCGACCTGTATGAGGCCAACCAGAGGTCTACGGCCTGCTGCGCTACGGCGTGAAGGTCAAGCCCGGTATCGGCGAGCAGTACGAGACGGTCTGGCTGATCGACTGGAAGGACCCCGAGGCCAACCACTTCGTGGTCGCCGAGGAAGTGACGGTGCTCGGCCAGCACACCAAGCGCCCGGACATCGTGCTGTACGTCAACGGCATCGCGCTCGTGACGCTGGAGCTGAAGCGCTCCTGGGTCGCGGTGTCGGAGGGCATCCGCCAGACGATCGGCAACCAGAAGCCCGAGTTCATCCGACCGTTCTTCACGACGGTCCAGCTCGTGATGGCGGGCAACGATGTCGAGGGCCTGTCGCTACGCGGTCATCGACACCCCGGAGAAGTACTGGCTCAACTGGCGCCTGATCAGCGACATCGACCGGTCACTCGCGCGCAGATCGATAAGGAACTCGCTGGCATCGAGGACCGCTCGACCAGGCGCTCGTGCTGCTCCTACCAAGGACCGGCTACTGGAGATCATCCACGACTTCATGGTCTTCGACGCCGGCGTCAAGAAGACCTGCCGTCACAACCAGTACTTCGGCGTCAAGGCCGCTCAGGCGCGAGTCGCCAAGCGCGAGGGCGGCATCATCTGGCACACCCAGGGCTCGGGTAAGTCGCTCACGATGGTCTGGCTGGCCAAGTGGCTACGCGAGCATCAGCCGGACGCGCGGGTGCTGCTCATCACCGACCGCACCGAGCTGGACCAGCAGATCGAAGGTGTATGGCCCGGCCGCAAGTCCTCGACAATGTCGGCATGTACTTCGCCGCGCTATCGCTGATCGTCATGACGCCGCGATCAAGGCACCAGTTTGTAGCCGCCCGCTTGAGTGACCAGGATGACCGGAGCGGCGGCATCCCTCTCAATCTTTTGCCGTAATCGATAGATGTGCGTCTCGAGCGTGTGCGTGGTGACTCCCGAGTTGTAGCCCCAGACCTCCTGCAACAGCGTCTCCCGCGATACCGGCCGCTGGCCGACGCGGTAGAGGTAGCGCAGGATCGAGGTCTCCTTCTCGGTCAAACGGACCTTGCTGCCCTTGGGATTAAGCAGCAGCTTCGAGCTTGGCCGAAACGTGTACGGGCCGATCGTGAAGACCGCGTCCTCGCTCGTCTCGTGCTGGCGAAGCTGGGCGCGGACGCGCGCAAGCAGCACGGTAAAGTGGAAGGGCTTGGTGACATAATCGTTGGCGCCCGATTCGAGGCCGAGGATGGTGTCGGAATCGGTGTCATGGCCCGTGAGCATAATGATCGGCGCCTTGAAGCCGTTCTTGCGCAAGATGCGCACGGCTTCGTGGCCGTCGATGTCGGGCAAGCCGACATCCATAATCACTAGATCGATTTGTCCTGCCTTAGCGGCCTCCACGCCCTTGATGCCGTTTTCCGTCGCGACGGCTTCAAACTCCTCGTACAGCGAAAGTTGCTCCGACAGCGCATCGCGCAGTTCGGGATCATCGTCAACAATGAGAATCCGACGGGTATTAGGCATCAATTCCGACCCTCACAGCCACTTAGCGCACGGTCATTTTGCCTGCCGACACAAAGTCGATAAAAGATAATCATGATAAAGTGACGATGTTTTTCGGTGGCCGCTGGTCGCGCACGCGTTCAGGGTGGTAGGAAGAAGTCAGACGCATACGACGCACTCACGTTAGGGCCGCGACCCAACGCCCCCTCAGCGCTTTCGGCCGTGTAGCCAAGCGGCTCCAGCCAAGGTGGCTGAGAGTTCGATGGTGCTCGCGGCTGAGACTGGCTATCTCGGTTCTTCGCTTGCGTCGTGGTGCTTCCTAATCTCAGGCTTGTCGTACAAGACCACGTTCAACAACGAGTTGCGGATTTCCAGTTTTCCGTTGTATTCGATATAGCCCAATTTGCGAAATTTGTTCATGAAATGGCTGACGCGTGATCGGGTCGTGCCAATCATCTCCGCGAGGGTTTCCTGACTAAACTTCCCGATGATCGGCTCAACCGTCGCTTCTTTGCCGAAATTCGCCAGAAGCAGAAGAGTCCGCGCTAGCCGTTTCTCGCTTGAATTGAATAATTGATCGATTAGGTCCTCTTCAATTCGACTGTTCCGACTCAACAGATCCGCCATGAACAATTCAGAAAATTCCGGCTCATCATGCAAGGTCGCAATCATTGCTGCTTTAGTGATGCGCGTAATCAGGGATTGATCGATCGCCGTAGCTGTTGTGACCCGCAGCGGATGGCCATTCAGGCATCCTTCGCCAAAAAAGTGGCCAGGTTCAAGAATACTTACGACTGCTTCCTTGCCCCGCTCGGAAACGACGGTGAGCTTGATCTTGCCTTTCTGGATGTAAAAAACCGCGTCCGCCTTGCTACCCTGCGAAAAAACAACTTGGTCCTTGCGATCTACCACACCCGTTCCGACCGGCCGTCGCACGGCAGCAAACCTGCTGACCAGAGAGGAGGCCTGGCGCATCGCCGCCAACATCGCCAAGCTGCCGGATCTGGTGCGGCGGCCGCAATATTGAGAGGCTGAGTTGTGAACCGACAGACCGTTGCGGCAGTTGCGCTAACCTTGGTCGCGGTCGCGGTGATTCTTATGATCGTGCTGCTTTGGCCGCTCGGTAGGTTGCCGTGGCCGTGATAGAGCAGCGCTGCTATGGAAGGGAAATGATCGACAGTCACAGTGAAGATCATACAGCAGCTCCGGACCCCGCATGCGATGCCGAGCTCAAACGACTGATCGAGCGAACGCATCGGCGTATGAAGTGGACCCTTATTGCCGCCGTAACTGCTGCAATCCTTAGCGCGATCGCCGTCTTGGCCGTCGCTAGTTTCTTCGTAATTGCCGGCTTCATGCTGGCCGGCAGCGGAGGCGACTAAAGGATTCCCGCCCCGGCGCATCGCCGCCAACATCGCCAAGCTGCCGCTGGTGAAACGGCTGCAGTATTAGCGGTCCCCGCGCAGGTAGGGTCACACCCCTGTTGCAATCGTCGCCTCAGATTTTTGCTTATGCGGCCACTGATTCGCGACATCGTCGCTGCCATCGCGCTCGGAAATATTATTTATCGCGTTCCGTGTCTTCGACCATCCGAACGCCTGCGTCGAATTGTTCTCTTGGGAACGCGCAGCACCGCGTGATCGCATAATCGCTCGCCGCGCTGATCGCTACCGCAAGTGTGGTAATAGTGAGCGGCTAAGGAGTAGGAGCTTGCAAGATGGACACGTACAATCTCACCAATGTCGACACGACAATGGACGGAAAAAGGGGCGTCCTCCTTCAGGGATTCAACATCATCGGCGCGCACGGTCGGCCACTCGTTACCCTCTCGTTCGAGACTCAGGCGGAGGCCGAAGCAGCGCAGAAAGCAATGCTGCCTGTTGTCAGAACGGCAAAGCTGATCACACCTCACCTCCAGTAGAGGGGCCGCTGAAAAAGTCGAACGGCCGGAATCGCTCGCCGCATCGCCGGCACCATCGCCAAGCTGCCGGGATTGATTTGGCACGGGCGCGACCCAGCCTAATCGACATCCTTAAATGAGGGCCGGATTTCCAGGCTCAGGCACGCTCTCGCCATAGCGTCTGTAAGTGCGGATTTTGTCGCGCAAGGATCGAACCGAAATACCAAGTCGGTCGGCCGTGTGGGTCCGGTTTCCTTGGTGCGATCTCAACGTTTGAAGAATGAACTCGCGCTCGATGCGGGCGAGCGTGTGCCCAACCAACTTCGCAACACATTCGCGGTCGAATGGGGAAAGCCAAACGACACTGAGGGACTGAATGGTCGCTTTGCCGTTTCGTCGGCGGTGCAGCTCGCCATCATTATCTCGACTGATGCCCCCGCGAACAGGGTGCCCTGACGTGGTTAAAAACTCGCTAACCATTCCGGCCTAGTAATGCGAATTGTTACGGACCCGTCTGGTAAACGACCGCGCGCAAAGGGCTCTTGGCAGTTGACCTCCAAGAGCCCTTTGTTTTTGGCCGGCTAGTTTGCCGACGCGCGACGAGGCCCGGCGCATCGCCGCCAACATCGCCAAGCTGCCGGAGTTGCTGAAGCGGGCAGACCGTTCTTGACATGGGCGTGAGTTCGGCCTGATTGCGAAAGCTTGCCGTATACCGTCTTTAAGACGTATCAAATAAAAGGCGTTCGCCCAGCCCTTTTGGTTGTTGTAGTAGACAAAGCACCACCAATTATCAGCATCGATCTCGTTGCGGCCCGAGCCATTCCAAACAGTGCAGCGCTCAGTTGAAGGCCCGTAAACTCGCGAGCCTTGGGGGATAGAGTATCCAAGGATGTCTTGTACATGCGGATCGGGTTGCGTCCCGACAACCCTTTCCGGGAAGGCTGCTACGTCTGGATGAAATGAGCGAAGTAATACGTCCAGACGCTGCGCCGGGGCTAGAGGCGGCCGAACGGTCTTACCTGACGGCGGCGTTGGACTACTGATGCACTGATATAACTGCCCGGTCTCGCGTATCTGCAATAATGCGACGTCTACGCAATCGGTTGGAAAGACAGCAAGCCGGAGAAAAAAAGTTGCGAGCCTTGCTTCACAAGCTCACAATGTCGGGTTAATGCGTGTTCGCGGGCGTTTCGCCAAAGCGAAAGCGCGCCATCTAACGCAGCCCCCTTTGCAGGCGCAAGCAACCTGGAGCAGGCGTTCAGGAAGTGGTGTAGCCTTTTTGCGATAGGCCGCTGGAATTCGGGAGCGCGAACGCAATGGCCGAATACCGCCGCTGAACTTTGCATTGGATGATTTAGCGCGGGATTGGTTTCCTCATTGGTAGAGAAGGCCGCTTCGCGACGACGCCAACACATGGGCGTGAGGCGTGCAGTGCAGTTCACGCCTGGCCGGCCGTCGCCGCGACCGAGTGCCCCTGGCGCTTGTTGCCGAGATGCAGGAACGGCACGAGCACAAACGCGAAGGCGGTGAAGGCCGCCGATGAGAGGATGAGCGGGGTCAGGCTGTCATGAAAAACGTGGTCGAAGAGGTACGCGCCGAAAGTGCCGGACAACGAGGTCGATAGATTGATGATTGACATCATCACGGCAAAAGTGACGCCCTCCGATCGCGGCGGGCAATAATCGGCGGCAAGCGTGACCGTGGCCACAGTCGCCACCATCGCGGCAAATCCACTGCAAAAGCTGAGGATGGCAGCGGACGTCTCGCCCGCCAGAAAGACGAACGCCGCCGTCGTTATGGTGCCGAGCGCAATGCTCAGATTGAGAAGCCGCTTCGAAGACATATCTTCGAACCATGCCCGGTAAAGCAATGCGCCAACAATCCAGCCGGCGGCCTCGATCGAGCCTAGAATGCCGATATAGCCCTGGGAGAATTTCAGATTATCGGTCATGTGGTAGTAGAGCGGCGTGTTGAGGCCGGGATTGAAATAATAGAGAAAAAGGAAAAGCCCGGCGACCCAAAGCTCGCGTTTGCGGAAAGCGGTCACAAGACTACTGAACGTCGCGCGCAGCGCAGGAAGGTCGATGGGCGTTTTCTTGTCGGGGATGAGAAATACCGTCCCCAACAGGACCGCCAACGGCGCGATCGCCACGATGGCAGCCGCGACATGCAGCGCCGAGGTCGGCGACAGGCGTTGAGCAAGCTGGCCGCCGGCGATCGAGGCGAACATCGTGGCGGCGTTGAACCACAGCCACTGCTGATTGACGAATTTGCCGCTCTCGCCGAACCGCTGTCCGTTCTCCACCAGGACGGCGCCGCACACCGTGCTTGACATCGCCATGGCGTAAGCCGTGAGCTCAAGCGCCCAAAGGAGCTCGCCGGGCGCAGTCAGCTGGGTAACCCAGAGGAAGGCGCCGGCCGCGACGATGTTGGCGGCTAAGAGGTACGGCTTGCGGCGATAGCCGAACAGCGGCACGAAATCGGAAAAGGCGCCATAGATCGGCTTTATGATCCAAGGAAAATTGAAAATGGTGAGATAGGCGCTAACTTCGAGCGCCGTCCAGCCGTGCACCTCTTTCAAATAGAAGCTGAGCGGCTGGGCGATCAGCCCGTCGACCTGTCCGACCCCTTCGACGACGTAGACCAGCGCGAAAAACACCAAGAGCCGGTTGATCACCCGCCGGTCCTCCGCCTGAACGACTGGTAGCTGCGCCGAAGAAGACCGGTCCATGGCTCCGTGGGACTGATCTGCCGTCGCCTGATGGCGACGAATGTCTGTTTCGTTCCGATCCTAATGGTCGGCGAACCGTGCGTCGCAAGGTGTTTGAACCGAGTTCGGCCTCGGACGCGATTTGGATGCAGCTGAATAGCCGCTTTTCGCGGGAGTGATTGGAGGGGCGCCGGCGGCCTTCATCCATACCTCTGAGACCGGGCGGCTGGGACCAGCGCGGCCAAAGAGAGGCAATCATAGCGGCAGTTAATGCCCTGATCGGAAGGCAGAGCCGGATGGTCGCGACCAAGGTCGTTATGCCGATGCCGAGCCGTTGTACGCCGAAGTCGGCGCGGCCTGATCAGTTCATCCGCGCTGGGTCCCTTGTTGGCTAATGATCAGACATACACCGCCCTCTAACGGAAGCGACAGAGCTCACGCGCCGCGACCTTTGGCCTGCAGATTTGATCCCAATCGAGGAAGAGGGACGGCTCCCGGCTTGATTCATGTGATCAAACATGACGAGTTCTCGTAGGACGGCCACAGCAAGAAAGAGAGGATGGCGGAGTAGCGACGACCGGCTTCCTTGAAACAAATAAGGCGCGGCCATCAGTAATTCCAGATTGCGCCCATTCACGGCCACTATTGAGACAGAACATACTGCGGTGCACTGTAAGGGGGATGACATGACTTATGATTTCGAATTACTGCTCGAACTGCGGTTCGACGCGCATCTTCGGCAGCAACGCAGATCTGGCAGACCGCCCAGTCCCGACCAACAAATCATACCGAAGATCGATATGGTCGTCGGCTCTTGGCATCTCGACGAGTTCGGCAATCAAACACGTGAAATAACGGCGCGCGACTAGCGCGCTTCAGTTATTCCATCCTTAAGCTACGCGGGCGGCGCAGGTCGCCCGCACTGGAAGATTTGTCCTGGCGCGTGATCCCTAGACCTAGAACGGTTTAGAAAACAGTATCGTACACGGCCGCCAAAGTTTTTTAGTACATCCACACTTCCGTCGCCAATCGACGCCTATGGTGAAAGCCAACGCCGCGCGGACAATGATTTTTATCGTGGTCTGCTCCTTTTGACGCTCCGTATGCGTCATCTCATTCGCGCGGTGCCAGCGGCTAGTGCGAATGCCAGCATAGCCACCACAGCGCGCTGTCCACGTCACCATTGATCGCGCGTTTATGTTTGGGCAGATAAGAACGCCCTGGCGATCATCGCGCTCCCTGCGCGGCGCTGGCGCGGCGGGCGGTCTTCTCGATGCCGTTTGGAAAGTGGCGCGTCCGACCCCGGATTTGAAATCGGCCACCCTATGTGAATGACCTTCTGGCAACGCACCTAGCCCGTTTTAGGCTATGCTCACCGTACCGGGTACCACGTAGATCGCTTCAAATGCGTAGACGTACCAAATCAGAACTGCGCCAACGTAACCACGACGGGTTTAAGTCGCGGACTTCCACGGGCTCCAAATTTTCAATGCTGCGTTACGGCATTCGCTCGTAGCGCACTAAGGCCAGCGTGAATTCTGGTTGTTCGGCGTAATATCCGTTGCTTCCGTCACCGCAGCCGAAGAAGAATTGAGGATTGGTATCAATGGTGGGCGAGGCCACAATTGATACCGTTTCAGTTGCGGGCTCTTGCTCTGCAACGGTTTGGCTCACGTCAGCACTGCTAAGTGCCGTTGCAGTTGTGGCGGAGTAAAATGGTTTGGCAAACAGCAGCGCTATCATGACAGCAGCCGTAGCCCCTGCGATTACGACCACCCGACGAAAGGTTGATTCACCAAAGCCCGTCGCTCTCATGGCTAGCTCCCATCTTTGGGACTGACGGTGAGACTATTCTCGCTTCGGCGTCCTTATTGTGATCGACAGCACAGGTTCGAGCTTTTGCACGGGGCTTGAACCTCGAAAAGGGCCACACGCCCATACGATCGATCGGCACGCCGCGAAATCGACACCGCCTGGCGCGGCTTGCCGTTCGATCGCGGCTTTTTCCCATTGGCCTTGATCTCCGCTCGCTCGGCTAACTTTTCGTAGTCGGCCGCAAGATCGTTGATCAGTATGGCCGCTTGGGAGCCTGCCATTTTGATTGCCAGCAACCGCATTTGTGCCGCGCGTTCGCGCCAATGCTGCGAATTGTTGGTGTCTTGCGTGGACGACATGGCCCCTACATTAGTGGAACCCCATGGAACTCTTTGCAAGTTATTGCACGCAGTTAGCCGATGCATGGACCGGCCTGCCGCAGACCAGCCCTGGCTGAGCCTTAAACCGCCGCTAATGGCCGCCCATTACAGTGACAGACAGGACAGTTGCACATCCTCCTGCCGTACGACTGGACCGGGCCCCCGGCTGAAGCGCTGGGGGCTCTTGCAAGTCGTATTGAAAAGCCCGAGCCGTGGAGTGGCCGGGGCAAAGTCAGGACATGATATGCAACGCCTATTCAGGCCGATTCTTTCAGTAGGAGTCAACGACTAGAACGGCCGCCCGTTTAACTTCGCATGCAGCCATGCCGCGCTAAGGATCACGATCCCAACGATCACGCCGAGCACCGCGCTCGGTGACGTGACGCCGAGCAGGGCGAACGCCATCAATCAAAAGCCACCATTTCGTTCCTTGGCCTTAGCGGCGCAACAAAGCTGTATGGCCATCTGCGCAAAGCAAATTGCTGCGCGTTGTGACTTTTTGGCACTAGTGCGCTGGTCGAAAATCGTAGTGAAATGTTCAACTGATTCCTAAGGGGGGCTTCGATGAAACGAATTTTAGCCGTCGCTGGCGCGATGATCTTGGGGCTGATCGCGATGGACAATCAGGTGGTGACCACTCCGTCGGGCTTGGCTTTCGTAAGGGCGGGACAAGCACTTGCGGCCGATATGCCGGCCCCGCCGCCCCCGCCTGTCGCCGCGCCAGTTGGCAAGGGAAAAGCACCCATTGGCAAAGGCAAAGGCAAGGCACCACCCGCGCCGGTTATTACCAAAGGCTAAGCACCAGTTCACTGGGGAGCTGGCCATGCCAACAACAGAGATTGAGCCCCCGCACGTCATCGCGCGGCGTGTATTCGATGCGTTGTGAGGGCCCCATTTTCCCTCTTAATTGTCACGTCGTCCTGTCTGAAGAAGTCCGCGCCGTTCAAGATACTCGTTGCCCAAGCTCCCGATGATCTGAGCGAGCAGCGGTCCTTGGTGCTTTTTCGTCTTGCTCCATAACCATGTCGATTAGGGGCAGAGACATTTCGCGGGCCATGAACGCCACGTCCACCGGCTCGCCCGTCCGCAACTTGCTCGTCACATACTCAACCACCACATCGTTGATGGCTTGGCGCAATGGCTTCAGCATTGGGCACGTCCTCCGGATCAACAGTGTGCGCGCAGTTTGCGTTCACCGGAGCGTTTTCACGAACACGGTGTGCAGCAGATAGTAGCGAGCAGTCAAAATGACTTAGCCATTCACTGCGGTCTCGGGTGGCGTACTGTTCGGAGAAAAGCGGCTTTGGTTTCGGGTCAAAGGCTTTTCGACTTCGGCGTCCAAACGCCCTCCGAGTAGGAGCCCCCTGGACTCGCTTCCGACCCCTGGCCGCTAGGGTGGTAGCGGGAGGGGGCGAAACGCGCTGTGGAGTCCCGCAGAGATTCACTGGGGCGTTTCTACCGTTGACCTGCGTCCGCCATGCACCGCGACATCGCCAAGCTACCGGAGTTGAGGCAGCGGCCCGGAGTATTTAGAGTCTCGCGGCCGTTATTGGCTCGCGCTTTGCTCTTGGCTTTCGCGTCGGTCGTCGGCGTTGTTGGCCAAGACCAGGGCTCCGACCATCAAGATCATCCCTGCGGAATAAATCATCAGGCCGAAGATATTCGACTCCTCGGCGATCCAACGCAGAAGGTCCATGTTTAAAACTCCCTGCCGCCGTAGCGTCGTCGCTTGATCGCCGGTGCGATAGCAAGGCGTTCGCGGCAGTAAACGGAGTGTATCAAAGTTGAATTAATCGTTTGTAACCGAGCTGCGCCTCGGTCTTAGGGACGCGCCCTGCTTCATCATGCGGGACAAGAACCGCCACGCGCTCGCGTATGTCTACTATGGAGCTTGAGCCAGGACGCCGAACTACAGCATAACCCTTTGGTCGGGACTTTCAGAGAAAAGGTTCAATTCGAGAACGGCGCATTGCGGCCGATGTCGCTTAGCTCCCCGATTTGCTCACTATCCTGATTTAACAAGTTTCTGGCCTGCATTCGCATGGCTATTGTCGTTCGCCCCTGCTTTTAGGAGCGTCCCGATTTTGACCGTAGTTTCTCTCAACATGACAAGATCAACGACAACACTCTTCGAGTGTCCGCGCTGCCGCGCCCAGTATAAGCTCGTGCGCGTCGAAACATACTCCGACCCTACTTTAGATCGCTCGGTCCCGTGCCGCGTTTGCGCTGCGCCACGTCAAGGACGCGAAGGCAAGTTCATCCTAAAATATTTCCTAGTGAATCGTTCTTAGAAAACAAAGCTAATGAAATCTTGACCTTCGCCACCGGATTTATCCTCGGTTCAATGTTTGGCGCTCTCGTAGGGGTGATGGCCATTGCCGTCCTGCGCGCAGGAAAGCTTGCTCTAACCACCTACTGATGCCGCGAAGAATTGCCCCCACGTCGCCGCGCTGCTCGTGCGCGATCACCCCACCGTTGACGAGCCAAGCGAGAGCCGCGTCCGAAAGCTGCGCGGTATAGCAGCCCTGGATCACCGACCACGGCTCGGCGTGATCTTCCGCGGCGAGCAATCGGCGAGCGATGGCATTCTCAATGACCGTCTCAGGGACGGTCACAGTGAGCAGACGCAGACCATTCCTGAGCCGCTCGCGATGGCGGCGCACCCTGGATGTGCTTGTATTGACGGGGGAGGGGCAATCAACGGTCATGGCGCCTCATTGCATGCTTCTGGCGAGCACAGGATAAGATTGGAGGCGGCTCGGCAACGGTCAGTCCTCGCTAAGAGTGACGCCGTTTCACACCCCGGTTTATTCCGCTGTTTCAGCGCCAGTTCTGTTACGGCAGTCGTTGTTCCCGGTGCACCCCACGTCAGCTCAAGCCTTTACATCTCGCGTCCAACCTATTGATCTTAAACCATCGCAAAATCATTCCCTTTACAGCCAACCCATTGTTCTCTTGGCAAAAACAGCAGACTCTTAATCAGCGGGTCCAAGGTTCGAGTCCTTGTGCGCCTACCAATAAAATCAAGGTCCAATTCGGAAAACCAAATCGCGAGAAGTCTCGGTCCAGTTGATGGGGTAACTATAGGGGTAACGTTTCGCCGTGCCGTTAAACGCTCTCCAGCTGCCCTGCGCGGCGTGCACTAATGGAGTCCAGGTTGCAACAGTTCTTAAATGGATTTCGGGTCGGCTAAGGGCTGCATGCTAAAGGCGTGGAATTTCCCAGATGCCTCGCGCGCGCACTTTGACAAGACGACGCGCGATTTCGTGATTTCGGGCAAGCCGCGGGGGAGTTGCGGCAAAGGCATGCGTGCGATCACACACGCGGCGTTCACCGTTACGCTTTTGGAATACACGCGCTCCAATGGGCTGCCCCATCCCGGCTTTGTGGTCCTCGACACTCCTCTTTTGGCCTATCGTGAGCCGGAAGGGGAGGAGGACGATTTGTCAGGCACTGACGTTCAGGATCGTTTTTATGACTATCTCCTCGCCCTGGGGGATCGGCAGATCATAATCCTCGAAAATGTCGATCCGCCGGAGACCATCAAGGCCGGCCAGCAGGCGGTTTTTTTCAGCAAGAATCCTCACTTGGGCCGTTACGGCTTCTTTCCGATGACGCCGTAACGCCGGGCGCACTTCGCTCGTGCTCATTTTGCCGGTTGGGGAATATCCAAGAGGCCGCGAAGCTTCGGGTGTTGGGCAATCGCCTCTTCAAGAACCCAATTTTCCTCCGTCAGCAGCGCGTCGCGAGGGGTCGTGGTGGCGCTCACTTTGGTGATTTCGATGACAATCCAGGGCTGGGCTACCGCTGCCTATAATTTGTGGGTTTGTATCGACCCGGTGTGATGATGAGCGTGTGCCTGTCGGCGTTCTTCATGGAAGATGAGGTGGTTGACGAGAAATATCGCGTGCCATTGCAAGGCTCACAAAACGCTATGATAGCATAAAGTCCTATTCAGACCTTCCCGAAATATCGATCCAACAAGTCAAACATTTCTTTGAACACTACAAGGACCTTGAAAACGAAAAATGGGTCAAAGTCACCCACTGGGGCGGTGTCGAAGATGCGCACCGCTGATCCTCGAGTGCTGTGCACGCGCCGAAAAATAGTTCGCGACTGCAAAAACGACGTTGAGACAAGGATGCGTCCTAGCTTGCCTTGGCTACTTCTGCCCGATGCGGAAGTTTCCAGTTGGGGCGGACGAAATGGCAGGTGTACCCGTCCGGATATTTTTCCAGATAATCTTGGTGTTCTGGCTCGGCTTCCCAGAACGGACCAGCGGGCGCGACTTCCGTTACGACCTTGCCCGGCCAAAGCCCTGACGCCTCGACATCCGCGATGGTGTCTTCAGCAGTCCTTTTCTGTTCGGCACTCGTGTAATAAATTCCCGAACGGTAGCTCGTGCCCGTGTCGTTGCCCTGGCGGTTGCGCGTAGTAGGATCGTGAATTTGGAAAAAAAATTCGAGCAGCGTCCGGTAGCTCGCGACATTCGGGTCAAACACGATCTCAATCGCTTCCGCATGCGTGCCGTGGTTGCGATAGGTGGCGTTTAGGACGTCACCACCGCTATAGCCCACGCGCGTTGAAAGCACCCCGGATATTTTGCGGATCAAATCCTGCATGCCCCAAAAGCATCCGCCGGCGAGAATGGCGCGCTCCGTCGATGATGTCATGGCGTTTCCTTTCACGATCGCGGAAGTAGGGCAAGTGTGCCACTGTCGATGTGGCTCAGCAACGATTTATGCAAAACCGACAGGGATCGCCTAACTAATTCGGCCGTGCCGCCGCGGTCCGCGCGCCACCACGGACACAACGGGCCATGAGAAGGCATCGTGCGCAACAGGTGCGGGAGGACCGGAAGTGCGCTGACATTTGACGGGCTGAAGGGGCTTCCAACAAGGGGAGTTCTAGAGATGTGTGACTTTAGTCTCCAAAGCGTACGTTCACGGCCCGCGAAAGTCGGCGATAAGCTCGTGACGCGTGATTTCTGCACCGGGACACGCGGCTTCGCTGCCGCGGATGATCTCGGGTTGGCGGTGTGCGTGATGCCGGGCACCGAGATGGCTTTCGCCGGGGAAGTTATGTGCCTGCCGACTGGCCTACTCGGGTGGAAGACGAGGACCATCAATCACCAGACGGCCATCTTTCGCCAACTCAACAAGGACAAGTCGACTGCACATCACGATGCGCTCGAATTTCCGGACGGGCGGACGGTGTTGCTGACGCTCCTGTGCGAGGGGCAGACGGCGACAGTGCTTCAACTGCCGGCGCAGCCAGTAACCGCGGCTGAAGCGGATGCCCAGAAGCGCGTCACCTACGTGGGCTGACAGTTGAGAACAGAGGTGTGTAGGCCGTCTTAGGAAGAGGCCTACTTTTTTCATGAAGCGCCGCCGTGTAGCGGGCCTGGAAATAAGCGTTCTCGCAATGCTTGAACCGTAAACTCCGGCGGCTGACGTGCGTACTCCTCTGGGGCGCTGGCCGGTGTAAAGCCAGAGATAAAAGTCAGGCCAATGCTGGCTTGTCGAATATCATCACCTTGGAGACAAAGGCCTTGACGTCTCGGATATGCGTCAGACCGCAAGCCGCGGCGAGCGCGCTAAAGTCTTCTTTGGTATAGCTCCTATAATAAGGCTCGTGATAATTCTGCGGAAAGAGTTCTAAAAGCCCGTCATAATCAGGCTGATCGCCGCACTGGAGCGAATTTACGAGGACCAACGCCCACCAGGCTTCAGCACCCGGACACACTCGCGAAAAACGATGCGGCGTACCTTCGGTGGTAACTCGTGAAACACAAAGATGCTTGTCACCGCGTCCTGACTTTCGTCGGGCGCTGGCAGCGTCTCCGCGTTTCCAACGGTGAGGTTTAATCGCGACCAGCGTTTTAGATGACGCCTGGCATATTTGACATATGGCTCTGACATATCGAGCCCGAGGGCCGGAAGCCGTGGCCAGGCCTGCTTGAGAAAATCAAGAAAGCGCCCCGTCCCGCAGCCGATGTCGAGAAGTCTTAATTTGCGTTGGTCCCGTCCAGCGAAAGTCTCATGGAGTCGAGGCAAGGCTTGCCGGCGCGTTGCGTTGGCAGTCCCGTTGAAGAGCACCTCGACCTGCGTATCGTATCGACTCGCCGAATCGTCCGTCATCCAGCCGCCTGTCTGGAAATGGAAATTCTGCAAATAGTAGCGCGGGCGCTTCCCGTGCGTCCCCTCGGCTAGGACTTCGTCGTGCGTGCTGCTCTCGCGACGCCGATGGATTACGGGGAGATCCTCGAAGAAAAGCCGCGAGCGGTGGAGGAGTGTCAACAGCAATCCGTCATGATCGGCGGGTAGCGGATAAATGCCAGCCTCGATA
>CAWICK010000004.1:0-142072 GCA_963834665.1 uncultured Actinomycetota bacterium
CGATTTGACTTCGGCGCCTTTGCTGCCTAATGTTTCGTCCTGCCCCCAGAGAGCGGGACGCCCGAGCAGGGCGGACAGCTACAGGGGCCCAGCAACCACCCCCCAGCGCAGGTGATCCGGCTTCGGACCACCCGGCTAGGGGTATGCTGTGTGAAACCGACAGTAACCATGTACGTCTAGTCCGGCTAACCGACTTGACAGGCTTTGCCTGGTCCGGTAAGTTAGCAGGGTTGCCCCCGAAGAGGTTGTAAGGCCTCGGACGGTGAGCGTCCGCTCCTTGAGAACTCAACAGCGTGCTAAAAGCCAGTGCATATGCACAACCCCGTCAACTGGGCTGGTGCTTCGGCGCCAACCCTGACGGAATTTTTGCCAGATCGCCTCTGGCTGCCATTCATGGCTGTCCAGGGGCATCTCTTCAAGTCTGCAATCCGCATCGCGTCTTCGGACCTACCCTGCGGTCTTGCATATAGACATTCAACGGAGAGTTTGATCCTGGCTCAGGACGAACGCTGGCGGCGTGCTTAACACATGCAAGTCGAGCGGAAAGGCCCTTCGGGGTACTCGAGCGGCGAACGGGTGAGTAACACGTGAGCAATCTGCCCCTAGCTTCGGGATAGCTCCGGGAAACCGGAATTAATACCGAATACGACCACGGCCGACATCGGCTGTGGTGGAAAGTTTTTCGGCTAGGGATGAGCTCGCGGCCTATCAGCTAGTTGGTGAGGTAACGGCTCACCAAGGCGACGACGGGTAGCCGGCCTGAGAGGGCGACCGGCCACACTGGGACTGAGACACGGCCCAGACTCCTACGGGAGGCAGCAGTGGGGAATATTGCGCAATGGGCGAAAGCCTGACGCAGCGACGCCGCGTGCGGGATGAAGGCCTTCGGGTTGTAAACCGCTTTCAGCAGGGACGAAGCGAAAGTGACGGTACCTGCAGAAGAAGCGCCGGCTAACTACGTGCCAGCAGCCGCGGTAACACGTAGGGCGCAAGCGTTGTCCGGAATTATTGGGCGTAAAGAGCTCGTAGGTGGTCCGCTACGTCCGCTGTGAAAATCCAGGGCTTAACCCTGGACTTGCAGTGGATACGGGCGAACTAGAGGTAGGTAGGGGAGAATGGAATTCCCGGTGTAGCGGTGAAATGCGCAGATATCGGGAGGAACACCGGTGGCGAAGGCGGTTCTCTGGGCCTTACCTGACACTGAGGAGCGAAAGCGTGGGGAGCGAACAGGATTAGATACCCTGGTAGTCCACGCCGTAAACGTTGGGCGCTAGGTGTGGGGTCCTTCCACGGATTCCGTGCCGCAGCTAACGCATTAAGCGCCCCGCCTGGGGAGTACGGCCGCAAGGCTAAAACTCAAAGGAATTGACGGGGGCCCGCACAAGCGGCGGAGCATGTTGCTTAATTCGAAGCAACGCGAAGAACCTTACCAAGGTTTGACATGCAGGGAAAAGCCGTAGAGATACGGTGTCCGTAAGGGTCCTGCACAGGTGGTGCATGGCTGTCGTCAGCTCGTGTCGTGAGATGTTGGGTTAAGTCCCGCAACGAGCGCAACCCTCGTCCTATGTTGCCAGCGGGTAATGCCGGGGACTCATAGGAGACTGCCGGGGTCAACTCGGAGGAAGGTGGGGATGAGGTCAAGTCATCATGCCCCTTATGTCTTGGGCTGCAAACATGCTACAATGGCCGGTACAGAGGGCTGCGAGACCGCAAGGTGGAGCGAATCTCAAAAAGCCGGTCTCAGTTCGGATTGGGGTCTGCAACTCGACCCCATGAAGTCGGAGTCGCTAGTAATCGCGAATCAGCAACGTCGCGGTGAATACGTTCCCGGGCCTTGTACACACCGCCCGTCACGTCACGAAAGTCGGCAACACCCGAAGCCGGTGGCCTAACCCGTAAGGGAGGGAGCCGTCGAAGGTGGGGCCAGCGATTGGGACGAAGTCGTAACAAGGTAGCCGTACCGGAAGGTGCGGCTGGATCACCTCCTTTCTAAGGAGCAACTGGCGCGCCCGCGAGACCTGTCTCGTTGTCGCGTCCAGAGCCACATCCCGGACGAACGTTCCGGGGTGGCCAGCTCATTAGTGGAGCACTGGTTATTCGGTCCGAGCGTCATCGCCGGTCCAGTTAGTACGGGCTGCACTGTGTTGCGAAACACGGTCAGCACGGAACGCAGGGTCCGGGGGGCGAACGGGCCGAGCACGCTGTTGGGTCCTGAGGGAACGGCCGCCATGAAGTTGGTGAGGCGAGACCTCGGCCAGGACCGGTTCCTTCGTCGCCACGTGCGCCGCGGGGGCCGGGACCGCCCGTATCTTGAGAACTGCACAGTGGACGCGAGCATCATCTGTAGTTGCCAAGTTGATAAGGGCACACGGTGAATGCCTTGGCACCAGGAGCCGAAGAAGGACGTAGGAGCCTGCGATAAGCCCCGGTAAGTCGGCAACCAGACATTGACCCGGGGATTTCCGAATGGGGAAACCTGATTGGGCGTAATGGCCCATCGCCCCTGCCTGAACACATAGGGCAGGTGGAGGTAACGTGGGGAAGTGAAACATCTCAGTACCCACAGGAAGAGAAAGCAACCGCGATTCCCTGAGTAGTGGTGAGCGAAAGGGGAAGAGGCCAAACCGGTCACGTGTTAAAGCCAGCAGGCGTTGCGTGATCGGGGTAGCGGGACTGTCCAGCCGGAGCTGCTGACCCGACAGGAAGTAAGAAATCGCGTTGATAGCCAAAGACGTTGGAAATCGTCGGCATAGAGGGTGATACCCCCGTAGGCGAAATCTTCGCGACTTCCGGACAGTATCCCAAGTAGCACGGGGCCCGAGAAATCCCGTGTGAATCCGGGAGGACCACCTCCTAAGCCTAAATACTCCCTGGTGACCGATAGCGAACAAGTACCGTGAGGGAAAGGTGAAAAGTGCCCCGGTGAGGGGTCGTGAAATAGTACCTGAAACCGTGTGCCTACAAGCCGTGGGAGCGTGTCAGCCTTCGGGCTGAAGTGAAGTGACCGCGTGCCTTTTGAAGAATGAGCCTGCGAGTTATGGTATGTGGCAAGGTTAACCCGTGTGGGGTAGCCGTAGCGAAAGCGAGTCTGAATAGGGCGTCTGAGTCGCATGCTATAGACCCGAAGCGGAGTGATCTACCCATGGGCAGGTTGAAGCGCGGGTAAGACCGCGTGGAGGACCGAACCCACCAGGGTTGAAAACCTGGGGGATGACCTGTGGGTAGGGGTGAAAGGCCAATCAAACTCCGTGATAGCTGGTTCTCCCCGAAATGCATCTAGGTGCAGCGTCGCGTGTTTCTTACCGGAGGTAGAGCTACTGGATGGCCTAGGGGGCCGACAAGCTTACTGAAGTCAGCCAAACTCCGAATGCCGGTAAGCCAGAGCGCGGCAGTGAGACTGCGAGGGATAAGCTCCGTAGTCGAGAGGGAAACAGCCCAGATCACCAGCTAAGGCCCCTAAGCGTGTGCTAAGTGGGAAAGGATGTGGAGTTGCAGAGACAACCAGGAGGTTGGCTTAGAAGCAGCCACCCTTGAAAGAGTGCGTAATAGCTCACTGGTCAAGTGATTCTGCGCCGACAATTTAGCGGGGCTCAAGCACACCGCCGAAGCTGTGACATTCGCGTGATAGCCCGGCCCTTTGTGGCTAAGGTGGATGGCTGTCCTGACCGTTGTGGTTTCGGCCACTTCTGTCCTGACGGCGGCCACTGGCGCCTTTAGGGTCCAGGTATGCGGATGGGTAGGGGAGCGTCGGGTGGCGAGAGAAGCAGCGGAGTGATCCAGCTGTGGACGCCACTCGAGTGAGAATGCAGGCATGAGTAGCGAAAGAGGGGTGAGAAACCCCTCCGCCGAATGACCAAGGGTTCCTGGGGCAGGCTAATCCGCCCAGGGTAAGTCGGGACCTAAGGCGAGGCCGACAGGCGTAGTCGATGGACAACGGGTTGATATTCCCGTACCCGCTTAAAAGCGCCCATGCCGAATCTGGCGATGCTAAGCCATCAATGCTGGCCGATCCTTCGGGAAGAGCCGGCTGCGATTGCGACCCAGACTGGTAGTAGGCAAGCCGAAGGGGTGACGCAGGAGGGTAGCTCAGCCCGGGTGATGGATATCCCGGGGTAAGGGTGTAGGGCGACGTGTAGGCAAATCCGCACGTCATGAAGCCTGAGACCTGATGCCGAGCCGAGTTAGGCGAAGTGAGTGATCCCATGCTGCCAAGAAAAGCCTCGCGGCGAGCTTTTATGCGGCCCGTACCCTAAACCGACTCAGGTGGTCAGGTAGAGAATACCAAGGCGATCGGGTGAACCGTGGTTAAGGAACTAGGCAAATTATCCCCGTAACTTTGGGAGAAGGGGAGCCGCGTCTGGTGAGGAGACTTGCTCTCCGAGCTGGATACGGTCGCAGATACCAGGGGAAAGCGACTGTTTACTAAAAACACAGGTCCGTGCTAAGTCGTAAGACGACGTATACGGACTGACGCCTGCCCGGTGCTGGAACGTTAAGGGGAGGGGTTAGTGGCTTCGGCTGCGAAGCTCTGAACTTAAGCGCCAGTAAACGGCGGTGGTAACTATAACCATCCTAAGGTAGCGAAATTCCTTGTCGGGTAAGTTCCGACCTGCACGAATGGCGTAACGACTTTCCCACTGTCTCAACCACGGACCCGGCGAAATTGCACTACGAGTAAAGATGCTCGTTACGCGCAGCAGGACGGAAAGACCCCGGGACCTTTACTGCAGCTTGACATTGGTGTTTGGGACGTCTTGTGTAGGATAGGTGGGAGACTGTGAAGCAGGGACGCTAGTTTCTGTGGAGTCAACGGTGAAATACCACTCTGGTCGTTCTGAATGTCTAACCTCGGTCCGTTATCCGGATCAGGGACAGTGTCTGGTGGGTAGTTTAACTGGGGCGGTTGCCTCCTAAAAGGTAACGGAGGCGCCCAAAGGTACCCTCAGCCTGGTTGGCAATCAGGTGTCGAGTGTAAGTGCACAAGGGTGCTTGACTGTGAGACAGACATGTCGAACAGGAGCGAAAGCTGGGACTAGTGATCCGGCGGTGGCATGTGGAAGCGCCGTCGCTAAACGGCTAAAAGGTACCCCGGGGATAACAGGCTGATCTTCCCCAAGAGTCCATATCGACGGGATGGTTTGGCACCTCGATGTCGGCTCGTCGCATCCTGGGGCCGGAGCAGGTCCCAAGGGTTGGGCTGTTCGCCCATTAAAGCGGTACGCGAGCTGGGTTTAGAACGTCGTGAGACAGTTCGGTCCCTATCCGCTGCGCGCGCAGGAGTCTTGAGAGGGGCTGTCCCTAGTACGAGAGGACCGGGACGGACAAACCTCTGGTGTGCCAGTTGTTCCGCCAGGAGCACGGCTGGTTGGCTACGTTTGGAAGGGATAACCGCTGAAAGCATCTAAGCGGGAAGCTCGCCTCAAGATTAGGACTCCCTCAGGGTTAACCTGGTAAGGCCCCCAGCTAGACGACTGGGTTGATAGGCCGGAGGTGGAAGCACGGCAACGTGTGCAGCTGACCGGTACTAATAGGCCGAGTGGCTTGGCTTCTACTTATAGATCTTGTTTCGCGTCCACTGTGCGGTTCCCGAGATGCGGTCGGGCGCCTGGTTCCGGAGTGATCCGGAGCTGAGCGCGCTCCTGATATCTCCATAGTGTTTCGGTGGCCATGGCGAAGGGGAAACACCCGGCTCCATTCCGAACCCGGAAGTTAAGCCCTTCAGCGCCGATGGTACTGCCCGGGGGACTGGGTGGGAGAGTAGGACGCCGCCGGACATCTTCCCGCTGGGGGCCGTTACCTTTTAGGTAGTGGCCCCCAGCGCGTTTTTGTGCTGCCCGAGATTTGCTGGTGGCGGCGGGCTGCCTGTAGGGCCCGGCCGCAGAAACGGCCTGACTGGCCGGTGTTGGAGGATAGACAGATGGCGGGGAACTCGCGTGGGTCGGCTGGTGGTCGCCCCGCGGGCGGATCCGGCCGCAACTCGGGGCGCGGCGCTGGAGGCAGCTCCGGTGCGCCTCGCTCTGGTGCGCCTCGCTCCGGTGCGGCTCGCTCGGGTCGGCCAGGCGGATCTGGCCGTGCGGGTGGCGGCGGTAATTGGGGCGGTGGCGGCAGGTCGGGCGGCGGTCCAGGTAACAGCGGACGCGATGGCGGCGCAGCGGGCAGCGGCGGACGCGGTGCAGGCGGACGCGGCACGGGCGGACCCGGTGCGGGCGGACGCGGCGCGGGCGACAGAGCGGCGGGCGGCGACCGCGGTAGTGGCGGACGATCTGCAGGCGGGTTCGCGGCTGGCAGCAGCGGCCGGTCAGGGTCGGGCGGTTACGGTTCGGGTGGCAGCCGGTCTGGCAGTGCGGGCGGCGGCCGGTCGGGGTCGGGCGGCTATGGTTCGGCCGGCAGCCGCTCAGGGTCGGGCGGCTATGGTGCCGCCGGCGGGTCAGGCGCGGGTAGGTCCGCGTATGGGTCAGGCAGCAGCCGGTCAAGCGCCCCCGGCTCGACTGGCAGCCGGGCGGGATCTGGCGGCTACGGCTCAGGCAGCAGCCGGTCTGGCGGGTCAGGTGCCGCGAGTTCCGGTTATGCAGGCGGACGGGCGGGCTACGGCACGCGAACAGGTGCACCGCGGCCCGGTACCGGCCCCAGAGATGGCGATACTGGTGCAGGTGGCTGGTCGCGCGGTCAGAGCAGCGGCCCATCCGGTCGCGGTGGTGCCGGTGGCAGTCGCGCAAACTGGGATTCCAGCCGATCCGAGCGCGGCCCGGCGGCCCGGCGTTCTGCCCGCCCCGGCGAGACGATCTCGGACAGTCGATCGCGGGGCGGCGGGGCGGCGGGACACGACCGGCCGCCGCGGTCAAATGGCGGCGGATCGGCCTGGTCTGATCGTGGGCGTGATTCTGGGGAAGGGCGGGAAGCTCCGGCCAGCCGGTGGAGCGGCAATGGTCGCGAATCGGATCGTGCACGTTCGGGCTATGGTCGGTCTGGCAGCGACTCGGCGCGGTCCGGCCCCGGCCAGGCTCGTGACGCCCCAGACCGAGGCGGCCGTGCCAGGCCAGACGGTCCGCGATCAGGCGGCGCTGACGAACGCGCCGGCGGCAGCTGGCGTGACCGTGACCGAGGCTCGCGTGGCAGCAGCGGTGACAGCCCAGCGAAGAGCCGCCCGTATGGCGGCGACCGCAGCTCGTCCGGAAGCCGGTCCTACGGTAGCGTCCGCGGCCCATCGGCCAGCGACAGCGGTCGCTCCGGCGGGGATCGCGGCCCTTCAGTCAGCGACAGCGGTCGTTCCGGCGGGGACCGCGGCTACCAGGGTGGGCCTGCACGGAGCGGACCTGCACGGAGCGGACCTGCACGGAGCGGACCTGCGCGGAGCGGGAGCGGACCTGCACGGAGCGGACCTGCACGTGGCGGCTACAGCAGTTCTCAGGGCGGCCCTGGCCACACCGACGCCCGCCGCGGCTCGGCTGGCGGCAGTAGCGCCCGCGACCGCCGCGCTAACGGCGACCGTGAGCCAGTTAGCGGCCAGGCCAGTTTCGACGACTCCCAGCTGAACCTGCCCGACGGCATCACCGCGGACCAGCTTGATGCCGAGGCGGCCGCCGAGCTGCGCACGCTGCCGGGAGATCTGGCCAGCGTGATTGCCCGGCTGCTGGTAGCGACCAGCCTGGCCGAGGACCCGGATGAGGCCTACCGGTTTGCCAAGAAGGCCAGGGGCCTGGCGGCCCGGGTAGGAGTCGTCCGGGAGACCTGCGCGATCGCGGCATACCAGGCCGGGGACTGGAACGCGGCGCTGGCCGAATTCCGCGCTGCCCGGCGGCTCACCGGCCGAAGCAGCTACCTGCCGCTAATGGCCGATTGCGAGCGCGCACTCGGCCGCCTGGACCGCGCGCTTGACTTGGTCACCGGCCCGGACGCCCGCAAGGCCGACCAGCAGACGCGGATCGAGTTGCGCATCGTCGAGTCAGGTATCCGGCGCGATCAGGGCCTGCTCGAGGCCGCAGTAGTCGCCTTGCAGGGCCCGGAGCTGGCCGGGGAGCGGATGCGGCCGGAATACGCCCGGCTGTATTACGCCTTCGCGGATGCGCTGCTCCAGGTCGGCCGGGAGGACGAGGCCCGGCATTGGTTCGGGCGCGCAGCGAGCGCCGACGTTGACGGCGAGACGGGCGCCGCGGAGCGTTACGAGGAACTGGACGAATTCAGCTTCGACGACCTCGACGACCTCGACGACCTCGCCGAGGTCGACAGCGACGGCCCCGACGCCGGCGGCCTGGACGCAGCCGGCCTGGACGCAGCGAGTCTGGACGCAGCCGGTCCGGATGCCGAAACCCGCACTGGCGATGAGGGCCAGACAGATGACGGCAAGACAGATGATGGCAAGACGATGGCAAGACAGATGATGGCCCGGCCGAGCCGCGGGCCTAGCTGACCCCTTCGGTCTTGTCTAGCCATCGCATGATGCCGCGACGTTGGCCAGGGCGACAGCGTGGCCTGGGCACTCAGGTGGCAGCTACCCACGACGAGCATGGCCAGCAGGGCGACGTGCTGCCGCGGTTGGACCCGCCCATGAGCAGCAAACAGCCCGCCCGAGCCTGCTGCTGGCATGTGAAGCTGTCAAACGACGAACACCGGATAGGAACTCGCGTCGCGTCATAGAGGTTGTTAGTGATTCCGCAGCGCCAGCCCGAGCGTCAAGCTCGTGGCGGCGGTGACGATCGCGACCAACAGCAGCACGGCTTCAAGCGGGGTGGCGTGGCAAGTCCCTGGCAGCCAGCGATATGTCTGTTCGTCTATTGGCTGGGGCAGCGCGAACTGAGCTAGCGTCAGGTTAAGTTGAGTGATCGACTTATGGAGTGTCCGTCATGTCTAAGTCCATTGCGGTCTTCGGCGCAGGCCCCGGCCTCGGTCAGGCCGTTGCCCGCCGCTACGCCCGCGAGGGCTATGACGTCGTCCTCGTAGCCCGTCGGCGGGAACCGCTAGAGCGGCTGGCCAAGGAGTTGGCCAGCGGTGGCGGGACGGTGCACGTCATCAGCGCCGACCTGTCCGACACCGCTTCTGTCCCCGCATTGGCCGAGCAGGTCCGCACCCAGACCGGCCACCTCGACGCGCTCTACTACGCCCCGACCCCGGACACCGGGTTCGTTGCCGCAGCCAACCTGACCCCGCAGCACGCCCGGAACTTCATGCCGCTGATCTTCTACACGATGCTGGCACTCGTGCAGGAGTTCCTGCCGCACATGCTCGAGCAGGGGGACGGCGCCATCCTGACCGCGCAGGGCGGCAGCACCGTGCAGGGCCTGCCGAACATGAGCGGCCCCAGTCCTGCACAAGCCGCCCAGCGCAATTACCTGCAAGCCCTTTACGCCGAGGTAGCCGAGAAAGGCGTCTACGTCGGCATGCTCTACATCGGTGCAGCCATCAAGAACAGTGCCTTCCATGCCGAGATGGAGAAGGCCGAAGCTGCGGGCGACCCGGTCTGGGAGATGCCTACCGTCGACCCGAACCATCTCGCCGACCTGCTCTGGAACATGCACACCGCCAAAGGCCCGGCGGAGGCCACCTACCCCGAGGCCATCCTCAACCGCTGAAATTGCCGCCCGCCGGACACACGCGTCCTAAAGCGCCGAATACTTCCACCGGACGCTCGCGCCACCGTTCGCATGCTGAATCCACCCGTCGGCGCCCAGACGCCCGATATGGGGGCCTGAGTTTCCGCCGGGCCGGGCCTGGCCCGACCGCGTCTTCACTATCCGCCCGCACCACGGATCCGCCCGCACTCGTTATCGAGTGCGTTCTTCAGCGATTATCGCGGACAACGGCACTCAATAACTGCCTACTCGCGTCGGAGGGCTCGCCAGTGACCATTCAATTTCACCGATCTCCGACTGCGAAACCCGCAGCTCAGCGCGACTAGCCTGCCGCGTGTCGTTGATCGCTAGCAAGTCGGGTCTGGACGCCGCCGGTCTGGACGCGGCCGGTCCGGATGGCGAAACCCGCACTGGCGATGAGGGCCAGACGGATGACGGCAAGACCGATGACGGGGCTGGCGGAGCCGCGGGCCTAGCTGACCCCTTCGGTCCTGTCTAGCCATCGCATGATGCCGGCGACGTTGGCCCGGGTGCCGCTGATCCGCTCGTATTTCGCAGCGATATCAGGATCAGCGTCGTCGGCCAGGACCAGGTACCGCTGCCTGGTCCGCTCAGCCACCATGGCGGCGGCATGGTCGAGGTCTAGTCCCGCCTTGCGGGCTCGCCTGGTCTCTTCGACCCAGAGGCTAATCTCCTCGGCCGACCGCGCCAGCGCTTCGTCGACGGCCGTGACGGGACCGAAGTGGCTGAACAGCAGGCGGGCCGGCTGCAATGCGCCGAACATCCGCAGCGATTCCAGCGCGACATCGAGATCGAAATCAGGGGGCGGCGTCGCCGGCCTCATGTCCCCGGTCTCCTGGACGTAGATGCCGGCCGCATCGCCCACGTACAGATCTCCGCTCACGGAGTCGATGAGGCCGACGTGGTGCTTGGCGTGGCCCGGCGCGTAGTGGCTCTCCAGCCGGCGACCGCCGCCCAGGTGCACGACGCCCGTTTGATCCACCGTCCTGATGCGCTCCGCGGGCGTAGGTGCCAGCGTGCCGAACAGGCTGTCCAACTCGTCGCCGTAGACCATCCGGGCGCTCGCCATCAGCCGGGAGGGATCGGCCAGGTGACGTGCGCCACGCTCGTGCACGACCACTTCAGCGGAGGGGAACATGGCCGCGATGTCTCCCGTGCCGCCCGCATGGTCAAGGTGAATATGGGTAACCACGACCGTGGCCAGGTCCCCGGCATCGACGCCAAGTGCGGCGAGAGCATCGCGGACAACCGGAGCCGACGGCGCGGTACCCGTCTCGACAAGGCACGGGCGCTCGCCCCGGATCAGGTAGCCAGCGGTGATCCCGTCGTACCCGGCCATCCGAGTGTCTATCTGGAATACATCGTGCCCGAGGTCGGTGATGACATCTGAACTGGCAAAGCTGCTTGCGGCGTCTCCCATGCGGACATAGTGGCCCAACACCTGGTCCGGTCATAAGGTCTACGGTCATGAGGTGCGCAGCGTGATCGGTGTACGCGAGGCCACGGTGCCGGAGATGGCTGCCTGGCGCGATGACTGGCGGGCTCGCCTGGAGTCCTGGCACGGCGCTGCCGACATCCCGGCGGACTGGGTGCGCCAGCAAGCCGAGGGGCGGCTAGCAAACTTCGCGACGGCCGCCGAGGCCGGCACGTTCGCGCTCTCCGTCGACGGAGCGGTCATCGGCATCATGGCGCTGTCGGCCGCGGACGAAGGCGGTGTCCGCGCGGCGCTGATCAATGACATCTGGATTGCCGAACAGCATCGCCGCCGCGGGTACGGAACCGAAGCGGTCGCATGGGCCGAGCACTGGGCGCAGGCTGCGGGCGCCACCGCGCTCTGGGTCGTGACCGACCCGAGCGAGCCAGCCCACGTCGGCCTGTTCGGCCATTACCCCGTTCGCGCGCATCAGATGATCAAGAAGCTGACTGAGCCGGACCAGCTCGCCGACGGCCTGGAGGGCAGGCCGATGTCGGAGCCGGAATACGCCGGCTGGCGCGCCGGGCTGGTGCGCGGATATGCGGCCCAGATGGCCAGTTCCGGCAGCCTGCCTGATGCGCAGGCCGCCGCGCAGGCCGCGGCGCAGACCGATCAGCTGCTGCCGGACGGCCTGCAAACGGCCAATCAGTCCTTTCTGCGTCTGTGCGCAAAGGGCGAGGTGGTAGCGACGAACTGGGTGTGCCACCACCGCGGACCTGGCATCAGCTGGATTTACGACGTCGAGGTGACAGCGGAGTACCGGGGCAAGGGCTACGGGCGCGCCGCAATGATCATCGGCGAGCGAGCGGCACTCGACGCGGGCGACACGCACCTGGCGCTGAACGTGTTCGGCGACAACGAGGTCGCGATTCGCCTGTACGAGAGCATGGGCTACCGGCGGTACGAAGACGGCCGCTCAATCGCGATCTGACCGCCGACCCGGTTCAGCTCTGCGCGAACAGCCTCATGACCAGGCCGGTTCGCGGCTTGGGGCCGAACGAGGTCGACTTGCGCGGTACCCGCCGGCCCAGGGCGGCCACCTGGTACACCTGGGCGGCTGACATCGGGCAGCAGATCACGGCGGTTCCGCCGGGCTCGTCATCAGCCGCATGGATCGCCGCGGCCGCGTCGTGGATGGCCTGCACGCTACGGGCGTCGTCCTCGATGCCCCAGATCCGGGCGAATAGCAGGCCTTCAAGCACAGCGGCCGGCAGCTGCTGCCACAGCTCGGCGGGCTGGTCCGGCACTGCCGCGCGCAGCAGCCCGGGGTCTGGGTCAGTCAGCAGGTACGCCCGGCCATTACCGGTCAGCAGGAATGCCACGCCGCGGGCGCCGGCCTCGGCCAGCGCGGCAAGGCCGCCAGCGCACGTCGGCGCTGCCGCCTGGCAGCTCGCGGACGCTGAACGCGGTCTCGGCGAGCTTGGCCGCGGACTCGGGCATCAGCCCGACGATAACCCGGTGGATGGCGCCGAGCTGAGGCGGATAGGCCGCGGAGTCGACCAGCAAGGCAAGCCCGCGGTCCCAGGGCCCGCCGTCGGCCCCGGCCTGCCGCAAGCGCTCCTGAACCTGCAGGTAGGCCGCGTACCGGTGATGGCCGTCCGCGATCAGCGCAGTGCGCGGAGCCAGGTCCGCGGCGATCGCGCCGAGCTCGGCTGAGTCGGTAATGGCCCACAGCCGGTGCCGCAGCCCGTCGGAGGTGAAGGCCTCGGTTAGCGCCGGACGACTGTCTGCGACATGGTCGACCAGCCTGGTGGCGGCCCCGTTCCCGCCCTCGTAGAGAAGGAAAATCGGCTCCAGGTTGGCCTGCGTGGCTTCCATGAGCTGGCGCCTTCCGGCCACCGGGCCCGGAGCCACGTCCTCGTGCGGCTGCACGATGCCGGCCGCGTATGGCACCAGCCCGAGCGCGCCGATCAGGCCGCGCTGGACCGGGCGGACGCCATCACCCTCGGTGGCCGCCTGCTCGTACACGTACAGGCCCGGCTCGCGATCGGCAGCCAGGATCCCGTCGGCGAGCCAGTCGTGCAGGTCACGGGCCGCGTCTTCGTACGGGCTGCCGGGCTGGCCTTGCGGATGGCGAGGCAGGATGAGCCGGACGACGTTATGCGGATCGGCAGCCATCAGCTGGCTCTCTTTATCGGCCGCAATCACGTCGTACGGTGGAGAGGTGACCTCGGCGAGCCCGCTCACCCGCTCCTCGGCATACCGCACGCCGCGGAACGGGGCGAGCACCAGCCCAGGCGCGTTCACTTGCGCAGGCACCTGGCCGGACGGAAGGATCGGCATATATGTCTGAAGGACCTGCACGCGGTCATGATTCCCGCCCGGAGGATCCGGTTTCGTCACAAGATGCTCCTGATTCGGTGCCCGTTAACGGTGCCGATTCGCATCAGCTCTATAAACGCGGCCTCGACCTGCTCGGCCGAGGCAGCCCGGCCGCCGCAGCGCAGTTGCTGGAGCGGGCCGCCGCCGCCGAGCCGCGGTCGAGGAGCGTGCTTGAGGCCCTGGCCAGGGCGCAGTTCGACGCTGGCCAGTATGCCGCAGCGGCGGGCAACTTCCGCCGCATCGTCGAGGCCAGCCCCACCGACGACTATGCCCAGTTCGGCCTCGGGCTTGCGCTGGCACGGACCGGCGATCCGGGCGCCGCGGCTGAGCACCTCGCGCTGGCGGTGGCCATGCGACCGAATTTGCGCCATTACTCCGACGCGCTGCGCAGCGTCCGCGCCACGCTGCGGGCACGCAGCGCCATGCAGGCGCCTGGCGAAACGCAGAACGGCACCGCGGATTGAAAGGTAACGAGGTTGCCGCTCCGGGCGGCTGTGATAGCCCGCTGAGCCAGCATTACGACGCCGCATTGCTCGACCTGGACGGCGTCGTCTACCTGGGCGGCTCGCCGATCCCCGGTGCCGCTGACGCGCTTGCCGTAGCAGCTAAGCGCGGCATGCGGCTGGCCTACGTGACCAACAACGCCTCCAGGACGCCGAGCGCGATCGCCGCTCAGCTGTCGGCCATGGGCGTTCCGGCGACGGCTGCCGACATCGTGACCTCCGCACAGGCGGCGGCGCATCTGCTGGCCGACCGGTTCCCCGCTGGTTCGGCTGTCCTGGTGGTCGGCGGCATGGGCCTGCGGCTCGCGGTCCGTGCCCGCGGCCTGCGGCCGGTGACCACCGCCGCCGACGCCCCGGTCGCGGTTGTCCAGGGCTACGCGCACGACATCAGCTACGGGCTGCTCGCCGAGGCGGCGCTGGCCCTGCGGGCCGGCGCCTTCTACGTCGCCTCCAACGCAGACCCGACGTTGCCCACTCCGCGCGGCCAGCAGCCGGGCAACGGCTCGCTCGTGCAGCTGCTGGTGACACGCGACCGGGCGCCGGCCGGTAATTGCCGGCAAGCCGGAACCGCCCCTGCACGCCGAGTCGGTGCAGCGGGTCGGCGCGCGGCGGCCGGTGGTCGTCGGCGACCGGCTGGACACCGATATCGAGGGCGCGGTGCGCGGCGGCGCCGACAGCCTGCTGGTGCTGACCGGGGTGACGCGGCCCGCCGACCTGCTGCTGGCCTCGTCCCGGCACCGGCCGACCTACGTGGCTGCCGACCTGGCCGGGCTGAACGTCAGCCATCCCGGCGTCAGGAGCGTAGACGGCGGGTTCCGCTGCGGCGGCTGGACGGCGTCGGTGACGGGCGGCGATGGCTGGCTGGCCGTGTCCGGCTCCGGCGATGCGATCGACGGACTGCGCGCGTTGTGCGCCGCCGCGTGGTCGACCGGTGAACCCGCCGAGCGGGACGGCGAAGCGCACCGCCGCGCGGCCGGCGTACTCCTGCAGGCGGTAGGACTCGCGAGCTGATATCCCCCTCCGGGCTGACCCGGATCAGACCCGCGGCCGACGCGGACTATCGCGTTTGCCGGGGAGACTGGCATCCAGGTCCGGGAGCCAAACCAGCCCTGGCCGGAAAGGGATACGGACATGATCGAGGCAGATGGCCTCACCAAGCGATACGGGGATACGCTCGCCGTCGACAACCTGACGTTCAGCGTGCAGCCCGGCAAGATCACCGGCTTCCTCGGCCCGAACGGCGCCGGGAAGACCACCACTATGCGGATGATCCTCGGCCTAGACGCGCCCACGTCCGGTCAGGTCACCGTCAACGGGCGGCCGTTCGCGCGGCTGGCCCAGCCGATGCGGCAGGTAGGCGCGCTGCTCGACGCTAAGGCTCTGCACGGGGGCCGGAGCGCTTACAACCACCTGCTCTGCCTCGCCCAGTCCAACAATCTGCCCACGGGCCGCATCAACGAGGTGCTGGCGCTGGTCGGGCTGTCGGACGTGGCTAAGAAGAGGGCCCGCGGGTTCTCGCTCGGCATGGGCCAGCGGCTCGGCATCGCGGGCGCCCTTTTGGGTGACCCGGAGATCCTGATGTTCGACGAACCAGTCAACGGGCTGGACCCTGAGGGCATCTTGTGGATCAGGAACCTGATGAAGGCGCTGGCGGCCGAGGGCAGGACAGTCTTCGTCTCCAGCCACCTGATGTCGGAAATGGAGAACACCGCCGATCACCTGCTCGTGATCGGCCGCGGCAAGCTGATCTCCGACTGCACTGTTGAGGAGTTCATCGCAGCGAACTCGCAGCAGCGGGTCCGGGTCCGCACGCCGCAGCAGGAGCAGCTTTCCAAGCTGCTCGCCGCCGCGGGCGGGACGGTGCGCGAGGACGGCAACGGCTCGATCGTGGTGGCGGGGCTCACGGCCGGACAGGTGGGGGACCTGGCCTATGAGAGCTCGGTGCGCCTGCACGAACTCGCGCCGGTGCAGGCGTCATTGGAGCAGGCATTCATGGAGCTGACCGCCTCCAGCGTGGAGTTCCACGCTGGCGTGCCGAATCAGCCAGTACTGGCTGGAGAGGTGGCCTGATATGGCAACGACGCTCGATACAAGGGGATCGGTGATCGGCCTCGGCGCGCTGCCGGAGTCGGCGGGCCGGGTGAGCTTCGCGGGCGTCCTGCGCTCGGAGTTCACCAAGATCAGGTCAGTCCGCTCCACCTACTGGACGCTGCTGGCCATGATCGTTGTCAGCATCGGCATCGGTGTGCTGGCCAGCTATGGCGCCACCCGCAATCCGCAGGGTCCCGGCTTCGATCCGACCGCGCAGAGCCTGGGTGGCCTGTACCTCAGCCAGCTGATCATCGCAGTGCTGGGCATCCTGGTCATCACCTCCGAGTACTCCACGAAGATGATCACAACTACGCTGTCCGCCATGCCGCGGCGCGGCACTCTCATCGCGGCCAAGGCCGTGGTGTTCGGCGCAGTGGCGCTGGTGAGCAGTCTCGTCATCTGCTTTGCGTCGTTCTTCATCGGCCAGGCGATCATGTCCTCGCACCACATCAACGCGACGCTCAGCCAGCCAGGCGTGCTGCGGGCAGTTATCGGCGGGGCGCTGTTCCTGACCGCCTGCGGGCTGCTGGCGTTCGGCATCGGCCTGCTGCTGCGGCACAGCGCGGGCGCGATCAGCGCTGTTGTCGCATTGCTGTTCGTGGTATCGATCCTGATCCACCTCTTGCCGCAGTCCTGGCAGATCCACGTGGACAAGTGGATGCCAGCCGTGGCTGGCAGCCAGGTTTGGGCGGTGGTTCCGTCGACGGGCCCAGTCCCGCAGTTCGGGCCATGGGCCGGATTCGCGGTGCTGTGCGGCTACGCGGCAATCGCGATCGCCGCGGGGCTGGTCCTGTTCCGCAGGCGGAACGCGTAAGACCGCTGGCCTGCGATGGCAGGCCAGCCGGCGCAGCGGCCGCATGAGGGCAAGGCCGCTGTCGGGGGAACGACGGAGCCGGCCGGGCCGCTATGGCCCGGCTGCTCCTCGTCTGCAGGCCGGACCGCTATGGCCCGGTCGGCTCCTTGCCTGCAGGCCGGAAAGCGCGTGATCTCAGCCCGGCTGGCAGCGGGGGCACCAGTAGGTGACGCGCTCGGCCAGGTCGGGGCCCTGACTGCCCTGCCGGATGGCCGCGCCGCAGCGTCGGCACGGCCGGCCGGCCCGGCCGTAGATCCAGTGCTGCCGGCCGGGCCGGGTGTCGCCGGTGGTGACCTGGCCGACGCGGTCCTTGTTCGCCTCGAGCAGTTGCCTCGCCAGCTCCACTAGGTCGGTCAGGTCATCGACCTGGCCAACGGGCCGCCACGGGCTGATCCCGCGCAGGAACAGCGTCTCTGTCTTGTAAATATTGCCGATGCCGGCCAGGTTGCCCTGATCGAGGACGGCCTCGCCGATGGCCCTGTGCGGATCCGCTGCCAGCCTTCGGACTGCCTCGGCGGCGTCCCAGGCCGGGCCGAGCAGGTCCGGACCCAGGTAGCCGACTGCGGCGGACTCCCTACTGGTGCGGATGAGCTCGACGATGCCGAGCAGCCGGCCGACCGCCTCCCATTCGCTGTTGGCCAGCACCAGCCTGATGCGATGATCACGCAGTGGATAGCCCGCTGCCGGGCTGATTCGCCAGGATCCGTCCATCCGCAGGTGGGTATGCACGGTGACGTCGCCGTCCACCCGGATGAGCAAGTGCTTGCCGCGCGATAGCGCCTCGGTTACGGTGCGCCCGGTGAGGTCGGTGGTGGCGAATCGCGGCACCCGGAAGTCGCTGCGGGTCAGCACGCGGCCGGCCAGGGCATCATGCAGCTGCCGTGCCGCACGCCAGACCACATCGCCTTCCGGCATGGGCCTAATATCCCATTGACGAGCGCCAACCGACCCGTTGGAAGCGCCCGAGGGAATCCTCCGACGACACAATGGCAGTTCCGGTGCCATTGGCGACCGGAATGCCCGGTTTGCCGCACTGGAATCGACATTATGTCGAAGGCCGGACCGCCGCCGGGGCTACATGATCTTGCGGAGGAGCAGCAGATCGAACACGCTGCCCTGGACCTTGAGCTTGCCGGACAGCCAGGCTCGCATGAAGCTGCCGGGATCGCCCGCTATTGCGACCACGATGTCACTGTCGGCGGTGAACTTGACCTGCGCTTGCACGTCGCCGTTGGGCGCCTCTTTGATGGGATCAGCGCCCTGCGGACCGAGCCGCGTCACGAAGGTCAGGCCCAGGTCGGGAACGCGGCAGCTCAAGGTCCGGTCGACCAGGTGCGCGGCACGCTGGTTGGCGTCCATGTGGGCAATGCGCCCGATGAGGCTGTCCAGTGCCGCACGGGTTTCCTCGGCTGTCGCCACTCGATCCCCTCGCTTTCAAGGTCATTCTGCGCCATGGTACGGACCTGCGGCCGCCGGGCATGCGCGCGAGCGCGGCCGCCGGGCCTGACCGAGGTGCCCCGGCCTGACGGTAGCGGGCGGTAGCGTTCATGCGAGGGATATGCAGGCGTAGCGCGGTCAGCTGGCCGCGCGGAGGAGCGTAGCCAGATGGAGCACGAGACTGGGTCCGGCTGGACCGGGTCGCCGGCCCAGGTGAGCGACGAAAATAACGACGGGAACGGGGCCGACAACGCGACCGCCGCAGGTACAGGGCGCGCGGCCGACAGCGGGACCGAAGGCGACGGAACGACCGCGGCGGGTATAGGGCGCGCGGCCGACGGCGGGACCGAAGGCGACGGAACGACCGCGGCAGGTACGGGCGCGCGGCCGGCAGCGGGACCGAAGGCGACGGAACGATCGCGGCCGGCAGGACGGCCACGGCCAGCGGCGGCAACGATCGGGCTCCGGCGACTTCGGCGACCGGCGAGCCGCGGGTCGATGCGGCCCTGCGCTTGCTCGAACGACTGCCGGGGATGCCTGTCAGCGAGCACCCTCAGCTCTTCGAGCAGGTGCACGCACAGCTGAGCGAAGTGCTCGGCGAACTGGACTCCGGGTCGATGCCGGGTCCGGCCGGCCGGTAGCTGGCCGGCATTTCAGTCCCGATGAGCAGGAGGCTGCGGCTTGATGCGGAACTCGTCCGGCGGGGACTGGCCCGCTCTCGCGAGCAGGCGGCTGACCTGATAGCGGCGGGCCGGGTGGCTGTTGGCGGCCAGACGGCGGCCAAGGCGGCCTCGCAGGTGTCGATGGACGCTGCCATCACCGTGGTGCAGCCAAGCGGCCAGCCGGACTACGTATCGCGCGGCGGCCACAAGCTAGCCGGCGCGCTGGCTGCTTTCACCGGCCTCCAGGTGGCCGGCAAGCGCTGCCTGGACGCCGGAGCCTCCACCGGCGGGTTCACCGATGTCCTGCTGCGCGCCGGCGCGGCACACGTTGTCGCCGCTGACGTCGGGTACGGCCAGCTGGCCTGGTCGCTGCAGACCGACCCGCGGGTGACCGTGCTGGACCGGGTGAATATCCGCTCCCTGACCCCTGAGCAGGTCGCCCCGCCACCGGAGCTCGTCGTGGCGGACCTGTCGTTCATCTCCCTGACACTCGTGCTGCCGGCCCTCGTCGACTGCGCCGCGCCCGACGCCGATTTCGTCCTCATGGTCAAGCCGCAGTTCGAGGTCGGCCGTGACCTGGTAGGCAGTGGCGTCGTTAAGGATTCTGAGCTCCGCTACGGCGCGGTCACGGCCGTCGCCGCAGCGGCAGCCGGCTTGCGCCTAGGCGTGGCGGGCGTCACTGCGAGCCCGCTACCGGGACCGTCAGGAAACGTCGAGTACTTCCTCTGGCTGCGCCGCGGAGCACCCGAACTCGACGAGGACACGCTGCGGCAGGCGATCGCCGCGGGGCCGCAATGACCGGCAGCCAGAAATCAGGCGGCGGCGAGCGTGTCATGCTGCTGGTCGCCCACACTGGTCGGCCGGCCGCGCTGCACATAGCCAACGTCCTGGTCGCCAGGCTTACGGCGGCGGGCATCGGCATCCGGGTGCTCGAGACCGAGGCCGCCGAGCTGCGCCTCCGCAACGCGACCGTGGTGCCGGTGTCGGAGGCAGCAGCCGCTGGCGCCGAGATGGTCATCGCCGTCGGCGGCGACGGGACGCTGTTGCGCGCCGCCGAGCTTGCCCGGCCAGCGCGGCGCGCCGTTGCTGGGCGTCAACCTCGGTCACGTCGGCTTCCTGGCCGAAGCCGAGCCGGAGGACCTGGCCGCCGCGGTGGACAGCCTCGTGGCCCGCAGGTACCTGGTCGAGCAGCGCATGACGATAGACGTCGCGGTGCAGACGAACGGCGAGCGAGTGGCGACCTGGGCGCTGAACGAGGCGACCGTCGAGAAGGCGGCCAGGGAGCGAATGCTTGACCTGGTCCTCGAGGTCGACGGGCGCCCGCTGTCGCGATGGGGCTGCGACGGCGTGGTGTTCGCGACGCCTACCGGCTCGACGGCCTATGCCTTCTCGGCTGGCGGCCCGGTGGTCTGGCCGGAGGTCGAGGCGCTCCTGCTGGTACCGATCTCGGCCCACGCCCTGTTCGCCGGCCCGATGGTGGTGTCGCCGCGCTCGGTGCTGGCGGCAGAGGTCATCGGCGTGGCCGGCGGGCAATCTGAGACGGCAGGTGCCGTTCTGTGGTGCGATGGGCGTCGTAAGGTCGAGCTTCCGCCAGGGTCGCGAGTCGAGGTGCGGCGCGGCAGCAAGCCGGTGCTGCTGGCCCGGCTGCCGGCCGTGACGGGCGCCGAGGAGAGGATTGGCGCGCCGTTCACCGACCGCCTGGTCGCGAAGTTCGGCCTGCCGGTGGCCGGCTGGCGTGGCCGGGCCGACGGCCGGGCGGCGTCCAGCAAGAAAGCGGCGCGCAACGCGGAGGGACCCAAGGCGCAGGCACGCAGAGCGCGGGCACCGAGAGCAGACGCGCGGGCGGCAGATGAGGAGCCAGGCAGCCATGCTTGAGGAAGTGCGGATCACCGGTCTCGGGGTGATCGACGAGGCCGTGCTGGAGCTCTCCGCTGGCTTCAACGTGGTCACCGGTGAGACTGGCGCTGGCAAGACGATGGTGGTGTCCGGCCTCGGCCTGCTGTTCGGCGGCCGCGCGGACCCGTCCAGGGTGCGGCCCGGCGCCGACCGGGCAGTAGTCGAGGGCAGGCTGCGAGTGGAGCCGGGCAGTGCGGTCGCCCGTCAGGTGAACGATTCCGGCGGTGATCTGGACGACGACGGCAGCGCGCTGATCCTGGTCCGGTCGGTCAGTTCCGAGGGCCGGTCGCGCGCGACAGCCGGTGGCCGGTCCGTGCCGGTCTCACTGCTGACCTACCTGGCCGACGACCTAGTCGCCGTGCACGGGCAGGCCGATCAGCAGCAGCTGCTGCGGCCCGGCCGCCAGCGGCAGGCTCTGGACCGGTTCAGCGGACCCGGACTTCGCGGAGCTGCTGGCCGCGTACCAGCGCGCGTATCACCGCCATCAGCAGGTATCGGCCGAGCTGGCTGAGCTCACCACCATGGCCAGGGAACGGGCTCGCGAGGCCGAGGACCTCCGCCGCGGGGTGGAGGAGATCCAGCGAGCCGAGCCCGTCGAAGGCGAGGACATCGAGCTGGTGGCCGAGGACGAGCGGCTGGCCAACGCCGATGCGCTGCACGCGGCTGCGACGACCGCGCACGAGGCGCTGGTCGGTGATCCGTCCAGCGGGAACTACGACGCTGCCGACGTGACCACGCCTGCTGGCGGCGGCCAGGTCGGCGCTGGAAGCGTGCGGCGCAGCATGACGCCCAGCTGGCGGCGCTGGCTGGCCGGGTCAGCGAGGCCGCCTACCTGCTCGCGGACGTGGCTGCCGAGCTCGCGTCCTACGTGCAGTCGGTCGAGGCCGATCCGGTACGGCTCGCTGTCGTGCAGGAGCGCCGGGCGGAGCTGACCCGGCTGGTGCGCGCCTACGGCGCGGCCAGCGGCGACGGGCCGCTCGGCGGTGACCTGGCGGCGGTGCTGGCCTGGGCGAAGTCCGCCAGCGCGCGGCTGGCCGAGCTCGACAGCGACGAGGACAAGATCGGCGCGCTCGCCCAGCAGGAGGCCGAGCTCGCGGCGCAACGGTCGCCGAGCTGGCCGGCCAGCTCACCGCGGCCAGGACCGAGACGGCCGGCCGGTTCGCGCGAGCAGGTCACGGCCGAGCTGACCGCGCTGGCCATGCCGCACGCGAAGATCGACGGTGGCGGTCACGCCAGCGCAGGGCTTTGGCCCGCATGGGGCGGACGAGGTGGAGATCAGGCTGTCCGCGCATCCGGGCGCGCCAGCCGCTGCCCCTGCACAAGGGCGCATCGGGCGGCGAGCTGTCCAGGATCATGCTCGCGATCGAGGTGGTGTTCGCCGGCGCCGACCCGGTCCCCACCTTCGTTTTCGACGAGGTGGACGCGGGCGTCGGCGGCAAGGCAGCGGTGGAGATCGGCCGGCGGCTGGCGAGGCTGGCCCGGCTGGCCCAGGTCATCGTGGTGACACACCTGCCGCAAGTCGCGGCGTTCGCCGATACGCACCTGGTGGTGGAAAAGGCCAGCGACGGCTCGGTCGTGCACAGCGGCATCACCAGGCTGGACCGAGGAGGGCCGGGTCCGGGAACTGTCCCGGATGCTGGCGGGCCTGGAGGATTCCGAGTTCGGCCGGGCCCATGCCGGCGAGTTGCTGGATGCCGCCGCCGCGGAGCGAGCCGAACTGGCAACCCAGGCTCGCTAGCTCGCCTTGCTGGCCAGGCTCATACCGCCCCACAATGCCGAGCCGGGCGCGCTAGCTCGCTGGCCGGGCGGCTACGCTGCGCAGATCTGGCAAAATGGCTACTCAATGAAAATGCCGAACCGGGGGTTCACCGCAACGCACCGCGCGAGGTCAAAGGACCTGGCCGGGGTCGCGGCGACCGCTCGCCTGGACCGGCGGACCAAGAACCTGACCAAGCGCCTGAAGCCTGGCGACATTGCCATCATTGATCACAGCGACCTGGACCGGGTCAGCGCGGACGCCCTCGTCAGGTGTCAGGTGGCGGCCGTGGTGAACGTGGCGCCGAGCATCAGCGGCCGGTACCCGAATCTGGGTCCGCAATTGCTCGTCGAGGCGGGCATCCCGCTGGTCGACGACGTCGGCCCGACGTGTTCGACCAGGTCAGCGAGGGTCAGCAGGTCAGGCTTGGATGGCGAGACCCTCTACCTTGGCGATGTTGCCGTCGCCAAGGGCACCAGGCAGACCGCCGAGTCGGTCGCCGCCGACATGGCAGCTGCCAAAGAAGGGTCTGGCAGAGCAGCTCAAGGCGTTCGTCACAAATACCTTCGAGTACATCAGCCGGGACTCCGAACTGCTGGTCGAGGGCATCCGGATCCCGCCGCTGCGGACCAGGCTGGCAGGCCGTCACGCGCTGGTGGTCGCCCGCGGTTACCGCTACCACGAGGACCTCCAGGCGCTGCGCGCTTACATCAGGGAGTTCAAGCCGGTCATCATTGGCGTGGACGGCGGCGCCAACGCCCTGATCGAGGCCGGGTACTGGCCGAACATGATCGTCGGCGACATGGACTCGGTCTCCGACAAGGCGCTGAAGTCTGGCGCCGAGATAGTCGTGCACGCGTACCGGAACGGCCACGCGCCGGGCTTGCCGCGGGTGCAGGACCTCGGCCTGGAGTCCGTGACCTGTCCCGCCGACGGGCACCAGCGAGGACGTGGCCGTGCTGCTCGCCGACGGGGCCGGGGCCAGCCTGATCGTCACGGTTGGCATGCGGTTCGGGCTGGTAGAGTTCCTCGACAAAGGCCGGTCGGGCATGGCAAGCGCGGTGCTGACCCGGCTGCGGGTGGGCGACAAGATCGTCGATGCCAAGGGCGTGAGCCGGCTGTACCAGAGCCGGATCTCGACGAAGTCGCTCATCCTCCTCGCGGTCGCCGCTATGGTTCCGGTGATCGCACTGGCGTGGACGCCTGTCGGCAAGTTGTACATGGGATACCTCAGCCTGGCCTGGCGCCAGTTGTGGTTCTGGCTAACTGGACTTGTTTAGTGATCGATTTCAGGTATCACCTGGTCTCCATCATCGCGGTCTTCCTCGCCCTGGCAGTAGGGATAGTGGTGGGGTCGACGGCGCTGAGCGGGCCGCTGACCGCGCTGAAACGGGCTCAGGCAGAAGTCTCCCGGCGAGATGCCTCGCTGACCAAGACCAATCAGGCACTGAGCCAGCAGGTCAGCGCGGATCAGGCGTTTGCCCAGGCTGGCGCGCACCCGCTGTTGTGCGGGATCCTGTCCGGCCAGAAGGTCGTGCTGGTCGTGGCTCCCGGCGCCGACAGTGCCGTGACCAACGGCGTGTCCACTGCCCTGGGTCAGGCTGGCGCGACGGTCACCGGCCAGGTGGATCTCAGCCAGAGCTTCCTGGACACCACGGGCCGCAACGAGAGCGCGCTGAGCCAGCTGGCACAGCGACTTCAGACCACGGCGAATGTGACGCCGCCGTCGACTCCGGTTAACTCAGCGACCGCGGGCCAGCAATCGGCAGCGGCGGTGCTCGCGGCCGCGATTCTCACGAAGGGCAGTCGCGGCAGCACAAGCAACGTGCTGCCTGCCAGCGCCATCGCGTCAATTTTCAGCGGCTTCGCACAGGACGGCTACCTCTCGATCAGCGGCCCGCACGGTAGCACGAGCCTGGCAACAGCGACGCTGGCAGTGCTCATCGTTCCGGCTGGCCTCCCGGTGGCCAGCAGCCTCAGCCTTGAAGCGGCCAAGGTCCTGCCCGTCGTGGCACAAGAACTCAAGGCAGCCAGCGACGGCACGGTGATGGCCGGGCCGATCAGCGCCATCGCCAGCACCAGCGCGATCAGCGTGGAGGACTCAGCCGCCCAGGTTTCGACAGTCGACAACGCAGATACCGAGGTCGGCGCGATCATGGTGGCACAGGCACTTAACTTCCTGCTGAACGGCAAGGCTCCGGCGCAGTATGGAGTCGGGCCAGCAGCGGCGCCCAGTCCCGCGCCGACGGCATGCCTGACGCCGGCGAAGCCGAATTCGTCGGCCAAGCCGAATACGTCAGCCACGCCGAAGTCGTCGGCCACGCCGAAGGCGAGGGGCCACCACGTCGACCGGAGGCCACAAGTGAAAGGGTCACGACTGAGGTCGGCGGCGGTGGCCGCGGTCACGGCGCGGCTCTCGTACGCGCTGCTGTGCGCCAAGCCGCCTGGCGGCAGCACGACGTGGACCCGCACGAACCACCGGGGCGAGCCCATCACGTTGCTGGAAGGGCCAGCGGCCACCATCGGCGCAGTAGCCGGCGCGCTCGCCGGGAACCCGGGCGACCGTGCCTCGATCGCGTCCGCCATCGCCGGGATCGGTGCTGCGGCGTTCGGTGGCTACGACGATTTGGCTGGGAACGGGGACCAGCGCGGATTCCGCGGACACATCGGCGCGCTGCGCAACGGCGAGCTCACGACCGGCGCCGTAAAGCTGGCCGGCATTGGCGTCACCGGTCTGGCCGCGGCGATCATCGCGGCCGGAGCGGATCAAGGTACGCGTGGCGGCGCCGATCGCCGTCGGGTGCTCGGGGCGGCCGATGTCGTCATCAACGCTGGCCTGATAGCGGGCGGCGCGAACCTGCTGAACCTGTTTGACCTGCGGCCCGGCCGGGCCATCAAGGTGGCGGGAGTGGCCGGCGCGCTGCTGGCCGCGGGCGGCGCGGGTGGCCCAGCTACCTCAGCGCCGCTGGCGGCCGCGGCAGCACTGCTGCCCGAGGACCTGGGCGAGCGGTCAATGCTCGGCGACGCGGGCGCGAATGGTCTCGGCGCGATGCTCGGCGCGGCCGCCGCATTGTCACTGAGCAGGCGGACCAGGATCGCGGCTCTGGCGGGTGTGACGGCCTTGACTGCGGCGAGCGAAGTCGTGAGCTTTACCCGGGTCATCGAGCGCACCGGACCCCTGCGGTGGGCGGACATGCTCGGCCGCCGACCGATTGCGTCGCCAGTACCAGCGGCCACTGCGGCGGCTCCGGCAGCGGAGTCGGCTGCGACTACCGGGTCGGCTGCAACGACCGGGTCGGCTGCTGTTGCCGAGACTGGTGACGCTGGTGAGACTGCCGCGCAGCTGAGCGGCGAGCCGGCGGGCTCGGCCGAAGCCCGGTGACCGGTAAAGCCGCTCCGTTCACCCACGACGGCCAGGACGCCGGAGCCCAGCAGCCGGCCGGCGCAGGCATTGCCCGCGCAGCGGCGCTCATCGCCGGGCTGACCGTGCTCGCGCGGCTGCTCGGCCTGATCCGGACGGCCGTGTTCGCCAAGACAGTCGGCGCCTACTGCCTCGGCACCGCGTACGTGACCGCGAACACGTTGCCGAACATCATCTACGACATCGTCCTCGGCGGGGCTTTGACGAGCATCATGGTCCCGCTGCTGGCCAGGCCGGCGCATAAGTCGGCCACCGACCCGGCCGCCGCGGCCGAGGTAGCGCAGACGTCGTCGGCGCTGCTGACCTGGACGACGCTGATCCTGGCGCCGGTCAGCCTGGCGATCGCGCTGGCGGCTGGCCCGCTGGCCGGCTTGCTCTACCCGGCTAATGCCGGGGCGCATTGCGCACATGCGCCACTGATCGCGGCCACTGGTCACATGCTGGCGGTGTTCGCGCCGCAGATCTTGCTGTACGGGCTGGCCGTGGTGCTGTACGGCATCTTGCAGGCGCACCAGCGGTTCGGGGCGCCAGCCCTGGCGCCGGTGATCTCCAGCCTGGTGGTGATCGCCGCGTACCTGATCTTCGTACCGTTCGGCGAGAGCTACCACACGGCCAGCAACCTCGCGGGCCTGCCGCTATCAGCGGAGCTGATCCTGTCGATCGGAACAACTGTGGGCGTCGCGGCTCTGGTGCTTACCGCCCTGGTGCCTGTCAGGCGGCAGCGGATCCGGTTGCGGCCGACGCTTCGCTTCCCGGCCGGGATCCGGCGCCGCGGCGGCGGCCTGGTGATCTACGGCATCACGGCGCTCCTGACGCAGGACGCCGCATTGCTGGTGGTGATCGTGCTGGCGAACGGGCACGGGTCGAAGGCCGCTGTCGTGCTGTATCAGTACGGCTGGCAGGTGTTCGAGACTGCCTATGCGGTGCTTGCCATCTCCATCGCGGTGAGTGCCTTTCCGGCGCTGTCTATCCGCCAGGGCGCGGACTTCGATCGCACTGCGGCCGGATCGGTCCGGGCGGTGCTGCTGATGTCCTTCCTCGGCTCTGCGCTGCTGCTCGCGCTTGCCGTTCCGGCTGCCAGGTTCCTGGTGCCACCCGGGCAGGTAGCCGAGCTGGCGGCCGGGCTTGCACTGTTCGCGCCTGGCCTGGCCGGGTACGGGCTCGTCGCCAGCCTGTCCAGGGTGTTGCTGGCGGCCCAGCGGACGAGGGCCGCGGCGATCTGCGTCGGCGGTGGCTGGCTTGTGGTGATCGCCGCCGACTTCGTGCTGGTCGCGCTGGCACCCGGTCCGTCCGCCGTAGCGATGCTTGCCCTCGGAAACACCATCGGGCTGACGCTGGCCGGGCTTGCCCTGCTAATCGCGGTCCGGCGCGCCTGCGGGCCCGCGGCGCTGGCTGGGGCGGGCCGCGCTGCGGTTTCGGGCCTGGCCGCTGCTACCGCCGGGGCAGGCGCGGGAGCTGCGGCCGCCGCCGCGTTCCCGGTAGCGGGCCCGGCTGCAGAAGGGCTGATCGCGGTGCTGGCGCTGCTAGTCGCCCTGGTGGCGTTCGCGGGCGTCGCGCTCGTGCTGGACGGCGGCGAGCTGCGGGCCGCCGCGGCCAGGGTCTGGCGGGTCGTTCCGTAATGACCGAACCAGCCGCGCCCGGAGCCGGAGGGACCGGGCAGGCCGGTACGGGCCAGGCTGGTGCCAGTTCGTCAGCGGGCAGGCCGGCGGCTGACCGGCGGCTCCGCGTGGCGCTCGTGGTCGGCTCGGCTGCGGGCGGCATGGCAGCTCATGTCGCCGCGCTAGCGTCGGGCTGCCGGGCGGCAGGCCTGGCCATTCGCGTCTTCGGGCCCGCGCCGACGGCAGGCTGGCTCGACAGGGACGTCCCCGTTACCCCGGTGAATATTGGCGACCGGCCGCAGCCGCTGGGCGATGCCGTGACGATCGCCAGGCTGCGGAACGCGTTCCGCAGCTGGCGCCCGGATGTGGTGCACGCACACGGTGTGCGGGCCGGTGCCTTCGCTGCCCTGGCCCTGCTCGGCGGGACACGCCGGGCCAGGCCCGCGCTCGTGGTCACCGTCCACAACGCGCCGCCCGGCGGCCGCGCCGCGCGGCTGAGCTACGAATTGCTGGAGCGGATCTGCGCCCGGCGCGCAGACCTGATGCTGGGCGCGTCCGCGGATCTGGTCGAGCGGATGCAGACCCTGGGCGCCGCCGCGGTCGCCCAGAGCGACGTGGCGGCGCCGGCGGCCGAGCCGCCGACCGCGGCCGAGGTGGCGAAGGCGCGCGCCGACATTGGCGCAGCCGGCCGGCCGGTGGTGCTGGCCGCCGGCCGGCTGGCTCCGCAGAAGAGCCTGGACGTGCTGGTTGACGCGGCCGGCCGGTGGCAGCACCGGCAGCCACCGCCGCTTACTGTCATCGCCGGCGACGGTCCGCTGGCGGGGGAGCTGCGAGCGCAGGCCGCCCGGGTCGGTGCCGACGTACTGCTACTCGGGCCGCGGCCGGATGTGGCCGCGCTGCTGGCTATCGCTGACGTCGTCGTCGTGCCGAGCCGGTGGGAGGCGCGTGCCCTGATCGTGCAGGAGGCGATGCGCGCAGGCCGACCGCTCGTTGCCACCCGGACGGGCGGCATTCCGGAGCTGACCGGCGACGATGCGGCCATCCTGGTCCCGGTGGCGGACCCGGATGCGCTGGCGGCGGCGGTGTGCACCGTGCTCGACGACCCGGCGCTTGCCGCCCGGCTGGGACGGGCGGCGCGTGCCCGCAGCGCTACGTTCCCCACCGAATCGGATGCGGTCAATGCAGCGCTGGCCACCTACGCCTGGCTGGCCAGCCGGCGGGCGGGCGGCTAGCACGGCGAGCTAGAGCGGGGTCGGAGCCAGTACTTCGATCTTCAGCATGGTGGCCCCGCCCGGCAGCTTCGTGATAGTGAGCCGCGGGCGATCGACGGCAGGCTGGCTGCGCAGCACCTTCAGGATCGCTGCCAGGTCACTGCCGGGCCGGCCGTCGTGCGGTGCCGTGAACCCCCCGATTTCCGCCATCCGCAGCGGTGCGGAGCGGCCGGCCAGGGGACCGGCAGCGCCGAACCTGGCGAGGTGCACGAGGTGGCGTCTGGCGATCGCGCGCAGCGCCGCGATGAGCCGAGGGTCGACCAGGCCGGCGGTCAGGGCAAGCCGGGCGGCCCCGTGCACGAGCACCCGGCGGTTTGCGGCCAGGCTGCGGCCAGCCTTCCGCCGGGCGTTCAGCGCGCTGCTGGCCTGTCGCTGGTAGCCGGCGCTGCCGCCGGGCACGAACTCGCGCACCTGCACCGAAATATGGCCGGAGCCGAAGCTCGCGAGGATGACCGGAGCGCTAGCGGTTACCTGCACGCCGAATGCTGCCCGCAACGCTGGGGTGGCGACGACAAGCGTCATGCTGCCGGGCATGCCGATCGCCTGGTCCACTTCCTGCTGGCTCAGCGCGCTCTGGCCCGGCAGTTGCGCACCGGTGCGGAAGCCCGCAGCGACGAGATCAGCGCAGGTCGCCGGATCGCAGCCGACGACGGCATGCGTGCTCACGTTCGCCGCGATCCAGGCCGCGGCCGACTGCATGTTCGGGCCGGCCTGGAGTTCTGCTGGCGACGGCGGCAGGGTCGCCGGCCGGACCGGGTGGCTGGCGTGCTGACTGACCAGGTGCCTGCCCAGAACCGCGCCGCGGGCTCCGCCGAGCGCGACCACGCCAACGCCGGCCGCGGCTGCCACGACAACGAGCGCGGCGACGGCCGCCGCCAGCCGCAGGCCGCTCACCCGGCCGTGATCGGGAACTCGCAGCACTCGCCGGCGCAGCCATAGCCGCAGTGTGGTGGCGATCACCTTCGTCCACGGTGGCTCGGCCTCCAGCCGGATTCCGGACGGCGGCGAGGCGTCACTGGACATTCGCAACTCCCATGCCGCAAACCATCGTGCGGCCGACAAGCCTTAGTCCGGATAGTTCAGCACATCGACGCCTTCTGTTCAGCCGGATTCGGCCGAATAAAGGCCGCGGTCCAGGGCACTGAGGCGAGTGCAATAAGATCATCGCACCGCATCCGTCGGGATCGGCCATCAAAACGGCTGACTTGGATGGACCGTGACGGATCGTAACGGGATGGAACAATCAGTGACGACGCCGACGGTGCAGCGCGTTGCTCGGTCATCTCGTGGCCACGATTCAGGCAAATGTGGCCTCGAGCCCAGGTGGGCCGCCTACCCTGAACGCAAGCGTGCAAGCAGGGCCAGCCTCGAAGCAGCGGGGGCAGCCGGGGCGGAGCAGCCGGGCGGCGCGGCGATTCCTGCGGCGACAGTGGCAGCGCAGGTCCGCTAATGGAGGTATCGCCGAGGTGACACGGGCGTCCATCGACTCGACCGGCCCGCCCGGGTCAGCCGGGAAGACTGGCCCGGTTACGCAGGCTGCGGACCTGACGTCGGCCGGAACGGTCACGCCGGCCGAGTCGGTCACCTCGGCCGGAACGGTCACGCCGGCTGACTCGGTAACGCCGGCTGTAGCGGCCGGAGTTGTTACGCCGGAGCCGGTAAAGCCGACGTCCGGTCCCGAACGCGCGGCCCTGTCGAGGGCCACGGTCCGGTCGAGCGGGTCATGAGCACGGTGATCCGCAAGCTGGCCTGGAGCAGGCTCGCCAACCCCCGGGTCGCCATCGCCGTGTCCGGATTCGGCCTGTTGCTCGGCGCGATCGTCGGCGCCACCGCGCCGAACACCGCGACGTTGCCGACAAAACGGCCTGACGCGCTGCCGCTGTCAAATTTCCTGCCGTCGCTGGCCGGCCACAACGTCATCGCGCTGACGCTGCTCTATGCGGGAGACATCTTCGCTTGCCTGGGGCTGGCCGGAATGCTGTGGGCGCACAGCCAAGGCTGGCGACCGGACCCGCGTAAGCTGCTGCTGGTCAGCGCAGGTGTCGTCGCGGTCATGGTCAGCCTGACCCCGGTCGGCTCCTCAGATACCGCGAGCTACGCGGCGTTCGGCCGGATATCAGCACTGGGCGGGAATCCGTATACGACCAGCCCGGCTCAGGCCCTTCAGCACACCCAGTACCTGCCACTGGTCGGCACGGTGTGGAAGAGCCAGGTGTCGGTCTACGGTCCGATCGCCACCTGGGTGCAGCGATTCGCCGCGACGATCGGCGGCGCGAACGCCGCCACCACCATCTGGGTGTTGATGATCCTCAACGGCCTGGTGTTCATCGGCATCGGCTGGCTGCTGCTGAAGACTTCCGACGATCCCATCCGGGCGACACTGTTCTGGGTGGCGAACCCCGTACTCATCCAGCAACTGGTGAGCGGCGGTCATCTCGACACGTTCGTGGCCGCGGCCTGCATCTGCGCGATCCAGGTGGCTCGCCGGGTTTCAGGCCTGTGGGGCGACGTCCTGATCGGCGTGCTGATCGGCCTTGCCTGCGGCGTCAAGGTCAACGCGGTGCTCGTCGCGGTCGGCCTGGCCTGGCCGATGCTCCGCCGGCACGAGTGGATGCGAACCGCGCGGATCACGGTTGTCTCGCTGGTGACGGTCGCCGCTGCTGTACAGCGGCTACGGGGTCACCGCGCTGAAGCCGCTGGTCGGCGGGTCGAAGTGGGTCATCCTGCCGTCACCGTGGCGGATCCTCCAGGCGGTCGGTGACTGGCTGGGCGTCCACACCGGACTGTTCGCCAACTACGCCCAGGCGGGCCAGGCCACTGCGTCTGTCATTAGCCTGCTCTGGCCTATCGCGATGGTCGTGGTCGCGTGGTTGATCTACCAGCGGATCTCCTCCGATCAGCCGCAGGAAGTGGTAGCACCGTTCGCGCTGAGCTTTGCCTGGATCCTTGTGGCCCCGTGGGTTTTCCCGTGGTACGCCGCCCTGGCCTGGGTCGCGCTTACTCAGGTCCCGCGCAACCGGATGACCCGGTGGCTGACGATTGTCACGGTCCTGCTCGCCCTGTGGCATTCTGGCGGCGGGCAGGGTCCGGCCCACGGATCACTGTGACATGGTGCGATCCATCGACAGCCAGCTGAAGCCCGCGATTGCCGGAAGGCGCGCGAGCCAGACGCTGGATGATAGGTCGCACCGGGTTCTTGCGGCATTGGCCGGAGGTGTCCGGCGGCACTGGCTGGCCTCCGCGCTGCTGGCCGCCGGGCTGGTGCTCCGGGTGCTGGCTCAGTTTGCCTACCGGCCTGCGCTGTTCTACATCGACTCGGTGAAGTACCTGTACACGTCGCAGGGCAACGATCCCGAGGGCTACAAGCTGCCGTTGCGGGCGATTCTGCTGGTGGCCAACCTCAACACCGTCGTCGCGATCCAGCACCTGCTCGGCCTCGGCATGGCCGTGGTCATCTACCTAGTGCTGCTGCGACGCGGGGTATCTCGCTGGCTGGCGGCGCTCGCCATCGCGCCGCTTCTGCTGGACGCCTACCAGCTGCAGAACGAGCAGGCGATCATGCCCGGCACCTGGTTCGAGGCGCTGATCGTCGCGGGCATCGCGATCTTGCTGTGGCAGCCGCGTGTCAGCTGGCGGCGGGCCGTGCTGGCGGGCATCGTGCTAGGAACGTCGGCCACTGTCGCCCAGGTCGGCGAGGCCCTGATCCCGGCCGCAGCGATCTTCGTGCTCGCGGCGGCGACCGGCGGCTGGCGGCGACGGGTTGGCAAGGCAGCAGTGCTGTGCGGGGCCTGCGCGTTGCCCATCCTCGCCTACTCCGCCGGGTCTTACCTGCTCGGCGGCGGGTTCTTCCTGTCGCATCAGGGCGTCACGTCGGTCTACGGCAGGACGGCGGCAGCTGTCGACTGCGCCACGATCAAGCTGCCATCCGCGGAACGCGGACTGTGCCCGACTAAGGCTCAGCAGGCCAGGGGGGACGACTGGCTCGAATTCGGGACGTACGCGCCGGTGCAGCACTACTACCGCGCCCAGCCGCGTGCCGTTGACAAGCTCGTGACCAGCTTCAGCCGCGCCGTGCTGACCCAGCAGCCGCTGCGAGTGCTCGATGCGTACGGGCGCGACGTGCTGAAGCTGTTCGCAGTTGACCGGGTCACCGCACCCGGCGATGCGCCCATCTCCCGCTGGCAATTCCAGGCCACGTTCCCCTATTTCTCGGCTCACGCCACACCGGCGATCGTCAAGGCCACCGTCGATCGCTTCGGCGGCGGCAGTCCTGCGGTCTGGCGGCCCGTCGCCGCGTTCCTGCGGGCCTATCAGCTCGACGGCGGCTACGCGCCAGGTCCGCTGCTCTTGCTGTGCACGCTGACCGGGCTGGCGGGCTCCGTGTTCGTGCTGCGGCGGCGAGCACCGCCTGTCACCCGTCAGCAGGCACTTGCCTGCCTGCTTTTCTTCGCCGCAGCCGTGTCGGTCTTGCTGGTATCCGACCTCTTCGTGTTCTCGTGGCGATACCAGCTGCCGGCACTTGTCACGCTCGTGCCGGCGGGCGCGCTCGGAGTGAGCGTCATCATCAGTTCTCTGCAGACCCGGCCCCATGGTGCTGAAGACAGTGGCGCTGAGCAACCCGGCGTTGAATAGCGCGCCTGGGCGTCCCGGGCCAGCCTGGGCACCCCGCGCCACTGTCGCTGCTGTCGTGTTCGCTGTCTCGCTGGCGCTGGTGCTCACTGCCTTCCAGGCCTTCACCCAGCATCCCTGGTCGATGCTCGACCTTCGCGTCTACTTGTGGGGCGGCACGCTCGTCCGGCATGCGGACGATCCTTATCTGTTCACCTATCCGCACAGCACCCTGTATTTCACCTACACGCCGATGGCGGCTGGCGTCTTCACGCTGCTGGCGGTCGTGAACATGCAGATCGTGAAGGTACTCGTCATAACGGCGAGCGTCGCGTCGCTCGCTGGCGTGGTCTGGCTCGCGTGGGGTGCGCTGGGATACCGGCGCTCGGCGGCCCGCCTCGGCGCGACGCTCTGCGTGGCAGCAGTGGCCCTGTGGCTCGAGCCCGTCTGGCAGACGTTGTCGTTCGGACAGGTCAACCTCGTGCTGATGTTCATCATCGTGGCAGACCTGTGCCTGCCGGACAGCCGCTGGTGGAAAGGCGTCGGCGTGGGCCTGGCGGCGGGTTTCAAGCTGACGCCGCTGATTTTCATTCCCTATCTGCTGCTGACGCGGCGGTACCGGGCGGCAGCCGTTGCGGCGGCGACCTTCAGCCTGACGATCGCCGGCTCGTTCCTGCTGCTGCCGAAGGCAGCGGAGCACTACTGGCTCGACGGCCTGTTGCTGAACCCCAACCGCCTCGGGAACATCCGCTATGTCGGCAACCAGTCGCTGAACGGCGCTCTGCTGCGGCTGTTCGGCAGCACGGCGGCTTCGCAGCCATACCGGCTCGGCGCGGTGGCGGTGGTCGCGACAGCGGGATTGCTGGTCGCAGCCTGGGTGTCGCGCCGCGGCCTGGAACTGCCCGGCATCCTGATCTGCGCGCTGACCGGCCTCCTCGTCTCGCCGGTCTCCTGGTCGCACCACTGGGTATGGGTCGTGCCCGCGCTGGTCGTGCTGGCGGACCTGGCAACAGGCCCGCAATGGCTGCCAGCGGCCGGGCGCTGGCGATGGGCGGGCTGGCTCGGCGTGGCGGCGGTAGCGGTCCTCTTCACTGGCCTGCTATGGACTGTGCCAGCGTCACTACCTGGCGTTCCCCTTCGTGATCAGCCCGTCCAGGGTCGCGTCATGACTGGCTCTCAGCAGCTCATCGGGGATATGTACGTGCTCGCGGGTCTGCTCAGCCTCGGCCTGGTAGCGGTGCTGCTGGTGCGCTCTCGAAACGGCTCAGGGCGAAGCGCTGGTCCGCCGGCGCGCCTGGCTGGCCGGTGGCGAGCGCCGCCAGCCATTCGCCGAACAACGGCCCGAACTTAAAGCCGTGCCCGGAGGTGCCGCAGCCGATGACAACGTTCCCGACCCGGTCCAGGACGAAGTCGTCGTCCGGAGTGTTGTCGTAGATGCAGCGCTCAGTCTGGACCGGCACCGGGTCGTAGCCGGGCAGCAACTGGCGGGCGACCTCGGACAGGCGCGCGACCAGTTGGTCGTTGGCTGACTGGTCGCGGGCGTCCGGATCGGCAACCGGCCCGCTCGGATGGATACCGACCTTGTACAGCGGCGATCCCGGCACCGGCAGCCCGTAGGGGGACGGCGTCCGTGGCGGATGAAGATGGGCGCAGGCGGGTTATCCGGTGCGGCAGGCCTGAGGTAGGCGACCTGCTCCAGCGTCGGCCGGGACGGCAGGCCGAGCCCGAGAGTGGCCAGCAGCCGGCCAGACCATGGCCCGGCCGTGATGATCGCGACTCGTGCGATCACCGGTCCGCTGCTGGTGCGCAGCGTTACCCGCCGCCCGTCGTCGGCCAGGCTGGCGACCCGGACACCGGTGCGAATCTCGGCGACGCCGGCGGCCAGGGCGGCGAGTGCCTCGTCGGCCCGGGTCACGCACGAATCGGGTTCCAGCAGCGCCGGCCCGCCTGTCCTGATGGCGGGGAACCGGCTGCGCGACCTCGCTGGCCGGCGAGTAGCTCACACAGGGCTCCGGCATGCCTCATCGCGTCGTGCACAGCGCCGAGGCTGGGGCCGAAGGTGAGCTGGGGCGCGGGCAGCAAGATCTCCCGGCCGGACTCGGCCTCCAGCTGCCGCCACAACTCGCCCGCCTGGCGGGCCGCGGCGACGTAAACCGGGTCGGGGTAACCAAGCCGGAAGATGCGGCAGCTGCCCTTCGAGCCCGCGCCCTGGATGGCCGATCTCGGCCTGCTCCAGCAGCACCACGTCGCGGCCCTGTGCCGTCAGGCGTGCGGCCGGCGGCAAGCCCGAGCAGGCCCGCACCGACGATGGCCACGTCGCGAACCTGGCTCATGTCCGGGCAGACTACTCCGATTGGGTAGTTGCAGGCTCAGCAAGGCCGGGGCGCGTGGTGCGCCGGCGCGGCGGAAGGCAGGCATCATGGGCCAGCAGGCGACTATCACCGGCAGGTGCGACCCCGCCTTCGCCGCGCTGCGCGATGAGTTCGCCGCCAACTTCAGCGGACGCGGCGAGCTTGGCGCCGCAGTCTGCGTCATCGCGCGCGGCACCGTCGTCGCGGACCTGCATGGCGGCTGGGCCGGTGCCGGGCGGGCATGGTCCGCGGACACGCTAGTCAACGTGTTCTCGGTCGGCAAGGGCCTGATCGCGGCGTGCGCGGCCAGGCTGGCGGGCCAGCGCCTGCTCGATCCGGATGCCCGGTGACCAGGTACTGGCCGCAATTCGGCGCGGCCGGGAAAGCAGCAGTCACGGTCCGCCAGCTGCTCAGCCACCAGGCCGGCCTGCCCGCGCTGCACGCACCGTTGCCGGCCGGCAGCATGCTGGACTGGGCGCAGATGACGCGCGTGCTGGCCGGGGAAGAGCCGTGGTGGCAGCCGGGCAGCGGTCACGGTTATCACGTCAACACGTTCGGCTTCCTGGCCGGGGAGCTGATCCGGCTGGTTTCCGGGCTGACGCCGGGCGAGTACTTGCGGCGCGAGGTGGCCGGACCGCTCGGCGCTGACGTGCACATCGGGCTCGCGGCCCCCGAGATTGCGCCGGGTCGCCGACTTCCACTGGGGCGACGGACCGCCCGATGGCGCGGGGAGCGTGCCCGGCGACGGGGGAGCGGACGCGCTGATGACGCTGAACGCCTACTTCAACCCGCCCGACTTCTCCGGCCGCGGCGTGGTGAACAGCGTCTCCTGGCGCATGGCCGAGATCCCGTCGGCGAACACGCACGCATCGGCCGCGGGCGTGGCGAGGCATGTACTCGGCGCTCGCCGCCGGCGGCGCGATCGATGGCGTCCATGTCGTCGATTCCGCCGCGCTGGCCGCCGCCACGGAGGAACAGGTGTACGGCGCCGATCTGGTGCTCCGCCGGCCATCCAGGTTCGGCCTCGGCTTCCAGCTCACGCACCCCGAGCGGGAACTCGGCCGCGGGCCCCGCAGTTTCGGCCATTACGGCGCCGGCGGCTCGGTCGGCTTCTGCGATCCGGACGCGGGCCTCGCGTTCGGCTACGTCACCAATCAGATGGGCCCGCGCTGGCGCAACCCGCGCAACCGCGCGCTGATCGACGCCTGCTATGCCTGCCTCTAGCCGGCCCTGTAGCGCGGGCAGGATCTCGCGTGAAGCGGGCGGAAGGGTTATCGTTGTCAGGCTTTACCTGACGCCGTAAGGTGATCACCTGACACCGTAAGGCTAAGCCTGACAAACAGGAGATGGTCCAATGTCCGAGCAGCAGTCGGTAATCGCCGCGTGCTCGTTCTGCCTCAAGCCGAACACCGAGGTCAGGACGCTCGTAGCGGGGCCAGGTGTTTTTATCTGCTCCGAATGCGTGGAATTGTGCGCGCTGGTGATCGCGGGCAAGCCGGCTTCGGTGCCGCAACTGCCGCCCTGGGAGCACCCGGCCAGCGCCGAGGACGTGCTGGCGCTCCTGCCACGGGTCACCGCCGCGGGTGCGCAGGTCGAGCGGAACCTGGCCGGGTGGGTAGGCAGAGCCCGTTCCCTTGGGGTGACGTGGGCGCGGATAGGCGAAGCGCTCGGCATGACCCGCCAGTCGGCCTGGGAGCGGTTTTCCGGCGAGGAATAGCGCCAACCAGCGGGCGCGCCTACCAGCCGCGGGCGCGCCACTCGGGCAGGTGCGGGCGCTCCGTGCCGAGGGTCGTATCCCCGCCGTGGCCCGGGTACACCCAGGTCGCCATCCGGCAACTGGGCGAATACCCGCTCCTCCAGGTCGGTCATGAGGCTGCTGAACCGCTGCAGCGTCTCTTCTCGGTATTGCCCGGGCCGCCGGGGAACAGCGAGTCGCCGGTAAACAGGTGCGGCTGGGCGGCGAGCTGAGCCGTTCCCGTCGTAACAGAGCGCGATGCTGCCGGGCGTGTGACCCCGCAAATGGATCACCGACAGCTCAGCGTTGCCGACGGCGATCGTGTCGCCGTGCTGCACCGGCCGGGTGACCGGGATCGGCAGGCCTGGCGCGTCCTTCGGATGCGCGACGGTGGCCGCGCCGGTGGCCTGCTGGACCTGCGGCAGGGCGGCGTGATGGTCCCAGTGCTGGTGGGTCGTGATGATCGTGGCCAGCGGGGTGTCGCCGATCAGCCCGAGCAGCGTGTCAGCGTCGTTGGCCGCGTCGATCAGCGCCAGTTCGCCGGTCTGAGTGCAGCGCAGCAGGTACGCGTTGTTGTCCATCGGGCCGACCGAGACCTTCGTGATGGTGAGGCCGGGCAGTTCCCTGGTATCCGCCGGACCACCGACGGTGACTTTTCCCGTATAGGACATCGTTCTCCTCATCTCGCCTGCCGGAGGGCGGCCTGCGACGGCAGTACCCGCTGCCAGATACCTACCATGCGGGCAGCGGCGGCAGCGGGCCGGCCGGCTCGGCGGTCAGGCCATCGCCCGGACTCCGGCCGATCAGCCAGGCCAGCAGCAGCCGGTCCGGTCCGGTGATCGCGCGGTCGGGGCGGGCCCCGGCGGGCCGATCTGGTACGAGCGCCCGGAATCGGCGTCCGAGATCGTGAGCAGCCGGGGGGGCGTCGTCCGCGAAATCGGCCGCGACCTGCTCCAGCCACTCGATGGCGAACTCAGCGGCCAGTCGCCAGCGCTCGTAACCGGCACCGAGGTCGACATGATGGATCTCCACCTCGGTCAGCCGCCGCCACAGCGTGAACCAGGCGGGATGCGGCGTTCCGTGCAATCCGCGTACCTCGGCTGCCCAGTTCGTCTCGTTAGGTCCGGCAGCCTCGGCGGCTAGGCGCTCTGCCGAGGCGTCCAGGTCGGCAACCAACTCGCTGGCCGCTCGGCCGGCCCCGGCCTCGATGGCCTCAGCCCGCTCGCCTCGGCGCCGGAGTACTGCGGCGTCTCGACGCCGGTCCGCGCCCAGATCAGCAGGTTCCGCAGGCTGTCGGCGTTACGGGCGATGTGCGTCAGCACATGGCCCCGGCTCCAGCCTGGCAGCAGCGACGGCTCGCGGGCCTGGTCATCGGACAGGCCAGCCGCGGTCTGCCGCAGCCTGGCGGTTGCCGGCTCTATCCGTGCTGTAAGCGCCGCAGCTAGCGAGGCCGCGTCGGCAGGCTCGGAATATGACGTCATCAAATTTCCTTTCCCTCACACAGTAACGAGGAGTGCGATCGCTGGCTGCCTGCAGGCGGCGCGCTGTCGATGAGCGTTGCTGGCGGCCGCGAAAAGGCCCCCTGTTTTGTCAGACCCCCCGGATACCATGGCAACGCGGGCTGCGGCCCCGTCAGTTGGCTATGCATACCAGGAGAACTAGGTACATAGTGGCAGATCGCCTTGTCGTCCGCGGTGCCCGCGAGCACAACCTTAAGGATGTCTCGCTCGACTTGCCGCGGGACGCCATGATCGTGTTTACCGGGCTGTCCGGCTCCGGTAAGTCGAGCCTGGCCTTCGACACCATCTTCGCCGAGGGCCAGCGACGGTACGTCGAGTCGCTGTCGGCCTATGCCCGCCAGTTCCTCGGCCAGATGGACAAGCCCGACGTTGACTTCATCGACGGGCTGTCGCCCGCCGTCTCGATCGACCAGAAGGCAGCCGGGCGCAACCCGCGGTCCACCGTCGGCACGATTACCGAGGTCTACGACTACCTGCGGTTGCTGTTCGCCAGGGTAGGCAAGCCGCACTGCCCGGTTTGCGGTCGGCCGATCGCGCGGCAGACCCCGCAGCAGATCGTGGACCGGGTGCTCGAGCTCGACGAGGGGACCAGGTTCCAGGTCCTCGCGCCGGTCATCCGCGGGCGCAAGGGCGAGTACACCGAGATGCTCCGGGAACTCCAGGTCAAGGGCTTTTCCAGGGCGCGGGTCGACGGCACGATCATCAGGCTGGAGACGGCGGTCTCCGGCGAGCTGCCAGCGCTGAAGAAGTACGAGAAGCACACCATCGAGGTCGTTGTCGACCGGCTGGACGTCAAGGAGTCGGCGCGCCGCCGGCTGACCGACTCGGTGGAGACTGCGCTGTCGCTGGCGAACGGCGTGGTCGTGCTGGACTTCGTCGACCTGCCCGAGGACGACCCGCACCGGGAGCGGATGTACTCCGAGCACCTCGCCTGCCTGTACGACGACCTGTCCTTCGACGAGCTTGAGCCGCGGTCGTTCTCCTTCAACTCGCCCGTGGGGCGCCTGCCCGGACTGCACCGGCCTGGGCACGAAGATGGAGGTCGACCCGGAGCTCGTCGTCTCCGACCCCTCCCGGACACTGGCCGACGGCGCGATCGCGGTGTGGAGCGGCGGCAACGTCAGCGACTACTTCGTCCGGCTCATCGATGCGCTCGGCGACGCGCTCGGATTCAAGATCACCACGCAGTGGGCGCGGCTGCCCGCCGCGGCCCAGCGCGCGCTGCTGTACGGCTACGACAAGCAGGTGCACGTCCGCTACAAGAACCGGTACGGGCGGGAGCGGTCGTACTACACCAACTTCGAGGGCGCGATCCCCTTCATCGAGCGGCGGCATGCCGATGCCGACAGCGACTACAGCCGGGAGCGGTTCGCCGAGTTCATGCGCGAGGTGCCCTGCCCGTCCTGCGGCGGCGCCCGGCTCAAGCCGGTCTCGCTTGCGGTCAAGGTGGACGACCGGTCGATCGCGGACTACTGCAATCTGGCGATCGGCGAGCTAGCCAAGCTGCTGCTGTCGCTGCAGCTGTCCGACCGGGACATGCAGATCGCCGGCCGGATCCTCAAGGAGGTGAACGCCCGGCTCGGCTTCCTGCTGGACGTAGGCCTCGACTACCTGACGCTGGACCGGGCGTCGGCGACGCTGGCCGGCGGAGAAGCGCAGCGGATCAGGCTCGCCACCCAGATCGGCTCCGGACTCGTCGGCGTGCTCTACGTACTGGACGAGCCGTCGATCGGGCTGCATCAGCGGGACAACCACCGCCTGCTGGAGACCCTGCTGAGGCTGCGCGACCTGGGCAACACGCTCATCGTGGTCGAGCATGACGAGGACACCATCCGTGCGGCGGACTGGGTAGTGGACATCGGCCCGCGAGCTGGCGAGCACGGCGGCCACGTCGTGGTCTCCGGGCCGCTGGAGGATTTGCTGGCGAGCAAGGACTCGATCACCGGCGCCTACCTCACCGGCCGTGAATCCATCGCGGTGCCCGCCCATCGGCGCAAGCGGACCAGGAGCCGGGAAGTCGTCGTGAAGGGCGCGGCCGCGCACAACCTGCGAGGGCGTCGACGTCGCATTCCCGCTCGGCTGCTTCATCGCGGTCACCGGAGTGTCTGGCTCGGGCAAGTCCACCCTGGTCAATGACATCCTGTACAGCGCGCTGGCCAAGGAGCTGCACGGCACGCGGATCGTGCCCGGCAAGCACACCAAGATCACCGGAATGCAGCACCTGGACAAGGTGGTGCACGTCGATCAGGGACCGATCGGACGGACGCCGCGCTCGAACCCGGCGACCTACACCGGCGTGTTCGACAGCGTCAGGAAGCTGTTCGCGCAGACAACCGAGGCGAAGGTTCGCGGCTACCAGCCAGGCAGGTTCTCCTTCAACGTCAAAGGCGGGCGGTGCGAGGCGTGCTCGGGTGACGGCACCATCAAGATCGAGATGCAGTTCCTGCCGGATGTGTACGTGCCGTGCGAGGTCTGCCACGGCGCCCGGTACAACACCGACACCCTGCAGGTGCACTACAAGGGCAAGACCATCGCGGACGTGCTGCAGATGCCGATCGAGGAGGCGGCCGAGTTCTTTGAGCCGGTTCCGGCCATTCACCGCCACCTCAAGACCCTTGTCGACGTCGGGCTCGGCTACGTCCGGCTAGGCCAGCCTGCGCCTACCCTGTCCGGTGGCGAAGCCCAGCGCGTCAAGCTCGCTTCCGAGCTGCAGCGGCGTTCCACCGGCCGGACCATCTACGTCCTGGACGAGCCGACGACCGGCCTGCATTTCGACGACATCCGCAAGCTGCTCGGCGTGCTCGGACGGCTGGTTGACGGCGGCAACACGGTCATCGTGATCGAGCACAACCTCGACGTGATCAAGACCGCCGACTGGGTGATCGACCTTGGTCCCGACGGCGGATCCCGGGGCGGCGCGGTGATCGCGACCGGCACGCCCGAGGACGTCGCGCGGGTCGAGGAGAGCTACACCGGCCAGTTCCTGAAGAAGCTGCTGGACGTCTAGCCGCGCCGGAACGATGACGGCCTTGTGGGATCCCGCGATGGCTGGCGTGCTGCGACTGCCCTCTGGCCGGATGGTGCGCGGTCGCGGGCTGCGCCACCCGATGCCGGCCGGGCCAGACCCGGCTTTCGCGCTGTACCTGCTGGGCCACGAACCACCGCCGGTCACATGGGAGGCCCGCTGGCTGCGCTGGCCGGACTTCTGGCTGCCGTCCGACCGCGCGGCTACCGCCGGAGCCCTGCGTGAGGCGTGGACGCGAGCCGCATGCGAACGCGTCGAGATCGCCTGCGCGGGCGGCCGCGGCCGCACCGGCACGGCGCTCGCCTGCCTGGCGGTGCTAGACGGGTTGCCCCAGCGGGCGGCCATCAGCTTCGTCCGCGCGAACTATGATCCGCGCGCCGTCGAGACGCCCTGGCAGCGACGCTTTGTCACGCGTTTCGGCTAGTTAATCCCGCAATGTTAGGCTGCCGCGGATGACATACCGCGACAGGTCGGCCGCTTGCGCCTTGTCGAAGTTGAGTCCAGGAGGCGATGGCGTGACCCGATGGCTCGCAGCGACACGACGGTGGGCAGCTGCGGCTGCGGTGTTCGCGCTGGTGGTCATGACGCCGGGGGCGGCGGTTGCCGCCCACGTTGCCCGTGCGCCCGGCCCCGTGGTCGGCCCGATCACAGAGTTCACCAGTGCCTGCGGCGGCCAGAACAACGAGATCGACCAGGCCGTCTGGCACCATTACGTCTACGAGGAATGGATCGGCTGTAGCCGAAATATCTTCCAGATCGGGTTCGCCACATCGACAGATGGCGGGCGGCACTTTAGCAAGCCGGTCGTGCTCCCTGGCTCGCTTGGCGGGTGGGATCCGGCTCTGGCGGTCGCGCCTAACGGCACCGTATACGCCGCGTTCATGACCAGCACCCCTGGCCACTACTTCCCCGTGGTCGAGGCGTCCTTCAACCACGGCAAGACCTTCCCTCAAGTCAGGCGGCTCATCGGCACCAAGCTGCACGACTGGGGAGACCGCGACTTCATCGCCGTGAGCCCGACCGGCGCCATCTACCTGACGTGGGACTACGGCCCGAGCCTCAGCGAGGTCAAGATCGTTTGTAGCCCAATCGGAAGCTGCTCATTCGCCGCCGGCGATCTCAACATCGTGCTGCGAAAGTCGGTTGACGGCGGCAAGACCTGGGGACCGATGGTTCATGTCAGCCCCGGCTTCCCGGCTGGCGGCGCGGACAGCGGACCGCTGCTAGTTGAGCCGGACGGCAAGATCTACGTGGACTACCACGCCTTCCGCGTGACCAGCCGGACCAAGCTGACGCTCTCCGCCGCGCATAACTTCTTCACTTCATCAGCGAATGGTGGCAAGACCTGGTCGAAGCCCGTACGGATCGGGCCGGCCGGGCTGACCATGAACACGACCGAGTGGTGGATCGACGGTGACATCAGAGCCGACTCGGCCGGCAACGTGTACGCGACCTGGGACAGCCAGGTGCACGGGCGTGACATCGGCTGGCTGGCGTACTCCACGAACCACGGCCGGACCTGGAAGACCGTGCGGGTGACGCCGGATACTGACAACGCGACCCACATAGTCCAGGTGGCTGGCGGCCGGCCGGGTATCGCCTACATCGGCTGGCTGGCCGACAACTCGCGGCACGGTTACGCGCTGTACCTGCGCGAGTTCTCGATCAAGAAGGGCTGGCTGTCGCCGGTCGTCCGGGTGTCCCGCCAGTACGGCAACAAGGCCGTCTGGCCGGGGGATACCTTCGGCATCTCCGTCGAGCCGCCCGCCCGGACCGGGCCGCTGGCGGGCCGGCCCCGGGTGGTGGTCAGCTGGGGCAGCGCGACGCACAAGGTCGCCGAGGATCGGGCCGCGATCGTGACGTTCGCGACTCAGCCGTACTAACGTATGCAGGACGGACTTATCCGGACAGGTAGCTCGCGCCTGTCGCCGCGAGACATCGGGAGGCATGACGTGCCCGGATGGCGGACAGTGACGACTTCGGTGGGCAGTGCCCGCCACGGTTATCGCGCTCGCGGCGCTGGCGCCGGGCGCGGCAAGCGCCGCTAGCCAGATGGCGTCCACCGTACCGGGGCCCGTTGTCAGTCCGATCACTCAGTTCAGTGCCTGTAGCGGCCAGAACAACGAGATCGAGCAGGCCGCCAGCCACGGTTACGTGTACGAGGAGTGGATGGGCTGCGGCAACCCGAACCAGATCGGCTTCGCCGCCTCCGCCGATGGGGGGCGGCACTTCAGCAAGCCGCTCGTGCTCCCCGGCTCGGGTGGTGCATGGGATCCTGCCCTGGCCGTCGCGCCCAACGGCACCGTCTACGCCGCGTTCATGAGCGCGGACACCAGCCACACCTACCCGGTGGTCGTGACGCTCGTCAACCATGGCAAGACAATCAAGCATGTCAGCCTGCTGATCCCGAGGCGCAAGGGCAACTGGGGTGACCGCGATTTCATCGCCGTGAGCCCCGCCGGCGTCGTCTACGTGACCTGGGACTACGGTCCGAGTGCGAGCGAAGTCAAGTTCATCTGCAGCCCGTCCGGCAGTTGCGGGTTCTCTGCCGGCGATGTCAACGCCGTCGTGCAGAAGTCGACCGACGGAGGCCGGACCTGGGGCCGGATCGTGCATATCAGCCCCGGCTTCCCGGCCAGCGGTGCAGACGCAGCACCCATGGTGGTCGCTCCCGACGGCAAGATCTACGTGGACTACCAGGGCTACCGCATTACGAACCGGGCCAAGCTGACCCTGTCGACTGCGCACAGCTTCTTCACCGCATCGGCGAATGGCGGCAAGACGTGGTCCAAGCCGGTCCGGATCGGGCCAGCGGGGCTGACGATGAACAATTCCGAGTGGTGGATCGACGGCGACATGAGCGCCGACTCGGCCGGCAACCTGTACGCAACCTGGGACAGCCAGGTGCACGGACGCGACATCGGCTGGCTCGCTTATTCCATTAATCACGGCCGGACGTGGAAGACCGTCCGGGTGACGCCGAGACACCGACAACGCGACCCACATCGTCCAGGTGGCCGGCGGCCGGCGCGGCATCGCCTACGTCGGGTGGCTCGCGGACAATGCGCGGCACGGCTACTCGCTCTATTTGCGTGAGTTCTCGATCAGGAAAGGCTGGCTGTCGCCGGTCATCCGGGTGTCCGGAAGGGTGTACGGCAACAAGGCAGTCTGGCCGGGTGACACCTTCGGGATCTCAGCCGAGCCGGTCATCACGACCGGGCCGGAGGCCGGCTGGCAGCGCGTCGTGGTGAGCTGGGGCAGCGCGAAGCGCAAGGTCTCGCAGGACCGTTCCGCCATCGTGACCTTCCGCCGCTAAGGACGGCGGGGAGGCCCGGCAGGGATCCTGTCATGCCGGGATGCACGACCGCGACGCAGCAGGCAGCACAGCTCCCTGCTGCCGATGTGGCGATGGCTGCCGTTCCCGGCGGCTTGCCTTTCGGTGTCGTCGCCGCGCCTGGCGGCCGATGGGCATTCGTCGCCCTTGGCGGCGAGGTAGGCGTCCTGCGGACTGCGGGCCGCGGCGTCCCGTCACTATCCCGCCAGGTGAGCATCCGGCTCACGATCCAAGGTTGGGACCTCCTCGGCGACACGATCACCCCCGATGGCCGGTACCTTCTCGTGGCCGATGCCGGGACCGGAGCTGTGGTGTTCAGCGCGCGGGCCGCCGAGCACGGCAGTCCGCATAGCGTGCTAGGCATACTCTCCGGCCCGCCCGAGCAAGGCCTCGGCCCGCGGGGGCAAGGCGGAGCCATCGAGGTGGCCGTGTCGCCGGACGGGGCGTACGCGTTCGTCAGCCTGGAGTATGCCGACAAGATCGCTGTCTTCAGGCTGCAGCGCGCGCTTGGCTCCGGTTTCGGCCGGGCTGACTACGTCGGGTCGATTCCCACCCAGCTCGCGCATTCGGTAATCTCCCGGGTTCTGGCCGGCTGTAATCCTGTCCGGGTCGTCATCTCGCCCGACGGCAAGGTCGTGTGGGTAACTGCGCGGGCCAGCGATGCGCTGCTGGCCTTCTCTGCGAGCCGCTCCGGACCGACCCCGCCCACGCCCTGCTGGCCGCAGTCCGGGTCGGCGAGGCTCCAGTCGGGCTGGCCCTCGTCCGCGACGGCACCAGGATCGTGGTGGCCGACTCCAACAGGTTCGGCGCTGGCCGTGCCGTAGCTTCGCTGGCGGTGGTGGACACCACGGCTGCGCTCGCGGGCAAGCCGGCGATGCTTGGCTACCTGCGCCGGCCGGTTCCCGCGCGAGATGGCGCTCGAGCCAGGCGGCAAGGTGCTGCTCGTGACCAACTTCGCCTCCGGTCAGATCGAGTCCGTCGATGTCGCCGACCTGCCTTAGCGTGCGGGGCGCCAGCCCCGCACGCCGTGCGGGCTAGGCTGCCACCGTGAACATCAGCACCGCGGCCGGGCTCGCGCAGGTGACGATCGATGCCCCGGCCAAGCCTGCGTTCCTGCTGGTCATGACACACGGTGCGGCAGGCGGCGTGGACACCAAGGACCTGCTCGCAGTCCGGGACGCAGCACGGGACCTCGGCGGCGCGGTGGCCCGCGTCCTCCAGCCGTACCGGGTCCGCGGGGCGCGGGCGCCTGGTTCGCCGGACCGCCAGGACGCAGCCTGGCTGGAAATCATCGCGGCGCTTCGCCGCAAGTACCCGGGGATCCGGCTGGTCCAGGGTGGCCGCAGTAACGGCGCCCGGGTGGCCTGCCGGACCGCTTCCGCAGCCGGAGCGCGGGCAGTCGTTGCCCTGGCCTTCCCCCTGCATCCGCCCGGGCGGCCGGAGAACAGCAGGGTCGGCGAACTGCGTGCGGCCGGCACTCGACGTCCTGGTGATCAACGGTGCGAGTGACCCGTTCGGGATCCCTGACCGGGCAGATGCCACCTCGGTGATCGTGCTGCCGGGAGAGACTCACGCCCTGACCAGGAACGCGGCCGCGGTTGGCGCGGCGGTCGGCTCATGGCTCGGGGACCTGCTGGGCGGCTAGCCGCCTGCAGGGGCACCAGGGCTGCGGGGTTGCCCTGCGTGCTCAGGCAGCCGAAGACGGGACTGCCGTTACCTCCGTAGCGATGGCGCAGCTGCCGATGTCCGTCGGGCGATGCGGCTCGATGCACGCACCACCGGGCAGCAGCTCGCCGGTGTCCTCGAAAATGACGATGCCATTACAGAGCAGGCTCCAGCCCTGCTCGGGATGACTGATGACGGTCCGTGCCGCCTCGCGGTCCGGCCCGCTGGGGTCCGGACACCGTGGCGTGTGCGGGCACATTCTTGTGCCTCCTGTGTGGTCAATCGTTTGTGTTGTTGATCACACCCTACTGTGTCACCAGAGTGACGCTGCACGGCATGGCCCGATGTGACTGTTTTCCCAACCGTGCTTTGTAGGTTTCATGTAGTCCGCTTTACGCGCGCAGATCTAGCCCAGGATCAATTGGGTCGGAAACCGTCGGCTGGCCCGAGTAAACGGCCGCCGGAACGACGGGCGTCAGGAGTGGTTGGAGGCCGGCAACCGGGCTATCTCGGCGCCTATAACGCGGACCAGCTGACGGGCCGGGAAGCCGGTGAGCAGGTGCGTTTCCCGCAGGGTGAGCAGCCGCTCGGCCTCGTCAGTCCAGGCATGCACCGCGGAGGTGGCCATCGCCTTGCGCCGGTAGATGCGGTCCTCGTAGCCGAGCGGGCCTATCTCGGCGCGCTGAGCCGCATAGGCGGCCCGAGTCGCGTCGGTCAGCGCCGTGTCGAGTTCGCGGGCCAGCGGGTACTGCTCGTCCGCCGGGGCAGCGAGTGCCTGTGCCCGGCGGTAAGCCTGCTCGGCTGCCTCGGCGCGGCCGAGCAGTTCATCGAAGTTCGCGGCCAGCGCGACGTCGGCCAGGTAGTCGGCTTCGGCGGTGGCGCTGATCTTCGTGCGACCCTTTTTCACGCCCCTTAGCTTAGCGAAAGCGGACGGCCTGCTGACTGCGGGGACGTTTCCCGGCAAAAAGTCACCTAGCGAATTAGTGCGAGCCTCAGCCACAGCCAGCGTGCAGGAAAAGCAGCGGCCCGCCTTCGGGCGCATGACGTAGCCGAGCCACTCGCCAGGGGCAGGAATCCGGTGAACTTTCCGCCGGCCGAGGATTTCCAGAACGGCCTGAGCGGCAATGATCGCTGCGAAGCCGACGATGGTGATGGCGTGCGTCTGGTCCTGTCAGGCGAGGCTCTCCTGCCAGCTCGCATGCAGCGCTGAGTACTCGCCGTCCGAGGTCAGCAGGTCCTCGGGCCGACCGTCCTCGATGATCTTGCCGTGCTCGAGCACGAGCACCCGGTCGGCAATCGCGACGGTCGACAGCCGGTGCGCGATGATCACCGCGGTGCGCCCGGCCAGGATCGTCTGCAGCGCGTCCTGCACCAGCCGCTCGCTGGGAATGTCCAGCAGTGAGGTCGCTTCGTCCAGCACCAGCACGGCCGGGGCAGCGAGGAATGCCCGGGCGAACGAGATCAGCTGGCGCTGGCCGGCCGACAGCCTCCCGCCGCTCTTGCCGACCTGCTCGTCGTAGCCGTTCGGCAGATCGGCAATGAAGGAGTGCGCGCCGATCGCGCGTGCCGCCGCGACGATCTCGGCCCGGCTCGCGCCCGGCTTGCCGAGCTCGATGTTGTCCGCGATCGACCCGGTGAACAGGAAGTTCTCCTGGGTGATCAGGATCACCTCTTGGCGCAGCGACCTGTCAGATAGCTGCCGGACGTCCAGCCCGTCCAGTAGCACGCTGCCTGCCACCGGGTCATACAGCCGGGCGAGCAGCCGCGCGATCGTGGTCTTGCCCGCCCCGGTGGCCCCAACCAGCGCGATCGTCTGCCCAGCCGGGATAGTCAGGGACAGGTCCGGCAGTACGGTGCGCGAACGGTAGGCGAACCGCACGTCTTCGAACTGCACACGCCGGCCGCGGCTGTCCGGCCCGTCGCCGCCGGGCAGCGCCACCGGATGCTCGGGCTCGGCGACCTTCGGCGGCTCGTCGAGCACGCCGGAGATCTTCTCCAGGGCCGCGCCGGCCGACTGGAACGAGCTGTAGAACTGGGACAGGTCGATCAGCGGATCGAAGAAGCGCTGCAGGTACAGCAGGAAGGTAACGAGGACGCCGACCTGCATCTGGTGGTCCAGGACGCGCAGCCCGCCATACAGCAGCACGGCGCCGATGGCCAGGTTGCCGACTAGGGTCACGCCGGGGAAGTAGATGGCCAGCAGCCGTGAGGAGCGCAGGTTGGCCTCGGCGTTCTTCTGGTTCAGGTCCGAGAAGATCTCCTCGTTGCGGCTCTCCCGCCGGAACGCCTCGACCGCCCTGATGCCGCCGAACGTCTCCACGAACTGGACGATGACCTGCGCGATGGTTTCCCTGCTTCGCCGGTAGGCGATGGCGGACTCGCGGCGGAACCAGGCCGACAGCCAGACCAGCGGCGGGAAGCCTGCCATGACCACGAGCGCCAGCTGCCAGTCCAGCAGCAGCATCCCGCCGCCGACAAGCAGCAGCGACAGCACTGAGGAGACCAGCGACGCCAGGCCCTCATCGAACAGGTCGGAGATCGAGTCGATGTCGGACACCTGGCGGGAGATGACCCGGCCCGAGGTGTAGTGCTCGTGAAACGAGATCGGCAGCCGCTGGAAGTGGGCGAACAGCCGGCGCCGCAACTCGAGGACCACCCGGCCGCCCAGCTGCCCGATGTCGGCGATGTAGGCGCGGGTGGCAGCGGCCTGCACCACCACGGCCACGGCGAAGCCGCCGATGATCAGCGCCAAGGAGCCGGCGTTGTGCGTCTTCTCCAGCTGCGGGATCTTGTCGATGCCGACGCCAACGAGCCACGGGCCCGCCAGGGCAGCGAGCTGGGCGGCCACGATCAGCGCGAAGATCGTCAGCACCAGCCGGCGGTAGGGCCGGAGCAGGTTCGCCAGCAGCCGCCGCGAGCGCCGGCGCAGCAGCGTGCCGAGCTTGCCGCTGATCTCGTCTTCCTGCTCCGCAGCAATCCCGCGCCACGCCTGCACGGCGCTCACCTGCGGGCTCCCGCCGTCAGTCCGGGAGAGGCCTGGCCATCATCCCCGTCGAGGCGGTCCGACCCGTCGAGGCGGTCCGAGCTCATCAGCTCCCGGTACCGAGGCTCGGCGGCCAGCAGTTCGTGATGCGTGCCCAGCGCCGCGATGACCCCGCCCTGGAGCAAGGCGACCCGGTCGGCGAGCGACACGGTCGACGGCCGGTGGGCGACGACAAGGGCGGTTGATTCGGTCAGCACCTCGGCGAGGGCGGCCGTCACCTTGGCTTCGGTATGCACGTCCAGCGCTGACAACGGGTCGTCGAGGAGAAGAACCTGCGGCCGGGCCAGGATGGCGCGGGCCAGCGCCACACGCTGGCGCTGGCCGCCGGAAAGGGCCATGCCCTGCTCGCCGATCCGCGTGTCCAGTCCCCAGGGCAGGTCGGCGACGAACTCAGCCTGGGCGGCTTCAAGCGCCGCGACGATATCGGCCTCGCTCGCGTCCTGGACGCCGAAGCTAACGTTCTCCCGCACGCTGGCGGAGAACAGGATCGGGTCCTCGAACGCGCAGGCAACCCTGCTGCGCAACTCGGGCAACGGCAAGTCCCGCACGTCGATGCCGTCCAGCGTGATCCGGCCGGCCGTCACGTCAGCCAGCCGCGGCACCAGGTGCAGCAAGGTCGTCTTGCCTGATCCGGTCGCGCCGACCAGCGCCACGGTCTCGCCCGGCTCCAGCTCCAGGCTGATGCCGCGCAGCAGTGGCGACTGCGCCTCCGGATAGCGGAACCCGACCCGGTCGAAGATCAGGCGGCCGGCCCGCTCGTTCCCATCCCGTCCGCGCGACGACGTGGCCGGCCCGGTCGCGGGCCGGGCCGCCTTCGCCGCTGCCGCCTTGCGCCCGCTGAGCCAGCGTCCGGCCGACAGCCCCGGCCGGTCCAGGCCGCCTTCGCCGCCCGGGCCTGCGATCGCGGGCTCGGTGTCGAAGATCTCGTAGATCCGCTGCGCGGCAGTGGCCGCCTCCTGGCCGGTCGCGATGATGAAGCCCATGGCCTCGATCGGCCAGACCAGCAGCAATGTCAGCGTCACGAACGCGACCAGGCCGCCGAGGGTCAGCGCGTGGCTGCTCACGGCGAACACCCCGAGCAGCAGCAGCAGGCCGATCACGGCGTTCGGCACCATGTCGAGCGCTGCCCAGAAGGTGCCGCGCAGCCGGGCCTTGTCGACCTGGGTGCGGAAGACGATTCTGGACTGAGCCAGGTGGCGGGCAGCGGCCTCGTCCCGGCGACCGAGCGACTTGAGCACCCGGATGCCAGTCGCCGCCTCCTCGACGTAGGTGGCCAGGTCCCCCTGCTGGTCCTGGGACAGCCTGGACAGCACCCGGTAGCGCTTCTCGAACCGCAGGCACAGTACGCACACCGGCAGGAACAGGCAGCCGGTCAGGAGGCCGAGCCACCAGTTCATCCGGATCAGCAACGCGACGATGAGCAGAAAGGTCCAGGTGTTTGTGATGAAGAACACGACACCGAACCCGGCGAACCGCCTGATCGTGGAGAGGTCGTTGGTCGCACGGGACAGGAGCTGACCGGACTGCCAGGAGTCATGGAAAGCGGGCTCGAGCCGCTGCAGGTGGTGGTAGAGGTCGTCACGGATGGTCTTCTCCATCCCGACTACGGCGCCCGACACCGCCCACCGCCGGAAGAAATTCAGTCCAGCCTGGATCGAGCCGAGGGTCATGGCGGCGATGCTGAGTGGCAACAGCTCGGACCTGATCCCCTTGACCACGACGCTGTCGATGACGGACTTGGTGATGAACGGGATCGCGATCTCGGACGTCACGGCCAGGATCGCAGCCGTGATCATGAGGAACAGGCCAAGGTAATACGGGCGCAGGTACTCGCGCATGCGCCACAGTGCCTGCGCTGGAGTCTGTGCCTGCGCGGGAGTCTGTGCCTGCGCGGGAGGATGAGCCTGTGCGGGATCCTGCGCCTGGGTGGGCGCCTGTGCCGGGGCATGCGGCGGCGAACCAGCTGACGTGGGGGGCATTAACCGCAGGTTAACCGGCGATCGGCAGTGCTGTCACCAGAGTTTTCGGTTGGCGAACGGCAAACGCCTGGCTAACTCGTAAGCGGCAGTATGCCGGCGGCCAGCTGCAGTTCGGCGTCCGTATGCCGCTGCGTCACGCGAGAGCGCACGCCTGTCGCGTATGGAGGAATAGGCCCCAGGGTGGCGAAGAGCGGGTAACTCTGGCACTCTGGCGAGACGACGGCGTGCTGTTGCCGGAGTCGGCTTGGAGGGGGCCCCGTGGAGCGCACCCATTCCTGGGACATGCATGCGCCGCTACGAGAGCCCGTTCCGGTTTTAGCTGTCTACGACGCGGGGATCGCAGCGATTTGCCGGATTGCCGCCCAGTTTGACGAGGCTGGCTGGAGCGCGCAGACGCCGTGCCCCGAGTGGCGTGCCTCTGATCTGGCCGGGCATCTGCGCTGCGTCGCTGACGATTTCCACGAGTACCTGGACGAGGCTCCGGTGAGCCGCTACGCGCGGCTGATGGCGACCGGGGCGTATCCGGACACCCTTAGCCGGAAGCTGGCGAGGCAGAACGCTGCCGAGCTCGCCGCCCTGGCGGACGCAGCGCCGCCCGAGCACATCGCCGCCTTCGCCGAGTCTGCGCGCCGTTACGCCGCTCGCCTCGGGCCGGTCTGGGAGCTGCCGCATCACCAGTACCGTGATACGTGGGTAACCGTCGGCGGCATGGCAGGCGCCGCCGGTGCTGAGTGGCACCTGCATGCCTGGGACCTGGCGGTGGCGCTCGGTGCTGACTACCGGCCCGCCGATCCAGCCGCAGTACTCGCCGGCTGGCTGGCGGGCATGCCGCACCTGCCGCTGCTGCAGGCTGCGCGCGGGCACGGAGGCCGGAGTGCGCGTCATCTCGACCCCTGGCATGCTGTGCTGGCGGTGTCCGGCCGGCGCCCCCCAGGCAGCCAGGCCAGGACGCGGTCAGCCGGGTGGGTGCGCAAGCGCCTGCGGCGAAAGGATGATCTGCGCCTGGGGCGGAAGGGATAACCGGCAGTGAAGCTCAATGTGGAGGCGGTCCGGGCCTGCTACCCGGCACTAGCCGACGGCTACGCCTACCTCGATGGCGCCGCCGGGACGCAGGTGCCGGCCGCGGTGATCGAGGCTGTCAGCGCGGCGCAGGCGGCGGGGCTCGGCAACGGGGGCGGGGCTTTCCCCGCGAGCCACCGGGCGGACTCGATCACGGCTGACTGCCGCGCCGCGGTGGCGGCTCTTACCGGCGGTCATCCCGACGGCGTCGTGCTCGGGCCGAACATGACCACCCTGACCTACCGGCTAGCCGCGGTACTGGCGAACACGTGGGGGCCCGGCGACGAGGTCATCGTGTCCCGGCTCGACCACGATGCGAACATCCGGCCGTGGCTGCAGGCTGCCGATCGGGCTGGCGCCGCCGTGCGGTGGGCCGAGGTAGACCCGGCGACCGGCGAGCTGCCCGCCGCGCAGTACGGAGCGCTTATCAGCGACCGGACAAGGCTTGTCGCGGTCAGCGCGGCCAGCAACGTCATCGGCACCAGGCCCGACGTGCCGGCGATCACCGCGATGGCGCGCGCGGCCGGCGCGCTCAGCTACGTCGATGGCGTGCATGCGACTCCGCACCTGCCGACCGACGTGGGCGCGCTCGGCGCGGACTTCTACGCGACGAGCGCCTACAAGTGGTCGGGCCCGCACATCGGCGCGGTGGTCGCCGAGCCCGCGCTGCTGGATACGCTCCGGCCGGACAAGCTGGTGCCATCCCCGGACACGGTGCCCGAGCGCTTTGAGCTCGGCACGCCGTCGTTCGCCAGCCTGGCCGGGGTGACCGCGGCGGTCCATCACCTGGCGTCGCTGGCCGAGGCGGGCGGACCCGCAGCCGGCACCCTGCGTGACCGCGTGCTCAGCTCGATGGCCGCGGTGCAGCAGTACGAACAGGAACTGTTCGGGGTCCTGCTGGCCGGGCTGGAGAGCATGCAGCATGTGCGGACCTACGGCCGGGCGGCCAGCCGGACGGCGACCGCGTACTTCACCGTGGCCGGCCAGACACCCAAGCAGGTTGCGGAGCACCTGGCCAACCGCAAGATCAACGTCTGGCACGGCCATAACTACGCCTGGGAGCTGACCGGCGCGCTGGGGATCCGGGACAGCGGCAGCGCCGTCCGGGCCGGTCTGGTGCATTACAACGACAGCACCGAGGTAGAGCGGCTGCTCGGTGCAATTGCAGAGCTGGACGGGTAAACCACCGGGGAGCGGGGAGGACGTTCGTTACCGTGACCCGATGTCACCGGCAGGTAGCCATATGCCACCAAACGGGGGGGAAAGTCATGGGATTCCTCAATGACACGATGGCCAAGCTCGGCGGTCAGCAGGGCCAGGAGGGCGGGCTCGCCTCACTCCAGAAGATGCTCAACTCCAGCGGCGGCCTCCAGGGCGTGACCGCAAAGCTGACTAAGAGTGGCCTCGGCCAGCAGGTCCAGTCGTGGGTTGGCACCGGCCAGAATCAGTCGGTCTCCGGGGCCCAGGTCCAGCAAGCCATGGACCCCAGCGAGCTCAACTCGATGGCCCAGCAGGCCGGCCTGACGCCGGAGGAAACCAGCGAGCAGGTGGCGAAGGCCCTGCCGGAGATGGTGAACCAGGCGACACCGGAGGGTCAGATGCCCGCGCAAGACCCATTCTCCAAGGGTCTGGACGCGATGAAGCGGATGCTCAAGGTCTAGCGGCGTGATTGCGGCGGCGGCTCGCGCGCCGGGCCGCCGCCTTGCTCGTTCCGATCGGGCCGGCTAGCTGAAGGTGTAGCGGTACAGGCGCGTCTCGCGCTGCCCGAAGCCGGCCTTCGCGTACAGGCCGCCGGCTGCTTCCCTCGACTGCCGGCTCGTCAGGTCCACGGTCCTGGCTCCGGCCGCCTCGGCCAGGCGGAGTGCCTCGCGGACCAGGGCCATCCCGGCGCCTTGCCGGCCCGCCGCCGCATCCACGACGACGTCCTCGATCCAGGCCCGCAGGCCGGTCGGGGCCGGGAACATCGCCAGGGTCAGGGTACCGATGATGCCGTCGTCGTCACCGCGCGCCAGCAGTACCGTCACGGCCGGCGAAGAGATCACGGCCGTAAGCGCGTCCGCGTCCACTGGCTCAGCCGTGCTCGACAGCTGAGGCAGCAGCCGGCCGAAGGCGTCGACCACCTCGTCGGTCACTTTGTCGAGAATCTCAATGCCAATCGTCACTCGGGGCACTTTACCCGGCGCGACCAGGATCGCCGGGCAACGGCGCGATCAGCTCAGGCCGGCCGCGTGCAGCGCTGCCGCCGCGCCGGCTGCCGCGAAGATCACGACCAGGAACGGGGCGCGCAGCAGCAGCGCGACGACCGCGGCGGCCAGGCCAGCCAGGCGCGCTGGGTCGAACGCCAGCCCGTGCCCGGTCGTCGCGGTCTGCACGGCCGACAGCGCGGCCAGCAGCGCAACAGGGACCAGCTCGGCGAACCGGCGCGCCAGCGGCCGGGCCAGGAGCCGCTGCGGCACGGTCAGGCCGGCCAGCTTGAAGGCGTAGCATCCGACGGCGGTGACCAGCACGGCGATCCACGCTCCGGTCACTGATCCGCCCGAGGTGAGCTGGCGAGCGCTCCGGCCAGCGCCGCCGTCGCGGCCAGGATGACCGGGACGCCGATCGGCAGCACCGGGGTGGTCGCCAGCGCGATCGCCGCGCCGGCCACCGCGATGGCCCGCTCGGTCCGGCCGGCCTTGAGCCGGGGCCAGATCAGCGCCAGGAAAGCGGCCGGCCCGACCACCTGGATGCCGAACGCCTGCGGCGAGCCGATGCGGCCAGCCCCCAGCGCGCCGGCCAGCGTGCAGAAATTCCAGGTCAGGTAGGTGCAGGCGAACGTCGCGGTGAAACCTTTCCGGGCGGCGGCCGGGCCGGGCTGGGCCAGAGCTACCGCTGTCGTCTCGTCGATGACTCCGAGCGCGGTCAGCAGCCGAGCGGGCCCGCGCGGCCGGAGCACGTCCGCCAGCCGCAGGCCGTACAGGGCGTTCCTGCCGCCGAGCAGGATCGCCCCGGCCGTGCCCGCGAGCAGGCTGCCGCCGCTGGCGATGACGCCGACCAGGGCGAACTGGGATGCGCCGGTGAACGCCAGCAGGCTCAGCACGCACGCTTGCCAGGCAGACAGGCCGGAGCTGACAGCGGCCGCGCCGAACGCGATGCCGGCTGCCCCGGCGGCCAGCCCCAGCGTGACGCCGTCGCGGACCGGCCGGGCCGGCCGTTGCGTTAGCGCATCTACGACGGTCGCGGCTGGCATAGCGCCAACCTAGGTCCAGCGGTCAGCGGGGTCTTGTACGTTCTTGCCGCCACCATCCCGGCGGTCACGCAGCCAGGATCCGCTCCCGCTGGTAGGCGCCGGGCGGCACGCCGACGACGCGCTTGAAATGCCTTGTCAGGTGCGCCTGGTCGGCGAATCCGGTGAGCGCCGCTACCTCTCCTGGCGGCAGTCCGTCGTCAAGTAGCGAGCGCGCCCGGCGCACCCGCAGCTGGTTGAGGTAGGCGTGCGGCGGCAACCCGGTCTGAGTGCGGAACGCGCGCAACAGCGCGAACTGGCTCAGTCCGGTGATCGCGGCCAGCTCAGCCAGCGACGGTGGCTCGGCCAGCCGATCGTGCAGCAACTCGCACACGGCCTGAACGGCGGCCGGCGCCCGCCGCGCCCGGGCGGCTCCGCTGGTCTCCGGCACCGGGGCGAGGCCGGTCGCCGCATGGGCTCGCAGCAGGCCGGCCAGTGCCGCGTTGAGCAGGCTGGAGGAGGCAAGCTGGTCGCCGTGCTCGGCGGCGCGGTGCGCGCTGCGCATCAGGGCCGCGCTGCGGGCGTCATACAGCACCGTCTGCGGGAACCGCGGCGTGCCGCGCCGCCAGCCAAGCTGCTCGGCCACGTGCGTCACTACGCCGACTTCGGGATACAGCACCCGGTAGGTCCAGCCCGCTGGCGTCGCCGCCTGACCGGTGTGCACGACCTCCGGATTGAGCAGCGCTACCGCGCCCGGCCCGGCGCGCAGCAGCGTGCCGCCGTAGTCGAACTCCTCGACGCCAGCCTCGATCAGCCCGAAGGTGTAGGTCTCATGCGCGTGCCGGCCGTACCGGTGCGTGAAGTACTTCGCCCGCAGCAGGTCGACTCCCGCGACCGCCCCGTGCTGCCAGTACCGCGCAACTTCGGTGGTCATGAGTCATGCCTACCCGATGGCCGGCCCGCGATCCAAGCGGATAACCCGCCGGCCGCCAGTCACGTCGCGAAGTCGCCAGCGACCGGCTCGCTCTCCTGATGGTCTAGGTGCGCATCATCAGCAGGTGCTGGCGCATCCTGTCCCGCCCGGTACCGGACGAAGCCGGGTAGCGCGAGAGCGAGCACGGCGGACAACGCCACGGTGATGAGGCCGCCGGACAGCGCGCTTATGACGGGGGAGGCAAGCGAGCCAACCACACCCGACTCGAGCCTGCCAAGTGACTCGCCGCCCGCGCCGAGTACGTACTCGGCGGCAGTCAGGCGCCCCCGGAGCGAGTCGGTGGTGACGGCCTGCACGATCGTGCCCCTGATGACAACAGTGAAGGTGTCGGCGGCGCCGGCGACCGCCAGCATGCTGAGCGTCAGCCAGAGACTGCGCGCCAGCGCGAAGCCGGCGAACGCCGCGCCCCAGATGGTGACCATGCACAGCATCGCCCTGCCCTGTTTCGACAGCTGCCGCAGCGGCCCGGTGCAGGCCGAGCTCAGCAAGCCGCCGACGCCGATCGCGGTGGTGAACAAGCCGAGCGTCGCCGGATTGCCGCCAAACCGCTCGGCGTTGATGGCCGGGAACAGGGCGACCGGCAGCCCGAAGACCGTAGCGTTCAGGTCGGCGAGGAACGCGCCGGCCAGCACCTGGCTGCGCTGGATGAACCGGAGTCCCTCGGCGACTGCGCGCGGGCCTGGCCTGGCCGTTCCCGGCTGAGGCGGCATCGGAGGCAGACGGCTCACGCCGTACAGCGCGCCGCCGAAGCTGATCGCGTCGATCAGGTAGCAGGCCTTGACGCCGGCGGCCGCGGTGAGCAGCCCGCCCAGTGCCGGGCCGATGATGAGGGTGGCCTGGAAGCTGATCCTGTTCAGGGCCAGGCCCGCGGGCAGCCGGTCCGGCGGGAGCAGGCTCGGAATCAATGCCCGCCTGGCCGGCATGTTCAGCGCTGCGAGCGCGGACTGCACCGCGATCAGCGCGTACAGCAGCCAGAGGACCGACAGCCCGGCGAACGCCTGCGCCGCGAGCACCGCGGACACGCCCGCCTGGCAGACGCTTGTGGCCAGCACGAGCTTGCGCCGGTCCAGCGTGTCGATGAGCGGCCCGCCGAGCAATCCGATGCCGAGCGTCGGGCCCAGCGCGACCAGGCCGATCGCACCAAGCGCGAATGGTGACCGAGTGATGTCGTACACCTGCAGCGGGATGGCGAAGCCGGTCAGCGCGCCGCCTACCGAGGACAGCAGGCTGCCGGCGAACAGGCGCCGGAACGGCGCGGAGTCGCGCAGCGGGGTGATGTCGGTAAGCAGCCTGGGCATCTGCACGTCTATCCCGGTCGGCGCGCCGCCGCTAGCGCAGCGGTGAAATCCGGGTGTGCGCGTGCCCACTGCGACTCGGTGATCCGCTGGCGGAACGAGCGCTGCCGGAGCACGACGGCGATCGCCGGGACAAGCTCGGCCAGCGGGAATGGCAGCTCGGCGTCCATCTCGGCGGCGGCTGAGGCGGTCGCCGCCCATTCCGCCTCGATTCTCGGCAGCAGGGCGCGGGCCTTGGCGGTCAGGTGCACCACCCGCTGCCGGGCATCCTCGCCGGGCCGGAGGACAACGAGGCCGCGCGTTCTCATCTGAGCCACGGTCTGGCTAGCGGCCGAGTGCGTGACCGAGATCGCGTTGGCCAGGTCCCTGATCGGCACCGGCCCGAGCGCGACAAGCGCGCGGACGACGGGGCTGAAGCGCGGCCGGTAGCCGGTCACGCCCAGGTCGGTCAGCACCGTGGCGACATCGCCATCCATGAGGTCAAGGACGTGCCGGAGCTGGGTGCCGAGCCCAGTCAGCGAGGCGGCCGGGCCGGCAGGCGCCGGGCCGTCAGGTGTCGGCTCAGCCATGACCGGTCCAGCCCTGGCCGGCGGCGAAGCGGTCGGTTGCCGCCACGATCGCCGCGTCCAGCGCGGCGCTGCCGCCATGGCCAGTTTCGGAGATGAGGGCCAGCTCGCAGCCCGGCCAGGCGGCTGCCAGCTGCCACGGGGTGCCGAGCAGGTTGATCAGGTCCAGGCTGCCCTGGACGACAATGCCGGGAACGGCGCCCAGCCGGGCTGCCCGCCGCAGCAGCACACCGTCGTCGAGGAAATGATCGTGGCTCCAGTAATGAGTGACGAGCCGGGCGAACGCCAGCCTGAACTTCGCGTCGGCGTAGCGCGGATCCGGCCGCGGTGAGGTCGGGACCATGGCCTCCTCCCAGTCGCACCAGTTCCTGGCGGCGGCAGCACGCAGGTCCCCGTTTCCCGCATTAATCAGGCGGCTGTAAGCGGCGGCGAGGTTGCCGTCGCGGTCGTCTTCGGGCACGCCGTCGCGGAAGCGAGCCCAGTCCGCAGGGAAGAGCGCGCCCAGGCCGCGGGTGAACAGTTCGACTTCGCCGCGGCGCCCGGTGCCGACGCCGCTCAGGACCATGCCGGTGACGAGTTCGGGGTACTGCTCGGCGTAGGCGAGGGCCAGCACCGACCCCCAGGAGGCGCCGCGGATCAGCCAGCTGTCGATAGCCAGGTGCTGGCGAAGCCGTTCGATGTCGGCGAGCAGGTGCTGCGTGGTGTTCGCTGCCAGGCTGACCGTGGGATCGCTGACGTGGGGTTTGCTCCGGCCGCAGCCCCGCTGGTCGAACAGCACAATCCGGTACGCGGCCGGATCGAAATACCGGCGCATGCCGGCGGTGCAGCCTGAGCCCGGGCCGCCGTGCAGGACCAGGGCTGGCTTGCCCTCCGGGGTGCCGCAGGCTTCCCAGTACATGGCGTTGCCGTCGCCGACATCCAGCAGGCCGTGGTCATACGGCTCGATCTCGGGGTAGCGGGCGTCCATCTCTTCTCTCTCAGCGTGACAGTGTTATTACAGTGCTTATACAATACACATGGTTGATGTAGCGCGCGGACCAGGGGATTCGGGGCGGGCGGGGTCAGGCCGGGCGGCGCCGGATCAGCACGATCGCACCTGCGAGCAGCAGCGCGGACACGACGAGCAGCCAGCCGATCTCGATCGCCTGGAACGCGTGGTACCGACTAGCGGGCTGATAGGTCACCCACTCGACGATGTGATGCGCTCTCATCCAGGCTGCCGAGTTCAGCTGCTGCACATTGCTCAGCAGGCGCCCGTCCGGCCAGGCCAGCCCGTCGCTCACGATGACAGGCCGAGGTGCTCGGAGGCTCCCGAAGCCGTAATACGAATAGGAGCTGTAGGAGCCTGTGCCACCCTGGAACTGAACTGCCAGTACGCGGTGCAGCGGCGGGAGGTAGTGCATCCGCCAGGAGGTCGATACCGCATAGACGAGCGCGCCGTAGCAGGCGAACGTGGCTGCCATAGCGGGCAGAGTCCGCCGGATGGCGGCGCCGACGACGACGCCGAGGATGAAGGCGAATACGACCCAGCCCGCGAGTAGAACCGGGTTCAGGTTGAACAGCCACGGCGACCACGACGACCACGGTCGGATCGGCCGGAAGTCATAATTCGGGAACGGCGCGCGCCACCAGGCGAACACGGCGCCGAGGCCGAGTGCGGCCACTGCCAGCACGGTGGCGATAGGCAGCAGCTGAGCAAGCAGCCACCTGGTGCGGCTCGCGGCTTGCGTCCAGGCCAGCTTGGACGTGCCGCTATCGATCTCGCGGGGCAGCAGCGGCGCACCGAGGAACATGCCGGCGAGCAAGGGAAGAAGCTGGAGGATGAGCTCCAGCCATTGCAATGCCCCGCCGTAGTCGACGCTACCGCGGGTCCTGCCGTACCAGTTGGGCCCGCCACGAGCCGCAAGCGCGTGCAGGGATATTCCCGTTGCCGCCAGCGTGACGGCCAGGACCGCGACGACAACACCGGTACTTAGCAGCGCCATCCGGTGCTGGCGCGTCGTGACTCGCATCATCCGGCGCCACGGCACCGCCGCGACCTGACCGGCTGGCTGCCGGTTCTCGCTGACCGGGGGTGCGGCGGCCGTCACGGCGTCACCGCTGATCCCCCGCCCGATCCCGCCATGGCGGGGCCGGGCAGCATGCGAGCGCCGGGGTCGCGCAGGTAGCCAAGCACCAGGTCCTCCAGGCTGGCCGGGTCGGACTGCCAGCCAGCCGGGGTGGTGGCGCCCGGCGGCGAGGTCCTGACCAGGAGGTGCGCCTGCGCGCCGGCCTGACGGGAATGGATCACCGCGATCTGCTGCGCATCAAGGGCCATCTCGTTGCTCGGTCCGGTCAGGACGCGGTGCGCGGCCAGCAGGTCTTCGACTTTGCCACCAAGCTGGAGCTGGCCGTCGTTGAGGACGACCAGGTAGTCGGCGATCAGTTCAAGCTCGGCGACGACGTGGGAGGAGAAGATCACCGACATGCCCTCCTGGGCCACCTCAGCCATCAGCCATCCCATCAAGTCGTGCCGGGCCAGCGGGTCGAGGCTGGCCAGCGGCTCGTCCAGGATGAGTAGCCTGGGCCGCTTGGCGAGGGCAATTGTCAGCGCGAGCTGCGCCCGCTGGCCCCCTGACAGCGCGCGCACCTTGCGGTCCAGCGGGATGCGCAGGTCCGCAAGGCGGGCGCGTGCGCCGTCGTAGTCCCAGGTGACGTTCAGGTTCGCGGCCAGGCGGAGCATGTCGTCGGCCCGTAGGTGGCGGTACAGCGGCGCGTCCTGGGCGACGAAGGCGATGCCGGTCCTCGCGGCGCCCGATCCCGGTTGCTGGCCGCCGAGCACAGTGATGTCGCCCGCGGTTGGCCGCAGCAGCCCGGCGGCGAGGTTCAGCAGTGTCGTCTTGCCTGCAGCGTTCGGCCCGACGAGGGCGACGACGTGGCTTTCGGGGATGGCGAGGCTGCAATCACGCAGCGCCCAGGTGCGCCGGTAGCGCTTGGTTATCCCGCGGCACTCAATCAGATTCACGCGACTTCCCCCGTATGCCGGCGGCCTCGTCGGGCTGGTCGGCGAGCGCCTTGCTGGTCAGCGCCGCGACGTGAGCCCTGCTCGTCGTGGCGCTCAAGAAAATCCCGCAGCGAGGTCGCGAACAGGGCCGTGATGCCCTCGCCGTCCAGGCCGGCGTCGTCGGCGGCCCGCAGCCAGGTGAGCAGGCTCTTGCGTAGCGTCGCCTGCTCGGCCAGGCCGACCCGGCGCAGCGTGCCGGCGATGAACGTGCCCTGGCCAGGCTTGCCGGCCGCCAGGCCGCGATGCTCAAGTTCGCGGTAGGCCTTCAGCACGGTGTTGGGGTTGATTGCCAGCGACTCGACGGCCTCCTTGACGGTCGGCAGCCGGTCGCCCTCCTTGAGGTAACCGAGCCGGAGCGCCTGCTCGACCTGCTGGACCAGCTGCAGGTAGGTCGGGACTCCTGACGCCGGGTCTAGCCGGAATCCGATCGGCGAGCTGGCCGCAGCCAGATCCGCCGCCGCCCCCGTAGGCGACGGCCCGTTAGACCCTTTATCTATACTCATAGGGGAAGGGTAGAGCGAGCTCGTCCGCGGTGTCAACGGTCGCCATGCGCGGCCGGCCAGCGCGGCCGCGTGGGTGGGTGCTGGCGGGCCGTGCTGGCCGTGCTGGCCGTGGTGGCTCGGTGCGCTCGGTGCGGTCAGGAGCACACGTGCCGGAAGGCCGTTGCGTCGGGACGCAGCCGGAACACCACGCGGTGACCCGTTCGGTCGCGGAAGACGGCAGTGGTCGGCGAGAGCAGCGTGACGGTGCCTTGCTGGTACGGATTCGCCCAGCCGCGGGGCGGATTGCCGCCCCCGTCGCTGAGCGGGTGCACGGCCTCGAAGTAGCGATCTCCAATGCGTGCCTCGTCAATGCCGCAATGGGTGTACAGCCGGTACGGCACGGACGACCCTGCTGCCAGCTGCGTCACGTGGGAGGAACGGGCGGGCGTTGTCGGCGTCGTCGGCTGCGTTGCTGTGCTGCCGCAGGCGGCGAGAAGCCCGGCCGTTACGGCACTGGCTGCCGCCGGTACGACGTAGCGGCGCGCGTTTGCCAGCATTGCTGCCTCCAGGTGTGGGTGGAGCCCTGGCGGTTGGACGCGGCCGTGCGACCGTTGGTTCCGGCGGCGCCCGGGCAGGCGCAGCTGCAGCAGGCTGAGCTATTCCAGCAGGCCGCGTAGTCGCGCTTGCAAGATCGCGGCGAGGGTGAAGGATCCGGTATCTGGATGGACGCTCCCCAGGTTCAGCAGTTCGGGAGTGGGCACGCCGGGTTCCGCCACTATTTCTCTGCGGGCCGTGTCCTCTGGAGGCTCGCCAGTGCTGGCAAAGCCGCGGTGGATCTCCCAGTGGGATGATCGGGTGGCATGGCGCTGGTCGCTATCTGCCGGTGCGCTCGCGGTGCGTGCACCCTGGCCAGCAGCAGGGCCGGCGCTGGCCTTCCTCCAGCTCCTCCTTGGTCCGGCGGATGCGGCGTTCTCGGGTCATCTCCTGCTTGGCATCCTCGACCCAGCAGATGAACTCGTTTCGGGCCAGCGGCGTGATGTCCTGCCAAGCATCGAGTGCCGTCGGGTTGGCGATCAGCGCCTCGCGCAGGTCTACGGGAAGCTCGTGCACTACCCCACCGGGCACTGGCTGGCTGCTCACAGGGCCACAGTAGCGGTCCAGGGTCCAGCCTGTTTCACCAACTCAGCGGCACCGATCGATGCCGTATGTGTGGCCGGGCGAGTAGGTTCCGGTGGCCGTTCTGTTGACTCGTATGAGTCCGGGCGATGGAGCAGTTTCACCGAGCACTGTCACAGGCGGCGCGTCTATCTCGTCTCACAAGGGAATGATGAGACGGAGAGGAGCAGTCATGAAGGTCTTCGTAGCCGGCGCCACAGGCGTTCTCGGCAGAGCGCTCGTCCCTCTGCTCGTGGCGCGAGGCCACGAGGTGGTCGGGATGACCAGGAGCGCATCGAAGCAGGACCTGGTGCGCAGCCTGGGAGCGCGCCCGGTCGTGGCCGACGCTCTCGACCCCGACGCGGTCGCCCAGGCGGTGGCGTCCGCCGAGCCCGAGGTGATCGTGCATGAGCTCACGGCGCTGTCCGGGAAGATGTCCGTCGAGGGACATGCGGCACCCCGAGCGCTCCACCGTTGGCGACCATGACCAACCGACTGCGCACCGAGGCGACGGACCATCTCCTGGCCGCCGGCCGCGCCGTCGGGGCACGGCGCTTCGTGGCGCAGAGCTTCGCGGCGTTTCGATGGGCCCGCACCGGCGGGCCGGTGCAGACCGAGGCCGATCCCCTCGATCCCGACCCGCCGGCCGCGCTGCGGGTTCCGCTGGTGGGCATCCTCCATGTGGAGCGGGCGGTGACGACGATCGAGTGGGGCGAGGGTCTCGTGTTGCGCTACGGCGGTTTCTACGGTCCGGGGACCGCGATCAGCCGGGCTCCGGATGCGGCGATGGCGGCGCCGGTCCGCAAGCGTCGGTTCCCAATCGTCGGCGACGGTGGTGGCGTCTGGTCGCACGTCCACATCGACGACGCCGCGGCGGCGACCGTCGCCGCGGTCGACCACGGCCAGCCGGGTATCTACAACATCGTCGACGACGAGCCCGCGCCGGTTCGGGAGTGGCTGCCGGTGCTGGCGAGCGCGCTGGATGCCAAGCCACCGAGGCGTATCCCACGCTGGCTGGGGCGGCTGGCGGCCGGTGAGGCGGCAACGCTCATGATGACCGACGGGCGGGGTGCCTCGAACGCGAAGGCCAAGCGCGAGCTCGGCTGGCAGCCGCACTATGCGAGCTGGCGGCTGGGCTTCGCGCAGGGACTCGGCTGAGCGATGACCGAGAAGGAGTTCGACGAGCTTCGCCCATCGGCGTTTGCCATCGCCTACCGGATGCTCGGCAGCGTGAGCGAGGCGGAGGACGTGGTGCAGGAGGGGTTCCTCCGCCTGCACCGGGTGCGCGAGGGCGGCGAGCGGATCGAGTCGCCGCGCGCGTACCTGTCGACGGTGGTCTCGCGGCTCTCGCTCGACCATCTCCGCTCGGCGCGGGTCCGGCGCGAGACCTACGTGGGCGAATGGCTGCCGGAGCCGCTCGTGGCGAGCGCCGACGACGATCCCGCCCGCAAGGCCGAGATGGCGGACTCGCTGTCGCTAGCCTTCCTCGTCCTGCTCGAGAGCCTGTCGCCCGAGCAGCGCGCCGCGTTCCTGCTGCGCGAGGTGTTCGACGAGCCCTACGATCGGATCGCGGAGATCATCGCCACGAGCGAGCAGAACGCCCGCCAGCTCGTCACGCGGGCCCGCCGGCACGTGGAGGAGCGGCGCCCCCGGTTCGAGGCCTCGCGCGAGCAGCAGGAGCAGCTCGCGACCCGCTTCTTCGCGGCCGCCGAGGAGGGCGATCTCGAAGCGCTCGAGGAGCTGCTGGCCCACGACGTGGTGCTCCACGGCGACGGCGGCGGCAAGGCGCCCGCCATCGCACGTGCGATCCACGGCCGCGCCAGGGTGGCGCGCACGCTCATCGCGGGCCTGCGCACCGCCACCCGCCGCGGTGGCTTCACCTTGCGCCGCGAGGAGGTCAACGGCCAACCGGGTGCGCTGTTCTTCGACCGCGAGGGCAGGGTGGCCGGCGTGATGATCCTCGACGTCGCCGACGGCCAGATCCAGAGCGTGAGCTCGATCGTCAACCCCGACAAGCTGCGGCACCTGGGGCCGGTGGCCGACCTGCGCGCGCTGCTGCGCGAGCGGAGCTAGATCCTTCAGCTCGCGGGCTCGTCCGGTGGCCGGGGCCGGTCCTTTTGCTTTCGCGCTGCCCGGCTCATGGTCACGGTCGCCGGTGATCACGTCTGAGTGATGGTTGGCTCAGCCGCGCTTGACTCTCTCCCTACGGGAGGCAGAACAGTCGGACGATGCACGCCGACGGAATAGCGATCCTGCAGGGCAAGCGCGCTGCTAACAGCGATCGGCGGTGTGCCACTCGGCCGGCCGGGCGATCCAGCCGAGGTGGCCAGGCTGATCGCATTTCTGGCCTCGGATGCCGCCTCCTACATCACCTGCACCGAGATCGTCATCGACGGCGGGAACCTCCAGACGCTGTGAGGGATTATGGCTCGATCGTGAGCTGGCTGATCCGTCCCCCGCGTAGCGTGAACTTGAACTGCAGGTCGGCGACGCCGCCTGGGAAGTCGCCCTCCAGGTGATGGATCGCCACGTAGTGGTCGTCGTCGATTCGGCTCGCCCCGGTCAGCTCGATGGTGTAGGTGTACTCGGTGGCGGCGGTGGCCAGCCAGTCCCTGATCTGCTTGGGCCCGCGGTAGGCGTGGCCCTCGTCCACTGCGATGGCGTCGTCGGTGTAGTAGCCGACCGCGGTATCCAGGTCGCGGGCCACGTGCGCGACGAGGTAGCTGCTGATCGGCTCGGGCAGCTGGTTCGGGGAGATGGCCTCGGCTGAGCTGGTCATGGCGTTCCTTCCGGTGGTGCTGACTTGCTCACCATGAGGCCTCCCGCAGCGGGAGGGTCAAGCCGCGGCACTGCCAGTTGGTGCTGCGTGCCGAGCAGCCGCCTGCGGAGACGACGTTGGTGGTTCGTGGCGGCCGCGATACCGTTGACAAGCTGCGCGTTCATGCTGAACGGACGGCGCGGGCTTGGTCGCTGGACGGACAGCCGCTGCTGGGGATCTCCATCTTCGCAACCGCTCAACACCCCCATTTCACCGTCCGGTTGGAGCGGGCCGATCACACGGAAATGGGGAAACTAGGTTCTCGGTATGCCGCTGGAAGTCCTGCTGCGGCGCCTTTTCGCCGGCTTTCACACGATCTACCTACCGACCGGAGGCGAGCTCTGCAAGTACGGCTTCGAGTTACTGCCCTGCTGGCCGCGCTCGGGCCCGCCCGGCCAAATCCCAGTACGCTAAGACTGATGTCTGGCGAGAGGAGGGCTGAAATGTACCGGGTCGATATCACCGCCGACCTCAACAACGAGGACTACACCGGCTACCTGTGGACGTTCCTGGACGAGGCCCGAGACCCTGCCCAGATCATGCCGGGCGCCCTGGTCGTGGCAGGTGACGAGGACGCTGCCGCGGTCTGCCAGGTGATCGATCTTGTCTCGGCAGGCGACGGCACGATCGTTCACCTGCGGCCGCTGCCGGGCCTGGTAGATGACTACCGTGCCGTGGTCGAGCGGGCACTCGCCAGCTAGCCGCGGAGACGCCCTCACGCTTTGCTGTTTGCTGGTATTTCCTCATGCACGCATGCGCAATGCGGCGGAAGATTGCCTGGTGGTTACCTGGCGGCTCCGGCGATGAAGGCAGCGACGATGTTAGTGGCGTGTCGGTCCAGGGAGGCCCCGGCCCGGCCGGATCATTTGCCGGTGATCCGGCCGGCGAGGATGCGTTCGACGGCATCGGGGTCATCTGGAGTGATCGTGGGGCGCACGCGGTGCCCGACATTGATCACAAGCGCCAGGTCCTTCCCGGGACGGTGCGCGTCGAGGTTCCACCAGTGAACGAAGTCGCCTGAGCCCCAGATTCGCCACCTGCGCACCTTGCTCGCGCCGGTCAGGGGGAGTTTCTCGACGCCTCGGATCGAGGTGTAGGGGATCCGCTTTGCGCCCCAGGGGTAGTAGCGGCGGATGGTCAGGCCCTGGTCGTCGCAGCGGATCCCGCTGTCCTCATAAGCGGTCGTACTCTGGTGGCTCATCTGCACCTCCTGGTGGTCACTGTGTGTCTGTCGGCGGGGCCGTGTCCTGGCGCCGCCCGAACAGCCAATAGGCGGCTGCGCCGAGGGTGTTCAGGGCGCTGACCGTCCGCCAGGCCCGCTTGTCGCCGCGTACCTGCCAGGCTGCTCTGGTGCGCAGGTCCCGCCACGTGAGTGCCGCGGCTGCGGCGTGGAGCACCGCGATGGCGGCGAGTATCCGCTTATCCGGTTTGTCTTGTGTGGTCACTGTTCCTCGTCCGGCCGGCTGGCCGCTCCATCTCGGGGTTTGGCGCGGCCGGGGTTTCACGGCGTCTCGGGCGCAAGGATGAACAGTCCGGCGACTTGCTCGCCGGTGTCGAAGGCGACCCGGGCCTTCATGTCGCCGGCCTCGTAGCGCAGCGGGATGTCGACGACCGTGTGGTCGCCGATCCGGCGGACGAATGGCTCGCCCTCGCCGAAGCCCTCGAACGCACCGACCAGGCCGGTGACCGTGGCCAGGCCGTTGGCCCGGACCTGGTCGGTGAAGGCCGCCAGGACCTCCGCGTTGAACGACTGCCTGGCCTCGTCCATGCGGCCGTAGAGGACGGCCGTGACGATCTCGACGGCGCGTTCTGCGGCGCCGGCCATGCGCACTGTCTTGTCCATGGGTTCTCCGGTCCGGGGATCGATGGGCTTGCCGAACCGCTGGAACGCGGCTTGGCGGGTGACTCCGAGCAGGTCCCCGATCTCCTGCCAGGTGTCGGCCGGCGTCCCGAGACTGCTGCACGCAGAGCTTGAGCACCTGCTCGGCCAGTTGGCAGGCGCGCTGGGCGTTTCGGACCTGGTCGAGGTAGGCAGGCGGAACCAGTGGGCTGCCCGCCGCCTCGGCCAGGAGCGAGGCCTGCCCGGCCAGCAGGGCGCTCAGGGAAGCAAGGCTCAATGACGATTCGGCCACATGTAAAGGATGCCTTTACGCCTCACAGATGTCAAGGAAGGCTTTACACCTGATCCGGTCCGCGACTCGGGTGCCAGCAGGACCAGCGAAGCGCCGCGCGTCACCCACCACGGCCGACGAGGGCTTTGCGCACGATCTGACACGGACGTTCCTCAACCCCGTGCTCGCAGAAGCGATCTCACCGCAACTCACATAACGCGCCTAAGCGACTCTCGTGTGCGTGGCCGTCCGCTGCCTGGCGTGGGTAACGCGGTCCGGTCAGGGTTTGTGGTGCGGGTGTCTGCGGGGGTGGCGTGGTGCTGCGGGCGGGCGGGGCCGGGTGTGCTGGTTCGGGGCGGGGATGCGGGCGTCCCGCCCCCGGGGGGGCGGGGGCGGGACGCTGGCGGGGGGTGCCCGGCGGGGGGGCTGCCGGGGGGCGGGGGTTAGAAGGCGGGGGTGGCGGTGGTGATGTCGTAGTGGCTGCCCCAGTACCACTGGGTGGCCTGGGCGCCGGGGACGATGTGGGGGGTGCCGGTGGGGTCGGCGATCCACCAGCGGACGCGGGTTTGCATGTGGCGGGGGAGGGTGCGGACGGCGGCTTGGACGGCGGGCCATTCCGATCGCATGGTGTAGAGGCGGGCGAGGGCGGCGGGGTGGGCGGTGAGTTTGGCGCGGGTCCAGGCGGCGGCGCCGGCGGGGGTGGCGTCGCCGGGTTCGATGTCGAGGATGGCGGCGCGGGGGTCGGAGCCGTTGGTGTCGATCCACAGGACGTGGCGGCCGGTGACGGCGGCGGGGCTGACGGCGTAGCCGCCGGTGGCGTAGGTGGCGATGGTGTGGTGGGCGGGGATGGCGGCGGGGGTGACGGAGTCGTAGATCTGGTAGGGGCGGGCGGGGGCGTGCGCGGCGGCGGCGTCCCGGGCCGCGTCCTGGCGTGCCGCGCTGCCTGCGGGCTGCGCGTCGCGTGCGGGTGCGGCCTGCGTGCGGGCGCGCGCCGGTACGGGCCGCGTCCTTGCGTGCGGGCGCCGCGGGGGTGCGGGTGTCGTGCCGGGCGGCGGCCGGGCCGGCGTGGTGCGCGGCGGGGTGGCCGGCGGTGGCGGCGGTGGTGAGGGTGGCGGCGCTGGCGGTGCCGGCGCCGGCCAGGGCTGCGGCGGCGCCCAGGGCTGCCAGGGCGGCGCGGCGGCCGCGCAGGGCGTCGGTCAGTCGGGCGGTGCGGGGCATCGGGGCGTCCCTTCGGGTGGGGTGCGGCCGGCCGGCGGGCCGGGGTGGCGGCGGGTAATGGCAGGTTCGACGCGGGGCGTGGCGGGCTGGTTTCGCTGTGTAACCGAGGTCACTACTTGCGGGTAACTTTGCTGCCCGCATATCCAGACATTCCCCTTACATGTCCTGCGCCCTTCACGTCAGCGCGCCTGGCTCGCCCCTAGTCGACGGGGTAGGGCAAGGAGTCGGCCGGGTAGGACCCGCCGGGACTGCACCGGCGCGGACACCACCCGCGCGGACGCCACCCGCGCGGACGCCACCCGCGCGGACACCACCCGCCGGGACTGCACCCGCCGCTGATATCGAAGAAAGAGCTCTATGACGGCGCCCAGCTCACCGAGACAACCACCCTCACCTGCAGCGCTGCATGATCTGCGGGCAACAAGCGATGAGCGACGAGCAGGGGGAAAGGCCGCCAGGAAACGGGCACGGCGAAGCACGCTGGGGCGCTGGGCAGAGCGGGACCGCGGGCACGACCCGCTGAAGACGATCTTGGCCCAGAACCAGATCCGAGTTCCCGAGCTGGTTCCCATCCGCCATCAGCGCATGGCCGCCTCCGCCTGGAACTACTACCGCGGCGCGGCCGCAGTGATGGCTGGCGACTTGGCCTCCCAGCCCGACAGCGGGCTGGTAGTGCAGCTATGCGGCGACGCTCACATACTGAACTTCGGTCTGTGGGCGACACCCGAGCGGAACTTGCTGTTCGACTTGCGCGACTTCGACGAGACCCTGCCGGGCCCGTTCGAGTGGGACATCAAGCGCTTTGCCGCCAGTGTCGTAGTGGCAGCGCGGGAGAACCGGATCAAGTCCGCGCGGGCCGCAGCCGCGGTTGCCGCCGGCGTCGAGGCCTATCGCAAGCGCATGCGGCAGTACACGACGATGCCTGAACTCGACATCTGGTACGACGGCATCCACGTCGACAGCTTGATCAGCTACTTCGAGCCGGCCGATCCGCGGGCGGATCTCGGTCCACATTGAGAGGAAACGGCAGCGCCGTACCAGCCGAGGAGCGTTCGCCAAACTCACGACGATGGCGCACGGGCGTCCCCGGATAACCGAGGAGCCCCCGATCCGCGTCACAATCAGCGACGTCGAGCAAGCCGACCTGGTCGACCACCTCTTCGCCGGGTACCGGCTGACCCTTCAGGAGGACCGGCGGAGCCTATTCGACCGGTTCACTGAGGTCGATGTGGTCCGCCAGGTCGTGGGGGTGGGCAGCGTGGGGATGCAGGTCTATCTGGTGCTCATGGAGGGCCGCACCGGCACCGACCCGTTGTTCCTGCAGGTCAAGCAGGCTGGGCCGTCGGTATACGAGGCACACACTGAGCCGAGCCACCACGACAACCACGGCGCGCGGGTGATCAACGGCAAACGGCTGGTCCAGAGCGCCACCGACATCTTCGTCGGTTGGGGCTCGCTGCACGGCAAGGACTATTACGTGCGGCAGTTCCGCGACATGAAGATCGTCCCGACCACAGAGCTGATCGCACCCGGGCTCGTGGAGTTTGCCACCGCATGCGGCGAGGCACTCGCTCGCGCGCACGCCCGCACCGGCGACCCGGTCGCTATCGATGGTTACATCGGGACTAGCCCCAACTTCACGAGTGCGATCACCGGGTTCGCCCACCAGTACGCCGATCAGAACGAACGGGACCACGCCCAGCTCGTCAGCGCCATTGCCGCGGGCACCGTAGAAAGCAAACCGGGCTGAGATCGGCACACAACCCGCGGGCCAGCCAGATGAGCAGCCCGAACACCGGGAGCGTCACCAGCGGCTCGAGTCCGCGCAGTGCCGCCGGAAGCACGAGCGACAACATGATCGTCGGCAGCAGCGCACCACTGATGACGGCGAGGGTCTGCGAGTCTCCCCAGCCGGTACGCGCTGTCCAGTTGCGCCCTGTCGCCACAGCAAGGCTGAAGACCGCGCACATCACGGCGATCAGCACAACTTGCCAGTCGCCGATCAGGTTAGTCGGCACTGCGTATCCGACAAGCCCGGGAACGATCGCGAAGGCGGCGAAGAATGCCACCGTGCCGAGCGCTCCGCCAAGCCGGATGACCAGGAGCCTGGGCACAGGCTTCGCGGAAACCCTCCTGGTCGTTGCGCTCGGCATGGCTACGGCCGATGCCACGAGGACGATGACAACAAGCAAGACGATCACCCGCGCGCCTCGATGTGCTTGGTGCGAGAATCCGGCGGCGGTTACCAGGATGAGCAGAACCAAGCATGCCGTCACTCCGCCTCGGCTCAGCCAGCGACGGTCAGCGACCTGCGGGAACACGAGATTCACCAGCACGATGGGGAGCACGGTGCTGTAGAGAACGTGAAAGACGGTGAGCCCGATGGCAACGGCCGGGTCGACCCCGCCAACAAGTGCATAGCCCTTGTACTGAACCTTGTACCAGGTTCCGGCGATGATCCCTTCGTTGATCGCGCCCGCCGCAGCCCCTAGCAGCAGGACACTTGCCCACCGGACCGGACGCGACCGGATGAACTCGCGGACCAGCAGCGCGATCGATCCGTAGAACGCGCTGATGAACAGCCAGACCTGCGGTCTGGTCAGCAACAGCAATGGCGGCGAGTTATACGTGACCACTGACTCCGGGATCAGGGGCGCAAGGAAGAACAGCGTCAGTGCCGCTGGCCACGTTCGCGGCCGCCCGCCCGACTCGGATCCGCCCACCGGACCAGTCTCAGCCCGCTGGGTGCGGTCAGCATCGGCCACCGGTCTGACCCGGATCCACTCGCAGGATGATCCGCTGCCGGCAGTTGCACGCAGCCGCTGGCAGGTCTCGATGCGGTTCGCTACCGTCAGGCTGGTGAGCAGAGTTCACGATGTCGGCGGCGAGGCGGGCTTCGGGCCGGTTCCGGTCGACAATGACTCCACCACGTTCGACGCCGACTGGGAGGCGCGAGTGTGGGCGCTGAACGCGGTCCTGCGACGCCACGGCGTCTACAACTCCGACGAGTTCCGCGACGCGATCGAGCGGATACCGCCGCAGCAGTACCTGGCGGCGTCGTACTTCGAGCGCTGGCTGCTGGCGATCGAAACGTTGCTAGCCGAGAAAGGCGCGGCGTGAAGTTCTCGGCCGGCGCGCGGGTCCGGGCTCGCGTGACGGATCCCGATCATCACACCCGGCTGCCGCGCTACGTGGCAGGCCACGTCGGCGAGATCGTCGAGGCCGAAGGGGAATGGCCGCTGCCAGACGACGGGGCCCAGGGCGTAGCACGGCCGCGGGTGGAAACGGTGTACGCGGTGCGGTTCGCAGCCGCCGAACTCTGGGGCCAGGGCGCTCACGTGGTGACCGTCGACTTGTGGGAGTCCTACCTGGAGGTGGCCCGGTGACAGCCGAGGACGGTCACGTCCACCTGCCAATCGCGGCACGCGTCCGGGCACTGGAGGACCGCGTCATCGCTGCGGGACTGACGACCGACGATGAGCTCGACGAGATCTTGGCCAGCGCATTCGAAGACGCGTCACCGGTCAACGGCGCGAGGATCGTGGCCCGGGCATGGACGGACAGCGCCTACCGGTCACGCTTGCTTGCCGACGGCAGCGCCGGGGCCGCCGAACTCGGGTTCCAGACGCTCCGCAGCGGCGGCACCGGATTCCGGCTGCGGGTGGTGGCGAACACTCCTGCGCAGCACAACATGATCGTCTGCACGCTCTGCTCGTGCTATCCGGTCTCGCTGCTCGGGCCGTCACCGGGCTGGTACAAGAGCCTGGCTTACCGGTCGCGTGCGGTGCGCGAGCCGCGCACCGTGCTCGCCGAATTCGGCCTCGTGCTAGCAACCGACGTCGACATCATGGTCTGGGATGCTAGCGCTGAGACTCGTTACCTGGTGCTGCCGATGCGGCCCGCAGGCACCGCAGATCTCAACGAGGACCAGCTCATCGACCTGGTCAGCCGCAACGGCCTGATCGGCACCGCGACGGTGTGACGGCGGCCGCCGCACGCCATGCAGGGCCCGGCAGCCAGCCAGCGCTCAGGGTGCAAGCGTGAACGGCGGGTACTCGTCGGTGATCAGCGTTATTGCGTAGCCGATGACGCGGTTGTGCCAGCGTGCCACCCCCTCGATGAAATCGAACATCCCGCGCGGGTAGCGGCCGGTGAACAAGATGGTGAACCAGACCACGATCACGACGAAAAACGCCGCGATGTCCAGGAAGAACAGCACGATGTAATGCGGGATGGCGAGCAGCCATTTGACCAGCGGTAGCCAGCGGTTCAGGTCCTGGACAGCGTCCGGGTACGGGTACTCGAGGTGGACCGACTGGTGCTCGTCGGTGGACGGGTACCGGTCGTCCATCAGCGCCAGGTAGATGAGGACGCGGTTACTGAACCGCTGCAGCTCGAGATTCCAGTCGAACCACCAGCGCGGGTACTTCTGCCGGAACAAGATCATCAGCAACGGGCCGAAGAACAGCAGGCCGCCCGCGCCGGCGGCAGCCTGGGTGGTCCCGTGTCCGTAGCTCCACTGCCAGACTCCGCCGTCGACCGTGCCCAGGACGATCCCGATGGGAATGATCCAGATAATGCGGAAGAAGCTGGTCACGCGGTCTAGTTCGCGGTCGGGATAGTCGACCGCGAAGCTCACGGGGTATGAGGTTCCGTTCATGACGACCTCTCCTTCGCCGGTACTCCAGCACGAACAATGGTGCCAGCGTTCGCAGCGAGATCAATGCAGCAACTCGCGAAGACCCGGCGAACGCTCTGGTGGTGGCGGTCATGAGTCACGCACCGGCAGGATGGACGGCATGCGCATTGACTGGGATGTCCCGATCCCGATGGACGACGGCCTGGTGCTGCGCGCTGACGTGTTCCGCCCGGACCACGGTGGCCGCTTCCCGGTGATCATGACGCACGGGCCGTACGCGAAGTGGCTCGCCTTCTCCGACGGCTTCCCGCGCCAGTGGGCGAACCTGGAGTCCGAGCACCCTGACGCGCTCGACGGGCTCCTCCAACCTGCACCAGAACTGGGAAACCGTCGACCCGGAGAAGTGGGTGCCCGACGGCTACGTCGTGATCCGGGTCGACTCGCGCGGCGCTGGGAGGTCGCCCGGATACCTGGATATTTTCTCACCGAGGGAAACGAGCGGACTACTACCAGTGCATCGAGTGGGCCGCCGCGCAGCCATGGAGCACCGGGAAGGTCGGGCTCCTCGGCGTTTCCTACTATGCGATCAACCAGTGGCAGGTGGCCGCGCTACAGCCGCCGCACCTCGCGGCGATCTGCCCGTGGGAGGGCGGCAGCGATTTCTACCGGGACTTCACCCGGCATGGCGGCATCCTCAACGTCTTCGTCCGCCAGTGGTACCCGCCGCAGGTGGCCGGCGTGCAGCACGGCGTCGGCGAGCGCGGTCCCAGGCATCGCGCGACCGGCGGCCTGGCCGCCGGACCGGAGACGCTGACCGAGCAGGAGTTGCTCGCCAACCGCGCCGACACGCCCGCGGCGGTGCTGGCGCATGATCTGATCGACGATTACTACCGCGACCGCAGCCCCGAGCTTGAGAAGATCACCGTGCCGGTGCTGTCTGCCGCGAACTGGGCGCACCACTTGCACACCAGGGGCAACTTCGAGGGCTATGCCCGCGCGGGCAGCACCCAGAAATGGCTCGAAGCGCACGGCCAGCAGCACTGGGTCGAGTTTTACACCGAGTACGGAGTCCGCCTGCAGAAGCGCTTCTTCGGGCAGCTTTCTCAAGGGCGAGGACACCGGCTGGGATGCGCAGCCGCCGGTCCTGCTGCAGGTGCGCAGAGTCGATGGCGGCTTCGAAGAGCGCGCGGAGGAGGAGTGGCCGCTGGCGCGCACCCAGTGGACCCGCTATCACCTGGACATCGAGGGCCGGCAGCTCGGCCCGCAGCCCGACGCGATCGAGCGCCGCGTGACGTTCGACGCACTCGGCGACGGCCTGGAGTTCTGGACGCCGCCGCTCGAGCACGACGTGGAGCTCACCGGCCCGGCAGCGGCCAGGCTCACCGTCGCGTCCTCGACGCGCGACGCAGACATCTTCCTCACCTTGCGCGTGACCGACCCCGAGGGGCGCGACCTTACCTTCATAAGCGGGCAGGACCCGCACGGTTGCGTCGGCTTCGGGTGGCTGCGCGCATCTCATCGCCAGACCGATCCTGAGCGCAGCTACCCGCACCGGCCGTGGCACACCCACGACGATCCGCAGCCGCTATCGCCTGGGGAGCCGGTCGGCCTGGATGTCGAGATCTGGCCGACCTCAGTGCTCATCCCGGCCGGTTACCGGCTCGGCGTCACGGTGCAGGGGCGCGACTTCGAGCTGCCGGGTGACGGGCCGTGGCCGACCGCGTTCGGCGTCACCATGCGCGGGAACGGGATCTTCGTGCACGACGAGCCCGCGGACCGCCCGCCTGAGATCTTCGGCGGTGCCACCACCCTGATCTCAGGCGGGTCGAGCCCGTCCTACCTGCTGCTACCGGTTATTCCGCGCCGTCACGGGTAGCTCACGACGTCCTGTGGCGCCTGTGTGCCGGGATTGGTGGATGTGGCCGGTCCGCCGACACCGTTGATGACCGAGTTATCGCCACCTGAGCCGGCGATCCACAAGGCGAACACGTTGTGGAACTGCACCCCTGGCGTGTTAGGCGCCTGGAAGGCCTCAGCGTCGAACAAGGTCGCCTTCGTGTTGATGAAGACTACGTAGCTGCCCATCCCGTAGCCCTGGAACGTCCTGACGTTCCGCGTAACAAGGAACGCCGGATAGCCGTCCTGGCTTGGCGACGCCATCCACGCCGACTGGCTGGGCGGGTCGTACGGCAACTCGTTCTGGAGGAAGACGTTCGTGCCGCCCTGGCCGCTCCAGACCACCTCGTACTTCTGGTAGTGCTCGACGAACAGGCCGTAGGACGTCACGTTGTCGCCGGTGACGACCACGCCAGTGGCACCCGTGTTCTGCGTCCAGCCGACTGCGTTGCCGTGGTCGGCCCGCCACGCCCACACGTTGTCGATGATCGAGTTGCCGGCATTGTCGAGGAGGCTGACGGTTGCTCCGACGTTCGTGGTCTCGGCGCCGCCGATGCGGAAGAACACGTCCTGGATGGTGTCCGGATCGGCAGCGCTGCTGGGCCCAGGGTGCCCGACCGACGGCAGTACCGGGGAGTTGCCCAGACCGGCGTGCCCGGGTTCGCGATGAAGAACTTCGACAGCGGGATGGACTGGCCAGGCTTCACTGCCGCCTGCCCACGACGGTCCCGACGAATTGCGCTGGACGGCGGGAACGAAAACGTTGTAGTTCCCGTCCGAGTTCGTATAGAGGAACGGCTCCTCCGCTGTTATCGGGCTTGCTGGCAGCACGGTGTTTTGCTGGCACGAACCAGTGAAGACAGCCGACGGCGCGCCCTGGACACCGGAGTAAACCATGTTCCAGAGCCTGTTCGGACAGCCGTTCGCCCCGCCAATGTCACTGTTGCGGACCATGTACTGCTGGTTGCCGTAGAAGTCGAGGTTGCCGCTGACCTGGCTGTCGGCGATGAAGCCGCCGCTGGTGAAGTTGTTGTTCGAGCAGTAGTCCTGGAAGACGACGCTGCCGTTGATGATCGCCCGCCGGATCGGAGCCGCCTGGGATACGGACCACATTTCCGCGGAGTTCGCGCAGCCCGCGCCGAAGGCATCGAGGGCCGGAGGTGCGTAGGCGGGTGGCGAGCTTGGCAGGTCCACGTTGAGGGTCAGGTTGGACAGCGACCGCAAGAAGTTGTCATCGGAGTTGCAGTTCGTGGTGTGCGGCGTGCACAGGTTGTTGAACACGTCGATGGCGTCGTTGATGACCGTGTCCTGCGGCATGTAGCCGAGGCCCGCGACCTCGGTGTAGTAACCGACCTGGAAGACCAGGGGGTTCACCTTCGAGCCGTAGCTGCCGGGCTGGAAGAAGATGGCGTAGCGGTTGCTGTCGAACTGGCTGGCGACGGGAACCTGCTGTGTCGCGATGGCGTCAAGGTCGGCTTGGATGGCAGCCTGGGTCATTGTGTCGTTGAAGACGCAGACGTTGGGGCCGAAGGCCGCGACGTTGGCGTCCGGGCACAGCGAGGTCGCAGTAGCGGCCGCGCCCGCCGACGTCACGGCGAACCCGCCCACGGCCAGCGCCGATCCGATGGTTAGTGCGAGCGCGGTTAAGATCGCAAGGTGCCGTCGCGAGCGATCGGCGAGCCGCACGATCAGGCTCCCGCTCCGGGACAGGTGTTAGCGACCTCGCTATATGACGATCCAGCGGCCGAACTGCATGAAGACGCTTCGGCCAGGCTCCGTAAGCATCCTTCCTCTGCCCGGCTGCTCGATCTTGCGCCCTTGCTCGCCCGGCGTCCGGCGTGAGCGGCTACCAGGATCCCGCTGGTGGCCACGAGGCGGACGCCGTGGCCACTTACGCAGAGCGACCGGTTCTCGGGACGCTGCGCTGCGGATCAGCTGCCGAACGCCGATTTAGCGCGCAAGTTGATCAGTTATCCGTGGCGTGTAGCCGCGTGCAGATCGTCCAGTTCGGCGTGGGTCGGTTGGCGTCACAGAACGCCTGGGATGGGCTGGCCCCACATTCCTTGATATGCGGGCACCAGTCACCCGCTACCAGGGTCCCGGGTAGCTGACGACCTGGCTGGGCGTATCTGGGCTGGCGGAGCTCCGGACCGCCGGTGTAGTCGACGCCGGCCGGCACGCCAGCACTCCCGGCGCGGGAGTGCTGGCGCGGGCCATCAGGTCAAGGAAGAGTCGCGAGCCCATTCGAGTACGACTCGACGTCCACCACCGCTGTCGGGTTGGCATTGGTGGCCGTGCCACCGACACCGTCTATGACAGACTGCAGGCCTCCCGACTGGCTCGGCGTCGGGCAGTTGCCGTTTACGGAGCAGGTGCTGGAGATGAACAGGTCCATGGCATCGGTGAACTTAACGCCCGGGTTGTTGGGCGCCTCGTAGGCCATGGAGTCCCACAGGGTGGCATTGGTGTAGATGAACACGACGTAGCTGCCCATCCCGTACCCGTTGAAGGACTTGACGTTCCGGCTGACCTCGAACGCCGGGTAGCCGAGCTGGGTCGCCGAGTGGTTCCAGGCCGCCTGGCTGGGGGGGTCGTACGGCAGCTCGTTCTGGAAGAAGATGTTCGTGCCGCCCTGGCCGGTCCAGATGACCTCGGTCTTCTGGTAGTGCTCGACCGCTAGGCCGTACGCGGTGACGTTGTCGCCGCTGACGACCACGCCGGTGTCCCCCTTGTTGTAGGTCCAGCCCGCTCCCACTTGACCTTGAGGGCCGGTCACGGAGGTGTTGGCGCCGTGGTCGGCTCGCCACGCCCAGACATCGTCGATGATCGAGTGCGACGCGTTGTCGAGCAGGCTGACCGTGGCCGATACCGGAGTGGTCTCGGCCCCGCCGATACGGAAGAACACGTCCTGGATCAAGTCCGGGTTGGCGGCCTCCTCGGCCACCTTCGGGCCGCCGTTCGGGCCGGGCGTCCCGACGTCCACCAGGACTGGCGAGTTGACCGGGCCGGCGTCAACGATGAGGCCGGACACCTTTACGCCGATGTTCGACACGGCCCAGAGGGCCGCTGGCCGGTCTGCGGCACCAGCGTCGGGAAGCCCAGGCCGAGGATGACCGTGTCCGGGTGCGGAGCGACGATCGAGTCCCTCAGGTTGTAGACGCCCGGCGTCAGGATCAGGTTCTTGCCATGCGCCAGCGCGGCGTTGATCGACGAGACCGGCGTGGTCGGGTTCGCGATGAAGAAGCTCGACAGCGGCAGCGAGGAGCCGGCCTCCGAGCCGCTCAGGAAGTTCGGGCCGGTCGAGTTCCGCTGCACAGCAGGCACGAAGGCGTTGAGGTTCCCGCTCGAGTCGGTGTACAGGAACGGCTTCTCTTCGGTGACGGGGCTTTGCGGCAGCTCCGTGACCTGGTCGCCGTTGGCGCCCTGCGTGTTGTTGAAAACATCCTGGGTGGGCGAGCATGCGGTGCCCGCTGGCGGCGTGTAGCCCGGTGGGCAGCCGTCACCGGAATAGACGTAGTTCCATACGTAGCCCGCGGTACTGTCGAAGTCGCTGTTGCGGGCTATGCCCTGCTGGTTGCCCGACCAGTCGAGCTGGCCGTTGATCTCGCTGTTGGCGACGTAGCTACCGCTGCCGTAGTCATTGGACTGGTAGTTGGTCTCCGAGCAGTACGCCTGGAAGTTAAGAGTGCCGTTGATGATCATGCTGCGTACCGGCGTCGCTTGCGACACCGACCACATGTCCGTAGAGCCTCCGTAGCAGTCGGCGGAGTCGCCGATGGGCGGCAGCTGCGTGATCGGCTGGGGCACGTAGTTATTGGCCGAGTCCATGACGTTGAGCGTGAGGTTGGACATCGACCGCCAGAAGTTGACGGTGGAGTTGGCCCAGTAGCACGTTTGGCCGGCCGGGATATAGCAGTTCGTGCCCGGCCCCTGAGTCGCAGAGTCCAGGGCGTTGGGGAAGACCTCGATCTGGCCGTTGATGGTCGTGTCCTGTGGGACGGCGCCCAGTCCGGCCACCTCGGTGTAGTAGCCGACCTCGAACACGAGCGGCGTCGCGGCCGAGCCGTAGGTACCGGGCTTGAAGAACACAGCGTAGCCGTCGTTGTTGAACTGGGCCGACAGGGGGACCTGCTGGGCGGCGATGTTGTTCAGGTCGTCCTGGATCTGCGTCTGCGACATTTGCGGCGTGAAGACACAGACATTAGGACCGAACGTCGCGGTGACGGCGTCCGCACAAAGACTTGCCGGTGGTGAGGGATCCGCGCTGGCCCCCACGGCCGTGGCGGTCAGCGTAGCGGCCGCCAAGAGCGCCGCGCTGAACAGGAGATGAACGATTCGACGCATAGGGCCACCTCACTGTGCTGGAGTCTCCCCAGAAGAATGTACGGCGACGGGCGTGCACAAGTAAGACCTGACCTTGTGCTAAACCGTAAAAAAACTGTGAATGTCGTGGGATTGCGGCCCCTGAGGTTGCGGACGGTATCGATGCCACCTCTCTCTCAAGCGCCAGCCTGGGCGTGCATCGGGCAAAATGCACCTGGTCGGACGGCGAATCGGGAGGATTCAGCGGTCGCTCACAGAGAAGGCGATACATTGCCGGGCTCGAGCCGTGCCGCCTCACTCATGCCTAATGGGCACATGGCAGGTCAGTCCCCGCCCTGACGTGCGCTGCGGGTAACTGCGGGGTGCGGAGCTCAGGGAAGGAGCCTAAGCGCGGCGTGTCCCATCCGGGCCGTGCGGCCGAGGGGAAGATCGGACGGGCGAACAACGTGAACCCCCGGTTGATGCCTCGTTACCCAGGACCCCGGAAGGTGGGTGCAGGACCGGGGTGCAGGGCCTGGCCGGTGAGGACCGGCAAGCGGCGGCCGGACAGATCTTCGTCGGCCGTGAGAAGTTGCTGGGCGGTTGGCGGTTATGGCAAGGCCAACGGGGCCACGGTCAACCAGGCTTTGTACTGGAACGGCCGGAAATGGTCGCTGACTCGCACCTCCAACCCGGCTGGCACGGGCCCGGCCGACAACAACTTGCTCTACAACGTGTCCTGCGCATCACTGAAGACGTGCTGGGCAGTTGGCGCCGACTTCGGGTACAGCGGCCCAGTTGTTGCCGAGGCGCTGCGCTGGGACCGGGATTCGATGGTCTGCTGTGCGCACACCCCGGCCCCGCCGTCTGGCTCACGACGGTGTCTATTTACTGACTGGCATCAGCTGCCCTGCGCTACGCGAGTGCTGGGCTGTCGGCGGCTACATCAACGGCCAGCACGGCGTCAACCAGATCTTGCGCTGGAACGGCACGAGGTGGTCGGAGGTTCCCGTTCCCAATCCTGGCGGGTCAGCGAGTTCTGCTGTCAACGGCCTGTCCGCCGTGACATGTGCTTCGACCCGGAACTGCTGGGCTGTCGGTGGGTACAGCGTGCTGCGGCCCCGGAGAGTTGGCCGTAATCAGGCCTTGCACTGGAACGGGCGGAGATGGTCACTGGTGGCGACTCCGCAGCTTGGAACCGCAAAGAATGCTGCCGACGTGCTACGCAGCGTGTCGTGTACCGCTCCTGATAACTGCTGGGCCGTGGGCAACTATGGCAGCGCGTCCGCAACTGGCGCGATCCTCAGCCAGATCTTGCACTGGAGCGGCGCCAAGTGGTCCGCGGTGTCCGCCCCGCAGCCTGACGGCACTGGGCGCGGCGCGGTTAACGCCCTCACCGCTGTTTCTTGCACGTCCGCCAGTAACTGCTGGGCGGCGGGCTACTACGGCAGCTCCGGGCCGCAACCGGGGTGGGGAGAAATCAGACCGTGCACTGGAACGGGAAGAAGTGGGTCCTCATCCCGAGTCCTGATCCGGTCGGCATTGCCCACGGCGATGACAACCTGCTCAGCGGCATCAGCTGCGCCGGCACGGCCAGCTGCTGGGCCGTCGGGACCGGGATGTTGCATACCGGCATCGCCCGGGATCAGGCGCTGCGCTGGAATGGAATCAAATGGTCTGGTTACAGCTAGCATCGACAGCGAGGATGGTGCACGCGTGACCGCCGACAACCGTGCGACAGGCCCCGCCGCACCGCCACGGCCGGGACCTGAGTTCCGCGCGCTCCTGCAGGGCCGCCCGGTAGCGCGGGTGCAGCTGCCCGACGGCAGCGCTGCCTGGCTGGTGGGCGGTTACGACGAAGTCCGGCAGGCACTCGTCGACCAGCGCTTCTCCCGGGCCCTGGCGGTCGCCCCCGGCCGTTCGTTGCAGGGCACTGAAATGGCTGCCGCAGGTTCCATCAACGGGCTGGACCCGCCTGCCCACACCAGGCTGCGCACGCTAGTGGCCAGTGCGTTCACTGCGCGGCGGGTGGAGGCGATGCGCCCGCGAGTTGCCGCCATCGTCGAAGAGCTCATCGACGCGTTCCTCGGCCAGCCCCAGCCGGCCGACCTGATCGCCGGGTTCTCGCTGCCGCTGCCTGTTCAGGTGATCTGCGAGATGCTCGGTGTGCCCGCGGCCGATGTGGAGCAGTTCCACGCCTGGTCAGACACCATCCTGGGTGACTGGCAGCGTGACGGCGACCAGATCATGACCGCGCTGGCCGAGTTGTACGGCTACTTCGAACGGCTCATCGCGGTCAAGCGCGCAGAGCCTACGGACGACCTGATGACCGCGCTCATTGCCGCGCGCGACCAGGCTGACCAGTTGTCGGAGGAGGAGCTCACGGTCCTGGGCTGCTCGCTGCTGATCGGCGGCCATGAGACCACCGCGAACCAGATCAACATGTCGCTGCTCGTCTTGCTTGATCACCCGGCCGAGCTGGCCAAGCTGCGCGCCGACCCGGCACTGATTCCAGGCGCGGTAGAGGAGTTCATGCGCTACGTCCGGCTCGGCGGCGGAGCCCTCCCGCCTGCGAGGGTGACAACCGAGGATGTGCAGATCGGGGGCGTCACGATCCCGGCAGGCGAGGCCGTGCTGCCGCTGTTCGCGACGGCGAACCGCGACCCGACAGTGTTCACCGACCCGGACCGGTTCGACGTCAGCCGCGCGCCGGCAAACCATCTGGCCTTCGGCGCCGGGGCTCATCACTGCCTCGGTGCCCAGCTCGCCCGCCTGGAGCTTCAGGAAGCGTTCCGCGGCCTGCTCGGCCGGCTGCCCGGCCTGCGGCTTGCCGTGCCTGCCAGCGACCTGGAGTTCAAGCCAGGAATGGCGCTCCATACTCTCTGCGAGCTGCCGGTCAGATGGGATGAGTCGTGACCCGCGCGACTACACCGAGGAGGACCGCAGCCGCACTGCTACCGTGCGGCCCATGGCGATAGCGTTCAGCGAGGCGACTCTCAGGCTGCTCGACGGAAAGAACTACGCGGTCCTGGCCACGGTGAATCCCGACGGCAGCCCGCAGACCTCCGTCGTCTGGGTCGGCCGCGACGGCGCCGACCTGTTGTTCTCGACCGTCGAGGGGCGGGTGAAGCACCGCAATATGCTGCGCGATCCGCGCGTCAGCGTCACGGTGATTGACTCGGCGGACCCGGAGAACTACGTCGAGTTGCGGGGCCGGGTGTCGATGACGCCAGATGTCGGCCGGCGCGTCGATACCCAGCTGTCCTGGGAGTACGACGGGAGGGACCCGGATCCGGACCGGCCCGGGGCGGTCCGGGTGGTCATTCGGATGGATGTCGACAAGGCGACTGGCTACGCCGCGTAAAGACCCCGTCAGCTGGCTTGAGCCGCGACCGAGACCGGCTGCCACTCCCGCCACGTTGCCAGCCTCGACTCGTAGTCGGATGTGGCGATCGGTAGCGGAGCCTGACCGAAGAAGATACGCAGCGGTGGCTTCGCGGCGTCCACGACCGTCAGGATCGCAGCGCGCGTGGCAGTCGGATCCCCTCGCCGGGTCGCGGTCGGCCGGCCCTGTGCCGCTTGCCGGGCCTGGGCGTATGCCGGATTTTCAGCGCTGTGTTTCGCGGACGGCCCGGACCAGTCGGTGGTGTAGCCGCCGGGCTCAATCAAGGTCACGTTGATGCCGAACCCGGCGACTTCCTGAGCGAGCGCCTGCGAGAAGCCCTCAAGGCCCCACTTCGACGCGTGGTATGCGCCGATGCCGGGGAAGGCGCTAATGCCGCCGATGCTCGAGATCTGGATGATGTGCCCGGAACCTTGCGCTCGCATGATGGGCAGCGCCGCCTGGGTGATCCACAGCGCGCCGAACAGGTTCGTCTCTAGCTGCGCGCGAACCTCGTCCTCGGTGAGTTCCTCGATCATGCCGAAATGCCCGTACCCGGCATTGTTGACGACGACATCCAGTCGGCCGAAACGCTGAGCGGCCGTCTGCACTGCTGCGAAGTCGGCGGCGCGGTCGGTCACATCGAGCTGCAGCGGAAGGAAAGTGTCCGGATACTGGCTGACCAGGGGATCGAGGGATGCGAGGTTGCGCGCGGTGCCGGCGACGCTGTCGCCACGCTCGAGCGCCGCCTCAGCCCACTCGCGGCCAAAGCCCTTGGACGTGCCGGTGATGAACCAGACCTTTGCCATGTCAACCTCCCGGCAAGCTGGGCTCCGAGCTGCGGCCGCCGCCCATGCTACCGAGGCCGGATTGAGCGGAGCCTCAGCAGCCGGTCAGGTTCAGCGGCACGTCTGGCTGCTAGAATCCTGAGACTGGTTTGCCCGCTGTCTTGCGGAGTTAGCCATTATTGGTATCGTTTTCAGCGATATTTCCCTGGCTGCATCGGGCGGACGACGTGAGTCGTGACGGCTTGGAGGAAACATGAGTGAGCAGCAGTTTTTCCCGCAGGAAGTCGGCGCAGCGGCGCAGCCTGGGGAGCGTCAGGAGACCGGCGGTCCGAATAGGACCCCGCGCAGCGAAATCGGCCCGGCCGTCTCGGCTAACCGCAAGAAGGAGCCCGTGCTCCTGCTCGACCTGTCGACCAGCATGGACTGGAGCGCATCCGACGACGCCGGCCCGGACTGGCCGGACCAGGGCTCCCGCAGGGCTGTCGTGATCGGTGCGCTGTCCGGGCTGGTGCGCGCGCTGGAGGACGAGGACACCGAGGCAGCCGCCGAGCAGGCCAGCGGAAGCGACGAGCTTGGCGGCCTGATGACGCACGGGTTCGCCAATGGCCACATCGAGATCGGGGACCTCAACACCTCGAACCTGGAGCGCAGGCTCAACTCCATCCAGTGGGGCGGCCGGACCTACATCATGCCGGCCTGGAAGGCCGCGCTTGCCGACTACGACGAGGAGTTCGGCGACCGTGACCCGGATGAGCAGCCGGTCATGGAAGTCGTCGTCGTCACCGACGGTGAGGCCGATGACTGGATGGAGTTCGAGGCAGTCCTGGAGAAGGCAACCGCCAAGCGGGTCTTCGTGGTGGCGATCGTGGGTCACGGCGCGAAGCACGACGCCACCCTGCGGGCCTACCAGGGGGCGGCCCAGAAGAACGAGTCTCAGGACAAGTTCGGCAAGAGCCACGTCAAGGTGGTGTCGTTCGACTCGGTGACCGACCCGGGCGAGATCGCCGCGGACCTGGTCACGATGGTGGTCTGAGGACCCGGCCGCTAGGGCTGAGACCGATCGGCTCGCGCCGATCGGCTCAGCGCGATCGCGAGTCGCCCGGCAGCGGCTGGGCAGACTGAGCGAATGACGCCGTGGCGCATCCGGGACTTCCACGAGGATGATCTCGACGCGGCCATCCGGCTGTGGGACGATCCGGCAGCCGGCAGCAGGTTGCCGGTTTTCGGCGTGTCCGACCTGATTACGGCGGTGCGCGACGAAGCGCCCGCCGTGGTGGCAGTTGTCGGCACGGAGGTGGTGGGCGCGACGGTGGCCGCCGTCAGCGGCGCGCGGGCCTCGGTGCTGCGCATCAGCCTGGCGTCTGGCTGGCGGCGGCGCGGCATCGGCAGCGCAATGCTGACTGAGCTCGAACGGCGGCTGGTGTCGGCGGGTGTGCACCGCATCGGATGCCAGCTGTCGGATGGCAACGACGTCGGCGCGGCCGCGCTGGAGCAGTGCGGGTATACAGTCCGCCACGGCATCAGCCTCTACGAGAAGCTGGAGCCAGTCGGGCCCGCCGACGTCGGGATACTCGGGCAGCTGGGCGGCCGCATGATCCGCGCGGAAACCTGGTCCGGCCTAGGCGGGATGGCCAGGGAGAAGGATCTGATCGAGCGGCGGGTGATCCTGCCGCTGGCCAGGTCCGAGCTGGCCGGGCAGCTTGGTCTGGTCCCGCCACATGCCGTCATCTTGTTCGGCCCGCCGGGCACCGGGAAGACCACCTTCGCCAAAGGGGTCGCGGCCCGGTTGAGCTGGCCGTTCGTTGAGTTGTTCCCCTCCCGGCTCGCCGGCGACTCGGCGGCCGGCCTGGCCTACGCGCTGCGCGAGGCATTCGCCATGATCGCTGAGCTGGACAAGGTGGTCGTCTTCATCGACGAGGTGGAGGAGATCGCCGGGGTGCGGCAGCCGCGTAACGCCTCTGCTGCCCAGGGGGTCACCAACGAGATGCTCAAGCTGATCCCGCCATTCCGGGAACGAGATCACCGGCTGCTCATCTGCGCCACGAATTCGATTCGCGACCTGGACACCGCGTTCTTGCGCCATGGCAGGTTCGACTACGTGATACCCGTCGGCCCGCCGGACGAGGACGCCAGGCGGGCTATCTGGGACCGGTACCTGGCCGCGGTACCACATGCGGACGTCGACATGCCGGCGGTCGTGGCGCAATCCAGGCTCTTCACGCCCGCCGACATCGAGTTCGCCGCCCGAAGGACCGCCCAGCTGGTGTTCGAACGGGTGCTGATCGACGAAGGAAACGACGTCACCGCCACGGCGGACGTGCTGCAGGGCATCTCCCAGACCAGGCGAACCCTGACGGAGGAGATGGCCGGCCAGTTCGAGCACGATATCCAGAACTATGCCCGGCTGTAGGTGCCCCGGCTGGCACTAGCGGAGCGAAAGGGCGGCAAGCGCGGCGTTCACGATGGAGCCGGAGTCCAGGTCGTGCGCCCGGTACAAGTCGGCGACCGCACCGGACTGGCCGAATCCGTCGACGCCCAGGCTGACAGCCGGGACGCCGAGCGCGGAGCCGAGCCAGCTCATTGTGTGCGACGCCGCGTCGTGCACGGTGACCAGCGGCGCCCGGTCCGGGAAGGCGCTGCGCAGTGCCCCGGCGATGGACGGCGCCGTTGCCGTGCGCACGCCCTGGCGCAGGGTCCGCTGCCAGGCCCGGTACAGCCGGTCAGCCGACGTGACGTCGACGACGGTGGCCGCGATGCCCTCATCCGCTAGCTCGGCGGCCGCGGTCAGGACTTCGGGCAGCACCGCGCCGCAGCCCACAAGGTAGACCGGCGGAGCGCCGGCTGCCGCGGCTTCCGACGCATCGATCAGCCGGTAACCGCCGGCCAGTACCTGGCGGCGGAGTATCGCGTCGCCCAGCCGTTCCCTGGCGGCCTGGAACGGCTGCTGGTCGATGCCCCGGGTGGTGAGCCGGAAGTAAAACGAGCCGTTGTCCGCCGCCTCGCTGCCCGGCAGCCGGCCGCCCGCAGCGGCGACTGACTGAAGCGCGCCGCAGAGCAGCCAGTCGAGCGCGACGGCGTAGGCGGGCTCGATGAAGGTGACGTTCGGCAATTCGATGCCGACCGAGGGGGTGATCGTCGACTGGTGCGCGCCGCCCTCCGGCGCCAGCGTCACGCCGGACGGCGTGCCCGCCACGATGAACCGCGCGCCGGAGTACACCGAGTAGATGAATGCATCCAGCCCGCGCAGCACGAACGGGTCGTACACGGTGCCCACCGGCAGCAGCGGCTGATCCGACAGGTCCCAGGCGAGTCCGAGCTGGCCCAGCAGCAGGAACAGGTTCATCTCGCTGATGCCGAGCTCGATGTGCTGGCCGTCGGGTCCCTCGGCCCACTTCAGCACCGGGTCCTCGCTCCACGCCCGGCGCGGGACAGGGCTGAACACCCCGGTGCGGTTGATAAACCCGGCGAGGTTCGTCGACGTAGCAACATCCGGGGCCGTCGTTACCAGATAAGGAGCCACGGCCTCTGCGCGCGACAGGTCGACCAGGATCCGCCCGAACGCCTCCTGAGTGGACAGCGGACGGGCGGCCCGCAGCCCGGTGGCGTCCGGCACTGACACTGCGGCGACGTCAGCTGTGCGAGGCGCCCTGGCGAGGTGCTCGCGCCGGGCCGCGGCCCACTGCCCGGCGGGCGTCATCGGGTCCAGCCTGTCCCACTCGGTCGCGCTGGTCAGGCCGAGGCGCTCGCGCATCTGGTCGACCTGCGTGGTGGTCAGCAGCGCGGAGTGGTTGCGCGGGTTGCCGGCGATTGGCAGGCCCCAGCCTTTGATCGTGTAGGCGAACAGCACGCTCGGCCGGTCCTTCTCGGCGTCACACTCGGCGAACGCCGCCAGCAGCGAGCCGAGGTCATGCCCGGCCAGGTCGGTCACCAGGCTGGCCAGTTCCGCATCGCCTAGCCCGGCGCAGAAGTGCGCGACCTCCGTCGGCGCCCCGTCCAGGAACCGCTCGCGCACGCCGGGGGCTTCCAGCCCGAACAGCGACTGGTAGTGCTCGTTGGGCATCGCGTCGATCCAGTCCCGCAGGCTGTCGCCGCCAGGCTGGGCGAACGCGGCCTGCAGCGCCTGGCCGTACTTTGCCTCGACTACGTGCCAGCCGGCCGCGCTGAACTGCTGCTCCCACTGGGCGATCCGGACGCCGGGCACGACCCGGTCCAGCGACTGCCGGTTGACGTCGACGATCCACAGCACGTCGCCGAGGCCATCGGTGGCGGGATCGGCGACAGCTTCCCAGATGTTGCCCTCGTCAAGCTCCGCGTCGCCGATCAGGGCGATGAACCGGCTACGAGGCCGCGGGCCGAAATGGGCGTCGACGTAGCGCCGGACCGCCGCCGCAAACAGCGGCGCGGCGGCGCCAAGCCCGACCGAGCCAGTGGAGAAGTCGACACCGTCGGGATCCTTGGTCCGGCTCGGATAGGACTGGAGCCCGCCGAACGCGCGAAGCGTCGGCAGGTAAGCCCTGTCCAGGTTGCCCAGCAGATACTGGATGGCGTGGAAGACCGGTGAGGCATGGGGCTTGACACTGACCCGGTCAGGCGCATCCAGGTGCGCGAAGTACAGCGCGGTCATCACGGTGACCAGGCTGGCGCTCGACGCCTGATGGCCGCCGACCTTCACGCCGTCGCCGGTGTCCCGGTCGTGGTTGGCCGCGTCCACGATTCGGGTTGCCAGCCAGAGCACTCGCTGCTGGATGTCGTCGAGGATCGCCGGGTCGTAGCCAGCCACCGGCTGTGCGTTACTCATGACTCCATGGTGTCTCACGTGGTCCTGCAGGCGATGCGCGCCGCGTTCGAGCCGACCAGCTCACCGTAGCTGACCATTCTGCCTGGACCGGCACCTGGTCACGGCCGTAAGGCGTTACGCGGCCGGCGTGAGGCTTGGCGTCGGCGCCCGCCTCGGGGACGGCGTCGGGGACGGCGGCGTCGGGCCGCGCGAGAACCTTCGCGTCGGGCCGCGCGAGAGCGTTGGCGTCGGGCGGGGCAACCGCGATGGCGTCCGGGCCGGGGAGCGCGTTGCCGTCGGCGATGGGGTCGGGGTCAGGGAAGGAGTTGGCGCCAGGACCGGGCGGGTTGCCGGCGGCTCCGGGACCGAGGGCTCTGCTGCTGATGTAGCGGCCAGCACGCCGCCGGTGACCGCCAGAACAGCCGTCATCGTGGCGATGCCCGTGATCCGGCGCCTGCGCCGCCGGTCGCCGCGGCGCAGCACCTCGGCCGGCGGCAGCGGCCGGGCGTCCGCGGCGGCTTGCGCGGCTAGCCGCCGCAGCGCGTCTTCGAGGTCAGCCATGGGTGACCTGCCAGGTGCTGGTCGCGCCGGAGTCGGACAGATGGGGCGCGAGGGCGCGCCGACCGCGGGCCAGCCTCGCCTTGACGGTGCCGGCCGGGACGCCGGTCTCGTCGGCGATCTGCGCCACCGTCAGCTCGCACAGGTGATACAGGACCAGCGCCCGCCGCTGTTCGGCAGGCACCTTCCGCAGTGCCTCGATGAGCGCTACCCGGTCCGGACTAGGCCCGTCGGTCACCTGCGGTGGCGGCTGCGATCGCATCAGCAAGCGTCCGAGCCTGGCCCGTTGCCAGCGCGACACGGCGATGTGCCACGCCGTCTTGCGCACCCAGGCCTCCGGCGAACTGAGCGAGTCGAGCCTGCCGCTATGCGACCAGGCCCGGACGAACGCCTCTTGGACGGCCTCCTCGGACTCGGCTCGGTCGCCAGTCATTGCGTAGAGCTGGCCGACAAGCCGCCGGAACGAGGCCGCGTAGAAGTCGGTGAACTCTTCGGGGCTGACTGTCTGCCGTCCTCTCCGGCTGTTCGCGCCGATTGTGGTGCAGCCTGGCCAACGGTATGCGAACACCGCGGCGGCCGGGATTGGAGTGGCGAAAGTCAGATGCGGTGCAACCGGATGACCGCGCCGCAGGTAAGTCATCTGGCCGGCGCACCGCCTGCCAGAACAGGAGGCGACATATGAAGGTGACCCGCACGCGGGCACTGACGATCGGCCTGCCCGCTGCCGTCGTGATCGCAGGCGGCGGCATTGGCTTCGCGCTGGCGGCCGGGGGGCCGTCAGGCCCCGCGGCATCGCACACCACTGCCGCCCATCAGGCAACGGCGAAGCCGTCACCGCCCGCGCCCAGCGAGCCGACACCCACGCCATCACCGACTGTGTCACGGCTGTCACCGACCCCGGCTCCTACAGGGGCGCAGCCGGTTCCGGCGGCGCCGCGGACAGCGCCGCAGCCGACTCCCGTTCCGACTCCGACGCCGACCGCCCCGGGGCCGGTTCCGTCACCGCGGCCCACCGGGCGACACCAGCCGACTCCGTCGCCGACATCCCGGCAGACCGGCCCGAGGCCGACTCCGTCACCGCGGCCCACGACGCCCGCCCGGCCGGGGCCGTAACCGCTAGGTCACGAACACCGCGGCCGCCCGGGACCCAGAACCCGTTGACGCGGCAGAGACCCTTGACGCCGGCGTGCCTTCGGACTAGCGTCACAGCGCAGTATCTAATAGGAAAGTTTCCTATTAGATACTGCGCTGTTTGTTGGCCCATGTCCCGGCTCGTTCGATTCCGATTAGCAAGGGATCCGCGCATGAGACGACCTACCCCCCTGCTCGCCGCCCTAGCCGGCGCGACCGCCACGGTCGCGATCGCTGCCACCGCCACGGCCGCATCCGCCTCCACCGCCGAGTCGCATTCGCACAGAGGACTGCCGCATCAGGTCTTCGCCCCGTACTTCGAGACATACGACACCACCGACGGCGGCATGGCCGCGCTATCGCGGGCATCAGGATCCAAGTACCTGTCACTCGCCTTCCTGCAGACCGCTCAGGCCGGATCGTGCACGGCGTACTGGAACGGGGACACCAGCACGCCGATCGCCAGTTCTACCTTCGGCAGCGACATCGGCGCTATTCAGCGGGCAGGCGGCAATGTCATCCCGTCGTTCGGCGGCTACACGGCGGACACCACCGGTACCGAACTCGCCGACAGCTGCACCAGCGTCGCCGCGATCGCCAAGGTCTACGAAAGCCTCATCACGACGTATCACGTGTCCCGGATCGACCTGGACGTCGAGGGAACGTCGCTCACCAACGCTGCCGGGATTAACCGGCGTAACGAGGCGATCGCCGAAACCGAGTCTTGGGCCGCCGCCCGCGGCCGCCGGATCCAGTTCTCCTACACGCTGCCGACATTCCCGACCGGGCTAACGTCCGCCGGGCTGGCCGTGCTGCAGAACGCCATCGCCGACCACGCCAAGATCAGCGTCGTGAACCTGCTGACTTTCGATTACTACCTCGGCACCGAACAGAACATGGTGACCGACACCGAGACTGCCGCGGAAGGCCTCGACGCCCAGCTGCAGTCGCTGTACCCGGCAGCCCCGGCCGAGCGGCTCTGGCACATGATCGGCATCACCGAGATGCCCGGCATCGACGACTTCGGCACCGCCGAAACCTTCTCGGAGGCCGACGCGACCGCCGTGCTGAACTGGGCCGAGCAGCACCGGATCGGGACCTTGTCATTCTGGGCACTGCAACGTGACAACGGCGGGTGCCCGGGCACAAAGGGCGCGGGCAATTGCTCCGGTCTCGATCAGGCGACCTGGTACTTCAGCCAGGTATTCGAGCAGTTCACCAGGTAGCGCCAACCGCGGGTGTGCCACCACGCGGTGGCACACCCGCAACTCGCGTCAGTCCTGGCTGCTCGCTCGCCCGGGCCGGCCGGCGTCGCTGGACGTGGGGTGACGAGAGTCGAACGGCCTTTATCAATTAGGTATTCACAAAACCGAAAAAATGGGCCTCAGCTGTATACAATCGAGCGAAAACCAAGCGTGTTCGCATTGGAGGCCAGCGTGCGCCGCTCGCGCCCCCGCGTCGCTGCAATGGCAGTTGCCGCTGCTATCTGCCTCACCTCGGCGGTTGTACTGCCAGCATTGGCCAGCCCGGCGGCAGTCTCGCCCGGCCGCTCTGTGGTGGCAACAACCGCGCGAAGCCCCCTGCTGCTCATTACTAGTCAGCGCCTGGCGGTCCGGGAACTGGCAGGCGGCGGTATTGGGATCGCGCTGTTGCCAGGGGAAGCCACCGCGCTCGTCTCGATCAGGCTAGGCGGCCTGACCGAGGAGATACCGGCCGAGGCGATCGCCTATCTCGGCCGCGGGCTCGATCCGAGCCTGTTCAATGTCGGTGCGCTGCAGCGAGCCGAGAAGGCGGGACGGCTGCCAGTAGCGATCACTTTCGCGGGGCGGCGCAGGGCGCTGCCGGGGGTGACCGTCACGAGGTCCGGCCAGGGGCGCGAGGAGGGGTACCTGACCGCAGCGGGGGCGAAGTTGTTCGGAGCAGCCCTGGCCAGGCAGTTCCGCGCCGATCACCGCACGGGCCGCTACGGCATGGACGGGCTGTTCGCGGGCGGCACGGACATCGCCCTGCTCGGGGACGCGGCGGGAGCGCCGCGCCCCGGCTTCCGGCTGGATACGCTGACCGTGCGCGCCACCGATCTGCAGGGTCGGCCAGACAACGGGGACCTGGTCATGGTGCTGAACGCCGACAACCCCGCGCGGTTCGAGGACCCCATCGAGACAACCAACGCCTTCTATCACGGGAGCGCGAAGTTCAGCGTGCCGGCCGGGCACTACTGGGCGACGAGCCTGTTCTTCAGCTTCACAAAGACCGGCAATGCAGCATTGCGCCTCGTGGTGCTGCCGCAGTTCACTGTGCGCGGCAGCACCACTGCGCACATGGCCGAGCGATCCGCGAGCAGTCAGATCGGCTTCGCCACGCCGCGGCCCGCCGTGCTGCAGCAGGTCACCTTCACGGTGGTTCGGGGCGCCACCAACGGCGCCACCTACACCTCTTCGTTCACGGCCTTCGAGCCCGGCATCTCGCTCTGGGTCAGCCCCACGACAGCGAAACCAACGGTCGGCACGCTGAGTTCCTTCACCTCGGGGCAGCTTGCCTCGCCGCCCAAGCTCCCCGGCACGCCGTACGAGTACAACCTGGACTATGCCGGGCCTGCCGGGATCATTCCCGCCCAGCAGGAATACTCCGTCGACCCAGCGAGCCTGGCCGCGGTGACGCAGCGGTATCTGCAGGACATCGCGTCAGCCGGCGGGTGGGGCGTGTTCGGCGGCTTCCCGGCAGAGCTGCAGAGCGGGATCTTGTTTGCCAGCGTCTTTCCCATCCACCTGCCAGTGACCCGGATCCAGTACTTTACGGCCGGCCCCTTGCATGCATGGTCCAGCTTCTACGTCGAATTCTTGTCGTCATTCGCAGGCGGGCAGAACGGCGCGTTCCAGGTCCTTAGTCCTGGCACGCAGCTGGCCGAGGACTGGAACGCCTACCCGCTGCACCCGCAGGCCGACGTGCAGCAGTTGCCACTGAGCCTGGGAGCGCTGCTGGCGCAGCTGCCATCCGCGCTCCGGGCCGGCAACACGCTGTCGCTGTACACCACACCGTTCAGCGACAACACCCTGGGCCATGTAGGCGACAGCGGGTTCTACGCAGGACCGGGTGCCGCAGTCACCGCCAGTTACGCGATTTACCAGAACGGCGTGCGGATCGCGCACGGCAACCCCGTCAACGGGATCGCGCCAGTCCAGCTCAGCCCGAAGCCTGCCGCGCTCAAGTTCGTGCTCACCGCGGGCAGGTTCGGCCCGTCCTATCCGCTATCAAGCGCCAGCAGTACCTCCTGGACATGGCGCTCCGCACCGCGGCCCGGGGCGAAGGTGCCACCGTCGTGGTTCTGCGGGTTCACCAGCACTGGCCGGGTGCTGCGCAGATGCGCGGTGCAGCCGATGATGACGGTCGATTACCACGTCCAGGGACTCCAGCAGGACGGCCGCAGGCCCGATGGCACGCAGCTTATTGATCTCACTTTCGGTCACCTGCAGCTAGCCCCGGCCGCTGCTGTCACCGGTGCGAGCGCGCGGTTCTCATTCGACGATGGCCAGACCTGGCAGGCAGCGACGGTCACGCCCTTGGGTGGCGGGCGCTTCCGGATGGCCTTCACCGCGCCGGCCGGCGTCGACGTGACGCTGCGCGTGCACGCGACCGACGCAGCCGGTGGCGCCATCACCGAGACCATCCTGCGCGCCTATGGCGTCGCATTGTGAAGCGGGGAACGGGAGTAGCCAGATGACCTGTCCACCTGTCGATGGTTCTTCCGTCCCCCCCGGACGGCGAGCCCGGGCGCAGCGTGCTCCCGCAGCGCGGGCTGGCCTGCTTGCCATCGCTGGCATGCTCATGCTGGGCACCGTGTCGGCCCCGATGGCAAGCGCGGCCTGGCGGGCACCCAACCACACAGGGTCGCAGTGGGTTGCGGGCGGCCTGCCCGGTGGCGCCAGCGGGTTATATGAGGTGCCTCGTGTTGTACCGGACGCAGAGGGCCGTCAACCGCGCCATCGCCGCGAGAATGACCGGAGCCGCCGCGCGGCCGGTTGGCTTGACCCCCCGGCAGTTGGAAGTGGCGTACCGGCTTCCTGTCAGCCGCCGCTCGCACCAGACCATTGCGGTTTCGATCGCCTTCGACACCCCGAAGCTCGCGCACTACCTCGCGTTCTACCGCAAGCAGTTCGGCCTGCCACCGTGCACTGTGGCCAGCGGCTGCTCCGGAAGGTCAACCAGAACGGCAAGGCCGGCCCGCTGCCGCCATCAGGCGTCGGCTCGGGCTGGGACCTTGAGGCCACGCTCGATGTGTCGATGATTTCAGCCGCGTGCCCGCACTGCCGGATCTTGGTCGTCGAGGCTAACGACCCGAGCTTTGCCAATCTGGGGAAGACGGAGGATACAGCGGCTCGGCTTGGCGCTCAGGTCATCAGCAATAGCTACGGGACGCGGGAAAATGGTTTCGCGCTCGCTTACGCCAGGGCCTACCACCACCCCGGGCACGTGATCACGGTGTCCTCGGGTGACTTCGGGTTCAGCGCCGCGAACTTCCCGGCCGACCTCACTGGCGTGACCGCTGTCGGCGGCACCATACTCTCTCGGGCCCATGACCGACGTGGCTGGCGCGAGAAGGTGTGGAACGTCGCAGGCGCAGGCGCGAGCAGCAGCGGGTGCTCGGCCTATGTGGCCAAGCCAGCCTGGCAGCATGATCGGGCGTGCACTGGGCGCACAGTCGCAGACGTGGCAGCGGCAGCGTGGAATATCCCCATTTACAATAAGGACTATGGCGGCTGGGTTACAGTCGGCGGAACCAGCGCCTCGGCACCGTTCATGGCCGGGGTATACGGGCTGGCTGGCAATGCCGCCAGGATCCGGCCCGGTTACAGCTACCAGCATGCGCGGTCGCTGTTTGGCGTCACGAACGGCAACAATGCATTCCTGGTGCCGCTCCCCGGAGTGGTATGCGGCGACGACTACCTGTGCGTCGCGAAGAAGGGCTACAACGGGCCGACCGGTATGGGAACGCCGGACGGGGTCGGCGCATTCTGACGCGGGTTCAGCCCTCGTCGGACTGTTCGCGGGCGTTCTCCTGGTCGGACGCGCTAGCGCCTGGCGCAAAGGCATCCTCGAGTCGGGTGCGGGCCCATTCCAGACGTTCGAGCATGTTGCCGAGCCGCTCCTGGACTCGGTCAATCCGGGACTGCAGATCCGGCCCGGACCGGCCCGCGCGGCCGTCCGGATTCCACTGCTCGTCGGGGTACTGGCCGCTCGGTGCGCCGCGGGGGTTGGGTCCACCGCGGGAGTAATGGGTCCCGCGCGGGAGATCGTCAGCCTCGCGGCCGAGGTCCTCGGCCTCGTCGGCCTGGTCCTGGGCCTCGTCGGCTAGGTCCTGAAGTTCGTCGGCTCTGTCCTGTTGCTCGTCGGCGAATTCCTCCGCGTAGTCGGCGTATTCCTGGGCGTGCTCGGCGCGCTCCTGGGCTTGGTCCGCCTCTTCCTGAGCTCGGTCGGCGCGTTCGCGCATCTCGTCGGCCCGCCGCTGTGCGTTCTGACGTTCCTCGCGGTCGGCCCAGTCATGAGCCTGGTCGGCAGCCTCCTGCGCGGGCTCGGCTCGTTCCTCTGCCCGGTCAGCTGCTACCTGGGCCCGGTCGGCCTCGCGTTGCGCCCGCGCGGCCTGGCGCTGGGCCTGGCGTCCCGCATCTCGCGCCTGTCCGACTTCCTCATATGCCTTGTCTGCTTCTGCCTGGGCCGTCGCTACTGTCTCCGGATCCCGGTAATGCGCGGGCGAGCCGGACCTTGGGCCGAACCGGCGACCCGACATCCGCGGGCCTGGTGACATCCGCGGGCCCGGTGGCATCGGCGGGGCCGGCGGCATCGGGCGGTCCGGACGCGCGGGCCGTTCTGGACGCACGGGGCGGTCTGGACGCACGGGCAGGCCGGGCGGCATCGACCTATCTGCGGGCATCGAGCCGACCGATGTAATCGGCGGAACTGACGGCGCGGGAACCTGAGCTGCCTCGTCCGCAGGAGGGAACGGGGCCTGCTCCGGCTCTCCGGCGTCGGCTATAGCGCGCCTGGCGACGGTGAAGGGCTCGCCGGTCTCGGCCATGCGCTGGCGGACTGCCTGCTTCAAAGCTTTATCGCGAGTCATGATCATTTGTTTCCCGGCGAGTCTGCCCGCGCCTGCCCGCCAAGGTGAATGACCGTGACAGAGAAGATGACCCCGCGAGTCGAAGACCCTTGTCCTCGTCGCCGCACCTGGCGCGGGCCAGATCAGCAGCTCGGAAGCGGGCAGGCGGTGCGCTGCCACTTCCGTGGCAGAGTACCTCGCGATGTATCGCCTGCGCCACAATCGTAGGTCGTCCAACAAATTTGGCCCGGCGGCCTGACACCCGCCACTAGCGTCGGCTACTTTCGATCTATCATGCGGCGCTTCGTACTCATCCTTAGCAGCCGTAGCGGGACCTGATCAGGGCAGGCCGGCGACCCGCTACGGGGGTGAGGCGCTGGCCGTATTGCCTTCCGGGTCCGTCGCTCGATGCGTAGTCAATGAACGCCGGACTGCTCGCTGTTCGCGTGGGCCGTATCCCGCACTCCCGGAAGCTCACGGTTCGCCTCAGCTGGCCCGCCTGCCAAGCCGAGACCAGTCTCGCGAGGAGAGAACCGTAATGTCCAAGCAGAGCCAGACCGGCGATCGAAACCCAGACCGAGCAGGCCCGCGCCAGGCGGCGCGCTCTGGAGGCCGTGCAAGAGGCATGGACCGCCGTGACAACGGTGGCGACGCCGCGACCGCAACCGACAACTGAGCCGTCAGCACCAGAGAGATCAGCACCAGAGACAACTGAACAACAGGTCGTGCAGCGCGTGGCAGCGCAGCACGCCCGGCAAACGCAGAAAACCGGAGGAAGCCAGCAATGAACGCAGCCTGAGCCAGGAGCTTGACTTCGACATCCGCGCTAACGCCGCGGCTGTTCCCGCGGCCGCAGCGGGCGCAGATGCTGGTAGCTCCCGGCTTCGGCAGCGTATTCACCGATCACATGGCGACCATCCGGTGGACCGAGGATCCGCGGCTGGCATGACGCGCGCATCGAGCCCTATGGCCCGATCACGCTCGACCCGGCTGCGCCGGTGTTCCACTACGGCCAGGAGATCTTCGAAGGGCTGAAGGCCTACACGCAGGCCGACGGCTCGCGTCGCGGCGTTCCGGCCGCAGGCCAACGCCGCGCGGTTCAACCGGTCCGCCGTCCGGCTCGCGATGCCGGAGCTGCCCGGAGTCGCTTTCGTCAGGTCGCGATCGAGCTGCTGGTGACCCAGGACCGCGCCTGGGTTCCCCGGCCGAGGGGCACAGCCTCTACCTGCGGCCGTTCATGATCGCGACGCAGACGCGGGCTCGGCGTGAGCAAGCCGTCCTCGAGCTACCTCTTACTCGGTCATCGCCTCGCCGGTGGCCGGCTACTTCGGCGGCGAAGACGGCCGGTCACCGTCTGGCTGTCGGAGGATTACACGCCGCGCTGCGCCAGGCGGTACCGGGGAGGCCAAGTGCGGCGGGAACTACGCGGCCGCCTTCGTCGGCCAGCAGCAGGCTCTCGATCACGGCTGCGATCAGGTGGTCTGGCTGGACGCAGCGGAGCGGAAATGGGTCGAGGAGATGGGCGGGATGAACCTGTTCTTCGTCTACGGCTCCGGGGCCGACGCCCGGATTGTCACCCCCGCCGCGACCGGGTCGCTGCTGCACGGCATGACCAGGGACTCGCTGCTCAAGCTCGGTCCCGACCTGGGCATCCCGGCCGTCGAGGACCGCATCTCGGTTTCGGAATGGCAGCGCGGCTCCGCCTCCGGCGAGATCACCGAGGTGTTCGCCTGCGGCACCGCGGCGGTGATCACGCCCGTCGGCGGCGTCCGCGGCGCCCAGCGCGGAATGGACCATCGGCGACGGCAGCGCCGGCCCGGTCACGACGCGGCTCAGGGATGAGCTCGTCGGCATCCAGAACGGCACGCCGGCCGGACCGCTACGGCTGGATGCACCCGCTCTGCTGACGGCAACTGTCCCGCGGCTTTGAGCAGCTTGCGCTTGGTCGGCCATGCCAGCATCGCCGCTGCACCGGCGCTTTCACGCCGCCACCCAGATCGCCCACTGCGAACGATCATGAGGTGCAGAACGGCTTTGGCCGGCGCCCCGCCTCCTGCCCTGCCAGCTGCCGGCTGCTACCGCCGGCTGAGGGTGACGTGGGTGACGCCACTGGGACTGTTCACGGCCTCAATCTGGAAACGGTCTTCGAGCCCCTCCAGACCGTCCCAGAGCCGCTCCCCGCGGCCCAGCACGATCGGCACCACGACGATGTGCGCGTAGTCGATCAGGCCGGCGGCCAGGAATTCGCGGATGGTGGACGGGCCGCCGCCGATGCGGACATCCCCGCCCGCGGCGGCCTGGCGCGCCTGCGCAAGCGCCTGGGCGGGGCTGGCGTCGAGGAATTCAAACGTGGTACCGCCGTTCATCTGGACAGCGGGCCGGGGATGGTGGGTGAGAACAAAGACCGGGGTGTGGAACGGCGGGGTGTCTCCCCACCATCCGTTCCACTCCTGGTCCGGCCAGGGTCCATGGTGCGGGCCGAACTTGCCCCGCCCCATGATCTCGGCGCCGATGCCCGGGGCCCAGGCGCTGGCGAAAGCGTCGTCGATGCCGGTGCTGCCGCTGGGGTCGCCCTGCATAGCGCGGAAGGTACGAGTCGGGAAGAACCACTCGTGCAGCCGGGTTCCCGCATCCCCAAACGGGGCATCCAGGCTTTGCCCCGCGCCCGTGCCGAACCCATCCAGCGACACCGAGAAGTTGTGCACCCGGACCTGCGACACGATGACCTCCCGACAAGTTGCTTCACAGCGACCGGGACCGGTTGCCGCGGCCCGCCACCAGTGAGGACGATCCACTGGCCCAAAGTCATCGCCAGCGCCTGGCCGCTGAGCATCATACCTGCGGATCACCGGGCGATTCTGCTCACGAAGCCTAACCGACCCTGGATTCATATAAGGCGCACATCGCCGCCGTTAGGGACGCTGATGGCGCGCGGGGTATCTTCTGTTCGAGCCGCGCCGAGCACGTGGTTCTGTCTGCACCGCCCGCCCGCCCGCCGGTCTGGCGGCCGACCGGCGCGGTGTCATTGTGATGAACGAGCGGCTGCCGTACCTTCCTGAACGCCGGGCGGAGCGTCGAGGAGGGCCGGTGGTGATTCTGGAGGCCCTGCTCGGTGGACTCGGCGGTCGTCGGCGAAATCGCCGGCTGGAGTGTCAAGGTCCGGAGGGCGGCATGAGAATAACTGGGCGTGGCGGGGGGCGGTTGTCCGCGTCTGGCTACATCCGGTCGTACCCAGCGTCGCGGGCCGCTTGCGCTGTGTGCCTAGAACTTCCTGCGTCCTAGGCTTGGCGGGGATGGCGGGCGAGTTGCTTGAGCGCGAGGCCGAGCGGGGGGTGCTGGCAGCGGCGGTCGAGCGGGTGGCGACCGGCGGTGGCGGAGGGCTGGTGTTGGCCCAGCCTTCCGGGTCTCAGCCAGACCGGGAGGTGCCCGATGACCACAACTGCCGCAAATTTCACCTCGACTGCGTTGGCTACGACGGTGCCGGTGTACTAGGTGCGCGGGGAGATCCCTGCAGCTAGCTGGCAAGTGCCCGCTCGACCAGAGCGCGGTAGTCGTCTACCAGGCCGGGAAGGGGGCGCAGGTGAACGATAGTGCCGTCGCCGGCCGGGACAAGGTCGATGACCTGGCACACCGCCGCAGCGTCCTCGTCACCTGCCACGACCAGGGAGCCTGGCGTGATCTGGGCAGGGTCTCGGGCCTCGTCCAGGAACGTCCATAGGTACCCGGTGTGATCCTCGTCATTGAGGTCAGCGGTGATATCGACCCGGTACATTTCAGCCCTCCTCTCGCCAGACATCAGTCCTAGCGTAATGGGGATTGGGCCGGGCGGGCCCGAGCGCAGCCAGCAGTTCGCCCAGCTCCCGGTCATCGGCCTGCTCCAGGCGTACCGTGAAATGTTCTGGCGAGGGTGAGTTTTGGCATGGCCGGGCCGCGGGCCGCTCTGACGTCAGGGCTGATGCGGTGCCAGTCACCTTGCCAGACCGGCTACTAGCTCGGTGGCGCGGTCGACTTCATCGTCGGTGTTGTAGTAGTGCGGGGAGAACCGGATCAGCGGGTGGACGCCCCGGTCCTGGGTGTCCAGCGGGTTGTGCTCCGGGACGGTGGTGGACACGTTGACCCCGGCGCGGCCCAAGTCCTGAGCCGCCTGCTCGGCTGGCACATTGTCGATCTTGGCGGTGACGATGGCGCAGCGGGACCGGCCAAGGTCGTGAACGGTAACGCCGGGCAGCTCGGCGAGCTGGCTGCGGAGCCGGGCACCCAGGGCGATGGCGCGCTGCCCGATCTCGGCCAAGCCCAGACCGAGGGCTTGGTGCACGGCGGCGCCCAGGCCCAGCACGTTGACGTAGCTGTGTTCCCAGGTGTCGAACCGGCGGGCGCCTTCGGCCCAGGTGAAGCCCTGATGTCCGTCCCAGGTCGCCGAGCCGATCTCGGCGACGAACGGATCCAGCTTCTCCAGCGCGGCGGTGCGCACCCACAAGAACCCGGTGCCCCGCGGGCCGCGCAGGAACTTGCGGCCGGTGCCGGTCAGCAGGTCGCAGCCGATCGCGTCCACGTTCACCGGGAACTGGCCGGCCGACTGGGTAGCATCCAGCAGATACAGCGCGCCGCAGCCGCGGGCGATCCGGCCGATCTGTTCGGCGGGCTGGACCAGGCCGCCGCTGGTGGGCACGTGGGACACCCCGATTAGCGCCGTCCGCTCCCCGGCTAGTCGCTCCAGCGCGGCCACATCCAGCTGCCCATGCTCGTCGTTGGGTACGACGATGACCTCGGCGCCGGTGCGGCGGGCGGCCTGCCAGTAGGCCAGCACATTGCTTCCGTACTCGGCGCGGCCAGTCAGGATCTGATCCCCCGGCCTCAGCGGGACGGAGTAAAACGCCGCGTTCCAGGCGTGCGTGGCGTTGTCGAACAGTGCGATCTCCTCGCTGCGGCCGCCGATCAGCTCGGCCAGCGCCGCATAGGTGGCGGCGATCGCCTCCGCCGCCTCGGCAGCGGCCTCGTACCCGCCGATCTCCGCCTCTCGGCGCAATTGGGCGGTCATCGCATCCAGCGTCGGCTGCGCCAGCAGCGCCGCCCCGGCATTGTTCAGATGAATGCGCCCAGCACAGCCCGGTGTTTGCGCCCGAAGGGCATCGATGTCCACGGGAGCGATGCTACGAGCCCGCACAACCGCGGCAGCCCAGATTGGTGATCTCCATAACGGACCGCGACGCCTCACCCGTTCCCGGCGCTTATCGCCGGTGATCGCGTTCCCCGGTTCGCCGGTGCCGCCCTCAAGCCTCCGCGCCGGGCCGTCGGCAGCAGTTGAAGCTGCCGATAAATTCACTATTTACTGTGTGAAATAGCGGTGTTACGGTTCGGCCGAGCGCATTGCCGATCGCGTGAGTTAGGCCTCCCGTGAACGAACCCGATCCGGTCGACCCGTCCCCGGCCGAAGCCTGCTCACGATCCCCGTACGACCTCAACGGAACGCCGCCTGGTTTTGTCGCGGTTCCGGTAGAGCTGTTAGATACAGTCAAAAAAACTGCTGGCGAGGGCCGCCTGTCCGGTACGTTGCGTGGTCCGCTCCAAACGGCGGTTGCTAAGAACCCGGCAGACGTCATGAGCATTCTCGTGCTCTCGGTGCAGCAGGGTCTGGCAGGCGATAGCGAGGTCGCTAATGCCTTTGCTGATCTCGCGGTAACCGGCCGCTCCATGTACGCGGCGTTCTGCGCAATCGCGCCTACTGACGCACAACTCACGGCTGCGGTCCCCGGCGATCCCGAGGGTCTTGCCCAGCAGGTGGCTGCGACGCTCGATCGCGCCTATGGCGCCGCCGCTGCCCTCCGCAACGACCTGCAGTCTCGCATTAACCAGCGCGCCCAGTTCGGATACCTAGCCGTCTCGGGGGAGGACGACCCGCCGCACCGCCTGGTCAACTGCAACCTTCCCTCAGCGAGCAATCCGCCGTTCGCGCAGTTTGATATTGACGTCAGTGTCCCGAGCACGCCGGCGCTGCCAGCCCTCAACACGCGCTTCATCGCGGCATTCAGCGACTGGACGTCCTTGCAAGCAAAGCCTGGCGACATACCACCACGGCGAACGGTGGCGCGAGAGCCGGACCTGTCGATTCCGTCCGGCGACAAGATCGTTGTCTATATGCACGGGCATTCCTCGAAGGCGGAGGAAGCCGGGGACCTGATCCCCGAGCTGGTCGCCGCCGGGATTGCCCGCGGGACACCGCTGACGGTCATCTCACTTGATATGCCCAATTTCGGCTACTCGGACAGTTTCGACCATCGGACGGTCTTCGGTACACCGTCGGGTTATCCCGCCAGCTATCCGTGCGTGCAGTTCCTTGAGGATTTCATCGTCGCCTTCATCCAGAGCCTCGACGCGAAGTACGGGAACATCGCCAACCGGGTGACCGCTCTCGTCGGCGGCAGCCTCGGCGGCAACCTGGGGCTGCGACTTTCGCGCAGACCCAGTAAGCAGACGTTCCTGCAGAAAATCGTCTCCTGGTCACCGGCCTGCGCTTGGCCATCCTGGGCCCACATGCTGCCGCCCCCGTTGCAGACGGTCATCGACGACTCCGTCCTGAAGACTGCCAAGGGCACGATGAACGACGGCGAGAACTTTAAGTCACGGGCGGACTACTTCACTAGCGTCTATGACGTCACGCCGGTGCCTCTGGTCGTGCCCGCGCAGCCCCAAATGTGGTACCGCGACGACTGGAAGCCCTGCAAGGATCAGTACATCCTGGAGTCCCGGTGGGAGCGCTGGGAGACATACCGGCCAGATTTCCGGCGCTGGCACTGGCGCGTGGCCTACGAGCAGATGATCTACAGCTTCCGCGACCCGGATGCTGGTGCCGCGGTCCCGCGATACCTGGACATGACGTCCGCGATGCTGCTGGCCTCGGGCCAGGCCGACGACTACATCGGCGCCAATATATTCACCTGGACGCGTGATCTCGCGGGCCACATGATCAACACCCCAGGTCACGGGCTCTTCCTGAAAGACACTGGCCACTCGATACACAACGAGCGGCCGAAGGCCCTGGCGCAGGCGATCCTGGACCTCATCCAGGAAGACTTCACCTCGCCAGTCGATCCGGAGGGCAATCAGTTCGGCGAGCCGTGTACCTGGCCAGAGCAGACCGACCCGGCGCAGGGCGAGTACTCGCCGGGCACTCCCCTGCTGCTGCATTGGGTCGGGCCCGGCCGCACCGATCCGGGGTGCGGTTCATGAGCCCCGCTGCCGGCCAGGGTCCGCGCGGTTGCACCTGCCAGGGCCAGTCGTGTCAGTGCCCGGACCACCGCCCATGCGAGTGCAGTCAATGCAAGGGAACCGGCACCTGCGGGCACGGGCAATCAGGCGGAGCCGCTATGCGCATGCGCATGCGCATGCAAGCCTTGCTGCTCGGACTGCGGCGGCGGCAACGGCGGCGGTCCCGGCTGTCCTGCCCCGCCAGTGCAGGCCCAGCCAGGAACTGTCGACGTCCCGCAGCCGACCCCGTTTACCGGACCCGTTCAGACCAGCGGGCAGCCGACGCTCCCGACTGGTGTCAATGAGGTGACCTGGTTCGGTGGCCAGATCCTTGGCATGACCCGCAACGGTCCGGCGTTCGGACCGCGAAAGGATGCCTTCCTTCCGTGGCTAGTCGTGCGCTCAACTCCGGGCGATAATGGCGCCCGGCCGCTCAGCAGCAATGTCTGGTGGGAGTCGCCCGACATCTATGCCCTGTCGGACACCGATCCGGCGGCCGCCCCGCTCATCCCGGACTTCCAGAATGACTCGGTCCTGACGGTTGAGGCCGGGAAGCCGACAACGCTCTACGCGCACGTCTGGAACCTGGGCAAGGCTACCGCCTCCCGGGTCCGGGTCGAGTTTCACTGGACAAGCCCGGCGTCCATGATCTCCCAGGCTGATAGTCACCTGATCGGCGCCGCATGGGTCGACCTGGGTGACAGGTTCACGCGATACGCGAACTGGACCGAGATGTCCGGGCCGTCTGGTGCATACGCCAGCCGTGGCTGTCACGCGATCGTCAAGTGCCCCGTCCCGTGGATTCCCCTGACCGAGAACGGCGGCCACGAGTGCCTGATCGTGCGGGCTTTCGAGCCCATCCTCGACGCGACTCCGTACGGAAGCTTCTCGCCAACCGCCGACCGGCACGTCGCACAGCACAACCTCAGCGTGGTGCCGGCTGAGTCGCCAGCCCAGATCGATCTCCCGTTGTTGCTGGGTTATCCGGAAAGCCCGGGCGATGTCGCGCTCGACTTCGAGACGCTCGCGCCCAAGGACATGCCGTGGGCGGAGATGGCGGGACCGTGGGCGCCGGGGCTCCAGCTGACGACGGCCCCGATCACGGCCGGATTCCTGCCCCCGATGCCGCGGACAGCACGACCGGCCAACCTTGCCGCGGTCGACCCGGCAAGCCGGTCGCAGTTGCTTCGCCCGTCCGAGACCTTCACTACCGGCTGCGACCCGCTGCAGATACAGTTCCACGCCAGCGTCGACGCGATGCAGCCGAACGAGGGCGCCGTGCTCCGCGTCCGCCAGTCCTTTAATGGCGACGTAGTCGGCGGCTATTCCATCTTCCTATACAGGCGGTGAGGCATGCCCGGGCCGTACATTCATCTGTCGTCCGCAATTGCGGCGGGCCTCCAGCTCTCGGAGAAGGGTTTCAGCCCGCCGGGGAGCGGGCGCATCGATCCGGCATGGACTGGCCTGAACATGATGACGGGCGTCGGCGACGTGATGGCGGCCAACCCCAATCACACGGCGCTCGGCGCTATCGGCCCTGATCTGTTCTACTTCCTGCCGGACTTCCGAGACGAACATATCTTCGGCAATTCGGTATCTGTGTCCTCGATCATGCTGAAGATCCTGGATTTCTACGACGGCCTGTACGGAGCGCTTGATCCGATCATCAGCGCGTACGAGAAATTCCTCGGACCGATCAGCGAAAACCTTGCCGAGGAGATCAGCCGCATGACGGGCGGCCTGAGCGAGCAGGTGTCTCAGGTGATGGGCGATCTGTCCAGCATCTGCATCAATGGCGTGCTGACACTGCTGGCCGAGCTGCATGACTGGTGGGCGTTCTTCTCGCTCGGGCTGAACCGGGGCTACGACGAGCAGGCCTTCATGTGGTCGGACATGCTGCACTACCGGCGCACCGAGTCGTTCCCGCGCGCGTTGCTGGCCAGGGCGCAGACGCTGCAGGACGACGGCGCCAGGGCCTACGCGCTCGGCTTCATGACGCACGTCGCAACCGACGTTGCCGGCCATGCGTTCGTGAATACCGTCTCGGGCGGGCCCTACCGCTCGCACTGGCAGCGGCATCACCTGGTCGAGAACCACATGGATGCCCACTGGTATCTGCGCGATCGCAACAGCCCTGCCCAGGGCCCGCTGTTCGCCGACTTCACCCGGTCGGCGCTTCACTTCGATATCGCGTTCGCGCCCAGTACCGGGAACCCGGTCGCCCGGCCCTCCACGTCACCAGGCGGAGGCACGCTCCGCGAGAACTGGGCATGGCGCCGGGAGATGGACATCGACTCCGACATCCCCGATGCGCTGGCCCAGATGATCGCCAGCGCGATCCACGACGTGTACTACGACACGAGCGTCGAGCCTCCGCAGATAACGCCCAGGCTTCTTCCGGGGGACGGGAGCCCGACAGCGGATGACGTCAAGAAGGCGTATGCAAACTTCTTCGCGTATCTCAAGTACGTCACCACCGACGGGCTCAGCCATCAGCCGCCGACGCCGCCAGATGTGTTCCCGAACCTCGATTTCCCGACGATCACTGATCCCGCCGGCTCGAATGCGCCCGGCGCCAGCGACGGCGGCTTCTGGAACGACGTTCTGGACTTCTTCCTCGCAGTCGTGGCGGTCATCCTGTTCATCGTGGAGGTCGCCGTCTATCTGGCGACCCTGCCATGGGCCGTGCTGGCGGACGTCATAACGTATCCGGTCCGCCTGGGGGTTTACTACGCGCTGGAACTTCCGCTCTACCACGTGATGAAAGCGCTGCGGTCGACGCTGGTGATGATGGGCTACCTCTCGCCCGCCCCGGACGAGATCGCGGAGCAGCTGGTGCATATCGGCGCTGGCAATCCCGACGCCTGGGCCAGCGTGATGACCGACCTGTCCGACCTGTTCGGCGGTGCATCCGGCGCGAACGTCGAGCCGCCGTCGGCCAGCAGTACCGAGAGCGAGGTGCGATTCCAGGACCAGCTGTTCCCGCATCTGCACTTCGACACGCACCCGATGACAGACGACACCTTCGAGGTCCAGGCCGAGTTCCGGCATCCGTGGGACTACCCGACGACGCCGCCCGAGCTCGCAACGACGGTATCGGGACCACACGGCGCCGGCGCCGGCGCAGAGGTGCTGTTCCGGCCGACCCAGACGTGGCCGTCCATCCGCGATGGAGTGGAGACATGCACGGATCCGAGCCAGCTTCCCGGACTGCTCGAGATGCTAGGACCAGGCAAGCACCTCGGCGACGTGGTGACGTTCTCGAACTACATCATCTGGCTGCTAACACGCGATGACCCGCAGGGCGAGAACGAGGGGATACCTATCACCGAGTGGAATCTCGACAGTGACCGTGGCTACGGCTATCACGCCTGGGACTGGAACCGGCATCCGCTGAATGTGTCGCCACCGCCGATGATGTAGACGCGTGTCGGCGAGCCGGCCGTGATGGCGCTCCAGAACCGGAAGTTCTATATCCGAGCCAGTTCGGTTGAGGGCCGCGATCAGCCGTGGTTGTTGGGGAGCAGTTCCCGCGAGGCGGCCGGCCGCCGGCCAGGATGTAACGGTGTCGGACTTCGTGCTCGTGCATAGCCCGGTGGTCGGCCCGAGCACCTGGCGGTGGGTCGCGGAGGAGCTAACAGCGGCCGGCCACCGGGTCAGCGTGCCCGCGATTCCGGTCGCCGTGACCGCACAGGGCTGGGCCGCGTTCGCTGACGCGGCTGCCGGGCAGGTCGGCGGCGGCGAGGTGCTGGTAGGCCATAGTGGTGCCGGCCCGCTGCTGCCGCAGATCGCCGCGCGCGGCGGCGCAGCCGCCCGCCGCCCTGGTGTTCGTGGATGCCGCGGTGCCGCCGGAATCCGGTGCTGCCGAGCTGATGCCAGACGGCATGCTGGCCGAGCTGCGGGCTTTGGCCACCGATGGTGTGCTGCCGCCGTGGTCGGACTGGTTCGGCCCGGGCGTGATGCAGGAACTAATCCCGGACGACGAAATGAGGGCAGCCGTCTGCGCCGAGCTGCCAATGATTCCGGTGGCCTACTTCGAGGACCCCGTTCCCATGCCGAACGGGTGGGCCGGTATCCCGTGCGGTTACCTGCTGCTTAGCCAGGCCTACGCGGCGGATGCGGACGAGGCCGAGGCGCGCAGCTGGCCGGTCGTGCGGCGGATGGGCGCGCACCTCGACATTGTCACCCGGCCCCGGGAGATCGCCGCCGCGATCGAGTCGGTGACGAGCAGGCTGTGACATTGCGCAGCGGCACGCCGCTCGGCTGCGCGACGTGGATGCGAGCAGATGCTGACGCCCGGAGCGAAATTCCTCGCCACGGCCGGGCTGAGATGCTTAGCCTGTGACATCTCTATCGCGACGGAATCCGGGGTGGCCGTCGTAGCGAACCTGCCGCTGGCAGCAACCGGGACTGACCCTCGTCGCGAACGCCCGTGCGTGACATATGGCGCGAAAGGGAGAAGCTCATGACCGATCTGCCCGCAGGCCAGGGACGGCTGGCCGATGTACTCGCCACCCGCGGCGGTAAGGCAGCCCCCGAGGCTCCGTTCGTGATCGAGCACCGCGAGGCGCTGATCTACATGCTCTGCGAGGCGGCCGAACTGGAGCACGCGATCATGTGCCAGTACCTGTTTGCCGCATTCTCGGTCAAGCAGGCGGTCAGCGAGGGGCTGAGCGACGCCGAACTGGCGGCCGCGACGCGCTGGCGGCAGCAGGTCTCGCATGTGGCCACGCAGGAGATGCTGCACCTGGCGCTGGTGCAGAACCTGCTGTCGGCCGTGGGCGCGGCGCCGCATCTGGTCCGGCCCAACCTGCCGCAGCCGGCAAATCATTTCCCGGCTGGCGTCCAGCTGGCCCTGCTGCCGTTCGGCGAGCAGGCGCTGCGCCACTTCATGTTCCTGGAGCGTCCCGAGGGCATGGACCTCGATGATGCCGAAGGCCTCGCGGCGATCGGAGTGGCCGCTCCGATGATGAACCAGCGCGATATCGTCCCGCAGGCCCAGGACTTCAAGACAGTCGGCCACCTGTACCGGTCCATCGAGCAGGGCTTTGCGCATCTGGCGGCGAAGTACGGCGAGTCCTGGCTGTTCGTCGGGCCGCCGCGGGCGCAGGCAACCCAGCAGCATTTCGGCTGGCCCGAGCTTGTCGCCGTGACCGACCTGGCCAGCGCGCAGCGCGCGATCGACGAGATCCTGGAGCAGGGCGAGGGCCCGCGCGGACACTGGCGGGACGCTCATTTCGGGCAGTTCGTGCGGATACTCGATGAATACCACGAGATGAAGGCGGCAAACCCGGCGCTCGAGCCAGCCCGCCCGGTCATCGCGGCCAACGTCCGGTCACATGAGCGCGGCGCAGATGTGCCGCTGATCAGCGATCCGCTCACCGCGCGGGTGACCGACCTGTTCAACGTCGGGTACGAGATCCTGCTGCAGATCTTCGAGCGGTTCTTCGCGCACACCGATGAGACCGACGCCCAGCTGAAGGCGCTCGCCGACGCCACCATCGGCCTGATGCTGCGAGTGCTCAAGCCGCTCGGCGACATCATCACGACGCTTCCGGTGGGTCCGGAACAACCGGGCAGCAACGCGGGTCCGAGCTTCGAGCTGTTCTACGAGAGCGACTACCTGATGCCGCACCGGGAGGCGGCCTGGGCGCTGCTCTCCGAGCGGCTCGACACCGGCGCCTGGCTGTGCAGCGAACTCATGACCGGCCGCGGGAAGCACCTGGTGAGCCAGCTGGAGCCGGTACTGGACGCGATGCGCCAGCTCTCCCGGAGCCTGGCCGCGCACCTGCCGGCCGGAAGCCCGCATGCTGAGCTGGCCGTCGTAACAGCCAGGCTGGATTCCAAGGAATACGACGCCCTGCTAGGCCGCGCGCATGACCTGGCTGCGGCCGTGGCCGTCCGGCCCGACAGTCCGCTGGCCGGTGAGCTGGCGAAGCTGTTCGATGCCGCCAACGCGATCGCGTCGTCGGCTGCGACGCCAGCCGAGTCCGGTTCTGCCGCAACGGCGGCCATCCTGCCGCGCATCGTCGACAGCGTCCTTCGGCCGATCGCAGCCGCGATACGCAACCTTCAGGCTGACCAGGGCGGCCAGTCCGCGGGCGTGACCGGGATGGCGGCTGGGGCCGCTGATGAGCTCGCCCGGGAGCCGGGGGGAGCCGGGACCACGGCAGAGCGGGTGTGGCAGACCGCGAAGGCGGCCACCGGGCTGCGGGCGGGCCTCGGCGCTACCGGCGGCTGCCCGCCTGAGCTGGCCGAAGCTGCTGCGGCCCTGCAGGACCTGGCTCTCAGCCTGACGCCGGGATCCCAGCGGGCTGGACGGCTGGCTGAGCTGTGGGAACTGCAGGCCGGGCTGCGGCCGCTGATCCAGACCGCGAGTAACGGGCCGTACCTGGTGACGAACCTGCCGCGGCTGATCGGTCCGCTGGGGGAGGAGAGCAGGCCCGCCCCGCAGCTGGCCCTGTGCCGCTGCGGTGGCTCGTCGATCAAGCCTCGCTGTGACGGCGCCTGCGCGCAGAACGGGTTCTCCGACGCCAAGGATCCCAACCGGGTTCCTGACCGCCAGGATTCCTACGCCGGACAGCAGGTGACGATCCTTGATAACCGCGGCATCTGCCAGCATTCCGGCTTCTGCACCGACCGCCTCGCGACCGTATTCCGCACTGCCCAGGAGCCGTTCGTGGCCCCGAGCGGCGGCCGCCTGGATGAGATCATCCGGGCCGTACGGGACTGCCCGTCGGGCGCGCTGAGCTACGCGTTTGACGGCATCGAGGCCCGCGAGCAGGTCGACTGGGGCGGCACCCGCGATCCGGCGATGCAGATCACCCAGGACGGGCCCTACCGGATCACCGGGAGCATCCCGCTGGCGGGCTCCGATGGCGGCGCGGTGCCCCGCGCTCAGGGCGCCTCGCAGGAGCACTACGCGCTATGCCGCTGCGGGCACTCGCAGAACAAGCCATTCTGCAGTGGCATGCACTGGTATGTAGAGTTCCGCGATCCGGTCGCTGCGGACGGACACGAGCCGACCCTGTTCGAGTGGGCAGGCGGGCTGCCGGCCCTAACCCGGATGACCAGGCTGTTCTACGAGAAGCACGTACCGGCCGACCCGCTGCTTGCGCCGCTGTTCGCGGATATGCCGCCCGGCCAGCCGCAGCGCCTGGCCGGATGGCTGGCCGAGGCACTCGGCGGCCCCGCGGCGGACCTCGCGGACGGTGGCAGCACGGAGTTCGCGATGGCCAGCAGCGGGGCCGAGGTCACTCGCGATCAGCAGGCTCGGTGGGCCGCCCTGATGTGCGTGGCAGCCGACGAAACAGGGCTGCCCTCCGAGCCGGCGTTCCGGTCGGCACTGTCCTCCGTCATCGACTGGCGATCCCGGTCGGCGCCCGTACCGGACGGCGCCGCGCCGATGCCGGTACCGCGCTGGGACTGGGGGCCGGGTGGGCCGCCGCCACGGACGACGGCCAGCCCGGCCACCGCCGCGGACGGTGCCCCGGCCGGTGCCGCGGACGCTGCCGCGGACAGCGCCCCGGTCTTGCCGGGGCCCGGCGAGACCGTCAGCTTCGCCGCTCATATCAGTCCGCTGTTTCGCGAGCGCGACCGTCAGTCAATGAGCTTCGCGTTCGACCTGTCGTCGTACGACGACGTCCGCCAGCGTGCCACCGAGATCCTGCGGCGGCTCCAGGACGGCTCCATGCCCTGCGACGGGGCATGGCCCGGCGACCGGGTCGAGGTGTTCAGGCGGTGGACTGAGTCCGGCATGCAGCAGTAGGCGGCCTGGCGTATCGGCGCGTCAGCCTAGGTCGACATCGCCTAGCTCGGCCGCACCAGTGGCACGGTCCGCGTGCATCCGGCCACCCTGCAGCGAAGAGCAATGTCAAAGCCAAGATCAGAGTTTGCGGATCTTCACGGCCGTGCCGTAGGCGCAGATCTCGGTCCAGTTCCCGCCCATCTCGGAGGTGTCGAAGCGCATCGCGAGCACTGCTTCGCCGCCCTTAGCCACAGCTTCGCCGACCATGCGGTCGATGACTTCCTGGCGGCTGGTTGTCAGGTTCTTGGTCATGCCCTTCAGTTCTCCGCCCGCAAGCGACTTGAAGCCGGCTCCGAGTTGCGAGCCGATGTTGCGGCTCCTGACCGTCAGGCCGAACACCTCGCCCAGCACCTCAGTAACTTCGTAGCCTGGGATGTCATTCATCGTTGAGATCAGCATTTGTCCGGACCTCCGCTGTCGGTCATAACCGCGCGACGCACTGCCGGGCGACATTGTGTCACGATCCCGGCAGGGCAGCGCTGGTCGTCTTACGGCGCGCCGGACACCGGGGGTAAGCCCGCCGCCAGTTCGGTGGCGGCCGCGACGACCTGGGCGCTGAGCTTGCGGCCGGGGGACTGGCCGAGTCGGCTGACTGGACCGGATACGCAGAGTGCGGCCAGTAGCGCGCCGTCGCGCAGCACCGGCGCGCTCACGCTGGCCACGCCTGGCTCACGCTCGGCAACGCTGGCGGCCCAGCCGCGGCTGCGGATGGCCGCAAGCTCGGCTTGCTGATCGGCTGGCAACTCCGCGACGTCGGCCGACCAGGCCAGCAGGATCTTGCCGCCAGAGCCGGCCGACAGCGGGAGCAGCGCGCCGACCGCCACGCTGTCGCGCAAGCCAGTGCCGGCGCCCGCGTCCCGCGCGGCGATGCACAGCCGGTGATTGCCGGACCGGACATAAAGCTGGGCACTCTCGCTGGTCGCCTCGTGCAGCCTGATCAGCACCGGTCCGGCAGCGCTGGCCAGGTCGAGTTCGGGGCCAGCGACCGCGGCGAGTTCTATGAGCCGGGGGCCGAGCTGGAACAGCCCGGCCGCATCCCTGGCCACCAGGCGGTGTGCCTCCAAGGCCACGAGCAACCGATGTGCGGTCGGCCGGGGGAGTCCGCTGGCCTGAGCCAGCGCGCGCAGCGACTGCGGCTGGCCAGCCAGCAGGTCCAGCAGCGCGACGCATCGATCGAGCACGCCGACTCCGGTCATTCGGCTGCCGACCGCGGCGGTATCCTGTAGGCTGTCCATATCCTGAACATGCTATCTCATTATTTGAGACAGCGATAGATTCACTGAGATGAATCGGTGCCTGACATGACTGCACGCCTGTTTGACAAGGTCTGGGACCGCCACGTCGTGGCCAGCCCGGACGGCGAGCCACCGCTGCTCTATATCGACCTGCACCTGGTGCACGAGGTCACCTCGCCCCAGGCGTTCGAGGGCCTGGATCTGGCCGGCCGCAAGGTACGGCGGCCCGACCTGACGATCGCGACCATGGACCACGACGTTCCGACCATCGGGCTCGACCCTGTCACCGGAGCCGGGCCGATCACGGATCCGCTGGCAGCCGCGCAGATTGCCAGGCTGAAGGAGAACTGCGCCAAGCACGGCATCACGCTGCACGCGCTCGGCAGCATCGAGCAGGGCATCGTGCACGTCATCGGGCCACAGCTCGGGCTGACCCAGCCGGGCATGACGGTCGTCTGCGGCGACAGCCACACCGCGACGCACGGCGCGTTCGGCGCGCTCGCGTTCGGCATCGGTACCTCCGAGGTCGAGCACGTCCTGGCCACGCAGACAATGCGGCAGATCAAGCCGGCCGCGATGGCGGTGACCGTCGACGGCGACTTGCCGGCGGGCTGCACGGGCAAGGATCTCGTCCTCGGCATCATCAGGGCGCTGGGCACCGGCGGCGGCGCAGGCTCGGTGATCGAGTACCGCGGCGCCGCGATCCGTGCGCTGTCGATGGAAGGCCGGATGACGGTCTGCAACATGTCCATCGAGGGCGGCGCGCGGGCCGGGATGATCGCGCCGGATGACACCACATTCGCCTTCCTGGAGGGCCGCAAGTACAGCCCGCGCGGCGCGCTCTGGGAGCAGGCCCTGGACGACTGGCGGTCACTGGCCACCGAGGATGGCGCGCAGTTCGACCACGAGATCCGCATTGACGCGTCGGCTCTACGGCCCGCCGTGACCTGGGGAACCAACCCGGCGCAGTCGGTGTCCATCGACGACCTCGTTCCGGATCCCAACGTGTTCGGAACGCCAGCCGCGCGCCAGGCGGCAGAACGTGCGCTGACCTATATGAATTTGCAGCCGGGCACGCCGATCCGGGACATCTTCGTGGACGCGGTCTTCATCGGCTCGTGTACCAACGGGCGGCTGGAAGACCTCCGCGCGGCCGCGGACGTGGTGCGCGGACGGAAGGTGCATCCGGGCGTCCGCGCCCTCGTGGTGCCCGGCTCGGCCAGGGTCAAAGCCGAAGCCGAGGCCGAGGGCCTGGACAAGCACTTCACCGCCGCGGGATTCGAGTGGCGCTCGGCTGGCTGCTCGATGTGCCTGGGCATGAACGGCGACATCCTCGCGCCAGGGGAGCGCTGCGCGTCCACTAGCAACCGGAACTTCGAGGGCAGGCAGGGACCCGGCGGGCGCACCCACCTGGTCTCGCCAGCCGTCGCCGCTGCCACCGCGGTGGCGGGTCACTTCACCTCGCCAGGAGATCTGTAATGGCCGGCCTTCAGCAGGTAACGGGGCGCGCGGTCGCGCTCGAGCGCAGCGACGTGGACACCGATCAGATCATCCCGGCAGCGTGGCTGAAGCGGGTGGAGCGGACCGGGTTCGCGGCCGGACTCTTCGAGGCCTGGCGCCGCGACCCGTCGTTCGTGCTCAACCAGCCGGGCGCGGATCAGGCGAAGATATTGGTAACGGGTGCCAACTTTGGCTGCGGCTCGTCCCGCGAGCACGCCGTGTGGGCACTTCAGGACCACGGCTTCCAGGCGGTGGTGGCGCCGAGCTTCGCCGACATCTTCCGCAACAACGCCATCAGCTCGGGCCTGGTGCCCGCGCAGGTGAGCGACGAGGGATCGGCACGGCTGTTCGCGGCCCTGGCTGCGGACCCCGCGGCAGACGTCGTGCTCGACGTGGCCGCCCGGACAGTGTCAATTCCTGCCGCGGGCGTGCAGGAGTCGTTCGTACTGGGCGATTTCGCGCAATGGCGGCTGCTGGAGGGCCTGGACGACATCGCACTGACGCTTCGGCACGAGGACGCGATCAGCGCGTACGAGGTCACTCGTCCTGGCTGGCGGCCGGCGATGGCGGCGGTTTAACCCCAGGCGGGTCGGTGGGGGTGAAAGACCACCGGTCGTAGCCGATCGGGTCAAGCAGGCTGCCAAGGTCATCGGTAAGCGGCGCGAACCAGGCCGGGAGCCGCTGTCGGGAACCTCATGGCGAAGCGGCGTACGTTTCGCCTGGAAGGTGTATACCTGTTGATCTGCCGGGCGTCCCCGGCACTGGCAGCAGCGGGTCTGCCCACAGCGATCGTGCGTTGCGGCCTTGCAGCCCCTGCCACGGGAGGTCGCGGCCGTCATGGCTGAGGATCGGATGAGTGCGCCCGTTGCGCCAGCTCAGTCCGCCGTGACCAGGCCCGTCCAGCCGCCAGCCTCTGAGCAGGGCAGCGTCGCGGGGGATAAGGGTCGGCACGTGCTGGCGCGCCTGACCGCCGGCCCGTGGCCGCTGCTGTGCATCCTTGCCGTTCAGGCGCTGCTGTCTATACGCCTAGTGTGGTCGAACACGGCCTTCCAGGATGAGGGACTATATATCTGGGCCGGGCAGCTCGAATGGGCGCACTGGCTGCACGGCGGGTCCGTACCGGACTTTGCCGCGTACTTCTCCGGCGCCCCGGTTGTTTACCCGCCGCTGGCGGCGGTCGCCAACAACATCGGAGGGCTGGCCGCAGCCCGTGTCATGAGCCTGGCCTTCATGCTCGCTGCGACGGCATTGCTCTACGCGGTGACGAAGCGCCTGTTCGGTCGCGGACCCGCTATCGCTGGCTCAGCGACATTCGCGACGCTGGGATCGGTTCAGTTCCTCGGGGCATTTGCCACCTTCGACGCGCTGACGATCATGCTCCTGGCGCTCTCGTCATGGCTGGCCGTGCGGCCCGGCGGTCGCCGGGGCGAGCTGTGGCTGGTGGGCTGCGCGGTCGTCATGGTGCTGGCAGACGCGGCGAAGTACGCGGGCCTGCTGTGGGACCCGGTGGTGATCGCCCTGGCCGTGCTCGGCACAGGTCACACCTGGAGGACAGCGGTATTCCGCGGAATCCGGCTTGCCGGCTACACGGCCGCCCTCATCATTCCCTTGCTGTTCCTGGTCGCTGGCCACAGTTACCTCAACGGGATAACGTCTACGACGTTGTCGCGCCCGAGCAGCACGGTCCCCGTGCTCCGCGTGCTCTACACCAGCGGCCTGTGGATCGGCGGAGCCACCCTGCTGGCCATAATCGGCGCGGCGGCTTTGACCCGGAGACCAGTGAAGCGGCTGACGGCGCTGGCTTGGGTCCTCGCGGCAGCAGCGTTCCTGGCACCCCTGGAGCAGGCGCACATCCACACGATCTTCAGCCTCTACAAGCACGTCGGGTACGGCGCGTGGTTCGCATGTATCGTCGCCGGGTACGGGCTCGTGGCGATAGCCGCCTTTTTCTCGGACGTGAGGGAGACGAACTCCTACTCGCTAAGCGTGATGCTGGTGGTCTTGCTGAGTATGTTCGGGATCGCGCTCAGCGGCGCGAGCTTCGCCGCATGGCCCAACTCATCCCGGATGATCAGCAACATGGCGCCGGTCATCCGGCGTACCGGTTGTCCCTGCCTGATCGCTGAGAGCGACGTTGTCCGGTACTACCTGACGACGCAGACAGCGCATGACACCCTCACGACCGTCTTTGTCATGCGCTACCAGGAAGACGGGCGCGAGCTTGGCGGCCTGCCAGCCTTCCGCGCGGCCATCCGCAATCACTATTTCCGCTTTGTGGAGATCGACCCGTCTGAGCTACCTGCGGTCTACGTGCCTATCGTGCAGGCACTGTCAACATCGCATTACCGGCTTATGTTCTCCACGCCGTCGAACGTGCCCCAGGAGCCGTTCGAGATCTGGGTCCGCTAGCTGGTTCTGGTCATATCCGTGCAGACTGCAGCCTTCATTGCCGCTGAGGCGCGGGTGCGCAGGGGACCACGCGGCGGTTGAGGGCCTAGGCGTGGAACCCGAGCGGCGTCGGGGCGCCGAACTCGATCCGCAACACGTAGATGCCGCCCGGCAGCTTCACCGTCTCCGTTCGGAGCGGCCGGTAAGCCGGCAGAAGCTTGGCCGCGAGCGCAAGCATTGCGTGCGCGTATGCGGAGCTGGACAGGTGAGCTGCTGGTACGTTCTCAGCCAAATCGGCGTAGCGCAGCGGGATGCCTGAAATGGCGCCCGGCGCGATGTTGCCGAAATCCACGATGTACTCCGGATGCGCCGCGGCCAAGTCCGTGATGGCGAGCAAAACACGCACATCGACCTGTCCGGTAGCCATCTCTTTGGCAGCGGTCGCCGATTGGTTGATCGGATTGGGGTTGCGCACCAACGCGCTGCCGATTGCCTTGCGGTTCTGAAGATCTGCGGCAAACTCCCGTTGGTAGGCTGCAGCTCCGTGCGGTGCGACCACGCGAATCGAGATCTGCTCAGTCCTGGAACCGAAGGTCGCGATGACGGCCGGAGCATATTGAGTAGTGAGGCTGCTCCCGAACATCTCGCTAACGCTCGCCGTGACGATCACCAGCTCGGAGCTCGGTGGGTCTGGCGAAGTCGGATGTAGTACGAACACCTGGTCCGCGGTGAACCCGTCTGCGACCAGCGCGTGGCACATCTGGCTATCACAGGAGATGGTGGTATCGGGGCTGACCTGCTGGGCGACCCAGGCAGCCGCCGTCTTGACGTTAGCCGCTTCCTGTCGTTTCAACGGGCTCTCAGGCCCCTTGCCACTGGCATGCGGTTGAGGGTCAGCCGTGGACAGCATGAATGCCACAGAAGCGGCGACCACGACGACGGCCGCCGCGATGATGCGCGCTGCACCGAAGGGCCTCCGGCCAGATGCCGACCGTCGTTGCTTCTGCGGTCCGTTGCGACCACCGGCCGGCGTTCGCGGACCAGACGGCGTTCGCGGGCCAGACGGGGTTCGCGGGCCAGACGGGGTTCGCGGGCCAGACGGGGTTCGCGGGGTAGCCGGGGCACGTTCGGTAACGGGCGGTCGGCCTGGAGCTTTTACTGGCGAACTTGTCGGCGCCGCGGAATTGTGCCGCGTTCCAGAACTGGGCCTCTCTGCCTTTTCCCACGGCGTGTCGGATTTAGGGGCTGGCTCAGGCCTCGCGGCCGGTTCGGACGGTGCGACACGCTCGGACGGTGCGACACGCTCGGGCGCGGCGGGAGCCTTCGAGTGCGCGGACGGCGTCGGAACCGTGCGGTTGGGCGGCCCGGGAGGCTTCCGGCTTAGCGATGGACGGCCCCCATGGAGCATTCTTGGGTACTATCGGGCCTTGCGGGGGGCCGGAATGCGCTGGCTTGGTGCGCTTGGGCGGTGCGAGAGCATCTAGCTGCGCTGCCGACAGTTGCGACGGGGAGCTCTCGGGAGTCTCGGGAGTGTCTTGGTGCCGGGACTGCGCTGGCGCGGCGCGCTTCTGCAACTCGGGAGCCCGGGACTGCGGCGGCGGGCTTAGCTGGCGTCGCCCGACTCTTCTTTGCCGGCCGCTTGCGTTTCGCCGCATGATCATGCCTGATGGCGGTTCCGTTAACGGCAGTGCTAGCGTCCTCTTTGGCCACAGCCCCGGAGGCGGTCAGCCGCGGAATCGGCTCTGTCGTTGGCTCCGGATCCCGCCGTGACTCCTCAGCGCGCGCGGCATCGACCGCAGCCTGCATGCGCAACAGGACAGAGTCCGGCAATGCCGGCCGTGCTGCCGCTGCCGGTGCGGTCCGGGCCGCCCCTGGCACGCGCTGCCTCAACGGCAGGGCTGAGCTGTCCTCTTCCATACGGTCAAACCCCCCTGGAGGCTCCCGCAAAGAAGGTTGCGAACCCCCAAGCAAAGCGCACCACAAGATCAACAGCTATTCAAGCCAAATCGACTCATTGTCGTCGAGAAGTTGCGTAAGGACCTGCCCGTCGCTGTCGCCGATGCTCCTAACCTGGGCAACTTCAGCGAATGGGACCCTCAGCGGGTAACTGGACAGTACCTTCTGGTATACGGTGCGCCTTTCCGTCGAATATCAGTACGTTACGTTACGTGGCCGATACAAAGAGCAACCGGCTGCGAGGGGGGTCTTAGCTGACTGCCCTTGCGTGCCCTGATCGCAGGCAGGTACTACGCATGGACAACGGCCTGACACCGCACAGGTCGGAGGAAACCTCCAGCTTGGCCACCGCGCGTCCCGCGAGCCAGCACCGGCAGTCGCGGTCCGCGGCAATACGGATTCCCGCTGCGTTGCCGCTTGCTCGCAGTGCTCGTCGTGCAAGCAATCCTGTCGCTCCGGCTGGTCAGAGCCGACACTGCGTTCCAGGACGAAGCGTTGTACCTGTGGGCAGGGCACTTGGAGTGGGCGCACTGGCTGCACAGCGCACCGATTCCGCCCTTCCCGGCGTATTTCTCCGGGGCACCGGTCATCTACCCGCCCCTGGCCGCCGTGGCAGATAACCTTGGGGGCCTGACCGCCGCCCGGGTCCTGTCCCTGGCATTCATGCTCGGGGCCACAACGTTTCTGTGGGCTGCAACTGCCCGGCTGTTTGGCGCGCGGGCCGCATTCTTCGCCGCCGCGCTGTTCGCGGCCCTCGGACCTACCCTCCACCTAGGGGCGTTTGCCACCTACGACGCGATGTCGGTGTTCCTCATCGCGCTCGCGGCGTGGCTCGTTGTGCGGGCCGGCGATCGGCAGAACGCGACTGGCTGGCTGGTTGCCGCCGGAGTTGTGCTAGCGCTGGCCAACGTAACGGCGTATTCCTCGGTCCTGTTCGACGTCGCCGTCCTCCTGTTGGCACTGCTGATTGCGCTGCCCGAGCTTGGAGTCAGGGCGGCCACTAGGCGCTGCCTCACGGTTCTGGTCGTAGTGGTCGTGCTGCTGACCGGCGGGCTGCTCGTCGGCGGGAGTTCTTACGTACACGGAATCGGGGGGACAACCGTGGCCCGGGCTGCTGGCGGAGCCTCGGCAGCCACCGTTCTGGCCGATGCGTGGTTGTGGACCGGTGTCGTCGTGGTGGCCGCCCTCTGCGGAATCGTCATCAGCTGGATGCGCCGCGAGCCGGGCACACGTACGTGGCTTCTGGCGATGCTGGCCGTCGCAGCGCTACTCGGGCCGCTGGAGCAAGCCCATCTGCATACTGCGGCCTCACTGGATAAGCATGTGGGCCTCGGCGCATGGTTCGCGGCCATCGCGGCGGGCTACGCCATCGACAAGGTGGTCGCCGCCGCGCCTGCCGGGAGCACGCGCGTTATGACGTGCGGGGCTCTGGTGATCGCGCTGGCGCTCCCGATCTCCCTAGGAGTCAGCCAGTCGCGGGACTTCTCCGAAAACTGGCCGAACGCGACCTCATTCGTCGCGATACTCGGCCCGCTCGTCGATCACGGCAACGGGCACCTGCTCGTCGAGGATCCGTCCATACCCGAGTACTACCTGCACGCCGAGAGCCAGTGGACGCGATGGTCCAGCACCCGGAACATCGTGCTTCCCGGAGGTGTCAGTACTGGAGGCCCCAGCAGTACTGCCGGCGTTGTCGGCCCTGGTAATGCGGGCACCTTCGCAGTGAAGATCGGGGAGCGCTACTTTTCCCTGGTCGCCCTGAACTTCGCCGACACCACCACGCTGGACCACCAGATCACCACCGATCTGAAGCGCGACGGTCACTACTGCATTGTTCAGGTCGTTCCGTACGGCATCGAGATACCCCCGATAGGTCTGGGAACCTACGTGATCTGGCGTTATGACGCTCACTTCACCAGGGCAAACCCAACCAATGGCTGGAATTGCCAGTGAGTGTCTTCACCCAAGCAGACAGACGGCTACCAGTCCCGGCTGGTACTTCCGCAGCCACCAGACGACCAGGAGAAGTACGCCTACGTCGACCGGGACCTGGGGTTTCTGACGACCATCCTCGTCGTCGGGGCTAGCTGCCTGATCGTCAGTCAGCTCAGGTTCGAGATGCACGACATGCTGCTCTGGCCGTTCATAGCGTTCACCGGCACCTACCTCGCCTATCAGGCGATTAGCCTGCCGGTCAACTTCACTGGCAGGGGCTTTGACCTGGCCACTCACAAGGCATTTGTCAGCGCCTGGAAGCCGTCCTCGTACCCCAGCGTGGATATCTTCCTGCCGGTCTGCGGCGAGCCGATCGAGGTGCTCCATAACACCTGGAAAGCCGTATCCGACCTTGTCGTCGGCTATCCGGGCGGCGCGCAGCCGTACGTGCTTGACGACGGCGCGTCCGACGAGGCCCGCGTCAGCGCCGAGTCGTTCGGATTCTCTTACATTCGACGACCCGACCGCCCCGTCGGCAAGAAGGCCGGCAATCTCCGCTACGCGTTCGCTCGGACGACGGGCGACTTCTTGGTCATTCTGGACGCCGACTTTGCCCCCCGCCGCGACTTTCTCTCCGAGACTCCTGCCATACATGGACAACCCAGCTGTCGCGATAGTCCAGTCGCCCCAGTTCTTCCGTGAAAGCCCGCGCCAGACATGGATCGAGAACTCCGCCAGCGCGGTCCAGGAGGTCTTTTACCGGGCGGTCCAAGTAGCCCGCAATCGCTTTGGCCAGGCGATCTGCGTAGGAACCTCGGCGGTGTACCGGCGAGCCGCGCTGGCGCCGTTTGGCGGCCCGACTCTGATTCCTTACGCCGAGGATGTGCACACCGGACTTGACGTGCGCAGAGCGGGCTGGACGATGGTCTACCTGCCGATCCTGCTCTCGACCGGCATCTGCCCGGACAACCTTGATGCTTTCGTCCGCCAGCAGTACCGGTGGTGCTCGGGGAACGTCGGCATCGTGTTCTCGTGGCGACTGTGGTCCATTCCGATGAGCATCCCGGCCCGCCTCACCTATATTTCCGGGTTCTGTTACTACGCCTACACGGCGCTACTAATCTTCGTCGGCCCGGTCATCCCGATCGTGATGCTCGCCTTCCTCCCCGGCGAGATCGAGCTTCGGAACTTCATCATCCTGATGCCCGCAATGCTCACTGGCCTGGTCCTGTACCCGCTATGGCACCGTGCGAGCTACGGGCCGGCAACGTGGTCACTCGGTATCGCCAGGGGCTGGGCGCACGTGTTCGCGATCTGGGACGGCGCCCGCGGCAAGAGCATGAGCTGGCATCCATCCCGGACGCCCGGTAGCTCGCTGCGGCGGTTCAGGATAGGCGTCACCTGGTGGAGCGGTGGCGCAGCTTTGTTGTGGCTGACGCTCGCCATCTGGCGGACAGTAGCGATCGGGTCCGTCCGGTTCGCGGTCCTGTTGTTCTTCGGGGCGATCAACATTGCCGTAGTGAGTCGCGTCATTTTCGCCGGGGGCAGGTCATCGTGAGATCCCATGTTCCAAACTCCATGCGATCCCGGGTAGCGGTCTTGGCGGCCCTCGCGATCGCCGTTATCTCCGTCGCCGTAACGGCGTTCCGAATTTCTCCCGGACCCGGCCCAGAGCCGCCAGTGCATGCCACTCTCAAGGCCAGCACGGCTTCTTACCTCGGCGTCTACGAAGCCGGTGCGCCACCCAGCTTCACCCCCATTGCCGGATTTGCGAACGCTGTGGGCCGGCAGCCGAACCTTGCCGGGTATTTCAGCGGCTGGGTGGAGCCGTTCAATATGTCGTTCGCCGAGACGCTCCGCCAGCATGGCGTCATTCCGTTCATACAGATTGACCCAACAGACGCTTCGATTTCGGCGATCGCTGCTGGCACCTACGACGGCTACCTGCAGCAGTACGCGGAGAGCGTTCGCGACTTTGGTCACTCCGTGGTGATCGGATTCGGGCATGAGATGAACGCCCGGTGGTATTCGTGGGGTTACGGGCATGTCGCGCCGGCCACCTTCATAGCGGCCTGGCGGCACCTAGTGACGGTATTTCACCAGCAGGGCGCGGACAACGTGACCTGGTTGTGGACCGTCGAGGCAGAGGGTCCCGGCATAGGCCCGGTTCGGGACTGGTGGCCCGGGGCACAGTATGTGACCTGGGTCGGAATCGACAATTTCTACTACCGTCCGTCGCAAAGCTTCGCGACCGTGTTTGGCCGCACCATCAACCTGGTCCGGTCGTTCAACAAACCGGTGCTGCTATCGGAGACAGCGGTCGGGCCTCAAGCCGGTCAGTTCGCCAAGATCCAGGATCTGTTCAGCGGCATGGCTGCCGCCAAGACACTGGGTCTGGTGTGGTTCGACATCGCCCAGCACGGGGGGAGCTACCACCAGGACTGGCGGATCGAAGACAGCCCGTTGGCCGAGCCCTCATTCCGGCTGGCCGTCAGCGCGCACATTGAGCATCTCCTCGGGTCACGTTAGGTGCGACGTATGGATCGAGGGCATGCAAGTCGGCCGGGGCAATCCGCGAACGGTACGCCAGCTCGTGTGTCCCTGCTGGACGGCGCGCTCCTTGCTGAGGCTGTTGTGCATAGCCCTCCCAATCTTCCGCGGTCGCGGGTCGGGACTGACGCCAAGCCACGGCGGACTCTCGCAAGCCGCGGGCCGCTAGCTGTCGTCCTCACGGTTCAGACGGCCCTGTCGCTTCGGCTGATGTGGTCCAACACCGCATTTCAGGATGAGGCTCTGTACCTGCGGGCAGGGCACCTCGAGTGGTCGCATTTGTTGCACGGCAATCCGATGCCCAACTTCCCTGCCTACTTCTCCGGGGCGCCGGTCATTTACCCACCGCTGGGCGCCTTGGCGGACAGCATCGGCGGCCTCGCGGCCGCACGCACGTTGTCGCTGTGCTTCATGCTCGGGGTCACTGGCCTGTTGTGGGCGACGACAGGCCGCCTGTACGGCCGGCGTGCGGCCCTGCTAGCTGCCGGACTGTTCGCGACACTGGCCGGCACTCAGTTCCTGGGCGCGTTCGCGACGTATGACGCGATGGCGTTGTTCTTGATGGCGCTCGCTGGCTGGCTGGGAGTTCGCTCAGCCGACGGCCAGCTCTGGGTACGCACTGCTCTGCTCCTGCTCGCTGGAGTGAGCCTTGCGCTGGCGGACGCAGTGAAGTACGCGACTGCCATTTTCACTCCGGTCGTAGTGGTTCTAGCGGTAGTCGCCGTGTGGCGCAGACACGGTCGCGGTGCCGCCGTTACTGCCGGTTTCACTGTCATCTGCACCTGGCTCGCGCTGATAGCCGCCGCGGTCGCCGCAGCAGGTCAGCAATACTGGCTCGGCATCAAGGCGACGACGCTGGACCGGCCTCAGGCTGGCGTGGCCGCGGCCGTCATCATCCAGCGCGCGTATATGTGGACGAGCCTCATACTCGTCCTTGCCGTGCTGGGCGCAGTCCTCGCAATTCTCAGCAAGGAACGCGGAAGGATCCTCCCCGCCGTACTAGCTGCTCGCCGCCGTGCTCGTCCCCGCGGAACAAGTCCGGCTGCACACGACCGTGAGCTTGCAGAAGCACGTCGTGTTCGGCGCCTGGTTCGCCGCGATCGCGGCCGGGTACGCGATGGCGCGGCTGAGCCGAGTTGACCCTGGCCGCGGCTGGGCACCCGTCATGGCGATACCCATAGCCGCGTCGACACTGTTCGGCTCGATGGGACAGGCAGCTGCCCTTTATCGCGTCTGGCCGAACTCCGCGAGCGTTGTCACGGTGCTTCGCTCAGCTGGTGAGTTCTCACCCCGGTTATTACCTCGCCGACGACTATGACGTTGAGGCCTACTATCTGCGCGCGGCAGTTCCCTGGCAACGGTGGTCAAGCACCTATTACTTCAGCTATCCGGGGGTCGGTGCCAGGGGCGGCCGCTTACCAGGCCGCGATCAACGATCACTACTTCTCTCTGGTGATCCTCGACTTCGGCGACGCGGCGGCAGCCGACCGCAAAATTACTGCAGACATGCTCCATGCCGGTGGCTACGTCGTGCTGGCGCGGGCCGGCCAGTTCACCATCTGGGCATCGCAGAAACCGGCGCCGTCCCTGCCGTCTGTGGGGGACCGTGTCAGTTACTAGCCACCCACAGACCGCGCAGCCGGAGGCGTACCTGCCGCGTCCGCCTAGATGTCAGGAGAAGTACGGATACTTCGGCAAGCAGCGACGCTGGGTGTTCGCGTGGCTTTTCATCGCGGCTATCGGAATCCTGTACGGGTACGTACATGTTGCGGAGCGCGCATGGGTTGTCGCTCCGATCATGTGGCTGCTGCTGATGGTCATGGTCCCCCCCGTCGCAGTCAATTTCTGGCTGCGGATCGGCCGGCCCAGGCTGACCCTGGCGGAACACAAGGCCACCGTGGCTAGCTACTCCGAACACGGCGAGACGATAGATGTCTTCCTGCCGAGCTGCGGCGAGTCTTTGGCGGGGCTGAATAACACGTTCCACTACGTAGAGCCAGTTGAAATGGCGCGGAATCAAGGTTGTCTACGTCCTCGATGATTCTGCCAGGGAGCAGGTCCGCGACCTAGCGGACCGGTACGGCTTCAGGTATGTCGTGCGCCCCAACCCAGGCGAGATGAAGAAGGCTGGCAATCTCCGCCATGCGCTAGGCATCAGCGACGGAGAGTTCATCGCGGTGATCGACGCCGATTTCGCGGTCCGTGAGGACTTCCTGCATGAGACCATGCCTTACTTTTCCGATCCCAAGATCGGTATCGTCCAGACTGCCCAGTACTTCGACGTCGCCGACCGGTCGCTCTCCTATATCCAGCGCTACGCGGGAACTCTCCAGGAGATCTTCTTCCGGTTCATCCAGCCGGCCCGGGACCGCTACAAGGCGGCAATCTGCGCCGGCACAAATCTCGTGTACCGTCGCGCAAGCCGTCGTGGCTGCGGGCGGTTTCGCGGAGGTACCAATAGGCGAGGACGTCCATTCTGGGGTGAAGCTGTGGCGCGCAGGATACGAGACCCGCTATCTGCCGCTCTGCCTCGCAACCGGCGTAGCACCTACCGATTTCGCGTCCCTGGCCAACCAGCAAGCCAGATGGTGCCGTTCCTCGATGCTACTGATGGTCGACAAGCATTTCCTGGAGGCACCGTTCACCTGGCAGCAGCGGGCTGCATTCTGGGCCGCGTTTCTCTACTACATGTCATCGGCCGCATTGCTGATCACCGGGCCGTTCCCGACGGTGACGATGATCTGGTTCTTCCCCCAGCGGATCTACCCGCAAAACTACCTGCCGATTTTGCCGGCGCTTGCCGCGTCGGTCTTCGTGTTCCCGATGCTGAGCCGAGGCTGGCGACCGACGATCTACCGCATCTGCATGATCAACTCATGCTGTCACCTGTACTCGGTGTGGTACGCCGTCCGAGGACGCGTCGCTGAATGGGTGCCGACAGGCGCATCGCCCAGCAGCGGGCAGGTTCCGGTGACCGTGAACCGAATCCTCTGCAGCCTGGATAGTGCTCGTGCTAGTGCTCACCTGGTCAGGCCTCGTGCTGCGCGTGCACGAGTTCGGCTGGCGTCCGTTCTGGGCGACCGAGGTCCTAGGTGGCGTCCAGCTTTACATGCTGGCGCCTTTGCTAACTGCGGGCAAGGGTGTCTGGGGCCGCAGACCAGCGAGGCCCGCGGAGGTAATGGTCGTGGAGGTAGCGGTGTGAGAGGAAACGGAACGACTCGTCATCAAGGCGGAACTCGTGTCGCATCGCCGCCGCGCCCGCAGAGGACTAGGAGCGAACTGATGAGGCATCGCAGCACGCGCTCGCAAAGAAAGCCAAGGCAGCGCGTGAAACTCGTTGCAGCCATCATTGGCGCGGCTGCGATCGCTGCCGCTGTCACTCTATACAACAAGTCCGCGGACCCCAGCGGGCCTCTGCCGGTCCATCTTCCAGTGACGCCGGACTCTTACCTCGGCGTTTTCGTAGAGGCGCCCGGCTTCCTACGCTGGCGTGAGCGCGTTCGCGCGGGCAACAGGAACGAAACCAGATATGGTTATGTGTTACAGCGGATGGTACGTCCCATTCCCGGCAAAATTCGCCGCGACTGCTGCCAAGAATGGCGCCGTGCCGCTTGTGCAGATGGATCCGGATGGCATCAGCGTCGCCAAGATCGCTGCAGGAGCTACGACGGCTACCTAGCGCATTACGCCGAGAGCCGTTCGTACGTATCGGGACCCGGTGATCCTCAGCTTCGGCCACGAGATGAATGGCAACTGGTACTCGTGGGGCTACACAGCACACGTCGGCTCAGGTGTTCGTTATTGCCTGGCGGCACATTGTCGAGACTATTTCGCGCGCTCGGTGCCTCGAACGTGACCTGGCTATGGACGGTAAATATCATCAACGACACCCAGCACGGCAGGATCCCTGGCCCAGCTCCCTGGTGGCCAGGCGGCAAATACGTGAACTGGGTAGGGATTGACGGTTACTACTTCAAGCGCGCCTGGGAGTTCGCCCCACTGTTCGGACCTACACTCGCCGCCGTCCACGAGCTGACTTCGGATCCGATACTCATCGCTGAGACCGGTGCCGTGCCTGCGAGCGGGGCAGCCTTCGAAGATCGCCAATCTGTTCGCTGGTATTCGCGAGTACGGCTTGCTGGGATTCGTATGGTTTGACGCAACAAACACTCACGGTCAGGCGTTCGGCATTGACAACCCTGCAGCTGAGGCTGCCTTCCACCATGGTGCAAGCTCATTCACGAGGCCAGGGTCCTGAAATGCTCTCGCGTTTTCATAAGGCCCCGCTGACTACAACGGCAAAGGAAGGCCAGGATGCCTAGGGCGAAAGCCGAGCCCGAGGTTCGGTGGAGCGGCCATCGCAAGACCGCAACGCGCAGAAGGCGTCATAGGGCTGCGAAAATATCCGCTGCGGTCGCGATCGGGTCGGCCGTCGCGATCGGCGCAGCGATCATTGTCACCCGCAATTCATCGGGCCCGCCAGTTCATGTTGAGCCGACGATACCTTATCTTGGCGTATTCGAGCCAGACGCACCCAACTCGTACTCAGGTCAGGATCAGCTTGCACAGTCGGTCGGCCGACAGCCGGACCTCGCGGTGTATTACAGTCATTGGCTCGAGCGGTTCCAGGTAGCGTTCGCAGCTGCGGCCATGAAGCACGGTGCGACCACGCTCGTCCAGATTGCGCCTGGGAATTACTCGCTGGCGAGCATAGCCAGCGGGCGATACGACGCATACTTGCGCTCATACGCCGGCGCCGTAAAGGCGTTTGGCGCTCCGGTGATCTTGTCTTTCGGCCACGAGATGAATGGCAGTTGGTACTCCTGGGGGCGTAAACACACATCTCCAGCCGTTTTCGTCAAGGCATGGCAACACATCGTTGCGATATTTCGGCAGACGGGGGCCACGAAAGTAACCTGGATGTGGACAGTCAACATCATGGGCACTAGCACTCCTGGGCCGAAACCCTGGTGGCCTGGCAAGGCGTATGTGAACTGGGTAGGGATTGATGGCTATTTCTGGTATAAGGCCGCTGAGTTTGATTCAGTGTTCGGGCCGACCATTGCCTACATCCGGGAATTCACGCGTGACCCGATACTAATCGGCGAGACGGGCGCATCTCCCTCTGATGGCCAGACAGCGAAGATCGCAGAACTGTTTGCTGGGGTTCGCACCTTCGGACTGTTGGGATTCGTATGGTTCAACAACGACGTCTATAGCGCAGCCATTCCAGGCGAGGCACTTGACTGGCGGCTGACGCCAGCGTCGCTTGCGCTGCTGCGCCAGGACGTCAAGGAGTACGTGGAAGCACGGCCGAATCTGTCAGCTGTGCGAGCGCTGACCAGAGAGTGAGGACGCCCAATGCGGATCCTTCTGATGGCTCAATTCTTTCCGCCTGATTTTGGCGGGGAAGAACTCCATGTATTCAATCTTGCCGGCGCCTTGGCCGGGCGAGGAAATGAAGTCGCGGTAGCAACTCACCGGATGCCCGGTGTGCCCGACGAGGAGGTGCTGGTATCTGGCGTACGCGTCCACAGGTTTCCGACTGCGGCCATGCGGCTACCGGGTGTCTATGGCACATATAGGCAACATCACCCGCCAGTCCCGGATCCAGTTGGAGTGCGCGAGTTGGGCAGGATTGTCAAACAAGAACGCCCTGAGATAGTTCACGCTCATAATTGGATTGTCAACAGTGCGCTTGCTTTGCGTCATGGCAGTGGGCGAACGAGCGAGTTCGGGCTCGTGCTGACCCTTCATGATTATAGTCACGTTTGCGCTACTAAGCGTCTGATGCGGAAAGGTGTTTTGTGCGACGGACCTAGGCTGGGCCGGGTGTCTTCAGTGCGCGGCTTCTCATTATGGCGCTTTTGTCGGCCCCGTGACCACCGCTGCGACATTTGCAATGTTGCCCTGGAAGCGGCGCGCCATCGACCACGTCATCAGCGTTAGTCAGGCGGTGGCGCGAAGTAATGGGATAGTAGCGGACTCGAACAGCAGCATCATACCGAATTTTGTTCCCGATTCGCTTGTGTCGCCTGTAAAGGACTCTGAGTCAACAGATGCTCTCCTATCGGCCCTGCCAGCCGAGCCGTTTCTTCTATTTGTCGGCGATATTTCTCGTGAAAAGGGAGTGGAGGTACTACTGACCGCTTATGGCTCACTTGGCAGAGATCGTCCTCCGCTGCTTCTTATCGGGAGACGGACACCGGACATGCCTAAGCGCCTGCCTGATGGCGTCAGGATGTGTTTTGAGTGGCAGCATGAGGATGTCATGGCGGCTTTTAGGCGTTGCCTGGTTGCTATTCTCCCATCTCTTTGGCCGGATCCATGCCCTACTACGGTGCTAGAGGGGATGGCCAGTGGCTGTTCACTAATTTCGACGTCAACCGGTGGAATAGTGGACATGATCGTTGATGAGCAAAGCGGCCTGCTTGTCGCTCCAGGTGATGCTCAAGCGCTGGCTGACGCGATTGCGCGGCTATTGGCTAGCGGTGACTTGCGCGCCGTCTTGGCAGCTGGTGCGCGGGAGAGGGTACGCGAGTTCACTGCTTCTGCAGTTGTGGAGCGGCTAGAGACCGTTTATCGACGGGTCGCAGTTGCGGCTTTGCACGACTCGGAATGGCGGCGCGGTAATGGATAGACGGTACCGCGACGGACTGGGAGATCACGGCTCTGGTGAGGCGCGGAGGGCAGAACCGATCAGGCCCTTGCGTGTTCTGATGGTGTGCCTACGTTACTTGCCCGAGCTTGGCGGCATGGAGACACATGTTCGGGAGGTTACGCGGCGTCTTTTGGCACTTGGCGATGTAGAAATTACGATCCTCGCAACGGATAGGACTAGGAGCTTGCCGCCGCGCGAGGTCATCGACGGCGTTGAGATCTTGCGTGTACCTTCATGGCCACGCGACCGAGACTATTATCTCGCGCCACACCTCCCGGCAGTAGTGCGTGAGCGCGGCCGCTGGGATCTCATACATTGCCAAGGTATTCACTCCCCGGTTCCGGTGACGGCGATGCTGGCGGCGAGACGCGCCGGTACACCATACGTCGTAACATTCCACACCGGTGGCCACTCGCAGCAACTGCGAAACGCGCTGAGGTCGACTCAATGGCTGTTGGTTGGTCCACTGCTCCGCAATGCCGCGGCGCTCATCGCAGTTAGTCGCTTCGAGGCGGAGACAATGACTCGCGGCGCCCGGCTGAAGCGCGAGTCTGTGATGCTCATCCGCAATGGCGGCACTCTTCCAAGTCCCTATGCGGGCACTGCGCCCATTCCTGGGCGAATTATCTCCAGTGGTCGACTAGAACGCTATAAAGGTCATCACCGCGTCATCGAGGCGATGCCGCGGATCATTTGTGAGATGCCAGACGCACATCTCGTGATACTAGGCGCCGGACCGTATGAGTCAGAGCTTTTGAAGATCGCCGAGAGGTTCAACGTTCTCGATCGCGTAACCATCCAGTTGATAGCCCCGGATAACCGGCAGGCTATGGCGACCGCGCTGGCCGAGGCTAGCGTCGTTGCGGCCCTGTCGGATTATGAGGCTCATCCCGTAGGAATAATGGAAGCATTGAGCGTCGAGCGGCCTGTCGTGGCTACAAGACGTCAGGGATCGCCGAGCTTGTGGATGAGGGATGGGTCTACGGTGTCGATCCGGCTTCGTCCCCTGCGGCCCTCGCCGACCAACTCGTGCTAGGAATGTCATCGCCACCCCTGGCTGATCCCGCCATATTGCCAACGTGGGAGACGTGCGCGGAGCAGCTCAGGCAGGTATATCTCACGCTGGCTGGTCGGCATCAAGATGTAGTTGCCGATCTCTTACGGCAGCAGGTCGAAGCATTGCGCCTCAGCAGCGGTACTCCTCTAGCGTCGAGTGGGGAGAAAATAGGGACTTATGAGTGTCTGGAATCGAGCTGCCCAACTAAGTTGTGATCTTGCGCGACCGCAGGCACTTCGTGACTCCCACGGTCATCTGCCAAACGCGTCGAGGCGGCTGAGCGCGTGACTTCCCGATATGGCCGTGATATCTGGCTGGACGAGGGGGATCCGAGTCGCCGCAAGGACCGCTATGGCGAGGGGACTCATGCCGGTAACCAGGGTCGGGTGTACGAGAACAACCAAAGCGGTCTCTGGCCGGGCGAGGGGGATCCGAGTCGCCGCAGGGACCGCTATGGCGAGGGGACTCATGCCGGTAACCAGGGTGGTGTACGAGAACAACCAAAGCGGTCTCTGGCCGAGCGAGGGGGATCCGAGTCGCCGCAGGGACCGCTATGGCGAGGGGACTCAGACCGGCAACCAGGGTCGGGCATACGAGAACAACCAACGCGACCGGGAGCGCCGGAGCAATAAGAATACCCCAAAGATAACGGCAAGTGTCACTGACAGAGTCTCCACTCCTGCCACCAGTGCTGATAGTAGCCGCTTGGTGTCGGAGCGTCCATCAAGGACATCGGACCTGACGAGCCGCGCGAGTTATGACATTTCCTTGCCGAGCAATTCCCGGCGACGATCCCCTGCAGCAAGCACACCACCTGCGAATTCAGCGAAGCTCGCCGCCTGGTTTGGCTCGCCACAGGGATAGGTCTACTTGTCGATGGCTGCGCTGTCACCCTGGCCTGGCATGACTCGCCCCTCGCCCTTGTTCTGTTCTGGACGGCAGTTCTAGGGCCATTCGCGGTCTTCGCCACCATGCTGGCGGCATGCCGGCCATCACCGGCTGTTCGACAGTTTACTGTAGGACTTATTGGCTTGTACCCAGCGGTAGTTTATCGAATGTCGAGTCCCTTTGTTCTCGGCGATTCGACGAGCACCTTCATGAGCGAACGCTTAATGATCTTCTGCATGGTAGCGGAACTGTTCCCCCAAATCCGCTGCTGACGGTCGGTCCCTATTACCCAGGACTAAACTGTTCACTGGAGTAATAATCCGCCTGACGGGTATGCCCGCAATCCTGGCCATGTCCTTGGTAGTATTTCTTTGCCGGTTGATATTGATACTCGCGATATATGCACGGAGCTCTGGCCGTGACCAATTCATACCGCAGGGCTTCGCTGGCCGTTCTCTTTTTCTTACGCAGCGTCCCCGCAGTTCTACTTTTTCAATTCGCAGTTCTCCTACCAAACTATGGCATTGGCGTTGGGACTAGCAGGACTAAATCTGCTCCACCGCGCTCAGTTGAAGGAGGGCGCTGACGGAGCACGACCACTCGCCGTCATGGCCACGTTGGCACTCATTGGTACTGTGGTGACCCACCATGCAACCAGTTGGTTCTTATCCGGATTGTGCTCGCATTTATGATCGTATGGACAGCGGCAGCACAGCCTGGGCGGCGCAAGATCATCGCCATCGCGACTGCTGCCATGGCAGTTTCACTAATCGCCTGGACGATGCTGAGCGTACACCGTCTGTCCGGTTTACATGGGGCCCATCTTTACGGCAGTAATTCAGCAGTTTGGCTCTAATCCCCACCTTTTCCGTGATGCAGCGGGGACGGCTCTTCCGCTCTGGGAGCGCGCGGTGCTGCTCACTTACGCAATATTGTGTACGTGTGCGGCACTCGTATGCGGCTGGCGAGTACTCGCAAGTATAGCTATTCGCGATAGGAACCGCATGCTCGGATTCATTGGCCTGTTGTGCCTGGCGTACCCGGGTACACTGGCCGCTCACTTCGAGCCTACGCTCGCCCCATACGGCGATGGGCATCCACCTTCATGTTTCCCTCCCAGTTGCCTTGTGCTGCGCGATAGTGGTCCGCGGCCCGAAGACGAGGACTCACCGCAGCAAGCGCCGAGTTCGAAGTCACTCCGTCGGACTCGTCGGCGTAGTAGGTTTCGCCTGTCTCGGGCGGCGGCATCTTGGACTGGGCCGGCGTGGCGGGAACTTCGCCGGGCACTTACTGGTGTCAGCAGATAATCGAACCCAGGATCCGAGACAATGGCTGCGGTTGAGTCGGGCCGCTGTGCGTCTGCGACCCGGCAGCCGTATTGTGGCCGACCGAGCGGCAGTCCTGCTTGCGGCGGAGGCACAGTTGTGGCCAGTCTTTCGGCCGCACGACGGCCTTGTTCCCGCGGCGCTTTATTTTAAGCAGAGGTGGGAAAGCTCTCTAACAAACATCGTAAAGGGCTTGGAGATTCGGTACATATACATAGACGCACGTCTAACGGACTCACTTCCTCATGCTGGCTATTATTCTTGCGGTGAGACGGCATCACCTGTTCAAATCTCACCGGGAGCGTTCGGCTAAGTTTGCTCATGTCCGCGGCATTACCGCCGTCTATCATCAAGGACCTATCACGATCTACGATACAGCGGGACTAGGCGTCGCTTCAAAAGCACCGGATTTACGGGCTCGCACCTGACGCAACTGAGCGAGCCTACATCCGCGATCCTCGGTGTCCTCGTGGGAGCGCTATCATCGTGTCGCTTCTATATTTCCGGAGACGACCAAAACCGCCGAAGACCGCGGTCGATAACGCTAGAATTATTGGTTATGGAGCCGCATTGGTGGTTGTCGCCATTCTGGGTGGCGGCGTCCTTTTCGAGCTTCGCGTTGCGCCGCGCCCAGGGTTCGCGGCGGCTGCCGCGGGTAGTCATATCGGCCGCAGCCTTCTATCGCGTCCGGGCTAAAGGGCTCACCGTTGGTCGTGTGCGGCTCGTGGATTTGGTACATCCGCTGGTGCTGTTGGGCACCTGCGCTGTCGTGGCGGGAGTGTTCATTGGACTTCACGCTGCGTGGTTGAACGAGGTGAGCGCTGTGCATAAGATTCTTCAGGCGAAATCGACACGCACGTGTAAGGCCGTGCAGTGACAAGAGTGCGGCATGGCAATTACAACCGAACAGGCCGTGGCGCGCCCGGACCCGCAGCAAGCAAGTCTCGGCGCAGCCTGGACTGGAGACGCCATCGCTCACTTCTAAGCAATGTGGCGAGCCTTGCGGCAACAACTGGAGTGACTTCGGCCCTTGGCTTTGGCTACTGGGCAATAGCTGCGCGCATGTTCAGCGTTCAAGCGGTGGGCTACGCCTCGGCGGCGATATCGGCCATGCTCCTGTTGGGCACCATCGGAATGCTCGGTCTCGGCACGCTGCTCATTGGCGAGCTGCCGCGACGCGAATCACCTGGAAGCCTGGTCTCAGCGGCCCTGCTCGAGCCTAGCCTCGTTGCTTATCGGCATGGGATTCGCGCTGGTAGTTCCCAAATTCAGCGGCCACTTTCTCGACATAGGTGGCAACTTTGCTCGGGCAAGTCTATTCGCGACTGGGGTCTCCGTAACCGCTCTGAGCTTGGTCCTGGATCAGGCGACCATCGGACTGCTGCGTGGTGGGCTCCAATTCGGCCGTAACGTGGCGGCTTCAGTAATCAAAGTCGCGATCCTTCCCGTGGCGGCTCTCGTGTTTAGAGACGGATTCGGGGGTGGGTCTCTAATCGCTTCTTGGGTCGCGGGAACTATCGTATCGCTGATCGCCGTCGCGATCCGCATGTGGTGGACGCGCGCGCTTTCATCTTCGGACGCCCAGACTGGAGGTCACTGCGAAGGCTCGGCAAAGCCACGCTGGCTCACAACTGGCTGAATCTGTCCCTTGCTGTTCGCCAGTCTATAATCCCGGTGCTAGTTTCCGTCGTGATATCTCCATCGGCGAATGCGGCCTTTTACGCCGCGTGGATGATTGCTAGTTTTCTCTCAATAGTGCCCGCCCACTTTTCTACTGTTCTCTTCGCAGTCACGTCTGCAGACGCTGACGCGGTCGCCGAGAAGATTCGATTTTCCCTACGCCTATCATTCGTGATTGGTATGCCCGGGATGGTGATAGCGGCTCTGTTGGCTCATCCGATGTTGGCGATCTTCGGTGCTCACTATGCCGCGGCGGGTACGTTCCCGCTGTGGACGCTCGTAATTGGCTACATTCCGAGCGTTTTTAAGGCTCATTACATCGCGGTCTTCCGTATACGGGGAAGAATGGGTAGTGCCGCGGCCGTAATGTGGGCTATAGGGTGCCTGGAAATAATTGCTTCGGTTGTTGGCGGAAGGTCAGACGGCCTCGTCGGGCTGTCACTGGCTCTCCTTGCAGTGAGACTTGGCGAGGGAGTCGTAACGGCGCCAGCCGTGATAGCGGTCGTCGCAAGGCGGGGTAAGCACCGGAAGGCGAGCTCTCATACCGCCCAACACGGTGAAGACGCGGTTAGTTCGGCAACGGATATGAGTAGGTGGGATAGGCAGCAAGCGGGAATCAGCACGCTGATTGGGCTGTCGCTGCTTGTGGATCAATCAGGCGCATATGTAGGACCGGCAGGGGACCGGAATAGTGAGTTGGAACGCTACTGGCAGGGTGCGTCGGGACCTGGCGAGTCTGATGATCTAGCGGTCGAGAGCCTGAGTTGATTCGGGCCGGAGGGTCATAGGTGACCGGGCGGCGAGGTGCCAGCCGTCATTATCCGCGACCCGTCGCAGAGTCACACGGCGCGCCGCTATCCAGGCTATTGTAATGAACATCTGGGAGATGATCACGGTGATCCCTGAGCGCTGGGAGGGCGCGCGCCTACGCGCTCGCGAAGCAGGCACTAAGCGCCCGGTTTTGTTTGTTATTTTCGGTCACCAAAGGACTGGCTCTACGCTACTTGCCAGCAAGCTGGATAGTCATCCGAGTATCCGCTGCTATGAAGAAGTCTTCCTACCCTCGGTAGATTCGAGCCCGTCGATGAGAGAGTGGCTCGAGGCCAAGCGCCTACCTCAGTTCTTGAGAGTGGTTCCGAGAGTGAGAGCATCATTTTTGGCTTCACTGTTGGATGTTAGTAAGGTACAGGCTGATGTTGGTGCGGCTGGTTTCAAGGTAATGTATGATCAAATGGCACTGTGGCGAGGATTGGCATTTCTGATTCCGATGACCGCTCCATTCCTGCAGGATCCGGCTCTTCGTAGCTGGCTAAGGGACAACCGCGTGGTAGTGATCCACACGCTTCGGCGTAATCACTTGAAGATTCGGGTGTCCGCGTGGCCGACCGCAGCAGAAATCCGCCCGTTGCGGAGATGAAGGTCGCCATTTCATTGCTGGGGCTTAAACCGCGCCTACGACGAATAGAGCTGGCCGAGAGGGCGGCGCGCAAATCTATCGCGGGGTTGCCGACGATCGAGATTTATTATGAGGACTACATTGCGGACAGTGAGGGGGAGGGGCGACGCTGGCCTATGTAAGGCGCTGGGCCAGGATCTCCCTGTGGGCGGCCTGACTTCGCCGCTGCGGAAGCTGACTAGCGATAATTTGGGCGATACTATCGCGAACTACGATGAGGTGGTCGAGCATTTGAGGGGCACCCGGTTTGAGCATTTTCTTGCGTGAGCCTCACGATGGTGGATAGTCGAGGCTACCGTGGCGTCGGGCAGGAGCCGGGGTCATTGAGGAGTCGTCGTCTGCGCCTTGACCATTTGGCTGGCGGGGTGCAGCGCTGCATTGGCACGGAAGGCCCAGATCGCCAGTGCGTTGCAATGTGCTGTACCCAGGCGAGCGCGCGGTAGTTCTCCGAGGCTTCGAAGCTCCCCATTGGCGCTTAGGTCTACGTCCCCGTTGTCGACGGCAGTGAAGTCTGACCCCTGGTCGGCAGGGCGGGTTCTCGTCAACGTCGCAGCACTGACGATGCTCAGGAGGCTAGCGGCGCCGGGAACAGGGCGGCTGGTCACTGGTCGTTGAGGACGATCCTAGCCGGTTGTTGAGCTCGCTCTCGACGAGAACCCGGCGTTGCGGGAGGTGTGCACGATCGAAGCCGCACGCAGCCGGGGTCTATGCGCTACGATTTCCCGACAACTCAGCTAAAGGGAGATAGCAGAATGCGACTGGATTGCGTTCAATACCAATTGAGCCCATCGCCGTGCTGGCTTCGCCCCGCTTGCGTGGTCACGGCAGCGCTTGGTGGGGCGAGTCGATGAAGATCCGACTCGGCATTGCAACGGCCTACCCATTCAACGTGGAGTACCGCATCAGACGTGTCGAAGGCTACATAAGCGGTGGAGATTGGCTTGATTACGGGTCGCGCAGAAGGCGGATATACGGAAGCCCTACTCGCTGCCGGTGCCGCGACGGTGTCCGGAGTCGATGTTGCGGAGGATCGGATTGAGGCGGCGAGAGTAAGGGCATCCGGAGATCACCTTTAGCGTCATGAGCAACGGGCTCGTGCCCTTTGCCGACGGGTCATTCGACGGCATTCTTATGAATGAGGTGTTCGAGCACGTCAACGATGAGGAGGTGGCGCTTAGCGAGGCGCGCCGAGTGCTGCGGCCTGGAGGCCATCTCATTCTAATGTCGCCAAACAGATGGTTCCCCTTTGAAGGTCATGTTGTGTATTTCGGGCGTTTGACGTCGAACCCGACGCCGTTTATTCCATGGTTGCCGAAGCGGCTGACTGACAGATGGGTGTCGGCGCGCAATTATTGGCCAAAAGAACTTCATAAGAAAGTGGCCTCAAGCGGCCTTAGTGTCGTCCACACCGGCTTCATATTCCCAGTGTTTGAATGCCACAGATGGCTGCCGGCGGTCATAGTAAAGCAATACCAGCGGAACATTACCAAGATAGATCGAATAAAAGGCGTCCGAAGACTTCTTGGGGTGTCGAACCTCGTCGTTGCCCGACGGCCGGAGTAGACCAGTAGACCATATATGTGAAAGCTTGACGCTTGCTTTATCCCTTACGGAATTGGAAAGCGCTTTCGCCCAATCCAGTTGCCAGCGAGGCGGTCTCGGTATTCGTCTTCGTCTTCGTGTCGGTTCGGTGAAGCTGCTCGATCAATCTCTGATAACCGGCAACAGTTTGCTGCCACGAGTGTGGATCCGGATAACGTTCGCGACTCAAGTCCAGCAGTCGCAGTAGCGCGTCATGCAAGGCTTGGGGGTCTCGAGGTGGCACAAGTATCGCGCCGCGATAGTCCCGAACCGCCTCGACTAGGCCGCCGACCTCAGTAACCACTACTGGCAAACCGGCGCTCATCGCAATCTGCAAAGGTCCGGAGGAGGAGAAACGATGATATGGGAGGATTACGCCGTCAGCTCGGCTAAAGTAAGCCGCTAGCTCCCAATCAGTAACGTATCTATCAACGCGCTCGATGAGTTTTGCATGTGGACTGCGTGATATCGCTTGCTGCGGAGCGCTCCAACCTTCCCACGTTTCTCCGACGATCGACAAGCGGAACCGACTGGCCTCTTCGCTCTAGTGCATTAAATGCAGCAACTAGGTCTTCGACGCCCTTAAACGGGCGCACAACGCCGAAGTAAAGCAGCTGGAATGGCGAGTCGTCGGCTCGACCGGTCGAGAGGGTCGTCGGCTCAAGGAGATGGTCATAGGGCCCGTGGGGTATCACGTGAATAGGTGCATCGCCAAGTGAATAGGCAGAGGTTATCGCCTTCAGGTCGAACTTGGAGTGAACTACATGCGCATCTACCAGGGAAGAGCAATCTTGGCATCAGCGTCCGGACATATCGGCGAGCGCCAGGCAGCGTAGCCTCGCCAACGTCTTGGCCTTCGTGCCACTCCAAGATGATTCGTGATCCGCGCTCGGCGGCGTGTCGGGCGAGTCTCAGATAAGTGTGCAAAACAGCGCCGGTCCACCACTGTAGAACCATCACGGTGGGACGTTGGCGATCAGTGTAGTCCAGCGCCGCGGTTAGCGAGTGACGCCAGTACCAGTCGACACCGTCATAGACCTGTATATGGGCAGGGTAGGCCGCGTTCGGGACAGCGGCGCCGACGTGGTCGCGCCCGGGGTAGAGGCGCCGCGGCACAAGGCGGCGCATTAGTAGCGCGCCTACATGATATTCGTCAGCCAGGGCGGTGGAGAGCCGATAAGTGTAGTGACTTATTCCAGAGGCGAAGAGCCAACCTGATCCGACGATGATGAGGCGTTCGGAGCGGGCGTTGTTGGTATCTATTGAGCCCAGGGCCTCTGACCGACCTGTTCGCATTTAGCAACTATGGCGGCCACTGCAGGTCCTCGCGATCGGCAAGTGCAGGCTATCGCCTCAGGCCTCTTCAGCGGCTCCTGGAGGACATTTCCTTCCGGCGCCAGCTGCGTGACGTTTTGTGCGATCAAGCCTCTAGCGAGGACAGCTCCCAAGCGATCTCGCTCCACCCGGACTTGGCGGGAAGTCTGCTCTGCCGCTTCGCCCACCAGGAACCCAACCGAAGAGATCGAGACTGTCGCTGTGCCGTGACTCATTTGGTATGTCGCAACGATGGCGCCCGCGCCGTGAGCTGGTGGAGCGCACGCCTCCTCGGTGCATTCGCCATGTGACGCTGCGTCGCAACTGCCGCCAGCCAGGTGGAACACTGCTACAAGAGCTACTGTCCAATCACGTCATCGGGAGGACGTTTCGTCATTTTCGTCATTGAAGTCGTCGCGCCTCCATCCCGTTTGGGACGCGATCGACGCTGTGGCTAGATCTTCGCCGGAGCGCCGGAGCGCGAGGGCGCTGGGGAAGACTTCGAGGATCGAGCCATCGGCTATCGCAGCCCAGACATGGCATCGGCTTGACTACCACGTGGCTGCATCGTTGCGGCAGACATAGCCGACCGGCAGCGAGTAAGCAGGTCACGGCTGGTGGCGGCTGTTTAATCGGGCCCGAGAGACGCAGGCGTCGACTGCCTGGGTCGGCGCTTCGTCCGGTGAACTATACGCACCGGACTTTGCCTTGGCGGACGGCTGGGTGAATTGTGGCCCCGGCAGGGTCTCTGGGCGGTTATGTGTTTGCCGGGGGCTCGTCCGCGGCCTACGGCTTAGTCTGATATAGCCAAGTAAGCCGATGAAAGTGTGTTTGGGAGCATTTATCTGAGATATCGCACGGGAGCACTTCACTCGCGGTGCATGAGCACGGCTGTGGATCCAGATTCCTCCCCGCCGAAGAGTCAAATGCTGGCAGCGCCGAGGCCCGTCCTTGGTCGAGCGAGCCCGCCCCGACTCGCCCGTGCTGATCAAAGTGTATATCCCGGATAAAATACCCCGACCCGACTTTTGGTAAGCGGCCGCGGACAGCAGCAAATCGGACTAACGGCGCTGAGTTCGGCACAGGGGGGACGCTCAGTCAACTTGGGTACTGGTAGTTCATTTTCATGATATCCAGGACAACTTCCCAGCTACCTGGGATGCTGTCGGTGCGTCCACAGAGGCTGATGTAGTGCGACGAGGAGGTCGGGTCGAGGACACCGCTGCTGTAAGGGACCGGTCTGGCGCAGAGATATTGGCTTGATGCGGTTTGGCAGGGTCAAGTCCCGTTCCCCGCGTCGTTCGGGCGGTGATCCTGCTCGGAGTCACAACGACGGACGACGTGGTCGCCCGAGTTGCGGAACGTGGGGGGGAACCCATGACCGATGAGACGACTGTCGGCAATCCATGGCCGCGAGTGTCCGTTGTCATTCCGGCTCTAAACGAAGCCCGTAATCTGCCATATGTCCTAGGCCGAATACCGCGTGAGGCTCACGAGGTCATCCTGGTCGATGGGTTCTCGGTCGATGGCACCGTTAATATTGCTCGCCAATTGAGACCCGATGTGTACATAGTCAGACAATCGCGCAACGGCAAGGGCAATGCGTTTGCTGCGGTTTTGAGTGCCACGGGTGAAATTATCGCCATGATTGACGCTGACGGATCTGCATATCCCCGAGAGATTCCGCCTTTCTTCAGGCGCTTGTGCAGGGGGCTGACTTCGCGAAGGGAGCCGGTTCGCGAACGGCGGCAGGAGCGAGGATATAACGCGGCTACGTAGCCTCGGCAACCGCTTGCTTACTATGTTCTTCAATCTATGTTATGCCGCTAATTATTCAGATCTTTGCTACGGGT
>CAWICK010000005.1:0-664991 GCA_963834665.1 uncultured Actinomycetota bacterium
CGGGGCGGCCGCCCGCCTGGCCGGGGCGCCCGGACAAGTTCAAGGACGCCGAACTCTCACTCGCTGCGAGCAGCCGCCGCCCGAGAAGACGCGCGGCATCCTGGAGTTCGGGGCACCTGACGATCCGGTAGGGCGCCGGGATGGCCGCGAGCCGCTCGGCGTACCACACCGGGTTGCTGGTGCTGCCGATCAGCCGGGAGGTCCCGGCGTCGAGCCGCTCGAGCCGTCCGAGGGCGCGGGGGAGGTGACGCGCCACCGCTTCGAACGTCGCATCGATGACGACCTCCACCTCGTACTCCCATCCGACGGCGAGATGCTCCTCGAGCACGGCGACCGGATCCAGGTCGGCCGGCGGGCTGAAGGTGTCCTCGAGCACCGCGACTCCGCGGACCCGGTCGATCCGGTATGCCCGCCGGGCGTCTGTGGTGTGGGACCGACACAGCAGATACCAACGCCCGTGGCGGACGACGACCGCCCATGGATCCACCTCGCCGACCCACTCCGACCCGGCTTCGGAGCGGTAGGAAAGCCGCACCCGCTGGTGGTCGGAGCAGGCCTGCACGAGGGCGGTCGTAGTCTCGGGGTCGGGCCGTGCGGCGGCACGGTCGGGGGCGGGCGCAGTGGATCGACGGACAGCTTCGGCCTGCGCTGCCACCGAATCCGGGAGTGCCCGCAAGATCTTGCCGAGCGCGCTTCCGACCGGGTCGGTGGGATCGCTCGCGTCATGGTGGCCGTCGAGCACGGCCATGACAAGGCCGAGGGCCTCGGCGGCGCTGAACATCAGGGGCGGAAGCCGGAGGCCGCGGCCGAGGTGGTAACCGCCGTACGGCCCGCGGACCGAATCGATGGGGATGCCGGCCTCGCGGAGGATGCCGACGTAGCGCCGGGCAGCTCGCTCCGAGACGCGAAGCTTGTCGGCGAGCCGGTCCGCCGTGATGCCCGGGCTGCCCTGCAGCAGTTCGAGGGCTAGCAGCGCCCGCGCCGTGGGGCTACCGTCGCTGTTCACGGCTTCCCGCCATTCCCCGGGCTATTCCGGATGTAAAACGCCCGGAATATACCGTAGCACGCGCGTGACCGACCGCCCTAGACACCACCAGGTTGCCTATCATCCAGAACGGGCGATGTGGCGAGCAGGCCGGACATGTGAGTGTGGCTGAGTAGCTGAGCATGCCGATCCGAAGGAGAAGCCGCCTTGGACCGCTACCCGAACATTAGTGACCACGGACTCATCGGTGACCTGCAGACCGCGGCGCTGGTGACCACTGACGGCACCGTCGACTGGTTCTGCTGTCCCCGGTTCGACTCGCCGAGCGTGTTCGCTTCGTTGCTGGATTCCGAGCGCGGCGGTCATTTCAAGATCGCGCCGACTGGTACCGATTACGTCACCAAGCAGCTGTACTTCCCGGAAACTGCGATGCTCATCACCCGGTTCATGACGCCCGAAGGCGTCGGCGAAGTGACCGACTTCATGCCGGTCATCGAGGGCAAGCCAACGGCTCGGCACCGGCTGGTGCGGCAGCTACGGGTAGCCCGCGGCAGGATGGATTTCCGGGTGGATCTGCAGCCCCGCTTCGATTACGGCCGGGCCAAGCACACCGTAGAGCTCTCGGAGAACGGCGCAATGTTCCGCTCCAAGGGCATGGAACTGACGCTGCACACCGAAGGCAAGCTGCCGCAGCGCAAGGGCGCGACCGTCAAGCGCGTCGGCGACGGGCTGCAAGCCACGTTCAGCATGCGCGAAGGCGAGTCCGGCGGCGTCGTGCTGGAGTCGATGGGCGGTAAGCCGCGGGCGCATTCGGCGGCCGAACTGCAGCGGCTGGCCGAGGACACCTCGCGTTTCTGGCGTGGCTGGCTCGCGAAGTCGACGTACACGGGGCGGTGGCGGGAGATGGTGGCCCGCTCGGCGATGACCCTCAAGCTGCTTACCTACGAGCCCACCGGCGCCCCGGTCGCCGCCGTGACTATGGGGCTGCCTGAGCAGGCTGGGGGCGAGCGGAACTGGGATTATCGCTATACCTGGGTCCGGGACGGGTCGATGTCCATCCATGCCCTGGCGGGCCTTGGATACCTGGATGAGGCAGGCAAGTTCGGCGGCTGGATGAGGGACAGGATCACCGAGAGCGCCGGTCACGGATCCGGCCCGGTGAAGATCATGTACCGGGTGGACGGCAGCTCCGACCTGACCGAGGAAACCCTCGACCACCTGGAGGGATGGCGGGGTTCTCGGCCGGTCCGCCTCGGCAACGGCGCCGCCGACCAGCTGCAGCTGGACATCTACGGTGAGGCGCTGGACGCGATGTTCGCCGCCGACAGTTACGGCCTGCAAGCCGCGCACGCTGGCTGGGTGGCCCTGACCAATGTCGTCGACTGGGTCAGCGACAACTGGGACCAGCCTGACGAGGGCATCTGGGAGACCCGCGGTGGCCGCAAGGACTTCACCTACGGCCGGTTCCAGTGCTGGGTCGCGCTCGACCGCGCCATCCGGCTCGCCGAACGGCACGGCCGGCCCGCCAACATCGCCAAATGGGCCGTCGAGCGAGACCGGATCTATAACCAGGTCATGCAGCGCGGCTGGAACAAGAAGGTCAAAGCTTTTACCCAGCACTACGACACCCAGGTGCTGGACTCCTCGCTGCTGCTCATGCCGCTCGAGGGCTTCGTCGCCCCGACCGATCCGATGTGGCTGTCAACCTTGGACGCGATGAACCGCGAGCTGGTGTCCGACAGCCTCGTGTACCGGTACAACCCCGCCGCATCACCCGACGGCCTGCACGGCGAGGAGGGCACGTTCTCGCTGTGCACTTTCCTGTACGTCGACGCGCTCGCCCGGGCCGGGCGGCTCGACGAGGCGGTGCTGGTCTTCAACAAGATGCAGACCTACGGCAACCACCTGGGCCTTTACTCAGAGGAGATCGGTTCGACCGGTGAGCAGCTCGGCAACTTCCCGCAGGCATTCACTCACCTGTCCCTCATCAATTCCGCGATCAGCCTCAATCAGCATCTCGACCCGGCCGCGAGGACGGCCGAGCTGGCACTCGCCGGAGCCAGGTAACGACCCCCTCATCCGGCTACCCACTCGATCCGACCCGCCGGGCAAGCATGACCAGTTGTGACGCGGCCCCGTTCCCTTTCGGGCATTCTGTTCCAATGAACCGATTCATGTCAGGTCAGTGTCCGGGGCGTCAGCCATGAGCCTGACGCTCTGTGTTCTGCTCTGGGCGCGGCCAGGTGCGGAGGATGCCCTCATCGCCTACGAGGACCGGGTCCTGGATCTGGTTTCCGGGCACGGCGGCAGGGTCCTGCAGCGAGCGAGGAACAACGGCACCGATGAACGGCCGCTGGAGATCCAGCTGCTGGAGTTCCCGTCCGCGTCGGCACTCGACGGTTATATGACCGACGACCGGCGACTGTCTCTCGCGGACGACCGGGACCGCGCTATCGCGCGCACCGAGGTCATCGACGTCACGCTGATGCAGCCTGGTTAGCGCGACTCCCGCCGGGCGCCCGCTGCCGACGGGCTCGCGGTGGCGGCCAGGCTCACTCTGCCAGCAGAATGGGCCCATGTCTGAGCGAGACCTGGCCAGCCAGAATCAACGAGTCACGCCTCGCACTGTGAGGATCACGCACCGCACCGCCGAGCCTATTCACGGAATGATCTACTTCTCCCCGCACGGCGTGGATTGCTACGCGCAGATCGGCATCACCCTGCAGCGCATGACCTACTTCGCTTCGCGGTCAGCTGCGATGGGCCCCGTTTCGGCCGAGACCGTCATCGCAACCTTCTTCAATTTCAATCCCGCGGTCATCCAATGTGTCATCCCGGCGGCATGGGAGATTGCCACGCCCGGCCAGGTGCTGGCAGCGCGGCTGGAGGCGGTCGACCGGTCGCTGCGGCAAGCTTGGGGCGACGACATCGGCAGTTCGCGCGTACGGGAAGCGGCCGGCCTGGCCCGGCGCGCCGCCGATCGGGCGAGCAACCGACCGCAGGGCCGGCCACTGTTCGCCGGGCACGCTTCCCTGCCCTGGCCGGATCCGCCGCACCTGGTGCTCTGGCACGCGCAGACACTGCTGCGCGAGTACCGGGGCGACGGCCACGTGGCGCTGCTATTCACCGAGGGACTCGACGGCCTGGGTGCCCTGATCACCCACGCCGCCACGGGCAGCATCCCCGCCGAGGCATTGCGGACCACGCGGGCCTGGAGCGAGCAGCAGTGGGCGGCCGCGGAGGATCTCCTCCGCGAGCAGTGCTGGCTTGCTGATGGTCCCGGCCTGGTGCTCAGCGAGGAGGGACGGCGCCGGCGCCAGTCGATCGAGGATCGTACCGACGAACTGGCCGTGTATCCGTACGAGGCGATCGGCGAGGACGGCTGCGCTCGTCTCCGAGAGCTCACCGCTCCTCTGTCGGCTGCGGTCATGTCCGCTGATCTTGGCTTTCCGGCGGCCCTGACGGCCAGGTACGCGCAAGCTACCTGACGGCCAGCTCCGGCCGGTGCCGTTCCCGCGATCCTTAATTGTCAGGTGCGTGCCAGCGCGAGTCAGCCGAAGGCAGGCGCGACTTCCTGCATGAACATGTCGCAGGTAGCTTTCTTGCTCGCCATGGAGCCGAGAGTGAAGTCAGGGATTATGAGCTCATCGGCCCCGGCCTCCTGATACCGGGCGACGATATCGGTCACTTCACCGGGGGTTCCGACGATCACCGGGCGTCCGTGCGTGGCCTGCCGCTTCCCGGCGAGCCATTCCTTGTCGGTCGACAGATACAGCAGTGCCTGCGTGGAGACATGGATCTCGGCCGGGTCGCGGCCGACCTGCTGGCAATGCGCGCGCAGCACTGAGACCTTGTGCGCGAGCTGGTCGGGCGTGGTCCAGCAATTCCAGTGATCGGCGTACTGAGCTGCGATCCGCAGTGTGCGCTGCTCGCCGCCGCCGCCGACGAGCACCGGCATCCGTGCCTGGACCGGGGCGGGCCGACATGGTGCGTCGTGCAGCTGGAAATACTGGCCTGAGAAGGTAGTGCGGGGCTGGCCGAGCAGCGAGCGCAGGATCTGAACGGCTTCCTCGAAGCGGTCCATCCGCTCGCGCACCGTCCCGAGCGCGAGGCCGTACGCGGCGTGCTCGTTCTGTTGCCAGCCGGCCCCGACACCCAGTGTGAGCCGCCCGCCACTGACGTGGTCTACCGCAGCCGCGAGGTTGGCCAGCACCGCGGGGTGGCGGTAAGTCACGCTGGTGACCAGTGATGCCAGCCGCACCCGCGGCACCAGCGCGGCCAGCGCCGCGATGACCGACCAGCACTCCAGTACGTCGCCGTCCAGTGCCGCGGGGCCCGGGCCGTTCGGCATGAAGTGGTCGGCGAAGTAAATGCCGTCCCAGCCTGTCCGCTCGCAATGAGCTGCGATCTCGTGAATGTCATCCCACGGCTGAGCTGGCGACGGCCAGACGCTGAAGCGCATGCGGGCATCCTAAGCGCCGCCACAGGGCAGTGCCTTAGCCGGTCACCGGGTCGTGCGCCGGCCTCTCGCGGTCGTGCGGCGGCTAGTGATAGGCGCTGACGCCGAGCCGGATGGCCACTGCGAGGCCGCAGATCCCGACGAAAACGCGCAGTCCCCGGGCGGGCAGGCGGCGCACGATCGACGGGCCGATCCAGCCGCCGGCCAGGAAGCCCGCGGCCAGCGGCAGCGCTGCGGCCCACCGCACCGGCCCGAAGATCGCGAACCCTGCCCCGGCAACGGCGTTCGCCAGACCTGATATGACGTTCTTCAGCGCGTTGTTTCTGGCCAGCGACTGCGGCACCATCCGGATCAGCAGCGCGAGCATCAGGATCCCGCCTGCCGCGCCAAAGTAGCCGATATAGACCGCGACCGCGAAGACGCCGGCCCGCGAGATCAGGCCACCGTCGCGGCCGGGAACGCCGGGAACGGCGGTTGCATCCGCTGAGGCGCTCCCGTGGCTGACCTCTGGTCCCAGCCGTACTGGCCGCCGCAGCACTATCAGCGAGCCGACCGCAATCAGCACCGGCGCCACGTATCCGAATCCCCGAGCAGGGGTCAGCAGCAGCACGGCCGCGCCCACCCCGCCGCCGGCCGCAGTCATCAGGCCGAGCCGGCCGACCCGCTGTCCCTGACCAGCCAATTCCGGCCGCGAGCCCGCGGCAGCCCCGACGGCGGTGAACATCAGCGCCACGGTGTTGGTCACGTTCGCGCTGACCGGCGGCAGGCCGAGCGCGAGCAGCGCCGGATAGGACACGACGGAGGCCAGGCTCGCGACGCTGCTGACAATGCCGGCGAGAACCCCGACTCCGAGCAGTTCGGCCAGGACGGCGGCAGTGCTCACGTCGCGACCTTCCGGGTTCCTGCCGGCTCGTCGCCGACTCCGGCCTGGCGGCTGGCTGGCTGGGTCCCTGGCCAGGGCCGTGAATTGCCTACTTTAGGGCCATAACTGGCTGGTCGCCGAACTTACGGAGGCCCGTGCCCGGGCAAACGTATGGAAGCCAGCCGTTCAGCGGTGAACGGCTGGCTTCCATGTTTCGTACGCACAAGTCGCGCGCACGAGCCGGGTCGCGGCGGCCTGCAGCGTCGTGCTGCCGCCGCCGCGACAGCTACCAGTAGTGCCTTCGCCCGCCCACCATGCGGCCGGCGGATCCGAGCAGCACTAGGACGAGGCCGATCAGCACCAGGATGATCCCGATCGTCCATACGATCGCGATCTTGGCGATGAAGCCGATGATGAGAAGAATGACCCCAAGGATGATCATGTTTAGCTCCAGTTCGGCAGGGTGCCAACCCTCACTACCCTGCTGGCGCGCCGCAAACGTCGCGGCCGCGGACTGCCCCCTTGACGAATCAGATGAACGTTCGTTTAATTCTGTTCATGGGCCGCATCGCGGGGGTTACCGCCGCCGACACACGTGATCGGCTGCTGCAGGCGGCCGCCGACGTGTTCGCCGAGCGGGGATACGAGGGCACCCGGGTGGCCGACATTGCCGCGGCTGCCGGGGTCAGTAACGGCGCGCTGTATGCCCACTTCAGGTCGAAGGCGGAACTACTCGTAGCTGCCCTGCGGACGCACGGACGGCGAGTGCTCGCCGATATGTTCGCCGCCGATCCGGGCCGGTCCGTCACCGGCCTGCTGCTCGACATCGGCCGGCAACTGCCCCATCGCCACGACGCCCAGGGTTACCTTCTCGTCGAGGCGCTAGTAGCGGCCCGTCGCGACCAGGAAGTCGCCCGGCCCATGCGTGATTACGTCGGCGAGCGGGCGGACTGGCTCGCTGATCTCATGCGGGTCGCGCAGGCTGGTGACGAGATCGACAGCGACTTGTCGCCGAGTGCGCTCGCCCACTTCTGCCTGCTGCTCGCGATGGGCAGCGCCCTGGTAACCCCGGACCTGCACGCTGTTGACGACGCAGAGTGGGCCGCCCTGCTCACCCGGGTAGTGGCCGGTCTCGGCGGAGCTGGCACCACACCTCAGACGGGAACAGCACAGTGAAACTGCAGATCGACCCCGCACGCTGCCAGGGGCATGGCCGCTGCTACGACCTTGCCCCCGACTTGTTCGGCGACGACGACGAGGGTTTCGGGACGGTCCTCGGCGGCGGCGTCGTGCCGCCGGCGAGCGACCGCGAGGCGCGCCTGGCCGTCGCCAACTGCCCCGAACGCGCAATCGACCTGGTCGAGGAGAGCTGACATGACTGTCGATGACCGCTTCACCCGCGATTTCCGCGAGACGGGCGCTGACCAGCCGCTCGGCACGCGGAGCGAGATCATCACCGGTCCTGTGTCGGACTGGGCGACCGACTTCTCCCATCTGGAGCCAGAGTGGGCCGCCGACCCCTACCCGATCCAGGACGAGTTGCGGCAGCGCTGCCCGATCGCGCACACCGAGCGGTTCGGCGGCGGCTGGCTGCCAACCAGGTACGAGGACGTGGCCGCGATCGCCTATGACACGGAGCACTTCTCCTCGCGGTCGATCATCATGAGCAATTTCCGGCCGCCCATCGAACTGGCGCCGGTCGGGGCCGCGCCGCCGATTTCCTCTGACCCCCCGTTCCATCACGACGCGCGCAAACTGCTGCTGCCCGCGTTCACCAAGACCGCGATCACCAAGCAGGAGCCGGCTACCAGGGCGTTCTGTCACTCGCTCATCGACAGCTTCGAGGGGCAGGACGTCGTCGACGCCGCCTACGACTACGCGCAGCACATTCCCATGCGCGTCATCGCCGATATGCTCGGCTTCCCGCCGGAGGACGGGCCGCAGTTCCGTGAGTTCGTCGAGAACACCCTCGAGGGCATCAACCTGCCGCCCGAGGAACGCATCGCGCGGATGACCAAGCTGTTTGATTACCTCCTCGCGCAGGTCCGTGTTCACCTCGACAACCCGCGCGAGGACCTTACGACTTACCTGATCAACGCAGAGATTTTCGGCCGCAAGCTCGAACCGTCGCATGTCGTCGGCGCAATGACGCTCCTGCTCATCGCGGGCATCGACACGACGTGGAGCGCGATCGGCGCGTCGTTGTGGCACCTGGCGAAGAATCCGGAGGACCGCCACCGGCTCGTCGCCGACCCGGCGCTGCTGCCAACCGCGATGGAAGAGTTCCTCCGCGCGTACGCGCCCGTCACCATGGCGCGGCTGGTGAAGGAGGACATGAACTGGCGGAGCGTCGATATGAAGGCCGACGACTGGGTCCTGCTGTCCTTCCCGGCCGCCAACCGCGACCAAACCCAGTTCGACCGGGCCGGCGAGGTCGTCATCGACCGGGCGGTCAACCGGCACGCCGCCTTCGGCCTGGGCATCCACCGCTGCCTCGGTTCGCATCTGGCGCGGATGGAACTCCGGGTCGCCCTCGAGGCGTGGCTAGAGCGGATACCGGAGTTCAGTCTGGATGACCCGGCGGGGGTGACATGGTCGACGGGCCAGATCCGCGGGCCGCGCACGCTTCCGCTGCGAATCCGCTAACCCGCGGGCCGAGGCGGCCGTCAGGCTGTCCGCTGCAGCAGGTGCTCGCCCACCCGGATCGCGTTAGCCATGACGGTCAACGCCGGGTTCACGGCGCCGATGCTGGGGAAGAAGCTCGCGTCCACCACGTAAAGGTTGTCCAGCTCGTGCGCCTTGCAATTCAGGTCAAGCACTGAGCTGGCCGGGTCGGAACCGAACCTGCAGGTGCCGGCCTGGTGCGCGACGCCCGCGATCGGGATGCTCATGTGCATGTAGAAGTTCTTCTCCAGGACATGATGCGCAGCGATCCCGATGTGGTTCATGATCGTCCGGAGCTCGCCGTACAGGCCGGCCGCCTCGGTCGCGTTGGTGGCCTGGTAGGCAAGGTGCACCTGGCCGTCGCGGTCAACTGTCACCCGGTTATCCAGTTTCGGCACGTCCTCGGTAGTCAGCCAGAAATCCACCGCGTGCCTGGCGATCTCCTCCAGGCTCAGCCTGGGCGCCAGCCTGGTCAGCTTAGGCTCCTCGCCCTTCATCGCCGCCGCGTTCGACTTGCCGACCATCTGGATGTTGCCGAGCGGCCACGGCCGACCGTCGCCGGCGAAGTAGAAGTCGTTCACGCCGAGTGTCTTCTGGAAGACGGTGTCATTGGGCTCGGTGTCGATCGCCACGACAGCGTTGCTGTTGTGGAACATGTAGTTGCGGCCGACCAGGCCCGAACTGTTCGCCAGGCCGGCCGGGTGCTGGTCGGAGGCCGATCGCAGCAGTATCCGCGCGCTGTTAGCCGCCCCGGCGGACACCACGACGATGTCGCCGCTATACACCTCGGTCTCGCTGCCACGGGCTACCACGACTCCGGTCACCGTCCGGCCGGCCGGATCGGTTTCCAGGCGCTGCACCTCCGCGCCGACGAGAAGGGTAACGTTCTCCAGATCCAGCACCGGACGCACCGCGATGACCTCGGCGTCCGACTTGGCGTGGACCAGGCACGGATACCCGTCGCACGTTGCGCACCGGATGCACTTGCTGGCCGGCCGGTTGGCCTCGTCGAGGAGAATCCCGCACGGCGCGGCGAACGGGTGGTAGCCCACGTTCCTCAGCGAGTCGGAGATCTGCTGAATACGCGGCTCATGCGAGACCGGTGGCCACGGATACTGCCTGGACCAGCGCCCCTCGGTGGGATCCTGGCCGTGCGCGCCGTGTACCTGGTAGAGCCATTCGGCCTTGGTGTACCAGGGCTCGAATTCGTCGTAGCTGAGCGGCCAGGCAGGGGACAGTCCGTCGGCATGCTGCATCTCCCCGAAATCCGCCGGGCGCAGCCGGTACAACGCCGCTCCGTACATCTTGGTAGCGCCGCCGACGAAATAATGCACCTGTGGCTGAAACGGCCGGCCATCGGCGTCGTACCAGGTGTCCTTGGAGATATACCTGCCATCGACGAAAACCTGCTCGGGATCCCAGTTGGCCATCTCGCGCGGCAGGAAATCGCCGCGCTCGAGCAGCAGGACCCGCTTGCCGGCCTGCGCCAGCACGTTGGCGAGCGTCCCGCCGCCGGCTCCGGTTCCGACTATGACCACGTCGTAGTGTTCGGGCACTACTCGATGATCCCAGCACCAAGTGCCGGCCCGACCCAGGGCCAGCATGCGGCCGCGGCTGCGCGCGGCCGCGGATGCAGCGACGCCGGTGACGGGCGCCGGTGCGCGACCACCAGCGAGAGCCCGCCCATGACGGCCGCCACGACCGCAGCTGCCGCGAAGATCGCCGGCAGCCGGACCCCCGCGCTGCTCAGCGGACCCACGCCGAACGCGGCGATGCCATAGCCGACCTGGTAGGAGGCGATGACCCCGCCCGCAACTACGCCCTGGCTGTCCGCAAGCCGCTCCTGGCCGAAGCTGATCGTGAGCGGCAGCAGGGCCGAGCACCCGATCCCGGCTAGGCCGAACGCGGCCACGGCCGCCGCCGGAGCGTTCTTCGGCAGGACTGCGATGAGCACGAAGGCGCCCGCGAGCAGAAACGGCAGGCCGTGGTAGGCGGCCCGGCTGGGAATCCACCGCTGGATCGCGGCGATCAGCACCCTCCCGGCGGTCACCATCGCCCAGAATCCGGTCAGCGCCAGCGACGCGGTCGCTGGCTTGACGCCGAGAGAAGTGATGTCCAGTTGCGACCAGTTGCCGTTCATCGTCTCGCAGAAACCGTACAGGAGGGCGAATGCCGCGAAGAGCCAGAACGCCGCTGGCATGCCGCTGGTGGCGGACCGCCTGCTCTCGTGCGGCTGGCTCTCGTGCGGCTGGCTCGTGTCCCGGCCGTGCTGTTTAGCTGGCGCCAGCTGGCCCGCCGGATCGAGTGGCAGCCGCAGGCTGACGGCGATCAGGCCGACAAGCAGGACCGCTACCAGGATCGGCAGGCCGGTCCAGAACCCGATGCCGACGAATGCTGCGACGAACGCAGGCGCCAGCGCCGTGCCCAGCCCGAGCAGCGCGTTCAGCACTAGCACGGATTTGTCGACGGACCTGGGATGGAATGCGGCGGCCAGGGTATTCAGTGACGGCACCGTGAGGCCGAATCCGGCCCCGAGGCAAGCGGTCGCGGCCAGCAGGAGCCCGTATGCCAGCGCGTGCTGGTGGACGACCAGCCAGCTCGCGATCAGCAGCACCATCGCGGCCAGGTCAGCAACCAGGCCGATCAGGTAGATCTCCTTCTCGGTGACCCGCCTGGTAAGGCCGGGCCATATCAGGCCAGCGCCGAGCAGCGAGGCAGCGACTGCGGTGATCACCTGGGGCACGAACATCGTGCCGTACTGGCTGCTCGACAGGTCGTAGGAACTGGGCGTGGTAAAGATCGTGCTCGCGGCGGGAAATGTCACCAGAGCGAGGCCCTGCACCAGGCCCGCGGCATTCACGGTCGCGGTCTCGGCCCGGCTAGTCACGGCGCCCCCTGGGCTAAAAGTGCCAGCAAACACATCCTCGGATTCGCAGCATGCCGGGCCCGCGCCGGCCAGCTCGCCCGACCCTGGATCCTGTTGGCATGGGTAACGGCGACGCCAATGTGGCAGTGGCCGCTCTGGCAACGGTAGCTGCGTGAGCGGCAACCCGAACGCCCGGAGCGGCGTGCCGCTGATTCTGCTGGCCTCAGCGCTGGCCTTTGCGAGCGGTGCGGCCGACCTGACGTCATTTACTCGGCTTGGCGGGGTGTTCGCCAGCGTCATGACGGGCAACCTGATCCTGCTCGGCCTGGCTATCACTCGCGCGTCAGCGACTCTGGCCGCGCATACCGCGGTCGCCTTCGGCGGCTACATTGCTGGCGCTGCGCTCGGCAGCAGGATCGGCACGGGTTCTGGCAATGAAGACGAAGATGAACTGTGGCCACCGGCAGTCACAGTCACGCTGCTGGCAGAACTCCTGGCGTTCGCGGGCTTTACCGTCGGCTGGGAGCTGTCGGGTAGTCATCCGGCCGGTGCCGCGCAACTTTGCCTGCTTGCCGTGGCTGCCCTTGCGATGGGACTGCAGAGCGCGGCCATGCGCGGCGTCGGAACGCCGCTGTCGACCACGTACCTTACCGGGACTCTGACGGGCGCCGTCGCGGAGATTGTCACGGCCGGGAGGCGGGGCAAGGGCATCGGCCGGAGCGCGGCCGTGCTCGCTGCCGCTGCAGCTGGCGCAGCGGCCGGGGGTGGCGTTCTCATCGTCGCGCCCGCCGCGCTGCCCGTGCTACCAGCGGGCGCGATCGCAATCGTCATCGTCCTGGCTACGACCTCCGGGCGAGATAAGCGGGATAAAGTGACCGGGTGAGCAGCACCGACGCCATCGTCGAGCGGATCCTGACGAGCTACGACACCATCACGGTCGTCGGCGCCAGCTCCGCGCCTGCAAAGGCGGCTCAGTCCGTGCCGGCCCACATGCGGAGGCACGGCTGGCGGATCATCCCGGTGAACCCCCACGCCGATGAGATTCTCGGCGAGCCGGTGTACCGGACGCTCGCCGACATCCCCGAGCAGGTGGGGCTCGTCGATGTGTTCCGGCCGTCGTGGCAGGCAGCCGATATCGCTCGCCAAGCTGTCGCCGCGGGCGCTACAGCCCTGTGGCTGCAGCTGGGTATCGCCTCAGCTGAGGCGCGTGCCATCGCCCAGGGCGCCGGCTTGCTCTACGTCGAGGACCGCTGCCTGGTGATCGAGCAGCGCCGGCTCGGGCTGGAAGCGCCCGGCCGCAGAATCGCCTGACCAGCGCAGGCTAGATCAGGTCGAGCCGGATCACGAAGCGGGGCAGCCGCGCGCTGCGGGCACGGGTCTCCGGGATGCGGCCTGTCGGTGCCGACGCCTAGCATGTGCCCATGCGAACGACGCCATACCGGCGGGGTCACGATGGCTGACGCCGACGACATACGCCGCATCGCACTGGGACTACCGCAGGTAGAGGAGATCGACAGCGACGGCTTCGACTTCCGGGTGGCTGGCAAGGGATTCGTCTGGTCCTATCCGGAGCGCACACCAGGCAAGCCCCGGCTCATCCGCATCGACATTGCGGTGCTGTATGTCGGCGATGAGGGGGAGAAGCAGGCCCTGCTACTCGGCGAGCCAGAGATCTTCTTCACCGCTCCCGGCTACGACGGCTGGCCGCTGGTCATGGTGCGACTGGCCGACGTGGGCGTCGAGCGCCTGCGGGAGCTCGTGACCGATGCATGGCTAATGCGCGCCGAGGGCAGCTCAGCCGGCGAGGAGCTGGCTCACGGCTTGGTGCGAGATGCCGAGCAGGATGCTGATGTCCCGTTGAGGTAGACCCTGCTCTTTGAGGTGCTGGGCGGTTTGCCGTGTCAGCCAGACGGCATCGACGCGAAGCTTGTCTGCCTTGTCCCGGGTATGCCGGGTCTTGCTAACTTCCGCGGCGAGCGGTGCCTCCAGGACGGGCACGATCTCGACGTTACCGGTCTTGGTCACGTCGATGCCGAAATGCAGGGCGAGCAAATCGCGCACCATAGCCTCAGCTTGATCTAGGCGCCGGGCCTGAGTGTAGGCGGGGTACTGCAGGTCATCTCCGGTGACCTCGAGCGCCCACCAGCCCTGACTGCGACGCGCCGTCGCCGTGAAGCTCCCGGCCATGATCAGCGTCCCTCAGCCGTCCGGTCTAGCAGCTCGCGACGTTTCACACGGTAAGGCTAGTAGCTTGACAGGTCATGTCAAGCCGGTTGCCTTCATGTCAAATGTTCCCCGCCCGGCTGCGCCGGAGCCGGGTGGCCGAATGTATCGAAGAGACTCGCGCGCCATCCGTTGTATGAGACAACAGGACACGGCGGTGACTACGGACGAATCGAGGCCGGAAATGTCGGATAACGCAAGCACCTGGGCGAGGATCTACGCTGAGCGGCAGGCCCTGGCCGCCACAATCGGGGAACTGACGCCGGCCCAGTGGGACGCGCCATCACTCTGCGACGGCTGGACGATCGGGTTCGCGGCTGCGCACGTGCTGGCCGGCGCAGAGCAGACCCAGGGGCACTTCCTCCGTGGCATGGCCGCATCAGGCTTCCGCTTCAACACGTTCATGGATCGAGACGCGCGCCACCGCAGTCAGCTGACCGCTCAGCAGGTCGCCGAACGCCTGCGGCTGCGGACCACGACGACTAACCATCCGCCGGCCCCGGTGGCAGCCATGCTCGGCGAGGTCGTCGTGCATGGCGAAGACATCCGGCGCCCCATCGGCGTAGAGCGAGCCGTGCCCGCTGGTGCCGCGGACGAGTGCCTGGATATGTACACCAGGTCGAGCTTCCCGGTCGGCGGGAAGAAGCGAATCCAAGGCCTGCGGCTAATCGCCAGCGACACCGGCTGGTCGTACGGCGCTGGCCCGGAGGTCTCGGGCCCGGCCCTCTCCTTGCTGCTGGCGATGACTGGACGTGCGGCTGGCCTGGCCGGCCTGACCGGGGATGGCGCAGCCATCCTGGCCGAGCGCGTCAGCGCTCGATAACGCTACTCGGCTTCGGTAGTAGCTGTTCAGCCTGAGTTGAGTTATGGCAGTGCGGTTGCGGCGTGTCCGGCGGAGAAAATTCGGTGCAAATTACACTGGCCCATAAGAGGTGATGCTGGCAGGCCTGTAGGGAACCGGCGCAGATGGGCATGCCCTCGTCGGGACCTTCTGACAGTCGCGCAGTCGTCGGGTGTCTCGTGTGGAGGTAGTCGAGCAGCGGTCAGGCGCGTTCGTAGAAGCCGTCGAGACGGCCGCGGGCGAGAACGTCTCCGGCGGCTGCCAGCACGTCGCGCGGTGTGGCGGAATGCGGTATAGAGCTGCCTGTTCCCACGTCAGCGGCTTTGCAAGAGCGAACAGTTGGAACACATAGCGGTGCGGGCCGTGGCCTTTGATCGGCGCGGGCCCGCGGTAGCCGCGAAGCGAGCCCGAGCTCAACAGATGCACGCCGGCGGCGGGGCTCTCGACGTCGAGAGCCGCCCTGGGCGAGGCTGGTCACCGACGGGTCGAGCAGGGCGATGCCGTGGGTGTTCGGCGCGGCCGTCGGCGCATCAGGATCCTCGATGACCAGCAGCAATTGTGCCGTGCCGGCGGGGACCGCGTCCCATCCAGGGCCGGTGACAGATCTTTGCCGCCAAGACGCTTCCCGGCGTGGATGGGCGGGATCATCTCCTGGTTGCCGAAGTCGGGACTGCTCAGCGCCAGCGTGTTCTCGCCGGCCAGGTTCGGTGCGTTCCAGGCGAGGCCGGCTTGCCCGGGTCGCCGGTTCTTCAGCAGCTTGCCAAGCACTGCCATGGGTATCTCCTCATCGGGACGGTGTCCAGGGGTCGACCGTAAGTCACAGGCTATGGATTGCAGGGCACTGTCCTAGATTGTGAAGATCCATCATGAATGGACGTCCCAGAGCGATATTGATCATTCAGGATGGAGCGACGTCGTTCGGGCGGGAGTCGGCGAGGTTCGGAGTTCTCGATGATGCCCGACCTGCCGCGAGTTCAGCGAAGCGGAGGATGGCGTCGGTGACCCAGTGGATGCGTGGGGAGTGGAAGAAGTCGAAGTTGTGCTGGGTCCCAGGGAGTTCCGCATAGACGACCGTTTGCCGGGAGACGGCACGCAGTCGCTCGGCGAACTTCCGGGCGTCGGTGCGCAGGACCAGGGTGTCGATGGCGCCGTGAATGATCAGGAAGGGTGGGGCGGCGGGGTTGACGGCAGCGTGCGGGGAGGTCGGCTCGGCGACGGGCCGTGTGGGCTCGCCGTAGTAGCCATAGAGTCCGATCACGCCGCTGACCTCGGCACCGGTCAGTGCGGCGGTGGCGGCCAGGTGGGCGCCTGAGGATCCGCCGGCCAGGAAAAGAGTGTCGGGGTCGGCGCCGTAGGTGCGCGCATGGGCGCGAACCCATTCCATGGCGGCCCGGACGTCGGCGAGCTGATCCGGCTGCCGGACCCGCAGTAGCCGGTAGTCGATGCTCACGCAGAGCCAGCCGTGGGCGGCAAGCCGGTAGATCAGCGGGCGCGCGCCGAGCATCTTGTTGCCGATCCGGAACGCGCCCCCGTGCACGTAAACCAACACGGGTTTCCCGGGGCGGTGGCGCCGGCGCGAGACGTACAGATCGAGTCGGTGGCCGCGTCGCGCCGGACCGTAGCGTTGATTGCGGATCCGGCGCACGTCGGGCCGCCAGGCCACCAGCGGCAGTGGGGCGATCCGCCACCACGGCGGTCGGGTGAAACGGGGCGCCGCACCGGGCCCGAAGGTGGATTCGAGCGCCGTCGAGAGCGCCGGTTTGGCAGTTCGGGCGCGCACGGCGAGCTGTATGAGCACGAGTGCGGCCAGAGCGGTGAACCCGGCGGCTACCCACCACAAAATGCTGCCGGGCTCCGGCCGGGTCAACATGCCCGTGGTGCCGAGGAGTAGCCATACCAGGCCGAGGAACGGCTGTTCGTTGATGAGGTACCCGAGAGCGAACTGCATGTTGAACGGCGAGCTGTATCGCGGCAGCCGCGGGCGCAGTGCGATCAGAGCGAACAGCGTCACCATGGCAGAGGTGGTGAGTGCCGTGGTCATGAGTCACCTCCCGGAGAGGTTTCGCCGGGGACCGGGAATGCGAACTGCCACACCGCTACCAGGCGGGCCCGGTCTGCGTCGGGAGGTTCGGCGTGCTGGTAGCGCTTGAGCAGTTGCTCCATCTCTTCGGCCAGTGCGCGTAGTTGCGCTGGGGTGAGCACGAGCTTGTGGTTGCTCATGCCGGTCGCGTCGCGCCACTCCGCCGGCCAGTCGCTTTCCCGGTCGAGCCATTGCATGTACTGCTCGTCGAACTCGCGATGGTAGTCGCGCAGCACCCAGGCCAGCGCGGCGCTGGCGTCCGCGTCGTCGTCGAAGTCGCTCGGTGCCCAGGCGTGGGCGCTGGAGGCCGCACGCCACAGCCGGCGGCGCCCAGTCCCCTGACCGGTGTCCACCACGAGGCCGACTTCGGCCATACGGCGCAGGTGATAGCTGGTCGCGCCGGTGTGGGTGCTCAACGCGCCCGCCAGCGTGGTGGCAGTGGCGGGGCCACCTCGGTGCAACTCGCTCAGCAACCGCGTGCGCAGCGGGTGGGCGAGGATCTTCACGGAGTCCGCGGTGAGCCTGTATCCGGAGTCTGCGTCTCGGCGCGCCATGAGTGCACACTATCAATGCATAAGTTGTGTGTATAGACAGCAGACCGCTGCGTTGACCCTGAGGCGTCGCCGCACCCGTGCCCCGGTCTGGGGCACACGGAAGGCGCCCGCGGTCGGAGCAGGTCGGCGAAGACCCCGGAAATGGTCGGCCGACGCAATCATCTCCGGGCGGACGGCGGTGGGCTCGCCGAGCAGTTCTCGGTCCTTCGCCCGCAAATTGGCCCATCTTCCCGCCTTTCTACATGCAGGAAGTCTGTGCAGCCGAGCAGAATCCCTGCGTGCGGCGCCGAGTTCAGCGATGTTCGGGATCGCGTGCTTTGGGATAGTTGAGCATTCGAGCCATCGGTGAACTGGTTGCGGGCGGGATCCAGGGTCCGCTGGCGAAGAGCTGGGTGAAGGCCTCGAGGGCGTCGATGCCCCATTTCGCGGCGGTGGACAGGTAGGACTGGACGATCGCGAAGTCGGCGAGGCCGTCGAGGGTGCGCCAGCACCCGCCGGAGGTTCGCATCTGGACCTTGACCGGGCGGACGTCCCGCTCGGCTTGATTTGAAGTGAACCCGACGGTCAGGTCGGTGGCGAACCGCAGGATCATGTCCTGGTGGTCGCGGAACCGGCGCGCCAGCCGCAGCCCGTCTTTGGCCAGCTGGGTGCGGCGGCCGCCGGGCCGCACTCCACCGTGTGATCCGGGTGATCGGATTGCCGCAGCGTGGAGGACTGCGCGCCGGGCTGCTTGCCGGGCGTGCGCCCGGACCGCCCGCGGAGCGACCGGTCCCGGGGCTTCTTCTTGTACGGGCTGCCCGACGACGCGGGCCTGGACGAGGTGGAGGAGTCCTTGCCCAGCTGCCGCCGCCATCACCTCGTTCGCCGACTCCAGCTCCGTGACCTGCGCGTGCAGCCACTCCACCTGCCCAGAGCGGGGGACATCCGGCGCATCGGGCCAACCCGTACTAGACCAGAGCCGACGCTCAGTAATCAACACGACATGCGGGGCCGGCTGTGGGTAATCCCACCCCGCTCGCCAGGCCCGCCAGAGTGCCGCCACTCACTCAGGCTGAATTGCTACCTTCGGTGAGCTCGTAATGCACGGTCCGGTAGGGCCGGACAGGAACAGCGCGCGCGCTCCGAGCGTTTTACCCAAAGACGCGATCCCGGCCGTGAAAGATGATTAGTTGGCTCATTGCATTACCTGCGGAACTGAACTCCATCCTGAGCGAGCAGCGAAATACGACTACTGCATGGCGCCGAAATGCCAGGAGGCTAATCGCAAAGGCCTGACGATGGTGGCCATAGGCATGAACAAGGCCGCCGAGGAATTCCTCATCCTGGATGACAGTACCCGCGAGGATCTGGCGAGCGGCAAGTACCGTGACCAGCGCCGCGGCTCGTTCGGACCGCCGGCTCCGGCCGCCGGCCCACGGCCGGAGCCGGGGGAAGCCGGGCGATCCGCTGCACCTCGCCGCGGTCCGTCGCGGACCCGCAAGCCACCGGCTGCCCCTGTGGCGGCTACGTCGCCATGGACCAAGAGACAGGAAAAGCTTGCCCTGCTCTACAACCAGCAGGGCCTTCGGCCCGCCGAGATCGCGGACAAGCTCGGCGTCAGCGCGAGGCTCGTGACGCAGATTATCCTTGCCGCCAAGAACCGCGGTAAGGCCTAGGCGCGCTAATACGCCGGGCCGTATTCGTCCGCGGGCTCCATGGCCCCATCGGCCTCGAACGCGCGTGCTGCCAGCCGGCTGACGATGGCCTCGCCGAGGGTGAGAGCCGCGAAGAAGATTATGACCACGCCCAGGCCGTAGAAGAATCCGATCCCTTCCAGCAGCCGCATGGTTGCCGCGCCGAAGGCGGCCCCGGTACTAATCACCGGCGCACCGGCGGTAATCGAGCTACTCGGCAGGGCTACCGGCGCGACGAACTGCCCGATGACGAACCAGGCGCCGCCCAGCGCCGCCAGGGACGCGCCGGCCCGCGCAGCCCTGGCTGACGCCGCTGCTATCAGTCCGCCGAGGAACACGGCGGCGCCGGGCACAACTGACAGCCATCAGCCGGCCAGAGGTATACGCCCACGCCTTGTCCGGCGTGTAGGCGTAGCCAAAGTACGGCCCCAGGAATGGGACGAGGGCACCCCACGCGCCGAGCAGCATCAGCAGGGAGCCACTCACTCGCCCCCGCCGCAACACGGTCTCACCAGTCATCACGTATCTCCCGTCTGACGGTAGATGCAGCTTCGCCCACTACCCCGCGGTGATGGTGGTATGCACCCACTGCCGCCGCGTTGATCCAGCGCGCCCGCTACGACCAGATTAGGCTTGGCCAGTGGAACATGCTGCCGCTCCACCCGGTCCGATTGCTGAACCCGGTCAGAAGTACGCGGGTGCTCGGCCCTGCTTCCGCTCACCGTCAGCTTCGGCAAGGCGCCGGCGGTCGCGGGATTCATCGTCGTACTGGAGGCACGGTGCTGCATGTGCTCGCCCTTTCTCATTGTGCTGTCACGATCAGGCACTGGTTCGAGGTGGACCTCGACGACGCCTCGATGGAGCATGGCGCCCGGATCGAGGTCAGGGAGCTCCGCGACTACGAGCACCGCGGAACCGAGTCCGCGTCGCAGCTGGTCACCGTGGATCGCACGCTCTGGCGCGCTGACTTGTTCGATCGCCTGGCCGACGACGCCGGGAGTTTCGCGGCAGCTCACTACCATCCGCAGTTCAATGGCAACGAACCGTGCGGCCGGGCCTGGGACGCCGGGCTTACTGCTGATCCCTGGGGCTGGCTCGGCGACCAGGTCGCGAATCTCGGCGGCGGGCCGGGCCGCGGCAGCTGGCCGCTCGATCCAGCGGATGCCGCGGAGTTGTCCGGTCATGCGGCCGCCGTCGTGGCCACGGCCAGGCAGTTCGGGCCGGCATCGTGCGGCTCGGCGGACGAGTGCTTCCGGCTGACCCGGGACGTCCGGGGCGCCGTCCGGCTGATGATCGCTGGCCTGCGAGCGCCCGTACTGCTGAACACGGACTGGGTCGCGGCGTGGCTTCGGCCCTAGCTTCCCGGGCAGTCCCGGACTCAGACGCCAAGCAGATAATCGGTGAGGACGGCAGGCTGGCTTAGCGCGATCAGGTGGCCGCCTGGCAGCACGTCGACAGCAACGCCCAGCCGGTCCCGCGCCAGCGTCCGCTGGAACTCGACGGGGAAGAACCGGTCGTCGGCTCCAGCCACGACCCGGATCGGAACAGCGGGCCAAGCGCGGAAGTCGCAAACCGACTCGAAAGCGGCGCCGGCCTCCGGCCGTTGCCGCGACTCACCCGCTGCCGCCACCTCCGGCGGCACGTCGTGCAGGAAGTAGACCGAAAGGTCGAATTCCGTGGCATAGCCGTTTCGGGTGGCCGCGGCTACCCTGGCCGGCTCCCATCCGGTGTTGCCCCACCATGCTCCGGCCGTCTCACCGGCCACGGGGATCATCGCGTTCACCAGAACAACGGCACGCACCGGCATCTTCTCGGCCGCAAGCGGCGCGGTGAACCCGCCCAGCGACTGCGCGACGAGCACGACGTCGGCGCGATCACCGGTCGCGCCGGCCACTAGCGCGGCGTACTCGGGCAGCCCGGCTGCCGGCTCAGCGCTGGGCAGGTCAACGGCGATCGCGTCATGCCCAGCCTGTTGCAGCAGCGAGACCACGCGGTGCCAGTACCAGGCGGCGCCCCCGGCCCCTGGGATCAGGACGAAGGTGCTCATCTGCTCTTCATCGCTCCGTTCGTGTTTCTGGAACTCCGTCGCGTCAGCTGCCAGCCTGGCCGGTCTCTGGCCGCGTTGGGGCGCGCTGCGGCGTGGCGTCGAGCGCGCAATAAAGGGCAGCAGGCTGCGGTGCGGCTTTCGCCCCGGCCGGGCGCGGGGGATTGCGGATGGTCACCGCGGCCAGGATGCCGCCGGCCACGCAGAGCCCCGCTGAGATCAGCGCGGCTGTATGGAAACCTGAGGAGAACAGCCCCGGATGCAGGTATGCGGCGCCAGTCAGGCCGGCCGCCGCGGGGAGGACAGCGACGGCAATGAGCGCGCCAGCGCGGGCGACGTCGTTGTTGACGGCAGATGCCATCCCAGCGTGCCGCGCCGAGGCGGCGGCCAGCACGGTGGCTGTCAGCGGGGCCACGTTGATAGCCAGCCCCAGGCCGAAGACCAGGACGGCCGGCAGGACCTGGGTGACGTAATTGCCCGCGTAATCGATGCGGGTGAAGAGCGCCAGGCCAATGGCGATCACGATAGGGCCGACACTCATCTGCAACCGGGGGCCAATCCGCGCGGCAAGCGCACCAGAGCGCGCCGAGAGCGTGAGCATGATTACAGTCACCGGCAGCAGGGAGATGCCGGCCTCCAGCGCCGTGTAGTGAGAGACCTCCTGGAGCTGAATCGGCAGCAGGAACAGGGCGCCCCCCAGCGCGGCATAGACCACGAAAGTCACGACGTTGGCGGCATCGAACTGAACGGATCTGAACAGGCTCAGCGTCAGCATCGGCGCGGCAATCCGCCGTTCCCAGACCAGGAACGCCGCCAGCAGGGCAGCGCCGCCGATCAGCGCGACCAGCGGCGCCGGGCTGCTCCAGCCACGATTCGGGCCCTCGATCAGCCCGTAGGTCAGGCCGATCAGGCCGAGCGTCACTAGCGCGCCACCAGTCACGTCGACCTTGCCGGTGGCGTCCGGGTCGCGGGACTCGGGTACGTGCCGCCAGGCAACCGCCGTCACGATGGCGGCCAGTGGCAGGTTGATGAAAAAGATCAGCCGCCAGGACACCGCCTGAATCAGCCAGCCGCCCAGGAACGGGCCGATCGCGGTGCCAACGCCGCCGAAGCCGGACCAGGCTCCGATCGCCCTGCCCCGGTCGTCAGGCCGGAACGATGCCTCGATGATGGCCAGGCTTCCCGGGGTTAGCAGCGCGGCCCCGATACCCTGGAACGCCCTCGCGGCGATCAATACGGGCGCGTTGGGCGCGAGGCCACACAGCGCCGAGGCCACAGCGAACCATGCGACGCCGAGCAGGAAGATGCGCTTACGGCCGTATTTATCGCCAAGAGCGCCGGCGAACAACAGCAGGCCCGCGAGCGTCAGCGTGTAGGCCGTGACCACCCATTGCAGGGTGGCCAGGCTGCTGTTGAAGTCGCGGCCGATAGCGGGCAGCGCGATGCCCACCACCGTGGCGTCGATTGCGGCAATCGAGGACCCGAGGACCGTCGCAAGCAGCACCCACCGGCCCGCACGGCTGGCAAAGCTCAGGCCACCCCCGTCACCAACGGCTGAATCCGCGCCGCTCACGGCGATGCCGAACCGGTGCAGGCGCAGTCCTCAATGACCCCGCCGGGCCGAGCGTGGCTTTCCTGGCTAATCTGCACGCCTTCTAGGAACCTTTGCCGGCAGCCGCGACGTCGAAGGGCACTCTGCGACCTTACTACCGCAAGCTCACGGGTACGTTCTGCCAGGCACGGGATCGAGCTAAGGTTGGGGGAATGCACCCGTTATGCGAGTTCCTGGTGGATCTGTAATGAGGTGCGGACGACCAGTTTTCTTCGGTAGCGACTGTTATTTCGTCGGTAGCGACAGTTGTCTTCGGTAGCTGCTGTCGCGGCGGCCATCAGCGCTGCATTGGTGTTCGGCATAGCATCCGTAGCCGACCAGCGCAGTACAAAGCGCGTCAAACGCCGGCGCACTCTGTCGCCCCGGATTTTTCTCGATCTCGCACGCCAGCCGCTATGGCTGGCGTCGATAGGCGGAACGGTGGCGGGCTTCGTTCTGCAGGTCATAGCTCTGACATTCGGGCCGCTCGCGCTGGTTGAGCCGCTACTGGTGTGCGATCTGATATTCGCCGTACTGATCAGCGCCTTCCTGCGCAAGCGCTGGGATCCGGTGCTGCTTGGCGGAGTTGTCGCTACTGCGACCGGTATCGCCGGATTTCTCATCGTCGCGCAGCCGTCAACCGGCCAGTCACAGGTGAGCTTTCACGTTGTGCTGCCCCTCGCCGCCGGGCTCGCAGCGGCCGTCATCGCGTGCCTGGCGGTAGCTGCACGGAACGCGGGCCTGCGCCCGCTGGCCCTGGCGCTTGCCTGCGGCATCAATTACGGCGTCGCCGCGTTCCTGGTGAAGCTCGTGGTCTCCGACGCCAGCGGGGGCCTAGCCGGGCTGCTGAGCGACTGGCCGATCTATGCCCTGGCCGTGGTGGGTCCGCTGGGCTTCCTGCTCAACGAGAACGCGTTTCAGCAGGGAACGCTCATCGCGCCGGTGCTGTCGATCATCACCGCGTGCGATCCGGTCGTCTCCATAGTTCTGGCCAGCCTCTGGCTGCACGAGAAACTGAGCAGCACCCCGGCCGGGATCGCCGGCGAGGTCAGCGCGCTGATCCTGATGATCACGGGAATTGTCGTCGTTGCGCAGCGCGCCTCCCACGTAGCCAAGCCCGCGGGTGACGCTACCCAGCTTCCCCAGCCGCAGTCAGCCGACGGCTCGCCGAAAACTACAAGACCTGGTGACGTGCAGTCGAGGACGGGGGACGGAAGCTAGCTCAAGGCGAACAATGAGGGGGCAAAGATGGCAGGTTCCGTGCGGGTAGTCGGCCTGGGCGGTTCACTGCGCGCAGGCTCCACCAGCCTGACCGCCCTGCAGACGGCGCTTGACGGCGCGGCCGCGGCTGGCGCGAAGGCCAGCATCTTCCGGATAAGTGACCTGGACCTGCCGATGTATACGCCGGAGCGGGCCGTGCCCGGCTCGGCCCGCGGCTTCGCTGACCTCGTATACGCCAGCGACGCATTGATCTGGAGCTCGCCGACCTACCACGGCTCAGTGAGCGGGTCCTTCAAGAATGCCCTCGACTGGCTGATCTTGCTGGCTGACCGCGAGCCGCCCTACCTGACGAACAAGCCCATCGGGCTGGTATCGACGGCAGGCGGTGTACAGGGATTGCAGACGATTAACTCGATGGATTTTATCGTCCGAGCGCTGCGCGGCTGGAGCGTTCCGCTGGTGCTCCCGGTTGCCCAGTCCTGGCAGACCTTCGATCCCGACGGGCGGCTCACCGACGAGATGGTCGCTGCGCAGCTGCGCGAGCTCGGCGCCGAGGTCGTACGGGCAGCACGTCAGTTCAAGACCGACGGCACCTGCGATTACGCCGACGCGGTTCAGTTCGCACCGGGCGAGGCGAGCCTGCCGTCCGCGATGGCTGGCGAGCCATGACCGAGCGCGCAGCTCGGCTGGCAGCTCACGGTCGGAAGGCACGCAACCCGTCGTGCGTACCGGGCCGCCCCTTAACGCAAGCAGGGTCTAATCCTGGCTGCGCCGTCAGCTGCGAGCGCCTGAGCGGTGGTTACCTCGATGGCCCGTTTGCGGGACTTTACATCTATATCAAGGGAACGTGCTAGCGGACGGGCACGATGAGGTATTTCGAGCCGGTGGCCTGGCGGGCGTAGGCAGTGAGGGCATCCAGCCGCAGGGCGCCGGCCAGCGAAACCTGGTCGGTGTAACTGCTCGCGAACGTCGTCGTCAGCCCGGCCGCGACCCGGCTCTGCAGCCGCGTGATGCCCTCCAGGCCGATCGTCTGCAGGAACGGAGTCAGCAGCCAGCCTCCGATGCTCCAGGCCATGCCGTAGCTACGCGTCAGCTCAGTCGGCCCGCGATCGAGGGACCCGTAGATGTAGACCTGCTTGTGCACGGTAGATCCGTACCGGCTGTAGTTTCCTGCGGTTGCGCTGGCTGCCGCCTCCATGCAGGTCAGTATCTGGCTGGCGAGCTTGCCGCCGCCGGTCGCGTCGAACGCAAGCGTGGCGGCGGTCTCCGTCAAGGCGGCGGTCAGGTCAGCCATGAACGCTGGCGCGGATGAGTTGCACACGAAGGCGGCGCCCGCAGATCTCAGCAGTTCCTCCTGCTCGGGCCTGCGGACGATGCTGACGAGCGGAACTTGCTCCTCAATGCACAAGCGATTGAGCATCTGGCCGAGGTTCGAGGCGGCCGCGGTGTGCACCAGTGCAGCGTGATTTTCCAGCCGCATCGTCTCGAGCATGCCAAGTGCAGTCAGCGGATTCACGAACGAGGAGGCTCCGTCCACCGCCGGGGTGCCGTCCGGCAGCGGCATGCACAGCCCCGCGTCCACGCAGCGGTACTCGGCGTACATGGCGCCTCCGGCCACGGCCACGCTCTTGCCGAGCAAGCCGGCGGCGGCGGCGGACGATCCGGCGGCCACCACCGTCCCGGCGCCCTCGTTACCCACCGGCATAGGAATGCCGACCCGTGCCTGCATGGCGCGCATGGCGGCGGGTGGCAATGGCGCGGTGACGACCGGCCGGTCGGCCGGGCCGCTAACTGCCGCCGCGGCTACGTCTGCGCCCGCTAGCAGCAGCCCGAGGTCGGACGGATTGATCGGCGCTGCCTCGATCCGCACGAGCACCTCGCCGGGACCTGGCGCCGGGACCTCCATGGTGTCCAGGAATAGCTGCACCGTCTGGTCTGCCGAGACCAGTGACCGCAGTTGCAGGGCCGTAGCCGGTATCTCCGTTGTCATTAACTCTGCCGTCCTTAACTGGGCTTGTCAGCGGATCAGTGCCAGCGCGTCCACATCGAGAGCGTGCAAGGCGTGTCGGTTCGCCATCTCTGCGAACATCTTGTCGCCTCGCTCCGTCTGCTGGACCACCATGGCCGCGATGACGTCCATGACGATGCCGCTGAACGCACGCCGCCGGTATCCGTCCCAGCAGTCGGCCCAGGTCAGCTGCACGCCGCGGCCGGTGAGTGCGGAGTGGTACCGGCGCACGAGCGCTTCCTCGTGCTGACGCCGCACCGGCACCGGCAGGCTGGAGCCGAGGAAATACGACAGGTCGCCGGTGGCGGGCCCGAAACTGCAGGTCTGCCAGTCCAGGACGGCCGGCCGAGCCCGGCCGAACAGCAAGTTGTCGGCGCGGTAGTCGCCGTGCACGATCGTGCGCGGCTCCGCAGTGGCGGACAGGTAGCTGGCTGCGTGCGGCAGGAAATCTTCGATGAGGGTAACGGTGCCAGCATCGAGCCGGGCAGCGTAACGATCCACGAATCCGGGATAGAGGCCGGCCAGGGCCCCGACCATGAGCGCAGCCGCTTCGGGTGAGGACCTGTTCAGCCACGGCAGGGCGGCAAGTTCCGGGCTGTCCCAGCCCGCCGCGTGCAAGGCCGCTAGCTCGTCGACCGCCGCCGCGGCGTCATCCGCGCCCAGTCCGGCGAGTTGGTCACCCGGGCTCGCCGGCGCCAGATCTTCCAGCAGCACGATGTACTCATCCGGCTCGGCGTCATAGGCCGCGTAGTAGCAGGCCGCGAGCGCCACCGGCAGCGCTGGTGCCACCTGGTCGTAGAAGCTGGCCTCTATCTCGTAGGTGCGGAACGCACGTGCCGCGGCCCGGCTGGCCGGGTCGGCCGCGGGAATCTTGGCAATCATCGTCGGCCGCAGGTCGGCAGGGCCGTCGTAGGTCAGGCGCAGCCGGTAGCTGTCCGATACCTGCCCGGTACCTACCGGCGTGGCGGCAACTGCCGTGACCTCGGCGCCGCCGAGCCGGCCGGCCAGGGCGCTGGTCAGGAAGCCGGCGGTGAGAGCGCTAATGCCGGAGACCGCCGGTTTCACCGGCCGCGATCCTGATCCATGATCCGCATCCGGCAGGGTTCCCATCGAGTGATTCGCGGCCAATGCGTGGAGGATAACTTCTACAGGAGGTGAACGCCATCAGTCTGTCCCGTGCCGACGGGCCTGGCCGCGCTGCTGCGCCGGTCCGCCTGGTGCATCTCGGCCTGGGCAACTTCTTCCGGGCTCACCAGTGCTGGTATACCGACCACGCACCGGACGCCGGAGAGTGGGGGATCGCCGCCTTCACCGGCACAAGCAGCCGCCCCCTGGTTGCACAGCTGAACGCGCAGCAAGGCCTCTTCACCCTGGTGACGCGCGCCGACGAAACCGACCGCTTCGAGGTGCTGAGCAGCCTCTCGCGGGCGCACGCGGCAGCCGACCGGGCGGCCTGGCTTGGTTACTTCCAGGACCCGGCGCTGTCGGCGATCACCGTCACGATTACCGAGGCCGGTTATCTCCGCGGCCCGCACGGCGGACTCGACCTGCGCCGCCCGGATGTTCTGGCGGACCTCGCGGTGCTGCGCGCCGACCCGGCCGGGCTGGTGCGGACCGCGCCCGCACGGCTGCTTTCCGGCTTCGCGGCCCGGTGGCGGGCGGATGCGGGACCGGTCGCGCTGGTGCCCTGCGACAACACGCCTGGCAATGGCCAGCTGGCCGCGCGGATCGTCGGCGAGCTAGCCGAGCTCGTCAGCGCCGACCTGGCGGGCTGGCTAGCCGAGTCGGTGGCCGTGGTCACGACCATGGTCGACCGGATCACCCCGCGCACGACGCCGGCCGACGTCCGGGCCGTGCTCGCCTCGACCGGCCAGCGCGACCGCTGCCCGGTGGTCACCGAGCCGTTTCACGAATGGGTGCTGAGCGGCGCGTTCCCGGCCGGACGGCCGCGGTGGGACTCGGCCGGAGCGACTTTTACGGCCGATGTAACGCCGTATGAGCACCGCAAGCTGTGGCTGCTCAACGGGGCGCACTCGCTGCTGGCCTACGCCGGATCCATCCTCGGCCACCGCACCGTCGCCGGGGCCGTGGCGGACCAGGCATGCCGGGGCTGGCTGGACGAGTGGTGGGCGGCAGCCTCCCCGCACCTGGGCCAGCCAGCCGCGGATGTGGCCGGCTACCGCGACTCGGTCCTGCACCGCCTGACGAACGCGCGCATGCGTGACCGGCTCGACCGGATCGCCGCGGACGGCTCGCAGAAGCTCCCGATCCGCGTCCTGCCCGTCCTGCGCGCCGAGCGGGCGGCGGGCCGGGTACCTGCCGGCGCTACCCGCGTGCTGGCGGCCTGGATCTGTCACCTGCGCGGTAGGGGCGCGCCCGTCAGCGATGCCCGCGCGGGTGATGTGGTCCCGCTCGCCGCCGGCCCGCTCCGCGCCGCCGTGCCGCGCGTCCTGGGCTGGCTGGATGCGGCGCTAGGAGCCGACGCCGACGTTCTTGCCGCCGTCGCCGATCAGGCCGGGGAGCTCGAGCGCTGGCCCGCGTCGAGCTGATGGCCGGCGTGCTGGCGCGATCCGGCTAGGACGCCAGCCAGAGCGTTTGCAGCACGCGATACACGTTGCCTCGATCGGCTGCTCCAGCATCATCACCACGTAGCCGCGCTCGCCGGCTCGCTGCAGCGCGCCGCGCTGCAGGCGCACCCAGATCGGGTTGCGCAGCAGCGGGATCACGAAGGCGAGCGCCCCCGTGCGGTCCCGCTTGAGCGCGCGGGCCAGCGCGTTGGGCCGGTAGCCCTGAGTGCGGGCGGCCTCCAGGATTCGCTTGATCGTCTCCGGCCGGATGGACAAACCGGGGTCGTCGTTCAGGACCCGCGAAACAGTGGAGACGTGCACGCCGACGGCGTTCGCTATGTCGACGAGCCGGGCCGAGCGGCGCGACCCGGCGGTGCTCTGAGCGGTGCCCTTGGCGACCTCGACGGTGGTCTTGGCGGCCTCGACGGATGGCCCCGCCGACGGTGGCCCTGCCTGGACGGTCGGCAGTCGGCGTTGCATGCGACAGCACATATCTCCGCCAATGCGGCGAGCCGTCGCGGTCACACCATCTCCGCGACCGAGCGGGTCAGCAGGATGGCCGCACAGAACGAGCGGTAGGTCGCCAGCTGGTCCGCGCCGTGCATGCGCAGCTCACGCGGTCCGGTCCGGTCCACGCCGCGCACCCAGCTGGCCGCCTCGGCAATGTCTGTCGTGCGGACCGACACCTCCAGAACGCCAGGTTCAAGCACGGGTGGTGCAGCGCCGGCTGCCCCCGCTACCGCCGCCTGGGCGCGGTCCCTTATCAGGGCGCAGGCTCGGTCGGGGTGCAGGCTGTGGGCAGCCAGCCGGCTCACGTGCTCCTTGACGACCGCCTGGTGCACGCCCGGCAGCAGCGCCGCGGTTTCCTCGCATGCGCAGCGGTCGCCGGTGACCAGCACGATGGGCACCCGGTAATACGCGGCGACGAGGGCATTGATGCCCGCTTCGCCAGTCACCGCGCCATCGAGCCGGGCTTCGACGACGGCCCGCGGGTTGTAGGTGTGCGACAGCCCGGCGGGCGCGCCCACCGAGCCGTGATAGGAGATGAACATCACCGCGTCGAAGCTGCCGTCCAGCCCTTGCATCATGTACAGCGGCTTGTGGCTGCCGGAGATATACGAGGCCCGGCCGGCCAGCTGCGCCGCCGGCAGGTTACGCATGGTCGAGTGCGAGTCGTTGACTACGATCTCGGTCGCGCCGCCTGCCAGCGCGCCCTCAATGGCCGCGTTCACCTCGTTGAGCAGGAGCCCGCGCCCGGCTGCTGCCTGCGGGCCTTCCCCGACGCACTGCTCCCAGTCGACTACCCCTGCGGTTCCCTCCATATCGGTGGAGAGGAAGACCTTCATGAGAGTGCTCCTTCGCCGACCCTGCGGGGCGCGGGCCGTCCCCGGTAATCGTCGCGCCCCGGCGCATCGGCTGAGCCGCCGGGGCTGGCGGTTCGCGGCGGCGGGACGGCGAGGAAGGCGAGGTGGCAGGCCGCGCTATGCGCTGGATCCGCGTCTGTGCGCAGCGCCGGATCCTCCTGCTCGCAGATCGGCTGAGCGATGGGACAGCGGGTGCGGAACCGGCAGCCCGCCGGGATCCGCAGCGGGCTCGGCGGGTCACCCTGCACCGCTGGCGCGTCGCCTTCCTCGGAGAACGTCATCCTCGGGATGGCAGCCAGCAGCCCTTGGTGTACGGGTGCCGCGGGGCCGCGAAGAGCGTCTCAGTGGGTGCCACCTCGATGACCTGGCGATCGGGACTGACACCGGCGGCTCGATCCGGATCCCGGCGGCTTACTGCGGTGTTGTCGGCCTGAAGCCGACCTATGGGCTGATCCCGGTCGAGGGCGTATTCCCGCTGTCACCGAGCTGCGATCACGCCGGCACGCTCACTGCATCCGCGGCCGGTGCCGCGGCCCTGATGCATGTCCTCGCCGGTGTCGCACCGCAACCCGACAGGTCAGGGACTGCGCGCCCCGCGATCGGCGTGCTGGCTGCGCAGCTCGCCGACCCGTCGGTGACGGGTGAGGTCCGGCGGACTATTCAGGCCGGACTTGACGCACTCGCCGCGGCCGGCTGGCAGCTGACCGAGATCCGCGCGCCCTGGCTTGATGAGCTGCCGCGCTGGGAGCACGTCCTGGCCACGATCGTTGCGCGAGACGCTTATCAGGTGCACCAATTCCGGGACGTCAGCAAGTACGCCGCGGGTACCAGGGCGCTGCTGGACTACGGCGCCGCGGTCAGCCCGCAGGAGTATGAGCACGCTCAGGCGGAACGAGCCGTCCTGCTCGCCGCCGTCGACGCGAGCCTGGCGGGCATGGACCTGCTCGCGGGCCCGACCGTCGGTTACTGCGCGCCGGAGCAGGATCCGCCTTTCGGGGTCGGCGACGACAACGGCGAAGGCCGCTTCACCGGACCGTACAACCTGACCGGCCATCCGGCCGTGTCCGTGCCAGTACCGGCTCCCTGCCTGCCGGTCGGCTTGCAGTTGGCCGGGCGGCGCGGGGCCGACCTGGTCGTGCTGCAGCTCGCGGCCGAGGCCGAGCGCCTGCTCGGGCCGCAACTGAGCGGTGTGGCGACCGGAACAGCTGACCTGGTGCTGACGCAAGGCGCCAAACCGAGGGAGGATTGACCGTGCCGCCGACAGTAGTCCGTCGCAGGATTGAGCTGGCCGGTCTGGCCGTGCCTGCGGTCGAGCTGACCGGTGCAGCCGACGGCCCGCTGCTGACGGTGATCGCCGGGGTGCACGGCTGCGAGTACGCCTCCATGCAGGGCGTCCGGCGCTGGCTTCGCGGCCTGGAGCGGCGCGAGCTACGCGGCCGCGTGCGGGCCGTGCCGGTGCTGAACCTGCCCGCGTTCGCCGCCCGCAGTCCGTTCGTCGTACCCGACGACGGCAAGAACCTGAACCGCTGCTTCCCTGGAAAGGCCGACGGCACGCTCGCCGAGCGCCTCGCGTATGACGCGTTTCATCAGCTGATCAGCGGCTCGGACGCGTTCATCGACGCGCATTGCGGCGACCTGGTCGAGGCGCTGCAGCCGTTCACGCTGTACGAGGCCGGACCGGCCGAGGAGACAGCGCGAGTGCTGGCGAATGCCTACGGCCTGCCGTACGTGATCCGCCAGGAGGCAGGGCCAGACCGGGCCGTGGCCGGGACGAGCAGCGGCGCGGCGGCGGCCGCCGGCATTCCGGCGATCACGGCCAAGGCCGGCGGCTGCGGCCTGGTGGAAGAACATGCTGTGCGGCTGCACGTGGCCGGGCTCAACCGGGTGCTCAGCGTCCTCGGCATGACCGAGGACGACGGCTCGGCTGGCCCGGTCAGCCCCGCGCCGGCCGCTCTCGGGCGGTTTCTGTGGCTGCGCTGCCGCCAGGCCGGCTGGTGGGAGCCGGCCGTCGCAGCTGGCGACACGCTGGCCGAGGGTCAGGTGATCGGCACCGTCACCAGCCTCGACGGGGCCGAGACGCTGGAAACGATCACGGCCCCGGCCGACTGCGTGGTCATCTTCCTGACAAGTTCGCCGGCCGTGGCCGACGATGGCCTGTTGGTCGGCCTCGGCGCGGCCTAGGGTCATGGGCGCCGAGTCGGAATGGCCGACTGCCACAAGGCAAGCGGCAGCGCAACGGTCCGGAGCGGCAGCTGAGCCTCAGGCTCAGGCCGTGTCCGAGCGCTGGCACGCAATCCCCTCGCAGCGCTGCCGTGACCGCAGCCCCGGCCTGAGGCTGCGGTCACGGGGGCGATCACTGCGCGGCGGGCGGTGTGTGGATGAGTTTCTTGTTGACGAACTCGTCGATGCCGAGCGGGCCGAGCTCGCGGCCGACACCGGATCGCTTAGTGCCGCCAAAAGGCAGCTCCGGGCCGCCGAGTTCGGCAGTGTTGACCCAGGCCATCCCGACGTCGAGCCGGTCGGCGACCTCCACGGCCAGCTTCTCGTCGCTGCAGAAGACGGCTCCGCCGAGCCCGAACGCGCTGCTGTTGGCTAGCTCCACCGCCTCATCGGCGCCTGCCACCCGGTAGACCACTGCGGCGGGGCCGAACAGCTCCTCCCGGTAGGCCCGCATGTCGGGGGTCACGCCCGACAGCACGGTCGCCTCCACGAATGCGCCTGGCCCGTCGATGCGATGCCCTCCGAGATGGACCGTCGCGCCCTTACTGACCGCGTCGTCGATCTGGGCCATCAGGTTGCGCGCCGCCTGCTCCGAGGACAGCGGCCCGTAGCTCGTCGCCGGGTCGGTCGGATCCCCGGTCACGTAGCTGGACATCGCGGCGGTGAACTCGCGCATGAAGTCGTCGTAGATGACATCGGCTACGATCATCCGCTTGGATGCATTGCAGGCCTGGCCGCCGTTCTCCATCCTGGCCGCTGCTGCCGTCCTGGCCACCTTCGGCAAATTGGCATCATCCAGCACGATGAACGGATCCGAGCCGCCAAGCTCGAGCACAACCTTCTTCAAGTTCTGCCCGGCCACGGCGGCTACGGCCGACCCGGCACGCTCGCTGCCGGTCACCGACACCCCGGCGATGCGGGGGTCCGCGACCATGCTGGCGACCTGCTCATTGCTCGCGAAGATGTTGATATAGGCGTCTTCTGGCAGCCCGGCATCGCGGAACAACTGCTCCATGGCCAGGGCTGACTCCGGGCACTGCGGCGCATGCTTGAGCACGATGGTGTTGCCGATCATCAGGTTCGGCGCTGCGAACCGGGCGACCTGGTAATACGGGTAGTTCCACGGCATGATGCCCAGCAGCGCGCCGATCGGGGTCTTGCGCACCCACGCCGTGCCCGGCAGGTTAGAGGCCAGCGGCTGGTCCTGGAGGAGCGCCGCCCCGTTGTCGGCGTAGTACTCGTAGATGGCCGCAACGAACTGCAGTTCTCCCCTGGCCGCCTTGGTGACCTTACCCATCTCCCGGGTGATGATCGAGGCCAGTTCGCTAGCGCGGTCGCGGTACAGCTGGGAGACCCGGCGCAGGATCCCGGCGCGCTCGTCCATCGGAGTCCGCCGCCACGAGGTGTAGCCCCGTTCGGCTCGCACCAGCACGTCGCTGACTTCTGCGTCAGTCGCCGTCGGGTACTCACTTTCGACCTTCCCAGTGGCCGGGTTCACTACCTGGTACATCATCGAGCCTGCCTCCATCACGACATCGGGTCCGTCCATTACACGCCCAGACGACGCGCAGGGGATCAATGGGGTTCCCCGAGGTGGTGTGCCGGTCGTGGCGATCCCGACCGACGAGACGACCCGGACACGATCGCAGCCTGCGCCCGCCCAGGGTAAATGCCCGGCTCTGCCGTGATGAGTTGCTGCCTTAGGATGCACGGGTGCGTGACAGTCAGACAGGGCCGGCCGTTGCGGCCGCCGCAAAGTGCCGGGGCATCCTGGACGAGCAGGCAGCCGCCTACGCCGAGGTGGCGGTCGCCAACATCGGCAGGGAGTTCCCTTCGCACCTGGTTCACCTGATGACAGAACCCGGCGACTTCCCTGCCCGCCCCGCCGAGCGGACGCCCGTGTTCTACGGCAGCCTGGACTGGCACTCCTGCGTCGAGATGCACTGGCTGCTCGTCCGGCTGCTGCGGCTGGCCGGAGACTCAGTGCCCGCCGGCGAGATCAGGGACCTGCTGGACGCCCAGTTCACCGCGGACAAGCTCGCCGCGGAGGCGAGCTTCGTGACGGGCACCGACGGCCGGGACGAGCGGCCGTACGGCTGGGCCTGGGCGTTGGCCCTAGTGCACGAGATCGCAAGCCTGGACGACGTTCAGGCGCGCCGGTGGCTGACCGCGATCGCCCCGCTCGCCGACGCGCTGACGAAGGGCTTCCTGGACTGGCTGCCTAAGGCCACCTATCCGATCCGTTACGGCGTGCACGGCAACAGCGCGTTTGGCCTGTCGGTCGCGCTGCCGTTCGCGGCCAGGCAGGCGCAGGCGGGCCGGCCGGAACTGGCGGCGGCGATCGAGGCCAAGGCGCTCGGCTGGTTCGCGGGCGACACGGACTATCCGGCCGGGTACGAGCCGTCGGGCCACGACTTCCTGTCTCCCGCGCTGACCGAGGCAGAGCTGATGAGCAGGCTGCTCGCGCAACCGGAGTTCGCCGACTGGCTGGCCGCGTTCCTGCCAGGGCTCACCGGCGGCGAGCCGGCCTCGCTGTTCACCCCTGCGGTGGTCTCTGACGCCAGCGACGGCCAAATCGCGCACCTGCACGGCCTGAACGCGAGCCGCGCCTACTGCTGGCGGCGGATCGCGGAAAGCCTGCCGGACGGCGACGCCCGTATCGCGCCAGCTCTGGCCGCGGCGCTCACGCACCTGGACGCCGCGCTGCCGCACGTTATCGGCGACGACTACATGGTGGAACACTGGCTGGCCGCCTACGCCGTGCTGGCCCTGACCTAGGCAGAAAGGCCTAACGTCCATTTTCCCAGGACGCGGCTCGAGCCGCTTGGGCCGGCGCCGTTCGCGCGGCTGTCGCCGCGTTGCAGAGCGCCTGCTGGTCTTTGACCGATGGCCAGGATCGGCCCCGTAGCTGGGGAATCACCTGAGGTGCTTACGTCCTACCGCACCTCGCCACCGGTGGCGCCGCCACACCATGCAAGCATAGATAGCACCCGAGGACGACATGACAGCGTCAGCGATGGGTAACCGGACGCCGCCGTGGTGACGGAGGAATGAGTGGCAGGATCACGAGGCTCGCATTCCGCCAATCGAGACGAGCCGAACCGGATCCTCGGTTTCCCCTTGCCAGGCGGCTCGCGTCCCCGCCACGTGGAACCGCGCCGCGACCGGAAGGCCGAGGCGAGCGTTGCGGGCGGGAAGGAGCATGGCGCTGCGCGCGACACGGAGTATCAGCGGGTGCTGGGCTTTCGGGTCGACTGGTTTCGCTCCGCTAGACAAGACCGAGGGCTGCCAGTTGGCGGTCCCTTGCAGGCTTTGAGACGGCGGCTCCGGCGTGCGGTGAACTCTCAGGAGCGTCGCCAGCGCTAACCATGGCTGCTTCGGCCCGCTGCCGCTCTGGCATCCAGCCGGGGAACCGGCCGGGCCGCTGCCGCCCCGCCCCGGCCAGTCACTCGTCGGCGTCGCCCGCGTCGGCTAGCGCGTGCCGGGCGGCGCGGGCGCGTAGACCAGTTCGAGGATGCCAGCCGGGTAGGCCGTGCTCTGCTCCAGCCGCAGCTGGCCCGGGTGCGCGTCAGGGGCGAACAGCGGGACGCCCTCGCCCGCGGCGAAGGGGAGCACGTAGAAGCGGTAGCGGTCGACCAGGCCCAGGCTGACCAGGGAGCGCACGAACTGGGTGCCGCCGTGGGCGATGATCTCGCCGCCGGGCTCGGCCTTGAGCCGGGCGATCTCCTCCGCGGTGTCGCCGCTGGCGATTCGGGTCTGCGGCCAGGCGGCGGTCTGCAGCGTCCGCGAGAACACCACCTTGGGGATGTCGTTCATCGGAGCCGCGTTAACGTCGGAGCTCTTGGGCCAGAAGTCCGCCATCCCTAGGTAGGTGACCCGGCCCATGATGTGCGTGCCAGGCGCCCGCCAGCCGCCGGACGAACAAGTCGTCGCCCACCGGGTCGTCGATGTCCCCCATCACCCGGAACATCTCGGTTCCCTCGTCGCAGCTGTAGCCGTCGAGCGATGTCCAGGCGTGCACTACCAGGTCCCGCATCCCGCGTCTCCGTTCGTCTCCGCCGCCGGCTGGCCGCTTCCCGGAAGAACATTAGCTGCTCGCCACCCGCGGCAATCCACAGACCAGGCACGTCACCAGCGACCTCGATCAACCGCGCCGGGATGCCTGAGCAGACCGGGCAGTTGGTAAATCCATCTAGGCCGTGTAAAGGACCAACTGAAGCCGATCCGTCAAGACTCAAGTGAGGCTAGGCACATCACCGGTGAGCACCCTGATCCGGGACCGCGCGGCCATAGTCATCAGTGCGCTCCTGCCTCCCAGCGTATGGAGTTCGCCCTAAGCTCCTGGCATGAACCGTTCACGACGGATTCGCAACGGGCTCATCCGTATCCTGCTCGTCGCGCTCGTGTCGGCTATCGTCCCTGGCGGCTCGGCGGTGCCTGCGAGCGCAACGTCAGCGCCGGCTTTCTTCCGCACGCTGCCGCCGGGAGCGAAGCTGCCGTCCGGTGCGCAGTGCGCCAAGTGGGTGCGAGCCCGGCCGCTGCGCGAGAACAAAGGCGTTAACCGCCGGTTCAATCGCTTGACCGGCCAGCATGTCAGTTCGCATTTCATGAGTGGCGACAAGCCGAAGGCGGACCGGTTGCTGGTGCCGCGCATCAATGGCGCCTTCACCGGCACCACGGCGGAGATACTGCGCTGGGCGGCTTGCAAGTGGGGCATTAACCAGGACATCGTCTTCGCGCAGGCGGCCGTCGAAAGCTGGTGGCGGCAGACGACGAAGGGCGACTGGGAGACCGGCGGCTGTCCGCCGGGTCACGGACCTGGCGTTGACGGCCGGCCAGGGCTCTGCCCGCAGAGCTGGGGAATCCTGCAGAACCGCTACCCGTATGAGACTTCAAGCTGGCCTGGCATAGCGCGATCTACTGCGATGAACGCCGACACCGCGTATGCCATCTGGCGGTCGTGTTATGACGGGTACGAGACATGGCTGAATACCGTGCCGCACATCGGCAGGTATCACTCCGGCGATGTCTGGGGATGCGTCGGGCGCTGGTTCGCCGGCCGGTGGCACACGCCGCCAGCCCAGCAGTACATCGCCTTTGTCAAGCGCTATCTGCGTGAACGGATCTGGACCAAGAAGTACTTCCAGCAGCCGTAAATTCCGATGGGGCGCCCGGGCCCTAGCGCGTCATCGGTGGGGGATCGCCGGGGTTATAGGCCCGGCCACGCCGCAACGACGGACGCCAGCGGGATCAAGATCAAGCTAGGTCTTCGAGCGGGATAGCCGGATCGCGCAGCACCGCAGGCTGCACCGGCCGGCCAGCCCGGACCAGGGCCCGGATCGCGTCGTTGACACCCCACACGTTGACGTTCATGCCCGCCAGCACGCGCCCGTCGGCGCCAAGCCAGAAGGCGATGAATTCACGTCCGGCCACGTCGCCGCGGAAGACGACTTGCGCATAGCCGTCCGGCTCGACGTAGCCGGAGTATTCCATGCCCAGGTCGTACTGGTCGGTGTAGAAGTACGGCACCCGGTCGTAGCTAACCGCTTCGCCCGCCATCGCCTTGGCCGCTGCCTGCGGCTGATTCAGCGCATTGGCCCAGTGCTCGACGCGGATGTGTTTCCCGAGCAGCGGATGAAACGCGCTGGCCACGTCTCCGGCAGCGAAGATGTCCGGGTCGGAGGAGCGGAGCTGGGCGTCGACCTGGATCCCGTTGCCGACCTCAATACCGGCCTGCTCACCCAGTTGGACGTTCGGCACGATACCGATGCCGACGATGACCGCGTCGGCGCGGACCTGGCTGCCGTCCGACAGCCGGACGCCATCGACGCGGCCATCCGTGCCGGTGATCTCGGCCACCTGAGCGCCGAAGCGGAAGTCGACGCCGTGCTCGCGGTGCAAGGTGGCGAACACCTGGGCAGCCTCGGGGCCGAGGACGCGCAGCAGCGGCAGTTCGGCCGTCTCCAGGATCGTGACCTCAACGCCGGCCGCGCGAGCGGCGGCTGCGGTCTCCAGCCCGATCCAGCCGGCCCCGATAACCGCGACCCGCTCCGCTGCCTGGAACGCCGCCTTGATGCGGTCGCTGTCACCAACGCTCCGCAAGTACAGAACCCCGTCAAGACCGGCACCGGGCACCTGGAGCCTGCGCGGCGAGGAGCCGGTGGTCAGCAGCAGTTTGGCGTATCCGGCGCCGGAGCCGTCGGCCAGGCGCACCTCATGCGCAGCACGGTCGATGCTGGAAACGGCGACGCCCAGGCGCAAGTCGACATTTGCCTCGTCGTACCACTGCCGGGGATGGACGTAGATCGCCTCCCGGCCTGCCTTGCCCTGGAGGTAGTCCTTTGATAGCGACGGCCGCTCATAAGGCGGCTCCGTTTCCTCGCCGATGAGAATGATCGGTCCGTCGAATCCGCCGGAGCGCAGCGTCTCGGCGGCCTTGGCGCCGGCGAGGCTAGCGCCGACGATGACGTACGCCTGCTTGCCCTGCATCGTTTCCACGCTGGCAATTATGCTCGCCGGGCGCCCGCGGCCCGGCTACCCGGCCGGCTGCGGGCGCCCGGAACCGGCCGGGCTCGTGCTCAGGCCGCCAGCGCGGCAGCCTTCCCGAGCAGTTGGTAGCCCTGCTTGATCAGTGCCGCGCCTTGCCCGACCCGCAGCGACTTGCCGCCGAAAGCCGCGCCAAGCAGGAGACGCCGCATCTTGGCCGCGATCGCGTCCCGCTGCTGGCCCAGCTTTGCGAGCTGCTTCTCGAGACTGGCGTAGGTATGGTCGCCCGCTGACGCGCTTTCCAGGGCCCTGGTCGAAGCCGTCAGCGTGTCCAGGCCGAAGCTGCCAACCGGCGCCTCGAGCTGTGTGTACACCTGACCGAGCCGCAGCAGTTCGCTGCGGTGCGCCCGCATCCCGGCTGGCAGGGCTGACGGGGAAATGATCTCGCCGAGCACCCGGCCGTCCGGGGCATAGTCGTCCCGCAGCCCCAGCAGCGTCAGCATCGTCGGCTGAATGCTGGTGTGGTCAGACCAGACCGAATTGTCGGCGCCGAGGCGCGCGACCCCGGGGCCGACCATGCCGAGCCAGGTGGTGTTGATTTGCGAGCCGACAGTGCCGTGATTCCACGCATCGGTGCCGGTCGGCTCTGTGAAGCACGATGTCCCGCAGCTGGTGGCGCCGCTCTGCAGCCAGAAATCGGTTTTGGCGAACAGGACCACTGTGGGCGTGCGCCTCGGATCCGCTGTCACCATGTGCAGGATCCTCAATTCAACGGGGTCGGCGAGGTAGTTGGTGAGGTGCACGGTCTTGCCGGTGGCCAGGTCGGCACCGGTCAGCTTTCCCGCGGAACGCTCCAGCGCCCGCACCGAGCCGGTGCCGCGGCCAGGCTGGCCGTGTACGTAGATCACCGGCGCGGAGTCGGCGTTGACATCGAACGGCGTCGTGATGCGCTTCGCGGCGAGCAGGCCGGTAAGGTTCCCGTTCACCTCGCCGATGCGGGCGTAATGGCAGGTCACCTTCACGCCGTTGCAGCCGGACGGGCTCGGCGGGCTGCCAACGAAATGGTCGCCCTCGTCGGAGGTGACCACGAAGAGCGTGTTTGCCTTGGTGATGCCGTGCGCGGCGAGCCGGGCGAAGAACGTGCCGAATGCGGCGTTCTCCGTCTTGAGCTGGTGCTCGTAACCTGCCTGGCCCGGGCCGAACGGCCCGCTGCCGGTCCAGCTGTCGTGCACGTCGCTGAGGTAGGTGTAAGTGACAGGGACGCCGTGAAGCTGCATGTCCAGCGTGTAAGCAAGGCCGTTGGGCCCGGTCATGCCGTCATATCCGGGGAAGCCGACCTGGCCGAACGAATCCTTGATGACCTTGCCGCCGAGGCTGCGAACCGGCCCTGACGGGCTGATCACGGGCTGCAGGAACTTGTTCCCGTACAGGGCGCGGAAATGGTGGTAGCCGCCAGGCTCGTCAGGCAGGACGTCGGGCACCGATCCGTGCGACCGTGCGCATACCGCCGAGCCGCGGGCGCAGTGCACCGCAAGGCCCATGAAGTCCGCGGCGGCCTGGGCCTGGTCGGAACCGGAAGAATTGGTCTTCCCGGCTTCCTTTGCCTCGGGGGAGTGCTTGCCGTATACCAGCGCCACGTCCGGCAGCGTGTTCTCCAGTTCGGTGTTCGCGGCGGCGACGGTGCCGAAGTTGCAGCCCGCCCGGGTATAGGGCACCCAAGGGGCGGGGGCGTTCTTCCCGTTCTGGGAGATCATCGTCCGGGTGTGATCGCCGACAGGCGTTCCGGCCAGGTTCGTGGCGTAGTCCACGATCGGGTCGGTCCAGTAGGCGAACGAGCCCGCCGCGTCGCTGGTCCCGTCGGGCTTGTAGTAGTTGTACTCGTTCGCGATCGGCACGCCCTGGCGATTGCCGTACAGGCCCGATTCTGACGTCACGATGTCATCGGCGGTGTGCGCGATCAGCGGCGTGTGCTCGTGGCTGATCAGCGTGCCATGGCCGGTGATGAAGTGGAGCAAGTTCGGCATCTGCTGCAGGTCGCTGGGGACGTTCGGGTTATCCCGCGAGTAGTGCGTGTTATCGAACTGTAGGTAGATGACGTGCCTGATCGAACCAGTCGGTCCAAGGGTGCAGCTACTAGCTGCCGGATGCGACTGCCTGACTGGTACTGCGGCGCTGCCGAGACCTGCGCCATCCGAGGCGGCCGCCACGCCACCCAAGCTGACCGCCAGCGTGCCTGCAGCGGCTAGCGTCATCGCGCGAGCAAAGAACTTGCCGACCATCCGACTACCTCCGATTCACCAAACCCGCGTCCCGGAGCCGTTCGCCGGCGCTTCAGTACCTGAGCGCAAAATGGCGCGGCTAACGTGCGGGAATAGGGCGCTGCATGCCGGAAGCCAAGCAGCACGAGGCAACGACCGGGTGAACCGAGACGGGCGGTTAGCTGAACCTCGGCTACCGCGAGACTGCGCGCGCCCGCTACCTATCGCCTCGCCGACCGGAGGTTCGCGCGGACGAGTCGCCGCGGCGCCGCGGTTGCGGCCGCGGCGGTTGCCGCAGCGGCGAGCCGGGCGAGCGCGTGCGCCACCAGGACGTAAGCAAAGCGCCGCGGACGGCGCTTTGTTTACGCCGCGGACGGCGCTTCGCTGACGCCGCGGACGGCGCTTTCGCTGACGCCGCGGACGGCGCTTTGCTGACGTGATCACGGACCGGTGCGCGGCCGACCGGCGGCCACGCAGGCAGACCGTGTCGTTACATCTTTCCGACGGTCTCCTGCAGGGTCTTGTCGATGTCCTTGGGGTTGATGTCCAAGGCCTCGATGGTCTGCTTGTCGGCCCTGGTGACCGCGTCCTGGATCGCGCTTTCGATCGTTGTCTCGCCGACCACGATGAGCCCGGCCTGGCCTGGGTCGATGAAGTCGCCGAGTTCCCTGGCCCGGGACCTGGACATCCCCTTGGCCAGGTGACCGCTGATCCCGCCGATAACGCCGCCAGCAGCCGCGGCGCCCAGCACTGCCGGCGGGAAGAGGATCCCAACCGCCGCTCCGGCAGCGGCGCCCCACCAGGCGCCATGGCGGGTGGCCGTCTCGTCCTTGTTCTCGTGCACCCTGCCAGCGGCGTCCTTGGTGACGACGGCGGCGTCATAGGAGCCGACCAGGCCCTGCGCGTGCAGTCCCTTCACGATCTGGTAGTCGTCTCGAGCTGAGAGCTCATCCGGATACGTCGCGATATAGAGAAAGGTGCCGTCAGGCTTGGCCACGGCGATCTCCCTTGCAGTGGTAGTCCGCTGGATAACCGCTACAAGACTCGTCTGCTGCGCACCGTGTGTCGTCACCCAGCCGGAGTGATCTCGGCCGGGCTGGCCAGAAGCCAGAAATCACCCGCGCCGGGTGATTCGCATCGGGCCGTAAGGTAGGTGGATGACCGGCCCAGAAAGTGCTCTTCATCGGCGGCAGCGGGATAATCAGCTCGGCGTGCTCCCGGCTCGCTGTCGAGCAGGGACTGGACCTGACCGTGCTCAATCGCGGGGCTAGCAGCACGCTCCGGCCGCTGCCAGCGCAGGTGAGCGTCCTGCACGGCGACGCGCGAGACCCGGATTCCGTCCGGCATGCGATCGGCAGCCAGGAGTTCGATGTGGTGGTCGACTGGGTCGCTTTCACCCCCGACCACGTGCGCGCCGACATCGGTGTGTTCCGCGGCCGCACCGGCCAGTACGTGTTCATCAGCTCTGCGTCCGCTTACCAAACGCCGCCGGCCAGGCTGCCGGTCATCGAATCCACGCCGCTTCGCAACCCGTTCTGGCAATACTCCCGGGACAAGATCGCATGCGAGGACGTGCTGGTAACCGCCTACCGGGAGGACGGCTTCCCGGCCACGATCGTGCGGCCATCGCATACCTATGACAAGACCTCCGTCCCGTTTACCGGAGGCTGGACGGTACTCAGCCGGATGCGGCAAGGCAAGCCGATCGTGGTGCACGGGGACGGTACGTCGCTGTGGACGCTGACCCATCACGAGGACTTCGCTCGCGGATTCGTGCCGCTGCTGGGTCATCAGCGCACGATCGGCGAGGCCTTCCACATCACCTCGGACGACGTCCTTACCTGGAACCAGATCGCCTGGACGCTGGCGGCGGCGGCCGGGGTCAGCGCGGACATCGTGCATGTCCCATCCGACGCTATCGCCGCGGTTGACCCGGACTGGGGTGCCAGCCTGCTGGGCGACAAATCCCACTCGATGGTGTTCGACAACGCAAAGCTCCGCTCCGTGGTGCCCGGCTACCGGCAGGCCATCAGTTTCGAGCAGGGTGCCCGCGAGATCGTCGGCTGGTACGACGAGGATCCCGGGCGCCAGCAGGCCGACCCCCGCATCGACGCGGCGATGGACAAGCTGACTGCGGCCCGTTAGCCCTCATAGCAGGCAAAACGACCAGCTGCCCGCCGTGCGGTCAGCCGGCCCGCCGTGCGGCCGCCGGCCCGACGTGCAGTCAGCCGGCCGCCGTGCGGTCAGCCGGCCGGTCGCGCGGACATGGTGATGAAGTCACGGGCCCAGGATCGCTTGAAGAACGTCGCGGCGCCCTGCATGGTCCAGGGAATCAGCTTGCGGCCGTTGGTCGGCGCGGCGAGGCCGTGTGCGTCCGGCGGACGGTACGTCACGAAGTCCGGCCAGAACGGGTTGATGTCAAGCTGCATGCCCCGGATAGCCCCGGCGCGGACGAGCAGCCTGGCCAGCTGAAGGGGATCCAGAGCCGGGCCGACTGCATAGACCAGGGCGCCGTCAGCGGTGATGCCGAGCCCTGTCCGCCACTGATGCTTCAGGCCCGGGACCGAGTGGGCGCACGAGTGAGCGCCGCATGTCGATCCCCAGGCGTGCCAGTTACCTGCCGCGGCCGGGGTAGGCTGGCCGCCCGCTACGAGCGGCACGAGGTTCTGGCGCACGCTGGCGACTCGGCCGGTCATCGTGACATCGCGGCCCCAGGCGCCGATATTCACGCTGCCATCGGCGTAGATGACCAGCGAGGCGGCACCCGCCCGCAGCCGGTCGATCATCCGGCCGCCGGTGTAGTAACCGCCGTGCGCGTCCTTCATCTTGAAGCCGCCGTTGAATGCCGCTACCAGCGTTGCGGCCTGGGCTGGCGCTATCGGCGCCGTGTAGCGGTACGGCCCGCCGCCCGGGCTGATCGAGCCCGAATACAGCCGGGCTGATAGCAGCCGGGTGTCCAGCCACGCGATTCCCGCTAGCTGGCGCCGGGTACCGCCTGGCGGGACAAGCCGGGTCTGGAAAACCGCCGGGTGGCCGCGTACTGGCCGGCCTGCCGCGTGCCAGAAACCCTGGCCGGCGGGCGGCCCGCTAGTGAACGGCGCCAGCGCTGCCGGGGCTGGCAGCGGCACGCCGGGCTGGCTCGCCGTGGATGAGGAGGTTCCCGACGCGGCGGCCGAGGGATGCAGCGCCGAGGGATCCGGCACCGGGGGATCCGTCGGCCCGGAACCGCACGCTGTCAGCGCCATGCTCCCGCCTGCTAGCAGGAACACGCACGCCAGCGCCCCAACGGTGCGACGAGACTTCCGGGTTGTCACGCCACCACTGTAGGCAACGACCTAGGACAGCACCCGGTCGCCGGTCCGAGCCTGGAATGGCGCGGCTAGCAGTACGCGCCGCTAACAGACCGGACTCGCCCGGTTAGGAAGGAGACTTCGCGTCCCTGGAAGACTGGCAGACGCCAGGTCTTCCGGATCATGGACTGATGACCGGTCGACTCAGCGCTGCCACCTGATCGCGGCGAGCCGGCCCGCCGTGACGTAGCCGTTATCGGCGAACCAGTGCGCTGAGTCCTCGATGGCTAGCCGGGCGGGCCGTGACTTGTGGCCGATCTCCGACCGAGCCCGGTCATCGTTGAAGATCATCTTAGTCGTCGACATCCGCGCCGCTTCGAGCGCGACGCGCGGCTCCCGTCGCAGGACCCGGCCTTCGATGAAACTCGATGCGACCCCGGCTGACAGGACCAGCCCCCGCGGGACCTGGAATCGCGGCATCGGCAGCCCGGTGTACTCCGCGAGCATCTGCAGGATGGCTCGCATGGAGAGGTTCTCCCCGCCCAGGATGTAGCTCCGACCAGTGCGGCCGTGCTCCAGCGCAGCCAGGTGGCCGAGGGCCAGGTCATCGACATGGCTGACATTGAGGGCGGTATCCACGAAGGCCGGCATCTTGCCATTGAGGAAGTCCCGCACCAGCTTGCCGGTAGGTGTGGGAGTGCGGTCGCCCGGGCCTAGCGGGAACGTGGGCATGGCGATGCAGACGTCGAGTCCCTCCGCGGCGGCGCGGAGCACCTCGTGCTCGGCCGCGAACTTGGTCCTCTTGTAGTGGCCGAACAAGTGCCCGACATCGGCATAGGACGTCTCGTCGGCGGGCTCGCCCTGGTTGGCCTTAGCCAGCCCGAGCACGCCGACCGTGGACGTGAACACCAGCCGCTCGCAGCCGGCGGCTCGCACCGCGTCAAGGACGTTGATGGTCCCGCCGACGTTCACCGCCTGGAAGACGCCGGGGTCGCGGGCCCAGAACCGGTAGATCGCCGCGAGATGGAAGACGAAGCGGGCGCCCTCGCAAGCCGACCGGACCGCCGCGCGATCGCGGATGTCCAGCGCCATCCGCTCGACATTCAGGTCGCTGAGGTTGCGCCCGTCCCCGCCGGGCTCGACGACCGCGACGACGTGCGCGCCGCGCTCGGTGAGCAATCGCGTGACGGCAGAGCCGATGAACCCCGAGGCGCCCGTGACGAGCACCCGGTCTCCGGCCTCGAGCTGGGTGACCGCGGGCGCGTAGCCAGCCTCGGCCGCCAGGCCCGGATCCCGCTGCGGGCGGCGCGCGGGCGCCTGCCGGGCCGGGGCGTCAGCCGCGGCCGGACCGGCTGGCCTCGCCGTTGCCCGCCCGGGTTTGCGGCCGAGCGCGCCGCGGGCCATCGTCTTGCCGAACTCGTAGGTCAGGCCGGAGCCGCGGTGCGCGTCGGCCATCACGTCCTCGAGGGCCGCCAGGAAGTAGTCGACCTCGTCGGGCCCGCTGATGAGCGGCGGGAGCAGCTTCACGATATTGACGTTGTCGGCCGCCACCTGGGTCAGTATCCGGTGCCGGTGGAACAGCGGAACGACGACAAGCTGCGAGAACATGCCGTGCCGGAGTCGCTCGACGGCCCGGAACCGGAAGCTGGCGGACTTCGATTCCGGCTCGCCGAACTCGATGCCGATCATCAGCCCGAGCCCGCGCACGTCGCTGATCAGCTCATAACGCTCGGCCATGGATTTCAGGCCGTCGGTGAGCGCCAGTCCGGTGCGCTGCGCCCGGGCGACGATGTCCTCGTCGTCGAAGGCCGCCAGCGTCGCCAGGCCCGCAACCATGGCCAGCTGGTTACGGCCGAACGTAGTCGAGTGCTTGAGCGCGTCCTCCATAGACCCGTACACGCTCGAGTAGATCTTGTCAGTGGTGAGCATGGCGCCCACGGGGATGTAGCCGCCGGATAGCGCCTTGGACAGCGTGATGATGTCAGGCTCCAGGCCCCAGTGCTCGTGGCAGAAGAACCTGCCGGTCCGGCCGAGTCCGGTCTGCACCTCATCCATGACGAGCAGGGTCCCGTGGCGCCGGCAGAGCTCCTGGGCGGCGGTCCAGTACTCGGCTGGCGCGCAGTAGACGCCCTTGCCCTGGATGGGCTCGACGATGAACGCGGCGACATCGCCGGCGCGCAGTTGCTCCTCCAGGGCGTCGAGATTTCCGAAGGGAACGGGGACAGTCTCAGGCAGCAGCGACCCGAAGCCGCGCCGGAATTCAGCCCCCCGTTCAGCGCCAGGGCACCTGTCGTCAGCCCGTGGAAGGCGTGCTCGGCGTAAAGAACCCTGGGCCGTTTGGTCGACTGCCGGGCGAACTTGATCGCGGCCTCGATGGACTCGGCGCCCGAGTTGCAGAAAAAGACCCGGTCGATGGCCGGGTGCGTCCGCGCCACCAATTGCTCTGCCAGCAGCCCCGGCAGCAGTGCGCAGTCCATCTGCACCATATTGGGCAAGTCCAGGTCGAGCGCCTGATGCAGCGCTGCCTTGACGCCTGGATGGCTCCGGCCGAGGGCGTAAACGCCGAATCCGGACAGGAAGTCGAGGTACCGCTGCCCGGCTGCGTCATAGAGATAGCAGCCTTCGCCACGGACATACTCTCGGTCAAAGCCGATGGTCTTGAGCGTCCTGGCGAGCTGGCGGTTGAGGTACCGCTCATGCAGCGCGAAGTTCTCCCCGGACCTGGCCGCGAACGCCCGGGCTACATCGAACGGCATGGCCCTCCTCGCACTTGCGCAGACATGACGACCATCTTGGCGCACGGACGCCCCTAATGCCCCACGTTCGCCGACAGCTAAGGCCATTTCAGCACGTCACGTCGGCAGGCCTCCGACGCGGGCTGGCCCGGTGACCGGCATCGGCTAGCGTGGTGGCCCTGAAGTCTGTCATTGCGGAGGATCGACGTTGGCCATCGTGGTGCTGCTGCTGTGGCTTGCCACCGCAGCCATCGGGCTGACCATGCTGCGAGCTGGCGGTGCGGCCCGGAAGGCGGCCCCCTTGCAGGCGCGCACCTTGGATGCGGATACCGCCCGCACGGGCTACCTGCAGGCGGCAAGGATGCCGGGGGCCAGCCTGGTGCCAGATGCCGGCGCGAGGCTTGCTGCCGTCCCGCTCCGCGCTGACGGTTCGCCCCCGGCTGCCCCGCATACCCGGGTGCCCACCCCGCCGGGAGAGCACCCGCTGCTGGAGTTCAGCCATCCCGCCCTGGCGATCAGCGGACTCGCCACCTGGTCGATGTTCGTGTTCGTCCACTACCAGCCGCTAGCCTGGATCGCGTTCGGCATCTTGCTGGTGACGATGGGCGCCGGGCTCGGCTGGCTCAGCCGCACCAGGATTGATGCCAGGCGCAAGCTCGCCGCCGTTTGGGCGTTCCCGCCGCGGCTAGTCAGGCTGCACGGACTGGCGGCGGTCTTGTCGATCGCGCTGACGGTCCTGACGGCGATATTGGCAGCTCGCGGCTGATCACCGCCCGCTGTGGCGGCGAGGGAGGAGCAACGATCATGAGCTGGGGAGTGCTTGTCGGCGCGGGCGTGCTGCTGGCAGCGGCCGGCATCATCTTCACCTTGCAGGGCGTCGGCATACTCGGCGGCAGCGTCATGTCCGGCGTCACCTTCTGGGCGGTGGCCGGCCCGTTGATCGCATTGGCCGGGCTGGGCCTGGCCGCCGTCGGCGTGCGCCGCCGTCCCACATCCTGAACATGGCGGCCTGGCGCCGGTCAGGGTAACTCGGGACCCGCTTGGCGGACGGCAGTTCCCGCGTGATCGGTCGCCGGATACTCCACCAGGGCGATGATCCGGGTGGCCATGAACCGGGCCGTCCGCACCGGTGTCCCGTTCCGGGTGACCTCGCTGACCTCGACGAAACCGCGCCGGTTGATGACCTCGACGCGGCGGCCCGCCCGGGTGGCGGCGACCTCGTACGTCCGGTTGCCGCTGCCGTCGTCCACCACGATCTCTATCCGGTCGCCCTTCATGCCGCGCTCCCCGCGAGTCGAACATCTATTCGATACCCTTGCTGCCGTACTCCCAAACCACGCCGCGGTCGCTGAGTGCGCGTTCGGTCATCCGCACTTCACCGCTGTTCCTTGAGCGTCAGCCGGTGTTCTGCAAGCCGGCCGCCACGCCATTCACCGTCAGCAGCAGGAATCGCTGGAGCGCGTCGTCCTCAGGTTGCGCCCGGCCTTCGGCTGCGCGCACCTCGGCGAGGGCGCGCAGCTGCAGGTGGGAGAGCGCGTCAACGTACGGATCGCGGAGCGCGACGGCACGCGACAGCACCGGCCTGTCAGCGAGCAGCCGGTCATGCTCGGTGACCTCAAGGACCAGCCGCCGGGTACGGTCGTATTCTTCCAGTACCTGCCGGGCCAGCTGGTCGCGCTGGCCGAGCGCCAGGTAACGGACGGCGATATGCCGGTTGGTCTTGGCCAGGCTCATCTCGGCGTTGTCGAGCAGCACCGCCAGCAGCGGCCAGCCGCGATAGGCACGCCGCACCGCCGCCAGCCCGCCCGAACTCTCGATAGCGGCGGCCAGTCCGCTGCCAAGGCCATACCAGCCCGGGAGGTTGATCCTGGTCTGGGCCCAGGCGAAGACCCACGGGATGGCCCGCAGATCGGCCAGGCCGACGGGAGCGGGCTGGCCGCGACGCGCCGGACGTGACCCGAGGCGCATGTTTCCGATCTCCGCCAGCGGGCTGAGCTGGGCGAACCACTCCGCGAACCCGTCGGCATCGACCAGCGCGCGATAAGCCGCGAGGGCTCCGGCCTCCAGCGCCGTCGCCACCGGGGCGTAGGGCTCATGGTCAACGGCCGCATCGGGCAGGCCATCCTGGCCGGGCTTCGCCGCGGACGCGAGCAGCACTGCCCAGGCCACCTGCTCCATGTGCCGCTGCGCGATCACCGGGTGGCCGTACCGGGCGAAGATGACCTCGCCCTGTTCGGTGACCTTGAACCGGGCGTCCACCGACCCCGGTGCCTGTGCCAGCACGGCCCGGCCGGCTGGGCCGCCGCCGCGGCCGAGCGCGCCGCCCCGGCCGTGGAACAGGACAAGCTGCACCCCGTGCGCCGCTGCCCAGCCGGCGAGCCGCAGCTGGGTATCGAACAGCCGCAGCGTCGCGCTGACCATGCCGAGTTCCTTGGCCGAGTCGGAGTAGCCGAGCATGACCTCAAGCCGGCCGCCAGTCTCCGCCAGGCGCCGGGCTACCGGCTCCAGCGTGAGCATCTCGTCCAGGATCGGTACGGCCCTCGCCAGGTCGTCGCCACTCTCGAACAGCGGCACGACATCGAGCACCGGAGGCTGGCCTGGGCAAGCGCGCTCGGCGAGCTCGTAAACGGCCGATATGTCCGCCGCCGAGGTCGTGAAGCTGACCACGTACCGGCGGCAGGCATCGGCGCCATGCCGGAGCTGGATCGCGCGGATCGACCGGAAGGTCGCGAGTACCTCCTGGGCCTGCGCTGATGGCTCACGGCCTGCGCGCAGCTCGGTGAGAGCGGCCGCGTGCACGGCACTGTGCTGGCGCACCTCCAGTTCGGCCAGGTGGAAGCCAAACGTCTCGACCTGCCAGATCAGGTGCTGAAAGTCGCCGTACGCCTGGCGAATGGCACCCGCCTCGGCCAGCGCCCGCTGGGCCAGGCGCAGGTCGTCAGTGAACTCCCGGGCGGATCCGAACGCCAGGCTGCCAGCGCCGGCGGCATCCTGGGGTGCTGCGCCCGCCGTGCGCAGCCGGGTCGCCCGCAGGCGCTCGGCGGCGTACAGCAGGTAGGTCCGGTACGGCTCACCCGGCGACCGGGAACTGAGATCGCCGAGGAGGTCCGGATACGCCCGCCGCGCCGCGCTCAGCGCCGCGGCCAGTTCTGCGCGGGCTGGGCTGGCCGCCCCCGGGCCGTCGCCCGCGCCGGCGGCCGGGAGCACGTCGGTCAGGGTCAGCGACCGCCCGATCCGGGTGGTCGCGTTCTCCAGTGCACGCAAGGCGTGATCAGCCTGGATGGCTGCCGTCTGCTCGGTGACCGCGGCGGTCACGAACGGATTGCCGTCCCGGTCTGCCCCGATCCAGCTGCCGAAGCGCAGGAACGACGGCGCCTGGGGCGCGCAGGCGCCCGAAGCCTCGCCCTGGAGAGCCTGATCGAGAGCCCTGTACACGGCGGGCGCGAGCCGGAATAGCGTTTCGTCGAACACGGCGGTGCCGGCCCGGACCTCATCCAGCGGCTGCATTGCCTGGCTGCGCAGCGCGGGCGTGCGCCAGAGCAGATCGATCTCCTCCCGCAGCCGCCGCCGCGCCTCGGCGTGCGCGGCCGCGCCGAGGTGCGGGCCGTCGACAACGTCGAGTTGCGCTCCGATCCGCCGGAGCACCTCGGTCACCGCTCGCCGCCTGGCCTCGGTGGGATGCGCGGTCAGTACCGGGTGCACTTCAAGGCGCCCGACCAGAGCAGCCCGTGCATCGTCGCCGATCGTCTCCGCCAGGCTGGCCATCGCCGCCGCGAGCGACTCGCGCACCGGCGTGGCGCCAGTGTCGCGCTCGCGCAGCGTCCGGATCCGCTGATGCTCCTCGGCGAGGTTAGCCAGGTGAAAGTAGGCGGTGAAGGCGCGTGCTACCGCCTCGGCGCGCTGCACGGGCCAGCCTGCCACCAGCGCGGCGATGGCGCTGTCGGCTGCGGCCCGCGCGGCCTCGTCCGCCGGCTCGTACTGGCGCGCGGCGATCACCCGGTGCCGGAGGTCCTCGACGTCGTCAAGCAAGTCCTGTCCGTCCGACTCCCTGATCACCTCGCCCAGGATCTCGCCGAGTAGCCGGACATCCCGGCGCATCGCTGCTGGCACCCGCCGGCTGTCAGCGCTCCTGAGATCCGCATGTGTGGCCACGGCGCCAGCGTAGGGGAGGCGGGAGTCCGGGCCGCACGCAGGCGCGGACCCGATCGAGGGCGGCAGTTAGCGCTAAATGGCTGATTCTGGGTCACTAGGTCAAGGGCAGTGTTACGCGCAGATGACAGTTATGCCATGAACTATTGAATAGAAGTTACGACAGTGACTTAACTGGATAAGCCCAGGGAAAAGATGGCCCTTGGCTGAGCCATTGAGGGGAAGGGTAAAGCATGACACAGTCGTCCAAACAACCCACCCATCGCCGCCGATCCGTCCGGATCGCTACGGCCGCGATCGGAGCCGCCGCGCTGGCTGGGGCCTTCGTGTCCGCAGCAACCGCAGCCACAGCTGCCAACCGTCCCGCACCGTCCAGGTCACATCTGGTCAAGGCCGGCGGCGGCAAGGTGACGTTGCACCGGATAGGAACGGTCAACCTGCGCGCGCTTGCGCGCGCGGACGCCCGGCGTCACCTCAAGGCCGCGACGGCCCCGGCCGGCACGCACCTGAAGATGGCTCCGCTCGGTCGTCCGGCCAATGCCAAAAAGGCCACGCACGCGGCGAGCCGACGCAATGTTCCCGGCACCGCTGTAAGGAAGGCTTTGAGCGGCAACGTGCCGGGCGCGCACGGTTTCGATGGCATCACCGCGGCGATCAATGGCGCGGCCAACTCGCCGGACGCAGGCGGCATCGGTGACGTCAGCCCGCCGGACCAGGCGCTGGCCGTCGGGCCCAGCACGGCCGGCACGGCGATCGTGGAATACGTCAATGACACGCTGAACATCTACGCGCCGAACGGGAACACCCTGCTGGGCGCCATTCCGGGTTACCAGATCTACGGCCTGCCCGCCAGTGCCTTCCTGTCCGACCCGCGCGCCTATCGTGACCCGCAGACCGGCCACTGGTTCCTGACTCAGTTCACCTTCGGTGACGGTATTACCGCGCCGCTGAGCACTCAGTACATCGCGGTAAGCCAGACAACAAGCCCGTTTGGCCCGTATACGACATTCAGCATCGACACCTCCGACAGCACGAACACCGCTAATGGCTGCCCGTGCCTTGGTGACTTCGACCAGGTCGGACTGAACGCCAGCGGCTTCTTCATCTCCACGAACGAGTTCTCCGTCGACCATCCGAACTTCAACGGCACGGTCATCTATGCCATGTCCAAGACCGCGCTGATCACTGCTGCGAGGAGCTTCGGGCAGCCGCCTCCGGTCGTGCAGCGCTACGTCGTGCCAACGTCAGGTGATCCGTTCGGCGCCTACCACCTATCGCCTTCGTCCGTAACATCGGGCTCGTACGAGCCGAACACCGAGTACTTCGTCGAGTCCAACTCCAACCTCAACTACGGCACCGGCCTCAAGGTCTACTCGTTGCTGAACACCTCGCTGCTGAACTCGGGCCTGCGGCCGAGCCTGGTCGAGACCGACGTGGCCTCGGAGGGCTACTCATTCCCGCCGCTCGCCATCCAGCGCAGCGGACCGACGCCGCTCGGAACATCGGTCGGCTTCCAGGGAACGGCGACGTTGCAAACCGACTTCAACGCCGTCCAGGAGGTCACCTACGCCAGCGGCAACCTCTATGCCGAGCTTTCCACTGGCTTCAACTTCGGCACCGGGCAGAACTCCGGGGCCGCCTGGTTCGTCCTGCGCCCGGTGCCGCACCTCGGCTCGGTCTCGGTCAGCCTTGTGAGCAACGGTTACGTCAAGACGCCTGAGTATCTGCTGTACCCGGTGATCGGCGTGAACAAGGCCGGAAAGGGTTACCTGAGCTTCGCGATATCAAGCTCGACCAGGTACCCGAGCACGGCCTACGTGACGTTCAACGGCAGCAGTGGTCCGTCCGGCCCGATCCACATCGCGGCCGGCGGCGTGAACCCGCTGGACGACTTCACCTGCTATCCGCCGTTCTCCGGCGGCCAATGCCGGTACGGCGATTACTCGATGTCGCAGTATTTCAACGGCAAGATCTACATGGCCTCTGAGTACGTCGCGCCACAACCGCGCGACACATTCAGCAACTGGAGCACACGGGTCTGGTACGCCCCGGTCCCGTGACCTGATTCCGCTCACCGGTAGCGGGCCGTCATCGTACGGCCCGCTACCGAAGCCCCGGCTGGCGGGCGTGCCCCCTTGCGGCCTGCCCGTCAGCCGGCCATAGGCTCATCTGGTGCGCAGTCCAGGTGCAGTCGCGGGGCAGGCAGGACCGCCATTGAAGTTCGGGCTCGTCGGCACCGGCTACTGGGCGCGGATCACGCACGCACGCGCGCTCGCGTCGACGCCAGGCATCGAGTTCTCCGCGGTCTGGGGCCGTAACCTGGCTGCGGCCCGGGCCCTGACCGCCGAGCACGGCGCTACTGCGCACGCTGACATCGACGAATTCCTGGCCGGCATCGATGCGGTTGCCTTCTCGGTCCCGCCGGACGTGCAGAACGCCATCGCGATCCGAGCGGCCCGGGCCAGGCAAGCACCTGCTCCTGGAAAAGCCGGTCGCGACCAGCATCGGGGCAGCCGAGGAGCTGGTCACGGCGGTCGCCGAGGCGAAGGTCGCCTCGGTGGTGTTCTTCACGGCCCGATTTCAGGCTGATGTGCGGGCCTGGCTGGCCGAGGTGACCAGCAGCGGCGACTGGCAGGCGGGATGGCCAGCTGGCTCGGGTCGGGCCTGGCCGGGGACAACCCTTTTAACACGCCGTGGCGGCAGCAAAAGGGCGGCCTGTGGGATGTCGGTCCCCACTCCGTCTCGCTGCTGATGGCGAGCCTTGGCCCGGTGGTATCGGTGACTGCCGTGCCGGGCCAGGCCGACCTCACCTGCCTCGTGCTGCAGCACGAGGCAGGTGCCACAAGTACCGCGATGGTTACCCTCAGCGCTCCCGAAGCCGCCTCCGGTTCAGACCTGTGGCTGTGGGGGGAACGGGGACGCTCACTAGCGCCCACGCAAGCGCCCGACCCGGTGATAGCGCTCCGGGTAGCGCTTGCCGAGCTGGCCGACAATGCCAGGGCAGGGCGGCTGGCGCACCCGTGCGATGTCGGGTTCGGCTGCGAGGTCACACGGGTGCTCGCGATGGCGCAGGCTCAGCTGGACCGGACCTGACCCAGTAGCCGACGCTGCAGGATTGACCTGTCGCGGTAACGCCCACCGAGGCAACGTAGCGCTATGTAAATCCCGCTACTTTATGCGACTAGCCATTACTCTCCGCTACGATGTGGGTGTTCACAGTGTGGTGCGACGGGGGAAACACCGCCCTTCTCGAATACCTGAATTTATGGGGGATCGTCAGCATGCATACTCGCCAACACCGGCGCGGCCTGGCCCGATCGCGACTCGCGATCCTGACAGTGGCGGCCGCGACCGGTGCTGCGCTCCCGACTACCGGCCTGTTAGCCGGGCCCGCCAGCGCGTCAGTCATCTGTACCGGATTCCCGAACGTCAGCTGCGTATTCACCGCAGTCGGCAGCGCGTATACATGGCCAGTGCCGGCCGGGGTGACCAGCCTCACCGTCACCGCCGACGGGGGAGCTGGTGCCAATTCGGTCAGCACATTCGTTCCACCCGGCGGGCCGGGTGGTCCGGGTGGCGAGTACCAGGCCACGCTCACTGGCATCCCAGCCGGCACCTCCCTGAGCGTCTACCCCGGCAGCGCCGGCTCCGGCACAACGGGGGGCGCCAACCAAAGCGGTCAAGGCGGCAATGCCGCAAGTGATACTCACGGGAACAGCGCTGGCGGGGGCGGCGGCGCGAGCACTGTCGCTGTTTCGCCGTACTCACTGTCGAACACCCTGGTAGCGGCCGGCGGCGGTGGTGGCGGCGGTGCCGAGAGCCAGGGCGCTAGCACCCCGGCAACGGGCGGCACTGGCGGCGGCAGCACCACGCCCGACGGCACCGATGGCCAACTCGGCAGCCCGCGCGGCCACGGGGGGACGCCGACCGCGGGCGGTGCCGGCGGGGCTGCCGCCTGCTTGACTGCCCCGACCGCTGGTACGCAGCTCAACGGCGGCAACGGCCAGGCCGGTGCAGGCTGCGGATTCGCCGGCGGTGCTGGCGGCAGCGGCTACTTCGGTGGCGGCGGCGCGGGGACCGGCGGCGGCGGTGGCGGCGGCTCGGCCTACCCGGCGAGCACCACCACTATCGGCGCCATTACCGTCACGCCGGAGTCGGACTCCAACACCAACTCGGGGCCCGGCTCGGTCACGATCGACTACACCGCGCCGGTGATGCGCACTCACCTGCACCTGTGGAGCGAGCACATTCTCGGTACCTTGGTCCTGTTTGCAGAACTGACCGGCGACGGAACGCCGCTGCAGGGCGAGCCGATCACCTTCGGCACGGTGTTCGCCACGCTGTGCAGCAGCAGGGATACCAATTCCAACGGGATCGCCAGCTGCGTGCTGACGCACAGCCAGGCCTGGCTGGTCAAGTTCTGGTACGGGTACATCAACGCCAGATTCTTCGGCGACGGTGCCATCCCGCCAGCGCACGCGCAGGCGTTCGCCCACGTGAACGGGTTCTTCTAAACGGCGCCCGGGGCTGGCGGCAACCCTCAGGACAAACTGCCGCCAGCCCCGCTGCGTACCGCGGGAATGACCTCGGCAGCAATCCGCTCTGCCTGTTCCGCCTGCTCGAACAAGGGCGTGAAGAGAATGAGCTCGGCGCCGGCAGCCGCTACCCGCGCCACTTCGGCCGCGCACTCGTCCGCGGTTCCGGCGATGGCGGCAGCCTCGATGTCCGGCGACCTGCTGCCGTACAGACGCTCGAGCGCGACATTGACCCGGTCCCGCGCACGCTGCCCGTTGTCGTCTACCGCTAGGTACACGCGCTTGGCGATGGGGAAGTCCTGCTCCGGTCGCCCGAAGTCGGCGAGGGCTTGCCGGACGGTCTGAACCTGCCCGGCGAACCTGGCGGTGGTGGAGGAACCCGCGCCGAAGAAACCGTCGCCCAGCCGCGCCGCCCGGCGCAGCGCGGGGGCGCCGTTTGCGCCGAACCATACCGGCGGATGCGGCTTCTGGAACGGCTTAGGCTCCATCGCGGCTCCAGACAGCTGCCAGAACTCGCCGTCGAAGGTGACACGTGGCTCCGTCCACAAGGCCTTCATGAGCGCGAGGCCCTCGGTGAATCGTGCGATATACCGGTCCGGACTCACCCCGAACGCCGCGAACGGACGGTGCTTGCCGCCGGTGCCGATGCCGATGTCGAGCCTGCCCCTGCTCAGCTGGTCCAGCGTGCTGAGGCTCTTGGCCAGGTCCACAGGGGTATGCAGGGTCGAGACGAAGACGACGCAGCCGAGGCGCATCCGCTCGGTGCAGGCAGCCGCGTACGTCATGGCCTCAAGGGGCCCGAGTTGCGGGGCTGAGCCGAGGACTTGCTCCTGCGCCCAGGCACTGTCGTAGCCGAGCTCTTCTGCCCTGCTGAAGTAGGCACGGAACGCCGCCGCGTCGAACTCGCCGTCGCCGTAGAACTGCGGGATCGCAATCGCGAATCTCATACGTCGCATGCTAACCGCGGCGGCCGAGGCGGATCGCGGGCCAGGCCACGCTGCTGCCACAGGACCACCGCGGAAGCGGAAGGCCCCTGCCGCGGTTTGCGGCAGGGGCCTTCGCTGCTTGCTAGCGCAATGCGCTACGGCTCGGTGAGGGCCGGGCAGGTGCCGGCGACTTCCGGGTTGGGAGTGACGGCCGAGATGATGGTGCCGCCGAACTGCGCGATGGCCGGGAGGCCATACTGCGCTTGCTTGCCGAAGGTGTTCGTGGTGACGTGCTTGATCGTGTTGCCGAAGTTCCACACGCAGGTATTGGCCGGGAACAGGCCGTGACTGAGGCTCTGGCTGGCCTTGTTGGTCAGTGTCCAGTACGGGTAGAAATGGGCCGCCAGCGGCGGTACCTGGCAATTGTTACCGTTGAAAACGTTGCAGAGGAACTCTGATGCCGCGGCGTCCGTCTCGAACTGGATGCTCGGATAGGTACTGCCGTTCGGATCGAACGGCCCGACATACCGGAACGACGTCGGCGTGTTCCCTGTCCCGTTCGGCCAGGAGGTCTTTTGATAGGAGATGCCGTCAAAGTCCAGGTCGCCGTTCTGGAACCGGTTGGCCTGACAGAAGTTGACCGGCATATATGCCTTCACCTGGGCGCCGTTGAGCGTTATCGTGCGGGTTCCTCGCGGCAAACAGGCGCCGTCGGCGAACTCGCAGAGCTGTCCGCTGGCGAAGTTGTTGCTCGGGCACGCGATCGGGCCGGTAGTTCCTTCTGTCGCTGGACGCTGACAGACACCAGTGTGCCCGTTGCACGAGCCCTCGCCTCTGGCGCGCTTCCCCTCGTTGCCGCCGACGCAGGTGTCAAAAACCTTGTTGTCCTGCAGGCCGGCCGCGGTGAGCGGGTTGCGATGAGTGAGCGAGGCGCAGACCTCGTTGTGGCCGATCTCCTGCTCCATCAGGACCCCGCCCTGCAGCGCGGCCCAGGGCACCTGGTTCACCTGCGCGGCAGTGTTGTACTCGGCATGGAAGGTGAAGGGAGAGCCCGCACAGGTGATGTAGTTGGTGTTCATGAACCCGTTAGCGGCGCTGGCTGTCATGAAACCGGTCTTGTGCGTGGTCATGTCGGTCACGGTTGCCGTATAGCCCGCGTTAGGGCCGGTCAGCGGGTCGGTAAGAGCCACCTTGACGACGTCGCCTGGGCTCATCTCGAGCGTCTGGGCGTTGGGCGTGAAGGTGTGACCGTTCGCCAGCTGCGGGCTTGGCGGTCCGGCCGGGACGCCGTTGGCCTGCAGGTAGGCGAAGTTGACTGGCTCCACGCAGGCGGGGTTGAGGTTAACGAAATTGAACTGCGACTCCACGCTGTCGATGGTCATCGCGACGCAGAACTTGGTCTTGCTGCAGCTGGTGTTGTCCTGGAAGGGCGTGAACCCTGGCGGGTAGAACTGGAGCTCCGAGAAGGCCGAGCCAGCGTCGGTAGGACTATTGAGGCCAGTGTTGGCGTCGCTGTGCGGGGTGCACGGATTCTGCGGGTAGGACCCCGGGTCGCATAGCGGCAGGCCGAACCAGGCAGCACCGGTCAGCTCGGCGTACTTGGTGACCGAGCCACTGTCGGTCGGAGGCTTGCGCGGATCGACAGGCAGCTTCATGAAGTAGGTCATGGTGTTACCGGAGTTGGCCACGCTGGAGATGAACTTCACGCTCGGCTCGTCGTGGCCGACGTAGTGGCCGTTGTCTACGAACCGGCCGTTAGTGTAGTAGCCCCGCAGAGAGGTGCTGTAGCCCTTCTTCGCGCCGCGTGGGTCGGTGCAGAGCTTCTTGAAACCACCGTTGGCTGAGGTGTACTTGCTGCTCCACCCGTTGCAGTCGAGCATGTTCACCTTGTGGGGCTTGACGGTGCCCTTGACAAGGCTGGCAGTCGGCCCGCTGTGCGCCGCCGCGGGGCCGGCGGCGATTGTCAGGCCTGCCACGGCCAGGACGGGCGCGACCACCAGCGCCCAGTGCGAACGACTCTTGAATGACCAGCGACTTTGCACGCATCCACCTCTCGTTCTGATCCGCTTGCGATCCGACGCGGCTCATGTGCACCACCGGTTTGCCTCACCACAGAGGTCAGTGATACGGGGCGGAATCTAACAACGGCAGATAGCACGGTCAAGCATTAAATGTGAAATGGCGTGCTGAACGTAATAATGCGGATGATGTTACGGTTGGCGCACCGTGGCGATCGCTTGCGTGATGTAGCTGATGATGGCGTCGGCGCCGTGACGGTCCGGGTCCAGGTCTGGGTTATAGATGCATACCGACCACCCTGCGCAACCGTCCGCGGCTAGTGCTGCAGCGGTAATCTCGCTCAGCTGGTCCCATTTCAGCCCCCCGGGCTGCTGGTAGTCCACCGCAGGCAGGCTGATGCTCGCCAGCACGTCGAGGTCAACATGCAGCCAGAATGGCGCGGGCAGCAGCTCTGCCGCTGCCGCTGCGATGGCCGCGCAGTCAGCGCCGTCGAGCCGAGCCGGGCGGATCAGCGCCCGAAGCTGGCCTGCCAGTGTGGCGACACTCGCGGCGGCGAGCTCTCCTTCGTCGCGCGGGCCGATCGCGACGACATTCTCCGGGCGAACCCGGGGCAGAGTTTCGCGCAGTTGCGGGCTAATGTCTGCGTCGAACAGCCGCAGCGCCAGCCCGAGCTCGCAGTCGGCCGCCTCACCCGACGGCGAGGCAGCTGGCGGCCACGCATCCTCGTGCCCGTCGACGAAGAGCAGGCCGGGGTACGCCTCGTCGGCCTGCAGCGCGGCCAGGGCACCGAGGATAACCGGGCAGTCGCCACCGACCACCAGCGGGAACTGGCCGTCGGCCCTGGCATCGCGCACAGCCGCTCCGACCCGCCCGATGAGGGTGATCAGCGCGTCCTCAGCGAGCAAGCCGGACGGGCCGCGCCGCCGCTGCGGCCGCTCTAGCTGGAGGTCCCCTGCGTCAGCGAAGCCGGGCTGGCCCATCAGCGCCGTTACCAGGCCGCGCTCCCGCAGCACAGCCGGCGCCAGGGCCACCCCGTCCACCGTGCCGCTGGAGTTGGTAGGGACGCCGATCAGCCGCACACACCGCTGCATCATGCGGTCAAGGATCGCAAGTCCCTACTCGCCGGCGCCCAGCCGGTCGGCCGCACGGCCGTAGCCTTAGCGGCATGCCGACTCCTCAGTTCGTGCTGGAACTGCGCCAGAAAGTGGGTCATGACCTGCTCTGGCTCAGCACCGCGATGGGCGCGGTGCTCGACGGCGGCGGCCGGGTGCTGCTCGGCCGACGCGCCGACAACGGCGCGTGGACCCTGCCAGGCGGCATTATCGACCCGGCCGAGCAGCCAGCCGACGCTGCAGTCCGTGAGATCTTCGAGGAGACGGGCGTCATCGCTGTTCCGGAAGCGCTGACTTCGATTTCCACCTCCGGGCTGCTGACGTACCGCAATGGCGACAAAGTCCAGTACCTGGAGTTCTGTTTCCGCTGCCGGGCGGTTGGCGGTACAGCCAGGGTGAATGACTCAGAGCTCATCGAGGTGGGCTGGTTCGCCGTTGACGCGCTGCCCGACCTCGGCGGCCAGCACATGAGGCTGCTGACCATCGCAGGCGAGCAGCGGGCTGCGGCAGCTTTCGTCTTTTCCGGCCTCGATGCCGTGCTGGGCCGGTCAGGCTGACACTCAGGGCCAGGTGCGCCCGGCCTGGATACGAGCCAGAGCAGCTCTGGCAGGATGGTTCTGGGGAGAGATGCCCCCGGGGAGGTGGATGATCATGAAAGCGAGCGCAGGCGACGAGCTCACGGTCAAGGGACGCCACCAGGGCGACGAAGACCGGCACGGCAAGATCATCGAGGTTCATGGTGAGGATGGCGCACCGCCGTACCTGGTGCGCTGGCGCGACGACAGGGAGACAGTGTTCTTCCCATCCTCGGACACCGTTGTGGAGCATCACCCGGCGGCGAAGGTCGGCCGGTGAGGAGGTCCGCTGAAACTGAGCACGGCAGGGGTCAGGCCCGAGACAGCGGTACCGCGTAGCCCGGTGCCGCGTAGCCCGGTGCCGCCGTTCCTGGTCGGCCGCGGCTAGCGGGTGCCGCTGACTGCGATGTTGTAGATGTAGGCCTCGTACGTTCCCGAGGTATTAGGTGGCAGCCTGGTAAGCCAGACGAGCAGATAGCGGGTCCGGACCGGCCGGGTTATCCGGACGGTGACCGCCCCGCCGGGGTCGGCTGCCTGCGCCACGGGGTGCATGCTGGCCAGCGCGGGCGAATTTCCGGCGCGCAGCTGAAACGCGCCGCCTGGCGCCGGTCCGAACAACAGGCTCACCGACGAGACTGCGACCGGCTGGCCCATGTCCAGCAATAGCCCCGTTCCGGGCTGCAGCCTGCCGAAGTCCGGAGTCGTGTACCAGTCGGTGTGCCAGGCAGTGCGCGGGTTGCCGTCGATCGCCAGCGTCGCGGACTGCGGGTCGTCGGCCTGGCGCGTCCCACCCGGTCCGAACGCGGCGATGCTGGCCGGAGTCAGCAGGGCCGCCACCGACTGACTCTCGCCAGGGCTGGGCTGGCCCGCCGAAGCCGCGCTGCGCCGGGTAACGGAGCCGCCGTGATGCCGCAGCACTGCCACGCCAGAATGCCAGGCTCGCCGCAGTCGAGTGGCCAGTTGACCCCGATATCAACAGATACAGCAGCAGGCCGATCGCGGCGGCGAGCGCCAGCGCCAGGACTGCCGTCAACCGTGGCCGCTGTCCGCGCCGTGGTACGGGCCGGTCCAGTCCGCTGGCCCTGGTTCGCTCGGACCGCGCCGCGAGCCAGCTGGCGGCGGCGTTAGCGGCCTCGCCAAGCCGGACCACGCCCGCGCGCGCTGACTCGGCTAGATGCGCGCGAGCCGCTTGCCCAGATTCGGCCGGCCTCGCCCGCTGCGATGCGGAGGTGAGGAGCTCGTGCTGGCCGAAACCGGGCCCTGGCTGAATCGGCTCGGTGTCGCTGCCGCCCGGCAGCGCCGGGCGGCTGGCCAGCACCGCGTCAGCAGGGGCCGCCGCGTCCGGCGGCGGCACCAGGCCTTCGGCGACACCATCGGTATCGTCGTTCGGCATCCGCGCGGCGTCGTACTCGGCTATCAGTGGCACTGGATCGGCGCCGACGACCTTGGCGATCGCCCGGATGTGACCGCGAGCGTAGAAGTCACCGCCGCAGGCGGCATAGTCGTCGCGTTCGATGTCCCGGATGATCGCCGCGCGAATGCGAGTGCGTTCGCTGACCTCGGTGACGCTGAGCCCGGCGTCGCTGCGCGCTTCCGCGAGCGCACCGCCGATACTCACGTCTCACCCCTTCGCGTGCCGGTGACGAGCAGGCCGGGTCCGGTTATCGGGCTAGGCCCCAAGGTGTCTAATCGCCAGTATGCCGCCGAGTATGCGCTAGTCCGTCCAAACGCTTGTGGCATCCGATCCCGGTGATCACTGAGCTTCGGCGGCTGACCTGGGCCGACGGGGAAGCTGCGCGGCGCGCGAAAATAAGTCATGCGGGTATCCGGAGCAGCGCGCGGGATCGTCCTCCGCTGGCTGCCGCAGGCCGAATCAGATATCAGGGCAAGGCCGGCTCCCGGCTGCGATGCCTTATACCCTGATGGGTATTATCGGGTCGCGACATGGAAGGCAGCCTGATGAAGGTAAGTGAGGACGCCACCGTCCCGGTGCTCAACCGGCTCCGCCGTGCCCAGGGCCAGCTGGCAGGCGTCATCGCGATGATTGAGAACGGGCGGGATTGCCAGGACGTGGTGACCCAGCTAGCCGCCGTGTCGAGGGCACTGGACCGCGCCGGATTCAAGATCGTGGCGAGTGGCATGCGCCAGTGCCTGGCTGCTGACACAGAAGCCCCGATGACGGCGGAGCAGCTGGAGAAGCTGTTCCTCACGCTGGCCTGACATGACCGGATCATCCGCAGACAGCACCATGACCGCCGACCAGATGCCGGTCCTGACACTCGCCGGCGGTGCTCTGCCACTAGCGGGCCGGGCCAGGATCTATGCCTGCGGCATCACCCCGTACGACGTCACCCACCTTGGCCATGCCGCGACGTTCGTCTGGGTGGACACCCTGGCCAGGGTCCTCCGGTCGGCTGGCATCGAAGTGATCATCTGCCGGAACGTGACGGACGTCGACGACGTGCTGCTGGCGGCAGCGAAGCGGGCCGGTGCGCCCTATGACCGATTCGCCGCGATCCAGCAGTTTTACTTCGACCGCGACATGGCGGCGCTCGGCGTGTCCGAGCCGGAATTGGAGCCGCGCGCGCACGCGTTCGTCGGGCAGGTCATCGCGCTTGGCCGCGGCCTGCTCGCTCGCGGCGCGGCGTACGAGCGAGAAGGGACCATTTATTTCAGGGGAGCGGGAGCATATGGCCGGGCCGGCCTGTCCCGCGATGCCGCACTCAGACTCTCCGCCGAATACGGCGACAGGCCGGATGACCCGGACCGTGACGAGCCGTTCGACGTGGCCATCTGGCTGGCCGCCGACCGCGACGAGCCGGACCCGGAGCAGGCAGCCTGGCCTAGTCCGTGGGGCCAGGGCAGGCCCGGCTGGCACGCGGAGTGCGCGGCCATGGCCATGCATGCGTTCGGGCCAGCCATCGACGTGCACGCCGGCGGCGCAGACCTGCGGTTCCCGCATCACGTGTACCAGGCACTGCTGGTAGAGGCGTTCTCGGGCGTTACCCCGTTCGCCAGGGCGCACCTCAACGCGGGCGTCGTTACCGTCGCGGGCGACAAAATGGCCAAGTCAACCGGCAACCTCGTGCTGGTCAGTGAGCTGCTGGCCAGCTATCCGGCGGCAGCGATCCGGCTGCTGATCCTGAACCGGCCGTGGAGCTCGGACTGGGATTTCCACCGCGCGGGGCTCGATGCCGCGGCTGGGCTGCTGGAGCGCCTTCAGTCCGCGGCGGGCCGGGCCGGTCACGCAGGCTCGGCCGAGGCGGCGGTCCGGGCGGCGCTCGCGAGCGACCTCGATGTGCCGGCCGCGCTGGCTATCGCCGAGGACGAAGGCGGCCAGGCGGCCCGGGTTCTGGGCTCGCTGCTCGGGCTGTGGTGAAACGCCGCTAGCGGCCCGTGCGATGCCGGCCTGATTCCGCCGCCTTCTTGATCGCAGTGTCCGTGTCGGTTGCCAGTGGATGGATGGCACCGCCGGCCCGCTCCATGAATTCCACGATTCGATCATGGAGCGGGCCTCAGGCGCTGTCGGATGGTTAGGTCAGGAATCGCCCTCCACGTGGATCTTCAGTAGCTGGCCGTCGCCGCCGACACCTGCCGTGTTGTTGGTGACGTAGAACGTGTTGTCGTTGACTACGGCGAGGCCGCCCGGGTTAGTGAGACCGGTGCTGGCCAGCACGGTTTGCGTGCCGTTCCGGTCGACCCGGATGAGTGCCCCGGTCTGGTCCGCGTTGAGCAGGCCTTTCGCGGCGATCTCGAGGACAAGCAGCCGCCCTTCCGAGTCAAAGGCGATGTCGATGATGTTGGTGAAGCCGCTCGCGACTATGGTCGGCGCCTGACCTGGTACAACCCGCCAGACTCGTGCCTCGCCAAGGTAATACGGAAATCCCGTCAGTTCGCCCACGTAGAACGCGCCATCTGGGCCCTGCTCTACGGTGGTCGGGACCGACTCGACGATGTCGTTCGGGTTCTCCGCCGGCACCCGCTGGGGGAATGCCGCAATCTGGTCCAGGTCACCATGCTTGAGCCGCAGGAGATCGTTTCCGCCGTAGTTACCCGATACTGCGTGGCCGCCGGCGTTGGCGATGACGGTGCCGAATTTACCGGTAGTGATGCCGTACGGGTCGGATTCTTCGCCGCTTCCGTAGAGTTGGGTCTCGAATGTCGCGACATCGGCGATCGGCGTCACCTCACCGGAATGGCTGAAAGTCACGGCCTGGCCAAGGTCCGCCGCGCCCGGGCCGAGCCCGGTCCGAGTGGCGGGCGTTCCCAGCAGCCCGAAGACTCCGGTCAGCTTCTCGCCGCTCAGGCTGAGATCGTGGAGTCCCAGCACGAGGGTCTTGCCGGTGTCGGAGATCGAGGGGAGCCCGGAGATGATCTCGCGGGTGTGCCCGCTGTCGAGCGAATACGCCAGAATGGACCCGGTAGGCCCGTAGCAGAGGATCGTGCCGCCCTCGCCTGGCGCGCAGGGGCCGGTGTTGCCGGCCGCGACGCCGGCCTGAGCGATGAGGAGCCGCTCGTGCGCCCGGTCGTATACCAGACCGCGCGGGACGTTCAGGCCGGTGGCTACCACCTGGATCGTCGTAGTGAGGTCGCTTGAGTGAGCTGAGTTTGTCGCTGCTGTAGCCAGGCCTGGCAGTAAGGGGGTCGTGGCCAGCGCTGCGGTCGCCGCCACTATAAGGCTGGTATTCCGTAGCACTCTCGTCATGGTTACCTCCATTGGTCTCCGCGAGTAACACCAACCAATCTAAAGTGACAGCCCGTAACGGTACAGGGGCAATAAAGCGATCCTGATGATTTCCGACAATTCAATTGTGGCCACTGAAACTAGCGGGGCTATGAGTAATGCGTGGTGTTGGCATCGCGATATGGGACTCGTGATGTCTTGGGCCTTGCTAGTCCTGCGCCTGGCTTGCTAGCTCCTTGCCGTCCCGCTCTGCCCGGATGCTGCCGGGTGTGTGCCCAGCCGGCAGCGCGGCAGCCGCGAACCGCACGCCGAACTGCTCGACCGGCGCGGACAAGGCCAGGACCACTTCGGCCCCGCGGTCGGTGGTCGCTACCACCCGGTCGGCTTCGGGAACCGTCCGTGCCATGACGAAATACGGCAGGTCGTCCGTCCGGCCGCGCCACTCATTGAGCACCGAGTCAGGGTAGAGCGGCGGGCCGCCGAAGCCGGAGCCGGGCACGACCAGTTCAGCGCCCGAATAGACGCGCAGCATCGTATAGAGGTCCTCGCGATTCCCGTAGGCCACGACCAGCCACCGCAAGCCGCCCTGGGCGCTGCCCTCGAGCACCTGTATCTCGTTATCCGGCGTCTGTACCATCGCGGCCTCCATCATGGAACGTATCCCTGGCTGTCCTGATGCTAGGCGTATCGCCAGCGGTTCGGCTCGGGCGTCTTTCTGGCGGGAACTGTGCCGCCAGATATGGCGAGATGACCGCTCTCTCGTCGTATGATCCGGGTAAGTTGCGGCCCCAGCGGCAGGCAGCGTGAGTCCCACCAGGTTTAGGGGAGAGATTTCGATGGGCATTCTCAACGAGGCCCGCCGCGAGTTCATCGCAGCGCCCGACACCGCCAAAGGCCAGATTGTCTTCAAGTGGCCAGACCAGAACATCAGGAAGTTTGCCCGCGCCATCGTGGAGCCCGACGCCGTGGCGGTGTTCATGAGCCAGGGCCAGGTGATGGGCGTCCTGGTGCCGGGCCAGCACACCCTTGACGCCAAGGAGCTCCCGTTCCTCGGCATGTTCGTGGACTGGGCATCCGGCGGGAACGCGTTCAAGGCTGAGATCTACTTCATCGGCACGCGGGAGTTCCCGAACAACCGGTTCGGGGGCCGGCTGGACGAGGTCCAGGATCCGGTCAGCGGGCTCATCGTGACCTTGCGCACCTTTGGCGAGTACGCGCTGCGCGTCAACGACCCCACCAAGCTGATCCTGAACCTGGTCGGAACAGTCGACGTGACCAACAACCAGGCCATCACCGGCTGGGTCACCCAGCAACTTCTGAAGGTAACGAGGACCACGGTCACCACTCAGCTCATGCAGGGCACGTGGCCGATACTCGGACTGTCCATGCACAGCCCAGAAATCGAAACGCAGTCGCTGGAAGCAGCCAACCGCGAGCTCGCTGACTACGGCATCAGCCTGACCCGCCTGGGCAATGTCGACGTCAACCTCGATGACGAGGACAACGCACGGCTGAAGAAGCTCGCCGGGGACACCGCCTACAGCCGGCTGGCTGGCGGCTTCCTGCAGGCCGCGCAGGCCGAGGCGCTGCAGGGCGCCGGCCAGGGCATGGCGCAGGGCGGCGGCGCGGTGGCGCCGATGTTCATGGGCATGGGCATGGGCATGGCCGGCAACGCGATGCAAGCACCGGCGCAAGCGCCGTATAACCCGCCGCCGGGCACTGGCTTCGCCGGCAGCGGACAGGGCTACGCGCAGCAGGCGCCGCCGACCCAGCCTGCGCCGCCGCAGGCCGCTGCACCACCGCAAGCCGACGCCCCGGCCTCGGCTATGCCGGTGCCGACCATGGCCTGCTCCAATTGCCAGAGCCCGGTCACGGTGGGAGCGAAGTTCTGCCCCGAGTGCGGCACTGCGACGCAGAAGCACTGCACTAACTGCAATGCCAGCCTCAGCGGTGCGGCCAAGTTCTGTGCCGAGTGCGGCACACCGACGGCCGCGCCGTCGGCATAGCCGGATAACCCCTGACCGCATAACCAGCGCCGGACCAGCGACCCGCCGCTACGATCACAGCCAGCGTTCCCCGCTGCCCCGATATCGCCTTCTGTTTACCGCTGTTTCCCCGCTGTCCGCCGAACGCCCCCGATTAGAAAGGCCTGTCCGGATGGATAGGATCGAGTGCCAGTGGTGCAAGGCTCAGAATGAGCCAGAGCGAACGAGCTGCACGACCTGCGGCGCCCCGCTCGACAAAAAGAACCTCGTCTCTGATTCGGGCTGGGCCGAGGCCCCCCGGCTGCGGGACATGACCGAGTTCCGTTTCTCCAGTTCCACGTGCCAGATTGAGGGCGAGATCGTGCCCGTAGCCGAGCTCGCGCTCGCGCAAGGCGACTCGGTCTTCTTCGAGCACCACGTCATGCTGTGGAAAGAACCCCAGGTGCCGCTGTCGGCACTCAACGTGGCCGGCGGGGCGCGGCGGATGATCGGCGGCATGCCGCACATCATGAGCGTGGCGCACGGTCCGGGCCGCATCGCGCTGTCCAAGGACGCGACTGGCGAGGTGGTGGTCTTGCCGATTCACCCGTCGCATGAGATCGATGTCCGCGAGCACGCCTTCCTGGCCGGCACGCATTCGCTGAACTACTCGTTCGTACGGATCAAGGGCCTGGCCAACGTCCTGCACGGCGGCAGCGGCATGTACATGGACCGGTTCGTCACCGCTGGCGACCCGGGTCTGCTCCTCCTGCACGGGTACGGCAACGTCTTCCAGAAGACTCTCCAGCCCGGCGAGAAGATCCTGGTCGAGCCCGGCGGTTTCCTGTACAAGGACTCCTCGGTGGTCATGAACACCGTGCAGCAGAAGTTCAAGACCGGGATGCTCGGCAGCCACAGCATGTACCTGGCCGAGATGACCGGCCCTGGCCGGGTCGGCGTCCAGTCCATGTACGTGCACCACGGCAGCGAGTAGGCGACATGTCGACTCCTACCGCGACCTATACCTGCCCGTACTGCCGCATCCCGAGTGACGGTTCTGGCAACACCTGCCCGCACTGCGGAGCTCCGACCGATGTCCGGGCGCGTGTGACCAAGTCCGGCTGGGCCGAGCAGCTGCCCATCCGGGACATGGCCAGGATCCGGTTCAACCGGTCGACCTGCCAGATTAGCGGCAAGTACGTACCGGTCGCGGAGATGAAACTGGATCCGGAGGATTCGGTCTACTTCTCCCACCATGTGCTGCTGCACACCGAGCCGAGCGTCCAGCTCGAGATGATGAAAATGGCCGGCGGCTGGAACCGGATGCTGGCCGGCATGCCGCTGATCATGATGACCGCGCGCGGCCCCGGCCACATCGCCATCAGCGCCGACCATCCCGGCGAGACGCTGGCGGTGCCGCTGCAGGCAAACCACGCCGTCGACGTGGTCGAGCACAAGTTCCTCGTTGCCACCGGGAACGTCGGCTATCACTGGGAGAACTCCGGCGTCTGGTTTGTCACCCAGAACGGAGACGAGCGGGAATACCACTACCCGCTCGGGCAGGCGATGGACCGGTTCACCGCGCAGGGCGGGCCCGGGCTGCTGCTGCTGCACGCACCGGGCAACACCTTCATCCGCGATCTGCGCCAGGGGGAGCGGATCCTGATCCAGCCAGGCGGGCTGATCTGGAAAGACCGCTCCGTCCGGATGTTCCTGCATTTCGAGTACCCGAGAGGCAGCTACTGGTTCAGCTCCGCCCGCTGGCAGGCAAAGTCCATCTGGCTGGTGCTGCAGGGTCCCGGCCGGGTGGCCATTCAGTCGGTGTTCGAGCCGCCGGAGACTGTCGGCGGAGTCGTCAACAGTTCCGGTGCCACAACGCAGTATTGGTAGGCCCAGTATTGGTAGGGCCCAGTATTGGTAGGCACAGCACTGGTGGTCATGCCGGGGCGCTGGTCAGCGAATGCGCTGATCGCCGCCCCGGCTCGCCGCGCCTTCAGCGTTGCGTCTGCCTCGCCTCGCTGGTGACGAGCCGCAGGACGGGGCGCGAGGTTGTCAACACGTCTACCGGCACGCCAGCGAGCTCGCATGCCTCATGGACGACGTCCAGCAGCGTCTCGACTCGCTCCTCTACCGCCGTCAGCCGCGCGTCCTGCGCAGCGTACTGGAGCCGCGCCCGGCGTGTTAACCACGAGCGCGGACCTGTCCGCGCGGTCGCGTTGCGCATCTACATCCCCCTGTTGATCCTGTCGCAAAAGCAGCCGCCGGTCAGTTCCCCGCTGCCGGCAGCCCGCTCATTGTCCGCCGGCCGCGGCCCGCGTGAAGGCGGCTTCCCGCGACTGGCGTACTGCTGGGCGCAATGTACTGACTGAGAGGGCCTGCCCGGCCACGCGCGGCCGGTTGCGCGAACCGAGCCTGGTGAGCGTCCGGCGGCGGGCGGCAGATTGCCGGGAACAGCAGAGACCAATCCGCGTCGTCTGGTCCGGAACGCAGTTGCACCCGGTGGTCCACCAGGGCTGGTGCCCGGCGCTGGCGAGGCTGGGCCGTCCTTCGCCAATGGGCCAGGTCCCGAGGTACAGTCCAGTGGCCGACTGACGGCCTGGCCGGTCCGGCCGGAAGTGGAGGCCGAGATGCCCGCCGACCTAGCCGCACTTGTCGATGACCTCGCGGCCGAGACGATGGCGCTGCGCGCGATCATCGATCCGCTGCCGGACGTGGCCTGGCTGTTGCAGACGCCCGCTCCCGGCTGGATCGTCGGCGACCAGGTCAGTCATCTCGCGTACTTCGACGAGGCCGCCGTCACCGCGGCAACGGATCCGGATGCTTTCACGGCCGAACTCAGCCGGCGGGCGACCGCAGGCACGCTGGATCCGGACGCCATCGCGGGCCAGTATCGCGACCTCAGTCCCGCGATGCTGCGCGACTGGTTCGGGCAGGCGCGCGCCCGCCTGCTGTCGACGTTCGCCGGTCTCGATCCAGCTCAGCGGGTGCCCTGGTACGGGCCCGCCATGAGCGTCGCATCCTCGCTCACCGCGCGACTGATGGAGACCTGGGCGCATGGCCAGGACATGGCTGACGCGGTAGGCGTGCACCGCGAGCCGACGGCCAGGCTCCGGCATGTTGCCCACATCGGCGTCGGCGCCCGCCCGTACAGCTTCGCGGCGAACGGCCTCCCGCCGCCAGACTGGCCGGTTCGGGTGGAGCTGACCGGACCGGCTGGCGAAACGTGGACGTGGGGCCCGGCTGCGGCCGCGGACCGGGTCACCGGCCCGGCGCTGGACTTCTGCTTGCTGGTCACGCGGCGGAGGCACCGGAACGACACGGTGGTCGAGGCCACCGGGGCCGGGGCGCGGCAGTGGCTGGCGATCGCGCAGTCGTTCGCGGGACCGCCGGGCGCGGGCCGGACGCCAGGCCAGTTCGCATCCGGAGCCAGCGCGCGCGGCTGATCTCCGGTCCCGTACGGTATACGCGTTCCGGTCAACCTCAACGGGGAGCGCCAGTGACCATAATGCGGGCCGCGTACGCCGCGGCGATCGATGCAGAGCACCCGCTCAGCGCTCTCACAGTCGGCTCCATCGAGGAGCCTGGGCCGCCGGACGACGGCTGGGTGCGGGTTGAGGTCCGGGCTAGCTCGCTGAACCATCACGACCTGTGGTCGCTGCGCGGCGTCGGGCTGGCGGCCAGTCAGCTGCCGATGGTGCTGGGCTGCGACGCGGCCGGCGTCGGCCCCGACGGCGCCGAGGTCATCGTGCACTCGGTCATCGGCGAAGCCTCTGCCGGCCGCGACGAGACGCTGGACCCGAAGCGGACCCTGCTGTCGGAGCTGTATCCAGGCACCTTCGCCGACGCGGTCTGGGTGCCCGCCCGAAACCTGGTGCCGAAGCCGTCCGCGCTGTCGTTCGTCCAGGCGGCCTGCCTGCCGACGGCATGGCTGACCGCGTACAAGATGCTGGTGTACAAGGGACAGGTTAAGGAAGGTAACGCGGTCCTCGTCCAGGGCGCCGGGGGAGGCGTGGCGACCGCCGCGGTGGTGCTCGCCCAGGCGCTCGGCGCGCGGGTTTACGCGACTAGCCGCAGCGCCGCTAAGCGCGAGCGGGTTACCGCGCTCGGCGCGACGGCTGTGGAACCGGGCGCCAGGCTGCCAGAGCGCGTCGACGTCGTCATCGAAACGGTAGGCGGCCCGACGATGGACCATTCGCTCAAGAGCGCGGTGCCCGGCGGCCGGATTGTGAGCTGCGGCGCTACTGGCGGGTACCTGGCCGAAATCGACCTGCGACGAGTGTTCTTCCTGCAGCTCGAACTTCTCGGCGCCACTATGGGAAGCCGGGACCAGCTCGCCGAACTCGCTGAGCTGATGGCAGGCCGGGGCATCGCGCCAGTGATCGACTCGGTTTACCCGTTCGACCGCGCAGCCGAGGCCTTCGCCCGGCTGGAATCCGGCGAGGCCTTCGGCAAGATCGTGCTCGATCATGCCGCAACCGGGTAGGCCACACTGGCACCTGGCAATGGCGAACACTAGGGTCCAGGTGTGAGCCGCCTGCCAGAACTGCGCCGTGACGACCTCGACCCGCCGGCCCAGGACGTCTGGGACAAGATCGTCGGTACCCGCGGGCACGAGCTTGTCACCGACTCCGGGGGACTGGCCGGGCCGTTCAACGCGTTCCTGCATGCTCCCGACATCGGCCGCAGGCTGACCTCGCTCGGTGCGGCGTTGCGGTTCGGCACGTCGATTGAACGACGGCTGACTGAAGTGGTCATCATCACCGTGGGCAGCCGGTGGAAAGCCGAATTCGAGTGGTGGGCACACGCCCGGATGGCACGTGAGCACGGGGTGCCTGATGCCGCGGTGGATGCCATCGGGCGCGGCGAAGAGCCGGCCTTCGAGGCCGACGATGAGCAGGCCGTCTACGCCGTGGCCAGCGAGCTGGCCTGGACCGGGCAGCTCAGCCAGCCTCGTTACGACGCCGCATTCGCGCTGCTCGGCGAGACCGGCATGGTCGAGCTAGTGTCGCTGTGCGGCTATTACACGCTCATTTCCTTCTTGCTCAACGCCTTCGCTGTGCCGCTGCCGCCCGGTGCCCAGCCGGCCTGGCCACGCCACGAGACGTAACGACGCCGCGGTGAGCGAGCCAGATCCGGCGAACAGCTACCTTCCGGCTGAGGCGGCAGGCACAGCCCCCGGCCGCGGCAGGCTGACCGGCAGGCGGGTTCTGGTCGTCGGCGCCGGGACGCGACCATCGGATGATCCTGACGCCCCGATGGGAAACGGCCGCGCGATCGCGGTGCTGGCGGCCAGGGAAGGTGCGTCAGTCGCCTGTGCAGACCGCGATCGGGCTGCGGCGGAGCTAACCGCCGATCTTGTCCGCGCCGAGGGAGTGCACGCGGTAGCCGTACTCGGCGATGTGGGCGAGCCCGCTGCCTGCTCAGAAATAGTTCAGGAGTCCGCAGCCGGCCTTGGCGGCCTGGATGGCCTGGTCCTGAACGTCGGCTACGGCCTGGGACGCGGGATCACCGGCACGACGGCCGCTGAATGGGACCAGACATTCGCGGTCAACACCCGGGCGCACTTCCTGGTGTGCGCCGCCGCACTTCCGGTCCTTGTTCCGGGCTCATCCATCGTGTTCATCAGCTCCGCCGCCAGTCTTCGCGCTGCCACCGGGATCCCGGCCTACGATGCGTCCAAAGCCGCGTTGCTTGGCATCTGCCGCCAGGTCGCGCGGGAAGGACAGCCGAGCTTCATCCGGGCCAACCTGGTTGTACCGAGCCTGGTGGACACGCCTCTCGGACGGGAGGCATCGAGCCGGAACCCGGCCCGGACCGCGCGGCGCCTGCCTTTCGGCCGCCAGGCAACCGCCTGGGAGGTGGCCTACGCGGCGGTCTGGCTGCTGTCCGCCGAGTCGAGCTATGTCAATGCGCATCCGCTACTGCTGGACGGCGGCGCTCTCGCCTTCGGCTGAGTCCGGATCTCAGACGCGTGATCGGCAGACTGCGTTGCTCTCATTAATATAAGCAAGTAATATAAGCTCATTATGAAATCATCATCTGAGCTAGCCGCTGGGCGGCCACGGGCCGCCGAGGTGGCTGCCGGGCTGGAGCGCCTGCTCGCGCTGATCCGCTGGCTGAGCCCGCCGGGCCTGTCGCTGACGGCGGCGGCCACCCTCGCGACGCTCGAGCGCTCGGGACCCTGCCGCCTCACTGCACTCGCCACCGGCGAGGGTGTGACCCAGCCAGGCCATGACCCAGCTCATCGCCAGGCTCACCGACGCCGGACTCGTGACCAGGGAAGCCGATCCAGCCGACGGACGAGTTGTGCACGTGCACATCACCACGGACGGCCGGGCTCTGCTGGCCAGCAGGCGCGCCGTCAGGGCCGAACGGATCTCCGGCTTGCTTGACAGGCTCAGCCCCGCCGATCAAGCCGCGCTCGCCGCCGCGCTGCCCGCCATGGACGCGCTGGCCAGCGTGCAGCGCGACGGCCAGCTCGCCGCCGCAAGCGGCGTGACGCAGCACTAGAACCCGCGACGCAGCCTGCGTCACGCGGCACTCGAGCCGACAGCCTCAGCGCCGGCCGGCACCAACACCGCCCGTCCCCAGCAGGGCGACTCTTTGGATGGAGCACCTATGAGCAGGGACTGCAGCCAGCCCCTTCCGGCAGCCGAAGGCGGTCTTCGCGGTCGCGTTCGCATGCGTCGTGTCCTTCATGGGCATCGGCCTGGTGGACCCGATCCTGCCGGCCATCTCTCATCAGCTGCACGCCTCGCCCAGCGAGGTCACGCTGCTGTTCACCAGCTACCTGGTCGTGACGGCCGTCGCGATGCTGATCACGAACTGGGTGTCCAGCCGCCTCGGCGCCAAGCGGACGCTGATCGCCGGCCTCATCGCTCATCGTGATCTTCAGCGCGCTGGCTGGCGCGTCGCCGTCCATCAGCGCGATCATCGGCTTCCGGGCAGGCTGGGGAGTCGGGCAATGCCTTGTTCATCGCCACGTCGCTGGCCGTCATCGTCGCCTCGGCCAGCGGCGGCTTCGCGGGCGCAATCGTGCTGTATGAGACGGCGCTTGGCCTCGGCATCGCCGTCGGTCCGCTGCTCGGCGGCGTACTCGGCGAGATCAGCTGGCGCGGCCCGTTCTTCGGCGTCGCTGCGCTGATGGCCATCGCCCTCATCGCCACAATCGTGCTTGTCCAGCCGATGCCCTGCCCGCGCATAAGACCAGCCTGTCCGCGCCGCTGCGCGCGCTGCGCCACCGCGGTCTGCTCACCATGTCGCTGACGGCGCTGTGTTATAACTGGGGTTTTTTTACCGTGCTCGGCTACGCTCCGTTCCCGATGAACCTGAGCCCGATCAAGCTCGGGCTGGTCTTCACCGGCTGGGGCCTGATGGTCGCCATCTTCGCCGTGTTCGGCGCGCCGCGGCTGCAGGCCAGGTTCGGCATCGCGAAGGCCATGTACGCCAACCTCGCCGCGTTCGCGGTGGTCATCCTGGTAATCGCGATCTGGACTACCGACCGGGCCGTACTGATCCCGGCGGTCATCGTCTCGGGAATCTTCATCGGCGTGAACAACACGATCACCACTCAGGCCGTCATGACGATCTCCCCGGTGGAACGCCCCGTCGCCTCCGCCGCCTACAGCTTCGTTCGCTTCATCGGCGGCGGACTGGCCCCCTACGTGGCGGGCCGCCTGGTTGTCGCGCTCAACATCCACGTGCCGTTCTTCATCGCCGCCGGCGCAGTCGTGGCCGGGATAGTCATCCTGACCACCGTGCACAGGCTGCTCGGCGACGCTGAGAGGCTGCAGGCCGAGCAGGTCAGCGGTGCGGCGGAGTCGACGGCACGCGCCGGCCGAGCAGATTGTCGCGGTCCCGGCGGAGTCCGCCGCCTACGCAGACAGCACGGCCGCCACCATCATCATGGCCGCTGTCGACGATTCACCGATCGCCGCTATGGTCACCGAGGCGGCGGCGCGGCTGGCCGGACCTGCCGGCCGGGCCGTGCACGTCGTGCACGCCAGGGAGGCAGCCGTCGCCGGTGACGTGGCTCTTGACGGCGAGGACCTCGACGAGGCGCGCGCCCTGGTCCGCAAGCACCTCGCTCAGCTCGCCGCGCACCGGGTGCCGGCCGAAGGGCAAATCTTGCTGCACGCCGCCGACCATGGCGCCGCCGGGCGGATGCTGGCCGAGTACGCCAACGCTGTCGGAGCCACAACGATCGTCATCGGCGCCCCGACGCACGGCGGGCTGCGCGAGCTGATGGATGCCAGCACGAGCCGCGAGCTGCTCCGCACGGCCAGCAGCCATATCCTGATCGTCAATCCGGAGGCGCCCGTGCCTCCCGCTGTCCACATGCAGGCGGAGCGCGCCGCGGTCCCCAGTTACGCGAAAGGCCAGTCATGTCTGTAGTGGTTGTCGCCACGATCGTGCCCAAGCCCGAGCACCGCGACGAGGTCATCGCGGCCTTCCGCGACACCATCGCGCAGGTACACGGCGAGGACGGCTGCGAGCTGTACGCCTTGCATGAGGCACCGGACCGGCTGATCATGGTGGAGAAATGGGCCAGCCCTGAGAAACTCGGCGCGCACAGCAAAGGCACCGCGCTAGCGGCCCTGAACCCGAAGCTAGCCGGGAAAGTCGCCGGGCCACCGGAGGTCATCGTCCTAGCGCCCGTGCAAGCCGGCGATCCGGCAAAGGGCCAGCTCTAATGCCTGACCCCGTTCCCCTCACAAACGGAAACTGGTGCCGACAGTATTCGGCACGAACGCGGCCGGGAAGCGGGCGGACATCGCGTGCTGGGCACGCCAGCCCGTGCAGTGCGCCGGGACGAGCCAGCCGGGATTCATCGCGGCCAGGTCGTCCAGCACTCGCGGGATCAGGGGCTCGAACACCGGCCCGTTCAGGTGGAAGCCGCCGATCAGCGCGTACAGGGGCTGGCCCCCGGTCAGCCGCTGTGCGTACCGGGCGATGTTCACGACGCCAGCGTGACCGCAGCCTGTCAGCACCACCAGGCCCTTGCCGGCGACGTTGACGACCAGCGCCTGGTCGTCGAGTACCAGCGGATCGGGCTGCCAGCTGCCGCCCAGCCAGGCTTGCTGCGGTGGGAAGCCGGGCTCATAGCCTGTCGTCCGCGCAACCTCACCGGTGACCAGGACCGAGCCGCCGAACAGGAAACTCGGCTGCTGCTCCTCGATGATCTCGAAGCCCGCTTCGGTCAGCGCGCGCTTGCTGGTAGTGGGCAGCTCGATCGGATCGCGCCCCGGCAGCACGACGCGGCGGCGCCGCCAGAAGTGCGGGTGGATCAGCACCGGCATGTTCGCCCGGCCGACCGCGCGGATCAGGCCATCGACCCCCGTGGTGTGATCGAAGTGGCCGTGACTGCAGACGATCGCCTCGATCGAGAACGGGTCGAGCTCCAGCCGCCGCATGTTCTCCGCGACGCCGTCCGGGCTTGTCCCCGCGTCAAACAGGAAGGTGTGCTCCCGCCCGGCCTTGGTGACCGTGACCAGCACCGAGAAGCCGTGTTCGGCGATCAGCGCGTCTGGCACCTCATGGTCCTGCATCAGCGCCGATGCGCGGACCGGTCCGCGGCCGACGCCAACCCGCCGTGCCGGGCCCTGGTCGGGCATGAAGATATCGGTGACGTTGTCCATCAGGGTGGTCACGACAACGGCGTCGACCGGATCCAGGCTGATCGTGACCGCCGGCTCGAAGTCGTGCAGTACAGCGGGCGCCGCGCCTGCGGGGCTGTCATCAGTGCACACAGGCCCATGGTAGATCTCGGCCTAGTGCTCGCCGAAAACTGGCAGCTGCACGTGCGCCGGGTGCTGCGAGTCGGTGAACACCTCGAACCGGCAGCGCGGTCCGGAAGTGGCCGCGCCGAAAGGCTCTGCCGAGCCGAAGTTGCGCGCGAAGCGCGGGAACGCGCCGCCGCTGACCTGCACGCGGATCCGGTGCCCGGCCAGCATCCGGTACGCCGTCGGGAACAGCTTCACCTGCACCGCGAGCACGCCGTCAGCATCGGCCTCGACATCGGGCGCTGACATGGTTTGCGGACTGAGTCGGCGGATTCCGTCGACGACGTTGCGGGACACGCCCTTGGTATTGACGTCGCATACGCGGACGAAGACGTCAGCGTGCGGCAGGCTGGTCCGCAGGTAGATGCGGGCCGTTACCGGACCGATGAGGTCCATGTCTGCCCGCAGCGGCTCGCTGGTGTAAGTCAGGACGTCCGGCCGGGACTCGGTGGCGGCGTTGTCGGCCTGCTTGCCGGGCGGGTTCAGCAGCGGGCCGCCCACCGAGGGTGTCGGATCGGCCGGGTCGTAGCTGAAAGTGGCGGGCGGCGCGGCGCCCGGCTCGGCTTCGGTCGCCAGGCCGCCGGCGGCGCCCAGGAAGTAGCGCACTGCGGACGAGCGGGCCGGCGGCCACTGCTCGAAGTCCAGCCAGGTGCCGGCTTGCTGCAGGAAGAGCCGCACAGGGGGGCCGGGTTCCGCCGGGCCGCTGGTCAGGTGTTGACTCAGCCACGCGATGTCCTGCTGGATGATCGCCCGCAGCTCGCCCGGTTCGCCGTGCAGCCAAGGGCCCACCGTCAGCCGGGCCGGTACGCCGGTCGCCCGCAGCGCCGCGAAGTCGCGCAACTGCTCCGGCAGGAACAGGTCCCACCAACCCGTGACCATGCTCGCGGGCGGCATCCGGGTCAGGTCGGCGCCGTCATGATCCACGCCGGCCCAGAACGAGTCGCCCGGCCCAGCGTGGTCGACGAAGTCGCGCCAGAACAGCACCGGCGCACCGGCCACGTCGACATCAGCGGCCTGCAGCGGCACCTTCCGCAGCGCCCGCTTCGTCCGCGCCATCTGGAGCGGGCTGGGAATGAAGTTCGGCAGCACCCCGCGCTCCTGGTTGCCGATCAGCCCGGTCCAGTTCAGTGCATTGTTCAGGCCCGGCGCACCGTGCTCGTAGAACGCGGCGGTGATCTTGGCCGCGGTGATGTTCAGCGATACCGACTTCAGGGGCGGGTCGACATAGGGCGCGATCGCCCATTGGGTGTGGCCCAGGTAGCTGGCCCCGACCATGGAAACGTCGCCGTTGCACCAAGCCTGGCTCCGAAGCCACGCCACCGTGGCCAGGCCGTCTGCGTGCTCGTGCAGGAACGGCCTGAACTCGCCGCCCGAGCCGAAGGTTCCGCGGGTGCTCTGGATGAAGACCTGGAAGCCGCGCCGCGCGAGCGGGGCGGCGAACAACAGAGCAGCCACGCCGGCGCGCCCGTAGGGGGAGCGGATCAGCACGACCGGCCGCGCGTCATCGTTTCGCGCCGGCCGGTAGTGGTCGCCGAGCAGCACAACGCCATCAGGCATCGGCACGGCGAGGTCGCGTCGCGTCAGGTAGGGCTCCTCTGCCGCGGCCAGCCCCAGTATCCGGTCAACCGCCCGTCCGGCGATGCGCGACAGAGGATTCATTCCACGTACTGTGCGGCCTGCCGCCAAAAGCCGCAAGTCCCGGGCCCGGGCCCGGGCCCGCAGTCTCGGGATTGCGGCACCGCCAGGTTATCGATGGTGACGCATGTGGCCGAGTAAGCTGATCACTGACAGATGCATTCAATAAGCCGGCCCGCGCGCCAGCCACTCACTGTGTGAGCTTGGCACCATCCGGTCCTGCTTGCCGTGCATCAGCAGTACCGGCACAGTTATCTGCGCCGCGTCGAAACCCCACGGCCCTACCGTGGCCAGATCGTCGTCGATCATCCCGTCCGGGCCTGCCTCCAGGGCCGGGTTCACGACCTTGCCGAACCAGGACCAGGCGCCCGCCAGCGCGGCCCGAGCGCAGCCGCTGTCGAGCCAGTCCAGCTGGCCCGGTGCGATGTCGCGGCCCGGGTTTGGCGTCGATCCACCGTAAGAGGGCCGGTCGTAGGACACAAACCGGATGCTGTTGCGGTCCGCGGCGGCGAACAGCGGCTCGGGCGGCAGGCCGATGTTCGGAGTGCCGTGGTGCCAGAACACCGGCAGCCGACCAGGCTCGGCCGCACCGCCTGTGTCGTAGTAATGCAGCGTCCGGCCGTCAGGGAGGAGAAGGTCGGCTTCCGTCAGCACGGACCGAGCTTAACCGCGTAGTCCGCAGGCGTCGCGGCCGGCGCGGGCCGGATGACCTGCTTGGTCCCGGTTCTGTCGGCGGGCTCGTCGCCGTATCGTTGGGCTTGCCTGCTGGCGAAAGGCGGAAACTGTGACGCCGGAGATCAATCTCGTCGACCCCGACGACTACCAGCGCGCCGGGCCGCCGCATGAACAGTTCTCCTGGCTTCGCGAGCACGAGCCGGTCTTCTGGCACGCCTACGGCGGCGAACCCGGCTGGCCCGGGTTCTGGGCAGTGACCCGTCACGAGGACGTCGAGTACGTGTCCCGCCATCCGGAGTCCTTCTCCTCGGCGCGCCGGCTGTCGCTGTTCGGGGAGATCCCTGAGGCGCAGATCGAACTGCAGCGACTGATGATGCTCAACATGGACCCGCCGCAGCACACCCGGCAACGGGCGTTCGTGAACCGCGGGTTCACGCCGCGGATGATCGGCCGGCTCGAGACCCATATCGCGCAGATCTGCGACGAGCTCATGGACGAGGTGCAAGGGCGCGGCCAGGCGGACTTCGTCACCGACATCGCCGCTCCGCTGCCGCTCTGGGTGATCTGCGAGCTCGTCGGCGCGCCGGTCGAGGACCGCGGCCGGATCTTCGAGCTGTCGAACCTGCTGATCGGCTCGGGGGACCCGGAATTCCAGATCGCTCCCCAGGCCCAGCAGAACGCCGCCGCCGAGGTCTACGCCTACGGGGCCGCGCTGGCCGAGCGCCGCCGGGCTCACCCCGCGGATGACATCGTCACCCAGCTGCTGCAGCCCGACGACCACGGCGAGGCACTGACAAGCGACGAGTTCGACTTGTTCTTCCTGCTGCTGACCGTTGCGGGAAACGAGACCACGAGGAACGCCGCCGCCGGCGGCATGCTCGCCCTGTTCCAGCATCGCTGATCAATGGCAGCGCCTGGTGGATGAACCGGCGCTGATTCCCACCGCGGCCGAGGAGATCGTCCGCTGGGTCAGCCCGGTAAACCTGTTCCGCCGTACGGCTGCACGCGATACCGAGCTGGGTGGCCAGCACATCGTCGCGGGTGACAAGGTCGTCGTTTTCTACGCCTCGGCGAACCGCGATGAGGATGTCTTCGTTTCGGCCAACCAGTTTGATGTCGGGCGCGAGCCCAATCCGCACGTCGGCTTCGGCGGCGGCGGCCCGCATTTCTGCCTGGGCAGGCACCTGGCCGGGCTCGAGCTTCGCATCCTGCTCCAGGCCCTGACCGAGCGCATGCCAGGAATCCAGCTCGACGGCGAGGCATCCCGGCTACGGTCAAATTTCATCAATGGCATCAAGCACATGCCGGTGCGTTTCTGATCGCCGAGCGGTGCCGGGCAGTCCGCGCCCGTTCCGGATGTTGCCGGGTGCTCTGACCTGCCCGCACGCATCAGCCGCGGTAGGAGATCGTGGCGTAGGAAGAAGCCGGGTAGTTAGGACCTGTGCTGGGCGCGTATCTGGTTCCGGTGACGAACACCTGACCCCCGCGTGGTCTGACCGCTACCGCGGAGGCATTGTTGCCGAAGTGACCGTGGCCAAGGTAGCGGCGGATCCACAGCTGAGCGCCGGTGGCGGCGTTGTAGGCGATCGTGGCGTAGTCACCGCTGCGATTCGGGTGGATGAAGCTGGTCCCGGTGACGTAGACCGTGCGCCCGGTGGGGCTGACGGCTACTGCGGAGGCATCGTTGCCGAGGCTGCCGGGGCGCTGGTAAAGGCGGACCCACAACTGGGCGCCGGTGGCGGCGTTGTAGGCGACCGTGGCGTACTCGCTAACGGGGCTCCCGGCCGCGAAGCTGGTCCCGGTGACGAAAACCTTGCCGCCGCTGACGGCCATCGATCGGGGATTGCTCAGCGAGGAGCCGCGCCCGTTGCTGTAGTGCTTCGCCCACAGCTGGGCGCCGGTCGCGGCGCTGTAGGCGACAGTGCCATAGCCAAAGTCGCTGAAACCGCCGCTGGCCCCGAAGCTGGTCCCGGTGACGAACACCTCGCCGCCGTGGACGGCCATCAAGACAGGTCCGATCGGGTCGCGGGAGTCGCCGATGCCCGACGGGTAGCGTCTGGCCCAAAGCTGCGCGCCGGTGGCCGCGTTGTAGGCGATCGTGGCGAAATCGCTGCCGATGGCGCCGGTGACCAACACCCGACCCCCGTCCGGGCCGACCGCCACCGACGTGGCACAGCCGCCGCTGGTGCCCCCGAGGTCGTAGCTCCTGGACCATAGCCGCGTGCCGTTGGCGGCGTTGTAGGCGACCGTGGCGTAATCCACATCGCCGCTGCTGAGCCCGGCAGAGCAACCGGTGACGAACACCCGTCCGCCGCGCGGGCTGACGGCCACCGACGCGGCAGCGTTGTCGCTGTTGCCCGAACCGCTGTAGCTCTTGGCCCACAACCGCGCGCCATTGGCGGCGTTGTAGGCGATCGTGGCGTAGTTGCCCGGGCCACCCTCGCTGGTCGCGCTGGAGCCGGTGACGAACACCGTGCTGCCGGTGACGGCCATCGAGGTGGCTCGGTCAAAGCCGTTGCCCGGGCCTCTGTAGCGCCTGGCCCACAGCTGGGCACCGGTGGCGGTCTTGTAGGCAACAGTGGCGAAGGAGCCAACGCCGGTCCCCGACCCGGCCCTGGTCGTGGTCCCGGTGACAAACACGGTGCCTCCGTCGGGGCTGACGGCCGCCGAAGAAGGGAAGTTGTCAGTGGTGCGGGGGCCGCTGTAGAGCTTTACCCACAGCTGGGTACCACGGACGGGCGGCCTGTCGGATACCCGCCCTGACAGTGCCCTGGCCACCGGCGCGGCCGTGGCGGCCGAGCCCGGCGTGCTGGTGCCACTGATCCCGGCCGCGCTCAACACAGCACCAGCCACCACGAACCCACGTGCCACGTTCTTGTACATCGAAAGTCCCTCCGCTGGGCGAATGCTGCCACTCCGCTCACCCCGCGACAAGGGGAGTCATCCCCACCCCGGCACCCGTCCGGCAACGTCAAGGCGTGTCTCATCAGGTCGAACTCGCGGCGAAGCTCCTCCGGCGGGTTGAGCACGTCGCCGAAGAACACCGCGCCGATGTGGTCGGCCTCACACCAGGTCGACCTCGAAGCGGTCGAGATCCCGCACACTCGGAAGCCGGTTTCGAAGTGTTTCGCGTTGCCAAATGGCTACTCATGGTAACGTTCGGTAACTGACTGGCAGGGCGGGATAACAATTAGTAACTAATGGCCAGCGCAATGGTCTATTCGGGGCCGACCCGAGCTTGACCGCCCAAGCCACCGGATTCGTCCGGCGTCGGCCCCGTAGCATCCGACAGGAAGGATTTACCCATGCGCAACCGCCGCGCGAGGGTGTTCACGCTGGTGGCGGCTACGGCTGTCGCGGCGACTCTCGGCCTGACAGCGGCTGGGGTGGCGACTGCGGCACCGCGGGTCAGCAAGCCCGACGTGACGCCGGCGTGCACGTTCAACAGCTACTGCTCCGATCCGCTGTTCAACGTCGAGTTCGGGATCCAGTTCTTCCAGAACAATGCGAACTCCCGCGACGTGCCGGGTAACAACGTCGACCTCCAGTGGGCGAACGACTTCAAGCCGAGCCAGGACTGGCATGTCACGTTCCAGTACCCGGTGTTCGTGCTGTACCACCTCGGCTTCATCAGCGCCGGGATGGAACTGCACTACCACTTCAACATCGCGTACGAGGCCATGTGGACGCCGTACGGCGTCAGCAGCAACCTCTGCCGTGGCGTCGCCAGGCCCGCTTACCAGGGCGAGAAGGTCACGCTGCAGCCGTGCGGCGACTTCCCGGAAACCATCTGGGTCGTCAAGCACGACTACTTCAACTCGGGCCTGTACGGCGGCAACCCGCTGATCAACGGGTCGACCACCAACCCGAGCGTGCCCTACGTGCTGACCGCGGGCGGAAGCGTCTGGGGCGGCGACCCGGAGGCGCAACTCCAGGTCGATCAGCTCGTGTCCGACGATGGCGTGCCGAACGAGGGCCAGCTGTGGTGCACGGCGTCGGAGACCTGGGCGCCGACCCCGTCGCCGTCGGGAACCCATCCGCCGACGGTCGGGCCGCCGACGTTCACCGCGAACAGCCCGTGCTTCCCGGACTTCGAGTTCGGCTTGAACGTCCCGTAGTCGGGGCACGGCGTCACAGCACCACGTGAGCGTCCGCTCCCGCTGACCGGCGGGAGCGGACGCTCAGTCTGCTGCGCATCGCGGCCGCCGGGGCGGGCGAACGCTCAATTTGATGCGGATCGCGGGCGCCAGGGCGGGCGAACGCTCAGTTTGCTTCGGACTCCGGGCCTGGGAGCGGGTAAACGCTCGGCCTTGCTGCGTCGGCGCGGGTAAACGGTCAGTTGGTATGGCTCTCGAGGCTGGGACGGCGGAGGTTCGAGCTATCCCGGCGCCTGCCGCGCCGGCTCCGGCGGCGTAATGTTACCTTTGCCGGAAACGGAGCGGCCGCCGGTGCGGTAAATGGCTCGCCACCGGGAGCTGTTTAGCGTGGCTGCCACAACGCCGACATTCATTTATCGTGACTGTCACAATGACGCTAAAAGCGACGCCTGACCTGTCATGCGCTCATCGTCGGTTTAGACCTTATGGGTGATTCATAGCGGTTGGCGCTTTGCGGCAGGCAGGAAATGATGCTCTGCGCGGACGGAGAGCGCGCACCAAGCGCGTCAGCGCCGGGTCAACCAGGGCCACACCTGCCACAGGCCAGCGCCAAGCCACCGGTCAGCCCCCGGCCACCGGTCAGCCCTCAGCCACCGGTCAGCCCCCGGCCACCGGTCAGCGCCCAGGCACCCGGCTAACGGCAGCCGACCGGGATCGCGCGCCGAGCGTGCGTTCTCGCGGGGAACGGGCGCCGGACAACAGCCACACTCCGCAAGCGCTAATCGGGCGGCAACGCGACGATGGCGTCAAGATCGCCGCCGGTCGCGACTTCGGCAGCGGCACTGGCGCTGCGCCGGGCAAGCACGGCGATGGCCGCGACGCTAACCCAGCCGACCGTGATCGCGAGCCAGAAGTTTACGATCCGGAAGCCGAGCGCTGCCGAGACCGCCTGCACTCGTCCGGTCCCGTAGGCGGCGAGGATCACCGCGAGGCTGCCCTCCACGATCCCGATGCCGCCGGGCACGATGGGAAACGAGCCGACGACCTGGGCTACCCCATACGCCAGCAGGACGCCATCCCAGGGAATCGCGGCATGAACGGCGCCGAACGCACAGACCAGGCAGAGGAAGTCGCAGCCCCACACCGCGGCAGCGATGGCGACGACGCCGATCGTCGACAGTCTGCTCAGCGGAATCTCCCGCATCCTGTTGAGAGTTGCCTCGATCCGGGCGCCGACGTTGCCGCGCGGATGCCCGGTGATGCGCCGGACTCCGCGTACAGCCGCGCCCGCCAGGCCGATGACAAGGTCCCGCCGAACGAGGACCGCCCCCGACGCGATCACGATGACGAGGCCGGCCAGGGCCGTGCCCGCGCCGCCGCTGGTCGTGCTGCTCGCGAGCGCCACCACGACGCCGATGAGGAGCAGCGCGGACATGCCGATGGCCTGGGCGATCAAGATCGTGAAGACGGTCCAGCCCGCGCTCGCTCCGGTGGCCCCGCGCCGCCGGTAATACCGGTACCGGTACGCGCTGGAGACCGCTGGCTCGCCCGGCACGGTGTTCGCGATTGCGTCGTTGGCCAGCGTTAGCAGGAACAGGGCGGGCATGGTGATACGCGCGCCGCTGAGCCGCAGCACCCGGTGCTGCAGCCAGGCGAAGACGACCAGCGACGTCGCTTCGGCCAGCACCGCTAGCAGCACCCAGCCAAGGCTGGCGTGCTGGATCTGCCGCCAGGCGGCCAGCAACTCGCCCCGCTTGCCTGCCAGCAGGATCAGCACAACTGTCCCCAGGGCGATCCCGAGGACATAGCCGATGGCGGTCTTGAGGTTGCGGCCGGCCGTCGGCGGGGCCGCGAGTTGCGCCGCCACGGGTCCAAACTACAGACTGGCCGCCCTCGCGGGACCGGGGATGGCGCCTGGCACTATAGGCCGGGAGCAAGGGAAGGACAGCAGCCTTGGGGCAGGATTTTGGCGGCCAGATCGGCCGGGACTGGCGAGACTCCACGCCGTGGTGGCCCGCTGAGGCGGCACCGCCAGCCGGAGCGCCCAACGTCGTCCTGGTCGTGCTCGATGATGTCGGCTTCGCCCAGCTCGGCTGCTACGGCTCCGACATCGAGACACCGGTGCTCGACGGGCTCGCCGCAGGCGGCATCAGGCTCGCCAACTTCCACACCACCTCACTGTGCTCGCCTACCCGCGCGTGCCTGCTCACCGGCCGAAACCACCATCGCAGCGGCATGGGCAGGGTGGCCGACCTGGCAGTCGGCTATCCCGGCTACTTTGGGAAGCCGCCCCGGGAGAACGGCTACCTGTCGGAGATCCTGCGCGCGGCGGGCTACGCGACCTACGCGGTTGGCAAATGGCATCTGTCGCCCGAAGACGAGACGAACATGGCGGCATCCCGTGCCACCTGGCCGCTAGCCAGGGGATTCGACCGCTGGTACGGGTTCCACGGCGGCGAGACTCACCAGTTCGTGCCCGCGCTGTACTACGACAACCACTCGGTCCGGCCGCCCGTCTCGATCGGGGACGGCTACCACTTGTCCCGGGATCTGGCCGACCGGGCTATCGAGTTTGTCGGTGACCTGCGGGCGGTCGACGCCGCCAAGCCGTTCTTCCTGTACCTCGCAACCGGCGCCTGCCATTCACCGCACCAGCCCCCGCCGCGGTGGCGTGAGCACTACCGCGGCCGGTTCGCCTGTGGCTGGGACGCATGGCGCGAGCAGACATTCGGCCGCCAGCTGGCGGGCGGCCTCGTTCCGGCCGGAACGGTGCTCTCGCCGCGACCCGCCTGGGTGCCCGCCTGGGATTCCCTGGCCGAGCCAGACAAGCAGGTCGCCGCGCGGTTCATGGAGTGCTTCGCCGGCTTCCTGTCGCACGCCGACGAGCAGATCGGCCGGGTGCTGGGCTTCCTCGACGAACTGGGGGAGCGGGACAACACGATCGTGGTGGTGGTGTCCGACAACGGCGCGAGCGCGGAGGGCGGCGCGGCAGGCTCGATTAACGACGTCCGCCTGCTCAACCTCGATCCTGCGTCAGCCGAGGAGATGTTCGACCGCATCGACGAGATCGGCGGCCCGGGTACGCACAATAATTACCCGTGGGGCTGGACGATGGCCGGCAACACCCCGTTCCGGCGCTGGAAGCGCGAGGTGCATGAGGGCGGGGTGGCCGATCCGTGCATCATCTCGTGGCCAGCCGGCGATATCGACTCCGGCGCTATCCGGCACCAGTTCACCCACGCCATCGACGTAGCGCCGACAGTGCTCGGGCTGGCCCGGGTCGCACTCCCGGACACGATCGACGGCATCGCGCAGAGCCAGCTGGACGGCACGAGCTTCGCCTACCTGCTGCCGCCTGGCAGCGAGTCCGCGCCCGGACGGCACCAGACCCAGTACTTCGAGATGTTCGGATCCCGGGCCATTTACCACCAGGGCTGGAAGGCCGTGACGTTTCACCCGGTCGGCCCCCTCTACGACGACCAGAACCCGAACGACCCCTTCGACGATGATGTCTGGGAGCTGTACCACGTCGAGCAGGACCTGTCGGAGTCCCGCGACCTCGCCGCGCACCATCCCGGCGTGCTCTCCGAGCTCGTCGAGCTGTGGTGGGCCGAGGCGGCGCGCAACCAGGTGCTGCCGCTGGACAACCGGGTGCTGTGGGCGCTGGTCAACCCCAAGCCGGACCGCCGCGCCCCGCGCACGGTGTACCGCTACTTTCCCGGCGGCGCCCAGGTGCCCGAGTCCGCCGCGGTCAACGTCCGGAACCGGTCGCACGCGCTCATCGCCGACATCGTCATCCCCGACGGCGGGCAGGCCGACGGCGTGCTGCTGGCCATGGGCTCGGTACTGGGCGGCTGGTCGCTGCACATCCTGCATGGCAGGCTGCGTTACGTGCACAATCTGTACGGCAGGGAACGGCACCTCGTCGAGTCAGCCGAGACTGTCACCCCCGGCCCGCATCACGTCGAGCTGGCCTTCACCAAGGACGACGGCCTGGGCGGGCTCGCCGTGCTGTCCTGCGACGGGAAGCAGATCGCCGAGCGGCAGATACCGCGGTTCACCCCCTCCGGTTTCAACGGCGTCGGCGTGGGTTTGACCTGCGGATACGAGTGGGGGCCAGCGGTCGGGGATGGCTACACGGCCCCGTTCCGGTTCGCTGGCGAGATCCGCTACGCCGCCGTCGAGACCCGGGGTCCGGTGGTCCGCGATCCCATGGCCGAGCTCGAGGCCATCTTGTCGGAGCAGTAGGCAGATGGACCCGGCTGACGCGCTCCGGCAGATCGCCTTCCAGCTCGAGCGCAGCGGCGCGCCGACCTACCGCGTCCGGGCGTTCCGTCGCGCGGCGCAGGTGGTGCACGACCTGCCGCCCGGCGAACTGGCGCAGCGCGTGAGCCGTGGCACGCTCGAGCAACTAGCGGGCATCGGGCCCGCCACCGCCGCGGCTATCACCGAGGCTGCTGGCGGCCAGCAGCCGTCCTACCTGTCCCGCCTGCTCGAGGAGGCCGCGCCAGCCGGGCGCTCCGCCATGCGCGCGGCGCTGCGGGGCGACTGCCACACGCACTCCGACTGGTCCGACGGCGGCAGCCCGCCGCTGGAGATGGCGTTGGCAGCGCGCGACCTCGGGCATGAGTGGATCGCGCTGACCGACCACTCGCCGCGGCTAACGGTGGCCAGCGGCCTGTCTGCGGAACGGCTGGAAGCCCAGCTCGAGCTTGTCGGGCGGCTGAATTCCGAGCTGGCGCCGTTCCGTATTCTGACCGGCATCGAGGTGGACATCCTCGAGGACGGGACGCTGGATCAGCGGGACGACCTGCTTGGCCGGCTGGATGTCGTGGTGGCGAGCGTGCACTCGAAGCTGCGGATGCCGGCCGAGCCGATGACGACCCGCATGGTCGCGGCCGTGGCCAGCCCGCATGTCGACGTACTCGGACACTGCACCGGCCGCATGATCGCCGGGCGCGGCCGGCCTGAGTCGCAGTTCGATGCTGACAAGGTGTTCGGCGCCTGCCGGGAGCACGGTGTCGCCGTGGAAATCAACTGCCGGCCCGAGCGGCAGGATCCACCCGACCGGCTGCTGCGGCTGGCCGCGGACATGGGCTGCATCTTCGCCATCGACACCGACGCGCACGCACCGGGCCAGCTGGACTGGCTCGACAGCGGCTGCGCTCGGGCCGAGCTGGCGGGCATTGGCGCGGACCGGGTGGTCAACACCCGGCCTGCAGCGGACCTGGCCGGCTAGGGCGAGCGCCGCCGTAGGCCCGCTAGGCGAGCCACTCCATCCACTGGCCCGATGGATGCGCCCGGGCGAGCAGGCGGCCGCCGTCCCACTGGCCGCCGAAGGTCCGCACGCCGAGCACGGCGAAGACGCCATGGCGCTGGTAGTCACTGACTAGGGCCCGGGGCAGCGCCACGCCCTGGACGCTGTCGCTGCCGGTGGGTCCCAGCGGCACCAGGGGATCCAGCGACAGCCAGGTCACCGGGCGCCGCTCGCCTTCCGAAGCCAGGATTCCGGTCAGCTCCGCGCGCCGGTCCGCGGGCAGGAACACGGCGGCGTAGGCGTCTACCACGATGACAGGCAGGCCGGCCGGCAGGCCGTCGAGTACGCCGGGTAGCGCCGCGATGACGTCGCCTGCCACTATCGGCGCCGGATTCAGCCTGGCCACCTCGATCGCCGTGGCCAGCCGCGTCAATGCCGAGGCTTCCGGCGGCGCGCACGCGGTCAGCCAGGCCTGCGCGTCATAGTCACCTAGGTCAACGGGGTTGACGTCGATACCCGTGCGCGCTGTGATCGGCGGTAGTTCGGCTGGTGGCGGCCGGCGCAGGCCGCGCAGTTCGCAGCTCAGGCTGAGGCCAGCCGTATCGGGTCCCGATGCCTGGCCGCCGACCAGGTACCGGTACCGGTCCAGCTGCAAGCCCAGCCCGGCTCCAGTGCCCAAGTCGACAAGGGCTGTCGGACCGGCGGACGGCCTGGTCACTGCCGAGATCCCGATCGCGATCTGGGTACAGCGGGCGACCTCGTTCATCTGATACCGGCGGGCCCGGCAGACCGACAGGATCTGCTCGGCCTGTGCCGACATGAATGCCGCGGCCGCCGGGGCGAACCCGGAATCGAAATACGGCTGCGGCTTTCCCGGCTCCGGGAAGTATTCCGCTAGGGGCATCGGCCGGTCCCGGCGTACCAGGTACGCGACCGCGGCGCTAGCCAGCAGCGCCGGCAGGCGGTCGGGCGGCAGTTCGGCAAGCTGACCGAGCAGGTCATCGTGTGCGGCGATGGCGCGAAAGAGGGCCGCTGTCAGCTGCCATGACTCGGGAGCATCTGGTGGCGACCACCCGGCCGCCACCTCCAGCGCCTGCGCCCGGACCTGCTCAGCCCCCGACATCGCGTTAACCCCCTCGGACGGCCCAAGGTATCAGCTGCGACGTCGCGGAGCCGGTGGCAGCCGGTCGTCACCGAACGCGAACAAGGCCGCAACCACCGCCAGCACCGCGGTAACCAGAATGGCATTGACCGCGACCCGGGCGTACCCGTGCGCCGGAACGTCGAGGAACGGGTACGGGTACCACTTCCAGATCGCCCCTCGCACGAGCGTGTAAGCGAACCAGACGACCGGGAACAGCAATGACCACAGGACGGTTCGCATGTCGATCCGCGGTCGCGGCCCGAACGCAAGCCAGCCAGCCACCATCATGATCGGCACGACGTAATGGACTATCACGTTGACGCCGGTCTCGGCAGCGCCGTGGGGTTCGTGGATGGCTGCCAGCACGGTCGAGTAGACGATGCCGGTCACCGTGATGCCGTACAGGGCGGCCAGCCGGACCGCGCGCCACGCTCGCCCGTCACGGTCCGGACGGACGGACAGCTGCGCCGAGACGATGCCGCAGAGCAGGTTGCTCTGGATAGTGAAGAAGCTCAGCACCCGGATGATGCGGCCCGGCAGCGAGCTGCCCCGCAGTAACCCGGCGGTCATGTCCGGTGGCGTGCCGGGTACCCGTGCCGCGATGACGATCTGCACCGCGACCGCAGCGAGCACGAGCACAGCGATGGTCCCGTGCCAGGCCCGCGCTACCGGCAGTGCCACGGCTAGCGGCCGAGTCCGCCACGCGAGATCAGCTGCTGGGCGATCACGTTGCGCTGGATTTCGTTGGTGCCCTCGCCGACGATCATCAGCGGCGCGTCGCGGAAGTATCGTTCGACGTCGTACTCGGTCGAATACCCGTAGCCGCCGTGGATCCGCACCGCGTTCAGCGTGATCTCCATGGCAGCCTCCGAGGCGAAGAGCTTGGCCATCCCGGCCTCCATATCGCATCTCTCGCCCGCGTCGTAGCGCTCGGCCGCGTACCGGACGAGCTGACGCGCAGCGGTCAGCTTCGCCGCCATGTCGGCCAGGTACGCCCCCACCTGCTGGTGCTTCCAGATCGGCACGCCGAAGCTCTGCCGCTCCTGCGCGTACTTCAGTGCATCGTCGAACGCGGCCTGGGCGACGCCGACCGCCCGCGACGCGACCTGGATCCGGCCGATCTCCAGGCCCTTCATCATCTGCGCGAAACCACGCCCCGGCTCGCCGCCAAGCAGGGCATCGGCAGGCGCGCGGTAGTCGGTGAATGACAGCTCGCAGCTCTCCACGCCCTTGTAGCCGAGCTTGGGCAGGTCACGCGAGACGTCCAGGCCCTCGCCGTGCTCGACCAGCAGGATGCTGATGCCGCGGTGCCGCGGCGTCGCGTCGGGATCGGTCTTGCACAGCAGCGCGATCATTTGTGACCGCCGGGCGTTCGTGATCCAGGTCTTGGCCCCGTCGATGCGGTAGCCGTCCCCATCGCGCCGGGCGATGGTGGTCATCGCCTGCAAGTCTGATCCGCCGCCAGGCTCGGTGAGCGCCATCGCGGCGCGCACCTCGCCGGTGGCCATCCGCGGCAGGTACCGCTGCTTCTGCTGGTCCGTGCCGAAGGCCAGCAGCATCTTCGAGACGACGGTGTGGCCGCCCATGGCCCCGGCCAAGGTCATCCAGCCCCTGGCAAGCTCGGCCGTCACCTCGGCGTAGCACGGGGTTGACACCGGCGCGTCGCCATACGGCTCAGGAATGGCCAGCCCGAAAATGCCGAGGGCCTTCATCTGCCCGATCAGCTTCTCGGGATACTCGTTTGCGTGCTCAAGCTCGCGGGCCACGGGCCTGACGTCACGATCGACGAACTCGGCGACCGTGCCGACGACCGCTCGCTCTTCCGCCGAAAGACCGCTCACGATGTGCTCCCTAGGCCCTGACTGTCCAGATTCCGGTTCAATTGAAGGAGCGCGACTGATGCAGCCTCCGTCTTTCGAGGGTCCGTATTTCGACGAGCTGGTGGTAGGCCAGGAATTCGGCGGCGCGCCCGGCCTCACGCTAACGTCCGGGCTGGCTGCCGTCCACCAGTCGATCACCGGCGACCGGCTCGCGCTCGCGCTCGATGCGGAGTTGTGCAGGGAGGTCACCGGCGGTGGCCTGCTGGCATCGCCGGGCCTGGCCTGGGATGTCGCGATTGGCCAGTCGACGATAGTCACCCAGCATGTCAAGGCCAACCTGTTCTACCGCGGTCTGGCGTTCCGGCGCTACCCCTTGATCGGGGACACGCTTCGGACGTCCACGCAGGTAGTCGCGCTGCGGCAGAACAGGCCACGGGAAGGGCGGTCGGCAACCGGCCTCGCCGTCCTGCGGATAACCACGACGGACCAGCAGAGCCGGCCGATCCTGGACTTCTGGCGCTGCGCCATGCTGCCGCTGCGCGACCAGGCAGCGCAAACCGGGCACGCCGACGAACTGGCAGTGCCTGGCCGGCAGGGCCCCGCGGCGGATCCGGAGGCGCTGGTCAGCGGCTGGCGGCTGGCGGATTTCGGGCGCAGATCGGGCGGGCCCCGGCCCGCTGACCTGCATGCGGGCCAGAGCTGGCAGGTGCCAGGTGCCGACGTCGTGACGAGCGCGCCCGAACTGGCCCGGCTGACGCTGAATATCGCGGCGGTCCACCACGATGCGGACGCGGCCGGAGGCCAGCGGCTTGTCTACGGCGGGCACGTCATCGGGCTCGCGCTCGCCCAGGCGGTCCGCAGCCTGCCGTCCATGGTGACCGTAGCGGGCTGGGAGAGCTGCGAGCATCTCGGCGCCGTACACGAAGGCGACACGCTGCGCAGCACAATCTCGGTCGAGCAGGTCGACTACCTGCCCGGCGGTGGCGGCCTGGTGCTCCTCCGCTCGGTGGTCCGGGCAGACGGGCCGGAGGCTGCCGACGTCCTCGACTGGCGGTATGCGGCTCTCATCGCCTGACCGCGTCACACTGCCGGGCTGGGCGGCGCCTCGCTCACTACCCGAACACCCGGTTAAGCTGCGGATTGTGACTTGGCTGACGGCCTATTCGCCGGATCGGATCCCGGTCGGGTGACAGCCGAGCGCGTTGATCCGGATTCGCTTGACCTGACCAGGTACATCAGGCCCGGCGACCTGGTGGCCTGGGGGCAGGCTTGCGCCGAGCCGCTGACGCTCACTGAGGCCCTGGCCGGCCAGCGCAAGCGACTGGGCGGCATCAGGTGCTTCACCGGGATCTCCAGCTCGGCCGCGGTGCGTCCCGAGCACGCCGACTACCTGACTTTCACCTCCTACACGGCGGCCGGCGCCAACCGCGCCCTCAGCGATGCCGGCGCGCTGGGCATCCTGCCCTGCCACTACTCAGAACTGCCGCGGGTACTCGGCTCCGGCCCGCTGAGGGCTGGCGTCGTGATGCTCTCGTTGCCGCCTGCCGGGCCGGATGGCTCCTTCGGGCTCGGCCTTGGCGCCGACTACCTCGCGACGCTGGTAGGCACCGCGAGCGTCGTGATCGCCGAGGTCAATGACCAGGTGCCGGACGTTGGCTGCGCCCGCAGGCTGGGCCAGGACGAGATCGACGTGATAGTGCCGGTGTCCCGGCCGCCAGCGGAGTATCCGGACACCCCGCCCCGGGAGGTGGAGGCCGCGATCGCGGGCCACATCGCGGGCCTGGTGCCGGACGGGGCAACTATCCAGCTCGGCATCGGCAGCATGCCATCGGCAGTGGCCCGCTACCTGGGTGACCACCGCGATCTCGGCGTGCACTCCGGGATGATCAGCGACGCGGTCGGCTGGCTTATCGAGGCAGGGGTCGTGACTGGTGCGCGGAAGAGCGTGGACCGCGGACTGGTCGTCACCGGCTTCCTGATGGGCACGCGGTCGCTGATCGAGCGCGCGGCGGCAGATCAGGTCGTAGTGTTGCGCGACACCGCATACACCCACGACCCGGCGGTGCTCGCCGCCCAGCACCAGCTGGTAGCCATCAACTCGGCCACTCAGGTGGACCTGACCGGCCAGGCGAACACCGAGACCGCAGCCGGGCGCTATGTCGGAGCGGTTGGCGGTGCGGCCGACTTCGCGCGCGGGGCGGCCCGGTCCCGCGGTGGCATCCCGGTCCTGGCGCTGCCGTCGACCGCGGGGCGGATCAGCCGCATCGTAGCCGGGCTCGACGGTCCTGCCACCCTGTCTCGCGCTGACGCTGGCGTCGTCGTCACCGAGTATGGAGTCGCAGACCTGCGCGGGCTGACCCTGTCGCAGCGGCGAGCGCGGATGATCGCGATCGCGCATCCTGACCACAAGGAGGCGCTTGAGGCAGCGGCCAACCGGGCCGTAGCCGACGGCTGACCGGAAGGGGAACTTATGACCACGCGCCGAGCCGCGATCGTCTCGCCGCTGCGCACGCCGGTAGGCACGTTCGGCGGCAGCCTCCGCGATGTGCCCGTCGAGGATCTCGCCGCCTCCGTCATCAAGGCCGTGGTAGAGCGGACATCGGTCGACCCCGCGCTGATCGACGATGTGGCCTTCGCCCAGTCCTACGTCAACGGAGAGACTCCGTGCGTCGGCCGGTGGGCCGCGCTGCACGCCGGACTGCCGATCAGCGTGCCTGGCTTCCAGCTCGACCGCCGCTGCGGAGGGGGCCTGCAGGCCATTATCACCGCGGCGATGATGGTACAGACCGGCGCGGCCGACATGGTCCTGGCTGGCGGCGTGGAGAGCATGAGCAGGGTCGAGCACTACACGACGTCAATGCGCTGGGGCGCGCGGTCCGGGAACCAGTTCCTCTACGACCGGATTGACCGCGGCCGCGAGCGCTCGCAGCCGGAATGGCGATTCGGCAAGATCTCCGGGATGATCGAGACCGCGGAGAATCTGGCGGAGCAGTACGGCATTACCAGGGATGAGGCTGACGCCTACGCGGCCCGCAGCCACCAGCGCGCTGCGGCCGCCTGGAAGGCCGGCCGGTTCGACGATGAGGTTGTCCCGGTCCAGGTCCCGCAGCGCCGCGGCGACCCGATCACGATCAGCAAGGACGAGGGAGTACGACCGGACACGACGCCCGAGTCACTGGCGAAGCTGCGCACGATCATTGCGGGCGGCACCGTCACGGCAGGCAACGCCAGCCAGCAGAACGACGCTGCGGCCGCGTGCCTGGTGGTGGCCGAGGACCGGCTTGACGACTTCGGCCTGGAGCCGGTGGGTTACCTGGCTGGCTGGGCGGCCGCCGGGTGCGAGCCGGCGACCATGGGCATCGGGCCGGTGCCGGCGGTGGCGAAGCTGTTCGCCAAGACCGGCCTGGATTTCGGCGCAATCGACCTGGTGGAGCTGAACGAGGCCTTCGCCGTGCAGGTGCTCGCCGTGCTGGCCGGATGGCAGTGGAACGACCCCGACAAGCTCAACGTCAACGGCTCCGGCATCTCGCTCGGCCATCCGATCGGCGCAACGGGCGCCCGCATGCTGGCAACTGGCCTGCGTGAACTGCGCCGTCGCGACGGCAGGTACCTGCTGGAAACCATGTGCGTCGGCGGCGGCCAGGGCGTGGCAGCAGTCTTCGAGGCGGCACGCTGATCCGGCTGTGGTCCGTCAGAGCCGGCCTGTTAGGGCGACGGCGTAGTTGACGGGGTGGTGGGTGACGGGTCGGGCGTGGGCGACGGCGCGATAGTTGGCGGCGGCGACGAGTGCCCGGACTTCCGGTGCTTGTGCCGTGTCGGCGGCGTCAGCACGCCCGCCGGGTTAGACGTGGCTGTGACTGGCACGACAACGCTGGTGGGCTGAGCCGGGAACGGCCCGGCCACCCGCCCGGTGCGGTGGTGATGCTTCGGCGCGGTTCGCGAGTGCACTCGCGGCGTGTGCCGGCCTGAGGCCGGCGAAGAGACGGCCGGCGCGGCCGAACCGGTGTTCGCCTGCTGGGCGCCGCCGTGCGTGTCGGCCTGGCCGGCGGGGGAGCCGCCCAGGTAGACGACCGCCGCCACTGCGCCCCCGGCAAACGCCAGGAAAATCGCCGAGAAGCCTAGGCGCCGCCGCGCGCGGGCGAAGGCCGGGGGACCCGCACCCGCCCCCGCCAGCGCAGGCGCCTGCGCGACAGCAGCGTCGTCAACCATCGAGTCCTCGATGGCCGGAATGCCACGCGGGTCGGTGTCAGAATCGTCAATGAAGGAGGCGGCCGTACGGTCCCATATCCACGAGGGTGGCGCCGCGGCGGGCTCGTCCTCGTCTGCCGGCTCGTCGAGATCCGCCGGTACGCCGAGATCCGCCGGTACGCCGAGATCCGCCGGTACATCAAGATCCGCCGCTACGCCGACCTCGGCCAGTTGGTCAGCTGCGAATGGCACGCCGGCCACAAGAGGTGCGGCAACCTGGTCCGGCGCGCCAGTGTCCGCGGCCACGTCAGGCTCGGCCGATGCTTCCATATCGGCCGACCAGTCGATCTCGCCGTCGGCATCCGCCAGCATCGTCTGCGCCAGATCGGCCGACCCGTCGATCTCGGCCTCTGCCTCGGCCTCGGCCAGCATCGCCTGCGCCAGATCGGCCGACCCGTCGATCTCGGCCTCTGCCTCGGCCTCGGCCAGCATCGCCTGCGCCTGCTCGGCTGAGACGCCTAGCACGGCAGGCAGGTCTTGCGGCTTGATGCCGTGCCGGTGCACCAGATCCCGGATCTCGGCGTCCTTGTCCTGGTCGGGCGGTTGCAACCTGGTCGCTATTTCCTGCCGCGCCATGGCGAACAGCCACGCCCGTAGCCGGTCCGGATTCGCCAGTAGCGACTGCGCTGCGTTCATGGCAGTTTCGGTGGCGCTCACGGCCTCAGCTTCGTCGCCGATTAGCCGACTGACGTAGTCGAAGACATGCCCCTCGTGCTCGTCGAGCATCGCGGCAAACGCGCTCTGCTCCTCAGCACCGTCCGGCTCGGGATCCCGCCCCGGCCGCGATGGAGGACCGCTTCGCGTTGACAACGGAACCTCCCCGCTCCTGTCACGCATCAAGCCGCCATGACCACGATTCGGCCATTAATAGACGGTAGCCGAACTAGAGTATCGATCCCAGGACCTAGCTGCATATTGCTATGACGCCCGAACGTGACGCTAAGCACGTCTGCGGGCCGAAGATAGGACATACGAGACGGGGACGTTCCGTATAGAAGGGACGGCAGCGCAGCCTGCGGCCGCGAGATCCGGAACGGCCCCGTTCCCTTATTAATGCGCATTTCCAGGCATGGCCTGCCGCTCTCGGTCATCGTGCTCGTCACCCAGACACTGAACGGATTCGCAGGTTGTAGTAATCGGCAATCAGCACGTTGCCTGCCGGGCCCACGGCCACCCCGTCGGGCCCGTCAAGTGCGGCGCGCGTGCCCGGGCCGCCGTCTCCGGAGAAACCCGCCTGCCCGTAGCCCGGCGACCCGATACCGGCGATGTTGTAGATGTGCCCAGCGGTCATGTGCTGCCCGTAGAAGGTGCCAGAAACGGCGGCGATAATTCGGACGTGGTGCTGCACTGGCTCGGCAGCCACCACGTTGCCGGCGCCATCTACGGCTACTGCATACCAAGCGTAAGGCGGGTACTGAGAGATGGAATAGATGTCGCCGGCGGTCATCTGCTGCCCGTAGAACGTCCCGGTCCTGACCGCTATCACGCGCATATTGGCGGCGGCAATCAGCACGTTGCCCGCGTGGTCGACTGCCACTCCACCGGGGTAATTGACCGTGGCGTCTATCGCGGGACCGCCGTCGCCCGTGGATCCTGATTGCCCGGTGCCGGCAATGGTGTAGACGCTTCCTGCGGTCATCTGCTGCCCGTAGAACGAGCCTGACTTCACCGCGACGACCTTGATCAGATCCTCGACTTGGTCAGCGGCCAGGATGTTACCGGCGCTGTCCACTGCCACGCCGAACGCTTCGAACCCGTGCGCGATGTTGTAAAGATGGCCGGCGGTCATCGGTCGTCCGTAGAAGTTGCCCGTCCGGACCGCCGCCACGTTGACGTAGCTGGCACCGCCCTCGACAACATTTCCGGCGCGATCAAACGTCACCACGGCCGCGCCCCGCCGGCAGCAATGTGGTAAATATCGCCAGCGATCATGCTCCGCCCGAAGTATGTGCCAGACCGGGCCGGGACGAACCACACCCGGGCCGCGGCGTAATCCGCGATCGCCATATCGCCGGCGGAGTCGGCCGCTACGCCGGAAGGCTGGAACTCAGCCCTGGTCGCCGGCTGACCATCCCCGGAAGTCAGGATCTTGCCGTCTCCAGCGATGGTGTAGATGTGACCGGCCCGCATTTCGCGTCCGTACATTCGCCCGGTCCGTGCTGCCACCAGGCGAACCCGTGCCGAACTGTCAGCGAGCACTATGTTGCCCCGGTTGTCCACTGTCGCGTTGATGGCGCCGACGCGGGCCTTACCTGCCGGGCCGCCGTCGCCTGAGTACCCGGAGTTACCAGAGCCGGCAATAGCGTAGATGTGACCGGACAGCATCGGCCGGCCATAGAAGCGCCCGGTCTGCTCAGCCAGCACGCGAACCTGGCCGCAATCGGCGAGCACCACGTTCCCTGCGTGATCGATGGCTGCCGCGGCCGCGCAGGCGAGGCTCGCCCTGGTAGCGCGCCCGCCATTGCCAGAGTCGCCAGTTTGGCCGTTGCCTGCGATGCGGTAGATGTGCCCGGCGGTCATCTGCCTGCCGTAGAAACGCCCGGTCCTGACGGCGACAACCCGCACGGCAGGGGCAGGATCAGGGGGAAAGCCCTGGGTGCCGCCATCGGCCACGACCAGGTTCCCGAACCGATCCGTCCGCACCGACCCGACATTCAAGCCAAGCCATGCCTTAGCTGCGAGACTGCTACTGCCAGTCGGCGGCACTGTCGTCCCCGCGACGATGTAGATATCGCCCGCGGTCATCCGCTGGCCGTAATAGCGTCCGCTGCGCACAGCCACGACCCATACCAGGGCACCGAGCGGAGGGCCGCCGCGGTCCGGTGCTGAGCCGGAGTCGGCCACGATCAGGTTGCCAGCGTGATCAAGTTCCACGTCCGATGCGCCGGAGAATCGGGCGTCCAAGGCCGGCCCGCGATTGCCATTCGGATCCCCGAGAATCCGCGGCACGCCAAGGCCCGCGATCGCGTAGATACGCCCCGCGATCATCTTGTGGCCGTAAAAGCGCCCGGTCCGCTTGGCCTTGGCCCGGATCTGCCAGCCGTTCGCCTCAAGAACGTTCCCGGCAGCGTCCAGCGTCACCCCGCATGGACCGGTCAGGGTGGCCCCTGGATTGCCCTGCCAGCCACTGACCGTCGTGGTAAGCCAGCCAGTGCGCGGATCAATGCGCCGGACATTACCGTCGCCCCCGATGTAGAGAGCGCCCCGCACGAACTTGACCCCGCAGGCGTTGACAGCGAGGCTGACGCCCGGCCCCGGGCCGCCTGTCCCTCCTGCGACTGTCGAGATGATCCCGCCTGGGTTTCCTGCCGTCCGTGCCGCGTGCGCCGGGTGCGCCGGGCCGATGGCCAGGCCGAGTCCAGCGGCCAGGAGCGCTGCGGCCAGCGCGGCCTTTCCGAGCCGCCTCCCGAGCGATCCGGGCATGATCAGTCCCCCTTGGCCGCGACTTGAGCCGTGTCAAGCCGTGACCCGACCCTAGGCGGGGCGCGACCTGCAGGAAAGGGGAAGCATCCCCACGCAGACGGCATCTGGCTCGGTGCGGCATTCGAGACAATGACTTCCGCAGGTGCCACCCGGGCGCCATGGCCGAGAGACGCGACATGAGACCTGAAGACTTCGCCGATGTCCTTACTGCGGTCCGCCGATTCGTCCGGGACGAGGTGGTCCCGCGCGAGAGCGAGATCGAGGAAACGGACGCCATTCCGGACGACCTTAGGCGGGCAGCAGCGGACATGGGCCTGTTCGGCTACACCTTGCCCGAGCAGTATGGCGGCCTCGGCGCGACTCTCACGGAGGATGTGCAGCTGGCGTTCGAGTTCGGATACACCACGCCGGCGTTCCGCTCCATGTTCGGCACCAACAACGGCATCGCCGGCCAGGTCCTGGTCAACTCCGGCACCGACGCGCAGAAGGAGCGCTGGCTGCCGCGGCTGGCCGAGGGCGCGATCGCATCGTTCGCCCTGACGGAGACCGAGGCCGGCTCCGATCCGTCCGGGCTGACCACCAGCGCGACGCGGGATGGCGACGGCTACGTGATCTCGGGTGCCAAGCGTTTCATCACCAACGCGCCGGTCGCTGACGTTTTCGTGGTGTTCGCCCGTACCGACGAGGAGCAGCGAGGCACCCGCGGCATCTCGGTGTTCCTGATCGAGGCAGGGCGCGAAGGAGTCCGGGTCGGTCCGAAGGACCGCAAGACCGGCCAGGCAGGCGCGTGGACAGCGGAGGTGTTCTTCGACGAGGTCCGGGTCCCTGCCTCGGCACTGGTCGGCGGTCAGGAGGGGGCTGGTTTCGCGGAGGCGATGAAGTCGCTGGTGCGCGGCCGGGTGCATATCGCCGCCATGTGCGTCGGGATGGCGCAGCGGCTACTCGACGAATCGGTCACGCATGCCCGCGCCAGCAAGCAGGGCGGCCGACCCATCGGCGAGTTCCAGCTCGTGCAGGCCATGCTCGCTGACCAGCAGACGGGTCTGTACGCTGGCCGGGCGATGGTGGCCGAAGCAGCGCGCAACTACGACTCCGGCGCCGACCGGCGGATCGGCCCGTCGGCTGCCAAGCTGTTCTGCTCAGAGATGGTCGGCCGCGCCGCCGACCTGGCAGTGCAGATCCATGGCGGCCTGGGTTACATGCGGGGAGTTCCGGTCGAGCGCATGTACCGGGACGCCCGGCTATTCCGGATCTATGAAGGCACCAGCGAGATCCAGCGGCTCATCATCGGCCGCGCGCTGCTGAAGGACGGGGCATGACAGTGGCCGCGGAAGCAGGCTGTGGCTACTCTCCGACATCGCCGCCCGCGAGTTCGGTGATGACGTCCAGCTGGCCAAGGTGCCGGGCGTACTCCTGGACCAGGTGGAAGAGCACCCGCTCCAGGGTTGCCGGATCGGCTCCATCCCAGCGCGCCCCGGGCTGCCCCACCTCGGACAGGTCGCTGGACTCGATCACGGCCCTGGAATAGCCACCTTGCGCCGTAAGCTCGGCGGCCAGCGTCTCAAGGTTCTCGTCCGGATCTACGTGCCAGCGGCCGTCCTGGGAGTCGGCCCACGGGTTGCCGACGTCCCGGCCCTCGAAGCCCCACTCGAGCCAGCGGAGCTCGACGTACCGCAGGTGCCTGAGCAGCTCCAGCGGCGTCCAGCCGGACGGCAGCCTGCTGCTGCGCAGTTCGGCCTCGGGCAGCGACCGCACCTTTGCCAGCACCCTGGACCGGAAGTAGTCCAGGTAGCCGGTGAACACATCGGACCGGGAGGACACCGAGATCGTCGGCGACGGAAACGGGATGGTCATGGGCTCAATCCTGCCGCACCGGAATCTCGACCTTCAGTTATTGCGATAGCGTGGCGTTCGAAGTCACCGGCGACTACGCCGCAACCCCCCGATATCCAGGTTCTGGCCGCAGGCACCGAGGAAGGCGTGACGGAGCTGCTGAAAGCCGCCGGGAACCTGATCAGCTGATGGCGACACGCGATGACCGCGATGGCTCGTGGCGCCTGGGTACGGGGTGGGCTGACATTGACGGCCCCGTCCATTATCTCGATTTTGGCGGACCGGCACGCGCGCCGATGATCGTGTGCGTACACGGCCTTGGCGGCTCGGCGGTCAACTGGTCAGCGCTCGCGCCGCTGCTGACCGACCGCTACCGCGTGCTGGCGCCGGATCTGGCCGGGCACGGCCTGACCACATCTGGCGGCCGCGGGACTGACGTGACAGCCAACCGCGGCCTGCTCGAAGGTTTCATCCGATCGATGTCAGCCCGGCCGGTAATCCTCATGGGCAACTCCATGGGCGGCATGATCTCGCTGCTGGAGGCGACTTACTCGCCTGGGCTCGTCGCCGGGCTGGTCCTGGTCGACCCGGCATTGCCGTTCGTGCCGGCGAGGCCCGACCTGCTCGTCGCCGCCATGTTCGCCCTGGGCGGCATGCCCGTGATCGGCCGGGCGATGCTTGGCGGCGGGCGCAGCCTGCCGCCTGATGCCGCGGTGGCGCGAATGCTGGCACTGTGCTGCGCCGACCCGTCGCGCGTTGACCCGGCCGTCAGGGAGCAGCACGCCGAGGTAGCTCGCCGCCGTGCTGAGTTCACCGATACCGGCCGTGACATGGCCGACGCCACCCGCTCGGTCATCGCCATGGCCGGCCTCGGCCACGGCGGCCTGGGATACCGCCAGGGCATCCGGACTGTCGAGTGCCCGGTGCTGCTGCTGCACGGCGAACGTGACCGGCTCGTGCCTGTTTCCGTGGCCCGGGTTACGGCACGGGCCAATCCCTCCTGGTCCCTGGTCGTCTTGCCGGGCGCCGGACACGTGCCGCAGCTGGAAGTACCGCAGGAATGCGCGGCGGCAATCACGGACTGGCTGAGCTCGGCCGGCCGCGCCGCCGTCGAATCCGCGGCGACAGGCAGCATGAGATTAATCTTCGCGCCAAGCCGCGGCAGACGGCAGCGATGGCGCGATCGCCAGTGGCCGGCCCGGACCCCACGTCACCGCCTGGGCTGGCGCAAGGCCAAGGGCCCGGCAGCGGGAGACCATTGCCCCTGAAACAGCCCGGCGAGCTAGCCGCTGCCCGCAGGCTGTCGCTGGTCTGGCCGGAGGTCTGGCGGCAGGATCGGATCGAGCCGACGCCGGCCGAAAAGCCTGGCAGTCACCTGTCCGGCTGGACTTGCCCAATGCCGCGCAGGCCCACTGATTGACTTGGCGGATCAGCCGGTATCACACCATAGTAGGGCGCAAGGTAAGGAGGCTCGGATGTCCGTCCTGAACGCCGCGCAAGAGGCCGCCGTGCAGGCCGCGCTCGACCGTCTCGACCTGGAGACGAAAGTCCTGATGCTGTCCGGTCAGGATATGTGGTCGCTGCCGGCGGTGCCCGAGATCGGCCTCGCGTCCATCGTCATGTCCGACGGGCCGGTCGGCGTCCGCGGCACTCAGTGGACGGCCGGCGATCCGTCAGTCGCGCTGCCGAGCCCGACGGCGCTCGCGGCGACCTGGGATCGGGAACTGGCCCGGTCGGCAGGCAGGCTGCTTGGTCAGGAGGCTCGCCGCAAGGGCGTGCACGTGGTGCTGGCCCCCACTGTCAACCTGCACCGCAGCCCGCTCGGCGGTCGTCACTTCGAGGCCTACTCCGAAGATCCGCTGCTGACTGGCGAGATCGGGGCCGGTTACGTGGCGGGAGTCCAGGACCACGGCGTCGGCACCACGGTCAAGCACTTCGTGGCGAACGACTATGAGACCGAACGGTTCACCGCCAGCGTGAGGTGAGCGACCGCGCGCTGCGCGAAATGTACCTCGCGCCATTCGAGATGATTGTCCGCGAGTCTGGCGCCTGGGGCGTGATGTCGGCCTACAACCGCGTCAACGGCGTCTCCATGACCGAGCACGCCGCCCTCCAGCGCGGCGTGCTGAAGGGCGAATGGGGTTCGACGGCGTGATCGTGTCTGACTGGCTCGCTGCCCGCGACACCGTCGGCGCCGCCAACGGCGGCCTCGATATCGCCATGCCAGCGCTGGGCAGCCCGTGGGGTGCCAAGCTCGTCGCAGCTGTCCGCGACGGCTCGGTCGCCATGGAGGTCGTCGACGAGCAGGTGCGCCGCTGCTCGGCTCGCCGCAAGAGTCGGCGCGCTGGCCGGAGCGCCTGAGTCGGTGCCCGCCGCCGGCGGCCCGCCGCAGTCGACGGGCCCGGCCTGGCCAGGCAGATCGCCGCGCGCTCGTTCGTGCTGGCGGCCAACCCGGCGGGCCTGCTGCCACTGAGACGCCTCGAGTCTGACCACAATCGCGGTGATCGGCGCGCTCGCGAAGAATGCACGGGTGCTTGGCGGCGGCAGCGCGACGGTGTTCCCCGAGCACGTCGTGTCGCCGCTGCAGGGGCTGACGGCGGCGCTGCCCGACATCGGTCAGGCTGTCCTACGCCTTCGGCGCTGATCCTCGGACCGGCAAGCTCTGGCGCCGGCCGCGGCGCCGCAGTGGACCGGCCTGCTGGCCACGTTCCGCGACCGGGCTGGCGCGGCGGTGTACCAGACGCCGCTGGCTACCGGCGCCGGGCGGTGGATGGAGATGCCGGAAGGCGTCGACCCGGCGGACGTTGGCGGCGGTGGAGATTTCCGGGGAGCTCACCGCGGAGGTCGGCGGCTCGCACAACCTCGGCATCCGGGGGTTCGGGCAGTTTGCGCTGACTGCCGGCGGCGTGACCCTCTTCGACGGGGAGGTGCGGCCGGACTCCGACGACCTCGCCATGGTCGTTCCTCGCGCCGCCGGAGCGGCACGTCGGCATTGCAGCTTGACGGCCGGGCGAAGCTCGCAGTCTCGCTCACCCAGCAACTCAGCCTCGTCCGCGACTTCGCGATAGTCTCGCTGACGCTTGGCTACGGCGCGCCGATCGGCCCCGGCCGACGAGCTGCTCGACGAGGCCGAGGCCGTCGCGCGGGCCAGCGACGTGGCGGTCGTCGTGGTCGGCACCACCGAGGAAGTCGAGTCCGAGGGCTTCGACCGCAAGACCCTCGCGCTGCCCGGACGGCAGGACGAGCTGGTACGGCGGGTCGCCGCCGCTAACCCGCGCACCGTCGTGGTCGTGAACGCCGGCTCGCCGGTCGAGCTGCCGTGGGCCGATGAGGTAGCAGCGGTGCTGCTGGCCTGGTTCCCCGGCCAGGAGGCGGGCGGCGCGCTCGCGGACGTGCTGCTCGGCGTGGCCGAGCCTGGCGGCAGGCTGCCGACCACATGGCCGGTCGTTGCGGCGGACTGCCCGGTGCTGTCGGTCACGCCGTCGGGCGGCAAGCTGCGCTATGACGAGGGCGTATTTATCGGATACCGAGCCTGGCAGCGGGCTGGCGTCGCGCCGCGATACCCGTTCGGGCACGGCGAGGGATATACCAGCTGGGCTTACGAGCAGCTCAAGGTGCGGCCGGACGGCTCGTGGTCCCGCTGACGGCAAGCAGGTCACGGTCACCGTCCGCAACACCGGCGCACGACCCGGCCGCGAGGTGATCCAGCTGTACGCGCGTCCGGCCGGTCCGGATGGGTCCAGTCCGGATGGGTCCAGCGTCCCGGATGACGAGAGGCCGGAGCGCTGGCTGGCCGGATTCGCCAGCGTGACCGCAGGCCCCGGCGAATCTGCGACGGCGACGATCCAATTGCCCGACCGGGCCTTCCAGATCTGGGCCGATGGCTGGCAGACGGTCACGGGGGAGTACATGATCGAGGCTGCCCACAGCATCGCCGATATCCGCCTCACCACCGTCCTGACGGTGTCCTGACGGTGACCCCACGCAGACGCTGGTGGATCCGGTGTTGCCCGAGCAACACCCAGGCCCACAACGTCGCGCACCTTGTCCTGACCGAGCCCCTCAATAGCGCAGCTAGCCCAGGGATGTGCCGATGACCGAGATGGAGCTCGCCGCCGGGACCGAGCTGGTCACGTCCGGCCGGACCGGCTTCCGGCGCCTGCTGGTCAGCCTGGGCATTGCCGGCGGCGCGCTGTCGGCTATGTATGCCGGGGTCGGCACGGTCCTGCTGCCTTCTCAGCTCGAGCGGATCGACCGGCCGCACAAGGTCGCGGCACTCGGGCTGGTCGCCGGCGTGAGCGCGATATTCGCGACAGTGTTCAACCCGGTTGGCGGGTCGCTGTCGGACCGGACCAGGTCGCGGTTCGGCCGGCGCGCGCCGTGGCTGATCTGCACCTCAGCGGCGTTGCTGCCACTGCTGGTCCTGCTCGGGCAGGCCGGCACGGTGCTGCTTGTCCTTGCCGTCTGGTGCCTGGCGCAGTCGAGCGCGAACATGTTCCAGGCGCCGCTGACCGCAGTCATCCCGGACCGGGTAGCAGCGGCAAGACGTGGCACGGCGTCCTCGGTGGCCGGTGTTGCCGCGATCCTCGGCGGGGTCACCGGTGTCGGCATAGCCAGCCAGTTCACCGGGCATCTGACGTTGGGCTACCTGGTGCTCGGAGGGTTGCTGATCCTGGCGGCGTGGCAGTTCGTACTGACGAACCACGGATGCGAGCACGGCTGATCTCGCCCGGCCACCGCGCGACCGTCGTCCCGTGCGTTGCGGCTGGCCGAGTTCCTGTCCGCGCTGCACGCACCGGGACTTCGCGCTGTGTCTTCGCCAGCCGGGCGCTGGCCATCCTCGGCTACTTCCTGGTGGTCAACTTACGAGCTCTACATGCTGACCGACTACATCCGGCTGCCGGCGGGCATGAAGCCCGCGCAGGGCGTGACGGTGCTGGCTGCGATCAGCGCCGTCGGGGCGATTCTCGCGGCGGCTATCGCCGGGCCGGTGTCGGACCGGCTGAACCGGCGCAAGCCGTTCGTCTTCATCTCCTCGGCCGTCGCCGGAGCGGCCTGCGTGCTGCCAGTGCTGTCGCCGACATTCAGCACCATCGAGATCTTCGCCGCGTTCGCCGGGATCGCGTTCGGCTGCTACCTGTCCGTCGACGCCGCGCTGGTCACGCTGGTACTGCCGCGCAGCGAGGACGCGGCGAGGGACCTGGGCGTCCTCAACATCGCCAACGCCGGGCCGCAGGTGATCGCGCCGCTGCTCGCCGCCCTGATCATCAGCCACCTGGGCGGTTACCGGACACTGTTCATTCTCGGCGGCTGCTGCGGCATCGCCGGCGCGTTCGCCGTGATGCCGGTGCGGTCCGTCCGCTAGGAAGGACCCGGCAACGGCACCCGGCTGTACCGGCGGGCTCGCCGGAACAGCGCCTTCGCCTCGATAGGCTGGTCGGGTCATGGACGATCGCACCGAGGCCTGGTGCGGCGCCGGCGCACTCGCGCTGGCAGGACTGGCCACATGGCCGCCTGCTGGCAGGCCAAGCAGCGACTCGGCGTCACGATCAGCGTCGTCATCCCGGCCAGGAACGAGCAGCGGACTGTAGCAGGCGTCGTCGGCGCCATCTCCCGCTCGCTCGTCAGCGCAGGTGCCGCTCGTCGACGAGCTGGTCGTCATGGACTCCGACTCGACCGACGCGACGGCGCAAGTGGCCGCCGATGCGGGTGCGCATCGTGTACCGGGCCGGCGAAGTGCTGCCGTCGGCCGGAAGCTTCCCGGGCAAGGGCGAGGCGCTGTGGAAGTCGCTGCTGGTCACCAAGGGCGACTTGCTGGTCTTCATCGACGCCGACCTGACCCGGTGGGGCCCGCACTTCGTCACCGGCCTGCTCGGGCCGCTGCTGGCAGATGAGCAGGTACAGCTGGTCAAGGGCTTCTACACGCGGGTGCGGACCGAGTCCGACGGCTCTACCTCGACCGAGGGCGGCCGCGTCACCGAGCTGGTCGCCCGACCGCTGATCAGCCTGTGGTGGCCTGAGCTGGCGGGCGTCGTGCAGCCGCTGGCCGGGGAGTGGGCGGCCCGGCGCAGCCTGATGGAATCGCTGAGCATCCCGGTCGGCTACGGCGTCGAGCTCGCCACCCTCATGGACACCTCGGCGCGCTACGGGCTCGACGCCGTCGCCCAGGTGGACCTGGGCAGCCGGGCGCACCGGCACCAGGCCAATCACGACCTGGCGCTGATGGCGGCCGAGCTGCTGCGTGGTGGCCGAGCGGCGCGTGCCCGGCGGTCGGCCAGCAGCCGGCCCGCCGACCGATGCTCAGGCAGTTCGTGCGCGCGACGACGGCCAGGTCCGGCTGGTATCCCGGCCGGTCCCGGTCGACCGAGCGGCCACCTGCGGCATCGGTACGCTGAGCAACGCGGCGCGAGCGTCGTGACAGCTGGCAGCGCGAGCCGCGCGCACAGGGCATGCTGCGAGCTCGGCAAGCAGCTCGTTCCCGCCCAGTCAGCCCTGATCATGGGCATCGTGAACCGGACTCCTGACTCCTTTTTCCGGCCAGGGCTGACCTGGGACGAATCGGCAGCGATGGAGCGGGTGCACCAGGTGATCGCGGAGGGCGCCGACATCGTTGACGTCGGCGGCGTGCCAGCCGCGCCTGGCGCCCAGGTCGACGCTGCCGAGGAGATCCGCCGCACGGCTGGGTTCATCGGCGCCGTTCGCGCGGCCTACCCGGACATCGTCATCAGCGTCGACACCTGGCGGCACGAGATCCGGCCGAGCTGCCTGCGAGGCGGGCGCCGACCTGCATCAACGACTGCTGGGGCGGTTTCGACGAGCGGCTGGCCGACGTGGCCGCCGAGTTCGGAGCCGGGCTGGTCTGCGCGCATGTCGGGCCGGCAGCGGCCCCGGACCAGGCCGTTCCGGGTTGCCTACGCCGACGTTATGGCGGACGTGCTCGACCAGACCCAGCGGCTGGCCCGCCGCGCGATCGAGGCCGGGGTCGAGCCAGAGCGGATCATCATCGACGCGGCGCACGACTTCGGCAAGAACACCTGGCACTCGCTGGAGGTCACCCGGCGGCTGGACGAGATGACCGAGACCGGCTGGCCGGTGCTGGTGTCGCTGTCGAACAAGGACTTCGTCGGCGAGACGCTGAACCTGCCGCCCGAGCAGCGCCTGCCCGGCACGCTCGCAGCACCTCGGTGTGCGCCTGGCTCGGCGCCCGGATCTTCCGCGCGCATCAGGTCACCGAGTCACGGCAGGTTGTGGACATGGTCTCGGCGATCCGCGGCGACCAGCCGCCGGCCCGCGCGGTCAGGGGACTGGCCTGACCGTGATCATCGCAGCCGCCCTGTGCCCGGCGCCGCCGTTGCTCGCCCGCGAGCTGACCGGCGCGGACCCGGTCCTGCCCGAGTTGCGCAAGGCCTGCCGGGACGCTGCGGCCGCGCTGCTGGCCGGGCAGGCCGGACCTGGTTGCCGTCGTCGGCGTGGCCGGCGGAGACCCGCGCCTGGACTCGCGCGCGCGCGGCTCGACCTGGCGCCGTACGCACCCGCGCTGATCGCTCGCGGCAAGCGCGGCCTGGACTCGGGCCGGCGGCCCACCCGGCCGTGCCGCGCCCTGCCGCTGCCGCTCGGGCTCGGCGCGCGGCTGCTCGACCAGGCCGGATACGGCGGCCCGCCGGGTCCTGCACTCGGTCGCCGAGGACGAGCACCGGCCGGGACGTGCGCGGCGCTCGGCGCTCGGCTCGAGCGCCGCCGCGGAGCGCGTGGCACTGCTGGTAATGGCGGACGGCAGCGCGCGGCGCGGGCTGCAAAGCGCCCGGTTACCTGGACGAGCGCAGTGTCCCGTTCGACGCCGAGGTGGAGCGGGCGATCCGGGCTGGCGACATGGCCGCGCTACTGGCCCTGGACGCCGAGGTCGCCCGCGAGCTGATGGCGACGGGCCGGGCCTGCCTGGCAGGTGCTGGCGGGCGCGCTGGACGGGACGGCGCGCACCAGCGAGATCCGCTACCGCGGCGACCCGTTCGGCGTGGCGTACCTGGTCGCGTCGCTGACACGCCGCCTGATGCAGTGCGGGCTGACAGCATGGCGGTTGAATGACCACGGAGGGAACGTGCCGGTAGTGGCCTGTCTGGCCGGGACGTGTGGTGTTCGGGGCGGCCGGCGCACTCGGACCGGCGTTGCTGCGCGTTCGCCAAGGCGGGCGCCGGCGTCACCGGCGCGGACCGGGCGCGAGCCGTCCGCCGATCAGTCAGCTGACCGGCGTCACGTACGCGACGGTCGACGTCCTTGACGACGCCGCGCTGGCGGCATTCTTCGACGCGCGCCGGCGCCCTGGGCCGTGATCAACACGGTCGGCGGATTCGCGCCCAAGCGACCGCTTGCCGAGCTGGACCCGGCGAGCTTCCGGACAGCTCCAGCTGAACCTGGTATCGGCGGCCCTGATCACCAAGCACGCGCTGCGGGTCATGCAGCCGGCCGGCCAGGGCCGGATCGTGCACACCGCCAGCCGGGCCGCGTGTCGTGACCGCCGGTTCCGGATTCGCCTACTCGGTCAGCAAGGCCGGGCGTCCTGCACCTGGTCTCGATGGCGGCCGACGAGGTGCGCGGCACCGGCATCACGGTGAACTGCGTCGTGCCTAGCATCATCGACACGCCCGCCAACCGGGCCGCGATGCCGTCGGCGAATCACGACGCCTGGCCGAAGGTGCCCGACATCGCCCGCAGCTACCTCTACCTGGCTAGTCCGTCCGCAGGGCTGGTTAACGGCGCGGTGATCCCCGTCTAGCGAGCCAGGCCCTGCGCACCGGTCATTGAGGGCCAACTTTCAGCTACGCCTCAGCCGGTGCCGGACAACCTCTCGGCAACCTTCCGGGTTGCTTCCACCGCAGGTCCAGCGTCGGCTGCCACGCTCAGGTCGATGGCATCGACGAAAGGGCTCAACAGATGTTTTCCCGCAAGCTCACCAGATCCCTCGTTGTCGGCGCCGCCGCCATCGCGGTGGCGGGCGGTTCCTACGGGATCGTCAGCGCAACCTCGAGCAGCAGCGCAACCTCGAGCAGCAGCTCAGCTAGTGCCGGCAGCGGCTTCGCCGGCGGGCACCGATCCGGCGGCGGATCCAACGCCCGGTCTGGACCGGCCGCAGGGGGAGCATCCGGCACGGTCAGCAGCGTATCCACCACGGGCTTCACAATGTCGACATCCGCCGGTCAGAAGGTAACTGTGGACGAGGCGTCATCCACGACCTACCAGAACGGGACGAACTCGATCTCGGCGAGTGCCATTACGGCCGGCAAACCCGTCCTGGTACTCGGGACGACCAGCGGAACGACCATCACAGCCACGCAGGTCATCGTGCAGCCAGCTAACGGCGGCGGATCCGCGACTTCCTCGGCAGCCACGGTGATCCCCTTCACGCCCGGTGCGCCAACCACGTCAAAGCAGGCCGGTCAGATCCCGGCGAACTACAGTCAGGGGTCGGGCACGATCGTCAGCGGAGCGGCAGCGAATGAGGCGACCGCAGCCGCGCTGGCCGCCTACCCGGGTGGCATCGTCGACCGTGTTGTGAAGCTGAGCAACGGCGAGTACGAAGTCCACAACATCGGCGTCAACTGGCCGCACCACGTCTTCGTCAACCAGGACTTCACGGTCGTCGGCGCGGACTAACCGGACTAGCCGCCGCGATGCGGCTCCCGCTGACCCTGCCGTGGGCGGCACAGCAGGGTCAGCAACCGACCCGCGCCGCGGCTATTTCTTAACCGCTCCCACGTTGAGCGAGGTCGGGCCATGTGCACGCGAGCAGGTACTGAAGGGGAACGGGACCAGCTTGGACCTAGTCTGATTTGGCGGGAAGACGCGAAGGCCAGCCGCTGTGACAGGGTGGCAGGCCGCCGGCGGGAAGTTTCCTGTGTCCTCGATTCCGAGTACGGCGGTGGCGGTCTTGCCCTTGCCCAGCGTCACCAGATGCGGCGATGGCGGCCGGAACGCGGCCCTGCGTCCGACCTGATGCCCGGCGAGGTTGACCGCGAATAGGAACGGAAAGCCGTTCAGCGTGCAGGCGTGCCCGGACAGATTGGTGAAGTGCAGCTTGTAGAAGATGGTGCCTGCTGTCCCGTTACCGTTGGTGTCCAGCCACACGACAAGGCCGGGAGTCTGGCACAGCGGCGTTACTGCGGCTGCGTCTGGGCGAGCGGGTGATCCGGCGCTCGCCAAGGCGATAGCGGGTGCGAGCATCAAGCCGGCGACGACGGCAGCTCCGGCGCTGATCCGGCGCGCATTGCGGGTGAGGCGTTGCATGGGTGATCCCCCCAACTGGGATAACCGGGACTCTGGCGATCGGCACCAGTATGACGGGCAACGGGCTGGCGGCGGGCTAGATAGCTCAGCTGATCCTCAGGCGGGGATCCAGGGGCCCGCCTCGTGGGCGAGCCAGCGCAGGACCTGCCCGCGGGTGACCGGACCGCGAGCCACCCAGGGTGCGGGCAGGTCCCCTGCTGCTGCCAGCTCACGCTGGACGGGGCGGTTGCGTTCGAGGAGATCGGTGGCCAGCGCGCAGCGGGTTGCTGTCGGGTCGAGCCCGAACAGCTCGGCTGCATTCAGCCCGAGAACTCCGGCCTTGATGGCATCGGTCAGTGCCGGGTAGCCGTAGCGGTCCTGGTACTCGGCCGAGATCTCGAACGCGCGAAACGCCATGATCTGGGTCTGCGGTGGTCCGTACCAGACGCTGTCTGTGCCCCAGAGCACTCGCTTCGTGCCGACGCCGCTTGAGCAGCTTGCCCACCGCATGCGCGGCCTGCGTCGGGTCGGTGAGCAGGATGCGCCATGAGGTCGCCAGGTCGGCCCAGACATTGCTGTTCGGCGGTACCTGATAGTCGTCGAGGGCCTTGAGCAGCGAGTCGATGCCGACCGGGTCTGCCGGGTTGTAGCGGGCCCTCCACGTGGTTCGGCGTCCAGCCCGCGTGGTAGACGACGAACTGCATGTCGGGGAATTGGCGGGAGACGGCCACCATGTCGCGCGGCTGGTTCCAGGTGCTCTCGAAGTTCAGCAGCGGCAGTCCCTTGTGCCCGCACATGATCCTGACTCCCAGGTCGTGCGCATGCTGGACAACGGGAAGCCCGATGGCTGGGTCATCGAGGTCGAAGCCGCGACCGCCAGGCCCCCACGCCGTATAGACCTTGAACGTGTCGACATGGCCCGTCTCGACGGTCTGGGTCATCTCATCGAGCCTGGCCTGCAGCGGGCCGAAGTTGGGCGCCAGAACGTTCTGCAGCAGCAGGCGCTGTGCTCCGCCGCGGGTCAGTCCTGCCACGAGCTGGCGGGTGCCCTCGGCATCCGCGAACGGGATCGGATCGTTCGACTCGCCGGTGGTGGGCAGGTCGGACAGCAGGGCCACGGTCGTGTCGCTGGCCAGAAATACATCGTGCAGGTAGGCGCTGCGGTCCACGCAGGTCAGCGGGTTCGACGCGGTGCAATCCGGCGGGAGCATGTCGAGCACGAGCCGCAGCGTGTCCGGCGCGGTAGTGCGCCAGGGCAGGCTCGGCATCACGTGATGGGTATGGACGTCGACGATGAACTCACCGCGGCTGCTGAGCGCGTGCTCGCAGGCAGGCAGATCTTCCGGCGGCGGAACGTTGTAACTGCCCCCGGGCCGGGGGACGGCCAGCCGACGGGCTGGCCCACTGCACGCGGCAACGTTGACCGCCGCCAGCAGCGCGGCCATCCCGCCCGTCGTCTGCAGGAACCGCCGACGGTCGATGCCCAGCCTGTCAGCGGCCGTCGCGGCGCGCGTGAGCACTGCCTCCGCCAGCTGCACGTCGCCAGCACTGGCGCGCGCGGGCAGGAACTCTCCATTCGAGACCGGCCCGGGCACCAGCGGAAGCTGAATCCGGTCATCGTCGCGAGCCATGGTGGGAACAGCCTTGCGCTAGCGGCTGAAGGCGTACACCTTGCCGATGTCGGAACCGACATAGACGACGCCGTCCGACACCGCAGGGGAGGAGTACACGCCGAGGCCAGTCCGGTACGACCACAGCTTCTTGCCGGTCGCGGCGTCGATGCCGTACAGATAGCCGTCGATCGAGCCGACGTAGACGACCCCTCCGCTCACAGCTGGCGAGGACTGCACCGCACCGTCGGTGGTGTAGCTCCACACCTTCTTCCCGGACGAGGCCCTGATTGCATACAGCCGGTCATCGTCCGAGCCGACGTACACGATGCCGTCAGCGACCGCTGGCGATGAATCCACCGCGCTGCCGGTCGCGTATTTCCACAGTTGCTTGCCGGTCTTGGCGTTCAGCGCGTACAGCCAGTAACTTGCGCCCTCATACAGCACGCCGTTGACGACTGCCGGTGATGAGAAGGTCCCCGCCTTGGTAATGAAACTCCACTTCAGCTTCCCGGTGGCTGCGCTAACCGCATAGATCTTGTGCTTGCCGCCGCCGAGATAGACAAGGCCACCCGCCACCGCGGGCGAGGACACCAGGTCGCCGCCGGGCGTGAAGCTCCATCGTTTCTTCCCGGTCTTGGCATTCAGCGCGTACAGGCTGCCGCCTTCGCCATCGATGTACACGACACCCTTAACGACAGCGGGCGACGCGTCTACGGCGGCGCCGGTGTTAAAGGACCACACTGCGCGGCCGGTGCTGGCGCGGAGTGCCAGGACGCCGGGGTGATTCGATCCCGAGCCCACGTACACGATCCCGCGCGCGACAGCGGGGGAAGACGACACGCCCTTCAGAGATATGAAGTGCCGCCAGATCTGCTTGCCGGTGCTGGCCCTCAGGGCGAACAGGTCACCCTGGCCGTTTGGTGATCCGATGTAGACGACACCGCCCTGCACCGCTGGCGAGGAGTCCTCGAAGCTCAGCGTGCTGAAGCTCCACTTCTTCTTCAGCTTCGCCGCGGTCCTGGCGGTGAGCCCGTTGGCGGCGGGGTTGGCGCCGCTGTGATCGGAGGCGAACCGGAACTGAGCCCAGTTGTAATACACGGCCCGCTGGTGCCCGGCCGGGCTGGCTGACGCTGATAGTGAGGGAACGGCGACCGCCATGGCACTCAGCGCTATCGCCAGTCCGCCGACCACGAACCGGGAACCTCGAATCGTCACTGACATCTCGCCCTCCCAGCGACTCCGCGGCCGTGCAAGGAGCATCCCATGGCGGGGCGCGTTAGTAAGGATTCTTCGCATGGTGACCCTGCCGATAACTCGTCCGCGGGCTGGCCAAGCTGATCGACCTGATGGCACGCCAGCCGACCGCCGACGGCCGTCCGGCTAACTAACGCCTGCCGAGCAGTCTCGGAGTGTTGATCTTGTCAGGCTTGATCACGTAGATAACCCGGCCGTCCGGGCCGATCGGGTTGGCGTAGTCGCGGCCCATGTACTTGCGGGACAGCTCGTCGATGTGGTCCCTGGCCCGCTGGCCGCCGATCGTTTCCGCGACATGACCGCGGATCTCGGCCCAGTCCCATGGGTCCTCGGCCGAGTGCAGCAGCACGGTGACCCGCGGATCACGGCGGATATTGCGCGCCCGCTGCCGCTGCGGCTCGGTGTTGACGAGCACGTTCTCACCGTCGGTGTCGATCCAGGTGAGCAGGGCCTGGGGCTGGCCATCGGGCATCAGGCTAACGACGGTCGCCAGGGTCGGCGCCTTGGCAAGGCGGACGACGTCAGCGTCGAGAGGCATGCGCATGCTCCTAGTGCGGCTGAAGCTGATCATGTGCGTGTGGCACGAACCTACGCCACGCGACCTGGCCGGCGCCGACCGGCCTTGGCTCAGCCCGGGCGCTTGGGCGCCCCGCCGAGCAGGACCTGCGTCAGCGTGCTGCGAGTGTCGAGCAGCTGGTCGAGCGCGGCGGCCAGGTGGGCGTCGGTCACGCGAAGCGGCGCCTCGGCATCGTGGCGATCCGGCTCGTCCTCAGCAGCCTGCAGCGCCGCTCTGCGGAGCAGTTCCTTGATGAACGACGCCGTCACCCCTTCGGTCCTGGCGATGACCGAATCAGGATCGGAGAGATCGAGATCCAGGCTGCCCCGGTACAGGCCCATCAGCCGGCGCCTGGCTTCCGCATCCGGGACCGGCAGCTCCGCGGCGTGATCAACCCGGCCGGGCCGCATGGCCAGCGCTTGCTCCAGCAGTTCCGCGCGGTTGGTCGTAAGCAGGAAGGTCACGTCCATGTCCTGGCCGAGCCCGTCCATCTCGTTGAGCAGCTCGAACAGCATCGGGTTGCGGCCTGGGAACTGCCCGCGTTCCTCGGCGATGAGGTCGACGTCCTCCACCACTACGACCGACGGCTGCAGCGCACGGGCGACTGAGCAGGCCTCGGAGATCAGCCGCAGCGCTCGGCCGGACAGCAGTACTACGGTCACACCAGGCAGCTGGCCGAGCAGGTAGCGGACCGTGTGGGTCTTGCCTGTGCCCGGTACGCCATAGAGCAGCACCCCGCGCCGCAGATGCTGGCCGCTTGCCAGCAACCGGGTCGAATGGCGGGCGACTCCCACCACCTGGCGTTCGATCCCGTCAAGCAACGCGGGCGGCAGCACCACCTTGTCCCGCTCGACGTGCGGCCGGTCGACGAAGCTCAGCAGCGAGGTCCGGCGATGGCCGAATACCTCGGCCCCGAACGAGATCACGTGACCGCGGAAGACATTCCGCTCGATGCCGAGCCGCCGGATCTCGTCGACGACGCGCTGCGCCCGGTCCGGGTGCGCACAGGCGACCTCGACGCTGACACCTTCCATGGCACCGTGTTCCTCGGGACCGCGAAGCAGCAATGCGACTGCGCCGTCCTGGTCGGTGGTCACATACACGCCGCACTGCACGCATGGCCGGGTTAGCCCGCCCGGTCCGGACGGCAGCGCCTCGATCGCGACATTGCCGATGTCAGGGCCTCCGCCCCACCGCTCGCTGTGCTGCATCAGGTCGGCCAGCCCGAAATCACGATGCCGGAATTCGGTCAGCCCGACCAGCTGATGCTGTCGGCCAGGTTCGCCGAGCCAGGCATCCACGGCCGTTTGCACATTCACCTGGTCGTAGCCGGGCCAGGACCCCTTCGCGACCGGCAGCTCGGCTGCCTGGGCGCCGAGGTGATCGGTCAGGAGGCGGCCGACTGACTCCTCCCCGGCCCGGGCGGCGGCGACGGTGCGCTGCATCAGGCGACGAGCGAGCCTGCCGATGTCGGCGAGTTCTGGGTTAGAAGTCCGCATGCCGGCAGGATAGGCGTGCGGCGATGGAATGCGCTCACGCGCGTGCATACTGCGGGACGCCATAACCAACCTTATGCCGCCAACGACGCCAGCTAGCAGGGCGAACGGCGTGCCGTGCCAACTTGGAGTCACTTTGCGTTGTGCTCCTGTTACTCTCTGTTGGAGCGTTCGGGGGAACGAGGGCCGCGGCTGGGGGAGCGCTTGTGACGAGGTGGCTGGCTAGCTCGGAAACGGGGGCCAACGGGTTGCTGCCTGGCGCAGCAAGGCTTGACTCTGACCTGTCCGCCTACCGCGGCGCAGTGGCCGATGTGCTCACGGAGCTCTCGGCTCCCGGGCGGCCGCCGAGCGTCGCGGCAGCCGAGCGAATCCTCCTCCACCGGCTGACCGAGCCTGAATTCGCGATGATCCTCTCGGCTACGCCGCCCGGACCGGAAGCTGCGATGCAGCGGGTGCTGCGCGAAGTGCGGACCTACCGGCAGAACGTCCGCAGCTCGGCCGGGAACCTGGCGGCGATGATAAGGATCGCGCTGCTTTCCCAGATTGACGTGCTCTGGTGGGGTCATCTGCCGACGTACCGGGCCGACGCCGACGTGCTCAGATCCGGTGAGCTTCTCGACCTGGACGCACTGCGGAGTGGCGAAATGCTGCTGTTCAGTTATCGCCGGCAGACATCGACGCTTCTCGGCCGGGCGGTGCGCTCGGCAGAGCGGATGGCGGTACCCGGCCGCGCGCCGCGTACCGCCGGGCTCCGGTTCGCTTGTGCCCGTCCGGAGCTGGTCGTGCTGCTCAACCAGATCGCAGCCGAGTTCGCGCGGCTAGCGCCGACGGGAACGCCGAGATTGTGGGTCACCAGCCTGACGCGCAGCGTGGAGCACCAGCGGCATCTCCGTTCCCTTGGTTATGCGGCGCTGCTGCCCAGTGCTCATTGCGTCGGGTTCGCGGCCGACATCGAGATGGCCTGGTTCCGGCAGTTCCAGGCTGATCAGGTGCTACAGGCCCTGTTGCTGGAGCACCAACGGGCAGGCGACGTCAACGTGATCGATGAAGGGCAGGCCTGGCATGTCTGCGTGCGGCCCGGTGCCGGCCGCGCCTTACGGCTCATCCCCGATCAGCAGATCGGCGGCTGATCGCGGTGTGCGGCATCGCCATGATTGTCGGCGCCGGCGCCGATGACAGCCTGTTCGGGCAGATGCTGGAGTCGCTAGCGCCTCGCGGCGAGATCGAGGAAACCGCTAGGGATGGCGGCGTGCTGGCCGGCACGCAGCGGCTTCGCATAGTAGACCGGGACCGGGCGGTGCAACCGTGGCTGTCCCGGGATGGCCGCTGGCTGCTGTGCTACAACGGCGAGATCTTCAACTACAGGCAATTGCGCGCCGAGCTGATCGGCCTGGGCCGTGAGTTCCGCAGCGAAAGCGATACCGAGGTCGTACTCGAAGCTTTCCTGACCTGGGGTGAACATGCGGTCGGCCGGTTCCGCGGGGAGTTCGCGTTCGCTATCGCGGACCGGGTAAACGGCCGGGCCTATCTCGCCCGCGACCCGGTCGGAGTGAAGCCGCTGTACTGGTCGACCCGGGATGCCCGGCTGCACATCGCCTCAGAGGTCAAGGCCCTCGTGCCGGTCGGAGGTGCTGTTTCCGAGGTCCCGCCTGGCCACCATGGCTGGGCGGCGACCGATGGCGGAGCCAGTCCTCGCACCGTATGTCGACCTGATGCGCCTGGGTGAGGATCAGCCACCGATCGAGGACCCGGCCGAGGCGATCAAGCTGCTGCGGCTCCTGCTCGAGGACAGCATCCGGGTCCGGGTCGACACGGACCTGACTGTCGGCGTGATCCTGTCAGGCGGCCTGGACAGCTCGCTTGTCCTGGCGCATGTCCGGGAGATGCACCCGGATTGCGTCGCGCTCACTATCGGCGCTCCTAGCAGCGAGGACCTGCACTTCGCCCGGCGGCTGACGGCAGACCTTAAAGTGCCGCACGAGGTAATCGAGGTGCGACCTAGTGACATCCGCGCGGGGGATGTGCGCGAGGCGATCAGGATGTCGGAGCTCACCGAGTACGGCGACATCATTAATGCGGTCGTTTCCGTTCCCCTCTTCGCCCGTGCCCGTGACCTGGGCATCAAGGTCGCTGCTTACCGGCGACGGGTCGGATGAATTGTTCGGCGGCTACGCCATGTATGACCGGGTCGGGGTGCGCTCGTCTCGCCGCCTGTTCCAGCACATGATCAGGAACTTGCACCGTACCGAATTGCAGCGGGTCGACAGGATCAGCATGGGCAACGGCGTCGAAGCCCGCGTACCGTACCTCGACTTGTCCATGGTCGAGCTCGCCATGCGGCTGCCCGTCGGCCTGAAGGTTCGGGACGGCCAGGAGAAATGGATTATCCGGGAGGCGTTCGCGGACGTGCTGCCCGAGTATGTCAGGCGGCGGCCCAAGAACCCGATGTCTCACTCGTCCGGCCTGCACGAGCGAGCCCGGCTGTACCGGCCGCTGTTCGCGAGGCTGCACCGGTCCTTCGGCTATGACCTGCTCGAGCCCATGCGGCGGGACTTCTCGGTAGTGCTGGGGCAGTGCGGCCACGACCTGGACCTCGCGCTGGCGCATAGCCGGGCCAGGCAGGACTACACGGCGATGGAGCACGCCCGCGACCTGGCCGGCGCACTGCGGTGGAACACCACGGCGGCAATCCGCGACCGCGTCCCGAGGCCTGAGGCCGCCAGGCGCCGGGCGCCGGGCGCGACGCCGTAGGTCCGGGCAAGGTCACCGGATCGGCTTGCTGGCAGCCGCTGTCGATCTCGGGTAAGCCAGGGGGACGGCGCCGGTTACAGATCACCTGGCGCGGCGAGATTACGCACGCCCACCTCGTCCGCTCGCGCCAGCAACTCCGCGGGGTCGGCGTAGACGCGGTAGGCACCGGCACGCTCGAGTTCCTCCCGGCCATATCCGCCCGAGAGCAGTCCGATGCCGAGCGCGCCTGCCCGCCGCGCGGCGAGCAGGTCCCAGACGCTGTCGCCCACCACCCAGGCTTGCCGCGGGTCGACCCCGATGAGCGCGGCAGCCGCCAGGAACAGATCCGGATCGGGCTTGGCCCGGCGGACCATGTCACGCGTCACCATCGGCACGTCGGCGTCAAGCCCGAGCATCGCCAGCGCGCGCTCCGCCATCGCCATCCGCCCGCTGGTGGCGATTGCCCACGGCACGCCTTGCGCGGTCAGGGCCGTGAGTAGCTCGCTGGCGCCGGGCAGGGCCCGGACGGAGTCTGCCTGGGCCAGGTAGTTGGCCAGATGATCTTGCTGAAGCAGCTCGATGTCCTGCTCGGACAGCGAGCGACCGGTCTCGCGGAGCAGCGCGGACACGAACAGGCCACCGCTCATCCCGATCCGGCGGTGGATACGCCAGACTGACAGGTCAATATTGAGCCTGGCCAGCGCGTTACGCCAGGCGATGACGTTCTGGTAAACGCTGTCGATCAGCGTCCCGTCCAGGTCGAACAGGAACGCGGGCACTGGCGGTTCGTCGTACTGAACCGGTCTGATCACAACTGGCACACTAGCGCGAGGCTGGAGCCCGGCTCGGGACGCCTCCGGGCTGGAAACGGCTCTTTAAGGAGCTACTCGGTGAAGCTCGTGCGCGGCGCCGGCGAAGGCTGGCCATTGCGGCCGCGCAATGGCGGCGAGCCGGGATTCAGGGCTGGGGGAGTTCTCGCAGATTCTGTTGGACCACACGACGTTCCTGGCTTGGGCAGGCCCGTCGAACTACACGCTGCACGTGACCGGGTGCTGCCGGCAATCACAGATGACGTGCCCGCCAGGTGTCCCTCCCGCAGTGCCGTTCGAGCGCCGCTTGCGCCCGATCCAGGGTCCGGTACGGCCCGCGCAGCCGCCGGAGGATCGGCGAGACCTTGGCGTAGTCGAGTGCCGGGTCATCGCCGCAGTCGCGGCAGATCACTTCGAACTCGCCCGTGTACCGCCATTTGCCCTCAAGGGTACTAATTCGCTGCGACCGGATCACCGCGGTGCTGGTGTGGCCCAACTGGCCGGGAGGGGTAGACATGGTCACTATTGTGCCGCAGCGAAGAATGCTTTGGGCAATTGTCTTGCAGACAATTGTGCCTTCGTATTCGTTATTATCAAGAGCTAGAGATGCAATAATTGTGTCTTAGTTATTATGGCGAGTTATAGGTCATCATGAGATGAGATTAGGGGCAGACCACGCGGCCGGTGAGCGACGTTGCCTGACCAGATGACCTAACTAAGAGCCGTCAGCGCGGTTGGCTCAGCTGACAGCGCGCAGATGGCGCCAGGTGCTGGCCTCAGGGCGCCAGAGCGGTACGGATCAGGCCGGTGAATTCCTCGTCGCTGATCGCGGCCGCGTCCTGCGGCCGGAGCCGGATGGTCGCCTTCCCCGACTTGAGCTCCGCATGACGGGCGCTGAAGCCGGCGTCCCGGTCTTCCTGCCAGCCGTAGATCGAGACGCCGTGCTGCCAGGCGGCGAGGTAGAGCCGCCGGCGGCCAACTTTATATGTCGGGATCTGGTAGGACAGGACGACCGCGGCGTCCGGGTGCGCGGCCAGGATCAGCTCGTGCAGCCGGTCGAACAACGGCCGGTGCAGCGCGGGAATGGCGTCGATGTAGTGCTGCACCGCGTCGTCCACGGCCCCAATGCTAGTCAACGGGTGGCAAAGCGCACTGATTTGAGACTCAGCCGATACTGCTCCAGGCCCCTGCGTTCAGCAGATTGACGCTACAGTCGCTGCCGCGTTGCACAGAGTGCCGCGGGACCGGAGATCGTCATCGAGCGAATTTCAGGAGGCAACAGATGCGGGGACTAGGCAAGATAGCAATCGGGGCCGCGAGCGCAGCGGCGATCATGCTGCCCGCGGCTACGGCTAGCGCCACGCCGGCGCACGCTACGCCGGCGCATTCAGCGAGCGCCTTTACGACGCTGAACCTCAAGAACGGCTGGGTCAGCTACGGCTTCGGTACGTCTCGCCCCAAGGTCGCCGACATCGGCGGGATCGTCTACTTCAAGGGCGCGATGCGGCGCGGCCACAGCGCGTTCGCCTTCACGCTGCCGAAGGCCTTGCGCCCCGCCACTTCGGTCTACGTCCAGGTGGACCTCTGCAACGCCAACAAGGGGCGCCTGTTCATCCAGCGCAACGGCGTCGTGCAGGTACAGGCCGAGGGAGGTGCCTTCAGCAATGCCTACTGCTTCACCTCTCTTGACGGCGTCTCGTTCGCGCAGTCGGCGAAGCATTTCACCGCGCTCAAGCTCAAGAACGGCTGGCGCAACGCCCCCTACAGAACCTCCAGCGCCAAGGTGATCGACATCCGCGGCATCGTTCACTTCAAGGGCGCGATCTCCTCCGGCAGCAGTTCGGTGGTCTTCACCCTGCCCACGGCCTTCCGGCCCGCCACCAGGGTCTACGTCCCGGTGGACCTCTGCAGCACCAACAAGGGACGCCTGTATATCCAGCCGAGCGGCATAGTGGAGGTGGAGGCGGAGGGCGGAACGTTCAGCCACGCGACGTGCTTCACTTCGCTCGACGGCGCGTCATTCGCGAGGTCTGCCAGCCATTTCACCGCGCTCACGCTCCAGAACGGCTGGGCCAACGCGCCGTTCGGCACGTCCAGCGCCAAGGTCGCCAACATCGGCGGATTCGTTCACTTCAAGGGCGCCATCTCATCCGGCACCAGCGCATTGCTGTTCACGCTGCCTAAGGCCTTCCGGCCCGGCAGCCTGGTGTACGTGCCGGTGGACCTCTGCAATGCGAACAACGGGCGGCTGGTCATCTATCACAGCGGGGTGGTGTACGTCGACGAGGAGGGCGGAACCTTCAGCCACGCGACGTGCTTCACCTCACTGGACGGCGCCTGGTTCAAGCCCTGAATCTCCGCCGCACCTGACGCGCTCCGCGCTCAGCGCACTCCCATCGGCGGGGACCAGCACGGCTGGTCCCCGCCGCCGGAGGATGTGAGGATGGGGCAATGAGACTCGGCGCGGTTGTCGGCATGCGCGACGATCCAGGCTCGTTTGCGCGGCACGTGCAGCGGCTGGAAGAGGCCGGGGTCAGCTACCTGTGGGCCGGCGAGGCGTACACCGCTGACGCGGTATCCACGCTGGGCTTCCTGGCGGCAGTCACCAGCCGGGCGCAGCTCGGCTCGGCGATCCTGCCGCTGTACACCAGGAGCCCGTCGCTGCTCGCCATGACAGCCGTCGGCCTGGACAAGCTGTCGGGCGGCCGGTTCATCCTCGGGCTCGGCGCCTCCGGCCCGCAGGTCGTCGAAGGGTTTCACGGCATTCCTTACGACGCTCCGCTCGCCCGGACGGCGGAAATCATCGAGATCTGCCGCGCGGTCTGGCGGCGCGAGCGGCTTGAGTACCAGGGCGCTCACTACCAGATCCCGCTGGCAGACGGCAGGGGCACCGGCCTGGGCAAGCCCCTGAAGCTCATCGACCATCCGGTCCGCGAGCGGATCCCGGTCTATGTCGCCTCACTCGGCCCCAAGAACGTGGAAATGACCGCCGCCATTGCAGAGGGCTGGCTGCCGCTGCATTTCTGGCCTGACCACGCCGCCGACGTGTGGGGTGCCGCGCTGGCGGCCGGCAGGCCAGGCGACAGGAGGGGCTGCCGCCGCTCCAGATCGTGGCAGGCGGTCCGCTGGCGATCGGCGCGGACGTCGAGCATCTTCGGGACCTGGCCCGCCCGAGCCTGGCGCTGTACTTCGGCGGCATGGGCGCTCGCGGTCAGAATTTCTACAACGACGTCCTCAGGCGATACGGGTTCGAGCACGAGGCCGATCAGATCCAGGACGCCTACCTCGGCGGTGACAAGCAGGCTGCGGCCGCGATGGTCCCCGCCGAACTGGTGGCCGGCATGTCGCTCATCGGGCCTGAGGGATTCGTCCGCGACCGGATCGCCGCGTACCGCGAGGCCGGAGTCACCATCCTGAACGTGCAGCCGGCCGGCCCGAACGGAGCGGCCGACATCGAGACCGTAGCTGGCTGGCTCGATTAGGAGGTACCGGCACGTGAACGCGGCGGCGGGCTACGACGAGTTCGGCATGCTTTCCGAGAATGCCGGTGAAGTCGGCTTGCCCTACGACAAGCCGGCAGCTGTCACCCGGCGTTCCTTCTCCGTCGGGCCCGGCCAGGAAGTCAGCGCGATCGTCTGGGGCGAAACTGAGCCGGAACTGGTGCTCTTGCACGGCGGCGGCCAGAACGCGCACACCTGGGACACGGTCGCCCTCGCGCTCGGCCGTCCGCTCATCGCGATCGACCTGCCTGGTCACGGCCACTCCGCCCGGCGCGGTGATCGCGACTACGGGCCCTGGCGCAACGCGGAGGCCGTCGCCGCCGTGCTGGATCAGGCGGCGCCGCTGGCCTTGGCGGTCGTGGGCATGTCGCTCGGCGGGGTGACCGCGATCCGGCTGGCCGCTACCAGGCCGGACCTTGTGCGCAGGCTGGTGATCGTGGACGTCACCCCGCAAGTCCAGGACCCGGTCCGCCAGCTCAGCCGGGCTGATCAGGGCGCCGTCGCACTGATCGCCGGGCCGCCGACCTACGACTCGTTCGAGGTAATGGCGGAAGCCGCGATTAGCGCCAGCCCGCGGCGCCCGCGGTCGGCGGTAGAGCGCGGCGTGCGCCACAACTCCGTGCAACTGCCCGACGGCAGGTGGACGTGGCGATATGACCTGTTCAACCAGCCGGCCGGCCTGGCGGACTTCTCCCCGCTCTGGGACGACGTTGCCGCCATCACCGCGCCGGTCATGCTCGTCCGCGGCGGCGACTCCAGTTTCGTGCGGGACGCCGACCTCGACCACTTCCGTCAGTTGCAGCCCGCCTTGCGCGCGGAAACCGTGGCCGACTCCGGGCACGCGGTGCAAAGTGACCAGCCGCTGGCCCTGGCCAGGCTGCTGAAGAGCTTCGTCGTCAGCTGATCCAGGCGGCAGCGGCGAGCGCCAGGATCTGCGGCTGGTCTTCGGCCAGCAGGAAGCCTGCCGCGATGGTTGCCTCCAGCGAGCTCGCGAACTTCGCCAGGTAATCTTCTCGGCCACCCGGGTAGAGCCGGGCAAGGTCTGCTTCGCTGAACTGACCCGTCGTGCCGAAGAGGAATGCGAACAGCTCGCCGCGCTGGCCGGTCCCCGACAGCACCGATGTCGGCACGTCAGTCCACGGTGTGCGGATGCCGCCAGTGGCGATGCCCAGCTCATCGCGCTGCAAGTCGCGGCCGTCGGCAGTCAGCACCAGTCGTGGCGCAGACGGCGGCTTGGCCTCGCCGCGCACCCAGCCGTCCAGCTGTTCTACCGCCGCGCACTCGACGTAGTGATGCTGGGGCCCGCTGTTGACCGGCGATTCGGTGGTGCCCATCAGGATGTCGGTCGTCGGCTTCAGCAACTGCGCCAGCTGCTCAGGCGGCAAATGCCCGTCGTCCATGCCGCTGGCGAACAGCAGGTAGGTGTCGGCATGCGCTGCGCCGGCCAGTTCCCAGTTGCGCAGCAGCTCGCCATCGAGCTGCGCGGCCCGCCCGCTGCCGAGCAACGCCACGTCGGTTTCGGTCTGCAGCACGATCACCGGCACGCGCAGGTCGTCGCGTATCCGCTCGGCCGCACCGCCCAGCCCGGCCGGGCTGAACCCGGTGTCCAGGGACGCGGCCACCCCTGGCCTGCCGTGCACGAGGAATCCGTCGTAGACAGCCGCGAGCCAGTCGATCGCATTGATATAGGTAACGAGGAACGATCCGGACTGGGAGTGCCCGCTTGCAAGCAGCCGTAGCGGATTCCCGTTCCTGCCCTGAGCGGGCAGCCCGGCCTGCGTGCGGATGACATGGCCAGCCTGGCTGAAGATGTCGAAAGCCCAGCGGTCGCCCGGATGCGACAGATCGGCGTAGCGCTGCGGGTGTGACACCTTCAGGTGCAGGCCGTCGACCATGCCGCCGCCTTCGATGCCAGCGCGCTGCGCCGACACGCCAGCCCACGCGTGGCCTTGCCGGAGCAGGTCGGTGTGCGCCAGCATCCAGTCCGGCGCGGCGTCGAGCCCGCCCGACACGTTGAGCCATTCGACCAGCACCGTGCCGCTGAAGCTGGCGGGGTCGGCGGGGCGGCGCACCAGCAGCCTGGTCGTGAACGGGGCAGACTCATCAGCCTGCACATGCCACTGGCCATCCGGCCCGCGCTCACCTGTAAGCCGGTAGGAGTCAGCTGTCCCGTCGAGCCGGAACTCCTGCTCGACATAGCCAAGTCCGGCCAGATTGAAGGCACCAGCGGTAACGGGCACCGGCCCCGGGAGCTCGGCCAGCCGCGCCGCGCTCATGCGGCCGACTTCTCCAGGATGTGCACCGCACATGCGCTGCCCAGCCCGATGACATGCGTGAGGCCGACCTTGGCACCCTCGATCTGCCGGTCGCCCGCCTCGCCGCGCAGGTGCGTGGAGACCTCGTAAATGTTGGCGATTCCGGTGGCTCCCAGCGGGTGGCCCTTGGACAGCAGGCCGCCGGACACGTTGACCGGGATCTGGCCGTCGCGCCAAGGACCGCGCCTGTCGATCCATTCGCCCGCGCCGCCCTCGGGGCACAGCCGGAGGTTGTCGTAGTGGCGCAGCTCGGCGGTGGCGAAGCAGTCATGCAATTCGACCAGGTCCAGGTCCTGCGGCCCGACCCCGGCCTGCTCGTACGCCTGATCCGCGGCCTGCCTGGTCAGCGTGTTCACGTCGAACTGGACCGAGCCGCCGTCGACGTACGGGTCGCTGGTCAAGACCGACGCGGACACTTTGACCGCGCGCCGGCGAACCTCGGCTGGCATGCTGGCAAGCCGTTCCCCGCTGCACAGCACGGCCGCGGCGGCACCGTCGCCGGTCGGGCAGCACATCAGCAGGGTGTTCGGATACGCGATCATCTCGGCGTTCATGACCTCCGCCAGCGAGAACGCCTTCTGGTACTGCGCGAGCGGGTTGAGCGTCGAGTGCGCGTGGTTCTTCTCGGCCACCTTGGCGAACTGCTCGAAGCCGACGCCGTCGTGCTGGTAGGCGTACTCCATGCCGGACTGCGCGAACGTGCCGGGCATGAGGCTGGTGCCGAGGATTCCCTCCACCGGCCCGACGGCACCGTACCGCCCGGCCGGCTCATAGGGCTTGTCCTTCTTGCCCGGCTGAGCCCCGAGCAGGCCGAGCTTGCCCATCTGCTCGAGCCCGACAGCGAGCCCGATGCTGGCCTCGCCCGCCTTGATGGCCATGGCGGCGACCCGGAACGCGGTCGCGCCGGTGGCGCAGGCGTTCGTCACGTTGTAGACCGGGATCCCGGTCTGCCCGATCTGCTTCTGGATCCGCTGGCCGATGCCATTGGTGTCGTACAGGCAACCGGCCGCCAGGATGTCCGCATCGAAGATCGTGAGCCCGGCGTCAGCGAGCGCCGCCATCGCGGCCTCGCTGCCCAGGTCGATCAGGTCCTTGTCCTTGTAGCGCATGAACTTCGTCATCGCCACACCAATGATCCACAGCGAGTCGGGCATGCCAGCAGCCTAACTTCGGGCCGGTCAAAACCGCCATAGTCAGCGATTGTGGTACTCCGGCTCCCGCCGGCCGCGGTACGACTCCATCGCCTCAGCGGCATCCGCGGTACCGCTGGTCAGCACCTGCTGGCGGTTCTCCACCTCGATCATCGCGTCGAACGACGGGATCTCCAGCGCCAGCCACATGCCCTGCTTGGTGAGTGAGAGCGAGAGCGGCGGTGCGGCGAGCAGCGCCGCGGCCATCGCGTCGACCCGGCCAGCCAGCAGGTCTGGCTCGACCACGTCGGTCACTAGACCGATCCGCAGCGCCTCGTCTGCGTCGAACCGACGGCTCGTCAGCATCAGCTCGTGCGCCCTGGCGGCCCCGACGAGCCTGGGCAGCATCCAGGAGGTGCCAATGTCACACCCGGTGACGCCGATCCGGATGAACGAGGTCGAGAACACCGCGCTGGACGAGGCGATCCGGATGTCACTGGCGCAGACCAGCGCAAAGCCACCGCCCGCCGCCGGCCCGTTCACCGCCGCGATCACTGGCTGGGGCATCCGCCGGATCTCCTGGACCAGGCCGGCGATGGAACGCTGCACCAGCCAGGTTCGCTGCGCGTGTCCAAGGGACTCCGTTCCCTTCATAGTGCCGAAGCCGCCCAGGTCGAGCCCGGCGCAGAAACCCCGGCCCGCGCCTGTCAGGATGACGACCCGGCAGGCCAGGTCGGTGCTGAGCTCGCGCAGCCGCCGGTGCAGTTCGCTGACCAGCGGCTCGGTCATGGCGTTGAGCTTCTCGGGGCGCGACAGCGTCAGCTGGACGACCCCAGGCTGGGGCTCCGATCGCAGGACTAGCTCCTCAGCACTTTCCGTCACCTAGCTGCTCCGTTCTGTGCGAGGACGGCCTGCTCGGTCGTCTGACAGTGGCAAGCACAGCTAAAGACGGCTCATAATGCAACCCGCCGCGTGCCCGCTGCATCTATCTGGGCGGAACGCGCTGCCGGGCTGGCCGGCCGGAACGGAGGAGCCGTGACCCGTGACATCCGCGGAGGGTGAGTTCATCGCCTTCGCTGAGGCCGAAGCCGCGCGGTTGCGGCGGACGGCCTTCCTGCTCTGCGGGGACTGGCATACCGCTGAGGACCTGGCCCAGACGACGCTGGCGAAGGTCTTCGTGGCCTGGCGGCGCATCAACAGGCAGGACGCGGTGCACGCCTACGCGACCAGGACGCTCGTCAACACGTACCTGGCCGAGGGCCGCCGCAGGCGCCCAGTGGAGATCCTGACCGGCCACCTGCCGGAACGGCCGACCGAACAGCACTCACCGGAGCTGCGGATGGCCTTACTTGATGCCCTGGCCACCCTGCCGCGCAAGAGCCGTGCCGTGGTCGTGCTGCGTTACTGGGCCGACCAGAGCATCGAACAGGCAGCGGCCACGCTCGGCTGCTCCACCGGCAACGTTAAGAGCCAAAGCGCCCGGGCGCTGGCCAAGCTGCGCGAACTCCTGGACGAGACATCAGCTGAGCCGGGCCCGCCAGCCGGGCAGCACGGGAATCTCAAGAAGACAGGGGACCCCAGCAATGGATGAGGCAAGGCTCCGCGTCCTGCTTGACCGGGCGACCGCAAACGAACCGCCGATCGGGCCACTCGCTCGTAACTCCCTGCGGGCAGGGCTCCGGCTGCGCCGCCGGCGCCAGCTGACCGGTGCCGCAACGGCGGCTGCCGCCGTTGCCGTGCTCGCCATCGGGGTCCCCGTACTCACCGGCACTAGCGCCGGGCCGGCCCATCGCGGATACAGGCCAGCTCCGCCGGCGGTATACGTGGCCACCAGTGCCCAGACGGTCGTGCCGATCAACCTTGCCACCAACACAGCCGGGCGGCCGATAACCGCGATCGACTCCAGTCTCGGTGGCCTTGCCATCAGCCCGAACGGCCGAACCGTCTACGAGCTCGGCGGAAGGAACATGGTCATCCCGATTGACACCGCCACCAAGAAGGCCGGCCGCCGATCAGGGTACCCGGAGTTCCGGTAGCAATCGCGATCACCCCCAACAGCAAGACCGCCTACGTGCCTAACTTCTACGGGGTGGTGCCCATTGACCTGGTCACCAGCATTGCTCTTAAGCCGGTCCGTGCTGACGGATGTCCTGCTAGCGGGGCAGGGCCAGCGGCAGGCTGCGATGCCAATGCGGTTGCTATCACGCCGGATGGCCAGACGGCATACGTGCTCAATCCCAGCGCACACACAGTTACGCCGATCGCAACGGCGGGCAACAAGGCACTCAGGCCGATCAGCGTCCGTCCACGCGGCCGAACGTTCTCGTCTTCCGGCGCCATCGCGATAGCGGCCGACGGCAGGACCGCCTACGCAGTGAGCGGCGACGAGGTATTCCCCATCCGCACTGCGACCAATAAGGCACTCAGGCCGATTGCCGTACCTCTCGGAGCGCACAACGGTCCCCTGCTGCCGGGTTATCCGAATGCCATTGTCCTCACTCCTGACGGCAAGACCGCCTACGTTGAGACCGACAGTACGGTCGTCCCCATATCACTGACCGCAGGCAAGGCACTGAAGCCGATCCAGCTGTCCGGACCCGGCGCCATGGTGATTACCCCGGACGGCTCAACGGTGTACGTAATCAGCGGCCACGACATCCTGCCGATCAGCACCGCTACCAACAAGATCGGCAAGCCGATCAGCGTCGGTGACGTCCCCTCGATCATCGCGATCACGCCGGACGGGCGGACGCTTTACGTCGGCAACGACGGCAGCGGCGCATACCACTACGTGACGCCGATCAGCACCGCCGCCAACCAGGCCGGACCGCGAATTCGCATCGCAGGCACGCCCGTCGGCATGGTGATCACGCCGTAGCACCGGGACGGCCGGATCGCTTGCAGCCGGGGCCTGGCTATCCGGAACGGGGGCACCAACGGGCCGCTGCGCGATTAGTGCGCCAGCGGCCCGATGCGCGCGGCGCCCGGGCGGAACAGGGTCTCCTGCGCGATCCCCGCGCACAGCGTCCCGTCCCGGCTGAAGATCCGGCCGGTGTACATGCCCCGGCCGCCGGAGGTGGACTCCGGCTGCAGGTCCATCAGCACCCAGTCATCGAGCTCGACCTTGCGGTACAACCAGACCGAATGGTCGATACTGGTCAACGGCCCGGTCACGGCGATGGCCGGCACCGCGGCCAGGCCGGTGAACATGTCGGAGACATAAGCCAGGGCGCAGGCGTGCAGGGTGTCGGAGTCCAGCTTGTGACGCGACCGCACCCACATCCGGGACGGCCACTGCTGGCCCGGCTGCGGCTGCGACGGGATCCGGATCTCCACGCCATGCATCCGGTGCCAGCGCTCATCGTCGGGCAGGTCCTCCGGCGCCGGCACCAGCGGTGCCGCGTGCGCCTGGTAATCAGCGCCGTCCTCGGCGACATGGAAAGACGCCGCCATGTTGAAGATCACGACGCCGTTCTGGACCGCGATCACGCGCCGGTTGGAATACGAACCGCCGTCGCGGTCCCTGGACACGGTCAGCAGCACCCGGCGGGACGCGTCGCCCCTAGCCAGGAAGTAGCCGTGCAGCGAGTGTGGATGCCTGTCCGCCGGGACCGTCTCCGCGGCCGCGCGCAGCGCCTGCGCGGCGACCTGACCGCCGAACAGCCCGGCCCGATCCGGGCTCACGACGACGCTGCGGAACATGTCGTCCTCGATGCGCTCGAGTGAGAGCAGCTCGGGCAGGCCGGTGCTCACGCTGTCGAGTACTGGGTCAGCCGGGCTCGCCATGGCCCATTGATATCACAGGACGATCATGTCAATCGGGCGCCAAGTCCTCGTCATGCTGGCTCGTACCCGAAGCTAATCGCCTGCGTTCCCTCCGAGTCCGTTCCGATAGGAAACGTGGTCAGCTTGACCTTCATGCCCAGCGCAACCTGCTCGGGCCTGGGGTCGATGCCCACCACGTTTGCCTTGACGACGCCGCCGCCGTCCAGGTCGACAATGCCGGAGACATACGGCACCGTGACGTCTGGCGTGGCCCGGTGCACGATCGTGAAGGCCCGCAGGACGCCGTCGTTGGCCAGCCGGCGCTGGCTGAAATCGGTGCCGCCGCAGCTCGCGCAGGCGTTGCGCCGGTCAAAGAACAGTGCGCCGCAGGAGCCGCACGCGTTGGCCACCAGGTGCGGGTCGTCGCCCAGGCAGAGATAGCTGACGTACGGCACCTGGTCGGGCATTCGGTCCTCCTGCGGCTGGCGGTGATAGACCTATCCAAGTGCTCGCAAAGCCGCCGCCGCAAGGAGTGCTCGCCCGGTTCGGCGTGGCCGGCCTGCCGCTGGCGCGCCTGGCCGGCGGCCAGGGCACCTCGTGGCGGGCAGGCGACCTGGTCTTTAAGCCGGCTGACCTTCCGGTTCCCGAGCTGGAGTGGCTGGCCGAAGTGCTCTCGCAGCTGGAATGCGACGGGTTCCGGGTAGCCAGGCCGCGGCTCGCCGCCGACGGCTCGGTCTGCGTTGACGGCTGGTGCGCGGCCGAGTTCCTGGCCGGGCAGCACGCCGAGGGCCGCTGGCCGGAGGTGATAGCTGCCGGGCAGCGCTTCCATGCCGCCCTGTCGGGGGTGGCCCGGCCCGGATTCCTTGATCAGCGGGACAGCCCGTGGGCTATCGGGGACCGGGTCGCCTGGGGTGAGCTGCCGGCGAGCGAGTTCGCGCAAGTGAACCACCTCGGCCGGCTTGCGGCGGCACGGCGGCCCTTGTCAGCACCCAGCCAGCTAATCCACGGCGACCTCGGCGGCAATGTGCTGTTTGATGGTGAGTTCCCGCCTGCGATCATCGACTTCTCGGCTTACTGGCGCCCCGTTACCTTCGCGGACGCGATCGTGGTCGCCGACGCCCTGGTCTGGGAAGGCGCAGATGCGCAGGTCCTGGACGCCGTCGCCGGTGCCGGGGACCTCGGCCAGTACCTGATCCGCGCCCTTATCTACCGGGCTGTGACGGACTGGCTGTTCCGCGCGGCGAATCCGGTCAGCGCTGGCGGCGACGAGGACCCCTGGCAGCCCGCCGTGGACATTGCCTGCCAGCTCGCCGCTAGCTGAGTACCTTCTCGAACCAGTGATGAGCGTACGGCTCATCGTTGAATGCCGGGATCTCGCGGTAACCCGCCGACCGGTACAGGGCGATGGCCTCGGCCAGCGTGCGATTGGTTTCCAGCCGCAGGACGCGCACGCCGTTCAGCTCCGCTCGTGCCTCAAGGTCAGCAAGGACCCGGCGGCCTAGGCCCAGCCCGCGGGCGGCCGGGCTGACCCACATTCGCTTGATCTCAGCCGGGTCGCTGCCGTGGTACTTGATCGCGCCACAGCCGGCAGGCTCGCCATGCAGGCTGGCCACCAGGAACAACCCGGCCGGGGGAGTCAGCTCCGCTTCCTCGGCCGGGATGCTGAGCGCAGGGTCGAAGCCGCCGGCGAAGCGCCCCGCTAGCTCGCTGAAATAGGCCCGCAGGCACGAGCGGGCATCCGGGCTGCGCGGATCGGCCGCCTGGACCCTGACCATGGAAGCGATCAGCAGCCGTTCGACTTCCGCCATGGCAGCGGCCAGTCGCGCCCGCTGCCGCTCGCTGAGCGGCTCGAGCATGTCGGATGCCGCCTGGTCAGACCGCCGGTCGAGTTCGGCGACCTCGGCAAGGCCGCCAGCTGTCAGCCGGGCGACGCGCACCCGGCCGTCCGCTCCGCTGGGTTCGGTGACGATCAGCCCGTCGCTCTCCAGCGACCTCAGCAGGCGGCTGAGGTAGCCGGCGTCCAGGTCCAGCCGCGACCGCAGGAGCCGGACGTCACTGCCGTCCGCACCGATCTCCCACAGCACGCGCGCCTGCCCCAGCGGCCGGTCGCGCGCGAGGAACCCGTCGTACAGGGCGCCGATCCGCTGCGTTACCGTCCGGTTGAAGCTGCGGACCTGGCTGACATTGGCTGCTTCCATTCTCTGACTTTAGTCAGAGAATTCCGGAGAGATGGATGCCTTACTTGCCCTCCGCTCACGCTTGAAGATCAATCCAGCAGACATTTGTGGCTGCGGTGTTGCGGGCGCGACAGCGCATCCCCAAAGGTTCCGCTCGCAGCGCGAAAAATCACTTGTGCAGGGCAGCCAGCCTCGCCAGCGGGTTTTCCGAATCCGGCGCAATCAGGCAAACCGCCCACACAGTCCGGATATCCCAATTCACCGGACGGGATGTACGAGGCACCAGGGCCGGTGACAGAGTGGTTTGCACATGTCTCAGGGTGCGGTAACCCAGTCGGCCAGCGTGGCAGGCAAAGGCGACGCCCGCCAGCCGCCTCGCCAGCCGATCGCGCCGTGGTGGCGGGTGACCTGGTCAGTCCCGGCGGCGATACGCGCTGCGCGGGCCACCATCGTCGTGCCGGCGCTGTTCGCGATCTCGTTCAAGGTCATCGGCAATGCGCAGATGACCCTCTTCGCCACCTTCGGCGGCTTCGGCGCGCTGGTCTTTACATCTTTCGGGGGCACAAGGCGGGACAAGGCGATCGCCCACTTCGGCCTGGCGGTGGCCGGCAGCGTGGCCCTGACGATCGGCACGCTGGTCAGCGGATCGGCCTGGCTGGCGGCTCTCGTGACGGTGCCCGTCGCCTTCGCCATTTACTTCGCAGGCTCCACCGGGCCGAATGCGGCCTCGGGCGTGACGGCGTGCATGCTCGCCTACATCCTGCCGGTAGCGTCAGCCGGCACGCCCGGCATGCTCGGCTGGCGGCTGGCCGGCTGGTGGCTCGCCTCGGTGGTCAGCACTGCCGCAGTGCTCCTGCTGTCGCCGCACTCGCCCGGGGACCGGTTGCGGTCGCAAGCGGCGAGCCTGGCCGACGCACTGGCCCGGCAGCTCGAGGCTGCCATCGGCGGCCGGGCGACCGAGGCCAACCGGGAGGCCTCGATCGCGGCCAAGCACGCGCTGATGGACGCTTTCGTTTCCACCCCGTACCGTCCGATCGGTCTGGCCTCGGCGGATCAGGGCCTGGCAAACCTGATCCACGTGCTGGAGTGGTGCACCTCGCTGATCAGCGACGCGGCCGACGGTCACCTTGAGCTGCCGGGCGCCGCGGCCGAGGACCGGGAACTTCTGGCCTTGTCGGCGCGGGCCCTGGATCAGGTCGCAGCGCTCCTGTCTGGCCGCGACGCTGAACCGGACCTGGAGCAGATCTGGCGCGCGCGCCTGGCTAGCGCACGGCACCTGCAGCGCCTGGCCGCTGAACCCGAGCTCGCTGTGCGCAGGACCGATTACGCGTTCCACGCACAGGCAATCGGCATCGCCACCTCAGCTGCGGCTGGTGACGCGATGATCGCCGCCCGCAGGGCCAGCCCCGCCGAGGTGAATATGCAGCGCCAGAGCTGGCTGAGCGGGCAGCCAGCACAGCCCGCGCCAGGCCGCCCCGCCGCGGCCAGGCGAAGGATCCCGGCCCGCGCCGCCGGCATCATCGCCACCGATGCCAGTCTGCGATCAGTCTGGTTCCGGAACGGGGCCCGTGGTGCCGTCGCGCTGGCGGCGGCCGTCGCGGTCGCAAAGCTGACCGATGTCCAGCATGCCTTCTGGGTTGTCCTCGGGACGCTGTCCGTGCTCCGGACCAGCGCCACGGCAACGGGCAGCACCGCGATGCGTGCGCTCGCGGGCACTGTCGCCGGGTTTGTCGTGGGGGCGGCCCTGCTGCTGGCCATCGGCACCAGCCCGGTTGCGCTGTGGGTGGTGTTCCCCCTCGCTGTCCTCGTCGCGGCCTATACGCCGGGAACGGCCCCGTTCCTGGCCGGGCAGGCCGCCTTCACCGTGACCGTCGTGGTTTTGTTCAACCTGATCGCGCCGGCCGGGTGGAAGGTCGGCTTGCTGCGCGTCGAGGATGTCGCCATCGGGATCGCCGTCAGCGTCATCGTCGGCCTGCTGTTCTGGCCTCGCGGCGTCTCCGCCGTGGTCGGGGACAATCTCGCCGATGCTTTTCGCTCCGGCGCAAGCTATCTAGGGGATGCGGTCAGCTGGGCGCTTGGCGAGCGCGTCTACTGGCCCGAGCGCGCGATGGCGGCCGTCGCCGCAGGCACCCGGCTGGATGACGCAGTGCGCGGCTACCTGACCGAGCAGGGTTCCAAGCGGCTGGCCAAGGCCGACTTGTGGATTCTGGTGATGGCAGCCATGCGTCTCCGCCTCACCGCGTACTCGCTGGCGAGCCTGCCGGAGACCGGCCCGCACACGCATGACGGGCAACCGCACGCGCGCCTTGAGCGTCAGTCGGGCGCGCTGGCCGGGTTCTACGACGGCCTCGCAGACCTCGTCGCCAAGCCCAGCCGGGACGGCCCGCTGCCAGTGATTGCCGAGCCTCCGCCCGAGGACGGCTACCTGTCCGCGGCCGCCGACCCGCGCGGCGGCGGCGGGCCAGCTGAGTACCGGGCTGACGCCCTGTGGGTGGCGCATCACCTGAAACACCTGGCGGCTCATTCGCCGGGCCTGGCCGAGCCCGCCGAGCGGCTGGCCAGGATCCGGCGAAGGCCCTGGTGGCGCTAGCGCCCCGGGTCGGCCTTTACATCCGCCGACACGGCCCCGCGGCCCGGGCGACTGTCCGCTGTCGCGGCGTGCGGCGAAATCGTCATCTCCTCCGGCCTGCGTTCTGGCACCGGCCGACCGACGATCTTGTATACGGCAGCGCCATCGACCGTCTCGTGCTCTAGCAGCAACGACACAAGCTGCCCGAGCTCCTCGCGATGCGACCGGATGAGACCGACCGCTGACTGCTCGGCCTCCCGGAGCAACCGCGCCACTTCCTCGTCGATGACGGCCTGCGTGGCCTCCGCGAAGGGCCGGCTGGAAAAGCCGGATCCGCCGCCGCCAAGGAAGACAGACCCGCCCTCGGGATAACCGACTGGGCCGAGCGCAGGGGACAACCCGAACTCGCGGACCATCCTGGTCGCCAGGTCGGTAGCGGACGCCAGGTCGTTGGCGGCCCCAGTCGAGCCCTGGCCGAGCTCGACCAGCTCCGCCGACCGGCCGCCGAGCCGGACTGCCAGCGATTCCTTCAGGTAATCCTCGCCGTACAGATGCCGCTCATACAGCGGCAGCTGCTGGGTGACACCGAGCGCCTGCCCGGCCGGCAGGATGGTGATCTTCGCGACCGGGTCCGCGTGGTCGGACAGCGCGGCCACGAGCGCGTGACCGGCCTCGTGGATCGCCACCGCGTGCTTCTCGTCGGGCAGCAGGACGTTTGATCCCTCGCGGCGGCCAAGCAGGATCCGGTCCCTGGCATCGTCGAAGTCGGCCGCGGACAGCACGTCGCGGCCGTCGCGCACCGCGAATATCGCCGCCTCGTTGGCCAAGTTGGCCAGGTCCGCGCCGGAGAATCCCGGCGTGCCGCGTGCTACCACCTGCAAGTCCACATCGGGGCCGAGCTTCTTGTCCCGGCAGTGCACTGCGAGGATGGCCGCCCGCTCGTCCAGCGTCGGCAGCGGGATCACTACCTGCCGGTCGAACCTGCCGGGCCGCAGCAAGGCCGGATCTAGTACTTCGGGACGGTTGGTGGCGCCGAGTACCACGATGCCGGCCGAAATGTCGAACCCGTCCATCTCCGAGAGCAGCTGGTTCAGGGTCTGCTCGCGCTCATCGTTGGCGACGATCGCTCCCGAGCCAGCCCGGCGCTGGCCGATGGCATCGATCTCGTCCACGAAGATGATCGCTGGCGCGGCCTTCCGCGCCTCTGCGAACAGGTCGCGCACTCGCGCGGCGCCGACGCCGACGAACATCTCGACGAAGCTGGAGCCAGCTACCGAGAAGAACGGCACTGATGCCTCGCCGGCTACCGCCCGGGCTAGCAGCGTCTTGCCGGTACCGGGCGGACCGACCATCAGGACTCCGCGTGGGGCCATAGCGCCGGCCCGCCGGTACCGTTCCGGACTGCGGAGGAAGTCGACGACCTCCGTGATCTCCGCCTTCACGCCGTCGTAGCCGGCCACGTCGGTGAACTTCGTCTTAGGCTGCTCGGCGTCGAAGACCTTCGCCCGTGACCTGCCGACGCCCATCACGCCCTGCAGCGTGCTCCCGGTAGTCCGGGCCATCCGCCGGAACAGGTAGAACACCAGGCCGAACGGCAGCACGATGAAGATGAGAAGGTTCAGCAGGATCCCGCCAACTGAGCTGCTGGCCGGCTGAGCGGTCACGGATACGTGCGCGGCCTGCAGGCTCGTGCTCAGCGACGATCCCGAGAGGATGGCCGGGATCACCGTCGAGAAGTTGTGGTTATTAGTCAATACGCCGGTAGCCGTCACGTTTGCGCCGCTGGTGGACGCGGAGGGGAGGATCACGCTCTTGACCTTGTGCGCATTCACGTCGCTGATGAACTGCGAATAGGTCAGCTGGGTCTGCGGCGTCGTATGCACGAAGCCCGGCAGGATGTAAAGGAGCGCGAAGACCAGCGCCACTAGCCATAGCCAGTGCCGCCATGCGGGCGGCGGCGGCGGAGCGGTGCGCACGGGCTTGTCGCCGGGTGGCGGCGCAAGCGGAGTTTTGCTCATGAATCATTCTTACGCGGCCGGGAGACCATCCGCGCCGCGACGGGATGCCGATGGGCCGGTCGTCCCGCTTCGCGCCCCCGCGCTAGGAACATACCTCCACATAGCGGCGCACATCTTGGCTGCGGGGACACAGCATGCCGCCACTGCGGCAGAATCGGGCTCGCAGTTCGACCCACAGGGAGGCACGATGGCGCGGATGAAATGGAGTGACCTCAGCGACCGGCAGCGGGTCCTGCTCGTCACGGCCGCAGCCGCTGAACTATCGCTGAAGATCGCCGCGCTGGTCGACATCAAACGGCGGCCCGCCGAGCAGATCCGCGGACCGAAGAGTTTCTGGCGGTCAGCAATGGTGGTCAACCTCTTCGGCCCGCTCTCCTACTTCGCCATCGGCCGCAAGCGGCGCTAGCGGACCGCCGCCAGTGTGCGGGTTACGGCGCGGCGGCCGCGAAGTCGGTGGATCTGCTGATGCTCGCCCAGGCCTGCGCCTCGGCGGAACGGGCGATCGACGACCGCTCGGCGGCGGCCAGCGCGTCCGAGCCGAGCAGCAGACGCAGCGGCGGATCCGCGAGGCCGGCGATGTCCGCGATGACCTTCGCCGCGCGAGCGGGGTCGCCCGGCCATGTCCCCACGGTAGCCGCCCGCATGCGATTCATCTCGCCGACAGTCTGGTCGTAGTCGGCGCCTACCGGCGGGCGGCGCATGGACGAGCCTGACCAATCGGTGCGGAACGCTCCTGGCTCGATGATCGTGACCTTGATCCCCAGAGGTCTTACTTCGGCGTTGAGCACCTCGGAAAAGCCCTCGACGGCGAACTTGGCGCTCTGGTAGGCGCCCAGCCCTGGCGACCCGCCGACCCGTCCGCCGACCGATGAGATCTGGATGAAGTGCCCGGAGCGTTGCTGGCGCAGGATCGGCAGGGCAGCCTTGGTGACGTGCACGACGCCGAGAAAGTTGGTGTCGATCTGCGCCCGGAAGTCCTCCTCGGACACCTCTTCGATAGGGATCGAGTTGGCGTAACCGGCATTGTTGACGACCACGTCCAGCCCGCCGAACTCATCGACCGCCGCCTGGACCGCAGCCCGGGCAGCGGCTGCGTCAGTAACATCGAGCTCTACTGCGCGCGACCGGTCTGGGTAAGCCGTGACGAGGTCGTCGAGGTCCTGCGGGCGGCGCGCTGTGGCAACCACCTGGTCTCCGTTTTCCAGCACGGCGCGCGCGACGGCCTGGCCGAGGCCGCGGGAGCTTCCGGTGATGAGCCAGGTCTTAGCCATGCCGCCGGGCCACCCGGGGAGCGCCGGGCACCAGTACCTGGTCCATGCGGCCCAGAATAAGTAACCGCTATTTGTTGACCGCAACCGGGCCCGCGTCGCGGCTTTCCAGACGTCCTGCCGGGATTCGTAGGACGCCGCCGCGGCCGCCCCACAACGCCTTCGCGGTGGACTTCAGCGGCCTGGCCATGGCGCGGCGCCGGCCCGGTGGCGCCGCCGATGACGCCGTGGACCGGAGATTTCGGATCAGCGCCTCACGGTACGCGTCTGTGCACATGGCTGCGATCGCCGGCAGGCTCAGCGAAGTTCCTGGATGCGGATCAGGTCGCCTGCAGGATCGCGGAAGAGCGCAGTCGCGAATTGCCATACGGCTGCTCGGTCGGCTCGCATGAATGGTGATGTCCATGGCGGTCACGCTAGCTGCGGCCCGGTGACCCGCGCTTCTCGATTCCTGACCGGTCTGGTCACCTGTTTCGCCACGCACGACGGCATCCCCGCCGTCGCGCCAGCTGCCTGGCTCCGGTAGGTGCTGGGCGGCACGCCGGCCAGTTCGGTGAAGCGAGTGCTGAAGGTCCCCAGCGACGAGCAGCCGACCGCGAAACAGACCTCGGTGACACTGAGGTCGCCACGACGCAGCAGCGCCATCGCGCGCTCGATCCGCCGCGTCATCAGGTAGCTGTACGGCGACTCGCCGTAGGCGAGCTTGAACTCGCGGCTGAGGTGCCCGGCCGACATGTGCGCGCCGCGGGCGAGCGCCTCCACGTCCAGCGGCTGCGCGTATTCCCGGTCGATCCGGTCGCGGACCCGGCGCAGCTGGGCGAGGTCGCGCAGGTGCTGCGCCGCGGCGGGTCTGCTGGTCACTCGCACGATGGTACCTCCCGCCGTAGTCGATGCGGAGCTCGGCTCAGAGCGCTGCTGCCTCCCACGCTGCGGCCGTTGGGTCGGCCACGTCGAGCATGACGGATTCGATGGAAGTCATGACGGTCACGCTAGGTGCGGCCCGGTGACCGGCGCTTCTCGATTCCTGATCGATCGCTCACCCCGTTACATCAGGCACGACGATATCTACTAGGCCATCGTCATGATCATGACCCGGCGGCCGCCCGCGCGATTGAGGCAGGCTAGGCCCGGCGGAACGCCCAGATCACCGAACCTGCCCCCGGCAGCCGGATCGGCACGGTCTTGCGCAGCCGCAGCGTGCCGGGGATAGCGGCGCGTGGCAGGTCCGGCGCAAGCACGACCGCGGCACCGCCGGTCCTGGTGACCCGGCTCAGCTCACCGAGCACCTCCCCGGCCCAGTCCTCCCAGCCCTCAGGCATCCGACGAAGCGAGCCGACTGGCAACTTCGTCACGCACGCGCCGACGCTGTCGTCGGGCAGCAGCAGTTCGCGCGCGTCGCCAAGCTGGACGGCTGCGGCCGGCGCGTTCCGGGCCGCCGCGGCAACCGCTGCGGGATCGTTGTCCGTGCCCTCCGCTGCCCAGCCTGCTGCCAGCGCTTCACCCAGGATGGTGCCGGTCCCGCAGCACGGATCCAGCAGCAGGCCGCGCGGCTCGCCGGCCAGCTGCACCATCGCGGCTGCAACCGTGGGCGGCAATGCCTCCGGTCGTTCCGGGCCGCGGCTGCCGTGCTGCCGCCTGCCAGCGCCGCTGAGCCGCAAGCCCGCGACATACTGCCCGTCGTGCCATTCGGTCATCCAGATCTCGAGCTGCGCTGGGTCGGCGAGCCTCCAGCGGGGCTTGTCCCTAGCGATGTTCGCCGTCAGCGCCTGCCGCATTTCGCTGCGCGGGAACCTGCGCTCAGTGCGCAGCCGGACGATCACCCGGAACGTCATCGAGGCGGACAGCGGGGCGACTTCCTCAGCCCAGACCGACAGCGCCCGCTGAACGGCAGCGGGCTGCCAGGCCATGTCGGCCACGGCAGAGGGGCCTGCGCCGCCTGCCCGGCTCGCCCGGCCGATCTCGGCGAATACATCCTCTGCCAGTCGCGAGCGCAGAAGCGCAGCCCGGCCCGCGCGGTCCGCCGCAACGAAGACCAGCTGCGTCCGGCCGTCGGAGCTAGTGTCGGTTACGGTGGTCCCGCTGGTGTGAAGCTCCCCGCGCAGCATCCGGCCGAGACCAGGCACACAAGCGGCATACAGCGGCGTCTGCCGGGGTCGCGGCCGCGCCGACCCGGTCTGGCCGGTCATCGCGGTGTCCGCCATGACCGGTGCCACCGCAAGACCATGCCGCCCGACACTACCCGTGCAGGGATCCGAGTGTCGGATCCCTGGGCTAGCGTCAACGGCGGGAGAACGTCCACTTGGGAGGAACGATGACTCGCCCGGCGATGACACTCACCGCTATGGTACTTGGCGCGCCCGATGCCGGCGCGCTGGCCGCCTTCTACCGGGAACTGCTCGGCTGGGAAACGCGGGCGGACGAGCCTGGCTGGGTAGCACTCGCCGCGCCCGGCGGCGGAGCGGGCCTGTCGTTCCAGACCGAGGAGGGCCACGTGCCGCCAGTGTGGCCCGCCGGGCCCGGCGACCAGCAGATGATGATGCACCTGGACATCGAGGTCGATGACCTGAAGGCGGCCGGAGCGTACGCGATCGCGTGCGGGGCGACGCTGGCTGAGTACCAGCCGCAAGACGACGTCAGGGTGTACCTCGACCCGGCAGGGCATCCGTTCTGCCTGTGGATCCCTACCTAAGTCATGATGTCGCTGGGGTGATCACCCGCGCTCCGAGGGCGACGGCCCGATCACGCTCACCCCGGGTCACGTCATAGTGGGCGGCCACGGGGTCCTGGTGCGGGAGAGCCTGCGCGCCGGGCTGGAACATGACGCGGGTGAGACCGAGGCTGGCAGCGAAGGCATGCAGCTCATCGTCAGTGTCGGCCGTCAGGACAAACCACGGATCGTACGCGAAAGCTCGGCTCTGACTCTCCAACTTATGCACGTACACAGTCATGGCTTCCTCGCCCGCCTGCCCTGCTCCGCCTGTGCGTTCCAGGTGCCAGCCCCGGCCTTGCTGGCTGCCATCCCAAGCCTTGCCGCTTCACCCGCCGATGTCCACTCCCGCGCACCGAACCCGGCACGAGACAGGCGAAGGCTGTGGTTAACGCGCCAGGAACTCCGCGGCGAGCTTCTTCGGTGCCCTGGCCAGCCAGGCATCGGTGATCAGTTCGGTGAGCTCCCGAACGCTGATGTGGTCCAGCTCGAACAAGATGGCGGCATAGCCGTTGAAGTGCGGCGTGGTGAAGTAGACCGCCGGGTCGTCGGCGATAAGGGCGTGCTTCACGCCCTCGTCGGCAGTGCGCGCCGCGTACACCGGGCCATCGGGGACCCGGTCACCGAGCGCGGCGATGTCGCCCTTCCGCAGCGGGCGCTCCCAGACAAAGCTCTTGTCCGCTACGCGCCAGTCCAGGTCGCCACGCGATTCGCGCTCGGTGGTACGCGGCAGGCCCAGCGCGATCCGCCGGACGTCGTCGACAGTGGCCATGAGAGGACTGTAAAGCAATCCTTTCGCGGTTCTTCCGGCCGGTGGCATGATGATCACATGGCCGATCTGTACCGCGATAAGCGGATAACGTGCACCGAGGACGCCATCGTGGTCCGCTGGTATTACCTCTGGGGCGATAAGCACATCCCGTATTCGGCCATCAAGGCCGCCAGGCGGGTGACCCTCTCGCCGACCCGGGGGAGAGGCCGCATCTGGGGTACTGCGAATCCGCAGTACTGGGCAAGCCTCGACCCAGGCCGCCCACGAAAGCGCGCAGCGATCATCATCGACACTGGCGGCGCGGTTCAGCCGTATCTGACGCCGGACGATGTGGATGCGGTCGCGGCCATCGTCAAGGAGCGAGCGGGGCTGGCCGAAGTGCCGATGACCGGGCCCGGCCCTTTCCTCTAGGCAGTAGCGCGCGCCGCGCTGCGCCCCGCGGTCCGGCCGGAGAACAGGCAGCCGCCGAGGAACGTGCCCTCGAGCGCCCGATACCCGTGCATGCCGCCGCCGCCGAAGCCAGCCACCTCGCCGGCCGCGTACAGGCCGCCGACCGGCTGGCCCGCCGGACCGAGGACCTGTGCATCGAGGTTAGTCTGCAGGCCGCCGAGGCTCTTGCGGGTCAGGATGTGCAGCCGGACCGCGATCAGCGGGCCGGCCGCCGGGTCGAGGAACCGGTGCGGCTTGGCCACCCGGATCAGCTTGTCGCCCCGGTAGCGGCGCGCGCCGTGGATGGCTGTGAGCTGCACGTCCTTGGTGAACGGGTTGGCGACCTCGCGGTCGCGGGCCTCGACGAGCCGGGTCAGGTCCGCCAAGTCGATCAGGTCCTCGCCGGTGAGCTTGTTCATCCCGGCCACCAGCGCGGCCAGGTTGTCCTCCGACGACGAAGTCAGCGCCCTGCCGCATGAACGCGGCGACCGGGCCGGGCGGCCCCGGCTTCACCCGGTCGAGCAGCTTGGCGATGCTCTTCCCGGTGAGGTCCGGGTTCTGCTCCGAGCCGGACAGCGCGAACTCGCGCTCGATGATCTTCTGCGTCAGCACGAACCAGGTGTAGTCGTACCCGGTCGTCATGATGTGCTCGAGGGTGCCGAGCGTGTCAAAGCCGGGAAATAGCGGCGCCGGCAACTGGCGGCCGCGCGCGTCAAGCCAGAGGGACGACGGGCCGGGCAGGATCCGGATGCCGTGCAGCGGCCAGATCGGATCCCAGTTGTCGATGCCCTCGGTGTAGTGCCACATCCGGTCGGGGTTGATCACGGCGGCTCCGGCCGACTCGCTGATCGCCAGCATCCGGCCGTCGACATGCTCCGGCACGCCGGACAGCATGTGCTCTGGCGGCGTGCCCATCCGCGCCGGCCAGTAGCTGGCGCACCAGCTCATGGTTGCCGCCGATGCCGCCGGAGGTGACCAGGACCACCTGAGCGTGCAGCTCGAACTCGCCGGTTACCGCACGCGAACTCTGCACGCCGCGGGCCGCGCCGGACGGCGCGCAGGATGCTGCCGCGCACGCCGTCGACGGTGCCGCCGGTGACGGTCAGCTCGTCGACCCGGTGCCGGAACAGCAGCCGGACGCTGGCCGGACGCGACCGCGGCCGCCGCACCTCCCGCTCGAACGGCGCGAGCACGCCCGGCCCCGTGCCCCAGGTGATGTGGAATCGCGGTACCGAATTGCCGTGCCCTGTCGGGCCGTAACCGCCCCGCTCGGCCCAGCCCACGACCGGGAAGAAGCGGACGCCCTTGCTGTGCAGCCAGGCCCGCTTCTCGCCGGCCGCGAAGCCGACATAGGCCTCGGCCCACCGCCGCGGCCACTCGTCTTCCGGCCGGTCGAAGCCAGCGCTGCCCAGCCAGTCCTGCAGCGCCAGCTCGTAGCTGTCGTTGATGCCCATCCGGCGCTGCTCGGGAGAGTCCGACGAAGAACAGCCCGCCGAAGGACCAGAAAGCCTGGCCGCCGAGCGATGCCTCTGGCTCCTGGTCCACGACGATGACCTGTGCGGCCCAGCCGCGGCCAGCTCAGCCGCCGCCACCAGGCCGGCCAGGCCCGGCGCCGACGACGATCGCGTCCGCGTCCAGCGTCATGCCTGCAGATCCTCCAGATCCGGAAAGGTCCAAGGCCCTCTAGCCTGCCATCCGCACGACGAGGACCCGCTGCCGACCTGGCGGCAAGCAAGCTCTTTCAGCTGTTGCGACTGATTCGATTGTTGCACATACTGCGGATAGTAACGAACATCTCAGAGGAGGCGACATCACATGGCAGGCACGGCACACATCAGCTCGATCGACCCAGGGGAAGTGGACGCGGAGATCGCTGGCAGGACTGCCCGCCGAATCAGGGACTATCTGTCAAGCCACCCTGACGAGGATCCGCTTGAGATCCAGGTCGAGGGCGATGCGAACGAGGTGCTGGTCGTGCCGCGAGCAGGCGCGACCATGCTCGCCCAGGTTATGAGCACCCTAGCGAACGGTCAGGGCGTGGCCCTCATCCCGTCCGATGCGCAGCTCACTACACAGCAGGCGGCCGACATGATCAACGTCTCGCGCCCCTTCCTTATCGGCCTGCTGGAGTCGGGAAAGATCCCGTACAGAAAAGTGGGCCGGACAGGCGGATCGCGTTCGCAGACCTCAAGGAGTACAAACGGCACGCTGACCAGCGCTCGCGTGCGGCCGCTGACAAGGTTACCGAGATTGGCCAGGAGATAGGACTCTAGCCATGGCCTTTATGAGGCGCTCCACACCGTGCAGAAGAACCGGCCTGACATCCCCGACGACCGAATTGACCGTCTCCGCTCAAAGATCATCGAGGCAGTCCGTCGCAGAGTTGCGAAGGAACTGGAGTGGCTCCTCATAGCAGCGACCTCCACTGGCGAGCTGCTGTGCGCGCCATTGAACGCTTCAGGCTTGGCCGGGAGAGGGCACCGCGCGGCGGGGGTCGAGCAGACCAGGCTCGGTGGCCATGAACAGGTCGAACTCATCGAATCGCCAGCCCGCTGCAAGCACCGGGCGAACAGCGGGATGCGGGCCGGGCAAGCACACGTGACCCGGCCGGCGAACGGAAGTTCTTGCTCCGCCGCGCCGAGTGCCAGCGCATCGAGGTCGGCGAGGACAGCCAGCACTGCCGTCGCGGCCGTGGCGTCGTCCGCGGCTGGCGATAGCACCAGGTGCTCGATGCCGCGCTCGGGACCGCTTGCGATCACGGCGCCCACGGCAAAGACCTCGGCGCCCGCGCTGACGATCACCGGCGCGCCGCCACGCCGGGCAGCCCAGGCGTGATGGTCGGCAGTGCGGTCCGTACCCGTCCACCCGAGCTCCAGCTGCGCCACCTCGTCAGGACCGGCCCGCTCCACCGTCCAGCCGGCCGGGCCCGAGCCGGCTGGCTCGCCCTGCAGGTACAGCAGGGGCCACCACGCGTCGAGCCCGAAGCTGGTGTACAGGGGGATCGCGTGCGAGTGCAGGCTGCTGAACGTGATCCGCCGCGCGGAACCGGCCCAGAGGCTGGCAAGCATCGCGCGCCCCAGGCCGCTGCCGTGCACAGCCGGGTCGACAAAAAGGTCGCACAACATCGTGACCGCTGCTGGCCCGGTCCCTAGCCGCTGCGTCGCGCCGAAGCCCGCCACTTTGCCGGCCAGTTCCGCGACTTCGACCTGGCCGTGCTGCATGAGGTGCCGGACGTAAGCAGGGTTAGCGGCCGCCCATTCCTCGTGCTGACCCGTCGCAATAGCGATCGCGGCGATCGCATCGAGGTCGGCCTCGGTCGCGGCCCGCACGCGGACACCTGACAACGTGTCAGTTCCTCAACTCGGTTTGGCTCGCCACGAACTTGCGGACCCGGTCGGTTACCTCTTCCACGCAGTGCGCGATCAGCGCCACCTCATGTTCAGGGGAGAAGACCGGCGCGTTCACCGGGCACCAAAACCGGGTAGCGAACATTCCGGTGTCCGGGTCCTCGACTGCGTACTTCTGCATGGCCATCGTGTCGGCTTCCCCGGTGCCAAGCACCAGGGCCAGTGACGCTCTCAGGTTACGCGTCCCGGTCGCACCGGGATACTGGCAAACGCGGCCTGATCATCGATCTCAACTGCCATTGTCGCCCCCGTACGCGTCGCACCTGGACCGGGCTAGGTCGCCGGTTGCACAGTACTTCGCCGGCAGCTGAACGCCGTCGTTCGGCCGCCCTGGTGCAGACAAGGGCCAGGACACAAGCCGCTCGCCGGCCGGGCCGTACGGGCACAGGCTGCTCGATTTGCTCGACCGCGCTATTATTAGCTCATGCGAGCAAAGTCGGGTGACGCGCCCGGGCTGACGCGGACTTTCACCGAGACCGCCAGGCGCGCACAGATCGTCCAGGCGGCCATCGCCACGATTGCCGATGTGGGCTACCGCAACGCCTCCTATGCCCGGATCGCCAAGCGGGCGGGGCTGTCCAGCACCGGCTTGATCTCCTACCACTTCCTCAGCCGCGAGGAACTGATCGACCAGGTGGTGCACGAGGTCGTGACTGCCATCGGGTCGCACATGGCACAGCGTCTCGCCGGGGTGTCGAGTGCCACCTCAGCGCTCCGGACGTACATCGAGGCCAACGTCGAGTTCATCGGGGCCCATCGCGAGCAGATGAAGGCGCTGCTGGAGATCTTCCTGAACGGGGGCTTCGACTATGGTCCCGCAACGGAGCGGGCCGTTCTGTCACCGATCGAGCAGATCCTCATCGATGGACAGCGAAGCGGCGATTTCCGGGCATTCGATACCAGTGTGCTGGCCACGCTGGTGCAGCGGGCAGTCGACGGCTTGCCCTTCGCGCTGGCAGCCGATCCCGGTCTCGATGTCCAGGCCTACGGCGCCGAGGTCGTGACCGTTTTCGAGCTCGCCACCAGGCGCGAATCATGAGGGACCGCCAACCCGCGGGAGCAACAGTTCCGCAGCTGGCGGGCGCCGACCGCGGCGACCAGGCGGGCGGTCCTGTGCCTGCCGGGACCCCCGACGGGCCGACGCCGCCGCGCCTGAGCGGCCAGCTCGGGCTGCTTGCCGTCGACATCGGCGCGCCCGTGGCGCTGTATTACGTCCTGCATTCCGCTGGCGTCTCGAACTTGGCCGCTCTGTCCATCACCGCGGTCCTGCCAGCGCTGAGTGCCTGCTACAAACTCGCGGTCCAGCGCCGGGTCGATCCGGTGGCGCTCGTCGTCCTCGCCACCATCACCGTCTCCATCATCGTCTCGGTGATCGCGCACAGTCCGCGATTCCTGCTCGCCCGGGACGGCCTCATTACTGCGCTGTGGGGTCTTTGGTTCTTCGCCACGCTGGCCGCGCGCCGACCTGCCGCGTTCATCTTCGCGCGCTCATTCATGGAGGGCAGGAAGATATTCGGGACGCGGTCGTGGGACTCACTCTGGGAGACCAATGAAAGGTTCCGCAGGATCTGGCGGACCTCGACCGTCATCTGGGGAACCGCGCTGCTCGTCGACGCGGCGCTTCGCATCGCGATGTCCTACTCGCTGCCCATCGACGTGGTGCCCGGCCTTGGCGGCGCGCTCTGGCCGGTCACTTTCGTGGCGATTCAAGTCATCACCAACGTCTACTACAACCTGGCCGGGCTCTACCGTATCCTCGGCGCCCGCTGGATCAGGCCTGCCTGACCTCCGGCTAGCTCACGATCGGGTACGCGGTTGGCTGGCGGCCATCGATGTCGGTGAAGCCGTACTCACGCGCCAGGTTGCCGACCGCCAGCGTCTGGCCGGTCTTGCGGAGCACGCCGGGATCGCTGGCTAGCGCGGCGACCGCGCGGCCGATGTACTCCGGTGACTCGGTCTGCGCTCGCTCGCTGTCAGTAAGCTCGGTCATCCGCTCGACCAGCACCCAGCCCGGCGTCAGCGCGACGACCGCGACCTCGTGATCTTCCAGCTCACCAGCCAGGACTTCGGCTGCCCGGCAGATTCCGTTCTTCGCGACGTCGTAGAAGACGTTGCCCAGGTATTTCCGGCCCATGGTGAACGTCGTAAAGATGACCAGCCCACGCTTGGCAGGCACCATCAGCGGCAGTCCGTAGCGTGCGGTGAGCAGATGAGCGCGCAGGCCGCCAGTGAACATGCCGTCCCACCGCTGCATCGACTGCTCCCAGAACGGCTGACCGAACCACTCGTTGTGCTCCGGATACGGCATATAGCCGGCCCACGCATTGCACACCAGCAGATCTAGGCGTCCCTGCTCACCCTGGACGCGCTCAAACAACTGCATGACCGACTGCTCATCAGTGTGATCGCAGCGCACGGCGATGCCCAACCCGCCGCGCTCAGTCACCGCAGCGGCGGCATCCTCCACGCTGCCCGGATACTCCGGCACCGCCGGCCCGCCCCGAACGCTGCGCCCCGTCACGTAGACGGTCGCCGCTTCACCACCCAGCACCCGCGCAATCCCTAAACCAGCGCCCCTGGTAGCACCCGTAACGACCGCGACCCGGCCAGCCAGCCTCTGCTGCACAACTGCAACCTACAAGCATGTCGGGCTCTCACCCGGATGCGGCTGACGGGATTGGCTCCAATCCGGCGCACGACCCGGCCCGAATCCCGGCATGTGACCCGCCTCACCGGCCGGGTCAAGGATCTGGGAGGGAACCTATGTCTGAAAAGCGACAGGGCGGCACGATGACCGGCGGGCGCCGGGTCGGCCTGGCCCTTACCGGGGTAATGGCCGCCGGGCTGGCCGCGATCTCGGGAACTGCCCTGGCTTCGGCTGGCTCTTCGGGCTCGTCGGCCGCATCGATGTCCGGCATGCAGATGGCGTCGGGCACCGCCAACCACGTCGGTACCACCAAGGGCTGGCTGGACGGCCACACCGTGACGTTCTTCTACAGCAAGAACTTCCGCTGCGCCAACCCGCCGGCCAGCCATGCATCCTCCAGATGCGAGGGCGGCGCCGACTACACCCAGCACCCGGCGAAGACCTTCGACCCGCTGTACGTGGTCGTCCCGCTGGGCTTCACTCCAGCCAAGTCCACCCTTCAGTGCCCGCCGGCCACTGCATCGACCACCCGAGCACGATCGACCTGTCGGCCGTCCTCGGCGCTGGCACGAAGAACATCACGCTGCCCGCGCACAGTCACATCGTCTCTACCGGGAACGGCGGCAAGTCGGAATGGTGGAACGTGATCGTCGTCGGCGTCACCAAGCCCGCCGCCTGGAACAAGATCGTCAGCGCCAGGAGCGACGCTGAGCTGACAAAGCTTCAGCGCACCGCCAGCAGCGGCGTGACCGGCAACAACGTCACGAACCTGTTCCTGTACTTCGGCGTCAGGTAGCCACGAGCCGCCGCTGTCCCGGGCCTGGCCGTAGCAGGCGGGGAACGACCAGGTCCGGGCAGCGGTGTTAGGAGACGGCCATGACCATCACACCGTCAACAGCGGTCAGCACGAGCCCCAGCCGGGCGGCGGCAAGGACGCGGACGGCAGGGCTGCTGCAGAGCTGGCGCCTTGCGGTCTCGCTGGCTGCCATCGCCGGCGGTGCCGTGGTGATCACCGGATGCCTGCTGCCGTGGGCCGAGGCCTTCGCCGGCCTGGTCCGGTTCAGCGGCATCAGCGGCGGTAACGGGCGCCTGCTGGCCGCGCTCGGCGGCATCATGCTGACGGCCGGCCTCATCCACCTGATCCGCGGAAGCTCCTGGAGCCGCTGGGCCGCGAGCCTGGCCGGTTTCGCTGCGCTGGGATTGTCCGGGCTGCTGCTGCTAAGGCTCGCCGCGAGCCTCCGTTCTCTGGGCGGCGACTCGATGATCATCCTGCGCGCCGGGCCGGGCCTGTGGGTCGCCGCCGCTGGGGCGCTACTCGCGTTCTCGACCCTGTTCCTGCCCTCATCGGCGCAGCGCACGCTGCGCGCGAAGCGGGCTGGACGGCACCGGGCTGCTGGCCTGGGCAGCCGACCGTGAGCGTGCAGGCCGGCGGCGCAAGCTGCAGATCGGCCTCGGCCTGATCTGGCTGCTCGATGCCGCCTTGCAGTTCCAGCCGTTCATGTTCGGCCCGGGTTTCGTCACTCACATCGTCGAGCCAGCCACCATGGGCAGCCCGGCGTTCGTCACGAATTCGGTCACGGCGACCGGGCAGTTGCTGCTGACGCACACCGTCGCATTCAACGCGGCCTTCGCCAGCATCCAGCTCGCGCTGGGCGCCGGCCTGCTCTGGCGGCGTACCGCGAAGGCGGCACTCGCGGGCAGCGTGGTCTGGGCCCTCGCGGTGTGGTGGTTCGGCGAGAGCTTCGGCATGTTGCTGTCCGGCATGGCGAACCCGCTGACCGGGGCACCCGGCGCGGCGCTGCTCTATGTGCTGATCGCCGCGCTGGCCTGGCCACGCAGCCCCCGGCCAGGCTGGGAAGCCGGCCGGGGCCTGCTCGCGGCGCGCTGGACCCGCGTGACCTGGCTCGTCCTCTGGGGCGGGCTCGCAGCGCTGACGTTCCAGCCGCAGCTTCGGGCACCCGGGGCGCTGCGCGCGGCCATCGGCGGGCTGGCCCGGGGCGAGCCTGGCTGGCTGGCCGCGGCCGACCGCGTCGTGGCGGGGGCCCTCGGGTCAGCTGGCCCCGTTCCCGTCATGATTTTCGGTGTTGTCCTTGCCGCGATAGCGATCGGCATCTTCCATCGCGCGACGGTCAGGCCGGTGCTCGTTCTGGCGGCCGTGACCGCGCTGGTCATCTGGGTGGCGGGGGAGAACTTCGGCGGCATCCTGACCCGCTCGGGCACTGACCCGAATACCGGCTTGCTGCTGCTCATGCTCGTCGCGGCGTGCTGGCCGGCCCGGCTGGCCGATGAGGAAATCGCGACGCGCGGAACTCGCGGGTGCGACGGCGGAACTGGAAGGTGAAGCCCGGCCACAGCGTGAGGTTGCGGCCCTCGCCGTCCAGGTACCAGCTGGAGCAGCCCGAGCCCCAGACCGTATTCGGTAGCTTGCGCTGGAGCTCGGCGTTGTAGGCGGCGGCTACCTCGGGGCGGACCTCGAACCGGCCGCCGCCCGGCTGCTGCCTTGGCGATGCCGTCGGTGATGAGAGCCAGCTGGCTCTCGATCATGCAGCAGCATCGAGGAATGGCCCGAGGCCGGTGTTCGCCCCGGTGAGCTGGAAGTAGTTCGGGAAGCCAGGGACGACGGTGCCGAGGTAGGTCTCGCCGAACGCGTCCGCCAGCGTGCGGCCGTCCGTCCCGGCGATCGTGGCGAACATCGGGTTGTCGGTGACGTGGAAGCCGGTGGCCAGGATGACCGTGTCCACCGGGTGCTCGGCCCCGTCGGCGGTGACCACCGCGTCTGGCCGGAACTCGATGATCTTCTCGGTGACCAGGCTGACGTTGGCCTGGCGAGCGCCGGATAGAAGTCGTTCGACGGCAGCACGCGCTTGCAGCCCAGCTCGTAGCTCGGCGTGAGCTGCGCGCGCGTCTGCCGGGTCGGTGATGGCGCGCTCCATGTGCTTCCGCCACACGCCCTCGGCCCGCTTCAGAATCTTCGGGTTCTTCATGAACCCGAGGGCCACAACTCGCGCATCCAGTACACGGCCAGCCGCGCCGCCCGTTGCGCGGCGGGCAGTAGCCCGGTAAAGCGCCCTGGTCCGCGGCCTGACCGGGTGGTTGTTGTGCGGCACCACGAACGGGGCGGTGCGCTGGAAGACCGTCAGGTGCTCGACCTTCGGCTGGATCGACGGGACGATCTGGATAGCGGAGGCGCCGGTGCCGACAACAGCGACCCGGCGGCCCGCCAGCCTGCCAGCTGGTGTCCCAGCGGGCCGAGTGCATGATCGTGCCGGCGAACGACTCGATACCGGGGATGTCCGGCAGCGACGGCTCGACCAGCGCGCCCACGCCGGCGATGAGATACCGGGCCGCGAACCTGCCCTTGGTCGTGCGTCACCAGCCAGCGGCCGGACTCCGCGTCCCAGCGGGCGCTGGTCACCTGATGACCGAACCGAAGGTAACGGCGAAGCCCGTAGTCGATCGGTGATCTTCTGCAGGTACTCCCACAGCTCTGGCTGGGACGGATAGGTCTCGCTCCAGTCCGGCTTCGGCGCGAAGGAGAAGGAGTACAGGTTGGACTGGACGTCGCAGCGGCAGCCGGGGTAGACGTTGTCCCGCCAGGTCCCGCCGACATCATCGGCTCGCTCGAGCAGGGCCAGGTCGGTGTGTCCCGCCGCGCAGCAGCTTGATGGCGGCGCCAAGCCCGGAGAAGCCGGCGCCGATGACCAGGAAGCCGACCCGCTCGGCTGCGAGGCGGGGGAGTCGGGCGTGCTGGCGGCGGTCACTGGCGGCTCCAGGCTGGCAGGCTGAGCAACGAAAGGCTGGGCAACGAAAGGCTGGGCCAGAGGCCGGGCAACAGAAGGCTGGGCAAGACAAACGGTGTTTACCGTTCATAGCGTAAGTGCTCGCCCGGCCAGGCCGCTACCGGCGGCTATACAGGTTGCGGCCGCCGGCCGGGCCGTGGTGAGGTTCGCTGATGGATGCGAAGAAGGTGCTGGCGGACTATGACGCGCAGGTCCGCCGTAGCACGAGGGCTGACCTGGCCGGGCGCCCGCGGTGGAGGACGACGGCAGCATCGTCCGCTGGCTCGCGCCGCCCGGCCAGGGGCTGTCCTGGATCACCTGGTCGAGCCTGGACGCCGACACCGCCGACGCGGCCATCGCGGCGCAGCGCGATTACTTCGCGGCCCGCGGTGAGGGCGTCGAATGGAAGCTCTACGACTACGACCAGCCCGCCGACCTCGCCGCCCGGCTGGTGGCGGCCGGTTTCGTGCCCGACGACGAGGAACTGATGCTGGTCGCGGATACCGCGGCGATCGTGGCCGACGTCGCGCTGCCCGACGGCGTCAGGCTGGTGCCGGTAACGGACGAGGCGGGCGTGCACGCGCTGATGGCCGTGCACCGGCATGAGCCGGGCAGCGAGGAGATGTCCTGGCTGACCGCCAGCCTGCTGGAAACGCTCGGTGACGAGCGTCGAGCTCACCGAGATGGTCGTGGCGATGGCGGGGATGAGCCGGTCAGCTCGGCCAGGATCGAGTTCGTGCCGGGTACCGACTTCGCCGGGCTGTGGGGCGGCAGCACGGTGCCGCAGTGGCGCGGCAAGGGCATCTTCCGAGCGCTGGTGGCCTACCGGGCCGGGCGGGCGGCGGCGCGCGGATACCGGTACCTGCAAGTGGACGCCTCGCAGATGAGCCGCCCGATCCTGAAACGGCTGGGGTTCACCCCGGTCGCCAGCACCACCCCGTACGTCTGGAAGCCATCAGGCGTCCTGACACGATGTTGCGGCGTGGTAGAGCTGAAGACACCAGCCGAGATAGAGGCTATGCGCGCCGCCGGCCGCGTGGTCGCGACCGCGCTCCAGGAAGTCCGGAAGCACGCGGACGTCGGGGTCAGCCTGATCGAACTCGATGAGGTGGCCCGGTCGGTGCTGGCCGAGAACGGCGCGACCTCCCCGTTCCTCGGGTACCAGCCGAGCTTCGCGCACGCCCCGTTTCCCGCGGTCATCTGCGCCTCGGTGAATGACGCCGCGCTGCACGGCATCCCGGGCCCGTACCGGCTGGTCGACGGAGACCTGGTCAGCATTGACTTCGGGGCGACGCTGAACGGCTGGACCGGCGACTCGGCGATCTCATTCGCGGTGGGAACGCCGCGGAAGGCCGACATCCGGCTCGATCTCGACCGCGGAGCGCGCGCTGGCTGCCGGGATCGCCGCGGCCGCGCCAGGCGGGCGGCTCGGCGACGTCTCCGCGGCCATCGGCTCGGTAGCCAGGGCGGCCGGCTACGGCCTGCACACCGATTTCGGCGGTCACGGGGTAGGACGAACCATGCACGAGTCGCCTTCGGTGCCCAACGACGGCAAGGCGGGCCGCGGCCTGAAGCTCGAGGCTGGCCTTGTGATCGCGATCGAACCCTGGTTCATGGCCGGCGGTCACGATACCTACCGCGTCGATCCGGACGGCTGGACGCTCCGCAGCGGGGATGGCAGCAGGGCCGCGCACGTCGAGCACACCGTCGCCGTGACCGCGTCCGGCCCGGTGATCCTGACGGCGCTCTAACCGCCGGAAATTCAGTTGCCGCTGTATCTGGCCGTCAACATCATGAACTGATGACGGAACGGGGTCCCCTTGCGCCAGCGGCCGAGGGCATGCGGCTGCCATTCTCGGCGATACCTGCCGCCCTGCGAGCCGAGGTCGAGCGGCAACTGGGCGGGCGGGTGGTGGACGCCGTTACCCAGCCTGGCGGTTTCTCGCCGGGCGTGGCGGCGCGGGTGCGCCTTGCGGACGGCCGGCGTGCCTTCGTCAAGGCGGTAGGGGACATCAACCCGGAGTCGCCGGGCATTCACCGGGCCGAGGCGCGGATTGCGGCAGTCCTGCCTGCCAGCGCACCTGCGGCGCGGCTGCTCGGCGCCATCGACGATAGCGGCTGGGTCATTCTCATCCTCGAGGACATCGACGGCCAGCTGCCAGCGCAGCCGTGGCGGCCGGATGAGCTCGAGCGGGTGCTGGCTGCCCTGGCGGACCAGGCCGTCGCGCTGACCCCGGCGCCGATCGACGCGCCGCCCGCCGCCAGCCGCTTCAGCCACCCTGGCCGCAGCTGGGGGCTGCTGGCTGCCGCCGCGAGGTCGGGTGCCGACGATCTGTCCGGGCTCGATCCGTGGGTGCTGGCTCACCTCGACGAGCTGGCCGCTCTTGAGCGGGGCTGGGGCGACGCGGTGCGCGGCGACACGCTGGTCCACGGCGATGTGCGCGCCGACAACATACTGCTGACCCCAGACCGGGTGGTGTTCGTCGACTGGCCGTGGGCCTGCCTGGCGCCGCCGTGGTTTGACCTGGTGGCCATGCTGCCGAACGTTGCGCTCAACGGCGGGCCGGCACCTGAGGACCTGTTCAGCGCGCATGTCCTGGCCCGCGACGCCGAACCTTGGGCGGTCACCACTGCAGTCGGCGCGCTGGCCGGCATGTGGGCCTACCTTGGCCGCCAGCCAGATCCGCCGGGTCTGCCAACGCTGCGCGCTTTCCAGCAGGCGCACGGGGCAGCAGCGGTGGACTGGCTGAAGGTGCGGCTGGCGGCGGGCTGAAACCAGGTCTTGTGACGGCGCCGCAAGTCTGCGACGCTCGCACCTGAAAGCCTGCAGCGGGAGGGCATTGTGCGCGATCACCGGAGCGAACCAGGCGCGGAGGCAGCGGCTGCGGCAGCGGCTGCAGTGCCGGGCGGCGGCCGCACCAGGCGCGACCTTATGAAAGCGGCATTGGCTGCCGGTGTCGTGGCCGGCGCCAGCGGGTGGTCCGGCGCTGCCGCCGCCGCTGCCGCGGCCCAGCCTGCCGGGCCTGCGGCGGTGCGCAAGCCCGGGTCCCGGCCGTACCCGCATCTGCCGGAGGGGAAGGACACGCTCCCGCAGATCAAGCACATCGTCGTGCTGATGCTGGAGAACCACTCCTACGACAACCACCTCGGCATGCTGGCCCGGCCCGGCGCGGACGGCTTCACGCTCGGCTCGAATGGCAAGCCGACGGCGAAGAACCCGTACCCGGACGGCCGAATCCAGCACGCGTTCCGGATGCCCACCACGTGTCAGCTCTTCGGCCATCCGAGCCAGAACTGGGTTGACAGTCACACGCAGCTGAACGGCGGGAAGCTGAACGGCTTCGTGAAGTCCGCCAGCGGCCCGGTGGCGATGGGCTACTGGGAGAAGGCGGACCTGCCGTTCTACTACTCGCTGGCATCGACGTTCCCGCTCGCCGACCGGTACTTCAGCTCGGTCGTCGGCCCGACTTTCCCCAACCGGCGGTACCTGATGGCCGGGACCTCGCTGGGCATGGTCAACGACGGCGTGCCGAACCCGTTTGACTACCCCGCCAACGGCACCATCTTCGACCGCCTGCACAAGATCGGCGTGCCCTGGGCAGATTACTTCTCCCTGCTGGGCGACGTCCTGCCGGTGCCGACGGCCGGGCTGTTTCCCGAGCTGCTCCTCAAGTACTCCGACAACATCATGAAGATCGAGCACTTCTTCGCCCACGCCAAGGCGGGCTCGCTGCCCGGCTTCTGCATTGTCGAGCCGGACTACCTCTCGAACTCCGAGGAAGACCCGGAGAACATCGCGCACGGAGAGCAGTTCGCCGCCGCGGTCATCAAATCCGTCATGACCGGACCTGGCTGGAAGAACACCCTGCTGATCTGGACCTTCGACGAGCATGGCGGCTACTACGACCATGTGGTCCCGCCACGGGCCCTCGCTCCCGACAACATCCCGCCGGACATCCGCACCGGTAGCGCTTACACCGGATTCAAGCAGTACGGCTTCCGGGTGCCGTGCGTGGTCGTGTCGCCATGGGCGCGGGCCGGCTACGTCTCGCACCGGGTCTTCGACCACACCAGCATCTGCGCGCTGGTGGAGGCCAAGTGGAACCTCCCGGCCATGACCTACCGCGACGCCAACGCCAACAACATGCTGGACATGCTCGACCTCAGCGCGCCGGCTTTCCTGCATCCGCCGAAGCTGGCCCGGCCGCTAGTCGACACCGATCCTGGCGCTCTTGCCTGCAGTATTACCGGGCCGGGCACGATTCCGCCGCCGGGCTCGGTGTCCCCAAAGCCGTAGCTGCGCGTCGGTGCGGCCTAGCTCCCGAACCAGCCGGGGACGTCGAGCCGGAATCCGCCCGGCGGCACCATGGCCCGCAAGCCGGCTTCGAGCTCCCGCAGCTGGTCAGCACCCAGCGCCGCCGCAAGCGAGTGGCGGATGTCATCGAAGATCGCGGCGGACCTCGACAGCGAGTCGATGCCGCGGGGCGTGAGCCGCACGATCTTCCGGCGGCCGTCGGCCGGGTCATCCACCCGCTCGGCGTAGCCGAGCGCAGCGAGCCGGTCGACGGTCTTGCCAGCCGCCTGCTTGGAGATGCCGAGCCTGCGCCCCACCTCGGTTGCGGTGGCGCCGTGGCTGCCGATGGCCTGCATCGCAAACCCGTAAGCAGGCCGGACGTCAGGATGGCCCTGCCGGGCTAGCTCGGCGTGCAGCTGGTCGATGATCCGGCGGAATGCCGCGAACAGGAGCAACGGCAGTTCAAAGCCCGGCGGATCCGGCGGTCCGGACGGGCCGTCCGCGGGGCCCGGCAGGGGTGGCAACTCGCTCATGGGAGATTTCGACAACCTGGTTTATGATAATTGACAACCCGGTTGTCTATCTGACCCATGACCCGGAGCCTAGCAATGAGCACAGGCCAGCGAAAGGACCGCACCGATGACCTGCACGCATTTCACTGATCACACGTCTGAGACCGCGCCGCAAGGATCGCGGCAGCAGATGGCCCAGACGGCCGAGCGGATGGGTTACCTGCCGGCCGCCGTCGCGCGGATGGCCGAGTCGCCCGAGCTGCTGAGGGGCTTCCTGACCGTCAGCGGGTTGTTCGAGCGCACCAGCCTGGATCCGGTGGCGCGCGAGGTGCTGATCCTCACGATCGCCACCCGGAATGAGTGCCATGTCTGCGTCGCCCTGCATACCGCCAAGCTCGCGCACCTGAGCTGCGATCCGGCGGTCATCGCGGCGCTGCGGGACGGCAAGCCACTGGCCGACCCGCGGCTGGCAGCGATCAGGGAGTTCACCCTGGCCGTCGTGGCGGCGGCCGGGGCGATCAGCCACGACGAGCTGCGGGCGTTCCTGGATCAGGGCTACACCCGGCAGAACGCCCTGGAGGTCGTGCTCGGCATCGGGGCGTACACGACGTCGACGCTGGCCAACCGGATGACCGCGGCGCCGCTGGATGACGCGCTGCTGCCATTCGCCTGGGCGCCACCCGGCAGCGGCGGTCAGGGAATCTGACGATCCCGGCGCGCCTGGCGCCAATCCGGGCGGGCGATGGTCTCGAATGGTGGGTATGGGCAGACCAGGTAACCCGGCGTCGGAGCGATTCGGCAGGTCAGCGGCCGACGAGCCGGAGCCGGATCTGGACGCGCTGCTTGGCCGCGTCGCGCGCGGTGACCAGGCGGCGTTCGAGGCCGTCTATGACCGGCTAGCAGGCCCGGCATACGGACTGATCCGCAAAGTGGTGCGCGATCCGGCCCAGTCAGAGGAAGTCGCGCAGGAAGTGCTGCTCGAAGTCTGGCGCCAGGCCGGCCGGTTTGACCCGGCCAAGGGCAGCGCCATGACCTGGGCGATGATGATCGCGCACCGGCGTGCCGTCGACCGGGTCCGGTCCGCCACGGCCGAGGCCCAGCGCGACCATAAATCAGCCGCCGGGGCGATCATCATCGCCGATGAGGTAGCCGATGCGGTGGAAGACGCCATGGACAGGGAACGGGTCCGGCGCTGCCTGCAGACCCTGACCGACACCCAGCGCGAATCGGTGACGCTGGCCTATTACGGCGGTTACAGCTACCGGGAAGTGGCCGGGCTGCTCAATGTGGCGCTCGGGACTATCAAGACCCGCATCCGGGACGGGCTCATCCGGATGCGCGACTGCATGGGGGTGATGTCATGAGGCTCCTGCCCGGAGACGATATGCATGCCCTCAGCGGGGTGTACGCGCTCGACGCCCTCAGCGGGGCCGAGCGCGACCGGTTCGAGCATCACCTGGCCCGCTGCCCGTCCTGCCGCACCGAGGTCCGCGGCCTGCAGGAGACCGCCACCCGGTTCGCACTCGCGGTCAGCGCGCCGCCGCCGGCGCAACTGAAGACCCATGTGATGGCGGCGGCCGCGCGGACCAGGCAACTGCCGCCACTGCCCGATGTCCGGCCGCTGCCAGAGCCGGGACCGGGCTGGCTGCGCCGATTCGCAGTTCCCGCTGCCGCCGCCTGCCTGGTGCTCGCGATCGCGCTCGGGGTACTGCTGGGCATCTCCCGCAGCCAGCTGAGCACCGAACGAGCACAGCAGCGCGAGATCACGGCAGTGCTGAACGCGCCCGGAGCGCGCATCGTGCATGCCCGGCCTGTGCTCGGCGGTTCCGCCACCGTAGTCGTGGCGCCCCGGCTGCACCGGCTGGTATTCACCAGCACGGGCCTGCCCAGCCTGCCTGGAGCCGAGGTCTACCAGCTCTGGGTGATCGGCCCGGCCGGCACCACTACCGCCACCTCAGCCGGCCTGCTGACCCGCGCCGCCGACGGCAGCACCGTGCCGGTGCTGGCATCAGGGCTGGCCGCCGGCGACCGGATCGGCGTCACGGTCGAACCCGCAGGCGGCACCAGCAAGCCAACCACCGCTCCAGTCGTCGTCATCTCAGTGCCGTCCTGACGCGGCATGCCTGGGAAGCCGATCCGCGAATCCAATCCGAGCAACCCAATTCAACCCGGTTTGCGCCCTCTGCGAGGGAGGGACTCCGGTCGCGTTTAGCGGCGGAGTGGCACCGCCGTTGTTCTTCTAGCGGTAGCGCCACAACGCCGCTAAACCGGCCGGCGGGGCGCCAGACCGCTAGCGCAATTTGTGGCTTATGTGAAGGCAGGTGACTCCGCGTCCGCCGCATAGCTGGCTCCGCATCGGGCGTGGCCGCCTGGGTTGACCCGATCGGCGATGAACGACAGGATTTGCGCCGACGGGCACGGTCGAGCGGGCGGAGACAACGATGGCGGACAGGCTGGCAGGCAAGCGCGCGGTGATCACCGGTGCCGCGAGCGGCATCGGCGCGGCGACGGCGCGGCTGTTCATCGCCGAAGGCGCCTCGGTCGTGCTGGCCGATCTCGACGAGAAGCGCGGCGACCGACTCGCGCGCGAGCTGGGGGAGCGCTGTCGTTTCGTGCCTGCCGATGTCGCGCGCGAAGGCGACGTCGATCAGGCCGTCGCGACCTGCGTCGCAGATTTCGGCGGCCTGGACTGCCTGTTCAACAACGCGGGCAACCCTGGCTCCACGGGCGGCATCGAGGAGATTGACCTGGCCACCTTCGACCGCACGGTCGGCGTGCACCTGCGCGGCGTCTTCCTCGGCATCCGGGCCGCTGCCAGGGTCATGCGGCCGCAAGGCCACGGCAGCATCATTAACACCGCGAGCGTCGCGGCCAGCCGGGCCAACATGGCCGGGCACGACTACAGCTCGTGCAAGGCCGCGATCGCGCAGCTCACTGTGACCACGGCGAACGAGCTGGGCGAGGACGGCATCCGGGTCAACGCGGTGTGCCCTGGCGGCATCGCCACCGCGATCTTCGGCCGGGCGGCCGGGCTCGACGGGGACGAGGCACAACGCACCGTCGAGTTCATGGCGCTGGCGCTGAGCGACATCGCGCCGATCCGGCGGGCGGGTCAGCCCCTCGACATCGCAGAGGCCGTGCTCTGGCTGGCCAGCGACTCCTCGAGCTTTGTCACCGGGCAAGCGATCGCCGTCGACGGCGGTCTGCTGACCGGCTCGCTGCGCCGCAACCGGGTGGTCACCGGCGACCAGATGATCGAGCTGCTCAGGCAAGCGGCCGCGCAGTCCTCCGCCTAGTGGCGCGGCTAGTGGCGCGGCTAGTGGCGCGGCTAGCTGGCCCGCCGGCGCGAACGCGCGCCTGCACCGCCGCCCTCGCGGCGGTGACCGCGCGCACTGATCAGGGCCCGGGCCCTGGCCGCGCGGACAGCCGCTGACAGTTCGTTGATGTCGTAGGCGCCGTGATGCCGTCTGCCGTTGATGAAAAATGTCGGCGTCCCTGACACGCCGCTCAGGTCGGCGGAATCGACGTCCTCAGCGACCTTTGCCTGTCCGGTGCCGTTGCGCAGGTCGCGGACGAAGCGCTCGACATCCAGCCCGATATCGCCGGCGTAACGGACCAGGTCCTTGGCGGTGAGCTCGCCCTGGTGGCTGAGCAGCTGGTCGTGCATCTCCCAGAACTTGTCTTGGAGGGCAGCGGCCTCGGCAGCCTCGGCAGCAAGCTGCGCGTGCGGGTGCACGTCATTGAGCGGCAGATGCCGCCACACATAGCGGAGGTCACCGGAGTCCGCCAGCAGCTCGCGGATCACTGGCTCGGCGAGCCCGCAGTACGGGCATTCGAAGTCGCCATATTCCAGCAGGGTGACGGGCGCGTCCGCACCGCCGCGAACGTGGTCGCGGCTGGGGTCGACCGGCACCGCGAGGTCGACGATCGACTCGGCTGTGCCGAGCAGCGCCGTCAGCCGGAGCCGCTTCGGCAGCATCGCCGTGACCCGAAAGACCACCCAGGTCAGCGCGGAGGCACACAAGGCAGCGGACAGCACGCCCACCTTGGCCTCGGCGAGCTGGGTGCCGTGGAAGGCGAGCGACGCGATCAGCAGCGACACGATGAAGCCGATGCCCGCGATGGTGCCGGCACCCGCAACCGCCGCCCAGCCGATGGGCGGGCGAATCCGGCCGCGGCTGACCTTGGCGAGCAGCCACGCGGCGGACACCGTGCCGATCGGCTTACCGACGACATAGCCGAGCAAAATCCCCAGCGTCACCGGCGAGGTGAAGGCGCGGGCGAGGAAGCTGCCGTTGATCGTGATTCCCGCGTTCGCCAGGGCAAACAACGGCACGATCAGGTAGCTCGTCCAGGGATGGAACAGCTGCTGCAGCCGGTCATTCGGGGAAAGAGCGGCCCGCACGCTCTCCCGCGCGATGCTGGCCAGCTCCGGCGTCGGCTGCTCGCGAAACAGCCGGAACGACTCGGACGCCAGCTCGAGGTCGCGCCGCTGGGCCGGGTAGGCGAGGGCCAGCAGGCCCATCGCTAGCCCGACCACTACCGGGTCGACGCCGGACTTGAAGAAGGCGATCCAGGCGACGACCCCCAGCGCCAGGTAGTAGGCGCCGCCCCGCAGGTGCCGCAGGCTGGCTACCGCGGCCACCGCGAGGACGCCAACGCCGATCGCCAGTGAAGTCAGGTTGATGTGCCCGCTGTACGCCAGCGCGATGATCACGATTCCGGCGACGTCATCGACGATCGCAAAGGTCAGCAGGTAGGTGCTCAGCCGGTCCGGGAACCCCGAGCCGACCAGGGCGAGCATGCCGAGCGCGAACGCCGTATCGGTGGACATGGCCACGCCCCAGCCGCCGCCGACGGGCGGCCCGCGTTCAGGGCCAGGTAGATGGCGATCGGAACGACCATCCCGCCGAGCCCCACCACCAGCGGCAACGCCAGCCGCCGGCGCGCGCGCAGCTCGCCCATATCGTATTCGCGGCGTGCCTCCAGGCCTGCGACCAGGAAGAAGAACGCCATCAGGCCTGAGTTCACCCACTCGTGCAAGTTCGCCGCCAGGCCGGTACTGCCCACCTTTATCGACAGCTGGGTATCCCAGGCCGTGGCGTATCCGGCCGGGGCGACGTTCGCCCAGGCCAGGGCCGCCAGGGTAGCCGCGAGCAGCACCACGGAGCTGCCGGTCTCGGTTCGCAGGAACCGGCGCAGCGGCGTCTCCAGGTTCCGCGCCCACACGGTACGCAGCGAGAACTGCGGGGCGGCCACGGCCTCGGACTCAGACGTCACTGTGCGATTCTCCCGCGCCATGGCCGGAGGCAGTACAGCCGCGGGCAGTACAGCCGCGGGCGATGCAGCAGGAGGCAGTAAGGCAACAGCGGGCAGTACAGCGTGCATCGCGCAACGGATCTACAGGCTGCATCCGGCCATTATCTGGCTCGTGGTGCCTGCGACAGCAGGAAGCCGGGCCCGGCGGGGGGTCGGGCCCGGCTCGCTGGTCCGGGGTGTGTCAGCTAACTCAGTCAGCTGGCGTAGTCCAGCAGCGGCTGGGCCCGGCTGGGGTGCCGCAGCTTGGAGAGCGACTGCTTCTCCAGCTGCCTGATGCGCTCCCTGGTCAGGCCGAGCGCCTTGCCGATCTCGTCCAGCGTGTGCGGGTTGCCGTCGTACAGGCCGAACCGCATCGACATGATCGTGGCCTCCCGCGGCGTCAGCGCGTCCAGCGCATGCCGCAGCTGGTCGGCCATCAGCTGACGGTCCACAAGCTCGCCTGCCTCGGGCGCGTCCACGTCCTCGATCAGGTCGCCGATGCTGGTCTCGCCATCCTCGCCGATCGTCGAGTCCAGGCTGATCGGCTGCCTGCTGGTGCGCAGCAGCTCCTCGATCTGGTCCGGCGTCCGGTCCAGCTCGACGGCCAGCTCCTCCGGGGTCGGCTCACGGCCAAGCCGCTGGTGCATGTCGCGCTCGACCCGGCTCAGCTTGCTGAGCATCTCCAGCACGTGCACCGGCAGCCGGATCGTCCGGGCCGAGTCGGCGAAACCGCGCTGGATCGCCTGCCGGATCCACCACATCGCGTAGGTGGAGAACTTGTAGCCCTTGGTGTAGTCGAACTTCTCCACTGCCCGGATCAGGCCCAGGTTGCCCTCCTGGACCACGTCGAGCAGCGACAGGCCGCGGTCGGAGTACTTCTTGGCCACCGACACGACCAGCCGCAGGTTGGCCTCGAGCATGTGCGCCTTGGCCCGTCTGCCGTCCTCGGCAACTGCCTCCAGGTCGGCGCGTAGCTGCTTGGACAGCCGGCTGCTCGGTCTCCAGCTTGTACTCGGCGAACAGGCCGGCCTCGATCCGCTTGGCCAGCTTGACCTCTTCCTCGGCGGTCAGCAGGCTGCCGGCGGCCGATGGACTTCAGGTAGGTATGCACGGAGTCGCCCATGACCGAGGTCTGGTCATCCAGGTCGGTCTCGGGCGCGCTGACACTGAGTCTCAGGCGCAGCGACTCGACGCGCGGCTCCGCCAGCTCGGCGTCAACGTCGGCTGCCACGTCGGCGAGCTCCGCGTCAACGTCGGCCCGGCGCGTCGGCCGCAGCAGGCCCGTCCGCGGCAGTCTGCGGTGCTCGGCTGGCTCGTTGCCGAGCTGCACGCCGGCCTCGGTCAGCTCGCGGATGATGGAACGGGCCTCCGTCGGGGACACTCGCGCCTGGTCAAAGGCATCGCGAAGTTCGGGCAGGGACAGATAGCCCTGGCCGCGGCCGCGCTGGATCAGCTCGTCCACGTGGGTCGTGGTCTCCTCATCCTCGCGGGCGGGCGACAGTACAGCTCGCTGTCCTCGGCATGAGACACCTCCCTTCGTGGGCGCATAACGGGCATGCGCTGGTCACCGCGCCCTGGGCGGGCGCGTGTACTTTTCGTTCGGCGGGGACCCTCGGCGGACTTGGCAGTGAGCGCCTCGGGCACTATCTTGTAACGCACGAGGCGGCTAAATGTTCCCGCCTGGTTCTTGTACGCCTGCTCACAAGTGCCTGGGCCCGGTCAGCCTCACTTGACTCCGATTCGCCGCAAAGCGGCCCTGTCTGGCTTGCCGGACGGCAGTAGCGGAAATTCTGGCACAACACCAATCTCTTGGGTGCTGCATACGCGGAAATAGCCTGCGCGCACGTCTGACCTGAGCTGGTCTGGCCCGGCGGGTCGCTCAGGATTCGCCGCCACCACGAACGCCGTCACGGCCTCGCCCCATTCCGGGTCAGGCAGCCCGACTACTACAACGTCGGCAACGCCATCGCACGTTCCCAGCACCGCCTCAACCTCGCCTGGCACCACCTTCTCGCCGCCGGTATTGATCACGTCGTCGGCCCGGCCGCGGACCGCAAGGCGGCCGTCGCCTCGCCACTGCGCCGAGATCAGAGGTACGGAACCATCCGTCCGCCAGCGCCGCCTGCGGTCAGCCCTGGCTGCGCCGAGGTAGCCGGAGAACAGCACCGGCCCGCGGATGTCGATCTGCCCGTCGTCGGCGCCACCCGCACCTGCACGTCGTCGAGCGGGAACGCCCGTCGTAGACGCAGCCGCCGCAGGTCTCGCTCATGCCGTAGGTGGTGACCACGCGCCAGCCCGCGCCGCGGGCCTCGGCCAGCAGGCCGTCCGGCGGCCGCCGCGCCGCCGAGCAGGACGGTCTTGACCGATGCCGGGGCCGCGCCCGGCGTCCAGCAGGCGACGCAGCTGAGTCGGCACCAGGGAAACGTGCGCGCAGCCGCTGGCGGCCAGCACCTCCGGGCTGACTGACGGCACGATGACCGGGTCGGTGCCGGCGAGCAGCGACCGGACCAGCACGCCGATGCCGGAGATATGGAAGCGTCGGCAGGCAGCACAGCCAGCGCTCGCCAGGACCGGCGCCGATCCGGCGCAGCGACGCTGCCGCCGACGCCGTCAGCGCCGCCGCGCTGAGCTGCACGCCCTTCGGCGCGCCGGTCGAGCCCGACGTCGCGATGACGACTGCGAGTCATCGGCACGCCCGCGGACGCGCGGCCGGCCGGCGTGCGGACGGTCCGGGAGCGGACTCGTTCCCGTCATGGTCTGGATCGCGGCCGGCGCGAACGCCTCGAGCGTGCGGGCCAGCGCGGCACTGCCGGGCAGGTCCGGATCGAGCGGCAGGATCGCCGGGCCCGACCCGTCGAGGGCGGCGGCCAGCGCGGCCAGCATCTCGCTCGCCGGCCGAGGGCGGGAACTGGACCGCGTGCAGTGGCCGGGATGTCACGGTCGTAAGGTTAATCGGGCAGATCAGGGCAACATCAGGAGGGCGCGCGGTGGTCGACTGGAAGGCGTCAGGGCCGGCGGACGGGCAGGACTACACCGACATCCGGTACGAGACCGCCGAGGGGATCGCCAAGATCACCATCAACCGGCCCGAGGTGCGGAACGCGTTCCGGCCGACGACCCTGTTCGAGCTGTCGCACGCGTTCAACGTGGCCAGGGACGACGCCGAGATCGGCGTGATCATCCTCACCGGGGAGGGCGACAAGGCGTTCTGCTCGGGCGGCGACCAGCGGGTCCGCGGCGACGACGGATACAAGGACTCCCACGGCGTCGGCCGCCTGAACGTGCTTGACCTGCAGGTGCAGATCCGCCGCACGCCGAAGCCGGTGATCGCGATGGTGGCGGGCTACGCGATCGGCGGCGGTCACGTCCTGCACGTCTGCTGTGACCTGACGATCGCCGCCGACAACGCGGTCTTCGGGCAGACCGGGCCGAAGGTCGGCTCGTTCGACGCGGGCTACGGCTCGTCGCTGCTGGCCGCGACCGTCGGGCTGAAGAAGGCGCGCGAGATCTGGTACCTGTGCCGCCAGTACAGCGCGCAGGAAGCGCTGCAGATGGGCCTGGTCAACACCGTCGTGCCGCTCGACCGGCTGGAGGAGGAGACGGTCAGCTGGGCGCGCGAGATGCTGGCCAAGTCGCCGCTGGCGCTGCGCATGCTCAAGGGCGCGCTGAACGCGGTGACCGACGGCGCGGCCGGGATGCAGCAGTTCGCCGGGGACGCGACGATGCTCTACTACATGAGCGAGGAGGCGCAGGAAGGCCGCGACGCCTACGTGGGCAAGCGCGCGCCCGACTTCGCCAAGTTCCCGCGCCGCCCGTGACCCGCGCTCGCCCGGACCGCCTGCGCGGCACCGGCGATCGACGCCGGGCTGGCCGCCGAGCTGCTGCCGAGCCTGCGGGCGTTCGCGATCCCGATGCCGACCAGGTTCCGCGGCACGACGCTGCGCGAGGGCGCGCTGCTGCAGGGCCCGGCCGGATGGGGCGAGTTCTCGCCGTTCCCGTGAGTACGGGCCGCGCGAGTGCGCCCGCTGGCTGGCGTGCGCGCTGGAGGCGGCCGCCTGCGGCTGGCCGGCGCCGGTCCGCGGCCAGCGTTCCGGTGAACGTGACCGTGCCGGCGGTCGGACCGGAGCAGGCGCACGCCATCGTCGCCGGATCCGGCTGCCGGACCGCGAAGGTCAAGGTCGCCGAGCCCGGCCAGCCGGAGTCGGACGACATCGCCAGGGTCGCGGCCGTCCGGGACGCGATCGGCCCGGACGGCAAGGTCCGCATCGACGCCAACGGCGGCTGGGACGTCGACCAGGCCGAGCGGATGCTGAGGGCGCTCGCCGGGTTTGACCTTGAGTACGCCGAGCAGCCGTGCGCGACGCTGGATGAGCTGGCCGCGCTGCGCCGCCGGGTGGACGTGCCGCTGGCGGCCGACGAGTCGATCCGGCGGGCCGAGGACCCGCTGCCGGTGCGCGCGGCCGGCGCGGCCGACATCGTCGTGCTGAAGGCGCAGCCGCTCGGCGGCGTGCGGGCGGCGCTGGAGATCGCCGAGGCCTGCGGGCTGCCGGTGGTCGTGTCCAGCGCCGTCGAAACGTCGGTCGGGCTGGCGGCCGGCGTCGCGCTCGCGGCCGCGCTGCCCGAGCTGCCGTATCGCGTGCGGGCTGGCCACGATGAGCCTGCTGGCCGGGGACGTCACAGCCGAGCCGCTGGCCGAGTCAGGCGGCGAGCTGCCGGTCCGGCGCGCAGCCGTGGACGAGGCGGCGCTGGCCCGATGCGAGGTCGACCCGGCGGGCTGGCGGGCCCGGCTGCTCGCGGCGGCCGAGTTCCTGCCCGGGCAGCCGTGAACCCGTCGACCGCCTTCGCCACGGTGCTCGTGGACGAGCTCGTCCGGTGCGGCCTGCGGGAGGCGGTCATCGCGCCGGGCTCGCGCAGCGCGCCGCTGGCGATGGCGCTGCACGCGGCCGCGTCCGGCGCCAGGCTCCGGGCTCCGGCTGCATGTCCGGATCGACGAGCGGTCGGCATCGTTCCTCGCGCTCGGCCTGGCGAAGGCCAGCGGCCGCCCGGTCGCCGTCGTCTGCACGTCAGGCACGGCGGCCGCGCATTTCCACGCCGCGGTGATCGAGGCCGACGAGTCCGGCGTCCCGCTGATCGTGCTCACCGCCGACCGGCCGCCCGAGCTGCGCGGCACCGGCGCCAACCAGACCATCGACCAGGTCAAGCTCTACGGCGGTGCCGTCCGCTGGTTCTGCGAGGCCGGGGTGCCCGAGAACCGGCCCGGGCAGGCGGCGTACTGGCGTTCACTGGCGTGCCGGGCCTGGTCATCCGCGAGCGGGAACGGGGCCGCCTTCGCCGGTCCGGTTCACCTCAACCTGCCGTTCCGGGAGCCCCTGGTGCCCGGCCTTGCCGACGCCGGGCCCGGCGAGCGCATGGTGCGAGCCGCTGGACGGCCGGCCAGGCGGCGCGCCCTGGACGCAGTCGCTGGCTGGCGAGCCGGGGTGCTGCAGAGGCCCGGCTGCCCGCCCTGAGCGGTCGACTGGACCGAACGCGGCGTGGTCGTGTGCCGGTGACGGCACAGCCAACCCGGCCGGCGCTGGCCGGCTCGCCGGCGCAGGCCGGCTGGCCGCTGCTGGCCGAGCCGTCGTCCGGCGCCCGGCACGGACCGGCCGCGCTGAGCTCCTACCAGTTCCTGCTTGACTGCGCCAGACTTCACTGGCCGCGCACCGGCCGGACCTGATCGTCTCGGCCGGCCGGCCCGGCCTGTCCCGCGGGCAGCTGGCGCTGCTGCGCGCGCGCCGGGCCGGCGGCCGGCCGGCACATCGTGCTCGAGCCAGGGCCGCGGCCGCTGGTCCGACCCGGCCCGGACGGCCAGCGACGTGGCGGGCAGCAGTGCGGCTTGCGCGGACGCTCCGTCGCGCAATCCGGCCGCAGCGTCCGCCGCTCGGCTGGCTGAGCTCATGGCTGGCGGCCGACGCGGCAGCGCTGCGCGGCGGCCGACGAGGTGCTCGACGGCGACGGCGGCCTCAGCGAGCCGCTGCTTGCCCGCGACGTCGGCGCGGCGCTGCCGTCGCGGCGCGCTGCTGTGGGTGGCCTCCAGCATGCCGGCCAGGGACCTGGACCGGCACATGACCGCCGCGGCCAGACGTGCGGGTGCTGGCCAGCCGGGGCGCGAGCGGGATCGACGGGCTGGTGTCGTCGGCTGCATCGGCGCCGCGCTGGCGCACCAGGCGGCGGCGGCGGACCTGCCGTGGCGCTGCTCGGCGACCTGGCCGTGCTGCACGACGCGCCTGGCCTGATGCTCGGGCCGCTCGAGCCGCGGCCCGACCTGTGCCTGATCGTGGTCAACAATGACGGCGGCGGGATCTTCTCCGGGCCTCGAGCAGGCCGCGTTTCCCGAGCTCGTTCGAGCGGGTCTTCGGGACGCCGCACGGCGCCGATTTCGCTGCCCTCGCCGCCGCGGCCGGCCTGCCTTATGCGCGGCTGGAGCAAGCTCGCTGACCTGCCGGCCGCGCTCGCCGGGACCGGGCTCCGGCTGGTCGAGGTCCGAACCGACCGGGCCGAGCGAGGCCAAGCTGCGGGCCGCGATCGGCGAGGCCTGTGCGGCGGCTATCGCCAGCGCTTAACCGCTCCAGGACCCGCTTTCTCACCCGTGCTGGGTGATGTCGCTGTCTGGCGGCGAGGGAATGCTGATCTAGCCATACGCCACGATCGGGCGACGAGACAGTCGTCCGGCTGGCGCGACGGAGAAGAAGGAATTGGAATGACACTCGCCGCGTCGGGATCGTCCTACCCGCTCCTGAACGTGTTCTGGACGATCCTCGAGGTATTCCTCTGGGTGATCTGGATCTGGATCCTGATCGCGATCTTTATGGACATCTTCCGCAGCCGGGACCTATCCGGCGGCGCCAAGGCGCTGTGGTTCCTGTTCGTCCTGTTGATCCCGCTAGTTGGCGTGCTGGTGTACCTGATAGCGCGCGGCGGATCCATGCACGAGCGTTCCGCGCGGCAGGCCGAGCAGGCCGATCAGCAGTTCCGCGAGTACGTGCAGTCCGCTGCCCAGTCTGACGGCAACACCGCCGACCAGCTGGACAAACTCGTCAGCCTGCGCGACCGTGGCGTGATCACCCCCGAGGAGTTCGACCGCCAGAAGGCCAAGATCCTCGCCTGAGGCTGATCTCGAAGGCAGGCCCGTGCAAGCTGATCATGTGCTCCGTAACCGCACGGCCTGGGACCGGTGGGCGGAGGGGTACGCAGCGGCGGGCTTACGCAACTGGGCCGCACCCGAGCCCAGCTGGGGCATCTGGGGAATCGCCGAAGCGGACGCTGGCGTGCTGCCGGGCGGCCTGGACGGCCTGGCCAGCATCGAACTCGGCTGCGGCACCGGCTATGTCTCAGCCTGGCTCGCCCGGCGCGGTGTGCGGCCCGTCGGCCTGGACAATTCAGCCGCGCAGCTCACCAGTGCGAGCGCGCTGCAGCGCCGTTTCGGGCTGTCCTTCCCGCTCGTGCAGGCCAGCGCCGAGCAGGCGCCGTTCGCCGATTCGAGCTTCGACCTGGCGATATCGGAGTACGGCGCGAGCATCTGGTGCGATCCGTATGGGTGGATTCCCGAAGCCGCCCGCCTGCTCCGCCCCGGCGGCCAGCTGATCTTCCTGGTCAACTCGGTCCTGCTCATGCTCACTATTCCCGACCAGGACGGCTTGCCGGCCACCGAGCGCCTGCTGCGGCCGCAGTTCGGCATGCACCGGTTCGAGTGGCCGGACGACGAGTCCGTGGAGTTCCACCTGGGCCACGGCGAGATGATCCGGCTGCTGCGGCGCTGCGGCCTGCAGGTCGAGGATCTGCTCGAACTGCAGCCACCGCCGGGAGCTACCGCATCGCATCAGCTCGCCACCATCGAATGGGCCCGCCGGTGGCCATGTGAGGAAGTCTGGAAGGCCCGCAAGCTCGGTTAACGGGGGCCCGGTACGCTTCTGGGCTTGTGACGGAAATAGCGGGCATTGACCCGGAACCGGCCTCCTACCGGCAGGAGCGGTTCGAGCCGCCGCCCGGCGCGCTGGATCTCCTGCTGGTGCGGCACGGCCAGTCCGAGGCATACCAGGACGGCAGGCCGTTCGCGCTGGTGGGCGGGCACGGCGACCCGCCGCTGTCGGAACTCGGCCAGCAGCAGGCACGCCAGGTGGCTGAGCGCCTGAGCACTGCTGGGCTCGCCGCGATCTACGTGACTAACCTGCAGCGCACCGCGCAGACCGCCGCTCCGCTGGCCGCCAAGGTCGGCCTCAGCCCGCTGATCGAGTCCGACCTGCGCGAAGTCAATCTGGGCGACTGGGAGGGCGGTGAGTTCCGCAAGATGGTCGCCACCCGTCACCCGGTCGCTCAGCGCATGCTGGCCGAGGAGCGGTGGGACGTCATCCCGGGCGCGGAACCGGCCGCAGACTTCGCAGCCCGGGTACAGGCCGCGATCGAGCGGCTCGCCGCCGCTCATCCCGGCCAGCGGATCGCAGCGTTCACCCATGCCGGGGTGATCGGCCAGGCCATGTCGCTGGCAGCTAGCTCGCGGCCGTTCGCGTTCGTCGGCGCGGAGAACGCGTCGATCTCCCGGCTCGTGATCACCAGCGATCGCTGGATCGTGCGCGGCTATAACGACACAGCGCATCTCGACGGCTTCGGCTAGACGACCGGTTCCCAAGGACCGGGCACCTCGTAAGCCTCGCCATCCCCGGGCCAGGCTGGCATGGTGACGGCGATAATCGCGAGCGCGTCGGCCGTGGCAGCCCGGAACTGGAAGGCCGTTCCGCTGGGTATCGACACGCAGGCACCAGGGGCGAGCGGAACCGTTTCCTCCTGGCTCAGCCGTCGTCGCCACATCTCGCCGCGGCCGCGCAAGACGTACCAGATCTCCTCGACGCTGCGGTGCGCGACGCTGCGGGATACCAGGCCGGGGCCAAGCTGGAAGTGCGCCATGCTGCCACGTGGCGAACGCAGCAGGACACGCACCTGTGAGCCGTCTGGGGCGATCCCGTCCGCCGCGGCGGGCAGTGACATGCTGCCGAAGGTTTCGGCCGAGCCCGGGTCGCCGCTCTCTCCTGGAGCCGTCATGGCCGGGCCGCGGACACAATCTCAGCGAGCCGACGGAACGCAGCTTGCGTATCCGAGTCCGGCTCCGCGCAGTAGACGATCACGCGCTGGCCGGTGTCTCCCACGTGCAGGATCTGGCATTCGAACTCCATCGGTCCGGCGAGCGGATGGTCGATGCGCTTGATCAGCGGCCGCCGGGATTCCACCACATGCTCAGCCCACATCTCGGCGAACGCGGGCGAGAGCGCGAGCAATTCAGTGACCAGGCCGGCGATCCCGTTGTCGGACGGATTGCGCGCGTAGGAGGCACGCAGGTCCGCGACGGTAGCCCGGACGAACCGCCGTGTTGCCTCGTCTGACCACGGCATCTCGGCGGCGGGGCCGCGGAACATCCAGCGGATCATGTTCCGGTCCTGCTCCGGCAGCTCGGACAGGTCCCCGATGAAGTAGGTCGCCAGCCGGTTCCAGGCCAGGATGTCGTACTTGTTGTCGACTAGGTAGGCGGGCGTCTGCGGCATGCTGTCGAGCAGGCTCCGGATACCCGGGCTGACCTGCCGGGACAGGCCAGCGGACTGGGGCGGCGCCTCGCCAGCCAGCCGGAACAGGTATTCCCGCTCGTCCGCGCTCAGCATCAGCGCACGGGACAGGGCGGCGAGGATCTGCCGCGACGGATGCGGGCCGCGGCCCTGCTCCAGCCGGATGTAGTAGTCGACCGACATCCCCGCGAGCTGGGCGACCTCTTGGCGGCGCAGCCCAGGCGTCCGACGCGGTCCCGTTTCCGGCAGGCCAAGGTCGGCCGGGCGGAGCCGGTGCCTGCGGGTCCGCAGGAATGTCGCCAGGTCATCGCGGTTCATGGTCATCCTCCGCCTGGTGCGCCGGTCACTCCAGCTTGCCTTATCTTCGGGGCCGGGCGGACGGCGGCGCGGTCTTCTGGGTGGTACTGCCGATCCCAGGCTCGGCAGGTCTCTGGAGTTCGCGATGGCGCGCTGGCAATGTCGGAGCATGACATCTATCGCACTGATCACCGGCGCCAACAAGGGCATCGGATACGCCACCGCTCGCATTCTCGGCAGCCAGGGGTGGACTGTGCTGGCAGCCGCCAGGGATGAGCTCCTCGGCCGTCAGGCCGCCCAGGAACTTGCGGGCGACGGGGCGGACGTGAGGTTCGTCCAGCTCGACGTCACCGACGAGGAGTCCATTGCCAAGGCGGCCAGCTGGATCGATGCGGAATACGGAGTGCTGGACGTGCTGATCAACAACGCCGGCATCGCCCGCGGCGACGGCGCCGGCAAGCCCAGCGAGACCACCCTTGCCACCCTGCGGACCGTCTATGAGACGAACGTGTTCGGCGTGGTGGCGGTAACCAACGCCATGCTGCCACTGCTTCGGCGGGCTCAGGCTGCCAGGATCGTCAACGTCAGCAGCGAAGTCGGCTCGATCGGCTCCATGACCGACCCCGCCAGCCCGCTGTTCCCGATGGCGTCGGTGCCTTACCCGTCGTCCAAGACCGCGCTGAACATGATCACCGCGATGTACGCCAAGGAGCTACGGGATACCGCGATCAAGGTCAACGCGGCAAACCCCGGTTACTGCGCCACGGACCTCAACGGCCGCAGCGGATTCCGCACGCCCGAGGAGGGCGCGGAAGTCAGCGTTCAGCTTGCCACGCTGCCTGCGGACGGGCCGACAGGGAAGCTCTGGGGTCACCTGTGGACCGCAGCGGACGACGAGTGCTACGGAGTGCTGCCCTGGTGACAGCCGGCCGGAACATAAGCACCAAATCTCGCGGAGATCGGCCGCGCTAAAGGCCGGCAGTGGCGGCGCCCGTCCGTAGCCTTATGTCGAGCCGTCGCATCGCGGTCAGGAAGATCGCCACGCAGGTCGGTCATGCCCGCAGTAAGGTGACCGAGTGGTCTATCGGCACTAGCCTGGCGCGTACTGCGGCAGCGTGATACTGGCGCGGGACTGGGTGCGGGGGAGCGCCTCGAGGTTCGGCTCGTGATATCGCGACGGCGTTGCGGCTGCGGCGGTTTAGCGGGTGATCGGTACGGTTCAGGGGGAGTTCATCGTAGTCGTGGAGGTTGGAATGGCAACGAGGATTGCGGTCGCACTGGAAGATGATCTTGACGGGGGTCCGGCTAACGAGACCGTCCGGTTTGGGGTTGGCGGCGCGGAGTACGAGATCGACCTCAGCAAGAAGAACGCCAAGACCTTCCGTGCTGGCGTAGCGCCATTCGTTGAGCACGCTCGCAAGGCCGGGCGCGGAGCGCGCCGGCGGTCAGCCCGTCCGTCGTCTGCTACCGCGCGCAGCGGTGACATCCGGGCGTGGGCGAAGGCCGAGGGCATCGCGATCAGCGAGCGCGGGCGCATCCCCGCGACTGTCGTAGCGCAGTACGAGGCCGCTGCCCGCTAGCCGCCGCTGCGGCGCGCCAGTCCCAGGATCGGCGCGACCTGGTTGACACCGCGAAGCGTTCCCGCCAGTGCGGAGATGCGTCCGGCTTCTCACCATTCAGGGCTCTTGCTGGCCGTCCCGCCGACTCAAGGCGAGCTGGCCGCGCATGCCCGCATGTGCTGGTCATGGATGAACTGCTGCGTGAGCGCGGCGACCGCGAGCCCAGTCCGTGGCCACCACGCTTGCCGGTGGTCGCGATCCTGGTCCTGCTCGGAGTAGGCGGTCGTCCGGCACCTCCCCGTCGCGCGGGTTGCCCCGCCCGATCGTCCCGCGGCAGCGCTGTCCGCAGGTCCTGTGCAGCTGGCCTCCGGCTGGCAGCCACCGCAGAACGGCTCACCTGGACGGCATCAACTCCTCGCGGTACTGCCAGCCCGGGATCGTTGGCCGGGCCTCCTTCTCGGGCGGCAGCAGCTCACTGATGGCCTGCAGGACGGCCGCCGCTGCGGCAGTGCCGGTTGAGGCAGGCAACGCGGGCACGGAGGCGAGCGCAGCTGCTACCGCCTCGCGTGCCCGATCGCTGCCGAGAAGCTCACGGGCCTGTCGCAGGGTGATGCTGCTGCCGCTACCGAGCCGCCCAGGCTGGACAACGAGCAGGGTCTGCGTTCGCAGCCCCTCGCCACGGTCTCCAACGCACCGCGGCTCCCGATGATCAGTTCGCCGGTGGCGGTCTGTGCGAGGAGCACCGGCTCGCCGGCCTGATCGGCAGCCCTCTGCGCCAGGGCCAGCGCGGCCTGTTCGTCTGCCGGCACCATCGTCCAGTAGCCGCCTGGACCGGCGAGCTGATAGATCTTGGGCCTACGTCCTGCGCCTTCCGTGGCCAGCCTGCGTCCCGCGCCCGCCCAGTCGGGCTCCAGCTCGCTCGGCGAAACGACGTGTACCTTTCTGGCCCCCAGCTCGGCCAGCTCATGCGCCGACAAGGCGCGCGGGAGCCTGGCAAACGTGGTCATGCCGGTCTGGGCGTCACGGCTGGCTAGCTGAAACACCCTATGCTGGGCCTCCGCGGAAGGCGGGCGATCGAAGATCACCATGTCCCCCGCTTGCGGGACGTACTCATCTTCATCGCTCATCTGGGCTCCTTCCGGGATCATGGCCCGTATCCCGGCAACCATCAGCCACGCTAGCGGGCTCGGTGGCCTCGCCAATCCGGCTCTGTCACCCGGAATGGGTGACGTCGCCGCGGCCGCAGATCCTGCGGTACTTCCGGCGCGGCCGGACAGTGTCTGCGTCAGGACAGTGTCTCGACTTCACTGGTGAACTCTCCGCCCGCGTCGCCGGTGTTGATGACGCTGCTAGGTTCCAGCAGGAGCACTGCCGTCTCGGTGTCGGCCCGCGGGCAATGCTCGGTTCCCCGTGGCACCACGAACAGCTCACGTGGCCCGAGGACCACGTCTCGGTCACGCATCTGGATAGTGAGCTCGCCGCTCAAAACGAGGAACAGCTCATCAGTGTCGTCGTGCTTATGCCAGGTGAAGTCGCCCTGCAGCTTGACGATCCGCACGTCATAGTCGTTGACCTGGGCGATCTTCTTCGGCGACCAGTGTTCAGCGAAGCGGGCCAGCATGGCGTCAACGTTCACAGGATCCACGCATGCCATGGTGACACGCACGCACGCAGTTCACCAGACAGAGGCCGAGCGGGACCGGCTGTTCGCGCAGCTCAGCGTGGTCGGGGACTTCCGGCGGGGGTCGGTGAGCGAGAACTGGCGCAGGTGCGAAAGCGACGAAGACGCAAGCCTGGCGCCTGCAGGTAGCACCCGCAGCGTCACCGGGCCGTTGCTGCCTGCGCCACGCGCCCTGATGCAGGCGGCCGGTCCGGAGGAGTCACGTCGCCGATTGCGGGCGGTTCGGTCAGTGAGGCGATGCACGCAGTGAGCAGGCGCCGCATCTGATCTTGTTCGCTGGCATCCAGATTGGCCAGCATGTCTTGCTCGACGCGGCGAACCGCGGCGCTGGCCATCTTGAGCTGGCGGCGCCCGCGGGCGGTCAGCTCGGTCGGCAGGGCCCTGCCGACGGGTGCCTGTGCCGGGCGGACAACGAGTCCCTGGCGTTCGAGGGCCTGCAGGAGCACATTCATCGACTGCCGGGTGACGAAGGCGCCGCGGGCAAGCTCGGAGTTGGACAGACCCGGTCGCTGGGCAAGCAGCTCCAGGCAGGCGTAGTGGGTGATCGTCATGCCAAGCGGCCTCAGCACGGCCTCCAGGGCAGAGTGCAGGGCGCTCGCGGCCGCCTTCAGCATGTACCCCAGCGATGTGTCCAGCTCGATTCCGGGCTCGCCTTGACTCATGTCAGTAGTCTGACATACATTGAGGTGTGTCAGAAGACTGACATACCATGAGGAGGCAAGAATCGTGGCCGTCACCGGACCCGACTTCATTTCACTGCAGGTGCGCGACCTGGAGCGTTCCGCCGCTTTCTACGAGCAGTACCTGGGGCTGAAGCGCTCCGACGCAGGACCGCCGCACGCCGTCGTGTTCGACACCAAGCCGATCGCGTTCGCCGTCCGCGACGTCGTCGCGGGCGTCGACCTGGACGCGATCGCGCAGCCGGGCCAGGGGATGGCGCTGTGGCTGCACGCCCCCGACGCGCAGGACATCCACGACGCCCTCGCCGCCGCCGGCACGACGATCGTCTCAGCGCCCGTCGACGGGCCGTTCGGCCGCACTTTCACGTTCGCGGACCCCGACGGCTACCAGGTGACCCTCCACGACCGCGGCTGAGCCGGGCGTCCTGGTCTTCGGCGCTGTGTGAACAACCCCGTTTGCAATGATCTTGGTTACCCACAATCTGTCACACCCCAACCGGCTGAACGTGCGGGCGGATTGTCGGCGGCCGGGGTTAGCGTCGTGGCATGGCTGATTTCATTGATGCGGATCTGCGTGGCTCGGTGCTGGAGCGCGTGGATCTCAGCGGCGCGCAGCTGCACGCGGTGGACCTGTCGGGTGCTCAGTTCCGGGGTGTCGATCTGAGTGGGGTGGTGATGCGGGGCGTTGAGCTGACCGGGGTGGACATCCACGGCGAGATCGAGAACCTGACGATCAACGGCGTCGATGTCGGGCCGCTGGTACCGCCGAGCTAGACCGGCGGTATCCCTACCGCGCCAAGATGCGGCCGACCGACCCGGCCGGCTTCCGCGAGGCGTGGGACATCCTGGAGCGGCTGTGGGCCGGCACCGTCGACCGGGCCCGCCGACTGCCCCCCGAACTGCTGCACGAGCAGGTCGACGGCGAGTGGTCGTTCATTGAGACGCTGCGCCACCTGGTGTTCGCCACCGACTCCTGGATCAGGCGGGCGATCTTGGGTGACCGGTCACCGTGGCACCAGCTGGACCTGCCGTGGGACGAGATGCCCGACACAGCGGGGGTGCCTCGCGACCGCGACGCACGGCCGTCGCTGGAGGTGGTGCTGGAGCTGCGCCGCGACCGGATGTCCACAGTGCGCCAGGTCATCGACGGGCTGACGGACGCATCGCTGGACGGCGACACCGAACCGGTCAAAGGACCGGGCTGGCCGCAGCCGCGCAGCTACCCGGTGCGGGAATGCCTGCTGTGCATCCTCAACGAGGAGTGGGAGCACCGGCTGTACGCCGAACGGGACCTGGATGCCCTGCAGGCCCGCACCGCCTAGCGGACAGGCAGCCCGGAAGCTGTGCTCCTGCTCGCCTGCCTGGCATAACTGGTGCGCGGGCTCGGTTGACCCCAATCGGGCAGGCAAGCTAGTGGCCACGAGGGAGGAACCGCCATGAAGGCGGTGCGTTTCGATCAATACGGTGGCGTTGATGTGCTGCACCTTGCCGAGGTGCCAGCACCGGAGGCCGGGTCAGGACAGGTCCTCGTGCAGGTCAAGGCCGCGGGCATCAATCCCGGCGAGGCCAAGATCCGCGACGGCATGCTGCATTCCCGATTCCCGGCCACGTTCCCGTCCGGCGAAGGCAGTGACTTCGCTGGGATCGTCACGCAGACGGGACCGGGCGTCACTGGCTTCGCAGCCGGGGATGAGGTCATCGGCTTCACCAACAACAGGGCGAGCCACGCGGAATATGTGCTTGCCGATGCCGAGAACCTCACCGCGAAGCCGCCGGCCGTTCCCTGGGCGGCAGCCGGGGCTTTGTTCGTGGCAGGCGCTACCGCTTACGCCGCAGTCCGCGCGGTCAGCCTCGCCGACGGCGACACCGTGCTGGTGTCCAGTGCAGCCGGGGGAGTCGGCTCGATCGCGGTTCAGCTGGCGCGGCTCGCGGGCGCTCATGTCCTCGGGCTAGCCAGCCAGCCGAACCACGAGTGGCTGGCCGCCCACGGCATCACCCCGGTCAGCTACGGCGAGGGGGTAGCCGACCGCATCCGGGAGGCGGCAGGCAGAATCGATGCCTTCATTGACACGTTCGGGGCGGACTACGTGGCGATGGCGCGGGAGCTTGGCGTCGAGCCGTCCCGGATAGACACGATCGCCAATTTCGACGCGGTCGAGAAGTATGGCGTCAAAGCCGAGGGCAGTGCCGCTGGCGCCAGCGCCGCCGTGCTCGCCGAGCTGGCAGACCGCATCGCGGCTGGCCAGCTCGAGGTGCCCATCGCGGCAACGTTCCCGCTGGCCCAGGTGCGCGAGGCTTACGAGCTTCTTGCCACGGGCCATATTCGCGGCAAGATTGTCTTGCTGCCGTAAGCCAGGAGGAAAGACGGGTGCTCGCCCGTGCTCACCGGGCGGGCAGTTAGCCTTCGAGGGCCCGCCGCATCGGCCGGAACTTAGTCTCTGCCTCGGCGAGCTCGGCACTGGGCTGCAGCCGGCCACGATGCCGCAGCCGGCGAACAGCCTGGCCCGACGCCCGTCAATCTCGCCGCAGCGCAGCGCAATTCCCCACTCGCCGTTGCCGCGTGCGTCGACCCAGCCAACCGGGCCCGAGTAGCGGCCGCGGTCCATCCCCTCAAGCTCCCGGATCAGGTCCAGCGCGACGTCGGTCGGGGTGCCGCAGATCGCGGCGGTCGGATGCAGCGAGGCCGCCAGCGCGAGCGCCGAGGCATCGCGCGTGAGCACTCCACTCACCGAGGTCGCCAGGTGCTGATAATCGGCCATCCGCAGCAGGAACGGGGCGGCATCGACCTCGAGCTCGGCACACAGCGGGGCGAGCATCTCGCGAACCGATTCGACCGAGTAGCGGTGCTCCTCAGCGTTCTTGGCAGAGCCAAGCAACGCGGTGCTGAGTGCCTCGTCGTCAGCCTTGCTGCCGCCGCGCCCCATCGTGCCGGCTAGCACCAGGGAGCTGATCTTGCGCCCCTCCCGCCGGATCAGCAACTCTGGTGTCGCGCCGACAAGGCCGGCGCAAGCGAAGGTGTAACAGTCGGGGGAACGAGCGGCCAGCCTGGCCAGCAGCACTCGCACGTCAATGTCGCCGGACGCGCAGGCGTGCAGGTCACGGGCGAGGACGACCTTCCGCAACTCCCCGGATGTGATCCGCGACACCGCCGCGGAGACCGCTTGCTCCCATTCCGGCGCACTCAGGCTTCCGTCGCTCCAGCGCACCTCAGCTGGGTTTACCCGGGGTCTAGAACGAAACTCCGGCACCGCGCCGTGTGCCGCAATCGTGGTCTGCCATGACACACCTGACCTGCGGCCGACGACGATCGCCGGCACGATCAGGACCGAGCCCTCTGAGGCAGGGTCGAAGGTGAAGCTGCCGAACGCAACCGGGCCGGTGCCTGGCACGCCGACCTCATCCCGCACCGTGGCGGCGTCGAACAGCTCGGCCAGCCACTTCTCTCCCGCGGCGAACCGGTCGACGCCCGCCGGGATCGTCAGCCGGGCCGCCTCACCCCAGCCGACCACGCCATCGCCCTGGTGTATCCACGCCGATGCGGCCGGGCCGGGCAGCCGGCCAAGCAAGTCGCCAGGATCAACCGACCTGACCGTGCTGGCCGTCAGGCCCTCCGCGACCGGCCGTACCCGGCTGTTCTGCAGTGCCTCCACGGCAGTCCACTTTACGTGCGCGGCCACGCTGCGCTGACTGAGGGGACCGCCGGCCCGGCCGGGCGAGACCGGAGAACTGACCGGGCGAGCAAGCGGCTGGTCAGATTGTGACGGCGAGCTTGTAGCCAAGCCAGGCCAGCAGCACTCCGGCGGCCAGGCTGCCGATTGTGTTAACCCCGGCTTCACCGATAGCGCCGTCCTCGAGCAGCCGGAGCGTCTCATAGCTGAACGTGGAGAACGTCGTGAGCCCGCCGCAGAATCCTGTCCCGAGCAACGCCAGTGCCGTCGGTGGCAGCCCGAGATGGCGCTGCGCCCCGAGCAGGAATCCGAGCAGTGCCGATCCCGCCATGTTCACGGCAAAAGTCCCCCAGGGAAACACACTGTCGTGCCTGGCCTGCAGCATCCGGTCAGCCAGGTACCTGGCCGGCGCGCCGATCATGCCGCCGACCAGCACTGCAAGGACGATCACGGCTGGCTACCGCAGGCGTAGGTGTGCACGTGCACGTCATCGACGATGATCAGGCCACCCGTGACCAGGTCGGCCACCTCATCCAGGAACTCCTCGGTCCGCTCCGCGGTGTCCACGATAATGATCACCATCGGCAGGTCCTCGCTCAGGGACAGCAGCCTGCTGGTGTGGATCCGCGAGGACGCCCCGAACCCTTCCAGGCCGCGGAACACGCTGGCGCCGGCCAGCCCGCGCTTGTGCGCGCGGTGCACGATCTCGGCGTAGAGCGGCTTGTGCTGATAGCGGTCCGATTCGCCGATGAAGATCGTGATCCGCCTGGCGGGGCCTTGCAAAGTCATCTGGCATCTCCGCTGTGCCGCGCCTTGGCGGACCTCGCTGGGAACTTAGCCATTGCTCGTGCTGCCTTCATCCCGCACCATACGGCTGCCAGGGCGGCCAGTACGCTGCTCAGCGCGTAGGCGTCGGCCAGCGCGAAGTCCCGCCCCCTCAGCAGAGTCATGACTCCGGCGGCGTAGGTGGAGAAGGTGGTGTAGCCGCCGATCAGCCCGACGGCCAGGAAGGGCCGCAGGAACCGGTGCGGCGGCCATACCTCCAGCAGGTAGACGATGAGCACGCCCAGGCAGAGGCAGCCGGACACGTTCACGGCAAAGGTCGCCCACGGGAATCCGTGGCCAGCGGGGAAGGCAGCGGAGAGCAGGTAACGCGCCACGCTCCCGACACCGCCGCCAGCGGCGACGGCGACGATGTCCGCCGTTCCCGGCCCTGAACTGGCGTGCGACCGGCCGGTCGCGTCCTTGCTAGCGAGCAACCGTTCCGTGCCCGGCACCCCGGCCCTCCTTGGCTGGCTGCGCGGCGGCGTCGAGATCCGGCCGAAGGTGACCGGGCGCGCGGAGGTTGGCCCTCCCGCCGCTTATTTCCGGCCAAGCCTAGATGGCTGTGACCAGCGCAATGTCAGCCGGCATGGTACGGTATCCCGAAACTCGATTAAGTCGATGGGATTCATAGGATGCTCTCGTCAGATCTTCAGGCGACCTACGCCCTGCCTCGCGCCGGTCTGCGTCGGCAGGCCGACCGGACGCTGAGCCCTGCCCATCTCGGGCGGCTCGTTCGCGAAGCCGCCGAGGGCGCCGACGGGTGGCGCGCAATCGTGCGGTTCGAGCGCCGCCGATGGTTCCGCCGGCTGGCCCTCACAGACAGCTATGAGATCTGGCTGCTCAGCTGGCTGCCGGGCCAGGGGACCGGCTTCCACGATCACGGCGACGCCTGCGGCGCGTTCACCGTCGCCGCCGGTGAGCTCCTCGAGACGCTGGCCGTGCCCGGCAGCCGGAGCCTGCGGGTCCGGACAGCCGCGACGGGCTCGGTGACGCGCTTCGGCGCACAGCACCTGCATGCCGTCAGCAATGCATCGTCACAGCCAGCGATCAGCGTCCATGCGTACTCGCCGCCGCTGTCGGCAATGCGGCGCTACAGGATGACGGAGTCCGGGCTCACGCTGGTCGGCAGCGAGCGGGCGGAGCAAGACTGGTGAGGCGGCCGCCCAGATCGCGTTCGGTCGACGACTTGCTGGCCGATGCCAGGTCCCGGCTGGTGCGGCTTCGCCCCGACCAGGCCATGGAAGCCGTCGCGGGCGGCGCGATCCTTGTCGACATCAGGCCGGAGGCACAGCGTCAGTCAGAAGGCGCGATCCCCGGCGCGATCATTGTCGAGCGCAATGTGCTCGAGTGGCGTTTCGACCCGGCCTCAGCCGCGCGGCTGCCGATCGCGAGCTACGAGCTTCAGCCCATCGTCTTCTGCTCGGAGGGCTACACCTCCAGCCTCGCCGCAGCCGCACTGCAGGATCTCGGCCTGCTCCTGGCGACCGACCTGCAGGGCGGATTCGTTGCCTGGCGGGAGGCAGGCCTGCCGGTCTTGCCGCCCGCAGCGATCAAGCACAGTTACGGCAGTAACAGCCGGACGCCGGCCGCGGTGTCCTCATCGGACAAGGGGGTGCGCCGCACGCTCGGTCATCGCGGCGAATACGCTCCGGCCGCGCTCCCGGCTTGGTGCCCCAGAGTCGATTAAATCGAGAAAGCGATTTATCGACAATCTAGGCCGACACGACGACAGGCGCGACGCGATCGGTTCGAAAACCCAGGCACTCGAAAATGTATTTGATCTGATCGAACGTTCGTTCTATCGTGGCGCGCATGCGCTGGGACACATTGCGGCTCACCGAGGCTGCTAGCGGAGAAGCGGCTACGCCGGCGCTTTTCGAGCGCGCCGCAGTGGCCCGCACATTCGATACTCCCGAGTTCCGCGGTATCACGTTTCACGAAGTGCACGCCAAGACCATCATCAGCAAGGTCCCCGAGGCGTCAAGAGTCCCCTTCCGCTGGACGATCAACCCGTACCGGGGGTGCAGTCATGCGTGCACCTACTGTGTCGGCGCAGAGACGCCGGTGCTGATGGCTGACGGCCGCACTAAGCCCATCGCGCAGGTGCGGGTTGGGGACGCAATCTACGGAACTGTCCGCAGGGGCCACTACCGCCGCTACGTGCCGACTACCGTGCTGGCGCACTGGCGGACGGTCAAGCCCGCCTACCGGGTCACGCTGGAGGACGGCACCAGTCTCATCGCCAGCGAGGATCACCGATTCCTTACCGGCCGCGGCTGGAAGTACGTGACCGGGACAGAGTACGGCAGCACCCGCCGGCCGCACCTGACCATCCAGAGCGAACTCCTGGGCGTCGGCGCCTTTGCAGAGCCGCCCAAGGTGTCTCCCGACTACCGGCGTGGCTACCTGTGCGGAATGATCCGCGGCGATGGCCATGTCGGCGTCATACTCGCACCGTCACCGCGGCGGACAGTCCGTCGCACACAATTTCAGGCTGGCGCTCGTCGACTCGGAAGCGCTGGACCGGACGAGCGCTTACCTGGCTCAGGACGGTATCGCCGCTGACAGAGGGAGCATTCTCGGCGGCGACCGCGACACGGCGGCTAATGGGCGCGATCCGGACGTCTGGCCGCGACCACATCTGGGCCATACAGGGGCTCATCCAGTGGCCCGCTGCGCCAAGCCAGGACTGGCAGAAGGGCTTCCTAGCGGGCATCTTCGACGCGGATGGCAGCTGCAGTCGAGGGATCCTGCGGATCGGCAACACCGACCCGGAGATCATCAGCCGGGCGGCGTCGTGCTTTGCCGCGCTCGGTTTCGATGTGGCCGTGGAGCCGACCGTCCGAGCTAATGGCCTTACGTATCTGAGGCTGCTCGGCGGGCTGAGGGAGCGACTCAGGTTCTTCCACAGCACAGATCCGGTGATCACCCGCAAGCGCACGGTCGACGGCGTAGCGATCAAGAGCGACGCCAAGCTGAGAGTCGCGTCGATCGAGCCACTCGGGCTCGAACTGCCGATGTATGACATCACCACCGGGACAGGCGACTTCATCGCCAACGGAGTCGTCAGCCACAACTGCTTTGCCCGCAACACCCACACCTACCTCGACATGGATGCGGGCCACGACTTCGACACCCAGATCGTGGTCAAGGTCAATGCCACCGAGTTGCTCCGCCGCGAGCTGGCCGCACCGCGCTGGACGGGGGAGCACATCGCGATGGGCACCAACGTCGACTGCTACCAGCGAGCGGAGGGCCGGTACGAACTCATGCCCGGCATCATCCGAGCGCTCACTGCGGCGGCGAACCCTTTCTCGATCCTGACTAAGGGGACCCTGTTGCTGCGCGACATCGACCTGCTCGCCGAGGCTGCCGAGGTGACCGACGTAGGGCTAAATTATTCGGTCGGGATTATCGACAAAGAGCTTTCTCGGCTGGTCGAGCCCGGCACGCCGGTGCCCGAGCGCAGGCTTGCCGCCTGCGCGACGCTGAATGAGCGCGGGCTGCCTTGCGGCGTGCTCATGGGGCCGGTGCTGCCCTTCCTGACCGACTCGCCGGCCGACCTGGACCGGGCGGTCCGCAACATCGCGGCCGCCAGGGCCACGCATGTCAGCCCGATCGTGCTCCACCTGCGGCCGGGCGCTCGAGAGTGGTTCCTGGGCTGGCTGCGGGACTCCTATCCGGAACTCGTCCCCGCCTACGCGAAGTTGTACGGCAGCCGGGCCTATGCTCCGGCGAGCTACCAGCAGTCGATAGGCGAGCAGGTCGCCGAGCTGGCGAAGAAGTACGGCGTCGGGCAGGCCAGCCCGGCTGGCGCGCGACGCCTGCCGGCGCGCGGCAGGCCCGCCGGCGGCCTGGCGGGGAGAAGGACGCCGCGGGCAGGCCCGGCACGGAGTCTGCTGCCAGCGGCGGGACTCAGTTGTCACTGCTCTGACCTGTCCACGTCGGCGGCAGGTCGGCCGCACGATGACCTGCAGGTCGTAGTTCGCAGCCCTGGGAGCCGGAAGACTGAGGCGCTCCGGCGCATCGCTGTCCTCTTGGTGAGTGACGCTAACCTGCGCTGAGCCCGCCTCGCACAGTCGGTCCGTCGCAGTCCGCGGCGGCTATGACGTCGACCCGGAGCGGGTCCGGCGCCTTTATACCAGGGCGGTCCCGCTGCTGGACAGGCGGCCGGTGCGGCTGCTCCCGATGGCACGCCCAAGAGCACTACCTGTGGGCAAGTGTCGCGCTGCCACAGATCCTCCCACCACTCGACAAGCTCACAGGCTGCCGCCTCGTGGCGGGATGCGAGATCGGACACAAGCCGAGCCTAGGAGCCGAGGAACAAGTCCGCTACCGCGCCAAGCCGTCCGTCAGTGCCGCCAGCGCCGTCAAGCATGACGGCCGGCAAATGCTGACGGCGCGAAACATATGGACGCATGGCGGCGATTAGGACTGTCCAAGCCGCCGGTCGTCAGATGAGACAACCTGCCCGGACCGCCGGAGTGGCTAGCAATCCGCGCTGCCGGCATGCGTGTGGAGCATCCGTTAAGCCTGCGTCATGCGTGATCGATGTCGCGGTCAGGCTACGGGAGCGGCAGACATCCCATGTTCTGGGATGTCAAGCGGGTGTCTTCTGGCGGTTCCAGGCGATGTGCTCGTCGTAAGGGGTGCGGGTCTTGAGGCAGCCGTGGAGGATGCCGACGAGGCGGTTGCTGAGCTGCCGCAAAGCGGCCTGGTGGCCGATGCTGCGGTCGCGCAGTGCCTGGTAGTAGGCCCTGGCGCCAGGTGAGCCGCGCATGGCGCAGAACGCCCATTGCTGGAGAGCGTCGGCGAGGCGGCGGTTGCGTGCGTAGCGGGCCAGGACGACTTTCCTGGAGCTCGGCCTCGCGGCAGGCGACACTGCCGCGTGAGCGCGCTCATCTTGGATGCCGGAGCCCTAGTGGCGGTAGACCGCGTCTCGTTGATGGACCCGCTCCAGCTCAACTACTACGGCAGGCTCTGCGGCTGGGCGCTCGCCCGCGCTCACGCCCGGACCGGGCGCGCCGCCGTGATCGTCGGCTACCTGGGCAGCTGCGAAGACTTCGACCAGGCCATCGCCGACTTCGCTATCGCCTACGCCGACCAGAACGAGCAGGACTACCGGCAACTGCTCGACGCCGTCTCCGCCGCCCGGGTACTTGCGACAGTAGATCAGTAGCCGCAAAAGAACGGCGGGCGACGGGAAGCGCAACCGGTCCAGCATCGAACTCCCGGGCCACTTTCCGGCAGACCGAACGGCGTGAACATCCTACGAGTCCTATCCGTGTTATTAAGGGCGTCGCGGTCAGGCTGACCTCGGCTGAAATGGCGGCGCGGCGGAACGGTTGCCCTAGGCCGGGCAGTCGGCACGCAGATGACACAGATAGCGGTAGGACACTGGATCAGGCCTGGCGCATCAGGACAAATCGAGATCAGACCATGACCGCTTGCCGGCAGAGGCTGTTTCGTGTCGTGGCGGACCTCCTAGAATCCGAACCGGGAGGGGCGAAGCCATGGTTTACAGAGCTGCCAGGGCGGGCGGCCCCGCCCGCCGGGCATCCCGCAGCAGGCGCAGAGCCGGGGCCTGCTTCGTTCTCCTTCTCCTCCTCAGCGGGCTGGGTCTATGGCTGGCAGGCTGCGGCGGCGGGCCACCCGCCACTGCCAGGGCTCGCGCCACCCTCCCTGCCCGATGGGTGCGCTTCCTCCACGTCCCCGGCGTCGTCGACCTCGCCGGCCCGCGAGGCGACGGGCAGCTCACAGTCGCGGCCGCCGGCCAACTGTTCCTGCTCAGCACGTCCGGCCAGCCAGTGCCGTTCGCGCGCGGAAGCGGTGGCTACACCACCGCTCTCGGGCCCGAGCCGTACATCGCAATGTCGGCGGGCAAGCCGGTCACGGGGCTTGGCTGCTCGTTCGGCAAGGATGCCACTTACGCCCTCGAGCCGAACGGCTCCCCGGGTGTGATCAGCATCGACAAGCAGGGGCACGCACGGCGTTTCGCAAGCCTCCCGGCAGTCCGGCCAGACGGGATCGCGTTCGACGACGTCGGCCGGTTCGGTTACCGCCTCCTGGTCACCGCGACGGCGCGGCACGGCACGACCGTTTTCGGCGTCGACTGCGCCGGCCGGGTCACCACGATTGCCTCACACGCACCGAGGGTCGAGGGAGGGATCGCGGTGGCACCATTGTCGTTCGGCTCCTTCGGCGGTGACCTGGTTGCCCCCGACGAGACGACCGGGCGGGTCTGGGCCATCGGTCCCGGCGGGAAGACCAGACTCATCGCCCGGTCACCGTTGCCGGCCGGCCGCGACATCGGAGTGGAAAGCGGCGCCTTTGTCCCGGCCGGCTTCAGCCCGGACTGGGCGGCCTACGTGGCCGATCGCCGCACACCGGGCAACCGCCATCCCGGCACGAACAGCATCCTGCGCCTGCCAGGGGCAGAGCTGACCGGGGCGGGGGTACACGCGGGCGAGCTTGTCGTGACCAGCGAGGGCGGCGCCCAGACCATCGTCATCAACTGCTCCGCAACGACCTGCACGGTCCGGCACATCGCGGACGGGCCAGCGGTGGCCCACGTCGAGGGCCACATCGTCTTCGCCCGCGCACCCCGCTGACCAGGCCGAACCGTGGCGATGGCCAGAGGCTGGTGCAGCACGTGGTATGGGCGGTACTCGTGTTGTTACATCGATACGAGCGCTCGTGGCATCCTCGACCGCGGGAGCCGCTCTTAGCGACTGCTTGCCCCTGCGCCCCGTCTGCCTGTTCCGCGCTCTGCGCGTGAGTGCTATCGACCGCGCTGACCGTCAGGAAGTCCCCGCCGGTTGCGATGGAGAGCCGGAATGTCGACGTCGGCCACGGCGCGCAGAGGCCGCGGGGATGATCCGTGGTAGTGGCGCAGCCAGCGCGCGCACGGTACGTCCGGGCCGGACCGGGTCGGTGGGCGCGGCCCCGGGCTGCCGGGGTTGTTACGGCGTGATGGCGATGGCCACCAGGGTGCCCCCGATCTTGATGGCTTTGCCGGCTTGGTTGGTGGCGGTCCGGATCGGGGTCACGGTTCCTGATTCATTGAGGACGTAGGCGCTCTTCCCGTCCGGGGTGATCGCGATGTCCACGGGTTCGTGCCCGACCTTGATGGGCGGCCGCGCTTTGTTGGTGGCGGTCCGGATCGGGGTCACCGTGTCGGAGAAGAAGCTGCTGACGTAGGCGGTCTTCCCGTCCGGGGTGATCGCGATGGCATCGGGCGCATGTCCGATCTTGATGGGCGGGCGTTGTTGGTGGCGGTCCGGATCGGGATCACGGTTCCTGAGTTCATTGAGGACGTAGGCGGTCTTCCCGTCCGGGGTGATCGCGATGTCCACGGGTTCGTGCGCCGACCTTGATGGCTGGCCGGCGTTGTTGGTGGCGGTCCGGATCGGGGTCACCGTGTCGGAGGAGAAGTTGACAACGTAGGCGGTCTTCCCGTCCGGGGTGATCGCGATGGCGATGGGGCTGCTCCGGCTCCCGAGCTTGATTGGCCTGCCGGCCTTGTTAGTGGCGGTGTTGATCGGGATCACCATGCCAGCGAAAGTCATGCTGGTGCTGAGCACGTAGGCGGTCTTCCCGTTCGGCGTGATCGCGATTTCAGAGGGGTCCGGCCCGACCTTGATGGCCCTGCCCGCTTTGTTGGTGGCGGTCCGGATCGGGATCACCGTCTGCGAGCCGGAGTTAGCGACGTAGGCGGTCTTCCCGTCCGGGGTGATCGCGACAGAAACCGGGCCCTGCCCGACGTTGATAGGCAGGCCGGCTTCGCTGGTGGCGGTCCGGATCGGGGTCACCGTGTTCCCGTCCGCATTTTCCCGGCCCGTGTCGGCCACGTAGGCGGTCTTCCCGTTCGGCGTGATGGCGATCGCGAAAGGGCCGCGCCCGTCCCTGATCGGTTTCCCGGCCTTATTGGTGACGGTGCTGATCGGGGTCACGGTGCCGCGGTCGACGCTGACGACGTAGACGGTCACCGGGTGAGACGGCCTCGCGGCGGCTGCGACCACCGCGCCGACTGGGCCAGCGCCGGCCTGCCCCAAGGCGATCAGCGCCCCCAACGAGACGGCGCCTAAGGCGCGCGTAATGTGCATGTGCATCGGAACATCATCCCTTCCGTTCGTTCCGAGGGACCGAGTTGCGGCGTTATGGCACAGCTCTCTTGAGATCGTCGAGGCCGGACGGCCCATCCGCCGAGCGATCTCCCGCACCCCGCACCCACGGGCACGCAGGATCGCGATCTCCTCGCGCTCGGCGAAATCGTCGCGGCACTAGGCCGGGCGGGCCACCAGCCGGTCGCCGGGCATCTCCTGCGAGCTATTACAACAGGCGACCGATCAGTTCAATTGCCGCCGGGGTGAAACGAGCTAAACGCTGTTGGCGTTCACGCGGCCTGGTTCCGGCGCCACCACCAGATTACGGCGGACACGACGAGAATCACCACGACAATCACGACGCTCCCTACCCATCCCACCGGGATGCCATGGCCCCGGTGGGATGGGTAGTAGTGATACACCCCGTGGCGGATATGACAACAGCGGTAGACCGCCAGCAAGCGGAGGTGCGACCAGCGCTGAAACGTTGCCGGCGCTGATCCGAGCGCCCGCGCCAGGCTGATCCCGTCGCCCGGATGGACGGTGATGCCGGGGAAGCCGGGCCCGTTCGGGAACGTTTCCCAGAATGGCGTATACGCCGGCGTCGTGCCGTTGCACCTCGCGAGCAGGCCGGTCTGCTCGAGCGTGGTTGACGTGGTCCGGAAGCCGTCCAGCCCGACCCAGTGTACGGACCACGCGCTGTTGGGGGCGGTGACGCCGGCGCAGTCCAGGTAGGGCACGTTGAAATGCGCGGACACGTAGCGGAAGGTGGTAGTCCCGAAGGAGGCGGCGTACCCGACCCAGTTCAGAGACTTGATGCTCGTGACCGAGTTGGTCGCGAACGTCGCGACGCCGGGGGAGCCGCCGACCGCTTTCAGCGGGGTGCTTGGCCAGATCGATGCGGGCACCCCGGAGGCGGCAACCGCGGTGACTGCCCTGGGCGCGGGAATGAAGGCGAAGGCGCCCGCCGCTAAGGCGGCCGCCATTGCGCCTACGGCGATGGCGCCGACGCGGAAGATTCTCTTCATCAGAATCCCGACCTTTCAGGCGAGGTAAGACGATTAGCTAGCGGGCCTGGCAGGCGTGGCCGGTCGCCTGGCTTTCCTGCTGGCGGCCTGCTCGCCGCCCGTTGCGGACGCCCACCATAGGCAGCCAGCCGACGTCGGCGAAAGGGGAGGCGTCCCCATGGCTGCCCGACCAGCCGGCGCTGACTGTGCCGCACTGGACCCGGCGCGCAGGTTGGCGGAAAACATGAAGACCCACCGGCAGACGCCGCCCAGAAAGGCCCGTTCGGGACGCTTTGAAGCAGCGGGGTTGACGGTCGAACTGCCGACCAGAACGGCGGCGATGTGCGCTCGCCTCCCGTCACTGAAGTGACGGCAGGTAACCGGTCAGCGATCGATGCGCTGGCCGCTCGCTTATCCGCTTTTGAAACTCGCCCCGCTGCAGGCGTCGCGGAGCACGGTATGAGCAACGGAGGCTCAACCGGATCCATCGCCACCGGCCTGTCCGCGCGCAGAGCGGCTACCTTAGTCGGAGTGGATCGGCGGGCATCCCGTGCTGGCCGTGGCGGGGTTTGTCGGCTATGAGGTGCTGATCCTAGCCACCGGGTTCGCCGGACAAGTCTGGGCGGATCTGCGCGGCAAGTGGAACCTCGCTGAGCCAGGTGGCGCGGCGCTGACGGCGACAAGCCGACCCGGCAGGCCCGAGGGATCGCCGTGACAAGTTCAGCGGTCAGACCCTATCCCGTGCACGTTGCCGCGGGCCCGGACGTCGCGTTCGCTGTGCTGCGCTGCGGCATGTCGGTCGTGCTGCTCGGACCGACTTGGCATAAGCCTGGAACAGATGCCCTGCGTCGGGCTTGTGGTAGGCGAGCTGTCCTGCGACCCCCTGTTCATCCCCCCAGCAGCCGTGCCCGTCCGCGAGTGCGGCGAGCGACGCCCCGCTAGGTCCGCCTGGGGAGGCTTCCCCTTTCGCTAGTGGTTAGTGCCTGCCTATCGTTGGGCATCCGGTCGCACTGGCCGGGCAAAGGGGGTGTTGGCGTTGGCCAGATCGTCGGGAAAGCGTGCCTGCTGCGCCGCGATACCGGTAGCTGTCTTAGCTGCCACTGGGCTGGGGATCGCGACCGGGGCGGCGCAGGCCGCATCGGCAGCCAGCAAGCCGACCGCGGCCCGCCAGGTCTCTGCGAGCCGCGCAGCCCAGACGGCTACATCTGGCGATAGCCGGCGCAGCGGCCGTGTCCGGCCGCCGGGGCGTGAATGGGCGTCGCTGGCTTACTACCCGCCCCGTCACGAGCTTGTGCTGTTCGGCGGCAACCAGGCAGGCACCGTGTTTAGGGGCACCTGGACCCGCACCGGAACCACCTGGACGCACCAGCATCCGGCCCAGTCGCCGTCGGCGCGCACCGGCGCGGCCATCGTATGGGACCCTGCCACCCGCCAGCTGCTGCTGTACGGCGGCAGCACCAGACCTTATACCGAGGGCGGCTTCCTCGGCGACACCTGGACCTGGACCGGCACAACCTGGCGGCATCTGCATCCGGCCGTCTCGCCGCCGGCCCGCCACAACGCGGACATCTTCTTCGACCCCGCCAGCCGGAAAGTGATGCTATTCGGCGGCTACGACGGCGCTTACCTCGGCGACACCTGGGCTTGGAACGGCACCACCTGGACCCAGCTGCATCCCACCGCCTCGCCGGCGGAGCGAGACAGCGAGTCGCTGGCGTATGACGCCGTGACCAAGACGGCGATCTTGTTCGGCGGTTTCAACTCGAGCGCCGGACGTCTGAGCGACACGTGGTCGTGGAATGGCACCACCTGGACTCAGCTGCACCCAGTCACCTCACCGGGCGTGGTCACTACGGCGTGGCAGGCAGCCTACGACCCCGCCAGCCAGGCAGCTGCTCGTGTTCGGCGGCGACCCTGGCAACGGCAGTCAGCCGCAAGACGAAACCTGGGCCTGGACTGGCCGCACCTGGCGGCGGTTGCACCCGCAAACCTCCCCGTTGGGGCGGGCGTACGGTTCGATGACGTACGACGGCGCTACCCGCGAGATCGAGTTGTTCGGCGGCCACGTTAACGATGCAGGGACCATCTACCCGACGTTTACATGGTCCTGGGACGGCAGCACCTGGCACATCGGCTAGTCGGCTAGGGGCCATGCCTGCGACGGGCTGCGCTTCCGGGTCTCCTAGCGGCCGGCGGGCTCATCGATGACGGGCCAGGACGTGCTGTACAACGCGAGCATCGGCTCGTACAGCAAGACGCTGGGTACCCACTTCCTGCAGTACGACCCCCCGGCCGCGGCAACACCGCGCCCGGGCGACACGGTCACATCAGTCAGGTCCCGGCGTCGTAGCCGCGGACCCAAGGCCCTCCGTCTTCCCGACTTTGACTCTGCCGTTATGGGGATCCCTCCCCATAACCATCGAGCCAAGAGGCGCTCTTATCTATTGCATAGGTCCTTAACCGTCTCTAGAGAAATGGGGGACACCATGCAACTTCATAACCTTTCCCACAGGCGACTGATCAGCGCGGCTTGCTTAGCCTGCGCCGCAGCGCTGATGCCGGCCGGCGCATCCGCCATCACGGCGGCCGCGTCCGCCACCGCGGCGGGCTCACCCGGCTGCGCTCACCCGGTGACGGCCTACGTCGCCAGTGCCGACTCCGGCACGGTGACTCCGATCAGGACCGCTACCAACCACGCGCTCAACGCGATCAAGGTGGCCTTCAGCGCCAACGCGATCGCGATCACCCCGAACGGGAAGACCGCTTACGTCGTCAACGAGAATGCAGTCGGGGGGCCGGGACCTCGGTGTTCCCGATCCAGACCTGCCACGAACACCGCAGGGTCATGCCGGTGACGGCGGGCGCCCTCGGGCATCGCGATCACCCCGAACGGGAAAACCGCCTACGTCATCAGTTCCGGCGACGGGCACGCGTCACCCCGATCCGGATTGCCACCAACACCCCCGAGAAGGCCGATCAACGTCGGGAAGGACATCCGATCGCGATCGCGATCACCCCGGACGGCAAGACCGCCTACGTCGCCAACTCCGGCTCGGACACGGTCACCCCGATCAGCACCGCCACCAACAAGGCCGGCAAAGCGATCACGATTGGGAAGGATCCCGCCTACATCGCGATCACCCCGGACGGGAAGACCGCCTACGTCGCCAACTCCGGCTCGGACACGGTCACCCCGATCAGCACCGCCACCAACAAGGCCGGCAAGCCGATCAGGTCGGGAAGGATCCCGGCTACATCGCGATCACCCCGAACGGCAAGACCGCTTACGTCGCCAACAGCGGTCGGAGACACGGTAACCCTGATCAGCACCGCCACGAACACGGTCGGCAAGGCGATCACGGTCGGGAAAAATCCCCGGGTACATCGCGATCACCCCGAACGGCAAGACCGCCTACGTCGCCAACGCCGGCAGCTCGGAATCGGGGCACCGTGACCCCGATCAGCACGGCCACCAACACGGCCGGCACGGCGATCGAGGTCGGGAAGGATCCCGAGTACATCGCGATCACCCCGAACGGCAAGACCGCCTACGTCGCGAATACCGGTGTCAGGCACGGTGACCCCGATCAGCACCGCCACCAATACCGCTGGCAAGGCGATCAAGGTCGGCAGCTTCCCTGTCGCCATCGCGATCACGCCATAGCAAACCCGCAGCCGGGGCCGCGCCCAGCATTGGCCGGCTCCGGCAACAGCGGGCACCGGCGGCACGGTCACATCAGGCAGGCCCGGTCCCGGAGCCCGCGGCTGATGGAGCCGACAGTGTCTGCCCAGGCGCGCGGAAGCAGCTCTTAGACCGGGTCGGCCTGGATTTGGCCGGCGACCTGCTCGACCTGGTCGGGCTGGTCCGTGACCGATAGCGCGCCCAGCAGCTGCTCTAGAGGCCGACGCGCGACGTGTTAACCGTGGTACTTGTGTTGCTACATCAAAGCCACTGCCGCACTTGGGCAAGCTGGCCGGCGACAGGCCGACGGTAATGCGGCGCTGCGGCCACGGCTGATTGCTGTTGACGATGGCTGACCTGATCCGGTCCCGTGCCTCGCGCAGGGCGGTGTCCGGCAGGCCAACAAGGAGCAGAGCCACCAGGCCGTTCTCGATGTCGGCCTCAATCTCGACGACGTGGCCCTGGACTCCTGCCAGCGCGATCGAGTAGGTGCGGGCGAGCAGCATCTATGCCACCCCGCGAACGTGCTCGACACTGAACTCATCAGGGCCGGTCCGCAGCACCCCGACGACGTCGATCCTGATCTGCTCGAAGGCAAGGCCGCGGTCAGTGATCCAGCGCGGAGGCCGGATCGCGTTGCAGCGCATGACAGCCGATCATAGAACGTACATTCGAGGTCCTCGCCTGCATTTTCGATCCGCGCGTCCGTCCCGCTACCCGTCGGAGCATCATCTCCGCGTTCCGGGCGAAACGTGCCGGTAGCCGCATCCGACATGGCGGCTTCCTCTTGCCGTCAGCAAAGGGCTAGTAAACAATCGTGGAATAGGGCTGGCCGGAAATGGCCGGCCGAGCTGGAGCTGAGCGGTCCGGGCGGAGGTGGCGCTGTGGCTCTGTCGATGGATGAGCAGCGCATCCTGGAGGAGATGGAGCGGAAACTTGCCGCTGATGACCCACGGCTTGCGTCCAGACTGAGTGCTTTCGGCCAGCAAGGGATCCACAGCCCGTTCCTGTCCGCACGGGCCAGGACGATCAGCGGCGTCCTCGCGCTGACGCTCATTGCCGCGGTGACGCTGGTGCTCTTCGTGCTCAGCCCGTTCGCCAGGCAGCACTACTCGGTCCCGAGTACCCACACGTCGGCCACGCAGACGACGCATCCGTCCGGGACGCACACGTCGGGTTCCAGTACCTCCGGCGGAGGCTAGCTCGCCCGCCAGCCGCTGCGCACTGGGCTAGGACTCCCGCCACAGTTGCAGCAGGTACTGCTCCATGCCTTCAAGCTGCTTACGGGCCTGCTGGAATTCGTCGCTCAGCGGGTCAGCATATTGCTGGTAGAGCTCGTCATAGCTCTGCAGCGCCGCCGCCCGGTTCCTGGTGTAGACGCGGACTCCGTAGTCGCCGACGCCGCCGCTTAGCCGCAGGCCATGTACCGCCTGGCCAGCCGAGCCCATGTCGACGCATAGCTGACCGCGCAGGTACAGCACGCACTTGGCCTCATCCTCATAGCCATCGCTGAACGGCGGCGGAGCGTCGTCCCATTCCTCGACGGTCAGCGTCACGCCCAGGTGGTCTTGCGCGCACGAGATTATGAGCTGATCCCGGCTGGTGCTGATGAGCGAGTCCAGCGGCGGTACGGCGGCGCCGGGTACATCGAGGTCTGCTGCCGGGTCATGAACCCGGAACATCATCCGCTCCGGGAACACCGGAATCTCCAGCCGAAGCACCCTGCGACTCACTGGGCCCCCCTCTGGGCGGATTGTCCGCGTCGCGGACACACCTCGTTCAGACCGAATCCCATCCGCAAGTTCCTTACCTGCAGGATCCCTGACCTACAGGATGCTCCGAGGCGCGGCCCCTTGCGTACGCAATTAGCTAGAAAGACTTGGTATGACGGTGACATGCCGCTCATAACACCCTGTTGAAGGGCTATTCTCCCGCCATGACGGACCCGGCGACAAGCCACTTTGAGATCACGCACCGGCAGGTCCAGGCCGGCGCCCTGCGCATGCACATCGCCGAAGCCGGCCGCGGACCCCTGGTCCTGCTGCTGCATGGCTTTCCCGAGAGCTGGTACTCCTGGCGCCACCAGCTCGTGGCGCTCGCAAGCGCCGGCTATCACGCCGTGGCTCCGGACCAGCGCGGCTACTGCGAGACCGGGCCGCCGGGCGGGCCAGGCGAGCCCGATGACGTGAGTCAGTACTCGATCCTGCATCTCACCGGCGATGTGATCGCCCTCATGGACGCCCTCGGCGAGGAGCAGGCGGTGGTGGCAGGCCATGACTGGGGCGCCCCGGTTGCCTGGCACACCGCGCTCTTCCGCCCGGACCGGATCCGCGGCGTTATCGGGCTGAGCGTCCCGTACCGGCCGCGGGGGAGCGCGGCGCCGATCGCCACGCTCCGCCAGTTGCTCGGCGAGGGCTTCTACATGGTCTACTTCCAGCAGCCCGGCGTTGCCGACGCGGAGCTGAGCCGCGATCCGGCCAACACCTTCCGCAAGGTGCTCTCGGCGCTCTCCGGAGAGGCGCCGGGCATGTCGCTGATCCCCGCTGGCGGCGGCTTCCTCGACGCCGCGAACGAGCCACCAGAGCTGCCGCCGTGGCTGACTGAGCAGGACATCCAGGCCTACGTCTCGCAGTACGCGCAGTCGGGCTTCACCGGCCCGCTCAACTGGTACCGCAACATGGACCGTAACTGGGAGCTGACGAGTGCCTGGCAGCATGCCAAGATCACGGTGCCGGCCCTGTTCATGGCCGGCCAGCGCGACCCGGTGATCAGCTTCATCCCGGTCGACGGGCTCGAAGAGGTCCTGCCGGGGCTGACTCGCCAGGTGCTGTTGCCCGGCTGCGGGCACTGGACGCAGCAGGAGCGCCCGGCCGAGGTGACTGCAGCCATGATCAGTTTCCTGGACGGCCTCGGCTGACGCGCGGGCCGGGCGGCTCACTGGCCCGGCGGGGCGAGTCCAGCCCGCTCGCGCGCCTCCTGCCAGAGCTGGCCGTACTGCCGTGACCCTGCGCTGCGCGGTGCGAACGCCGTGACCGGTGCCCGCTGGACCGACATCCGCTCGATGGCCGACAACGCCGGGATGACCGTCGCGGCGAAGTCCGGCCTGGACTCGGGCAGCTCCTCGGCGATTCTCAGGTGCAGCTGCTTGCGCCTGTCGATCATGGAGAAGAACGGGAGCACGGCCGGGCGGTGCCCGTTCATCGCGCCGACGAACTCAGTCAGCTGATCCAGCGTGCGGACCGACAAGGTCGTCGGGATAAGCGGCACGAGCAGTATGTCGGCGGCGCGCAGCACGCTCTCCGACAGCAGCGAGAAGCTGGGCGGGCAGTCCAGGAAGATGACGTCGTAGTCGGACTTGAGCGGCGCCAGCAGGCTGGCGAGACGGCGCGCGGGTCGCTTCGCCGAGTCGAGCAGCAGGTCAAGGTTGCGGTAGGTGAAATCAGCGGGCAGCAGGTCAAGGTTGTCATAGTCAGTGCCCTTGATCGCCGCCTCGATCGACCTGGTCCCGTGAATCAGCGCCTTCCCGCCGCCCTTGACGCGCGGCTTGATCCGGAACAGGAAGCTGGCCGCACCCTGCGGGTCCAGGTCCCACAGCAGCACCCGGTAGCCCTGCCTGGCCGCGAGGTAGCTCAGGTTGACGGCCGTGGCGGTCTTCCCAACGCCGCCCTTGATGTTGTACGTGGCGAAAGTCTTCATGCCGGGCTGGTTCTCGCGAGGGCCGCCAGCCGCTCCTGGCTGGCCGGGCTCGCGAAGGCCGCGAACCTGCTGTCAAACTCGTTCCTTGCCTTCCGTTGCCGCCGGGCCAGGCCGGCCGCGATCTCGCCCATCGCCAGCAAGGTCGCCGCCGGCGCGGACCGGTCCGCCAGCATCTCGGCCGCGAACGCGCGGACCTCCGCCAGCTGAACCTCGGCGTCCTGGAACTCGCCGAGGCTGTCCTGCAGCGATTTCAGCTCGCGCACGGCCTGCCAGCGCTCCGCCGGGTCGTACAGCGACCCGAACATCTCCACCAGGTAGCGCAGCTCCTTGCAGCGCTTGCGCAGGTCATGGAGGCTCTGCGGCGGCGAGGACGGGGTGATCAGCGCACCCGTTTCGAGCGCATTGCGGTGCGCGGTCTCGATCCGCTCAGCGGCGAGCTGGGCGACCGTCGGCCGCTTGCGAGCCTGATGGACGCCTGCCAGCGCCGCGCGCCAGTCACTGGTGAGCCGGGTGAAACGCACTGACCGCAGTCCCCGGCGCAGTCCGGCCAGGGCGGCGGCCCGCGCGATGCTCAGATGGTCACGGAACGGGGCCAGGTCATCCTCGGCGGCAGCGACCAGGCCGGCCGCCATTGCGGGCAGGCCAAGGACGTAGACATCCAGATCCCTGGTTGGCGTCGTCAGGTCGCCGAGCCAGCGGAACTCCGGCTTGAACCTGCGGGCGAGCCCGCCTGGCAGCGCCGGGCCGCAGAGCTTGAGCGCCGACCGGGTCCAGCGCACCGCGACCCGCAGGTCGTGCAGGAATTCGGTGTCGATGTCGCGGAGCGTGCCGGGCACGTTGGCCTCGATCGTCTCGAGCAGCGCGGTCAGGATCGAGGCCAGCGCGTCAGCTGCGCGCAGTTCCGGGCTGAGCAGCTGCCCGGACGCCTTGCCGGGCAGCTCCCCGGCCCGGCTGCCCGCTACGGCCAGCACGGACTCGAGCAAAGATGCGCTGCTATTGCCCACGCCCGGCTGCGCGCGCAGGGCCTGCTCAAGGCGGTCCGCGTGGCCCCAGTAGCCCCGCACCGGCGTCAGCATCAGCCGTGGCGCCGCCGTTGCCTTGGCCGGGTAGGTGACTGCCATCATGTCGACCGCGAGCCGGGCAATCGTCTTGGCATCGCCGTTCAGCGCCTGCAGCTCGCGCACCTTGCTGGTAGCTCGTGCCACCGGCAGCAGCGCGCGTACTCCGGCGACAGGCTCGAGCCGCTCCCGCAGCGGCCCGGCCGGCAACCCGGTCAGCAGGCAAGGCCAGCGGACGGCGCCGCCGGGCAGGTGCTCGGTCGCGATCACTTCGGCGTCCCGCCCGGTCAGCACGAGTTCGGCGGCACCCCGCGCGGCCGACTGCTCCAGGGTCAGGCCCGCCCTGTAGAGCCGCCAGTCAAAGGTGTCGAGCCAGGTTCGGCGGCAGGTGCTTGCCGCGCCCGCGTGCTCCACGCGCAGGCCGCTGCTGACGTCCGCAGCAGCCTTAGCCAATAGCTCATCGGCCGAGGCTCCCGCGTCGTCGAGCACGAACTCACGCGAGCCGTTACCCACCGATGAGACCTCGTCAACCTGACTACGAGAATTATCAGACTTATCAATAAATAGACATCAGGTATTAATCCTGTATTAACTATCCTAGCAAATTAGCGTCGTCTCTGACCAGCGATGCTGACTGCGCCGGGAACCGCCAGGCGCCGGGGAAGCATCGGGCCATCCGGTACGGTGGGCTCGAGATGAGCACCTGGACCACCGTCTCCTCGCTGGCGACCGGCGTAGGCACCTTGGTGCTGGCGGTCGCCACATTCGCCTCTGTCCGCTCGGCGAACCGGTCCGCGCGGGTCGCGCAGCAGGCACTCCAAGTGAACATGCGGCCCCTGCTCATGCCGTCGCGGCTCGACGATCCGCAGCAGAAGATCTTCTTTCAAGAGGGCAAATACGTCATACTCGAAGGCGGCCGCGGGGTGGCGGAGGTCGAGAATGACGTCGTCTACCTGGCAATTTCACTCCGGGATGTGGGCCAGGGCATTGCCGTGCTGCACGGCTGGATCTTCCAGGTGGGCCGGCAGCTCAACCCGCAGCGGCCAGACCCCGACACGTTCCGCCATCAGGGACGCGACCTCCTGATCGCGCCTGCAGACATCGGGTTCTGGCAAGGCGCTTTCCGTGACGGCGCTGACCCGCAGCACGCCGAGGCCGTTGCCGCGATCGAGAGCAACGAGGTGCTGACAATTGACTTGCTGTACGGCGACAACGAGGGCGGCCAGCGAGTGATGAGCCGGATGATGCTGCAGCGCATTGCTGCCGACAAGCCATGGATCGCGTCGGTCGTCCGGCACTGGAACGTGGACCGGCCAGATCCGAGGTAGCTGCGTCTGCGGGCCGGACTGAGCGAATATCTCCGGACCGCCGCCTATGGCCGGACCAGGCGACCCTGAGTGATGATGTCAGCATCACAGCTCGCCTAGATGGGACGGAATCATGCTCCAAGTGTTCGGCTTCGACCGGATCGGCGTCGTCGTGGGCGACATCTACTTCATCGACCCGGCGCCGGCCAAAGGCCAGGAAGGGCCCGAGCGCGGAGTCCGGCTTGAAGTCAGGATGCTCCAGCCCGGTGAGCTGAACGGCTCGATTTATTCGTTCCGCCCGATCACTATCGCCGAACCGGTTTGGCGGGCCGACCTGCTCGAGAGCGCCGACGGGCCGCCTGGCAGCCTGAACCGGGCCCACCATCACCCTGGCGTGAACGGCTGGGAGCCTGGCAAGCGGGTGTTCGATCGGGCGCTGAATAGCGACCCTGTCGGCTGGGTCGGCATGAAACTATCCGACCTCGAAGGCCTGCTCAGCCACGCTGGCATCGAGGTCGACGCGACCCTCGCCGCCGACGCCGATCGCCTGCGCGGAGCTGTTCCCGACGTGCAGCGCGCCGTGCACAGCATGCTCGACCAGGTGAAGGCAGGAGAGCTCGGTACCGCGCCCGACGACAGTGACCAGACGAGCGCGCGGGTTAGCTGGCTCTAGCCCGCCAGCCAGCCGGCGCCGTCACCCGAATGGCGTCCCGGCCAGCCACGCGGTCAGCAGCGACGCGTCGCCGGCCGCCGTGATGTCCGCGGTTTCCTGCCGGAGCCTGCGCAGCAGCACGAGCAGGACCTGGTCTGGCGGCCCGGACACTGTCAGGTCCGGCCCGGACGTCTCGGGCTCCGGGGTGTCGAGCACCCTGACGCCGTCGCCGGCGTGCCTGATCAGCCACTCACCGGACCCCGTTCCCCCCTGATCCGGCGCGATCGCGATGACGTGCAGCGATGCGCCGGGCGGAAGGGCGGTCGCCCTCGCGTCCGGTCGCCCGTAGCGCGGCCCGGCCATGATCGTCAGCCATTCGTCGATGGCATCGGCCGCCAGCGCCGGGTCGAGTACTACGGGTCGGCCGGCTGCCAGCTCGGCATCGGCCCGGTGCACCATCGTCTCGTGCGCCTGCCGCCGGGCCCAGAACGTCGCGGGCGCGAGAGTGCCGAAGGCCCAGACCGGCTCAGTGCCGGCCGCCCGGATGGCGTCGGTCAGGCGCCGTGCCCCGGCCAGCAGCCAGCCGGCCTGCCCGGACGGATCCGCAGGCGGCACTCCGTCCGGCGCGGCCTTCATGGGGATGCCCTCGGCCGTCCTGGTCCTGACGATCTCGCCGGCCCACCGGTGCACGCGGCCGACGTGGGTGCCGAGCTGCCGCAACGTCCAGTCCGGGCAGGCCAGGCACGGGAAGGCCCGGATCACTGTCGCTGATGATCGCGGCCAGTGTCCCGGCGCTTGCCTCGACTTCGGCAAGCAACCGGTCAGTGCTGAGCTGCATGGGACCTCCGGCACTCGGCTCGCGCACAGCCTAGCGGCGGAGGCCTACCGGGCTTCCGAAGTTTGCCCTGGATAGTCACACTGGGAGCGTGCATGACTTCGACGTACTGGTGATCGGATCAGGCCCCGGCGGCCAGAAAGCGGCGATCGCGGCCGCCAAGCTAGACCGCCGGGTCGCGATCGTCGAGCGGCCGGACATGCTCGGCGGAGTTTGCCTCAATACCGGCACGATCCCGTCCAAGACACTGCGCGAGGCAGTGCTGTACCTCACCGGGCTCGATCAGCGGGAGATGTACGGGCAGAGCTACCGGCTGAAGGACGAGGTCACCATCGGTGACCTGACGGCCCGGACGCACCATGTCGTCAGCAGGGAGAACGACGTCGTCCGCAGCCAGCTCAGCCGCAACCGGGTCACCATGCTGACCGGCACGGCCCGCTTCACCTGCCCCGACACGGTCGAGGTGACAGATGACGCCCGGAGCCGCCTGGTCAGCGCCGACCAGATCATTATCGCGACCGGCACCCGGCCGGCCCGGCCCGCCAGCGTGGCGTTCGACGAGCGCACGATCATCGACTCCGACGGGATCCTCCAGCTCGCCACCGGGTTCCGCGGTCCATGGTCGTGGCCGGGGCCGGCGTGATCGGGATCGAGTACGCATCGATGTTCGCCGCGCTTGGCACCAAGGTCACCGTGGTCGAGCAGCGCGACCGGATGCTGGAGTTCTGCGACCTCGAGGTCGTCGAGGCGCTCAAGTACCACCTGCGCGATCTGGCGGTCACCTTCAGGTTCGGCGAGACGGTGGCCGCGGTCGAGGCCAGGCCGGAGGGCGCGATCGCGGCACTGGCCAGCGGGAAGCGGATCCCGGCCGACACCGTCATGTACTCGGCCGGGCGGCAGGGCATGACCGACGATCTGGACCTGCCCGCGGCAGGCCTGGCGGCTGACCACCGGGGGCGGATCAGCGTCGACGAGGTCTACCGGACTGCGGTCCCGACGATCTACGCCGTCGGCGACGTCATCGGCTTCCCGGCGCTGGCCGCGACGTCGATGGAGCAGGGTCGCTTCGCCGCCCACCATGCCTGCGGCGAGCCGCTTAGCACGCGGTCAGCCAGCTGCAGCCGATCGGCATCTACAGCCTGCCCGAGATCAGCTTCATCGGCCAGACCGAGGATCAGCTCACCCGCGACTGCGTGCCGTTCGAGGTCGGCGTGTCCCGGTACCGCGAGCTGGCCCGCGGCCAGATCATCGGGGACTCCTACGGCGTGCTGAAGCTGCTGGTCTCGCCGGTGGACCGCACCTTGCTCGGCGTGCACGTCTTCGGCACCGGGGCCACCGAGCTCGTCCACATCGGCCAGGCCGTGATGGGCTGCGGCGGAACGGTGGATTACCTGGTCGACGCCGTATTCAATTACCCGACGCTGGCCGAGTCGTACAAGGTCGCGGCCCTGGACGCGACGAACAAGATGCGGCAGGTCGAGCGATTCTCAACCTGACCTGGGCCGGGCTGCGCCGGGCCGGCTGGCTCGGTGCTTAGCCGCAGCCGCACGCGCCGCCGCAGCACCCGCCGCCACCGCCACCGCCAGCCCGCGGCGCAGCCTGGGCGGCCCGGCCGCCGACGGCCACGGTCGACAGCAGCTTGACGGTGTCGTCGTGCCCCTGCGGGCACGCCGCAGGCGCCGACGACTCGCTCATCGGACGGGTCTGCTCGAAGGTGTCTCCGCAAGCGCGGCAGCGGTACTCATATCGCGGCACGTCACGAGTGTACCGCTGACAGATCCCCGCAGGCCCGGGTCAGTCGGCCCGGTTCAGTCGGCCCGGTTCAGTCGGCCCGGTTCAGTCAGCTACGGGCAGGCTCGCCCCGGGCACCGTCGGGCCTGCCGGGGCCGCTGCCGTCGCCCGCTGGCCGTCACTACCGGGCTCGGCGTAGTAGAACTGCTTGCCCCGCAGCAGCGAGATCAGCGCGCCGAGCACCGACATGGCGATAGCGGCGCTGAACACGATCACCAGGCCGTGGTGGAACGGGCCAGAGATCAGGTGCGGGAAGAAGCTGCTTGCCGGTGAGCACCGCGACGTTGTGTGCGGGCAGCCTAGTCAGCAGCCCGGTCGGCTGGAGCATGCCCCTTACCGGGTTGTAGCCAAGCAGCGCGGAGAAGAGCGTGCTCACCGGCGGGAGATGCGCGATGTGCGACGCCGCCGCGGCCGGAACGCCTTGTGCCCGCAGTCCGCTGCTCAGGGCCCGGGGGAGCGTGCTGGCCAGCCCGGCGATCATCAGCGAGAAGAAGAACCCGATCGACAACGACATGCCCGAGTTCATGAAGACCGAGCGCATGCCCGAAGCAGCGCCGCGGTGCGAGGCAGGCACGCTGCTCATGATCGACGAGGTGTTCGGCGATGCGAACAGGCCGGAGCCGATCCCGTTGCAGAAGATGATCAGCGCGAAGATCCAGTACGGGAAATTGATGGGCAGCAGCATCAGCCCGGTAAATCCGCAGGCCGCGACCAGGAGCCCCGCGGTGGCGAACGGGCGCGAGCCGTACCGGTCGGACAGGTAACCCGATACCGGCCCGGCGATCAGGAATCCGGCCGTGAGCGGAAGCATGTAGATGCCGGCCCACAGCGGGGTGACGGTGTAGTCGTAGCCGTGGAGCGGTAGCCAGATCCCGGCCAGCCAGATGACCAGCATGAACTGCAGCCCGCCCCGCGCCATCGAGCTCATCAGGCTGGCCGCGTTACCCGCCGCGAAAGCCCTGATCTTGAACAGGCTCATCAGGAACATCGGCTCGGCGATCTTGGTCTCCACGATGCCGAACACGGCAAGCAGCACGACGCCGCCCGTCAGGCCCGCGACTACCACGGGATTGGTCCAACCAGTCGAGTGCCCGCCGTAGGGCTGGATCCCGTAGGTGATGGCCGCGAGCAGGCTGCCCGCGCCGAGGGCGAACAGGACGTTGCCGACCCAGTCGATCCTGGCCTTCCTGGTGGTCGCGATCTCGCGCAGGCTCCGGTAGGCCCAGACAGTTCCCCACACGCCGATCGGCACGTTGACCCAGAAGACCGCCCGCCAGTCCCAGGCTGCCAGCAGGCCGCCGAGCAGCAGTCCGACGAACTGGCCGGAGATCCCGGCTATCTGGTTGATGCCGAGCGCCATGCCGCGCTGGTTGGCAGGGAACGCATCGGTCAGGATGGCGGCCGAGTTGGCCATCAGCATGGCCCCGCCGAATGCCTGCACTACTCGCCAGAGGATCAGCCAGAGGGCGCCGTGAGCCCCGGTCAGCGGGTCAAGTGAGAGCGCTATCGAGGCGAGGGTGAAGACGACGAAGCCGAGGTTGTAGATCTTGACCCGGCCGAACATGTCGCCGAGCCTGCCCAGAGTGACCACGAGGACCGCCTGCACCAGCAGGTAACCCATGATCATCCACAGCACGTAGGTGATGTTTCCTGGCGCCAGCGGGCTCAGGTGAATGCCGCGGAAGATGGCGGGCATCGCGATGATCACGATCGACCCGTCGATCGTCGCCATCGTCATGCTCAGCGTCGTGTTGGAGAGCGCGACCCACTTGTACCGGTCAGATCGCTGCCCTGAGGCCTGCAGTTGCTCTGGCTGCCGCCTTGACATCACGCCCACTCAACTCAGCTTACCTCCGAAAGGTTGCTTGTTCACAACTACCTACCTTGCGGCGCGAAGGGCACGGCCAGAGACCGCGGCAGACCCGGCAAAGCCGAACACTCGGGCTAGCGCGATTACTCAGGAGATTCCGCAAGTCGCAGAGCGCCGGCCTATCTGATCTGCAACCATCGCCATGCGTCCTGCGTCATGGGTTCCGTGCCGACAGGACGACGAGAACCACTTCAGCCGGAATGGACTTGGAACGTGCAGCAAGGCCTCCACGCCATCGACACACGGCGAGGCGCCCGCCTGCCCAGGCGGCACCGGCTGCCCCGGCAGGTGACCTGGACCGCTGCAGGAATCTTGCTGGTCGCGGCCGCGGGCACGGCTCTATCGGTGCTCGGCTCGATCACCGGGACTCCGCCAGCTCACGCCAGCCTCCAGTTCCGCACCCGGCAGCCGCTGGCCCGGGCAACCGTGCTGTCGGGCTCTGCGGAAGACATCGCCGCACGGATAGCGGCGATGCTCTTCGCGGCCGCGCCAGCCGCGGTTGTCGCGGACGGCAGCAAGCCCGACTGAGGTGGCGGCGGCCGCCGTCCTTGCCCTGCGGGCGCACGCGCCGCTGCTGCTCACCGATGGCAAGCCCGGCCGGGCTGCCAATGGCCCGCTGCGTGCCGAGATCAGGGCCCTCAACCCGGGCGTGGTGCTGGCAGTCGGCATCCCGGTTCGCGAATTGTCGGCGCTGCTGCCACGGGTCCACGTGGTGGCCAGGGCTTCGGGCCTGCCGAGGACGACCCCCCCGCCGAAACTGACGCATCTTGTGCTGCTCCTGCGCCAGGGCAGTTCGGCGAAGGCACGGTCGGCGAAGGCACGGTCGGCAACGGCACCGTCACCGACAGCACCGTCAGCCGACAGCACCGTCAGCGGCAGTACAGGCGGCGCAGGCTACCGCCACGGTGGCCGGAGCCAAGGTCATCACGATCCGCGGCTACGATCCGCGCACGGACCCGTCGGCCATCAGGGCCCTGGCGGCCGCGCGGCCGCGACGGGTCCTGGCGGTGGGGGCCGGCTTCGGCTCAGCTGACCTGCTGTCCTATCGGGTAGCGGTGGCCGAGACGGGCAAGCAGCTGCCGGGCGGCGGCCAGGTGCTCTTCCCCATGCGCAAGATCGTCGCGCTGTACGGGAACCCCACGACGCCGGCGCTGGGCGTGCTCGGTCACCAGGGCCTGACGGCCAGCATCGCGCGGGCCAAGGCCGTGGCCGGGCAGTACGACAGGCTGACCAAGGTTCCGGTGATCCCGGCCTTCGAGATCATTGCCACTGTGGCGCAGGGGTCGCCCGGGCCGACCGGCAGCTATTCCTATGAGTCGCCCGTTTCCTCGCTTCGTCCCTGGGTGAACGCCGCGACCGCGGCAGGCATGTACGTCATCCTTGACCTTCAGCCAGGCCGGGACAACTTGCTCGCCCAGGCCCGGCATTACCGGTCGCTGCTGCTGAAACCCGACGTTGGCCTGGCGCTCGACCCGGAATGGAAGCTCCAGCCCGGCCAGGTGCCGCTGCGGCAGATCGGCAGCGTCAGCATCGCCGAGATCAACAGCGTGGTGAACTGGCTGGCCCAGCTCGCCGCCCGTCATCACCTGCCGCAGAAGCTGCTGGAGCTGCACCAGTTCCGGCTATCGATGATCCAGGACGAGGTACGGCTCAACACCCGGCATAACGACCTGGCCATCGTCATCAACATGGACGGGCAGGGTGCGCCATCGGTCAAGCAGCAGACCTGGGCAGGAATCATCGGCGCGGCGCCGCGCGGCGTTCATTTCGGCTGGAAGGACTTCTACGTGAAGGACAAGCCGATGCTGGGCCCGACCGCGACCATCGAGCACAGCCCGACCCCGGTCCTGATCTCCTACCAGTGAAACGGCGCCGAACGGGCATCACAGACGGGGGGATCAGCGCGGCCAGTTCCGGCCGGGCGGCGGGCGGGAGGCACCGATGCAGGTCCGGCGCGGCGGCCGGGACGATGGCACGGTCCTTTTCCGTCGCCCGGGAGCGCGGGAGCTGCAGCTGCTGGCCGACGCGCTGCGGGCAGAAACGGTGGGCGGCGCGCTCCTGCTGGGCGCCACTGTCGTGGCGATCATCCTGGCCAACACCCCGGCCCATGACTGGTACGAGCACCTGCGGCACTACGCGATCGGCCCGCCCGCGCTCCATCTGCACCTGAGCCTGGAGGCGTGGGCGGCGGACGGGCTGCTCGCGATCTTCTTTTTCATCGCCGGCCTCGAGCTGAAACGCGAGCTGGTAGCGGGGGAGATGCGCCACCTGTCCGCCGCCCTGGTTCCGGTCGCCGCCGCCGTCGGCGGCATGGTGCTGCCCGCCCTTATCTACCTGGCGGTCAACGCCGGTCACCCGTCGGCACGCGGCTGGGCTATCCCGTCGGCGACCGACCTGGCATTCGCGCTCGCGGTGCTGGCCATCACCGGCAGGTTCCTGCCTTCCTCGCTCCGCGCGTTCCTGCTCACCCTGGCAGTAGTCGACGACATCGGCGCGATCATCGTGATCGCCGTCGCATACAGCGGCAGCATCGAGCTGCTGCCGCTGGCCGGCGCCGCGCTGATGCTCGCGGCCTTCTGGCTGCTCCAGCGCATCCGGCTGACGCGCTGGTGGATCACCGTGCCGGTCGCGCTGGTGGTCTGGGCGCTTGTGCACGCGTCCGGAGTACACGCGACGGTGGCGGGCGTAGCGCTCGGGCTCCTCATACCGGTAACGGGGTCCGGTGCTGAGCAATCAACCGCCGAGCGGCTCGAGCACCAGGTGCGGCCCCTCTCGGCTGGCCTCGCGGTACCGGCTTTCGCGCTCCTGGCGGCGGGCCTGACGATCTCCGGCGGCACGCTGCGGGAGGTCTTCACCGGCCGCATTGGCCTCGGCATCCTGGCGGGCCTGATCGCGGGCAAGGCGGTCGGGGTATTCGGCAGCGCCTACCTGACGGCCAAGTTCACCAGGGCGAGGCTCAGTCCCGACCTGGTCTGGGCCGACATCTTCGCGGTCGCGGTGCTGTCGGGCATCGGCTTCACGGTATCGCTGCTGATCAGCGATCTGGCCTTTGGTGCTTACTCGGCACAGGCTGACATCGCCAAGACAGCCGTCGTGATCGCGTCACTGCTGGCCAGCGCACTTGCCATCGGCCTGCTCACGCTGCGCAACTCGCATTACCGGCGGCGCCTTGGGAGCGACGAGGGCAGGCCGCCGTTGTAAAGCAAAAGTTGACACGCCAGGAAAGGTGGGCGGACCTGGCAGGAGCTCGGTGACGGCTCGGCGTGTCCAGGCAGGCGGCATTGTCATCCACGGCCGCGGCGCCCCCCAAGGGCGCAATCAAATCTCTTCATCGATCCGGGCTCCACAAATCGCCCATAGCGGTCCGGTACACAACCCGGATCGATGAAGAGTAGGGCAGCCTATAGGGCCCTGGCAGCCGCGAAGCCTCGCCCGCCGTCACGCGTGTGGCGCTGCCGGCAATTCCGGCGTGATGCTGGCCACGGTCGCGCAGTCATCGGCGAAGGTGATCAGCGCATCAATCCGCTCGCCCGCGAGCACCAGCGGCAGCCAGTACTTGGCGTCGTCCCACATCAGGCTCAGCGGCAGCTCATGCTCGCCGAACCAGCGTGGCGCCACCTCGTCGGATTCCTCTGCGTCGCCCTGGTAAACGGACGTGACGAACACATCGGCGGTCTGATCCCAGGACGGCCGGGCCGGAAACCTGAACTCGATGCTGGCCAGGTGCTGCAGCGAATCAGCTGGCACCAGCAGGCCTGATTCCTCGCACACCTCGCGCACGGCGGCAGCCTCGGGCTTCTCACCTTCCTCGATGTGCCCGCCGAGCCCGACCCACTTGCCCGCGCCGAACCCCGACTTCTTCAGGCCAAGCAGCACCTCAGGGCCGCTGGCTGTGTGCCGCCTGACCAGGCACAGGCAGGTCCGCGTAATCATCGGATAAGCCTAGCCGCCGACCTGGGCGTATCTGTTCAGGCCGCGCCGCGTGCCATCGCTATCAGCCGGTCGAGCACGACACCGTCGCTGACCCGCAACGCGTCGTGCTCGTACTCGCTGGTGACCCAGGCCCGCAGACCGCGGATGGAGTCGGCGGTCGGCAATGACAACTCGCGCGGCACGTACATGTCGTTGAAATAGACGGCGGCGGCCGCCGGCACATCGTTGCGGCCGAGGCGATCGGCGTCGTAGAGCGCGGGCCAGCCGTCGCGCTCGGCGAGCAGGCTAGCCGCGTCTGCCAGCGGCCGCAGTGCCGGATCCTGCTCGAACTCCGACGGGTAGATCATCTCCCCGGTGAACAGCAGCGGTGCGTCACCGGCCAGGGCGGCATCCGCCGAGAACTCGGCGAACTCGGCCCTGATCCGCTCCGCGGCCCATCGCGGACCCGCGCCCTGGGCGTAACACAGCTCGTGCACCACGGCGTACAACGGCCCAGAGGCGAATGACAGCGACGCCTCCGCCCGGCACAGGAAGTCGTCGTTGAGCTCAGCGCCGGCGAACGGGTCCTCCAGCAGGTAATGCAGCGTATGACTGCCGGTGCTGGACCCGAGCATGTGGCCCAGCGACTGGAAGCGCTCGACCGTCAGCGCGCCGCCGCCGGGCAGCACGGCAGGCGTCCCGGCCAGCGCGGCGGCGACCCGCTTGGCCCGCGCCACGTCCATCGGGTAACGCTCGTAATGCGCGCGGTTCTTGGCGGCGACCTGGCGGTAGGTGAGCCGGTACACCTCATCTGCGGTCGCCGTCAGGCCCGGCAGGCCACCGGTGATGAACGCTTCGCTCAGCCCGCCAGGTGCCATCGACAAGTAGGTGACCGTGCAGAACCCGCCGAAGCTCTGCCCGAGCACCGCCCACGGCGCGCCGCCGGTGACCTGCGGCCGGATCAGCTCGGCGTCAGCGACGATCGAGTCGGCCCGGAAATGCGCAAGGTAGTCGGCCTGCGACTTGGCGTCGCCAAAGCGCGCCAGCGTCTGCCGGTTCGCGGGTGTCGAGCGCGCGGTGCCGCGCTGGTCAAGCAGCAGCACGCGGTAGTCCCGCAGCGCCCGGTCCAGCCAGGTCTCCCTGCCGACCGGCCGGGGCGAGCCGAATCCGGGACCGCCCTGCAAGAAGAGGAGCCAGGGCAGGTCGGCAGATTTGCCGTCCGCGGCAACGACTTCGCGGGCGAAGACCTCGATGTGCTCGCCGCCGGGGTCAGCGTGATCAAGGGGAACGGAGAAGGTGCGATCAGTCAGCATCGTCCCTGGTTGCCGGAATGAGGTCATGATCAGCACAGTAACGTCCCCCGGGGTGCGGCTGTCACTAGGATTCCGCACAGACGGACACGGGCGCGCCGGCGCACGGAGCGCCGCCAACGAGCGGGGTGTGGCGCATGCCAGGACTGGCCGGATGCTAGGGCACCCGGGCGAGCACGAACTGCCGCGCGGGCCCGCCGCCGCGATGTTCGCCGCCGACCAGGCATCCCGCGGGCTCGGAATGGAACTCCTGCACGTCGGCCGTGGCACCGCCGCCGTCCAGATGCGTGTCGCGCGGCAGATGCTGAACGGTCACTCGATCTGCCACGGCGGGTTCGTGTTCATGCTCGCCGACACCGCGTTCGCCTGCGCCTGCAATAGCGACGGCCCAGTCACCGTAGCGGCCGGCGCCGACATCAGCTTCATCGCCGCGGCACGCGAGGGCGACGTCCTGACCGCCACCGCCACCGAGCGAACCCGGTATGGCCGCAACGGCGTCTATGACGTCACGGTCCGCCGCGGCGAGGAGGTCGTGGCCGAGTTCCGCGGCCGCAGCCGCACGATCGGCTAGCCGGACATCGTGCGCGTCGCGGTCTTCCTCGGCAGCTCGACCGGCAACCGGTCCGAGTACGTCACGGCCACGGCCGAGTTCGGGCGGGCCTTGGCCGAGGCTGGAGTCGGCATCGTCTACGGCGGCGGAGGCGTGGGCCTGATGGGCGTGCTCGCCGACGCCGCACTCGCGGCGGGCGGTGAGGTCATCGGCGTCATCCCGGGCGGGCTGTTCGCAGCTGAGGTGGCACACCAGGGCCTGACCCGGCTTGAAGTCGTCGGCTCGATGCACGAGCGCAAGGCCCGGATGGCCGAGCTCGCCGACGGATTCGCCGCGCTGCCCGGCGGACTCGGTACCCTGGACGAGCTCTTCGAGATCTGGACCTGGCACCAGCTCGGGCTGCATGCCAAGCCGATCGCCCTGCTGGACGTCGGCGCCTTCTGGGATGGGCTCACTCACGTAGTCGACATGCTGGCCAGGGACGGCTTCGTCCCGGCTGAGAGCCGTCATTACGTTATCCGCGTCAGCGATGCCGAGGGGCTACTACGGCTGCTGCGTCGGCCGGGCTAGACGGGGTAGGGGTCGCCGGCAAGCGCCACGTGCGCGGTGCGGGGACGACGGTAGTGACCGACCTGAAAGGCAGCGTCAATGTCCAGCGCGCAGCTGTATGACACCATCGGAGCCACTTACACCGTGACGCGGCGCACCGAGCCGCGGATCGCCGCAAGGATCTGGGCTGCGCTCGGCGATGCGCGGACGGTAGTGAATGTCGGGGCGGGCACCGGCTCCTACGAGCCCCCCGGCCGTGACGTGACCGCGGTGGAACCGTCGGCGGTCATGCGTGCGCAGCGGCCCGCAGGCGCAGCGCGGTGCGTGGCTGCCACCGCGGAGAGCCTTCCGTTCGAGGACCAGTCCTTCGACGCCGCGATGGCTTTTGCCACCATTCATCATTGGCAGGACCCGATCGCCGGGCTGCGCGAGATGCGGCGCGTGGCTCGCCGCGTGGTGGTGTTCACGCACGACACCAGTGACACCGGATGGCGTCGTCGGTTCTGGCTGACTCGTGACTACCTGCCCGAGGTGGCGGACCTCGTTGTCGGCCGTCCTTCGCTGCCCGCGCTGGCCCGCGCGATCGGAGCCCGGATAGAGCCGGTGCTCATCCCGTGGGACTGCGCTGACGGCTTCTTCGAGGCCTACTGGCGCCTGCCCGAGGCATACCTGGACGAGAATGTCCGTCGCGGCATTTCGGTGTGGGCCAGAGTCGGGCCGGACGCCGAGCAGCGGGCAGTGCGCAGCCTCAGTGATGACCTCTCATCCGGTCGGTGGGCCGACCGCAACCGCGACCTCGTCGCTCTCGACGCAGCAGAGCTCGGCCTTCGCCTGCTTATTGCCTGAGCCCGGCCGGGCTACCAGGGTTTCTCCCAGACCGAGACGTGGCTGGTGCTCTCGCTGGTAAAGGGCTGGCGATGCCAGTCGCTCCACCGCTCGCGCAGCCGCAGGCCGGCGATCCGGGCCATCAGGTCGAGCTCGGCCGGCCACACGTAGCGGAACGGCACGGACATCGCCTCGAGCTTGCCGTCGCGAACCGTGTAGTGATGTGAGACCAGCCGCTGGGTCACGACGTCGTACTCGTCGAAGCCCAGCCGAGTTGGCGTCACGGTAAACGGCCGCACTGTCTCTCCCGGCGGCAGGCGCTGCAGGTCGGGAACCATCACCTCGATGACAAAGCACCCACCGGGTTCCAGGTGCGCCGCGGCGTTGCGGAAGCAGTTCACCTGCCCGTCCTGCGTGGTCAGGTTCATGATCGTGTTGAAGACCAGGTAGGCCAGCCGGAACGAGCCCTCGACCCGAGCGGTGGCGAAGTCGCCGATGGTGACGCCAACGGCATCCGCACCCGGCTTCGCCTGCAGCCGCGCGACCATGGCGGCGGACAGGTCGATCCCGTGTACCTGGACGCCGCGCTGGCTCAGGGGCAGGGCGATCCGGCCGGTGCCCACGCCCAGCTCGAGAGCCGCACCCTCCCCGGCCAGCTCAGCGAGCAGGTCCACGGCGGGATTGATCGACTCGGGGGCGAACATGCCGGTCTCGTCCTCGTCGTAACGCGCGGCGACCGGCTCATCGAAGTAGTTCTCTTGCACCCGCACACTGTGCCAGCACCCGGCGAGCGAGGCCACTCAGTTAGGTCCGGTCGCGGCAGGAGCGCTTGACCTTCTGACCGGGAATGCGAAAAATTCCCTGTGGGAGGCTGCATGACCGAGGTCGAGATCCAGACCCTGCGCCACAAGTACGCCGAAGAACGCGCCAAGCGCCTGCGGCCGGACGGTAACGACCAGTACCTAGAGCTTCACGGGCAGTTCGAGGACCTCCTTCAGGACCCGTATACCGAGCGCGTCGAGCGGGAGCCGAAGCGTGACCACGTCACGGTGGCCTTCATCGGCGGCGGCTTCGCCGGGCTGGTGACCGGAGCCAGGCTCAGGGAGGCCGGCATCCGAGACGTCCGGATCGTGGAGAAGGGCGGCGATTTCGGGGGCACCTGGTACTGGAACAGGTATCCGGGCGCGCAGTGCGACACCGCTTCCTTGATTTACCTGCCGTTGCTTGAAGAGACCGGGCACATGCCGACGGAACACTACGTCCACGCGCCCGAGATCCTGGAGCACTGCCACCGCATCGCCAAGCAGTATGGCCTGTACGAGAACGCCCTCTTCCACACCCGGGTCACCGGCCTGGAGTGGGACGAGTCCCGCGGCTGGTGGATCGTGCGCACCGACCGCGGCGATGAGTTCACCGCCCAGTTCGTCGGGTGGGGCACCGGGCCGTTGCACGTCGCGAAACTGCCCGGCATCCCTGGTATCGAGAGTTTCGAGGGCCACGCGTTCCATACCAGCCGCTGGGACTACGCCTATACCGGCGGCGATCCGGCCGGAGCGCCGATGGACCAGCTGGCCGACAAGCGGGTCGCCATCATCGGCACCGGTGCGACATCCGTGCAATGCGTCCCGCATCTGGCGGCCGCATGCCGGGAGCTGTTCGTCTTCCAGCGGACGCCGTCATCGGTCGACACGCGCGGCAACCAGCCCACCGACCCGCAGTGGTTCACCGACATGGCCGCTCCCGGCTGGCAGGAGCGCTGGCTGCAGAACTTCGTTGCCAATATGACACCCGGTGAATGGCCCGCCGAGGATCTCGTCAACGACGGATGGACCGATCTGGCCAAGCGGATGCGCGGCCGGATCCTGGAGCACAGCGCCGGCTCGATCACCGCCGAGCAGATCATGGCGGAGGTCGAGGCCGCTGACTTCGAGAAGATGTCGGAGATTCGCGGCCGGGTGGACACGACCGTCGCGGACCCGGACACGGCCGGGCGATTGAAGGCGTGGTATCGCCAGCTATGCAAGCGCCCTTGCTTCCACGACGAGTACCTGGACGCCTACAACCTCGCGACGGTTCATCTCATCGATACTGACGGTAACGGGGTCGAGCGGATCACCCCGGCCGGAGTTATGGTGGCGGGCGTCGAGTACCCGGTCGACTGCGTCATCTACGCATCGGGATTCGAGGTCGGCACGCCGCCAACCCGGCGGACTGGGTTCGACGTGACCGGACGGGACGGCATCAGGCTGTCGGAGTACTGGGCGGACGGGATGCGTTCCATGCACGGCATTCACATGCACGGCTTCCCGAATGCGTTCGTTGTTCAGCTCTCCCAGGGGGCCAACTTCGTCGCCAACGTGCCGCACAACCTGTCCGACTCCGCCAAGACCGTCGCCGCGGTCCTGTCGCATGCGGTCAACGGCGGCTTTCATCAGGTCGAGGTCACCAAGGAAGCCGAGGACGGCTGGATGGAGCTGATGGTTCCCAACCCCGTCATGCGCTCATTCCTGGCCAGCTGCACCCCGGGTTACTACAACAACGAGGGCGGCGACCTCAGCGCCCACTCCCTGTTCGGCGGGTACGTGCATGGCGCGGCCGCCTACTTCCGCTACATCGAGCAGTGGCGCCGCGCAGGCGATTTCGCCGGCCTGAGGTTCAGCAAGCAGACAGCGCAGCAGCGCTGACTGCGGGCACCTAGCCGGACGGCTGAGCTGCGGCAATGGTCAGTTAGTCTTGAGCGCCCCGTTCCCTCCCTGAATGTCAGGCAGGACGGCAACCTTTCGCGGTGGCCAGCTGGTCTACCGGGCAGTGGGTTCTTCTTCCTGAGGTGCCCGGGCAGGAGCGGTCATGTTCGAGGAGTTCGTCGCCGGACGCGGCCAGGCGTTGCAGCGATTTGGCTACGCGCTGACCGGCGACTGGGCTCTTGCCGAGGACTTGCTGCAGACGGCTCTGGCCAGGGCGTATCCGCGCTGGTCGAGGATCCGTCGGGACGACCCGGAAGCGTACGTCCGGAAGATCATGGTCAACACCTGGTCATCCTGGTGGCGGCGGCGCTGGCGCGGTGAGGTCCCGTCCGGTCAGCTACCGGACTCCGAAGGGCCGGACAGTTACGCGAGCGTCGACAGCCGGCAGGCGCTGCGGGCCGCATTGGCCAAGCTCCCGCCGCGGCAGCGCGCCGTGGTCGTACTCCGCTACCACCAGGACCTGTCCGAGGCACAGGTCGCCGAGTTGCTCGGCGTCACCGTCGGCACGGTGAAGAGCCAGGCGGCAAAGGCACTGGCTGCGTTGCGGGAGCAGGCGGCCCTCGGCCCGTACCGGAACCAGTCCATGACCAACGGCAGCATGGCCGCCACGGGAGGCGAGTGACATGACCCCGGTTACCGATGAGCAGGTGATGCGCGCGGCGCTTGCCGACCTCACCGACGATCAGCCGCCGATGCCGCCGGGCCGGTTGGGTGCTGTGCGGCGGCGCGCGATCCGGCACCGCAGGCACCAGCTTGCGGGCGCAGTGGTCTCGGCGCTGGCCGTGGCGGGCATCATCGTCGGCGCGGGGCGGCTGCCCGGCATCCTGCACCAGCAGCCGCAGGCCCGCCACGTTCCCGGCTGGGCGCTACCGTGGCCCGATTACCGGAACGGCAGCGTTCCGCAATCCGTGCTCAACAATGCTGTCCTCGCATGGGGCGACCCGGCGAAATACCTGCAGGGCTCGGCTGCCCCGTCGTCGCCGCGGGAGATCGCGCGTCTGGTGGCGTCCTACGATGTGACCTGGTACGCGGGGCAGACGGTCGCCCACGGGCATGACGTTGTCGTGATGTTCGAGGCAACCAGTCCGGACACCGGCCCCCAGCTCGTCGTCGGCCTGGCGACCGCGTCTGAGGTCATGCACGGCCAGCCGGCCTGGAAGGGGAGCGCTAGTCCGTGGGTGCTGACCGCCACAGCTGCGCCAGCCAGGCCTAGCGCTTTCGGGCCGGACATCTCCGAGTACCTTTCCGAGCCGTCCAAGTCAGGAGTCGGCACTGACACGTGGATCGTGGTACTGCCCGCGCCCGGAGCGCAGTTCGGGAACTGGACTGTGAATACCAGCAACGGCGGTGTGGCTATCACCGGGGTGCAGTCATCCGGGGTCTTCGCCACCGACGTTGGCCAGCTCAACGGAGATGTAGTGCTGAGCTTCGGCGGCCGCTGGCGGAACACGAGTGTTCCCGTTGGCACCGGGAGTAGCGCTTCGGTGCCGCCGCTCGCTGCGCCACCAGCGCTGGTGACGCCAGCTTCCTTCCATGGGATTAGTGTGCTGAGCGGCCAGGGCATCAGCCCATCCGAGGACGACCTCAGCGTCAAAGCGTCTGGAGGGCCGTACGCGGTGCTGGGCACCTGCTACAACGCCGCTCCCAATGATTACGGATCGGCTCGCCCAGCGCCCGGCGGGCACGGGCGGTTGCAGATAATGATCAACGGTCACCGCATCGGCTCTGTCCCTTGCGACCTGCAGCAGCATGAGCTAGCGGTGCCGCGATCCGTGTTGCGCCCGCACGGCATCATGATCAGCGGGGCAAGCAGCAGCCTGACGTCGTGGCTGATCGGGTTCGGCCGGGCGAAGTGACCCGAGTCTGCATGGTCAGGTGCGCCTAGGTTCCGGTCGCGTCAGTACGGGGCTGCCAGCGTGTAAACGCCTGGGCGGCGGGCGGTGAGGCTGGTCCACGGGCCGTGCCGAGCCACCGTCGCGCCGGGGGAGCGCAGCAACGGTGACCAATGCACCCGCACGATTGTGGTGCCGGCCCGGCTCAGTCTTAGCGTGATCTGTGCTGGCGTCGTCTCGGTGACCGTAGCCGGGGGACTGGCCAGCGGAACGGCGCCGGTCACCCGGTACAGCTGCCAGTAGCCGTCGTGCCAGACCGGCACGAGCCAGGGCTGGCCTTCGCGGATGAGCTCGGCTTCAGCGACGCCGGCGAAATCTGGCGTGCTGGCCGAGATCGCCACGTAGCGCACGGCGTTGTAACGGAGCCACTGGTAGTACGCCGACGGCGTCAGGCTGCCGGAGTAGAACAGCGGATTGCGCACCACGTCCAGCTGCCGCTCCCAGCCCCGGGCCAGCGGGACAGCATTCGCCAGCTCGAACGACTCCCAGTGCCCGTACTGCGGGACAGCCTCGACCCGGGCCGTATCGGCGTGCAGCTTCACCAGTTCGCGGACCAGCGCTGAGGTCTGCGGCGCATATGGGGCCGCGTTTCCCTGGCCGAGATCGGCGGCCGGCTGGGCTACCTGCCAGACCGCGGCGGCCGCGAGGCCTGCGGCGAGCAACCACCGGGGCCGGGTGAGGCCCATGCCGACCAGCAGCGGGCCGGCCAGCAGCTCGCCAAGCCGCCCGATGTTAGACCCGATCATGGCCGGGTCGCGCCAGCTGACGAGAATCGCGACGCCGTAGACGATCGCGCCGGCCCGGACCATCCGCCACCGGCGAGGGATCAGGGCCAGCACGGCAATGGCGGCGATCAACGCCGGCAACCAGGTCTGCAGCCCGATCGGCTGCGATCCGCCGTCGCTGAAGCGCGCCATCACAAGCAAGGGCAGGGCGGCGGGAACGGCGACAGCGAGACACTCGGCCCACCGCCGGGCGAGGGCCAGCGTCACCGCCACAACGCCAAGGAACAGCGCCGCGACTGGGCTCAGCATGCAGGTCAGCAGGGCGAGCGCAGCCGCCAGGGACAGCCGGCCAAAGCTTCGGGGGCGGCTGATGTCGGCTGCCACTACGCAGCCGAGCGCCGCAGCGAGGCCCAGCGTGAACGCGGCGCGCCCCGCTGACAACTCGGTCCACAATGCGGCAGCTACCCAGATCCCGGCCGCTACCGGCCTGCGAACCTCATGGCGGACCAGCAACGAGGTCAGCAGCAGCGCCGAAATGACGGCCGCTGCCGCCATCGCCAGGCGAGTCCCGATGATCGCGAGCACGTACGGCGCCAGCAGCGAGTAGCCCGCAGGATGGAAGCCGCCGTACCAGCTAAACAGGTAAGCCGATCCCGGATAGGCGTGCGCCCAGCCCGCCCGGGCCAGTGCCGCCGACAGGTCCGTGCCGACCCGCGGGAAGAACAGGAGCCAGACCACAGCACCGGCGGCCGTCGCCAGGCCGCTGATCAGCACCGGCTGGCGGATTGCCGGTATACGGTAACGGCTGCCAGGATTCGGGCCGGCGCCGGCTGGCTGCGCCGTCGCCTGGCCTGATACCGCAGAACCTGACGCCACGTTCGCAGGTTACCGGCGGCTTGAGAGATCGCGGCTTGAGACTTCGCGGCTGGCAGCTACGCGATGCTGGCGCGGCCACGATGCCCATCGGCGCCGCGCTACCCGCTTGCTTACCGGCGCGCGGCGACTAGGCCGTCCATCACAAGATCGAGCAACCTGGCGGCGCGCGCCTCACCCTGCTCGTTGGCGTCAATGCGCCAGAGGAAGCCCATCAGCAGCAGGACGTCGTCGGGGTCAATGCCTGGCCGGATGCGGCCGGCCTGTTCGCAAGCCTGCAGCAGCAGGGAGATGGCGCCAATCACCGGGCCATAGGTCTCGCCGGAAAGATCGTCGCTGGTGGCGGCGTGCAGCACGTCAGCCAGGCCGTGCTTGATCCGGCCGTAATGGGCGAGCCGGCCGAACCAGAGCCGCAGCGCGTCCACCGGCTCATGCTCGGTGAGCAGCGCCGGCGCTGCGTCAGCGAGTTGCTGCACGTCGTGTCGGTAGACCGCGAGGACGAGCGCCTCGCGGTTGGGGAAGTGCCTGTAGAGGGTGCCGGGACCGACGCCTGCCATCTTCGCTATCGAGTTAAGCGAGGCGTCGCTTGAGGCGGTGAGCGCCTCGTGCGCAGCCTCCAGGATGCGGTCCCTGTTCTGCTGCGCGTCTGTCCTCAGCGTCTCGCGCTGCTGTTGTGCCATCGGCCCTCCGGCATGCACCTGACCAACGTCTCCGATCCGTCCGCCCAACGCTGATCAGCATCCCACCGGTGAGCGTCAGGGTTATCGAAGCGGAGACGTCTCCGGTACTCTGTATCCAAAGTGGATACCTCTCCGATAGTATATGAGAGAAGCGGAGAATTCTCCGCTCAGTGCATGGCTACAGACGCGCCCTGCATCACATCGCACTAGGAGAGCGCTGTGCGTTACATGAAACTCGGCCGTACTGGTCTCGACGTCTCGCCTATCGCGCTTGGCGCCATGAGCTACGGCGAGCCCGGCCGGGGTCATCCCACCTGGTCATTGACAGAGGGAGACAGCCGTCCGCTCATCAAGCAGGCGATAGAGGCAGGAATCAACTTTTTCGACACCGCCAACATGTATTCGCAAGGATCCAGTGAGGAAATCCTGGGCAGGGCGCTGAAGGATTTCGCCAACCGCGACGAGATCGTCATCGCGACGAAGGTCCGGCACCCGATGCGGCCGGGTCCCAACGGCTCGGGCCTGTCGCGCAAGGCGATCTTTGCCGAGATCGACCACAGCCTGCGGCGGCTCGGCACCGACTACGTCGACCTCTACCAGATCCATCGGCTGGACAGCGGCACCCCGATCGAGGAGACGCTCGAGGCGCTGCACGACGTGGTGAAGGCCGGCAAGGCCCGATACCTCGGCGCGTCGTCGATGCAGGCGTGGGAGTTCAGCAAGGCGCTACACGTACAGCGCCAGCACGGCTGGGCGCGCTTCGTCTCGATGCAGGACCACTACAACCTGCTGGCGCGCGAGGAGGAGCGGGAGATGCTGCCGCTCTGCGCCGACGAGGGGATCGGCACAATGGTGTGGAGCCCGCTTGCCCGCGGCCGGCTCGCCCGCGCCGGGGCGAGACGACGCCGCGTCGGCGACGGACCCTTTCGCCGACATGCTCTACACCCAGGCAGTCGAGCGACCGCGCCATCATCGCGGCGGTCACGGCCATCGCCAAGGCCCGCGGCAGTCAGCCGGGCGCAGGTCGCGCTGGCGTGGTTGCGTCGCAATCCTGTCGTCGTCGCTCCGCTAGTGGGCGCCACCAAGCCGGAACACTTGACGACGCGGTGGCCTCGCTGGAGATCGAGCTGACCGACGAGGAGGCCGCCGCGCTTGAGGCCCCGTACACGCCGCGCGCCGATTTCCAGGGCGTCTCCGACGACGCCGAGCTGGCCCGGATTTCGGCAAGGATCGGCATCAGGCCCGCCGGGGCTTGATGCCCTTCAGGCAGGGAGAACCGCAGCTGGTCGGGCACCATGGCGGCTACTTGACGACGACAACAGTGACCCTGAACCGCCCCTGGCTTCCCACACAGCGCCTGGCTTCGCCGCATGAGGTGCGACTGGCGGTGATCACGGCTTTGCCGGCGGCCAGCGCGGTGAAGGAGGTCTTCACCGGGATGCAGCCAAGGCCGGGAATCCTCGAGCACGATTTCGGCCGGGGAAGCAGGCGGGTGGGCCCGTCTTGCCGCAGCACCGCGGGCGCCGACTTGCCATGCACCATCCAGTAGGTGCTTGACAGGATCAACTCGACACGATCACCCGCAGGCACATGCACCGTCTTGCCGTTGGCATTGTCACGCACGATGATCACCGCACCCGCGCTCGCCGCGGCGCTGCAGCCGGTCATGACGAGGACTGCCGCGGCTGCCAGCGGCAGCAGCGCGGCGGAGTTGCGGATTCGGCCGCGGCCGAGATAGCTGGCAAAGCACAGGTCCATGGTTCCTCCAGTTGTGCTCCGGGCACCCATTGGACGCTGGTGAGCACGATGGCGTTCCGCACTGCCCTGACGATGGTGCCACCGCAACTGCCAATCGCTCGTACGAGGTCTCCGAAGGTGCATGCGCTATGTGCTGAGCCCGAGGCGGTAGATTCGCGAGCCGTGCTGAAACTGCTGGCCTTCGTGCTCCCGCTCGGCCTCGACTCCTTTGCGGTCGCCGCCGCTATCGGGGCCGCCGCACCAACCGGGTGGCGGACGCGAATGCGCATCTCAGCCATATTCGTCGCCTTCGAGGCCGGGATGCCGCTCATCGGCCTCGCGGCCGGCCGCGGCCTGGCGCGGGCCATCGGGCCGGTCGCTGACTACCTGGCAGCAGCCGCCGTGATCGCTGTCGGGATCTGGATGCTGATGCACCGCGATGATGACGAACACGCAGCCGGAGGAATCGCCGGTGCTAGCGGCCTCGCCATGATTGCGCTCGGGCTCAGCATCAGCACGGACGAGTTCGCCATCGGATTCAGCCTCGGCCTGGTCCGGCTGCCCGTCGTCCCGGTCATCGCGGCAATCGCCATTCTCGCGTTCGCCGCGAGCCAGCTCGGGCTGGCTCTTGGCTCGGCCATCAGCGAGCGGCTGCGCGAGCATGCCGAGCAGGTGGCCGGCGTCGCGCTCATCGCGCTCGGCGGCTATCTCATCTACGGCGCGTCCTGACGCGGCCCGTCAGGACGCGGCGTCCCCGCCCGACGAAGCGAAGCGCTGGTTGGCATCCGCGATGATGTCGAGTGTCAGTTCGGCGCAGGAGATCCAGTCGGAACAGGTGAACTCGCCAGCGCCGGCCGCACGCCAGGCAATCGCCGCGCTCACCACACTCGTGTAGCCGGGGAACAGGCCGATCGCATACTTCCCGGCGGCCGACTTCGACGCGATGTCGCCGGTCGCCAGGGTGTAGTGCAGCCGCGCCGCGCCCAGCGCCATCCATGCGACGACGTCCCCTGCCAGCGCCTCGTTTCCCTCCTGTTGGCGGAACACCCGCAGGCCCTCCACCGCGCTGCTCTTCCAGTAGCCGTTCAGATTGGCGAGAAGCCACTGGTCCAGCCGCTCCGGCGAAACGACGACTCCGAGCTCACCGCGCTCGGGCCCGCGGACTGCGACCGCGTACTTCGAGAACTCGGCCCAGGTGGCGGGGGTGAGCTGGTGATTCGGAGCGTTGCCGTGGAACGTGCCGTTGACGACATGCGGTGCCGCTGGCTCGTCGTCAGGGACAGCAGGCAGTCCGGCGAGGACAACGTAGTTACCGTCATAGTGACCGCTGCCCGGCAAGGCTGCCTGCAGGTCCGCTAGCAAGGTTGCGTGCACCTCGGACAGCAGCGCGACCACCTCGGGATCGGTCGCCCGGCTCGTGAAAGCCATGAAGTCAATATCGCTCCGGCCTGACTGGTAGTCGCCGAGCGTCGCCGATCCGGTCAGATACAGGCTCACGACCAAACCCGGGGCCACGGCATCCAGAGCGGCGAGATGCCGCTCGCTAGCTTCCCGCACGTCACGCGGCAACTGCTGCTGCGCATTCATTGAAGCATTTTGCCCTAGTTGTGTGGCGCAGGCCGAAGATGCTCGCTGGCTACCTTGATCGCATCGCCTACTTTGATCGCATCGCCGCGCGCGGGGCCGGAGCTGTGGCGCTCCGGCCCCGCGGTTGGTCATGACGGCTCCCGCCAGTCAGCCCTGGGCGGCGTAGAAGACAACATGTTCCTTCTTGATCTTCTGGTTGTCGTCAAGCAGATAGAGCCTGGCACCCGGCAGCGTCGTCTTCCCCGCACCGAAGTCCGCCTCGACGGTCAGCATGAGCAGGGCGTTTCGCTCGTCGCCGACGCTTGCGATCACTTGGAGGCTGCCCGGCACCACAGCCTGGGCGAACTGCTTCAGGCCGATCATGTAGTTGTCGGCGCCAGTCAGGTCGGTCGCCGGCGGCATGGGCTGGGTCGTGATTGCGGTGACCCGGACGTCGGGTGCAAGGCCTTCTCGCGCGGTGGCAAAGTCGTGGTTGCTCCATGCCTCGGCGTGTGCGCGGGCAATCGCGACGGCTGTCGTTTCGTGCAGAGTACACATCTGGCTTCTTCCTCACTGTGGTGGTGAACTCCCGTACTGCTCATGTAGACGGCCGTCGTCCGGCAAGACTGGGCGGACCGCAAGCGACCAGTTTGGGCTCCGGCCGTCGTCTGTATCGGGCCGATCGGCCCGATCGCGGGTGACAGAATTGCGTCGTGACAGCGGACTTGCTCGCGCGGGCGCAGGCCGGGGACGGGAACGCGTTCGGCCAGCTAGTCGAGCCATACCGGCGCGAGTTGCAGGTCCACTGCTACCGGTTCCTCGGCTCAGTGCAAGATGCCGAGGACGCACTGCAAGACACCTTGCTGTCGGCGTGGCAGGGCCTGGCCGGGTTCGAGGGGCGTGCCTCGGTACGGACCTGGCTGTACCGGGTCGCCACCAGCCGCTGCCTGGATGCGCTGCGATCGGCCCGGCGGCGGCCGCCGGTAGCCCCCGCTCCGGCCGGGCTGGAGCCGCCCGAGCCAACCCGGCTGGGCGAGGTGCTGTGGCTCGAGCCCTGCCCGGACGCCATGCTCGAGGGTCTCGCGGACATGGCACCTGGCCCGGAGGCCCGGTATGAGGCCCTGGAATCCATCTCGCTGGCCTTCGTCCGCGCCCTGCAGCTGCTGCCGCCACGCCAGCGCGCCGCCCTGATCCTGCGCGACGTGCTGGGCTTCCATGCCAGTGAGGCCGCCAGGATCCTCGGCGCCAGCGAGGAATCGGTGACCAGCGCGCTCAAGCGCGCCCGCGCGACGCTAGAGCGTGAGCATGCATCGTCGGTGGAACGGGCGCCTGCTCCGCCGCCCGACTCGGCCGCCGAGCAGCAGCTTGTCGAGCGGCTCACCAGAGCGTTCGAGGCGGCCGACGTCGACGGCATCGTCAGCCTGCTCAGCGAAGACGCCTGGCTGACCATGCCGCCGCTGCCGCTGGAATACCAGGGCCGGGAGCTCGCGGCGCAGTTCCTCAGGGCTACCGCGTTCCGGCCCGGCTGGACAGCCCGGCTAATGCCGACGCGGGCGAACGGCCAGCCTGCATTCGGCTTCTACGCGCGCGACCCGGAGACCGGGGCATTCGTGACGGTCGGCCTGATGGTGCTCACCCTGTCGGGCAGCCAGATCGCCGCCATGACCCGGTTCCACGCAGGCACCCTGCCGCGGTTCGGGCTTCCGACCGGCATGACTGAGACAGGGTAGCGACATCGTGCAAGGTCCCGGCGGGGTGACCTGAGCCGCGGCTGCCTGGGCTTCGCCGAGCCGCCCAGGCTCCGCTCGCGCATTATTGAGTGCGTTTGTCCGCGATAATCGCTGAAGAATGCACTCGATGTGCGATGACCCGGGTTGTTCGCCTGCGCCTCCGCGACTTCGCAACGTGACCGCGCCGGGCGGTCGCTGTGCGTAATCGCAGTGTGCTGTAGCGTGCTCGTCAACGTCGAATGCACCAGGGGGATTTATGCGAATGATGGCGAGAATCAGCATTCCGGCCGTAACCGGCAACCGCGCGATAGCCGACGGGAGCATCGCCCGGCTCATGCAGGACGCCGCGGAGCGCTGGAAGCCCGAGGGCATGTACTTCACCACATTCGAGGCCAAGCGAACCGCATACATGGTCTTCGATATGACCGATGCGTCCGACATACCGCCGTTCGCCGAGCCGTTCTTCCAGGGTCTGGATGCAGACGTGGAAATCCTGCCGGTGATGAACGGCGAAGATCTGCAGAGGGGCCTGTCGCGGCTCGGCTGACATGCCCGCGTTGTCAGGTCCTGTTCTCGATCTAGCGATCACCCACGTTGGGTGAAGCCAGCGCAGGCAGCCGAGGGGACCATGGTGGTTGGACACCGGCGCGAGCCAGGCCCGGTGCCAACCCGCAACCGGGCGGGGCCGGGGGAGGAGCGGTAAATGCCAACTACTGCATGGCGGTTCGCGGGTACCGAAGGAGCCGACACCGCCGTCGTGAGGCTCAAGCAGCTGGATTCCCAGGACCTGATCAACGTGATGGACGTGGCCGTGCTGCGCTGGCCTGAGTACGCGTCAGAACCAACGACGCAAGAGCACGTGACGGAGGAAGGCGGCAAGATGGCGTCGATGATGCGCCGCCTCCAGCACCCCGTCATCGATGGCTCGATGATCGAGTCAGTCCGCACTGACCTGCGACCCGGCACGTCGGCGATGGTGCTGCTCAGCTCGGACGCCCAGATCGACGCCGTGGTCCATGCGTTCGAGGGTCAGCCGATGGAATTGATCCGGACTGACATGTCGGTACCGGAGCAGGATCGGCTCAGGCTGGCGGTCGACCAGGTCCGGCGCACCGGCACCGGCACCGGCACCGGCACCGGCACCGGCACAAGCTAGCCAACTCCGGCTAACCGGAAGCGTTCAAGGTCCGTGACGAGGGAGCCGCATGCTGAACACGCTTCTGAATGTCGTCTGGCTTGTGCTCGAGGGCATCTGGATGGCTATCGCCTACGTTCTCGCTGGCATTGTCTGCTTCGTGCTCATCATCACGATCCCGTTCGGCATCGCTTCATTCCGGATCGCGGGTTATGTCTTGTGGCCCTTCGGCCAGACGATCAAGCGCCGGCCGGAAGCGGGGGCTGCCTCAATGATCGGCAACGTTCTGTGGATCATCCTGTTCGGCTGGTGGCTAGCGCTCGGGCACCTGATCGCCGGGGTCGCGCTGTGCGTCACCATCATCGGAATTCCGCTCGGCCTCGCGAACTTCAAGATCATCCCGGTGACGCTGGTTCCGCTCGGGGTGCGGATCGTTCCCTCGTCCGCGCGGTACGCCGGTCAGGGAACGGGCTATTAGCCCTCACGCCGCCGCACGACGCACCGGAATCCGAGATGGCCGGCCGAGGTGTCGACGGCCTCGCCCTGCCGGGCCGCGGGCCGGTACCGGAGGCAGTAGTTCGGCGCGCACAGGTGTGAGCCGCCCTTGATCACCTTGCGCGGAATCGCCGAGGCCAGGTCACGGCCGGGCTCGGCGACGGCCGGGTTGCGCGGAACGCAGCATGGCCCGGTGCTCGTGGTGGCGCTGCCGCCGTGACGCGGGCGGAAGTAGTCGCAGGTCCACTCCCAGACGTTGCCTGCCATGTCGAACAAGCCATAGCCGTTGGCCGGGAAAGAACCCGCGGGGGAGGTCCCCGCGTACCCGTCTAGCAGCAAGTTCTGCCACGGGAATTCGCCCTGCCAGGTATTGGCCTGGTGCCGGCCATCAGGCGCGAACTCGTTGCCCCACACGAACACGGCACCGTCCAGGCCGCCGCGGGCGGCGAACTCCCACTCGGCCTCGGTCGGCAGGGCCTTGCCAGCCCAGGACGCGTAGACCTCGGCGTCCTGGTAAGCGATATGGGTAACGGGGTGCCGATCGCGGCCGCGCAGATCAGTGCCGGGACCTTCTGGTTGGCGCCAGCATGCGCCCGGAACGTAGGCCCACCACTGACGGAAGTCGCGGATGTCCACCGGGCCGCTGGTGCGCCGGAATACCAGCGATCCCGGCACCAGCATTCCAGGATCGGCGTCGGGGTAGTCGGCGGGGTCGAGCGGCCGCTCGGCGACAGTCTGGTAGCCGGTTTGACTGATGAACCTGCCGAACTCAGCGACGGTGACCGGATGCACGTCCATCCAGAAGCCGTCTACCGCGACCTGGTGCACCGGCCGTTCCTCGGGGTAGAAGTCGGCCGAGCCCATCCGGAACTCGCCGCCCGCGATCCACGCCATTCCCGGCAGCCGTGCGGCCCTCACAGCCGTATCGCGCGGCGGCAGACTCGGGCTGATCTTTGACTCTCCTGCCGCCATGGCCGGACCCCACCCCCGTAATCTGGCCCGCAACTGCCCATACCCAGCATCGCGGCCAGCGCAACAGCGGCTGGCAATTACGACACATCCGTGCTGGCCTGTTGTCTCTGCCATCACCTGTCTCTGCCGTCGGCAGGCCGCCCCCGCCGGGCGCCGCCTCACCTGTTTCTGCCGCCGCCCGTTTATGCCGTCAACGTCAATCCGGCTATGCGATGATCAGGCGAATGGCGACGGCGTAGCCGTATTAGGTCTGGTTGATCCGGGTGGGGTGAGCTATATGCGGCGGTCCCTTGCCACGATGTTCACAACTGTGGCGGCGATGTGCATCGTGGTGCTGGCCGTGAGCGCCGCGGGTGCCGCGCGTGCCGCGCCGGCGGTGGCCGCTGGTTCTGCGAGGCTGATCGTTTCGTGGGGCAAGGCACTGGAGGTGCCCGGCACTGCTGCCCTCAACGTCAGCGGCCAGGCGCAGGTCAGGGCGCTCTCCTGCCCGGCTGCGGGCGCCTGCACGGCAGGCGGTTTCTACGACGACGCCTCGCACGTTAATCAGGCATTCGTCGTGGGGGAGCGCCGCGGCAAGTGGGGTAAGGCGAAGGAACTGCCGGGTACTGCCGCGCTTAACCTGGGCGGCCAGGCATACGTCGAGACCCTTTCCTGCGCTGCGCCCGGCTACTGCAGTGCGGCCGGGAGCTACATAGATGGCTCAGCCCGGGTACAGGCTTTCGTAGCCGGGGAGAGCCGGGGCACATGGGGCAAGGCGGTGTCAGCCCCTGGCCTGGCGGCCCTGAACGCTGGCGGGAATGCAACTCCGATGTCGATATCGTGCCCGGCGCGCGGCGCTTGCACAGCCGGCGGGACTTACGTCGACGGGTCGGCTCACGGGCAGGCGTTTGTGATTTCTCAAAGCAAAGGCCACTGGAGCAACGCGGCGGAGGTGCGGGGCATCGCGTCACTGAACACCGGCGGCAGCGCGGTCCTTAACGCAGTCTCCTGCACGTCCGCGGGTAACTGCAGCGCAGGCGGGTACTACACCGATGCCCTGGCCCGCATCGAGCCCTTCGTCGTCACACGGACGCGCGGTCACTGGGGCAAGGCGACTGAAGTTCCAGGCTCCGGCGCGCTCAACACCGGCGGCAAAGCGGAGATTCTCTCCCTGTCGTGCTCATCGCCGGGCAACTGCAGCGCGGGCGGCTACTTCATGACCGCCTCGCACCACCAGGAAGCGCTCATCGTGCTGGAGAAGAAGGGCGCCTGGGGTAAGGCCATGGAGGTGCCCGGCTCGGCGAAGCTGAACACGGGCAACCGGGCGATTATCGAATCGGTGTCCTGCGCCAAGTCGGCGGACTGTAGTGCCGTGGGGTATTTCCAGGACGCTGTGGGCCAGCAGGCCTTCGTGGTCAGCCAGAGGCGCGGCCGGTGGGGCACGGCCGCGAAAGTTCCTGGCCTGTCCAAGCTCAACAAGAGGGACTTCGCCGACGCCACGTCCGTGTCCTGCCCCGCGGCGGGTAGCTGCAGCGCCGGCGGGTTCTACTTCGACGCGTCCAATCACCAGCACGCCTTCGTGGTGACCAAGCTGAACGGACGCTGGGGCACAGCAATCCCGATCCCCGGGCTGGCGGCGCTGGATAAGGGCTTCGACGGCTACGTGGTCTCGGTCGCCTGCGCCTCGGCCGGCAACTGCAGCGCGGGCGGGAACTACAAGGACAGCGCCGGCCGCATTCAGGCATTCCTTGTCAACGAGACCGCCCGGCGCAAATAGGTCGTCCACCCGCGACCCGTAGCGTCCGACGACTGCGTGGCTCCGCGGTGCCCGTTCCTCTCATCCGAGTGCTGCATTCAGTGCGGTGAGTCAGGCGGGAGCTTGGTGTGAGTGCGGCCTGCGCCTGAGTACAGCCGGACGCCAGTTCTCCGGAGCGTCGCTGCAGACGTGCCCCAGCAACCGACCTGACAATTCGGTCGCCTGCACGTTGCCGTTTTCCGGCGCAGCAAAAACCTTTCCGCAACCGGCGCACGACAGTGCTCCCGTCACCACCAGCCGCTCAGAACCGCCGTGCCGCATTTCCATGTACTTGCGCGCGCTGAAGAGCGCGGCCTGGAACTCCGCATGCGCCACCGGAGACAGTTCGACCCCAAGTTCGACACGCTCGGCCCACCGATCCCAGATTCCCGCGGTCACCTTCCAGAACCCGTAGGCGGGCGACCCTTCCTTGTACCGCTGCCGAACCGTCGTTGCGGCTTGCCTCAGTTCGAAGCCCGGATCAGCGGATCCAGTGTCAGCCGGTATGTCCACGACTGCACCCCCCGACCGCTATGCGACGGTTGCACCGTGACTGCCGATGGCCGTCTGCTGTCAATCCTTGCTGTCATTCAAGCACTCTGGGAGAGTGGTGGCTACGCTGAGTGATGGCCTGCTCGTTAGGTTGGCCGGTCACAACCGGCCTGCACGCACGTCAGCGGCAGATGTCCCGCCTCACCTTGTTCCGGGCTAGCACGGTCAGTCATGCTCGAGCCTGGACAGCTCCGGCCACGCATACCGGAACGAGTACGCATATCCGCCGCCGGGAAAGGGACCGGATAGCTCGCGCTCGACACAGTTGCCGCCGCGCGCTCGGTAGAACGCCTGAGCCGCGGTGTTCTGCTCAAGCACCCACAGATAGAGCCCGGCCGAAGGCCTGGTCCGGGCGACCGCTCGTGCCGTCTCGGCCATGAGGCGGGCGCCGATTCCCTGGCGTTTGACGTCATGCCTCACGTGCAGGGCGTCGAGGTAGGAACCCCAGGCCGGGTCGGCGTCGAGGATCGCGTGAGCAAAGCCCGCGACTACGCCGTCGAGGTCGGCGACGACGGTGTGCCGGTCTGCCCTCGGCTGCGAGAGCCGGCCGGTCCACTCGGCCATCCGATCGGCGACGACGTCACCGTCGAGAAACGAATCCAGGTACGCGCCCCGATAGTGGCGCTTCCAGCTGTCGGCGTGCAGCCAGGCGACAGCCGCGGTATCGTCCGCTGTCGCCTGCCGGTACATCACGGCCTTTGTTGCCTTCCGGATCGCGCGCTAGGCCGCGAGCGCGTACTGCATCGCCATCAGTCGCTGCCGCCATTGCGATCATCATAGCGTATCATCTAGAGTTCTAGAAGACATGAGGAAACACTGGTCGGGCTCGCGCCCGGCGATGCTGGCGAGGTCCTGACGCTGCATCGGGCCGCGTTCGTCACCGAGGCCCGGGCACATCGCGATCACTGCCTGCCGCCGCCGAGCCAGACCCCGGCGGAGCCTCCGGCTCTACCGGCGCCACGGCTACCGGCAGACCCATACGACTCCAGCCCTCAGCTACCAGGTCATCCATCCCGCCAAGGCCCGCGGGCCACGGCCGCACGGCCGGTAAGAGCCGGCCTCACCGCTACTCGAAGCCATCTAACATCTGGCGCAGTCCGGTAAGGATGGCGGCGATGAACTCCGCATTGGGATGGCGTCGGCGACGAAGATCGCTGACAACAGCCGCAACGTCAAACGGCACCCTACGGTGCGTCACCACCAGATCATCGCCGTCGTCTTCAAGGAGCAGCCAACTCGCCATACCGCAGGTACGGGGGAGCCCCAAACTGCCGGGATTGAGGGCACGGATACCGCCGACGAGGCGATCGGCAGCGAAATGAGTATGGCCGCCGACTACGACCTTGGCGTCCGATCCGGCGAGCAACGGCCAGAGTTGCTCATCAGCGATACCCGGTTCGATCCCTGGGCCGTCATCGGCTCGGGGTGACGCATGGACGCCTAGGACACTAGCTCCGCTCGGGAGCTTCAGACGCAGTTGCGCCGGGAGGCCGGTGAGGACATCGAGCAGGCCGGCCTGGTCCAGGACGCCGCGCGTCCAGCCGATTCCCCCTGCATCGCTGCATAGCGTTCCACCAGGTCGATGCTCCCGGCCGCGTCAGCGACGGTCGCATGCGGGGCTGGCTGCTCGCCAGTCAAGATATAGCGATCAGTGTTCCGCGCAGCATGTTGATGCCAGGCAGTTCTCGCAGCAGTTCAAGCACTTCGACGGGGCGCGGGCCGAACAGGACATGGTCGCCCAGTGCCCACCAGCGGTCCACGTCCAGGCGGTCCGCGTCCTTCAGTACAGCGCGCAGCGCCACGGCATTGCCATGGATGTCAGCAACGACTCCTAGCCTCACATATATAAGCCTATATATGGTGGTAAGCAGCTAGGTCTCTTCCTGAGCTTTCGCCGTCGCCGGGCGCTGGCGGATTGATGTCGGGTCGGTCCAGCTCTCGTTGGCGCCATTGACCGGGGGGCTGGCCGTGGTGGCGGCGGAACGCTGCGGCAAAAGCGTAGGGCGAGGCGTAGCCGGTGCGCGCGGCGACCTGCGCGAGCGTCAACTCGCCGGTGCGCAGGTGATCTCGAGCCAACGTCATGCGCCAGTCGGTCAGGTACTGCATGGGTGCCTGACCCAGTGCCTGCTGAAAGCTTCGCGCAAAAGCTGCCCGTGACAGCCCGCTGACGGCGGCCAGTTCTGGCACCGTCCACGGGTGCGCGGCGTCCGCGTGCATAGCGGTCAAAGCCGGGCTCAGCCGCGGATCGGCCGACGCCCGATACCAGCGGGGTGCATCGGCACTCCGCTGGAAACACGCGCGCATGGCGAGCACCAGAAGGACGTCCAGGAGCCGGTCGAGCACGGTTTGCTGACCGGGAGCGGAAACTGCTAGCTCACGGGACAAAAGGGCGATGACGTCATGCAGGGGGTCGTCGGCGGCAGCGGAGAGCGGCAGGATCGGCGGAAGCGCCTCGAGTAGACCTCTGCCGACGTCGCCCGAGAACCGGTATGCGCCGCACAAGAACACGCTCGCGCGCCGATCGCCAGAGCGCTCATCGCCGGCGTGGAGTGCCCGGAATCGTTCTGGCGACAGGCAGATCGCGGCGGGTTCGTGAGCGATGTGGTGGTCGGGGCCGCCACGGACGAGCGCCACGTCGCCCGGAGCGAGCTCGAGCGAGGCGTGCGGATCGTCGAGCCACAGCCACGCCCGTCCCTGGATGACGGCATGCACCGCTAGCTGGATGGTGCCGGGCAGCCGCAGCCCCCATGGAGGTTGCGCCACCGACCGGGCAAAGACGCCGCCGGAAGCGCGGGCCCTGGCAAGGTGATCCTGCAGAACGTCCACAACATGAGCGTCCTGCGCAATGAATCGAGTGTCAAGCGCATTGATTCACTCAGTAGTCGCCCACATGATCGAGTCATGGCTAATACACCTTCCAGCACGCTCGTGCTCGCCGGCACCGGAAAACCGGCTCCCGAGTCGCCGCCAGACTGAGGAAACTCGGCCTCAGCGCCCGCACAGCGGCACGCAGCGGCGCTGATGTGCGCTTCGACTGGGACGACCCGAGCACGCACCGCGCCGCCCTCGACGAGGTCAACTGCGTTTACCTCGTGGCACCGGTCATGAGAATGAACTTCGCCAGCCAGGTGTCGAGCTTCCTTGACCTCGCAGAGGCAGCCGGCGTGCGTCACGTCACTTATCTCAGCGCCTTCGGCATTGACCAGGCCCCGCCACAGGTCGCCCACAGGGCCGTGGAACTCGATCTCATCGGCCGCCGCGCCGTCACGCACTCCATCCTGCGCCCGGCCTGGTTCATGCAGAATTTCAGCGACACATTCCTGAAGCCCGTCGGCGGCGTGATCAGCGTGCCTACCGGTGACGGCGCTGAGGCATTCGTCGACGCCGAGGACATCGCCGCGGTCGCCGCCGCGACACTCGCGAGCCCCGGTAACCACGCCGGCGCCGAGTACGCGCCGACCGGCCCTGAGGGACTCACGGTGAGCGCCGCCGCCGCCGTCATCGCTGACGTCACCGGCCAGCCAGCAAAGCACAACGACATCGACCGCAGTGCATGGATCGACGGCAGTATCGCGGCCGGGGTGCCCGCCGAGTACGGCGAGATGCTCCGCATGCTGACCGAAACCATCGCCTCCGGCCATGGCTCGCGGCCCAACAATGACGTCCGGAACGTCACCGGCGCGCCGCCGATCAGCTTCGCCGACTTCGTTCGGCGAACCGCACGGGCCTGGGCCGAGCAGGGGGCGTAATGACCACGATCAACGACCTCGGCGACTTCAAGGCACTGGACCCGTTCTTCCACATCATCGAGGAGGGGCTCGACGGCCTCGCTGACGGCGGGCACTTCTTCGACCTGCTGGCCGAAGACGTCATCTTCGACTACATCATCACGGTCCCTGACTACCCGCGCCATATCGAAGGACGCCAGGCAGTGGCCGAACTTTATCGTCCGTACGGCGCCACATTCTTCCTCGACCGCTGCTATGACCTCGCCGTCCACCACGACCCCAGCACTGGCGTCGTAGTGCTCGAGTACGCCTCACAAGGCCGGGTCGTTCCGACCGGAACTCCGTACGCCAACCGGTACATCTCGGTGCTGACCATCGCGGATCGCAAGGTCAGTCGCTGGCGTGACTACCTCGACCCGGTGGCAGTCTTCGACGCTGTTGGGTGGCCGCCGCACTAGAGATGCGGTGAGCCAGGCTGGCCTGTTACTTCACATCCGAAGCGCCGGAGCGCTCGCGGCGGAGCGCCCTGCCACGAGGCGGCCGGGCCGGCTAGCGCCAGGCAAGGACCTGGGTTAGCTGGTGGTGCGTATTTCTTGCCACCAGCGGATTGGTTGCTGCGTAGGCCGTGTAAGCGCTCAGGCCAGTCGTCAGGGCCCAGCCTCTGCCTCTGGTCCAGGTGTCGTAGTCACAGCCGAGCGCCGCACGGAAGATCGGGCGCGTCTGGTCTGTCAGCAGGGTCCAGCCCACGACAAGGTCGCATGCCGGGTCGCCCACGCCGAGTCCGCCGAAATCGATGACAGCGCTGAGGCGTCCGCCGACGGCCAGCAGGTTGCCGGTATGCATGTCGCCGTGGAACCACGCTGGCGGATGGTCCCACGCTGGCGCCCGCAAGGCTGCTTCCCAGATCGCGACGAGGGTTCCGGCATCGAAGGTACCGTCCACGGCGGCGATCGCGGCCCGCGTTGCGCGGTCGCGGCTGAGCAAAGATTCGCCGGCGAGCTCAGGGTGAGGCCCGGGCGCGAGCACGTCCGGCGCGGCTAGCTGCTGCAACGCGGTCATGAATCCCGCCAGGTCGACAGCGGTCTGCTCAAGATCAGCCAGCGTGTCAGCCGCCGGCGTCTCGCCTTCGAGCCAGCGCGACACGCACCATCGCCATGGATAACCGAAAGCTGGCGTGCCGAGGGCGAGCGGAACGGGGATCTCGATCGGCAAGTGCGGGGCGATAAGCGGCAGCCACTTGTGCTCCTTCTCGGCCTGCCCGACAGCCCACGCACTCCTGGGCAGACGCACGGACATGGAATCCCCGAGACGAAAAATCACATGGTCGGACCCGCCAGGCTTCACCCTCGTCATGGGCAGGTGCGCCCACTGCGGAAACTGCGCGGCGATCAGGCGCCGGGCAAGTTCAGCATCGGCGACCGGGGTGGTGTCGGGCCCAGCAGACAATCGCGATTCCTCGGCTCTCTCTCATCCGGACTGCCGTGCCCAGCGCAGCGCGCCGCCCATCTTATGTCTAGCTATTTTCGGACAACGGCACCAGGGCGGAGACCGCGGCGACCGTGACCCAGTGGCCGTCAAGGGACTCCATGCCGCCGAGGTGCGGGAGCACCGCCGAGGTGCGGAGCGAAACTGGCAAGCGGTGGCCCGCGGGCGGCGCCGGAATGGTTGACATGCTGTCTCAGCCAGTCGCTGGGATGCGGCCTCGGCTGGGGGTAATGGCCCGCTTTCTCGGCTGTACTCTGTCACGGGTTTGCATGCGTGAAGTCGGAAGTGGTCGACCGTTCAGTCATTGGGGCGCAGTTCGTGGACGACGTAGAGATAGATGAAGCGCTGGTGCGCGCCCTGCTGCACGAGCAGCATCCGGATTTGGCGGGGTTGGCGCTTCGTGAGGTTGTCGGTGGCTGGGACAACCGAATGTGGCGTCTCGGGGAGGAGCTGGCCGTGCGCATGCCGCGCACGCCGCGTGCCCCGTCTCTTTTGCGCACCGAGCAGCAGTGGCTGCCCGTCCTGGCCCCGGGTTTGCCGCTACCGGTGCCGGTTCCGGTGCGGGTCGGCGAACCGTCGGCACGTTTCCCCAAGACCTGGACGGTCGCTCGATGGGTTGACGGCGAGCCGGCCGACCGCGCGCCCATCAGCAGCCCCGAGGCAGCCGGCACTCTCGCGGGCTTCCTCAGGGCGCTGCACCGCAAGGCGCCTGGCGAGGCACCGGCCAATCCGGATCGCGGCGTTCCCCTGGAAGGGCTTGGCTACGACTTCGACGAGTGGCTGACCGTGGTCGGCTCCAGTGACGTCGCCGCCGACGTGCGGCGTGCGTGGGAGCAGGCCGTCGCAGCTCCGGCGTGGGCGGACGCGCCGGTATGGCTTCACGGTGATCTTCATCCCGCGAATGTCGTGGTCTCGGACGGGATGCTGTGCGGTGTGCTCGACTTCGGTGAAATGTGCGCGGGCGATCCGGCGACGGATCTCGCGGCCGCCTGGCTCCTGCTGCCTGCCGGCGCGGCAGCACCATTCTTCGCCGCGTACGCGAGCGCGGACGACGCGACGATCCTACGAGCCCGCGGGTGGGCGGTGCTGCGCGCCATTGGCCTAATCGGCATCGGCCAGGCTTGGGAGCAAGGCCTGCCGGGCGGCAAGCAGACCTGGGGACCGGCGGGTCGGGCAGCGCTTGAGCGTGTCCTGGTCTCCGGGTCGTTGACTGGCCGCGGTTCCTGATGAAGGCAGAAAGACAGATCGAGTGAGAGGCAATGACCCGCGGAGGCCGCTGCCTCAGCCGATCTGATCGGCGACGGGCGAACCCGAACAACTCGGATGAGACACCGCGCTGATCGAGTGAGACAAGACAACGACGTCAGCGCGGGGCGGCTAAGGCCGAAGGGTTCTACTTAACATAATGTTCATTATCGGCGCTTGATGGAAAGGGGTCGGCGCAGGCAGGGGGCGGTTCCGGTCTTCCGCACCGTGAACGCGGGCGCTCAGCGAGCACGCATCCTGTTGCCTCGCGCGTTGTGCTCGACCTCGGCCAGGCCCAGCACCTCTAGCACGGGCGGCACATAATTGCCGAAGCGTCCGCGCAGCCCCTTCTTCATCCCGTACCAGCCCCCGACCGGGTTGCCGGCGGAGCGTCCCCATGCCTCGACTGTGCCGTCCTCGGCCGGCTTTTGTTCGTCAGCGTTACCGAGCGGTACCCAGCCTCCGTTCTGCTTCAGCATCGCGTGCAGGTCGGTGATGCACCGCAGCTGATACCGCAGTTGCGTGGTGCCGACCTGCACCACGAGAGCCGGCGGGTCGGCTGCCTGATCCTGCCAGGCCTCGAATTCAGACTTGCCGGGCGGCGTTGTCAGGATCCACGGGTCGCTGGCCGTTCCCGATCCGACGGCGGCAGTAGTCATCGCAGGTCTCCCCTCCATGCGCTGGACCCCGTGATTATGACAGGGGATGCATGACATCTCGTGTCATGATTCACGGCTATCTTGGGAGCGTGCGTGCCAGCCGGCTTGTCGGGCTCCTGGCCCTGCTGCAGGCCAGGGGCAGGATGACCGCATCCCAGCTCGCGGCCGAACTGGAGGTATCGCAGCGAACGATCCTTCGCGATATCGAGGCGCTCAACTCGGCGGGCTTTCCGGTCTACGCCGTCCGCGGCAGCCTCGGCGGCTTCGAGCTGCTTGCCGGGTTTACTAGCGCCCTGCCGGACAGCAGCCCGGCACGCCCGTCTTCCCAGCCGGCTGCTGGCAAGCCCCAGCGAGCCCTCCTTCGCATTTCTGCACAGGGCAGTCATCTCGCGGCACTGACAGGCCGACCACCTGGCCTGCGCATGCGGCGCAGCGCGAGGCGGGCGTCCGAGCGCGACGGCTGGGCCCAGGCATGGATCCCGGTCCAATCGGCAGCTGTCGTGATCAGCGATGTGCTCGCCCTAGCCGGAGAGGCCGAGCTGATATATCCGGCGGACCTGCGCGGGCGGATCCGGGCTGCTGCCCTGCGGATCGCTGACTGCCATGACGCCACTGGCTCACCGTCAGACCTCCAGCGGTCTGATCAGGTCGATCTCGCCTGAGAAAGTCGATCTCAATCGCCGCCCCGTCGCGACGCTAGTCCAATGAGGCGTATCGTCAGAAACGAATCCGCGCAGTCGGAACAAGACCGTGGTCTGCCACCAGGTCTCGGCTGGTCCCGGCCGCCGACGGTTGTTTTCCTGCAACCGGAAGGTGCGCTATGTCGAGCCCAATTGCACTCGCCTCCCAGTTTGACACCCCGCATGCCACGGTCACGAACCTCGATCGCTGCAACAGGTGCGGAGCCCCCCGCGCCGTTCACGGCGCCGATTGGACGTGTCCCGCGCCGCCGACCCGTAAGGCCGCGCGCGCAATGCTGTATGGCGGCGCACTGCTCATGGCCGCCGGTCTGGTGCTGCGCTTCACTTCCGGGACGCCGCTGGAAACGGCACAGCTGACGCTGTTCTTCGTTGCTTTCTATGGCGGCCTCTACCTGATCTTCGCCGGCGCGATAACGATCGGCCGCCACCGCTAGCCGGGCGGCCGCGGCGGCCGCCACATGCCGGTGTGAGAGACGACTGTCGGCGCTGACCGCTAGCGAGACGCCGTGACCCCGAGGCCACCGACCACTTCTACTTCCTGACGAGTGAACTCTCCCGTGAGCATCGGCATTGCCGTGGCGATCGCAGCCTGGGCTTCCGGAAGCTGCAGGGATGCTGCGTGCTGGTCCGCCGAGTCCCAGATCTCATTCACCCAGACCACGTCGCGGTCGCCGGGATCAGTACAGACGGCGTACAGCTGACAGCCCGCAGTGCGCAGGCCGGCTGCCGCGGATAGCAGGATCTCTATGACCTGGTCGCGGCAGCCCTCGCGGACTCGCATGGAGCCCAGATACCCGTAAGGCAACGCTGGTTTCCCTTCGCAGTTCTAGGCAAATCACACAGTTGTCATTTACCTGGTGACGATGCCGTTTACCTTAGCGAAGGTACCTACGCGGACACAGCCGAGCGGACTTCGGGTGGTCTCGCTAACCGCCGCCGATTTGTCAGACCTGAGCCGTAGGCTTCAGTCATGGCGGAGGTTCAGAAGCAGATCGAGAGTCTCAAGGAAGACGTCCGTGCTCTTAGCGACAGCGTCGACGCTGTCCTCAGCCTGACGCGCAAGCATGACCGGCGGCTGTCAAAGATTGACTCCCGGCTCAATGAGCATGACAAGCGGTTCGACACCATGGACCAGCGATTCGACGCCACGGATCAGCGATTCGACACCATGGACCAGCGATTCGACACCATGGACCAGCGATTCGACACCATGGACCAGCGATTCGACACCATGGACCAGCGATTCGACACCATGGATCAGCGGTTCGACGCCGCGGATCAGCGGTTCGACGGCACGGACCAGCGGCTCGGCACCATCGACGAGCGGCTCGGCACCATCGACCAGCGATTCGACGGCACGGACCAGCGGCTCGGCACCATCGACGAGCGGCTCGGCACCATCGACGAGCGGCTCGGCACCGTCAACGAGCGGTTCAGCACCATCGACCAGGGAATGGCGACGATTCAGGGTCAGCTGTCCGAGGTACTCCGCAGGCTCGCCTCATAAGTGCGCATCAGTCACAGTGCGCTGTCAGGAAACCTAGTCAGCCCCACAACTGGGATATTGCGGCCTGCAGTCTTCTCGTGGTCGGCGAAGAATGGGTACCTCTCCTTTAGCATCTGCCACACAGCGGCGCGTTCGGCGCCTGTCAGCACCTCTGCGAGCGCTTCATAAGCCTCGTCGCCGATCTCGATCGTGACTCGCGGCTGCTGACGGAGATTGCGGTACCAGTCGGGGTCGTTAGGCGCACCGGCGTTGGAGGCGATAACCAGGATCCGGTCGCCGTCCCGGTGGAACATCATCGGGGTTGTGCGCCGCTCTCCGTCTTGGCGCCGACCGTGGTGAGCAGGACCAGCCGATCCCTGTGCATGCCGTCGATCGCTCCCCCGGCCCTGAACTGCACGATGACCCTGCGATTCACATCGCGGATATCCATCTGCTCCCCTTCAGCCCGAGAATGAACTCGCCCAGGTATGCACGGACGCGAGAGTCCTCGCGAGCGCCTCTAGCGCATCCGCCGCCATCCTCGCAGCGGCTGCACGTTCTGCACCGGTTTCGTCGAAACGCCCGAGTGCGCGCGCGCCAGTCACAGAGAACCAGGCTGCTAGCGCAGCCACCCACTTGGCGAAGTCCGCTCCGGTGAGCGCGCCGAGCTCGCCCGCCCTGCTTTCATAGCCTCGCATGAATGCGCGGAATACCTCCCGCCTCGGTTCGCCACCGTCGACCCCGGCCCAGCGCAGCGCGGACTCTGCCGCTCCCCCGCCGCTATAAGGGCAAGCGCGCTATCCAGGCTGGTGCGCCCGAGATCCGCCACGGCAGGAGACAAGAGTCCGGCGGTCTGCAGCCGGCTGGCGACCTCGAACGGATCCACGGTCCACCGCCGTAGGCTGCCTGACGGCGTTGTCTCGCGAGTTGCACCGCTTTCCTGAATGACAGCTAGTGCCGTTCCGGCCGCAACGGCGGTCGGTGCGGACGGCGGCACCGGTACCGACATCCCCGCCAGTCAGCGGCGCGCTCGCATCGCTACCACCGACCCGCGGCTCCCCATCAGCCAGCAGATCAGCCGACCGTCGGTCGCAAGCACCGGTTCGGGCATCGTCAACTGCGCACTGCGCCATAGCCCGTACTCGAACTCCGCGGCGGCCGCAAGGCTGTCGGCGCGGCCGGGCTCGTCGAATGGAAACTCCTTGACCACGAACCGGCCCGCCTCGGTGCGCAACGACCACACCCGGGTCGAGCTGGCGGGCAGCGGGTCGACCACCAAGTCGTCCGCATCCAGGCCGAATGCGGCGCAGACCCTAGCGGCGAAGCCCGGCTCTCCCCATTCCGCGGACTGAGGCGTCGGCTCCGGGAGACTCATCATCGATCTGGGTTCCACATTTCAGGCATTTACCCGCCTAGAGCGACCCAGATCGATGAAAAGCCGCATCCGTCCCCCGCATCCGCTCCGCCGGATCCGATCCGCCGCATCCGCTCCGCCGCATCCGCTCCGCCGGATCCCGTGGGCCGGCGTCGGCGCGCCGACTGCGCCGGATCCGTGCGCCGGCGTCGGCGCGCCGGCGCACGTGTCAGGCGACTTCAACCAGAGCCTGGGCAAACTGAGCCTGGTACAGCCGCGCGTACGCGCCGCCAGCCGCCAGCAGCTCTGATGCGTGCCCTGCTCCACGATGCGGCCGTGTTCCATCACCAGGATCACGTCGGCGTCGCGGATAGTCGAGAGCCGGTGCGCGATAACGAAACTGGTCCGGCCCTGCCGCAGTGAGGCCATGGCGCGCTGGACCAGCACCTCGGTCCGGGTGTCCACCGAGCTTGTCGCCTCGTCCAGGATGAGCACGCAGGCCTGGCCAGGAACGCGCGGGCGATCGTGATCAGCTGCCGCTCCCCCATGCTGACGTTTGTCGCCTCTCCTCGTCGAGCACGGTGTCATAGCCGTCCGGCAGGCGCGCGCACGAACCGGTCCACGTAGGTCGCCTTGGCCGCCGCGATGACCTGCTCGCGCGGTGGCCCCTTCGCAGCCGTAAGCGATGTTGTCGCGGATGGTCCCGCCGAACAGCCAGGTATCCTGCAGCACCATGCCGGTCAGCGCGCGCAGTTCCTCGCGCTTCATGTCCGCGATGTCGACGCCGTCCAGGAGGATCGTGCCGGAGTCCACCTCGTAAAACCGCATCAGCAGGTTCACCAGCGTGGTCTTGCCCGGCGCCGGTCGGGCCGACGATAGCGACGGTCTGGCCCGGCTCGACGGTCAGCGACAGGTCCTCGATCAGCGGCTGGTCCGGCTTGTACCGGAACGACACGTCGGCGAACTCGACCCGGCCCTGCACCCCGGCCGGCCTGACCGCTGCGTCCAGGTCGGGCGACTGCTCCTCGGCGTCCAGCAGCTCGAATACCCGCTCGGCTGACGCGACGCCCGACTGCAGCAGGTTCGCCATGCTGGCAACCTGCGTGAGCGGCTGGCTGAACTGCCGGGAGTACTGGATGAACGCCTGCACGTTGCCGAGCGGCAGCGCCCGGCAGCGACCCGCAGCCCGCCGACCACGGCGACCAGCACGTAGTTCAGGTTGCCCACGAACATCATCACCGGCAGGATGGTGCCGGAGATGAACTGCGCCCGGAAACTGGCCTGGTACAGCGCCTCGTTGTGGTCGGCGAAGGTCTGCATCGGCCTCGTCCCGCTGGCCGAACGCCGTGACCAGCGCGTGCCCGGTGTACATCTCCTCGATGTGGCCGTTCAGCTTGCCGGTCGTGCGACCACTGCTTGATGAACTGCGGCTGTGGCGCGCTTGGCGATCCTGGTCACGGCATAGGCCGATCCAGCGGAATAGTGACCAGCGCGATCAGCGCGAGTTCCCAGGAGATCATGAACATCATGATCAGCACGCCGACGATCGTCAGCAACGACGTCAGCAGCTGGCTCATGGTCTGCTGCAGGCCTGCGCCATGTTGTCGATGTCGTTGGTGACGCGGCTGAGGATCTCGCCGCGCGGCTGGCGGTCGAAGTAGCTCAGCGGCAGCCGGCGCAGCTTGGCTTCGCACGTCGTCGCGCAACGACTGCACGACCCGCTGCACGATACGGGCTGAGCCAGCCTGCCTTGCACCGGCCGCACAGATCGCGACCCCACGAATAGCGCCACGAGCGTCAGCAGGATCTGGCCGACATGCCCGAAATCGACGCCCGCCAGGCGCGTGCGTGAACGCCCCGGACGCGATCATGTCGATGGCGTCGCCGATCAGCCGATGGCCGAGCACGGTCAGCGCCGACGCCTGACCGCGCCCAGCACCAGGATGATGTACACCAGCCAGCGCGGTACGGCGCCATCATGCCCAGCAGGCGGCGACTGGAGCCGCGGAAATTCAGCGCCTTCTCGGTGGACTGGCCGGCCATGAACATGCCCGGGCCGCGCCCTGCGCCCGGCCCGATGCCGGCTGCCGGGCCGGGGCCGCGCTTCGGGGTGGCCCGCTCCCCTACTTCGTCGGCCACGCTCACGCTGCTGCCTCCTGCTCGGTCAGCTGGGAGAGCACGATCTCCCGGTAGGTCGTTGGACTGCATGAGTTCGCCATGGGTGCCGTGGCTACCATCCGGCCCGCGTCGAGCACCATGATCTGGTCCGCCTGGCGGATGGTCGACACTCGCTGCGCCACGATGACCACGGTCGCGCCGGCGATCTCGCGGGCCAGCGCCTCGCGCAGTCTGGCGTCGGTGGCGTAGTCCAGCGCGGAGAACGAGTCGTCGAACAGGTAGATCTGCGGCTTGTGGACCAGCGCCCGGGCGATGGCCAGCCGCTGCCGCTGACCGCCGGACACGTTCGTGCCGCCCTGCGCGATCCTGCTGTTCAGCCCGTCAGGCATCTTCTCGACGAAGTCCCGCGCCTGCGCGATCTCCAGCGCCTGCCACAGGTCCTCGTCGGTGGCCAGTCGGGTTGCCGTACCGCAGGTTGCTCGCCACCGTGCCGGAGAACAGGTACGGCTTCTGCGGCACCAGCCCGATGGCCGCCGACAGCGCCTCCGGGGCCAGCTCCCGCACGTCGACCCCGCCGACCAGGACGCTGGCCGCCGGTGACGTCGATCAGCCGCGGGATCAGGCTGATCAGCGTGGTCTTCCCGCTGCCGGTCGCCGCCAATGACCGCGGTGGTCTCCCCCGGCCGGGCGACCAGGTTGATGTCGCACAGCACCGGCTGCTCCGCGCCCGGGTAGGCGAAGTCCACGCCGCGCAGCTCCAGCCGTGCCGGGCGCGGTCAGTGCACCGACCGGGTGCGACGGCGGCGGCAGCACGGCCTCGGTGTCCAGTACCTCCATGATCCGTTCCGCGCTGACCTCGGCGCGCGGGGCACGAGCATGAACATGAACGTGGCCATCATGACCGACATGAGGATCTGCATGCAGATAGGTGAGGTAAGCGACCAGCGAGCCGAGCTGCAGGGCGCCGCTGGCGATCAGGTGGCCGCCGAACCAGACCACGGCGACGCTGGACAGGTTCGCGACCAGCATGACCGACGGGAACATCAGCGCCATCAGCCGCCCGGCGCTCAGCGACGACGTCGGAGAGCTGGTCGCTCGCCGCCGCGAACCGAGAACGCTCCGCGCCGCTCGCGCACGAATGCGCGGATCACCCGGATGCCGGCAATCTGCTCACGCAGCACCCGGCTGATGCCGTCGATCCGCTCCTGCATGAGCCGGAACAGCGGGCACGCATCCGCGAAATGATCAGGGTGACCAGCGCCCCCAGCACCGGCACCGCCACGACGAGGACCGACGACAGCTTCACGTTCTGGTCGCAGCGCCATGATGATGCCGCCGACGCACATGATCGGCGCGGACACCAGCAGGGTGAAGGTCATGATGGCGAGCATCTGGACCTGCTGGACGTCATTGGTCGTGCGGGTGATCAGCGACGGCGTGCCGAACGTGATTGACCTCCCGGGCGGAGAACCGCTGAACCCGGCTGAACATCCCCTGCCGCACATCCCGGCCGAGCGCCATCGCCACCCGCGCGCCGAAGTACACGGCCACCACGGCGCAGAGGATCTGGCCGAGGGTGATCGCCAGCATCAGGCCGCCCGTGGTCCAGATGTAGTGCTGGTTGTCGAGGGCGATGCCCTTGTCGATGATGTTGGCGTTCAGCGCCGGCAGGTAGAGCGTCGCCAGCGTCTGCAGCAGCTGAAAGATCATCACCAGCAGCAGCGGCCTGCGGTACGGCCGCAGGTACTCACGCAGCAATCGGATCAGCAAGGAACTCTCTCCGGGGCTCAGGTGTGCAATTCGGGGGGAACGGGGTCGTCGCCTGCCAGCGCCGCTAGCTAGTGTTCGCCGCCTGCGGGGCTGGCCGGGGCGGCAGCACGTCGAGCATGCCGTCGGCTAGCTGCCGCAGGCTGCGCCGGACCACTGGCGCCAGCGCGATCGGCGGGTCCGCGTGGAGCCAGCGCTCCATGGCCGCTTGCACGGCCGCCGTCACCGACGCGGCCAGGATCCGCGGGAACATGCTCGCTTCGGGCTTGAATCCCAGCCGTAGCCCGATGGCCTCGGCGATCGAGTACTGCGTCATCGCTTGCACCTTGAGGTACTCGCCGCGCAGCGCCGGGGTGCTGGTAACCAGCCGGACCCCTGCCATCCAGTCCTCGGCCAGCGCCGTGTCGGCCCCGCCGTACTCGGACATCACCGCGGCCACGACGGCATCCCATAGCGGCTCGTCGGCCGGCCGGTTGCGCAACGCGGCGCCGATCCGCATCGACCTGTCGAAGGCGAGCGCGCAGATGGCCTCGTACTTACTGGCAAAGTAGTTGTTAAACGTGCGGGCCGAGACGCCAGCGGCCTCGGCGATGTCCTCGACGAGGACGTTCTCCAGTCCCCGCTCGGCGGCCAGTCGCATGGCCGCGATCCCGAGTGCCTGGCGGGTGGCGATCTTCTTCCGCTCGCGCAGGCCAGCGTGCTCGGGCCGGCACTCGCCGGGGGTCCCGGGCAGGCCGGCCATGCGCGCCAGGCCAGGCGGCAGGTCTATCGAGGTCACGCGCACAGCTTAGCCGAAGTTTCGTGTCGCGCAACTTTGCGCGGCACGAAAAAACCTTGTTACACTAGGTGCTGGCGGTAGTGCTCAACTTCTGCACGGCTGGGCGGATCGGCTCCGGGCCGGCTGCAGGTTATGGCGGCCACGAGAGCCGCGTCGTCGAGCGCGCCGCCCACTGCGGCCTCATCGAGCCCGGCAACTGCACCGGGCGTCAGCGCGCCCCGCCGGGCTAGCGCGTCGAGCAGCCCGCTCGTGAACGCGTCACCGGCGCCGACGGTGTCCGCCACCTGCACCGGGACTGCCGGGCGGATGACCGGCGGCCGGCCAGGCGTCCAGGCGGTGGCGCCATCGGCGCCATCGGTAACCACGACCAGGGCGGCCCCCTGCGCCAGCCAGTTCGCTGCCACACCAGCCCGCCCGGCCTTGCCGGCCTTGCCGTATAGCCAGTCCAGGTCCTCCGCGCTCGCCTTGATGACGTGCGCCAGCGCTGCCGATCGCTGCACCTTGCGCCGCGCCGACCCGGCATCTGGCAGCAGCCCCGGCCGGGCGTTCGGGTCATAGCTGATCAGCACGGACCCCGCCGCCCGCAGCGCGGCCATCCGCTGGTTGATGACCTCATCACCGGGCGGCAGCCAGGATGCCAGCGACCCGAAGTGAACCGCTGCCGCCCCGCCTGGCACCGCCAGGACTTCCTCTTCCGACCAGTGGAAGTCCGCCGTACCCGCCACGGAAAATTGGTAGCTGGCATGGCCGCCCAGCAATTCCAGCAGCGCGATCGTGCTCGGCTCGGGCGCCCGCACGACGCGCGAGGTGTCCACCCCGGACCGCTCAAGGTGGCGCAGGAGGACGGTGCCGAGCGGATCGCCCGACAGCCGCCGGCGAACGCCGTCCGTTGGCCGAGCCGGGCGAGCCCGATCGCGACGTTCAGCGGGCTGCCGCCGGGTCGCGCCAGGCTAGCCGACCCGTCGCCGGGATCGACAAGATCAATGACGGTCTCGCCGATAACGGCAAAGGCAGGATGCTGCACAGCCGCAGGCTACTGAACGCTTCATCCTGTCGGTAATGGGCTAGCGGCGCGGAGATCCGGCGCAGACCAGAGCCTCCTAGCGATTTTGCGACAAGACCCTGGTTAGCTGGGCTCCTGCTGTCTCAGTGTCGCAATTTCGCTAGTCTTCCTGTCCTGCCATCAGCGATGCTGGGTTCATGGCCGACGACCGCATACATCTGGACCGGGACCGCTGCATCCGCGCCGTCCAGTCCAAGGACGCGCGCTTCGACGGGTGGTTCTATACCGCGGTGCGGACCACCGGTATCTACTGCCGGCCGAGCTGTCCCGTCGTTCCGCCCAAGCCGCAGAACATGCGCTTCTTCCCCAGCGCCGCGGCCGCGCAGCAGGCCGGCTTCCGGGCCTGCAAGCGATGCCGTCCCGACGCCAGCCCAGGTTCGCCGGAATGGGACGTGCGGGCCGACATAGTGGCCCGGGCCATGCGCCTTATCGCTGATGGCGTCATGGATGACGGCGGCGTTCCCGCCCTGGCCAGCCGTCTTGGCTACAGCGTCCGGCAGGTAGAGCGCCAGCTCCTCGCTGAGCTCGGCGCGGGCCCGCTGGCGCTGGCCCGGGCGCAGCGCGCCCAGACCGCCCGGCTGCTGATCGAGACCACGGCGCTGGCAATGGGCGACGTCGCATTCGCGGCCGGCTTCGCCAGCATCCGGGCTTTCAACGACACCGTGCGTGAGGTCTTCGCGCTCTCGCCCACGCAGCTGCGCGAACGCGCAGGACGCGGGCAGCGGGCCGCGACCGCCGGCACGCTAGCCCTCCGGCTGCCGTTCCGGGCGCCGCTGGAACCGGGCAACCTGTTCGGCCACCTGGCCGCGACCGCAGTGCCCGGCGTGGAGGAATGGCTGAACGGCGCGTACCGGCGGACGCTGCGGCTGCCGCACGGTCACGGCATCGTCGAGCTGCGGCCGCTGGCCGATCACGTCAGCTGCCTGCTGACGCTGACTGACCTGCGCGACCTGGCCAGCGCGATCAGCCGGTGCCGGAGGCTCCTCGACCTGGACGCCGACCCGGTCGCCATCGGCGACCTGCTGAGCTCCGACCAGGTACTCGCCCCGCTGGTCCGCAAGGCGCCCGGCCGCCGGGTGCCCCGCACCGTTGACGCCGCGGAGTTCGCAGTCCGGGCCGTGCTCGGCCAGCAGATCTCCACCGCGGCCGCGCGAACTCACGCCGGCCGGCTGGCGGCCGCACACGGTGAACAGGTCGACGATCACTCCGGGGGGCTCACCAGGCTATTTCCGGCCGTCGACGTGCTGGCCCGGCTCGATCCGGCCACGCTGGCCATGCCCAGGTCGCGGCGCGAGACGTTCGCCGCGCTGACGGCCGGGCTGGCCGGCCAGACCATCGACCTCAGCGTCGGCGGTGACTGGCATGAGGCCCGGCTCCGGCTGGCCGCGCTGCCCGGTGTCGGGCCGTGGACAGTCGAGACCATCGCGATGCGGGCACTCGGTGATCCGGACGCGTTCCCCTCAGCCGACCTCGGTGTCCGGGCCGCCGCCCAGGCCGCCGGGCTGCCCGTCAAGCCCGCGGCGCTGATCGCCCGCGCCGCAGCCTGGCGGCCGTGGCGCGCGTACGCGGTTCAGTACCTGTGGGCCACCGGCGATCACGACATCAACCGCCTGCCCGCTGACAACTGACACCAGCCCGACCGCAACTGCAACTAAGGAGTCATCAATGATCAGCTCAGACTCAGCCATGATCACAAAGCGCACTGCCGTCAGCTCGCACATCGTGCTGCCGAGTCCTATCGGGCCGCTCACACTGGTGGCCGAGGATGGCAAGCTGACCGGCCTGTACATGGATACCCAGGCGCACAGGCCGGACGCCGGCATACTCGGCGGCACCGGCGATCAGCGCGACGAGCCGTTCGCATCGGCGGCGCGGCAGCTGCGGGATTATTTCGCCGGGCGGCTGACGGCCTTCGACTTGCCGCTCGCGCCAGCCGGCACGCAGTTCCAGCGCCGGGTGTGGGCTGCGCTGCAGGCCATCCCGTATGGCCAGACCTGGTCCTACGGCCAGCTTGCCCGTGAGGTTGGCAACGCGTCGGCGAGCCGGGCGGTCGGCCTGGCCAACGGCAGGAATCCCGATCGCCGTGGTCATCCCCTGCCACCGGGTGATCGGCTCGGACGGGAGCCTGACCGGCTACGGTGGCGGCCTGGACCGCAAGCGGTACCTCCTCGGTCTCGAAGCAGGTGCGGCGTGCGAACCCATGCCAGTCCGCTGACGGCCGGGGAGTCGCCAGCGGCTCGGCGGCCGCCTGGAGTCGCTGCGGCCATGCGGATATTTATGCAGGCAATATCACGTATATGCCCTCACCGGGGCGAATCATCGTTCTTTCCTTCGGCCGCGCGTGCATCGGGGTTAACGTGATCGGAGAGCTGCAACGCCGGTACCGCGCCGGCCCGCCTGGAACGAAGAAAGACACATGCGAGACCTTGCCAGCCCGTCAGAGGATTCGAGCAGCTTCATCGGGCGCAGCTCGGAGATCGGCGAACTGCGCGATCTGCTGCGTGCCGCGCGCGCCGTGACGCTGTGCGGTGCGGGCGGCATCGGCAAGACCCGCCTCGCACTACGGCTGCTGTCCGAGGTGACGGGCGACTTCCGGGACGGTGCCTGGTTCGCCGAGATGGGCGACCTGCGGCGCGCTGAGGCCATAGTGCCGAAGGTCGCCTCGGTCATCGGAGTGGACGAGGAGCCGGGCAGGCCGCTGGTCGCGACGCTTTGCGACGCGCTGCGGGACCGCCAGGCGATCCTGGTCCTCGACAACTGCGAGCACCTCATCGAAGCGTGCGCGGCCTTGTGCCAGGAGCTGCTGGCGTGCGCGCCTGGCCTGCAGGTCCTGGCCACCAGCCGCGAGCCGTTGCGGATCGCGGCGGAGGCCGCCTGGCAGGTACCGCCGCTGGCCGTGCCGCCCGCTGGCCCGGCAGACGCCGGCGACCTGCCCGAATACGACGCCGTCATACTGTTCACCGAGCGCGCCAGGGCAGTCGCGCCTGGCTTTGCGATGAGCCCCGCCAACCTGCGCCGGGTCGCCGCGATCTGCCGGGCCGTAGACGGGCTGCCGCTGGCCATCGAGCTTGCCGCTGCCTGGGTGCGGGTGCTGTCCCTCGACCAGATCGCGGCTCGGCTCGACCATCGCATGACCTTGCTGACAAGCGGGGACCGGACCGCGCCCGCCCGGCAGCAGACGCTGCGCGCCGCGTTCGACTGGAGCTACGACCTGCTGTCACCGGCGGAGCAGGTTCTGCTGCGGCGCCTGTCCGTGCTCGCCGGCTGGTCGCTCGACATGGCCGAGCACGTGTGCGCCGATGACAACCTCCCGGCCGCTGACGTTCTCGACCTGCTGACCGCCCTCGCGGACAAATCGCTAGTAGAGGTCGAGCCCGAGGCGCTGGGGCAGGCCCGGTACCGGATGCTGGAAACGGTCCGCGAGTACGCTGCCGACTGGCTCGCGCTGGCCGGGGAGACTGACCTGATGCGCCGCCGCCGACGCGATTACACGGTGCATGAGGCTGAGCAGTCGGTCGCCATCGGCATGGCCATCGTGCCTGCACCATGGTCGGCGCGCGTCGATGTCTTCCGGCGGTTCGACCTGGAGATCCGCGAACCTGCGCGAGGTGCTCGGAGCCTGCCTTGCCGATGGCGATGCCGAGACGGGCCTCCGGCTATGCGTTTCCATGCTGCCGGTGTGGATCGTGCGCGGCACCTCAGCCGAGGGCGCGGCATGGCTGGACGAGTTCCTGGCGCTGGCGAACGCGGCAACTGCGCCCGCTGCGGTGCGAGGGCCCGCGCTCGCGAGCCGCGCTCAGCTAGCCCTGGCCGCCGGGTCGGCTAGCGCCAAGGAACTGGCACTGGAAGCGCTGGAGGTCTGCTGGTCGGCGGGAGCGCGGTTCTACGCTGCCGCAGCACTCAACTTGCTGACCGAGATCGAGCTCCACTCCGGCCGCCTCGAGGAGGCCGCCGCCCGGGCCTGCGAGGTGCTTGCCGTCGCCAGGTCGGCCGGCGACCGGTGGAACGAGGGATACGCACTCGGCACGATGGCAACTGTCGCGGCCAGCCGCGGCAACCTGCGGGAGGCCAGCGAGCTGGCTGAGTCGGCGCTGGCGGTGATGCGGGCGATCGAGCAGCAATGGGGCTCGGCCCGTGTCCTGATCGGCATCGGCGACCTGGCGAGACTGCGCTTCGACCACGACGCGGCGCAAGCGCATTACCTTGAGGCGCTGGCCATCCTGCGCCAGGTAAACGCCCGGCCTGAGATCGCGCGCTGCCTGGCCGGCCTCGGCCGGATCGCGATCGACCAGTCTGACCTCGGCGCGGCGCGGCGCAACCTGACCGAGAGCCTTCGCCTCAGCTACGCCTCAGGAAGCCGCATCGGCATGGCGCGCGGCCTGGAGGTGCTGGCCCGGCTCGCCGTCCTCGAGGGTGATCCGGCCGCAGGCGTGCGGTTGGCCGGCGCTGTCACTACGCTGCGGCGCGAGGCGCAGCTGCCGCCGGTGCCAGGCGCCAGGATGCAGCGGCTGCTCGACTGCAGCGGCAGGGCTGGGCGTTGCGGTAGCCCGGCTGTGGGCCGAGGGCGCCGCGATGACGCCTGCCGATGCGGTGCGCCTGGCTCTCGGCGACGATGCCGATGACGGCATAACCGGGCGCGGCACTGCCGGGCTGCAGGCAGCCGGCACCGGCCAATGCCGGACCAGCCACGTACCGGACCAGTGACGTCGCCGGACCAGCCGGCGGCGCTAACCGCCAGGGAGCGCGAGGTCGTGGCGTTGCTGGGCGCGGGCCTGAGTAACCGTGCCATCGCCAGCGAGCTGTTCATCAGCCCGGCTACGGCAGCCCGGCACGTCGCCAATATCCTCGCCAAGCTGGGCTTCAGCTCGCGCAGCCAGGTCGCGGTCTGGGCCAGCGCCCGCGGCGCAACGCCTGCTGCCGGCGGCGCAACGGCTGGCGCCAACGGCGGTCAGCTGGCGCCGAACAGCGCGCTGACCGACTCGCCTTCATGAATCCGCCGGATCGCCTCGGCTAGCGCCGCCGCTACCGAGATCACTTGCAGCTTCGGTACGGCCTCGCCGTCCGCGGCCGGCAGCGTGTTGGTGCAGATGATCTCCTGAACCTCAGGATGGGCTGCGATCCGCTTCAGCGCGCCGTCACTGAACAGGCCGTGCGTGCAGGCGATGCGGACCGACCTCGCGCCGCGCTCGCGCAGCCTGGCCAGCAGTTCCAGGATCGTGGTGCCGCGGGCGATCTCGTCGTCCAGCACGATCACGTCCCGGCCGCCGACGTCGCCGATGATCGAGCTGATCGTCACGTTCTCATCGCTGTGCCGTTCCTTGGCGCCCGCTGCCACCGGCAGCTGCAGCAGCCTGGCCAGCGCCGCCGCGTTCTTCGCGTTGCCGAGGTCCGGCGACACCACGACGGAGTTGCTGAGGTCCAGCCTGGCGAAGTGATCAGCGAACTCGCGCAGCGCGTGCAGGTGGTCGACCGGAATGGAGAAGAAACCGTGCACCTGCGGCGAGTGCAGCGTCATCGTCAGTACCCGGCTCGCGCCGGCGGTGACCAGCAGGTCGGCGACCAGCCGGCCGCCGATCGACACTCGCGGCATCGACTTTCTTGTCCGACCGCGCGTAGGCGTAGTGCGGGATGACCGCGGTCACCCGCGCTGCGGACGCGCCACGCGCAGCATCGAGCATGAGCAGCAGCTCGACCAGGTTCTCCTGCACCGGCGGGCCGAGCGGCTGGATGATGAACACGTCGCGCTCGCGGCAGTTGGCCTGAAGCTGAACTTCCAGGCAGTCATTAGCAAACCGGCGCAGCCGCACCGGATAGAGCGGTACACCTAGATCAGCGCAGATTTCCGCCGATAGCGCCGGGTGCGCGCTGCCGCCGAAAACCACGATCTCCCGCACGTGCCCAGAGCTATGAGGTCCGCACCGCTGCCGTGCGGCTATCCCGCGAGCTAGTGCGAAGCCGCGAGCCGCCGGCCTGCCTCGGCGAGCCAGTGCGCCGCGCCGGCGATGGCCTGCTCCCGGCCGCCGGCCAGGGCAGCCAGCTCTACGGCGCCCACGTCGGCCGGCGGCTGCGCGGACAGCCGGCCAGCCACCACGGCCGCCGGCACCCGTGCGTCGCGAGCTGCGGCCAGCACCGCTCCGGTCACCTTCCCGGTCGCCGAGGTCGCGTCGTACTGGCCCTCGCCAGTGATCACCAGGTCGGCGCCGGCTAGCGCCGCCGGCAGGCCTGCGATGCTGGCGATCTCAGCCGCGCCGGGCAGCAGCCTGGCGCCCCACGCCGCCGCGAGGCCGTATCCCGTGCCGCCTGCCGCGCCCGCGCCGGGCTCGCGCTGGATCTCCGCCGAGCAGCCCTGCCAGCCTGGCCAGGCCCGCCTCCAGCACGGCGATGTCGGCCGGCGCCGCGCCCTTCTGCGGGCCGAAAACTGCCGCCGCGCCGCTCTCCCCGAGCAACGGCGCCCGCACGTCGGTCAGGCAGCTGACCCCGTCGGGCGGGGCCGCGCGCAGGCCGGTCAGGTCGACCGCGGCGAGCCCGCCGAGCGCGCCGCCGCCCCGCGGCAGGTCGTTGCCTGCCGCGTCGAGGAATCTGGCGCCGAGCGCGGCCAGCGCGCCGGTTCCGCCGTCGGTGCAGGCTGAGCCGCCGAGCCCGACCACCACCCGGCGCGCCCCGGCGTCCAGCGCGTGCCTGATCAGCTCGCCGACGCCATAACTGTGCGCCTGCAGCGGCCGCAGTTCGCTGAGCAGCGTCAGCCCGGCCGCGGCGGCCAGCTCTATGACGGCCACGTTCCCTTCCGATTCGAGCCATGCCGCCGTGACCAGCGCGGTACCCGGCCCGCTGACCCGGGCCTGATGCCAGCGACGCGCTGGGCACGGCCGCGGCCAGCACCGCCATGGTGCCTTCGCCGCCGTCGGCGAGCGGGAGCTCGATGATCTCGTCAGCGGGGCGCGCGCTGGCGCCAGCCTGCAGCCAGCGCGGCGGCGGCCGCGGCCGCGCTGATGCTGCCCTTGAACGAGTCGGGCGCTATGACGACCTGCATCCGCTGCCGGCCGGCTAGCCGCGGTACGGCGGCAGTTTCAGGGCGGCCCGGATCGCCTGCTGAACCTCTGCCTTGTCCGGGCGGGCGTCAATGGGAACGACGTACTCCTTGCGGCGGAAAATGTCGAGCACCGGGTTGGTCTTGGCGTGGTACTCGCGCAGCCGGACGGCCAGCGCTTCCTCGGTGTCGTCCTCGCGCTGGACCAGCCTGCCGCCGCAGGCGTCGCATTGCCCCTCGACCCGCGGGCTGCTGTCGATCAGGTTGTAGTCCACGCCACAGCCCTCGCACAGCCGCCGTGCCAGCACCCGCCGCCGCACCTCGCTGTCCGGCAGCTCGAGGTAGATGACGCCGTCGATGTCGTAGCTCTCCAGGAAGAACTCAGCCTGCCGCTCGTTGCGCGGGAAGCCGTCGATGATGAAGCCGAAGTTCCAGTCGTGCTGGGTAAGCCTGTCTTTGACCACGCCCTCGGCCAGGTCATCGCTGACCAGTTCGCCGCCCGCCATGGTGCGCCGTACCTGCGCACCGAGCTTGGTGTGATGCTGCACGTTCCAGCGGAAGATGTCGCCGACCGCGATGTGCACCAAGTCCAGGTCAGCGGCCAGCATGGCGGCCTGGGTTCCCTTGCCGCTGCCCTGGACGCCCATAATGACGTACTTCCGCATGCGGTAACTGTAAGCGCGCCCGGCTGGCGCCGCGGACTACGGGCACAGTAGACCCCATGACACCCCGGCCCATGACGCCCCGACCCATGACGCCCCGACCTAGGACACCCGGTTCCATCACGCCGCTTGCCATCGCCCCCGCCTACGTGCACGGCTATCAGGCCAGGGAAGGCGAACGGCTGCACGATCAGGCCAGCACGCTGGCCGACCTGCTGCACGCCGGCACTGCCTACGCAGCAGGGAACGTGGTCCTCGAGGCAGGCTGTGCCGTCGGCGCGCAAACGGTCGAGCTGGCCAGTCGCAGCCCGGCGGCCAGGTTCGTCTGCGTCGACCTGTCCGCGGCGTCGGCGGCACTCGCCGCGCTGCGGGCCGCCGATGCCGGCCTGGGCAACGTCCGGTGCGCCGCGGCTGACATCTTCGCGCTGCCGTTTGCGCCACAGGCGTTCGACCACGTCTTCGTGTGCTTCGTGCTGGAGCACCTGACCAGGCCCGCCGCTGCGCTGGCCGCCCTGCGCGGGCTGCTGCGCCCCGGCGGCACCATCACTGTCATCGAGGGCGATCACGGCTCGGCCTACTTCCACCCGGATAGCGCGGCTGCGCGAGCCGCGATCGGCTGCCAGGTCACCCTGCAGGCCCGCGCTGGCGGCAACGCGCTGATCGGCCGGCAGCTCTATCCGCTGCTGGTGCAGGCAGGCTTCGCCGGGGTCGAGGTCCAGCCGCGGCTTGCCTACGCCGACGGCAGCCGGCCGGTCATGATGGACGGGCTGATCAGGAAGACCTTCACCGCCATGATCGAGGGAACGCGGGATGCCGCCATCGCGGCCGGGCTGAGCACGCCGGCCGCGTTCGACGCGGGCATCGCCGACCTGTACAGGACCGCGGCACCCGACGGCACGTTCTGCTACACGTTCTTCAAGGCAACGGCCCAGAACTCGTGACGCTCCGGAGACGACCGTCAGCCGGGCGGCGCGGCCACGGCCACGTCGGGCTGCTGCTGGGCAAAGTCCCGGGTGCGGATCGCGAGCAGCGACACCACACCCGAAGCGAGGGCGATGACGGCGGCGACCAGCAGAATCTCGTTCAGCCCCGAGGTAAACGCTGACCTGGTGACGAAACCGACACCCGGCCTGATCTGGACCGGCAGCCGGGCGATGACGCGACCGACCTGTCCGGACTGGATAGCCGCGGCGATCTGGCCGCCGTGGCTGGCCAGCCCGGGAATGGCAGCCACCCCGGACTTCACGTCTGCCACCACCTTGCTGGCAAACAGCGAGCCGAGCAGGGCGATGCCGGTCGCGATGCCTACCTGGCGGAACGTCGAGTTGATGCCCGAAGCCATGCCGGCTCGCTCCGGGCGGACCACGCCGACAGCCGTGGAGGCCAGCGGAGGGTTCACCAGGCCGACGGCCAGACCACCGACGATCATGCCGGGTATCAGGTGAGTCCAGCTCGATGTCGCGTTCAGCCCGCGCATCAGCAGCAGGCTGGCGCCGACAAGGATGAGCCCCGGACCGATCAGCAGCCGGACTGGCACGCGTGAGGACAGCCGCCCCGCGATCGTCGCCGTCACCAGGATCCCGCCGGAGATCACCGTCAATCGCACGCCGGTCTGCAGGGCCGAGTACCCGAGAATGTCCTGCAGGTAGAGCACCAGGTAAAGCAGCATCGAGAAGATGGATGCGCTCAGCCCGAACGCCGCCACCAAGCCGCCGCTGAAGGTCGGCAGCCTGAACAGGTTGAGATCGAACATCGGGCGCGCGGAGCGCAGCTCCACCAGCACGAACGTGCACAGCAGCACGAATGCGACCGCGAAGAAGGTGAGGACAAGCTGGTCGGTGAACGACCGCCGGCTGGACTCGATCAGCGCGTACACGAGGCTTGCTAGCGCGCCGGTGAAGAACACGAAGCCGAGCCAGTCCGGACGGGAAGCGCTGGCTTGCCGCGACTCGGACACCCGGATGATCGTGATGATGAGCGCCCCGACGCCGATGGGCGCGTTCACGAAGAAGATCCAGCGCCAGGAGATTCCCGACGTCAGGATGCCGCCTAGCAGCGGCCCGATGGCCACCGCCAGGCCGGTGATGGCGCCCCAGACACCGAACGCGACGCCGCGGTCCTTGCCGCGGAACGCATCGGCCAGCAGGGCCAGCGAGACCGCGAACATGATCGCGCCGCCGACGCCCTGCAGCGCCCTGGAAAGGATCAGCATGATGGTGTCGACGGCGAACCCGCAGAGCACCGATGAGATGGTGAAGACCAGCAAGCCGACGAGGTAGAGCAGCCTGCGCCCGAACATGTCGGCCAGGCTCCCCGCTGTCAGCAGGAAGGCGGCCAGCGTCAGCGCATAAGCATCGACGATCCACTGCAAGTCCGAGAAGCTGGAGTTCAGCGCCCGCTGAATATCTGGCAGCGCGACGTTAACGATCGTGATGTCGAGCAGCAGCATGAACGTGCCGAGGCAGACTGCGACCAGCGTCCACCACTTGTTGCCGCGCTGCACCGGTTCGGCCCTGCTGCCGGCAGGCTGCTGGCCGCGGCCTTGCTGAGCCTGCCCGGACAGATCAGCGTGCGCTTCGGTCACGAACAGCTCCTGATGATTGGCGAAATAGCTCTGCCGTGCGCCCAGCTTTGATCAATGTTAACGGCCCGGGCAGCTGAACGCCCGCAGCGGTCCCGTCGCGGATCCCGCGGTCCGGTGCTACTGCTCTATCTCGGCCGCCTCGGCCGCCTCGGCCGCCTCGGCCGCCTGTAGCTCGCGCAGCGCGAAGCGGCGCTCGCACATGCTGCGGAGCTTGGGGTCGAGCGAGTCCTTGATCAGCGGCCAGTCCTGCACGAGCAGGCGCGGGTTGAGGAACCGCGCGACGTCGTTGCGCTGGCCCTGCGTGAGCACGATGCCGTACATGCTCCGCCGGGTCACGGCGTCGGTGACGTCGCATTCCCGCATGCCGGGCCAGGAGAGGTGCCTGGGCAGCACGATGACGCCCTGGGTCGGCCCGCGCAGGTCCGCCAGTCGCTGAGGCAGGCGGCTGGCATGCGGGTTCCGGCCGGCCAGCAGGTCAGCTAGAGACATGTGCTCGATTATTACCGGACCAGGCTCCGGCCGGCTCGGTGACTCGCTGGATGACTCTCGCAACGCTGCGCCACAGCCGCAGCTGGCCGCGCGGTCCGGTCGCGTAAATCACATTTGCCCTCCCCGGCGCGCGCGGACCATGATCGGATCATGACTGTGCCCCTCAGGACCGTGCCCGCGCAGACGCCCCCGCAGACGCCCCCGGAGACGCTCCGCCACGCTGCCGTCAGCCTCCGCCGCTGGCGGCCGGAGGACGCTGAGCTGTGCTTCCGGCTCGTTAGCGAATCCCTTGAGCACCTTCGGCCGTGGATGCCCTGGGCGACAGCCAGCTACGGGCTCGCCGACGCGCGCGAGTATCTCAGCCAGTGCCAGGCTGACTGGGCTGCGGGCACGGCGTTCCAGTACCTGATCGAGGCGGGCGGGACGCCCGCAGGCAGTGCCGGGCTGATGGCCAGGATCGGCCCGGGCGCACTGGAGATCGGCTACTGGGTGCACCCCTCGTTCACCGGCCGGGGCGTCGCGACCTCGGCCTCGGCCGCGCTCACCGAGGCGGCCTTCGGCCTGCCGCGCATCGACCGGGTGGAGATCCAGCACGACAAGCTCAACCTGGCCAGCGGCCGGGTCCCGGCCAAGCTGGGCTATCAGCATGTCGACACCCGAGCGTCCAGGTTCGAGCTGGCGCCGGGCGACTCCGGCACGAGCAAGGTCTGGCGAATCACCCGCTAGCGTGCCGCCCGGCAGGCCATTACTACCTGCAGTAGCGCTAGGCTTCCTGCCATGTCCAGTGCGCCGCCCGGCCGATGGCGTTTCCTGGTCAGCCCCCGGTGGCTGGCCTGGCACGGCTTCATGGTGATCTGCACCGTCGGGATGCTCTGGCTCGGCGACTGGCAGCTGCGCCGCGCACAAGGCGGTAACGCGCTGAGCTGGGCATACACCTTTGAGTGGCCGGTCTTCTCGATCTTCGTGATCGTGTTCTGGGCCAAGACGCTGATGGACGAGTGGCGCCATCCCGGCGGAGCGGCCGCCAAGCGGGGGTTCGCCGCGGCTGGCCAGGACGGCGAAGCCGATTCGCTCGGCCTGCCCGATGCGGTTCATGCCGCCGCCAGCAGCGATGCGGACGCCGGCGACGATCCCGAACTGGCCGCCTACAATGCCTATCTGGCCAGCCTGAACAAGCCGAAGCGCCCGGCCAGGTCACAGCCCGCTCGCGCCGACGACTAGCGCGCGAATACCCGACGAGAGGAGGTCAGCGGTGCGTAATGACGCGCTCCGGCTGGGAGTTCGCGGCTACCGCGTCATGGCCTACGTGACAGGCACCATGCTGGTGATCCTCTGCTTCATCTGCGTGCCGCTGCGCTACCTCGGGCATCACCCGGGACCGGCCGAGGTCGTCGGGGCAATCCACGGCGTGCTGTATATCGGCTACGTGGTGGTGGCCTTCGCCATGACCCGGCTGGTCCGGATGAAGGTGGCCAGCCCGGGCACGGTCATCGTGCTGCTGGCCGGCATCTTGCCGGTGCTGACGTTCGTGATAGAGCGCTGGGTGACCAGGACCTACATCAACCCGGCCCTCGAGCAGGCCGGCGTCAGCACGCGTGAGCAGCCAGTACTTCGCTGAGCAGCCGGCCGCGGCGCACCGGCCGGGAACTGTGCAGGTAGTGCTGCCCGATCTGCACCTCACGCTGGCGACCGACTCCGGCGTCTTCTCCCCCGGCCGCCTGGACCCGGGCACGAGGCTGCTGCTGGAGACCGCGCCGCCGCCGCCTGCCGCCGGCGACCTGCTGGACCTCGGCTGCGGTTACGGCCCGCTCGCGCTGGTGCTGGCCAGGCGAGCGCCGGCCGCGCGCATCTGGGCCGTTGATGTGAACGCCCGCGCCCTCGCCCTTTGTGAGGGGAACGTGGTCGCCGCTGAGCTCGCCAATGCCCGCTGCCTCGCAGCCGACGATCCCGGCCTGCCGGCTAGTTACGAGCTGATCTGGTCTAACCCGCCGATCCGGATCGGCAAGCAGGCCCTGCATGCGATGCTGACGACCTGGCTGGGCAGGCTCGCTCCAGGGGCGGCCGCCTACCTGGTCGTCCAGCGCAACCTCGGCTCGGACTCGCTGCAGCGCTGGCTGGAAGGCTCCGGCTGGGCAGCCACCAGGTTCGCGGCCAGGTCCGGCTATCGCGTACTGGAGGTGCGGCGGTGACTGCAGGACCTGCTGGCGCGACCGGCACGCCGGGAGCGGGGCGCCGCCAGCTCGGCATGACGGACGTGAAACGGCTGAACCGCGGCTGGCGGCGCAATACCCAGGCGGGCATCAGCCTGCTGCTGGACGGCGTCGGGCAGCCGTTCAACCTCGGCTCGATCATCCGCACGGCGGCCACCTTCGGCGTCCGACAGATCTGGCTCTGCGGCGAGACGGCCTCGCCCGACCATCCATCCGCGCGCAAGACCGCGCTCGGGACCGACCGGCTGATCTCGTTCTCCCGTGCCGCGTCGGCAGCGGCCGGCGCAGCAGGCAGCCAGGGACGCCGGCTTCCGGGTGGTCGCGATCGAGCTGGCCACCGAGGCGGTGCCGTTGTACGAGGCGGACCTGGCTGGCGACGTCTGTCTCGCGCTGGGTAACGAGGACCACGGCTGCTCGGCGGGCCTGCTGGCCGCCGCCGACCTTGTCGCCTATATTCCGCAGGTCGGGAAGGTCGGCTCGCTCAACGTGGCGGCCGCCGCGGCGGTCACTATTGCCGAGGCCCGGCGCCGTGAGTGGGCGGGTCGGGGCCCGCACCCCGGCGGGTCCCCGGCAGCCCTGGACGTGCAGACTTAGGCCGTGCCCTCCGGATACCTTGATCATCCCCGGCCGCTGGCTTTCGCGCACAGGGGCGGCGCCAGCCACTATCCCGAGAACTCCTGGAAGGCCTTTGAGCACGCTGTCGCGCTCGGCTACGCCTACCTGGAAACAGACGCGCACGCCACCGCTGACGGCACGGTTGTCGCCTTCCACGACAAGTCGCTGGACCGGGTGACGGACGCTACCGGCAAGATCGCCGAGCTGACTGCGGCACAGGTGGCTGCCGCCAGGATCGGCGGCACCGAGCCGATACCGGTGCTCGCCGACTTGCTGATGGCCTGGCCTGACGTCCGCTTCAACATCGACGTTAAGGACGAGCCGGCGATCAGGCCGCTGGTGGAGGTGCTGCGCAAGACCAGCGCCTGGGACCGGGTCTGCCTGACCTCGTTCTCCGGCCGCCGCCTGGGCGCCACCCGCAAGCTGCTACCGCAGCCTGTCTGCTCCGCGACGACTCCTGCCTCGATCGGGGCCATCCGGATAGGGCTGCCTGCCGGGCCCTTGCGCAGCAGGTTCGCCAGCCTGTCGGTGCAGTGCGCCCAGATCCCGGTCTCGATGGCCACCAGGCAATTCATCGGCCGCGCGCACGCGGCGGGGCTGCAGGTGCATGTCTGGACCGTGAATGACACGCAGATCATGGCCAGCCTGCTTGACCGCGGCGCGGACGGCATCATGACCGATCAGATCGAGTCGTTGCGCGATCTGCTGATCGCCCGCGGCCAGTGGAAGCCAAGAATCGCCGGCTAGCAAGGCAATCTCTGCGATCCGGCGGCGCTCAGGCGATTGGAACTAGCCCCCACCGGGAATCTTGTCCGGGACCTCACCGTTGGTGAAGTAGTACGGCTGAGCGCCTGGGGAGGCAGTAACACATGGCCGAGCGAGCACTTCGCGGCACGCGACTCGGAGCCACAAGCTACGAGAACGACCGTAACACCGACCTGGCGCCACGCCAGGAGGTGGCCTTCGACTGCCCTAAGGGCCACCGGTTCACGGTACCTTTCTCGGCCGAAGCTGAGCTGCCCACAAATTGGGAATGCCGGGTTTGCGGCGCATTGGCGGTGACTGCTTCCGGCGACCTGCCAGCTGCCAAGAAGATCAAGCCGCCGCGCAGCCACTGGGACATGCTCATGGAGCGGCGCACCCTGGCCGACCTCGAGGAAGTGCTGGCCGAGCGGCTTGCCGCGATACGTGGACAGCGCGCGCCGGCCGAGGCGCCTGCACCGCGGCAGAGCAGCAGGCACCGCAAGAGCGCCTGACATCCGGCTGCTATGCGCGGTATTACCGGAAATGCCGTGCTTAACGGAAATGCCGTGTCACGCCCCACTGGGTGACTCTGAGCAGCGCCTCTGCCACGATGGCGTTGCTCATCTTGCTGCTCCCGCGGGTGCGCTCGGTGAAGGTGATGGGCACCTCGGTGATTACCTTTGCGGCCTGAGCCGCCCGCGCGGTGAGCTCGATCTGGAAGCAGTAGCCCTGTGACTTGACGTCGTGCAAGCCCAGATCGCGAAGCGTCTCCGCCCGGTATGCCCGGTACCCGCCAGTGGCGTCGTGCACCGACAGTCCGAGCGCCAGCCGGGCGTAGGCGTTACCGCCGCGCGAGAGGATCTCCCGCGACCTGGGCCAGTTGCGGACGGTGCCGCCCTTCACCCAGCGCGACCCGACAACCAGGTCGGCGGTCGCCAGCGCCGCCAGCAGCGCGGGCAGCTCGGACGGATCGTGCGACCCGTCTGCGTCCATCTCGACGAGCGCGCCGTAGCCGCGGTCCAGTGCCCAGCTGAACCCGGCCAGGTAGGCGGCGCCAAGCCCGGCCTTCTGCGTCCGGTGCAGCACCTGCACGTGCTCGTCGGCCAGCGCGAGCTTGTCCGCCAGGTCACCGGTACCGTCCGGGCTGTTGTCGTCGACGATCAGCAGATCCGCGTCGGGCACGGCCGCCCGAACTCCGGCCACGATGGCTTCGAGGTTCTCCCGCTCGTTGTACGTCGGGATCACCACGGCCACCGGGCCGATCGGAGCCCACTGCGCGCTGCCGGTGCCCATCAGCCGGTCGCCGTCCAACCTGTCACCGTCCGCGGCCGGGGCTGCCGATGCAGCAACATCCCCCATGCGGCCAACGCCCGCTTCCGCATCCGGTTCCTCCGCAACCTGCGGGCCTCGCTCCCGACGCGAGGCCGCCCGCCTAGCACATCACAACTCGGCAGGCGCTCCCCCGCGATTGCCGAACTCCCTGCCGGGAAGAGGGCCTGGGTAATCCCTTCGGACCGGAGTGCGTCCCGCCGGTAGCGGGCTTGCCCTCCGTTGTCTACTGGGTGCCCAGGCCCCTCCCGGATCCAACCCCCCGCCCAGCCAGGGCTCGGGCCTGTCGCGCATTGCGCGGCCGACTTGGTGGCCACCTCACGGCGCAGCCAACGGCCCGGCTGACCTTCCCTGACCTAGTGGCCCGGTGCTGGACTGCCCAGAAACTTACCGCCGATCGGCGCGATGTCAACCTGTCCTGCCAGGACTGATACCCGTTAGCGACCTGGCAGGGGCGTCGTGACGGGCCTGTTCGCTGTTGTCCCGCGGCGTTACGATTGAGGTTCCCGTAACAGGTGAGGGCGCCCATGGCAAGGTTGTCGGCGGCAGGCAGCCGGTGCATGGCCAGCCCGTGCTTGCCCCGATGCCGTTGGAATGGCAGGATGTCCCGTTTCGCGCGGAACATGTGCGCACATCCGGTCACACCGAGCGTGCGGTCACTGTCGTGCGCCACACTCAGTTCCGGCCTGGAGGACAGGAATGACAGAGAACTCGGAGATGCAGGTCTCTGAGTCCCAGATCGCCGTGCACTGGCGCGAGGAAGAGTATTACCCGCCGCCGGAGGATTTCGTGCAGCAGGCCAACGCCAATGATCCTGCGATCCTCGACAGGTTCACCGAGGACAAGTTCCCGGACTGCTTCACCGAGTACGCGGACATGCTGTCCTGGGACAAGCCCTGGGACACCGTGCTGGATACCAGCAACGCGCCATTCTGGAAATGGTTCGTCGGCGGCAAGCTCAACGCCTCCTACAATTGCGTCGACCGGCACGCCGCGGCCAATCCGGATAAGACCGCGATCATCTGGGTACCCGAACTCGAGGACGACGAGACCGTTCACATCAGCTACGGCGAGCTGCTGCGCCAGGTCAACGAGTTCGCCGCGCTGCTGCAGCGATTTCGCCGGCCTGAAGGCCGGTGACCGGGTCACCCTGCACATGCCGATGGTGCCCGAGGCTATCGTGACGATGCTGGCCTGCGCGCGCCTCGGCGTCATTCACTCCCAGGTATTCGGCGGATTCAGCGGTAACGCCTGCGGCACCCGCATCGCCGACTCCGGCAGCCGGGTGCTGATCACCATGGACGGCTATTACCGCGCGGGCTCGCTGGCCGACCACAAGGTCAAGGCGGACGAGGCGATCGCCGAGGCGGCCCGCCAGGGCCAGGAAGTCGACAAGGTACTCGTCTGGCGGCGGCACGCCGGGCCAGTACGCCTCCCAGACGCCGATGGTCGACGGCCGGGACTTCTTCGTCGACGAGGTCATCGGCCAAGTACGCCGGGCAGGAGGTAGCGCCGGTGTCGATGCCGGCCGAGGCGCCGCTGTTCCTGATGTACACCAGCGGCACCACCGGCCGGCCGAAGGGCGCCCAGCACTAGACCGGCGGCTACATGGCGTACGTGACCGGCACGTCGAAGTACTACCAGGACATTCACCCCGACGACGTGTACTGGTGCCTGGCCGACATCGGCTGGATCACCGGGCACTCCTACATCGTCTACGGGCCGCTGGCGCTCGGCACCACGACCGTGATCTACGAGGGCGTGCCGAACTACCCGGACGGCGGGCGGCCGTGGCGGATCGCCGAGAAACTCGGCGTGAACATCTTCCACACCTCGCCCACTTCGATCCGGATGCTGCGCAAGGTCGGCCCGGACGAGCCTGCCAAGTACAACTACCACTTCAAGCACATGACGACCGTCGGCGAGCCGATCGAGCCCGAAGTATGGCGGTGGTACTACAACTCGGTCGGCAAGGGCGAGGCGGCCATCGTCGACACCTGGTGGCAGACCGAGACCGGCGGGTTCCTCGGCAGCACGCTGCCCGCCCTCCAGCCGATGAAGCCCGGCAGCTGCGGCCCCGGCGTGCTCGGCATCTTCCCGGTCATCTACGACGAGGACCGCAACGAGATCCCCAAGGGCAGCGGCAAGGCCGGGAACATCTGCATCCGCAACCCGTGGCCCGGCATCATGCAGACGGTCTGGGGCCAGCCCGAGCGGTTCCTCGACGTCTACTACCGCAAGTACAACACCGACCCGGACAGCAAGGACTGGCACGACTGGCCGTACTTCGCCGGCGACGGCGCGCGTCCAGGCAGCCGACGGCTACTTCCGGATCCTCGGCCGGATCGATGACGTCATCAACGTCGCCGGTCACCGGCTCGGCACCAAGGAGATCGAGTCCGCCGCGCTGACCGTGCCCGAGGTAGCCGAGGCGGCCGCCGTGCCCGTGATCGACGACATCCGCGGCCGGATGGTGGAGATCTACGTCTCCCTCAAGCCCGGCTACGACGCGGACCGGGATGGAGGCCAAGGTCAGTCAAGGCGATCGAGACCGAGATCGGCAAGATCGCCCGGCCGAAGAACGTGTGGATCGTGCCGGACATGCCCAAGACCCGGTCCGGCAAGATCATGCGCCGGGTGATCGCATCGGTATCCAACTTCGCCGATGTGGGCGACGTCACCACCCTGGCCAACCCCGAAATCGTCGACGGCATCCGGCATCAGGTGCAAAGCGCGAAGGTAGCCAAGGGCGACACGCCGCGCAAGCTGTCCGATGTCGAGCTCGCCGAGATCCAGTCCTTCGGCGCGGAGTAACACCGCAGCACCGCACTTACCGGCGGCCGCCAGCCTGCGGGCTGGCGGCCGCTCTTTGCGCTAGCGCTGCGGCCAGGTGTGCACCGGCTCGTTGGTGTGCATGTGCCCGATGTAGCGACGGGTCATCTGCCGCAGCGCCTCCTGCCGGTCCGCTCCGCCGTGCTCGGTCAGTGCCGCCACCGTGGCAATCTGCCAGGCCGCGCCCGTGCCGCCGGTCAGGCAGCGCTGCTCGATGATCCCGAGCAGCCGGTCGGCGCAGGCGTCGTGCACGCCCCACCGGCGCAGGCCTTCCCTGGCCATGGGCAGCAGCCGCCGCAGCACGAGCTCGGCGACCGGCGCATCACCCAGGCCCGGCCAGTACAGCTGCGCGCCCATGCCGTGCCGCGCCGCCTCGTGCAGGTTCTCGGCTGCGGTCGTGAACGACATCTGGCTCCAGACCGGGCGCTCAGATTCGGCCAGCACCCGGACGAGGCCGTAATAGAACGCCGCGTTCGCCATGGTGTCGGCCACCGACGGCCCGGCTGGCAGCACCCTGTTCTCCACCCGCAGGTGCGGCCGGCCGCCGGCCACCGCGTACACGGGGCGGTTCCAGCGGTAGACGGTGCCGTTGTGCAGGCGTCATCTCGGCGAGCTGCGGGCAGTCCCCGTGGTCCAGCATGGCGTGCGGGTCCTCGTCCTCGCAGATCGGCAGCAGCGCGGGGAAGAACTGGATGTTCTCCTCGAACAGGTCGAAGACCGAGGTGATCCAGCGCTCGCCGAACCAGACCCTGGGTCGCACTCCCTGCCGTTTCAGCTCGTCCGGCCGCGTGTCGGTGGCCTGCTCGAACAGCGTGATCCTGGTCTCGTGCCACAGCTGCCGGCCGAACAGGAACGGCGAATTGGCTGCCAGGGCAACCTGCACCCCGGCGATCGACTGGGCCGCGTTCCAGTAACTCGCGAAGGCATCCGGGCTGACCTGAACATGCAGCTGCACGCTGGTGCAGGCCGCCTCCGGCGTAATGCTGTCCGCATGCGTCAGGATCTGCTCGGCTCCGTCGATCTCGATCCGCATGTCCTCGCCGCGCGCGGCGAAGATCTGCTCGTTCAGCACCCGGTACCGCTCGTTCGCCGACATCGTGCTCGCACTCACGTCGTCTTTGCGCAGTGTCGGCAAGATGCCGATCATGACCAGCTGGCTGCCGATGCTCCTTGCCTTCTCGTCCGCGGCATTCAGGCTGCCCCGGATCTCCTGCTCCAGGGTGCCGAGCGCGTCGCCGTCCAGGGACCGGGGCGGCACGTTGATCTCCAGGTTGAACTGGCCGACCTCGGTGGCCCAGGCCGGATCGGCGATCGCCTCGAGCACGTCGGCGTTGCGCATGGACGGTGCCGCGTCGGCGTCCACCAGGTTCAGCTCGATCTCCTGGCCGACCAGGCACGACGCGGACTCGAACAGGTTCTCGCGCAGCATCCGCGCGAACGCGTCCAGCGACTGCGCGAGTTTCGCCCGGTACCTGCCCCGGTCCTCGCCAGTGATCGTGATGGACTGAATGTCCCTGCCCATCAGGCGGCCTCCAGCCTTGCGCTCTCGTCGGTGACCCACATGCCGAGCAAGCCGCGCAGGTGCGCGATGAACCGGTCATGCTCGGCTGGCGGGTAAACCGAGCGGACAGTCTCGATGAGCAGCTGGTCGAAGCCGGGACCTGCCACCCAGTCCAGCACCATCTCGTCAAGATTCGGCAAGGCGGCCGCGCAGAACTCCTGGTAGCGCGCGGTCTGGAAGTAGCTGTCGGCAAGGTCACGATAGGCCGCCAGCTTGTCGGCGTAACTCATGGCCGCGTCGTCAGCGATCTCGAAATACTGATCTGCCGACACGTCAAGGCTGGGGTTGCGGCCGGTGACCAGGGCGAAGATGCACCACTTCAGCAGGGCCTTCATCGCCCAGGGAAAGTAGTAGTGCAGGCTGGTCAGCGCGACGTCGGGGCATGCGTTGGCATAGTCAATCGGGTAGACCTGGCCGTCCTTTACCAGCGTCTCGCAGGAGTTGAACTCCCAGCGGAAGAACGCGTTGACGAGCCTGCCGATCGTGACCACTTCCGCCCCTGTCGCCGCCGAGAGGAAGTCGTGGTCAACCGCATAACGCTCGTGCATGGGCAGCTCTGGCCGGAATTTCATGACCATGGTCTCGGCACCGATCGACAGCGACCGGGCGAAGACGTCGTAGTCGACGGCCTTCTGCAGGTGCATGAGCATCTTGCCACTCTGGTCGTAGGCGGCATGCAGCTCAGCGGGGTTGCTGATCCTCGACACGCCCCGCCAGGCCCCGCCGTCGTAGGGCTTCATGAACAGCGGGTAGCCGATCTGCTCGGCGATAGCGTCGAGGTCGAACGGCTTGTTGTACTTGGCGGCCGTATAGGCGTACCGGGCATTGTCGACCGGGTTCTTGTACGGCACCAGCACTGTCTCGGGCACCTTCAGCCCCAGCCGTATCATCGCGCAGTAGGCCGCGTGCTTCTCCATCGACTGGAAGGTGAACGGGCTGTTCAGCAGGTACACGTTGTCCATGAGCGCGATCTTCTTCAGCCACTCCCGCGGCACGTAATACCAGTAGGCGAGCCTGTCGATGACCAGGCTGTGGCGCGGCCGGTCGCGCAGCCCGAACGGCTCGATGGTGATGCGCTCGCAGTCGAACGCGTGCCGGGAGCCGTCGGCGGCAGGCACCGGCCCGAGCCGCCTGAGCAGCTCCTCGAATGCCCGCGGCCAGTCCTCCTCGGTTCCGAGCAGTAGCCCGATCAGGTGCCGGGCAGTTGGCATGGCGGCTCCCTCGTTAGCAGAATCGCGGCAGGTGATGGGCCAGCTGAGCGCGCCAGGACGGCCAGTCGTGCGGCACGTCGTGACCCCACAGGTCAAGTTCGTGCCGGATGCCCTTGCTGGCCAGCAGGCCGGCGAATTGCCTGGTGCTGGCCAGTGAGCCGGTGGTGTCCTCCCACTGGCCCTGGCCGCAGACAAGCAGCAGGCTGACCTGGCGGCGCAGCCAGTCGAGGTGATCGCCGTCCAGGTTCTGGACGTAGTCGGCAGGGTTGTTGAAGTAGGCTGCCGCGCCGCGCTCGCCCCAGCCGTGCCAGGAGGCGGGATCGTAGTTACCGGAAAAGCACAGCGCCAGCGGGAAGAGGTCCGCTCGCTTCAGCGCGAAATTGGCCGCGTGGTACGCGCCGAGGCTGCAGCCCAGGGTGGCGACCCCGGCCGCTCCCCCGCAATCCTGATGGATCCATGGCAGGACCGCGCTGAGGATCCATGACTCGTAGCCACCGTGCCGGCGCGCCCGCTCCTCCAGCGGTATCTCGCGGTTCGACCACGACGCCGCGTCATAGCTGTCGACGCAATACAGCTTGACCCGCCCGGCGTCGAGCAGGCCCGCGATCGCGTCGATCATGCCGTTGCGCTCGAAGTCCCGCGCCCCGCCCTGCTCGGACGGGAACACCAGCACCGGCCTGCCCCAGTGGCCGTAGCGCAGCACGGTGCCTGCCGACCCGATGGCGTCTGACCACAGTGCAGCCTCATGCCGGTCAGCCGCCTGCCGGCCGACCGGGCCACCTCCCGCAGCAGCAGGCTCAGGTGCGGATCGAACGCATCCCGCCAGGCCGTGTAGTTATGCAGGTCGGCAAGCTCATGGAGGGAAACGGGGTAGCCGCGCCGGGCCATCGTCGCCGTCATCAGCCGGTTGTTCGCGGCGTTTTCCTCGATCGCGCCGCACGTCAGGACGACCGGCACCACCCGGCTGGGCAGGCCGCCCGCATGCACGCGGGCAGTGAACCTGGTGATGCGCCGGTAATACGGGAACCACCGCTCCTGCCTGTCCAGGCTCGGCGTGAAGAAACTGCCGGACTGGAGGAACAGCGCGTCGAACGCGTCCGGATACTGGCAGTGGGCGTGCAGCATCGCCAGCCCGCCGAGGCTGGTGCCCATCCCGATCCGCGCAGTGGTGGCAAGCTGGCCGGTCAGTGCCGGGATCACCGCGGTCCGCAGCGCGCGGGCGTACCGCGAGTTAGCGGAGTACCAGTCGTCGCGCGGTCCTGGCGCGAGCAGGGCTGCCCGCAGCCGCGGCAGCCAGTTCCCCGCCAGCCCGGCTGACAGGTACCGGCTGAGGTCGGCAAGCGCGTCGTACTCCGGGCCGTCGTGCACTACCAGCAGCGGAAGCGGCTCGGAGTCCCGGACTCCGGCCGGGCTCCAGATCCGCGCGGTGACCGCGCGTTCCAGGGCCGGGATCTCGATTGCGCGGGTGCTGGCAGATCCGTTGACCGCAGCGCCGAGCCAGCCGGGCGCGCAGTAGCCGGGGAACTCCAGCACGCTCTTGCGCCCGAACGCACCCTGAACCGTCAGCGGGTTGCCGGGATCGGGCACGGCCTCGCGGTGGCCACCGGGATAGCGAAGCTCGAGCAGGTACTCCAGCCGGCTCACCGGCGGCCGGTCGATCATTAGCTCCCAGTGATCTCCGGCCCGGCGGAACTCCGCCAGCCCGGGTGCGAGTGGCAGGTCCTGCCGCAGGGCGATTCCGGCCAGCGCCCGCTGCGGATCAGCCACCCGGAAGCGCGCGGTAGCCTCGTCTGCCCGGGCGCCCACGCCGGCTATCGCCGCAGTGACTTGCTCGGCAGGCACCGGTTTCCAGACACGCTTACCCTCCGCGGAGATACGCCCGTTACCCGGCTATGCTGCCTGGTTTGCGGAGGGCTGACAATGGGCGGCTAGCTAGGTCAGGCCGGCCAGGGCTGTTGCCAGCGGCTCCAGCACTGCCGGGCTCAGCGGCGGCCGAAAGGTGACGATCGCCAGCTCAACCCCGGCCGCGCCGAGAGCGGCGGCGGTGGCCGCGGTCTCAGCCGGATCCCCGGTATAGAACACGTGGCTGGACAGCAGGATCTCCGCCGGGTCGCGGCCGAGGTCGGCGCAGTGCTGGTGCAGCACATCGCGCTTCTTGCTGAACTCCGCCGGCGTGCCGCCGAGGAAATTCCAGTGCTGGGCGAACCGTGCCGCCGTGCGCAGCGTTCGCTGCTCGCCGCTGCCGCCAATGCAGATCGGCGGGTGCGGCCGCTGCACCGGCTTGGGTTCGCACCGGGCGGCGGTCAGCTGGTAGTGGGTTCCCGCGAAGTCGGTGGTCTCCTGCGTGAGCAGTCCGGTGATCACCTCGCAGGCTTCTTCGAGCCGGTCGCTGCGCTCCTTCGGCGTGCCCAGCTCGATGCCGTAGGCACCGGATTCCTCGGTGTTCCAGCCCGCGCCGATGCCCAGCTCAAGACGGCCGCCCGACACAATGTCGAGCGTCGCCGCCATATTCGCCAGCACCGCCGGATGCCGGTAATGGATGCCGGTCACCAGCGTGCCCAGCCGCAGCCGCCGGGTCGCCTGCGCCAGCGCGGTCAGCGTGATCCAGCCCTCCATGCACGGGCCAGCGTGATCACCGTGAATCGGGTAGAAGTGGTCGAAGGTCCAGCCGGACTCGAATACCTCGATGTCGTCAGCAGCACGCCACACCGAGAGCATGCCGTCCCAGGTGGTGTGCTGCGGTGAGGTCTTGAAGGCGAAGCGCATGAGTCTAAAAGTACGCCGCCGGCGCTAGCCCTGCGCGGAGGCGCCACCGGTACAGCTGCGGCTTGTCACGTCCACGCATCCTGCTGCCGGTCGACTTGGTCATGGCGCTGATCGGGTCAGGATTGGGTCTAGCGAGGCGCTCTGTCGTGGAGGATTTGGTTAATTGCCGTGATGATGCTCTTGGCCGACCCGTCGATTGCCTGTGCGACGGGACTCGACGGGTTGCGGAGCTGATTGGCGATTTGAGCCGCGGAGAGGCCGGCGAGTAGCTGGGGATCGTACTGCGCACCGGCCAGAATGTAGTGGTTGGCGATGTCGAGGAACGGAACGGCTCCGGACTGGTCGGCACTGTTAACGTACGGCGGCACATCGTAGGAGCCGATGAGCTTGGCGTCCAGCGGGGTCTCAGCCTGCAAAGGTCGGCCCACGTTGTCGGCTAGTTCGGTCGTGCGCAGCGTGATCTCGGCGCTGCGGTAGCGAGCCGCGCGGAACGAGAACGTGGCGGTATTCGGATAGACATCGGTGGCCGATGAGCTGGTGGAGCCGAGGTTGCTCCAAGTGCCGAAGTGGGAGAGCGCGACGACCAGCGGCCACCGTTCGGCCGCGCAGAACGGGCAGGATTCCTCGCTGACGAAGACAATCGCCGGCTTGCCGTCGATGGTCAGCGGCGCCCCTGGCGCTGCGACAGGTTGTAGCGGAGTGGCCGCCTGACCCGGGTCCATGCGCGCCAGCACGGCGAGCGGGACGGCGGTGGCCTGCCGGACGACTACCGAGGCCGCCCGAGATTCCCTCGGCACTGGGTCCGCAGCGGATAGCTTGACAATGACGAACGCTCCGACGACGGCCAGCACAGCCACGACTGCCGCCCCGGAGGCCAGGAGCCGCCTGCGCATTTCTGCGCGCTTGCGCGCTGCGCGCTGGGCTGCGACCCGTTCGCGGGCACTGGCCTTGGCGCTAGCGCTGTGTCCAGATCTACCTGACTTGCCTGCGGCAGGCCCACGGCGGGTGTTGGGCACTGATTCCCCTTTCGGCTATGGCGCCGAGTCTGGCGACATCCGTCCTCGTCCTACTATCACGGATAGGAGTGCTGGCATGTTCACGTCGGCGTGGGTGGACCGACGCCGTCCGCCGAGCCGGAGCCGGCCGCCGGAGGATGCGGGCCTGGCCTGCGAGCCAAGGGGCAGGCGCTGCCGGAGCTCGAATGGAGCCCGCGGGTCACCGTGCCGCTGTTCCCTGGTTCGCGCTAGTACTGTTCGGCGCCCCTGGCCGCGCTCTCGCGGCCGCTGTCCGTGCCGACGCCACCGCGTCCGCTACGGACGGAATGCACGTTCTCACCGCAGCGGTAACTTTGCTGAAGGCCCGTCATGCCTGGCGGGAAAGATCAGCCCGACCGTCAGTGTTCCGCCCCGGGCCCTGACGGGTCCAGTTCGCGGCCGCTGGCTGTCAGGATCGCACCAGGCGGGCGATAGCGTCGGAGGCTTCCCGGATCTTGGCGGCGGCGGTGTCACCGCCTTCGGCGACCGCCCCGGCGACGCAGTGGCCGAGGTGCTCCTCGAGCAGCCCGATCGCGACTGATTGCAGTGCCCGGGTGGCGGCGGCGACTTGGGTGAGGATGTCGATGCAGTACTTGTCGTCCTCGACCATCCGCTGCAGGCCGCGTACCTGACCTTCGATGCGGCGCAGGCGCTTGATGTAGGCGTCCTTGTTCTCCGAGTACCCGTACATGCCACCCTCCGGCCCGAGCAGGTCATCCTGGCCGAGCGCCCGCGCTCGCGCTGCCAGATTACGCCCAGCGGTTCCGCGCGGTGCAGCGTCCGCAGCTCATGAGAATTGCACCGGCCGTGATGTGACGGCCAGCAGGGCTCAGCCTGACGAGCCATACTGGATCGGCACGCTGATCACCTGCGTCTTCGTCCAGGCGCTGCCGCCGCGTGCGAGGTGCCAGATGGTCAGCGTGCCGCGATGGACGGCGAGCGCGTCGATCTGGCTGCCGGTGCCGGGGGCCAGCGTGGCGGTGCCGGCGGGAAGGGTGGGCAGCGCACTCCAGTGGCCGCCGGTACCGGTGATCACCTCGGCGTGGCCGGTGGCCGTGATCACGGCAGCGGTACCGGTGGATCCGAAGGACGCCGATTCAAGGCGCGCGGTGCCAACCGGGAGCGCCGATGACAGGGCCCAGTGACGGCCATTGTCACCCGACCAGGCGGCGAGGAGGCTGGCGTTGTGGCTGGTTCCTGTCATCAGCAGCGCTATCGTCTGGTTCGCGGTCTGGGTGAGCCGGAGCACGGTGATGGGCTGGCGGGCCAGCATGGCGGGTATCTGCGGCCCAGCGGCCTGCCACACCCCCGCGCTGTCAGCGAAGATGCCCGCTGTGCCCGGCCGGGAGCACGCCCCGGCGATCAGCGGCACCCCTGAATGCGTGTAGGTGACAGCGGTGACGGCGTCCATCCCGCACGCCCGGCCCGCTTGAGAGGCGGCAAGGGATCGCCTGCTGGCAAGGGTGCTCCAGCTGGCATTGCCGCGCGTGGACAGCTCGGCGGTACCGTCGGCGAGCAGGGCCAGGAGGCGCCCGGTGACCGGCGCGGCCGCCAGCGCGTCCGGAACGTTCGCGAGCGCGCCAGCCAGCGGCCCGGTCGAGGACCAGACGTGGCCGCCGTCCGCAGTTGCTGTCAGCGGCGTATACGTAAGGTACTGGCTGGGCCGGAACCCGGTGACCAGCGACGAGCCGGCGCTGCCCGCGAGTACCAGGCCGCCGTTGTCGGCGACCCCGGGCGGGGTGACAAGCTTCCAGCTGCTGTCGCCGGTCGGGCGGATGAATAGCTGCCAGAAATTGTCGTGCGAGGCGACCGGGCCGCCCATCACCGCCACGGCCCAGGTTCCGGCGGTGGTAACAACCGATGTGGCCAGGAACGGCGCTCCGGCCGGCGGGGCCTCGGCCGCAGGGCCAGGCGCTGCGGGGGCCGCGCCGCCGCAGCCAGCGATCAAGGCCGCGGCGGCTGAGGCCACCGCGGCGGCCAGTGAACGGGCTGGCCTGCTCATGAGTGCCCCAGCAGCTGGCGGGCGGCGTCGGTCAGTTCGGCCGCGAACGACGACTTGGTGGCCTGCGTTCCCGGCCCGGTGTCGAAGCCGAGTTCCTGGCGCAGGTGGCCGGCCTGGTCGATGACGAACGCGTAGTCGCCGTGGCCGATCATCGACCCGGCGGGCAGGATTTGCGCGTCCGCCACCCCGTAGTGGCTCCAGACCTGTTGGAGCTGGGCACTGGTGCCGGTCAGGTACAGCCAGTTGCTCACGCCGGTGAGCCCCTCCTGCTGATCGAACGCACGGATGTAGCTGACCTGCGTGTACAAGGGGTTGTAATTGACTGCGACCAGCTCGACCCGCCGCGAGTCGGCCGCGAGCAGCTGACCGGCCTGCCGGAACTCCTGCGCGATCAGCGGGCAGTCCACCGAGCACGTATCGTCCAGGAACGTCAGCAGCACCACCTTGCCGTGCAGGCTCGCCAGCGTCACGGTCCGGCCGTGCTGGTCAGTGAGCGCAAAGGCAGGTGCCGGGAAGTTTTGGGGTGCGCTGGAACCGTTGATCGCCTGCGCCAGGATGGTGTCAGCGACCGGGTTGGCCTGCGCGGCGGCCATCGGCGCGGCGCCAAGGACGATCAGCCCGATCGCTCCGAACGAAGCCACAGACTGGATGCTCGCGGCTGCGGCCGACTGGCGCATAGCCGCCGGGCGGACCCGGTCCAGGGCCAGCCGTGCCCGGTCCCGCCAACTGGGATCCGGCGCCGCGGCCGCGGCTGGTTCTGCCGCCGTCACTGGCGCGGGGGCCAGGGCGAGGTATCCGGCGATGGCCAGCAGCGCCATCGGGATCATGCTGTTGGGGTCAGTGCCCAGTCCGCCGAAGAAGCCGAAGTCCTCGATCAGCACCCAGTCCGCCAGGCACACGACAGTGAAGCCTATGAGCACAGGCCGGATCAGGCGAGGCCGGCCGGTCAGAAAGGCTGCGCCGGTCACCGCCAGCACGGTGACGGCGAACAGGTTGACCGCGAACCCGTGCGCCTCGTCGAACCCGGTGAACGCGGTGATCCAGGTCGACAGGAAATGTGGCTGCGGGGTTGGCGCCATCAATGAGGTCATGCCGGCCAAAGTGCCCGGCTGCCCGTGCGCGGTGCCCTGCCAGAACCCCCGCCCCGGCCAGGCCTGCAAAATTGCCATGCCGACAAGGAACAGGCCCGCGCCCGCCAGCGTCAGCCGGCCCAGCCGCCCGGTGCGCCACGACCGCTCGGGCAGCGCAATAAGCGCGCCGGCCACCGCATAGATGAGCACCGCGCCGGGCGCGCCGAACAGCCAGGTCAGGCCAGGCGCGAAGATCCCGCCGAACGACTCGCCGAACGCCCACACCACCAGCCCCCAGCCGACGCTGACCAGCCCGGCCAGCCGGGACAGGGGGCCCCGGGCCGCCACGATCATCCAGATGCCGATCCCGACCTGTATCCACACCGCCGAGGCGCCGGCCTGCATCGGGTGATAGGACCAGTTGGTACCGGCCCAGTTCACCACGTCCTGCACCCATCGTGGAGAGCTGGCCGCTATGGGCTCGATGACCTGCGAGGGAAGGCCCACCGCCATCTTGGGCTGGGCCTGCAGGATCCCGTCGAGGATCCAGATCAAGCCGAAGCCGATCCGTAGCAGCCGGCGCCACGCGGGTTCGGCCACGACCGGGCCGGCCGTGCCTCCCGTGGCGGCGCTGGGCAGCAAGGCCCGCACCGTGACCCACGCCAGTCCGAGCACGGCGAATATCGCCAGCGCGATCAGCCCCTGATGCAGCAGCGCGGCCTTGAATGCCGCCACAACAATCGGGTTGTTCACATCCAGTCCGTTATTCATGCCTGGCATGACGTCACCTGCTCCTCCGCGGCTTCCGGCGCGGCCGGAGCCTCCTCGTCCACTGGGCCCGTATGCCGCTGCCGGGCCGGACCAGAGTCTGTCTCGCCGAATCGGCGCAGCCTGACGCTGCTGGCGACCACGAACGCTGACGAGGCTGCCATCGCCGCCCCGGCGATCAGCGGGTTCAGCAACCCGGCTGCGGCGAGCGGGATCGCCGCGATGTTGTACCCGAACGCCCAGGCCAGGTTGCGGCGGATCACGGTCAGCGTGGCCCGGGCCAGGCTGACCGCCTCCGGGACTACGGCAAGGTCGTCGCGCAGCAGGATCAGGTCGGCGGCGCTGATCGCCACGTCGGTGCCTGAGCCGAGCGCGAGGCCCAGGTCCGCGGCAGCCAGCGCGGGCCCGTCATTCATGCCGTCTCCGGCCATCGCGACGCGCCGGCCCTGTGCCCGCAGTTCCTGCACGACGGCGGCCTTGTCGCCGGGCAGCGCCCCGGCGATCACCTCATCCACGCCGGCCTCGGCCCCGATCGCCCGTGCCACTGTGTCGCTGTCCCCGGTCAGCAGCACCGTGCGCAGGCCCAGCCGCCGCAGCCCGGCAACCGCTGCGGCGGCCGACGGTTTGATCGTGTCCGCTACGGCGACTGCGCCGCGGGCTTGCCCGTCCCAGCCGGCCAGCACGACGGTGCGGCCTGCCTTCTCCCAGGCCGCGCACTGGGCCGCCAGGTCCCCGGGGACGAAGAGCCCGCGGTCGCAGAGTAGTTTCTCCCGTCCGGCGACCACCTCCGCGCCGTCGACGACGCCGCTGACGCCAAGGCCGGGCAGTGCCGCGAAGCCATCCGCCTGCGGCAACTGCCCCAGCTCTGTCTCGGCGAACTTGCTTACTGCCACCGCGACCGGGTGCCCGGAGGCGTGCTCCACCGCGCCCAGCCGGCGTAGCAGGGTGGCCCGGCTGATGCCGGATGTTAGCTGCAGGCCGGTCACTGCCATCACCCCGGTGGTGATCGTCCCGGTCTTGTCCAGCAGCACGGTGTCCACGCTGCGGGAAGCCTCCAGCGCCTGGTAGCCCTTGATGAAGATGCCGAGCTGGGCGCCCCGCCCGCATGCGACCACCAGGGCGGCCGGGGTCGCCAGGCCCAGCGCGCACGGGCACGCGATGATCAGCACTGCCAGAGCGGCGCTGAACCCGCGCTCCGCAGCGGCTCCAGCGAGTAGCCATCCGGCGAGCGTCAGCGCCGCGGCTGCGAGCACTGCGGGCACGAACACGCCGCAGATCCGGTCAGCCAGCCGCTGGGCGGATGACTTGTCCGCCTGCGCGTGCTCAACCAGGGCGATGAGATGCGCCAGCTGCGTGTCATCGCCCGTGCGCGCTGCGGCGATCACCAGCCGGCCGCTCACCACGACCGTGCCTGCGGTCACCAGCCCGCCGACGGTGACCTCGGCGGGCACCGACTCCCCGCTCATCATGCTGGTGTCCACTGCCGACTCGCCGAACTCCACCACGCCGTCGGCGGCGATCGCCTCGCCCGGCCGGACCACGACCCGGTCGCCCGGCATCAGCTCCGCGGCCGGCACCCGCCGCTCGGTCCCGTCCGCGGCCAGCACGCAGGCGTCCCGCGCTCCGGCTTTGGCCAGCTCCCGCATCGCATCCCCGGCGTCGCGGCGGGCCCGGGCCTCATACCACCGGCCCGCCAGCAGGAACGTGGTCACCGACGCGGCGACTTCCAGGTAGATGCCGCCGCCGGAAGCGTGGAGTAGCAGCTGCAGGGGGCTCAGCCGGGTCTGCCCGGCGTCCAGGGCGAACATCGCATACAGCGACCAGCCGCAGGCCGCAGCGATGCCCAGCGACACCAGCGTGTCCATCGACGCCGAGCCGTGCCGGGCGTTCTTCAGCGCCGCGGCGTGGAACGGCCAGGCCGCCCACCCAGCTACCGGCGCGGCCAGCGCGACCAGCACCCACTGCCAGCCCGGGAACCGGAACGACGGGAACAGCGACAGCTGCACCGACAGGTCACTCAGCGGCACGAAGAACACCAGCGCGACAATGAGCCTGCGCCGCAGATAAGCAACCCGGAGGGCATCGGCAGAAGCGCCGTCCGCGGTCGCCGGGCCGCCGACCGCATGCGGCCTCGTCAATTCGGCGTCATAGCCCGCGTGCTGCACCGCGCCGATCAGCTGCCCTATCGCAACCGACGTCGGTGCGGTGACGATAGCCTTCTCGGTAGCGAAATTCACCGACGCGATCACATCCGGAATCGTGCCGAGTTTCTTCTCCACCCGGGCCGCGCACGCCGCGCACGTCATCCCCCGGATCGACAGCTCGACTTCCCGGAGCCCCGGCGATGATGTCTCACCGGTGACTGCAGCCGATCCCATTCAGCCTGCCCTCCAAGCCGGACCGCCAGGTCCAGGGAGCCCGCGTGCGAGCGAAGGCTCGCAGGTACGGCGGTTGCTGCCGCACGCCGGAAAATCTACACAGCAATTAAAGCGGCGGGCAACATTATGAGCGCGATAAGAGGACCTAATTCGCGGCGCTGATACCCGCGCCGGGTTCCGGCAATACCCTAGTCTGGTATCGCAGGCCCCAATGAATACCCTCAGGTAGTACTCGACATACCCGTCCAGGGTTTCGCCTATACCCTGTAGGGGTTTTACGCGATGAGGAATGCAGGTCACGTTCCTGCCTATTCGCCGCGCCGCTGCTTGCGGCGATAACGCGATTCGGATTAGCCTTTCATCGACATGCAGCACAGCGAATTTCTCCAGCCGCCGCCACTCGCGGCACCGACCTGCGCGGCCGCAGGGACCTCGAGGTGACCGGACCAGGCTGGCTCGCCGGCAGCTTCGCGGCGGTCATGCTGGTGATCGCCGGTTGCTGCGCGGCTCGCCTGGTCATCTGGCGGGTACGCGGCAAGGCCATCGAACTCGAGGCCGATGCCCTGCACGTCCTTATGGGCGTCGCGATGGCCGGCATGCTCGAGCCGCGGCTGAGCCCGGCCCCGGCCGTTGTCTGGCGGGCCGTGTTCGCCGCCGCGGCAGCCTGGTTCACCTGGCAGGCCGTCAGCACGCGCAGCCGCCGCCGATCTCGCAGCTGGCGGTGCGCGCACCCCGGACCGCACGCCGTCGAGAGCGCCGCCATGATCTACATGCTCCTGCCGCTCCACCCTCCAGGCCACGGGCCGGTTATGGCGATGCCCGGTATGGCCGGAGCCGCTGCGACGGCCAACCCCGCCCTCGCCCTGGTCCTCGCGCTGTTCATGGCCGGCGACATCTTCTGGACCTCCGACCAGCTCGCCACCCTGTCACGAGCCGGGGCCGGCACCGCGCGAAGCGCCGGCGCCGGCGCCGCGCGCGGCGAAGTGGCGTCTACCGCGGCGCTCGCCCCCCGGTTCGCTGCCTGCTACAAGATCGCGATGGGCGTCGCCATGGGCTACATGCTCATCACCATGGTCTGAACCAGGCGGTGACCGGCAGCCAGAAGCGGTCGCATCCAGGTGCGCGCCCGGCTGGTCACACTGATCCGCTTGCTGCCGTGACCCCTGCGGACGTGCAGACGTTGCCTGGCTGGCCCTGGGTCAGCTTGCAGATCGCTGCGGTGATCATGTTCGCCGCGCCGTCAATGTCCTTGCCGACAGCGCCGGACGGATCGCGCATCGCGGCGGCCACCTGAGCCCAGCTGAGGCTGGCCAGGGCTGAAGGCAAGTACTGGGCCCGCGGCACGAGGTACCGGTTGCCGACATCGACGAACGGGATTGAGGCGCCGGAGTACCTGGCGAACAGCGCCGCCTGCTGCTGCGTCGGCTGCTGCAGGTAGACATGCTGGAAGGGGGTGCTGCGGTCAGGCTTCTCCCCGTACCACTCCACCGGGACAAACGCCAGGTACTTACTGGCGTAACCGGAATGGTAGAACGACAGCGTCGGCGTGCTCGGGTAGACGTCTGTCGGAGAGGAGCGGATGAAGTGCAGCCCGGACAGCGTGCCGAAACGGCTGACGGCGGCCGCGATCGCCCACCGCTCAGCGGCGCAGAACGGGCAGTACTCGCCGCCCATATAGAGAAGCTCCGGCTTCCCGGCCGCCGTCAGCTCAGGCTGCCCGCTGATCGACTTCAGGCCAGTCGCCGTCCCGGCCCCCACCGAGTTGAACGTGGCCGACGGGAGGCTACTGATCTCCCCCGCCACTGCCGGGGCGGCCACCGCCGGCGCCGCACCCTTTGCCGGCGACTGGGCGAGCTTCGCCACGACGATCGCGATCACCAGCACCAGCACCACCGCGACGCTGCCGCCCGCGATCAGGACCTTCCACCGCCTTTCGGCACGCCGCGCCGCGGCCCGCTGAGAAGTTATCTTCTGCCTGGCGGTCTCCGCCCTGATCCGCTCAGCCTTGCCCATCGTCCCCAGCCAGCCTCTCCACACTAATCTACGGCCTACGTACGTAGATAGTAGATCAGTTTGGACGGGCGAGTTCAAGAGGCGGCTTCGCAACGACCCTTGACCGTGCCAGCATTCTCGGAAAGGGTCCCATTCGGGCGTGACGGTCGCAGCGAGCTGGTCAGCGAGGACGGAGGTTCAACCGAATCCATCGCTACCGGCTGGCCGCGCGCAAAGCGGCGCAACCTCGCCGAGCAGGCCCATTGGTCGCATCCAGTTCCGCGGGTCGCCGTTCCTGGCGCAGAGCAGTGAGGGTAGCTCTGCGGAGACGCAGATTGCCAATAGCACGGTACCCGTGCCCCGCAACTGTGGGTGATGATGTCGTCACCGTAGGATCTGGTCATGATCAGGCCCTGAAGTGACGGCAGGACTTCGGGGCGATGAGCTGGACCGCAGCGGGCTGTCTGTCCGCGGTCACGATCGGGGGGCGGTGACCTGATGAGCAGAATGTCGCCGGGTGTTCTTGCCCCGCCGCATGAGTTGCTTACACCGGATGAGTGGCGCGGCCGGGGCCACGAGCAACGCGGTCTGGTGCCCCGTTCGAGCCATGGACAGTGGGCGCCGCCGCCGGACCGGCCAGATCCGGTTGCCATTCTGGAGGAGCAGGCCAGGACCCGGGTGCCGGACCTGGTTCCGATCCGGTACGGGCGCATGGTCGCCTCGCCTTTTGCCTACTTCCGCGGCGCCGCGGCGCCGATGGCCTGGGATCTTGCGCACACGCCCACCACTGGCATCCGGGTGCAGGCCTGCGGCGACGCGCACCTGCTGAACTTCGGCATGTTCGCGGCGCCCGACCGGCGGCTGGTCTTCGACGTCAACGACTTCGATGAGACACTCCCGGCTCCGTTCGAGTGGGACGTCAAACGGCTGGCCGCTAGTCTCGCTGTCGCCGCTCGCGACAAGGACTTCCGGGACCGCGACGCCCGCGCCGCGGCGCGCGCGGCTGCCCGCAGCTACCGCACCGAGATGGCGGGTTATGCCGCGATGCGTTTCCTCAAGGTCTGGTACTCCAGGGTTGATGTCGACAAGGTCACCAGCCTGTTCGACGCAGTCCAGCCCAAGGCAGCCGTGCGCCGCCGCCACCGGGACATCAGGAAGGCTCATCGCCGCACGAGCCTGAAGGCGTTCCTGAAGATGTGTGACCAGGTGGACGGGCAGTACCGGATCCGGCCCGCGCACCCGGTGATCGTCCGCTATCCCATCGAGCGCCACCCCGGCATGCTGGAAGAGCTTCGCCACGCCATCGCGCTGTACCAGGAGACGCTCGAAGAGGACCGGAGGGAGGTGCTGCGCCGCTACTATTTCGGCGATTTCGCGCGCAAGGTCGTCGGTGTCGGCTCCGTCGGTACCGAGGCCTTTATCCTTCTGCTCCTCGGTGACCGTGACGATGAGCCGCTGTTCCTCCAGCTGAAGGAGGCCCAAGAGTCGGTGCTGGCCCCGTTCGCCGGAAAGAGCGAGTACCAGCACCAGGGCGAGCGGGTAGTCAGGGGCCAGCGGCTGACGCAAGCGGCCACCGACCCGTTCCTCGGCTGGACGACGGGCATCGGCCCCCGAGGGACGGCATCTAAGGGACGACTGCGTGCAGTATCGAAGGACTACTACGTCCGGCAGCTGCGCGATATGAAGGGCAGCATGAGCGTCTCGTTGATGGACCCGCTCCAGCTCAACTACTACGGCAGGCTCTGCGGCTGGGCGCTCGCCCGCGCTCACGCCCGGACCGGGCGCGCCGCCGTGATCGCCGGCTACATGGGCAGCTGCGAAGACTTCGACCATGCCATCGCCGACTTCGCAATCGCCTACGCCGACCAGAACGAGCAGGACTACCGGCGGCTGCTCGACGCCGTCTCCGCCGCCCGGGTACTTGCGACAGTAGATCAGTAGCCGCAAAAGCGGCGGGCGACGGGAGGCGCAACCGGTCCAGGATCGAACTCCCCGGGCCGCTGTCCGCCAGACCGAAGCGCTCACGCCCAGCTGATTGCTACACGCCAGCGCGATCGACCTCGGGTTGCCGGGCAGAATTTCCCTGACAGTCGGCGGCATGAGCGAGCATCTCGGTTGGGCCGCCGTCCCGTAATTCCGCGGCACGGCAAGCAGTGGGGCGACCGCTCGCCCGGGCGGAGGCTCAGGTGGCTGCCGCCACCACGTGAGCGCGCACACTTGGCGGTGTTCTTTTGGCCAGCGCGGACTCAGCCAGCGCGCTTGGATGCACCATCGGCCGGTACCCGGCCGCGATCGCAGCGACGGTCGACGCCGGCGTCAGCACCTCGACCGCACCCACCGCGCCGACCTCTGCCGGGCCGCCGTAGCCGTGAAATGACCATGGTCGCAACTGGCCGGCGATGAGCAGCCCGGTGCCGGCGCCGACCCGGATCATGACACCATCAGGCAGCTCATCTACGGGCGCATGGTGGATGACCTGACGCCGGGCCCGGTCCACGCGCTCACGGTGAAGCATCGAGTCCATCTCCCTTGCCCACGGCCGGCGGGCCAGGCGCCCCGCCGCGCGCCACGCCTCGGCGAAGTCGAGAAAATCGCGGCGGCGGCAGTACGCGCACGGCCGGTGCCCGGCCGCCAGCGCGGTCGCCTCATCGACGAAGAACAGCGCCGTCCACCGGCCGGGCGGCATGGGATCGCGCCGGACGTCCTTCCAGTCCAGAACGCAGCAGATCCACAACTTCGACCGCCAGCGGCTGACGCCAAGGCCGCGACCCTGCCCGTGCAGGCAGCCACGATTGCCCATCATCAGGCCACGGCTCGGATCCGCGACGATCTCCCCGGCCGGTGTCACACGGTTTTGCAGCGGCATGGCCGTATCCTCCGCTACGGGCACCCCACCGTCCAGGCCTGGCGACCTCTGATGGCGGTGGCCATGGCAGTGCACAGCGTTAAACCACAGCAAGATGTCGTGCAGCCGCGGCAGGCCCAGCGGGACGCTGACCTGCGCGGCCGCTGGTCGGCGAAGCACGCCGGTCTGCAGCGTCACTAGAGGCTGACGCGCGACGTGTTAGCCGTGGTACTTGCGTTGCTACATCGATAGTCGCAGTAAGCCATCCCTAGATTCTGCTCTTCGCCTGGTCATGGTTGGCGCCGATCTCGGGATGCCTGCGTGGTCTCTGTTACTCGGTGCCGAAGAGCATGATCTGCCGCCAGGCCGTGACGTATAGCCATCGTTCGGCATCATTCCGACCGCAGCCGTCGATGATTAGGGCGAGTGCCTCCTGGCGAGGGATCAGCCTTCGGTTGCTCGCACGCGTGCTCGCAGGCCTTACGCTTCTCAGGACGCTTTGCTAGTCCACGTGGCTCTATCGCTGACAGCTGAGAGGCTCGGCTTGGCGTCTAGCTATAGAACGCATCCAGCTTGACAACTCAAAGTGGGAGGTACTGACTCTCGTGAGCAACGTTTAGGAAGCGCCTTATTGCTCGCGAAGTTCGTTGCCGTTCCTGCCGACCTGCTGTTGCGATCTCGACGGTTCTCGTCGCCTCTCCCCGTGCCGCGATTCGATAGGCCGGAAAGTTTCCCTGCGGCCAAGCCGGATCAGGACTCGGCTTTAGCCGGGAGTTCGCGCCGATAGTTTATGGGCACTATAACGGATAGGCCAGAGTGTAGAAGAAAGGATCCGTTCCACCGGAACCCTGTCCGATACGGAAAGCTACGCATACTCCGATTACTTCGCCGTCTGACTGCCGGTAGGCCGGTCCTCCGCTATTGCCCGGGTTGACCGCAAACAGATCATGCTCAGCTGGGGAGGCGCAGTTAGCCATCAGGTCTCCCACATCTGGGCCAGTGCCCTGACGCCGTTCTGGCCGTGCGACCTGCGCGGGCCGGCCCGGCCGCCCCGTCCCGCGTCGGCGATTCCGCTGGCCTATCTCGGGTGAACTACGAAATCTCCTGAGTCGGTAACCGCGCTCAGCGGTGCCGCCACTATTCAGTCACTGCCTGGCATAAATCCTGGCCAGCTCACCCCTACCCCAAACTTTCGTAACCTCCTGCGCTCGATCGGTGACGACGCGTAATGTCACGACGCACGGGGGGAATTCTGCTTGCGCACGTGTAGATCCTGGCAGACCTCCTCCGCAGCGGCAGGAAGACAGGAATCAGGGCTGATCGCCGACGCTGCTCGCGCAGTCAGAAATGCGTCGCGGTGATGGCGACAGCGAAAGGCATGGTGATCGAATGAAGGCAATGCGGAAACGTGCCGCCCTAATGAGCGCGGCGGTAGGTGTGGTCGCAGCGGCCGCCGGAACCGGCTTAGCCGGCGCGACAGTAGCTGCTCCGCAGGTGTCCACTAAGTGCGCGACCGGAGTTTATGCCGGCTACTGCGGGACTCAGGTGGACTCGGGCGTACCGGCGCTGTCCATCGCAGTCTCGGGGCTCGGCAAGGTCATCGCTACCTCGCATGTGCATGGCGGTAAGGGCGACTGGTTCTGGTTCGCCTACAACGGCGGAAGCACGAAGATAGCCGAGTACGCGCCGAATGGCGTGGCATCCAACCTGGTCATGGCGCAAGTCGGGAACCACATCGTGCTGCAGCGCGCCACCGGTGCCGCTAACCAGCAATGGACATTCACGTGCGCGGCCAGCTGCGGACCGACCTACACCGGCACCTGGACGAACCTCAGTTCCGGCGACGTCATCAGCGCCAACGGCGATGGTGGCCGGGTCGTGCCCGAGAGTCCATCGGCTACGCCGACGAGCGACGAAAACTGGACGTTCACGTCCTAGCGCGCGTCAGCTAGCGCTGAGTGTGGCGCGGGCGGCGGCCTAAGTGACCGGTGCCCGCGCCGCACCTCGGGAGAGCACGCGGCCGTTTTGCGCGGCTATCCTCTGGATGGCAGAAGAGCAGCGATCATGGCCTCGGCGCCAAAGGCGCTGTAGCGGTCAGCGGGCCAGCCGCGATGTCAGCGATCGGTCACCTTGCGGGTTCCTTCGTTGCGGCCTAATGGCATGACAGCACGCCGGTCAGGTGACTGCTGCCTCGTACTGGCGCAGGACATCGGCACTGATCCCGCCGCGCTCGGACACCTTCAGGCCGGCGGACTTCGCCCACCCCCTGACAGCCCCGTTGCCGACCCGCGAACCACCGGCCCGGCTTGCTGCTCGCTCGTGGCCGACCAGCATGACACCCTCATCCCGGTCCAGACCACTCGTCAGCTCGCGGCAGCGCTGCCCGATGCCAGGCTTCAGTTCCCCTGCCTGGGCAATATAGGTCACCCCACCTCCCCGCCGCGGGGCGGCCGAGAGGTTTGTGGTTCCGGCTGGCCGGCTCGTGCGAGTATGAACGCTATGCAGAGCTGTGCCGCCAGGGGCGCGTGACCGGTGCCACCGTCGCCTGAGGCTGATACGGCTGCCTGTGCTGCGCAAGCGCTGGCTGTCCGGGCGGAGCTGGCCAGCATGCTGTTCGGGTACGCCCGTACGCAGGCGCTGTATGTGTGCGTGCGGCTCGGCGTGCCCGACCTGGTCGGGGACGAGCCAGTGGACGTCGAGGAGCTGGCGGCCCGGGTAGCGGCTCATCCGCCGTCCCTGTACCGTCTGCTGCGTTTTCTGGCGAGCGAGGGAGTGTTCGCTGAGGTGGCGCCTGGGCAGTTCGTTGGGACGCGGCTGTCGGCTGGACTGAGGGAGGACGCGCAGCTGTCGCTGCGCTACTTCGTGCTCATGGACGGGTCGGAGATCTACCGCGCTTGGGGTGACGCGCTCTACTCGGTCCAGACCGGAATGTCGGCGTTCGAGCACGTCTACGGCAAGCCCCATTTCGCCTACCTTGCTGAGAACCCGGACGCGGCCGAGGTCTTCAACCGGGCGATGGCGGGCAGCGCGCGTGCGCGCGCCGCGGCGCTGCTCGCCTTCGACTGGCACGCGGCCAGCAAGGTCGCCGACATTGGCGGCGGCAACGGGACGCTGCTCGCCCAGTTGCTGACATCCCGCGGTCAGCTCCGCGGTGTCGTTTTCGACCTGCCGCATGCCGCGGACGGCGCCCGGTCCGTGATCGACCAGGCGGGCCTGGCCGGCCGCTGCGAGTTCCTCGCAGGCGACTTCTTCACCGACGGGCTGCCGCCCGCTGATGTGTACATACTGGCGAAGGTGCTGCACGACTGGGATAACGCCGCCGCCGCCGCGATCCTGCGCAACTGCCGCCGCTCGCTCACGGACGGGGGCCGCCTGCTCTTGATCGAGGCAATCGTGCCCGTGGACTCCGATCCGAGCCCGGTCAAGCTCATTGACTTGCAGATGCTCGTGGTCCCGGGCGGAAGAGAGCGAACCGAGGCGCAGTGGCGAGTGCTCCTCGACGACAGCGGCTTCGAATTGGCGCGTATCGTCCCGGGCGACGGCATCAATCTGATCGAAGCGCGACCCGCCTGACACCGGACGCTGCCAGGCGTCACCGGCAACGCCAGACCAACTGAAGCGCTCCCAGGCGATATTGCAGGCGGTGGTGGCGGCCACCGCGTAGAACTGGGCGCCGTTGCGCGGCCTGGGCTGGGCGCCTGTCTCGGCCGGGTCGCGCCCACGGGTTGTCAGGATCGAACGAGGCGGGCGATCGCGTCGGAGGCTTCCCGAACCTTGGCGGTGCCGGTGTCACCACCCTCGGCGGCCGCCCGGCGACGCAATGGCCGAGGTGCTTCTCGAGCAGGCCGATCGCCACCGACTGCAGCGCACGGGTGGCGCCGGCAACCTGGGTGAGGATGTCGATGCACTACTTGTCGTCCTCGACCATCCGCTGCCGGCCGCGTATCTGGCCTTCGATGCGGCGCAGTCGCTTAATGTAGGCGTCCTTGTTCTCCGTGTACCCGTACATGCTGCCCTCCGGCGGAACGCCACGCAATGCGCCGGTCATACGCCTGCCCGGCGCCTCGCCGCTGCCACATGCCATCACAGCAGCCCTCGCTGGGCTGTGAGCCATGTACGCCGACGGGCAGGTTCGGGCCAACAGCACGCGGACGACGGTGATCGGCGGCGCCGTGGCAACGCGATGCGCTACCGGCGCCGGCCGCCGGGCCCGCGAAGCCGGCGGCTGAAGAGCAGCCCGAATGCATCACTAACGCCGGGGTAGAAGTGCGGCCATGTGCGCTGCCGTGAGGAAGGAAGATCAGCATGTTCGAGGCTGGCGATATCAGGGAATGGCGCGGCCACGACGTGGTCGACGCGCAGGGTCGCAAGATCGGGGAACTGGAGGCTGTCTACGTCGACACGGGCACTGACCTTCCGTCGTTCGCCACGGTCAAGGTCGGAATACCAACCCGCCACCGGCTCGTGTTCGTCCCCCTGAACCAGGCAACCGTAGGCCCCGTGTACCTCAAGGTCTGCTACGACAAGAACGAGGTCAAGGATGCCCCCTCGATCGGCACCGACGGCGAGCTGCCTGCGGGCGACGAAGAGGCGATCTTCACGCACTACGGCCTGACCTACGAGCCAGGCGCTGGCGGTGCGCGGCTGCTGGCCCGCCGCTGACCGTTCGAGCTGAATGGAGGACCCATGATTGCCCTGTTCCTGCTGCTGGTGATCGCGGCGATCGTGCTGGGCATCTTCGGCGTGGTCATCAAAGGCCTGCTGTATCTGCTGATCATCGGCATCGTCGTGTTCCTTGGCGCACTCCTCCTGGCCGCCCTGCGGATGCGGCGCCGACCAGGCAGGCGCCAGGCGAGGTGACTCCCCCCGGCACGGCGCCAGGTCGTTTAGCGGGCCCGGCAGGCCGGCTATAGCAGCGCCTCGTCCAGGGCGGCGCGAGCACCGCTGTGCGCACGACCGCACCGCGCTGCGGGAGCGGCCGGTGAGCAGGTCGCACGCCGTTGCACGCCGCTCGCGAGGATGTCGAGACGAACACCAAAGGCGAGGAGTTCCTGGTCAGCGAGCCGCGCCTTGACCGCGACGGGCAAGCGCCTTGCCGGTGGCTGCTCGACCGTGAGCCAGCCTGGAAACGCCGAACCCGGTGCGGCGGCGCACGCAAGGACCCGGATAAAGGGATCCGGATAATCAGCGGTCAGATGGCTGCTCGTCGCGGTCTTTCTCTGAGGCTTGGTCTGGGTTTCCAGGGACGGCCAGCCCAACGCCTTCGCCGCGCTCGCGCACCGTCTCCTCGGTGTGCACGGCTCCGGCATTCCTTGGAAACTGGTCGTCTACCGGAACTCCGGACAGGTCGGCGCCCTTCTCGACGTCAAATGCCAGTCCATCCGGTCGTTCCATCCCATCGGACGGCGTGACGGGTATAGCCCTCATTGTTCTGTTCTGAGCCATCTCGGTGCTTGCCTGATTCTCGTCGGCCATGGTCTCAGCCCTTCCGGTAGGCCGCTTGACTACCCGTCGACGACGGCCCTAATCGGCGCGGATCAGCTAGCGGGCCTCGTCTGGCCGCCTCGCGTGCGTCCAGCACCAGTGGCCAGGCACTCGGCTCCTGATATATGGCAATGGCGTCGTCTCGGCGGGATGCACTGGCCGCCGCTCTCGACCGGCCGCTGCTGGTCTCGATGGTTCACTGCCGTGTTTAGATGCGCGTCTTGCGGACAGTCCTGGTGATACGCCGATACCGGGAGGTCGCGATCATGGCAACAGAGGACAAGGCAGCCAACAAGGTGAAGGAAGTCAAGGGGAAGGTCAAGGAGACAATCGGCAAGGAGACCGACAACGATGATCTCGCTGCTGAGGGTCGGGCAGACCAGACCAAGGGCGATCTGAAGCAGGCTGGCGAGAAGATAAAGGACGCCTTCAAGAAATGAAGATCGTAGCGGCCGGCCGGGCATACTGAAACCGCCTGCTGCCGTCGGGTCGCAGCTACGGCCAGGGGCCTAGCTGCCGCGAGGCACGCTGGCGGCCACCTGCCTGCGCGGCATGCGGTCCATCGCCGCCCACTAGACCGGCTAGGTTCCGACGAAGTCGGCTTCATTCCTCCTCTAGAGCAGCCCGGCGGATTTCACGGTGCGAGTCGCCGGTGGCGCGCAGCTCATCGTGCGAAGCGTGTTCCAGCATCAGCAGGGAGTTATCGGCACCGGGCAGTGCTTGCAGGATCTCGTCGAGCTTGCGCTGGGTGGCTGCCTGCTCGCGTGCCTGAGTGTGCTGGATGACGAAGAGCATGGCCAGGGTTACGGCCGCAACCAGCGTCTGAAAAACACGCTCACCTACCCCGGGGAACCCCATAGCGACGCTGAGCAGAACCCACATCATGTCCGCCGCGATCACGACCAGCGCGGTAAGCGGACGCGATGCCCACCGATCCACCCACGACAGCAGCCGCCTCATTGGTGACCGTTCGCGATCGACTGGCGGTTCTGATTCGGGCATGCCAGCTCCTAAAAGCAGCTCTCAAGACAGGTCAGACGTTCACGGCGATGCCGTATGCAACCGTCAGGTTTGGGCGGGTACCACAAAAGCTACCGGGCCTTGTTGCGGGAGCACGCCGATGCCGAGTGCGGTCAGCCCATCTCCCGACCGAGACGGTAGCGTGCGGCCATGGATCACACTCGACTCGGCCGAACCGGCCTGCAGGTGTCCCGGCTGTGCCTGGGAACGATGACGTTCGGTCTCCAGCGCGACGAACTGGCCGCTGCCGAGATCCTCGACCACGCGGCCGAAGGCGGCATCGACTTCATCGACACTTCTGACGCTTACCCGCTGGGCGGGGATCTGAGTACCCGCGGGGTTACCGAGGAAATCCTTGGCCGCTGGCTGAAAGGGAAACGGGACCGGTTCATCGTCGCCACCAAGTGCTTCGTGCCGACCGGGCCGGCCCCGTTCGATGCCGGGAACTCCCGCAAGCACATCATGGCCGCTGTCGATGCCTCCCTGCGGCGCTTGCAGACCGACTACATCGACCTGTACCAGCTGCACGGCTACGACCGTGCGACGCCGATCGACGAAACCCTTGGCGCCCTTGACGACCTGGTTCATCAGGGCAAGGTCCGGTACACCGGCTGCTCGAACTTCCTGACCTACCAGCTGGTGCGGGCCATCGGCCGGAGCGAGACGCTGCGGCTGGCCCGCTTCGATTCGGTTCAGCCCCGCTACAACCTGCTGTTCCGGCAGATCGAGCGGGAAATGCTGCCGTTCTGCGCCGAGGATGGCGTCGGCGTCATCCCCTATAACCCGATCGCTGGCGGCATGCTGTCCGGCAAGCATGCCCGCAGCGCGCCGCCGCCTGAAGGAACCCGCTTCACGCTGGGCAACGCCGGCCAGATCTACCAGGATCGCTACTGGCACGACCGCGAGTTCGACACCGTCGACGCACTACAGCACCTGGCAGGCAACGCCGGAGTCAGCCTGGTGACCCTCTCAGTTGCCTGGGTGCTGGCCAACGACGCGATTACAGCGCCCATCATCGGGGCAAGTCGGCCCGAGCAACTCGACGCGAGCCTGGCAGCGGTCGATTACGCGATCGACGCCGATCTGAAGCGTCAACTGGACGAGCTCACGCACGAGTACCGCATGGGCGACGCGCCCAGGTAGACACCGCCGTAAGGAGCGCAGATGACACGTGGGTCGGTGGCGATCGTCGGAGGCCGGCTAGTGCCGATCAGCGGAGAGCCAGTTGACAACGGCGCTGTCCTCGTCGAGGACGGGAAGATCGTCGCTGCAGGCAGCGCGGTGTCTGTTCCCGATGGCGTCCCGGTGATTGACGCGGAAGGCGGCTGGATACTCCCGGGCTTCATCGAGGCCCACGGTCACGTCGGCGTGCACGAGGAAGCCGAAGGCTGGGCTGGTCAGGACACCAACGAGATGACTGAGCCGGTGACGGCCCAGGTGCGCGCGCTGGACGCGATCAACCCCGCGGACCTTGGCTTCCGGGACGCCGTCTCCGGAGGCGTGCTGGCGGTCAACGTGAACCCCGGCTCTGGCAACCCGATCGGCGGCCAGACCGCAGCGCTGAAGTGCTGGGGCCGGACCGTGGACGAAATGCTGCTGCGCGCACCCGCCGGGATGAAGTCCGCGCTCGGCGAGAATCCCAAGCGGATCTATGGCGAGAAGAAGCAGACCCCCAGCACCCGGCTGGGGGTGGCCGCGGTAATCCGCGGCGCCCTGGTCGACGCGAGTAACTACCTCCATCGCATCGAGACCGAGCAGCGCAAGCCGGAAGCCGACCGCAAGCCGGTCGACCGCGATCTGAAACTCGAGGCGCTCGGCCGGGTGCTATTGAGGGAAATCCCCTGGCGGCAGCACTGCCATCGGGCCGACGACATCGCGACCGCCATCCGGCTCGCCGACGAGTTCGGCTACGACCTCGTCATCGACCACGGCACCGAGGCGTACCTGCTGGCCGACATCCTCGCTGCACGGGATATCCCGGTGATCATAGGGCCGCTCTTCACCAGCCGGTCCAAGGTCGAACTGCGCAACCGCTCGCTCGCCAACCCTGGCAGGCTCGCCAAGGCGGGCGTCACAATCGCGATCACGACCGACCATCCGGTGGTGCCGATCCACTTCCTCGCGCATCAGGCCGCGCTATCGGTCAAGCACGGCCTCGACCGCGACACCGCGCTGCAGGCCCTCACCATCAACCCGGCCCGCATCATCGGCATCGCTGACCGGCTCGGCAGCATCGAGCCCGGCAAGGATGCCGATCTGGTCATCTGGTCGGGAGATCCGCTGGACGTGCTGAGCCGGGTCGAACGCGCCTTCATGGACGGCACCGAGATCTACGCCCACACAGACGGCGAGGCCGTGTTCGCGGAACGGTGAGCAAGAACCAAGGGCCGCAGGGCGCTGCTGCCCTACGGGACCACGACCGTGCCGGTGGCCGTGACCGCGACGACTGGATCGTGAAGCACAGCCGCAGCCGACGCGCCGCGTTCAGGCTGCGCCCGGCAGACCACTCGCGCTTCGAACGCCAGCTGACGACTCCGGGTGCCGACCCGGACGATCGTCGCGGTCACCTCCAGCACGTCCCCGGCGATGACAGGCGCCTTGAACTGAACGTCGGAATAGGACGCGAAGAGCCCTTCATCACCGTCAGTGCGGATGCACGCCTCGGTCGCCACGTCGCCGAACAGGCCCAGCATGTACGCGCCATCCACCAGGTTCCCGCCGTAGTGCGCGTGGCTGTACGGCACGTACCGCCGGTGCGTGACGGTCAGCCCCAGCCGCGGGTCTTCTGTCATACGTCCGCTCCCACCGCCTGCGTTCCCGCGGGAACGCCGCCCGGCGTCAGGGCGTGTGCCAGGTAACTGGCTACCTCGCCGGGCGTGGTGCCCTTGCCGAAGATCTTGTCTACCCCGAGGCTGCCGGTCATCGACGGGTCGAAACGCGGCCCGCCCACGACCAGCAGCGGCCGGCCAGGCCCCGCCGCCTCGAACGCGGCCGCCATCTCCCGCGCATTGGAAATGTGCGCATCGCGCTGCGTCACGACCTGGCTGACAAGCACCGCGTCCGCGCCGTCGGCCTTGGCCCGCGCGACGAGTTCGGGTACCTCGACTTGGGCGCCGAGATTGACCACCCGGATCTCCCGGTAGTACTCCAGACCCTTCTCGCCCGAGTGCCCCTTCACGTTCAGGATCGCGTCGATGCCGACGGTGTGCGCATCGGTGCCGATGCACGCCCCGACGACAACGAGCTTGCGGCCGAGCCCGGTGCGGATGCGCAGGTTCACCTCGGCTGGGGACAGCAGCGGGAACTCCCGCTCGGTGACCGTCACCTCCGACAGGTCCACGAGGTGCGACACCCGGCCGTAGACGATGAAGAAGGTGAAGTCCGGCCCCATCCCCTTGGCGTGCACCACCATCGCGGGCTCCAGGCCCATCTTGGCGGCCAGCTGCGCTGCCGCTCCCTCGGCCCGCGCCTTCTCGGCGGGAGTGCCGAACGGAACCGGCAGCGTGAACGAGACCTGGACCCGCCCATCACCAGTAGTGTCGCCGTACGGCCGGACAATGTTCCCCGTCATCACCGGGCTCCGATCTCACTCGCCAGGACAGCGGCTGAGTCCGAAGCCGGACCCCGTTCCCCGTCGTCAAGAATGTCGGACGCCGGGTTGAAGTAACCATCGGCCTTGCCGATGACCCCGTCCAGGCCGCGGCCACCGTCGGCCGGCCGCCGGGTGATGCCGAACGTCCCGTCTGCGATCGCGGTCAGCAGGCCCTCGTCGCTGATCCGGCGCAGCAGCTCGACCGATTCGCCGAGGACCTGGCTGGCCCGCTGTTCGATGAAGCCGCCAGGCGCGGGCACGAAGCTCTCCCCGAGCCGGCCGGCTGCTTCGCGCACGTACCGCACGTTCTCCAGGGCAAGGTCGCGATCGGACAGGAACGGGGTGTGGATTCCCTCGGTCATCATGCCGATGAGCAGTATTGACTGGTCGGTCATGACGCCACACAGGTTGAAGAACGCGTCCAGCAGGTAGCCGGCGAACACGTTGCCCGTCATGTGCTTCGTCGGCGGCATGTACTTCAGCGGCGCGTCCGGGAACAGCTCACGGACAAGCTGCGCGTGCGCGAGTTCGAGCAGGAACGAGTCCGGCACGGCGGGGTTGATCTCGAAGGCGTGCCCCAGGCCGAGCTGGCTGTCAGCCAGGCCGGCCTCCTTGCCGAAGAACTCGTTCATCAGCTGGCTGACCACGACAGTGTGCGCGGCGTCGACGGCGTCCGCGGTGGTGAGGTAGTTGTCCTCGCCGGTATTGATGATGATCCCGGCCCGGGCGTGGATCTGCCGGGAGAACCGCTGGTCAATGAAGGTGCGGCGGGGGTTGATGTCGCGGAAGATGATGCCGTACATGCAGTCGTTCAGCATCATGTCGAGCCGCTCAAGGCCCGCCAGCGACGCGATCTCCGGCATGCAGAGGCCCGAGGCATAGTTGGTGAGGCGGACATAGCGGCCTAGCTCGCGGCTCGTCTCATCCAGTGCCGCGCGCATCAGCCGGAAATTCTCCTGAGTGGCGTAGGTGCCGGCGAAGCCTTCCCGGGTCGCGCCCTCGGGCACGTAGTCCAGCAGCGACTGACCGGTCGAGCGGATCACCGCGATAATGTCGGCGCCCTCCCGGGCGGCCGCCTGCGCCTGCGGGATGTCCTCGTAGATGTCGCCGGTCGCGACGATGAGGTAGATCCACGGCTTGCGCGGCTCGGAGGTCTGCTCGATCAGCTGCTGGCGCCGTGCCCGGTTCGCGTCGATCCTGCCGATCCCGCGCGCCAGCGCGGCCGAGGCAGCCTGCCTGGCATGGAGCGCGGCCGCACCGTCCGGGATCCGGAATGCCGCCTTGCCGTGGGCGGCTGCCTCGGCCAGGCTCGCCAGGTCCGGGTGCCCGCCTGTCACGAGTGCGTCCCAGGCCGGCAGCGCGACGCCGTGTTCCAGGCCGGTGCTCTCCCGCACCGCGTCGACGAGACGGTTTACCCAGGGCATGCCGTCCGGGTCAGCGCCCTGCAGGCCCGCCAGCCGTAGCACGGCCCGCTCGACCGAGACGGTCGTATGCGTCCGGGCCATCTCCACGATCGGCTGGCCGGCCTTGCGGGCCAGGTCCCGTGCCTCGCGGACAACCGCGGGATCCAGGTTCAGCCTTCGGGTCACAGGGGTTTCCATGATTACTCCCGATCCTGATTTTTCTGTGCTGGTCGATGCGACGCTGGAAGATGCCCCGGACGCCGGGCTCGGTGCGGATGAGGTCAAGTGCCAGCTGCGCGTGGCCGGGAACATACCCGTTGCCGACCAGCATGGTGACATCGGCAGCCACACCTTCGGCGCCGAGCGCGGCCGCGGTGAACGAGGTGGCCATCGAGAAGAAGATCACCGTCCCGCCCTGGGCGGTCGACAGGATCGCGCCGCCTTCGCAGCCCGGCACATCGACGCAGACGACGGTGACATCAGCGGGACCGCCGGCCGACGCGATGGCACTGGACACCCCGACAGGGTCCCGTGCATCGCCGATGACGATCTCGTCGACCAGGCCGTGGGCGCCGTCGGCCGCGACCGCGTCGCTCAGGATCTCCGCCTCGGACTCGTGCGGCACCACGCCGATGATCAGGCCGGCCCCGGCCTTGCGCGCAGCGGCGGCCGACAGCGAGCCGCTCTTGCCAGCCGCGCCGATGATCGCGACCACCGGATTGCTGGCGGGGCTGGCGCTCACGACCCGGTGGGTCAGGGCGGGCGCCCCGCAGACGTCCATGACCGACAGGGCAAGCTCGGCCACCATGTCGCCGGGCAGCCTGGCCGCGATCGACCGGCCGAACAGGATCGCGTGGCCTTCGCAGGGCACCTGCTCGGACTTGCCGTCCCATCGCTTCAGCCCGTCAGTGATCACCAGCGGGGTGAGGCTGAGCGAGACCAGGGTGGCGATCTTGTCGCCAGGCTTCAGCCCGAGCGGCGAATCGGGGCCCGCCTCCGCCACCACGCCGGTCAGCATTCCGCCAGAGCCGGTCACCGGGTTCTGCATCTTGCCGCGCGTCGTGACGATGTCCAGCACGGCGGCCCGCAGTTTGTCCGGATCCCCGGCGCTGGCCTCGTGCAGCTGGCGGAAGGACGCGGCATCGAGGTTGAGCCGCTGCAACTGGACGCGGACCTCGTCCGGCCAGATCGCGGGGCTGGCGTCCAGCCGCCAGGCTGCCTGCGGCAGCACGCCGGTCGGTTCGAGCACCCGGTGCAGGCCCAGCGGCGAGCCGTGCCCGGCCTGCGGCCTTGACAGGCCGGCTTGCGGATCGAGCTGAGATCCGGTCATGGGTGCGTCTCCTCCTGCCAGGATTTCTGCGACCTTAGCGCCAGAATCGCGGTCAATTATGCTGTTTCGGTCCGTGTGCAAGGGTAGCGTAGGCAGTCGATAGAATTTGTCGTCAGACAGTCTACAGACAGTATGTTCTGGCGTAGTCTGCCGAATCCGCAGGTTATCGTCCTGGCATGGGGCCAGTCGTGAGGGGCAGGTGCAGTAATGTTCGACCAGCCGTATGTCTACCGGCACCGGGAGCTGGTTGAGCCCGACTGGCAGCGCCTGCCTGGCTGGGCGGACGTGTCATCGCAAGACTGGGCCTCGGCTCAGTGGCAGCGGGCACACTGCATCAAGAACATCCGCCAGCTGCGCCAGGTCGTCGGCGACGGGCTGAGCGAGGCCTTCTACGCCGACCTGGAGCGGGACCAGGCCGAGCGGGCCACCATGTCCATGCTGGTGCCGCCGCAGATGATCAACACGATGGTGCCAGCGCTCTCCCCCGCTGAGCCCGGCTTTACCGAGGCGTTCTACGCTGACCCGGTCCGCCGGTACATGATCCCGGTGTTCTCTGACCGCCTGACCGAGTGGCCGTCGCACCCCGAGGCCTCGCGCGACTCGCTGCACGAGGCGGAGATGTGGGCGGTCGAGGGCCTGACTCACCGCTACCCGACCAAGGTGCTGGCGGAGCTGCTGCCAACCTGCCCGCAGTACTGCGGGCACTGCACCCGGATGGACCTGGTCGGAAACCCGACGCCGTTGGTCGACAAGCATAAATTCGAGCTGGGCCGGGACGACCGGCTGGCAGCGATGATGCAGTACCTGCAGTCGAACCCCGGCGTCCGTGACGTAGTGGTTTCCGGCGGGGACGTGGCCAACCTGCCGTGGCCGCGGCTGGAATCGTTCGTCGCCAGCCTGCTGGAAATACCGACCGTCCGCGATATCCGGCTCGCCACCAAGGCGCTGATGGGCCTGCCCCAGTACTGGCTGACCGACGAGGTACGGGCGGGCATGGAGCGGCTCGCCACCGCGGCCCGCCAGCGCGACGTGAGCATCGCGATCCATACGCACGTGAACTCGGCCCAGTCGGTGACGCCGCTGGTGGCCGAGGCCGCGAAAGCCATGCTGGAGACCGGCATCCGGGACGTCCGCAACCAGGGCGTGCTGCTGCGCGGCACCAACGACAAGGCCGAGCAGCTGCTGGACCTTTGCTTTGCCCTGCTCGACGACGCGAAGATCATGCCGTACTACTTCTACATGTGCGACATGATCCCCAATAGCGAGCACTGGCGGCTGTCACTCGCCGAGGCGCAGCAGCTGCAGCACGACATCATGGGCTACCTGCCGGGCTTTGCCACGCCGCGGTTCATCTGCGACGTGCCATACGTCGGCAAGCGCTGGGTGCACCAGGTCGCCCGTTACGATCGCGAGTTCGGCATCTCGTACTGGACCAAGAACTACCGGACCGGCGTGGAGATGGGCGACCCGCTGGCGCTTGACCGGGAGTACGAGTACTACGACCCGATCCACCTGCTGCCGGAGGACGGCCAGGAGTACTGGCGGGACCGTGTCCGGACACCGATCGGCGTCGCCGGCTAGACCAGCTCCCAGAGCTCAAGGTTGTAGCTAGTGAGCTGGCGGTCGATTCTCGCTAGCGCCTCGCTTGCGCTCATCAACGGCAGTTTGCGCCCGTCCCGGAGCCTGAGAGAGACCTTGCCTGCGGCTGCCTCGGTTGCGCCGATGATCGCCAGGTACGGGACTAGCTTGTGCGCTCGGATGCGGGCACCCAGGCTGCCATCGGCCGAGACCTCAGCTCGCATTCCTTGCTCGATTGCCTGTCTCGCAAGCTGATCGGCCTGCGGAAGCTGGGCGTCGGCAATCGGCAGCACGACCAGCTGGACAGGGGCCAGCCAGGGCGGGAACGCGCCCCCGTGTATGTCGATCAGGTGAGCAACGGCCCGCTCGGCGCTGCCGATGACGCTACGGTGTACCATCACCGGGCGATGCCTGGCGCCGTCCGGGCCGACGTACTCCAGACCGAACCGCTCGGGCTGGTAGAAGTCGACTTGCACGGTAGCGATGCTGGCCTCGCGTTCCGCGCTGTCGGCGACCTGCACGTCGATCTTCGGACCGTAGAACGCGGCTTCGCCTTCCTCGGCGTCATAGGGCAGGCCGGCTGCCACGAGCGCGTCCGCGAGCAATGCGGCGGCGCGGTCCCAGCTGTCCTGACTGCCGACGTACTTGGCGGACGGCCCGGCTAGCGACAGCCGGTACCGCGCGGCCTCGATGCCGAGCGCCCGGTGAGCCTGCTGGATCATGGCGAGCGCGGCTGCGGCCTCGCCGGCCACCTGTTCCTCTGCGCAGAAGATGTGCGCGTCGTTGAGCTGCATTGCGCGGACCCTGGTCAGGCCGCCGAGTACGCCAGACAGCTCGGCCCTATACTGACCGCCGAGCTCGGCTATCCGCAGCGGCAGGTCCCGGTAACTGCGGGCCCTGGACCGGTAGATCAGCGCGTGGTGCGGGCAGATGCTGGGCCGCAGCACGACCTGTTCGGCACCGCCAGATCGAGAGCCGCCAGTCATGGAGCCGTCAGTCATGGAGCCGTCAGTCATGGAGCCGACAGTCATCGGGGGGTACATGCCCTCCCGGTAGTGTTCCCAGTGCCCCGAGATCTCGTACAGCTCGCGCTTGCCGAGCACCGGCGAGTAGACGTGCTGGTACCCCGCCTTGCGCTCCAGTTCCCTGACGTACTCCTCCAGGGCATGCCGGATGGCAGCGCCGGCTGGCAGCCAGAACGGCAGCCCGGCGCCGATGAGCGGATCAGTGTCGAAGAGCTCGAGCTCACGGCCGAGCCTGCGATGGTCATACATGACGGTCTCCTCGCGTACGTGGGGGCGAGTGACCGCCGGAACGCGAGAAGCCCCGGGGCACTCGCCCCGGGGCTTCTCGACTAAGACAGCTGTCAGCGCGCCGGGACGTACTCCGGCGTCGTCGTCACAACTGCGCGCTTCATGGTGACCAGGTTAGCAAACGCCCGGCCAAAGTCAGGCTGGGTCGCTCTTGTCCTCGATCTCCCAGAGGTGATCGAGGACGTGCCAGGCCATGCGGCGCGCCGCGTACCGTGGCGGCCAGCCATTCGGCGGGGTTTGCAGGGTCGCCGGGGTCCGCAGCGCCGCGCCGATACGATGCCGGAGCAGTCCGGCCGGATCCTGCCCGGCCTCGGCCTTCCGAGCCTCGTCGGCCTTGTCCCTGGCCAGGCCCATCTTCCGGGCATAAATAACCTCGGTGTCCAGGACGTGCCGGACGATCTGGCCGGTATCCCGGCCGCCGCCGCGCGGGCCCTTGCGCAGTACCGGCGGTGCGGCGCCCGCTCCCCGCTGGAAGGCCTGCCACGATGCCTCCAGCAGCAACGCCAGCCGCGCCCCGGCGTCGTCGGTCAGCGGCTCGTGCTCGGCAGCCGCGACCTCGCCCAGCGCGCCGAAGTCGGCGTTCTTTGCCACCCCGTGGTGCCGGTCGATAACAGCCAGGTCGCCGGTCGGCGGCGCTACGCCGGCCAGCCGGACGATGGCCAGGTACCTGGGCAGGTAACCGGCCAGGGTCTGGAGAGCCAGTTCCTCGGTTTTGCCGCTGCGCGCCCAGCCGGGCCAATCGAGCGCGGACGCGAAAACCCGCTTGCGCCCGGACTCGATAAAGACGTCGAGCTGGTTCTTATTACCCATGCATCCAGATGATTCCAGCTGCGAATGTGCCGCGCAGCCCGGAGCTACTGCTCGGAATTGCTCCTGGCCCGCGCAGAGTTTTCTGCCGTCTGCCCGGACTCTAGCCCCGCGTCAGTCCCGCCTTCCGAGCCGGCGTCAGCCCCTGAGTTGAGGCCGGGATCGGTTCCCGATTCCGGAGCAGCGTCGGCCGCTGGCCCGGCGTCGGCTGCTGGCCCGGCTCCGGCCGCTGGCATCGGCCGGCGCTGGCAGCGGTAGAACCAGGCAAGTCCGATAAGCGTCATGATCACCGCGACATAGAAGTTCAGCCGCAGGCCGAGGAAACGCTGGGAGGAGTCGATCCGGATCAACTCCTCGAAGATCCGGAATGCTGAGTAGCCCGCGATGTACAGCGCGAACAGGCCCCACGGCCGGATCCGCCGGTGGTGGCCTAGCCAGACGAGGGCTGCGGCCAGCGCCAGATCCCAGATCATCTCGTACAGGAACGTCGGCTGGAACGTTGCAAAGGCCAGGTAGCCGGCCGGCCGGTGCGCCGGCGTGATTTCCAGCGCCCAGGGCAGGGTGCTCGGCTTGCCGAACAGTTCCTGGTTGAAGTAATTGCCGATCCTGCCGACGGCCTGCGCGACAAGCAGCGCCGGAGCCACTGCGTTGGCGAATAGCCCGGCGCTGGCGCCAGCCCGACGGACCCGCCATATGCCCACCGCCGCGCCCGCTGCCACGCCGCCCCAGATGCCAAGCCCGCCTGACCATACTGCGAAGACTCCCCACCAGTGGTGCGGGATGTCAGCGGGGGTAGTGATGTCGAAGTAGATTCGTCCGCCGATGATGCCGGCCGGCACGGCCCAGAGCGCGACGTCGCCGACCAGGTCGGGGTGGCCGTCGAGAGCCCGCCACCGGTGCCTGGTGATGATCACGGCGAGCGTGATGCCGACCACGTACATGAGGCCGTAGTAGTGGATGGGCAGCGACCCGAGGCGGAGTACGTTCGAGGGCGGGCTCGGGATGTAGCTCAGCGGCATGGAATGAGGGTATCGCTCCCGTGCCCCCCGAAAGTCCGCGAAACCATGGCCAGACGCCGCCTTGCTGACCCCGCAGAACCCGACGAATACTAGCTAGGCTCGACATTTGGGGCTTAGATGTGGTTATCGGCACAGTAGATCCACAAACGTTCGGCTGAACGATCTTGATGAAGGCGGGAATAGCCTGATTGATCCGGTTTAGGCAGCGCCGCAGGCGGCTATCACCACGGGCGAGCGTTATCCGTTCGCCCTGGCCCCATGCAGCCTGCCGCCTTCCGCTCGTAGCGACACCTCGACATTGGCCGGGACGGTCTTCAGATGGCGCTCCTTACCGGAAGGGGCGGTCATGCGCCTGGTCCGCGACTGCGCAGCTGACTGCCAGGCCAGACCATGGCGCCAGCCGTCCAGGTAATGCCTCATCTGGGCTGGAATCAGCACTCAGCTAGCATCGCCGGTATGACACGTCGCAGCGAGCTGGTCAGCGAGGACTTGCAGGAATACCTGGTAGGGCACAGCGCGGCAGTTGACCCGGTGCTCACCGAGCTTGCGGCCGAGACAGCCAGCCGGTTCCCCGATGCCGCCGGCATGCAGATCGGCCCGGAGCAGGGTACTTTCATGACGATACTGACCCAGCTCACCGGCGCCAGCCACGCGCTGGAGATCGGCACCTTCACCGGCTACTCGGCGATCTGCGTTGCCCGCGGCCTCGCCGAAGGCGGCAGGCTCACCTGCTGCGACGTCAGCGAGGAATGGACCTCGGTGGCCCGCAAGTACTGGCAGCGGGCCGGCCTGGCTGACCGGATCGACCTGCAGTTGCGGCCTGCGCTCGAGACGCTCCGGGCGCTGCCCGCGACGCAGGCCTTCGACATCGTGTTCATCGACGCGGACAAGACCGGTTACGTGAGTTACTGGGACGAGGTCGTGCCGCGGATGAGGCCGGGCGGCGTGATCCTCATCGATAACACGCTGTCACACGGCCGGGTGATCGACGCGGCCAGCCAGGACGCCAACGTCCAGGGCATCCGGGCCTTCAACGACCATGCGGCTGCCGACGACAGAGTCATGCTGGTGATGCTCCCTGTCGGCGACGGACTCACTCTGGCGCGCAAGAACTAACGTCAGATCCTCGCCGGAGCGGGGGCGGCACGGCAGCCAAAGCCCCCGGACGGTCGCCCGGGGGCCCTGTCTGCCCGTGTTAACTGCCTGTCCGTGTTAACTGTCTGCCCGTGTTAACTGTCGGCCCGTGTTAGATGCCTGCCCCGTGTTAGCGGCTGCCGCCCATGTCCGGGCGACCGCTGCCGGTGGAGGAGCTGTCGGTTGAGGACTGGTCGGGCTCGATCTCGATGCGCTCGCGGCGGACCTCGCCCGCGATCGTCTTGTCTTCCTCGACGCGCCGGGCGACGAGCCGGACCCGCTCGACCGGAACGACTTCCTTGCGGAGCACTGCGCGCTCTTCGTGCAGGATGATTTCCTGCTCGCCTTCCGCCAGCTCGCCGCGGATGCGCTCGTCCGCGGTGATAGGAATGCGCTCTACGTCGTATTCCTCGTGGAATACGTGGACTGCCTGCTGGATGGGCTGGACGTCGACGTACTTGTGCAGCCGGATGCGACCGGTCTCGAGCGTCTCGGTGCCCACCTGAAGTCGCTCCTCCTGGCGGACGAGCCACTCCTCGTCGGTGAGCTTGCGCGGCTGCGGCTGAGCAGGCACGGTGAGGCCGTAGTAGCGGCTGAGCTCCTCTGCCTGCGCGGCGGACATGTGCTGGCCAGCGTCGATGTTCGGACCGCCCATGATCTTCTGGCTGTCGAACGGCACGTTCAGGCCCTCGGAAGTGACCTGGCTGCTGCCCAGCGGCACGAAACGGCCTGTCTTGCCGGACCGGACGCGTGCCCAGGCGGGTGTCCCGTCCACGTCGTCCCGGAATACCTGCTCGACGGTACCTATTACCTTGCCGTCGGCGCCCATTACCCGCGCGCCAAGGAGTTCTTCGGCCTGCGTCGTCATGGTGACATCTCCCCCCGAGTCGTATCACCGGACACGCGCATCGGCTGCCGAAGCCGCCCATGCTCGCCTACCAACAGTAATCTACCCACTACCGCCCGTTCGAACGTGCCCGCAGGCGGGCACCCAGCCGGGGCTCGCCGAGGCGCCAGCGGCGACTATCACAGCACGACTGCATCAAGGTGTGAGCAGAGTGTCACCCCGCGACCGTGGTGTCGCTAGCATGTCCCGCTATGGCGGCATTGTTCAGCCGGATCATTCCGATCTTGTTCGTCGGAGATCTGCAGGCGGAGCGCGACTTCTACATCGGGCTCGGCTTCCACGTTACCTACGAGGGACCCGAATACCCGTACTTCCTCGCGCTTGGCCACGGCAAGGTCGAATTCGGCATCGAGTGGCGGCAGGATTTCTCTCCGGCCGGCCCGGATCGGGTACTGACCTGGCAGTTCGGCGTCAGCGATCTCGAGATGGCGAAGAAGCGGCTGTCCGAGGCCGGCGTCCGCTACCGCGAGGAACTCATGACGCCGAGCCCGGACTGGCAGTACCGGGTGCTGCACGCCAGGACTCCCAACGGCTACCACCTGCTGCTCGAAGAGGGCAGCGAATAGCAGCCTTATTCATCCGCGACTATCGAGCCCACCCGCTCGCCGAGGCCCGGGTCCCGCCTGGTGAGCATCGCTGCGTAGATCACGGACAAGATGAGGATCCTCCGGCAGCGGCCGGCCAGCCGACTCGCCGGAGCGAAATCGGCGGCATAACACGCCCCGCGCTGGCGCGTCAGTGACAATGGCGTCGGGGTGAACTTGACAGGCCTGCTGCAATCACCGCAGCAATGCCGGTCACGCGTCGTCAGGAGCAACCATGGGGAGGTCAGCTGACCCGGTCTACCTCAGGGTGCTCGAGGACCTGCGGATGCGCATCCGCGAGGGCGTCCTGGAGCCGGGCGCGCGGGTGCCGTCACGCAACGCGATCATCACCAGGTACGGCGTCGGCGAGACCGCGGCGAAGCACGCGCTGCAGGTACTCGCTACCGAGGGTCTGATCGAAGCCAGGGCTGGTTCGGGTTCCTACGTCCGCAAGGCGCCCGCCGCCCGCCATCTTGAGCATGACCGGCTGCACTTCCCCGGCTCGCCGTTCGGAATCGAGGAATCAGCCAGCCCAGCCGACGGCATGCTGCTAGCCGACCGGCCGGCTGCCCGCTTCGTCACCTGGGAGCATCACACCGAGCTGGCGGCACCGCCCGTCCGCATCGCCCGGCGCCTTGGCGCGGCGGCAGCGCCCGAGGCAGCGGCGGCGGCATTGGTGACGGCAACCCGTTACCTTATGTCCGTCGACGGGCAACCGGTGCAGCTAGCCACCAGTTACGAGCCCGCCGGGCTGACCGAGGGCACCGCCGTTGCGATGCCCGAGCAGGGCCCGTTCGCCGGCCGCGGCGTGATCGAGCGCATGCGCTCCATCGGCATCGAAGTTGACCAGGTGGTCGAGGACTTATCAGTGCGCACGTCACTGCTCGCGGAAGCTGCCGCGCTCGCCATCCCGGCCGGATCCCCGGTCGTCGTCGTGGAACGGGCGCACCTGTGCGGCGGGCAGGCAGTCGAGATAGCCGACATCGTTATCCCGGCGGACCGATACCGGCTGCGTTACCGGTTCCCCGTTTCCGGGCATCCCGCATGATCAGGCGCGCCGTGGCCGCCGACGTTCCGGCCATCCACCAGCTGATCCGCGACCTGGCCGAATACGAGCGATCCCTGCCTGAGGTCACCGGCACGCAAGAGCAGCTGTTCCGGTCCTTGTTCGGGCCCGATCCTGCGGTCTTCGCGCACGTGGCCGAGCACGAGGGGAAGGTAGTCGGCTTCGCGATCTGGTTCCTCAACTACTCCACCTGGCAATGCCAGCACGGCATCTACCTGGAGGACCTGTACGTCACCCCCGAGCTGCGCGGTCACGGCTACGGCCGGGCGCTGCTAGCCGAGCTCGCGGCGCTGTGCGTGCAGCGCGGCTACGGCAGGCTGCAGTGGTGGGTGCTGGACTGGAACGCCCCCGCGCTCGGGTTCTACGCTTCGCTCGGCGCCACGGCCATGGACGAGTGGACCGTGTACCGGCTTACCGGGCAGGCGCTGGCCGACCTCGCGGCGACCGCGTCACCGGACGTGCGACCATGATCCCATGCGGATCGGCGGAGTTGACTCCACGGACCTGTTCGCCGGGACCACGGCGCAGCCGCTGCAAGTCATCCGGGTAACGCTGGTCAGCGAGGGCAGCTCTGGCATAGTCACCGATCCGGGCACGGCGATCAGCGTGCGGGTTCGTGGCCCGCAGGTAGACACGCCCGAGCCGGTGCTGGTGACCGGCCTGACGGCCGGCGGCGAGGTGACGGCCGAGGTGCCGGTGGCAGTGCCGGCCGGGATCGCGCCCGGCACCAGGCTGCCTGTGCTCGCTACTGCGGCCACTCCGGGCGGCAGCGCCGAACTGGCGGCGGAACTGGCCGCGGAGATCACCGTCGCGGAGCCCGGCTGGGTCATGTGGATGGTCAGCCACTTCCATTACGACCCGGTGTGGTGGAGCACCCAGGGGCAGTTCCTGGAAACCCGGTTGCTGCTGCCCGACGAGCATGGCGAGATGCCCGAGGTGCGGACGGCGTTCGAGCTTGTCCGGCTGCACCTGGACGCAGCCCGCCGCGATCCGGACTACAAGTTCGTGCTTGCCGAACTGGACTACCTGAAGCCGCACTTCGATGCGCACCCAGAGGACCGCGCGGACCTGCTCGACTTCATCAAGGCCGGCCGGATCGAGCTGGTCGGCGGCAACTACAACGAGCCCAACACGAACCTGACCTGCGCGGAGTCCACGATCCGCAACGCGGTCTACGGCATCGCCTACCAGCGGGAGGTGCTCGGCGGCAATCCGCGGACTGCCTGGATGCTGGATGCCTTCGGCTTCGATCCCGGCTATCCCGGCCTGATGGCGGCGGCCGGGCTGACCGACTCGTCGTGGGCACGGGGCCCGTTTCATCAGTGGGGCCCGAGCCGGTCGGCAGGCGACAACAAGCTGATGCAGTTCGCGTCGGAGTTCGAGTGGCTCTCCCCCGATGGCGGCGGGCTCCTCACCAGCTACATGGCCAATCACTACGGCGCAGGCTGGGTCATCCACCACGCCAAGACGCTGGCCGACGCGGAAGCCGACGCGTACGAGCAGTTCCGGCAGCTTGCTCCCGTCGCGGCCACGCGCAACGTGCTGCTTCCGGTCGGCGGCGACCACGTCGTGCCGTCTCGATGGGCGACCGCGATCCACCGGGACTGGAACGCCAGGTATGTATGGCCGCGGTTCGTCACCGCGGTGCCCGGCGAATTCTTCGCCGCGGTACGGGCCGACGCGGGCGAGCGTGATATCTGGATCACGCCGCAGACCAGGGACATGAACCCGGTCTACACCGGCAAGGACGTTACCTACATTGACACCAAGCAGGCCCAGCGCGCGGCGGAGACGGCGGTGCTGGACGGTGAGCGGCTGGCGACGCTCGCCTGGCTGGCCGGCGCGGACTATCCCGCTGCCAGCCTGGACAAGGCATGGCGGCAGCTGGTGTTCGGCGCGCACCATGACGCGATCACCGGCACCGAGGGCGATCAGGTCTACCTCGATTTGCTCGGCGGCTGGCGAGAAGCATGGGAACGGGGCCAGCAGGCACGGTCGGCCGCCGTCGGGTACCTGGCCGACCTGGCCGATACGGGCAACCTCAGCGCGGCAGCGGACATCGCTGCCGGGCAGGGGCCAGCCGTCGCGATCATGGTGGTCAACTCGCTATCGCTGCACCGCAGCGCGATGGCCCGCATCAGCCTCAGCCTGCCGCCCGGCTGGCCGCACTGGCTGGCGCTGCTGGACGAGTCAGGCACGCAAGTGCCGTTCCTGGCCGAGGGCGTGACCCGGAGCGCCGGCGGCGCACTGAGCGCAGTCACGATCACCTTCCGCGCCGCCGACGTTCCGGGTGTCGGCTACCGCTGCTACCTGGCCACCGGGATGACGGCTGCGCCTGACACGGCAGCAGCCGCAGTCTCGGCAGGCTGGCAGAGATCGGCAGGCCCCGACGCCGCGGTGGAGAACGGCGCCTTCCTGGTGCAGGCCGATCCGGCGCGCGGCGGCACGCTGGCGCGCGTGCTCGACAAGCGAACAGGAACCGAGCTGCTCCGGCCTGGCGGCGGTGGCAACGAGCTCATGCTGCAGCCGGAGCATCCGACCCACCCGCGGTGGGGCGAGGGACCGTGGCATCTCGTGCCCGGCCGGCCCGGGCACGGGCAGCTCGGCCCGGCCCGCTGCCGTACGCGCCGAGCGGTGCCCGGCCGGCAGCAGGCTAGTCGCCGAGTTCGACCTTGGCGGCCTGCGGGTGACGCAGGAGACCGTGCTCTGGGACGGCGCGGACCGCATTGAGTTCCGCACTCATGTGGACGGCTCGATCGGCCAGGACCGTCTGCTCCGGCTAATCTTCCCGGCCGACGTGCCAGGCGGGCTGCCGGTCTACCAGACCGCCTTGTCGGCGATCGGCAGGCCGCCTGGCCCGATCGACAGCGACGTCGCCGAGCATTCCTACACCCTGGACAGCCCGGCCAGCGAGTGGCTGGCCGTTGGCTCCACCGCCACGGTCGCGGTCACCGACAACGGGGGCGCCAGGCACCTCCAGGCCATCGGAGTAGCAGAGGTCATCGCGCCGCCGGCGGCGCGCGCTGAGGCGCGCGCGCTGATCGCCGCGCTGGCGGCGCAGGGGGTCACCGCGACCTGCTCGGTCCCGGACGGTCCGCGGTACGGCTACTGCGAACTGGACTCGAACCTGCCCGATTTCCGCATCTGCCTGGGCGGTCCGGCCGACAACGCGGTGGCCGCGCAGGTCCTGGCAATGGCCGGACCGCCCGCCGCTGAGGCGCTCGCCCGCCAGCTTGCCGACGACGGCGTTGCCCGGCTCTGGGTCCCCGCTGCCCGCAGCCGGTCCGACGCTTTCGCCGCCGGCGCCGACGTGCGCGGCGTGCTCGACCTGCCGGTCCTGATCGTCGCGGCAGCCGATCTCGCTGCCGAGATTAGCCGCCTCACGGCCGACCTGGCGGACTCGGTGATCGAAGCCCGCGGCGCACCGCCGGCCCGCGGCTTGCCAGCGGCTCACAGTGCGCAGTCGGCCTGCCGGGCGTGGGCGGACGCGCCGGCGGGCAGCCCGGCCACCGCGCTGGCCGGTCACACGGTCGCGCTGCTCAACCGCGGCACGCCGAGCGGCCTTGTCACCCCCGACGGCCAGCTGACCATGGCGCTCATGCGGGCGTGCAGCACCTGGCCGTGCGGCGTGTGGATCGACGGTGAGAAGCGGACCTGTCCGGACGGCAGCAGCTTCGCCTGGCAGCACTGGAGCCACACCTTCGAGTACGCGCTCGCCGCGGGCGCGGGCGACTGGCGGCGGCCGGCTTCGCCGCGGCGGGCCAGGACTACAACCACGAGCTGCTCACAGCCACCACCGGCCTGCACCCTGGCCCGCTGCCGGCCAGTATGCGCCTCGTCAGCGTCGAGCCGGCCAGCGCGCTGCTGTCCGCACTGAAGCCGTACGGCAATCCGCTGGCACCGGCTGGCTCGCCGCAGCTCAGCGACGGCATCACGGTGCGCCTGCGCGACATCGGCGGGGCCGGCCCGGTGCCCGCCCGGCTGAACCTGTTCACCGGGCTCGCCGCGGCGAGCAGCACCAGCCTGTGCGAAGAGGGCCGCGGGGCCGCGCTGGCGCTGTCACCGGCCGGGGCGATGGTTGAGGTTCCGGCCGCGGGGACCGTCACGGTGGCCGTCAGCCCTGGCCAGGACTGGCCGCGGAGTTCTGACCGGTCCGGCCCGGCTGGCCCGCCTGAGCCCGCTCAGCCCGTGCATGCTCGGTACTGGCTGCACGGCAAGGGACCAGCACCTGCCGGGAATATGCCGGTAGCGGTGCACCTGTCCCCTGCCGAGCTGCGGCTCGACGGCGGCGGACCCGCCGAGCTGCGGCTGACGGTCGCGTGCGGGCCGTCGGCGGCCGAGGGCGCGGTCACCATGACGGCACCAGCCGGGATGACGCTGACGCCGGCCGGGCCACTGCCCTACCAGCTGCCTGCGTTCGGCTATCAGGAATGGAACGTGGCCGTGACGGCTGCCCCGACCATCCGCCCGGGCGCCGTTTCGCCACCGCTCAGATCGCCGATCCCGCTGGTCAGCTCATCGAGGACAGCGTGCTGCTCAGCATCGGGCAGCCGCCAGCGCCGCGACTGGACCTGCCGCTCGTCGAGGCAGCGACAATGCAGCAGGCGATCGAGGATGCGCTCGCCGGCGAGGCGGACATCAGCCTGGCTGCAGAGGTGATCGCGCTGGCTCCCGGCGAATCCGGCGTCATCGAAGTGCTGGTGCGCAACCGGGCCGCGTCAGCCATACACGGCGAGGCCCAGCTCATCTCGCCGTTCGGGAGCTGGCTCCAGGCCAGGCCCTGGACGACCGATTTCGCCGTCGCGGCCGGCTCGGCGGGCTCGGTGCGCTTTGAGGTGGCCGTGCCGCCGGCGGCCCGGCCGGGCGAGCAATGGTGGGCTATCGTCAAATTGATGTACTTCGGCCGGATCCGGTACACCAGGGCCGCTGAGGTGACCATCATTCCGGTGCTGGCCTCATGACACTGCTCGCGATGACACTGCTCGCGCGGCGAGCGTACAGCGCGCGACGGTGAGACACTAGGCACTGACCAGCTGAAGACGTACCGAAGTGACAATGACGGCAGACACAGCAACGCGCCTGGGCAATCTGCCCGCGGAGCCGAATAGCTTCGTGGGGCGTGAGCGCGATCTCGGCGACCTGGAGCTGCTGCTCAGCAGCGTGCGGGCGCTGACTCTGTGCGGTCCAGGCGGCATCGGGAAGACCCGGCTGGCCGTCAAGCTCGGCTGGCAGCTGGCCGGCGAGTTCCCCGACGGCGTCTGGCTAGTTGAGCTTGCCGACAGCGCCGACCCGTCGCTGGCCGCCCGCCGGGTGGCTACCGTCCTTCGCATCCGGGAAGAGCCAGACAGGCCGGCGTCGGCAACTCTCGTCGACGCCCTGCGCGGGCGCAAGTTGCTGCTGGTACTGGATACCTGCGAGCACATCGTCGACGCGGTCGCCGACCTGGTCCGTGATCTGATCGCGGGCTGTCCGATGATCCGCGTGGTCGCGACGAGCCGGGAGCCGCTGCGGGTCCGCGGCGAGACTGTCTGGCGAGTACCGCCGCTGACCCTTCCCGCGCATCTCGCCGACGTGGTGATGGCATCGTCAGGCGAGCATGAGGCGCTCCGGCTCTTCGTGGACCGGGCTGCGGCCGTGCGGCCCGGTTTCGCGCTCACCGCGGACAACCTGGCTCCGATCGTGCAGCTGTGCCGGACGCTGGACGGCGTTCCGCTGGCAATCGAACTTGCCGCCGCGCGCATCCGCGCCCTGTCGACTGAGCAGATAGCGGCCAGGATCGGCAACCGGTTCCGGCTGCTCGCCTCCGGTGACCGCACGGCGCCGGCGCGCCAGCAGACGCTGCTGGCCACGGTGGACTGGAGCTTCGACCTGCTGACCCCAGACGAGCAGATCTTGCTGCGCCGGCTGTCGGTGTTCTCCGGGTGGAGCCTGGAGATGGCCGAGGAGGTGTGCGCTGACGAGCAGATCCCGGCGCACCGGGTGCTCGACCTGCTGGCAGCGCTTATCGACAAGTCGCTTGTCGCGCTCGAAGACGAGGTGGCGGGTGACGCCCGCTACCGGCTGCTCGACACCATCAAGGCCTACGCGGCTGACCAACTGATCACGGCCGGGGAGCAGGAAGAGCTCCGGGCCCGTCATGCCCGGCACATGCTCGCGCTCGCTGAGGCAGTGGTGAGTAAGGGCTTCATCCGCGGCCCGCCGTCCTGGCCCGAACGCGTCGCTTTGTACCAGCGGATCGATACTGAACAGTCCAACTTCGGTGCCGCCCTCGCCTTCTGCCTGGCAAGCGCCGATGCCGAGCGGGGCCTGCGGCTGTGCTCTGCGCTTCGCTCGCCCTGGGTAGTGCACGGCGACGTCACCGAGGGCATCGGCTGGTTCGAGCGGTTCCTGGCGCTGAACGTCGCCGCGCCGGCGCCTGTTCGCATCCGGGCCCTCATGCTCGGCGCTGAGCTGGCATTTGAGCACCAGGATTACCTGGGTGCCGCGCGCCGCGCCCAGACAGCGGTCAACGCATGCACCGCATGTCGGGCGGCGTGCCCGGCGGGCGCGCTGCGCATGCTGGCGCTGATCAGCCTGCGGGCCGGGCTGCCCGCAGCGGCGCTCGAGCGTGCCGACGAAGCGGTTGCCGCGGCGCGCCAGCACGGAGACGACTGGGAGGAAGGGCTCGGCCTGGTTGCCAGGGCCGTGATCCTGGCTCGCAGCGGCGATCTTGAAGGGGCTCAGGCGTGCTACGAAAACGCGCTTGACGTCCTTGCCGACAACAACGGGTGGGGCGTCGCGCACGCTTTGTACGGCTTCGGCACCCTGGCCAGGTCTCGCCATGACAACGCTGCTGCGCTGCGGCATTTCCGCAGCGCGCTGGACCTGTTCCGGGAAATCGACGCCAGGACTGAGATCGCGCGTTGCCAGGCTGGCATCGGCTGGATCGCGCTGGCCGAGAACGACCTGGCGACTGCGGCGGCGAGCTTCGCCGAGAGCCTGCAACTCTCCATGGCGACAGGTCAGCGGCTGGGAATCGCGCGCGGCCTGGAGGCTATCGCAGCGCTGGCGGCCGCCCGCGGCGACGCGGCGACCGCGATCCGGCTCGAAGGGGCGGCAGCAGCGACGCGGGAGGTCCTCGGCCCGCACCGGCCCACCACCGCCCAGGCGCGGCTCGACAGCGTGCTCGCCACCGCGCACCTGCGGCTCGGCGAGGAGCTGGCCGCAAGCCTGGGCGCGGAAGGGGGTCGTCTCAGCATGCATGAGGCGGTGCGCTTCGCGCTCGCCTCGGCCGGCCAGGGCGGTCACGTCCCGGACGAGCGCAGCCTGAACGCAGGCCCCGTTACCGGGCCAAGCAGGGCAGTGACTGAGTCCGGCCCGGCAGCGCCGGTGTCAGTTCTGACCCCCCGTGAGCAGGAGATTGCACTGCTCATCGCGCGCGGCCTGTCCAATCGCGGCATCGCCGATGAACTGGTCATCAGCCCCGCGACTGCTGCCAGGCACGTGGCCAACATCCTCAGCAAGCTCGGCCTGAACTCCAGGGCGCAGGTGGCCGCCTGGACTGTCGGCCAGGGACCCGACTTCGGGCGCAAGAACTAACCACCGCGCAGGCCAGGAGCGGGCACTGTCCGCAGTCACCTGCCGGCGGGCTACATCATTCGCGCTTATGCCTACACATACTGGCGGCCGCGCAGATGCATATCGGAATGCGCAATTCGGCCCATGTCAGCAGCGTGTCCGGTGCGTAACGTGCATCCAGGAAACCCGTGTTACCCGGCGTGGCCGGCCACTTGAGGGGGGTGGCCGGCTACCCGGTAACGGGAGCCGCGCTAGCTGGCGGCATTCGCCGGCCGCGCCGCTGCCAGCCGGCCGGTCGCGGGTTCGCACGCGCGGCTCAATCTTCGGTCCGGCTTCGGTCCCGCGGGCATGCGCACGCTCCGCCGCCCTGCAGCTGGCATGTACATGTAGTGCATCCCGGGCCGGCCGTGAATACATAACCGGCTACACATTCCTGACGATGTGCCCGCACGGCCCGAGCGCATACCGTCCATGAGGTGACATCAGCCGACGGGCGGCAAGGGGCAGGGGCGGGGTCAGGTGACGACACTCATCTTCACCGGTGAAAGCACGGCGACACAGCAGCTCGTGGAAGTGGCCGCAGCCTTCGGTTGCCGGCCCGCTCTGCTCGGCCGCCGTTCTGAACGGCCGTTCTCGTTCGCGGAGCTGGCCGGCACCATCCAGCGAGCAGCCGCTGGCCTGGCCTGGCGCGGACTGCGACCTCGCGATGTCGTGGGCGTTTACGTGCCGGATGCCGCGAGTTATGTGCTCGCGTGTCACTCCATAAGCGCGGCCGGCGGCATCCCGTGCCCCGTGAGCCCGCAGCTCTCGATCTCGGAAATCGCTGGTCAGCTGGCTGACTGCGGTGCCCGCATGCTGCTCACCGCCCAGCCGCTGGCCACCACCGGCCTGGCAGCCGCTGATCGGTCCTGGGTGCGCCAGGTCATCTCGTTCGGTGACGCGCCCGCGGCGACGCCGTTCAGCTCCTTGCTCGGCGTGGGCTCCCTGCGGCCGCCGGCCGCCCGGCCGCACGATCTGGCCCTGCTGCCCTACACCCGGCGGGCCGACGGCAGCCTGCGCCCGGCCGGGCTGACGCACCTGGACATGGCCGCCCAGCTGACCGAGCTCACCAGGTCAGCCTGCGTCGGCGAGCAGGACGTGGTGCTGGCGGCACCGCCAGCCGGCGACGGCAGGTCCTACACCACTTTCGTCGACCATGCGCTGCTGCACGGGGCCACGGTGGTGGCCGCCAGGACCGATGAACTGGCCAGCGCCGCGGCCGAGCATCGCGGCACCGCGGCCATCGTCCCGCTCGGCTTCCAAGTCCAGGGCGGCGAGCCGCTGCGCCTGTTCGCGGTCGCCTCCTAGCCTGGTGACGCTTCGGCCTCAAGGTCTGCCCTTGCCCGCATGAGTTCCCGGCGGGCAGCGGCGTCCGGAACGGGATAACGCGGGTCTATTCCGACGAGCGTGTCCGCGATGACAGCTGCCGCGCAGATCCGGGTGAACCATTTATGATCGGCTGGCAGTACATGCCAGGGGGCCCACTTCGTGCTGGTATGGCTGATCATCTGGGAGTAAGCCCGCTGGTAGTCATCCCAGTACTGGCGCTCACGCACATCGCTGGCAGAGAACTTCCAGTTCTTCTGCGGCCGGTCAATCCGCTTCAGGAAGCGAAGCCGCTGTTCCTCTTTCGACACGTTGAGGAACATCTTCACCAGCTGGATGCCGTTGTCCACCAGGTAGTGCTCCCAATCGTTGATCTCCTGGTAGCGGCGCTTCCACACTGCGCCGGCCTTGTCTTCCGGTGGCAACTGCTCGGCGTCGAGGAGTTCCTGGTGAACGCGCACCACCAGGACCTCTTCGTAGTGCGACCTGTTGAAGATCCCGATTTCGCCCCGGGCCGGCACGCGGCGGGCCTGCCGCCACAAGTAGTCGTGACTAAGTTCCTCCGCCGAGGGCGGCTTGAAGCTCGACACCTTGACGCCTTGCGGGTTCAGGCCGCTCATCACGTGCCGGATCGTGCTGTCCTTGCCCGCCGCGTCCATACCCTGCAGTACAACCAGGACGCCGTAGGTCTCCTGCGCCGCCAGGCGGTCCTGGTACTCCGCGAGCAGCGCCACGCCGCGGCTCAGCAGGTTCAGCCCGTCCCCCTTCTTGCGGACGCCGAACCTCGCACCGGGGTCGAAGTCCGCCGGCAGGCGCACCCTCGAGCCTGGTCTCACCCGCAACGGCTTGACCAGGCCGGGAATCCAGCCGGTGTCCCGGTCAGTCATCCGCGTCCTCCCGGTCGGCCTGGCTGCAACAGCTCTCCGACCAGCCTAGGTGCACACCGCCAGCGCCCACTGCCCTGCCCGCGGCAGGCACGCAAATGCCACCGGTGAGGTAAACAAGTCCTGTGGTCTTCGAATCGGCTCGGATCCGCTCGTATCAGCCATGCGACCTCGACGATCTGTACCGCATCTGCCTGCAAACGGCCGACAACGGCGGGGACGCTACGGCCCTGTGCCAAGATCCTAGGCTGCCGGGCCATGTGTTTGCCGCGCCGTATGCCGCCTTCGAGCCGTCGCTCGCCTCGGTCGCCGAGGACCTGGCCGGCGTGGGCGGGTACATCGTCGGGGCGCTCGACAGCACGGCTTTCGCCCAGCGCCTGGAGACGGACTGGTGGCCCGGGCTGCGGGCCAGCTACCCGGAACCGCCGCCCGATCTTGCCGAAGCGTTGTCGCGTCCGGAGCAGCACGCGCTTCACGACATCCATCACCCTCCGGGCACCAGCGATGAGCTGGCCGAGCGGTTCCCGTCGCACCTGCACATCAACCTGCTGCCGCGGCTGCAAGGGCGCGGCATCGGACGGCAGCTGATCACGACACTGACATCGGCATTGCGCGACCGGGGATCCCCCGGCGTGCATCTCCTGGTCGGCCGCGGCAACCAGCGGGCCGCCGAGTTCTACCGCCACGTCGGTTTCGCCGAGCGGCCCGCCACCTACGCGCGTATCTTCGCCATGGATCTGACTGGGCCGCCCGAGTCGCCGGCTGGCTAGCTCGCCCGCGACGGGCGCGCCCTCGCCTTCGCCGACGGTACCTGGCTGCACTGGCTGGGGTGATGGCCCGCGCATGGGCCGGTACGTTGTGACGATGGCAGTGGAAGAGCCGGCCCGGACAGCGGCACGACGGACGGGATCGGTCATCGTGGCTGGCGTTATCGGCGCGGCCGCCGGGACGGCACTGGCGGCTCACCGGGGCCCGCAGGCCGCCGCCGTGGGCGCGGTCGCCGGCGCGGCCGGGCTGTCGGCATCCGAGGCTGTGGCGCGGGCACTGCAGCGTCCGGGCCAGATCCCGCCGCTGTGGCAGCGGATCGCGACCAGCGCCGCTCTGGTCGCGCCGCTCGGATGGGCGGCTGGGCGCCTGACTGGTGCCGGGCCTGTTGCAGTCGGGGCGGCGACAGGGACGCTCGGCGGATTGCTCGGGATCCGCCCGCAGAAGGTCCTGCTCGGTCCCCTGTTCGGTGCGGCGGTGGGCCGGGCGCTCGCAGCGGGCCGCTGGCAGCCGCCCGCGCCCGTAGTCGCCACTGCCACCATGGCGGCCTACCGGGTGGCCTCGGCGCTAGCTTTCCGTGACGCGCAGGTGAGCCTGCTCGCCGAAAGAGTCCGGGCCGAGGATCTGCCGTTCGTCGTTCCTCGCGAATCCCGGTCACGGTACGTCGGCACTAGTTACTTCCGTGAGCTGGCCGACGTGCTCGGCTGGCGCTACCAGCCCGATGCGGCCGATGCCGGGATTGTCGCCGCCGTGGACGAGCTGGCAAGTCGGGAATTCGACCCGGCGACCGTCGACCCGCTGGTTCGCGAGTTCTATGAGCACACCACGAGATTCACTCTCGATATCGTGCCGGAGTGGCGGTTGTGGGTCCGGCCCGGCTACCTGCTCTACCGGACCTTCGTCGCCCGCCCGCTGGGCCAGGCGAACGTGCCCATGAATCAGCGGGAGACGCAACGAGGCATTCGCAGCCGGATCGACACAATTACGACTGGCGACACTGCGACTGGCGACGCTGCGACTGGCCAATCAGGCACCGTCGCGATTCGCGGCTGGATCCGGTCATTCGCGGATACCGACGAGCCCATCTACGTCGGCATCTACACCACTTACAGGGACCGGGACCGCGGGTACGTGAGCGTCGGCTTCCCGCTCCCGCAGGCCAGCTTCACCGCCACGCTGCTGCCACGGACCCGTCCCGGCGGCGGCCTGATCCTCACCAGCCGCAGCGACCTGGATCAGCCTGGTCACTACCTCGCTTATATTGACCCGGCTAGCAGGGACATGACTGTGCTGGCGGTCCGCGGCTTCGCCGAGCAGCTCGACGTCTACGTGCAGGCCGGCGAGCTACGAGCCGACCACGCCTTCTCCGTGTTCGGCCTGCCGTTCCTCGTTCTCCGCTACCGGATGAATCGCAAACAGCCGACGCCAAGCTGATCAGCCGACCGCGGCCACCAGTGCGGTGTAGGCAGCGGGCAGCTGCCCCATGACGTGGCGGTAGGCGGGAAAGGTAACCTCGCTAGCAGGCTGCGTTCGGACGGCCGTCAGCGCGGTCAGGAGGAGGGACTCGATGCGGCATACGGATGGCGCGCCGGGCCGGCTGCGCCGACCGGCCGGCATTGCCGCCATGGCGGCCCTGGCGCTGCTGGTCGCGGCGTGCTCCGGGGGCGGGAACGGCGATGCCGGCCAGGGCAGTAACCAGTCCGGGCCCGGAGGCAGCGCTGGCAGCAAGGCTGCCGCGGCCGCGCCACAGGTGCGGATCACGCCGGCGAACGGCGCCACCCATGCCGACCCGTCCGCGGGCATCACCGTAACGGCTGCGACCGGCACACTGAAAAACGTGATCGTACACACCTCGGGCGGCGCCGTCCCCGGCACCCTGAGCCATGGCGCCAAGGTCTGGCACAGCAACTGGGCACTGAACGTCTCGCAGGCTTACACGGTGACCGCGACGGCGTCGGGCGGCGGCACGGTCACGAGCAAGTTCCGCACGCTGACGCCGAGCCGGACGTTCCGCGCCCAGATCTTCGAGGGGTACCAGCAGGCATATGGCGTCGGCATGCCGGTCATCCTGACCTTCAGCCAGCCGATCACCAACAAGGCCGCGGTCGAGCGCTCCCTGCAGCTGCGAACCTCGAAACCCGTGGTCGGAGCGTGGTACTGGGATGGCAGCCAGACGCTGGACTTCCGGCCCAGGGACTACTGGCCAGCCGGCACCACGGTGAGTTTCACCGGGCACCTGAATGGCGTGCAAGGCGCGCCAGGCATGTACGGTTTCCACACCCTGACCCAGACGTTCGACATCGGCGCGTCCCTGGTTGCGGTCGCCAACACCGCAACGCACCGCACGCAGATCTACTACAACGGCAAGCTCCGCTACAACTGGCCGATCAGCTCCGGCAAGCCAGGCGACGCCACTCCCGACGGCAGCTATCTCACCATCGAGAAGGGAAACCCGGTGCAGATGACCGGCCCGGGGTACAGCCTGTCCGTTCCGTGGTCGGTGCGATTCACCTTCAGCGGGGACTACTACCACGATGCCTACTGGTCGGTTGGCGAGCAGGGCTTCGCGAACGTAAGCCACGGGTGCGTCAACTTGTCACCCGCGGATGCGGAGATCTACTACAAGCTCGCCGTACCCGGTGATCCGATCACGGTCGTGCATAGCCCCAAGCCTGGTACCTGGGACAACGGCTGGACCGAGTGGTTTCTCGGCTGGCCGCAGTACCTCAAGGGCAGTGCCTTGCACGAGGCGGTGCAAGCCGGGCCTAGCGGCAGCACCTTCGTGAACCCGTCCTCGCTGCCGGCCTCGACTGCGAGCGCGCCGCTGCAGACCGCGCCAGCCGGGAACTCAGCCGTCGGCTAACCGGGGTACGGGTGCCGCGTCACCGCTGCGCACCTGGCGGGACTCGAACCCCGCGGGCTCCCCATCCCTGACCCAGTCGAAGAGATTGGCGCAGGGAATGGACTTCGCCCGCGGGATGCTGGTGACTGTAGCGGTGGTCGGGAGGCACCGGCAGCGCTACCGTGAGCACCGAGGGAAAGCGGATTAGGGCAGGTGGACAAGGCGATCCTGCTGGCAATCGCGGCCAGCTTCTGCACGGCCACCTCCTCGGTGTGCCAGCGTCTGGGCGCGAGGGACAGCCAGGTGGCCAGTTTCGACGCGCGCCTTGCCTTCCGGCTGGCACGGCGCCCGATCTGGCTGGCCGGGATCGCCAGCATGATCCTGGGGTTCGGCTTCCAGCTCACCGCCCTGCATTACGGCGCACTCGCGCTCGTCCAGCCCATCCTGGCGCTGGAGCTCCTGTTCGTGTTCGGCTACATGGCACTCCTCAACTCGCGGCGGCTTCAGCGGCGCGACTGGCTGGCAGCTGCTGCCATGTCCGCGGGCCTCGGCTTGTTCCTTTTCTCTGCCTCGCCGTCAGGCGGCCGGTCACACGCTCCCGCCCAGCTCTGGTGGCTGGCCGGCCTGGCCACCTTTGGCGTCGTCGTCGTCGGCATGGCGGTGGCCTTCGGTCTCGGCCACAGCCCGGCGGCGCCAGCATCCCGCCGGGCGGCAGTTCTGGGCGCCGTTACCGGTGTGTGCTGGGGGTTCGTGGCCGCTGTCATTAAGGAGTTCAGCTCCCATCTCGGCGGCGGCGCGGGCGAGATCTTCTCGAACTGGTCCGTCTATGTGCTGATCGGTACGGGGGCGGGCAGCCTCCTGATCGCCTCGCACGCGCTCGCCGCCGGACCGCTGGCCGCTTCCCAGCCGGGGTTCACGATCGTCGATCCGCTGGCCGCCAGCCTGCTCGGCATGTTCGTGTTTGGCGAGCACGTCGAGGCCGGGGTCACCGACCTCGCCGGCGAGGCACTTGCGCTGGCACTGCTCCTCACCGGAGTAGTGGTGCTGAGCCACAGCCGGCTCGTACAGGGCGAGACCGAGTCGGCACCGGCTCCGGCCCGGCCGCAAACCGGTTACCTGGACGGCTGGACCAACAGCTGATCCTCGCCAGCTATCTGCCCCAAACGGTGGCCTGGCTGGCGTGCACAAGGCGGTTCCTCAGATCCGCGGCGGCCGATTCTCGTAGGGCGTGCTGAGCACGATGGTCGTGTGAGTCGACACATTCGCCGCTGCCCTGATCTCCTGCAACAGATCCTCGAGCTCCCGTGGCGAGGTGACCCGGACCTTGAGGATGTAGCTGGCCTCGCCTGCCACGCTGTGGCAGGCCTCGATGGCATCCAGATGCTCCAGCCGGTTCGGCGCATCATCGGGGGCAGCGGGATCGAACGGCTTGATCGATACGAAGGCCGTCAGCGGCAGCCCGATTCCCTCGGCGCTGATCAGCGCGCCGTAGCCCTTGATCACGCCGCGCTCCTCGAGCCTGCGGACGCGCTGCTGGGTGGCAGACACCGACAGTCCGGTACGACGCGCCAGTTCGGTGAAACTCATCCGCCCGTCTGCAGCTAGCAGCGAGATGATCGTCCGGTTGATCTCCTCCACCCGGCCACGTTAACGTGCCCGCGCCCGCACCAGCCGCCGTTGACACATATAACGAAATCATCACGGGCCTTACGCTCCCGTAACGTGATCTTCGGGCTGATAGCCGTGGTCGCGCTGCAAAGGTACGCTCCGGCCAGGACACGGGAATCAAGAGCAGCGACGGCGGAGGAGCCCGATGGCGCAGATCGTGCTTGACCAGGTGGACAAGACCTATCCCGGCGGAGTGAAGGGCATCGACGGGCTGAACCTGAGCATCGCCGATGGCGAGTTCATGGTGCTCGTCGGGCCGTCGGGATGCGGCAAGTCCACCGCGCTGCGGTCCATCGCCGGCCTTGAGGACATCAGCGCTGGCACCATCACCATCGGCAGCCGGGTGGTCAATGACCTGCCGCCCAAGGATCGCGATATCGCGATGGTTTTCCAGAACTACGCGCTGTACCCACATATGACAGTTGAGCAGAATCTTGCCTTCGGCCTTCAGCAGCGCAAGACGCCGAAGCCGGAGATCCAGCGGCGCGTCGCCGATGTGGCCCGGATGCTCGGCCTGGAGGACTACCTGAAGCGCAAGCCAGCTGCGCTGTCCGGCGGTCAGCGGCAGCGGGTGGCCATGGGCCGCGCCATCGTCCGGGAGCCGCAGGCGTTCCTGATGGACGAGCCGCTGTCCAACCTGGACGCCAAGCTCCGGGTCTCCATGCGCGCCTCGCTGTCCCAGCTGCACGAGCGGCTTGGCGTCACGACTGTGTACGTGACCCACGACCAGGTCGAGGCGATGACCCTTGGCCAGCGCGTCTGCGTACTCAGGGACGGAAAGCTCCAGCAGGTCGATACGCCGCAGAACCTGTATAACGCGCCCGTCAACTTGTTCGTGGCCGGGTTCATCGGCTCGCCGGCGATGAACTTCACCTCGGCCCAGCTGGTTCGTGACGACGGTGCCGCCGTGGTCTTCGCCGGGCACCGTCTTACCGTGCCGGACCGGCTGCTGCAATCGCGGCCGGGACTGGACGGCTACGTCGGCAAGGAGGTCATCCTCGGCATCCGCCCGTCTGATTTCGAGGACGCCGAGCTGGCCGATGCCAGCTGGCCCCGGATGGCAGTCCGTTCTAGCGTGACCGAGGAACTCGGCAGCGAGATCCACGTCATCTTCACGATCGACGCGCCGCCCGTCGAGCATGCCAGCATCGCCGAAGCGCGCGCCGACGACGGAGCGGACGAGGCCATCCCGCTGGCGGACAACAAGACACTGTGGACGGCGCGCGTGGCCGCCCGCAGCACCATCAAGCCCGGATCCGCGGCTAACCTCGCCGTCGATACCGGCAACCTCCAGTTCTTCGACTCGGCCAGCGGACTGTCCATCGGGCACCCGGCGAACTAGCCGTCGAATCGCAGTCGCAGTGTCCGCGTTCGTGGGTGGCCAAGCCAGGCCCTGGTGGCAGGGCGCTGTGCTCTATCAGCTGTACGTACGGTCCTGGAATGATCACGATGGCGACGGGTCCGGTGACTTGCCGGGCATCATTGACCGACTTGACCACCTGTCGTGGCTGGGCGTGGACGGCATCTGGCTATCGCCGACCATGCCGTCGCCGGATACCGACTGGGGTTACGACGTCAGCGACTACACCGGCGTCCACCCCGAGCTAGGCACCCTGGCCGACCTGGACCGGCTTATCGCGGCGGCGGCCGAGCGCGGCATCTGGGTCATGCTGGACCTCGTGCCGAACCACACCAGCTCTGAGCATCCCTGGTTCGTCGCAGCAGCGGCGAGCCGGGACGCTCCGCTGCGCGACTACTACGTCTGGGCCGACCCGGCGCCCGGTGGCGGCCCGCCGAATAACTGGCTCGACGCCACCGGCCAGCCCGCCTGGCAGTGGCACGCTCCGACCAGCCAGTACTACCTGCACAATTTCCTGCCCACCCAGCCGGACCTGAACTGGTGGCAGTCCGCCGTGCACCAGGAGTTCCGCGACATCCTGCGGTTCTGGTTCGACCGCGGCGTGGCAGGCTTCCGCATCGATGTCGCCCACGGCTTGTACAAGGACGCTCTGCTGCGCGACAACCCGCCGCTTGAGGTTGACGACCCGTTGCAAGGCCGCTTCGGCCAGCGGCCGGTGTATAGCGCGCACCAGCCGCAGACCCACGGCGTCTACCGGGACTGGCGGAAGATCGCCGAGTCCTACTCACCGCCGCGGCTGCTACTTGGTGAGACCTGGACCGGAGACCTAGCCGACCTGGCGAGCTACTACGGCGCTGACGACGAGTTGCAGCTGACCTTCAACTTCCCGGTCGTGTTCGCCAGATTCCCGGCGGAGCTGCCGGACATCGTGGACCGTACCCTGGCGGCGCTTCCGCCGGGAGCCTGTCCGGCCTGGACCGGGTCCAATCACGACGTCGGGCGGTTTCCCAGCCGTTGGTGCGATGGTGATCAGGCCAGGATCAGGCTCGCCCTGGTCATGCTGGCCACGTTGCCGGGCACCGCTGTGCTCTACTACGGCGACGAGATCGGCATGACCGATGTGAGCGTACCGCGGGAACTGCAACGCGATCCGATGAGCCGGTCCGGCCGCCAGGACCGCCAGCGGGACCGGGCCAGAACACCGATGCGCTGGGACAGCTCCCCCGGCGGCGGCTTTACCCGCGTGACGCCCTGGCTGCCACTCGGGCCGCCCTCCGTGAATGTCGAAGACCAGCGACGCGATCCCGGCTCGGTGCTCTGGCTCTGCCGTCGGCTGCTGGCGCTTCGCCGCGCAGAACTCGGGGGCGGCATCGCCACCTTCGAGCGGCTGCCGTCAGCTCCCGGGGTCTGGTCATATCGGACCGGACCGCTAGCGGTCGCCGCGAATCTGACTGCCGCCCCAGCTGATATACCGACGCATCTCGGCGAGGTGCTGCTGCGGACCGGACCGTCCGGGCCGACTCTTAGTCCCTGGGAAGGCGTGATCGCCCGGCCTCGCTCTGGTTAGCGGCAGCTTGAGGAGCTTAACACGGCCGGACACGGCAGCAGTTAACAGTTAACTCATTCTCTTGCCGCATGCGGTGGTCAGGCGGCGATGGCTGCGGCGTGGCTGCGGAACGTGCGTTCGCTGGCGGGGCTGGGCCAGACGAGCGTGACGGCAAGCAGCTTTGGTACCCGCCACTGGCGGGCATGCCTTGCCGCGGTGGCGGCAATGCTGAGCAGCTCGCTGACCGCGCTGCTAAGGCTGATAGCTAGCACCCCCGCGCACGAGCATGCCGTGCGTCGAGGCTCAGAGAAGGTACGCAGCCAGCGTATGAGCTACCCTCGGTGGCCGATCGGCGGCAGGCAGGTCCCCCAGCCGATCCGCAGGAACGGATCAGGTGCACGACCTGGGCGAGCCCCCAGCAGAGGCCCAGAGATCCGCCAGCACTATCCCGGCGATCGCCCGGCCGTTGGACGGCTGCGGAGGCTGAGAGCTCGGCGGCGGCTCGATCGGCCTCGGCCGCGTAACGCGTCACGGCTGAGCAGGGCCTTACGAGCGCAGGCGCGGCATGCGGAGCCGTATGGTGGAGGTGCCCAAGCGAGCCATGAACCGACGCTACCCGCCAAGCTGCGTCGCTGCGGGCATTGCCCTGGGCCAGTCCAAGCTGGACCTACTGGGGCAACCCCACAGGACCATCCGCGCCAGCACCTAGCCGACTGGCGAAGCTGCGGCTCCTGCCGGACCACAGCCCGACGTACGGCGACTTGGCCAGGCGACGTACTCGGGGTCGAGCGCCGGGTTGTTGTCGAGGGTGAACTTTCAGCTACGCAGTGACACCTCGCCCGCGCAGAGCAGGTACTTCTTACGCAGCCAAAGGCGCCGGCGATCCAGGGTTCGTGGTCACGAACATCTAGCTGATAGGCGCCGACAGGCGAGATGGAGTCTCGTCACATAGGCCTCGCTGTTCGGCCACTGGCCAACGTGAGCTCAGCGGCCGGCTAGCTGCCTGCCGATCACCATCCGCTGCACCTGGTTCGTACCCTCGACGATCTGCAGCACCTTGGCCTCGCGCATCAGGCGCTCGGCGGGGAAGTCCTCGACGTAGCCGTAGCCGCCGAGCACCTGCACCGCGTCCGTGGTGACCTTCATCGCGTTGTCTGTCGCGAGCAGCTTGGCCATTGCCGCCTCCTGGCCGTAAGGCTTGCCAGCATCCTTCCGTCGCGCGGCAGCAAGGTAGAGTGCGCGCGCAGCGGCAACGCTCGTGGCCATATCGGCGAGCATGAACTGCAGGCCCTGGAAGTCAATGATCGGCCGCCCGAACTGCGAGCGCTGCCGTGCGTACTGCACAGCGCAGTCCAGCGCCGCCTGGGCTACCCCCGTCGCGCACGCGGCAATGCCGAGGCGGCCCGCGTCCAGCGCTGCCAGCGCGATCCGGAAGCCGTAGCCTGGCTCGCCGACAAGCTGCGCCGCCGGCACTCTTGCCGAATCAAACCGCATCTGCGCAGTAGCTGAGCTCCGCATCCCCATCTTGTGCTCGGCCGGGGCAGCCTCCACTCCGGGCGTACCGGCGGGCACATGGAAGCAGCTGATGCCCTTCGAGCGGTCCGGGCCGTCATGATCGCCGGAGGTGCGGGCAAACAGTGTGTAGAAGTCAGCGTGCCCGCCATGGGTGATCCATGCCTTCACCCCGTCCACGACGTACTCGTCACCGTCCGCCGCCGCGCGGGTGCGCAGCGCCGCAGCATCGGAGCCGCTCGCAGGCTCTGACAGGCAGTAAGCGCCGAGCTGGCCGCCGCCGAGCATGTCAGCCAGCCACTGGTCCCGCTGTTCAGGCGAGCCCGCGGTAGCGATCGGGAAACAGGCGAGGGTGTGCACGCTGACGCCGAGCCCGACCGCCAGCCACGCGGTGGCCAATTCCTCAACAACCTGCAGGTAGGTCTCGTACGGCTGGCCGCCGCCGCCAATCTCCTCGGGATACGGGAGGCCGAGCAGGCCTGCCTGGCCGATCGTCGTGAACTCGGCCCGCGGGAAACGGCTGTCGCGTTCTGCGTCGGCCACGCGCGGTCGCAGCTCGCCATCGGCCAGGTCGCGGACAAGGCCGAACAGCGCGGCGGCCGTGTCGTCCCGCGCCTCCCGCTGTACGCCCGGCATCAGCCGCGCCACCACGACCAGCTCGCGGGTCCGGTTGTTCAGCCGCTGCGCGCCAGCCTCAGTGCACACGACGATGTCCTCAATGCGCGCGCCGTGCGGCCCTGGATAGATGCCAGGCTCGACCGAGAACGCGTTACCTGACTGAAGGGTCTCGCTGTTGCCCGACACGATGTAGGGATCCTCGTGCGTCTCCAGGCCGATGCCGTGCCCGGTCCTGTGCACGAAATACTCCCCGTAGCCGGCTGCGGCGATCGGCTCGCGGGCCGCCGCGTCTATGGCCTCTGCCGGTATGCCGGGCCTGACGGCCGCGCACGCGGCCTCCTGGGCGTCCTTCAGCACCTGGTAATAAGCGACGAACTCGGCCGGCGGATCGCCGATTGCGTAGGTCCGCGTGCAGTCAGAGCAGTAGCCGCTCGGCATGGTGCCGCCGATGTCCACCACCACTGCGTCGCCGGGCTGCAGCACCCGGTCAGCGGCCGTGTGGTGCGGGCTGGCGCCGTTCGGGCCGGACGCGACGATGGCGAAGTCCACGGTCACGTGTCCCGCGGCCAGGATCGCGTCGCTGATGTCGGCGGCCACCTCACGCTCGGTGCGGCCCGGCCGCAGCCAGCCGGGCACCTGGGCATGCACGCTGTCGATGGCCTCGCCCGCGGCCAGCAACGCGGCCACCTCCGCCGGGGACTTACGGGCCCGCAGCTCACGGAGCGCCGTGCTGGCCAGTTCCTGGCGCGCTGCCGGCATCGCGGCGCGCAGCCGCAGCACCATGAGCGCCCACATCCGGTCCGACAGGCCAACTGCCGTTACCAGGCCGAGCCGCCGGGCCACGAGCGCATACGGGTCGTCGGTCTCATCCCATCCGACGATCTCCAGGTCAAGCGCCCGGCCGGGGACGCCTGCGCGGCCGGTACCTCGAGCCGCGGGACGACCAGGAATGGGTCACCGCCCGCGCTCCCGGTGCCGGTGACGGTCCGGCCGCACGACCAGGCAGGTCAGCCGTTCGAGCTGGTGGGCGTCATAGCCGGTGACATAGCGCAGGTCGGGTCCCGGCGTGAGCAACAGCGCGTCGAGGCCCGCGGTGCTGACCGCGGCCGCGACCTGCCGGAGCCGGCTGGCCGGAAACAGCCCCGTTCCCTCATCATCGTGCGCCATCGCGCCCTCCAGAACTCGCTGCCTGCCGGGCCGGCCATGCCCGCCCTGGGGAATCATCTCATTGCCGCGAACTGCGCTCGCATCTAGACATACGTGCCCCAATGCTTCACGCTTGGTACACGACAGCTGACCTCATGGTACAACATAGGCTGACAATGGTCCGAGCTGAGACCGTGCGAGCTGTCACGGTTGGAGCTGACACGGCCGGAGCGACACGGTCGGAGCTGGACGGGGCGGGTCCGGCGAGCCGCCCGGAGCGGTACGAGCTGCCGCTGCGCGTCCAGCTACGCAATGGCCGGGCCGGACTGCCCTGGCTGCCGAGCTGGCCCAGCAGCGCCATGTCACCCTGGAGCTTCAGCGGGCGATCCTGCCGCTGCACGATGAGCCGTTCGACCTGCCGGGCCTGCGGGCAATGGTCAGGTACCTGCCGGCCTCGCAGTGCCAGCAGGGTCGGCGGCGACTGGTACATCACCGCCGAGCTGCCCGACCGGGCAGGTGCTGGTGGCCATCGGCGACGTGGCCGGGCACGGGCTGTCCGCGGCGGCCGGAATGGCCCGGCTGCGCGGCGCGCTGGCCGGCCTGGCCATTACCGGCGCGCCGCCGGAGCAGCTGGTCGGCTGGCTGAACGACCTGGTCTGGCACGTCGCACCAGAGCACACCGCGTCGGTGGTCGCCGGTTACTTCGACCCGGTCAGCCGGCATGCTCACCTGGGCCCAGGCGGGCCATCCGCCGCCGGTGCTGGTCCGCGGCTGGCTCGGCCAGGACGCTGCCGCAGCCCGACGGCATCCTGCTCGGCGCCGGGCGGCTGCCGTACGCGGCAGCCACCGTGCAGCTGCAGCCCGGCGACCTGCTGCTGCTCTACAGCGACGGCCTGCGTCGAGCGGCGGTGACCGGCTCCATCGACGAGGGCCTGGCCGTGCTGCTGACTGCCGCGGCGCGGCCGACACGACCCCGAGCAGGTCATCAGCGCCGCGCTGGCGGCGCTGGGCAGCACCGACCCGGAAGACGACACCTGCCTGGTCGCGCTGCAGGTGCCTCGGCCCGCGCCCGTGCCCGCTGCCGGGCGAGCCTCGGATGACGCGGCGAGCGCGGACAGCGCCCGGCCCAGCGACGAGCCGAGGTCCCAGCGCTGGTCCAGCTCGGCGAGCCGGGCCGGGTCGGCCGGCACCGACGGCAGCTCGCCGCCGACGAGCTTGACCGGCGCGTCGGTGGCCACCCGGACCACCGGCATGCAGGCGTCCAGGTAGGCCGGGCCGGCGACCAGCTTGGCCCGGCTGCCCATCGGGAAGCCGCCGTGCCCGGCGTCCAGGGCCGTCCAGCATTGCCTCGATCGAGCCGAACACGCGTACCAGCGCGGCCGCGGTCTTCTCCCCCACGCCAGGCACCCCGGGCAGGCCGTCGCTCGGGTCGCCGCGCAGCGCCGCGAACGCGGCATAGACCCGGCCGGGGATCTCGTACTTCGCGGTGACGGCCGCCTCGTCGACGAGCTCCAGGTTGGCCAGGCCCCGGGCGATGTAAGCGATCCGGACGCCGCGCTCGTCGTCGACGAGCTGGAACAGGTCGCGGTCGCCGGTGACGACCTCGACCGGGCTGGGCTCGCGCCGCCGCGAGCGTGCCGATGATGTCGTCGGCCTCGTAGCCCGCCGCGCCCGCCATCGCGACCCCGGCCGCGGCCAGCACGTCCAGGATGACCGGGATCTGCGCGGTCAGCGCGTCGGGCACCTGCTCGGAGCCGTCGGGGTTGGCCCGGTGCGCCTTGTAGGACGGCAGCGCGGCGACCCGGAAGGCGGGCCGCCAGGCAGCGTCCAGGCAGGCCACCAGCCGGGCCGGATGCCGGGCCCGGACCAGCCTGGCGATCATGTCCAGCAGCCCTCTGACCGCGTTCACCGGGGTGCCGTCGGGCGCGGTCATGGTCTCCGGCACGCCGTAGAACGCACGGAAGTACATGGAGGCGGAGTCCAGCAGCATGAGGGAGCCCAGGCGCCGAATCCTGCCAGCCAGGCGGCCCGCCGCCGGCCGTATTCCCGGATCCATATCTGCTCTATGGATCCATGGATCTATTGGCATTGGACCGGCTGGCTCCGCGGTCCCTAGGCTGAACAGTCATCGACGGGCGCAGCGAGGAGGACAGCATGACGATCATAAGTCCCGGTCGCATCCCGATGTCCCGGCGGACCTCGATGGCACCGCGATCCGCGGCGCGACCGAGGCCGGGCCGACTGGCAGCGGACCGCCGTGCTGGTGGCCGAGCAGCTCGCGCCAGCACCTGCCCGGGCCCGGAGATCCTGACCGCCGCCGAGCGGGCCGGCGACCCGGACGGCTACCGCTGCCACGTGCTGCATGTCGAGCCGGACGGCTCGTTCTCGGTGACGGCCCTGGTCTGGCGGCCGGGCCAGGTCACGCCGATCCACGACCATGTCACCTGGTGCGTGTTCGGCGTGCATCCAGGGCACCGAGTACGAGGAGCTGTACACGCTCAGCCGACGACGGCCGCTGCGCTCGAGCGAGGCCGGGCAGCAGCCAGAACCTGACCGGCGACGTGAGCGGCTTCGCCCCGCCCGGCGACATCCACCGGGTCCGTAACTACGGCGACGGACGTGGCCATCTCGCTGCATGTCTACGGGGCCGACATCTCCCGGCTGGGCAGCAGCATCCGCCGGGTCTACGACCTGCCGGTACTCGCGCCCGCGCTCGCCTGACCGAGCGGCGGGCACAATCCGTTCCTCCCAGCTGTCCGGCTCCTCGGGCCGGATGAGCTGCCGGTCGCCGGTGGGCCGGAATCCCACCCGCCGGTAGAAGGCCCGGGCCCGGTCGTTGACTTCGGTGACCCATAGCTCGATCTCGCGCCGCGCACCTGACTCCCGGGCCAGCGTCGCAGACCGCGGTGATCAGGCGGCCGGCGAGGCCGTGCCCGCGTACGGCCGGGGACGACCCACATGGCCGACCAGGTGCCAGCTCGGCAGTCGCCGTACGGCCGGCGCAGCAGTGCGGCCGGAGCGCCAGCAGCTGGCGGCACGCCGTTCGCCAGCCCAGCGATGGCCGCGCCGTAGCCAGGCGGCGAGAGCCGAGCCGCCCCCGGCGGTCGCGCCAGACCTGCTCGGTGAACGCACGCTCGCGCGCCGAGGTGGAGGCGAAGGCGTAGGGCGCCTCGGCCAGCGCGGCCAGCCGGGTCGCGCGCAGCTCCGCCCAGTCGGCCGCTGTGAGCCGCCGTGACCGTGAGCCATTCGACCTCCCCTGGCCTCATGCCGACCGAGGAGTACGCAACCACGCCGCGGCGCAGCGCGTCGATCGCGGCCCGCGCGGTGCCGGCCAGCGCGCCGCCGGCTCGGCCACCGCGATCTGGTCCAGCAGGTCGATGAGCTGCTTGACGGCCCGGACGAAGTCGCCCGGGGTGAGGTCGCGCCAGCGCGCCTCCAGCGCGGCGCCCCTGGCCCAGGCGTGCGCGGTCCAGGCGAAGCCGAGGTCGGGCTCGCGCAGGAACGACAGCTGGTGGTTGCGCTCCACGCCGTCCAGCTCGCCCCAGAGGCTGACCATGTCGGCCAGCACGTCGCGGACCGGGCCGTGGGGCAGCCGGGGCGGGCCGGCGTCGTCGGGCCGCCGGGCCTCGAAGGTCAGCGCGGACACGCAGGCGGCCAGCTCGGCCGGGGCGAGCCCCGCCCAGGGCCGCGGCGCAGGCACTCAGCGGCGAGCAGGTCGAGCTCGGTGTAGAGGCGGCCAGCCGCCTGCCCTGCTGGGGTCACGGCATCGCCCGTCCACGTAGCCCAGCTCCTCCAGCACCGCGCAGACCCGGCCGAAGGTCCGGGCCAGCACGTGCGAGCGGCTGGATACCCGGTGCTCCAGCGTCCTCGGCCTCGCGCTCGAGCCGGGTCGCCTGGCCGGTGGCGCAGGTGCGGCTCGCGGTCCGGGCAGCCGTGGCAGGGGTGCTCGCCGCAGCTCGCGGCGCAGCGCCGCTACGCGGAGCGCTATCGTCCCCGCCGGGCCGCCCGCCCCGTCCGCGCTGCGCCGGACGGTGCGGCTGCGCAGGTCCCGACCGGCTAGCTTGTTCCGTACCGTGGCGGCCAGGTCACGCCGGCCGTTGGCGACCTCGGGCTGAACGAGGCCGGGATCCTGATCCGCTCGATGGCACTCACCGGCACCGGGAAGTCGGCCAGGGACAGCCGCTTGACCTGGCGGGTCTCGGTCGGTCAGCACCAGCGGCATCGGCTGCCCGTCGGCGGCCGGCGGCTGCAGCACCACGGCGATCCCGGCCCGGCGGCCGCTGGGCACCTGGATGATGTCGCCCGGCCGCAGCCGCTCCAGCGAGGCCAGCGCCTCGCGGCGCCGGGCGGCGGCGCTGCTGCCGGGCCTCGTCGCCCTCGCGGTCGCGGCAGCTGGCGGCGCAGCGCGGCGTAGCTCGTCAGGTCGCCGCGCTCGCAGCCCACCGCGAGCTCCTCGATCTCGGCCCGTATCCTGGCCGCCTGGCGGGCCAGGCCGACCACCCCGCGGTCGGCCTGGAACTGGGCGAACGACGACTCCAGCAGGGCCGCCGCGCGCCCGGCCGACCTGGCCGACCAGGTTGACGGCCATGTTGTAGGAGGGCTGGAAGCTGGAGTTCAGCGGGTAGGTCCGGGTGCCGGCCAGGCCCGCCACCGCGGCCGGGTCCAGCCCGGGCTGCCAGAGCACCACCGCATGCCCCTCGATGTCGATGCCGCGCCGCCCGGCCCGGCCGGTGAGCTGGGTGTACTCCCCCGGCGTCAGGTCGGCGTGGGTCTCGCCGTTCCACTTGTCCAGCCGCTCGATGACCACGGTCCTGGCCGGCATGTTGATGCCCAGCGCCAGGGTCTCGGTGGCGAACACGGCGCGGATCAGCCCGGCCGCGAACAGCTCCTCGACCACCTCCTTGAAGGTGGGCAGCAGCCCGGCGTGGTGCGCGGCGATGCCCCGGCGCAGCCCGGCCAGCCACGATCGTAGCCGAGCACGGCCAGGTCGGCGTCGGGAAGGCCGGCGGTGCGCTCGGCGGCCAGCGCGGCGATCTCGTCGGACTCCCGCGGCGTCGTCAGCCGCAGCCCGGCCAGCAGGCACTGCTGCACGGCGGCGTCGCAGCCGGCCCGGCTGAAGATGAAGGTGATCGCGGGCAGCAGCCCGCGGCGTCCAGCCGCTCGATGACGACGGGACGGCTGCGGCGGGCGGAACCGGCGCTGGCCGCCGCGCTCGGCCGGCCGGCCGCGCGGCCGGCGGTTGCAGTGCTCGCGGTCCGCCGATCCGCAGTCGCTCGGGCTGACCACCCGGCGCAGCTCCGGATTGACCGGCCGCCGTTGCTGGTGAACATGTCGTAGAGCCGGCTGCCGGCCAGCATGTGCTGCCACAGCGGGACCGGGCGGTGCTCGTCCACGATCACGGTGGTGCCGCCGCGCACCTGGTCCAGCCAGTCGCCGAACTCCTCGGCGTTGCTGACCGTGGCCGACAGCGCGACGACCCGGACCGACTCGGGCAGGTGGATGATCACCTCCTCCCAGACCGCGCCGCGGAACCGGTCGGCCAGGTAGTGCACCTCGTCGAGCACCACATAGCCGAGGCCGCCCAGGGTCAGCGAGCCCGCGTAGAGCATGTTGCGCAGCACCTCGGTGGTCATGACCACGATCGGCGCCTCGCCGTTGATGCTGTTGTCGCCGGTCAGCAGGCCGACCTTGGCCGCGGAGTAGCGGCTGACAAGATCGTCGTACTTCTGGTTCGACAGCGCCTTGATCGGCGTGGTGTAGAAGCACTTGCGGCCCGGTGCCAGCGCCAGGTGCACGGCGAACTCGCCGACGACGGTCTTGCCAGACCCGGTAGGCGCGGCCACCAGGACGCCGTGGCCGCTGTTCAGTGCCCGGCAGGCCTGCAGCTGGAAGTCGTCGAACTCGAACTGGTAAAGCTGACGGAACGTAGTGATCCGGGCTTCACCGGCCTGATCCGCTGGACTGGCCTGCGACGTCATACGGCCAAGATTAGGCGCATGTGCCGACAAGGCTGCTGCGCGACCGCATCTCGGCCGGGACAGCCAGGGCGCCACGTTCCCTTTCGCAGTGCCTCGCGAGTTGAACGTGTTCAAAATCACACCGCGCGGCGTATGGACTTCTCCGGTTGCGGGAGTCAGATTTGAACGTGTTCAACAAATTCCCCGGCGCCCGGAGGCGGCCATGGACATCGTCGGTACCTATCTCGCCTACCTCCTCATCAGCACAGGGCTCACGGTCGTGGTGGGCACGGGTCTGGCCCGCAGCGGCCGGGCGTTCCTGCTGGACGTTTTCGGCGGGAACGAGGCCCTGGCCAGAGCGGTCAGCCGCCTGCTGGTGCTCGGCTTTTACCTGCTGAGCATGGGCTTCGTCACGCTGACTATGCGCACCCACGGTGAAATCACCAGTGCCCGGGCCGGACTGCAGGTGCTGTCTGTCAAGGTAGGCGAAGTACTGCTGGTGCTCGGGGTACTGCCGCTGATCACCCTGGCGGCGCTGGCCAGGACGCGCCGCCGGTCGCAGAGCAAGCTGCTGCCGCACTCGGGGCGACCGTAGTGGGCGGCGTTGCTGATGCGGTACTGACCCCGCGTGCTGAGCAAACCAGGACCGCCATCACTGACGCGGCCCTGGCGCTGTTTCGCGAGCGCGGCTACGAGGCGGCCACCATGCGCGATATCGCGCTGCGGGCCGGGGTGTCCACCGGCAGCGCTTACTACTACTTCAGCTCCAAGGAAGATCTCATCAAGGAGTTCTACGCCCGGAACCTGGCCGCGCATCTGGCGGCCTGCCAGGGCATCCTCGCCGCCGAAACCGAGCTATCTGTCCGGCTCCGCGGCACGGTGCGGGCGCTGGTCGACGTGCTCGCGCCCTACCATTCGTTCGCGGCCACGTTCTACAAGCACGCAGCCGAGCCAGCCAGCCCGCTGAGCCCGTTCAGCCCGCAGTCAAGTCCCGCCCGGCTGGCCTCGATCGCGCTCTACCGCGAGGTGGTCGAGGGTTCAACGGCCAAGATGGCACGTAGCGTGCGGGAGCGGCTGCCAGAGCTTTTCTGGCTCTACTCGCTCGGCATCACGTTGTTCTGGGTGCACGACAACTCTCCCGGATCCGGCCGGACCTACCAGCTGATTGACGCCACCGTGCCGGTGATCGCGCAACTGGTCGCCGCATCCCGGCTGCCGGTATTGCGCAGCACGCTCAGCCAGCTCATCGCGATCGTCGATCAGGTCTCAGCCTGACAGTCGTCATTTCCGCGGCGTGACGCCGAAGACGATCCGGTAATTGCAACCGCCAGAGCACACGTAGACGCTCGTCGCGTCGTCGTAAACGTAGGAGTACGCGTACGGTTCAGCGCGCTTGAACACCCTGGCGTAATCCACCGGCCACTTCGCCGGATTACATTGCGATCTTGACGCCCACTTGCCGCGGCAGCAGTACTGGTCAGTGCCGAACCGTGCGCACGCAGATTCGCAGCCGACGACCTTGCCGCCAGCCTTGACCCGGAGCGCTTTCGGGCAGTCGACCGGCTTGGTGCAGCCCGCCGGGATGCAGCCGCGTGCGTTCACCTTCTTGGCTGCCTTGCCCTTGGTCACGTTGATGTACATCGGCAGATTCGAGCCATCGACCATGCTGACGTCATAGAAGTCGAGGCCGCGCCAGGCGTCGAGGTTGTATTCCGCGAGCGTGGCCGGGATCGCGCCGTAGCCAGCGCACTGCAGCTTGCCTCCGCAGTCGCCGCTCTGGCAATGACCGCGGCCGTGGCGGAACACGCAGCCGGTCCGGCCCCAGAATCGGCCGTTCCAGTGGTCGGGCACGGTGATCGTCAGGCTGTGCCCTGGCCGCAGTACCCAGCCGGTCGCGTGCAGCGGATGAGCCTTGTCCGGGGACGCTGCCACCCAGATCGTATGGCTGACGTCGTTAACAAACGTGACCTTGCGCGCCCCGGCGCTCGCGCCCGCAGCGGACGGCGCACGTACGCCTGGTGCGGCAACGGCCCATTGCGAGGCGGCCAGCACCAGGGCGGCACCGGATGCTGCTACCGCCGAAATCAGCCAGGGAACTCGACTCTGCCCTCGTATCACGGGCTGACCGTATCGCGACCAACAGCCCGGTTCCGCCGATACGAAATTCCCGTCGCGGCCGACCTTGCCCGTCCTGAGAATGAGGTGGGGAACGGTGCCGCTAGCTGCCGCCCGGTCTGCCGGCGGGTGCACCTGCGTCCTCGTCGAGGGGAGTGTCGAGGCCGTACTCGCTGACTTCCTCGTGACTGAGACCGGGGAACTCGAGGCTGCCCTGCCGTGACCGGCGGCGGTCATTAGCCCAGGCGAACACCTCGGACGCCTCGACAAGGACCACGCACGGCACGGCCAGCAGCAGCATGCTGATCGGATCCGGGCTCGGGGTGAACACCGCGGCGAACGCGAAGATCAGGAAGATGATCATGCGGCGCCACTTGCGGAACCGCTGGTGCGTCAGTATCCCGGCCATATTCAGCAATACGAACACCAGCGGCAGCTCGAATGCGATACCGAAGATCAGCAGCATGGCGCCCGCGTAGCTGATGTAGGTGTTGATCGTGATCAGCGGCGTCACCCCGGCCGGCACCATCGCCAGCAGGAACCGCAGGCCCTTGGTCATCGCGAAGTATGCGATCGTCCCGCCGACGGCGAACAGCGGGAGTGCGGCGCCCACGAAGTAGTACGCCCACCGCCGTTCGCGCCGGTACAGTCCCGGCGCGATGAAGGCCCACAGCTGGTACAGCCAGATAGGCGCGGCGAGGATTGCGCCCGCGGCTATCGAAATCTGAAGTTTCAGGAACAGCGCGTCGAAGATCCCTGTCACGTACAGCTGCTGACTGCAGCTACGGTCGCCGGTCGCTCCCGGTATGTGCCTGATCGCAGCAGGGAGCCTGCAGAAGGGTGCCTCGATGAAGGCAAAGATGGGCTTATAGAGGAGCCAGCCGATCGCCGATCCGACGGTGATCGCTATCGCGATCTTGATAACCCGGTTCCGGAGCTCGCGGATGTGGTCCAGCAACGGCATCCGGGCGTCAGGATTCGCCCGGCGGCTCAGCCCTAGGTTAGGCCCGTCTGGCCGGTCTGCTTCTGGCGTTTCCTGTCCCACGGCCACCTCGGACAGGGGTCAGCGCGGCTGCGCGGTCTGGTCCTCCGAGCGCGCACCGCCGGCCGACTGCTGCCGCAGATCCTCCACCTGGCGCTGCAGATCCTGCAGTTGCTGCTGGGTGGCATCCGGCGCGGGCGGCGGCACCCCCGGGGGGTCCAGGCCGGCGGCAGCGTCGTGCTCGCGGTGAAGTCGCCGCCGCGGCTGGCATCGTCCGGATCGGCGCCCTGGACGGACCGCCTGAATATATGCATGGACTCACCAAGCGACTTAGCCGCGCCGGGCAACCGCCGTGAGCCGAACAGCAGCACCAGAACGACGACAAGCACAATGATGTGCCACGGGGCAAACGCACCGTCCATGTCAATCCCCATTCGGCGGAGCTGGCGCTCCAAGCTCTGTTGGCCAGAGTCTACACGCGAGGCCCACCTTAGCCATCGTAAGCGTACCGACGCGGACGACCGAGCGACCGCCGCGTTAACGGACGATAGCGGGCAAATTCACCCTACGCGTAGTGATCGAGTGCTGCCTTTGCGTCACTGGCGACCTGCCTGGCCAGTCCCGCCGGAGCGGTCAGCCGGCCATCCTCGCCGAGCCGTAGCGCAAGCCGGCGGACCCACTGCGTGTCGGGCGTCCCCAGCCGGATGCGCAGCCTCCCGTCGCCAAGCTCCGCTACTTCCTCGCACGGGTAATACTCGGCCACCCAGCGGCCGGCCGAGGCGAGCTCGAACTCGACATGCACGTCCTCGGGCGAGGGACGGAACAACCCGCCGTCGACATCGACTTCCTCGGCGCCGGCCGGAACGGCGGCCGCGACATCCAGCACCTCGATCGACAGGATCCGGTCCAGCCGGAACAGCCGGACCGCGTTCGCCCGCCGGCACCAGCCTTCCAGGTAGCTGCGCCCCTCCACGACCAGCAGCCGCATCGGGTCAACGTCGCGCTCGGTTGCCTCATCGCGGCCGGGCACGTAGTACGAGATGTGCAGCCGCCTGCCGCGCTTGAGCGCGTCGGCAACCTCGGCCGAGGCCGGCTGCCCCGTCACGTCGTCGACCTGCACCGCCACCTGGCTGCTGGGCGCGGCCGCGGCACCGGCCGCCGCCTCGAGCTTGGCGATCGTCCGGCTCAGCGCCGAACCATCCCCCAAGCTCGGCAGGTCAGCCAGCATCCGCAGCGCGATCAGCAATGCGCAGGCCTCGTCCACGCCAAGGCGCAATGGCCGGTCGAAGGCCTCGGCCTCGCTCACCATGATCTCGCCGCCCTCGTAGGACAGGTCGATCGGGCAGTACGGATCGGGTGACCGGAGCTCGACGCACCAGAGCATATTCAGGTCGTCGACCAGCTCGCGCTCGGTGATGCCGAACACCGCCGCGGTCTCCGCCATCCCCACGACGTTCCTGCTGACGACATAGGGAACCAGGGCGAGCAGCCGCTGCAGCCGCTCGGTGGCAGTCGGCGCCGCGGCGTTTCCGCGTGCCTGACCCGACCGGACCTGGCCACCTGGCCGGACCTGGCCACCTGGCCGGAGCGAGGCATCCGCCGTCATGCCAGCACTCCTTTCAGCCGCCCGATGACCGCATCGCGCAGGTCACTCGGCTCCAGCACGATCACGTCGGCCCCGAACGAGGCGACGTGCTCGCTCCACCACCCGGTGTCAGTGAAATTCAGCTCGATGAGGTCCCAGCCGGGCCGGTCCGGTGCCGGGGTCACGCTCACCGGATGGCGGCGCAGCCCGTATCCGACCCCAGTGCGCACCAGCAGCTTGCAGGCTCGCGGCGGCGCCGCCTCAGTGTCCCTGGCCAGCACCGCGCCGCGGACGTCGGTGCCCGGCGGCACGGTGACTGATCCTGGCGGCCCGGTGAAGCTGACCGCGCCATCGACCCGGCTCAGCCGGAAGACTCGCTGCTCCTGCCGCTCGCTGTCGAATCCCACCACATACCAGCGGCCGCGCCTGTTGACCACGCCCCATGGCTCAAGCCTGCGCGGCTGAGCCGAGCTACGGCCGGCAGCACGGTACCCGAAGGTCACCGGCCGCCGGTCCCGGATCGCCTCCCACAAAGGCCCGAAGGCGGCCTCGCCGGTCTGCACGCGAGGCTCGATGCCGGGCTGCGTGATGTCCTCGGCATCGATGCCGGCAGCCCGCAGCTTGAGCAGCGCTCCCTCAGCCGCCCCGGCTAGCTCCGCCCGGCGCCAGACCCGCGCAGCCAGCCCGAGCACCGCGGCCTCGTCCGGCTCGAGCCTGATCTCAGGCAGCTCGTAAGCCTGCCGCGAAATCCGGTAGCCAGCCTCCTCATCGCTCGCCGAGTTCGTGCCGGTCTCCAGTGGTATGCCGAGTTCGCGGAGTTCGTCCTTGTCCCGCTCGAACATCCGCTTGAACGCTTCGAAAGACTCCGGATAACCGGGAACGGCTTCCCTGATCTGCGCCGCGGTCAGGTACCTGCGCGCTGAGAGCAGGCAAACCACCAGGCTCAGCAGCCGCTCAGTCTTCCGCCTGGACATCGCCACCCCTTCCCGCGATCCGACGCTACCCTGCCGGAGTGATTAGGTGGCGAAGTGGCGAGGTTTCTGCTCTCGGCCGGTCCTGGGCCGGCGCGATCGAACTGGACGTGGCGGTGGCGGGCCGCACCGTCAGGGCTCTGGCATACCCGCGGCTCACCGGCGCGCCGGAGCCCGGCGACCGGGTCCTGCTGAACACCGTCGCCCTCGACCTGGGTCTCGGGACCGGCGGATATGCCCTGGTCGTAGCGATTCCCGACCGCCTGCCCCCCGACGCCGACGAGCCCGGTCACCTGATCAAGGCACGGTACACGCCGCTGCAGGCCTGCGTGCTCGGCGCGGACGAGCAGGGCTCTGACTTCCATGAGCTGCTCCGGGATGCCGACGATCTCGGCGGCCTGCCCGTCGTGATCGCCGACCTGCATTCCGCGCTGCCGGCCATCCTGGCCGGCTACCTGGCCGCGCGGCCCTACGGCAACGACGCCACGCGGCCCTACGGCGACGACGCCGCGCGCCCGCGTATCGCCTATGTGATGCTCGACGGTGGTGCGCTGCCCGCCTGGTTCTCCCGGACGGCTTCCGCGCTCACCGAGGCAGGCTGGCTGGCCGGGATCGTGACAGTGGGCCAGGCCTTCGGAGGCGACCTGGAGGCCGTCACCCTGCACAGCGGACTGCTGGCTGCCCGGCACGTACTAGGCGCCGAGCTCGCCGTCGTCTCCCAGGGACCCGGCAACCTGGGCACCGGCACAATGTGGGGATTCTCCGGCGTCGCGGCCGGCGAAGCGGTTAACACCGCCGCGATCCTGCGCGGCAGGCCGGTCGGATCGCTGCGGGTCAGCCAGGCAGACCCGCGGGAGCGGCACCGGGGCCTTTCCCATCACAGCCTGACCGCATACGGCCGGGTGGCCCTGGCCAGGGCCGACATCGTAGTGCCCGAGCTAGGCGGCGAGTTCGGCGCGCAGCTGCTTGCCGCCGCCGCGCCGCTGGCGACGCGGCACAACCTGGTCAGGGTGAGCGTCGACGGGCTGCCGGACGTATTGCGGGCTTGCCCGGTGCCGCTATCGACCATGGGCCGCGGACTCGACGCCGACCTGGCCTACTTCCTGGCCGCCGCGGCGGCCGGCCGGCACGCCGCCACCCTCGGGCCGGCTAGCGACGCCAGCCCGGGTGCGCCAGGCGACGAAACCGGAAAGTATGACCTGGAGCGATCCTGTGTACGCGTCGTGCTTCAGGACAGCCACGACCGCGTCCTGCTATTCCGGGCGCAGCTCGGCTCTCGCTCACCCCAGCCCTGGTGGGAACTGCCCGGCGGGGGCATCGAGGCAGGCGAGAGCTACCGGCAGGCAGCCGTGCGCGAGCTCCGCGAGGAAACCGGCCTGCTGGTCACCACCGCACAGGTTGGGCCGCCGCTGTGGCGCCGGTCGGCCACCTGGACCGGGCACGGCATCCGGCGGCTCCAGCACGAGGTCATCGCGGGAGTCCGCATCGACGCTAGCCAGCCCGAGATCACCGATGGCGGCCGTACCCCCGAAGAGCGGGACGAGTACGTCGGCTCGCGCTGGTGGCCGGTTCCCGAGCTGCTGGCCAGCACCGAGCGGTTCTACCCGGGCAGGCTGCGCGAGCTGCTGCCGGCCTTCCTGGCAGGCGCCGAGATCAGCGAGCCGTTCGAGCGCTGGAACTGAGCCGCGCCCGGCAGCCGTCAGCTATTGGCCTGCTGGACGCCGAGGATGTCGACCACGAAGACCAGGGTGTCGGTCTTGGTGATGCCAGCGCTCGGCTGGCCGCCGGTCGGGCCGTAGCCAAGCGCCGGCGGGATCACCAGCATCACCCGGCTGCCGACCGGGATCCCGGCCAGGCCGTCGTTCCAGCCCGCTAGCACCCCGGTGCCGAGCGTGAAGCTGAACGGGCTGCCCGCTGGCGACGTCGCCGACGGCCAGGAGGTGCTGAACACCTTGCCGGTCCGCCAGATAGCGCCGACGTACTGGACGACCAGCCGTTCGCCCTTGACGGTCTTGGGTCCGGTGCCCTTGATCAAGGTGGTGGCCGAAAGCTTGGCAGGCGGAGAGTGCTTCGGAATGGTGATGACCGGAGCCTGCCCGGCCTTCGCCGTCACCGTCGGAAGTGTGCCGCCACCGTGGGTGAGCGAGGTCCCGTTAGCAGACTCGCCCTGGTTGAACTGCTGCAGCAGGTCGATGACCCAGACCAGGGTGTCTGAGCCGGTGATGCCCAGCTGCGACTGGCCGCTGGTGCCATAGCCGTACTTCGGCGGCAGGACTGCCACGATCCGGCTGCCCAGCTTCGCGCCCTTGAGCGCCGTCGCCAGCCCGGTCAAGCCCATCTGTGTCGGGATGACCTGCGGGCCGCTGTTCGCGGCCGTGCCGAAAGTCGACTCGATCAGCGTGTTAGTGGTCCCGGTCCACTTGTAGATCGCGATGTTTGCCAGCGCCGTGTTGCCCGTCTTCACGACGGCGCCGGTGCCCTTGATCGGGGTGCTGATCACCAGGTTCGTGCTCGGAGTCTTCTTCGGGATGCTCACGCTGGGGGTCTTATCGAAGCTGCCCGTTACCTTCACGGCAGCGTTGCTGTCCGCTGCGCCGGCTAGCCCGGCCGTGCCTGACGATCCTGACGACCCGCAACCTGCCAGGACTGCGCAAGCGGCGAGCGGGACCAGCAGGGCTGATGCGATGCGGCGCATGAGATTCCTCAGTGTCGGGTTCAAGACAAGTCAGCCTACCGGCCCTGGCCGGCTGGCCCGGGCCATCCGGGCAGTGCAGGCTAGGTGAGCTGGGCCGTCTAGCCGGCCGGCGACGTCGCCAGCCGGCCGAGCAGATTCGAGTTCCATACCAGAACCGTGTAATCAGCCAGGAAGTAGACCTTCGCGGGCTGGCCGAAAGCACCCAGCACCGCGGTCGCAGACGGCGCGAGGTTCCACGGCCCGGGCCCGGAACTGGGCAGCACGACGAAACTGGCCACATGTGACTGCGCTGAGTACCAGCTCGGCTCCGCTTCCCACAGGTACGGCCGGACCACGTGCCCGACCTTGACGGCGCGGACCGCGACCAGGCCGCCGCTGTCCGCCGTCACCGAGTTGGCCAGCCAGTAGTCGGCGAGGCCGTAGTCCAGCCGGTGGGTGGCCAGCCATCCGGCCAGCGCCTGATTCTGGGCCGGGACGGCCGGGCGAGCCACGACTCCGGCCAGGGCCGCCAGGTAAGCCGCCAGTACGACCGAGAGCGCGGGCATCAGCCTGGCCTTGCGCAGCCGCCGTGCCAGCAGTCGCCCGGCCAGCGCGGCGCCCAGCGGCAGCGCGGCGGCGAACTCCCTGCTGCTATCAGGCTGGCCCGCATTCGGGCCGAGCAGGTAGGCAATCAGGCTCAGCAGGATCGCCACCGCCAGTATCTGCACCACCAGCGGCGACCGCGCGAATCTCCGGGCCGCTGCGCACACGGCCCAGCCGGCCAGGCCTATCGCGATCAGGTGCAGCATCCCGACCGCAGCTCCGAATCCAACCCGCTGACCGGGAAACTCGGCGCCGAACAGCACCAGCAGGCCCTGGATGACCTGTGTGAGGTTGTGCGGCAGCTGAGCGAATGGTGCCAGCACGTTGCTGACCGGCCAGACCCGGAAGCCGCCGCGAGCCTGGATAATGGCGGTCGCATGCCTGGCCGCGGCCACCGCAGCCAGGGCGGCGCCGGCCAGCGCGAAGTCGAACAACGCCGTTCGGGCAGTTGCCCGCTGCCTGAACACGGCCTGATAGGCGCGGGCCAGCGCGACGAACGCCACCGGGCCGACCGCGGTGATCAGCACAATCTGATCCGCCACCAGAGCCCACGCCAGCAGAGGAACACCAGCGGCGGCACGAACCACCTGCGGCCAGCCCGGTCCAGGAGCAGCAGAACCAGCAGGACCGGCACCGCGCTGCCGACATGATCGGGCTCAAGCAGCAGCACGTGCGCGCTGGACTGGAGCGGCGCGATCATGATGCCCGCCGCCACCGCGACTCGCAGCAGCCCGAGCATGCCCCTGGCCCCGCCCTTGGCCAGCCGCGCCGCTAGCAGCACCAGCATCGTGTAGGTGATCGCGGCGGCGATGTGCACGACATCGGGAGTCAGGCCGCGGGCCAGCTCGATGACCATGTACTGGGGCAGCTCCGTGGTGTAGAACGACACATCGGACAGCACCCAGCCGCGCAGCAGCGGGTTGCCGTGCAGCATGTCCCAGGCCTGCAGCACGTTCGAGGCACCATCGGAGTTGACAGGAACGGTCCGGGACACGTGCAGGTAACAGCTGAACAGCACCAGGCCGGCCAGCAGCCAGGCACACGATGCGGCGATTCGCACCGGCCACGCTGCCCGGCGGGGCTGCTGCTGGGACTGCTGCCCGCGACGGCCCGCCCGGCCGGCTCGCCGGTCCCGGATGGCCTGCCGCAAGCTGGACACGCCGCGCCGGGGCAGGTCAAGCCAGGGCCGGGCGTCCTCGGGCAGTCCGTCCTCGGGCAGTCCGTCCTCGGGCAGTCCGTTCTTGGGCAGCGCGCGGCCTGGTAGCTCCGGCAGCCGGGCTGGCAGTCGCAGGAACTGTGTCGCGCCTCCCCTGAACAGCCGCGCTGCCGTGCTAGGTAACGGGGCCGCCAGCCGGGCTAGCTGGCCTGGCCAGCGCGAGCGCCGGACCGAGCGGCAACCGGCCGGCACTACCCGGAGCACTAACAGCAGGAGGCCCCGGAGCCGAGACTCGAAGCTGCGCCGGCCGCTCCTGAACGGTCGTCATGCCAGGCCTGCCCCAACTACCTCGGTAAGCCCGGCGATGACTTCAGCCAGCATCTGCTCCAGGCTGGTGGTCGCCTCGAACCCGAGCACGCGCCTCGCCTTGCTAGTGTCCGGCACGCGCTGTTGCACGTCGTGCTCGAACGGCGGGTCATGCACGATCCGCAACGGCACGTCCGGGCCCTTGACCTTCGCCCAGATCAGCGCCGCAAGCTCCAGCACGGACGTCGCCTGCGTACTGGAAAGATTGAAATCCTCGCCGGCTGCGAGCGGATGCTCCATGGCCATCACGATTCCCCTGGCGAGATCGCCGCCATAGGTGTAGTGCCGCAGCTGGCGCCCCGAGCCCAGGATGTGCAGCGGGTCCTGGCCATTGAGCACCTTGATCACCAGGTCCGGGACCACGTGACTGAGCGCGAGCCTGAGGCCGCCCGTGCCGGGGCCCGGGTCGCCAGTGCCCGGGTCGCCGGTGCCCGGGTCGCCAGTGCCCAGGTCAACAGCACGCGGCGCCCGGCTCTCCCCCGCGCCGACGCAGTTGAACGGGCGAACGATGGTGAACGGCAGGCCGTGCTGCTCGAAGGCGGCCCGGGCAAGGTACTCGCCGGCCAGCTTGGAGAAACCGTAGGCAGACCGGGGCGGCGGGATAAGCGCCTGCTGCCCCTCGGCCGACGGCCAGCTGGCCGCCGACTCATACACCATGGACGAGGAGATGTAGGTCAGCCTCCGCAACCGCCCCTGGCGGTGCGCTGCTATCGCAGCGTCGCAGCCGGCGGCCATGATCCGGGCGTTCGCCGCGAGCAGGTCGTAGGGCAGCGCGTGGAAGTAGGAGATCCCGCCGATCATCGCGGCGGCGGCGATGAACTGATCGCAATCCGCAAGCAAACTGGTCATGAGCCCGGCATCAGCGGCGTCCGCCTCGACAAAGCTGTAAGCCGGGTCACCGTCGTGCGGCGAGGGCCGCGGCCCGTACTTGCTGAAGTTGTCAACGCCGACCACCTGATAGCCGCGGCCTAACAGCTCTGTGGTGACGTAACCGCCGATGAACCCGGATGATCCGCTGACCAGCACCCGCTCAGCCACCGGCTGCTCCGCCGGCCGGGCTGTGCCTCCCGGAGGCCGGTCTCCTAGCCGTCAGTTGTTCACTTGTCAGGGGGCGGCCGAAGCAGAACAGGTACCAGCGCAGGTACGCAGGCAACCACCGGGCTAGCCGGAACCCCGACCGGCCCCCGGCCCTGTCGCGCCAGGTGGTCGGGATCTCCGCAACGGGCAACCGCAGCCGCCGAGCCTTGGCGGTCAGCTCGATGCCGATCTCGAAGCCGTGCCGCGAGTCCACCCCGGCCCGCCGTGCGAATTCAGCCGAGTAGGCCTTGAACGAGTTGGTCGCATCGGTGGTGCCGGCCCGCGCGAGCAGCCTGAGGGAGGTTCCGGCTAGCCGGGACAACATGCCTTTCAGCGGCGGGCCGCCGAGCTGCCGTCCGCCGGGCGCGTACCGCGACGCCGCCGCCAGTACCGCGCCGGCCGCCACGAGCGCCGCCAGCTCATCGATCTGGCTCGGATCGTCGCTGCCGTCCGCCATCGTGACCACAATGACCGGCGCCGTGGCCGCGTCGATGCCGAACCTGATAGCCGCGGCCGGGCCGGCGCCGTCCTTGTTCACCAGCAACCGCAGCCGCCGCTCCGCCCGGGCATAAGCGCCGACCACGGCCGCGGTCGGATCGTCGGCGCTGTCGACTACCACGAGGACCTCGCAGGCGCTGCGCACCGAGTCAAATAGCAGATCCAGCACGCCGGCGATCCGCTCGCTCTCGTGCCTGGCCGGGATTACCACCGACAGCCTCGGCACGCCCGTGGCGCCTGTACCAGCCGCGCGCGCGGCAACCGTGCCGTCAGCGGCCGTCCCCTCAGGCAGCTCGGGTCAGTTAGCTCGGCGACAGCCAGGTCCGCGGCGGTCACGTCAGCACTCCCCTGCCGGTCACGCCCCAGATGTCGGCCACTGGCTGACTGGCCGGCAGGTTGCGGTAGCAGGGCTGCGGAGTGGCGACGACCAGCAAGTCGGCGCGGGCCAGCACGTCATCGAGCGGCACGAGATCGGGATCGGCAGTCACCAGCGGATCGGTGCACAGCACCGCCGCGGCGCGGTCCGCGAGCAGCCGCTTGAGCCGGTACGACAAGCTGTCCCTGATGTCGTCGGAGCCGGCCTTGAACGCCATGCCCAGGATGCCGACGCACATCTCGGCGAGCGGGTACCGCTGCGCGAGCCGACTGACGAGGTAGTCGGCCAGGCCCTCGTTCGCCGCTATCGCAGCCGTCCCGATGCTGAACCCGCCATGCGCGCCCGCTAGCCAGCTTGTGTCCTTGCGGAGGCACGGACCGGCCGCGAAGCCCGCTCTCGGCAGGTCAGCTCCGCGCTGGTAACCCAGCGCCAGCCCCTGCCGGATCCGCTCGTAGTCCAGGCCGCGGTCGTTCGCGATCGCGTACAGCTCGTTGGCGATGCCGAAGCTAACGTAGCGCCACGCATTAGCGAACAGCTTGGCCAGCTCAGCTTCCTCCGGCGACATCGGCACCAGTACCGGCGACAGCAGCCGGAACAGCCGGATCGCTCGTTCCAGGCCGCGTCCGGTACGGCTCGATACGATCTGCGGCAACTCGAACAGCTCCGTCATTGCCTGGCCCTCGGCGATGCGCTCAGGACAGAACGCCACGTCAACGTCAAGCCCCAGGTCGGCTGTGAGTTTCTCCAGCCGGGCCGTGGCACCAGGCTGCACGGTGCTGCGTAGCACCAATAGCTGGCCGGCCCGCAGCTGGTCGGCAAGGCCCGCCAGCCGGGACTCGACAACGCCATCCACGACCACGATCACGTGCTCGGCCGTGCTGATCACGCCAGGATCGGTGGTCGCGGTAAGCCTGCCGCCCGCGAGCACCTCGCGTAGCGCCGACTCAGCGCCCGGCTCGGCGAACGGCATGTTCCCGGCGCTGACGGCCGCCACAGCGGGTGCGCTGATGTCGTAGCTCGCCACTAGCGCGCCGCGGCTGGCCAGCGCGATGGCAAGCGGCAGGCCCACGTGACCGCAGCCGCCGATAACGACAGCGTCCCGGCCAAAAGCAGCAGCGCGGTCCGCAGAACCGGCTAACGCCCCGTTCACCAATGCTGCATCCGCCAACGCAAAGCCCCCCGGTAGCTGCAGGCTGACCGGCCGAGCTTAGCAACGTGGGGTAGTCGTGCGAGCACGAAAAGTGGAGTGTGCCGAATCACTGTCGGACATCCTGACAGTTCCGCGTACGCAAAAGCGGCTAATCGGACTAGATATACGCGGAAGATCCGGGAGGTCAGCGGCGGGGCGCCCGCTACATGCCGGCGATGAGCTTTTCCACCCGCTCGTCGACCGAGCGGAACGGGTCCTTGCACAGCACGGTCCGCTGCGCCTGGTCGTTCAGCTTCAGGTGTACCCAGTCGACGGTGAAGTCCCTGCGCCGCTCCTGCGCGCGGCGGATGAACTCACCACGCAGCCGGGCCCGCGTGGTCTGAGGCGGGATCGACTTGGCGGCGAAGATGTCCAGGTCGCGGCACACCCGCTCGACCGCGCCGCGTTTTTGCAGCAGGTAGTACAGGCCGCGACCGCGGTGCACATCGTGGTAGGCCAGATCGAGCTGGGCGACCCGCGGCGAGGCGAGCGGCAGGTCGTGCTTGGCCCGGTAGCGCTCGATCAGCTGGAGCTTGGTGATCCAGTCGATTTCCCGCGCCACGAGGCCCAGATCACCGGTGTCGACTGCCCGCAGCGTCCGCTCCCACAGCTCGAGTACGCGGGTGGTGATGGCGTCCGCGCCCTTGCGCGCGGTGAATTCCTGGGCCTTGCCCAGGTACTCCTGCTGGATATCCAGCGCGCTGACCTCGCGGCCGTTGGCCAGCCGGACCCGGCGGCGCCCGGTCATGTCGTGGCTGACATCGCGGATCGCCCGGATCGGGTTCTCCAGCGTCAGGTCGCGCATCACGATCCCGGCCTCCACCATCCGCAGCACCAGGTCGGTGGCACCGACCTTGAGCAGCATGGTGGTCTCGCTCATGTTGGAGTCGCCGACGATCACATGCAGCCGCCGGAATCGCTCAGCGTCGGCATGCGGCTCATCCCTGGTGTTGATGATCGGCCGTGACCTGGTCGTTGCGGAGGACACGCCTTCCCAGATGTGCTCGGCGCGCTGGCTGACGCAGTACACCGCGCCGCGGGGCGTCTGGAGCACCTTCCCGGCACCGCAGATGATCTGGCGCGTCACCAGGAACGGGATCAGCACATCGGCGAGCCTGCCGAACTCGCCGTGCCGACCGACCAGGTAGTTCTCGTGACAGCCGTAGGAGTTGCCAGCCGAGTCGGTGTTGTTCTTGAACAGGTAGATGTCGCCGGCGATGCCTTCCTCGCGCAGCCGGGTATCGGCGTCGACCAGCAGGCCCTCGAGGATGCGCTCGCCTGCCTTGTCGTGAGTGACCAGGTCAATCAGGCTGTCACATTCGGGCGTGGCGTATTCGGGATGGCTGCCAACGTCCAGGTAGAGCCTGGCGCCGTTGCGCAAGAACACGTTGCTGCTGCGCCCCCACGACACCACGCGGCGGAACAGGTACCTGGCGACCTCGTCCGGGGACAGCCGCCGCTGGCCGCGAAACGTACAGGTGACGCCGTACTCGTTCTCAAGCCCGAAAATTCGCCTGTCCATCCGTCCCCAGCTACCAGTCGACGGCGATGTACTTGGTCTCGGTGTACTCAAGCAGCCCGTCGTGGCCGCCCTCGCGGCCGAGGCCGGACTGCTTCACTCCACCGAATGGCGCTGCGGGGTCAGACACGACGCCGCGGTTGATGCCGACCATCCCTGCCTCCAGCGCCTCTGCCACTTGCAAGCCGCGGCGCAGGTCACTGGAGTACAGATAGGAAACGAGGCCATACTCGGTGCTGTTGGCCAGCTCGATCGCCTCTTCCTGGTCGGAGAACCTGACGATGGGCGCGACCGGCCCGAATATCTCCTCGGACAGGATCGCCGCGTCCGCGGGCACGCTGTCCAGCACGGTCGGCTCGTAGAAGAAACCGGCTCGGTCGGGTGCGCGGCCGCCGGTGAGCACCTCTGCCCCGTCGCCAGTCGCCGAATCAACCAGCGCGGACACCTTAGACCGCGTATCGGCGTTGACCAGCGGGCCAAGGTCCACCCCGTCCTCAAGACCCGGCCCGACGTGAAGCGCGGCTAGCTTCGCGGCGAGCCTGGCGGAGAAAGTGGCCGCGACGCTCTCGTGCACGTAGAAACGGTTGGCCGCGGTGCACGCCTCGCCGCCGTTACGCATCTTGGCGATGAACGCGCCCTCGACCGCCGCGTCAAGGTCAGCGTCCTCGAACACCAGGAACGGCGCGTTGCCGCCCAGCTCCATTGAGCAGTTGAGCACGTAGTCGGCCGCCTGCTTCAGCAGCATCCGCCCCACCTCGGTGGAGCCTGTAAACGACAGCTTCCGCACTCGCGGGTCGGCGATCACAGCCTGGGTCAGCGGGCCTGGCTTGTTCGTGGGCACTACGTTGACTACGCCGTCGGGCACGCCTGCCTCGGTCAGCAGCCCGGCCACCGCCAGTGCCGTCAGCGGCGTCTCCTTGGCGGGCTTGAGAATGACGGTGCATCCGGCGGCCAGCGCGGGGCCGATCTTCCGGGTCGCCATCGCGGCCGGGAAGTTCCACGGCGTGATCATGTAGCTGACCCCGACGGGCTGGCGCTGCACCATGATGCGGTTGGACCCGGACGGCGCGATCGCCAGCGATCCGTCGATCCGCACGGCCTCCTCGGCATACCAGCGGAAGAACTCAGCCGCGTACAGGATCTCGCCGCGGGCATCCCGCAGCGCCTTGCCGTTCTCCAGCACCATCAGCCGGGCGAGCTGCTCGGACCGCTCGATCATCAGCTCGTAGGCGCGGCGCAGGCTCTCAGCTCGCTCGCGCGGCGGCCTGGCCGACCACTTCGGCAACGCCTCCGCGGCGGCCGCGACTGCCTCCAGCGCATCCTCAGGGCTGGCATCGGCCACCTCGGTAATGACCTCTTCGGTGGCCGGATTGACGACCGGGAGCGTGCCTGCTCGTCCCGATGACCACTGGCCGCCGATCAGCAGGCCAGTGGGGACGTCGATGCCGGTGATGGCTGCCAGGTCGGCTGTCACGATCTTCCTCCGGGTCCGGCGCGAGTGGCCCTAGCCCCTCATGCTGACAGTACCAACACCCACGGGGAGCTCCGCCCCTGCGCGCCCCCGGCAACCCACAAACCCGAGCTCACGAGGGCCTCGGCCCCCGTGCGCACTGCCTTCGCGGACCGGATTGATCAGCTGCTCGAGCCGTTCCCGTTACCTGCGCCGTCGGCGTCGCCGCCAGCGGTACCGTCGCCGCCAGCCGAGCCGTTTCCTGCCGCCGAGCCGTTGCTGCCAGCGCCGTTCGCTGAGCCCGCCGGCCCGCTCGGGGCAGCAGACTTTGCCTGCGCCAGCAGTTCCTCGAGCCGCGGGCCGCTGAGCCGCCGGAACGCCCGGTGCGCCCTGGTCCGCTCCAGCAGCGCAACCTCAAGCTGGCCACTGGTCAGCGGCTCGGAGTTGCCGCCGTCGCCCTGGCCGGCCAGCGAAGCGATGGCCAGCGACATCGCCTCGGTCAGCGACATGCCCGGCACATACCGTTCTTTCAGCACCGCGGCGACCTTGTCGGCCTGGCCGCCCATCACGACGAAACCGTGCTCCTCGGCCACCGAGCCATCGAAGATGATGCGGTAGATCTGATCGGTGTCGGCGGTATTCCCGACCTCGGCGACGACGATCTCCACCTCGTACGGCTTATTGCTGTCGGTGAACAACGCGCCCAGCAGCTGCGCGTACCAGTCCGCTAGACCGCGCGCGGTGACATCGCGCCGGTCGTACTGGAAGCCGGTCATGTCGGCGTACCTGACGCCGGCCTTGCGCAGGCTCTCGAACTCGTTGTAGCGGCCGACCGCGGCAAACGCGATCCGGTCATACATCTCACTGAACTTGCGCAGCGCCCTGGAGGGGTTCGGCGCGACGAACAGGATGCCGGCTTCGCATGCGAGCACGACACCGCTGCGGATCCGCGTGATGGCCTTGCGCGCGTAATCCGCCTTGTCCTTCATCACCTGCTCAGGTGACACGTAGAACGGCATCGACACCGCGGGCGCTTCCTTACTCGAGTCGGGGTGGGGTGATCAGCTCTGCTGACCGGTCACGAGTCCGAGGCCGTCCGCAGCGGAGCTACCGGCCCGTCCGGATAGTGCTGGCGCTCCGACACGACGGCCTGCGCGTACTGGCCGGCCTCTTCCTCGGTCAGGCGGTGGAATCCGTCGGCGGTCACCGACGCGACCATGGGGTAGATCCGCCGCGACATGTCCGGGCCACCGGTCGCGGAATCGTCGTCAGCCGCGTCGTACAGCGACTGCATCAGCGTGAGCACTACGTCGTCGACGTTCATGCCGTCCCGGTAGAGCTTCTTCATCGCGCCGCGGGCAAATACCGAGCCTGAGCCGATCGAGGCAAACCGCTGCTCCTCATACCGGCCGCCGGCCACGTCAAAGCTGAAGATGCGGCCGTGGCCGACTTCCTCGTCGTAGCCCGCCAGCAACGGCACCGCCACCAGGCCCTGCATTGCGCCGCCCAGGTTCGACCGGACCAGGCCAGCCAGCCGGTTCGACTTGCCCTCCAGCGACAGTGACCGGCCTTCCAGCTTCTCGTAGTGCTCGAGCTCTACCTGGAAGAGCCTGACCAGGTCGATGCCGATGCCCGCCACGCCGGAGATGCCAACGCAGGTGAATTCGTCGGTACGGAACACCTTCTCGATGTCGCGCTGGGAGATCATGCTTCCCGCCGTGGCTCGCCGGTCGCCAGCCATCACCACGCCCTCGGCGCACACGGCCGTCACGATCGTGGTGCCGTGCGGCACATCGATCCCGCTCGCGCTGCCGCCGCTGGACTCAGGTGACGGCAGCAGCCCGGGTGCGGCCGTCGCGAGGAAGTCGGCAAACGAGGATGACCCGGCGGCGAGGAACGCCGAAGCCTGCCAACGTGCCTGGGGTTCGAAGCCGCTCACCGCTTAAGTCCTTCCGGTCTTATGCCTGCTGATGATCCGACCCTAAGCCCTTCGGGTGGTGCGGCTCACTCGCCGCCCTTCTGCACGTACGACCGCACGAACTCCTCGGCGTTCTCCTCGAGCACCTCGTCGATCTCGTCCAGGATCGCGTCGACGTCGTCGGTCAGCTTGTCCTGCCGCTCCTTGACGTCGCCGGTTTCCTGGACGTCAGCGTCCTGTTCTTCCTCGGTCCGCCGCGTTGTCTGCCGCTGTCCGCCGGTGTCCTTCGTCGCCATGCCTTACCTCCGTGCTCTGCGGTGCCGCCCGTGCGCCCAACGCTATCCTCGCCTGCCAGCGCGCGGTCCAACCCTGGCCCCTTGCATCGGTATCACGATGTGACAACTTGTGGCCAGAATAGACACAGCGACACGAGTACGGCGAAGCTGAATTGCGCGTTTCATCACGTACGTCCGCCGACTCGGCCGCCGGTGTCCGCCGGCTGCGGACCTAATCCTGGCCGGTGAGGGCCCCGACGAGCTCTGCCGCCGTCGCGCAGTTATCCAGGAGCGCCCCCACGTGCGCCCTGGTGCCCCGCAGTGGCTCCATCGTCGGCACCCGCTGCAGGGACTCACGGCCCGGGATATCGAAGATGACCGAGTCCCAGGAGGCCGCCGCGACGGCATCAGGATACTGGCGCAGGCAGCGGCCGCGGAAGTAGGCCCTGGTGTCGGTAGGCGGCTCGTCCATCGCTGCCAGGACGTCCCGCTCGTCGGTGATCCTTGTCAGCCGGCCACGGTCGGCGAGCCGGTTGTACAGGCCCCGGTCGGCCCGGACGTCGGCGTACTGGAGGTCAACCAGCTGAAGCCGCGGGTGGCCCCAGGACAGCCCGTCCCTGGCCCGGTACCCCTCGAGGATCTCCAGCTTGGCCACCCAGTCGAGCTCGCGTGAGGCCAGCATCGGATCCTCGGCCAGCCGGCCCAGCACGCTTTCCCAGCGGTCCAGCACGTCCCTGGTCACGTCATCCACGTCCGCGCCGTACTTGTCCTCGGTGTACTTCCTGGCCAGCTCCAGGTACTCAAGCTGGAGCTGCACGCCGGTCATCTTCCGGCCGTCGCGCAGGGTGACCAGGTGCCGCAGCGACGGATCGTGCGAGATCGCCCGTAGCTCGGCGACCGGTGACTCGATCGCCAGGTCGGCGGCCAGGAACCGGTCCTCGATCATCGCCAGCACCAGTGCGGTGGTGCCCAGCTTGAGGTAGGTCGAAATCTCGCTCAGGTTCGCGTCGCCGATGATGACGTGCAGCCTGCGGTACTTGTCCGGATCGGCGTGCGGTTCGTCGCGCGTGTTGATGATGGGACGCTTCAGGGTCGTTTCCAGGCCGACCTCGACCTCGAAGAAGTCGGCCCGCTGGCTGATCTGGAATCCCTCGTCCCGGCCGTCGGCGCCGATCCCGACCCGGCCGGCCCCGCATACCACCTGGCGGGACACGAAGAACGGGGTCAGGTGCCGGACGATGTCGCCGAACGGGGTCGCGCGGTTCATCAGGTAGTTCTCGTGACAGCCGTAGGACGCACCCTTGTTGTCGGTGTTGTTCTTGTAAAGCTGAATCGGCTGGCCGCCTGGCGTCGCCGCAGCCCGGGCTGCGGCCTCGGCCATGACCCGCTCGCCGGCCTTATCCCAGATCACCGCGTCCAGCGGGTTCGTGCACTCCGGCGCGGAGTATTCCGGATGAGCATGGTCGACGTACAGCCGGGCCCCGTTGGTCAAGATCACGTTGGCCAGGCCGAGGTCCTCATCGGTGAGCTGCGAGGCGTCGCTGGTCTCTGCTGCCAGGTCGAAGCCCCGCGCGTCACGCAGCGGGTTCTCCTCCTCGAAGTCCCACCGCGCCCGGCGGGCTCGCGCCGCGGTCGCAGCCTGGTAGGCGTTCACCACTTGCGAGGAGCTGACCATGGCATTGACGCCCGGCTGACCGGGCACGGAGATGCCGTACTCGGTCTCAATGCCCATGACCCGGCGCGCGCTCATATCCAAGAGCCTAATGCCGGGCGGCACAAAGGCCGCACGCCGCGCCCCGCCGGTGCCCGCAGATCCCGGCTACAGGTACTGGCCGGTGTTGGACACCGTGTCGATCGACCGGCCCGCCTCGGTACCGCTCTTGCCCGAGATGAGCGTGCGGATGTAGACGATCCGCTCGCCCTTCTTGCCGGAGATCCGAGCCCAGTCGTCGGGGTTGGTGGTGTTCGGCAGGTCCTCGTTCTCCTTGAACTCGTCCACGCAGGCGGTCAGCAGGTGCGAGACGCGAATGCCCTTCTGGCCGGTCTCCAGGAACTCCTTGATCGCCATCTTCTTCGCCCGGTCGACGATGTTCTGGATCATCGCGCCGGAGTTGAAGTCGCGGAAGTAGAGCACCTCCTTGTCACCGTTGGCATAGGTGACCTCAAGGAACCTGTTTTCCTCGGTCTCGGAGTACATGCGCTCGACCACGCGCTGGATCATCTCGGCCACCGTGGCGTTCGCGACGCCGCCGTGCTCGGCCAGGTCGTCGGGGTGCAGCGGCAGGTCGGAGAGCACGTACTTGGAGAAGATGTCGCGTGCGGCCTCGGCATCGGGCCGCTCGATCTTGATCTTCACGTCTAGTCGCCCTGGCCGCAGGATGGCCGGGTCGATCATGTCCTCGCGGTTGGAGGCGCCGATCACGATGACGTTCTCCAGGCCCTCAACGCCGTCGATCTCGCTCAGCAGCTGCGGCACGATGGTGTTTTCCACGTCGCTGGACACGCCGGACCCGCGGGTTCGGAAGATGGAGTCCATTTCGTCGAAGAAGACGATCACCGGCATGCCCTCGCTGGCCTTCTCCCTGGCCCGCTGGAACACCAGCCGGATGTGCCGCTCGGTCTCGCCGACGTACTTGTTGAGCAGCTCCGGGCCCTTGATGTTGAGGAAGAAGCTGCGGCGCTCCTTGCCCGGTGCACCGCTGTCTGCGGGCTCGGGGATGCCCGACTCTGCTGCATCTCTCGCCGTGCGGGCTGCGACCTGCTTGGCCAGCGAGTTCGCCACTGCCTTGGCGATCAGCGTCTTGCCGCAGCCGGGCGGCCCGTACAGCAGCACGCCCTTGGGCGGCCGGAGCTGGTGCTCCTTGAACAAGTCCGCGTGCAGGTACGGCAGCTCGATAGCGTCCCGGATCTGCTCGATCTGCGGGCCGAGCCCGCCGATCTCGGAGTAGGTGATGTCCGGGACTTCCTCGAGGATGAGCTCCTCGACCTCAGCCTTGGGGATCCGCTCGTACACGTAGCCCGACCGAGGTTCGAGCAGCAATGAGTCGCCGGAGCGAAGCGTCTGCTCGAGCAACGGCTCGGCCAGCCGCGCCACCCGCTCCTCGTCCGCATGCGAGATCACCAGCGCGCGGTCGCCGCCATCGAGGAGTTCCTTGAGCATGACGACCTCACCGATCGTCTCGAAGCCCTGGGCGATTACGACGTTCAGTGCCTCGTTGAGCACGACCTCCTGGCCGGGACGCAAGTCGGTGAGCTCGACCGCTGGGCTGACGCTGACCCGCATCTTGCGCCCGCCGGTGAAGACGTCGGCGGTGGCGTCCTCGTTCGCCTGCAGGAAAATGCCGAACCCGCTCGGTGGCTGAGCGAGCCGGTCTACTTCCTCCTTCAGGGCGATGATCTGATCGCGTGCCTCGCGCAGCGTGCCGGCTAGCCGATCGTTCTGGCTAGTAATGGCCGCGAGGTTCGACTCGGCCTCACGCAGCCGCTGCTCAAGCAGGTGCGTCTGACGAGGCGAGTCGGCGAGCCGGCTGCGCAGCGCTGCGACCTCCTCCTCCAGGAAGGAGACCTGCGTGGTCAGGACCTTGACCTCGTCATCATGCCGGCCCGAGTAGACGCTGTCGTCACGAGAGGCCATGCCCCTCACCCCCTCCCGAAGACCTGAGTTACCTAGACCCTACCTATCGAAGGTCAATTCGTAACCTGGCGGCAGGCGTCGACTGCGCAAACTGGGTTACGATCCGGAAAACTCGCTGCCTCCGTCCCTAGGCTCGCTGGCGCCTGCCTGGTCACTTATGCACCATCAGCCTCGCTCGGGCCGGCTGCATCCGCAAGTCCCGCCTCGCCTTCGCCAGCGGATATTTCTGCTGCAGCGGCCTCAGCGCCCTTGGAGGGCCGCCGCCGCCGCGGCGGTGCCGTGACGCCGTCGGCGAGCCGCCGCGCCGTGACAAGGAATCCGGTGTGCCCGATCATCCTGTGTTCCGGCCGGACGGCAAGCCCGTCTACGTGCCAGCCGCGCTGCAGCGTCTCCCAGGCAGCGGGCTCGGCGAAGTTGCCCTGCTCCCGTAGCGCGCTGACGGTTCGCGCGAGCTGAGTAGTGGTCGCTACGTAACAGCACACCAGCCCGCCAGGCAGCAGCACTGCGGCGGCCGCGCCCGTCAGCTCCCATGGCGCCAGCATGTCGAGCACGACCCGGTCGGCGTCAGCAACGTTCGCGCTGGCCAGCGCGGCGGCATCCAGGTCGCCGACCACCAGCCGCCAGGCTGGATGCGGGCCGCCGAAATACCGTTCCACGTTGGCAGCTGCTATCTCGGCGAAGTCCGCACGCCGCTCGAACGACGTCACGCTGCCGCTGTCCCCTACTGCCCGCAGCAGCCAGCAGGACAGCGCCCCCGAGCCGGCACCGGCCTCCACCACCCGCGCGCCGGGGAAGATATCGGCCAGCCCGATGATCTGGGCGGCGTCCTTCGGGTAAACCACCGCCGCACCGCGCGCCATCGAAACCGTGTAATCAGCGAGCAGCGGGCGGAACGCGATGTAAGGGGTGCCGCCAGCCGAGGTCACCAGGCTGCCCTCCGGCTGGCCGATGAGGTCGTCATGCTGGAGCGAGCCACGATGGGTGTGGAACGACTTGCCAGGCGCCAGCACCAGCCGGTGCTGACGCCCCTTCGGATCTGTCAGCTGGACCTGGTCACCGGCCGCGAACGGGCCGCGAGGCTGCGTGATCACGGGTAGCAGGCTAGCGCCGCGCGGGCGGCGGTTTTGCGCCTCGCGCGCTCAGGTGCCCGCGAACGCGTGATCAAGGTCGGCTGTCGCCAGCACCCCGTAAACCTCGCCGGAGGGCTCTACCAGCAGGTACTCAGATGCCGGAGCCTTGCGCACCGCCTCGATCAGGTCCATCCCCGACAAGTCGGCGGACAAGATCATGTCCGGGTCAAGGGTCCTGGCCAGCGAGCCTGCGTCAACCCATGGCCTGCGCTGCTCGGGCGTGGCCAGTACTGCGCCCTCGTTCACGATCGCGATCGGCTTGGCGTCGTGATCGACCACCACCAGCGCCCTGGCCTGAGCCAGGTCTGCCCGCCTGATCGCCTCGGCCAGCGGCAGGTTGGACGGTATCGGGATGGCGCGGCGGGCGAGCGAGCGCGCTTGCAGCGCGGGCAGCCGTTCCCGGATCTTGGCCGAACGAAGCGCCTGGGTTGCGCTCATCCACATGAACGCGGCGACAATCACCAGCCATAGTCCGTACCCGTTCAGGAACTGACCGCTGGGGTTGCTCACGGCGAACGCGACAAGCACGACCGCGAGCACGCGGCCCGCCCACGCGGCCAGGACGGTCGAATAACCGGCCTTGCCTGTCAGCTTCCACAGGGCCGCCCTGAGCACCCGACCGCCATCGAGCGGCAGGCCGGGAAGCATGTTGAAGATGGCGACCACGAGGTTCGCCAAGATGAGCCGGTCGACAAGCACCCGCGGGATGCCGTGGGTATTGAAAAGCAGGTTGATGGCGAAGCCGAGCCCGGCGAGCAGCACTGACATCGCCGGGCCGGCCACCGAGACAAGGAACTCCTTGCCCGGCGTCGGCGGCTCCTGCTCGATCTCGGAGAAGCCGCCCAGCGGATACAGCAGGATGCGCCGGACCGGGAGGCCGAACTTGATGGCGACCACGCTGTGACTCAGTTCGTGGATCAGGACCGAGAGGTACAGCAGGACCACGAAAGCCACGGCGACCAGGTACCGCGCCACCGATCCCTGAACCGTGCCAGGCAGCGTGTTCGAGTGCGAGTAGAGGGCCACCAGGACTGCGGCCACCAGGAACCAGTACGGCGAGATGTACACCGGGATGCCGAATGGCCGCGCGATGATGATCCCCAGCCTGGGATCCCGCCGTCGGCCCGGCGCCGGGTCCTGCGCAGGCCGATCAGCCTGCGGGCCGTCCTCTTGGATTCCTCCTGACACGCACCCGATGCTACGCGGCCAATCGCGATCTCAGCTCACTTGCCGGGCCGCGCCACGGCGCTAACGACGCACTCGCTGTCGGTGGGTTCCCCTAGGCTGCCAATCATGACCGACATCCTCGCCGAAGCAGCCGGCGAGACCAGCCCCGAGACCGGCGAGCCAGCGCCCCCGGCCGGACCGAGCCTGTCGCCGTCCAGGGCGGCCGATTTCATGACCTGCCCGCTGCTGTACCGGTTCCGGGTGATCGACAGGCTGCCCGAGCCGCCGAGTCCGGCCGCGGCCCGCGGCACGCTGGTGCACGCCGTTCTGGAGCGGCTCTTTGATGAGCCTGCGCGGCCGGACGCGTGAAGCGGCCCGCAGCCTGCTGACGCCGCAGTGGGATCGGCTGGCGGCCGACGAGCCCGGGCTGGCGGACCTGTTCACCGACGATCAAGAGCGCGACACCTGGCTGGCGGAAGCCGCGGCGATGCTGGACCGCTATTTCACCTTGGAGAACCCCAACCGGATTGAGCCCACATACCGCGAGATGTCGGTACAGACAGTGCTGGACTCAGGCCTGACGCTACGCGGTTACATCGACAGGCTTGACGTGGCGCCCACTGGCGAGCTGCGCATCGTCGACTACAAGACCGGCACCTCACCCCGCGAGGAGTACGAGGCCAGGGCGCTGTTCCAGATGAAGTTCTACGCGGTCGTGCTGTGGCGCACGCGGGGCACGATCCCGCGCCTGCTTCAGCTGATCTACTTGGGAAACGGCGAGATTGTTCGCTATGCGCCAGACGAGGCCGACCTCCTCGCTACCGAGCGCAAGATCAATGCGCTCTGGCAGGCCATCGACCGGGCGAGGACGTCGGGTGACTGGCGCCCGCACCAGAGCAGGCTCTGCGACTGGTGCGCATTCCAGGCGCTGTGCCCGGTGTTCGGCGGCACCATTCCGCCGTTGCCCGAAGCCCCGCCCCTGACCGAAACCCCGCCCCTGACCGAAGCAGCCCTGCCCCTGACCGAAACCCCGCCCCTGACCGAAGAGCCCTGCCCCTGACCGAAGCCCTGCCCCTGCTGGAGGCCGGGCTCCAGCCTGAGGCTTCTGCCCCGGCCGAGATCCCCGGCCTGGCGGAGCAGATCCCGGCCCCGCGCCGGGCGGGCGAGACAGAAACCGGCAAACGCGATATAGCTTGACAGCGCGCCCAGCCGGTCCTTATCTTCGCTTTGCCAGGCGGGCCGGTCTCCGGCCCGGAGCACCGGCCCGCCCGCACGGGGACTCGCAGGTCCCCCGGGGCCAGGTGGCACTCGGCCAGATGGCACTCAGGACTTCGGCGTCGATTATTTTCACTACAGGCCTGTCGATTTCGCGCGGTCCGTCCGACGTAGAAGTGCACGGACCAAACGATCGAGGTTGAAGGGAGAGCTGCCATGGTTCAGTACGCCATCCTGATCTACGCTCACGACTCCGCCCACGCCCCTGACGCGACGCCTGAGGACACCGAGTCCTGCGACCAGCACTCGGACGAGCTCGTTGCGAGCGGTTCGATGGTCATGGCGTACGCGCTGACGCCCAGGGATATGGCCACGTCGATTTCTGGCGACACCATCACCGATGGCCCGTTCGTGGACTCCAAGGAGGTCGTCGCCGGTTTCTACGTGATCGAGGCACCCGACCTCGACGCGGCTCTGGCCATAGCCCGTCTCAACCCAGTGGTCCGGGAGGGCGGCGGAGTCGAGGTTCGGCCAGTCCACAGCTGCTTCGTGAAGCGGGAGGAGCAGACCACGACGTGACAGACGCTGCGACCGTTGAGGCTGCGATCGCGGACACGCACCGTCGCGAGTGGGCCCTGGTGCTCGCCGCGACGGTACGCGTCGCGCGCGATCTGGATCTTGCCGAGGAGTGCGTGCAGGAGGCGTACGCCGCGGCCCTGGCGGCCTGGGTCAGGGACGGCATCCCCGGAAACCCGGCCGCCTGGCTCACCATCACGGCAAAGCGGCGCGCGATAGACGCGATACGGCGAGAGACGGCGTTGCGTGCCCGGCTGCCATTGCTGGTGGAGCCCGAAGAGGTAGCCGCTGAGGCCACTGTCCAAGTATCGGTGCCGCCGGACAGCGCGGACCCTGACAGCGCCATACCGGATGAGCGGCTGCGGCTGATCTTCACGTGCTGCCACCCGGCGCTGGCCCCAGAAGCCCGGGTCGCACTCACGCTGCGACTGGTATGCGGGGTCGCAACCCCGGATATCGCGCGGGCATTCCTAGTGTCCGAGCCGACCGTGGCCGCGCGGATCACCCGGGCCAAGAAGAAGATCTCCGGCGCAGGCATCCCCTACCGGGTCCCCTGGCCGGCTGAGCTGCCCGAACGGCTGCGCGCTGTGCTCGCGGTGATCCACCTGCTCTTCACCACCGGCCATACCGCACCGTCGGGCGCATCACTGGTCCGCGCCCGGCTAGTGGACCAGGCGTTGCACTTGTCGCGGATGGTGCGCGAGCTGATGCCAGGCGACACTGAAGTGCGCGGGCTGTATGCGCTGCTGCTGGTGACTGATGCCCGGCGCGCGACCCGCGTGGATGCCGGCGGCCAGCTCGTGCGGCTGGAGGACCAGGACCGGTCGCAATGGGATCACGCCGCGCTTGCCGAGGCACGCGACATAATCATCGACTGCTTGCGGGCCGGACCGCCGGGACAGTACGTGCTGCAAGCCGCGATCGCATCCCTGTACGCCGACGCGCCGTCATACGACCAGACTGACTGGCCGCAAATCCTGGTCCTGTACGACAAGCTGCTGGAGGTCTGGCCATCACCGGTCGTGGCATTGAACCGGACCGTGCCCCTGTCTATGGTCGCCGGGCCGCAGACCGCGCTCGCGGAAGTCGGGAAGCTCGAACAGGACAAGCGCCTATCCGGATACCACTACCTGCCCGCCATCAAAGCCGACCTGCTGAGTCGGCTCGGGCGGACCGGCGAGGCGGCCGACGCCTACAGGCATGCGCTCACCCTGGCCGCCAATGACGCCGAACGCGCATTCCTCGCCGACCAGATCGCCGATCACAGCCTCCTCATTTGAGGATTGAACGGCAACTGATGAACGGCAACTCAGAGGCCAGCCTCCGCGCGCAAGTCCTGGGGCGTGCGTGCGCGCGGGCGGTCGCGGCGCCCGGCGGTCGCGGCGGCTAGCGGTCGCGGCGGCTGGGCGGTCGCGGCGGCTGGGCGTTCGGGCGCTCAGGTAATGCCGCGGCGGCGCAGGATCTCCCGGACGTCGCCCAGGTCATCGTCGCCCGCCGGCATGGCAGCGTGGTCGCGCGTGGCAGGCACGGATCCCGGCGGCTTGCCGTTATGGGCGGAGCGCGGCTCCTTGCCAGCCCTCGCCGCCTTGCGCTTCCTGCGACCGCGCATCAGCGGAATGCCTCCGGAGACCAGGAACAGCAGCACGGAGATACCGAGCAGGCCGACACCGAGCCAGGCCTTCGTGGAGAACACGAAGCTGGTGGCGAACTGAACCACGGCCGACCCGATCTGGCCTATCAGCCGGATGGAATGCGTCAGGTAAGCGCCCAGTGGTATCAGCGACCAGGCGATACCGCGCAGCCCGCTGCCGGGTCCCTTCTTGCGCCATACCATGACGCTCAGGACGAGTCCTACGATCGTGATGGCGACGCAGACCCAGCCGCCGATATTGAGCCAGGTACCCACTTCGCCTCCCCTCGCGGCCACGAGCGGCCTAGGCGTGATGAAATCCATTCTCGCACAGTTCACCGAGCCGACCGAACCGGCGAACGGCCGGGCTAGACAGCGAGGCCGAGCTAGACAGCGGCCGGACTAGACACTGGTTGCGCTCACACCCCGAGCCCAGTGAGGGCAGCCAGCCCGGCCAGCGACATCCCGGCGAGCGTGTCCAGCACCACCCGGCCGGGCCGCTGCGGAATGGGCACCACGCTCGGCACCGCAACCGTGCGGTAGCCAGCAGCCTCTGCCGCGGCTACCCCGTTCGGCGAGTCCTCCAGTGCGATGCAGCGCCGCGGGTCCGCGCCGAGTTTCGCCGCGGCCAGCAGGTAGCCTTCCGGGTCCGGCTTCGCGTGCGCCACGTCGGCCGCGCACACAGTGACAGGAAACTGGACCGGAAGCTGTGCCAGCACCGCGTCCATGACGGCCGGCTCTGACGAGGTGACCAGTGCGTACGGCAGTCCGGCTGCGGCTACTTCGTTGACAAGCTCGAGGGCGCCCGGCAGGACCGGCAGCGGCCCGGAGCTGATCAGGTCGACCATGGCCTGGATCAGCCAGCAAGCCACGGCGGCGGGCTCAGCGGTCCCCGTTCCCTTGCTCAATAGGTATTTGACAGTGGTTGCCATGGAACCGCCGACCAGCATGTGCTGGTCGGCGGCAAGCCAACTGCCGCCCAGGCGCGCCATGACCGCGCCCTCCGCCTGGAACCACAGCGGCTCGGAATCGACGAGCAGGCCGTCCATGTCGAACATGACGGCCTGCAGCGCTGCGGCGCCCCCGCCGGCTGACCCGGTCACCAGCTCTGCCCCGGCCAGATCGCTGCCAGCCAGTTCAGGCTCCGCAGGTGCAGAACGGTATCCAGATCGCGGCATGGTGACTCCATCTTATGGACCGGACCTGATTGACTCGGGGAAGGCGGCCCTTTCTATGGATGTTGTTCGGGGAACATAGGCTTGAGCTGACTTACCCGCTCCCGGGTCGGCCATGGCATGCGCGGATGAAGGGAGGTGGCGGACGATCGAGCTAGACGCCATCGGCAAACTCAACTCGCCTGCGCTGATCGCTGCCTTCGAGGGCTGGAATGACGCCGGCGAGGCAGCCAGCAGCGCGATCAGCCAGCTGACCCTGGCCTGGGACGCCAAGTCCATAGGCGCGATCGACCCGGAGGACTACTACGACTTCCAGGTGACCAGGCCGGTCATGGAGGTCTCCGACGGCCAGGCAGAGGAGCTAATCTGGCCGACCACCCGGCTCGCGCTCGCCAGACCGCCCGAGGCAAGCCGGGACCTCGTCCTGCTGCACGGGATCGAGCCGAACATGCGCTGGCGCGGGTTCACCGCCGAGCTGGTCACCGCCTTCTCCGAGCTCGGCGTGGAGCTTGTCATCCTGCTGGGCGCCCTGCTCGCCGACTCGCCGCACACCAGGCCGCTTCAGGTGACCGCCGCGACTTCAGGCTCCGAGCTGGCCGCGCAGCTGCACGTCGAGCCGGTCGACTACAAGGGCCCGACCGGAATCGTCGGCGTCCTCCAGCAGGCCTGCTCGCAGGCAGGCATGCAATCGGTCTCGCTCTGGGCTGCAGTGCCGCATTACGTGGCGCAGCCGCCCAGCCCGAAGGCGACCCTCGCGCTGCTGCGCAGCGTCGAGGACATCCTGGACATCTCGCTGCCGCTCGCGGACCTGCCCGCTGAGGCGCGCGCCTGGGAGCGAGGCGTCGACGAGCTGGCCGAGCAGGACAGCGACGTGGCAGAGTACGTCCGGAGCCTCGAGGAGGCCAAGGACGCGACCGACTTGCCCGAGGCGAGCGGTGACGCGATCGCCAGGGAATTCGAGCGGTACCTGCGGCGGCGCGGCGACCGCGGCGAGCACGGCGGCCGCTGACCCCGTTGGCGCAGCGACCTGCGATCGGCCGGCTGCAATGCGTTGTTCTGGACTGCCCCGATGTCCTCGAGCTTGCCGGGTTCTACAGGGCACTGCTCGGCGGTGCCGTCAACCAGGCCGATCCCAGGTGGGCCGTCAGCGATGATTTTTCAACCTTGCACACTCCGGCTGGCCTCGTCCTGGCGTTCCAGCGCGTAGCGGATTACCGGCCGCCGCGCTGGCCGGACAGCGCGCACCCGCAGCAGTTTCACCTGGACATCGACGTCCCGGATGTGGAGGAGGCGGGGCGGCTCGTGGCGGGACTTGGCGGCACGGTGCTGGCTCCCGACTCCCGCGGCTGGACGGTCTGCTCAGATCCGGCAGGCCATCCGTTCTGTCTTCTCACGGGCTGACTGGCGGCGATCACCACCCGCGAGGGGAAGCGGGTCAGATGGGCGGCCAGGGCACGGCCGGCCAGTCCGACGGCGGGAACGGGTGCACCTTGTGCTCGATCAGCTGCTCGATCCGGCGGCTGGTGGCCTCGAGTTCGGCGGCCGACAGCCAGCCGCTCAGCTCGGCGGCGAGGTCGCCGTGCGTTAGCTGCTGCCGTAGCCGGCCCAGGGACGCCATCGCCGGCGAGGGCAGCTTCTTGCCGCGCCACTGCCACAGCACCGTCCGCAGCTTGTACTCCTCGCCGAAGCAGACGCCGTGGTCGCAGCCGTACAGGTGACCACTCACGTCGGGCAGCAAATGGCCGATCTTGCGGTCGGCGTTGTTCACGACGGCGTCGAACACGGCCATCTGCCGCAGCCGGTCATCGTTGCTGCGGGCCAGTTCGAGCAAGTCGACGGAGGTGTCGGCGTCGATCCACAGCTGGCACATGCCGGGGCCGAACGGGCCGTCCCGGTAGACAGTCGGCGGCACAACGTCCCAGCCCGCCGCTCGCGAGACGACATAGGCGGCCAGCTCGCGCCCGGCCAGCGTCCCCTCCGGAAAGTCCCACAGCGGGCGCTCGCCCGCCACTGGCTTGTAGACGCAGGCAGCTTCCGCGCCGTTGCCGCTGATCGTGCAGTACATCGTCGCGTTCGACGCGTCGACGAGCCGGCCCTTGACGTCCAGCGTGCCGCAGTTGAGCAAGTCAAGCGCCGCCGCCTCGTCCACGGCGCCGCTGCTGCTGGAAACGGTGCCGCCCGTCAGCGCGGAGTCGTCCGGAAGCTCGTGGCCGGCTGCCGCATCAGGCATGCCCGACCCGGTGGCCGTTCTGCCGTGGGCACACGTGCCCGGCCGGATCGAGCGGCAGCCCGCACAGCGGGCACGGCGGCCGGCCCTGGCGCACTACCTGGATGGCGCGGCGTGCAAACGCCCGCGCTTCCTCGGCCGTGAACCGGACGCGCAGTACGGCAGGGCCGTCGTCGGGCACGTCGTCGGCCAGCGGCTCGATCGGCTCCTCGCTCTCCTCCTGGGCCTCGATGATGACCCGTTCGCCATCATGGTCCCAGGCAAGCGCGATAGCGCCCACCCTGAAGTCCTCGGTCAGCGGCAAATCCAGCGGACCCTCGTCAATGGGTTGCGGTTCCTCGCCCAGACCTAGCCCGGCATCGGCGCCGGTTCTGCGCGCCACCTCGTCGAGCAATTCCTCCAGTCGCTCAGCTAGCTGGCTGACCTGGCCCTTCTCCAGCGCAACACTGGTGGTCTGAGTACCCAGGGTCGCCTGCAGGTAGAAGGTGCGCTCCCCCGGCTGGCCGACAGCGCCCGCAACGAATCGCTCCGGCGGGTCGTACGAGTAGACCGGCATGACCCCTATCCTCCCGCGCCGAAGCTGTCCGCGGGGCTGGCGGCCCGCAAAGCTGCTGGCTGCCACCGCGTTCCCGTGATGGTAGCGGCGGGAACGTCCCCAAGAGTCAGGCTACCGGCGAAGCCGCGATCAGTCGCAGCCGGTCACGACAGGCTGCCCGCGCCGCCGCCTATCGGCGCATCCGCCTCCGCGCCCGCCTTCGCCGGGGCCGCCCTGCGCGCCAGTCCCGCCGAATCGGAGCCGGTGTCGTTCATTCGCAGCACGAACGGCCGGAGCGTCGTGTACCTGATCACGCTCAGTGAGCACGGATCGACCTGGATCCGCTGCGACATGTCCAGGTGCATGCCCAGGGCGTCGGAGAGGATCGCCTTGATGACGTCGCCGTGCGAGCAGACCAGGTAGGTGGCGTCCTTGCCGAGCTTGTCGTTCCAGTCACGCACCGCCGCGACCGCGCGCTCCTGCATGGCCATCATGGACTCGCCATCAGGGCCGGGAAAGCGCACCGCGCTCGGATGCGCCTGGACGACTTTCCAGAGCGGATCGCGCGCGAGCTTGCGCAGCGGCTGGCCGGTCCAGTCCCCGTACCTGCACTCCCCGAGCCTGTCGTCGAGCTGTACTTCCAGTGCCCCGGCCGGTCCCGGCGCGGCGCTGCCGTTGGCCTCGGGATCGGGCGCAGGATGATCGGGGTCGGGGCGCTCCTGCCTGCTGGCAATGGCAGCGGCAGTTTCCCGGCACCGGTCCAGCGGGCTGCTGACGATCGCCGCCAGCGGGACCTGCGCCAGCCGGCTGCCGAGCGCGGCTGCCTGCGCCTGCCCCCGGTCGTCGAGCGAGATGCCGGGCAGCCAGCCGGTGAGCGCCTTACCGGTTGACGACGTCAGGCCATGACGGACCACCAGCACCAGGGTCATTTCTTGACTCTAGCTGGCGCGCGCCCGCAGCGGCCTCGGGCGTTCTGTCAGCACGAACGTCACCTCGCCGAAGGACACCATGTCTCCGGCACGCACCGGGATCGCGTTTTTCACCCGCCAGCCGTTCAGCCTCGTTCCGTTCGTAGATCCAAGGTCCGCGAGCAGCCACCCGCCGTCCTCGCGCTCCAAGGTGGCGTGCCAGCGGGACACCGTCATGTCCGCCAGCGTCATGTCGCAGGCGTGCTCGCGCCCGATCGTGAAGCGGTCCTGCGTCCCGGTGGGCAGCGTCAGGGCGGCCGGATACCTGCGCAGCCAGCGGTCGGTGGCCGCCAGCGCCCGCCGGGCGGCCGCTACCGCCGCGGCACCCAGCCGGCGCGGGCGGGGCAAGTCGGTGCGCAGGGTGCCAAGCTCGCCGCGGAACCGGGCGCCGAGCGCCGCCTCCATCCGGTGCGCGAACGTGTCGTGACTCAGCCGGCCCGCGGCGAAGTTATCTCTGAGCTCAGCGAGAACCTCGTCCCGCTCGGCATCAGAAACCCGGAGGTTGTCGGGGCCCATATCCCCGGGGGCGGCCACACCAGGATTATCCGGCCGGAGCAGTCCGGCCACAAGGCGGTCATCTGGCCGCCGCAGGCACGCTCAGCGCTGGCTCAGCGCCTTGGCTGGCTCAGCGCCTTGGCTGGCTCAGCGCCTTGGCTGGCTCAGCGCCTTGGCTGGCTCAGCGCCTCGCTCAGGCGCCCATCGCGTGCGCGCCGCCGTCGACGTGCACGATCTCGCCCGTGGTCGCCGGGAACCAGTCCGACAGCAGCGCGACGCAGCCGCGCGCGGCGGGCTCTGCGTTGGTCAGGTCCCAGCCCAGCGGCGCGCGCTGGTCCCATAGTCCTTCGAATTGTTCGAAGCCGGGAATGCTGCGAGCCGCAATCGTCTTCACCGGACCCGACGAGATCAAGTTGACCCTGATCCGCTGCGGGCCCAGGTCGCGGGCCAGGTACCTGGCGGTTGACTCGAGCGCGGCCTTAGCAACTCCCATCCAGTCATAGCCGGGCCACGCCACACTCGCATCGAAGTCCATCCCGACGATCGAGCCGCCCGAGTCCATCAGCGGCAACGTCGCCATAGCGAGCGATTGCAGCGAATAGGCAGACACCTGCAGGGCGGCGGCGACGTCGGGCCATTGCGTGTGCAGGAAGTTGCCGCCGAGGGCGGCTGCAGGCGCGTTGCCAATGCTGTGCACGACCCCGTCCAGCCCGTCCACGTGCGCTCTGACGCGCTCGGCCAGCGAGTGAAGATGGCCCTCATCTTTCACATCGAGTTCGAGCACCGGCGGGGGCGCGGGCAGCCGCTTGGCGATCCGCTCGACCAGGCTGAGCCTGCCGAAGCCGGTCAGCACGACGGTCGCACCTTCTTGCTGCGCGATCCGGGCCACGTGGAACGCGATCGATGCGTCCGTGAGCACCCCGGTGATCAGGATCCGCTTGCCGTCCAGGATGCCCATAGCGCCTGCCTTCCTTCTCTGCCGGCCTTCTGCCGGGGAACGTTGTCGTCAGTGGCCCATGCCGAGACCGCCATCGACGGGCAGCACGGCGCCGGTGATATAGCCCGCGTCCTGGCTGGCCAGGAAAGCCACCGCGGCGGCGATTTCGTCCGCGTCGGCATACCGGCCAAGCGGTACGCCGGCCAGGATGGCCTTGCGCTGGTCCTCGGTCAGTGCCGTCATCATGTCGGTATCGACCAGGCCTGGCGCCACGACGTTCACCGTAATGTTCCTGGATGCAAGCTCGCGGGCCAGCGACCGGGCGAAGCCGACCAGGCCTGCCTTGGACGCGGCGTAATTTGCCTGCCCGCCCGAGCCGAGAAGTCCGACGACTGACGAGATCAGGATGATCCGGCCCCGGCGCAGCCGGATCATGCCGCGAACCGCGCGCTTGGCCACCCGGTAAGCGCCAGTCAGGTTGGTGTCGACCACGTCAGCGAAGTCGTCTTCGCTCATCAGCGCGAGTAGCTGGTCCCGGTTGATCCCCGCGTTCGCGATCAGCACCTCGACCGGGCCATGCGCTTCCTCGGCGATCTTGAATGCCGCGTCCACTTGCGCGGTGTCCCTGACGTCACATCTGGCGACGGTCAGCTCGTCCACCGGCTCGCCGGATCTCGAGGTCACCGTGACGTCATCGCCAGCGGCCGCCAGCCGGCGTGCGATGGCCAGGCCGATCCCGCGGTTCCCGCCGGTCACCAGAACGGATCGACCCATTGTGCGCGCTACCTCCAGGCGGCGACCTGCTCGTCGATGTGGACGGGTGCGAGCGTACCGGTCCGGAATCCCGGCTGCAGCCTGGGATAGGTTGGCCACTCGTGGACCACAACGAAATCGACCCGGAATTCACCGCCCGCCCGCTGCGCGCGCTGGCCGACGCGGCGCTGGAGCAGGCTGCGAAGCTCGGCGCCGCGCACGCCGATTTCAGGGCGGAGCGGACCAGGGGTCAGCAGATCCGGCTCTCCGATGGCGGCCTGGAGACCGAGTTCGACACTGATGACCTGGGCCTGGCGGTGCGGGTCGTCGTCGACGGATGCTGGGGCTTCGCGTCCGCGGTCGACCTCACCCCGGAGGCCGCGGTGCGCGCGGCCGCCGAGGCGGTGGACGTGGCCAGGGTCGCCTCTCCCATCAGCACCGAGCGCATCGAGCTGGCCGATGAGCCCGCCTACGGCGAGGTGACATGGATCTCGGCCTACCAGGTGGACCCGTTCTCTGTCAGCGTCGCCGACAAGATCGCCATGCTGGCGGACTGGAGTGCCGGCTGCTCGAGCAGTGCCGGGGTTGATCACGTCGACGCTTCCCTTTACCAGGTCAAAGAGTGCAAGTTCTACAGCGACGGCGCGACCACCGCGCTGCAGCAGCGCGTCCGGATGCATCCGGAGCTCACCGCGGTCGCCGTCGAGCCGGGTGGCCGGTTCGAGACCATGCGGACCCTGGCCCCGCCTGCCGGGCGCGGATATGAGTACCTGACGGGGACCGGCTGGGATTTCCCCGCCGAGCTGGCTGAGATGCCGGAGCTGCTGGCGGCCAAGCTGGCCGCGCCGTCGGTCGAGGCAGGCAGGTATGACCTGGTGATCGACCCGTCCAACCTCTTCCTGACTATCCACGAGTCGATCGGGCACGCGACCGAGCTCGACCGGGCGCTGGGCTACGAGGCCGCCTACGCTGGCACCTCATTCGCCACGATCGACAAGCTCGGCTCGCTGCAGTACGGATCGCCCATCATGCACGTGACCGGTGACCGGACTGCGGAGCATGGCCTGGCCACCATCGGTTACGACGACGAGGGGGTAGCCGGGCAGTCCTGGGACCTGATCGCCGGCGGCGTGCTGACCGGGTACCAGCTCGACCGCAGGATGGCCAAGCTCCAGGGTTTCGGCCGATCCAACGGCTGCGCGTTCGCCGACTCGCCTGGCCACATGCCGATTCAGCGGATGGCGAACGTCTCGCTGCAGGCGGCTCCCGGCGGCCCGTCCACCGAGGAACTGATCGGCGGGGTCACTGACGGGATCTACATCGTCGGTGACAAGAGCTGGTCGATCGACATGCAGAGGTACAACTTCCAGTTCACCGGCCAGCGGTTCTTCCGTATCCGGAACGGCCGGCTAGCCGGGCAGCTGCGGGACGTGGCCTATCAGGCCACCACCACCGACTTCTGGAACTCGATGGAAGCGGTCGGCGGGCCGCAGACCTATGTGCTGGGCGGCGCGTTCAACTGCGGCAAGGGCCAGCCAGGACAGGTCGCCCCGGTCAGCCACGGCTGCCCGTCCGTCGTCATGCGCGATATCAGCATCCTCAACACAGTGCAGGAGGCAGGGGCATGAGCGCCCAATTCGGGGCAGCACAGTCACCCCAGGACACCGTCGAGCAGGCCCTCGGGGCGGCGCGCTGCGACGACTGCATCGTCATTGCGGACGAGAGCTCGGCCGCCAACCTTCGCTGGGCCGGTAACTCGCTGACCACGAACGGCGTGTCCAGGACCCGTCAGCTCACCGTGATCGCGATCAGCCGCAGCGGCGACGAGGCGCGCGTGGGCGTTGTTTCCAGGGCTGGCGTGCTTGACGACCAGATCACCGGCATCGTGGCCGAAGCCGAGCGGGCCGCCGCCGACGCCTCGCCCGCCGAGGACGCCCAGCCGCTTATCGGCAAGGCCAGCCCCGGTGCCGCCTGGGATGACCCGCCCGCAGCGACCGAGATCGGGGTGCTGAAGGCATTCGCCGAGGAACTGGGTAACGGGTTCGCCACGGCGGCCAGTGCCGGCCGGCAACTCTACGGGTTCGCCGAGCACCTGATGACGTCGAGTTTCCTCGGCACCTCGAGCGGCATCCGGCTTCGCCACGACCAGCCGACAGGGCGCCTCGAGCTGAACGCCAAGTCGGCCGACATGAGCAAGTCTGCCTGGGCCGGCGCCGGCACCCGGGATTTCGCCGATGTCGACGTCCTCGCGCTGGAAGCAGGGCTGGCACAGCGGCTGGACTGGGCGGCCAGGACCGTTGAGCTGCCGGCCGGACGATATGAGACGCTGCTGCCGCCGACTGCGCTTGCCGATCTGATGATCTACCTGTACTGGTCAGCTGGCGCTAAGGACGCCATGAATGGCCGCACCGTGTTCAGCAAACCGGGCGGCGGCACCCGGGTCGGCGAGCAGCTGGCTGGCTTGCCGTTGTCGCTGCGCAGCGACCCGGGCGCTGCTGGCCTGCAGTGCGCCCCGTTCGTCATCGCGCACGCCTCCAGCCGGGAGTCGTCGGTCTTCGACAACGGCCTGCCGAAGGCGGCGACCGACTGGATCCAGGGCGGCAAGCTGGCGGCACTCCTGCAGACCAGGCACTCGGCCGCCATGTCCGGACTCCCGGTAACGCCCGCCATCGACAACCTCATCATGGACGTGCCCGGCGCAGGCGGCACGACGGCGGAGCTGATCGGCAGCACCAGCCGCGGTCTGCTGCTGACCTGTTTGTGGTACATCCGCGAGGTCGACCCGCAGACGCTGCTGCTGACCGGCCTCACCAGGGACGGCGTGTATCTGGTCGAGAACGGCGAAGTGACAGCCGCCGTCAACAACTTCAGGTTCAACGAGAGCCCAGTGGCCATGCTGAACCGGATCACCGAGGCTGGCGCCACCGTGCCAACCTTGCCGCGCGAGTGGAGCGACTATTTCACCCGGGCCGCGATGCCGCCGGTCCGGGTCGAAGGCTTCAACATGTCGTCGGTGAGCCAGGCAAGCTGACGCCGCGAACTCAGGTATCTTCCAGGCGGAAACCCACCTTGAGGCCGACCTGGAAATGCGCGACATCGCCGTCAACGATCTGGCCGCGGATTTGCGTCACCTCAAACCAGTCGAGGTGACGCAGTGTCTGGCCCGCCCGGTTCAGCGCGCCCTTGATCGCGGCCTCAATGCCGTCGGGCGACGTGCCAACGATCTCGGTAACCCGGTATGTGCGGTCGGTCATGTGTCCTCCGGACATCTGGCGATCGGCCGGCCGATCGGCCCGGCCGGGCGCTTGCGTCGCATCGGTCCCGTGTTCTCACTGCAACTGGCGGGACTGCAGCTAATATCCTCCCGCCACGCCTTCTCGCGCCTGCTCCCGCGGTAGCGGATCGCCTGCCTGCGGCATAACGTGGAGGCGTGAGAAGTGCCCAGCGTCGTCATGAGCAAGCCCATGTGGTGACCGAGGCGCGCCGCAGCCTGTCCGAGGACATCAGCTACCGGCAGCGCCGCTACCTGATCATGATGGGCATCCGGACAGTCTGCTTCATTACCGCGATCCTGCTGTTCGTCAATCACCTGGGCTGGATCACCGCGATACCGCTGGTCGGTGCGATCACCATTCCTTATTTCGCCGTCATTTTCGCCAATGGCGGGCGAGAGCCCACGATCAACCGAGGCTTCCGGCCGTACGAGCCAAACACGCCCGAGATCTACCGGCCGCCCGACAACGGCCACGGTGACGGCCCGTTCGTTCCGCCGGCGCCCCCCGCTGCCCAGCCACCCGCGCGCTAGCAGGCAATCCCGCCAGATCCGGCGTCACCGGAGAGCCCTGGCATTTCGGTCGGCGGCTATCGTAACTCGACGGACAAACCAACCTTATTCGGGTTTGACCGACCCTGCAGTCAGGGATGCCGAGATTGCCTCGTAATCCGGGTCTTGACGCACTAGGGGGAGGTTCGGTGTAACATGCTTACCGGTGCTCTGGTCCCCCGCTGGGGCACCAATTGCCGGCGTTCCGGGCCCCCGTCGGAGCGCCGATGAACGCGACGCCGGGTGGTTTGCCCCCGTAGCCACCCGGCGTCGCTCTATGTTTTGCGGCCCTGCGGGCCATGTTTGCGGCCCTGCGGCCTGTGTTCGCCGCCCTGCCGGCCGCTTGGCCCCGCGCCGTCACACAGCGGCGGGGCCTCCCGAACTCTCCGCACCGCACCGCACCCGCGGCCGGCACACTACTTCTCGTCGGTTGTGGTAGCACCGTCATTGTCGTCGTCGGCGGCGAGGATCCGGTAGAGCGCCTTGCGCGCTTCGGTCAGTACTTGCCTGGCCTGACCGGCCTGCGACTCGGTGCCCACGCTCACGACCTGGAATGCGGCCATGGCCACCTGCCCGATCAGCTTGCGCATCTCGATAGCGGCACCACCGGCACCGGCTGTGACTACATCCCACGGAGCCCTCAGCTCATCCGGATGCTCGGCCGCATACGTGCGACCCTCCTCCGTCAGCTTGTACGCCCTGCGCCCGCCATCGCCCGCCTCTGCGGTGATGAGGCCCTCATCCTCAAGCTGCTGCAGAGCGGGGTAGATCGACCCGGGACTGGGCCGCCATACTCCCCCGCTGCGCTCAGCGAGCTCCTGGATGATCTGGTAACCGTTCATCGGCTGCTCGGCCAGCAGCGCTAGCGCTGCCGCGCGAACGTTGCCGCGCCGTGCACGCGGTCCGCGCATCCCGCGAAACTCTCGCGGAAACGGACCGAACCCGTGCATTTCCGGCCCCGGGAAACCGGGTCCGCCAAATGACCCGGCGAAGTGCCCGTGGCCACGGCCCCGGCCGTGGCCGTGCCTCTCGTCATCGTCGTGCCAGCGGCGACCCTCGCCATCTTCAGCGGGCTCCCACCGGCCAGATCCGCGCCGTCCTCGGCGCTGGTCTTCGTGTCTCATTGTGTTGCTCCTCGTAATCCGGCTACGTCTGCGACTAGTCTGGCCTATTCCGGACTGTCACCGTAGCTCGTCGATACGTCAACGATATATCGTTAACATTCCGAAGGCAAGCCGCGTTGCTGAATTTGTGCGTGAGCAGCATCCGATGCGGCAGGGACCACGGTCTTTTCATCGATTCGGGTCGTCTCGCGCACCGTTATATGATGATTTGTAGAACCCGAATCGATGAAAAGGCCTGAATACGCTCTGGTCTGCGCCCAGGCGAGCGCGCGTTTGGGACCAGTTATGCCGATATGTTGGCTTCGCTCGGCCGGTCCCGAGGCCGCCCGAGGCCGCCCGAGGGTGCCCGAGGGCGCCCGACGCCTACGGAGCCGACCCCGCCTCGGCTTCCCAGCCGTCTGCCAGAGCTAGAACGCGCCTCATCGCCTCATCGGCCGGGGACCCAGCGCCGATCGCCAGCCCGACCAAGAACGCGGTGACCGGCGCGGCCGGCCGCTCTACCTGGTGCGCCACGTCCCTGGCAAGGTCCAGGATCTTCCGCAGGTCCACCGCGGCCGGTTCGATGCCGAGGTCAGCGCACACCGCCGCGGTCCAGCTGTCCAGCGTGGTCACTGAGCTCTCCGTTCTGGTAGGTCAGCGATCGTCAGGGCAACAGCCCGCGCATTGGCAAGGTCCTCAGGCGTGTCGCAGTCCAGCCACGCCGGCGGTGCGCCGTAGCTATCGGCGCACCGCAGAAGCTTCGGTGACAATGGCTGCAGCAGGCCATGCAGCGAGTTGCCCTCGTACCGCGCCAAAGCCGCCCGCAGCGGTCCTGCCTGCCAGCACCCGGCCAGCCACTGCGGCCGACCGTCGTCGTCCGTCAGCACTGCCCCGCAAGCCGCGCCACGACCCCGGCCCGCGCCACGGCCCCGGCCCGCGCCACGACCCCGGCCACCGCCACCGCCACCTCCGGCAGAAGTCACCCGCGCTAGCAGCTCGGAGACCTCCCGTCCGGCCAGGAAAGGCAAGTCAGCGGCTAGCAGTGCCAGCCACGGGGCGGTCACCTCGGCAAGCCCGCGCCGCAGCGCCGGCACCGGCCCGCCGCCTGGTGGCTCCTCCTGGACCCAGTGCAACCCGCCAGACAGGCCCGCGGTCACGCTGGCCAGTGCATGGCCCACCTGGCCTGCCCGGTCGGGCCCGACGACGATGAGCTTGCGTGTCCCCGCCTCCACAGCGGCGTTCACCACCGACACCAGCATGGGCCTGCCGCCCACGGCAAGGCCCGGCTTGTCCAAGCCAGCCAGGCGCGTTGCGCGGCCGCCAGCCAGGATGACCGAGTCGAAGTCAGCCCGGGCCGCCATCAGCGCTCAGCCCCGTGCCGCCAGGATCAGCGGGGCGGGCGGTGGCGGCACAGGTCAGCCGCCGATGGCCGACATCGGCCTGGCAGGCTGCAGGAAGCCGGGATCGTTGATGCCGTGTCCTGGCAGCTTCACCGCTAGGCAGCGCTGCCACCTGGCCGCAAGCTCATCGTCGGACGCCCCCGCCCGCAACGGCGTGCGCAGGTCGCTCTCGGACGTTGCGAACAGGCAGTTCCGCAGCTGGCCGTCGGCGGTCAGCCGGACCCGGTCGCACGATCCGCAGAACGGCCTGGTCACCGACCCGATAACGCCAACCCGCTGCGGCCCGCCTTCGACCAGGAATGTCTCGGCCGGCGCGGACCCGCGCTCGGCCGGATCGTCGGGTTTGAGGACGAACTCATCGCTCAGCATGGCGAGGATCTCGTCCGCGGTCACCATGTCCTCGCGCCGCCAGCCGTGCTGCGCGTCCAGCGGCATCTGCTCGATGAACCGCAGCTCATAACCGTGGTCGAGGCAGAACCGCAGCAGCCCGGCCGCATCACGGTCATTGATGCCGCGCATCAGCACCGCGTTGACCTTCACCGGGGTCAGCCCGGCTGCGGCGGCGGCGGACAGCCCGGCCAGCACATCTGCCAGCCGGTCGCGCCGGGCCAGCCGGATGAACGTCTCCGCCGACAGCGTGTCCAGCGAGACATTGATCCGGTCAAGACCGGCGTTGCGCAGCGGCGCCGCCAGCCGGCTAAGGCCGATGCCGTTGGTGGTCACCGAGATCTCCGGCCGGGGCGCCAGCGCCGCGACCCGCGAGACGATGTCCACCAGGCCGCGCCGCAGCAGCGGCTCACCGCCGGTGAACCGGACCTCGGTGATGCCGAGGCGGGTAACAGCCAGCGTGATCAGCCGGACCAGCTCGTCGTCGGTCAGCAGTTCAGGCTTAGGCAGCCACTCCAGCCCCTCGGCCGGCATGCAATATTGGCACCTTAGGTTGCATTTGTCGGTCAGGGACACGCGCAGATCAGTCGCCGTTCGCCCGTACGAGTCCGTCAGCGGCACGGCACCTCCTCCGCAGCGTGGCCAGTGATCCCCCAACCATACGGCCCGGCCAAAACCCGCGCATCAGTCGCGCGCCTGCCTGGTGCAGCAACAACCGCGCGACGTTACTTCCCGGATTGAAGATCAATATCAGGGAAACGGGGCCCGCTCCTGGCCAGTCGCGCCTGCCGGAACGCTGCCGTCCGGCTTAGGCGACCTGGTCGGCCGAGGCGGTAACTGCCGCCCAGCCCCGCTGAGCGTAATCGGCGAAATCGGGCTGCAGTCGCTCATAGCGCCGCTCGAAGAGCGGAGAGGAGATCAGGAAGTCCGCGCTGGCGCGGTTGCAGGCAACCGGGATGTTCCAGGCGACGGCGAGCCGTAGCAGCGCCTTGACATCCGGGTCGTGCGGCTGCGGCTCGAGCGGATCCCAGAAGAAGATCAGCATGTCGATCTCGCCCTCGGCGATGCGCGCGCCAATCTGCTGGTCGCCGCCGAGCGGCCCGCTGCGCAGGCAGTTCACCGGCAGGCCGAGTTCCATGCTCAGCAGCTGGCCGGTGGTGCCGGTCGCGCACAACTCATGCTGCGCCAGCGCCGTCCGGTTGAAGCGGGCCCACTCCGCGATGTCGATCTTCTTGTTGTCGTGCGCGATGAGCGCGATCCGCCGCCTGGCAGGCTGCTCAGGATGCACCTCCATAACTCCAGACTGCGCTGGCAGTGTTTCGGGCCGGGAAACTTGATGTTGCCTTGATGTTGCGGCGAGGACAGGGCAGCTAACACAGGCAGCAGACAGGGATCGGGCCGCGGATTGGCGGCCCCCGTATCAGTCCCGCGCCATCTCGCCTACGATTTCCCTCGCCGCCTTGCATAGCGCGGCCCGGCAGGCCGACGATGTCGGCCGTTCATCCAGGATGGCCTTATGACCGTGACTGGCGCCATCTGGCGCGACCAGCTCACCGCCGAGGAGCGGTCCGTGCTTGGCCGTGCCGACGATGGGGTGGCTGGCGCACGGCCTGACGTCCTGGTGGTCGGCGGCGGCATCCTCGGCGTGAGCACCGCAGCCGCCTGCGCGGAGGCGGACCTGGGCAGCGTGCTGCTGATCGAGACTGGCCGCCTCGGCGCCGGGGCTACGGGCGGGGCTACCGGCCTGCTCATCCCGGAGCCGCATCAGTGGAGCGATCCCGAACCGTTCGTTGACCTGGAGCGAGCCGGCCTGGAGCGCTGGCGTGACCTGGAGCAGTCGGTGCCGGGCGGCGTCGGGCTGGTGGAGGTCGACTGGCTTGGCCTGGCACCACATGACAGCGGATACGCGGCCCACCAGCCACGCGCGGTGGAGTGGCTCAACCCAGGCCAGGTCGCGGAACTGGTTCCGGGCCTGGCCCGGCCCATGGAAGGCGCGCTCATTCACCGGCAGGCCCGCGTTAATCCGCTGCGGGCCCTTGCCAGGCTGGCAGCCGGGCTCCCCGCGGTGACCAGCGGCGTGGCCGCCACGTCCGTCGAGATCAGCGGCGACCGTATCGTCCGGGTAGCAACCTCGGCCGGTGACATCCATCCCGGCGCGGTGGTGTTCGCGACCGGTCGCCCGCCGATGCTCGACGGGCTGCCCCTGCATATCCCGTCTGACCGGGTCAAGGGCCACCTGCTCGTGACCGAGGCTGCCGACGTCACGCTGCCGGGCATTGTGGCGCCGCTGGCGACCCAGATCGAGAACGGGCAGTTGCTGGCCGGGGGGACCTTCGACCTGGGCGACGAGAGCCCGGCCGTGCAGCCCGAAGTGATCGACGGGATCGTCCAGGGCCTCGCTGCCGTGCTGCCGCGGCTGCGCGGGATTGGCGTTGCCTACCAGTGGTGCTGTTTCCGGCCCCGGCACCCCGACCGCAGGCCGGTCATCGACATGGTGCCGGGCCTCGCCAACGCGTGGCTGACCTCCGGCCACTTCCGCACCGGAATCCTGAATGCGCCGGTGACCGCGGCAGTGCTGTCCCGGTGGATCGCGGCAGGCGAGCCGCCGGTGGAGGCCGGGACCTGGTCAGCCACCCGCTTCGCCGCGCACTAACGCCCCCCGGCTCGCTGCCTGCGCTGTCTGGGCGGCTGGCGCTGTGCCGGGCAGCATCCGGCGGTCATCGGCCAGCCGCTGGGTCACGCCGACGGAGTCGAGCAGTTCCAGCAGCGGAATAACGGTGCGACGGGTGGTTGCCAGCGCTTCACGCGCCTGCGCGGCGGTGAATGGCTGATCGAGGCGGGCCAGGATGGCGGCAGCAGCCGAGTCGGCGCCCGGCGCGAGCACGATCTGGTCGCTGACGCGCATCAGCTCGCCAGCCCGGACGGCTGCGGCAAGACTGCGCGAGTCAAGCCCGAGTTTCCTGAGCCGGTCAGCATCCGGCGCCAGGAACGGCGCCGCGGCGAGGTCGGCGCGCAGGACCCGCACCGCCGCCTGCACGGCCGCCGGCAGATCCGGGCCGGCTGGCTGACCGGCTGGCCTCGCGATCTGCAGTGCGCCGCAGGAAACGCGGAATGGCGGCCGGGCAAGCGCCGTGACGAGGCGCCGGTCAGGCAGGTCGAGCGCCGCCCGCGCCGCCTCGATCGGCAGGCCGGCCGACAGCGGCTCACTGGCCGCATGGCTGGCAAGCACCTCGCCGAGCTGGCTGCTGAGCGCGTGCCAGTGCTCAGGATCGGTGAGCCACTCTCCGGTGACGGGCTCGGGATGGTCAGTAATCCCCATGGCCAGCAGCATGCTGGCCCTCAGCAGTCCGTGCCGGGCTAGCAGTTCGGCCGCACCCGGCTGATCCGGCCAGCAGCCAAGTTGGCGGGCCGCAGCCAAAGCCGCGCCGCGCCGTCGCAGCGGCGGCGGTGCCACGTCGAGGACGACAGCGCCGGCCACGGCTGGCCACGAGCCTGGACGCCGGCTGCCCGGATCGCGGAGCAGGATCCGATCGCCAGCATGCAGCGGGAGCGGCTCGCCCAGGCTGAGCCTGGCCAGGCCAGGCCCGAGCGGGCGCACCCTGGCGATGCAGCGAGCTGAACCGACATGCACGGTAACGGCCCGAGGCAGCTCGCCGCCGTCGTCCGCGCCGCGGCGCCACTGTCCGCCGGGCAGATCTGGCTGGCTGACCGTCTTCACCCGGACGTCGACGAGATCTGTCAGGGTCCAGCGGCCCGCCTGGACCACGGCCATGCCGCGGCGCGGCAATTCCTTTCCCGCACCGCGCAGGTTCAGTGCCACCCGCGCGGTGGCGGTCGCGCTCTGGGCCGCCTCGCCGAGCGAATGCAGGTCGCGGACCCGGACCGGTCGCATCGCCAGCGTCAGGACTAGCTCATCACCCCGGTGGACGGTGCCACCGGGCAGTGTCCCGGTCACGACGGTGCCGCTGCCGGTCAACGTGAACGCCCGGTCGATCCAGATCCGGACCGGCGCGCCGGGGTCAGGTTCGGGCAGCCTGAGCACGAGCGCATCCAGCGCCTGCCGGAGCTCGGCTAGGCCTGCGCCGGTCACCGCGCTCACCGCGACTGGCGGTATCCCGCCCAGGCTGGTGCCGGCGAGCTGCGCGGTGGCCTGCTCGATCACCGGACCAGGGTCGGCCAGGTCACTCTTGGTGACGACCAGCAGGCCCTGGCTGATACCCAGCGCGCTGAGCACGGCCAGGTGCTCGGCCGACTGCGGCATCCAGCCTTCGTCTGCCGCGACTATGAACGCGACCGCCGGCACTGGTCCTGCCCCGGCCAGCATGTTGCTGATGAAACGTTCATGACCAGGCACGTCGACGAATGCGAGCTGGTCGCCCGAGGGCAGCCTCAGCCAGCCGAAGCCAAGGTCGATGGTCATGCCGCGGCGCCGCTCCTCCGCCCACCGGTCCGGTTCCATCCCGGTGAGCGCGCGGATCAGCGCTGACTTGCCATGGTCGACATGCCCTGCTGTCACCACGACGTGCATGCCACCCACCTCGCGCTCAGCCCGCAGCAGCCATGACGGCGGCGATCAGCAGCTCGTCGTCCGGCGGGGCGACGGCCCGCAGGTCCAGGAGCAGCCGCCCGTCCTCGACGCGGCCGACGACAGCAGGTACCGAGCCGTTGCGCACCGCGGCACCGCAGCGAAGCGGCGCCGCAAGGTCAGCCGGAAGGCTGACCGCCGCGCTCGGCAGGCGCTGGCCGGGTGCGCCGCCGCCGCCGACCGCCGCGTCGGACAGCTGCACCCGGGCATCGACGCCATCCAGCCGGTCGGCTATCTGGCGCGCCCGGCTTCCAAGCTGCGCCTGGCTGGCCGCGAGCGAGTCGGTTACCGGCGGGCGGGGGCCAGCCAGCGTGGCTTCCAGCGCAGCGACAGTGAGCTTGTCCACCCGCAGCGCCCTGGCCAGCGGATGCCGGGCGAGCCTGGCCACGAGCTCGGCCTGGCCGAGCAGCAGTCCGGCCTGCGGGCCGCCGAGCAGCTTGTCGCCGCTGGCGGTGACCAGGGCGGCACCGGCACGCAGCCAGCTCGTGGCGTCCGGCTCGGCTGGCAACAGCGGGTGCGGGGCGAGCAGGCCAGATCCGATATCGCCCACGACGGGAACGCCAAGCCCGGCCAGTTCGGCCACCGACGCGTTGGAGGTGAACCCCTCGATGCGGTAGTTGGACGGGTGGACCTTCAGGACGAACGCGGTCGCCGGTCCGATGGCGGCGGCGTAGTCGGCGGCGGTCGTCCGGTTGGTGGTACCGACCTCCCGGATCCGCGCGCCGGTTGACTCGATCAGGTCGGGCAATCGGAAGCCGTCACCGATCTCGATCAGCTCGCCCCTGCTCACCACGATCTCGCGGCCGGTCGCCAGGGCGGTAGCGGCCAGTACGAGCGCGGCTGCGTTGTTGTTCACCACATGCACTGCCTCGGCCGCCGGGACTGCAGCGGCCAGCGCCGTCAGCATGCCGCGGCCCCGCCGCCCGCGCTGTCCGGTGGCAAGGTCGAATTCCACGTCGGTGCAGCCGGCCGCGGCTGCCAGCGCCTCTCGAGCGGCAGCCGAGAGCGGGGCACGGCCGAGATTGGTGTGCAGCAGCACGCCGGTGGCATTGATGACCGGGGTCAGCGTCGCGGCCAGTGACGGCAGCGCGCCCGCAGCCGCGTCCGCGACGGCGTCGGCCGCTATCTCGCCGGCCCGCGCGCGATCCTGCGCATGGTGCACCGCCGCGAGCACGATCGCGCGGCCTAGTCGCTGCTGCGCGGCGGCCAGCCGTGGATCGGCCAGCACGGCGTCAGTGCGGGGAGTCAGCCTGCGGACGTCCACGATCGCGACCATACCTGGCGGCGGCCGCCTTGCCAGCCGGCCTGGACTGGTCTTCCGGACCGATTTACCAGCACTTTGCCTAAGGAACCCGCCACCGGGTGCAGCCCATGTGAAAGTCTTTAAACATCCGATTCCGCAGGGAGTGATCGCAGATGAACCTACCGGTCGGGATTCCGCGCAGTCGCGGCGCAATATGCGGGGTGCTGCTGATCTTGCTTGGCCTGTGGGGCGGCCTCGCCCCCTTCGTCGGCCCCTACTTCCACTTCGGCATCCTGCCGGACAAGGCGTGGGCCTATAACTCCGGCCGGCTCTACTACTCCATCGTCCCCGGCGCAGCTGCGCTGCTGGGCGGCATCCTCGTGCTGCTTACCCGTAACCGGGCCGTCGGCATCGCAGGCGGGCTGCTCGCCGTCCTCGGCGGCATCTGGTTCGGCCTGGGCGAAGGCTTCGTCACGGTCGTGCTAAAGCGGGCGTCTATCGCCGTTGGTGCGCCGATCGGGACGCCCGTCCCGGGTGCCACCATGACGGTCAGGATGTACCTGGAGCAGGTCACGCTGTTCGGCGGGCTTGCCCTGCTGGTCGTACTACTGGGCGCGTTGGCCATCGGCCGGTTCTCCATGGTCGCGGCGAAGGACCTGACGGCCGACGGCGAGGAAGATACCTACACCAGCACCGTCCCGGTAAGTTCACTGCCGATGCGAGTGGTAGCTACAGGGGCGACCCCGTTCCCTCCCGAAACAGATCAGTACTCGTCGACCGGGCCGTTCACGCGGCCGTCATCGGCAGCGCCGCCGGCACTCTTCCCGGACTCGCCGTTCCCTGACGCGCCGACCGAGTTCCCGGAGCCGACCCGGTAAGGACGCGCCAGGCGACCCCACCGCGGTCGCCGCGCCTGCCGGTACGTAGATTCCCCGGCGACCATTGCTGCCTGTCCGTCATCCTCGAGACTGACGCGCTGAGCGAGTGCTCTGACTACCGTCGGTGTCGTGCGTACCGTTGTCTCGCAGGAGACGGGGCGCGGGCGCCTGGCTTCCGCCTTCGCGGAGCGCCGGTGGCCGGCGCTCGTCGTCCTGGCTGTGTGCGCAGGCCTGGCGGCGGTCGCCATGGCGTCTAGCACAGCGGCCGTGCCGGCGGTGGTGCTGCTCGGGCTGGCCGCGTATCTTGTCGCGTCGCGGCTGCCCAGACGGCTGTCGATTCCGGCTGTCGCGGCAGCGGCGGTTGGCCTAGGCGCGGCGCTGTTGTACGCGGCTTCAACGACGACGAGGATCCCGCTCGCGGCCGAAGCGGTTGAAAGCTTCTTGCCGCTGGCGGCGGCATGGTTCGTGGGAGATGCGGTCGCGGCCCGCCGCCGGTACCTGGCGGGTCTTACCGAACAGGCCGAGCGCGAGCGGGCGGCGGAAACCGAACGTGCCCGCCAGGACGTTCGCGAGGAGCGTGTGCGCATCGCCCGGGAGCTGCACGACGTCGTCGCCCACGCCCTGGCGGTGGTCACCGTCCAGGCCGGGGTGGGCAGGCGGCTGATGGCGAAGCGGCCAGAGGAGGCGCGCAGCGCGCTGGAGTCGATCGAGTTGATCGGCCGGACCGCGCAGGAGGAACTGCGGGTGGTCGTCGGGTTGCTGCGCGAGGAGGGCATTGGAGCCGCGGAGTTGTCGCCGACGCCGCGGCTCGCTGACCTGAAGGAGCTGGCGGAGACGGTGCGGGCCTCCGGGACGCCGGTCGAGCTGCAGATGGCGGGCATCGATCGCCAGCTGTCGCCGGCCTTGGAGCTGACGGTCTACCGGGTCGTCCAGGAAGCGCTCACCAATGTCGTGAAGCACGCACCGAGCGCACGCGCGGCAGTCGACGTCACCATCTCCGGCACGGCCGTCCGCATCGAGGTTGTCAACGACGGAAACCCGGCGGGACGGCTCGAGGAAGGGGGAGTTATGCCCGGTCACGGGATCATCGGGATGAGCGAGCGGATCGGCGCGTTCGGCGGGTCGCTCACCGCCGGGCCGCGTCCCGGCGGTGGTTTCGGGGTGTTCGCCCAGGTCCCGTTAGAGAGAGCGCCATGACGGTCCGCGTGCTCGTCGTCGATGACGAGGCGCTGCTGCGGACAGCGTTCACCTCGCTCATCGGGGCCGAGGAAGACCTGCGGGTGGTGGGCGAGGCCGCCGACGGGAAGCAGGCCGTCGAGCTCGCGGCGCGACTGGCGCCGGATGTGGTCCTCATGGACGTCCGGATGCCGGTGCTGGACGGGATCGAAGCGACCCGCCTGATCACCAGGTCCGGGACCGCCAGCGCACCCCGGGTGCTCATCTTGACCACCTTCGACCTGGATCAGTACGTCTTCGAGGCGCTGCGCGCGGGGGCGAGCGGGTTCGCGCTGAAGAGCCGCCCCCTGGACGAGCTGCTGAGCGCGATCCGCATCGTCGCCGAGGGCGAGGCGCTCCTGGCGCCGAGTGTCACCCGTCGGCTGATCGCGCACTTCAGCCGGGCGAGCAGCCTGCCGCCGGAACGGCGCCGGGACTTCGAGCAGCTCACCGAGCGCGAGCGTGAGGTGCTCTCGCTACTGGCCCGGGGCTTGTCGAACACCGAGCTCGCCGAGACGCTGCACGTGAGCCTGCCGACGGTCAAGACCCATGTGAGCCGGATCCTCACCAAGCTAGGCGCCCGGGACCGCACCCAGCTAGTGGTCTGCGCCTACGAGGCCGGGCTCGCACCGTAAAGCAGGAGTCGCTGACCAACGTCGCTCGCCACGCCGGGCCGGCTCCCGCCGTGGGGGCATCGTCAATCGGGACAGGCAGCGGGATCACCGGCATGCGGGAACGCGCGAGCGCCCTCGGGGGCGACCTGTCCGCCGGGTTGCGCGACGATGGGGGATTCCGGGTCAGCGCACGCCTTCCGGTCGGGTCCTCGCCATGATCCGGGTCCTGCTCGCCGATGACCAGAGCCTGGTCCGGGCCGGCTTCAAGGCACTGCTCGACGCCCGCCACGACATCGAGGTTGTCGGTGAGGCGTCTGACGGGGCCGGCGCGGTGGACCTGGCTAGGAAGCTGCGGCCCGACGTGATCCTCATGGACATCCGCATGCCGGGCCTCGACGGACTGGAAGCCACCCGCCAGATCGCCGGCGAACCGGAACTCGCTGGCGTACACATCGTCATCCTCACCACGTTCGGGCTCGACGAGTACCTCTTCGACGCGCTGCGCTTCGGCGCGAGCGGCTTCCTGGTGAAAGACACCGAGCCGGCCGACCTCGCGACGGCAGTCCGGGCAGTGGCGCAAGGTGACTCGCTGATCTCACCCAGCATGACCCGCAGGCTTGTTGCCGAGTTCGCCAGCCGGGCCAAAGAACCGCACCCGGCGGCCGAACTCGATGCGATCACCCAGCGCGAGCGTGAAGTGATGACGCTGGTCGCCGACGGGCTGACCAACGACGAGATCGCCCAGAAGCTGTACATGAGCCCGGCCACCGTGCGCACCCATGTCAGCCTGGCCATGACCAAACTGGGCGTACGAGGCCGGGCGCAGCTCGTGGTCCTGGCCTATGAAACGGGCTTGGTACGTCCGAGCTGGCTGGTCTGACGCATCTTGCCCAGGCCAATCTCGGTGGCATCGGACTCGCGTGCCGCCCGATCGGCGTTGGTGAACAGCGGGCTGGTCCGGTATTACGGTGTCACCTACTAGGTAACCAGCCGGCCATGCCACCACTGGCCAGTCGCACTGTTGGCCCGGGACGCCGACGTCGACCCCGAGATCCGGCGCCAGACACTTGGCCGTGCCGACCAGGCCATGACGTCCCACAACACCCACATCGAAGCGCAGGCGCACCGGGCAGCCGCAGAGGCAGTCGCCAGGTTGGTGGAACGCGAGCCATGAACGCTGGCCTTGACTGTTACCTGCCTGAGCAGCCGCAGCCGACCGGGCCTGACACGTTTACGTGGAACGCATGTCCCAGCCGGAGCAGCGCGGACGGGACGGCCAGGTGATGGCCGCCCGGGCCCACCATGATGATCCTGGCGGATGTCCAGTACCCGGGCTGGGCGGCGACCGTGCCGTGCTTCCCGCCGGCGCTGGTCACCTGGATGCGGAAGAAGCCGACCCTCAGCCTGTGGACCGGGGTGCGGGAGCCGCCAGCCTGGTAGTCGCCCTGGGTGATCACTTCAGCGGAATTGCTGCGGCATGCCGTGCACGTGATGTCAAAGTTCTGGCTCGCCCGTTTGGTCACGTCGACGTACCGCAGCCGGTAGCTCTTACCGTCGTAGTACACCGATAGTTTGATCCTGTCTCCTGGATGAAACGTGCGGGGGCAGACCCCAGGCGGGACGGAGCAGGAAAGAAAGAACGATTGCTGACCGTTCTGGTCCAGATACCAGGCGAGGAAACTGATTTGGGTGGCGCCAAAGCACGTCTCTGATACGCCGATCTGCCTGACGGGGCTGTGGTTGTAACCGCCGAGCCCCACCCACTGTGAGAAAACCTCTTCTTCGCTGCCATTAAGTCCGTGACAGTCGGGGGACCTAAGCGTGAGGTCGGCGGCTACAAAGCGGAACGTCGTGCCCTTGTCTGCGAGCGCCACATAGCCAGCCCGAGTGCGTGAGGTAATTATCTTCTCGGCGCCCCGGTGCGGCAGCTGCGCGCTGGCGAAGGCGGCAGCGGGAACGGCGAGCGCTAAGCCCGCCGCCACCACGGTGGCCAGCCAGGACTTCATCCTCATCGGAAATTCCCTTCCCCAGGGGAAAGTGCAATGTTCTTGCGCATCGAGATTCCCTCTCCCGCCAGCACGCGTACCGCTGGCCAGCAAGAATGCTCCCAACCCGCCCCTGTCCACGCAAGGGGAGGCATCCCCACCAGCGCAACCCGCGTGAACGCCGCCGGCCCCGAGGAACTGGAGCGGCTAATGCTTGCCCCGGATGTCGCAGTACAACCATGTCCGGGACGAGCGGCACCGGGCCGCTGCTGAGCAGGTTGCTGGTCTTGTGGCGAAGGCCGGGACGCCGTGAGCGCGCCGCGTGTTCCCCGGATGTTCCCAGCAGGCCGTTCCGGGCCCTGGCCGGAGCAGTCGGCCAGGGCCACGGGAACAGCGTTCGTGAAGGTCAGCGGAGGCGGACGGGAATCGAACCCGCCGACGACGCGGAGCGCCGTCCACCAGTTTTGAAGACCGGGGGGGCCACCAGGCACCCTGACGCCTCCGAGACCAGACCCTATCGGCGCGGTCAGGCGGCGACCCGGCGCGCTCCCGGACCGGGCAGCGGAGTGACGTCACGGGCAGACCCGAGCACGTGCCCTTCGGTGCAGGTCAGTTCCAGCTGCACATCCGCCCCGCAGTCGCGGTGGGTAAGCACCACGGCGGGACCTCCCGGCCAGGACGCGTGCTTGTCGCCCCAGGCCAGCAGCGCGGCGATCACGGGGAACAGGTCGATGCCCTTCTCGGTCAGCCGGTACTCGCTCCTGGCGCGCTGGCCGTCCTCCTGGTAGGGCACCTTGCGCAGGATGCCCTCGTGCACCAGCCTCGCCAGCCGGTTACTGAGCAGCTGGCGGGGCGCGCCGGTGCGGCGCTGGATGTCATCGAATCGGCGAATGCCGTTGAACGCCTCGCGCAGCACGAGGAACGTCCACTTCTCGCCGACAACTGACAGCGCGGCCGCGATGTTGCAGTTGCCCGTGTCGTAGTCAAGGGCCCAGGACTTCTTCATTCCCCTAGGCTAGGTCTACTTGACAGACTTAGCAAGGCCGGCCAAGCTGGGTCTATGGATCGAACCCCGGTCGTCTCAGCCGGCCTGCTGCGGGCAGCGCGCGAGTCCGATTGCGACCAGATCCGAGAATTTGTCTGCAGCCTGTCGCCTCGCAGCCAGTACTTCCGCTTCTTCGCCACCGTTGCGCCTCCGAGCACCGGACTGCTGCGGGCGCTGTGCGGGGCTGGCGGCGCGGCGGACATCCTGCTCGTAACCGATGGCCAGGGCGCGATCATCGGCCACGGCATGGCCGCTGATGAGGGCAGCGCGAGCGACATCGGCGTCGTGGTCGCGGACCGCTGGCAGCAGCGGGGCATCGGCACGCTGCTGCTCGCCGCGCTAGTGGACCGGGCTGGCGGGCGCGGCATCCGGACGCTGGTGCTGGACGTCTTGCCGGCGAACGAGCGAATGCTCGGCATCATCGCCCGCCGGTGGCCATCGGCGCCGCGGGAGCGAACGCCCGATGCCATCGTCATCAGGCCAGAGCTGGCGGACCCGGCCGGGTCTCAGCACCCGCCCGTACCGTCCGTTGTGAGCCTGGCCAGCCGCTATCACTCAGGAGACCACCGTGCAGCCAACCGACCTGCAGCGTAGTCAGCCCGAGCTAGCGGCGGAGCCGCGAAGCCGGACCTATTCCTGGGACGATCCCGGCATCACCGCGGCCGCGGCGATGAGCATGGACGGTAAGGCGTTCCTTGAGGCCATCGCCCTCGGGACGTTGCCGGCGCCGCCGGTCGCCCGGACCCTGGACTTCGCGCTGGCCTCGGTAGGCCTCGGCACTGCGGTCTTCGAGTTCGTCCCGGCCGATTTCCACTACAACCCGATCGGGTCGGTGCACGGCGGAGTGCTGTCGACGCTCTGCGACTCGGCCTGCGCCTGCGCCGTCCAGAGCATGCTGCCCGCAGGGACTTACTACACCAGCCTGGACGTCAGCGTGAAGTTCCTCCGGCCGGTGACCGCTGACACCGGGCGCCTGCTGTGCGAGGGCACCGTTACCTATCTAGGGGGCAGGTCAGCGCTGGCCGAGGCGCGGCTCACCGGTCCGGACGGCAAGCTCTACGCACACGCGACCAGTAGCTGCATGGTGTTCCGCCCGCCTGCCGGATAACCCGGTGCGCAGGGCACCGAAAGCGGCTAGGTTCCCGTGGATGACCGGCGAACTTGATCCAGTAGCGCATAACCGGGCCGCCTGGGACCGTGAGGTCGATACCGGCAACGAGTGGACGGTTCCCGTCGGCCCGGAGGTGACCGAGGCCGCCAGGGCAGGCGACTGGTCGGTAGTGCTGATCGGCTACTCGCCCGTCCGGCGGGACTGGTTCCCGGACAGCCTTGCGGGCAAGGACGTGCTGTGCCTGGCCAGCGGCGGCGGGCAGCAGGGACCGGTGCTGGCCGCGGCCGGCGCGACAGTCACGGTCCTGGACAACTCGGCACGGCAACTGACCCAGGACCGGATGGTGGCTGACCGTGACGGCCTGCAGCTCACCACGGTGCTCGGCGACATGCGCGATCTCAGCCCTTTCGCCGACGGCAGCTTCGACCTGGTCTTCAACCCGGTGTCCAACGTGTTCTGCCCGGATCTGGCGCCGGTCTGGCGCGAGTGCTACCGCGTGCTGCGCTCTGGCGGCGCGCTGCTGGCCGGTTTCATGAATCCCGACGTCTTCATCTTCGACGCCGACGCCAGCGAGAATCGGGGCGAGCTCATCGTGCGGCACGCGCTGCCGTACTCCGACCTCACGCACCTGACGCCGGCCGATAGGGCGGAGCTATTCGGTCCGGATGCGCCGGTCGAGTACAGCCACACGCTGACCGAGCAGATCGGCGGCCAGCTCGACGCTGGCTTCGCGATCACCGGCTTTGCCGAGGCCCCGCACCACGACGGGCCCACGGCCGCGTTCATGCCCGGCTATTACGCCACCAGGGCGGTCAAGCGTCAGCTCTCCTAGGAGGCCGGGCTCTCTTCCGTCGCGTCAGCCGGCGTACCGCGTCAGCCGGCGTACAGGCGGTCGATGATGTCGGCGTACTTGGCGTGGACGACCCGGCGCTTGAGCTTGAACGTCGGCGTCAGCTCCTCGCTCTCAGCTGTCCACTCCACCGGCAGCAGCTCCCAGTACTTCACCTGCTGCACCCTGGCCAGCCTCGCGTTCGCGTCCGCGACCGCCCGGCCGACTTCCTCGAGCACCACCGGGTTCGCCGCCAGCTCAGCGAGCGAGCCTGCCTCGATACCGCGCGCTTTCGCCCACGCAGGCGCGACTCCGCTATCCAGGGTGAGGATCGCCACCAGGTACGGCCGCCGGTCGCCGTAAGCCAGTGCCTGGCCGATTAGCGGGTGCGCGACCAGGAGGTTCTCCACGGCTGCCGGAGACACGTTCTCTCCCCCCGCGGTGATGATCAGCTCCTTCTTCCGGTCCACTACCGAGACGAACCCGTCCGCATCGATGGATCCGATATCGCCGGTATGCACCCAGCCCTCAGCGTCGATGAGCTCAGCCGTCTGCTCCGGCAGGTTCAGGTACCCGGGCGTGGTCAGCGGTCCGCGCGCCAGGATCTCGCCGTCATCGGCGATCCGCACCTCGATACCCGGCACCGGCCGCCCAACAGTGCCAAGCCGGAACGCCTGCGGGGTGTTAGTGGTGAACGCCCCGGTCGTCTCGCTCATCCCGTAGACGTCCAGGATCCGCACGCCGAGCCCGCCGAAGAACTGGCCGACCTCCGGCGGTAGCGGCGCCGCGCCGCTGACGACGATATCCGCCTCGCCGAGCCCGAGCAGCGACCGGATCGGGCGCAGCACCTGCTCTTCGGCGGCGGCGAACCTCTCGGCCAGCTCCGCGGACGTGGTCTGGCCGTACTCGCAGCTGCGCACGTACTCCAGGCCCGTCGCCATCGCCGCGGCCACCGCGGCTTTCCTGGCCTCGTCCTGCTCCCCGGCCAGCAGCGCCTGGATGCCAGCCATCACTTTCTCGAAGATCCGCGGCACGCCGAAGAACGCGGTCGGCTTGACCTCACCCATCGTTCCGATCAGCTGGGTCGCCGCGTCGTGACAGAAGTAGGTGTGACAAGCGTTGCAGATCCCCAGGTACAGGGTGAACATCCGCTCCGCGATGTGCGCGAGCGGGAGGTAGGACACCCAGCGGACATGCAGCGGCGCGTTCCCGCCCGCCCGGGCCGTCTCGACCTCGTACAGTGCGTTCGCGTGCGTGATGATCACGCCCTTGGGGTTTCCGGTGGTACCGGAGGTATAGAGCAGGGTGACCGGGTCCGCCGACTTGATGGCTGCGATCCGCTGGCGGACGGGAACGGGGTCCTTCGTCATCCTCCCGGCCCCGACCGCTGCGAAGTCGTCCCAGCTCATGAACGGCGCCTCGGCAGGGCAGGCCGCCGCATCCCGGACGATCACCCGGCGCAGCGACGGCAACTGGGACAAGACCTGCTGCCAGCGGGCAAGCTCGCTGGCGCCGTCGATGACAGCGATCGTGGCGTCGCAGTTGCCCGCCATGAACGCGATCTGATCTGGCGCCAGCGTGGCGTAAAAGGTGACGGGCACACCGCCGGCGTGCAGCACGCCGAAGTCCGCGAGCACGTGCTCGACCCGGTTAGGCAGCATGAGCGCGACCTTCTCGCCGGGCTGCAGGCCAAGCTCGGCGAAGCCGGCCGCCAGCGCTAGCGCCTGCTCCCTTGTCTGCGCCCAGGTGATGGTCTGCCACGGCCCGGCGCCATCGCGATCGGAGTAGGCGGGCAGGTCCCCGTACTGCTCGGCCGTGGTGGCCAGTGCGTCGCAGAGCGTTTTGCCTGCCCACCCCGCCTGCAATGCGGCCCGCTGTTCAGCGATCTCGCTCGTCACGGCACTACCTCCGATGTCGCTACCCGTTACCAGTACGCATGGCACCATGCCTGCCCCCGGGTTCGCAAGAGCGGCGTTCACTACAGTTTGGCCATGACCATCCAAGCTGAGGTGCGGCTCACCCAGTACGCCCGCGGCGGCGGGTGTGCCTGCAAGATCCCGCCTGGCGAGCTCGAAGCGGCGGTCGCGCGGCTGATCCCGCCGCGGCGGCCAGCCGACTTGCTCATCGGGGTCGAGCACGGAGACGACGCGGCGGTCGTCCGGATCAGCGGGGATCGTGCGGTCGTGGCCACCGCTGATTTCTTCACGCCGGTGGTCGATGACGCCTATACCTTCGGGCAGATCGCGGCCGCGAACGCGCTCTCCGACGTGTACGCGGTAGGCGGCGAGCCGCTCATCGCTCTCAACCTGCTGGGCTGGCCACGCGACCTGCTGAGTCCGGACCTGGCCGCGGAAGTGCTGCGGGGCGGCCTCGACATCGCGACTATGGCCGGCTGTCACGTCGCCGGCGGGCACAGCATCGATGACCCCGAGCCCAAGTACGGCATGGCCGTCACCGGGCTGGCCGACCCGAACGCGCTGCTGCGCATCGACGCGGGAGCAGCAGGCCTGCCAATCTCGCTGACCAAGCCGATTGGCACCGGCGTGCTGAACTCCCGGCACAAGGCCACCGGCGAGGTATTCCCCGCTGCGGTGGCTGTCATGACCACCCTCAACGACGCCGCGAGCCGGCGGGCCCTCGCTGCCGGCATCCGGTGCGCCACCGATGTCACCGGTTTCGGGCTGCTCGGCCATTTGTTCAAGCTGGCCAGGGCCAGCGGCGTGACGGCGGTCGTGGATGGCGCGGCGGTGCCGCTGATCAACGGCGCCCGCGAGGCACTCACGGCCGGGTACGTGCCCGGTGGCAGCCGGCGGAACCTGGACTGGGTGGCGCCGCACGCCGACTTCGGCAGGCTGACCGAGGAGCAGTTGCTGATGCTCGCCGACGCGCAGACCTCCGGCGGCCTGCTGCTAGCCGGCGAGATCCCCGGCGCGACCGTCATCGGCGAGCTGGTACCGCAGGCAGGCCCGGCGCTGCTGCTCCGCTAGCTAGCCGCCAGCGCTGCAGGGATGCCCATTGGCGGACAGGGCGATTACTCCGTGTGATTGCTGTCCATGGTGGAGGAAGCGCGCAGGTAGCCGCCGATCTGCAGACTGGTCCGGGTCTGGCGATTCCGGACGCCGTCGCTCCTGAACGAGACGATCTGTGCATGCCGGGTATCAGCCTGGCGGGTCGCCGGGGATCTCGGCGGCTCGGCGGAATAGCTGCTGTGCCGCGCGAATGAGCCGGGCGTCGGCTGGCGCAGCGTCGCCGTGGAAGTCTGGGTCAAAGCCGTGGGTGCTCGCCCAGCACAGGGCGGCCGTCGCTTCGGGATCCTCGACGTTGAACGCGCCCGCCGCCTTGCCGCTGGCGAAGACGTCACTGACGGCGTTCAGGACAAGCGCATGGGTGGCCCGGTGGCTGGCGAGAACGTCGTGGTGAAACAGGACCTCGTGCAGGTCGTCGCGCTGCCGGTAGGTGTCGAAGATCGCCTTGACGCACGCGTCGAGCTTTGCGGGCCAGTCCGCGACTGGGTCGGAGGCCGCGCGGATACGGTCGGCGAGCGCGGTGGAGAACTGGTCCTGCAGCGCGAGCAGCAGGTCGTCCTTGGAGCGGAAGTACAGGTAGAACAGCCCTTTGGAGACCCCGGCGCGGCTGGTGATGTCTTCTAGCGAAGTGGCCGCCATGCCTTTGGCGAGGAAAAGTTCCCTGCCTGCTTCAAGCAGGTCGGCACGCCGCTGTTCGGCGGGCTTGGTTCGGGCCATGCGGGCGCTCCATCGTCGAGTTGACAATACCGCGATCCTACTGGGTGACCGTCAGTCATTTAATTGACTGACCGTCAGTCATTAGGCTAGCTTGCCTGTTATGAAGAGAATTGCCCGGCTGGGGCGGCATCTTGTCCTAGACGTGTCGCCGCTGCGGAGATCCCGCGATCTGCGCTGCCTGGTCGGCGGGCAGCTGCTGTCCACGCTTGGCGCCCAGCTCACCACCGTCGCGGTGCCTTACCAGGTGTACATACTGACCCGCTCGTCGCTCGATGTCGGGCTGGTCTCGCTCGCGATGGTGCTTCCGCTGATCGCCGGGGCCCTGATCGGCGGCTCGCTAGCCGACGCCGCCGACCGCCGCAAGATACTGCTTGGCGCCCAGTTGCTGACGCTCCTGTGCAGCGCCGGGCTGGCGGTCAACGCCGACACCGGACCCGCCTTGTGGCCGCTGTTCGCCCTGCCGGCCATGGCGGCCGGCTTCGCGACGGCATCCCAGTCGGCGCTGTCAGCCACGCTCCCGAACCTCGTCCGCCGGGCCGAGGTGGCCACCGTCAACGCTATGTTCCAGGCGCTGTTCCAGATCGGCCAGGTCGCAGGCCCTGCCGTGGCCGGACTGCTGCTCGCCGGGGCGGGCGTCCGCTTCGTCTACTGGATGGACGTGGCGACCATGGCGGCAGCCATGATCGCGACCTTCCTGATGGGCCCGCAGGTCCCGCGGGCGGGCGCCGGCCACCGGCCCGGCCTGCGCTCCATCGTGGCCGGCTTCAGCTACCTGCGCGGCCGGCCGGTCATCCAGGGCGCTTACCTGATCGACATCAACGCCACGGTGTTCGGCATGCCGCGCGCCGTGTTCCCCGCGCTGGCACTCACGGTGTTCGGCGGCGGGGCCCGCACACTCGGGTTTCTTTACGCCGCGCCCGGGGCCGGCGCCCTGCTCGGCGCAGTCACCACCGGGTGGATCCCCGGGATCCGGCGGCAGGGCCGCGCCGTCATCGCCGCCGTCCTCGTGTGGGGCGCGGCGATCACCTGCTTCGGCCTGGTGCGCTGGCTGCCCGCTGCACTCGCGCTGCTGGCCGTGGCCGGCTGCGCCGACGTCATCTCGGCGGTGTTCCGCGGCACGATCATCCAGCTCGGCGTACCCGACGAGCTCCGCGGCCGGATGATGGGCATGCAGATGGCCGCCGTGGTCGGCGCGCCGCGGATCGGGGACGCGGAGTCGGGCGCGGTAGCGGCCGCGTTCACCCCCCTCACCTCGGTGGTTTCCGGTGGCCTGGCCTGCGTCGCCGGCGCGCTGATCCTGGCTCGCCTGCTCCCGGCGTTCCGCCGCCAGACGGCAACCGCCACCCACCCAGACCCCGCCCCGGCAGCAGAAAGCGCATGAACGGACACGGAACACGACCATACCGCCGGGCCGCAGAGGAGCGGTGTGTCAGGAGTGGCCAAGCACGATGCCTGCCGCACACATCTGAGCCATCTGCATCAGCCGGCCGCGTTCCCAGTCGGGAAGTGCAGTAAGCCTGCGGATACCCGCAGCTAGGTTCCGGATGCAGATTCAGACCATGCGAGGTTATCCGGCACCGGACCAGCGCCGCGTCTTGCAGCGTCTGAGGACGTGCCGAACGAAGGGCTGAGCCGGGAGGCCGGTCCCGGACCTGGCCGCCCGCTATGCCATGACTTATGAGAGACGGGGGGCGGAGATGAACGAGATGTGTGACCGGTGCGGCCCCGCGGTCGCTGCGGTCTACAGGGTCGAGGGGCACGGCGAGTTGTACCTGTGCGGGCACTGCACGAACCGGCTATGGGCGGCGCTGTTCGCCCAGGGCTGGACCATCTGGCCCGTTGGCGAGCATGCGCTCACGCCGCAAGCCAACGAATGCTCCGGCGGCGCCGGCGATCACGTCGCCTGGTCCTCAGCGGCTAACCCGCGGAAGCGATCATGACCATCGCCCGGCAAAGGAGTCGTTCCATCCCTTGCGAATCACCCACCCTCAACAAGCAACTCGCGATCACCCTCCCCGATGCCCGCGCCGGCCGCAAGGGAGCGGGAAGTGACCCGGGACCAGGCAGGCGGCCGGGCAGAAGGGCTGCCAGGGCACTTGCGGGCCGGGTGGCGCTGCCGCGTGCGGCCGGGTTCTGGCTGGTGGCCGGGGTGTTGTTCCTGCTGCTCTTCGTGTCGGGGGCCGCGTCGCCGCTGTATGACGTCTACCAGGCTCGGTGGCGGTTCTCGGCGACGACGCTGACCGCCGTCTTCGCCGTCTACGCCCTCACGCCTCTGGCCACCTTGCTGGTCTTCGGGTCGTTGTCGGACTACCTGGGCCGCCGCCGCGTCATCACGGTGGCCCTGATACTCGGCGCGGGCGCGTGTGGGCTGTTCCTGGCAGCGCACGGCGCCGGGCTGCTATTCGCCGCCCGGGCGCTCTCGGGCGCTGCCGTCGGCGCCGCGACCAGCGCGGGCGGCGCGGCGCTGGTCGACCTGCAGCCCGACCGCAGCGGCCGCGCGCCGGTGGTCACCGGCGCTGCCGTTCTCCTGGGTCTTGGCGTCGGCGGGCTAGGCACCAGCGCGCTGGTCCAGTACGCCCCGGCGCCCACCCATCTGGTCTGGTGGCTGCTGCTCGGCGCCTGCGCGGCCGCCGCCGTGGCCGTGCCGGCCATTCCGGAGACGAGGGCCATGCGGCCCGGCGTCGTGGCCTCGCTGCGGCCGCGGGTGGCGGTGCCGCGCCAGGCACGCGCGACGCTCGCGATGGCCCTGCCGTGCATGATCGCGGCACCCGCGCTCAACGGCTTTTACCTGTCCCTGGGCCCGTCGCTGGCCGCGCAGGTGTTTCGCTCGCCCGACCTTTTGTGGGGCGGCCTGGTGATCTTCTTGGTCGGCGGGACGGCGGCCGCGGCCACGGTCGCATTCCGTGGCCTCAGCGACCTCACGGCCATGCGGGCCGGCTGCCTGGCCCTGCTCGCCGGCGCCGTGATGACCCTTACCGCGATCGAAACGGCATCGGCTGCCGCGTTCCTGGCCGGCACCGCGGTGGCGGGCGCGGGCGCCGGCACGGCGTTCTTCCTGGCCGCCTATCGCATCCTGGCCGCACTTGCCAGCCCCGATCAGCGGGCCGGACTGATCGCCGCCATATGGATCGTCTACTACATGGCGTTCAGCGTCCCCGTGGTGGCGGCCGGGGTCGCCACCGCGCACTTCGGCCTGCACCAGACCGCCGTGGTCTACTCCGCAGCGCTCGCCGTGCTCGCCGCGGCGGCCGCGGGCAGCTTCCTGTTCCGCAGACGATCCCTGCCCGCGGCCCGGCCCAGCGGCAGCACAAGCAGGGCCAGGACGGCTGACACCGAAGGACGAGGCAGATGACAGAGATGACCAGGATGCATGCGGCCGATCACCACACCCCGAAGCGAAGGGACGTGGCTGTACCGGGTCGGCGAATACCCGGCTGGGACCGTCCGGCTTGTTGCGCCGCTGATTCACGAGATCGCCGAGCAGGCCATCACCTGGTCCGCTTCGCTCTACCGTGTGGCCGAGCACATCGCACACATGGTGGCAAGCGCGGCGAGCGGGGCCTGACGCCTATACTCGTCGACCTGTGTCCGGCTGGGACTTTGCCTGCAGTCGGGGCAGCGCGAGCAGCTGCTCAGCTGTCCACGAGACGAGGTGCGTGAGGCTCAGCCCTAGTTAGGCTTGATAGGCGAGGGAGTCATCGGATTGGCCCACGACCGGACTCTCCCGCCGAGACAACCCACCCTGGACGTCGACGTGCTAAGGCAACGAGGGAGTGCTCATGCCCATCCGCAGTGAGCGGCGGCTACGGGCCATGTCACGGCGAGAGGTAGTGATTACACGCCTCCTCCTCCTGCTGTCGGCGGTCCTGTCAGGAGCGGCCCTGGGGCTCGGCTGGCGGTGGTGGCCGCTGTTCGCCATGTCTCAGCTGATGACCTTCTGCATCTGGTTCCTGACGTGCACCGGACACCAGCGTCGCCAGTTCCTCGGCCTAAGGCCACCGGCAGAAAGCACCCGCTAGGAGCACAGACCCTTCATCGCGAACGCTGCATTGCCGAAACGAGCGACCCGCGCCTTTCCCGGCTAGCGCCCATCGTTGACCCTGCTTCGGCAATGGCGTTGACTGCCGCCTACCGGGAAGCCACCACAGCTGCAAAGCCGGGCAAGCTCCCGCCTGAACCCTAGAAACCGTCAACCATCACCTGAACACGATCCGTCAACGATCACCTGGACCTAGGCAGCCCGACCGAGGACAGGCCCGGCTGGCCTCGCTCGAAGCAGTCGAGGGCCGCGGCCGCCGAACTGAGCCGTCATCTACCGCTGGCTGGCGACTACGTACTTCGGGTCAGCTGCCGAGGCCTTCCCGGCCCGCAGCACAGCGAACTTGGCGCACAGGCCCCCGGCCGTCAGCAGGCCTGCCGACACCGCTGCCGCAGTCCTGCTGCGGCGGGCGCCAAGCGCCGCCACTCCCCCGCCGATCGTGAGGAAGCGCGCGGTCGTCAGCATCTTGCCGCCGTCGCCGATGCGGTACGGCTCGGCCGCGAGCCCGTGCATGCGCTCGAGCCCAAGGCCGCCGATGCTCTCGACCGCAGCCCCGATAAGGGCCAGCTTGCGCGCAGCGTCGAAGTCGCGCCGGTCGCTGCTCAGCGCACTCGCCGCCAGGCCCGCAGCGCCGGCCGCTGTCATCGCCCCGCCGACAAACAGCAGCGGAAGCTCCCGGTGGGCAGCGTGCCACGCAGGCACGGCGGTGTCGGCGAACAGCACGCCAGGGTAGGCCGCCAGCATCGGCCCGGTCAGCGCGGACCCGGCCGCGGCCAGATTGCCAGCGCGGGGCAGCCGGCCGGTCACCTCGCTGGCCGCCGCGGCTGTGACCAGGCCAGAGTGTGCCGACAGAATCCAGGAGCCCATGCTCATCGGCGATGTCGGCTTGGCAACGCGCAGCATGTGCAGGAACCGCTCCGGCCGGCCCAGTTCGGCCGCTAGCACGGCGCCTCCGGCGTACGCGGCTCCCGCTGCCACCAGCCTCGCCGTCCGCGCCAGCTCGGGGCGGTCCGTCGCATGCGCGGCGGCGGCGACCATGGCCATCGCGCCCGACATCTCGCCCAGGAACAAGTACAGCGGCAGGTGCGGTTCCTTCCATCTGCTGACCTTGAGGATCGGCCGGCCGTAGTAGGACTGGAAGTCCGCAGGCGGCACCTGCAGCTGCTCGGTCATGCTGGGCGCCGTCCGGAGAAAGCCACCGCGACGCCCGCGGCCAGCACTGCCGCTGCCGCCCCGGCCCAGCGCCACATCACCGGCAGGTCCTTGGTGGTCACGACCGGATTAGGTGGCAGGCCGTACACCTCGGGCTCGTCGAGCAGCAGGAAAAACGCGCCAGCGCCACCGATGCCGTCGTCGGGGTCCTCGCCGTACAGGCGGGCATCGGTCTGCCCGGCCGCATGCAGTTCTGATAGCCGGGTCTGGGCGATTGCCCGCAGTTCGTCCAGCGGCCCGAACTGGATCGAGTCGGTCGGGCAGGCCTTGGCGCACGCTGGCTCGAGGCCGCCGCGCAGCCGGTCGTAGCACATCGTGCACTTCCACGCCCGGCCGTCGTCCTCCCGCCGGTCGATCACGCCGAACGGGCACGCGGACACGCAGTACGCGCAGCCATTGCAGACGTCTGGCTGCACGATCACGGTGCCGAACTCCGTGCGCACCAGCGCGCCGGTCGGACACACATCCAGGCACGCGGCATGCGTGCAGTGCTTGCACACATCGGACGCCATCAGCCATCTGGTGGCCCCGATGCCGCCGTCCTGATCGTCGGCGGCGACGGCGGAAATCAGCTCGCCGACATCGGGCACCGGCTGCTCGATGAAGGCAACGTGCCGCCAGCTGTTCGCCCCGAGCTGGCCGGTGTTGTCGTAGGACATGCCGGTGAGCTCGAGCACGCCATCGGTGTCGGGCAGCCCGTTCCATTCCTTGCAGGCCACCTCGCAAGCCTTGCAGCCGATGCACACGCTGGTGTCAGTGAAGAAGCCGACTCGCTCGGGATGAGACTGGTAGCCCGCGTCGCCCGACACATCGGCCAGGGGGCCGTACAGGGAGTTACTGGTCATGGTGCCACGTCCCGCCCGATGCGGCCGGGCCGCTGCTCGTGTCCGGCTCGGCCGGCGAATCTGACTCCGCGCCGACCGCACGCCGACCGGGCTGCGGTTCCGCGCCTTCCAGGCCTGCCTCGCGCCGGTATCGCTGCACCAGTTCCATCCGCGCCGCGCCGCGCGGCCTCCGTCCCGGCCGGATGTCGCAGGTCGCCACCTTGCTTTCCTGAATGAACACGTTCGGGTCCAGCACAATCGGCAGCAGGTCATTCGCCGAGTCGCCGGTCACCAGGCCCTCGTTGCCCCAGTGGTACGGCAGGCCCACCTGGTGAATCACGCCTTCACCCGGGATCCGCAGCGGCCGCAGCCGACGCGTTACCAGCACCCGCGCCTCGATCGCCGCACGCGCCGTGATGATCGTCGCCCAGCCGCCGTGCTCCAGCCCGCGCTCGGCCGCGAGCCCGGGCGACACCTCGCAGAACATCTCGGGCTGCAGTTCGGCCAGCCGGGACAGAGTACGGCTCATCGCACCGGCGGTGTGGTGCTCAGTAAGCCGGTAGGTCGTCACGACATAAGGGAACGTGGCGTCGTGACCGGCTACCTGACCGCGCGTTGGCAGCCGGTCCCGGTACTCGACCGCCAGCGGGCTGGCGTCCTGGCTATAGACGGGGTTGCGGATCGGTGACTCTGCCGCCTCGAAATGCACCGGCAGCGGCCCGTCCTGCAGGCCCCGCGCTACGAAGAGGGACGCCTTCCCGTCGGACTGCAAGATGAACGGATCCGTGCCGCTCAGCGCGGCCGGGCCCGTCGCCCCGGGCTCGGGCCGGTAGCCGGGTGCCTTCTTCTTCTCGAAGTCGGGCACGTCATGGCCGGTCCATTCGCCCGCTTCCGGATCCCACCAGACGTATGCCTTGGCCTCGCTCCATGGCCGGCCGTCCGGGTCCGCTGACGCGCGGTTGTACAGGATGCGCCGGTTGGCCGGCCAGGCCCAGCCCCACTCCGGCGCGACCCAGGACTGCTGCTGCCACGGCTTGCGGCGTGCGGTCTGGTTCTGCCCGCCGGCGAAGCAGCCGGCGTGGATCCAGCTGCCGCAGCGGGTGGAGCCGTCGTCGGCCAGCTGCGTGAAGGTGTCCAGCGGCGTCCCGTCAGCCGCGTAGCCGTTCAGCTCGGCTAGCACCGCCGCCGCCGACGGATCGCCGTACTCACCCTCCTCCGGGTAGTCCCAGGTGAGATCCAGCACCGGCCGGTCCGTCGCGTCGACCGTGTTTGCGGCACCGGTTCCAGCCAGCTTGGCCCGGATCCGCTTGCCCAGGTGGTACATGAACCACAGGTCGCTGCGCGCGTCGCCGGGCGGCTCGAGCGCCTTGGCATGCCATTGCAGGAGTCGCTGGGTGTTGGTGAACGTGCCGTCTTTCTCCACGTGCGACGCCGCAGGCAGGAAGAACACCTCCGTGCCGATCCGCTCGGTGGCCAGTTCCCCGCCCTCGATCTCGGCCGAATTGAGCCAGAAAGACGCGCTCTCGATCATGGTGAGGTCCTTGACCACCAGCCAGTCCAGGTTGGCCAGTGCCAGCCGCTGCAGCCGGCCGGAGGCCGACCCGACCGCCGGGTTCTCCCCGAGCAGGAAGTAGCCCTTCACCTTGCCGTCAATCATGTCCAGGGTCGTCTTGTAGGTTCCGTGATCACCGGTGATCCGCGGCAGGTACCCGAAGCAGTACTCGTTCTCTGCGGTGGCCGCGTCCCCGAACCAGGCCTTCAGCATGCTGACCAGGAAGGCACGCTTGAGACCCCAGAACCCGGTGGCGGGCATCCGGCTTAGGTAGGCCTCCATGTCCTCGTCCGGCCCTGGCATCGGCATGTAGCCGCCGAGCAAGTGGAACAGGGTTGGCACGTCAGTCGCGCCCTGGATGTTCGCGTGCCCGCGCAGTGCCAGGATGCCGCCGCCGGGGCGGCCCATGTTGCCCAGCAGCATCTGCAGGATCGCGGCCGTCCTGATGTGCTGGACGCCGGTGCTGTGCTGGGTCCAGCCGACCGCGTAGACCCAGGCCGTGGTCTTGTCCCGGCCGCTGGCCGCCACCAGCGTGTCAGCGACCCTGCCGAAGTCGGCGGGCCGGATCCCGCACACCCGCTCCACCATCTCGGGCGTGTACCGGGCGAAATGCCGCTTCAGCACCTGGAACACGCACCGCGGATGAGCCAGGGTCGTGTCCCGCTCGCCGGTCGGCTTCCAGCTCGAATTGTCGTAGCTGCGCGTCTGCGGGTCATAACCGGAGAACAGCCCGCCGCCGTCTTCGGCGTCGACAAAGTCCTCCGGCAGGATGTCGGCCGCATTGGTGTACGCGACAACGTAGTCGCGGAACTCATGGCCGCCCGACAGGACATGGTTGATGAGCGCGCCCAGGAACACAATGTCGCCGCCCGCCCTGGTGGGCACGTGCATGCTCGCCAGCGCGCTGGTCCGGGTGAATCTCGGATCCACGTGGATGACGGTGGCACCGCGCGCCTTGGCCTCAGTCACCCACTGGAACGCGACCGGGTGGCACTCGGCCATGTTGGACCCGCAGATGACGATGCAGTCGGAGTTGACCAGATCGCGGGGAAAGGTGGTCGCCCCGCCGCGGCCGAAGCTAGTCCCCAGACCGGGGACGGTGGCGGAGTGTCATATGCGCGCCTGGTTCTCGATCTGGATCGCGCCAAGCGCGGTCCAGAGCTTCTTGATGAGGTAGTTCTCCTCGTTGTCCAGCGTCGCGCCGCCGAGGCTGGCAAAGCCCAGCGTCCGCCGGACACGCTTGCCGTCGACGGTCTCCTGCCAGCTGGCTGCTCTGGTCGCCAGCACTCTGTCGGCGATCATGTCCATCGCCTGATCGAGGCCGAGCCGCTCCCAGGTCTTGCCGTAGGGCCGCCGGTACAGCACCCTGATCTGCCGTCCGGGGTGCGTCACCAGTTGCTTGCTCGCTGATCCCTTCGGGCAGAGCCTGCCGCGGGACACCGGCGAGTCCGGGTCGCCCTCGATCTGCGTGACGGTGTCCCGGCCGTTGACCTTGGCGACATAGACGCGCTGCCCGCAGCCGACCGCGCAGTACGGGCAGACCGAGCTGACAACGCGGTCGGCCGTCTCGGTGCGAGGCGCGGCGTGCTCGGTGTGCGGCGACCTGACTGCCTGTCCCCGGCCCAGCCGGTCCCGACCGGTCAGCTGCCGGTAGACCGGCCAGTTCACGATCCAGCCGCGCGGATCGGGCATTTCCACGTACCTATCCAAACGGACGTACCCTGCGGAGGGCAAGGCGGGGTAAGGATCCGGCGCGGACGAAGGTGTCGTGGAGGAAAGATGACCGGACGGACCGCGCGCAGGCGGGTGACGCGGATCTCAGTCGACCCCGCCGCCGCCGGCCAGCGCGCTGACCTGCTGGCCGCCGAGGAACCGCTCGGCATCAGGATCGGCGGCCAGGCCGTGAGCCTCACGATGCGCACGCCCGGCGACGACATCGACCTGACGGCGGGTTTCCTGGTCAGCGAGGGCATTGTTGCCGCGGCTGCCGACATCGCTTCGATCAGGATCTGCGCTGGGGAACGATGCGGGCACGATCACGCCGCCGGGGATTCGGTCGGCAACATCGCCGATGTGACACTGCGACCCGGACTCACGGTGTCGCCCGAGCTCCGCCGGAATTTCATGACCACAAGCGCCTGCGGAGTCTGCGGCAAGGCGAGCATCGCAGACCTCCACGTTACCGGCAATTTCCGTCTTTCCGATGACGACACCATCGTGACCGCGGCCGTGCTGGCAGCACTGCCCGACGCGCTGCGCCGCGCGCAGCGCGTGTTCGAGCGAACCGGCGGCTTGCACGCGGCCGGGCTGTTCACCGCGAGCGGCGAGCTGCTGTCGGTGCGCGAGGACGTGGGCCGGCACAACGCCGTCGACAAGGTCATCGGCTGGGCGCTGCAGACTGGCCGGCTGCCACTGTCCGGCTGCGTGCTGCTGGTGAGCGGCCGCGCTTCCTTCGAGCTCGTCCAGAAGGCGGTGCTGGCCGGGATTCCGGTCCTCGCCGCGGTCTCCGCGCCGTCCTCACTCGCGGCGGACCTTGCGGAGGATGCCGGGCTGACCCTGGTCGGGTTCCTGCGCGGCACCTCGATGAACGTGTATACCGGCAGCCAGCGGATCAGCCAGTTGCCGGGCTGATGGCCCGCTGGGCGGCCCACTGAGCGGCACTACCCTGATGGACGGCCGCGTAGATGCGGTCCCGCAGCAGGTTTGCCTCGGCATCGGTGAGCGTCCGGTCCAGCCGCCGCAGCACGACCCGGATCAGCAGGTTGCGCTGACCAGGCTGCAGCCCGAGCCGGTCTCGCGCCGCGGGCGGCAGGTCGCCCGCTGTGGCCGACGACAGCACGCGCACGTCTTCCACGGCGTCAGCGTCGGGACCTAGCGCCTCCCTGATCCGGTCGCCAAGCGTCTCAGCGTCGTCACCCGGATCCACGGCCACTGACAGGTCGCGGCGGACCGCAGGCTGGCGGGACACCGGGCGGTATGGCGCCAGGTCCTGCATCTGGGCCGCCACTTGCGGGTTCGCCGAGCGGAGCAGCCGGATGTCGGGAATCCCTTTGCGCAGCATGAGGAGGCGGTCCAGGCCCATGCCGAGCGCCAGCCCGCTGCGGCCGGCTAGGCCTGCCCGGGCGAGGACGGCTGGCTCGGCTAGGCCGCATTCCCATACTTCGACCCAGCCACGGCTGCTCCGGACATCGACCTGGCGGCCGGACCGGGTGTAAGGGTGCTGGCGCGGCTCAGCCCGGCTGCCAAGGCCGGGCACCAGCGCGGCCAGCAGCGCCCCGGTCATCTGGTCCATGTCGGCCGGTCCGAGCGGCCGGGTACTGAGCCGCCACAGATCCAGCTGGTGCGGCGTCCCGGTGTGCTGCCAGTCGATGGCATCCCGCCGGTAGGCGATGCCCGGGCAGACCAGCAGCACGTCATCGGCTGGCTCCCCAGCGCGGTGTCCCCGTGTTAGCTGACCCTGTGCGAGCTCACGGAGGGCCGGCGGAACCATCGCGGTGGAGTGCGCGCGCAGCATGTGCGTCGCGTCCACGTACCTGGTGTAGCGGGCCGCCCTGGTGACATCCGACGGGTCATAACCGAGATGGTCGTAGTTGTCGGCAACAGGCACCACTCTGGGGCCGCGGCACCAGCGGACCTGCAGGGCCGGGACTGAGGCGGCCACCGCCGCGACGGCGAGGTCGACGAGCTGCTGGATGGCGTGCGAGCCGCCGGCTGGATCGGTCAGGTCGCGGATTGCCAGGTCGCTGGCGAGCTGGGCGGGGCTGACGGGCGTATGCAGGTGGGCGGGCATGGCTTCTCCTGGTCATCGAGACGGATCGGGCCGGTACCTCCCGGCTCGCGTGACTCGATCTCAGGTGTCCTGCCGCTAGGGCGCGGCGACGCCTCCCGCGCCACGCGCCGGGAGGCAGCTAAACAGCCGGATAGCCATGTCTCAACGGTAGCCGGTGCCGGGCCTGGCGGCCATCGGGTATTCCGGCGCCAGCACAGGTGCTCTGGCGCCGAGCACTGGCGCGACGGCCTGTGCCAGACTGACGACGGACCGGTACTGGGCAGGAGGTCATCATGGCGCACGCGGTAGTGCATTTCGAGATCGGCGGCCCGGACGACGGGCAGCTCGCCGAGTTCTACGCGAGCCTGTTCGGCTGGAGCATGAGCCCGGTGCCGGGCTACACGGTCGTGGACACCCGCGGCGGCACCGGGATCAACGGCGGCATCACCGCCGACCCGGAGCCCAGGGTGACGTTTTACATCGAGACCGATGACCTGCAGTTCGCGCTAGACAAGATCAACCTGGTCGGCGGCAAGACTGTGCTTCCCATTACCGAGATGCCTGGCATGGCAGTTTTCGCCCGGTTCGCCGATCCGGACGGGCTCGTCGTCGGCCTGGTGCTCGCCAGGACCGACCGTGAGCTGGGTCCTGGCGCCGGGGACGGGACGCCAGTCGACTGGTTCGAGGTGCTCGCCCCGGACGCCGCCCGCAGCCAGCAGTTCTATGCGGAGATCTTCGGCTGGCAGATCAGCGGTGAGGGCTACCGGATGGTGGACACCGGCACCTCCCGCGGCATCCACGGCGGCATCGGCGCCGCTGAGCGCGGGAACTGGGCCACGGTCTACGCGAGCGTGCCGGATGTGGAGGCCGTGCTGACCCGGGCGGCCGAACTCGGCGGTGAGCGGGTCTACGGCCCCAATCCGGTCGACGATCACATGCAGACAGGCGCGCTCCGCGACCCAGCCGGCAATGTCTTCGGCGTGTACCACCACGCGCCGCATTAAGCGGGCGCGGCACGCCGCTTCGTTGCGGCCGCGCCCGCCCAGGTCAGGTCGTCAGCCCTGCGTCCAGCAGCCCGCGCCGCCGCCGGACCGCCAGATCAGCCTTCGTGAAGATGGTGTCGACGACTATCCCGATCACCAGGATCACGATGATCACCGTACTGGCGCCGGTGAAGTCCTGGCTCTGCTGGTCCACGTTCAGCTGCTGGCCGATCGAGATCTGGCCGATGATGACGATGAACAACTCGGCCGCCATCAGGCTGCGCCAGGCGAACGCCCAGCCCTGCTTCAGTCCGGCCACGTAGGCCGGCAGCGACGCGGGCAGGATCAGGTACCGGTACAACGCGAACCCGCGGAGGCCCAGCGTCTTGCCCGCTCGCAAGAGCAGCGGCGGCGTGTAGTCCACCCCGCTGATCAGGCCGTTGGCAATCGACGGTGCCGCGCCCATGATGACCACGAACAGGATGGCCGCGTTGCTCAAGCTGAACAGGATGATCGCGAACGGCGCCCAGACGACCGACGGCATCGTCTGCAGGCCGGTGATGATCGACCCGACGGCCGCCCGCAACGTCTTGATCCGCGCCACCAGGAGCCCGACGACCGAGCCGATGAGCAGGGCGACGAGATAGCCGACCAGCGCGCTGCGCATGGTCCAGCCGATGGTGGACCAGAGCATGCCGTGCTGCATCTGCTGCCACAGGTTGGAGAAGACCGGTCCGGGGCCCTTCAGGACGAACTTCTTCCACCCCGAGAGCGTGATCAGCTGCCAGACGGCCAGCACGAGCCCGATCGCCAGCAGCTTCGGCCACAGCGCCGCCCACGCGCGCCGCGCGATCCGGCCCGGCTCCGGCTTGCCTCGACCGGGCTGCAGGTCCAGGCTGTCCAGCCCGCGTAGTGCCTGGTCAGTAGCCATGCCGCCCCATCTCCTCACGCAGCCGGTCGGTGAGCTTGGCCGCTACGCCGGATACCTCAGGTGAGTCAATCCGGCGCTGGCCGACCCTGGGCAGCGTGTACTCGTCGATCACGCGGCCCGGCCGGCTGCTCAGCACGATGACCCGATCGCCGAGCCTGGCTGCCTCGCGGACGTTGTGGGTGACGAACAGCACCGTCAGCGTCCGCTCGGCGCAGATCCGCTCCAGCTCGTCATGCAGCAGGTCCCTGGTCATCGCATCGAGCGCGCCGAACGGCTCGTCCATCAGCAGCACGTCGGCGTCCTGCGCCAGCGCCCTGGCCAGTGCCACCCGCTGCCGCATGCCGCCAGACAGCTCGTGCGGGCGCTTGTCGCCGAAGCCGCCGAGCCGGACCGCCGCCAGTAGCTCGGCGACCTTGTCGCGGCGCTGGGCCCGGGGCACTCCCCTGGCCCGAAGCGCCAGCTCGACATTGCGTCCGGCGGTGAGCCACGGGAACAGCGCGGGCTCCTGGAACATCAGCCCCACATGCCGGCCGCCCGTGTCAACCTGCCCGGCGGTCGGCTTGTCCAGTCCGGCAACGAGGTTCAGCAGGGTGCTCTTGCCGCAGCCAGAGGCGCCGATGATGCAGACGAACTCACCGTCATGCACGGTCAGCGACACGTTGTCCAGCGCCAGCAAGTCGGTCCGGCCGGTCCGGTAAGCCTTGCTGACCCCGGTGATCCTGACTGCCTCCGCCGACCCGGCGGCTACAGGACTGGCTGCAGACAGGGCTGACGCCCCCGGGGTCCCCGGGGGCGTCACCTGCTGATCGCTGACCCTCACGAGCTGACCTGCGGCTGGCCAGCCGCGGCCAGCAGCTTGTTCAGCGGGGCCAGGTCATAGATCCCGCTGAGGTTCTTCACCGGACTGAGCAGACCGACGGCCACGGCATGCTGCGCATCGGTGGTCAGCGACGATGAAACCGGGTCGTTGGTGAAGCTGACCTGGTCGAAAGCAGCCGCCAGGATGGCCGGCTTGAGACCCTTGCCGCTCAGGCTCGTCAGCTCGGCGTTGGCCGCGGTCTCGGCAGCCGACTTGTTGCTGGCGATGAAGCTGTTCGCCTCGATCTGGCCCTTCAGCAGGCCGTTGACCGCCGTCGGGTGCGCGGCCAGGAATGCCTGGGTCACGACCAGGTTCGTAGTGACGAACTTGCCGCCAGGCCACAGGCTTGCCTCGTTGACGAGGACATGGCCGCCGTCGGCGACCATCTCGGCATCGTAGGGGGCTGGTTCCCAGCCGCCGGCAATCTGAGCCGGCCTTGAAGGCGAGGACGGCGTCGGAGTTCGGCGTGATCGGCGTGATCGGCACGTCGCCGCCGCCGGTCTGGGTCGTGGTGAGACCGTGGCTCTTCAGCCAGTACCGCAGCGCGACGTCCTGGGTGTTGCCGAGTGACGGGGTGGCCAGCTTCTGGCCCTTGAGCTGGCTCGCGGACGTGATGCCCTTCTTCACTACCAGCTCGGCGCCACCTGAGGCGGCCCCGGAGATGACCTTGATCAGGCTGCCATTCGACACAGACCATGCCTTGATCGTGGGGTTAGGGCCTACGTAGGCGGCGTCCAGCTGACCGGCGAGCAGCGCGGTGGCCTCCTCGGTACCGGTGCTGAACGGGTACAGCTTGAGGGTCACGTTCTTGCCCAGGTTCTTGCTAAAGAAGCCTTCCTTGACGCCCACCAGCGCGGGCGCGTGCGTGATGTTCTCCAGGAAACCCAGTCGCAGCGTTACCGGGTCGCTCGCCGACCCCGGGCCGGACGACCCGGAACCGGACGACCCGCAGGCCGCGGCCAGCAGGGCGACGCCCGCTGCCGCTAGTCCGGCAAGCATCTTCTTCATCGGTCCACCTTTTCCGATCTCTTTACTTGGGTTTAGCCATGCAGAAGTCTACATTGCCGAGAGGAATTAAGTGAACACTTCCGGAACCGCGAATCCTGCGCCGTGCGCCTTGGCATCAGGTGCATCAGCCCACGTCAACTGCCCTGCGAGCAACAGGCAGGTTCATCAGCTGCCAGTCTTCCCCCGGCGGTCAGGACTAAGCGCGGGACCCGGAATGTGTGCTATCTCACATTAGGCAGGATCGCGCCAGGCTGCTGTGACCGTGCCTAACTGCCCGCGTCCCCAGCGGATTCGGGGTTCACGCCGGCGACGGAGCTGAACTTCTGCAGGCACGTCTGCAGCTGAGCGAGATCGGCTGGCGAGGCGTTGGTGGTGTCGAAGCGCACGCCGTACATGATGTTGATCACCGAGTGCTTGGCGGGCAGGGTCATCGGAGGAGCGTTCCGGATGTGCGAGCAGGCCGTGCGCACATGCAGTGCGGTGGCGATAGAGGTGCTGGGACCGAAATCGACGACCATCCATTGCTTCGAGAGTGCCGCGTCCATCTGCGAGCATCCGGTGAGGGCCGCCAGGAGCAAGCAGGCAGTCACGACCGCGCCCCGGCGCGGGGCGCCGCTGGTTGTTTCCCGCACGCCGTCACTCTACGACCAGCCCCGAGCAGTGCTCGTGCCGTGTCAGGCTTAAGGGACCGGCCGTGCAGTGGAGGCCGGGCAACGACCAGGAGGCAACATGGCCGGTCTGATCGAGGACTATGCGCTGATCGGCGACATGCAGACGGCAGCGCTGGTCAGCCGCGACGGCTCAGTGGACTGGCTGTGCCTGCCAAGGTTTGACTCTGACGCGGTCTTCGCGGCGCTGCTCGGCGACGAGCGCAACGGCGAGTGGCGGCTCTGCCCGACGGCGCTGGAGGGCCCGGTCGCCCGGCATGGCGAAGTCACCAGGCGCTACGAAGGTGACACGCTGATCTTGCAGACCAGATGGAACACCATCAGCGGGGTCGTGCAGGTCACCGATTTCATGCCGCCGCGTGTTGACTCGGCTCCGGTCCTGATCCGGATGGTCGAAGGCATCGAGGGCAGCGTCGAGATGGAATCGGTGCTAAGGCTCAGGTTCGGCTACGGCCGGATCGTCCCCTGGGTGATGCGCAGCGGGAACTCCATCAGGGCCATCGCCGGGCCCGACTCAGTCTGCTTCTTCAGCCCTGTCCCGAACGTCGGCCGGAACATGGCCCACCTCGCTACCTTCACCGTACGGCCCGGTGAGCGGCAATCGTTCGTGCTGTGCTGGCAGCCGTCGCACCTGCCGCCGGCACCCTTCGTCGACCCCGAGGAAGCGCTCAGGACAACGCGTCAGTTCTGGTCTGACTGGTCGTCTAAATGCACCTATAAGGGCCTGTACCGGGATGCCGTGCTGCGCTCCCTCATCACGCTCAAGGCCCTGACCTACGCCCCGACCGGCGGCATCGTGGCAGCAGCCACGACTTCGCTGCCCGAGGACATCGGCGGGGTCCGCAACTGGGATTATCGCTACTGCTGGCTCCGGGACGCGACCATCACGCTCGAGGCTCTGCTGCGCACTGGTTACACCGCAGAGGCGGACAGCTGGCGGCGATGGCTCGGCCGCGCGGTTGCTGGTGACGCGAAGGACGTGCAGATCATGTACGGCGTTGCCGGGGAGCGCAGGCTGGCCGAATGGGAGGTCAGCTGGCTGCCGGGCTATGAGCGCTCCGCGCCGGTCCGGGTCGGGAACGCGGCCGTCGACCAGCGCCAGCTCGACGTCTACGGCGAAGTGATCGATGCCCTGACGCTGGGGCGCCAGGCTGGCCTGGACTTCGACAAGCACACCTGGGGCCTGCAGCGCCAGCTACTGGACTTCCTGGAGAAGCACTGGCACGAGCCGGACGAGGGGATCTGGGAGGTCCGCGGCCCGCGCCGGCATTTCGTGCATTCCAAGGTGATGGCCTGGGTCGCCTTCGACCGGGCGATCCACCTAGCGGAGCAGGGCAATCCTGGCCCGGTCGAGCGCTGGCGGGCGATCCGCGACGAACTCCACGCGGAGGTCTGCGACCAGGGCTACGACACCGCGCGCGGCGTCTTCACCCAGTATTACGGCAGTGCCGAGCTCGATGCTTCGGTGCTCCTCATCCTGGAGGTGGGCTTCCTGCCGCCAGATGACCCGCGAGTGGTATCTACAGTCCGGGTCATCAAGCGCGAGCTCATGCGGGACGGCCTGCTGCTGCGCTACACCCAGCCGGCCAAGGCGGTCTCCGATGGTGCCCGGGCCGACGTGGACGGCCTGCCAGGCGCCGAGGGCGCCTTCCTGGCCTGCAGCTTCTGGCTGGTCAATGCGCTGCACCTGATCGGCGAGTACGACGAGGCAGTGAGCCTCTTCGAGCGCCTGCTGGCATTGCGCAACGACCTCGGCCTGCTGAGCGAGGAATACGATCCACGGTACGGGCGTCAGGTCGGCAACACACCGCAAGCGTTCAGCCACGTGCCGCTGATCCAGGCTGCACTGAACCTCGAAAACCACGCGGGCGATCACTGCCGCCGCACCGGCGGCCGCAAGGTGCGGCAGCCCTGAGGCCCTGACGCAGCACCGATGGCCTGCGCCAGTTCCGGGCTGGCGACAGGCAGCTGGCCGGCAGTGTCACACTGATGGGTAGCTATGCCACCCCGCCCGCACATTCTGGTCGTAAACGGCCGCAAGGTCCGCCAGCCGGTCTTCATCATCAGCGCTCCGCATTCCGGCGCGGACCTGCTCGGGCGCGCCTTCAAGCAGTCCCGCGCCTTCCACCTGACCATCGGCCAGGAGGCCGTTCAAGGCGTCGTCTATGCCTTCGCCAGGAGCCCGTCCATCCAGCGCGGCCGCAGCGACGCGGCTGCCACCGTCATGCGGGATGCCTTCGCGCAGGCCTGGCAGGTGACCGCTCACGGCTGTCTGACCTGCTCGCCGCTCTGTCGCGACGCGGGTCAGGTGAACGGACGGTCATGCTGCGTCGCCGAGCGGGACATCCTCAGGTACGGCGACGCGAGCCCTGACCTGATGTACTGCGCCGACGCCCTCGTCGACGCCTTCCCGGACGCGAAGCTGGTACAGATCGTGCGGGACGGCCGGGACGTGGTCGCGGCCATGCTCGGCGACGGCCAGTCGCTGGGCTGGTTCAAGCCAGGCATGGTCAACGTGGAGACCGAGTTCCCCAATCCGTTCTTCGGCATCGAGAGCGAGGAAGACCTGGCCGCCTGGCCAGAGCTCACCCTGGCCGGCAAGTGCGCCATGCGCTGGCGCGGGTCGGTGCGGGCCATGGCGAGGCTGCGCACCGCCATGTCGGCTGACCAGCTCACCACCTTGCGGTATGAGCACGTGGTCCGCCACCCGGCCGCATCGACCGCCGCCTTGTCCGACTTCGTGGGCGACAAGGTCGGCCCGATCTCACCACCCGGTTCCGCACCGGGCGCGTGGCACCGGCTCCTCACCACCGCGCAGCTGGCGGAGATCGAGTCGGTAGCCGGGCCGGACCTGCGCCGGGTGGGCTACGGCCAATTAACTGAGCCGGATCCTGATCAGGCGGCTTCCTGACGAGCGAACTGGGTCTGGTACAGGTCTGCGTACAGGCCGCCCGCCGCGAGCAGGCTGTCGTGCTCGCCTTGCTCGACGACCCTGCCGTCATCGACCACCAGGATCTGGTCGGCGTCCCTGACTGTGGACAGCCGATGGGCGATGACCAGGGAGGTCCGGCCGGCCAGCGCCGTTTTCAGCGCGCGCTGCACGGCCGCCTCGGATTCGGAGTCCAGGTGCGCTGTGGCCTCGTCAAGAACGACGACCGACGGCGCCTTCAGCAGCAACCGGGCCAGCGCGACGCGCTGCTTCTCCCCGCCCGACAGCCGGTAGCCGCGATCGCCTACGACGGTGTCCAGGCCATCAGGCAGTGCCATGACCAGGTCCCAGATCTGCGCTGCCTGGCAGGCCAGGATCAGCTCCTGCTCGGTTGCGGACGGCCGGGCATACAGCAAGTTCGCGCGGATGGTGTCGTGATACATGTGCGCGTCCTGGGTCACGACGCCGACCGCGTCGTGCAGGGACTCCAGCGTTACCTCGCGGATGTCCGCGCCGCCGATCCGGACTACGCCGCTCGTCGGGTCGTACAGCCTCGACACCAGGTGCGTGATGGTGGTCTTGCCGGCGCCCGACGGCCCGACCAGCGCGGTCAGCTTGCCGGCCGGCGCGCGGAAACTGACATCGCTGAGCGCGTTGTGGCCGGGCCCGGCCTTCTCTGGCACCGGCAGGGCGATCGACTCCAGCGAGGCCAGCGAAACTTCCGACGCCGCCGGATAGCGGAAGCTGACATGCTCGAACTCGATAGCCGGGCGCGCCCGGCCCGGACGGCAGCGGCAGCGCGCCCGGACTCTGGTCGATCAGCGGCTTAAGGTCCAGCACCTCGAAGACCCGGTCGAAGCTGACCAGCGCCGTCATCACGTTGACCTGCACGTTCGAGAGCGAGGTGATCGGGCCGTACAGCCTGCTCAGCAGGGTGGCGAGGGCGATCATGCCGCCGATCTGCAGGGAATTGCTGATGACAAGCCAGCCGCCATAGCCGTAGACCACCGACGTCGACAGCGTCGCCAGCAGCGCGAGGCCGGTCACCAGGGCGCTGCCCCACAGCGCGGTCAGCACGCCTATGTCGCGAACCCGGCCCGCCCGGCCGGAAAACAGGTTCTGCTCGTCAGCCGGGCGGCCGTAGAGCTTGGCCAGCATCGCGCCGGCCACATTGAACCGCTCGGTCATGGTCGAGCCCATCTGGGCATCCAGCTGCATCGACTCCCTCGTGAGCCGCTGCAGCCTGCGGCCGACCCGCCGGGCCGGGTACAGGAAGATCGGGATCAGTACCAGCGCTATGACCGAGACCTGCCAGGAGAAAAAGAACATCGCCGCCAGCACCAGGACCAGTTGCAGCACGCTGGACACCACCGAGGCCAGCGTCGAGGTCAGCGCCTGCTGAGCGCCGATGACGTCGTTATTCAGCCTGCTGACGAGCGACCCGGTCTGCGCCCTGGTGAAGAACGCGATCGGCTGCCGCTGGACATGCCCGAAGACCTGGGTGCGCAGGTCGTAGATCAGGCCCTCGCCGACCCGCGAGGTGAAGTACCGCTGGACCACGCCGAGGAAAGCGTCGAAGACGGCCAGGCCCGCGACCACGGCGGCGACGGCGATCACCACACCGGTCCGTTTCGGGATGATGCCCCTGTCGATGACCACGGCGAGCAGCACCGGGTACAGCACGGTGACCACTGCGTCCAGCGCGGCCGCCAGCAGGAAGACCGACAAGTCCAGCCGGTACGGCCGGGCATACCCGGCGATCCGCCGGACCGTGCCCGGCTTCAGCCGCTGCTTGGTCACCGACGGATCGCGGGTGAAGCCGCGCATAGCGTGCCACTGGGTTTGCATGGTCATGACCGGTGAACCTAGCAGCAGCGCCAGATCATCCCGGCTCCGCTAACGGCGAACTGCCTGATCAGTTAAGCGCTCGTTCGGCCCGGCTCGCGAGCAGCTTCGCCTGTGCCTGGCGCTCGGCCGCCGCCTGCTGGTCCAGCGTGTTGCCAGCGGCCTGGGCCAGCAGTGCCTTGGTCGCGCGGGCAGCGGCGGCGTCCACCGACAGCAGCGCGGCTACCAGGTCGTTCACGGCCGCGTCCAGCTCAGGACCAGGCACGACGAGCTCTGCCAGCCGGAGCTGGAGAGCCTCCTCCGCACTCACCATCCGGGCCGTCAGGCAGATCTCGATTGCCCTGGCGACACCGACCAGATCGACAAGCGGCTTGGTCCCGGTTAGATCGGGAACCAGCCCGAGGGCCGGCTCTTTCATGCAGAGTTTTGCGTCCTCGGTCAGGATCCGGAGATCGCAGGCCAGCGCCAGCTGGAAACCGCCGCCGATGGCGTGCCCTTGCACCGCGGCAATCGAGACGAACTGCGGGTTGCGCAGCCAGCGGTAGCCGGCCTGGTATCCGGCGATGGTCTGGTCGAAGTCCGCCGCGTCAGCCGGCGGCGGCGGCTCCTCCCCGGGCACTCCGTCCGCGCTGAACAGGCGCAGGTCGATGCCGGCGCAGAAGGACGGACCGGCGCCGCGGACCACGACCACGCGAACCTGCTCCGGTATGGCTTCGCCGATCCGGGCCAGCGCGCGCCAGGTGGCCGGCGTCATCGCGTTGCGGCGCTCCGGACGGTTCAGGGTGACCGTCGCGACCGCGCCGTCGATCGTCAGCTCGAGTCGCCACCTGAATTCGGGCCACCTGTATTGGGGCCACCTGAATTGGGGCCGCCCGGACTGGTCATCAGGCCTTTGACTTAGCCTTGCCCCTGGTCGCACCGCCGCGGCCGCGCAGGGCCACGCCGCTCTCGCTCAGGATGCGGTGGATAAATCCGTAGGAGCGGCCCGTCGACGCGGCCAGCGACCTGATGCTCTCGCCGCCGCCATACCGCTTCTTCAGGTCAGCCGCCAGCTTCGTGCGGTCGGCACCGGTGACCCTGGTGCCCTTCTTGAGAGTCTCGGTCACGCAAACCTCCCGGTGAGCTGAGTTGACCGCTGCGTTACCGTATCTCGCAATGATCACCCATTAGCTCGTGATCGGCTACCCAGACGGCAGCAAAAAAAGATCATTCTTTGCCCCGCCGAGCTATCCCGCGGATCAGGCGAGCGCCACCAGGTCGGCGAGCTCCTCACTCCACGAGTCCTCGACGCCATCGGGCAGCAGCACGACCCGCTCCGGCTGAAGTGCTTCGACCGCGCCTTCATCGTGGGTGACCAGGACGATGGCGCCGGCGTACCGGCGCAGCGCCGACAGGATCTCGGCCCGGCTGGCCGGGTCGAGGTTGTTCGTCGGCTCGTCGAGCAGCAGCACGTTGGCGCCGGAGACCACCAGCAGTGCAAGCGCGAGCCGCGTCTTCTCACCGCCAGACAGCACGCCAACCGGTTTCGCCACGTCGTCGCCGGAGAACAGGAACGAGCCCAGAATGCTGCGGTGCTCGCTCTCGGCCAGGTCCGGCGCGGCCGATCGCATGTTCTCCAGGACGGTCCGCGAATTGTCCAGGGTCTCGTGTTCCTGCGCGTAATAGCCGAGCCGCAGCCCGTGGCCCGGCAGTACCTCGCCGGTGTCTGGCTCCTCTACGCCGGCCAGCAGCTGGAGCAGGGTGGTCTTGCCAGCGCCGTTCAGCCCGAGTACCACGACTCGGGCACCGCGGTCGACAGCAACGTCGACGTCGGTGAATACCTCGAGCGAGCCGTACGACTTCGACAGACCCTGCGCGCTCAGCGGTGTCTTGCCGCAGTGCGCCGGCACCGGGAATCGCAGCCTCGCCACTCGCTCGGCCGACCGGTCAGCGCTCACACCCGCGAGCAACCGCTCGGCGCGCTTCTGCATGTTCTGCGCGGCCTTGGCCTTCGTCGCCTTCGCCCGCATTTTGTCGGCCTGCGAGTGCAGCGCCGTTGCCTGCCGCTCGGCGTTCATCCGCTCCCGGCGGCGCCGGCGCGCGTCGGTCTCGCGCTGCTGCAGGTACGCCTTCCAGCCAAGGTTGTAGATGTCCAGCACGCTGCGGTCAGCATCCAGGTGGAACACCTTGTTCACGACAGCGTCGAGCAGGCTCGTGTCGTGGCTGATCACGACCAGGCCGCCGCGGAACGAGCGGAGGTGATCGCGCAGCCAGCTCACCGAGTCCGCGTCCAGGTGGTTGGTCGGCTCGTCCAGCAGCAGCGTGTCCGAGCCGCCGAACAGGATCCGGGCCAGCTCGATGCGCCGCCGCTGCCCGCCCGACAGAGTGCGCAGCGGCTGCGTGAGCACTTTCTGCGGCAGCCCAAGGCTCGCTGCCAGCGAGGCCGCCTCCGACTCGGCGGCGTAGCCGCCGAGCACGGTCAGCCGCTCCTCCAGGTGACCGTAGCGGCGAACGCCAGCGTCCCGGCGGGCCGGGTTGGAATCGGCCATCTGCAGCTCGGCTTCGCGGAGCCCGGCGAGCAGCGAGTCCAGGCCACGCGCGGACAGGACCCGGTCCATCGCCAGCGCCTCGAGGTCACCGACCCTGGTGTCCTGCGGCAGGTAACCGACAGAGCCACCCGATTGCACCAGCCCGGCGGCAGGCTGCCCCTCGCCCGCGAGCACTCTGGCCAGCGTTGTCTTGCCGGCTCCGTTACGGCCAACCAGGCCGATCTTGTCGCCCGCGGCGACCTGAAAAGACGCGCTGTCCAGCAGCAGGCGCGCGCCAGCGCGCAGCTCGACTTCACGTGCCGAGATCATGGGGAATCGCTCCATTACCGGATTCGGGTCGGACGCCAGACAGACTTCACCCCTGGACCGGGGCGCGGCGTCACGACAGGAGCGGTTGCATGGCCCCCAGTGTACTCGAGGCCCGACCCGGCCAGCCAGGCAGTTCTCCGGCGGCCCGTTACTTTCCGGCGGCCCGTTTAGGGCTCGGTGAGCTTGATGCGGATCGAGCGGAACTGGCGCGGCGTGTCCCGTAGCACTGCCAGCCGGGGATCGGGCACCGTGAGGAACCTGGCCACCGCGATGTCGAAGTAGGGCCGGAGCCTGACATCGTCGCGGAGCGCTGAGATGGCACGCTTATCCCCGCCGAGCACCAGCGCGTCAAGTCGGTCGGCGTGGCCGCTGAATACGCCGACCGCGCAGTCAGCGGCGGCCTCCAGGGCCTCCCTGGCCTGCTTTTCCCGGCGCCGGGCGAACCTGTGCTGGGACGTCCCGCCGGCGGCGCTGCGGCCGTGCACCAGCCTGCTGCCTACCTTCGATGCGACGAGCTGGGCATCCGGCCCGGTGAAGACGCCCGCCGCATACCCGCCGAGCCGCACCAGCAGCACCGCGACGGTCCGGTCGGCGCCTGCATGCGCCGCGAGCTGCGCGCCGGAGCCGCCGCCGCGTTGCGAGCCGCGCCGGCGTTGGCGGCACGGCCATCGGAGGGAACGGCACGTGGCATTCGGCTACCGCTCCGTCGGCGGCGCGCAGCGTCACGATCTCGGTGCCTGCCTCGGTCACCGGCGAGCCATGCCGATCGCCGAATGACTTAAGCCAGGTTTCGATGCGCTCGGGGCCAATATCAAGCCAACGCTGGGCGGCACGTCGGCCGTTTTCCATTACCCACCGCCCCGCAGCCCTTACTATCCGTCAAGTGAGCTTACGCATCGCTATCAACGGCAAGACTGCCATGCCTGCCCCAGCGCCCGCACATTCGGTAACCGCGAATCCGGCTGCAGCCTCGGATCCGGCCGTAGTCGCCGAGCCAGCGGGCGGCCAGGCAGGCGCAGCCGTGGAGCGAGCGCTCGCGGCGGCCATCAGGGATGCTGCGCGCATCGGTGACCTGCTCGACGCGCTTAAATCGGCCCGGCTCTGGCTGCCGCTGCCCGACGACGGCAGGCCGGTGATCAAGGGCAACGCAGTTACCTTGCCGATGGTGTCCTACCTCGGCAGCGATTTCGTGCCCGCCTACTCCTCGGCCGAGTTATTGCACAAGCTCGCCGTGCCGGACGCGGCCGCCGGCCCGGCCGCCACCGTCCCGCACGCCGTGGTGCGTGCTGCCGATCTGGCCAGGCTGCTGCCGAGCTCCATCGGCATCGCGCTTAATGCTGGCGCGAGTGAGAGCGTGCCCGTGTACCCGCAGGGCGTCGCCTACCTCGCGGCCGACGACGACGACGAGCCAGCGGGCCGGATCAGCCTCGGGCCGCCGCCCGTTACGCCTGACTGCCTGCTCGCCGGGATCGGCTCGGGGCTGCGCGCCATTGTGCAGGCCAGCGAGTCCGCCGCCGCGTGGCTTTCGGTCCAGTTCGCCGGCGAGGGCCTGCTTATCTCGGTGACCCTCGACGACCCGGCCGACGAGAGCGCCAAGGATGCGGTGGTCGCGGTGGTCGAGCGCGCCGCGGCCCTGGCCCCGCCGCAGGAGTCCGGCTTCCCGATCGACGTGACGTTTCCCGGCGAGAGCGAGCCGGACTACATCGATCAGTGGTTCGCCGCGTTCACCACGCCGTTCTACCGGCGCTAGGCGCCGCGGCGCCGGGCCTGGGCCTGGGCCAGCGGCTCTTAGCCCTTCTGATGCGGAGGGATGAGCACGGTGCCCGTTCCCCTCACGATGGTTCGCGCTGGGCTAGCGGCCAGCATCAGGGCCGTTCTGCTGGTGTCGCACTTGCCGCCCCCGCGGCGCGGAAGCATCGCCGTGAACCTGGCTTTCTCGGTGCCGTATCCGGAGATGCCGATGTACCTGCCCGTGCCCGAGCCGACGGTGTAGGTACCGGTTTCCACCAGCACCGCGGCGCAGGTACGGCGGCTCAGTGAGCGCACGACGACGTGCACGCCTGCTGCCGGCCGCGCCATGATGAACGTCCCGTCGCCGAATTTCACCGTGGACTTGCCCGCTCCGAGGGCCGCCAGCGTGCCCTTCGCCGCGAATGCGCCAGCGGCGGTCACGAGGTAGGCCGGGTCTGCCACCGCGGAAGTGCTGGTCAGTATGAAGGTCTCGGCACCGCCGATGGGCTGGGTCGTGCTGCTGCTCGCCGAGCAGGCGGCAGCGAGCAGGGCTAACGCGAGCAGGCCGCCCGCGGTGGTCGTGAGGCGCAAAGCGTGCCGCATGGGTGGTCCTCGCTGTCGCAATAGCCGGATGACTACTCACGGTAGCCATCCAGCCACTGCGCGGCTACAGCATTGCGCAAATCGTCAGCTGGTCCGCGGCCTGGCAGCCCGGTGCCGTGCTGCCCGGTTGAGGGCGCTGATCACCCCGCTCATCGAGGCGCGGACGATCGACGAGCTGACGCCCACGCCCCACAGCACCCGGTCGCCGATCTCGATTTCCAGGTACGCAGCGGCCTCCGCGTCCCGGCCCGCTGTGAGCGCGTGCTCGGCGTAGTCCAGCACCCGCACGCTCAGGCCGCCGAGCCCGAGGTCGACCCCGGAGACGGCCGCGCAGAATGCCGCGATCGGGCCGTTGCCGATGCCGAACAGCTCGTACTCGGTTCCGTAGGCGCGGACCGTGCAGTCCACCCGCTCCGTGCCGTCCTCGCTGGCCGAGGCGTAGCTCACCAGCTCGAACGGCCCTGGCTCGAGATACTCGGCCGCGAAGATCTGCCACATCTGGCCGGCGTCGACCTCGCCGCCCTCGGTGTCGGTGTGCCGCTGGATCACCTGGCTGAACTCGATCTGCAGCCGCCGCGGCAGGTCCAGGTGGTGGTCAGTCTTCATGATGTAGGCCACGCCGCCCTTACCGGACTGTGAGTTCACCCGGATGACGGCCTCGTAGGTCCGGCCGACGTCCTTGGGGTCAATCGGCAGGTACGGCATGTGCCAGGGCAGCTCGCTCATCGGCCGGCCGGCGGCCGCGGCCGTGCGCTCCAGGTCGTCGAAGCCCTTCTTGATCGCGTCCTGATGCGATCCGGAGAACGATGTGTACACCAGGTCGCCTGCGTACGGATGGCGCTCGTGCACGCCGATCCCGTTGCAGTACTCCACGGTCCGGCGGATCTCATCGATGTTGCTGAAGTTGATCATCGGGTCGATGCCCTGGCTGTACAGGTTCAGCCCGAGGGTGATCAGGTCGACGTTGCCGGACCGCTCGCCGTTGCCGAACAGGCAGCCCTCGACGCGCTGGGCGCCCGCCAGCATGGCCAGCTCGGCATCCGCGGTCGCCGTTCCCCTGTCATTGTGGGTGTGCACCGACAGCGCGATGTGGTCGCGCCTGGGCAGGTTGCGGCTCATCCACTCGATCTGGTCGGCGTACACGTTCGGCGTCGACCGCTCGACGGTGCAGGGCAGGTTGAGCACGATCTCGCGGTCCGGGCCCGGCTGCCAGACGTCCATGACCGCCGCGCAGATCTCCAGCGAGAAGTCCAGCTCGGTGTCCATGAATATCTCCGGCGAGTACTCGTAGCCGAAGTCAGTCCCGGCCAGGTACTCGTCGGCGTACTTCAGGACCGAGCGGGTGCCGTCCACGGCGACCGCCTTGCACTCCTGCCGCCCGTCGCCCTCCCAGCCGAAGACCACGCTACGGAACAGGGGTGCGGCGGCGTTGTACATGTGCACAGTGGCCAGTCGCGCGCCCGCCAGCGACTGCACGGTCCGCTCGATGAGCTCGTCCCTGGCCTGGGTCAGCACCGAGATGCGCACGTCGTCGGGGATAGCGCCGCTCTCGATCAGGCTGCGGATGAAGCCGAAATCGGTCTGGCTCGCCGCCGGGAAGCCGACCTCGATCTCCTTGTAGCCCATCCGGACCAGAAGCTCGAACATGGCCTGCTTGCGGGCGACGTTCATGGGGTCGATCAGGGCCTGGTTGCCGTCCCGCAGGTCAGTGGACAGCCACCGGGGCGCCGCGGTGATCGAACGGGCTGGCCACTGCCGGTCCGGCAGGTCAACCGCGGGAAACCGACGGTAACGATGACATGGCATGCCGGAGGGGCGCTGATAGGAAAGGTTGCTCATGACGATGCTCTGCTCCTGAGGACGCGAACCGGGCGGACATCGGTCGGCGCAGCAGAACGACCCGCGGCGAGGGGCCGACCGGCCTGGTTACCGGGCCTCGCCGCGGCCAAGAAGAAGCAGGCCGCGAGTCATGATCTCCCGATCGTAGCCGGCTGCGGATCTTTGTGCCGCAGCAACGCCGGATGGGCCGCCCCGGCCGGCACCGCCGAAGTCACTTGAACATCTGCAGGGCAGGATCTTCCTAACTTTCGCATATCGGGCGCTGCCTGGCGGCGTCAGACGCTTGTGGTAGACACCAGAACCATGACTACGCAACCGATTCGGCGCGGTGCCGTCATCCCGGCGGGGACCGCGATCGAGCAACTTGAGCTAGCGGTGCTCGCCGAGCAGGCCGGCTGGGACGGAGTGTTCGTCTGGGAGGCGGCCTACGGGGCCGACGCCTGGACGATGCTGGCCGCCATGGCAGCCAGGACGAGCCGGATCCGGCTGGGCACGATGCTCACGCCGTTGCCCTGGCGGCGGCCGTGGAAGGTTGCGAGCCAGGTCGCGACGCTAGACCAGGTATCGGGCGGCCGGGCCATCCTGTCGGTCGGGGTCGGTGCACTCGAGACCGAACTGCCCGACACCGGCGAGGCGACTGACCTGCGCGAACGCGCTGAGCTGCTGGACGAGGGCATCGACCTGATCCGCACCCTCTGGGAGGGCGGCCGTAGCTATCACGGGCGGCATTACGACTTTGAGACCGGCAGGATGGACCTCAGCGCGGCGGCGAAGCCCGTGCAAGATCGCATCCCGATCTGGGTGGTCGGCGTCTGGCCCGCGCCGAAGTCGATGCGCCGCGCACTGCGATGCGATGGGGTGATCCCGCAGTACCAGCAAGTCGAGGGAGATCCCGGGCCGGACGACGCCAGGGCTGTCGCGGGCTGGCTGGCCGAAAATAACGTGCCGGCCGGATTTGACATCATCTCGGAAGGCGAAACGCCGACCGCGGACCCGCAGGCGGCGGCACGAGCGGTGGCCGCCTGGGAGGCGGCCGGCTGTACCTGGTGGCTGGAGACCCGATGGGCAGCCGCCGACGGTCAATCCGACTCGCTGCGCGACTTCCGCGACCGGCTTGCCGCCGGGCCGCCCGGCGGGTAACTGTGCTCAGGCGAGCGGGAACCGGAGCGTGGCGCAGACGCCGTCCCGCGGCCGTGAGATCCCGCCGCAGGCCTCCGGGTTCCCCGTCGCCACGAGATCCTCGGGCAGGAAGTGCAGTTCGGCGTCAGTCCGCACGACTGCCCGCAGGATGGCCGCGTCAGCGCGGTCAACGACCGGCTCAGGCACCATCAGCTCCAGCAGCTCGTCGCGCGAAGCTGCCAGTTCGCTCCCGGCAGGGCCGATCCACGCCGATGCGGTGGAGGACGGATTGTCGGCCAGGAACAGGTCGGAGACCTGACCGTCGCGGAAGGCGGCCATCGTGGCTTCGAGGCCCTCGACGGCCCGGCCGTGCGTGAGCCGGCTCCCCCAGTCGTCGAAGCGGGTATGCACGTCACGATCGGCCCAGTCCGCTAGCGCCCGGTCTGCCGCTTCAGCCATGGCCTGGCTATCCGCGGCTATTTCCTGCTCAACCACGGCGGCAGCCGCACGCAATGCCGTGGTCAGGTGATCGAGCAGGAGCGTCCGGGCCCGGATGTCACCGGCCACGATGACGTGCTGGGCGGCGACCTGCGCCGCGGCCGCTGCCACCGCCGAGGCCAGCGCCTTGGCGTTCTCGTTCCAGGTCTCCTCCACGTGCCGCTGGTTACGGTCCTGCGACCAGCCCCCTACTTGCGTCTTGTGCACCGGCCACTGCCTGCCTGCCACCCAGTCCCGCCAGCCTTCGCCGGTACCGCCGATCGCGACAATCTCGCCACCGACCCTGGTCGCGCTAACCCGCACGTGCGGGATCGGCGGCCGGTGCTGGGCCATCAGCGGCATCAGGTGCGGAAGCGCGGCAAGGCGCGCGATCTCCCGCCGCGGGGGCCCGGTCAGCGCGCCAGTGAATGCCACGTCGCCGTTGCGCGCAAACACTGCCCGGCCCGGCGCTGCCTCGTCGCGATCCCCGATCACCGCCGCGACCGCATCCAGCGAGGCCGGGGTGGCGCCAGCTTCCGCGAGGCGTTCTCTGGCAGCCTTCCACCGGATCCCGATGGCCTCTGCGGCGTTCTCCTCGTGGACCCGGTCGGTGTCCAGGTATACCGACACGTAGTCCCCGAACCCGTCGTATAGCGGCCTCAGGAAATCCACCTTCACTGGATGCGTCGCCTCCCCACCCGCTGCATCAGGCCGATCTACCCCGCCTGGGGATCGGGCAATCGCCGTCGTCGGCCGGCTGCCCGCCTGTGAGGTGGTAGCCAGCGGCATCCCTTGAGTGATCTATGGTGGTTTTAGCGCTTTGCTCTCTATGCCCGGCTTACTTGACCCGGGCGGGGTGTCGCCAAGCAGCCAGCGCGCCCCTGCCCCGCGGGTTGCCGCGGTGTCGTCTGGGTTGTACAGCCGGCAAGTGCGCAGCGACAGGCAGCCGCAGCCGACGCAGCTGTTGAGTGTCTCGCGGAGCCGGTGAAGTTCGGCGATCCGCTCGTCGACGCGACGGATCCAGGTCGCCGAGACCTTGTTCCAGTCCGTCTTGTTCGGAGTGCGCTCGTCCGGCAGCCGGCCCAGGGCGGCGCGCACCTCGTCAAGGCTCAGCCCTACCGTCTGCGCCGCCCGGATAAACGCCACCCGGCGCAGCGTAGCCCGCGCGTAGCGGCGCTGCCCGCCCGCGGTTCGCTGCGAGGAGATGAGGCCGAGCTGCTCGTAGTAGCGCAGCGCCGATGTGGCGACCCCGGCGCGGCGGGCGAGCTCGCCGATGGTGACACTGTCCGCAAGCGTGGCCATGATTACCGATGATAACCCCCTTGACTTCAAGTGAGCTTTAAGTTGAAGGATGACGTCATGACGGCAGCGCAGCTCACCCAGTACGGTTACGCCGATCTCGAGCCGCTGATGGCACTGATGACCGGCGACGAAAAGCACGGCCCGGCGGCCACCTCGACCCTCGATGTGCTGTGGGTCCTTTACGACCGGATCCTGACTATCGATCCCGCGGACCCGGACGCATCCGAGCGCGACCGCTTCGTGCTGTCCAAGGGCCACGGCCCGATGGCCTATTACGCCGTGCTCGCAGCCAAGGGGTTCATCGACGCCGGCATGCTGCCCGGCTTTGCCGGGTTCTGCTCGCCGCTCGGCCACCACCCCGACCGGACCTTGATCCCCGGGGTCGAGATCGGCAGCGGCTCGCTCGGCCATGGCCTTGGCCTCGCCGTGGGGATGGCGCTCGGACTGGGCGCGCAGGGCCTGGTCCGCCCCCGAGTATTCACCTTGCTCGGTGATGCCGAGCTGGACGAGGGCTCCAACCACGAGGCCATCGCGTTCGCCGGCGCGACCGGCCTGGACAGCTTGCACGCGGTGGTCGTCGACAACTCCTCCGCCACGCACGGCTGGTCCGGTGGGATCGCGACCCGGTTCGACCGGGAGGGCTGGTCCGTCGTGACCGTCGACGGCCGCGACCACGACGCGCTCGAAGCCGCCCTCGTCGCTCCGCACCCAGGCCGGCCGCATGCCGTGGTCGCGGTCGTCGAACCCAAGAACTCCGCAGTCACCCGCCCGCGAACCAACGTCCATTGAGGAGCAGTAGCCGCTGAGGAGCACTAGCCATGGAAACGATGCGGGAACGCTTCATCGCCACCACCACCGAACTGCTGGACCGTGATCCCCGGCTCGCGGTCGTCCTCGCAGACATCAGTGCAGCGGATTTCGGGCCAGCGGCGGCCCGTCACCCAGGGCGCGTCATCAACGTCGGGATCCGCGAGCAGTTGCTCATCGGCGTCACCGGCGGCCTCGCGCTGGCCGGGCTGCGCCCGATCGCGTACACGTTCCCCTCCTTCCTCATCGAGCGGCCGTTCGAGCAGGTCAAGCTCGACCTCAGCCATCAGGACGCGGGAGCCGTGCTGGTCAGCTCGGGTGGTTCCTACGACATGCCGGCGGAGGGCCGGACCCACCAGGCGCCCGGAGACGTCGCCCTGCTCGACACCCTTGACGGCTGGACGATCCAGGTGCCCGGCCACCCGGACGAGGCAGAGCGACTGCTCCGGCACGCCGCGACCGGAGACAACCGGGTGTACCTGCGCTTGTCCACCGAGAGCAACCCCGAGCCGCGAGCGGTCACGCCGGGACGGTTCCAGGTCGCCCGCACTGGGCGGCGCGGAACGGTGATCGCGGTGGGGCCGATGCTGCAGCCCGTGCTCGACGCGGTCGAGGGCCTGGACCTGACCGTGCTCTACGCGGTGACGGTCCGCCCGTTCGACGCCGACGCGCTGCGCCACGCGGTTCACAACTGCGGCAGCGCGGATGTCGTGCTGGTCGAGCCGTACCTGGCCGGAACCTCCAGCCGCGAAGTCGGCGAAGCGCTGCTCGACCTGCCGCACCGGGTACTCGGGCTCGGCGTCGGCCGCGCCGAGCTGCGCCGCTACGGCACTCCCGCTGAGCACGCGGCCGCGCACGGCCTCGACGCCCCGTGCACTGCGCGCACGGATCTCCGGCTTCTTGCGCCAATGACCCGGCAGAATCAGCCGCCGGTGCGTCGCACGTACAGGGTCAGCCAGATCCCGGCCGTGTGCCAGGTCCGGGCTTTGGTGAAGTCAAGGTTCTGCAGGATCTTGGGCGGCTGGCCAGGGGACTTCTGGTAGAGGCCGGAGGCGAGCTGGACAAGCCACATCCTGCGCGCCGCTTCGATCCGCTGCTGCACTACCGGCAGCGGTGCCCAGGTCCCGCCGAGGGTAGCGGAGTAGTTCGGCGTCCCGCCCAGCGCGACGTTCGAGAGCTGGCGGATCCCGTATGGATAGGCCCGCTCGATCGGCTCACCGAACGTCAGGTAGATGAGGGCGTCGCCCGGCCGGGTGTTGGCCGCGACGATCCGGTCTGCCGCGCGGATGTCGTCGCCGTGGCCGCCGGCCGTGCGTACGTGCAGCAGCGCCGGCACTGCCAGCGCGGCGATGATCGCGAACGCTGCCGTCCCGGCCCGCCAGCCCAGTGCCGCCAGTCCCGCACCCACCAGCAGGGCGGCGGCCGGAGTGCAGAAGATGACGTACCGGAACACGAATATGGGCGTGAAGAGCAACGATGCGGCGACGAGGATCACCGCTGGCAGGATGAGCCAGGGAACGCAGAAGGCGATCAGGTCGCCGGGCCAGCTGGCTCGCAGCCGCGTCCGCCCGGCGAAGGCACTCACCGCGATCGCGCACAGGACGGCTGCGCCAGCAGCTACTGCCATCGAACGCGGTCCTATCAGGCTCACCAGGCCAAGAAGGCTCGTCAGAGACCCGCGATTCACCCAGGTCAGCGCGCTGGCGCGCTGCTCCATGCCCGCAGCTATCACTCCGCTGGAGACGGCTATGGCGGCTGCTACCACGGCCAGCCAGCTCACGGCAAGCGACCTGCCGGTCCCGCCGTTAGCGTCGCGTGTCCACGTTCGCGCCACCGGCACCAGGTGCGCCGCGGCCAGCAGCAGCCCGAATACATGCATGTATCCAAGCGTGGCCAGGCACGCCCCGTATCCGACCAGCCAGCCGCGCATCTGCGCGCTGTCCCCCGCGGCCGCGGCCTGCATGGCTCGCACCAGCAGGTAGCTGGCGATCGCGGCCAGTGCGGTCGCCATCGCATAGGGCCGGGCGGTCTGACCGTACAGGCTGACCTCGGGCAGGATCGCGAAGACGAGGCCAGCGGCCAGCCCGGCCCGGGCCGACACGAGGCGCTGACCCAACCCGAAGATCGCCGCGGCTGCGGCCGCCATCGCCAGGGCGGACGGCAGTCGCGTCGCAAGTTCGCCCGGCCCGATCAGCCGCACGATCGGCCAGATGAGCGCGTAGTACAAGCCGTGTACCGCGTCGACCCGGTTCAGCATGCGGAGCAGCCCGTGGAACGGGCGCTGCACCGCGGACAGGGTCGCCGACTCGTCGCGTGAATACGAAGGCCTCTGTATTCCCCACAGCATCACCGCCACCGTCACAACTGGTGGTACCAGCCACAGCGGGGGGCGGGCTTCCCCAGCCTTGTTTCCGTTCGCTGCCAGAACCGCAGGCACCCTCGCGCCTGCTGGTTGCAGCTCTCGCGCAGCATGCCAGGCCAAACTGACGATTCCCGGCTCCGACCAGCACAACCGGCATGACTCGGTGACGGCTCACCGATCCCCCTTGACCGATCCCCGCGACACTCACTGTCGGCCGCGCTCTTCTCCAGCGGCCACTCAGGAGGAACGCTGCCAGTCACTCGCATACGGGGACAAGGGGAGACCTCCCCAGGCATCCCCAGGGACGGCATCTCGCGAAACGTCAGTGCGCTGCAGGCACCGCGCTGTTCGCGGGCGGGCTCAGCCGGCCGCTGCCGATGCAGGCGGTGTCGCGGACTGCGTGCCGGTAGGAGTCGGCGTCGAGCCCGAGGGCGTCGGAGTCGGCGATGGCGACCCTGAGTTTGAGGGCGTGGGTGATGGTGACGAACTCACCGGCGGCGGTGTGTAGGCCGGCGGTGGCGCGAGGCCGCCGGAGCCGTTGACTACCACTGTCGCCGTCGCGCGGATGGCGCCGAGCTGCAGGGTGACCAGGACAGCGCCGGGCGACTTGGCGATCAGTGCCCCGCTGCGATTCACGACCAGCACGGCAGGATTCGACGTCGTCCAGACCGCGCCGACCAGGTCCGCTTGCGGGGCCAGCTTGAGGTTGTACAGCCGGCCGTGGGCCGTGAGCCTGCCCGCTTGCCCGACATTCAGGTGGAGGTTGAGCGGGCTGATCCACACCGTCCGCAGCAGGCCGGCGTGCGGGATCACCTCCAGTAGCTGCTGCGAGGATACTGCCGCGTAAGCGCCGACCCACTGCATCAGCCGCGCCTGGCTGGTTCCGCCGGGCGGCTCAGCTACGCGGTAGCTGACCGTGGCGTTGCCATGGGCGTGCAAACGCAGGTCCCATACCACCGGCGGGCCGGGGACCAGCGGCTTAATCGCGCTGGTGAAACTCACGGCCTGCGGGTTTCGTGTCACGGCGGCCGGGATCGGCTCCTCCAGCTGCGCAGTGACCGCCTTGGTCGTTTCATTCGTGACCGTCATGGTCACCTCGAGCGAGGACCCGCCCGGTCCTGCGAGCGTCCACAATTGACTGATCGCCAGCCCGCGGGGGTAGGGCTGGGAGGCGAACTGATAGCGGGCAGGACGGTCCGGGGGGTGGCCGCGAGCGAGCAGCAGTCCGGCGGTGGCCCCGCTGAGCAGGATCACCGCCGCTAGCACGCTGAGCAGCACTTTGCGGCTGCGCCAGGCACCCGGAGCGCCGGGTCCCGGCCCGCCAGTCCGGATCCCGCCCACCGTGAGCCGCGACGTCGCCCGCGGGTCGGTGCCGGCAGCCTCGGCGGGTCCTCTGATCCTGAACGCGGCCCGGTCAAGCGCGGCCGGGTCGATGGTGGCATCCCCTTCACCGTCCCAGGGCCGCGACTCACCGGGGCCCGCATGTCCCTCGGTGGCATACGGCTGAATGCCCAGGGCGGCGCGCAGCGCGCTAGTGAACTCCTGGCACGTCTCATACCGGTCGGCAGGCGACTTCGCCAGCACCCGGGCGAACACGCCATCCACTGGCGCAGGCAGCTCGTCCCGCACGGATGTGGCGACCGGCGGCGGCGCGGACAGGTGCGAGTACATGGCAGCCAGCCACTGCTTGCCGGAGAACGGCGGGTGCCCGCACAGCAACTCGAAGGCGGAACAGCCCAGGGCGTACTGGTCGGTCCGCCCGTCCACTGGCTGGCCGTGGATCTGCTCCGGCGCCGCGTAATCCACCGTGCCGATGAACTGGCCGCTGCCGGTCAGCCCGCTCGACCCCACGGATGCCTTGCTGACCCCGAAGTCGGACAAGTACACGTGGTCAGGCCGCCCGGGCCGCACATCCAGCAGCATGTTCGCCGGCTTGACGTCGCGGTGCACCAGCCCCTCGGCATGCGCGGCGTCGAGCGCGGAGGCGACCGCCGACAAGATCCATTCCGCGCGGGCGGGCGCGAGCGGCCCGTGCCGGGCCACCAGGGTCCGCAGGTCACCGCCGCGGACCAGGCGCATGGCGATGAACAGCACGCCGTCGGCCTCACCGGCCTCGTATACCGGGATGATATGGGGGTCGTCCACAGCTGCCGCGGCCCGCGACTCCGCGATGAAACGCTGCCGGAACGCGTCGTCCGCGGCCAGCACCGGAGCCAGGATCTTCAGCGCTACCTGCCGGTCCAGCCGCTCGTCGTGCGCCCGGAACACAGCGGCCATGCCGCCCCGGCCGATCTGCTGCTCCAGCCGGTACCCGGAGATCCGCAACCCGGCGGTGAATCCCGCCGTGTCCGACTGCGGAGGGATAGTGTTGGTCACCGTTCCTCCACCACGATCCGTGCCGGCCTGACTACGCATCTCGACTGCCCCAGGCACGGTCGCACCGCATTATCCGGCTTCGCCCGGCATGGCGCAAGGCTACCGGATCTTGCCGCCGTGTCAGCGGCTCAGTACGTGCCAGCCCTGCGCATCCTGGCGGGCCGGCCATCCGGGTCGTACAGCAGCCGGTAGGGCACGGTCGCCCACGCTCGCCGCCATGCTGACACTGCGAGTTCCGGGTAACGGCGCAGCTGGCCAGGCGGCCGCTGGCCACGGCGGTCCGCGGCGTGCCATGCATCCAGGGTCGCTGCGGACTGCCGGAAGGCGCCGAACAAGTCGGCTCGCGGCGGCACCTCCGCGGCAGACTGCAGGCCCAGGTGCTCAGCCGCAAGCGAACCGCGCAAGCTCGGCGCGAAGGGCGCGACGGCCGCCGATCCGGACTCCTCGTCCACGACGGCGCAACTGAGCTCGGAGTCATGTGTCCAGGACCGGCGGTTGAAGTTGTCCGACCCGATGATGGCCCAGGCGTCGTCCACGATGCAGACCTTGGCGTGCACGTAGATCGGCGTGCCCGCCGCGTTCTCGAGTCCGTAGACCGCGACGCGCTCACCGCCGGCCCGCCGCAGCAGTGCGAGCGCCTCGGCTCGCCCGACCAGGTTGAGCGGTTCAGATACGCGCCCGTCCTGATCCGGGTACCGCGGGATGACCGCGATCACCCGCAGATCCGGGTTGACCCGCAAGCTGTCCGCCAGAGTGGACATGATGTCCGCCGACCATAGGTACTGGTCCTCGATGTAGACAAGCGAGCGTGCCAGCGGCAGCACCTTCAGATAGCCGCGGGCTATGCTCCGCTCCCCCAGCGGCGCGAAGTCGTAGCCGAGGCGCCGGAACGGAAAAGTGCGCAGCAGCTGCACTGTGTGGGGGCCGCAAGGCGGCGGATCGGGTTGCTGCGGCGGCAGCGGCCGAGCTTTAGTCTGATCATGGTCGACCATGTCGCGGACCCGGTGCACGGGATTGAGCGTCAGCGGCGTCGGATCCTCCCACCGCTCGCGGAACACGGTCTCCGCGTCGCCAACCGCCGGGCCGCGGATCATCGCCTGCACGTCGTGCCACGGCGGCCTCGGCCCGTAAACGGCCGCCATGTGCTGGGCCTGCGGGTCACCGGCGTGCGACTGGTCATCCCGGCGGCTGTGACACAGGTCGATCCCGCCGACGAAAGCCACATCACGCTCGGGTTGCGACTGGTGACGTAGGACGACCATCTTCATGTGATGCGATCCGCCCGGCCTTACCCGCATGTCGAGCAGGCACTGGCCGCCCGCCGCCTCGATATCCTCGCCCAGGTGCCGGTTCTCCTCCTCGCTGTACGCAAGCCGGTCAAAATGCGACCGCCAGATCAGCCCGGCCACTCGCACGCCGCGCTTCGCTGCCGCGCAGAACGCGTCAGAGACGGCTGGCCCTGCGGGTCCGAGCCGCTCGTCCGGGTCACCGCGCCAATCGGTGAACAGCAGCAGGTCTCCGGCTGAGAGCTGCGCTACCCGCGACGCCAGTTCGGCGAAGTACCGGCTGCCGTGGATGAGCGGCCGCACCTCGTTGCCCGATGTCCAGGCCGCGCCATCGCCATGGCGGGAGTCGAGCCGGGTTGCCGGGTTGCCGCGTTCTGCCGCGCTGAGAAACCAGTCACCGGGATGCACGCGCATCTAGCTACCCGTTGCTGCCCGGTCAACGCATCCTCGCGGACGCTGGCCTCAGGAGGCCCGTTTCAGTAGTGACTCGATCGCGCGGAGCCGCTCGGCCAGGCCGGCAATATCGGTCTTGGTCGCTGCCTGCTCCCCGGCCTTCAGGGTCAGCACGAACTGCCCCGACGGCTCGAGCACACCGCTCTCGACCTCCGAGACGTCGTCGCCGTTCTGCATGCGGACGGCGTGGTCAAGCTGGCTTCGCCGCAGGCCGAGGCGCCTGGTCGCGCGATCGTCGATGTGGCCGTCAGTGATGACCGTGGCGGGCCGGCCGTCGAAGATCCGCGCTGCGCGCGGGCTGACGATCGCGAGCCTGTTAATGCCGGCGTTGACCGCGACCAGGGTGACCGCGCCGATTGCCCCGCCCGTCAGCGACGTATCGTTGCCAATCACTGCGTTCTGCACGACGTTGGAGAGCAGGAACACGACGACGAAGTCGAAGGTGCTCAGGCCGGCCAGGTCGCGCTTGCCCGTCACCCGGAACAGGACGGTAATGAGCGCATAGACGAGGACCGTCCGCAGGATCTTCTCCGCGACCGGGATCTGCTCGGCGAACATCGCATGCCACATGCCAGCCTCCTTGGCTCCGCCGAGTTACTTCCCGCCTGATGGACAGGTAGGCACGCATGAGCGACTCAGAGGCTGCCGTAACCGGCCGCGTGACTGTGGCGGCGGTCATAGCGGGCGTCGCGTTACTGGCCGCGGCCGCGTTCGTGCTGTCCTATCCGGGCATCCACGCGCTGGCACTCGCCGCCAACAGCAGCAAGGCCGTCGCCTGGATCTACTCTCCGGCCCTCGATATTGCCCTGGCGTGTGCAGCGCTGACCTCGGTGGCCCTCCGCGGAGCTAGCAGGCCAGGCCGTGCCTATGCCTGGTCAGCAGTAGTGGTCACGCTGGCCATCGAGGCAGGGTGCGATGTCGTGGCCGTCGCTCATCTCCGGCTGCCGGCGAAGGCGGCCGCAGCAGCGGTGGCTGTGGTCCCGTGGCTGCTGCTACTTATCTGTATCGGGCTGCTGTTCGCGGTCCTGAACGCCAGGGTCGCGCGGCCGGAACCGGAGTTCTTGGCGCGCATTCGGAGCGAGCCCACGCCGCCGGGCGCGATCAGACGTTGAAGCCGAGGGCGCGCAGTTGCTCGCGGCCGTCCTCGGTGATCTTATCCGGGCCCCATGGCGGCAGCCAGACCCAGTTGATCCGGAAATCGTGTACCAGGCCGTCTAGTGCCGTCCTGGTCTGATCCTCGATGACGTCGGTGAGCGGGCAGGCAGCGCTTGTCAGGGTCATGTCGATGGTGGCCGTGCGGTCGGACTCGACGGTGACTCCGTAGACAAGGCCCAGGTCCACCACGTTCACCCCGAGCTCGGGGTCGACCACGTCGCGGAGCGCTTCCAGCAAGTCCTCTGTTTCCGGGTTAGCCCCTGTTTCCGGGTTAGCCCCTGTCTCCGGGCTACCGGCAGTGTCGGTGTCGGCGATGTCGGTCATCTGTGCTCCCTAATCCTCGCCGCGCTCGCTGAGCGCCCTGGCCGTCGCGTCCTTCCAGGCCATCCAGCCCAGCAGCGCGCACTTGATCCGTGCCGGATACTTCGACACCCCCTCGAAAGCGACCGCGTCGCCAAGCACATCCTCGTCCGGCTCGATCTCGCCGCGTGACTGCATCAGCCGCAGGAACTCATCGCTGACAGCCATTGCCTCGCTGACGGTCTTGCCGGTGATCATGTCGGCCATGACGGACACGCTGGCCTGGCTAATGGAACAGCCGAGCGCTTCGTACGATATGTCCGCTAGCACTGGCTCGCCGTCGGCGTCCTTCAGCGTCACCCGGAGCGTGACCTCGTCGCCGCAGGTCGGGTTGATGTGCTGCACCTGGGCGTCAAAAGGCTCCCGCAGGCCCGCGTGCAGCGGGCGGCGGTAGTGCTCCAGGATGATCTCCTGGTACATCGACTGAAGCTCCATCACGCTGTCCCGAAGAACTTCTGCGCCTGCCTTATTCCGTCTGCCAGGGCTTCTACCTCGTCGTGAGTGTTGTACACGTAAAACGACGCTCTCGTGCTCGACTGCGCGTGCAGCGCCCGGTGCAGCGGCCACGCGCAGTGATGCCCGGTACGAACGGCTATGCCCAGTTCATCCAATACTTGTCCGACATCGTGCGGGTGGATGCCGTCCAGCACGAACGAGACGGCCCCGCCACGGTGCTCGGTATCCAGCGGCCCGAGCACCCGCAGCCCGCTGATGCCGGCCAGCGACTCCAGGGCATGGGCCGTCAGCGCCTCCTCGTGCGCGGCCACGGTCGCCATGCCGAGGGCGTCCAGGTAATCGCAGGCTGCGGCCAGGCCGACCGCCTGCGCCGCGGCGGGCACGCCGGCCTCGAACCGCTCGGGCGGCGGCAGGAACGTCGAGCCCTCCATCCGGACGATCTCGATCATCGAGCCGCCGCTGATGAAAGGCGGCATCGACTCGAGCAGCTCGCGCCGTCCCCAGAGCACGCCAATGCCGGACGGCCCGAGCATCTTGTGCCCGGAGAAGACCAGGAAGTCGGCCCCCAGCGCGGTCACGTCGACCGGCTGATGCGGTACCGACTGCGCGCCATCGGCGAGCACGAGAGCGCCGTGAGCGTGCGCTGTCGCCGCGATCTCGGCGACCGGCGGGACAGCGCCGGTGACGTTCGACTGATGGGTAACGGCGACAAGCTTGGTCCGGCCGTTGATGAGCTCGCCGATGTTGCTCAGGTCCACCCGGCCGTCCGCGGTGACGCCGAACCAGCGCAGCGTGGCGCCGGTACGCTGGCACAACTGCTGCCACGGCACGAGGTTCGCGTGGTGCTCAAGCTCGGTGACCAGGATTTCGTCGCCAGGACCGACCGCGAACCGGCTAGCCTCCGGTCCTGACGTGGCCGCGTTACTCATCGCATAGGCGACCAGGTTGACCGCTTCGGTCGCGCTCTTCGTGAAGACGATCTCGCCAGCGTCTGCTCGCAGGAACGCGGCGATCCGCGACCGGGCGCCTTCGTAGGCGTCGGTCGCCTCCTCGCCGAGCAAGTGCGCGCCGCGATGAGCGGCCGCGTTGTGGGTGGTGTAGAAGTCGCGCTCGGCGTCCAGCACCTGGCGCGGCTTGTGCGAGGTCGCGCCGGAATCCAGGTAGATCAGCCGGTTGCCGCCGCGAACGGCCCGGCCGAGGATCGGGAAATCCGCCCTGACCGCATCGACGTCCAGCCGGTCGGCGCTGGCGGCCCGCTCGGCTGCCGGCGCCGTCGTCGTTACCTCGCCCTGGGCCGTCACGTCGATGCGCCCGCCTTCAGAAACCGCTCGTAGCCATTAGTCTCCAGCTCCTCCGCCAGCTCCGAGCCGCCCTCTTCGGCGATCCGGCCGGCCACGAAGACGTGCACGAAGTCCGGTCGCACGTAGCGCAGGATCCTGGTGTAGTGCGTGATCAGCAGCACCCCGTGCGCCGGATCCTCGCGGAACCGGTTGATGCCGGCCGAGACGATCTTCAGGGCGTCGATGTCGAGACCGGAGTCCGTCTCGTCCAGGATGGCGATCTTCGGGTTGAGCAGCTCGAGCTGCAGGATCTCGTGCCGCTTCTTCTCGCCACCGGAGAAGCCCTCGTTCAGGTTCCGGGTCGCGAACGACGGATCCATGGAGAGCTGCTCCATGGCCTGGCGCAGCTCCTTGCCGAAGGTGCGGATCTTCGGCGCCTCGCCGCGGACCGCGGTGATCGCGGTGCGCAGGAAGTTGGATACCGACACCCCTGGCACTTCCACCGGGTACTGCATGGCCAGGAACAGCCCGGCCCGCGCCCTGGCATCCACGCTCATCGCGAGCACGTCCTGGCCGTCCAGCGTGATCGAGCCCTGGGTCACCGTGTACTTGGGGTGCCCGGCGATGGCGTAGGCCAGCGTCGTCTTGCCTGAGCCGTTCGGCCCCATGATCGCGTGCGTCTGCCCGGCCGTGATGGTCAGGTCGACGCCGCGGAGCACCTCAAGGCGTTCCCCGGCGGCGTCCGTCACGCTGGCGTGCAGGTCACGGATCTCAAGGGTGGACATGTAGCTCTCTCTCCTGGTCAGGACTGTGCAACGTCGGTCAGCCCGACGAGGACGTCGTCGCCGTCGATCTTCACTGGGTAGGTTGCCACCGGCTTGCTGGCCGGAGGCCCGGTCGGCTTGCCGGTCCGCAGGTCGAAGCACGAGCCATGCAGCCAGCACTCCACCGTGTGGTCGTAGATCTCGCCCTCGGACAGCGGGACTTCCTCGTGCGAGCAGACGTCGTGCAGCGCGAACACCTCGCCCTCGGCGCGGATGACAGCCACGGGCACGCCATCAACCTCGACGCCGAGTGCGCCCTCGGCCGGCAGCTCCGACAGCGAGCAGGCGCGGCGGAACTCGGTCATGCCAGCTCCCCCTCGATCGCCGCAGTGATGCGGTCCCTGAGCTCGGGTACCTCGATCTGCCCGATCAGTTCGCCGAAGAAACCGCGGAGGACGAGCTTCCTGGCCTCCTCGAACGGGATGCCACGGGCCATCAGGTAGAACAGGTGATGATCCTCCAGCCGGCCGCTCGCGCTCGCGTGCCCGGCACCGGCCACCTCACCGGTCAGGATCTCCAGGTTCGGCACCGAATCCACCCGCGTGCCGTCGGTGAGCACGAGATTGCGGTTGTACTCGTAGGTGTCGGTACCCGTGCCCTCGGGCCGGATGATGACATCGCCGATCCACACTGCGTGCGCGTCCACGCCACGCAGCGCGCCCTTGTAACTCACCCGGCTACGGCAGTTCCGCTCGGCATGGTCAACGAACAGCCTGTGCTCCAGGTGCTGACCGGCATCGGCGAAGTACAGCCCCCTGAGCTCGGCGTCCCCGCCAGGTCCTGCGTACCGCACCGACGGCGCCAGCCTTACCACGCTGCCGCCCAGCGTCACCGCAGTGTGCGTCAGCCGCGCGTCCCTGCCCAGCTGCGCATGATGATGCGACAAATGCACCGCATCCTCAGCCCACGTCTGCAGCGACACGACCGCGAGCGACGCCCCATCCCCGACCAGGTATTCAACGTTATCCGCGTAGGTAGCGCTGCCCGTATGCTCCAGCACGACCACAGCCCGCGCGTTCGGCCGCACGTCAATAACCGTGTGCCCGAACGCAGCCCCCTCCGCGCTCTCCCCCCGCACCGAGATCCAAGTCGGCGTCTCGATCTCTGTTCCTTCGGGCACGGTCAGGATCGTCGCCTCGGTGAATCCGGCAAAGGCTTTCGCGCTGACCCGGTCGGCCGGAACGTAGCCGGTGCCGACCCTGGGGTCACCATGTTCGCCCTTCTCAATGGTGACCCCAGGAGCGGCACTGGCTGCGACCGAGACCTTGCCCTCGTCCAGAACCGAGTCACCATGCAGACCGCGAAGCCGCCGCAACGGCGTAAACCGCCACTCCTCTTCCCTGCCCGTAGGAACGGGAAAGTCAGCAGCATCGAACGACTGCCGTTCGTGCAGCCTTGACACAGGAGCCGTCTCGACGGCCCCTTGCAGGCCAGCCATCAGCCGACCGCTCCTTCCATCTGCAGCTCGATCAGCCGGTTCAGCTCGAGCGCGTACTCCATGGGCAGCTCGCGGGCGATCGGCTCGACGAAGCCGCGCACGATCGTGGCCATCGCCTCGTCCTCGGTCATGCCGCGGCTCATCAGGTAGAACAGCTGGTCATCGGAGATCTTCGAAACGGTCGCCTCGTGGCCCATCTCCACGTCGTCCTCGCGGACGTCCACGTAGGGATAGGTGTCCGACCTGCTGATGGTGTCGATGAGCAGCGCGTCGCACTTGACCGTGGACTTGGAGTGCTCGGCGCCTTCGCGTACCTCGACAAGGCCGCGGTAGGAGGTCCGGCCGCCGGCCCTGGCCACCGACTTGGACACGATGGAAGACGACGTGTTCGGCGCGCAGTGCACCATCTTGGCCCCGGCGTCCTGGTGCTGGCCCACACCCGCGAACGCGACCGACAGGGTCTCGCCCCTGGCGTGCTCGCCCATCAGGTAGACGGCCGGGTACTTCATGGTGACCTTGGAGCCGATGTTGCCGTCGACCCACTCCATGGTCGCGCCCTCCTGGGCGACGGCGCGCTTGGTCACCAGGTTGTAGACGTTGGCCGACCAGTTCTGGATGGTGGTGTACCGGCAGCGCGCGCCCTTCTTCACGATGATCTCGACCACGGCCGAGTGCAGCGAGTCCGAGGAGTAAATCGGCGCCGTGCAACCCTCGACGTAGTGCACGTAGGCGTCCTCGTCGACGATGATCAGCGTCCGCTCGAACTGGCCCATGTTTTCGGTGTTGATCCGGAAGTAGGCCTGCAGCGGGATCTCCACGTGCACGCCCTTCGGCACGTAGATGAAGCTGCCGCCGGACCAGACCGCGGTGTTCAGCGCGGCGAACTTGTTGTCGCCGACCGGGATGACCGTGGCGAAGTACTCCTGGAACAGCTCTGGATGCTCCCTGAGCGCCGTGTCGGTGTCCTTGAAGATGACGCCCTTCTCCTCAAGATCCTCGCGGATCTTGTGGTACACCACCTCAGATTCGTACTGCGCGGCGACGCCGGCGATCAGGCGCTGCTTCTCGGCCTCGGGGATGCCCAGCCTGTCGTAGGTGTTCTTGATGTCGGCGGGCAGGTCATCCCAGCTAGCGGCCTGCTTCTCGGTCGACCGCACGAAGTACTTGATGTTTTCGAAGTCGATGCCAGACAGGTCCGAGCCCCACGTCGGCATTGGCTTGCGGCGGAATAGCTTCAGGCCCTTGAGCCGCAGGTCCAGCATCCACTCGGGCTCGTTCTTCTTGGCCGAGATGTCGCGCACGACGTCCTCGTTCAGGCCACGGCGCGCAGTGGCGCCGGCCGCGTCCGAGTCGGACCAGCCGAACTTGTATCGGTCGAGCCCCTCAAGTTCCGGGTGGGCGATAGTGGTCATGCGGAGATTCCTCCGGCCTCGTTAGTCGTGCGGCTATGCACCAGGGAAGGTGCGGTTACGTGCGTGGTGCAGATCCCGTCGCCATGCGCGATGGTCGCGAGGCGCTGGACCGGGGTGCCAAGCAGGCGGCCGAAAGCCTCGGTCTCCGCCTCGCAGAGCTGCGGGTACTCGGCGGCGACATGAGCCACCGGGCAGTGATGCTGGCAGAGCTGGTCTCCCCCGCCGGCGGCAGGCGCATGCCCCGCGGACGCCGCGTAGCCATCGGCGGACAGCGCCGCGGCCAGCGCCTTGACCCGGTCGGCGGGCGCGGCGGCGTCGACGACCGGGCGGTACCGGCGCTCAAGCTCGGAGATCTGCTGGCGGGCGAAACTGGCGACCGCCCCAGGACCGGCCGTCTCGGCCAGGAACCGCAGCGCGCTCGTGGCCAGGTCGTCGTAGGCGTGCTCGAAGGCGCTACGGCCCGCGTCAGTGATCGCGAACATCCTGGCCGGGCGGCCACGGCCGCGGCTGGCGTATGGCCGCGCGTTCCGTGCCTCGATCATGCCGTCGGCCAGCAGGTTGTCCAGGTGCCGGCGGACGGCCGCCGGGGTAAGGCCTAGCCTGGCGGAAAGGCCTGCCGCGGTAACGGAGCCGGTCTCCAGGATGATCCGGGCAATCCGCCCGCGGGTGCCCGAGTCCGGGCCGACACCGCCCGGCAGGGCAGCAGGCTGGGCCTGGGCAGCATCGAGCCCGGCGCCACCAGCGCCGTGAGCATCGTTAGCCTGTCCCACGTATTTCACAACATCATTGTGCCGTAAATACTTCCGGGCGCGCAATCGGGCCGGCACATGGCCTGCGTCACATGCGCAGCGTGCCGGGATTCCCGTTTCCGCCGCGGTGAGCATGTATCGATTTGTCCGGAAGCCTGAGATGATGGGCACATGAACGATGCCGCTCTGGCCGCCCGGCGGATGTGGACGCTGTACGAGCCGGTGCACATGATCAGCTACTTCGCAGCTGAACCCACAGACGCATTCGAGCAGGCTGGCCTGCACGGATTCTGGCGCGGCTACTTTCCGGCCGGGCTGCTCCGCTGGGTCCGGTTGGCCCGGCGCCGGTCATCGCGGCGTTCTGCTCGTTCGCGCCCGCCATGGTGACCAGGGCGCTGCCAGCGGTCTGGGCCCTGATCAGCCCGGCCGACGCGCTGGCCGTGCGAGAGGCCGGCGCGGTGGCCTCGCTGCAGCGGCTGCTTGGCCTGGGCCTGGGCGACTCCGTCCCCGATCACGTGGCCTCAGCCGCCCGGCAGCTCGCGGACGCGGCCGGCGACCTGGACATCACCGGCCGGGTGCTCGGCGCTGCCAACTCGGCAATGGCCGTGCCGGACGAGCCGCTGGCGCGCCTGTGGCACGCGGCGACGCTGCTGCGCGAGCACCGCGGCGACGGCCATGTCGCCGCCGTGGTGGCGGCCGGCATCGACGGTTGCGAATCAGTGGTCCTGCGGGCAGGCGTGGATCTGGCCACCGGCGGCCGGGCCCACGTGGGGGCCAGCGCCGGCCGGGAATGGATCCAGCGCGCCCGCGGCTGGACCGACGCGGACTGGGCCGCGGCCACCGTTCGGCTGACCGAGCGCGACCTGCTGAAGGATGCCGGGGAACAAACCAGCCCCGCCACGGATGAGGGGCTGGACCTGCACCGGAGCATCGAGGAGGCGACCGACCGCGCGGCCGCGCGGCCCTGGGCCCGCCTCGGCACCGAGCGCATTGCCGAGCTGGCCGGCCTGCTCGCGCCGATCACTGCCCGGTGTGCCGCCGAGTTGCCGTTCCCCAACCCAGTCGGCGTACCTGCCCCGGCCGCTAGCTGAAGCCCAACCCCGTTCCCTCCCTCCCGGAGATCTCGCCGATGACCACTCTGCAGCGGCCCGCGCTCGCCGATCTCGCCGACCCGAATACCTTGCCGGACCCCTACCCGGTGCTAGCAGGCCTGCGTGCGGCATCGCCATTCGCAGAGGCAGACGGCGCCCTGGTGGTAGCCGGCAAGTACGCCGACATCGCGGCGGTGATCCGGCATCCGAACGCCAGCAGCGAGCGGCACAGATCGCTGCTCGCGCCGCCGGACGGCGGCCGCCGCGGCAACCGGCCGTCCTTCCTGTCCCTCGATCCGCCGGATCACACCCGGCTGCGGCGGCTGGTATCGAAAGCGTTCACGCCGCGCATGATTGCCAGGCTCGAGCCGCGGATCCGGGCCATCACCGGCGAGCTCCTGGACGCGGCCGCCATGGCCAGCCAGCTGGAAGTGGTCAGCCAGCTCGCGTATCCGCTGCCGGTGCGCATCATCTCCGAGATGCTCGGCGTGCCGATCGCCGATCATCCCCGGTTCGCCGGCTGGTCGGCCCGGCTGGCTCACTCGCTCCAGCCCGGGTTCGGCATGCGTCCTGATGAGCTGCAGGCCCGCGAGGAATGCGCACAGGTGGCTAGTGACGAGTTCGCCGACTACTTCCGCGGCCTCATCGCTGCGCGCCGGGCCGATCCGCAGCAGGACCTGCTGTCCGACATGATCCGGGCCGAGGACGCGGGTCAGCGGCTGACCGAGGATGAGCTGATAGCGACCTGCATCCTGCTGCTCGTCGCCGGGCATGAGACCACGGTCGGACTCATCTCCAACGCGGTCCTGGCCCTGCTCCGCCATCCCGAGCAGCTGGCGCTGCTGCAGGCTAGCCCGGAACTCGCCGACAGCGCCGTGGAGGAGACCCTTCGCTACGACGCGCCGGTGCAGATGACCGCCCGGGTTGCCCGCGGCGGCATGCAGGTCGGGGACATTGCCGCCCCGGATGGCGCGCTCGTGCTGCTGCTGCTCGCTGCCGCCGGCCGCGATCCGGAGGTCTTCGAGAACCCGGATGTCTTCGACGTCAGGCGCGGCGCGACCGCGCATCTGGCCTTCGCCGCCGGGCCCCACTTCTGCCTCGGCGCTCCGCTGGCCCGGCTCGAGGCCAGCATTGCGCTGCAGGCGTTCGCCCGCCGGGTGGCAGCGCCGGAGCTGGATCCGACCGGGCTGTCCTACAAGCCGAACCTCAACCTGCGCGGACCGGAAAGCCTGGTAGTGAACTTCACCAGCATTTCCTGATTGCGCCGGTACACGCGCGCTCCTTGAATCCCGGCCCCAGGTGCGGTGCGCCGTTAGCATCGCACCAGTCGAGGGGGGACGGTGTGGCACAGCACGCGGCGCGGCGGGGCACTTTCGCGGTCAATGGCAGCACAGCTGGCGGCAGGTTAGCGATCGGCTGGCCCGACCGGCGGCGAGTGAAGGGCTGGCTAGCGATCTTCGGAGTCTCGCTGACCGCGTTCATGATCAGGTTCCTGGTTCTCTCGCCCGTGGCGATGGCCGACAACGGCGACGGGCCGCGGCTCATGTGCGCCTTCGGCCTGGGGCCGGTGACCGGCGGGCACGCGCGCTACCTCGCCTACGCGTACTTCAGTTACGTCAGGTCACCGCGCTGCGCGGGTACAGCCACCTACCTGTCCTCAGAACACCTGCTCCTCATCGCAGCCCACTGGCTCACGCCGGTGCTCGGCTTGTCCGGCGTGATCAACCTCATCGCGCTCGGCGTGGTCAGCTGCGTGCTCGTCTCGGCCGGGATCGCCAGCATGGCCCTCACCCTGGCGAGCACGGTTCGCGGCCAGATCGCGCTGGCCGGGGCGCTCTGGCTGGTCATGGCCGACGCCACGTTCTTCGACGTCTTCGCCAGCCCGTACAGCGAGGGCGCGATGCTGGCCGGGCTGCTGCTGGTGGCGGCAGGCGTGGTCCGGCTCAGCCGATCCGGTGGCGGCTATGCACTGGGCCTGCTGCTGGCTGCCCTCGGCGGCTTCGGAGTCATCTGGTCCAAGCAGCAGTACGTCCCGCTGGTGATCCCGATCTGCGCCACGCTGGTGCTGGCGAGCATCGCCCCCGGTCGCGCGGGCGAAAGCCTTCGTTGGTCGGGCAGGATCCGGCGGCGGTCGGGCCGGATCTGGCGGCGGTTCGGTAACCGCCGGTCGGCGGCGGCCATCGCGGTGGCCGCGGGCCTGCTGGTGGGCGCCGCCCTGTACGCGCACGACGAGGCGAGTTCCGCGCGGGGCCGCGCGCTTGACCACCAGTACGCGGTGGATGCCATCTTCGGCCGGATCGTGACCGGGCGCGACAACTCCCGGGCCGATCTCAGCTCGCTCGGCTTGCCGGCCAGCTGGGCCAGGTACGCGGGCACCAATTACTGGACCAGGCCAGGCGCGGTCGAGTACAGCCCGCTGTACCGGCGGTACGCCCGCCGCTTCACCGACCTGACGATCGCCCGCTTCCTCGTCACTCACCCCTGGCGCATCTTCCAGATCGGCCAGCAGGCCGCCGACAATGCGCTCGCTATGCGGGTCAATTATCTCGGCAGTTACTCGCCCGGCGCCGGCCAGCCCGCTGGCGCGATCGAGGACCGCATCGGGGTAGTCAGCAGCATCGTGGCCGGGATCCCGGCCGGACTCGGGCTGTTCTGGCTCGTGCCGCTGTGGGCCGCGATGGCCGGCACGGCGATCATCGCGCTGCGCCGGAGCAGGCACAAGTCCTGGCGGCGAGACGCTGCCTTCGCGACGCTGTGCCTGACCGGCTGCGCGGTCGCCGCTTTCGTGCCCCCAGCTTTTTTCGCACTGGCCACGACCAAGCACATGCTCGGCTCGAATGCGGCAACCGCGCTGGCCTTCCCGCTGGCCGCGGCACTCCTCGGGTCCGTCATACGGGAGGCAATCTCCGAGGCAGGCCGCACGAACGCCGGCACCGCCGCTGATCCCGCGCTGGTGGCGGCCACCCCGGCAAGCCGCTAGCCGGGTCAGCCGAAGCGGCCGGTTACGTAGTCTTCGGTCCGCTTGTCCGTTGGCCGGTTGAAGATCATGTCGGTCGATCCGGCTTCGATTACCTGACCGTCCAGCATGAACGCCGTGGTGTCCGCGACGCGCGTGGCCTGCTGCATGTTGTGGGTCACGATGATGACGGTGTACTCGGTCTTGAGCTTGTCGATCAGTTCCTCGATGCGCAGCGTGGATGCCGGGTCGAGAGCCGAGGCTGGCTCGTCCATCAAGAGCACTTCCGGCTGCACGGCCAGCGCCCTGGCGATGCAGAGCCGCTGCTGCTGGCCGCCAGAAAGCCGTCCGCCCGGATGACTCAGCCGGTCTTTCACTTCGTCCCACAGGCCGGCCCGGCGGAGCGCTTCCTCACCGCGCGCCTGCATCTCGCTCTTGCTGAGCCGCGACCCGAGCCGCAGCCCGGCCACAGTGTTTTCCAGCACGCTCATAGTGGGAAACGGGGTGGGACGCTGGAAGACCATTCCTATCCGCCGGCGCACGTCCACGGGGTCTATGCCCGGCGCATACAGGTCGCTGCCATCGAACATCACCCTGCCGGTGAGCTTGGAGCCGCGGATTTCCTCGTGCATGCGGTTAAAGCAGCGGATCAGCGTAGATTTCCCGCAGCCAGACGGCCCGATCAGGGCGGTAACCGACCGTGCCTTGGCGGACACAGACAGGTCCTTGAGCACGTGGTTGGAACCGAACCACGCATTCAGCCCTTCGGCGGCCACGGCGTCGGGTGACAGGGCTCCGAGCGTGGCTGGGATACCCACTGCGTCAGCCCCGCTCGCCGAAGGAGCAGTTCCGCCCGGGTCGTCTGCGGCGATCTCGCTGGCCACGGCTAACTTGCCCGCCTTTCGATCTTCTGGCATGACGGAAAACTACCTCCGCAGCAGAATGCTAGGTCAGCCGGTACGGCCGCTGGATTAACGAAGAGCGAACCGTTGGTGAACGGATGGCGCCGTATGCGAGCGAGCCACTCAATCTTTGCTCGCTGCCATCGTGGGGTTCACCTGCAGGACATGTACGGCCAGTAACTTCCATCAGGGTCATGTGCGCATCAGTTGACAGCGGTTCGCGCAGTGTGCGCGATATGTTCGCGATTTCACGGACGCCCTCCTTTTAACCAGCCATCAGCAGGACCTGAACGCTACGAAGCCAACGCTCCGCGAGGAGTCTCGAAGTAGAAGGGGGTACGCGCGGTGAGGAAGATCGGCAAGGTCACCATGTCTGCGGCGGTGGCCGCGGCGGTGGGACTTGTAGCTGCGGCTTGTTCAAGCGCCTCCACCACCAGCAATGCCTCGACAGTCTCGTCAGGCGGGAGCAGTTCCTGCAAAACCGGGCAGACCTCGAATGTCGTGGCCCTGCCCGGATACCAGGTGTGCCTGTTCGCGAGCGCCACCACGACCATGAATCATCCCGACGACATCCAGGTCATCGGCAGCAACGTCTGGATCGGCTGGCAGAATCAGTCCGCGAAGGACGGCAGCACCACTGTCCCCAGCACGCTGGCCGAGTACACCACCAGCGGCAAGCTGGTGAAGACCTGGAGCCTGATCGGGCATGTTGACGGGCTGCACATGGACCCGGCCACGAACACGATGTGGGTGACCGCCAACGAGGATGCCAAGCCCCGCTTGTATCTCGTCAATCCGTCGAGCAGCAATGCGACGACAGTCACAGTGCCCGGCAAACCTGCCGCAAGGCGGTGGCCTCGACGACCTGCGGTTCGTGAACGGCACGGCATATGTCTCCGCGTCCAACCCCACGCTGAGCAGCGCGGGAAATAACACCGCCCCGGCCATCTACAAGATGACGGTGTCCGGCACGACCGCGCACCTGACGGGCGTGTTCAACGCCGACGCGAAGGCCACCACTCTCAATCCCCCAGTCTCGACCGTCACGCTGAACCTCACCGACCCCGACTCCCAGACCATCGACCCGTCGGGTGACCTCGTCCTCAACTCGCAGGGGGACCAGGAGCTGATCTTCGTTCACGCGATCGGGACCAAGGCCCAGAAGCTCACCGTCCTGTCCGTCGGCGCCCAGGTCGATGACACGGTGTGGCCGACCTCGTCCAAGGGCTGCATGATCATCGCCGACAACGCCTCGGGCGTGTTCTCGGTATGTTCGGACATCTGGGTAACGGGTACCCCCATCGTCGACGCGGCGAACGATGGCACCACGATCAGCTTCGCTGGCACGCTCAGCCTCGGCACCGGCCAGATCACCCCGATCATCATCGGCATGAACAACCCGCACGGGATGGGGTTCATCGCCAAATGAATCTGCGTCCAGTGATTGAGAAAACTCAGGCCCTCGACCACAGCGGGGACCGCGCAGGAGGGTTTCGGATGAGGATCCAGCAGGGAAGGCCGGCCCTACGCCGTATTGCGGCCGTGGCCGTCACCACAGGAATCGTGCTGGCAGGGGCGGCCTGCAGCAGCAGCGGCTCGCCTAGCTCAGGCTCATCGTCGTCAGCCTCGGTCATCAACGGGGCCGGCTCGACGTTTGCCGCGCCCATGTACCAGCAGTGGGCCGGTCAGTACCACCAGAGCCACAGCACCCAGATCAACTACCAGGCGATCGGTTCAGGAGGCGGGATATCCGAGTTCACCCAGGGCGTGGTGGACTTCGGCGCCACCGACGCGCCGATGAGCAGCTCCGAGCAGGCCGCCGCGCAGTCGGGGCAGGGAAGCGTGGTCCTGCACATCCCGATGATCATCGGCGCGGTGACGATGATCTACAACGAGCCCGGCATCAAGAACCTCAAGCTGGACGGGCCTACGCTCGCGGGCATCTACCTCGGGACCATCAAGAAGTGGAATGACCCGGCGATCAAGACCCTGAACCCGGGCGTGACACTGCCTTCCGACCCGATCCAGCCGGTAGAGCGGGCGGACTCATCCGGCACCTCGTACGCCTTCTCGTCGTACCTGTCGGCGATCTCGAAAACCTGGGCAAGCCAGGTCGGCACCAGCAAGACTCCGGCCTTCCCGGTGGGCACCGGCGCGACGGGCAGTTCCGGCGTGGCGGCAGCGGTCCAGCAAACCAAGGGCGCGATCGGCTATGTCGAGTACGGGTACGCGACTAACGCGCACATCCCGTTCGCCAGCCTGAAGAACGCCTCGGGTCAGTTCGTGGCGCCGTCCACGGCCTCCACTGAGGCAGCAGCCGCGAACGCCGTCTTCCCGACGGATGTCACGCACCTGGTCTTCAGCCTGAACAACTCAACCGCGGCCGGTGCTTATCCGCTGGTCACGCCGACGTACATCATCGTCGCGCAGAAGCAGAAGAACGCTGCTAAGGGCAGCGCGCTGAAGGCCTGGCTCGAATGGTGCCTGGCATCGGCCCAGCAGGGCGGGGTGACTAAGCTCGGCTACGTGCCACTGCCAGCCAAGCTCATCTCGCTCGACATGGCCGCTCTCAAGACCGTGTCCTGACCGCGGAATCTGCCTTCGATATGACGACACTTTCGGCGGGCCGCCTGGCTGCGCAGCAGCGCGGGCGGCCCGCTGACACTATCTTCCGGTTTGCCGCCACGGCATGTGCGAGCATCGTGCTGATCCTGCTGGCGGGCATGCTGATACGAACTACCTGGGCGGCGTGGCCAGCGTTCCAGCACTCTGGCGTTGGCCTGGTGACCTCGAACAACTGGAACCCGAACATAAACGCGTTCGGCGGCCTGTCGTTCATCTATGGCACGCTGCTGACCTCGCTTATCGCCCTGATGCTCGCCGTACCGGTCTCGGTGCTGATCGCGCTGTTCATCAGCGAGGTGGCGCCGCCTCGCCTCGGTACTCCGCTCGGGTACCTGGTCGACCTGCTTGCCGCGGTCCCCAGCGTTGTCTACGGGCTGTGGGGAGTATTCGTGCTGGTGCCATTCCTCACCCAGCACGTGTGGACGCCGCTGGCTAACCACCTGAGTTTCATCCCGTTGTTCTCCTCGTTCTCGTCTGGCCGTGACTTTGCCACCGCGGGCGTGATCCTGGCGCTGATGATCACGCCGATCATCTCCGCGATTTCCCGTGAGGTGTTCCGTACCGTCCCGGCCGACGAGCGGGAGTCAGCCCTCGCGCTGGGCGCGACCCGGTGGGAGATGATCAGGCTGGCGGTCCTGCCCCGGTCTCGGCAGGGAGTGGTCGCTGCGGTGATGCTCGGCTTCGGCCGGGCCGTCGGTGAGACCATCGCCGTGGCCTACCTGATCGGCGGCGTACCTAACAAGATCACCGCGGACCTGTTCCAGCAGGGGTCGACGATCGCAGCGAACATCGCCTTGCAGTTCAACGAGGCCTCGAGCTCGCCCCTGTTCAAGTCGGCGCTCATCGCGCTCGGCGTGGTGCTGTTCGTGCTCACCTTGCTCATCAACGTTGCCGCCAGGCTCATCATGCGCCGACGCGGAGGGACGGCATGAGGCCGCTGGCCGCCAGGCATCGCCGCGACCGGATGATGGTGGCCGCCATGGTGGTGGCGATAGCGCTGGCGGTCATACCGCTCGCGCTGATCCTCGCCGACGTCATTGCCAAGGGCATCGGCCAGTTGTCGGCCAGCTTCCTCAGTCAGCCAGAGCCGTTCGCGGTGACCGCAGCGGGCGGTGGCTTCGGAGCGGGCGTCCGGGGCACCATCAAGATGGTGGGCCTGGGCACCATTGTCTCGGTGCCGATTGGCGTCCTGGCCGCCATCTACCTGTCCGAATACCAGTCGCGCGGCCCGCTGGCCACGATCGTGCGGTTCTTCGCGGACGTGATGACCGGTATCCCGTCCATCTTCGTGGGCATCTTCGTTTTTACCGTCGTGGTGCTGGAGACGCACTCGTTCTCGAGCTGGGCGGGTGGCCTCGCGCTGGGCATCCTCATGCTGCCGGTTATCGTGCGCACGTCGGAAGAAGCCCTGCGGCTGGTGCCAGAAACACTACGGGAAGCGACCCTGGCCCTCGGGGTACGGCGATGGCGGACGATCATATCCGTCGTTCTCCCGACGGCCCTGCCAGGGATCACCACGGGCGTACTGCTGGCCGTGGCCAGGGCGGCCGGCGAAACCGCTCCCCTGCTGCTGACGGCTTTCGGCAACCAGCTGCTCGTTGGCTGGGGCAACTTTTCAGGTCCGGAAGCATCGCTGACCCTGGAGATCTTCAACAATTCACGGTCCCCGTTCCCCGCGCAGCAGGCCCGCGCCTGGACCGGCGCGCTTGTCCTGATCGCCGGGATACTGATCCTGTCGATCGTCGCCAGGGCGGTCATCAGCCGCAGGTCAGCGCAGCGTCGCTAGGGTCCGGGCAGCTGGCCCGAGTTTCGTGACCTGATCCGCCAGAGCCCGGACCATGGCGCTGGCGGCCGCGCTTGCGTCGTCGGTCGTCGCTCGCGGACTCTTAACCGAGGAAGCCGCGGAGCAGCGCGGCGGTGCCGGCCAGATGCTCGGCCACGGCCGTCCGCGCCGCGAGCGCGTCGCCCGCCAGGATCGCCTCCACAATCGCCTGATGCTGTCCCGCGGTGTGGTCGATATTGCGCTGCAGAACGGGGATCGCGTTAAGCAAGTCGTTCAGCCGCATTCGGGCGTCGGCGCAGGCAGCAGCGAGCAGGCTCGACCCGCCCAGTTCGGCGATGCTGAGGTGGAACAGCGTGTCCAGCCGCCGGTAGTCCTGCGGGCCGGACCCGTTTACCTCGGCCAGCTTGGCGACCAGCACGGCCTTGATCGGTTCCTCAGGACTGGTCGCGAACTGGCCGGCCAGAACGTCAGCGGCGCCACTCTCCACCGCCAGCCGGAATGTCAGCGCGTCCGAGAGCTTGTCGGCATCCGCCAGCGCCAGCCGGCGCGCCTCCGCCTTGTCCGGCGCGGGCCTAGTGTAGGTCACGAAGGTGCCGCCGAAACGGCCGCGACGTGAGCATACATATCCGGCCTCGCTCAGTTCCCTGATGGCCTCGCGCAGAGTCAGCCTGCTGATGCCGAGCTGCGCAGCGAGCTCGCGTTCGGCCGGGAACTTCTCGCCAGGCCCCACCATGCCGAGCTTGATGATCGTCAGCAGCCGCTCGACTGTCTCCTCGAACGCGTTGCCCTCACGGACCGGCCGCAGCACGCCTGTCAGATCGACCCCCGTCGTCCGGCCCGCTGCCTCAGATCCGATGCTCACCGAACGCGACCCTCCTCGCGGCAACACTTCCCTCGCGGCAACACTTCCCTCGCGGCAACACTGCCCTTGCAGGGAATCCGACCAAACTCTAGGGCACCGTGCGCCGACTGGGCGCCCCCCGGCACGCGGGTCCCCCCCTCGCCCGCGTGCCGGTACCGATGGGACGCGAGTGACGAATCTGGCCAAAGGTCTTGCACAACGCCTCAGACCTGCCCATCATTGGTCTGATAATAGACCATTTAGATTTTGCCCCGCCAGGCCTGAGTTTGCACGCCAAGACCCTGACCCCGTCGACCAGCAGTACCTGCACTCAAGGAGCACCTCGTGGCAGTCAATGAATCAGCGATCACAAGCGATGAAGAAGAACTTCATCGACTCGGCTACGCCCAGGAGCTGCGCCGGCGGATGTCGGGCTTCTCGAATTTCGCGGTCTCGTTCACGATCATCTCGATCCTGTCCGGCTGCCTGACCACTTACTACTTCGGGATGGACGAGGGCGGTCCCGCGATCATCGTCTGGGGCTGGCCGATCGTCGGCATCATGACGTTGCTCGTCGGGTTGTCCATGGCCGAGGTCTGCTCCAGTTTCCCGACCGCTGGCGGCCTGTATTACTGGTCGGCCAAGCTGGCCAGAACGAACGGACCCGCCTGGTCCTGGTTTACCGGCTGGTTCAACTTCCTCGGCCAGGTAGCCGTCACGGCCGGCATCGACTTCGGCGCCGCGTTCTTCATCAACTTCCTGCTGGACCTCTGGTTCGGATTCAGCGTGTCGACGCCTTGGCACACCATCCTGATCTACGCGTTGGTCTTGTTCGTGCATGGCATGCTCAATCAGTTTGGCATCAGGCTGGTCGCGCTGCTGAACGACGTCAGCGTGTGGTGGCACATCACCGGGGTGCTCATCATCGTCGGCGCGGTCACTTTCGGCCTGAAGGCTGGCGCGCACCATGCCTCGGCCAAGTTCGTGTTCACTGACTTGCAGAATCTCTCCGGGTTCCACATCGGCTGGTGGTACATCCTGCCGGTCGGGCTGCTGCTGGCCCAGTACACCTTCACCGGCTACGACGCGTCCGCGCACATGACCGAAGAGACACGCGGCGCAGCACGCAGCGGACCGCGCGGGATCGTGATGTCGATCCTTATCTCATTGATCGCCGGCTGGGTCCTGCTCATCGGCCTGACGTTCGCGATTCAGTCGGGCAGCTACGCGACTGAGGCCGCTGCCGGGACCGCCGCCCCGGCGCAGATCTGGCTCGACTCAATCGGCCGGACTGGCACTGAGCTGCTGCTGCTGGTGGCGATCGGCGCCCAGCTGTTCTGCGGCATGTCCTCGGTGACGGCGAACTCCCGGATGATCTACGCGTTCTCCCGCGACGGCGCGCTGCCGGGCTCGGCCATCTGGGGCCGGGTCAACAAGCGCACGCGGACACCCACCAACGCAATCTGGCTGGCGGCGGGCGGCGCGCTGATCCTGGGCCTGCCGTACCTGTGGAACGGCGCTGCCTACGGCGCCGTGGTGTCCATCGCGGTCATCGGCCTGTACATCGCCTACGTTGTGCCGACCTTCCTGCGGCTGCGCCAGGGCGAGAACTTCCAGCGCGGCCCGTGGCATCTCGGCCGGCGAAGCTACCTCATCGGCTGGATCGCAGTGACCTGGGTCGTCATCATCACGATCCTGTTCATGCTGCCCCAGTTCGGACCAATCGGCTGGAAGACCTTCAACTACGCGCCGATCGCAGTGGTCGCAGTGATCGGGTACGCGGGCATCTACTGGCTGGTATCGGCGCGCAAGTGGTTCACCGGACCGCGAGTCCAGGGCACGCCGGAGGAACTAGCCGCAATCGAGCAAGAACTGTCGGCCTGATCAATGACCGACCTGCATGCTGGCGCGGCTCGTCCGGGGATGCTTTCCCTGGACGAGCTGCGCGAGCTCACTGCCACCGGCGAGATCGACACGGTGATCCTCGGCCTGACTGACATGCAGGGCCGCCTGCAGGGCAAGCGGCTGTCCGCGGAGTTCTTCCTCGCCGAGGTGGCACAGGAATTTTCCGAGGGCTGCAATTACCTGCTGGCCGTCGACGTGGACATGAACACCGTCGAGGGCTACCAGATCTCGTCCTGGGAACGGGGCTACGGCGACTTCGTCATGCGGCCCGACATGAGCACGCTGCGGCGCATCCCCTGGCATCCCGGCACCGCGCTCGTGGTGGCCGATCTCACCTGGCTGGACGGCAGCCCGGTGGTCGAGTCCCCCCGCCAGATCCTGCGCCAGCAGGTCGCCCGCCTCGCTGAGCGGGACCTGATCGCGCTGGCCGGAACCGAGCTGGAGTTCGTCGTGTTCGCCGACAGCTACGAGCAAGCCGCGGCGAAGAACTACCAGGACCTCGTTCCCGCCAATGGCTACAACGTGGACTATTCGATCCTGGGCACGTCCCGGGTAGAGCCGCTGCTGCGGCGCCTCCGCACTGGCATGGCCGGCGCCGGGATGTACGTCGAGTCGGCCAAGGGCGAGTGCAACCTCGGCCAGCACGAGATCGCGTTCCGCTATGCCGACGTGCTGACCACCTGCGACAACCACTCGATCTACAAGACCGGTGCGAAGGAAATTGCGGCGCAGGACGGCATGAGCATCACGTTCATGGCCAAGCCGAACAACCGCGAGGGCAACTCCTGTCACATCCACCTGAGCCTGCGCGGTGCCGACGGCTCGCCGGTGCTGGCCGGCGCCGGTCAGCACGGGCTGTCCGAGCTCGGCGAGCACTTCGTGGCCGGGCAGCTTGCCGCCATGCGGGAGCTGACCCTGCTGTACGCACCGAACATCAACTCCTACAAGCGGTACGTGCCGGGCAGCTTCGCGCCCACCTCGGTCCGCTGGGGAGTGGACAACAGGTCCTGCGCGATCCGGCTGGTCGGGCACGGCCATTCGCTGCGACCGGAGAACCGCACGCCGGGCGGCGACGTGAACCCGTACCTGGCCATCGCCGGAATGATCGCGGCCGGCCTGCACGGCATCGACAACAAGCTGCCGCTCGAGCCGGCCTTCGAGGGCAACGCCTACGCCGACACCAGCCGCCGGGTGCCCGCCACCATGCGGGACGCCCTGGACCTCTGGCAGCGCAGCGAGATCGCGAGGGCGGCGTTCGGTGCTGCGGTGACCGAGCACTACGCCAACTATGCGCGGGTTGAGCTGGCCGCCTACGACGCCGCCGTTACCGACTGGGAGCTTCGCCGCTGCTTCGAGCGGCTGTAATGCCATGAGCGCATACACCGTGATCAACCCTGCCACCGAGCAGCCGGTGACTAAGGTCACCCTGACCGACGCCGACCAGGCCGACGCCGCAATCGAGCGGGCAGCCAGGGCGCAGCAAGCCTGGCGGGACGTCGCGCCCGGCGACCGGGGCAGGCTGCTCCGCAGCTTCGCCGCGGCAGTCGATGCCCACATCGAAGAGCTTGCCGCGCTGGAGATCGCCGGCTCGGGCCATCCGGTCACCCAGGCCCGGTGGGAGGCCGGCCAGGTCCGCGACGTCCTGATGTACTACTCGGCGGCGCCGGAACGGCTGACCGGCAAGCAGATCCCGGTGCCGGGGGGCTTGGACGTCACCTTCAACGAGCCCGTCGGCGTGGTCGGCCTGATCGTGCCGTGGAACTTCCCGATGCCGATCCTGTCCTGGGGCATGGCCCCGGCCCTGGCGGCCGGCTGCGCGGTCGTGGCGAAACCGGCCGAGATGACACCGCTGACCGCGATCAGGATCGGCGAGCTCGCGCTTGAGGCCGGCCTGCCGGAAGGGGTATTCCAGGTACTGCCCGGCAAGGGCCGTGTGGTCGGCCGGCGCCTCGTTGAGCATCCGCTGGTTCGCAAGATCGTCTTCACCGGCTCGACCGAGGTGGGCCAGCAGATCATGGCCGGCTGCGCCCGGCAGGTGAAGCGGCTGACGCTGGAACTCGGCGGCAAGAGCGCGAACATCGTGTTCGCCGACGCCGACCTCGAGAAGGCCGCGGCTACGGCGCCGTACGCGGTGTTCGACAACGCGGGCCAGGACTGCTGCGCCCGGTCCAGGATCCTGGTTCAGGCCAGCGTGCTGGACAAGTTCATGGAGCTGCTGGAGCCCGCGGTCAAGGCCGTCAGGGTCGGCAGCCCCGTCGCGGACGACACCGAGATGGGCCCGCTGATCTCGGCTGCCCACCGGGCACACGTGGCCAGCTACGTGCCCGACGGCGCACCGGTCGCCTTCCGCGGCAGCGCACCGGACGGTCCCGGCTTCTGGTACCCGCCGACAGTGCTCGCGCCTGTCAGCACCGGCAGCCCGGCCTATACCGAGGAGATCTTCGGCCCGGTCGTGACGGTCACCCCGTTTGCCGACGAGGCGGCGGCGATCGCGCTGGCCAACGACACTCCCTACGGACTATCCGGCTCCATCTGGACCGGTAATGTCGGCCGCGCGATCCGGGTCGCCCGCGCCGTCGAGACCGGCAACCTGTCGGTGAATTCGCATTCCTCGGTCCGGTACTGGACGCCGTTCGGCGGCTTCAAGCAGTCCGGCCTGGGGCGTGAGCTCGGGCCCGACGCCGTCAACGCCTTCACCGAGGTCAAGAACGTATTCATCGCTACCGATTAGGGAACGGGGTCGAGCCAAGGATGCAGCGACTGCAGGATCGGGTCGTAGTGGTGACCGGAGCGGGCAGCGGCATCGGGCTGGCCAGCGCCCGCCGCCTCGCCGCCGAGGGCGCCACCGTGGTCGCCGTCGATATCGACGAGTCTGCAGGCAAGGCCGCGGCCGCTGAGACCGGCGGTACCTTCGTCGCCGCGAACGTGGCCGACGAGGACCAGGTCAGGCAGTTGTTCGACGGCGTTGCGGAGCAGTTCGGCCGGATCGACGTCGCCTTCAATAATGCGGGGATCTCCCCGCCTGAGGACGACTCGATACTGACCACCGGCCTCGACGTCTGGCGCCGGGTGCAGGAGGTCAATCTCACCTCTGTGTACCTGTGCTGCAAGTACGTCCTGCCCCACATGCAGCGGCAGCGCAAAGGCTCGATCATCAACACCGCCTCGTTCGTGGCCGTGCTCGGCGCGGCCACGTCGCAGATTTCCTACACCGCCTCCAAGGGCGGTGTGCTGGCGATGAGCCGCGAACTGGGCGTCCAGTTCGCCCGTGACGGCATCAGGGTGAACGCGCTTTGTCCTGGCCCGGTCAATACGCCGCTTCTGCGGGAACTCTTTGCCTCCGATCCTGACCGCGCCGCGCGGCGGCTGGTGCACGTGCCGATGGGCAGGTTCGCCGAACCGGAGGAGATCGCGGCGGCAGTCGCGTTCCTGGCCAGCGACGATTCCTCGTTCATCACGGCGTCCCAGTTCCTCGTCGACGGCGGCATCGCCGGAGCCTATGTGACACCCTTGAGTCCGTGACAGAGAAGCCGGTTATCGGAATTAGCTGCTATGCCCAGCAAGCCCGCTGGGGCAGCTGGGACTTGCCTGCCATGCTGCTGCCCCGCCGTTATGTCGACATGGTTGCCAGCGCCGGCGGGCTGCCGATCTTGCTGCCGCCGATGGAAGGCATCTCCGGCCTGCTGGGCCGGCTCGACGGCCTGATCCTGTCCGGCGGCGGTGACGTGGATCCGGCCCGCTACGGCGCGGCCAGGTCGGAGGCCTGCGGTCCGGCCAATCCGGCCCGTGACGAGGCGGAACTGGAGCTATGCCGGGAGGCGCTGGCCGCCGGGCTGCCGCTGCTGGGCATCTGCCGTGGCCTGCAGGTAATCAACGTGGCGCTCGGTGGCACGCTGCAGCAGCACCTGCCCGACCTCGTCGGCCACGATGGCCATTCGCCGGAGGTCGCTGGGTATGGCACGCACAAGGTGAGCGTCGCCCCCGGCTCCCAGTTGTCCGCCGTGCTGGGCAGAACTGAGGCCGCGGTGCCAACCCATCACCACCAGGCGATTGACCGGCTCGGCACCGGGCTGGCTGCCACCGCCTGGACTGACGACGGCGTGATCGAGGCGGCCGAGTTCCAGTCGAGCGGGCACGGGCCAGCCGGGCCGTTCATGCTCGCGTGTGCAGTGGCATCCCGAAGCCGGCGATGACCTGAGCTTGTTCAGGAGCCTGATCGCGGCCGCGAGTCCGCACGCCATCTGGCCAGCAAACACCTGAGGTCGTAGCCAGGAAGGGTGTCAGTCCGCAAGCGGACGACCAAAAGGCAAGGCAAGGAGATCTCACTCCTTGCCACTTTTAATGTATCGCGGACTGGGGGGCTTGCCGCAAGACCCGGGTCGTGCTGCAGAATCGTCGACCGGACCAAGAACGGGCGAAGACATGGGGGCACGACGTGCGTGTGGCTGGCTCGGGGGTATCGCGGTGAGCAAGCAGTACGTGTTGGGTCTTCAAGACGTTGACGAGACGCAGGTCGCGGTCGCTGGCGGCAAGGGCGCGCACCTGGGGGCGCTGTCGCGGATCGACGGCATCCGCGTGCCGGCTGGGTTTTGCGTGACGGCGGACGCCTTCCGGCGGATCATGGCGGAAGCGCCGTCGATCGACGATCGGCTCGATCAGCTGTCGCGCCTGAACGCCGATGACCGGGAGGCGATCCGCACGCTCAGCGCGCAGGTCCGCCAGACCATCGAAGGGATCGCCATCCCGGGCGATCTCGCGGCGGCGATCACCCGTGCGCTCGCCCAGCTCGGCGAGCAAGCCGCCTGCGCCGTCCGATCCAGCGCGACGGCAGAGGACCTGCCGACGGCCTCCTTCGCCGGCCAGCAGGACACGTACCTGAACGTCGTGGGGCCGGCCGCGATCCGCCAGCACGTCAGCCGGTGCTGGGCGTCGCTGTTCACCGAGCGGGCCGTGACCTATCGCCTTCGGAACGGCTTCGACCACCGGAAGGTCCACATGGCCGTGGTCGTGCAGCAGATGGTCTTCCCGGATGCGGCCGGCATCCTGTTCACGGCCGACCCCGTCACGGGCAACCGGAAGGTCGCCTCCGTGGAGGCCAGCTTCGGCCTCGGTGAGGCCCTGGTCTCCGGCCTGGTGAACCCGGATGTCTTCAAGGTGCGCGACGGCGAGGTCATCGCCAGGGCGATCGCCGCCAAGCAGCGTGCCAGCTACGCCTCGCCGGCGGGCGGGACGCAGATACTGCCGATCGACCCGCAGCGGCAGGAGCAGCCGGCGTTGACGGATGCGCAGGTTGTGCGGCTCGCGCAGCTCGGCCGGCGGATCGAAGCGCACTTCGGCCGTCCGCAGGACATCGAATGGTGCCTGGTCGATGATGGCTTCCAGATCGTCCAGAGCCGGCCGATCACCACGCTGTTCCCCGTCCCCGAGTCCGGCGACCGGGAGAACCACGTCTATGTCTCCGTCGGTCATCAGCAGATGATGACCGACCCGATGAAGCCCCTCGGGCTGTCCTTCTGGCAGATGACGACCCCCGCGCCCATGGCCGAGGCCGGCGGCCGCTTGTTCGTCGACGTCACCCAGAGGCTGGCCTCGCCGGCGACCCGGGCCGGTCTCCTGGAAGTCATGGGGAGGGGCGATCCGCTGACCGGGGACGCGCTGCAGACCATCCTCGAGCGCGACGGCTTCATCCGGCCGCTCCCTGACCAGGGTCCCCCCAGGCCACTGTTTGGCGGCGCGCCAGCCCCGATCGAGACCGATCCGGCCATCGTCACCGAGCTGATCGCGCGCACGCAGGCATCCATCGCCGCCTCGGAACGCGACATCCGGACGAAGACCGGGCCGGCGCTGCTCGACTTCATCCGCGCGGACATCCAGGAGCTGAAGCGGATCTTGTTCGATCCGCAGAGCCATCAGGTGTTCATGTCGGCGATGGAGGCCGCGTGGTGGCTCAACGATCAGCTGCAGGCGTGGCTGGGCGAGAAGAACGCGGCCGACACGCTCACGCAGTCAGTCCCCTACAACGTGACGTCAGAGATGGGGCTGGCGCTCCTGGACGTCGCGGACGTGATCCGCCCGCATCCGGACGTGGTGGCGTTTTTGCACCACGTCGAGGACGAGGGTTTCCTGGACGAGCTGGCCAAGCTCTCAGGCGGGCGGGAAGCGCGAGACGCCATCGTGGCGTGGCTCGAAAAGTACGGCATGCGCTGCGTCGGCGAGATCGACATCACGCGGCCGCGTTGGAGCGAGCGCCCCGCCACGCTCGTGCCCGTGATCCTCGGCAACATCAAGAACTTCGAACCGGGCGCCGGCGCGCGGCGCTTCGAGCAGGGGCGGCAGGACGCATGGGCGAAGGAGCAGGACGTGCTGGAGCGCTTGCGGGCCCTGCCGGACGGGGAGCGGAAGGCCGAAGAGGCCAAGCGGATGATCGACCGGGTGCGGACGTTCATCGGGTACCGGGAGTACCCGAAGTACGGCATGGTCAGCCGCTACTTCGTGTACAAGCAGGCCCTGCTGGAAGAGGCAGAGCGCCTCGTGCAGGCCCAGGTGCTTCGTGAGAAGGAAGACATCTTCTACCTGAGGTTCTCAGAGCTCCACGAAGTCGCGCGCACGAACCACGTGGATGACCAGCTCATTTGCCGGCGCAAGGACGCGTTCAGGTCGTATCAAGCGCTCACGCCGCCCCGGGTGCTCACGTCGGACGGCGAGGTCATCACCGGGGCGTACCGACGCGACGACGTGCCGGCCGGTGCCCTGGTCGGCCTACCGGTCTCCGCCGGGGTCATCGAAGGCCGGGCCCGTGTCATCCTGGATATGGCGCAGGCCGATCTTGAACCGGGCGATATCCTCGTCACGGCCTACACCGACCCCAGCTGGACGCCGCTGTTCGTGGCGATCACGGGCCTGGTCACGGAGGTGGGCGGCCTGATGACCCATGGCGCAGTGATCGCACGGGAGTACGGCTTGCCGGCCGTCGTCGGTGTGGTAGATGCCACCGGGCTGATCCCCGATGGGCAACGGATCCGCGTGCACGGAACCGAGGGGTACGTCGAGATTCTGCCTTGACTGATCACATCGAGAACGCTCATCGGGACCTTCCGGCCACAACAGCCGTGGAAGTTCGGGCCTGCCCGTCGGAGTGTCGGCCGCCCAGACGACGATGAGGGTGTGACGAACCCGCAGGTGCGGCCTGACCCGGCATTCGGGCTGCTGAAGCTGTACGACGATGCGCTGCCGCACGTCTACGGGTACCTGCTGGCCCGCTGCGGCGACGTCGGCCTGGCCGAGGAGCTCACGGCCGAGTCATTCCTGGCCGCCGTGCAAGCGGTCCGTAAGCCGGGCGCGCCCGATCCGTCGGTCCCGTGGCTGATCGGGGTTGCCCGGCACAAGCTCGCCGACCACTGGCGGCGGGCCGGGCGGGAGCAGCGCGGGCTGCGCCTGCTGGACGGCGAGGCGGCGCGCGTCGACGACCCGTGGGAGATGGTCGTCGACCGGATGCGGGCTCGCGAGGTGCTCGACGGGCTCGGCGTGCACCACCGGGCCGCGCTCACTTTGCGCTACCTCGACGGGCTGCCGGTGCCGGAGGTGGCCCGGCACCTGGCCCGCACCGTGCACGCCACCGAAGCGCTACTAGTCCGGGCCCGCGCCGCGTTCCGCCGGATCTATGAGGCAGAGGAGGGCTCGCCATGACAGATCCGTTCGAGTCTCTGCGCGAGCCCGTCACGCCGGCCGATCCCGACCCCGGCTTCGCCGGGCGGCTGCGGATGCGGCTGACCCGGGCGGTCTTCGCACCCCCAGGAGGAACCATGTCCCAGCAGACCGCCGCAACCCCGGCCGAGCGCGAGCCCGCCTGGCCTCCGACGCTAACCCCCTACATCGTCGTGTCCGACGCCCGGCGCGCCATGGACTGGTACGTCGCGGTGTTCGGCGCGCAGCGCCGCGGCGAGCTCCACGTCAACGCGGACGGCACGATCGGTCACGCCGAGGTCGGCATCGGCGACGCGGTCCTGATGTTCGCCGAAGCCTCCGACCTGTGGCCCGACGTGCCTGTGCGCGCACCCGACTCTCCGGCGACTTTCAGCCACACCCTCCACCTGGAGGTCGATGACGTCGACGCCAGTACTGAGCGGGCCCGGCTCAGCGGCGCCTCGGTGGAACGGGAGCCGGCCGATCAGTTCTACGGCCGCGGCTCGGTGATCGTCGACCCGTTCGGACACCGCTGGATGCTGCTCAGGCGGCCTGCCCGGGCCACCAGGCTCCGACAGGGCGACGTTGCGAACGTGACGATGGCGGCGCGGGACGTGCACCGGGCCAAGGAGTTCTACGAGGCCGTACTCCGGGTGCCCTTCTCCCCCGGTCACGCGGGCGCGTGGCGCACCGGCGAGACCAGGCCGCCGCTGGGCATCTTGCCGTCGGAGGGTGCGGAGCCGGAGGTGCAGCTGTCCTACCGTGTCGACGACATCGTGGCCGCGGTCGGGCGAGTCCGGGCGGCCGGCGGCCACGCCGACGAGCCCGCGCGCAAGCCGTACGGGCTGCTCGCCGAATGCGTCGACGACCAGGGCGCGGCGTTCCGGCTCTGGCAGCCGGTCGACTGACCCGCGGATGATCACGACGCCGTCATCCGCCGGCTTATGTCTCGGTCCTAGGGCCGGCGCCCGGCTCCACCGTCACCGCGGTTCCGTAGGCGGCCACCTCGGACATGATGCCGCCTATCTCATTGCAGTCGAAGCGCATCGCCACGACAGCATTGGCTCCGCGGGCCCGCGCTTCACCCCACATGCGCTGACGAGCCTGATTGCGGCTGTCCGTCAGCAGCCTGGTGTAAGTACTAACCTCTCCGCCAGCGATGGTCATGAACTGAGCTCCGAGGTTGCTGAAATAATTGCGGGCACGCACGACCAGCCCGAACACGTCCCCGTGCACACCGGTGATCCGGTAGCCAGGAACCTCGTTCGTCGTCACGATGAGGACCGGCACGCTGTCTGGCTCCGGAGCGTGCTGAATCGTCTTCGCGTCCTTGCCGTCAGCACCGCACCGAGCGCAGTATTCAGCGCTGGATTCATTCGTGGACTCACACCGCCCGCACTGCCAGCCCCAGGCCGCGGATTGCTGCGCGTGCGCGATCATATACTCGCGGGCGATGTCCGCCTTAGACTTCTTGTCACCGCTTTGGCTCATTGCCGCCCCTTCTGTCCGACCACCGTGCTCGAACGCTACCAGCGGAGCCAAGCCCCACCTGGCCACCGTTGATGTGCCTTGTAAGAATCGCCCTGGAGCGCCGATACTGCGGAGATGCGCGATCGCAATGTGCTCGGAGGTGAGCTGCAGCCATGTGGCACCGACCCGGTTACCGGCTTCTACCGAGACGGGTGCTGTAGCACCGGGCCGGAGGACCAAGGGAGCCACACCATCTGCGCGGTCGTGACCGCCGAGTTCCTCGAGCACCAGCGTCGCATCGGCAATGACCTGAGCACCCCTGTGCTCCAGTACCAATTCCAGGGGCTTGTGCCCGGCGACCGCTGGTGTGTAACGGCTGCGAACTGGCTGCGGGCTCATCACGATGGCGTCGCTGCGCACGTGGTGCTGGCTTCCACCCACGAGCGGGCTCTGCAGATCGTTCCCCTTGCCGCGCTCAAGGAGCACGCCGTCGACGTCCCAGCTGATCCCGGCTCACTCGAGGTCTGAAGGGCTCGCATGAACTACCTCGCTCTGGCGCATCACACGGGCGTGCGCCTCGCGGAAGTCGGATTCCTGCTCATCTTGTTCGCCGGGGTCTGGCTCGCGGCGGCCCAAATCCCGAAATTGGGGCTTAGTTCCGTTCGAACGATTGTCGCAGGTGCCGCCCTCGCGGTCGCGGGTCTACTTCTCATCATCGCCACGCACTGGGGCCATTTCGCCTGACTAGGCCGGCCACACCAGACAGAAAGGCTTGCCGGCCGGATCGGCGTAGACGCGCCAGTTCGGGCCGGCGCCGTCCAGTCGGGCGGCACCGATGTCGAGGGTGGCCCGTTCCGCCGCGTCCACGTCCTGGACGGTCACGTCGAGGTGGATCTGCTGCGGGTACGCCGGATCCGGCCAGCGCGGCGCGGTGTACTGCTCCACCTGCTGGAACATCACCGGCTGCGCGCCGTCCTCGCCGATCATGGCGACCCCGTCCGCCTCGTACGTCACCGGCTTGCCGACCAGCTCCGCGTAGAAGTGGCTCAGCGCCTTCGCGTCGGGGCAGTCGAGCATGACGCCCATCAGGGTGGTCCGCGGATCGCCGGTGTGGACGCATAGGTCGAACGGGTGGCCGGCCGGGTCGGCCAGGGTGTGCCACCGCTCGTTGCGGCGCAGCAGGCTGGCGCCGAGCTGCTGGGCGCGTTCCGCCGCCACATCGATGTCCGGTACCCGGAAGTCGAGATGGGCCTGCTGCGGGTGGTCCTGGTCCGGCCAGCGGGGCGACAGATGGTCGGTGGCCCGTTGCAGGCCGATCCGCCAGCCGTCACCGGAGTCGATCGTGATCCAGTCGTCCTCGTCATCGTCGGGGACGCGTCGCCAGCCGGCGAGCTGCTCGTAGAACGTGGCCAGGAGGTCGATGTCCGGGGCGTCCAGCGCCACTGCCCGCAATGAGCCGATCGCCCGCCGGTGCGGTTCGGAGGTCATGCCCCCGATCCTGTCGATCCCGGCGCCGGGCCGCCACCGGATGTGAGTGACGTCGGTGCGGCGAGCACGCGCACTTCTGCCCTATCGGGCGAATCCTGTGGGCACTCCTGTGGGCCCGCACGTGTGGTCCCGAGCGGCGCAGCTGCGGAAGCTAGAGCCAGCCGAATAACACAGGAAGGCAAGGACAATGACCGACACCCAGGTGTGGCGATCTTCCCGGATCCGCGAGGCGCGCGGCCAGGCATCCCCGACGGTGGGTGCTGGTAGCCGCAAGCGCCGAGCGTTCCCTCGGCTCTGGACCCTGCTGCACGCTCAGGCTCTGCTCAACGGCGCGACCGGCGGACCCGGCGATGTCGCCCTGATTGAAGACGACCGCTCGCGGCTGGCTGCGCGGCGGGCGAGGTGACGGGTGCCTTCAGAGACCGTGCTCGTCCAGCTTGGCGCGGATGACCTCCGCGCCCGGGGATCCGATGCGCTGACAGATCGCGAGCGCGTCGCGCAGATGCACAGCAGCTTCGGCGGGGCTGCCGGGCAGCAGGCTCATGCCGATCCCGGCCAGGGCGCGAGCTTCCTCAGGGCGGGCGCCGATCTGACGGGCGATAGTCAGCGCTTGGCCGTGCAGGTTGCGAGCTTCCTCAGTCGCCGAAGTTTGCGACGACAGCTCGCCGAGGCTGTTCAGCGCTACCGCCTCCCCATGCCGCGAGCCAAGGTCACGGTGCAACTGGAGAGCCTGCTCGAGGCTGGCAGACGCTGCCGAGAAGTCCCCGGTCAGGTGCTGCACGACGCCCAGCTCGTCCAAGGCCCAGGCCTGGCCGAGCTGATCACCGAGGCGCCGGAACAGTCCCAGCGCGTGGTGCTGGCTTGCGGCGGCGGCCAGATAGTCCCCAGTCCGCCGCTGCAGCATGCCGAGTTCACACAGGACGTCGGCCTCGTCGTACTCTGAACCAGCCAGTCGGAACAGCTCAAGCGCCCGCTCATAGCCGGCCGCGGCTGGTTCGTAGTCGCCGGTCATCTGCTGCGCGAGGCCCAGGTCGGTGAGGGAAACGGCCTCCGCCAGCGGGTCGCCCGCGTCACGGGCAAGGGCCAGCGCCTGCCGGTGGCTGGCAGCGGCGGCCTGGTAGTCCCCGGTGTCTTGTTGCACCAGACCCAGGTGGTTGAGTGCATAGGCCTGACCGGGCTGGTCGCCGAGGTTCTGGTACAGCGCCGCTGCCTGGGCAAGTGTTGCGGTGGCGGCCGGGTAGTCCCCGGTCAGCTGCTGTAGCAGGCCGAGCTCGTCGAGCGTCCCTGCCTGACCGGGCCGGTCCCCGACCAGTCCTGCCGCACTGAGGGCTGTCTGGTATTGATCCGCGGCCTGGTCCCAGTGACCGCGGGCACGCAGAAAACCGCCTATCGCGGTCGCCATCGCGATCGCATGCGGGGGCATCATCTCGGCGGCGAAGCTGATGGCCGCCTGCAGGTTGGGGCGCTCTGCTTCAAGCCATGCGGCCGCTTCGTCAGACGTCGCCAGCTGCGGCAGGCTGCCGGGCGGGCTGCCCGGCGGAGGGCGGCCGCCGGCTGTGGTCCAGGTGGCGATGAGCTTGCTGGCTGTCGCGGCGGCATGCGCGTAATAGTTGACCAGCCGGCCGATGGCGTCGCGTGCGTCCGCAGCGTCGCCGTCGGCTGCGAGTGCGCGAGCGTATTCGCGGAGCAGGTCGTGCAGCAGGTAGCGGCCGGAAGAAGGCTCGCTGATTAGATGATGGTCGTAGAGCTCATCGAGCAGGGCCCGGGAGGCTGTCACGCTCGTGTCATCCAGGGCGGCGGCCGCATGCGCGTCGATATCAGTGCCAGGGGCCAGGCCAAGCCTGCGGAAAAGCCGTTGCTGGTCCTCGCTGAGATCCTGGTAGGACAGGTCGAACGCGGCGGCAACGGACACGTTCTCGGCACGCATCACAGCCAGCCGGTCGCGGGCCGCCCCGAGGTCGGCGGCCAGATCTGCGCTGGCACGCGCCGGGTGATGTCTCAGCTGCCCGGCGAGCATCCCGATCGCGAGCGGCAGGTACCCGCAGAGCCGCGATATCTCCCCGGTGACATCCGCGCCAGCGGCCAGGTCAGGGCGGTCAGCCAGCCGGGCAAGTAGCGCCGCGCCGTCGCCGGGGGCGAGGGTGTCGATGCTGATGACTGTGGCGTCCTCCAGCGCGGTCAGCCGCCGTCGGCTCGTGATCAGAACCAGGCTGCCGGCCGTGCCCGGCAGCAACGGCCTGACCTGCTCATGCCCGGCCGCGTCATCCAACAGCAGCAGGATCTTCTTGCCCGCGACGTGGTCACGCCACCGGCCTGCCCGCGCCTCCACGGCGGGCGGGACGTGCTGTGCAGCGACCCCTGCCATCAGCAGCAGGCTGGCCAGCGCGTCGGCGGGGTCAACCGGACGCTGGCCGGGCGTGTGGGCATGCAGCGGAACGAAATACTGCCCGTCGGGAAAGCTCCCGGCCAACCGGTGCGCAGCATGCACCGCGAAAGTCGTCTTGCCGATCCCGGCCATCCCGTCGATCGCGTGGATGCCCACCAGGCCGCCTCTCTCAGCCGCGGTGTCCACTGATCGCAGGAGCCGCGTCAGCTCGGCCCCGCGGCCGGTGAAACTGCCGACATCGCGTGGCAACGTCCGCGTCGCTGCCGCTGCCGACGTTGATGGCGCGGCGCTCCCGCTTATGGCCGCAATGACATCGTCGGCCGGCACCCGCCCGCGCGCAGCCGCGACGAACAGCTCCCGCACCTGCCCGGTCAGGCAGAGCGCATCCGCGAGCAGCTGCGCGCTATCTTTGCGGGCCGTGCGGTTGATGCCACGCTCCAGGTCACTGACCGACCGTGGGCTCAGGCTCGCCGCCTCGGCTAGTTCCTCCTGCGTCAGCCTGGCCCCTGTCCGAAGCTGCCGCAACAGGTCAGCGAACCTCAGGGCAGGCTCCATTGATCCTCGCAGTGCATCATGGCCAGGGTGTCCGTCCGCTGAGCTTACGAGCACGTTCGGGCGTTCTGTTCGCCGGCCCGAATAGGCTGCCGGGATGGCGGAGATCGGCACGGAACGACTGATTATGCGCGGCTGGCGGGAGTCCGATCTTGCGCCGTGGGCGGCAATGAACGCCGATCCGCAGGTCCGGCAGTACCTCGGCCCGCTGCTGACCTTCGAGCAGTCCTCAGCCTGGGTCCTGACCTTCCAGGACAACCTGGATCGTTACGGCTTTGGCTTCTGGGCCGTGGAGGTGCGCGCGTCCGGCGAGTTCATCGGCTTCACGGGACTGGGCACCGTGGACGAGGAGATGCCGTTCACCGGTGTGGAGATCGGCTGGCGGCTGGCACGGCCAGCGTGGGGCCACGGTTACGCCACCGAGGCGGCGCTGGCAGCCCTGGAGTACGGCTTCGACATCCTGGAGCTGCCGGAGATCGTCGCTGTCACCATGGCAAGCAACGTGCGTTCGCAGGCCGTGATGCGGCGGATCGGAATGACCAGCGACCCCGCCGAGGACTTCGACGATCCGGACGTCGACGACGGCTGGCTGCGCCGGCATGTGTTGTACCGAAAACTACGGGACCCTGAAACTGACGCGTCGCGCCTGGCTGCTTGTCGGCCGAACCGGGGCAGACCTCCTATTGTTGAGGTGTGCTAACCGGACCCCGCCTGCGCCAGGTAGCCCTGGTGGCCGGCGACTGCGGCCGGGTAGCCGGGGAGCTACGGCAGGCTTTCGGCTGGGCACCACCATTTCACGATCCGGGCGTGGGACAGTTCGGCCTGACCAACGCGGTGTTCACGGTCGGTGACACATTCGTGGAAGTAGTGGCGCCTGCGCAGCCGGATACTGCCGCTCGGCGGTACCTCGAGCGGCGCGGCGGTGACGCCGGCTACATGGCAATATTCCAGGTTCCGGACCTGACCAGTGCTCGCCGCACGCTCGCCGATCTGGGAGTGCGGGTCGTCTGGACAGCCGACCTGCCTGACATGGCCGCGACCCACTTGCATCCGGCGGACGTCCCCGGCGCCATCGTGTCTGTCGACTGGGCGGCGCCGCCAGAGGCGTGGCGATGGGCAGGCCCGTCATGGACGGGCCAGGCACCTGAGCACGCTCCTGGCGGCTTGACCGGTTTGACGATCGAGGTCTCAGACCCGTCAGCGGCGGCCCGGCGGTGGGCAGCGGTACTCGGAATTCAGGCCGCTAACTGCGGCCGCGACACGGTTGTGGAGCTGCCGGACTCGGGTCAGCAGTTGCAGTTCGTGCCAGCCCCAGCCGGTCATGGCGAGGGCATCACCGCAGTAACCATCGCCGGGCTGCCCGGCGGCCCGCGGACTATCGGCGGGGTCCGCTTCGCCAGCAAGGCAGGGTGACATGACCGCGCTCGACACTGGGACGGAAGACCTGCGCGCGGAGATCGACGACGGCGTCGCGGTGATCACCATGAACCGCCCCGACCGGCGAAACGCCCTCTCGCAGGCCATGCTGTCTGCACTCGGGGCGGTCCTCGCCCAGGTGGAAACCGACGACGCAATTGGCTGTGTCGTGCTCACCGGGGCTGGCGGTGCGTTCTGCGCCGGCGGCGACGTCAAGGGCATGGCTGCCCGGACGGCGGACAGTGGCGGCGACGGTGGCGGCGACGGCCCATCGCTCGACTCCGCCATCCATCGCCAGCGACTCAGTCAGCGAGCCACCAGCGGCCGCCTGTGGAGTATGCCCAAGCCGACAATCGCCGCCCTGCCGGGACCTGCAGCCGGCGCCGGGCTGTCATTGGCGCTGGCCTGCGATCTGCGCTATGCGATCCCTGGTGCGGTGCTGACCACTGCTTTCGCCAGGGTTGCGCTCGCCGGAGATTATGGCGGGACCTGGTTCCTCACTCAGTTGGTGGGCAGCGCCAAAGCTAAGGAGCTCTACTACTTCTCGGCGAAGCTGACCGCCGAGGAAGCTCAGCAGCTCGGCATTGTCAACGCCATCTTCCCGCCGGCCGATTTCGATCGTGAGGTCATGGCGCGGGCGCGCCGACTCGCGCGGGGACCATCGATCGCGTACCGCTACATGAAAGAGAACCTGAACCGGGCAGTGGCCGGCGGGCTAGGCGAGTGCATGGACCTCGAAGTGACGCACCACGTGCACACTGCGCAGACTGAAGACCACCGCGAAGCCAGCCGGGCCTTCGTCGACAAGCGCGAACCGCGTTTCCACGGCCGGTAATTCACGCCCGGCTGACACACTGGACGGCGACGCCCGCGCTCCCGGCACGTGCGCGGGTCAGGGGTGGCCGGCGCCCACCGGCCGAATATGTCAGCGGGCGTAACTACCGCAAACCCGGCTAGTGTTCTGATATGACGCAGCCACCCCAGGATCAGCAGTCCGAACCCGACCGCAAGGACACCCCCGCCGAGCCCGCCGACGATCTTGTTACCAGTCATCATTCGATCATGGTCGACGGGCCGGGGGACACCAGCGCCGAGCTGAGCTACACAGTGACAACCGGGCGGATAGTGCTGCGCAAGGAAGGTCACACCGACGACAAATTCGACGGTCCGCAGCCCAAGGCGGAGGTCTTTATCACCGCGTACACGGCGGACTGCGACGACCCCGTTTCGCGGCCGGTGACGTTCGCGTTCAACGGCGGTCCTGGCTCCTCGAGCGTCTGGCTGCACCTAGGCCTGCTAGGCCCGCGGCGGGTGCTCATGGGCGACGTGGGCAGCTTGCTGCCGCCGCCCTACGGCCTGGCCGACAATGCCCAGACCCTGCTGGCGCACAGCGACCTGGTGTTCATCGACCCGGTGTCGACCGGGTTCTCGCGCGCCGTCAAGGGCGAGAAGCCCGGCGATTTTCACGGGTACGGCGGCGATATCGAGTCGGTCGGCGAGGTCATCCGGCTGTGGATCACCCGTAACGGCCGATGGCTGTCGCGCAAGTACCTGTGCGGCGAGTCCTATGGCACCACCAGGGCCGCCGGACTGGCGCGTTACCTGCAAGAGCGGTACGGCCTGTACCTGAACGGGCTGATCCTGATATCGGCGATCCTGGACTTCGGCTCGGTCAAGTTCGGCGGCGGCAACGACGACCCCTACGCGCTCTACTTGCCGACCTACGCCGCGATCGCGCACTACCACGGCAAGCACGGCGACCGGCCGCTGCGTGCTGTGCTGGACGAGGCTGAGGAGTTCGCCCGCCGCGACTATCCGTGGGCGCTCGGCCGGGGCGCCCGGCTCAGCACCGAGGAACGGGCCGAGGCATGCGCCCGGCTGGCCGAGCTCACCGGCCTGTCGGCCGACTATGTCGACCGGGTCGACCTGCGGCCCGAGCACGTCAGGTTCCTCACCGAGCTGCTGCGCGACCGCCGGCTGGTGGTCGGCCGGATCGACGGCCGGTTCACCGGCTGGGACACCGACTACGGCCGGGAGCTGTGGTCCGACGATCCGTCCATCAGCGCGATCATCGGCCCGTACACCGCGGCGCTCAACCACTACGTGCGCGCCGAGCTCGGTTACCAGAGCGACCTGCCCTACGAGGTGCTCACTGACCGGGTCCGGCCGTGGTCGTACGCGGAGTTCGAGAACCAGCATGTCTTCGTGCTCGACAAGCTGGCCGCCGCGATGCGGGCGAACCCGTACATGCAGGTACACGTGGCCTGCGGCTACCATGACGCCGCGACGCCGTACTTCGCCGCGGAGCACACCCTGGCGCATCTGGCCATCCCGGCCGAGCTGTCCTCGAACATCGAGTTCAGCTATCACGAGGCCGGGCACATGATGTACCTGCACGAGCCGAGCCGGCTGGCGCAGTCGGAGCAGCTCGCTGCATTCGTGACCGCGTCCGGCGGCGCGGGGCCCGCAACGGCCTAGACTCGCGTGCGTGAGCACCGTCTCGCCCGAACCAAGCACTGGCCCGGCCGTCGAGATTGACGGCCTGGTCAAGAGCTACCGCGGCGTCACCGCGGTCGCGGGCTTGTCGATGCGCGCGGAGCGGGCGCAGGTGACGGCGATACTCGGCCCGAACGGGGCCGGCAAGACCACCACGATCGAGACCTGCGAAGGCTACCGGCGCCCTGATGCAGGTGCTGTGCGCGTACTCGGCCTGGACCCGGTGGCCGACAGCACGGGAGCTGCGGCCGAAGGTGGGAGTCATGCTGCAGGCCGGCGGCGTGCCGACAAGCGCGCGGGCCGGGGAGTACCTGCGGGTGATGGCCAGCTTCTACGCCCGGCCGCTCGACCCTGCCGCGCTGCTGGCGGTGCTGGGCCTGACCGACTCGGCCCGGACCAGCTATAAGCACCTGTCCGGCGGCCAGCAGCAGCGGCTCTCGCTGGCGGCGGCCGTGATCGGCCGGCCGGAGCTGGTTTTCCTCGACGAGCCCACGGCCGGCCTCGATCCGCAGGCCGGCACGCGACCTGGGAGCTCATCGAGGGCCTGCGGGCTGCTGGCGCTGCTGTGATCCTGGCCACGCATTACATGGAGGAAGCCGAGCGGCTGGCTGACAAGGTAGTCATCGTCGACCGGGGCCTGGTGGTGGCCGACGGGTCTCCGGCCGAGCTGACCGGGTCAGCCGGCCAGCTGCGGTTCCGTGCCGAGGCCGGCCTGGACACTGACGCGCTGCTCGCCGCCCTGCCACCCGGCTCGGCCGCCAAGGAGTCACCCGCCGGCCACTACCTGGTGGAGGTCGCTGACAGGGTGGACCCGCAGCTCATCGCCTCAGTCACCGCGTGGTGCGCCGAGCACGGCGTGCTGGCGAGGGACCTGCAGATCGAGAGCCGCACGCTGGAGGACCTGTTCCTCGAGCTCACCGGGCGGGGCCTGCGATGACCGGACTGCCCGCTACGACCGAGCTGGCGAGCCAGCACTGGCCGGCCCCGGCGCCTGGCGCCGCGCCGCTGCGCAAGATGATCGGCGCGCAGGCCGGGCTGGAGCTGCGGACCCTGACGCGGAACGGCGAGCAGCTGCTGCTCACCCTGATCATCCCCGGTGCTGCTGCTGGTGGCCTTCGGTCACGAGGCCTTGATCAGCGTCGGCCGTGGCAGCCGGATCGACTTCGTGGTGCCGGGCATACTCGCGCTCGCCGTCATGTCCACCGCGTTCACCAGCCAGGCCATCGGCACGGGCTTCGAGCGCCGGTACGGCGTGCTCAAGCGGCTCGGCGCATCGCCGTTGTCACGCCAGGGACTGATCGCCGCCAAGACGGTGACGGTGCTGGCCGTGGAGCTTGGCCAGGCCGCGATCGTGCTCGCGGTCGGCGCCTCGCTCGGCTGGACGTCCGGCCGCCAGCGCCGGCCGCCGCAGCGTGGGTGCTGCTGCTGCTGCTGGCCGGCACGGCCGCGTTCAGCGGACTGGCGCTGCTGCTGGCCGGAACGCTGCGGGCGGAGGCAACGCTGGCCGCCGCTAACCTGCATCTACCTGGTGATGCTCGGCCTGGGCGGAGTGCTCTTCCCGCTGACCAAGTTCCCGCCGGCGGCGCAGCCGGTGCTGAAGCTGCTGCCGGCCGGTGCGCTCTCGGACGGGCTCCGCTCGGTGCTGGCGCACGCCGGCGGCTTCCCGGCCCGCGACCTGCTGGTGCTGTGCGCGTGGGCGGTGGCAGCCATCGCCCTGGCCGCCCGGACGTTCCGCTGGGAGTGACAGTTCCCGGCAGCTCCCCCGCGGTGCGCGGCAGGTCGCCGCTCCGGGCACCGCCCGGCCGGTCACCGCTGAGCGCCATGCCGCCGTCGGTGCTGGTTTTCTCCGGCATAGTCTCGGTGCAGGTCGGGGCCGGGCTGGCCGGGCGTATGTTCAGCCAGCTCGGCCCGGCCGGAGTGACGGGTCTGCGGCTGTGGTGGGCAGCGCGTGATCATCGCGGCGCTGGCCGGGCGCGGCGTTGGCGGGGTCGTCCGCCAGGCCGTGGCCAGACCGGGCCTGGCGGGACCTGTCCGTCGCCGTCGCGTTCGGCGTCGTGCTCGGCGTGATGAACTTCTCCATCTACCAGTCGTTCGCGCGTGTCCCGCTCGGCGTCGCCGTCACGATCGAGTTCCTCGGCCCGCTGGCGGTCGCGGTGGTGTCGTCACGCCGACCGCTCGACCTGGCCTGGGTGGTCTGGCGGCGGGCGGCGTGCTGCTGCTGACCGGCGGCGGCACCAGCCTGGCCGGCGGCGCCACCGGGCACGCCGCCCGGCGGCTTGCTGGGACTGAGCACGCAGGCCACCGGCATCGCGTTCGCGCTGCGTCGCAGCCACCTGCTGGGCTGCGTACATCCTGCTCAGCCGCGCAACCGGCCGCCGGTTCAGCGGCTCGTCCGGGCTGGTCATCGCCATGATCGTCGCGGCCGTCGTGGTGACCGGGCCGGCGGTCGCGCAGGCAGGCGGCGCCCTGCTGCGTCCGGCCGTCGCTCGCCGAGGGCACTGGCGATCGGGCTGCTGTCCTCGGTCATCCCGTACCGGCTCGAGCTGGAGGCACTGCGCCGGGTCCCGGCCGGCACGTTCGGCATCTGGATGAGCCTGGAGCCCGCCGTGGCCGCGCTGGTCGGCCTGGTGCTGCTCGGCGAGGCGCTGCGTGGCCAGGCAGTGGGTGGCGATCGGCCTGGTGATCGTCGCCTGCGCCGGAGCCGCGCGCGGCAGCCCGGGCCGGGATCAGCCGGCCGCCTGATGCCGGCTCCCCCGCCCGGAGGCTGACTGCCGCCCGCGGGTAACTTCAGGACCCGTGCCCGCACCTGGCGGCCACTCGCTCCTACCATGGACGCGTGCCAGCAGACCTGACCGCCCCCAACGCGCCGACCGCCAGCACGGGCGTTGCCAGCACTGACATCGCGAGCACGGGCACCGTGGCCCGGGCCGGACGCTGGCCGGTGGCTGCTGGCGCCGACCGCCGCGGCCATGCGCCGGTGGGCGCTGGCCGGGCTCATCACCTCGGCGCTGATCATCCTGACCGGCGCGGCGGTCCGGCTCAGCCAGTCCGGCCTCGGCTGCCCGGACTGGCCGGCCTGCACCGCGCACAGCATTGCCGCCACCGGCGACACCGGCGACTCGCTCATCCACCGCTGGATCGAGTTCGGCAACCGGCTGGTGACCGTCGCGATCTTCGTGGTCGCGGTCGGCGTCTGCGTCGCGGCCTGGCGATTCCGCGGCGAGGACGGCAGGCGCCGGCGCGACCTGCTCTGGCTTGCCGCGTGCGCAGCCCGCCGCGATCGTCGCCCAGGCCGTGCTCGGCGGCCTCGTCGTCATCACCAAGCTGAACCCGGCACTGGTCTCGGTGCATTTCCTGGCCTCGGTGGCCCTGGTCGCGGCGACGGTCGCGCTCTACGTGCGCTGCCAGGAAGGCACGGCCGCGGCCCGGCCGCTGGTGCCGCGGCCGGTGCGGCTTGCGCGCCTCGGCGTGATCGGCATGCGTGGCGCTGATGATGGCGGCAGGCACCGTGGTGACCGGTACCGGCCCGCTCGCCGGCGCCGCCGACGTGGCCCGGTACCACCTGCCGCTCGAGGGCGTCACGCAGCTGCATGCCGACATCGGCTGGCTGCTGGGCGGGCTGATGGTGGCGCTGCTGGTCGGGCTGCGGCTCGGCGTCGGCGCCACGCCGGGCGGTCCGGCTCGGCTGGCTGCTGCTCGGCCTCATCGCGCTGCAGGGCGCGATCGGCTACACGCAGTACTTCACCGGCCTGCCGGCCGGGCTGGTCTGGGTGCACGTGACCGGCTCCGTGGCGATCTGGATCACCGCGCTGCTGCCGTATCGCTGCGCGACGCGCCTGCGACGACCCGGCGCGCTCCGCTCAGCCGGCCCGCAGGCGGTCTTTCCGGATAAGTCGCTCGCGCGATACCTTGTCGGCCATGCCTACTCAGTCGTGAACGGAATCAGCATCTCCTACTCCGACAGCGGCGGCGACGGCCCCGCTGTCGTGCTCAGCCACGGCTACCTGATGGACTCCACCATGTTCGCCCCGCAGGTGGCCGCGCTCGCGCCCGCAGTACCGGGTGATCACCTGGGACGAGCGCGGCTTCGGCGGCACCCGGGCGACCGGTGCGTTCAGCTACTGGGACTCCGCCAGCGACGTGCTCGGCCTGCTCGACACCTGGGCATCCAGCAGGCAGTGCTCGGCGGCATGTCGCAGGGCGGGTTCCTCAGCCTGCGGGCGGCGCTGCTGGCGCCGGAGCGGGTCCGCGCGCTCGTGCTCATCGACAGCCAGGCGGGCCTGGAGGACCCGGCCGCCGCGCCCGCCTACGAGCAGATGGAGCGGATCTGGCTGGAGCACGGCCCGGCGCCGGTCCAGGACATCGTCGCCTCGATCATCCTCGGGCCGCCCGACGGCCCGGTGGACTACCCGCCCTGGTTCGCCAAATGGGCCGCGGCCGACCGGGATGAACTCCGGTCGCGTTCCGCTGCCTGATGGACCGCGACGACATCACCGGCAGGCTCGGCGAGATCAGCTGCCCCGCGCTGATCATTCACGGCACCGCCGACGCGGCGATCCCGATGGAGCGCGCGGAGGCCGTGCGGGCCGGGCTGGGCGGCCCGGCCGCGCTCGTGCCGAGATCGAGGGCGGCTCGCACGCCGCGAACCTCAGCCATCCGGACCAGGTCAACGTGGCGATGCTGGAGTTCCTGCAGTCGCTTCGCTAGCGCTGCGGTCTCGCCGGTCTGTTCAGCCGCTTGTAGCACACCCGTCCGTTAAGCCCGGATGTCAACCCCGGATGTCAACCCCGGCTGCAACCCCGGATGTTAACCCGCATCGGGCAGGGTAGAGGGCGCGCGGGCCCGGGGATAGGGTCGTGCCGTAACGGCGTCCGCGGTGAAAGGGGCCTGAGACAGCGGTGAGCGGCGACGCGCGGGCAGCTCTTGACTGGTCGGAGACGGACGCCCGGGCTGTCGACCTGATCCGCGTGCTGGCGATGGATGCGGTAGAGCAGGCGGGCTCAGGGCACCCAGGCACCGCGATGAGCCTCGCGCCCGCCGCATACCTGCTGTTCCAGCAGGTGATGCGGCACGACCCGGCGGACCCGCACTGGCTCGGCCGGGACAGGTTCGTGCTGTCCTGCGGGCATTCCAGCCTGACTCTGTACATCCAGCTCTACCTGTCCGGCTACGGCCTGACACTGGATGACCTGCGCCATTACCGAAAGTGGGGCAGCCTCACGCCGGGCCACCCCGAGCACGGGCTCACACCGGCGTCGAGACCACCACCGGGCCGCTCGGCCAGGGCATCGGCAACGCGGTCGGCATGGCGATGGCGGCGCGCCGCGAGCGCGGGCTGCTCGACCCGGACGCGGCCGTCGGCGCGAGCCCGTTCGACCATCACATCTACGCGTTCATGTCCGACGGCGACATCGAGGAAGGCATCAGCCACGAGGCCTCTTCGCTGGCCGGGCACCAGCAGCTCGGCAACCTCATCGTGCTGTACGACGACAACAACATCTCGATCGAGGACGACACCAATATCGCGAAGTCCGAGGACGTCGTGCGCCCGGTACGAGGCGTACGGCTGGCACGTGCAGCGGGTGAGCTGGCGGACGCCGGACGGCTACCACGAGGACGTGCAGGCGCTCTACGACGCCTGCTGGCCGCGCGGGCGAACACGGCTGCGCCGTCGCTCATCGCGCTGCGCACGATCATCGGCTGGCCTGCCCCGAACAAGCAGAACACCGGCGCCGCGCACGGCTCGGCGCTCGGCGCCGCCGAGGTGGCGGCGACCAAGGAGGTGCTCGGCTTCGATCCCGCGGTGAGCTTCCCGGCCGAGGAAGAGGCCGTCGCGCATGCGCGCAAGGTCGGCGACCGGGGCAAGCAGGCCCACGCCGCTGGGACGAGCGGTTCGCGGCCTGGTCGGCCGCCCATCCGCAGCAGCGTGCCCTGCTCGACCGGCTGGCCAGGCGCGAGCTGCCGGACGGCTGGCGCAGCGTGCTGCCCGCGTTCCCGCCCGATGCGAAGGGGATGGCCACCCGGAAGGCGTCCGGCGCGGTCCTGAACGCGCTCGCGCCGGTGCTGCCGGAACTGTGGGGCGGCTCGGCCGACCTGGCCGGCAGCAACGACACCACCATGAAGGGCGAGCCGTCCTTCATCCCGGCGATGCACCAGACCAAGATGTTCCCCGGCAACAAGTACGGCCGGACCCTGCACTTCGGCATCCGCGAGCACGGCATGGGCGCGATCCTCAACGGCATCGTGCTGCACGGCCTGACCCGGCCCTACGGCGGCACGTTCCTGGTCTTCAGCGACTACATGCGCGCGTCGGTCCGGCTCGCCGCGCTGATGGGGCAGCCGGTCACCTACGTCTGGACGCACGACTCCATCGGGCTGGGCGAGGACGGCCCGACGCACCAGCCGGTGGAGCACCTGTGGGCGCTGCGCGCGATTCCGGGCCTGGACGTGGTGCGGCCCGGCGACGCGAACGAGACCGCGGTCGCGTGGCGCACCATCCTGGAGCGCACCGACCGCCCCGCCGGGCTCTGCCTCACCCGGCAGGAGCTGCCGGTGCTCGACCGGTCGGCCGGCGGCCCGGGCCTGGCCAGCGCCGAGGGCACCGCCCGCGGCGGCTACGTGCTGGCCGAGGCGGATGGCGGCACGCCCGAGGTCATCCTCATCGCGACTGGCAGCGAGGTGCAGATCGCGCTCGACGCCCGCGACCTGCTGCAGGCGACGGGATCGGCGCCAGGGTGGTGTCCATGCCGTGCGTGGAGTGGTTCACCGAGCAGGACGCCGCCTACCGCGAGCAGGTGCTGCCCGCCGCGGTCCGGGCCAGGGTCAGCATCGAGGCTGGCATCGCGCTCGGCTGGCGCGAGTTCGTCGGCGACGCCGGCGCGAGCATCAGCCTGGAACATTTCGGCGCCTCGGCCGACTACAAGAAGTTGTACGAGGAGTTCGGTATCACCGCCGAGCGCGGGCGCAGGCGGCGCAGGGACAGCCTGGCCGGGCCGGTCCGCGGGTTAGGCGCTGAGCAAAGGCGAGGAGCACGATTGTCATGACAGCCAGCCGACACGCTGGCCCAGCTCGAGGAGATGGGCGTAGCCATCTGGCTCGACGACATCAGCAGGGAACGGCTGACTCTCCGGCAACCTGGCGTCGCTGGCGCGGGACATGCACGTCAGCGGCGTCACCTCCAACCCGACCATCTTCGCCAAGGCGCTGTCCACGGGCAGCGCCTACGCCGACCAGGTCGCCGACCTGGCGCTGCGCGGTGTCGGTGGACGAGGCGGCGCGGGCGCTCACCACCTACGACATCCGGTGGGCCTGCGACGTGCTGCGGCCGAAGTACGACAGCTCGGACGGGGTCAACGGCCGGGTCTCCATCGAGGTCGACCCGCGGCTGGCCAGGGACACCGGCAAGACCATCGCCGAAGCACGCGCGCTGTGGTGGCTGGTGGACCGGCCGAACCTGTTCATCAAGATCCCGGCCACCGTCGAGGGCCTGCCTGCCATCACCCAGTGCCTGTCCGAGGGCATCAGCATCAACGTCACGCTGATCTTCTCGCTGGAGCGCTACGGCCAGGTGATCGACGCGTTCTTCGCGGGCCTGGAGAAGGCATCCGGCCGTGACATCTCGAGCATCGCGTCGGTCGCCTCGTTCTTCGTCAGCCGGGTCGACACCGAGGTGGACGGCCGGCTGGACAAGATCGGCACGCCGGAGGCGCACGCGCTGCGCGGCAAGGCCGCGCTGGCGAACGCGCGGCTGGCGTACGAGCTCTTCGAGCAGAAGTCGCGAGCCCGCGCTGGGAGGCGCTGAAGGCGCGCGGCGCCGGCCGCAGCGCCCGCTGTGGGCATCGACCAGCGTCAAGGACCCGTCGTTCGCCGACACCATGTACGTGGTGGAGCTGGCCGCGCCGGGCACCGTCAACACGATGCCCGAGGCGACGCATGCACGCGACGGCGGAGCACGGCAAACTGCACGGGGACGCGATCCACGGCACCTATGACGGAGTCGCGGCGCGTGTTCGAGCAGCTCGAAGCGCTCGGCGTGCCCTACGACGACGTGGTGCAGGTGCTGGAGGACGAGGGCGTGCAGAAGTTCGCCGCGTCCTGGGCACGAGCTGCTGGACACGATCAGCCGCGAGATGGCCGCGGGCGGCTGCACTACATGATCCCTAATCCGCTGCGGGATCCGCGGGACCGGCGGATCCCGCGGCTGGCCGGCCCGTGCGTGCTCGTGCTGTTCGGCGTCACCGGCGACCTGGCGAGCAAGAAGCTGCTGCCCGCGATCTACGACCTGGCCAACCGCGGGCTGCTGCCGCCCGGCTTCTCGCTGGTCGGGTTCGCCCGGCGGGACTGGGCGGACGAGGACTTCGCCCAGATCACCCACGACGCGGTGAAGGCGCACGCGCGCACGCCGTTCCGGGAGGAGGTCTGGCAGCAGCTGGCCGAGGGCATCCGGTTCGTGCCGGGCGAGTTCGCCGACGACGAGGCATTCGATCAGCTGGCGCGGACCGTGGCCGAGCTGGACGCCGAGCGCGGCACCGGCGGGAACTACGCGTTCTACCTGTCGGTGCCGCCGAACGCGTTCCCGCTGGTCGTGCAGCAGCTCAAGCGGTCGGGCCTATCAAGCCCGCCGGAAACCGCGAGGGACGCAGTCCGGCCCTGGCGCCGGGTGGTGATCGAGAAGCCGTTCGGCCACGACCTGGCCAGCGCACGCGAACTCAACGCCATGCTCGACGCGGTGTTCCCGCCGCACGCGGTGTTCCGCATCGACCACTACCTCGGCAAGGAGACAGTCCAGAACCTGCTGGCGATGCGGTTCGCCAACACGCTGTTCGAGCCGATCTGGAACCGCGCGCTACGTCGACCACGTGCAGATCACGATGGCCGAGGACATCGGCATCGGCGGCCGGGCCGGCTACTACGACGGCATCGGCGCTGCCCGCGACGTCATCCAGAACCACCTGCTGCAGCTGCTCGCGCTCACCGCGATGGAGGAGCCGCTGTCCTTCGCCGCCGAGTCGCTGCGGGCGGAGAAGGAAAAGGTGCTGGCGGCGGTCCAGATCCCCGACGACATCGCCGCGGGAACGGCGCGCGGCCAGTACGCGGCCGGCTGGCAGGGCGGCATCCCGGTTCGCGGATTCCTGGAGGAGGACGGGATACCGCCCGATTCCTCGACCGAGACCTACGCCGCGATCCGGCTGACCATCGACAACAGGCGCTGGGCCGGCGTGCCGTTCTACCTGCGCACCGGCAAGCGGCTGCCGACCAGGATGACCGAGATCGCGGTCCTGTTCCAGCGCGCTCCGCATCTGCCGTTCGATGCCACCGACACCGAGGAGCTCGGCCAGAACGCGCTGGTCATCCGGGTCCAGCCGGACGAGGGCGTCACGCTGCGGTTCGGCTCGAAGGTACCCGGGTCGGCGATGGAGGTCGGGACGTCAACATGGACTTCGCTTACGGCGAGTCGTTCACCGAGTCCAGCCCGGAAGCCTACGAGCGGCTGCTGCTCGACGTGCTGATCGGCGACCCGCCACTGTTCCCGCGGCAGGAGGAGGTCGAGCTGTCCTGGATGATCCTGGATCCGATCGAGGAGTTCTGGGCCGGGTCACGCCAAGCCCGAGCAGTACCCGGCGGGCACTAGCGGGCCGCCCGGCGCGGACGAGATGGTCGCCCGGGACGGCCGTGCCTGGCGGCGGATGTGAGCAAGGAGCGGACATGCTGACTGACCTGACAGACACCACCACGGCCGACATCCGCGCCGCGCTGGCCAGGATCCGGGACCAGATGGGCGGGCTAGCCACCGGGGTCGTGCTGAACCTGATCATCATGACCGACGAGTCCGGCCAGCACGACGCCATCCGGGCTGCCAGCCAGGTAGGACGCGAACATCCGTGCCGGGTGCTGGGCGTGATCGCGCGCGAGACGCGCGGATGCCGTCCCGGCTCGACGCCGAGATCCGGTCCGGCGACGGCACGCCCGGCCAGACGGTCCTGCTCCGGCTGTACGGGCCGATGAGCGAGCATGCAGACTCGGTGATCATGCCGCTGCTGGTGCCGGACACCCCCGTCGTGACGTGGTGGCATGGCCAGATCCCGGCGGTACCAGCGGCGCAGCCGCTCGGCGTGCTGGCCCAGCGCCGGATCACCGACGCGGCCCGGGCGAAGGCGACCACCGAGGCCCTCGCCGCACTGGCCGCCGGCTACCAGCCGGGCGACACCGATCTGAGCTGGACCAGGGCGACTCCGTGGCGGTCGCTGCTGGCCGCGACCGTCGATCAGGAACTAGCGGAGATCACCGGCGGCCTGGTTAGCGCGGAGGAGCACAATCCGACCGCTGACCTGCTCGCGGCGTGGCTGAGCAGCGGCTCGGCGTGCCGTTCAGCCGGGAGACGTCTGGCGGACCGGGCATCACCGAGGTCCGGCTCTATACCGCAGCCGGAGAGATCATGATCAGCCGGCCCGATGGCCGGGTCGCCACGCTGGCCAGGCCGGGCCAGCCAGACCGGCATGTGGCCCTGCATCGCCGTGAGATCGCCGAACTGCTGGCCGAAGAGCTCCGCAGACTCGATCCGGACGAGATCTACGGCGAGTCGCTCGCCGCCGTGGCGGGAATCCCTGCCATAGCCGGGTGAGCTTTGCCATGGATTGCGGTGTTGGATTTGGCCGGGTCCGGACCACTAGGCTCGGTTCGTGCCCACCGAGCCCGGCGAGCCAGAGTCCGGCGACCACATCATCATCTGCGGCGCGAACGCCCTCACCGCCCGGATGGCCGAGGAACTAACTCTCAGGTACGGATTAGCCGTCACCGCGATCGTGCCGTCCGCGGCCAGCGGGCATGCGGCCAGGCTGGGCACGATGCCTGCCGTGCGACTGCTGGAGCGAGCCGAACTCAGCGCCGATACGCTGCTGGCAGCCGGCCTTCGGCAAGCGCGGGGGCTGGCCATACTGCACCAGGATGACCTGGGTAACTTCCACGCGGCGCTGCGCGCGCAGGAGATCAGCCCGCAGATCCGCATGGTGATCGCGATCTCCAATGCCGGGCTCGGCGACCGCATCCGTACCTTCTTCGCCGATTGCGCGGTGCTGTCGCAATCGCAGATGGCAGCACCGTCGCTAGTCGCGGCCGCGCTCGGCGAGCCGGCTCCGAGCCACGTCCGGATCGCCAGCCGGACGATGTACGTGGCCAGGCGCGACGACGCGGCAGCCGATCAGATCATCTGCGGGCTCGCCGCGAACGGAGACGCCGAGGCGCCCCAGCTGCTGCCGGCGGCCGATACGTCGGCGGGCCTGGTGCTAGCGGTCGCCGATGGCACGCCGCGCAACCCGCTCTCACGGCAGCGCCGGCGGCAGCTGACCGCGCCAGTCCGGCTGGCGCGCAGGCTGCTGTGGAGCAAGATGGGGCTGGCATTCAGCGCCCTGCTGGCAGTAATGTGCGTCGGCTTTGCCCTGCTGGCGGTCGCTGTGAGGTTTTCCCCGATGAATGCGCTGTACCTGACGCTGCTGGACGCGGCAGGCGCGGCAGTCACCGATCCGAGCCTGCGCGGACCGGAGAAGCTGGCTCAGGTCCTGCTCACTTTCGACGGGATGGCATTCCTGCCGCTGGTGACCGCAGCCGTCGTGGGTGCGCGGATTCCCGGCGCCAGGGTGTCAGCCCCGCCGCCGACCGGTCACGTCATCGTGGCGGGCCTCGGCGAAGTAGGCACCAGGATCGTCGGCCAGTTGCATGACCTCGGCATCGACGTGGTGGGCATCGACAAGAACGCCGAAGCCGCCGGGCATGCCATTGGCACGCCGCCTCGGCGTTCGGGTGGTCATCGGCGAGACGCACCGGGAGGAGACACTCCGGGCGGCCGGCATTGGTGCCTGTCAGGCTCTCGTCTCGGTGACCGATAGCGACATCGTGAACCTGGAGACGGCGCTCAACGCCAGGGCACTGGCGCCAGCACCACGCATCGTGGTCCGCCTTTATGACGACGACCTTGCCGAGCGGGTGCAAATGGCGATCGGCAATACCGTTTCGCGGTCCACGTCCTACCTGGCCGCGCCGGCCTTTGCCGCCGCTGTGCTCGACCACCAGGTGCTGCGGACGATCGCCGTCGGACGGCATGTACTCCTGCTCGCCGAGGTAGTCGCGGCGCGGCAGCGGACTGGCCGGCGAGCCGATTGCCGACCTGCACGCCGATGGCCTGCTCCGCGTCATCGCCGTGCGGCGGCCTGCAGACGCAGTCGCCGACTGGTCGCCATCCGCGGACTACCAGATCGCCGGCGGAGACCGGCTCGTCGTGCTCGCCACCCGGGCCGGGCTATCGGGCATCCTGCGCCGCAACGAGTCGCCGTCAGCGGCCACTCCAGGCATTTAGCTCGTACGCCTGAAAATGGGTCTCCCTAAATCCGGCTGCCAGCGTTACGCTCAGGGCAAGATCTTCCATCTGGTTCTGATGAGCCAGGTGTGAAGAAAAGGAAGGTCAGCGAATGGCCATGCTCGTACCGGTAAGTACCGAATACGGGATTTGCGTCGCCGGGTTTGCTCACCCGGCGGCAGCCACGCATGGCCCGAGCACTCGCGGCCGTCCCACTATCCACCACGCCTGCCTTGCCCCAGCAGCGTGCTCGTGGCCGGACAGGCAAGCCCTTCAGGAGGAATCAGTTGAGCACCACAGATGATGCTCCCGCAGTTGTCCGCGTCGGCAGGATCGCCGACCCGGCACCTCTGGGGCTAGCAGCGTTCGCGCTAACCACGTTCCTGCTGTCCGCGATCAACGCTGGCTGGGCGAAGACATCCAGCGGCTTCGACTGGTGGGGCTACGCGATCGCTTACGGCGGCCTGATTCAGCTGCTGGCAGGCATGTGGGAGTTCCGCAACAAGAACGTATTCGGCGCCACCGCCTTCTCCAGCTATGGCGGGTTCTGGATCGGCCTCGGTCTGTGGCTGCACTTCATAGTCCCGGGCTCGCTCGCACATCCGGTCTCGATCAATCGTGACCTGGGCTGGATCCTGCTGGCCTTCTTGATCTTCAACACGTACATGCTGATCGTCAGCACCCAGCTGAACATGGCCGTGTTCGGGGTCTTCCTGACCCTGGGACTCACCGAGACTCTTCCTGGCCATCGGGAACTTCACCACCAGCGTGCCCGCTCTGCCGCCCGACCCGACCAGCTCGAAGTGGCTCGTGATCGGCGGGTACCTCGGCATCGTGACCGCAGCCGTGGCCTGGTACACGTCGGCCGCCGGCGTGATGAACGGCCACAAGGGCAAAGTCATCTTCCCGGTCGGCAAGCCGCTGATGAACCTCTAGGCACCAGTCAAACGCGCGAGCCCGGGGACGCAGTGTTCCCGGGCTCGCGCTGTCCCCGGGCTCAAGCTCTCGCAGGCCTCGAGTAGCGTAGTGGACGTGGATCTGCAGGAGCGCTATCAGCTGGAGATGGCAGCACGCGTGCAGAAGGTCCGGAAGCGGGCCAGGCCGTGGCGGTTTTACATCGCCGCGGTCCTCGCCATCGCTGGGGCGGTTGCGGCTCGGTACTGGGGCGTGCCTAGCGCCGTACAGGTCGGCGTGCGGACCTATGCCGGCGCAGAAGCCTTCAGCCATGCAAGCTCTACGCAGCAGCTCATCACCGTGGCCGGCGCCGCCGCGTTCCTTGTCTTCGGGCTGGTTGCGGTCCTGGGGCTGTCCTCGAAGGCACGATCAAGCCTGCAGCCCGTGGTCGGCGAGGCGCATGCGGCAGTCATCAGGTACGTACTCGTACTGGTGGGAATCTTCGCGATCCTGCTGATCACCCTGGATATCGGTCGTGTGCAGCTCACCCAGCTACTGGTCGGCGGCGCGGTCGTGGGCGTGCTGCTCGGCATCGCCGCACAGCAGTCCCTGGCCAACCTGTTCGCCGGACTGGTGCTGCTGTTCGCGCGGCCCTTCCGGGTGAGCGATCACGTGCGGTTCCGGGCCGGTGCGCTTTCTGGCACGATCGAAGGCGTCGTCGTCGACATCAGCCTGACATACGTGCGGCTGGCGACCGATGACGGCAGCGTGCTGATACCCAATTCACAGGCACTCGCGGCCTCGGTGGTGCTCCTGCCGGACGAACAGGACGAAACGGGCGCAGCGACTACCAATTAGACGCCGCGCCCGGCCGCCCGGCCCAGCTAGTGATTGGCCTCGTACTTCGCGATGACGTTCGCCGGGATCCTCCCGCGCTCGCTGACGTCCAGGCCGCTTTGCTTCGCCCAGGCCCGGATATCGGCACTGCGCTGACGGTGCGCGGTCGTGCGCCGCTTCGGCTTGCCAACCCGGCCGGTTACCTTCCGGGCCTTGTCGGCGAACCTCTTCAGGGTCTCGTCGAACTTCTCGCTGTGCTTCTCGCAAAGGTCAATCTCGTAATCCCGGCCATCAAGGCTGAACGACCTTGTCAGGTGCTCGCCTTCGGGAATCTCTCTTGAGTCGTAGTCACATGCGAACGTGACTGAGATCTTCTGCGCCACTTGCGTGTCCCCCTTCCCCCGCGAGCGAATGTATTCCCTGTCGCTTGGTCGCTGTAACGGCATCCGGGCAAGCTTCTCGGGAAGGCATTTCCTGGGCCGGGAAAAACAACGGGACGTGCGCTTTTATGGGTGCCCTGACCAGGGAGGTAACGACTCCCTGCTACCGATAGTCCGGGTCCTCGGAATAACCTGCCGGGCTCCACGGCGGCTCGTCATATCTGCCCGCGGGAGAATTGCCGGTGCGGTAGGGGTCGCTAGTGCCCTGTACATAGGGCGGTACAACGCGCTCGGAGGTGTACCCGCGGTCGTTACCGTAATGCGGAGCGTCGCCGTAATCAGGGGCGCCGGGGTAATCGGGCCCGTCGGCGTAACCCGGATCCGGGCCGTAATCCCGGTCCTGCCGGTAGTTGCGGTCCTGGCGGTAATCCTGCCCGTAGCCGCCGTCCTTGAAGTAAGCGGTGTCGTCGCCGTAGCCCTGGCCATAGTCCGGCTGAGCCGCACCATAGTCAGGCTCAGGCGGACCGGGTTCCCAGCCCGGGGAGCGGCCACCGCCCGAGCGCGGCGTGCGACTTTCCGGGCCGCGCTGCAAGATCTCCACCATCCTGGGCAGATCGTCTATCGGCAGCCGGAACGTGCCCGTGCACTTACCGCCCTGCCAGATGCTGAAGACAGCAACCCCGGTATCGGCATACCAACTCAGCCGCATGCTCCGGGAATGACCTCTGACGTCGAAGAACACCTCGCCGAGACGAGGCAGCGGTGCTGCGTCGGACGCGGACATGAAGCTATGGTGGCCTGCTCAGATGGATCTGTCCAGTTAATGATCACTTAGTGTGACCCGCACCACGGGCCGAGCAAGGGACAAATTCGCGATCTCGGCTGCGCAGACCGCATCGCCGATGGCATGATTGTCCGGCGGTCCGCGGGCCCGGGAACATCAGGCCGGTGCCGGGCGTTGCATCATGCGACGGGGCAAATCGCCACGCCGCGCGAGTTTCCTCCGTCTAGTGCACTCTACAGCGCGCTGGGCGGTGCGCTGACCACACCGAACTGCCTGCACTTACTTTAACCCTCTTGAGGAGAGCCATCCATGTCTGAGGTACGCCGCCAAGCCGCCCTGATGCCACGGCCGAATTGGGGCTGGCAGGATGAGGCTGCGTGCCGTGGCAAGGAAGTTGTGCTCTTCTTCGGGCCAGACGGGGAGCGGCAGCCGGAGCGGGAGATCCGCGAGCGCAAGGCGAAGGCCGTCTGTAATTCCTGCCCGGTGCGGGCGGAGTGCCTCACTTATGCCGTCAGCAGGCCCGAGAAGTACGGCACCTGGGGCGGCCTGAACGAGGACGAGCGCTCGTCCGAGCGCCGTCGGCGGATGCGCCGGGCCAACGCGGCCTAGCGACGGCCTATGGTCTGCCAAGCCTGCCGCGTGCAGCACCACGAGGACTGCCCGGGCGGCACCTGGTGCGATTGCCAGCATCAGCGCCCGGCCCCGCCGGTTGAGAACCGCCTCGGCTGGATCCGGCAGGGCTAGGCCCCCAGAGCACCTGGAATACCAGAGCACCCGGAATAGCTGACGGCTCACGCTAGTTGCGCCAAGCGGTGGCTGTGCGTTCACCGCGGCAGGGCATGAGGAAAGCGACGGCAGTGATGCCCGGGATTCTTCCCGATAGTCGTGATTCTTGTGACTTACGCGACAGAGCGTGCAGTTGCCGGCCTTTAGCCTTAGTGTGTTTAGCTATCGAGCCTGCTTCCGCGTGTTTGGCGCGCGGGCCGGGTAGGCTGCCGGGACAGGTGGATTGCCGCCGCAAGGAGGAGCCCAGCAACATGGAGAGGCTAGCCGCGGAGGCGGCCGATGCACTGGCCGGGGCCCCAGCTGACGAGGTTATTGCCTGGGCAGCGAAGACTTTTGGCCGCCGGATCTGCATCACCTCGTCGATGACCGATGCTGTGCTCGTGAATCTGGTCGCCAAGCACATGCCAGGCGTCGACGTTCTGTTCCTCGACACCGGCTACCACTTCCCCGAGACCATCGGCACGCGGGACGCGGTATCGGCCGTCTACCCGGTCAATGTGATCAACGTGACGCCCCCGACGACGGTGGCGGAGCAGGACTCCGAGCTGGGGCCACGGCTCTACAGCCGGAACCCTGACCTGTGCTGCTACCTCCGCAAGGTGGTGCCGCTCGAGGAGGCGCTCGGCCCGTACGACGCCTGGTTCACCGGCGTCCGCCGCGAGGAGACCGACGCGCGCAGCGACACCCGGGTCGTCCAGTGGGACGCCCGCCGGGAAATGATCAAGGTCAACCCGATCGTCGAGTGGACCCAGAAGCAGATCGACGACTACATCGCCGCCAACGGCGTGCTGGTCAACCCGCTGGTCTACGACGGCTACCCGTCGATCGGCTGCCGCACCTGCACCTCCAAGGTTCTCGACGGGGCGGACCCCCGCAGCGGCCGGTGGGCTGGCACCAACAAGACCGAGTGCGGCATCCACACCTCCTGACCCACACTCCGCCAAGCCAACTAGGCCAAGCCAACACTGCAGTGCACACCACGCACGAGGTCCTCAATCAGGTCCCGGTCCTGGCGGACTACGACGTCGCCGACGATGCTGCCCTGCTGGCGGCGGTACACCGGGAGGGCGGCGACTGGGTCACCGGCGAGCTGCACCAGCTCGGGCGGCTCGCCGGAGCGGCCAGCACCCAGGAACAGGCCAGACTGGCAAACGTCTACAAACCCGTCCTGCGCACTCACGACGCCCGCGGCCACCGGATCGACGAGGTCGACTTCCACCCGTCCTGGCACGAGCTCATGACCGTCGCGGTCAGCCATGGCCTGCATGCGGCGCCCTGGGCCGACTCAAGGCCCGGCTCACACGTGGCCAGGGCAGCCAAGTTCATGGTGTGGACCCAGGCCGAGGCCGGGCACGGCTGCCCGGTCTCGATGACGTACGCGTGCGTGCCGGCCTTGCGGCATGCCCCTGACCTCGCGGCCACATTCGAGCCGCTGCTGACCGCCGCGGTGTACGAACCTGGCCTGCGGCCGCCGGCGGCCAAGGCCGGACTCCTCGCCGGCATGGCAATGACCGAGAAGCAGGGCGGCTCGGACGTCCGGGCGAACACCACCCGCGCCGAGCCAGCCGGTGACGGCAGCTACCTGCTGACCGGGCACAAGTGGTTCTGCTCGGCCCCCATGTGCGACTTGTTCCTGGTGCTGGCGCAGGCACCGCAAGGCCTGTCCTGCTTCCTGCTGCCCAGGGTGCTGCCTGACGGCAGCCGGAACGCCATGCTGATTCAGCGGCTCAAGGACAAGCTGGGGAACACCTCCAACGCCTCAAGCGAGGTCGAGTACGACCAGGCGGTCGCCTGGCCGGTGGGCGAGCTGGGCCGCGGCGTCGCCACGATCATCAACATGGTCAGCGCGACCCGCCTTGACTGCGTGCTGGGCAGCGCCGCTGCGATCAGGCGGGCCTGCGTCGTCGCCGCGCACTATGCCAGCCACCGCCAGTCGTTCGGCGCCCGGCTGATCGACCATCCCGCGATGACGGGCGTTCTCGCCGACCTGACCCTGGAGTCCGAGGCTGCCAGCGCGCTGGCGATCCGGCTGGCCGGGGCGGCCGACCGGGTCGCGCGCGGCGACCAGGCCGAGGCGGCGCTGCTCCGCATCGCCCTGCCGGCCAGCAAGTACTGGGTCTGCAAGCGCACACCGATGATCACCGCCGAGGCGCTGGAGTGCCTGGGCGGGAACGGCTACGTCGAAGACTCCGGCATGCCCCGGCTGCTGCGGGACGCGCCGCTGAACTCCATCTGGGAGGGCTCAGGCAACGTTACGGCGCTCGACGTGCTCCGGGCGCTCGCCAGGTCACCCGACGCGGCCGACGCGCTGCTCGCCGAGATCGACCGCGCGGCGGGCAGCGACGCTCGCGTCGACGCCGCCGCGGCGGGCCTCCGCGGTCGGCTCAAGGACGCGGTCTCCGCGGGCCCGGCAGCGCAAGCACAGGCCCGCCAGCTGGCCGGCCAGATCGCGATCACCCTGCAGGCCGCGCTCCTCACCCGGTTCGCGCCCGCTGCGGTCGCCGAGGCGTTCAGCCGCTCCAGGCTGCCCGATTCGCCTGGTGGGCAAGCCGGGCCCGGCGCGCCGTTCGGCACCCTGCCGGCCGGCGCTGACCTCGCCGCCATCCTGACGCGGTCAGCAGTAGTAACCAGCCGGTAAGGTCAGCGGATGCAAGTCTGGCCTGGCGCCGCCTATCCGCTCGGGGCTACCTGGGATGGGTCGGGCACCAATTTCGCGCTGTTCTCCGAGGTCGCAGACCGAGTCCAGCTCTGCCTGTTCGACCCCGACGGCGCCGAGCAGCGGCTCGACCTGAGCGAGGTCGACGGCTTCGTCTGGCACTGCTACCTGCCAGGTGTCGGGCCCGGCCAGCGCTATGCCTACCGGGTTTACGGTCCCTACGAGCCACAGCGAGGCCACCGGTGCAATCCCAACAAGCTGCTCCTCGACCCCTACGGCAAGGCCATCGACGGCCGCCTGCGCTGGAATCCTGCCGTATTTGGCTACGACCCGGGCCGCCCGGACACGATGAGCCAGGCCGACAGCGCGCCGTTCATGCCGCGCAACGTCGTGATCAACCCCTACTTCGACTGGACCGGCGACCGCCAGCCGCGCACGCCCTACCACCAGACCGTGATCTACGAGGCGCACGTTCGCGGCCTGACCATGCGTCACCCGCAGGTCGCTCCCGAGCTGCGCGGCAGCTATTCGGGCCTGGCCTCCCCCGCGATCATCGATCACCTCAGCAAGCTCGGGGTGACCGCGATCGAGCTGATGCCCGTGCACCAGTCCATCCCCGAGCACCAGCTTGACCGGCGCGGGCTAACGAACTACTGGGGCTACAACACCATCGGCTTCTTCGCCCCGCAGAACACCTACTCCGCCTCGACCGAGCCGCACGGTCAGGTCTCGGAGTTCAAGTCGATGGTGAAGGCACTGCACGCCGCGGGCATCGAGGTGATACTCGACGTCGTCTACAACCACACCGCCGAGTCCGGCGCGCTCGGCCCCACGCTGTCCTTCCGCGGCATCGACAACGCCGCCTACTACCGGCTCAGCGACAGCGACCCGTCGGCCTACCTCGACTACACCGGCTGCGGCAACAGCCTCAACGTCCGGCATCCGCACGCGCTCCAGCTGATCATGGACTCGCTGCGGTACTGGGTGCTCGAGATGCACGTCGACGGCTTCCGCTTCGACCTCGCCGCAGCACTCGCCCGCGAGCTGCACGAGGTGGACCGGCTATCGTCATTCTTCGAGCTGGTCCAGCAGGACCCGGTCGTGTCGCAGGTGAAGCTGATCGCCGAGCCATGGGATGTCGGGGACGGCGGCTACCAGGTGGGCAAGTTCCCGCCGCTGTGGACCGAATGGAACGGCAAGTACCGCGACACGGTCCGCGACTTCTGGCGCGGCCAGCCCGCCACGCTGCCCGAGTTCGCCTCGCGGCTGACCGGGTCGAGCGACCTGTACGAGACCAGCGCGCGCCGGCCGGTGGCCTCGGTCAACTTCGTCACCTGCCACGACGGATTCACCCTCGCTGACCTGGTCAGCTACAACGACAAGCACAATGAGGGTAACGGGGACCACAATACCGACGGCGCCAGCGACAACCGGTCCTGGAACTGCGGTACTGAAGGACCGACCGACGACCCGGACATCAACGCGCTCCGGGCCCGGCAGGTACGCAACTTCCTGGTCACGCTGCTGTGCTCGCAGGGCGTGCCGATGCTGCTGGCAGGCGACGAGATCGGCCGCAGCCAGCGCGGCAACAACAACGCCTACTGCCAGGACAACGAGATTTCCTGGGTTGACTGGGAGTCGGCGGCGCAGCACGCGGACCTGCTCGAGTTCACCTGCGAGCTGATCGCGCTGCGGCGCGAGCATCCGGTGTTCCGGCGGCGGCGCTTCTTCAGCGGCGAGCATCACGACATCTCCTGGCTGACCCCGGCCGGCCAGGAGATGACCACGGACGACTGGCGGTCCAGCTACGCCAAGTCGATCGGCGTCCTGCTGAACGGGAACGCGATCACCGAGCCTGGCCCGCGCGGCGAGGCCATTACCGATCACAGCTTCCTGCTGATCTTCAACGCCCACGATCAGCCGGTGTCCTTTACCCTGCCCGGCCCCGACCTCGGTCCCGGCTGGCTCGTAGTAGTCGACACTGCCAGCGAACCGGCACCGGCCGTCAGGGGCGCGCCAGAGATGCTGAAGCCAGCCAGCACACGGGAAGTCGCGGGCCGGGCCATTGTCGTACTGCGCGCGTACGACGGCTGAGATGTGGTCCGGCTAGTGCTGGTGGGTGGCCAGGGTCGCGGCGATCAGCACCAGCGCGAACGTGGTTAACCCGACGGCCCCGTGCATGGCGACGACCCTCGCGGGGAAGTGCTGCTCAGCTCCCCTGGCGTGTTTGCCACCGCGGCCGACCAGCCATCTGGTCAGCATCACGAAGCCGAGCATGGCCGAGGCGCTTAGCGTGCCGAACCCGGACCAGGCCAATACCACATGGTGCGTGAATAAGAACACGACCCAGAGGGTCAGCCCAGTCGAGGCCAGGACAGGATGGGCGAAAATAAGGGCGGCCGGGAACACGGTGATCCGGGTGGACTGCTGCCGGAGGCCGCCGTGCGACAGCCAGACGAACAGCAGGTAGAGCCCGAAGCATGCGGTGCCTGCCCAGATGATCGTGGCAATGAGCTCGAGCTTTGTCAGCAATTGGATCCTTTCTCGCTGTATGCAGTCCCGCGCTCGCCCTGTGTAGTGCAATCCCACATACTCCACCATTTGCTGGCTTCGCGCCATGCCGACCGCAGCGCCGGGGACTTATCTGATTGACTGCTGGCCGTGCGGCAGATCTATCCGGTCCAGGGACCCGACTGGGCGGTCACGCCCAAGGCCAGCGCCGGCCCGCTGCCCGACGCCGTCGCCGGGCTCGCCCGGCTCTACGCCGACGGGAGCGGATCCGCCGCAGCCGGCCTGCCGGCTGCGGGCAAACATGGTGACAAGCACCGACGGAGCGGCGACGCTGGATGGCCTCTCCGGCGGGCTGTCCGGCCCGGCCGACCGGATGATCTTCACGGTGCTTCGCAGCCTCGCGGACGCGATCCTGGTCGGCGCGGGCACGGCGCGGGCAGAACGGTACCGCCCGGTGTCCGCGGCGGCCATCTGGACAGGGTTGCGGCCGGCCGGAGCCGCGCTGCCCGTCATCGCCGTCGTGACCGCCACGCTCAACCTGGACTCCTGCGCCCCGCTGCTGGCCGGCGGCCAGCCGCCCATCATTATCACGACCGCGGCCGCCGCAGCGGCTGATGCGGCCCGCGGTGGCCCGGTGGCCGGCCAGGCCCAGCTCCTCGTGGCCGGCCAGCAGCGAGTCGATATCCGGCAGGCAGTCATGGCGCTCGCTGCGCTGGGTTACCAGCAGATCCTGGTCGAGGGCGGCCCGACGCTGCTGGGTCACCTGGCGACCGCTGACCTGCTCGATGAGTTCTGCATCACGATCAGCCCGGTGCTCGCGCACGGGCCAGCCGGCCGCATCGTCGTGCCGCCAGAGGCTGCGGATGCCGCTGCCACCAGGCTGACGCTGGCGCACGTGCTCGCCGACGAGGGCTTCCTGTTCTGTCGCTACCTGCGCGACCTGTCACCCACATCCACGGAGGAGTAACGGCATGGCCCTGCACGCCAAAGCCGACGAGACAGGCGGACCAGCCGTCCTCGACCTGAACCCCACGTACGGGCGGAAGCTGGAACACCCGGTTCCCAAGAATCAGCTGCCGAGTCACACGATGGCGCCGGACATCGCGCTCCAGCTGGTCAGGGACGAGCTGATGCTCGACGGCAACGCCCGGCTCAACCTCGCGACGTTCGTCACCACCTGGATGGAGCCGCAGGCAGAACTGCTGATGGCGGCCTGCTTCAGCAAGAACATGATCGACAAGGACGAGTACCCGCAGACCGCGGAGCTGGAGCGGCGCTGCGTGAGCATCCTCGCTCACCTGTGGCATGCTCCGACGGCAGGCCACGATGGGGCCGCGACCGGCTGCTCCACGACCGGCTCCAGCGAGGCATGCATGCTGGGCGGGCTCGCGCTGCTGTGGCGCTGGCGCGCCCGGCAGGACTCCACCGCCGGCCGCCCCAACCTGGTCATGGGCGCCAACGTCCAGGTCTGCTGGGAGAAGTTCTGCCGGTACTGGCAGGTGGAGCCGAGGCTCGTGCCGATGGAGCCAGGCCGGCTCCACCTGACCGGCCCGGAGGCAGTGGCCCGCTGCGACGAGAACACCATCGGCGTGGTCGCCGTGCTCGGGTCCACCATGGACGGCAGCTATGAGCCCGTCGCGCAGATCGCCGCCGAGCTGGATGCGCATCAGCAGCAGACCGGACTCGACATCCCCGTGCACGTGGACGGCGCTTCGGGCGGCTTCGTCGCGCCGTTCCTCGCACCCGACCTCGAATGGGATTTCCGGCTGCCGCGAGTCGCGTCGATCAACACCTCCGGCCATAAGTACGGCCTGGTGTACCCGGGCGTCGGCTGGATCGTCTGGCGTAACGCGGCCGCGCTGCCCGATGACCTGATCTTCGACGTGAACTACCTGGGCGGCCAGATGCCGACGTTCGCGCTGAACTTCTCGCGGCCCGGCAGCCAGATCGCCGCGCAGTACTACAACTTCATCCGGCTCGGCTTCGAGGGCTACCGCGATGTGCAGCTCGCCTGCCAGGACGTGGCCAAGTACCTGGCGGCACAGGTCGCCGCGATAGGCCCGTTCGAGCTGCTCTCGGACGGCTCAGAACTCCCGGTGCTGGCATTCCGGCTGGCCGACCCGAACGCGGCAAGCTACACGGTCTTCGACGTGTCCGAGCGCTTGCGGCAGCGCGGCTGGCTCGTCCCGGCATACACCTTCCCGGCGAACCTGCAGGACGTAGCGGTGCTACGGATCGTGGTGCGTAACGGCTTCTCCATGGACCTGGCCAACCTGCTGCTCACCGACCTGCGCGCGCAGGTGGACGCGCTGACGGCCGCGAAACAGCCGCCCGTGCCGCTCATGCCGGCGGGCCAGCGGACGGCCTTCGCCCACTAGGCGCCCTTGCGCGGTGCTAGCTTCAGGCGCCCTTGCGCGGTGCTAGCTTCAGGCGCCCTTGCGCAGGCGGTCGAGGGCCTCGGCCAGGATGGCGGCGCCGTCGGTGTCGTTCCGCCGCTCCTTGACGTAGGCAAGGTGGGTCTTGTAGGGCTCGGCGTGCGGCGGAGCAGGCGGGTTGGCCTCGTCCTGCCCGGCCGGCAGGCCACAGCGCGGGCAGTCCCAGAACTCGGGGATCGCCGCGTCGCAGGCGAAGCTAGGGATCGTCTCGTGCTTGTTGCAGCACCAGAACGAGATGCGAACCCGCGGGGCCGCCTCGCCGCGCTCGGCCTCACCCATCGGCCCAGCGCCGACCCGGCTGCCGCGAATGGCGTTGCCACTGCTCACTGCTCACCCCTTGCTAAAAGACGTCCCGACCGCGCAGCCACGCTGGCTGCAGCCCAGCCCCACTCAGGTCTTGTGCAGGATTCCCAGGACCACGATGCAGATGAACCAGATGACCCCGGTGAAGACCGTGATCCGGTCCAGGTTCCGCTCGACTACTGACGAGGATCCCAGAGAGGAGGAGATACCGCCGCCGAACAGATCGGACAGACCGCCGCCCTTGCCCTTGTGGAGGAGGACCAGGAGCACCATCAGCAAACTGGTGATGATGAGGATTACGGAGAAGGCAACAGTCACTGCGGTTCTCGTCTCTCCCGGCTGAGGTTAGGCGGCCGTGCTCTGATCACGATACCGGCAGATCTTGACGAACTCGCCGGGATCGAGGCTTGCGCCGCCAACCAGGGCACCGTCAATATCAGGCTCGGCCATGATCGCGGGCATGTTGTCAGACTTCACTGACCCGCCATACAGGATACGCGCTTCACGGGCCGTGGCGTGCCCGTGAACGGCGGAAATCCGGGCGCGGATCGCCGCGCAGACCTCCTGAGCGTCCCGCGGGGTCGCGACCTCCCCCGTCCCGATGGCCCATACCGGCTCATAGGCGACGACCAGCCCCCCTACTTGTTCGCCGGTCAGGCCTGCCAGCCCGCCATCCAGCTGGCCGAGAGTGTGCTCGAGATACTGGCCGGCCTGGCGCACTTCCAGCGGCTCCCCGACGCACAGCACCGGGGTCATCTCCCGCGTCAGCACCATCTTGACCTTCGCGTTGACCAGGGCGTCATCCTCGTGGTGGTACTGGCGGCGCTCGGAGTGCCCGGCCAGCACGAACTTGCAGCCGAGCTTGGCCAGCATCCGGCCGGACACCTCACCGGTGTAGGCGCCGTCTTCATGGGCCGAGACGTCCTGGGCACCCCACAGCAAGTCCAGCTTGTCGCCCTCGATCAGGGTCTGGACGCTGCGCAATGCGGTAAACGGCGGCAGGACCGCGATGTCGGCGGCCGCATAATCCTTCCGCGTCAGCGCGAACGCCAGCTTCTGGGTTAGGGCGATCGCCTCGAAGTGATTGTTATGCATCTTCCAGTTGCCGGCCACGAGCGGCTTCCTGGCACCCATAGTGCTCACTGTCCAGTGCTCATTCCAGGGCTGCCAGGCCGGGTAGGTTCGTGCCCTCCAGGTACTCCAGGCTTGCCCCGCCGCCAGTAGAGATGTGGCTGAAGCCATCCTCGGGCAGGCCGAGCCGTCGGACCGCGGCGGCTGAGTCGCCGCCGCCGACCACGGTCAGGCCCGGCAGCGCCGAAATGGCCTCAGCGACGGCCCGGGTGCCGCCGGAGAACGCCGGGAACTCAAACACCCCGACCGGCCCATTCCAGAACACCGTGGCCGCATCGGCCAGCTTGGCCGCGAACAGCTCCCTCGTGGCGGGCCCCATATCCAGGCTCTCCCGTTCGGCCGGGAACGCGGTGACCGCGAACACCTCGTGCTCGGTATCGGGTGCGAATTCGACGGCCCCGACCAGGTCCACCGGCAGCACGATCTCGACCCCGCGGGCCGCCGCGTCGGCCATGATCTTCCGGACGTCGTCGATCCGGTCCGGCTCGAGCAGCGACTTGCCCACCTCGTAGCCCTGGGCCTTCAGGAAGGTGTAGGACATCCCGCCGCCGATCAGGATCCGATCGGCCTTGTCCAGGAGGTTCGCGATGACCGCGAGCTTGTCCGACGGCTTGGCGCCGCCGAGTACCACCACATACGGCCGGGCCGGGTCGTGCGTCAGCTGCTCAAGCACGGCAACCTCGGCCTGGACCAGTTCCCCGGCCGCGTGCGGCAGCAGCCCGGGCAGGTCGTAGACGCTGGCGTGCTTACGGTGCAGCGCGCCGAACCCGTCACCCACGTACACCTCGGCCAGTGCGGCCAGCCGCCCGGCCAGTTCGGCCCTGACGGCATCATCCTTGCTGGTCTCGGCCGGCTCGAACCTGATGTTCTCCAGCATGCCCACGTCACCGTCGGCGAGCCCGGCCGCAACGGCGCGGGCCGAGTCGCCGGCCACGCCAGTGCCGCTGACATCAGTGGCCAGCGGTACCGGCCGGCCAAGCAGCTCGGCCAGCCTCGCCGCGACCGGCGCGAGCGACGGGCCGGCTGCCGCCCGGTCGGCGTAGCTGTCGCCCTTCGGCCGTCCGAGGTGGGCACAGATCAGCACCCGGGCGCCCCGTTCCCGCAACGCATTGATCGTCGGGAGGCTGGCCCGGATCCGGCCGTCGTCAGTGATCACGGCGCCGTCCAGCGGCACGTTCAGGTCGGCGCGCAGCAGCACCACCCGGCCTGCGACATCGAGCGAGTCAATGCCCTTCATGACCGGGCAGGAAGGCGGGCTCCGACCATAGCGGCGAGGTCGGCGAGCCGGTTGGAGTAGCCCCACTCATTGTCGTACCAGCCGATCACCTTGACCTGGTCGCCGAACGACATCGTCAGCAGCGAGTCGAACGTGCAGGAGTACGGCGTGCCCACGATGTCGGAGGACACGATCGGGTCGGCGGTGTAGTGCAGGTACCCCTTGAGCGGGCCCTCGGCCGCGGCCTGGTAGGCCGCATTGACCTCCTCGACGCTGACCTCGCGGTCCAGTTGCACGACCAGGTCGGTCACCGAGCCGTCCATCACCGGTACCCGCATCGCCATGCCGTCGAGCTTGCCCTTGAGCTCCGGCAGCACCAGCGCCGTGGCCTTGGCCGCGCCGGTGGTGGTCGGGATGATGTTCTGCGCCGCGGCCCTGGCCCGGCGCAGGTCGGAGTGCGGGAAGTCCAGGATCACCTGGTCGTTGGTGTAAGCGTGGATCGTGGTCATCAGGCCCTTGCGGATGCCGAAGCTGTCGTGCAGGACCTTGGCCATCGGCGCGACGCAGTTGGTCGTGCAGGAGGCGTTGGAGATGATGTGGTGCTGCTCTGGGTCGTACCGGTCGTCGTTGACGCCCATCACGATCGTGATGTCCTCGCCCTTGGCCGGGGCCGAGATGATCACCTTGCGGGCTCCGCCGTCCAGGTGCTTGCCAGCGTCTTGCGCACTGGTGAACCGGCCGGTGGATTCGATCACCACGTCGACGCCGAGGTCACCCCACGGCAGCGCGGCCGGGTCCCGCTCGGCCAGCATCTTGATGGCATGGTCGCCGACCCGGATCACGTCACCGTCTGCCGTCACGTCCTGATCGAGCGTGCCCAGCAGCGTGTCGTATTTCAGTAGATGCGCGCAGGTGGCCAGATCGCCCAGGTCATTCGCCGCGACGATCTCGACGGCACTGCCGCCTGCGGCATGAACCGCCCGCCAGAAGTTCCGCCCGATCCGGCCGAACCCGTTGATCCCCACCCGGACTGTCACTGCAGCGCACTCCTTCTGTTTTCAGCTACCGACGGTGCTTGGTTACCGTCGGTCCGAACCCTACCGGAGTTGCCGCTGTCGGCTGTGGCCTGATGGCCCTATTCTGGCAGCCTCTAGTTACCGCGAGGAAAGGTCCGACGTTGCTGCTCAGGGGTTTCAGCCAGGCCGGGGCCCGGCCAGCCAGCCGCCAGAATGCGCTGATCGCCGTTGGCCTGGCCGTCGCGGTGTCCCTGGCCGGGGCGGTGCTCTGGGGACTGGTGGCCATGCTCTTCAATCTCCAGCTGTCCCTGCTCGGGCTGCTGATCGGGGCGGGCGTCGGTGTGGTCGTGGCCAGGTACCGGGCCGGGCACTGGCCGACAATCATCGCGGGCGCGGTCATTGCGGTGGCCGGCTCCGCGCTCGGCACGCTCCTGGGCATGGTATTCAAGGCCATGAAGGCCCACTACAGCCTGTCCTTCATCCTCGGTCACCTCGGCGGACCGTACGGGCTGCTCCACTACTATCCCGGCAATGTCGGCGTACTCGGCCTGCTGTTCTGGGCTATCGCCGCCTACGCCGCGATCAGGATCCCGCTGCAGAGTCTGCGCGTGACGGCCGTCCGGACAGCAGTGACACCGGTCTGGGGCCAGACCCCGAACGCCGCCATGCAGGCGGACGACCTGCCGACGGAATCGGCCCAGCCGATGTTCGTGCAGCCCGCCGAGCCGGACCCAGGCATCCCCGACCAAGGCCCAGCCGCCGGGCCCAGCCCGGCGACCTAGGGCACGAGCATGTCGGCGGTCAGCGTCGCTTCGGTATTCGGCACGCCCAGTTCCATGGCACGGCGGTCGGCCAGCGCTAGCAGCCGCCTGATGCGGCCGGCGATCGCGTCCTTGGTCAGGGCCGGCTCGGCCAGCTGACCCAATTCCTCCAGGCTGGCCTGGCGGTGCTTGATACGCAGCTCACCGGCCACGATCAGGTGATCGGGTGCCTCGGGGCCAAGGATCTCCAATGCCCGCTCGACCCGGGCACCCGCGGCAACGGCCGCGCGGGCACTTCGCCGGAGATTGGCGTCGTCGAAGTTGGCCAGCCGGTTGGCGGTTGCCCTGACCTCGCGCCGGATGCGGCGCTCCTCCCAGGCGAGCACGCTGTCGTGCGCACCCAGCCTGGTGAGCAGCGCGCTGATCGAATCCCCGTCTCGGACCACGACGCGGTCGACGCCGCGGACGTCGCGCGCTTTGGCGTGGATCTTCAGCCGCCGCGCCGCGCCGACCATCGCCAGCGCCGCTTCCGGACCGGGGCAGGTCACCTCCAGCGACATAGACCGGCCCGGCTCGGTCAGACAGCCGTGCGCGAGGAAAGCGCCGCGCCACGCCGCCTCGCAGTCGCAGGTCGTGCCCGAGACGACCTGCCTGGGCAGCCCGCGGACTGGCCTGCCGTGATTGTCGACAAGGCCGGACTGCCTAGCCAGGCTCTCGCCGTCGGTATGCACGCGGACGACATAGCGATTACCCTTGCGCAGCCCGCCGGGCGCTAGCACGAGCAAGTCAGACGAATGGCCGAACACCTCGGCGATGTCCTTGCGCAGCCGGCGTGCTGCCGCGCCGGTATCCAGCTCGGCCTCCACCACGATCCGGCCGGCGGCCAGGTGCAGGCCGCCCGCGAACCGCAAGATGGTCGATACCTCAGCCTTGCGGCAGCATGGCTTCAGCACACTGACCCGGCTGAGCTCGTCCTTGACAAGGGCGGTCAGCGCCATCAGTCTCACTCCCCCTCAAATATCTGCGCGAATGCGCCCGCCAGCCGCCGCGGATCGTGCCGGGGCGACCCGTCATCCACGGCCAGATCGGCGAGCACCAGGCGGGCGCCGAGCAGGCCTGCCGCCTTCTCCAGTTCCGTGGTCGCGCCGCGCGCCGCGGCGCGGTCAGCGAGCACGACGTCGATCGCCAGTGCAGGTGCGTGATCCGCGAGGACCTCCAGATGCGCGGCTGGCGAGAACCCTTCGGTCTCACCAGGTTGCGGCGCCAGATTCAGCGCTACCAGCCTCCGCGCGCGAGTGCCTATCAATGCCGCGGCCAGCTCTGGCACCAGCAGGTGCGGTAGCACGCTGGTAAACCATGAGCCAGGCCCGAGCACTACCCAGTCCGCCGACCCGATCGCCTGCACGGCCTCCGGGCACGCGGGCGGGTTGGCGGGTATCAGTGCTACCGACCGTACCCGGCCGCGCGTCGTCGCGCAGGCCACCTGACCGTGAACGATGCTGAGGTCGTCCGGCCTGTCCGGATCTGCGCCTTCAACTTCGGCCACGAGGTCCAGCGGGACCGCCGACATCGGCAGCACGCGACCGTGCGCGCCAAGGAGCCGCGCCACCCAGTCGAGGCCTTGCACGGTGTCCCCGAGCAACTCCCATAGCGCGACTATCAACACATTGCCCACCGCATGACCGGCGAGTCCTTGCGCGCTGTACTCATCGCCGTCGGACTCATCGACGCCGGGCTCATCACCGCCGGACACATCAGCGCCGGGCTGGCTGGCCCCGGTGAACCGGTGCTGGACGACCCGGCTCCAGGTGGTGCCCCAGGCATCGTCGCCGCAGAGTGCGGCCAGCGCCATCCGCAGGTCGCCCGGCGGCAGCACGCCGAACTCGCGCCGGAGCCTGCCGCTGGACCCGCCGTCGTCTGCGACCGTCACGATCGCCGTCAGTTCCCTGGTGACCCGGCGCAGGCCGGACAGCGACGCGTACAGCCCGTGCCCGCCGCCCAGCGCAACGACCTTGTAGCTCGGCGGGCGGCTACTCACGGCCCAGGTCCCGGTGTGTCACCTGGATGCCCGCCCACGCTCGCGACAGCCGGGCAGCCATCTCGTCCGCCATGGCGACGCTGCGGTGCTTGCCGCCGGTGCAGCCGACAGCAAGGAGCACGAAGTGCCTGCCGGTCCGGTCGTACCCGGCCAGTGCGATCTCAACAGCCCGGACGAAGGCGTCGAGGAACTCGGTAGCGCCGGGCTGGCTGAGCACGTAGTCCATCACCGGCTGATCCTGGCCGGTCAGCGGTGCCAGCTCGGGTACCCAGTGCGGGTTGGGAAGGAAACGGCAGTCAGCCACCATGTCAGCGTCGACCGGCAGGCCGTACTTGAAGCCGAACGACACGATGTTCACCCTCAATGCGGTGTCCGCCTCGGTGGCGAACGCGTCGCGCATCCGGGACCGAAGCTCGTGCACGTTCAGCCGGGTGGTGTCCAGCACCAGGTCAGCCTCGGCGCGCATGCCCTGCAGCAACTCGCGCTCGGCCGCGATGCCGTCGACGATACGGCCGCCTTCCTGCAGCGGATGTGGCCGCGAGACGCTGTCGAACCGGCGCACGAGCGTCTCGTCGGACGCCTCGAGGAAGATCACGAACGGACGGACGCCGCGCGCGTTCAGGTCGCTGATCGCCGACTTGATATCGGTCGAGAAAGCCCGGCTGCGGATGTCAACGACGGCGGCGAGCTTGGGCACTGCTCCCCTGGCACGCCTGGCCAGGTCAGCCATGGTCGGCAGCATGTCGGCTGGCAGGTTGTCCGCCACGAACCAGTCCAGGTCCTCCAGGGACTTCGCCGCGGTACTCCGCCCGGCTCCTGATAGCCCGGTGATGATGACGATCTCCTGCGCGCCTGTCGCGTCCTCACTCATGTCGCCGCTCATCTTCGCCCCCCGTGTCCGTATGCAGCGCCTGGTAGACCGACTCAGCGGTGCGCAGGCCGAGACCCGGCACCTTTGCGATCTCCTGCACCGTAGCCTCGCGGAGCTTGCGCACCGAGCCGAACTGCCTCAGCAGCGTGGCCCGCCTGGCAGAGCCGATGCCCGGCACCGCATCAAGCTCGCTAGTCGTGAGCGCGGCTGCCCGCCGGGCCCGGTGGTAGGTGATGGCGAATCGGTGGGCTTCGTCCCGGACCCGTTGCAGCAGGTACAGGCCCTCGCTGCTGCGCGGCAGGATCACCGGCCCGTCCTCGCCGGGCAGCCAGACCTCCTCCAGCCTCTTTGCCAGGCCGCAGACCGCGACGTCGACGACGCCAAGCTCGTCCAGCGCGCGGACGGCTGCCGCGACCTGGGCTGGGCCGCCGTCGATCACCAGCAAGTTGGGCGGATAGGAGAACTTGCGGCGCTGCCCCGTGTCCCCGGCCAGGTCGTCCGGCCCGTCTGGCGCTGCAGCGCGCTCATCCAGGTAACGGCGGAAGCGCCTGCTGATGACCTCGTGAATCGCCGCGACGTCGTCGGTGCCGTCCAGCCCCCTGATGGCGAACCTGCGGTACTCCGACTTCCTGGCCAGGCCGTCCTCGAACACGACCATGGACGCGACCACGTGGGTGCCCTGCAGGTTCGAGACGTCGTAGCTCTCGATCCGCAGCGGGGCCTCATCCAGGCTGAGTGACTGCTGTATCTCGGCGAGTGCCACGCTCCGGGTGGACAGGTCACTCGCCCGGCGCGTCTTGTGCAGCGCCAGTGACTCGCCCGCGTTCCTGGCCACCGTGTCCAGCAGCGCCTTCTTGTCGCCGCGCTGCGGCACCCGGAGGCTGACCCGGCTCCCCCGCCGTTCCGCGAGCCAGTCCTCGACCGTGGCGGCATCCGGCGGCAGGGCAGGCACCAGCACCTCGCGCGGGATCGCGGAGCGCTGGGCGGCCCCGGCCCGCGTCCTCGCCTTGGCTTCCGCCGGGCCGCGGCGGCTCGTCCCGGCAGGCTGATCTGACGCGACCGGATCGTCGTCATAGACCTGCCCGAGAAAATGCTCGACAAGGTCGGCGGTGGTGATGTCCTCCACCTTGTCGACGACCCAGCCACGCTGGCCGCGGACCCGGCCGCCGCGGACGTAGAACACCTGCACGGCTGCCTCTAGCTGGTCCTCCGCCAGGGCGATCACGTCGCAGTCGGTCCCGTCCGGCAACACCACAGCCTGCTTCTCTAGCGCCCGCTGAAGTGCCTGGATGTCGTCGCGCAGGCGGGCCGCGCGCTCGTATTCCTCGACGGCGGCGGCCTCGCGCATCTGCTTTTCCAGCCGCTTAGTGAACTTGCCGGTCTGGCCGGCCATGAAGTCGCAGAACTCCTCGGCCAGCTTGCGATGCTCGGCGGCATCAATCCGCCCTACGCACGGCGCCGAGCATTTCCCGATGTATCCGAGCAGGCATGGCCTGCCGATCTGGCCAGCTCGCTTGAACACGCCCGCGGAGCAGGTCCGCACCGGGAAAACACGCAGCAGCGTGTCGACCGTGTCCCTGATCGCCCAGGCGTGCGAGTAAGGGCCGAAGTAACGGACACCGCGCCGCTTCGCCCCGCGCATCACCTGGACGCGTGGGAATTCCTCGTCCATCAGCACGGCCAGGTACGGATAGCTCTTGTCGTCGCGGTACCGGACGTTGAACCTGGGATCGAATTCCTTAATCCAGGAGTACTCCAGCTGGAGCGCCTCCACCTCGGTACCCACGACGGTCCATTCGACTGCGGCAGCGGCGAGCAGCATCGACTGAGTGCGCGGATGCAGGCTGAGGAAGTCAGCAAAGTAGGAATTCAGCCGCGACCGGAGGTTCTTTGCCTTGCCGACGTAGACGACCCGGCCGCGCTCATCGCGGAACCGGTAGACGCCCGGCGATTCGGGGATCGAGCCGGGCGTCGGCCGGTAACTCGCCGGATCTGCCACAGGCCAACTCTATGCACTCAGGCGCCGGCATTTGCCTGCCTGAGCAGGGACAGCACCTCTGTCTCACGGTAGCGCCGGTGCCCACCCAGAGTACGGACGGCGGTAAGCCTGCCATCGCGCGCCCACCTGGTCACAGTCTTAGGGTCGACCCGGAACATGGCCGCGACTTCGGCCGGCGTCAGAAGCCTGTCAGCATCCGGGACTGTCCTGCCGCTCATTCTCAGCCCGCCTCCTGCTGCTCTAGGCGGGCAGCCCGTCTGGCAGGGCCCCCGTCCCTCGCCCCACTCTAGCCCCGCTAGCCTCTGACCAGCGCTCCGCTAGGTCTGACCTGCGCGGCTGTACTCGGCCGGCGCGAACAGGACGACGACCGCCAGGTCCTCGGTGATATCGGTGAACCGGTGCGGCTCGCCCGCCGCCACGTAGATAACCGTGCCCGGTCCAACCTCGGCCCGCTCACCGCTTGCCGCCAGCACCGCCCGGCCGGCGGTGACAACGTAGATCTCGTCCTCAGTGTGCGGCGCCTGGCCGTCGGTACCGCCAGCCGGAACCGAGTAGGTGCCGATGCTCAGATCGGTCACTCGCAGGTGCTCGAACCACGCGAATTGCTCGCCGGCCGACGGCGGCGAGTAGGAGCCGGCGTCCGCGATGACTTTCATGAGACCTCCGGATCGCGCCACATGAGCCAAAGCCGCGGGCCGCCGCCGGAAATCGCGACTTCCCTGGTGACCTTGAAGCCGTGCCGCTCGTAGAAGGGAACGTTGCTTTCCTTGCTCGACTCCAGGTACGCAGGCAGCCTGTCGGTATCGCAGCGGGCCAGCCGCGATCGCATCAGCTCGCCGCCCACGCCGGTGCCCTGCAGCGGCGGGTCGGTGCCGATCCCGGACAGATACCAGTGCGGCTGGCGCGGATGGCAGCGCATGATCTCGCTGTAAGTCTTGCCCGCCGCGGCAAACCGCGATCGCAGCGCCCAGGCGTATCCGGGCAGTGCGCGGATCTGCTGCCAGGCCGGCGGCAGCCAGGAGCCAGGCGGGACCCAGATCGCGCCGCCGAGCACGGCGCCGCCGGCCGTCACGATCTCTGTGCCCTCGTGCCGGAGGCTGGTGCCGCGAATGGTGACGACGAAGAACGGCGGCAGCCGGCGGCGGCGCATCAGCTCGGTCGGGAAGATCCAGGCCATTACCGGATCGTCGGCGAAGGCGCGAGCCAGGGTCTGCGCGGTCGCCGCCAGGTCGGCGCGCCCGAACGGGCGAACGATCCGGTCAGCGCCACTGGTTTCGGCCACGTTGGCAGGCTATCGTCTGGATCCTGCTCAGCTTGAGCAAGGCCGCGCTGGTTAGCTGGCCCCGTTTCCTCAATGAAATCGTCCATCAGCAGCGGGAGGCCGCAGTCGTCATCATCTGTATCGTGACGTCCGCGGCCACGCTGGCCTGGGTCTACCTGCTCACCTTGCATGGCGGTTACTGGCGCGCCAGCCACCGGCTGCCCTCAGCCGGCGCGACGCCAGGCCCGCTGCCCGCGGTCACCGCGGTGATCCCGGCCAGGAACGAGGCGGACGTCCTGCCGGCCTGCCTGCCCAGCCTGCTGGGTCAGGAGTACGGCGGCCGGTTCACGGTTCTCGTGGTCGATGACGACAGCGCCGACGGCACCGCCAAGATCGCCGGCGAGCTGGGCGCGGCGGCCGGCGGTCGCGAATTCGTCGTGGTGAGCGCCCGGCCCGCGCCGCCCGGCTGGGCCGGCAAGGTCTGGGCCATGGCAGAAGGCGCTGCGGCAGTTCCGGCGGATACTCACTACATCCTGTTCACCGACGCTGACATCGCTTATGCGCCAGGCACGCTCGGCAGGCTGGCTCGCGCCGCGGCTGCGGGCGACTTCGCGATGGTGTCCCAGATGGCGCTGCTGCGCACCGGTAACCGACCGGAGAAGCTGCTGATCCCCGCCTTCGTTTACTTCTTCGCCCAGCTCTACCCTTTCCGCCGGGTGAGCCAGCCGCGATCGCGGACGGCCGCCGCGGCCGGCGGGTGCATGCTCGTACGGACCGACGCGCTTGCCGGGGCTGGCGGCCTCGCTGCCATCCGCGATGCCCGGATCGACGACGTGGCCCTCGGCAAGCTGCTCAAGCGGGCCGGCGGCAGGCGCTGGCTCGGGCTGACCACCGATGTCCTCAGCGTGCGGCCGTACGAGCGGCTGGCTGACATCTGGGACATGGTCGCGCGCAGCGCCTACACCCAGCTGCGCTACTCGCTCGCGCTCGTCGCCGGAACAATGCTCGGGCTGGCCTGGCTCTACCTGCTGCCGCCGGTCGCCTGGATCGCGGGCGTTGCCCTGCTCGCGGCCGGAGCCGACGCCGGGCCTGCTGCTGGCTGGCCGTTGCCGGGCTGGCCGGCTGGCTGCTGATGGCCGTCAGCTACGTGCCCATCCTCCGGCTCTACCGGCTGTCCCCGCTGCGCGCGCTCACACTGCCAGTGATCGCCGCGATGTACGCGGCGATGACGGCCGACTCCGCCCGTCGCCACCGTCGCGGCCGGGGCGGCGAGTGGAAGGGCCGCGTCATCCCGCCCACCCGCAGCTAGCACGGCCACAAAATCCCCGCCGGAGCCGCTCCGGCGGGGCTTGCCGTTCGCGCTATCACGGATGCTGCCGTTAGCTCTGGACGCTGTGCTGCAGGCGGTTGGCGGTCCAGAAGATCAGGGCCGCTCCCACCAGCGGTATCGCGGCCAGCCAATAGCAGAAGGAGGCATCCCGCCCGTAGCCGAGGGCGACCAGGAGGCCACCGAGGACGAGGTTCCAGGTACCAAGGACGATGCGGGCGCGAGCCCAGGCGCGGGGATTGCGATATTCCCGTGACCTGATCAGAACTCTCGTGAGGGCGGGTTGCGGGGGGGTGCGGTTGTCAGTCGTTGTATGCATCGGGATGCCTCCTGTGACCAGTGGTGCCCGGCCACTCCGGTCACCTACATCTCGATCCTCGCCGCGCGCAAGCGGGAGATCCACCGTGCGGCCACCCGAACCTGAGGTACGGCTAGCACGATGCACAGCACGGGTGTCCGCCCCATCGATCGTGGCCCGACGTACCGCGAGCATCGAGATAGGAACGATCGCGGTTCGCGCGGTTCGCGCGGATACTAGACACCAGAAGCGGAGAGTTCCGTCATGGACAGCGCAAACCCGGCGAGCGGCCAGCAGTCCCGCCCAGCAAAGCCAGCAGCGCCCGACGATGCGTGGCCCGGCACCGTCACGCCTGCCGGCGCGCCCGTCCCGCACCCCTCGCGACTGGGCCTGGCTCAGGCAGACCGTGCTGCGGCTGCTGCTAGAGCCGCTCACCCGGGACGGGCGGCGGCAGGGTGAATACGCGGCACTCGGACTGCTGCTCGCTATCCCGGGCTTTGTGTTCATCACCGTCACCGTCACCGTCGGCTTGGGCTTGTCGCTCAGTTTCGCTGGCATGCTGGTCGGGCTGCCGCTGCTCATGGTGTCCCTGCTGGGCGCACAGCGGCTCGGTGCGCTCCACCGCCGCCTGGCCGGCCGGCTGCTGGGAGTGCGGGTCGAGCCGCCGCCGCCGCCGCGCCCGCAGCCTGGCGCCCTGGGCCGGGCCAGGGCGGCCCTGGCCGATCCCGTCGGCTGGCGGGCAGTTGCCTACCTGCTGCTCAAGCTGCCGCTCTCGGCGCTCGGCGTGATCATCCTGGTCTACCTGCTGCTGTGGGGGCTCCCCTACCTGACTTTCCCGATCTGGTGGGAGATCCTGCACGTCAACGGCCTGGTGATCCACGTGCCCGGGTGGCTGGCCTGGTGGAAACCAGACCCCCTCGTGGTGGCCGGGGACGTGCATTCCCTGGCGGTTTCCTTCGCCCTGGTCCCAGCGGGCGCGGCCGTGCTGCTCTATTGCCCGTGGTGGCTGAGGCAGTGCAACGCCACGGACGGGCGACTGGTCGCCAGGCTGCTCGGTCCGCCGCTCGGGCACCGGGTGCGTGAACTGGAGCAGACCCGGGCCCGCGCGGTAGACGACTCGGCCGCCAGGCTGCGCCGCATCGAGCGGGACCTGCACGACGGGGCGCAGGCCCAGATGGTCGCCGTCGCCATGAAGCTGGGCCTGGCCCGGGAGAAGCTCGGCGGCACGATCACCGGGGCCACAGTCGCAGACACCATGGGGGCCGACCTGGAGCGCGCGCTGGAGCTGGTTGACGCTGCCCACCGCGGCGCCAAGGAGGCCATTACCGAGCTGCGTGACCTGGCCCGCGGCATCCACCCGCCGGTCCTGGACCATGGCCTCGGCACCGCGCTCACCACGCTCGCCGCGCGCAGCGACGTGCCCGTCGAGCTGGTCATCGACCTGCCCGAGCGCCCGTCGGCCGCGATCGAGACCATCGCCTACTTCTGCGCGGCCGAGCTGCTCACCAACGTGGCCAAGCACAGCGGCGCCCGGCATGCCACGCTGGAGGTGGTGCACGTCCCGGGGCTGCTGCGGATACTTGTCAGCGACGATGGCTCCGGCGGTGCCCGCATCGAACCCCGCGGCGGCCTGGCCGGGCTCGCCGAGCGCGTCAAGACGGTGGACGGCAGGCTGCAGGTCAGCAGCCCGCCCCGCGGTCCCACCGTGGTCACTGTTGAGCTGCCGTCGCACGCCTGACCGAAGCGGAGCCCTGATGCGGATCGTGATCGCCGAGGACTCGGCAGTAGTCCGGGCGGGCCTGGTTGAGATCCTTGCCGACCGCGGCCACGAGGTGGTCGCCGCCGTCGGCAACGCCGAGGACCTGCTTGCTGCGGTCGACGAACACCAGCCCGACGTCACCGTGGTGGACGTGCGGATGCCGCCCGGCTACACCGACGAGGGCCTGCGCGCCGCGATCGCCATCCGCCGCGACCACCCGAAGACCGGCGTGCTGGTGTTCTCCCAGTACATCGAGACCCGGTACGCGGCCGACCTGCTGGGCGCAGCGGCCGGTGGGAGTGCCGCAGGCGTCGGGTACCTGCTTAAGGACCGGGTCGCCGACGTCGGTGAGTTCGTCGAAGCGCTCAGCCGGGTGGCAGCCGGCGGCACCGCTCTGGATCCAGAGGTCGTTACCCAACTGTTCGGCGCCAGCCGCCGCACCGACGGGCTCGGCTCCCTCACGGCCAGGGAGCGCGATGTGCTGGCCCTGATGGCCGAAGGCCGGTCCAACGGCGCGATCGCCGGGATTCTGGTGGTCTCCGAGCGGGCCGTCGAGAAACATGTCGGGAACATCTTCAGCAAGCTCGGCCTGCCGCCATCCGACGCCGATCACCGCCGGGTGCTGGCCGTGCTGCGCTATCTAGAGTCCTGACTTCGCCATGGACCAGCGTCCTCCAGTTCGCGGACCTTTCGATGAGAAGCGGACCGGCAAGAACGGCGGCACCTTGGCGGTGATCCTTATGACGTCCCCGCCAGCGACGCGTAGGTGGCGGCAGCGAGCGCAGCCAGCCGTGGTGCGTCGGGTGAGTGAGCGATCGAGGCAGCGTACGCCTCGCGGGCCTGGGTGGCGGCTAATACGCGACGGTTGGTGATCATGACGTTCCCTCCGTGGTGGTCACAGCGTGCAGTGCAGAAGGTTGCCGGCGCTAGGGCCGGAGGTCCCGTGTTCCAGATCCACGGCTATGCCGTGCTGGGTGACGGCCAGGTATTTCACCGCAACCCGCGTGCCATCCGAAGCCGGCGCCGCCGGTCAATCGACAGCTGAGGCGCTCTTGAGCGGGAGCGCGGCGCCGTGGCTCAACGGGTCCTTCGTCACACAAACATGATCATGAGGCGGTCGCGTTGGCGATCTACGGTACGCCGGGACATCCCAGGTCAGAACGCCAATGGAGGCTGCCGTCGTAGTAGTAAGTACGGCAGCCGCCATTGGTTAGCTGGCCAGCGGTTTCATGGCGATGCTCCGGTCGCGTTCGAGCCGGGTCTGGTGGTCCTCCCAGGTCAAACGGTCGTCGTCGACCGCGTGCTAGCCGATGTTGGCTGCCAGGTCCTGATAGAGGGGGACGAGCTCGGCCCATCGCGCCTCGGTGTCGCCCCGCTCACGCCCGCCCAGGTAGGCGGCGAGGTTCTCGGCGTGGACCTGCCACCCGGCCCCGTAGAAGGCGATCTTGTCCAAGGGCATGCCCAGGACCTCGATGACCAGGACGGTCTGGTCGCCGTCGGCAGTCAGCTTGGCCTCGATGACCTCGTCGAACGGCGGCACCCCGTTCCCGGGCACGTAGGACTCGTCGGTCTCCCTGGTCGTCACCCGCAGCCGCCGCGGGGGCTCGCACGCTTCCACCCGCCCGGTGACGTGCATGCCGGCGTCTTCGACGTACAGGCGGAACGCTCCGGCGGGGCGGAGGTCGCCTTCTACCTGGCCGTACCAGCGGGCCAGGCGGCCGGGATCGGTGAGCGCTGACCACAGGTCGTCGATGTCGGTGTCGTAGCGGTCTTCGACGCGTACGACGCCGTTGCCGTCTGCTGATCGCAGGCTGCCCAGGATGCGGGTGCCCGCACTTGCATTGCTGGTCATGTGGTTCTCCTTCGTTCGCGTTTCCCGCGGGCTATCTCGGTGTGCAGGGCGTCCAGCCGCTGTTCCCACAGGGCCCGGTACCGGCCCAGCCATTCATCGATCTCGGCGAGCGGGTCGGGACAGAGGCTGTAGATCCGCCGCTGCGCTTCCTGGCGGGCCTCCACAAGACCCGCCTCCCGCAGCACCCGCAGGTGCCGGGATACCCCCGGCCGGGCAATCGGCAGCAGCGCCGCCAGCTCACCAGCGGTTGCCGGGCCGGCGGTCAATGTCTCCAGCATGGTCCGCCGGCTTTCGTCTGCCAGCGCCCGCAGAGCAGCTTCCATTGCGCGAATGTACCGAGGTAGTTACGTAACTGTCAAGGTACATAAGCGAGGGCAAGTGTGCCATGCCGCACTAACGGACGCAGACGGGCGCTGCGCCGCAGGTCACAACCCGGATGGCGGCTGCCGTATTAGGCCGCGCTTCGGAAACTACCGGGTCGGCCCGCGTTTCCGCGGCAACGTCTCCCCTGCGGACGAGCCACGGTGAGCCTGAGACCGCCGTCCGCACTCATAATCACTGACGCGGTCGCCAGCACCGAACCCCGTAGCCGCGGCAGTTAGCGATACTGACCCATGTGGCGGCGAGCGGATGTCGGCAGAAGAACCCTCGCTAATGTTTGTAGCCTGCTGGGCAGTTCCCGGAATGGGTATCTGCGCGCTCGCTTCCAGCTATATATCTCAACCCTCGAATGCCTCCGGTGGCGGGCAGGCGCACATCAGGTTGCGGTCGCCGTAAGCCTGGTCGATGCGCCGGACCGGCGGCCAGTACTTGGCCCGGCGGTCACCGCCAGCCGGATAGGCGGCGACTTCCCGGTCGTACAGGTGCTTCCAGTCGCCGCTGATCAGCATGCTCGCGGTGTGCGGCGCGTTCCGCAGCGGGTTATCGGCCTGGTCGTACTCTCCCGATGCGACCTTGGCGATCTCGCCCCTGATCGCGATCATCGCAGCGCAGAAGCGGTCCAGCTCGGCCAGGTCTTCACTCTCGGTCGGCTCCACCATCAGCGTGCCCGCCACCGGGAACGACATCGTCGGTGCGTGGAAGCCGTAGTCGATCAGGCGCTTGGCGACGTCCTCGGCGGTCACGCCGGTCTGCGCGGTGATCGGCCGCAGGTCCAGGATGCACTCGTGCGCGACCAGACCGCCGCGGCCGGTGTACAGGACCGGATAGTGCCCGGACAGTCGCTTAGCCACGTAATTGGCCGACAGGATCGCGACCTGGGTCGCCTGCCGCAGACCCTCGCCGCCCATCATCTTGATGTAGGCCCAGGAGATCGGCAGGATGCCCGCCGACCCGTACGGTGCGGCCGCGACCGGGCCTGCGTGCTCGGCTCCGGCTAGTCCTGCGTCTTCCAGCACGGGATGGCCGGGCAGGAACGGGGCGAGGTGCGCCCGCGCGGCCACCGGGCCGACGCCGGGACCGCCGCCGCCGTGCGGGATGCAGAACGTCTTATGCAGGTTCAGGTGCGACACGTCCGCGCCGAACATGCCCGGCCGGGCCAGGCCAACCAGCGCGTTCAGGTTCGCGCCGTCTACGTAGACCTGGCCGCCGGCGTCATGCACAAGGGCGCAGACCTCGCCGATGGTCTCTTCGAACACGCCGTTCGTGGACGGGTAGGTCACCATGATCGCGGCCACCGAGCCCTCGTGGGCGGCCAGCTTGGCGCGCAGGTCGCCGAGGTCGACGGCGCCGTCGGAGCCGCATTTGACCACCACAACCCGCAGGCCTGCCAGCACCGCGCTAGCCGCATTCGTGCCGTGCGCGGATTCCGGGATCAGGCAGACGGTCCGCTCCGGCTCGCCTTTCGACCGGTGGTAACCGCGGATCGCCAGCAGGCCGGCCAGCTCGCCCTGCGAGCCCGCATTCGGCTGCAGGCTGACCGCGTCATACCCGGTGATCTCGGCCAGCGCGGCGGCCAGCTCACCGATCAGCTGCCGGTACCCGAGCGCCTGCGCCGCGGGAGCGAACGGGTGCAGCCCGGCGAACTCCGGCCAGCTGATCGCCTCCATCTCCGCCGCCGCGTTCAGCTTCATCGTGCACGAGCCCAGCGGGATCATCGAGCGGTCAAGGGCGATGTCGCGATCGGCCAGGCGGCGCAGGTACCGCAGCATCGCGGTCTCGCTGCGATAGCTGGAGAAGACCGGATGGGAGAGGAACGGGGTCGTCCTGACCAGCTCGGCCGGAAGCGCCTCGGGCCGCTCGGCGGGCACCGAGACCGGTTGTCCGGCGAGTGCGCTGGCGACCGCTGCGAGCTGCTCATCGGTGGTTGTCTCATCACACGCGACCTGGACCACGTCCGGGCTTGCCTGGTACACGTTGAACCCCGCCGCGGCCGCGCGGGCGACGGCGTCCGCCGCCTGGCCAGGCATCGACACGGCGACGGTGTCGAAGAACGCAGCGGGCCCCGTTCCGTACCCGGCGCCGCGCATCGCGATCGCGAGCGCTGCCGCCTTGCCGTGCACGCGCCGCGCGATGGCAGTCAGGCCGTCGGGTCCGTGGTAGGCCGCGTACATCGCCGCAATGACGGCGAGCAGCACCTGCGCGGTGCAGATGTTGCTCGTCGCCTTCTCCCGGCGGATGTGCTGCTCGCGGGCCTGCAGCGCGAGCCGGTAGGCCGGGCTGCCCGTCGGCGTCGACCGACACTCCCACCAGCCGGCCCGGCAGCTGGCGCTTCAGCGCGTCCGCGACGCAGATATAGCCGGCCTGCGGGCCGCCGTAGCCCATCGGCACGCCGAATCGCTGGGTGGTGCCGACGGCGATATCCGCGCCGAGCTCGCCCGGCGGGGTCAGCAGCGTGAGCGCGAGCAGGTCGGCCGCCACGATCGCAAGCGCCCCGCGAGCGCGCGCCGCCTTGATCACCGGCCCGAGGTCGCGCACTGCGCCGCTTGCGCCGGGGTACTGCAGCAGCACGCCAAACAGCTCGCCGTCGGGCTGCGCGTCGATCAAGCTCGGCGGAGACAGGGCCGGTAACCAGCTTTATGCCGAGCGGCTCGGCCCTGGTCGCCAGCACAGCCAGGGTCTGCGGCAGGCAGTCGTCGTCCGCTAGGAACACGCTGCCCTTGCCATTGGCTCGCCGCGCCAGGGTCATGGCCTCGGCCGCTGCGGTTGCCTCATCCAGCATGGAGGCGCCCGCTATCGGCAGCGCGGTCAAGTCCTCGATCATGGTCTGGAAGTTCAGCAGCGCCTCGAGGCGGCCCTGCGATATCTCCGGCTGGTAGGGCGTATAGGCGGTGTACCAGGCGGGGTTCTCCAGCAGGTTCCGGCGGATGACCGCCGGGGTGTGCGTGCCGTAGTAGCCGAGGCCGATCATCGACGTGGCGACGGTGTTCATGCTGGCCAGGCGGCGTAGCTCGGCGAGTGCCTCTGCTTCGGTGAGCGCCTCGGGCAATCTGAGCGTCCGGTCGGTAATGCCCGCGGGCAGCGCGGCCTCGGTCAGCGCATCCAGCGACGGGTAGCCGACGGCCTCAAGCATCCTCGCCTGAGCGCTGTGCGCGGGTCCGATATGACGCTGGGCGAATTCCACGGGAGCCTCCCCAAGGCGGCGGTGAGCGCCGCTGACGTGTGGTGACGGTCTCCCCCTCTGTCGGCTCGCTGCCTGCGGCCTTCAGAGTGCGCACGACGTCCGGTCCTGGTGCCTGAGAGGTTCCGGGGAGGTTGCCCCTTCGGCGCCCGGCGCTGGCTGCGCAAGGACTCTCCCGGCCGACGTGTTCCAGCCGTTTAAGGTTACCCGACATGGCCAGCCGCGGCCCGCATCCACGGCGCACGGCGGCCGGTCCCGAGGTCGCAGTCCTGATGCAGCCTGACCGGCCGCATCTTTACAGCTACGAGTCCACAAAACCGGTCAAAAGACCCGTGCCATCTATCAGCTTCCACGCGAGCTAACGGCAGCGGACAGAAGCTCCAGTAGCTACTCGAACCTTTCATCGATTGTGGTTGCTCAGGTTGACATTATGTCCCTAATGTGGAGCCACAATCGATGAAAGGTTCGAGTCCTGGAGTTTGGCGCAGCGATTCGTTCCTTATGCGACGCAGGCCAGCCGTTACGGCCGGCCGCGCCCGAGACCTGGAGGGACCAGGCCGGGCCGTACACGGCGCTCGGCTACCAGGTGGCGGAGGAGTGCCCCGGGTGGGAACTGCCGCTCGCAAGCGGGGACTAGTACAGGGCGGCTAGACCGCGTCCCAGCGAAACACCCGCACCGAAATCGCGGTGAGCACCGCCGCCAGGCCGAGCAGGACGCCGATGGCGGGCAGTGCCGACACCGGGCCCTCTCCCCTGGCCATCACGTCCTGCATGCCGGTGACCAGGTAGCGCAACGGCAACGCATAGGACACGTCCTTGATCCAGGAGGGCGCGTAGTCCAGCGGGATGAAGGCGCCGCCGAGAAATGCCATCGGCAGGATGATCAGGTTGGCCACCGCGGTTGCGGCCTGCTGGGTCTTGGCGAACGAGCCGACCAGCAGGCCGATCGCCATGAACGCCAGCGTGCCGCAGATCACCACCGGGACGGCCATCCACCAGTACGCGGAGAGCTTCAGCCCGAAGTAGGGAGTGGTGGCGATGCCAATGAACACGACCAGTTCGACGAGGGCTACGGCCACGGCAACCCCGACTCTGGCCAGCACCACCGAGCCGACGCTGATCGGGGCCAGCCGCAGCCGCCTGAGCAGTTTGTTTTCCCGCCAGTTGACCAGCGTGATGGCCGCTCCGAAGGTGCCACCGGACGCGATTGCCCAGCCGAGCAGGCCCGGCGCGAGGTACTGAATCGGCTTTAGTGACTTGTCCTCCACCTGCTGCGTAGTCAGCTGATAGGCGCCCTTGGTGCCAGCGGCCGCGGCATCGGCCTGCTGCACGAGCGAGCTGAAGATCGCCTGCACGATGCCCGCGGTGGTCTGATCCGCGATCGAGTAATGCACCACCAGCGTGTGGCCCTGCTGCTGCACAGCCGCGGCGTCGGTGCCCTTGCGGACATCAGCGAGCGCCGCCTGCAGGTCCTTCGTGTGCGTGACTGTCAGCACCTTGCCCAGCTGGCCTGGTGCCGCCGCCTCGGCCTGGTCAACCAGGCTGACCTGGCCGACCTCGACCACGGTGACGTGCGGCGCGCTGGTGTTCTTGTACAGCGAGCCGAACAGGAGCAGGAACAGCACCGGGAACAAGATGGTGAAGAAGACCGCGGTCCGGTCCCGAAAGAAGCCGAGGAACATGGCCCGGGACAGGCTCCGGAACGACGTTAGTCTCATGCCCGGTACTCCCGTCCGGTCTGCTGCAGGAACACGTCTTCCAGCGTCGCGCCCTGGACCCGCAGTCCGGCCAGCGCGTTACGGTCGGCCAGGCCAGCCAGTACGGCGGCCGGGTCGCGGGTCGCGATGGTGAGCGTCACGCCGTCGTCGGTGACGCCAGTGCCCGCCGGTTCGCCCGCCTGCGAACCCGCCAGCGCGGCCGCGTCATCCGCCGTAAGCAGACCGGATTCGATGCTGATGCGGACCGGCGAGTCGATCTCGCGCACCAGCGCGGCCGGCGGGCCGAGCTCGAGCAACTTGCCGTGGTCCATGATCGCGACGCGGTCGCACAGGGTCTCGGCCTCGTCCATGTGATGCGTGGTGAGCACCACGGTCCGGCCGTCGGCATTGATCTGCCGGAGCAGGTCCCACAGGTTCCGGCGGGCTTGCGGATCGAGCGCGCCGGTTGGCTCATCGAGGAAGACAAGCTCGGGGTCGTGCACCAGCGCGCACGCGATGGACAGTCGCTGGGCCTGGCCGCCGGACAGCTTCTCGGCCCGCTGGTTGGCCTGCTCATCCAGGCCGACCACGGCGAGCATCTCGTCGGCGCGCCGGGCGGGCACCCCGTAGAGCGAGGCGAAGGTGCGGATCTGCTCGCGTGCGGTGAGCCGTTCGAAGAACGAGGACGCCTGAAGCTGCACGCCGATGCGGGTTAGCAGCGCCGGGTTGCGCGGCCATGGCGGCAACCCGAACACGCTCAGCTCGCCACTGTCGGGCTGGCGCAGCCCCTCGAGCACTTCCAGCGTCGTGGTCTTGCCGGCCCCGTTCGGGCCGAGGATGCCGAAGAACTCGCCTTGCTCGACTTCGAAGCTGACGCCGTCCACGGCGACTATCGTCCCGTAGGCCTTGCGTAGTTCCCTGACACCGATGATGGGTGGCACGGTCAGCACGATAACACGATATAACTTGATACGGCAGGAATCAGCCGAAGAACGACAGCTTGGCTGCCAATACCGCACGCACCGTCGCCAGCCCCGCCCAGGTAGGGACAGCCGCGCGCGAGATCCTGTCGCGACTGAAACTCGCCGCCCGACTAGCCCGTCTTGCGAATGCGCCGCTTGGCCAGCTCATCAGCCGCGGCGGCTGCGTCAGCTTCGTCGTCATCCGCCCGTTCGGACGGAAGCTCGGCGAGGCTGCCCTCGACCTCCTGCCACACCCGGCCGAGCGCGATGCCGAAGACGCCCTGGCCGCCCTGGAGCAGGTCGACAACTTCATCGGCAGACGTGCACTCATAGACGCTCACGCCGTCACTCATGAGTGTGACCTGCGCGAGGTCCGCCGCGCCGCGGGATCGCAGGTGCGTCACGGCAGCACGGATCTGCTGGAGCGAGATACCCGTGTCGAGCAGCCGCTTGACGACCTTGAGCACCAGGATGTCGCGGAAGCCGTACAGCCGCTGGGAGCCTGAGCCGCTGGCCGCCCGCACGCTCGGTTCGACCAGGCCCGTCCTGGCCCAGTAGTCGAGTTGCCGGTAGGTGATGCCCGCTGCCGCGCATGCTGTCGGGCCACGGTAGCCAGCGACCTCTGCCTGCACGACGATCTCCTCGTCGAACAGCAGCTGTTGCTCGCCAGCCTGCCGGGCAGAGGCTCCGCGCACTTTCGGCGCCGCTCCGTCGCCCCTCGTCACCGCCACACCCACCTCCGGCCCAGGGCGCCGGTGCCTGGGTACTCCATCTCGCACGTTAGGCCGCTGAGCGTAGCCGAGTCAACGATCTCGGCGGCGCGTCGCGGCACGGTCAGGTTGACCGGCCGAAGTCCTCAGGCGTGATGGAGTCAAGGAACTCACGGAACTTCTCGACCTCGTCCTCCTGCTCGTCCGGGATCGCGACCCCCGCCTCGTCGAGGATCTCGTCACGGACGAAGATCGACGCGCCCGTGCGCAGCGCGAGCGCAATCGAGTCCGACGGACGCGCGCTTACTTCCCGGCCGTTGGAAAAGATCAGGTCTGCGAAGAAAATACCGTCTCGGAGCGCAGTGATATTGACAGTGGTCAGCCGGATCTCCAGCGCCTCGAGCATGTCGCGCATCAGGTCATGGGTCAGCGGCCGCTGCGGCACCATGCCTTGCTGGGCGAAGGCAATGGCCGTAGCCTCGTTGGGCCCGATCCAGATCGGCAGGTAGCGCTCCCCCTCCGTCTCCTTCAGCAGGACGATGGGGTTGTTCGTGGCCATCTCTACCCGGACGCCGACGACCTCCATCTGCCTCACGGCGGCTCCGTCCCTGTCCGCGCCTGGGCGCTGCGGTTCCTTGCGGATCTGCCTACTGGCATTCCCCTTCTGCCTGCAGGCACTCCCTTTGTCAAAGTACACCCGCAATACGGGGCAGCCCGGCGCCATGGCCCCGGACGCGTTCATGCGCTGGCACCTTGCATTCCCGCGGCGGCTCTTCGGCCTCGCCGGCGACCCGCGTTCGCTGGCAGCGCCGCCGGCCGCGCCGCCAGGCCGGCCTCGGCCAGCGCGCCGTCGACCAGCGCGCCGTGCAGCCGCAAAACGAGGCGGCCAGCTCGCCCGCGGTCCGGGCGGCAAGCTCCCTGGCGCCCGCGCCGCGCTGCCGCGGATCGGCGCGACCAGGCTCTCGATCATGGTCGTCTCGCGCTCGGCGGCCGCGCGGACCGCCCGCAGGTGCCTGGCCTCGACGCCATAGGCCGTCAGCGCCACTGCGGTCTGGGCCACCTGGAGCGCGTCGGCGCCGTAGTGCCTGCCGACCCGCCGGAGCAGGCCGAAGGTCTCCAGCTCGGTCAGCAGGGCCTCCGTCATCCCGCTGGCGTCGACCAGCTCGCGCCGGGTCAGCACCGCTGCGACCGGGGTGCCGTTGCCGCCACCCTGGTCCGCTGAGGGGAACGGGGCCGCGCGCGCGTCCGGGCCCCGCGCGTCGGCCGGGCGCGCGTCGGCCGGGCGCGCGTCGGCCGGGCCCGCACGTCGGCGGGCGCGCGCGGCCGGGTGCTCAGCCTGGTCGAGCCTGGCCAGCCGGTCCTTGATCACCCGCAGCGGCAGGTACTGGTCGCGCTGGGCGGCCAGGATGAACCGGAGCCGGTCCACGTCGGCCGCGCAGAACCGGCGGTAACCGGCAGGCGACCGGGCCGGGCGTGATCAGTCCCTCGGTCTCCAGGAACCTGATCTTGGAGACGCTGACGTCGGGAAAGTCAGCGCGAAGCTGGGCCAGGACCTCGCTGATGCCGAGGTATCCGCGGGCTGGCTGAGCGCTCATCCCCCGACCTCGCGAGCCTCCGCCGTACTCGGCCGCGTCCGCGGCGCCGAGCAGGAACACCAGCCGGAACTTGCCGACCTGCACCTCGTCGCCCTCGTTCAGGTTGGCTTCCTCGATCCGCTCCCGGTTGACGTAGGTGCCGTTCAGGCTGCCCACGTCCCGGACGGTGAACCGGCCGCCCTGCCGGTAGAACTCGGCATGCCGCCGGGAGACCGTCACGTCGTCGAGGAAGATGTCGCTGTCGGGATGGCGGCCGACCAGCGTGAGGTCGCTGTCCAGCAGGAACCTGCTGCCCGCGTTGGGGCCGCGGCGGACCGCCAGCAGCGCGGTGCCCGGCGGCAGCGTCAGCCACGGCGGCGTCGTCGGCGCGAGTACTCATCGCCGGGCTCGCCGTCGAGGTCGCTGCCGCCAATCGAGATGGTCGAGGTGGTATCGGCAACCCGGTCGCCTGGCCGCCGGATCAGCGGCGTGCCGCAGTGCGAGCAGAACCGGGCACCCTCCGGATTCGCTTCACCGCATGCCGTGCAGTAGACGCTGGGCATCAGATCGCCGAGCCTCCCATTCGTCTGCTGGGCGACGGAGGCGGGAGCAGCAGCGCGCCGCCGCGGCAGGCTGCGCACGAAGTCCGGCTGGCACCGCCCAACGCTACCTGCGCCGGCCGCTTGGCGGTCCATGCGCCACGCGCGCCGGGAACCCCGAGCGGCGCCGGCCGGACCGACCGCGGCCGGTGCCCGGGCGCCGCCCCGCGGTCACCGGCTCCCGGAGCCCCGCTGGGCATCGTCGCGACGCCTTCGCCACATGCTGGCCGCACCTCCGCCGTGCCTACTGTCATCGTAAGCGACCGGCGATTGTCTCATGGTTCGCGGCCGTCCCGGCCGCCAGGTCGCTGGTCAGCGCCCGGCCCGCTCCACCACCGCGGCCCACTCATCGAGCAGCGCCTGCGCGGTGTCGGCGTCCTTGCCCTCGGCCCACAGGTGCGTGACGGCTTCGGACGGATCGGGCAGCACCAGGATCCAGCCCAGGTCCGGCTCGATCACCCGGACGCCGTCGGTGGTGTCGAGCTCCCGGTCCCCGGCCGCCTCGACCACGGTCCGCATCACCATGCCCTTGGCCGCCCACGGCGTCGGCATCGAGCGCTTGAGCAGGTTGGCCTCCGGGATCCGGGCGCCGATCTGGCTCAGCGTCAGCCTGGTCCGCGCGACCAGGCCGAGTAGCTGGGCGAAGGCCGCGATCCCGTCGATGGACCGGGAGAACCCCGGCACGACGAAGCCGCCCTTGCCGTCCGCGGCGAAGATCACGTCCGGGCTGGCGGCCGCCTCATACAGGCCGTGCAGTGACGTCGGCGTCCAGATCACCTCGACGCCGTGGAAAGCGGCAGACCTCCTCGGCCACCCTGGTGGTGGTGACCGGCAGCGCCACCCGGCCGCTGTGCCGCTCGGCAGCGATCAGGTCGAGCACCACCAGCAGCGCCCGGTCGTCGCTGACCAGGGCGCCCTTGTCGTCCACCAGCGCGATCCGCTCGCCGACCGGGTCGAACCTGACCCCGAACGCGGCCCGCGACGAGGAAACCAGCTCGGCCAGCCGGTGCATGTCGGCCCGCACCGCGGCGACCGACTGGGTCGGCGACGACTCATCCAGCCGGTTGTTGACGGTCAGCACGTCGACGCCGATCTTCCCGAGCAGGCCAGGCAGCACCAGCGACGTGGTGCCGCCGGCGCAGTCGGCCACCACCCGCAGCCCGGCGCCGAGGACCCCGGTCATGTCGACCGAGCGGAGCAGCTCGTGCGTGTAGGCCTCGATCACCCTGGGCGGGTAGGACAGCTCGGCGATCTCGCCGGGGAATGCCCGCCGGTACTCCTGCCGGGAGAACACCCGCTCCAGCTTGCGCTGCGCGGCCTCGGACAGGTCCGCGCCGTCGGAGTCCATGAAGATGATGTCCAGCGACTGCGGGTCGCCCGGCGTCGTCCGCAGCGCGATCCCGCCGCTGCAGTCGCTGCGTGCGGTCTCGAACCTGGCCAGCGGCATCGGCTGGGCCTCCAGGTCGACCACGTTGATGGCGCTGGCGTTCAGCGCGCCGTGCACGGCCCGCTTGAGCGCCCGGGCGGCGCGGGAGGCGTCGCGTGAGGTCGTGACGACCGAGCCCTTCTTCAGCGTGGTCGCGTACGCGCTCGCCAGCCGGACGCACAGCTCCGGCGTGATCTCGACGTTGACCAGGCCGGACACTCCGCGCGGGCCGAACAGGGTGCGCTGGCCGCGCGATTCCCAGATCACGCTGGTGTTGACGACCGCGCCGGCCTCGATGGTCTTGAACGGGTAGACCTTCACCCCGGCCGACACGTAGCTGTCGGGCTCGATCACGCACTCGTCGCCGACGACCGCGCCTTCCTCGATCCTGGCCTGGCTCATCACGTCGGTGTTCTTGCCGATCACGCAGCCGCGCAGCGTGGCGCCGCGGCCGACGTACACGTTGTTGTGCACGACCGCGCGGTGCAGGAACGCGCCTTCCTTGACGATGACGTTGCTGCCGACGACGGTGAACTCGCGCAGCTGCGCGCCAGCCTCGATCTTGGCGTAATCGCCGATGCACAGCGGCCCGGTCAGCACCGCCTCCGGGTCGACCTCGGCGCCGTCGGCGATCCAGACGCCGGGCGACACCTCGAATCCGTCGATCTCCACGTTGACCTTGCCGGACAGCACGTCGGCCTGGGCCTTGATGTAGCTCTCGAGCGAGCCGACGTCCTCCCAGTAGCCGTCGGCGATCCAGCCGTACAGCGGCGCGCCGTTCTCGAGCAGCTTCGGGAAGACGTCGGCCGGACCAGTCGACCACCTGCCCGGCCGGGCACGTCGGTCGAGCACCTCCGGCTCCATCACGTAGATGCCGGTGTTGACGGTGTCGGAGAAGACCTGGCCCCAGGTCGGCTTCTCCAGGAACCGCTGGATCTTGCCGTCGTCGTCGACGATCACGATGCCGAACTCCAGCGGGTCGGGCACCCGCGCCAGCGCGACCGTCACCAGCGCGTTGTTGTCCTTGTGGAAGGCGATCAGGTCGGACAGGTCGATATCGGTCAGCGCATCGCCGGAGATCACCAGGAACGGCTCGTCCCGCAGCGCGTCCTCCGCGTTCTTGACGCTGCCCGCGGTGCCGAGCGGCGTCTCCTCGGTCGCGTACTGCAGGCTCATGCCGAAGTCCTCGCCGTCGCCGAAGTAGTTCCGCACCATCGAGGCGAGGAACTGCACGGTCACGACGGTCTCGGTCAGGCCGTGCCGGCGCAGCAGCCGCAGCACGTGCTCCATGATCGGCCGGTTGACCACCGGCAGCATCGGCTTAGGCTGGTTGGCCGTCATCGGGCGCAGCCTGGTGCCTTCGCCGCCCGCCATCACCACAGCTTTCACGGCACCACCACGGGCTTCACCGCCGCCGGATCCCCTTTCTTCAGTTCATCCCGGTGCAGTCCAGCCTGGCCGGGGCCCGGGCCAGCCAGCAGCCGCCTCGCCTGCACCAGGTACAGCAGGGCCGAGCACCAGTACAGGGCAGTTCCCCAGATTACGAAGGTCCAACCGGCCACCTTGGCAGTCTCGGCGTAGCTGGCAACATGCGACCCCAGGAAGAGCAGCGGGAACGCGTACAGCAGGCAAAGGGTGGCTGTCTTGCCGACGAAGCTCACCTGCAGCGCGCCCCAGCCGCGCCGGCGCAGCACCGCCAGCACCACCGCCATCAGCAGTTCCCGCACCGCCAGCACCGCCACTAGCCACCACGGGATGATCGACCGGACCGCCAAGCGCGACCATGGTCGCCACGATGTAGAGCCGGTCCGCGGCGGGGTCGAGCAGCTGGCCGAGCCTGCTCTGCTGGTTCAGCGCCCTGGCGATCTTGCCGTCCAGCCAGTCGGAGAATCCCGCGGCGAGCAGCAGGCCGACCGCCCACCAGTCCCCCGCTCGCGTTTGCACGCCGAGCACCAGCCACAAGAACACCGGGACGCCCAGCAGCCGGGCAAGGCTGATCAGGTTCGGGATCGTCAGGATCCGCTCAGTGGCGGCGATCGGTCATGGGCAGCTCGCATCTAGGTGGCAGCACCGTTGACACTATCTTGGCCACTGTCGGGCGGTGCAGACTGACCTGGTGCGGACACGACTGATGGCACTCATCGCACCCCCCGCTCTCGCCCTCGCCGCGTGCTCCAGCCAGGCCTCTCCGGGCCCGGCCGCGTCCGCCGCGCTATCCGGCCCGGTCGGCAGCGCGCAGTCCTCGAACTGGCCTCAATATCACGGAAACGGGGCCCGGACTGGCGAGCTGAACGACTTGCCCCCGGCCGGACGGCTGACGGTGGCCTGGTCCAGGCGGCTCGGCACGGCGGTGTACGGGCAGCCGATTGTCATCGGTGACACCGTGATCGCTGCGACTGAGTCCGATCAGGTCTACGGGCTGAGCCGGGCCACCGGCGCGGTGCGCTGGCACACCAGGGTCGGCACGCCGGTAACGATCGGCCGGGCAGCCGTGCGGTGACATCAGCCCGCTGGGCATTACCAGCACACCGATCTACGACCGGCAGACCAGGCTGGTCTATGTCGTCGCGCAGAACGGCACGACCGGTCACCTGCTGGCAGCGCTGCGGGTATCCGACGGCCATGTCGCGTTTACCCGGAATGTACCGTCTCCGGACGACAAGCCTGCCTACGATCAGCAGCGCGGCGCGCTGGCCCTGACCGACGGGCACATCTACGTGGCATTCGGCGGCCACTATGGCGACTGCGGGCCGTACATCGGCTCGGTAGTAGCCATGCCCGCCACGCGCCGCGGCGCGATCTGGTCTTACCGCGTGCCCACCAAATCGCAGGGCGGCATCTGGGCAGCGGGCGGGCCGGTGGTGGGTAACTCCGGGACCGATCTACGTAGCAGTCGGGAACGGCGCCGCGACCCGCCCGCCCTACGACGGCAGCGACTCGGTCCTCGCGCTCACGCCGCGGCTGAAGCGGACCGGCTTCTTCGCGCCGACTGGCTGGGCGGCGGACAACCGCGGCGATCAGGACCTCGGCGCGATGTCACCGGCGCTGCTCGCCGACGGCCGGATCCTGCAGGTCGGCAAGAGACGGCACCGGCTACCTGCTGGCGGCGAAGCATCTCGGCGGCATCGGCGGCCAGCTCGCGAAGGCGCCAGTCTGCGCGGCCTTCGGCGGGGCAGCGGTCAGCGGCACGACGGTGTACGTGCCGTGCACCGGCAGCGGCCTGACGGCGGTGAGCACCACGCGGACCACTATCAGGGTGCGGTGGCGCGGCCCGGCCGGCGCCTGGGGCTCGCCAGTGATCGGCGGCGGCGCGGTCTGGGTCGCCGACTGGAATTCCGGCACGCTCTATGAGCTCGCCGCCGGCACCGGCAAGGTCAGGCACAAGATCAGCCTCCGCGGCCCGCTGCCGCACTTCGTCTCGCCCAGCCTGTCCGGGCGGCTGATCCTGGTGGGCACCATGACCGGCGTTACCGCCATCGCCGGGGCCTCAGCCGGCCTGGTCGGCCGGCAGGACGTGCAGCTCTACGTCACGGGCTACCTTGGCAAGCTCGCGCAGCACCGGGTAACGGCCCGCCGGGCGGGGCTGCGTCCTGGCCAGCACCAGTTCGGTCACGTCGGCCCGCACGGCGAAATCGGCCAGCACCTGCGCCGTGGCGGGGCCGGACAGCAGCACGAACTCGCCGCCGAGCTGTTCAGTCAGCGCCGCGTACGCTGGCCGCAGCTGATCGGATTCGCCGCCGGGCTCCGGCTGGACGGTCACGGTCCTGAAGACGCCGTCCACCTGCGCCGCCAGCGCTGCCGCGCGGCGGATCAGCGGCTCCATGCCCGGCCGCGGGGCGGCGCACGCTGCGATGGACGGCGGCCGCTCCTGCCCCGCCAGCGGAGCGGGCTGATCGTCGCCGGCATAAGCTGCCAGCCGCCGCTCGCCGTGCTCGGCCACCAGGCGGAACGCCCGTTCCCGCTCATCTCTCAGCTGGTCAGCCGAGAACGTCGTCGCCAGCGCCTGCTCGACCTGGTCCGCGGGCACAATCTCGCCCCGCCTGACGCGGTCCATCAGGATCGACGGGGGCAGGTCCACGAGTTCGATCTCGTCCGCAAGGGCCAGCAGGGCCCGCTCGTCGAGCACGGCGTCCAGGCGGCCGAGCTGAACGGTACCGACGACGGTGATGCCAGCGTCGGCAAGCCGCCGGGCCGCGGCGAACCTGCGCTCGGCCGTGGTGGTCCCGGCAGTCAACTCGTCGATGCAGACCACCTCAGGATGGCGCGCCAGCACGGCCGCGGTGTTCAGCGTCCCGCCGTCGCCGATGAGCTCCAGCTGCTCCAGCTCGGCCGCGACGTCTTCGCGGTCCCGGGTGTCCACGGCGCCGACCGCGACGTCGGTGCCACGGGACTGGCGCCGGACTCCCTCTTCGAGCATGGCGGTGGTGGTGCCGCAGCCCGGCGCGTAGCCAAGGTAGACCCTGATCGCCCCGCGGCGGCGCGCCGGCGCGAGCGCGGAGTCGGCCGACCCGGCCCCGTTCCCGTCCGGATCGCGGTCGGCCAGCCCGGCTGCCGTCTGAATATGCAGGTGCACGTCGGGCAGCTGACTTGCAAGCCGTTCCAGCAGCGTGCCGCGCCAGCGCTCGAATATCCCCGCTGACGGTACCGGAAGCACCAGGTGCCGGGCGTTGACCTCCTGGACGGCCGAGATCAGCGCGGCGCCCGCGTCCCGGCTCTCCCGGATGAGCACGCTGGCGCCGGTGGCGGCAGCGGCGGCCTCGACCCGGCCGGTCAACGCCGCGGGGGTCGGGCCCAGCTGGCTCAGCGCCAGCACGCAGCAGCGGGCGCCGCGCCGCCGGGCCAGCCGGACGCCGAGCCGCACCAGCGCGTCCGCCTGGTCGGGGCGCCAGACCGCCACCAGCACGTCCTGCGGGCCGCGCTGGCGGCCGGCCCATCTCCCGGCAGGCTCTGCGAGACAAGCCGCAGGCCGAGTTCGCGCATCGCGGCCAGCCTGGTCGGCTGGAACTGGGAGTGCAGGGCCGCATCGATCTGGTCGGCCGGGTAGATGTTGCCGTGGCCGAGTCGCTTGCGCAGCGCCTCCGGCGAGCTGTCCACGAACTGCAGCGCAGTCACCCCGGCCAGCACGGCATCGGTGATGGTGGCAGCGGCGGGCTCGCCGGAGATCGACTCCACCTCGCTGGCTACCCGCTCCACGTCGGCAACGTCGGCGGTGCTGATCACGTGGATGCCGGCGGCTCGCAGCGCCTCGATCGCCGCGGCATGCAGCCCCAGGTCGTCGACAAGCGCGACGGCGGGCCTGCGGGCGAGCACCGCGGTGACGTCCATCTCCAGCTCGGATGGCTTGCCCTCGGCGGCGGCGGTCAGCCGCGCCGGCACCTGCTCCAGGCCGCCGATTTCCTCTTCGGTGTGCTGGCGACCGCGGGTGTCGGCGAAACCGATGACCACGTCCTCGCCCTGGGCCCGCACTGCCTGGCCCTCCCGCAGCATCCGGAACGTCTTGCCTGAGCCCGGCGCGGCACCGAGGTACAAGGTCAGCGAGCCACGGCCGGCCGGCTGCGGCGCGTCCGCGATCGTGGCGCCGATGCCCTGCTTCTCCCTGATGATCTGGCCGCGGGTCGCGTCGTAGTCGTACAGCTCGGCGTACCGGCCCCAGTTCACCGCGACGTCCAGCTGCCGGGCGGCGTCCTCCTCGCCGAAGTTGTTACGCAGGATGTCGGTGAAGAAGCCAGCCGGCAGGATGTCATCCAGGCTGCCGAGCAGCCCGCGGTAGATCGTCCGGACCAGCGGCGCGCGTTCGAGCGCGGCCCTGGCGAATATCTCCTTGCTGTCCTGGATGCTCGCTCCGGCGAAGACCTGCCCGTTCGCCGTCAGCTCCAGCCGGTCGCCGTGCAAGTCGGCGAAGCCGAGCAGGACAAGCGCGTCGACAAGCGGCAGCAGGTCGTCGACCTCGAGGCCAAGGCTGTCGGCCAGATCAGCCAGGTCGGCCGAGCCGCCATGGCGGCCGAGCAGGATCTCGGCCAGTCCGGACAGGCCGTCGACGGTGGCCAGCGGCAGCGGCGTGTCGCTGACCGTGCCCGCCACCGGGCCGCCGGGCGCAGCCGGCTGCCCTCGGACAGATTCAGCCGTCGGGGCGCCGCGCTGGGTCATCATCCGGTAGATCTGGTCGACTAGCTCGTCGAAGTCCGGCGTCCGGCGGCGCCGCGGCCGGGGCAGCGGGTTGACCATGTCGGCCCGGATCTGGCCGGGATTCGTGCCAAGCACGAGGATGCGGTCGGCCAGCAGCACCGCTTCCTCGATGTTGTGGGTGACCATCACGATGGTCTTGGTGGGGAACCGGCGGCCTTCCCACAGCTCCAGCAGTTCACCGCGCAGGTTCTCCGAGGTCAGCACGTCCAGCGCGCTGAACGGCTCGTCCATCAGCAGCGCGGCCGGCTCGACCACCAGGGCCCGGGCGAAGCCGACGCGCTGCCGCATGCCGCCGGACAGTTCCTTGGGATAGGCGGACTCGTAACCATCCAGGCCCACGATGTCGATCGCGCGCAGCGCGCGCTCGGCCCGCTCGGCCGGCGGCACGCCCCGCGCCTCCAGGCCGAGCTCGACGTTCTGCTGAACCGTCAGCCATGGCATCAGCGCGAAGGTCTGGAAGACCATCGAGGTCTCCCTGTTCGTGCCGGTCAGCGGCGTGCCGCGGAACAGCACCTGGCCCTCGGTCGGCGCCATCAGCCCGGCGATGCAGCGCAGCAGGGTGGACTTGCCGCTGCCGCTGCGGCCGAGCAGCGCGACGAACTCGCCCTCCTGAACGTCCAGGTTGATGTCCTCGAGCACCGGCAGTGCCCTGCCGCCCGGCCCGGCGAACGACTTGCTCAGCGACCGTACGCTGATCAGCGGGCCGTCTCGCGGCCCGGTCCGTTCCACCGCCTGCAGCGCCGTCATGCCAGCGCGAATTTCGTCTCGGCCAGCCGGTAGAGGCGGCGCCAGAGCAGCGCGTTCAGCCCGGTCACGTAGACCGCCATCACCAGCAGCCCGGCGAACAGGGCCGGCAGGTGGCCGGTGTTCTCGGCGATGAACGCGCCGAGACCCCTCGCCGTCAGCACGTGGTGGTTATAGGTGACGTACTCCGCCACGATCGTCGCGTTCCAGGCGCCGCCGGCAGCGGTGATGGCGCCGGTCACGTAGGCGGGGAAGATGCCGGGCAGGATCAGCCGGCGCCACCGGTCCCAGCCGCTCACATTGAGGTCGTCCATCGCTTCCTTCAGATCCGACGGCACAGCGCTTGCGCCAGCGATCACGTTAAACAGCACATACCACTGGGTGCCGAGCAGCATCAGCAAGATGCTGCCGTAATTCAGGCTGATGCCGAGGCTGATGAAGACGGCGATCGCGAATGGGAAGACGAAGTTCGCCGGGAAGCTGGCAAACACCTGCACGACCGGCTGCAGGAACTGGGCAACTCTCGGGTTGAACCCGATCCACACCCCCACTGGTATCCAGGCCACCGACGACACCGTTACGACGACGACCACCCGCAGGAAGGTCAGGAAGCCCAGCCGGAACGCCTGCCCGAACACGGCGAGCCCTTGCGGGCCGCCAGCCACGAACTTCAGCATGCTGAACAGGCCGAAACCGAGCGCGAGCGCGACCACTATCGTGAACGCCACGTCGCCGGCCCGCCTGCGCGCCGCATGCATGGCCAGGCTGCGGTCGTCGATGCCGGTCACCACGCCCATGACCCGGTTGACCGGGCTCGCGGCGGTCCGCTTGACGCGGCCGAACGCCACCGGCCAGTTCGAGCGGCGCAGCGCGGTCAGCACCAGCGACTTCGGCTTATGGGCCGACTCGGTGAGCTCGACCCGGAATTTGTCCACATAAGCGACCAGGGGCCGCCAGAACAGGACGTTCACCACCAGGATCATGATGACCATCGTCAGGATGCCGAACCCGACGTGGCCGAGGTTGCCCTGCCGTTCGGCGACTCCAACGTACGAGCCGACTCCGGGCAGCGTATAGCTGCGGTTGCCGATGGTGATCAGCTCGGAGGCGGTCAGGAAGAACCAGCTGCCGCCGAAGCTCATCATCCCGTTCCAGACCAGCCCGATGGCGCCGCCGGGGACGTCGACCGCCCAGAACCGCTTCCACCGGGACAGTCCCATGAGCCTGCTGGCCTCATCGAAGTCGGGGGGCTGGCTGACCAGCGAGTGGTAGAAGGAAAAGGTGATATTCCAGGCCTGCGCGGTGAAGACGGCGAAGATGGCCGCGGCCTCCAGCCCGAGTTCCGAGCCAGGAAACACCACCTGGGTGAAGAACGTCACGGTGACGGCCAGGAAGCCGAGCACCGGGACCGACTGCAAGATGTCGAGCGCGGGGATCAGCACCCGGCGGGCCCGGCGGTTGCGGGCCGCCAGGTAGGCGTAGCCGAAGCTGAAGGCGTAGGAGAAGAAGAGCGCGATGAACATCCGCAGCAGGCTGCGGGCAGCGTAGTAAGGAAGCTGCGACGGAGCGGTATCGATGGTGGTGGTGACGCCCGGGTGGAACGGCACCTTGGCGCTCGCGGCGACCCGGACGACCGCGTAGATGAGCAGGATCACGCCGACGCCGATGCCGACATCGAGCGGCCGGAACCGGAGCCTGTCCAGGCTGTCCCGGCTAGGAAATGTCGGAGTGACCGCCACGAGGCAATCATGCACTGTGCCGGATGAGCGTCGCGGGGCGGATACTCAGCGAAAACCCAGCTAAGTCCTAGGCAATCACCGCTGAAGCCCAGGGACGCGTCACCTAGCGTTCGGCATGCCTCCCGCAGCGGGCGGCAGGTTCACTGACAACAGAACGCGAGGATCTGTGATGCTCCATCGCTCGAAGTCAAGGCTGTTCGCGGCGGCCGCCGCGGCCGGCACTGTATGTGCCCTCACCGCAGCTGGCGCGGCCACCGCGGCAGTGCACCACCCGTGGAACGGCGCTGGCACAGTGCCAGGGGCGTTCACCAACGCCACGCCTGGCTTGTCCGCTATCTACCGGACCGGCCAGGGAGTCCGCGGCACGTTCGTGACCTGGAAGGGCCAGAACAGCAACAAGGTGCTGTACAAGTTCAAGATCGGAGGCAAGTGGGCGGGCGGCGGCTTCGTCCCCGGCGCGCTGACCACCACTTCCCCGGCGGCCGCCTTCTACATCGACCCGCACAGCGTGGACGCTGTCGTCGTCGTCTGGAAGCGGCTGCGCAGCACCAACATCGTCTACTCGCAGGGCGAGCTGAACACCAAGGGCGGGATCAAGTGGACCAAGCCGCAGTCCATCAAGGTGGGCAAGGACACCCTCGCGGTCAGCTATAGCGCGCCGTCGGTGCTCTTCCCGATCAACTCGACCCACGGCCGGATGATCGTGTCCTGGCGCGGGCCCGGCAACCACGTGCGGTACGAGATCGGCTCGCCGAAGGGTCGCGGCTTCACCTTCGACGCGTCCCACTGGATCGGCGGGACAAGCGCGACGCTGACCGACGCGGCCCCGTCGCTGGCCGAGATCGCCGGTACCGGTGCGCAGTCGAACAAGAGCAACGTGTACGTGTTCTGGAAGACGCCCGGCACGGTGGGCGGGATCAGCTTCGCCACCACGCCCGACAACGTCGGCTCGGGCCTGAGCGGCAGCAAGGCCATTCCGTGGACGCTGCAGGGATTGGTACCAGGCGCGCTGACAAGTGCGGGCCCGGCTGCCGCCTCGGACAACGACCACAACACCGGTCCGCTGCTGCTGGCCTACAAGGGCCCGAGCGGGATCAGCATCCGCTATCAGGTCCTGAACGCCGGGGTGTGGAGCCCGGTCGGATACGTCAACGGCCCGCTGTCCAGCACGGATCTCGGCCCGGCACTGCTCGACGGCGGCCTGCTGGCCAACGTCGCGCCGAGTAGCGCGCGGATCTACCTGCACCACTACACCGGCTGAGCTAAACCTGCCCGGCATTCCCGCGGGGCCCGGCGCCACGCCGGGCCCCGTTTCCTTTTCTTGGGCGTAGCTTGCCCCGGTTACGGGCATCCTGCGCCGGTGACGTCTTCGCAGGTCCTTGCGCTGCGCCCGGCTGCCGCTAACGGTTACCGGCTGGCCTGGGCGCGCGAAAGGCTGCAGGACAGTTTCTGGCCGATCCCGGCGGCTTTCCTGGCTGCCGGGATCCTGCTGGCCGCGCTGACGGTCTATGCGCCCAGCCTCGGCCTGGCGTCAGAAATCCCGGCCGGCCCTAAGGTCGCCTCCGGCGAGGCGGCCGGCGTCCTCGGCATCATCGCCTCCGCGACCCTCACCTTTCTCGGCGTGGTCTTCACCCTGACCCTGGTCGCGCTGCAGCTCGCCAGCTCCCAGGCGTCCCCGCGGGCGCTGCGGACATTCATCCGGTCCGGCCTCACCAAGGTGGCCTTCGGCTTCCTGCTCGCGACCTTCGCCTATTCGGTGGCGTTCCTTGTTCTGGCCGGGGGCCACGGGCATGAGCCGGAGTCCCGCGGCCTGACGGTAGCCGTCATCCTGGTCACCGCCAGCCTGCTGGTCTTCCTCGGCTATGTCGCGTCAACCATGCGGCTGCTGCAGGTCGCCTGGGTCATCACCGACGTAGCGGACCGCACCAGGGCCGCGATCCGCAAGCACTACCCGCCGGCCGCTGCCTACCAGCCCGCCAGCGCGGCGTCCCTCACCAGCCCGCAGACTCCGGTAGCGCTGCCGTCCCGCGGCCGCCGTGCTCACCCCGGCGTCCTGCAGGGCGTCGACCATTACCGGCTGGTCCGGCTCGCGCAACGGCATGACTGCGTGCTCCGGCTGCTCGCCCGCATCGGCGAGTACGTGCCCTCCGGGGCGGACCTGGTGGTCGCCTACGGCGGCGCGCCGGACGGCCGCGACATCCTGGCCGGGCTGAACCTGGGCCGGAGCCGGACGCTCTACCAGGATCCGGCCTACGGCCTGCGGCAGCTCGTCGACATCGCCATCCAGGCGCTGTCACCGGCGGTGAACCAGCCGACCACCGCCATCCAGGTCATCGACAGGCTTGCGGACATCCTGCGCCGGATCGCGGCGAGCCCCCCGCTGACCGGTTATTACGCCGACGCGGCGGGCCGGGTCCGGCTGCTCGAACCGGTCACGAGCTGGGACGACCTGCTAGATCTCGCGTTCACCGAGATCACCAGCTACGGGGCTGGCTCAGCCCAGGTCGCGCGCAGGCTGCTGGCCGCCTACGAGGCCATTGAGAGCCGGCTCGAGCCGGCGCAGGCGGGCCGGACTGCAGGCCCGGCGGAAGGCCCTTCTGCAGCACTGCGCGGCGACCGGCATCACCGCCGCGGAACTGCGGCCCGACCCGCTTGGGCTGGGCTTATGGACGCCCATGGCCTGGAGAGCCTGCTGGCTGTCGTGGTCGTCGCAGCGCTGGCGCCGGTCGTCGTGTCTGCCCTGCCCGGTCCGAAGATCCCCCAGGTCGTCCTGCTGATCCTGGCCGGGGTGCTGATCGGTCCGCACGGCCTGGGCCTCGCCGACACCACCAGCATCAAGCTGCTGTCGAACATCGGCCTCGGCTTCCTGTTCCTGATGGCTGGTTACGAACTCGATCCGCGCCTGTTCCGGGAGCGATCAGGCCGGCTCGCCATGATCGGCTGGGCCGTCAGCGCGGTGCTCGCGGTGGGCGCTGTGGGCGGCCTGGCGGCAATTCATTACGTGCACGACTTCGTCCCCATCGGCCTGGCGCTCACGACCACCGCGCTCGGCACGCTGCTGCCGATCCTGCACGACAACGACATGCTCGGCGGCAAGCTGGGCCGGTATGTCCTCGCGGCCGGCGCCGTCGGGGAGTTGTTCCCGATTGTCGCGATATCCCTGTTCCTTACCAAGCGCACTCAGTACGTCGCGATCCTGTCGCTGCTGGCCGTCGGCTGCGCGGCGCTGCTGCTCACCGCCGCGCCGAGGATGATCGGGGACCGCAAGCTGCGGGCGCTGATCAAGCAGGGCCAGCGCGCGACCGCGCAGACCACGCTGCGCTGGTCGATTGTGCTGCTGGTGCTGCTGCTGGTGGCGGCCGAGCGGTTCGGTCTCGACGTGGTGCTCGGCGCGATGCTGGCCGGAATGGTGCTGCGGAGCTGGACGCGGCGGATGGATGTCGACATCCGGCCGCTGGAGGACAAGCTGGACGCAGTCGGCTACGGGTTCTTCATCCCGCTGTTCTTCGTGGCCTCCGGCATGACCCTGGACATCCACGCGATCATTGCCAACCCGCTGCGCCTGCTGGTCTTCCTCGGCCTGCTGCTGGTGGTGCGCGGGCTGCCGTCGATGCTGGTGTACATCCGGGTGCTGCCGGTCATCCAGCGGCTGGAGATGACGTTCATCACCGCGACCACCCTGCCGCTGCTCATCGCGCTCGCCGAGATCGGCCAGCAAGACGGCGTTATGCTGCCGTCGAATGCGGCCGCCATGGTCGGGGCGGGCGCCCTGTCGGTGCTGATCTTCCCCATGATCGCGGCCGGCCTGCGTCGACGGAGCCGGCCCGCCAGCGTGGCAGGTGCTGCCCGCCGCCAGTCAGCCGAGATCAGCGGCGGGCCGTGATAAACGCGGCGAGCGTGCCGAGGGTTTGCAGGCTGTCCAGGTTCAGGTCCTCGGCGGCCACGTCCACGCCGTAGCGCCGCTGCACCTGGCGCAGCAGCAGCGTGCCCGCCAGCGAGTCGAGGCCGACCCCGGTTCCGAACAGCGGAGTCTGCGCGGGAGTGGCGAGCAGGTCCGCGCGTCCGGTCACCTCAGCCAGCATCGTCCGCAGTTCGTCGGCGACAGCTTCTGGTGGTCCCCGGTGCGGCGTTCTCCGGTGCGGCGTTCTCCGGTGCAGCGGCATCGTCGGTCACGCGCCTATCTTCGGTCACGACAGCACCCGCTCTGTTGCCCAGTCGGGCAGACTCGGCAGGTTGCCCGCCAGCGACCGGGCGAACACGGCCCGGCCATCGGGCGCCACGCTGCCTGGCTCGGCCCGCAGCCCGGCCGCGGCAAGGGCCAGCCGCATGGGCACGTTGCGCTCCGTGACCAGGCACGGGATCTGCAGTTCGCTGGCTCCGGCTGCCGCCGCCGACCGGCACAGCCAGGCAAGCAGCGCGTCCAGGGCGCCGCGTCCCAGCGCCCGGCAGGACATCATGACCAGCGGCGCCGACATCGACTAGCGGGACGGACCCTGGGCCGGCCCCGTTCCTGGTCATGATGGCCGCGCCGACGAGCCCGTCGTCGCCGTAGTTGTCAGCCAGCGTGACGGTGACCACCAGGTGCCCGGCAGACCCGAGGAGCGCGGCCAGCTGGGCCTCGGTCACCGGCTGGCCGGCGGAGTTCAGCTGGTGCGTGCGAACCGATAGCTCGTGCAGGCGGGGCAGGTCCTGCGGCCGGGCGGGGCCGATGGTCAGCCGGGTGCCGGCCCGCCGCAAGAACTCATCGCGGCTGCCGCCGAAGGCTGCCGCGTCCGCCTGACGGCGGCGGCGCTGCGCATACAGTTCGCCGCGGCGGCGCGCCTCGGCGGTGATCACGGCCGGGCTGAACTGCGGCCAGTCCGCGGCCTCGGCCGCATCCTCCGGGGTCAGCACCAGCACGGCGGGCAGCGCCGCGGTGACCTCGGCTCGCTCGGCCATGTCGTCATCGACGAACGCGATGGCGTCCAGCGCCAGGCCGAGCCTGGCAGCGATCCTGCTGACCGACTCGGCCTTGCTCCCCCAGCCGCACTCGACGGCGGCGAAGTCCAGGCCGGTGACCTGTTGCACGTAGTCGGCTGCCGCAGCCGGATTGCGGCTTGCCAGCGCGTGCAAGATGCCGCGCCCGGCGAGTTCGCGCAGCACGGCAAGCAGGTCCGGGTCCGGGTCCGGCAGCTGGTCGCCTGCCTCCAGGTAGGTACCGTCCAGCAGGGTGTTGTCGATATCCCAGACCACGCACTTGATCAGCTGGCTCTGGGTCACCGCGCTTTCCGCTCCATGGTCAGGTGCGTGGCGGTGAACCCGAACTTGCGGTACAGCGCGCGCATGCCCAGGTTCCCGGCGTGCACCTTGCCGGTCAGGGACGACAGCCCGGCCTGCTCCGCCGCATCGACCACCGCTGCCATCAGCAGTTCGCCGACCAGACTCCGGTCCTCGATGTCGGAAACGGCGAGCGACCTGAAGTTGCCGTACCGGTCGCCGGTCAGCGAGTTCGTGCGTGCCGACAGCCAGGCCCAGCCCAGCGGCTCGTCCGGGGCCTGCCGGGCGGCGGCGACCAGGGTGACCTCGCCGGGCTTGCCGAGCGCGCCCGTCACCCGCTTGCGGTGCAGCGCCGGGTCGGTTATCGCCTCGTCGGCGAACGAGATCACGGCGATCTCGATCTCGTACCCGACGATGGCGTCGACGTCGGCCTCGGTGGCCGGCCGGATGGTGTATTCGGTCATCCCTGCGCCCCGGTCAACGCTGCACCCCAGTCAACGCTGTACCAGCGCCATCGGCCGGAACACGGTCCCGGCGCAATCGGGGCAGCCGGCCGCCTGCAGCGCGGCGATCTGCGGCCACCGGCTACCCGGCCCGACGCTGTGCACGGCCTTGCAGTGCGCGCACCGGTACGGCCGGACCGGCACGGCCCGGTTGTCCGCGGTGTACAGCGGGCCGGCATACTCGCCGGCGATCAGCGGCCGCGCGCCGGCCGCGGTGCGCAGGTGGTACAGGTTGCTGGTGCCCGCCAGCACGCCCGCGCCGAGATACTCATTGAAGCCGGCCGTCAGCGACCGGACGACCAGCCCCATCTCCGCGATCGCGCGCTGGACGGCGAGCGTCTCGTCCGGCCGCCGGGCGCCGAAGGAGAAGAACACGTGCCGGCCGGGCTCGGCAGCAAGGGCGGACACCGCCCGGCTGAGGAACAGCTCGGCACCCGCGACGGTGTACGGCGGGTCCGTCAGCACCACGTCGAAGCTCCCGGCGACCGGCCGGCAGCGGCTGCCGGAGATCGTGACGGACCAGTTCGAGCGGGACGCCAGTACCGGCGGCCTGGTCGCCGATCCAGCCGAGCACGTCCGGGTCGGCGTCGACCACGGCCAGCCGCCGGATCGTGCCGGGATGCCCGCGGTGGGCCGCGAACCGGGCGATCGCCAGGCTGATCAGGTCGTCGTCCCCGAGCACCAGGATCCGCTGGCCAGCCAGCGCATGCGCGTCCGCAAGCCGGAGCACGCGGCTGATCTTGGTCGCCACCGTGCAATGGGTCTGATCGAGCTCGGCCTTGGCGCCTGGCGCGCCGTCCGCGCTGCGCTGCAGTACCCCGGCGAGTCCGGCCAGCTCGGGCGGGATGACCACGCCGCGGCCGCCGCAGTCCGGGCAGGCAGCCCGCAGTGGCGGCCCGCCCGTCGCCGCGGCCACCGCTACCCGGCCGTCTGCTGTCAGCCGCACCGGCCGCTGCGAGTCGATCACGCCGCGCCAGGCGCAACTCGTTGCAGGCTGCCGCGACGATCGGCACCGGGAGTTCGGCCAGCCTGGCCACCTCGCGGACCGCAGCCGGCTCCGCCGACAGGACCGCGGCCAGGATGTCGCGGATGCCGGATTCACCCTCGGCCAGTCCGACTGCAGCGGCCACCTCGGCTACCACAGTGTCTACATCGACCACTGCCACATCCATCGGCTGATAACAGTACGGTATCCTCGCACATCATGCCGGGCATGGAAGCCGCGAGCAGCTACGCCGAGCTGCGGCGACAGGAAGCTGTCTCACCGAAATGGCTGTACGCCGTCGATGCCCGGTACGCGGCAGATGCCCCGGTGACCGAGGTTACCAACCTCACCGCACTCGCCATCGCCGCCGTGCAGGCCGGCGGCGGGCACGTCCTCGACACCAGCCACGTGATCTTCCCGAACGGCGCGATCACGCTGGTGCTGATCCTGGCCGAGTCGCACCTGAGCATTCACACCTGGCCCGAGGAAAACCTCATCGCCCTCGACTTGTTCAGCTGCGGCGCGATCGACGGCCAGCGCGTCATCGACGAGCTGGCCGCGTCGCTGCGCCTCGCCGACGTCTGCGTGCACCGGGTCCAGCGGGGCGTTACGCCGTAGTGCGCCGCCCGCTGGTCATCAGGGCCCACATCATGAACACATCGACGCCGATCACGATGATCGACCAGATCGGCTGATACGGGAGGAACAGGAAGCTCCCGACGGCGCTGAGCACGGCCAGTACCACGCCCAGCATGCGCGCCCAGAGCATGCCCAGGAAGACGCACACTCCGGCGGCGAACACGACAATGCCGAGTATGAGCTCCGTCCAGCCCCAGCCGTGCACGGTCCAGCGGTAGGCGTAGTTCGCGTTGCTGAAGGTAAAGAATTGTGCCCTGGTGATCGCGGCGAGGCCGGTCAGGAAGCTGAGCACGCCGGAGATGATCATCAGCGTGCCAGCCAGGATCCGGCCAGTCCAGGCACCTGCGCCGAGGCGCGTTCCGCCCGCATGCCGCGCCTGAGTTGTGGTCACTGCCATCGCCTCCCCTCATTCCCGTATGCAGGCGACGTTACGGATGCCGCTTTGCTGCCGGCATCATCCGGTCCGGGTGAACAACAATGGGTCATGTTGCCTAGCGGGAGGTCGGCGTGAGCGAACACGAGTTCGATGTGGTGGTGGTCGGCATGGGTCCTGGCGGCGAGCATGTCGCCAACGAGCTCGCCAAGGCCGGGCTGTCGGTGGCGGGGGTCGAGGACCGCCTGGTCGGCGGAGAGTGCCCGTACTGGGGCTGCGTTCCCTCCAAAATGATGATCAGGGCCGCCGACCTGCTCGCCGAGGGCCGCCGCATTCAGGGCATGGCAGGCTCATCAGTCATCTCGCCCAACTGGTCCCCGGTCGCCAGGCGTATCAGGGACGAAGCCACGGATTCCTGGAACGACAAGGCAGCCGCGGACCGGTTCACCGGCGCGGGCGGCACTCTGTTCCGCGGCCGCGGCACCATCGCCGGGGCGGGCCTGGTCAGCGTCGGCGGCGAGGTGCTCCGGGCCCGCCAGGGCATCGTGCTCAACCCCGGCACCGCGCCGGCCATACCGCCGATCAGCGGCCTGGCAGGCACGCCGTACTGGACCAACCGCGAGATCATCGAGTCCGAGGAAGTGCCGCATGCCCTGATCGTGCTCGGCGGCGGCGCGATCGGCGCCGAGCTCGCCCAGGTATTCGCGAGGTTCGGCGCGCACGTCACGGTCGTCGAGGCGCTCGGCCAGCTACTGCCGCTCGAGGAGCCGGAGGCCGGCAGCCTGCTCGCCTCGGTGTTCGCTCACGAGCACATCGCCGTGCGGACGGGCGTCGCAGCACAGGCGGTGCGCCACCATGGCAGTCAGTTCACTGTGACGCTGGCGGGCGGTGAGGAACTAACCGCAGACCGGCTGCTGGTCGCCACCGGGCGCAAGGCCAACCTGGCCGGCCTGGGCATGGCCGCGCTAGGCCTGGACGAGGATGCCCGCACCATCGGGACCGACGGCCATCTGCGCGCCGCGCCGGGCGTGTGGGCCATCGGGGACGTCACCGGCAAGGGCGCCTTCACGCACATGTCGGTTTACCAGGCCGGCATCGTCATCGACGACATCCTCGGCCGGCCGCATCATCCCGCCGAATACAACGCCGTGCCGCGGGTCACCTTCACTGACCCGGAGATCGGCTCGGTCGGCCTGACCGAAGCGCAGGCCAGGGAGCGCTACGGCGACGGCGTCCGGACCGCGACCACCCAGATCCCCGCCTCTGCTCGCGGCTGGATCCATAAGGCGGGTAACGAGGGACTCATCAAGCTGGTCGCCGACGGCGAGCGCGGCGTCCTGGTCGGCGCGACCTCAGCCGGCCCGGTCGGCGGCGAGGTGCTCAGCATGCTCACGCTCGCGGTGCACGCTGAGGTGCCGGTGCAGCGGCTACGGGAGATGATCTACGCCTATCCGACCTTCCACCGCGCGGTCGAGGATGCCCTGTCCGGTTTGCACTGAGCAGCGCGTTGCCGCTATTCCCGTGCGAGCATGGCCTGGGCCTCGCGTTCGAGGTCGACGTAGGGATCGCCGCTGACGTCGACAGCGACCCGCTTGATGGTGCCGCCGGTGAAGTGGTGTGCTGACCCGTTCGGGTAGTCGTCGGTGACTGCCTCGCCGCTGTCGCGGCCGATGCACAGGCCCTCGCCGGCCAGGGAGAACATCCCCGGCTGGGTCTTGATCCGGCCCTCGCCGACTTTCTTGTCGCCGTGGTAGAGGGACAGCATTCCGGTGGACACGCCCGGCGGGTCCTCGCCGTCCTTGTCAAACGAGGCGGACAGGATCAGGTCCTTACCGGTCGGGATGTCCTCGGTGCCGTCGATCTTCTGCTCCATCATGCCGACGAAGTCGTACACGTAACGCAGCCGGTTGTCCTTCACGTACAGGGCGTGCCCGCCGAACCGTGACCCGTGCGCGAACAGCACGCCCTCGGCGCCAGGTGCGGGCACGTCCACCAGCGCGCCGATCGTGTAGGAGCGGTTGCGGACGTTGACCGCCTGCGCTTCGGGCACCTCCGCGGTACCGGGGAAATAGACGTACCGGTCGCGGGGACTCGCCAGCTGCGGCCTGGGGGTGGTGACGATCTCCACGGCCGACCGGTCATCCAGCGGGAATGCCTCGTTCTCGCCAGCCTGGGCGAACCACAGGTTGACCATCTCACGGAGCTTGTCCGGCTGCTCGGCGGCTAGGTCATGTATCTCGGCGCGGTCGGTGTCGGTGTGGTACAGCTCCCATGTGTCGTTGTTGAAGTCGCTCCAGCCGCTGAGCGTGGGGTGCGTGGTGACGGCCTTCCAGCCGTCGTGCCAGATCCCCCGTGAGCCGAGCATCGAGTAGAACTGCGTCCTGCGGGCCGACGGCGCCGACGGATCATCGACGCTGTAGCGCATGCTGACCCCGTCGAGCCGGCTTTGCACATGCCCCTTGATCGTCTCGGGCGGCTCAACGCCGAGGCAGTCCAGGATCGTCGGCACGATGTCGATCGCATGGTGGTACTGGTGCCGTAGTTCGCCGCTGCCGCCCTTGCCCGCTGTCGCTGACGGCCAGGAAATGATGCACGGATCGGCGGTGCCGCCATTGAATTCGTACCGTTTCCACATCTTGAACGGCGTGTTGAACGCCATCGCCCAGCCGTTGGGGTAATGGTTATAGGTCTTGGTGCCGCCGAGCTCGTCGATCATCGCGAGATTCGATTGCATGTCGTCTGGAATGCCGTTCGCGAACTTCATCTCGTTGACCGACCCATCCGGGCCGCCCTCGCCGCTCGCCCCGTTGTCCGACACGAGCACTACCAGAGTGTCCTCCCGCTGTCCGGACTCCTCGAGGTAGTCGAGCAGCCGGCCAATGTGATGGTCGGCGTGTGCGAGGAAGCCCGCGTAGACCTCAGCCATCCGGCAGAACAGCCGCTTCTCCTCCGCCGATAGCGAATCCCACGGCCGGGTGACATCTAGCGGCGGGAACGGCTGGCCCTTGGGTCCCTTGCGGGTCTGCGAGGTGCCGATCGGGTTCACCGGCGGCAGCTCGGTGTCGGCCGGGACGATGCCCAGCTCCTTCTGCCGGGCCAGCGTCTGCTCCCGGATGGCCTCATAGCCCATCTCGAACTGGCCCTTGAACTTGTCGGCCCATTCCTTCGATACGTGATGCGGCGCATGTGCGGCGCCCGGCGCGTAGTACAGGAAGAACGGCTTGTCCGGCGCGATCACCTTCGCGTCCTTGATGAACTCCAGCGCCTTGTCGGTCAGGTCCTCAGTCAGGTGATAGCCGTCCTGCGGCGACTTCGGCTGGTCCACCGGGTGATTGTCGTACACCAGGTCGGGATACCACTGGTTTGTCTCGGCCCCGAGGAACCCGTACCAGCGCTCGAACCCCCGCCCCGACGGCCAGTTCCGCCGCGTCGAGGCTACGTTCATCTCGATCGTCGGGCACAGGTGCCACTTGCCCACCATGTAGGTGTTCCAGCCCCGCGCGCCCAGGATCTCCGGCAGCATGCCGTTCTCTGGCGGGATCGTCCCGCTGGCGTTCGGGAACCCAATCGCGGCCTCGGTGATGCACGCCATCGAGTTGCGGGTGTGGTTGCGCCCCGTCAGCAGGCAGGACCTCGTCGGCGAGCACAGCGCGGTGGTGTGCCACTGGGTGTACCGCACCCCGGCACCGGCGATCCGGTCGATGTTCGGCGTCGGAATCGGGCCGCCGTAACACGACATCGCCGAGAACCCCACGTCGTCCAGCACGATGTACACCACGTTAGGCGCCCCGTCGGGCGCCTTCGGCGGCTCGAACGGCGCCCAGTCCGGCACCGAGTCCCTGATGTCAGTGTTGATGGTGCCCTTGAACGGCTCGCTCATGCTGAGCTCCTTCACCTCAACTGATGTGAGGTTGACGACGTTGCCACGAGCAACCATTCCCGCCGGGCATGCCGCGGACATCACCCTGACGGGGTGAGGGGCTCAGCAGCGGGTCAGTCCAGTCCGGCTAACCGGACCTTCGAGCTGACCTGCCCCAGTTCCGCCAGATTCGTCTCTGCGCGCGCAGGCCAACCGCGCCGACGATGATGAGCAGGCCGACGTTGAGCAGCAACTGCAGGGCCGAGCCCCCTGCCTCGCTCCAGCTGCCGAACGCGACCGACACGGCGATGTCGGCAGCGGCCGGGATTGTGGTGATTGAGATAAATACACCGATCAGGGCACCCGCCCTGGACAGGGTCAATGACACTACCCCGACGATGCCGGCCACCACGGCGACCACGACGGAGAACAGGTTGGGCGAGTTGATCAGGTCCGATACAGGCCGGATGCCGGCCAGGTACGCCGGCGGCGCCTTGCCCAGCCCTCGTATGCACAGCGCGAAGACCAGTGTCACGGCGATCGCGATCAGGAATCCGGCCAGCAGGGCAAGCAGCCCCCTGCGGACCATGGTCCAGTTCCGCCGCTCCATGCCAAGCGCGACGGAGATGATCGCGCTGTACTCCGGCCCGACCACCATCGCCCCCACGATCAGGATCTGCGAGTTGGTCAGGATGCCGCAGGCGCCGATCAGCCCGGCGAATACCAGCAGAGCGAAGAAGCTCGGAGGATAGGAGGAGTCCTCCTCGATTCTGGCCTCGATCAGATCCCAGACCGGCGCTCGCTCGCCATGGTAGGTGCGGCGCACGCCGGGATGCTGCGGGACATCCGCGATAGAGGCATCGACCAACGCGACGCTGATGGAGTTGTCGCGATGCAGCCCGAAACGCTGCAATTGGTCCAGTATGGCGTTGGCCGAGCCAGTATCCAGGTCGAATTGCACGGCGTCGCCGGCAGGCAGGGCGACCCCGCGCATCACGACAAGGTTCATCACGCCGGCGTCTGCCGCGAGGTGCTCGGCCAGCGGGCCGGTCAGGTCAGGCGGGCTGACAACCCGGATGTGCAGCATCCGGAGATTCTGCTCCTAAGCCGGAGGGTGAACACCAGTCAGCCAGTACCCGCAGCAACGGGCTAGCGATCACCCGCGCCGGGTGGCGCACCGCTGCCGCCGCAGCGATCAGATGGAACCGAGCGCAGAACACCTGGAGGAGCGGCATGGCGACTGACAAAGTGGATGCGCTGGTGATCTTCGGCGCCACCGGCGACCTGGCCAAGCTGGAGACTTTCCCGGCGCTAGTCGGGCTCGTCGAGCGCGGCGTGCTGGCCGTGCCGGTAGTCGGGGTAGCGAAGAGCGGCTGGGGCCTGGCGGAATTCCGCGGCTACGCAGCTGACTCGCTCAAGCTGAACGGCATGGACCCGTCCAGCCCGGCCGCCGCGAAGATGCTGGGCCTGCTGCGGTACGTCGATGGTGATCTGGACGATGACGCGACTTATAAGGCCATGTCGGACGCCATCGGCCAGGGCAGCGGCAGCGTCCTGTTCTACCTGGAGGTGCCGCCTCCGCTGTTCGGCCGGATCGCCCAGGGGATCTCCGGCGCCGGACGCGCAAAGGACGCGCGGGTCATGGTGGAAAAGCCGTTCGGCACCGACCTGAAAAGCGCCGTCCAGCTCAACGAGACGATGCACCAGTACTTCCCGGAGGAGGCGATCTACCGGGTCGACCACTGGCTGGGCCTCGATCCGGTGGAAAACGTGCTGTTCGTCCGGTTCGCCAACTCGCTGCTCGAGCCGCTGCTGAACCGCACGCATGTGCAGGGCATCCAGATCACGATGGCCGAGGCGTTCGACGTCGCCGACCGTGGCCGGTTCTACGACAAGACCGGCGCCATCCGCGATGTCGTGCAGAACCACATGCTGCAGGTACTGGCCTCCGTGCTGGCCGATCCGCCGGACGGGACCGGGCTTGACGCCTGGCGCGATGCCAAATCGCAGCTCATCAAGGTGCTAGAACCGCTGACGCCAGAACGGACGGTCCGCGGCCAGTACGAGGGCTACCAGGACGTGGCGGGCGTCGCCCATGGGTCGACCACGGAGAGCTTTGTCGCTATCCGCACTGCGGCCGACTCGTGGCGCTGGGCCGGAGTGCCGATCCTGATCCGGGCGGGCAAGTGCATGCCCGTCACTGCTTCCGAGATCAGCATCAGGTTCCACCGGCCGCCGCGTGACGTGTTCGGCCTGGATCCATCGGCCATGGCCAACGGGCTGCGGTTCAGGATCTGGCCCGAAGCTCAGGTAGGCCTGACGCTGGCGGGCAAGAAGCCCGGCGCTGGCTGGGCACCCCAGATCGAGGACCTCACCTTCGCCGAGCAGCCGGGATCGGACATGCGGCCGTACGACCGGCTGATCGGAGCTGCACTGGCGGCTGAGCGCTGGCTGTTCGCCCGGCAGGACACCGTCGAGGCCGCCTGGCGGATCGTCGACCCGGTGCTGGATGACGTCGTGCCCGTCCACACCTACCCGCAGGGCAGCTGGGGGCCAAAGGAGGCCGACGGCCTGCTGCCGGACGGTATCCCCTGGCACGACCCGGCCGGGTGAGCTACCAGAATCCGAACGGGGGACGCTCGATGACGGAGCAGGACAGGCCGGCCAGGGTGGTCATCATCGGCGGCGGTTTTGGCGGGCTGTTCGCCGCCAGGGCGCTGCGCGACGGTCCGTTCTCGGTCACACTTATCGACCGCACCGCCCAGCACGTATTCCAGCCGCTGCTGTACCAGTGCGCTACGGGCATCCTGTCCGAGGGTCAGATCACTGCCCCGCTGCGCAGGCTGCTGAAGAAGCATCGCAATCTCGACTGCATCACGGCCGATGCGTTCGACGTGGACACCGGCAGCCAGCAGGTCATCTGCCGGCGGCCGCTCGGCGAGCAGATCGAAGTCCCCTACGATCAGCTCATCGTGGCCGGTGGGGTCAGGCAGTCATATTTCGGGCATGACGAGTTCGCGCAGTGGGCGCCCGGCATGAAGACGATCTCTGATGCCCTGACGATCAGGCGGCGCGTATTCGGCGCTTTCGAGATGGCTGAGACCGCCGACGACCCGGCCGAGCGACGCCGGTGGCTGACGTTCGCGCTCGTCGGCGCCGGGCCCACCGGTGTCGAGCTAGCCGGCCAGATCCGCGAGCTCGCCACCAAAACCCTCCGCGCCGAATACCGGCAGATCGAGCCCGAGGACGCCAGGGTGTTGCTGTTCGACGGCGGGACGGCGCCGCTGGCCGTGTTCGGCGACCGGTTGTCCGGCAAAGCCGCAGAAGAGCTGCGCGCCCTCGGCGTCGAGATGCATATGGGCTCGATCGTTACCGGCATCGACGGCAGCGGGCTGACTGCCCGCGACCATGACGGGAACGAGACGGCTTATGACGCGGCCACCGTCCTGTGGACCGCGGGGATCGAAGCGCCGCCGATCGCCGCCGCGCTCGCCAAGGCGACCGGTGCCGAGCGTGATCGCTCCGGCCGGATCGTGGTCCAGGACGACCTCACCATCAGTGGCCATCCCGAGATCTCGGTGATTGGCGACATGATGAGCCTGCGCAAGCTGCCCGGCGTTGCCGAGGTCGCCATGCAATCGGGACTTTACACGGGCCACCGGGTCAGGCGTGAGCTGACCGGCCAGGGCACCTCGCGGCCGTTCAAGTACCGCGACCTTGGCTCGGCCGCCTATATCTCGCGCGGTCGTGCCATCATGTCAGCCGGGCCGGTACGGCTGTCTGGCTTCCCCGGCTGGCTGGCATGGCTGTTCATCCACATCGCATTCCTGACCGGCTACCGTAACCGGGTTGGCGCGATCCTCACCTGGTGGCTCGCGTTCTCCCGCGACATCCGCCGTGAGCGCGCAATCACCACGCGGGCGGTCGGCATACTGCCCGACCTGTATGACCCTCCTGGCGGCACGGACCCGGCACGCGGACTGCGACCGCCACAGCCGCGCAGCGCGACGGAATCGCCCGCCGCGCACAGGCAGAGCTCCTGACCCGGTGACGCTCCTGCGGTCGTTTTCGTTTCTGGCGCACTGACAATCACCCGGAACGGGTGACACAGACAGGCGCGCGCACGGGCAGACAGAACACCACAGGCAACTGCTGTGAGGGCACCTGGGCGGCGCGCGAGTAACGCCTGGGAGGGGGTTAGATGCGGGCCGACCTGGCCAGGTGGCAGTTCGCCTTCACGTCGGTCAATCACTTCCTTTTCATCCCGGTCACCATCGGGCTCGCGTTCCTGACCGCCCTGCTGCAGACCGCGTGGTACCGCCGCAGCAGCCCGAGTACCTGCGGCTCACCCGCTTCTTCGGCACCCTGCTGGTGATCAACGTGGCGATCGGCGTGGTGACAGGCCTGGTGCAGGAGTTCCAGTTCGGCATGAACTGGTCGGCCTACTCGCGGCTGGTCGGCAACATCTTCGGCGCGCCGCTGGCGATGGAAGGCCTGGCCGCGTTCTTCCTGGAGTCCACGTTCCTGGGTCTGTGGCTGTTCGGCTGGGACAAGCTGTCCCGGCGGGTGCACCTGGCCACGATCTGGCTGGTCGCGGTCGGCGCGATGCTGTCCGCCGCGTTCATCATGGCGGCGAACTCCTGGATGCAGCACCCGGTCGGGTACGTGACTGAATCCCAAGACGCACGCGCCGGAGCTGAATGACATCTGGGCGCTGTTCACCAACCCGGTGTGCATCTGGGGTTACGCGAAGGTGATACTCGCGGCGCTGGTGACCGGCGCCGCCGTCATGCTCGCGGTGTCGGCCTGGCAGCTGCGCCGCGGCGGGGACCGCGGCGTGTTCGGCAGGTCGGCGCGGCTCGCGCTCGTCGTGCTGGTGCCGGCGATCCTGTTCGCCATGCTGGTCGGCGACGAGCTCGGCGTGATCGAGGCCAAGATACCAGCCGATGAAGATCGCGGCCGCCGAGGCGCAGTGGACGACCTGCCAGCCGTGCTCGTTCTCGCTGTTCCAGATCGGCGGCGGCAATAACGACCACACGCCCACCCAGATCCTGGCGATCCCGCACCTGCTGTCGCTGCTGGCGACCAACCACTGGAACGGCAAGGTCATCGGGATGAGCCCGCTGCAGGCCCAGTACGCCGCCAAGTACGGGCCGGGCAACTACGTGCCGAACGTGTTCATCCAGTACTGGGGCATGCGGGTGATGGCCTACCTGGCCGTCATCGTCGTCCTGGTCGGCGCTGTGGGGGCTGTGGCTGAACCGGCGCAGGAAACTCGCGACGTCCCGGCGGTTCCTGTGGGCGGCGACCTGGCTGGTGATCCTCCCGTTCCTGATCAACACGGCCGGCTGGCTGCTCACCGAGAGCGGCAGGCAGCCCTGGATCGTGCAGGGCATCATGCTCACCAAGAACGGGCTGTCGCCGTCGGTCAGCACGACCGAGCTGTGGATCAGCGTGACGGTGTTCGTGCTGCTCTACGGCACCCTCGGCACCGTCGACCTGCTGCTCATGCTGCGGTACTCGCGCAAGGAGCTGCCGCCCGCGCCAGCCGGAGCGTGCCGGCCAAGCCCGTTCCCGCGATGGAGTACTGAGGCACCGATGGCATTCGTCCCGCTCTGGTTCATCCTCATCGCGATCCTGTGGACCGGGTTCTTCGTGCTCGAGGGCTTCGACATGGGCGTCGGCATGCTGCACGGCGTCGATCGGCAAGGACGAGGCAGGCCGGCAGGCCGTCATGCACACGATCGGGCCGCTGTGGGACGGGAACGAGGTCTGGCTCGTCGTCGCGGCCGCGGCCATGTTCGCGGCGTTCCCTGGCTGGTACGCGACCTTGTTCTCCGGCACCTACCTGCTCATCGTCTTGCTGCTGTGCGCGCTCATCGTGCGCGGAGTGTCGTTCGAGTACCGGGGCAAGAGCCCGCGAAGCGCTGGCGGCAGAACTGGAGCCGCCTGCTGATCGTCGCGAGCCTCCTGGCGCCGCTGCTGATCGGCATCATGCTCGGCGACCTGCTGCACGGCCTGCCCATCGGCGCCAACCACGAGTACACCGGCAACTTCTGGGACCTGTTCCAGCCGTACTCGATCCTGGCGGGCGTCGCGCTGGTATCGCTGTGCGTGCTGCACGGCGCCACCTTCATCGCCCTGAAGACCGCCGGTGACGTCCGGGACCGGGCCGGCCAGCTGGCCCGGCGGGTAGCGCCGGTGACCGCGCTGCTGGTGCTGGCCTTCATCGGCTGGACCCACGTCACCGCCGGCGGCGGGGCGTTCCTCAACCCGGTCGAGTTCTTCGCCATGCTCGGCCGTCGCTGGCAGCATGGGCTGCTCGTCACGGGACACGAGGGATGGGCCTTCGCCGCCACGACCCTGACGATCGCGGTATCCATCATCACGATCTTCGTCGATCTGTATCCGCGGGTCATGGTGTCCAGCACCAACCCCGCCTACAGCCTGACCGTGCACAACAGCGCGTCGACGCCGTACTCGCTGAAGGTGATGACCGTCATCGCCCTGGTGATGCTGCCGGTCGTGCTGGCCTACCAGAGCCTGGACCTACTACGTGTTCCGCCGCCGGATCAGTGCCGATGCGTTCCGCCCGGCCGCGCCGACGCATCGGCCCGCGGTAGCCGCGGCGGTCGAGATGGCGACGCGGCCAGCGGACCGGCCACCGCTACCGCTACCGCTGGACCGCCAGCGTGCAGCGGCGGCCGAGGCGGATCGCTCCGCGGCCTGCGCAGGCGCGCGGCACTAGTGAGCCGCACCGGGCGCATGACGCCGTTCGACGCCCGGCTGGTGCGGCACGCGCGAGCGGCCCGCGGTTATCTCATCGTGGACTGTCGGCCTGGGCCTGATCACGACGGCGCTCGTGCTCTCCCAGGCTGGCCTGCTGGCCGGCGTCCTGGCGGGCGCGGCGCACGGCAACGGGCTGACTGCCCTCGCTGGCACCCTGGTCGCGCTACTGTTCGTCCTTCTCGGCCGGGCGGCGGCGGCGTTCGGCGGCGAGGCCGCCGCCTTGCGCGCCGCGGCGGTCATCAAATCCCAGCTGCGCACGCCGGCTCACCGAGCACGCGCTGCGCCTCGGCCCGGCCTGGCTATCCGGGCAGCAGGCCGGCGAGATCACCACGCTGGCAACCAAGGGGCTCGATGCACTGGACGCCTACTTCGCGCGGTACCTGCCCCAGCTCGTGCTCGGCTGCCTGGTCCCGCTGGCCGTGCTCGCCACGGTCACCGCCGCGGACTGGATTTCCGGCCTGGTCATCGCGGTGACGCTGCCCCTGATCCCGGTGTTCGGCGTGCTGGTCGGATTGCACGCGAAGGAGCGCACCCAGCAGCAATGGGGGGCGCTGGCGCGTCTGGGTGGCCACTTCCTGGACGTGGTCGAGGGCCTGCCGACCCTGAAGATCTTCGGCCGCGCCAAGGCGCAGGCGGCAGAGATCAGGAAGGTAACAGGCGAGCACCGGACCGCGACCATGTCCGCGCTGCGGATAGCGTTCCTGTCGGCGCTCGTCCTGGAGCTTGCCGCCGCGCTCGCCACGGCGCTCGTCGCGGTCGAGGTGGGCCTGCGGCTGCTGGCCGGGCACATCGGATATGAGACCGCGCTGCTCGTGCTGCTGCTCACGCCCGAGGCATATCTGCCGCTGCGCAACGTCGGGGCTCAGTTTCACGCCAGCGTGGAAGGCACCACGGCGGCCGGGCGGGTATTCGAGATACTCGACAGCCCGCTGCCTGGCCCGGCCGCCCGAGGCTTGCGTTCAGCGCAGGCAGCCCGACCTGTCGGCCGCGCCGATCGCGCTGCGCGCGGTCACGCTCGCCTACCCCGGGCGGCCGGATCCGGCGCTCTGCGAGGTCACCGTGACGATCCGCCCGGGCGAGCGCATCATGCTCTACGGCCCGAGCGGCGCTGGCAAGAGCTCGCTGCTCGGCCTGCTGCTGCGCTTCACCGAGCCGACGTCTGGCCGGTTCGCGGCCGGCGATACCGATGTCGCCGACATCCCGGTGGAATGCTGGCGACGGCAGATCGCCTGGGTGCCGCAGAGCCCGTACCTGTTCGCCGGCACCATCGCGGAAAACATCGCGCTTGGTGATCCGGCGCGCCACGCTGACCGCGATCAGCCGGGCTGCCAGGCTGGCCGGTGCTGAGTCCTTCATCCTGTCCCTGGCCAGCGGTTTCGGCACGCCGATCAGCGAGCGCGGGCTGACCCTGTCGGCCGGCCAGCGACAGCGGATCGCGCTGGCCAGGGCGTTCCTGCGGGACGCGCCACTGGTACTGCTGGACGAGCCGACCGCGCACCTGGACCCGGCCACGGCGAGCCAGATCATGGCCACTCTGCAGACCCTGATGGCGGGCCGGACTGTGGTGCTGATCAGCCACAGCGAGCGCCCGCCAGGCATGGGCCGACCGGGTGCTGCACCTGAATCACGGCCGGCTGTCCGCCGGTCACCGGCCTGCGCGTCGGGACCGGCCCGCCTTTCGCCGGAACTGGCCGGCCCGCTGCCCCTTAGTCCGGCGGCAACGACATGACGGTCCGGCAGCCGACCGCTGACCCTCTGGTGCGCCTGCTGCGGCTCGCCCGGCCGCTGCGCGGACAGCTGGCGCTGGCCGTCGCGGCCGGTGCCGCGGCGACCGGGTGCGGTGTCGCTCTGCTGGCGACCTCAGGTTTCCTGCTGGCCAGGGCATCGCAGCACCCGAACATCGTCGCGATCACGGGCGCTGTGGTCGCGGTCCGCGCGTTCAGCGTGGGCCGCGGCGTCTTCCGCTACGGCGAGCGCCTCGGCACCCACGACGCTGCCTTCCGGGTTCTGGCCGACCTGCGGGTGGCGATCTATCAGCGGCTTGAGCGGCTGGCCCCGGCCGGGCTCAGCGACTTCCGCTCCGGCGACCTGCTCGCCAGGCTGATCAGCGACGTGGACTCCGCCCAGGATCTGTTCATCCGCGGGATCGCGCCGCCGCTGACTGCGGCGCTCGCCGGGGCCGGCGCGGTCGCGGCCTGCCTGCTGATCCTGGTCCCGGCCGCCGGGCTGCTGGCGGCGGGACTGCTGGTCGGCGCGATCGCCGTCCCGCTGGCCGCAGCGGCCGCTGACCGCCGATCCCGGCGCCGGACCGCTGCCGCGCGCGGCGAACTGGCGGGCGCGGTGGCGAATCTGCTGGCTGGCTCGGCGGATTTGCACGCGTTCGGCGCCGAGGAGGCCGGACTAGCCCGCATCGCGACGGCGGACGCCGAGCTCACTGCACTGGGCCGGCAGACCTCCGCGGCGTCCGGCCTCGGCACCGGGCTGGCGTCGCTAACGGCCGGGCTTGCCCTGTGGGGCGTGCTCGTGCTCGGCGTTGCGTCAGTCGGAAGCGGCACCCTGAGCCGGGTGCCGCTCGCGGTCCTCACGCTTACGGCACTGGCCTCGTTCGAGGTCGTCAGCAGCCTGCCCGCGGCGGCTATCCAGCTGGGCCAGGCCCGGACGTCGGCCCGGCGGATCTGCGCCGTGCTGGATGCCCCGGAGCCGGTCGCCGAACCCCGGATAGCGCGACCGCGGCCGGCCGGGCCGGCGACCGTTACGCTGCGGGGTGCCTGCGTGCAGTACCAGCAGGGCGGTCCGTTCGCACTGGACGGCGTGGATCTCGACCTGCATCCTGGCCGGCGGGTGGCCCTGGTCGGCCCGAACGGGGCCGGCAAGTCGACCGTGGCCGCGGTCTTGCTGCGGTTCTGCGACCTGTCCGCCGGGCGAGCCACCTTGTGCGGCTACGACCTGGCCGACTATGCCGCCGACGACGTGCGCAGCCTGATCGGCGGCTGCCCGCAGGATCCGCACATCTTCGACGACACAATTGCCGCCAACCTGCGGCTGGCCAGCCCCGCCGCCACCGACGAGGAGCTGGCTGCGGCCGCCGCGCAGGCCCGGCTGCTGCCATGGATCAACTCGCTGCCGCTCGGCTTGCAGACGCTCGTCGGCCCGCGCGGCGCGGCAATGTCCGGCGGCGAGCGGCAGCGGCTGGCCCTGGCCAGGGCAGTGCTCGCCGACCCGGAGATCTGGATCCTGGACGAGCCCGGCGCAAGCCTGGAACCACCAGTTCGCCGGGCGCTGATGTCCGACCTGCTCACGATCACCGCGGGCCGGTCAATGCTGCTTATTACCCACGAGCCGGACGCACTGGACCAGATGGACGAGGTGGTGGTGCTGGACCAGGGCCGGGTTGCCGAGCGGCTAATCACCCGGAGGGTATGACGCCGGGCGCGGCGTGGCGGGAAGGGTCAGGGACGCCCACAACGCCAGGAAGGATGACATGAAACACAGTCCTAGTTCCTCATCCAGCGGCTTCCAGCTCAACAGCACGCCGATGATCGTCAGCGCCGCCCTGATCGGCGCAGGCGCCATCATCGGGTTCACCGGCGCGCTTGTCGGCACCAGCGCGCTGTGGTCAGCCACCCGGCAGTGGCTCCGTGAACTGGAAGTTCCGCCCACCGAGGTTGTCAAGCAGAAGATCAGCGCGACCAAGGCCGCGACAGTCGCGGGCGCCAGCGCCTGGCAGCACCACAACAACGGCGTCCAGCGCGCGCACGCCTGATCTGCCAGTCAGCACCGTGTTAGATCGGCACCGTGTTAGATCAGCACCGTGTGTTAGGTCAGCACCGTGTTAGTCAGCACCGTGTTAGATCAGCACCGTGTTAGGCACAATCGCGCCGGGCGGTCCCGCGGGGGGCCGCCCGGCGTACAGTGCCGCCCGCGTACAGTGCCGCCCGCCTACAGTGCCGCCCGGCGTACAGTGTGAACCGTGCGAGGACGGCAAGTACCGCTGCTTGAGGCGCTCATCATTGCCTCGGCCGAGCTAGCCGCCTGCTGGCAGTTCCTGACAGCCCAGGCCCTGATAACACCGTCCGGCCTGGTTACCGCCGGCGCAATTGCGCTGGCCGGCATCGTCATCGCAGTCTTCGCCCAGTCTGGTTGGCTCGCCAACCCGGTATGGGCCGCCGAGCCAGTGCGCCGGGGGGTCGCGCTTCGCCGCAAGTCCTGGGCGGCCGCCTTCCAGCGCCAGCTCAATCCCGACGCGGCCGGTCATGCCCGGCCCAGAGCGCCAGGCGCCGTCCCGGCGGCCGCGTGACTAGCAGCGTTCCCGGGGAATAGCCCCGAGCATCCCGGTCTATCCGGTTGCGCGGCTAGCTCATGCCGCCGTCTCCAGCTGATCCCGGAATCACCCGAACCCGCTGGAGGGTACTGCCATGCTCGGATTCCTGAGCGTCCCGATGGGCGCCGCCTATCACGTCGTTTTCGCGATCGCACAGTTCCTCGCCCCGCTCCCGGCCGGCCTGGCCACTGCCGCGGCGATTGTCGCCTTCACCCTCGCGGTGCGCCTGCTGCTGCTCCCGCTCAGCTACCACGCGTTCCGCGGCCAGGCAACCATGACCGCCGTCGGGGCCAGGGCCCAAGAGTTGCGTTCGCGATATGCCAGCCAGCCGGACCGGCTGCAGCGCGAGCTCGCCGACCTCTACCGCCTGGAAGGCTCCGGCCTTCTTGCCGGCTGCCTGCCGCTGCTGCTCCAGCTGCCGTTTTTCAGCGTCATGTACCGGCTGTTCCTGTCCAAGACGGTGGCCGGGCACCCGAACGGCCTGCTGGCCAGGGAGCTGTTCGGCACTCCCCTTGGCAGTCACTGGCTGACCGGCGCCGGCCTGGCCAGCGGACATGGCATCGTGTTCGTCGCCTTGTTCGCGCTGCTGGCGGCAGTCGCTTTCGTGACTGCCCGAGCCGCTCCCGCAGCCGCCCAGGCGAGCCCAGCCGGACAGCCGCCAGCCAGCCAGCCGCCATCCGGCCAGCCTCCTGCCAGCCAGCCCGCGGCTCTGGCCGCGCTCAGCCGGGTGCTCCCCTATCCACCGTGATCGTTGCCGCATTCGTGCCACTGGCGGCCGGCTTGTACCTACTGACCACGACGGCCTGGACCGCCGCCGAGCGCACGTTCCTGCGCCGCCGACTGGACCGGAGCGGCCGGCAGCTTAGCCGCGACGGCCGATCCCCGGCAGACTCTGCTCACTCAGGCCCTGCCCGGCGGCGAGGCGGCGGAGCAGCGCCGTCAGCTGCTCCCTTTCCTCGACGGTAAGCGTGCCGCCGAGGCTGTCCTGGTGCGCCAGGCCAGCCTCCTGCACCGCGGCCAGCATCTCATGACCCTGCTCGGTCAGGAACAGGGCGTAGGAACGGCGGTCGGCCGGGTTGCGCCTGCGCTCGACCAAGCCGCGCTGCTCAAGCTCGTCTACCAGGAACACCATCTGCGTCGGGTTGAGTCCGATCAGGTCGCCGATGGCCTGCTGGGACTTGCCCTCGTTCGCTGCGAGCCGGGTGAGCATGCCCACGTGCCGGGGCTCAAGGCCCAGGTGCGCGATCCGCTCGGCGAACTGCGCGGCCGCGTGCGCGCCGAGCTGAACCAGGAGGAACGCGAAACCGGCCGGCCGGGCTTGGTCGCGTCATCAGTCATAGACAGATACTATCAGGGTAAGATATAGTTTCCTAGTGAAGATAATCTCGTCGACGAGGTTAGCTGCACTGACGGATAAGTGAACCGAGGAGATTCCCATGGCTTCACGTGACGACACCAGCTCCAGCGAGGTCGACAATGCCGTCCGGGCGTCCGATGCCGAACGAGACACGGTCATCAGCCAGCTCGGTCAGCATTTCCAGGACGGCAGGCTGAGCCAGGACGAACATGAGCAGCGAGTCGCGTCCGCGCTGACCGCCAGGACCAGGCACGAACTGGCCGTGCTGGTTACGGACCTGCCTGCTGAGCAGCCCCGCCCGGCCCGGGTCCCGTCGGCCAGGCTAAGTTTCCCGCGCCTGCGGCAGGCCGTGCTTGCGGCCGTCATCGTTACCTTCCTGATCTCCGGCAACTGGTCGCATGGAAGGGACGGCAACTGGGCGTTCGCACCGTTTGCCATCGCCTGGCTCGTGCTTTCCGTCGCGGTGATACGCACCAGGACCGCCGGCAGACGGAGGCAGTGGCGATGACCGAAACGACGCAGCAGGCCGGGCCGTCCGCCGAGCGTCAGCTATGGCGCCTGCGCGGACAGGCGTTCGGCGCCCTGGTCATGCTGATCATCCAGTTCGTCATCGGCGTCGTGGTCAACCTCTACGTCACGCTGCCGGCGGCGGACAAGGGCAGCGGATTCCTGACCGCGATCGGCCGCGCGTTCAGCAACGGGCCGGCCGGGCTGGCGATCCATGCAGGCCTAGGCCTGCTCATCCTGCTGGCCACGGTCGCGCTGCTCGTGCGCGCCATCGTCGCCAGGCAGCGTGCCGTCACCGTCCTGTCCGCGATCGGGCTGGTCGCCGTTCTCGCGGCGGCATCCAGCGGGGCCAGTTTCGTCGGCAACGGCCAGGCAAGCGCATCCCTGACCATGGCGCTGGCAACCGCGGTGGCGATGCTCTGCTACGGCGCCTGCCTGATGGCGCTGAGCGCCCGGACCGAAATCTGACCAGACGCCGTACCAGGCAATGCGAGCCACAGCGTTGCATGCGAAGCAGTACAACGCCGGCGCTGCGTGCGCGCCAGAAGCTGATGGGTTGGACCTCGGGAGAAGCACGGCCAGCGAGCGCACGAAACCGGCCCCTTGACAGTCAGCTTGAGCGGGGCGACGATCCAGGCAAGGCACCGGCCGTGAGCGCACATCCACTGGGCCAGGACGACCGCCTAGCGACCTCAGAACGTCCGGCCGGTGCCCCCAAAACCAGGCCGCGGGAGCGTGCCGCGCAGTCGGCGGTGCCGCCCGTCGTGACCTTCTAGCCGGCTCACTTATCGGGGTAATACAGTGCGTTTGCGTCGCAGCGGATCCGTGCTGTGTGGGGCGGTGGCGGCTGGCGGACTTCAGCGGCATGCTGTGGAGCGACCTGGCGGGTGATCGAAGCGCGGCGCGCGGGAAGTTGTGCGCTGCCGCCCGCCGGCAACCGGCGCGAGCTGGGAGGACGTGCGGCTATGGCAGAAGTCTTTGGTGCGGGCGGCGTCAGTCTGGCCTTTGACATCGCAGGTTCCGGCGATCCCCCGATGATCTTCGTTCACGGCTGGGGCTGCGATCGTTCGTATTTCGCGCCGCAGTTTGATCACTTCGCTAGCGGCCACGTCGTCGCGGCCTTGGATGTGCGTGGCCACGGCGGTAGCGGCAGGCCCGAGCCTGGCCCTGGCAGCTATGACATGGAGGTAATGGCGGGCGATGTGCTCGCCGTGGCGGAGGCGGCCGGGTTCGCCAGGCCAGTGGTCGTGGGGCATAGTCTCGGAGCGTTGATTGGGCTGGCATGTGCCGCACGGGCCGGGGCCATTGGTGCTCTGGTGATGGTTGATCCGGCACCGATCACGAATGAGGCGGCGAAGTCGTTCTTCCGTGAATCCCTGGATGCGGTCGGCCACGATGACGACCGGTCGTGGCGAACGGCTTTCGTGAACGGGATGTTCCTGCCTACCGATGTGGCCCGCCGCGAGGCCATCATCCGGCAAATCCCGGCTGCCGCGCCACTCATCGCTGCCGCACTCCTGCAAGCAATGGCCGAGTTCGACGGCGTCAATGCGCTAAGCCAGGTCTTGGTGCCGGTCCTTTCGGTCGGCTCGGCCGTACCCGCTAACGTCCCCGCAGATCTGCGAGCCGCCTGCCCGGCGATCACCATCGGCCAGACCGTCGGGCCGGCCACTTCAATCAGCTCGAAGTCCCGGAGCAGGTCAACGCCATGATCGAGCGATTTATGGCGGTCAACGGCCTATCGGCACACGCGGCGACGCCACCGCGGTCGGGCTGACGGCCAGGACAGCAGCAGCCAGAGGGCACTCACGCAAGTTCTCCGTGAGCCATGGCATGTGCACGCGCCCACGGCGGCATGAGCGGAAGACTCAATGCCACTCGCGAATTCCCGTCAATCTGCCTGGTGCGTCGACAGATCTGCTGACCTGTCCGCTGTAACGACAGATCAGAGGAGAACGGCCCATGAAGATCTACGGCATCGCGGAGATCGCGCGCGCACTGGACGCTGACCCTGGCTGGTCGGCAAGTGGCGCGAACGACGCAAGCTTCCGGCTCCTGATGCTGAGCTCGCTATCGGGCCGGTCTGGCTCGCTGAGACGATCGAGCCGATGCTGGCGGCAGGGGGTCCAGAGCATAAACCGCCTGGCCAGCGGCTGAGCAAGTACCAGATCACAGCTCGCATGACCGCCGGGCCCTACCCAGCCCTGACCAACCGGCACCGGTCAAACTTCCAGGCGGCCATCGCTGCCACGCACCGGACCGGTTATCTGAGCTGGCCGAGCGTGCGATGGGACCTGCTGGACGAGGCCACCGTAACGATCGAGTGCGAGGCTCACGATCGATCGGAGGCAGCTGAAAGCGTCCGCTCAATCATCAGACGCAACGCAGAGTTCGTCGCACATATCGGAGTCCGCGCAGTTGACATCATGAGCATCTCGGCTGTCGGCTAGCTGATACGCCACAAACTCGCGGGCCGCCGACCAGAAGCTCAGAGACTTACGTACCTTGCTCATGCCGCCGATAGGCGTCACCAAACCGGCCCCTGTGACCGGGTCTTGGCTGTCATGGTGGACCTACGAGGCCGACGCTGTCGACGTCCTGGAGCTGCTGAAGTTCGGCGTGGGTAAGCGAAAGGCGTGGCCGAGTCCGTGTCATCGGAGGCTAGTGCTGCCGCGATCGACAACGAGGCTCCTGGCAGTTCATTGCCAGGTGGCCGCTTTTGCCGTCAGCAAGCCCAGCCGCGCAGTTGCAGGGCGTTTGGGAGACGTTGGGGTGATGGTTTGAAGCTGACCCTTGCCGCTCACTTAGGCTCTGTCAACGCCACCGGGCCTGACTAGGCGTCGACGCGCCCGGGAATGAATGAGAAGGACTCCAGCTTCAGTACAAACCGGGGGATAAGCCATGACGAGTTCGGTATCCGCTAACGGTCAGATCCGTCCCTTCCGCGTCGACATTCCGGAAGAGAAGCTCACCGATCTTCGGCGGCGCATCGCGGCCACGCGCTGGCCTGAGAAGGAGCCGGTCGACGATCAGTCGCAGGGCGCGCAGCTGGCAAAGGTACAGGAGTTCGTCGACTACTGGGCCACTGATTATGACTGGCGCACGCTCGAGGCCAAATTGAATGCGCTCCCCCAGTTCATCACGGAGATCGACGGGCTCGATATCCATTTCATCCACGTCCGCTCGCCGCATGCGAACGCGCTGCCGCTGATCATGACGCACGGCTGGCCGGGCTCGGTCCTGGAGTTCGTGAAGGTGATCGGGCCGCTAAGCGATCCCGAATCGCATGGAGCTCCCGCGGAGGACGCGTTCGATGTCGTCGTGCCCTCAATGCCCGGTTTCGGCTTCTCGGCCAGGCCGCAGGCGACAGGCTGGAATCCCGAGCGCATCGCCGGCGCTTGGGTTGAGCTGATGAGGCGAGTGGGCTACGGACGCTACGTCTCCCAGGGTGGCGACTGGGGTGCGCTCGTCACGGACGTGATGGGCCGCCGTGCGCCGGGGGGTCTGGTGGGTATCCACGTCACCACGTTGCTGGGCGCGATCGAACGGCCACCTGTGCCGAACATGCAAACGACCGTGCCTCCCGAGGTCGCGAAGGCGCTCAAGAACGGTGACGCCGGCGCCGGCGGGCCTGTCGGCCGAGGAAACGATCGCCTATGAAGGAGCTAAAGACTTCGCCGCGCACGGCTCGGGCTTTCGGGCGGTGAATAGCACGCGCCCACAGACGATCGGTTACTCGCTCGCGGACTCGCCGGTCGGCTTGGCCGCCTGGCTTTACGAGAAGTTCGCGGCATGGACCGACACGGACGGCGAATCCGAGCGCGCGCTGACGAAAGACGAGATGCTCGACGACATCACGCTTTACTGGCTCACGGACACGGCGGCGTCCTCGGCCCGCATTTACTGGGAGGATAGCGCCGACAAAACCAAGGCGGGCGAAGTCTCGATCCCTGCGGCCGTGAGTAGGTTCCCCGGAGAGATAATCCCCGTACCGCGCAGCTGGGCCGAGCGCGCCTACCCCAACCTTGTGTACTTCAACGAACTCGAGAAGGGCGGTCACTTCGCCGCCTGGGAACAACCGGAACTCTTTGCGGGCGAGATGCGAGCGGCGTTCAGGTCGCTGCGCTGACGCACCAGCGGGCGACGCGGGTCAGCCAGCAGCCTCAGTGCTCCAGCCAGTACCGCGCAAACGTCGGCTCGGAGGCCGACATCCGCGATGCCACGGCTGTGAAGCAAGCGCCTCCGCCCAGTGATCACGGCGCACAATCGTGCCGATCGGGACTCCTGAGGCGAAGACCACACGACTGGCGGTCAATGACGGTTACACACAACCGACGATGACCAGACCAGGCCCCATGGATGTCCCCGGCTTCACTGCGTTGCCAAGGCCGCCACTCCGGCAAAAACGCTCGAACACTTATGGGACAATCTCTAGCTCAGAGCAAAGATTTCGGGCCAGCAATCGCGTTCTATCCACCAATCAGGCGTTGCTGTCACCGACCATGTACTGCGCGTACCAGTCCGGCCAGTTTGGGTCGGACTGCCCGGTTTCGGCCTCGTGCCTGCCGTGCGCCGCCTCCGCGCGGCGGAGCGCGTCGGCCAAGGCGGCCACCGAGCCGTAGGCCGCCAGCACTGATATGGTCCGGCCGGGCAGGCGGGTGGTGACTTCCTGGACCACCCAGGCGTTGCCGTCGGGGTCATTGAACGCGACGTACGAGCAGTAGCTCTTGTGGCCCGGTGCCGGGCCGGGGACCCGCTTGACTCCATGGCTCTGGAATACCTCGCTCACGTCGGCGCCGTGCCCGGTCAGCTCGGCCCGGGCCGCGTCGATGTCGTCCACCACCAGGTCCTGGCCGGGCGCGATCCCGGTGCTGAAGTAGACCGAGCACGCCGACCCGGGCGGGGTCACCTGCACTGACCGCGTGCCATCCTCGGCGCGGACGTCGAAGTCCAGTCGCCACCCTAGCCCCTGGTAGAAATCCTTGGCCCGGTCCACATCAGAGACCGGTATCCTCACGACCTCAAGCCTGTAGTCCACGGCATTGCTCCTCTCCGGCTGGCACCGGTGGCCTGCGGGCCACCCGTGTCTGTTGCATCCGGTTTCTGCTGGCTCCGCTCACCGCCAGTTGTGCACATGCCGGCCCGTTCCGGCACATGACGATGATCACCGTTCCGGTTCGGTCACCAAGGTCGGCCGATCGCGGCGGCGTCGAGCAGGCCAGGCCTCGCCACGTGACTGACGCTGATCCACGCGGAGGGCAGGATCGGTCGCTGTCCCCGAGTCTTTATGGACGAACGCTGATGATCGTCTTCCCCTTGCGTCGCTCGGTCGAGTTGAGCTCCGCAACAGCGTCGTCGAGGGACGCTACGTTGCCGATGTTCGTCCGCAGCCGTCCGTCCCGCACCCGCTGCACGATTTCACCCAGTTGGCCTCGATCGGACTCGACCACAAAGTCGACTGCGAGGCCGTCGGCGGGCCGCGCCTCGGTCGGCCCGACGACGGACAGCAGGGTTCCTCCGGCCCGGATCACGCCTGCGGACCGCTTCTGGATGTCTCCGCCGATGACATCGAATACCAGGTCCACGCTGCCGACGTCTTCCAGGGCGTCGTTGTCAAGGTCGACGAACTCCTGCGCGCCGAAGTCGAGCGATTTCTGACGGTCGGCGGCGCGTCCGGTGCCGATGACGTACGCGCCGAACTCACGTGCGAGCTGAGTCACCATCGTCCCGACTGCGCCGGCCGCGCCGTGCACGAGGAGGCTCTGCCCCGCCTGAAGGCGGCCATGCTCCAACAGCCCCTGCCACGCGGTCAGGCCCGAGATCGGCAGGCTCGCGCCCACCGTGAAGTCGACATCGCCCGGCAGCGGCGCGAGGTTGCGTGCCTCGACGGCCACGTACTCCGCCAGGGTGCCGTCGCGATGCCAGTCCGTGAGGCCGAACACCCGCTGTCCCACCGACAGCCCGGTCGTGCCGTACCCGAGAGCGCTGACCACTCCGGCCAGTTCGTGCCCGGGGATCGACGGCGTTCGGTCACGGCCGGCGCGATCGGTCCAGGTCGAGGGCCACGCCAGCTCAGTCGGGACGAATCCCGACGCATGAACTTGAACAACGACGTCGTTTATCGCCGCTGGCGGCTCGGGCCGCTCCACCAGCGTCATCCCGGCTGTTCCCGCAGCCTGGTCCGTCACCACAATCGCCTTCATCAGGCATCTCCTCTATCCAGCCTGGCCGCCACAGGTAGGTAGGGATCGCGGAGCATGCCCACGACCCGCAGGAGCGCTTCCTCGCACTCGTCGTTGGCCCGCCTGACGTTGCTGGCCTCGTCTGGCTCCTTCAGTCCACGCTACGCGCCCTGCTTTAGCGGGCCATCTGGAGCCATTCCCGATAGTGCGTGGGCGCTAGCTGCGCCTCCAGTCCCGCGGTCAGCACGTCGCCGGGGACGCCCGCGAACACGCCGGCTTGGTCGTCGGTGATCACGGTCCGGTTGTCATGGTGCGCGGCCAGTGTGATCCTTGCGAGCTCGTCCAGGTGGTAGACGTCTGGGCCAGCGATGTTGAAGGTCCCGTTCAGCGGCGGGCCGGTGGCGATCTGGAACACCGCGTCGGCGACGTCCGCGCTGGCGATCGGCTGGATCGGGGTGTCGGGCAGCCGGACGGTGTTTGGGTCGGATGCCTCGGAGATGGTGGGCTCCATGAACTCGAAGAACTGGGTAGCCCGCACGATGGAGTACGGCGTCGGCCCGTGGCGGAGCAAGTTCTCCTGCAGCGTCTTGGCCCGGTAGTAGACCAGTTCGGGCACCTGATCCACGTGAACGATGGAAAGGATCACCTGGTGCCGGACACTGGCGCGTTCTCCCGCGGCGAGCAGGTTGGTCATCGAGGTGCGGAAGAAGTCCAGGGACTTCTCATCGAATGTGGGCGAGTTAGCGACGTTGATCACTACGTCGGCGCCCTCCAGCGCCTGGTCCAAGCCCCTACCGGTGAGCAGGTCGACGCCGGATTCCGGTGCCGCGGCGATGGCTTCGTGTCCGGCTGCCTTGAGCTTCTGGACCACCTGTGAGCCGATTCGGCCGGTACCGCCGATGACTACCAGCTTCATTGCTCTCTCCTTTCCTGCACGGCGCGGTGTGCCGGTCATGGCTAGTTCCGGAGGAAGGTGAGCAGGTCGGCGTTGAACTGGTCCTGATGGGTGGTGGTCAGGCCGTGCGGCGCACCTGGGTAGTAGATCTCCTGCGCGCCCTTGACGAGCCGGGCCGACTTCCTGGCCGAGTCATGGACGGGAACGACCTGGTCGTCCTCGCCGTGCAGGACCAGGGTCGGGACGTCGAACTTCCCGAGATCCTCGGTGAAGTCGGTCTCGGAGAAGGCCTTGATGCTGTCGTAAGAGTTCTTGAGGCCGGCCTGCATGCTCCACAGCCAGAACTGATCCAGCGCGCCCTGCGACACCTTGGCACACGGCCTGTTGGCGCCGTAGAACAGGATCGCAAAGTCCTTGTAGAACTGCGACCGGTCCTTGTACAGGCCGTCTCGTAGGCCGTCGAGTACTTCCAGCGGTGTGCCTTCCGGGTTCGCTGGGGTCTTCAGCACGAGCGGCGGCACTGCGGAGACTAGGACCGCCTTGGCGACCCGGAGCGTGCCGTGGCGGCCGATGTAGCGGGTGACCTCTCCGCCGCCGGTGGAGTGGCCTACCAGCGTGGCATCCCTAAGATCGAGTGCGTCGATCACGGCGGCGAGATCGTCGGCGTAGCCGTCCATGTCGTTTCCCGATGATGCCTGGCTGGACCGGCCGTGGCCACGCCGGTCGTGCGCGACGACGCGAAAGCCGTTTTGTGCGAGGAACAGCATCTGGCCGTCCCAGGCGTCGGCGTTCAGTGGCCAGCCGTGTGAGAACGTCACGACCGGGCCTGTTCCCCAGTCCTTGTAGTAGATCTCGGTGCCGTCGCGAGTGGTGATCGTGCTCATGGCTGACCTCCTTAGCTCGGGTTGAAACAGAGGGTTTGCGCGCTCGCCACAGACGGCCAGGCTGGAGAAGGCGCCTAGTCTGCTAGACGGCTGTCCGGCCTGGCGACATTCCTCCGTGGGCTGCCTTACCTCATAGCGGCGGTGCTGGCGTGAAGGCGGCTGGAAGTGGGGTTCCGGTATCTGGTGAATCTACTTCGACGATGTCGTCACGCATCGGTGCCAGGTCACTCAGGAGCTCGTCCTGCTCGGCTTTGCCGACGTTGAAGTCATTGAGGGTTGCGACGAAGTCCTCTACGAAGGCGTCGAACTCGCCGCTGGTGACACCCATGTTCGTGTGCGACTGCTTCATGCTGAGGCCCGTGTAGCTGCATGGTCCGCCGGCGTCCTGACATAGCTGGTCGACGAACTCTTTTGTCAGCCGGTCGAAGTTGGTCCGGGCGAACTTCTGGTTGATGCGGTCGTCTTTGCCGGCTCGCTGCTCGAAGGCCTGCGCTACGGTCTTGATCCCGTCGGTTCCGCCAAGTCGTTCATATAGAGAGCTTTTCAACGTTTTCACCCCCGTCCTGACGTTGTGAGCTGTCCTAGCGTGGCTCGCATGGTTTGGCTGCGGCCAGCTCGCCGGGCGACACACGTTGAGTATCACCGCGGCCCGCTCTGTCCACACGCCGGAGTGCTCGGCGAAACTGTTCGCTGGGTGATCGCATCAGACATTTTTGACCTGTTATGAACCCCGCAGCACGCAGACCTGGCCAAGGTCGAGCAGGAGGTCATGGATTCGGTACCGAACCCGGGTAGGTAAGTGACCGCGAGCCGGCCGTGCAATTGCCAAGTTTCGCGCGGCGACTAACCACCTCTTCAGCGCTGCAAAAGCTACATCGTCTTCAACACGCTGTCATCGGCATTATGCCGGTGATCGTGGTCAAGTTGATCATGGCTTGCTCCGGGTGGGTGGTGGTCATGATGCGTCCTGGTCGATTCGGCTGACGAACTTCAGGAACAGTTGCTGGCGGCCGCGCTGGCCGTAGGGGGCAGCGTGCTCGTGCTGGCCGTGGGTGGCGGCGTGCTCGTGCTGGGCTTGCAGGGTCGGCCGGAACTCGATGCCGGTCTGGAAGAACGTGCAGGTTTCGCAGGTCGACTCAAACGCGCAGTCCAGCTCGGCGGGCCGGGTGCAGTAGCCGTTGCCGAGCAGCCGGTGGTGCTCGCGGCGCAGCCGGGCAATCTTCGGGCCGATCGCCTCGGCAGGCAGCACGGGCGGCTGGCCGCGGAGAGCATCGACCTTGCCTGTGACGGCGAGGTACTCATCGGCGACGGTGCGGCTGGCAAGGTCGGATGGCCGATGGCGGACGCGCACGACATCGAGGCGTTCCTGCACACGTGCCAAGCCGCGTGGCACCCTATGCCGCCTCTCTCAACGCATGGCTTTCGTGCCGGCCTTGTTCGCCTTGATGGCTGCCAGGATGGGCGTCCGCGCAGATTCGCTGCCGCGAGCGAGACCTGGCGGCTCGGCCGAGAGCGTCGGGCAGCTACAACGCGGCTCTCGCTAAGGCTTGGACGCATCGAGTTGGCCGTGCGTTACTGCCACTGGTCACCACGGCAGGGAGCTGCTGGTGAAATGCGTCAGCGTGTCAATATCTGACATCTTGTAGACGTGCCGGGGCGGGGTCTCGAAGGTGGCATAAGGCCGCACCCGGATCACGACCCGGTCTTCATCTTGGGCCATCTGGGCAATCTGCGGACGCCGCCATTCGGGTATGTGCGCGCCAGCCATCAGGCCGATGACTCTGGCAAGGACGTCGGCGGCCAGGTCGGGATCCTTGTCAACAACCCCGTTGCCGTAAACCTGGAGGTAGCTCAGCGGCCACTTCTCATCCAGGACGCACAGGCTGACCCGTCCGTCGCGGGCAACTGCCTTCGCCTTCCCGCGCGCGGCCATCGTGGAGACTAGGAGTTCATCGCCGGCGACCACGTAGTAGACAACCGTCATGGCCGGACCGTGCTGCTTGCGGGAATACCCGAAGATGCACGTGCGGTGGTCGTGGACGAACTGCCGTCTCTCTTCACGGTTCATGCAGCGCTCCTCTTGCAGGCCGATGCGGGAAGTGTGCCCGACGATCATGAGCAATCGCTAGCCGGCCGCGGTCGCTTCAGATGGCGATGTCGATTCGCCGACCTCTGAATCAGTAGTTCAAAGGCGAACGAGCATCGGGCCTTTGTGTTGAACCAGTAGGCGGGGCAGAGGAAAGTCCTGGTCCCATGATCAGCCAGACAAAGCTGCAGGTGCGAGGGTGCCGCCGATCTACGCCACCGCCATGGCTGTGCCGGTAGTGATGACGCCGAGCGAGAATCCTCAGCGGCCGGTCATCAGCGCGAGTCGGCTGCGTGAAACTCTGGCCGGGTTGCCTTGGTCCGTCACGATCGGCGGTCTAAACCTTTGGTGAGACTGCCGTCGCACAGGACAGCAGGCACGCGGACGGTGGTCGGGCTGCGTAATGCGGCACCGGCTCGGGCACACTCGGCCGGTCTCTCCCACCTTGAGCTGGATTCACCGCAGGTTCCAGTCCCTGTGAAGCTCGACCTCACCGGACTCATGGCTGCGCTACGGACTGAATCGCCGACTTGGTACAGCATCAGCTCAGGCGTCACGCACAGCCTGTACTGGGAGCTTCGCGCCGCTGCTTCCATCCCGGCGAACCCGTGGTGCTGATGCCAGATCCCCTGGATGTGGGTGCAGCCGCGGAGTCCGCCATCTCAGCCTCGGGCCTGATCCTCGCGCGCTGCGCGGTGCACTACGGCCACGATTCCGACGCGAGCCTTCGGGCGGCGGCACAGCGCCGCGAGTCGATTGACCGCCTGGCGCGCGCCGTCGGCACAGCACGCTGGGGCCAGCCCGGCAGGCCGTATAGATGACCATGGCTTGCAAGCGGTCAGATGGCATGAGTGCCAGAATCCGACAATATGGGGACGGCCGTTCAACTCAACGTCCCAACTGCTGGCCGCGCCTAGTCGATGTTATGCAGGCTCCGGGACCAGCAAAGTAGTGCGTTCACCCAGCGGCGCAGATCCGCTCTCACGTTACGTCGGCGCCAGACGGAGGCGTTTCTCGATTCCGTCAGCATCAAGTTGGCCCCCGGCCACGGACAGGGTGAGGTCAAACGCTTCATCGTCGGTCAGGTCCAGACGGTGGCCGTTGATACGCAGGAACACGACGGTGGCGAGCAGCGCGAGCCGCTTGTTGCCGTCGACCAGAGCCTGGTTGCAGCCGAGCGAATGCATCAGGGCAGCTGCCTTGCCAGCCGGGGTCGGGTATGCCTCCTGCCCGAAGAATCCGGCCTGCGGACGGTGACACGCAGAGTCGAGCAGGCCAAGATCCCGCACCGGCCCGGCGCCCAGCAAGTTCACCAGGCCCAGAACGTCCGCAAGAGTCAGATACTCGACAGCCGAGACGTCGTGGTTCACGCGCGGCCCAGCCGGTCGAGCACCTCTCCCCAGCGGTCGACCATGTCGGCGGTGGCCTCGCGCACCCGCTCAGTGTGGGCTACCTCACGGGCGCTGCGGCGGATAGCTCGCAGGACGGCCTCGTGCATAGACACGTGCTCTGCCTCAGCTAGCGCCCTGAGCAGGGATCTGTCTTCCTCGTCGAGCCGGAGATTCATCGCCATCGTCAAATGGTACCAGAGTGGTACCAAAGTCGGTGGGTCCGTTGTTCGGGACCGCGCCGTCCGGAAGCGCCGCCAGCCGCAATCACTGTCCTAGTTGCCTATGGTCCGGCACCTGGACCGCAACGTCCCGGGCGACCGGAAGGCTGAGTGCCCGGGCGGCATGGGGCCGACAGCAGTCACCGTCCGCAGCGAACGCCAGTGGATGCTCATTCATCGCTGTACCCGCTGCGAGCGGCTGCGGATGAACCCGGCAGCCGTCGATAACAAGGTACTGACTTGCTGGAACTGGCCGCGCTGCCTTTGCGCACGCCGCCGATTCCGCATTCCGTCCCAGCTACGCCACCGGACGAGAGGAACAGGACGGGGGGCCGCGCCGGCTGTTAAGCGGCCTGCACTAAGTCACGCCGCAGATCCCGTTCGCGCCATCCCTGCGCGGCAGAAGCACGCGTTGCTACCACGGTATGGAATACCGAAGTATGCTAGCGGCATGAAGGTTGACAAGCTGAGCGTCTCATTCGAGCCCGACCTTGGCGACGCCGTCAGGTCAGCGGCCGCGCAGGCAGGCAAGCCAGTGTCGTCGTGGCTTGCCGAGGCTGCGGCCAGCAAGCTGCGAGCCGAAGCGCTGGCAGAGTTCCTGTCGGGCTGGGAAGCCGAGCACGGGGTACTCACCGCGGAGGAAGTCTCCCGCGCGGAACGCGAGCTCGGCCTGTCGGCGGGCGATACTGCCGCGTGAGCGCGCTGATCCTGGATGCCGGAGCCCTGGTGGCAGTAGACCGTGATGACCGTGCCATGATGGCCCGGCTCCGGGCGTCCCAGCAGCATGGCGTGGAACTGCGGACCAATGCGATGGTCGTCGCTCAAGTCTGGCGCGACCGGCATGGCCGGCAGGTGAACCTGGCTCGGCTGCTGCGGGCCGTCGATGTGCGCGCGGTCAGCCAGCGTGACGGCCGCGACGCAGGCGTTCTGCAGGCCAAGGCGGCCACCGCCGACGCGATCGATGCGACCATCGTCCTACTGGCCGCGCCCGGCGACCGCATGCTCACTAGCGATCCCGCCGACATAGCTCTGCTGGCAGCAGCAGCTGAGAACAGAGCCGTCATCGTCACCTGCTAAACAGCCTGCTCGCGCCACTCGGGCGTCGACCGAGCTCTCGAGCGTCTGAAAGAAGCCAGGATTGCGCTTGCGAGGAAGTTCCACGACAACGCCGTGAGGTCCCTCCCGGAGGAAGCGCGCGGCCGAGATCGCGGCCCGAACGCTCGCCCTGCCTGACGCTCAGAGCGTCGAGGATCTCACCGCGCTGCTGACCTCGGCGGGGAGCGCTGAGGTCGAGACAATTACCGCTCCCGGACTGCGTAGGTCAGGTGGGTCACATGCTGCGTCGGCTCCGCGCGGACCGGCTCCAGGGCCACGCGGCCCGCGTCCACGCCCTCGAACAGGCGGATTCCGGAGCCGAACAGCACGGGTGAGAGCGCGATCGAGAACTCGTCGATCAGGCCGGCGTTCACGTACTCCAGGATCGTTGCGCCGCCGCCCGCGATGCGGACGTCCCGGTTGCCGGCGGCGTCGCGGGCCTGGTCGAGCGCGGGCTCGATGCCGTCGTTGACGAAGTGGAACGTGGTCCCGCCCGGCCGCTCCCAGGGGTCGCGCTTCTCGTGCGTCACGACGAAGACCGGCGTGTGGAACGGCGCCTCCTCCGGCCACATCTGCTCGCCGGCGTCGAACATGCGCTTGCCCATCACGCTCGCGCCGGCGCGCTCGAACGTCTCCCGCGCGATATCGTTGTCGCGCCCTTCCTCGCCGCCCTCGCCGAGCTTCAGGTTCTCCCGGAAGAACCGCTGCGGGAATATCCACTGCTGCAGTTCCATCCACTGCTGCCCCATCAATTCCCCGAGAGACCCGGGCGCGATGAATCCGTCCAGCGACATCGTCACGCTGAAGAACACCTTCCCGGCCATCAGTCCTCAACTCCCTTCCGAACGATCTCGGTGACGTAGGCAGCCAGGTTGCTCAGGGTCTGCTGGCCGCCCTCGATCGCGTGGTACTTCTCGACCGCCTCGTCGCGCAGCTCCTTGGTGGGGAACACCGCGCGCATCTCGATCCGGGTCGCCGCGCCGTCGGGCGCGAACGTCAAGACCGACTCGAAGGCGTTCGGGTCGCCGCGGGACTCACCGTGCAGCAGCTCGATCCGCTCGGGCGGGGCGATCTCGGTCCAGGAGATCCACTCCTGGTAGTCCGTCCCGTCCGGTCCGTGCATCACGAAGTCCCACTCCCCGCCGACGCGGAACTCGAACGCCCGCGTGGTGGTGGTGAACCCCTCCGGTCCCCACCACCGCGACAAGTGCCGCACCTCGGTGAACGCTTCGAACACCAGCTCCCGTGGGGCACTGATGACCCGGGAGATCACGATCTCGCGGTCGGCCGTCGCGGACTGTGCCGGCGCTCCTCGTCCCGTCGCGCTCATCAGCTACTCCTCCTGCCTTGCCTGCTTGAGGTCCTGCACGTACGCGTCCAGCCGGTCGAAGCTCTCGTTCCAGAACCGCTCGAACCCGCCGGTCCACTCGTGAACCGGTCGCAGCCCGCGGGCGTCAAGGCCGTACAGGCGCTGCTTACCCGCCTTGCGATCCCGCACCAGCCTGACCTCCCGGAGCACCCGCAGGTGTTTGGACGCCCCCGGCATGGTCATCCCCAGCTCCTGGGCCAACTCGGTCACCGGCCGCTCACCTGCCCGCAGCAGCACCAGGATCTCCCGGCGCTGCGGCTCGGCGATCGCGTTGAAGACGTCCGACGTCGTCGCTGCTCGTGCCATGGGTGCGATCATATTTTCCGATATCGGCAAACGTCAAGCCGGGGAGGATTCAGGCGAGTGCGGCGGGTGCCATGGGGCGTAGGCGCAGTGCAGACTGGGCGTGGCGGTCTAGTGGTGGCTGACGGGCTAGTCAGCGGAGGGAGAGTCATGGCGGACGCGGCGGCGGTGTTTGGTGCCTGGCCTGATGATGCCGAGGTGGCTGTCGCCCTGACCTTCGATGTCGACGGGGAGGCAGCCTGGCTTGGCGAGGGTCCTGAGTACGGCCGGCGGCTGACGCTGCTGTCGCAGGCCCGCTTTGGCCCGGGACGCGGGCTGGGCCGGATCCTAGGCCTGCTTGCGGAACTTGACATCCGGGGCACCTTCTACGTGCCCGGCCATACCGCTGATCATCACCCCGGAGCGGTGGCCGCGATCGTGGCAGCCGGGCATGAGGTCGGCCACCACGGATACCTGCACCGCGGCACCGACGGCCTGGATGCCGGCAGCCAGCGCGCAGAGTTGGAGGAGGGGCTGGCCGCGCTGGGCCGGCACCAGATCCGCCCGGCCGGCTACCGGTCACCGGGCTGGGAGCTGTCGCCTGAGACCCTGGCGATGCTGGCGGAGCTGGGATTTTGCTATGACAGCAGCCTGATGGCCGACGACCGGCCCTACTGGCTGGCCAGCGGGACGGCGAGCCTGCTGGAACTGCCCGGACACTGGAGCCTGTGCGACTGGCCCTACTTCGGGTGGACGCCCTACCACGGCGGGCTGCTGGCCGACCCGGCCGCAGTCGAGCGCATCTGGCTGGAGGAATACGAATCGGCTCGCCAGGATCACCGGGCCATTACCTACACGATGCATCCCGAGGCCATCGGCCGCGGCTACCTGCTGCGGATGCTGCGCCAACTCCTCACCGCGATGCTCAGCGTCGGGCGCCCATGGTTCGCCACCCACGCCGAGATCGCCGCACTGGCGAACCCGCCGGCCACCCCGGCCGCTACGATCGCAGGCCGGAACTTCGCTGAGGAATCCGTGCAGAAGCCCCGCTCGAGTTGAGGCCAACATCATTGGCACCATCAACGTACTCGCCGAGGTTCGTTACCGGGAATGTCCTCCGCAAGAGCGGATACCTGTCGCGACGGTGCTGGCGGCCAGCAGCGATTCTGCCTGGGCCGTCATGTTCAGCGTGCGGGGAGGCTGGCACAGGTCCCGTCCGGCGGCGGGTGGGTATCGCCTCCGCTCCGAGCCGTTGCGGCGTGGCTGTCGAGGGCTGAGCCGCCTCCCCGTGCCTCACGAGCGGACGCTACTCAAGGGCCAGGATTATGCGCTGATCGACGTTGCCGCTTTCGAGCTGGCGGTGCGCGTCGGCGGCCTGCTGCATGGGCATGGTTTTGTGCGCGCGCAGGCGGAGCCGGCCATCGGCTAGCAGCGGCATCGTGTCATCCAGGGCACCGGGAGCGCGGTCGTTTGTAGGCTGAGAGAGCGTGACACCGAAGTCAGGGGCGGCCGGGTCGGACAACGTGATGACCCGCTTGGGTCCGCCAGCCAGCGCGATCGCGTCGGCTAGGACGCCTTTCCCGGCCGCGTCGACCACGGCGTCCACCGCGCCTAGCGCGCGCACTCGGCCGGGCAGGCCTGAGCCGTACCGCACTGGCGTTGCTCCCAGCTCGCGGGCGAGCACCTCGTCGTGCTGGCCGACCGCGCTGATCACCTTGATCCCCTGGGCGACCGCAAGCTGAGTCGCGATGATGCCGACAGATCCGCCGCCGCCGAACAGCAGCAGCGTCTCGCCGCTCTTGACGTCCAGCTGACGGAGGACGCCGGTGGCCGCCTCGGCCGAGGCGGGCAATGCGGCGGCATCGATCCACGAAACGGTGTCCGGCTTGCGGGTCCAGATGGACGCAATCGCGTACTCGGCGTAACCGCCGATGCTGAACAGCAGTGCCGCGACGGCGTCGCCGACGGAGGTTCCGGTTACGCCGGGCCCGACCGCGTCGACCGTGCCTGCTGCCTCGAAGCCGAGCACGGCGTTAGCGGGCAGCGGGATGGCATCCTTGAGATAGCCAGCCCGCAGCGCGAGATCGGTCGGGCTGATGCCGGCGGCCTTTACCTTGATCCTGATCTGCCGCTCACCCGGTTCCGGCAGCGGAACCTGGGCCCACTTCAGCACCTCGGGCGGTCCGTACCCGGTCATCACAACCGCATTAGGCATGGCAGTTCTCCTTCCTGGTAGCGGCCCTGCTCAGCTCCGCTCCCTGCCGCCAACATACGTGACACGTCACGTATCTGCAACCGCGTGACACGTCACCTAATGGCGGCGGGAACTGGCTCTTGAGATGCTGCCGGGAGCACCGGCGTGTATGGTCCGGCGGGCTTGGCGGAGACCGCGGGTTCCGCACCTTCCCGCCTGGCCGAAAGCGTGACACCGCAGCCAGGACTGCGCCTCCGGCTAGGCTGCGGCGGTGTTTGCTGCCGCAGAACCGAGACGGCAGGCCGGGCTTCCTCAGTCCTCCGCCGGGTGCCAGTCGACTGGCGGCGGCAGCGAGCCCTGCTTGATGATGTTGGCGTACACACTTTCCAGTGCCTCGCCAAGCGGCCTCACCAGGCCGTCCGGCAGCCCGCCGAAGAACAGGCGCCGCACAAGGTCAACGTGGCCGGGCGCCGCCTCCTGCAGGGCCTGCCGCCCCCGGCTAGTCAAGGTCACCTCGGTCACCCGCCTGTCGGCCACCGATAGGCCGCACGACACCAGGCCCCTGGCGCTCATCCGCCGCACGTGGTGGGACACCCGGCTTCGCTCCCAGCCGATCTGGGCAGCGAGCACCGTGATCTGCATCCGCCCACCGTCGGCGACGCTCAGCGCCGTCAGCACGTCGTAATCAGGCAGCGACATCCCGCTGTCAACGAGCAGCTGGCGGTTCATCTCGTACGCCAGGCGCAGCTGCACCCGGATATAGGCCAGCCACGCCCGCTGCTGGTCCCCCTCGAGCCATCCGCCAGCGGGCGCCGCGTCGCTCCTGTCGTTACGTGACATATCACCTGAGTGTACTAGTCGCGCCACCCGGGCCTCCCAGCATCATCTCGCGGAAGCAGCCGCACCTGAGTCGGACGCGTGATCAGCCACTGCCGCCGGCGATCGAGATGGCCACGGATCGCCATGGCCTACCAGCGCCCGCGTCACTGGAGGCTGGCGCGCGACGTGGTACTTGGCGTTGCTACGGCAAACCCGCTGACCTGCCTGTCCGCCAGGTAGGCCGCGGCGGCGGACTGCAGTGCGGCGGCGCACGCCGCGTTTGCCGGGTGACCTGACGCACCCGCCCGGCAGGCAATCAGGGTGCGCCGCCGGGCGGGCAGCGCCGTCAGCATGACGCCGTCGGGACAGTCGGCCAGCGCCAGCTGCGGCACCAGCGCGACGCCCTGGCCGGCCGCCACCAGGGTGAGCACTGCGGCGAAGTCGTCGGCGTAATGCCGGATCCGGGGCGTGAATCCCGACGCCTGGCACAGCCGGACCGCCATCAGGTGGCAAAGAGTGCCGGGGCTGGCGACGATCCATGGCGCTGCGCTGCAGTCCTGTAGTCCGCGTCCCCCGCTCCTGGCCCGACGAGGCCAGGAAAATGGTCTCGGTGAGCAGCGGCTGCGTGTCGAGCGCGGGATCGGGTGCGGCCGGCACGTAGTCGTACTCGTGCAGCAGCGCGACGTCGAGCGCTCCGGTCCGCAGCGCATCCGGAGCGCCGGCCGGGTCAAGCTCGGTCACGTGCAGTTCGAGTTTCGGGTGCTGCTCCCCCAGCGTGACGAGGGCGGTGGGCAGCAGCGTGCGGACGGCAGTCTGGAATGCCCCGATCCGCAGCTCGCCGGAGAGCTCGGACCGTGCCGCCGACAAGGCCGCCGACGCCTGCTCCAGCAACGCGAGCACTGGCCCAGCTCGTTCCGCGAGATCGGCCCCGGCGGCGGTAAGCTCCACCCCCCTGCCAGTGCGCCTGATCAGCGGCACGCCCGCCGCCCGCTCGAGCGCGCTCAGCTGCTGCGACACAGCGGACGGGGTATAGGAGAGCGCGTCGGCTACGGCCACGATCGTGCCCAGCCGGGCTAGCTCCCGAAGGAGCAGCATCTTCCGCACATCGAGCATTAGCTCAGCTTAATCGTTAGCGAAGAAACATGAACTGGACCTGAAAGCTGCCGGCCTGCAGGATCGACTCCATGACCAGCTTCACAGGCCTGTTCGTGCCCTTGATCACTCCGTTCGGCCAGGACGGCATGGTCGACACCGGATCACTGGAGCGGCTCGCCAGGCGCGTCCTTGACGACGGGGCGACCGGCCTGGTCGCCCTCGGTACCACGGCCGAGACGGCGACCCTGACCGAGGCCGAGCGCCGCGAGGTTCTCGACATCTGTGCCGCGGTATGCCGGGACCGGGGCGCGCCGCTCATCGCCGGGGCGGGGTCGAATGACACGCGCGCCTCCGTGGCCGCGCTGGCCGCCCTGTCGGCCTGGCCGGAAATCTGCGCGGCGCTGACAGTGGTGCCGTACTACAGCCGTCCTGGTGAGCTCGGGGTTCTCGAGCATTTCCGGCTGCTAGCTGAAGCCGGCCCCGTTCCGCTCATCATCTACAACGTCCCGTACCGCACCGGCCAGCAGGTCAGCTGGGCCACCCTGCGGCAGCTCGCCGAGCTGCCGGGTGTTGCCGGGGTCAAGCACGCGACCGGTGCCATCGATCAGGACACAGTGCTCATGATGGCGGACCGGCCTGCCGGGTTTGCCGTGTTCGCGGGCGACGATATCTACGCATCGGCGATGCTTGCGCTGGGCGCCAGCAGCGCGATCCTGGCGTCGGCGCACGTGTGCACGCGGGAGTTCGCCGCGCTGGTCGCTGCCTGGCGGGACGGAGCGCGCCGAGCAGGCCCGGCAGCTGGGCCACCGGCTGGCCCGGCTGTCGACGGCGCTGTTCGCCGAGCCGAACCCGACGGTGATCAAGGCGGTGCTGCACCGGCTCGGCGAGATTCCCACTGCCGCGGTGCGGCTGCCGCTGGTGGCGGCGGGCGCGGACGCGGCCCGGCAGGCAGTAGAAGCGACGGCGGCGATGGCAGCGGCCGGGACACCGGGCGAGTAGGTTAGATCCGATCTGACCGGAGGGAGGCGTGCGCGTGGGTGGCGGGGTCGAGCAGCTGGTCGTGTCCGGGCCAGTGCTGCTGGCGATTCCGGTAGCCGCGGCGGCCGGGGCCATAACCTTCTTTTCACCGTGCTGCCTGCCGCTGGTGCCTGGCTATCTCTCCTACCTGACCGGCATGTCCGGTACCGGCGTGCCGTCCGATCAGGGCCCGAGCCCGGCCGGCGAGGTGCCGGTGCGCGCCGCCGGTGGCTCCGCAGCGGTGGCGGTGGCCACCGCGCAGGCCGTGCCGGGCGCAGCGACGGCCATGGTGCGCAGCCGGGTCATGCTGGGCGCGTCGCTGTTCATACTCGGGTTCTCGGCGCTGTTCGCTCTGGAGGGCGTGGCAGCGGCTGCCGTCGGCGACACCCTGCGGCTGCACGCCAAGGGCCTGAGCCAGATCCTCGGCGGCTTGATCATCGTGCTCGGCCTGTTGTTCATCGGCGCCTTCGACCGGTTCACCTTCGCGGGCCGCATCCTCAAGCCGGGCACGCGGCCGCGGGCCGGGCTGGCCGGCGCGCCACTGCTGGGCGTGCTGTTCGGGCTCGGCTGGACGCCATGCATCGGGCCGACCCTCAGTGCGGTCCTGTTCCTCGGCACCACCAGCGGCACCGCGCTGCGCGGCGGCCTGCTCGCGTTCATCTACGCGCTCGGCATCGGGATACCGTTCCTGATCGTGGCGTTCGCGTTCCAGCGCGGGATCAATCTGTTCGGCTTCGCCCGGCGGCACGCCCGCCTCATCACCAGGATCGGCGGGCTGATGCTGGTCGCAGTGGGGTTGCTAGAGGTCACCGGCGCCTGGGCAAGTGCCATCACCTGGCTCCAGGTGCACTGGCTGAACGGTTACACGACGCCTATCTGAGCAGACCCAGAGCCTGCGCCGGGACGGCCAGGGTGTAGTCGGCGGCCTGCGTCGCGTCGTACTGATGGCCCCAGGCCGCTGCGGCGCTCGTACTGCCGGCTGCCTCGGCCGCGCGCAAGTCGAGCGGCGAGTCCCCGACATAGGCAATCTCAGCCGCCGCCACGCCCAGCCGCTCGGCAGCGAGCAGCACGCCGTCCGGGGCCGGCTTGGGGCGTCCCGCGTCGTCGCCGCCGACCAGCACGTCGACGCTGACGCCCGCGCTGGCAAGCAGCATGGCGGCAGCGCGCCTGCTGGCACCGGTGAACACCGCGACGGCATGGCCGCCGGCCCGCAGTTTGCCGAGGACGTCATGTACGCCCGGATAGGCGGTAACGGTGACGCCTGCCAGTTCGCGGTAGAAGGCGTCTGCCTCGCCCGCGGCCAGCTCGCGGCCGAGCAGGTGCGCCAGAATCGTCTCCGCGGTGCCGCGCGCGTAGCTCGCTACGACCTGGTCTGCGGTCACCGGCGGACCGCCGAGGGACCCCACCGTCGCTACGAAAGCGGCCGGAACGACGCCGCTAGAGTCCAGCAGCGTTCCGTCCATATCCCAGACCAGCTGCCGGACGGCCACGACGGTCACGCGCCCCGCGGCGGCAGCGGTGGCCTGGTCCTCGACGGCCGCTGCGACAGGTCTGGCGGGCGGGCCGGCGGATTTTGCTCCAGCGCCGCCAGCGCCATCGCGACCCCAGTCTGCAGCTGAGGGTCCCGTCCGGCAGCCCAATCGTCGGGCGAGATGAGCACCTCGACGTCTGGGTCCACGCCGTAGTTCTCGACTCCCCAGCCCAGGCCGTCGAACCAGTAGGCGTACCGCGGCACGCTTATCTGCGTTCCGTCCACAAGCTCGTGCAGGGGCACGTCGATGCCGATGACACCGCCCCAGGTGCGGGCACCGACAACCGGGCCGATGTTGCGTGCCTTGATGGCGGCGGTGACGATGTCGCCATCCGAGCCCGCCCATTCGTCGGCAAGCGCGACGATCGGGCCGCGCGGCGCGTCCTCCGGATAGCTGACCGGCTGCATGCCCATCGGCATGGACCAGGCGATGATCCGCCTGGCCAGCTTTTCGATGACCAGCTGGGAGGTATGCCCGCCGCGGTTACTCCGCACGTCCAGGATGAGCCCGTCCCGGCGCATCTCACCGCGCAAATCACGGTGGAAGTCAGCCCACCCCTCGCTCACCATGTCGGGAACGTGCAGGTACCCCAGCCGGCCGCCGCTGAGCTCGCGAACCTGGGCCCGGCGTTCGGCCACCCAGTCCTGGTAACGGAGGCGGCCCTCGCTGCTCAGCGGCGTGACGACGACCCGGCGCAGCTGCCCGCCTTCGGCCCCGTCCAGCTCGCTTCTGGACACGGTCAGCTCCACCGGCTTGCCGGCCGTCCCGACCAGTAGCGGCCCTGGCCCGTCCGGACCGACCGGCTGCCCGTCCACGGCTATCAGCCGGTCGCCTGCGGTTAGCTGTGCGCCAGGACCGGCAAGTGGTGAGCGCGCCCGGGCATCTGACGACTCACCCGGCACGATCCTGGCGATCCGCCAGCTCCCGTCATCGTCGCGCCGTATGTCGGCGCCGAGCAGGCCGGCCGCGGACGGGCCACCGGGGCTGGCAGCGCCGAAGCCGCCCTGCGAGACGTAAGCGTGCGAGGTGCCGAGCTCGCCGAAGACCTCCCAGAGCAGGTCGGCGAACTCGGCCGCACTGGCGACCCGATCGACCAGCGGCCGGTACTCGGCGAGAGTTGCCGACCAGTCGACGCCGGCCATGTCCGGCACCCAGAAGTCATGCGCCATGATTCGCCCTGCCTCGTCAAAGGCATGCCGCCAGAGCGCGGCCGGGTCCGCCAGGAACCTGGCCCGGGACGTGTCGATCCGCACGTGATCATCGGGGTTCTCCTGGTCGGCCTTACGATCAGCCGGCAGCACCGTCAGGCTGTCGTCGTCGCTGATCACGATCCGGCCGCCGTCACCGCTCACCGCGAACCAGTCAACGTCCTCCGAAAGCGCGGAAACCGACTGCTGCTTGAAGTCGAACCGCTCGAGCGCTGGGCGCGGGGCGTCGTCGCCCGGCCGTGCCTGGCCCTGGCCGAGGTTTCCGGTGACCGGCTCGCGCAGCCAGGCCAGGCCGCCTTGCACCGCCTGCAACGACGAGTACCTCGACTCTGGCACTGGCAGCGCCACCACCCGCGTGGCCAGCCCGTCGGTATCGACGCTGACGGCGGCCGGAGCGCCGTCGGCCTCAGCTGCCTGATCGGCCTTCGCCTTATCGTGGCCGTCACCGATAGGGCGGCCACCTGGCTGCGGCGCGAACGGCGACGGCGTCGACGCGGCCAGCGGGACAAGGTAGGGCCGGGCACCATACGGGAACGACAAATCAAAGAAGTGCGCGTCGTACACCGGGTCAAAGTCGCGCTTCGACAGGAACGCCAGGTACTGGCCATCGCCGCAGAAGACCGGGTCGGTGTCGGCGAACCTGCCGTCGGACACGTCGTAGACCGCGCCGTCGGAGATCCTGCCGATCCTGACCCGCCGCATCGGCTGCGGGCCCGGCTGCGACCAGGCCAGCCACGCCGAGTCACCAGACCAGGCCAGCCCGCTGATCTCGCCGTCGTCTGAGGCTGCCAGTCCGGTCACGGCGCCAGAAGCGACGTCTACCAGGCGCAGATGACCGTCGCGGGCGGCCACCGCGATCGCGCTGCCGTCCGGCGCGGCGGCCAGGTCGCAGACCCTGCCGATAGCGCCCGCCGCAAGGCGCCGGGAGTGCGCGCCCGGCTCAGCATCGTCACCGTTGCCGTAGCCGATCTCGAGCGCGTCCGGGCCCTCCGCATCGGTGACCCAAGCTACCTGCCCGCTCTCGCCGAGGACCCGCGGCAGCCTCGCGCGCACGCCGGGCGCAACGGCAAGCGCCCTGGCCGGACCGTCGCGGTGGGTGAGCCAGTGCACAGTGCCGCGTACCTCGACCGCGCTGGCCTGGCCCGTCTGGTCCACCGACAGGTCGCCGACGTGGTCGTCAGCAGAGATCAGCCGGGGCGCGCGCCCGGCGGGCGCTGATCCGAGACTTATCTCGATCAGCGCCGGGCTGGCTGCATCCAGCCCGTCCAGCAGCCACAGCTCGCCGCGGCACTGGTAGACCATCCGCTGGCCGTCCGTGCTCGCCTGCCGCGCGTACGGTCCGTCGTGGTCGGTGTGCCGCCGCAAGTCGCTGCCATCGAGGGCAACCGAGTAGATGTTGCCGGTGCCCTCGTGGTCGGACAGGAACGCGAGCCTGCCGCCGACCACCATCGGGCTGGCGAAATGCCCGGCCACCGCTGCGAGCAGTTGCCGGAACGGCTCGCCGCCGCTCTCCCGGACCCAGATCCGGCCCGAGGTGCCGCCGCGATACCGCTTGCGCCAGGCCGGGTCGCCTGTGCCGCCGGTGAGCAGCGCCACAGCGTCGGGCGCGATGGCAAGATCAGAGGCGGGGCCGAACGGAAGCTGACGAGTTGCCGGCGCACCGTCGCCAGGAGTGATCGCGTGCGCATGCGAGAGATGGCTGAACGGGCGCCCGAACGCGGTGGCGGCCAGTACCTCGCCAGCCGGACTCCAGCCGCATACTCGCGCCGCCGGGTCGCCCCAGTAGGTGAGCCGGCGGCTCGGGCCGCCGTCGACAGCGGCAAGGTAGACCTCGCTCGCCCCGTCCTGGCGCGCCGACCAGGCCAGCTGCGTGCCGTCAGGTGACAGCCTGGGCCAGGCTGCCGTAGCGTCGTCCGCGGACAGCCGCCAGGCCCTGCCGCCAGTCGTCGGAGCAAGCCATACGTCGTCCTCTGCGACGAACGTGAGGAGATCGTGGCTGACATGCGGAAAGCGAAGATAACTGGCTGAAGTCATCCGTCGATCATAGGGCAGAAGTGTTCCTGCGCAATTGCGCACTATTGCATGAGCGTTCAGTAAGGCAGTACCCTGCGTGTTCTTGCGGGGCCTTGGCTCAAATGGGTTGTATGCATCAGGTGACGGTGCGAGACTCACGTTGTGGCAATCGCGCTTGATGGCGAACTTCCGGATTCCAGCCGAGATGACGGTGCTGGTCAATTCGGTGCTGGTCAGCCGAGCGGAGGCCGCTTCACGAGCAGGTCAGCGACATATTCTGTACCGCCTTCCGTATTAACCGGCCGTTATATCGGTCTTAGCGCCGCATCAAATGAAATGGCGGCGCCCGAGCAGGACGCCAGGCCCGGGCGCATAGCCGAAACTGAAAGCCAGGCAAGCCGGAAAGCGCCGGAAACGCCGGTCACCGCAGCCGACCTCAACCCGCGGCTGGTAAAGGAATCCTTCGCGCGGCTAATGTCGGCGGGACCTGCGGTGATGGAGTATTGCTATGCGCGCCTCTTCGCGGCAAATCCTGAGGTCCGCTCGCTGTTCCCGATGAGCATGACCGCGCTGCGGCAGCAGGTGTTCACCGCGTTCGCGCGGCTGATCTGGTCCCTTGACAATGAGCCTCGGGTCAGCGCACTGCTCGTTGAGCTCGCCAGCGATCACCGCCGGTTTGGCGTGACCGACCACCATTACGATGCTTTCTTCGCCGCGCTGCGCGACACGGCACGGCATTTCCTCGGGCGGCCTGGACCCCGCCAACCGCAGACGCCTGGCAGGCCGCACTCGACTTCATGTCCGCGACCATGCGCAGTGCCGCTCAACGCGACGCCACGGTCGCGCCACCATGGTGGATAGCCGAGATCGTCGCCCATGACCTGCGCTCTCCCGGTGTCGCCGTGCTGAAGCTGCGGCCGAATCAGCCCTTGCGCTATGAGCCCGGCCAGTATGTGCCCGTGCAGGTCACCCGGTGGCCGCGGACCTGGCGGCCCTATTCCGTAGCTAACTCGCCGCGACCGGACGGGCAGCTCACCCTGCACGTCCGCGCCGTGCCCGGCGGCCTGGTCAGCAACACCCTCGTGTACCACTCGCAGGAGGGCGATTGCGTGCTGCTCGGGGCCGCGGCCGGAGCCATGATCCTCACCGACTCTGACCGTGACCTGCTCTGCGTAGCTGGCGGGACCGGGCTCGCGCCGATCAAGGCGCTGATCGAGCAGGCACTCGCCAGGCCGGTGACCGGACGGCGGCGCAAGATCACCCTGTTCGCCGGCGCCCGGCAGCACTTCGACCTGTACGACCTGGAGGATCTCCAGCTGCTGGAGTCAGCCTGCCCAGCCCTGCGCGTGATCCCCGTGCTGTCCGACGAACCGGGTTTCAACGGCATTACCGGCCTGCTGCCCGACGTCGTAGGCGGGCACGGCCTGTTCGAGAACACCGACGCTTACATCTGCGGGCCGGCCGCGATGGTCAGCCAGACCGCAGCCGTGCTGGCGGCGAGCATTCCGGCCGGCCAGATCCACCACGATCCGCTCACTTAATACGGCAGCCGCCATTGGGGCTGTGAGGCCCCCTACGTATCCAGGTAGGTGCCAAAGAAGCCAAAGATCCGCTGCCAGGCGTCAGCGGCGTCGTCCGGCTGGTAGCTCATCTTCGTAATCTTGGCGATAACCGCGCCGGCCCCGAAGACTGGCTCATGAACCGGTGCCCGGAGCCCGGGTAGACATGCACGTCGTGCGGCACTTCCAGCCCGGCCAGGGCGCGCTGCAGGCGCTCGGGGTGCTTGGCGCCCATCGGATCGCGCCCGCCATAGCTGGCCACCACCGGGCACGCGCCCGCGAGAGCGGACTCGGCGTCCTCGGGCACCTCGCCGTAGTTGACCGCGGCAACGGCGAAGCCGGGGCGCGGCGCGCATAGCAACGCGAACCCGCCGCCTAGGCAGAAGCCGATGACGCCGGTCTTCCCGGTGCAATCCGGCCGTCCGGCCAGGAACTCGCGGGCATACTCCAGCGCGGTGAAGGCTGGCCCGTGCCTGGCATGCAACTGCCGTATCGCGCTGCTTACGCAGCGCACCCAGGGCTTGCCGTTGTACAGGTCGGGCGCAAGCGCAAGGTAGCCGCGTGCCGCGAACTCGTCGGCTTTCTGGCGGATGTCGTCATTGACGCCAAACGCTTCATGCACGACGACAACAGCAGGCCATGGGCCCGGCGAGGCCGGCGGCACGGCGAGATAAGCAGGCACGTTGTCGCCCGCGGCCGGATAGCTAATGTCGGGCATACCGCAAAGACTGTCATACGCACCGCAGATCAGGCCACCAATGGCAGCGGTGAATCCAGCTACTCTCGGTACAGCCCTATTTACTTCAGGTAACATTAGACCGTCATATTGGCTGCGGGGCGCCACATTAATGCCTACACCGAAAAGGTCAGAGAAAGCATCCACTATGGGGGTTTAATGCCTTCCCGTCGCATCATGAAAATGAGCCTCGCACTCGTGACGGCCGTTGCGGTCCCGGCCATGCTGAGCGCGCCCGCAATAGCCGCACCAGTGCACCCGGCGATCGGCACCGGTCAATTCAAGACATGGCCGGAAGCGCAGCGCGCGGCAGGCTATCCGCTCAAGAAGCCCGGCACCACCTACGGCCTGCGGGCCGTCGGCAGGATCCTGGTCGACAAGTGCTATAACCACGCGAAGAAGCGCGTAGTCACGGTGAACTTCGGCTCCTTACTGCACCGCGACCTCGGCTTGGTGCAGGACGACGCATCGGGCGCGTGCCAGGCCGCGACCGCCGGCACCAAGCTCGGTACCTACAAGATCCACGGCGTCAAGGCGCACATGTACGGCTACTGCGACCTCAACGGCGCTCCGCGCTGCACCGCGAAAGACATCGAGCTGTGGCTCGTGTGGAAGAACAAGTCGCATTACTACACGGCCTCATCCCACGATTTCTCCCGCTACAAGCTCTGGCTCTTCGCCAGCAAGCTCAAGAAGGTCTGATCACCGACGTGCTGCGCCTGTCCGTTTCCCGGCCCTCCCGTTGCCGGCACAGGCGCAGCACGTTGGCGATGATCTGGTGACCCGCCCCGCCGGCCGTGGTCAGGATCGACTCCGGATGGAACTGGACGCCCCACCGGCCCGCGAGCGGCGTCCTCGATCGCCATCACGACCCCGTCGCGGGTCACCGCCGTGACCTCGAAGCCGCCGGTTACCTGCTCGGGCCGGGCGTGCAGTGAGTGGTACCTCGCCGCGGTGAACTGCGCTGGCAGGCCGGCCAGCAGCGCGCCGCCGAGCACCTGCACCTGGCCCGGCTTGCCGTGCACCGGCGTGTCGAGCAGGCGGAGCGAACCGCCAGCGTGCTCCACCATCGCCTGCAGGCCCAGGCAGACGCCGAAGGCTGGCAGCCCGCGCTCGTCCAGCGCGCTGAGCAGCTTGTCGCAGTCGAAATCGGCCGGGCGGCCCGGTCCCGGCGACAGGACCACCAGATCCGGCGCGAACTCGTCGAGCAGCCCGGCATCGAAGCCGGCCCGCAGCGTCGTCACGTCGGCGCCCTGCTCGCGGAAGTACCCGGCCAGCGTATGCACGAACGAGTCCTGATGATCGACCAGCAGGACGCGCAGCCCCGTCCGCCAGCGCCGGGTGCCGGCAACGCGGCCGCGGCCGGACCTCCGGCCGGGCTGGCGACCGGCCGCTGCCGGTTCGGAAGCGTCGCCGCCCTCGTCCGCTCGCGCGGCCTCGGCCAGCGTCTCCAGCAGTGCGCGCGCCTTGAGCACCGTCTCCCGCTCCTCCTCGTCCGGGTCGGAGTCGAACAGCAGCGTGGCGCCAGCCCGGACCGCCGCGACACCGCCGGTGATGTGTGCGGTGCGCAGGGTCAGGCCGGTGTTCATGCCGCCGTCGAAGCCGATCATGCCGACCGCGCCGCCGTACCAGCGCCGCGGCGCCGTCTCGTGATCCTCGATGAACTGCATGGCCCAGTTCTTCGGCGCGCCGGTCACCGTCACCGCCCACATGTGCGTGAGGAACGCGTCCAGCGCGTCGAAGCCGGGCCGCAGCGTGCCCTCGACGTGATCGACGGTGTGGATCAGCCGGCTGTACAACTCGATCTGCCGGCGGCCGATGACCTTGATGCTGCCCGGCACGCAGATCCGCGACTTGTCGTTGCGGTCCACGTCGGTGCACATGGTCAGCTCGGACTCCTCCTTCGGCGAGCTGAGCAGCGTGCGGATCGCCTCGGCGTCTTCCAGCGGGTTGGCGCCGCGGGCGATCGTGCCCGCGATCGGGCAGGTCTCCACCCGGTCACCGGTGACCCGCACGTACATCTCCGGCGACGCGCCGACCAGGTACTCGTCATCGCCGAGATTGAGGAAGAACTCATACGGTGCCGGGTTGCGCTCGCGCAGCCGCTCGAAGAACGCGGCCGGCGCCGGGCACCGGGCGTGGAAGGTGTGGCTTGGCACCACCTCGAACAGGTCACCGCGGGCGAACTTCTCCCTGGCCGTCGCGACGACGCTGGCATAGCTGCCGGGCACCGGATCGGCGGGAAGATCAAATTTCGGCCGGGAACGGGGCAGCCCGGCGCAGGCCGCCAGCGCCGCGCCGCGGCGCGGCCCTGCCTCGGCCAGGCCCGGCTGTGCTGCCAGCGCTCGGTCTCGAAGTCGTAGCTGAACTGGCTTGCGGTCTCCCGCTTGCGGTCCACGACGTAGATCAGGTCGGGCAGGTGCAGCACCAGGTCACGGGCGGCGCCGTCGCGCCGCAGCCGCTGGCGCACTGGCTCGAACTGGAACGCCAGGTCGTAGCCAAATGCCCCGTACAGGCCCAGGTGCGGGTCTCGGCCCGGCGAAAGCCGCGATGATCTCCCGGAGCGCGGAGAACACCGTCGGCCGGCGGCTGCGCTGCTCCTCGGTGAAGATCTCGTCGCTAGCCGGAATCGAGCCACCGTCGACGCTCGGCGTGCGCCGGCACCGCCGGGCGTCGACCTGGCGCCGGCCGCGCGCCAGCGCGGCCGCGATCACCGGCAGCAGCACCGCGCCACGCTCGTTCAGGGCCGTCGCGCGTGATCCGCCGGCCGCGGGCGACGATCTCCACCGGCGGGTCGAGGTAGGCGAGGTGCCAGCGGCTGTACCGGCCCGGGTACTCCATGCCGGAGCTGAGCACGCCGCCGGGCCGGTCCTGGACCTGCCGGGTGATCTCGTCAAGCTCGGCTGGCGTCGAACTGCCTCCGCCCGCGGTGCACGCGGACGCCGCCGGCAGTCAGGTAGCTGGTCTGGTTCCATCTCGGCCTCGCGGTTGTCATGCCCGGCAGCCCGGCGACGCAAAGCAAAAGGCGGCCGCCCGGTGCCGGGCGGTCGCCTTGTCGTGGTCGGTCTGCTTGCGCGCGAACCCTGGCACCGCCTAGTGGCGGCGCCACCAGCCTGCGATGGGCAGCTGAACGCGCATGCCGGGGAGCTTAGCAGGCCGTCGGGCCGGCCCGGTACCCGCCCGGCAGGCCGCCAGCACCGTCCGGCCAGCGCCGGCTGCGGTCAGGCCGAGTAAACCACGGTGATCGAGACGCTGAGCTGCTGGGTTCCGGGCGAGATCGGCACTCTAGCGGCCTGCTGGCGGCGGCAGTGTGTTGGCGACGGCATCGCCGTGAACACCGGCGATGCCTGCTGGCCGGGCGTGATGCTGATCACCGGTCCAAGCTGCTCGTCAGGGCGGCGGCGAACTGGCTGGCCTGGGCCCTGGGCGTCCGCGACCGCGCTGGCCCTGGCGGCCGCCATCAGCTGGCCGGTGTCGGTCAGGTTCAGCGACACGTTGTCGACGGTGACCGCGTTCCCGCCCGCGTGCACCGCGGCATCGATCTGGGCGCCCGCCTGTGCTGAGGTTGTTCAGCGTGGCGGTCAGCGACTCGCTGACGCTGTAGCACCGGGACCAGGGAGTTGCCCTGGTAGTTGGGCGAGATGTTCAGGTCCGAGGTCTGGATGTCGGCCGCGGCCACGCCGCGGCCGCGCAGCGCCGCGGTGACGGTGCGCACTGTCTGCGTTGGCCTGGCTGAGCGCCGAGCTGACCGAGTACGCCGTTGACCTGACACTCCCATCGACAGGACCAGCTGGTTCGGGTACGCCGGTGACGGTGCCGTGCCGGTGACGGTGATCCGGCGCGCTCGGTGAGGATGCGGCGGTGAGCGTCACGCGCATTCGCCCGGCTGGCAGCCGCCGGGCTCGCCGCGGCTTGCGCCGAGGCTGAACGCGCCGATGAGCAGCGCGGCCGCGGCGACGCCGATCGCTGCCGCGCGGTAGCCGGGATGTGATGCTGATGGCCATGACTGGACTCCTGCTCCGCGGGGAACGCTCTCGCAACTGCGACGCAGCGCGGGTCCGCCCGGTTCCCTTGGGAGCCCACCCAGTTTGCCACTGCGGTACTGGCTGGCCTTCCGGTGCGGGCGCGTCCCAATGGATGATGGGAGCCACGACAGGGCGTGAGGTGGACCTCCCGGAGTAGCGAGGAGTCTCGAACGATGGCTACCGAACGTAGTAACAAATTCTCGGAAAGATTCAATTCGCTATCCGTGGCTGTCGCCTTCGCGCTTACCGGGCTTATAGTTTTCTATCTGCCAGACATTGTCCAACGGCCATTTAGCTGGAAGATAGAAGGACACCTGATAGGCCTTACCCTGGCCGTTCTGGGGGCATTTGCCATCCTGATGTCAGCAAGAAAACTCACCAACCGCGATAGCTTCCTGTCCTGGGCGATGGCAGTGCTGGCGGGCTCGATCGCATCCGCGCTACTCGCCATCACCCGGAATCTCTCACTCCCCCGCTGGCTGGCAGTCGCCCTGCTCATCGTCTCGGTAACGTTAATTATCGTCGCCATTTACGCGCTGGTTCTTGGCTTCTCGCAGCTATTCGATGCCAATCTGGCGGTCCGGGTATGGCCGCGCCGATCCAGTAACACGAACAGCGCAAGACACGAGAGCGAGCCGAGTCCGCCTGCCTCGACCAAGCGAGCCCAGGAAACTGAACTGGTACGAATGGATAACACTGATAGTCTGCCACAGTTGCTGCCGTGGCTACGGTTGTCGCCACGGCGGCGAGCTTCATCCCAGCGTCGCCGAGCTGACTTCCGGCGTGCACCGTCGTCAGGTCGGTCTGGTCAGAAGTTCACCCAGTTGCCGCTGCCGTTCCGGCTCGCCTTCTGGTAGGCGCAGGCCGCGGCGGCCACGTCCTCCACTGCGAGCCCGAGCGATTCGAAGATCGTGATGTCTGCGTCGCTGGTGCGGCCGGGCGCGGCACCGGTCAGCAGCTCACCTAGCTCGGCCCGAAGGTGCTGCTGCGTCACTGCGCCGTCGGCTGCCGCCAGCAGGTAGTCCCCGGACTCGGCCAGCAGCGACTCCCGCCGGTCGGCGAACAGCAAGCCCGCCGCGACCGTGGCCGTATCAAGCTCGCGCTCGCTCGGCACGCAGGCTCCGACGGCGTTGATGTGCGTCCCCGGCGCGATCCAGTCACGGTCGAGCACCGGTACCGCCGAACTGGTCGCGGTCACGATGATCCCGGCTCCGGATACCGCGTCGCGGACAGTGCCGCAGGCCAGCACCGGAGCCCTGGTCAGCCCCTGAAGCCTGGTCGCGAGGTCGCTGGCCTTCGCCGGGTCGCGGCTGGCCACCCGGATCTCGCTCAGCGTCCTGGCCTGGTCGAGCGCCACGATGTGCGCCCGTGCTTGCACCCCGGCCCCGCCACGCCAAGGACATCGGCGTCCGGCCTGGCCAGCAGTCGGTCGCCACTACCGAGACGGCCGCGGTCCGTATCTCGGTCACCGCGAGGCGTTGAGCAGCGCTAGCGGCTCGCCGGTCTGGCTGCTCGAGAGCAGCACAACTGCCTGGTGGGTGTCTAGCCCGGCGGCCGGGTTGCGCCGCCGTGATGCAGATGGCCTTGAGCCCGTAGCTGGCCTCCCCGCCGGCAAGGTAGGCGGGCATCAGCGCGATGAAGCCTGCGGCGCCATCCGGGTGCAGCACCGTGCGCAGCGGCTGCTGGGCCTGTCCGGACGCCAGCGCGGTGAACGCGGCGCGCATCGCATCGGCGCACTCGCCGCCGAGCAGCGCGTGCACATCCTCGGCCGAGAGCACGAGAAGCCGCATGTTCCCGAGTTTCCGGCAGGCTGACCTTGCTGCGGAGCCTTCAGGCTTTCGACTGCGTCGAGGACGACCTTCAACCCGCCTTCTGTATGGACGTCCAGCAGGGAGAGGGTCTTCTTGATGCATCCCGCGCCTCCTCGACGTCCTCGAACCGCTTAGCGGCGCTGGCGTCAGCAGCCTCATTCTGCAACGACTGGCCGACCATTATCGCGGGCAGGAGCACGAGTTGGATAGAGCGTCTGGGCTACCCACGCCACCAGGGCAATAATGCTGGCCTTGATGATCACCGCCGGGAACACCCCGCGGAAGACGGAGAATCCCGAGAGCACTGCGGGCAGCGAACTGAGGGCCAGCAGGCAGAAGATCCAGAAGCAGGTCATGGTCCCGACGTAGCGGGTGAGCGCCAGGGCCACGCGTTTGTTGAACCGCTGGTAGGCGGTCCCGGTGGGCAGGTGATCGACGGTGCGCTTATGCACTGCCTGCCCGAACTTGGTGAAACCGTGAGTTGGTGCCTGTGCCGGTGTCTGTCCTTGCAGCGAGTCCGGGCCAGCGTAGTCCGGTTCGCGCGCAATTGAGCGGTTATCGCGTCCTGCAGGCCTCGCCTGGGGGATGCTATTCCTATGCCACCGCGAATTATCATCAACGGCGAGCCGCGCGAGTTCACCGAGCGAGACGGGCAGAGCCTGCTGGAGCTGCTGCGGGACGACCTTGGCATCACCGGGCCGAAGCTCGGCTGCGGCGAGGGCGCATGCGGCGCGTGCACAGTGCTGATCGGCAGCCGGCCCGTGCAAGCCTGCAGGTGCCGGCCGCAGCGGCGGCCGGGCAGCGGATCACACCGTGGAGGGCCTGGCCGAGGACGGGATCTTGCACCCGGTACAGCAGGCATGGCTGGAGACCGGGGCCATGCAGTGCGGCTACTGCACGGCGGGGTGGCTGACCGGCACCGCGGCGCTGCTCGCGCGTATCCCGCACCCGGATGACGACCGGATTAACGCCGAGCTCGACGGCCACGTCTGCCGGTGCTGCACGTACCCGCGCATCCGCCGGGCCGTGCACCGCGCGGCGGAGCTGATGGAGCACCCTGAACTGCTCGAGTCTGTTCCCGACCCGGCGCCGTCCCGGCAGCAGGGCCCGCCGCTCGGCGTCAGCCCGGCGCGGCCGTGGGACCTGGACGGAAAGCAAGCCGGATCCTTCACCGCGGCGATGGCCGAGGGACTGATGGCAGTAGTGGCGCCAGAAGGCGGCGACCTGGGTGCGGGCGTGCCCGACGACGCGTGGGTGCACATCGGCACAGATTCCGCGATCACCGCGTTTACCGGCAAGGTCGAGGCCGGTCAGGGGACGCGGACGGCGCTGGCACTGCTGGTGGCCGAGGAGCTTGCCGTGCCGCTCGCCGCGGTGACTGTGGCGATGGCCGACACCGACGCCGCGCCGTTCGACTACGGCACCTTCGGCAGCCGGTCCATGCCGCACGCCGCCCCGCCGTTGCGCGCGGCCGCCGCCGGCGCACTTAGGCTGCTGAAGGACATGGCCGCGGCTCGGTTCGGGCTGGCCGCCGACCACCTTAAGGCAGCGGACGGGGTGATTGCCGGCCCGGACGGGGCGCCGAGCGCGAGTTACGGCGAGCTGGTAGCGGGCCTGCGCCGGGCCGAGCTTGTGCCCGCCGATGAGCCGGTGACTCCGGCGGCCGCATGGCGCTCGGCTGGCCGCCCCGTGCGAGCCGCGGGCTCGGCCAGCGTCGTCACGGGCGCCAAGCAGTTCCCGGCTGACCTGCGCGTTGACGGCATGCTGCACGGCTGCGTGCTGCGCCCGCCTGCGCACGGAGCGACCCTGCGCCACGCCGACACTGCAGCCGCCGAACAGATGCCCGGGGTCCAGGTGATCCGGGCCGGCTCGCTGATCGGCGTGACGGCCGGCGACCTGGCAACTGCGCGGCAGGCGCTGGCCGCGATCAAGGCTGACTGGATCGAGCCGGCCAGGCCGGGGCCGGCTGAGCTCGACTCCTATCTCCGCGAGCATCCGGTGGTCGGCGACGGCTGGATGGCCCCGTTCCGGGAGCAAAGCGGTGACCCCGACGCCGCCCTGGCCAGCGCGGCGCTGCGCCTCGACGGTGAGTACCGCGCTGCCTATGTCGCGCACGTCCCGCTCGAGCCGAGGGTGGCGATCGCGAGCTGGGACGGCGAGCGGCTCACCGTCCAGACTGCCACGTCGACCCCGTTCCGGGCCCGCCGGGAGCTTGCCGCCGAGCTCGCGGTGAGCGAGGAGGACGTCCACGTCATCGTGCCGGATTACGGCGGCGGCTTCGGCGGCAAGCACGGATCCGTCGTGGCGCTGGAGGCGGCGCTGCTAGCCCGGTCGGCCGGACAGCCGGTGAAAGTGCAATGGAGCCGGGCAGAGGAGTTCACCGCCGGTTACCTGCGGCCCTACGCGCTGATCGAGGTGGCAAGCGGGGCGGATGAATCGGGCCAGCTGACCGCGTGGACGTTCACCAACATCCACTCCGGGCCGTCCGGCCTGGCGACGCCATACCGGATCGAGCACCAGCGGATCGCGTACCAGCCGACCGAGGGACCACTGGCGCGCGGTTCCTACCGGGCGCTGGCCGCGACGGCGAACAACTTCGCGCGCGAGTCGCACATGGACGAGCTCGCCACAGCCGTTGGCGCCGATCCGGTCGAGTTCCGGCTCCGGCATCTGGACGACGAGCGGCTGGCTGCCGTGCTGGCAGCGGCCGCCGACGAGATCGGCTGGGTGCGCGTTGACCGGGCCAGCGAGGACCGGGCCGGCCAGCAGCCGGGCGGCCGTACCGGCACCGGGATCGCGATCGGGCATGAGAAGGACGGGCGGGTAGCCACTGCCGCCCGGGTACGCGTCGGCGACGACGGGACGCTGCGGCTACTGCGGCTGGTCACCGCGGTGGACTGCGGCGCGATCGTGCACCCGGACGGGCTGCTGAACCAGGTCGAGGGCGCCGTGGTGATGGGCCTCGGACCGGCCCTGTTCGAGCAGATCGACTTCGCGGCGGGCCGGATCCTGAACGGCTCCATGACCGACTACCGGGTGCCGAGGCTTGCCGATGTGCCGGCCGACCTGAAGGTCGTGCTGGTCGACCGGCCCGATCAGCCTTCCGCCGGCGGCGGCGAGGCGCCCATCATCGCTGTCGCGCCTGCCATCGCCAACGCGATATTCGCCGCCTGCGGGATCCGGCTGCGGTCGATGCCGCTAGTCCCGACCGGCCGCGTGCCGGGTATCCGGGCCGACCGCGGCTAGTCTTCCACCAGCTCCCGGACCTCCATCCGGCCGAACTTCGCCAGCGGATGCTTCGACGCGACCTCCGTCGCCTCGGACATGTCCTTGCACTCCAGCAGATCGAACCCGACGATGAACTCCTTGGTCTCGGTAAACGGGCCGTCGCTCACCAGGACCTCGTGCCCGCGGACCCGCACCGAGCTGGCCTCCGCGAGCGGCCGGAGCGGATAGCCCAGCAGCCTGACGCCCCGGCCATCCATCTCCTCGACCCACGGCTCCACCGACTCGACGTCGTCAGCCTCGGCCTCTCCGGCCTCGATCTGCTCCCCCACGTGCTTCTCCAGGTAGATCAGCATCATGTACTTCATCGCAGTTCTCCGTCCTGTCTGGTTCGTCCTGTCCGGCGTCGTGTCCGGTCCGTCCTGTCCGGCGATTGACGCCATGACGACGAACGGCGACCTTGCCGGTGGACATTCACCGGGAACCGAGCCGGCTAGAGCACCTTGCCGGGATTCATGATGCCTGCCGGGTCAAGCGCGTTCTTGATCGCATGGTGCACCTCCATGGATTCCTCGCCGAGCTCGTCAGCGAGCCAGCGGCGCTTGACCATGCCGACGCCGTGCTCGCCGGTCAGCGTTCCGCCCAGTCGAGCGCAGCGCGGAAGATCTCATCCGCGGCGGACCAGACTTCGGCCGGGACCTCCGGCAGCCCGCGCTCGAAGACGAACACCGGGTGCAGGTTGCCGTCTCCAGCATGCGCGACTGTCGCGATGAAGACGCCGTGCCGGGCGGCGGCCCGCTCGATCCGCGCGACCATCTCCGGCAGCCTGGTCCGCGGCACGCAGACATCCTCGACGAGCGCGACGCCGAGCCGCTCGATTGCCGGGTAAGCAAGCCGGCGCAGCTCAAGGAGCTGCCGCGACTCGGCCTCCGAAGCCGAGACTTCTGCCATCGTCGCGCCGCGAGTCGGGCACAGCTCGCGCATCTGGCTGGCGCCGCTGATCGGCCGAGTCGCTGTCGTCCTGCGCGATCAGCAGCGCCTGCACGCTCGTCGCCGAAACCGGTGCTCTTCCACTCATCGATCGCGCGCAGGGTAGCCGAGTCCATCAGCTCGAGCAGGCTCGGCCGGATCCGCGCCGCCAGGATGGCGGTCACGGCCTCTGCCGCAGCGGCGAAGCTTGGCGAATCCGGCGGCGACCGTCACCGGGTAGCTGGCCGGGCGCGGCCGCAGTCGCAGCGTGGCCGAGGTGATCACGCCGAGCGTTCCCTCGGACCCGACGAACAGGCCGGTCAGGTCGTAGCCGGTCACGCCCTTCATGGTCCGGCGGCCGGTCCGCAGCACCCGTCCGCCGGCCAGCACGACCTCAAGCCCGAGCACCGAGTCCGGGTAACTCCGTACTTGACGCAGCGCAGGCCGCCCGCGTTGGTGGCCAGGTTGCCGCCGATCGTGGCGATCTCGTAGCTCGACGGGTCCGGCGCGTACATCAGCCCGTGCTCAGCCGCAGCGCGATCCAGGTCGGCGTTGAAGACTCCGGCCTCCGCCACGGCGAACTCGTTCGCCGGGTCGAGCTCCCGGATCGAGGTCATCCGGCGGCGGAAGCACCAGGCAGCCGTCGGTCGCGGTCGCGCCGCCGGCCAGGCTCGTCCCGCCGCCCCGCGGCACGACCGGCACCCGGTGGCGCTGGGCCCAGGCAAGCGCTGCCGCCACGTGATCGGTGCTGCTGGCCAGCAGCACGGAGCACGGCATGCCCGGCGTGACGACCGGCGTCTGATCCCGCCGGTAGGACTCCATCAGGTCGGGATCGGTGATGAGCCGGGCGCCGGGCGCGGCGTCGCGCAGTTCGTCTAGCTCTGTGCTCATCGCTCGCCATCATGCCGCCTGCCTGCGTACCGCCTCGGCGCCGATGCGTCTCGATCGTAGCCTGGCGCCGGGATAGACTGGCGCGATGACACTCACGACGCCGGTAATGCCGTCGCGCGCCTCGGCGCGAGCGGGCCGGTGGTGTCCAGGATCGGCCTCGGGCTTGCTGCGCTCGGCCGTCCCGCCTACATCACCAGCGGCCGCGCCGCTGACCTGCCCGACCGCAGCGTCGCCGGGCATGCGGGCGCGCACCTACGCGGTCCTCGATGCGGCTTACGCAGCCGGGGTCCGTTACGCCGATGCTGCCAGGTCGTACGGCCGGGCCGAGGAGTTCCTCGGCGGGTGGCTGGCCGACCGGGGCCACCGCGACGTCGTGGTGGGGTCGAAGTGGGGCTACCGGTATACCGGCGAGTGGCGGCTGGATGGCGTCGCAGGAAGTCAAGGAGCAGTCGCTGGCGATGTTCACCAGCCAGCTCGCTCAGACCCGCGCGGTACCTGGCGACGGCTCTGGCGCTGTATCAGGTGCACTCGCTCACCGAGGATTCCGGCGTGCTCGGCGATAGCGCGCTGCTCGCCGCGCTTGCCCGGCTGCGCGACAACGGGGTCATGATCGGGCTGTCGACCAGCGGGCCGCGCCAGGCAGACACGCTGCGCCGCGCGCTCGCGGTCACGGTCGGCGGCGCGCCGTTGTTCGCTGCGGCCCAGGTGACCTGGAACCTGCTCGAGCCGTCGGTGGGCCACGCCGCCGCCGAGGCGGCGCAGGCGGGCTGGGCCATGCTGGTCAAGGAGGCGGTCGCCAACGGCACGGCTGGCACCCGGCGGTGACGCGGCCGGTCCTCCGGCTCTCTGCTCGCGGCTCGCCGCCAGCCAGCATGTGAGGCCCGGACGCAGTCGCGCATCGGCGCTGCGCTGGCTCAGCCCTGGGCGACGGTCGTCTTGTCCGGCGCGGTGTCGGCTGCGCAGTTGACGCAAACCTGGCGGCGCTATCGGTCAGCGGGGCGGCCGGGGCACTCGAGCTCGACCTTGCCGAGCCTGCCGATGCCTACTGGGCGGCCCGTTCGGCTCGGTCGTGGAGCTAGCTCAGCGGGTCAGGCGCGCTGACGCGAGCAGCCTCTCCTGGTGCAGCAGCCAGACCTGGGTAACGTTCTCGCCATCGTCGACTGCCAGCCGCGGCGTACAGCCCGGCAAGATGGCGCGGTGGTATTCCATTTCAGCCAGCGATGGCAGCCAGCTGGTCGTGGCTAGCACGTCCTCGACTGCGGCCCAGTGAATCGCGTTGTTTACGTGCCCGGCAGTGTCGAAGTCCGCGGCCCGCAGCGGCCAGTCCCGGCTGTTATTGCCGGCCCCGTTCCCTTTGCGGTCATGGGACAGGCGCGCTGACACGTTCCGGCCGCCGGCCGCGGTGCCGTAGATGCGCAGGAACTCCTCCGACAGCGGCACCGGCCGGCCAGTGTCCCGGCTTACGGCCGCCCAGACCGCGCTGGCCTGGACCAGCGGGCCACCGGTGCCCAGCAGGGTCGTCGTGCGCTCGGCCCACCTGGGTCCTGTGCCGGAACAGAATGTCCGGATCTGCAGCCGCTCCCCCATCACCGGCAGCGACCGGATCGCGAGCTGACAGCGGCGCACGAGCCAGACGACCGGTTCGGCAAGCCTGGCATCGGCGATATCGTCCTCAGCTGCCGTTTGCAGGTAGCGCGCCAGCGCGTCCAGCCGCAGCCGACCAGACGGGGCGACGTCGGTGCTGCAGACGATGCGCCTCGCGGCGAACACCCGGCCGCTGTCCGGCTCGGCCAGGAAGGCAGGCTGGAGCGCGGTCATTCCCCGCATTCTTCCCGATCGCGGCTGATGGCTAGTCGCCAGGCCAGGATGGCCTCACTCTGGCGGCCGCCTTGCATCAGCGTGGTGTCCAGGCCGATGTCGTCGAACGGGGCGCTGCGCGGCATGCCTCGGGTGCGATAACAGCTTCTGTCGGGGTGTCGCTTTGCCTCGTAGGATGACTGTGCAGGAGCTTGCTCCGGCCCGGTCGCTTAGCCATTCTCCTCCATCGATCTGAGTCCCGATGCGCATGCTTCGCCGCCCAGGGTTGCAGGGGGCTGTGACGCGGAGTGAGCAACACCGGGGCGGGCCTGTCAGCGAGCGGATCGCCTTGTGGAGCGCACGGCACGCAAAGACGGCTGTCGTCGGCTGGTTCGGCATCGTCGGCGTGGCCTTCCTGGCCGGGCAGCTGATGGGAACGCAGGACTTGCCGCAGTTTGATCCGGGCCAGGCAGGGCAGGGCGAGCGGGTCCTGCATCAGCTGAACGTGACGACGCCACCAGCCGAGAGCGTCCTGATCCAGCCGCGCGGCGCTGGGGCTGATCAGCTCACCTTCGCCAATGACCCGCAGATGCGGCAGGCGGTGCGCCAGGTGACGGCCGCGCTTGACCGGTTGCACTCCGCGGCAATGGACGTCAGCGCGCCGAGCCTCGCCTTGAGTCGGCCAGCGTCGGCTCCAGGTACGGCTGCCGCTGGCGGCAGAACAACAGGAAACCCGGTCGGCACTGCAGTCACCATCGCCGCCGGCAGCAGCCTCGTTTCGGCCGGCGGGCATAGCGTGCTGGTCACTTTCCGGGTAGCTGGACCACACGCGGAGGTGAACTCCACTGTTGCGGCCGATCAGGCGGCGGTCGCTAGGGTGCAGGCGGCGCACCCTGACCTGCTCGTCGCTGAGGCGGGTGGAGCGAGCGCGAGTGCGGCGGCGAACGCATTACTGGAATCGGACTTCCGGCGGGCAGAGTTCAGCTCGGTGCCCATCACGCTTATCTTGCTGGTAGTGGTGTTCGGCGCGCTGATTGCTGCTGGCATTCCTGTGGTGCTGGCGGGCAGCGCAGTCGCGGCGACCATCTCGCTGCTGGCCATTCCCAGCCTCTGGCTGCCGATCCGATCCGGAACCGCTGAGATCGTGCTGATACTGGGCATGGCGGTCGGCATCGACTACTCGCTCTTCTACCTTCGCCGGGAGCGGGAGGAACGGGCCGCCGGACGCTCGCCTGCTGACGCCCTGCGGGTGGCAGCCGCTACTTCTGGCCGGGCGATCGTCATCTCCGGGCTGACCGTGATGATCTCTCTGGCCGGGCTGTTCTTGAGCGGGATAATCCTGTTCACCGGTATGGCGTTCGGCACCATCACGGTGGTCGGCGTAGCTGTAGCGGGTTCGCTGACCGTCCTTCCCGGGCTGTTGTCGATGCTGGGCGACTGGGCCGACCGGGGCAGAATCCCGTTCCTTGGCCGCCGCCGCACCGCGGCACGGCCGTCGCGGCTGTGGGCAGCGCTGGTCCGGCGAGTGGTAGCCCGTCCCCTTGCGTGGGGCGGCATCGCAGCGCTAGCGATGCTGGCGCTGGCCGCGCCAGCGCTTGGCATGCGGCTTGGCGACCCCATCGTGAACCTGCCCGGAAACGTCGCGGTAGCGCAAACTCTGGACAAGATCTCCGTTGCGTTTCCCGGCCGGCCAGCGCCAGCGGAGGTCGTGGTGACGGGGCAGCACCTGGCCGGCCCGGCCGTTCACAATGCAGTGCTCGCCCTTGAAAAGCGCGCCTCGGCGGCCGGACCAATCCGGGCTCCGATCACCGTGACCCAGGTGGCCGCAGGTCGCGGCCTAGTCATAGACGTGCCGCTAGCAGGCAACGGGTCGAGCGACATCTCGAGCAACGCCCTTCTCGCCTTGCGAAACCAGATTTTGCCGCAGACGCTCGGCAAGGTCAGCGGCCTCAGCTTCGCGGTCACCGGGAACACCGCCATCGGCTATGACTGGGGCACGACGCTGCGGGCACGCACGCCGATCGTGTTCGCCATGGTGGCGGGCCTGGCTTTCCTGGTGCTGATGATTGCGTTCCGCTCCGTTGCCCTCCCGCTGGTCTCGATAGTGCTGAACCTGCTATCGGTCGGGGCCGCCTACGGCGTGGTCACGCTGATCTTCCAGGATGGCTGGCTGCAGGGACTGCTCGGCTTTTCAAGCAACGGCGCGATCGCCCAATGGGTGCCGCTGTTCATGTTCGTGTTCTTGTTCGGGCTGAGCATGGACTACCACGTCTTCATCCTCAGCCGGATCCGCGAGAGGTGTGCCCGCGGCATGTGCACCACCGACGCGGTGACGAGCGGAATAGCTGCCAGTGCCGGAGTGGTGACGAGCGCCGCGGTCATCATGGTGGCGGTGTTCTCCATCTTCGCCACATTGTCTTTCGTCGATGTCAAAACGCTCGGCATTGGCCTGGCCGTCGCGGTACTCATTGATGCGACCGTGGTCCGCGGCATCCTGGTACCCGCCGCCATGGCCCTGCTGGGCGAGCGAAGTTGGTATCTGCCCGGTTGGCTGGGCTGGCTGCCAGGGCGGCAGGTCCACGACACCGATGACTCTCAGCTGGCGGGCTCCGCACACCATGAAGGAGCAATCCCATGACCGAGAGCATGATCACGGTCGCCCTGGTCGTCGGCGATCCCGCTCACGAGGACCTGGAGCTGAACGAAACCAGCCTGGCAGCCGCCGCGAGGACCATCGAGATTCATAGCGCGGCCATTCACGGCCGGTGGGACTCCGGTAGGCGCAGCACGGTCTGGTGCTTCGACATCGAGCGCGCCCGCGCCGCGGATCTTAAGGACGATCTGCAAGCCATCTGGGCCGGCAAGCTTGAGTCCGTCGTCTGGCGGCCGGTCGGGCCAGCCGAGGTCATTCGATTCAGCTGACGAACGTAGACCTTGTCCGTGCTGCGCCGTCCGCGCAGAAGCGCATGCATCTAACGGCCGATCAGGCGCGGAGAGAACTCTGGACCGCTCTGAACTGCATACACGTCTCCGGGTAATTGATTATTCACGGTACGTGGTATGGTGAGGAACATGACGGAACGGGCCTAACGGCTAGCGCGGCCAGCAGCCCGGCAGTCCACAAGGCGTAAGTCCCAAATTGCAGCGAATGCGCGGCCGCCCGCTCCGTTATGGCAGACAGCGCCCTCGGTACCGAGGGCGCTTTCGTATCGGCCCTAGCACCCGTGCGCGTTGCCCAGCCCAGTTCACACTCGATGACAGCGCAGGTCGCTACCAGGCCGACCTCGATGAGCGAGCCTAAAACCGCCGCCAAACGGCGGCCGGTGCAGCCGGGCGAGCGCGCTGGTGTCAGCCAGATAGCTGGCTACTGCTGCCATGCGGCGCGCATCACACATTTACATGCCGCCGAGGGCGCGCGCACCCCCACGCCCATCCTGGTCGCAGATCATGATGGAGCTGAGTGCCAACGGGCGAACACCTCCGCCGATATGGACGGGCTGTTAGATGCGACCGACTGGCGCGCACGGCAGCGCACGTCGGCGAATTGATGTGTCGGCGCGATTTCGTGCGGGCATCCGTGCCGCCTTCCGTGGTGAGAACCCTGCGGCTGCTGGCGGTGTATTCAGGTGCGTGTGGTCTGTTGATTGAGAGAGCTATCGAGGACGCAGAGGCGGTAGCCCGGGCCCTTGGCGGCGACCTTGACGCCTACGGCGTGCTGGTCGCCCGGTACACGCTGCGCGCACACCGGGCCGCCTTCTTGCTGGGCGCCGGACAGGAATCCGACGACGTCGTCCAGGAGGCGTTCGTGAAGGCGTTCCGGCACCTGCCCCGGTTCCGGGCGGGTGAGCCGTTCGGCCCGTGGCTGCTGCGTATCGTGACCAACGAGACCAGGAACCTCACCCGCTCGCGGCGGCGGCGCGCTGCGCTGGCCCTGCGGCTGCACACCGCGGAATCGGGCGGCACTGCAGCGGACGGTTCCCGTCGATGTGGTGCTGGCCGCGGAACGGCGCGCCGGGCTGATAGGGGCTGTGAACGCGCTCCCGGACAGGGAACGGCAGGTGCTGGTATGCCGCTACTTCCTGGACCTGTCAGAGGCGGAGACAGCCCTGGTGCTGGGGTGGCCGCTCGGCTCGGTGAAGTCGCGCACGTCGCGCGCGCTGAAGAGGCTGCGCGGGCAATTTGTGCTCGGGGAGCAGGACCGGGTCCCCAGTGGCTGACCAGGCCGGATGGCAGCGCGCGTTGGAGTCCGAGCTGCGGGCGGTCGGCCGCGATGTTGAGGTGCCGCCGGCCAGCGACCTCACCGCAGCCGTGCGGCAGCGGCTCGAAGTGCGGCCAGTCGGGCGCCGCCAAGTGCCTGCCCTGCGGTCCGGTGGCCCCCGCCGCGCAGGGATTGCCTGCCGCGCTGGCCGTAGTGGCTGCCCTCCTGGCTGTCCTGATCGCCACACCGCAGGGGCGTGCGGGGATCATCCATCTGTTTCGGTTCGCCGGCGTGGAACTTCGCCAGGGGCCGGGCCCGGTGCGCTCCCCGGGCAGCAGCACACCCCTGCCCGGTCAGCGGCGGATGTCGCTGGAAAAGGCGCGCCACCAAGTCTCCTTCCCCATCCTGGTACCGGCGGCACTCGGCCGGCCCGTCGAAGTCGTGGTCAGCGACCGCGGGCGGGTCGCGTCCCTGATCTACCCCCGGACGCCGTACGGCCAGTTGCGGATGGATGAGTTCGCCGGCCGCCTCGACCCGGTCTACTTCGAGAAGTTCGTTCATTTCGGCAACATGACCGAGGTCGAGGTCAACGGCACCAAAGGCCTGTGGGTCAAGGGCCCGCATGTACTGCTGTACATCACCCGCGACGGCAGGCCGGCCATAGCTTCGGCCCGGCTCACCGCCGGCAACACTCTGATCTGGAGCACCGGGCAGGTCGCACTGCGCCTGGAAGGCAACTTCGGCAAGGTAGCTGCGCTCACCATCGCCGACTCAGCGCACTGACGCCGCGCGGCCCGGCACGGGAACCTGTCACCGGATGGCGTTGTAGTGCAGTAGGGAACGAAAGAAAGGAGCGCCTCAATGCCGTGCAGGCTGATCGTTGCAATCGCCTTTGCCGCAAGTATGAGCGTCGCCATGCTCGGCTGCACTGGCGGCCCGGCCAAGACAGCTTCAAGCTCGGCGCCCGTTGCCGGAGCTACCGGGGGGTCGCCCAATGGAGCGTCAGCTGGGTCGGCCAGGTTTCCGGCGCGACCGGTCACGCTGGCCGACGCCCGGCAGTGCCCGGTGACAATCGGCCACCCGGTGCCGAAGACGAAGCCGTGGCGGTACCTGCTATTCGGCTGGTCAAGGGCTTATGGCAATGGCTCGCTCTGGGTCGGCTCACTATGGCCGCGCGGAGTTGTCATCATCACCGCGGACGACGTCGATCCGGCCGGTCGGCTCGAGATGAAGTTCGGCTGGTACAGGTTGACCAGCGGAGCTCTCACGATCACCGGGCGGCGGCTAGACGCGCCAGCTCCCCCGTTGTCAGGAACGGCATCCGGTTACGCGCTGACCGGGTTTAACGCTTCAAGCGTGAGATTCCCCACCGAGGGATGCTGGCGGGTCACCGGACGAGTCGGCCGGGCCGCCCTCACCTTCGTCACCTTCGTGATCAAAGGCCACTGCGACCTTAGTGCGGCGCCGATCCGATGCGTTGCCGATCATGCCCGCTAGCTGCCCGAGGCCCCCCATGTCTGCGCGGAACAGGGCTGCTTGTCAAGTCCCGGCCAGCCGCAGGACGGTCGTCACGACCTCGTCCAGCGGCGCCGTCAGCCAGTGCGCCGGATGATGCCTGCCATCTCCTCAGCGTTGAAGGCACGAAGGGTGTTGCTGCGGATGTTGCCTGTAGAGCCGACCCGCAGAAGCGCGGCGACGCCAGTCTCGTCGTCTGGGAATTCCGCGATGCAGACGAGGTCGTACTCGCCGACCGTCCACAGCAGTTCCCGGACCCTGCCGCCGGAGCTTTGCACGAGCCGGGAGAAATCCTCGGCACGCTGCGTGGTATCGCGGAAGTTCTTGATGCCCTGCTCGGTCCAGTTGATCAAGGACACATAAGTCGTCATGCTGGCCCCCCTCGCCTGCCCAACGTGTGCACCTCGTTGTTCCCCACCTGCGGCCAGTCAAGCTTCGGGGCATAGAGGATGCTCGCTTGGCTCATCAGGTGTACAGGCAAAAGGGGTGCCCCGCTGGATCTAGCAAAACCCTGACGTTCTTCTGTGGCTGGTGCTCGGGCAACTCAGCCCCCAAGTTCACTGCGCGGGCAGTCTCCGCCTCAAGATCAGTGACCTCGAAGTCCAGATGCATCATCATCTGCTGGCTGCCCGGTGGCGCTGGCCACACTGGCCGCACATAGTCGGGGTTTTGCTGGATGGCCAAGTAAACGACACCTTCGCCCAGGTCCAGGGCAGCGTCGTGCTCGTCTTCCTGCCAGATCGGCCAACCCCGCAACTCTGAGTAAAATCGCGCGAGCACTCCCACGTCAGGGGCATCGAGGACCACCCCCCACCAGTCATGCCGTTTCCAGCGATCGACCGGGGGACGCTCTTCCTCCGATCGCTGCTCCGTGCGTCGTTCTGAATCAGCCCGCATAGATCGACAGTATGGTCGACGCCGACGGAGCTAGTCTGGATATTGACCAAAGCAGGCTATACTTCTGACTATGAGTGTCGCTGCCACGCCCGTTCCGCTCTCCGAGGCCAAGGCCCGCCTGTCCGAGCTGGTACGCCGGGTCCGCCTCCAGCACGATCGGATCACGCTGACCCGCAACGGCGAGGCCGAGGCCGTGCTGCTGTCGGTCGACGACCTCGACGGGCTGGAAATGACCCTGGAGATCCTCGGCGACAGCGATTCAGTCGCCCGCATTTCAGAGAGCCTGGCGGCGCTGGGCCGCGGCGAGGCCGGCGCGGACCTCGCGACCGTCCGGCAGGACCTGGCCCGGCGCCGCTCCACCGGCAGGTGAACGCTCCGCCCGAAGGCATCTTCAACGTACGCTTCCAGCCCGCCGCCCGCCGGGCTGTCGCGGACCGCCTGCCCGAGGCCGTCGCCGCTGCGGTGCTGGAGTTCTGTGCGGCCGCGCTCGCCGTCAATCCGCACCGTGTCGGCAAGCCTCTGTTCGGCCCGCTGGCCGGCTGTCACGGCGCCCGCCGCGGAACTTACCGCATCGTCTATCGCATTGACGAGGCCACCCGCACGGTCCATGTCCTCGACGTCGACCATCGCAGCGATATCTACCACCAGCCGAAGAAATGACGGAACGCCCGCTCATGGCTCATACCGCCGGTGAGGTCTCCGGGAGGAGCGATGACGCCGCCGTCTCGTTTCTCAGCCGCGGCCGCATGAGGCGGCTAGCGGCTGCCGGCGTGACCCTTGCCTTCCCTGCATTCGGCTGGCGATGGCTGCGCCTGTCAGCGCATCTCTACAACGTCCCGGTGCGACTACGAACGACTTGCCGACGGCATCTGAGGAGGCCTGGCCCCAGCGCGGTTCCGACGCACCAGCGGAAGCACCCTGCGCTGGTCCAGGCCCAGGTAGTTGCACAACACCCTGGGATCCTTGCTTCTGCCGATGCTGGTCTGGACCGACGGTCCGTACTTCCGTCGGGCCTGCTTGACCGCCTCGCACTGCAACCAGGCGATGGCGACGTCCCGGTCGAGGAACGCAGGCGGCTCCAGAGCCCTGCTCACTTCCAGCCTCCCCAAGTCTGCGGCACCTGTGCTGGCCAGTTAGGCATGGTCTCTGCCCCACGTCGGCCGGCCCATGCAGCTACGCACCAAATACTTAGTCAGCACGACTCCGGCCTGCGTTACGTTGCCGATGGGAGCTTTACGACCGGGTCAGACTCGCGCCGGTCCGGCTTTGGCGGTCGACGCGTAGGCGGCCAGGAAGCCTTCCCGCCAGCTGGGGTGGCGCAGTGTCCAGCCGAGCTCCCGTTTGGCCTTCGCGTTAGACGCGCCGCGCGACTGCGCAGCCATCATCACCATGCCGTCGCCCGCTATCAGCCGCGCGAGCCAGCCGGGGACGTGGCGCGGCGGCCTGGCACCGAGCGCGTCCGCGAGCGCCGGCAGCCAGTCCCGCATCGCGGCGGGATCGTCGTCAGTGATGTTGTAGATAGCCGGGCCGTCGTGGTCGAGCGCGAGCACCGTCGCTGCGGCGGCATCGTCGAGGTGGATGAAGGAGGAGACGCCGCCGCCGTCGCCGATGATCGGGTACTGCCGCTTGGCGACGGCCCTGGTCATCATGTCCGGGGACCCGTAGAAGCCGCCGTAGCGCAGCGCGATCCCGCCGGCGCCAGTCACTGCGTCGTCCAGATGACGCATCGCGGCGCTGGTCTGGCGCATCATTGCGGGCGGAACGGGGTCGAGCAGATCGTCCTCGGTCTTGACCATCCCGCCCTCCCGCGCGTAACGGTAGGGCGCAAAGCTCTGCGCTACGAACCGGCGCACGCCAGCCTCGCGGGCAGCGGCCAGCAAGGCGTCGGTACCCTCGGTACGCAACCTGTTGGTCGCCGCGAATGCGCGGTCCAGCTTCCTGGAGAAGCGGATGTTCGCCAGGGCCGTCGCCTGGTGGACGATCGCGTCCGGCCTGGCGTCCAGGACGGCCTGGCGGACGGCACCCGCGTCGAGCAGGTCTAGCGCGACCGGCTCCGCCCCCAGCGCGCGCAGGCGTTCGGCGTTTCCTGCCGACCGGAAGGTGCCGATGACCTCGTGCCCTCGGTCGATGAGCTGCGGGACGAGCCGGGTGCCAATCGCACCGCTCGCGCCAGCAACGAAGACTCGCATGGGGTTCTCCTCGGTTATGCCTCGTCACATCACCCGGTTCTCCCGGGTCTAGTGCTATGACACGCCGCGGAGGAGGAACGTGACCGATGGAGCAGGAGTCTCACCGCGCGGCGGCTAGCAGGTCGCGCTGATGCCGCACGCACCAGTGCCGGGCCCGGGCGGTTGGCTCAGCGACCTTACGCCAGTACTCGGCGAAGCCCTGGTGCCCGGCCGCGGCGGCCTCGGTAACGATCGCGAAGGTCCAGTCGTGATTGGCGACCACTGCCTCGGCCGCAAGGCGGCGCTCGGCCCTGGTCAGCCCGCAGGCATCGACGAAGATCCGGAACCGTTCCAGCGACCTGCCCTGCCGGGCGTCGGCTATGTCCTGGTCGTCCTGCAGCGGCGCCCAGGAGCGGGCGGCAGCGGCCACGTCCCAGGCGGCGCTGCCCGGCCCCGCGAGGTCGAAGTCGATGAGCCCAACGGCCCGGCCATCGCGGAAGACCAGGTTCGCCGGGTGCACGTCGTTGTGGCTGACCAGCCCGGTGCGGAACCGGCTCGGGATCGGCCTCGGCCACTGGTAACCCGCCGGTTCGAAAGACCGCGCGGCCTCGTGATACCTGCGCAGCAACTCTGCCACGCTGACCAGGGCAGCGTCGGTGAGCGTATCCACCGGCAACGGCGGGACCGCAGCCTGACCGTCGATATAGGTCAGCACCTCAGTTGCCGCGCCGACCGCGAGGACATGCGGAGCGCCGTCGAATCCGACGGCCTGGAGGTGGGCGAGCAGCGCGTGGGTCGCGGGCCAGCAAGGCGCCGTCGGCCGCCGCACGGTGTCGCCGACGCGGATGACTAATCCGCGGTTGGCAGTGCCGCCCGACAACGGGCCGTCTGTCTGCAGAGTCTGCACTGCCTCACCGGTCAGCACGGCTGAGCAGGGCGCGAGCGAGGCTCGCGTGGGTGACCAGACCATGGACCATTTCACCTCGGATTGCGGCAGCGACGGCAGGGCTCTTGGAAACGCCGAAGGCGACGGCAAGGACGCACGGGATCCGTTCAAGCGCCGGGGCCGGCGTTACGATCATGCGGCTGTCCAGCGGGGTCTCGACGGGCCGGCCGTCCTCCCCGATGAACACGCCGGCAAGCTCGGCGAAAACTCCGAGCCGGGCGATAGCCTCCCGCTCCGCGGGCGTGATCGCGTCATAGATCGTCGACAGGCCTGGCGCCCACGCGCCGATCGCGACCAGGGCCATCGTCACCGAAGGGACTAGCGCGAAGGCCTCCGCGATGTCTGCCTGGCGCCGGATCGCGGCCGCCGACTGCGCGTCATCCAGGAGCATCGGCGCATAGAACACGTGGGCCGGGCCGCCGCCAATGCGGGCGACGCTGCGGACTAGGTCAAGCAGGTCCCGGCCGTCGGGTGGCGGCACCGCCCCGGTCAGCTGGACGATGGGGCAGGGCGGCATCTGGGTCAGCGCAGCAGCGAGCCCGCTCAGCGTGCGCGACCAGGACATGCCGAGCACGTCGCCGGGGCTGATCAGGTCCATCAGCGCCTGACCGGTCGCCTCACCGAGCCGCCGCCGCAGCGCTGGCTCGTCATGGTCGGGAAAGTTGAACACGAATGCGTGCTTCAGCCCGAAGGCCGAGCACAGTTCGGCCGACAATCCCGCGTCCAGGGTCCCGCCGGGCAGCCCGATCTCGATCCGCACCATCCCGGTCTCGCGGGCCGAGTCGAGCAACCTGGCCACCCGGAACCTGCTGATGCCCAGGCGATCCGCGATGTCCACCTTCGAGATGCCCTCAAGGTAGAACTGCCGTGCGACCCGGGCCGCCAGCACGACTTCCGACGGCCGGTCGGCCGACAACCCCGACATGTACCCTCCCCCAGACGCTGCTGGCCGAGCAGTTGACGGATCAGTTACTTCTGACGGATCAACGCGCTCATTTGAGCGCTCAGATCTCATATGTGCAGCTTTTCTTGACTTTGCATGTTACTCATATCACTGTGTTCCTAGGTTCATATGAGCGCCAACCGCTCATCTGAGCATACGCAGGACACGGTCGTCACACCACTCTCATCGTTGCGGAGGTTCGTAAATGAGCTATCCCCGGTTCAAGCTCCGCGCGCTGGCGGCAGTCGGCTGCGTAGCCGCCCTGCTGGCAGCGGCAGCCTGTTCGAGTAGCGGCGGTAGCGGAAACAACAACAGTTCTGGCGTGGTGACCGTGGCGGTGGTGTCCAACCCGCTGATCACCGGCCAGATGGTGCCGCTGACCAAGTCGTACTTCGAGAAGAAGTACCCGGGCATCACGGTCAAGTTCGCCACCTACACCGAGGGTGACTTGCGGGCAGCGATCGAGAAGGCCGTCAGCACGCACAGCAACGCCTTCAACGTCATCATGATCGGCCCCTACGAGACGCCGCTGTTTGCCAAGAACGGCTGGCTGACCGACTTGTCCAAGCAGTACATCGCCAAGGACCCCAGTTACGACGCCGCCGACCTGCTCCCGCCGATCGCGAAGGCCCTGTCGTACAAGGGCGACCTGTACGCGGTGCCGTTTTACGGCGAATCGTCGATGGTGTACTACCGCAAGGACATGTTCGCCAAGGCCAAGCTGACCATGCCACTGCACCCGACCTGGGCGCAGGTGCAGGGCTTCGCGGCCAAGCTCAACCAGCCGGGCAAGGTGGCCGGGATCTGCCTGCGCGGCCTGGCCGGCTGGGGCGACAACATGGCGGCACTCGATACCGTCGTCAACACCTTCGGCGGCGAGTGGTTCAACCAGAAGTGGCAGCCGCAGCTCACCTCACCCGCGTTTGTGAACGCCACGAATTTCTACGTCAACCTCATCCGCCGATACGGCGAGTCCGGCGCCTCCAACGACAGCTTCAACCAGCTCCTGACCTTGTACGGGCAGAGCAAGTGCGCCATGTGGTACGACGCGACGGTAGCGGCGACCTCCATTGCCACCACCTACCCGTCCGTCGCCGCCCAGACGGGTTACGCGTTCGCGCCGACGAACCTCACGAAGTCCTCCGGGTGGCTGTGGACCTGGGCGCTCGGCGTCCCGCAGGGCACCGCCAACCAGGGCGCTGCCTGGAAGTTCGTATCCTGGGCCACGTCGAAGTCCTACGACCAGCTCGTCGCATCCAAGTACGGCTGGTCCGCGGTCCCGCCGGGCACCAGAACTTCGCTCTACAACACGCCTCAGTACCAGGCGAAGGCGAAGGCTTTTGCGGGCATCACGCTAGCCTCGATCGACTCCACCGATCCGCTGCACCCGACCCTCAACCCGGTTCCGTACGTCGGCATCCAGTACGTCGACATCCCGCAGTTCGAGAGCCTGGGATTGCAGGTCGCCCAGCAGATCGCGGGCGCGATCGCCGGGACCGAGACCGTGGCCCAGGCGCTGAAGACTTCTCAGGCGGACGCGGCTGCATACACCCCGGCGCAGCTGGCCGGCGGGTAACGCGTGCGTGATGGGGCCCCGGCGAAACCAGACGGGGCCCCATCAGTCCTGCCCCATCAGTCCAGCCACCTCAGTCCCGCCAACATCGTCAGGCCAACATCGTCAGAAGGGCGTCCCGTGACGGTACTCGATTCAGTCGCGGCACCACCTCCGAAAGTCGCGGTACGGCCGCGCACGGTGGGCCGCCGCGAGCGGTGGGCTCGTCGCCTCCCGCTACTGCCCGCGCTGATCTACGTCATTGTCGTGACCCAGATCCCGTTCGTGGTGACGCTCTGGTACAGCTTTCAGAGCTACTTCTGGAACGTGCCGACGGGCGCCCACTTCACCGGGTTCAGCAACTACACGGCTGTCTTCACCAACGCCGGGTTCCGCGGCTCGCTGGTGCGCTCGGTGTTCATGACCGCGACGGCCGTGATCGTCGCCATGATCCTCGGCGTGGCGCTCGCAGTGCTGCTGGACCGCAAGTTCCTCGGCCGCGGGGTGGTCCGGACGCTGATCATCACCCCGTTCCTGGTCATGCCGGCGGCGGCGGCACTGGTCTGGGCCTCACCGATGCTCGACCCGAACTTCGGGCTGGTCGACTATCTGCTGGCGCCGTTCGGCGTCAACCACGTCGCGTGGCTCAGCTCGTATCCGCTGGCTTCGGTCATCGTGGTCATGATCTGGCAGTGGACGCCGTTCATGATGCTGATCGTGCTCGCCGGGCTGCAGAGCCAGCCGCCCGACACGCTGGAGGCGGCCAAGGTCGACGGCGCCGGCGCAATGGCCACGTTCCGCGAGCTCACGCTGCCGCACCTGCGCCCTTACATCGAGCTCGGCATCTTGCTCGGCTCGATCTACCTGGTCAACGCGTTCGACGCGGTCCGGCTGATGACCAACGGCGGGCCCGGAACCGCGACCACCAACCTTCCCTTCTTTCTGTACAACGAAGTGAACTACGCATTCGACGTCGGCGGCGCCGCTGCGGCTGGCGTGGTCACCGTGATCCTGACGATCATCGTCGCCACCTTCGCGCTGCGGATGTTCGCCAGGGTCTTCCAGTTCGAGGAGGCAGGGATGACCGCCGTGACGGCGCGGGCCCAGTCACGGCCGCGGGCCGCGCCGGTTCCGGGAGCTGTCGGGACACGTGGGCTGGGGCGTCGTCGCCTGGGTAGTAGCGCTCCTGTTCTTCCTGCCCGTGCTATGGATGGTGATCACGGCGTTCAAGCCGGAGTCCGCCGCGGAGACCTGGCCGCCGAAGTTCATCTTCTCCCCCACCCTGGCGGAGTTCCGGCTGGTCTTCTCCGGCATGGGGCCGTTCCTGACTCACTCGGTGGAAGCGACGGTCGGCTCCACGATCCTGGTGCTGCTGCTGGGCGTCCCGGCTGCCTACGCCCTGTCGGTGCATCCGGTCCGGCGCTGGCGGGATGGCCTGTTCTTCTTCGTCTCCACCAAGATGCTGCCGATCGTGGCCGCGATCGGCCCGCTGTACGTCATCGCCCTGCGCACGCACCTGCTCGACAGCATCTGGCTGCTGATCATCCTCTACACGGCGATGAACCTGCCGCTAGCGGTATGGATGATCCGATCCTTCATGCTGGAGGTGCCCAGCGAACTGCTCGAGGCGGCGCGGCTGGACGGCGCCGGGCGGATCCGGGAGATCACGGGCGTGATCCTGCCCATCGTCTCCCCCGGCCTGGTGTCGACGGCGCTGATCTGCGTGATCTTCGCGTGGAACGAGCTGTTCCTGGCGATCAACCTGACCGTCACGAACGCCGCGACAATGCCGATGTTCCTGATTAGTTCGGTGCCCCAGGAAGGGCTGTATATCGCCCACTTGTCCGCGGCGGCGACGATCGCCTCCGTTCCCGTCATCATCGTGGGCTGGATAGCCCAGCGATCGCTGGTGCGGGGCCTGGCAATGGGCGCAATCAAATGACCGGCCGCGCCTCCGGCGCCGCACTGAGCGGAGGTCCCCGATGGCTAAGGTGAGGTACGCATCGGCGAGCCGCGTGTACGCAAAGGACACGCCGCCCGCGGTCGACGCGCTCGACCTCGATATCGACGATGGCGAGTTCATGGTGCTGGTCGGGCCGTCCGGCTCGGGCAAGACCACTGCCCTGCGCATGCTCGCCGGGCTGGAGCCCCTCGACGGCGGCCGGGTCGAGATCGGCGACCGGGACGTCACGGTCGTTCCGCCGAAGGACCGCGACATCGCGATGGTGTTCCAGAACTACGCGCTGTACCCGCAGAAAACGGTCGCGGAAAATATGGGCTTCGCGCTGAAGATGCAGGGCGTTAACCGGGCCGACCGGGATCGCCGGGTGCGCGAGGCCGCCCGGCTGCTCGACCTCGACGACGAGTTGCTCGACCCGCAAGCCCCGGCAGCTGTCCGGCGGCCAGCGGCAGCGGGTGGCGATGGGACGCGCCATTGTCCGCGAGCCCAAGGTGTTCCTGATGGACGAGCCGTTGTCCAACCTCGACGCCAAGCTGCGGGTGCAGACCCGCAGCCAGATCGCTGAGCTGCAGCGCCGCCTCGGTATCACCACGGTCTACGTGACCCACGACCAGGTGGAGGCTATGACCATGGGCCACCGGGTAGCCGTGCTGAGCGGCGGCCGGCTGCAACAGTGCGATACGCCCCGCGAGCTCTACGACAACCCGGTGAACCAGTTCGTCGCCGGGTTCATCGGCTCCCCCGCGATGAACCTGCAAACCGTCCCGCTCACCGACGGCGGCGTGCGGCTGGCGGGCACCACGCTGCAGCTGCCCGCCGCGATCCGCTCGGCCGCCGCCGCCGCAGGACTGGCCGAGCTCGTCGTCGGTATCCGGCCTGAGCACCTGCATCTGGCGAACGGTTCCGGGGAGCTGGCGGGCGAGGTAATGCTGGTTGAGGAGCTTGGCGCCGACGCCCTGCTGCACGTGCGGCTGGCAGAGGGCGGCAACCCGGTGGTGGCGCGGGCCGAGGGACGCAGGCCGCCGGCTCTGGGCCAGCGGGTGACGTTCAGCGTCCAGCCCGATGACATCCTGGCGTTCCACCCCGGCACGGGCGCGCGCATTGGCGGCTAATCCGCAGCCGCTGAACGCGCGGACGCTCAGCTACTGGCGCGACCGGGTGCCGGCGCCTGCCTACGATCGTGACCTGGTCACGCCGGGCGTCGTCCACTTCGGCGTGGGCGGGTTCCACCGTGCGCATCAGGCGATGTACACCGACCGCCTGATGAACGAGGGCGCTGCGCTGGACTGGGGCATCTGCGGCATCGGGGTGATGCCGGAAGACCAGCAGATGAAGCAGGTGCTGGCGGCCCAGGACGGCCTCTACACGCTGGTCCTGAAGCACAGCGACGGCACCTACGAACCGCGGGTGATCGGATCCATCGTGGAGTACCTGTTCGCGCCCGACGATCCGGAGGCGGTCATCGAGAAGATGGCAGCGGAGTCGACCCGGATCGTGTCGCTGACGATCACCGAGGGCGGGTACAACATCAACGACGTCACCGGTGAGTTCGACGCCGGCAACCCGGACGTGCTCCACGATCTCCAGCCTGACGCGGTGCCGCAGACCACGTTCGGCCTGATCACCGAGGCGCTGCGGCGCCGCCGCAAGAACGGGGTTGCCCCGTTCACGGTGATGTCCTGCGACAACCTGGAGGGTAACGGCGAGCTGACCAGGCGGGTGTTCACCGCCTTCGCCCGGCTCCGGGAGCTAGAGCTCGGCGACTGGGTCGAGCGCGGCGTGCGCTTCCCCAACTCCATGGTGGATCGCATCACGCCGGTGACTACCGACGCCGACAGGGCCGAGGTCCGCGAGCGGTTCGGGATCGACGACCGCTGGCCAGTCGTCTGCGAGCCCTACACCCAGTGGGTGCTGCAGGACTCCTTCACCGACGGGCGGCCGCCATACGAGCAGGTCGGGGTGCAACTCGTCGATCAGGTCGAGCCCTACGAGCTGATGAAGCTCCGGCTGCTCAACGGCAGCCATCAGGCCATGTGCTACTTCGCCTATCTGGCCGGGTACCGGCTGGTGCACCAGGCCGCGCAGGATCCGCTCTTCCAGGACTTCCTGCTCGGCTATATGGACCACGAGGCCTCCCCGACCCTGGCGCCGGTGCCAGGGGTGGACCTGACCGGGTATAAGCACACGCTCATCGAGCGCTTCTCCAACCCGGAGGTCCGCGACACCATCGCGCGGCTGTGCGCGCAGAGCTCGGACCGGATCCCGAAGTGGCTGCTGCCGGTGGTCCGCGCCCAGCTCGCTTCCGGCGGCGAGATCAGGCGTTCAGCCGCAGTGGTAGCGAGCTGGGCGCGCTATGCGGAGGGCGTCGACGAGCAGGGAGAGCCGATCGAGGTAGTCGACCGGCTCCGCGACAGCCTCGGTCAGCTCGCCCGGTGCGCCGACCCAGACGCCTTCATCGCCAACACGGACGTATTTGGCGACCTGGCTGACGAACCGCGCTTCGTCAGCGCTTACCGGTCGGCACTCGCGTCGCTGCGCCAGCGCGGGGCACGAGCGACGCTAGAGGCGCTGGTTCGCGCCTAGATCGACATGCGCTCGAGGGTCAGGTAGGTGTGCGCGGCCGAGCGGAGTGCAACGTCGGGGGACGGGGTGTTGCTGCGGCAACACCCCGTCCCCAAAGGTCGCTAGGCGGCAACCGCCGGAACGAACAGGGCTGCGCTGCGGCGCTCGGATGGCGCCGAAGTCCTGCCAGCAGGCGTAAGGCTCGCACGCAGCAGGCGTCGGCCGCGGTGGATCCTGGACATCACCGTGCCGAGCGGGATGCCCACGAGTTCGGCGATCTCCTGATACCGGTACCCCTCGACGTCAGCGAGGTAGACCACGGTCTTGAAGCCGTCAGGAAGACCCGCGAGCGCCCGCATGACGTGAGAGCCGGCCAGGTTGTCCAGCGCGTCCGCTTCGGCCGACCTGGCAGCCTGGTCTAGCTCTGCCCGGGCTTCGGCAGTCTCGTACAGATCGCCGGCCAGCGTCTCGGCTGGCCTGCTGCGCCGCTTCCGGCAGGCGTTGTAGAAGGTGCTGAGCATGATCCGGTACAACCAGGCGCGCAGGTTGGTGCCGGGGGTGAAGAGGTGGAACTTCAGATAGGCCCGGGCGAACGTCTCCTGGATAAGGTCCTCGGCGTCGCATCGATCCCGCGTCAGCCGCAGCGCTGCCGGGAACATTTGCCGCATAAACGGAATCGCCTCTGCTTCGAACCGCTCCCGATGGTCGCCGACCTGAGCACCTGCATGAGCCGTCACCTCCGCAGCGGCAGTGACTATCACCGAGACCTCCTTGCCTGACTGGCTCGGCCCCCGGCCCGCAGGCACGCATGACACATTGCTGCCAACAAGCTCTTCGGGGGGCCGCGCTCGTTGCGTTACCAGCTAGTAGCCTCGCCCATCCGCCCGGCCGGGCGCATCGGGCGCAGCCTGAGCTAACGCGGGCGCGAACCTGAGTTAAGCGACCGTAGGGGGTTACGGCGCTCGTTGTGCTGGGGCGATATGCACCGACATATCTGCGGAGTTCGCGAAACGGGCAGCATGCGCGACGAGCTCCCGCCGACCCGCCTGGCCGGTCTTGGCCACCAGGCTGGCCACATGAGTCTCGACCGTCTTGGACGAGATATACAGGCGGGCAGCGATCTCCGAGTTCGAGTAACCGCGGGCGACGAGCAAGAAGACATCCATCTCCCTGCTTGTCACTCCCAGCCTGCGCATCTGCACGGGGACCTGGGCGTTTCCGCGGCCTGATCGCGGCACGCGCTCGCCGGCCCGGCGCAATATCCCGCGGCACGCCGACGCTAGCCGGTCGTGCGATGTCGCCTCGAAGCCCGCGACGGCTTCGCGCATCCACGAAGCCGGGTGTCCCCAGCCGTCCCGAAGTGCCGACGGTGCGACGAGCCGGCGGGCCAGGTGGTCCCACCAGGGCGCGAAGCAAGCGAGCTGTTCGCTGGCCTCGCCCGCAAGCGAGGTGGCCCGCCGTGCCCGGCCGCTGTCCTTCGAGCACCGCCTCGGCATACCAGAGGCAGCCGTCGTTCCAGCTGGCCGTCGCACCACCGGTGCGTGCTTGCTCGATCGCAGCCGGGCCGTCACCGTCGCATGCCGCTTGCAGCAACGCGTGCAGCCCGAGGGCACGCCGCGGCGCCAGTAGCGGCGCTTGCAGCGGCGAGTAGAAGCCCTGCACCCGCCGCTGGCCGGTAAGGGCCGGCTGCCCGTGCGTCACGGCCGCCGCGCTCTGTTTCACGGCACGGGTTATGTCATCACGGAACAGCGAGGCAAGCACTCTGGCCTGACCCCAGGTGGCGAGCAGAATGTCCGGGTCGTCCGGAAGGATACTTTCCGCGCGTTGCGCGGTCAGCTCCGCCAGGTGGCGGTCCGCCCGGATGCCGGCGATGTTGGCCTGCAGGCAGATCGCCATGGCCGCAACCCGATGCACACCGAGCTGGGTCGCGGACCGTTCGCAATGCCGGGCTAGTTCGAGTGCTTGGTCAATGTCAGTGCCCAGGCTCAGGAAGTTGGCAAGCTGAAGCTCGATGATGGTAGCCGCGCTGATGACACCGGCCCCGCGGGCGAGTTCCCTGACCTCCGACAGCCGCGCCGGCGATCCGCCCTGCATCATGTCAATGGTGGCGAGCTCGTGCAGGGCGCGAATACGCCAGACTTCCCGTGCCCCGTTATCAGCGATCCGCAAGGCCTGCTCGAAGGCCAGGCGCGCTGCGCGCAAGTCGCGCGCCCGCTCCCTGCGCCCGATCACATCGAGCGACTCCAGCGCGACCTCGGCGGCCCATCCGGTAAGCCCCGCATTCGTCGCCGACGCGAGCGCACGACGAGCCAGCACCTCGGCGTTATCGAACTCGCCCGCCGCAAGCGCGTTGCGCGCCGCCACTGCATCGGTCCTGCTCGCCAGCTCCCGGTCGGTCAGCTGCTGTGCGACAGTCGCCGCGGCGGTCAGGTGGGCAGCCGCCGCAGCGGGATGGTCTTCGGGTCTGGTCCTGGCAGTGAGCAGCCGGATCAGGGCAGGGCGGCGGAGGTCGTCGCCAGCATTCTCGAGCCTGCCGATCAGGCTCTCAGCGAGCGGAGCAAGCCGGTCGTAGTCCCCGGCCGTCGCCAGCGCGTGCGCGAGTTCCTCGTCGACCTCGATGCTGAGCATCGGCTCGGGCGGTCGCGCTTCCGCCAGCAGTGTGCGGGCGTCCTCGAGCGCCGCGATCGCACTGCTGACGGCGCCATGCCGCAGCGCGCGGCCACCCGCCCTTAGCTGCAGGCGGATCGCTGCGGGTAGCTGCCCCGCCGCCGCGTGCAGCTCCGCGGCCACCTCGCACCAGGCCCCAGGCAAACCCGGATGCGCAGCCTCGATTGCCTCGGCTGCGTCCGCCGACCTGCTGGCCCGATCTGGCGGCAGCAGGCTGGAGACGATCGCGTCGCGAGTGAGGCAATGCCGGAACCTGAAGATGCCTGCCCCAGCGTTGGCCGGTTCTATGAGCTGCACGTCGCGTGCCCGCCGGAGGGCCTCCAGCACGTCCGCCTCGGCCACGCCCGTGATGCGCGGCAGCAGAGCCCAGTCGAACTGCCTGCCCAGGATGGCGGCCGACACCAGGATGTTCGTCACGCCCTCGCCGAGCGCGGCGAGCCTGTTGCGCACGGACCCGACGATCGATGCAGGCACGCCGGTGGACACGTCGCCGTCAACCTGCCAGCCGGAATCGGACCGCACAAGCTCGCCCGACGCGACCGCCGCAGCGAGAATCTCCTCGACCGCGAACGGCAGCCCGTCGCAATCGGCGAGCAGCCGAGCTACCCCGGCGGGAACGTCCGCTACGTGCAGGCATGCAGCGGCCATCTCGCTGACAGTGGCCGCCGTCAGGCGGGGTACCTCGATGCGTGTCGCAACGCGCCGGGCGAGGGCCGACTGCAGCAACTCGGCGGATGCCGACGGCTCACCGTCCCGCAGCGTTATCACGCAGAGCGCCCTCGCGGCCGCGATGTTGTCGGCCAGGTACTCAGTGAGCGCGAGGGTGTCCGGGTCGGCCCAGTGCAGGTCCTGGAGCACGAGCAGGCCGCCTGGCCACTCGGGCAAGGTGAGCATCCGCAGCACCGCCTCGCCGAGTATGACGGGCGAGATCTCCGCGCCGCTGTCGCCGGGCTGGCTCCATTCGGGCACCAGCGAGCCAACGGCGGCGCGGTAGTCGGCGAGTCCGCGTGCGTCCGGAATGACGCCTGCCCTGGCGGCGCCCATGAGGGCCTCGGCCACCGGCCGGTAAGGGACGGGAACGGTCGACTCAGTCGCGCGCCCGGTCAGTACCTGAAATCCGCGCGAAAGGGCGTATGCCGATATGTCTTTCGCGAGCCTGGACTTTCCGATCCCAGCGTCGCCAGTAATAAACACCGCGCCGCCGTGACCGTCGGCAGCCGCGTCCGCGGCCGCGGTCAGTGCGCCAAGCTCAGCACTGCGGCCGATGAGTACCGGGCACAGCATCGACTCCACTCGCGCGATAATACAAGAGCGGACTAAGCGGTTACCTTATGTGATCAGTGCAGCTCATGCGCCCTATAACGCGAGATTAGCGGCCTTTCAGCGTCCGGCCACTCAGCCCAGGTCACGCGTCCGGAGCCTGGTCTGATGTGGCTCGCCCGGCGGCTCCTCGATCCCGAAGCTGAGGACCCGGGTTGGGTGGATCCTGATGACTGACGCGTCGGCCGGGCCATCGGCCCCGTCGGCAATAGCTTCGGCGTTCCCTCGAATTTCCAGGAACCGCACGCGCCACGGCTGGGTCGAGAAAATGTCGTCCACCACGAGCGCGGCCCTGCCGTCGCGGCTGACATTCCGGAACTTCTGGCTGTCAGACATGCGGAAGCCGCCGACGTCGATTGTGCCCAGATCCGGGTTGTACCTGAATCCGACCGGCTTCACCTGCGGACTGCCGTCCGGCTGGATGGTGGCTAGCCGTCCGAGATGCTGCTCCTGCAGGTAGGCGATTTCCGCCTCGGTCAGTGCCATGACAGAGAGAATAGCCACCATGGGCGACCAGACCGCGACCGCCGGGGCTGGCATTGAGCCATTCCGTATCGAGATCCCGCAGGCCGACCTGGACGACTTGCGGGACCGGCTGGCCCGGACGCGCTGGCCGGACCAGCTGCCGGGCGTCGGGTGGGACTACGGCATCCCGCTGGAGTACGTGCGGGAGCTGGCCGAGTACTGGCGCACCGGCTACGACTGGCGCGTGCACGAGCGGCGGCTGAATGATTTTCCCCAGTTCACCACCATGATCGAAGGGCAGCGCGTGCACTTCTTGCACGTCCGCTCCGCCGAGCCGGACGCGATGCCGCTGATCATCACTCACGGCTGGCCAGGCTCGATCGTGGAATTCACGGACATCATCGGGCCGCTAACCGACCCGGCGGCGCACGGCGGGAATCCGTCCGACGCGTTCCACCTGATCGTCCCGTCGATTCCCGGCTTCGGGTTCTCCGGACCCACCAGCGAACCCGGCTGGAACGTCAACCGGGTCGCCCGCGCGTGGGATGAGCTGATGCAGCGCCTTGGGTACCCGCGCTATGGCGCGCAGGGCGGCGACTGGGGCTCCTCGATCTCCAGGGAACTAGGCGTTGTCGTCCCGGAGCACCTGATCGGCGTCCACCTGAACATGCTGTTTCCCCAGGGTCCGAGAGACGATCCAGGCCTGACCGACCAGGAGAAGGCCCGTCTGCAGGCCCTGAAGAACTTCCTCTCCAGCGGCAGCGGATACGGCGCGATCCAGTCCACCCGGCCGCAGACCCTGGCCTACGCGCTCACCGACTCACCGGCGGGCCAGCTCGCCTGGATCACCGAGAAGTTCGGCGAGTGGACCGACGGCGGGCTACCCGATCAGGCGGTCGACCGCGACCAGCTCCTGACTAACGTCGCGGTGTACTGGCTGACCGGCACTGCCGGATCATCAGCTCGCCTCTATTACGAGGCGGCCCACTCTCGCGGATGGGGTCCGCCGGTTCCCTCGACCGCGCCTACCGGCGTGGCGGTCTTCCCGCGGGAGATCGCGCCGCCGATCCGCCGGTTCGCCGAGCTATCGAACAACATCGTGCACTGGACCGAGTTCGACCGCGGCGGGCATTTTGCCGCTATGGAGGCACCCGACCTCCTCGTCGGGGACGTGCGCGAGTTCTTCCGCCAGCTGCGCTGAGCCGGCCTTCCCGTCATGTGCTGTGGTCGCGCCGGAATATCTGCGGCCGCGCGGGCATAACACAAAGACTGATGAAGATCTTGGCGTCGGGCAGGCGGACGATACTGGCATTTGCCGCTGCAGTCGTGCTCGTGGCGGCGGTGTCAATCACGGTGGCCCTCCTGGTTACCCCGATGCAGCAAGTCGCGATCGCGGGCCAGACCGTGAGCGTCGGGGCGGCGGCCCCGTCGCTGAGCGTGTCCGGCCCCGGTGAGCTGGACTTGTTCGGCCAGCGCCTGCCGACCGCGATCAGTTTTCTCGGGCCGGTGCGGCCCCGGCTGGCGCTGACCCACATCACCCTCGGGCAGCAGCTCGGCTCCCTGTTCGGCAGCCAGCGCCAGACGAGCCCCGTTCAGGCCATCGGGCAGGCGCTCGCCGCGGGCTGGACCAGGTACTTCGGGTGGGAGATCGTGATCGCGGCAGGCTGCGCGCTGCTGCTGGCGGGTGCCCTGGCCGGGTGGGCGCGACTGCGCCGCCGGCCCACGCTCATACTGCTGGCCGCGTGCCTGGTCTTCGCCGAGCTGGTCAACGTGGGCGGCATCATGATCACCGCATACACGGCGCCGGCCCGGCTGCGCCAGGTCGCATCCGTTGAGGCCCTGGTGGGGCGAGCCCCGCTACCGCCGATCCGGCCCGCGCGCGGACCGGCCCACCCAGCGGCGCAGGCTGTGGTCCTCGGCGACTCGACAGCAGCCGGGATGGGCACTCCGCTGGCGGCACACCCCAGCCGGCTTGCACAGGACTGTCATCGCAGCCCGGAAGCCTACGCCAACGACCTTGGCCAGATCGACAACTGGCACGTGCTGAACCTGGCCTGCAGCGGCGCCACCATCTCGGCCGGCATACTCGGTCCCCAGCAGCTGTCGAGCCGCACCACCCCGGCGCAGCTGTCGGTGGCGAAGAAAGCCGCCCACGCCTCGGTGCTCATCGTCAGCGTCGGCGCTGACGACCTGGGCTGGTCGGCGTTGCTGCGGCTGTGCACGGTAACGCCGACGTGTGACAACAACGCCGCCACCGCGTACTTCCAGCAGCGCCTGGCGGCATTCACCGTGGCGTATTACCAGCTGTTGCGGCAGCTGGCAGAGTTGCCGTCACACCCAACGGTCCTGATCAATCTTTACTATGACCCGTTCGACCCCCAGCAACACTGCCTGGACAGCGTCGGCCTGACGCCCGCGAAGGAGGCGGCTCTCACCGCCTTGCTGAACGCCCTCAATGAGGTGCTAGCCAAGGGCGCCAAGGCATCGGCGCTGATTACGGTGCAGCCCGACTTCACCGGGCACGCGCTGTGCGACCCCGATCCGTACGTCCAGGGGCTTGGTGACCCGGCGCCGTTCCACCCCACCGCAGCTGGCGAACTGGCGATCGCGCTCGCCGATCAGGCCGCGCTCAGCCAGCCCGCGGCGGCGCCGAGCCCGTCCCCGGACCAGAGCTCGTCACGCTAGGCGCGGCTCCTAACCTTGGGACATGGGCGAGATCCGGATCGGCACGGCGTCGTGGACTGACCGGACGCTGATCGAATCTGGCTGGTACCCGCCTGATGCGGACAACCCGGCGAAGCGCATGCGCTTCTACGCCAGCCGCTTCCCGCTGGTCGAGGTGGATTCCACTTACTACGCGCTGCCAGCCGAGCAGACCGCGGTGTCCTGGGCGGCGCGGACTCCCGCCGGCTTCACCTTCAACATCAAGGCGTTCAGCCTCTTCACCCAGCACCCGACTCGCATCGCCGCGCTGCCGGTCGACCTGCGCCCGGCCGCAGCCAAGGCCGGCAAGGACCCGGTCTACCTGCGCCAGGTCGACCCGGCGGTGACCGACCAGGCGTGGGAGCGGTTCCTCTCCGCGCTCAGCCCGCTGCGGCAGGCGGGCAAGCTCGGCGCCATCCTGCTGCAGTTCCCGCCCTGGCTGCCGATCTCCCGGGCCGCCAAGCAGTACATCGTCTCCTGCGCCCAGCGGGTTGCGCCGGACCGCGTCTGCGTCGAGTTCCGCAACCGCACCTGGATGACCCCCGACAACCAGCAGGAGACCCTGCGCTTCCTCGCCGACCACGACCTGCCCTACGTGTGCGTGGACATGCCGCAGGGCTACCCCAGCTCAATCCCGCCTGTCCTGGCCACCACCGCCGAACTCGCGGTGATCCGGTTGCACGGTCACTCCGCTCAGTGGGACAGCAAGGACATCCATGAACGGTTCGGCTACCGCTACACCGAAGCCGAACTGGCCGACTGGGCACTGCGCGTTCGTGCCCTCGCCGGGCAGGCCGACGCCACCGATGTGCTGTTCAACAACTGCTGCAGCAACTACGCGCAGGTCAACGCCCAGCAACTGGCCGCACTGCTGACCGGTTAGACCACCGGTGAGTGCTCGCTCCCGCGCCGCCAGGCGCGCCCGATCTGGCGGATCATCGCCGGGTAGACGATCAGGTGCCTGAATGGCCGGATCGCGGCCATGTAGGCGGTGCCGAGCAGCCCGTCTGGCTTTACGTAGACGGCCATCTGGCCGTGGTAGCCGCCGGCCCGGTCCGGGACCCAGCCCAGGTGCATGACCGCGTGGACCGTCCGGTTGACGATCTCGGCCGCCCACTCGTCAGTGGTCAGGTAGAGCGAGGTGAACGGGAGTGCACCAAAGTCAGGGCCGGCCGGGCCGTCACGCAGATCCGGCGGCAGCCTGTCGCGGAGCGTCGGCCGCTGCGTAGCGTGGCCCGCGTCCGGACTGTCCCAGCCCAGCAGCTTCCCGATCTTCCAGCGAATCGCGAAAAGCGTGCGGCTGGCCCGGGAGGAGTCATGCGACGGGTCACCCGCGGCGATCTGCTGCACCAGGCGAGGGAAGTCATCCGGGCCACCGGGCGTCGGCAGGGCCCATACGTCCTCAAGGCGGAAACCGGCGGTGAGCTCCTGGATCCGCCAGGGCCGCGATGTGTGTGCGCTATCCGGCAGCATCATGGCCGTGCCCCATCCATACAGTCCTGTATGTTTCGAGGCTAGCATGAGGATATGGCTCCGCCCACCCGCACGCCTCGCGGCGAGTGGATCGAGGAAGGGTTGCGGGCGCTTGCGGGCGGCGGCCCCGATGCTGTCCGGATCGAGCTGCTGGCCCAGGCGCTCGGGGTCACCAGAGGAGGCTTCTACTGGCACTTTGCCGACCGGCAAGCGCTGCTCGACGAGATGCTCGATACGTGGGAGCGGACGACTACCCATGAGGCGATCGACCGGATCGAGGGCGCGGGGGGCGGCGCCGCGGCTAAGCTGCGGCGCCTGTTCGCGCTCACCTCGTCCGGCGTGGTGGCGGTCGACCTGGCAGTTCGCGACTGGGCGCGCCGCGATCAGACGGTCGCCGAGCGCCTCCGGCGTATCGACAACCGCCGCATGGACTACCTGCGCTCGCTGTTCGGCGCCCTCTGCGCGGATGCCGACGACGCCGAGGCTCGCAGCATGCTCTGCTACTCGCTGCTGATCGGCAACCACTTCATCGCCGCCGACCACGGCGCCCGCAGCCGGAAGGACGTGCTGGAGTTGGCGCTCAGGCAACTCGGGGCCCAGTAGCGCCGTGGCGGTACCCGCCACCGTGTTGACCCCGCCGTCCGCGGGGCAATTCGTGGGTGATCCACCCTCGCATACCATTGGCCTGGTGGAGACACGCCAGTGCGCTCAGTGCGGTGCCTTGTTCGCGCCGCGTCGTGAGCACGCGCGTTTCTGCTCCGCCAGCTGCCGGGTTGCCTGGAACTGCCTGCTCGCGGACAGTCCTGCCGGCGGCGAGGGCGTGCTGGACTGGTCTTTCACCGCGATGCGCGATGTCACTGAGCGGCTACTGCGAGCCAGGGTCCTGGACCGACCGCGTGGTTACGCCCTGATCACCGAGGCCGTGTGGTGGTGCACCATGGTCGATGCAACCATGGTGCGCTACCACCCTGACATTTACAGTGCAGCGCTGGCGGCCCGCGATGCCACCGCACGCCAGGTCATCGAGGACACCTTCGCGGGGCTGCGGTTCGTGCGGAATCAGATGGGCTACAAAGCCGATCACGATGAGTTCATCCAGCCCTCGCACGGCCGTTCCGCCCGGGCGGCCGATAGGGTCGCCACCTGGACATGGAAAGCAGTACCGCAGCCGTCGCTGACCTCGCTGCCGCCCCGCGGCCAGGACTGGGAGCTGAGGCGCTACCGGGCGTACCAGGCGCAGCTAGCCGACCGTGGCATCGGCGACACGTTCAGCTGCGCAGCAGGGTTCCTGCGGCAAACCTCGGAAGTCACCCTGAGCCGCGCGTGACTGGGTGAGCCGGTCGGCTCTTCCGCGCGGCGGTGCAGACGGCCGGTGATCGCGCGGCCCCGTTCCCTTTCTAATGATCGGTGCCGATGAAGTCGTCGACAATGGCTGCCAGTTGCGGGGACGTGAAGATGTTGTAGTGCGTGAGGCCGGGCAGGATGGCCAGGCGCATGCTGGTCGGCAGCGTCCCGTCCCAGCCTCCGTCGCGCAGGCCGCCGCCGAGCAGGGCGAAGAACTCGGCCGCATGGGCCGGCGGGATGCTGTCCGCATCGCCGTAGACCAGCAGGGTGGGCGAGGTGATCTTCGCGATCTCTTCGGTCCAGTCGTACGCAATGCGCACCAGGTCACCGGTCTTGTCCATGAGCGCAGGGAACGCGTCCGGATCGGGCGCGACTGCCCGGTACTGCTCATACAGCGGCGCCTGGCGCAGCTGATCGAATCCCGCGCTGCTCATCTGGTCCATCCCGGCCAGCACCGCAGGGAACCAGCCGTCCCGCCGGCAGGGTATTGATACGGCCGCGAGCCGCCGGACCGACTCGGGATGCTGAATGGTGCAGCGCAAGCTGGCATTGCCGCCGAGTGAATAACCGAGCAGATCTGCCCGCCCCAGGCCGAGGTAGCCGATCAGTGCCGCGATGTCGTCCCCGAAGCTTTCATAACGGAACGGGCGCCCCGTATCCCGGGTGTGCCCGTGGCCTTGCAGCTCGATCGCGACAACCTGCCGCTTCGCGGCGAGCTGGTCAAGAAGGTCGCCGAACATGCTGGTCAGGCCGTAACCGCCGTGCGTCACGACGAGCGGCACGCCGCCCTCGCCGCGGCTTTCCCAGTACATGTCCACGCCGTTGACAGGCGCGTATCCGGTTGCCAGCTGGCTCGGCATTGACTGCTCCCTTACTCATCGGCGGGCACGGGCTGTCACTATTGAACGCCCGGCCGCAGCCGGACTCATCGGCTGGCCGGGGTTCTCGGGCAGACTGAAGCCATGGACGCCGACGTTGTCGTCATCGGCGCGGGCGCGCTCGGGCTGAGCACGGCGCTGCACGCAGCGCTGCTTCGCCGGTCAGTGATCGTAGTCGAGCGGCACGCCCCCGGCTCGCAGGCGTCTGGCCGGGCAGCCGGGCTATTCAAGTCAGTCCAGGCAGATGAGTTGCGGACGGCGCTGGCCCGGCGCAGCATCGAGCGCGCAGTCAGCTTCGCCGACTGGGCGGGCGTGCCCCTTGAGGTCGTTCGCTCAGGCAGCCTCCTGGTCGCCAGGACCAGTGCGCACAAGGAGTACCTGCGCCGGGAAGCGCGGCAGTCGAGGGGCTGGGGCGCGGATGTGCGGGACGCGGATGTGCGGGACGCGGCCGGCCAGGCTGGCCGGCTGTCCTACTTCCAGGGCGACGGCCGCGAGCTGGCGCTGTGGTGCCCGGAGGACATCTACATCGAAGAGCCCGCCGCCCTCGTACGGGCCTACCTGGCCGCGTCCGAGCTGCACGGCGTCCGGTTGCTCGAATCCGAGGCCGTCACCGACATCACGCTGTCCGCGGGCGAGGTAGCCGGGGTCGAGACCGCGAACCGGACGATCACCGCCCCGGTCGTGGTCGACGCGGGCGGCGCATGGACCCGGCAGCTGGCCGAGCTGGCCGGCGGCCGGGTAGCCGTCGCGCCCGTCCGCCATCAGCTATTGATCACGACACCGTCGGCTGCCGTGGACGCGGCCGATCCCATCCTGCGCGTCGTGGACGCGGCCGTGTACCTGCGGCCCGCCCGAGGCGGGCTGATGTTCGGCGGTTTCGAGGCCGCGCCGCTGCCGGTAGATCCGCGCACCGAGCCAGCCTCGTTCAGCACCGATGACGTCGACCTCGACCTGGGGGTGCTGCGCAAGCTGGCCGCCCAGGTGGCGGCCGAGGTACCGCTCGCAGCGCAAGCAGCGGTGGCCGAGCACCGGGGCGGGCTGTTCACCATGAGCCCGGACGGGCGGTTTGTCGCCGGGCCGCTGCCAGACGTGCCTGGCCTGTGGGTGGTGAGCGGCTGTAACGGCTCAGGCTTCTCCTCCTCGCTGGCCATCGGCGAGGCAGTCGCCGGCTGGATCTGCGGCTCCCCCGACCGGCTCGACATCGCCGCGTTGTCGCCGGCCAGGTTCGGCGCGCTGACCGACGAGGCGCTGGTCTCCCGCGGCAGCTGGCAGTACGCCCACTACTACGACCCGGCCGGGTAGCATCCGGCCCTGCTACAGCTTGCTGGCGATGGCGACCTGGCAGAGTTCCGGGAGCTTATCCTCGGCCGCGCGGGCCGCAACCCGCACGCCGATCCAGGCCAGCCCGAAGCCGTACACGGCAGCGCACGGCAGGAGCAGCGGCGCCCGCACCGCCGCCGATACGGAGCTGGTCAGTGCCGCGGCGACGATCACCGGGATCGCTGCCACCGCGGCGCCCGCCACGGTGCCGACGATGCTCCCGAATCCGGCTGCGCCGTACCCCTGCGCGGCCTGGCGCATCGGACTCCCGGCTCGCTTGGCCATCGGAAAAGGAAGGACGACAGCCAAGATATTGGCCATGCCGAGCGCCCCGCCAAGTGCGGCCAGGGCTATCGCCGCTGCCGCGACGCCCTCGGCCGGCCGCCCGACACCGTACGCAAGGCCGAAGGAGATAGCGGTGAGCAGCGGCACCGCGATTACCGCGAAGACGATGTCCTGGCCGGAGAAGTAGGCACGCAGCTGCCGGCGGCCGCCCAGCGCCTGCGCCTCGATGATGAAGGGCGGCCCGCTGAGCCCGACGGCGTTGGCATGGAATGCCCCGACGAACCCGGCGCCGACTACAGCACTGCCGAGCACGACGGCGGGATGCTGATGGCTGCCGATGATGGTGCTGATAGACACCACGACCATGATGACCGCGGCCATGACCCAGTAGACGAGCGACGAGGGCTCGCGGCGCTGGTAGATCCAGAACCGTGCCGCGACGGTGCCGCGCACGCCGAACCGGCCCAGCGGCAGCGTCCCGCGGCGGACCCGCGAGGACTGCGTGGTGGTGTCGGCGGTGACCAGGGCCCGGCCGAGTGACCGTATCCACAGCCAGCCCAGCGCGACGATGACGGCGGCCAGCAGTGCCAGTCGCAACAGCGCCAGGCCGGCGCGCCCGCTCGAGGCGTCCTGGATCGCGTGCGCGGCAAGGCCTGGCGGCAGCCAGCGCAGCACCGAGCCGACGCTGGCGAAGCTGGACGCGGAGAGCTTGCCCTCGGACGCGACCTTGGGTATGACCTGGATTCCAAACTCGTACAGGGCGAAAATCGGGATGATCAGGAACGCGGCCAGATCCTTGCCGCGGCGGGACCGCAGCAGCCGGGCCATGCCGGTGGTCACGAACCTTGCCAGCACGATGCAGAACAGCACCTGCAGCAGCACCGCGACCAGCGCGATGAGTATGCCGACCACACCGCTGGCTAGCCCGACCGTCACCCCGAGCAGCCCGATCACGTTGGCCAGCGGCCAGGCGCCGGTGGCGGACGCGGCCAGCAGCCCGGTCGCGAGCGGGCGGGTCCGCACCGGGTACAGCGCCAGCGTGGCCGGGTCGAGCGTGCTGTCCAGGCCGAAGACAAAGATCGGCAGGATCAGCCAGCCGAATGCGAACACGGTGAAGATGATCGTAGTCAGGTCCACCGACGTGCTCAGGCCATGGAGTGCGGCCAGGCCCAGGAAAGCGCCGACCGCCACCACCACGGCGAAGAAGGTGCTGAAAAGGAAGGATACCTGCGCCGCTGAGGACGAATTCAGCGCGTTGAGGAGCAGACGGAGCTTCAGCTGGACGAGGAGCCGAGCCATGACAGCACCTCCTCGTCGTGTGCGCGCGGGCCGACCAGGTCGATGAATGCCCGCTGCAGGGTCTTGCCGCCCCGCACCTGCTCGGTCGTGCCGCTGGCCACGATCATGCCCTTGTCGATGATGGACACGTGATCACAGACCTGTTCGACCAGCTCCATGACGTGACTGGAGAACAGCACGGTCGAGCCGGAGCCGACGAACCGGGTCAGCAGCCGGCGGATCACGTCGGCGGAGATCGGATCCACGCCCTCGAGCGGCTCGTCCAGGAACAGCACGGCCGGGTTGTTGATCAGGGCGCAGCCGAGCGTGGCCTTCTTGCGCATGCCGGTGGAATAGTCGGCGACCAGCCGCTTCGCATCGGCCGCCAAGTCCAGCACGTCCAAGAGCTGGGCCGCCCGCGAGCGTGCCTCGCCGGCCGGCATTCCGCGCAGCCGTCCGGCGTACTCCAGCATTTCCGCACCGCTGAGCCGATCGAACAACCGTGCCTCGTCCGGTACCACCCCCATGATCGCCTTAGCGGCTGGCGGGTCCGCCCACACATCCAGCCCGTTGACCACGACCTGGCCGGCGTCTGGCCGGAGCAAGCCGGTCATCATGGAGAGCGACGTAGTTTTCCCCGCCCCGTTCGGCCCTACCAGGCCGGCCAGCGAGCCGCCCGCGATCTCCAGGTCGATCCCGGCCACGGCCTCCTTGGTGCCAAACTTCTTGCGCAGTCCGCGCACTTGTATTGCTGGCTCGCCCACGCCTGCCTCCTCAGCAGCGAGGCCGCTGGCTAGCGAACCCAGTGGCCGTCTCTTTATCCTTCTATCATTGTGATATCACTTTTCCAGAAGTCAAGCCCGTTGGCAACACTGCGGGAGAACACGTTGATCAGGTTGCCGTCAGGATCAGCGAAGATCATCGCGCGGCTCCCCCAGGGCTGGGTCGTCGGCGGCATCACCCAGGTCACTCCCATGGCGGCGATCCGCTCGTACTCCGCGTCGACGTCGTCCACCTGGAAGTCCAGAATGCGCTCGCCCGGCCGCGGCGGGCGCCCGGCGGACGCTGCCAGCTTCTCCCGGTACTCGGTGAACTGGCACTTGGAGAAACCGACCGTTACCGGGCCGGCTGATACCTCCACGTAGTACTCGTTCAGGGTGACCGGCATCCTCAGCAGGTCGGCGTAGAACGCGGCCAGTCTTTCGACATTGTCGGTGACAAAGCGGCTCTGGGCCAGTTCCATCTCCATCGCCCCCAGTGGGTAGGCATGCCGGCGGGAACATCAAGGTAAGGACGACGCCACCGGCCAGAAAGTGACACGAACTGCCGGATCGGTCGCCCGCGTTGTCACTTTCCAGGCGGCTGCGTCGTCCTGCAGGAGGGAACTATCTCGGTGGAGGTGCGCGATGGGCGGGGGGCAAGATGGCAGCCTGGTGACCCAGGCATACCTGGATCATCGGCCTTACCTCGTGGATCTCGCGTTCCGGATGCTCGGCGACATCGGGTCGGCCGAGGACGTCGTGCAGGACGCGTTCTCCCGGCTGATGCGGGCCGACCTCGGCGAGATCGAGGACGAGCGCGGCTGGCTGATAGTGGTGACTAGCCGCCTGTGCCTCGATCTGATCAAGTCCGCGCGATCTCGCCGGGAACGGGCCCACGATGCCAGCGAGATCGAGTACGTCAAGCCAGTCCCGGCTACGCCGGACAGTAGCGAAGCGCTGGCCGATCCCGGCGATCGGGTCACTTTCGACGACAGCGTCCGGCTGGCCCTGCTGGTCGTGCTGGAGCGGCTCAGTCCGGCTGAGCGGGTCGTCTTTGTGCTCCACGACATCTTCCAGACGCCTTTCGGCGAGATCGCCGAAAGCGTGGGCAAGCCCGTTCCCACCTGCCGGCAGCTAGCGCGGCGTGCCAGGCAGAAGATTGCCGCTGGCCAGGACGCGGGCCGGTTCGATATCGCCGCCGCCGAGCATCACAAAGTCACCGATAAGTTCATCGCCGCGTGCGCGAACGGTGAGCTCAGCGGCCTGCTCGAGGTGCTGGCCCCGGACGCCTGGGGCGATGTCGACCTCGGACCGGACGCCACCCGCCGGCCGCCGGCCGCGGTCGGCGCTGAGCTCGTGGCTAGGAACCTGCTGCACTACTGGGGGCAGCCCGCCACCCTGGTCTCGCTGCCTGTAGGCGGCCAGCCAGCGATGCTCGGCTTCATCGGCCGTGAGCTGACGGGCGTGCTGTCGCTGAGCATGCGCGGCGAGGTCATTCAGGCCGTTCATATCATCGGCGATCCGCGCAAGCTGGCCTTCCTCAGGGCCCAGCTGTCGGCGCGAGCGTGATCCGGTCCGCATCCGGCGTCACTATTCGGCTGCGCGTCTCGTCCTTACCGATGCCGCCAGGCCAGCGATCAGCCTGTGCTGGCGGACAGGAAGGGGCACGAGATGAACGCGGATGCAGAACATCTGATCCCGGCGATTGCCAGCGGACCCGAGCCGGTCACCCCGTCGCCGGTCGTGCGGATCGTCATGGGGCCGATGACGAAGGTTCTCAACCCGCTGATCGGCAAGCTAGCTGGCCGACGGCATTTCCCTATGGCCGCGCAGATCCGGCACGTCGGCCGCCGCTCCGGTCGGCTGTACGTAACGCCGGCCGGTGCGCGGCTCATCGATGACACCATGGTCATCCCGCTCACCTTCGGCAACCGCTCCGACTGGTCGCAGAACGTGCGGGCTGCGGGCGGCTGTTCGATCCGGCTGAACGGTCGTGACTACGCCGCCAGCCAGCCGGAGTTCGTCAGCCTGACCGACGCGGACCCGCTCATCCGGGCCGCGTTCAGTCCAGTCGAGCGCGCGACGTTTCGGCCGCTCGGCATCAGGCAGTTCATGCGCCTGCACGCCGTGGAGCGGACCCAGTGAGCGCGAGTACGCCTCGGTCATCGCCGGATATTTCACCGTTCGCTGAACTGGTGCACCGCGACCACGGCCTGGCGGTAGTCGCGGTGGCGCGCCAGGACGGCACCGTCCACACCTCAGTTGCCAGCGCGGGCGTCCTCACCCACCCGGTGACCGGCATCGCGGTCGTCGGCGTGGTGGCCGGCGGCTGCGGCTGCTGCTGCAAGACATATTCACCGCTGCGGGCGGAACGCATGAGGACTTCAGCGCCTACGACCGGGCGATGGCCGCAGAGCGGCGCACCGCCATCCTGGTCACCCCGGCGCGGGTGTACCGCAATCAATAAGGAGGAGACACCATGAAAGTTCTGGTCATCGGGCATCTAACCGGCAAGGACATCGGGCCGTACCTGGAAGCCGAGGGGAACGCGGTCACCGAGCTGCGAGCCGACGGCCTGATCAGAGACGTATTCCTGAAGGCAAACCGGAGCGGCCCGATCTTGTTGCTAAACGACACGACTGCGGACAAGGCGCGCGAGCAGCTCGCCAGCCTGCCGTTCGTCGAGCACGACCTAGTCACCTTCGAGTACATCGAACTCAACGACATCCCGCCGGCCTGAGTCCGTGGCCGTGCCAGGATCAGTGGCTCGGCGCACTCTGCAGGACTTCCCAGACGATTTCGAGCGGATGACGTGCACGCCGCCCGGTGCCGTGCTGAATCTGCTGCCGGCACGAAACGCCAGTGGCAGCGACGATGGTGCTCTCCGGCTCAGCCCTGAACGGCCGGGAACAGCCGGAGCTCGCCGATCTGCATGGACAGGTCATAGTGCTCCTTCTCGAACCCGAATGAGCCAGCCATGCCGCAGCACCCGGCATCAACCTCGACGACCTCGGCACCCGGGATGGCGCGCAGCAGCCCTGCCGTGGCGCCCGTTCCCGCTAGCGCCTTCTGGTGACAGTGACCGTGGAACAGGATGCGGCGCCCATTGAACGCAGGCAGCTGCGGCAGCGTGATCCTGCCCTCGGCAATGGCGTCCATGATCAGTTCCTCTGGCAGCCGGGTGGCGGTGGCCACCGACTGCGCATGCGCGTCGCCAGGCAGCAGGGTCGCGTACTCATCCCGCAGCGTAAGCAGGCATGATGGCTCCGCCCCGACGATCGGCACGCCGCGCGCCGCCGCATCGCCGAGGCGCTCAGTCATGCCGGCCGCCATCCGCCGGGCCTTGTCGATGAGGCCCTTGGACAGGCTCGCCCGGCCGCAGCAGCCGGCGTCCTCCAGCCGGACCTGCCAGCCGGCCCGTTGCAGCAGCTCGATCGCCGCCCGGCCCACTGAGACATCGGTGAACGTGGTGAAGGAGTCGGCAAGGAAGATCAGCTCGCCCTGCGACGGGGCCGGATCCGGGCCTGGCCGCCGCCGGAACCAGCTGGGCAGGTTCTGCCGCTCGAACCTCGGCAGCGGCCGGGCGGCACTGACACCCAGCCAGCGCTGCGCCGCGAGCCGGGCAGGGCGCCAGCCGGCCATCAGGTTCGATACCGGGTACGCGGCCGAGCCGGCCCGGTTCAGCGCCCGGATCGACCCGAACAGCCGTGACCGCAGCGGGACACCGTGCTGGTCGTGGTAGGCGGCCAGCGCCTCGGTCTTGAGTGCTGCCATGTCGACGCCGAGCGGGCACTCGCTCTTGCACGCCTTGCACTCCAGGCAGAGGTCCAGGATGCCGTGCAGCCGGTCGTCGCCGAGCGCCGCGCGCGGATCCGGCATCGACATCGCGTGCAGCAGGGCGTTCGCGCGGCCCCGGGTGGAATGCTCTTCGTCACGCGTCGCCATGTACGACGGGCACATGACGCCTGCCGACTCCTTGCGGCATAGCCCGATGTTCATGCACCGATCGGCCGCACCGCGCATCCCGCCGGTCGCGGCGAAGCTGAGGCGGGTGGGGAACGGGGTCGCAGCATGCGACACAGCGTCCCGCAGGTGCTCAGTCATCGGCGGCGCGTCCACGATCTTGCCGGGGTTCATCCGGCCGGCCGGGTCGAACAATCGCTTGGTCTCCTGCATGGCCGCGTAGAGCGCGTCGCCGAACACACGCCGATTGAACTCGCTGCGGGCCAGCCCGTCCCCGTGCTCGCTCGAGTTGACCCCGCCGTAGGAAAGGACCAGCTCCCGCACCTGCTCGGCCACGGCGCGCATCAGCTCCGGCTGGCCTGGCTGGCTCAGGTCGATGAACGGGCGTATGTGCAGGCACCCGACAGAGCAGTGGCCGTAGAACCCGGCCGTCAGCCCATGCGAGTCCAGAATCTGCCGGAATGCCGCGGCGTAGGCGGCCAGCTTGGCTGGCTCGACCGCAGTGTCCTCGACAAACGCCAGCGGACGGCGAGGTCCGGTACTCGCCGCCATCAGCAGGCCGAGCCCTGCCTCGCGCACCGTCAGCAGCGCGGACTGCTCGGCCGCGGTGACGGCGCGCAGCGTGTGATAGCCGTGGCCATGCGCCTGCCAGCGCGCCTCCAGCCGGTCGATCCCGGCAGCAGCCTCGGCCGCCGTGTCACCGAAGAACGTCACGAACAGCAGGGCCTCCGGATCACCGTGCAGCATCGAGCCAAGCGACCGGTACTGGATCTTCTGCCGGGACAGCTCGAGTATGGTCCGGTCAAGCAACTCGACGGCGGCGGGCTCGCCCGCCAGCGCGTCCTCCGTCGCCTCGATCGCAGCCTGCACCGACGTGAAGTGTCCTACGGCGATGGCCCGGTGCCGTGGCGCGGGCACCAGCACGACGGTTGACTCGACGACACTGACCAGGGTGCCTTCGGAGCCGACCACGAACTTCGCCAGGTCAAGCACGGTATGCCCGGCCAGGCGGTCGAGCCGGTAGCCGCCAGATTGCCGCCAGAACCGCGGGAAACCAGTGGCAATCGCCGCCCTGTTGCGGTCCACGATGCCCGGCAGCTCGCGGCAGATCGCGCCGTCGAGCGTCGCCGCAGCGCTGCGGGCAGCCAGCTCGCCGGGGGTCAGCGTGCCGAAGCTTGACCGGCTCGCGTCCGAGAGCACGACGTCGAGCGCGAGTACATGGTCAATCGTCATGCCGTAGCGCACCGACTGGCTGCCGGCGGAGTTGTTGCCGATCATCCCGCCGAGCGTGGCCCGGTTCTTGGTGGAGGTATCCGGGCCGAACATGAGCCCGTGCTCGGCGGCCGCCAGGTTGAGCTGCTCCTGCACCACGCCGGGCTGCACCCGGGCCACTCGCCGCTCGGGGTCGATCTCGACGATTCTGTTCATGTGCCGGGAGAAGTCCATCACGATCGCCCGGCCGACAGTCTGGCCGGCCAGGCTGGTCCCGGCCCCGCGGGCCAGTACCGGGACGTCATACTCGGCGGCCGTGGCGACGATAGCGGTCACGTCGTCCGCGTCGCGGGGAAATACCACCCCGATCGGCTCGATGGCATACATACTCGCGTCGCGGGAGAATAGGTGCCTGCTGTAGGAGTCGAACCGGACCTCACCGCTGATCGCCCGGCGCAACGCCTGCGCAATCTGGCCGCTCTCCCCCAGCCGGTCCGACTTGGCCGCCAGAGCTAGTTCCACGCCTGCGTCGATGCGAGAGGACATACCCATGACGTATCAGAACGGCAGGCACTTTCTCCAGATACCCGGGCCTACTAATGTTCCTGATCGAGTGCTGCGGGCCATGGCCGCGCCGACAATCGATCACCGCGGTCCCGAGTTTGCCGCCTTGGCCAGGCATGTCCTGTCAGGCGTCGGGCAGCTGTGCGGCAGCGCCCGGCCGGTCGCGCTATATCCCAGCTCTGGCACCGGAGCGTGGGAGGCCGCGCTGGTGAATACGCTGTCGCCGGGAGACCGGGTGCTGGCCTTCGACATCGGGCACTTCGCCACCTTGTGGTCGCAGATGGCAACGAAGCTCGGCCTGATGGTCGACCTCGTTCCCGGTGACTGGCGCCGCGGTGTCCATGCCGAACAGGTGCACGATGCGCTTTCGGCGGACTCCGGGCACCAGATCAAGGCCGTGACAATCGTGCAGAACGAGACGTCGACCGGCTGCGCCAGTAACATTCCGCTGATCCGGCAGGCGATGGACAGTGCCAGGCATCCGGCGCTGCTGATCGTCGACACGATCTCATCGCTGGGATCAGTCGAGTACCGTCACGACGAATGGGGCGTCGACGTGACGATCTGGTGCTCCCAGAAGGGCATGATGCTGCCGCCGGGCCTTGGCCTGAACGCGGTCAGCGCGAAAGCACTGGCCGCGGCGGAGCGCGCCCGCCTGCCGCGGAGCTACTGGGACTGGCAGCCGCTGCTGGCGGCCGCGGCAACGGGCCTGTTCCCCTATACGCCGGCCACCAACCTGCTGTTCGGGCTCCGCGAGGCCCTCGCGATGTTCGACGAGGAGGGACTTCCCGCCGTCGTCTCCCGGCACGCCCGGCATGCGGAAGCTACCCGGCGGGCGGTTCGCGGCTGGGGCCTCGACATCGTCTGCCAGGACCCAGCGGACTACTCCAGCACGCTCACCGCGGTGATCGTTCCCGACGGGCACGAGGCGGACCGGCTGCGTCAGCTGATCCTCGACCGCTACAACATGTCGCTCGGCGCCGGGCTTGGCCGGCTGGCCGGACGCGTGTTCCGCATCGGCCACCTCGGCGACCTGAGTGATCTGTCGCTGGCAGGCGCTCTGTGCGGCGTCGAGATGGGGCTGGCCGGCGCTGGCGTGCCGATCTCCCGCGGTGGCGTCGGCAGCGCGCTCGACTATCTTGGCTCGGCCGCCTGACCTGATGCCGACACGACCCCGGCGGGCTGGATGATGCCCCGGACGATCCGGCGCGCAAGCAGATCGGCCGGGGTGAGCCGAAGCCACTCGGCTATTTCCGGGATGTCAGCGACGCCGCGCTTCAGTATCGACGCAGCCAGTTCTGGCGCTGTCACGGCGAGATAGCCGCGCTGGGCGATCCAGAGGTCAGCTGGCGATGCCAGCGCCAGGGCGCCGCCGGAAACTCCTTCGCCGATGACGACTGACGTGATCCGCACCTCACTGGCGGCGACGGCCGCGAACAACTCCGCCATGGCCGTGCCTACTCCGGCAGCCTCATCGGACGGCTGAGCCGCCGCGCCCGGGGTATCGATCAGCGTGAGCACTGGCAGCCTGAGGCGCGCTGCCAGGCCGAGCAGGCGGGTCGCCGTCCTGTATCCGGCGGCGGTCGTCGGCGCACCGGTCTGCGCGATGTAGGCGATAGTCGCGCCGAGGTGGCGGCCGAACCCGCAGCGCAGGCCGGCGTCCACGCCTCCGCAGCGATCGCCGCGGATCTCGAGGGTCTGCGCGAAGTACCCGTCCAGCCACTTGTCAGCCCGGGGCCTGCGGCCGCTGCGCGCGGCGCCGACTTGCGTCCACGCAGTCGGCATGCTCGCGCCGGGATCGGCGTCAGGCGGCCAGCGCGGCAGCGGCGCGCGATCCAGGTCGCCGCGGGTCCTGGGCGATAGCAGCCGGAGGGCCGCTGCGACCTCGGCGCGAAGGCCGGCCACGGGCGTCAGCACGTCCACGAACCCGCGCGCCCACTTGCCATCGGCCAGGTACTCGCGCGAATCGGGGTCGGCGCCACCGGGCCGAGTTCGCGAACCGGAGAAGCTCACTCTCGCCCCCGGCACGCCGATCAGAAGGTCCGCGCACGCGACGAGCGACGACCAGACGCCGCCCGTGGTGGGATCGCCGGTGACCGCGATATACGGGATCCCGGCTCGCCGTGCGCCGGCGATCGCCGACGCGTAGACCTGCATCTGCACCAGCGCGCTGGTGCCCTCTTGCATCCTCGAACCGCCCGATGCCGCGACGCAGACAACCGGCAGGCGCTCCGTGGCCGCGAGCGAGAAGGCCCGGGCGATCCTGGCGCCCTCGGCGACACCAGCCGAGCCGCCGAGGAACCCGAAGTCGAAGCCGACGATCACGCAGGGTTCTCCGGCCACGCTGGCCAAGCCCGTGGTCACCGCATGCCGGGAACCTGTCGCCGCCCGCGCCGCCTGGAGTTGCTGTTCGTAGCCGGGCCAGGCGCTCGGGTTGGCCGCCTCGATCTCCTCGCCGAACCGGCGGATGCTGCCGTCATCGGCCACGTCCGCATAGAGCGGGCGCGAGCCAGGCCCGCGCGGGCCGGCCGGGTCAGCCTGGCCGGCCGGGTCAGCCTGGCCGGCCGGGTCAGCCGGGTCAGCCGCCATCAGCCGCAGGCGCGTGGCCGAGCATGGCCTCGCGGAGCTCGTCGGTGTGCTCGCCCAGGGACGGCGGCGGGAGCCCGGCTGCCAGCGGAGTGCGGCTGTAACGAACGGGGTTGCCCGGCAGGCGGATGCCGCCCAGGCGGGGATGTTCCACTTCCCAGACCAGGTTCTCCGCACGCACCTGAGCACCTTCGTAGACCCGGTCCAGGGTTTTCAGCTCGCCCGCCGGGACGCCGGCCTGGCGCAGCTGATCCAGCCAGTCAGCGACGGTGCGCTGTGTGAGCGTTGCCGTCATGATGTCGTGGAGCTCGGCGAGGTTCGCCAGCCGAAGGGCATTCGAGGCGAATCTGCCGTCGGCCGGGTCCAGCCCTGCCAGCGGCGCGAAGCGCCGCCAGATCTCGTCGTTGCCCACGGCGATGACAAGCGGGCCGTCGGCCGCATCGAACATCCCGTAGGGGGCAACACTCGGATGGTGATTGCCGGACAGGCCTGGCACCTCTCCGGCGATCAGGTACCTGGTGGCCTGGAACGTATGAATGCCGACCTGCGCGGCCAGCAGTGACGTCGAGACTCGCTGGCCGAGCCCGCTGCGCTCGCGTTCCAGCAGGGCGGCGAGCACGCCGATCACGCCGAACAGTCCTGCACTCACGTCCGCGATCGGGACGCCCACCTTGACCGGCTGGCTGGCAGCAGTCCCGGTCAGGCTCATCACGCCGCCCTCGGCCTGCAAGATCTGGTCGTAGCCGACCCGGTTGCTGTCCGGGCCAGCTTCGCCGAAACCGCTGATGGCCAGCCGGATCAGCCGGGGATTGAGTTCGGCAAGCCGACCGTCGCCCAGCCCCAGCCGCTCCATGACGCCGGGACGGAAGTTCTCGACCAACACGTCGGCCCACCGCACCAGCGCCTCGGTGAAGCCACGTTCGGTGGGGTCTTTCAGGTCAATGGCCACGCTCCGCTTGCCGCGATTGACAGAGAGGAAATAGGTGCTCTCTGTCCCGTCGGGTGTCCGCACGAACGGCGGCCCCCACTGCCTTGTATCGTCCCCGGTTCCCGGCCGCTCCACCTTGATCACCTCGGCGCCCAGGTCGGCGAGCAGCATCGCTGCGTACGGTCCCGCGAGCACCCGCGCCAGGTCAAGAACATGCACGCCCGCCAGCGGGCCGACGGCCTGCGGTTGCGACATCGCTTCCTCTCCTGGTGCTGCCGCCGCCGGCTGATCTCCGCCAGTCCTGGCCCGCCGCGCGCCGCAGCGGCACAGCGGGCCAGGACCTGCACCGGCTACGGCGTCGCCGCCGCCAGCGCGGTGGCGGACATCACGTACACCTGCTGCTCGACGCCGGAGGTACTGGCCTGGAAGGCGCCGTACGGGCCGAAGGTGTTGTTGTACTTGTTGTAGTCGAGGTTGCCGCTCGCTCCTTCGTAGTTGATCTTTGTCCCTGCTTTCAGCAGCGTGAGGCAGGACGCGTAGGTGTAGCAGGCGGTACCTGGCGGGTTCGTCACCTTGGTCATGTCATGAGCCACGGTCGTTCCGTTGGTGGTGTGCGCGTACTGATCGGCCAGCGCCAGCGAGATGACGGCGTCGTAGGCGTAGTTGGCGTTCGCCAGCGGGCCTGCCGTCTTCAGGCTCGGGTAAAGCTGGTCGAACTTGCTGATGAACGCGGTGTCGGCAGCGCCAGTGATCGACGTGCCGAATACCGAGATCAGGTGCGCGTGTGCGGTCGGGATGCCGATCGCCTTCAGGTAGTCGCTGCCGCTGGTGACGTCGGTACCGACCCACGGGATGTTCTGGCCGCCAAGCTGCTTGAACTCGCGGAACAGCACGGCCGCGGTCGGCGGGTCCTCCTGCGTGAAGATCACTTGCGGATGCGCGGCAATCGCCTCGCGGACCTGACTCAGATAGGAGGTCTGGTCGGGGGTCACGATGATGGTCTTCAGGATGGTCCCGCCGAGCTTGGTGAAGGTCGTCGAGACGGGCTTCAGGAACGTCTGCGCTGCCGGGTCGGAATAGAACAGCATGACGGCCTTGGTGTAGCCCTTGGTGTGCGCGTACAGCGCCATTGCGACGCCGAGCTGGGAGTCGGACGGGCTGTCGCGGAAGAAGTACGGGTCAGTCTGGTGATCACGGGCAGTGTCGCCGCCCTGGAACTCGTCGACGATGTGATTGTTGTCCAGAATGGGCTCGACCCCGTTAATCTCCTGCGTCTCCGGCCCGATCACTCCGCTGATGTTCTTCGTCAGCATCTGGTTCGTGGCGGTCACTCCGTCCGCGACGTCACAGCTGGTGTCTCCGGTCACTAGCTGCACCTTGCGGCCGAGCACGCCACCCGCCGCGTTGATCTCGCTTTGTGCCACCTTGGAGCCCTGAAGCATTGCCTGCCCGAGACTCGCCAGCCGTCCGGTGAAGCAGGACAGAACGCCGTAGGTAATGGGACCGGACGAGCCGCCTCCCGATCCACCGTTGCCTGCGGACGCACAGGCAGCAAGCAGCGCGACCGCAGCGCACGAGCCGACGGCCTTGCCGATCATGGAATGTTTCACGCTAGTTCTCCTTCAACCCGTCCTTGATCAACTCATCCGCCCGACGTAGAGCTCCACGACGTTCTCGTCGTGCAGCAAGTCCTCTGCGGGACCGTCGAGCCTGTTGCGCCCGAGCACGAGGATGTAGCCCCAGTGCGCGTGGCGCAGTGTGCGCCGGGTGTTCTGCTCGACCACGCAGATCCCGACGCCTGTCGCGGCGATCTTCTCTATCTGCTCCCAGAGCGCGCCCTGGAGCAGGGGAGCCAGTCCGGCACTCGGCTCGTCGAGCAGCAGTACCGCTGGCTCGAGCATGAGTGCTCTGGCGAGAGCGAGCATGCTGCGCTGGCCGCCGCTCAGCATGGCGGCCCTGCGGCGCAGCGCCTTACTGAGATCGGGAAACAGCTCGCACAGCTCATCAATCCGCGCGGGCACGCCCCGGCGACGCGTGTAGGCGCCCATTTCCAGGTTCTCCCGGACGGTCAGATCGGGAAAGACGTTGGAGACCTGGGGAACGTAGCCGAGTCCGCGCCTGACCAGTTTTTCCGGCGCGAGGTTCGATGTCTTGACGTCCCGAACGTAGACATCGCCGCGAGTCAGCTTCAGGACGCCACTGAGCGCCTTCAGCAATGTCGACTTCCCGGCTCCGTTCGGCCCCACAATCGCGGTGATCCGGCCGGCCATTACGGTCAGCGAGACGTCTTCGATGATCGGCGGTCCGCCGTATCCGGCCGTGACCCCGTCGGCGCGGAGCACGACCTTTGGCGCCGGGTCAGCCATGGCTCAGGTCCATCCCGAGGTAGGCCTCGACCACTCGCGGGTTGTCACGCAGGCCGGCGAAGGGTCCCTGCGCGATGACCTCGCCCATGTCCATCACGACCACCTGATCGCAGGTCCTTTCGATGAACGGCAGGTTGTGCTCGACCACGATCACGGTGCGGCCCTCGGCGGCGAACTGCCCGACAGCCTCGCCGATCCGGGCCCCTAGCACCGGGTTCACGCCGCCCATCGGCTCATCCAGGATGATGAGACGGGGCTCAGCCGCGGCGATCCGGGCGAATTCGAGCAGCCGTTTCTGGCCGCCGCTCAGCCGGACGGCCAGCTCGTTCTTCAGTGCCGCAAGCTGGAAGCGGTCCAGGATCTCCCGCACGGCTACCCGGTCAGGCTCTTCCTCGCGACGGATCTTGCGGGCCCGGGTCATCGACCGCCAGAGAGTCTCGTTGCCGAACCTGCGCCGCGCCAGCATGACGTTGTCCATGACGCTGAGATTCCGCCACTCCCTGGGCGTCTGGAATGTGCGGATGAGGCCGAGCCGCGAGATGACATCAGGACGCCTGCCAACCAGCTGCTCCCCGGCGAAACTGATGCTGCCGGAGTCCGGCTGGCCGAATCCGGATACCAGGTCGACCACCGTGCTCTTGCCTGCGCCGTTTGGCCCGATCAGGCCGATGACGTGCCCTTCGGGAACGGAGAAGGTGCAGTCCCGAACCGCATGGATGCCGCCGAAGGACTTGGTTAGCTGCTCGATTTCCAGCAGCACCGTGCTCATCCGGCGCCTCCCTCGTCGGCCGTCCGCTCGTGCGCGGCACCAGAAGACAGCGGCGCCGAGCCAGCGTCTAACGGGCTGCCTGCCGGCGCTGCAGCGCCCGGCGCACCTGCCAGCGGCCGCGCCCGGAACGGCCCTGCTAGCCGCCAGGCAGGCCGTCCCGTCTGATCGACACCCGGCCGTTCCCGGAAGATCCCGTCGGGCCGGAACCTGAGCATCAGAATGATCATGAGGCCGATGAGCACCTGTCGCATCGCCGGGCTGAAGTCCGGCCGCGACGCCGGCGAAGGCAGGAAACGGGTGAGCTCGATCAGCCCGACGTAGACGACGAACACGCCAACGATGACGCCACGGGGATTGCCACGGCCGCCGATCAGGATTGCCGCGTAAATCACCAGCAGTTCTTGCGGCGTCCAGGCAGACGGGTTGAAAGCGCTTATGAAGATCGCGAACAGGCCGCCGGCCAGGCCTGCGAGTGCCGCGCCGAACAAGTACGCGCGGTACTTCGCGAAGAACACCCGGCGTCCGTAGGCCGAGGCCGCACGCTCGTCCTCCCGCACCGCACGCAGCATCCGGCCGAACGGGCTGCGGGACAACCGCTGCACCAGGAGGTAGGCCAGGAAGAGGACGACCAGGACCAGGCCGAGGAAAGCTACCCGGTAGCCGTTATAGGTCAGGCGCAATGCCGTCTGGCCAGGATTGACAAGCCCGTAGACGCCGTTGTATCCGTCGAACAGCGGCGTGTAGTTCTCCACCACCAGGTACAGCGCGCTCACTGCGCCAAGCGTCGTCACCGCGAAGTAGATGTCGCGAAGGTTCCGCAGGGCAATCGCCCCGATGATGGCCGCGAGGCCCACCACCACGACGACGGCCAGCAGGATGGCCAGCACCACCGGCAGATGCCAGCCGAGGATGTACTGGACGGGCGGCGTGGGCTTGCCGATCGTCAGCACGAAGGTCATGTAGCTGCCGAGCGCCAGGTATCCGTAGAACGCGAGGTCGAAGTCGCCGCTCCAGCCCCAGATCATGTCGAGGCCGAGCGCGAGCACGGCGAAGATGCCTGCCTCGGTGAAGACGCTGACCCAGTACATCAGGCCCGCACCGCCGATGCGCTGCGCCGTACGAAGACGCCGTTCGGGCGGAACAACATCAGCACCACAAGCAGCAAGAAGGCGAATACGTTCTCGTACGCCGAACTGGTGTAGGTACCGCCTATCTGCAGCACGAGGCCGACGATGAGCGCACCGCCGAGGGTCGCGTACGGCCGGCCGATGCCGCCGGCGACCGTCGCAGTGATCGTGAGCAGCAGGAAGTTGAAGCCCAGCGTGGGGCCGAACGTGCCAATGGTGTCAGCGAGCACAAACCCCGCGAAGCCGGCGACTGCTCCGGCCAGGCCCCAGGTCTGCATGACGATCCGCCGCGCCGGAATCCCGCTTATCTGGGCGAGTGTCCGATCCTGCGATACGGCACGGATTGCCTTGCCGAATCGCGAGCGCTGCAGCAGCAGATACAGCAGGCCCGCCACGGCGAGTGCGGAGAAGATCACCTCGATGTCCGATGTCGTCCACAAGAAGGGCCCGACGTGGTGCAAGCCGCCCTGCGCGAACGTGTAGGACACGTCGGCAGCGCCGTAGATCATCACGAGCACGTTCTCCACGATGATCGCTGCGCCGAGGGTAGCGATGAAGACCGTGATGGCGGTTCGCCCGCGGAACTGCTCGACCAGCCCGGCATTCAGCGCAAGCCCGGCGAGCATTCCGGCCGCGGCGGCGATCACTGCTGCCGCCGCGACGTTCTGATGGAAGAGCGTCTGGCCGCTGTAGGCGGCGTAGGCGCCGACGGTGAGGAACTCGCCGTGCGCGAAATTCGCGACGCGGCTCACCGCGTACTCAAGGGTGAACGCGACAGCCGACAGCGACAGGATGGCCGCCGTCGCAAGCCCGACTCCGACGCTAATCAGGAACGTGCTCATGTCATCCCGTCGGCTGGGGCACATGGGACAAACAGTAAGTGGCTGAGCCAGTAGCCCGACCATAATGTCCGCTATCCTGAGTGTCAACGGGGATCTGTCCGGCCGTTCGCGGCGGCGGGTGACACGCCGTGCCCGTTGTCAGCGGGCTGGCTGGCAGCTGCCCGGCCGGAGCCGGCTAGAGGAGTGAGGCGACGCGACGCTATGGCAGCCAGTCCGCGGGCAGCCCGGCCCAGTACGGAGGCCCTTCGCGCTCCTGACCGGCGCCGTCTGTACGAACAGCTGGCCGCGAGGCTGCTGGACTACGTCGAGGTCACCGGAATGCGGGTCGGTGACCGCCTGCCGTCAGAACGAGATCTCGCCTCCGCTCTGCAGGTAAGCAGAGCATCGGTGCGGCAGGCCACTATCGCGCTTGAGGTGCGCGGCACGCTTGAGGTCCGGCATGGTGATGGAATTTATCTGCGGTCACTGCCCAATGACTCGGGCCACCTGATGGAGCTGATGACAAAGCGGCACCGGCTGCCCTCCATCCTCGAGGCCAGGGAAGCACTGGAGACCCAGCTAGCTGCACTTGCCGCAGCCCGAAGGACCGAGGCAGAGGTCGCGGCGATGGACCATGCCCTTCACGTCATGGCAGCTGACATCGAGGCCGGTGGTTTCGGCGAGGAGGGTGACCGGCTGTTTCATGAAGCCGTCACCAGCGCGGCTCGCAGCCCGCTGCTTGCCGACTTCATGGCCGCGCTCGCCATGCCGATCAGCGAGACCCGGCGGAGCTCCCTCGGCGAACCCGGACGCCCGCGCCGGTCACTCCGCGCCCATCGCCGGATCCTGGAGGCCATCCGGCGCGGCGACGCGCCGGGCGCCCGTCAGGCTATGCGCAGGCACGTGAACATGGTCGCCGACATCGGGCTCCTGCGGTGGGCAGCTGTCCAGCCGGACGGCGAAGACCCCGGCAGTCCCTGAGGCCCGCCCGACCTGGCCGATCTTGCTAGCGGAGATGAACGGCGGTAAGAAGGTTTGCGTGGGGGATCGAGGCAGCCCTGGGCTGACCGAACTGCGTCTAGCGGGCTCATTCGGCGTCTATCGCGAGGGCGTTGAGCTGCCCGAGAGCCATATCGGCAGCCTCAAGGCGCGGGTATTGCTGAAGCTGCTCGCTGTCGAGCGCCCGCGGCTTGTTCCGGTGGACCGGATCGTCGACGTGCTGTGGGCGCAAGAGCCTCCGGCCGCAGCCCTGCAGAACGTCGCCACTCTGGTCAGCCGGCTGCGCGGAGCGCTCGGCCCCGGTCTCATCCTCGGCGGCCGGCATGGCTACCGGCTCGCAGACGGCGACCGGGTCAGCGTCGATCTTGATGTCGCCGCCCGACTCTGCGAGCAAGCCGAGCGCAAGCTCGCCTCCGCCCCGGGCGTGGCGCTGGCTGCCGCTGAGCGCTCCGTCGTCATGCTGTCAGCAGGCACCGCGCTGGCCGACGAGCCGGACGCGGCGTGGGCGGAAGGCGCACGCGCGGAGGTACGCGTGCAACTGCGCCGCGCACAGCTCGTAGCTGCCGACGCGGCCCTGGCGACCGGAAGCGCGGCGCGGGCCGCCCGGCATGCCGAGTCCGCGATGGCTGACGACCCGTTCGATGAGGCCGCGCACCGACGTTATATGTCCGCAGTGTCGGCGGCCGGAGAGCCTGCCCGCGCGCTTGCGGCATACGCCGCTCTCCGTGACCGGCTTGGCGACGAGCTCGGCGCGGATCCCGCGCCGGCGACGCAGGCGCTGCACCTGGCCATCCTGCGCGAGCAGCGCGACGAGGTACCGGATCCGCCGAGTACCGGAGGCCAGGCAGCATGGTCCAGACCGCTCGAGCGCCGCGATCCACCGCTGGCCGGGCGTCAGACAGAGCTCGCCGGACTGCAAGAGTACTGGGCTAGCGCCGCAGGCGGCGAGGGCCGCCTGGTCATGCTCACCGGCGAGGCGGGCATCGGCAAGACAGCTCTGGCTGAGGCGCTCGCGGCCGAGGCTGCCGCTGACGGCGCCACGGTGCTGCGCACGCGCTGCTACGAGGCCGAGCGGTCGCTGTTCCTCCAGCCCATCGTCGATGCCATCGCACCCGTCCTGACGGCGATGCCCGGCGACTCGGCGCGCCTGCTCCTCGGCGAGTATGCACAGGTCATTGCCACGCTGGTGCCGGAAGCGACAGCACTGCTAGGGGCACCCACACCCTGGCGGGGCAGCGCTGACATGGAACGCCGGCGGGCGTTCGAGGCGGTGACGGCGTTCTTGACCGGGCTCGCGGAGTCCAATCCGGTCCTGCTCGTGGTGGACGATCTCCAATACGCAGGCCAGTCGTCAGTCGAACTGCTTCATTACCTCAGCCGCCACATCGCCGGCGCCCGCCTGCTCACCATCGTGACCGTCCGCGCCGAGAACGCCGCGGCGGTCGGCGCCGCGCTAGATCCGGTCGCTGCACGACTTGAGCTCGGCCCGCTTAGCCGCGCGGCGGTCAAGCAGCTGGCCAGCCGGGCCGGCCAGGAGGAGCTCGCGGACAACATCATGGAACGCACGCGGGGCCACCCGCTGTTCGTTACCGAAGTGCTGCGGACGCTGGCAGCTGGTGACACCGGCATACCCGATTCGCTGCGCAACGCTGTCCTCGGGCGAGTCAGGCGCATTGGCGCAGCGGCTGAGACGTTGCTTCGGGGCGCGGCAGTGCTGGGCGCGGCACTGGACCCGCTTACCCTGAGCGCCCTGCTTGACCTTGCTCCTGCCGCGGCGGTGGAGCTATGCGGCGCAGCATTCGATGCCCGGCTGGTTGTCGTCAGCGGACGTGACTACGAGTTCGCCAATGACCTCATCCGGGAGGTGCTGTACGCGACGACGCCGGAGCCGACCCGGCTGGCGTATCACCGGCGTGCGGCTGATCTCCTGACCAGCCAGCCCGAGGCTCTGGCCCGGCATTCGGCAGCCGCAGGCGACCTGCTCCGCGCGGCCAAGGCCTGGCTGCTCGCCGCCGAGAATGCCATGCGTCGGTTCGCAGCGTCTGACGCGGTGGCGCTGGCGACGCAGGCCCTCACGGTGGCGGAGCAGCACGGCGACATCGAGGTAGCCGCGCGTGCGGTGTTCGTCCGGGGCCGTGCTCGGCAGGTCGCGGGAGCGCATCACGCGGCCCACGCCGACCTGAGCAGAGGCGTCAGCCAAGCGCGCGCCGCAGGCAACCGCCGGCTGGAGATGCTGGTCCTGCGTGAGCTTGGCGGTGACGTTCCGGCCTCGCTCGGGGAGTCGGCCGCTGCCTATGCTGGCAACCTCCAGCGCGGGTTGCAGATCGCCGAATCTCTCGGCGACCGGGCAGCGGAGGCCAACTTTCTCGCCCGGCTCGCCATCGTCGCAGCAAATCGGCTGCGCTACGACGACGCGCTGGAATACGGAGTGCGCGCGGTCGCGGCCGGACGGGCCGCCGATGACGATCAGGCACTCGCGGACGCACTCGACGGGCTGAAGACCGTGTATGGCGGCCTTGGCAACATTCATGCCTTGCGCCTCGTACTTGACGAGCTCGGCCCGCTGGTACGGCGCCTGGGCGACCTGTTCCGGCTGCACTGGGTTGAGTTCGAGTCGGCGTTCCCGTTCGTCGCGGCGGCAGACTGGGACAGTGCGGTCCTGGCAGTCGAGGCAGGCATCGAGTCCAACCGCCGTAGCGGGTATCCGCACTGCGCCTCCTGGTACGTGGCCCATCTGGGCTGGCTTGCGCGACTGCGCGGACGCGACGACGAGGCGCTCAAGCAAGGCCGCCGCGCGCTCGACCTGGTGGAGCGGTATCCGCACAACTGGTGGCGGGCTGCGGGCAGCGCGTTCCTCGGCAGCACGCTGCTGCTGACCGGAGACCGGGCCGAGGCGGTCCGGCTGTTCGAGCAGGGGCTCGCCGCCGCTGAGGCGGCCGAGGCCGAGGCCTATGTGCTGTGTTGCGCGGCGCCGCTGGCCGCGGCCACCGGTTCCGCCGCGATGCTGGCGTACGCGGCGGGACTCCTGGATGCGGCCACGATGCCGGCCGACGGCGCCTGGATTCTCGGCGATGAGTGCTACCTGGCGGTCGCGCGCGCCTGGCTCAGCCGCGACGAGCCCGACCGCGCCCGCGCCGTGCTTGCGCCGCTGCTAGGCGTTGCCGAGCAGGTGCCGTGGATCGCCACGCACGCGGCGGCGCTCGCGGTGGACGGTCAGGCGCTGCTGCGGCTAGGGCAGGCCGGGGCCGCACGCACCGCGCTGGGCACGGCCGAGCGGCTAGCCCGCCAGCACGGGCTGCCGCACGTGCTGCGCGAGGCGAACGCGGCGCTGCGCGAACTCAGATGAGCTCCGCCAGGCTGGCCGCCGCGCGGGCAGCGCCGTCAGTCTCCACGGGCCGGTAGCTGACTGGCCGGCTGATGTGGTCCGCGATCGCCTGGGCGAGCGCGTCCGGCGATGTCTGCTCGTAGTCCAAGCAGCAGCCCGCGCCATAGCGCGCAAGCCGATGCCGGACATGGAAGTTCTGCTCGAAGTGATGGCGCAGCGGCACGTAGATGAACGGCCGCTGGCTGGCGGTGAGCTCCATGGTCGTCGTCAGTCCCCCTTGCACCACAGCCAGGTCGCACACCGCCAGATGCCGGTACAGGTCGTGCACGTAGCCGCGCACGTCCAGCCCGTCGGCGCCGTCAAATGAGCCGGGATCGATACGCGGACCCGTTACCATGATCATTCGCAGCTCCGGCACGAGCCGTTTTGCTGCCGGGAACGACGCTGCCACGCGGCGCAGCAGTCCAGACCCCACGCCAGAGCCGCCGACCGTAACGACGACCACCTTCTCCCCCGGCCGGTAGCCAAGCTCCGCCCTGATGGCTGCTGAGTCGGCATATCCGGCCGGGTCAAACCCGGAAATGTAACCGGAGAACTGGTAGTTCCGCTCGACCCAGTCGCGGATGGGCGGCAGGCCGTCACCGAAATCGCCAGGGACCACGTCCTCGGGATTGCCGACGAACACTGCCCGGTCGCGCAGGCTGGGGAAGCGGGCGATCTGCTCGATCATCTCGGCGTTGTAATCCGCGGTGAGCGCCCGCTCGCGCGCGCCGCCGTCCGGCATCGGCAGCCAGCCCACGAAGTCCGTCATCCAGGCGTACGGCGCTCGTTTGAGTTCGGGATTCTCATGCAGGAAGTAGTCGACGTCCCACGCCTCGTCCCCCACCCACAGGTCGAAGGGCTCCTCCTCGACCAGATCGGCGAACACCATGAAATTGCTGACCAGTACCTCGTCCATGGTGCGCACGGCCTGGAACGCATGCAGGTCATGCTCAGCCGCCTCGCTCTCGAAATGACCTGACTCGCTGGCCAGGAATGCCGAGGCAGGGTGGATCAGCTCTGATCGCCGCCGCAGCAACTCGGTGACAGGGTGCTGGGCCAGCCAATGCACTTCGGTGCCAGGCCTGAGCTTCCGCAGCTCATCGGCGATGGCCAGGTCACGACGGGCGTGGCCAAGCCCGATCGGTGACGACACGTACAGGACCCGCTTGGGCCGGTTCAGCGGCCGCGTCCAGATCCGCGGAGCTGGCGGCGCGGTGCGGAAGTGAGACACGAAGTCGCGGATCGCATGGTTGATGACCACGGGCTCGCGGGCCTGCGGCAGGTGCCCAGCCCCTTCAAGCAGCATGAGGTGGCCACCGGTGAGCTCCGCGATGCGCTCGCTGCGGGCCCACGGCTGGCAACGATCCGCCCGGCCGTGAATGGCCAGGACAGGGCACTGCACCTGGGCCAGGAGGGCCTCGGTCTCCTCGCGGCTGGAAGCTGAGATCGGCCCCTCGTCATGCAGGATCATCGTCTCCGCGCCGATTTCCATGGCCCAGCCCACGCAGTCCTCAAGCTGCTTTGTGGAGTGCGGCTCCGACAGCAACTCGCCGAAGAAGAACTCGGCGTAGCCTGTCCAGTCCCGGAGCCAGTAGTCCCTCGTGTCTTTCGCCCAGCCCTCGTCGGTGTCGTAGACCTGATCGAAGTCGTAGACGACCCGCTCTGGGTGCGGCCGGGTGAGATACGGCGCCCAGCCGGCGATGTCGATCACGCCGAGCACCCGGTCGGGATGACGGACGGCCGTGAGCAAGGCGCGCCACCCACTGCTGCACAGCCCGACGAGTATCGCCTGGTCGATGCCCGTAGCGTCCATGACCGCGATGGTGTCGTCCGCAAACTCGGTGTCAGCGTAGGCGGCCGCCGTCTGCGGCCGGTCCGACCGGCCGTTTCCTCGCGGGTCAATGGTGACGACCTTCGATCGCCTGGCCAGGTAGGGCACCTGGGCTTTCCAGGACCGCGAATTGACGATTCCGTCGGTCGGCGTGAAGACGACGGCAGGTTGCCCGTCGCCGAAGACTTCATAACCGACCTTGATGCCGTCACGGTCGACAAAGCCCGAGATATCGGGATCTCTAGCTCGCATGACATCGCCTCCTACGCAGCGTAACCCGGTTCGATCTCTGGTTTAGCGGCCGGGATTGCAGTCCAGTTGCAATGCCAGTGCAACTCGCGGCCGGAGGCTGCAGGTATCAGCGCGACACGCAATCAGGGAGGCACCAATGGCCGTCGATCAGGACAAGCTCATGGACTTCATTCACCGCTTTGTCGGCGATCTGGGCGCGACCATGGCGGCGGCAAGCGTCGTTATCGGGCACCGGCTCGGCCTGTACAAGTCACTCGCGGACGAAGCTTCGACTGCCGACCAGCTCGCGGCACGCACGCAAACTGACCCACGCTACGTGGCCGAATGGCTGCGCGGCCAGGCGGCCAGCGGATATGTCCAGTACGACCCAGCCTCCGACGTCTTCTCGATGACGGACGAGCAGGCGTTCGTGCTAACCAACCCCGAGGGCGGCATCTACGCGCCAGGCGCGTTCGTGCTGGCACTTGGGGCGCTGCGGGCCGAACCGCGGATCACTGAGGCGTTCCGGACCGGTGCCGGCATGGGCTGGCACGAGCACGACGCCGACGTCTTTATCGGCTGCGAGCAGTTCTTCCGGCCTGGCTATATCGCCAACCTCGTTTCGTCCTGGATCCCGGCGCTCGACGGCGTGGAGGACAAGCTGCGCGCACGTGCCGCCGTCGCCGACATCGGCTGCGGCCTTGGCGCATCGACCATCCTGCTCGCCCAGGCGTTCCCGAACTCGCAGTTCACCGGCTTCGACTACCACGACGGCTCGATCGAGCTGGCGCGCAAGCGGGCCGGGGAAGCCGGCGTCGCCGACCGGGTGAGCTTCGAGGTCGCGACGGCCGCGTCGTTCTCGGGTTCCGGCTATGACCTGGCCGCAACCTTCGACTGCCTGCACGACATGGGCGACCCGCTCGCCGCTGCCCGGCACATCCGGCAGGCCCTGAAGCCGGACGGTACCTGGCTAGTCGTCGAGCCGTATGCGGCTGACGATGCGGCCGGCAACATGAACCCGGTCGGCCGCGTCTACTACAGCGCCTCCACGCTGCTGTGCGTGCCGAACGCGCTGTCGCAGTCCGGCGGATATGCTCTCGGCGCGCAGGCCGGGGAGGCCGCCATCCGGCAGATCGCGACCGACGCCGGGTTCACTAGATTCCGGCGTGCTGCCGAAACACCATTCAATCTGGTGTACGAGGTGCGCCCGTAGCGCCTGGGCCCCCGGGCCGACCGCTCGGGGCCCGGCATCGGGCCCCGAGCGCGCCGCCCCGGACTCAGATCATGAGTCCGAGCCCGCCATCGACTACGAACGTATGGCCAGTGGCATACCGGGTGGCGATGAACGCGAGGCAGGCTTCGGCGATGTCCTCCGGTGTGGCGACGCGATGCAGCGGGGCGATCAGCTCGACGCCGGCTTTGCGTTCCTGCCAGTCCTCGGTCCACGGGGTAGCGACCAGGCCGGGCGCAACGGCGTTCACGCGCACCCCGCCACCTGCGTGCTTGGCCATGATCGTGGTGAGGTGATCAAGGGCTGCCTTGGAAACGGCGTACGGCAGCGAGCTGCCTGTCTGCCGGATGCCGGCCAGTGAAGTGATGTTGATGATCCAGCCGTCCTCAGCCTGACGCAGGAGCGGTAGTGCCGCCTGGCTGACCAGGAAGGTGCCGACCACGTTGGTGCGCAGCACCTTCTCCCAGTGATCAACAGTGACAGAGTCAATGTCTGGCAATGGCACGTCCACGGTTACGCCGGCGTTGTTGACCAGCCCGTCCAGCCGCCCCCACCGGTGCTCGGCAGCGGCTATGAGGGCAGCGGCCGTCGCTGGCTCGCCGATATCCCCCTGTACGTAGACGGCGTCAGGCAGCTCCGCAGCCACGTCCTTGCCCGCCTCGGCTGACCACGCGGAGTTCACCACGATTCCGGCACCCAGGCCAGCTAGCCGCCGGGCCACCGCTGCGCCGATGCCACTGGACGACCCCGTCACGATGACTGCCTTACCAGTGAGGTCCACGGTGATTCCGTTCAGTCTCATGGCCGGGATAAATCTCAGTCAGCGAGCGCAATGCGAAGCCACGATTCAATGCCGGCAATATGCACTGTCGCCCAGGACCGGGCCAGGTCCGCGTCCTTATTCATGATCGCCCTGTAGATGGCGCGGTGCTCAGCCAGGGTTCGCTCCAGCGCCCTGGGCTCGGTCATGCCACGCCACACCCGAGCGCGAGTCGTGGGCGCGGACATGCTGTCGACCAGGGACGCAAGCACTGGATTGCGTGCCCCGACAGCTATCTGCCGGTGAAACTCAAGGTCGGCGGCGACAAGCTCCTCGACCGGCGTATTCGCGTCGACGGATTCGAGCACCTGGCCAAGCTCGATGCGGCCCTCCTCTGACATGCGGACCGCGGCAAGGGCCGTGGCGGCCGGCTCGAGAATGCGGCGGACCTCAAGGAAGTCCAGGACCGTGTCGTCGCGGTGAAAGTCGACGATAAAGCTCAGCGCCTCGAGCAGCAGCGACGGGGCAAGGCTGGTCGCGTAAGTACCGTCTCCTTGCCGCACGTCCAGCACGTTAATGACGCTCAGTGCCTTTACCGCCTCGCGGAGGGAGTTGCGGGACAAGCCGAGCTCGGCGGCCAGGTCGGCCTCCCGTGGCAGCTTCTCCCCCGGCCGCACCCGGCCTGAGGTGATCATCTGCTTGATCTTGTCGATCGCCTCATCGGTCAGAGCCACGAGCCGCCTCCCGATACCTGGTCTCCGCCGGCGATGAGCGCGATTTCGTCGATTCCGTACACGCGTGCCGCAGTCGCCGCGAATACCGCTGTCCGCTCGGCGTCCGACAGGCCGGACACGAGCCGTTCCGCCAGCCCGACAACGCGGTCGTAGTTGCTCGCCAGCAGGCAGACCGGCCAGTCCGAGCCGAACATAACTCGTTCGGCGCCGAATGCGCCCAGTATGACATCGGCGTAGGGCACGAACGCCGTCGTCTGCGCGCCGGGCGCCGCCTCAGTAACCAGCCCGGACAGCTTGCATGTGGTGTTGGGCTGCGCCGCGAACGACCGGATCGTTGCGGCCCACGGCTCGATCACGCCGTTGGCAATCGGCGGCTTTCCCGCGTGGTCGAGAACCAGGGTGAGAGCGGGCACCGCTGCCGCCGCATAGGTGGCTGCGGGTAGCTGATGAGGCCGGACGACCAGGTCATAGCGCAGGCCAGCCGCGGCCACTGCGCGCAGTCCGCGGATCACGTCGGCGCGGCGCAGCCAGTCCGGGTCCGGTTCGGACTGCACCTGGTGCCGGATGCCCGCAAGATAGGCGCCGCCAGGCCCGGACCGCAGCCGGGCAAGCTCGTCGGCGATGGCAGGCGAGGTCAGGTCGGTCCAGCCGACGACCGCCGCTACGAGCGGGTCGCCGGCCGCGACCGACAGCATCTCGGGCGTCTCTGCTGCGTCGGTGACGGTCTGCACGAGCACGGTGCCGGTAACGCCCGCCGCGAGCGCGCTCGGGCGCAGGTCGTCGACGGAGAAGCTGCGCCGGATCGGCGCCATCTCCGGGCCGGTGATCCAGTCCTGGTCGCGCACGAGCAGGTCCCACACGTGGTGGTGAGCGTCGATGATGTTCATAGCTGCCACACCACGGGCAGGACCGCCGCACTGCCGCCAGCGGAGTAGTCATGCATTGTCTCCAGCAGTTCGGCCATTCGCGCCTGCCAGGCAGCGTTCACGGGATGGCTGTCCAGGTACGCGAGCGCCGCCGCGTAGTCGGCGCAGTCGATGACGTGGAACAAGTCTGTCCCGCTGCGCCAGATGGTCCACGACTGCACTCCGGCAGCGCGAATGGCCGTCGTGAGCTCGGCCGGAACGGCCGCGTGCGCCCGTTCATAGTCCTCGACCCGGTCCGCCCGGACCCGGGTGTGCAGGGCGACTCTCACCGGAGTGATCCTTCCGCGATGATGACGTGCAGCGTGCGCGGCCCGTGCACGCCCTCGACTCGCTCGAGCTCGATGTCGCTGGTGGCCGATGGCCCGGAGATGAGCGTCAGCGGCCGGACCGGATCGAGGCGGCCGATCGCGTCGGGAACGTCGGCCACGATCTGGTCCGCCCGGATGACGCACAGGTGCACGTCGGGCACCAGCGTGAGCGCTCGCCGGCCCTGCCCGCCTCTGGCGTCGAGCACGATCGTCCCTGTCACGGCGATGCCAAGGGCCGCCGTGGTGAGCGCGGCGCTGCACCGGTCGAGCGCGTCGACACTCAGCGGCGGGTCGTCGGACAGCCATCGCACGCCTGGGATCTGGGGCAGCCAATCCGCGGGGAATCCGGGTGCTGCGACGATCTCCGCGAGCCCGAGCGCGCCAGCCGCGGCGGCGACGGCAGCAGGCACGCCGCCCGCGGGTACCCGGCTGACGACAGCGCGGTAGTCGGCCACCCGGTCGGCGAACAGGCCAGCAAGGTCAGCGTCCCCGGCGTGACTGCGCAAGTACTCGCGGGGTATTCCGGCATCCTGCTCAGGCCCGCCGTCCGCGAGCGCGGTTCGGATGCGCGCAAGGATCTCCTCGCGCGCGGTCACCGCTCGGCCTCCCGCTGAGCGCCTCCGCTGAGCGGCCTCCCGCTGAGCGGCCTTCTGCTGTGCGGCCTCCTGCTCGTGCCACCAGGAGCGGAAGGTCTGTGGCGAGGGAACCGGCAGGTCCCGGCTGGCCGTCCAGGCGCGGCCGGGCGGGGGCAGCCGCCTGATGACGCCGTGCCGGGCAAGTAGCCGGCCGCCGCGCGCGGCCAGCCACTGCACTGCACGCAGCAGCCAGGGCGAGGAGAACATCGCAGCGGCGGCCGCCATCGCCGCGGCCTCCGGATCGGGGACGCCCCGGCGCTTGTGTTCCACTACCCGGGCGCGCAGGTGCGTGAGTACCTCCGGGATGTTGATCTTCACGGGGCAGGCGTCGTAGCACGCGCCGCAGAGCGTGGAAGCGAACGGCAGCGTCGCGGCGTGCTCGACGCCGACCAGTTGCGGGGTCAGGACCGCGCCGATCGGGCCCGGGTAGACCGAGCCGTAGGCGTGCCCGCCGGCTCGCTCGTATACCGGGCAGACGTTCAGGCAGGCTGAGCAGCGGATGCACGCAAGTGCCTGCCGGCCGACCGGGTCGGCGAGGGTCGCGGTGCGGCCGTTGTCGAGCAGCACGAGGTGAAACTCTTGCGGCCCGTCGCCGGGCGTCACCCCGGTCCACATCGAGGTGTAGGGGTTCATCCGCTCGCCGGTCGACGAGCGCGGCAGCAGCTGCAGGAATACTTCCAGGTCCGTGAACGACGGCAGCACCTTCTCGATGCCCATGATCGTGATCAGCGTCCGCGGCAGGGTGAGGCACATCCGCCCGTTGCCCTCAGACTCGACGATGACGATGGTGCCGGTATCGGCGATCGCGAAGTTGGCGCCCGATATGGCCACGGTGGCAGTGAGGAATTTCTCCCGCAGGTGCAGCCGTGCGGCCTCGGCCAGCGCCGCCGGCTCCGCGGTCAGGCCGGCCGGGGCGGGCCGCCCGTGCGCGGCCATGCTGCTGGCGAAGATGTCGCGGATCTCGCGCCGGTTGCGGTGGATAGCCGGGACCAGGATGTGCGATGGGCGGTCGTCGCCGAGCTGGACGATGAGCTCGGCCAGGTCGGTTTCGACGGCGGCGATGCCGCGCTTGGCCAGCGCGGCGTTGAGGTCGATCTCCTGGGTCACCATGGACTTGACCTTGACGACCTCTCGCGCGCCGGCGGACTCGGCCAGGTCGCCGATGATCGCCGTGGCCTCATCGGCGTCGCGGGCCCAGTGCACGACTCCGCCGGCCCTGGTCACCGACTCCTCCAGGCGGGTCAGGTAGCTGTCCAGGTTCTTGGCGACCTGAGCCTTGATCGCGGCTCCGGCGGCACGCAGCTGTTCCCAGTCGGTCAGCTCGCCTGTTGCCCGCAGCCGCTTGTCCCGGATCGTGGCGGTGGCCTGCCGCAGGTTGGCCTGCAGCTGGCCGTCGGCCAGCGCCCGGCGAGCGGCCTGCGGGAACGGCGGCGAGCCGAGCCACACGACGCCCTTGCCTGCCGGTATGGTCACCGCGCGGCCAGGATGTCGGCCAGGTGCATCACCTGGACAGCCGAGCCAGTCCGTGACAGCCCGCCGCCGATCTGCATCAGGCAGGAGTTATCCAGCGCGCACAGCACGCTGGGCTGCGCCGTGCTGATGGCCGCCACCTTGTCGGCCAGCATCGCCTGCGATATCGCCGCGTTCTTGATCGCGAACATGCCGCCGAACCCGCAGCACGAATCGGCGGCCGGCAGCCCGACCAGGTCCAGGCCCGCCACCGCGGCCAGCAGCCGCAGCGGCCTGTCCCCACCCGCAGTCCGCGCAGCGAGTGGCAGGTGGGGTGATAGCTGACCCGGTGCGGGAAGACCGCGCCGACGTCCAGCACGCCCAGCACGTCGACGAGGAACTCTGACAGCTCATACACCGGCGCGCCCGGACCGATGCCAAGCACCGGGAACTGGTCCCGGATCATGCCGGCGCAGGAAGGTGACGGCGTGACCACGGCGTCGTAGCCGTCGAACTGCCGGGCGAACCGCCGGGCCAGCCTAGTTGCCGCTGGCCGGTAGCCGCTGTTGAAGTGCATCTGGCCGCAGCAGGTCTGCTGCGCCGGGAATGCGACATCGCAGCCTAGCCTGCGTAGCAGCGTCACGACCGACTGCCCGGTGCGCGGGAACAGCGTGTCATTGAGGCACGTGACGAACAGGGCGACCCGCATGGGCTCAGGCTCCCACGGCGGCCAGTGCATCCCACAAGGCCGCGGGTATGTCCAGGTCGCGGAGCCTGATCGCGTCGGCGATCTCCTCGGCGCTGCGAGCGCCGATCAGCACGCTCGCAACCGCCGGATGGCGCAGCGGGAACCGCGCTGCGACGGCACGCAGCGGCAGGCCGAACTGCCCGCAGACTGCGTCGAGTTCACGGGCTCGGGCGATCATGGCGGCGGGCGCTGCCTGATAGTCGAAACGGGCGCCCGGATCGGGCGCCGCCAGCAGGCCGGAGTTGAACACCCCGCCTGCGATGACCGCCACGCCCCGCTCTAGCGCGGCCGGCAGCAGCGTGGCTGCCGCCGAGTGGTCCAGCAAGGTGTAGCGGCCGGCCACCAGCACGACGTCGACATCGGTGTCGATGACGAACCTGGTCAGCATCTCGGCCTGGTTCATCCCGGCGCCGATCGCCGTGACGATCCCCTCGGCGCGCAGCCGCTCCAGCGCGGGATAAGCCTCGTGCAGCGCCTGCTCGCCGTGGTCGTCCGGATCGTGAATGAGCGCGATGTCGATCCGGTCCACGCCCAGGCGGGCGAGGCTGGCTTCCAGGCTTCGGCGCACCCCGTCGGCGCTGAAGTCGAACACCCGGACCTGCGCGGCCGGCACGGCGAAGCCCTCCGGGTCCAGGCCGTACGGCGGCGTGGCCGGCTGCAAGGAGCCGGCCCACCTTCGTGCATAGCACATATTCTTCGCGTGGCCGGTGCCGCAGCGCGTCGCCCAGGCGCCGCTCCGACAGTCCCAGGCCGTAGTGCGGCGCAGTGTCGAAGGTGCGGACGCCGCCCTCCCAGGCGGCGTCGATAGCGGCGGCCGCGACCGCGTCGTCGACTTCGGTGAACAGGTTGCCGATGGCCGCCCCGCCGAGTGACAGCTCGGTCACCCGTACCTGCGACCGGCCGAGGCGGCGCAGTCGAAGCGGCGCGGCGATCATGACTGCGGCCTGATCCGGAGCCCGGCCATGCCGCCGTCGACGGCCAGCGCGGTGCCGGTGACCGACGCCGCGGCCGGGCTGGCCAGGTAGGCGATCGCCGCGGCGACTTCCTCGGCGCTGACCAGCCGGCCCATCGGCTGCCTGGCCGCCAGCGCCGCGCGCTCGGCGGCCGGGTCAGCGGCCTGGTCGAGCAGCCGCCCCACCCAAGGGGTGTCCGCAGTCCCCGGGTTGACGCAGTTGACCCGGATGCCGTCCCGGACATGGTCGGCGGCCATCGCCAGCGTCAGCGACAGCACCGCGCCCTTGGTCGCCGAGTACAGCGCCCGCTGCGGCAGGCCCGCTGTCGCGGCGATGGAGCACGTGTTGACGATCGCGGCATGCGCCGAGCGGCGCAGGTACGGCAGCGCGGCGCGGCTGACCCGGACCATGCCGACGACGTTCACGTCGAACACCCGGTGCCACTGCTCATCCGGGTTGTCAGCGACCGTGCCAACCGCGCCAACGCCCGCGTTGTTCACCACGATGTCGATGCCGCCCAGCTGCGCCGCGGCAGTGTCCACCGCCAGCCGCACCGATCCATCGTCGGTCACGTCCGCCCGCAGGGCAATCAGCTCATCGCCCGGTTCAAGGTCGAGCACTGCCACTTTCGCGCCCCGGTCAGCCAGCAGCCGGGCGGTGGCACGGCCAATCCCCGACCCGCCGCCGGTCACCACGGCCGCCAGGCCGCTCAGCTCACCATCCATGCTCAGCTACTTCTCCTCGGCAGTGGACTCGCCGCCGACGATGCGGGCGAGGAATAGCGCGAACAAGATCACGCCGCCGTCGATGGCCTCGATCCAGTAGTTCGAGACGTTCGCCAGATCCAGGATGTTCTGGACGAGACCGAGCAGGATCACGCCGGAGGCGGCGCCGATCATGTTGCCGCGCCCGCCCCGGAGGCTGACGCCACCGATCACGGCCGCAGCGAAGACGGAGAAGATGATGCCCTCTCCGTAGCCTTGCTGGCCGGTCACCGCCGATACGCGGCCAGCCTCGATGAGCCCTCCGAGCGCGGCCAGCATGCTCCCCACGACGTACACGCCGATCTTGATGCGCTCGACCTTGATGCCGGCGGCGCGCGCAGCGGCCGGATTGCCGCCCACGGCATAGATCGCCCGGCCGGTCCGGTGGTAGCGCAGGAACAGCCCGACGAGGACGAAGATGACTCCCGTGACCACGAATGAGACCGGCACCTGACCAAAATAAGACGCGCCGAGGTAGCCGAAGGCCCGGGGCAGGTTGAACAGGGACTGCGCCTTCACAATGCCGTTCTGGAGGCCCGCCAGCACGATCGTCATGCCCAGCGTCACGATGAATCCGTTCAGCCGGCCTTTCACGATCAGCAGGCCATTGACCAGGCCTACTGCGGCGCCCACCGCGAACAGGACGAGCAGGCCCAGGAAGGGATTCAGCTGGGCTCCGCTGCCATAGGCTGCCACCGGCAGGATCAGCCAGGCCGCCACCATCGGCGCCAGGCCATACGTCCCCTCCAGCGACAGGTCCATGCCGCCGATCATCAGGATCAGGCTCTCGCCCACGACGACGACGCCGAGCGCGGAGATCTGCTGGCCGACCCCGGCAATGTTCGAGACCGTGAGGAACACCGGGCTCACCAGTGCGCCGACGACCAGGAGCAGCACCAGCACTGGCAGCAGCGCGACCTCGCGCAGCACGCCGGCGTTCAGACTGCGCATCCGGGCTGCCAGCGCGGCTGCGCTGCCGTGCAGCGCGGACCCCGCGTGACCCGGCGCTAGCGGGCTCGCGGTGCCGGCCGGTCCGTCGGGCGACTCGTTAGAAATCATTGCGCAGCCTCCTCGGCGGTGCCATGAGCCGTGCTGGACAGGCCTTCCGTCGCGAGTATCAGCTGGTCGCGATCGAACGGCGGCTCGGTGAATTCAGTGAAGATCTCGCCCCGGACCAGGACGATGACCCGATCGCAGATCACGAGATCGGAGAGCTCATCGGTGCACAGCAGCACGCCAGCGCCCCTCTGCCTGGCGACACTGGCGAGCGAGTCCAGCAGCAATGCCTTGGAGGTGACGTCCACGCCGCGGGTGGGCGTGATCGCGACGATCAGGTCCGGGTCATGAGCCAGCGTCCGTGCCACGGTTACCTTCTGCTGATTGCCGCCGGATAGCTCACGGACCGGCTGACCAGGCCCGGCGGAAACCAGTGACAAGGCGGCGGTGATGGGTGCCGCAGCGGCAGCCCGCCGCGCTGGCCGGATGAGCCCGAACCTGTCGGCCAGGCTGTCGGCTATGGTCATCGTGACGTTCTCGGCCACCCCGAGATCGGCGACGAACCCCTCTGCCCGGCGGTCCTCCGGCACGTACCCGATGCCCTCCTCCTGGGCGGCGGCGCGGCGGCCGCTGGGCACGAGCAGGCCGCGCAGCAGAATGCGGCCGCCATCATGACTCGCCGCGCCGGCGATCACCCGCCCCATGGTCGCGACGCCGGCGCTCAGCAGGCCGGTCACGCCCACGATCTCGCCTGGCCTGACGTGCAGTGTGACGCCAGAGAGCCGTCCGGCGAGCGAGGTCGCGGTGAGCTGCTCGACGGTGAGGATCGGCTCAGACTGCTCGGGCCGGGTCAGGTTACCCCCCGTTAGCTGACCGTCCCGGCCAGCCGCGGCGCTGACCTCTGCCGCGCCTACCATGGCGGCGACCAGGTCCTCCTTGCTCAGGTCCGCGGTCGGCGTGCTCAGCACCAGCTCTCCGTCCCGCAGGACCGCCACCTCCTGGCAGATCTCGAAGACTTCCTCTAGATGGTGCGAGATATACAGGACGGCCACGCCGCTGCTGACGAGCTGCCGGACCCGGTCGAACAGCCGGCGGACGGCGTCGCGCTCCAGCGCGGCTGTCGGCTCGTCCAGCACCACGCACCTGGCCCCGCGCGCGAGTGCCCGCGCGATCTCCACGATCTGGCGCTGCTCAACGGTCAGGTCCCGGCAGGGCGCCTCGGGCGCGATGTCGTAGCCCCAGCCGTGCATGATCTCGCGGGTCCGCGCGCGCATCGCCCGCCAGCTGATGAAGCGCTCGCTATCGCCCAGGAATACGTTCTCGGCGACAGACAGGCCGGGAACGACCATGGAGTGCTGGAAGACCGTCGCGATCCACTCCCGCCACCGGGTGACGTCTCCCGGCCGCGGCGCAGGCTGGCCGCCGAGCCGCACGGTGCCCGCGTCTGGCTCGGCGAGGCCGGACAGGATCGACACGATGGTCGACTTGCCCGCCCCATTCCTGCCCACCAGGCCAAGGCACTGCCCGGAGTCAAGCGACAGGTCGACGCCGCGCAGCGCCCGTGTGCTGCCGAACCGCTTCTCAATGCCAGTCATCTCGACAAGCACCGGGGCGCTGGCGGTCATGGCGGCTCCGTTCGATAGGAAAGGTGGCCGGCACCCGAAGGCGCCGGCCACATCGGCTAGGAGGAGCTGCAGACGCCGCCATGGCTGGCGCCGTACACGTTGCCCCACAGGGACGTATCCGAGACGGGTGTTGTCGTGACCGTGCCGGGCAGGCCTGCGACCGGCTTAGAGAGTGTGAGCGTGGCCTGTGCCTTGGTCACGAACGGCGCCACGATCGGATCGGCTAGGTTCGAGTCGCCCTGGTACGCCACATTTTGCAGCGTTGGCGCGCCGCCTCCGGTCTGGCCGGCCGCCAGCTTCACGCCCTTGGCCGCGTCGAGCGCGTAGGTCAGCGCGTACTGCGCATACAGGTTGGCCGGCTGGGACTGCGACGCGGACACCGAGCCGTTCGCGATGTCGCACATCTCGAACGGCACTCCGTCGTCGCTGATCAGCAGCACCTGGTTCGGCGAGCCAGGGCCGAGGCCCTTGCTCTTCAGCAGCGGGATGATGCCCGTATCCGGGCTTGACCATTGCGAGTAAATCGCCTTCAGCTGCTTGCCGTAAGCGTTGATGGCATTCTGCGCATCGGTGACGGCAGTAGCGTCGGTCCAGACCGTCGCATCCTTCAGTACCTTGACGCCAGGATCGTTCGCGGCCATGCACGCGTTGAAAGCGTTTGTGCGGTCTGCGCCGTTGGACGATGTCAGGTCGCCCTCGAGGTCGAGCACGTATCCCGACCTCACCTGCTTCGAGATGTATGCGCAGGCGTCCTGTCCGTACAGCGTGTTCGACGCCCGGACGACCATGTAGACCTTGCCGACGCCCACGATGGTGTCGACTGAGACGAGCTGGACGTGGTGCGCGGCGGCGTAGGTGATCGCCGGGCCCAGGCTGGTGGCTGTCTCAGGGTTCACCACGATCGCCTTGGCGCCCTCATTGACGAGATTCTCAATCTGCTGGTTCTGCAGGCTCGCATTCGCCGCCGCCAGCAGCGGGCCAAGTATCTTGATGTGCAGCTGCTTGGCGTACTGCTGCTCGTAGTTGATGTAGGCGGCCCAGAATGCCGTGTTGTTGTACGTCAGGTCAACGCCGATCGTTACCGGCGTGGACTTCGATCCTGACGAACCGCCGGACCCGCCTGATCCGCTAGACCCGCTAGACCCGCAGGCAGCCACGAGCAATGTGGCAGTGCCCACAGCGGCCACGCCGAGCAAGTGACGCTTAACTCTCATGACTCTCCTAAGGTGCTTTCGAAGCTTATAGAACAGCAGGGCGCATTTCGATGTCTGATCTGCCTCCTAGCTGCTGCCAGATGGAGCCGTTCGGGAATCCGTAGCTGCGCAGCGAGTCGGGCCGGAGCGTGGCGGAGAAGCCCGGCGCCGTCGGCGCGAGGTACCGGCCGCCGGTGACACGCACCGGCTCGGCAAAGTGCTCGTGCAGGTGATCGACGTACTCCAGGACGCGATCGGCCATCGTGGCGGATACCGCGATGAAGTCGAACATCGCGAGATGCTGGACCATCTCGCACAGGCCCACGCCGCCTGCGTGCGGGCACACCGGAATGCCAAACTTGGCAGCAAGCAGCAGGATCGCCACGTTCTCGTTGACCCCGGCGACCCGGCAGGCATCGATTGTGAGGAAGTCCACCGCGCCCGCCTGCAGGAGCTGCTTGAAGATCACCCGGTTGGCGACGTGCTCGCCTGCGGCGATCTTGATCGGCGCGATCGCCGCCCGGATCGTCGCCAGGCCGAGAATCTCGTCCGGGCTGGTTGGCTCCTCGACCCAGTACGTGTCCCATGGCGCGAGCGCCTTGATCGCCGCTATCGCCTGCATCACGTTCCAGCGCTGATTTGCGTCTACCGCGATCCGGACGCCCGGCCCGACCGCCTCCCTGGCAAGCTTCAGCCGCCGGGCATCGTCGGCGGCATCGCCGCCGACCTTGATCTTGATCTGGCTGAATCCGTCACCGACTGCCTGCCGGGACAGCTGGATCAGCTTCTCGTCGGAGTATCCGATCCAGCCCGGCGTGGTGGTGTAGGCCGGGTAGCCGTCGCGTTCCAGCTCGGCTATGCGCTCCTCGCGGCCGGAGCGCGCGGAGCGGAGGATCTCCAGCGCCTCCTGGGGGCTGAGCGCATCTTCGATGTAGCGAAAGTCGACCAGGCCGACGATCTGCTCCGGCGTCATATCCGCGAGCAGCCGCCAGACCGGCTGGCCGGCGAGCTTGGCTGCCAGGTCCCATGCGGCGTTGACGACCGCGCCGATCGCCATGTGGATGACGCCCTTTTCCGGGCCCAGCCACCGGAGCTGACTGTCGTTGACCAGGCTGGCGCTGAAAGCGCCTAGGTCGCTGGCGACGTCGGCCGCATACAGCCCCACGACGTGCGGTCTGAGCGCCTCGATGGCTGCGACGACGACTTCGTTGCCCCGCCCGATCGTGAAGCACAGCGCATGCCCGGATAGGTGGTCAGCGTCGGTCCGCAAGACGGCGTAAGCGGCCGAGTAGTCCGGATCGGGATTCATGGCGTCCGATCCGTCGTGCTGCAGCGCGGTAGGAAAGCGCACGTCGAAGCAGTCAAGCGCGACGATCCGCGGGCCCGGCCGGCCGCTTGCGGCGCGTGGCGCGGGCACCGTTCCGGAATCATCTGGCTGCACCTGCGTCACGAGCGCTCCCTCGGGCAGTTCACGTAAACATCCGATCTATTGATCGGATGTTTACACTCTTCAGATGCTGGTGCGCAAGATGCTTTTAGTCTGGCAAGGCTTGACGCTAGCCCGTGGTGAAGGGTCAGGCACAGTCGCTCCGCGCACCGTTGATGCAGTACAGATGCGGTTTCAGCGAAAGCTAGACGTCCGATGTGTGCCTTGAAATAGGATGTAACATTTCGGAAACAACCGATGTTTGGCGAGGTCGTCCGCAGTTTTGGCTGGCCCGGCAGGCTGCCATCGTCCGGGCCTGCCTGGAAGAGCCGCCCGCCGTGCTTCTGGCTGGCGCCGGAGTGAGATCGCGGTCCTTCTCGCTGATTGCGGGCAGATCGCACGGGAAATCCGGCGTCAGCACGCGATGGTTGACGTTAGAGCATCCCGGCCATGTGCCCGCCGTCATACGCTTCCGCGGGGGCCTCATCGTCGCAGCGAACCGATGGGGAGCACGAACCGATGGGGATAAGAAGCGCTGCCCGTGCATTGCTTCATCGCACGCCAGGCAATAAGTGCGGACTGTCTGATGAGCTGACAGGGGGTAAAGACGGAAATGACGAATTCCCGGACCATATCGCACGGGGAGCTGCGCGGACGACTGGCTGAACTCGTGACGGGCCCTGTGCTCGGCGCGGGTGACCCGGCGTATGAGCAATCACGCCGCGTGTTCAACGCCATGATCGACCGGCGGCCAGCCGCAATTGTCCGGTGCTCCGGTGCCGGGGACGTCGCCCGCGCAGTGACACTCGCCCGAGAATACGAACTGCCAATCTCGGTCAAGGGCGGCGGCCACTCGATCGCCGGAAACGCAGTGTGTGAGGACGGGCTGATGCTCGACATGTCCTCAATGAAACGGATCTCCGTCGACCCTGAGCGCGGCCTGGCTGTCGCGGAAGCCGGACTGACGCTCGGCGAATTCGACGCCGCCACCTCGCAGTACGGGCTGGCGACGACCCTTGGGGTGGTCTCCATGACCGGCATCGCCGGCCTCACCTTGGGCGGCGGAATCGGATGGCTGAACGGAAAGCACGGCCTGGCCTGCGACAACGTCCTGTCGATGGACGTGGTAACCGCCGACGGTCAGTCGCGCACGGTGAACGCCGACCAGCACCAGGACCTTTTCTGGGCCATGCGGGGAGGCGGCGGTAATTTCGGAGTCGTCGTGTCCTTCACCTACCGCCTGCACCCCGTCGACATGGTCCTCGCGGGTCCGATCAGCTACCCGCCGGAGCGGGCGGCCGACGCGCTTCGCTTTTATCACGAGGTGGCTTCGACGGCGCCCGACTCACTGACCACCTCCGCGTCGGTGGCACGTGACGCAGATGGAGACCCGTCCTTCTCCGTGGTGGTCTGCTGGTCTGGACCCGCAGACGAGGGTGAGCGCGTCCTGCGGCCTCTGCGCGAGTTCGGGCCGCCGACTGCCGACGCTGTCGGCCTGGTCCCCTACCGCGAGTTGCAGTCAATGCCGGACGAGGGTTTTCCGTCGGGCCGCCTCCATTACTGGAAGGCGAGCTTCCTGGCCGACCTGCCAGATGAGGCGATCGACACCATGCTTCGGTTCTCTGCCACCGCGCCGTCACCGCACACCGGCATCGGCATGCAGCAGATCACGGGCGCGGCCAGTCGCATCGCCCCGACCGCGACCGCCTTCGCGCATCGCGCCCGCCACTACGACTTCCTGATCCTGTCCCAGTGGGACGATCCCGCCGACTCGCCAGCCAACATGAGATGGACCCGTGAAGTCTTCGACGCCATGAGCCCTCACTTCAGCGGCGTGTACGTCAACAACCTCGGCGAGGAGGGCAGCGACAGGGTCCGGGACGCCTACGGCATTAATTACGACCGCCTGGCCGACATCAAGGCTGCCTACGATCCGGACAACGTCTTTCGGCTCAACCAGAACATCCGACCCTCAGGCGGAGGGGCGGCATGATGGGCTCCGCCAGCCGGAGATGAGGCCTGAGTCACCACCAATTTGGTCGCGCAGCCGACTGCTAGGAGTGTGCTGACCACTCGTCAAGCGTGCGGGCGAGCGGGCGGAGCACCAGTTGCCGCAGCCGGTCTAGGCGCGCTGGGCTGGCTTTGCGTGGCACGGCCTCTACCCACATGATCAGGTGCAGGTACACGCGGTACAGCGACAGCCTGAGCCGGCCCGCAGCGTCGAAGGTCACCGTGCCCCCGGCCGTCCGGTAGCCGTGCAGGAACGCCGCATCCTGCTCGATGTCGCCGAACAGCGCCAGCGACACCAGCTCAGCGAGCGGATCGCCCCAGAACGCACGCTCGGCGTCGATCAGGCCGCTCACGCGCGGTGCTCCCTGGCTGGCGTCGACCAGGAGATTGCCGTCCCACAGGTCGAAATGCACGAGCACCGGGGTCGGCACCTCATCCAGCACCTGGGCCTGGGCCGCGAGCAGTTCCCTGATCTCGGCTGCCGGGCGCGGCAGCGCGACGGCGAACTTCCCCGCGTCTGCCAGCACCGCGTCGACCATCTCCAGGAACGCCACCCGCCAGCTCGGGTGCGGCGGCGATGACGGATAGCCGAACCCGCTTCCGGTGATCGTGTGCAACATCGCGACCTGCCGGCCGACCTCGGCGCGCAGCTGGTCGTGGTCATGCCGGCCGAGCTGCGGCCGCAGCTCGTGCCACGGCCTGCCTGCGCATTCGGACATCACCAGATACCCGCCGGCCACAACGCCGCTGCCCGAATCCACATCTACGAGAGACGGTACCGCCACGCCGGCGTGCTGGCCGGCCAGCCGGTAATACATCGCCTCGGTAGCCAGGATCCCCCGTTCGTACCTCAGTATCGGGCCGGCCGGATCGGGCGCGAGCTTCACCACCAGCCCGGGCCCGGCGGCCCGCCGCACCAGGTAGACCGTGTTGAACGTCCCGCCGCCAAGCTCGCGATGCCCGGTCACCTGATCCCAGCTCACGCCAGCTGCGGCCAATACTGCGGCCAGCTGCGCATTCCGGGCGTCGCCCCCCATCACCGTCCTAATGCTGCCACAGCCATCGACCGGCAAACCCTTGAGCCGCTAAGACCCAGGCAGGCACTATCAGAGCGGCGCAGGCCGGATCCACGCTGAATTACTGCGCCGATGCGGCGAGATCTGCCGGACGGAGGCGGTACTCCTGCAAGCGCAGGTTGTGGTATTTCTCCGTCTCGCCGATCCACTCCATACCCATCCGGCGTACCGTCGCGATGGCGCGCGTGTTGGCTGGCCGCACGACGGCGATGACCTGTTCCAGGCCTTGCTCAAATGCCCGCCCCGCCAGCGCTCTGCCGGTCTCGGTGGCATAGCCGTGGCCCCACGCATCCCGCTGCAACTGCCAGCCGATCTCATATTCATCGTCGGGCGGCAGCGGCAGCAGGGTGGCCCCGCCGATCAGGCTTCCGTCCTGGCGAAGCTCGATCGCCCACCGGCCGGCTGGTGTCAGCATGCGCGCGTCCTCGGCCATCCACTGCTGCAGGACCACGCGCATGGCCGCTTCATCGCCGACCCTGTCCATCGCCGGGGCGAGCCACCGCGCCACGTCGGCGTCGCCGTAGGAGCTCACCGCAGCCCCGGCGTCATCGGCGGTCCACTGGCGAAGGACCAGGCGCTCGGTCACCAATCGCTCGGCCATGAGCTCACGATAGCCGGGCCGGAATGACCGCAGCGCATTACCACCGGCCGCTGACAGAAAGATCCGGTACCCACGGCGTGATCCGGGTCGGTCACGCTGTCCGGGCACTGCTGGCGGACGGCGGCGCCGTTCGCGTTGCTGCCGCGGTGTCCGCCGCGGCAGCGCTTACCGCGGCCGCTCCCGTACGGCGAGACTTCGGTGAGTTTCTCTTCATGCCGGCCAGCTCTGGCTCGAGGTTCTTCTCGGCTGCATCCACAACGCCGAGGTCAGCCCGGATGTGCAACTCGGCTGCAGTGATCAGCAGTTCAACGACAGCGGACGGCGCTTGCCTCCGGGCTTCGGCGAGGCTGTGCAACTCCCTGAGCAAGTGAGCGCGCTGCCGGCGCAGGACTCCGTCCAGCGTTTCCGGATCACCCGCCTGAACGGCCGCCATCAGCTTGAGGAAGAAGTCGTCGCGGTAACCGCGCAGCCGAGCGCTCGGCTCGCTCAGCCAGCGGTCCAACTCGGCCCGGCCGGCCGGTGTCAGGTAATGGACAACCCGATCCGGCTTCACTGGCTGCGGCTGGCGCTCCGACTCGATGAGTTCGTCCCGGCTCAGCCGGTCAAGGATCTGATAGAGATGCCCGATGTTCAACCCGCCCCATTGATCTCCGACGGCCTGCTCGAAGCTGCTCTTCAGTTCGTATCCGTGCGCTGGCTTGCCGGCGAGCAGCGCCAGGACCGCGTGATGCAACGGCATGGTTCCGGTCGGTCTCCTGCAACGAAGCTGTCTCATCTTGCATTGCGACTAGCTAACACGCTATGACTGGTCTTGCATTGTCAGTAGGTATGAAATGAGAGTAATCCGCGGACCGTGCATGCGCCAGCCGGATTGCCAAGGCAGGGAGTCGAGAACGTGGGAAACGTCGGTGCGTCTGTCGAGTTGCACGGCGTCAGCAAGAGCTACGGCATCGGCAAGGACCGGCTTGTGCGTGCTGCCGATGACGTCAGTCTCACCATCGAAGTCGGCGCCTTCATAGCGCTCACCGGGGCGTCCGGATCAGGCAAGTCGACGCTGCTGCACTTGATCGGAGCGATCGAGCGGCCCGATGCCGGCACGATCATCAGCAACGGCCAGGACGTGACGGCGCTGCGGGGCGGTGTCCTGGCCGGCTACCGGCGGACTGTCGGATTCGTGTTCCAGAGCTACCATCTGCTCCCCGCGCTCACTGCCTTGGATAACGTCATCGCACCCGTGCTGCCGTATCGGACTTCCTTCAATAAAAGGGAACGTGGCCGCGAACTGCTGGCAGCCGTCGGGCTGGCCGGCCGCGAGCATTCGCTACCAGCGAAGATGTCGGGCGGGGAGCAGCAGCGCGTCGCCATTGCACGAGCACTCGTCAACAAACCGGCCCTACTGCTGGCTGACGAGCCAACCGGCAACCTCGACTCAGCGAATGCGAGCGAGATATTGCAGCTGATAATCGGCCTGCGCAATGAGCGCGACATGACGATCATTCTGGCCACCCACGATCCTCAGGTCGCCGCCCATGCCGAGCGGTTGATCAGGCTCCGCGACGGCGCTGTTGTCGACGACATCGCGCTGACGCAGGGTGCTGCCGTCGAAGACGTGATCCGGCGCGTCGGACAGCTCGGCTGAGGATCGGGATGACACGGCTGGCCTGGTCACAGCTGCGGTTCCGCACCGTCCGGCTGGTCGCGCTGCTGGCCGGGCTAATGCTGGCGACGACGGCGTTCACCGTGCTGACCGCGGCGTCGCGGACCGCGCAGCTGCGCACCGTGGGCACGGTCACCGCGCACTTCAAGCCGGCCTACGACATTCTGGTCCGGCCTAAAGGCAGCAGGACCGCGCTGGAAACCCAGACCAACACTGTCCAGCCCAACTTCCTGTCCGGCCTCTACGGCGGCATCACCATGGCCCAGTACCACCAGATCGCCGCCATTCCCGGCGTCCAGGTCGCCGCCCCCATCGCCATGGTCGGCTACACCCTGCTGGCCTCGCCGCTGTCTTCCCCGCTGCCCGCGGCTAACCTGAGCCTGCCAGGCCGGCAGCTGTACCGGGTCACCAGCACGTGGATCTCGCAGGGCGGCACGAGCCGCGTTACCCAGCCGCCGTCCTACCTCTACGTCACCCCGCAACGGCTGGGTTTCGACCTCGACGCCACCGTGATTGGCCCGAAGATTGCCCGGACCACCACCCAGACTGAGCGGCTTCCGGACGGCAAGAATGTCACCATCTGCCCGGCGGACGCCATCCTTGAACCCGGCGTCGATCCGTTCGGCGTGGCCGCGAAGTCGAATTGCACGGCCTGGTCAAAAGTCAATGGCTACGGCCCGGGCCCGTACTTTAGCCGGGCTATCCCCAGGTCCGACGTCGACTGGGTCATCCCGGTGCTGATCGCGGCGGTGGATCCGGTCGCCGAGGCGAAGCTGGACGGGCTTAACCGTGCGGTGATCTCGGGTCACTATCTCGCAGAGAAGACGCGCCATGCCGGAACCAGCGGCATCTTTCCCGTCCTGGCGTCCTCGGCCAGCGGACTTGACGAGTCCGCCGTCACCCAGGTGGCGACACTGACCGCGCCCGCGTCCCCGCCGTCCATGACGGTGCCCTGGATGACTCAGCACGCCACCGCGCCAGGCCATGTGATCTCCACCACCACAACCACGGCGCGCCAGGCTTATCAGCAGCTGCTGGCAGCGCTCGCAATCAAGACCGCAGGCCCGGCCGGCAACGTGCCCGGCAACCCTGTCATGTATGCCGGCAAGGACGAGTCGGGCGGGCCTGTCGGCGTCGAGGCCTACTGGAGCGTCGGGCCAACCTCTTACCGCCGCTCGCACTCCGGCGCGCTTGTTGCCCGGCTGACCCGCAACCCGCCGTCGGCCTGGTACGCCGGCGGCGCCCAGGTCGCCAGCATGGACGATGCGGACAACCAGTACCGCACGGTCTCGGTGCACGCTCCGGCGGGCACCAGCTTCACCAGCGTCGCGGCCAGTCCGCAGCTCGTCGGTCTCTTCAACCCGGCGAAGATCAAGGCGTTTGACCCGTTGTCGCGTGTCCCACTCGGTGCGTATGCGCCTGTAGTCGCCGCCCCCGCCGACCCGGCAGCAAACCGGGCGCTGCACGGCAGCGATCTGCTGCCGGATCAGAATCTGGGCGGATACGTGAGCCAGCCGGTCGACCTCGTCACGACGCTGTCCGCGCTGCCCGCGCTGCAGAACGAGGGTTACTACGGCACGAAATTGCCGCTGGGGGACCCGATCAGCGTGATCCGGGTCCGGGTGGCGGGGGTGACCGGGCCGAATCCGGTGTCGCTGGAGCGGATCCGTGAGGTGGCGCAGCAGATCGCGGTGCGCACGCACCTCGACGTTGACATCGTGGCCGGGTCGTCGCCGTCAGCCACGACCGTCGACCTGCCCGCCGGGAAGTTCGGCCAGCCGCCGCTCACGCTGTCGGAGGACTGGGTCAAGAAGGGCGTCGCGGTCGCGATCCTGTCCGCGATCGACAAGAACAGCCTGGTGCTGTTCCTGCTGATCCTGATCGTGTGCGTGCTGTTCGTCGCCAACTCCGCGTCGGCGGCGATCCGCGGCCGCCGCCGCGAGCTCGGCGTGCTGGCCTGCCTCGGCTGGACCCGGCCCCGGCTGTTCACCGCGGTGCTGGGCGAACTCGCCGCGATCGGGCTGGCCGCCGGGCTGCTCGGCGCCGCCGCGGCGCTGCCGCTGTCATCGGCGGTGGGCCTGCACGCCTCACCGGGGCGGGCGGCGCTGGCCGTGCCGATCGCGGTCGCGGTCGCCGTGATCTCCGGGCTGATCCCGGCCTGGCTGGCCGCCCGCGCCGACCCGGTCGCCTCGGTCCGCCCGCCGGTGCTGGGTGTCCGCCGGGCCCGCCAGCCAGGCGGCATCACCGCCCTGGCCGCGGTGAACGTGCTGCGCACCCCCGGCCGGGCGCTGGTCGGCGCGATCAGCCTGGCCGTCGGCGTCACCGCGCTGACCATCCTGACCGCGGTCACTCTGGCCTTCCGCGGCGTCGTCGTCGGCTCCCTGCTCGGCAACGCCGTCGCCTTCCAGGTCCGCGGCGTCGACTACATCGCGGTCACCGCCACCGTCGCCCTCGGCGTCCTCGCCGTCGCCGACGTGGTCTTCCTCAACATCCGCGAACGCGCCCCCGAACTCGCCGCCATCCGCGCCTTCGGCTGGCCCGAATCCGCGCTCGCCCGTCTCGTCATCACCGAAGGCGCCATCATCGGCCTGGCCGGCTCGCTCGTCGGCGCCGCACTCGGCCTGGCCGTCGCCGCCAACTTCGCCGGCCAGCTCCCCGCCACCCTCTTCCTCATAGCTGCCGTCGCCGTGATCGGCGGCCTGCTCGTCACCACCACAGCCGCCCTGCTCCCCGCCCAGGCCCTGCGCCGCATCCCGGCCGCCCACCTACTCGCCGAAGACTAAACACGCCGGGCGACGTCGCCATCCGCGTCCGGCTATTCGTTCCGCCATTCGCCGCCGTGACGTCTGGCATACCTGCGCTGCTTACGCGGCGAATCAGCGAACTGGTCGTACATGTCCTGGGCAGTACGGCCGTGCCCGCGCGTCCAAAATCGCGTTTCGACACCAACCATGCTCACGAATCCCCAGATTGCCAAGAACGCAGCGGCGAAGAATATGAGAGCCGCCCACCACGGCATTTGGATCACCTCGATCACATCCGGCTGACGAATTCCTCATTCCCCGCAGGACCGGTTGAAACCTGGAGATGGCCAGCGCCAGAAGGGAAGACTCACCGCACAGACCTAACAAAGTCCTACTAGGGCTTCAGGCTGAGCACGAAGAAGTTCGCGGGGAGGCTGACTGCCACTCGCTGCCGGATCTCCGCCCCGCCGCCGTGTTCGGCGGTGAGCTCGGGTACCGGGCAGAGCGCAGTCGTCCCGGATCGAAGGACCGCAACCGGTGGATCCGCGCGCATTCCCCCGAGCGTTGGCAGGCCGACCCGGCAAGCTCCTCCGGCTCAGCCGGCGAGCAGGAGGCGGCGCCAGGTATCGGCCAGGAAGTCTTCGTATCGCTCCGGGGTCCAGCCGCGCTGGCCGACCAGCAGCTGGTAGAGCTCGGGCGCGTTGGTCGCCCAGACGATGTCGGCCGCATCATCGAGATTCACTCGCAGCGCGCCGACGGCGGCCAGGTCCGCCGCAAAGTGGCGCATGTTCGCCGCACGGCGCTCGGATATCTCGCGCCACAACGAGGTTAGCTCCGGCTCCGCCGCGGCAGCCTGCTGGATCATGCCAAGGACGGGAGCAAGACGGCCGGCGATCATCCGCATCGCCGAGGCATAGATTTCGATCTTGGTTTCAGCGTCGGGTGCAGCCCGGATCGCCTGTACATAGTCGCGCTCGTCTGCGGGGACTGCCTGCGCGCTGCCGGAGATCGCAGTCTCGATCAGCAGGCGGGCGAGCTCGGGTTTGCGGCCGACCGATGCATAGATGGTGTCGAGCGCCACATCGGCCCGCTCGGCAATCGCGGCCATCGAGGTGGCGCTGTAGCCGCGCGTGGTGAACAACTCAAGGGCGGCGGCCAGGATCGCCTGCCGGGTGCGGGCGGCCGCCTCCCGGCGCTTGGTCGCGTCGTACCGGCGCTTGACGTGTGGCTGCACAGGGTCCATGATAGCAATATTGATCCGAAATATATTCGGATTAATATTGGAGGCGAGACGCGATGACCTACGCATTCACCTACGAGGTGCCGATAGACACGGACATATACGCCCGCATCAAGGACGGCATCGGCCCCGAGCGAGCGCCCGGCATGATCGCGCATCTGGCATACCGAACCGAAACCGGACTGCGCTACGTCGATGTATGGCAGTCCAAGGAGGACTGGGACGCATTCGAGCACGACCGCCTGCATCCCGTCGTCCACGCGCTGCTGAAGGAGATCCTCGGGTTCGTGCCGCCCGAGCCGCCGCGGACGATGCTTGACCTCGTCGATGTCTGGACTGCCGATTACGCGCACACAGCCTGACAGCCCGGTATCCAGGCTGGCCGCTTGCCATCTCCGCGCTCCGCCCGCAGCGCCAGAACGGAAGACTCGCCGCACAGACCTAACAAAGTCCTACTAGGGCTTCAAGCTGACTACGAAGAAGTTCGCGGGGAGGCTGACTGCCACTCGCTGCCGGATCTCCGCGGTCAGCGCGACGCCGGGCTCGGCGAAGGTCCCTGGCGGTGGCTCGGCGAAGCGGACGGTCGAGCGGCCAGCGTCGAAGAGCTGGGCACCATGCCCGAAGTCGCCGACAATCGCGGTTCCCTGGTCGACCAGCCGGGTACGGACCACGAACACGCCGTTCTGCTCAAGGTCGGCCATCAGGCGACTCTCACCGAAGAATAGGTAGTAGTCGTGCGGGTTGATGATCAGGCCGTCGGCCGTGCCGCCGGTCTGTTCGACCTCGTTGCATGCAGCGATCAGCGGGCTGGCGAACGGTCCCTTCGACGTCATGCGCCCGATCCCCGGTATGTTCAGCAGGCCGCCCTCGCCACGGATGATCGCGTGATTCTCCGACGCGCTCAGCCGCATGACCAGGCGGTAGTCGATGAACGATGCGAACGCCTCGGGGTCCAGCCACAGGCCGGCTGGCACCTGGACCCAAGTCGTGGTGGGCAGCAGATCGGGGACTGGCGCTGTGCCGAACCGGTGCGTCAGCTCCCGCCGCAGGTCACCGCCCGGTGCCTCAGGGTCGTCCGGCAGCCGCGGGATCTCATACCAGTAGCAGCGCCGGTGTTCCTTGGACAGGTCGGTGATCTTGAACATGTTCCGCGCCGGATAGCGCGGCTTGCGCCGCGAGCTAACTAGCGAATCAGTGATCGTTACGGGGTACTCCAGGCACGTACTGAATCCATCGGCGGCGAACGCGTCGGTGAATACCCGGCCCGGCGACGGCTCCCCTGTGCGCTCGGCGATGACGTCCGCGATCGTCGGCTTCACCGGGTGCCGCCGGGCTTGCGAGCGACGATCATCCCCCAGCCGAACTCGCCGCGGTCGATGGCGCCTTCGATCTGCAGGCACGAATCTGCGAACGCCAGCATCCACTCCCGCGCCGCGACGTCCGCTACAGTTCCGGCCCGCTCGTTCGCGGTACGGCCAAGGACCTGGTAGGTCTGCCTGATGTGGCGTTCCAGGTCTTCGGCACGCACCACCTCGAAGCCGGCCGCCGTCAGCGCATTCTGGTAGCCGGCCAGCGAATAGCCGCCGCCCCACCGGACCCGGTCGTAGACGTGCGTGCGGGCCAGTTCGGAGACCTCTTCCATGGGCTGGAGGAAGTCGGTACAGGCGAAAAAGCCGCCTGGCCGCAGCACGCGCAGCATCTCCGCGTGGCTGCGCGGCTTGTCAGGCACGAGGAACAGCGCATCCTGGCTGACGACGTGGCTGAACGTGCCTGACGGATACGGCAACTCGGTGGCCGAGCCGTGGCGGAACGCGACACGGTCCTGGTACTCCTCGCCGCTGGCGGCCTGGCGCTGCCGGGCGAACTTCACGCGCTCCTCACTCAGGTCCACCCCTTCCGCGCGGCAGCCGTGCCGTTTGGCCAGGTAGGTGACAAAGTTGCCGCATCCGGAGCCGACATCGAGCACTGAGCTGGTGGCATCGATTCCCGCCTGCTGCGCAAGCATTGCTGAGGTCCGCTCGGCGGCGGCCTGGTAGTCGGTGTCGGCATCGTCGGCGAAGACTCCGGTGTGCAGCACCCCGGAGTCGTCCCAGAACCCCAGGTAGTGTCGCAAGGTCTGATCGAAGAAGTCGGCCACGTCTTGCTCTGTGTACGCAGTCACGTATAGGTGCCCTTCGGTGCGGATACGAAATGCCGTAGCTCAGGTCCCATCACGCTCGCTCCTCCGTCGATCAGGTGCACTTGACCGGTGACGAACGACGCGCGCTCACTGGCCAGGAAAACGGCGACCGCTGCGAACTCCTCCGGCCGCGCGACCCGGTGCAGCGCGTTGTGCTCCCCCATCGCGCGCAGTTGGGCCTCGGGGTCACCCTCCGGAGTCAGCGCCGCCAGCCGGGCGGCCGCGCGCTCGGTCATCTCGGTCCTGGTCGCGCTGGGCGCCAGCACGTTCACCGTGATCCCGTCCTGGCCGGTTTCCGCGGCCAGTGCCTGCGCGAAGCGGGCTATCGCGGCGCGTCCCATGCCGGACAGCGCCAGCGAAGGGATAGGCACCCGGGCAGTCTCCGACGCCACGAAGAGCAGCCGCCCCATCGTGCGGCACGCAGGTGCGGCAGGGCGGCTTGGGCCAGGTTGACCACCGGAAACACCATCGAGCCGATGGCATCCTGATAGTCGCCAAGGTCAAAGTGGGACGCGGGCCCGGCCGGCGGGCTGCCGCCGCTCACCACGACGATGTGCAGCGCGCCCAGGTCGGCGGCGACGTTATCGACCCAGCGGCGCGCCGCCGGGTAATCCGAAGTGTCCACGCTAGTCGTACAGCCCGGCCGCGCGTGACCTTGCCGACCGCACGTCCGGCGGCCGCGAGCCGGTCCGGGTCGCGTGCGCCGATCGCGACATGAGGCCCTCGGCTGACAGGTGCTTCGCGACCGTCAGCCCTAGGCCGCTGGAGCCACCCGCGACGAGCGCGACTTTGTTTTCCAGGCCAAGCTCCACGCGCTACCTCTCATCACCGTTTGTGGCACGGTACTGGTATCCGTAGCGGCCGAGCAGCGGCCAGGACAACGCCAGCGTCGCGAGTTTTGCGCGGCAGGGCAGCCCGGCACGCCACTGGTCGTCCCCGGGCCGGATCTCGGTAGGCCCGGTAAAAGCGATCCGGGTTGCCGGTGACCGTGTGGTTGACGTGCAGATCGACCGTCCGACCGATGACGGGGCCTGCCGCGTTGCCCGCTCCGCAAAACCGCAGCAGTGCGCTGGTCACCGCGGCGGGATCGGCGATGAAATCCTCGTAACGCAGAAACATCGACCGGTCGGGGTACCGGCGGCTGATTGCCTCGGCGGCCAGGTTGAAGCCCAGACCAGTAGGCGGTGCTGGTCCAGGGCCGGCATGACATAGGCATAGTCCTTCTGGCGGCTCCATGATTGCGCTACCGCCCTCGGGTCGCGTACCAGGTGCAGGTAGCGCGGCACCAGTCCGGCCAGGTGCGGCAGTAAGGCTGCCTCCCCCATGATCTTGGTGGAATGAACGATCACCCGGGCACCTGTCTGTTCCGCCACGGCATGGTAGACCTGGGTCATCAGCTCGGCATGGGCGCGGATATCCGGGCTTCTCAGGCCCCGGCGCAGAACCCGCCTGGTGTGCCGGGTACCTTGTACAGGCTCGCTGCCGCCCGGTGACGATGGCGGCA
>CAWICK010000006.1:0-588093 GCA_963834665.1 uncultured Actinomycetota bacterium
AACCGCCGCGCATTTCTGAGCGCGCTACCGGTCGGCAGGGGCTGCTTGGGCGCGTGGATGCCGAGCCGGAGCACGATTGGCAGGCGCGGCTCGCCGGCGCGGAGCGTGGAGACGCCGCCGGCGGCCGAGGTAGCGGCAGGTGCAATCAGATCCGTCCCAGCGCGACAACGTCGCCACATAGCCCACGAGACGCCTGGAGCACCTGATCGGCTGAGGCCCTGGTGGCGCATTTTGTCGGCAGGCTCCGGCAGACTCAGCAATGTTGGCGTGAATGGCTACGTGATTGGCAGTCATGGAGATCAGAAGCGAACGGATTCGGTCGGCGCTGGATTCGAATCCGACCCTGACGCTGCTCAAGGCGTACTCGAGGGACTGGGTGCTGCCGCTGTTCGCTGAGCACCTCGAACAGGTCGAGGGGTCTGTTTCTGCTGAGTGGTTCCACGAGCGAGTCCTCGAGGCGCGCGAGCAGGTCCCCGACCGCCATGGCAATGTGACGCCGGCCGAGCGTTGCCGCGACTGGGTTGAGAAACGCTGGCTGGAGACCGAGACGCTCAACGGGCGCCTGAGGTATCGTCTGTCGCCCTACTCGCTGCGAGCGCTACGGTTTGTCCGCGAGCTTGTCGAAGGTGAGACGACCGTCAGCAGCGCCCGCCTCGGCGCTATCTCGCACGCGGTGCGGCTCCTGGCTGACATGACCAGTCCGGACCGGGACGTCCAGGTGCGGCGTATCGATCACCAGATTGCCGAGCTGCGCAAGAGACGCGACGACATCGCTTCGGGGCGAGTGCGGCTAGCGACCCTGGAGGAGATGAAGCAGCAGCTGCGCGAGATCCTTGGGATGACACGGTCCCTGCCCGCCGACTTCCGGCAGCTGCGCACCATGGTGGAAGACCGTCATCAGGAGGTCGCGCGACGGGCCATGATCCACGGACCGCCGAAGGCGGACCTCGTCGAGGAGTACCTTCGCGAGAACGATCTGCTGTCAAAGACGAGCCAGGGCACGGCATACCTCGGGTTCTCGCGGCTGCTGTCGTCCAGGCAGAGCGAACAGATCCGCGCTGACATTGACCAGATCCTCGCGCAGGAGTTCGCGCGCGAGCACATGACTGCTGCCCAGCGCGAGGAACTGGACAGCATGCTCTCGACCCTCCTAGCTGCAGAACTCGATGTGCAGAACAGTTACCTGCGCTGGTCCGCATCGCTGCGCCGCTTCCTGACGCGGGCTGCCCACGCCCGCCACCAGCGGCTGCTTAGCCTCGCTGACCGGGCCCTGCACGCCGGCGCCACCTGGGTACAGGCCGAGCCCGCACAGCGGTACGTGCCGCAGGACGTGCTCGGCGTGGGCCCTCTCGCCGTCATCGACATTTCCCAGACCCAGCTATGGCGAGACCACAGCCCGCAGGAGGTCGTCGTCAACGTCGCCGAGCAGCGCGGGACACTTCCCGGGCGAGGACCGAGCCGTCCTTCGGCTGGCCGCGGGTACCAGCCCGCGTGCCGTCGGACGAACCATCAACAAGCTCCTAGCCAGCCGGCCGACGGTGACAGGTGCCGAGGTGTTCGAAGCCACGCCGGCTGAGTTCCAGCGCCTGGGCACCCTGGTGAGCCTGCTCGACCTGGCCGTCATCCACGGGCGGGTCGACACTGACCTCGACGAGACCGTGTGGCTCTTCGGGGACCGGGCCACCGCCCTGCTGGCCGCGCTGCCACACCTCGTCTTCGACGCCCCAGTTCCCAGCAAGGAGATGCCGTGAGCGTGCGGACCGACGACCCCGCGTACAACGAAGAACTGGACGAATGCAGCGCCGGAAAGGACGAACCGGATGGCCTCGCAGGGCCTCAACTGCCGGCCGCCGCGCGCCGGGCGCTGACGACGCTGCTGACCAACCGGTTCATTACCCGGTCTCGCAACCGATCCTCTTGGGACGCGCTGCTGGAGTACGAGAACGAGATTCGTGAGCGCCTCGCGGACATGTTCCTGCTTCTCGTCGTCGACTGGGACTACGAGGTGGCGTTCAAGAGGCAGGACCCGGCCGAAGACGCACCCAGGTTGCTGCGCCGCGACAGGCCGCTGCACCGTGACGCGTCCCTGCTGCTGATACACCTTCGGAAGGAGCACACATACACGGACGCGACCGACGAACCCGTCGTGATCACCCGAGCCCAGGTGGCCGAATTCCTGCGCCCTTTCCGGGAGGACGGTGATGGCGACGAGGCCGGGTTCGAGCGCCGCGTGGACGCCGCCATCCGCGCAGTGGACGAGCTGAAGCTGCTGACACAGGATCCGGACGCGGACTACCTGTTCACCGTTTCGCCTGCCGTCGTGCCCCTGATCGGTGCCGACGAGATGATGCGCTTCGAGCAGCATTTCATCCGGGCAGCTGAAGCAGTCGGCAAGACCGACGAGTTCGCGGGCGACAAGACTGGCGAGGACCTCGCGTGACCACGACGCAGGCAGCGACGGGACCGGCCAAGGAGAACGTCCTGTCTCTGGTCACAGCCGACGGGCAAAGCCCGGCACAGTTCCGCATAAGCCAGGTGCAGGTCCTCAACTGGGGCGCCTACTCGGGCCTGCAGACCATGACCGTTGCGCGGTCGGGCGCCGCGATTGTCGGCCCATCCGGGCGCGGCAAGTCCACGCTACTGGACGCGATGGCCTCGGTGATCTTGCCCAATCCGCAAGAGTTCAATCAGGCTGCCCGTGACGACCGCGGGAAGAAGCGTGAGCGGACCGTCTATTCGTACGCGCGCGGTCACACCGACCAGAGGCAGGACGAGAACGGGCGCTCCGCGACGACAAACTACCTGCGACCGCCTGGCACGCCCGGCTTCCCCAGCGGCGCCGCGATCACGTGGGAAACCTTTGACGGGCGCTGCGCCACGTCATTCCGCCTGGCATGGGTCGGCCCGGACACCGACGGGCCGGAGGCGATCAGCGCCGCCACCGTGTACGGATTCGTCAACGACCAGCTTCGACCTGGCGCAGCTCAACGGGATCACTGCCGTCCGCCAGGGCACGTCGCCGCTGTCGAAGACGTCCCTGGAGCGTCTCGTGGATCCCGACCGCGGCGACGTGGTCGACTCCTCGCAGGCCCGGATGCACGCGAAAATGCGCACCGTCATGGGCATGGGCTCAACCGATGAGTCACAGCGCCTAGCCATGCAGCTGCTGCGACGCGCCCAGGCATCCAAGGGAATCTTCTCCATCAACGCCCTCTTCAAGGAGTTCGTGCTCACCGAGCCCTTGGCACTGACCCGGTGGGACGTCGCACTCGAGGCGTACCGGGAGGCCTCACGGCTGTACGAGGAATTCGAGACAGCACGCCGCCGTACTCAGACGCTCGCGCCCCTTACAGGAATCGCCGAGAAGTACCGCACCGCCGGCGCGGACTACGTGGCCAAGAACAGGCTGCTGACCGGAGACAGCGACGGCCCCGCCCGGATTCATGCTTGGCACGCGGAGAAGATCGCCGAGTGGGCTGAGACGGCCGTCGACGACAACCGCCTGGCCAAAGCGGAGATCGACGACCAGCACGCGTCCGCAGCGAAAGCAGCCGAAGCCGCCGACCGGCGCGAGCAAGACACGATCGCCCAGCTCACCGCGGCCGGGGGGGACCGTTCCGGGCTCATCCAGGTACAGCTCGATCACGTGAAGGAGACGCTGGGGCGGGTGGAGACGGAGCGGCAACGGTTCGAAAGCCGCCTCTCCGTGTTCAGCCTGCCGCTGCCCACCTCGCCAGGCGACGTGACGCTCACCCACGCCAGCCTCGATGACGCTGCCGCACACGAAGCGAGGGCGCTGAAAGAAGCCTCCGAGACAGCCACCCAGGCCGCTGGGCGGCTCTGGCAGCTTCGCAGCGACGCCCTGGCGAAGGAACGCGAGATCGATGCGTTGCGGGCACGACGCAGCCTCATCCCCGAGGATGCCGATGCGCGCCGCAACCGGATCGGGTCTGAGCTTCACATCCAGATCGACCGGCTCCGGTACGCCGGCGAACTGCTCCAGCTCAAACCCGAGCACCGTCGGTGGGAAAAGGCGGTTGTCGGCCTGCTGCTGCCGTTGTCGAGCACGCTGCTGGTCGACAGCCGTGAGTTCGCGCGCGTGCGCCGGTACGTGCACGACGAAGACATGCAAGGTTCGGTGACTATTGCGCCCGCCGTGCCTGGCGCCTCAAGGCCCGCGCCAATGGACGGCGGGGTCCCGGCAGTACTCGACATTGCCGACCACCCGTTCCAGGGGTGGCTCGCCGCCGAGCTGAACGAGACCGCGAACTACGTCTGCGTGGAAACCGAAGACCAGCTGGACAATGAGCGTCCTGCATGGGCTCGCGGCGCGATCACTCCGGCCGGCATGCGCACCGGCGCCCGCGACCGGTTCACGAAGGACGATCGCCGGCTGCGTTACCCGTGGCTCGGGTGGGACAACGGCCGGCTGCTGCGGGAGATGGGCGATGAACTTGAGTCGATCCAGCGCGAGCTCCAGGTCGCTGGAGCTTCGGCGGATGAGACCAGCCTTAGGCGCGAGTCGGCTCGAGCCCGGCTGGACGAACTGCGGGCACTCCGCAGCGAGCTCAACTGGGACCGGATCGACACCTCAGCCGCGCACGAGCGGATGAACGAGCTGGCCGCGCAGCTTGCGCAGGCCAATTCTCCCCAGGTCACGCAGCTGGCGAAGCTGTTCCGGAAACAGCGTGAGGAGGCTGTCGCAGCCAGCAGCAAGGTGACTCGACTGAAGGAGGAGCAGGACAGACTGGACAAGGAATGGGGCGACCTTACCTCGGTCGTGGACGATGCGAAGGACCGTGTGGCCGCAGCGTCGCCGCTTTCCGACGATGAGCGGGCCGCGCTCGCCGCCACCCCGTTCACCGCACCGGCCGGCACTAGCGGGGTAACGGCAAGCCTGACCGCCGCGATCGTCAGCCTGCGCCAGCAGATCGAACGACACAAAGAGGACCGGGAGAAGCTCGAGGCTGCCGTTGTAGGCCACATCGCGGCCTACCGCAACCTGGACGAGCGGACCGCCCGCGAGACGGACGGCACGATCGACTCCCTGCCTGCGTTGCTGGCGATCTACCAGCAACTGGTGACCGATGATCTGCCTCGCGCGAAGGACGCATGGCTAGCGAAGGTCGACGAGGACATGAACCGGCAGCTGCGCGGGGTGCTCGTGCAGATAGACGACGACTGCAGGACAATCAAGCGCGGGCTGGTCCCGATCAATGACGTGCTGCGCCACGTACGGTTCCGGCAGGACGCCACGTTGAGCATCGAACCGGCCGAACGGCCAAGCAGCGACCTGAAGGACTTCCGTCAGATCATCACCCGATACACCAGCAACACCGTCGGAATGGACACAGAACGGAACGCAGACCAGGTAGAGAAATCCTTTACCCGGCTGCGCTCACATCTGGCAAAGCTCGACGACCAGTCGCGAGCCGGGGAGGCATGGCGACGGCGCGTGTTCGACTCCCGCGAGCACGTCGAGTTCCAGGCCATCGAGTCCCGGCCTGACGGGGTCAGGGTCGTACATGACGGCGTCTCTGGCATGAGCGGCGGAGAAGGACAGGAACTGATCGCGTTCATCCTCGGCGCAGCCCTGCGGTTCCGCCTCGGCGAGGGGCGCGAAGGACCCCCCAGCTACGCGTCGATCATCCTTGACGAAGGATTCGTCAAGGCCGACAGCGACTACACGGGCCGGTCGCTGTCCGCCCTGCAGGCCCTCGGCTTCCAGCTGATCGTCGGCGCGCCGCGCGAGAAAGCGACCGCCTTCGAGGACTACATGGAGTCTGTCGCCTATATCAACGTCGATGCTGACGACCCCACCCGGGTGCGCATCTACCCGATGACGATGACGGAGGCGTTGCAACTGGAGGACGAGCAGAGCTGATGCGCGATCCCGATCATGTCATGGACCAGATACACGTCCGGTACCGCAACAACTGGCGCGACTGGCTACTAACAGAGCCGAGCCCAGTTCTCGTTTCCTCTTGCCGCACCGTCGGCGCAGGCAATCGCCCGCGAGTCTGACACCGTCGGCCGGTGGGTGCGGGCCTGGCGGAACTGGTCGGAGGCACACCCTGCTGCCCAGCTACGCAGCGTGACGCGCCGCACCGCCGTGGGCACCCAGGAGATCTTCACCCACCTGGACCTTCCTGCGGTCGACGACCTCGTCGCCCTCGACCAAGACCTCGCCGACCACTGGCGGCGGGCGAACGTCAGGTGGTCACGGATCCGCGCCCTGCCGGGCGTCGTGGTCGCGGAGCGGTTGCGCCCCTAGATCAGCAGATCGTCGACCTGGACAATGCCGACTTCGAGATGCTGCTCGGCGCCACATAATGGTTCACAGAGAACCCGAGCTCCGGGCTGACAATCCGGCAGGTACCCGTTCTGGGAATGGGCACCAAGTGGCTCGCCCGAAACCGTCGGCTCGTCTTGGCCTGCCTCAACATCACGAGCAACCACACGCCGACGCGCCAGACGACGAACTGGCACAGGACGACCTGGATCCCCTCGGGCTCAAGGCGTTGCCTGTCTATATCGATCTGATCCTCGCCGACCCCGCGCGATCGCGCACTCGTCGGCGGCGTGCGGCACTTCAGCGCACCCCTGCCAGAAGTTGACGCGCTTCCCGTCCGACCCGAGATGATCTTGGTCGTCGAGAACAAGGAATCCGCCTACACTATCGCCGACCGGCCCCGGACCGTGGTCATCCATTCGCTCGGCAACCACCTCAACATCCTCAGCGAGATCGGCTGGCTGGACAGTGCGCGCCAGATGTACTGGGGCGACCTCGACCGCGCCGGGTTCACCTTACTGTCACGTGCCCGTGCCCGGCTCCCGAGCATCGTCTCCGTCCTCATGGACCCGGTCACGCTGGCAGAGCACAAAACTCTCGCCGTCCGCGATGAGACACGAGTCGACAGCCCGGATCCGAACCTAACCGACGTCGAAGCCGCCGCCCTGGCCGCGCTCTCCGCAGAAGACGGCACCTATATGCGCCTGGAGCAGGAACGCCTCCCATCGCCATTCGTCCTCAGCCGGCGAAGCACCGCCATGGAAGCTGACGATCCCGATCCGGTGCCTGCCGAATACCGCCGCGACTACGCCGAGATCGACTTCAGCGACGACGAGCCCACCATTTCGACGGTCCGCCACCCAGGCCCAGCTGCTGTTCAGCCCATCGCTGCCGTCAGCGACTGATGCCTGCTGGCCACGGCAGTGCAGCTGCGGTCCGCTCCGCCGAAGGGGCCAACCCCTAGCGGCAGGAGCAGCGTGGCCGGCGAGTTCTCCACGCCGACATACATCCAGCCCCGGTCAGCGTGCTCGTTCGCGCTTGTTCCGCCAAGAAGGTGCGCGTGTTACTCGTCGTCCGGAGCGGCGATCACACCGCCACCTCGCTCAGAGCCGATGAGTGCCGTGCCGCCTTCCTGACGGACCCGAGGTCTGATCGCTCGTAGAATTGCGTGCTGCCGGAACCCGGTTCCCCAGGTGCGGATTGCGCCTGTCGGGGCGAGGGGACCGTTCATGACGTTTCGCGTTGGCCATAGCTGGGGGACGGATATTGAGTAAGAGCAATCCGGCGGTCGCGTCGCTCAGCGGGGACCCCGGCGATCCGGGCAGTTGGTTAGGTCCGCCGAGCCGCTTGCACACGTTGGTGGTTCCGTCCCGGATCGATCCGCCTGTTGAGACGCGCCATCAGGTGCTGCCTTTTGAGTGCCTGGCCTGGGAGAACTTCGAACGGCTCTGCCTGCGGCTGGCCACTCGAACGAATCGGCACCGTCGTCCAAACCGCATAGATTCGAGGGGTCTCCTCCGTGCCATCCGCAGTCGCCGCTGCCGAGGTTGCGACCACCCGGTCCGCAGCGCGCTCGGTCTTGGCATCGCCGCTTTACCGCGGAGCGACCGTCGCACTGTTCCTCTCCGGGCTGGGGACGTCCGCGGCCGCGCCGCAGATCACTCTGTTCCTGGTCAACGACCTGCACGTCTCGCTGACCACGGCCGGGCTGTTCTACCTCACGAACATCACCGCCCCGCTCGCCGGCTACCTGATCGGCGCACGCTCGGACCGCTCCGGAAAGCGGCTCGGGCTGTTCCGGTGGTGTGCTCTGGCGGGATTCCTCGGGTGGGTCGCGATGGCCTTGGCCAACCAGGTGTGGATGCCCTTCGTGATCAGTACCATCGTCCTGGCCTTCTCGGGCGCCGCGGGCTCGCAGTTGTTCGCCGCGGTCCACGACGACCTGCAAAAGACCGCGAACCCCGTGGCAGACGGGGTCGTCTCCATCGTACGGATGGCGTTGACGGCCGGATGGGTCGTCGGCCCCGTCCTGGGCGCGATCCTGGCGACTGCCGCCGGCTCGCGCGTGATGCTCGCGGCCACCGGGTCATGCGTCCTCGCGCAGATCGTCCCCATGGGCTTCGCGCGTACCGGCTCGGCTCGGCCCGGCGCGCACACCGCGTCCACGTCCGAAATGCTGGCCGAACGCCTCGCGCAGCGCCCGAAGCTCCGGGAGATGCTGCCGCTGCTCGCGTTCACCGGGCTGTACGTGTTCGTCTACGCGGGTGAGCCGATCAAGTACGGCTACCTGCCGATCTACATGGGCGACGACATGCATCTGCCGACTGCGGTCAGCGGCGCGGTCATCGGCATCCAACCTCTGATAGAGCTGATCCTGATGCCGGTGGCCGTGCTCGTCGCCCGCCGTATCGGCATGATGCACCTGATGATCCTCGGCGCGGCATTCGGCGTCGGCGCGAATCTCTGCTTCGCTCTGACGGGCGACGCCGCCGGAATGTTCGCCGGGCAGATCCTTATGGGCGGGGTATGGGGTGTGTTCGCGGCCCTGGGCATCATCGTCGCCCAACGACTGCTGCCCCAAGCCGTCGCGACCGCCTCAGCCGTCTTCATGAGCTCCACGGCGATCGCCAGTGCCCTCGGAGGGCTGACCGGCAGCCTCGGCGTCAGCGTTCTCGGCCTGCCGCATGTCTTCTTCGCTCCGGCTCTCTACGGACTCATCGCCACCTGCGGGATCGCCGTCATGAGCCGCTCCCGGTTCGCCGTGCGCTAGCCCGGACGTCCAGGCGATCACCGAGACGGCCACGTGCTCCCACGCTCGATCAGCGGGTTTCGAGATCGACACGGGGAGTCTCAATGCCATGGGCTTGAGGCGAAGCAGCGTGCGTGGGGTTCTTATGTGAAGTTACCGACGTGCCCCGCTTTCGGGACACCTGATTCGCGGTTATGTTACGCGGCTGCCGCTGGTCGGCTCAAAGGGGATGCGCATGGCTGACCGACCAGCACCGGGCCCAGCGTCAGAGGATTCCTCAAATCCTGTCAATGGAAATGATTGTCCAGCCGTCTCCGTCCCGCGCCATCTGAAGATGCGCGTTGTACGGTCCGTATTTTTCCCGGTCGTTGGTCATCACGACCATGTACTGAACGACTGACAACGAAAAATGTGTCACCGGTCCTCCCTGGCCATCCAGCATGCGTGCGAGCTGGAGAAACGAGCCCAGCGTCAGCTTCTGGCCGTCCGGCCCGGTCGCACCAGGGGCGAGGTAGCTGAACGCCTTCGGGTAGTTCCGGGTGACGATGGCCCGGTAGTAGCCGGTGACCACCGACTCGATGGATTGCGTAGCGGCCGGTGGCGCCGGGGCCGACCGGACGCCGGCCGCGGTGGATGTGACCGCGGCCGGCGCCGACTGGGTGTGCGAGGGCGCTGGCGCGGCGACCGTACTGCCAGTGCACGAGGCGAGCGCCGCGATCAGGCAACTGGAGAGCGATCGCCAGGCCAGTCTCCTCATGTCATCATCCGCTCAGGATCTCGATGCCGTTGACCTGGGCGTTGTCCTTGACGGTGACGAACTGGATGGTGAACGTCCCGTTGGTCGGGGCCACCTCGGTGAACTGCTTCACCACCGCCTTGTACTCACCGCCGGCGGCGGCGAAGATGTCGAAGTTGGTCAGCACCTGTGTCCCGTCGATCAAGACGTTAAAGGTCCGCGAGCCCGCCGTCGTCCAGTACTCCTCGGCGAAATGCAATCGGATCGTGTAGCTGGTCCCGGCGGTGAACCCGGGGATCGCGTAGGTGAAATTGCCGTACCGGTTGTGCTGGTAGACCGACTGCGGAGCCGGGTTGGTCACACCGGTCGTGCTGATCGCGTTAGTCACCGCCGCGACCGCGCCGCCGGTGAAGTGCTCATCGGCCACCCAGGTCCCGGTCGCAGGACCACCGGCGCTGATCTGCAGGCTGGACGGTGGCGGCGGCGACGACGTCGTCGGCGTCACGGTCACCTCGCTGGACTGCGCCGACGTGCCGGCGCTGTTAGTCGCGCTGACCTTGTAGTAGTACGTGGTGCCGTTGGTCAGCCCAGTGTCGGTGAAGCTGGTCGACGTGGATGTGCCAACCGGCGTGGTGCCTTCGCCGCCCGAGGTGGTGCCGCGGTAGATGTTGTAGCTGGTGGTGCCCGGGCTGGCGGTCCAGGACAGTATCGCCGATGCGTTGCCGGCGATCGCGGCGAGGCCGGTAGGCGTCGGCGGTGGCGCCGGGCTCGAGGACGACAAGATCTCGATGCCGTTGACCTGGGCGTTGTCCTTGACGGTGGCGAACTGGATGGTGATGACGCCGTTGCTCGGGGCGACCTCGCTGAACTGCTTCACCACCGCCTTGTACTCACCGCCGGCGGCGGCAAAGATGTCGAAGTTGGTCAGGACCTGCGTCCCGTCGATCAGGACGTTAAAGGTCCGCGAGCCCGCCGTCGTCCAGTACTCCTCGGCGAAATGCAATCGGATCGTGTAGGTAGCCCCGGGGATGGAGCCGGGGATCGCGTAGGTGAAGTTGCCGTACCGGTTGTGCTGGTAGACCGACTGCGGAGCCGGGTTGGTCACGCCGGTGGTGCTGATCGCGTTAGCTGTGGCCGAAGTCGCACCGCCGGTGAAGTCCTTATCGGCCGCCCAGGTCCCGGTCGCCGGACCACCGGCGCTGATCTGCACGCTGGTCGGCAACGACGATGACGGCTTCGCGGACACCTCGCTGGACTGCGCCGACGTGCCGCCACCGTTGGTCGCGCTGACCTTGTAGTAGTACGTGGTGCCGTTGGTCAGCCCGGTGTCGGTGAAGCTGGTCGATGCGGTGGTGGCGACCGGCGTGGTGCCCTCGCCGCCCGAGGTGGTGCCGCGGTAGATGTTGTAGCTGGTGGCACCCGAGCTCGCGGTCCAGGTCAGCGCAACCGAGGCATTGCCTGCGGTCGCGGCCAGGCCGGTGGGCGTCGGCGGCGGTGGCGGCGGGCTGGTGCCGAGCAGGCCGAAGATGGCCAGGCCCGCCGGCAGTCCCACGAACACCTCGCCGTTCGCGACGGTCGGCGTCGCGTACTTGACCTCTCCGGGCAGGCCGTCGCGGCTGGAGTTCATGCCGCTGTTCCAGAATTCTTCGGCCAGGTTCGTCGGGTTAAGTGCGTGCAGTTCCCCGCCGTAGTCCTGGACCCAGACGATGCCGGTACCGGCCGTGGTCCCGTTGCTGGAGACGACCGGGTCGCCCCCGTTTCCGGACGAGGAGGAGGTCGCGGCCGTGGACAGCTTCCCGCCGCTGAAGGTGAACGCCCTGGTCGGGCCGTTCGACTGGGTAAAGTACACGTCCTGCTGCCCGGTGGGACTGGTCCAGAGCGTCGGCGTGCTGAACAACGAGCCCACCGTGCCTGGCGGCAGTTCCTGCTGCACCTTGTCTATCGTCGTGACGCTTGAATCGGTGCCTCCGCAGACGAGGTTGGGGTCGGCGGTGTACTTGCCCATGCTCGTCGTACTGACAACGTAGGGACGCCCCTCCTTGCCCGCCGAGATCACCACGTTGGCCGACGGGATCACGAGGGGCCCGCCTGCGCCGAGGTCCGCGTCGCCCTGGGAGAGGCATTGCTGGTTGTAGGGCGTGAAGTAGTCCTGCACTTGCAGCGAGCCGTTCAGCCTCACGAAGCTGTCGCCATAGTCAGGACCGCCGGTGTTGGCGTCGAAGGTGCCGTTGCCGCTGATGTAGTACACGTTGCCGCTGGGGTCGCCGGCGATGCCCCCGCCGCTGCCGCTCCAGATGCCGCCATCGCTCCCGTTGGGGACGTCGTCGTAGGCGTTAGCGAGCGTGAACGCGGTGGTGCTGTAGCTGTAGGCCAGGATCCAGCCTTGGTAGGCCCCGATGTCGCAGAACGAGGAGAAGCCGACGTAGATCTTCCCGTTCTCCAGCATGAGCGCGACGCGCTGGCGGTTCGTCTTGGGGTTGAGGCTGACGGTGCCGCCGGAGCTGCCGGCGCCGGTACCCGGCATCGATCCGCTAAGGACGATGGGCGGCCACTTGTCCGCCCCGGTTGTCGCGTTGAGGGCGTGCAGGCGATAGACCTCGTTCCCGCCCTCGGTGTCATAGGAGACGACGAACAGCGTGTCCGTGGCGGGGTCGATGACCGGTGTGCCGGTGATGCCGATCTCCGGCGTCAGGTCGCCACAGCCGCTCACGCTGTTGGACACCGCGGTCGCGCCGCTGGGCAGCAGGCTGACCTTCCACAGCGGTGCGATGGCGCTGGTGGCATCCGCGTCGAACGCGTACACGCTGTCGTTCTCGGTGGCGACGAACACGACGTTGTGCGTGGCGCCGCCGATTGTCAGGTTCGGCAGGTAGAGCGGCTCCGCGTAGACTTGCCCGTCGACCGGGTACTGCACCCGCTTGCCGAACTGCGTCACGTTGACGTTTGACTGGTTCAGGATCGTCTCGTTGCTGAACTGGCCGTCTCGCTCGTTGTCGTTCTTGAATGTCGTCACGGCGGTGTTGGCCGCCGCCGCACGGGCCGCCTGCGGCGCAAGATTCGCCGCCGCCGCACGGGCCGCATGCGGCGCAATATTCACTGCGATCAATGCTCCTGCTATGAACAGGAGCAACGCGACGCACAATGCCATGCGATTAGAGCGCTTTGATTCCGCGGAGCTGGCCGATAAAATTAACTCACGCATCTTTCACGTCCCTTTGACGCAAACCGGCGCATCGCAGCGGGTTGCTGCTGCGCGCTGTGATGTTCATGGGGTCATTGCCGTCCACGTGGACGTTGCCTGCAGAGCGGATCATCGTCTCGACGTCGCCGGGTGAAGCCAAGGCCGATCTGGACCCGCTGCAGGCCGCACCAGGCGCTGGCCGCGGGCGTGGAGCTTTCCTGTCTGGTTCGACCCGACGTAGACCAGATAAAAAGGCTTGTTACATGACTTAATTTATGGCGTGAGTTAACTCCCGAGAAACGGCGGTGTCAAGAGGCAGCCAACAAACTTCCCGCCCGCGGCGAGCATGGCTACCCGCGGGGCCGTTGAGGTGCAGGCCACCATGGGGGGCCAGATCCGGTGGCTAACGGCCCACGACTTCGCCAGAGTCGACCAGGTCCTCCGCGGCGGCATCCCGCGGAGGCGTTAGGGCGCCTGACGGGTCAGATGGCCGGGCTGCGCCGGAGCGGTCTGCCGCACCTCCGTCTTAGGTGCGGCAGACCGTTCCTGCTACATCGGCAGCAGCTCGAAGATCTCCACCGCGCACTTCCCATCACTGTTGGACAGGAACGGGAGGCCGCCGGTGAGCGCCTTCGCCGCAGCGAGATCGTCGGCCTCGACGATCGTGTAGCCGATCAGGTCGCCGGCTGTTCCTTCAGTGCCGTCATCGCGAACGGATGCGCTCGTCCCGAACGGGCTGCCGACGTCGACGAGCGCCGCGCCAGCCCTCTCCATCCAGGCGCCAAACGCGGCCTTACGCTCAGCGCCCTGCTCCGGCGTGCGGTCGGACATCGAAGCCGCCGGGCCACGGTAGAGGTAGATGAACTTCGCCATGTCGATCGTCCTTTCGAGAACCGGCGCGCCCCATGCACGCCTTTACTGCTGCGGGCAGATCTGCCGTAATGACGAACAGCCCTGCCCGGCACAGACAGCCGCGGACAACATCTCTTCCGCGGAGGATTTCTCCGCCCGAGTTGTCCGTCGGCGCCGATGCCGTTCGTCAGATACTCGAACCGGTATCCGTCAGTGACTGGAGGGGTTATGCAGTACGCATTGCTTGCATACGGCAGCCAGCGGGCCCACGCCGGCCCGGTTGAGGGCGCGATTGCCGACGTGCTCGCCAGGCCCTACGTGACCGGCTGGGCTCGTCTGCACGCGGACGGGTCAGCCACGACCGTGCGAAACGGCGAGGGGCGGACGCTGCTCACCGACGGGCCGTTCATTGAGACCAAGGAATTCCTGGCCGGCGTCATTGTCGTGGAGGCCGACAACCTCGACGCTGCGCTCGCCATCGCGCAGGAATTGCAGGACACCCGGACCAGCGGCGCGATCGAGGTGCGGCCCATCCTCGAAGCGTTGTTCCATGGCGCTTGACGGAGTCTTCCGCGAGCACTGGCCGCGGGTGCTGGCCACCCTGGTGGGGATCCTCGGCGACATCGAGCTTGCCGAGGATGCCGCTCAAGAGGCGTTCGCGATCGCTGCCGAACGCTGGCCCCACGACGGGGAGCCGGATAATCCCGTCGGCTGGCTGATCTGGACCGCGCGGAACCGGGCGATCGACCACATTCGCCGACAACGCGTGCTAGCCGAGAAGACGAAGCTGCTCGCGCGCGAGTTCACCGTGGAATCGGAGGCAACCGTGTACGAATCAGCCACCTTTCCGGACGAGCGGCTGGAACTGATCTTCACCTGCTGCCACCCCGCACTCGCGCTCGAGGCACAGGCGGCGCTGACCCTCCGCACCCTCGGCGGCCTGTCGACCGAGGAGATCGCGCTCGCGTTCCTCGTCCCGACCGAGACGATGAGCAAACGGCTGACACGGGCGAAACACAAGATCCGCGACGCACGGATCCCATTCGCCGTACCACCTGACCATCAGCTCCCGGACCGGCTAGCGGCGGTCCTCGCAGTGCTCTACCTCGTGTTCAACGCCGGCTGGGGAGGCGGCCGCGTCGACCTCGCCACCGAGGCGATCCAACTCGGTCGCGCCCTGTCCGAACTCATGCCCGACGAGGGCGAAGTCCTCGCGCTGCTCGCCCTCATGCTGCTCCAGGACGCCCGGCGAGACGCCAGGATCCGCGACGGTGAGATCGTCCTGCTCGACGACCAGGACCGCGCGCTGTGGGACGACGAGCAGATCAGCGAAGGCCGCGAGTTGCTCCAGCAGGCGATCACGCGCGGCGAGACCGGCTCTTATGCCGTGCAGGCCGCCATCGCCGATCTGCACCTGCAACAGCCACGCGACTGGCGACAGATCGCGGCGCTCTACAACAATCTCTCCATCCAGACCGGTTCCCCCGTCGTCGAACTCAACCGGGCCGTCGCTGTGGCCGAACTCGACGGTCCTGAGGCTGGCCTGGCGATACTCGACGGCCTCGAGCTCGACCACTACCGCTACTTCCACTCAGCCCGCGCCGAGCTACTTCGTCGCGCAGGGCGAGACGACGAGGCGCGCCACGCATACCGACGCGCACTCGAACTCGCCCAGACCGACGCCGAACGCCGATCCCTGAACGACCAACTCACCCAACTCTCCTCCGGCTGAGCACACCAGCATGGCCCAGCCGGCCCGCTTCTGGCTGGACCTGCCGGCCTGGACAAGACCACGGCGGACAGGCTGCTGCTGGACACGTTCGGTTTCCATCGGCGAGCTGGAAGACGCGATCCTGCAGCGGCCCACCGACCAGCAGCTCGGGCAGCTATTCGATATGAAGCGGTCGCTGATCGCGCTCCGGAAGGTGGTCACCCCGCAGCGGGACATGTTCGCGACGCTGCTAAGCGGCACCGACGCGCTGCCCGGCATGACTCCCGACGCCGAGCGCTACTTCCGTGACCTATACGACCACCTGATCAGGATCAGCGACCTGGTGGACAGCTACCGAGACCTGATGAGCGGCGCCAATCTTTCTGCCGCTGAGCTTCCGACGGCACCGTGCCACCGGCCCGGGGTCGCGGAGCGTCCCGGCACGCAGAAGCGACTCACTAGCGCGCGGTCAGTTGCAGGCTTTCAGGCCGGCCTCAATCGCGGTGATCATCTCGGTGAGTGCCCGCAGGTTGATGTCGCGAAGGGCGCTGAAGCTCACGACGCCTTTCTTGCTGACCCGCGCGCGTCCGAGTCTGTCAGCGTAAGCGCAGGTGAAGGGAGGCCCGTCGCCGTTGGCGCAGTTGTACAGGCTGATGTAGTTCTTCTGCAGCGCGAGGCCGAGGATTGGCCAGCTGACTGGGACGGGAGAGCTTTTGACGGAGTACTGAAACTGGCCGTAGCCGATCATGGTCATCGTCATGCCGGGCTGGCCGCCCGGGGTTCCGGGCACGAACCAGCGCGCCAGTCCTGGCGCTGCGCCGCGGATCAGCCCATCCAGCGCCCGCAGGTCGTTCTCGCGGGCGGGATCAAAGCGGAGGTACTCCTCTACTGAGCCGGCCGGCACCTTGAACATCGTGACTCGCTTTCAGAATGGCCCTGACAATTGAAGCAGCCCGGCGGAAAGCAGCTGGGCCATGCGGCGTGCGTCGTAGCGCGGGTCGTTATCGACGCCGGCGCACAGGCTGCCAATGCCACGCATCAGTTCGTAGGCATCCACGTCAGAGCGGATCTCCCCGGCCTCCGCGGCGGCATCGAGGAGCTGGGCGCACACCGGCACGAGGCGGTCGAGAAAGTAGGCGTGCAGTGCATCGAAGCCGGCGTTGTCGGACTGCATAACCGCGGCGAGTCCGTGCTTGGTGACCAGGAAATCAACAAAGAGGTCTATCCATCGCGTCAGCGCAGCGTGCGGCGTGACGCTACTCGCCAGCAGGGCCGGACCGGCCTCGGCGCACGCTTCGACCTGGTGCCGGTAGACGGCGATGATGAGGTCTGCTCGCGTCGGAAAGTGGCGGTAGATCGTGCCCATACCGACCCGGGCTTTGGCTGCTATGTCGCGTACCGGCGCTGACACGCCGGAGGTGACGAAGACGGCGGCGGCGGCGGCGAGCAGGGCCTGCTCGTTACGCCGGGCGTCGGCCCGTTTCCGCGGCGGCGCTTGCCCTGGCCGCTCGTCGATGTCGGCCACCCTGCTGCTCCCTTTCATCGCTCAGGTTTGCCAAACGGAACACTGCTCCGTATCGTTAGCGGAGCAAGGTTCCGCTTGGTCATGATGCCATAACCCCGCCGGCGACCAAGTTGCCGTTGCCTCGACAGCTCACCGCAATGGAGGAAGCAAATCATGCAATACCGCACCTTGGGCCGCACCGGTGTGCAGGTCAGCTCCCTCGTGCTCGGCGCGATGAACTTTGGCACGATCGGACATACCACCCAGGACGAGGCGACTGCCCTTGTCGACGCCGCGCTCGAGGGTGGGATCAATCTGATCGACACCGCCGACATCTACAGCGGCGGAGAGTCCGAGGAGAGGTGGAAGGCCATCGTCGGCCGACGCGAGGACATCGTGCTCGCTACCAAGGCGAACATGCCGATGGGCGAAGAGCGCAACCACCAGGGCAGCTCGCGCCGCTGGCTGGTCACCGAAGTCGACAACAGCCTGCGCCGCCTCGGCGTCGACCACATCGACCTCTACCAGATCCACCGGTGGGACCCGAGGACCAGCGACGAGGAAACGTTGTCGGCGCTGACGGAGCTGCAGCGTGCCGGGAAGATCCGCTACTTCGGCTCCTCGACGTTCCCGGCCTACCGAGTCGTACAAGCGCAATGGGCCGCCCGAGACAACCACCTAAGCCGTTACGTCACCGAGCAGCCCAGCTACTCGATTCTGCAGCGCGGTGTGGAAACCCACGTCTTGCCCGTCACCGAGCAGTACGGGCTCGGTGTGCTGGCATGGAGCCCGTTGGCCTCGGGCTGGCTGTCAGGGGCGATCCGTGCGGGCCGAGACATCACCACCAGCCGCTCGACGTTCATGCCGCAACGCTTCGACATCACCATCCCCTCGAACCGCGCCCGGCTGGACGCCGTCGAGCACTTGGCCGGGATCGCCGACGAGGCTGGCCTGACGATGATCCAGCTTGCGCTCGGGTTCGTGACCGCACACCCCGCCGTGACCAGCGCGATCATCGGCCCTCGCACACTGGACCACCTGCACTCTCAGCTCGCCGCCGCAGACACGGCGCTGTCCGCCGACGTGCTTGACGCGATCGATGCGATCGTCGCTCCCGGCGTCGACCTCGCCGCACACGAGAAGAACGACACTCCGCCGGCCCTCCTCGACCCGTCACTTCGACGCCGCTGACGGCTCCCGCCCAGATCCGCTCGGCTGAACCGAGGCGGAGGGCGGCGGACCAGGAGCGGGCGCCGCCGCCGCCGGGACGGACTCGCATGGCCATGACGCCGGGAAGAAGATCACGAACGGAACCGAAAGGACCAACGGCCCCATGACGCACACGACCCGGCCTCGTTTCGGAATCATGACCCCGCCGTCGCAAGTTGGCTACGACGAGGTTCTGCGGGTCTGGCACGAGGCGGACACGATTCCGCAGATCGAGCATGCGTGGCTGTTCGACCACCTCATGCCCATCGGCGGCGACCCGAACGGGCCGACCTACGAAGGCTGGACACTTCTCTCGGCCCTCGCCGCACAAACCGAACGACTGCGCCTCGGCCTCCTCGTAACCAGCAACCGCTTCCGACCACCCGCAATGCTGGCCAAGATCGCTGCGACCGCCGACATCGTGTCTGGTGGCCGGCTTGAGTTCGGCATCGGCGCGGGCTCACGACCCGGCCACCCTTTGGCCCGGCGCGAGTACGAGGCTCACGGCATTCCCTTCTATGACTCCGGCCACGCAGTGGGGAGCCTCGCCGAAGCATGCACGGTTATCCGACGGTTGTGGACCGAGGCCGAACCTTTCGACTTCGATGGCACCTACCTCAATCTGACCGGAGCGTTCTGCAACCCCAAGCCCGTCCAGCGCCCCCATCCGCCGATTCTCATCGGCGGACGCTCTGCCGCGACGCTGCGCGTGGTCGCCGAACATGCCGACGTGTGGAACATCCCCGGCGGCGACATCGACGACGCCGTCCGTCGCGGCGAGCTGCTGGACCGCTTCTGCGCCGAGATCGGTCGCGACCCCGCGTCGATCACCCGCTCGATCGTCCTGCAGCTCTCCTACGACCAGCCCAGCACCACCCGGGACGCGGTCGGTCACGCTATTGCCGCCGGCTTCCAGCACATCGTCCTGGGGCTGCCAGCGCCCTACCCAACCGACGTCGCACGGTGGGTCGCCGAGGAGATCATCATCAAGTCTGCCTAATGCGGGGTACCCCCGGTCCGACGGCAGGCAAGTCCCCCGCGGCGTACCCGTCGCAGAAAGCCCAGATCATGATCGCTGACCTGGGCTTTTGCGTTCTCGCAGGCATTCGACGGCAGTGGCCGAGGCCGGCGAGAACGGGCGGCAGACCCCGCGAGGCGTAGCGTGTTGTGTTATCAGCCCGCAGCGCGGGCATGCCCGAATCCACTGGAGGCGAGATGGCGCAGCATGACTCAGATCAGCCCGCCGACTCAGATCAGCCCGCCGACTCAGATCAGCCTGCTGACTCAGATCAGCTCGCCGAGCAGTTCCACCGCGACCGGCGTGAGCATGGCGGTATCTCGCAGCACATCGATGACGATCAGCTTGCCCGCCTGACCGAGGAGGAGCGGGTAGCGGCCGGCATTGATGATTACGACCCGGACGAGGTGCCGCCTGCGACCGACGAGCCGAAGCCGTGGGATGTCACCCAGACCGAGGAATACCAGGAGGAGCGGGCCGAGATCCGCCGCGAGTTCGATCAGGACGAGTTGCAGGTCGAGGGAGAGCGAGATCGTTTCCCGCCGACGCATTACGACAGGTGAGGCGCCAGCCAGCGATAGGTCTGGGACCGCTCAGTTTGGCGGCCGCCCGCAGCAGGCCACTCAGCGCCTAGCGCCACGATCCCGGCAGTGACGCCGTAATGCCGCAGGGACGGCAGCAAGGGTGAGGCTCGGCGGCCCGGCCACTGACAGCATGCGTGCCTCACATCTCGGCTAGCGAGTCGCGGATCACGAGCCGACTCCCGCCACGATCCATCGGCGGCTGCCTCTTGACAGTGCGGTTCCTCCAGGCTTAGCTCACATCATAAATTAAGTTGTAGAAAAAGCATGAGCTGGGCTACGTCGTGCGACAGCCAGACATGCGCGGTCAAGGCGGGCTGCCAGGGTTGCGGACGTCATCAGGGTCCATCGCTGCTGACCGATCGGCTTCGCGGGAACCCGCGCCACCCAGTACTGAGGGATCCCCTGAACCCGCCTCAGTGGTTACGTCAAAGGACTTGCATGATGCGTGAGTTAACTCCGTCACTCGGCTCCACGGAATCAATGCGATCCGGTCCCCGTTATGCGTCGCGTTGCTCATGCTTGTAGCGGGAACAACGGTCGCAGAAGACCTTGCGCAGGCCAACGTCGCTCAATTCGGAAAGCGAATCTCCTATCAGGTCGACGGCCAATTGTACGCGCAGCCAGTAACTGGCGTCGGGAGCTCAGGCGGTTCCGTCAGTTTTAAAGCCAGCGTGGAGCGGCATTGCACGCATTCCTGCAGTTCGCGCACGTGGCTGGACCAGCATTTCCATCGACAGGATCTGAGAAGTTCTCTCACCTAGATCGGAGGAGTTCGCATGATTAGAGTAGCCCGCCTCACAGGCACGACATTCGCCGCCTTAGTGGTGGCCCTATTATCCGTAGGATTCGGCGCCTCAGCGGCACAGGCCCAGCCGGGTGCGCCAGGCAAAGCCGCAGCATGCACCATTCCGGCCCCGCCGGGCGAGGAACTGCACGCGAACCCCGACTCATCTATCACCCTTACCTTGACCGCCAGCCCCGGCGCTACTAGCTACAACATCTACCGGAGCACCACCTCCGGCGCCGAGGGCACTACGCCGTACGCGACCACCACCGCCACCACCTATGTCGACAAGAATCTCAGCAGCACCCCGATCTACTTCTACGAGTTCACGGCGGTGAACTCCTGCGGCGAATCCGCCCGTACCCCGGAGGACGCGTCAAAGACCCCGCCGCCGCAGAGCATGGGCGGCAGCACGCCTGGGGTGGCCTCAGGCAACAGCCTGATCTTCTACTGCAATCAAGCGCGGCTGGCCGGCTTCGACTGGTTCCAGACCTTGACCGGCTGGTTCCCCGAGGTACTCGGATCGTCCGGGTCCATTTCCCCGGGAAAAACGGTCGTAGACATGGCCTACGCCAGCAACGGCAGCCTGACATTCAACGATGTCGTCGAGCCGACCAGCGGCCTGTACACCGTCACCTGGCGGTATGCATTCCAAGGCGGGCTCTTCCCCGGAGTCAACAACCGCCAGATGGGCCTGGAGGTCAACGGCACGGTCATCACCTCCACCGAGCGCTTCCCGATCACCGGAAGTTTCGAGACGTACCAGAACTCGTCCCTGCAGGTTCACCTGAACGCTGGCGTGAACTCCATCAGCATGCTGGCCGTCAGCGACCACGGCGTCTCGCGGGTCGATCAGATGACCGTCACCCCAGCGACTGCCTCAGTCCCGAGCGGGCCGACCAACCTGACCGTGACGCCGGGCAATGGCTCGGCGACACTCAGCTGGACGGGCAGCACGAGCGGCAGTCCGACCTCGTACTCCATCTACCGCGGCACCATCTCCGACGGCGAAGCGGTCACGCCGGTTGGCACCGTCAACGGCACGACCACCACGTTCACTGACACCGGCCTCACCAACGGCAAGACGTACTTCTACAACATCGCCGCCAACAACAGCGTCGGCGTGTCACCTGACTCGAACGAGGTCTCCGTGATACCCGCCGCCTCCGCGACCGCCCCGTCGGCGCCCACGGGCCTTGCTGCCACAGCGGGCAACGGCTCGGTCGGGCTCACCTGGAACGCCAGCGCAGGCGCGACCAGCTACAGCATCTACCGAGGCACCGCACCTGGTGCGGAGGGCACCACGGCGGTCGGCACCACCGCCTCGACTAGCTTCACTAACACCGGACTCACCAACGGCACCGCCTATTACTACAAGGTCACGGCGAGCAACTCGGTGGGCACATCGCCAAGCTCGAACGAGGCCACCGCCACGCCGACAAGCGGATCGGGCGGACTGCTGCTGTCACAGGGGCAGCCGGCCACCGCATCGTCGGTGCAGAACGCAGGGTACCCAGCATCGAACGCCGTTGACGGGAACCTGACGACTCGCTGGTCGAGCGCATTCAGTGACCCGCAATGGCTGCAGGTCGACCTCGGTGCCACGCATACCATCAGCAAGGTTGTCCTGTACTGGGAAGCCGCGTATGCCACAGCGTTCCAGATCCAGACATCCACTGACGGTACGAACTGGACAACCATCTACTCGACGACAACCGGCACCGGAGGGACGCAGACCCTCACCGTGACAGGATCAGGACGGTACGTCCGGATGTACGGCACGAAGCGGGCGACGGGTTACGGCTACTCACTCTTCGAGTTCCAGGTCTACGGCAGCTGACTCCATCGCACGCACTCCCCCAAATGCCTGGGCTCCGGCGGGCGCACCCGCCGGAGCCCAGCACTATCGGAGTTGTTACCAGCCGACCGCCACGACCATGTACTGCGGGTTGGTCACCGAGATGTCCGATGACTGCCCCGCGTAGTCGTCATAGGGGAAGCCGTACTGCACCCCGTTGATGGCGTTCTGGTGCCAGAACTGTGCATAGTAGTTCGCCGGACCGGCGAGATAGAAGTTAGCTGGGTTCGACTGCTCAGAAGACGGCAGCTGCGCGACGTGGCGGTTAATCCCGGCGCACAACGAGGGGTTGGCGGCCAGCGTGCCGCCGCAGCCGAAGATCTGAGCGGTCGAATCAGCGGAATCACCTACCGAGGCCGCGTAGCTGGCGAAGTAATTCGCGTACGCCCCGCCCGTCTGGAACGCCGGGTCATTACCGGGCGACGGGATGCCATACGGGGCTTGGTCAGTTGCCAGTTCCTTGAATTGGGTCGGCACCGCGTTCTCGAACCGCTGGAAGGTAGCCGCCCGGCTCTCCTGGAATGTCGCGTAGTTCTCGCCGACCTCCTGGTTGGATCCGTCATGGCCGTGCAGTAGCAAGGCCAGCTTCAGGCCGAACCGGTCGACTCGGGTGGTATCGACGTTAATAGAGTTCGCGCCGACCGTGAACTCGATGAAGTCGTAGTACGCACTGGTCGGGGAGCCCAGGTAGAAGTACATCCGGCCAGCCGAATTCGCCGGCATGTCGATGTAAGGCTGCTGCGCGATCGACTTCTCCGTTCCGTTGAAGCTCCAGTAGACCTGACTGTCGGGATACTGCCCGTTCGTCTGGTTCACGATCGAGACTTCGAGTACGTGGGTAGCGGCCGGGATAGCCCCGGTGTTACCCCAGAACGAGGCAGGCGGAGCTCCTGAGCCGCTGGCGTTGACTGTCCAGCTGAACGAGGCGGACCCGGACGCTCCGGTCGTGTCCGTGGCGGTCACGGTGACATTGGAAGTGCCCGCCGTCGTGGGCGTGCCGGTGATCAGCCCCGCCGCGGAAATGGACAGCCCGGCGGGCAGGCCGACAGCGCTGAAGGTCAGCGTCTGGCCCGACGCGGAGTCGGTCGCGGCGATCTGCTTACTCACCGCGGTGCCCACCGTGGCGCTCTGGCTGCCCGGGTTGGTGACCGTGACGGTATTAGCGCCGCTGGCGTTGACTGTCCAGCTGAACGAGGCCGACCCGGAAGCTCCCGTCGTGTCGGTGGCGGTCACGGTGACATTGGAGGTGCCCGCCGTCGTGGGCGTGCCGGTGATCAGGCCAGCCGCGGAAATGGACAGCCCGGCGGGCAGGCCGGCGGCGCTGAAGGTCAGCGTCTGGCCCGACGCGGAGTCGGTGGCGCTGATCTGCTTGCTGACCGCGGTGCCCACCGTAGACGTCTGGGTACCCGGGTTGGTGACCGTGACGGTATTACCGCTCGCGGTGCCGGTGAAGACCTGGAACTCCCAGAGCGAGTAGCCATACACGGTGCCGCGGGCAGTTCCGTACATCCTGATGTACCGGCCGGAGCCGGAGACATTCAGGGTTTGGGTGCCGCCAGTCCCGGTGGTGGTGGAGAAGATCGGAGTCCAGGTCGAGCCGTCGTTGGACGTCTGGATCTGGAACGCCTTGCCGTAAGCCGTTTCCCAGTACAGCGCGACCTTGCAGATGGACTGGGTAGTGCCGAGGTCGACCTCCAGCCACTGCGGATCGGAGAACGCGCTCGACCAGCGGGTGCCGAGGTTGCCGTCGACGGCCGCCGAGGCAGGGAAGGTGCCGTTCTGAACCGACGACGCGGTAGCGGGATGGTTGAGGGCGACGTTGGTGGTGCCGCAGGTGCCGCCCCCGGACGAAGTCCCGAATACCTGGAATTCCCACAGGCTGTAGCCGTACGGGGTGGCCCGGGCAGTGCCGTACATCCGGATGTAGCGGCCGGTCCCGGAGACGTTAAGCGTCTGGGTGCCGCCCGTGCCTGTCGTCGTTGAGAAGATCGTGGTCCAGGTCGTGCCGTCGGGCGAGGTCTGGATCTGGAATGCGGTCGCGTACGCCGTCTCCCACTGCAGGACGACCTGGCAGATCGTCTGGGTCGAACCCAGGTCAACCTCCAGCCATTGCGGATCGCTGAAGGCGCTGGACCAGCGAGTGCCGGAATTGCCGTCGACTGCGGCCGAGGCGGGGAAGCTGGCGCTCTGGATCGACGAGGCGGTAGCCGGCTGGTTCAGCGCGAGGTTGGTGGTGCCGCAGCTGGCGGCGGCAGACGGCGTGCTGCCCGCGGCCACCCCCGCGCCGCCAAGTAGCAGCACCGCGCTGGTGAGGATCGGCGCGGTGGCGCGCCACCGCGATCGCCGCCCGCGGGCAGATCGACGAGCGGCCAAGGCCTTCTCGCGAGTTGCCCTCAGTAACTGTCCAATCGAGTTTCGAGCAGGGGCCAAGTACATGACAACTCCCTGATTGGCTCCGCGGCAGGCAGGCCGCCCTTCGCGTAAAGACTTAAAATAAGTCTTAATTAAAGGCAACTGTACGTCGATGGAAGCGGCAGTCAAGGGCGAGATCTACGCGCTATCCTCGCCTCGCTGCGCGCCGAAGACCGTGGACTATGCCCTCGTCGATCACGTTACCTTCCATGATCGGAACGGGCTCGGTGATCAGTTCGCCGTCGTCGGCAACCTGCACCAGCCGCGGGGCGGCAACGACCAGAGCGTCTGGGCGGTTACGCGCTGCCCAACGCGTTCCAGGCATTGCTGGTCGCACACCGGTGCACAGCTGACCCTTGACGCCATCGCGACACAGAGTCAAGATTAATCCGTTTTCGCAATGGAAGCGGTTCCATCGCGAGAGAACAAGCTCGGGAAAGACCATTATGCGGAATGCGCGGCGCGCGACCATCGCGGACGTAGCAGCCGCATCCGGGGTCGGCGTCGGGACGGTTTCGCGTGTCATAAACGGCGCGGTCAACGTCCGCGAGGTGACGCGAGCGCGCGTGCTGAAGGTCATCGATCAGCTCGGATACAGGCCCAGCCACCTGGCGACCGCATTGTCGCGGGGAGCGCAGCACAGCGTCGCAATCGTAGTGCCGCATCTCACCCGGCCGTCCGCGGTCGAGCGGCTGGCCGGGGCCCTCGCCGTGCTCGACGCGGAAGGCTACGACACGGTCGTCTGCAACGTCGACTCGCCGGCCCAGCGCGATCACTTCCTGGCGGCGCTGACAAGCAAGGACCGTACTGACGGTGTCATCGTCATGTCGCTGCCCATCAGCCAGCATCAGCTTGCCGCCGTGCGCCGGGCCGGCGTTCCGATGGTGGCTGTCGACGTGCCAGTGCGCGGCGTGCCGTACACCATCGTCGACGACACGGCCGGCGGCCGGCTTGCAGCCGAGCATCTGATCGCCCTTGGCCACCAGCGAATCGGCTATGTCGGCGACGGCGGCCGCCGGATGACGAGGTCAACGTTCGGCTTCACCTCTTCCGGGCGACGGCTGGCCGGATACCGGCAGGCGCTGCTGGCCGCGGGCCTTGCCGCCTGCCAGAGCCTGGTGCGGCTAGGCCCGCACGGCGCGGCTACTGCTGAGGCGCTGACAACCGAGTTGCTCGAGCTGCAAGACCCGCCGACGGCCATCTTCGCCTCGTCCGACACTCAGGCGATGGGCGTCCTCGCGGCCGCCGACCGCGTCGGCCTGCGGGTGCCGGGCGACCTGTCGGTCATCGGCTTCGATGACATCGAACTGGCCGCGCTGATCGGCCTGACCACAGTGCGCCAGCCGCTCGAGCAAAGCGGTGTGGAGGGCGCCAGGCGATTGTCGGCGCTGCTGCGCGGCGAGCAGGTCAGGCCGGTGCGACAGGTGCTCGACCTGCGCCTGGTACAGCGCGACACTGCGGCCCGACCCCGGCGGGCCGGGCAGGCCGGCGCTGCCCGCGACCCGGCGGCTGGCGGTCCCATGGCAAAGCAGCACCACACCGATGGCTGGCGCATCGCAAGCGCCGCACAGGCAGCCCTCGCCAGCGGACATCGCGCTGGCGCAGCCGAACTTATGAGCCGGTCATGATCGGCGACAGGCATGGCATGCATGCCGCGTTAGCAAGACGAGCCGCCCCGCGCGCCTGGCTTGCTCAACGCCGCAGATGCTGCCAGGTGTACCGACAGCTCACCACCACGCTGGAGGGAAGATGAAGGCAGGCAGAGTGAAGGCGGGAAGAGACCGTCCGTTCATGCGCGCATCGCATCCGGCTAGGAGCGGGCGGCTGCTGCCCGGCGGTAGGCGGCGAACTGCAGCCGGGCTGGCCAGCGTCAGCCTGCTGGCAGCCGGACTGGCGGCGTGCGGCACGAGCAACGCTGCGTCCGGCCCTGTGACGCTGAATTTCTACCTCTACCCGGATAACTCAGGCGCCACCCAGACGGCGATCAAGAACTGTGATGCGCAGAGCGGCAACAAGTACACGATCTCCTACCAGGAGCTGCCTAACGGCTCTGACGGCCAGCGTCAGCAGCTAGTCCGGCGGCTGGCTGCGCGCGACAGCACGATCGACATCATGGGCCTCGACGTGACATGGGAGGCCGAGTTCGCCCAGGCGGGCTGGATCCAGGCGTGGACAGGCGCAGCCAAGGCGCAGGCAGAGAACGGCACGCTTCTGCCAGCCCTGCAGACAGCGATCTGGCACAACCAGCTCTTCGCGGTGCCCGACAACAGCAACACCCAGTTGCTGTGGTATCGCTCCGACCTCGTACCGACCCCGCCGACCACCTGGGCGCAGATGATCGCCGACGCGCAGAAGCTAGCCGCAGAGGGCAAGCCGCACCTCATCGAGATACAGGGCGCGCAGTACGAGGGCACCACCGTGTGGTTCAACACGATGGTGGCCAGCGCCGGCGGCACGGTGCTCAATCAGGACGCGACGAAGGTCACGCTCAGCACGCCGGCCGTCAAGGCGCTATCGATCATGAAGCAGCTTGCCGGCTCGGTAGCGGCAGACCCGTCGCTGTCAGTGCAGATGGAGAACGACAACCGGCTCGCGATGGAAAGCGGAACGGCGGCCTTCGAGCTGAATTACCCGTTCGTGTATCCAGCGATGAAGCTCGACAACCCGAAGCTGTTCAAGTCCTTCAAGTGGGCGCTGTACCCGGAGGTCGTGCCTGGGGTGCCGGCCAAGGTGACCATTGGCGGTATCGACCTCGCCGTGAGCGCGTACTCGCAGCACAAGGCGCTCGCGTTCAAGGCCGCCCTGTGCCTACGGGACGCGCAGAACCAGATCATCGCGGCCAACGTCGGTGGTGTGCCGCCGACGATCGTCAGCCTCTACAACAATCCTGCGCTGTTCGCTAACTACCCGTTCCACGCCGACATCCTGCAGGCACTTGAGCACGCGAGCGTCCGGCCCAAGACGCCCGTCTACCAGGTGGTGTCCATCGACATCTCGCACCTGATCTCGCCGCCGAGCAGTATTAATCCGCAAGGCACCGAGCAGACGATGATCAGCCAGCTTAATAACGCCCTGCAATCAAAGGGCCTGGTCCCGTGAGGCGCCGCAGGCACTGCAGCCCGGTCGCGAGGAAGGGAAATCGCCGATGAGTACCAACACCGAGGCGGTAGCCGCCACCGCGGGAAAAGTGAATGCGAGGAAAGCCCGCAAGCAGCTGTCTGAGGGCGCGCGGGCCGAGCGGAGGCTGGGCTGGTTGCTGTGCGCTCCGGCCGTCATCGTGATGGTCGCGGTCACGGCCTACCCGGTGGGCTACGCCATCTGGCTGTCACTGGAGCGCTACAACCTGGAAATCCCCCAGGCCATCAAGTTCGTCGGGCTCAGCAACTACGGCGCGGTCCTCAGCTCCCCCTACTGGTGGCATGCACTGGAAGTCACCCTGATCATCACCGCTTTCTCGGTCGCCATCTCGCTCGTGCTCGGAATGGTGCTGGCGCTGCTCATGCACCGGACACTGTTCGGCCGGGGCACGGTCCGCACCGCAGCGCTCATTCCGTACGGCATCGTGACCGTCGCCGCGGCCTATGGCTGGCAGTACGCCTGGACACCCGGCCAGGGCTACCTGTCCGCGGCGTTCAATCACAGCGCGCCGCTCACGTCGGAAGTCAAGGCGATAGTCGTCATCATCCTGGCAGAGATCTGGAAGACCACGCCGTTCATCGCGCTGCTGCTACTGGCCGGGCTGTCGCTGGTGCCCGAGGACTTGCAGAAGGCCGCGAAGGTGGACGGCGCAACCGCCTGGCAGCGCTTCACCAGGATCACCCTGCCGCTGATGAAGCCGGCGATCCTGGTCGCGCTGCTGTTCCGGACGCTGGACTCGTTCCGGATCTTCGACAACATCTACATCATGACCAGCGGAAATAACGGCACCGGATCGGTCTCGATTCTCGGCTACGACAACCTGTTTAACGCACTGAATCTGGGCATCGGCTCCGCGATCTCGATCCTCATCTTCATCTGCGTGGCCATCATCGCCTTCGCCTTCATCAAGGGCTTCGGCACCGCAGCCCCCGGCACCGACATCGGAAAGAGGTGACCCGCTGATGGCTACTGTCACGACCACGCCGCGCCAGAGGTTCGGCTGGGGCACGGCGAACTTCGTCGCCATTGCGCTGGCACTGATCCCGGTGCTCTGGCTGGTCTCGCTGTCATTCAAGACCTCTACGGCCATCCTCGACCCGAGCTTCTGGCCCAAGCAGTGGACGTGGTCGAACTACTTCCGTAAAACCGGGATTCTCAATACCTCGCAGTTCATCCGCCCCCTGGTCAACTCGATCGGCATCGGCCTGATCGCGACCTTCATCTCCGTAGTGCTGGCCTCGATGGCGGCCTACGCCGTCGCCCGGCTGAGGTTCCCCGGCAAGAGCCTGCTGATCGGGATGGCACTGCTGATCGCGATGTTCCCGCTGATCTCACTGGTCACCCCGATGTTCAGCATCGAGCGGGCGCTGGGGCTTTTCAACACCTGGCCGGGCCTCATCATCCCGTATGTGGCTTTCGGGCTTCCGCTCGGTGTCTACACCCTGTCGGCGTTCTTCCGTGAGATCCCGTGGGAGCTGGAGAAGGCCGCCAAAGTCGACGGCGCGACCCCGTTCCAGGCATTCACCAAGGTCATCGCCCCGCTGGCTGCGCCTGGCATGGTCACGACGTCGATCCTGGTGTTCCTGTTCTGCTGGAACGAGTTCCTGCTGGCGATATCGCTCACCTCGACGAACGCGTCGAGGACGGCGCCGGCCTCGATCGCTTACTTCAGCGGCAGCTCGCAGTTCACGGTTCCGACCGGCCCGATCGCGGCCGCTGCAGTCGTCATCACCATCCCCATCATCATCTTCGTCGTGTTCTTCCAGCGCCGGATCGTCGCTGGACTTACATCTGGCGCGGTCAAGGGCTAGCCGGGAAACCGGCGGAATTAGAGGAGAGACTGTGGCTGAGATAGTTCTGGACCACGTCACGAAGCGCTTCCCGGATGGCGCGCTCGCAGTAGACAACATCAGCCTGGACATCGCGGACGGCGAGTTCGTGATCCTGGTCGGCCCGTCCGGCTGCGGGAAGTCCACAACGCTGAACATGATCGCCGGACTGGAGGACATCACCGAAGGCGAGCTGCGTATCGGCGGGCAGGTCGTCAACAACAAGGCCCCTAAGGACCGCGATATCGCCATGGTGTTCCAGAGTTACGCGCTCTACCCGCACATGACGGTCCGGGAGAACATGGGCTTCGCCCTGAAGCTCGCGAAGACGGATCCGGCCGTCATCAAGGAGAAGGTGGAGGAGGCTGCCCGGATCCTCGACCTTACCCAGCACCTGGACCGCAAGCCCGCCAACCTCTCCGGTGGCCAGCGACAGCGCGTCGCCATGGGCAGGGCGATCGTGCGCGACCCGTCCGTATTCCTGATGGACGAGCCGCTATCCAACCTGGACGCCAAGCTCCGGGTGCAGACCCGGACCGAGGTGTCCAGGCTGCAGCGCCGGCTCGGCACCACCATGGTGTACGTCACTCATGACCAGACCGAGGCCATGACTCTTGGCGACCGGCTCGCCGTCATGCGCAGCGGCTTGCTGCAGCAGGTCGGCACGCCGGCTGAGCTATACGCGTATCCGGCAAACCTCTTCGTGGCCGGCTTCATCGGCTCACCGGCGATGAACTTCATGGCCGGGACGCTCGAGGAAGGCGGCATGCGCACCGCGCTCGGCACTATGCCGCTGTCGGCGGCGCTACGGCAGGCACTCGAGCGCGCGAACGTCGATCGCGATGTCATCGTCGGCATCCGGCCGGAGAACTTCCAGGATGCCTCGCTAGTCCAGCCGGACTTGCGCGGCCACGGAATCACGTTCCGCGCGACCATCGACGTCGTCGAGTCGATGGGGTCTGATGTGTATGTCTACTTCGCATTGCAGAGCGGGCTGTCTACTCAGGTGGACCAGCTGGCAGACCTGGCCGCGGACTCCGGCAAGGCCGACACCGGCGCCACTGAGGAGTCCGTAACCGCCCGGCTGGACGCCTCAACGCAGGTGCACGAGGGGGACAACGCCGAGCTGTGGGCGGATGTCCGGGCCATGCACGTATTCGACCCGCTGTCGGGCCGGAACCTGACGCTGGACGCGGGCACCGCCGCCGCTCCGGCAGCCGATTCCACCTGACGGCCAGACCGGGTGTCCCGGCTGGGCCCGCCTCGTCTGTACGGACGCGGCGGGCTAGCCGGGCCGTCATGGGTGCGTGGCTAGCCGATCTCGCGCCGTAGCCGCTCGATGATGTCGTCGCTCCATTCGTGCGTGCGCATGAGGCGGTATCGCTCGCGGGCGACCCGCATGTACGCTTCCGCGTCCGTGCGCTGGCCGATCAGGTCCGCGGCGCGGAGCATCCGCACGACGGGCGTGAACTCTTCGGCGAACCAGCGCCTGGCGATCTCCTCGCGGTCCATGAACCGGTGCTCGGCCTGCATGCACCGGGCTCCCCACGCCTCGACGCCCTCGCCAAGCTCCGCATAGCACCAGGGATCAGTAAACGCGATCTTGGCCTGAGCAGCGGGCGGCAGCGGGACGCGGGACCGGAATATCCGCTCGTAACTCTTCATCAGCAGGTCGCCGCGCCGACGGATACCGTCTGCCGGGATCGCGGTGATGACTTCGGTGACGTAGCCCTCGATGGTCTTCTGCCCGGTCGCGATGGCGATCGACACCCGGTGGTGGCCGTCGCGGACGAAATGCAGGTCGCCGATCCGGTAGACGTCGATGGGCGGGATCGGCTCGCCCCGCCGTTGCGCGAGCGCGAGCCGCTCCCAGCGCTCGCGGACCCGGCCGGACGTGGGGCGGAACCGCCGGTCGAAATCGCGCAGCGAGTCGACGCTGCCGACGATGCTGTCCAGCTGGAGGGTCTGCAGCCCGAGCTGCCGCTCGCCCTGCATGCCCAGCGCCGCGACCACCTCGCCGAACGGGAGGATGAGGTTGACGTCGTCAGGCTCACGGCGCAGCCGGTGAGCGAGCCGGGCGAGCACCTGGCGGCGCCGGGCGCGGATGAAGTCGTTCTCCACGTCGGCGCGGGGGAAGCCGGTATCAGCTGGCACGGCGAGGTCCGGGTAGTCCGCTGGTCACCAGCTGGCCGGGGCCGATTTCGAGCAGGTGCCAGCCAGTCACGTTGCGGACGGCCGTACCGCCGAGCTGCCGTAGCAGCGGCAGGCCGGGCTGTGGCTCGACATGTCCGTGCAGTAAGGCGGTCGGCCGGAGGGCAGCGACCAGATCGTGGTAACAGGCAAAGCCGTGATGCGCGCGATCATCCCCGTCCCCCACGCCGCGGGGCGGCGCATGGGTAATCAGGACATCGATGCCGCGCCCGTCGTGCCGGGCCCGCCGTCGCGCCCGGCGGCGAAGTGCTCGCGCCCGGCGCGCCTGCTGCCGCTCGGTGTACTGGTTGGGGCCGTTGCGGTAGCGCAGGCAGCCGCCTAGCCCGGCAACGCGCAGGCCGCCGACGTCGAGTACCTGGCCGTCGGCGTTGAGCGCGCCAGCCGGCCAGGGCGAGCGGGCCGGCAGGCCAGCCTGCAACAGCATCCCGTTCCGGCTGAGCCGGTAGCCGGACAGATCCTGGTCATGATTTCCGGGCACGAATGCCAGCGGCGCGGCCAGCGTGTTCATGAGCGAGCCGAGATAGTCCAGCGGCAGGTCGCCGCAGGCCAGGATGAGGTCAGGGGTACGCACGGCGGTGGCGCCCGCCAGCAGCCCGTGGTCCACCTCGTCGGACACAGCGAGCACGCGGACTGTCGGGCGGCCGTCAGGCATTCACTGTGCAGCCGTTTCCCGAACGTCCAGCCCTCGCTGCCGCAGCTCGGCCTCGATCCGGTAGATGTCAGCCTGCCGGGAGTGCTCGCCGGCCGCGGGCGGGCTGATATCCAGCCGGCGGCAGGCGTCCGCCAGCACATCGGCGTATGCGCCGCGCAGGGCCTGGACGCGGAGGTTCTTCGCGGGCAGCCCGGCCGCTGTCTCGGTGGCCTCCAGCTGCGCTCGCAGCCGCCGCAGCCGTTCCTCGAGCCGTTCGATCGGCTCGGTGTGCGGTGGCCGGTGCCGGGTCTCGGCCAGCTTGTGGCCGCCGCGCCAGATGCCGATCAGCACGTATCCGGCCACAGTCGGAATCGCGACCACGACCGCCAGCAGGGCCACTGATGCCATATTTCAGTGTCGGCCGGGCAGCCGGCCAACGCAAGGCACCAGGGCGCCGGCTGTCAGTCGCCGGGGCGGACCAGGCCGGTCTCATAGGCAAGCACGACCGCCTGCACCCGGTCGCGCAGCCCCAGCTTGGCCAGGATCCGGGCCACGTGGGTTTTCACCGTTGCCTCGCTGAGCGTCAGCTCGGCAGCAAGCTCGGCATTGCTCAGGCCGCGGGCCAGCAGCCGCAGCACCTGCAGCTCCCGCGGCGTCAGCTCGGACACATCGGCGTGCTCGCCGTGGCGGCCGGACGAGCGCGGCGCGAATCGCTCGACCAGCCGCCGGGTGATGGACGGCGCGAGCAAAGCGTCGCCGGCCTGAACCAGCCGCACCGCGGCGACGAGCTGCTCAGGCGAGACATCCTTGAGCAGGAAGCCGCTGGCCCCGGCCGTGAGCGCGGCATACACGTAATGATCAAGGTCGAATGTGGTGAGGATGATGATCCGGCAGCAGCGGCCCGCCGGGGCGGCGAGGATCCGCCTGGTGGCCTCCAGCCCGTCCATTTCCGGCATCCGGATGTCCATCAGCACGACGTCGGGGCGGTGCTTGAGCACCGCCGTTACCGCCTGCTGGCCGTCAGCGGCCTCGGCAACCACCGGGATATGCGCAGCACGCAGGATCATCCGGAAGCCGCCGCGGACCAGTGCCTGATCGTCGGCCACGACCACGCTGGGCGCTGCCGCCGGCCCGGTCACCTGTGTGCCGCCGGCGCAGGATCCTGGCAGTCAGGCTGGCCTGCCACGATCGGATCCACGGGGATCCGCGCCCGTACCCGCCACCCGCCACCTGGCTGCGGGCCGGCCTCCAGTTCGCCGCCGTACACCGCAACGCGCTCCCGGAGACCGAGCAGGCCCCGCCCGGAATCCGGCTCGGCGACAGGTCCTGCCGCCGGGAACGGCAGGCCTGAGTCGGTGACCTCCAGCAGCAGGCTGCCGTTGCGGTAGTCGACGCTGACGCTGGTGGCAGGCTTTCCGGCATGCTTCAGGACGTTGGTCAGCGCCTCTTGCACGACCCGGAACGCGGCCAGGTCCAGGCCAGGCGGCAGGTCCGGCGGAGGCGCCCCAACACTCAGGCGGACCGGCAGCCCGGCGGCGGTCATCCGGTTGATGAGCGCCGGGAGCTGGCTAAGGCCAGGCTGCGGGAGCAGGTCGGGCTCGGGTTCCGCCGCGCGGGCCGGCCCGGCTGTTGCGCCCGTTGCCGGCGGATCGCCCCATGACGACGGGCTCAGCAGGCCGAGCAGGTGCCGGAGCTCGGACATCGCGGCCCGTCCGCTGGCCTCGACGGCGAGGAGCGCTGCCCTGGCCTCCCCCGGCGCCGCGTCAAGCACCTGCCGGGCCGCCCCGGCCTGCACGATCATCACGCTCACGTTGTGCGTCACCACGTCGTGCAGCTCGCTGGCGATCCGGGCGCGCTCCAGCTCCAGCGCGCGGTTGGTAGCTGCCTGGTGACCGGCCTGCAGGCGGCGGATCCGCTCTCCGGCGTGGGCGGCACCGCCGACAATCGCGATCGACACCAGCGCGACGAGGGCTAGCAACCCGTCCAGCCGCCAGGGGGTGTTCTGCGAGACAAAGAAGCCCTTGAGCGGTCCAGCGTGGAGCGGCGTGAAGGCGTGCCCGACCGCTCGCGGGCCGACCTGCTGCAACGCCGCGAAGGACTGCGCCCTCCAGAACACATCGGCAACTCCTGCGCCTGCGAGCGTCACACAGAGCAGGGCAAGGCCGCGGAACCGGCTATGCACGGAGGCCGAATAGGCGGCGACGACTACGGCGAGAAAGCTGAGGTTGGTGGCATACGCCTTGGCCGCGATGACTCCAACGACGAGGATCAGGAACGCTGCGAGCGGGAACCGCCTGCGACCAGCCAGCGGAATAGCTGCTGCCATCGCTGCCTCGGCTCCTCCTGCCGACAGCGTGTGGTAGGTGAGGTCGACCGCGATCAGTATCCACGACCAAGGCCACGGCAGCGAATACGATGTCGGCCCTGACGGCGCGCCTGGGCACCACCTCACGCGGCTCAACCGATCTGGCGAAGGCCAGCGCGTTGCCCAGCCAGCCGCGCGCCTGGCCGGCGGATTCCTCACTCACCGGCCTATTGTCGCCGATCAGGGCCGCTCTGGCGTCCGTCACATTGTGTAGCCGGGTACATCGCGCGGATGACTCGTGGCTGACGACGCCCAGAATTGCTGTCGGGAGTTACATCTGGCGACCGACGCGGACTGCGGCCAGCGAACCCTACCGTGCGCTGCATGGATGCTCTAGTACAGCTCAGCGAAGTCACGAAGTCCTACGACAGCGACGGTCATCCCGCCGTGGATGCCGTCAGCCTCACGATCGCCGCCGGCGAGGCCGTCGCGGTGATGGGCCCGTCGGGCAGCGGGAAATCCACGCTGCTGAACCTGATCGGCGGGCTGGACCGGCCGACCAGCGGCGCGGTGACCGTGGCCGGCCAGCGGATCGACAAGCTCGGCGAGACCGGCACGGCCAGGTTCCGCCGAACGCACGTCGGCATGATCTTCCAGTTCTTCAACCTGCTCGATGACCTCACGGTGCTCGACAATGTGATGCTGCCGGCCCAGCTCGGCGGCATGCGGCGGCCGCGGGCTCGAGCCAGGGCCAGCGAGCTGCTGGCAGCGCTGCGCATCGGCAACCACGCCGATGCCTACCCGGCCCGGCTGTCCGGCGGCGAGCGGCAGCGGGTGGCAATCGCGCGGGCGCTGGTAAACCGGCCCGAGCTGCTGCTGGCCGATGAGCCAACCGGCGCGCTGGATACCGCGACCGGCGAGCAGATCGGTGAGCTGCTGCTCGACCTGAACGCCTCAGGCCAGACGCTGATCCTGGTCACGCACGACCCGAAGCTCGCCGCACGTTACGCCGGACGCACCGTCCAGCTCACCGACGGCAAGGTCACCAACGACGTGGCCGACCCGGCGCGCGGCGATGCGATCGCGCAGGTGCGGTCATGATGCCCGGGGCGGTCGGCCGGGCAGCGGCGGGCGGGCTGACCCGACGACGGCTGCAGACGGTCGTGATCGGGCTGGTTCTGCTCGTGTCGTGCGCCGCATCGGTACTCGCCCTCGGGCTGGTCGCCGTCTCCCAGTCGCCATTCGACCATGCGTTTACGGCCCAGCGCGGCGCCGATGTGACCGCGATCATCAATCCTGCCCATGCCACGGATGCCCAACTCGCCGCGACCACCCGGCTGCATCAGGTGACAGCAGCGGCTGGCCCGTTCCCCGAGGTGACCGCGTCGGCCGAGGTCGTAGGGTCGTCCGGGGGCACGGTGGACTTCCCGGCAGCAACCCTGGTCGGCCGCGCGTCACCGGGCGGGCCGGTCGACCGCGTGGACCTGCAGTCTGGCCACTGGCCGACAGGGCCAGGCCAGATAGTTGAGGCCACCGGTCCGAGTACCCAGATCGGCGTCTCGATCGGCGCCCGGATCACCTTTCCCGGCGCGCCGGGAAAACCCACGCTGACCGTTGTCGGCACGGCCAACTCGGTGACCGGATCGGCGGATGGCTGGGTCCTTCCCGCAGAGATACCCAAGCTCAGCTCGGGTGCCGCTGCGACCGGCGAGCAGATGCTGTACCGGTTCGCTGACGCGGGCACGAATACGGCGATCCGGGCCGACGTCGCCGCCGTGACCAGGGTACTGCCCGCTGGCGCGGTCACCGGTACGCAGAACTACCTCGCCGCCAAGTTCGACGAGACTGGCAATACTGCGCCGTTCGTGCCATTCCTGGTTGCGTTCGGCATCCTGGGACTCGCCATGTCGGTGCTGATAACGGCTAACGTGATCAGCGGGGCGGTGATAGCTGGCTACCGCAGGATCGGCGTGCTCAAGAGCATCGGATTCACACCTGGCCAGGTAGTAGCCGCCTACACCGGCCAGGTCATGGTTTCGGCCATAGCCGGATGCCTGCTCGGGGTTGTGCTGGGCAACGTGCTCGCAGTACCGGTGCTCGGGCAAACCGCGACCGTGTATCAAGTCGGCACCCTGCGAGTGCCCGCCTGGGTCGACCTGATGGTGCCGGTAGTGATGTGCTGCCTCGTCGCGATCGCGGCCATACTGCCTGCGCTTCGAGCGGGCCGGCTCAGCGCTGTGCAGGCTATCGCAACCGGGCGGGCTCCAAGCACCGGCCGCGGTTTCGCCGCGCACCGGCTGCTCGGCCGTCTACCGCTACCCAGGCCGGTGACCATCGGCCTGGCGGCGCCGTTCGCCCGGCCAGCCCGCACCGCCATGACTATGACCGCGATCCTGCTCGGCGCGAGCGCGGTGACGCTCGCAGTAGGGCTGGGCACCTCGCTGAACCTGGTCGTCCAGGGCCTGTCCCACGACAGCGCCGAGCCGGTGCAGGTCCAGTTGCCAGGAGGCGGGCCAGGCGTCGTGATCAAGCATGGGCCGAACGGTAAGGTCGTGAAGACCCCAGGCAGCAACCCAGGATCTCAGCCCGGCGCCGCAGGCAGGCAGCCGTCGGCTGCGGTTGCGCAGCGGACCGTCGAGGCGGCGCTGCGCGCCCAGCCAGGCACGCTGCATTACGTGGCTGAAGCCGACCAGCTGGTCTCCGTCGCCGGGATCACGCAGCCCATCCAGGTGACCGCGTTCGGTGGCAACGCCAGCTGGACCGGCTACGACATGATCAGCGGCCATTGGTACGCCGGTCCTGGCCAGGTCGATGTCGCCACCCACTTCCTTACGGTGACCGGGACGAGGGTCGGCGACGTCGTGACGCTCATCGACGGCGGCAAGCGGATCCCCGTGAAAATCGTCGGGCAGATCTTCTCGACCAGCAACAGCGGGCTCATGATGGTCACCGGCTGGCAGACGCTGGCCAGCCGGGACCCCGGCCTGGCGCCGGTTGCGTACGACGTGGGCCTGCGGCCCGGCACCTCGGCCGCGGCTTACGTCCAGTCGCTGAGCAGCAAGCTCGGCCCGGCCTACCAGGTGCAAGTCAACAACAGGAAGTCGACAGTGCTGGACGTAATGCTTGGCCTGATCGGCACGCTTACGCTGCTGCTGGCGCTCGTCGCCGCGCTCGGAGTGCTCAACACGGTCGTGCTGAACACCAGGGAACGCGTGCACGACCTAGGCGTGTTCAAGGCAGTCGGGATGACGCCGCGGCAGACCACCGCTATGGCCATCTGCTGGGTCGCCGGGATCGGCCTGGTCGCCGGCCTGGTCGCGGTGCCGGTCGGGATTGCCATGCACCGGCAGGTACTCCCGGCCATGGCGGCCGCCGCGGACGTCGGCCTCCCGCCGAGCTTCCTGACCGTCTACCACGGCACCGAGCTGGTCATCCTGGCCCTGGCGGGCGGCGCTATCGCGGTCGCCGGGGCACTGCTGCCGGCCAGCTGGGCGGCCGCAGTGAGGACTGGCTCAGCACTTCGCAGCGAGTGATCCGGATGATGACCCGGCCGACCCGTCATGTCGGCCGGGTCATCATGGGTCTCGAGCCGGTCTACGGTCTCATTCCGGACTGGCGCAGGCGCCAGAGTTCGCCGCGAACCCGGCACAAACAGTTCTGGCAGTGCCACAATCAGAGCAATCCCGGTGAGGAGCCACCATTGCCCGGCACGCAGGACCGCGGCTCGCAGCAGCCGCCGGCCGTGAGCAGGCGCCGGCTCTTGCTTTCGGCTGCTGCCCTCGGCGCGCTCATCCCTGCTGGCGCCGAGGTGATCGCCCGGCTCAACCGCAATGCGGTGGCCGCGCACCCGGCGGCGCGTCATCAGCTGGCAGCCCTGCCGCAGGCGACCACGCCCCCGGCCGCCGCCACCAAGACGCCCGAGGCCAGCGGGCGGCTGGCAGGGAAAGTCGTCGTGATCGACCCCGGTCACAATCCGCATAACCCGGCGCACGTTGCGCAGATAGACGCGCTGGTCAATGCTGGCGGCTTCCTGAAGTCCTGCGACACCGTCGGCGCGGAGACCGATGCCGGGTACCCCGAGTATGACTTCACCTTGGACGTTGCCAGGCGGGCGCGATCCATCTTGCGGGCGGCCGGAGCCAAGGTCATCCTCACCCAGAACGGAACTACGTCGTACGGACCGTGCGTCACCCAGCGGGCGGCCATCGGCAACCGGGCCCGCGCCGATGCGGCAATCTCCATTCACGCCGACGGCGGGCCGCCGGACGGGTACGGCTTCGCGGTGCTCGTGCCGGTGCTCGTACGGAACGCGGACGCCGACAACAGCATGATCATCGGGCCATCCCGTGGGCTTGCCGACGCGATACTCGGTCACTTCGCCGCCGCCACCGGTCAGGTCCGGTCCACCTACCTGGGATCCGGCGGTATCCAGCCCCGCGCAGACCTCGGCGGGCTCAACCTGTCGACGGTGCCCAAGGTCTTCATCGAATGCGCGAACATGCGCAATGCCGCGGACGCTGCCAAGGTCACCGATGAGCGCTGGCGCCAGGCCGCCGCCCGCGGCATCGCCGATTCCATCGCCGCGTTCGTTACAGCAAACTGACTGCAACGCGAGATTACCGGACCTCGTACCGCAGGTGCAGGGCTCCCTCGCCCTGGACGGCCCCGGCAAGCCGGAGGTCTACCTGGCCCTGGCCGAACAGGCGCTTGCCGCGGCCGAGCAGCACTGGTGCGACGTGCAGGCTGATCTCGTCGACCACACCAGCTGCCAGCGCCTGCTGTGCGATGCTCGCCCCGCCGGCTAGCAGCACGTCCTTGCCCCCGGCCACGGCTCGCGCCTGCTCGACCGCGGCCTTGATGCCGTCGGTGACGAAGGTGTAGCTGGTGCCGCCGGCCTTGTCGATGCGCTGCTGGCCTCGATGAGTCAGCACAAACACCGGTGCGCGGAAAGGCGGGTTATCGCCCCAATGGGGGTAGCCGAAATCGAACATCATGCGGCCGATCACCTGCGGTCCGATACGGGCGAACTCCTCGGCCCACACCCGCGAATCCACCGAGTCCAAGCCGCCTTCCTGGCCCTGCTCCTGACGCCAGCTGCGCAGCGGGAACACCCAGCCCAGGATCGCCTCGTGCAGAGCCATGCCGTCAGCGTCGGCGTCACCGCCCGCGATGCCATCCAGCGACACCGACATGCCCAGAATTACCTTGCTCATCTCCGGCTCCTCTCCTCGGGCGGGCGCATTCTGCGTCCGCTCGCCGATAGGTCGGAGTGAGATCGCGGTTCTCTACATCGGCAGGGAATAAGTTTCCGGTCAGGCGCCTCGCGCGGCCGGTCAGGTACCGGCGCTCGGGCAGGCTGGTGGTACGCCGGGCGGCATCGCGGTAGCCGGACACCGCGCCAGCAGTGTCGCCGGACATCTCCAGCAGGTGCGCCCGCACCGCGAGCAACCGGTGCGACTTCGCTAGCCGGGAGTCGGCGTCCAGCTCGCTGAGCGCCGCCAGGCCGGCCGCCGGGCCGGCCACCATGGCGACGGCCACAGCCCGGTTGAGTGTCACCAGCGGGCTCGGAGCGATCTGTTCCAGCACGTCATACAGGCCCAGGATCTGCGGCCAGTCGGTCGCGTCCACGCTCTTGGCCTCGTCGTGAACCGCCGCGATCGCGGCCTGCACCTGATACGGGCCGACCTGCCCTTGCGGCAGTACCGCACTGATCAGTGCGACCCCTTCGGCGATGCGCTCGCAGTCCCAAGCCGTGCGGTCCTGTTCGTCCAGCGGGACCAGGCTCCCGTCCGGCGAGGTGCGCGCGGCACGGCGCGCCTCGGTCAGCAGCATGAGGGCGAGCAGGCCGGTGATCTCCGTATCGGCCGGCAGCAGCCGGTGCAGCCAGCTGGTGAGCCGGATCGCCTCGGCTGACAACTGCGGCGTCATGAGGTCAGGGCCTGCCGTGCTTGTGTACCCCTCGTTGAAGATGAGATACAGGACATGCAGCACGATGTGCAGGCGTCCCGCGCGCTCAGCCGGGTCCGGCATCGTGAACCTGGCCCCGCTAGCCTGGACCGTGTGCTTGGCGCGGCTGATGCGCTGCGCCATCGTGGCCTCGGGCACCAGGAACGCCGCGGCGATCTGCGCCGTGCTCAGCCCGCCGACTGCGCGGAGCGTGAGCGCTATCTGGCTTGGTCCCGAAAGTGACGGATGGCAGCACAGGAAGAGCAACGTGAGGCTGTCGTCGGTCTGTTGGCCGGCCTCTTGCGGCGACTCTGACTGCGGCACCTGGCCAGCATGGTCATGCTCCCGGCGGCGCCGGGCGTGCTCGCTGCGTACCTCATCGACCAGGCGCCGTGATGCCACCGCGATCAGCCAGCCGCGCGGGCTCTCAGGCACGCCCTGTACCGGCCACTGGGCCACTGCCTGCAGCAAGGCCTCCTGGGTGGCGTCCTCGCAGGCGTCGAACTGGCCGAACCGGCGAGCCAGCACGCCGAGGACTTGCGGTGCAAGCTCCCGCAGCAGGTCCTCAAGGCGCTGGCCGGTCATCCTTCTGCAGCGGACTCATGCAGGATCGGCCAAAGTTCCACCGGCTCCTCATCGGCAAACGGCATGTCCGCGGCAATCTGCAAGGCCCGCTCTTCGTCCTCGCAGTCCAGCAGCCAGAAGCTGGCCATGTACTCCTTGGTCTCCAGATACGGCCCGTCGGTGACTGCGGGCAAGCCGTCAGCGCGGCGCACCAGCCTGGTGTTGACCGCGTCGGCCAGGCCATACGCGCCAAGCAGTTCGCCAGTCTCCCGGTATTTCGCGTTGAACGCCTCCTGCCTGGCGATCGACTCCGGCCACTTCTCGGCCCGGAAAGATTCCCACTTCTCCCGGTTCCCGTAGATCATCAGCAGGTACTTCATGGCCAGGCCCCTTCCGGTGGTACGGCTCGATGCTCATTCTCGCCGCTTCGCCGGCGGCGGGCCGGTTCCGGGCCCGCAGTCACGCCGCGCGGTATGCGGCGCGGTCACGCAGCGCGGGCACCAAAGCGGCGAACATCAGCGTCCCGGTGACGGCGAAGGCCGCCGGATAACCAGTGTGGGCCACGAACATGCCGAACACGGCGGGACCAGCGCCGTACCCGGCGTCGTACGCCAGGTTCCACAGCGCGCTGGCGGTGCCGTATCCGGAGACCGGAGCGCGCTCGATCATCAGCGCAAAGCTGACGTTCTCGCTGATCCCGAAGCCGATCCCGAACAGGCACATCCCCGCGATCAGTACTGCCGGCGTCGTTACCCAGATCAGCACAGTCATCCCGGCCGCAGCGGTCAATAGTCCAGGAATCAGCAGACCGGCGTGACCGTTCCGGTCGCCGTGGCGCCCCGCCCACCAGCGGCTGCCGGTCGCGGCCAAGGCCTGCGTGAGCAGGCCGAGTGCCGCGACGCTACCGGAGACACCGGACGTCAGCGGCAGGAACGAGGCGACCACGCCCGCTGACATGGTCGTCGCAGCGAATACGATGGCGGGCCGGAGTTGACCGCCGCTCCGCATGCTATCGAGCAGGCCTGTCGGCTTCCCCGGGTCAGTTGCGGCATCTGTCCGGCGACCGGCCGGGCCGGCTAGCCAGGGAACTGCCGCCAGCGGAGCGAGCGCGCTAACGGCGGTAATCGCGATGACTACCGCGTATCCGGCATTCTCGGCCAGCCAGACTCCTGACGGCAGCGCGATGATCGCGGGGACGCAGGCCACCACTCCGGCCAGGCCGATCCCCTCGCCGCGCCGCTCCGGTGCCAGCGTGCTGGCCACCAGGGCGCCCGTGACTACTGTGTTCAGGCCGAAGCCGAGGCCGCGGGCGACGCTGACCACGATGATCAGCAGCACGCTATGCGGGGCCAGCAGCGCCAGGGACGGGCCGCCCAGCAGCAGCGCACCGGCGGCGAACACCGCGCGGTGGCCAAACCGCCGCATGAGCCTCGCCGAGGCGAGCTCGGCCAGCACAGTGGCCAGCATGAGTGCGCCGGTCATGACGCCGGCCTCGGAACTGCCCGCGCCCGCCGACTCGGCGTACATCGGCGTAACCGACAGCAGGAGATAGAAGCTGGTGAGCGCGCCGAAGGAGGACATCAGCAGCAGCGCAAGGCGGCCAGTGACGAGCCGCGGATGTGGTACGGGCTGGCCGGCTTGCCCGTTTTCCGTCCGGCCCCCGGGCTGCTGGGTCTGCGTCAGAGTGCTCATATACGCGACCGTAGGCGCCGGGTGGGCCACTGATAAGGTCCAATTCCATGGCCATTCAGTGGTCCGGTTTGGGTCCCGAGCTACTGCTCCAGCTTGAGCGCGGCCGGGGTAAGCCGCTGCGGCCGCAGGTCGAGGCCGGTATTCGGGACGCGATCAGGGACGGCAGGCTGCAGGGCGGCGAGCGGCTGCCGTCATCCCGTGAGCTCGCCCGCGACCTCGGCGTTTCCCGCGGCCTGGTGCAAGAGTGCTACAACCAGCTGCTAGCCGAGGGATACCTGACCAGCCAAGTCGGCTCGGCGACCCGGGTTGCGGCGGCCGCCCGGCCGGCTCATGCCGCGCCGTCGGCAGGCCCGGTCCGCCCTGCGCCGCTGATCGCCGACTTCCGGTCCGGCGTACCGGATCTGGCGAGCTTTCCGCGCGGGGACTGGGCGTGGGCGACGCGGGAGGCATGCCGCACCGTTGCAGCGCCGGACCTGGACTACGGCGATCCGCGCGGCAGCGCCGTGCTGCGTCAGGTAGTCGCGGCCTATCTGCGGCGCGTGCGCGCCGCGGCCGTCGACCATGAGTGCATCGTCGTCTGCACCGGATTCGCCCAGGGGCTCAACCTTGTGCTCCGGGCGCTCACTCCGCTCGGCGTCCGGCGCGTGGCGCTGGAAGATCCCGGCCACGGGGACCTGGCGGCCAGTGACAGCGCACATGCTGCCCTGGCGGCCGGCCTCGACGCGGTGCAGGTGCCGGTCGATGAGCTCGGCTTGGACGTCGCCGCGCTTGAGGCGAGCGGCGCCCGGGTCGTCGTGGTGACGCCCGCGCACCAGTCGCCCACCGGCGTCGTGCTCGCGCCGCAGCGGCGGCGCGAGCTGGTGGAATGGGCGGCGCGAAACGACGGCTTCGTCATTGAGGACGACTACGACTCCGAGTTCCGCTATGACCGGGAACCAGTCGGTGTGCTGCAGGGGCTAGCCCCGGATCGCGTTTTTGCCATCGGGACGGTGAGCAAGTCGCTGGCACCTGCCGTGCGGCTCGGCTGGGTGCTGGTGCCCCCGGGCCTTGTCGGGGCCGTCGCGGCGGAGAAACGGCTCAGCGACCGCGGGTCGTCCGGCCTGGATCAACTCGCGGTGGCTGCTCTGCTCGAGTCCGGCAGATACGACCGGCACCTCCGGCACATGCGCGCGGTGTACGGCCGCCGCCGCGGCGTGCTGATCGATGCCCTGACCAGGCACGCGCCCGGAGTGATACTGACCGGTCTGGCCGCCGGATTCCACGCCGTGGCGCACCTGCCCGAGTCCGCCGACGAACGGGCAGTCATCGCGGCCGCGCGGCTCCGGTCAGTTGGCCTCTACGGGATGGGAACGGAGCGGTCGGCTTCGACAGCCGGTCCACCGCAGCTCGTGGTCGGCTTCGGGAACGTCACCGAGCGCGCGATCGAGTCCGGCATAGCCGCGATCGCCGACCTGCTGCGGTGATCGGCAAAGTCGAGCATCCGTGGCAGCAATGGATTCGCTACCGCGCCGCAGGCCGATAGTGGCTGCGCCAGCCTTGCGCCATTTGCCGCTTGTTCGACGCTCGGATAAACAGAGAAGACGTCGATCAGGCCAGTGAGGCTCAATACTTTGCGGACACGCTGCTGAGGTGCGGCCAGTGGCAGGTCACCACCGCCTTCCCGGGTCCATTGCAGCACGCGCAACAGAGCTCGCAGGCCGCAGCAGTCGATGAACTCCAGGCCTGCCAGGTCCACGATGATCGACGGCCCGCGCGCTGCCACGGCCGTCATGAGATGTGATGCGACAGCCGGGGCGTCCGCCAGGTCAAGCTCGCCATGTAACGCGACCACGACGTGACCGCCATGACCGCCGATACTCAGCTCCACGTTGAACATGGGCCTTCCTTCTGATCCAGCACGCTGGCGGTCTAGACAGCTAGCTCGCTTCAAGCCCCCGCGCCGATGCCGGCTCCCCGCAAAAAGAAACTCCGAACCCTGCCACACAGCCGCCATCTAGGCGGACGTGCCAGCTACCGGGGTCCGGAGCAACACCGACAACGCTACTCCTCCTGCGCAGATGGCGATAGGTCCGGTCGCAGGGGAGGCCTGGTAGTGGTGAGGCCGGTGAGGGTTTGGGTGCCGTCGATGAAGGCCTGGGCGAGGTCGGAGAGGCGGAGGTTGCGGTTGCGGGCGGTGTCGCGGAGCAGGGTGAAGGCGTGGTCCATGTCGGTGCCGAGGCGCTCGGCGAGTTTGCCTTTGGCCTGCTCGATCAGGACGCGGCTGTTGAGCGCGGTCTGGAGCTGCTCGTTGAGGGCGTCGCTGTGGCGCATGCTGCGCTCGTGCAGCAGGCTGATGGTGGCCACGTCCGCCAGGGCCTGGCCGATCCGCACGTCGCGGGGTCGAAGGGTCCCGGCGCGGCGCGGAACAGGTTCAGCGCGCCGATGACCTGGTCGCGCAGCCGCATCGGCAGGGCCTGCACGGCAGCGAACCCGGCCTGCCGGGCGGCGGCGGCGAACCGCGGCCACCGCGCCGTCTCGGCGGCCAGGTCGGCGGCCTGGACGGGCTGGCCGGACCGGAAGCAGTCCAGGCACGGGCCCTGGTCGTTTTGCAGCTGGAACAGCTCCAGCAGCCGGGCTGCCTCGGTGGAGGCCGCCACCACCCGCAGCTCGCCGCGCGGGTCGGCGAGCAGCAGCCCGGCGGCGGACACGTCCAGCAGCTGCACGCTGCGGTCGGTCAGCACGTGCAGGAAGTCGATCACGTCGAATCCGGCTACCAGGGTGTCGGTCAGCTCGACGAAGGTATCCGACAGCAGTTGTCCGTCCATGACCGCCTACTCTCTCCGGAAACCGGCGTTTCACCCGCCGGGCTGGCGGTCCGCGGGCAGGTCCCGGTCAGGCCTGGCTGTCCGCGGGCAGGTCCCGGTCGGGGGCAGCCGCAGCCGGCGGGCCACGATGTCGCCGGCCAGCTCGGCCAGCCGCCGGTCGTGAGCATAAGCGTAGCCGCGCAGCCGGGCAAAGGCCTCGGCGATGCCCACGCCGAGCTGCTCGGTGAGCATCCCGGTGGCCTGGTCGATCTCGGCCCGGTGCCGGGCCAGCCCCGGGGGCTGCCCGGCCGGGCCCGCCGCCTCCGCACCGGCCGCCGCGTCCGCGCCGGCTGCCCGTCCGGGCCGGCCGCGCGGCGGCGTCCAGCAGCAGCACCGTCGCGGTATCGGCGAACACCAGCGCGTCCCCCAGCTGGGAACCGGTCAGCGACCCCGGCCGGTCCCGGTACAGGCTCATGACGCCCGCCCGGATCGCCCCTACCCGCAGCGGGAACGCGAAGACCGCCGCCGCCCCGGCCCGGCACGCCGCCGGCGCGAACACCGGCCACCGGCCGGCGGCCTCCCTCCCGCCCAGGTCCGAGGCCAGCACCGGCCCGCCGCTCACCCCGGCCTCCAGCACCGGCCCCTCGCCCAGCATCAGCTCCAGCTCGGCCAGCCGCTCGCTGACCGCATCAGTCACCCGCAGCACATGACCCGCGCCCCCGCCGCCCCCGCGGCGGTCAGCCACCCGCCGGTCACCCCAACAGCCGCCACCGCAGCCCAGCAGGCATCCGCAGCCGACACCCGCCCGCCACGGCCGGCCGCCTGCGCCGCGACCAGAGCCCACACCCTGCCCCGCCGGCTCACCGTCATCCGGGCGCCCAGCAGACGCCGCGCACGCAGCAGACGCCGGTCACGCCGGTGCGGACGCCGGTCACGCCGGCGCGGGAATCCCGGTCCACGCTGACCACGGCAGGACGCCTCCTCGCTTCAGCAGCAAGGCGGGGACTCGGCCCGGCAGCCAAACTGGCCAGTTCTCGCAGCCCACACTACGCCGGCGTCCCCGCCGCGGCGCAGGCCCGCGCAACGCCTGCCCTAGCCGGGCGCAAGCCCGCGACGTTGCCGCCTGCGCGTGTCAGCGTCCAGTTGGCTGGCGCCGCGGGCGCGGGCTCGCTGCCTGCAGCCCGGCCAGGATCGTGTCGAGGCCGGCGCTGAATCGCTCGTCGCGGTCGCCTGCCCACACGTGCTGGCCAAGGGCAACCAGAGCCGGGAACCGGTCAGCTGGCAGCGACCGGAAGAACGCGTGCAACTGGCGTCTGGTCGCGGTGTCCTGGACGCGCTGCTCGTTGACGGTGGTGCGATCGCTCAGCGCGAAGCCGAGAGTGTAGTCGTACAGCAGTGAGTATGCCTCGGCAGTTTCCCGAGCCGGGAGACCGGCCCGCTGCAGCGCCGCGAGGAACGCATCGGCCAGGGCCAGGGAGTGCGGGCCGAGGGGGTCACGAGTCTTGAGCAGGGCGGCGATTCCTGGATGGTCCTCCAGGGCCGCCCGCAGCCGGCGGGCGAGGACGTTAACCTGCTCGGCCCAGCCGAGACCACCGTCGGGCTGAGTGTCGACCTCGGCCAGCACCCCGTCCACGGCCAGGTCGCAGAGCTGCTCTTTGCTGCGCACGTGACGGTATAGCGCACCCGGGACCACGCCCAGGCGGCCCGCAAGGCCGCGCATGCTGAGTGCGCCCGCGCCGTCGGTGGCGATAACAATCAGGGCCTCGGCGACGACGCGCTCACGCGTCAGCGCGCGGCGGCGGCTCTCCTCCCCGTCAGGGGGGCTAAACCACAGCGGGTGCTGGCCTGCGTCAGCGCCTGCCTGTCGCGGCCTCGTCATGGTTGCCTCCGAGCTCTGGGTTTGACTGTGAACGATGTGCACAATATAGTGAACGGTGTTGCTCGGAAGCGAATGTCGTTCACTCGAATTGCATTTTTTCCCGGGTTCGCCGGGCCGTCGGCCCGCGCGAGACGCGTAAGGGAGAACGGCATGACAGTGATGACAAGCTGGGACCTATTCGACGATCTGCGGAACGCACAGGATGATCTGGCGCGGATGAGCAGGCTGCCGGCCCATTGGTTCGGCCAGTTCGGCCAGCAGCCCGGTACTGGCCCCGCCAGCCAGGCGTGGGCGCCCGCGGTCGATATTACCGAGGGCACGGACGCCTATCTGGTAGCCGCGGAGCTGCCCGGCGTCGGGACCGAAGACGTGGAGATCACCTTCCAGGATGGTCTGCTGACGATCCAGGGTGAGCGGCACCGCGCAGCCGAGCCGGCCGGGCAGAAGGTTCACCGGTCTGAGCGCCGGTACGGCGCGTTCCGCCGGTCGATCACCGTGCCGAGCCACGTGCAGGCGGACAAGATCGAGGCCTCCGCCCAGGACGGCGTTCTGCTGATCCTGGTGCCCAAGGCCAAGGAAGCGCATGCCAAGCGCATCCAGGTGCGCGCGGGCAAGGGCAAGCCGGCAGTAACCGGCGCAGCCGCCAAGAACGGCGCCTGACACACGGGCCAGGCGGTCGGCCCCCCCGCCGCCTGGCCCGCACCACCCGGCAGGGATCCCTCCACGCTCAAGCGCGCGCGAGCCGCTGGAGCAGCAGGCTGAGGTCTACCATCGCGATTCGCACGGACGAGTCGCTGCAGCCATAGGGCAGCACGATTTTGTCGCCGTAGATCATGGAGCCACAGGAGTAGACAACGTTCGGGACGTAACCGTCGCGTTCCGATTCGTCGGCGACCAGGAGCGGCTCGGGTAGCGCCGCGATGAGACGCTCAGGCTCATCCAGGTCGAGCAGGACTACGCCAATGGCGTACTCGCGCATCGGCCCGACGCCATGGGTGAGGACCAGCCATCCGGCCGGGGTCTCGATCGGCGAGCCGCAGTTACCCAGCTGAATCAGCTCCCACGGCTGCGTCGGAGTCTGGACTGTGATTGCCTCGCTCCAGCGCCGACCGTCGGCTGAGTAGCCGATTGCGTTAGTTTCCCTATCCCAGCGCGAGAGCGCGGCGTACCGCCCGGCGATCCGGCGGGGAAACAGCGCCATGCCCTTGTTCCTGGCCGACGGACCTGACAGCTGGGAGACGGTGAACCGCCGGAAGCCTCTTGTCTCCACCATATGCGGCGCGACTTGCGAACCGTCGAACGCCGTATACGTCGCGTAATAGACCACGTCTTCGCCATCGGTGAAGCGCACGAATCTCGCATCTTCCATGCCGTGGCTCTCGGCCGGACCAGCGGGCCACAATACTCGCTCGGAGAGCGCGCTGTGCTCGTCGAACTCCACCGCATAGCTGGACGCGGCCATCCAGCGGACTCTGTCGGCGAGGTCCGCGGAGTCCTCGCGTGTCAGTTGCTGCTTGGCCAGCTCGTCTAGCGCCATGTTCAGTTCAGCCGTCGTGAATCGCGACGGCAAGAGGTTCCACAGGAAGCGCGCGTTCTCGTCTTCCGGGACGAGGTCGGCAAGCTTCGCCTGGAAAAGATCGCGATCGTGGGGAACGGGCAGTGCGTGACCTGTGTCGAGGAATCGGCCAGGCGGATCGAGGCGGATCCCAGACTCGCCGACTATGCCCGTCCTGAACTCGACGCTCGACAGGTGACCTTCGCCCACAGCCCGCAGGCTCATGACGAACCGGACTTCGCCAGGCTGGCAGCCCGTCTGGTCCGGATGCGCTACGAGCGACGGGTTGAACAGGGCCGCGGCCTCAAGCGCGTATTCCTGAGTGAAATACGCTCCGATCAGCTGCCGTCGCGCGCGCCCGACCCGAATATCGCTGCCGAGCCGGTGCGCGACCATCTGGAAGTTACGCTCCAGCGTCGCGGCTAGGTCGCGATAGCCGGCGGAGAACCGGTCGAGCGTCCGCGTGACGGTACGTTCTACCTCCTCCTCACTCAGGGCAAGGACGCGGTCGATAACGGCCATCGCCCGCGATTCGCCGCGGATAAGGGTCTCCTGGCCAGGAACGAACAGTCGGCAGAGCGTCCGGGAAGGATCCGGCTTCAGCCGGAACGGCGTCCGCGTCAGCAGCTCGCCCATGGCTGGGGCCTGTGTCATTGCGGCGCCGGGGACAGGCGGTGACCTAGCTGCAGGACGGAAATCATCGCCAGCGTCGATTCGGCTCCCTGGTTGCGACTTCGACCGTCACGGCTGAGGCCATCGCAGCCCCCGCCAGTGCGCTCGTCTAGCAGCGGAACCTTGGCGTCGTTATCGCCGAGGAACCAGGACACGCTCATTTCCACGCCGGTAAGCCAGCTGCTGTCGCCCGTGACTGTCGCGGCGCGCATGCACGCGTCCGCCAGCGCCGCCACCTCGATGGGCTGCTGATCGAAGGCGGGCCGGTCCTCACCCAGGCTCCAGCCTCCGGCAGGCACGACAGACAGGTGGCCATCCCGGGTCTCGACGGTCAGTAGCCACTCGAGCATTCGCAGGCCGTTATGCAGTGTCCGGTCCCGGCTGAGTTTCGAGCCAGCAACGATCAGTGCCTCAGCGATGGCAGCGTTCGCGTAGGTCAGCCTGCGCGCGGGCCATGGCCACGCCGGGTCCTCGTGAGGCTGGCCGATGATGGCGCTTGCTTTGTCGAGAATGGCGAGCGCATCGCCGTGGTCCTGCCACCGATCCAGTATCTCAGCGGCACCGAGTGCCGCGAATGCCATGGCATGCGGCCACGCGGACGAGACTTGCGCGCTGCGGCCGAACCGGCTCAGGGAATCCTCGCGGATCCCGGCCGTCGGGCCCCGCGCAGCGGCGGTGCCCAGGCCCCACAAGGCCCGGCCCCAGCAGTCCTCCGTTCCCGGATAGTCGCGCCACCGGCGGTCGTAACCGAGGCGGTTACGGAACCTTCCGTCCGGAGCTTGCGCTTGTGCGAGGAAGTAGAGGTAACGGCGCCCCAGCGTGATGAGTTCCTGAGCGGGCGACGGCTCCCGGCACACGACGACAAGGCCGCGGGCGACGTCATCCACGCAATAGCCGTGCTCATGCCGAGGCACGATGCCCTCAGCGTGCTCAAGCAGGCCGACGCTATCGGTCAGCCTCTGCAGGTGCCGGAACGGGGCCGCCGGGCAGCTCATGCCGGTGCTCCAGCCGTTGCCACCATAAGCGAAGACGCGAGTTCCCGGTATGACCGTGCGACCGCTGGCCAGAGCAATTGCGGCGCCAGGTCTGCTGAGTACCTGCTCATCCGCGCAGATAGCCCAGGCTCGGTCAGTACCCGCCGCAGAGCGCGCGCGATGCCTGCCGGGTCCTGCCGGCCGACCAGAAGTCCCGCGCCGCCGCCGAGAAGCTCGACTGCATGCGGAAAGCAGGTCGACACGACCGGCTTACCTGCGGTCACCGCTTCAATCAGCACTCCGGAGGTGACCTGCTCAGGCGAGTCGTACGGCAGCAGCACGACATCCGCGGCGCTAATCAGGCGGGCCAGGGCGCCTGCGGGGAGGAACCGGCCATCGAAGTGAACCCGGTCCGCCACGCCTCGGCTCCGTGCTCGCGCCTGAAGCGCCCACCGGTAGGCCTCGCCATCGCGATCCAGCACGCGAGGATGAGTCTGGCCGGCCACTTGATAGTCGGCGTGCAGCCCGTGATCGCGAAGCAGGCCCATCGAATCGATTGCGTGCTCGATTCCCTTGCCCGGCCCTAGCAGCCCCCAGGTCAGTACCCTGGGCCGGACAGCGCCGTCGGACGATACTGCGACTCGGTTGTCAGCGGCACCGTGCGGTATCACGAAGACCTTCTCGGCGTCGGTACCGTAAATGTCTAGCAGCCGCGATCGGGCCGTCTGCGTCATAGTGACCACCGCGCTGGCGGCTGCGATTACTTCCTCAAGGATCCTGCGCTGCCTCGGCGTCGGCCGTGACAGCACCGTATGCAGAACGACAATGCTCGGCACATACAGGGCTTCCAGCAACGGAACGACTTCCTGGCCGTCGGGGCCGCCGTAAATGCCGTACTCATGCTGCGCGATCACGACATCGAAACCGTTGAGAACGTCGGCTGCGGCGGCCGCACTGTCGACCGAGCCGGCCACGAGGTGGTGCACGACCTCGCTGGCAACGCGCGGCGCCGGCTCATCGAGGACCCGCACGACGGCTACCCGATCACCCGGCCGAGGCAGATGCGCGCGCAGCGCCGCAGCGAATGTCGCCAGCCCGCACTGCGTGGGCGGATAGGTGCTGAGCAGCGCGTAGGTCATTGGCATTAAACAGCTCCCTGTCGTCGGTTTCCGCGATGCGGGCTGCTGCGCGGCCGAACCTTGAATTCTGCCGGCGTCAATTACGCACGGAATCGCGACGCGTGGCGGTCGCGGTCAACCGAACTTCCGGCCGCGACCTCCGCTCCGCGCTGCCGCTAGGCAGGCGCCGTGCCGGGAGCGAGATGCCAGCGGCCGAAGGCCCGACAAGGCTGGCCAGGAGCAGGCGTGCTGGCACGGAATCATCGGACGAGATCTTCATGACATGCCCGAGGCTGGCTCAGATGGCCTCGCGTGCCCGCCGGCATCCAGGGCAGTGGCTGAGCGTCCCCCGCGGCCTCGCGTAGTGAACGCGCTCCCAGGATAGCCGCGAACAAGCCTGGCGGTTGCCGGAGCTGCTTGCTACCGCGCTTGCGCTGACGCGGCCCCGAGGTCTGCTTGTCGGTCATGAACGTGCGGCGCTGTCGACCGCAGTCCCGACCGTGGGGAAGATAGTGAGCTCCCGCTCAAGGCCGGCGGCATGCACTGCCGCTGCCACCGCGGGCGTTACCGCGGCCAGCCGCAGCGAACCGCCGAGCAGCCGGACACGGTGTCCGACACCGACGAGGACGGCCAGGCCGGCGATATCGACATCGCTCACCAGCGAGAGGTCTAGGACAAGCTGGCTGGTGCCGGGGTGGCGAAGCAAGCGGACGAACTGCTCGCGCAGGACACGTGAGCGGGTGACGTCGAGGGCGCCGCTCAGGACCGCAACCAGGCAGCCTCGCTCGCGCCGGGTGGCAAGGGACGGATCATTAATTCGCTCGGTGACCGCGTCGATCACATTGCTCCGATCTCGCCGACTGGGCCGCCAGCGCTGGTCCCAGCCGGGTGGACGGCACCGATTGTGGATATGCGCAGTGCGGTCATGGCCAGACCGGGGACACGGACTCCGCCGGTAATCCCGGGATACCTGGCCGTCTTCGGCGGCTGCCACCTGCGCTTATCTCTTGGACATTACACTAGTTTTGTAATACTAGCAATTATTTTCCATATTGAAGCCAAACGGCGGTGAGCTGAGCGTTCCTGACCGACCACGCCCGGCGTATGCTTGCGATCACTTCATCGGCTAAGCAGCTTGAACGAGTTCCCGATCTGGTCCAGACCAAGTGCCTGTCCTGAGATCCGCCTCGCTGCATCCCTAGATCGCGAGGCAGCGATGAGCGCAGGTTTGACGCCAGTCCGCTATGACGGCACCAGTGCCTTCCCGGCTTCCGGCATGCCCGCGCCGGCGCCGCCGCAGCGAGTCATACAGCTGACAGTAACCGCGGTGATCGTCGCCGGGCCGTTCGCTGGCCTAGCCGCCGCCCTCTGGCTGCTGTGGGGCCATGGCGTCGGCTTGGCCGACCTCGGACTTGCGGCGTTCTTCTACTTGCTGACCGGTTTCGGGGTGACAGTAGGGTTCCATCGGTGCCTTACGCACCGGAGTTTCACCGCCAGACCTGCGCTTCGCGTTGCCCTGGCCGTCGCGGGCTCCATGAGCTTCCAGGGCGACGTGAACGGCTGGGTAGCCACGCACCGGCGCCATCATGCGTTCACTGACCGGCCGGGTGACCCGCACTCGCCGTACCGGTTCGGCACCGGCCCGGGTGGCCAGTTGCGCGGCGTCCTGCACGCTCATGTCGGCTGGCTGTTCGGCCACGATCCGACGTCATCGCGGACCTACGCGCCCGACATGCTGGATGACCGGGCGATGCGTGCGGTATCGAGCGCCTTCCCCGCGCTATGCGCAGTATCGCTAGCCCTTCCGTTCGGGCTCGGCTGGGCGATCGGCGGCCCGCGGGGCGCGCTGCTGGCACTGCTGTGGGCGGGACTGGTCCGCGTCTTCCTGCTGCAGCACGTCACCTGGAGCGTCAACTCCTTGTGTCACCTGCTTGGCAGCAGGCCCTTCACCACCCGTCGCCACGACAGGGCCACGAACCTGTGGCCGCTGGCCGTTCTGTCACTTGGCGAGAGCTGGCACAACATGCACCATTCGGACCCGAAGTGCGCGCGGCACGGCGTCGATCGCGGCCAGGTCGACCTGTCCGCCGGGCTCATCCGCATGTTCGAGCGCGCGGGCTGGGCCACCGGTGTCCGCTGGCCCAGCGCTGCCCGGCTCGAGCGGCACCGCATCCGGCCACACTGGGCCGTCTGCGCCGACTCGGTTCCTGCGCCCGCGTGCCCGGCCAGCGAGGTCACATCCTCTTGATCTTCATATAACGTCGCATGTCCGGCAGGGCTGCCACTGCAACCACCACAGCTGCGGCAGCGGCGACGGCAAGAGTGCCTGCCGTGATGTATCCAAGCGTCTGCATTGACATACCTCCTGTGCCTCATCGTCCTGGCCCGCTTGATACAGAACGGTACACCCGAATTCAAAAACTAGCAATTAATTTCCATAATCCGCTGGCAAGCGAATCACGATGCCGACCATAGAGGCGATCATCCGGCCCCGCCTGGGTGCCCCTGCATCTTCAGTCTCGAAATCTGTTGCTAGTAAATCACTTCTACTATAAGCTGTGAGCAGGAGCCAGCAAAGCCGGGCAGCCGTAGGCCGCCAGGGCGAGGCTGAGTCCGCGAGGGAACCGGCCCACGGTCTAGCGGCGCGTTTCCCACTCTGAAGGAAGCCCCGCCATGACCGAACCGCCAGTGCCGCTTGGCACGGCCGCAACCCTGCCTCCAGCCTCAGTCAATGGCTCAAAGCCGCCGCCGGCCGCCGCGGCGCAAGTACCCAAGACCGCAAGGACGCATACGCGGATCAGCGGCCTGCGCACCGGCCTGATCGCGGGCACTGTTGGCCTCATCGTGGTGATGATTTTCATCATCCAGAACGCACACGCGGTCAACGTCAGTTTCCTCGGCGCTCACTTGCGCCTATCGCTGGCCGTAGCCTTGTTCCTCGCCGCTATCGCGGGCGCCCTGCTGATGGCCGCGGCCGGAACCGCCCGCATCACGGAGCTGCGCAGGATTATGCGACGCGACCGGCGCAAGCGCGAGTCGGCGCAGCCGGGCAGGTGATCGCGCCCGCCAATCGCACGGGCGCTGGATGCCGGAGCCGGTCCTCGCCGTGATCTACCGGCAACGCTGGACAGCACACAACGTACGACCCTGAAGAAGGAGTCCGTTATGAGTATCTTCGCATGGATTATTCTTGGCCTCGGCGCAGGCTTACTCGCCAACATGGTGATCCCTGGCAAAAGGTCACAAGGCCTGATCCTCACCTGCCTGATCGGCATCGGCGGGGCACTCGGCGGCGGGTGGGCGGCCACCGAGCTGTTCCACGTCCACACCCTGCAGGGATTCTTCAACCTGTCCACCTGGCTCACCGCCATCGCCGGCGCAGCCATTCTCTTGCTTGCCTCGCACATGGCCAGCGGACGGTCTGGCCACCGGACAGCGCACCGGTAATCAGGACAGCCGACACGACCCGGAGCTCACATCCCGGTTCGCGTCGGCTGGCCGCGCGATGGACCGCCAGTCATCATGCCGGTACTGGACTACTTACCGCCGCCGCTACCGCAGCATGCACGTCGAGGTGCCGGTCAAGGCCGGTGGCGGCCAGCACATCAGCGACCACGGGCAGTGGCGCGGCCAGCCGCAGCAAGCCGCCGAGCAGCCTGGCCCGGCGCGCGGTTCCGACAAGTACGGTGAGCCCACTGGCGTCGGCGTGGCTGACCGCTGAGAGGTCAAGGACGAGCCGCCCGGCGCACTGGTGAACAAGAAGCAGCAGGTACTCGCGCAGGGCAGGGGCGCTGGTCCCGTCAAGTGACCCGCAGAGACCGACGACGAGGTAACCGCGCTCTGATCGGCAGGAAACAGTCATAGCGGGAGCGAGACTGGCGGCATGGCCTCGGACGGCATGGCCTCTGCCGCGCCGCCAGTCATGCGGCTGCGGGCGCGTGGCAGGGCGGGAGACCGCGATCGTCAAGGCATCCTCTTCCGGTAACCCCGGTTAGCGGGCCGCCGTCGGCGGCTGAGACCGGTGCCTTGCCAAGGACGCTACCCTAGTGCAAGATAACTAGCAAATCATTTCTGGAATTAGCGAGGCACCGTTGACAGCTGGCTGGACCTTCCTGACTAATCACGCCCGGGCGCTGCTGTGCATCTCCGATGACCCTGGGGTGCGCCTGCGCGACATCGCGGACCGGCTGGGCATCACTGAGCGCAGCGCATACGGGATTGTTACGGACCTGACCAGGGCTGGTTACATCGTCAAGGTCAAAGACGGCCGCCGCAACCGGTACCAGATCCAGGCGCACCTGCCGCTGCCGGAGCCCACCAGACGGAACGAACCGTCGGCGAGGTCTTGGCGCTGCTGGCCGGCGACGAACCAGCGGAGGCTGACCAGTCCGCGGCAAACTAGCCGCCCGGACTCCCCAGGTGGCGCCAGCGCACCCGATGGTGTCTAATGGCCGTGGTTGTAGTCGAAGTTCGTGCACGTGTCACAGCGCCTGCGAATTCTGACAGCGGGCGCCTTTGTCAATCCAGAGCCAGTTTTCCGGCGGCTGCCCGCCGCGACCCGGGATGCACCCATGTGCCGCCCGACGATCGTTCCAGCAGGAGGAAAGCAATGACTCAAGGCACCGTGAAGTGGTTCAACGCAGACAAGGGCTTCGGCTTCATCGAACCGGACGGCGGCGGCGCGGATGTGTTCGTGCATCACTCCGCCATCCAGGCTGACGGCTACCGTAGCCTCCAGGAGAACCAGCGAGTCGAGTTCACGGCCAAGCCCGGCGCCAAGGGTCCCCAGGCAGAGCAGGTCCAGCCGATCTAGCTCACTGGGCCTTGGCCGATTCACCTCGCTCACCGCAGCACGGCACTACATCGGGAGGCAGTGAACATGACTGCTCCGGACGTCTGGATCGCCAAGGACGATGGCTCTGACATCATCCGCGCCGCCGCGCTCGCGGCGGTCGGCCGCGACTATAACGGCAACGTCACCGCGCGGCTGTCCGGTGGCGACCAGTCGGTCGTAACGCTCGTACTGGACCATGGGCATGACCATGGCCGTACTCCTGCTGATTTCCACCGTCAGCTGCTTAAGGTCGTTGCCGAGCTCTCCGACACCGCCGAGCCCGCCGTTATCCGTCCGGTCCACGACGCACAGCTTGGCTGGCGCTGGCTGACCGAGCACCTCTAGCGGTCCGTCACCCGCTTCGGCCGAGCGAACCGGCCGCTACCACGTCTGCTCGCCGGCGCGGACGAGAACCTCGTTGACCGCCACACGTCGGTCCCTGGTGACGACGTAGGCCACCGCGTCAGCGATATCTTCGGGCCGCATCGACTCGATGGATGCTGTCTGACTGGCTGCTGCTTGCCGGATGTCATCGCGAAGGTGGGACACGAGCTCGGTGTCGACGGTGCCAGGCTCGATGACGCTCCGCGCACGCGGCGGCTGAGCATCTCCTGACGGAGCGCCTCGGAGAACGCGGTCAGGCCGAACTTGGTGAGGTTGTACACGCTGCTTCCGGCCCGGGCCACGCGCCCTGCGGTGGAACTGATGTTGACCAGGTCCGCGACACCGCGTGGTGAGTCCGCCGCGGCACGCACGAGGTGCGGCAGTGCAGCGTGGGTCACGTAAAGCAGGCCATGCACGTTAACGGCCAGCATCTGCTCCCACTCGCCGATCGGCGCGTCCAGTGCGGGTCCCAGGAGCATGATCCCCGCGTTGTTGACGACCGTATCGATCCGGCCCAGCGCGGCGATGGTCTGCTCGACCGCTTCCGTCGCCTCGTCCCGCCTGGTCACGTCCGCTTGCACAACAAGCGCAGTGCCGCCGTCGCCGCCGATTGCCGCCGCGAGATCGTCGAGACGATCACGGCGGCGCGCCACCAGGGCTACCGCCGCCCCCTCGACCGCGAGCCCGGCGGGCCGTTGCGGCCCCGATCCCGCTGCTTGACCCGGTGACCAGGGCGACGGTGTTCTTGAGGGGAACGGTGTTCACGAAGGGAACGGCTCCCGCCCTGCTTCGTCCTCCGGGAAGGTCGCGGGCCACGGGGGGATCCGGGCCAGGTGGCGCATCAGCGCCGCGAACTCGGGTGGTGCGAGGCTTTGCTCGGAGTCCGACAGCGCCTGCTCGGGTTCGGGGTGCACCTCGACCAAGATGCCGTGCGCACCCGCCGCGCGGGCTGCCCACGCCATCGGCGCGACATAGGGACGGGAGCCAGTGCCATGGCTGGGGTCCACGATGATCGGCAGATGCGACCGCTCCCTGATGACCGGTACCGCGGACAGGTCAAGGGTGTTCCGGGTGGCACTCTCGAAGGTGCGGATCCCCCGCTCGCACAGTATGACCTGCTGGTTGCCCTGCGCGACCACGTACTCAGCGGCAGCCAGCCACTCCTCGATGGTGCTCGACAGGCCGCGTTTGAGCAGCACAGGACGGTCCACCTTGCCGATTTCCCGGAGCAGGTCGAAGTTCTGCATATTGCGCGCACCGACCTGCAGGATGTCGGCTGCCATTGCCATCCGGGCCACCTGATCGACGGCCATTACCTCGGTCACGACCGGCAAGCCCGCCTGCTGGCCCGCTGCCACGAGCAAATCCAGCCCCTGCCAGCCGAGCCCCTGGAACGAGTACGGGGAGGTGCGGGGCTTGAATACCCCGCCGCGCAGGACATGAGCGCCATGATCGCGAACGAACTTCGCGGCCGCGTTAATTTGCTCCTCGCTCTCCACCGAGCACGGGCCGGCCATGACCGCGAATCCGTCCCCACCGATGAGCACGTCGCCGACCCTGACCAGGGTGTCTGCCTGCCGGGCGGCCCGGTCCACGAGCTTGTAATGCCGCGACTTGCGGGCGGCAGATGGCCGGACCGCTGCGACGGCCTCCAGCATCTCCGCCGGGGCACTGGCGGGCTCCGGCTCCGGCAGCGCTCCGGCGCGCGCGGGCTCGCGCAAAGCCTTCGCGGGATAGCTGCCCAGCACCTTCACGTACAGGGCCGCGGCGCGCAACTCGTCGAGCGCCGCCGCCGTGCCGGGATCGGCCGAATTGCCCTCGAAGTCGACGAAGAACATGTACTCCCAGGGTCGTCCGGGGCGCGGCCGGGACTCCAGCTTGGTCATCGAGTGCCCGCTGCCGGACAGTACCTCCAGGCAGCGCAGCAGTGCACCTTCCTCGTGCCGGGTGACCAGGATTAGGCTCGTCTTACACGGGATGCGCACGTCCACGGTCGCTGGATCACGGGCCAGGACGACGAATCTGGTGTAGTTGTCATCGCTGTCGGCGATGTTCCGACGCAGGATGACCAGCCCGCTCGCGACCGCCGCCTCCGGCGAGCCGATCGCGGCAGCAGTCGGATCTTGCTCCTCGGCTACAGCTCGCATCGCACCGGCCGTATCGAAGTACGGCACCGAGGCCGCGTGCGGCAGGGACTGGAGGAACCTCGCGCACTGCTCGTGGCCCTGCGGATGGGACAAGATCCTGGTGAGCGCGGACAGCGGCACGTCCGCGATAGCGGCCAGGCAATGGTCGACCTTCCAGGTCTCCTCACCCGCGATGAACAGCTCATGCTCGCGTAGCAGCGCATAGACCTCGTTGATGCTCCCCGCGGTGGTGTTCTCGATGGGGAGCACCGCGAGATCGGCACGCCCGTCAAGCAGCGCGGCCGCCGCGTCGCGGAAAGTCGGATAGCCCTGCAGGTCGCCGTCCAGGGCGCGACCGCTCAGGTACTTCTGGGTGGCCGCGTCGCTGAACGAATGCGCCACCCCCTGGAACGCCACCCGGACCCGCCGCCCGCCGGAATCTCCGCTCACCTGCCTGGCTTGCTGCGCCACCGATTCGCCGATCAGCTCACGGAAGATCCGGCGCACCAGGCTGGCCGAGACTCCGAGGCCAGCAGCCATCGAGGCGACAGCATCGAGTACCTCGCGCTCGCGGTCCGCATCCTGGATGCTGCCGACGCCAGCCGCCTTGATCTCGGCCATCGCGGCGATGATCTCGTGCCGCTGCGCAATGAGGCGCACTATCCCGGCGTCGACGTCATCAAGGTTCTGCCGGAGCCCGGAAACGCCCGGCTGCTGCTCGCTCATCACACCAACGTATCGGGCCGGCTCGGTGTCGTGGGCCCAGTCCTGGTGAGCGCTCCAAGCCGGGATCGGGATGGCCGTCTACTGGCCGCAAGGTGCAGCCTGCTTCGCCCCGGGGGCTAGCCGCTGAGCAGTTTCGCCTTCGCCTGGGTGAATTCGTCGTCAGTGAGCGCGCCCTTGTCATGCATGGCGGTGAGCCTGCCGAGCTCGTCCAGCATCGACCCTTGCGCCGCGTCCGGCGACGTCTGGGCCGGCACTGCCTGCTGGGCTTGCGGCTGGTTCATCGGCTCGCCCTGCTGCTGGGACATGGCCGCGCGCTGAGCGGATCGCTGTCCCATGACGTAGGCGCCGCCTCCTACCGCCGCTGCCCTCAGCAGCGGGCGTCGTCGCAGTGGCATGCCGTCCTCCCTCCTTCTCGGCCTGCCTCACCTGGCAGGCCACGCGTCACGCCTGGTCAGGCACAGTCAGCCCGAGGGCGAGCATGATCTCGGGCGCGGCCGCGATCACCTTGGGGCCGCCTACTTGCGGCGCGACCGCGCGTAGCACGCCGAGGATCTCCTGCGGCCGCACTCCCGAGGCGACCGCGTTACTGACTTGCCACAGGTAAGAAGCGGGCGGGGCGTCGATGGCGATCAGGGTGGCTAGCTTCACCAGCGCAAAGCTGCGCGCGTCCAGGCCACTCCGCTCCTGGGCCGCCTCGCGCAGCTCTATCACTTCGCCGAGCACGTCTATGTCGCCCTGGGACAGGCCGGTCAGGGCTGCCAGGGTTGCATCGTCGACGCTGGCTTGGGTCGGTACAGTCATGATCGAACCTTCCTGTGCACGTGGCGACTCGTGGTGAATCTGCCTCACCACAGAGGTTCGCCCCTCCGGGGGCGATACGCGCCACCCGCAGCGGGTGAGGCGGGCGGGAGCCGGGTTTGCTGCGGTTGACTGTGAGCCCCTGCCGGGACCCGGGTGAGCACTTTGGAGGTATTTGCGGCATGACAAGCGGCTCGCGCCGGACCGGGCCGGCCCGCGTAGCCGCCGATGTCATGGCCGGGCTGCAGGGGGCTATCAGCAGCGTGCCAGGCGGGATGGCGACTGCGGCGCTCGCGGGCGTCCATCCGATTCAGGGCCTTTATGCGTGCCTGGCGGGGCCGATCGCCGGCAGCCTGACTGCCCGGACCCGGCTGATGATCGTCACCACCACCGGGGCGGTCGCGCTCGCGGCCGGATCCGCGCTGCATAACGTGCCGGCGGACAGTCGCCCGGCGGCCATGCCAGTGCTTACCCTGCTGGTGGCAGCCGCCCTCGTGGCAGCAGGCCTGCTCCGCCTCGGCCGCTACACCCGGTTTGTCTCCCATTCCGTCATGATCGGGTTTCTGACCGGAGTCTCGGTCAACATCATCTGCGGTCAGGTGGCAGGCCTGACCGGGGCGAAAACATCCGGGCAGATCGCCGTGCTGCGGGCGGTCAGCGTCCTGGTGCACCCTGGACGCATCAACCTGGCGGCCTTGCTGACCGGGCTGGCAGCGCTCGCTATCCTCGTGGTCCTCTTCCGGACGCGATTTGCGCCAGGCGGGCCTGCTGCTCGCCGTCGTGCTACCGACCGCGGTGGTCGCGGCAGCCGGGGCGAACAGCGTGGCCCGTGTGCGCGATACCGGACACATCCAGCCGGGGATCCCGATACCGGCGCTGCCTGACTTCAGCCTGCTGTCCTACGGGATGATCTCCGGCGCCCTGGCGGTCGCAGCGATCATCATGGTGCAGGGGGCTGGCGTCAGCGAGGTCGCGCCTGGCAGCGAGCTGGCTCCACCAGGAGCAAACAAAGACCTGGTCGCACAAGGCGTCGGCAACCTGGCATCCAGCGTGCTGCGTGGTATACCGGTGGGCGGTTCGCTCGGCCAGACTACGATCAACGTGAAGTCGGGCGCCCGGTCGATGCTGGCGGGCGTTGCCTCCGGGGTCTGGATGGGCATCATCCTGGCCGCGTTCTCTGGCGCCGTCGGCGAGGTAGCGGTGCCAACGCTATCGGCAGTGCTGATCTTTTTCGGCGTGAGCACGTTCCAGGCCGACCAGATCCGCACCATCTGGCGCATCGGCCCCAGCTCGCAGGTCGCCATCGTCGCTACCTTCACCGCGACGCTGCTGCTCCCGGTCGCTGCTGCGGTCGGCATCGGGGTGGCGCTATCGCTCCTGCTGCAGCTCAACCGGGACGCGATGGATCTCGCCGTGGTTGAGTTGATCCCGCTCGACGACGGCCGGATGGCCGAGGCTCAGCCACCCACCGAGCTAGCCGGTCACCGGGTAACGATCCTGGACGTTTACGGCAGCTTGCTGTACGCCGGCTCGCGGACGCTGCAAGCGAAGCTACCCGACCCGTCCAATGCGGAACGAGCCGTACTGGTGCTGCGGTTGCGCGGCCGGACGGCGCTCGGAGCGACGTTCGTGAAGGTGATGTCCGGCTACGCGGACCGGCTGGCCGAGGTCGGAGGCCGCATCTACCTGAGCGGTCTGAGCAGGGACGTGATCGGGCGGCTGCGCGCCGCGGGCCTGCTGGGCGACGCGGTGCGAGCGGCGGAAGCGACGCCGATCATCGGCGAATCCACCCGCGCGGCGTTCCTGGATGCCCAGGAGTGGCTGGTCAGAACGGGGTAATAGGGGTGAAGCCGCGATCACCCCGGCTGGGTGACATGAGCGGCATGCTCAAGCGGAAGGATGAAGGCATCGAGCGCTGGTCAAGCGCGGCTACCGCTGGGCTCGAGGGGGCACCATGCTGGAGCAAGCATCCGGCTTCGCCTTCCTGGCGGCACTGTCGCCGGCCGCGCTGGTGCTCGCTGTCGTGTACCTGGGGTCGGCGAACCCGCGGCGGACCCTGCTGTTCTTTCTGGCCGGTGCCGTCGCGATGAGCGCCGTCCTGGGCGTGATCGTGCTGCTCGCGCTGCACGCGGGCGGGCTCAACCATCCGCACCAGCGCCAGCCCCGCTACGGGCTGCGACTGGGCCTGGGGGTCGTGGCGCTTGGCGCGAGCCTCTTCCTCGCCCGCCGCAAGCCCAAGCCGCCAGCTGCCGGCAAGAAGCCAGGACTGGTATCCAGGCTGGCCAGCAAGCCTGCGCCGCTCACCGCGCTGGCCGCTGGGGCTATTGTCTTCGCTCCGTCGGTGAGTTTCATCGCTGCCGTCCAGGTCATCGCGACCGCCCACGCCAGCGTCGGCCTCATCGTCGGCGCACTGGCCCTCGTCGTGCTCATCGACGTCATGTTCGTCTGGTTGCCGCTGGTTTTGTACCTGGCTGCACCGGAGCCGACGAGCCGCGGGCTCAAGGCGTTCGATGGCTGGCTCCACGCGCACGGGCGCGCGGTGGGTGCGGTGGCACTCGCCGTTGCTGGCATCCTGCTGGTGATCAACGGTGCCACCGGGCTGGCCGGCTAGCAGCCGACGCGCAGGGCCGTGAGCAGCTGAGTCGTAGGGTTTTCCCCGACGCGACGGTGACCCCGCCGTCGTTATGGTCGCGGCATGAGCATCCCGTATCGAGGCATGCATCCGATCGTTGGGGAGAACTGACATGTCGCACGTCAAACTCGGACTGGTCGCCGCGTCGGCCGCGGTGCTCCTTGCCGCATGTTCCACATCGCACAAGAACGCAACACCGCCGCCTGCAAAGCCCCCCGCCGTCGACTAGCCCGGCCACAACTGCGCCGGCCGCCGCCACGAGCGCAGCCACGGCCGTCGCCTCCACCGGGCTTACGGGGAAGTGGAAGGGCATGTACAGCGGTGCCTACCAGGGCACGTTCACGCTCACCTGGCGTCAGTCAGGGTCGCGCCTGAGCGGCAAGATCACAATCTCGAATCCCGTAAGTACCCTCAACATCCACGGGACCGTGAACGGCGGGGCCATCCAGTTCGGCACTGTCGGCGGGGTGGGAATCACCTACTCGGGCACGGTCACGAGCAACTCGATGTCCGGCACCTACAAGGTAGGTTCCTCATCCGGCGGGCCGTGGAACGCATCCAAGACCTGACGACCCGCCGCGGGGACCCCGGCTCAGGGACCTGCCGGGATGCCCGAAACGGGGCTGGCCTGGTCACCCACGGCCAGCCCCTGTCGGTTGCGCATCCTGACCCGGCGTGCGCCGAGTTCGGTCTTGTCACCACAGGCCGGGCACAAGTCGGCGCGTGCGGCCGGCGTACCGCGTGTAGTCCGGCCCGAGTGCCTTGGCGAGTTCTGCCTCTTCCACCCGGATCCGGATCAGAATCGCGAGCAGTGGGATCAGGACCAGGGCGACGATGCTCAGCCAGCTGTCAAGGGCGATCCCGACGCCGAGGAAAGCCACGAGGCCGCCGGTGTAACTGGGGTGCCGCAGCAGCCGGTAGGGACCGGACGCGACCACTCGATGGCCAGCCTGCATGACCACGACGAACTTGAACAGGCGCCCGAGGGTCAGGATCGCCCAGGTTCGCAGCGCCACTCCGGCAGCCAGGACGCATGCGCCAGCGACCACCGGTGCCCAGCCGCCGCCAAGTATCGTTGCGTGCAGATGCGCGGCACGGAAGCCCAGATTAATGGCGGCTGCCACCGATGCAATGACCGCTCCAAGTGTCCAGTCGAAGGCGGTCCGGCCGCCCAGGTTGCGTAGCCGGAGCAAGATCTCGATAGCGGCCCAGCCAATCAGCATGGCCGCGAGCACTTGATGCGCAGTGCCGGGTTGGATGGCGAGCGGATTCATGGCGTTCTCCTTTGCGGGCCGGCGTCTTGTTTCGGTTAAAGCCTGCGCCGTTGCCGCCCGCCAGGTCGTCGTCCGCCGGTGTGGTGCCCAGATCGTCCGGAGGTATGACGCCGGACTCCCCGTCAGCCGCGCCCTGGCTCCACGAGGCCGCGCTCGTATGCCAGCACGACGAGTTGCACACGATCCCGCACGCCGAGCTTCATGAGGATCCGCCCGACATGAGTCTTCACGGTCGGTTCGCTGAGATAGAGCTTCTTGCGTATCTCGGCGTTGGAGAGGCCGCGCACCACCAGTGCCATGACTTCACGCTCCCGGTCGGTCAGCAGCTCGAGCCCGGCGGGAGGGGCCAGGTTAGCGATCTCCGGCCGGGTGGCGAAGCGGTCAAGCAGCCGCCTGGTGACCGAGGGGGCCAGCAGCGCGTCGCCGTCCCGCACCACGCGGATGCCCGCGATAATGTCGGCTGGCGCGGCGTCCTTGAGCAAGAAGCCACTTGCCCCTGCCGTCAGCGCTCCGGCGACGTATTCGTCCAGATCGAAGGTAGTCAGAACGATCACTCTCGGCCCGCCCTCAGCCGCGCCGGATGCGCAGATCCGCCGGGTCGCCTCGACACCGTCCATACGGGGCATCCGGATGTCCATCAGAACTACTTCGGGGCTCAGCCGGGCGGCCATCTCGACGGCCTCAGCGCCGTCGGCCGCCTCGCCCACCACCTGCATATCGGGCTGAGCATCGACCATCATGCGCATGCCATGACGCAGCAATGCCTGGTCATCCGCGAGCAGGACCCGGCATCTGGTCATGCCACGCCGCCCAGCGGCAGCCGCGCACAGACCCGGTAACCGCCTCCCGGTACAGGCCCGGCGGCCAACTCGCCGCCGAAGAGGCTGACGCGCTCGCGCATTCCGACCAAGCCGTTTCCCCCGCTGCCCGGGTGTGCCTGCGGTGCGCGGACTACACCGGCCGGCGGCCCGTCATCGCTGACCTCGACGTCGAGGTTGTTCTCTGACCACGCCAGCCGGACCCTGGCCTGGACGGCGCCTGCGTGCTTCAGCGTGTTCGTGAGCGCCTCCTGAACGATGCGGTAGGCCGACAGCTCTACCCCCGGCGCTGCCCGCCGCTGCTCTCCCTCGATGTGCAGATCGACGTCAAGACCTGCGTCGGCCAGCCGGGCTAGCAGGGCCGGGATCTCGCAGACTGTCGGCTGGGGCTCGAATGCAGCGCCTTCATCGTCGTCGCGGAGCACGCCGACTAGGCGGCGCATCTCGGCGAATGCCTGGCGACCGGTCCGTTCGATGCTGCCGAGCACTACCTTGGCTTCGGTCTCGCTGAGGGCGGCCACGCTACCCGCGCCACCGGCCTGCATGACGATAACGCCCAGCGCCTGGGAGACAATGTCGTGCAGCTCGCGGGCGATGCGGGCGCGCTCGTCGGCGACCGCCTGCTGCGCCCGTGCCTCCCGCTGCCGCCGGGCCTCGATCAGGCCAGAGCGAACCGCGGCGCCACGAATCCAGACAAAGGCCGTGACGCCCAGCCAGATGAGCGCTGTCTGCGCAGCGCCTCCTTCAGCGGACAGGCCGAGGCCGGCGAGTATCTCCGCAACCCACAGGATCAACGGCCAGTACGCGTCACTGCGGCGGCGATGGCAGGCGTAGGAGTAGACGGCCCAGAAGCTGGCAAGCCAGGCAAGGCCCGACCTGTAGCCGAGAGCGTCATAGGCCAGGAGCGCCGTGCCGCTGATGACCAGAACAAGATCCGGGCGCTGACGGCGCCAGGCCAGCGGCACGACGATGGCCAGGGTAAGCAACACTCCGCCAGCATCCGGTGCGCGATAGTGCACCGGCGTCGACCAGCTCACGAGCCACAACCCGGCTAGCGACGCGACCGTCAGCACGCCAGTGAGCACTCGGTCAGCGCCGACCGGATGCTCACGAATGACGGCAAGCACGCCGCGAGGCGATATATCAGCCGCGTTGATGGCCGATACCCCTGTTGTCCGGATCTGAGGCACCCAGCAAGCCTGGCATGTGCTCGGTTGCGGGTCGAGAGTCTCGGGCAGTGCCGGTCGTCATCGGGTTGGACCGGCGGCCGGCACCCGACGTCCCGGCACCAGCCATAGCAGCGCGCCCGCATCGAGGATCGCGATCGGCAGCACGTCGTTGACGTTGTGGATGCCCATCGCCGCGTCCGGGTGGGTGACGCTGAAGAGGACTGAGAATGCACCGAAAGCCAGCGCCATCGCGGCCGCGACGGATGCACCGCGACCCTTGCCTGCGCGAGATAGACCTTGGCGCTGTGCTCGCATCAGGACGATAACCAACGCGGCTAGCGGAAGCAGGTGGACGGCGAGAGCGCTGACTCCTTCCACAACCGGGTGAAACGGTCGCGCCTCGAGTCCCGCGTTCCAGCCAACCCCGGCGATCATGAAGAAGCCCGCCGCTACCTTCCGGCGTGCGAGCGGAGCACTGGTGGTTACCCGGACTGCGTCCGGCGTCGGCGCCACTGCGGTGTTGTCCGTCATCGTCGGTTCTCCCTGGCTGAGCGGTGAATGCTACGCAATTCAGCCTGCGCCGATCACCCGGTCTCGTCGTCGTCCGTCGGTAGCCTCCGCGAGTGATCCGCAGGTATCACTCGCGCTCGGCCGGCGGCCCGCGGGACTGGCGCGATGAGCGAAGATATGACCGATGGCCGACCGTGACTGGCTGGCAGCCGCCTTCGAGGAGCACCGCTCGCACCTGCGGGCCGTTGCCTACCGCCTGCTCGGCTCGATGGCCGACGCCGACGATGCTGTGCAGGACACCTGGCTGCGGCTGACCAGTGCCGACGCTGACTCACTAGACAACCTCGGCGGCTGGCTCACGACTGTCGTCGCCCGGGTGTCGCTCAACATGCTGCGGTCCCGCCGGCACCGGCGCGAGGAGCCGGTCGGTGATTACTGGCCGGCGGTTGCGGATGGAGCGGCACCGGCCTCGGCTGCGGCGGCTGGCCGGGGTGGCGGAGTTCCCGATCCCGAGGCCGAGGCAGTCCTGGCTGACTCGGTCGGCCTTGCCCTGCTGGTCGTGCTGGACACCCTGACTCCGCCCGAGCGGATCGCGTTCGTGTTGCACGACATGTTCGCCATGCCGTTCACCGACGTCGCAGCCGTGCTCGGCCGGTCAGCGGACGCAGCCCGGCAGCTCGCCAGCCGGGCCCGGCGCCGGGTGCGAGTGACGCCCGGCCCCGCCATGGCGGCTGACTGGGCGCGCCAGCAGGAAGTTGCCGAGGCCTTCCTGGCCGCATCCCGCGGCGGAGATTTCTCGGCGCTAGTCGCGGTGCTGGATTCCGATGTCACGCTCAGGGGCGATGCCGCCGCGGCGCCGTCCGGCAGGCCGGTCGTGCTCCGTGGCGCGACTGCGGTCGCTAACGGCGCGGTCGCCGCTACCGTGCTGGCGGGGCAGTCCCAGCTGGCCCTGGTGAACGGGGCCGTTGGCATCGTGACCGCGCCCGGTGGCAGGCTGCAAGTCGTGCTGGCCTTGACTATTAGCGCCGGCCATGTCACGGCCATCGACGTGATCGCCGATCCCGACCGGCTGCGGCGGCTGGAGCTTGCGGTGCTGCCAGACTAGATCTCGGGCTACAGGAGGAGCGGTAGATGCAACTGAGCATTCAGGCCTCACTGCTAAACGTCCGGAATCTCGACCTGTCTGTCAAGTTTTACACCGATGTGTTCGATCTGCACCCGGTCGGGCATGGCGACCGCGTTACCGCGCTCATGGTCGACGAATCGACCAGGCGGCAGGTCCTCGTACTGCGCGAGGTACCGGGCGACAATCCCGTCCACATGGGACGGGGCAGCATCGGGCCGCGACTGCTCGGCTTCGAAGCTGGCTCGCCTGCTGAGCTGGATGTCATCCAGCAGCGGCTAACGGACCGCAACGCTTTCGTCGGGCGAAGAACAACCGGAACCTGGGCGGCAATCGTCGGCGTCGATCCCGACCGTATCGAGATCGCGGTTTCATCGAGCCTGACAGGCGTCCCCATTCGGTCCGCGGACTGGACGCACCTCGACCAGATGGTTTACGAAATCGGCGAATGAGCCAGCCGGAGGCCAGACGGCGGTTCCGTCGCGGCCCGGACAGCTCGGCTCGGCCGACGTGCTATCAAGGGGCATTGGCTGCTGCGCCGAGGATGGCCGCAGTCTGAGCCGGATCTGAACAGGATTCAAGGCTGGTCTTAGGACGCTGGCAGGCAGCCTGAGATGGAACGCGCCCGCCGCAGTTAGCGGTGACAGCGGTGCCAGACCAAGCGAAATCGGGAGGATGACGATGCCGCGAAGTGCGCGCGCTCGAACCGGGGACCCGCTGCGGTACGCCTACCGCGCTATCGGGATCGCCACGGTAGTCATGCTTGCGGCATGCGGGTCAGCGGCGCCGGCCGCTGAGCATGGCCCGGCGGCCCCCGCCACGAGCTCTACCCAGACCACCCCCAGCCCGAAGCCGTCCGCCACCAAACCGCGGCCGAAGCCTCGCGTGGTCATTTCGCGATTCCGTGCCGCGGACGGGACGATCGTTACCCTGGCCGTATTCCGCGGCCCGGTGATCTTCCGGCTGCATGGCGGGAGCGCGGACCCCGGATCCGCCGCGCTATCTGGCGTCCGCGCCGGGCCAAGCGTCGGCGCCCGTGAGCGGCACCGGCTGCTCGCGGCTTTCAACAGCGGTTTCCTGCTGTCCGCGGCGCTGGCGGTTACGAGCAGGAAAGGCATGTCATCAGCGCCCTACGGCCGGGTCTAGCGAGCGTGGTCATCGACAAATCCGGCGCAGCCCGGATCGGTGTCTGGGGCCAGGGCATGCCGCGGCCGCATGAGGCGGTATTCAGCGTTCGCCAGAACCTGACGCTGCTGGTCAGGCACGGGCGCCCTACCCCGGCCTCGGCAGACTGGGCCATCTGGGGAGCAACTCTGGGTGGTGGCGAGCTCGTGGCGCGCAGCGCCCTGGGCGAAAACGCGGCGGGTCAGCTCATCTACGCCGGAAGCATGTCGACTAGTCCGGCCGACCTGGCCGCCGCGCTCGTGCATGCCGGAGCGCGCACGGGCATGGAGCTTGACATCAATCCGGAGTGGGTGCAGCTCGACGTCGCCCGCGTTCCGGGGCACCGTCTCCGTGCCGCCATTCCCGGCCAGGGCCGCCCGGCCGACCAGTACATCCTCGGGTGGACCCGGGACTTCTTCACCGTTCTCACCGCTGGCTGAGATCTGCGCCCGGATGAACAGGCGACAATGTTGCATGGCCACGCTGGAGATTCCGGACGCGTTGCGGGAGTCGGTCGAATCCGACCGTGACTACGGCCCGCAGCGCCGGGCCTGGCTCCGCGTACTGCCGGTGGTCGTGGCAGACCTGGCCCGCCGCTGGTCGCTGACCGTGGGCCGGCCATTCCAGCCAGGCGGATGCACCTCCTGGGTAGCGCCAGCCCGCACTCCAGACGACAGCCATGTCGTGGTCAAGGTCTGCTGGTGCCACCCGGACGCCGAAGAGCTGCACGAAGCAGAAGGCCTCGGCGTCTGGGACGGCCGCGGCACGGTACGGCTCCTCGACGCCGCCCGGCTCGGCCACTCCAGCGCCCTGCTGCTGGAGGCCTGCGAACCCGGCACCGCCCTCTGTGACGCGCTGCCACCGCACGAGCAGGACGTGATCGCCGCCGGCCTGCTGCGGCGCCTGTGGATCGAGCCGTCGGCTGGTCACCCGTTCCGCCCGCTGCAGGCCATGTGCGACAGGTGGGCAGCCCAGTTCGAGGCCGAGTGGCAGGCCGCCGATCCTGGCCAGCGGATCGACCCCGGCCTGGCCCGGGCCGGGGTGAGCTTGCTGCGCGGCTTGCCCGGGACCGCCAGCCGGGCCGTGCTGCTGGCCACTGACCTGCACCCGGACAACATCCTGGCCGCTCGGCGCGAGCCATGGCTGGTCATCGACCCCAAGCCCTACGTTGGCGATCCGGCTTACGACCCGGTGCAGTACATGCTCAACTTCCCCGGCAGGCTCGCCGCCGACCCGGCCGGATTCGCCCACCGGATGGCGGGCCTGCTGGGCCTCGATTCGCAGCGAGTGCAGCAATGGCTGTTCGCCCGGTGCGTCCAGGAGTCGTGCAACGACCCCGACCTGAGTGTTCCGGCAGCCCAGCTCGCGCCCGCGTTACCTCTTTAAGCAGGCGGGCGGAACCAGGACCTCGCCCGGTTCCGCCCGCCTCACTTTACGGGTGCCTGAGCCATCAGGCCTTGCTCTGCTCAGTAGCCGCCGAAGCCGGACGGCGGGGTGAGGCCGGTGTAATCGCCGATGACCTTGGCGTCGTACGGCGCGTTGAGGCGGTTGAAGCCGTTCCCGTCCGCCTGGATCTTGCCCTGGCTGAACACGATGTGCATGTGCTGGTTGATCTCGATCACCTGGTCGTTGAACTGATCGCTGATCAGGATGTTGCCGTTGCGGAGCATCACGGCCCGGGTTGGCAACGGCATCTTGATGCTGCCCGGCCCGCATGTTCGTGGCGTAGTCAAACACGATCTTCTTGGCATGGCTGACGATCAGTATGCGGTTGTTGTTGGAGTCGGTGATCAGGGTGTCGCCGTTCGGCAGCCGGCTTGCAAACGCGGCGCCGCTCAGCTGGCTCTTCTTCCCCGAGTTGCCGTACTGCCAGACGACGTGATGGCTACGGGTCACCTCGAGTACCCGGTTGTTGTTCTCATCAGCGATCAGGATGTGACCGTTGGCGAGCAGTTCGGCGCTGTTGGGGTTGCTCAGCTGGTCGAACATGTGGCCGACGACGCCGGTCTTGCCGTACTGCCACACGATCTGGTGCGCCGGTTGACCTCGATGACCCGCTCGTTCGCCTGATCGGTGATCAGGACGTGGCCGTTCGGCAGGTAGGTCGCCTGGACCGGGGTGTTGAGCTGGTCGAAGTTCGAACCGGAGACGCCCGCCATGCCGTACTGCCAGACGATGTGACCGGCCCGATTCACCAGGATCACCCGGTTGTCCGGGCAGCCCGCCTTGTTCTTGCACGACGGGTCGAAGGCGCCCGGCGTGCCGGTGCCGGCGATGAGGGTTAGGCTGCCGACTCGCTCGGCATCATTGGTGCCGACGATCGAATGCGGTCCGGGCACGTTCGAGCCGTTGCCGAAGCTCCAGACCACCTGGTGATGACGATTGATCTCGATAACGCGGTTGTTGAACTGGTCGGCGATGAGGATGTCGCCTTTCTTGTTGAACCCGCCTGGGTGCGAATGATGGCCCGGCGACGCCGACGCCAGCGGCGCCATCCCCACCAGGCCAAACCCGAGCACCGCCACCGCCCCGCTAGCCAGCATCAGCCGCCGCTTGACTACGGCTCCAGGTTTCTCCATGCTCGCCTCCGATTCTGTGCCCGCACGCTTCCTTTGAGCGCGCATGCGTACGAGGCCGCACCTATCTGGAAAGCACGCGCAGCAGGTCGCTGCGGTTCACTCGCGCGCCAACTGGAATGGCCGCGCCTCAGCGGAAGGGGTTGGTAACCCGAACGCCGGCAGTAGTCCCGGCCGTCGCTGAGGTCCTCGGACAGAACTTCGCTGCAGCCCATCGCTCGGGAGGCCTCGATGATTGCGGCGTCCCAGTATGAGAGCTGGAACCGCCGACGGGCGTCCAGGGCTGCCATCATGATCACGCTCGTGACGTCCTGGACGGCGAAGCGGCGGAACGACTCGATGAACCGGACCGCCTGCTGGTGCGCGATGGCGTCCGGCCGACTGGCGCGAGTCGCCTGCACGTAGAACTCCTGCAGCACCTGGACGGACAGAGCTAGGTCGCGCTCGGTCAGGATGTCGTTGGCGCGCTAGGCCTTATCCTGCTCTGCCGGATCACGCGAGATCGCGTAGAGCAGGACAGTGGTGTCAATGAACCGCACGGTCGTGCACCTCGTCCCGGTCCAGCCGGTCGGCCGCACGGAACTGTCCGATCTCGGCCTGGACGTCGTGCTGCAGTGCCTCAAGCCGCGCGAACTCTTCCATCCGTCCGGATAGCCGTTCAAGATACGCAACGACCAGTGCGCTCACCGAGGTGTCGCGCTGCGCTGCTGCAACCCGGGCGTAGCGGTAGACGTGATCGGGGACAGAGACCGTAATGTTCTTCACAGTTTCACCGTGACACAGTTTTCGTGGATTATGCCGGAGGCCGGTGCAGCCAGAGCGTGACCACGATGCCGCGGAAGCGCCGGACGGTGACCAGCGAGAAATGCTGCTCCAGCAGCTGGCTCTGCTGCCTGAGCAACCCGGCCGGCAGGTGCGCTGACGGGCGGCTGCCCAGCACCCAGATCCGCCGGTACCGGAGCATGAGCGGGCCGGTGACAGCGAACGGCTTGTCGGTGCCGCGGAACGTGCCGGCCTGCAGCGGCGTCTGGGCGACGCCGAAGTCGGTGACGTTACGGAAATCGCCGGGATAGCCAAGCTCGGCCTTGCGGAACAACGTGCCGAAGTACAGCACGCCGTCACCCGGCTGCGCATGCACGGCCAGATAACTCGACGGGCCGCCGAAGTCATAGGCGCGGCTTTGCGGAGTTCGGATGACCCGCTGCGGGCCGAGTTGCAGCACCAGCGCCAGGGCGCAGACGACGACCCCAGGCAGCCAGATCAGTGCCCGGCCAGTCCGAGCCCCGGCCGCTCTGGCGAGAAACTGCCCGATCCGGTAAAGCCCGGCGCCTGCCAGCAGCGCGGCCCCCGCCTCGCCATACAGCACGTAACGGTCCACGTACAGCGGCCGCCCGACCACCGACTCGAGCAGCAGCAGGCCGGCCGGGAGCACCAGCAGCGGCGCGGCTACCGACGGCAGCGAGATCCCGCCACTGCGCCACCAGCGAGGCTCCGTTCCGCGGCCGGGTACCACGGGCCCGCGGTCTGGCAGCACGGGCCCGCGGTCTGGCAGTACGGCCACGACCGCGCATAGCAGAAGCAGCACGGCTACCGCGCTGGTCACGCCGAAGTAGTCGTGGAACAGGGTCCGCAGCGACGCCAGGCCAGGCCGCCCGATCCAGGACACCGCCGAATGCTGCACGACGCTGAGGGCCAGCAGCGGCACCACGGCCACCGCACCGGCGGCCCCCGCGATCGCCCAGTGCCGGACCGCATGCCGCCCGTACCGGGCGAGCAGCACGGTGCAGCCGTGCGCCGCCAGCATGAGCAGCGCCATCTCGTTCAGGTAGCCGGCCAGCGCGACCAGCACGGCGTAGCCCACCCACCGGCGCGTCGCCCGCTGCGCCCCACCCGCCTCCGCGCTCATGGCGTGCAGCAGCGCGAGGGTGGCGCCTAGGACGCACGCGAATACCAGCGCATACGAGCGCGCGGTCTGGGCGTAGTAACTGATGCTGGGCGTTAGCGCCATGATCAGCCCGGCGAGCAGCGCCGCCCAGCCCGAGCCGGTAAGCCGCCGGGCAATGTAGGCGATGAGCCCCGCTCCTATCGTCATGCTGATGACGGAGGGAACGCGCATCGCTGTGGGGCTGCTGCCGACCACAACCCAGAAGTGCATGAGCAGGTAGTACAGGCCATGCACGGCGTCGACGTGCCGCAGCAGGTGCGCGAGCTCGCGCAAGCTGAGCAGCGCGGCCCAGTGGGTGGCGACCTCGTCGTTGCCCATGGCCGAATCACGACCCAGGCCCCAGACCCCGGCGACCGCCATCGCCGCTGCACTCGCGATGACCGGGGCGAACCTGACGGCGGCCCCGGTCCAGCCGCCGGCCGGTGCCGAGGCGGCCGCCGGCAGATCCTGGCCGTCGGCCGGGCTCGCGGCAGCGGCGTCACGGTGTTCGGCCGGCGCCGAGCTCATGGCCCTTCCGGCGGCTTGCCGACAGACGCCGCGAAGGTTTCCCGCCAGCGGCGCGGTGAATTGAAGTCAGGGGCAGCCGCGCGGTACTGCTCAGCCAGCCGGGGCCACTGCCGGCGGAGACGGCGGTGCAGCGCCACGCTGCGCCGCCCGATTGAGCGGAATAGCCGCGGGTCCCGCTTGTACCAGGCGGCGTTAGTGCCCTCGGCGTTAGATACCAGGGCGCTGTCCAGCTTGGCTAGCACCCACCATGACGCGTCCTGGTACGGCAGCGCCATCTGCGGACGTTTCATGGCGCCTTCGCGGGGTCGCCGGAATTGCCGCATCGTGCCGGACGCGGCCTTGGTCATCAGGTTGACCTTGTTGGTCGGGGTGGTGGAGCTCTTCACCGCCTCCGGCGCCTTGCGCCGGGGCGCCGGGAACGCGTCGAGGTCCGCGGCGCTCGCTGCGTCCGGGTACTGGGCCCGGAGTTCCCTGATCTGCGCGAGCTTGCTGCCCATCTCCCGGTGCATGTGCTCGGGCCCGGCCAGCACGTCCTCGATCGCCAGCAGCCTGATCGCGGCTGTCGAGTACTGCATGGACAGCAGGCTTTGCAGCTGCCGTTCCAGGCTCTCCGAGATGAGCGCACCGCCTTTCGGGGCCGGCGAGTGCAGCAGCGCGGACACGATCCGGTTGCGCAGGTGGTAGTAGGCCTGCCAGTCCCTGGCGTCGTCCTTGTCATCCCAGGGCACCTGCCACGAGCCCACTCCCGGCAACGACACCGTCGGATAGCCCCGGTTGCGGGCCCGGACGCCGTACTCAGCGTCTTCCCACTTGATAAACGCCGGTAGCGAGAGCCCGATCTCCTCGAGGACCGTGGTCGGGATCAGGCACTCCCACCAGCCGTTGTAGTCAGAGTCCGCACGCCGGTGCAGCCACGGAGTGTTCCGCAGGTTCCGCCGCCCGAAGTCATGCCTGGCCTTGGTGTTCGGCGCGGGACCCCACCACCACTTGTGCGGCTCGACGGCCTCGGCATACGCGTGCAGCAGCGACCTGTCATGCAGGCTGAACATGTGACCGCCGACTATCGTCGGCTTGCGGGCCAGATCGGCGAACGTGACAGCCCGCAGGATGCCCTCAGGCTCGAGCTTGACGTCGTCGTCGCTGAGCAGCACGTAGTCAGCCCGGCCGGCCCGCACCGTCTCGTCCATAGCCCGCGCGAAGCCGCCAGACCCGCCGATGTTGCCCTGCCTGATGACCTGCAGCCGGTCACCGAGCTTCTTGGCCGCGTCCGCGAAACCAGGTTGATCGGTGAGCGGTTCCGAGCTCTGGTCGACGACGTAGACGCGGTCAATCAGCTCGTGGATCTCGGTCGCATCACCGAGAATGCGCAGCTTGTCGAGCATGTAATCGTGCTGGTTGAAGCTAGTGATGCCGAGGCTGACGTGGCCGCTCGGCGCGGCCTTGGCCAGGCCGAGCCAGTCCGCCTCGATCAGCGTCGTCCCCCGCGGCCCGGCGATGATGTCGAACCAGTACCATCCGCCATCGATAAACGGGGCGAGCGGCAGAGTGCGCTGGACCGTCTGTGGCACGTCTGCGTCGACGCTGATGGTCTCGACCGGATGGCTGAAGCCCTTGGCTGTGGACCGGTACAGGACGATCTTCGACTCACCCGCCAGCCGGATCCGGAGCGTGACCGATTCGACCGTGGTCCAACGCCGCCAGTAACTGGCCGGGAACGCATTGAAATAGGTGGCGAAGGAGACCCGGCGGCCTTCGCTGATAACTGCGCTGCGTCGCGGCCCGACGGCCTCGGTCAAGTAGGCCGGGACATCAGCGCCGAACCGGATGCTTGACTGCGTCTCCCCGACTGCCGCGTTGGCGACCGGCACGCTCACCGTGCCACCCTTGCCGCCGGTCAGCGCCTCGTTCGCCAGCTCCGCAGCTAGCTCAGCGGCGCCCCGTTCCATATCCGTCTCGACGTACAGCGGGACAACGTCAAGATCCTCGCCGGGGAAGATAACTCGCTGCAGTACACGCAGCTCGCTGCCAACCTCGGCGGTCACTGGCCGGCCGCCGGGTTCAGCTGAGCCCCGTCGGCGAAGAACGGCCGTAGCCGATTGTCGTACATGCTGAGCGCGGCTCCTATCGCCATGTGCATATCAAGGTACTGGTAAGTGCCGAGGCGCCCGCCGAACAGGACACCTCGCTCGGCGTCGGCCAGTTCCCTGTAGGTCAGCAGCCGGGAACGGTCCTCCGCCGTATTGATCGGGTAATACGGTTCGTCGTCCCGCCCGGCGAACCGCGAGTATTCCCGCATGATCACCGTCTTGTCGTCTGGGTACCAGTCACGCTCGGGGTAGAAATGCCGGAATTCGTGTATCCGGGTGTACGGCACGTCCTCGTCGGCATAGTTCATCACCGAGGTGCCCTGGAAGTCGCCGGTCGGCAGCACCTCTTGCTCGAAATCGAGCGTCCGCCAGCCTAGGTCACCTGCGGCGAACCCGAAGTACGCATCGAGCGGGCCGGTGTACACGACCGGGACCTGGCCCACGATGCCGGAGCGCACATCCGCGAACTCGGTGCTGAGCCGCACCTCGATGTTGGCGTGGTCAGCCATTCGCTCAAGCCAGGGGGTGTAGCCGTCCACTGGCAGGCCCTGGAAAGGGTCGCTGAAGTAGCGGTTGTCGAAGTTGTAGCGCACCGGGAGCCGGGTGATGATCTCGGCGGGCAGGTCCACCGGGTCGGTCTGCCATTGCTTGTAGGTATAGCCCCGGATGAATGCCTCGTAGAGCGGGCGGCCGATGAGCGAGACGGCTTTTTGCTCCAGGTTGACCGCGGTGCCCGGCGCAACCGCGGCCGCCTGCTCCGCGATCAGCGCCCGCGCCTCGTCCGGCGACATGAACGCCCCGAAGTACTCGCAGATCGTGCCGAGGTTGATCGGCATCGGGTAGACCCGGCCCTTGTAGACCGAGAACACCCGGTGCTGGTAGTCAGTGAAGGCCGTGAAGCGGCTGGCGTACTCCCAGATCCGCGCGTTCGAGGTGTGGAAGAGGTGAGCACCGTAGCGATGCACCTCGATGCCGGTCTCGGGCTCCGGCTCGGAATAGGCGTTGCCGCCGATGTGGTCGCGCCGGTCGATCACGAGCACCCGCAGGCCCAGGTCAGCGGCGCAGCGTTCGGCCACAGTCAGGCCGAAGAAGCCTGACCCGACCACGACAAGGTCGTGTTGACCGGCCCACCCGGTGTTCACTGGTTCACCGGCCGGGCGGGCTGGCGCGCGAGGCCGGCCGCGCTCATATCGGGATACTGCCAGTCCACGGAGTACTCGCAGTCGGGTGGCTCGGCCCTGGCGGGCTCGTCCTGCTGCTGCAGCGGGCGCTTGCTGAACACGGTCAGCAATGGCCGGTACACCGCGCGGCGCAGCCACCATGGGATCAGCCGGTAGCCCCCGCGGACGAGCACGTTACGCGCGAACTCGGCCCGCGAGGTGAAGCCGGTCCGCAGGAACTCGCGCTGCAGGCGGACCTCGGAGCGCAGCAGCGCTAGGCCACCACGGCGCTTGAAGGCAGTTGCCCCGACCCGGTAAAAGACCAGCGGCTCCGCGACATTGACCGCCCTGGCCCCGGCTTGCAACATGCGTGCGAACAGGGCGTAGTCCTCCATGAGCGGAAGGTCACCATAGCCCCCGGCGGCGAGTACCGCGCTGCGCCGGTACACCACGGTCGGATGGTTGAACGGGTCGTGAACTCGCGCGAACCGGGCGATCTGGCTGGCGCCCACTGGCGGGATGCGCTGCCCGACCACGTCATCGGTATCGGCAACGAACTCCAGCAGCCCGGATCCGACAATGTCGGCCTCCTCGATCAGCGGCAGCTGTACCTCGAAGCGGCGCGGCATGGCCACGTCGTCAGCGTCCATCCGGGCGACCACGTCGTACCAGCTGGCAGCCAGGCCGCGGTCCAGGGCCGGCCCGAGGCCCCCGTTACGATCGATCGGCACGAAGCTCACCGGGACCGGGCTGCTCGCCCGGAAGTCGTCCAGGCACTCGGCGAGCTCATCGCGGACCGGCCCGTCACGGACAATGACTACCTGGTCCGGGCACACCGTCTGATCATCGACCGCGCTGCGCAGCGCCCGCCTGAGGTAGTCCGGACTGTCGCCGTCATAAACCGAGACCAGCAGCGAGAAAGGCTCGTGCAACTGGGGGAAACCTCCAAGAGGGCATGCCTGCCGGGCTCGGCTAAGCGGCCTGCGGCGAGGCGCCTGCCAGCGGCACCTAGAGCCCAGGCCGACGCCATTGAAGCTGATATTCTACACCTACCGCTATACGGGACGGCGCGGACGAGGCCCCGCGATCTGGTTAACTTTGCCCAGGATGGCTCCCACGCCACAGCACCCTGGTTACCCTCCAGGGAGTCTGCCGAACGCGCGGCCGGCGAGGCTCGCCGGGGACGCGCACTGACCGAATCCGCGAGGTGCCCGGATGGCGCACGCCATCACAGACCAGGAGAATCCCGACCCACGGGGGGCTCCGCCCTCCGCGCACCCCCCGACACCCCAGTCCGCCGAGGTGGTAGCGGAACCGGCAACGGCCGACGGCGCTGCGCCCGCCAGCCGGCGGCCGAAGGTCATCCTGCACATCGGCGAGCCGAAGACCGGCACCACGTTCCTGCAGCAGGTCATGTGGCGCAACCGCGACGCCCTTGCCGCACAGGGGGTCGTGCTGCCCGGCCACCATCCCCAAGATCATTTCCGTGCCAGCCAGGACCTGCGCGGCATGCAGAAGCTGCCCAGTGACCCGGCCGGCTCTTGGACCGGGGAGTGGGAGATCCTGGCCAGCCAGGCCAGGCAGGCGCGCCGGGTGGCCGTCATCTCACACGAACTGTTCTCGGCAGCCGACGCGGAGCAGGCCGAGCGCGCCGTGCAGTCGCTGCAGCCGGCCGAGGTTCACATCGTCCTCACGGTGCGTGACATCGCGACCCTGCTGCCGGCCGAATGGCAGGAGACCGTCAAGCACCGCAATGACCGTGGCTGGGAAGACTGGCTCGCGGATGTGATCGACCGTGAGGCGCCCTCGGCCGACCGGCGGGAATGGTGGTTCTGGCGGGTGCACGACACACTCGCCATCCTGGGCATCTGGTCCCGGTTCGTGCCCGCCGAGCGTGTGCACGTGATCACCACGGCACCGCGCGGGTCGGATGCCGGACTGCTCTGGCAGCGCTTCGCGACCCTGCTCGACATTGACCCGGCCAGCGTCGACATCGGCCGAGCCCGGGCGAATACGTCGCTCGGCCTGCCGGAGATTGAGTTCTTGCGGCGGCTGAACGCCGACCTGTCCCGGGAAGTGCCGGACTGGTTCTACATGTGGAACGTCAAAGAGGCCCTGGCGCACCAGACCCTCGCCGCGCGTCCGGTGCACGGACGGCTCGTGCTGCCGGAGGACCGGCAGGGCTGGGCGAAAGAGCACACCGACATCCTCATCAGCGGCCTGCGGGATTCTGGGTACGATCTGGTCGGCAGCCTGGACGATCTTGCGCCGAAGACGGCCCTGCAGCACGGGGCAGGCCCGGCCGAGCAGCCAGCAGAGCAGGTGCTGGACGCCGCTGTGCAGGCTGCGGCGGCGCTGGTACTGAACCAGTACCGCAAGGCACAGCCAGCGGTGAAGCCGCAAGGCGGGCTGGGCAGCCTGGCCGAGCGGGTCGAGTCCACGGTCGCGTCCTCCGACCGGCTGAAGCGCACTGTGCGTGAGCTGAGCAGCCGCCATTCCTCCGTGCGCCGCCTGCGCATCCTGGTCTGGCGGGTGCTGGAGCGGTCCAGAGCACGGAAGAATCCCTAGCATGGCCCAGGCCGCGGGCGGCGAGACGCCCGGCCTGCCCAGGGTGATCGCGGTGCTGGTGACCTATAACCGGCGCGACCTGCTGCTGGAGTCGCTGGCCGCGGTGCGTTCGCAAAGTCGCGTGCCGGACGTGGTGATCGCGGTCGACAACGCCTCGACCGACGGCAGCGCCGCGGCGGTGCGAGCCCGTTTCCCGGACGTGCAACTCGCCGAGCTTGGCGCCAACTACGGCGGCGCGGGCGGGTTCGCCCACGGCATGGCGCTTGCTCTCGCCGGCGGAGCCGATCTGATCTGGGCCATGGACGATGACACCGTGCCGGAGCCCGGCGCGCTGCTGGCGCTGCTGGAGGCACGCGGCAGCCATCCCGGCCTGCTGCTGGCGCTGGTCGCCAGCCGGGTGATCTGGACCGATGGGCGGGCGCACCCGATGAATACACCGCGGGCCAAGCCCTTCGCCAGCAAGGCAGAGCGGGACGCGGCAGGCGCCTGCGGGTGCATTCCGATCCGCTCAGCGTCATTCGTCTCCGTCCTGGTTGATGCCGCCGTCTGCCGGCGACGTGGGCTGCCGCGGGCCGACTATTTCCTCTGGAACGACGACTTCGAGTTCACGACCCGGCTGCTGCGCGGCAACACCGGGCTGCTCTGCCCGGCGAGCGTCGTCGTGCACAAGACCAAGACATTCGGCGCGACCGACGTCGACCCGGGCGACCGCTTCTTCTATGAGGTCCGGAACAAGATCTGGACGCTGCGGACCAGCTCCCTCGCGCCACCAGAACGCATCCTGTACGGAGGAGCCACGCTGCGACGATGGGCCCGGACCTACGTGAACTCGCGGGACCGCCGGGCGCTGCGGTCCGCACTGGCCCGCGGCATCGCGGCCGGGGTGCGCTCAAGCCCCCGGCCGAACGAGCAGGTCCTGCCCGAGGCTGGCCAGACCACCCTCACCCCCGGCCACGGCTGACCGCCCCGAAGCTGCCTTTGCCCTGTGGCATGCTGGGGCGCATGGCGCACCATTCCGGCCCGCCGGGCCGGCGCTCGGCGTCCCGGCGGCGCTTCATCGGCCTGGCCGCGGGCGCCGCTGGTGCAGCCGCCGCCGCTGTCGCGGCGGACAAACTGGCAGGCTCCGGGTCTGGCGCCAAAGCTTCTGACGCGGCCCAGCATCGCCCCGCCTCGCGGCGCCGGCAGGTCAGCGAGAATTCCCTGGCCGGCGACCCGCGCTGGCGGATCAGGCACCTCGGCAAGCCCGACGCGATGCTGGGGTACGCCGCCCAGGCCAGCGTGCTGCCGGGCGAGCCGATCACGTTGTACGCGTCGACAACCGCGCGCTCGTTCACCGTCAGCGCGTTCCGGATGGGCTGGTATGGCGGCGACCTGGCCAGACTGCTGTGGAAGTCGGGCACCGTACGCGGCCACCGGCAGCGCGCGCCATCGCTGATCGAGCCCACCAGGACGGTTGAGGCACGGTGGGAGCCTTCGCTCACCATCCCGACCCACGACTGGCCGGAAGGCTCCTACCTGCTGCGGCTGGATTCCGACGCCGGGGACCAGCGCTATGTCCCAGTCACCGTGCGGTCGGCCAGCACCGGCGGCAAGACGGTGATCAAGAACTGCGTGGCCACTTGGCAGGCCTATAACACCTGGGGCGGCTCCGACCTCTATCACGGCCCCGGCGGGGCCGGCGACTACGCCAACCGGTCGCTCGCCGTCAGCCTGGACCGGCCGTACGACGCCAGCGGTGCCTATATGTTCCTGTGGCACGAGCGGAAGTTCATCGAGCTAGCCGAGCGCACCGGCCTGCCTCTCGCCTACGCCACCACTATGGACATCGACGGGCAACCGCACCTGCTCGACGGCGCCAGCGCCCTGTTCTCGCTCGGGCACGATGAGTACTGGTCGCCGCCCGAGCGAGCGCAGGTCACCGCCGCCAGGAACGCCGGCACCAACATTGGCTTTCTGGGCGCGAACTGCTGCTTCCGGCGTACCCGGCTGGCCAGCACGCGCCTCGGTGCGCGGCGGCTGATCATCTGCTACAAGACCAGCTATACCCAGGACCCGATGTACGGGAAGGACAATGCGCTGGTCACCAGCGACTGGCGAGATGCGCCCCACCCCGATCCGGAGTCATCGCTGATCGGCACGCTTTACGAGTCGAATCCCGTGGACGCCGCCTACGTTGTCGCGACACCTGACGCCTGGATGTTCAAGGGCACCGGAGTCCGGAAGGGCACCAGCTTCACCGGACTGGTCGGCATCGAGTATGACCGGGTGAATCCGGGCTCAGCCGTAGAGCGGCCGATCCAGATCCTGTCGCATTCCCCGCTGACCTGCCGCGGCGTCAATAGCTACTCCGACTCGGCGTATTACACCCACCGGGGCGGGGCCGGGGTCTTCAATGCCGGGACCATGCGCTGGGTCTACTCGATGGGCGGCACGAAGCTGTTCGGCCTGGACAACCGGGCAGCCGCGTTCACCCGGCACGTGACCGTCAACCTTCTGCACGGCTTCTCCGGCGGCCCGGCCGCTGCAAAGCACCCCGCGCACGACAACCTGGCCACGATGCAGGAATGGGCCGGCGACCCAATCGCGGCTCAGCACAGCCTCTGGCCGCCGATCCATCTGTGAGACCGTCACCCGTGCGAGCTGGCAGCCCATCTAGCCGCGGGCTCGGGCGTGCCTGCGGTGCCCCGGTAACCCGGCCGGGGGCGGCATAGTGCACCCGACGCAGGGCGGCTTGCCGGTGAAATAGCTGGGTATCGACGGGGAATCAGTCGGCGGGTTGGTCGGCAGCAGCACCGGCGCGCGTGGCGGCTGGTTGAAGTTGAAGTCCTGGACCAGATTGCCCAGCTGCGTCGCGTTCTCGCGAACGTCCGGCCTGGGATCGGGCCGGCCGTCGGTCTTCGGGTTAAGCCTGGCGCCGCCGAGGAAGTCATCCTCGATGAACTTCAGATAGGCGTCGCTGCTCAGCGTCTGGTGGTCGATGAAGCCCTGCCTGGCATAGGGCGAGATCGTGATCGCCGGCACCCGCAGGCCGTACCCGTTGCTGTCGATCTGCGGCGGCACCACGTGGTCATAGAAACCGCCCCAGTCGTCCCAGGCCAGGAAGATCGCCGTCGAGTTCCAGTCCGGGCTCTTCATGGCGGCATTGATCAGCGCGGTGACGTAGGCCTGGCCCTGGTGCACGCTGGCCGGCGGATGCTCGCTGTCCGGGCCGGACGGGACGACCCAGCTCACCGCGGGCAGCGTGCCGGCCTTGGCAGCATTGAGGTACGCGCCGAGGGGCTGGATGTTGTTCAGCTGATTGTCGTGCTGCACGTCACCGAACAGCGGCAGCGGATTCCAGATGCCGGGCGTCCTCGAGCTCTGTCCCACCGGCGGACAGGTCAGCGCCGAGTTGTTCGTGCAGTCCGGCTGCGTCCCTTTCTGCACGTAATAGGCCCAGCTGACATGGTGGACATAGAGCAGCCAGGTGATGTCGGTCCAGGCAAGGTCGATCGAGGTCTGCCCGGTGTGCAACTCGTCACGGACCGCGCGGCCGAACTGCCGGACTCCGTACGGCCCGACAATGTCGTTGACGCAGCTACTGGGCGAGCGGTTGCGGCACTTGGCCGACCAGGCGGAGACCATGTACAAGTGGTCGGGCAATGACCACGACTTCACCGCCTCGAACATGCGATCGTCGAGCGCGAAGTTCTTGGCGTAGGCCCAGTAGTTCGGTATCTCGGCCCCGGTGTGGTAGCCCATCACGTCGGGCGAGCCGGTGCCGCTGCAGGCCGGGTCGTCGGGCGCGACACAGGTCTTCTTCGCCTCGTCGCGCTGGCGGACGAAGCCGTTCATCTTCCCGCCCGCCACGTCGGCGATGGCGTTAGGCAGGCCGTGCGGTCCGCCGCCGTTGATGTCGGCAGTGTCATGGTAGGGGCGGGTGCAGGGGCCCTTCGGGTTGGGCACGCACACGGCCGGCACGCCGTGCCGCATGGGGATGCCGGCGGCGCCGGGATAGGTCCCGAAGTAGCTGTCGAACGACCTGTTCTCCTGCATGATGACGATCACATGCTTGATCTTGTGGATGCCCGCAGGCACCACGTAGGTGCCGTTCGGGCCGCCGATGACCCGCGCGGGCCCATGGCTGGCAGCGCTCGCCGCCCCATCGCCAGGACTGCCGCCCGAGCTGCCCATGGAGCATGCCGCCAGGGCGGCGCTAAGCACCACGCCGCCAGCGACAAGGCGGATCAGGCTGACAGTGGACCGTCGGGGGATCACAAGGGCCCTTCGCGAGGTCTGGTGCGTCGGCAACCGAGCCGGCCTCGGGCTGGGTTGCCAGCGCACTCGGGCGGGCAGGGTAACGCGCAGACAGCGTACCCGGTCGGGAGTGGCGCGACGCTGACCCCAGAATCGCTGGCCGACGCCCGCGGCACCGGGTCTGGCGGGACAGCGAGCGGAACTTCCGCAGCGTAATCCGTTCATTTCTGCCTGGGGCGGGTAGTCGCGCGGGGCGCTGGCACCGCCAGGAGGATGCCACGGAAGAAAAGGCACGCAATGTCCCTGACCGGCCCGCACCTTGCGGCGCTCAACCCGCTGAGTTCCAGTTCGCTGCTTGCCAGCCTCGGAGCACTCGGCGTTTTCCTCGTCCTGTTCGCCGAGACTGGCCTGCTCATCGGCTTCTTCTTGCCGGGCGACTCGCTGCTGTTCACCGCCGGGCTGCTCTGCACCTCATCATCAGCTCACAAGGTGCACCTCTCGCTGCCCACCGTCATACTCGCTGCCATTGCCGGCGCGCTGCTCGGTGCGCAGACCGGCTTTTACATCGGCCGGGCCGGGGGCCGCCCGCTGCTGGAACGCAGCCGGAGCCCGGTCCTGCACAAAGGCGCTGATCGTGGCGAGGAGCTGCTGAAAAAATACGGGTACGGCAAGGCAATCGTGCTAGCACGGTTTATCCCGGTTGTGCGAACGGTGCTGAACCCGATGGCCGGCGCGCTCCAGGTTCCGACGCGCACCTTCACGATCTGGCAGTCCGTTGGCGGAATCATCTGGGCAGCCGGAGTCACGCTTGCTGGCTATGCCCTCGGCTCCACTATTCCTGGCATTGACACCTACCTGCTGCCGGTCATCGCGCTGATCGTCATCGTCTCGCTCATCCCCGTCGCGATCGAGCTACGCCGCACCCGGGCTGCCGCACGGGCTGAGGCAGGGCGGGACAACCAGGCCACTTCCCACACCGGGGCCAGCAAGGCTGACCGCGAAATGCGACCCTAGATAAGGTTGCTGCCAGGACTGACCAGACCACTCTCGTAGGCAAGCACCACCAGCTGTGCCCGGTCGCGGGCGCCCAGCTTGGTGAGGATGCGGCTGACGTGGGTCTTGGACGTCAGCGGGCTGAGGAACAGCTTCGTGGCGATCTCTTCGTTGGACAGCCCGGCAGCGACCAGGCTCATGACCTCGCGTTCCCGGTCGGTCAGGCTGCGCAGGTGCCCCGCATCGAGCCGCGGCCGCTCCGGCCTGGCTCGCGAGGTCGGTAATTAGCCGCCTGGTCACGCTAGGCGCCAGCAGGGCGTCCCCGCGGGCCACGACACGCACGGCCTGGATCAGGTCAGCGGGCTCGCAGTCCTTCACCAGGAATCCGCTGGCTCCGGAGCGGATCGCCTGGTAGACGTACTCCTCCGACTCGAACGTGGTCAGAATGATCACCTTCACCCCGGCCAGGTCGTCGTCGGCGGCGATGCGCCGGGTGGCCTCAAGGCCGTCGAGCACCGGCATCCTGATGTCCATCAGCACGACGTCGGCCCGCTGCTGCCGGGCCATGTCCACGGCTTCGGCGCCGTTCACGGCCTCGCCGACGACCTCCATGCCGTCAGCGCTATCGAGCAGCACCCGGAAGCCTGCCCGGATCAGCGCCTGATCATCGGCAAGCAGCACGCGGATCATGACGTGGCTCCCTTCGCGGCGCTGTTCGTCACGCCGGTCGTCGTCACGCCGGTCGCCGCGCGGTCAGGCGGCGCGGGTGTCGCAGGCTGCCATCCGTCAGCTGGCAGCTGTGCGGCCACCAGGAAGCCGCCCGGCCGGCCAGGCCCGGCCTCCAGCGTGCCGCCAACCGACGCAGCTCGCTCCCGCATCCCGATCAGGCCATGGCCGGTGCCCGCGCCGTTAAGCCCAGGCGGCATGCCGCGCCCAGTGTCAGCAATCTCGATCCGGACCGCTGCATGGTCGTAGCTGAGGCTGACGGTAGCGCTCGCCGGGCCTGCGTGCTTGATGACGTTGGTGAGCGATTCCTGCACGATCCGGTAGGCGGCCAGGTCCACCGCGGCCGGCAGAGCCCAGGGCTCACCGGTCCGGGTCAGCGTGGTCGGCAGCCCGGCCTGGCACGCCCCGGCGATCAGCGCATCGAGCTGGCCCAGGCCGGGCGCGGGCTGAGCCGGATCTCCCTCGTCTGCCTGCCGCAATACGTTAAGGATCGCGCGCAGTTCGCGCAGCCCGTCCTTGCTCGCCATCTTGATGACGCGCAGCGCATCGCCCGCCGCGCCCGGGTTTTCGGCGAGCACGTGCTCGGCTACCCCCGCCTGCACGTTGATCGTGGCCATCGTGTGCGCGACGATGTCATGCAATTCCCTGGCGATGCGCAGCCTCTCCTCATCCACCCGCCGTTCGGTGTTGGCCGCGGCCTGCTCGGTGATCGAGGCGATGTACGCGCGCCGGTTACTGACCGCGATACCGCCGAACACCGGCGCCGCGATCAGCGCCGGGATCAGGAAGGTCCCGCCCCCGGTCGGACCGAACGGGTTTCCGGCCATGGTCGCCCCCAAGAGCGCCAGCAAGGTCAGCGCCGCAAGCACCAGCGCCCGGCGCACAGGCACGGTTTTGGCGACCGAGAACAGGGCGATCGCCGGGGCCAGCAACACGGCGCCGTTGACATAGCCGAGCAGGCTATAGGCGATCACTGCTGCTGAGGAGACGCCGAGAACCGTGACCGGGTAACGCCGTCTGAGAGCGAGTACCAGGCACGCCGCAGCCACCAGCAGGTACGCAGCGTTCGGCGTGTACGGGATCTTCGGCGTGAGCGGGGGCCGGTCGAAGGGCTGGTTCGGGTGCGCTTCGCCGTGGGACCCGGCCAGCAGGACGGCGGTCACGAGCAGCGCTGAGACAACGTCATAGGTGGTGGAGTCGCGCCAGTGCCGCCACCATGCCGCCAGTCTGCTGCTCACCTCGCCAGCGTAAGGCGCGACGCCGCGGGCGGACATCCTCCTGTGGCTGGCCTTGGCTGTACTCCCCCGGGAGTACCCGGGCCCGGTCTGCTCCCTGCGGTGTAGCCGCAACTGCATTCCGCTGGCCGACGACCGCCTGGCCGCGGACCGGAAGGCTACGGAGTGCCAGGCGGACAGCCCGCCGGCATCAGGAAACCGGAGGCTACGATGCCCGCCCTGACCCGCTTCGTACTGCGCCACAAGCTTCTCGTGGCCCTGTTCTGGCTGGCGATCGCTGCCGCCGGCGTCATGACGATAAGCGGCACGACCCATCGGATGACCAACAGCTTCGCGATGCCCGGCCAGGCTTTCCGGGTCAACAACCAGATCCTGCACACCTACGGCAACGGCGGCACCCCGTACGTCGCGGTGCTCACCGCGCCGGCCGGCGACAAGATCGCCACGCCCGCGATCGCCAGGACGAGCGGACAGGTCTTCTCCTCGGTGCGGGCGGTGGTGCCGGGCGCGCGGATCGCGGACTACGCGAGCACTGGCAGCAAGGCTTTCATTACCCGGAACGGGGCCACGACCTACGCGCTGATCTACAGCGCGCCGGCGAGCGGTTTCGGGGGCCCGAACCCCGGTCCGGCAATCGCGCACCGGCTGGCCGCATCCGCTCCAGCGGGCTGGCGCACCGGGCTGACCGGCTCCCAGCTGCTGTCCGCGGGCGCGCCGACGGCCAAGAAAGGCACCGGACTCATGGCCGAAGCCATGATCGGCGGGCTCGGCGCGCTCGCGATCCTCGCTTTCGTGTTCGCCAGCTTCCTGGCCTTCCTTCCGATCCTGATCGGCGCGGTGTCAGTGCTGGCCACGTTCCTGCTGGTCGGCGGCCTGACCGAGATCACCGGCATCAGCCAGATCGTTGAGTTCCTGATCGCCCTGATCGGACTGGGCGTGGCGATCGACTATTCGCTGCTGGTGGTCAGCCGTTGGCGCGAGGAGCGGGCAGCCGGGCGCGACAACCAGGACGCCGTTACCGAAGCGATGCGTCACGCCGGACGGGCCGTGGTGTTCTCTGGCCTGACCGTCGCCATCGGCCTGCTGTCGATGATCGTCCTGCCAGTCCCGATGCTGCGCAGCGTCGGCATCGGCGGGGTCCTCGTTCCCCTTGTCTCCGTCGCGGTCGCCGTCACCTTGCTGCCCGCGATCCTGGCCAGCGTTGGGCCGCGGCTGGACTGGCCCCGGCTGCGCACTGAGCGGTCGGCGAGCCGAGTGTTCTCCGCTTGGGCGCGGGGCGTCTACCGGCACCGGTGGATCGCGGCGATCGGGGGCGCCGGCGTGCTCGCGGCCCTGACCCTGCCAGCGCTGTCACTGCACCTGGGCGAGCCAGGCAGCACGGCGCAGGCGACCTCCGGCCCGGCCCATGCGGCGCTGGTCACCCTGACCAGCGGCGGGGTGCCGTCCGGCGTGCTGACCCCGGCCGACGTGCTCACCAGCCCGGCGAACGCCAGCGTCGTCAGCGCCGCGGCGCACCATGTGCCCGGCGTGTGGGCGACCGTTGCCCCGGCCACAAGCGACTACCGTCGCGGCGGGACGGCGATCGTCACGGTCATCCCGGCAGCCGAAACCGGCAGCCCAGGCGGCCAGGCAACGATGTCCCGGCTAGAGGCAGCGCTGCTGCCGCGCCATGGCGTGCTGGGCGTGGGCGGCGACGGCCCGGCGCTGATCGACTTCAATCATGCCGTGTACGGGGAGTTCCCGCTGATGCTGGCCATCATCGGAATCGCCACGTTCCTCCTGCTCACCAGGGCGTTCCGGTCGGTGGTGCTGGCCGCCAAGGCTGTCGTGTTCAACCTGATCTCGCTTGCGGCCGCCTACGGCGTGCTGACCTGGGTCTGGCAGGACGGGCACGGCTCGAACGCGGTCTGGGGCATCCCGGCGACTGGCGCGATCACCATGTGGGTTCCGCTGATGGTCTTCGCCTTCCTGTTCGGCCTGTCGATGGACTACGAAGTGTTCATCCTCACCAGGATCCGTGAGGCATACGACAAGACTGGCGACGCGCGGGCAGCGGTCACCGAGGGCCTCGGCCGCACGGGCCGGCTGGTGACCAGCGCCGCAGCTATCCTGATGCTCAGCTTCCTGTCCATGTCGACCGGACCGCAGACCGACCTGAAGATCCTGGCTACCGGACTCGGCGCCGGCATCCTGATCGACGCGGTGGTCATCCGGTGCCTGATGGTCCCGGCCATGGTCGCCCTGTTCGGCCGGGCCAACTGGTGGCTGCCGGCCAGACTTGCCAGGCTGCTGCGGGTCCGTGAGCCGCAGCAGGTTCACCCGGCCAGGCTGGAACTGGTTCTCGCCGCGGCCGAGTAATCCGCAGGCCACACGCCGCTGGGGCGGCTGACCGATGCCGGTCAGCCGCCACCGGCGGCGTTTGCTGTCAGTGCTTCCGGTCAGCTGACCTCGCAGCTAGGCGTGTTCCGGTGGGCAAGCGGAGTGCGTGAAGTCGTCGATTGCTGGCCGAAGACCGTCTGGTGCGTAGCTCACTGGTGGACAGAGCGGATATTTGGCGCGAATCGCCGTTGGCTCATCCGCTGATGATTCGCTCATGCGCTGCGTATTAGCGTGATTGTGGCAGTCCCGGTCTTCTTCTAGCGGTGTTGCCACAATCACGCTAATCGTCCTCGGATACGCGCCGGATCGCCAGCTCAAATTGTCCAATTAGTCCGCGCAGTACCGGGAGATCACTCGCCGGACCTGTTACCTAAGCTCCGCTATCCCGGCATTTCGGACTCCACGGCTGCCTATCATGCCGGGCTGCCCGCGCAAGCACCGTGGACAGAGCCTCAGCTGCCTTCCGGGCTCGGCCGTGGCACAGCAAGAGCCGGGCTGGCTTTAAGAGGCGCACGGGCACAGCAAGAGGCGGACAGCTCGCCTGGCGAGCTGTCCGCCTCCCCGCTGACCTTCGAGGTTCGCGAACCTTCGAGTTATCCGGTCACGCGATGCCGCAGGCCTGCGCGACCGCGTTCGCGGCTGTCTCGCGGTTGTAGGCGGCAGGGATGCCTGGCCGCTCGAAGTAGTTCATGTAGATATCCGCGGCCTGGGTCGGATTGGTGGCCGCGTTCAGCGCCGGGATGTACTGCGCCCACTGCTGGTTGTAGGTCAGCAGGGCTCCGAGCTGCGTCTGCAGGTCCGCGGCGGCGTTGCCGGTCACGAACCCCGCAGGCAGCGGCGTCCAGCCGATGAGGCCCCCGCCGCCGGTCCCGACAGACTCGGGGTCGCCCTTGGACTCCTGGTAGATGTTGCCGGCCATGCCCACGGCCGCCATGTCGGTGTAGCCGTGCGAGGTCAGGAAGCTGACGATCGTCGCGTAGTTAAGCGGAAGGTACGCCGGGTACTGAGTGGTTCCCGAGCATGTCAGGGCCGCGGGCTTCGCCGTCGCTGCCGCCTTCTTCGTGGCCGGGCCAGCCGAGTGGGTGGCCGACGGCGCCGCAGCCGGACTGCTGGTCGTGCTCGGGTGCGTGGCGGCCGGGGTCGGCTTAGACCTGGGCTTGGGCTTCGCCTTTGCCGAGCCCTTGAGCGCGCTTGCTGCAGCTGACTCAGCGATCCTGTCTTCCGGTGCGGCCAGCCCGACCAGGTGGCTCCGGTGCGACGCGCTGCCGCTCGCCGCTGCCGGTGGTGCCGGGTTCGCCTGGGCGGCGGTGATGACGCCAAATACCGCCACTGCAGGCAGTGCCAGTGCCGGCACTGCGATTCCCAGCCTCTTCGCCGCTTTCTGCGCTGTCAGCGGAGCGCAGTGGCGCCCCGTCTTCTTGATCTTCCTTCGCCTGCGGTGTTCAGAAGCTGACCTCACGACCTGCCTTACGAAGTTCCTCGCCCAGCTACTCAGCAGCCGTTAGGTCTCCCTCTCGCCCGGGCCTGACTTACTACGGCGGCCAGCCTCGCAGAAACAATCGATGAATTAACCCTAAAAGCTTCAAATAGCTCAGTCAGGCTATCGATCCCCCAAAACGGCCATGGAGGTCGCAAAGTCCTCTGCCGTAAGGCTTGTGTGCTTACAGACAGCATCAGGATGGCTACGGCCGGCTAGCCGGAAACCACCCGAAATGACTAGACGGGATCTGGTCCTGCCACGCGCTGCCGGTCGCGCCCAGCTCACAGTCACGCTCAGCTCACAGTCACGCTCAGCTCACAGTCAGGCCCGGCTCACAGTCAGGCCCGGCTCACAGTCAGGCCCAGCTCACGCCTGCCGCCGGATCGGTGACGTTGAGGTGCTCCTGAACCCTGGCCAGGTGCCGCCGCATCGCTTCAACGGCCGCGGCGGAGTCTCGGGCGCGCAGGGCGTCGACGATCGCGCGGTGATCAGCTTGATACGCCGCCCGCCGCTCGGCCGAGGCGCTGCGACGCTTCAGGTCTCCCCAGATGTGCCCGTGCCGCGCCTGCTCGATGACCCCGTAGAGAGCGATGAGCAGCGGGCTGTGGCTGGCGGCCATGATGCAGTTGTGCAGCGCCAGGTCCCAGCTCTCGAACTCGTCGAAAGTGTCCGCGCGGTCACCGCCGGCCAGGCAGCGGTCCATCTCCTCGAGGTCGGAGGCTGTCGCCCACGCCACCACCAGTGGCATCGCCGGTGGTTCCAGCAGGCGCCTGATCGTCATCACATCGGCTGGCGCGAAGTCCGCCGACGGCCGGCGCGCACCGGGGCGAGCGGCCGGGCCTGCCCGCCCGATGCACCGCCCGATGCACCTGATCCACCCGGTCCGCCCTGGCCGTCAGGCACCGCGACAGGACGGTCGCGCAGGAACGTCCCGCGCCCCACCTCGCGCGAAATGCGGCCCTGAGCCTCGAGGATGGCCAGTGCGTGCCGGATAGAGGAGCGGGTCACGCCCAGGTCAACACTTAGCTGACGCTCTGTCGGCAGCCGGGCGCCGGGCGCCGAACCATCCTCGCGCAGCCTCGAAAGGATCAGCTCGGCCAGGCGCAGGCCGCGCTCCTCATGGGTGCTCAGCCTGCGGCCTGCTGCTGCTGCCGCCGCATCTTCCACTGCTCGCATCTGTTCTCCGCGCTTGGCCAGCAACCAGGCGTCCCGCGGCCAGCCTGGGCTGCGGGCAACCATCCTTGCCTTCGGATCAACCAATCGTACCAATCAAGTCAAGTGCCCGCTCATATAGTCGTTACCGATGTGTTAAATCCATCTATTGACCAGCTGTATCGCGCGACCTATGCTCGACCAATCGGTTTAGGTGCAACCAATACAGCTATTTACGGCTACGGAACTCCGGAGGTTCGCCGATGAGGCTTGCGACGATCAACACTCCCCGTGGGCTGCGCCTGCACGTCCGGGCACGTTCTGGTTACGTGGACGTGGCCGATGCCACCGGTGAGTTGGCGTTCGCCGCACTGCATGGCCTGCTGACCGCCGGGTCGGCGGGAATGGAAGCGGCCCGCGGGCTGACAGAGCAGGACGGCGCGGAGTTCGATCAGGCGGACTTCGGTGCCGCGGTGCCCCAGCCGAGGCGAATCCTCTGCCTGGGCGTGAACTACCGGGAGCATGCCATCGAGGGCGGCCGGGAGGTGCCAACCTGGCCCGAAGCCTTCGTGCGCGGCGAGGGCAGCGCCATCGGCCCGTACGCCGAACTGGTAAAGCGGCCCTGACCAGCCGGTTCGACTACGAAGGCGAGCTCGGCCTGGTCATCGGGGCCGGCGGCCGGTACATACCGGCGGACAAGGCCCTCGACGCCATCGCGGGCTACGTCGTGCTCAACGACGCCACGGCCCGTGACTGGCAGCGGGCCTCCACCCAGTGGACCGGCGGCAAGAACTTCGAGGGCACGATGCCGATCGGGCCCGAGGTGGTCACCACCGATGAGGCGGACGTTTCCGACGTGGCCCTGACCACGACGCTGAACGGCAATGTCATGCAATCGGCACGCACCTCCCAGATGATCGTGGACATCCCCAGCGCGATCGAGTTCTTCTCCTCATTCACCAAGCTGCGGCCGGGTGACGTGATCGCCACCGGTACGCCCGGTGGCGTCGGCTTCGCCCGGCAGCCACCGGTATGGCTGGAACCCGGCGACCTCATCGAGGTCAATGTCGAGGGCGTCGGCACTATCCGCAACCGCGTGGTCGCTGAGAGCGCCGACGTCAGCGACTGGCGATGGAAGCCGCCGGGCTCGACCGCCGTCGGCTTCTGACCAGCCCGCCGCCGCTCGATCCCGCTGAGCGGCGCGCACCACCCGACAGATCTAGCGAAGAGAAATCCATCGCAGAGCGGATTTACGCAAGGACTCATCGACCGGAAGCTGCCATGGAGGCGACCAAGAATGGTTAAGGCCACCGAGCCTGCGGCGCGTGCCGCAGGGCAACTGGATCGTGCGGACGACAACGCGACGGCTGGCCGCCGTCCTGCCCGCATACTGGCCGCGGTCGCGGCAATCGCACTCGCCGGCGGCCTCGCCGCCTGCGGCAGTTCCGCCGCCACCACCGGCACCGGGGGGAGCGGGTCGATCGTCTTTGCCGACGTGGCGCCCTTCAGCGGCGTCGATGCGGCACTCGGCCCCACGTACCTGGTGTCGTGCGACGGCACGGTTGCCGCCATCAACAAGGCCGGCGGCGTCCTCGGGCACACCGTCAGCTGCACGTCGGCTGATACCCGTGGCGACCCCGCCGATGCCATCCCCGCGGTGGGCAGCCTGCTGAACCGGGTGCACAACCTTGCGCTCGTCATCGGCTGCACCTCAGATGAGGCCGCCGCGGTGGTGCCGGTCATCAACGCCCACAAGACCGTCATGTTCTGCATGACTGGCCAGTCGGAATTTGATCACGTGCACTACCCGTACTTCTACCGGCTCGTGCCGCCGGACCTCGCCGAGTCCTACGCGATGACCGTCATCGCGCAGAACCTGCACTACAAAAAGATCGCACTGGCCTTCGGCAACGACATCGGCTCGCAGACCTTCGTCCAGCCAGCGATCTCGGCTATCAAGAAGGCCGGGCTGACCCTGGTGGCCAACGAGACTCTGGATCTCCACGCCACCACGTTCCGCACCGAGGCCGCGAAGATCGTGGCGGCTCACCCTGACGCGATCATGACCGAGGCACTGGGCTCAGCGGACCCGACACTTTTCGCTGAGATCAAGCAGCTCAACGGCGGCAAGATGATCCCGATCATCGGCACCTCCGCGGCCATCTCGCCGGCGTTCTACACGGCCGCGGCTAAGGCAGTCGGAGCCTCGACCTTCGCCGCCAACTTCCACGCCGACAATCTGGTCACGGCGACCAGCGGACCCGCCTACCAGGCGTTCACGCAGGCACTGCTCGCAGTCAAGGGCAAGGTTTCCGGCGCGCAGACCGGTAACTTCACCACCTACTTCACTGCGCCGGGTGCAGTGCACCTGTACGACGGGATGAACCTGGCAGCGCTCGCGATGATCGCCGCCAAGAGCACCGTCACCGCGAAGTGGCAGCCCTTCCTGGTCTCGATCGGCGACGGCGTGCCCGGCGCGGTCGAGGTCAACTCCTTCGCCCAGGGCGTCATGGAGCTCAAGGCTGGCAAGACGATCAGGTACGTCGGCCCGGGCGGACCGACTAGCTTCGACGCCTTCCACGACTCCCCTGGCATCTTCCAGATCGACACCTACACCACGACCGGCGCCGTAGCGGTGTCGGGCAATATCACCGCCGCTCAGCTCCGGGCGGTCTCTGGATGATCAGCAGCATCCCAGCTTGCCCGGTCGCTCAGGCAGCGTCAGCTGACGCCCTGAGCGGCCGGGCGGGATGGATCCAGCCGTGAGCATCCTCGCTGCCTCGATAGGCTTCGGCCTCATCACCTCCGCGGTGCTGGCGATCGCCGCAGTGGGGTTCACGCTGCAGTTCGCCGTGACAGACGTACTCAACCTCGCGTTCGCCGCAGTCATGACGGCCGGCGCGTTCATCGCCTACTGGATCAACCAGCGCGGCGTGTCGGTGTGGCTCGCTCTGTGTGCCGCCATCGTCGCCTGCGCAGTTCTGTCTGTGCTGCTCAACCTCTTCGTGTACACGCCCTTCCAGCGGCGCGGATCCTCGCCGATCACGATCGTCATCGTCTCGCTTGGCATGGCACTGATCATCGAGTTCGCGGTTCAGGCCGTCGTCGGCGGAGTCAACGTGTCCTACACCATGGGCCAGGGCGCCACCCACAGGTTCGGCGGGCTGATCCTCACCACCGTGCAGCTCGTGATCATCGCGATCAGCGTGGTCGTGATGGCCGGGGTGCACGTGCTGCTGCGCTACAGCAAGCTGGGCAAGACCATGCGGGCAACGGCCGCCAACCGCAGCCTGGCCCGCAACTGCGGCATCAGGACGAACCGCGTGATCACTACCACCTGGGCCCTGACCGGAGCGCTCTGCGGCCTGGCCGGGACGGTGTTCGCCATCGACATCGGCAGCTTCGGGCCGACAAGCACCGACCTGTTCGTGGTGCTCATCCTCGCGGCGGTCTTCCTCGGCGGGCCGGGTCACGCCTACGGCGCCATGCTCGGCGCGCTCCTGATCGGCCTATCCACCGAAGTAAGCGCCGCCTATATCCCGCCCGATTACAAGTACACGATCGCCTTCGTGGCGCTGCTCGCCATGCTCGCGGTGCGACCATCGGGCCTGTTCGGCGCGCGGGCTTGAGCACGGGCAGAGGAGCCGCATGTACTACCTGATCATCCTGCTGGTCTACGGTGCGGTCGACGTCATCGCCTGTCTTGGCCTCAGCCAGCAGTTCGGCGTCGCCGGCGTCACGAACTTCGGCTTCATCATCTTCCAGGCCGCGGGTGCCTACGTCGCGGCAGTCCTCGCACTGCCGTCGTCCACCGCGAACGGCGGCTTCCAGCGCTACATCCTCGGCTTGCACCTCCCGTTCCCGTTCCCGTGGCTGGGCGCCGCCGTGGCAGGCGCGGTGCTGGCGCTGCCGTTCACCTTCCTCGTCGGCCGGCGCCTGCGCGGCGACTTTGCCGCGATCGGCCTGCTGGTGACCGCGGTGCTGCTGAACTTGCTCGTGACGAACTACGTGCCGCTGTTCAACGGCGATGCCGGGCTCGCGCTGGTGCCCGCGCCGTTCCAGCCGCAGGGGATGACCACGGCGCCGAGCAGCTACCAGTGGGAGTTCGCGATCGGCATCGTGATCCTCGCGGGCATCATCTACTGGTTCGTCCGGCACATCACCGAGTCGCCCTACGGGCGCACGCTGCGCGCCATGCGGGACAACGACAAGGTGGCCGACTCACTCGGCAAGAACCTGCTCTCGCTGCGGACCGGGATGCTCGTGCTGGGCGGGGCGATAGCGGGCCTGTCCGGTGGCGTGCTGGTGACCTTCACAACCGTCTGGTCCCCGGCCGCCTGGACCTACGCCGAGACGATCGTGCTGTTCGCTGCCGTGATCATCGGCGGCCGCGGCAACCACTTGGGCGCCGTGCTCGGCGCGCTGCTTGTCCCTGTCGGCTTCGAAGAAGTCACCCGGCTGATCACCAACTCCAGCCCGAATCTGCCGCCCAACCTGCTGCCGTCACTGCAGTGGGTCGCGATCGGGCTGCTGATCGCTTTGTTCCTGTGGTTCCGGCCGCAGGGTGTCCTGCCAGAGCGCCGGCGCCTGATCCCGTTGCCCGCCTGCGCTGGCCTGCCCGCCCCCGATACGACGGGGAACGGGGCCCGGACCACCACCGCGGCCGACGGCAGGGCCGCGGCCGCCACCAACCCGGCGTCCCCGGTCAGTCCGGCGGTTGACTCTGACGTTGTGCTGCAAGCGACAGACATCGAGCGAGACTTCGGCGGCGTGAAGGCAGTCTCCGGTGTGTCGATCTCGGTCAGGCGGGGCACCCTGACCGGCCTCATCGGGCCGAACGGCGCCGGGAAGTCGACCCTGCTGGCGCTGCTCGCCGGCACCGACCGGCCGTCGGCCGGGCACATCATTTATCAGCAGCAGGACATCACCGCGCTCCCCGCCTTCCGCCGCGCCCGGCTCGGCCTGGTCCGTACGTTCCAGCTGGCCAGTGAGTTCAAGCAGCTGACCGTCATGGAGAACCTGCTGTCCGCGGCCCCGGGCAACCGCGGCGACAGCTTCCTCGGTGCGGTCGCCGGGCGGCGATACTGGCACGGTGACGAGGAGCAGGCCATAGCGAAGGCGGCCGGGATACTTGGCCGGTTCGGCCTGGAGTCGCTGGCCGACGAATACGCGGGCAACCTCAGCGGCGGCCAGCGCAGGCTGGTGGAGATCATGCGAGCCCTGATGACCGACCCGCAGATGCTGCTGCTCGACGAGCCGATGGCCGGCGTTCACCCCGAGCTGGCGCGAAAGATCGGCGACCTGCTCGTCGAGCTTTGCCACGAGGGGATGACCATCTTGATGGTCGAGCACGAGCTGGCGATCATGGACGAGTTCTGCGACCCGGTCATCGTGATGGCTGAGGGCGCGGTGCTGGCGGAAGGCACGATGGCTCAGCTACGTGACCGGACTGAGGTCGTGGAGGCATACCTTGTCGGCTGACCGCGGAACGGCGGGCGAGCAGCTGCGCGCGGAGACGAGCAGCGAGCAGGCACCTGCGAAGACGGCGGGCCAGCGGATCCGTGCCGAGGCGGTGACCGCGGGCTACGGCGGCGACCCGGTCATCCGGGGCATCTCGCTGCAGTCCGAGCCCGGCCAGGTGGTGTCGATGGTCGGCCCGAACGGCTCGGGCAAGAGCACGCTGCTCAAGAGCCTGGTCGGCGTCGTGCGGGTCTCGTCCGGCAAGGTCCTGGTGGGCGACAAGGTCATCACGAACATGGCGCCAGAGGAGATAGCCAGGGCCGGCGTCGGTTACGTGCCGCAGGTAGACGACGTGTTCCCGCCCCTCAGCGTCAGGGAGAACCTCGAGATGGGCGGCTACCTGCTGCCCCGCAAGCAGATCAGCGGACGCATCGACCACGTGCTTGATGTCTTCCCCCGGCTCGGCACGATGATCGGCCGGCCGGCTGGCAAGCTGAGCGGCGGCGAGCGCAAGATGCTGGCAATGGGCCGGGTCCTGATGCTCGAACCGTCGGTATTCCTGCTCGACGAGCCGACCGCGAACCTTGCCCCGGCGATCGCCCTGTCGTTGCTGGCCGAGCACGTCCGCCAGCTGGCCGAGCGCGGCGCCGCCGTCCTCATCGTGGAACAACGGGCCAAGGCCGTGCTCGCCATCTCCGACTACACCTACGTCCTCGGCGCTGGCGAGCTGCGGATGGAAGGCACGCCGGCCGAGCTGTCCGCCAGCCCGGACTTCGTCAACTCGTTCCTCGGCGGCGGCCGCGGGCGGGCCGTGCCATCGGCCGACGCGTAACCGGCCGAGACCCGACTGGCTGACCCGGACTCCCCGTGCTCTCGCGCGCCGCTTCGTTGCCCTAGCGTGAGCTCATGTCGCCGATCGCAAGCGCGCTGGGCAAGTGGGCTCACGACCTGGATCCCGCCGAGGAGGACGTCGCGCTGGCCGGCCGGTCCCTGCTGGATGCAGTCGCTGTCACGCTCGCCGCCCGGGAGCACCCGGTCAGCAAGCTGGCCGCGAGCCTGCCCGAGGGCGCCCGCTGGGCAGTGGCCGGTCACATCCTGGACTTCGATGACCTGCACATGCCGTCGACCACGCATGTCAGCGCGGTGTGCGTGCCGACCGCGCTGGCGACCGGGGGCGGCGTGCGCGCCTACCTGGCCGCGGCCGGCGTGATGGCACGTCTCGGCACCGCGCTCGGCTGGCCGCACTATTCGGCGGGCTGGCACGCGACCTGCACCGCGGGCGCACCGGCCAGCGCGGCCGGCGCTGCGGTCGCCATGGGGCTGGGACCGGATCGGATCGCGACCGCGATCGCGCTCGCGGTGCCCGCGGCAGGCGGAGTGCAGCGCGCGTTCGGCACCGACGCCAAGTCACTGCAGGTCGGCTTCGCGGTCGACGCCGGGATCCGGGCGGCGCGGCTGGCCGCCGCTGGCGCGACCGCTGATCCCTCAGCGCTGGACGCATGGCTAAGCCTGGTCGGCGGCGACGCAGGGCGACTCGAGCTGGCCGGCCCGGCGGTACCGGGCGGCCTGGCGATCAAGATCTACCCGTGCTGCTACGCGCTGCAGCGGCCAATCAGCGCCCTGGCCGGACTCGCCGCCAATGGCGTCAACGTCGCTGACGTGCGGCGGATCCGACTGCGCACGCGCGCAGGAACGGTCATGCCGCTCATCCATCACCGGCCGGACACCGGCCTGGAGGGCAAGTTCAGCCTGGAATACGGGGCTGCCGCCGCGCTGCTCGACCGTTACCCGGGGTTCGCGAGCTTCACCGACGACGCGGTGCGCCGCCCGGACGCGCGGCGCCTTGCCGGACTGGTTGACGCCGACCTTGAGCCGGGCGGCGACTGGCTGCTGGACGGCGAGCTGAGGGCCACGATCTATGAAGGAAACGGGGCCGTGCACGACGCCCGGCTCACGCACCCGCCCGGTTCCCCGGCACGGCCGCCTTCGGCAGCGCAGCTCAGCGCGAAACTCGCCGATTGCCTCGCCGGCCTTGACACCGATCCGGCGACCTGGACGTGGCAGAACGCGGCCGGCTTGCTGCGCCGCTACCTGCCCGCGCCGGGCTTGCGCGCGGCCCGGCCATAATGCCAGGCATGCTTCCGCTGGATGGTGTCCTCGTCGTCGCACTTGAGCAGGCGGTCGCCGCGCCGTTCGCCACCCGCCAGCTGGCCGACCTTGGCGCCCGGGTCATCAAGGTCGAGCGCGCGGGCGGCGGTGACTTCGCCAGGGACTACGACCAGACGGTGCACGGCCAGGCCAGCTACTTCGTCTGGCTGAACCGCGGCAAGGAGTCCATCGAGCTCGATATCAAGAGCGAACGCGGCCAGCGGGTACTGGCCGCCCTGCTGTCCCGGGCGGACGTGTTCGTGCAGAACCTGGCGCCCGGCGCGGCCGACCGGCTCGGCCTGGCCGCCGAGGAGCTTCGGGCCCGGCATCCGCGACTGATCTGCTGCTCGGTGTCCGGCTACGGACCGGACGGCCCTTACCGCCAGAAGAAGGCCTATGACCTGCTGGTGCAGTGCGAGGCCGGGCTGCTGTCGGTGACCGGCACGCCGGACACACCCGCGAAGGCCGGGATCTCGGTCGCCGACATCGCGGCCGGCATGTACGCGTTCAGCGGCGTGCTCACCGCGCTGTACGAGCGGGAACGAACGGGCCTTGGCACCAGCCTTGAGGTTGCCATGCTGGACGCGCTCGGCGAGTGGATGAGCCAGCCGTACTATTACAGCGTCTACGGCGGCCAGCCGCCCAGGCGCACCGGCGCCCGGCACGCCTCCATCTCCCCCTACGGCCCGTACGCCGCCGGCGACGGGCAGGTCTTCCTCGGTCTGCAGAACGAGCGCGAATGGGCGGTCCTGTGCCGCCAGGTACTGCAGCGACCAGAGCTGATCGACGACCCGCGGTTTGCCACCAACACCGACCGGGTGGCCAACGACGATCAGCTCACCCCGATCATCGAGGCCGCGCTGCGGGATATTCCGGCTCAAGAGCTCGCAGGCTGGCTTGATGAAGCGGGCATTGCGAACGCGCGGCTGCGCACCCCGGCCGAGTTCGCCGAGCACCCGCAGCTGGCGGCCAGGGACAGGTGGCGCGCGGTCGGCTCGCCGGGCGGGCCGGTCCGCGCGCTGCTGCCGCCGGTCACGGTGCCAGGGCGGGAGCCAGCAATGGGCCCGGTTCCGGCCCTCGGCGAGCACACTGCTGCGATCCTCGCCGAGTTCGACGTCAACCACCCGGGCGATCCAGCCGGGCCGTAGCGCCAGCCTCGAGGGTGGCACGACGCCGGCCCGGCACCGGAGCCAATCCGTCAGCGGCGGCCAGACCGGTCCAGGCCCGCCAGCAGCGCATCGACCACGGTGATCGCGCGGCCGACATCCAGCGAGACGCCTGGCAGCACATCGGCGTACAGAAACGCCTCGCTGATACGCATGATCGCGTACGCAAGCGCGGCGGTATCGAGATCCGGGTCGAACGCGCCCAGGCTCCGTTCCCGGTCAATCAGCCGTTCGAGCGCGCTTGTCATGCCGTGCGCCGCCTGGCTGCGGCCGCCGGTGAGGATCCGCAGCGCAGTATCCGGGTCGCAGTCAAGGAACGCCCGCAGCGGCCGGTCGCGTTCGATCGACCGCAGCACACCGCCGATCACCGCGGAGATCCGCGCGGCGCCGGCCAGGTCGCAGGTACGGCCAAGCTGCCCGGCCAGCAGCCGCCGCGCGCGCCACCAGATCACTGCGTCCAGGAGCTGTTCCCTGTTGCCGACCCGGCGGTACAAGGTGGCCCGGCCGACACCGACGCTGCGCGCCAGAGATTGCATGTCCAGCCGCTGGCAGGCTAGGTACGCCTCGGCGGCCGCGCGGAACATCTCGGCGGGCATGTCCGGTGGCGGCCCCGTTCCCGCCGGAATGATGGCCAGCGCATCGCCGCGCCGGTCAGCTGATCCCGCCCGTTGCTGCCGTTCGTCGCTAGCTAGCAAGGCGCTGGCCAGCGGCTTTCTGCAGGAGTTCAAGCTCTTCAACCAGGTAGTCGGCGAGCTTGTCAATGTCGGGCACAAGCTCGCGGCAGGACACCAGGCCGAAGTGCAGCCGGCCGAGATAACCCACCAGGGTGATATTCAGGCCCTGGCCGTCGGTAATCACCGATACCGGATAGTGCGCCAGCAGCTTGGCCCCGCAGAGGTAGACCGGCACGTTCGGCCCCGGCACGTTGGAGATGCAGACGTTGAACGGCGGCAGCCGGTGCAGGACGCCGGTCGCGAACACCACCCTGGCCGCTCGCGCGGTGAGCGCTGGTGGCGCGAAGTCGCTGACCTGATCGACCAGCCCCTGCGGGATCACGGCCTGCTGCGCCTTCGCCTGCTGCGTCGCGGCGTGCACGATCTTCACCCGCTTGCCCGCATCCTCGACGTTGGTGGGCAGCGTCGCCAGCATCGCCGACACCTTGTTGCCGAGCGCGCCCTTGCTCGCGGGGTCGCGTACAGACACCGGGATCATCGCGATCAGCGGCAGGTCCGGCAGCGCATCATGATCGGCGAGCCAGCGGCGGAGCGCGCCGGCGCACATGGCCATCACCACGTCGTTGACTGAGACGCCGAACGCGGATTTCACGGCCTTGACCGCGTCCAGCTCCACACTGCGCAGCGCGAGCCGGCGGTGCGCGGTGATGGGCCGGTTGAACGGCGTCGCCGGAGCTCGCCCTGGCGCGCTAGCGATCACCTCGCCGTCGCCGCGGTTCAGCCCGAGCATGCCGCCGACCAGCGTGCCGATAGCCGGCGCCGAGCGTGGGCAGCAGCCGGACGAGCTCGTTGCTGAGGCGGACGGTCTGTACCGGGCGCCAGGCCAGCCGCGCCGCGGCGAGCGCGGTCAGTGCCGCTGGGCCGGGCGGCCTGGCCGGGCGGAACGGCTTGCTGGGCGGCAGATCCCGGCCCGCCGGGGTGAGGTCCAGCAGGACCGTCAGCAACTCGGCACCGGATGCGCCATCGATCGCCGCGTGATGGATCTTGGTGTAGACGGCGGCACGCCGCTTGGCCAGCCCGGTGATCAGGTAGATCTCCCACAACGGGCGGCTGCGATCCAGCGGCCGGGCGTGCAGCCGCGATACCTGCTCGGTGAGCTGCGCGTCCGAGCCCGGCCGCGGCAGCGCGATCTCCCTGATGTGGTACTCGATGTCAAAGTTCGGGTCGTCCACCCAGTACGGCTGATCCAGGCCGAGCGGCACGGTGAGCAGCTTGCGCCGCAGCACCGGCACCAGCTGGAGCCGCTCGCCGAGTACCTCGGTGAGCCGGGCCAGGGTAAGCGGCGCGGGCGCGTCGGAGGGATCGAGGACGCAGACTCCCCCGACGTGACCGGTTGAGTTGGCCGTTTCCAGTGCCAGGAAGGCGGCATCCAGGCCAGTGAGCTGCTGCATCGGGCTCCTCCTCGGCGACCTCAGGTTTGCGGGGGTTGCACGGTGGGCGGAGCCTCCCGTGGGTGTGGGTCCGGGTACAGCGGGCGCAGCGTGCGGGGCGGCCGGAACGGGCGCCGCTGGCCGGCCGGGACTGCCAGCCGGTCGGCGATCAGCCAGAGCGTCGCCGGGTCCACGCCGAAGCCGAGGTGGGCGCAGCGGACCTCGACGTTCTCGTGCAGTGCCGTCTCCGGCTCGATGCACGCCTGCCAGGCCACGATGCCGTCGCGGCGCGAGTAGACGGCGGTCGACGGCACGGTGATGGGCTGGCGCACCTGCTCACGGGTGGGGACCCGGCCGTTCGCGTGCAACCGGCTGCGGCGCTGGTAGGCCGCGTCGGCATAGCTCTGCCGCGAGTCCGTGAGAGCGAACGGGCTGCCAAGCGTGATCACCCGGCGCACGTGGGCCGGATGCGTGCGGGCTATCTCGCGGGCGTAGATTCCGCCCAGGCTCCAGCCGATCACCGAGACCGGCCGGCGTGTGCCCTGCATGAGGGTGGCCAGCATGGCCGGAAGCTCGTCGAGCACTTCGTCCGTCGGCCCCAGGTTGCGGCCGAGCCGCCAGCCGGTCACTTCGTAACCCAGCCGGCGCAGGAAGCCGCGCAGCAGCACGGTGCTCGAGTCGGTGGCCAGCAGCCCCGGCAGCACCAGCACGCCGTGCCCGTCCCCGCGCGGCGCGAACGACAGCCACGGGGCGGACAGCGGCAGCCGTGCAAGCTCCGCGAGCCCCCTGGCCGGCTCAGACAGCAGCAGGCGAACCGGCGGTGCGGTGATTCCCGCCGCGGGCTGAGGGTCACTGGTGAGGTACATGGCAGCCGTCCCGTCGCACCGGCTGACCGCCGCCGGCAAGCGCCCGCGATGGCAGTCTCAGAACGCAGCCTAGGCAACCCGGCGATACATCTCTAGTGTATGTCTCACCGATATGAGCTATTTCTTGCCGACCGTCTCCCGACGTGACTCTCGCTGACATCGCCGGACGGCCTGATTCGGAGGCGCCATGAGCTTCAACCTGGCGACCATCCTGCGGGAGACTGCGATCGCGACGCCGGACGCGATCGTCTGCCACGCAGCTGGCACCGTGACTACCTACCAGCAGCTCGACGAGCAGTCAGGACGGTTGGCGGCCGGGCTGGCCGCGGCGGGCATGTCGCCGGGCCAGGTCGTGGCCATTCAGCTGCCCAATGTGCCGGAGTTCCTCACCGCGTACTTCGGCGCGCTCAAGGCCGGCCTGGTGATACTGCCTGTCAACCCGCTGCTGAAGACAGCAGAGATCTCCTACCTGCTGGCCGACGCTGCGGCGGGCCTGATGATCGGCATGGCCGGGCTGCATACGGATGCCGCCGGAGCCTGTGATCCGCTTGGCGTGCCGCTCTACCTGGCCGGCGACGAGAGCGTCATGCCCGCTGGCGCGCCGCGCTTCGGTGAGCTGGTCAGCAGCGCGCCGCTCGCCGAGCCGGGCGGCGACATCAGTCCGCGCGATGCCGACGACACGGCCGTGCTGATCTACACCAGCGGCACTACGGGGAAGCCGAAGGGCGCCGAGCTCACGCATTTCCTGCTGTACATGAACTGCACGGTTTCCGGCGAGCTGTTCGGGGCCCGGCCGGACGACGTGTTCCTGGCCGTACTGCCGTTCTTCCACGTCTTCGGCCTGTCCTCGGTCATCAACGTGTGCGTCCGGTACGGCGCCGGGCTGTGCGTCGTGCCCCGGTTCGCGCCGGGCCCGGTGCTTGACGCCATCGAGCGGGACAAGTGCACCGTCATTGCCGGCGTGCCGACCATGCTGCATGCGCTGGCCCAGCTGGAAGTGACCGGCCGGGACCTGGCGCCGCTGCGGGTGGCGGTCTCCGGCGGCGCATCGCTGCCCGAAGACGTGATGCGCACGTTCGAGGCGAAGTACGGCATCGCGGTACTCGAGGGATACGGCTTGTCGGAGACCGGCAGCACGACGTCATTCAACCGGCCCGGCGACCGCAGGCCGCTCTCGGTCGGCAAGCCCATCTGGGGGGTGCAGATGCGCATCGGCGGAGAGGACGACCAGCCGCTGCCGTCTGGCCAGGACAACATCGGCGAGATCCTGATCCGCGGCCACAACGTCATGAAGGGATACCGCGGCCAGCCGGAGGCGACCAAGACCACGCTGCGCGGCGGCTGGCTGCACACCGGCGACCTCGGCTATCGCGATCAGGACGGCTTCTACTTCATCGTCGACCGGACGAAGGACCTGGTCATCCGGGGCGGCTACAACGTCTACCCGCGGGAGATCGAGGAGGTCCTTTACGGCCATCCCGGCATCCTCGAGGCCGCCGTCATCGGCAAGCCTGACGAAAGGCTTGGCGAGGAGGTCGTGGCCGTCGTGGTGCTCAAGCCCGGTGCGGATCTCACCGCCGAGGACATCATCGCGTACTGCCGCGACCAGCTGGCCGCCTATAAGTACCCGCGCGAAGTCCGGTTCTTGGCCGAGCTGCCCAAAGGCCCGTCCGGCAAGATACTCAAGACCGCCCTCCGCCAGGCTGCACCGAGCCAGCCCGCACCGAGCCAGCCCGCTGAACCCAGCAGCACCTCGCCCGGCGCGGGCTAAGCCTGCCAAAAGCGGCCGCACGCGTCACGCGGGCGGCCGCTCCCCTCCGGGCCCGGCTCAGCGTGCGTAGTTGCTGGCGCCGTACCAATCGACCACGATGACGGGCTCGTCGCCGACTACCCACGCGTCATGTCCCTGCGGCAGGGCTGTCACATCGCCAGCCCGTGCGTCGAACTCGCTGCCGTCGGCCATCACGATGTGCAGCGTGCCCTGGACGTGGTACTGAAAATGCGGTGCCTCGCACAGCTCGGTCCCGGCAATCGGCTTGACGTGCTCCGACCAGCGCCAGCCCGGTTGCAGGACCAGCTGCCCGATGTCGGCACCGCCGATCTTGAGCAGTTTCAGCTCGCCGCGCTCGAAGCTCCTGACCTCATCGGGTGTCGCGAACGCCTTTTGCTCTGCTTGTCCCGCCATGGTGTTTTCCTCCCGCTGAACCGCGCCCGGTCTCGGGCGTTTCGGCCAGCGTTGCAGCCGGTGGTTGCAGCGTGTTTGCAGTCTTCGCCAGGCCTGCTCGGGCGCTGGTGTGGCGGCCGCCAGGCGCCGCGATGTTTGATATGCCAATGAAGTCGCTTGCGCTTCGGGTGCTGGGCGACTTCGGCGTGGACGGAATCGAGCCGACGGCGCTGGGCAGCAAGAAAGCGCGCCTGGCCCTGGAACTGCTGGCGCTCGCGGAGGGCCGCCCGGTACCACCGGACGTCCTGCTCGACGCACTCTGGGGGCAGTCACCGCCGGCCAAGCCCGAGGACCAGCTCGCCGTGCTGATGAGCCGGCTGCGATCAGTGCTCGGCCGCGAGCGCGTCGAGCACCGCGATGGCGGTTACCTGCTGCATTACGACTGGCTCGACACGGCCGAGCTGGCTCACCTCACCGAGGAGGTCGAACGCAGGCGCAAGGCAGGCAACGTGATAGGGGCCGCCGCAGCCGCGCGGATCGTGCTATCCCTGGTGCGCGGCGCTGGCCGCCCGTCGCCGCCGGGCGACTGGGCTCAGCTCAGGCGCGCCGAGATCGACCGGCTGACCGGCCGCGCCCGGCTCGCCGCCGCCGCCGCGCTGCTGGAGGCCGGCGACTGGATGGCGGCGTGCGATGCGGCCACGGGCGCGCTGGAACGCGATCCGTACGAGGAAACGGCGCTGCGCATCATGCTGCGCGGCTACGTCATGGGCGGCCAGACGGCCACCGCGCTGGCCGCCTACGCCAGCGCCAGGGAACGTCTGGCCGATGACCTGGGTGCCGATCCGTCACCCGAGACCGCGGCGCTCTATGTCGCGATACTGCGCGGCGAGCTGCCGACGACCTCGACCCGGCCTGCTGCTGACCACATCCCGCTCGTCGGCCGCGACGAGGAGCTCGCGTTCCTTGATGCCACCGCTCTGCGAGCCCGCGAGGGCAGTGTTCAAGAGGGCCGGGTCAAAGAGGGCGGGATCGAGCTGGTGATCATCGAGGGCGAGGGCGGCATCGGCAAGACAACTCTGCTGCGGGCGTTCGCGGCGCGCCGGGAAGCGGCTGGCGACGTCGTGCTCATGGCGCGGTGCGGGCAGCTCGACCGGTCGATGCCACTCGATGCGCTGCTCAGCGCGTTGTCCGGGCTGCTTCGCCGACTAGGCCCGGAGGCTACGGCCGACTTGCTCGGCGCGGACGCGCCGGTGGTCGGCCCGCTCCTCGGGTTCATGCGGGATACGCAGCCGCTGTCGGTTCTGGCGGACAGCATGCTCGGGCCCGCTGTCGTCTATAGCGCGCTGGCCCGCGTGCTCGTCCGGCTGTCGGCGCGCGGGCCGCTGGTCGTGCTCATCGACGACGCGCACCTGGCCGGCCGCGCCGTGCCTGACCTGCTGCATTTCGTCCAGCGCGGGGAGCTTACCGGGACGGTGGTCGCCGCCATCCGGACTGGCGAGGGCGAGCTGCTGCCGCCCGGCGCGCTGATCCACCTGGACGGCCTCGGCCGGGACGCAGCAGCCGAACTTGTTGGCGCGGCCAGGGTCGACGCCCTCTTCGCGCGCTCCAGGGGTCATCCGCTGTTCCTGACGGAGCTAGCGCAGCAGGCGGCGGGCGCGGACCTGCCCGCCTCGCTCGTCGAGTCGTTGTCGGCGCGCTGCGACGAACTCGGCTCGGCCGGGCACATGCTGCGGACCGCCGCGGTCATCGGCCCGGAACTCGACCTGGATCTGCTGGCCGCCGTGCTCGGCCGGCCGCTGATCGAGTTGCTCAACGACGCCGAGCAGGCCGTGGCCAAGCAGTTCCTGATCGAGCAGGACGGGCAACTGAGGTTCCGGCATGAGCTGGTCCGGGAGGCACTCGCGGCGAGCGCGTCCGCAGGCCGGGCCGCCTTGCTGCACCGGCAAGTCGGCCGGGTGCTAGCTGGCCGGCCGACCACCGACCCGGTTATCGTCGCGCAGCACGCGCGGCTGGGCGGAGATCTCGCGCTCGCGGCCACGGCGCTGCGCGACGCGTCTGCACGAGCCGCGGAGCGCTTCGACCACGCGGCAGCCGAGGAACTGCTGGACGACGCGCTGAGCTTGCAGGCAGACGAGCAAAGCTGGCTGGCCCGGGCCAGGGTGCGCACCCGGCGGGGCAAATACGACGCGGCGCTTGAGGATGTCGAGCGCGCCTCGGCGTCCGGGGCGGCGGCGCTCGAAGTAGGCGCCTGGGCCTCGTACTTCGGCCGGCGATTCGCGCAGGCGGCCCAGTTCGCCGCCGATGGCGCGCTGGCAGCACCCGACGCGGCGACGCGGGCACGCTGCCTCACGGTTGGCGGCCGCACCCGGCACGCCCGGGGCGACCTGGCGCAGGCTGAGCTGCTGCTGGGCGAGGCGCTGTCCCTGGCCGAGGGCGCTGACCGGGTCACCGCGGCCGCCTGGCTGGGCGTGCTGCGGTCGCATCAGAGCCGGGCCGACGAGGCGCTCGCGCTGCTGCGGCCCGCTACCCGGGGGCAGATCGGGGTAGAGCACACCTCAGCCACCCTGCACGCGCTGCTTTTTACCGGCCACGCGCATGCACTGGCCGGTAAGCCGGCGGCTGCGCTCGCGGCGTTCAGCCAGTACACCGCCGAGGTGGAGCGGCGTCAGGTGCCGCGATTCGCCGGCCGGGCCGTGAACTTCGCTGGCTGGGTGCTTCGCTTCCTCGGAGCCACCGAGCAGGCGCTAGACCAGCACACCGAAGCGCTGGAAGTCGGTCAGCACCACGGCACCGCCGAGGTGACGATCGCCGCGCTCGAGGACTTGGCCGAGCTCCGCCTGGCGGCCAATGACGCCGACGGCGCAGCCGCCCTGCTGGCCGCGGCGGAAGAGCTGCTGCGCCCTGGAGATCTGGTGTTCGGCTGGCGGCTGGCCTTTAAGCATCAGCTCATCACCGCACGCCTAGCGCTGCAGCAAGGCAGCGCGGAGCAGGCGCAGGCGGGTGCTGCGGAGCTGGCAGCTGCGGCCGGGGCGCTGGGCGTGCCGCGCTATGCCAGTGTCGCCCGGCTGACCGGCCATCTGGCCAGCAGGTCACTGGGCTTGCCGGCGGACCCGGCCGCGGTCAGCGCGGACCTGGACCTGCTCGACCGCTCGGCCGCAATCGAGGCCTGGCGGTGGACGGCCGAGCTTGGTGCCGCGTTCGCCAATCCCGGCTGGCTGCGCCGGGCTGAGGACAGGGCAGCCCGGCTCGCGAGCCAGGCTGGTGATCATGCCGAAACGCTGCGCCGGGCGGCGCGCCGCCAGTTGGGTGAGTGAGGCAGGCTCGAGGGTCGCCTGACGATACTGCGGGGGGACGGACGCGACCCCGTTCCCCTCCCGAGCTGCGGTTGGCTGGTGAGGTCACAGCAGCGGCTGAGCCTGCAGCGCCTTGGTCTCCCACCAGGCGAGTTCCTCGTCGTAGCCGCCCAGCGCTTTCTCCCAGCCAAACTGCACCAGCGCGCCCAGCAGGCACAGGGCCAGCTGGCGCTCCCACCAGGGCGCGGTGTCGACCCCGCAGTCCTCGAGGGCGGCGCGGTAAGCAGCGATCGAGTCTTCCTTCGACTGCGGCAGGCGCCGGCAGTTGATGGCCAGGTACCAGGCAAGGTCGCTCAGCGCCGCGCCACGGCCGGGCTGCTCCCAGTCCAGCAGCACCGTCCGCCCGTCATCGTCGGTGCCAAGATTGTCTAGCTTCCAGTTGCTATGCACGAAGGTCTGCGGCGTGCTCGCCAGCGCCTCCACGAGCGGGCCCGGATCCCGCGCTAGCGGCCACGCCACGGCCGCCGCGGCCGGCGCGACGTCCGCCAGCAGCGGCCAGCCCTTGGCGACTAGCTGCGGCACCAGGTGGTCCGACCCGATGGCCTCCTCGGCCTCGGCCATCCATGGCGAGAGCTCCAGGTACCTGTGCATAGCGGGCACCACGTCCAGGTCGCTGCCATTCCCCCAGAACGCCGCGTGCAATGCCGCCATGTGCTGCAGGAAACTCAGGTGCTGGCCGAGCGTGATCGGATCATCGGCGACGGGCACGAGCCACTGGCTGACGTCATGCATCAGCACTGCACAGCCACCGGACGGGGCGTTACCGGTGCCGTCCTCGCGCATCACCCCCACGATCGGCTGGTTCAGGCAACCGGGCAGCCGGTCGAGGATGCCTCGTTCCCACAGCTCAAACGGGACGCCGCGAAGGCAGCCGGAGGCTCGCATAGTCCAGTCGCAGGCCAGATCGAGATGCTTGAGGACGTACTGCCGCCCGTCGATTTCCAGGCGCTCCAGGCTTGCCCCGGACTTGCCGGGCGCGTCGGCTACCGTCTCGCGCCGTGTCGCGCTGGCCAGCAGTTCGGTAACGGCTTCCCGGTTATCGCCTGCGCCGGCCGCCTGCCGCTCAGTCATGAGCGGCTTCCATCTCGGCCAGCAGGGCAGCAGGCCACCGGCCGCCGCAAAACACGGTGTCGGTCACGATCAGATCATCCCGCACGGTGAGTACATGCAGGTGATGGGCGGCATGCGGCACGCCGTTCTCCGACCAGCTGAGGGTGTATTCCACCACTTCGGTGGCACCATCCGTGGCGGCACTGTCCTTGGCGGCACTGTCCTTGGCGGCACTGTCCTTGGCACCGTCTTGGGCACCACTGTCGCTGACCGGATAACGTCGCAGCTCCTCGAACCGGCCGGGGTCCGCGAACCAGCGCGAGTACTCGGCCCGGATCGCGTCTGGGCCGAGTACGCGCATGCGCCAGTTGGGCACCGTCGCGTCCAGCGTTGCGCCGGCACTCCACGCCTCGCAGCTGTCAATTGCCGCGTTCTCGATTGCCTGCAGGAACTTGTCGATTACCGCTTCGCCTGCCATCGTCTCCTCCTGATTCGCGCCAGGTAACGATGGTGGCCGGGCCGCCTTGCAGTCAGTTTGCAGGCGGGGCGGGAGCGACCTGGAGTAGCCCCGGTCAGGCGGGCAGGGCGGAGTAGAAGCTCGCGTCGCCCGTGATGGCCACGCCGGTGTCCCCGCCGATCCCGGCCGGGATCAGTCCGGCGATCGTGATGCGATGCAGCAGCCGCGGCAGGTCGTCGTAGTCCGCCACCGCGTAGTGCTGGGTCGCCCGGTTGTCCCAGATGGCGATGTCACCGGCGCGCCAGTTCCAGCGCACCGTGTTCTCCAGCCTCGTCACCTGCCGCTGCAGGAGCTGGAAGAGGTCGGCGGAGTCCGCGGTGCTCAGTCCGCTGAAGCCGCGTACGAAGTGACCGAGCAGCAAGGCTGGCTCGCCTGTCTCCGGGTGAATGCGGACGACCGGGTGCTCGGTCTCGAACTCAAGATGCCGGAACTCCTCCCGGTACTGCTCTTCCCTGACATCGACGCCGCCGATCTGGGTGCGATGGGCCGCGTAGTCGTAGAGGTTGGAATGCACTGCCCGGAGGCGGCCGGCCAGCGCCTGCAGTGCCGGGTGCAGCCGCCGGTAGGCCTCGACCGTGTTTGCCCAGACCGTGCTCCCGCCGTAGGGCGGCAGCGTGATCGCGCGCAGGATGCTGATCGCCGGGGGCCGGTCGACGAACGTGACGTCGGTGTGCCAGCTGTTCGCCTTGCCCTGTTCGGAGTCGATCGGCAAGATCGCCCGGCCGTCGCCGGACACCGTCGGATGCGGCTTGGTCACCTGGCCGAGCAGCTTTGCGAACGCCAGCTGGTCTGCGTCCGTGGCGTGCTGCTGATCACGCAAGAACACGACCCGGTGCCGCAGGAGCGCGGCCCGGAACTCGGCGAGCGTGTCGGGATCAACGTCACCGCCCACCCGGACGCCAGTCACGATCGCGCCGATCAGGCCCCCTACCTGGCTCACGCCGATGTGCTGGAACTCGGCGTCCAGGGTCGGGGCCAGCGGGCTTTGAAGTAGCTGTGTCACGTTCTCACGCACCTTTCGTCGTCTGGTCCGGCCATCGTCGGCTCGGCCGGTCCGGTTGGCGTCTTCCTCAATCTGCCGGGCTCGTGATATAAAGTCAAGTATTCCGATTTCTTTAATAGACTTTATGAGGGCAGCGTGGGGCCCAGCGGGAGGCAGCCGTGACCGTCGCCGTAGTTGTCGGGAACCCAAAGCCACGCTCGCGGACTTACCAGGCCGCGCATATCGTCGCCGAGCGGCTAGCCGGCGGCAGGCCGACCTGAGCGTGGACCTGACCGAGCTCGGCGCCGCGCTGCTGGACTGGACTGACCCGGGCGTCACCGACCTGGTCACCGCGGTGCAGGCAAGCGAATTGCTGATTGTCGCCAGCCCTACCTATAAGGCCAGCTACACCGGCCTGCTCAAGCTCTTCCTTGACCGGTTCGGCGGCGGATCCCTCTCGGGCGTGACCGCCGTGCCAGTCATGCTTGGCGGGCATTGGAAGCATGCGCTGGCCGCCGAGCTGCTGTTGAAGCCCGTGCTCGTCGAGCTGGGCGCGACCTGCCCGACTGCTGGGCTGTTCCTGCTCGAGTCCGAGTTCGCCCGCAGCGACGAGCTGGCGAGCTGGCTCGAGCGAGCCCGCCCGCAAGTGACGGCGACGACCAAGAGCCTGGCATGACCGAAGCGCTCGGCCAGGCCAACCTGCGCCGTGTTTTCGGCGCCTATCCCACTGGCGTGGCAGCGGTCGCCGCTCTCATCTCCGGCAGGCCGGCCGGGATCGCCGCTAACTCGTTCGTGTCGGTCTCCCTCGATCCGCCGCTGGTGTCCATCTGCATCGCGCACACCTCGACAACCTGGCCCGCACTGCGTACCGCCAGGCGACTGGGCATCAGCGTGCTCGGCGCTCATCAGGAAGCCGCGGGCCGGCAGCTGAGCGCGCGGGCCGGCGACCGGTTCGCCGAGGTTGGCTGGCAGGCCACCGGCACCGGCGCAGTCCTGCTCCGTGGCGCTAGTGCGTGGCTCGACTGCAGCATCGAGCAGGAGATCACGGCGGGCGACCATGACATCGTGCTGCTACGCGTGCATGACCTTGACTCCACCGACGCGTTGCCGCTCGTCTTCCACGGCAGCTCGTTCCGGCAGCTGCATGCCCCGCGGCGTGTTTCCGAGTGCATGAGGACGGTACGGCCGGCCAACTCGCCCGAGTGGGCATCCCCAACCGCATGCCTGGCAGCACATACTGTCGATTCGGGCTAAGAGACCGAAGTGGGCTAGGTCCCCCGCGTGGTACCCGGGCGGTCGAGGAGAAGGGGCACCAGCGCGCCTGCTTACCATCCAGACCCGCCGCGGCAATCCCGAGGAGAACTACCGCATCACCAGCCGCGCCAGCATCTCAGGCTGCCGTACTAGCGGCGGGGTTTCGCCAGCCCGGCGGGATCTGCATTAGGTCTCACTAGCTGTGGCCCCGATGTGGACTGGGAATTCTGATGAGGTAGGCAACCATCTGGCAGACACGGGTCGTCTAAGGGTGGGCGGTGAGGTGCGTGGTCGAGCCGGATGGTTTTCGCGAGTTCGTCGTGGCGCGGGCAACAGCGCATGTGCACGGGGTGAGCTTCGAGGATGTCGCGCGCCGGGTGCGGCGGCACCGCCGGGTCGCCGCCGGTGCCTCGGCGATCGCGGTCGCGGCGCTGACTGCGGGTGCCGTAACCGCGGGCACCTCGCGCGCTGGCCACGTCCACGACCGGCCCGCAGCAACCCGCCATCAGCACGCGCTATCCCTCTCATGGCATCGGCGGGTCGCATTCGAGGGTGTCCGTTTCACCCTGCCCAGCGGATGGACCACTATGATGCGGCCCGGCTGCGGCTTGCCGGCCAGCAATACCGTGGTGTTCAACTACCGGACCGGACCGGTGCTGTACTGCCCTGCACCGCTCCGGTCGGCTTCGCTGCCGACGTCGGTGACGCTGACCACCGTATACGGGCCCCAGTACGCGGACGGCTGGGCCGGCCAGCGCATCACCTGGCACGGCCAGCCCGCATGGCTAGCAGTGCGGACCCAACAGGGCGTCACCACCGTCACACTGACCCTGCCGTGGCTGAACGCGGCCGTCGCGGCTGAGTCCCCCCGCCCGGCCCGGGCGCGGGCGCTGCTCAGGCAGGTGTCGGCCCGACCCGGGTCCGGGATTGAGGTGCCGCGAGATGCATCGTCGGTGCTCATCCAGTCGCTGGCCGGCCGAGACGGCGACGGCCAGCAGCGGAACGCGACGATCACCGGCGCCTCTGAGGTGCACCGAGTCCTCGCCGACCTGCGCTCCCTCAGACCCGTCCGGGCCCCGCAAGCCGCCTGCGACGGATCATGGTGGCCAGACACGGCCCTGCTGACAGTGCGCGTCGGCGACGGGCCGGCGCGCACCTACGCCGCGCAGTTCGGCAGCTGCGGTCAGGTAATCGCCGGGACCGGCGCAGCAGCCACCGCCGGCGGCCACCTGCTCGCGGACATCGAGCGACTCGTCCCCAACTCGGGCCTCTAGCCACCGCCGTCCTGCCGCCAGCCGAGCAGCCGCCGCCCGCGCCGGACGAGAAAGACCGGTGCCAGCCATGCGCTAGGCGCCGGCAACGTAAGCTGCGCGGAACACCGCGATGGCAGCGTCGATGTCAGCCGTCGTGCTGGCCGCCGGGCCCGGTTCGTCGCTATAGAACAGGCTCCTGTCGAGCGCAGGTCCTATCACGAGAAACGCGTAGTGGCGCGCTGCCGCGGCAGGGTCGCCCAGGCGCAGCGCGCCGCGGCGAGCAAGGTCCTCGAAACAGTCCGCGAGGGCAGCGATAGTGCGATCCGGCGCCCGCTCGTAGTAAGTCCTGGCGAGATCAGGCAGCCGGGCTGCCTCACCGATCACCATCCGCCGGAACTGAACGACCCGAGGCTGGGTCACGGTCTCCAGGTAACGGACGGCCAGCTCGCGCAGCCCGGCCACGACGTCCGTTGTCTGCCTGAGCCCATCTATTTCGGCGCGGAACGGGTCGCCCGCTTGGTCGAGCGTCTCCAGGACAACCGCCTCGAACAGCCGTTCCTTGTCGGCAAAATGCTTGTAGACGGTTTGCTTCGAAACGCCGGCTGCTGCCGCGATCTCGTCCATGCTCGTGCCCTGATAACCAGACTGCACGAACAGGCTGTTCGCAGCCGCCAGGATGGCCCGGTGCTTGCGCTCGGACCGGCCGGCTGCGGGCGTGAACGCGGCCTGCGGACCGGACCCAGGCTTCGCAGCTACCTGTCGGTTCACGTGTCCCGCCGCCCCTCTCCGTCGCCGCTGCTCAGAGTACTAGACGGACCAGTACTCCCGATAGTACTGTACGGTCTAGTTCTGGGTCGGGATGACAGAGGCGGCGCCTGGGGCGGCGCAAACCGGCGATGGAAGGCTGGCGGGTACCAGTGCAGTTCCGGGCGACGCTTCGGCTAGATGGCAAGACGGCCACCGGCATCGAGGTGCCCGCCGAGGTCATGACCGAACTTGGTCCCGGCAAGCGGCCGCGCGTCCGGGTCACGATCAACGACTGCAGCTACCAGACTTCGGTAGGTTCCATGGGCGGCCGCTGCCTGGTGCCGGTGAGCGCCGAGATCAGGAAGAAGGCCGGGATTGCCGCCGGTGACGAGATTACGGTCGGGATCGAGCTGGACTCCGAGCCCCGGACCGTCACGGTGCCTGGCGACCTGGCGGACGCGCTCAGCCGTGAGCCGGCCGCCCTTCGCACCTTCGACCAGCTCTCCTACACCGGTCAGCGCAGGCACGTGCTCGCGGTCCAGGATGCCAAGACGCCGCAGACCCGGCGGCGTCGCATCGAGAAGGCCGTCAGCGAACTCACCGGTGCCGCGACGAGCCAGGCCTAGCTAACACGCGCCCGGACCAGGTGCCCGCCCGGCGGCGCAGCGCTAATCTACCGGTACGTCCGGCGTCCGGCCCGGCTGCAGGCGCTGAAGCCATGTCCGCCGGCGACCCGCTGGCATCCGCCGCGGACCGGTCAGCAGCAAGGACTGAGCATGAAGCAGGACGAGGGTTACATCGAGGTTCCCGGCGGCCGGGTCTGGTACCGGTCGGTCGGCGAAGGCGGCGGCGTGCCACTGCTCTGCCTGCACGGCGGGCCTGGCTTCACGCACCATTACCTGGAGGCCCTGGAAGCGCTCGCCGATCGGCGCCAAGTCATCTTCTACGATCAGCTCGGCTGCGGGAAAGCTGACCGCCCCGACGACATCTCGCTGTGGACGGTGGACCGGTTCGTCGAGGAACTGGCGCAGGTCCGCGCCGCGCTTAGGCTGGACGACGTGCACCTGTTCGGCAGTTCCTGGGGCGGGATGCTGGCCATGCAATATGTGCTCGACCGGCGCCCGCAGCTTCGCAGCCTGATCCTCTGCGGCAGTCCGGCCAGCATGATCCGCTGGGCCGCCGACTGCGACGAACTGCTCGCCGCTCAGCCCGAGGACGTGCGTCAGGTCATCTGGCAGCACGAGGAGGACGGGTTCACCGCGTGCCCGGAGTACCAGGCAGCGCTGCTCGGCTTCTACCGGGAGCATGTGTGCAGGCTCAACCCGTGGCCGCCCGGCCTTGAGCGCTCCTTTGCCGAGGCTGGCTACAGCGTCTACAACACGATGAACGGACCAAGCGAGTTCACGGTCACGGGCACCCTGAAGAACTGGGACATCATGGCCCGGCTCGGCGAGATCGAGATCCCGACGCTACTGGTCGGCGGGCGCTACGACGAGTGCCGGCCGGCCCATCTGGCGGAGATGCACAGCCGCATCGCTGATTCGCAGCTGGAGATCATCGAGGAAGCATCGCACCTGTGCTTTGCCGAGCAGCCGGAGGCGTTCAGTGCAGTTGTCAACGCCTTCCTCGGCCGGCAGGACGCCGCCGCGGTGGGGTCCGCATAGTTCCCGCACGGGGATCGACTGTTGAAGCTGGATGACAGGATGAGGCAATGACGACCGAGCGGATTGAGGTCCAGCGGACCATCGACGCGGAGCCTGCGGCGATCTTCGCGATTCTGCGCGACCCGCAGGGGCATATCGCTATCGACAGTTCGGGCATGCTGATGTCGGCAGAGGGTGACCCGGTTGGCGACGTCGGCGACAGCTTCGTCGTGCACATGGACCGCGAGTCGCTGAACGATTATCCCGAACTCGGCCGTTACGACGTCACCGTGTCGATCTCCGCCTACGAGCCTGACCGTGAGATCGCCTGGACCATACTCGGCCGGATCCGGCCGCAGATCGGCCACGTTTACGGTTACCGGCTCGAGCCGGCCAGCGACGGCAACAGCACGCTGGTGACTTCGTACTACGACTGGTCGGCCATCGACCCGGTCTGGCGCGACGCCGGGATTTTCCCGGTGATCTCCGAGGGCGCGCTGCGCGCTACCCTGGGCATCCTGGCCAGGACCGTGGCGCGCCGCTAGGCCCCGGTTACTGCCCGCCGTCCGTCGCGGTGCGCAGCCACGCCGCGCAATCGGGCGGCAGCAGCGGGCCGTCCAGCGGGCCGCTTGCCAGCAGCACCCCGGAATGCTCGGGCATCACGGCCGGCTTGGGCGACAGGTTCACCATGCACCGCACGCTGGTGCCTCGGTCGAAGGCGAGCACGCCGTCAGGCGAGCGCTGCCACGTCATCGGGCCATCACCTAGGGCCGGCTCGGACCGGCGGATGCGCAGCGCGGCCCGGTACAGCTCGAGCATCGAGCCCGCATCTCCGGTCTCTGCCGCCACAGTCAGGGAACGCCAGCCCGCAGGCTGCGGCAGCCACGGCTGCACCCCCGCAGCATCCGGCGAAAAGGCGAACGGCGGCTCGTCGCCAGCCCACGGCAGCGGCACCCGGCTGCCATCGCGACCCGGGTCGGTGCCCCCAGTGCGGTACCAGATCGGGTCCTGGCGTGCCTCATCGGGAATGTCTTCCACTTCCCACAGACCGAGTTCCTCGCCCTGGTAGACGTAGACCGAGCCGGGCAGCGCCATCGTGAGCAGCGCGGCTGCCCGGGCGCGGCGCGTGCCGAGTTCCAGGTCGGCTGGCAAGCTGTGAAAATACTGCCGCCGCTGCAGGTCGAATGCGGTGTCGGTGCGGCCGTAGCGGGACACGATCCGGTCCACGTCATGGTTGGACAGCACCCAGGTGGCGGGTGCGCCCGCTGGCGCGTTGAGCGCCAGCGTGTTGTCGATGACCTCGCGCAGCGCAGCCGCGTCCCACGGGCAGGCTAGGTAGGGGAAGTTGAAGACGGTGTGCAATTCGCCGGGGCTCACGTACCGGGCCAGCCGGGCCGCGTCCGGAATCCAGATCTCGCCGATCAGGACCCTGGCATGGTACTCATCCGCGACCGCTCGCCAGGACCGGTAGATTTCGTGCACCTCGTCGCGGTCGGAGTACGGGTGGGCGGCTCCGGGCGGCTGGTGTGGCTCGACTTCGGGCAGCGCGGCGTCCTTCGTCAGCATGCCGGCAGAGTCGATCCGGATGCCGTCAGCACCACGGTCGAACCAGAAGCGCAGCACGTCTTCGTGCTCTGCCCGCACTGCCTGGTTGGCCCAGTTGAAGTCCGGCTGCTGGGGCGCGAACAGGTGCAGGTACCACTCCCCCGGCGAGCCGTCCGGCTCGGTGATCCGGGTCCAGGCCGGACCGCCGAAGATCGACTGCCAGCCGTTGGGCGGCTGCTCGCCCGACTCACCGCGGCCAGGCCGGAACCAGAACCTGTCCCGCTCGGCCGATCCCGCCTGCGCGGCCAGCGCGGCCCGAAACCAGGGGTGCTGATCAGAGCCGTGGTTCGGGACGATGTCGATGATGATCCGGATACCGAGCGCGTGCGCCTCAGCGATCAGTGCGTCCGCGTCCGCCAGCGTGCCGAAGACAGGGTCGATATTCCGGTAGTCGGAGATGTCGTATCCGGCGTCGGACATCGGCGACGGGTACCAGGGGTTGAACCAGATAGCGTCGATCCCGAGGCCTGCCAGGTAGTTCAGGTGCTCGCGCACGCCAGCAAGATCGCCGATCCCGTCCCCGTTCCCGTCAGCGAAGCTGCGCACGTATAGCTGATAAATAGCCGCACTGCGCCACCACGCATCGCCGGCCGCAGCTGGCCGGCCGGGACCATGAGATCCGAGGTCTAGCACGAGGACCTGCTTTCTGTCTGGTTCGGGCTGTGTCGGTTTTAGGCAGTGCTGGTCTCACCTGGCGGCTCATGCAGCCAGGCGGCTAGCGGCGCTGGGTTCTTCTGGTGCGGCCGGGCGGGCCTGAGCGGTGGTTAGCCTCGCAGGCCTCCCGCGGTCAGCCCGGACATGATGTTTCGCTGGAAGATCAGGAAGAACACGATCGTCGGAACCGCGGCCATCGCCGACGCGGCTATGATCAGGTTTTCCTGCGTCGCGGCGCCGGCCGAGGCCTGCCAGATGCCGACGTTCAGGGTCTCCCTGCTGGGGCTGTAGCCGTACTCGACCAGCAGTGGCCAGAGGAAGTCCTTCCAGACAGCCACGAGCCCGAAGATCGAGACGACACCGATTATCGGCCGCGAGATCGGCAGCACGATCCTGCGCAGGACCGTCAGGCTGGACGCGCCGTCGATCTTGGCGGCATCCAGGTAATCGGCCGGAATGGAGTCGAAGAAACGCTTCAGCAGGAAGATATTGAAGGCATTGGCTACCGCGGGCAGCCAGATGGCCTCCGGCGTGCCGATGAGATTCACGTGCAGGATCGGCAGGTTAGCCACTGTCACGTATTGCGGCACGACCAGCACCGTGGCCGGGATCATCAGCGTGGTCAGCATCAGGAAGAAAATCACGTTGCCGAACACCGGCCGCAGCTTGGACAGCGAGTAGGCGGCGGCGACATCGAAGATTAGCTGGAACGCCAGCGCACCGAATGCGTAATAGAGCGTGTTCCAGAGCAACCTGGCAATGCCCAGCTGATTGAACGCCTGCCGGTAGGTACCGGGATACAGATGGTGCGGGTACAGGGTTGGCGGCGTCGCGATCGCTTCCTGGGTCGACTTCAGCCCGTCGGTGAACAGGAAGTACATCGGCCCTATGAAGACCAGCGTGAACACGACGATCACCAGGGTCAGGACAACCCGGTACGCGATCTTGCCCTGGCGCCGGTTGAACTGAGCGCTGGAGATGAGTGTCCTGGTCGTCGAGGTCGGCTCGCGGCGCCGCGTCGCGCGGGCGCCCGCCATTACCGGGGTTGCCATCTGCGTCCTCCTCCCCCCACCGCGCGCTCTCGGCTGACCCACAGGAACCCGCCGGAGAAGGCGGCGAGCACCAGCATGAGGATCACGCCCAGTGCCGAAGCGGCGTTGTAGTTGCTGGCGCTACTGAATGCGAACGCGTACTGGTAGATCAGCATCACCACCGACTCGGTGTTGTTGCCGACGCCGCCACCGTTCGTCAGCACGAAGGACTCGACGAACATCTGCATGGTCGCGACGACCTGCAGCATCAGCAGCATGAGCAAGATGAGCCTGGTCTGCGGAATGGTGATATTCCTGATCCGGCTGAACAGGCCGGCGCCGTCGAGTTCGGCCGCCTCGTAGAGCTCGCCCGGGATGTTCTGCAGCGCGGCCAGGTAGATGAGGGTGGCGCCGCCCATGTTCATCCAGGTGGAGGCGATCACCACCGAGATCATCGCGGTGCTGACGAACCCGGTGCCGGGCGTCAGCACCCACTGAGACGTCGGCAGGTGCAGAATCCGCAGGATGTCGTCGAACAGGCCGTACTGCGGGTTGTAGAAGTAGGCGAACAGCAGCAGCGCCGAGGCAGGCGGGAGCATCACCGGCAGGTAGACGAGAACTCTGAGATATCCCCGGGCGTGCCGCAGCTCGTTCAGCAGGATCGCGACGCAGAACGGGACGGCATATCCGATGACCAGCGCGAGCAGGGTGAACTCGAGCGTGTTGCGCCAGGCCTGCCAGAACGTCGGATCGCGGATGATGCTGATGTAGTTCGTCCAGCCGGCCCAGGTATAACCACCGCCGTACACGGCCTTCTGAAAGCTCATGATGACTTCGCGGACTATCGGAAACCATGAGAAAAACGTGAAGCAGAGCACCGCGCCGATGAGGAAGCCGTGCGCCGACAAGTTGTGCCGAACCCGGTGCCCGAAATGGCCTGCGAGCGGCTGCCTCACAGCGTCACGGCCTGCCTTGGCCTTGCGCAGCGTCGCGACGTCTGCCATCGGGTCTCCTGTCATGTCCGGGCGTCAGCGGGAGATCAGCTCAGTGGATATCTTCGGGGAACACGTGCGGGCGGAGCCACCCGTGGGTTAACGCAGTCATGCCTAGCGCGAGTAGAACCAGGCGCTGGGGGCCGGTCCCGCAACTCCGGCCCCCGGGCCTAGCGTGGGGGCCGGCTCCGCAAATACCGGCCCCCACAGGTGGGGTTGATCTTCGGGGTCGTGGGTGTGTCCCCCGACCGTGGGTTGTCGGTTTTTATAGGCCGCTGTTGGCCAGGATGGTGTTGACGTTCGTCGCTGCCGTCTTCAGCAGCGCCGGGATGTTGGCGTTCGCGTTGGTGAGGACGGCCAGCATGACGGGGTCCAGCGTCTTGTAGACGGCCTGGGCGTCGAGTGGCTCGCCGTTGTCAGCCTCGTTCGCGTTGACATAAGGCGCGTAGTACGCGGTGTTGACGGTTGCGTACTTGGCCCGCAGCTGGTTGATCTTCGAGCCCGTGGCGCCCTGGAACAGTTCCGGCTCGGGGAAGCCGACCGGCTGCCCATCCGTCTTGGTTCTGGCGAAGTTGAACTGACCGGTGCCGGGCGTCAGGTCCTCGAAGTTGATCCACTTGATGCCGGCCTGGATCTGCGCCGGGGTGTCGTGCTTGGCGAAGATGTAGGTATTGCCGCCGCCAAGCGAGCCAGCTGGCGTTCCGGTTGTACTGGGCAGCGGGCCCATGCCGATGTCATTAACGTTGCCATGGTCCGTGGCGACGATCGGCCCATAGATATCGTCGGGTGCGGCGATATACATGCCGAGCTTGCCCTGCGCGAACTGTTGCTGCAGTGTGCCCCACGCCAGACCCTGGGTCGGGCTCATCGCGTGGTCGGTGAACCGCAGTGTGTGCAGGGCCTGCAGGATGGCAACGCCCTGGGCGTTGTCGAAGTTCGCTGTCGGCGGGGCAGTGCTGCCGTTGACCATGCTGCCGCCCATGGCGTCGATGTATGAGGAGAAGTGCCAGCCGCCGTTGTTGCCAGCGCTGTAGTCACCCCAGCCCTCGATGCCATGCCCGAGCGCAGCGATCTTCTTCGCGTCGGTCTCGACCTGAGCCCAGGTCGTCGGCGGCTTATTCGGGTCGAGCCCGGCCTGCGTGAACAGCTTTCTGTTGTAGATCAGCCCCTGGGTGTAGTTGAGGGTCGGCAGTCCGTAAATCGTCTTGCCCGCCGTCACCGCCCGCATCGCGCCAGGCACGATGTCGTTCAGCGTCGGCACGGTCTTGCTGTTGACGTAGGGGGTGATATCGGCGGCCTGCCCAGCCAGCAGCACCTGCGGCAGGTCAGTGAAGTAGGTGTAGAAGATGTCGGGTTCGGTTCCGCCCCGGAGCATCGCCGTAAAGGTGGCCGGGACTTCGCACGGGTAGTTGTAGACGCTGTGGATCGTGATGTTCGGGTTGGCCTTCTGGAAGGTGCCGATATCCTCGAGCCACTCCTTGTTCTGGACCGGGAATACCTTCGGCGGCGGCGCGCAGTCGATACTGATCGTCACCTTGCCGCCGCCTCCGCCGCCAGCCGAGCTGGAACTGCCGCTCGAACAGGCTGCGGCCCCGAGCCCTAGCGCTGCCACTGCGGCGATGGCGGCAAATGAGCGGCCGCCCGGCCGTCGGTGAAGCTGTCTGCTCATCGATCAATCCTTCTTCCTTGGGCTGAACGTGGGCGATCTTGCGCGCCCGCACCGCGGTGGCAGCGGACGATGGCACACTTCGGCCGTGCTCGGAATGATCCCGAATCCGACCGGCTTGCGCCACGCCCAGGGCGCCGCGCTTTGTTGCGCTCAACATACTGAGATGAACATCTGAGAGCAATATGTTGATGAAACTTTGCAAGGACACAACTTGATTACGATGATCTCGGGGATTGCCGGACGAGTCGGGCACAGATGCCTTGTTACGGCTGAGTTTCATGCGCTGACCGGGCACTACGCGCGCAGCGGACGGACGGCACCGACGCGATAGTGATCCGAGTCACGCAAACTCTTACTGCGGGATGTCGTATTGTTGCGGGCATGACGCGAACTCCCGCCCGGCGGCTGGCCGAGGTCGCCCAGAAGGTTGGGGTCAGTGAAGCGACCGTGAGCCGTGTGCTCAACGGCAAGGCTGGCGTGTCCGACAGCACCAGGGAAGCCGTCCTCACCGCCCTCGACGTGCTCGGATACGAGCGCCCGACGCAGCTGCGCGGCGACCGGGCCAGGCTCATCGGCCTGGTCCTGCCCGAGTTGCAGAACCCGATCTTCCCGGCGCTCGCGGAGGTCATCGGCGGCGCACTCGCGCAGCGCGGGTTCACCCCGGTGCTGTGCACGCGCACGGCGGGCGGGCTGTCGGAGGCTGACTACGTGGACATGCTGATCGACCAGCATGCTTCTGGCGTCGTCTTCGCTGGCGGCCACTTCGCCGAGATGGCTGCCCCGCATGACCACTACCGGCTGCTGCACAGCCGCGGGATTCCGGTCGTGCTGATCAACGCGGCGATCGACAACCTGGACTTCCCGTGCGTCTCCACCGACGACGTCGTCGCCGCCGGGCAGTCGTTCCGGCACCTGGCCTCGCTCGGGCACGAGCGGATCGGCCTGGTCGTCGGGCCCGAGGACCACATGCCCTCCCGCCGCAAGCTGGCTGCCTTCTCCGACCATGTGCAGCGGGCGGGACTGTCCGTCGCACCAGTGGAGCATGCGCTGTTCTCCCTCGAGGGCGGCCAGGCAGCCACCACCCGCATGCTCCGGCAGGGCGTTACTGGCGTCATCTGCGGCAGCGACGTGCTGGCCCTCGGCGCGATCCGCGCCGTGCGCCGTGCCGGACTGTCGGTGCCAGGCGACGTGTCAGTCGTCGGCTTCGACGACTCCGGCTGGCTGAACTGCACCGATCCCCCGCTCACCACGGTCCGCCAGCCAATCGAGTCGATGGGCAAGGCGGCGGTCGCGCTGCTGGTCAACCAGATGGAAAGCATGTCGGGATACCCCGAGGAACTGCTGTTCGAGCCGGAACTTGTCGTCCGCGGCTCGACCGGCCCGGCGCCGGTCCGGGTGCCATCCGGCGCCGCAGCCGCGAACTAACACCAGCCGCTGAGTAACCGGGACTAGGAGAGCACGCGACGGCGGAAGTTGCGCAAGCCGATCGCGATGAACACCGCGCCGAACGCGGCCACCACCGGGTAGATCACGTACAGGTGCATGTGCGGCGCCGTAGTGAAGGCCGCCCGCATCCCCTCGTTCACGTAAATGAGCGGGTTGATCAGCACGATCGTCTGCAGCCAGTGCCAGCCGCCGACGGTGACAGGCGCCAGCCTGGTCCAGGAGTAGTAGGTGCCGCCGAGGAAGGTGATCGGCAGGATGATGAAGCCGAACATCAGGCCGATGTTCCGCGGCTCGAAGCTGGTGCCGAGCACCAGGCCGAGACCCGCCATGGCAATAGACGCGAGCGGCACGAACGTGAGGATGAGCAGCCAGTGCAGCGTCAGGTGCGCGTGCACTCCTGGCGCGTGCACGACCGAGGCGATCGGCAGCACGATGACGGCCGACAGCACCCCTTGAGCCGCACCGGAAAGCACCTTGGCGATGGCCACCAGCCAGATCGGGCACGGAGCCTGGACCCGGTCCTCGATCTCCCTGGTGAACCCGAACTCCTGGGCCATCGCCAGCGCGATCGACTGCACCCCCTGGAACATCACCGAGATACCGACGACTCCCGGTACCAGGATGGTCGCGAAAGCCGACTCCTGTGCGCTGCCGTGCCCGCCGATGCCCTGCCCGATCTTGGGGAACACGTAGAGGAAGACGAAGCACAACAGGAACGGCTGGATGATCGTACGCAGCACGAATTCCCAGCTGTGCTTTCGGAGCACGACAAGATCTCGGAGCATCAGCGCGCCCAGGGCGGTCCAGCTCGCCGCGGCGACCGACCGGGTGGGGCCGCCGCCGATCGCGGCCGGCCGGCGCGCCGCTGTCACCGAGGGTGTCGCGGATGCAGCCATTAGTCCCTCAGTTCCTTGCCGGTGAGGTTGATGAAGACCGTCTCCAGGCTCGGCTCGGCTACCGACAGGTCGACTAGGTCGAACCCGCCGCGTTCGGCTGCCAGCACGATCCGCGGGATCAGCCGGTCACTGCCTTGCAGGTGCAGCTCCAGCCCGCCCTCGACCGGCCTGGTCCTGGTCACGCCCTCGACGTGAGCGGTAAGCACGTCGGCCAGCTTGCCGGTGTCGCCCGCCGTCCGGACGGTAACGACGGTGTCAGCGCCGATGCTCTGCTTCAGCGCCGCGGGCGTATCCAGCGCGAGGATCTTGCCGTGGTCCATGATCGCCACGCGGTCGCAGAGCTGGTCTGCCTCTTCCATGTAGTGCGTCGTCAGCAGGATCGTCTGGCCGGCCTCGTGCAGCTCACCGAGCAGATCCCACAGCGCCAGCCGGCTCTGCGGGTCCAGGCCAGCGGTCGGCTCGTCCAGGAAGAGCACCGACGGGCGGTGGAAGATCGCGCGCGCCACCATGAGCCGCTGCGCCATCCCGCCGGACAGCGCGTACACCGATGCCTTAGCCCACCGCGAGAGCTGGAACTGCTCCAGCAGCTCGTCGGCGATGCGCTTCGACTCGCGCGCGCCAATGCCGAACAGCCGCCCGTGGAAGTACAGGTTCTCCCAGACGGTGAGCTGCCGGTCCAGCGTGTTCTGCTGCGAAACTATGCCGCTCAGCTGCTTGGCCAGCGCCGGGTGCGCGGCCACGTCGATGCCGGCCAGCAGGGCCCGCCCGGAGGTCGGCACCACCCGCGTCGTCAGCATCCCGGCGGTGGTGGTCTTGCCGGCGCCGTTCGGCCCGAGCAGCCCGAAGATCTCGCCCGCGTAAACGTCCAGGTTGAGCTTGTCGACCGCGGCGAAATCGGTACCGGGATAGACCTTGCTGAGGTCCTCGGTATGAATGACGGCGGCCAGCTGGCCGCCCGTGCTGAGGCCAGCTGTGCTGCTGGTGCCGCCCGCCGGCGCCGGTGCAGTGCTGATGGCAGTAACCTTCCCTCGGCGCCGCAAATCCCTCGGCGCCGCAAATCCCTGGCCGCCGCAATTTGGCCGCTGTGCCGGCGCTTTGGTCATGTTACTGTCCGGCCCATGAGCGCTGGCGAGGACGTCAAGGTCGTGGCGGGGAACGGGGTCTTGTTCGGCTATCTCAGCGCCGGCGAGCCTGGCGCGCCGCTGGCGCTATGCCTGCACGGCTTCCCGGACTCACCCCATACTTGGCGGCATCTGCTTCCTGAGCTTGCTGACCTCGGCTACCACGCGGTGGCCCCGTTCCTGCGCGGTTACGCGCCTACTGAGGTCCCGGCCGATGGCGCCTACCAGCTCGGCGCGCTCGTTGCCGATGCGGCGGCGTTGCATGCGGCGTTCGGCGCTGACGACCGCGCGGTGATCATCGGGCATGACTGGGGTGCGATGACCGCCTACGGAGCGATCGCGTTCGCGCCGCAGCGGTGGCGCCGCGCGGTGACGCTGGCCGTGCCGCCGCTCGCCGCCCTGGCCGGCGCGTTCTTCGACTACGAGCAGCTGCGCCGGTCGTTCTACATTTTCCTGTTCCAGACCCCGTTCGCGGAGGCGGCACTGGCGGCCGGCGACCTGGCGTTTGTGGACGGGCTCTGGCGCGACTGGTCGCCTGGTTACGCAGCGGGCACGGATGCCGCGCTGGCCAAGGACAGCCTGCGTGATCCGCCGAACCTGGCCGCGGCCATCGGCTATTACCGGGCCATGCTCGACCCATCCCGGCACCTGCCCCGGTATGCAGCCGAGCAAGCTGCGGCCGACCGCAGCAGCGGCGCTGGCTGCCCGGTGCTCTACCTGCACGGCGCACTCGACGGCTGCCTCGGCGCCGAACTGGCCGGCTCGGCAGCGCAGTTCCTGCCGCCGGGCTCGCGGCGTGAGCTCATCGGGGAGGCCGGCCACTTCCTGCACCTGGAGCGCCCTGGCGCGGTCAACGAGCTGATCACGGACTGGCTGCGCACCTGATCGCGGCGCCGTCAGGGTGCCAGGATTCAGGCGCGGCAGTTCGCCGGCATCCGGAACTGCGCTGTCGCCTGCCGGCGCAAGGCGCCCGTGCGCTCCGTGAGCTGCGCCAAGATCATTACGGTGAACCCGACGAAGAAGACGGCTTCCATCACCCCGCCCAGCCGGTTCACCAGGTAGGCAACGCCAAGGAGCGGATAGGCCACAACAGCGGCCCGGGCGAGCCCGCGGTAGACCACCGCTGTCCTGGTGCGCTGCCCGCGGGTCCGAAGCACCGCGAGGGCAAGTGCGAGGGTAATGAAGAAGAACTCGAAGATGCCGACGACCATGTGAATGTACTGACTCGCCGGAAGCTGGAAATGTACCTCCATCCGGCGGCAGGCCGCGTTCACGCCGTCGGCGCAGACCTCCGGGAACAGCCCGCCGAGCGCGCCCGAGACGCCGAATCCGAGCATGGCCAGCCACTCCCGCCGACCCGCCCGGCTGCCGAACCCCGCTGCCCAGAACGCCGCGATCAGGAGTAGCCCGGAGGCGAAGTCGGCATGCTGCATCACCGACGCGTACGGCTGGCCAGTCACTTCCAGGTTGCTGAACAGCTCGTCCGGCGAACGCATGAGGCCTGGCTTCAGCGGTACGAGTACCCACCAGCTGTAGGAGACCAGCCCTGCGGTTCCCAGCGTCCAGGCCAGCGCGCGCTGGATTCTGCGCTGGCCGGTCGGGGCCTCACCGCTATCAGGCGAGCAGCACGGCTACCGGCCTGGGCAGCATCTGTATCGACCGGCGCCCCGGTGGCAGCGAACCTGGTACTCGCATCAGCCGAACCCGCCACCGTGTGATCCCTCCGAGCACGCCGGCAGGAACCCTACCTACCGGCCGGCTAGTAACTAGTTGCTACCTAGCAAGCTATGCAGGTCGCTAACCGGCCGTCAAGTAGATTTCCTCTCCGGCATGACGGTGTAAGCGCGCCGGACGCTGCGATCCGGACGCTGCGATCCGGACGCTGCGATACTGACAGGCGGGTAGAGCGAAGGGGGCGCGATGGCCAGCGCACAATACGGCTACCAGCTAGGCAGTAACGCCCTGGAGCTTGAGCGCCTCAACCTGCAGGGCCGGGTGCTCGCGCCTGCGACGCGCACGATTCTCAAGGCGGCAGGCATCCGCAGAGATATGCGGGTTCTGGACCTGGGGTCCGGAGCAGGGGATATGACCTTCGTCGTCGCCGATTTGGTCGGCACAGCTGGCACGGTCGTTGGGATCGATCAATCGCCGGATGCCGTAGCGAAGGCGACCGCGCGGGCAGCGGCGCACCGGTTGTCCAACGTTCGCTTCGTCGTGGGTGATGTCCATGACAGAGCGCCTGACGGACCGTTCGACGCGATCGTCGGGCGGCTGGTTCTGATGTACGTGCGCGATCCTGCAGCGGTGATGCGGGCGCAGGCTGGCTTATTGCGCTCCGGTGGCGTCGTCGCGCCGATCGAGTTCGATCTTCATAGCGCCCGCTCGCTGCCTTCCACGCCGCTCGTTGGTCAGGCGTTGTCATGGCTTCGCGAGGCGTTCACTCGGGCCGGCGTCGATCCGGCGCTCGGGCCGCGCCTGTGGACGGTGCTTCAGGCCGCGGGCCTTCAGCCGTTGGGGATGATCGGCGTGCAGCCGCATTTCGGTCCCGACGATCCGGATGGTGCCGCGATCCTCGCCGGGATTGTCAGGACCGTCCTGCCTGTGATCGAGCGAACGGGCGTGGCGACCGCAGCGGAGGTCGGCGCGGACACGCTCCAGCACCGCTTGTCCGAGGAGCTAGCGGCCTCCGGGGCCATTTTCGCCCATCCGATGCTGGTCAGCGCCTGGGGTAGCGCCTACGAGTCGCACTGATCTGCACGGCGGACGGGCTGGCGCGCCCTGGCTCGCAGCTGTTCGCCGGCATCGAACCGCCCCAGGGTGGCTGGCGTGCCTCGGTCCGCAAGCCAGTCACGCTGCCCCAGCACCCGATGGTGCTGCATCGCGGCGGCTATCCCGACGGCAGCTGACCGGCTCGACCAGGGCAAAGCAGCGCAACGCTCGCCGTAATTCTCATTGTCAGTAATTACCGGATCGTCAATCACAATAATGGACCGGTTATGACTTTCACTTTAAACTCGGCCACGTTTCCCGGTTTCCTTCCCGGCATGCTTATTCTGGCCGCAGAATTGGTATTCCGGCTTGTTCGCCAAGCCAGCGCGGCGAATGTGCGATTCTTACGGGAAGGCCAGCATGCTATTTCGCGGGATCCGGACGGTCACGCGACCAGCCCGCACCGGGCGGCCGGGACGCAGCGCGGCTGCGGCATCAGCCGCCATCCTCGTCCTCGCGGGAGGCGCGATTACCCAGTTCAGCGGCGTGAGCTCAGCTAGCGTGTTCACACCAGGCGAGGGAACGGGCAAGGCCTGGTGTCCTGGCTACGGCGGTATCAACCTCGGCAGTTACCTCGACGTGTACGCGTGCATGCCAACGGACAAATCCGCGGGCAAGACTCCGTTCGATACTTATCCCGGCTTCCAATGTACCGAGCTGGCTAACCGGCTTCTCTATATCCTGACGGGCCACGCTCTGTTCGCCGATCAGGAAGGAGGCAATTTCGTCGCACTAGCCGCTGCGGCCTATTCACTGCCAGCTGCGCAGTCGGGCACCGCGGGCCGGCTTCCGGCGGCCGGCGACATCATCTCCATGTGGGGCGGCCGCAGCAAACAGCCGCAGAATGGCAGCCGCACCGAAGTCGCGATCGTGACCAAGGTTGCCGCGACGGCGGCGGGCTGGACCGTCACCACCCTGAACCAGGGCAGCCCGTCCGACACCATCGCGCGGCAGGGAATCGACACGATCACGGTCTCCGCGGCCGAGAGCAGCTGGAGCACCGAGCATGGCTTCTACACCCAGTTCGACTGGCTGAAGCTGGCCAAGCGCGGGGGCGGCCACCGGGGCGGCAGCGGATCTGGCGGGAACGGGTCCGGCGGCGGCGGCGCAGTGGCCTGGTCGGCCAGCCAGGCACCGCTGCGATCAACCACGCAGACCGCTCAGCTGCTGGCAGTTGCCTGCGGCCGCGGCCCAGCCAGCCGTGGGCCTGACTGCACGGCCGTCGGCGTCAGTGACGGCGCCGCGCTGCTGGTGTACCGGTCCGCGGGGCGCTGGCGACCGGTACCAGTGCCGCTACCGTCCAGCCCAGCCAGCTGGGCCCGGCTGACCGCCGTGACCTGCCCGTCTGACGCGGCCTGCCTGGCCGCCGGGCATTACAGCGCTGCGGGCAAACAGCAAGGCCTGCTGGTGTTCGGCCATCGCGCGTCCTGGACCGCGACCACGGCGCCGCTGCCGGCGTCGGCGGCCGCCAGCCCGGACGTCCTCCTGCCCGCAGTTGCCTGCCCGACCGCGTCCTCTTGCGTGGCAGCCGGCCAGTTTGCGGCGTCGTCCGGCTCCACCTACGGCCTGCTGGTAACCGGACACGGCTCGTCCTGGTCTGCCTACCGGGCTCCGGTCCCGGCAGACGCTGCGGTCCGTCCGCAGGCGACTATTAGCTCGGTCAGCTGCCCGGCCGCGGGCGACTGCGTCGCGGTCGGCACCTACACCGACGCCAAGGGCAACCAGCAGGGACTGCTGCTCACTGGCTATGGCTCCTCCTGGACCGCGATTCGATCGCCGTTGCCGACCAGCGCCACGGTGCCCGGAGCGGCCCTTTCAGCGGTCTCGTGCCCGGCAGCCGATGCCTGCGTGGCTGTCGGCACCTTCTCGGCGCATCAGCGGGGCATGGTGCTGACCGGCTGGGGTACGTCGTGGCACGCTGCTCAGACGCCCCGCCCGGCCGGCGCTGCGGCTCATCCGGCAACCTCGTTCCGCCAGATCGCGTGCCCGTCCAGGAGCGAGTGCATGGCGGTCGGCAGCTTCGCCGACTCGGCTGGCAACAACCACGGCATGCTGCTGGCGATGCTGGGCTCGTCCTGGTCGGCGGTGGCGGCGGCGCTGCCGGCCGGCGCCGCGGGACGGCAGGGCGCACCCGGCGCTCAGCTCACCTCGGTCGCGTGCGCCTCGCGGTACCGGTGCGCAGCGATCGGCCAGTACACCGACACGGCCGGCGATGCGCGGCTGCTGCTGCTAACCGGGCACGCGATGTCGTGGACGGCCAGAAAGGCGCCGGTGCCACCGGACAGCAAGACAGTCAGCAGCCAGGCGCAGAGTCCGGTCGGGCCGCCTGACCTGGCCGCCGTCGCCTGCTCGTCGCCGGCGACGTGCGTTGCTGTGGGCAGCTACCCGGCCCAGACGCCCGGCACGGAGGGACTGCTGATGACTGGCCCCGCCTGAGCCGGACCGAGCCAGCCGCCGGCCCAGCGGCCAAGGCGCTTGTCACCGGTGGCAGTATCGGGTGAGTGCGATCCCCTTTTGCCGCGGTGTCTCGGCCGAACGCGCGCCATCCGTCCGGACGCCGGGCTGCGGTCGGCCTAGTGACCGTCGCGGCCGCAGCCGCGCTGGCAGGCTGCGGCGCCAGCACCGGGACAGGCGGCGGATCAGCGGTAATGGCGGAACGCCAGCAGCAACAGGCTGCTGCCGCGAACCCGAACCTCGATCCCGGCTCGTCGCTCGGCGGCATCATGGCACCGGACTTCCGGCTGACTAACCAGTTCGGCCAGCAGATCTCGCTCAGTGCGTTCCGCGGCAAGATCGTCATCCTGGCATTCACCGATTCGCAGTGCACCACTGTCTGCCCGCTCACCACTCAGGCGATGCTGGCCGCCAAGCAGCTGCTCGGCCAGGCCGGCCGCCAGGTCCAGTTGCTGGGCATCGACGCCAACCCGCGGGCAACCGCGGTTTCCGACGTGCTGGGTTACTCCCGGTCGCACGGCTTGGTCAACCAGTGGGACTTCCTGACCGGCTCGCTGGCGCAGCTGCAGGCTGTCTGGAAGGCCTACAAGATCGAAGTTCAGATACAGCGCGGACAGGTCGACCACACGCCGGCGCTGTTCATCATCGATGCACGGGGGCGGGAACAGAAGGTCTACCTGACCTCGATGGCGTACGCGAGCATCGGCCAGGCGGCACAGGTCATGGCGCAGGAGGCGTCGAGCCTGCTGCCCGGGCACCCGCCGCTGGCCAGCATGCGCTCGCTGGCCTACATCAAGGGGCTCACCCCGCGGACTTCGGTCACGGTGCCGGTGCTGCCGTCCGGCTCGCTGACTCTGGGTCCTGGCCGCCCTCACCTCCTCATGTTCTTCGCCACCTGGCTCAACCAGACTTCCGACCTGAGGGCGCGGCTGCTCGGGCTGGACCAGTATGCGGCCGTTGCGCGGCGAGCCAGGCTGCCGGCACTGGTGGGGGTCGCCGAGCAAGCCGCCGAGCCATCCGCAGCGACGGTCCGCACGTACATCGCCGGCTTGCGCGGCGGCCTCAGCTACCCGGTCGCGCTCGACGAGACCGGCAGGCTGGCGGACGGTTACGGCGTGCAGGATCAGCCCTGGTTCGTGCTCACCTCGGCCGCTGGGAAGATCATCTGGAAACACGACGGATGGCTGCCGGTGAGCCAGCTGACGACCGCCGTTCGCAGAGCAGCCAGCTAGCGCCCGACTGGCGCTGGCTGAGCCAGCTGGCCACACGGGTCTGGCAGCCAGGGTTATGGCAGCAAGCGCGACGACCGAGCCGATCAGCAACGTCTCCAAGTGCATCAACCCCTTTCGCCCTGCTAACGAAAGACGTACTATCTCAACAAATGGCTGAGTGGTGGTCCATCGAGGTACTGCATGGGGAGTTCTCGGCTTTCCAGTGGCAGCACGCCCATGACTCTGAGCTGATCGAGGCTGCGCTCACCAACGGAGCCCTCGACGGCACCTGGCACGCCGACGCGTGGGGCGTCGCATTCGAAGTCTGCTTCCAGACCAGCGAGGAATGGGAGGCGTTCCGCGCGCTTCCGATCGTGCGAGCCGCACTGGACGCGGTACCCGATCCGGTCAACGGATTGCTCATCTACCGCGGTCGCGGCGGCACCTCGGCGTCAGGTAAGCCTCGCCGTCCGCGTCCTGCGCCGAGCGCCAGCGCGGTGTCGCTGCCGGTCCCCGAGGCGGAGCACGTGCTGGATGTCACCAGCATCGCGGCTGCCGAGCCCGACCCGGCGGAATCGCGCGCTTTTCAACTGACCTGAAGCTGCTCGGTTACTACAAGGTCGCCGATCCGCGCGCCGCGTTCGCTACCAGATATGAAGAACGCATCGCAGCCCGGTCAGGGGCAGGCGAGGTGGTGGCAGGCGGCGCTCCCACCCCATCGGCTGCCGGCATAGGCGACTTAGTCTGGCGCTGCAGGACGTAGACCATGGTCCGGACAGAGTAAATCGCGAGGATCAGGCCGGCGACTAGCGGGAAGATGAGCGCGAGCGGCAGGCTGACCAGGTGATCGGCGCTGGTACCGAATAGCGCGATCGCCGACAGCTCGCCGACCGCCCCGAACATGACGGCCGCCGCGGCCAGCAGGAAGCCGAGCACGGTGCCAACGGTCACTGCGCCGCTGACGGCCTGTGCGGCCAGCGCGCCATAGGCCAGCGGAGCGAAGGCTGCCGACAGCCCGAAAATAATGAACAGGACGCCGATGCCGCTCGCCCCGGTGACGCCTAAAGCGAGGCCGGTGATCGTGCCCGAGACCGCAGTAACGTTCGTCAGCCAGCTGTCCGATGCCGTCCACGCGTCCCCGGCGATCACCCAGTCGCCGAGTCCCGCGCGCTCGCCGTTCCGCGGATCGTCCGGCAGCTGCCTTCTCGCCAGCATCATCGCGCTAGCGCACGCCGCTAATGCAACCAGAAGGCCGACAAGCATCGGCCATACCAGCAATCCGTTCACGTCGTCCTCCGCCAGCTGGCCGGCACGCCTAACGCAGGCTGCTCGCAGAGTACACAGGCATGCGCCAGTAACTCCAGGTTTGACTCATGCCCCGTTCAAGCCACTGCAACAGCGCATGCGCATCCAGCAGCAGCCTCAACTGTCCTCGCCACGGAAAGCCGCCTCGATCTCGGCATCCGGCTGGTCGAAGTCCGCGGCCATCCTGACCTTGCCGCGCCAGGCTCCGGCTAACGGTCGTCCTGGCTGCTCCGGCTCATGCCGGGGCCGGTACCAGATTGACGGGCATCCCTCGGCGCGGCACCGAACCCACAGATGCCCCATGGCCTCTTTCACCAGCGCCGGCGGGCAGTCGCAGGGCATCCAGCCGACGGTCACCCGCCCAGGCGCCCAGGGATGCCCGCCAGCGCACTGATGCGGATAGCACCACCAGTCCGGACGGACAACTGCAGTCATCATTCTAGTAGAACACACATTCGATCGCGCCACGCTGGCCGACTCGCATTCCTGCTGCGCTGGCAGGCAGGCTGGCACACTACCGAGCATGCACACGCTGGTTGCCGATCATCCGCTCGTCGCGCACAAGCTCACCACGTTGCGCGACATTCAGACCGACACGCCGACCTTCCGGGCGCTGGCCGACGAACTCGTGACGCTGCTTGCCTACGAGGCAACCCGGCATGTCCGGGTGGAACCGGCAACCGTGCGCACGCCGATTGGCACCGCGAACGGCGTCAGGATTTCCACGCCCGTGCCACTTGTGGTGCCGGTGCTCCGGGCAGGCGTCGGCATGCTGGATGGCATGGTGAGGCTGCTAGCCAGCGCCGACGTCGGCTTCGTCGGGCTGGCCAGGGACGAGGACACACTCGTCGCGACTACCTATGCAGAGCGTCTGCCCGCCGAACTGACCGGTCGTGAGGTCTTCGTCCTTGATCCGATGCTCGCCACTGGCGGCACGCTGGAGGCGGTGGTCAGGATGCTGGTCGGCCGCGGCGCAGCCGGCGTGACCGCGATCTGCCTGCTGGCAGCGCCAGAAGGCATCGGCAGAATGGCGGCTGCATTCCCCGATGACGAGCCCGTTCCGGTCCGGATAGTGACGGCTGCCGTGGACGCCAGGCTCAATGACAAGGGCTACATCGTGCCCGGCCTCGGCGATGCGGGCGACCGGCTGTTTGGCACTATCTGAGACCTCACGCGTGCTGTATGCCCAAGCGCGCAGTTGGCCGTAGGCTGCCTGAGTGAGCGAGCCGCGCGACGCGGAATCGGTTGCGGCGCGGCTGCGTACGCTGCGCGGCAGCCTCGGGATCAGCCAGGAGCAGCTGGCCCGGCGCCTTGGCGTGTCGTTCGCCACCGTGAACCGGTGGGAAACTGGCCGGACTCAGCTGTCCGCCAGGGCGCGGGTCGCGTTCGCGGAGCTTGAAGCTGAGGTTGCGGCAGCGGGGCCGGGCAGCGGCCGACCGGCATTACTGCCGGTAGCGCAGACGAGCTTCGTCGGCCGCGACCGCGAGCTGGCCGAACTGGCCCGGCTGATGCGCCAGGCACGCCTGGTAACGCTGATCGGGCCGGGCGGCGCCGGCAAGACCAGGCTTGCCGCCGAGCTGATAAGCCGTGGCCTGGCTGGCCGCGACGCCGTCTTCGTGCCGCTGGAGTCAATACGGTTCCCGCGCGGACTCGCATCGGCACTGGCGTCCCGCCTTGAAGTGCGCGACCAGCCGGGCCTGCCGCTCCGGCAGGCGATCGAGAATGCACTCGCGGCCGCACCCAGGCTGCTGCTGCTCGACGGCGCGGAGCGGGTGGCCGAGGAAGTAGCTGACCTCGCTGGCCAGCTGCTCGAGAATGTGCCTGATCTGCGCGTCGTCGTCACCAGCCGGGTCGTGCTCGGCGTGCCAGGCGAGGTGTGCTGGACCGTGCCGCCGCTGGACTGCCCGTCGGTTGCCGCCGGGGCAGCCGACATTGCCGCATCCGACGCGGTGCAGCTGTTCATCGCCAGGGCCAGCGAACGGCAGCCGGACTTCAGCGCCACCGATGTCGCGCCGCACGCAATCGCCGAGCTATGCCGGCGGCTCGACGGGCTGCCACTGGCCATCGAGCTCATTGCGGGCTGGGTCGGCACCCTGTCCATCCGGGAGATACTCCAGCAACGTGCGGTCTTGCTCGACTCCGAGCCGGTGACGCCCGGAGCATCAGGCCGGCGGCTCGCGGACGTGCTTCAGGTCAGCTACGACCTGCTCGACCCCGGTCAGCAACACCGGCTGACCATGCTCAGCGTCTTCGCCGGCCCGTTCGGGCTCGCGGACGCCCAGGCCGTGCTCGGCATCGACACTGCGGCAGCCGCCGCGACAAGCCGGCTGCTCGTCGACTCCTCCTGGCTGGTGGTGACCAGGGGCAGCGAGCAGAACTCGTTCAGCATGCTGGAAACCATCAGGACGTTCGCTGCGGTGCGACTGGAGAAGGCGGGGGACGGCCACGCCGCCCGCCGCCGGCACGCGCTGCACCTGGCCAGCCTCGCGATCGGCAGCGAACAGGGACTTGCCGGAGCGGACGCGGCCTACTGGACCGGCCGTCTTGAGGGAGCGGTCGCGGACCTGCACGTCGCGCTCCACTGGGCGGCCGAGACTCATGAGATCGATCTCGGCCTGGACATCAGCGCGGCGCTGTGGCGCTGGTGGCTGGTCAGCGGCCGCCTGGCAGTCGGCCGGAACTGGCTCGGCAGGTTTCTTGCCATGGCGGGTAACCGGCGCGACGAGCGGGCTGCCCGGGCGTACTGCTCGGCCGCGGTACTGGCTGCGGAGAACGGCGACTACGCCGCGGCGGTCCGGAACGCCGAGATCGCCATGGGCATCTTCGTGTCGCTCGGCCTGACTGAGCGGCAGGCGTTCGCCGCGACGGTTCTCGGCTCGGCCCACCGCTATCTCGGCGATCACCCCAGCGCCCGGGCCAGCTTCCAGGCCGCGATGGACCTGCGCGCCGAGCTCGGCGACCGGCGGGGCATGTCGGTCGCCATCAACAACATGGCGTTGCTGGAACTCGACGACGGTGAGCTAGGCCGCGCGCGCGATCTGTTCGAGCAGGCGCTGGCCATCAAGCGCCAGCTTGGCGAGCAGCGGTCCATCGCCATCGGGCTGGCCAACCTGTCCGACGTGCTGATCAGGACCGCGCAGTGGGATGCGGCCGAGCAGGTGCTGGCCGAGGGTGCCGCGATGACCTCCGGCAACCCTCAGGTGATCGGCACCATCCGCTGCAACCAGGGCGCGCTGGCCGCGCACTGGCAGGACTGGGCGCAGGCAGCCGAGCATTACCGCGCGGCCATCACGGCATCGCAGGCGAGCGGTCACCCGGATCTCGCCGTCGAGGCAATGATCGGGCTGGGCCGGGTCTGGATACACACCGGCCAGCGGGACGAAGCGGTCCGGCAGCTGCGTGAGGCCGAGGCACTGGCAAGCCAGATCAGCAACCCGAAGCGCATCGCAGAAGCGCAAGCCGCGCTGGCTGAGGGATCCGGCAGCAGCCGTGAAACACCGCGGCCCGGCAACGTGACCGGCCGCCAGGCCGAGGTGCTCGGGCTGCTCGCCGCCGGGCTGAGCAACAAGCAGATCGCGGCCCGGCTGTACCTCAGCGCCGCCACCGTGGAGCGGCATCTGGCCACCATCTACCGGAATCTAGGTCTGAGCGGCCGGGTAGATGCGGCCAGGTTCGCCATCGAGAACGGCCTATCCGATCAGGAGGCAGCCGGCCGTTGAGGCGGCGTTACAGCCGCTCGGGCCGGTGATGTTATAGCAGCCCCGAGCGTGCGCTGAGCTGCGCGGCCAGGTCGCGGCCATTTTACCCTCATAAATGTTGTTTATGGTTTTTGCCTTTCTCGCCGAATGCATGATTGCCGTGATTCGCGGGCGGTACCTGCCCCGGTAGAACGAGGAATCGGAGGCTTGAACCCGGATCTGGCGGGAGACGACGGTGCACGATCAGCTGCTTGGCTCGACGCAGCCGGTGCTGTCGATCTCGCTGGAACCTGGCGAGAGCGTCGTCGGGGAAACGGGCGAGTTCGCCTGGATGACCGACTCCATTCAGATGACGGAACGCACGGGCGACGACCAGGCCGACGGCTGCCAACCGCTGGCGCTGAGCGCCTACACGGCCGTGGGCGCGGCCGGGACCGTCGCGTTCGCCTCCAGGCTGCCGGGGAGAATCCTCGGCGTCGAGGTCACGCCCGGATGCGAGTACCTTGTCCACCGCTGCGCATACCTGGCCGCAACAGCCGGCATCGAGGTCACTACCGGCTTCCGGCAGCCGCCGCGAGCCAGCGCCAGCGAGGCCGCGGAGTTCATCTTGCGGCGCATCGGCGGTCACGGCCGCGCCTGGGTCGAATTGTCGGGCGACGTAGTCAGGCGCGACCTGGCGGCTGGCACGTCGCTGCGCACTCACCCCTGGCACATCGGCATGTGCGATGCGTCCGTCACGATCCAGATGGCGGTACTCCAGGGAACTTCCGGCGCCAGCTTCGGCAACGACGCTTATCAGTTCGCCGTGCTGTCCGGCCCCGGCTCGGTATGGCTGCAATCCATGCAGTTGCTGGCCTCGCCGCAGGCACGGTTAACCGCGACAACCTCAGGCACTATCCCGGCAGCGGAGGGGGCCGCCGGGCAGGCCGCGTTGCATCGCGACAGTCAGCACGCCATCAATTCACGATCGAGGTACAACACATGAACCGCATTACACACGGCCACCGGATGCGGGCCGGCTCCGTCGCCGCGCTGATAGCCGGCGTCGGCCTGATTCTCGCCGCCTGCTCCTCCAACAGCCCCGGATCTTCCGGTAGCTCTTCCGGGAACGGAACGGGGTCCGGATCAGGCTCCGGGTCCGGATCCGGCTCGGGGTCCGGATCGGGCTCTGGTTCGGGCTCGGGGTCCGGCTCCGGCTCGGGGGGCTCAACCTCCGTCGTTTCGTCGAATTCGGTTCCGTTCCCGGTCACCGTCGGCAACACCTGGGTGTACAAGACCTCGGAGCTCACGGGCTCAACCGTCAACAGGCGTATCGACAAGATCGTCGCCGTCAAGCCCGTCTCCGGGGGCGACGAGGTGACCATGTCCAGCACTAGCGAAGTTCTCGGAACCAAGAACACGTCGCAGTCGGACTTCATATTCCACTCGGACGGCTCGATCTCCTATCCGTTCAATCAGTTCAACACCGGATCTAGCAGCCAAGTGAAACTTGTCTCGGGTGGCTTGTTCTGGCCGTCGGCGTCCGCAATCGCGTCTGGCAAGCCGTTTCACTCGACGCTCAAGATCGCGACAACCATCGGCGGCGCGAAGAAGACACTGATCGCGCACCTGACCGTGCAGGGTGGCGGGACCGCAACCGTCACAGTGCCGGCCGGCACTTATAACGCCATCATCGTGAACATGACGATGGCGGAGACCGTCGAAGGGTTCAAGGTGAGCACCGAAATCATGACCTGGCTCGCCAACGGCATCGGGCCGGTGAAATCGGAAGTCATCGTCCATGGGGCCGGCGTGACCAGAGTTACGGCCGAGGATCAGCTGATCTCGTTCACCAAGCACTGAGCGCAGGCGCGCGCCGTGACCGTGGACGGGCGCCACGGTCACGGCGTTCCGCCGCCTACGGCACTGTCCCAATGCGGCACTGTCCCGATGGGCGCAGGCGACGCTATTGTCCAGGTATCGGAGCCGGAACGGGACCTGATCACGGAGGTAACGGCATGCGCGTATTCGCCAGCCTGGATGAGTTCGTGGCGGCCAAGGGCGAGACCCTGGGCCAGAGCGAGTGGCACAAGATCACCCAGGAGCAGGTCAACGCATTTGCCGACGCGACGGGTGACCACCAGTGGATTCACATCGACGTCGAGCGCGCGGCCAGCGGCCCGTTCGGCGGCACGATCGCGCACGGCTACCTGACGGTCTCGCTGCTACCGGTCCTGATGACCGAGATCTTCCGGGTCGACAACCTGACCATGGGCATCAACTACGGACTGGACCGGGTCCGCTTCCCCTCCCCCGTGCTGACCGGATCGAGCATTCGGGCGGAGGCAACGTTCACCGATATCAGGCAGACCCACCTCGGGTCGCTCGCGCACATCCGGATGCGGATCGAGATCGAAGGTCAGGAGAAGGCGGCCTGCGTGGCCGACACACTGTCGCTGTTCGTTTGACCGGTTAGCTGGCGCTGCCGCCAGTGCGTGATGACGTCAGTGAACCCGCGCTCGCCCGCGCGGCCGACCAAGTCGGCGAAAAATCCGCGCTCGACAGCCGTCCAGTACCCTCCCGGCTCCTGCAGGTGTCCATCTGGCCGGTTCAGTTTCGTCGTGGCAGTGACCCAGTCACTACGGCCGGGTCGCTTGCCAGGAAAGGAGACGGCCATGACCGCTAGTGCCGTCATCGAGCTTGAGGCCGCGCCGGACTTCGGGGATCTGCGTGACGCTGCCGCTGACAGGACCGAATGTGCAGCACTGTTGTCCTGCTTGAGCAAGCAGCGGGAACATGTGCTAGGCGCCCTGGAAGGCCTGCCGGAGCAGACGCTACGGCAGCCTGTGCTGCCATCCGGCTGGACTTGCGCCGGGCTGGTCCAACACCTCGCCCTCGACGTGGAGCGGTTCTGGTTCCGTCAGGTCATGACCGGCGAGCAGGTCGAGCCGGACGAGTTCGGCGATGAAGGCTGGCAGGTGCGCCCCGAAGCGTCAGCTGCGGCCGTCCTGGATCTGTACCGGCGTGAGATAGAGCTCGCCGATAAGATCATCACCAGGACCTCGCTGGAAGCCCCGCCCGCCTGGTGGCCAGACTTCTTCCCGCCCGGCTTTCACCTGGACGCACTCCGGGACGTCCTGCTGCACGTGATCGTCGAGACCGCCTGCCACGCCGGTCACCTAGACGCTGCCCGCGAGCTGATCGACGGCAGCCAGTGGACAGTTCTTACCTGACGCGCGGACGGCTGGACCCAGAAATTACCGTCTTTCTCCGACGTGCCGTTCGAAGCCCGCACTTTCTGATCAGCGCGGGCTTCCTTTATGAGACGTCGATGTGCGACGTCGCCGCCGGTCAGCGCGCGCTCCACTTTCAGCGCTGGCCTGATGCCACTGGATCCAGGAGGCAGTTCATAGCGCCGCTAAGCGCTGCCTGGCGCCTCCTTCGTAGGCCTTGGAAGAAGCCATAAACGACTTTCGTAGTATCCGTGTGCCCGCTGACGGTGAGGGTAGCTGTGACGGATCTGATGTCGATCGGAAAGCGCTCTGGGTGGTCAAAGAGCTCGGCCTGGCCGCCATCGTCAAAGCATGCGTGACGTGCAGGTCGACGCGTCACCATTCCACCGGACTCAGGACAGCTGTCGGCGACAGGGAATACGCGACTGCGATCATCATGGTCAGCTACGAGATGGCGAGACTATCTCTGCCGCGACCGACTCCAGTACCGATTCTTGCCCGGCGTACGGCCCGTCGGCTCGCGGCCAGTGCGTGACGACGTCGGTGAACCCGAGCTCGCCCGCGCGGCCGACCGCGTCGGCGAAGCAGTCCGCGCTCGACAGCGCGTAGACGCCAGATGCGTCCAGAGATAGGTAACGGCGTGGCTGTCGTGCGCCGCGGCGCGCTTCAGCCAGGGCATCCTCGTACCGGCGGCCAAGTTCGCCGACCGCGGCCCACCAGCTGGCTAGGTCGTCGGACGGAATGCCGGTGGTCACCCAGCCACCGTCGCCGAGGCGCACCGCGAGCGCGAGCGACCGCTTCCCGTTCGCCGCCACGACGAACGGGATCCGCGGCTGCTGTACGCAGCCTGGCAGGTTGCGCGCATCGACGGCTTGGTAGTACCGGCCAGCCCAGCTGACCCGGTCGTGGCGCAGCAGAATGTCGAGCAGCTCGGTGAACTCCGCGAAGCGGTCGGCGCGGTCGCGCGGGCTGAGGTCGGGACCGCCGAGTACCTTCGCGTCGAAGCTCGTCCCGCCCGCGCCTGCACCGAGGCCAAGCAGCATGCGCCCGCCGCTGACGTCGTCCAGGGCCGTGAGCTGGCGGGCGAAGCTCACCGGGTGCCGGAAGTTCGGCGACGCGACGAGGGTTCCGAGCGCGATTCGCGACGTCACGGTCGCTGCAGCGGTCAGCGTGGGTACCGCGTCGAACCATGGGCCGTCGACCAGGCTGCGCCAGCCGAGGTGGTCGTAGGTCCAGGCGTGGTCGAAGCCGTACGCCTCGGCCTGCTGCCAGCGGCGCGCGCCCTGCTGCCAGCGCTGATCAGGCAGGATGACGATGCCGAAGCGCACGAGCAGCCATGCTAGCCCGTGAGTTCCGAGTCCGGCTCAGCCGCCTCGAGCACCGCGCGGGGTCCTCTCCTGGAGCTAGTGTTTCTGCTGAGGCAAGCGGGGCGACCGCGCACTGGCTGCGTGCTTCAACCGGTCGCTACGATCATCGGACGGCCGGCGAGTTCGGCCTGGTCGCGACCCGAAACAGACAGGAAGCCAGATCAGCCGGGCATGACAGCAGATCCATACGCGGCCGCCGGAGCCAGCTGACATGCTCGGCGAGAACCTGCGCGAGCAAGCATCAGCCTGGCTCGCCGACGACCCGGACGAGCAGGACAAGGCAGACCTCGCTGCACTGCTCGCCGACGAAGCGCCGGAAGCCGCGGCGGAACTGGCCGACCGGTTCGCTCGCCGGCTTAGCTTCCGCAGCGCCGGCCTGCACGGCGCGATGGCTGCGGGGCCCAACCGGATGAACAGCGCGACCGTCATCGCCGCCACAGCCGCGCTTGCCAGGTGGCTGGTCGACCGCGAACCAGGCGCAGCCGAAGCAGGCGTCGTCATCGGCTGCGATGCGCGACGTCGGAGCGAGCAGTTCGCCGCGCTCGCGGGCCGGGTTCTGGCCGGGGCCGGGATTCGCGTGCATATGCTCCCGAGTCGGGAGCCGACCCCGTTCCTGGCATTCTCGGTCCGATCTTTGCAGGCAGCCGCTGGAGTCATGATCACAGCCGGTGACCGCCCCGCTGCCGAGAACGGCTATCAGGTCTACCTCAGCGACGGCGCGCAGATCGCGCCGCCTGCCGACACCGATATCGAGGCCGCGATTGCCGCGCTGGGGCCGCTGCCGACGGTGGCAGTCGCGCCGCTGGACAGTCCGCTGATCGGCTGGTACGACGACGAGAGCACGCGAGCGTATGTGGATGCGATCTGTGCCGCGACCGGGCGTGCTCCGGGCAGCGCTGCCTGGCTGCGTTTCGTCTATACGCCACTGCACGGCATTGCCGGGAGGATCGCGCTGCAGGCGTTCGACCAGGCGGCCTACGCGGCCCCGGACGTGGTCGAGGCCCAGCTTTCTCCCGACCCTGACTTCCCGACGGTCACGTTCCCGGACCCGGAGGAGCCCGGTGCGCTGGACCTGGCGATCGCGCTGGCCCGTCGATCGGCAGCGGACCTGGTGATCGCCAACGATCCCGGCGGTGGCAAGCTCGCTGTCGCAATCCCCGATTCGGCCGCGCCGCGCGGCTTCCGGCAGCTCACCGGCGATCAGGTCGGAGCGCTGCTCGGCCGCTTCCTCCTCGACCGGCTGTCCGTGCAACCGGGAATCGTGATGTCCGAGCAACTCCTGGTGAGCACGGTCGTGTCGAGCTCATTGCTGCAGAAGATCGCGGCTGCAGCCGGAGCCCAGCACGCGCAGACCCTGACCGGGTTCCAGTGGCTCGTCCGGGCCGCCGACCTGCGCGACGACGTCAGGTTCGCGTTCGGCTACTCCGAGGCGCTTGGCTATGCGGTCACCGACGCGGTGCGCGACTCCGATGGCATCAGCGCGGCGCTGGCGCTGCTGAATCTCGCCGCTGTTGCCTGGTCGGGTGGCGAGTCCTTGCAAGACGCCTACGATTCGCTGGAGGTGGAGCATGGCGTGCACCTCACCGCACGGCTGACGCTGGCAGCGGCCTCGACGGTGGACATGATGTCGCGGCTGCGCGCCGCGCGCCCGGCCGAGATCGACGGCCAGCCCGTCACTTCCGTCACCGATTACTCCGGCGGCAGCTGGGACTTGCCCTCGGCCGACATGCTCAGCTACCAGCTTCCCGGTGCGCGGGCCGTGATCAGCCCGAGCGGCACCGAGTCGACGATCACGGCTTATCTCGAGGTGGTGGAGCCCGTCATGCTCGGCAGGCTTCACTATGCCCGCGACATCGCCGCCGACCGGTTGGCCGCTGCTCAGCGACGCGGTCAGGGTGCTGATCGCGAGCTGAGCCAACCTGGCCGAGCTGTGGAACGGCCGCACCTGGCGGCTGATGGCCAGCTAACTCGCGAGCGCCCGTGGCCCAGCCGAGGCCTGTCGGCTGGGCCAGTAGCGCGCAAACTAGTCGGCTACGGCCACGATCACATCTGACGCCTTCACGATCGCGACTACCTGACTGCCTTCAGCCAGGCCGAGTTCGTCGGCTGCTTCCACGGTGATCGAAGCCACCAGCCGGATGCCGCCGGCGTCAAGCGCCACGTTGGCGGTGGCCTCACCCTTGGTGATGCCGGTGACGGTTGCATTGATCTTGTTCCGCGCGCTCAGTCGCATGTGCTGCTCCGCCTCTGCTCTGGTCGGCTGCCTACGGTGGCACCTGCCGGTGACATCCTGCCCATAATCGGCCCCGGGCATCTCCGCGTCACGGTATTTGCCCGGCTGGCCTGCATGGTGGCAAGCTCGTGCGCATGGCGAGTTCCGAGCAGCACGACCACGGCCACTCTCATGAGAGTGGCGCCGGGCATGGCGGACACGTGCACGACGAGAGCTGCGCGGTCGCCCACGGAGCCGCCCCGCCGACGACCGAGGAGGAAGGTGCTCGCCGCGGTGTTCGCCTCTCCGGTCGCTAGCTACCTGCTGCGTTACGGCGCTGACGCCGGATACCGGGCGGTGCTTGATGGAGCCGGACCCCGAGCGCGCTAAGGCCGCTGACACGGAAGGCATTGAACTGGCAGAGGGCCTGGACGCCGTCGCGGGTGGCAGCGTTGACGTCGTCGTGACCGACCATCACCGCCCGGAGCTCGGCGTCCAGCTGCGCGACGCGCTGGCGGCAGGCGCACGCTGGGTCGGCATCATGGGCAATCCGCGCCATACGGCCCGCCATCTGACTGCGCTGGCCGAACTTGGCGTGCCTGCCAGCGAGATCGCCAAGGTGCACCGCCCGATCGGCATGAACATCGGATCCAGGACACCGCCGGAGATCGCCATCTCCACCTTGGCCGGGCTGATCGCCGACAGGAACGGCAAGCCCGGCGGCTTCGAGTTCTGAACGACGTCTATTACGCACCGGCCGAGCAATATTGAGTGCCGAGTTCAGCGATAATCGCGGATATCAGCACTCAATAACAAGATCGTCCATTCGCGCCGCACGGCCGCTGTCGGTGGCGTGCCCGCGGCCCCGGATGCCCGGCACAGCGAGGCTGCGGTCTGCCAAGCTTTGCTGCACAACAGTCGAGGTTCTCGGGGGGTAGCGTTGCCAGCCGGTTACTCAGGAACGCCGCTGCCGGACAAGCTCGGCATCGGCGAGGGCGACGAGGTCGCACTGATAGGCGCGCCAGAGCGGTTCGAGGACACGCTCGGCGAGCTGCCCGACGTCGCTAGCTTGCACACGGATTTGGCCGATAACGCCCGGTACGACGTCATCGTCGCATTCATGACCAGAGCGAGCCGAGCTTGAGGCGGATCTGCCCCGGCTCCGGGCGCGGATGGCACCGGCGTGCGGGCTCTGGATTGCCTGGCCCAAGCGGATCCTCGAGGGTGCCGACGGACATGACTGACAACGTGATGCGCGAAGTTGCGCTGCCAACCGGCCTGGTGGACAACAAGGTGTGCGCGATCGACGACACCTGGTCCGGCCTGCGCCTGGTGATCCGCCGCGAAAATCGATGACCTGCGGCCAGCCCGGCAGCCCCGGCCAGCGCCCGGCCAGCCCGGCCAGCCCCGGCCAGCCGCGGCCAGGTAGTAGCTGCGCCGGGCAGTATCAGGGTCATATCCGGGTCGTTCCGGATACCCGACAGCCGTGTCCACGGCACAGTTAACGGTATGAACACCATCACCGAAGACATGCACCCCAGCCCGAAGACATGCACTCCGACTGGCAGCCGGCGACTGACGCACCCGGCCGCCCGAGCCGGCCGCCACTGCGACGTCCCGCCGGGGCCGGATGCGTTGCAGGCGTCGCTGCGGCGCATCAGCCCGGCACTTCAACATTGACGTGACGATCGTCCGGGTGGCCTTCGCCGTGCTGACGATTATCGGCTTCACTGGCTTGCCGTTCCTCGGCGGCATCCCGCTGTACCTGGGCGGCATACCGCTCTACCTGGCGTGCTGGCTGCTGATCCCGGAAGAGGGCAGCGACAGGTCGATCGCGGCCGGGTTCCTGCCTTCCGCCGTCCCGAACAGCCGAGCCGTTGCTGGCCAGCAGGCCGCCTCCCCCGGCGGCCGATGTACCTGGCAGTGCCAAGTCGCCATCTCCTTGATCATCGAGGAATCGCCGGGCCTATCTAGAGCACCAGCAACTTCACGATGACGGATAACCCCATCGGCTTCGGGACGTCGGCGCTGACCGCCGGACCGGGCTACTCGACGAGCAGTTCGCCCTCGAACTTGCCGAGATCCTCCCGGTACAGTTCCAGGCCGACGCCGTTCGGATCGCGGAAGTACATGCTGTCGTCCGCGCCGCGGTCCGGGCCGAGGTAGTCGACGCCCAGCCTCGTCGAGCTTCTTCTTCGCCGCGTCGAACTGGTCGGCCGTGACGGAGATGGCCAGGTGCTGGACGCCGCCAATGGTCTCCTGCCACGCCGGGTGCTCGTAGCCGGGGAAGTCGAAGAACCCGAGCAGGTTGTGATTGCCGATGTCGAAGAAGAAATGGTTCGAGCCGGCGTAGTCGCGGTTCTCCACCAGCTCGACCAGCGGGAAGCCAAGGAACTCCTGGTAGAACTTGATCGTCTCCTCGGTGTCCTTGCAGATCAGCGCCAGGTGATGGACGCCGCTGACCGTGCTTTGCGGCCTGTCGGCCAGCGGGTGCAGGTAGCGCTTGCGCAGTTCTTCCCGGCGCGCCCGCACTTGGCGAGTTCGTCGCCCTGTGGCTCTGGCATAGCTGCCTCCTTCGCTCGCCTGCGCGTGTCAGGCCAGGCTTCCAGTGATACCTGGCCCGCTACCCGCAGTGGTCAGACGAACCGCTGGCGACCCGCGGCCCCGTACCGCTCGAGGCGTCAGCGCTATCAGGATCCGCGTCCAGAGGGTCGAGCCGGTGTCGCGTGAGCAGCCAGCCATGCAGGCCGTGAGCCTCGGCGGCTAGCGCGGCCGGCGGCACGGCGATAACAGGACAGCTGCATGGCCGAGGCAATACCGGCTGACCTTGCGGCGGTCAGCGACCGGCGACGCGACCTGCCCGCGCCAATGACCAGGACATCGCCCGGCTGCGTCGCTAGCTGGATGAGCACCTCGCCAGGCTGGCCCCTGACGACCTGGGTTGGAAGGCAAGGTCGTCCGGCGGCCCGCCAATGGCCAGCTCGACCGTCTGCCAGAGCCGGTCCCAGGCCGCCTGCGTCCAGGCGCGCGCAGTTGCGGGACGGGGCCCGGCGATCAGCCATCTCACCGCCGGGTGGCGTCCAGGCGAGTACCGGCGCCAGCGCGGCGTTCGTCATGTTCTTGCCAGCTCCGCTGCAAAGCGCAGTGCCTGCAGGCTGCCAGCTGATCCGCTGACTCCTGCCATGACTCGCCGCACGTACACCTCACGGCTCCTTTCCCGCAGCCTCGCTGCTAGTTAATCGCGGGAAATCTACTGATGGGCCGTCACCTAACAGCCTCCATGCGAAACAGCTCCCCTGGCAAGCGCCTTCCATGCGCAGTTTGAGTAATCGCCGAGCTGGCAGCGAGGTTGTGATGCTGAATATCTTTTGATAGTGTCTCTCGTATTAGAGAGACAGTCACAGTTTGCGGGCCGCCCGGGATTCGCAGTCCCGCCCGCGCCTAGGTCCGCCCCGCGAGTACAGGAGTCGGTTCCATGCAAGATCTCCAGCTTCCGGCCGCTCAGGGCCGACGCCGCTGGTGGGCGCTCGGCGCTCTGGCGATCAGCGTCCTGGTGGTCGGCCTCGACCTGTTCGTCCTGTCCCTGGCCCTCCCGACGCTGGCAGTCGACCTGCACGCATCGACGGGCGACCTGCAGTGGTTCGTCGATTCCTACAGCCTGGTGCTGGCTGCGGCGCTGCTCCCGGCCGGCCTGCTCGGCGACCGGATCGGCCGGAAGAAGCTGCTGATCGCCGCGCTAGCGATCTTCGGCGTCGCCTCACTGGCGTGCGCGTACTCGTCGTCTACCGGCGAGCTGATCGCGGCGCGAGCGGTGCTCGGACTGGCGGCCGCTGTCATCTTGCCGCTGGCCCTGGCCGTGCTGCCGGTGATGTTCCTGCCAGAGGAGCGACCGCGGGCGATCGCCGTCGTGGGCGGCGCCACGTTCATCGGGTACCCGCTCGGCCCGATCCTGGGCGGCTGGCTGCTCGATCACTACTGGTGGGGCTCGGTCTTCCTGATCAACGTGCCGATCGTGGTCCTCGCACTGGCCGCAGTCACGTTCCTGATGCCGGAGTCGCGCGGCTCGGGCAGGTTCCGCATCGATGTAACCGGCGTGGTGGTCTCCAGCGCGGGACTGGTGGCGCTGACCTATGGCGTGATCAGGGCCGGGCAGGACGGCTGGTCGAACTCGATAGCCGCGGCTTCGATGGTGGCAGGCGCGATCCTGCTCGCGGCGTTCGTGGCCTGGGAGCGACTGGTCGGTCATGCGCGACGGGCGGCCAGCCGCTCGTGGACCTGAGCCTGTTCCGCTCGGCCGGCTTCACCTGGGGCACGACGCTGTCCACCATGATCTCGTTCGCGCTCTTCGGCCTCACCTTCGCGATGCCGCAGTTCTTCCTGGACGTCAGCGGGTTGACTCGCTGGCGAGCGGGATCCGGATGCTGCCGCTGATCGGCGGGCTGGCTATCGGCCTCGGCGTCGGGCAGCGGCTGCAGTCCCCGCGAAGTCGCCCGGACGGCGGACCGGCAAGCCGCCCGCCCTGGTGGGCATGCGGCCGATCGCGGCAGCCGGGTTCGCCATCATGGCGTGCGGCGCTGGCCCTCGGCACGGCGACGTCGGCGGCCAGCAGCGCGGGCTTCGTCTCGGCCTGGTTCGCGGTGACTGGGCTCGGACTCGGCATGGCCATGCCCACGATGCTGAATGCCGCGCTCAGCGCGCTCGTGCCGAGCACAGCGGGTCGGGATCGGCACTGATGACCGCCATGCGCCAGGTCGGCGCGACAATCGGCGTCGCCGTGCTTGGCACTGTGCTGAACTCTGTCTACGCCAGCAAGCTGGGCCTGACCGGGCTGCCACGGCATCGCCGCCGCGACCAAGAGCAGCGTCGGCACCGGAGTCGAAGTCGCGCATGAAGCTGCGCTCGCCGCAACTGCTTGCAGCCGTGCACGTCGCATACGCCAGCGGCGTGGACGACATGCTCTGGGTGTGCGCGGCGATCGCGATAGCCGCCGCGGTGCTCGCCGCGCTGTTCCTGCCGCGGCAGGCCAGAGCGCCGGCAAGGCGGACCAGGGTCAGCAATGGTCCGCCTGCGCGGCTCTCGGACGCTGCGGGTGTGGCCGGGGCCCGTGTGGCGGGGCCGGTGTGACCGGCCGGTGTGGCCGGGGCCAGCACCGACGCCGCCGGGAGCAGAATGACTGGCATGACCGAGGGGCCTGCCGCACATAGCGGCCTTCGCGAGCGCAAGAAGGCCAGGACGCGCGCTGCGATCAGGGAGCACGCGCTGCGGCTGTTCGGAGAGCAGGGCTACGCCGCCACGACCATCGAGCAGATTGCTGCCGCCGCGGAGGTGTCGCCGGCCACGTTCTTCCGGTACTTCCCCACCAAGGAGGATGTCGTCCTCCAGGACGATTTCGACATCATGACGCTCGAGGCACTCGAGGCTCAGCCGCCAGACCTGTCTCCGATCGCCGCATTCCGGGCCGCGGCGAAAGCCGCCTGGCAGCAGCTGAGTCCCGAGGACGCCAGCCGGTTTGCCGAGACCACGCAGCTGACGCTGCGGTACCGGAGATCAGCGCGCGGGCGCTTGACGAGCTGATCAGGACGACAGGTCGATCGCGGCCGCCATCGCCGCACGGACTGGCCATTCGGCGGACGACTTCGCCGTCCGGAACATGGCCGGTGCCATTATCGGCGTCATCATGGCCGCGACGATGCCGTGGCAGACCGATAACCACGCTGATATGCGCGCGATATTTGAGCAGATCGATGCTGGCCTGGCCCATCTCGAAGCCGGCTTGCCGCTGTGACCGTTGCGGTCCCGCTATGCGGAAACATGCCGGTGCCCTCGGACATGGCGGTGCCCTCGGACATGGCGGTGCCCTCCGACATCGCGGTGCCGACCCGGACATGGCAAGCCCTCGGACATGGCGGTGCCCCGCCCTCCGGAGAGGGCGGGGCACGTCATGGGCGGCAAGGCGCCGGGCGGCCTGGCGGGGAGTTGCCTGGCCAGCGGCGCTGGGCTTACCGCAGCTGGGTGATGATCTGCTTGACCAGGTGCGACGCCTGGGTCTCCCACTTGGCGTACGCCAAGGGGAAGCCGGACGCCTGTACCGCCTGGGCGTTGGCCCACAGCGGCTGGGTCGCCCAGCCTGGGTCGCCGGCCTGGTGCTGGTGCAGCGCCGTCAGGAACGCGTCGGCCGCATAAGCCGGATCCATGATCTGCTGCACAGTGCCCCAACCGCAGGACGGCCGCTGCTGGAACAGGCCGACCGAGTCGGAGGTGCCGTAGTTGATGTTGTTCAGGGTGGACTCCTGCATCGAGGTGGCAACCGCGATCACCGCGGAGCGGACGCCCATCTTCTTGGCGTAAGCCTGCTTCACGATGGTCGTCGCGTTGGCAAGCTGTGTCCCGGAGATCGGCATCCAGGCCTGCTGGCCGGCTGGAGCGACGGGCTGCAACTCGTTGGCGGCTGACGGCGTACCTGGGCTGACCTTGGCGACTGTCTTGACAATCTGCCTCCAGGACTCGTCCCTGACCGGTGCCTTCGCGGCAACCCGCCTGGCTGAAGTCCTGACGCGTGCATCGTGGGCCGCAGTCCGGTGCGCAGCAGGCTTCCGCTCCGCAGGCTTCCGCTCCGCAGGCTTCCGCTCTGCAGGCTTCGGGTCCGCAGTCGTCGGGTGCTTAACCGCGTGCCGGCTGACAGCATTCAGGGTCGTCGCCTCCGCTGCGGCGTGCGCGTGCGCGTGCGCGGTCGAGGTGACAGTGGCAGCACTGGCAGTGCCAGGCGCCCAGCAGCGCAGCCGCGGTACCCACGTAGGCAACGGCCTTCTTGCGGCCGCGGAGTGCGTTAGTAACTCGGGCAGTGCGTCGCATTGGATTCCTTTCCTGTCTGTCTGTCCCCGCCGCCAGGCCGGGCTGTCGCTCAGCCGGCTGGTGAAGTCGAGTGCGGGATTTGCGTCGGTCCGTGGCCCGGACCCGGAGCCCGGTAACGCCGAAGCGAGGCTCCTGGAGGATGCTGGAGCACGGTCCCGGCGAGGATCACGATGCGTTACGGGACTCTGACGCAGCGCCATGCCGGGCGGTTTCGCAATGAGACCGAGGTCACTACTGACGGGTAACACGCAACGAGCTATCCGCTTATAGGCCTCGATAGATGTACAGACCGTCATCAGAACAGGCACTAAGGCCGCGTCGTAGAACCGGCGCCGGAATGTTGCGCGTTCAATCAATGTTCTGTGAGGCAGACTGAAAAGCCAAGGAGGTAGCCATGCCAGCCGTGACCGTTGAGGACATCCTGCTTCTGCCCCGGATCAACGAGCCTGACCAGGCGGTGGCGAAGGACCGGCAGGTGCTCGCCGTCACGACCGCGCCGTCCGCCTTTGAGGGCGAGGGTTTCCCCGTCCGCCGGGCTTTCGCCGGCGTCGAGATGCGAGCGCTGGACCCCTTCATCCACATGGACCAGATGGGCGAGGTGGACTACGCGCCGGGCGAGCCGAAGGGGACCTCGTGGCACCCGCATCGCGGCTTCGAGACGGTGACGTACATCATCGACGGCACGTTCCGCCACCAGGACTCCAACGGCGGCGGCGGCCTGATCACCAACGGCGACACCCAGTGGATGACGGCGGGCGGGGGGATTCTGCATATCGAGGAGCCCCCTGAGGAACTAGTCGTCAGCGGCGGCCTGTTCCACGGGTTCCAGCTCTGGGTGAACCTGCCTGCGAGGCTCAAGATGTCCCCGCCGCGTTACCAGGACATCCGTGCCGGCCAAGTGGCCTTGCTGAGCTCAGCTGACGGCGGCGCCCTAGTCCGAGTCATCGCCGGCGAACTCGACGGGCACGCGGGCCCCGGCGCGACGCACACGCCGATCACGCTTCTGCACGCCACCGTGGAGCCCGGCGCACAGCTGAGGCTGCCGTGGCGAGCCGACTTCAACGCGCTCGGCTATGTGCTAGCCGGCGCAGGTACGGTCGGGGCCGACAACCGCCCGGTGAGAACCGGCCAGCTAGCGGTCTTCGGGCCTGGCGACGTCCTGACCTTCGGTGCCCAGCGCACGATGGACGGCCCCAGTGACAAGCTCGACGTGCTCGTCCTCGGCGGCCAGCCCATCAGGGAGCCGGTCGCTGCCTATGGCCCGTTCGTCATGAACACCCGGGCCGAGCTAGTGCAGGCGTTCGAGGACTACCAGGCGGGTCGCCTAGGTTCCATCCCGGCCGCGCGGACGCCCTTGCCCGAGGAGCCGCACCCAGGCCACGACGTGCTGTAACACCCCGGCGTCATGTAACTCCAGCGTCATGTAACACTGACGTTCGGTACACCATCGTCCGGTATACCGAAGCTGGTGCCGTGCTGCGCAACCCTGCCGGAGGCGTAGCACGGCACCTTTCGCTTGCCCGGGCCCGGGACAGCCAGTCAGTCACACTCGGCGCGGCGCACCTCGAAGATGAAGCAGCCGAACTCCACGGCCCGCGCGTGCACGAGAGCCACCTGCGGGTCAGCAAACATCTGCTCGAGCGCCGACTCGGCTGCCAGTGGACGGCAATCCGGATCGGCATCGATCAGGCGTCCGCCGAGTATGCGCCCGTCCGCGCTGTAGGCCCGCAGCACCCGCCGGCCCGCTGCCAGCCAGCCCGGATAGCCGGTGCCATCCGGACCATGGCACGGCCCGGCGTGCACGAAGACCGGCCCGACTTCGTCATAAGCCCCGGGCAAGGCGCCAGTCGCGCGCGCCCAGCGGCGCAGTGGTGCGTAGGAGATCAGGGCAATCAGCTCGCCGGGCTCAGCCGGCCGCAGGCAGCAGCGCAGTGGTGCTCCGCCCTCGCTCCCGGTCAGCAGCCGCGGTGGGTTGCCGGCGTCGTCGATCACCAGCAGCTGGCGCACCACGTCCTGGGCGATGGCCTGGACTTCGAAGCTGACTCCGGCCTCGGTAACTGTCGTCATGCATTCCATGATGCGGAACTGCGGCGCCGGAGTCTGGCGGGAATCAGACGTGAGCATGGCCCGCACGCGCTTGACCCCCAAAAACATCGAGCAGTTTCAGTCGACCTGAGGACCTATTTGCGGCCTTTGCGGCACTGAAACCTGCATTGTGTCGGCCTGCGGGCTGAACCGCACCGCAACGGCAGCGAGGGTGCCGCCCGTCTCTTGACAATATTAACGACACGGTTAACTATTAGCGCTGTGGGCAATGAAGGTAACGGCGAGGCCGAGCTGGCCGCTGTGTTCGGCGCGCTCGCAGATCCCACCCGGCGCCAGGTGATCCAGTTGCTCGGCGCAGCGCCACGACGAGCGGGCGAGCTGGCCATCGCCGTCGGAATGTCGGCTCCGGCGATGAGCCGCCACCTCAGGGTGCTGTTGCAGGCGGGCATCGTTACCGATGAGCGAACCCTGGCGGACGCCCGGCTGCGCTACTTCAGGCTGCGGCCGCAGTCCATGACCGCACTCCAGGCCTGGCTAGATCAGCTTCAGGCGCACTGGGACGAGCAGCTTGCTTCCTTCAAGCGACACGTTGAGGAGAGAGCGGAATGACCAGTCCAGACATCCAGCAGGCGCGGACGGTCTCGTCCGAGGTGACCGTTGGCGTCGATCCGGAGACAGCGTTCGCCATATTCACCGACGAGATGGACCTGTGGTGGGTTCGCGGGCCGATCAACTTCTACGACGCATCCAGGGCCATCGCTCGCCGGTGCGAGCCCGGTGTGGGCGGGCGGCTCCTTGAGGTCTACGACGAGACCACCGGCGAGGCGCTGGAACTCGGCCGCATCACTACCTGGCAGCCGGGCGAACGGCTTGGCTGGAGTAGCTCGGTCGACGACGTCCAGACCGAGGTGCGGTTCCTGCCCGTGGCCGCCGGCACGACGGTCATCGTTACCGCCACCATTCCTGCGGGCGGGGCCGACCGCGGCGGGACATCCTGGGTGCGCGTAGTGCCCGGCTGGCTCGGCGCCTGGCTCGCCCGGCGCGACACTGCGCCCCGCACGGCGGCCGAGACAGGCAGGCTCGGGCTGGCTCTCTACTACGCCAAGCCGCTCGCGGCGGCCCGCTGGCTGGCGGATGCGTTCGGCTTCATCCCGGCGAGCCCGCTACCGGACGACGACGCCGATCCTCGCCGCACCTGGATCGAGTTCCATATCGGCAACTGCAGCGTCATGCTGTTCCCGCTTGACGGCGATCGCCCGGCGGACGCGCCGGTGACCCACGAGCCCTGGGTATTCGTCGATGACCTTGACGCACACCTCGCGCATGCCCGGAAGGCAGGCGCCACCATCGTGTCCGACATCCATCAGCACGGGTACCGCGCGTACGAGACCGCCGACCTTGAGGGCAACCAGTGGACCTTCGCCCAGGCCCGCCCGACAATGTGAGCCAACAGGAAGGCTCCGCCGCTCTGTTGGCCCGCGAAACATCTGCCTACTCCGGCCCTAGGCAGACGGGACAGGCGCGGCCGCCAGACGGCGGAGCGCGCTGCGCACGATCTGCGGATCGTAGGTGTTCCAGTACGGCGGCAGCGACGCGCGCAGGAAGCTGCCATACCGCGCGGTGGCCAGCCGCGGGTCGAGGATCGCGATGACGCCACGGTCGTCGATGGTGCGCAGCAGCCGGCCGGTTCCCTGCGCCAGCAGCAATGCGGCCTGAGCAGCCGCCACCGTCATGAACCCGTTCCCGCCGCCAGCCGCCACAGCGCGCTGCCGTGCCGAGGCGAGCGGGTCGTCCGGGCGCGGGAACGGGATCCGGTCGATAACGACAAGCTGAAGTGACCGGCCGGGGACGTCGACGCCCTGCCAGAGCGACAGCGTGCCGAACAGGCAACTCGTCTCATCCTCGGCAAACTTGCTGACCAGTAGTCCAGTGGAATCGTCACCCTGGCACAGCAGCGGGACGCCGATGTCGTCGCGCAGCGCATCCGCAGCCTGCCGGGCCGCCCGCATCGACGAGAACAACCCGAGCGTCCGCCCGCCCGCCGCTTCGATCAGCTCGCGCAACTCGGTCAGGTAGGCCGCCGACAGGCCGTCACGGCCTGGCGGCGGCAGATGCCGCGCCACGTAGAGAATGGCGCTACGCCGGTGATCGAACGGCGAGCCGACATCCAGGCCGGTCCAGCTGAGGCCAGCACCGGTTTCCTCCGACCGGCCACCTTCCCCAGCCGAATCGGCGCCAGCGCCGGCCTGCTGCGGCAGTCCCCACTGCCTGGCCAACGGCTCGAACGAGCCACCGAGTGTCAATGTCGCCGACGTCAGCACCACCGTCTGCGGCTTGAACAGCCGCTCGGCCAGCAACCCGCCGACCTGAAGCGGCGCAACCCGCAAGGTGTCAGGGCGGGAGGACTCCTCGCTGGCTGGCCGGTCCAGCCAGACGACCTCTGGCCGGGTTGCGATCTCCGCGGCGAAGACAGCGATCATCCGGCCGGCATTCTCGGCCACCTCGTCCAGCGCAACGGTGGCTGCCCTGGCGGCGACCAGCCGGTCCACGTCATCGTCACCGCCGGCGTGGCTGCGCAGGTCGGCCGCGCACGCACTGGCCGCGTCGCGCACCGCGGCGAGCGCCACCGCAAGCTGCTCGGCCAGCACGTCGAGCCGGCCGGGCTCAGTGTCAGCGAGCGCGAGCCGCAGGCCCTCGGCCGCATCCCGCAAGTGGGCGGCGAGTTCCTCGTCGGTCAGCCGTCCGCAGCGGCGAACAGCGGCCTCGACGCCCGCCGCGGATAGCTCCCCGGCCGCCACGCTGGTGACCCGGTCGACCAGGTCATGCGCTTCGTCGATCACTACGACATCGTGCTCGGGCAGCACGATGTAGTTCTCCATGGCGTCGATCGCGAGCAGCGCGTGATTGGTGACGACTACGTCGGCCTCGCCAGCCGTCTCGCGGGCCAGCTCTGCAAAACATCGCGAACCGTGCGGGCACTTCTGCGCTCCGATGCACTCGCGCGCGTTCACCGAGACCTGCCGCCAGGCGCGGTCGTCGACACCCGGCACCAGTTCGTCGCGGTCGCCGGAGCCGGTGTCCGCGGCCCATTCGTGCAGCCTGGTCACCTGCCGCCCGATGGCCGACACCGAGCGAGCGTCGAACAGCGAATCTTCCGGCTCGTCCGGCGCGCCGCCGTGCACCTTGTTCAGGCAGAGGTAGTTCCGCCTGCCCTTGAGGATCGCGAAAACCGGCTCCCTGCCCAGCAAGCCCGCCAGCGTTGCCGACAGCCGGGGCAGGTCCCGCTCGATGAGCTGCCGCTGCAGGGCGATCGTCGCGGTCGAGATGACCACGGTCCCGCCGCCGGCCAGCGCATGCCGGACGGCCGGAACCAGGTACGCCAGGGACTTGCCGGTGCCCGTCCCCGCCTGCACAGCCAGGTGCTGTCCCGACTCCATCGCGTGCTGGACGGCGTCGGCCATGGCTACCTGGCCGGGCCGCTGGGTCCCGCCGATCCCGGCTACCGCGGCCCGGAGCAAGCCGTCAATCGCGGGCAGGTCGGTAGGCACGAAAGAACGCTATCGCCTGGCGACGACGTCTTCTTCCTGCCGACCGTTATGCGCCCGCTACCGCGGCCCGCCAAGCTGCCCTGACCAGCCAAGACCTTGCCGGGAGTGAGTTCGGCGAACGCGGCTTACCCAGCATTAAGTCCTGACATCCTGACCTGCAGGCGCGGCGCGGCCACGCCTTCATGCATCAGCTCAGAGGGGAGCACTTCCGGATGCGTGCACGACGAAGGCTCATACCGCTTGCCGTTCTGCCAATCCTGGCACTCGCCCCAGTGACGCCGGCCGCGGCCGGCACTGCCCGGCCAGCCGACTATTACCCCACGTCCGCCTACCTTTGGTCGAGCTTGAAGTACTACAGCTATAACTCGACCGGCGAGGACATCATCGTCAACGCGGTCGGCACCGGCCGGTACCAGGTGTCTATCGACGGACTCGCCTCGGTGGCCGGGAAGGCCATCGTCGAGGTGACGCCCTATAACAGCACCAACACGTGCTCAGTTCAGGGCTGGGGATCCTCGGGCCGCTACCTGGTGGCTAGTGTCGACTGCTACACCGCCGTGACGGGCGTAGCGGCCACTACCGAATTCGACCTTGTCGTCACGCATCCGGTCACCACCCCGCACGGCGTCTTCGATTACGCATTCAACAACCGCGCGACCAGCTCGGGGACGCTACACGGTTACCAGTACAACTCGTCCCGCGATGCCAACAAGGTGCAGCACCTCGGCACCGGCAAGTATCAGATCACCTTCGTCGGTCCCAAATCTGCCGGGATGCGCGGCACCGTGAAGGTCAGCCCGTACGGCGCCGGTCCAGGCGACTGCGGGCCGGTGAGCTGGCACGGCACTAAGCACGGCGAGATCGTCCGGGTCAACTGTTATGCGCCTGCCGGAGCGCTGGAAAACCGCGATTTCATGGTCACCTACGCCAGTGCCAACAACCTGCTCGGCCAAAGCGGGATCGCCGGGGCGAACGCATTGGCTAACCGGCCCGCCACGCACACCTACGCCCCCTCGGTGCAGTACAACAGCGAGCGCCACGCGGTCGTCAGCGTGCGGCGCTTTGGCGCAGGCCTCTACGAGGTGACATTCAAGGGCTCCGAAGGAACCCCGAGCAACGGCGGCGACGTCCAGGTCAACTCGGTCGGGAATGCTGACGTCCAGTGCTCTGTCGAAGCCTGGACGCAGGAGAAGAACCCGGTTGCCGACGTCAGCTGCACGAACGAGCTGGGCACATTTCACGATTCCGCGTTCGAGGTGAACTGGGTAGTCGGCTAACCACAGCCCACTGCGAAGAGGCGGGGCCGTGCCAGCCGGGCGCGGCCCCGTTCCCTTCCCGATGCGATGCCTCAGCTGGTGACATCGGCAGCACTCAGCTTGGCCCACGCGATCGCTGCGAATATCACGATGTAGACGCCGAACGAGATGAGTCCGTGCTGCACGCCGGACCAGTCGACTGGCGAGCGGAACAGGCCGTCCCAGGTCAGCCACCAGTGCGTGGGCAGGTACGCGTGGATTGCCGAGAGCTGCGGGATCTGGTCAGAGATCTCGCTGCCGACCACGAGCACCAGGACGCCGGCGATGGCCCCGACGGGGTGCTGGGTGAAGGTCGACGCGGCCAGCCCGATCGCGCCGAGCTCGGCCATGGCCACCGCCGCGTACAGCGCGACTAGCAGCACGCGGACCACGCCAGCCCACAGCGAGATCGTGGTGCCGGATAGCAGCGTGACCGGGCCGGCGTGGAACAAGATCAGCCCCATGATCAGCGAAACGATCGTCACCAGCAGGCACGCGGCCAGCGCGAACGTCACGACCGCCGCGTACTTGACGGCGAGCAGCCGGGTCCGGCCAGCGGGCACCGTTAGCAGCCCGCGCAACGTTCCGATGCTCGCCTCGCTGGCCACCGACTCCCCCGCCACGACCGCCATCGATAGCGGCAGCATGAGCAGCGTCAGCATCAGCGTCAGCACGGTCAGCGCCAGGAAGACCCCGTTCCCGGCGATCTGATTCAGGAACGCCGGCCCGCCCCCGCCGCGGTCGCCGGAATTTAGCGTCAGCCGGAACAGCACGCCGAAAGCAACCGGGATGATCGCGAGCACGCCGAGCAGCGCGAGGTTGCGCGGACGCCCGAACACAAGCCGGAGCTCGGAACCGAAAAACCGCAACCAGGAGGAAACGGGGTTGCCTCGGACACTCGGCCGTTCGGTCAGGCTGATGGCGATGGGGCGAGATTCCGTAGCCGGACCAGCCGCGTGCTCAGTCGACATCGAAGCCCTCGCCGGTTAGCTCCACGAACTCGTCTTCCAGGCTTCGCCTGGGCGTCTCCAGGCCGGCCACCGGCACGCCTGCGAGCACGAGCCGCTCGCAGACATTCTCGGGCAGCATGGTGCCAAGTTCAGCGGTGACCTCGTTGCCGGACTCCGCCACGCTGGGCAGGCCTAGCTCGTTGAGCACCTTGACCGCGAGGGCCGGTTGCGGGGTCCGGACAAGCAGCCGGGCCGGGCCAGAGCCGTGCAACTGCGCCAACGGGCCCTGGAACGCGAGCTTGCCGTGCCGCATCACGCCAAGGTGGGTGCAAATCTGCTCCACCTCGGCCAGCAGGTGCGAGGACACGAAGACAGTGGTGCCGTCGGCCGCGATCTGCCGGATCAGGCTGCGCACCTCGCGAGTGCCCTGCGGGTCCAGGCCGTTGGTCGGCTCGTCCAGGATCACCAGGTCCCTGGGCCGCAGCAGGCTGGTCGCGATGCCAAGGCGCTGCTTCATGCCGAGCGAGTACGCCCGGTACCGCTTGTCAGCGGCTGCGAGCAAGCCAACCCGGTCCAGCGCCTGGTCAATCCGCTTGCTCGCGGTAGCCCGGCTGGCAGTCCGGTCGGCCGAGTCCAGCCTCGCCAGGTTGGCCCGGCCGGACAGGTGCGGGTGAAAGGCCGGGCCCTCCACTAGCGAGCCGACCCGCGGCAGTGCATACGCCTGCCGGTCCGGCATCGGCACGCCGAGCACCTCATGCTGGCCCGCCGTCGGCTGGATCAGCCCCAGCAGCATGCGGATCGTGGTCGTCTTGCCCGAGCCGTTCGGGCCGAGGAACCCGTAGACCGAGCCGGCCGGCACCGCGAGGTCAATCCCGTTCACGGCGACCTGGCCGCCGCGGAACTGCTTGGTTAGCCCGCTACTGGCCAGTGCATAGTCGGACGTCACGAGCGGCGAGCCTACCCGGAGTGCGCTGCTGCGTCGCGGTAGAGCACGGCCGGGGTCACCGCTCCGGCCAGGATGCGGCCGTTGCTGGTGATGAGTACTGAGACCAGGCTGGTCGTCAGCAGCCTGCCGCTGCCCCACTTACCGTGTACCGGCTTGGTCGCCAGCAAGAGCGCCCGCAGCACCGCCGGGGCCGGTCCAGCCGGCACCGCCGAGAAAGTCACCGTCGAGCCTGACGACGCTGCCGCTGACGCGGGCGCGGGCTTGACGACCGGGCGTCCGCTGCTCGCGGGCCCGCTGAGCATCTGCTTCACGGCGGCCGCCACTGCCGGGCTCGGCTGGGTCGCGATAACCGACAGCCAGTCCTTGCCGATGATCGTTGGCTTGGCGCCGCCGGTCAGGGCCGCCGGGAATGCCCCCGCGAACGGCAGCCCGATGGCACCCGGCGGAGGCCCACCACCGAGGAAGCCGCCGCCGTTGTTACCAAGATTCTTGACGGCCTCCGCCGAGCCGGGCGAACCTATGAAGCCTTTGCTGAACTGCTGGTCGAAGGCCTTGATGACCTTTGCCCGCTCCGCCTTGGGCATGTCCTTTGGCAAGTTCCTGGCGAAGCTCGCCTCGATCTGCCTGATGACCTGCTTCGGCAGTTGCTTGCCATGGACCAGCTTGAATGGCACCGGGTGCACGTTTACGCGCCCCATCGAAACCCGGAGTGCTGCGCACTTGCGGACGGGCGCACCCGACTTAGCCAGGCACGCCCTGGCCAGCCGAAGCTTGGCCAGCCGCAGCTTGGCCGGGATAGGCCTGACCATGCCCAGCTTGTTCATGCCCAGCTTGCCGAGACCTAGCTTGCCGACGCTCGCGGGCAGCTTGCTCGGGATCGTCTGGGTCTTCACCGTTGCGCCTGGTGGCGGGGCGAAGCTGAAGTTCGACATGTCTGGCCGGCCAAAGGTCAGCGCGGTGAAACCGATGCCGAATGCCGGGCTCGATGCGCCACGGGCAAAGACCTGCACACGCAGCGGGATGTACTTGCTCGCGTCGATCGCGATGAGGATCTTGCCGACCAGCGAGCCGCTGGCCTTGGGCGCGAAGGACAGCTGGTAAGCCGCCTGGCCGGCCACGTAAACGTTGCGCTGCACGGTGACGGCCGTTGAGGGTCCGACGGCGGCGAGCACTTGCTTCGCGGCGGCCAGCGGAGAGTCGGGCAGGGCGGCCGCGCCCTTGCCCGCGTTCCCGGACGGGAGCAAGCCCCCTGAGCCGACAGCGATTCCCGGCAAGTTCCCAGGACCAGAGAAGTGCGCCGGCACTAGGACGTGCGTCGCGGTCTGAGTCTTGCTGTTCCACAGCCACACCGATCGGCCGTCGACTCGCAGGTCACTCTCGCCCGCCTGCACCAGCGCGGCCACCCGGACGTGCTGCGGGTCGGCAAACCAGATGCTGACGCTCTGGCCGCTGGTCAGCGCCGCCGGGGCACCGGCATCCTGGCTGGCCGCTGCGGGCAGCGCGGGCAGTCCGAGGTTCGAGGTCTGCTGGATCGTCGCGGTAAACGCGCCAAGGGGCTTGGCATGCGCCACATCTGCTAGCAGCTGAGCCGCACTGCGGGCTGGCAGCGACGGCGCTGACTGGGCGCTGGCGACGGCCGACGCCGCGATCACGATGCCCGCTGTTGCCACTACACCGGCCGGCACGGCCCACCGCGCCCGGACGCCAAGCTTCCGCACCCTGATCACCCGTTTCCAGGAGGCACCCCGATTAGCACCACAATAGCGGCCCGCCGGACAGCCGCCGTCAGCCGGAAGTATGAAGCGGCCGGAAGTATGAGTCAGCCGGAGGTATGAAGCGGCCCGGGCCGTCCTGCCCGCGCCGTCAAGCCGTGTTGTCCGCTGGGCCGACGGCCTGCTACCAGCGGTGCCAGGGCAGCAGGGCGGTCACGGCCACCGCCGCGAACAGCAGCGTCAGGTAAACGATCGACAGGTGGAACAGCCGCATCGGGGCGGGTGAGCTGCCGTCAGCGATCCGGCCGCGGAGGCGGTGCGCCTCGGCCAGGAACCAGGCGCCAAGGATGGCCGCGCAGCAGCCATAGATCCAGCCGGCGTATGGCGTCAGCAGCAGCGTGGTCGCCACCATGATGTACGAGTAGACAACGATCTTGCGGGCGACAGTGGCGGGACTCGCCACCACGGGCAGCATCGGGACGCCGGCCGCGGCATAGTCGTCGCGGAACTTCATGGCCAGCGCCCAGAAATGCGGCGGCGTCCAGAAGAAGATCACCGCGAACAGCACTCCGGCCCACCAGCTCACCCGGCCTGTCACCGCGGCCCAGCCCACGAGGACGGGGAAGCAGCCAGCCGCCCCGCCGATCACAATGTTGGACGCCGTCCGCCGCTTCAGCCCGATGGTGTAGACGAAGACATAGAACAAGATCGCGGCATCAGCAAGGGCCGCGGCCAGCCAGTTCGCCGCCAGGCCGAGCAGCAGGGTGGAAGCTGCGCCGAGCAAGACACCCCAGGCCAACGCCTCCCCGGGCCGGATCGGCGTGCTGCCAGCCTGACCAGCGCCGCCGTGGCCCCCGGCCTTGGCCACTAGCGGGCGGCCCGAGGTGCGCCGCATGACCGCGTCGATGTCCCGGTCGAGGTAGCAGTTCAGGGTGTTCGCGCTCGCCGCGGCCAGGGCACCGCCAACGAGCGTGACGAGAATCAGCCGGATGGACGGGAGTCCGTGGTCGGCGAGCAGCATTGTCGGTAGCGTCGTAACCAGGAGTAGCTCGATGATCCTGGGCTTGGTAAGCAGGAATAGCGACCGCGCGATCAGCCGGGCGGATCGGCGGCCGGTCGCGCCTGCCGGGTGCGCCGTCCCGGCCAGTGGTTCGGCAGCCAGTGGTCCGGCAGCCAGTGGTTCGGCGGACAGGGCCGCGGCGGACAGCGCGGGATCATCCGTGCCAGGCCCGAGTGCGCCTGTCACCTGTGTCACTGCATTGCCTCCGCCGCTGTCGAGCTCATCAGCGCGGGCCCTCAGAACCGGCCGATCCCGCTGGTCACAGGCCATCAGGTCGTCGATGACAAACCAACCGGTCACCGATGACTGCCACCGCGCCTCAGACACGTTACCCGGTCGGCCGGTGGTCACACGCAGCCGCCTGCGACGTGCCCTGTCTCATGGTCGTCGTCCGGGTCGCCGCGACGGCGGCAGCACAAGATAGCCAAGGCACCCAGGAAGGCCGCCTAAGCTCATGTCGAAACGCCCTCCTGTCGCCTACGGTGACTGGCATGGCCGTATAGGTACCGGGAGGAAGATCGTGAACACGGGCACTATGACGCGCAAGTCGGCAATCCGCGGGGCGGTAACTGCTTCCGCCGTCCTGGCGGTCGCGCGCTGGTCTAAGTGGCTGGAGCCGGAGATGCTGGGCCTGGCCGACGTGGTGGGGCCCGGCAGCGTCTGCATCGACGTGGGCGCGGCGGCCGGCCTCTATACGGTGCCGCTGTCACGTCTGGTCGGGCCCTCAGGAGTCGTTCACAGCGTGGAGCCGCTGCCGTTCGCGTGGCCGGTATGGAACCGGGTGCTCGGCGCGCGCGGCAACCCCAACGTCACCCATCACTGCCTGGCGCTCGGATCCGAGCCTGGCAAGGCCAACATGAGCGTTCCGATGGGCAAGTACGGCCTGGTCACCGGGCGCTCGTTCGTCAGCCAGAAGAGCCAGGGCCTTGGCTCCAATGCCGAGTTCGCGCAGCACATCGAGTTCCCGGTGACGGTGGACACGCTGGATGGGCTTTCTGCCCGGGTCGGCCTGACCAAGCTGGATTTCATCAAGGTGGACGTGGAGGGAGCCGAGCTCCAGGTCCTGTATGGCGGCAAGGACGTCATCGAGTCGTTCCGGCCGTCGTTGCTGCTCGAGATCGAGGCCCGGCACACCGAGCGCTACTCATGCAGCCCGGACGAGGTGGTCGACTGGCTTTCTCAGCGGGGCTACCTGATGTACACCTGGCAGCGCGGCTGGAAGCGAGCCAGTAGCGTCACTGACACGACGCGCAACTACCTGTTCCGCACTCCCAGCCGCTCTGTGCCTCGCCAGATCACGCCGCCAGATCACGCCTGAGGCCGCCGGCTGCCGGGCGGTGAACTGCGCTGCCGAGGTCCGGGTCTGCCGACCGCGCCGACGCGCTAAGTTTCATGCCATGGCAGTCGAGGACCGGCTTAATGGAGGCGCCCGGGGCGCTGCGCCAGGCCAGGTTGCCCCAGCGGGCCAGGTGGCCCGAGCAGGCCAGGTCACCCCAGCAGGCCAGGTCGCGCCACCCAGTTCCGGCCGTCGGCGGCCCCGGAAGAATCTGCTGGTTATCGCTGGCGGCTTGGCCCTGGCCGCGCTGGTCATCGTCGCGCTCACCCTGGGTGGCGGCCTTGGCGGCACGGCGAGCAAGTCTCAGCCGCCGGTCGCGGCGAGCAGCTTCTCGGTTCTCGCGCTTGGCCATTCCGGCGGGCGCGTCTCGCTGGCTGGCTATGCCGGACGGCCGGTGCTGATCAACTTCTTCGCGTCCTATTGCGGGCCCTGCAAGCGGGAAACTCCAATGCTCGCGAAGTTCTACCGAGACCACCACGGCCGCGTGCTGATCATCGGCGTCGACTCCATGGACGAGACGGCAGCAGCGCTGCGGTTTACGCGGGCTGCTGGACTGAGCTATCCCGTTGGATTCGACCCGGCTGGCTCGGTAGCAGCCTCATACGGCATCATCGCCGTGCCGCAGACCTTCATGCTCAACGCGAGGCATCAGATCGTCCGTCATATCGTCGGCGAGGTGACACCCGGCGAACTGAGCAGCTGGGCGCGTAGCCTGGCCGGCGGCAAGGGCTAGGAGCAGGACCGGCCGTGCCCGGCATGTCGAGCGGCCTCGACGCAGCGAATGCCGCGCTCGCGGCGGCGTTCCGGGCGGCGCTGCTCAGGCAGGGCACTCTTGCCTTCCTGATCTTCGTATTGCTGGCCATCGCCTGGGTCGCCAGTCGCGAAACCGTGCTTGCCCGTGATCGAGGCCGGCTGATCAGCAGCCGGGCCGCCAGGGTTGTCGAACCGGCGGCACGGCGGGTGCTGCGGATCGGCTTCGGCCTCCTGTGGATCTTCGACGGTCTCCTGCAGGCGCAGCCGGCCATGCCGGGCGGCCTTCCCTCGCACGTTATCGGCCCTGGCGCGGCAGGCGCTCCGGGCTGGGTTCAGCAGTTGGCGGGCTGGGCCGGTTCCGCCTGGTCGCATCACCCCGTCCAGGCCGCGGCCGCCGCAGTCTGGATCCAGCTCGGCCTCGGCATCTGGCTGGTGTCGGCTCCCGGCGGCCGCTGGTCCAGGCTGGCCGGACTGGTCGGCGCGGGCTGGGCGCTGGTCATCTGGGTCTTCGGCGAGGCATTTGGCGGGCTGCTCGCGCCAGGCGCGAGCTGGCTGCTGGGCGCGCCAGGCGCGGCACTGTTCTACTGCGCGGCCGGCGCTCTGATCGCGCTGCCTGGCCGATCCTGGCGGGACATCCGCCTCGGGCGGAGAATGCTGCAGGCAACCGGGCTGATGCTGCTCGGGTGTGCCGTCTTTCAGGCGTGGCCAGGCCGCGGCTTCTGGCCGGCCCGCGGGCACGGTGCTGCAGGCACGCTGGCCTCGATGGTCCGATCCATGGCCGCCACCAGGCAGCCGACCATGCTGGCCGGCCTTGTCAGCGGTTTCGCCCGGTTCGTGGCCGAGCATGGCGCGGCGGTGAACCTTGCCGCCATCCTCGTGCTGACTGTGGCCGGTGCTTGCCTGCTCACCGGCCGCCTTGCCCTCGCGCGGCCGGCTGTCGTCGCCATGATCGCGTTCTGCCTGGTCGACTGGGTCGTGGTCCAGGATCTCGGTTTCCTCGGCGGCCTTGGTACCGATCCAAACAGCATGATTCCGCAGGCGATCTTGCTGGCCACGGGGGTAGTGGCGATAAGCCGCGTGCCCGTGGTCGCCCCGGCGCGGGCCACGACCCCGGTACCGGCCCCGAGCCCAGCGCGGGCCACGAACGCGGCACCCGCTCCCAGCCCAGCGCGGGCCACGACCTCGGTACCGGCCCTGAGTCCAGCGCCGGCCACGAATGCGGCACCCGCTCCCAGCTCAGTGCGGGCTGGAGTCACCGCGCCGACCCTCGGACCGGCCCCAAACGACCGCGCAGCGTCACGCGGGAGATCGCTGGCCGCGAATTTTGGCCTCGCGCTCGGCACCGCCAGCACAAGCGCCGTCATGGTGCTCTGGGCAGTTGCCCTGGTGCTGCTCGGCGCCGGACCGATGGCGCTGGCCGCGGCGGAGCACCTGCATTAACACGCGGTCGCTTGTAATGACCCTCTTGGCTCGCCATCGAATAGCGCATTGGGCACGACATAAGGTATGAAGCGATCATTTCACCGGAATTTGCAAATGATCTCGGAAGCAAGGTATTAGCGTGATCGTGACATTCACGTTGTTCTTGTATCAGGGTTGCCACAATGCCGCTAAACGAGTCCGATTTGGATGGCGTGCACGGGCTCGCTAGCCATTCGCAAACCTCGCATACCCTATGAACACCTCGGCCGGGTCACTGCCGTGTTGCTTGATCGCGCCGCAGCCGGCAGGCTGACCATGCAGGCTGGCCACAGGAACAACCCGACCGCGCGCGGCTAGTTCTGCGGCGGCGGGGTGGCCCCGTTCCCCTCAAGATCTAGAGACCGCAGCTGCTGAGCGCCGCGCCGAAAGCCGACTCCCAGCCAGACTGGAACCTGGCCGGGCCGGGCGGCGCGGGTTTGGCCCGGTCGAGCGCAGCAAGTGCGCACCGGGTGACGTCTGCGGCACCGGCCGAGGTAACCATGGCGTCGCCGAGCTCAAGCTCGTGCTGGAGGTTATCGCGTCCGTGACCTGGCACGACATCGAGCAGCAGCAACGGCCTGCCGACGGTCCGCGCCTCGGAGCAGGTGTCGCCTGAGCTCGTGATGACCAAGTCGGCCGCGGACATGAGGTCGGGAATGCGGTCGGTGAAGCCGAACGCGCGCACCCGCGGCTGCCGGGCTGCGGCCGCCGACAGCTTGCGCGCAAGCCTGGCATTACGCCCGGCGACAGCGAGCACGTGCACGCCTGCGGCGGCCAGCGCCTCGGCAGCCGCGGCGACCGGGCCGAGCCCCCACGCGCCTGACATCAGCAGCACGCAGCGCGCTGCTTGCGGCACGCCGAGCTCCGCCCTGGCCCGCAGCTGGCTCTTAGCCTGGTAGAACTCCTGGCGGACCGGCGGCGGTACCACCTGCACGCGCGCTTCGGGCTGGAACCTGAGCACCGCAAGCTCACCAACCTCCGCCGTGACCAGATACATGTCAACGTTGGGGTGCACCCACAGCCGGTGCGGCGTCACGTCCGTGCAGAACACGATGTGCCGCATCGCCGGGTACTGCCGGACCAGCATGCTGGCCGCCGCCGCGCCGGTGGCGAAGACAGAGATGAGCAGGTCCGTCGGCTGCTTATCCAGGTAATCGCGCAGCTTAGGCAGGAGCGGGCGGGTAGCGGCCGAGTCAGCCAGCCTGGCCAGCCGGCCGCCGGTGCGCAGCGAGGAAAAGTGGAACGCGTCGTAAACGCCCGGTATCCCGAGCATCGCGCGGAACACAGCTTCCCCGGCTGACCCGCGGCCGCGCCCCATCATCCGGATGGCATCTAGCGTGTGCGTCGACCAGCCCTGTGCCTGCAGCGAGCCTGAGCAAGCGGCCGCCAGCGCGTCGTGGCCCATTCCGATCGAGCCGGATAGCAGCAGGGCAGACCGTGGCGCGCTCATGCGGCGCCGTACCCCGGCGGGGGCTGCTCGTGCAGCCAGTCCAGGTACAGCCGGACACCGGAGGGGAAGGACGTCACCGGTGACCAGTCGAGCAGTTCCTTGGCCAGCCGCGAGGAGATGCTGACGCCCTCATAGTCAGAAGGGCGGGCCGGTTCGTGCCGGACCGGCACCGGCCGGACCAGGCTGCAGACGGTATCGGCAATCTCCCGTACGGACACCGGTGTGCCGCCCTCCAGCGCAAGAGTCTGATCGGCTGCGACTGGTGCCAGCGCGCGGACGTGCGCGTCCGCAAGGTCCTCGACGTAGACGTAGTTACGCTGCTGTTCCCCGGTGCCCGCGATCGTGATCGGCTGGCCGTCCAGCGCTGCCCGCACAAAGCGCGCAACCACCAAGGCCTCGCGCATCCTGCGGCCCGTACGGTATCCCGTATCGCAAGATGGTGAATTGCTGCCCGTACATCTCGCGGTAGCTGTGCACGAGCAGTTCCGCGGACAGCTTGGTCGCCACGTAGACATGGCCCGGACTGCGCAGGTCGACCGGAACGTCCTCGGTCAGTTCGCCCCGGCCGACTGCTGCGCCATAGACCCAGACCGTGCTGGCCAGCACGAACCGGCCAGCCGATGCCTGCCTCGCCGCCTCGACAACCCTGGCCGTTCCCTCCACGTTCAGCCGGGTGGCCGCGACCGGGTCGGCGGCCACTTCGTTCACGTCGGCGGCGCCGGCCAGGTGGAAGACGGCGTCGGCTCCGGCAACTGTTGCCGCTAGCGCGGGCTGGTCGAAGATGTCAGCGTGCCGGTACTCGGCCGCCGGGTTCAGCCACCGACCGCGGATGTCCAGCACCGCAACGTCATGACCGGCCCGGACAAGATGATCAACGACATGTGAGCCGATGAACCCGCAGCCCCCGGTTACTGCGATACGCATGCGTGCTCCCTTACCCGCATCCTGGCTGCGGACACCCGGAGACTGGCTCCCCCGACCGCGTCACGGCGGGCATCTCACACTCTGGCCAGCGCGCCATAGACGGCTGCCACCGCCGTTAGCACCTGGTCCACCTCATCGTCGGTCATGTCGGAATGAACGGGCAGGCAGATATGCCGTGCGCACAAGTCGTCAGCCACCGGCAGCGGCGGGCCGGCGAACTCGGCGAACACCGGCTGCCGGTGCAACGGCAGGTCATAGACCTCGCCCGCGAGTTTCACCTGATACTTGTCTGCCAGCTGCTGGCGGAAGCTGGCGCGATCGGCACCGGGCGGCAGCACCGCAATGTATTTGTAGAAGTTAGTCCGGCAGCCGTCCGGCTCGGGCAGGGGCTCCAGGCCGTCTAGTCCAGCGAGCGCGGCGTCGTACCGGGCTGCCACCGTCCGGCGGTGCGTGATGGATGCGGCCATCCTGCGCAGGTGCACCAGGCCGGTGACCGCTGCCAGCTCAGACATCCGCCACGCATAACCGTGCAGCACGTGATGGTTGGCGCTGACGCTGCCCTTGCCCTGATCGCGGTAGATGCGCGCCGCTTGCTCAATGCCGTCGGACGAGGTCAGGATCAGGCCGCCCTCGCCGCACGTGACGACCTTCGTGGGAAAGAAGGAGAACCCTGCAGCCACCCCGAAGGAGCCGGCGTGACGGCCGTTGTAACTAGCGCCGTGCGCGTGCGCGGCGTCTTCGACCAGCGCTATTCCCCGCTCGGCGCAGATGGTGCGCAACTCGTCCACGTGCGGCGAGATCAGGCCGCCGATGTGCACAACCAGCACTGCGGCCGTCCGCGGGGTCAGCGCCGCCAACACCGTCTGCGGGCTGAGCGCGAAGGTCAGCGGGTCGATGTCGGCGAAGACTGGCCGGCCGCCGGCCCGCAGGGCCGCCTCAGCGGTCGCAAAGAAGGTGTTCGCCGGGACCACGACGTCGCGCCCGGCGACCCCGAGGCTGCGCAGGATGATCTCCAGGGCGGCGGTCCCGCTGGAGACCGCCACTGCATGCGGCGCCCACGTTCCGTGCTGCCCGCCGCTGCCGAGCGGCCCGCCGCTGCCGAGCGGTCCGCCGCTGCTGTGCGCAGCGGCGAAGGCGGCCTCGAACTGGCTGGTATATGGCCCGAGGGTGAGAGATCCGCTGGCGAGAATCTCGGCGACGGCTGCCGCGATCTCTTCGCGATCCACAGCGGGAAAGACGACACGCGCTGCCTGGACTGCCAACCGGGGTTCCCTTGCTCGGTTTTTCAGTTCACCAACAATAATGGCATATCTGCCATTATTATTGGCCGACTTGGCTCAACCCTAAGCGGGAAGCCGGCCGGATGCTAGTCAAGTCGCCATGATCCCAGGTAATCACGCTACAGGCGCCCCGTTGACAGTGCGTGTCACCATTCAGCGCGGAGAATTCACGAGCCGGATACACGGGATGGACAGACGATGGTCGCTAACCTTGGCGCAGCCGAACGCGACAAGAACGGGGGCCGAACTGCCCGTGCGTGATTCCGCACCCCGCGGCGCGGCGAAAAACGCTGGCGATCCCGGCAATGGCGCAGCTCACCGGCACGCGCCGACCTTGCGGAGCGCGCCGACCTTGCGGAGCGCCGCCCTAGTGGCAGCCGCCTGCGGCGCCTGTCTGGCCGTCGCCCAAGCCGGGCCTGGAATCACCGGGTTCGGCCCGGTCCGCCGGCTGCTGTTCCCTCGGCTAGCCGGCCAGGGCGATCCCGGTCACGTCGCGCTCACATTCGACGACGGCCCTGATCCGGAATCGACGCCTTTGTTCGCCTCGGTGCTCGCCGACCGGGGCATCCGTGCCACCTTTTTCATGCTGGGCAGCATGGTCGCCAAGGCACCCGAGCTCGCACGAGACCTCGCGGCCGCCGGTCACGAGATCGGCGTGCACGGCTGGGATCACCGTTACCTGACGGTCAGGGGATTGCGCGAAACGCGCGCCGATCTGCACCGCGCTACCGATCTGATCGCGCATCTGACCGGAACGCGGCCCCGGTTGTTCCGCCCGCCGTACGGGGTGCTGAGCGGCCCTGGGCTGCTAGCGTCACGCGAACTCGGGCTCACCCCGCTGCTGTGGGGCTCCTGGGGCCGGGAGTGGACTGCGGGCGCCACGCCCGAGTCAGTGTTCCGGACCCTGGCCGGGGACTTGAACGGCGGCGTTACCGTGCTGCTGCACGACTCGGGCTGCACCTCGCCGCCTGGTTCTTGGCAGGCCGGCCTCGGTGCGCTCCCGCTGCTGCTCGACGCCTGCGAGCGGCGCGGGCTGCGGGTCGGTCCGGTAGCCGAGCACGGCATCCCGGGCCTGACCGTCAAGTAGCCAAGTCCGTCATGCGCCTCCGGAACAGTTGGTTACCTGCCCCCGCAAAGGTGCCGCACGTCCGGGTCGTGGCGTTCACGATGTTTTGGGTGGCGCACGTCTTGGCATTCACGGCCACAGCCGCGACAGCTCCGCAAATGCTGGAGCCGCAGCGATCATCTACCGCCGCGATCCGCCTGGCGCGTCGCGTCCAGGCCGATCGCAGTGGCGGTTGCAGGTGGATCAGGTTCGCTGGCTCCGGCGAGGCCGGACCATCGAGCCGACAACTCCGGTCGCCCCGTAGGCCAGCGCCCCATGCCAGAGTGCGGTAAATATGCCGCCGCCGATGCCGCCACCGGCCACAACCGAGAGCGCAAACACGATGATCGCGCAGGCAGCGCCCGGCAGTACGGCGTAACGCCACGGCCGGCGGCGCGCCCAGCGCAGTGCGCGGGTGTGGCGCGTCCTGATCAGTGCGCCTGCTCCAGCGACCGCGAAGAACGCCACGGCACCCATGGACAGTGGGGTGAAGATCTCCGGGTGGAACAGGTGGAAGGGCAGGTGAATGAGGAAGTCTGCGCCAGCCGCGGCGACGCCAGCGGCTCCGGCGAGCTTCCACGGCGCCTCGGACAGGGCTGCGCCGGACACGGCGAGTTCCTCTCGCGTGCTCAAGTTGGGTTCGTAGGTGCTTGGCGGTGCCGACATCGTTGACTCCTGCATGCGAGCGCTAGTCTGACGGTCTCAAGATATATCTCTAGCGGCCGACTGACAAGATATATCTTCTTTGCCGCCGTGGCGTCCGCCAGCTCGCACCGGCGAATGGGCCGCGAGGTGGCATAACTGACCAGAGTCGCGGCGTTTGCCATAGCCAGCAGAAGTAGCGCGGCGGGTGCTTCGCGGCCCACAGGACATCGCTTCACGGCGCCACGCCAATGGTCAGCGGCACACGATAGGTGTTCCTCAGGGCTCATTCAGCTAACGTCCAGGTCGGTAAGGCTTACTGGAGGAGACGGCCGCCGGCGATGGCCCCTGCGGCCGGACATTAGTGCCGCAGCGAGACATAGGCTGGCAGGGACTGGGCAGAGGATGATGGAGATGCACGAAGAGCAGAACAGCGATGGCCAGCAGCCTGGTGCATGGGAAGCCTGGGCTCCGCAGGCTGACCAGCCGTTGCTCTCCGACTTGGGCGCAGAGAACCCATCCGCAGCAACTCCGCCCGGGGATTTCGGGCAGCCGGGCGAGTCGGGCGAGGCACGCCAGCCGGGACAGCCGGCTCAGGCTAACGACGCAGGAGAGCCAGCCGCGGCCCAGCCAGTCCCGGCCGGGGAGCCTGGTCAGCCAACCTTCACTCAGCCCTTTGGGTTTCCGCAGCCGAGCAACGGACAGCCGGGCGCGCCCGACGCCGCCGGCCATGACGCCGCCGGCCATGGCCAGCCAGCTGGATACCCGGTGGCAGGCGGTCCCGGCGAGCCTCGCCACGGCGATCCTGGATACGGCCAGCCCGGCCAGCCCGGATACGGCCAGCCCGGCCAGCCCGGATACGGCCAGCCCGGCCAGCCCGGATATGGCCAGTCCGGCCAGCCCGGATACGGTCCGCCGCCGGGATATCAGTTCGGCGGCGGGTTCGGGCAGCCACCTGGCGGTCAGGGCCCGCCGCCCGGATACGGGCGGCCGCCGCGCAGGCGCAGCGGCCTGACTACCGCAGTCGCATACATTGCCGTCGCGGGGGTCGCAGCCGCCATCGGTGGCCTGGCTGTCGGACTGAACGACTCAGGCAACCAGCAGCCGTCCGCTAGCTCCGGCACCTTCGGCAACCCGAGCTTCGGCTCCGGCCAGCAGAACCACGGCGGCAGTTCCAGCTCCGGTGCAAACATCAACAGGGCAACCCTGAGCAAGGTCGAGCAGTCGGTGGAGCCCGGCCTGGTCGTCATCAGCAGCAACCTGAAGTACGACGGCGCTGGCGCGTCAGCAGCCGCCACCGGCATGATCATCAGCAGTCACGGCCTGGTGCTGACCAACAATCACGTGATCAACGGGACTACCGGCCTCACCGGGACAGTCGTCGGGACCGGGCAGCGCTTCAGCGCCAAATGGCTCGGCTATGACAAGGGCTCCGACGTCGCAGTCATCCAGCTGCAGAACGCCTCGGGCCTCAAGACTGTGCCGCTTGGCAACTCCGACTCGGTGAAGGTGGGTGCCACCGTCATCGGCATGGGTAACGCGGGCGGCACCGGCAGGATCCAGGCAGTCACCGGCAAGGTCACCGGGCTCAACCAGTCGATAACCGCCAGTGATCAGGGCAGCGGCGTATCCGCGGAGCGCCTCACCGGCATGCTGCAGACAAACGCGCAAATCATCCCCGGCGACTCAGGCGGCCCGCTGGCCGATCTGACCGGCAAGGTCATCGGCATGGACACGGCTGCGAGCACGGGCGGTGTGTTCAGTGGCCAGCAAAGCCAGCAGGATGTCGGGTTCGCCATCCCGATCAACAAGGCCATGTCGATCGCCCGGCAGATTATCGCCGGGCAGTCCAGCTCGTCAGTGCACGTCGGCTCCTCCGGGTTCGTCGGAGTGCTGGTGCCGGGCGGTAAGAACGGCACGCAAAGCACCGTGACCAACCCGCAGTCACAGCTACGGCAGCAGGAGAAGGCACAGAAAGCGTTCGGCCCGCTCCAGCCGGCCACCAACAACTGCCTGGCCAGCAACCAGCAGGCCGGCGTTCCCACCAAGGTGGCCCCGGTCAGCTCCGGCACGCTGGTGCTCGGCTCCCTCTGCCGGACCCCGGCAGCAGCGGCCGGACTCGTGCCCGGTGACGTGATCACCAAGGTCAACGGCCGGCCGGTGTCGTCTCCTGCCTCACTGATGAACATCCTGCAAGCCATCAAGGGCGGCTCGACCGTGAGGCTGACGTGGGTCACCACGGCCGGCCAGACCGAGACCAAGCCGCTGACCCTGGCCGCCGCGCCACCGCAGTAAGACCACATTCCCTGTCGGATGCGAAGCGGGGGGCGAGCGGCGATTCGGGGCGCCGGCGCTCCCCGTTTCGTTACGGGAACGGCTTCCGTTGCCGCGATGCCATCAATCGTCAGGCGGCTCCGCGCAGCCAGCCGAGCATCCGATGCTCGCATTCGGCCACCTGGTCGATCGGCACGTTCTCGTTCCTGGTGTGCGCGAGCTGCGGATCGCCAGGCCCGTAGTTCACGGCCGGGACCCCCAGCGCGTCGAACCTGGCCACGTCGGTCCAGCCAAGCTTCCCGCGCGGCTGCCCGCCGATGGCCGCCACGAACGCCGCAGCAGCCGGCCGGCCAAGGCCGGGCCGGGCGCCGCCGGCTGAATCGGTCACTTCGACCTCCCAGCCGGCAAAGACCTCACGCACGTGCTCGGCCGCCTGTTCAGCGGTCCGGTCCGGGGCGAACCTGAAGTTCACGCTGACCCGGCACTCATCGGGAATCACGTTGCCGGCCACGCCGCCGCTTATCCAGACCGCATTCAGCCCCTCGTGGTAGCCGAGCCCGTCCACGACCGGCTGGCTCGCCTGGTAGCCGCGCAGCACATCGAGGATCCCGCCTGCGGCGTGAATGGCGTTGCGGCCTAGCCACGATCGCGCGCTATGCGCCCGCTCTCCGCGGGCAACGATGTCAGCGCGCAGCGTGCCCTGGCAGCCGCCCTCAACGACGGCGCCGGTGGGTTCGAGCAGCACGGCGAAATCAGCCGCAAGCAGCTCGGGCCGCACCCGGCTCAGCCGGAGCAGCCCGTTCCGCTCAACCTCGACCTCCTCGCAGTCGTAGAACACATACGTCACGTCCCGCGTCGCACTAGTGAGTTGGGCGGCCAGGCGGAGCTGCACGGCGACACCGGACTTCATGTCGCAGCTGCCACAGCCGTACAGCAGCCCGCCGTCCACGTGCGACGGCAGGTTCCCGGCCACCGGGACGGTGTCGATGTGCCCGGCGAGTGCCACCCGCTCGGGGCGGCCGAAACTGGTCCGCGCCACGATCGCGTTGCCATCACGATCCACAGAAAGGTACGGCAATGCTGCGAGAGCGCGGGCAATGGCATCGGCGAGCGGCCCCTCGTTGCCGCTGACCGACTCGACGTCTACGAGCTGCGCGGTCAGGTCGGCGGCGGGCAGCGAAAGATCCAGTTCCACGCCGTGAGCATAGCCGGGGACATCCGGCGCGAGAGGGAACGGTGTCCTCGACGGCAGCCGCCACTCGACCGGTGCTGCGGTCAATGTGTGCTGCGCTCAATGTGTGCTGCGGTCGGCAGCAGCGGGGCTGCCTGGCTCGGCATCGGAAGCAGCCTTCTGGGCAGCGGACAGAGTGCGAGCAGCCGCCGTCAGGGCCTTGATGATGACCTCCACTGCGGGCCGTTGCACTGAGGAGGCCCGTGCGACCGCGTACAGGTCCCGGGCCGGGCTGGCGCCGGGCAGTTCCCGCACCGCCACCCTGCCCTCACCGGCCGCTAGCGCGAGCCGCGGCAGGATCGCGATCCCGATCCCGCGGGCGACCAGGCTAAGGATGGTGGCCAGCCCCTCGAATTCTGACGGTGCATCGGCGACGCCGCCGGCCGACGCCAGCACCTGGTCGACCGCCCGCCGGGACGCCTCGCCGACGGGCGGCGCGAGCCACGGCTCGTCCCTGAGCTTGTGCAGCGACACCGGGATCCGCGGATCGCTGGCCCAGTGCCCGCGCGGCACCACGAGCACCAGCGAGTCTGTCAGCAGGGGGTAGAAGCGCAGCGCGGACTGCTGCGCGCTGCCGAGCCTGCCGTTCCAGTCGTCCACGATCGCCACGTCCACCTGGCCGGCCCGCACCAGCCGGAGCACCTCGCCGCCGGCTGTCTGCCGGAGCAGCAGGCTCAGGCCAGGATGTGCGCGCGCTGTCCGCGTCAAGGCCGGCGCGAAGGCGACGGCCGCGGTGGGAAAGGCAGAGATCGCGACCCGTCCGGCCGGCTCGGGCGCGGCCAGGTCCGCTTCGGCGGCCTCGATCCTGGCCAGGATCTCTGCGGCGTGCGCGGCCAGCTTCTGGCCGGCCGGGGTGAGCTTCGCGGCCCGTGCGGTGCGATCGAGCAACTGGGTGCCGACCTCCCGCTCGAGCGCGGCTAGCTGCTGCGACACTGCTGACGGCGTATAGCCCAGGGCGGCTGCTGTGGCAGCTATCGTGCCGCGTTCGGTGAACTCGAGCAGCAGCCGCAGGCGGTGCATGTCGAGCATTTTTCAAGCATAAGCAAGACTTACTCTCTGCGTCAGAGATGCTCCGCTTAACTAATGCTTTACCGTTGCGATGCAGGTCAGGAAACATTTGCCGGGTAGCCTCGCTGGCTTAGGACCCCGACCTCTTGCCCCGCAGCAAGGAGCCTCCGCCATGCCCTGGGCTGGCCCCGCAACCCTCACCGAACCGACATCCGGCCTAGCTAGTACTGGTTTGTCAGGTTCTGGCCGCGCGGTATCCCTCTATCCGCCTCCCCTCCCCTCCCCGTCCATCCAGGTTCCGGTCTCCGCGACCCTTGCTGCCAACGAGGCAATGGCGCGCCGCCGCGAACTCGGCCAGCCGGTCCTGCCCCTCGCGTTCGGCGAGTCAGGCCTGCCTGTGCATCCGCGCCTGACCGCGGAACTCGTCAGCACGGCGGGCTTTGGCGCCTACGGACCGGTAGCCGGGACCGAAGAGTTGCGCGCGGCCGCGGCCGGCGTACTGGTCTCGCCGCGCCCTGCCGACAAGTCCCGGCTCCGTCATCGCCGGCCCGGGCAGCAAGGCGCTGCTCTTCGCGGTGCTGCTCGCGCTTGGCACCGACGTCGCGGTGCCGCGGCCGAGCTGGGTCAGCTATGCCGCGCAGGCCAGGCTCCTCGGGGTGAAGCCGGTCTTTGTTCCGCTCGCGCCGGGCGAGGGCGGCTGCTGCGACCCATCGGAACTAGACGTGGCCGCGACCGCGGCGCGCGCGGCCGGGCGGCCCATCGGCGCTGTCCTGGTGACCTTGCCGGACAACCCCACCGGCCGACTTGCCAGCCCCGGCGCGATTCGCGAGCTGTGCGCGGTGGCCGAGCGCCAGGACATGATCATCATCAGCGACGAGATCTACCGGGACCTCGTCCACGACCCGGCCGCGCCGTTCCTCAGCCCGGCCCTGATCGCCGCTGAGCGGACCGTCGTGACAACCGCGCTGAGCAAGAACTTGTCCGTCGGCGGCTGGCGGATTGGCGTGGCCCGGATGCCAGACGGGCGGACCGGCGCGGCGCTGCGCGAGCGTCTACTCGGCATCGCCAGCGAGATCTGGTCAACCGCATGTGTTCCGGTCCAGCACGCCGCGGCCGTGGCCTTCAGCGAGCCAGCCGAACTGGCGAACTGGATAGCTCGCAGCCGGTCGCTGCACGCGGTCGTATGCCAGGAGGCCGGTCGCATCTGCATCACGGCCGGACTCGACCTGGCGCCGCCGCAGGCCGCGTTCTATCTGTACCCGGACTTCGCACCGTGGCGCCAGCATTTGGCGGCCAAGTTCAGCGTCGAGACCGGCGCTGACCTGGCCGCGCTACTGCTCAAGCGGTACGGGGCTGGCACGCTGCCGGCCAGCGCGTTCGGCGAGGAACCGGGCGCGCTTCGGCTGCGGCTTGCCACCGGCCTGCTCTACGGCGACACCGACGAGCAGCGTGAGACCGCGCTGGCCGCGGACAATCCGCTCGGGCTGCCGTGGATCGGCGCATCCTTGGGCCGACTCGGCGAGATCCTCGCCGAACTGCAGCCTTGACCGCTCATGGGCGCGATGGCTCGGCAACGGCCACCCGAACGAGCGGATTACCGCCTGCGTCCCCTGTCACCTGACGGCGGCCTAGCGCTTGCCAGCGCGGTGACTGCCGCCGGCTGGCCGGCCGGTCGCAAACCTGGGCTGTGAGCCGCCTCCGCCCACGGCGACCGGAGCGGGAGCCCGGATGAGCTGCGCCACCCAGGGGTCCAGGGTGAGAGTTTCGGTCGCAGACGCCGGCCGTTGTGCGGGCACGACGGCCGGGACCGCTCCCGCGGACACAGCGCCCGCGGACACAGCGCCCGCGGGCACAGGGACCGCGGGCACAGGGACCGCGGGCACAGGGACCGCGGGCACAGGGACCGCGGGCACAGCGGCGCGAACCGCAAGCGGACCGGCCGGACGACGGTGCGTGCCTACGGCCGCGGCGGTCACCGGCCTCGCCGTTACCCTCCTGCTCGTCGCCGGTGCCGCAATGGCCGCGGCTGCCACGGTCGCTGCCGTCGCTGCCGTCGCTGCCGTCGCAGCCTGAGCCGGCGCGGAGCGGGGCGCGCGCCGCGTCGCGCGGTGCGTGCGCTCGCGATGCCGCTGGGTCTTCTGCCAGCCATTCGCGCCGACGAGCAGCCGCGCGAACGCACGCCAGCAGGCGACGTAGGTGATGTAGTTGCCGAAAAGCAGCAGGTGCCCGAGCAGCAGCGCGCGGATCGGCCCGGCCTTGCGACGCTGACGGCTGTACAGGTACCCGGCCATCCAGATGGGAATGCAGGAGACCGAGTACCAGATGGCCACGGTTAAGATGCGCTCCGTCATGTCGTGGCCCAGGCCAGGCTCGGACACCCAGCCGGCCACCCACAGCGCCATCAGGACCAGGTTGTAGTTGAAAATAATCGACCAGGGCAGCACCAGGGCCCACGGGACCAGCAGGTACAAGGTCAGCTCGAGCATGCTCAGATGCGACAGCCTGCGCGAGGTCCAGAGCCCGGGCAGCCACCGGCCAGCCTGCATATGCCCCTGGTACCAGCGCGTGCGCTGGTTGATCAGTGCCCGGATCCCGGTTAGCCCTTGCTGGGTAACGTAGGCCTCCGGTGTCGATGTCAGCCGCCAGCCGGCCGTGGCCATGGCCAGCGCTAGGTCCAGGTCCTCGGTGAGCTGCGCGCGCCATGGCTGCCGGCCGAGTTCCAGCAGGGCAGCCAGCCGGGTGAACTGGCCGTTGCCGCCGAGGCTCACCGTGCCCGAGCCGATCCGGCCAAGCTGCGCGATGGCGCAGACGCCCCAGAACTCCAGGTCCTGCAGCAGGGTCAGGATCGAGCCGCGGACCCTGCGGATCCTGACCGGCAATTGCACGCCGCCGACCCGTTCATCAGCAAACAGCGGCAAGACCGCATCCAGTGCACCATCCGAGAGCCGGCCGTCGGCATCCATGACGCACACGGTTACCCGTGACGGAGCGAAGCCCCGGCTGGCGGCATCCTGAAGGACCTGGTCGAAGCCGGCGTTCAGCGCGGGCCCCTTGCCCACGCGGGCATCCGGCAGCTCACGACGGACGACGATCACCCGGCCCGGGTCGACTGCCGCGGCGATCTTACCGGTCCGGTCGTCGGATGCGTCATCGACGACGACCACGATGCCACGCGGGTCGGTCAGCAGGTTACGGACCGAGTCCTCGATGACCCGCTCCTCATTCAGGCACGGGACGATGAAATAGACAATGCGGTCCGCCGGGTCGACCAGCACGCTGGCCCGCGGCGCCGGCGAGTCAGCAGTGGTCGCCTTGTGCCAGAGCACCCGGAGCCAGCTGGCCAGGGTGGCCCGAACCGGCTGCCACCAGGCGCGGAGCTGCCTTCGAATGCGCCAATGCCCCGCCTCCGGTCCCGGGCCTGGTATGGCCGCCGTGAGCATGCCGCGCTCGGCCGCGCGGCCAGCGCGCCTGGCAGACGGCTTGCGCCGGGTGTGGGATGCCCGCCTCGACAGGCGCAGGACCCGTAAGCCTGCCGCTGTCGTGCCGGCAAAATAGATGAGGCCGAGAGCGACCAGAAACAACTCCAGCGAGCCCGCGAGCACGGTTAATCTCCCTTACCTTGTCGCTTTCCCAGTACGTCGATGAGACCGGCCCGCAGGTTCCGGTGATCTCCGATGCATGTCGCATTGCCCGGCACCCCGATGAAACAGGCCCGCAGGCCGCGGGGTTACCGCCGGGACCGGGCGAAGTAAGCCGCCCTGATCAGGATCAGCCCGCCAACGATGAGTCCGCCGGTGACCAGTCCTAGCGCCACCATGTTAAAACCGGTGATTGGTATCACCCCGACTGGCGGTGGATACATTCGCTAATCCCTCCATTCAAGACATGCGGCTGGCATTTCCCGGCCGCACGCGGTCATTTCTTCCTTGCGTTACCGCTCTCACGTCCTGGCCGGCCGACCCCGGCATACCGCCAGATAAACAAAGACCGCCAGGGTGGTGGCCAGCCCGATAATCGTGATCATCGAGCCGACCAGTGTGTGCCCCCAGTAGAAACCGCTCTGGAATCCCATCCCTTGCACGAACCAGACGATGCCCAGAATGCGCAGCTGATTGACGGCGACCAGCGAGACCATCGCAACGCCGAGTGCGAGCAGCGGCCAGCCGACCCGAGCCCGGTACCAGATGAAGAGCGCGGTGGCGACCAGGAAAGGGATCGTCAGCAGTGCGACCGTGCACTCCGGCGTGATGATCAGGCCGATGTGCGTCGTTTTGATCGCGAACCACACCGTGCTCGACACGTGACTAGTCGGCAGCTTGGCGCCCAGCGCGATCACCCGGCTCGCAAGCCACGCTTCGAAGGCGCGCACGTGCAGGCTCTCCCTGCTCATAACAGCGGCGAGGCCGACCAGCGCGCAGCACACCGCAAACCGCCCGAGCCCACCTACCACTGACCTGGCTGTGCGCCCGGGAGCGCGGCCGGGCTGGGGAACGCGGTCCGGCTCGGGCGGTCAACGTGGTCCGGCTGGGGAACGCGGTCCGGCTGGGAGGTCGGGAACGCGGTCCGGCTGGGCGACGCGGTCCGGCTGGGGAACGCGGTCCGGCTGGGGAACGCGGATCCGGTGCGGTACGCGGCCGGACGTCCGGCCGCGGCCCGGAGCCCGGTGCGCGCCGCCGCGGCCCTGGGGAAGCGCTCCGGCGGTCATGCCCGCGCTGCCCTGGGCCTCGGCAGCGGCGGCCAGCCTGGCCGTGGCGCCGCGTATTCCACGGGCCCCGCCGTGGCCGGCTGCGCAGGCCTGCCCGATCGGGCGGCGGTGGCCGACGGGGGCAGCGTGGCCGCCGTACCCAGGGCTAGCGCCAGGGCATGGGCCCTGTCTCTCGCGCCGAGCTTGCGGAAGACGGCCTTGACATGACTCTTGACGGTGTCCTCGGAGATGCAGAGCCGCCTCGCGATGGCCAGGTTGCCTAATCCCGCCAGCATCTCGGTCAGTACTTCTTGCTCCCGCCTGGACAAACCCAACTCAGCGGCAGCAGCAGTCTCGCGCTGTTCGTGCCGCACCCGGCCTAGCCGCTGATCGAGTACCTGCTTGCCCTCGGCCACCCAGCGCAGGTTTGCCATCAGCGACTCCGGCGGTGACGCCTTCAGCAGATAACCGGAGACTCCGGCTGCAATCGCAGATTGCACGAGCAATGGCTCATCTCGGCTCGTCAGGATTACGGCCGCGGTGGCCGGACTAGTCTGGCGCGTCCAGCGGCACAACCCAATACCACTCTCCCCGGCGATATCGACGTCGCTCAGCAGTAGGTCGGGCTGTGCCCGCATGATCAGCTGCTCGGCCTCGGCCACGCTGCTCGCCGCGGCGGCAAGCGCGTAACCAGGGGCAACGGACAGCATCGACCGCACTGCGAGGTGCATGAGCGGTGATTCGTCCGCAACCACGACTCGCACGATCGGGAGTTCTGACCGGCCAAGGCGTATCGGTGGCGGAACCAGTAACGCCGTCCCGCCCCGTGCGTGATCAACCACAGCCGCCCCCCGTTGACGTGATGATGCCCCAACGTATCGGCACTGCGATCACAGCCGGTGACCCGACACGTCACCCCACGGGGTGAACTTTGGCCCATGGCTCACCCCAGCGCGTGAACGCAGGAGAAATGAGCGCAGCTGCTACAAGAAGCCAGCCATATCGTCGGCTCCTGATGTAACGCTCAGTAACCGGGTCGCCAAAATTCCGGCCCCGGCCTTTCGCGAAGGGAAACTCATGCGGAGTTCAATCAGACGGGGCCTCGTCCTCAGCGCACTGGCTGGCACATGCGTTATGGCGGTCGCCCCCATCGCCCTTGCTCAGGCGACTACCAGCCCGGAAGGGATCGCGCTGGAGGCAACCGGGCCGGTAGCCCTCGGCCCGATCGCCGACGCTCACGGACCTACCTTCCCGAACACGGTCAGCGTCGTCGGCGTGACGCTGCCCGGCCTGCTCGTCGTCGGAAGCACCGGGGCAAGCGCCCTGACATCCACTGTCACCGAGCCGTCAGCGACGAATAACACGGCGACGTCGGCCATTGACCGGATCAGCTCGGTACTGACGCTGCCAGTGCTCGGCGGGCTGCTGGACGCCACCACCGTCGCCTCCAGCTGCGTGTGGAACAACGGCACGTTCACCGAGTCGTCGACCATCCAGAGCCTTACCATCCTTGGTCAGACCATCACCATTCCGTCCACCATCCCGGCGAACGACGTGCTGCTGAGCCTGCCCACCGCACTGGGGCTCACGCTGACCGTCACCCTGAACCAGCAGGTGCCAGGACCGGGCGGCAGCCAGACCGTGAACGCGATCGCCGTCTCGCTCGGCGACGCGCTGATCGGGACCGGCACGGAGAACATCTTCCTTGCCTCCTCCACGTGCGGTCCGTTCACCGGGTCTGGCGGAACTCCGCTGGCGTCCGGCGCGGGCCTGGGCATGGGCCTGGGTCTGCTCGGCCTGACTGGCGTCGGCCTTGGCGCCTTCTACATCCGGCGCCGGAACAGCCTGCAGGTCGCCTGACGCCATCAGGTCACCTGACCGACAACCTGAACGATCAAGCGGGGCCGCTTCGGCGGCCCCGCTTTCTTCAATTGTGCGGCGGTTTCGGCTGGGTTCCCTCGCGACGCATGGGTCTCGTTAGGAATCGGTCAGGGCCTGCATGGGAACTGTTTGGAACAGCCGCGGGCCCTGTTCTGGACTGTTCACTGAAGCGGTTGTCTCTTACGCACTTCCTAGGCGTCCGCTGGAGGACTCCATGCAAGACCTGCTTTATATCGGCCTGACCATCGTCGTCTTCGGCGTGCTCTGGCTCATCGTCAGGGGAGTTGAGCACTTTGAGCGCTGAGAACTGGATCGGCCTCATCGGCGGCTTCCTGCTGACCGTTTACCTATTCGTCGCGCTCGTGCTGCCTGAGAGGTTCTGATGAGTAGCGCTGCCGCAGGCTGGCTGCAAGCTGGCCTGCTAGTCGCCGCCCTTGCCGTGTGCTACGTACCACTCGGCAACTACATGGCTCATATCTTCACGAGCGAGAAGGACTGGAAGGTAGAGCGCTTCATTTACCGGCTGATGGGCATCGACTCCAAGGCCGACCAGAAGTGGAGCGTCTACGTCCGCAGCATCCTGGCCTTCTCAGCGGTCAGCGTGCTGTTCCTCTACGGCATGCAGCGCCTGCAGCATTACCTGCTGCTGAACGAGCACATGGCCAACGTGCCGCCAGACACCGCATGGAACACCGCGACGTCGTTCGTCACCAACACCAACTGGCAGAACTACGCCGGCGAGTCCACCATGGGCTACCTGGTGCAGATGACCGGCCTGACCGTGCAGCAGTTCATGTCGGCGGCTGTCGGCCTGGTGGTGGCGATCGCGATGATCCGCGGCTTCGTCCGGTCCCGGACGGACAAGCTGGGCAACTTCTGGGTGGACGTCACCCGTGCCTCCTTCCGGTTGCTGATTCCGATAGCGGTCGTCGTCGGGCTGATCCTCATCGCCAACGGCGCGATCGAGAACTTCCACGCCTACCAAACGGTGACCACGCTGTCTGGCGCGCACCAGACGCTCCCCGGCGGTCCGGTCGGCTCGATGGAGTCCATCAAGGACCTGGGGAACAACGGTGGCGGGTTCTTCAACACCAACTCCGCGCACCCGTGGGAGAACCCGAACCCGTGGACGAACTGGCTCGAGATCTTCATCCTGCTGGTGATCCCGTTCGCCACCCCACGTGCCTTCGGCAAGATGGTCAAGGACAACCGGCAGGGCTACGCACTGGTCGCGGTCATGGCCGTCATCTGGCTGCTAGCCGTCGGCGGCATCAGCTTCTTCGAAGCGCACTACGGCCTCGGCGGGGCCACCGCCGCCCACCTCGCACACGGTGCCACCGAAGGCACGGAAACGAGGTTCGGCACGTCCGGCTGCTCGTTGTTCGCGGCCTCCACCACGGTGACATCTACCGGGGCGGTGAACTGCTTCCATGATTCGCTGACACCGTTCGGCGGCGGCATCGCGCTGTTCGACATCGCGCTCGGTGAGATAGCACCTGGCGGTATCGGAGCCGGCATGTACGGCATCCTGATCCTGGCCATCGTGACGGTGTTCGTGGCTGGGCTGATGGTCGGCCGCACGCCCGAGTACCTGGGCAAGAAGATCCGGCCGACGGAGATGAAGTACGCGGCTTTGTACTTCCTGACGCTCCCGGTGGTGATCCTGACCGCGGCCGGATTGTCTATCGGCACCCACCAGGGTCAGAAAGCGATCTTCAATCCGGGGCCGCACGGCCTGACCGAGATCATCTACGCATTCGCTTCGGAGGCCAACAACAACGGCTCCGCGTTCGCTGGCCTTGGCACGGCCGCGATGTGGTATCAGACGCTCGGCGGCATCGTGATGCTGCTCGGCAGGTTCGCGCCCGAGATCTTCGCGCTCGGCCTGGCGGGAGCGCTGGCCAGACAGTCGAAGGTGCCCCAGAGCGCAGGCACGCTCGATACCAGGACGCCGCTGTTCGTCGGCATGGTCATCGGCGTGATTCTCGTCCTCGTCGGCCTGACCTACTTCCCCGCACTCGCCCTGGGCCCGTTCGCAGAAGGACTGCACTGAGATGGCAATGACAACCAAGCCCGACGCCCCGGTCAGCCGCGGCCGCAAGTCGGACGTCGCTAAAGGCCGGATCGGCGGCGGACTACTCGATCCCAAGATCCTCTGGCGTTCGCTGCCTGACGTGTTCAGGAAGCTGGACCCGCGGGTCCAGATCAAGAACCCGGTCATGTTCGTGGTCGAGGTCGGCGCACTGCTGACCTTGTATACGGCCATCACCAAGCCGTCCATCTTCAACTGGACCATCGTGGTCTGGCTGTGGCTGACCGTGCTGTTCGCCAACATGGCCGAGGCTGTGGCCGAGGGCCGCGGCAAGGCCCAGGCGGAAACACTCCGCAAGACCAAGCGGGAAACCGTGGCGCGCCGGCTCGTCGGCTGGCAGCGCGGCCAGAAAGACATCCGTAGGAGCCGGTGCCCGGCACCCAGCTCACCCTCGGCGACTACGTGGTGGTCGAGGCCGGCGAGATCATCCCCGGCGACGGCGACGTCGTCGAGGGCGTGGCCTCGGTCGACGAGTCGGCCATCACAGGCGAGTCCGCCCCGGTCATCCGCGAGTCCGGCGGTGACAGGTCTGCGGTCACCGGCGGTACCAAAGTGCTGTCCGACCGAATCATCGTCCAGATCACGTCCAAGCCGGGCGAGACCTTCATCGACCGGATGATCGCCCTGGTCGAAGGTGCCAAGCGGCAGAAGACACCGAACGAGATCGCGCTGAACATCCTGCTCGCGTCGCTGACGATCATCTTCATGCTCGCCGTGATCACACTGCAGCCGATGGCGTTCTACTCGGGCGCGCCGCAAAGCCTGGTGGTCCTCGTCGCGCTCCTAGTAGCGCTGATCCCGACCACAATCGGCGCGCTACTCTCCGCGATCGGCATCGCCGGCATGGACCGGCTGGTCCAGCGCAACGTGCTGGCCATGTCCGGTCGCGCCGTGGAGGCAGCAGGCGACGTGAACACGCTGCTGCTGGACAAGACCGGCACGATCACCATCGGTAACCGGCAAGCCACCGAGCTCCTGCCGGTAACTGGCGTGACCGCCAACGAGCTCGCTGACGCAGCTCAGCTATCCAGCATGGCGGACTACACCCCGGAGGGCCGTTCCATCGCCGTACTGGCGAAGGAGAAGTACGGTCTGCGGGAACGGGCCGAGGGCGAGCTGCAGGGCGCGGACTTCGTGGAGTTCACCGCGCAGACCAGGATGAGCGGCATCGACCTGGCCGATGGCCGGGAGGTCCGCAAGGGCGCGGCCGCCTCGGTGGCCCAGTGGGTCCGCGACAAGGGCGGCAACCCGCCGGACGAGCTCAACTCGATGGTGGACGGGATCTCCGGCGTCGGCGGCACCCCGCTCGTCGTGGCCGAAGCCGCCAACGGAACCGCCCGGGCTCTCGGTGTCATCTACCTGAAGGACATCGTCAAGGAGGGCATCGCCGAGCGGTTCGCCGAGATGCGCAGGATGGGCATCCGCACCGTCATGATCACCGGTGACAACCCGCTCACTGCCAAGGCCATCGCGGACGAGTCCGGCGTGGACGACTTCCTCGCCGAGGCAACCCCGGAAGACAAGATGGCCCTGATCAGGAAGGAGCAGGAGGGCGGCAAGCTGGTCGCGATGACGGGGGACGGCACCAACGACGCCCCTGCCCTCGCCCAGGCCGACGTCGGGGTGGCCATGAACACCGGCACCTCGGCCGCCAAGGAGGCCGGGAACATGGTGGACCTGGACTCCAACCCCACCAAGCTCATCGAGATCGTGGAGATCGGCAAGCAGCTGCTCATCACCCGCGGCGCGCTGACGACGTTCTCCATTACGAACGACGTGGCGAAGTACTTCGCCATCATCCCGGCCATGTTCGCGAGCGTGATCCCGGGGCTTGCCAGACTCAACATCCTGCACCTGCACAGCCCGCAGTCGGCGATCACCTCGGCAATCATCTTCAACGCGCTGATCATCGTCGCGCTGATCCCGCTGGCCTTGCGGGGCGTCCGGTACCGGCCGTCGTCGGCGTCGGCGATGCTCCGCAGGAACCTGTGGATCTATGGCGTCGGCGGACTGATCATCCCGTTCGCCGGGATCAAGCTCATCGACCTCATAATCCAGTTCATCCCAGGATTCCGTTGACATCCTCCCTGCGAAGACAGGGATTTCGACCCGCTACCTAAGGAGAGCAGGTTGAGGTTCGCGGTTCATAGGCCCGGCTACCCGGAAGCCTCCCCGCGCAGTCACGGCATGCCCTGCCGCGATGTTCCTGGCTGCGTTTATGTCAGCGTTGCAGGCGAACTTGCAGGCTACGCAGGCGAAGAGCGCTTGGCTCTTGCGGTTCTCCGCACTCACAGACCCACACGCCGAGCATCGCTGAGAGGTGTAGGCAGGACTTACTCTTTCTACTCGCCCGGGCGCCTTGTCCCCGAGGCGCCGCCCGAGCATTCCCCAGCCGCTGGCAAGTATCTCGCGGTTGAGTCCCGACTTCGCCGAGACATTGTGCCCCGGCTCGCCAATAGTGCCCTTGGCGGATCGCACCATGTCGCAAATCTTCAGGTCCTCGAGGCGAATGATATCGAAGCGGCGCGCGATAGCCGTCGACGTCTGCTCGCACCAGGCTTTCCGCGAATCAGCTTGCCGGGCGTGCATACGCGCGATGGACGACTTCACCCGAGCACGGCGGTGCGAACCTCGCTTGGAGCGCGCCAGCCGTCCCTGCAGTCGCGCGAGCCGCTGTTGCCGCTGGGCGCTGAGGCGGGGAGCGGTCAGCAGCTCGCCAGTCGAAAGGGCCGCAGACACAACGATGCCTCGGTCGATGCCAACGATCGAGCCGTCGCATGGTCCACAGATCGGAGCAGGAATCGTTGCGAATGCGATATGCCAACGGTCCGCTCGATCAAAGGTGACGCGGTAGGACTTCGCGTCACGCGGGATGGGCTGCGACCAACGGAACCGAACCCATCCGGCCTTCGGCACCCAGACCTCGCCCACGCGGCGGGACAGCCGCCGGACACGCTGCGCTTGCGGACCTACGATCCGGAAGCCCTCGTTCCGTCCGGCCTTGTGCCAGGTGGGCTTGCGGTGGGTCCCCTTGAAAAAATGGCTCATGGCTTGAGCGAAGTCCCGAAGGGCCTGTTGCTGAACGGTCTGCGAACCGGCAGCCAGCCAAGCAAACTCCCTGCGGGCTTCAGTCAGTTGGCGGCATTGAGCCGCGAAGCTCGGCCCGGCAGCACGGCCCGGTCTCCAATGGTGCGATTGCTCAACTGCCATGTTCCAGACGAAACGAGAATGCGCGCAGTGGAGCCGCATGATCTCGTTCTGCCGATGGTCCGGAGTGAGCCGGTAACGGATCATAAATCGAATGTACTGACTACTACTGACATTCCTGAGGGGGTGACGCGGCCTCCCTTTCCTGCCCTGCGGGCCGGACTGAGGACTCCGCGATATCAATGAACCGTCTTCCGTCAATCGTCAGGCAGCACCTCGCCGGGCTGCGCATGCTGCTGATCTTCACCGTCATCACCGGGATCATCTATCCGGTGGCGATGTGGGCGGTCTCGCAGGCAGCCTTCAACCACCAGGCCAACGGATCGCTGATCAGCTACCACGGCCGGGTCATCGGTTCCAGCATGCTCTGCCAGGAGTTCGTGGACGCCAAGGGCAACCCGCTGCCGCAGTACTTCCAGCCGCGGCCGTCGTCGGCCACTCCGACGCCGACGCCCAAGGGTGACTACGGCTGCGACCCGACGTTCTCGTCGGCGTCCAACTACGGCCCGAACAACCCGACGTTCATCGCCCTGATCAAGTCACGGCAGAAGGCGATCGCGGCGTTCGACCACGTCCGGATCTCGCAGATCCCGCCGGACGCGGTGACCGCATCGGGTTCCGGGCTTGACCCGGACATCTCGCCGGCCAACGCCGCCATCCAGGTGAACCGGGTGGCTACCGCCAGGCACATCAGCCCGGCGCAGGTCGAGGCGCTCGTCACCAAGTACACGACCGGCAGGTCGCTCGGTTTCCTCGGCGAGCCGGTAGTCAACGTGCTGCTGCTGAACCGCGCGCTCGATGAGAAGTACCCGGTCTGACGGAGGGCGCATCCTCATCGTTGAGGATGAGCCGGCCTTGCTGCGGGCGCTGCAGATCACCCTCCGCGCCCGCGGCTACGAGGTGACAACGGCCTCAGCCGGTCAGGAGGCCCTGGTCGAGGCAGCCCGGCGTCCGCCAGACGCCGTGCTGCTCGACCTCGGACTGCCGGATCTGGACGGCACCGAGGTGATCCACGGACTGCGCGAGTGGTCAGGCGTACCGGTCATCGTGCTGTCGGGCCGGGCCGGATCGGGCGACAAGATCGGCGCCCTGGACGCGGGGGCAGACGACTACGTGACCAAGCCGTTCTCCATGGAGGAGCTGATCGCGCGGCTTCGCGCCGCGCTGCGCCGGGACTCCCAGACCGGCGGCGGGCCTGAGTTTGAGATCGGAAAGTGCGTGGTCGACCTCACTGCTCGCACCGTGATCCGGCGCGGCGGCGGCGAGCCGGAGCCGGTGCACCTGACCAAGACCGAGTGGCGGATGCTCGATGTACTGCTGCGGTCAGCTGGCCAGCTGGTCCCGGCCAGCAGGCTGCTGGCCGAGCTCTGGGGCCCCGGCGCCGAGGACAGCACGCACTACCTGCGCTTTCACATGGCCCGGCTGCGCCGGAAACTGGAAGACGACCCGCCGCGGCCCCGCCACCTGCTCACCGAGCCCGGAATGGGCTATCGCTACCAGCCATGAGACGCTCTCCACAAGGGGCTGTGCATGAGTAACGAGGGTCTTGCGGATATCCGGGCGGCCAAGCCGCCCGGCGGCCGGGGCCAGCTGCGGATCTACCTGGGCTCGGCAGCCGGCGTGGGCAAGACGTTCGCCATGCTCAACGAGGGCCACCGCCGCCGGGAGCGCGGCACCGACGTGGTCGTTGCTTACGTCGAGGCGCACGGCCGGCCGCACACGCAGGAGCAGGTAGGCGACCTCGAGGTCATCCCGAGGGCCAAGGTGCCGTACCGGGGCACCTCGTTCGAGGAGATGGACCTGGACGCCGTGCTAGCCCGGCATCCGGAAGTCGCACTCGTCGACGAGTTCGCGCATACCAACGTTCCCGGCTCCCGGAACCAGAAACGCTGGCAGGACGTGGCTGAGCTGCTCGACGCTGGCATCGACGTGATCTCCGCCATGAACATCCAGCACCTTGAGTCGCTCAACGACGTGGTCGAGAAGATCACCGGGGTGCCACAGCGGGAGACGGTACCCGACGCGATCGTGCGGGCGGCCGATCAGGTCGAGCTCGTGGACATGACCCCCGAGGCGCTGCGGCGCCGGATGGCGCACGGGAACATCTACAAGGCCGAGAAGATCGACGCGGCCCTGACGAACTACTTCCGCATCGGCAACCTGTCGGCGCTGCGCGAGCTCGCCTTGCTCTGGCTCGCGGACAAGGTCGACGAGGGCTTGCAGCGGTATCGGGAAGCTCACGACATCCTCACTACCTGGGAAGCAAGGGAACGGGTTGTCGTCGCCCTCACCGGTGGCCCGGAAGGCGAGACCCTGATCAGGCGGGCTGCCAGGATCGCCGCCAGGTCCTCGGGCGGCGACCTGCTCGCCGTCCACGTCACCACGTCCGACGGTCTCACCGGCGCCGACCCGGCCGCATTGGCGGCGCAGCGACGGCTAGCTGAGTCGCTCGGCGGCACCTATCACCAGGTCATCGGCGACAACGTGCCCGAAGCGCTGCTGACCTTCGCACGGGCAGAGAACGCCACCCAGCTTGTACTCGGCGTCAGCCGCCGCGGCTGGCTCGCCTCGCTGCTGACCGGGCCCGGCGTGAGCATGCGCACCATGCGCGATTCCGGTGACATTGACGTGCACATGGTCACCCACTCCTACGCCGGCCGCGGCCGGGCACTACCTAGGGTCGTCCGGGGCGGCCTGAACCGCCAGCGTCAGCTGGCGGGTTATGCCGTGGCCGTCGCGCTCCTGCCGCTCATCACGCTGGCCCTGGCCAACCTGCGCGGCACCCTCAACCTGACCAGTGAGGTGCTTGTCTTCCTCGCCGCTGTCATCGCCGTGGCCCTCGTCGGCGGCTTCCTCCCGGCGCTGCTGGCCGCCGTGGCCGGCTCGCTGCTGCTTAACTACTACTTCACGCCGCCGATTTATCAATGGACCATTGCTCAGGCCAACAACGTCGTCGCGCTTCTCATCTTCGTCGCGGCCGGCCTCGTGGTCAGCTCGGTCGTTGACACCGCTGCCCGGCGCACCAAGCAGGCAGCCAGATCAGGCGCGGAGTCCGAACTGCTGGCGACGACAGCGGGCAGCGTCCTGCGCGGTCAGCAGGCGCTGCCGGCCGTGCTCGACCGGGTACGCGAAGCCTTCGGGATGGACTCGGTCAGCTTGCTCGAGCTGTCCGACCAGGGCCCCAACACCCAGCAGGCCAGGCTGCGCGCGGCGGCAGACGCGTCGGCGAATCCGCCGCACGTCGCGTCCGCGCGGCAGGCCGGCCAGTGGACAGTCGTCGGGTGCTCCGGTGACCCGGCCGCCTGCAGACCGGAAGAGGCGGACGTGGAAGTGCCGATCGGCGACGGCCTTGTGCTGGCGCTGCGCGGCCGGACGCTGCCAGCAACCGACCGCAGGGTGCTCGGAGCATTCGCCGCGTACGCGGCAGCCGCGCTCGAGCAGGGCAGGCTGACCGCAGCGGCAGAGGCCGCCCGGCCGATCGCCCAGGCCGACCGGGTCCGCACCGCGCTCCTGGCCGCCGTCAGCCACGACCTGCGAACGCCGCTGGCCTCGGCCAAGGCCGCCGTTACCAGCCTGCGCTCGCAGGACATCGAATGGGACGCTGCGGATCATGACGAGCTGCTCGCCACCGCGGACGAGTCGCTGGACAAGCTGACGCACCTGGTCGACAACCTGCTGGACATGAGCAGGCTGCAGGCCGGGGCGCTGGCGGTGTTCCCGCGGCCCGCTGACCTGTCGGAGATCGTGGCCCGATCGCTGGACGACCTCGGGCCCGCGGCCCGGACCGTGACCGTGAACATCCCTGAGGACCTGCCCGAAGTGGCCGTGGACCCCGGCATCCTGGAGCGAGTGATCGCCAACCTGGTCGCGAACGCGCTCCGTTACTCCCCCGCCGACTCGCCGCCGGCGCTCACCGGCAGCGCGCTGCGGGACCGGGTCGAGCTGAGGATCATCGACTGGGGGCCCGGCATACCCGAGGCCAACAGGGACCAGATGTTCGTGCCGTTCCAGCGGATGGGCGATACCGACAACACCACCGGGGTCGGCCTTGGCCTTGCCCTGTCCCGCGGGCTGACCGAGGCCATGGGCGGCACGCTGGAACCTGACGAGACACCGGGCGGCGGGCTCACCATGAACTTGTGGCTGCCGGCCGTGCCCGGGCCGGTCAGTGAGCTGCCGGCGAGCTACGGGCACGACGCCGCGGCCACCTCGTGACCTCCCGGGACCAGACGCCGAGATCGTGACGGTACCTCGTGTTATCGCGGCGCGCACTCATGCAAGGGTGGTGGCGTGACAACCGTCCTTGTCATCGACGATGAGCCGCAGATCCTCCGGGCCCTGCGGATCAACCTGCGCGTGCGCCAGTATGAGGTGCATACCGCGGGCAGCGGCAGCGAGGCGCTCGAACTGGCCGCTAAGCACCCGCCGGACCTGGTGATACTCGATCTAGGGCTGCCCGATCTTGACGGCGTCGACGTCATCCATGGCCTGCGGGGCTGGACCGCCGCGCCGATCATCGTGCTATCCGGGCGGGCCGACAGCACGGATAAGGTGGAGGCGCTGGACGCGGGCGCGGACGACTATGTCACCAAGCCGTTCGGCATCGACGAGCTGCTAGCCCGGATGCGGGCGGTCAGCAGGCGAACCGGCTCCGACGGCGACACGCCGCAGTTCCAGCTCGGCGACATCCTCGTCGACCTGGCCGCCAAACGGGTCATCCGGCAGGGGACCGGCGACATCCGGCTGACGCCTACCGAGTGGCATCTGCTCGAGGTGCTGCTGCGCAATCCCGGCAAGTTGCTCAGCCAGCAGCAGCTGCTCGCCGAGGTCTGGGGTCCCGGCTACGCGGATGCGACTGGCAACCTGCGCCTGTACATGGCCCAACTGCGGCGCAAGCTGGAGCCCGATCCGGCCCGCCCCCGCTGGCTGCTGACCGAGCCGGGGATGGGATACCGCTATCAGCCCGGGCCCGAGGACAGTTGACCCCAACGACAGTTAACCCTAAGGACAGTTGACCGGCCATAACCGGAACATCGGCCGATGTTACTGAAAGCGAAGTACTAGTTGCGTTCGGTTATTAGAAAACCGTCTCACGCGCATTGCGCAGCAGCCACCATTGCTGCATGGGATTTCGAAGACTGTCGGTTGTACTGGCCATTCTCCTAAGTTGCCTCGTAGTCGGAGCCACCGCCGCAGCTTCTTCGGTCTCGCGCTTGCCGACGGCTTCATGGCGCACCGTCACGTTTCTGGGGGTGAGTCTCCAGGTGCCGGCCTCGTGGCCCGTGCTCGATCTGGCCAGGAACCCGCGTATCTGTCCCCGGCTTGACCGGCATGCGGTGTACCTGGGCCTGCCAGGCCCTGATCCGGCCTGCCCGGCTGCTGTGGTGGGGAAGACCGGCACGGTGCAGGTCATGCCGATCGAGACCGGGAGCCCGGACGTGCGCGCGGCGACCCGGCCCGCCGTCATCGGCAGCGGCAACTCGCGCGTGAGCTCCAACAGCCAGATCACCCACACGATCATCGAGATCATCCCGGCCGCCGGGGTCGAGGTAAGCCTGTCGTACGGCACCGACCTGGCCACGATCCGCCGCATCCAGCGCTCCGTCACGATCGTGCCCGCGCGGCGGCGCTCCGGCGGCCAGCCCGCCGCGTCCCCGCTACCATCCACCCCGGCCGCACCGGCCGCAGCGGCCGCTACACCCCAAGGCCTCTTCCACGGGGCCGGCTTTGACACCTGCGCCGCGCCGTCGGCCTCGACAATGTCCCGCTGGCTGGCCTCGCCGTACCGGGCGATCGGCATCTATATCGGCGGGATCAACCGTGGCTGCGCCCAGGCGAACCTCACAGCCGCCTGGATCGACGCGATCCAGGCGAGCGGCTGGCACTATTTCCCGTTCTACGTCGGGCTGCAGGCAAGCTGCGTCCAGGCGTACGGCGACGCGACGATCGTGACGGCCAAGGCCGCTGCCGAGGGCAAGGCAGCCGCCGATGACGCCGCTGCGCAGGCCAAGAACCTCGGCATTCCGCTCGGCACGCCGATCATCTATGACATGGAGGCCTACGCCGGCTGCGGCCCGCAGGTGATCAAGTTCCTGTCTGCCTGGGACTCTGAGGTGCGCGCCGACGGCTACAAGGCCGGCGTCTATGAGTCATTCAGCAATATCGGCGACCTGATCAGCGCCGAAGGCAAGATGACCGAGCCCGACGTGATCCATTACGCCGACTGGGACGGCAAGGCCACTACCCGGAGCTCTTACATGCCGGCCACCCTGTGGGCGAACCACCAGCGCCTGCATCAGTACCAGGGCGGCCACTACGAGACCTGGGGCGGCGCGACCATGAACATCGACAACGATCAGCTCGACGTGAACCTCGGCGGCGCCGTCACCCCCTTACCGCTCAGCTTCCGCATCGCGGTTGGCATGAACGCCAACGGGACAGCCGAGTGGTTCGCCAGGGCCGCCAACGGCGCCGTGCTGCACTCGTACCAGCATCCAGTGGGCAGCACCACGTGGGCGGCCACCAGTACGGTCGGTGACTCGCCGCACAATCTCGTAAGCGACCCCGCGGTCAGCTCCGACCAGAACGGTAATCTCACGCTGTTTGCCGTCACTGCCAGAGGCGCCGTCATGCACGCATGGCAGCAACTCGGGGCTCCGGACAACTGGATGTGGGGCGGCGCCGTCGGATCCGGCTCGCCGGGAACCATTGCCAGCGATCCGGCCGCGATCGCAGAGCCCGGCGGGGCAGTCGGCGTCTTCGTTACCAATAATTCCGGCGCCGTCGTCACCACCCAGCAGACCACCGCCAACGCCAACACCAGCTGGACGCGGTGGACCACGCTAGGCGGGTCCTGCGCGAGCGCGCCCGTTCCGTTCACGCCGGCTGCCGGTCATCTCTCGGTGGCGTGCGTCGCAGCGACCGGCTCACTGGCGGTGACCTCGTTGTCCGGCGGGCGCTGGACCGGCTGGCAGCGAGCCGGCCGCCTGACCGGGCTGACAGGCACGCCGGCTGTACTGCAGGCGCCATCCGGGCAAACCGATATCTTCGCGACGACCACCACGGGCGGCTTGGACGAGATCTACCAGCCCGCCGGCAGCGGCACCTGGACAGTGAGCGCCGCGCCGCGGAGCCTGCGGCTGCACAGCTCGCCGTCGGTCATGCCATGGCCCGGCGGCGGCGTCGCCGTGTTCAGCCAGCTGGCCAACAGCGATGTCGGATACATAGTGGGTAACGGGGCGTCGTCGTGGTCAGCCTGGACAGATCTGCGCGCCGCGATGCTCGGCACCCCGGCGGCGTGGATTGATACCTCGGGCGAGCCGCAAGCCGCAATCCTGACCGGGCGGCACAGGCTCGCCGTGGCCGGCTTTGCCGGCGGCAGCTGGACTAGCTGGACCAGCCTCGCGGGCGGCTTCTAGCTAGACCGTACCCGGACCAATACCGCGACCGGGCAACTTGGGTGGTTCCGGCAGGCTGGCCTGGCTCTCCTGCTCGTCCCCCGGGTCGCCTGCGTCCGCCAGGGCGGCCAGCCGGTAGCGGAACCGGCAGATCACCACATTGGAAGTCCCGCGCTGGATCGCTCGCTCCAGGACGAACCCGCGCTGGTTGTACAGGAGTGCGTGCCACGGCTTGGCAGGCTGAACTTCCGGAATAAGCACGACGAGCCGGTGATAGTGGTCGGTCGCCTCAAGCTCCTGCAAGTACTCGACGATCGGCGGCCCCAGCGCGCGGTGCCTGCTGTGCAGCGTCCGCAGTTGCACGCCCGGCCGCCATTCCTCCCACTGCTCACGGAAATGCGCGTCTGCCTGGGCGGCCGCCTCGTCGTCGTAGCACACGGTCACTGCCACAACCTCGTCGCCGAGCGACGTCGCGGCCGAGATGCCCTCTTCAGTCAGCAGCGACATGCTGCCGACCGGGACCACAACCAGTGAGCTGCGCTGCTCTGGCTTGGGCGGAACGTGACCGATCCGAAGGGCCGCGCCGATCCGGCTGTAAAGGGTATGCACCCGGGTGAACATCAGAACGAGCAGCGGCACGACGATGACGACTAGCCAGGCACCCTGAGTGAACTTGCTGACCAGCTCGATAACAAGTGCCACCAGCGTGAAAACCGCGCCGACGCCGTTGATGACTGCCCGCGTCCGCCAGCCGGAGCTGCCTTGCTTACGCCAGTGCAGCACCATCCCGCCCTGCGACAGGGTGAATCCGACGAAGACCCCGATGGCGAACAGCGGGATGAGCGCCTGGGTGTCGCCGCGCGACACGACCAGCAGGATGGCGGCGAACACCGCGAGGACGACCACGCCGTACCTGTGCACCTGGCGGTCCGCCTTGAGGAAGAACAGGTGCGGCAGGAAGTTGTCGGTGGCCAGCAGCGAGGCCAGCACAGGCAGGCCGCCAAATGACGTGTTAGCGGCCAGCGCCAGCAGCACCGTCGTGATGAGCTGGATCGCGTAGAACACGAAGTTGTGCCCGAGTGACGCCTGCGTGAGCTGGGCGAGCGTGGTTGTCGTAGTAGAGGGGTAGGCGTGGAACCTTTCAGCCAGGACGGCGATGCCGATGAGCATCAGGCCGAGAATGATGCCCAGCCCCATCTCGGTGTGCTGGGCCCGCCGGATGCGCGGCTTCTTGAACTCCGGCACCGCGTTCGCGATCGCCTCTACACCGGTCAGCGCCGAGCAGCCGGAGGCGAACGCCTTCAGCAGCAGCAGGATGCCGACCGTCACCGGAGCCGACGAGACCGATCCTTGCGGGAACGGGAGCGGATGCGAACGCAGCAAGCCAGCGAAGATGACGGCAAAGATCCCGGCGATGAAGACGATCGTCGGGGCGATGAACAGCCGGGCTGACTCAGCCACGCCCCACAGATTCGCGGCCGTAATCGCCGCGAGCACGACTAGGCACAGCACCACCCGATCTGGGTAAAGGCCCGGAAACGCGGAGGTCAGCGCCTCGACCCCGGCTGACACGCCTACTGCCGCATTCAGGATGTAGTCGATGACCAGCGAGGCCGCGGCGATCAGGCTTGCCCGGGCGCCCAGGTGCGCCTTCGACACCGCATAGGCACCACCGCCGCCCGGGAAAGCCTCGATGACCTGGCGGTAGGAGATGACCAGCACGGTCAGCAGCAGCACGATCGCCAGGGTGACCGGCAGGGTGTAATGGAGCGCCACCGCGCCCGCGGTCGCCAGCACGATGATGATGGCCTGCGGGCCGTACGCCACCGAGGACAGCGCGTCGAGGGACAGGGCGGCCAACCCCTCAAGGGCGGTCAGCCTGTGCCGTTCTTCTTCGGTATCGCCCGGCTGTCCGGCCTCCGGGGTTTCGGACCCTGCGGTCATGACTGCCAATCCAAACATGGCACGCGGCGCCGTGCCGACGGCGGGCAGCTAATGACCGGCCTGGGCGGGCCGGCAGAACGTGGTAGTGGAAGCGCAGCTATTTCACGATGAGCAGCGCGACGAGCGCCAGCACGACCGCCACGCCGACGATGAGCAGGGCCATCCGCGCGACGCTGCGTCCGGGCGCGCCCATCTCCCAGGGCCGGCCGGGCTCGGCACTCTCCTCGGCGAAGGCACGGAACTGGGCCGTGTTCGCGGAGACGTCCGGGGTAGCGCGGAACTCGCCGGTGGTGATCGGCGTAGCGCTGGCAGCGGGGTTCTCATGACGCTCGGTCATGGCCAAGACTGTAGCCGATGCGGCCGACCAGAACCGCCACTCGGGAGATATCTACCCCAAGCAGTGCCGAACTACCCGACCTGACCGCCAGCGCCCGGCGCCAGCAGGTCGGGCCGGTTAACGAGCCTGGACAAAACGATCACGCTGCGTGTCCGGACGACGAAGGATTCTGCCCCGATGCGCTCGACCACCTGCTCAAAATGGCGGACGTCGGACGCCCGGACGTGCAGCAGCGCGTCAGCCTCCCCGGTAATCGTGCAAGCGTCGATGACCTCGGGGTACTTGGCGAGGGCCACCGCGATATCAGCCGGCGAGGTACGCCCGCGGCAGAACAGCTCGACGTATGCCTCGGTCGTCCAGCCGATCGCGGACGGATCGACCTGGGCGCTGAACCCGGTGATCGCGCCAGCTGCCAGCAGCCGGTCGACGCGCCGCTTGACCGCCGGAGCCGAGAGTCCGACGGCCGTCCCGACCTCCGCGTAGGTTGCCCGCGCGTCCTTTACCAGCGCCGCGACGATCTGCTTGTCGAGGTCGTCCAGCGTCATCGCGGGCCGCCGGAGCGGGCGGTGTCAACCGGCCAGGGCGGCGCGCAGATTCGCCAGGTCCGCCACCGTGAGGCCATAGCTGAGCAGGTAGTCATCGACCGACCCCCAGGTCGCCCTGACCTGCGCCAGCACGCCAGCGATCAGCGGTGGCGGACTGGCCAGCAGCTCGTTGGTCAGCTTCTCGCCGAGCCCGCTGCTGGCCTTGACCTGCCCGATCGCCGGGGTGTTCGCCAGGTCCAGATAGCCGCCGGACAGGCCGTAGTCGGCCGCGATCACCTCGTCCGGGACGCCGAGTACCGCCAGGATCAGCGCGATGACGATGCCGGTCCGGTCCTTGCCCGCGCTGCAGTGCACAAGGGCCGGGAGCGCGTCCGGCGCGCACAGGAGCTTGATCGCCTCGCCTACCGTCTTGCCGCACGCATCAATGATGTACCGGTAGACCGCGTCCAGTTCGAGCGGCAGGGCCTCCAGGTCGCCGATGAGAAGGGAAACGTGCGTGGTGCTGGCGGTCACGCCGTTGAGTGCACTCGGTGCGATATCGACTTCCATCTGGGTCCGCAGGTCCACGATGCTTCGCAGGCCAAGCCCGGCGATGGCGGCAGTCCCGGCGGCGTCGAGACGGTGCAGGGCGTCCGACCGGAACAGGGTGCGCCAACGTACAGTGCCCCCTTGGGCGGTCGGGTAGCCGCCCACCTCGCGCAGGTTGTACAGCCCGGTCAAAGGGATATGGCGCCCGTCCGCGAGCACTAGGTCCCGGATGTCCGATTCCCGAGTCAACCGCCTGCTCCGTCTCGCTGCCGGGCTTTGTGTGGGTTCACAGTCTCATACTCGTCTTTCACGACGGCTTCGTGCTCCGGGCCGGCCGGTTAACTGCGCGCGGCGAGGAAGCGGCCATGCCTGCGGCCGGGCTGGCTAGCTGGCGATACGGTGGGCGAGCAGGCCTCGCGCAGCCGACGGCTGCGACGGCCTCGGGACCCCGTTCCCTTGGAGGTATGCGCCATGACCCGACTGGGCGGCATGTACGGGCCGGATGCCACCTTCCTTGGCGTGCCCCGGGCCGACCTGGCGGATCCGGCGTCGTGGGCCGGGTCCGATATCATGATCATCGGCGCTCCGTTCGACGGCGGGACGTCGCACCGGCCGGGGGCGCGGTTCGGGCCGCAGGCGATCCGGTTCACCGACTACCTGCCGCATGACGGGTCGAGGCCGCACCTAGCGCTGGGCGTGGACCCGCTGCTCGAGCTCAGGGTGGCCGACGCCGGGGACGTGGAGATGCCGTCCGGCGATACCGAGCTGTCGCTCCGGCGGCTCGAGGAGGCAGTGCACCGCGCCTGTCGGGGTGGCGCCCTTCCGGTCATTCTGGGTGGTGATCACACCATCGCGCTGCCGGACGCTACCGGCGTGGCCCGGCACGTCGGCTGGGGGCGGCTGTCAGTGATCCACTTTGACGCGCACGCCGACACCGGCAACACCCAGTTCGGTTCCCTGTACGGCCATGGCACCCCGATGCGCCGCCTGATCGAGTCCGGGGCGGTCCGCGGCGACCGGTTCCTGCAGATCGGCCTGCGCGGCTACTGGCCCGAGCCGGAGACGCTGGATTGGATGGCCGGGCAGCGGATGCGCAGCTACGAGATGACCGAGGTGGTAACCAGAGGCCTCGATGACTGCCTGACCGAGGCGTTCGGCATCGCTACCGACGAGTGCGAGGGCGTCTTCCTGTCCGTCGACGTCGACGTCGTCGATCCGGGGATGGCGCCTGGTACCGGCACGCCGGAGCCGGGCGGGCTGACAGGACGCCAGCTCCTCGACGCGGTTCGCCGGATCGCCATGGAGCTGCCGCTGGCCGGGATCGACGTCGTCGAGGTCGCGCCGCCGTTCGACCATGCGGAGGTTACCGCCTTCCTGGCGAACAGGGTCGTTCTCGAGGCACTGTCGGGAATTGCCTGGCGGCGGCGGCAGCTAGCGGCCGATCCGGCCAGGCCGGCCAGGGATCCGTCAGCGCCGCTGCTCGAGGGCCGCGGTTCAGCGGCGGGCTAGCGCCTGGCGCTGGCGCCTGGCGCTGGCGCTCGGCCGCCGCTAGTGATGCGCGGCGATCAGGATGGCAATCGTGGAGACGGTCCCGTCGTACAGGAAATGCGCGACGATCGGCCTGTTGAGCTTGCGGTGCTTCTGGAAAGACCGGGTCACCAGCCATCCGAACGGCAGGGTTAGCACCACGCCGATCCCGTAGTAGAGGTGGTAGCTGGCGCGCAGGGCCATGCTGAGCCAGAACGCCTTTGTCGGCGACCAGCCGAGCTGATCGAGCCGGGTGATGAGGTAGCCGTTCACTATTACCTCCTCTGCCACCGCTGTGGTGAGCGCCACTGACAGAGCGATGAGCAGGTAATAAGCCGGGACGTTGAGTCTGGCCGCCGTGTTGAACAACCGTGAGTGCTGCAACGGGCTGATCGTGATCGCGAGGGCGAGCTCGAGTCCGATGGCCGCAGCCGCTAGCCCTACCGCCACTCCTAGGTCACGCAACGGCAGCCGGGTCAGGCCCAGGTCGGAGGGCCGCTGCCCGGTGCGGATGAGCAGCAGCAGGACCAGCGGCACTACGGACGCGGACGGCAGGTAGCTGAGCACGCTCAGGATGACATTCAGGACCGCCTGGTGTGGCGTGACCGACGGCAGCTGGGTGAGGATCTGCCCGGTGTCGAGGTGCCGGACCAGGATCACGACGGCAGCGGCAATCCACGGGAAAAGGCCCGCGATCATGACAAGCCTGGTCTCCAGCACAAGGGAGGCCCTCGTCACCTCGGCCGGCACTACCGGCATCGGCGGCTGCCCCGGCTGCCCCGGCTGCCCCGGCTGGGCCGGCTGGGCCGGCTGCGCCGACTCGTCCGAGGCCGCGCCTGAGCTGTCCGGGTCCGATGACGCCCAGAATTCCCAGTCCGCCGGGGCCGGCGGCCAGTCTGGTGGCGGGCTCCAACCCGGCGGCGGCTGCCATCCGGCCGGCGCTTCTGGCCACCCCGGCGCGGGCCGCCAGATCATCCTGGTTTTGCGCATTTGCTCATACTGCAGTACATCCCCAGGGCGGTCGCGGGTAGCGCAGCGGTTTCCGTTCAGGTCTGTCTCGGGGTCTTCCCGCCGACAAAAGGGGTCAAACAACTCGACGTCCGGGTCCCCGATCGACTTTTCATCGATTCTGGTCGTTAAGCGGACCCTTATCACCTGATTTGTGGAACCAGAATCGATGAAAGGCTCGCTCGCGGTCCTACCCGACGGGCGGCGGACCGCCTGCACGTGGCGCCCGATGGCCAGAACGGTCGTCGCAGTCGATAGGACGGCGGGTCAACAACGGCGCGATCTATAGTTGGGAAATGCTGGATGTGACCAGGCTGCGGGTGCTGGTTGCGGTCGCCACGCACGGCTCGGTGACGGCCGCTGCGCGGGCGCTGAACTACGCCCAGCCGTCCGTCAGCCATCACATCGCCAGGCTGGAGGCCGAAACCGGCACGCAACTGCTCGAGCGCGTCGGCCGCGGCATCAGGCTGACCGAGGCCGGCCGCTGCTCGCTGAGCGAGCCGAGGAGATCATCGGCAGGCTGGACGCCGCCGAGGCCGAGCTGGCAGCCCACGTCGGACTACGGGAGGGCCGAGTTCGGCTGGCCGCGTTCCCGTCCGCGCTGGGCACGTTGGTCCCGGCGGCGGCCGCCAGGCTAGAGGCCGAGACCCCTGGCATGGACTTCATGCTGACCGAGGCAGAGCCGCCGGAAGCATTGCGGATGCTGCGCGCTGGCTATGTCGATGTCGCCGTTGTGTTCCGGCACTACCAGCAAGGCGTCGACCCGGCGCCACCTGACCCGGCCGACGAGGGAACGCGAGGCAGGTTGCTGCTCGACGAGCCGGTGCACCTGGTTACCGCGGCCGGGCCGACCGGCGGCGCAGGACCGAGTGGTGCAGCGGCGAGCGCCGCCGGGACGACCGGTGCCGGGCCGAGCGGCGCCGGGCCGACCGGGACGCCGGGCCGACGACCGGTGCCGGGCCGAGCGGTGCCCGGACGAGCGGTGCCGGGCCGACCGGTGCCGGGACGAGCGGTGCCGGGGTGCGCGAAGCCGCGCCGGGTCGGGGCCGGGAGCCGATCGCGGACCTGGCCCACTACGCCGGCAGCCGCTGGATCGCGGGCTGCGAGCGCTGCCGTGCGCACCTAGTCCGGCAATGCGAGGCGGCCGGGTTCACGCCGAAGATCTCCTTTACTACCGACGACTACCTCGCGGTGCAGGCGCTGGTGGCGGCGGGCCTGGGGGTCACTACTCTGCCCGCGCTCGCGCTACGAGCCGCCCGCCACCCGGGCATCGCCACCGTGGAGCTGCCCGGTGCTCGCCGCCACGTGTTCGCGATGACCTACGGCAAGCCACCGGACGCCAAGTCGACATCGCGGCTCATCGACATGCTGGCCAGGGTGGCGGTCGCGACGTTATCCGCGCCCCTGACGGCTGGACCGTAGGCGCCGGGCCCGGATCCCGCCGCCCGGCCTGGATCGCCACCCGGCCTGGATCGCCACCCGGCCTAGATCGCCGCCGCCCGGCCTGCCCAGTACGGGTCGCGGAGGCGGCGTTTGAGGAGCTTGCCGCTGGGGTCGCGCGGCAGTTCAGTGGCGAAGTCGATGGATTTGGGCCACTTCATCTTCGCCAGCCTGCCCTCCAGGCCAGCCAGGATCTCCGCGGCCAGTTCGTCGCCCGGCTCCACGCCGTCGGCCGGCTGCACGACCGCCTTGATCTGCTCGCCCCACTCCTCGTCCGGAATGCCGAAGACGGCGACGTCCGCGACCTTGGGGTTCATGATGATCTCGGACTCGATCTCGGCGGGATAGATGTTCGCGCCGCCGGAGATGATCATGTCGGACTTGCGGTCGCACAGGAACAGGAAGCCCTCGGCGTCCAGGTAGCCGATATCGCCGACGGTGAAGTAGTCCTGCAGCCTGTTCGCCTGTGTCTTGGCCTGGTCCCCGTAGTACTCGAAATCGGACAGGCCCATCTTCATGTACACGGTGCCCGGCATGCCCGTCGGGCACGCGTCCCCGTTCTCGTCAGCGATCAGCAGTTCGCTGATCGGCCAGGCCGTGCCGACCGTGCCGGGATGGGCCAGCCAGTCCTGCGGCGAGGCGATCGTGCCGCCGCCCTCGGTCGCCGCGTAGTACTCCCAGACGCACGGGCCCCACCAGTCCAGCATGGCCTGCTTGATCCCGACCGGGCATGGCGCGGCCGCATGGATCAGCCAGCGCATCGATGAGAGGTCGTACTTGGCCCTGATCTCGTCGGGAAGCGAGAGCATCCGCTTGAAGTGGGTTGGGACCATGTGCGAGTTCGTGCATTTGTAGCGCTCGGTGAGCGCTAGCGCAGTCTCGGGATCGAAGCCCTCCATGGTGACCAGCGTGTGACCCATATGCAGCGCCGCACCACCGAAGGTGGTAACGGCGGTGTGGTAGTTCGGCGCGCTCAGCAGGTGGGCGTTCGGCTGGCCGTCGGTCACGCCGAAGAAGGTCAGCAAACCGGCACCCAGCACGACTGCATCGTCAGGATCTAGTCCCGTCAGCGCTCGGCGCACGCCCTTGGGACGGCCCGTGGTACCCGAGGTGTAGTGCATAGTCGCGCCAGCGGTCCGCTCCTCAGGCAGGCTCTCCGGCTGGCCTGCCCGCAGGTCCGCCACGCTGGTGAAGCCGGGCACGGCACCGAAGCTGAACCTCGCATCAGAGGGAACGCCCGCCTGGTCGGCTGCGTCCGCGCCGAGCTTGGCAAGGCGCTCGTGTACGAAGACGGCCTTGGCCTTGCAGTCCCTGACGATGTAGGCGGCCTCGGGCGCGGTGAAGTGCCAGTTGACCGGGGTCAGGTACCAGCCTGCCTGCAGGGCGGCCAGGTACACCTCGACCGGCGCGGCGCCATTGGGCAGCAGTGCGGCGATGCCATCACCTGCCTTCAGGCCCCTGGCTCGCAATGCGTGCGTTAGCTGGTTGGCCCGGGCGAGCAGGTCGCCTGCTGTGTGCTCGGTGCCGTCAGGATCTACTACTGCGATCCAGCCCGGATCCTCCTCCGCCCGGCGCCAGAACCCCTTCGATCCCACTGCACACCTCCGAGTCCGGTTATCGGCTAAGTCCGCAAGACCATCTGCGTAGCGTTAGGACACCACATGAGTAGTCCGGGAGGCTAGACCCGCAAGCTACCAACAAGTAGTCAAATAGCGTGACAGACAGGTACCATCTGGGGGTGCTGCCTCGGCTCGCTCGGCTTGCGCGCGACCCACGAGTGAGGGTCGCGCTGCTCGCGGTGGTGCTCGTCTTCTGCGGCTATGGGCTCTATGCCGAGTGGCCGCAGGTGAGCGCCGGACTGGCCCGGCTGCACTGGTACTCGGTAGCGCTGTCGCTGCTGGCCGCGATGGCCGGCTCGGTCTGCATGATGCTGGCGTGGCGGGCGGTACTGGCAGACTTCGGCTCGCCTTTGCCCGCGAAGGCCGCCGCTAAGATCAGCTTCGTCTCTCAGCTGGGCAAATACGTCCCTGGCGCGGTCTGGGCATTCGCCGCCCAGGTTGAACTTGGCCACGACCTGGGGGTGCCGCGCCGCCGTAGCGTTGCCTCCTTCGCGGTTTCCCTGGCAGTGGCGATCGGCGCCGGCCTCGGCGTGGCGGCCCTGGCCCTGCCACTGGCTTCTCCGGGTATCGCCAGGCATTACTGGTGGGTGCTCGCGGCGGTCCCGGTCATCATGATCGGCTTGTGCCCGCCAGTGCTCGGACCGGTTATCGACCGCGGGCTGATCCTGATCAGGCGGCAGCCGCTAGAGCGGAGGCTCAGCTGGCGCGGGCTCGCCCACGCGCTGATCTGGACGTTGCTCGGCTGGGTGCTGCTCGGCGTGCAGGTCTGGCTGGTCCAGGCGGACATGGCGGCCCAAGGCCGTCTCGCTGCTCCTGGCCATAGGCGGGTACGCACTCGCGTTCTCGGCCGGCCTGCTTCTTGTCGTGTTCCCCAGCGGGATAGGTGCGCGCGAGGTCATTCTCATCGCCGCGCTGACCACCATCTTGCCGCACGGCACCGCAGTGGCCGTGGCGCTCGTCACCAGGGGGGTGACCACCGCTTCCGACCTGGCCCTCGGTGGCATCGGGCTGGCCCTGGGCCGCGGCGTCAAGGGCGCCGTGCTCGCGCGGGCTGGACGGCACCGGAAACCGGCGCGGTGGGACCGGGCTGGGCAATTGCCGACCGCCCACCTGGCGGCTGCGCAGCAGCCTCAGCGGGTGGAGTCGGCAGCTTCCTAGGGGAACGAAGCCACGATAGCCAGCCCGCCGTTCGCCGCCGCGCGGCGCCCGGGCCAGCTCCTATCCGGCGTCCTTGGCCAGGAAGTGGCAGGTCATGCGCCAGTGCTCGCCTACGCCGTGACGCGGGTCGGAGGTAACGAGCTTCGCCTGCGTCGGCTCGATCAGGGCCCGCAGCCGGCCCGCGGACAGCGTATGCATCTGCATCGGGGCCGGATAGCCGAAGACCTTGCGCTGAATGAGCCCGATCAGGGTCCGCGGGGCAACGGCATACACGACGCCACGCGGCGTCATGCGGTGTGCCTCCGGTACTACCACCACGACCGCGCCGCCAGGCCGGACCACCCGCACGAATTCGAGCAGGTAAGCGGCGGCTAGATCCGGGGGCATGTGCTGCAGGACGAGGCTGGAGTAGACGAGGTCGAACGTGCCGTCCGGGAAGAGGCTGAGATCCGGGCACTCATTGCGGACGAACGTGCACGCTGGCTGGTCCCCCAGCAGGGCACTGGCCCGGTCGAGCATCGGCTGCGAGATATCCACCCCGGTAACCGCGCTGAAGTGCTTGCTCAGGGCGGCCGTCAGGCGCCCGACGCCGCAGCCGAAGTCCAGCGCAGCTGCGCGCTGAGGACACATGCCAAGCTCGCCGAGCCGGTCTATGACGGAATCTACTTCCGCGCGGCCGCTGGCCATGAAGTCGTCGATATCCCAGCGGCCGCCGCGGCGAGCCGGATCCACGCAGACGGCCCAGAGCGGATCTTCCTCGCCGAGCGTGGTCCAGTCCCGGCTGAGCTCGGCCAGGCGGCTAGCCCGCGAGGTCACCGGCATCCTTGAGCATCCCCGGTCAAGCCGTTACTTCACCGGTCTCGTACTCGTCCTCATATCCGTACTCGGCTTCCTCCCGCCTCCACGCCACGAACAGCACGACGCCCATCACGAGGAGGAGGATGCCGACGACGCCTAGGCCCACCGGGATGACGACCGATATTAGCTGGATCTCGCTGTCATAGTGCTGCGCCGAGGTGACCGCGCTCAGTATCGAGGTGGGCGTGCTCGTGAAGGAAGCATCAAGCAGGTTCAGCGCCGGCGCGCCGCTGCTGTTGACCAGGTACACGTGCTGGCTGGACTGCGCCCTCACCGGGGCGCCGGTGATCGGGTCCACGTACTCGGTGGTGGTGCCCTGGTAGTACTGAGGCAGCGTGACTGTCTGCGAGCCCTTCTCGCCAACCAGCGACGCTGGCAGGGTCTGCGTGCCGATCTGAGTGGCGGGCACGGTCTCGACGTATTTGTATGTCGTCAGGCCATCCACCACTGCGCTGCCGGTATAGACCGTGGGATGCGGCTTGAGCAGAGTGGTGTCGAAGATCTGATAGGTCTGCTTCTGCGCACCGAGCGGCCATACGTAGCCAAGGCCGGACATGTGCACCTTGTTGTTGGTGCCGATGTAAGCGTCGCAGCAGTTGATGAGCTCTCCGGTGCGCCGGTCAAAGGCCAGCCGCTGCTTCGAGTAGTTCACCGCCTGGAGGTTGGAGTCGTCGTACAGGTAGCTGAACGAAGTCCAGACCGCCCGGCTGGAGGTACCAGCGGCGCTATCGCCCTGAACGGTGATCGTCTCGTGCAACTTCACGCCGGTCAGCTCGCTCAGCGTGGCTGGGCTGAAGTAGCTTGCGTTGGTAGCGACCAAACTCGAAATTGCGTTCTCATTCAACGGGAACTTCACTGCCTGGCCCACAACGAAGAAACGGACGAGCAGGGCCAGCACGATCAGGAAGGTCCCGAGGGCAGCTGCCACGAGCCCGGTAACCCTGCGCATCCATCCTCCTGGGCAAACACCTTTAGCAGGTCATGTGATAGATATGATGGTTGTGTTCCGGAGGATCATAGTCTGATCCCGTTGCCTGTTATCGGCATTCAGGACACATAGATATAACAGGTTCTTACCTTCACGCTAGCCCCAGCTACTCGACAGTAGGCCGTGCTTCGTAGCGTATTCTCTGGCAACGAGGACGATAACCGGCAAACGGGACAGATGATCACTTCGGATCGGGCCGCTGCGGACGGGGTCCCGCATGCCACGGTCCGGTCCGACCTTCCGGCTACGGCCGGGCGCAACACCGCACTGGACGGCCTCCGCGTCATCGCGGCGATGGCCGTCCTGGTCACCCACGTCGGCGGCGAGACCGGGTTCGAGTTCACGGGCAGCCCGGCGTCATGGGTCGTCAGCCGCGGCGACGTCGGCGTTCCCATCTTCTTCGCCCTATCCGGGCTGTTGCTGTACCGGCCGTGGGCGAGGGCGGCGTTGCGCGGTCAGCCTGGCCCGGCAACGCTGTCCTACATGTGGCGGCGGGCGCTGCGGATCTTGCCCGCTTACTGGCTGGTCGTGATCGTCGCCCTCGTGGCGCTGAATCACCAGCACGTCCGGTCGCTGTCCACCTGGGTCCAGTACTTGCTGCTCGTGCAGAACTACAACCTGCACCCGTGGTGGGCGGGCACCGGGGCCGACGGGCTAGCGCAGATGTGGAGCCTGGTCGTCGAGGTGTCCTTCTACCTGGTGCTGCCGTTGCTGGCCGCGATGCTCACGTGGTGGTCCCGGTGGGGTGCCGCAGACCTCAATCGCCGGGCCAGGCGGCTCCTGGCCGGAATCGCGGTACTCGGCCTCTCCTCTTATGGCTTTACCGTCCTGGCCTTCTACCCCAGGCTTGAGCTCTGGCTCGGTGCGACGCTGCCGCGCTTGCTGACCTGGTTCGCGGCCGGAATGGCGGTCGCGGTCATATCGGAGTGGGCGCATGCCGAGCACGCTGACGAGACTGGGCCTAATGCGCGGCAGGGGGATGGCAAGGTGGCCAGGTTCTGCCGGACGATCGCGGGGTCGGCGGAGGCTTGCTGGCTGCTAGCCGTCGTTGCGTTCGCGATCGCGTGCACCCAGCTGGCCGGGCCGGAGACGCTGGCAGTGCCGAGCCTGTGGGAGTTCGAAGTCAAGACGGCGCTCTATACCGTGATCGCGGCCGCGCTGGTCGCGCCCGTCGCGTTCCAGCCTGGCCGGCCGACCTGGGTCTCGCGAGCGCTCGGCAATCCGGTCATGAGTTTCCTGGGCAGGATCTCTTACGGCATTTTCCTGTGGCAGTTCGTCATCATTTATGCGTTCTTCAGGCTCGCCCATGCCAACGATGCCTTTCACGGCGGCGCCTACACCTGGCCAGCGGTAGTGGCGATCCTCATCATCGTCGTGGCGCTGACCGTGGGTGCAGCAGTTGTCAGCTACTACCTGATCGAACTGCCCGCGCAAAGCCTCTACCGGAGCCGGCGAGGGCGGTCCGGCAAGCACGCACTACCGGCCCGGCCGGGTGCTGCTAGCCGTAAGGTCGGTGTCTTAACCGCCCGCGCCGCTGGACCGCCCCCGGGCGTCAGCCAGGCCCGGTCCAGCGCTATCGCGCCCCGGCATGTGAGGCCGGCCAGCACCCGCCAGTTCGGCGATGAGGCGGCCCAGGATCAGCAGGCACATTAGCTCCGGGCCGGTGTCCCAGAGCGCCGTGACTCCGCCGCCCGAATAGCCCCACTGCTCGAGCAGGTATCCGGCCGCTTGTCCGATCGCGGCAGCCAGCATCAGCGCGGGAACAAGCCACATGCTCGACAGCAGCCGCCAGTTGCGGCCGAGTGACCGGCGCTTCCGGGCGGCGATGAACAAGACCGTGGCGGCCGGAAGGAGCGCGGCGCCCGCGTAGCCTCCCGTCCACAACCCGAAGGCGACGACGAGCAGGCCAGCCGGGACGCGCGCCAGGCCAGCCAGACGGCTCCGTTCCCCAGCCTGACCCGGCGCTGGACCGACTGGGCCGAACCGACCCGGGGCCGTCGGTGCCACGCTCCGCAATTTGCTTCTCCGCCGCAACGGCACGGCAAGGACGATCATCAATGCGAGGATTGCAAGCCCGCAGAACAGTCCGGTGCGGTAGATCGCGTCGGGCCTGTAGGTCAGCGTGACCACACCGCTAGTGCCAGCCGGGAGCAACCAGCCCTGCTTCCAGCCATCGAGCTGGACCGGCGCCAGGGTCCGGCCGCCGATCCGGGCCCGCCAGCCAGCGTTGAAGTTCTCGTTCACGACCAGGAATGAGCGCTGGCCTGGCCGCGACGCGGACGGTTCTGCTAGACGGGCCCCAGGTGATCGGGGTCGCCGGGACGCTCCGGACAGCGGCGCTACTGGCCAATCCGCCACGGCCGGACGGGTCGACGAGCACGCTCTGCACGTCGAACCCGCTAGGGTCGGCGGCTGACTCCAGCACTGAGTTGCGGCCGGCCTGGACGTTGACCTCCGAGCATGCGGAGAAGGGGATCGGCCTGCCCTGCAGCAGGTCCGTCTCGGTGCCGGCCGCTCTGGTTTGCACTGGCGTGCCGTTCACGACGATGACCGGCCCGTGGCCGCAGCCAATGGTGATCCGCCCGGATGCAGCCGGCGTTAGCGGACTAACCCCGGGGATGCGAACCTCGGAAATCTGAACCGGCAACTGATCGGGGGTGAAGGCCAATGACAGCTTGCTGGTCCGCAGACCCGGCTGAAACGTCAGCACGCCCGACCTGCCGATTACGCCGCCGCGCAGCTGGCCGTTGGAAGCGGTGACCAGGACCCGCAGTGGACCGTCCGACGATGGTGGCCTCATCACCTTGATCTGATGGATCGTCCTGGCTCCCCGCCACTGGATGGTCAGCACCGGGTGAGCGTCACCGGGACCGGAGATCCACGCCGTCGAGAGGTTGCCGTCGAAGGCCGAACCCGGCATGTCAGCTGGGGCCCTGATAAAGGCGGACGACGCCGTGACCCGCGGCTGGCTGGCGCCGGGCCAGGCATAGCGAGCGACTTCCTGCGGGCTGCTGAGTACCGCAAGCCCGGACAGTGCCGCCGCGTGGCCTCGCTGCACGGTAAATGCCTGATCGAAGCCGTACTGCTCCTCGGTCGGCTTGATCAGCGACGGCGAGCAGACCCAGCGCAGCGAGGTCAGCATGCACCCGGACGGCTGCGGCTCGGCTTTCGCCAGGAGTACCGACGGCTCGGCGTTGGCGGGGACCTGGACAGCCGGCGCGACGATCGCACGGCTCGCGCTGACTCCCGGCACGGTCAGCTCGGCAACGCCGACCTGCGTTCCGGCCAAGGGGAACGAAGTCGGCGCAACGGCCTCGACAGTAATCCTCAGCCAGCTGGTCAGGCCGCGTGGTGTAGCGAGCGGCTGCGATTGCGCCGTCTGCATAACGCTTGTCGGTGATCGTGCCTGCTGCGGTCTGAACCTCGACCTTTGTTACCGCCGGGCCCACCACAGCTCTGTCAGCGAACGCCACCCGGATCGTGCCCGGATCGCGGGCGCGGGTGAAATCCACTTGCAGCCACTGATGGACTGGCCCGGTCACGCCGCCTGATTCCCACATCGTCTTCGGGTTTCCGTCGACCGCAGCGAACGGCATCAGGCCCGGTCGCGCTCTGGTCCGGCAAGGCAGAGATATCCGACGCCGACGACGAGGCGGTGACATTGGCGATGCCCTGATACTGCGCGACGGCGACGTAGGGCAGCCAGGACGGCTCTAGGTAATCGGTCGCTGCTTCGAGCGTGCTAGCCGGGTCCGTGCGGGTTAGCGTCTGCGAGTAGTCGACCCGTATCTCTCCGAAGTTACGGACGATCCGCCGGAGCGAGTCAGTGATGACGTACTTGCTGGCGGCCAAGCCTGCAGTGTCGGAATCAACGACTACCGGCTCGCCCCGCAGCAACCCCTGGTCAGCGAGGTTCAGGAGCGATTCCGGGCCGCCATACACGCGCGTGGTGCCCGCTGCAGGCACGACAGTCGCGGCAGGCTGCGCGCCGCTGACGCGGAAGATTTCGACCGGCGGGTACGGGGAGTCAAAGTTGCTGACCGCATTGTCCGGGACGGAGCTGCCGATAGGGAAGGTGCCGAATTGTGCGACCTTCACGATGCCTGGCGAGGCGTACAGCGCGTCATTCACACGGGCCGGCCACGCGTCGTAGAGGTCACTTCGAATGAGGTCATCCCTGACGATGATGTACTTGACTCCCATCCTCGCCAGCACCTGGGTGAGCCCCGCCGATCCTTGGCCGGCCTTCAATTCGCTGCTCGATCGCGTCGATCAGCCTTGTGCTGCCGATCGAGCCGATCGCGGCGAGCTGACTGCTGGCCCAGTCGCCGGAGAACATCGCTTCCAGGACGTCATCCATAGGACGTCCCCAGACGTACTCGCCGAATCGGGCGCCCGGCACCGCCAGCACAGCCTCGTTGCCTGCATGCTTGTTCAGCCAGTTCGTAGCGGCTACCCAGTAGGAAGGCACGGCCTGAAAGTCACCGGCAGCGGACAGGCCGCTGACTGCGGCCGGCACCGCCACACCTGCAAGCGCGGCTGCGGCCAGCACGCCAGCCGCCATCCTGACTCGCGGGAAACGAAGCGAGGCGAGCAACTGCGCGAGCCCGAGCATGACCGGCAGGCGGACCAGCGGATCGAACTTCCGCAGGTTGCGCAGCGGCGCCAGCGGCCCGTTAACCAGGTGATCGAGCGAGGTGGCCAGCGGACTGCCCAGGCCGCTTACGTAGCCCGTCAAGATGACGAAGATGCCGGCGAGCAACGCGAACAGCAGGAAGCGCCGCTCGGGCATGCGCCTGGTCAGCAGACCGGCCAGGCCGAGCGCCGCGATCAGGCCAGTCAGCAGCGTCGGTATCAGTGCGGTGGAGAGATGGAATCCGACCGGCCACCACGGCGAGCCATTAACCGCCAGGTAGGTGGTCCAGTCTTCGGTGCCGCGCAGCGTGTTCGACAGGCTGGTGACGGACGTGGTAACCGCCGCGCTCTCGGAATACGGCAGTATTGACACGCCGTACTTACCGAGTAGCAGCAGCGGAATCGTCCACCAGGAAGTCGCGAGGCCGACTGCCGGCACCCACCACGTCAGCACTCGCCATCGCGGCCAGGATCGACGCCCGGTGAGGATGTAGGCCAAGGCAAGCGCGAGCACCGCGACGACCGATGCAGCATTCATCCCGCTGCACAGGGCGACGGCGACAGCCGACTGGACGACTGCCCGTATCCGCTGCCGACGGCTCATCTCCTTGCCGTCCCGCAGCAGCCTGACCAGCGGTATCAGGACCCACGGCAGCATAGCCGCGGGCAGGAACTCACCCGAGTTGATGCCCATCAGGCTCAGCCCGCGGGGCGCCAGCGCATAGCCAAGGCCGGCCGCGATCCGGGTGGCTGGCGTGCCGATGCCCAGCCGTGACGACAGCCGCACCGTGCCCAGGAAGGCGGCGACGAACACCGCCGTTAGCCAGAGCCGCTGGACGACCCACGCGGGCAGGGCTAGCAGTTTCCCGGCCAGGAAGAAGGGGCCGATCGGGAAGAAGTAGCCGACAGCCTGGTTCTGCAGCTGCCCGAACTGCGCCGGATCCCAGAGGTGCAGAGCTCGCTTCAGGAACCCGGCCGGATCGATGGCCATGTCGATCTTGGTGTCGGCAAGGATGTGGCCGGGCCGCGTGACGAAGGTCATGGCGGCGAGCAGCAGACAGCAGACTATGAGCCAGAGCGCATTTCTGAGCCGCTCGTCGACGGGCGGACTACTGCCCTGGACGTCAGCGCGATCAGGCTCGGCGACCCACCAACTCACCCGCCAGCCGGCGCCGCGCTGCACGACTCCAGGCCGCGTGGTGTCGATCATCGGCCGCTACCCGGTTTCCCGGTCCAGGTCAGCCAGCGTCGGGCACGCGCCGCGCAAGATAACTCAGCCCCGGACAGGTTTCGCAGGAGTGGGATGGCTGAGGATCGACGGCACGAGCCCGCCAATGGTCATGGAGGTCACGCAAACCTTCGGGCCGCCGCCAATGAGCTGGACATGAACCGAACTCCCGCTGCCCGTCGCGGGAACGTACAGCATGTGCAGACCAGCCGGCAGCTGGTAGTCATATGTCTTCGCGGCGAACCGGACCGCGAGTGTCGCCGCAGGCCCGTAATAAGACAAGCCCATGGTCCAGGTCCAGTTGTACAACGGTGCACCCGGAATCGGCAGGCGCACCGATCTGGACCCAACCAGCCAACAGCCGTGCCGGGCAAACGAGGGATGGGAGGTCCGCCCGAGGATGGCTGCTCTCCACAACCGTCCGCTGCTGTCGAAGATCTTCAGGTCATCAACGATCCCGTTGGGGAAGCGAGTCCAGGTCAGCTGCTGAGACGGCCGCGCCAGGGCGCCGATGACGCGCCCGGTGTAGGCGTAGGGCCCAAACCAGCTAAAGGTCTCCACCCCGGTCGGGACCGGAGTGTCAGCGATCACCGCGCCCTTGGGAACGGCTGACATCGCCACTCGTGCGGTGGCGATGTAGGACTTTGTCAACGCGCTGCTCGTGCCGGTCTCATAGCTGTAGTAGGTCCAGCTCGAGCCGACCAGGAACCCGGCCAGCACGACTACCGTTCCAACGCGACGCAGCAGCCATGGCGCCCTGGCCCTGTACACCTCCCCCTCTCCCGTCACCGGCCAGAATGCCAGGCCAAGGCAGATCGCGAGCACTGGCGCGCTGTCGGCAAGGGAGTGCAGGTCCTCGCCAAGAAGCTTGGCGCTCACTCCCATTCCGATTCTGCCGACGACCAGCGGCACGACGGCGCTGGCGAGGATCCAGCAGGCCAGGATCACCCAGGACCGCCAGGCATGCCGCCGGTACCACAAGCTCGCGAGGATGATCAGGGCCGCGATAGACCACGAGATCTGCGTCAGCGGCGGCAACTCCGCCGCGAAGGCGTAATCAGACTTACCGCCGAGCGTGCCAACCGCTAGCCAGTGCCACGGGCCGCCCAGGGCAGCAGGAACGAAACTGACCCGGACCAGTGTCGAAGTGAACGTGAGCACGTTGGAGAACAAGCCAGGCTTGCTTGGCTGCTGGCTTGAGGTGGACAGCTGCTGCAAGAACAGCAGCAGGTACCCAGCCGCCAGCACGACGTAGATCACCCAGGCGCGCCAGAATTTCCGCAGTGCGTACGCCGTGGCCCTGGGCCATCCGCCCGACAGGAGAAACCCGGATGTCAGAGCGAGCAACAGCACCGGGATGAAGACGCTTACCTCGTCAAACAGCAGCCCGAAGGCTATCCAGGCGGCGGCTGCGACAGCGTGCCGCAGGCGGCCCGTCCTGACGTAGACGACGTGGGCGTTCAGCGCCATGAATATGGCCAGCTGCAGCGGCAGCCACTGCAGGGTTGTGGCCCAGAACGCCAGCCCTGGCAGCAGAATCGGGCTGAACAGGTAGGCGATCAGCGGAACGAGGATCGCTGGCCTGGCCCCGAAGATGGTGCGCAGCAGGCGCAGCAGGGCCAGGCCCGCGGCAGCGAGGAGGGCCATGTTGACCATCGACGCCAGCGTCCAGTCGTATACCGAGATCCTGCTCAGCGCCCAGGTGAGGGCAAGGCCACCAGGCATGAAGTGGCCGCCATAGGTGGTCCCGAGGAAGTGCCAGTTGAGCTGGCTCTTGAGCGCCCAGTCAATCAGCAGGAAGTCGTCCTGGCGGAAATACGCGTGCGCGAGCGCCAGACCTGCCACTGCCAGCTGAGCGAGGATCAGCCAGGCCGCAGCCAGCGTCACCCAGTGCGCGCGGATCCATTCGGTAGCTTCGCTGGCCTGTGGCCGAGCTGCCGGAGTCCGGATGTGGTCGACCTGAGTCACAGCCAGCGCCCTCCGGATCGAAGCCATCTTATGGGGGCCTTCATGCCGATAGACTACATAAACTCCGCCCATGACCAGGTGGCTATTGCACGCGCCCGAGTCGGCCAGCGGCTATCAGGTCGGCTAGCTGGCCAGCGCTGCTGTCCCAGTCGAATTGGGCCGCCCAGCCGCGGCAGGCCGCGGCGATCTCGGCCCGGCGAGCTGGCTCGGAGAGTTCCTTCAGCGCCAGTTCGGTAACGTCCTCGAACTCCTCGCCCGGCCGGACCAGCCAGCCAGTCTCACCGTGACGCACCGCATCCCGCAGGCCGTCCACATCGAACGCAACCGTGGGCACTCCGAGCGCTGCCGCCTCCAGGACGCACAAACCCCAGCCTTCGCCCTGCGAGGTGTTCAGGTGCAGGAGCGATCCGGCCACCGCCGCGCGCTTGGCATCCTCGTCCAGGTAGCCGCGCAGCCGGACAGTTCCGGCCAGGCCGCGGCTCTCGATCTGGCTGGCCAGCGATGCACTGCCCGGGCCACGGCCGATCACGTCGATGGTCACGCCATCCCGGCCGAGCCGCTCGGCCACGCCTAGGACCTGTTCGACGCGCTTGTGCGCGACCATCCGCCCCACCCAGCTGATGGTCGCAGGAGTGATGTCGCGGGCTGCCGGCGCCACGAACGCGTCGGCGCTCAGCCCGTTGGGGATGATATGAACGGGCCCGATCCAGCCGAGCCGGTCCGACATGGCCCTGGCCGTCGACTGCGAGACCGCGACGCAAAGGTGCCGCCGGTAGGCGATGCGGGCCACCGGTCCCTCCAGCAGCCGGCCCACGGCGGCGACCAGGGGCGAGAAATGCACGCCGAACTGCGCGTCGTGCACGTGATGCATCACGCAGAAGATGGGAACCCGGGCCGGCATCACCCACGGCGTGAAGAACGGTATCCCGTTCTGGCAGTCAATCACCGCATCGAACTGGCGCCGTCGCCGCAGGAGCCAGCCGAGTACGCGCGGATAGACGGTGAACCTCGATCCGAGCCGGATGATCTGTATCCCGTCCCGTTGCTCGGCTGCTGCCTGCCCGGCACCTCGTGCCGTGAGGAAGGTGACGACGGCACCGCGGCGCAGCAACCCCTGGGCCATCTGCCAGGCATACGTTTCGGCGCCGCCAGCCTCGGGGTGCCAGACGTCACGCCAGTTGACGACCACGATCTGCAGGCCGGCCACCGGCGGATGGCCGTTGACTCCCGCGTCCGTCATGGCGGGCTGACTTGCGCCACGCCGGCTGGCGCCACGCCACTTGCGGGCAGTCCGGTGCCTGCTGTCAGTCCGGTGCCGAGCAGCTCGGCCCTTGGCCCCGGCCCGGTCAGGGCGGCGTCGCCCCACGTCGACTCCGACCTCAGCGCCAGCCAGATCCCCGCCACCTCGGCGAATGCAGTCACCGAGTGCCGCCACACCGAGAAAGTGGAACCAGGAATGTCGCGCCAGCGCACCGGGATCTCGACGAGGTCCGCGCCAAGCTGCCTGCACCTGGCGATGAGTTCTATGTCAAAGGCAAAGCCGGCCGTGGCAAGGTCCATGGCCGCATGTCTCGCGACGGGTCCGGCGAAGAACTTGAAGCCGCACTGCGTATCCCCGGCACCTGGCGCGACTAGCCGGGCCATGCCGCGGAAGACGGCAGCTCCTGCCTTGCGGACGATGCTGTGCCTGTCCTGCACCACCGAGTCGGCGTGCGCCCGTGACCCGATCACGACCTGATGCCCAGCGAGCAGTTCCTCGATCGCGGAATCAAGTGCGGACAGGTCAGTGGCCATGTCGGCATCGCAGAAACCAACATATCTAGCCCGGCTGGCCAGCAGGCCGGCCCGCACCGCAGCTCCCTTGCCGGGCTTGTCGCAGCGGATCAGGCGGACCGGAACAGGGCCGGGCGGCCACTCCAGGGTGATGGCGCCGGTCCGGTCGGTGCTGGCGCTGTCGACGACGATTACCTCGACGCCGACAGGCATGGTGGCGGCCTTCGCGCAGAGCATGTCAAGCCCGGCGGCCAGTCGTGCTTCCTCGTTACGCGCAGGAACGATGATCTCCAGCCACGCAGGACTCGGAGAGTTGGCCGGATTTATCACGACATCTGCAAGGGCCAGAGGCTATTAGCGCTGACCGTAGTTATAAAGCTGAGTGTTGGCAGGCTTGCCGTTCGCGACACCGGACAGGACGGCGCCAGTTCCGAGCCGGCCCAACTGCCAGCACGGCACCGACGACGACCGCCACGAGCAACGCTCTCATTTGCCACTCCTTCGCGACGTTCCGCCAGCATCGTAGCGGCCAGACAGCTGCGCTGAGTCGGCGAAAGTATCATCAAAAAGTAATAAGACAGGCTGTACCCCACCAGTTCTCACCTGTGCTGACCCGCACCGCGGCCCGATGAGGGTAACGGGGGCGGCGCTTACCGGGCGCTCGTTGCAGGGTCACCGGCCGGAATCCGGTAAATCACCAAGTCAGGACCGGCCAGCACGATCCGGCAGCCCGGCAGCCGGGCACGATAGGGATAGCTGCCACCGGCATCGAACTCCCAGCCCAGGCCGGACGTCTACGATCACGTACCGGTAACCGTCCGCCTGCAGCGCGGCCGTCAGCGAACCCCGGCCATCACTAGCCGGCCGATGGCCTGCGCCGCCCGACTCTCGGGCGGTATCCGCGCCGAGCCAACCTGTACTCCGTCATCCCAGGTAACCTCGCGCGCCAGCAGGCGCGGCCAGGGGTCCAGGACTGCCTCGCCGTGATTCCAGCCGAACCGCCGGTACGCCCCCCACGGCAGCAGCAGGGCGCTGCCCGGCCCGGGGTCGGCGTTGATCAGCCGGCGCGCGGCCAGCCAGTCGGCCGGATACTCGACCGGGCGCAACCGGCCCGCCGCCCCCCACGCCAGGCCGGGCAGGAGCAGCACGGGGGCAACAATCATGGCCGCCGCCACGATCGGCTTTCCCTCGCGCAGGAAGGCCGGCCGCCGCGCCCGCAGCAACCGGGCTACGCAAAGGCCCAGGCCGACTGCCTCTGCGAGCGCGAGCGGAGCGACGAACTGCTGTCCATCACGCAGCACGGCGAAGCCGGGCCACGCAGTGATCATGGCCCGAAGCAGGTCCTGGCCGGCGCCGAGCGCCCCGACCAGGGCGATCAGCAGGCCGACCACCGCGCCAGTGCCAAGTCCCGGCCAGCGCCGACGGCCGAGCAGAACGAAACCGGCCAGCGAGCCCAGCGCCAGGCAGAGCCAGAACGCTGACCCCACTCCGCCGTAACCCGCCGGCACCGTCTGGGCGTTCCAGGCTCCGCCGAGCGCGAGCAGGCTGCCTGCGGTGCCGAACGGAGTATCGGCCCGCGCGGCGAACGCGGCGACAGCGGCCGGGCTGGTATGCACCGGCTGGGTCAGCGCAGGGATCAGCCACGGCAGGCTCAGCATCGCCAGGACAAACAGGACCGCCGCCGATCCGACCAGCCGGGACTTCGCTGTCCCGCGCTGGCAGGCCGCGGTCGGCAACGCCACGAGCCCGGAGATCGACATAGCGGCGAAACCGCCGACCGCGGCCGGCAGCAGCGCGATGCCCAGCCGGGCCGTGCGCCGCAACAGCCGGCCGACGGCCTCGTCAGGACGCCGAGGACCCAGGGCAGGCCGGCGTACCCGAGCAAAGTCGCCCACTGGCCGAGCAGCAGCCGCTCGGCCACGAACGGGTTCCAGGCGTACAGAGCGCCCGGCCGCGATCCTGGCAGGCCAGCGTTCCGCGGACAGCAGCCTGGCCGCTCCGGCGCATGCCAGCGCGAAGATACCGAGCAGCACGAGCTTCTGGATGACGTCCGCGGGCAGCGCCCTGGCCAGCACGGCCACGACCGCGTCGCTCGGCACCGCTCTCGGCAGCGTCCCTGCCAAGCCGAACGTCGCAGCGTTGAACTGCGGATCCGGCACAAAGACCAGGTCATAACTGAGCAGGTAGCCGGGTCCAAGCCCGGGCCCGAGCGCAAGCAAGCCCAGGCACAGCCCGGTCAGCGCGGCCACCGCCCCACCGCCGGGGCGGATCCGCCCGACGGCAGGTCCGCGGTCGGCTGCGCGAAGATCGGTGCTGGTTTGCTCGGTCATTGCGGCCAGAGTGTAGTTCGCCTGGTCCGCCCGGCTGGCCTAGCTACGCGGACCGGTGACCTCCACCGTGGACAGCGTCGCCTCGTACGCGGTCAGGTCCGCATCGCCGCCTGGCGCCGCCGACGCGGCCAGTGCCAGCGCATGCCGGAGCATGTCCGGCCAGGACCACGCCAGCGCGATGCCAGGAACCAGCCCGGCGACCAGCGCATCGCGGAACGCTGCCGGCTCGCGGGTTCCGGTTCCCGGCCCGGCCGGTTCCGCAGCCGAGCCGAGCTCGGCGCGCCATTCGCCGGCTGCGGTCAGCGCCCTTATGCCCTGGCCTGCCAGCAGCACCACCGAGCTGCCCGCGGCCGCTTCCATGCCAGCCGCGCCCACGACACCGCTATCAGATCCCTGGCTGCCGCCAGCATCCAGCTCGGGAATGATCAGCGCAGGCCGGCGGGCGGCGCCGTGGCGGAGCGCGCTGCCGCCGGCGTCGAGCACGACGGGGACGCCCGCGCCGGTCGCATAGCTGACCAGTGAGCCATACGTCTCGGCGGGCAGCCCGTCGGGCAGGCTGCCGCAGAGCACGACGGCGGTTGCGCCGTCCAGCAAGTCCCGGAAGTCCGCGGCGAGCCGGCCGAGTTCCTCGGTGGTGATGTAAGGGGCGGGCTCGGCAAAGCTGGTGGCCGTCCCGTCCGAACCGTCCACGATCTGAACGATTCGCCGTGACTCGGCGCCGATCCGGGTGAACTGCGTGGCCACCCCGGCCCTAGCCAGCTCGTTCCTGATCAGCTCGCCCGCCGACCCGCCCGCGAGCCCGGCCGCCACGACCTCATGCCCGAAGGTGTGCAGCAGCCGCGCCACGGCCAGTCCGCGGCCGCCGGTCCGGTAGCGGATCCGGCTGACGCTGTTGGCCGCGCCCACCTGCACCCGCGTCGCCTCATACTGCACGTGCAGCGCCGGATTGAGGGTAACGGTGACGATCAACCGGCTACCTCTGCGGCCAGCAGCGCGCCAAGCTCCCAGCAGGCCTCCAGGTCCGGCTTGCCGGGCGTGCCTGTCACCGTGACCGCTGGCCTGACTGGCCGCCAGCCCAGGCCAGCCGCGATCGACTCGACCGCACGGACCGCTCCGCCGGTGTCGCTGGCGCCGTGCACGTACAGGCCGTACGGACGCCGCCTGGTCGCCTCCAGGCACGGGTAGTAGATGCCGTCGAAGAAATGCTTCAGCGCGCCGGCCATGTAGCCGATGTTGGCGGGCGTGCCCAGCAAATACCCGTCGGCGGTCAGCACCTCAGCGGCAGCGGCGGTCAGCGCGGGCCGCACCGTGACCTCGACGCCCTCGATCTGGTCCGTGCGGGCACCGCTCGCGGCAGCCTCGAACATGGCCTGCAGCGCGGGCGACGGGGTGTGATGAACGATCAGCAACCTCGGCATCAGCGCCGAGCCTAAGTGATAAGGCCCGCGACCACGTTGCCGACGCGGTCGGCTACGGTGGCCCGATGAGCCGACCGGCGATCGTCAGCACGGCGCTCGACGCCTGCTGCGTGCTGGCCTTCGTGGCCATCGGCCGCCACGCTCATCACGACGGCGACACTGTCGCCGGAATCTGGCACACCGCCTGGCCCTTCCTAGCCGGGCTGGCGATCGGCCTGGCCGCGGCCCGGGCCTGGCGCCGGCCGCTCGCGATCGGGCCGACTGGCCTCGGCGCCTGGCTGGGCGCGGCGGTAGCCGGCATGGCGCTCCGGGTGCTCGCCGGCCAGGGCACCGCGCTCGCGTTCATGGGCGTCACGCTTGCGTTCCTCGCGCTGTTCATCCTCGGCTGGCGGGTAGTCGCGCGCATCGTCGCCGCACGCTTGCTGGCAGCACGCTGACTGCGCCGGTGCGAACCCCGCAAGCAGGTGCTCCTCGACTCCACGCGTCGCCTCGCCTGCCTCAGCTGACTCATCAGTATCAACCGGTAACGGCGGGGTTGACTGCTTAGCACACCTTCACCGCATACTCGATTACAGGCCCGAACTGCCGGGACGGGCCAGCTCTGATCGGGAGAGGCGCCCGGAGCATGGGGCAGTTCCGCCGGATCGCTGCGGGCTTGGTGGCGGCAGGTCTGCTGGCCACCGTGGTCGGCTGCGCGGCACCCGCCTACAACTACGCGGCCGACTCGGCCGACAATGCGTACTTCAGGGTTCCGTCCAGCTGGCAGGCGATGAATTCGCAGCGACTGGCGGCTACCCAGGCGTCGGAGCTGTCCAACTCGGCCGCCGGGCCGCCGGGCGGATCGCTCGCCTGGTCGCGTGCCTACGCCGAGCATTGGGACGCCGCGGCGGGCACGTTGCTGACCGCGTCCACCGAGCCCGTGGTGTATGCCAGCGTCCAGTCGCTGACTACGGGGCTCAGGGAAGCCCTCAGCTTCAACTTCATGCGGGACTTGCTGTTCCCGGTAACGTCAGGCGCCCGCCAGCAGGCGGCCGCGTCGGGCACCAAGCTCTCCGGCTTCGTGCTGATCAACAGCACCGTGATCACCGCGCATGACGGCGTGCGCGGCATCAACGAGCTGTACGAATACACGATCAACGGCCAGCCAGACACCTTCGATCAGACCGTGCTGACCAATAGCTCGACCACCAAGCTCTACTTGCTGCTCGTGCAGTGCTACCAGAACTGCTTCGTCGCGCATCTGCCGCAAATCAAGGATGTTGTCGACTCATTCACGGTGCGAGGTTCCTGATGCATGATCCGGCCAGGAAGCCAACCCGGCGGGCGCTGGCGCTCTGGGACAGGCTCAAGTTCGTCATCGCGCTGGTGCTGCTCTGGTTCATCGTCGTCTGGTACCAGATGTCCAACGACCCGATACTCGGCTTCCGCGATGCTGCCCTCCAGCAGGTGCAGCTGAACTCGGGCATCGGCCGCTGGCTCCTGCTGCTGCTCGGCATCGAGGTGGTCAGGCAGCTCAGCTTCCTCGCGGCCGAGCGTTCTCATGGCTACTACCGGGCGTCGACCACGGTGTTTGCCGGAAGTGACCGGGTCGCGCACAGGTTCAGCGACTACTCCAGGTTCCGGGTCTCCCGCGCACTGAAATGGCTGCTGGTCATCGCGATCATCTCGGTGATCTTCGGCGCTATCTACCACACCACACCGCTGCAAGGGCTGTTCAAAGCACCCGCCTCGATCGTGCACTACCTGCCCCTCATCCTTTACGGACTCGCGCTGATGCTGCTGGCCGTCGGCCAGTTCGCCGCGATCTTCTACTTCCTGTCCAGGGGCGGCGTCGATGTCTACTATCCGGGCGACATCACCACCAGGTTCACCGACGTTTGGGGCCAGGACCACGTCCTGGAAAAGGTCAAGGAGAACATCCTGTACCTGGAGGATCCCGAGTCGATCGAGGAAAAGGGCGGCTACGTCCCCGGCGGCATCCTGCTGTGGGGACCGCCGGGCACCGGCAAGACCCTGATGGCCGAGGCGGTGGCCGGCGAGACCGGCAGGCCTTACGTCTTCGTTGACCCTGGCGCCTTCATCAACATGTTCTTCGGCGTCGGCGTGCTCAAGGTGAAGTTCCTGTTCCGTAAGCTGCGCAAGCTGTCGGTCCGGTACGGCGGCGTGATCGTCTTCTTCGACGAGGCGGACGCGCTCGGCTCACGCGGCGGCTCAGTCGGCGGCCAGGGCGGCGTCGGGCGGGCTAGCCCTGCGGGACCAGGCCGCAGCGGGATGGCCGGCGGCAGCCTCGGCCCGGCCGGACTGCTGACCGCCTGCAATGGCTTCAGCTACCTGGCCCCGCAAACCCAGTCGGGCCTGTACGCGCACGCGCTGGGCGGCGCGGCAGCAGTCGGTGCGGTAGCAGGCAGCGCGGCAGCACCAGGACCCAGCCGGCCGGGCCGGTTCCGCCAGATGATCCCGACCGGCATGGGCGGCGGCGGCGGCATGGGCACGCTGCAGGCGCTGCTGACGGAGCTGTCCGGGTTGAAGAAACCGCGCGGCTTCTTCAACAGGATCGTCCGGCGGACGGTGGGCATGCGCCCGAAGCCGCCGCCGAAGTACCGGCTCCTGGTGATCATGGCTACCAACATGCCGAGCGCGCTTGACGAGGCGCTGCTTCGGCCGGGCCGGATCGACCGTATGTACCGGGTTGGCTATCCGTCCAAGGAGGGCAGGAAACGGACCTATGAGGGCTACTTCTCGCGGGTTAGCCACGAGGTGGCCGACGACCAGATGGATCACCTGGCCACGATCACGCCCTATGCGACCGGCGCGACCATCAAGGACCTGGTGAACGAGTCCCTCATCGCGGCACTGCGTGACGGTCGCACCACGATCACCTGGGCCGATGTGCTCAAGGCCAAGCTAGCTAAGAGCGTCGGGCCATCCGAGGGCGTGGAGTACATCGAGCGGGAACGACACGCCGTGGCGCTGCACGAGGCCTGCCACGCGGTCGTCAGCCACCTGGTGCAGACCCGGAACGTCATCGACACAGCCACGATCCAGAAGGGCGCGGACTACCTGGGCTTTGTGAAGCCCATCCCGATCGAGGAGCAGTTCACCTCCTGGCGGAGCGAGTATGAGGCAGACATCATGGTCAGCCTCGCCTCGCTGGTGGGCGAGCGGCAGTTCTTCAACGGCGACTCAAGCTCGGGCGTCTCCGGTGACCTGCAGAGCGCCACCACCATCGCGCTGGCGATGGAAGGCCTGTGGGGAATGGGCAGCCAGGTCGGCTCCTACGGTGCGACCAGGGCCCCGCACGACGCGCACCCCGTCGTCGACGGCAACGACCGCAATGTGCTGGAGACCGCGCTGGGCCAGCGGGCCGAGGCGCATCTGGAGGCGCTGGCGGACCGGACCGGCACGCTGCTGACCGAGAACCGGGCTAGCGTGCTGGCCGTCGGGCACGCCCTGGAGCAGTACAAGACCATCAGCGGTCAGGACGTCGTCGCGATCATCAACGGTGTCGAGGGACCGGTTGTGGACGGCCGGCCGTACCGGCAGCCCGAGTTCGCCGCCGAACTGGAGGCCTATCACCAGCGGGCGGTCACCGCGCACTCTAGCGATCGGAGCTTGCCGTTGCCGGTCCCCGTTCCCTCCCCCTCTGTGCTGGCGGCAGCGGCCGCCGCAGCTCAACTGGACGGCCGGGCGCCAGCCGTGGACCTCTACGCCAACCCGCCAGCCGAGCCGTAGGTTTCGGCCTGCTGAACGCCGGCCTCAGGCGGGCTGGCGCCGGAGTCGGCTTGACCGGGGTGGGCCCGTTTTGCTGGCTGCCGCGCCGACTTGATCCCGACCGCCGGTGCCATGACCTGCGGTAGTGCAACCTCTAAGCTCGTCGCGAAGGTCTGGGACTCCTCGGCGGCGTGCGTTGTGCCGCATTTCAGATTGAGGCGATCGGATGAGGCATCGCGCGCGCCCGCGGATGACGCGCCGAGCAGGCCTGCTAGCGATCTTAACCAGCTGCGTCAGCCTGGGCAGCGCGGCTGCCTACACCTACTTCATCGCTGCAGGCAATGGCGCTGCCTCGGTTCGCGCCAGCGCCACGCAAGCGGTGACTGTGTCGGCAACCACCGGCTCCCCGGCTGCACCGCTGCTGCCAGGCGGGTCCAGCGATGTAACGCTGACGCTGACCAATCCGAACGCCTTCAGCGTCACGCTGGTCAAGGTCACCGGCTCCGGCACCATTGCCGCAAGCAACGGCTGCCGCCCGACAGGCATCAGGTTCGTCGATCAAAGGAGTCTCAGCGTCACGATCGCCGCCCGCAGCACAACCCGGATCGCTCTGCCGGGGGCGGCCGTGATGACTTCGGCCTCTCCTCACAGCTGTCAAGGCGCGACTTTCTCCATCCCCGTTACGGTCACGGTGCGGAAGTGAGCTGCCGCGCGGCTCGACGGCTGAACGAGGGTGCCCGCATTCGCCCGAGGATCAGAGGCCAAGCCGCCGCGACAGGTCAGACGCCATGAGCCCGTTCGGGTCGAGTTCGGCACGGATCTTGCGGAATTCGTCCAGGCGCGGGTACATCGCGGCCAGCGCCTCCGGGCTTACCCGAGAGTCCTTGGCCAGGTAAACCCGGCCGCCTGCGGCGATGACCTGCTCATCGAGCCAGGTCAGCAGGGACTCGAGGCCGGGCGTGCGAGCCGGGAAGTCAAGCGCGAGCGTCCAGCCAGGCATCGGGAACGACAGCAAGCCGTCGTCCCCCGGGCCGAACCGCTTCAGCACTGTCACGAACGAAGGGGCGCGGGCCTGGCTGATTCTCTCTGCCGCCCGGCGGACGGCCTGCTCCTGGCCGAACGGAACGACGAACTGGTACTGGCGGAACCCAGCCGGCCCGTAGACCCTGTTCCAGTTCCTGATGCCGTCGAGCGGGTGAAAAAAGGTGCCGATCGTCTGGATTTCGCCGTCCCGGCGGCGGGGCGCCTTCAGGAACCACGCCTCGTTCGCCAGCGCGACGGTGTAGCGGTTGAGCAGGCCTGACGGGAAGATGTCCGGGGCGCCGAGCCGGGCCGCGGGCCTGAACGCCAGCGGGTCGTTGCGATCCTTCGGGCCGAGGTCGGCAAGCCTGGCGAAGTCACCGCTGGTGATCACTGACCGGCCCAGGCTCTTGCCCGTGGCCAGGCAGTCGAGCCAGGCAACGGTGTAGCCGTAACGGTCGTCGGTCTCGGACAGGTAGGCCATGGCGTCGTCGATGTTGCCGACCCGGACCGTATCGACTCGCAATCGCGAGGTCTCGACCCCGGTGAGCTGGATGCGAGCGCGCAGGATGATCCCGGTCAGGCCCATTCCGCCGGCCGTCGCCCAGAACAACTGCGGGTCGCTTTCTGGCGCGACGCGACGCTCGCTGCCGTCGGGCAGCAGCAGGTCGAACCACCGGACGTGCCGGGCGAAGCTGCCAGCCAGGTGATGGTTCTTGCCATGCACATCTGCCGCGATTGCCCCGCCGATCGTGACCTGGCGAGTGCCGGGCGAGACTGGCACGAACCAGCCGCGCGGCAGCCCGGCGATCATGAGCTGTTCCAGGCTGACTCCGGCTTCGCAGGTCACCAGGCCGCGGTCAGGATCCAGGTCGCTGATGCGGTTCAGGCCGGCTGTCATGATCACCGTGCCGCGATCGTTCTGCGCGGCGTTGTTGTAACTTCGGCCAAGGCCCCTGGCGATCACGCCGCGAGGCGGCGCTGCGCGCACCAGGCCAGCGACCTGGGCTGGGCTGGCGGGCTCGCACACTTGCGCCGTTGTCGGCGTGAGCCTGCCCCAGCCGGTCAGCGTCGCGGCCGAGCACGGGGGCACGGTGGGAAGCTGCCAGCGGCCGGCGTGGTCGCCGCGGTCGCCAGCGCGGTGAGCGCGGTCGCTCTGGTCGATGGCGTGGCTGGCGCGATCGCCTTCGCCGCCATCGCGGCTAGCGCGTTCGGGCATCAGGACGGCTCCTCGCTAGAGGAACGCAGGCTATCGAACGAAGGAATCCTCGCGCTCCTCCGGCCGGGTTAGCCGCTGGCCCCGCCGTCGGCCCCGCCGCTGGCCTCGCCGGACTCTTCATCGATTCGGGTTGCTCGTGAGCCCGAGTTACCCCGGTTTGTGGAACTCGAATCTCGAATCGATGAAAAGTGCGAGGGCTTCCAGGCGGACCCGAACAACCATGGAGCGTTTCGACGGTTTCGCGGATGTATGTGCACCGCGGCCGGCAGGCCGGGCGAGTCCGCGGGCCGCCACTCAGGTTTCGCGAATCACTAAACAGTCAATCAGCAGATTCTTGTCACGGGCGTGCTCCGCCAGATAAACTGAACATTCAGTCAACCGCGTTGGGAGCGCGATATTCATGGCCACGACCCAGGCCAGTCCAGCCGATCCAGCCGCTACCACGATGACGACCGCTCATCACGGCCCGCCACGGTCCGAGGGACCCGGGCAGCCCAAGCATCCCGGGCAGCCCGCCCAGCAGGCAAGCGCGAAAGCGAATCAGGCATCCCGACCCACCCTGGCGGCCATCATCAGGAAGCAAGAGAGGATCTTCGTCGGCCGGCAGCCAGAGTCCGCAAGGTTGGCGGCCCTGGCCAGCAACTCGCTAGCTGGCGGCGTCGTCTCCAGCTGGCAGATTTCGCGGCCGCAGCCGGTCTGGCTCAGCCACGGCAAGGGCTCGAAGCTCTACGACGTCGACGGCAACGAGTATGTCGACCTGCACGGCGGATACGGCGTGTCGCTGGCGGGCCACGGCCACCCGGCGATCGTCGAAGCGGTGAAGGCCCAGGTTGAGCGCGGCACCCATTTCGCTCAGCCGACGGAGACCGCTATCGCGGCGGCCACCGAGTTGTCCGCCAGGTTCGGCTTGCCGCAGTGGCGGTTTGGCAACTCCGGCACCGAGGCCACCATGGACGCGGTGCACCTGATGCGCGCGATCACCGGACGCGACCTGATCATCAAGGTCGAGGGCTGTTATCACGGGCATCACGACTCGGTACAGGTGTCGGTCTGCCCGGACGAGGACAGCGACGACATCGGTCCGGCCGGCCGGCCCCGTGGGGTCCCATCGAGCAGTGGCATCCCCCAGGCGATCACCGACCTGACCCTGGTGGTCGGCTTCAACGACCTGGCCGCGGTGAAGGCACGGCTGGAGGAGCACCCCGGCAAGATCGCCGGCATGATCCTCGAGCCGATCATGATGAACGCCGGCATCATCAAGCCGGAGCCGGGCTACCTAGCCGGCCTGAAAGACCTGCTGCACTCCTGCGGTGCTCTCCTCGCCTTCGACGAGGTCAAGACCGGGCTGACCGCGGGCCCTGGCGGCGCGACTGGCCTCTTCGGCGTTACGCCGGACATCGTCTGCCTCGCCAAGGCCATCGGTGGTGGTGTCGCCGTGGCGGCTATCGGTGGCACCGCTGAGGTGATGGGCCACGTCGCGAACGGCGACTACGAGATGGTGGGCACGTTCAACGGCAACCCGCTGGCGATGGCCGCGTGCCGGGCAATGCTGACTGAGGTGGCAACGGCAGAGGCCTATGAGCGACTGGACAACCTTCGTATCCGCGCAGTCGAGGGCCTGGAGCGCGAGATCGCGCGGAACAAACTCGATGCCCAGGTAGTCGCTGTCGGGGCGAAGGGCTGCGTCGTCTTCTCGGCCAGCCCGGTGCGCAACTTCCGTGACTTCCTGTCGATCCGGGATAACTTGAGCCACGCGCACTGGCTGTTCCAGCACAACGGCGGCGTCTTCCTGCCGCCGTGGGGCAAGATCGAGCAATGGTTGATCTCGGTTCAGCACGACGACGCGGACATTGACAGATTCATCGGTAACTTTGCTACCTTTGCGGCAGCAGTACGGCGATAAGTCGCGCCTGTGACTTCGATGACTCAGCTGGCACTGTTATCCGGAAGGTATCGTTTTCGAATCTGTTATCCCCGAAGCCTTGCGCCGGGCGGCTATTAGAGTGATCCTAGTCACTCAGACACGAGACTGACGGAACGTTCAGTCAAGGCGGATCGGGCCGGGCGGCATTGCGAGGGCCTTGCGCAGGCATAGCCGACCTGAGCAGGCACGGCCGACCTGAGCAGGCACGGCGACCTGGGCAGGCACGGCCGACCTAGGCAGGCACGGCGGCAGCTTGCGCCGTCGATCGGGCGGACGGATCCGAGAAGGGGCGGCGGATGCACCCACGCGAGGGCTGGCAGCCCGACGGTTCCCGCCGGCGGCCAGATCTCTCCCGCCGGCAGGCGCTGCGCCGCGGGCTTGCCGCCGCCTTGCTAGCCGGCGGCGGAGCCAGCGTTCTCGATGCCTGCGCCCCCTATCTCGTGGGCGCCAACAACATCCCGCTGCCGCGGCCGAGCCACCCGGTCACCTGGCCCTTGGCTGACAACAAGCCGATCCCCGACGGCCTGGCGCCGGAGAAGGGCGCCACCCTCCAGGTCTACAACTGGGTTGCCTACATCAACCAGGCCTGCGTCAACGACTTCGCCAAGAAGTACGACTGCAAGGTCGCGGTCACCACGTTCAACACCATGGACGAGGCCCTAGCCAAGCTGCGGAGCGGACTGAAGTTCGACGTCTTCATGGGCGTCACGGTCGACGTGCTCGGGGTGCTGATCGAGTCAAAGCTGGTCCAGCCGCTGAACCACAGCTACCTGTCGAACATTTCCCAGGCCTGGCCCGACTTCCTGAACCCGTTCTACGACCGCGGCTGGCAGTACACCGTGCCCTACACGATCTACACCACCGGCATCTCGTGGCGGAAGGACCTGGTCAAGGAGAACCCGTACACGATGGCAAATCCGTGGCGGGACATGTTCTTCCAGCCCAAGTACCGGGGCAAGATCGCGATCTTGGACGACTATCGTGAGGCCATCAGCCTGGCCCTGATGATGAACGGGATCTACGACCTCAACACCACGGACAAGACTCAGATCGCCCTGGCCAGGCAGACACTGCAGCGACTGATCAGCACGGTCGACCTGCACATCGACAACAACGACTACACCGAGGTCCCCGACGGCCAGACTTGGATACATCATGCCTGGTCCGGCGACATGGCCGCGGCGGCGAGCTATATGCCGAAGGGGGTGCCGGTCGAGGTAGTCGGGTACTGGTTCCCCAAGGACGGCAAGGGCCCCATCGCCAATGACACCAACACCGTCCTGCGGTCCGCGGCGAACCCGGTGCTCGCGCACATGTTCGTCAACGACCTCATGGACGAGAAGGTGGCGCTGAAGAACATCAGTTATAACGGCTACATGCAGCCGGTCACGGCGATCACCCCGGAGCTGCTGGTGAAGGAACAGATCCTGCCGCCGAGCCTGATATCGACCGCAGTGGTGCCGGCCGATTTCCGCCGCGGGTATGGCGAATTGCAGCTTCCCGTCGACACCGACGCGCTCTGGCAACAGGCGTGGCTCGTCGCGAGTCAGGGGATCTAGCATGCCGACCCAGGCTCCGCCACAGCCGCCCGCGACTGCCCCCAGCGCCGCACCGGAGGAACGACAGCCGCGCAAGCCGAAGCCGTTCCAGCCCAACAGGCTCTTCTGGATGCTGCTTGCGGCGCCCGGCATCATCTGGCTTGCGGTGCTGTTCGTCATTCCGTTCTACGCAGTGCTGGCGATCGGCGAGGGCAAGCTGCGTCGGCAGGGCGAGACTCCCGTTGCGGTGTTCAACCCGTTGAACTGGAGCTCGGCGAACCTGTCGAATGTCTGGCACGACATCTTCGGGTCGGCGAGCTTCGTGTGGCCGATCGCCTGGCGGACCATCTGGTACGTTGCGGTCGCGTCGCTGCTCAGCTTGGTCATCGCATACCCGGCGGCGTACTTCGTGGCCAGGTTCGCTGGCCGCCGCAAGGGATTCTTCCTGGTCCTGCTGGTGGCACCGTTCTGGATCAGCTACATGATGCGGATGCTGGCCTGGATCGACCTGCTGCAGACCAACGGCTACCTCAACAAGGTGCTGTCGTTCATCGGCCTTGGCGGCAGCCACAACTGGCTGGGCGGCCATTCCTACACGGTCATCCTCGGCCTGGTCTACGGCTACATCCCGTACTTGATCCTGGTGCTCTACGCAGGCCTGGACCGGATCGAGCCAGCGCTGATCGAAGCGGGCCGCGACCTTGGCCTGGGCCGGTTCAAGACATTCGTCCGGGTCACCCTGCCGCTATCCCGGCAGCCGATCCTCACCGGCATGCTGATAACAGTGCTGCCGATGATCGGCGACTACTTCACCAACCAGTTGCTCTCCACCTCGCCGCAGACCTCGATGATCGGCAACCTGATCCAGGGCCAGCTCAGCCAGCCATCGGCAGGCCAGGGCGCGATCTTGTCCCTGATTGTGCTGCTAGTGCTCATCGTGCCAATGATCTACTACGTGATCGCGACTAACCGGTCCGCACAGGCGGCGTCATGAGCAGCACGGTCGTCAGCGACACAGTCTCCACCGCGAAGGTAACGAGGCCGGGGCGACCGGGAGTGTTTCGCAACCCGTGGCGCCATCCGTGGTTCCTGGAGGGCTTCACCTGGCTGTACCTGATCTGGTCGCTCGTGCCGATCGCTATCGCGGTGCTGTTCTCGTTCAACAACGGGAAGTCGCAGGCCAGCTACCAGGGCCTGTCCATGCGCTGGTACTACGGCGACAAGGTCAACTCGATCTGGCATAACCCCCAGCTGCACAGCGCCATCTTCACCACACTCAGGCTGTCGGCCTACACCACGCTCATCGCGGTGCCGATCGGCGTCGCGTTCGCGCTGGGTATCAACAGGTGGCGCAGCAAGGTTTCGGCCAGCTTTAACTTCATCATGATCCTGTCGTTCGTAGTGCCCGAGCTGATCTTCGGCGTCGCGATGTTCTTCGTGTTCACCCAGCTGTTCACCGGCATCCAGCTCGGCACGCTCGCCGAGGTGCTCGGCCTGGTCACCTGGAACGTCAGCTGGCCCGCGATCGTCGTGCAGGCCAGGCTGGTCGGCATCGGCAGGCACTACGAGGAAGCGTCCGCGGACCTCGGCTGCACGCAGCTGCAGACGATGCGCCGGGTCATGCTGCCGCTGCTGATGCCGGCCATCTTCGCCAGCGCGATCCTGGTCTTCTCCGGTGTCATCGACGACTTCGTCATCGTCGACCTGCTGTCCTCGAACGCGACCAACACGCCGATGTCGGTGATCATCTACTCGACGCAGCACGGCGGGAACGGCGGCCCGGCGCTGAACGCGCTTGCCACCGTGATGCTAGCCATGTCGTTCGTGGTCGCCGGGCTCGGCTTCATTGGTTACCGGCTCATGACCCGCGGTCAGCGGATCAACGGCCAGCAGGCCCTGACCACGATCGCCGGCGCCGAATAAGGCCCCTCGCGCTGGACGTCAGCCGCCGGGGCGGCTGATTCGCGGCCGGACCACGTGCAGCCCGACCCAGGCGGCGGCTAGGCCGACGGCGACGCCGATGACGGTATCGGCAAACCGGAGGATTGGCTGCTCCCAGGCGTCGTGCGGGCTGAGCGACCCGACGACCATGATGACGGCTGTAGTGATACCTGCCGTGGGCGCGTCACCGGCCGGCCTGCCAGCGTGACAGCCAGGACGCTCACCCCGATCAGCGCTGCCAGCGCCCAGGCATGGAACGGCAGGAAGACCAGGTAGATCAGGCAGAGGGCGAAGCTCACCGACGTTGCTGCCATTCGCGACGCGGCCGCGCTGATGCTCTGCTGGTAGCTGTCGCGGAACACGAATATCGTGGCGATCACGGCCCACAACCCGCCGAGCACGTCGTCGGCGCCGGACACGGCAGGCACGTCTTCGAGGATCCGTATGGCCAGCCAGTAAGTTGCCAGGCAGGAGATGGCCAGCAGGCAGCTGTCCGCGACTGCCTGGCGCAGGTCGGGCCGCGCGAGCCTGGGCGGCCTGGCCGCCGGAGCGGGCTTCATATGCTCAGCTAACTATGGGTTAGCCAGGAGAAGTCGTCCTTGCGGCCACCTGAGGCCTCCGGAGATCCGCTGGAATGAGAGCCGATCAGCGCAGATACCAGCAAATGCGGTCAAAGCTACCTATCGCAGTCCTGGAATAGACACCTGCTTAACATGGTTAACTTAGCCACGGTTGGCCAGACTACGTGGGGATGCTCGGCCTGCATCGTTCACCCCGAGTCCGGTCGGCCGCCCCGAACCCAATGACTTCGAGCGCACATCCCGGTGCGCCAGACCGAGAGCCACGCTAAGTCGCGACCGGCTGGCCAGCACTTACCGGATGTGAACCGCCTGAGCGGTCCAGATGACTCCGGCCTGGTGGGCTGGAGTACCAGGACCGTCGGCAAGTTCACCAGGCGGCACGTCGATTCGATGCTCAGCCCTGCGGGCGATGCGCTACCGGCGCATTGACTCCGCCCGGCTTGCCCAATTGCGCACTGCATTCGCATGCAGGCCTCTAGGGATAGCGCAAATCCGGCGATTGGGGCAACCGCCAAGGAGACAGATGACTATCACACTGGCCGGATTGGCCATGGACGAGAAGGCGCAGTTCGAACAGATCGTGGCCGACCAAGCGCAGTTCGAAACCGAGCAGGCGCTCTTTGAACAGGCCATTTCCGAGCAGCCGCACGCCAAGCAGGCCACGGGCGAGGAGACGGCCGACGCCGAGCCGACGGGCAAGGCAGAGCCGACGGGCGAGCCAGAGCCGACGGGCGAGGAGACGGCCGACGCAGAGTCGACGGGCGAACCAGAGTCGACCGCCGTGCAGGAGCAGACGGCCGGCGGGGACCAGACCGTTCACGCCGAGCAGAGCGGCGAGGCGGATCAGTCCGGCGATCAGGACGCTCGATTTGAGCGAGACGTCGGTCCGTATTTGCGGCAGTTGTACCCGGCTGCGCTCCGCATGACCAGCAACCCGACCGACGCCGAGGACCTGGTTCAGGAGACCGTCACCAAGGCCTACCGGGCGTTCGATCAGTTCCAGCCCGGCACGAACCTGCGGGCCTGGTTGTACCGAATCATGTCAAACACCAGAAACAGCGCGTACCGGAAGCAGGGCCGGCAGCCGCCTCAGTCGCTCTATGGCGACTTGCAGGACGTGCCCATGCAGGCAGGTCCGCAGGCCCAGGTAGTTAAGTCTGCGGAGACAGAAGCACTTGACCGGCTGCCCGATTCCGACGTGCTGACTGCCCTGCGCGAGCTTCCGGAGGGGTTCCGGACTGTGGTGTACATGGCCGACGTGGAGGGTTACCCCTACAAGGAGATCGCAGACAAGCTGCAGGTGCCGATCGGGACTGTGATGTCCCGACTGCACCGCGGGCGGCAGAAGCTCAAGAAGAAGCTGGCCGCGTACGCCCCGGCCTGACGAGGCGGCGCGGCTGGCCGGGCGCCCCGACTGCCCCGCCCGCCTATGCGCCGCCATTGGCCCAGATCCCGGTTCACCTGCCGCCGGTACGGGAAGGGACTGTCGCGAAAGCCGGCCGGGAACGGGGCGCCGTGCCGTCGCGGCCAGCCCGGCACGGTCACAATGGGGGGCGTCATGGCAGGTCAGATGAGCAGGCCGGACCCGGCCGACCGCACGAGCGACACGCTGGGCGGATACGACCCGCGCGTAGACGAAGACGAACTCGGCGGGCCCGACGCCGCCGACACCGACGAACTCGGCGGACCCGACCTGACCGCCGATACCGGTGCACTGGGCGGGCCCGACCCGCGCGAAGACGAAGATGAACTCGGCGGGGCCGACGCAGGCCACTGGGAGGACGAGCTGGGCTGACGCCCAGTACAGCTGGCCCAGTGCAGCTAGCCGAGTACAGCTAGCGGGGACAAGCTGGGCTTAGTCCGGAGGCTTGCCTGCCGGACTAAGCCCAGCTTGCCGCGTCTATCCTGGCGAACGGGCGACGGCGAGAGCGTCCACTGCTACCGCGCCCGCAGGCCCGCAGATCACCGGGTTCACGTCAAGCGCGGCAAGCTCGCTGCCGAGCTCCACCGCCAGGGCTGACAACCCGGCAATGGCAGCCGTTACCGCATCCAGGTCGGCCGGCGGGGCACCGCGGGCGCCGGCCAGCAGCGTGCGCACCCGGAGGCTGTCTACCAGCTCGCGGGCGACTGCCACAGGTACCGGGGGCAGCGCGACTGCGCGGTCCGCGAGCCACTCGACCAGCACTCCCCCGGCACCGACTACTACCAGCGGGCCAAGTTCCGGATCGGTCACGATGCCGAGCGCGAGCTCTACGCCCGCCGGCACAGTTTGCGTGACGAGCACCCGCGGACCGAGCCGGCCAGCCAGATCCGCGTATCCGGCGGCGAGCTGCCCGGCGTCGCCGATGCCCAGCAGCACACCACCGACATCGGACTTGTGCTGGATCTGAGGTTCGTCGGTCTTGAGCACGACCGGGTATCCGATCTGCTCGGCCGCGGCGAGCGCTCCGGCGACGTCGCTGGCCGGCAATGACTGCGTTACCGCAATCCCGTAATCGGACAGCAAGCTCAGCAGCGGTGCCCCGCTCGCCTGACCGGAGGCGAGCAGCTCCACGCCACGAGCGCGGCGGTGGTGGTCTGCGGGCGCGGCGCCCGCGGCCTGCTGGCCGAACGGAACCGGGAAACGGCGCACTGGGGCTACGGGCTCCGCCGCCGTGCCGTGCGGACCGAACGGAGCCGGCGCGCGGCGCCCATGGTCGAGCAGGTGCCGCAGGGCCAGCAAGCCCGACCTGGTGCCCTCCAGCACGGCCACGCCCTGCGCGCGCAGCTGCCTGGCCAGCTCAGGGTCGATAGCGCTGGCCAGGTTGCTGAGCACGGCCAGCGGCTTGCCGGTGCGCTCGGCCGTATCCAGCATGGCCAGCGGATAGGACTGATCACCATCGAGCTCGTGTACCAGGTCGACCGCCAGCGCGACGGCCTCGACTGCCGGGTCGTCCGCTAGCGCCATCAGTGACCCGGCGAACAGCTCGCGGGTGGCGGCCCCGGTGCCCCACACGTCCAGCGGATTGGCCGGGACCAGCCCGGGATCGAGCAGCTCGCCAAGCCGCGCGAGTGTGCCGGGGCCAATCGATGCGAACGGAACGCCGAGCGACTCGGCCAGGTCGCCGACGTGGGCCCGTTCCAGCCCGGAATCGTGCACGGTAGCAATGCCGGTGTCACGGCGGCCCGGGCCGGGACCGGCGACTCCGCCAGCGGCTCCGCTGGCCAGTGCGCCGGCCTGCGCCCGGCGGCCGGTCGCAAACAGCTCGATGGTGTCGGTGAACTCGGCCATGTCGCTGACGCGGTGCACGCCGTACGCCCTGGCGAGCGCCTCCCAGCGGCCGTCGTCGCCGGCCAGGGCGCCGGAGTGCGCGGTCACCATTTCCCGGCCGGCCGCTGAGCTGCCGACTGTCAGCAACACCACCGGAATATCCCTGTCGGCCGCCGCGGCTAGCGCCCGGCGCAGCGCACCGCCGTCCCTGATCGCCTCGAGCACAAGCCCGATCAGTCGGGTTTCCGGCAAGCTCAGCGCGTATTCCAGGTACGCCGGAGCGGCTGTCACCAGCTCCTGACCGGACGACACGGCCAGCGTGAAGCCGAAGCCGCGCCGGGCGCGCAGCAGCGCGGAGAAGATGGAGCCCGAATGCGTGACCAGCGCCACCGGGCCGGCCGGCAGCGGGTCAGGCTCGGTGTAGCCGATGGCGCGCAGGCCGCGGGTAACGTTGACGAAGCCCATGCAGCCTGCACCGCAAAGCGCCAGGCCCGCCGAGTTGGCCAGGGTGGCAAGCCGCTGCCGCAAGCCGGGGCCAGCGCCGGGCGCCGCGGCCTCATCGTGGGCGTTCCCGAAGATCACCGCGCCCCGGGTCCCCACCTCGGCCGCTAGCGCGAGCTGCTGCTCAAGCGCCGCGTCCGGCACCGCTAGCAAGGTCAGCTCGGGGGCTTCCGGCAGATCGGCCAGGGTCGGGTAGCACCGCCTGCCATCGAGTTCGGCGTACCGGGGGTTGACCGGGTAGATCCGCGGCGACGCCGGGCTCTTGTGCACCTCATCGAGCATCCGGCGGCCGAAGCTGGCCTCGCGTGCCGAGGCGCCGACCAGGGCGACGCTGCGAGCCTCCAGCATGGCGCTGACAGCGTCACGGTCGGCTGAATCGGGCGCCGGCACGCCCTCGCCCGGCAGTGCCGGCGGCCCAGGAAAGCCGACCACATCAGACGATCGGGGCACCAGTCTCATGACCGCCGGTAGACCTTGCGCAGCTGGCCGACCCGCGCCGCCGCCTTCCGGTCGGAGATGGCCGCCTTGGCCGCCTGCATGCCGGGAATGCCGCAGACGCCGCCGCCCGCATGGGTGGCCGAGCTCCCGTAGTAGAGGCCGTCCACTGGCGTCCGGTAGTCGGCGTAGCCCGGGGCCGGCCGCATGTGGAACAGCTGCTCCAGGGACAGCTCGCCATGGAAGATATTGCCGCCGATCAGGCCGTACTCATGCTCCATCTCATAGGGGCCCACGATGTCCCGGTGCAGGATCGAGGACTTGAAGTTCGGCGCCAGCTCGTTGTAGCAGTCGACCATGCGGTCGGCGTAGGCCTCAAGCTCGGCTGTATGCGGCTCCTGCGACCAGTCACTGGGCACCCACTGGGTGAACAGCGACATGATGTGCGTCCCCGCCGGGCTGAGCGTCTTGTCGAACGCGGTCGGGATGACACCATCGCTGAACGGCCGTACCGCGGGCTTACCGTCCCTGGCATCCTGGAACGCGCGCTCGATGTACTCCATTGTGGGTGCCATCTCGACTGAGCCAGTGTGGTGCTCCTGAAGCGAGGTACCGGGATCGGCAGTGAAGTCCGGCAATTCGGCCAGCGCCAGGTTGATCTTCACGACGCCACTTCGAGTCTTCCACCGCTCGATGTCTGTCGCGAAGTCGGCCGGCAAGTGCTCCCGCCCGACCTGGTCGAGGAACGCCGTGCGGGGATGCAGGGTGGACACCACCAGCTTCGCCCGGATCTCATCACCGTTCTCCAGCACAACGCCGACGGCCCTGCCGTCCTCGACCAGGACCCGTGCGACCGGCGCGTTCAGCCGGATTTCCGCGCCGTGCTCGCGGGCGGCCGCTTCGATGGCGTTGGCCACCGCGCCCATGCCGCCCTCCTGGAAGCCCCAGTTGCCCAGGTGACCATCGCCGACATCGCCGATCGAGTGGTGCGCCATCACGTACGCCGTGCCCGGCTCGTACGGGCCTGCCCACGTACCGATCACGCCGTTGACTGCCAGCGCGCCCTTGACCTGAGGCGACTCGAACCAGTCATCGAGCAGGTCGGCGATGCTCATCGTCATCAGCCGGGTCACGTCCGCTATCGTCCGCACATCGAGACCGCGGTGCTGCCAGGCGAGCTTGAGGGTGCCGGCCAGGTCACGCGGCTTGCGTGAGCCGATCGCTGGCGGGACGGTGAGCAGCAGCGGGCCGAGCACTTCGGCCAGGCCAGCCAGCCAGGCATCCCACTTCGGCATGGCGTCCGCGTCCTTCTTGGACCACTTCGAGACCGACTCGTGGTTGCGCCGGGCGTCGTCGGCATACAAGGTGATCGAGCCGCCCTCGGGGAAGGCCTGGTAGTACGGCCCCATCGGGTAGATCTTGTAGCCGTGCCGGTTGAGCTCGAGGTCAGCGATGATGGTGGGCGGCAGCAGGCTCATCACGTACGACAGCCTCGTTACCTGGAACTCGGGCGCATCCGGCCACGGCGACTCGGTCGTCGCGGCGCCGCCGGTCTTGTGCCTGCCCTCCAGCACTACGGTCCTGGCGCCGGACCTGGCCAGGTATGCGGCGGCTACCAGCCCGTTGTGGCCTCCGCCGACTACGATCGCGTCGTATGTTGCGGCCATGGGTCCGCCTTCCGTAAGTTTGCGACTACACGCTCGTGCGAGTTTGACTGAATGTTCAGTTTAGAAACCTGCTAGCGTGGAGGCAAGAGGGAAGTTCCCAGCGAGCCTGGGCCGGAACGAAACGTGAGCAAGATCTGAGAAGGATGGCAACACGCAGACAGACGGCGGCGGAGCAGGAATTATGGCCGTCATGAGAGGAACTGCCTCGATGACAATCAGCGCGGCCGACGGCACTGAGGTACCAGGGACCGCCGATCAACGGCGCGAGCAGATGCTGCATGCTGCCCTGGAGGTTATTTCCGCGCGTGGCTACGCCGACACCCGGATCGCCGATGTGGCCGAACGTGCCGGGGTCAGCCCGGCACTGGTCATCTACTACTTCAAGACCAAGGACCAGTTGCTGACCGAGGCGATCAGGTACTACGAAGATGCCTGGTACGCGGTCGGCCAGCGGCGGATGCAGGGCCTCCCGTCCGCAGCCCAGCGACTCGAGGAATACGTCGCGATGAACTGCCTAGCCGACGCAGAGCCTGAGCCAGAAACCTCCTGGGCGCTGTGGCTTGACTTCTGGGCCCAGGCCGCGCGAAACGACGAGGTCGGCAGCGTCCGGCAGAAGTCCGATGAGCGCTGGCGGGATATCATCGCCGGGCTCGTTCAGGAAGGCCAGCAGGCGGGCGAGTTCCGCAGTGAGGTCGACGCGGCCAGCTTCGCGATCTACCTGTCCTCCTTGCTCGATGGCATGACTATTCAGATAGCCCTGGGCGATCCCGTTGTTGACTCGGTGGCGGCTTTTGAGCTAAGCATGCGCTTCATAGCTGATCAACTGGGGTTCTCCTGGACGCCCGGCCGAGGCCGGGAAGCCGTCAACCAGAGGGACGCCGCGGAAGGGTAGGTGCCGGGATGCCCGGAGGCCGGATCGAACTCGTGTCGCTGACTAAGCGATTCCACGAGGTCGCCGTGGACAACATCGACCTGCAGATCGCCAGCGGCGAGTTCTTCTCCCTGCTTGGCCCGTCTGGCTGCGGCAAGACGACGACGCTGCGCCTGATCGCCGGCTTCGAGCAGCCGACGGCGGGCCGGATCCTGCTGGATGGCCAGGATGTGTCGGCCGTTCCGCCGCACCGCCGCAATGTGAACACCGTCTTCCAGAGCTACGCCCTGTTTCCATTCCTGACGGTCTTTGACAATGTCGCCTTCGGCTTGCGCAACAAGAAACTGCCGAAAGCCGAGCTTGAGCAGCGCGTGTATTCGGCGCTCGAACTCGTCAAGCTGCGGTCTTTCGAGAAGCGCAGGCCGGGCCAGCTATCCGGCGGCCAACAGCAGCGGGTAGCGCTGGCCAGGGCGCTGGTGCTGCAGCCGTCGGTGCTGCTGCTTGACGAGCCGCTCGGTGCGCTGGACGCCAAGCTCCGCCGGTCGCTGAAGGTCGAACTGAAGGCGCTTCAGGAGCAAGTCGGCATCACCTTCCTCTACGTCACTCACGACCAGGAGGAAGCGCTGACGATGTCCGACCGGCTTGCGGTGATGCGGGATGGCAAGATCGTCCAGATCGGCCCGCCGACCGAGGTCTACGAGCAGCCAGCCGACACCTACGTGGCCGACTTCCTGGGCGCGTCCAACCTCATGCCGGTCGACGTGATCTCCCGTGGCCCCGGCTCGCAGGCCCAGGTCAAGCTGGGCGAGACCGTGCTCACCGCAGACCACGGCGGCCAGCAGGCCCCCGACCGCGCGCACGCGGTGATCCGCCCGGAACGGGTCGTTATCGAGGGCTACGGATCCGCCGGGCCGAACCGGGTGCCCGCCATGATCGAGCGCCTGGTCTACCTCGGCGCGGCGACGCAGGTCTTCCTCCGGCTAGCGGCCGGCCCTGACATTCAGGCTCTGCTGCCCAACGATGGCGGCAGCCAGGAGCACCTGGCTCATGGCACTCCCGTGCACGCCTACCTGGCTCCGGACGCGCTCCGCGTGCTGAGCGGCGGCGCAGCGGCAGCTGACCTCAACGCGGCTGAGCCTGAAGACATCCGCCAGGCCAGCTAACGGCCGTCACAGGGACCCATCCGGCCCGACTGAATCTCTTTTTGTAGCTGTGTCTCGTTTTCGATAGTGATATCGCTACTTCGAGGTTTATGCTCACCCCGGCGCAGCAACTATGCGCGATTACTCCCAGTAAGGGAACGGGGCCCCTCGATGGCAACTGTGATGAGCCGGGCGCGTGTCGCCCAGGGCCGGGCGCTGGCAGCCCTGGCGGCAGTATCGATGGCAGCAGGGCTGGCGGCCATCCCGGCGATCGCGAGCGCCGCTTCGGCCCGGCCATCAGCGCCGTCTCGCGCTGCGGCCGCGGCTACCGGGCACTCCGGGGCGCAGCAGACCGCGCTGGCGATGCTCGAGCAGCGGGCCCGGGCCGAGCGCGGCCTGCACAGCCAGGCTCCGCGTACGGGCTTGATCACCGGCACAGTGGCGGGCGCAGACGGGCTGCCAGCAACGGGGGCGTGCGTGACAGCCGTCGGCCGTTCCGGCAGCGTGACTGCATCCGCCGCGCCGTCCGGCGCGTTCACCATCGCGGGCCTCGCCGCCGGCACCTACACCCTCGAGTACCGCGACTGCGCCGCGCCCGGGCGCTATCGCGCCATCTGGTCCGGTGGCGCCAGCGGGCCGCGAGCGGCCGCGCGCGTACTGGTCAGCGCTGGCGGAGTGCGCCACGTTCCCGCCATGATGCTGCCAGCCAGCCCGACTGCGCTGCGGTCGGCCACCGCGACCTGGCACCGGTTCCTGGCGAACGCCACCGGCCGCGGGCTGACCGCGGCTGCCGCCGCCAAGACCGGCCAGATTTCCGGTGTCGTGACCGGCAACGGCAAGAAGCTAGGCGGCGTGTGCGTTGGAGTCAACCCAGTCAACGGCGGCCAGGGATACGGCGCCACCACTGGCAAGAACGGGTCCTACGTGGTTCCTCATGTACCGGCCGGTGCGTACTACGTGACGTTTGCAGATATCGCATGCTTCAGCACTCAGAACTGGTTGCAGCAGGTGTACAAGGGTCACAACACGCCGTTCGGATTCGGTGGCAACCCCGTCACAGTGACGAGCGGCAAGACCACCAAGAACATCAACGCCCGGCTCCGGCTAGGCGGTGAGATATCCGGCACCGTGACGAGCAAGTCGGGCCGCAAGCTCGGCGGTATTTGCGTGACTGCCAATGGCACGGTGGCCGGCGGCTTTGTCGGAATCGGCCAGCCAGACGCCGGCAACGGCACCTACGCCGTGCACGCGTTGTTCCCCGGCAAGTACACCGTTGATTTCACCACCGGTTGCGGCAACAACTCCAACTACGCTCCGGCGGTGCTTAAGGCCATCAAGATCACCTACGGCAAGCGCGTCACCGGCCGCAGGGTCGTGCTCGTTCCCGGTGGCATTTTCACCGGCGTTGTCCGGCTCGGCAGCAGTTCGGGGAAGCCGCTTGCTGGCATCTGCGTGCAGGCAACAAGCAGCGACGGATCCAGCTTCGCGAACTCCGCCACCGATTCAGCGGGCCGGTACCGGCTGACCAGCCTCGGCACCGGCAGTTACCAGGTGCAGTTCGCCCCGGGCTGTAGTAGCAACGGGAATTACGTGCCAGGCGACCAAGTATGTGCATGCCACCGCCGGCAAGGTCAGGAGTGGCGTGAACGCGGTACTGCTGCCCGGCGCCGAGATCTCCGGTGTCGTGACCGACACCCATGCCCACCCGCTCGCGGGGATGTGCCTCAGTTTTTACGGCCCTAGCGGCGGCAACTCGCCAGGCGCGACGCTGAGCGACGGCACGTACTACGTCAATCAGCTTGCTGCGGGCACCTACCAGCTCGGCTTCTCGACCGGCTGCGGCAACTCAGGCAACTACGCGCCGTACTGGTACGACAATCAGACCGACCCCAGCCAGGCCACGCCGATCAAGCTAGCCAGCGGTGCTTCGGTGACCATCAACCCGCTGATACAGCCGGGTGCATCCATCAGCGGCACGGTGACCGACAGCCACGGCCGCAAACTGTCGGGAATATGCGTCACCGTGGCGACCCCGATGCAGGCCCAGGTGTTGGGCAGCTTCGAGCAATTGGCCTTCTCGAATCACGGGATATATGACATTGCGGGCCTGACGCCAGGTCAGTACATGGTCAACTTCGGCGCGTGCGGCGGAACCCGTTATGCCGATCACTGGTTCCCAGACGCACAGGACGCGGGATCCGCCCACATAGTTTCCGCACCGGTCGGCCGTACGACCGGAATTAGCGCCGTACTGCGCCCCGGCGGCTCGATATCGGGAGTTGTGCGGGGCCCGTCGGGAATGCCGCTGGCCGGCGTGTGCGCTAGCGCCGTCAACCCCAGGGACCACGCCGTTGTTGGCAGCGGAGGCTTCGGGCCGACGACCAACTCGCACGGCGTGTACCGGCTGTCCGGCTTGGCACCTGGCCGCTACGACGTGCAATTCACCACGTGCACCACCGTGCACTCGCCTTACGCGAACCAGTGGTACCGGGGGCGGCCCTCGCAGCTGTCGGCGACGCCGGTCGCTGTCAGGGCCGGTACGACGACCTCTGGGATCGACGCCACCCTGCGGCTGGGCGGCATCGTCAAGGGCCGGGTGGTCAATTCCTCCGGCAAGCCGCTGAACAATATCTGCGTCTTCGCCTATAACTTCACAAGCGGCCAGTTCGTGTTTGGCACGACGGGCAGGACCGGCACATACCGCATGCGCGGCGTGGCAACTGGTAGCTACACGCTCGAATTCTCGCCGTGCAACTACGGAGTGAACCTGGTGAACGTGGTGAGGCATGTCAAGGTTATTGCGCCGCACACCATTAGCGGGGTGAACGCACGGCTTGTTCCCGGCGGCTCGGCCAGCGGCGTCATCACCGTGGCCAGCTCGGCCGGGCCAGTGGCCAACACGTGCGCTGAATTCATCAGCGCCAATCCGGCTAGTCTAGGCGGCGTCGGCGACACCCGCGCTGACGGCAGCTACCTGGCTACCGGCCTCGCGCCTGGCAGTTACCAGGTGTACTTCAATGATCCACTGTGCGGGCTGGGTCCGGTCGGCCTGGCTCCGCAGTGGTACAACGACCAGCCGACGCAGTCGACGGCGAACAAGGTCACGATCACCGTCGGCCACACCACGGCGGCCATCGATGCGGCCCTGCAGACTGACGGCACGATCACCGGCACTGTGCTCGGACCGTCGAGCGCACCGCTCGGCGGCATCTGCGTGACCGCGATGCCACTGGCGGCGGGCTCCGTGCCGGTGGTCGCGGTCAGCGGCAAGTCCGGCGGCTTCACCCTGACCGAGATGCTGCCCGGCCGGTACAAGGTCGAGTTCTCGTCAGGCTGCGGTGCCAAGGGTTACCGCACCCAGTGGTGGGCCGACGCCGGGTCCCGGCAGACGGCGACTGCGTTCCAGGTGAACGCCGCCCAGACTGTCACGGGGATCGACGCCACGATGACCCGCTGACGCCGACCGGTGCGGCGTGAGCCGCGCCCATCCGAAACGTTTGGGCCTGCGGTGTTGGCCGAACAACACCGGATCCCATAACGTCTCCCGCCGCCTCGCCGCCCGCCGCCCGAGTGCGGGTCTGCGCTAGAAGATGACGTAGATCTTGCGGATGGTTTCGCGTATTTGCCAGGTGCCGGCCCAGCCGAGCGGGAAGACTGCGGTCCCGCCGGCGCTGATCTCCACCGGCTCGCCGCCATCCGGGGTCACGGTCATGCTTCCTGCGACGATGTGCACGAACTCGTGCGTCTCGAGCTTCCAGTAGGAAGGGCCCGGGGTGCATTCCCACACGCCGACTTCCTGGTCACCGTCCTGCCAGAGAGTGAGGCCGGAGGTCTGCATTGGCTCGCCAGTTGCCTCCTCCAGCGGGCCCCAGTCCTCGAGTTCCGCGGTTGCGGCCGAGGCGAGGTAAGGCGTTACGTCCGTCATGATTGGCGGGGTTCCTTTCGGGTGGGAACGAGGTCTGCGCGGTGCATGTCTATCAGGACAAGGTGAGCCTGCCGGGGGCCTGCGGCGCGTACTCCGGGAACGGCAGAGCGATCGGGTCGGTGGCGAGCTTGCTGTTGCCCGCCGCATCAAACCGGTCCAGCCCCAGTTCGGTTACGTCTACGACCTCAGAACTGCCGGTCAGCGCCACGTCGGCGGCGGCGCGTGCGACTGCCGGGCCCCACATCATCCCCGCTCCGCCTGCGTGCGCGATGGTTGCGCCGTCGAGCACCCGGTCTCCCGCGATCGCTGGGCCGATGATGGGCAGGTGGTCGGGCGTGTAGTCGATGGTCGCGGTCCAGGTTCGGCGCAGGCCGAGGCCTGCCGTGACCGGCACCAGCTCAGCCAGCCGCTGACGCATCAGCGCCAGATACGGCTCGTCGATGTGGGTGGCTTCGCCCGGCACCTCGTCCGGGTTGCTCATGCCGAACAGCAGGCCGCCTTCCTCCGGCCGCCAGTACAGCCCGGCGGACAGATCGAAGACCATCGGCACGCGCTCGCTGGCCAGTGCCCAGTGTGGCTCGGTAACAGCGACCTGGTGCCGGACACCGCCGGCCGGGACCTGAACGTTCGCCAGGGCGGCCACCTGGGCTAGCTCCGGACCGCCGGTCAGCACCACCAGCGGAGCGCTGATAGGACCTTGCGAGGTATTGACGCCGGTGACGCGATCGCCGTCAAGCGCCAGGCCGGTGAACGAAATCCGCTCACGCAGCTGGACACCGCTGACCGTCAGGGCGACCGCATAGGCCAGCACGTTGCGTGGCGGGTGCAGGTATCCGTCCTCCGCGCAGTAGGTTCCGCCCAATGTCAGGCCCGGCGCCAGGGTCGGATTGAGCGCGTCCACCTGGCCGGGCTCCAGCCATCGCACCGGGAGCCCGAGTGCGACCTGCATGGCCATCCGCTCGCGGGCAGCTGCGACGTCGGCCTCGGTGAAGCACGGCAGCAGGTAGCCCTGCGGGGTGAAGCCGGAGTCGATGCCCAGCTCGTCCTGCTGGCTCAGGTAGAACTTGCGGGACCACTCACCGAGCTGCACTGCCCATGGCGTGCCGCCCTGCGTGCGCACGATGCCGGCCGCCCGGCTGCTCGCGCCCTGGCCGAGAGTCCGCTTCTCAAGCAGGACGACCCGGTCAACGCCGCTTCGGCGGAGGAAGTAGGCGCACCAGGCGCCAACTGTTCCGCCGCCAACGACGACCGCATCCGCAGTCTGGCTCTCGTGCATCTGTACCGGTCCTTCTCAACCGCCAACGGCTGATAATGGCATGGACTGAATGTTCAGTCAAGCAGCTGTGACGGGTCCGAGGCCAGCCTCGGCACCAAATGCTTGAGGTGGTGGCCGCATCGTCGCGACCACCACCCCGTTACCCGCATCGTTGCGAGTCTGCCAGCGGATGCTTAGCTGTGGCGAGCCCCGAAGCCGCGCCGCTTGGCTCGCGACTGGCCCTTCCGGCGCCGGCGTGCGACGCCCATCATCGTGAGCATGGTCGCTACAGCAGCGATCGCCATGACAGACTTCATGAAGCGCATGAGCGATTTCCCTCCCCCGATGTCCTACATGCCCCGTTCGCGCAATTTGACTAGCCCGGGCGAACCCTGACCGGCGCGGCGGTGCTGTAGATCAACCCGGCAGGTACCCGATCGCCAGACGCGACAAACTGAGACACGCCGACGCCAGGGAAGTTCACCCGTACGGGCGACGCGCGTCCGCTACTCACGTGAGCTGGCGACTCTGACCTGACGCCACCATTGGCAATCGACCTGGCGAGGCTTAGACTGAACATTCAGTCAAGCCGACCGGTGCGGACGACGGCCGGTGGCGGAGCGCACGACGGCCGGTGGCGGACCGCAGTGAGTGGCGGACGAGAGGCCTGGGCGAAGGGGCACAATGTACGGCTTGTCAGATGAGGAGCTGCAGATTCAGGACCGTGCCCGCACGTTCGCTGATGAGCTCATCCCGCTGGAGGTCGAGGCAGAGCTCAACGGCGGCGACCTGGACAAGGATGTCGTCGCCGGGCACAAGGCAAGGGCCACCGAGCTCGGCCTAGTCGCCACGAACATGCCGAAAGAGCTAGGCGGCGGCGGCTGCACCTCACTGCAGCAGGTGCTTGTGCAGGAGCAGGTAGGCCGGGTGACCAACGCGCTGGCGTGGGTCGCCGCCACTCCCCCGTCCTGGCTGCCCAGCGTTGCCACGCCCTACCAGCTGGAGAAGTTCGTGGTGCCCACGGTCCGGGGCGACCGCGAGGAGTGTTACGCCATCACCGAGGAGGGCGCCGGCTCCGACGTTGACGGCATCGTCGCCACGGCCAGCAGGGTCGGCGACGAGTACCTGCTCAACGGCGAGAAATGGCACGTCACGTCCTACAACTCCGCCGACTACGCATTCTTCCAGGGGAAGCTGGTCGGCGGTCAGCATGACGGCGAGCACGCCATGTTCATGGTCGACCTGCCAAGCCCGGGCGTCGAGGTTGTTCGCACTCCCGCCTACAGCCACACCATCAGCCACCATCACCCGATCGTCCGGTTCACCGACGTTCGCGTGCCAGCCAGCCACCTGGTCGGCGCCGAAGGGGACGGGATGAGCTTCGCCTACGAGTGGTTCAGGTTCGAGCGCATGATGGTGGCCGCCCGCTGCCTAGGCGGCGCGCAGCGGCTGGTCGAGGAAATGACCGCGTTCGCGACCGAGCGGGAGGTCCAGGGCCAGCCGATCGCGCGCCTCGGGGCCATCCAGGCCATGCTGGCGGACAGCCTGACCGAGCTGTTCGCCGCACGGGCGCTTGTTTATGAGACAGCCCGCGGCATCGACCGCGGCGCGGACGTGAAGGTTCAGCACGCCCAGTGCTCGATGGCCAAGCTGTACGCGTCGGAAATGGCCGGCCGGGTCGCCGACCGCGCCGTGCAGGTGTTCGGCGGCCGCGGTTACATGCGAGAGAACGTAGCCGAGCGCTTCTTCCGCGAGCTGCGGGTGGAGCGGATCTGGGAAGGGACGAGCGAGGTCCAGCGCTCGATCATCGCTGACCAGATGACCAAGCGCGGACCCCGCTCACTTGCGTGACGTGGTTAGCGCAGCGGCTACAGTCGCCCGTTGTGCCGCAGCACCGACAGCGCTTCGACGGTCAGGACGCCGCGCCAGTCGGAGGCGGCCGCGGGCGACCACTCGAGCCAGTTGAACGTCCAGCCGCCGTCCTCGCGCTGACCGGCCGCCAGATGATCGAGGTGCGCCGTGATGGTCTTGTCGTCGAACAACTGGCGCGCCAGCGACTTCGAGCGCGGCGCGAACTCTAGCGGGCTATGCACCTCACCGGGCTCGTCTGGATCGAGGGCCGCCAGCTTGCCGTCGAGGAGCAGCGGACCCACGCGGTCGAAGGCGCGCTGTGCACGGCCGCGGTCGGGCACGCAGTCAAGGAACCTGCAGACGCCCAGCATCTCGTAAGCACTGGGCGCGGACAGCTCGTCGATCCGCGACCACATAACCTCCGTCGCCCGCGCGAGCCAAGGGTGCTCGGCGCCGCGCGCATGGAGCGTGCCGGTGATCAGCCCGGTCGCGATCAGCGAGGCCGGCCTGCCCTCTTCTGGCACCCACCAGGGCGCGTGCGGCCAGCCCTGCACCGACGTCTCGACAAACGTGGCCCCGCCGCCTGTCGCCGCATTGTGTTGCAGCCAGTCGCACGCACCGGCGACGAGTGCTGCGTCCCAGTCGTCCGCCTCATCCAGGATGCGAAAGGCGTGTTCCACTGCCGCTGGCTGACTCGCCGGGCAGCGGCAGTCCGGCTCGAGGCCGTGCCCGAAGCCGCCATCGGGATTCCGGTAGGCGGCGACCGCGTCTCTGACTGGCCCGGCTTCGCCGTCGCCGAACAGGCGGTCGAACCGCCGCTTCTCGAGTACCCGGCCGGAGCCGGCCAGGAACTGGGCTGCTGAATTCAGATCAGGTTTGCTCATGAGCCGATCTCACCAGGAACGATGGCAGGTCGTCTTGAAGAAAACGGCCATCCTCCGCCAGCCGCCCGCCGCCGCGCCCGCCGCCGGCCGCTGGCCGCCGAGCGTGAGGCGCGGCCGAATGTCAGTGCCGGCTCCTACACTGTTCCCGTGAGCTGGGCAGCCGGGCAGCTGTGGGCTGCCGGATACCGCGAGTGGCTTCCGCCGGTCCCGCTCCGCGGCGCGCTCGCTTGCCTATGGGTCAGCGTCACCGCAACGGACCGGCCGTCGCTAACGTCCGTATTGCCCGACGGCTGCACAGACCTGATCTGGCAGCGCGGCCACGGCGCGTTCCTGGCCGGCCCTGACACAGGTCCGGCGCCCGCAGAGCTGCCACCCGGCACGATTCTGGTCGGCGCCCGGTTCTGGCCCGGGGCTGGCGGACCCGCGCTGGGGCTGCCGCTTGCTGAAGTCCGTGATCAGCGCGTCGACCTCGCCGCCTGCCTGCCACGGCTGGCGAGCCAGCTCCCGGCCGACCTGACGCCGGAGCAGGGCCTGACGAAGGTCACGGAGTTGGCCGCGGCGCTGGTCTCGTCGGCTCCGCCCGACCAGCTTGTGCTCCAGGCAACCCGCCTGCTGGCGACGGGCCGCATCAATGTCGCCGACCTCGGTCCGGCGCTGGCCGTGAGCGAGCGCCAGCTTCGGCGCCGGTTTGATGAGTCGGTCGGATACGGGCCGAAGACGATGCAGCGCGTGCTGCGCTTCCGCCGGGTAATCGACTACCTGACTGACGGCGCGCACGCCGGTGACCTGGCTAGCCTGGCGTTCCGGCTTGGCTACGCCGATCAGGCGCACCTGACCAGGGAGACGACCCGGCTGGCGGGGCTGCCGCCAGCCATGCTCGCGAGCACGTTCCGCGCGGCGGATTAATCGGGACCCTCGTTACAGATCGTTCAGTTTCGCGCGCGCATCGCGACGGATCGCCTCCGAGCCTGCCCGCGCGTCCTACGATCAGCGCATGTCCATCAGTGATGAGAAGTACGTGTCGTCAACGACGTACCGAAAGTCAGGCACGGCAGTTCCCACTCCCACCTGGATCGTGCCGCTCGATGGTGGCCGCGTCGGATTCTGGACCTCGTCGCGATCGGGGAAATACAAGCGGCTACGGAACAACCCGAAGATCACGATGCAGCCATCGGACCAGCGGGGCCGGGTCAAGGACGGGACCTCGCCAGTCGAAGGTACCGTGCAGCTGATCACCTCGGGTGCAGACTTCGACGCGATTCAGAGCAAGGTGCGGGCCAAGTACGGGTTCATGGTCCACATGGCAAGGTTTTTCAACACGCTGGGGCACATCGGCAAGGGCAAGTTCCCGTACGGCGATGTGGGCGTGGTCGTGACGGTGGCCGAGAAGGGGTAACGCGACAGGAATCGCGGTCGACTCGCGCCCCAGTCCGGCCCAACCGCTACCGGCGCAGAGATCGGCTATCAGGCCGGCAGATTCGCCTCGATGGCGGCGACGAGTTCTGGAGCGTCCGGCGCGGTCATCGGGCGGAACCTGGCAAGTACGGCGCCATCCGACCCGACCAGGAACTTCTCGAAGTTCCACTGAATGTCGCCGGCCTGGCCGTCGGCGTCCGCTACCGCGGTGAGCTCGTCGTAGATCGGGTGGCGTCCAGGCCCGTTGACTTCGATCTTCTCGAACATCGGGAAGGTGACGCCATAGGTGGCCGAGCAGAACTCGGCGATCTCCTCGGCGCTGCCTGGCTCCTGACCGCCGAACTGATTGCACGGGAAGCCGACCACGGCGAAGCCGCGGTCCGCAAACTTCTCGTGCAGCTCCTCAAGGCCGGTGTACTGCGGGGTCAGCCCGCACTTGGAGGCAACATTGACCACAAGCAGCGTCTTGCCGTCCAGGTCGTTCAATGAAGACGGCTGGCCAGCGAGTGTGTTAACCCGGATGTCGCGCACGGTCACGGTTAAAGGTCCTCACGGTTGAAGGAGCCTGCGGCGGACGCCTGCAGCCTTGCGAGTCAACGCGTCGGACCGCCGGGATATGCCGCCTGCCCAACCCGCCCGCCGTTGAGCCGTTGCAGGGTTAGATGTTTGCGCGCCTGGATCCGGCGCGCGCGTGGTCACTACCGCAGCAATACGGGGTGACCGGTTGCCGACAGCGCGAGCCCGAGGAGGAAGAGTGCGATCAGGAGAATAGCCACGGACAGCCTCGTACCTCGGCGCGCATGCCATTTTTGCTTATGAGGGTGCTGGTGTGGCTTGTTACTCATCGTGTTCCTCTGATGGAACAGAAACGATCCAACCGTAGATGATTCAGGCAGTGCCCGGCCAGCACAGTGCTCTGGCTCAGTTGCCATCGATGACGCGAGCAGGCTGGCCGGGCTGGCCTGCGCGGCATCCCGTTCCCCTCATAATTCAGGGGAACGGGGTCCTGGTGCAGCTAACTGCCGACCGTCGCCTTGGCGGCCCCTGTCCACACTGGCTCGCCTGTGTACCCTCGGGCCACCTGGGTGACGAACTGATAAACGGCGTCCTCGTCCGGCGACAGCGGGCCCGCCACGGCGTGCTGCGAGCTCAGCCCGCGCTGGACCGACTCGCATGCGCTCCAGTCCTGCCGGTTGGTGATGTCCCAGAACTCCACTGCGTAGCCGGGGTCGAAGCCGGTCTGGCTGACGGCCTCGGGCGCGAACGCCCAGGTGCACTCGATCAGCGTGCGGTCAGCCGCCAGCGGCGTGAGCCGGTGCGTCATCACGTAGTCGGGGTGCAAGCTGAGCAGCACGTTCGGGAAGATGTTGACGTAGATGACGGTGCGCAGGCCGGCGGCGTCAAGGCCGCGTAGCGGCACGCCCAGGCTTGCGCCGTCCAGCGACATCGTTTCCATCCCATCGCGGAGGTCCATCCAGCCGCCTACCCACGGGCCACTGTGCCGGTAGTTCTCGCCGCTCTTCGGCGGGCTGACCTTGCATAGTTCCGGATGGATCATCGGGCAGTGATAGCACTCGTGATAATTCTCGGTCAGGATCTTCCAGTTCGACGCCGCGTCATAAGCGTGCCGTCCGGCGATGACCAGCCGTTCCGGCTCATACGGCGCCACCAGCTCGTCGAGTTCGGCGAGCGCAAGCTCCAGCGGAGCGGCGGTGCCCGAGCCGTCCACGAAGATCAGGCCATGCCAGTCGGTGACCGGTAGCTCGACCAGGCCCCACTTGGTGTCATCGAAGCCCGCCGTGCCCTTGAACCCCTTGGCGCTGTGCAGCCCGCCGTCCAGCCCGTAAGTCCAGGAGTGGTAAGGGCACACGATGGAAGGGCGCTGGGCTGACCCGCCGCACGGCAGGAGCTCATGACCGCGGTGGCGGCAGAAGTTGGCGAAGGCATGCAGTACGCCGTCGTCATCGCGGGTCAGCAGCACGCTGCCGTCGCCGACAGGCACGGCGCGCTGGTCACCGGGCTCCGGCAGTTCGCTGGCGAACCCCACGCAGGTCCAGCCACCGCCGAAGAAGTTCTTCTGTTCCCAGCTGAACACCAGCGGATCGACATACGCCGCGCTCGGCAGCATGCGGCTCTCGCCGAACGGCTTCAGGGCATTGGCTACGCCAGCGGGGTCGAGCGGTGCAAGGGGCAAACGTGACTGACTGACCATACAGTTAATCCTAGGTTGCGTGTAAGCGGCTGTCTAGCCGGAAGGCTGGTGCCTGGCGGACTCACGGCACGACCTGGCTGCATGGCTACGACCTGGTTTCCGGCAAACCGCGCCGAGGTCGTTGCGGTTCAGCTATTTTGCAGGATATTCGGGTCCTCGTCGGCTGCTCGGTGGCGGTCCGACCGACATGCCCGGCCCGATCGTTCAGCCAGACAGGACGCATATGAGCGGCACCCTGGACAAGCCCAGCCGCACCGGTCATCACGGTGCGTCTCGGCGCGATGCCTCCGGTCGCCCCGATGCCTCCGGTCGCCCCGATGCCCCCGGTTATCCCGATGCATCCGCCGCGGCCGGCGACGCCGGTCAGTCGCGGCGGGTCGTGAGGCCGCTGCACCCGCCCTTCACCCATTTCCCGATTGCCGCCTACATCCTGGCCGCCGGATTCGATGTGATCTCGGTGGCAGCTGGGAGCACGCACGGGTGGGCCGGCGAGTTATGGCACGCGGGCACATTCGTCCTCGTCGGCGGGCTGGCCATCTGCCTGCTGACGATGATCACCGGGTTCGCTGATTTCGTCAGGTTCGGCGAGCGGCGGCCGGAGGTCGTGAAAGTGATCGCCGCGCACGTTTGTGTAATGGCGGCGGTCTTCATGATCGGCGTCGTGGACCTTGCCTTCCGTATCGCCGACTTCCACCGGGCGTCCACGCCTCCTGGCATTCTCGCGCTGACCCTGGCTGCAGCCATCGGCGTGGGAACCGGCGGCTACCTCGGCGGCACACTCGTCTACCGCCACGGAACAGGCGTCGCGGTACTGGCCGCGAGCCCGGCTGCGGCACCGTCAGGCGGTCATGTCGCAGCCAGCCATCGCACGGAGCATGGCTAGCCTGGCCGCCCTTCTGCACCCTCAGTTGCGCGCTAGTTACTCCGGCGGCCTCAAGCTGGCCGCTTTGGTAACTATCCGGACTTAATCATCTTCAAGATCAAACACTCTGCTTCGCATGATTTAGTCTGCTATGCGCATCGCTCACGACGAGCGATATCAGAACTTGCTCTAGGGGGCACCTCAGTGCAGCGCAGATTTCGCATTCCCGCGGCCGTAGCCGCCAGCCTGGTCGGCGCGCTAGCGACCGGACTGCTCGCCGCGCCGGCCTTTGCGGCTCAGTCGAGCCCGCCTGCTGCTGCTCAGCCGGCCGCCACCGGCCGGACGCACGCCGCCAGTTCCGCCGCGGGCCCTGCGATGAAGCTGCCGATCTCCGCGCGCCAACTCATGGCTGATCGGCAACGGCACGATGCTGCTCGACAGCCGGCCGGCATCGTCATTGGCAGCGTTCGCAATGCAGCAGGCGCACCGCTGATGGACGTCTGCGTCACGGCCTTCGGCCCGTCCGGGACCAAGTTCGCCGCGACTAAGGCGGACGGAAGATTTGTGATCGGCGGCCTGCGACCAGGCACCTACGACTTGCAGTACCGCAGTTGCGGCGGTGCTGAGCACTACCTGACTACCTGGTACGGCGGCTCAGCCGAGCGGCGGGGCTCGCAGCCTGTCGTGGTAGCTGGTGCCGGTGTCCACGCGCTGGCGCCGATCACCCTGCAGCCAGCCGGCGAGCCGTTCAGCCTGGCATCCGGCCAGATCTACTCGGCTAAGTCGCTTGCCGCGGCGATGATGTCATCCTCGAGCAGCGGCCACGGATCGGCCGCGCCGACCCTCCGCACGGCTCCAGTGGCCAGCGCGCGAGGCCGGATCGCCGGAGTGGTCACCAGCACGAACGGCAAGGGCCTCCAAGGCATCTGCGTGGAGGCTGTGTCCATCGACGGTGCTTACTATCGCCTCGCCACGACCAGCAAGACCGGGCATTTCCGGATGCTGGGCCTGCCGGCCGATCGTTACGAAGTGGCGTTCTATGCCCAGTGCGGCAACAAGGGCAACTGGCTGATCCAGATCTATCACGACAACTACGGCCGAAAGAAGCCGACGCTGGTCCACGTCAGACCAGGCAAGACGACCGCAAGCATCGACGCAACGATGAAACTAGGCGGCGAGATCTCCGGCGTCATAACCAACGCGACAGGCAACCGGCTGTCCGATATCTGCGTTTACCCTCTCGGTCAGAGCAACCACCATGCTCTGGTCTACGACGCCGTCTCAACTCGCGGAACGTATCACCTTCGGGGCATGCCGGCCGGGACCTACCGGATCGCATTCCTCCCGTGCGGGTCATCGGTATACGCGCCGACCTGGCTGGGCGGCACCGGCAATGAGGCGGCATCCAGGCTCGTCCGGGTGAAGGGCGTCCAGCACGTCCAGCACGTCAACCAGGTCATGCCAGTCGGCGCTGTCCTCACCGGCACGGTTACCGGAGCGACCTCGCCAACGCCAACGCCGCTCGGTGGCATCTGCGTCTTCGTACAGGACACCCAGGGCGCCTTCGCTAATGGCCAGCTTGTGACCACCAATAACAAGGGGAAGTACTCAGTCAAGGGCCTGCCGACAGGTTCCTACCAGGTTCAGTTCCAGCTGGGCTGCCCGAATAACGGCAACTACGTGGGCACTAACTACCCCGGCCTGGTGAAGGTGTTCGATGGCAAGACCAGATCCGGCATCAACGGCGCTCTTCCGGTGGGCGCCATAATCTCTGGCACCGTCACCAGCCACGCGACTGGTCACGCCCTGGGTGGCATCTGCGTCGTCATTTCTGAAGGCGCAACCGGACAGTACGGATACGAGGACCAGACGTACAGCGACGGTAGCTACGCGTTCAATCAGCTGCCAGCCGGCCGGTACACGGTGCAGTTCAGCGGCGGTTGCGGCGATCACGGCAATTACGCGCCGCAAGCCTTCGACAGCACCAACCCGGCCACCCCGACGATCTTCAGCCTGAACGCGGGCCAGACGGAAGCTGCCGACGCGGCGATGAATCCCGGCGCGGTTATCGTCGGCACCGTCACCAGCAACACCGGCAAGCCGCTCAGCGGCATCTGCGCCGTAGCCCTATCCACCGAGGGCTACCTGATCTCGATCGGCACCACCGACTCCGCTGGCCACTATCACGCAGGCAGCCTGGCACCCGGCCTGTACGACGTGTTCTTCGCGACGGGTTGCGGAAACAAGGAGAACCTGACCTCGCAGGTGTTCGGCGCGCAAGCCAACGGCCAGGGACCTGCGGCCGTCTCGGTTACCGCTGGCACCACCAAGGGAATCAACGGAGTGCTAGCGCAGGCCGGGACGATCTCCGGCGTGCTGAAGACGAAGAGCGGCAAGTTGGTGCGCGGCGGGTGCGTCAATGTCACCGGCGAAACGGCCGCGGCCAGCTTGACCGGTGCCGGTGGCTCCAACGGCGGCGGCAAGTACCGGGTCGGCGGCCTCTCGGCAGGGTTGTACCTGGTCGAATTCGAGGCGGGCTGCTCAGGCGACAGCTATGAGAATCAGTGGTACTCAGGTAAGGCGAGCCCGGCTGGCGCAAGGCTAGTCAGGGTGCGGGCCGGCCATACCACCGCAGGTATTGACAGCGCTGTCGTGCCAGGAGGCTCGATCGAGGGTCAGATCACCAGCCGCGGAAAGCCTGTGCGGAACGTTTGCGTGTACGCGCAGAGCGTCACGCAGTTGAGCGATTTTGGCTTCGGCGTCTCCGGCAAGGACGGAAAGTACGTCATGCACGGCCTGAACTCGGGACGGTATGAGCTTCAGCTCACACCATGCTTCGGGTCCGCCCGGCTTGCCAATGTCGTGCTGACCAGGCTGGTATCGGTCAAGGCACCGAGGACCACCGGCGGCGTTGATGCGAGCGTCCCAGTCGCCGGCACGATCAGCGGCGCCGTCCTCGGCGGCACTCCTGCGTTGCCACAGTACGGGACCTGCATTTTCGCGTTCGGCCTCAGTACGGGTTACGCGGTCACCGGACCAGACGGCACCTTCCAGCTCACTAACCTGGCACCGGGCCGTTACCTGATCTACTTCGGTGAAGCGGGGTGCGCGCTAACCCCGCAAGCCCTCGCGCCGCAGTGGTATGACAACCAGCCGACTCAGCGGACCGCGATGTCTGTCAAGGTGACGGCCGGAGCGGACACCAAGATCGTGACCGCGACGTTGGCCAGTGACGGAGCGATTTCAGGGAACGTCACCGGTGCTGGCAACAGTCCGCTGTCGGGTGCGTGCGTGGCTGCCTACGCAACCGGCCAAGGCATGTCGCCCGTCTACACGGTGACGGCGGCAAATGGCAGCTACTCCATCGCCTACCTGACGCCGGGCAGCTACAAAGTGGAATTCACGGCCGGCTGCGGTGCGACGGGCTACCGGGCCCAGTGGTGGCATAACGCGGCGTCGGTAGGCAAGGCGAAGACCGTCACGGTCGCATCTGGCGCTACCACGCCAGGCGTTGATGCGGCTATGACGAAGTAAACGGCACGGCCGGGTGCTGCCAGCGCAGTGCCCGGCCGTGCAGTGTCTGCCGGTTAGTGGACGAGATCCGGGGCTGGCACCTCGCCCAGCTGCCCAACCTCGACCCCGCCGTCGCGGTCCAGATGCGGGCATCCTTTGGCCACGGCCGCCGCGGCCGTCAGGTCGTCGGCCTGGATCACCGAGTAGCCGCCGAGTTCCGTGCTGTCCGGGCTGCAATTGCCGAGGCTCAGCCGAGCGACGGCCGGCTTGCCCAGGTCGACAAGCTGGTCCCCCATACCGTCGAACCAGGCCATCCAGGCGGCCCGGGATTCTGGCGACGGGGTGTAGCCAGTCGGGTTGCGATAAGCGAGAACGTACCTAGGCATCGCGATCAACTCCTTCGCTGCGGTTCGGCCTTAAGCCGGCGCTCACAGGTAGAGACACCGGCCAGTCGCCCGATTAGGCGCTAGCGACCGCCCAGTTTCCGGGCCGGCCGGTGTCAGTACCGATAGCGGCAACGCATCGCCGGCGGAGGCATACGCGGGCGGGGTTGCCGCGTCGACCTCAGGTGCCGCGAGGATGGAACGGTGAGCATCGAACTTATCGACCGAGCCCGCTCGGGTGACGAGGCCGCCTTCGAGCAGCTAGTGGGCCCCTACCGGCGCGAGATGCAGGTGCACTGCTACCGGATTCTCGGATCGGTGGCTGATGCCGAGGACGCCTTGCAGGAGACACTGATGACCGCCTGGCAAGGGCTAGGCGGATTCGAGGGGCGCTCGGCGATCCGTACCTGGCTGTACCGGATCGCCACTAGCCGCTGCCTCAACATGCTGCGCTCGGCCAGCCGACGACCGCTGAGCTGGCGGGTTCCAGACGTCGAACCGCCCGAGCCGACCCGGCTGAATGAGATCGTGTGGCTTGAGCCCTACCCAGATGTCCTGCTCGCCGAGCAGCCGGACAATGCGGCCGGGCCCGAGGCGCGCTACGAGGCGCGTGAAGCCATCTCGCTGGCGTTCATCACCGCATTGCAGCTGCTTCCGCCGCGTCAGCGCGCTGCCCTCATCCTGCGGGATGTCCTCAGCTTCTCCGCCAGGGAGGTCGCCGGCCTGCTCGACACCACCGAGCAGTCGGTGAGCAGCGCGCTCAAGCGTGCCCGTGCCACTTTGGACCGGGAGCTGCCGTCGCCTGAGAAGCCGCCGCCGGCGCCGAACTCGCCCGCCGAGCAAGAGCTCCTGCGCCGGCTGGTTCAGGCTTTCGAGGACAGCGACGTGGCCGGGATTGTGGACCTCATGGCCGAGGATGCCCGGCTGCGGATGCCGCCCGCGCCGCTGGAATACCAGGGCCGGGAGCTGGCCGGACGTTTCTTCGCCACCGTCGCCTTCCGGCAGGGCCGCCGCTACCGGCTGGTCCCTGCCCGGGCGAACTGCCAGCCAGCCTTCGGCGTCTATCTGCGCGATCCGGTCACTGACGTAGCGCACGCCTTCGGCTTGTTCGTCATCAGCCTGTCCGGCGATCAGATCAGCGCGATTACCCGTTTCGACAACGCCGCGCTATCGCGACTCGGACTGCCGCGAACGCTCGCGGACTGACTAGCAAGGAGAGATCGCCGTGGCCACTGCGGATGTCGTCGAAGTGGAGATGGAGCTTGCCGCCCCACCCGCCGATGTGTACCGGTACTGGACGGACCCAGACCGATATCCGCGCTGGATGGGACGGTCGGTTCGGCTCGACCCGAGTCCGGGCGGCGAATACTTTGTGCAGATGAATGACGGGTTCGCGGCCATGGGCACGTTCCTGGAGCTCGACCCGCCCTGCCGGGTGGAGTTCAGCTGGGGCTGGGCTCCCGGCGCCGGACAGGCCGTCCTCGCCGGACCGCAGGAGGACGGCCTACTGCCGCCCGGTTCCAGCCGTGTCCGGGTGACCCTGGCCGACTGTGACGGCGGGACTGCACTCCGCCTGGAGCACCACGACCTGACCGACCAGGCGCTGCGGGCCGGCCACTTGCTAGCGTGGCAGACCTATCTCGCCCGGCTGGCCATTGTCGTCACCGGTGCCGATCCCGGCCCCGATCCGCACGCATGAACGAGTGCCCGGCGCTGCGTGCCAGGACGGCTCAGCGCTGCTCCTGGATGCGGATCAGGTTACCCGCGGGATCGCGGAAAGCGCAGTCGCGAACGCCGTACGGCTGGTCGGTCGGCTCCTGTACGACCTCGGCGTCGCTGGCCTGCAGCCGCGCGAAGGTGCCATCGAGGTCCATGGCGGCCAGCAGGATCCAGCCGTAGGTGCCCTTGGCCATCATCTCGGCGATGGTGCGGCGCTCGTCGGCGGTGATGCCGGGGTCGATGGCCGGCGGCGCCAGCAGGATGGACGTGTCGGGCTGGCCGGCGGGACCGACCGTGATCCAGCGCATCTTGCCGTGTCCGACGTCGTTGCGGACCTCGAAGCCGAGGGCGTCACGATAGAAGGCCAGCGAGGCGTCCGGGTCGTCATGCGGGAGGGAGCTTGCGTGAATGGTGATGTCCATGGCGGTCAGGCTAGCTGCGGCTCGGTGACCGGCGCTTCTCGATTCCTGATCGGCCTGGTCACAAATGTCGCCGCCGACGGCAGCAACCTACGCCGTAAGGTACTGGCGCACCCCCAACAATGCTCACCGTCTCTGCTGAACAGAGTCTGCGCTGAGCACTCTTGGAGGTGGCGGGAATCGAACCCGCGTCCTTCAGTACATCACCAGGGCTTCTCCGGGTGCAGCCTGCTGTGCTTTTCTCAGCCCCGGCAGTCACGCAGGCAAGCTGCCGACGGGCTCAGTCACTGTTTGATGTCCCGTCTAGTCCCGCGACCGGACTAGGCGGTGGATCCTCCTAGCTGATGCCAGACACCGGGCCGGAGGCTTTCCCGGGCTGACAGCCTCATGTGCTCTGCGGTTTATTAGGCCGCGAGGGCGAGGCTAGTGCGCGTTGAGTTGGCACTTTTTGGTTTGCGGTCACAGTGTTTACGAGGTTATGTCCGCCGTCCTCGACCCGCTTCCCCTGGATCAACTACCGAAGTCGAAGCCAGTCACCCCCTTGTGAGTTGTACCAGCACACGGTACATGGTCACGTGAACCGAGTCCAACGCGTTCGCATTCCCCGGCCCGAGGCGGGCTACCAGTAAGAGCGCAGAACGCCCGACGGGTTGTCCGCAGAGCGCGGCCCCCATCGGGCATCCACCGAAAGTGATGAGATGCCCCCGTGAGCGCTGGCGGTGGCCGAGACGCACCCACGGGGGCTTCGACCGGCAGGGTCGGGGCCGGTCCCAAAAGCCGGGCCTCCCCCGAGATGAGGCCCGGTTCTCATCACGACGACTGGGCCGCAACCCCCCAAGCGGCACCCCAGTCACTAGGAAAGACGCCATTGCGGTACGACATGGTTGCTTGGAGTTACCAAAAGAGTATTAATGAGCTGGTCATGATCCAGTCTGGATGTTCCGCAGGAAGGTGCCTGCCAGCGGCGCGGCTGAGGCAGATGGTGACTTGCCCAGCTCGATTACCGCAAATGCGATGTTGTCCTGATAACCGACAAACCAGCTGATCCTCTGATGCTTGGCGCCCTGGAACGACGCGTTCCCGACCTGGCCGTAGACGCCCGGGCCGACATTTGCGGCCTGGCCGGAGCCGTTGCTGACCGCCTCGTGCATCAGGCCTCTGAGCGCCGCCAGGACCCGCGGGCTCTCGACGCCGCGCGAGACCGAGCTGGGATCCGAAAACCCCGGTACCAGTGATGGTGTGTGCCATTTGCCGGAATCCACTACCGCCGCCGCCAGCGCCATGCCCAGCGGGCTGACCGATACCCGGCCAACGCCGATAGTGTCCGCTGCGAGCTGGACCGCTCCCGCCGGCCGGTCGATACGGCCAGGAAAGTAACTACTGACAGGAAGCTGCCAGCCGCCCACGCCGAACGCGCTCGCGGCCTTGGTCAGGTCAGCGGCACTCAGCTGGAGCGACAAGCCGACGAACGCGGTGGAGCAGGCGGATGCGAAGTCCTTCGCGAACGTCGCGCCCAGGTTAGTCTCCGGCGGAATGTTGACGAAGGTGCGGCCGCTGGGCCTGTTGCTGGCCGGGCAGGGAACGGGGTTGTCCGGTGTTACCGCCGTCGATGACAAGATCGCAGCCGACGAGACGATCGTGAAGGCCTGGCCTGGCTGGTACCCATTAGCCAGCGGGCTGAGGGCCTTCTCGCCGGCTCCCTGGTGGCTAGCTACCGCCAGGATCCGGCCGGTGCTTGCCTGGACGGCCACGATGGCGGCGGAGTCCGGCAGTTGGGCGAGCGCACGGTCGGCGGCGAGCTGCACGCCCGAATCGAGCGTCGTCCGCACTGCGTTGCCGGGAGAGCCCTTCCAGACCTGCAGCAACTGCACCGCTTGGCCGGCTTGCGTCAGCACGACCTCCGTATATGGCGTGCCGGAGAGCTGCCGCTGGAACGTCTGCTGGAGCCCGGACAGGCCGACGGTAGTGCCGGGACGGTAGGGGTCGCCGTTGACCCGAAGCATGTTGGCGGTCTCCGTGCCGACCGAGCCGACCACATCGGGGGCGATGCTGAAGAACAGCCGCTCGGACTTCTGCCTGACGACCACGCCAATGCCAGTCAAACTGGCGCGCATATTGTTGTACTGGACCGGCGACAGCGTGAGCAACTCGGTAAATCTCCCCTGCGGGGCGGCATTGATCCAACCCAGAATCTGGTCGGCCGAGATCTGGGTGATGCTGGCGAGCTGGTCAGCCGTTCGCTTCGGGTTAGTAAGCAGGTCCGGGATCACGCCGACTTGGTAGACAGTCCTGGGCACCGCCAGCGGCTGCCCGGAGGAGTCCAGCAGCTGGCCGCGGGCTTGCCAGCCGCTGACCACAGCGAGCTGATCCTTGCCCGTCATCTTCTGGTTGATCACCGACGGACTCCAGATGACCCGCCAGCCAGAGCTGCCATAGATCAAGCTGAAACCGCCCTGGTACGACCAGACCAGTCCGATCCCGCCAAGGTCGATGTTCGCCTTGAATCGCGCGTATGCGGTCTTGCCGTCCTGGGCGATACTCTGCATCTCCAGGTCCTGGTCGGCGGCGTTCAGCTGCTGAAATGCCGCAGCCAGCGCATGAGCGACTTTGACCGGCGACCCAGTGGTCAGGTCCGCGGCCTGCGAGAAGTTCCTGGTCTCCCAGTCCAGTAGGAACGCCGAGACGGTGGGCTCGGCGGACGGCACCCCGGTCCGGACCAGGCCGGCTGCCACGATGACGGCCAGCACGACAACCGCCGATATGCGCGCGAGCCACGTTCGTGACTTAGGCCCCACCCCGGTTACCCCGGCTTTGCTATCCCCGTCCCCGGCCTTTGTGGCCTTGGATCCTCGCACCGGCGAAGCGGTCCGCGGAGCCCGGTGCAACCCGGCGCGCGAACTGCGGTTACCAGGGCGGAGCTCGTCAGTCACGCCTATCTCCGCCGCCGCAGCTCACGGTCGACTTCTCGGGCAGCGTCCCGCTTAGCGAGGTCGTGTCGCTTGTCGTAGGTACGCTTTCCGCGCGCCAGTCCTAGCTCGATTTTGACCTTGCCATCCTTGAAGTACAAGGACAGCGGCACGAGTGTCAGGCCGCGTTCCCTCGTCGAGTTCGCCAGGCGATCGATCTCCTTGCGGTGCAGGAGCAGCTTACGTACCCGCCTTGGCTCGTGATTCGTCCAGGTGCCCTGGGTGTACTGGGGGATGTGCACGCCGTGCAGCCACGCCTCACTGTCGCTGATCAGCCCGAACCCGTCAGTAAGGGTCGCGCGGCCGGCCCGCAGCGACTTCACCTCGGTGCCCGTCAGCACGAGGCCGGCCTCCACCGTGTCCTCGATGTGGTACTCATGCCGGGCACGCCGGTTACTGGCAATGATCTTCTTGCCTTGCTCCGCAGCCACGGGATCGCCGATTCTGCGCGTCAGACGCGCAGGTAGCGCCTGAGGGTGAGGAACGAGGTGCTGCCGCAGATCAGCAAGCCAGTGATCATCGCCACGACGATTACCTCGACCAGGTCGGTCGTGGTGAGCTGGCCGGCCGGGATGGGGAAGAATCGCTGGAGGCTGTTCAGCAGCAGCGACTTGACCAGGATCAGCAGGCCCGTCGCGACCAGCCAGCCGAATAGTCCGGCGATCATGCCCTCGACCAGGAACGGCAGCTGGACGTAGAAGTTCGACGCCCCGACCAGGCGCATGATCGAGGTTTCCCGGCGCCGGTTGAACGCGGACAGCCGGATGGTGTTTGCGACCAGCAGGATGGCGGCGACCAGCAGGAAGATCGCGATGATCACCACGGCGTTCCTGGCGCCGTCCAGCAGCTTGTAGAACGAATTCAGGATCTGGGCGTCATCAACCACCTGCGACACGCCCGGATACCCGTCAGCCACGACAGCGACTGAGTTCGCGTCGGCCTCTGCGTTCTTCAGCCGGACCCCGAACGAGGCGGGGATCTGGCTGGCCGGGGTGTAGGTGATCATCGGCGCTTCGGCCTTGAACTCCTGCTTGAACGTCTGGTAGTTCTGCTTCGCCGAGAAGAACTGCACGCTGGCAACGTCGGGATTGGCCACCAGGTTCTGCCTGATCGTATTGATCTCGGCTGGAGTGACCGCGCCGTTCTTCGGGCACTGCCCGCTGAGGTCCTGGCTGGAGCAGAGCCAGACCGCCAGCTGGACCTTGGTCTGCCAGTACGTCCTGGTGTTGTCGACCTGCTTGACGAACAGCAGCCCGGTACCCAGCAGCGACAGGCTGATCGCGACGACCACGATCAGCGCGACAGTCATGGTCAGGTTCCGGCGCAGGCCGATCCAGACCTCGTGGAATACAAACTGGGCACGCACGTCGCAGAATCCTCTTGTAATCCGTGTTCGGAGCCGGTCAGTATGCCTGGCCGTAGACCCCGCGCGACTGGTCGCGCACTACCTTGCCGTACTCGAGCTCGATTACCCGCTTGCGCATGGAGTCGACGATCGCGGCATCGTGGGTCGCCATGACGACAGTCGTTCCGGTCCTGTTGATCCGGTCGAGCACCTTCATGATGCCGATCGAGGTTGCCGGGTCGATGTTCCCGGTCGGCTCATCCGCCAGCAAGATCATCGGGCGGTTGACGAATGCCCTGGCCATCGCGACGCGCTGCTGCTCGCCGCCAGACAGCTCGTCAGGCATCCGGTCCCGCTTGCCCTCCAGGCCGACCAGGTCGATGACCTCGGGCACGACTTTCTTGATGAACCGGCGCGGCTTGCCGATGACTTCGAGCGCGAAGGCGATGTTTTGGTACACGTTCTTGTTCGGCAGCAGCCGGAAATCCTGGAACACGCAGCCGATCCGGCGGCGCAGGTGCGGGACCTTCCAGTTGGTCAGCCGGGCAAGGTCCTTCCCGGCCACGTGGATACGGCCTGAGGTCGGCCGTTCCTCCTTCAGGACCAGGCGCAGGAAGGTCGATTTGCCAGAGCCAGACGGGCCGACGAGGAAGACAAACTCGCCTTTCTCGACGTCCAGATTCACGTTTTCCAGGGCCGGACGGCCCTGATTCGCGTACGTCTTGGTGACGTTATCGAAGTGGATCACTGGCCCATCGCACTGGTAGAGGAGATACTGACTAGGTTGCCGGGGTGATCGCAGGTGGCCCCGGTTTGGCCTCGGGCCAGTCTAGGGGGGAAACTGGCCTGGAACGTCCAACATCGTCGAAGTGGCCGGGCGAGCCCAGTGTTGACGGCACTCGGCCCGGTGGGAGCCGGATGAGCTGCGAGCACCTGATCTGCGCCCAGTGTGCTGGGCCGGTAGCGGAGGGTCGCTGCCCGACGTGCCGCGATGCCCGCGCGCACGTCCATCATCAGAGCCACGGCCTGAGCGTGCAGCTGATTGCGGCTGTCCTGCTTGTGCTGGCCCTGCTGACCGTGGCCGCGATGCACCTCGGGCACTAAGCCCAGGGCAAATTGCCCGGTCTGGTGTACTCGGGGGTGAGTCATGGTCTGCTGAGCCTGGTATCCGCTAGCCTGCTCAGCCCCGGCATGCGCCGTTCAAGGCCCTGATCTCCTGACAGCCGCCGCTCAAAGGCCTGGATTCTAGAGGCCCTGTGTCCGCAGCCAGCGGATCTCCGCTTCGATGAATTCGTCGATCTCGCCGTCCATGACGGCCGCAGTGTTACCGGTCTCGTAGCCGGTCCGCACGTCCTTGATGTTCTGGTACGGATGCAGCACGTAGTTGCGGATCTGCGTACCCCAGCTCCGCCCGCCATCTCCCCGCAACTCGTTCATCTTGGCGGCCTGCTCCTCGCGCTTGCGCTCCAGCAGCTTGGACTGCAGCACCGCCATTGCCGTCGCCTTGTTCTGGATCTGGCTGCGTTCGTTCTGGCACGACACCACGATGCCGGTCGGCAAGTGCGTGATCCGGACAGCCGAGTCTGTCGTGTTAACGCCCTGCCCGCCCGGCCCGCTGGACCGGAAGACGTCGATCCTCATCTCGTCTTCCGGGATGTCAATGTGGTCGACCTGCTTCACCACCGGCAGGACGTCGACCATCGCGAACGAGGTCTGCCGCCGACCCTGGTTGTCGTACTTGGAGATGCGAACCATCCGGTGGGTGCCGTGCTCGCCCCGCAGGGTGCCGTAGGCATACGGCGCCTTGATCGCGAACGTGGTCGACTTGATCCCCGCCTCTTCGGCGTAGGAGGTGTCGTACACCTCGGTCGGGTAGCCATGCCGCTCGGCCCAGCGCAGGTAGATCCGCTGCAAGCCCTCGGCCCAATCCGCTGCGTCCGCCCCTCCGGCACCCGCATTAATGCTGAGCAGCGCCTCGCGTGCGTCGTACTCGCCGGACAGCAGCGTCCTGATCTCCAGCTGGTCGATCTCCTTGCGCAGCTTGGCCAGCTCGCGCTCGGCCTCCTGGCGAGTGGGCTCGTCCTGCTCGCTCTCGGCTAGCTCGAAGCCCGCCGCTGTGTCATCAAGCCTGCCGTGCAGGCTCTCTAGCTTGGCCAGCTCACCGTCCAGGTATGACAGCCGCCGCGTCACTTCTTGCGCCTGATCCGGGTCCTCCCAGAGGCCGGGGTCGGCTGAGCGCTCGCGCAGGCTGTCGGCCTCCTTGCGCATAGCTTCGGGGTCGAGGACAGCCTCCACGCTCGCAAGCGTCGCGATCAGCTCGGAGATCTCGGTGCCGTGGTCGGTTGGCATGGATGCAGCCTACGCGAGGAGCCCGACAATGCCCGTTTCCGGCCGTTGACTGACGGGCCAGGCAGCCCGCCGCCCGGGCGTGCCGTCCGTCTGGCAGGCGCCTGCTGACGGGCGGGTTGTCCTCCTCGAAGGCGCCCAGGCAACCCTGCTCGGCTACTTGGCGCCGGTCTTTGCGGTGGTGACCTTGGCTCCGGCCGGCAGGTTAAACAGCGAGCCGGCAGGTGAGCCCGAGTACGACTTGATCTCGAAGCCGGTCGAGTCGCTGGCGACCTGCACATAACCGAGCAGGTGCTGAGCGGTCGTGCAGATCTTGCTCGTACCGGCCACGCCCGGCGCCCGCAGGTCAACGCATTGCATAGCGAAGCCGTTCACCGTCATGGTCGACGAGGAGACCTTGTCCCCGGCGAATCCGGCAGTCACGGCGAGCCCTTCGAGGAACGCGACCCAGTGCGCCGGGGTGTAGAAGTCCAGCAGCTTCTTCTGCGCGGCGGCGTTGTTCTTCGGCAGCTTGTCGCACACCCAGCCTGCTCCGGCCGCGCGCGTGCACGCATACGCGCCGGACGGGTTAAGGATCAGTCGCGCCACGTTCAACGGGGAGCTGGAGCCGTTCTGGGCGGCCGAGAACAACAGGCTGCCCGGCGGCCGGGCGGCGTAGACAACCTTCGACGGAGAGCTGCCAGTTGTCACGTAGGTCACGTCGAATTGCGACGGCTGGCCAGATTGCAGCTTGGTGGTGAACAGGTCGATGGCAGCCTTGTTGGCCTGCACCGTGGACACCGCCTTCTTGACGGCCGTGGCCAGGCTGCAGCCAGCCAGGCTGGTGCCGGACATTATGGCCGCGGCGGCCACTAGCGCGGCAAAACGGCTGCGGCCGGTGGCCCGGGACGCCGCGCAACCGTCTCCGGACGGGCTAATTACCGAGGTGGACAATTGTCGAGCCTCCGAAAACGCAGCTGAAGCGATAGTTTCCGTTTCCCATCGACTGGCCGGCCTGGCCCATCACTGGCCCGCCCATGCACGGCCCGGACGGATTCACCGCCGGCCTGGAGTTCGCGATCGAGGCAAAGACGATAATGGCGATCAACATCGCAAGTACCAGCACGGCCACGCCAGCCACCGTCGTCGGACGGCCGTAGCGCATCGATCCGAAAGCGGGTCGCCGGGCTAGTGGGAACCCCGCCTGATCCGGGAAGCCGGGAAAGTCAGGCTGACCAGGGAAATCCTGGCCTGGAAAACCAGGATCCATGCTCACGCCGCTGACATTAGTGACGCCCGATCAGGCCGTCAAGATATCGCCATAATTCGCCAATATGTCAGGGCTCAGCATGCCATTGCGCGGCCACGCGAATGATCATCACGCTGGCAGCGTTGCGGTCGTTGCCAGCGTCCTGATGGCCCGCACTGCGACCGACAGGGTGGCCACGGTGAACGCGTTACTCTCCCAGATCTCCGTCAACGTCTGGTTGGCCCGCCGGACGGCAGGTTCATTGCGCTGCACCCAGGCGGCGAGCCGCTGCTCAGGGCTGCCGGCCTCGGTCACCGTCAGGACGTCCCTGGCCAGCGCGGCGTGCGCATTGTAAAGATCATCCCTGATCGCGCCCCTGGCCATGGTGTTCCACCGGTCGTCCCGGGGCAACGCAGTGATCATGTCCCGCAGCCTGGCGATCTGGAGACGGTCGGCCAAGTCGAAATAGACCTCGGCTGTCTCCTCCACCGAGCGCTTGGTGCCGTGGGCGATATCCACGATGTCAAACGCCGAGTAGGCCGGCACCATCGCCGCGATCCGCTCGGCGAGCTCCGCCGGCACGCCACGGGACACGTAGACATCCCTGCGCTCGCCGAAGCCGGCCAGATCTCGCCCGGCCAGCATCTTCGGCAGGCCGGCCGCAACGGTCAGCACTCCGGCCGCGAAGAAGTCGATCGTGGCCTGCACGTCGAACGGTGGCCTGCGGAAGTTCAGCAGCCACCGCGCCGCCCGCTCGGTTAGCTTGCGGCCTTCCAGCATGGCGAGGATCTGCACCCCGGTATCCACGGCGCCGTCAAGCGCTTCTACCTGGGCCCAGAATCCGGGCATGTCGAAGACGTCGCGGGACACCAGCCAGGCCCCGGTGATCTCCGGTACCGAGGCCCCTGTCTCCTCGTTGAGGCGAAACGCGAACGTGGTACCCGACCGGTCCACCATGTCGTTCACGACCGAAGTCGTGATGATCTCCCGGTGCAGCCGGTGCTCGCCCATCCTGGCCGCGTACTTCCGCCGCAGGGGGCCGGGGAAGTAGGCGGTCAGCACCTGCCGCAGGTACGGGTCGTCCGGCAGCCTGGACGCCAGTACCTCCTGCGCCGCGGTGATCTTCGTGTGCGCCAGCAGCACCGAGAACTCCGGCGTGACCAGGCCGGTGCCAGCTGACCTGCGCTCGGCGATCTCGCGCTCGTTCGGCAGCACCTCAAGCCGTCGCCGGATCCTGCCGTCCCGCTCCAGCTTGCGGATGTACCTCGCATGCACGTGCAGCATCTGCGCCGACTGCGCCCAGGCGGCAGCGAGCGCGCGGTTCTGCTGATAGTTATGTTCCAGCACCTGCTCGGCGACTTCGTCGGTCATCTGCTGAAGCAGCTCGTTACGGCCATCCGCGGTCAGATTGCCAGCCCGGACCTCGGTGTCCAGCAAGATCTTGATATTGACCTCATGGTCTGAGGTGTCCACGCCGGCCGAGTTGTCGATGAAGTCGGTGCATACCAGTCCGCCGGCCAGCGCGTACTCGATCCTGGCCTCTTGGGTCAGGCCGAGGTTGCCCCCTTCGCCGATCACTTTGACCCGCAGCTGGGCCGCGTCTACCCGCACCGAGTCGTTCGACCTGTCGCCCACGTCCGCGTTGGACTGGTTCGAGGCCTTGACGTAGGTGCCGACGCCGCCGTTCCACAGCAGGTCAACCGGGGCCGCCAGGATGGCCGAGATCAGCGCGTCCGGGGACAGCGATGTATCCCCGCTGGGCAGCCCGAGCACGTCCCTGACCTGCGATGACAGTTGGATGGACTTGGCCGTTCGGGGCCAGACGCCGCCCCCAGCCGAGATTCGGGCCCGGTCGTAGTCGGCCCAGGACGAACGCGGCAGGCTGAACAGCCGCTGCCGCTCGGCGAAGCTCGCCGCCGGGTCGGGATCGGGGTCCAGGAACACGTGCCGATGATCGAAAGCGGCAACGAGCTTGATGTGCCGGGACAGCAGCATGCCATTGCCGAATACGTCGCCGGACATATCACCGATGCCCACGACGGTGAAGTCGTCGGTGGCGGTATCCACGCCTAGGGTCCGGAAGTGGAACCTCACCGACTCCCAGGCACCGCGGGCGGTGATGCCCATCTTCTTGTGGTCATAGCCCGCCGAGCCGCCTGAGGCGAAGGCGTCGCCGAGCCAGAAACCGCGGCTAGTGGCGATCTCGTTCGCCGTGTCAGAGAACGTGGCCGTGCCTTTATCGGCCGCCACCACCAGGTACGGGTCGTCCGCGTCGTGCCTGACGACGCCGGCCGGCGGCACCACCCGGCCAGACTCCAGGTTGTCGGTCACATCCAGCATGGCGGAGATGAACATGCGGTAGCAGGTCAGCACTTCCGCCTGGTGAGCGTCCCGGTCCGCGGGGTCGGGCAGCTGCTTGCAGACGAACCCGCCCTTGGCTCCGGACGGCACGATGACCGAGTTCTTAACCTCCTGCGCCTTGGCCAGGCCGAGTACTTCGGTCCGGAAATCCTCGCGCCGGTCCGACCAGCGCAAGCCGCCCCTGGCAACGCTCGCGAACCGCAGGTGCACGCCCTCGAACCTGGGCGAGTAGACAAACAGCTCGAACTGCGGTCGCGGCGCGGGCAGGTCGGGCACCTCGCGCGCGTTCAGCTTGAACACCAAGTACGGCACATCGCCGAGTCCGGTGCTGTAGTAGTTCGTTCGCAGCGTCGCGCTGATCAGGCCGAGGTACGACCGCAGGATACGGTCCTCGTCCAGGCTCGCCACGTTGTCGAGAGCTCCGGTGATCTCCTCGGTGATGGCCTCGCTTCGCTCAGCCTCGCCGACCGTCTTCGCCGGATCGAACCTGGACTCGAACAGCCGGACCAGCAGCCTGGTGATCGGCGCGTTGAGGCGCAGGACGCTTTCGATGTAATCCTGGCTGAAGGTGATGTTGGCCTGGCGAAGGTACTTCGCGTAGGCGCGCAGCACCACGACCTCGCGCCAGGACAGGTGCGCGTCAAGGACGAGGGCATTGAAGCCGTCGTCCTCGATCCGGCCATCCCACAGCGCGGCCAGCGCCCCTTCAACCTGCTCACGGACCTGCCCGACAGAAACGCCGCCGCCATGGTCCTGGCCATGCTCGGCTGCCTCCGGCAACGGCCGGCGTCGCAGCCCGAAATCATAGATCCAGAAGGGCTCGGCGGCCGGGAACTCATAGGGGTGCTCGTCCATGACGTCCACGCCCATGTGCTGCAGCCTGGGCAGCACGTCTGTCAGCGTGATGGGACCGCCGGTCCGGTATATGGTGAGCCGCCAGACCCGCTTGGCCCGTGGCAGGGTTGCAGCCTCCGCGTCCGCCCCACCGGTCCCGTCCGCGCCTGCCCGGAACTCGATCGGAACGCCGCCGACGTAACCCTCGGACTCCCACAGCTCGAAGGCAATGTCGCGGCCGGACTCCCGCAGCTCCATGATCCTCGCGAAGTCGTCCACCGCGGCCACGGCCGGCACATCGGTCTTGTAGGTAGCCGGGATGGCATCACCGATCTCGGTGATGAACTCCCTGGCGCGCTGCGGCCCGTAAGCGGCCGCGGCCTCGTCGGCAAGATCGTCGTCCCAGGATCGCACGGTGGCGGCGATGGCGCGCTCCAGCTCCGCGGAGTCGGCATCGGGCAGCTGGCGGCCCCGGTCGGCCCGCACCACCAGGTGGAGCCGCGCCACCGGCGACTCGCCCACCTGCACGCTGTAGTCGACCTGCGACCCGTTGAAGGCGCGCTGCAAGATTTTCTGGGCTCGGAGCCTGACCTGCGTGGTGTACCGGTCCCTCGGCAGGTACACCAGACAGGACACGTACCGGCCGTAGATGTCGCGGCGCAGGAACAGCCTGGTCTGACGGCGTTCTCGCAGCAGGTGCACGCCGGCCGCGACGGCGGCTAGGTCGGCGGACGAGGCCATGAACAGCTCTTCGCGCGGGTAGAAGTCGAGCACCTCGGCGACGTCCTTGCCATCATGGCTGGCCGCGGACAGGCCCATGATGTCCAGCACCTCGGTGAGCTTGCGGCGCAGCACCGGGATGCTCTTGATGCTCCCGGAGAACGCCGCGTGCGTGTACAGGCCGAGGAAGCGGTACTCCCCCACGACCTCGCCCGCCAGTGACAACCGCTTGACCGCCACGTAGTCGAGATAGCTAGGCCTGTGCACGGTCGAGCGCGAGTTTGCCTTGGTAACAATGAGCCGTTGCGGGTCGAGCGCCCTGGCCCGCACCTCAGGCGGCAGGGTGGCGAACGAGCCCGGCCCCTGCCGGTCATGCCGCAGGATGCCGAGGCCGGTTCCTGGCACTGCCTTGAGCTGCAGCAACCCGTCCGACCCCGTCTTCAGGTCGTACTCGCGGTAGCCGAGGAAGGTGAAATGGCCCTCGGCCAGCCAGCGCAGCAGCTTGGCGATTTCGCCAGGAGCATCAGCCCCGCGGGCGCCTTCGCCTTCGGGCGCAAGCACGTCGTCGGCCAGCGAGAGGGCCCTGGACCGCATCCTCGGGTAGTCCTCTACGGCCACCCGCACGTCGCCGAGCACCCGGCGCAACTCCGCCGCGATCGACGCGGCCTCGCCGCTGGCCAAGGCAGGGATCTCGACATGGGTCCACGACTCGGCTAGCTCGTCATGCCGACCCCCATCCAGGCTGGCACCCACCTTTCCGACGACCTCCCGGAGGTTGCCCGTCACGTCGCGCCGGACCAGCAGTTGCGGGTGCACGACGAGCCGCGCGGACAGGCCATGATTGGCCAGCTCCATCGTGATCGAGTCGACCAGGAACGGCATATCGTCGGTAACGATGTCGATCACATCAGAACTGCCGTCGAAGGCTGCGTTGCCGCCGGTCCTGACCTCGACCAGTGCCCGCCCTTGCGGTCGATGAGCCGCAAGCTCGACATGCCGGACCGCGACCGCGGCTAGCCTGTCCGGTCCGGCCGCGGCCAGGTCATCTTCCGCAACGTGCCGGTAATACACGTGCAGGTACCTGGCCAAGTCGCCCGCGCCGGGCAGCTGGCCTGCCAGCCGGGCGGCGTCGGCCAGCAGGTCAGTGCTGGCGTCCGAGCCGTGGACGCTGGTGTCATGGACGTCGCCACTCTCGATGTCGCCACTCTCAGTGTCAGCTGCACTGTCCGGCATGAGATACCACTCCCTTACCTGCGGCGTCGTTGCCGCTCATGCTTGCTGCTAGAGCGAGTCCCGCAGCTCCCACAGCAATGGGTAATAACGCATCGGCACCCGTCCGTGCAGGTACGGTGCGCCGGTCGAGCCGCCCGTACCCGACTTGGTGCCAATCTGCCGTTCGACCATCTGGACATGCCGGGCCCGCCACAAGCCAGCGAGCTCGTCATGGGTCAGCAGGTCCTCGGCGAGCTGCCACAGATCGTCGTAGTGCGGCCGGTCCCTGGCCACGCTGACTAGCGAGGCCAGTACTTGCTTGTCGTCGCCGACCGCGAGGCTACGGGAGGCGAGCAGGTCCAGGTAGGCGTCCCAAAGCGAGGGCTCGGCCAGCCGGGCGGCCAGCCGGGCCCGCTCATCATCAGTCAGCGCGCGGAACCTGCGGATGAAGCCAGGATCCTTGGCCCCGGACAGGAACTCAAGCTCCCGGAACTGCACGGACTGGAAGCCGCTGGCAGGCGCGAGCGCCGCCCTGAACTCACCGAATTCCTGCGGGGTCATGGTCTCGAGCACGTCGATCTGACTGACAAGCAGCCGCTCGATCACATGCGCCCGGTGCAGCAGCTGCCTGGCCCGCCAGGTCTGCCTGACTCCCCCGTCCTCCCGGGCTGCCGGGTCTTGTCCGGCCGACCCGGCCAGCATCGCGTCCCGGACCGCGGTCAGCTCGTGCAGCAGCTGCTTGAACCACAGTTCGTAGGCCTGGTGCACCGTAATGAACAGCAGCTCATCATGGACCGGCGGGATGACCTGAGGAACCTGCTGCGCCAGCAGCTCGGGCACTCTCAGGTAGCTGCCATAGGTGAGCAGGCCGCCTTCCTCGCCGAAACTGCGCCCGCCGGCCTGCACGGGCTGCGCGGCGTACGCGTCCGGCCCGGTGCCAGACTCCGGCGTCACGTCGGGCCGCCGGGCGCGTAGTAGGTCAGCACCTCCGGGTTAGCCAGCGCATCGCGATCCGCGGCGTCGGCTACCGGCGTGCCCTGAAGGATCTTGCGGACTGGCACCTCGAGCTTCTTGCCGGAAAGCGTCCGCGGGATGCCGGGCACCTGGTGCACCTCATCGGGCACGTGCCGGGGCGACAGCTCGGCCCGCAGCAGTGATTTGATCTTGCCAGTCAGCGTGTCGTCGAGCGCCTGCCCGTCAGCGGGCACGACGTACAGGATCAGGCGGCCCTCCTGGCCAAGTTTGCCGGTGTCCACAACCAGGCTGTCGGCGATCTCGGGCAGCCGTTCGACCACCCGGTAGAACTCGCTGGTCCCCATCCGCACGCCGCCCCGGTTCAGCGTTGCATCGGACCGGCCGTAGATGATGCAACCACCGTCGGGCAGGATCATGATCCAGTCGCCGTGCCGCCAGACACCTGGGTAGTCATCGAAATAGCTGGCCCGGTACCGCTCGCCGGTCTCGTCGTTCCAGAAGCCGACCGGCATGGACGGCATGGGCTGGGTCAGCACGAGCTCGCCGACCTCACCGATGACGGGCTGGCCGGAGGCGTCGAACGCCTCGACCTTGGCGGCCAGGCACGGCCCGGAGATTACCCCGGCGCGCACCGGCAGTATGGGACACGGCCCGACGAACCCGGTACACAGGTCGGTGCCGCCGGAAAACGAACCGAGAATCAGGTCTTGTGACCCCGTTACCAGCTCCTGGTAAACCCATCGGAAACCTTCCGGTGGCAGCGGAGAGCCGGTGGAGCCAACCCCGCGCAGGGCGGAAAGATCATGCTCCACGGCCGGCCGGATGCCTTCCTTCATGCAGGCCAGCAGGTATGGCGCACCGGTGCCGGCATAGCTAACGCCCGCCTGCGCGCACAGCCGCCATAGGGCGCCGGTGTCCGGCTGCACCGCGCTGCCGTCGTAGAGCACCACGGTCGCGCCGATCAGGAGGCCGCCGATGAGGTAATTCCACATCATCCAGCCGGTCGTGGTGTACCAGAAGAACGTGTCCGCGCTGGTCAGGTCCTGATGCAGAGCCAGCGCCTTGAGGTGCTCGAGGAGGATCCCGCCATGGCTGTGCACGATCGGCTTCGGGAGCCCGGTCGTCCCGGACGAATACAAGACCCACAATGGATGGGAAAACGGGACCTCAGTGAACTCGAGATCAATGCGTCCGCGGCCGGACGGGCCGAACGCGGCCCAGTCCAGCACCGGCACCGCGAGCCGCCCGGCCAGCCCGGGCCCGCCATCGGCCCGTTCGGCCGTCGCCTCGCTAGCGCTGGCTGCGCCGTCGGTGCCGCCGAGGTAGGCCACCATGATCACGGCTTGCAGGCTCGTTAGCTCGGCCGCGATCGCCGCTAGCTCCGCCCGGCGGTCGAACCGCCTGCCGCCGTAGGCGTAGCCATCCACGCCGAGCAGTACCTTCGGCGAGATCTGGGCGAACCTGTCGATCACGCTGTGCGCGCCGAAGTCCGGGGAGCACGAGGTCCAGATAGCGCCGAGGCTGGCGGTAGCCAGCATCGCGATCAGCGCCTCCGGGGAATTCGGCAGGTAGGCGGCCACCCGGTCGCCCAGGCCGACGCCGAGGGACTGCAGGCCGCCTCGCACCCTGGCCACCTCGGCCGCGAGTTCGCCATAACTGAGCGTGCCCTCGCGGCCGGTCTCCGCGCTGTAGCGGACCGCCACCGCGTCAGGCTCGGCGACCGCGCGTCGCAGCGCGTTCCGCGCATAATTCAGCGTGCCGCCGGCGAACCATTGCGCCGCCGGCATCTGGCCTGTCAGCACGGGCCCGTCCCCGCGGTCCCCGAGGACGCCGAAGAAATCCCACACCGAGGTCCAGAACCCGGCAAGGTCGGTGACCGACCACTGCCACAGGTCCTTATAGGTGCTCGTCACCGGGCCGCCCCGGTCGACCAGCCAGCGAGTGAAGCGCGCGATCTCGGTGCGTTCGGCTGCCTCGGCGGACGGCGTCCAGAGGATGTCGCCGTAGTCGCGCCCAGCCGCCGATTCGCTGCTCATGCTGCGCGCCCCCAACCGCTTCGCCCGTCACCGTTGACGGACCTGTTATATACCATTATCTTGCCAGTTTCGGAGACCCGCAGCGCCCTGAGCAGCGCTTTGATGCTAAGCCGTCAAGCCAGTGGTCGCCGCTTTCACGATCAGGCTTTTTGTCAGTCTCAGTCATCCATGATCTTTTAGGCGCTCGATCCTCCGCTCCAGCGTCCAGGCTAGTCCGCCGCGGGCTCTGCCCGTTCCCGCCGCGCCTTCCGCTTCCGCCGCGGACAGTCGCCCTGGACTGATCAGCCCAGGTCCGGCGAGCGAGAGAGCTAGTGGCACCCGACGGGTAAGCCCCCAGCCGGTGGTAGGCACCGATCACGAACTCGGGGTGCCGTCCGGGCAGGCCAGGAGGTTGGTGATGTGGCCCTTGATCCCGGCCAGGGCCCGGCCCTTGACGGTCTTTGCCGATGGCTGTTGTAATCGGCTGGCTCTGAGGTTTCCGCGCGTCCTCGCCGTGCGGCGGCTAACGTCGGGAGGGCCACCATGTCTGGTTCGGCAGCTCATTACACTTGGGCGGCTCGCATGCCGAGGATCGCGGCCTCGGCACTCGTTGCCGCCGCATTATCTATCGCGCCCGCCGTGCAGGCCGCACCTGTCGTCCACCACACCGGCGCGCCGATACCGAAGCCGCTGGCGTGCAGCCCGAATTCGGGCAAGAAGGTGTCGTGGCACGGCGGTGAAATCCGTTCCTACGACTTCGTGAGGATCGTCTTCTGGGGATCGTGGTGGCGCAGCCACGGCAAGGCCGTGAAGGCCGAGTTGGCCGACCTGTACCGCGGCCTCGGCAGCAGTGACTGGGCGCGGGCGGTGACCCAGTACTGCTACGGGGGTTCCGGCGCGCTGTGGCCGAATCGCCTACTGGGGGTCGGCGACACATTCACCGACCCGAATAAGCCGCCTCCTGCGCCCAGCAAGGCTGATCTTGGCAAGGAGGCGGGGAAGTGGGTCTTGCATCGCGCTGGCTCGGCGGTGCCCAGGAACGGCTTTCCGCTCCCGATCATGGTGATCGTGACGCCGCCAGGCTCCGTCCCTGCCTATGACACCGCCCACCATGCCTGCGGCCACCACGACGCCACGCCGTTCAAGTTCGGGAGCTCGACGTTGCACCTGGCGTGGATCGATATCCCCTACGGCCTGATCAAGCGCGGCAATGCCTGCGGCTGGGGAATCAGGGCGGCAGGTGCGGTGTCCGTGGTCGCCAGCCATGAGTGGGCCGAAGCCGTCACTGACCCGTACGTCAACGGCCAGGCAGGCGTGTACAGAACGGCGTGGGTTACCTCTTTGCACCGCGGTCATGAGATCGCCGATCTCTGCGAGCCAGGAACCATCCGGCACTTCTCCAACGGCAACGCCTTCACGCTGAAGCTGAAAACCGGCCGCTTCCTGGTGCAGAAGATCTGGTCTAATGCCGCTGGGAAACATGGAGCCTGCGTCAAAGGCAGCTAGCGTCGTGCGGGAGGTTACCGGCCCGCGGGCACTCTGGTCAGCCGGTCGATCGCGGCGATGACCTGATCGGTGTCGGAAAGGTCAGCGAGGACCAAATCAGCGCCCGCATCGCGGAGCTCGGCGATGGTGGACCGGCCGCTGGCCACCGCGATGCTCCGGGCGCCGCCGATGGCTGCCGCCTCGATGTCCCGCACCGTATCGGCGATGTACACGGTTGACTCCTCGGTGATGGCACAGCCGTACTTCTCGGCGGCCAGCCCCCGGACCATCAGCAGCAGCGAGCCCTTCGGGTAGGCATCCGAGCCATAGCCGCCGATCTCGGTGTCGAAGAACTGGTCGAGGCCGAAGGCGCACAGCTTGGCAACCGCGTTCGGCTTGATCGTCCCGGTCAGGATTGACTGGACCGCTCCTGGCAGCGCGGCGACGGCGGTCACTGCCGCATGGGCCCCTGGCAGCAGTCGGCCCTGCTGGAGGAGTTCCTCCTGTCGCTGGCCGAACGCCGTCTCCAGTGCCCGGCAGTACCTGGTCAGTAGCTCGGCGTCGGCGACGTCGTCTTGGCCGGTTGGCACGTCGTTCAGGTAGAGAGATTCAAAGAAGATCTCGGTGTCGCTGCGGCCTGCCAGCTGGGGCAGCGCTGCCAGTGGCCGCCCAGTCACGTTGCCGAATGCGTCGGCATAGGCATCGCGCGAGACTCGGCCGACATCGAGCAGGGTCAGATCGATGTTCCAGAGGACCAGGCGGTCCATGGCAACCCTCCGCGCCGTGCGGGAACCGCAGCCGGCCGGCTGCGCCCTTCCGATGGCAGCGAGCGTACCCGCCGGATCGGACAAGTAACGCAATTAGATCAAGATTCGCCAGGATTGGTGCGGCGCCTCAGGGGCGCCGATCGACGGTACCGGGGTGCTGAGGCGGTGCCGAATGTTCGTTGCCTTGATTGTCTTGACCGCTTTTGTCGCTGTGACCGGGCTCCGATGCGGACACCGCCTGGAAGTAAGCCATCTGCAGTTTGGCAACCTCCGCTTCGGGGTCCTGGAACCAGTTAGTTGACCACAGCCGGTGGTATCGCCAGCCGAGCCGCTGCAGATGCTCGCCGCGCAACCGGTCCCGATCCCGGACGCTGCCCGACTGGCGGTACGACGCGCCGTCTGCCTCGATGGCCAGCACCATCCGGCCCGCGTCCTGCGGATGGGTGGCAGCGAAGTCGACCCGGTAACCGCCGACCCCGTACTGCGGTACCACGGTGATGCCCGCAGCCGCCAGCTTGTCCCGCACGCTGGCCTCGAACGGATCGAGTTCTGCTGCGCCCGAGGCTTCCGGCGCCGAACCGCCTGAGCTGGCGTAGTCCAGGTACTCGGCGAGCAGCCTGGCGCCGGCCTTGGTGACCCGCTCCGGATCCACATCATGCCCGGAGAACGAGCTGACCAGTGTCAGCCGGTGCTTAGCCCGGGTCGCGGCGACGTTCAGCCTGCGCTCGCCGCCGTCCCGCAACAACGGCCCCCACTGGTAGCGCATCCGGCCATCGCGGTGCTTGCCATAGCCGATCGACAAGATGATGGCGTCTCGCTCGTCACCCTGCACCCGCTCCAGGTTCTTGACGAAGAACGGCTCCGACACGTCCTCGGCGAAGAACGCCTCCAGGCCGGGATTGTCACCGTCGGCCAGGTCGGCAAGCCTCGCCCGGAGCGCGGCATCGATCCGTTCTGCATGCCGGATGCCCAGCGCGATCACGCCGAGCGACTCGGCCGGGTGGCTGCGCGCGTGCTCGAACACGAGCTCGACGACCTTGTCGACCTCGGCATCAACCGACACCTCCTGGCCGGGCCCCGCCCCCTGCGCCACCACGACGTGCCGCAGGCAATCGTCTCTCAGCACGCCGGGGAACGTGGTGAGCGCACCGCCGTAGATCCTGCTGTTAGAGAAGGCAACAAGCCGCTCGTCCCGGCTGCGGTAGTGCCAGACCAGCGGTGCGGTGGGCAGCAGCGGACGGAGCGCATCAAGGACAGACTCGAAGCCAGCTCCGAACGAGACCAGGCTCTCGTCGTCCTCGTTACCTTCCTCGTCCGGGTCACCCACCTGGCGGAAGAAATTGGTCGGCGGAAGCTGCCTGTCGTCCCCGGCCACCACGATCTGGTGGCCGCGCATGATCGACGGGATCGCGTCGGCAGGCACGATCTGGCTGGCCTCGTCGAAGATCACCACATCAAACAGCCGGGCCGGGGGCAGTACCTGGCTGACCATCAGCGGCGACATGGCCCAGCACGGCTTGATCGCGAACAGCACGTCGCTGGCCTGGTCGAGCAGCCTGCGCAGCGGCAGGTGACCGCGCCGCAGGGCCGCCTGCTTGCGGATCACCCTGGCCTGCATCGGATGCCGGTCGCAGGCCTCGGCCAGCGTCTCGGCCCACGCACTGCGCACCCGTGCCCGGTTGGCGGTGAGGTGCTGCACGTCGTGCACCCGGAAGTCACCGGCAATCTGATCCAGGGCGTCGCCACGATGCGCGGCATACCTGGGGTCGCGGACCCGGATCTCATCCAGGATCGACGAATACCAGGCATGATCAAACGTGGCCGCGCACAGCTCGGGGTCGGCCCTACGTTCGGCGAGATCGTCCAGCAAGGAGCCAAGGCCGAGGTCGGCGAACCGGCTGCCCAGCTCGTACAGTCGCGGCAGCTTCCAGGCGGTGTCCTGATCGGCAGCCAGGTCCGCCAGCACCTGCTCTGGGTCGGCCGGAATGGGGACGATGGCTCGCAGCCTCGTCAGCTGCTCCTCGCACGCGGCGCATGCGCGCTCCAGGTCGGCAAACTGCGCCGGTAGTCGCGGCTGGCCGTCGTCGGCGCGCACCTCCTGCCACTGTGCGAGCTGGGCCGCGGCAGCGCTGAGCGCCGCCGACAGCTGCTCGTCGGTCAGGTTCGCCCCGGCCATCCGATCCGCGCTGAGCGCGAGTGAACGCGCGTGCTTGCGAAGGCCCCGGCGCTCCCGGAAGCCGAGACCAGCCCCGTCGCCGGTCGCAACGGCCAGCTGAGCAGGGTCGGTGTCGTATACGGCCGGATCGAACGTCTGCAGGGTCGCGCGCACGGCGGCGAACAGCCCCATCCTGGCGACCACCTCCGAATGCGAACGCGGTGGCCGAAGGCCTGCATCCTCGCATGCCCTGGCCATATGGTGCGCTAGCAACGGCAGGCCGCGACTGCTCAGCCGCGCGGCCAGCTCGCATGCCTGCCTTGCGTCGTCTGCGCCGCGCAGCGCCGCGCCGAACCAGGGCGTGCTGCCCGGCCGGAGCGTGAATCCGCCCAGGTGGCTGAACTCCCGGAGCTCATCCCTGATCCGGTCGGCCTGCTCCCGGTCGATCCGTTCTGGCGCGTCCAGCCGGACCAGCGTCCGCGTGCCGGCAGGCAGGCCGAGCAGCGCGGACTGGACCTGGAACGGAGTCATCCCCCAGGGCTGGTGAGGCTGATGCAACGCCGATACATGCCGACTCAACCGCCGATGCCGGTCGGTCAGCCGCCTGTGCAGATCGCCGACATCTGGCTCGGCAGTGTGCTGCGCGTCGTCCATGGCGTCGCCCAGGTCCCTGGCGATGCGCAGCCGGTCCCTGGTTCCTTCGTGAATGTCGAGCACGACCTCGCCTAGGCTGGCCCCCTTCAGCCGGGACAGTACAGCGTCGATGGCGGCCCGCTTCTCCGCGACGAACAACACCTTCCGGCCGCGTGCGATCAAGGCAGCGATCAGGTTGGCGATGGTCTGGCTCTTGCCGGTGCCCGGCGGTCCGTGGATGACCAGGCTGCGTCCGGCCAGCACCGTGTCGATCGCGTTGCGCTGGGAGGAGTCAGCGTCCAGCACGGAATAATCCAGCTCGGGTGAATCCTGGATCGGGTCCATCGCCTCGTCCGCGCCAAGCTGCTCCTGCGCGTCCGGATCCCCGGCGATAGCTGCGACTACCTCGCTGTCGCCCAGCAACTCCGCGGCCGCCTGCAAGTCCCTGACCATCGGCAGCTTCGCGTAGGTGAAGGTGCCGATCACCCGCCGGTCAGCGATCACGAACCCGGGCACTTCAGCATCGTGAGCGGCCTTGGCTAGCCGCTCGTTGATCTCCGCGGCCGGGACGTCCGCGAGTTCCTCGGTGGCGGCGCCGAAGACGCTGGCGAGCTTGTGCAGCAGAACTGGATTGATCTCGTTGTCGTCTTCAAGTACGAGATCGAAGTCGTCGTGGCGAGCCCTGGTCGGAGTGATCGTCAGGCCCCGCAGCACCACCGGCGCGGCCGGTTCCAGGAACAATTCGTCCCAGCGCGCCATACCAGTGGCGAGGTAACCGACCCGGATGCCGCGTTCCTCCAGCAGTTCTCGAGCTTTCCGGTAGATCACCTGCACCCGCCGGATCGCATCCGCCCTCAGGTCCACGTCACGGAAAAGCTTGGTGATGCGGACTGAGCCGGTGCGAAGGAACCGGTCCAGGGCAACCGGATCCGCTCCGGTCAGATCGAGCGTTCCGGCCCGGCGATCCTTGTAATAGAGGAGCGTGTTCCGGCCGCCCAAATCGGTCAGCGCGGCGATCCAGCCAGCCTGTGCGGCGGCGATCAGTTCGGTGCGCCGCTCATCCTTGCCGCCATCAGTCGCCGCGGAAGCCTCGCCCCGGACACTGTCGTGCAGCACGCTGCCAGCCAACACGCCATCAGCCAACACGGTGCCGTCCAACACACGGCCAGCCAACACCGCGGCGCGAAACTCGGAGTCCGCGCCCGCCTTCTGTTCCGTCATGCGTCTCCTTCGCGGCGGCCGTGCACGACATGCGGCCGCGCACATAAGGTGGCCCGCTTTCCGCAACGATGAACTAAGGTGCCCGGGTTCCCGGCAACCATTCGCGGCCGGCTAAGGCCAGACGGAGAATTTCGGCTGAGGCCCCAGTTACGAGTGTTCAGGCGGGCGGTTCATGAGGCCGCGCCGCGGCCTAGCCCATGTGCGGGTAGCGATGGTCAACTGGCGGCACGAACGTCTCCTTGATCGTCCGGGCGTTCACCCAGCGGATCAGGTTGAAGATCGAACCAGCCTTGTCGTTGGTACCGCTGGCACGCGCGCCGCCGAACGGCTGCTGGCCGACGACCGCCCCGGTCGGCTTGTCGTTGATATAGAAGTTGCCGGCCGAGAACCGCAGCACGTCGCTCGCATGCGCGATCGCCGCGCGGTCCTGCGCGATGATCGAGCCCGTCAGCGCGTACGGCGCGATGTCGGCGGCCTGCCCGATCACCGCGTCGTAGTCGGCGTCGTCGAACACGTGCACGGCGAGGATCGGACCGAAGTACTCGGTCGTGAAAGTCTCGTCTGTCGGATCGGTGGAGGCGAGCACCGTGGGCCTGACGAAATAGCCTTCGGAGTCGTCGGTACCGCCGCCCGCGAGCACCGAGATGGCCGGCCGGGTCCTTGCCCTGGCCAGCGCGTCGGCGTGCCGGGCGAATGCCCGCTCGTCGATCACCGCGCCCATGAAGGTCGACAAGTCGGCCGACACGTCTCCCATGGTCAGCGACTCAGCGGTCTCGATGAGCTGGTCCTTCATCCGGTCCCAGACGCTGCGCGCGATGTAGCTGCGGGAAGCCGCAGAGCACTTCTGGCCCTGGTACTCAAAGGCGCCGCGGACGAGGGCAGTCACCAGGACGTCGGGGTCAGCGGACGGGTGAGCGATGACGAAGTCCTTGCCACCGGTCTCCCCGACCAACCTGGGGTAACCGCGGTAGGAAGCGATGTTCTCGCCTACGGTGCGCCACAGGTGCTGGAACGTCCCGGTCGAACCGGTGAAGTGGATCCCGGCCAGGTCCGGGTGCGGCAACGCGACCCTGGATACCGCCTGACCGTCGCCGGTCACCATGTTGACCACGCCTGGCGGCAGGCCGGCCGCCTCCAGCAGCCGCATCAGGTAATGCGCGGACAGTTGCTGTGTCGGCGATGGCTTCCAGATCACTACGTTGCCCATGAGGGCCGGCGCGGTCGGCAAGTTGGCCGCGATCGATGTGAAGTTAAACGGGGAGATCGCGAGCACGAAGCCCTCAAGGGGCCGGTACTCGAGTCGGTTCCAGATGCCGGGCGAATTGCCCGGCTGCTCGGCCAGCAGTCGCCTGGCGTAGTGCACGTTGTACTTCCAGAAGTCGATCAGTTCGCAGGCGGCGTCAATCTCGGCCTGGAAGACGGACTTGGACTGACCAAGGATCGTCGAGCCGTTGATGACCTGGCGCCACGGGCCGGCCAGCAGGTCGGCGGCCTTGAGGAAGATCGCCGCCCGGTCGTCGAACGACAGCGCGCGCCAGCCGGGTGCCGCCGCCCTGGCCGCGTTGATGGCAGCCTCGACGTCGGCGTCGGTGGCGTTCCGTAGCTCACCGAGCACATGCCGGTGGTTGTGTGGCTGCACGACGCGGATGGCATCGCCGCCGCCATGCCGCTGCTGGCCGCCGATCGTCATCGTCAGCTCGGCGCGTTCGCCTGCCATTTCCTTGATCTTCTGCTCAAGCGCGGCTCGCTCCGGGCTGCCTGGGGCATAGCCCTTGACCGGCTCGTTCTCCGGAAACGGCACGTTTGTGACGGCATCCATGGCGGATCGCTCCCTGCTTTACCCGACGTCAGTGGCGGCATTTCCATCGTGCCATGGACCTGGCGCTGTGGGGACAGCCGCCCGGGGCCGCACCCCTCCGTAGTCACCTGATCGCGGGCAGCGCCTAGCCGGCCAGATCGCCGAGCTCCCTATCCGGCCAGATCGCCGAGTTCCTGGGTGGCGTACCAGAGCAACTCGTAGCCCTCGGCGCCGTCCACGATGAACATGGCGTCATCGTCACCCGTATCGGCCGCCCCCAGCGCCTCGACGGCGGCAGCGATCGCCGGAACCGCGCTGACATCATCGACATGGCCGGACTTCACGGCGCGCAACGGCACTGGGCCGGTTATCCGCACCAGAGCAGGCTCATCGAATCCGGAGTTCGCGGCAACGTACTCGTCACCGACCTCGGCCGAGAGGACGACCCGCCGTCGCGCCGCGTCCGGGTCAGCCGCCAGCAGTCGCAGCGACTCCCTAGCGGCGTGCATCATCGCCACGTACTCAAGCTCCTCGATGTCGCCGCTGGAGTACCACTCGCGGAGCGCGGGCGTGACGGCGAAGCCGCGCACTGGCGACCCCATCTCACCGGTGAGCAGCAGCCCGGCCACGGCCGGAAGGGTGGAAGGCACATAAACGCGCATCTGGATTCCCGAAGCGCAAACGAACGACCATGCAGGCGAATAGACCTTGAGTGTGCCAGGCCGGGTACCCCGCAGTCAGCTAATTCCGAGCGCTGCGATGACCGCGGCTACGGCAGAATCCACCGGCTCGTGTTCCCATACCCGCACGACCTGCCAGCCTGCCGCAATCAGGGCGGCGTCCGCAGCGCGATCTCGCTCGACGTTGCGGGCCAGCTTCGGCTCCCAGTACCAGGTGTTCGCGGCGGGCTGGCTGCCGTGGTCCGGGCAACAGTGCCAGAAGCAGCCGTCCACGAACACTGCCACCCGGCGCGAGGTGAAGGCTATATCTGGCCGGACTCTGGCTCCGGTCAGGTCGAGACGGTAATCCTTGCGGTAACGGTAGCCCTGCCGGTGCAGGGCTTGCCGCAGCGCCAGTTCCGGCTTGGTGTCACTGCGCCGGTTAGCCCGCATATTGGCCGAACGACCCGGGCTGGCCGGGTGCGGGTAGTCAGCCACAGCCGAAAGGGTAGCGGGACTAGAGCCGCACAGCTGGCGGTTACAGGCTGATCCCGAGCAGGTCGGCCAGAAGCTCACCGGTCGCGTCCGCCTGGCGATGCAAGACCCCCGTGAAGCCGACCCGCCCGGCAGCGGTGATGTTGGCCTCAATGTCATCGATGAAGACGCACTCCTGTGGCGAAAGCCCCAGGAGGTCGGCCACGTGCAGGAAAATCTGCGGCTCCGGCTTGCGCATGCCAACCTCTGACGAGATCACCACGGCGTCGAACATGTCCGGGAACATCTCACGCGGATAATCGCCGCCCCAGGAGTTGGACAGCAGTCCGGTCGGCACGCCGCTGGCGTGCAGCCGGCGGAACAGGTCGAGCATTGCCTCGTCCAGTGCTGACCCGGCGAACATCCGGGCCAGCAGCCCAGGACCAGCCACCGGCCCGCCGTCTTCGAGCACGAGCCTGCTCGCCAGCTCCAGCTCGAACTCGGCGTTGGAGCACTCCCCGCGTTCCAGCGCGTGGATCGGATTGCGGTCCTGGCCATCGGCGTAGGCCTGCCTGACCCACCCCCGCATCACCGTGACGTAGCTGGTCCGGTCGATACCATCCGCTTCCAGCCATGCGCTGACAGTCTCGGATATCGGGTTGGTCATGACGCCACCCCAGTCTGTGATGACCCCGCGCAGTTCGGCCACAGCCTGATGCTAAGCCAGGCCCTGTACCGCGATCACCGGGCAGGCTCCTGACAGAATCTCTGCCATGGCGCAGCGCACAGCGGTGGTAACCGGAGCAAGCAGCGGTATCGGAGCGGCGACCGCCGTCCAGCTCGCCGAGGCGGGGTACCGGGTGGTCCTGACGGCGCGGCGCGCGGACCGGCTCGCCGAAGTCGCCGAGCGCATCACGAGCAAGGGCGGTGACGCCCTAGTGCATGAGCTGGATGTCACCGACCGAGCGGCCGCCATAGCGCTGGCCGACTCGCTCGAAAGCTGCGACGTGCTCGTCGCGAACGCGGGCGGCGCGGTCGGCGCCGACACCATTGCCGACAGCTCGGCCGCTGACTGGCAGGCAATGTACGACGTGAACGTGCTCGGCACGCTCCACATAACCCAGGCCCTGCTCCCCAAGCTGATCGCGAGCGGCGCCGGCACGATCGTGCTCATGGGATCCACCGCCGGTCTCATCAGCTACGAGGGCGGCGGCGGATACGTGGTCGCCAAGCACGGGACTCACGCAATCGCCGAGACCCTCCGCCTCGAGCTGTACGACCAGCCGGTCAGGATCATCGAGATCGCGCCTGGCATGGTCAAGACGGCCGAGTTCGCGGTGAACAGGTACCGCGGCGACGCCGGCAAGGCATCCGCCGTCTACGCGGGGGTGGCCGAGCCGCTGACCGACGCCGACGTCGCTGACGCTGTCACCTGGGCAGTCACCCGCCCCGCCCACGTCAACGTCGACCTCATGGTGCTCCGCCCTCGCGCGCAGGCAGCCCAGCACAAGGTCTACCGGCAGACCTGACGGCCAGCTGGCTAGGGAGTCTTGCCGGTCACGGCGACGAAGCTCTCGTCGCGGCCATGCCAGGCCAGGCCGCCGACGAGCCAGCTGCTCCTCGTGCCAGCGACCGGAGATAGCGCCGTGAACGACCCGTCGAGCCTTCTGGCATCGGCGTGGAAGCTGATCCACTTCTTGCCGGTCCAGTGGGCAAACGGCCCAACCCAGACCCCGCCGTATCCATCGGCAGTCAGGACGTCAGTGGTGGGCAGTCCGGCCGGGACGGCAACGGACCGGAGCCGAGCCCCGTCCCAGTGATAGAGCACGCCCTTGTTGCGGGGGCCCGCCAGATGTCCCCAGATCCACACATCCCTCGAAGAACTCGCGGCCAGCACCGGATTGCTGACCCGTCGGTGCATCGCGGCGCAGCGCTGCCATCTGCCCCGCGCCCGCTCGTACAGCACTGGCAGGAAGGTCTGGTCCGCCGGCCGGAAGGCCGTAATGGCGATAGCGAGGACGTGGTTGCCCCCGGCTGCGATGCCCCACAGATCGAGTTGCACCTTTGACGCCAGCCAGGTGGCGCCGTTCCAGTACCTGGCCGGCGTCGAGCAGTGGAACACGCAGATGCCTGGGTTGATGGCCCAAGCGCTGGTCGGGCTCAGAACCGCGGTCTCGTTCGTGCTGCCGCTGTTGATCGGCAACTGGAGAGTCTGCCAGCTGGTGCCGTTGAATCGCAGCGCCTCGTCAATGCCGCTCCGCCAGATCGACCCGAAGATCCAGACGTCGTTCGGGCTGGTGGCGTAGACGCTAGCCGGCTCGAAAGCCTGGCCCGCGCCGGGCACGTTCACCCGCAGCCAGTGCCTGCCGTTCCAGTGCAAGATGATCGGCCCGGGCTGCTGCACGTACTCGCCGACGGCCCAGGCGTCGTTCCTGGCCGGCGCGGCCACGCCGAGCAGCAGGCTGCCTTGCGCGGCACGCGCGAGATACACGCCTCGCCATCGCGGCACCGTGGTCGCGAGCACCTGGCTGGCGCCCATGGCGATGACGAGAAGCGCGCCGGTCACAGCCAACGGCAACCGTCGCGTCAGGTACCGCATCGTGCCCACATTCGTCCCCATCGCGGCTCAAGCCAAGTGAAGATCCCCGAAGCCCAGCCGCCCTGGCGGCTCGCGGCTGCTCCCTATGATGCAGGATGAAGCGACCGGACACGTCGTAGCTGCCGACCCCGACACCCGTCGAAATGAAATCACCGGGCCTATAGCACCCGGGAACGCCGCAATGATCAAGCCAGTCTCGACGCTTCAGGCAGCCACGGCGCGTTAGTCGGTCTGGGTGACCTTGCTGAGGCCGCGCGGCCGGTCCGGGTTGATGCCCAGCCGCCGCGCAAGCGCTTCAGTGACAAGCTGCCCGGGCACGATCAGCCCGATCGGCGCGAGCCACTCCGGCAGCCGCGGCCCGGCCAGCGCTGCTGTACACGCCGCCGCCAGCGCGGCACCGCCGCCGATGCCGAACGCGCTGGCCCCGGCTCCGCGCACCCTCTTAGCGAGCTCAACCGTGCCGGCCAGGGTCGGCCCGGAGTCGGCCGCGAGCACGATAGCCGGGGTGTCCGGGTCGACGACGGCGATCGGCCCGTGCAGCAGGTCCGCGTAGGACAGGCCCATGGCGTGCAGGTAGCACGCCTCCTTGAGCTTGATCGCCAGCTCCAGCGCGGCCGCATAAGCCATGCCGCGGCCGGACACAACAACGCCGGCCACCTTCGACAGCTCGCTGACGATCGGCTCCAGATCGGCCGGCGTGGCGGCCGCCAGTAGTTCCTCGATAGCATCCGGCGCCGCCATCAGCTCGCCCGGATCCAGGGCGGCGCCGAGGCCAAGCCCGAGCACCGCCAAGGCTGCCAGCTGGGTGGTGAACGTCTTGGTGGCCGGCACCGCGCGTTCGACCCCGGCTTCGGTGACGAACGCCACTTCTGCCACCTCGGCCAGCGGGGATGCGGCCCCGCCGTTGGTGATCGCCAGGGTTCGGGCACCACACGAGCCAGCCCACTCCAGCGTCTCGACGATCTCCTCGGTCCGGCCCGACTGCGACAGCGCGACCGCCAGCACACCAGTCAAGTCGATTCGAGCGCGGTAGGTAGTCGCGATCGACGGCGCCGCCAGTGCAGCCAGCCGTCCGGCGTGCGCCTGGACGAGGTAGCTGCCGTAGACAGCCGCGTTGTCCGAGGTTCCGCGCGCGATGAACAGCACCGTTTTGGTGTCAGCCGCCAGCCTGCTCACCTCGTCGCGGCGGGGCAGCAGGGCGCTGATGGTGGCCCTGAGCGCCTCGGGCTGCTGCGCAATCTCCTGGCGCATCAGCGATAGGCCGGCCCCGTTCCCCTCCTGATTCACATGATTCCCTTCGGTTACGGCCGTCGGCCCTGCGAGCCGAACGCCGCCGCGGTAGCCGCGGCGCCATCTGTATATACGAGCTGCCCGGCAACCCAGGTCGCGCGCGTCTTCAGGTCCGGGCCGAGCCACACCAGGTCCGCCGCCGCCCCGGGACTGATGCGGCCGAGGTCGGCCCGGCCGATCAGGTCCGCGGGAATCCTAGTCGCCGCGCACACCGCGTCAGTGAGCGGGATGCCGCAGGCCACGGCGTTGGCAACCGCGGTGTCCATGCGCAACGCGGAACCGGCCATGGTGCCATCGCGGCGGACCGGCGGCGCGCCGTCGCCGGGCGGCAACGTGATCGGCTCACCGCCGAGCAGGTACTCCCCCGGCGGCATGCCGGCCGGAGCCGCCGCATCGGTGACCAGCGCGATCCGGCCCGGTGCGGCCCGGAATGCCAGCGCGCACACCTGGCCAGCCACGTGATGCAGGTCAACGATCAGTCCGCTGGTCAGCCGGTCGTCGGCGAGCGCCTGACCGGGCACGCCCGGCTCGCGGTGGCCAAGCGGCCGCTGCGCGTTGAACAGATGGGTCACCATCCGCGCACCGTGCGCCGCCGCGGCCGCGACCTGCTCCGCAACGGCGTTGCTGTGGCCCACGCTGACCAGCACGCCCGCTGCGGTCAGCTGGCCGATCGCAGCCAGCGCGCCCGGCCGCTCGGGCGCCAGCGTGACCAGCCGCAGCAATCCCTTGCCCGCGTCGAGCAGCGACCCGATCGCGGCCGGCGTGGGGTCGGTGATCCACGCCTCGTTGTGCGCGCCGCGCCGGGCCGGCGATATGAACGGGCCCTCCAGGTGCACCCCGAGCACCCGCGCGCCGGCTGGCAGGCCGGGCACGAACCCGGCCGCTGCCCGTAGCGCGGCCGCGAGGCTGTCGACCGGGGCGGTGATCAGCGTTGGCAGGAACGCGGTCGTTCCTGTTGAGGGCAGCTTGCTGGCGACGGCGGCCCAGCTAGCCGCATCCGCGGTCTGGAACTCCTCGCCGAAATATCCGTTGACCTGCAGGTCTACGAAACCCGGTAGCAGGTAACCGTCGGGCAGCACTAGGCGCGGCCCGGCCAGGTCGCCGGCCGGCGCCGCTCCGGTTGCCACGCGGCCGACAACACCGCCGGTTACTTCGACAAACCCTTGGCCGGGAACGGGGCCGGCCGATTTCTCGGCCGTGATGATGCACTCGGCGGCTATCAGCACAGCACGGAGGCTAGCTGCTGGCCTGGCTCAGCTCACCGCGGCCGCCGGCGGCCACTGCGGCCGGGCCGGACAGGAAGTCCCGCATCTCGGCGGCGACCAGGTCTGGCCGCTCCATCATCGCGACGTGGCCGATCTTCGGCAGCACGACTACGCGGCAGTTCCCGAAGGTCCGGGCGGCCCGGCCCGCGTTGGCCGGATTGACCAGCCGGTCGTGGCTTCCGTGGATGACCAGCGTCGGCGCGGTGACCTTGGCGGCGTCCCGCCAGAGTGAGCCAGAGCCGGGCCTGGTGTACTCGGCTACCAGTGCCCGGCCCGAGCGCAGCAGCACCTCGCCCGCATAACCGAGGCCGTCGCGGCGAATCACTTCGGCAATCGCTTCGGCCCGCCTGGCTTCGTGCAGCAGGCCGGGATCGGCGAACAGGTCATTGATCGTCATCTCGGTCCGCTGCTCTGGCGGTATCTGGACAAGCCGCTTCAATAGCCATCGGCCCAGCCCGGGCGTGGCGACCAGCGCAAGGCGCATCGGCAGCAGCCGGGGCCGCAGGTCGGGCAGCGCAGGCGAGACCAGCGTGAGGGACCGCACAAGGTCAGGGCGCCGGGCCGCGATCCGGGTGCTGATGGCCCCGCCGAGCGAGTTGCCGATCAGGTGGACCGGCTCGGTGTGGCGCTTCTCGATCAGGGCGACCACGGCGGCGACCCGCGCGCCGAGTGAGTAATCGCCGTTCGCCGGGGGCGGGGAGTGCCCGAAACCGGGCAGGTCAAGCGCCTCGCCCGCGAGCACCGGCGCATCGCCGCGCGGCTCGCTGAGCAGTCCCATGAGGTCGGTCCAGTTGGTCGCTGAGCCGCCAAGCCCGTGCACGAAGACGGCGGGCTCGGCACCGGGCGATGCCAGAACTTTCCGGACAAATACCTCGCTGTGGCCCAGCGAAACCAGCTCTCCTGGCCACACGCCTATCGGCCGCGCGCGGGCAGAGCCGTTGCCGGCTGCCTGGCCGTTGCCGGATGCGTGGCCGTTGCCGGAAACCTGGCCATCGCCGGAAACGCTGCCATTGCCGGTCGGCGCGGCCCCGCTGGCATCGAACTGGTCGGTCATGCTGATTAATCCTACTCGGGAGTAGAACCAGTGATCCGGCAGAACACCGCTAGATGACGGCTGGCCTACCGGTGACCGAACAGAACGTAAACGATCTCCTTAGCCGAGCGGCCGGCTACATGCCTTTCATCAGCCCGATCATGTTCCCCGCCGGGTCGGAGAAGAACGCGATCGTCGGGCCGTCAGGTACATCCATCGGCGGCACGAGAGTCTTGCCGCCGAGCTCGCCCACCTTGTCCAGCGCGGCCTGAACATCGGGGACGGCCACGTAGAACGTGGCGTGCGCCGAGCCGTCCGGGCTCGGGCCGATGCCGCCGGCGATGCCGCCCTCAGCTGCGGTCACCATTCCGTAGTTCATCTCGTTGTCCGCGTCGATCTGCCAGTCGAACGCCTGAGCGTAGAAACTCTGCAACGCCCCTGCGTCCGTTCCGGCAATCTCGAACCATGCGACGGGGTTTGGCATGACTTCTCCTCGCTTGCTGTCAGTGGCAAGGATTCCCGCAGGTCGCGCGCGAGCTCAGCCGGCGCGCCTTCGCGGGCGCGGCGCGGCCTCCGGTTCCTTAGCCGAGGATTTGCTTGTGGCTGCTGTCTTAGTCGCGGCTGCGCTTGTCTTGGCCGCCGGCTTGCGGGCGGCTGTGGCCGGCTTCGCCGTGCCTGACTTGACGGTACTCGGCTCCGCGGCACCTGACCGGGCGGATCCTGACTTTGCCGTTCCGGCCCTCGTGGTGCCAGCCCTCCCGGCGCCCGCCTTCGCGGGGGCCGCCTTCGCGGGGGCAGCCTTCGCGGGGGCAGCCTTCGCGGGGGCAGCCTTTGCGGTACCGGCCTTCGCGGGAGCCGGCTTCATCGGCGTTGTCTGCTTCCGGGAGGCTGCGCGTCCGCGGGATGGCTGCTCGGCTTCTTCGTCGTCCTCGTCTTCGTCACCGCCAGCGGCGATGCTGAGACGGCCGCCCTTGGCCGCGGCGAGGCTGGCGCGCAGTGCGTCGGCCAGGCTCGACGGCTCGCCGGTGTCGAGCGCGCCGACCTCGGGCTGCATGATCTCGCGCCCCTCAGTCTTCGCAGCGACCAGTTCCTGCAGCGCTTCGCGGTAGTGGTCGTGGAACTCATCCGGATCGAAGTCCACGGTCATGGACTCGATCAGCGAACTGGCCATGCGCAGCTCCTGCGACCGGACCTCAACGGGCTCGTCGAGGAACGGGAACGCGGTCTCCCTGACCTCGTCAGGCCACAGCAGCGTCTCCAGCACCAGCACGCCGTCACGCGCGCGCAGGACGGCCAGCGACTCGCGCTGCCGCAGCGCGACCTGGGCAATGGCGATCTTGCCGGACTCCTCAAGGGCATCCCGGAGCAGGCAGTAAGCGCGCACGCCCGCGGTCTCCGGCTCCACGTAATAGCTGCGGTTGAACAAGATCGGGTCGAGTTGCTCGCTCGGGCAGAACTGCACGACTTCAATGCTCTTGGTGGTCGGCAACGGTAGTTCGGCCATGTCCTCCTCGGTGAGGACAATCATCTGGCCATCCGGCAGCTCGTAACCCTTGGCGATCTCCTCGTAGGGCACTTCCTGCTCATCGATCGTGCAGAACCGGCGGAACCGGATCCGCCCGCCGTCTTCCCGGTGAACCTGCCGGAAGGCAATGTCCTTTTGCTCCGTCGCGGTGTATAGCTTCACCGGGATCATGACGAGCCCGAAGGAGACTGCCCCCTTCCACATGCTTCGCATGGCATCTCCCTACCCAGGCAACGGACCGACTACTAATTCTGGCCTTGATCTAGCGCGCATGTCAGGCCCCCGACGGGTACTGATACCAGTAGTGTTGTCCGCATTCCGCTGTTCGGCAATATGTTCGAGTACTGAAAAAGCGGCGAGAGGTGCAGCGTGAGCGATAAGGAACTGGAAGCACCGGACGCCGATTTGGCGGAGCAGGAAATTGATGCGATCCCGGAGGATGCCGATGCTGACCAGCCAGGTCTGCCGGAAGAGGTGCCCCTGGAAGCCAACGAGGCGGACGCTGCCGAGCAGGCGCGGCCGGTCAGCCTGGACGACGACGACTACCGCTGAGCCGCAGCGGCGGCGCTGATATCGACATGGACCGGCACGCGGCCCGGAGCGGCGCCGCCGCGCGATCTACTCCGGTCGTAGGATTGAGGTTTGCAAGGCTGCGCCGCCGCAGCTGCCATATATCGCATATTCGGAGACATAGTTGACCGCATCGCCACAAGCCAGGCCGGGAAACACGCGGCTGCCGCGGCCTGCGCGCAGGCTGCAGCTGCTGGGGGCAGCCCGTGACGTCTTCGTGGCCCAGGGCTACCACGCGGCGGCGATGGACGAGATCGCCGAGCGCGCAGGGGTCAGCAAGCCGGTCTTGTACCAGCACTTCCCCGGCAAGCTGGAGCTGTATCTGGCGCTGCTGGACGAGAGCGTCGAAGAGATGGTCCGGACCGTCAGCGAGGCGCTGTCCTCGACCACTGACAACAGGGAGCGAGTACCAGCCACGTTCAAGGCGTTCTATGACTTCGTGGCAGGCGACGGCGAGGCCTTCCGGCTCGTATTTGAGTCCGACCTGAGTAACGAGCCTGCGGTTCGGGATCGGCTCGATCGCGCGATGTATGCGTGCGCGGACATGGTGAGCCAGTTCATTCGCGAAGATGCCGGCGTCAGCATTGAAGAGGCCCACCTGCTTGGAGTGGCACTGGTCGGGATGGCCCAGGTGACCGCCAGATACTGGCTGAGCAACGATCAGGCCATCCCCAAGGATCAGGCTGAGCAACTCGTCGCCAAGCTCGGCTGGCGAGGTATCAGCGGCTGGCCACTCACGACCTGAGCGCAGCTCCGCCGCCTCCGCCAGGACGCGCCGAGCGTTTTCGCTCGGGGCGTAGCAGGTCGGGCCCCGGGTTCGGCCCACATCCAAGGCCCACACGCTAGCCTCGAACTGCGGAGAGGAGCGCTGTGGAAGTCAAGATCGGCATACAGTCCGTGCCGCGTGAGCTCGTCCTGGAGACCAATTCCTCCGACGACGAGGTGGCGGCGGCGCTAGCGGATGCCGTCGCTAAGGGCGGCGTGTTCACGCTCATGGACCATAAGGGCGGCAGGGTTCTGGTCCCGGCCGACAAGATCGCTTACGTCGAATTCGGCGGCAATGAACCACGACGAGTCGGATTCGGAAACCCGGCCGGCCCGGCGATCTAGGCAGACACCGCGGCCTTCTGTCCGCAGGCTCGACCGGCTCGGCGCTGTCACCGCTTCGGCCAAGACAGCCTGGTCCTAGTCGGCCAGGCCGAGCGCGGCCATCCGGCGCGCGTGCTGATCGGTGAGTTCGGCGAACATCCGGCCGATGTCCCCGAGCTGGCTGGCGGCTCCGCCGGCTAGCAGGCGAGCCAGGGGCTCCCGTTCGGCCGCGACCCGCTGTGCCTGGCCAAGCGCCTCGCCCACCAGCCGCCGTGCCCACAGGGCCAGGCGTCCGGCAACCCTGGGATCGGCCTCGATCGCCTCCCGGACCCTGGCGATGACGAATTCCGAATGCCCCGCATCAGAGAGCACTTCGAGGACCACGTCCCTGGTCGGCGGCTCGAGCACCTCGGCCGTCAACCGGTAGAAGTCCGCCGCGATGCCGTCCCCCACATAGGCCTTGACCAGGCCCTCCAGCCAGTCCGACGGTGCGGTCCTGGCGTGAAAGTCATCAACAGGGGAGACGAATGGCTGCATGGCATCCTCGGGCTCCGCGCCCAGTTCCCTGATTCGCTGGCTGAGCAGCTGAAAGTGGCCGAACTGCGCAACCGCCAGCTCGGCCAGGGCGGTCTTGTCGGCCAGGGAGACCGCCAGGGCCGCGTCATCGGAGATCCGGAAGAATGCGGTCATCGACGCATAGGCCAGCAGGCCCAGCAGGTCTAGCAGGCCGTCGGCTGGCGAATCGGCGTTCCCCGGTACGTCATCGCTCACCGGCGCACTGTACAAGAGCTTCCGGTCATGGCGCGAGCAAGACCCCAGGGGCAACCTGCCGGGAGGCCAGCGCCGGCGCGCGGGGCGGCGCGCAAAGGCAGAAGGCGCAGGTTGCTACACTGTTAACTGATTCGCATGCGGAATGTGCTAGCCCCCGGCCGTGTTGTTCATGTTGTTAGGCGTCATGATCATCTGAGCCTGTTGGCATTCAGATGGTGACGCGCCACTTCTTCTCCGCGAGAGCGCGGCCTCAGCCGCGACACGGCAAGGCTGCCCCGCTGGAGAGGTCACTGACCTGCCTACGGCAGACAAGGCCTGGCAACTCATGCCAGGAAGCCGCGGGCCCAACTAGAGGCGGAAGCCCTGACTACGTTTACGACAACCATGGACGATAACCAAGCGACTGACCCCGACGACGCGATCGAGCCAGGCGCCACCAATGGCCCGGCTCTTGATCTGGCGGTCGCCGGCGCGCTCGGCACCGACCCGGTGGCGGCTGCGCTGCCCAGCGAGAAGACCTTTCGTGATTTCGGCATCGCGGAGCCCATCTGCGCTGCGCTAGAGGCTGAAGGCATCACTACCGCGTTCCCCATCCAGGCGCTGACCCTGCCGGTCGCCCTCGATGGCCACGACCTGATCGGGCAAGCCAGAACGGGCACTGGCAAGACATTCGCCTTCGGCATCCCCATTCTCGAGCGCCTCGACGAGACGCCGCGAGAGAAATCCTCACCCCGAGCCCTCATCGTTGTGCCGACGCGTGAGCTGGCCATCCAGGTTGCCGCGGACACCCGCAAGGCGGGCGCCTTGATGGGCGCCAACGTCGTGACGCTGTACGGCGGCCGCGCTTACGAGCCGCAGATCACGGCGCTGGACACGGTCGACATCGTCGTCGGGACCCCCGGCCGACTGCTGGACCTAGCCCGGCAGGGTCACCTGAAACTCGGCCGGGTGCGCCAGTTGGTCCTCGATGAGGCCGACAAGATGCTGGACCTGGGCTTCCTGCCGGATGTCGAGCGGATCCTGCAGCTGACTCCGGCGGGCCGGCAGACGATGCTGTTCTCTGCCACGATGCCCGGCGAGATCGTTACCCTCGCGCGACGCCACCTCAGCCGGCCCATGCACATCCGGGCCGAGCACCACGACGAACCGCAGCACGTACCGACCACCGAGCAGCACATATTCCGCGCGCACCAGATGGACAAGGTCGAGGTCCTGGCCAGGGTCCTGCAGGCCGAAGGCCGCGGACTGACCATCGTGTTCTGCCGGACCAAGCGCTCGGTCGACCAGGTCGCCACCACGCTGACCACCAAGGGCTTCGCCGTTGCCGCCGTGCATGGTGACCTTGGCCAGGGCCAGCGCGAGCAGGCCATGCGGGCGTTCCGCGCCGGCAAGGTCGACGTGCTCGTGGCCACCGACGTTGCCGCCCGGGGCCTTGACGTTGACGACGTGACGCACGTGGTCAACTACGAGTGCCCCGAAGACGAGAAGGCTTACCTGCACCGCATCGGCCGGACCGGCCGGGCCGGGCGTGAAGGCGTGGCCGTCACCTTCGTGGATTGGGCCGACCTGCATCGCTGGAAGACCATCAACGACACACTGCACCTTGACTTCCCCGAACCGCTGGAGACTTACTCCACGTCCGAGCACCTGTATACGGCGCTGAACATCCCGGCGGGCGCCAAGGGCGTGCTGCCGAGGGCTCAGCGGGACCGGGCCGGGCTTGACGCCGAGATGCTTGAGGACATCGGCGAGACCGGCAAGACCCGCTCGCGCGGCGGCAGCGCCGGTAGCTCACGCGACCGGCGGCCGGGGCCCAGCGGACCAGCCAGGCAAGACCACGGCGGCCATGGGGTCACCAGCGAGCGTGAGGCCGGCCCTCGGACTCCGCGTTCCCGCCGCCGTACCAGGGGCGGGCAGCCCGCCGACGGTGCCGCGAGCGGGCCCGCGACCGGGGCCGGGGACGACCAGACGCGGACGCAGGCGGCCGACGGCGAGTCCGCCGCCAACGGGGCGGCCAGCCAGCCAGTCCGCAAGCCGCGCAGGCGACGTTCATCGCGCGGACACGGCGCGGGCCAGTCGGCTGCTGGACCGGCTGCGACCGGACACGCGGCGGCGGAGTAGCAGGCAGACCGATCGGATCCGACCGAAGACAGCCGAGTAGCCGACGGCACCGATCGGACCGGACTGGAAACAACTCAGTAACCGGCCGGACAAGAAGCTAGGGCACCATAGATCTGGCCTGGTCCAGCGCCGGACAGGAACTCTCTCAGCGGATCCTGCGTTATTTGGCTGTTACATTTCAGCGGTTACTCGGTAGGCTGCGACGTCGTGAGTACTCCCCGCTCCCTGGAGATGCCCGACCATGTCCGCTCGGCGACCCTGCCGACGGCGCGTGGTTCCTTCGCAATCCTGGAGGCGCAGCCTTCCAGGGGGGTCAGCTTCCGCAGGCCTGCTGTGCTGGTGCCCGGCTTCACCGGCAGCAAGGAAGACTTCCTCGCGATTCTCGAGCCGCTAGCCGCAGCGGGGCGGACCGTGTACGCCTACGACCAGCGCGGGCAGTACCAGAGCCCGCACGCGGCTGACCGGTCTGGCTACGCCGCCGCCGAGCTGGGCGCCGACCTGCTGGCCATCGCCCACGCTGTGTCGCCGGATGCTGACGGGGTGCACCTGGTCGGCCACTCGATGGGCGGCCTGATCTCGCGCGAGGCAGTGCTGCAGCGGCCGGCCGCGTTCCTGTCACTGACGCTCCTCGGCTCTGGACCGGCGAGCCTCCGGGACGAGCGAGCCGCCACGCTGACCGACGTGCTTGCCATACTCGACCCGAGCAACGGCGAGCTGCCCGACGACCGCGCCCTGCTGACCGACCTGGTCAGGCAGTTCTGGCACGACCAGCTGGAGCCGCAGGCGCGAGCAGATGGCACCGACGACCACGTCATCGCGTTCCTGCGCGAGCGAACCCTGCGAACCTGCCCGATCCACTACATCGCTGTCGCGCGGTACCTGCTTGCGTGCCCGGACCGCACCGAGGAACTGGCCAAGGCCGTCAGCACCGCCTGCCTGCCGACCACGGTCGTCTATGGTGAGAACGACGACGCCTGGCCACCCGCCGAGCAAGATCTCATGGCCAGGCGCCTCGGTGCCGAGCGCACCTGCATCCCCGGTGCGGCGCATTCTCCCGCCGTCGAGGCGCCCGTTACAACGGCGAGCATCCTCACCAAGTTCTGGAATACTGCCGAGCGCCGCCAGCCCACCATCCACTCCTGCGGCCGCACTCACGCTAATCCGGCCGGCGCCGTAACTCGCCAGGTCGGCTGACGGTCAAGCTCCGGCGGCTGCCGTCGGCACCACCGGGACCCGCAGGACAGGCAGTGCGCCCTCACGCTCAGGCGTTTCGGGGCTGAGGCCATCCCAAGGCCGGCGCTGCGCGGCCGCTGCGCTGCCCTCGGCGCACTGAGCTCTGTAGTCGCACCAGCCGCACCCAATGCCGGGGCGGGGCGGGAAGACCTCATTAGCGGCTGCTCCGGCCGACGTCGCGGCCTTGTACTGCTCGTCTGCCCGGGCACTCTCTTCGGCAATGGCCTCGGCCCTGCCAAGGTGCCTGGCCAGCGACTCTGGCGTGTGCTCCCAGGCAAGCACCGTGCCGGTGGGCAGGTGATGCAGCTCAACCCGGCGGCAGGGGCGGCGCATGACCCGCTCGGCGGCGAGCGCGTACAGCGCCAGGGCCAGCGAGGTTCGCGCGTCGTCAACGGTCAGCACGTGCCTGCCGGTCTTGTAGTCGACTACCACCAGTTCGCCTGGCGCCCCGTCATACGGCCGCCGGTCGTCAAGCCGGTCGACCCGGCCTGAGATCGCGATCAGGTCGGTCCTGGTCGCCACCGTGCGCTCCACACCCAGCGGCTCGCGGGCCGGATCCAAGGTCGCCACGTAACCCTCGACCATGGCGCGGCACCGCCGCCGATGTTCCAGTGATTGGGCCTCGTCAGCGAAGCCGTCGGTGAGCCAGCCGCTCTCCAGCAGGTCCCCCGCCGCAGTCACCGCCCGCTCCCGCCGTGGCAGCCGCCACCAGGCAGCCAGCGCGTTGTGCACGCTCGCACCTAGGCTGTTGTGCGCCCATGGCGGCCCTTTCGGTGGCGCTGGCCGGTCCAGGTAGGTCATCCGGTACCGGCGCGGGCAGTCAAGCCAGGTGGCCAGCCGGGTCGGCGTGCACGCATAAAGCCGCCGCGGCATGCCTTCGAACCCGAGCTGCTCCACTCCTACATCTTTGCTCAGGCTACTGACAGCGGTGACGTGGCGCCCCGGGCCAGCTGGCTCGATTAGTTATTCCTGGTCGTCGTCGAGGTCAGCCGAGCCGAGGCCGCCGGGAAGCTTCCCGGCGTCCTGGCCCGCCGCGACCCACGTGTCGAACCGCTTCTCGGCGAGTGCCACGGTGAACTCGCCGCCATGGCCCGGGAGTATCCGCGTGTCCGACGGCAGCGTCAGGATCTGGGCGCCTATGGCGTCGAGCTGACGGCCCCAGTTCGGGTAGCCGTCCTCGCGCGCGACCGGCCCGGTCTCGGTCACTACGTCACCGCTGAATACGACGTTCAGGTCCTCGCTGTACAGGCAGCACGATCCGCGGCTGTGGCCAGGAGCGTGCAGCACTTCCAGGGTGACGCCCGCGACCTCGAACCTTCCGCCGTCTTCCATGTCGATATCCGGCTCCACGCCCGCGTGCACCTCGCGCCAGGCCATCCGGTCGCCGGGATGCAGCGCTACCGGCGATTCGTCCCGCTTAGCTACGTCGATGGCCGCGGCCGTATGCCCTGCGTGGCCGTGCGTGCAGATGACTGCGAGGATCTCCCGGTCGTGGCCGACGGCGTCAAGCACCGGTGCGGCATCATCTCCCGGGTCGATCACGATGACTTCGTCATCGTCCCCGATGATCCAGGAGTTGGCCGTGCCGGTGACGCAGTCAATCCGCGCATCCTGTGCTGCCATCGACGCTGCTGCCTTCCGTGCTGAGTCGAGCGGGATTAGCTCTGCAGAACGATAGCCCGAACTGCTGTCGGGCGGAGTCTTGCCGCTAAGGCAGTCCTACTCGCGGTGACAAGCTCCCCGTCCCTGGCAACGTTGGCCCTTGACCCGGCGGTTTACCCAAGGGTAACTTTCTGGCCAATCGGCCGCGCACATGGCACAGTGTGCACCGTGCCGGACTTGCTCGACTAGTTCGGAAGCCGGGCCCTTGCAGGTACCAAGGATCCTGAGGAGCGGCAGTTGGCCTGGTCCGCGAGCACCACGCCAGGCCCATGTCGGTCAGCCAGGCTGTTAGCCGTCGCACCGCTCGATTGTCCTGCTTCTTTGCGCTTCGCGATGCCTCACCTGAGGAGGTGAGGCCAACTCCACGACCAGTGCAACCATGCAAGCCGACGGGTCAGACGACCCGAATGTGACAGGAGCGTCCGATACTCATGCGCAGAAGCATTCTCGCCCTCACCGTGACAGCGGCCGCAATGCTGCCCCTGGCGGTGATGTCCGCAGCCGCCGCATCCCCGGCGGTAGCACACCACGTACTGACCACAGGCAAGGTGGGCGGCCCGAGCGTCAAGGTCAAGGATGTGCTCCAGGCCAGCCTGGCGGCAAAGTCCAAGGTCACCTTCGCGGATGGCAGCACGATTATGACCTGCAAGGTTTCGAAGCTCACCGTGAAGGTCGCCAAGAACCCGCCGGCGAAGGGCACTGCGGTTGAGTCGCTGACCGCGCAGACATTCTCGAAGTGCTCGGCTAAGGGTCCCTTCGCATCCCATATCAAGAAGGTCACGGTCTCTTTGACCAAGCTGCCCTACAAGACGACGGTCAGCGACAAGAAAGGCTTCCCCGTCACGGTGTCGAACGTAACCGCGAAGGTGGTGGTGAAGACTGACGTCGCCGGCACGCTAACCTGCCTCTACTCGGCGAAGACGGTTACCGGCAGCGCGTCGAACAAGCACCAGACGGTCAGCTTTAGTAAGCAGAAGCTGAAGCTGGCGGCAGGATCAAGCAGCCTGTGCTCCACGCTTTCCAAGACCGCCGTCTTCTCGGCCACGTACGGCCCTGTCGTCGACACCAGCGTTAAGGGCACGTCGAAGCCGCACGTCTTCGTGAACTAGCCATCTGAACGAGCGGGCGCTGGGCCTTACGGACTGAGAGTCCGCGAGACCCAGTGCCTGCGGCTGCGCCTAGCAGGTCGGGCTTCAATGCTCACGAAGCGGTCACCGGAGACGCGCCGGTGGCCCGCTCAGCAAGCTGCTCATAACCGCTGTCCGGGACGACCTCCGACCCTATCCGGTAGCCAGTCAGGGCGCCGTGGTCGTCGCTTCCGCCCGAAGCCACCAGCGCCAGGCGGGCGCAGAGTGTCAGCAGGCGGCCCCGTTCCCCTTCATCTTGCTGCGGGTGATTGACCTCGACACCCGTCAGCCCCGCCGCCGCCAGGTCTTCGATCACCTCGTCCGGGATCTGCCAGCCGCGCGCATGGCCGCGCGGGTGTGCAAGCACGGTCACTCCGCCGGCCGCGTCCACGAGCCGGATTGCCTTGACCGGATCCAGCGCGTACCGCGACACGTGCGCTCGCCCGCCGGGACCGATCCACTCGCTGGTGAACGCGTCATCGAAGGTCGGGACAACGCCCGCGGCGACCAGCGCCCTGGCGACGTGCGGCCGGCCGACAACGCCGCCGCCAGCGATCTCGCTGACCTGCTCCCAGGTGATGGGCGCGCCCAGCTTCGCCAGCTTGTCCACCATCGCCCGCGCCCGGTAGAGCCTGCTCTCCCTGATCTCTGCCATCTCGCCCGCCAGCTCGTCGTTGCGCGGATCGAAGAGGTACGCGAGCACGTGCACGCTGTGGCCCTCGATCCGGCAGGACAGCTCAGCCCCCGGCAGCATGGTCAGGCCAGGCGGGAGGGCCTGGGCTGCCTCCCAATGGCCGGCCACCGTGTCGTGGTCGGTCAGCGCGATGACGTCAAGCCTCGCCTCGGCGGCGCGGCGCATCACGTCGGCGGGCGGCTCCGTACCGTCTGAGGCATTGCTATGGCTATGGAGGTCGGCGCGCACTCTGCGACATTAGCCCGGCAACAGTGGCGAGCGAGCGCCGAACGGCAGGTCCATTTCCTGGCCTGGATCGCGCAGGTCCCGCAGCTCCAGCGGCTCAACCATCAGCATCCCGGCAGTGTCCGGCCACATGATGAGCCAGAGCCAGTTACCGGCCACTTCGCCGGCGAACGCCGCGCAGCCCTTGGCGTCGACGCACCACAGCGGGAACTCGTGATTGGCGACCCCTACCACCCCGGCTGGCTGGCCGTTGGTCAGATCGTCGCCGGGATCGGGACCGTCAAGCCCGGCGAACCTGGCGCCCATGCCGACGCCGGGCTCTTCCGAGATCAGCATCATGTCCGCGGCACCGCCCATCGGGTTCGGCCCCGACAGTGCCACCGAGCAGCCACGGCTGCCGGTGCGCTCGTCGCCTGCCGCGGCGAACCCGGTCACCAGCCAGCCCTGCGGCAGCGGCCACGGCAGCCAGACCGGCACCTCCGCCCCGCGCAGCACGCCCTCCAGTCCGTCCGGCGACGGGCTGAGCCCGGTGCGAAGCGGGTGCACGTCGCCATGCTGCTCGCAGTGGTACGCGCTTGACCAGATATTGGGCTCGCGCAGGGCTGACTCACAGCGCGGACATGTGAGTACCGGTCTCATCTCACACAGCGTTATCCCCAGGATCTGTTGCGTCAACTACCTACTGCCGGGTATTGCACCGGCCAGGCATCAGGTATCGGCCATGCCCTGTTCGGATTCCCTGTTCGAGCCAATGACTGACAGATCTGCCTGATTAGGAACGAAACGAGGACTTTGAGCGCGGTGCGACTGGTGCTGGTCGTGGCGGATCCAGCGGGCAATCCAGTCGAGCTCTTCGAGCCGATCCTGGCCGGAGCTAGGCTGCGCGGGTGAACGAGCGAGCAGCCAGGCCGGACCCCGTTCCCTCGATAATGCGAGTGCCGTGCGTCGGCGCGATCATCCACGATCAGAGCGGGCGGCTGCTGCTCATCCTTCGCGGGCACGAGCCTGGCAAGGGCCTCTGGTCGGTGCCGGGGGGCCGGATCGAGCCTGGCGAAACCGACCAGCAGGCCGTGGTCAGGGAGGTCCGCGAGGAGACGGGCCTCGAGGTGGCCTGCGGCCCGCTGGTCGGGGTCGTCGAGCGGCCTGGCCTGGGCGGAGCCGTCATCGATATCAGGGACTACATCGCCGCCGTGACCGGCGGCGAGCTTGCAGCCGGCGACGACGCGGCCGGCATCCGCTGGGTGACCTCGGCGGAGGCTGCGGCCCTCGACGCCGGCCGGCAAGCTCACCAGCGGCCTGCTCGAGGCACTCCGGTCCTGGCACGTCCTGCCGTGACCGGCGCAGTGCCGGCGTACGCTTGACATTATGCAGGTATTCACCTGCATAATGTGTCCGTGGCTAGTGAGGCGGACAGCGTGTTCAAGGCGCTCGCCGACCCCACCCGGCGTTATCTGCTGGACAGCCTGCGCGAGCGCAACGGTCAGACGCTGGGCGACCTATGCGAGCAACTCGACATGGCCCGCCAGTCAGCCAGCCAGCACGTCACGATCCTGGAGGCGGCCAACCTGATCAGCACGGTCTGGCGTGGCCGGGAAAAGCTCCACTACCTCAACCCGGTCCCCATCTACGAGATTCAGGAACGTTGGATCGGCAAGTTCGAGCATCCCCGCCTTCGGGCGCTCAGCACCATGAAGCGACAAGCCGAGGAGAACAACATGGCCGACAGGCCGACGTTCGTGTACGTCACTTACATCGAGGCAACGCCAGAGCGCGTATGGCACGCCCTGACCGATGCCGACCTGACCGTCGAGTACTGGGGCCACAGCAACATCTCGGACTGGCAGGTCGGCTCCACCTGGGAGCACCGGCGCACCGACGGCTCAGGAATCGCTGACGGCGTCGGGACAATCCTGGAGGCCGCGCCGCCGCGGCGCCTGGTCATCACATTTGAATCGCCCGCCGCGGAGGCCCCGGAGGCCGCGAAGGCCGGCGGCGGGGAGCCCGCCACGCCGCCTGCGCAGGTCACCTTCGACATCGAGCCGCATGGCGAGATCGTCCGGCTGACTGTCACGCACGAGAATCTGCCCAGCCAGGCCGACTATGAGGCTGTGTCCGCCGGATGGCCAGCGGTGTTCGCAAACCTCAAGTCCCTGCTGGAGACAGGACACGTTCTCCCGCAACCACCATGGGAGATGCATGCCGAACTGCGAGCCGGGCAGATGGCCAGGAACGACCCGCGCTAACCGGACGGCCAGCCACGCAAGGCGCTCCGCGTCGCTCTGGCTGGTCACCGAAGTCTCGAATCGATTAGCGACATTTGTCAGTGCGGCCGTGGCCGGGATGGACGGCTGGATGTACAGTGCGCCCGTTATCGCAACCGGAACCGAGGAGGGATCCGATGAAGGTGTGCGTCACCGGAGCGAGTGGCCGGGCGGGCCGGGCCGTGGTTGCCGACATGATTGCCCACGGGCACGAGGTCGCGGCCACGGACCTGGTCCTGCCTGCCGGAGCTGATCTCGGCGTGCCGGTTCTCCGGGCAGACCTGACCGACTTCGGGCAGGCACTGGAGGTACTTGCGGGTTGCGACGCTGTCGTCCACATGGCCAACATTCCGGCGCCTGGCCTGCGCACTCCCGCCGTTACCTTCAACTCGAACATGACCATGAACTTCAACGTGTTCATGGCGGCCTCGCAGGCGGGAATCGGCCGGGTCGTGTGGGCATCCAGCGAGACGACGCTCGGACTGCCGTTTGACATTCCACCGCGGTACGCACCGCTCGACGAAGCTCACTATCCGGTGCCGACCTCCACGTATGCGCTGTCGAAGGTAGCCAGCGAGACGATCGCCGGCCACATCGCAGAGTGGTCAAGCATCCCATTCATCGCGCTCCGTTTCTCTAACATCCTTGGTCCGGCCGACTATCAACAATTTCCTTCGTACTGGAACAACCCGCAGCTGCGGAAATGGAATCTGTGGGGTTACATCGACGAGCGGGACGCAGCGGCAGCCTGCCGGCTATCACTCGACGCTGAGATCACCGGTGACGCGAGTTTCATCATTGCCGCGGCGGACACGGTCATGACCCGACCATCGGCCGAACTCATGCGCGAGGTCTTTCCCACGGTCCCGCTAACCAAGGACATTCCAGGAAACGCCACGCTGCTCTGCATAGACCGCGCCAGGCAGGTCCTGGGATTCACGCCACGGCATACGTGGCGCGACCACGTGGCCCCAGACCAAGGCCACTGATACCGCCGCACTTCTTGGCTGCGCCGTGACGGCGTCAGGACAACTGACGGCGTCAGGACAACTAAAGCGCAGAGTCACGCGTCATTCAGAATGAGGTCGAAGTGTACTGACGGCGATGGTTCTGCGGACGCCTAAGGCCATTAGTGCGACGACGAGCCATTGCGGCGTGGTAATTGCACCGTCTCAGGCGAGCGTGCTGCTAGCAAGGGAGTCGCAAGTGGCTCTGTACGGACGCGAAGAGCTTGTCTGGGATCAGCTGGCAGACGCGGGCACGGGATTCCTCATCGACCGCGCACGGCTGGGCAGGCTCACGTCCTATTCCGAGCTCAATGCCGTTCTCACGCAACGAACGCAACTTCCAGGCTTCGACTTCAGCCGCGCTGACGAGCGCCTTGCGATGGGACACTTGCTCAACCTGATCGTCGAATTGAACCGGCCAGCGAGCAATCTCATGATCTCCGCGCTGGTCTGTTACCTGGATGCCAATCACCCGGGGAGCGGCTTCTATGCCTTAGCGCAGGACCTGGGTCTGCTGTCCCGCAACGCCTCGGCCCAGCAGAAGCTGGATTTCTGGGTCGGCCAGGTGAAGGCGTTACACGAGTACTACGCCCAGGACACCAACGCCGCCAGTTAGCTCCGCTAGCCTGCGGAATCGCCGAGCGGTCATGATGTCAGAGATGAGTGAACAGGTAGTTAGCCACGTCCTGCTGGACTTCTTCGGCACCCTGGTCGGCTACTCGCCGAGCCGGACAGAGCAGGGTTACCACGACTCCCATGCGCTCGTGCGTGCCATGGGCGCCAGGATCGACTACCCAGGTTTCCTCACCGCGTGGGCAGCCGAGTCCGCATCGTTCGACGAGCGCAGCGCCAGCGATAACAGCGAGTTCTCGATGGATGAAGTGGCCGCAGCATTCCTGGCCAGGCTGCTGAGTCGCGACCCGGATTCAGCCGAGACGGGTGCGTTCGTGCGGGCCTACCTCAGCGAATGGAACACCGGCGTGGTATATCCGGAGTACGCCGGGCCGCTGGTAGGAACACTCGCGGAGCGGTTCCGGCTTGCGGTTGTCACGAACACCCACCAGGCAGACCTGGTGCCCCGGCACCTCGCTGCCATGAGGATCGCGCATCACTTCGACGCGGTCGTGACCTCGGTCGAGGTGGGCTGGCGCAAGCCTCACCCAGCGATCTACGCCGAAGCCTTGCGCCGCCTGGGCGTTACAGCCGCCAATGCAGTTTTCGTCGGCGACAGCTACGTCGCCGACTACGCCGGGCCTTTCGCCGCAGGCCTCACGGCGTTCCTCATCGACCCAGCGGAGGCGCACACCATCCCCTCAGCCCGACGGCTGCGCTCGCTGCGAGACCTGCCCGGACGCCTGGGGATTCGTAAGACGACCTGCACCTAGCCACGCGACCGAGGATGGGCAACCGACGCACAGACGTGTCGTCATCTCCGGTTCTGTCCCAGTCGTGACGAGGGATGTCACGTGCCGAACGCTGATGGTTGCCTACTGCGTTATCGCATCTAGGCGCTTCTTTATGAACTGGGCCGAGACCACCGGCGCATAGTCGTTGGGCTTGCCGATCGGCGGCTGCAGCGACTCGATAACCGCATCATGGTCGGCCTCATAGAAGTAGACGAGCGAGACCAGATCCTCGTCCGGCGCCTCGGCCTGCGGTGGCAGTACCCGGTGCCGGTTGGACTTCCACCGGCCACCACTCCAGCGGGCGAGCAGGTCGCCGGTGTTGATCGTGAACGCGTCCGGCTGGTAGGGCGCGTCCTCCCAGCCGTCCGCCTCGGTCCACACCTGCAGGCCGCCCCGGCCCGGCTCACGGTCAAGGATGGTGACGGTACCGAAGTCTGTGTGCGGACCGATACGGAACTGGCCTGGTTCCGGCTCGCCCGCGACCGTTATCGGCGGGTACCAGTTGATGTTCATGGTGTGCGTGGCGTGGCCAGTGTGGCGGGTGAAGAAGTCACTGTCCTGGCCCAGTGCCGCCGCGCACAGCACGAGCAGCTCGTCGGCGAGCACGCGCATCCGGGCCAGGTAAGCGACGACGGCGGGTTGCTAGCGCTGGCGTCTCGGCCGGGTACACATTGGGCTGGAACCAGAATCCGTCCACCTCAGGATCGCCCGTCGGCTGGTCGGCACCGACCGCGAATGACTCCTTCAGGTCCGGCGGGGTCTCGGTGCCCTCTGCGTAGGCGTTCGCCTCGACCCCAGCCGGCAGCCAGCCGCGGCCGCCGACCGTCACTGCGTAGCGCTGCTTAATCTCCCGAGGCAGCGCGAAGAACGCCCGTGCTTCTGCGCGTACCCGTTCGCGCAGGTGACCCGGCACGGCATGCCCGCTGATCAGGAAGAAACCGACGTCCTGCAGGGCCGCGTCGACCTCGGCCGCGACGGCCGCCCGAGCCGCCTTGTCTCCGGTGAGCCAGGGCGTTAGGTCGATCACGGGAACAGACGATGGCATGATCCGGCTCCGAGTGTCCTGGCCGCAGGGCAGCGTGGTCGCGTTACTCCAGCGCCAATTTATCCGGCTGCGACAAACCCGGTCAGCCCCCCGCGTCCGCAAGCTCCGCGATCACCTCCGCGTGGCACGGCAACGGCACGCACCAGCACCCCAGTCTTCGGCCGCGCACTTCCGGCAGCAGCGCAAGGAGCTCGGGCCGCGCCAGCAGGTAATCACGGTACTTCGCTACCACTTCCGCACGGCTTCCATCCCGGCCAGGCCGGAACGGGTTCGCGAGCGGCGAGCCAGGCAGCTTCCAGCCGCCGCGATGCATGGCCCTGCCCACGTACACCACGTCGGCGAATCCTGGATCGCCGCGATGGCCTTTCAAGTTGACAACGGTCGTGGCAGCCACCTTGCCATTCTCGTCACACGTCGAGGATGGTCTCCGGATGGCCGGATGATCTCGGATGGCCGGTCACGACAGTGCCCTGACCGGCCATACGGCGAGGTAGCTGATCAGCGGGTCCGGAACGAGATCCCGTCCAGGGAGCACGGATCATTCGGTCCGTTGATGAAGACGTACCCGTTGGCGTAGACATCGACGTCATCGGAGAGGTTGCCGGTGCCGGCCGCAACGATGAACGCGTGATTGAGCTGCGGGCGGAAGCCCTTGGGCAGCTTGAATGCATAGTTGTTGCCGCCGCCGCCGAACATCACGCCCTCCAGGTGGACGACACCCACGACATCCTTGTAGTACCTGACGCGCGCGTAGCCCATGCTCTTGAAGTAGTTCGTCCAGCCGTTGAGGAACGGCACTGCCTTGGTGCCCACGTAGTAGTACTTGCCCGGTCCGGCCAGCTTGGCCGCGGTCACCGAATGGTCGGCCAGTTTCGGCGTCGTGACCGAACTGTTGGCGAGCTGGCCGGTGCTGACCAGGCTCTGGCCGATGGCAGTGCCGCCACCAAACGCGACGGCGAGGGCCAGCACGCTGATCGCGAACGCTGGCGTCAGCGACTTCCTGAGAATCCGCTTCATACCCGCTCCTTCGTTGGATTCCGCCATGCCCGCCGATGCGGCGAGCTGTCAGACGGCATCATCCACTTCCGAGGTGCAGTCGGGGCGAAAGCAGGAAATCTGGCCGGCGCCAGGCGGACTCGCGGGCCGCGTCAGACGAAAAGGCGCGCCTTCGGTCATCGACTGGTATGACATCCGGCGCGCTGGAGGTTGCACCGTGCGGGGCAACAAGCCCCGGAACTGAATGCTGGAGAGGATTGACATGCCCGACCAAGCGCCGGCGCCGGGCAGGCGGCGGATCGCCCTGATCGCGCACGACAATAAGAAACGAGACATGCTGGAGTGGGCCGACTACAACCTGGACCTGCTGCACGGACACGATTTGTTCGCGACGGCCACGACCGGCCAGCTGCTAGCCGAGCAGCTCGGACTTCCCGTCACCTGCTTCCGGAGCGGCCCATACGGCGGTGACCAGCAGATCGGCGCCCGTATTGCGGAGGGCGAGATCGATCTGCTCGTCTTCCTGTGGGATCCGCTAGAGCCGCATCCACACGACCCGGACGTCAAGGCGCTGCTGCGCGTCGCAGTCGTCTGCAACATCCCCGTCGCCTGCAACCGGGCGACCGCGGACTTCATGATCTCCTCGCCGCTGATGGGTCGCAGCCATGAGCAGTGGGACCCGACGACAGGAGAGGGGCGGCACCCTCAGACAGCGCTGAAGATCGCCAGGGCCGGGTAACGCCCGGCAAGCTCACCCGAGTACGGGCGCCTCGCCACGTCACGATCATCGAGTCCGTCAGCCCTCGGCCACCGCGCCACAACTCGGACCCGTAGGCGACGTCACCCAACCATGCTGACCGTGGCAGGTGCCCGTGCCGGAGCGCCCAGTAGACGAATGCGCCGACCTTGTCCTTCGCCATGAGCGACTGGCGGACCTGGCGGAACACCAGGATCGGCCAGCCCTGCCCGGTTACCGGGTCGTGAGCGATCCATTCGGTCACCCGGTAGACTCTGCCTTTGATCCACACCCTCGTACCGCCAGGCGGGCCGAAGCGGGCCGACCGGTTGACGATGACCAACTCGAACGTGCCATGGCTCGTCCAGTTAGCGCACGGCCGGAACCAGATGTCGGCGTCAGACATCCACTCGCCGGAGGCGTGGCCACGGCTTGCAACTGCCAGGGTCATCGAGCCGATCCTGGTCACGCGCACGGGCAGGCCGGACTGCGGGTCACCGTCGGTGAAGAACGCGCCGAATCTAACGGACGGGTAAGCAACTACGTTGGTAAAAGCCTTGGCGTTGCTATCGGTCGTGATATTGAGTCCGGTGGAGTGGACGCAGAACTTCTTTCTCGACGGCCCGCGGAACGCATTGTCGAAGATGCGGTAAGCACCCACGTACTGCTTGGCCCCCGGCACGCAGGTCCGCCACGTCGACTTCGGCACTGAATATGACGACTGTGCGACGGCATTTACGCTTGCGCCTAAAACCGCTAGCGACACGGCGATGCTGAGTAGCCTTGGCGTCCTCCTGATCAACTTGGTTCTGATGGCTTCGGCCCTCCTTGGTCACGTTCAGCATCCGCGTGCTAACGGACGGATAATAGCGTCAGAGACCACCAGCCCGGGTGCCGGACGACATGTCCGCTGACCAGCAACCTCTCGCGGGCAGATGCCCCGATGTGATGGCAGCCGACGTGCGCTCAGGATTGCCCGGGCGCGCCGACCACCGCGCGCCAGCTGACCGCGTCGGCCATCGACCATCGGCCAGGCTCAGACCAGGTTGCCGGTTCCTAGGCCAGGATGGCGCCCGACATCACCGCGGCGCGAGCCGCGATCGCCGAGCCGCGCGCGCCTGCCATGTCGAGATCGGGTACCAGCGCAATGGACTCGACCAAAGCCTGTTCCGCACGCAAGACCGTGTGGGCCCGCACCCGGCCGAGGAACCAGTCGCGGAAGTCCGGCTTGGCCTCGACCACGCCGCCCCCGAGCAGGTAGACATGCGGGTCGGTGAAGTTCGCGGCGATCGTCAGCAGCCTGCCGATCGCCATTGCCTGCTGCTCGAAGATCTTCAGGGCCAGCGGATCACCCGCTTCCCCGAGACTGCGCACGAGCTTGGCCGCGGTGCTGGCCGGCTTGGCGGCCAGCTCATGGGCGGGGAACTGGGTCAGCCAGTAGGGCAGCAGGTTCTTCTCGATTGCGGTCAGCGAGGCAACGCTCTCGGCGTCGCCAGGCAGTCCGCAGTTGCACATCGGCACCGGCTGGCCGGGCGCGAGCAGGCCGTCCATGGGCAGCCAGATGTGGCCCAGCTCGCCGGCCATTCCGGCGGCACCTCGGACTACCTGGCCGGACTCGATGACGCCACCGCCAAGTCCGGTACCCACGATCACGGACACCGAGGACCGGCGGCCGGCCAGGTCAGCCCCGAAATGCTCATGGTGGGCGTACAAGGCAGCGGCGTTCGCGTCGTTGTTGAAGACGACGGGCAAGCCGAGCCGGACCTCCAGCGCACGGCGGACGTCGAAGCCGCGCCACTCGGGATTGGCGAAGTTGGTCGCGCCCACGGAGCAGATGATTCCGTCGGCGGTCACCGGTCCCGGCGTGTCCAGCCCCACAGCGCGCACGGCCGCGTACGGACTCCCGGTCAGGTCCAGCACGTCGGTCAGGGACCTGGCCAGCGCCTCGATGGCCTTGTCCGGGCCTTCCCGGACGCAACTGGGGGACTCGGCCATCTCCTCGACGAGGAACCGGCCAGCTGAGTCGAGCACGGTGGCATTTATTGTCGTGCCGCCGCTGTCGAGCCCGGCTACCGCCCACCGATCCGAATCCAGCATCCGCATTCCTCCCGCGCCACTGACGCCCGCTGCCCATAATGCAAGCCCTGCCATGTCCGGTAACCCGGCACGGCTGGGGGGTAAGACCAGCCCTGCCAGCGACCGCCGACACTTGGGACCTAGCTTGGCAGTTTGCCAGCATCTGCGCCATCGCAGCAGCGGGCGGCTGGCGCAGCTACGGACGCCTGAAGGCGATATTCGGGTGCTCTTAACAGGCTCGCAGAATTGCGCGTTCGGACACAAATGGCCATTACTGGTCCCGCGCAAATTCAACAACAATACGCTTCGGGAAGATCGCGATATCGGCTGCCCGCTGCTGGTACGACCAACTTGACAAGCTAAGGAAATCAGCGCATGGCAAGAAGCCTGAATTCGAGAGCCCACGCCGCCGGGCGGCGCCGCGAAGCGCAACGACTGAGTGTGCGCAGGCCAGGAGACCGCGTCTCGCTGTTGGCAGAGGAGCACCTGGATCCCGAGCAGGCGCGGCGGCTAATCGACCTTTGGGGAATGAGAGCCAGGTGTAGCGAGGCAGCCCACTACGACATGGCCGCCTCCTATCTTCGCCGGGATCGCTGGCTATCGCTTGCTGTCGTGGTGATTTCCCTTGTCACCGGATCCGGAATCTTTGCCACATATTCCACCAGTGTGCCGAAGTCGTATCGATTTGTCTTCGGCGGAATCAGTCTCCTCGCGGCGGTGCTCGCGGGAGTCAGCCGATCGCTGCGCTACAGCGAGGAGGCGCAGCAGAATCGCCAGGCTGGCGCGCTCTGGGCGCCGATCGTTAATTCAGCGGAGAGACTGCGCGCGACTATCGCCAGCGCCAACGCTCCGGGCCGGGGGTCGTCGCGCGGGGCCGCGCTGACGGACGACATCGCCCGGGAGATGGACGCGCTGCAGGCGCAGATGGACGGCGCGACCCGGCACTCACCGTCGATTCCGCAACACTTCTTCAACAAGCACGGTCTGGCGAGAACCTTCTACTGGCAGCCTGAACGGACGAGCCGGCGATCCTCGCGACACCGCAGCAGGCGACAGTTTGCGGGCGACGGCGCGTTCGCCGACCAGCGGGATCACGCCTAGCTGCGACGGGTATCAGCCCAGGGCCGCTCCTCCGGGCAGCAGGGCGTCCGAGAGGGCTCCGCCGCGTTCTGGAAGGCCCTGCTGCCCCTCTTCGAACTGCTTGAGACCGCGCCCGGACTCGTCCGCCGGTATGGCTTCTGGGACGGCCCGCACAACACGCTGATCGCGTCCTGGCGCACCGGGGACGATGCCAGGTCCTTCGCCTCCCGGCCCGAGCACCGCGCGGCTGTGCACGCCCTGTACCAGCAACACTGGCAGCACAGTCACTTCGCGGCGATCTGGGAGATGACCACCAGTCACGACCGGGTCATCTGCTGCCCCGACTGCCAGGCAGTCACCCCGGCGGCAGAGCAGCGGTGCCGGGGATGCGACACAGAGCTATTCGACGTCTACCGGGCGTAGGCCCGACCGAGGCACAGCTCCGATCCGGCAGGCCTGTCGGCGCTGCGTGCGATGATGTCGCTGCTGGCGGCGATGCCCGCCGCATGGCACCGGCAGGAAGGCAGTCCGACCGTGAGCACAGCCGGCAATCACCGGGTCTACGTGGCCAGCCCGCTGGGTTTCACGGTCCCGACCAGGGCGTACTACAACGACGTCCTGCTGCCGGCGCTGTGTTCCCGTGGTCTCGAACCACTGGATCCCTGGTCATGCGGGGACGAGGTGATACGCGAGATCCTGCAGATGCCGCCTGGGCCGCGCCAGGATGACGCCTGGTCGGAGTTTGCCGCCCGGCACGCCGCGGGCGTGTCACTGAAGGAATATCTTGGCTCGCGGAACGCGGCCCTGATCGATCAGGCCGGCGCGATATTCGCGGTGCTCGACGGCACGGACGTTGACTCCGGCACCGCGGCCGAGATTGGCTATGGCGCGGCTCGGGGCAAGCCGGTGGTCGCCTGGCGCAGCGACCTTCGGCTGTCCGCCGACAACGCCGCGGCGCTGGTCAATCTCCAGGTCGAGTACTTCATCCTGATGAACAAGGGCGGATACGCGGGGCGGGAGCTGACCGGCGCCCTTGACGCCCTGTGCCAGGCGGTCGGCCTCACCGGCTAAGCCGTCGTTTCCTCGCGGGCATCCCCCGCCCGCAACTGGACGTAGTCCGCTGCCGCGACGCCCACCACGACAGCCGCCGCGCAACTGCTCAGCACCAGCGCGGGCACGTGGACGGCGAGCAGCCCGAGAAGCGCTATCACGATCAGCGCCACGGCCCGCTGGCGCGAGATCTGCCGCCAGACGACGAACTTGAAGGCGAGATGCCCGCCGATGTACAGTCCAGCCCCGCCGAGGATCAGCCACGACGTTGCGGGCACACCGACAGCATCGGGCCCCGTCACCACCAGCTCGTCGGCGGTCGCCGTAACGATGATTCCGGCCACCATGACCGGGTGAATCAAGTGGTAGGCCGACCGGCCCAGACGACCGGGATCGGCCGATTCAGCGATCCGCCGGGCGCCTTCATCTGCGCTGCGGTCGAAGTACACCCACCAGAACGCGGCGCTGCCGACGAACGCGACCAGGAAAGCGATGATCGTCGCGGCCCGGTCCGGATAGTGCCCCGCCAGCGGCCCGAGCAAGCCAGCCAGCGTCGCCCCGATCACCACGATGGACTCGCCAAGGGCGATCAGGATGAACGCCTGGCAGCGCTCGGCGAAGTGGCCGCCCTCGATGTCCCACTCCAGTGTGGTGGAGCGTCCTTGCCAGGGAGTCCAGAACCCGGCGATGCCCCCGAGCAGGTCAACGGCGACCGCTGCCAGCCAGAACAGCGCCCTGGGCAGCACGCTCGGCGTGAGTCCGCCCGCCAGGGCCAGCCCACCGCTCAGGCAGCACCAGGTCAGGATCCGCTGGAAGTTCCGCTCGAGCGGCTGGCCGCGCAAAGCCCACACAGCGAACAGGCTCCTGCCGACTTGCATGATGGCGTAGGCGCCGCCGATCAGCAGGCCCGAATTACCGAACGCCAGCGGCACCGCCGCCGACATCACCAGGCTGACCAGCATCAGGGCGAGCAGCAGCGACCGGACTGGAATCCGGTCCGGGTCGAGCCAGTTCGTCACCCAGGTCGTGTAGGCCCACAGCAACCACACCATCGCCAGCAGCAGTGCGGACTCCAGCGCCCCGGTCACGGTCCTGTGGTGCAGCAGATAGTGCGAGAGCTGAGTGACAGCGAACACGTACACCAGGTCGAAGAACAGTTCCACGTTTGTAACCCGCTGCCGGCCCTCGCCGCGATCACGCATCAGGTCCCGCCGGACCGCCTCGGCCATGCCGCCCCTCCCTGTCAAGGACGCGAACCAGTCGTGGACGCGAACCTGTCCGTAGGCGATCTTGCCAGTAGGCGACCTGCCGTTAGGCGACCTATCAGTAGGCGACGCCGACATGCTTGCGAACCACCGAGCGATCGTTGACCAACCTCAGCATGCACGCAGCGAGATCGGCACGGGAGAGGGTGGATCCGTGCCGCAGGTTGCGGTCTATCGCGGTCCGGTAGGTTCCCGAGGCAGCCTTGCCGGTCAGCCGCGGCGGCCGCATGATGGTCCAGTCCAGGCTGCTGTTACGGACTTCTTCCTCGGCGCGGCGCATGTCAGCGCAGACGTTGCGCAGGAAAGTTGCGCGCACGAGCGGCTTCAGCAGGCGACGCATCACCGCGCCTTCGCCCGCGTCTATGACGACGGACCCGCTCACGGTCAGCAGCCGTTGCACGCCGGCGTCCTGCATCGCCTGGACGATGCTCCGGGCGCTGTCCTGGCTCACCGTGGTGCGCCCGGTCCCGCGCGGTCCGACCGCGGAGATGGCAGCCTCCGCGGTTGCCAGCGCCGGCCTGATCGCGGCCGGGTCCATGACGTTGGCTGTCACTATCTGCAAGCCCGGCTGAGCGGGGACCGCAAGCCGGGCCGGGTCGCGGACGACGGCCGTCACGTCATGCCCCGCAGCGAGCGCCTGCTCGACCAGGCACCTCCCGGTGCCGCCGGTCGCGCCGAAGATCGTGAGTTTCATGGTGGTCATCCTCCGAGCTCTTGGATAGGGTCTGATTACCTGGAACTCAGATAATATGGAAAGCATATCATATGGAAACGATGTCACCTGATCCGACTGCTGCCCGCCTGCGCGACCGTAACCGGCATAACCGCGCCATCAAGGAGGCCCTGCGCGAGCTAGGCGTCCAGTTGTCCCTGCTCAACCACAGCGTCGGCGGGCGTCTCGACCTGAAGGGCTCGGATCTGGAATGCCTGGACCTGGTCAATCGTGAGGGTCCGCTCAGCCCGAGCGAGCTTGCCCGCCGCGCGGGGCTTCATCCCGCCACCGTGACTGGGATCCTCGACCGGCTCGAACACGGCGGCTGGATCGCCCGCGAGCGCGACCCCGCCGATCGCCGCGCCGTCCTCATCCGGGCGCTGCGGGGCCGGGTCGCCGAGGTCGCCCGCCTCTACCTGGTTGACTCGGGCATGAACGAGGCGATGGACCAGATCCTGGCGGGTTATTCCGGAGCGGACCTCGAGCTCCTGGCTGACTTCCTGCGTCGCACGGCGACCGCAAGTGGTGCCGCGGCGACTCAACTAGCCTCAGCGCCCGGCCCCGCCCGGGCCGCGGCACGACACCATGATGGTTTCGTTGGTGCAAAAGCCGCGAACAGGCCGCCGGAATAACTGGAACCGACTGTGAGTATGGACTTGCTGGCACCGGTCCCGCTTGGGGCTGCCAGGTTGGTGGCTGTGGCACCGGGTGACTCCTGGAACCGATGACCGCCTGGGTGGCGTGTCCTTACTTTGAGCTGTCCCCGGCGCCGCGGGCACCGGCCTGGTCACCCTCGCTGGCTTGATCAGGAGCTTGTCCGGCCTGCGGCCGTGACTCATCACAGATTTGCCGCGCGGGAGTTTGCCTCCAGGCCGGTGCCGCGTTTCCAGGATCTCTCATGTCAGAAGGAGATGCGGTGGCTGTTACCGAGGAAGCCGGCTACGTGGTCGGCGTCGACACCCACATGGACACTCACACCGCGGCGGTCTGCGATGCCCGCGGCCGGGTGCTGGCGCAGCTGCAGGTCGCGGCCAGCACGGCGGGATACGCGCAGCTGCTGTCCTGGGCCGGGTTAACGGCCGGGCCCGGCGCCGCGCTCGCCTGGGCGGTCGAAGGCACCCGGCATTACGGGCTGGGCCTGGCCCGCTACCTCGCCGCGGCCGGCCAGCAGGTAAACGAGATCGACAACACCCGCCACCTGACCAAGCGCCGCGCGGGCAAGAGCGACCCGATCGACGCGGTCCGGGCCGCCCGGGAACTGCTGGCCCGCCCCGAACCGGCCCGGATGCGCTGCGACGGGGACCGCGAGGCGCTGCGGCTGCTGATGGCCGGCCGGGACAACGCCGTCCAGTCCTGCAAGACCGCCAGCACCGCGCTGACCTCCGTGATCGTCACCGCGCCCGACCAGCTGCGCGGCCAGCTGCGGCACCTGACCCGGCTGGCCCGCGCCCGGGCCTGCGCCGCGCTGGCCTGCCCGGCCGGCGCCAGCCGCCCCGACCAGGTCCTGCACCAGACCCTGACCCGGCTCGGCGAGCGGGTCATCGCGCTGCAGGAGGCCGCCGCCCAGATCGAGGCCCAGATCGCCGTCATCGTCGACGACATGGCTCCCGGCCTGGTCGCCGCCGAGCCCGGCATCGGCGCGCTGACCGCTGCGCAGGTCCTGCTGTCCTGGTCCCACCCCGGCCGGATTCGCAGCGAAGCCGCGTTCGCCATGCTGTCCGGAACCGCCCCCATCCCGGTCTCCTCCGGCCGCACCGACCGGCACCGCCTCAACCGGCACGGCGACCGCCAGCTCAACCGAGCCCTGCACATCATCGCCGTCACCCGCATGCGCAGCCACCCGCCCACCATCGCCTACATCCAGCGCCGCCGCGCCGAAGGCAAAACCGACCGGGAAATCCGCCGCTGCATCAAGCGCTACCTCGCCCGCCACCTCTACCGAACCCTCAAAAACCTCCCCGCCACCCCGCCGCCAGCGACTTGACAAACATAGGAGCCTCATAGTGTCAGGATTCGCCTGCGCAAACTCGCCGGCTGCGCCTGCGCGCGCTGGCCCGATGCACGATCGGCAACTATTATGTAATCTTGTAATCGCCATCGCGAAGGAGGTTGCATGGCGACAGAATCGCCCCTGGACGCGTATTCCCGCATCGTCGCCGGCGTCGCAGCCGAGCTGACCCCGAAAGTGGCCAGCCTGCGGGTAAGCGGCGGTGACCCGCGCCGCTGGGGAGAAAGCATCGGCTCAGCCGTCGTCTTCACCGGCGACGGGTTCTTGCTGACCAACGCCCATGTTGTTGGCCAGGCCACAGGCGGGACCGCGCTGTTCTCCGACGGCACGAGCTCGCCGTTCTCCGTCGTCGGCGCCGACCCGTTGTCCGACCTCGCGGTCGTCCGGGCTGGCGGCCCGACCCCGCCGCCTGCTCAGCTCGGCGAGGCCGAGGAACTCGTCGTCGGGCAGCTAGTCGTAGCCGTCGGCAGCCCGCTGGGGCTGGCAGGCTCAGTGACTGCCGGCGTGGTCAGCGCCCTAGGGCGGTCGCTGCCCACCCGGAGTGGCTCCGCGGCCCGGCTTGTCGAGGACGTGATACAGACCGACGCCGCGCTCAACCCCGGCAATTCCGGCGGCGCGCTGGCCGATGCGCAGGCCCGGGTCGTCGGCATCAACACTGCCGTGGCCGGGCAGGGCCTCGGCCTCGCGGTTCCGGTCAACACCACCACCCGCAAGATAATCTCGGCGCTTATCCAGCACGGCCGGGTCCGGCGGGCCTACCTGGGCCTTGTCAGCGTGCCAACGCCGCTGCCCGCGCAGCTCAGCAAGCGCCTCGGCCGGACAGGCGGGCTGCGGGTCTCCGAAGTGGTGCCCGGCGGTCCGGCCGCCCGCGCCGGGCTGCGGCCGGGCGACATGCTCGTCAGCGCGGCCGGCAAACCGGTGGCAAGCGCACAGGACCTGCAGCGGCTGATGTTCGCCGAGGCGATCGGCAAGCCGCTGGAGATTACCGTGCTGCGCAACGGTGCGCTCGTGGACGTGATCGCCGAGCCGTCAGAGCTGGTCGCGGCCTGACTCTGGCGAGTGCCCGGCCCGAAGCTGCGCGGCCTGAAGTCGCGCGGGCTGAAGTCGCGCGGGCTGAAGTCGCGCGGGCTGAAGTCGCGAGGCCTACGGCGCGGGCGGCTCGAACCGCTGCGTCCTGGCGAGCCCGGCGGCCCGCCCCCTGGCCGCGGCCACCAGCGCCATCTTGCGCGACGCCTCGTCGATCATCTCACCGTCCAGCATCGCGGCACCGCGCCGCTGCACGTTGGTGTAGTACTCGTAGGCCTCGATGATGAGCTCCGCCCGGTCATAGTCCGCCTGCGAAGGGGAGAACTCGGCGTTCACCACGTCGACCTGGCCCGGATGCAGCACCCACTTGCCGTCAAACCCGATCGCGGCCGCACTAGCAGCGCTCGCTCGCAGCCCCTCCAGATCGTGGATGGCGGCGAACGGGCCGTCGATTGCCTGCAGCCCGTTCGCCCGCGCGGCCACCAGGATGCGCATGTGCGCGTAGTGGAACGCGTCGCCAGCGGCGTAGCCGGCCGGTTGCGCGCCTACCGTCAGGGACCGCATGCCCACGCTTGCCATAAAGTCCGCCGGGCCGAACACCAGCGCCTCCAGCCGTGGCGACGCCGCGGCGATCGCATCCACCACAGCCATACCCCTGGCGTCCTCTATCTGCGCCTCGATCGCGATCCGGCCGGCTGGCAGCCCGGTTGCCAGCTCGAGCTGGCTCAGTAGCAGGTCCAGCCAGCTCACCTCTGCTGGCGCACCCACCTTGGGCAGCACGATCGCGTCCAGGCACTGCCCGGCCTGCTCGACCACATCGACGACGTCACGGTAGGCCCACCGGGTGCTGGCGTCGTTAACCCGGACCGCCCGGATCCTGCCGCCCCAGCCGCCGTCACGCAGCGCGTGCGCCACTGCATTCCGGCTCTGTTCCTTCTCGCCAGGCGCGACCGCGTCCTCCAGGTCCAGGAACACCTCGTCGACGGCCAGCTCGCGTGCCTTCGCCAGGAACCGGGGGTTGCTGCCAGGTACGGCCAGCGTGCTGCGCCTTGGCCGGTATGCGCGTGCCGTCACGCCGCCAGAGCTTACGCGCACCACCACTGGGCAGGCCTGGTGATGCCCCGCTGCCGGTGCCTACTGCTGTCCGTGCACGAGCCGCAGTACCGGTTCTGCTGGAGCCGGCTTGCCGGACAGGGCCCGGAACTCGTCCGCGACCTCCGGCTGCCCCGAATAGTCGCAAACCTGCGCCAGGACCTCCAGTAGCGCATCGATCCGCTCGTCTAGCCTGCGGATGTCCAGCTCAGCCACCGTGCGCCGACCGGACTCGCGCCGCCGGGTGCCAGGCCACCACGCCTGGCAGCGCGACAGCACGCTCGTTCCGGTCGTCTGTAAGGCTGGCGTCACCGCTGCGTCGGCCATCAAAACATTCCTTTCGCCCGTAACGCGGCCTTACACCGCTTGCTGCACCGACTCGCTCGCTGCCGTGGCGGGCGGCTACGCCGGGTAGCCGGCTGGCCCACGCAGCAATGATGGCGTGCCGGCGGAAGCTACGCACAGTGATTGCGTCCGACGGCGGCGAATGCCGCGCGGGCAGCTTGGGCCATCGCCATGAACAGGCAGGGCCTGGCCGGCCATAGCATGGGGGGCATGTCCACGAACTCAGTGCCAGCGGCCGACGGCGTCCTGCTGCCGACGACCGAGCAGGTGGCCCAGGCACTCTCCGGCGTCAACGACCCGGAGATCCACCGGCCCATCACCGACCTGGGCATGGTGAAAAGCATCGAGGTAACGCCGGGCGGCGTGGTGCAGGTTGGCGTCTGGCTGACCGTATCCGGCTGCCCGCTGCGGGACACCATCACCAGAGACGTCACAGCCGCAGTCGCCAAGCTCAGCGGCGTTAGCGCGGTTCGCGTCGAGCTTGACGTCATGAGCGAGGAACAGCGCCGTGAGCTGCAGACCAAGCTGCGCGGCGGCAAGGCGGAGAAGGAGATCCCGTTCGCCAAGCCCGGCTCGCTGACAAAGGTGTACGCGATCGCCAGTGGCAAAGGCGGAGTCGGCAAGTCCTCGGTCACCGTCAACCTCGCGGTGGCACTGGCCGGGCTCGGCCAGAAGGTCGGCCTGCTGGACGCTGACATCTACGGTCACTCGGTGCCGCGGATGCTCGGCATAACCGACCGGCCGACTCAGGTCGAACAGATGATCATGCCGCCGTCCGCGCATGGTGTCCGCGCCATTTCCAGCGGCATGCTGAAGAAGGGCAATGAGCCGCTGCCGTTGCGCGGGCCGATCCTGCACCGGCTATTGCAGCAGTTCCTTGCCGATGTCTTCTGGGGTGACCTGGACGTCCTGTTGCTTGACTTGCCGCCGGGCACTGGCGACGTCGCTATCTCGGCCGCGCACCTGGTCCCGGGCAGCGAGCTGATAGTGGTGACCACGCCGCAGCTCGCCTCGTCTGAGGTGGCCGAACGGGCCGGCTCGCTGGCTGCCCAGCTCCATCAGCGGGTCGTGGGCGTGATCGAGAACATGTCCTACCTGCCCTGCCCGCATTGCGGTGAGCGGATCGACGTGTTCGGCTCCGGCGGCGGAGCCGCGGTGGCTGACACGCTGACCAGGCTGACCGGCGCCAGCGTGCCGCTGCTGGGCGAGGTGCCCATCGACACCAAGCTGCGCGAGTCCGGCGACGCCGGATTGCCGCTGGTCATCGCGGATCCCGATGCGCCGGCATCACTGCAGCTACGTAAGATCGCAGAAGAACTGTCCGGCCGGTCTCGCCGCCTTGTGGGCCGTCAGCTGGGCCTGACGCCGGTCTGACCTGGACGGGCCTGCCAGTTCAGCAAGTCATTTGCAGGTCCGACGGCCTGGACAGGTCAGGTCGCCTCGGCGTCATACGGCGGTCGCTCGCCGGGAGTCAGCAGGGCCGCGGTCCTGCTGGCGGCCGCCGGTGGGGTGCCGTTGCCGTTGCCGTTTTCAGCTGCGGTCTGCAGCAGCGCTCCGTCACCGGTGAGCTCATCTATCAGGTGCTTGCGAACGAAGCGCTTGGGGTTGAGGTCAGCCAGGTCGAGCTGGCTGAACTCGGGACCCAGGTTCTCCTGCAGTTCCGACTTCGCGCCTTCGGCCATCCGCCGCAATTCGCGCAGCGCCCGTCCCGCCTGTGCCGCCATGCCAGGCAGCCGCTCCGGCCCGAAGACGACCAGCGCGACCACGCCGAGCACCAGCAGCTTGAGGAAATTCAAGTCAAACAGCACTGGCACGGCTCCAGATGGATAGGACCAGCGGACTTGCGGCCCGCTCTCACAGCGTAGCCCGTCGCTGGCCCCGATCAGAATCCCTGCGCCGCGATCAGGCGTTTACGAGCGCGCCGAGCCCAGCGTCAAGCTGGCCTTGAGTGTCTGGCCGCCGCGCCGGAAGGTGACCATTACGCGCGTTCCCGGCGCCTGGGACCTGACCGCGTCCATTAGCGAGTTGCCGTCCGTCACTGCTTGACTGCCAAACCGGATTATCACATCCCCGGGCTGCAAACCGGCCTTAGCAGCCGGACCGCCGGGATTGATCGACGGCTCGGAATTGTGGCCGGAGGACCCCGTAATCTGGGCTCCGACACCGCTGTATCCGGTACTGATGCCAGCTCCGATGACCGAATGAGTAGCGTGACCGGTCCTGATGAGCTCGACCGCCACCCGGCGGACCTGGTTGACCGGGATCGCGAAGCCGAGTCCGATGCTGCCGCCCTGCGATCCGGTGAGGGGGTTGCTGCCCAGCGTGTCGATTGCCGCGTCCATGCCGATGACCTGCCCCCTGGCGTTGACGAGCGGGCCGCCGGAGTTGCCCGGGTTGATAGGCGCGTCGGTCTGGATCGCGTCGAAGAACGCGGCCGGCTGGCCGCTGCTGTTGGTGCCCGGCTGCACCGGCCGGTCAACAGCGCTAACGATTCCGCTGGTCACCGTATCGGCGAGGCCAAGCGGCGAGCCGATTGCGACCACGGTGTCCCCCACCGCGACGCGGCCCGAGTTGCCGAGCGAGAGGGCTGGCAGGCCGGTAACGCCCACGGCCCTGATAACCGCGATATCGGAGAACGGGTCGCGGCCGATCAGTTGGGCCCTGGCCGACTTCCCGTTGCTGAAGTAGACCTTCAGCGAGGCGTGGGGCGCGAGCCCATCCATGGTGACGACATGGTTGTCGGTAACGATGTAGCCGCCCGCGACCACGAACCCTGAACCCGTGCCTTCGGTACCGTTCACGCGGATCATTACGACGCTAGGCGTGTCCCGTGAGGCGATGCCGGCGACAGAGTTGGCCAGCGCCGGACGGCGCGGACGGCACTGCGCCGAGGCTGTAACTGCTGTTCTGCGGCTTGTTGTCGATGGCGTGGACCGCGACGAACCCGCCGACGACGCCGCCAAGCGCGGTGCATGCCAGCGCCAGGCCGCAGATAGCGACAGCCCGACGTCCGGGCCGCAGCCTGCGTCTCCGCGACGGGGCGCTCGGCGCGGGCGGCTGCGGCCGCGCGGGCAGCGGGGGCGGCGCAGGCGGGGGCGGGACGCTGCCGGACAAGCCGAACATGTCAGGTTCCGCGAACCAGTCGAATCGCCCGAGGTCGCTGGTCCGTCCCGGCCGGTCCGGGCCCGTCGGGTGGCCGTTGGCCGGCCCAGTACCCTGCCCGTTGGCCGGCCCAGTACCCTGCCCGTTGGCCGGGCCGGGCGCATGCCCATGGGCCTGGCCAGCAGTTTGCCCGTTGGCTGCCCCTGGCACCTGGCCATTGGCCGGGCTAGCGCTCTGGCCGCTGGCCCGGCCGGGCGGTCGCCCGTTAGCCGGGCCAGTCGCGGGCTCGGGAGCGTGCTCTCCGGGCTTGTCGGGCGGATAGTCCCAGCTCCCCCGCCCAGGCTGCTCGGACATCATGTCCTCCCCGCGACGGCTCCCCCGAGGTCGACACTAATCAGCCGTCATCGCCTGAATATCTGCCCTTCAGCGCGGGCGACTAGCCATCTCTAGCGGGTGGTTTTGCGGGCGGGAACGCGCTGACGAGTCAGCACCCGGCCAGCGCCTTACTTGCGCCCAGGGGCAGGGTCCTGCCAGCTGTCCAGGGGAGGCGATCAGCGCAGGCGAGGCGAGTGAACCTGGTCGACATCGGCGCGCAGCCGCCTGCTCGCCGGCGCTTGGCCGCCCACAACACCGTGCTGAGGGACCACGAGCACGTCAACGGACGGCGTGATCGGCGGCGCTGGTGCTCGTGCCTGCGGTTCACCACCCGCGACGACAGCCGCGGTGCTCAGGCCGACCAGGAACACCGCCAGTGATCCAGCGATGAAAAACCGGGCCGCCCTATTGTCGGAATCGCCGTGCTCGTGCCGGTTGCTGGCACCCGGCGCCTGCCAGGCTTCACTTGATGGCGCCGGCGGCCACATCGCTTCGACCGGCAGCATGCTGTCGTGCAGCGCGGAGTCCCGCAAGCTCATCAGCCGGCCGGTCAGCCCGGCGCCGGCGGCTGCTTCCCCAAGCGCGTTCATCCGCCGCTTGAGCATCCGCAATGCGGCTACCTCATCGCGGCACGACCCGCATCTGGCCATGTGCATGAGCACCCGTTCGCGCTCATCCAGGTCAAGCTCACCATCGATCAGCGCGGACAGCCGCTGGCCGAGGTGGGTCATGGCTGGCCGCCTTGAGGCAACGAGAGGTCGATGTGCAGCCGCGGCTGCGGCACGGCTGTGCCCACGCTCCGCGGCCTGCGGTGCTCCAGAGCCTGCCGGAGCTGCGCCCGGCCGCGGTGTATCCGGCTGCGGACAGTACCGAGCTTGACGCCGAGGCTGGCGGCGATCTCCTCATACGACAGGCCCTCGATGTCACACAAGATCACTGCCGCCCGGTACTCGGGCGCGAGCGCCATCAGCGCAGCATGGATGTCCCCGTCCAGGTGCCTGTCGTCGAACGCCTGTGCCGGAGTCGGCTCCGATCCGCCCAGCCTGGCCTCGGTTTCGTCAGCCAGGCCCTCAAACCTGATCCGCTGACGCCTGCGGGCCATGTCGAGGAACAAGTTGGTGGTAATCCGGTGCAGCCAGCCCTCGAACGTGCCTGGCACGTAACTGTCCAGCGAGCGGAAGACCCGGACGAAGACCTCTTGCGTGAGGTCCTCTGCGTCGTGGGTGTTTCCAGTGAGCCGGTAGGCCAGGCGGTAGACGCGCGCCGAGTGGTCGCGCACCACCTCTTCCCAGCTAGGCGGGGTCCACGCCGGTGTTTCGCCGGTCTCTGCGGCCTGTCCCACCGTTACCCCCTGCACCGGCCCCACACCCTCCAACGCCATTTCACTAGGGCAAACCCCGGCCGGGTCGCCATTGTTCCGCGCTACCCGTGTTCCGCGCGACCCGCTTCCTGACTCCACCTGGCCCGCTGGTACCCACCACGGCCATGCTGCCGCTGCGCCAGAAGCTGATATTTCCGGCTTCCAGCCGACACCGGTAGACCCGGCAGTGGATGCGCCGCTACCTCTGCCCCCGTCAACGTACGAGGTTACCCGCCCGGTTCCCGGATGCCCGCCCCGGCCGCTAGGCTGCCGCCCTGGGACATCCTGAATCACGCGAGGCCGATGCGAACGGCCGGGACCGACGGGGAGGCAGCCATCTCGATCACCGCGGGCACCCTGGCCTACCTTGAGGAATTCTTTCCCGAGGACGATGCGCTGATAGCCGCCAAACGGAACGCGGCCGAAGTAGGCGGGGCCGCACCGGTAGGCCCGATCACGGGCGGGGCGCTGCGCTTCATGGCCTCGGCCGTCGGGGCCCGCTCGGTCGTCGAGATCGGCACTGGCTGCGGCACGTCGGGAATCTGGCTGCTGCGTGGGATGCGCCCGGGAGCCGTCCTGACCTCGGTGGACGTTGAACCAGAGCACCAGCGGCTGGCCCGGGCGGCATTCCTGGCGGCCGGGTTCCCGGCTGCCAGGTACCGGCTGATCGGCGGCCTGGCCCTGGAAGTGCTGCCCAGGCTGGCCGATGACGCTTACGACATGGTCTTCTGCGACGCTGACCGGCAGGAATCCGCCGACTATCTAGTGGCAGCGTTGCGGCTGCTCCGGCCGGGCGGGATAGTCATCTTCAACACTGCGCTCCCCGGTATCGCCCCCGGCGAGCGGCTGCCAAGCGACAGCGAGGTGGCCGCGGCCGCAAGCCTGCGCGAGCAGGTGCGGGCTGACGAACGCCTGGTGCCGCTCTTGCTGCCGATCGGGAACGGATTGCTGGCAGCGGTCAAGCAGCCCGGCTAGCGTTCGCCAGCCACGTCAGCAGCAGGCGTGTCCCGAACCCGGTCGCGCCCTTGGACAGTTCGCCATCGTCACTGGCAGCCCGGCCGGGCCCGGCGATATCCAGGTGCGCCCACGGCAGCCCGGCGGCGAACTCGCGCAAGAAGAGCGCCGCGACAATCGAGCCAGCCGGCTGCTCGTCCCTGGGAATGTGCGCGATGTCAGCGACCGGGGAATCAAGTGCAGTCCGGTAGCCATCCTCTAGCGGCATCGGCCACAACAGGTCCCCGCTCGCCATTCCGGCAGCCAGCAGTTCGGCCGCCAGGACGTCATCCGTGGAGTACAGCGCAGCGTGCGTGGAGCCGAGCGCGATCCGAGCCGCCCCGGTCAGGGTGGCGATGTCCACCAGCCGGTCGGGCGCCAGAGTCGCCGCAGCGTAGGCAAGCGCGTCGGCGAGTACCAGGCGGCCTTCGGCATCGGTGTTGAGCACTTCCACGGTGCGGCCGCCGTACTGCTCGATGACGTCGCCGGGACGGTAGGCCGAGCCGGACGGCATATTCTCGGCCGCGGCCACCAGACCCGTCACCCTGGCGGTCACGCCGAGAGCGACGAGCGCCGACATGACCGCCACCACGGCCCCGCCTCCGGCCATGTCGGTCTTCATCAGCTTCATGTTGTCGTTCGGCTTCAGCGACAGGCCGCCGGAGTCGAACGTAATTCCCTTACCGACCAGCACGACGTGCTGCCGGGCACCAGCCGGCTGGTAGCTCAGCTCGATCAGCCTTGGCGGGCGCGCCGAGCCGGAGCCGACAGCCAGGATGCCGCCGAAGCCAGCCGAGGCCAGCTCTGCTTCGGACCACACCCGGACCGCCACGTCACGGCCTGCCATGAGCCTGGCCGCCTCATCGGCCAGCCACTGCGGGCTCTTCACCACGGACGGCGTGTTAGCCAGATCCCGAGCGGTGGCCACCGCGCTGGCCAGGACTCTCGCCCGGGCGAGCGCCGACTGCTGCGCCTCGCTCTCGGTTAGCACGATCACCTTGCCGCCCGCACCGTCGTTGCGCTGGCTCTTCATGCTGAAGACGTAGCTGCCAAGCAGCACACCCTCCGCGAACGCGCTGATCGCGTCGTCGTCTGCCTCTGCAGCGAGGGCGACCACCGCGGTCTTATCCGCCGCGGCACGCCTGCCGAGCTCAGCCCCTGCTCTGCGGAGCGCGCTGGCAGACTGGTCGCCAAGGCCGAGGAACATTATCCGGCCGAACCCGCCGCCGAGCTTCGCGGCGGTCTCTGCTACCTCACCCGGCTTGCCGCCGTGGCCGGATGCCTGGAGGAACTCGGAGGTTCCGAACGGGAGCAGGTCATCCATCGCGGGGCAGGATTGCGCGGTACCACCGTCCTCAACCCCTACCGCTATCAGGTCTGGGGGTTCGACGCGGCCGTCAGCTAGCTCGGCCAGGTAAGTCGCCAGCAGAGGAGCGCCATGCCCAGGCAGCAGGGTGACCTCGACAGTTAGCGGCAAATCTCAGCCGACGGCGGTCTTGAGCGCCTCGCCGAGGGCACGAGCCTCGTCAGGGGTAAGCTCAACAACCAGCCGCCCTCCGCCTTCCAGCGGGACGCGCATGACGATGCCGCGGCCCTCCTTGGTGACCTCAAGCGGACCGTCACCCGTCCGCGGCTTCATCGCCGCCATTCTGCTCCCCTTCCCTGCCCTGGGGCCGCACCGAACCGCAACCGCCGGATCAGGCCGGCGCGCGGTGCCTGGCGGTACTCCAGCCAGCCACATACATCTCGATCAGTCCCTCTATTATCCAGGGTTCGGCCCCCCGATGGTAACGATCAGCGTTCCGGCCCGGTCACGATCGATACCGGGCCAGACCAGGACACTCACCATCTCCTGCCGCTGGGTGGCCTACCGGGGCGTTCTGCCCGGTTCCGCGAGCCGGAACCGTCCGCAGCCCCGGTGCGGCCCCGTTCCCCTCTCATGCCAGCCCTGGTTGCTCGCGGCAGGGCCGCTCGGGCATGCTCGGCGGGATGCGGTAACGGCTCCGGCGGAAGGGACTCCCGGTGACTGACGTGGTGATTCACCAGGTTGATGGCGCAGTGGCCACCCTCACGATCAACCGGCCGGAGGCGCGGAACGCGCTCACGGCCCCGGCCAAGATCAGGCTCCTTGACGCGCTGCGCGAATGCAGCGCCGACGACGCGGTGCGGGCAGTGATCCTGACCGGCGCTGGCCAGGCCTTTTGCTCAGGCCAGGACCTGCGCGAGCATGCCGATCTGCTTGCTGCCGGAGCCGCTCCCCTGGACACGGTCCGGCAGCACTACAACCCCATCGTCGAGACGATCACCGGGATGCCCAAGCCGGTCATCGCGGCGCTTCCTGGTGTAGCTGCGGGCGCCGGGGCCTCGCTGGCGTTCGCCTGCGACTTCCGCATCGCGGCCGAGCGCGCCAGTTTCATGCTGGCCTTTGCCCGGGTCGGCCTCGGCGCTGACTCGGGTGCCTCCTGGACGCTGCAGCGGCTGATCGGGCCGGCCAGAGCAGCGGAAATGCTGATGCTCGCCGAGCCGATCGACGCCGCCACCGCGCTGAGTCTCGGCCTGCTGACGTCGGTTGTGGCCGATGAGGATCTGGCAGGGGCTGCCAGAACTCTTGCGGCCCGGCTGGCCGCCGGTCCGACCCTTGCGTACGCCGCCATCAAGGAAGCCCTGCTGTACGCCAGCGCCCACACTCTCAGCGAGTCGCTGGCGAAGGAGGCGGAACTTCAGACCAGGCTGGGCAGCACCGAGGACCACAGGCAAGCAACGCTCGCGTTCGTGAACAAGCAGGCGCCCGCATACCAGGGCAGGTGACGGGCGTGCGGCAGGGCTAGACGGTCGGGCTAGCCGGTCAGGGCTAGCCGGTCAGGGTGGCGCTAAGCGCAGCTTCCTCCTGCGCGCATACGACCTGCTCAGCTACCTCGACCAGGTCGGCGAGATCCATCTGGTGGTACGCCCCGGCCGCCGTCCGCCATGAGACGACTTCGCCGTGCCGCCAGACCGTGAGGTGACGGCTGATGGACAGCACCGACATGCCGTCAAGGTCGGCTCGCACGATGCTGCCAGCCATCCCCCGGTCGGCCAGCATGGCCTCAAGCTCATCGACAAGCCAGTCAGGGTCGTAACGCGGGCGGCCAAAATGCTCGGGCAGCGTGGCCGGCGGAATCCGCAGCGCAAACCAGACCGCCTTGCCCGGCACGCTCCAGTTGCCGAGGCGAGAGCGGCTCAGATGGCAGCCCCACTGGCCGGCCGACAAGCCCGCCACTACCTGCAGGCCACGGCCGTTGACCGAGTCGAGCGGCGCCTTGCCCATGCCAGGGTCGGCGCCCACGGTCCAGCCGCGCTCGGTGTCAAAGACCTTGCAGACCAGTTCAAAGGTCCGCCCGGTGCCACGCAGGTAGACCCAGATCTCTGGCACGCCGGTAGAAGCTCGCTGCCGGGACGCCCGCTGGGCCATGTTGCGCTGAGCATGCAGAGTGTTGGCGGCTAGCTCGCTAGCCATCGTGACGCCGTCATGCAGCAGGCCGGTGGGGATTCCCAGGCTGGAAACGGCCTCACGGAAGAAGCGCCGGGCGGCGGCCGCGCACGTGGTATCGATCGGCAGCGGTCTGACGAAGCAGCCGCCGCCGCTGACACCAGCGTCTGCGAGTCGGCCCACTTGCTCGGGAACGATAGCTAGGGCCTCGGCGACTGGGGCCGCCAGCAGGCTGGCGGCTGGTCCTTGCGCAGGCGCCATGCTCGGGATCAGGTGGGCGGGAGCGCCGTGACCGGGGCTGGCGTGGCCGGGGCTGGCCGTAGCCGGGGTCGGCGTGGCCGGGGCTGTCGTAGCCGGGACCGCCGTAGCCGGGACCGCCGTAGCCGGAGTCGGGTGGCCGGGGCTGTCGTAGCCGGGCCGCGTGGCCGACGCCGCTACTCAGGCCAGCGCTACCCAGGCCAGCACTGCCTGGCCCAGGACTCAGCGAACCCCTACCGTTGTCGGCAGGCGTTGGCGGCCGCATGCTCCTCCGCCCTCCCGAGTAAGGCTTCCGTCAGCCCAGATTATGTGTATTGTGCGAAGTTTCGCAATGGGATCGGGCGAATGTTGAACCAAATGGTCAAAGAGTTCACTTCACTCGGCTAGGGACCGTCGTGGCTCGGCGTTCGCCCTGACCGCCGCCGCCATTCTCGCCGCCCGCGGCCGATAGCGCCAGCCCGGCGGGCTATCCCGCGGGTGCCGAGCTCGCCGTAGCCGAGTGCCGAGCAAGGCCGGCGTCGACAGTGAATCCGTGCCTACGCCGACCGGCGGCACGCACCTCACTGGCAACGATCCTTACCAGGAGCCCGCCGGATCACTGCGCGTAGCGTCGCGTCTGTGCACTGTCGCCCGGAGGCGGCCGCAAACGCCCGGGGGGCTGGCGTCGTGGCCTGCATGGCATGCCGCCCAGCTGCCGACGAACTCCTCGCGACCCTACGGCCAGGCCGCGAGCGCAACCGCGCCCTCTGATGAGCGGCGCTGCGGCCAGTTACTGCTGATTTAAGCCAACCTTGATCCACAGTACCTATTTCTCGGCCGAAGTAATTGGCCGAATGCGACGTCAATCCGGCCATTAATCTCTTGGCGGACGTCAGTATCACCGGAAACAAGCCCCACCTACACTCCGATAGTAAACGGGATGCCTAATGGGGCTAGCCAAGCCGAGCGCACCCAGGATGGTGACTTGCAGCTATTACTACAGAACCTCGCAACCTTTATGGAATCGGCCGAGAGTGCGTCATTCGGCACCCTCCATGACCCCCGCACGGCGAGGACCAAGACAGGCCCGAGACAGGCCCGAGACAAATTTTTGCGATCGTGGGGACGTACTCGCCAAAATCGTATCGTCGCAACATATCTGCAGGTCAGAGACTTGCGGGACAATAAGGAATGTACAGGTATTTGCTAAGTCTTAAGTCCCCTTCGTTTGAACTTCCACAATTAAATGGTCATGGCTTGTAAACCACGTGTTAGACCGTGGCGTCTGACGATACGTAGGAGATGTTCTAACGTCGCCTCGACAACTCCACATAGGGCAGAAAAAGGCTCCACTCATGAAGGTCTCCGACTTCTGCCCGAAGCTTGGTCAGAAAAACACGATCTACGCGAGCTTGTGCCCAATCAGGCCATGTTCGCGAGATTCCCCGCAGGCAGCCAAAGAAGCCAGGGAACGGCTCTGGCCTAAAACCAAGGAGTAACATGCGGAAGTTTCTTATCGCGCTGGGTGCGGCGGGTGCGCTGCTCACCCTCGTCGCTACTGCTGGCGCTCAGGCGTCGATACGGCCGCAGGCCACCCCGGCCTGTGGCTTCAACTGCTTCAACCTGTCCAGCCTGGCCTACGGCAAGCACGTGATCCAGAGCGCCGTCGTACCAGGGGACAACGGCGTCGGCGGCCACGTCGGTGACAAGATCAACCTCGCCAATGCGACCGACAGCAGCCCGAACGAGGACTTCACCGGCGGCTTCGTCGGCACGGTCGCTCAGCTCTGCGGTGAGAACCAGCTGTCACCGTACATCTGCAACAACTACGGCCCCACGAGCGTCGTGCACGGGGACTTCCCCGTGTATGAGAGCGACTGGGCGCCATACGGCAACGAGTCCGGCCTGTGCGTGGGCGTCGGCCGGCCAGCCTTCAACAACGAGAACGTGACCTTGCGGCCGTGCGGCGCGAACGCCACGACCTTCTGGGTTGCCGATCTCAACCACGCGCATATCGGCTACACCCCGTTCCTCAACGGTGCCGACAACACCTTCACTCACCCGCTTGTGCTCACGGTGGTCGCCACCAAGCACGGCAAGCGCCTTCGGGTGGCGCGGCTCAATCTGCTGGACAACAACTACATCGCAAACGAGCAGATGTTCACCCTGACGTTCGGGGTCGAAGTCTGACCGGTCGTTAGCAAAGCCAGCCCGTGCCGGGTGCCCGGAAGGTCGCCCGGCACGGGCTTTTTCGCGCCCAGTCAGGCCCGGTTGCGAAGTCCCGTGGCCGTCGCCGACATTATTGAGTGCGTTTGACCGCGCTATTTACTGACAAACGCACTCAATAACTCTGGAAGCACTAGATCGCCCCGGAACTGCTTCAATCGGGCGGGATCGGCCAAGACCATGCCAAGTGGGCCTGAGGCTAGGCGGCGCCAATGACGTCCCGGCAGAAGCAGTCGGCTAGGTGGTCGTTTACCAGGCCGCACGCCTGCATGGTGGCATAGGCGGTCACCGGGCCGGTGAACCTGAAGCCCGAGCTGCGCAGGGCCTTCGACATGGCCTTCGAAGCGCTCGTCGAAGACGGCACCTCCGCCAGTCCGGACGGCGCCGGCCCGGCCTCACTCGCGTATTGCCAGATGAGGGCCGCGAGCCCGGCCGGCAGGCCGAGGGCAGCGCGGGCGTTGGCAATCGTTGCCTCGATCTTGGCCCTATTGCGCACTATGCCAGGATCCGCCAGCAGCCTGGCCTCGTCGGCAGGCCCGAACGCAGCCACCGCCCCGATGTCGAAACCGCCGAAGGCGACCCGGAAATTCTCCCTCTTGCGCAAGATCGTCAGCCAGGACAGGCCGGACTGAAACGCCTCCAGGCTCAGCCGCTCGAACAGCGCATTATCGTCGCGCACCGGCCTGCCCCACTCCTCATCGTGGTAACTGAGATACTCCGGTGCGCTGAGCGCCCATGGACAACGAAGCCGACCGTCGGGGCCGGCCACAGCCAGTCCGGCAGTCATTCGTCACCGATGCGGGACGCAGAGTCGGGTTGCGGCCAGTAGCCAGCCTGCACGGGCCGCTCATGGCAGGACAGTGGCAAGTGGTCGGCCTCCACGGACGGTTCGGCGGTCGGCGGCATGTGACGGTCTGCGGCTCGGCGGTCGGCGGCGTCTGACGGTCCTCCAGGTCGGGCCTGCCCTCCCCCGCGTCAGTGCCCAACCGGGCGTCACCGCTCTCCCGGCCGTCACCGCTCTCCCAGACGTCACCGCTCTCCCAGGCGTCACCGCTCCCAGACGTCACTGTTGTTCGGAGCCCAGTCGTCTGCCGGGGCCGGGCGCGTGCCTTCCGGGGCTGGCGTGCCTTCCGGGGCCGGCGTGCCTTCCGGGGCCGGCCTGCCTTCCGGGGCCGGCGTTCCTTCCGGCGCGGGCTTGTATGCCGCCCCGGGTCCGTCGGGCGGGGACAGTCCGGCTTCTGATACATCCGCGCTGCGGCTGACGACCTCGCCACCGCGGCCTGCCGACTCGGGCTGCAATTCGGCCAGCTTGCCGCGCAGCCAGGCGATCTCCGCGTCTTGCTCGGCTATGGACCTGGCGATAATCATGAAGGCTTGCTCGGTGGAGGCAGCGTGATAGCCAAGGAGTGCGGGTGGCGGGCGATACCTGGCCACATCAGACCAGGAGCGCAAGTCCATGGGGGCAGGCATATCGACCTTGTCCCTGGCCAATTCGCCGCCGTGGCCCATGGCCACTACGACGATGCCGCCGAGTATGACGGCCGTTACAAGGAAAATTACGACGGGCACAGCGCCATCGTGCCATGCCTTCCGGTCCTGCTGCGCCGTCCAGGTCTGCCGACCGAGTCAGGTCATGTCGGAGACGTTGGCCTGGCCTGGGCTGAGGCTGTGCGCTGCCTTGATGATCCGGACCACTTCGGCAGGGTCGTCGGCCACGTTGATCAGCTCGGGATCTGCCGCGGAGATCTTCCCGGCCGGGAGCATGGTCTCGGTGATCCAGCTGAATAGGCCCTTCCAGTAATCGCTGCCGACCAAGACGATGGGAAACCTGGTGATCTTGCCGGTCTGCACGAGCGTCACCGCCTCGAACAGCTCGTCCAGAGTGCCGAAGCCGCCCGGCAGCACGACGAACGCTTGCGAGTACTTAACGAACACCGTCTTGCGGACGAAGAAGTACCGAAACTCGATCCCGATGTCGACGAATTCATTCAGGCCCTGTTCAAGCGGCAATTCGATGCCCAGGCCGACCGAAACCCCGCCAGCACTGTTCGCACCCTTGTTGGCTGCCTCCATGATGCCCGGACCACCGCCAGTGATCACCGCGTAACCGGCCTTGGCCAGCCCCGCGCCAATCTGCTCCGCACATTCGTACTCGGGGCTGCCCGGTCGCGTTCGCGCCGAACCGAACACGGAGACGGCCTTACCGAGCTCGGCCAGCAGCCCGAACCCTTCGACGAACTCGGCCTGAATCCGCAGCACCCGCCATGGATCGGTGTGCACCCAGTCGCTCGGCCCGCGCCAGTCGAGCAGGCGCTGGTCGGTGGTGGTCTTGGGAATCTGAGTTCCCCGGAGGGTTACAGGCCCCTGCCGGCGTAGCCGACGGCGTGGCTCGGAGTTCGTGCTCATGGCCCATAAGGTAGCCGCCCGCGGGGGCTGGGCAGGTGATGCTCCCCGGTCCCTGGAGGGCCGCCGGTCGAAGGGGGCGCGTGAACGTCACGGCATGGCTACCGGGCGCAGCGGCGGTTGGCGGCGCGGCAACCGGCAATGCCGCGGATTAAAGTCCCGCTAGTCACGCCGGTTCATGAACGTCCAGTTCACCACCGCGATCGCGACCCAGATCACCAGGACCATCAAGGCGGTTGAACTGCCGCGCATGCCATCGGACAGCACCACGGCCGTGCCGCCGACGCCGAGGCCCATCGATCCCAGGGCCATCACCACTGACGCGAATGTGCCCGGACGTCGCGACCTCGCAAGCCGGCCGACCGGAGCGCGACCCAACCTCGCGTCCACCCGCATGTCGATCTCCGCGCCGATCCGCTCGATCAGGCCCTCGGCCACCGCGCCGTCATAGTCACGGCCAAGTTCGGCATGCGCGGCCGCTGCCGCGCCAATCTCATCCCTCGTCGCTCGCTCCACGCCAACAAGTTACATCGCGATTCTGGCGGAGGTCCAGCGTGCCGCGATTCTGGCGGAGGTCCGGCGTGCCGCGACACTGGCGGAGGTCCAGCGTGCCGCGACACTGGCGGAGGTCCGGCGTGCCGCGACACCGGCGCAGGTCCGGCGTGCCGCGACTCCGGCGGAGGTCTAGCGTGCCGCGACTCTGGCCGATGTGCTGCGTCACGTGCCGACGCCATGGTCGCGGAGAATGTCATTAAGCGCCGCTTTGTCGTGGCCGCTGCCCTCGGGCATGCGCCGCAGCATCAGCACGCACGGCAAGCCGAACTCGCCGCCGTCGAACTTCCGCATCCGGGTCCCGCCCACGCACACCGACCAGGCCGGCACTTCTCCGCGCGGCAGTTCCTCGCCGGTTTGCACGTCGATCACGTGGGTTGTCTTGGTCACGATCGTGCCCGCACCCAAGACCGCCCCGGTGCGGACCCTGGCGCCCTCTACGACCATGCAGCGCGAGCTGATAAACGCGTCGTCCTCCACCACAACGGGCACCGCGTTCGGCGGCTCGAGCACCCCGCCGATGCCGACCCCGCCGGCCAGGTGGACGTTCTTGCCGATCTGGGCGCAGGATCCGACGGTCGCCCAGGTGTCGACCATGGTGCCGGTGTCTACGTAGGCGCCGATGTTAACGAACGACGGCATCAGAACCGCGCCGGGCGCGATGTAGGCGCCCCAGCGGACGATCGAGCCCGGCAGCGCCCGGACGCCGTCAAGCCGAGCCGTCAGCGGCACCCTGTCGTTGTAGCGGAACTCCCCCACCTGCGACTCGGCCATTGGCAAGAGTCGGAAGGCGAGCAGGATCGCGCGCTTGGCCCGCTCGTTCACGACGACCTCGCCCGTGATGGGATCGACCCAGGCGACGCGCGACAGGCCAGAGTCGATGAGATCCACCGCCGCCACGACCAGGTCCCTAGCGGCGATGTCGGCTGGCGTCAGAGCGCCCCGCTGGGCCCACAATTCATCGATCTCGGCTGGCATGGGGTTCGCCACGCCCTGGTCAGCCGAAGACGACTGCGCCGCGGACCGGGCCGCTGATGCCGACGGTGAAGCTGATGTCATAGCGCTGGAGCCTAGTGCGGCCCTGCTGGGATGAGCATCCCGGCTTCCCCAAGCGGGTAGCTTCATGTCCGTGCCGAGCAAGTCTTCGGGGCCAGGCAAGCGCAGCCGGGCCAGAGCCAGCCGGCGGTCGCGGGCGGCAGCCGCCGCGATCGTGCTTGTCGTCGCGCTGGTAATCGGGTATCTGGCCATCGGCCACCGGATGGCGACCGAGCGCGCCACCGGGTGCCTGGCCGGGTCAGGAAACGACGAACTCTCGCTCAGCGTCAGCCAGGCCGGCATCGCGGCCACGATCGCCGGGGTCGCGAGTAAGCGGGCGATGCCCAGCCGCGCCGTCGCCATTGCCTATGCAGCGGCGCTTCAGGAGTCCAAGCTCAGTAATCTGCCCTATGGAGACCTCGACTCGGTCGGGGTCTTCCAGCAGCGGCCGTCCGAGGGCTGGGGAACCAAGCAGCAGATCGAGAACCCGGTGTACGCCTCAAGCAGGTTCCTCGCCGCACTGGCCGCAGTGCCCCGCTACCTGCGTATGCCGATTTACGCCGCCGCCCAGGCAGTCCAGCGCAGCGCCGACGGCTCTGCTTACGGCCAGTACGCGGGCATTGGGACCGAACTTGCCCGGGCCTTCACCGGCAGCGAGCCACACGCCGTCTGGTGCTCCTACGGCGCGCCTGTCGGCAAGGCCCGGCTGACCGCTGCTGCACGGGCTCTGACCAGCGCATACGGCCGCGTGCGGGCAAAGTACACACACGATCCGTCCGCATCGCTAGCGGTCCGGACGCCGCGCCAGGGCTGGTCCGTGGCCGGATGGCTGGTCTCGCACGCGGCCAACTACGGAATCGCCTATGTCCGTTTCAGGGGTTACGAGTGGCATGCGACCAGCGGGCCAGAGCACTGGGTCAAGCTCCGGGGCCCGGTGCACGGGCCGGCTGCCACTGCCGATCTCGTCTTCGGCTGATAGCCTGCGATCCCTGGCACCGGATGCCAGTTAGCCGATCCGGCCGGGGACGCGATACTGGTGTTATGCCGCGAAACTTGGGTCCGTCGCACCGCTGAGTGCACCAGGGCGCGGAAGGAAGAGGAGAACTCAGAAGTGACGTACATCATCACGCAGCCTTGCGTCGATGTGCTCGACAAGGCGTGCATCGAAGAGTGCCCGGTCGACTGCATCTACGAAGGCGAGCGGATGCTCTACATCCACCCGGATGAGTGCGTGGACTGCGGTGCTTGCGAGCCCGTATGCCCGGTCGAGGCCATCTTCTACGAGGACGACGTCCCGGATCAGTGGAAGGACTACTACAAGGCCAACGTGGAGTTCTTCAGCGACCTCGGCTCGCCGGGCGGCGCCTCCAAGACCGGCAAGATCAACGCCGACCACCCGATCGTTGCCGTGCTCCCGCCACAGGAGACTGAGCACTAGGAAGGTAACGGGGCCCCAATGGCGAGCGGTGGCTTGCCCGCAGGCGGCACCGGTACTAGCCGGAGATCGCCCTCCGTCAGCTCGCGGCTGCCTACCTTCCCATGGGATGCGCTGGCCCAGGCCGCGCAACTTGCCCGGAGCCATCCCGGCGGCATTGTCGATTTGTCGGTCGGCACGCCCGTGGACCCCGTTCCCCGCGTGGTCATCGATGCGCTGACCGCAGCGGCCGACTCCCCCGGCTATCCCGCGACCGCGGGCACGACCGCAGTACGGGAGGCCGCCGCTGGCTGGCTGGCCAGGCGGCACGGCGTGAACGTAGATCCGGATTCGGTGCTGCCCGTCATCGGCACCAAGGAATTCATCGTCTGGCTGCCCACCCTGCTGGGCTGCGGGCCGGGCGACGTAATCACTCACCCAGAGTTGGCTTACCCCAGCTACGACGCTGGCGCGCGGCTGGCAGGCGCCACTGCGGTCCCCGTCGACAGCCTTGTCTCGCTTGGACCCGAGCGAGTTCGCCTGGCGTGGCTGAACTCGCCCGCCAACCCCACAGGACAGGTGCTGGCCGCCGATCAGCTGCGCAAGGTGGTCAGCTGGGCGCAGACTCAGGGCACTGTGCTGGCCTCCGACGAGTGCTACCTCGAGCTCGGCTGGGAGGCCGAACCGGTGTCGGTGCTCCATCCGGACGCGTGCGACGGCTCGCATCAGGGGCTGCTCGCGGTGCATTCGCTGTCCAAGCGCTCCAACCTGGCCGGTTACCGAGCCGGATTCGTCACCGGCGACCCGGACTTGATCACCGAACTGCTGGAGATCCGCAAGCACGCCGGAATGATGGTGCCAGCTCCGGTGCAGGCGGCGATGGCCGCGGCGCTGGCTGACGACGAGCACGCCGAGCAGCAGCGCTCGGTGTACCTGGACAGGCGCGGGCGGCTCTGGCCAGCCCTTGAGGCGGCTGGCTGGGCAGTCGAGCATTCCGAAGCCGGGTTGTACTTGTGGGCATCTCATCCCGCGCTTGATGGCCGCGAATCGGTACAGCGACTGGCCAGGGCCGGCATTCTCGTTGCCCCTGGTGACTTCTACGGGTCTCGCGGCAGTCGGCATATCCGGGTGGCCCTGACCGCGACCGATGAACGCATCGATGCCGCCGTCGCGCGGCTGGCCAGCCTGAGCTGACGCCGCGGAACGCGGCCGCCCAGCCCTCAAGATCAGCCATGAATGTGGAGCTCGTATTGCTCTGGCCATCGCTATGTCACTTTCATGGATGATCAAGGAGCGCCGTGACCACTATGGTTTGCTCGTTGTCAGGACGATTCACCTGTTTAATAACGATCTCGGCATGCTGCACCCGCGACTGCCGGCTGTGCACGTGTAATGCAGCTAGCTGGGCAGTACCGCACATGGCCAAGCCGTGGTAGGAGATGCACATGAGCGCCCCGGAGACTTTCGACGCCTTCTATGCGAGGACGGCGTGGAACGTCACGAGCCAGATGCACTCCATGACTGGCCAGGACACTGAGGCCGACCACGCTGTGCGCGAGGCCTACGCCAGGGCATATCAGCAGTGGTACGAGGTCTCCGGCTACCGGGACCCAGAGGCCTGGGTGCTCAAGGTCGCCGAGGAAGCCTACGAGCGCCGCCGCACGCAAGCTGCGGCGGCAGGCTCGGACTGGGGCTCGGGGACAGCGCCGAAGGCCGACCCGGGGACCTGGCCGGGAATCTACCGGCCGCGATCCCCGCGCAAGCAGGAGGCCGCCCAGAATTCAGGCGCCGCGGCCCCTGCGGAGGACGGCGCTGTTGGCATCGCGACACCCGGCGGCGCAATGGGTGGTGGCGGCATAGCCGGAGGCGGCATAGCCGGAGGCGGCATAGCCGGAGGCGGCATAGCCGGAGGCGGCATAGCCGATGGTGGCGTGGCTCCTCGCGACTTCCCCGGCGTAACTGGTGCGAGCGACGACCCGAGCAGCGGCACGGCGTGGGCAGGCGGCGCATCGCCAGCGGGCGGTGCGGCTGGCGGCAGCGAACTATCGGACAACACGTGGCTCGGTGGTGCAGGGCAGCCCGGCGCTACCGCGCAGGGGGTCATGCCTGGCAGCGGCACCGCTGCGTCGATGGGTGTCATGCCCCGCCGGACGCGCTGGCCTGGCCGAGCCGGTTTCGGTGGCCGTGCCGGTTTCGGTGGCCGTGCCAGTCCCGGTGGCCGCACCAGTCCCGGCGGCCGTGCCAGTCCCGGTGGCCGTACCAGTCCCGGCAACCTGCGTATCCCGGCCGGCCTGGCCAGCCGCAGGATGCTGGTCGCCGGGATAGCCGCTGTCGTCGTGGTTGCGGTCGGCGCTTACCTGGCATTCGGCGGGCAGCCGCCAGTCAAGTCCGGATCCCGGGGGCCCGGAGCTGGCGCCAAAGTCAAGCCGGCCGTCCAGATGCTTCCCGCCGGGCGGACTGGGGGACGTGCCTCGGTTCCCTGGTCTCTCGTGGGGCCGGGCTGGACTCTCGCTGAGTTGTCGGGCGCGCACCCGGACGCCAACGGGACCGCAACAGGACCCGGCCCGCTGTCGCTGTACCTGGTGGATCCGCAGGGCGGCAAGTACCTGATGCACACCTGGTCCGGCGCTTCGGTGACATTGCTGGCCTGGTCAGGCGACGCTAAGCACGCGCTGCTGAGGGTTGGGACCGCCGCGCCCGGCTCGCAACCGCCCACCTATAGCGTGCTGACGCTTGCGGCCGGGCAAATCACCAGCTTGCCGCTGAAGGCCGACGTCACGCCCGTTGGCTTCACCAGGCCAGACGGGTTCAACATCCTGGCCATCCGTCGCACTGCAAGTAAGTTCCAGCTCCGGCGCTATGACCTGCAGGGCGCATACCAGGCCACCTTGAGCACGATGCCTGACCGGCAGCCGGCGCAAGCCGGCGGCTGCGCATCGCTGTGCAACGCGCTCAGCTCTCCGGATGGCTACACGGCGGTCTGGGGCATTGCCGGGAATGAGATGCAACTGGTCAACAACACCGGCGGCGTGAAGCGCAGGCTGCACGTGCCATTCAGTGGGACGCCGCCATCGTGCCTGCCGGTCAGCTGGTGGAACAAGGACACCGTGCTGGCTAACTGCGCCGCGCCTGGCCAGCCGAGCGCCAACTCCGAGCGGCTCTGGCTGGTGCCTGTGAATGGCGCTCCCCCGACCGCGCTAGCGCCTGGCTCCGGATCGCCTTCTGGCGCCGGTTTCGAAGCCGGCGCCTGGACCGCCAACGGCCACGTGTACGTCACTCAGACAAGCGCCACGCAATGCTCGTCGGCCGCTAGCGGGCCCGGCGGCCTCGGCATCATGGCAGCTGGCCAGGGCGGATCGTTGACGCGCGTGTCGGTCCCCGGCAGCACCAAGAACCACGACAACGTGGTGGCGGCCGTGGGCAGTCAGCTGATTGTCCTCGCGCAGACGAGCTGCCCGGGAACTTCCTCGCTGCTCCGGCTCAACCCGTCAGCAGAAACGACAAAGACCTTGCTGCCGGGCCCGGCGGGCGCGCTCGGCGTGGTTGCCGCCATCCCGTATCGCGGTGCGCCAGCAGCGTACGGTTTCGGCTAGGCGGGCAGCATCGCCCGACAGCCTCAACCTCGCAGTGTGCTGGCACCACCGGTCACTGGTATGCCTGCGCCTGAATCCCGTAGAGCTCCGCGTAGCGTCCGCCGCGGACGGTCAGCTCCTCGTGCGTACCGACTTCGGCGACCTGGGCACCATCCAGGACCACGATGAGGTCGGCCATGCGCACTGTGCTGAATCGATGTGAAACCAGGATGGTCATGTTCCCGTCGTGCCTGCCCAGCTGTGCTCTGCTGGCATAGCGCTCAAACAACTGGTGCTCGGTCTCGGCGTCGAGCGCGGCCGTCGGCTCGTCGAGCGCCGTGAGCAGGGGCTCATCCCGCATGAACCCACGTGCAAGTGCGAGCTTCTGCCATTGGCCGAAGGAGACGTCGACCCCCTCGTGCCATGTCGGCCCCAACTGCGTGCGCAAGCCGTCCGGCAGGGCCTCGATCACGTCCTGGGCTCCCGCCCGGTCCAGAGCGGTAAAAAGCGCCGGCTCGACGTCCAGTCGCGGCAGGTCGCCAAGGCCAACCGTCTGCCCGGCCCGAAACTCGAAGCGGAAGAAGTCCTGGAACGCCCCGGCCAGCCGCTGCCGCCATTGCACCGGGTCAATCCTGGCCAGGTCGACGCCATCGACCAGGATGCGGCCCGAGTTCGGGGCGTAAAGCTTGGCCAGCAGCTTGACCAGCGTGGTCTTGCCGGCTCCGTTTTCCCCGACGATGGCGATCACCGAGCCAGCCGGCAGGAAAAGGTCAACCTGGTCGAGCGCGGGCCGCTCCGAGCCCGGATATCGGAACGTCACCTGCTCAAGGCGAATGCCCTTGCTGAGACGCGTCGGGCGCGGGCAGGTCCGCATCGTGCGCTACGGCGCTCGCATAATCCTCGAGCCAGGCCAGCCGCCGTGAGCCGTCCATCCAGATGCCGCGCAGGAAGCCGATCTCACTCACCGTGGCACCGACGTAGGACGAGAGCCTGGCCCCCGCAGTCAGCACCAGGATGGCCGACGCCGGTGACGCGTTCTTGCCCGTGGCCACCAGCACGATCGCACCCACGTAAGCGAGCGCGAAGACCGCCCACCCGGCCGCGTACCAGGCGATGAACGGGTCCTGGCCGCTGCCACCGGGCCGTACCACTGCTCCCAGGCGGCCCTCCGGCGCTCGGCCAGCGCACCGCCGATGCCGAGCACTCGCAGCTCCTTTCCCGGCTGCGCGGTCGTCGCCAGCGTGAACAGGTGCCTCGCCAGCCGGTCGGCCTGAGCACCGCGTTCCTGGGCCGCGCGCTCTACCACCGGGCGCCATGACGTGGCCGCCACCGTCGGGATCGCGAAGAAGACCAGCATCACCAGCAGGGGTTAACGGTGGCGAGCAGCCCGACGGTGACCGCCAGCCGCAGCAGCCAGCCCGCGGTGGCGAAGACGGACATGTACATGTGGTCGAGGGTGAAGATCTGCTCGCGCAGCACCGATAGCCGGTCCAGGTAGTCCGGCCGCTCCTGGTGCGCGATGGTCGAGATGCTGGCCTGGAGCCGTGCCACATGGGACTCCAGCGCGATGGTTACCTTGTCCCGGAAGCGGCGCTGCAGCCTCGTCGACACGGTCTGCAGCAGCCAGGTGGCTACCGTCGACACCGCCAGGGCGAGAACGGCGAACCTGAGCAGGCCCGGCTTGTGCTCGAGCAGGCCCTCGCCGAGCAGCTTGAACCAGACCGCCAGCAGCGCATCTGGCAGCGCCGCGGCCAGGGCGAGGACGAAGGCCACCCCCATCAGCGCGGGCTCGTAATGGAAGCCAAGCCTGCACAGGCGCCACATGGAGGAAAGCGCCGGCGGTAGCCGGTCCACCGGCTCAGCAGCGGCCGCTGCGGCGTCAGGCGAGGACATCGAAGGTCACCTCCTCCTCGCCCTCCTCGGGCGTGCCCGTCGCGAACCGCTGAGCCTGCAACGAGAACATCGTCCAGTAACGGCCCCGCAAGGCCATCAGCTCGTCGTGGCTGCCCGAGCTCGGCGACCGCCCCGTTCTCGATGACAGCGATCCGGTCGGCGTGCCGTACGGTCGAGAACCGGTGCGAGACCAGGATCGTCGTGCACGATCGGGTGGCCGCCAGGATCCGCTCGAAGATCTCGGCCTCGCCCCGGACGTCAAGCTGAGCCGTCGGCTCGTCCAGCAGGACGACCCCGGCACCGAGCCGGACCGCGGACAGCGCCCGGGCCAGGGCAACCCGCTGCCATTGCCCGCCGGACAATTCGGTGCCGCCCGAATATCCCTTCGCCAGCACAGTGCCGAGACCGGCAAGGTCGGCCGCCCCGGCAGCGGCAGCGCTGCAGACACCGCCTCGTCCAGCGCACCGAGCTTCCCGCCCTCGCAGGTCCCGCCGTCTCCCGCGGCGCCACGTTTTCCCGGAGTGTTAGCTCGAAGCGCACGAAATCCTGGAACACGGCCGTCACCCGGCGCCGCCACGAGTCCAGGTCGAGGTTCTTCAGGTCGACGCCATCTACCTCGATCGCGCCTGATTGCGGGTCATACAGGCGGCACAGCAGCTTGGCAAGTGTTGTCTTCCCGGCACCGTTCTGGCCGACGATGGCCATTGACGTTCCGGCCGGGATCTCAAGGTTGAGGCCGAGCAGCACCGGACGAGCCGGCGCGGCCGGATAAGCGAACGTGACGTCCCGGAAGCTGATAAGGCGGACTGGCATGCCGTCGGCCGGGCGATGACCCGGCGCGACCGTGCCGGCTTGGCCCATCGCCGCCTTCAGCCTGCCCACCGCAGCGACTGGAGCGGCCGCGCCGTCAAGCGCCCAGTTGAGGCCGCCGAAGGCGATCATGGACGTCCCGACAGCCGCCGACGCGTAGGCGATCAGGCCGCCCAGGCCGAGGCGATGGCTGAGCGCCGCGGAAGCCAGCATCCAGAGCACGAGCACATTGGCGGCGAGGACTACGAGCAGGCTGGCGAGCACCGAGCGCTCCCGCATCCTGGTGGCCTCATACTGCAGCTGATGCAGCCGCCGCCGCGTGGTAGTGAATCGCTCGAGTACCCAGTCCGGCAGGCCGAAGATGCGCAACTCCTTGGCCGCCGGCGGGTCGACGGCCAGCCGGTAGGCGTACTCGGCGTCCCGTTGCGCCTGGCGGACTTCCTCGGTGTTGCGATCCTTCCAGACCGCGCTCTCGCGCAGGAGCCAGTGCGTGGCGAGCCATGCGCCCGCTAGCACCGGAGGCGCCCAGAAGGCAAAGCCGAACAGCACGCATGCCTGGGCGAGGCCGGCCAGCATGTCTACCAGGCCGCCGGCGATGAAGTCCATCGAGATGGACAGCGGTGGTCCGGTCATGCCCCGGTCGAAGTCCCTGGCCACCTGCAGGTCCGCAGCCAGTTCGGGGTCCTCCAGATGGCCGATACCCGGCAGGGCAACGCAGGCGCCAGTCAGCTCGTCGTAGAGCCAGGCCGCCGTCCTGTCACCGAGATTCGCGCTCAGCGCGCTGTGCAGCGGGCCAAGGACCTGCAGCAGCGTGAACAATATGGCCACCACTGCCAGCGGAACAGCCAGCCCGCCATGGTGCTGGATGGCGCCGACGAGCAAGCCGGTGGCGATGGAGAATCCCGCTGGCAATAGCCCGCGAAGGACCAGCAAGGACCACCAGCCGGTAGCCATGGCCCGGTCCGCCCGCCCGAGAGCGGCCGCGAGCTGCAACTCCTGCCGACCGCGCAGCCGGCGCAACCGCGGCAGCACGGCGTCAGGTGCCATGAGACGTCCTTGTGCCGATATCTGCCAGTTCTCCGGTCATGACGTCAGCGTGCCAGCCGGCTGTGACAATTCATTGGACTTATCGGCACTCTGCGCTCGCCGCGGCGCCTAAATCGGCGAGAACATGCCGGGCCGCGTCCGGCGGCGCCGGCGGCGCCGGCGGCGGACGGCGGCGGCACGCCAGAGCAGCGCGACGATCGCCAGCGCGCCGGCGATCAGGCCAAGCAGGTCATGGACCCAGCGCGCCGACCCGTGCAGCGGGTAGACCTCGTCGGCCGACCCGGCATCCAGCGCCGACGTGGTCCACCCGGCATGCGCCGCGGCCTCGTTGCCGGTGTACATGACGTGAGACATCAGCACCCGGCCATCCGCCAGCATGAACTGGCCATACCAGATGCACCCTTGGCCGTTACTGCCCGTGCACCGCTGCGCAACCCATTCCCCGCGGACACCCTCACCGCGCGCCGCCCTCAGACCCGGCTCGAGATGCGATCCGGCCAGGTAGATGATGAAGATCGCGAATAGGAACGCGCAGGCCCAGATCAGCCGGCGGGGTTCGAGCCGAAAGCGCAGGCCGCCCATCCGGCGGACGCGCAGCCAGTGCCCGATGGCGTTGCCGACGGCCGTCCTCGGCTCCCGCTGGCCCGCGCCGTCCGGCGCCCCCGTCATCATCGATCTGCGTCCTTCGCTCCGGGCAGGCGGCGCTCTGCCATGCCAGCCCCGAATCTAGGCCATCAGGTCGCCGCCGAACAGGCCTGGAGCGCCGCCACTAGGCTGGCACCGTGGTCAGCCTCTACGACACCAGGCTGCGCGCGACCGCAGCTATCCGGCCCAGCCGTTCCGGTCAGCTGAGGATGTACGCCTGCGGTCCGACCGTGTACCGGTTCGCGCACGTCGGGAACATGCGGACCTTCCTACTTCCCGATCTGATTAGACGGAACGAGGACCGTCATGGCCTGGCGGTGATCGTCTGCCAGAACATCACTGACGTTGGTCACCTGGCCGACGACAGCGAGATCGATCCGGAGGGTGAGGACAAGATCCTGGCCCAGGCCAGGGCCGAGGGGAAAACAGCGCTCGATATTGCCCGGTTCTACGAGGACGCGTTCCGCGCCGACTGCGCGGCACTGAACATCGCGCCGCCCGACTATGCGCCCCGCGCGTCGGAGTCGATCGATCTCATGATCGACATGATCGCCAGGCTGATCGACGCCGGGCACGCCTACGCTACGCCGGGCGGCTCGGTGTACTTCGACGCCCGGAGCTTCCCCGACTACGGGGCGCTGTCCGGCAACCGCCTCGATGAGCTGCGGCCAGGCCACCGGTTCGGCGGCGGCGTCGACGGGCAGAAGCGGTTCCACGCCGACTGGGCGCTCTGGAAGGGCGCGCCATCGGGCCGTGAGCTGACGTGGGAGACGCCGTGGGGTACCGGGTTCCCCGGCTGGCACACGGAGTGCTCAGCGATGTCGCTTCAGTATCTCGGGGACCTGATCGACATTCACACCGGCGGCATAGACCTGCGTTTCCCGCACCACGAGGACGAACGGGCCCAGTCCAACTCGCTGGCGGGCCACGACGTCGTCCGTCACTGGGTGCACGGCGAGCACGTGCTGTTCGAGGGCCGCAAGATGGCCAAGTCGGCCGGCAACGTGGTCCTGTTGTCTGATCTCGCCGACCGCGGGCTGGACCCGCTGGCCGCGCGGCTCGCTTTTCTCGAGCACCGTTACCGCCAGCAGATGAACCTCACCTGGGACACGCTGACCGCCGCCGACGGCACGTTGCGCCGGTGGCGGGACCTGGTCGCCGACTGGGCCAACGAGCCGAGCAAGCCGATGTGCGCCGAGTACTCGGCCAGGGTCAGCGACGCTCTTGATGACGACCTGGATACCCCGGCGGCATTGCGGGCCCTGCGCGAGCTTGCCAAGGATCCGGAGATCCCGGCTGGCTCCAAGTTCGAGACCTTCGCCAGTGCCGACCGCGTGCTTGGCCTTGACCTGGTCAGCCTGGTGGGCCGTCCGCGGCCGGCGGCGGAACTGCCGGCCGGGGCCGAGGAGAAGATTGCCGAGCGGGCCGCGGCCCGCGACCGCAAGGACTTCGCCGCCTCCGACCGGCTGAGGTCTCAGCTAGCCGAAATGGGCGTCGCGGTAGCCGACACGCCCGAAGGCCAGACCTGGAGTATCGTTACTTATCAGGTATAACGGACGTCCCAGGCTGGCGCTTGCCGGCCGCGCGCCGTCCGCCTGCCGCACCGCAGGGCCACCCTTCATCGATTTGGGTCGCTCCGGAGTGCGCTTTGTCCTGGTTTGTGGAGCCCGTATCGATGAAGAGTTGCGGCGCGGCCTAGCGGCGGCCGCCAGCATCGCGAGACCCACGGCCGATGCGCAACAGATCGCTGGACGAGATCTAAACTGCGCAACAGATCGCCGCCGACACGCATGAGGCGCCAGTGCACCAGGAGACGCAGGGCTTCTAAGCTTGACTGACCTAGATCAACAGCTAGATCGACACGGACCGATCACCGGGCCAGGTCAACTGGACGACGGGGCGAGGATCGCCATACCGCCAGGATCACCAGCCGAACAGGGAGCCGATGACCATGACGGGCACGACGCGCACGTCCACCCACGCGAGGACCTACCTGATGTGCCCGCCCGAGCACTTCGCGGTTCAATACGCGATCAATCCGTGGATGAACCCGGCCCAGCCAGCGGATGCCGCGCTGGCTATGCGGCAGTGGCAGCTGCTGAGGGCGGCCTACACCAGCCTCGGGCACACAGTCCACACGATCACGCCCGTGCCTGGCCTGCCGGATATGGTGTTCGCCGCTAACGGCGCGACGGTGATCGGCGGCAAGGTCCTTGGCGCCAAGTTCAAGCACGCTGAGCGGGGCCCGGAGGCCGCAGCGTATATGGACTGGTTCCGCGAGCATGGCTACGCGGTGAGGGACCCGGCGACCGTCAACGAAGGCGAGGGCGACATCGTGTTCGGCGGGCGCGCCATCCTGGCAGGCCATGGCTTTCGCACCGAACCGGCGATCAGAACCGAGCTAGCTGAGCTATTCGGGCTGCCAGTGATCAGCCTGCGGCTGACCGACCCGCGCTTCTATCACCTTGATACCGCGCTCGTCGTGCTCGACGCTGACACCGCCGCGTTCTATCCGGCCGCCTTCGACGATGCCGCGCGTGCGGCGCTGACCTCGCACTTCGCCGAGCTGATTGAGGTGAAGGACGAGGACGCGGAGGTGCTGGGGCTCAACGCGATCAGCGACGGCCATCGTGTCGTGCTTCCCGAGCAGGCGACTGGCCTGATGGATCAGCTGACGGCAGCGGGCTTCGAGCCAGTCGGGGTAGACATGTCAGAGCTGCTTAAGGCGGGCGGCGGACCCAAATGCTGCACGCTGGAACTCAGGTAATCAGCGACCTTCTGGAGCTGGAGGGAACAAATGGCAGGTTCCTGCGGTGCCCCTAGCGCAGCACAGCTGCGCGCCCAGGCCGCGGCGCACAGCGCGCATAACTACCACCCGCTGCCGGTCGTGATCGCCGCTGCAGACGGCGCCTGGGTGACCGATGTCGACGGCCGCCGGTACGTGGACATGCTCGCCGCCTACTCGGCCATCAACTTCGGCCACCGCCATCCCCGGCTTGTCGCCGCCGCACAGCGGCAGCTGGAGCGGGTAACGCTCGTCAGCCGGGCGTTCGAGCACGACCAGTTCGGGCCATTCTGCGCCGAGCTGGCCGCGCTCGCCGGCATGGAAATGGTGCTGCCGATGAACACTGGCGCGGAGGCAGTAGAGACCGCCATTAAGACGGCGCGCAAGTGGGGCTACGAGGTCAAAGGCGTACCCGACGGCGAGGCCGTGATCATCGTCTTCGACGGTAACTTCCACGGCCGGACCACGACGATCATCAGCTTCTCCACCGACCCCGATGCCAGGGACTCCTTCGGGCCTTACACGCCCGGCTTCCGGATCATCCCGTACGGCGATCTGGGCGCGCTGGATGCCGCGATGGATGGGAACGTCGTTGCCGTTCTCGCAGAGCCGATTCAGGGCGAGGCTGGCGTGCTTGTACCGCCGCCAGGCTTCCTCGCCGGGGTGCGCGAGCTGTGCACCGCTAACGGGGCCCTGTTCATCGCCGACGAAATCCAGTCCGGGCTCGGCCGTACCGGGACCACCTTCGCATGCGAGCACGACGACGTCAGGCCGGACATGTACATCCTGGGCAAGGCACTGGGCGGCGGCATCGTGCCGGTATCGGCCGTGATCTCGTCGAGCGAGGTACTCGGCGTCTTCAAGCCAGGCCAGCACGGCTCGACATTCGGCGGCAATCCGCTGGCCTGCGCGGTGGCACGGGAGGTCATTGCCATGCTGTCGACTGGCGAGTACCAGGAGCGATCGGCCAAGCTCGGCGCGCACCTGCACGACCGGCTGAACGCCCTGCCGGAAAGCAAGGTGCGAGAGGTGCGCGGCCGCGGTTTGTGGGCTGGCATCGAGTTCACTGAGCTGGCTGGCCGGGAGGCATGCGAACAGCTCGCTGAGCGAGGCGTGCTGGCCAAGGATACTCACGGCTCCACGATCAGGCTCGCGCCGCCGCTGGTTATCAGCGAGGAAGACCTGAACTGGGCCGTGGACCAGGTCGAGGCACTGGTCCGGTAGGACGGCGATCCGCAGGCGATGCCGACTCAGATCGTCTTCGAGACTCACTCGACGAGCGAGGACAACGAGCGCGGCATCGCCACTGGCTGGCTCCCGGGCCGGCTCTCCCCGCTGGGCCGGGAGCAAGCCGCCGAGCTAGGCCGGCGACGGCGCGCCGACGGCCTCGCCGCGGTGTTCTGCTCCGACCTGGCCAGGGCTGCTGAGACCGCTGCCATCGCCTTCGCGGGCTCCGGCGTCCCGATCCTGGCTGACTGGCGGTTGCGCGAGTGCGACTACGGAGAACTGAACGGGTCGCCGGCCGCCGACCTGCACGCTCATCGCCTCGATCATGTCGACGTGGCCTACCCCGGCGGCGAGAGCTGGCGGCAGGCCGCGACGAGAGTCGCGCGGTTCATTGCCGATCTGCCGTTGCGCTGGTCTGCCGAGCGGGTGCTGGTCATCGGGCATGTCGCCACCCGCTGGGGATTCGATCATGTGCTGGCCGGAGTGCCGCTGGAAACGCTGGCGAACGCCGAGTTCGACTGGCGACCAGGCTGGGAGTACAGCGTCCGCTAGGGCGGTCACCGAGCTCGGCTGTCACGCTACTGGCCCGCGAAATGGGTTCGCCTACATCTTACTACCAGTGGTAGCATGATCCCATGACCGCCGGGCGAGCGCGACCCGAGCTAAGCGCTCTGGAGAGAGAGCTCCGCACGGCCCTTGAAACCGCTTCGCTCGAGCAAGTGCTGCAGATGGTCGCGGACGTGATGCCCCCGCAGTCCGAGGCAGTTGGCAAGCCAGGGCTCCACGGGCGGGCAGAGAAAGTGAGCGTCTCGATGCCGAGAGAACTGGCCGACGCAGTCCGGAGCCGGACCGGTACCGGCGGATTCAGCAGATACGTGACTGAGGCAGTGCAGCTGCGGCTCAGGCATGACCTGCTGGGCGATCTGCTGGCGGAGCTCGAGGCCGAGCATGGCCCGATACCGGAGGAGACCCGTGAAGAGACGAGGCGGCTGTGGCCAGACGAGTCACCTTAGGCGCCACCCTGGTGCTCGATGCCGAGGGCCTTGTGCAGCTTGCACAAGGGCATAGGAAGGCGATGTCTCTTGCCCGTGACGCCTTCGACCGACGCGGTTCCGTCATCACTGCGGCCTCGTCGCTGGCGGAGGTGCTGCGCGGCGGTCCGAGAAACGCAGCCTTGCACCGGGTCCTGAACAAGATCACCGTAGTTCCGATCGACAGGACTTACGGCCGCGCGGCAGGTGAGCTGCTCGGCCGGACCGGACTTTCCGGGCACAGATGTGCACTCGATGCGCTACTCGCGGCGGTCGCACTGAGCCAGCAGCGCCCGGTTGTGCTGCTGACTAGCGACCCCGATGATCTGGCCCGGCTCACCGACGAGCCAGACCGGCAGAGAGCCGAGCGGATTGCCGTCATCCAGGTCTAGGCCGGGCCTCCGACTCAGCGGTTGGCCAAGCCGCTGGAACTGCTGCCAGGACTACCTGCCGGCCAGCAGGCCGGCACAGTCGCCCTGCCGGACGCCAGACCGTACCTGCTGACCGGTGTTGTTCGCGCGCCGCCCGCGGCTTGCCAAGTGTCGGGTCCGGCGGTAAGCCGCCGCCTCGTTGCGCATGTCCGTCATCCGCTCGACGGCGATTGCCCGCGCTGTGTACGGGTGCATCTTTACTTCCTCCCGGTTCCGGGCCTGATCAGGCCCGCACCACTGAGGTTCGCCGTAAGCGCCGCTACCGCGCATCGGAAGTACTCCCTATTTGGCGCGGCCACCGGCCTTAGATCCGGAGGGTGGCCTTAAGCCTCCCCGCCCGGCCGTCTCCGCCCCCGGCCCGGCGATGAGCTACCCGGGTGGCTTCCGGTCAGCCCGGCGGGCCCGGCTCGTTTTCGACCAGAGTGCGAACCCGATGACCGCACCGCCGGCCGCGAACACCGCTCCGCCGAACAGGAACCACTTGCCTGCCGAGGTGTTCGTTATCAGCACGCTGCCCCCGTTGCCGCTGCTCAGTAGCAGCGTCGTCAGGAACCAGCCCGCAGCGGGCAGCAGCCCGCCCAGGCCGGATCGCATGCCCCAGGCGCCGAGCACGCAGGTCGCCAGTATCGCCAGGCCGAAGCAGACGGCCGCCAGCGGAACTGGGCCGCTGCTGTAACGGAACGTGCCGATCAGGCCCTCCACCGCGCCCAGCAGGAACAGCAGGACGTAGGCGCCGACCATCACGACGGGCCCGTTCCCGAAGCCCCGCGCCCGGCCGCCGCCGGCCGGGACCTGCTGCGTGCCGTTCACATCAGGCAGGCTAGTCAACCGCGGAGCCCTCATCCCCGGCGAGCCCGGCGAACAGGTCCGATTCCCGGCCGGACGCGCTGTCAGCCGGTCCGGACGGCCCGGCCAGCAGGGTGTAGTACTCCGTGCCCAGCGCCCGCTGACCTACCTTGTCGGACAACGCGAAGAACGGGCTGTCCACCGCGATCTGGGTGACGTGAGCGCGCATCGCCGCGAGCTTGGCATCCAGGTAATCGCGCGCGTCGATCTCGGTGGTCACCTTGTCGTCGTCGGTGCCGAACGGCAGTTCGTCCACCGACTGGACCCGGCGGAAGTCGGCGCCGCCGAGCTCGCGATCGCCGGTTCCGTCTTCCTCGTCCTGCATGACGGCCATGGCAGTGGCCAGCACCGACTTCGGCACCGCCGTTGCGTAGAACTTGCTGACCAGGCCATCTGCCAGTTCGAAGGCCCGCCAGGCCACCCGGTGCGCCTGGATGTGGTCAGGGTGGCCGTAGAAGCCGTTGTCGTCGTAGCTGATCATGACCTGCGGCCGGACCTCGGTAATGATCGTGAGCAGCTCGCGTGCCGCCTCGTCCACGTCAGCGCGCCAGAAGCAACCATCCCAATCATTAGATGGCGTGCCCATCATGCCCGAGTCGCGCCATCGGCCAGGGCCGCCGAGGAATCGGTGATCGGTCACGCCGAGAGCCCGGCACGCCGCGTCAAGCTCGCCGATCCGGTACTGACCGAGCCCGCCGTCCGCGTCCCACGCCAGGTGCGCCAGCTCGGGCGGGATCACTTCGCCGAGTTCCCCGAGCGTGCAGGTCACCAGGGATACCTGAGCGCCCTGTGCGGCGTACTTAGCCATCGTCGCGCCGGTGCCAATGGATTCGTCGTCGGGATGGGCGTGCACGAGGAGCAAGCGCCTGTCGGCTGGGATTCCCATGGACGCTGAGCCTACCGATCGCCGCCCGGAGGCTGGCTGGCAGGATTTAGCCCGTGACAGACTCATTCCCCCGCCAGGCCGCCCGGACCATGGGCTTCACGCTCGGCGCACCGCGCTCCTTCCAGCTTTCGCCCGATGGCGATACCGTGATCTTCCTCCGGTCCCGCGGTGGCGCGGACCCCGTCACCTGCCTGTGGGCACTGGACGTCAGCACCGGCCAAGAACGCCTGATCGCCGACCCGAATGCCCTTGGCGCAGCCGATGCCGAGATCGACCCGACCGAGAAAGCTAGAAGGGAACGGGTTCGCGAACGGGCCGGTGGCATTGTCGGGTTCACCACCGATAACAACTGCACTGTCGCGACCTTCACCCTCGGCGGGACGGTTTACCTCGCCGACTTGCGGGCCGACCACCAGGACGCCGTCCGCCACCTCGGCACCAGGATGCCGGCCTCCGATCCGCGGCCAGACCCGGCAGGCCGGCTTGTCGGCTACGTCAGCGACGGCGCGCTCCGGGTCTACGAGATCGCGACCGGCCTGGACTGGGCGCTCGCCGACCCCGAGGGCGCGGACGGAATCAGCTTCGGCCTGGCCGAGTTCGTCGCCGCCGAGGAGATGGACCGCAACCGCGGGTTTTGGTGGGCACCCGATGGCACTGCGATCCTGACCGCGCGGGTCGATGAGAATCCTGTCCAGTTCTGGCACATCGCTGACCCGGCGAACCCGGCCGCTCCGGCCAGAGCCGTTCGATACCCGTCGGCGGGCACGGCCAACGCCGACGTCTGCCTCTACATCGCAACTCTCGACGGCAGCCTTACCGAGGCGACCTGGGACCGCCAGGCCTTCCCGTACCTGGTCACTGCCAGCTGGGACCAGATCGAGCCGCTGCTGGTCGTCCTCACCCGCGACCAGCGGGAGATGCGCATCCTGTCGGTCGACCCGGCCACCGGAAGGACCACCCTCGTCCGGTCTGACACTGACCCCAGCTGGGTAGACATCGTGCCCGGCGTGCCCGCCACGACAGCAGCAGGCCAGATCGTCTGGACGGCCGACGCTGGCGGGGCGAAGCGGCTTGCTGCCGGAACGACGGCCGAGCACGCTGCTGGCGCGGCCAAGCTGCTCACGCCCGCGTCCGTGAACGTCCGCGAGGTACTCGGCGTCGACGGCGACACGATCCTGTTCACCGCCTGCGCTGACGATCCGGCGTCGACCTCACTCTGGACGGCCGGACCTGACGGCGTGCAGCCTGTCAGCCCGGCCGATGGCATGCACAGCGGCCTGCTCGCCGCCGGGACGCTGCTACTGATCAGCCGGGTCCTCGATGATGCCGACGTCAGCGTCCAGGTGTTGCGGGCCGGCCCGGAGGGCCGCCGGACGCCGGTGGCATCGATCGGGTCGCTGGCCGAGACGCCAAACCTGCCACCGGCCAGGCCGGTGCTCGGCTGGTCGGCTGGCTCTAGCCGGATCCGGACCGCCATCGTGCTGCCGTCCTGGCATGAACCCGGCGCGGGCAAACTGCCAGTGCTCTGCGACCCCTACGGCGGCCCGCACGGTAAGCGGGTAATCGCCGCGGGAGGCGCGTTCCTCAGCTCGCAGTGGTTCGCCGAGCAGGGCTTTGCCGTAATCATCGCCGACGGCCGGGGCACGCCGGGGCGCGGGCCCGAGTGGGACCGCGCGGTCACCGGCGACCTGGCCGGCCCGGTGCTCGAGGACCAGGTGGAGGCGCTGAAGGCGGCCGCCCAGCAGTGCGCCGACCTCGACCTGAGCCGCGTTGGCATCAGAGGCTGGTCGTTCGGCGGCTACCTGTCGGCACTGGCGGTGCTGCGCCGCCCGGACGTGTTTCACGCCGCGATAGCCGGGGCGCCGCCAACCGACTGGCGCCTCTACGACACCTGCTACACCGAGCGCTACCTCGGCCAGCCAGAGGACGAGCCCAAGGCCTACGAGCAATCTTCGCTGCTGGCCGACGCGCCGAAGCTGACCAGGCCGCTCATGCTCATCCACGGCCTGGCCGACGACAACGTCGTGGTGGCGCACTCGCTCCGGCTGTCCTCGGCGCTGCTGGCAGCAGGCCGGCCGCACAGCGTGCTGCCCCTGTCGGGCGTCACGCACATGGCCTCGCAGGAAGACGTCGCGGAGAACCTGCTGCTTCTCCAGGTGGACTTCCTGCGCAAGGCCCTGGGTATTGACTCCGAGAGTGGGCAGGGCACTGACTAGCCATCAAGATTCGATCTTCGGAGCGCCCATGACCAGGTTGCTGATCGGCGGTTACACGGGAGACAAGGGCAGCGGATCCGGCGTCGCCGTGCTGGACGGCGACCAGGTGACCACCCTTATCCCGGCCGATTCGCCGTCCTGGATCGCCTGGCATCCGAGCTTGCCCGTGCTGTACGCGGTCGCCGAGACCGACGACGGCCGCGTGCATGCCTGGTCGGTCAAGGACGGCGCGCCCGTGCTGGCGCTGGGCAGCGCGGAAACCGGCGGTGCCGAGCCCGCCCATCTCGCAGTCGACCCGTCGGGCCGGTTCCTGATCACAGCCAACTACAGCGGGGGCAGCATCAGCGTCCACGAGCTCGCCGAGGACGGCCAGATCGGGCGGCGCACCGACCTGGTTCAGCATGAGCTGCACGGCGACCAGCCGCGGCAGGTCGGCGCGCACCCGCATATGGTCCGCGCCGCCGCGGGCGGCCTGCTGGTTATTGACCTTGGCGGAGACGCGATCTACCGGTACCGGCTCACTGATGACGGACGGCTGGAGGTGGTGGACATCATCACGACGCCGGCCGGTTCCGGCCCGCGGCACGTCCTGCCGGTCGGCGACCGTTACTACGTCACGGCCGAGCTGAGCGGGGAGGTGCTGGCTTACGACCACGACGGGAAGCTCGTGGGCGCGGTCGCGGCTAGCCTGACGGGGGCCAAGAACCAGCCGTCTGAGCTGGTCAGCGACGGCCGTTACCTGTACGTCGCCAACCGCGGCCCGGACACAGTTTCGGTATTCGCAGTGGACGCCGAATTGCCCAGGTACGTCACCGAGGTCCCGGTCGGTTCCTGGCCACGGCACATCTACCTGGACGGCGACCTGCTCTACGTCGCGAACGAGCGCTCGAACGAGATCATCACGCTGCGAATCGACCCGCAGACCGGGATTCCAGCCCGCGTCCGGACGGTCAGCGCGCCGAGCCCGACCTGCATCCTGCCCTGGCCGCAGCCAGCGCCGTGACCATTACCGGAATCCACGGCCAGGTCCGGCACGCATGCTCCTGGACGACGTCCGGGAACAGGTCAGCGCCAGATGATCAGCAACATCGCAGCAGGCCGGAGTGTGTCGTGACGCGGAACAGGCCGTCCGGGCCGAACGGGACGCTCGCCGTCACTGCCGCGACGAAGGCCGCCGGATCGGGCATGGCCTGGGTCGTCCGCATGCTCGCCACGTAGTCGGCGACCGGCTGCGCGTGCGGCAGCAGCAGTTGCGCCGTGAAATCGTGCCGCTCGACCGAGCCGAACGCGCCGGCGAGCAGTTCGGCGCCCTTGCCCAGGGTCATCGACAGGTAGGTCTGGTACTCCGCGCCGGTCGCGCCCTCGGGCAGCCCGGCGTCAACGGCAGCCGCATCTACCAGCGCGCCCAGCTCGGCCAGGTGATGTGTGCCATTGAGCACCACCAGCAGCTGCCCGCCAGGCCTGGTGATCCGGCGGAACTCGCGTACCGCGGCAGACCGGTCGGCCACGTGGTAGAGCATGTGCGGTGCCAGCGTGACATCGGCCACACCGTCGGCCAGCGGCAGCGCCGCGGCGTCCCCGATGACCAGGCCCGCGCTAGTCAGCCGGCCGCGGGCGGTGGCCAGCATGCCCGCCGACAGGTCCGCGCCGATAAGCCGCCCTGCGTGCCCGCGGCGCGCGAGCTCGGTGAGGTACATCCCGTTCCCGCAGCCAATGTCGGCGATGGTCTCGGCACCACTCAGCCCGGCCAGGTCCAGCACGGTGGCGGCCAGATCGATCCGCGGCTCCTGATACGAGTAGATCGACTGCCGGGCGGCCAGGTTCGCGTCAGTCCGGTACTGGACACCAGTGAGATAAGCCTTGTCAGTCAGCGGCGCTGCATCGATCGGCATTTCACGAGCCTAGCGTCATTTGCCCGGCTTATTAGGTTACGTACGTGGCTGGCTGCCGCGGCGGCTCGGCCGACCGGTCCGGGTGAGGTCGCCCGCCAGGGAGCCTGAGCGTCCTGCGAGACGGAACGCGATCCAGCCGACTCGGTCCGCATTGGTGCCAATGTAGTGAGTGTCACACGAGCTGAGTCCCCGCCTACGGCCTGCAGGTGGTATTCAGTGGAATAGGGTTCTGACGCGACGCGTGCCCGCTGCGACCCGGCCGTTCGCCCTTTCACCCGGGCGGCCCCGGATGCCACCTAGCGGACCCGGCGCGATCCCAGTGAGTTCCAGGGCGGAGACGTCGACGAATGACGCAGATAACGGACGCGGCAAGCAAAACGCGCGCGCAGATCAACCAGAAGACCTTGCGCACCGACCGCTGGTGGCAGCAGCCTGCCATTAACGCGGCCGCGCTCGGCGCGGTTGTGATTTACCTGACATGGGCTTCCCTGGTCAATGAGAATTACTGGTGGAAGCCTTATATCTCACCGCTGTACTCGCCATGCCTGGCAAATAAGTGCCCGGCTGGCTCAGGCACCGCCTGGATCCCGTGGGTCGGCTGGCTCACTCCGGCGATCCTGATCATCTGGGGCCCGATGGGCTTCCGGTTCACCTGCTATTACTACCGGAAGGCCTATTACCGCGCCTTCTGGCAAGCGCCAGCCTCATGCGCGGTGCGCGAGCCGCACGCCAAGTACACCGGCGAGACCAGGTTCCCGCTGATCCTCCAGAACCTGCACCGGTACTTCTTCTACGTCGCGCTGATCTTCAACGTGATCCTGACCTGGGACGCGGTGCTGGCTTTCCGCAACCACTCGGGCCAGTGGGGACACATGGGCCTCGGGACGCTGGTGCTGATCGTGAACGCCAGCTTGCTCTGGCTGTACTCGCTGTCCTGCCACGCCTGCCGGCACATTACCGGCGGCAGGCTTAAGCACTTCTCCAAGCACCCGGTCCGGTACTGGATGTGGACCAAGGTCTCCAAGCTGAATGCCAAGCACATGCAGCTGGCCTGGGTATCGCTGTTCTGGGTGCTATTTACGGACTTGTACATCCGGTTGGTCGCGGCGAACGTATTCCACGACCCGCGGTTCTTCTAAGCATTCAGGCAAGAGGTCCTTGACATGACTGACATCGAGCGGCTCCCCTACGACGTCGTAGTGATCGGCGCCGGCGGCTCCGGCCTGCGTGCGGCGATCGAGGCCCGGCAGGCAGGCAAGCGGACCGCGATCATCTCCAAATCCTTGTTCGGCAAGGCACACACGGTCATGGCCGAGGGCGGTTGCGCCGCAGCCATGGGCAACGTGAACCCGCGCGACAACTGGATGGTCCACTTCCGCGACACCATGCGCGGCGGGAAGTTCCTCAATAACTGGCGGATGGCCGAGTTGCACGCGAAGGAGGCCCCTGACCGGGTCTGGGAGCTGGAGGCCTGGGGCGCGGTGTTCGATCGCACCAAGGACGGCAAGATCAGCCAGCGTAACTTCGGCGGCCATGAGTACCCACGGCTCGCGCACGTCGGCGATCGCACCGGCCTGGAAATGATCCGCACGCTGCAGCAGAAGGTCGTCGCGCTGCAGCAGGAAGACGCCGTTGAGCATGGCGACCCGGAAGCGATGATCAAGGTCTTCGCGGAGACCACGGTTACCCGGCTGATCAGGGACGCGGACGGCCGGATGGCCGGGGCCTTCGGCTATATCCGCGAGACCGGCCAGTTCGTGGTGTTCGAGGCGCCTACGGTGATCCTGGCCACCGGCGGCATCGGCAAGACCTTCAAGGTCAGCTCGAACTCCTGGGAGTACACCGGCGACGGGCACGCGCTCGCGCTGCTGGCCGGCGCCAAGCTGCTGAACATGGAGTTCGTCCAGTTCCATCCGACGCACATGGTCTGGCCGATCTCGGTGCGCGGCCTGCTGGTGACCGAGTCAGTCCGCGGTGACGGCGGCGTGCTGCGCAATTCCGAAGGCAAGCGGTACATGTTCAACTACGTCCCTGACGTGTTCAGGGCCCAGTACGCCGAGACTGAGGAAGAAGCCGACCGCTGGTACTCCGACCCGGACAACAACCGGCGCCCACCGGAGCTGCTGCCACGTGACGAGGTGGCCAGGGCTAACAATGCCGAGGTCAAGGCGGGCCGCGGCTCACCGCACGGCGGCGTGTTCCTCGACATCGCCTCCCGGCTGCCGGCCGAGGAGATCCTCAGGCGGCTGCCGTCGATGTACCACCAGTTCAAGGAGCTGGCCGATGTCGACATCACCAAGGAGCCGATGGAGGTCGGCCCGGCCCAGCATTACGTGATGGGCGGGGTCGAAGTGGACGCCGACACCGGCGAGTCCTGCGTTCCGGGCCTGTTCGCGGCCGGCGAGGTGTCGGGCGGCATGCATGGCTCCAACCGGCTCGGCGGCAACTCCCTGTCGGACCTGCTGGTGTTCGGCCGCCGGGCGGGCCTGGGCGCGGCCGAGTACCTGTCGCGGCTGGGCACGAAACTGCCGGTGCCGGACGAGGGTGAGATCGCGGCCGCGCATGCCGAGGCGCTCGTCCCGCTGGAGCGCACCGGCGGGGAGAACCCGTACACGGTGCATGCCGAGGTCCAGGACATCATGAGCAACCTGGTGGGCATCATCAGGACCGAAGCCGAGATCAAGACCGCGCTGGCCGAGCTGGAGAAGCTGGGCGAGCGGGCCGAGGCCGTTTCGGCCGAGGGCGGCAGCGCCTACAACCCCGGCTGGCACCTGGCCCTGGACCTCCGCAACATCATGCTGATGGCGCTGTGCGTCGCCCAGGCTGCGCTGGAACGCCAGGAGAGCCGCGGCGGGCACACCCGCGACGACTATCCGGGCATGCGGCCGGAGTGGCGCAAGGTCAACCTGGTCGGCGCGCTGGAAGGCGACCAGGTGACGATCGCCAGGCAGCCCTTGGCGCCCATGCGTGAGGACCTGCTCGCCCTCTTCGACCGCGACGAGCTGAAGAAATACATGACCGAGGAAGAGCTGGCTGCGCCCTGCCCGCCGGCCGCCGCCGCCGCGCTAACCACCGCCGCACCCGCGCCCCCCCGCCGCCGCGCACGAGGAGAACTGATGAGCTACAAGGCAGCGTTGCGGGTCTGGCGCGGCGATCGCGGTCAAGGCGACCTCGCCGATTACACCGTCGAGGTCAACGAGGGCGAGGTCGTCCTCGACGTGCTGCACCGGCTGCAGGCGACCCAGGCCGGTGACCTGGCGATCCGGTGGAACTGCAAGGCCGGTAAGTGCGGCTCATGCTCCATGGAGATTAATGGCCGTCCCCGGCTGGCGTGTATGACGCGGATGTCCACGTTCACCGAGGACGAGGTGCTGACGATAACGCCGCTGCGCACCTTCCCGGTGATCAGGGACCTGGTGACCGACGTCTCCTTTAACTATGAGAAGGCGCGGCAGATCCCGTCGTTCACCCCGGACCCGTCGATCGGGCTGGGCGAGTTCCGCATGCAGCAGGTCGACGTGCAGCGATCGCAGGAGTTCCGCAAGTGCATCGAGTGTTACCTCTGCCAGAACACGTGCCATGTGATCCGCGATCATGAGGAGAACGAGAACAACTTTGCCGGGCCGCGCTTCCTGATGCGGATCGCGGAGCTGGAGATGCACCCGGCCGACACCGCCGACCGGGTCGCTAGTGCTCAGGACGACTTCGGCCTTGGCTACTGCAACATCACCAAGTGCTGTACCGAGGTCTGCCCGGAAGACATCAAGATCACCGACAACGCGCTGATCCCGCTCAAGGAGCGCGTGGTGGGCCGTAAGTACGACCCGCTGGTCTGGCTGGGCAGCAAGATCTCCCGCCGCCCGCACACCGACACGCCCAAGATCCCCGGCAAGACAGAGCCACGGTAGGCGCCCCAAGCCCGTGGCCGACGGCGTCTAGCTGGTGGCCAGCAGCCTCTAGCTGGTGGCCAGCCGCGTCTAGCTCGTGGTCGGCGGCGTCTAGTTCGTGGCCGGCGGCCGTTAAACTTGCGGCCGCCGGCGTCTGACCTGGCTGCAGTGGGCTAACCGCCCAGCCGCAGTGACTAGTCTTACTGGCGACCCAGCACGGCCGAGCGAAAGGCTCCCATGTCCCACCCAGCGATGACCTACCCCGAGGCGATGGTGGTTGGTCTGATCCAGGGCGTATCCGAGCTCTTCCCGGTGTCCAGCCTTGGCCACAACGTCTTGATTCCCGCGCTGGTCGGTGGAAGCTGGGCACGTGACCTGAACGTCTCCGCCGCCGAGTCGCCCTACCTGGCCTTCATCGTCGGCCTGCACGTGGCCACGGCCATCGCGCTACTGATCTACTTCTGGCGCGACTGGGTAAGGATTATCCGCGGCTTCTTCACCTCGATCCGGGACCGGGACATCGTCACCCCCGACCAGAAGCTGGCCTGGATGATCATCGTGGCCACCATCCCGGTGGGACTTGTCGGGGTGGCGTTCGAACACACCTTCAGGGTGCTATTCGGCAAGCCGATCCTGGCTGCGGTGTTCCTGGTGGTGAACGGGCTGATCTTGTTCTCCGGAGAGAAGTTCAGGACCAAGAAGTCGCTGCGAGCGGACGCGGAGGCGGCCGAGGAACGCCGGGTTTCCGTCGCCGGGAGTGCCGGGAGCGCAGAGATTCAGCACGAGCCAGCGGCCGGCGTGGCCGCGGTGGGATTGGCGGCAGCCGGGCCGGGCAGCGCTGCAGTTGTTTCGGCCCGCAAGCCGGGACACGGCAGCCACGCGGCAGCGAAACCGGACTTCAGGACCGACCGGGCAGAGGACTTCGCCGCCGCGGTCCGGGCCGACCGGCGCCTGTCGAAGCTGGACTACTTCCAGACCCTCATCATCGGCGCGGCGCAGACACTCGCGCTGCTGGCCGGCATCAGCAGGGACGGCGTCACGATGGTGACTGGCATGTTCCGCGGCCTGTCCCGCGAGGATGCCGCCCGGTTCGCGTTCCTCCTCGCTACCCCCGTCATCCTCGCCGCAGGAGCGCTCAAGATCGGCGACCTGATCACGAAGGGGCACGGCATCTACGGCCCGATCCTCGCGGGCAGCGTGCTATCGGGGGTCGGGGCATACATCTCGGTTCGCTTCCTGGTGCGGTACTTCAGGACCAGGACGCTGACGCCGTTCGCCGTCTACTGTGTGGTCTTCGGCCTGTTCAGCATCATCTACCTGCAGGTCAAGTAGCGGCCGAGCCCGATCCCGCTGCGGCTCCTGCTGCACAACCCCAACGGGTTCGCCGAGATCCACCCGGACCTGCGGGCCCGGGCCTCATCGCCTACTCCTAAGACCGTGCCGGCCGCCTAGTACCGCGTGCTGCCACCAGGCTCCGGCCCGTCATCATCGGCTTCCGGCACCAGTGCCGACCCGGATTCCGGCTCCGCCGGGCCAGCACCGCCAGAGCCGGTCACCTCACCGCCAATGGCCGTGCTGCCTTGTGTACCCGGTGCGTCCTGCCTGGCGGGCATCGAGGCGAGACGCTCTGACGGCTCACCAGCCGCCGCCTCGCCGGCTGCCGCCCCGCCCGGCCGCGATGCGGCCGCCTGGCGCCCCTGGTGGTAAGCGGCGAGGTGGGCGTTGGTCTCCCGCTCGACCGCGCCGAGCACCCGCTCCCAGCGGCCCTGCATTGGCCTGACCAAGCCGCCGCCAACCCCGATCGCGATGATCGCGCCGACCGTGCCGAGCACCGTGACCAGTAGCGGCGTGGTAACCGACGCGGCGATACCGATCTGGTTCAGTGCGGCGATGATGCCGATGGCGAGTACAAAGATCGAGGCCGCGGTTGCCACGAACCTGCCGTACGAAAGCCCGCCCAGCGCGACCGCGACCAGATCTTTCACAACCCTCGCGATGGCCGAGGCGACGACGATCAGGATGATCGCAACCGCGGCCTTCGGCAGCCAGGCGATGATGCCGCTGAGCAGATGCGAGATCGGGTTCGGCCCGAAAACGCCGAAGGCCATCTGCAACACCAGGAGCAGCAGCGCGTAGTACGCGATCCTGGCCACGACGCTGCTGGCAGTGTACGAACTGCGGGACATTGCCTGGCCGACGACGCCGCGATCGGCGAAGCGGTCGAAGTGCAGCCGCTCGAGCACGGTCTGGACCACCGATCGGAGCGCCCTCGCCACGATCCAGCCGATGATGAGGATCGCCAGGAAGACGAAGATCTTCGGGATAGCGTGCGCGACCGTGTTGAGCAGGCTCTGAACGCTCTGGCCGAAATTGACGTTGACCGCGACAACGTGCGACATGGCGGCATGCGACATTGCAGTTCTCCCCCGACGAGCCAACGCGGCGCGGCGGGCCAGGAGCTCACAGGATTACCGGCTCAACCACAGTCGCGTGTGATTGCACGTACCCGAGGAATGATCAAGTTAAGCGCGCAGCGACTGCGCTAACCGCCTGCCGGAACGGCTGTCACCCGGCCTACGCTAGCCGTGGCCTACCGGGCGGCGACCTGGTTTTGCCCCTGGCGGAGTCACTCGGCGCGAGACCGCCTGCCCCGCTGACGACCCCGTTCCCTTGCATCGAGAATTGTCTTGCGCATTCGCACGGCGGTCGGCGTCACTTCGACGCACTCGTCATCGGCGCAGAACTCTAGCGCCTGCTCCAGGCTCAGCAGCCGCGGCGGGATCAGCCGCTCCAGCTCCTCACCAGCGGACTGGCGCACGTTGGTGAGCTTCTTTTCCTTGGCGATGTTGACGTCCATGTCGTCTGACCGCGAGTTCTCGCCGACGATCATCCCCTCGTAGACCTCGGTGCCCGGCTCCACGAACAGGCTGCCGCGCTCCTGCAATGAGAACATCGCGTATGCGGTCGCGGTGCCGGTGCGGTCCGCCACCAGCGAGCCGCTCGGCCTGGCGCGCATGTCGCCGAACCACGGCTCGAATCCCTCGAACACGTGGTGCGCGATGCCGGTGCCGCGGGTCTCGGTGAGGAACTGGGTGCGGAAGCCGATCAGGCCGCGGGCCGGCACCGTGAAGTCGAGCCTGACCCAGCCGGTGCCGTGGTTCGACATGTTCTCCATCCGGCCCTTGCGCACGGCCAGCAAGGAGGTAACGGTGCCCAGGTATTCCTCGGGGCAGTCGACGGTGAGCCGCTCGACCGGCTCGTACAGCTTGCCGCCCACTTCGCGGGTGACCACGTTTCGGCCGGCCGACGGTGAGCTCGTAGCCTTCGCGCTTCATGATCTCGACCAGCACCGCGAGGGCGAGCTCGCCGCGTCCCTGGACCTCCCAGGTATCGGGGCGCTCGGTCGGCTGCACGATGATGGAGACGTTGCCGATCAGCTCGCGGTCGAGCCTGTCCTTGACCATCCGGGCGGTAACCTTCGAGCCCTTGGACTGACCCACCAGCGGCGAGGTGTTGACACCGATCGTCATCGAGATGGCCGGCTCGTCCACCGTGATCAGCGGCAGCGGTCGCGGGTCCTCTGGGTCGGCCAGCGTCTCGCCGATCATGATGTCGGCGATGCCAGCCACGGCGATGATGTCACCGGGTCCGGCAGACTGCGCCGGGACCCGGTCCAGCGCCTCGGTACGGAACAGTTCGGTGACCTTCACCCGCTCGATCGAGCCGTTCCGGCGGCACCAGGCGACCTGCTGGCCCTTGCGGATCTCGCCGCTGAACACCCGGCAGAGCGCGATCCGGCCCAGGTAGGACGAGGCGTCCAGGTTCGCGACGTGCGCCCGCAACGGCGCGGCGGGGTCGTAGGTCGGGGCAGGCACCGTCTCGCGCAGCACCTGAAACAGCGGCTCGAGGTCCGGTGAGTCCGGCATCGTGCCATCCTCCGGCCGGTTGAGCGATGCGCGACCGGCGCGCGCGGAAGCGTAGACGATCGGGAACTCGATCTGGTCCTCGGTCGCGTCGAGGTCCAGGAACAGCTCGTAACAGGCATCGACGACCTCGGCGATCCGCGCGTCCGGGCGGTCCACCTTGTTGATGACGACGATCACCGGGAGCTGGGCTTCCAGCGTCTTGCGCAGCACGAACCGGGTCTGCGGCAGTGGTCCCTCGCTGGCATCCACCAGCAGGATCACCCCGTCGACCATGGACAGGCCGCGCTCGACCTCGCCGCCGAAGTCAGCGTGCCCTGGCGTGTCGATGATGTTGATGGTCATGCCGCCGTGCCGGACCGCTGTGTTCTTGGCCAGGATCGTGATGCCCTTTTCCCGCTCCAGGTCGCCAGAGTCCATGACCCGATCGGCCACCTGCGCGCCGACCCGGAAGGCGCCCGACTGCCACAGCATTGCGTCGACCAGCGTCGTCTTGCCGTGGTCAACGTGCGCCACGATCGCAACGTTGCGCAGGTCGTCGCGCCGCGCGAGCGTGCCAACGGCCCCGTCGCCGCTCCTGTCGGCGCGAGCGGGACTGGCGGAGATCGGCCGGCGGAAACAGGGCCGGCTGTGGCTGGGCTGGCAGGCATGACGGAGAGGCTCCGGTAACTGTGGGAAGCGCCGGGATTACGGCTTGGTGCTAATTCTAGTCGGTCCGGCGGGCTGCTCCCCGGCAGCGCCTGGGTCTTGCTGCCTAGCGCAGCGAGGACCATGGCAGGATTAGGATATAGAAAACCTGTTCGATCGGCGTTATGCTCAGGTGGTGGCAGCGGCATTTGTCCCGACCGGATGGCCCGATGGCGTACACCCGCCGGGCAGTCCCGGCTTTGAGCAGACTGCGATCAGCTGGCTGCTGGATGTCGTGCCGCCCGATTACCGGCTGCACGGGGTGCTCGTCCGCCATCCGGTGGCGCTCGCGACGCTGGCAAGGCATCATCTGGCCGCCTGCGTCGAAGGTGCCCGAGCCGGTTACCGGACTGCCCGGGCGGAGCTTGGCAAGGACTTGCCGCCGGGCGCGCTGGCCGCGGTCCTGGCGGCCTACCAGACCGAGGGCCGCCGCCTGGTCGCCACTGCGCAGGCGGTCGACCTGGTCGGTCGCGCGTTGCGTGGCGAGACCTTCGTGCCGCAGCTAGCCGGAGCCAGGAAGGCGGCTCGCTAGCACTCTCACGCTTTCGCGACGAGTTATTGAGCGCGTTTGTCCGCGCTATCTACTGCCTGGGTTCAATGGGTCCTTGCAACATGCCAGGTAGCTAGGCTCCTTGGCCCAGCATATGAGGGCCGCGCACAGGCGGGGCAGGCTCACGGCCTGGCCCTTGGGTTCAGCCAGCCCGGGGGCCGCAGAGGCTCCGCAGTCAGGGCCGGCCGCAGGCCGCCGCGCATGCGGTGCGCAGCAGCCTTGACGGCGGAGGGGCGGCTCCCGACGCTGCGCGGCCCTCCTATCCAGGATCAGCGGCGGCGAAGCCGCCTCCACTCAGGCCGCAGCCTGCTCCAGGACCCGTGCCAGCGCCTCGGCCGGGGTGTCCCAGCCCAGGGTCTTGCGGGGCCGGGCGTTCAGTTCGGCGGCGACCGCGTCCAGCTGCTGCCGGTTGTGCACGGCCAGATTGGTGCCCTTGGGGAAGTACTGCCGCAGCAGCCCGTTGGTGTTCTCGTTGCTGCCCCGCTGCCACGGCGAGTGCGGATCGCAGAAGTACACCGCCAGCCCGGTGTCCACGGCGACCTGCCGGTGCAGCGGCCATCTCCTTGCCCTGGTCCCAGGTCAGTGACCGGCGTAGCTGCGCGGGCAGTTCGGCCATCGCCTCGGCCATCGCGGCCGCCACCGCCGCGGCGTCATGCCCGGCCGGCAGGTGCAGGAGCAGCACGAACCGGGTGCTGCGTTCCACCAGGGTGCCGATCGCCGAGTGACGCGCGCCGATGATCAGGTCGCCTTCCCAGTGCCCGGGCACCGCCCGGTCATCGGCCTCGGCTGGCCGCTCGCTGATCATCACCATGTCCTTGATCCGGCCGCGCCGCTCATCAGCCTTCCGGCGCGGCTTGCGCAGCGCCCGGCCGGTCCGCAGGCAGGACGCCAGCTCCCGGCGCAGCGCACCGCGGCCCTGCACGTAGATCGACTGGTAGATGGTCTCGTGCGACACCCGCATCTCCGGCTCATCGGGGAATCCAGCCTTCAGCATCACGCTGATCTGCTCTGGCGACCACCGCTCGGCCAGCCGGGCCTGCACCCAGTCCCGCAGCGCCGGGTTGCCGGCCAGCTTCGCCGTCTTCGGCCGCCGCGCCCGCGCCCCCGCGTGCCCCTGGGCCGCCACCGCCCGGTACTGGCCATGCCACCCGGTATTGCGGCGCACCTCCCGGCTCACCGTCGACGCCGGACGGCCCAGCCGCGCCGCGATCGCCCGCAACGACTCACCCGCCGCCAGCCCGACCGCGATCTCCTCCCGCTCGGCCACCGACAAATACCGGCCGCACAACGGCCGCGTCCCGTTCCCCTTCACCCCGCCCGCACGCCGGAACCATCCATCAGCCGTCCGCTCGGCCCCCGCCGCTACCGCCGCTTCCCGCCACGGCACGCCCGACCGCACCCCATCCCAGAACTCCAACCGCACCGCCCGCGACACCGGCGGACGTCCGCGCATGTCCACAACGACCTCCATAAACTCAGAAACCGTTGCAAGGACCAGTTGAATCCGCCCAGACAAACGCACTCAATAACCGTTGGACGTCGCTGCGCGCCTAGCGAACCGGAGCGGACCAGCCACTGCCGACCACGTACTCCCGGATCACCTTGGCGGGAACGCCACCCACGACAGCGTGATCGGGCACCTTGCCGCGGACAACGGCGCCCGCGGCTACAACCACGTTCCGGCCGACGACCGAGCCAGGGAGAATGATCGCGCCGGTACCAAGCCAGGTACCCGACCCGATGCTGACACTGCTGTTCACCGGCCACTGCCGCCCAACGGGCACCTCGATGTCGGCGTAACTGTGGTTCTGGTCGGTGATGTAGACGTAGGGGCCGGTGAAGACGTCATCGCCGATCTCGATCGAGTGATGCGCCACGATGTGGCTGCCGCGCCCGATGACGCACCTGTCGCCGACGCGGAGCACCGGATCGGGGCCAAGGTCATGACCAGGCGCCATGCCAGCGCAGAGCGTGACCATTTCGGCGATCATGCACTGGTCGCCGATCTCGATCCAGCTCTCGCCGTAGACCGCGCCGGTAGGGAAGGCCATCAGCGTGCCAGGCCCGAACGCCGCGAACCGGCGGCCGGCCTGTGTGTCGGCCGTCACCGTCCCGGCTTGCTGCATGCGCCGCCACGCGCTCTGGACAGCCGCCGCCATCAGCAGCCTGCGTCGCCTGACCAGCTCTTGCTTCCACATCATGGCCGCCAACGTACTCTGCGCAACGGCCGGCGGGAAGATCGCCGCCGCCGGTCTGGCCCGCGAGCCTGGCCCGCCGGGCTAGCGCCGGCGTCAGGCCGGCGGCGTCAGGCCGCGTCGCCGTCAGGCCGTCAGGCGTCAGGCCGGCGTCAGGCCGGACCGGTCGCTGCCGCCAGCTGGCCGCATGCCCCGTCGATCTGCGTTCCCCTGGTATCCCGGACCGTGACCGGGACGCCGCGCGCGGCGAGCCGGTCGAGGAACTCGGCGGCCACGGCCGGATCGGAAGCCGTCCACTTCGAGCCCGGCGTCGGGTTCAGCGGGATCAGGTTGACATGCACCAGCCGGCCAGCGAGCAGGCTGGCCAGCATGTCTGCGCGCCAGGCATGGTCATTGACATCCCGGATCATCGCGTACTCGATGGACACGCGCCGCCCGGTTGCCGCTGCATAACCCCAGGCAGCGTCGAGGACCTCGGCAACCTTCCATCGCCTGTTGACTGGCACCAACTCGTCGCGCAGCTCGTCGTCGGGCGCGTGGAGCGAGACGGCCAGCCGCACAGAAAGCTGCTCGGCGGCGAGCTTCCTGATGGCGGGAACGAGGCCAACCGTCGACATGGTCACTGATCGCTGGGAGATGCCGAGCCCGGCCGGAGCGGGATCGGTGATCCGGCGCACGGCCGTCAGCACGCTCGGGTAGTTCGCCAGCGGCTCGCCCATGCCCATGAACACCACGTTCGACACCCGGCCGGGGCCGCCCGGCACCGCACCGGACGCCATCGCCCTGGCCCCCGCGAACACCTGCGTCACGATCTCGGCTGCCGACAGGTTCCTGGTCAGCCCGGCCTGCCCGGTCGCGCAGAACGGGCAGGCCATGCCGCAGCCGGCCTGCGAGGACACGCACATCGTGACCCGGTCCGGGTAGCGCATCAGCACAGACTCGACGAACGCGCCGTCGAAGGCCCGCCACAACGTCTTGCGCGTCGTGCCGCCGTCGCACTCCAGCTCGCGCTGGGCACTGAGCAGCGGCGGCAGCAGGGCCGCGGCCAGCTCGCCCCGGCCGTCAGCGGGCAGGTCGGTCATCTCGGCCGGGTCGTCGGTCAGCCGGGCGAAATAATGCCGGGACAGTTGATCGGCCCGGAAGGCGGGCTGACCGAGTTCAGTCACGGCCGCCCGCGGCCGGCCAGGTCCAGATCAGCCAGGTGGCGAGGCGGACGCGCGCGCGGCCCGCGGCGCCCGGCCGGGCCGGCCCGTCTTCCGCCCCGGCCCCGTCAGCCGCGCCGGCCCTGTCGAGGCCGTCAGCCGCGCCGGCTGGCGCCTGGTCAGCGTCAGGGAGCGGCTCGGCCTGAGCCAGCCCGATGGGCAGCAGCTTGATCGCCTCGGCCACTTGCGCGCTCCCTTCCGTGCATCAACTCGCCATCGATCTTCCGCATGCAGCCCAACTACCTGCGGAAAGTCGGTAGATTTCAGCACGTGCCGACGTTGCGCAGAGGGTCCGGTCAGGGCTCCAGGATATCCGCCAGGCCAGCCGGAGCAGCCGGGCCAGGCGGCCCCGTCGTGCTGCTCGACAGCGTCAGCCCATACGGCAGCCGTCGGGTGGTGGTGGAGTACGACGGCGCGACGACCTCGGCGTACCTGCACGACAAGTCCGGCGCGATCGCGGCCACCTGGATTGCCAATCACCGTGCGGCGCCGGACACCATCGACCTGGCCAAGCTGCGTTCCGGTGCCGCGCCCGAGATGCCGGCCGAGCACACCAAGCATCCGGCCGGGCGGCGGCTGATCGAGGCGGGCGCGCTGGCCGCGGTCTGGCTCGAGGAGGGCGACGGCGTCGCGATTCTGGAGGACGGGGAGGTGCTCGCCGTCATTCCGGGCTGGTCAGATTTGACCAGGGGCATGCCCGGCTACAGCCGGGACGTCATCGGCCAGACCCCGTTCGGCTGGTCACTCGACGACGCCATGGAGGGCCTCGGCATCCGGGTGGCGCAGTCCGCGCAGTTCTGGCGCTGGCGCGCCAGCGCGGGTTCCTGGGCGCTGGCGCAGCAGTCGCTGCTGGGCCACCTGCTGACTAGGCTCGGGCCTGGCGGCGGCTACTGGGATGTCAGCGGCGGCAAGAGCCCGGCGGTCGGCGTGTCCGAGCGCCCCGCGGTACCGAAGCGGCCCTTCACCGTGCTGTCCACGGTGGGCATGAGCTGTCAGCGGATGCCCGTCGTGGAGCAGACCGGCGACGGCTTCGCCAGCCGGGCCAGGGTCGAGCTCGCATTGGCCACCACCATGCCGAGCGCCGAGGCCGCCCGCATCTTCCTGTGGCTCGCCCAGTTCCCGTGGCGGGAGGTCACCTGGCTCGGCTCCGGCCACAGCATTGCCTGGTATCACGAGCCGTCGACGTTCCCGCTGGGCGGCGGCAACGAGGCGGTACTTCTGCTGGACGACCCGTCCCGGCTGCCCGGCCCGGAAGTGCCGAGGCTGGCCGGGTTCCGGTCCAGCAACGAGCCGGTTCGCTGGCTCTGGCTCATCCCCATCAACTTTTCCGAGCGCAAGCTGGCCAGGGAGCGGAGCTCGGCCAGCCTCGTCACCCAGCTAGCCGCGCAGCGCCGCAGCTGGGTGTACGAGCCGCACGCCTGAATTCCTATCGGGAACGGGGCCGGCATAGCGCTCAGTGATCGGCCCGCCGGCAGCCAACCGGGCCGGCCTCAGGCCGCGCGACCGTTGGGCACGAAGACTGCCAGCAGCACCCAGATGACCGGAGCCATGACCAGCAGCGAGTCGATCCGGTCCAGGAAGCCGCCATGTCCTGGCAGCAGGTGTCCCATGTCCTTGATCTCCAGGTCCCGCTTCATCATCGACTCGCTCAGGTCGCCCAGTGTGGCGGCGCCGACGCCGGCCAGGCCGAGAACCAAGCCCTGCCACAGGTGGCCGTGCAGCAGCTCCGGCACCATGATCGCGCCAGCGGTAAGGCACGCGACGATCGAGCCGCCCAGCCCTTCCCAGGTCTTCTTCGGGCTGATAGACGGCGCCATCGGATGCTTGCCGAACAGGATGCCGGCCAGGTAGGCGCCAGTGTCGCTGCACACTGTCAGCACCACGAAGATCAGCGCGCGGCGCGCACCATCCGGCTCTGCCAGCATCAGCGCGACGAACACTGCCATGAGCGGCAGGTAGCACAGGGCGAACAAGCCAGCGGTCACGTCCCGCACATAGCCGGACGCGGTGCCCCTCAGCCGGAAAGCCAGCACGCCGATGGCCGACAGGCCGAGCGCCGTTACCGACCATTTTGTCGCGGTCCAGTAGGCGAGCGTGACCATCGCGATGCCGCCGGCCGCGATCGGTATCAGCGGCAGGTGAATGTCCCGCGAGGAGAGCGCATGGTTGAGTTCCCACAGCGCGGCGCCGACGATGAGCCCGACATAGAGCAGAAACGTGGCCTTGACAGTGAACAGGGTCAGCAGCACCACGCCGCCGAGAAGGAGGCTGACACCCACTGCAGCAGGCAGGTTGCGGCCGGCCCGGCCTGGCTTGCGCTCAGTCACCGCCCCCGCCCCGCCTTCTGCCGTCGCCGCACCTCCCCCGGATACGGCGTGTCCAGAGTCCGCCGGGGCTTTCTTTTCGACCCGCAAGCTATACCTCGAGGAGCTCAGCTTCCTTGTGCTTCAGCAGCTCGTCGACCTGCCCGGTATAGGTGTGCGTCAGCTCGTCAAGCTCCCGCTCGGCTCGCCTGCCATCGTCCTCGCCTGCCTCGCCGTTCTTGACCAGCTTGTCGATCGAATCCTTGGCGTGCCTGCGGATGTTGCGGATCGAGACCCGGCTGTCCTCTGCCTTGTTCCTGGCTACCTTGATGAACTCCTTGCGGCGCTCCTCGGACAGTTCCGGGAACACCACGCGGATGATCACGCCGTCGTTGGTCGGGTTGACCCCCAGGTCGGAATTCCTGATGGCCTTCTCGATCGCCGCCATCGAGCCCTTGTCGTAGGGCTGCACGATGACCATCCGCGGCTCGGGCAGGTGGAAGGACGCTAGCTGGTTCACCGGCGTCAGAGTGCCGTAGTACTCGGCGGTGATCTTGTTGAACATGGCCGGGTGGGCCCGTCCGGTGCGAATGCCGCTGAACTCTTCCTTGGCAACCGCGACGGCCTTCTCCATCTTCTCCTCGGCCTCGAGGAGGCTATCGTCAATCACTGCGGCTCCTGTGCGTTCGTAGGCGTCCAGTCTCCCGCGTCACCGGCTCCGTTGGAAACGTCTGCGGCCTGGCTGGAGCGGACATCAGCGGCCGGACCGGCTCACCAGCGTGCCGATGTGCTCACCGCGGACCGCTCTGACGACATTACCCTCGCCCATCAGGTCAAAGACGACTATGGGCAGGTCATTGTCCATGCAGAGGCTGACCGCGGTCGCATCCATCACACGCAGTTCGCGCCGCAGCACCTCGGTGTAGTCGAGGTGGTGGAAGAGCACGGCGCCGACGTTATGCCGGGGGTCGGCGTCATAGACACCGTCGACTTGCGTGCCCTTCAGCACCGCCTCGGCGCCGATCTCGAGCGCGCGCTGAGCCGCGCAGGTGTCGGTAGAGAAGAACGGGGCCCCGAGCCCGGCCCCGAAGATCACGATCCGGCCCTTCTCCAGGTGCCGGATGGCGCGCCGCGGTATGTAAGGCTCGGCTACCTGACCCATGGTGATGGCGGTCTGGACCCTGGTTTCCACGCCAAGTTTCTCCAGCACGTCTTGCAGGGCCAGGCAGTTGATCACCGTGCCGAGCATGCCCATGTAGTCGGCTCGTGACCGGTCGATGCCGCGCTCGGAGAGCGCGGCACCTCGGAACATGTTGCCGCCGCCGACAACGACGGCGATCTGGAAGCCTTCCTTCGCCGCCGCGGTGATCTCCTTGGCGAGATGGATCACGACGTCCGGGGAGATACCGAGCGCCTCGCTGCCGGCGAACGCCTCGCCGGACAGTTTCAGCACTACCCGCCGCCAGTTCGGCCTGCCGTCACCGGCCGCGGGGCTTAGCCCGCGTCCGGACTCGGGATCTGCCGGCGGGCTAAGTGCCACCGCGATACCACCTTCCGGCAGCGTCAACCTGCCTGACCGATCTGGAACCGCGCGAATCCACGCACGCTGGCTCCGTGGTCGGCCAGCAACTGCTTGACCGACTTCTTCTGATCCCGCACAGACGCCTGCTCGACGAGCACGATGTCCTTCAGGAACGCGTTGAGGCGTCCCTCCACGATCTTCGGGACAGCCTGCTCGGGCTTGCCTTCGGCCCTGGTGACCTGCTCGGCGATGCGGCGCTCGTTGGTTATCAGGTCGTCGGGCACCTGGTCGCGAGTGATGTACTGCGGGGGCGGCAGGTGGCCGGCGACCTGATGGGCGATGACCTGGCCGACCTCGGCGCCGGCCTGGTCCAGCTGTACGAGCACGCCGAGCGTGGGCGGCAGGCCCGGGTCGGACTTGTGCAGGTAGCTGGCGACGTAGCCGCCCTCAAAGCGGGCGTAGCGGCCGAGCTCCAGCTTCTCCTTGAGCGTCGCGCCTGCTTCCTCGATCAGTTCCTGGGTGGTCTGACCCGGCCGGACCTCCAGGCCGAGCACGGCCAGCCGGTCATCGGCGGCGGCCGCCAGGGCCGCTGCGGCGATGTCGCCGGCGACCTGCTGGAACAGGTCCGTCTTAGCCACGAAGTCAGTCTCGCAGTTCAGCTCAAGTAGCACGCCGGCGCTGGTGCCGGACAACTGGGCCGTGACCAGGCCCTGGGCGGCCGTGCGCTGGGCCCGCTTGGTCACGTCCTTGGCACCCTTGATGCGCAGGGCCTCGACCGCCGCGTCGTAGTCGCCGTTGGCCTCAACCAGGGCGTTCTTGCAGTCCATCATGCCGGCGCCGGTCTGCTCGCGCAGCCTCTTTACATCGGCGGCGGTGTAGTTCGCCATGTCCCCATCTTTCGTTGTCGTGGTACCTGTAGCGGCAGGCAACGGCTGGGCCGACGCCCTGGCCTGGCTGCCGCAAGATCAGGCTGTCGGCGCCTCGGCGGGCGCGGCGGCCGTGTCGCCTTCGGAGCCGGGCGTGGCCGAGTCGGAGCCTGCCGTGGCCTTGTCAGTCTCTGCCTCGGCGGCGGCTGCCGTCGGCTCGGCGGTAGTCGCGGTCGGCTCGGCAACGGTCGCCGTGGGCTCGGCAGCAGTCGCGGTCGGCTCGCTGGCAGTCGCCGTGGGCTCGGCAGCAGTCGCCGTGGGCTCGGCAGCAGTCGCGGTCGGCTTGCTGGCCTTGGTCGCGTCGGCCGCTGCGTCAGTGGCTGCCGACGGCGCCGCGTCAGCGCCGTCCGCCTTGCCCTCGAGCAGCTCGCGCTCCCACTCGGCCAGCGGCTCAGCGGCACCAAGCACGCCCTCGGCGCCACTGGCAGCAGGCTTATCATCCGCCGCGGCCGCGCCTGCCCTGGCGATGAGCCCGTCGGCCACCGCGTCCGCGATAACCCTGGTAAGCAGGGCGACGCTGCGGATCGCATCGTCGTTACCCGGAATGGGGTACTGCACCTCGTCCGGGTCGCAGTTCGTGTCCAGGATCGCGATTACCGGGATGCCCAGCTTCCGCGCCTCGCTGACTGCGATGTGCTCCTTCTTGGTGTCAACTATCCACAGCGCGCTGGGCACCCTGGACATGTCCCTGATGCCGCCGAGGGAGCGCTCGAGCTTGTCCCGCTCGCGGCGGAGCTGCAGCAGCTCCTTCTTGGTCAGGTTCGAGCTGGCCACATCGTCGAAGTCGATCTCCTCAAGCTCCTTGAGCCGCTGGAGGCGCTTGTAGACGGTGCCGAAGTTGGTGAGCATTCCGCCCAGCCAGCGCTGGTTGACGAACGGCATCCCGACACGGCGAGCCTGCTCGGCGATGGCTTCCTGGGCCTGCTTCTTCGTGCCCACGTACATGATCGAGCCACCGTGCGCGACGGTTTCCTTGATGAAGTCGTAGGCGCGGTCGATGAAGTCGAGCGACTGCTGAAGGTCAATGATGTAAATGCCATTGCGCTCAGTGAAGATGAAGCGCTTCATCTTCGGGTTCCAGCGCCTGGTCTGATGCCCGAAATGAACGCCGCTCTCGAGTAGCTGGCGCATGGTGACGACCGGAGCCATGCCGGTGTCCCCTTCCTGTTACGGCGCCCGGCCCCATGCGAGGGCAGGCGCCTGCCGGTTGAGTTCCTAGCGGCCGTGCGCCCTTCGCCGTGAGAGGTTGACCTCTCGCGGACCGGTGAAAGGCGCCCTGTGCGGAGCCAGTGCGGGGATTCCCTTTTGCCGGAAATCCTCGCCCGGGCAGGCCGCGCAGCGAGCGGACGCGCGAATTCGGCCGCCAGGACTGCGCATGCTCACGCAGGCCAGCTAGCAGGCCGTGGTGTAAGTCTACATGCCCAGCATGCGTCGCGATGTCCTGGCGGAAGCAGCCGGATCCGAGCAGGCCGTGTCGGCGGTAACGGCCGGATTCGAGCGCGTCCGGATTCGCCAGAAAGCGATCCCCGCCACGCTTGAGGGGAACGACCCCGCCCACAGGAAACCCCGCCCACAGGAATCGTTATTGTTCAAGATCCGATATGGCCGTTGCCACTCTCCGAGCTGCCGTCTCACCGGCTCGCTGCTTGATGAGGCCCTCTTTGGCGGCCCCGCGAACCACAACCTGCGATCCGTTGTCGGCCAGCCGAATTGTCACCGTCACGATGGCGGGGTTGAGGTTCGCGAACCCCGCTCCAACAATGCCAACTACCTCGAAGGCCTGCAGTTCGCTGGCCTGGTCAGCTCGCAGCAGCCGGCCTTGGTCCGCTAGGACGTCTTGGGCCCGTTTTGCTGTCGCTTCCGGCGTCATGCTGACAATTAGGTCAAGCTCGAGCACGTTCTTGCGCAGTCGGCGGGCACCAACTTGCGCACCTAGCCGACCGCCACCGACGCCTCCAAGTTCACCCAGCGCGCCGACCAGAAGCCGGTCCTCGTCGAGACTCACTTGTCGCACACTCCATCCCTGCGCGGGCCGCGGGTGCGCTGATGGCCGATATGGGTCGGTCGTCAGGCCCGCGGATGAGCCTGATGGTAGACCGAGATCAGCCTGTCAATCGTGACATGTGTGTAGATCTGCGTGGTTGCTAGCGAGGCATGGCCGAGTATTTCCTGGACGCTGCGCAGGTCAGCGCCGCCCTCGAGCAGGTGAGTGGCGGCGGTGTGCCGCAGCCCGTGCGGGCCGGTATCCGGTACCGACCCGGCCGCCGCGATCCTGGCGTGTACGACCCGGCGGACGGTGCGCGGGTCGACTCGACCGCCGCGCGCGCCGAGGAACATGGCCGCAGACGGGTCGCAAGCCAGCACGGGACGGCCGCGGGTAGTCCATTCTCTGACGGCCCGGAGCGCCGGAATTCCAACGGGTACGGTCCGCTCCTTGCGCCCTTTGCCAAGGACCCGGACCGTGCGCCGGCCTGAATCGAGGTCGTGAAGGTCCAGACCGCACAGTTCGCTGACCCGGATCCCGGCCGCGTACAGCAGTTCCATGATCGCGGTATCCCGCAGGTGGACGGCCGCCTCGATCGCCGCGGCATCCCTGGCCGCCGGCCCAGTGTCAGCCCGAACCTGGCCGTCAACCCGGGCCTGGCCGTCGGACCGGCCGTCCTGGCGCTGGCGGTCCGCTCGCTCACCGGCTGGCCTGGCCCCCACGGCGAGCACCGCGCTCATCTGATCCTGGGCCAGCACCTGCGGCAGCCGCCTGTGCACCTTCGGCGTGCCGAGCTGCCCACCCGGATCGGCGGCCAGCCATCCCCGGCCGTGCGCGAATGCGGTAAACGCCCTCGCCGAAGCGGCCCGCCTGGCGATGGTCGCACGTGCCTGCCCGGAGCGGTGCAGCTCGCCGAGCCAGGAGCGCAGCTCGGCAATATCGAGGTCGCCGACCTCGCCGCATTGCTCCCGGTGCGCATGCCTGAACAGCAATTCGATGTCACTGATGTATGCCCTGACCGTGTGGGGCGAGAGCCCGCGTTCCGAGCCTAGATGCAGGCCGAACGCCGCGAGTGCCTCGGCCATCGGCTCCGGCAACGGCTCGATCTCGCCGTGCCGCGCGCTGGCAGCTGGCGAAGTGCTGGCTTCCCGGCCCATGTGCCCAGTCTGCGGTATGAGCGACAAGCTGACCGTGAACCGGGCCGGGACATGGCCCGCCTACTCCACTGTGACGCTCTTGGCCAGATTCCGTGGCCTGTCGACATCGTTACCCAGCTGAACCGCAGCGTGGTAGGCCAGCAGCTGCAATGGCACTGACAGCAGGATCGGGTCGAGTTCCGGCTCATTCTTCGGCACTGCGAGCACGTCGTCGGCGAGTTGGCCGTCCGGCGCGGAATGGCCGACGAGCAGCACCCGGCCCTGGCGGGCCTTGATCTCCCCGAGGGTCGCCAGGTTCTTGTCGACCAGTTCGTCGTCCGGGACGATCGCCACGGTTGGCAGGTCGGGGCCGACCAGGGCAAGGGGGCCGTGCTTGAGCTCGCTGGCCGGATAGGCCTCAGCATGCAGGTAGGAGACTTCCTTCAGCTTCTGTGCGCCCTCCCGGGCAACCGGCCAGCCGCGTACCCGGCCGACGAAGAACATGCCTCGGTATCCGGCGAGATCTTTGGCCAGCGCGGCGATCTCATCCTCCCGCGCCAGGATCTGCTCAATCTGCGCTGGCAGCTTGCGCAGGCCGGCGCTGATCCGCTTGCCATCGGCCGGGGACAGATCGTGGATGCGGGCCAGATGCAGCGCCAGCAGCGCGAACACCGTCGCGGTGGCGGTGAAGGTCTTCGTGGAGGTGACGGACACCTCCGGGCAGGCGTGCAGGTATACGCCGCCGTCGCATTCCCTGGCGATCGTGCTGCCCACCGTGTTGACGACGCCGAGTACCCGGCCGCCCTTGCGTTTCACCTCCTGCACCGCGGCGAGCGTGTCGTAGGTTTCGCCAGACTGGCTGACCCCGATGTACAGGGTTCCTTCCTCGATCACCGGTCCCCGGTAGCGGAACTCTGAGGCAGGCTCGGCGTCGGCGGGCACCCTCGCCAGTTCCTCGATCAGCTGGGCGCCGAGCACGCCGGAATAGTACGCGGATCCGCAGCCCAGGATCTTCACCCGCTTGATGCCGCGGGCGTCGCGAGGATCGAGGTTGAGCCCGCCTAGGTGCGCGGTATTGAACCTGTCGTCCAGGCGGCCGCGAAGTACTCGCTCCACCACACCCGGCTGCTCGTGGATCTCCTTGTGCATGAAATGGGCGTGACCGTCAGCGTCGTAACTGGCCGCGTCCGCTTCGACCACCGCGGCCGTCTTGGTGGTCCGCCTGGCATCGAGGGTGGACGTCCGGAATCCATCAGCCTGGATGGTGGCGATCTCGCCGTCGTCCAGGTGCACGACCTGCCGGGTGTAGCGGACCAGGGCGGCCACGTCAGATGCCGCGAACATCTCCTTGTCGCCGATGCCGAGCAGAACCGGGCTGCCGTTGCGGGCAACGACCAGCCGGTCCGGCAGGCGGGCATCGAGCACGGCCAGGCCATAGGTGCCGACGACAGACTTCAGCGCGCGGCGGACCGCTTCCTCGAGGTCGGCGGGCTCGCCTGGGTCAGTGAGCGTGGGGCTTGCGCCCGCCTGAGCGGCGATCAGGTGCGCGAAGATCTCGCTGTCGGTCTGCGACGCGAACTCGGCTCCCTCGGCGATCAGCTTGGCCCGAAGCTCCTCGGCGTTCTCGATGATGCCGTTGTGCACGATCGCGATGGGCCCGCAGACGTGCGGGTGCGCGTTGACGTCGCTCGGCTCGCCGTGCGTCGCCCACCGCGTGTGCCCGATGCCAGGGCTGCCCTTCAGCCTCGCCGGCATGTCCGCCGCCAGTTCCGCTACCCGGCCCTTTGCCTTGCGCATGCGCAGGTCGCCGCTACGGCCAGCGACCGCTATCCCGGCCGAGTCATAACCGCGGTACTCAAGCCTGGCCAGGCCTTCCAGCAAGATCGGGACACTGTCCTTGCTGCCGATATATGCGACGATCCCGCACAAAGTGCCTGCTCCTCCCGTAGACGATCCTGGTTAGCCGTAAACGATCCTGCGCAACTGGCGCAGCGAGAACTCGGGCGGCGCGTACCGCCGCTGCGGAATCTCGGCCGCGATCAGCCCGAAGGCCGCGTCATTACTGAGCCCGCGCGCCTTCAGCTCCCGGTGGCGCCGCCGCACGTAATCCGCTGGCGGCTCGGAAAAGTAGCCCAGCACGTCGGCGACCACGCGTGCGGCCTCGGCCGAGCTGAGCGGGCAGGTGCGGATCAGGTACTCGACGAGATCCCCGTGAGGGTCCTGCCCTGCCACCCGGGCAATAATGCCCGGTCGGCTGCCAAGTTTGCAAGATTCCTGCCCGATTCCGGGCAGGAATCACTGAATATGCCCTGCAAACGGGCCCTGTGGTGTCGCCCTGTGGTGTCCGCGCTCTACTGTTGGCGCCGTTCCCATCTCCGCGGCCGTGATGATTACCGCGCTGGGAGAACCTCTGCCGTGATCCCATCCGACCCGTCGACCAGGTCGATGGATTTCGTATCGGCAAAGTCGATGCTGCCACGCTCATCGTGCTGTGGTTCGCCTAGCAGGACGGCAAGTATGTCTCCGATGGCGGGTTCCGTGGTGCCGGGTTCGGCCAACGGCAAGTGGCCCTGTATCTGGTATCGGTTGCGGCGGCCATCTCGCTCTTTAATGACGTAGCCGGCCCGGGTGAGGTCATTGACTATGGCGTGGGCGCTGCGCTCGGTGATGCCCAGGCTCGCGGCGATGTCGCGCAACCGCAGTCCTTGGTCGTGGGCGATGCACAGCAGGACCCGGGAGTGGTTGGTCAGGAAACTCCAGTGCGCCATGCTAAAAGACTATCACAATTTCTGGAAATCTATTGCTAGTTTTTATCTACATCTGTAAGCTCGGAGACCAGGCACCCGGGATCAGCCGCTGACAGCGGCCCCGTTACCCGGATCGCCAGAAGGGACGGCTGACATGGACGCCAGCGGGAACGGAACCAAGACCCTCGTTCGCAGCCGGAAGGGCCGCATGGTGGCCGGGATCTGCGCAGGAGCTTCCGAATACTTCGGCTGGGACGTGACCCTGGTCCGGGTAATCGTGGCCGTCATCACCGTCATCACCGGAGGGGCCGGCGTCCTGGCCTACCTGGTGGCGTGGGCCATCATCCCCGAGGAGGGCGAGAAGTCCTCGATCGCCGAGGGCCTGATCAGCAAGACCCAGCGCAGTTCGTCGGGCTAAGGCTGCGGTGACCGGCTGCCGGCCATTTTGCAAGGCCGGCAGGCCAATCTCCGGACCGAGCACGTCCGGGCTGGATCAGGCCCGTTTCCGCACGCTTCCCGCTACCACTGAGACCGGCCCGGCAAGGAGAAAGCTCATGCGCGCGATCGTTCAAGACACCTACGGCTCGACAGAGGTCCTCGAGTCCCGGGATATCGAAAAGCCCGAGGTAGCCGACAACGAGGTGCTGATCCGCGTCCATGCAGCGGGCGTAGACCGGGGAGTGTTGCACCTCATGACGGGTCTGCCATACGCGCTGCGTCTGGCAGGCTACGGGCTCCGGGCGCCCAAGACCCCCGTTCGGGGCAGGGAGGTGGCCGGAGTCGTGGAAGTCGCGGGCAGGAACGTGACCAGGTTCCAGCCCGGCGACGAAGTCTTCGGCATCGGCGAGGGCGCCTTTGCCGAGTACGCCCGCGCTCTGGAGAGCAAACTGGCGCCCATGCCAGCGAACCTCAGCTTCGAGCAGGCAGCGGCAGTCGCCGTCTCCGGCCTGACAGCACTGCAGGGCTTGCGCGACCACGGGCGGGTGAAGCCCGGGCAGGAGGTGCTCATCATCGGCGCGTCGGGAGGCGTGGGGACCTTCGCGGTGCAGTTGGCCAAGGCGTTCGGCGCGAAGGTCACTGCCGTATGCAGCACCGCGAAAGCCGACATGGTCCGATCCATCGGCGCCGACCGGGTCCTCGACTACACGCGGGAGGACTTCGCCGGCGGGGAGCAACGATATGACGTGATCCTCGACATCGGCGGGAACGCATCGTTGGCACGCCTGCGGCGGGCGCTCGCCCCGAAGGGGACTCTCGTCATTGCCGGGGGCGAGACCGGCGGCCGGTGGCTCGGAGGCAGCGATCGCCAGCTCCGGGCTGTCCTGCTGTCCCGGTTCACGGGCCAGAAATTGACGACGTTCGTGTGCAAGGAGAACTACGCGGACCTGATCATCCTGACGGACCTCATCGAGGCCGGGAAGGTCACGCCCGTCATCGACCGGACGTACCCGCTGGCCGAGACGCCCGAAGCCATGCGGTACGTGGAGCAAGGGCACGCTAAGGGAAAGGTCGTCATCGCCGTCATGCCCGCAGCGGACCTGTCAACTGACCGCATCCCGGCTGCCACCGCCCGCGGGTAACGCCGGCCAAGTCGATGTAAACGGCTTCCGCTAGGACACGAGTCCTGCTTTGCCCGCCCGCCCGCGCGCACGGCCGGTGGTGCCTGTAGCGCTGCCTAGCGGGCCGCGGCAATCGCGGCGCTGATCGCTTGCGGATCCGGCGAGACGCTTGCGCCAGCCACCAGCACCGTCGGAGTGGCACTCACCCCGAGCGCGACGGCGCGAGCGGTCACGTACGACGGCCAGTCCAGGTAAGTCGCTTTGGCCACGCAGGCTGTGAAAGTACTAGGCAGGCCGACCGAAAGACCGAGGCCGGTCAGTTCGTCATCGGTCAGCCCAGGTCCGCCCTCGGGTGGCTGATTGACGAACAAGGCGCGCGCGTATTCCGCAAATCGCTGCTGGTCCGCGGCACAGCCCGACGCCGCGGCCGCTCGCGTGGAGTAATTCGTCGTCGACGCCTCATCCAGGAAATTCATGGGGTGATAGGCCAGGCTGATCAAGCCGTCAGACACCAGACCAGCCAGCATCGGCCCAGCTGACAGCTCGAATCGACGGCAGAACGGGCAGAGGAAGTCGATGAACGCGTCAACGCGGACTGGACCGAGCCCGAGGACAACTCCATCGCCCTCCGGCGTCGCGCCTTCTGGAACGCGGTCAGGGACAGCAGGCTCAGACATCCGACCAGCATCACACGGCCGGTAACTTCGCGGCCGGCCGCCCCGGCGCGCAGGCCGGCAAGTCGTAGGCGCACCGCCCAGAGCGCGTGGTGGCGCCTGGCCGCTCGCCCGGCTGGCCCAAGCGAGCTTCATGAGCCGCCAGCCTCGGGTTGCCCATCGAATGAGTCCTCCAGCCGACGCTGGCCGAGACATTCCAACGGGTGACTAAGTGAGGATTACGGCTGGCGTCAAGATGATCAGGTTATGGCCGCTGCGACTCGCTTAGCGGCCCACTCTCCGGCACGCTGCTTGATCAGACCCTCTTTGGCCGCGCCGCGAACCACAAGCCGCGACCCGTCCTCCGCCGGGCGAATGGTCACCGTCACGACGGCCGGATTGAGATTCCCGAACCCTGCTCCGACAATGCCGACTACCTCGACGGCCGACTCTCCGTCAGCCTTCTCGGTTCGCAGAACATGGCCTTGGTCCGCAAGGACCTCCTGAACGCGTCTCGCTGCCGCCTCGGGCGTCATGCTGACAGCGAGATCAAGCTCCAGCACGTTCTTGCGCAGCCGACGGCCAGCAGACTCGGCACCCAGCCGACCCCCGGCTCCGCCACCAACTTCACCCAGTGCGCCGACCAGAAGCGCATCCTCGTCGAGACTCACTTCCTGCACGCTCCCATCCTCGCGCGCCGCGCGGGCGCGCTGTAAACCACGTTCATCAGCCGCTGTGGCGGACAATCTGGGCGGCCTTTCTTGTCGCTCCGCTTCTGGCCAGAATGCCGCCTTCGTGTCGACATGGCAGCGGGATAAGGGCCACAGGACGGTTCACTAGGACAATCATGACAGCTGCGGCAGTGCCAACCACGATCCCCAATGCCCCGGCGGCCACCGCCGACTTCCCGGAAGCGCGCCGCTGCGGTCACCGGGAGCCAGGTCGAGCCAGTCAAGGCGCCCATCATCACGGCAGCTGAAAAGAGCAAGATCGCTTGTGCCAGCACGGCGCGATCGGCGCCGCGTGCGACGGCATTCCCAAGCAGGGTTCGCCAAAGCGCCTCCGGCTGCAGCCGGCAGCGTCCGGCATCTCGCCAGGCGCGCCGTGCTTCCGACACTCGCAGCTTCGGACCCCAGAGCAGCGCGACAGTGACAAGAACGTAAGGAATAGCCACGTTTCATGCTTTCGACATGTTAGAAACCGAAGAAGCTCGCGACGTCACTCACTGCTCCCCCGATCGCGTTAGTCACCGTATTGACGCTGTTGTTGAAGGCCGTTGACTGGAAATAGGCAGTTGCAGCACCCGCGAGCGCACCCACGCCAGCTCCTATCAGCGTGCCGACGCCAGGCGCGATGGCGGTGCCGATTGCGGCGCCAGCCCCGGCGAAAACGCTGACATTGACGAACGAGAGCGCTGCATCTCCGGCAGTCTGGACGCTGGACTCCACCGCGCTCGAGACGACACCGTGCTGTGCACGGTCGACCGAGTAGTTTTGCCAGGCTCCGACAGCGCTCCCCACGCCCAAGAGAACGCGACCGCTCATATCTAGTGCACCACTTCGCCCGACCCGGCCGAGGGTCCGCCAGAAGTTGTTCCGTGACAGCATACGCATGGTCGCAGCCCCGGCCGACGAGCCGCCGCGCATCATAGCGCTGGCCTGGGTCGTGGCGGCGCCGATGCTGGCGACGGCAGCCTGTCCGCCGCTGGCGACCGCGATCGTATTGTTGGCGTAGGTGCCCGCGAGCGCTTCCATATGAAGTGTCGCGGCGCGCTCGGCTGAGGCAGCAGACGGTGCGCTGCCAGTTGCAGAGCTCGAGCCGCTATAGCCGCCAGAGCCGCTGTACCCGCCAGAGCCGCTGTACCCGCTAGAACCGCTGTACGCGCCAGAACTGCTATCACTACTGCTTGCACTGCTGGAATAGTGTTCGAGGAACTGAATCGAACCGCACGGGCCGCCGGCGATGCAGAGCATCTGGCCAGACGGATCGGCGTATGTCGTGGGGTTGTTCCCGGCATAGTCGTAGCCGGCGATCTCGGTGGGATCAGTGGTCTCAAGCAGTGGGTCGACGCTGACGAAACTCCCGGTGGCAGCGTCGTACCACCGGGCGCCGACGTCGGTGAGCCCGCTGGCACCGTCTGTGACCTTGTTGAGGAAAGTGCGGTTGTCGATCCAGCCGTTGCCGGTGCCGCGCGAGTTGCCGAATGGGTCGAACTGTCGCCAGGTCGGATTCTGCGCGGTGTAGTCAAGGTAGAGGGTATTGGTGCCGTGCTGATCGGAGGCTATTTCGAAGTCGTAGTTGTTGGCGGTGCCCGTGCGAACAGCGTTGATGCCACCGGGCAATGTGTAATACCGGATGCCGCTGATGGCGCCCGCGTTGTCGGTTAGCTGCTCCCCGGGGAGATACAGGGTAGTAGTGGTGCCATTGGTCTGGGAAAACAGGCTGCCGTCTGAGTTGTAGGTATAGGAGGCCAGCTGGGTGGCGCCAGAGGAAACGCCAGTGAGCTGTCCGGCATTGCTCCAGCTGAGGGTCTGGTTACCCGCGGGGGTGCTGCGAGTGGCTTGCTGGCCGTCCGAGTTGTAGGTGTAGCTGGTCGATCCGGTAAGCGCCCCGGTCGTGTTGGTGGACGTGAGAGCAGTCGGCTGGCTCGCTGAGTACCCGTAACTCGTGGTGGCGAAGCTGCCCGTTGCCGTGTCGAGGGCGGTCTGCGTGGAGCGTTCCGCTGCTGAGTTGTAGGTATAGGTCTGGAAGTACTCCGATCCGGTGCCGAGTAGGTCCCCGACAGTGCTGTCCGACGTGGTGGTGGGAGTAGCAGCGCAGTTGTCTGTGGCGGTCCATGCCGCCGAGAGCTGAGCTTGTGTGGTGTAGGTGTAGCACTGGGTTTCCGAGGTGCTCGCTGAGCCGAACCGCTGGTCAGTCTGCGAGGTGATCAGGCCAGCAGCGCTGTAGGTGTAGCTGGTGTTGTCGACGTTAGCGGGCGTCGCCGCCGTTCGGGTGATGAGCTGATTGGTCAGGTCACCCGTGTGCGGATCGTAGGTGTCGGTGGCGTACGCCTCGTTTGATCCGGCGCCGAGCGTGACCTGGTTGACGTGCCCGTAGGCGTCGTAGGCGGTGCCTTCGGCGTAGCCACTGAGCCCTCCGACTGCCGACGGCAGATCCAGCGCCGTGGTGGTGGAGTAGGTGACGGTCTCGCTCGGTAGTCCTCCGCCCGACGGGAAGGAGGTCTTCAGCGGCGTCCCGTTGATTGGCTGGTAGGTGTTTGTGAACGCGAATGCCGTGCCCATGGCTGAGCCCGGGGCGCCGGCCGGAACCTCAACGACCTCGCCGGTGGACTCACCGAACGCGTTGAATCCGAGCTGCTGTGTCGTGTAGGCGTATCCCCCGGAATAGGCGGTCTGGGTTGTGGCCTGGCCCTTGGGGTCGGGCATCTTGGAGACCACGTTGTTGGCATTGTCATAGACCCAGGACGCGGTCTGGTCGCCAGGAGAGCTTGCCGAGACGTAGTTCGCCTGGCCGCTCGAGGCGGCCGCATACTGGGCAATCTTCCTGCCCTGCTGGTCGTAGGTATAGGACACGTAGTTGCCTTGAGCGTCCTTTGACTGCAGCAGGTTGCCGTTCCCGTCGTATTGCATGGTGGTGGTGCCGGCATCGGGATCGGTTGCCTGAGTTTCCTGGCCGAGCAGGTTGTACTGCTGCGTCCACGTGCTGCCGCCAGATGTAGTCGAATCTTGCAGACCCTGCGCGTTGTAGGCGTACGTCGTGGTGTCAGGTGTGCCACCCGAAATAATGAAATCGCCAGTCGCGGTATTCGAGGGGATCGACAGGGACGGGTTGGCGGTGTATTCGATCAGGGCATTGGTCTGCCCGATCGGGTTTACCTGCGTTGTCCGTACAGTCCCAGCTTTGGCCGGGACAGGCCCGCTGCCTGCATTACCGGGGATACCGGGTATCACCGTAGTGGAATCACCGTTGTAGACGGTCACGGTGGTGGATACGACGCTGGCGTCATTTTCGGAGATGGCCTCGACCTGCCGGCCAGTCCCGTCATATACGTAGTCGCTCTGGTTTGGGACTTTGTTAGACGGAGCACTGACAAGGCTCAGCGCGGGCAGGGATGTGTCGTCGTAGTAGTTGGTGTTTGTCTGATATACCCAGCCGCGCGAGTCGTAGAGATTCTCGGTTATCAGCCTGCCGTTACCAGTCGATGTTGTGGCAAGCGTCTGCGTCTGGCGCTGGCGGCCGAGCGAGTCATAGATCGCTACTGACGGCACATAGTTGCCTTCTTCGTTGAGGGTCTGGGTGACCACTCCGGATATCGAGGAGTCCGAAACCGTGTAGGCGTTAGTGACGTTGGCGGTGTCGCTGGTAGGCCGCGAATCCTTCCACACGCTGGTGACACGGCCGAGCGCGTCATACTGAGCTGCGGTCACCACTCCGTTCTCGTCGGTGGCCGTCATCGTGAGGTTGCGGGTCGGGTCGAGCGTCGCAGAGGTAACGTGTGTCGTCGTCACGACGGTGCCAGACGAGGTGGTATATGTCGTGGCTGGGGCCGTGACCTGCGTGCCAGTTGTCAGCCCGGCAGAGTTGACCGTGTAGCTCGTCACGGTCTCATTGCCGTCCGCATCGTAGGCGTCGACGACCCGGCCGTAAGTGTCGTAGTGTCCTGCGATTCGGTCTGCCAGGCGAAAGCGCCATTGCTGTATCCCGACGCTTGCCGGGTCATGGTCACGTTCCCGCGAGTGGGCGCCGTGGTCTGGGGGAAGGTGGTGCTGAAGCTGGCGTCGTCGTAGAACGTTTCCACGGCCTTAGTCACCTGGGACGGCCGGTTCACGCTGGTCGGCGCACCGAGGGTGTTCAGGCCGTCCGGGACCGAGGACGGGGATCCGGCGGCGTACCCGGAGCAGGCGACCTGGTCAGTTTCGGAGTAGGAGATCAGGCCGGCCAGGTTCTCGCCGGTGTTGACCAGCGCGTACTTGTCCTGGGTGCAGGAGTCGTAGGCGGCATTGACCGGGTCGGTATGGGTGTAGGCATACTCCAGCAGGCCGAAGTTGGCGTCGCCAGTACCTGAGTCGTAGGTGTTGTCGGTCTCCACGACGTTCCAGACGTTGGTCTCGCCGCCGTCGGTCAGCGCGGTTCGCGTCCATGTCTCGGCGGGCTCGACCATGTTCGCCGTCACGGCAGCGGGAAGCCGGCGCGCGGGTTCATTGTCGCGACTGCCGCTGAGATCCAGTAGGACCTAATCGTCGACGACGCGACCCGGCCGCCTGACCCGAGATAGGTAGTCGTTTCCAGCGGGTCGCCGGCTAGCTGGTTGTCGTCGACGTGGCTGCCGTTTTGCGAATCGGTGAGCGTGACCGAGGAGGTGCCAGACGGGAGCGTGTCCCCGTTCATCCCCTGGTAGTACTTCGTCTGAGTCTCGGTCTGAGGGTTGTTCGCCGACTGCCCGGTGTAGGTCGTGACGGTCGAGTATCCGCGGAACTGGCCGTAGGTCCGGTACTTCGGCTGGACGACCTGGTTGTCGTCGTAGTGCCAGGCCGCGCTGCCATACGAGTAGTCGGTCTCCTGGGTCAGCGAGCCACCGGTGGTGTCGCTAGTGAGAACCCGAGTGACGGCATACGACTCGAACCAGTCCAGCGTCGGCGATGTGCTGCCCGATGGCGTCCAGTACACCGGGAAGCACGAATCGGTGTTCGCTGACGTGACCGTCGAATTGGACGACGAGGAATACGAGGATGAGCAGGGATCCGGCGTTCCGTAAGTGATCGAGGTAACGCCGCCAAGCTCGTTGGTGATCGAGGAGATCCGGTACCGGTACAAGCCTGGGAACTGCGCCGTAAAGACCCGGTTCTGCAGGTCTGTCCCGCCGAACTGCACCAGTGGCAGCGAGATGGGCGATGCCGATCCTCCCGCGCTGGTGTCGTCTGCCTGGCGTCCTACTGAGGCCAGCCATAGTGTGGGCGAGAACCCGTCGCCGGACGCCGGCTCGGTCTCGTTCAGCGTGTAGGTGTCGATGTTCTTGTAGCTCCCGGCCGACACGTTGTATTGCTGTGTCGTGATCGAGGTCAGGCGGACCTGGGAGAACATCGATGGCGCCCAGGACGTGCACTTAGTGTCAGCGGCGCACATCAGGTCGACGGGCACGTCCGGATATTGCGTTCCGACCTTCGGGTTTGACGTGGACAGCGCCCCGCAGGTCGACGCGACGCAGCGCGGCCCGGATGTGAACTCCACCTTGTCCGGCACGTTGCCGTATGCCGCGCCGTCCAGGAAGCCATACGAGATGTAGTTCAGGTAGGAGTCGGAGATATAGGAGACATCCTTTGCGCCGTTGTCCTCGCCGTAATAGTTAGTCGTCTGCGTGTAGTAATACGCCATCGCCTCGGCATGCGTGTCGACGACGTAATCCAAGTGCCACTGGTAGGCCATCGTGCAGACCGACGAGGTGAACCCGGAGGATGAGTAGCACGGGTCGCCCGAATGGGCTGAGTACACCGGCATCGTGTCCACCGAGTTGGTCGCTGCGTCCCCGCTGGCCCACCCTGTCAGGTGCTGCATGCCGAACACGTACTTGGTGCCGTCGCGCTCGGTCACCGTCCAGTAGTCATTGCCGAGGCTGTACGGCCCGAAGACGGTTGAGGAGTCCGATACGTGCTTGACTACGGCGCCGCTGTCGTTCTGCGCCACCCATGTCGAGGTTGTAACCCCAGCCGACGTTGAGGAGGAATCGAATACCAGCGGCGTGTCGCTCCCGTTCAGCGACATCTGCACGACCTGGCCGTCGTAGCACTCGTCCGTGGTCGTGACCGGCGACGCCGAACCCTCCGGCTTGTCGTCACACGGCGTCATGGACAGCGCGATGAAGGAGTCCGGGGTATGCCAGCCGTCCCCTAGCCAGGAGGACTGGGCTTGCGTCGTTGCCGTCTGCCCGTCTACTGCCTGCGAGTCATATTTCAGCGAAACATTGGGGGCAAGCCTGGTAGACGCCGACGGCAGGGCAATGGGGTAAGAGTAGTTGAACGATCCCGAGTCCCCGCCCTCTGACCACGTTCCGGACGGCTTGAGCTTGGCTGCTGCATAATTGCCCGCTTCGCCGCCTTCCTGTCCGGTCGAGTCAGTCGCGCCGATAACCTGCGCATCGCCTGACGTGAGGGTCGCGCGGGGGCTGCCAGCCGTGTACGCCGTGAGTGTTGCCGTACTCGGCCCGGCCAGGTTCAGCATCGCCGACACGCTGGACGCACGGTAATCCTGCACGGATTTGAGCGGCGTCTGCTTGCGGCAGGCCGCGATCTGCGGCGTCGTCAGCGCGCACGCTGGCAGCGCCACCAGGCGCAACCGTGAGCCGTAGTTTGCGCCGTAGGCCTGGGCGAATGAGCCATAGTCCAGCCCGACTCGCACTTTGCCGACCGGTATGCCGCCGCTGACCTCGAACACGACCGCCGATATGCCAAGCGCCTTCGCCCGCGCATGGGACAGCACAGTCGCTGACACCTGGGACGGACCGCGGTAGGCCGCTTGCTGTCCGCTACCGATTGCCTGCACCCAAACCGGCGTGCCCGGAACCTTCCGCATGGGGCCGGCCCCCGGCTCGCCGCCGACCCCGGCACGGTAGCCACTCCGGACGCTGCCGTCGGCCATGCCACAGCCGTCGCCCTGAACTTGCGCTTCGCCTGATTGACGACCCTGATCTTCCTCGGCCGGACCACCGACAGCCCCTTCACTGGCACCCCCGGTGACAGCGATGGCGCCGGGGCTCGAGGCGGCGTCCGATGCGGCACCAGAGGCGGCATCGCGAATGCCGAGCAGGTTGCGATCAGACCCGTCACCGCGACCGGTACCGCCGCCCGGCGCCAGCTGACTTTGACCGCGCGCCATTCGAACCAGGACATAACCCGCACCTTCCGGCTGGCTACCTGAGGACTGGGCGCAGCGGTCTGGGGCCGGGCATGCGCCCGTAGAATGCCCGGCCCCGGATATGGCCTTCTCGGCTAGGCGAAATATCCGTTGGTGTCGACTACCACCTGCGCGGTTCCGCCTGAGGAGTTGTAGATGGTGAAGGAATTGGCGCTGGCCGTATTGACCACGGCGAGATTGGCGTCGTCTTGGTTGCTGATGAAGTCGAGGATGCTGGCCTGCGGCCGGGCCGCTCCGCCCGGATAAGCCTGCAGGTAACCGCCAGCGGCTGCCTGAGTCACCGTGATGTTGAGGATGAGGCTCGGGTTATCCGCCAGGATGTTGTTCGGATTGGCGATGGTCATGCCGGTGTTGGCAGCCAGGGCTGATGTCTGGCGGGTGTCGATGATCCGGGTGCTGTCCAGGGAGTGGTAGTACTCACCGCTCGTTGAAGTAGTGAAGTAGCCGCTGAGGTCGCCGATCAGGTTGACCGCCGTGCCGGACTGGTTGTAGACGTCGATCTTCCCGTCGCTGCCGACAGGGATGATGATCGTCCCCGCCTGGGATTGGCCGTTCGTGCCCATATAGGTCAGGCTGGTGGCATTGGGGCGGGCTATCCCGTCGGGATAGGCATTCAGGTGCCCTGAGTCCCCGCTGGCCGGCGGCACTGCGGTCAGGTTCAGCGCCACAGCAGTAACGCCAGTTGACGGCACCCCCGCTCCGTTGGTGTTGTCGCCAGCCATGGTCAGGGTGAGGGTCCCGTTAGCAGCGATGGTTGCCTTGGGGGCGCCCGTGCCAGTGCGCGTGTCCAGGATCCGTGTCGGCGTGCCGAGCGGCGTGTAAGTGCTTGCTCCCGCTGCACCGGTGTTGCTGGCGAAGTAGCCAGTCAGGTCAACGACAAGCTGGACGCTACTGGTCGAGCTATTCCAGATCGCGATATCGCCGTTAGGGCCGACGGGCACGATGGTGTTATTGGTCGCGTCGCCGGTCGAAACGAAGTTAACCGTCGAGGTAGTGGGCAGCGGGGTCCCAGCGGGATAGACGGTCAGGAATCCGCCAGCGCTCTGGTTGGTAACGGTAACCGAGACCGCGACGGCCGTGACGCCGCTCGCAGGGAGTGAGGCGATTGTATTGCCGTCGATGGGAACGTCAGCCGTGCTGCCCGAGGCCACCGGCCCGGTTATCGGGCCGATCTTCGAAGAGGACCGGGTGTCTACAATGCGGACCGGGGTGACCGGCACGAACACGCTTGCCGGGCTACCTGGCTGAACCGGCGTGGCGAGGCTGTCCCACACCTGGACGTCGGCGATCTGACCGCTGAAGAAGTTGGCGGCCACGCCGTTGACCTGATTAGCGCCCAGGAGGAACTTGCCGGTGGTCGACTGCGGGCTGTCATTGACCGTGGTCGCGACCTCGACGCCATCGGCGTAGAGCTTGAGAATGTCGGCTCCGCCAGTGGCGTCAAATGTCACGGTGAGATTGGTCCACATTCCGGCATGCGCGGTACCGCCGCTGACGCTGACGTAAGAGCTGCCGGTGCCGGTATCCATGGACACCGACCAGGCGCCGCTAGTCGTCGATGAGACCTCGACAGTGGAGTTGGAACTGCCGTTCTGGGAGAACACCATGCCGCCGAGCTTGGCTGGGTCGACCCAGGCGGAGATCGTGAAGCTCTTGCTGGGCGTGAACACCCCGGACTGGCTGCCCGTGATCATGTATCCGCTGGAACCGTTGAACTTAACGTCGGGGCTGAACATGTCGCCGTTGTTCCAGGTCGTACCACTGTTGCCGGTAAGTTGCTGGGCGGTGACGCCCGCCGCAGCCTGATCGGCCGCCGCCGCCGCCACTCCGGTAGTCCCGTCGTTGAGCGGGTAGTTATGCGTGGCGGTCAGCAGGGCCTGGCTGGGCCCGCCAGCGTTGACCTGCGTCAGGCTGCTGCCGCTGTAGGCATAGGACTGGACCTGGCCAGAGCCTGTGACGGTGACAAGGCCAGGGTTGCCGTTGACGTCAGTAGCCTGGAACGTGGCCAGCGAGACGCCCTGGTTCCAGGCCGCGGACACCTGGGTCTGGGTGTAGGTCAGCGTCGCACTGGGATTCACGGCGGAGAAGGTAACGGGGTCCACTCCGCCCGCGGTCTGGTTCGCCAGGCCGGTCAGTTCCCACAAATACAGGGCACCGGTCTGACTGTTCCACAGCCACATGTCCGTGTAGGCGGTACCACCGCGGGTGTCCTGGTCGGTGGAGACGGTCCAGTTATTCCAGTCCATCGAGCCATCGGGCGCGGTGTTCGTTAGCTCGAACGGGAGGCCGCTGAAGTTGCCCGCATCGAAGCTGTTGAACCCGTCGCTGTTGGCGAAGTAGCCGAGGTAGGAACCGACCGAACTGTTGGCGTCGGTGAACACGCCGACCTGATCCGGGTAGGGCTGGGCCGTGCCGCCGTTAGCGGAGACACTGTAGGCGCTGACAAGTTGCTGGGGGTAGTTGGTGTTGCCCGACACCTGGCTTGTGTCAGCGAACACGCCGGTGAGGTTCTGCTCGTCGCTGGTCGTCGCAGACCCGTCGCCCTGACCGGGCAGCACGTACACGTTGGCGGTGCCCGGCTGGTAGGCCTCGATGTCATTGAATCCGTTGTCGGTGAACTGGCCGGACAGGGCCCTCAGGCCGTTCCACGACGACGGCGTGCCCACGTCTTGAGGTCCGTTGGGCGCTATGTCGGACGCGGTCGGGTCGACGGTACCGTCGAACCGGCCTCCGCTGGACTGCCCGTCGGCGAGCCATAGCCCGGAGGCCGTTCCGGTGGTGCCGTTACCGACAGCGAGCAGGTCGGGAATGCCGTCGCCGGTCATGTCCTGATCGGCCGCGGGGGCCGGGGCGGCGGCGTTAAATGTGCAATACGACGACTGCCCGATGTTGCCGCTAACGGCGACCGCGTTGACGATCAAGACGTTGGTGAAGCGGGTCGGGACGATGCTGGCGGTCGCGGTGTACGGTGAGCTCTTGCCCGCCGTCACGGTGACCGGATTGCCGCCATTCAGCTGGTACGTGTATGAAGTTGGCGCGATCGTGGCGCTCGCGTTGGCCTCGAGGGTGAAGCCGGATGCTGTGCCCACGGAGTAGGACACGTTGCCGGTGCCGCAGACGGCGCCAGTGGAGTCCAGCACGACCGGCTGCCCCGGTATGGCATTCGAGAAGGTGAACGAACACGTCGCCGACTTAGCCGGAACACCGGTCAGGCCAGTCGCCGACGCAGTCGCTGTCCAGGTCACCTTCACCTGGCCGTTCGAGCCGTAGCTGGCGACCGCGCTATCCAGGCTTGACTGGGACAGCAGGAGCGGGGCGGTCAGGCCCGGGGCGACGTGAGAGCCCAGGGCAACGTTCTTGTTTTCGATGCTGTCAGATGTCTTGCCAGCAGCGTAAACGTTGAAGTTCACGGTCAGGCCGTCGTTCAGGTTGCTGCCGTCCTGGTCGCTGACCTTGGCATTCAGGGTGACAGTGCCGTTGCCCAGGGTGGAGCTTCCGTTGGTGCAGTCAGCGGTGGGCGAGGTGGACAGGACCGGGGTGGACGGGGCGTGGGCGTAGTTGATCGTCCAGGTTGCGTTTGCCTTTATGCCGGGATAGCCGTTCTGTGAGCCACCGGTATTGTTGTTGGCGAACAGCTTCCAGCCCAGGTAGTCGCTGGTGTCCTGGGCCTTGAGCCCGACTGTCAGCGACGGCCAGTTGCCGGGAAGCGCGTCATTGACGATCTCGTTGACCAGGGCGGAACCGGTGAAGGCCACGTCCTTCGCGCTGAAACCACAGCTGGACGACCCGCCGGGGTAGCCCTGAGATGACCAGCCGTAGGCGACGTTGTCAGAGCCGAGTTTGGGCCCCCAGGTCGGCTGATGGTCATAGGTCGTCGGATTACCGGAATTCGTACCGTGGATTGCGCCGGTCTCGTACAGGTCGACCGGGGAGGCTGTGCAGGAGTCCGACCAGACCTCCGGGAAATAGGCGATGGCGGAATTGATGGTCGCGCCCTTGATCTGCGACGGGATCGGCAGCGTATAGAAGGAATACGACGTCCCGCCGGTGCCGGGGTTCTTACCGACCTGGAGGTAGTCGTCGACGTTGTAGTACTGCTGGGTCGGGTAGTCGCTGGAAACGTAGGCCCAGGAGGACGCGGCACCTCCAGGGGAGGGGATCCAACTTGGATCCAGGTAATACGGCCCCGTGCCAGTGAGCAGGCTGCGGTCGGGGATCAACGTGATGCGGTCGCCTCTTATCTGGACGCGCAGTGGCGCAGTGCGAGCGCCATCGCCAGGTCCGGTAACCGTAGAGGCCGCAGGCAGCCCCGTCGCGCGGTCAAGGCGGCCCACGCCGCTGATCATGACGGTCTTCAGACCCGGCTTCACCCCCGAGTCCCACATGCGGGGGGCGGGTGCAGCGAAGATCACGGCGCCATTGCGCCCGAGCGCAGTGATGATGCCGCCCCGGCCGGACCTGAGCGTGATGCCGTTAGTCCGGGCATCGAACGTAAGTGCGTTCAGCGCCGGATTCGCGGCGGCCGCCGCATTGCGTATCTCCAGGACGTCGCTGAACCCGCCGCTGGCCTCAGCAGTCACGATGAGGTTCACACCCGGCAGCACGCTGCGATAGTTTGCGGTGTTACCGCTGATCACCGGCGCCGGCAATCGCATCGGCGCGGTAAAGGCCAGGGAATACACGCCGGACTTCATGGTTGCCAGCGGCTCGGTGCCGCCCCCTGACAAGATCAGCGGCTCACTCGACACGGCCGGAGAGTAGCTGCCGTTCCGGTTGAGTTTCAGGTCGGCGTTGAGGCTTCGCCAGACCCCGTCAACTTTCGCGCGCACTGGCCCGGCGGACGCTGTCATGGAGAACGTGCCGTTGGGCTCGGCAATGGTGGTGCTATTGGCTGTAGTCGCCCCTGTCACCGGCACGGCTTTCCCGGTCCGGACTGCCTGCGCCGACGCCTGCGCTGGGGTCTGGTAAACGTGCGCGGCCAGCCTGGCCTTAGCAGGGTGGGTTGTAGCAGGGTGGGTTGCAGCAGGATGCGCAGCCGATGCAACCGCGGGAACGGCTGAGACCAGACCGGACAGCAGTGCGGCCGCGGCGACCGCGCCGACGAGACGCCCACCTGCCGTGCCGGTGCGTCGCATGAACAAGGCAGCTCCCGGTGAAGTGAGATAAGAGGACTTACAGCCGAATCAAGACGATCGTCGACGTCGGGAGCTATTTGGGCCAGGAAGTCCTACCGGCAGAGTTACCGGAACTCTTCGGACCCGGCCACCGCACCCGTCCGGTACTGCTCATCAGCATCCGGCCTGATACCCGTCAGGAGTTGCTGGCCAGGAAGCAGTTAGGCGCCGGTGTCGAGTTGCCGGAGCTTCGCGCGGACCGACTCGGCGTCCGGGTGGTGTAGATCGCCGAGGATCTCCAGAGCCTGCTGCCAAGCTTCGCGCGCGAGTTCCTTGGAATAAGCGGCAAGATGAGCGTCGCCAAGATGGGTGAGCGCCAATGCCTGGCCCGGCCGGTCGCCGAACCGGCCGAATAGGCTGGCGGATTCCTGGTGGCAGCTGGCCGCTTCGGCGTACTCGCCGAGCTGATGATGGGCGTAGCCGATGCTGTTCCAAGTGGAGGCCTGTCCGTGCTGGCTGCTGAGGTCCCGGTACAGAGACAAGGCTTTGCGGCACGACTCAAGCGCCCGCTCATAGTCGCCCAGCTGGGCATAGCACCAGCCGATGTTGTTAGAGGTATTCGCCTGCCGAACTCGATCTGACAGATCCTGGTATATGCCGTTGGCCTTGAGGCAGTGCGCCAGGGCGTCGGCGTAGTTTCCCTGCTGCTCGAATATGTACGCAATACCGTCGTAGACATGGCCCTGGCCAGGACGGTCGCCTAGCTGGCGGTACAAGTCAAGAGCGGATTCGAAGTCCGTGAGCGCCTCGTCGAAGGACTCCATCCGGGCGCTAGCCGCGCCGAGGTTCCGGAGGACCCTCGCCTGCCCGGCTAGATCGCCAAGCCGCTGAGCAGCCGCCAGCGCGGTTCGCTGAGTCGTTACGAAGTCAACTCGGTAGCCGCGGCGGTCGAAGTAGGTAGCAAGGACCGACGGGAGCTGCCAGGCATGGCTGTCGAATCCTTCGCGGGCCGCTTGGGCGACGGCCGCCAACAGTACCTGGTGCTCGGCGTCGAACCAGGCCATCGCCTGGTCGTAGCCGTCAGTGGTTTCAGGAATCACCCCGGACTGGGCCGTGGCCAAAGCTGGGGCATTGGCTTGCGGCCGGATGACCAGCCAGTTAGCGCACGCGGAGTGCAGATAATGGTCGAGCAGCCGGTGGATAGCCGTGTGGCGGTCTGATTGGCGGTCTTCGGTATCAGTGCGCTCGGCCGCGTAGGCGCGCAGCATGTCGTGGGATGCGAACCGGTCCCCGGGGTACTCGGTCGTCAGGTGGCAGCGTGCCAGATCACGCAGCAGTGCACGCGACTGGTTAGCGGGTAGGCCGGCGAGGCTGGCAGCGGCCGCCGCGCTTATGTCAGGGCCCGGATGCACTCCGAGCAGCCGGAACATGCGTGCGGCCGGTGTGCTCAGGTCGTGGTAGGACCATGAGAACACTGCTCGCAGGCTCGTGGCCGCCTCGCCGGTATCCAGGGCATCCAGCGTGCGCGAAGTGCTGTGCAGCTCCGCAGCGAGTTCTTCCAGGCGCAGGCCGGGACTGGTGATAGCTCGTGCAGCCGCGATGGCTAGCGCAAGCGGCAGCTGCGCAGACAGCCTGATCAGGTCGTCGGCTGCGTGCGGCTCAGCAGCCAGCCGTTCGATTCCGAGCTTCCTGGCCATCAGCTCGCGCGCATCCGGCAAGGTAAGCACGTCCAGAGCCAGCAGGTGTGCGCCCTCTGCGGCGATCAGCCCGGCAAGCTGCCTTCTGCTGGTGACCAGTACAAGGCACTGTGGGTTGCCGGGTAGCAACGGCCGCACCTGCTCGGCATCCCGGGCGTTGTCCAGCAGGATTAGCATGCGTCTGGTCGCCAGCAAGCTGCGATATAGCCCGGCCTGCGCCTGGAACGTCCCGGGGATCTGGGCTGGGGTGACGCCGAGCGCCTCAAGGAATCCGCGAATCACGTCCGTGGGCGCGAGAGGGTCGCCGGAGGGGTCGAATCCGCGCAGATCAATGTAGAGCTGGCCATCCGGGAACCGGCCGGCGACCCGATGAGCCCAGCAGACGGCAAGGGATGTCTTGCCGACTCCCGCGGTACCGGTAATTACCGTTGTCGGGGCAGAGCCGGGGCGGGCATCCTCGTCTAGCAGGCGCCCGAGTTCCTTTAGTTCGTCTGCCCGGCCAGCAAAATGCGGCACGGCGGGTGGCAGCTGACGTGGCACGACCACGGATGACTCGTGCTCTGCTGCCGACGGGTGCCCGGATGTTGCCGTGCCGATGGGCGCGCCCTGAGTGTGCCCTCGCGCAGCGCCGTCCAGCAGTTCGCGCTCTCCGCCGTCCAGCCGAAGAGCATCGGCTAGCGACCGCACCGTACTCCGGTAGGGCCGGGCAGTGCGGCCATTCTCGAGGTTCGCGATGGCTCGGGCGCTGAGGCCGGTCCGTTCCGCCAACTCTTCCTGGGTCAGGCCAGCGGCGAGCCTGTGACGGCGCAGCAGGTTGCCAAAACCGGCTCGTGACCCTGCGCCGCTCATCAGTGATGCTCCTCGGGCAAAGGACGGAGCGCTATTTCGTCCTAGCTTGACATGATCTTAACCGGTCGGCGTTTCGTGCCCTAGGTTGTCCCGCGAGATCACTGCGGCTCTGGTTTAGTCCAGGCGCATTAACCGCCAGCCCTGGTCACAGCGGCGTATGAATCCTGCGGCCGATAGGGTGCCGAGGCACCGCACGGCGGTGTCCAGGTCGACTCCGGCGGCCACCGCGATACTGGCCGGGCCGCGCCCGCCCCTGGCCGGGATCTGCTCCAGTACCGCCCTGGCGGCCGGGTCCAGCAGGTCGCGCGGCACGGCGGGGCCGCGCCGGGGGCCGGCGCCCGGCCCATCGGCTGACGGCTCGATGTGCTCGAGAACGTCGCGGGCGCAGGTGACGCACATGGCCCCGTACTCCCTGATCAGCTCGTGGCATCCGGCGGACTGCTCCGAGGTCACCGGGCCGGGGACGGCCATGACCGGCCTGGACAGCTCGCGGGCGTGCCGGGCAGTGTTCAGGGCACCGCTGCGCAACGCGGCCTCGACCACGACCGTGCCGCGGCTAAGCGCCGCGATGATCCGGTTGCGGATGAGGAACCCCGGCCTGGTCGGCCCCTGGTCCGGCGGGCACTCGCTGATGAGCGCGCCCTGGGCCGCGACTGCCCGGAACAGCTCGGCATGGCCCCGCGGGTAGGCGTAGTTCAGGCCGCCAGCCAGCACCGCGACCGTGAGGCCGTCGGCCGCCAGCGCGCCGCGGTGCGCGCTGGCGTCGATGCCGAACGCGCCGCCGGACACGATTCCCAGCCCGCGCTCCGCCAGGGCGGCGGCCATCTCCAGCGCGACGTGACTGCCGTAACCCGTGGCCGCCCGCGCGCCCACCATGGAGACCGAGTTCAGGCAGGCGTAGCGCAGGTCCGCGCTGCCGCGTACCCACAGCAGCAGCGGCCGGGCGTCCCCAAGATCATCAAGTTGGGTGGGCCATTCGGAGTCGCCTGGCACCACGAGCCGCAGGCCACTCATCCTGCCAGGCCGCCATCGTCGCCACCCCCGGCACCACGGCAAGCCTGTCCCGCCAGCGGCCCATCGCTCTGGCCAGCGCCGGGCGCCTCCGGCACTCCCGATGACCGCCAGGCCATCGCTGTCTGCGCCTGTCGTGGCCGCGAGCAAGTCAGCAGCCGACATGGACCGCAGCGCGGCACCAAGAACCGGGTCCCCGGGCGATGCGAGGAAACTCAGCGTCACCCGGGCCCGCCGCTCGGCCGCGCCGTCTGGCCGTCCGGCCTGGCCGGTCACAGCCCCACTCCCAGCCACAGACCCAGCGCGTAGCCGACCTCCGCCATGCCCGGCTTGCCTGCCCCGGCCAGATCGGCAAGGGTCCACGACATCCGGATGATCCGGTCAGCGCCCCGCGCGCTGACCTGGCCCAGGTCCATCGCCCGCTCCAGCGGCGCCAGCGCGCCAGCCGCCGGGCGGAACCTGCGCCGCAGTTCGCTGCCGGGGATCTCGGCATTCAGCCGCCACGGCGTCCCGGCCAACCTGGCGGCGGCCCGGAGCCGGGCCTGCGTCACCCTGGCCGACGACCACGGCGCTCGGTTCGGCCAGCTGCCGGTCGGACAGCAACTCGGCCCGCCCGACGGGCAGCAGCTCAACCTTGACATCCACCCGGTCCAGCAGCGGCCCGGATAGCCTGGCCAGGTACCGGCGCCGAGCCAGCGGCGTGCACGTGCAAGCCGACCCAGTCGACGCCATCCGCGCGCACGGGCACGGGTTTGCCGCCAGGATCAGCGTGAACCGGGCCGGGAAATGCGCGGTCAGGCCGGACCGGGCAATGACCACCTCGCCCGGACTCCAGTGGCTGTCGCAGTGCGTCCAGCACATCCCGGTCGAACTCCGGGGCCTCATCCAGGAACAGGCAGCCATGATGCGCCAGCGACGCCGCGCCCGGCCTGATGATGCCGCTGCCGCCGCCGACGATCGCCGCCTTGGTCGCCGTATGATGCGGCGCGCAGAACGGCGGCGTGACTGACCAGCGGCTGATCCGGAGGCAAGGTCCCGGCCACCGAATGAATCGAGCTCACCTCCAGTGCCGCCGACCATTCCAGCGCCGGCATGATCGTCGGCAAGCGCTCGGCGAGCATCGTCTTGCCGACACCTGGTGGCCCGAGCAGCAGCAGGTGGTGCCCGCCCGCGGCGCAGATCTCGGCGGCTCGCCTGGCCACCGGCTGACCGACCACGTCTGCCAGGTCGCGCATCTGGCCGGGCACGGGCTGCACCGATTCAGCGGCCGCCAAGGCCACGCCGGGCTCCAAGACACGCACGCCCGGCAACCGGATCGCCGAGGCGGCGGGGTCCGCGCACTCGGTGACCGTTCAGCCAGTCCAACAGCGCAGTCAAGTTCGCGGCGGCCACTACCTGGATGCCTGGCACCAACGCGGCCTCCGCCGCGTTCTCCGGCGGTACTACCGCCCGGTGGAAACCGGCTGCGACGGCAGCCGCGATCGAGGGCAGCACGCCGGGAACCGGCCTGAGCCTCCCGTCCAGGCCAAGCTCGCCGAGGAAAACCGTTCCGGCCAGCTTGCCCGCGGAGAACGAGCCGTCGGCCGACAGGATGGCCATCGCGATGCCAACATCGAAACCACTGCCGCGTTTGGGCAAGCTGGCCGGCGACAGGCCGACGGTGATGCGGCGCTGCGGCCACGGCTGATTGCTGTTGACGATGGCTGACCTGATCCGGTCCCGTGCCTCGCGCAGGGCCGTGTCCGGCAGGCCGACAAGGAGCAGAGCGACCAGGCCGTTCTCGATGTCGGCCTCAATCTCGACGACGTGGCCCTGGACTCCTGCCAGCGCGATCGAGTAGGTGCGGGCGAGCGCCATCTAGGCCACCCCGCGAACGTGCTCGATACTGAACTCATCAGGGCCGGTCCGCAGCACCCCGACGACGTCGATCCTGATCTGCTCGAAGACAAGGCCGCGGTCGGTGATCCAGCGAACGGCAAGGCGCCTGAGCCGCCAGGCTTTCTGCCTTGTAACCGCCTCTAGCGGGGTCCCGAACCGGACGCCGGACCTGGTTTTCACCTCGCAGATGACCAGCACCCGGTGATCGAGCGCGACGATATCGATCTCGCCGTCTTTGCATCGCCAGTTCCGGGCCAGTATCTGCAGGCCTGCTCCGGTTAGATAATCGCGCCGCTAGTTCCTCGCCCTGCTGTCCGAGCAGGTCCTTTGCCCTCATTGCGCACCACCTCCGCGGCACCAAAAGTGCCGCAGGTGGGAGGCGAGCGCACCGGCCAGACGATGTCCTGTGCACGGCAGGCTGCCGAGGCTGGCGGCGGTGGAAACCGCGCCGGAAATGTCGGCAGGCTGTGCTTAAATCCGCGTCGCCGCGGCGCATTTCTCCGGCGCCGGTTGACGTACTAACGGTTTCGCAGATGTGTGAGGTGCGCGGCGGCCCCGCCCGGCGGGCGCAATTACTTCGGATCCGGGATCTCCAGGTCGCTCTTCGCCAGTTCCTCGACGTTGACATCTTTAAAGGTGACAACGCGCACATTCTTCACGAAGCGGGCAGGCCGGTACATGTCCCATACCCAGGCGTCCTGCATCGTGACCTCGAAGAAGACCTCTCCGTTGTCCGCCGTACGCACGTTGAGATCGACCTGGTTGGTGAGGTAAAACCGGCGCTCGGTCTCGACCACATGGCTGAACAGGCCGACGACGTCGCGGTACTCGCGGTAGAGCTGGAGCTCCATCTCGGTCTCGTACTTCTCGAGATCCTCCGCGCTCATGTTCTCCCCTCCGATCAGGCGCCGCGGGCCATCGCCGCGAAACCTGCCGTCGGCCAGCCATGCTCCTCGATGACGTCAACGATAGGGCCATTCTGCCCACTGCCAGGCTGGTAGCACGAGTTGGCTTCCGCTCGGAGTTATCCGGATCGAGCTCAGAATCAGGCTCCAGCAGGACCGGAGTCCGCCCGCGCACGTTAACGAACGATTGCGGTGCTCGGCACACGGACCACGGGCCGACAAGGCATTCATATGACTACGAGTGGAATATCCCTTATGCCGCGCAAAGCCGTATCCAGGAAACTGCGAATCAAGCTCGCACATCATGGCGTCCCTGGTCACCTTGGCGATCACGGAGGCGGCCGCCACACAGGCCGCAACCTGGTCTCCCTTCCACATCGCCAGCGCGGGCACGCCAAGGCCTCGCACCGGGAAGCCGTCTGTCAGCACGTAGCCGGGCTTGGCTGCCAGCACGGCCAGCGCCCGCCGCATCCCGGCCACGTTACAGACGTGCAGGCCCAGCCGGTCGATGTCGGCGAGCCGGGATGGTGATGACGCTCCAGTCCAGCGCGGCGTCCATGACCTGCTTGTACGCCACGTTGCGGGCCTTGGCCGTCAGCATCTTCGAATCGGCCAGCTCGGTCAGCTTGGCCAGCCTCGACGGCCTTAGCATCACCGCCGCGACCACCAGCGGCCCTGCGCAGGCGCCGCGGCCCGCTTCGTCGACTCCCGCTATCGGGGACAGCCCCGCCCGGGCGAGCACACGCTCATAGGCGCTCAGCCCGTTACTGCGGCGGGGGGTATAGCCCACCGCCCGCGGCCGCTCAGCATGCACGACAGTCACCGACGCGGCGCTCCGCGGTCCCCCGGCCTGCGGCCTGGCGCGCGACCGCGCCTCCTGAGGCGCGCGCCCAGGCGGGTCCTGGCCCGCCGCTGCAGCCAGGTCAGCGGAACGGCGCCAGCCAGGCCCGCCGCCAATGGCAGGTAGGGGGCCGACGGGAGCACCCTGGTACGCCCGGCCAGCAGCTCGTCGGCGGCTGCCTGGCTGAGCCGGGACTGCGCCAGCCGCCGCAGGCTTGTTGATGCCTGGCTGGTTGAAGGTCGACGGAATCGGCAGTATCCGCCAGTGGCTCGGCGGCCAGACGATCACGAAGGCTCTGCCGATTACTGCGCTCTCCGGGATCGTGCCGTGACCTGGATCGCTCTGTCGGAGCCGCGAATCGTCGGATACGCCCCTGTTGTCGCCCATCACCCACAGGCGGCCTGCCGGCACCACGATGTTAAAAGGAATAGTCGACGGCTCCGCACCTGGGTACAAGGTAGGAGGATTCGCGCAGCGGCACGCCATTGACCGTAGCCCGCCATGCCTCGCGCAGGCGTTGTTGCAGACCACGTGGTCACCGGGCACGCCGATGACCCGCTTGATGTAGTCCGTTTGCCCGACCGGAGTGCCAACCAGCCCGGCTATCGAGTGAAACAGCGGCCGCAGGGTGGCATCGTAAGCCCGCACGAACGGGTTTGACGGTGGCTTGGTCGGCGCAGGCGCCGCATCCCACGAGCCGACCCCGTTGAAGACGATGATGTCGCCAGGCTGAATGCTCCGGAAGTGGTAGATGATCTTGTTGACCAGCACCTTGTCGCCGATCAGCAGGGTGTTCTCCATCGACGACGACGGGATGAAGAACGGCTGCACGACGAAAGTCTTGATCACCAACGCGATGGCTATGGCCACAACGATGAGGATGGGCAGCTCCCGCCAGGTCGACGGACCGTGCCTTGGCCGCCTTGCTCGTGCCTGGCCCGGCGGGGCCGGATTCGTCGGCCGGGCCCGCTTCCGCCGGGCCGATTCGACCGGGCCCGTCCGAGCGGCCCTGATCCGAGCGGCGCGGTATCGGGTTCGTCGTCGTCGCCGCAGCCTGAGCCGGATCGGCGAATGTCTCGCCGGTTGCCGGAGTGGTACCGGTGGCCGCCGAGCCTGCCGAAGTCCCGCGGAAGCCGGACGAGCCAGCCGCGCCGTCTGCCCCGCCGGTCAGACCCGGTGACCCACCGACCGGTTACCCGGTCGTGGGTGCTCTGCTCGTCGCTCATCATTGCCCCCGAGCCTATCGCCGCTTCAGCGCGACTGACGGCCACGCCAGGCCAGCGGAACTGCTCCGTACCTAACTGATCGATATCTGTGAAGTTCCCCGTTTCCAGCCGGTACCGGCGGCCGGACCGGCGGGAATGCCTCATCTGCGACCTCTGCTGCGCACCCGAAACCAGCGCCGGGCCCTGCGTTCCAGCCAGGTCAGCGGGACGGCGCCGACCAGGCCGGCGGCCGCGGCAGGTACGCCGCCGCCGGGCGCGACCGCTGGCCGACAGTTGATATGCGGTGAGAGATGAGCGCGATGGCGGGCCGCCGCGGCCGGGCGGCGGCCGGCCGATCCAGGCCTGGCTGGTCGAATGTCGCCGGGATCGGCAGGATCCGCCACTGACTCGGCGGCCAGACGATCACGAACGCCCTGCCGATGACCTTGCTCTCCGGGATCATGCCGTTGCCGGGGTCGACCCTGTGTCCTCGCGAGTCGTCAGAGACGCTCCGGTGGTCACCGAGGACCCACAGGTACCCCGCCGGCACCGTCACCCTGAAGCGCCCCGGAATCCCCTCGGGCGCGCTGCCTGGCTGGTCGCCCGGATACAGGTAGGACTGCTCGTGCAGCGGCACGCCGTTGACAGTGACCAGGCCCTGGGCCTTGCAGCAGGCCACATGATCACCGGCCACCCCGATGACGCGCTTGACGTAGTCAGTCTGGCCAACCGGCGTGCCGAACAGCCCGCCGACCGAGTGGACAGCCCGCCGGATCGTGTCGTCGTACAGCCGTGCCAGCAGGTTCGAGCCGGAGCCGGACGCGGCGGCGGCGCGTTCCAGGTGCCGGCGCCATCGAACACGACAATGTCGACCGGGCTTGATGGGGCGGAAGTCGTAGACCAGCTTGTTGACCAGGATCTTGTCGTGGATGGCCAGGGTGTCCTCCATGGATCCGGACGGGATGACGAAAGCCTGAACCACGAATGTCTTGATCACCATGGCGATCACGAACGCGACCAGGATGAGAACAGGCAGCTCCCGCACGAGCGACCGGCCGTGCCCGCCCGGCCCTGGCGGCGCGCGCGGCCTGGCGCGCAGCCGGCCGCTGCGACCGGCCTGGCCGGGTGCCGCGGCCCGCCGCGCCTCGCGCGGCCCGACGCGCTCGGCCGGCCGCGGCGGTACTCAAATCGCAGACCGCCCGCCGTCACAGCATGCGGCGCCTGCACGGGCCAGCGGCCACGCTCGCCTTCCGGCGCGGCCAGCTCCGAGCGCGCACCTGCGGCACGGCCGGCTTGCCTCCGGCCAGCTGGCTGGCACCGGGCCGCGGACCGGCTACTTGGCCGGGGTGATCTCGCGGCGCTCCCGGATCCGGGCCGCCTTGCCGCGCAGCGAGCGCAGGTAGTACAGCTTCGCCCGGCGCACCCGGCCGCGGGTGACGACCTCGATCTTCTCGATCGCAGGCGTGTGCACCGGGAAGGTTCGCTCGACACCGACGCCGTAACTGACCTTGCGGACGGTGAACGTCTCGCTCGCGCTGCCGCCCTGCCGGCGGATCACCACGCCCTGGAACACCTGGATCCGGGACCGGTTGCCCTCGGTGACCTTGACGTGCACCTTCAGCGTGTCGCCAGGCCGGAAGCCCGGGATGTCGGAACGGATCTGAGCCTGCTCAAGCTCGGCAATCGCGGTGTGCATCGCTGCGGTTTCCTCAGTAGTCATCAGCGCACGCCTGCGAACGCGCTGCATCGGTCTAAGTGCTCCAGGCGGGCGCCCGGCAGCCCCCCGGCCACTCGGTCACGGCGGGGCAGTGTCTTTTAGTGTGCCACACCTTCGCCGTTAACCGGAAAGCCAGCCTCGGCCAGCACCTCCCGATCCCGCGCATCCAGGCCCCCTTGGTCTGCCGGCGGCGGCTTCTGATCATCAGTTTTTTCTGGGGAACGGAGACGTTCTACCAGGTCAGGCCGATTGTCAGCGGTGCGCCGGAGTGCGCTATCCCGGCGCCATCTGGCGATCGCGCGCGTGGTCGCCGGATAGCAGTACCGGAGGCACTTCATGGCCTCGCCAGACTCGCGGCCGGGTAAAGGCCGGGCCCTCGACCAGGCCCGCCATGGGTCCGCCTCCCTCATCGCCACCGAATCCGAACGAGTCGTCCGTGGCGGACTCTGCGTTTCCCAGGACGCCGGGCAGCAGGCGGCAGATGGCCTCGGTCATGACCAGGACGGCCGGCTCTCCGCCCGCCAGCACGTAGTCACCGATGCTGACCTCGTCTACCCGCATCCGCGACCGGGCATCGTCAGCCACCCGGCCGTCGATTCCCTCATACCGGCCGCAGGCGAATATCACCCACTGCTCAGCGGCGTACCGGGTGGCACGCTGCTGGGTAAACGGCACGCCGGCCGGCGTCGGGATGACCAGTAGCGGTCTCCTGGCAGGCCCGGTGAGCAGGCCCGGGCCGACGATCTCGTCCAGTGCCTCGCCCCACGGCTCAGGTTTCATCACCATGCCAGGGCCGCCGCCGAACGGCGCATCGTCCACCGTGTGATGCACATCGCGGGTCCAGCGGCGCAGGTCATGCACACCGAACGTGATATCCCCGCGGTCAGCCGCCTTGCCGATCAGCGATACGCGAAGCGGCCCGAAATACTCGGGGAAGATCGTGATGATGTCGATCCGCAGCGCGTTACCTCCGCCTAGCCGGCGTCTTCAGGTTTCGGGTTTCTGGGGCGCACGGGCGGCGGAACTCCGCGGCGGAATCGAGCAGCCCAAGCGGCGGGTCTATCCGCAGCTGCCCTGCCTCCAGGTCCACCTCAGTGACGATTGCAGACACAAACGGGATGAGGATCTCGCGCGCCCGCCCGGGCGCCGGAGCCGGCGACCACCAGCAGATCCTGCCCGTAGTGCAGGACCTGAGTGACCTCGCCGACAGGCTGGCCATCAGGGTCGACGACTGTCAGCCCCATCAGCTGATGATCACGGAACTCATCCGGATCGGCCAGGTCCTCCAGGTCTGCGGAGTCCACCAGCAGCAGCGTGCCGCGCAGCTGGTCCGCCTGGTCGCGATCGCAGACGCCGGCAAAGCTGACAAGCAGCCGGCCCGAGTGCCAGCGCGATCGGGTCACCTTCAGCGGGCCGGCCGCCGCGGGCTCGGTGGCAAGGACAGCGCCCGCGGCCAGCCTCAGGTCGGGATCGTCGGTCCGCACGTCCACCGTCATCTCGCCGCGGACACCGTGCGGCCTGGAGACCCGGCCAACCACGAGCTGCATGGCAGCTAGCGCACCTCGTCGGCGTCCAGCAGGTCGACGCGGACGTAGTTGTTACCTGCCAGCGAGCCGATCACCGTCCGCAGCGCCCTGGCAGTGCGGCCGCCACGCCCGATGACCTTGCCCAGGTCGTCCGGGTGCACGCGGACTTCTAGCACCCGGCCGCGGCGCAGCCCCCTACTGCCGACCTGGACGTCGTCGGGGTGCTCGACGATGCCCTTGACCAGATGTTCCAGGGCCTCCTCGAGCATCTCAGGCTCCGTCGCCTTCCGGCGATGGCTTGTCGCCCGCCGCGGACGCAGGGGCATCAGCGGGCGGTGCCGCGGCCACCTCGGCCTCAGCAGCCGGCCCGGTATCCGCTGGCGCAGCCTCGGCGGCTGGCGCAGTATCGGCGGCGGGCCCAGCCTCGGTCGCGGGTCCAGCCTCGGTCGCGGGTCCAGCCTCGGTCGCGGGTCCAGCCTCGGTCGCGGGCGCAGCCTCAGCGGCGGGCGCAGTGCCGACAGCTGCGGCAGCGGCGGGCGCGGTTTCGGCGGCCGTAGCAGCGGGGGTTGCCCCGGCACTCTCGGCGGCCTTCTTGCCCCGCGACCCGGTCTTGGCGCCGGCCTTCGCGTCGCCGGCCTGCGTCGCCGGCCTTCGCGTCGCCAGCCTTGGCGTCCGCCGGCTTGGCGTCCGCCTTGCCCTTCGGCTTGGCCTTGGCGCCGCTGTCAGTAAGGGTCTCCGCGACGGCGGCAGCGAACGCTACCTTGCGGTCCGCCTTGGGCTCGGCCATGCGAAGCGTGCCCTCAGCGCCCGGCAGGCCCTTGAACTTCTGCCAGTCGCCGGTGATCTCGAGGATCTTTCGCACCGGGTCGGTCGGCTGTGCGCCGACAGACAACCAGTGCTGAGCCCGCTCCGAGTTAACTTCGATGAACGACGGCTCGGCCTTCGGGTGGTATTTGCCGATCTCCTCGATCGCCCGTCCGTCGCGCTTGGTGCGGGAATCAGCGATGACGATTCGGTAATACGGTGCGCGGATCTTGCCCAGGCGCTTCAGCTTGATCTTGACAGCCACGGCTGTGGTCTTCTCCCAGCGGATTGGTGTCGGGCGGGTCGCGTCCGGGTGAGGACCGGACGAGGCACTGCCCGTATGGTGCCGGCTCAGCGAGTTAGAGAGGGCCTCGCGCGACCGAGCATAGCTGTCACATTCTGCCAGATGACCCGCGCCTGAGCGTAATCACCAGCGGGCCGGAGCCGGCATCGCCGATCTACCGGCCCTTCTTGCCCGGCCGCGCTCGCAGGCCAGGCGGCAAGTTCGGCTGCTGCGCGCCGCTGCCCGGCATGATAGGTGGCAGCTTGAACGCCCCGTTGTCACCGCCGAGCCCCGGCAACGCGGACAAACCACCAGGCAGCGCGGCCGGGCTGGCCGTACCACCCTGGGCCAGGCCACCCTGAGCTGACCGCTGATCCAGCGCGGGCCTGGCGCCCTGCGCAGCGCCCCGCCCGGCCCCAGCTGGGCGGCCACCGCCCTTGCCCTTCTTCTTCGGCTTGCCGCGCGCCTTCTGGCCCCTCCGCATCCCGCCCATGCCAGGAATGCTGCCCATCATCTGGCGCATCATCTTCTGGCCTTCCTGGAACCGCACGATCAGCTGGCTGACCTCGCCAACCGCAACGCCTGACCCGCGAGCAATCCGGGCCCGGCGGGAGCCATTGATGATCTTCGGGTTGCGCCGCTCCTCTACCGTCATCGAGTTGACGATGGCCGCGGCCCGGTCCAGGTCCTTGTCGCTGACCTGGCTGAGCATGTCCCGGTTCTGCGCAGCGCCGGGGAGCATGCCGAGCAGGTTGCCAATCGGACCGAGCTTGCGGACCATGGCCAGCTGCTCGACGAAGTCTTCCAGGGTGAAACTCTCGCCCGATGCGAGTTTCCCGGCCATCGCCGCGGCCTGATCCTGGTCGAAGGTCCGCTCGGCTTGCTCGATCAGCGTCAGAACGTCGCCGAGGTCAAGGATGCGAGAGGCCATCCGGTCCGGGTGGAAAACGTCGAAGTCCTCGAGCTTCTCGCCGGTGGACGCGAACATGACCGGCTTGCCGGTGAGCTGGGCGATCGAGAGTGCCGCGCCGCCGCGCGCGTCGCCGTCGAGTTTGGTCAGCACGACGCCGTCGTAGCCAACGCCGTCCAGGAACGCCTGTGCTGTCTGCACCGCGTCCTGGCCGATCATCGCGTCGACGACGAACAGGATCTCGTCCGGATCGACGGCATCCCTGATGTTGGCAGCCTCGCGCATCATCTCCTCGTCGATGCCGAGCCGGCCGGCCGTGTCGATGATCACGATGTTGTACAGCTTGCGCTGGGCTTCCGCGATGGCCAGATTGGCCGCCTCCACCGGGTCGCCGACGCCGCTGCCGGGGAACGGGGCGAACACCGGCACGCCGGCCTGCTCGCCGAGCACCTGCAGCTGCAGAACCGCGTTGGGCCGCTGCAGGTCGGCCGCAACCAGCAGCGGCGTGTTCCCCTGCGACTTCAGCCACAGCGCCAGCTTGCCCGCCAGGGTCGTCTTGCCAGAGCCCTGCAGGCCAGCCAGCATGATCACGGTGGGCGCGACCTTGGCGAAGCGCAGCCTGCGGGCCTCACCGCCGAGGATCTCGACGAGTTCCTCATTGACGATCTTGATGACCTGCTGTGCCGGGTTCAGCGCCTCGGAGACCTCGGCTCCACCCGCGCGCTCCCGCACCTTGGCGATGAACTGGCGGACCACCGGCAGCGCGACATCGGCCTCAAGCAGGGCGATCCGGATCTCGCGGCAGGTCGCGTCGATGTCGGCGGGCGAAAGCCTGCCGCGGCCGCGCAGCGATGAGAAGACCTGGGTAAGCCGGTCAGAGAGAGTCTCGAACACGTCGGGCTGCCATCCTTGCTGCGAGCTGACGTCCGGTTGGTTCCCCCGACGCCGCCTGTCTGGGCTTCCAGGTTATCGGAGCCACGGACGGCCAGGCGGCTCGGCAGTTCGCCAAGCCGGGTCTTGACAGGACTTCTTGACTGCTGGCTGGAATTCAAGTTAACCAATGTGAGCCAGGTGAGAGCCGATTTCTCGCTCGCTTGCAGCGCGCACAGTGCGCGGCGCAATTGCTCTTGTTAGCTCCAGCCGCGCCACGTAGCGTGGTGGACCGTACGACAATTGCTTAACGGGGTGGAGGTTCCGTGCGCGCGAGCCAAGAGCGCTCCCTCTTTGACTCACGCTGGCGGCTATCGCAGCGTTCCCGGCCAGCTAATCGTGCTGCGCCCGGCTCGGCTGCGAAGGCAGCTTCCGCCCCGGCCCACGGGCGAGACTTACCGAAGTCGGCGCGCGACCCGGTAGGCGCCGCGTCCGGCCAGGGCAATCCCGCCGCGGCTCGCAGCGATCTGCCGACAGCCGACGGCGATCTGCTGGCCAGCGCTGAGCAGTTCGTCATGCTGTTCCATGCCGAAAACCAGGAGGCAGGCCCGCCCGGCGAACGCCTTCAGCAGGTACGCCACGAGATTGAGTCAACGGGCACATACCGGCATACCGGGGCAGAGCTCGAATTTGCCGCCCGCGTCGCCTGGCGCAACAGCTCCCGCTGCATCGGCCGCCTGTATTGGCGCAGCCTGCGGGTTCGCGACCGCCGTCACGTCAGCTCGGCAGCCCAGGTAGCGGCCGAGTGCGTTGCGCACCTTCGGGCCGCGACCAACAACGGCAGGGTCCGGCCACTCATCACCGTCTTTGCCCCCGACACCCCCGCCGGACCCGGCCCGCGCATCCTCAGCTCGCAGCTTGTCCGGTATGCGGGCCACGACCTGCGGAACGGCGCCATCCTGGGTGACCCGGCCAACGCCGGCCTGACCCGGATCGCACACGACCTCGGCTGGCGTCCCCGCAGCCAGCCCGGCCCGTTTGACATCCTCCCGCTCGTCGTCCAGGAGGCAGCCAGGGCGCCGACCATGCACGATTTGCCAGCCGGTGCGGTGCTGGAGGTACCCCTGCATCACCCGGACCTGGACTGGTTCAGGCAGCTGGGGTTGCGTTGGTATGCCGTGCCAGTGATCAGTGATATGCATCTGGACGTCGGCGGTATTCGCTACCCGGCCGCGCCGTTTAACGGCTGGTACATGTGCACCGAAGTTGGCTCGCGTGATCTTGGCGACACCCGCCGGTACAACCAGCTCCCCGTGATCGCCACGTGGATGGGCCTGCGGACGGATACCGAACGCTCGCTGTGGAAGGACAAGGCGATAACCGAGCTCAATCTCGCGGTGTTGCACTCGTTCACCGAGGCTGGCGTGACCATCACTGATCATCACACCGAGTCCGCTCGCTTCCTCAAGCACATTGAGCTTGAGGAGCGGCAGGGGCGCCGCTGCCCGGCGGACTGGAGCTGGATTGTGCCGCCCGCCGCGTCGTCTGCTACGCCCGTCTTTCATCGTTACTACGAGGATTTCGACCAGGTTCCGAATTTCTACCGGCACCCGGCCACCGAGTGGGCAGCGCTCGGCAGCGTTCCACCGAGTTCGGCCGCTTGAGCCTGGCTATCTGCCTGATTTGGGCGGCCCGAATCGATGGAAGGTCGGCTAATCGATGGAAGGTCGGCTGACAGCGTCACATGCCGCTGCCGACCCGCGGGCGGCCCGCCAGCAGCGCATCGTCGTAATGCACCCGCGGGCGCGGGATCCCGACGCGCGTTAGCATCCGGATCGTTTCCCTGACCATATCCGGCGGACCCGCGACATAAGCTTCGCAGTCGCCATGCGGCATATACCGCGCGGCGACCCGGCCGACGTTGCCCTGCATGCCGTCAAAGGCGGGGTCATCGGAGGTAACGGGGGTCAGGTGCAGTCCGGCGCACGCATCCGCGAGCCGCCAGAGGTCCCGCATGTCGTACAGCTCGTCCCTGGTGCGTGCCCCGCAGAACAGGAAGATCTGCCGGGGGATCGTCGCCGAATCCCGCACCGCTTGCTCGACGATGGCCTTGATCGGGGACAGGCCGGTACCGCCGGCCACGCAGATCAGGTCCCGGCTGGCTGCCGACCGTAGCGTCATCGTGCCGAGCGCCGGGCCCAGGGTCAGCTCGTCACCTGGCCCGGTGTGCTGTACAAGCGCGCGACTCACCCATCCGCCGCTGATGGCCTTCACGTGCAGGCTGATGAGCCCGTCCTCGCGTGGCCTGCATGCTATCGAGTACGGCCGCCAGACATGCGGCCACCGCGTGGTCTGCACGGTGATGTGCTGGCCAGCGTCATACGGCAGGACCTCATCGGGCGCGATGGTCAGGACGCCGATGCCGTTACCCCGGTCCTCGACATGGACGACCTCTGCGGACCAGAATGCCGGGCTGACCGCGGCGTTCTCCTCAGCCGATCGGATCATGAGAGCCGAGGCGGCGATGTAGGTCTGCGTCCAAGCTTCCTCCGCCTCGGACGTGAAGGCTGACCGAGCGAACGCGCGCAGCGTCGCAATGAGCGCCTCCCCGACAGCCTCATACATCGAGGGGTCCACCGCGTACTTGCGATGGTCCCGGCCAAGCTGCGAAAGGTAACTGGCCATCTCATCGGGCGTGCTCATGCTCTCCACGATGCGCGCGAGCGACCGGAACAGCCGGTCCCGCTGCTCATCCATGGCAGGCGGGAACATGCTCCGCAACTCTGGCCGGCGTAAGAACAGCCACGCGTAGAAGTAGCCAGCCGCCTCGTCGCCAGCCGCCGCCACCAGTCCGAAGGTCTCCCGGATGGCGGCAATGGCCGGATCCGGCTTCGCCGCGGTACCTGCCGGCGGTGGCTGTTCGCCGGCGGCCTGCGGCACCGGTCCGCTGCCTGCCTTCGCGTCCGCGGCTGGCCTACGGCTGCCGGTTTGCGCGTCAGCCGCACGGGCCGACCGCGCCGACGTGCCGTCCGCGTCATCGTCCAGCGCCTGCAAGCCATCCCGGAGCCGGGTCAGGGCGTCCAGGTCCTTGCGCCAGGACCGTAACCGCCACCAGGGTAATCTCTGCTCCGGTACCGCAGCGGAGCCCTGCTTGCGGCTCTCTGCAGTCGGCGTGATCGTCGCGCCGACGGGAGCGTCGGACTGGCGTGGCACGGCGCTCTACCGCTTCTCGGGATCGCGACGGAACGAGATCGGGACTTCGTCGCAGTGATGGGCGACGCGCCGTGAGCCGTCACCCGTGCCGCTGGCGTCCAACGAGCTCCCTTCCGTTGCGACCAGCGCACGGTCCGCGGCCACGATTTAGCTGGCCCGGCCCGTCCTGCCGCAAAGGGCAGCTGGCGCTCATCAGATCTTATGCCGGGGAATGTCGCCAGTCAGCTAATTGCAGAATGCAATGCCCGCCTACATGCAGATGGCGTGACTGAGGACTATGACTCTGATCAGCGCTACTGAGCAATCCGCCGAATCGCGTCACACCAGCATCATTAGCACGGGTAACCCGGCATGCGGGCGATCAGTCACCCAGGATGGCGTCGACGAACACTTCCGGATCGAAGAAGGCCAGGTCGTCCGGGCCCTCGCCCAGGCCGATCAGCTTGACTGGCACGCCGAGTTCTCGCTGTACCGCGATAACAATGCCGCCCTTGGCGGTTCCGTCGAGTTTCGTCAGAATAATGCCTGTTATATCAACTACTTCGGCAAATACACGTGCCTGGCGTAGCCCATTCTGGCCAGTGGTCGCGTCGAGCACAAGCAGCACCTCATCGACAGTGCCGTGCTTCTCAATCACCCGTTTGATCTTGCCGAGCTCATCCATGAGGCCGGCCTTCGTGTGCAAGCGCCCGGCCGTGTCCACGATCACCGTGTCGACGCCTCGTTGAATGCCGACGTTGACCGCCTCGAAGGCGACGCTGGCCGGATCGGCGCCTTCCCGGTCTGAGCGGACGACTTGCGCGCCCACTCGCTCTGCCCAGGTCTGCAGCTGGTCGGCGGCCGCCGCACGGAAGGTGTCGGCAGCGCCGAGCACCACGGTCTTACCGTCGCCTACCAGCACTCTGGCCAGCTTGCCGCAGGTTGTGGTCTTGCCAGTGCCGTTGACGCCGACCACCAGCACGACCGAGGGACGATCACCGTGCCGGGCTAGCCGCAGTGTCCGATCCATATCCGGCCCGAGCATCGCGATCAGGTCGGCCCGCAACATGCTCTTGACTGCGGCCACGTCCGCCGAGCCCGCGACCTTGACCTCGGTGCGCAGCTGCTGGACGAGCTCGCGAGCCGGACCGACCCCCATGTCCGCGCTGATGAGCGTGTCCTCTATGTCCTCCCAGGTCTGATCATCGAGCTTGCCCGTCGACAGCAGGTTGAGAAGCACCGAGCCGATCGCGGACTGGGACCTGGCCAGCCGGCCGCGCAGCCGGGCAAGCCGCCCGGCGGAGGGCGGCGGCTTCTCGATAACGGCTCCCGGACCTGTCAGGTCCGTTGGAGCACCGAGGCCGGGCGGAGTAGTCGGCCCGGGCACAGCAGTCCCTGGCGGTGCAGTCCCCGGCGGTGCAGTCCCCGGCGCTGCGGGCCCTGGCGGCGCGAGCGTGCCGGCGCCGGCCTGACCGCCAGCAGCGGCCGTGCCCGCCGCAGTTCCGCCCGTGCCACCGCCCTGCTCGCCGCGGCTCAGCGTGCTGGCGCCCGCCCGGTCCTGGCCGCCAGGCGGCAGCGAACGGCGGCGGGACCGCAGGTACGGAACCAGCCCTGCAGTGCCAGCGCCCACGACGACAACGGCGATGGCCGTGATGATCAGATCTTCTCCCATGGCGGCACCAGTCTGGCAGACAGTGGCCGGCTAACCGAGAGACGGCCAGCGCTAGCGACCTGCCAGCGCTCGCGAGACGGCGGGCGCTAGCGAGACGGCGGGCGCTCGCGAGACGGCGGGCGCTCGCGAGACGGCGGGCGCTAGACGGTCTCGCGCTCCCGCAGCCGCTGGCTGATCACCGTGGACACGCCGTCGCCGCGCATGCTGATCCCGTACAGCGTGTCCGCCACTTCCATGGACCGCTTCTGGTGCGTGACGATGATCAGCTGCGAGACGTCCCTCAGTTCGGCCAGGATTTCCAGCAACCGCTGCAGGTTGGTGTCGTCCAGCGCCGCCTCGACCTCGTCCAGCACGTAGAACGGGGATGGCCTGGCCCGGAAGATTGCCAGCAGGAACGCGATCGCCGTCAGCGCACGTTCCCCGCCGGATAGCAGGGAGAGCCGCTTGACCCTCTTGCCGGGCGGCCGTGCCTCGACGTCGATGCCGGTCGCGAGCATGTCGTCGGGATCAGTCAGCACGAGCCTGCCCTCGCCGCCGGGGAACAGCCTGCCGATGATCGCCTCAAACTCCTGCGCGACGTCGGCGTAGGCGGCGCTGAACACCTGCTGCACCCGGTCGTCTACTTCCCTGATCACGGTCAGCAGGTCCCGGCGCGTCTTCTTCAGGTCCTCGAGCTGCGCGACCAGGAATGCGTGCCGCTCCTCGAGCGCTGCGAACTCTTCCAGCGCCAGCGGATTGACCTTGCCGAGCTGGTCGAGCTGCCGCTGCGCCTGCTGCGCGCGCCGTTCGGTCGCTTCCCTGTCGTAGCGAACCGCAAGCTGCCTGTCGCCGTCGCCAGGGACCGGCACGTCCGGCCCGTACTCCGTCACCAGTACGTCGGCCTCGGCGGCGAACTCCTCCAAAGCCCGCGCGGCGATCTGCTCCAGCTGCAGCTGCTTGGTCGCACGAGCCATCTGCGCGCCATGCGCGCCCTCGACGACCTTCTCCAGTTCCTCGGCGGCGTCCCGGATCCGGGCCCGGACCGCCTTCAGCTCGGCGTCCCGTCCTTTGTGCGCGTCCTCGGCCTGCTGGCGCTCGGAGTCGGCGGCGGCGATCGACAGCTCGACCCGGCTGAGCGCGAACGTGGCGCCCTCGGCGACCGCCCTGGCCACGACCGCGCCGGCGGCCCGGCGCTCCGCCCTGGCCGCTGCCCTGGCCGCCGCCTGCCGCTCGGCTTGCGCGGCCGAAACCAGCGCTTCAGCCCGGCCGGAAATCGCGCGCTGCCGCTCTTCCACGGTACGGACCTCGAGCCTGGCCTCCATTTCCTCGCTTCGCGCAGCGACCGCCGCGTCTGCCAGCTGCTGCCGTCCGGCCGGCGCGCCGTCCTGCTCCTCGGCCGGCTGCGACGCTTGTGCGGACTGCTGCGACTCCTGCTCGGCCAGCCTGGCCCGATTCTCGGCGAGCTGCGCCAGGCTCTGCTGGCGGGACCGCTCAGCGGCCGCGATCGCGGTCGCCAGCCGGCTTGTCTCGTCCCTGGCAGCCCGGGCCCGGCCTGCCAGCGAGCCCAGCTTGCCGGACGTCTCCGCTGCTGCCGCGTCGGCTTGCTGCAGGCCGGCGGCGATCTCAGCCAGCTGCTGCCGGGCCTGCTCCTCGTCTTCCAGCCCGGCCGCGAGCTGCCGCTCCGCCCGCTGACAGCGGCTGTCAGCTTCGCTGACCCCGGACTCGGCCGCGCTGGCCGCGGCACTCAGGCTCAGCACGCTCTGCTCCGCGACGGAGCCGCCACGTGCCCAGTGCGCACCGAGCACGTCACCGTCAGTGGTCACGACCCGCAGCCGCGGATCGGCCTGGACGACCCGAAGCCCGTCGGCCAGGCTGCTGACCACCACCACGTTGCCGAGCAGCTCGGCGACCGCAGCCGCGAGTTCCGTGGGAGCAGTGACCAGGTCGAGAGCATGGGTAACGGGGCCGGTTCCGGTCTCGGCCATGAGCGCGCTGATGTCCTCGGGCAGGCGGCGCGCCGCGCCCGCGCCGGCCGGAGCGCCTGGGTCGGCGGCGATGACCAGGCCGGCCCGGCCAGCATCCCGCCTTTTCAGCTCCGCGATGATGGCTACCGCAGCGCCTGGCCCGGCCACCGCCACCGATCCGTCCGCGGTGCCCAGTGCGGCCGCGATAGCGTCCTGGGCCCCGTTTCCCACGGTAAGCAGTTCAGCAAGCGACCCGAGCACGCCGGCGAAGGCGTCGTGTCCTGCCAGCAGCACGCCGGAGGCGTCCGCGCCGCGCGCTGCGGCCTCGCTCAGCGCCTCTGCCCTGGCATGCAGCGCCGCGCGCTGGTCGCTGGCCTGATGCTCGGCCTTGCGCAGCTCTGCCACCCGCGCGGAGGCCACCGTCAGCGCCCCGGCGGCGCGTTCGTGCGCGGCAGCCAGGTCGGCGCGGCCGTCTTCCCGGCCAGATACCAGGTCCTGCAGCGCCGCGTACTCGACTTGCGCTTGCTCGGCCCTGGCCCGCGCCTGCGCTTGCGCCTCGGCCAGTCGGCCCGTCTCCTCCTGCGCGGCGGTCGCGCGGCTGGCGGCCGCCTCGACCTGGCTGCGCAGCCGGGCCAGCGATTCGGCCCGCTGCGCCGCGGCCTTCGCATCGGCGGCGAGCCTCTTCTCGTTCTCGGCAAGCGCGGCCTCGGCCCTGGTCCGGCCGGCTACCGCCACGGTCAGCTGCTGCCGGGCCGCGGCGAGCCGCTCGGCCAGCTGCCGTTCCTGCGCCCGCAGCTCGGCCGCTTCCTGCTCAAGCTCCCCGGGGTCGCGGCCGGTCCGCTGCGGCTCGGGCGCGGACAGGTGCCGGTGCCGCTCGGCAGCCAGCCCGTGCACGCCGCGTAGCCGCTCCGCGAGGCCTGACAGGGCGAAGAACGCGTCCTGCGCGGCTGCCAGCCGCGGCGCGTGCTGCTGCTCGGCCAGGTCCAGTTCCGCTTCGAGCTCCCTGGCCTCCGCGAGCCGCGTTTCCAGGACAGCGCGCGCCTGCGCCGTCGCCGCCTCATCGGTCTCGTCCCGCGCCAGGTCAGCCGCGAGGGTGACGTAATCATCGGCGAGCAGTCGCAGCCTCGCGTCGCGCAGGTCGGCCTGGATCACCGCCGCCTTGCGCGCGATCTCCGCCTGCCGACCGAGCGGTTTGAGCCGCCGGCCGAGCTCTCCGGTGAGATCCACGAGCCTGGTGAGGTTGGCCTGCATCGCGTCGAGCTTGCGGACCGCCTTCTCCTTGCGGCGGCGGTGCTTGAGCACCCCGGCCGCTTCCTCGATCAGCGCGCGCCGCGCATCCGGCCCGGCATTCAGCACCTCGTCGAGCTGGCCCTGGCCGACGATGACGTGCATCTCCCGGCCCAGGCCGGTATCCGACAGCAGCTCGGCAATGTCCAGCAGCCGGCACTGATCGCCGTTGATCGCGTACTCGCTCTGCCCGGACCGGAACAGCAGCCGGCTGATCGTGACCTCGGAGTAGTCGATCGGCAGGGCGCCATCGCTGTTGTCGATCGTGAGGGTGACCTCGGCGCGGCCTAGGGCCGGGCGGCCCGAGGTGCCGGCGAAGACAACATCCTCCATCTTGCCGCCGCGGAGCGGCTTCACGCCCTGCTCGCCCATCACCCAGGAAAATGCGTCGACGACGTTGGACTTGCCCGAGCCGTTCGGGCCGACGATGCAGGTTATGCCCGGCTCGAACTTCAGCGTGGTTGCCGAGGCGAACGACTTGAACCCGCGCAGGGTAAGGGTCTTCAGGTACACCCGCCGAATTCCTCCCCAGCCACTGGTCCCGGCCGGCCATCACGCGGGGCCACGGCACGGGCCGTCCGCTCCTCCGCACCTTACCGCGACCAGCCGCTGAGCCTGCGCATTCGGCGACGCGCCGGATGGCCATACCAGGGCGATGCGGGCGATAGCCTCCTGCCAGGTCATGACACAACACGAGGCGCGTAATGACGCGGGCCAGGAGGTACCAGTGCCCCGTTCCCGGCGGCCAGTCGTTTCACGGCGCACCGCGCTGCTTGGCGGCCTCGGCGTTGCGGCCGCGGCATGCGCCGGCGGTTACGAGCTCGTCCAGGACGGAACGCTGCCGGGTAAGTACGCCCTGGACAGAATGCTGGGGGCATGCGGGTCGGCCCCGCCGCCACCGGCCGGCCCGCTGCCGGCGCTGCACACCGTGCCCTTCCGGTCCGTCTACCGGCGGCAGACCGTGCAGATGACGACGGTCGTCCCGGCGGACGTCCGCCCGCATGGGCTGAGCGTCGTGGTCGCGCTGCACGGCTCGGGAAGTAATGCCGCTGGCATGGCCGCCCTGGTCGTGCCGTCCCTTGCCAGGAGCGGGGTCAGGCACATCGCGGTCGTCTGCGTAGACGGCGGCGAGTCGTACTGGCACAAGCGGGCCGATGGCGACGATCCGGTCGCGATGATCGTGCACGAGGTCCTGCCGCGCGCCGCAGCCGCCGGGCTGCGAACTGGCCGCGTCGCCATCACCGGACTGTCGATGGGCGGCTACGGCGCGCTGCTGCTCGGCGAGAAGCTCAGCGAGGCGGTGAGCCAGGCCGCGGGCCGCGCCGCCCGAAGCGGCGCGCCGGCAGGTGACGGACCGAACGGCCCGCCGGCGGTGGCCGCGGTGGCCGCGCTATCTCCGGCGATCTTCGCGAACTACGCCGGTGCGCGCGCAGCGAACCCGCGCGCTTTCGACAGCGCGGCAGACTTCGCCCGTAACGACGTCTTCACTGGCCTCCCCGTGCTACGCCAGGTGCCGACATGGGTGGGTTGCGGCACCGATGACCCATTCGAGCTGGAGGCCGCAAGGTTCCGCGCAGAATTTGCCGCCAGGACAGGTCATCAGGTGCCCGGCGGGCTGCTGCCCGGCTGCCATGACGCCGCGTTCTGGCTGCGTAATATGCCGGCCGCGCTTCAGTTCATCGGCGCGCACCTGGCGTAGGCCCGGAAACCGAAGAGGGACGCCGGACAGCGTCCCTCACTCGTCGGTTTTTGGCCACCAACGCTCGTCAGGTGAGCGCAGGCTCACGAACCGGAGCTAGCAGGTCATGACCGACTGAGGCAATGAGCACATCATTCTCATCCTGAAGCCGGGCAAGCTCGGCTTCCAGGTCGCGTACTCGCTGCTGCAGGCGGCGCATCTCTGAGACCAAGCGGGGATCCGGCCCGCCGACGTGGCCGAGTAGAGCCTTTGCCATTGTGTAGGGTCCTCCACACTGAGTGACCAGAGTGGGCAGGCACGCAGACGCCGGAGATGGCTGCGCGCTGTTAACACCTTCATGGTCCCACCGTCAAGGGTAATCGGTCAAGTTTGGTGATAGTGCAGGTCACCGGGCCAGCCGCAGTAAGGGCTAGCACTAAAAGCATCAACCCGATTACAATGCGTAATTGGCTTATTACCGCTCGGTGAAGCCGGGAAATCCTCCGGCGCCCGGCGCCAGGCGATGGGTCACCTGGCTCACCCGGCCCGGCGTGCCCACGCCTTCCAGCCTGCCCAGCAGCTCCCGGCACCGGTCTGCCGGGCCCTCGGCGACCACCTTCACCCGGCCGTCGTCGAGGTTCTCGGCGTATCCGGTCAGGCCGAGCTCCAGCGCCCGGGACCTGACCCACCAGCGGAAACCAACGCCCTGGACCCGTCCTTGCACCCAGGCGGTGAGCCGGAGGCCGGACGGCAGGTCCGAGCCTGACGGCAGGCCCGAGCCGGACGGCAGGCCCGAGCCGGACGGCAGGCCCGAGCCGTCGGTCACCACCGGCCGTTCCTCGGCCGCGGCTGGCAGTGCGGGCAGTAGTACGAGGACCGGTTCATGAACGGATCGCGGCGGATCAGCGTGCCACAGCGCGGGCACGGCTCGCCTGCCCGGCCGTACACGTTCAGTGACCGGTCGAAGTAACCGCTCTCCCCGTTCACGTTGACATACAGGCTGTCGAACGAGGTCCCGCCGGCCGTTAGCGCCTCGTTGAAAATATCAGTGACCGCCGCTATGAGGCTGGCAATCTCGCCCCGCCGTAGCCGGTCAGTAGCGCGCGCGTAATGCACCTTCACCCGCCACAGGGCCTCGTCGGCATAGATATTGCCGATGCCGCTGACCAGCGACTGGTCAAGCAGCGCGCGCTTGATGCCGGTCTTGCGGGTCCGCATCCGCGCAGTCAGCCAGGACAGGTCGAACGCGTCCTCCAGCGGGTCGGGCGCGATGTGGGCGATCTGCGATGGCAGCTCCGCCCCGTCGGCCGACACGAGCAGGTGGCCGAACGTGCGCTGGTCGGTGAAGCGCAGGTCCTGGCCGCCGTCGGCGAAGCTGAACCGCACCCGCACATGCGGCGACAGCGGCAGCGTCCGGCGGCCGGACCAGCAACTGACCGCTCATGCCCAGGTGGGCGAGCATGGCGTCGTGGCCGACCGGCAGCCAGAGGTACTTGCCGCGGCGCCGGGCCGCGTCGAAGGTGCGGCCAGCTAGCCGTATTGCGAAGTCCGCCGGTCCGGCCTCGTGCCGCCGGACCGCGCGCGGGTGCAAAACTTCAACGGTCTCAATGCGCCTGCCGACGACGAATTTCTCCAGCCCGCGCCGGATGACCTCGACCTCGGGAAGCTCCGGCACGGCTCAGGCCTGGTCCGGACCCTGATGACGCTCACTGTCGCCGGCCTCACCGGCGCCGGCCTCACCGGCGCCAACCTTACTGTTGCCGACCTTACTGTCGCCGACCTCCTTGGCCGCCAGACCCTCGCTGATCGCGGTCCATGCCGCCTCGGCGGCCTGCTGCTCGGCCTCCTTCTTGGACCGGCCCTCGCCCTCGCCGTAGGTATGCACGCCGATCCGGACGAACGCGCGGAACGACTTCTGATGGTCGGGTCCGCTCTCCTCGACGTGGTACTCAGGCACGCCGAGGATCTCGGCAGCGGTGAGCTCCTGTAGGGAGGTCTTCCAGTCCAGGCCGGCACCGAGCCTGGCTGACCTCGCGATCACGGGATCGAACAGCCGGTGCACCAGCGCGTCCGCGGCTTCCAGCCCCTGATCGAGATAGACCGCGCCGATCACCGCTTCGAGCGTGTCGGCGAGGATCGAGGACTTGTCCCGGCCGCCAGTTCCTTCTTCGCCCTTGCCCAGTTTCACGTACGAGCCAAGATCGAGCCCGCGCGCCACGGCCGCCAGCGCGCGCATGTTGACCACCGCCGCCCGCAGCTTGGCGAGCTGTCCTTCCGGCAGGTCGGGATACTGGCGGAAAAGCGTGTCGGTCACGATCAGGCCCAGGACGGAGTCGCCGAGGAACTCCAGCCGCTCATTGGTCGGCAGCCCGCCATTCTCATAGGCAAACGAGCGGTGCATCAGCGCCCGGCCAAGCAACCCAGCCCCGACGGGCACCTGCAACGCAGCCGACAGGCCCTCAGTCCGTCCCGCCGAAGATGTGTCAGTCACCAGCCTTCCTTCCGCCAGCGCCGGTCACGCGCGCGCCCTCGCGGCAAGGACACGTCAGGAAGGATTAATGACCTGGCGCCTGTTGTAGGTACCGCACGTAGGGCACGCAGTGTGCGGCAGCTTCGGATCGCGGCAGTTGGGACAGGTCATAAGCTGCGGCGCGGTCGCCTTCCACTGCGCCCGGCGCGACCGGGTATTGCTGCGCGACATCTTGCGCTTGGGTACTGCCACTTGAGTGCTCCTTTGCCTGGCCCGGCGCGGGGTCCGTCCGGTGCGTCCTCATTGCCGTCCGGCTTTCCCGTCCGGTACTTCCTTCTCCTCGCGCGGCGAGCCGGCTGGCTCCTCCGCCCGAAAGTCCTTCAGCGCATCCCAGACCGCGGTGCGCTGCTCGTGCTCGTGGCCCGGCTCGGCGTCCGCCAGCCGGACGCCGCACTCTGAGCACAGGCCCAGGCAGCCGTCCTCGCACAACGGCGACAATGGCAGCTCGAGCACCATTGCATCCCGCAGCGCGGGCTCCAGGTCCAGCAGGCCTGACGCGTCTAGCTGGTAGCTGTCCGCCTCGTCCTCCTGCCCCGCTGCACCCGGCACTGCGTTCTCCGGCAGCACGAAGAGCTCCTGGAACCTCACCTTCGTTGCCGAGGTGAAGGACTCCAGGCACCGGGCGCACTCGCCCGCCAGCGGGCCGGCCGCCGCAACGGTCACCAGCACACCCTCGGTGACCCCCTCAAGCTGAACGTCCAGCTCAAGGTCGGCGCCGGCGGGGACCCTCGCCAGCTCAACGCCCAGGTACTCCGGCGCCGGGACGGTGCGCGTCAGCGTACGGGCAGAGCCGGGCCCCAGATCCCTGGTGTCGAAGACCAGCGGATTACGGGAATCCAGGCCCTTCGGGTGCTTGGTCACAGAATGTCGCATGGCAAGTGGCTGATCGGGGCTGTGCAGGCAAGATGGGAACGCATTTGGCGGGCAGTACGAACCGGCGGAGCCCATTACTCACTTCGCCGATCGCTTAGCCTACCGGCTGGCCTGCGGCAATCCCAACTTGGCCAGCCGCGCTCCGGGCGGTTATGACTCCGCGAGCCGGGTGGTCAGCCGGCCGAGCACCGCCGCCGGGACCAGCCCGCTGACATCCCCGCCGAACTTGGCGAACTCCTTGACCAGGCTCGATGACAGGAATGCGTAGAGCGGGTTGGTAGTCATGAACAGCGTCTCGATCCCGGCCTGGTTGTAATTCATCTGCGCCATCTGCATCTCATAGTCGAAGTCGGTGACGGCGCGCAGCCCCTTCACGATCGCGGAGATGTCGTTGCCGCGGCAGAAATCGACAATCAGGCCTTCGAACCGGTCCACCCGCACATTCCCGAGCGCCTTGGTCGCTTCCCGGATCAGCTCGACCCGCTCGGCAGCGGTGAACAGGGCGGTCTTGTTCGGGTTCCGCACGACCGCGACGACGACCTCGTCGTACAGCTGCGCGGCACGGGAAATGATGTCGAGGTGCCCGTTGGTCACCGGGTCGAAAGAGCCTGGGCAGACTACGCGCCGCACTCGGGTTTCACTCTCCCGTCGGGGATGTCGCAGCAGGCTGTGCACCTGCGGCCAGACCGTACCAGAGCGTGGCCTCGCCGTATCTGCGGGATCGGTCAGATTCGTACCCTTCCGGCCAGTCCGGCGGCCCCGACCGGGTTGACCGCTCGAGCGCCACCAGCGCCCCCGGAGCCAGCCAGCCATGACAGCGCAGCGCAGACAGCATCTGGGTCAGTTCTTCGTCACCGACGGCGTAGGGCGGATCGGCGAAGACGAAGCCACGCACGGGCCCGCCGCCGCGGCCGCGCGCCAGCACCCGGTCCACCTTGTCGGTGACGACCTGAGCCCCCGGCAGCCCGACCAGTGCGATGTTCTCCCGGATCACCCGCGCGGCCCGGACGTCGGCCTCGACCAGCAGCACGTCTGCCGCGCCACGCGAGAGCGCCTCGAGCCCGACCGCCCCGGAACCTGCGTACAGGTCAAGCACCGCGGCACCGTTCAGCCCGCCCAGCAGTGCCAGCACGGTCGCGAACAGTCCCTCCCTGGTCCGGTCGGCGGTCGGCCTGGTCGTCATTCCCGGCGCGGTCGCCAGGCGGCGGCCACCTGCCTGGCCGGCAATGATGCGCGTCACCGCCCGGCCGCCCGCTGGCGGCAGCCCGGCGAGCTCATGCCTTTTCGAGGAACGTGGCGCGCTCCAGGTCGATCAGCGCTCGCACCGCCTCAGCCAGGCCGGGCTGGCCTGCCAGCGCCGGATCAGCATCGACCAGCTTGGTGGCCTCGTCCCGGGCCTGACCGATCAGTTCCTCGTCGTCCAGCAGCCGCAGCAGCTTCAGGCTGGACTTGCGGCCGGCCTGCGCGGTGCCGAGCACGTCGCCCTCGCGCCGCTGCTCCAGGTCGATCCTGGACAGGGCGAATCCGTCGAGCGTGCCGGCCACCGCGTCCAGCCGCTCGCGGGCCGGGGATGCCTCCGGCGCCTCGGTAACCAGCAGGCACAAACCGGGATCGGTGCCGCGGCCGACCCGGCCGCGAAGCTGATGCAACTGGGAGACACCGAACCGGTCCGCGTCCATGATCACCATGACAACCGCGTTCGGCACGTCGACACCGACCTCGACCACAGTGGTGGTGACCAGGACGTCGACTAGGCCGTCGGCGAACGCGAGCATCACCTTGTCCTTCTCGTCCGAGGGCAGCCTGCCGTGCAGGATAGCCAGCCGCAGGCCGGCTAGCGGACCGGCCGCAAGCTCGGCGGCCAGGTCGAGCACGGCGACTGGGGGACGGACCCCGTTACCAGCATCATCACCGGGCTCAGCGGCAAGGTCCTCGCCGCCGCCCGGCCCGTCGCCGCCGATGCGCGGGCAGACCACGTAAGCCTGCCGGCCGGCCGCCACTTCCTCGGTGATCCGCTCCCAGGTCCGCGACAGGTAGTGCGGGCGCTCCGCGACCGGGACCACGTGCGTGCTGATCGGCGACCGGCCGGCCGGCAACTCGGTCAGCGTGGAGACGTCCAGGTCACCGAAGACGGTCATGGCCACGGTCCGCGGGATCGGAGTCGCGGTCATCACCAGCACGTGCGGGCGTCCGTCGCCAGCCTTGTCCCGGAGTGCGTCGCGTTGCTCGACCCCGAACCTGTGCTGTTCGTCAATGACGGCCAGCCCGAGGTCGGCGAACTGGACGCGGTCCTCGAGTAGCGCGTGGGTCCCGATGATGATGCTCGCCCCGCCCGAGGCGGCCTCCAGCAGCGCCTTGCGCCGGGCCGCCGCGCCCAGCGAGCCAGTCAGCAAGGTGAGCCTGGTCGCATGCTCGGCGCCACCTAGCTGGCCGGCCATGCCGAGCGGGCCCAGCAGGCTGGAGATCGACCGGTAGTGCTGCTGCGCGAGCACCTCGGTCGGCGCGAGCAGCACGGCCTGGCCGGCCGCGTCCACGACCTGCAGCATCGCCCGGAGCGCAATGATTGTTTTACCGGAGCCGACTTCGCCTTGCAGCAGCCGGTGCATCGGATGGTCCCTGGCCAGGTCGTCGGCGATGATCGCGCCTGCCAGCTGCTGGCCGACAGTCAGCTCGAACGGAAGCGCGGCATCGAACTCGGCGAGTAGCCCGCCCTCGACCGGCGGCCGCGGGATCGCGCTGTAGCTGGCGGCGGCGAGCCGGCGCTGGGCCAGCAGCACCTGCAGGGCGAATGCCTCGTCCCATTTCAGCCGCTCACGCGCCCGGCGGTAGTCCGCTTCGTCGATCGGCCGGTGGATGCCGCGCAACGCGTCGGCGTATCCGACCAGGCCATGCCTTCCCCTGACCTGCGCAGGCAGCGGGTCGTCGGGCACGTCCAGTACGTCCAGCACGATCCGCACCGAGTCAGCGATCTTCCACGACTGGATCTGGCTGCTGGCCCGGTACACCGGGATGAGCTCGGCGGCGAACTCGGCCGCCCTGGCGCCGGCGTTGCCCGTGCCAAGCAGTTCGTATTCCGGATGGGTGAGCTGACGCTTACCCCGGAAGCTGGATACCTGCCCAGAGAACAGGGCCATGGTGCCGGGCTTGAGCTCCTGCTCGCGCCAGCCCTGAGCGCCCCGGCCAAAGAAGGTCAGCGTCAGCCGGCCGTGGCCGTCGGTGACGACAGCCTCGAAGATGGTGCCTGGCCGGCCCCGCATCCGGCGGACCGACGCCGCGGCCACCTCTGCCTGGACGGTAACGTACTCGCCCTCGCGCAAGCCCACCAGGTCGGTGAGTTCGCCGCGCTTCTCATACCGGCGCGGGTAGTAGCCAAGGAGGTCGCCGACGGTATCGAGGTCGAGCGCCGCGGCCAGCCGCTTCGCCGCCTTGTCACCGATGACCAGGCGAAGCGGGTCAGCGAATATCGCCACGCTGCCTACCTGCCTCCGGGTCGGCCCGGCCAGCGCCTGCGCGCGCCGTCGGGAGCATTCTCCGCCGTCACCTGGCCAGGATAGGCCGGCGCACCGTCAGCGAAAGCGACGCCGCATCCCGTCATAGTGAAGTTAGAAGTTACTGGTGCCCTGCCCCAGCCCAGCCCCGGTAATTTCACGAGGATCAAGGCGCCTCCCCTGTGATGGCGGTGGGTTTGGGCGTATCGCCCTATTTAGGCGATGCCGTTGCCGCCGGGCCAGCTGCCCGGCTCGCGCCGCACCCGGTTCGTCGGATATTCTTCGACGACTGGCATGGCGAGTGCCTGCCGGTGACCCATCTGACTACTTTCCAATGGAGCGATCCCGTGGCTTCCGTCTGCGACGTGTGCGGCAAGGGGCCGGGCTTCGGCAACAACGTGTCGCACTCGCACCGCCGCACCCCGCGTCGCTGGAACCCGAACATTCAGCGCGTGCGCGCGATGGTCGGCAAGACGCCGCGTCGGCTCAACGTGTGCACCTCCTGCATCAAGGCAGGCAAGGTCAGCCGCTAGCCGGCTCACTGGCGCGCGGCAGCATCCGCCCGCAGCCGCCAGCCATGGTCGACGGGGCCGATCCCGGCGCCTAGCGGGAATCCGGCGCCGATGGCGCCAGTTACGTATTCCTTGGCCGCCTTTACCGCGTCAGGCACATCCCGGCCCCGGGCCAGGCCCGAGGCAATCGCTGACGCCAGCGTGCAGCCGGTGCCGTGCGTGTGCACGCTATCAATGCGATGACCGGGGAATCGGATCAGCTGATTGCCGTCGAACAGCAGGTCGACGGGGTTGCCGGGCAGGTGCCCGCCCTTCACCAGAACCCATTGCGGGCCCATCGCGATGATCGTGCGGGCCGCCGCCAGCATCTGCGCCTCGTCGGTGATGCTGATGCCCGTCAGCAGCCCGGCCTCAAGCAGGTTCGGCGTCACGACTGTCGCCAGCGGGAGGAGCCGGTCCCTTACGGCGTCCAGCGTGCCGGCTGACAGCAGGCTGTCACCGTGCTTGGACACCGCGACCGGATCGACCACCACGGGCGCCGCGACCTCGGCCAGCGCGTCGCAAACGACATCGACGATGACTGCTGAGGCGAGCATCCCGGTCTTGATCGCCTGCGCGCCAATGTCGCTGAGCACCGAGTCAAGCTGCGCCTGCACCGCCTCTGGCGGCAACTCCCAATAGCCCTGAACACCGACGGAGTTCTGGGCGGTCACGGCGCAGACGACCGTCATTCCGTGCACACCCATGGCGAGCATGGTCTTCAGGTCGGCCTGGATCCCGGCGCCGCCGCCCGAATCGGAGCCGGCGATGGCCAGGACGCGGGGCGGGGCCGACACCATGCCAATACCTTACGGGGCCGCGGCCACCATACTGAGCCGCAGCTACGGCCCGACTGCGGCGACTTCAGAACACCCTGATAGACCTGGCAGCCACCAGGGCTGGCTCGTCACCAGCCGCCTGGACGCCGAGATCAGCCCAGCTGCCGCGCTGGGTCACCCACCGGACGAAGGCCGGAGCGTCGGAGGTGACGGTGGCCATTGCCTGCCCGGAACCGAAGCTGATCAGCCGGGCGCCGGGGCCGGTGATCTGGAACTCGAACGTGCCTACCGTCGCGGCGGCTTGGTTCTGCTGTGGCAATGCGGCCTCGATCCAGTCGAGGGCGGTCGCGATCCGCAGCTCGTCTGATGGCGGCGGGATCCCGTCCAGCGGGCCGCGCGGCCTGAACAGGTCCATCCGGATGTGGGTGAAATGATCGAAGCCGAACGCATTCGGCAGCGCCGAAACCGGGTAGGTGCCGACGTCGCCTAGCGGCAGCTCCACGTCTAGCGCGGCGATCTCGGGCAGCATCTGCAGAGCGCGATCACTGACCTCCGCATAGTCCGCGACGACCTCCGCGGGCTCAAGATCGCGCCGAGCCCGCACTTGGACGTCCTGGGCGCGTTCGAACGGTAGCCCGCTGGTATCCGGGAGCCTGCCAGGATCCACCATGGCCCAGAACGTCAGGCTCATGTGCGCCAGCAGATCCTGCACGGACCAGCCCTCGCAGCCCGACCCGGCCTCCCATTGCTGCGGAGTCAAGCTCGCGGCTATCTCTAGCATCGCGTCGCGGTCGGCCCGCACTGCATCGATGGCATCGGCCATTGTTACCTCCGTTGGATATCGACACTCTCTAAGATAGTGTCACTATGTCACAGTGGATCGAATCGCGCAACGGGCCTCTTTGAGCTACACAGATGGGATGGCCGATAGCCCGCCTCCGGACGTGCCTGGGGACCCGCGCGCCTCGCTTCGGGCCGAGCAGGTCGCGCAGACCAGGGCGGCGCTGGTTGCCGCGGGCCGGCGCTTGTTCGGGGTTGCAGGATTCGCTGCCACCTCGGTGGAGGACATCGCCAGGGAAGCCCGGGTCACTACCGGCGCGCTTTACCACCACTTCCCGACTAAGGCCGCGGTGTTCGAGGCAGTCTTCGAGCAGGTGCACGCCGACATGCTCGACGCTTCGGTTCAGGCCGGCGCGGCCGCCCAGGGGCCGGTCGAGCTGCTCGCGGCCGCGATCGGGGCATTCCTGGACCAGGTACTTGAGCCAGAGGTCCAGCGAATCATCATCACCGATGCACCGGCTGTCCTCGGCCTAGCCCGGTTCACCGAGCTCGACGAGCGATACGCCTATACAGGCTTCGTCGCGGCCCTGCAGGCAGCCACCGACTTGGGAGCGCTGCGAGTCGACGATCCGGGGACCCTGGCCAGGCTGTTGCTGGGGGCACTGACCAGGGCAGGCTTGCTGATCGCCAGTTCGCCTCAGCCCAAGGCGACCAGGGATGCAGTAGCCGCCACGATGCAGGCGCTGATCAGCGGTTTCGCACCACGAGCAGGCTAGCTGCCGCAGCTCGCGGCCACAGTGTCTTGCGGCCACAGTGTTCTGTACCGGGACCGTCTGAGCCGGGAACGTTCTGCGCCGAGAAGAGCAGCACTCAGTGACCGCTACGCCCCTGGGCGCCATCGCCGCCGCCGTAACCGCCGCCGCCGTAACCACCTCCGCCGTAACCACCACCGCCGTAACCACCACCACCGCCATGGTCACGGTGGCCCGCTGTCAGCTTGAAGGTGCAGGTGGCGCCGTCGAAGACGCAACTGGTCGGCTTGCTCAGGTTCCCGCTGCCGAATACCTGGAAGCTGACTCCGTCATGACCAGCAGGTCGCCCGAATTCGCGCTCGAACGGGCTGGCCGTACCGGCATCGGGGTTAGCCGACTGGACCCACTCAGCGCCAAATACGTTCTGGATCTGCGTACCAGGCAAGCGGAACGCAAGGTGCCAGGAGCCGAGTGACCGCCTGCCCGAAATAGTCACGACCGCGCTGAACGAATCGTGCCCCTGCCACAGGACCTCGAAAGTGAATCTCAGTCCCGCCGTGCTCTGAGTGGCGCCGGTCTGCAGCTCGGTCACCCTGTCCTTGTGGTTGGGTGCCAACCGCCGGCCCGGCGCAGACGAGGTGAGCGAGCCGGAACCCTTGCCGCCCGTGGTCACGCAGCCGTGTAGCTGGCAGGGCACCGTCCCGATGGCAGAGGGAAAGCTGATGCTGGCATGCGGCGAGTACAGCCACATTCCAGCCGCGATCACGAAACCGGTGCTGGCCGCGAACCAAGGCGTCAACAGCAGCCCGCGCACTGCGCTGTGCACCCGCCCGCCACGGCCCGGAGCGGGGCGGCCCACACCGGATTGGCCAGGTTCAGATGCGCCAGGTGCGGATTCACCGGGAGTGGATTGGCCGGGGGGAGGACTGCCCAGGATGGGGCCAATCAGGGTTGGACCAACCAGTGGCGTGCCAGGCAGCACCGGAGCCTGCAGGCGCGAAGCCGGCAGGCGCGAGAGCCGGCAGGCCCGAAGCCGACAGCACCGATACCGGCGGGACCAGGGCCACTTGGCTCGCTAACGCCCGGCAACAGCCACGTGCCCGCGTCGCTGAGCGCGATCGGCACAGTCGGCGACAGATCAGGCTCTGGCTCGGCCGGTCGAAGCGGCTCGGCCTCCCGGCCCGGGGCGGCGTCAACGGCTTCCAGGCGCGCCGGCTCGTGCGCGTCGAGCGTCGGCCATGACGCCTCAGGCATCGCCCGCGACGGCTCGTGCGCGTCGAGCGTCGGCCATGACGCCTCAGGCATCGCCCGCGACGGCTCGTGCGCGTCGAGCGTCGGCCATGACGCCTCAGGCATCGCCTGCGACGGCTCCGGCTCCCGCACCGGCAGTGACGCCTCCCGCACCGGCAGTGACGCCTCCGGCGCCGGTTGCGGAGCCTCCAGCGCCGACTTCAGCGCTGCCGCGACGGCGTTCAGCCCGGCGCGACGGCTCGGATTCTGCGTCCGCCGTTGCGCCCAGTGCCGTGGCACGCGCTCTTTGCGATGGCTAGGCATTCAAGGGGGTTATATCAACTCGTCGGGTGATCGGCCATACGCTTGGCAACTCAACTATGGTGCGCCGGCCGATAACCGCGCTGACTTCCTAAAATGATCCCAGCCGCCGGCCGACTGCCAGGCCGCCGAATCCACCAGCACGCCGACTCCGGAGCGGACGCTACCGATAACTGTCCACGCCTCGGGCAACTCCGCCGGATCGGCGAACGTGGCCGCGAAAGCATGATCCTCACCGCCTGTTAGCACCCAGCCGAGCCAGTCGGTGCCGAGCTCGCTGGCAGCCAGCCGGAGCGCGGGCGCGACCGGCAGGGAAGCCGTTCGTAGGTCGATGCACACGCCGCTGGCGGCGGCCACGTGACTCAGATCCTGGACCAGCCCGTCACTGATATCGATCATGGCGGTGGCCCCTGCTGATGCGGCCAGCGGCCCGGCCTGGTATTCCGGCTGCGGCCGCTGGTGCGCGCCAACCAGGTCAGCAAGCTCGGGCCGCAGGTTTGCGGCGGAGCCGCCCTCGGCGCGACCAGACGCGAGCAGCGCCAGGCCGGCCGCAGACCAGCCAAGCCGACCGCAGACCGCAACCTTGTCGCCCGGCTTCGCGCCAGCCCGAGTCACCGGCGCCCGTCCGGCGAGGCCGCCGAGGGCCGTGACGGCGAGCATGACCGTGTCGGCGCTCGTGACGTCGCCGCCAACGATCGTCGCGCCCGCCCGCTCACACTCGGTCACCATGCCGCGGGTCACGTCCAGTACCCACTGGACCGGCAGTTCGCCGGGGATGGCGAGGCCGAAGAGGAGCGCGCGTGGCTGCGCGCCCATAGCGGCAATGTCAGCAAGATTCTGGGCGGCGGCCTTGATGCCGACATCCGCAGCAGGCGACCAGTCGCGGCGGAAATGCCTGCCCTCAATCAGCAGATCGGTGCTCGCCACGACCCGCCCGTCCGGAGCTAGCAGGACCGCGGCATCGTCGCCAATGCCGACCACGGCCGAGTCGTCCGGCGGCAGCAGCGACCGGATCGCCGCTATCAGCCCGAACTCGCCGAGATCGGCAACAGAAATGACAGCCTCCTGGCTCGCCCACTCGCTGCAGATCACGGCGCGCCCCTACGATAGCGTTACCGGTGACAACCACGACCGTGGAGGGCGACATGGTGCAGGCATACATTCTCGTCCAGACCGAGGTCGGGAAGGCAGCCGAGGTCGCCCTCGCGATCGGGCAGATCACCGGCGTCACCCAGGCCGACGACGTAACCGGACCGTACGACGTGATCGTCAGGGCAGAGTCGGCCAACGTCGATGACCTCGGCCGGCTGGTCGTCGCGCAGATCCAGGGAGTTTCCGGCATCACCAGGACGCTCACCTGCCCGATCGTCCACATTTAGATCGCACGGCATAGGCCTCGGCTCACGGGTCGTGGCTCGCTATTGAGACCGGACGGCATGGGCCCCGGCTCATGCGCATGGCTTGCTCGCTATCAGGACGGAATCCCGCCTGCCCTGGCCAGCACTGCGAGCGTCCGCGGCCCGAGCCCGATGGCGGCGGCCTTACGCAGGTCACCGACGGTGTCTACGTCTCGCCGCAGACCCTGCGCAAGGTCGCCGAGGTCGAGCTCCGCCGCCCCGGCCGCCAGGTGCCGGTCTCGCGACGCTACCCCGAACTCCGGCCGGAACTCCGCCCCGGGCCCGACCGCGTAGAGCGTGGTGCCGGTACCGTCCGCATCCGCCACGAATGCGCTGCCGTTTCCCGCCCGGCACTCTCCCGCCCCGCCGTTTCCGGCCCCGCCGTTTCCCGCACTGCTGTTTGCGGCCGCCGCCAGCGCCGCGTCCAGCTCCTCAGGCCGGAGCGCGGGGAGGTCGCCTGCCAGCGCGGCCCGGCCCCGTTCTGGCCAGTTGGCCACCGAGTAGGCAGCACCATGCTCAAGCGCCGGGTTCAGGCCCGCGGCAGGCTCATCCGGCAGCACGATGGCGCCGAGACCCGCGGCGGCCTCGCGTACCGCGGCGTCATCGGTAACGACAAGCACGACCGCGACTCGGCGAGCTGCGGCCGCCGCGGCGACCGTATCGGCCACCATGGCAAGCGCGAGCTCGGCCCGGAACTGACCTGCTAGCCCGGTGAGTCTCGATTTGGCCTGGGCAAGTACTTTGACGGGGACCACCAGCGACCAGCTCAGGGCGGCCTCGAGTGCGACTTCGGGTGCCATGCATATGATCCTCCCGCGACGCCTCGACACGGCGTCGCGCGACCGGACAGACTGGGCAGTCACTGGCCACCGTTACGGGCCGGAGGGAAGCGATGGCAGGCAAGAAGGCGCGCAAGCCGGCTGATGGCAGCTACTCCAACGCGTGGCGGAATTTCTCGAAGATCATCCTCCGGCCGGGCATCCGGATGATGATGCGGCTCGACTGGCGCGGCCAGGAGCACATCCCGGCCGATGGCCCCACCATCCTGGCTGCCAACCACCTCTCCTATATGGACATCTTCGCCGTCTCGCTGTTCGCAGACAGCGCCCGCCGCTACCCGGTGTTCCTGGCCAAGTCGTCGCTGTTTGATATCCCGGTGATCGGCACGATCATCCGCAAGCTCGGCCAGCTGCCGGTCTACCGCGGCCAGGCGGACGCGGGCCTTGTCCTGCGGCAGGCGGCCGAGCTGGCCGCCAAGAACGACGCCTGCGTGATCTTCTATCCGGAGGCCACCGTCACCAGGGATCCCGACCAGTGGCCGATGGTGTCGAAGACCGGGGTGGCACGGCTGGCACTGGAATCCAACATCCCGGTGGTGCCGATCGCGCACTGGGGTGCGCAGCGCATCCTGCCGTACGGCACGTACGTGCCCAAGCTGCTGCCGCGCAAGACCGTGCAGGTCGTAGCCGGTCCCCGGTAGACCTGTCTGAGTTCGCCGGGCAGCCGCTCACCAACCAGGTGCTCCGGGCGGCGACCGACAAGATCATGGCCAACGTCGCCGCACTACTTGGCGGCCTGCGCGGCCTGACCCCGCCGACCGAGCCGTTCCATCCCGCGGTGGCCCGCCGCAAGCTGCGCCAGGACCTGCGCGCCCTGGCCAACGGCCAGGACGCCACCGACAGCAGCCACGAATCCGCCGACAGCGGCCGCGACGGCGCAGACGCCAGTCACGACGGCGCAGACGCCAGTCACGACGGCGCACCGGGTGCGGGAACACCTGACTCGTGAGAGCCGCCGTGCTGGGCGCCGGGGCCTGGGGCACAACGTTCGCCCAGGTGCTCTGCGATGCCGGGACCCCGGTACTGCTCTGGTGTCGGCGGCCCGAGCTGGCCGAAGTCATCAATGTCAGCCACGCGTCGCCGGACTACCTGCCGGGCGTGTCCTTGCCCGCGACGCTGCGGGCTACCGCAGAGGCCAATGAGGCGCTGGCGGAGGCGGAGCTGGTCGTGCTGGCCGTCCCGGCCCAGACGCTGCGCCAGAACCTGGCCGGGTGGCAGCACCTGATTCCGCCGGGGGCCCTGCTTGTCAGCCTGATGAAGGGCATCGAGCTTGGCACCGGTGACCGGATGAGCCAGGTCATCGCCGAGGTCACCGGCGCGGGACCGGGCCGGATCGCGGTCGTCTCCGGCCCGAACCTGGCGCCCGAGATCGCCGCCAGGCAGTACAGCGCGACCGTGGTGGCCTGCGCCGACGAGAACGTTGCCGACCAGCTGCAGAAGGCCTGTCATACCGGCTACTTCCGCCCGTACACCAATCCCGATGTGGTGGGCTGCGAGCTGGGCGGCGCGGTTAAGAACGTCATCGCGCTGGCCGTCGGAATCGCGGTAGGCATGGGACTGGGCGACAACACCAAGGCCATGCTGATCACCAGGGGGCTGGCCGAGATCGCCAGGCTCGGCGCCGCGCTCGGCGCGGACTCCCATACCTTCGCCGGGCTGGCGGGCCTCGGTGACCTGATCGCTACGTGCGGCTCGCCGATGTCGCGGAACAGGACCTTCGGCGAGAAGCTAGGACGCGGGATGCCCCTCGCCGAGGTGCTTGCCAGCACCAACCGGGTGGCTGAGGGCGTCCAGTCGGCCAAGTCCGTCCTCCAGCTAGCCGAGGAGCACGGCGTCGAGATGCCGATCACCGAAGTGATCTTCGGCGTTCTGCAGGAGGGGCTCGACATTGGCCAGGCAGTCCTGCTGCTGGCCAGCAGGAGCGCCAAGCCAGAGCGCTATGGCGTCTGAGAAGTCGCAGTTACGGGCACGACACGGGGACAGGAGGATTGGTGAGCGAGCAGCGCAAGATCAGGGTTGCGGTGGTGTTCGGGGGCCGCGGGCCGGAGCATCCGGTGTCCTGCATGGGCGGCGGCAACATGCTCGGCGCCATCGACAGGGACCGGTACGAGGTCATCCCGATCGGCATCACCACGGAGGGCAACTGGGTCCAGGTGGCCGATGCGCCGGAACGGCTCGCGATCACCGATGGCCTGCTGCCGACCGTAGCGGCAGTGGCCGAGCCCGGCTCGGGCGTCGTGCCGTGGGCTGGCGGCGCCACAGCAACCACGGCGCCGGCTGCTGCCAGCGACGCGCCGGCTGCTACCAGCGACGCGCTGGCCGCCAGTGGCGGCCTGGTATCCAGCGCGCCGGCTCAGATCCCGCACCTGCTCGGCGAGGTCGACGTGGTACTGCCGGTGCTGCACGGCCCGTACGGGGAAGACGGCACCATACAGGGGCTCCTGGAAATGGCAGGCGTGCCGTACGTCGGGGCCGGCGTGCTGGCCAGCGCCGTCAGCATGGACAAGGAGTACATGAACCTGATCTTCAGGGCGAAGGGCCTGCCGGTCGGTCCCTATGTCGCGGTCCGTGACCGAGACTGGCCAGGAGCTACCGCGGCCGAGATCGGCGCGGCTGCCGATTCTGTCGAAGCCAAGCGGACGGTCGAAGAGATCGCCGCGCTCGGCTGGCCGCTATTCGTCAAGCCAGCCCGGGGTGGTTCGAGCATCGGCACCACCAAGGCGCACGATCTGGCGGAGTTGCATGAGGCCATCGCCACGGCCCGCCACTACGACCCGAAGATCCTCGTTGAGGCAGCGATCGACGGCGCTGAAGTCGAGGTGTCAGTGCTAGAGGGCATCGACGGCGCGCCGCCGGACACCAGCATGCCCGGCCAGCTCGACGTCGGCGGCGAGGAATTCTACGACTTCGACACCAAGTACATGGAGTCCGCCAGCAAGATGCTGATCCCGGCGCCGCTCCCGGACAGCGCCATCGCGGAGATCCGCCGGCTGGCCGCCGCCGCGTTCGACGCGGTGTCCTGCGAAGGGCTGGCCCGGGTCGATTTCTTTTACACCCCGGGCGGTCAGATTCTGGTCAACGAGATCAACACAATGCCCGGCCTGTCGCCTACGTCTTACTTCCAGAAGATGTGGGAGGCAAGCGGTCTGCCGTTCCCGCAGCTCGTGGACAGGCTCTTGCAGACCGCCCTCAAGAAGCGGCCGGGTCTGCGCTTACCGGGCCCGGGCCAGACCGTCCGCGCTAGGCAGCACCCGGCCGGGCAGCCCGCAGGAAGTTACCGACCAGCCGGGCTCCGGTGGCAGTCAGGATGGACTCGGGGTGGAACTGCACGCCATCGACCGGATGACTGCGATGCCGGATGGCCATCGGCAGCCCGTCACTAATTCGCGCGCTCACCGACAGGCTGGCAGGCAGCTCCGCCGCGACGATCAGCGAGTGGTACCGAGCAGCCGGGAAGGACGAAGGCAACCCGGCGAAGATGCCGAGCCCGTCGTGCTCGACGACTGAGGCCTGCCCGTGTACCGGGGCTACCCGCTCGACGCGGCCGCCGTACGCGACCGCGATCGCTTCGTGGCCCAGGCAGACGCCGAGCACGGGGGTGCGGCCGCCTAGTGCCCTGATCACGTCCACGCAGATGCCTGCCTCCGCCGGCGCGCACGGCCCGGGCGAGATGACAAGGCCGGCCGCACCGAGTCCGACGATCTGGGCGGCCGTCACCTCATCGTTGCGCACCACCTCTGCCCGCGCGCCGGCGGCGCGCAGCAGGTGCACCAGGTTGTAGGTGAAGGAGTCGTAGTTGTCGATGACCAGAACCAGGTCCCGGGCGTGACGCCGCGCGGCCGCGAGCCGCCCGGCGGCGGCGGGCCGGGGCGGCCCCGTTCCAGGTTCATTATCTTGATCTTGATTGCCCGGCCGCCAGCCGGATAGCGCGGCAGCGAGCCTGATCCTGACTGGCCCCGGCCGCCAGCCGTCCGGGCGGCCGTCGGCGCCGAGCACGGGCAGCAGCCCCCGCATCGCGTTGGTCACGAAGACTTCGCTCGCGGCGAGCAGCTCGCTGAGTGCCAGCGGGCGGGTCCCGACGGCGACGCCCGCCTCGCGCGCGACCGCGAGCACGCGTGCCCGCATCACCCCGGGCAGGATCCGGCCGTCCGCTGCCGGGGTTCGCAGGACGCCGTCCGCCACGGCGAACACGTTCGCCCGGTCGGTCTCCAGCACGCCGCCAGCGGCGTCGGTCAGCAGCAACTGCTCGTCCGGCTGCAGGCCCGACCGCGCCGCCAGCTTGGCGAGCAGCCTGCGGTCCGCCCACTTGTGCCCGCCAAGGCCGGGCATGCCGGCCGGCAGCTGCGCCACCCGCAGCCGCACGCCCGCCGCCCCCGCGCCTCGCAGGCCGGGAGCGGGCTCGAGCTCCATCCGGTACTGAAGCGGCCCGCCGACAGGCTGCACGGTGATCCGCAGCCTGCCAGAGCCGCCACCGTCCAGGCATTCGGAGATCCGGCCGGCCAGTTCCGGCGGCAACTCCTTGCCGTAGACCTCGCGGGCGCTGGCCGCAAGCCGGGTCAGGTGTTCGGCCAGCCCGTCCGGTTCGCCGTCGCGGACCGGCAGCGAGGTGAACACCCCCGCCGCCGGCCGCGGCCACAGCGCGAGCGCCTCGGCGCGCGCGCTTGCCGCAGGCTCGGCCGGGTGCGCGGCGCCGAAGCCGCCGCCGATAGCCGCTATCAGCGGCCGCGCCTTGGCCAGGCACTCGGCGTACTCGGCCGCCGGATCGGACGCGGCCACGATGCCGCCGCCGGCACCCAGCCACACTCGCCCTTTCGCGAACTCGAACGTGCGGATCGCCACGTTCAGCTCCAGGCCGGCGACCGGGCTGCGGTACCCGATCGCGCCGGTGTAGGCCTCGCGCGGGACGACCTCGAGTTCGCTGATGACCTCCATCGCGCGCACCTTCGGGGCGCCGGTGACAGATCCGGGAGGGAACGTGGCCGCGATGAGGCCGGCGTCGGTCTGCCCGCTCGAGAGCTCACCGCAAACATCGGAGACAAGGTGCCAGACGCCCGGATGGGCCTCAGCCTCGGCCAGCCGCGGCACGATCACCGAGCCGGGGCGGCACACCCTGGACAGGTCACTGCGCATCAGGTCAACGATCATCACGTTCTCGGCGCGGTTCTTGGCCGAGGCCGCCAGCGCCCGGCGCTGGCTTTCGGCCACGGCAGGGTCGTCGGAGCGCTCGCTGGTGCCCTTGATCGGACTGGTCCGGACAGTCGTCCCGGTCCGGCGCAGGAACAGCTCGGGCGAGAAGCTCGCGATCGCCTCGTCAGCGGAGATACGCAAGAACGCGGCGTACGGCGGACCGAGCTGCTCGATCCCGGCGCAGAACGTGTCGAGCGGATCACCCGTGCAGGTCGCCTCGAGCCGTAGCGTGATGTTGGCCTGGAAGATGTCGCCGGCCTGGATGAGCTCTACCGCGCGAGCCACCGCCTCCCGGTGCCGGGCCGCCGCGGGGATCAGCTGGAAGTCGCCGCACCTATACGGCAAGGGACCGGTCGGCGTTTCGGTTCGCGTCGTCGCGGCCCGCAGGCGACGGGTCAGCTCGGCGAGGCGTGCTTGCTGCGACGCGTCGTCCTCCTCGGCGAGCAGCGCCTCGAAGACCCAGTTGCCGGTGCCGGGGTCCTGCACCAGGACATTGTCGTAACGGCCAAACCACCAGTCCGGCAATAGCCGCGGGCCGCCGGGAGCCGGCGGTAGCGCGTGCAGCCGCCCGGTAAAGCCGTAGCCGAGGTATCCGATCCAGCCGCCGCCGAACCTCACGCTGCCGTGGCCCGCTGGCACGGTCAGCACATCGGCGAGCGGCCCGAGCCGTAGTGCCCCGCGCGAGCCTGCCGTTCCCCGGACACTGCCCGCGGCCACCCGGGCCGGCGCTGAGCTCAGTACCGCGCCGCCGCCTGCCCACGACCCGGTCAGCGCGACCGGGTGCGGGTCGAAGCGAAGCAGCCGCAGCACGTCCGCCGGGGTCAGGCCGCACGCCTCCGGCAGCTCCCGGCGCATCACCCGGCTTGGTCGCATGAGCGGCTCCGCCTCAGGCATCGACGTACTTGGAGGCTCAGGGCTCCCGGCATAGGCCCTCCCGGCCGTTCCTACCAGAGGCCTCGAGAACGGGTGAAAGCCAACCTAATAGCACGCGGGCGGGCTGTCCGCCTGGACTGCCCGCCCGCGTGTTGCCAGGCCCCGCGCTTGCCGGTGCGCCCGCTTCGCTGCGGTGCGCTACTTGCCGTTGACCATGGCCTTGAAGTCCGCGCCCGCCCGGAATTTGGGTACCGAAGTCTTGGGCACCTTGATGGAGGCGCCGGTGGCCGGGTTCCGCGCGGTGCGGGCCGGCCTGACCTGCTTCTCGAAAACGCCGAACCCGGTGATCGACACTTTATCGCCACCCGCGACTGTTTCCTGGATTGTGTCGAGGACGGCATTGACCGCCTCGGCTGCCGTCTTCTTATCCCCCATACGGCTAGAAATGGCGTCGATCAGGTCACGCTTGTTCATCTGCTCACTCCTGCGGTTCCCCCAAGTGGGAGGTCGCGCGGACTGGGAAGCCGGGCTCGCGACCTCTGATGGCCCTGAAAGTAAGGGCTCCAGCGACATCGTACAAACACCTTCGGAGAAAAACGCATCGCGTCGACGCTCAATGCGCTGCCGGGCGGCAGCGCTTGACCGCGAACCGCCAGGATTACGAATTATCCTCGTGCTTTACATATGCCGGAAATTTGTTAGCAGCTTTTTCCAGCGTTGCCAGGAATGCAGCCAGGCGCCGCTCGCCGCAAGCCTCGTCCGCGCCAGCCGCTTTCACCGCGTCGCATACCGCGATGAACTGGCGGTGCAGCCGGGCCGCCAGCGGCAGGGGCAGTTCCAGTGCTGCCATTCTGGTGCGCGCCTCGGCTAGCCGTGCTGCCAGCGCGCTGCACGCGGCGTCCCGCCGCGGCGGCGGCGAAAAGTCGGGCATCGGTTCCCCCCTGGTATGCGCGGCACCAAAACCATACGCCGCGACGGCCATGCGACCACGGGCAGGCCTTTGCCCCGCGCAATGCCCACGACAGCGCGACCACGGCAGGTCAGGGCCCCGGCACTCGTGCCTCAGGGATACGGGCACTCCCTGGTCGTGGGCCTACTGCCACCGCTGCCGGCTTGGCGGTACGGTCCATACTTGAGACTGCGGCCTGGCGCAAGGCCGCGACCAAGCCCCCGGCGACCGAGCGAGGTTTGTCCATGAAGGTATCCGTGGTCAAGGAGACCGCGTCCGGAGAGCGCCGAGTCGCGCTGGTACCGGAAGCCATGGTCAAGCTGCGCGCGGCCGGCCTGGAGTTGCTCGTGGAGTCCCAGGCCGGCGACGGAGCCTGGCTGACTGACGACGCCTACGCCACTGCGGGCGCGAACGTCGTTAGCCGGACGGAGGCATTGTCCGCCGACGTGGTGGTCATGATAGGCAAGCCCGACGCGGCCACCGTCGCCGCGCTAAGGGCCGGCCAGGTAGTCATCGGGATGCTGGCGCCGCTGACCGATCCCGACCTTGCCCGCAGCCTGGCCGCGGCCGGCGTAACCGCGCTGAGCATGGACATGATCCCGCGTACCCTGCCCCGCGCCCAGCCGATGGACGTGCTGTCCTCGCAGGCCAACATCGCCGGCTACAAGGCGGCCGTGATCGGGGCCGCCGAGTATGGCCGGTTCTTCCCGCTCCTCATCACCGCGGCCGGCACCGCAAGGCCGGCGAAGGTGCTAGTCCTCGGGACCGGCGTTGCCGGGCTGCAGGCAATCGGCACCGCACGCAGGCTAGGCGCCGTGGTCAGCGCCTACGACGTACGGCCCGAGACAAGGACCGAGGCGGAGTCAGTCGGTGCCACGTTCATCGAGCTCACGTCGGTCGGGCCGGCCGCGGGCGAGGGCGGTTATGCCCGTGCGCTGACCGAGGAGGAGCGCCTGGCGCAGCAGCAGGAGCTAGCGGCACACATCGCCAGGCACGACGTCGTGATCACCACGGCCCAGGTGCCGGGACGGCGGCCGCCGCTGCTGGTCACCGAGGACGCCATCAAGGAAATGATGGCCGGCTCGGTGATCGTGGACATGGGGGCCAGCCCGCTCGGCGGCAACGCGGCCGGCTCAGTGCCTGGCCAGACAGTGGTCACGGAGAACGGGGTCACCATCGTCGGGGCCTCGGGGCTGCCGTCGACGATGCCGGCGGTGGCTTCCGCCATGTACGCGCGCAACCTGAGCGCGCTCCTCCTCTACTTGGTCAAGGACGGCCAGCTCGCGTTCGACCCCGAGGACGAGCTGCAGGCCGGAGTCATCATCAGCCGCGACGGCAAGGTCGTCCATCCTGCGCTAGCCCAAGAGGGAGCTGCCCGTGTACCCGACGCTGCTAGTTGACGTCGCGATCTTCGTTCTGAGTCTGTGGGTGGGCTTCGAGGTCATTAGCAAGGTGCCCGCCACTTTGCATACGCCGCTGATGTCGGCGGCGAACTCGATCCACGGCATCGTCCTGGCTGGCGCGATGCTGATCGCGGTGACCGCGAACAACGCGGTCGGGTACGTGATCGCGTTCGTCGCTGCTGCCTTCGCCGCGATGAACGTGGTCGGCGGCTATGTAGTGACCGGCCGGATGCTGAATATGTTCAAGAAAAGGCCCGCGGTGCCCGCAAGGGCGGCCCCAGCGGCAGTGACAGCCGCCGCGAACGGTGCGGGCAAGCCGGGCGATTCCAGTAAGCAGGGTCAGGACGGTCAGGGTCAGGGCAGCAAGGAAAGGTCCGCATGAGCAGCACCTTCGGCTGGGTCATCCAGCTGATCTACATCCTCGCCGCCTCTTGCTTTGTGCTTGGCCTGCACCAGATGAACAACCCGGCCACCGCCAAGCGCGGTAACCAGGTCTCCGCAGCCGGGATGGTCACGGCGATAGCGGCGACGCTGGCGATAATCGTGCACCTCGGCGGGATCACGACCACCGGCTGGATCGTGCTGGTCACCGGCGCCCTCGTCGGTGCCGGGGCCGGGCTTTACTCGGCCAGGACCGTGCAGATGACCGCGATGCCGCAACTAGTCAGCGTGTTCAACGCCGTCGGCGGCGGCGCGGCGGCGCTGATCGGCTTGCACGATTACATGCGGGCCGGGTCAGCGGTATCAGCGACGACGTCGGTAACGACGCTGCTGGACGTGATCATCGGCGCCGTGACCTTCTCCGGATCGATCATCGCGGCCGGGAAGCTGCAGGGCGTGATCAATTCGGCGCCGGTGACGTTCCCTGGCGCGAGGATCGCGAACATAGTGCTCGCTGTAGTCGCGGTAGGCGCGGGCGCTTACCTGATCGGCTCGCCCAGCATCGTGCTGCTCGTCGTCGTCATCGTCGCCGCACTGGTCTTCGGCGTCTCAATGGTGATGCCCATCGGCGGCGCCGACATGCCTGTGGTGATCTCGTTGCTGAACGCGTTCACCGGTACCGCGGTCGCCATGGCGGGCTTCGTCATCGGAAACTGGGCCATGATCATCGCCGGAGCGCTGGTCGGGGCTTCCGGCGGCATCCTGACCAAGCTGATGGCGGACGCGATGAACCGGTCGATCCGCAACATCATCGTCGGCGGATTCGGGACCGGTGACTCTGCCGTAGCAGCGGTGGCAGGCCCTGGCGGCAGCGTGCGGTCGATCGCGGCGGACGACGCCGCCATCCAGCTCGCTTACGCATCTAAGGTCATCATCGTGCCCGGTTACGGGCTGGCAGCGGCGCAGGCACAGCACGAGGTCGCAGCGCTGGCTGACGTCCTTGAGTCGCGCGGCGTCGAGGTCAGCTACGCGATTCACCCGGTGGCCGGCCGGATGCCCGGCCACATGAATGTGCTGCTGGCCGAGGCCAACGTGCCCTACCCGCAGCTCAAGGAGATGGACGAGATCAACCCTGAGTTCGCCAGGACCGACGTGGCCCTGGTTATCGGGGCGAACGACGTGACCAACCCGGCCGCCAGGCGCCCTGGCACCGCGATCTCCGGGATGCCGATCCTCGACGTCGACCACGCCAACAGCATCATCGTGATCAAGCGCTCGATGGGCCACGGCTACGCCGGCATCGACAACGAGCTGTACCTCAACCCCAAGACGAGCATGTACTTCGCCGATGCCAAGAAGGCGCTGGCCGAGATGACGGCCGCAGTCAAGACGCTCGTAGGCTGACCGGCGCTGCGGGCAATCTGGGCGGCCTGGCGGGAAGCCGCCGGAGGTCGTCCCCGGTGAGCTCGCCGGTGGAAATGAGCAGCGCCGCGAGTTCGTCGAGCGCGCGCGGCCCGCGCAGGCCCGGTACGCCGATCCGGACGTAGCGGTTGCGGATGTTCTCGCAGCGCTTCGATACGGTATGCGGCTGCCAGCCGATGCGCTCGGCGGCCTCCCTGGCGCTGCGCGGCGAGGCCGCGCCGGAATGCTTCCAGGTGAGGTACTCCTCGAAGCGCGCGGCGAGCACGAGCCTGTCGCTCTCGCTGAGGGGCGCACGCAGCTTGGTGCTCGTGACCGTGCGCTCCGGCACCACCTCGCTGACCGCCAGCTGCTCACCGGTCTCGTCTTCATCGGGCTCGTCGTCCAGGTCAGGCAGCCGGACCCGGATCGTGTAGCTGGCCAGCATGCCGTCGATCCGCACCTTGGCGTGCCACTGCTGGATGGGCAGGGCCAAGCCCGGCGGGATATCGGCACGGAAGCCCCGGTCACCCGACAGGTAGAGCATGGATGAGGCGCTTGCATTCATCAGCCACCAGCACCCGGCGCGCCACTCGAAGCTGCCCGGCCTGGCGCGAGACCCCGCGGTCGGCGTTTGGCATGACGGCCGTGCAAGTAGGCGCGCGGCCGAAGGTGAACTTCTCCGCTGGCTTGAGCCGCCAGGTCCCCGTCTCGAACATGACGATCAGAAGCACGGTTGGACCCCAACACCCATCTCGTTCCGGCACACCGAAGGTAACCGGACCATAAAGGAGCGGAACGGACGCGTCAACCGGCCACGCGGCTCGTCCAGGCTGGGGAAAACTCCGCGGCTGGGGAACCCTCCCCTTGTCCAGGCCAAGGTCTGCACAGGACCATTTGATCAGGGCGCGGCGTCGACTGGCGCCGACCCGACAACAGAACCCGGTACCTGGCTGGCTCAGGCGAGAGCGCTTGCGGCGCCGTCGATACGGGGGTGGGCACGGCGGCGGCACACTTCCGCGCCCGCAACTCGACGGCGCCGCGGGCGCCCTTTAGTGACCAACCCAGACAACCCCCTGACGGCGGGCCGGCGGCGCGGATCTCCTCCCCGCGCTGCCGCCCCGTCGCGCCAGCGACAACCAGTGCTCTGTAAACGGCGGATATCCCGGGCGCAATCGAGCGGCCTGGCCTGGCAAGCCAACTTTCCACCGACTGCTGCCGCCTTGAGGATGATTTGCCCGGTTTTGTGAGGGCCAAGCCTGCGCGAGTGCCCGGAGTGTCGGTGCGCCACGCAATACGGCCGAAAAGGTCGCCCGGAACTATCCGTCTCGTTATTGAGTGCGTTTGTCCGCGAATATCGCTGACAAACGCACTCAATAACTCAGCGCCAGTGGACGGCGGGACAACAGCGCCCTCCGCGCCGGGCGATTTGCGATGTAGTGAACGGTCTGTCCGGCGCGTGGTTCAGTGGCGGTCAGGATAACTTGAGGACGTCGATGGCGTGCCCGCGGTTCTTTGACTGAGCGGTGGAGGGAGCACCCCGAAGGTGAGCACCATTGAAGCCAACCCTGAGGTGGAAGACGTCCCCGTTTCCCGGAAAAATGATCACGAGGTAACGGCGGCCAGGAACGCGCAGGTCGGCGGGCTGGCTGTGCGCCGGCTGTTGCCGTTGCGGACCCGGCGGAGCGTCGGCGGCTGGTGCTTCATCGATCATTACGGGCCCGCGGACACCGACGGCCGGACAGGCATGAACGTGCCGCCGCATCCGCACATTGGCCTGCAGACTGTCACCTGGCTGCTGCGCGGGAACGTGCTCCATCGCGACAGTCTCGGCTCAGAGCAGCTGATCAGGCCGGGGCAACTGAACCTGATGACCTCGGGGCGCGGCATCGCGCACGCCGAGGAGTCCGTCACGCCGGCGGCCGATCGCGACCCCGTGCTGCACGGCGTGCAGCTGTGGGTTGCGCTGCCAGACGTACGCCGGCATGTCGCGCCGGGGTTCGAGCACCACGCCGTCCTGCCGCAGACGACACTTCCGAAGGCGACTCGGGCGCAGCCGACACTGGCGGGTACGGCGGCGGGCCGGTTTGCCGTCACCGTGTTCGTCGGCGAGCTCGCGGGCCTGAGCTCGCCGGCCACCACGTTCTCGCCTATCGTCGGCGCAGAGCTCACGGCGGCGCCAGACCGGCACGCAACAGGCGTGCTTACGCTGCGGCCGGACTTCGAGCACGTGATCTTCGTGGCGAGCGGGCAGGCCGAGGCCGACGGCGTGCCGCTCGTGCCGGGCCAGCTGCTTTACCTGCCGACCGGGTTGGAAACTGCGGTGGTCGCGGCGCGCGGCGGAACTACGCTGTTCCTGCTTGGCGGGGTACCGCTCGGCGAGCAGCTCCTGATGTGGTGGAACTTCGTCGCCCGCACGCCGTACGAGATCGCCGCGGCAACGACGAGCTGGGCCGCCGGGCAGTTCGGGACGGTGGGCGGTTATCGGGGCGAGCCGCTGCCTGCTCCCGCGCTCGACGTCGCGAGGCTGCTCCGCCCGCGCTGACCTTGCCGCCCGCGCTGACCTTCCCGCGCTGACCTTCCCGGCTCGCTGGCTCGCCCGGCCGCTGGCTCGCCCGGCCGCTGGCTCGCCCGGCCGCCGGCTCCCACGCGCCAGGTCAGCTAACGCGCCAGCTGACGCCAGGGTCACCTGCGATGCAGCCGCCCAGCACCAGCTGAGTCCCGGCGACGCGACGATCGCCGGGATCGCTCAGGCACAGCCCAGCCACCGGGCTGACCACCTGGACTCCGATCGGGCCGCCGATGAGCTGCCAGTGCTCGGCGGCTGACTGATTACAGCGGGCAAGACGGACTGTCGTGCCGTAGCTGACACGACCCGCATTCGGGCTCAGGCACTCGCCGTCAGCGCGGATGGTCCCGTCGGGTTCGATAGTCCAGTTCTGCTGTGACATCCGGCTGCAAACGCGCAGCGTCACCGGGCCGAGCTTGGTCCTCGCGCGATGCCAGTCGCTGGCGCAGAACCCCGCGATCCCGGCGGTGAGTGGGCCCGCGGGCAGCGTCCAGCGCTGGTTAGGACCGGGCGTGCTAGTGCTGCCGGTGCTGTTGTAGGTGACGTAACAGGTAGCCGCCGTCGCGCGCGACCCGTTCGCCGAGCCGACTTCGGACAGGCACCTGCGGTTGCTAAGGTCGGTCAGCGAGCCGCCCGACCCCAGCTGCCAGCGCTGCCCCCCGTTGGTGCAGGCGGTCACCGACAAGGCCGATGAGCTGGCAGCCAGGCACCGGCCGTTGGTGCGGATCGAGCCGTCGGCCGCGACGGTCCACCGCTGCGCCTTCGCGGTGCCGCATTTCTCGATGGCGATATCCGCGGCCCTGAGCTCTTGCAGGCACTTGCCGTCCCGGTACAGCTTGATCTGACTGGTCGGGCCCTTGCCGCTCGGGCTGGCGATGCTCCAGCTGAAGCTATGGGTCGCCAGCGAGGTCCCCGAGCTGTCGGTTACCTGCACGCTTGGCATGTAGTGCCCGCTGCCCGAGGCCCACCCGGAGATCAGGCCGCACGAGTTCATCGACAGGCCAGGCGGCAGGCCCGTGACGGCGAACCGCAGCGTGCAACCGGGCAGCGAGCCGGCGGCCGGAATTGTCAGCCTGACCGGAGAGCCGACCGACCCGGTCGGCGCGCTCACATTGCCGATGCTGACCGGGCCGTGGACGTACCACTGGAAGCTCGCGCTCGCGGTGGGGGCGCCCGTTGCTGCCGCCATGATCGATGAGGGGAACGTGCCCGGGGTGCCGGTCAGCGTTCCGCTGATGACACCGCCCGACGGGCTGATCGAGGGGCTGATCGAGAGGCCGCCCGGCAGGCCGGCTGCGGTATAGCTCACCGGCTGGCCGCCGTCCAGCGAACTGGCCGTCGTGCTGACCGCAGCACCTGGCTGATAGCTCTGGGCGGCTGGCTTAGCAAGCTCTAGCACTGACGCGCTGAGGTAGCTGGCGTCGGTCTTGCCGGTGATGCCAGGCACCTTCGCCTGGTCGGTGTACTGCCAGTAGGTCCAGCCACCCCAGGCGGACGGCATCGCTGGTGAGGTGCTCAGGCTAGCGACCCACAGCGGATCCGCCGCGAATGCGGTGCTGTCGCCGGTGCAGGTCTTCCACCAGGCAGCGGTCGTGTAGATGGCCGGGGACTCTCCAGTCCGGCGGTGTGTCTCGGCGGCGAAGGCGGAGATCCACGCGACCATCTGAGCCTGGCTGAGGCCGTAACACTCGTTGGTGCCGTCCCCCCCGTTCTTCACCGGCTGGTCATAAGGGTCGTTCTCCAGGTCGATGATCGGCGGTAGCGTGTGACCATCAGCGGCGTAGCCGGAGTGATCGAGCGCGTAGTCGGCCTGGAACGCGCCGCCGGTGTAGTTGGGTATGGCGAACGCGTACGGCGCGACGATCAGGCCCGCTGCCTTCGCTGCGACGGCATCGGAGCCGTAGTACGGGTTGGCGTAGTAGGAGCCTTCGGTCGACTTGATGAACACGAATTTGTACTTGTCGGTAGCGACCTGGCTCCAGTTGATGGCGCCGCCGGCGTGCTGAACCGACGCCACGTCGATGCCCTGCACGGTGGATGCTGTCGTTGCCGTTCCGGCCGGGGCCGGCGCGCTCACACCTGCCGGGCGAACTCCTGGCGGGTGGGCCGTACCGGCCGACAGCATCCGCTCAACCTGCGGGGAATGTGTGTTCGCCTCGTTGAACCGGTCGATGGCGGCGTGGTGGCCGGCACCGGCGGACGCTGGGGCACCAGCGGCGCCGCCAGCCCCGCTTGCCTCCGCCACAGCCGTGACACTGATCGCAGCGAGGGTAACGACGACCGCTGCCGCCGCGACGCGGACAATCCCGTTCGGTCCGTACATGGTGATGTGGGCTCCTTTCGGCCGACCACGTTAGCGGTTTGGCTGCGCATTTGTAGGCAAGACCGGCTGGTAGGTCCCGAATTGCGGCTAACGGCTATCCCAAGCCAGGCAGGCCGGCAGGCACGCCCGGCCGAGTCCATGGGCATGATGGATGCCGTGATCGAAGCACCCCGTGTGTGCGTCACGATGGCCGGCTGATGCCAGGTGACCGACAGCACCCATCGTCCCGGGGATCACGGCGATCCGCACGCGGATCACACAGCGCAGCCGGGAACTCACCCGCCGGGAACCCATCCACCCCTGGAGAATCACGCCGCGGCCGGGACCGCTGGCGAGACCGAGCCGGACGCACGATTCACCTTCGCTAACGAGCGCACCTTCCTGGCGTGGAGCCGCACAGCCCTCGCCCTGATTGTCGGCGGACTCGCCATAGTGCAGCTGTTGCCCCCGTTCCCTGCCGTCCCATGGGGCCGTCACGTGCTCGGCGTCCCGCTTATCGTGCTCGGCGCCGTGATCGCAGCATCCGGCTACGTCGAGTGGATCCGCAATCAGCGGGCACTCCGTCGCGGGGCGCCGCTGCCCCGGTCCGTGCTGCCGCAAATTCTGGCCGGTACCATCACCGGCGTCGCTATCATTGCCGCGATCATCCTGCTCGTGTCGGCACTCCGGTAGGCCCTGCATGCCTCCCGACAGGGTTGAGGATCGCGACCCCGGCCGTGCACGTGAGCGGACCGGGCTTGCCTGGACCCGGACGGCGATGTCCGTTGCCGCCGTCGGTGGCGCCATCCTTAAGCGTGACGTCGCCATTGGCGTGGCCGTGCTGGCCATGAGCCCGCTGGTCTGGGCCCTCGGGCGGCTTCCGGGCCGAGGTGGCCTGGGCCTGCCTAGACAGCTGCTGCTGATGACCGTGGCGATTATCGCGGTAGCGCTGGCTGCCCTGGTGGTCGCATTTGTTGGAAACGGATCGCCCATCCGCTAACTGTGAACAGATGCTTGCGCGCAAGTGACGGGACTCCGAACGGCGGACCAATCTGCAGCAGGCAGGAACCCGAGGAAATACGCTGGTCCAGAGCCATTGCGCAATAGCGCACTTCCGCCACGCAAGTGCGGTGAAAGGCGCGAACAAGGAATATGAGTTATATGTTATGGGTCATGCTTAAGTACGATACATCATGACGAGCAATGTCACGGATATGCAAATTGCGTTGCGACACGGGCCGTTCACACTTCCAACAATCAAACATGCAGGTGTCAGCTAGTAGCGTACTAAATGTCGAGCTAGGAGCACCCGAAGGTCCTGGACCCTGCCACGGGAGTAGCAGCGCGCTCAGTACGGTGCTGCACAGGTTCTGAGGGGAGACCTTGACAAGATGAACGCCTCCTCGAGGTGGCAGTGGACATACCGAGTACGCCGGTGGCGCGTTGTGCAAGCGGCAGCGCGATGGGCCTTCTCCGGCGGGCTTCTTCTTGGGTTGATAACGATAATCCTGGGTGCCTTCAATCAGGTGAGCGCTCAGCAGGTTATCGCACTGGCCCTGCCAGCGACCGTCATCACCATCGGAGGGCTGATCAATCGGCTTATACCTGACGCCTGGACCGCGTGGCGGCGTGGCTTCAAGCAAGGCTGCCGCATCGCCGTGATAGTCCAGCGGGACAGCATCTACTCCAATGGCGGCGGGGCCCCGACCCCGACCCCGACCCCGATCCCGCTTCGGCGGCACGGCCTTCCGCCGGCCGCGCTTTGACGCTGCCGGGCCTCAGAGCGCCGTCATGCCTCCGCCGGCCTCGGTGCCGTTATCGTCTGTGTCGCCGGAATCATCATCATCCAGCCGGGGTGTCCGGCGCGTCGAGATATCGTCAACGCCGAGCAGTGCGAGGACCTCGGCGAGACTTGCCCCGGTGGCGTCAACGATCCGCTGGACAGCCGACAAGGTCGTCGGCTCCATTGGCAGGCCTTCCGCGGCGATGAATTCGTGTATTGCGTCATCTTCGTAGCCATGTTGCCGCATCCGCACGTACACCCAGCTGGCAATCCGCTCGCCGGGCGTCGGCGGAGCGGACTCAGTGGTAATGGGATTGCGCTTGGCTGCAGGGGGCGCCACGACCAGCGGATCGGGCTCTCCGCCCCTCAGAACCGATTCGAAACTGCCCGGAGCCCATTGGTAGATCGTTTCGGCCGCACCGACGGTGGATTCCGGGTATGAAGCCCGCTCGCCCTTCTCGAGGCGGCTGATCGTCTTGACCGAGATCACTCCGCCGCCTCGTTCGCGGGTAAACCGGCCGCGCTGGCGGAAGCCATACCCGAGCTCACCCCTGCGCCGCTCGAGTGCTCGGCCCAGGCGCTGCCAAGCTTCGTGAGGATATGTGTCCATCACTGTCCAGTCTGAGGTTTCGCCGCTGTCCCCCCCGTTGTGGACATAGTTTGCCACGTTACCGAGCGCCAGCACCAAGGTTGCCCGTACTGCCCCGGGTCAAGTTACCCCCAAAGCTTGCCGATCCGAGCGCAGGTGGTTTCTGCCTGCTTCAGGTTGACGGTGCCTAGCATAAGAGCAGGTAAAGGACCGGTTTCGGCGAATAACCCACCGGCAACCTGGCCTGGGCGGGCGCGCCGCAGGCACCCGGCAGCGCCATTCGCAAACGCCGGCCGGGCTCCAGCGCGGCTGCAGACGCCGCATACCAGCGACCCCTTCGGTATTTCACTACATATCTTTTGCAGCCCATCTGGGGGGACGGTGACCATTGGTGTCTCGATTCGGGTTGCATGAGCCTTTGGCTTCCCCTACGTTTGCCGACATGAGCCTGCCACAAACGGTCATGGGTGCCACCGGCGAGCCCGGGGGCTTATCGCGCGGCGGGAGACTCCGCCAGAACGGCGCGGCCATTCGCAGCCTCCGCGAGAAAGACGGCTGGCACCAGCCTGACTTCGCGCGGGAGGTCGGGGTATCTCAGGCTGCGCTGTCCAACATCGAGCGCGAGAAACGAGGCGCTCGGCCGGCCACCATTTACCGGATCGCCCGCGCGCTCCGCGTCCCGGTCGCGGCCATCACTCGCGAGTACGACGAACCGGATAGTTCAGCCGTTTAACGCAGCCAGCCAAAACATCCCGCTTCTCTTCAGACGCGGGGGGCCGAAGCGCGGGCCTGCGAGGTCCGCCACCAATTGAACAAGGAGAACCGCAGTGAATAGTACCCAAACCATATCCATAAACCCGCTGCTGACGCCCGCCGAGGTCGCCGCCGCGTTCCGCGTCGACCCGAAGACTGTGACGCGGTGGGCCAAGGCCGGCAAGCTGAGCTCTATCCGCACATTGGGAGGCCATCGCCGATACCTCGAGAGCGAAATCCGCGCCATGCTTACCGATCAGCCACCCGCAATGCATCCGTGATGCGGTAACAGCGGTAAACGCGGCGATGAGAACGGTAATGACAGCCGAATCAAGATACAAGGGTCGTAATCGGCAAAGTCGTGGTCTCCGCCAGGCTGTTCATGGTTTGGCCGGCTCGGCACCGCTTCGACGTAGGCAGTACGAATCGACGCATCACTCATCGCCCGTACGGGGGCCGAGCTGATGACCACGATCGCGCTGTTCACGGATGTTCCAATGCGGGAGCCGGCTTACCGTCCGCGGCACAGGTCGAAGCGCCGGGAGCGCGGGAGTTCCCGGCTGGTGGCCCACGGCGAGCAGAATGTGGCGTCGTCCTGCCTGGCAGACCGGCCGCGACTGCGGAAGCCCGCCGCGCTGTCTGATCTGATCAACGTGTCCGCTGCCCCGGACTTGCTCAACCAGCTCACACTGGGGCAGCTGCGCTGCCTCCTTGAGGCCTGCGCGAGCAGCGACTATGTGCACGCGGTGCCCCAGATCGCCAATCTGGTTGCCCATCCGTCACATACCGCTGAAACTCTGTCGATCGCGTGGCATGCCTTCCGGCAGTGCACTCGCGACGCCTATGCCCTGCATCGTGGCAGCCGGCACTGGCGGGACTTCTTCGGCCCTGAGGACCTGGGTGCCGATCCCGCGAGAACCGCGACGGAGATCAAGTTCGGCCTGGCGGACGACGCCTGGTGGCAGATCATCAACGGACCGTCGCGGCGATGTGCGCCGGCGGACGGATTCCTACCTGAGGTCGTGAAGGCGACGTAGCCTTCCGCCCCGCGGCACGACGTCTACGGCCTGATCACCGACTTGGTGATCAGGCCGTTGACTTGGTCTTCATGAGTAGCCCCGACCGGATTTGAACCGGCGCTACCGCCTTGAGAGGGCGGCGTCCTGGGCCGCTAGACGACGGGGCCAGGCGCATTCGCTGCTCCGCAGGTAATCCGGCCCGGCTTAGAGCGGACTGGCTCACATACGAAAACCGGCATTCACGGCGTCCAGGTGGAACCGCCTGCCGGGCCATCAGGTTAGCGCACCGGGCCGGGCTGCGCCAAACCAGGCTCGACCGCCTGCCGGCGGCCGCTCTGCCTGCTTTGTCAATCGCTGGGGTACCAGGACTCGAACCTAGACTAACGGGGCCAGAACCCGTCGGGCTGCCAATTACCCCATACCCCATGGGAGCGCGCCTTCGGCTCATCCCGGCGCGCCTGTGCAGTGTAGCCGAAGCCGGATCCCCGGCCAAAGCGATCCGCCGCCGCTGACTAACATCGCGGTGCGTTTCTCCGGGGCTGACTCTGCGTGGTCAGTCGGCGTCAACTACCCGGTTGGTCAGGGTGCCGATGCCCTCGATGGACACCGAGACGCTGTCGCCATCCTGCAGCGGCCCGATCCCGGCCGGCGTGCCGGTCAGCAGCACGTCACCAGGCAGCATGGTCATCACGGCCGTGACATACGCTCACCAGAGTCGCGATGTCGTGGATCAGCAGCGAGGTCCGGGCGTCTTGCTTCAGGCTGCCGTTGACGTTCGTGGTCAGCCGGACGTCGGCGGGATCGAGGCCTGTCTCGATCCACGGCCCCAGCGGGCAAAACGTGTCGAACCCCTTCGCCCTGGCCCACTGGCCATCGCTGGACTGAAGGTCTCGGGCCGTTACGTCGTTGGCGCATGTGTAACCGAAGATCACCTCCGGCACTCGTTCCGGCGGGACCTCGCGGCACAGCCGACCGAACACAATGGCTAGCTCGCCCTCGAAGTCGACTCGCTCGGACAGCCGGACTGGCCGGACGATGGCATCGCCAGGCCCGATGACGGCGGTGGAGGGCTTCAGGAAGATCAGCGGCTCGGCCGGCGGCTCTGAACCTGTCTCCCGGGCGTGCTCCTCGTAGTTCCGGCCGATCGCGACGATCTTGCTGGGCAACACGGGCGCCAGCAGCCGGACGTCGGCGACCGAGTAGCGCGAGCCGGTCAGCTTGACGTCCGCTTCGCTCGGCCCGAACGGGTGCCCGGCGATCTCCGCCACCATCAGCTCAGCCATTGCCCGGTCCGCGTCGCCCGGCGCAGCCTGGCCAAGCTCTGCCGCGTGCCCGTTCGCGGCAACCTGGTCGCCGTTGGTAACTACGCCGTACCTGACTTCATCGCCAGCGGCGAATCTCGCGACGCGCATGCTCTGCTCCCGGCTCCCTTCCCCGCATCTGCCAGTCCCAGTCTGGCCCCTGGCTACTGCAGGTAGCCCTCAACTTCGGTGACAGGTCGCGGCGTGGTGCCAGCAGGGTCCTCGCCGAACTCGCGCCGGGCACGCCGCTGCCGCAGCAGGTCCCAGCACTGGTCAAGCTGTTCTTCGACAGCACGCAATTGCTGTTGCTCCTGGTCGCTGGACAGCTCGCCGACCGCGAGTCTGCCCCGAAGGTCGTGCTCTGTCTCGATGAGCTCGTCGATGCGCCCGAGGATGTCCTTGTCGTCCATCGAATCGTCCTTCCTGTCAGGCCGCTGCGGAACGTTGCCCATCTTCCCATCCCCGCCTCCAGGCGGCTCCGCCCCCCGTGCTCCCCCGGAACCAAACAGGATGCGCGCGTTTGCCAGCATCGGCCGCCAGCACGACGCTCTGGGCAGCGATGTCAGACGTGCGGCGTACCTTGCCCTCGTGCTGTTAATCCGCAAGCGCATCATCGCCGCCGCGATCGAGTTGATCGAGGCTGATGGCGCCGAGTCTCTTTCACTGCGACGACTGGCGACCGAGCTCGGGTGCAGCGTGCTGTCGCTCTATAGCCTCGTTCCCTCCAGAGCGGCCCTGCTGGACGCCGTGGCCGAGGAGGTCATATCCCGTGCCGGGGTCACCGCCGTGCCGGGGGCCGCCTGGGAAGATCAGCTCCGGGCGCACGCCAGGGCCCTACGGCGGATCGCCAGCATGTACCCGCGCTGCACCATGATCGTTGCTGGGCGGCCGGCTGTGTCGGCGACCATGCTGCGACCGCTGGAGACTGCGCTCGCCACGCTGCGGGAGGCCGGATTCGGCGGACAGGACACCGTGCGGATCATGCGTGCGCTTGCCGCTTACGTCATGGGCTCGCTGCTGCGCGAGGCCAGCGTCGCAGCCAGCCTGGCCGACCCGGACGGTGCCGCCGAGCGACACCGGTCAGTTCGCAAGGCAACCGATTCCCGCCAGGTCGCCGGGCTTGCCGCGGACCTCCTGGAGCCCGACACGGATGCCGACTTCGAGTTCGGCCTCGACCTGCTCGCCCGCGCGATCGCCGCGCTGCAGCCAACTCCGGCGGGCCGCTAATCGCCGACCCGAACTCGCCGCTCCGCCAACGCCCTATGGCCCTGGCACCGCTATCCAGCGCCGCTGCGCCGCGGAGGTTTCGATGGCGGCGCACACTTGCTGCACCCGCAGCCCCGTATGCAGGTCAGGCACCCATGGCCCATCGGGCCACGCCGCCAGCAGCTCAGCGGCGGAGTTAACGAAACTTGCTCCATAGCCGATGCCCTGGCCAATCGGCCACCAGTGCGCGGCATACGGGTGCGTCAGGTCCTCGGCCCGGATCGTGTGCATGCCGTAGACATTCCGCGGCTCGCCGGCCGCGCCGTACCGCAGCTCATTCAGCCGGCAGTACTCGAATATCAGCGTGCCCTCGCTGCCGTTGACCTCGACAGTGAAGTCGCAGGGATGACGGGCGCAGGTCTTGGACACCTCGAAGGTGCCCAGCGCCCCGGCAGCGAACTGGAGCAAAGCGCTCGACGACTCATCCACGCTGACGCTGGTCAGGCCGTCACCTTCGGCCTGGCGCCGGAACGGCGTGAACGTGTGGGACTGAGCGCAAACCTCAGTGATCGGCCCGACCATCCATTCCGCCAGGTCGATGAGGTGGCTGCCCAGGTCAGCGATGGTCGAGGCGCCCAGCTGGCGATCGAACCGCCAGTCGAAGGGCGTCTGTTCGTCGCTGAACTCGTCCGATAGCCATGTGCTGCGCCAGAGCTGCGGCGTGCCGATCCGGCCCTCGACGATCATCCGCCGCATGAGGGCGATGGCGGGAAGACGGCGATAGTTGAACCCGATGGCGTGCAGCACGCCGGCCGACTGGACCGCGGCCACGGCCGGCACAGCATCGTCCAGCGCTGCCGTCAGCGGCTTCTCGCACATCACGGCCTTGCCGGCCGCGGCCGCAGCGATGATCACCTCGGCATGCGCGCCCGGCGGCGTGCAAATGTCCACGATGTCCACGTCGGCACGCTCGACCGCACGCCGCCAATCGGTAGTGTGCTCGGCGAAGCCGAGGACTCGGGCGCTGCGTTCGGTCGCCGCGGCATCCCGCCCGCAGAGCACGACGAGCCGCGGCGTGATCGGCACCGACCACATGACCGGGGCCGCCGTGTACCCGTAGGCATGAGCTCGGGCCATTGCGCCGGTGCCGACGACTGCAATGCCGACGTCCTGTTTCATCGGCTGCTCGAAGGGCTGACCGCTGCCACGGCGGAAGCTACCAGCCGCGGTTGCGTAGGTACTGACGATTCTGGAGTTGCTGCTCGCTGGCCTGTCGGTAGGCATCGCGGCTACGCGGGAGCACGTCCTGTTCGACCACGATCCAGCCGGCGTAGCCACCCGAGCGCAGCGAGTCGAGTACCTCGTCAATCTGGCCCTGGCCTGCGCCGAGCGGGCAGAAAACGTCTGTCTCCCAGAGTTCCATCGCCTCCGCGTAAGGCCGCCCGGACGGTGATGGCCTGGCGTCCTTCAGGTGGACATGGCTGACCCGGTCTCGCCAGCCCGCCAGGATCGCGACCGGATCGCCGCCGGCGGCCACGAGATGACCGGTGTCGAGGCACAGCGCGGCGCCGGTATTCTCCAGCACCCTGATGACTGAGTCCTGGCTCGCGAGTTGCGTGCCGACCTCGTTATGCAAGCACGCTTCATAGCCGCGCTTATCGCACATCTCGACGAGTTCGCCGATGGTGCGCTCGATCCGTTCCCACCGGCTGGGCCCGGATTCGGATCCGGCAGACAGCGGCGAGCCAATCAGGGCTACTGTCGGGCGAGGCAGGTATTCGCGGTCAGTGCCAGCAGCCACCGCGTCGAACTGATCGCAAACTTGCGCGAGCTCAGCGAGGCCGCTGGCCGGCGCGCCGTCGTCGGAGACATCGACCTCAACGTAGCCCCCTGTCAGCATCAGGCCGCGAGAACTCAGCGCTGCCCGGAGTCCGGCACCCAGCCCCAGGTAACCAAGCGGGCCCAGATCGATCCCCTGATACCCGGCCGCCTGCACGGCATCGAGGACCTGCTCGGCATCCGGCACGCCGTCGCTCTTGCCGACCGTCACCTCGAACGCGCCGTAGCTCACCGGAGCGTTGCCGATCTTGACCATAACTTCCTCACTGTCGGGTTGGGGCGATAAGCGGCTCGGAGGCCTGCGCGGCGACACCGAGAGCCGCGATGGCATCGGCTACGGACGCACCGGCACTGACGCCGTCGCGGACCGACCTGGCGAAGTCCTCAGCTTGGAGGCGTAGTGCGTGGCGAAACACGCCATCGCCGTCGGCAGGAGTCAGGAACCATGACAGAGCCGTGCCGCGGGTTCCGAAAACCTCTACCTTGCAACTGTCGCCGGCCGGGTGAAAGCGTCCCAGGCTGACTAGCGCCGTGCTTCCGCCGTCGAGCTCGGCGACCAGCTGCGCGCAGTCGGGATCGCCGGCCGAGGCACCGAGCCGTGAGCCAGCGACCTGCACCATCGCGAATTCCTGGCCGGTGAGCCAGCGGATCTGGTCGAACTCGTGCACGCCCATATCGACGAACATCCCGCCGCTGTCTTCCCGGAAGCCTGGTGGCGGCGGCGCCATGTCCCACTGGTAGCAGTTGACGGCCAGGATGTCGCCGAGCTCGCCGCGCTGGATCCGCTCGCGCAGCAGGACAAGGTCGGGAACGAAGCGGCGCCAGTAGGCCACCTGGAGCACCACCCCGGCGTCCGCGGCCACGCTCGCGCACTGGGCTGCTTGCTCGACGTTCAGACCGCACGGTTTCTCGCACAGTGCGGGGATACCGGCGGCCATCACCTGCCGCAGCACCTCGAGGTGAAGGTTGGTAGGAACCGCAATGATCACGCCGTCGATGTCCCCAGCAGCGAGCAGCTCTCTCAGGGTGGCGAAAGCCGGGATACCGGTCTCGCGAAGGGCCAGCCGAGCCTCTGCTCGCGTGGTCGACGACTCCGGCCACCACGACGCTGCCGGAGTCCCGGATCGCTTCCAGATGAGTCTGTCCCATCCGCCCGGCGCCGATCAGGCCGAGCCGGAATCGACTGCCAGCGGGCGCCAGCGGATCCGGGCTGGCGGTATCCATGCGCATTCCTCTCATCGTCGACAGGCCTGCTCTATCTCGGCGGCCAGGTCATTTCTCATCGGCGCGGAGTGCGCCGTCCGCCATTCTCCCGTCCGCGGCCCAGCGCTCTTCAAGCTGCCCCACCAGCGCTACGAGAACCTCGGTGTACTGCTTGATCCAGCCGAGCCGGACCGGGATGACGCGCTCAGCCAAGCTGGCCTCCGACGCGTGCTGGTCTACCAGGGCGCCGCCTTGCTCGTCAGGATGAGCCAGCGCGTCGAGCGTCCTGATGATCCGCCTCCGCAAGTACTCTTCGGTGCCCGCGACCTGCACGGTCCGGCTGCCGAAGTAGGTCTCGCCATTGGCAGCCCGCGCTGTCGCTGTCACTGTCAGCCACTGGTCGTCATCCCTGGACTGGGTGGTCACGTGCACCGCCGCCGGATCACCGATCCGCTCGCCGCCGACGATTTCCCAGTCCGTGGAGGCCAGGCCGAGCGCTGCTTGCTGCCCGCCATCGACATACCAGCCGGCCTGCTGGCCGGCGCCGACCATCTCGCCGTCGCCGATGTACTGACCCTCGCCGCAGACCGGCCCGTGTATCAGCAGGGCCCGGCGCACCAGCCGCCCGATGACATTCTCAGTGATCTTTCCGACAGCCTGGTCCGACAGCGCAAGCGGCCAGTCCGTCGTGCCGACGGAGAACACCATCCCGCCGGACGGCGCCGTCCGGATCATCATCGCGGCATTGGCCCCTTCCGGGCCCGCCACCCAGCCAGCGGACAACTTGGCCAGCGCGAGCAGTACCCGGCCGCCGCCACCGCCCCGGCGATGCTCGCTCAGCCGAGGCGGGTTCGATGCGCGCTCCAGCCGCACGCCGTCGGTCTCATATCCGATGACCGGGGTGTCAGCGCCTCCGCTGATGCCTTCTGGCGGAATTTCGACACCGGCAAAGACCCAGTGATTCTGGATGACCGGCTGATAGGCCTCGATGGCCCGGCGACCGTCCCACCAGCCGCCGCCCCACGCGCCGCTGGCCATGGTGAGCCAGCTCTGCGGATCATTGACGTACCAGAGCGCACCGATCTGGCCGGTCCCGTCCCCGTCGGGCGAGCCGCCCGCCATCTTCGCGCAGAACAACCGGTCCCCGGCAGCGGAAAACTCCACCTCGAAACAGGCGGTGTCGCCGCCAAAGAAGCACACATTGCCGCCGCGGTCGACGAACTCCAGCAGTCGCCGGCGCATCTGGCTGCTCCAGTACTCGTCGTGTCCGGCGCTGATGACGAGCGCATCCTGATTGAGCAGGGAAACGTCGTAATGCAGGTCAAAGTCGGTGCAATAGGCGACCTGGTAGCCGCGGCCTTCCAGCCAGGTCACGAATGGCGCGTCCCAGTGCGCGAAGGTCTGCCGCCGCGAACCCCGCGCGTAGGCGTCGGGAGCGTCACCCTCCATCACTCGTCCGCCAACACCGCCATTACCAGGCCGCTGCAGGCTAGCCACGTATCCTTGCGCGGACCAGTCTCGCACCCACTGCGCGCCGGCATACAGGCTCGCGCCGCCGAGCTGGTTGTAAGCAGCGTAGGTAGCGGTCGGAAGTTTGTAGAGGATCCGCCGTCGGCCGGTGGGGTTTTCCCGCCGCAGGATGAACAGGCAGGCGTCAGAGCGGTTGGCCAGCTGAGGCCCGGCTTCTATCGGGTCGATGTTGCCATCGGAGCCGACCGGCGCGGGCAACGCGAGGTAGATCCCGTCCGCAAGCTCGTCGCCGAGCGGGATCGAGTAGCTGGGCCAGCCCCACGCCTCGTCCGGCCGGCCGAGCGGAAGTTGATGGCCGTCGTAGCCGTCTTCGGTTCCCGGCACTTCCTCGACTGAGGCGCCGTAGCGGAACAGCCGCACGCCGAAGGCCGGATGTTCCGTCGAGACATGCAGTCGCAGGCTCTCGTCAGCCGCTACGGTCAGCGGCCATGCATAACAACGGGTCACGCGCGTTCCCTCCTGCCGGTTAGCTGCTTGCCCACGGCCCGTTCTCCGGATAGTGGCAGGCAACTTGATGGCCGGCCTCGACGGTCCGCAACGGGGGCGTCTCGGTGCAGCGCTCGTCGGCCTTCCAGCAACGGGTGCGGAACCGGCATCCCGACGGCGGGTTAGCCGCGCTCGGCACTTCGCCCTCGAGCAGGATTCGCTGCCTGCCGCGCTCGGCAACGGGATCCGGAATCGGAACCGCCGAGAGCAGCGCCGTGGTGTACGGGTGCGCCGGGCGCTGGTAGATCAGGTCGGCCGCGCCCTGCTCCATGATGACGCCGAGATACATCACGGCCACGTCGTCAGCGACCTGGCGCACCACGGCCAGGTCGTGCGCGATGAACAGATACGCCATGTTCCGGGTCCGCTGAAGATCGCGGAGGAGGTTGAGGATGCTGGCCTGGATGCTGACGTCAAGGGCGGAGACCGGCTCATCCAGGACTATCGTCTGCGGCTCGAGCGCGAGGGCCCGGGCGATCCCGATCCGCTGCCGCTGGCCGCCGGAGAATTCGCCGGGAAACCGCACTCCGGCGGCCGGGTCCAGGCCGACGCTGGCCAGCAGGCTGCGGATGCGGGCGGCCCGGTCGCCGATCTTGTGCACGGTCAGTGGCTCGCCGACGATCTCGCCCACGGACAGCCGGGGATTGAGCGACGAGTACGGGTCCTGGAAGACCATCTGGATCTGCCGCCGCAATGGTCTCAGCTCGTTGTCGCCAAGGCCGGTGAGCTCGCGGCCGTTCAGCTTGATGCTGCCGGAGGTCGGTTCTTCCAGCCGCACGAGGAGGCGGGCAAGTGTCGACTTACCGCACCCGGACTCGCCGACGAGGGCGAGGCACCGCCCGGCGCGGAGATCCAGGCTGACCCCGGATACCGCCTGAACCACTGCCGTGGAGCGCAACTGAGCACCGCGCACCCGGAAGTGCTTAGTCAGGTCCCGCACGGCCATGACGACATCCGCGCCGTCGCCAGCATCGCTGCCGTCCGCCGCCGGGCGGCTGGCCTCCTGGCTGGCGTCAGCCACCTCGGAGGGCTGCAGCCGGCCCACGACAGCGCGGGCAACGCGGCCCCGTTCCCTCCACCGAAGCCGCCGGAGTCGGGCAGCGCGAAATGACAAGCCGCCAGGTGGGCAGGGCCGACCGCAACCAGTGCTGGCTGCACTGCGCAGGCCTCCGTGGCCATCGGGCAGCGCGGTGCGAAGGCGCAGCCCGCCGTATACCCGATGCCCGACGGAGGGGTGCCTGCTATCGACGGCAGCCGCTCGCTTCGGGCGTCCACGGCAGGCAGCGAGGCGAGCAGCCCGGCCGTGTAGGGCATCCGCGGCGAGGCGAAGACGTCGTCTACCGCTCCGATCTCGGCCGCCTTGCCGGCGTACATCACCAGGACGCGGTCGGCGACACCGGCCACCACGCCGAGGTCATGACTGATGAGGATCATCGCGGCGCCCGTCTCGCGACGGATCGAGCGGAGCGTGTCGAGAATCTGGGCTTGCACCGTGACGTCGAGGGCCGTCGTCGGCTCGTCCGCGATCAGCAGCTCCGGCTCGTTGGCGATCGCCATGGCAATCACGACCCGCTGACGCATCCCGCCGGACAGTTCGTGCGGGAAGCGCCGGGCCATCTGCGCCGGCTCGGGCAAGCCGACGGTGTCCAGCAGGTCCACCGCCTGCCGCCAAGCCTGCGCCCGCTGCACCTTGCCGTGCAGCCGGATGCACTCGGCGACTTGCCACCCGACGGTATACATGGGATTCAGCGCGGTCATCGGGTCCTGGAACACCATCGCGACGCGCGCTCCGCGGATGCTCCGCCAGTCGGCCTCGCTACCTGTCAGCAGTTCCCGGCCTTGCAGCCGGACTGACCCGGTCACCTGGGCGGCGCTGGGCAGCAGGCCGAGAACCGCTAGCGCGAGCATGGTCTTGCCTGAACCGGACTCGCCGACGACGCCGATGGTCTCGCCGGCCGCGACGGCGAAGCTGATGCCGCGGACTGCCTCGACAGTGCCGTTCTCCGTCGGGATGGCAACGCCAAGATCTGTGACCTCGAGCAGCGTGGTCCGGGAGGGCGGGGCCGCAGAGCCTGGCTCGCCGCCCTCCCGCTGGTCAAGGCGCTCCGCAGCAGCCCCGCGCTGGCCAGACCAGGGCCAGCGGCGGCCAGTAGGCGCGCTGCGAAATGCCGTCACCGGGCCTCCTTAAATATCGCGTCGAAATTCGCGGGCCATGTGTTGGATTACTTGATGGACAGCGTGTTGTAGTTGATGGCGTCCATCGCCTCGCTGTAGACGTATCCGCCGACCCGGGGCGACACGAAGTCGTACCACTTCGGATTGAGCAGTGGTGCATAAGGCGCCTGCTGCGACATGATCTGCTGGTCAAGCGCCTCGTACGCCGTCTGCCGGGCCGCGCCCTGCAAGGCAACTGCCTTGTTGAACGGCGAGATGAACGACGGATCGGAGAACCTGGCCATATTCGCCAGCGCGTCCGGGGTCTGCGGGTCGAGGCCGGTGTTGATGATCGCCTCACCGTCCGGGAAGTCCAGCGACCACGGCTCGATCCCCATCGGGACCTTCGCCTTGTAGTTGACGATGTAGGAACTGTTGACGCTGTTGGGCGTGCCCACGATCTGGACGTTGATCCCGATGGCCTTGAGGTTGGCCTGGATCACCTCAGCCATGGGGATGAAGCCGGGCGTGTCGTTCTGCGTACGGAGCGCGAGCGTGACCGGGGTCTTGACCCCCGATTCCTGCATAAGTTTCTTCGCCATGGTGAGGTTCGGGGTGTTCGGGTAGATGCTGTACTGCTTGTAGTCCGTCTGTCCTGGCGGGATGATCTGGTCGCTCGGGCTGCCGGCCAGCGGGCCACCCCACTGCTTCAGTATCTGAGTGCGGTTGACCGCATAGTTAATGGCCTTGCGCACATCCAGGTTGTTAAGCGGCGGCACCTGGTTGTTCAGGAAGATATAGGTCAGGGACGGGCGCGGCGAGACATGGATCTGGCCCTGCAGCGCCGCATTCGACGACAGCTTGATGATGTCGGCAGTGCCGAGGTTCGAGGTCTGGAAGTCGAGCTGGCCAGCCTGGATCTGTTCGACCGCTTGGGTGGACTGGTCGCCGATGGAGAAGACGATCTTGGCTACGTGGCCCCGGGTGCCCAGCGCCTGGTTGTAGTTCTTGTTGAAGACCAGTACGATCTGCCAGGCCGGGCGAGTACGACTGGAGCTCGAACGGGCCGCTGGCGTACTTCTGTTCCAGTGCGCCCGTCTCGATCGGCTTCATCGCGGTGCCGACCGGCACCGGGCAGGTCGTCGGCAGCGCCGCCTTGTAGAGGAAGGCTCCGTCCGGCGAGGTCAGGTGGAAGGACACCGTGTTTGCGGTCGTCGTGATGCCGGCTATGTCCTTCGACTTGCCGGCCATATAGGCGGACGCGCCGACCAGGTTGGTGAAGTACACGCCCGTGCCGGTGTCGACGGCCGGAGCCATAAGCCGCATGAAGGAGTACTTGATGTCGGCCGGAGTGATCGGCTGGCCGTCGGAGAATTTCACGCCCGGCCGGAGGGTGAAGGTGTACAGCAATCCGTTGTCGGTCACGGCTGGCAGGCTTGCCGTGCCGGGAACGATGGCCGTGCCGGCGGGACCGGGCTGGTCGGCATAGCGGACCAGGGTGGTGCACATGGCGTTAGCCAGGCCCCACGTCACGGCGAAGTACCACCGGTTGGGATCCATGGTGTCGATCGCACCGGACGACATGGCTCCCATCAGCGTGCCGGTTGCGGCGCCGGACTTAGGGGTTGTCGTGGTCGCCGCCGCCGTGCCACTGCTGCCGCTTGAGGAGCAGGCAGCCAGCAGCAGGGCGAACGCGGCGCCCAGCGCCGCGGTTCCGGCTTGACGCCCACGTGCTTTCTTGGTCATCACTGTCTCCGATCCTTGAGCCTCCGGGTTATGTGCGGTGTACTCACTCTTTTCTGTCCCTCCGGATTGCTGGTTTCGACCTGTGGGTGCCTGGGTGCTAGCCGGTTACCCGCCGCAGCCGCGGATCGAGCGCAGCATGCGAAAGGTCAACGACGGTGTTGGCGAGAACGGCAATGAGCGCCGCGACGATGACGACGCCGGTGATGACCGGGTAGTCGAGGTTCTGGATCGCGCTGAGGCCCGTATAGCCGAGGCCGGGAATGGCGAACACGGTCTCGACAAAGAACACTCCGGTCAGCGCGGTGGCTATATCCGCGCCGAGGAGCACAGTCACTGTCGGCGCCACGTTGCGGCCGACATGGCGTGTCATGATCCGGACGGTGGACGCGCCCTTGGCTTTCGCGGTGCGCGCGTAATCCTCACCTAGCTGCTCAGCGGTGAGCGTCCTGATGAACCTGATGTAAACGGCGGCGAAGCCGACCGCCAGGGTCACCCACGGCAGGATGAGGTGGTAGGCCCATTGCACCGGGCTCTGGCCGAAGTCCACATAACCTTCGATGGGAAAGATCGTGGTGCCGACAGGCACGATGTGCAGGCCGAACAGGACTCCCTGGGTCGGCTGGTACCCGAAGACATACGAGATCATCGGGGCGAGCCAGAACACCGGTATCGACATGCCGAGGATCGCCAGAGTTCGGCCGGCGATATCCCCGAAGGAGCGCGGCCGCAGGCCCGCGTAGCTGCCGACGGGAGCCGCGACGGCCAACCAGATCACCGCCGCGCCGAGAACCAGGGACGCTGTCGCCCTGGTGGCCGGCCACAGGATCGCCGAGACCGGCCGCATCTGCACATAGGAGAAACCGAAGTCGCCGTGAATCAGGTGGTTCAGGAAGATCAGGTACTGCTGCCAGTACGGCTTGTTCAAGCCGAGGTCCTTGGCAACCAGAGCGATCTGCTGCGGGGTCGCGTTCTTGCCGGCGATCCGCTGGGCCGGCGATGCGCCGGTGAAGCGGGCGATGACGTAGAAGAGTAGCCAGGCGGCCAGCGTCACCATGAGCACTTGGACGACCGCCCCGAGAAGTCGCTGCGCGACAACCCTCCTCATCGACTGCCCTTAGGGTCAAGGGCGTCCCTGATGCCGTCGCCCAAGAGGTTGAAGGCGAGCATCGTGATGACCAGGGCCAGCCCCGGCACGAGCGCAAGGGCGATATCGACCTGGTACAGGTTGGACGTCACCGCGTCGGACAGCATCTGCCCCCAGCTGGCCGTCGGCGGCGGCACTCCGACGCCCAGGTAGGACAGGCCGGCCTCGAAGATGATGTTGTTGGCGATGATCGAGGTCCCGTACACCAGGAGCGGTCCCCAGACCTGCGGCAGCAGGTGCACAACCAGGATGCGCCGTGGCCGCGCGCCGACACTCCGCGCCGCCGCGACGAACGTCATGCGTTTGGTGGCTATCGTGGCGCCGCGCACGATCCGGGCCGGGTAATACCAGGTGAAGAGCGCGATGATGATGACCACGTTGAGCAGCCCCGGCCCGACCACGACCGCGATGCCCACGGCGAGAAGCAGGTTGGGGAACGCCATCGCCGTCTCGGTCAGCCTGTTCACCACGCTGTCGATCCAGCCGCCCAGGTAACCGGCGAGCAGGCCCAGCGAAATGCCGAGGATCAGCGCGAGTGCGGTCGCGGCGGTCGCGACCAGCAACGAGATCCTGGCACCGTAGAGCACTCGTACCAGGTCATCCCGTCCGAGCGCGTCGGCGCCCAGCACGAACAGGCTGCCGTGCGGGTTGTGTACCTGCCCGTTCGGGAAGTACGTGCGCTGCATCATGCCCAGCGGCCGGCCGTTGACAGCCAGCGCGTTGGCGAACTGCTCGTTCGGCGGATGCCCGGTCAGGTGGGCTGCAAGGGGGCCGCCGATGATGGCGGCCAGCACCAGCAGCACCAGCAGGCTGCCCGCGAAGATGGCGACCGGGTCGTGCCGCAGCCTGCGCAGCGCGGTGGCCCGCAATCCGGCCGGGCGGGCGGTGGCGCCAGGCTCAAGTTCGATCCCCTGCATGTCAATGGTCATCGCTCGCGCCTCCGTCCGGGTGAGCAGGGCCGTCGTAGCGGTGGCTGGTGCCGCTGGCAGGCACGGCGACCTTGGCAGGCGGGGCAGGCGCGGCAGGCGCGGTCGACTCGCGGATCACGAGGTGACCGTCCAGGATGCGGACCTGGCGGGCATCAGCGCTCTTGTTCAGCAGCGCGTCGACTGCCAGCGCGCCGAGCTCCTGCTTCGGCTGTGCGACCGTGGTCAGGCCCGGGTTGGTGTAGGCGGCGAACTGGATGTCATCGATGCCGACGACCGACAGGTCCGCCGGCACGCGCCAGCCGGCCTGATGCGCCGCGCGCAGTGCGGCTACCGCCGAGAGATCGTCATACGCGACCATCGCGACGGGCGGCTCGACGTCACGCAGGAAGTCGGCTACCGCCGATTCCCGGCTTTCCAGTACCGGTGACTCCGCCGACAAGACCGGCTGGGGCCAACGCCCGGTCGCCTCGAGGGCCTGCCGGAATCCCACCAGCCGGAGCAAGCTGGAGCGCACATTGGGGCCACGCAGGTGGACGAAGCGGGTATGGCCGAGACCGATCAGATGATTGGTGGCCAGCAGGCCGGCCGCAACATCGTCGAAAGTGATGTGGCACATGGCGTCACTGGCGCCGCGCATGTCGAACTGCGAAATGCGCTGTCCGATGCGACCGCGGGCCGCGGTGTCAAAGAGTTGGGCAGGCACTTCGGCGTCGCCGTTGATGATCGCAACATGAAGGCCTTCTTCCACGGCGCGCAGCAGCAGCCGCGGACTGCCGGTGGGTGAGACTGCGATGAACTCGGTCACCTGCTCGGACAGGAAAACGTCGAGCGCCTCCGACTCCAGGTCCTCCCGGCCCTCGGCCGCGAAGAACAGCGGCTGGTAGCCGAGGCTGCGAGCCCGGCTCTGAATACCGAGGACAACGTCTCCGACGTAGCCGTCACCGACGCTCTGCACGACAACGCCGATCAGCGACGTTGACTTGGTACGCAGCCTGCGCGCCGCGGCGGAGGGCCGGTACTGAAGCCGCTCGGTCATCTCGGCGACGGCTCGCCGGGTCGCGACGCTGATGGCAAGGTCGTTCTTGAGAGCCCGGCTGACGGTCGCAGTCGACACCCCGAGTGCAGCGGCTACGTCCTTCATCGTTACCCGCCCGGTCATGTTCGGCGGGCAGCGACGTAATCAGGGCATCCGGCGCACCGCAGCCTGGTCGCGGACCGGCGCGGTCGCACAGGTATCGGACTGGCCATAGCGCACCACTCCTCCCTGGAACATGACAGAACGGATGGTGCAAGTACCTGCTACCGGGCTCCAGATGATTGGTTAATCGATTGCAGATTAAACGATTGCATTGACTGAAACCGGATGTCAAGAGCCCATTTAGGTAACGGCAAACTGGACGGTCCCTGCCGCCAGGGCGGACTCGGCGCGTCGGCGCGGCTACCCGATGCCGACCATGAACAGGGAAGATGACGCCATGTCGACTCGCTATTCGGCACTCAGTCATCTGGACTGCTCGCGGTGCACGACCAGGTACGAGGCCAATCAGCTGCGGGGCACCTGCGCCTGCGGATCACCGCTGCTGGCGCGCTACGACCTGGAAATGGCGAGCGACCTGGTGGCACCGGCTGACCTGGCGGCCCGGCCACCCACGCTGTGGCGTTACCACGAGCTGCTGCCGGCCGGCGGCCCGGCCGCCGTGGTGAGCCTCGGCGAGGGCATGACTCCCCTGGTGCGCCTGCCGCGGATCGGCCGCGAGATGGGCGCGCCCGGCCTGCTGATGAAAGATGAGAGTCCGCTGCCCACGGCCACGTTCAAAGCCCGCGGCGCTGCGGTCGGCGTATCCCGCTGCGCCGAGCTGGGTGCGGCCGGGGTGGCGATGCCGACCAACGGCAACGCCGGAGCCGCCTGGTCGGCCTACTGTGCCCGTGCGGGCCTGCCCTGCATGATCGCCATGGCGGCGGATGCTCCGGTCATCACCAGGGCCGAGTGCCTGGCAGCCGGAGCGGAGCTTACGGTCGTGCCCGGCTTGATCAGCGACGCCGCGGTCGTGGTCTCGGCCCTCGTCGCGGAACGGCCCGGCTGGCAGGACGTCTCAACCCTGCGCGAGCCTTACCGGCTTGAGGGCAAGAAGACCATCGGCTTCGAGATCGCCGAGCAGCTCGGCTGGCGGCTCCCGGACGTGGTCATCTGCCCGGTCGGTGGCGGCGTCGGACTGATCGGCATCTGGAAGGCGCTGACCGAGCTCGCGGGCCTCGGCTGGACCGGCCCGGACGCGCCACGGCTGGTAGCGGTGCAGGCGGCCGGGCTGCGCACCGGTGGTCCGGGCGTTCGAGGCGGGCGCGGAAACGACCGCGCCGTGGCAGGGCGCCGTCACCGTCGCGTTCGGGCTGACGGTACCCGCGCCGCTCGGTGGTGCCCTCATCCTGGCGGCGTTGCGGGCCACCGGCGGCACCGCGGTCGCAGTGACCGACGCGGACCTGCTCGCGGCTCAGGCCCGGCTTGCACGCACCGAGGGCACCTGGATTTGCCCAGAAGGTGCCGCGGGCATCGCGGCGGTGGCGCAGCTGCGGGAGTCGGGCTGGCTATCCGAGCGCGACGAGGTCGTCGTCCTGAACACCGGCGCGGGCCTGAAGTACACCCACGGGGGGCTCGGCCCGCCGTCAACCCGCTGAACCCGCGCCACCGGTGGCGAGTGCCGAAAGCCTCGTTAGTAGCGAACTCCCATGTCGCGTGCCATGGCCTCGACCGCGGTCTTCGCTTCTTTGAGGCCCATGCCCGTTATGCCACGGTAGATCTTGATCGCTTCGATCATCTTGCCGCCTTGCAATGCCGCCGCGAGCTGCGGCGGGATGGTCATGCCCGTCGCTGGCACCGGCGGACCCGACAGCGGACCTGGCAGCGGCGGACCTGGCAGCGGCGGACCTGGCAGCGGACCTGGCAGCGGCGTGGCGGCATATCCGAAGCCAGCATCGCCGCCGGCGGCGATTTCGGCGTTGATACCGAGATGCTGGAGCAAGTAGCTAACCTGACGTTCCAGGCGGGCAAGGCGTTCTTCATCGTCAGGTTGCATAGCGGCATGCTACGGCCAGGCCGCGGGGCGAGGAATGACTCAGCAATTGCGGCGGCCCGGACGTGCTAACTGCATGCGGGTACAACAACGAGGCCGACACAAGTGACGACGAAGAGCCCGGCAGCGGGTCCGCCGAGGAACGCAGAGTCGATCACCGCCTTCTCGGCCGCCGAGCTCATCCGTGAGCTCTACCACGCGCACGCGCTGACCTTAATACGGACCGCCAAGTTGCTGCTGCGGGATCAGGCCGCTGCCGAAGATGCAGTGCAGGATGCCTTCCTTGGCCTTTACCGTGCGCTGCCCAGGCTGGCCGATCGCGGCCAGCTGCTGCCCTACCTGCGGACGGCCGTCATCAATCGCTGCCGCGACGAATTGCGTGGACGGCGGCGCGCGGCGGCGCGCGCTATCCAGCACGAACCGATCGCATCGTCCCCGGAGGATCCGGCGATGGCAGTCCAGGAGCGCCACGCCGTGCTCGATGCAGTCGGGCGGCTGCCCCGCCGGGCGAGAGAAATCCTGGTACTCCGGTACTACCTCGGGCTCTCCGACGATCAGATCGCGGTGACGCTGGGCATCAGCCGTAGCACCGTCTCCTCAACCGCGTCGCGCGCCCTCGGCGTCCTCGCGACCACCCTGACGGAGGACAAGTGAATGCAATCGAAGATCTGCTGAGCGATGCATTTGAGGCCGACGCCCAGACGGTCCGAGCTGAGGACGTGCCGCCACTGGCGATTGCCTGCCAGCCCGGCTCGCGGCGCAGCTTGTCGTCACGGCTGACCAGAAGCCGGCTTGTCGTTCCGCTCGCCGCAGCCGCAGCCGTGATCGCGGTCGTGCTGGGCGCCGGACTCGTCGTTCCCGGGCTGTTGGCCGGGCCCGGCACAGCGGGGCGAGCACTGTCGCAGCGCGCACGCAGCGCGCTGTTCGGCACGCTCACCACGGTCCGGCCGCCGCGCTACCTGGTGGGCCTGGATAACGGCAGCGGGCCCGCCAGCGACGTCGGTATTTACAGCGCCCGCACCGGGCGGTTGATTGCCCAGGTCAGCCCGCCTCGGTCAGGCCTCGGCTTCATTGCCACGGCAGCCGCTGGGGGTGACCTCTCGTTCGTCGTCGCGGCAGCTGCGCGGTCGGGCCAGTGCGCGACATGGTTCTACCGGCTCACGCTGTCCTCGACCGGCCGGGTGGCAAGCCTGACCCCGCTGGCGGTACCCCGGGTCCCCGGCGAGATCATTCCGCCCAGCGGCCTGACGGCCAGTGCGGACGGCCGGACTGTCGCTTATACCGCTAACGGATGCGGCCACGGCAACGGCTGGCTTGGCGTGATCGACCTGGTCAGCCACAAGGCCAGGATCTGGCGAGCAGATGCTGAGGATCTGTGGAGCCTGTCGCTGTCAGCGACCGGCCGGCTGGTCCTGTACGTGAACTCAACCGTCTACGGGGGCGACGGCTCCGTCCAGGTGCTGCGGACCGATGCCCGGCCAGGCGCGCTGTCTGAGCGCGCCAGGGTCGTCGCGCCCGGCAACGCAGGCGTCGGGGCTGACGGCAGCGTGGCGCTGACACCGGACGGCAGGACGGTACTGGCGTGCACCGAGGCCGGGACCGGCTCGGCGGGTCCGCGGACTGCGAACGTGTCCGCACTCGCGGTGGCGACCGGCAGCCCGCTCGGCGTCGTGCATAGCTGGCGGCACGTCGACTCGGCGCCCTGCATGATTAGCGCAGCGCCGTCAGGGGGTTACCTGATCGTCGCGGATATCTCGATGCACGGGATCGGGATCGGCCTGGACTTGGCCACTGGCCGGTCGTGGCAGATAGGCCTCGGCCGGCCGAACCCGCCACTCGGACTGTCCTGGTAACCCAACGGACCGCAGGTCAGCAGATCTTGTGCACCCAGCCGTAGGGGTCGGGCAGCAGCCCGAACTGGAGGCCGAGCAGCTGGTCGCGGAGCTTCACGGTGACCGGACCTGGCTGTCCGCCGCCGATGGTCCAGCCGCCCGCTGATCCCTTGACCGCGCCGACGGGAGTGATGACGGCGGCCGTGCCGCAGGCGAAGGCCTCAGTGATCTGTCCCGACTCGCAGCCTGCTCGCCACTGATCGACCGATATCGATCCTTCCGCAGCCGGGATGCCGAGGTCAGGCGCCAGGGTAAGCAGCGAATCCCGGGTGATGCCGGGCAGCAGGGTGCCGGTCAGCGCCGGGGTCATGATCCGCGCTTTGCTGCCGGAGCCATAGACGAAGAAAAGATTCATGCCACCCATCTCCTCGACCCACCGGTGCTCGGCAGCGTCCAGCCAGACCACCTGGTCGCAGCCGTGGTCCAGCGCCTGAATCTGCCCGGCGAAGCCCGCTGCGTAGTTGCCGCCGGTTTTTGCCGCGCCGGTGCCGCCGGGAGCGGCCCTGGTGTACTCGTCCGCCAGCCAGACCGATACCGGCCTCATCCCGCCAGCGAAGTAAGCACCAGCTGGCGAGGCGATCACCGCGAACAGGTAGGAAGACGATGGCCTGCTCAGGCCGAGTCCGACGTGTGTCGCGATCATGAACGGCCGCAGATAGAGGCTTTGGTCGCGCGCCGATGGCACCCAGTCGCGGTCCTGGCTTACCAGCACCTCGATCGCCCGGATGAAGGCGTCCTCAGGCAGCTCGGGCATCGCCATGCGGACCGCAGACCGGTTGAACCGGGTCGCGTTAGCACCCGGCCTGAATGCCACGACCGGGCCCGCAGCCTGCCGGTAAGCCTTCAGGCCTTCGAAGATCTCCTGGGCGTAGTGGAAGACCTGACTGGCCGGGTCCATGCTGACCGGGCCGTACGGGCGGAGCTGGCCGTCGTGCCAGCCGCGCACAGCCGTCCAGGACATCGTCACCATGTGATCGGTGAACACCTGGCCGAACCCTGGTTGTGCCAGCAGCTGAGCACGTCGTGCGTCCGGTACCGGGTTGCGGGACAGATGGATCGCGAACCGAGTCTCAGCGCCTGCAGCCATCGGGATCCTCCTCGGTTCGAGCTGGCGCCGTTGCCAGCTCCCGCCAGATCAAGGCTAGCCCGCCACCCGCTCCGCTATGTCGTCGCCGATCTCGACTGTGGCCCGGGGCAACCAGGCGCCTTGCCGTTCTAGCAGGTCATCTGACACCGCCTGCTCGATCCGCGACGCTTCCGCGGCGAGCCCGAGATGCTCGCACAACATCGCCGCCGACAAGATGGCCGCGGTCGGATCCGCCTTCTGCTTGCCGGCAATGTCGGGCGCGCTGCCGTGTACCGGCTCGAACGTGCTCGGCGCGGTCCGCTCAGGGTTGATGCTGGCGCTGGCGGCCAGGCCGATACCGCCGGCCACCGCGGCGCCGATCGAGGTGAGGATGTCGCCGAACATGTTGTCGGTCAGGATGACATCGAACCGCTCGGGCTGGGTCAGGAAATAGACCGCGGCTGCGTCCATGTGGCAGTACTCGGTGGCGACGCTCGGATAGTCGCCGGCCGCCTCGGTAACCGTGCGCCGCCACAGATCACCGGCATAGGCGAGGACGTTGGTTTTGTGCACCAGGGTCAGCCGCCGCCGGGGTCGCTCGGTCGCCCGCTGCAGCGCGTACCGCGCTACCCGGCTGACCCCGAACGCGGTATTGATGCTCTCCTGCGTCGCCACCTCGGCCGGCGTTCCCTTGCGCATGATCCCGCCGGCCTCGATATATGGGCCCTCGGTGCCCTCGCGAACGACCAGCATGTCGACCGACTCCGACCGGACGCCAACCAGCGGTGAGGCGACGCCCGGGTACAGCCGTACCGGGCGCAGGTTGACGTACTGATCAAACTCGAATCGCAGCCGGAGCAGCAGCCCACGCTCCAGGATGCCGCTCGGCACGCTCGGATCACCGACGGCCCCGAGCAGGATCGCGTCATGCCCGGCGATCTCACTGAGCACCGAATCGGGCAATATCTCCCCGGTCCGGGTCCAGCGCTCCGATCCCAGGTCATAGCTGGTCGGCTCGATTGCCAGCGTGCCGACAGCACGCAGCACCTTGATGGCTTCGGCCACGACCTCGGGACCGATGCCGTCGCCGCCGATTACCGCGAGCCGGATGCTTTGTGCAGTCACGCCAGTACCTTACTGGGCAGTTAGCGCTGCATGGCAAGATCTCACAGCCTGCGACCTGGCCGGAAGCTGAGCGACACCGCAGCTAGGAGATCAGGTCCTCGTCCAGGTCGACGACCCTGGCCAGCCCGGCCCCGATCTCGGCCGCGATCTCAGCCAGCGCATCTGCCGGGACCGCGGAGTCCACAGTCAGCAGGATCAGGGCCTCGCCCCCCTGGGCGTGCCGGCACACCTGCATGCCGGCGATGTTGACCTGGCGGCTGCCCAGTATCCGGCCAACAGTGCCGACAACGCCGGGCCGGTCGGAATAGCCAAGAACCATCATGTGCTCGGCGGGCGCGATCTCGGCGTCCAGCCCGTTCACCTCCACTATCCGTTCGGCCTGCCGGAGCCCGCTGAGGGTGCCACTGACCGATACAAGCTGGCCGTCGGGTGCGGTCCCGCGCAGAGTCAGCAGGTTGCGCCAGTCCTGGCTGACCTGATCGGTGCTGAGGCTCACCTCGACGCCACGTTCCTTGGCCACCAGCGGCGCGTTGACGTAGGTGACCGGCTCCTCGGTCACTTGGCCGAACAGGCCTTTCATCGCGGCCAGCTCAAGCACGCTGACATCGAGGGCGGCGATCTCGCCCTTGGCCTCGATCGCGATCGCGGCGGTGGCGCCGCCCGCCAGCGCGGCGATGACCCGGCCGAGCTTCTCCACCAGCGGGAGCCACGGCCGCAGCTCCTCGGCCACTACTCCGCCCTGGACGTTGACCGCGTCCGGCACGAACTCGCCGTCCAGGGCCAGCCGCACCGACCGGGCGACCTGAGTGCCCGCCTTCTCCTGCGCCTCTGTGGTGCTGGCACCCAGATGTGGCGTAACGACGACGTTGTCCAGGCTGAACAGCGGGCTGTCGGTGCACGGCTCCTTGACGTACACGTCCAGGGCAGCGCCCGCAACCCTGCCGTCGGCGAGCGCACGGGCAAGGGCGGCCTCGTCCACGATCCCCCCGCGGGCGGCGTTGATGATCCGCGCCTCGGGCTTGACCAGATGCAGTTCGCGGTCGCCGATGAGCCCGGTGGTCTCGGCGTTCTTCGGCAGGTGCACGCTGATGAAGTCCGCCTCGGCCAGCAGCTCGTCCAGGCCGGTCATGCGGACGCCGAGCTGAGTGGACCGGCCCGGCGGTACGTACGGGTCGTAAGCGATCACGGTCATGCCGAAGGCAGCTAGCCGCTCGGCCACCAAGACGCCGATGCGGCCGAGGCCAAGGATGCCGACTACCTTGTCCTGGAGTTCGACGCCGGTATAAGCCGACCGCTTCCACTGACCGTTCTTGAGCGCGGACATGGCCTGCGGCACGTTGCGGGCGAGCGCGAGCAGCAGCGCGACGGCGTGCTCGGCGGCGCTGACGATGTTGGAGGCAGGTGCGTTCACCACCATGACTCCGGCCTTGGTCGCTGCTTCGACGTCGACGTTGTCCAGGCCGACGCCGGCGCGGGCGACGACACGCAACCGCCGTCCGTGCGCAATGGCCTCCGCGTCAATCTGGGTAGCGCTCCGCACGATCACGGCATCGACGTCGGCAAGTGCCGGAAGCAGCTTGCTCCTGTCGGCGCCGTCGGCGTAGCGGACCTCAAATGCGGCCTCGAGCAAGGCGATGCCCGCCGGGGAGAGCTCTTCGGCAACGAGGACGACGGGCGCAGGCACAGGTGCTCTCCGGGATACTCAGCATCGGGGGATCCCCAGTGTATCGGCCGACGTTATTGCGAAATTCTGCACAAGCGAGCCCGCGTCCGAGGCTTTTCATCGATTCTGGCTCCACAAACCGGGCTTCTCGGACCGATATTCGACCCACATCCGTGAAGAGTTAACCGGGCGCATCGGACCGCGTAGTTAAGTGGCAGCCGCAGGGGCCGCTTCGTCCTCATTTGGCCCGCTTCGGCCGACCGAGTCGAGCCGGACCACGCTCGGCATCTCACTGGCGTCGCCGTCACGCGCGGCCAGGCGTGCCGTCATCGAGTCCGGCGCCATCGACTCAATGGCTCCCGCCGCCATCGGGCGCGCAACCAGGTAACCCTGGCCCAGGCCGCAGCCCATCGCGCGGAGCAGTTCCAGCTGTTCAGGCCGCTCGATGCCCTCGGCGACGATCTCGATGCCGAGATCATGGCCGACCTGGACGATGGTCCGGGTCAGCATGGCCAGCGTCCCGTCAGTAGCCAGCCCCGCCACGAACGATGGGTCGATCTTGATGATGTCCACCGGCAGCTGCCGCAGGTAGGCCAGCGAGGCGTAGCCAGTGCCGAAGTCGTCGATAGCCAGCCGAACGCCGAGCTGGCGCAGCCGGGCCAGACCGTCCATGATCGAGGCCTCGATCTCGATCAGCACCCGCTCAGTCACCTCGAGCGTCAGCGCGGACCTCGACAAGCCGCTGTCGTCCAGGGTCGTGAGCACCGACTCGGCGAACCTGGCAGCGCTCACCTGACGGAGGGAGCAGTTGACCGACAGGCCGACCTGCCAGCCAGCGGCGCGCCACTGCGCGACCTGCTGGCACGCCTGGCCAAGCACCCACTGACCCAGCGGCACGATCAGGCCTGAATCCTCGGCGATCCCGAGGAATTCGGCCGGCTCGATGACCTCGCCGTTACGCGACCAGCGGACCAGGGCCTCGACGCTGGCCACCCGCGCGGTAGACAGTTCCACGACAGGCTGGTACTCGATGCCGAGCCTGCCCTCCTCGATCGCCGCGCGCAGGTCGGTCGCGAGTTCCAGCCGCCTGATCACATCCGCGTGCATGTGCGCGGCGAAGACTTCCACCCGGCCGCCGCCGGCATCCTTGGCCCGCGACATTGCCAGGTCGGCATTGCGGAGCAGGTGGTCGGCCACCTCCGGGTCGGCGAACGCCACCCCGACGCTCGCGGTGATCGAGATGTCCCGGCCAGCGACCCGGAACGGCTCGGCCGCGATCGCGCCAGCGAGCCGCTCGGCGACGTCCACGATCTCCTGCGGGCTGGCCGCGCCCTCGATCAGCACCGCGAACTCGTCCCCGCCCCAGCGGGCGACCGTGTCATGGGCCGGAACCAGGCCGCGCAGCCGCCGCCCGGCCTGCGCGAGCACCAGGTCACCGGCCCCGTGGCCGACTGAATCGTTGATGGCGGTGAACCCATCGAGGTCGACGAAGATCGCGCCGGTCTGCTCTGGCGGCTCGGCGGCCTCGCGATGCCTGGCGAGCAGGTCCTTTGCCCGTTCCTCCAGGTACGAGCGGTTAGGCAGGCCAGTCAGCCCGTCGTGGAACGTCAGGTGCGTTACCTGCCTGCGCAGGGCAACCTGATCGCTGACGTCCTTGGCGGTCACCAGCAGCAGGTCCGGGCGCCCAAGCTGCGCGTACCGCGACAGCGTGGCCTGCACGTGCCGCCAGGTGCCGTCGGACGACCTGACGCGGCAGGCCAGGTTCCCGGTCGGCCGCCGGCCGGCCCGCGCCTGGCCTGCGGCCTCTAGCATGAGCGGCAGATCATCGGGGTGCACGAGATCCGTCAGCCTGGCACCGGCCAGCCGCTCGGGCGTGTACCCGTAATGCGCGACTGCCTTGCTCGCGTAGCTGACCTGACCGACACCATCGCAGAGCAGGACCGCATCGCTTGTCCGGTCGGCGAGTTGCTGGAACTGGCTGCCCGTTTGCGCGGCCAGTGCCGACATCGCCGCAGCCTGCCGGAGCAGCCCGGCGATCCTGGCCACCAGGGCCAGCATCAGGACAGCACCCGCCAGCAACGGGACCGGTCCGCTATGCCCCCACGTCACAACCGCAAATATGAAGGTAACGAGGGCCGCCAGGCCCGCGCTGCCCAATGCGACTACTGTCGTCATAGGCGAGTCAGGAAGCCCTCGCGCATCGGCCGCCCGCGGCCGCGCGGTCTTCACCGGCAGCAGCGCGCTCAGGCCCAGCAGGCAGATGGCCGCGAGCCAGGCCAGCTGCGCGGCGACCCCCGGGTGGCTGCCGCTCACCCGCGCGTGGACGGCGAGGAAGTCGCCGAAGGTGGCGGCACATAGGGCCAGGTACGGGACGATCGCACGCAGGCCGGCCAGCACGGCCAGGCCGAGCGTGCCGCCCAGCGTGATGACGTCGGCGGCCGGATGGATCAGATCGACGCTGAACGTGCCAGCACCGACGGCGGCCGCCGCGTACGCAGGCCGGAGCACGGTGATCCAGGCCACGCAGAACACCGCGAGGCCGAGCAGGCTCCCGTCCAGGATCCGCCCTGTCCCGATGGGCCACCGGGGTTCGCCCGGTCCGGCTGAGTCAGCCGGCTTGCCGACCAGCCCGGCAAGCCGGAACAGTGCGATAACCAAGGCCGGCAGCCCGAGCAAGGCAAGCAGATCGGTCAGCGTTAGCTGAATAGCCGCCGGAGTGATCGCACCGGCGCCGGCGCCCTGCGCCAGGAACGCGGCACCCCAAGCCGCCGTCGCGACGGCCAGCCAGCGGCCGGCCGGATCATTGTGGCGGCGGCCTCGGCGGACTAGAAGGCCCACGGCGGCGACGGCGAGAACGGCGCCGATCGCCGTCCAGGCCGGCGAGGACGGGCTCATCTCCGGCAGCCTGATGCGAGCGATTGCACATGGCGTGCGTGCACCAGACCTCCTGACGGCTACGTCCTGTTGCTGTGAAGACTGAATTAGCTGAAGCGAGCCAAGCGGGCACCGCAAGCCGACTGCCGTGCAGGGAGGTCATGCCCGCGGCTCGTCGTTGAGGACAGCAGCACACGACTCGCAAATGGTGCCATCAGCTAGGCGCTATCGGCTCTGGCGAACACCGGTCTCACCCGGGCCGAACGCGTGGGTCTCGCAACTTTGGTAATGCCAAAACACTTTACGGTGCCCAGGTCACGCTTCGATTGAGGACTGGCCTACACCTGGCGACAACTTCGTGGCGGTGTGCTACGGCTCGGCACTACGCCACTTCCTCCACCACCGGCTCGATTCGCGGGAACACCGGACGCGGTGGTGGCAGGGTACCGCCGTAGTCATTACAGGCAGCGGCAACCTTTGCGGCCAGGTCCGGCAAGAACGGCCAGATCTCCGCTGCCAGCACCTGACAGGCCGCAATCAAGGCGCCTAGCACCTGATCGAGCCGGTCACCCGCGACCGGGTCGCCGGCCTTCTCGGCCCTGGCCAGACGCCAGGGCTGCGCCGCCTCCACGTAGCGGTTCGCCTGCTCGACGATTTCCCACACCGCTGCCGCCCCGGCCCGGAAGTCGAACCTGGCGAGCGCGACCCGGACCGCAGCAGGGGCCCGCTCGATCGCGGAGCGCAGGGCCGCGGCGTCGGCTGGCCAGTCCCGCCATGCCGATCCGTGCTCGACGACGCTGCCGCCAACTCGCCCGTCGGCCGCGGCCGCTAGCCATCGGCTGGTGCCGTGCGGACGACCGCAGGCCCTGATGGCCCCGTTCCGGTATGAATGAGCCAGCGAGACGACCCGGTTGACCAGGTTGCCGAGTCCGTTGGCCAGGTCCTCGTTGGCCCTGGCGATGAGCTTGTCCACGGTGAAGTCGGTGTCCCCGACCCTGGGAACCTCCCGCAGCAGCCACCAGCGCAGCGCGTCGGCGCCGAACCGGGCACTCAGCCCGACCGGATCGCTGCTCTCCAGCGCCGGGCCGGTCGCTGACTTGCTGATCTTCCTGCCGTCGATGGTGAGGTAGTCATGCACGAAGATCTCGGTCGGCAGGGGCTCGCCGGCCGACAGCAAGATGGCGGGCCAGTACACCGCGTGGAAGCGGAGGACGCCCTTGCCGACTACGTGGATGCGCCGGTCGGCGGTGGTCCACCAGCGGCGATAGTCGGCGGCGCGGGAGCCGCTGGCTCCACAGTTCTGCGCCCCGTAATTCAGGGACGTGATGTAGTTGCCGAGCGCGTCCCACCAGACGTAGATCACCTGGCTGGGGTCGCCTGGCACGCCGATGCCCCAGCCGCGGGCCCTGGTGACCGACCGGGACGCGCTGAAGTCCTCGAGGCCGCCGGCGATGAAACCGAGTACCTCGTTGCGGCGGCAGGCCGGCTCGATTCGCAGCTTGCCTGAACTGATCAGGTCGTGCAGCTGGCCGGCGTAACGGGACAGCCGGAAGAACCAGTTCTCCTCGCTGACCAGCTGTGGCCGCGTGCCGTGGTCCGGGCAGCTACCGTCGCTCAGCTCGGCCTCGGTGTAGAACTGCTCGCAGCCCACGCAGTAGAGCCCCTGGTAGCTCTTGCGGTACAGGTCACCGCTGGTCTCGCAGGCGCGCCAGAGGCGCTCTACGCCCGGCCGGTGCCGCGGGTCGCTGCTAGTCCGGATGAAGTCGTCGAAGCTGAGCGACAGATGCTCGCGCAGCCCGGCAAACGCGCTGGCATTGCGGTTCACCAGTGCCCTGGTGCTGATGCCCTCTGCCTGAGCGGCAAGAACGTTCTTCAGCGAGTTGTCGTCGGTGCCGCTTTGCAGCCTGACCTCGTCCCCGATGCGGCGATGATGCCGGGCGAGCACGTCGGCCTGGACAAGCTCAAGGGCGTGCCCGACGTGAGCGCGCGAGTTCACGTACGGGATCGTGGTGCTGAGGTAGATGCGCTGGGTGGTCATCGGTTGCCTCCTGGGTGATCAGGGGCATCGACCCCGCACATGAATCGAGGCCCCAGTAAGGGCCTCGTGCGGACTGTGTCGTCGTCCTGGCAGCGTCAGATGGCCCCGGCTAGCGGGGCATCATCTCCTGACACGCGAAGGACTGCATAAGATCACCTTACCAGCGTCTTGCGAATGTCTTTCATCAGCAGCACCACGTGCAATTCATCAGTGGGGCTGGTCTGGGGAGGAGCAATTTTCAGCGCACCGGCGCCAGGGCGAAATCGACGTCTACCACGTACTTGACGTCCGGCGGGTCGGCCGGGCCCGCGGGCTTGAACTCCTGGATCAGCGAGTCGCGGACGCCGAAGACCGCGTCGCTGCCGAGATACTCGTTCCGCGAATCGAAGATGTGGGTGATCACTGGCTCATGGCCAGGCGCCGAGACGATCGCGTGCACGTGTGCGGCGCGCCAGTTGTGGCGGCCGGACGCGCGAAAGATATCCCCGACCGGGCCATCGATCGGAACGGGGTAACTAACCGGCCGGATCGTGCGGAACCAGTATTTGCCGTCGGGCCCGGTCGTGAAGATTCCGCGCAGGTTGTAGTCGGGCTGGCCCGCGTCCTGGATGTCGTAGAGGCCGTTGCTGTTGCCCTGCCAGATGTCCAGCGTGGCGCCGGCCAGCGGTCGGCCGGCCGCGTCCGTGACCAGACCGCGGATCAGCGTCGGCTCCCCGTCCTCCGCACGGCCGATCTGCTCACCCTTCGCCCGGTGCGGCGCGCCCGGCAGGTAGAACGGCCCGAGCACGGTCGGCTCCGTCGCGCCATCAGCGGCGTTGATGGTCTGGACCAGTGACGACAGGCCGAGGACATCCGAGAGCAGGATGAACTCCTGGCGCTGCGGATCGCATTTTTGCCCGACGGCGGTCAGGAACTCGACTCCCGCCATCCACTCTTGCGGGGTGAGGCCCGTCTCGGTCGCGAACGCGTGCAGATGCTTGATCAGCGCGGACAGCAACTCGCGCAACCGCGGGTCAGGCGTCCTGGCGTAGGCCTGGAGCACCTCAGCGGAGAGCTTGCCGGCCGTGGAATCGTCAGCAGCCATTGTGATCCTCTCCAGCCTAGATGAACTTGTCCGCCAGCTGCGGTGCCGCAAGGCGCCCTAGTACGTAAACAAAGCGCCGTCGAAGTGCTTTTGTTTACGTGATCATGGTTGCCAGCTACGCGAGGCGCTGGAGGATCAGCTCGCGGGCCCGGGTGGCGTCGGCGCGGCCGCGGGTGGCCTTCATAACCTCGCCGACCAGCGCGCCCGCGGCCGCGGTCTTGCCGTCGCGGATCTTGGCAGCCACGTCCGGATTGGCAGCGATCGCCGCGTCCACCGCCTCGGTCAGCGCGCTGTCATCGGTCACGACGGCCAGGCCGCGAGCCTCGATGATGGCGTCCGGTTCGCCCTCACCCGCCAGCATGCCTTCCAGCACCTGCCGGGCCAGTTGGTCATTGATCGTCCCGGCGCGGACCAGGTCGCTGACCCGGGCGACCTGCTCAGGAGTGATAGGCAGGCCAGCTAGCTCCACGTCCAGCGCGTTGGCGTGCCTGGCCAGCTCGCCTAGCCACCATTTGCGTGCCTCGGCCGGCGCCGCGCCCGCTGCCACTGTCTGGCTGACCAGCTCCAGCGCGCCGGCATTCGTCAGCCAGGTCATGTCCTGATCCGACAAGCCCCACTCGGCCTGCAGCCGGGCCCGGCGGGCAGCAGGCAGCTCCGGCAGGCTGGCCCGGATCTCCTCGACCCAGCCCGCATCCGGGGCGACCGGAACCAGGTCAGGCTCGGGGAAGTACCGGTAATCCTGGGCCTCTTCCTTGCTGCGGCCAGCGGTCGTGGTGCCGTTGTCTTCGTGGAAGTGCCGGGTCTCCTGCACTACCTTCCGGCCAGCGTCCAGCAATGCAGCCTGGCGCTCGATCTCGAACCGGACGGCGCGCTCAACCGAACGCAGCGAGTTCACGTTCTTCGTCTCGGTGCGGGTGCCCCACTCTGCCGAGCCGCGCGGCGCGAGCGAGGTGTTCACGTCACAGCGCAGCGAGCCTTCCTCCATCCGGACGTCGGAGACGGCCAGCGCCCGCAGCAGGTCCCTCAGCTCGGTGACGTACTCGCGGGCCAGGACCGGCGCGAGCGAACCGGTGTCTGGGACCGGCTTCGTGACCACCTCGACCAGCGGTATCCCGGCCCGGTTGTAGTCAACAAGCGAGTAGTCGGCACCGTGTATCCGCCCGGTCGCGCCGCCCATGTGCAGCGACTTTCCCGTGTCTTCTTCGAGATGGACCCGCTCGATCCCGACCCGGACTGTCCGCCCTTCGACGGTGACGTCCAGCCACCCGTCGGTGCACAGCGGCTCGTCGTACTGCGAGATCTGGAAGTCCTTCGGCATGTCCGGGTAGAAGTAGTTCTTCCGCGCGAAGCGGCACCAGGTCGCAATCGAGCAGTTCAGCGCGAGCCCGATGCGGATCGTGTACTCGATCGCAGCACGATTGGCTACCGGCAGGGAGCCGGGCAGCCCGAGACAGACAGGGCACACTGCCGAGTTCGGCTCGGCACCAAACACCGTCGGGCAGCCGCAGAACATCTTTGTCCTGGTGCCGAGCTCGACGTGGGTCTCGAGCCCGATGACGGGGTCGTACCTGGACACGGCATCCTCGTAGGCCACCAGCTCAGCCACCTCGCTCATCGCGCCCCCTCCTCGGGCTGCCGCAGCCCCTTCGCCGGGGAAAGCTCTCTTGCCTTGTGCAGAAGGGGGCCGCCCCAGCGCTCTTGCAATGCGGCCTCGACAGCCCCGCCAACCCGGTAAGTACGGTCGTCCGCCAACGCGGGCGCCATGATTTGCAGCCCCACCGGCAGCCCGTCCTCCGGTGCCAGGCCGCACGGCACGGACAAGGCCGCGTTACCCGCCAGATCTGACGGAATCGTGCACAGGTCGGCCAGGTACATGGCCATCGGATCGTCCGCCCGTTCTCCGATCGGGAACGCGGTCGTCGGAGTGGTCGGTGACACCAGCACGTCGACCTGCTCGAAGGCGGAATCGAAGTCCCGGCAAATCAGCGTCCGTACCTGCTGGGCCTTGCCGTAATAGGCGTCGTAATAGCCGCTGGACAGCGCGTACGTGCCGAGCATTATGCGGCGCTTGACCTCGGATCCGAAACCGGCCGCGCGGGTCAGTGACATCACCTCGTCGGCGCTCGCCACGCCGTCATCGCCCACTCTCAGTCCGTACCGCATCGCGTCGAACCTGGCCAGGTTGGACGATGCCTCGCTCGGCGCGATGAGGTAGTAGGCCGGCAGGGCATAGACGAAATGCGGGCAGGACACCTCGATGACCTTGGCGCCTAGTGACTCGAGCAGCTCGACTGCCTCGTTGAAGCGGGACTGCACCCCGGCCTGGTAGCCGTCGCCGCTGAACTCGGCGACCACGCCGACGCGGAGCCCGGCGACGTCTGCCTGCCTGGCGGCAGCCACTACGGGCGGCACCGGAGCGTCGACCGAGGTTGAGTCGCACGGATCGTGACCGGATATCGCCTCGTGCAGCAACGCCGCGTCCAGCACCGTGCGTGCCAGCGGACCCGGTGTATCGAGCGACGAGGCGAACGCGACGAGTCCGTAGCGGGAAGAGCCACCGTAGGTGGGCTTCATGCCGACGATGCCGCAGACCGCCGCGGGCTGCCGGATGGATCCGCCGGTGTCGGTGCCGATCGCGAGCGGCGCCTCGTAAGCAGCTACCGCGGCGGACGAACCACCTGACGAGCCGCCGGGGACGCGGTTGAGATCCCACGGATTCCGGCTCGGCCCGAAGGCGGAGTTCTCGGTGGATGAGCCCATGGCGAACTCGTCCATGTTGGTCTTGCCGAGGATGATGACGCCGGCCTCCTTCAGGCGCCTGGTGACCGTCGCGTCGTAGGGCGGCTGCCAGCCTTGAAGGATCTTGGACCCGCATGTGGTCGGCATGTCCTTGGTGGTCATGACGTCCTTGAGCGCCAGCGGCACGCCGGCCAGCGGACCGAGCGGCTCGCCGGCGCTGCGCTTGCGATCGACCTCGCCAGCGGCGGCCAGCGCCTGGTCTGGTGCGACATGCAGGAACGCGTGCACGTCACCGTCTGCCGCGGCGATGCGGTCCAGGTGCGCCAGGGTCACCTCGACAGCGGACACCGCACCGGTGGCAACGGCGTCGGCCAGTTCCGCAGCGGTGAGGCGCGTCAGCGCCGGATCGGCAGCCACGTCAGTCCTCCGCCAGGATGCGAGGCACCCGGAACCGGCCCTGCTCGGCCGCCGGAGCCTGCGACAGGACCTGCTCGGGGGTCAGGCACGGCGCCTCGACGTCGTCGCGGAACACGTTGACCACGGGTACGGCGTGCGTCATCGGCGGGATTCCCTCGGCCGCGACTTCCTGGACGCGGGCGACCGCGCCAATAATCTGGTCGAGCTGGCCCGCGAAGTGATCAAGTTCGGCGTCGGACAGCGCGAGCCTGGACAGCCTGGCCAGGTGCGCTACCTCGTCCCTGGTGATGGACATGCAGGCCATCCTATTGGGCCTGCCTCCGGCACGCCGACGGCATTAACCGTGACTGCTGCCTGCTGCCCGCCGAGGCCCTGCTGCAGGCAGAGTGGGGCTTTCGGATCGGGACATGACCTGGCTGACGAATGCAGGCGCGTTGGAGTCAGCCGAATGTGATCGGCAGCGCGCGTGACCGTGGCGCTGCTGGCGCTGGTCTGTCAAGGGCAGGCGCCTGCAGCCGTACAGTCGGCATGCGCCTTGGGCCGCGCTTGGCGACCTGCGTCGCCCGTGCTGGGATTCGCGCCGAACGAGGTGACCGTCTTTAGCGGCTGGGCAAGGATTCCGTACACTGTCGCGACGGCCGCCCAGGCCGGGACGTTGGCGCTGCTGGCGCCGATCCTGCTCGCCCTGACGGCGCTTCTTGGCTACATGACGTGGACCATTTTCACCCGCCGGCACCCGTGGACACGGCAGCCCGAGCCAGCGCCGTAGCCGCCTGAGCCGCCTGGCCCAGCACAAGGTTTCTGGCGCCTCATCAGACCCGGAGCACCACCGCGCCCATTCGCGCATTCCCGACTAGCCACGCGTGGGTACTGCCAGGAGCGGCGGCCAGGCCTGCGGGCAACAGCTGGCCCAACGTGCCGGAGTACGCAACTGCCACCCAGGATCGCCCGGTCCAGAGCGTGCCCGGGTCCAGCCACAGCCCGTTGCGGTCATAACCAGCCAGCGGAACGGGGGCGTAACCGGAGGCGCCACCGAGATGGTGCCATCGGCCGCCGGTCCAGTGCAGGACCAACTGAGATTTTGACGTTATCGCCGTGATCCAGACGCTCGACGCCGACTGGACCAGCAGGCGCACAAAGGTGGCTGCTGGGCGTGGCGTCTGAACCAAGTGCCAGCGACCGGACCGATACCGGTAGGCCGTGAGCTTGCGGTTGTTCATGTTGATGCCTGCCAGCCAGACGTTGCCCGGCGAACTGCCGCCCAGTTGCTGGAGGGAGAAGTTCGCCGGCAGCGGGACAAGGGTCCAGCGCGAGCCGTTCCACCGAGACGCGTAACCGCCGACGGCGACCCAGACGTCGGTGGGACTGATGACTGCTTCGGCCTGCAGCCCGAAGCGAGCAATGCTCGGCTCGCCTATCCGGATCCAGCGGCGGCCGTTCCAGCGCGCCGCCAACGGCGACCCGGCTGCGGTCCGCCCGAACATCCACACGTTGCGGGCAGACGACGACATCACGACGTCGGCCCGGTATCCCGGCACCGGCATGCCGGACTTCCGCCAGTGCTTGCCGTTCCAATGCAACACGAAATCAGGTCCGAGACCGTGCTTGCGGTAGACGCGGCCGATGGCCCAGACAGCATCGTTGGCTGGCGCCGCAACACCGACCATCACCCCGTCCGTAATGTGCGGTGCGTAGGCGAGGTGCCAGACCAGAGGCATGCTGGCGGAGGCAGGTGCGGCTACCCCGGTTATCGCGGCCGCGACCGCCGCAAGTACTGCGAGCCCAGCAATCCGCGCTCGCACTGGCGGCCTCCTCATCCGGTCGTCATTGCCTGGCCTTCGGCTCCGACTCGACCGGTTACCAGCGTAACGACTGATATAGGCACACCTAAGGTGCCATAAACTGCCGGAAACTGGAATAGAAGGACGGTGCGAGTTCGGGAAACTTAGCGGCGCCAGCCCAGCGGCGGGCTCGCCACTGAAGGGCGCTTCCCGCCCGCGTAGCCGTCAGCGGGGTCGCCATGATCGTCGCTGCTCATGCTGTCGCTGCTCATACCGCCGCCGCTCTTGCCATGATCACCATCGATCGCGGGCACTGCGACCGTGGGCCGGGTCCCGTCGAGCCCGGCAGCCAGCGGGCGCGTCGCGGACTTACCGCGCCTTCGGCCCGCGCTATGGTCGAGCAGCCAGGCCGTCGCGGAGACCGCGTTCATCGGCTTGGCGAAGTACCAGCCCTGGGCCGCGACGCACCCCATGTCAAGCAGCGCCGCTGCGACATCGGCCGACTCAACGCCCTCAGCCACGGACCGGATGCCCAGGGCTGCGGCGAGATCGACGATCGATTTGACGACCACGCGGTCATCGGGTGACTTGAGAACGCGAGCCACGAACGACGAGTCGACCTTGATCTCGTCAACCGGCAGCCGCTTGAGCCGGACGAGCGAGGAGTATCCGGTACCGAAGTCGTCCAGGACCACGCCGACGCCGATCTCGGCTAGCGCCTCAGCCGTGGACACCGCGTGCGCAGGTTCGCTGGTCAGCACCCGCTCATCGATCTCCAGCAAGAGCGCTTCGGGCGGCAAGTGATGCCGGCCTAGCTGTTGCTCGATCTGATCGACCAGGCCAGTATCCAGCAGGTCCCGGCCGGCCACGTTGAGCGACATCTGGACGTCAAGCCCGGACTGGCGCCAGAGCGCGATCTGGGCCAGCGCGGTTTCGATCACGAACCCGGTGACTTCGCGCATCAGGTAGGACTGCTGCACGACCGGGATGAAGTCCGCTGGCGTAAGCATGCCCCGAACCGGATGCCGCCAGCGAACCAGGGCCTCTATGCCGGCCACCCGGCGGTCAGCCAGGTACACCTTTGGCTGGTAATGAAGCTCAAGCTCGCCCCGGTCCAGCCCACGTCGCAGGTCGCCGAAGAGGGCGAGCCTGGCAGGCGAATTGCGGTCCAGGTCGGCGACGTAGCGTTCCACCCCGCTGTGCCGCTGCTTGGCCAGGTACATGGCCACATCCGCGCGCTGCATCAGCATCTCGTCACCCGGCGCGTCGTCGGGGAACATGGCGATGCCGATGCTCACCTCGATCACGAACGACATGCCCTCGAGCCGAATCGGCTCCGCCACGGCTGCCCGGAGCCTGGCCGCCACCTCCCTGGCGACCGCGGCATCTTTGACCGCGGGGAGCAGCACGGCGAACTCGTCCCCGCCGAGCCGCGCGACCATGTCGCCCGGCCGGATGCTATGAGTCAGCCGGTGTGCGACGAGCCGCAGCAGCCGGTCGCCGACCGCGTGGCCGAGGGTGTCGTTTACCTCCTTCAGCCCGCGATCAAGGTCGAGCAGCAGAAAGCCGACCTTGCTCCCGGATGCGGCAGCCTGGGTGAGCATGCTGTCGAGCCTGCGCATGAGCAGTTTGCGGTTCGCGAGCCCGGTCAGTTCGTCGTGATGGGCCTGGTGCTCGCGCTGCACCGAGATCGCGGCATTGGCGTAGATCGCCGCCAGCGGGAACGCGAAGAGCAGCACGAGCGCGGCGGAGCGGTGGCCAATGACGACGGCAACCAATGGTGCGGTGGCGAACAGCACAAGGCTGACGAAAGCCTGGTAGGGCAGGCTGCGCAGCAGCGTCTGCGACAGCGGCTCGCGGGAGTGCAGAGCGATGGCCACGGTGACCAGGACGTAGCACACGACGAAGCAGGCAGCTCCGGCAGCCATGATCTTCGGCACATCGATGCCTTGCGGTATCCATGGATGCAAGGGCGAATGCCGGTCCCCGGAGATGTAGAGGACCGCCCAGGCTGACGCCATGCCGAGCGCGGAAGCCGCGGCGTTGAAAGTCGCGCGGTGCAGTGCCTTGCGTTTGCCCAGGAAGGTCAGCATCGTCGAGGTGACTGCCAGCAGCAGCGCGACCGGCAGGCCCCAGGCGATCAGTGCGGCAAAGGTGAAGGTGACAGAGGCATGCGGCGCCTCACTGCTGGACTTACCCGGAGTCACGATCGGCCAGATGTCGCCGAGCACGACCATCGCCGCGACAACCCAGAACAGCGGATGGTGGATCAGCCCGGCGATACCCGTCAGCCTGCTCATGGCCAGCCCGAAGATCACCGCGCCCAGCACGGTCACCGACGTGAGGTGAATCCACAGCGGCGAACCGACGCGAGGGCCGATGTCCCTGGTATCGGTGGGGTCCTTCATGGCTCCTCATCGGCCCGTCGTCGCTCAGTGTGCAGCGCTCGGCGCTTTCCGTGAATCCTACGGCAAAAAAGGTACTTCCCGAAGCCAATTGCGTACTATCCGTTACAACCCGCGATGATCACATGCCTCGCGTCACCGAGCCAGCATTTCCGGCGCCAGGCCTTGATCATCCGGCCGGCGTGCTGGCCGACGTACTGGCCGGCGCACCGGCCGACGCAGCCCTGGCGGCGTCGGGTCCCTCCGACAGCAGCACGCCCAGGCCGTCCTCGTCCAGCACCGGCACGCCTACTGACTCAGCCTTGTCCAGCTTCGAACCAGGATTTTCCCCGGCGATCACGAAGCTGGTCTTCTTCGACACCGAGCCGGACACCTTGCCGCCCTGGGCCTGGACCGCCTCCGCGGCCTCGTCCCTGGAGTAGCCCGCCAGCGTCCCGGTCAGCACTACGGTGACTCCCGCCAGCGGTCCGGCCGGCCCGCCTGCCCCGCGGGCGGTGCTTGCCTCGTCGCGGGCCGGCGGACGAAGCCTGGGGTGGCCAGGTCGACCCCGGCGGCCCGCCACTTGTCTACGATCGCGGCGTGCCAGTCCACCTCGAACCAGTCGCGGAGCGACCTGGCGATCGTAGGACCGACGTCCTCGACGGTGACCAGCTCGGCTTCCGGCGCGGCGGCGATGGCCTCGACCGAGCCGAACGCGGCCGCTAGTGCCCGGGCCGCAGTCGGGCCTATGTGCCGGATCGACAGCGCCACCAGGATCCGCCAGAGCGGCCGGTGCCTGGCTTCCTCCAGGTTGACAAGCAGCCGGGTCGCGTTCGCGGTCAGCGTTCCCTGCTTGTTCACGAAGAACGGCACGCCGGCAAGGTCCGGCGCGGTCAGGGCGAACAGGTCGCCCTCGTCGGTCAGCAGGCCGGAGTCCAGCAATGCGACGGCGGCTTCGTATCCGAGCACCTCGATGTCCAGCGCGCCGCGGCCGGCCAGGTGGAACAGGCGCTCGCGCAGCTGTGCCGGACAAGACCGGGCGTTCGGGCAGCGCCAGTCAACCTCGCCGTCCTCGCGGGCCAGCGCCGTCCCGCAGGCCGGGCAGTGCGTCGGGAACTCAAAGGCCCGCTCCTGTCCGGTGCGCAGGTCGGCCACTGGGCCGACGACCTCGGGAATCACGTCGCCGGCCTTGCGCAGCACCACCATGTCGCCGATCAGCACGCCCTTGCGGGCGATCTCGTCAGCGTTGTGCAAGGTCGCATTCTCCACGGTGGAGCCGCTGACCTTCACCGGCTCCATCACGGCGAACGGCGTGACCCGCCCGGTCCGGCCCACGTTCACCCGGATATCCAGCAGCCGGGTGTTGACCTCCTCCGGCGGGTACTTGTAGGCGATGGCCCACCGCGGCGCCCGGCTGGTGGCGCCGAGCTGCCGTTGCTGCTGCAGCTCGTCAATCTTGACCACTACGCCGTCGATCTCATACGGCGGATCGTGCCGGTGCTCTGCGTAATGGCCGATGTACTTGCGCACGTCCTCGATCGACGGCACCACCTGGTAGAGGTCGCTGACCGGCAGGCCCCAGCCGCGCAGCCGCTCATACCAGCCGGACTGGGTAGGCGGCGGGTCTTCCAGGCCGTCCACGCGCCCGACGCCATGCAGGATGAGGTTGAGCGCCCGCGAGGCAGTGATCCGCGGATCTTTCTGCCGGAGCGACCCGGCGGCCGAGTTGCGCGGGTTGGCGAACGGTGGCTTGCCCGCCTCGGTGAGCCGCCGGTTCAGCTCCTCGAATGCCGCCACCGGCAGGAAGACCTCGCCCCGGACCTCCAGCGTCTCTGGCCAGCCCGACCCCGACAGCTTGGTCGGCACCGCCGCGATGGTCTTGACGTTGGGCGTCACGTCCTCGCCGGTCACCCCGTCTCCCCTGGTCGCAGCTCGCTGCAAGCGGCCGTTCCGGTACACCAGCGCGATCGCCAGCCCGTCGATCTTCAGCTCGCACAGGTACGGGCCCGCGCCGCCGAGCCGTTCCGCCCTGGCGACCCAGCCGTCGAGGTCTTCCGCGGAGAACACGTTGTCCAGGCTGAGCAGCCGCTCCAGGTGCTGGACGGCGGTGAAGTCGGTGGAGATCGCCCCGCCGACGCGCTGGCTGGGCGAATCCGGCGTCCGCAACTCGGGGACCTGCTCCTCCAGGCTGACAAGGTCGCGCATCATCGTGTCGTATTCGGCATCGGAGACCAGGGGCGAGTCGAGCACGTGGTACCGGTATTGATGCTCGGCCAGCTCGGCCGCCAGCTCGGCGTGCCGCTGCCTGGGGTCCTGGGTCATCGGGCGCTCTCCTCGATCAGCTCAGGCGCGATCCGCGCCGCCTCCCGGCAATGCGCGAGCGCCGCCCGCGCGGCTGCTGCCGGCACTCCGGCCAGCCCGCAGGCTGGCGTGATCACGACCTGCTCAGCCAGTCGCCCGGACGCCAGGCCGGTCCGCCGCCACAACGTCACCACTCGCTCGGCTGTCTCTGCGGGCGGCAGCGGCGGCCCGCCGGCCAGCGCCTGCGCGCTGCTGGTTGGCAGCGCTCCGGCGAACAGCGCAAGCCCCGCCTCAGCGAGCTCGGCGACAAGGTCAACGTCTGCGTTGGCCAGCACGCTGAGATCGAAGCTCACCGCAGCGGCACCGGCTGTCATTATGAGCCGGAACGGGGCCGCAACGCCGCAGCAGTGCACGACAGTGAATGCCGCCGGGGCAGAAAGAACAGTGTCCAGGTGCTGGCGCGCTACCACCTCGTCGACGGCAGCCACCGCGCTGAACCCGCTGGCCGTCGGCACCCGCCCGGCCAGCACGGCAGGCAGGGCGGGCTCATCCAGCTGCACGATGATCGTGGCTCCAGGGACCCGCCTGCGCACGTCGGCGGCATGGTTCGCGAGCCCCTCGGCTAGCGAGGCTGCCAGGTCGGCTACGGCAGCCGGGTCGGCGAGGGCCGGATTGGCCGTACGGCTCAGCTCGAGGGTTGCGGCCAGTGTCCAGGGACCGCATATCTGAACCTTGACCGGACCCTGGTAGCCGTCTGCGATCTCCTGGACTGCATCGAGGTCCTGCGACCAGTAACTGGCTGCTCTGCTCAGGTCGCGTCCTGGACGGTCCGTTAGCTTCCAGCCCCGCGGCGTTGTCTGGACCGGCAAGTCGACGAGCAGGGCCGCGGTGCGGCCAGTGAGGTCTGCTCCCGGCCCGCGGTCCGGGAGCTCGGGCAGGTGCGGAAGATCGGGTAGCTCGCCGAAGACCACCCGGCAGGCTTCGGCGGGATCGGTACCAGGCATCGAGCCGATCCCGGTCGCGGTCCCGCCCGGCCAGGGAAACTGAGAGGTCTGCGCGGTCACGGTCAGAGCCTAGTGCTGGCGGCCGACATCGGGTCTCGCGCTCCAGGAGGGGCAGCGTGCGATTCGAATGTCGGATACCTGCTAAGGGGTAGGCAGCCCTGGCGCATAGTCCATTGGCCGCACAGTGGTGTCTCGCTGGCGGGTGCTCATGCGCTAGCGGACTGCCAGCCGATCTAGCAGGCCGGTGACGCGGTCGCGTATCTGATCGCGAATCGGACGGATCTCTTCGAGGGTCTTGCCAGCGGGGTCGTCAAGTTCCCAGTCCTCGTAGTGCTTGCCGGGAAGCAGCGGGCAGGCGTCGCCGCAGCCCATCGTCACGACGATGTCGGCGGCTAAGACGAACTCATCGGTCCAGGGCTTGGGGAACTCGCGGGAGATGTCGACCCCGGCTTCGGCCATGGCCGCGACTGCGGTGGGGTTGACTTGGGCCACCGGCTCGGACCCGCCCGACCAGGCGATGGCTTTGTCGCCGGCGAGGTGGGTAAACCAGCCCAGTGCCATCTGGGAGCGGCCCGCGTTGTGCACGCACAAGAACAGCACGGACGGGACCTTGCCGGGGGCGCGACTTTCCGCGTGCGCGAGCGCTTCGAGGCGCTGGCGGGCGAATCGTTCCGCGCCGATCACCAGCCACCGGTACACCGTGGCCTTGGCGGCGAGCTCGTCATAGCTGCTGAGCAGCAGCGATTCGATCGTCTCCTCGCCGAACACGCCCCGGAACTTCTCGTGCAGGTCCCGGGCCGCACTGTGCAGGCAGCCCCTCTCCGCCTGGGTCATGACATGAGTCTGTGGCATCGGTCCTCCTAAGGTCGCGCTGCCTTTGTTGCTGTCCGCCGTGCGCTTGGACGTGGCTGGCCTGGCAGGCCGCGAGCTGCCCAGCGCGTGCGGTTGGTGAGAGCACGTCTATGTACCGTCCTCAGTGGCGGGGCTGTGATGGAGTACCAGCCACGCTGTATTCACGGGTCCATGCCTGGGCGCCCATCTGGATAGCGTCCCAGGGGCTGCCGAGCGGCGGGGTGTAGGACAGGTCGAGGTCGCTGATGTCGTCGATAGTCATGCCGTGGAAGATGGCGGTGGCGGCGATATCGATCCGCTTGGCGATCTCGGCGTGCCGGTGCCCGAAGAGCTGCACGCCGAGCAGCCGCCCGCTGGCTCGGTCGCCGGTGAACCGCATGGTGATGCGGTGGCTGCCGGGGTAATAGGCCTTGTGGTCGTCGGCTTCGGATCCGATGGTAACGGGGTCGAAGCCCGCTGCTGCGGCTTCGCCGTGGCGCAGGCCGGTGCGGGCGGCGGCCTGGTCGAAGATCTTCACGACCTGGGTGCCGAGGCTGCCGGCGAATTCCCGGTGCCCGCCGAGCGCGTTCTCCCCGGCCACGCGGCCCTGCTTGTGCGCGGTGGTGCCGAGCGGCAGGTAGGTCTCGCCGAGCAGCCGGTGGTAGGTGACGACGCAGTCGCCGGCGGCGAGTACATCGGGCAGGCTGGTCCGCATCTGCCGGTCGACCGTGATCGCGCCCTTAACGCCGAGCGCGGCTCCGGCGTCGGCGGCCAGGACAGTGTCGGGCCGGACGCCGACGACCACCAGGACCATATCCGCGGTGCGGGTCACGGTCGTGCCGTCCGCTGCGTTCGCGTCCACGTGCAGCCGTCCGGGCTGGCCGGCCGCGGCGCGGCTGATCCGCCGGACGGTGGTGCCGGTGAGGACCTCGACGCCGCGGGCGGCGAGCTCGGCGTGGACCAGGGCGCCGAGTTCGGGGTCGACGGTGGGCAGCACCTCGGGCAGCTGCTCCATCTGGGTGACGGCCAGGCCGCGGGTGGTGAGGGCGTCGGCCATCTCTAGGCCGATGTAGCCGGCGCCGACGATCACGGCGCTGGCCGGAGCCGCCTGCTCGAGGGTGCGCATGACGGCGAAGGTGTCGCCCATCGAATGCAGCAGGTGCACTCCGTCGCCGGCGCCGAGCGCGTCCAGGCCGGCCAGGCCGCCGATCGGCGGGCCGGACGGGGATCGCGCCGGTGCCGACCATCAGCTTGTCGTAGCTGAGCAGCTCCTCGCCGCCCTCTGCGGAGGAGACAAGCAGCTTGCGGGCGCCGGCGTCGATCCGCCGAGCCGTGGTGTCCAGCCGCAGGCTCATCCCGGTGGCCTCCAGGTCGGCGAGCTGCGGTGAGCGAGGTTGCGCCAGTGGGTCACTTCGCCGGAGACGTAGTACGGGATACCGCAGATCGAGAAGTTCGGGTAGGCGTCCGCGACGACCACGGTGACCTCGGCACCGGGGTCCAGCTCGCGGGCGCGCAGCGCGGCGCTGATCCCGGCGTCGCTCCCCCCGATGGCGATGAGGTGCATAGGCTCTCCCGCTTGTTCGCGTGTACTACTGGGGACGGCGTTGACCGCTGGCCTGACCCGGCGCGGGGTAGCGCCCGTCAGCGGACGCGTGGGTGCCGGCGCCGGCCTGGCGTGCTCGTCCTGCCAGTCCCGGTGGTGCGGAACCACGATCTCGGCTGCTTCCGCCGGGGTGACCCCGGGGTACAGGGCCCGGACGACCGCGATCGCGAGGGCGCCGCCGATGATCTGGGCGGCGATGAACGGCGGCGCGGATGAGGGCGCGATGCCGGCGAAGGTGTTGGAGAACATCCGGCCGATGGTGATCGCCGGGTTGGCGAAGCTGGTCGAGGAGGTGAAGAAGTAGGCGGCGCCGATGTAGGCGCCGACAGCGGCCGGGGCGGTCCGGCTGCGGCCGGTGCGGGCGAGGGCGAAGATCACCAGGATCAGGCCGAGGGTGGCGATGATCTCCGACAGGAAGTGGGCCGGCGTGGCCCGGTGCTTGACGGAGATGCTGACCGCCGGCAGGGCGAACATCAGGTTCGCCGCGACCGCGCCGACGATGCAGCCAGCCACTTGCGCGGGCAGGTAGGCGGCGGCGTCACGCCAGCTCAGCCCGCCGAACGCGGCATCCACGAACGAGACGACCGGGTTGAAATGGCCGCCGGACACCGGCCCGAACATCAAGATGATCGCGAACAGCCCGGCCGCGGTCGCTGCCGCGTTCTCCAGCAGCTCCAGCCCGGTCGCCCCCGGCGAGAGCCGTTGAGCCGCGATGCCCGAGCCGATCACTACCGCGGCCAGGAACGCGCTGCCCAGTAGCTCAGCCAGCAGCCGCCGCCACAGCGCCACCTCAGTCACCGAAGGCACCGGCCTTGTCAACGCCGCGCTCCACGGCGGCCCATGCTGTGCTCGCTCGAGCGATCATGCCCTGCCTTCATCGATCGGCATCTATCCAGATGCCGTTAGCTTGCCAGCCTGGATAGATGACCGTCAAGATAGAGGCATGTCGATGCAGGCTCGCCGGACAACGCTCGAGCTCCTCCCCGCAGCCGCGGCGGGACCGGCCTGGAGGCGTGCACGATCCCGCTGGTCGGTGAGCCCGTCAGCGAGGCCATCGCCGTCGGCCTGGCGCAGGTCTTTAAGGCCCTCGGCGACCCGGTCCGGATCCGGCTCGTATCCCTGATCGGCGCGCACCAGGGCGGCGAGGTCTGCGTCTGCGACCTGACCACGGCCTTCGACCTGACCCAGCCGACGATCAGCCATCACCTGAAGGTCCTGCGCTCAGCCGGGATCATCGACTCCGAGCGCCGCGGCACCTGGGTCTACTACCGGCTCGTGCCCGCTGCGCTCGACCGCGTCGCCGCGGTCCTGTCCGGCCCTGTCGGCTAGGGAATCATTGGCCAGCGCGACAACGGGCACGGGACGGGCGCGCCTAGCGCGCAAGACGGCCCTGGCGATGATCGGCGCTCCGATCACGGACGGAAGCAGCCAGAACGCGAACGTGGGCAGGTGATCCCAGAGCGGCAGGTGCGGGCCATTGTCCACATAGAACGCAGTAAGCATGGCGATGTAGGCGGCGCCCATCCCAGTAATGTGGCCGGTATCTCCAGGACGGTGACGCCGGCGGTGCAGGTAGCCGATGGTCGCGGCAGCGTACGCGACGGAGCCGATGATGAACAGGTAATAGTCCTGCCGCCAGCGCATCACGGCCAGGGCTGTCGCAGTGGCAAAGACGACGCTGATGGCCCGGTAGTACCAGCGGCCCGCTCGGACATGGCGGCGGCTGCCTTTGCGCGTCAGCGCCGCGACGGCGCCGCTAACAACCGCGGTGAGCCCGGCGATGACGTGGACGGCCAGGAACGCCAGGAACAGCGGGGCGGTCGAGCTCACATGATCCCCGAAGATGCGGGCTGCTGTCGCCATGACACCTGCTTTCGCCATACGTAGCAACGCTACTTATAACAAGACCCTACGCGGCGGATTGCCTGGTAGGAACGCCTAGCGTAGTGTTACTACTTATGCGGGCGGAGGAGCTGAAAGGGCATCTGGACGCGCTGCTGCTGGCCGCCCTGGAAGACGGGCCACGGCATGGCTACGCGGTGATCGACGCGCTGCGACAGACGACGGGCGGGCGGCTCGATATGGCGACGGGCACCATCTATCCGGCGCTGCGCCGCCTGGAGGCGGCCGGGCTGATTACGGGGTCCTGGTCGGTGGTGGCCGGGCGGCGCCGGCGGGAGTACCAGCTGACCTCGGCCGGCGCTGAGGCCCTGGCGGGCAGGCGATCGGAGTGGCATGACTTCGCCGCCATGATCAGCGGTGCGCTGGAAGGCAGGCTATGGCCGAGTCCGGCGTGATCGAGGACTACCTGGCGGTACTGTCTGCACAGCTGCCCGTATCCATCGTCGAGGAACTGGCCGACGGGCTGGATCAGACATGCCAACGCTACCTCGACCAGGGCCTGGAGCCGGGCGCCGCAGCCGACGCCGCACTAGCCGAGTTTGGCGACCCGCAGGTCATCCTGACCGACTTCATCCGCCTGAGCCCGGCGCGGCATGCCGCCCGCAAGTTGCTGGCCACTGGACCTGTGGTCGGCGGCTGCTGGGGAGTTGCGCTGATCACCAGCCGGGCCTGGTCATGGCCTGTCCCGGCGGTAGCTCGCCTCTTGCTCGGCATGGTGCTGATCACGGCCATCGGCTTGCTTGCCGCCGCCGCGTTCGGGAAGAAGTACCGGTTGGTCGGCCGGGCCGGAGCCGCCGGTTTCGCTGGCATCACCGCGGTCGACGCCGCGCTGATCGTCGGGGTCCCGCTCGCGATTCCGGTCATGACAATGCCGCCATTGCTGGCCATGACAGCCAGCCTGGCCCGCATCACGCTCGCGGCTCGCGGCTTGCGCCGCGTGCATGCTGGCTGAAGCCAAGCGCCACGACATGCGCGCGCTGGCAGCGCCAGCCAGCAGGAGGCCACCTGCTTATCTAGCAGGTGGCCTCTTCCCTCGTCAGTTTCCCTCGTCAGTCCGTTTCCAGGCGCGGGCCGGTCAGCCACAGCACCGGATGCCCGCTAGCGAGCCCGGAGGCGACATGCGGATGGGTCATGATGTGGTCTCCTTAACAGCAGCTCGTAGCGGAGGCGGCCGTCTCGTCCTCGGCTCTGACGTCGCCCGGGCAGCAGGCCGCGGCTGCGTCATCGCCGTAGAAGGTGGGACTGTCTTCCAGGACTGTGTAGATCTCCCACTGCTCGCCGTTGGGGGTGCCTTCGACCCAGAACTTGTTCTGCTTCGCATAGCAACAGGTCGTGTCGCGCTCGTCGGTGGACGCGAGGCCGGCCTGGGCGAGCCTGGTCTGCTCGGCGTCGACGGCGTCGGTATCGGCGACTTCGACGCCGAGGTGATTCAGGCTTCCGCCCTGGCCCGGCTTCTCCATCAGGATGAGCTTGAGCGGCGGCTCGGCGATGGCGAAGTTCGCGTAGCCGGCCCGGAGCTTGGCCGGCTCGGTGCCGAACAGCTTGCTGTAGAAGGCGACGGACTCGCCTAGGTCGTTGACGTTAAGGGCGAGCTGCACGCGGCCGGTCATGAGAACCTCCGGGAATCGATGGCTGTCTATATCTGGGCTCGGTGCCGAGCTTGCCATAGACATTTACGTCTGTCAATATAGATACATGCCGAAGTCCCTGATGGTGCTGAGCCCGGCCGACACGGCAGCCTGCTGCCCGCCGCTGTCGGCCGAGCCGCTGTCCCGCGAGCAGGCGGAGCAGGTTGCGCCGCTGCTGAAGGCGCTTGCTGATCCGGTGCGGCTGCGGCTGATATCCCTGGTCGCCTCGCATCCGGGCGGCGAGGCCTGCGTCTGTGACCTGAATGACGCGTTCGACTTGTCGCAGCCGACTATCAGCCATCACCTGAAGGTGCTGCACGAGGCCGGCCTGCTGGACCGGGAGAAGCGCGGCGTGTGGGTCTACTACCGCGCCCGGACCGGGGCGCTGGGCAGCCTTGGGACGCTGATCGGCAGCTCGCTACATGCCAGCTTGCCAACCCAGGCCGGTCCAGAGGTAGCGAGCACCGATGGCAACAACCAGGACTCCCAAGACGCGCCGGATGAGCTGGTCCGGGAGTCTGGACTGGATCCGGGCTCCGGTGTAGGCGCCGGCCAGCCCGCCGAGGCCAAGCGCCATCCCGGTGAGCCAGTCCGGAGCCACTGAGCCGCGCGCATGGGCCGACAGGACGGTAAAGGTGACGACCCCCGCAACTGAGGTGAGGAAGGTGGATGCGAGTGCGGCCGGGGCAACCTCCACAGGCCTCTTGCCGGTGCCGATCAGGATGGGCGCGAGGATCGAACCGCCGCCGATTCCATAGATTCCGCCGACGCAGCCCACTGCGGCGGCTAGCAGGATCATGGCCGGAGCCGGGATGACCCAGGCTGGACCAGCGGCCTTGTTGGTGCGGGCGAGCCTGGTGAGGGTCAGCCAGACGCCGATCGGTGCCAGCACGGCGCCGACGACCAGGTCGAAGACCCGTGGCCCTGGCAGCAGCTCGACGCGGATGATTGATCCGGCGATAACGCCGGGCAATGTTCCGATGATGAGCACCAAGGCGAGCCGACCACCGGTCTGGCCCTGCCGCCAGTACCGGTACAGCGCACCCGGAGTGGCCACGACGTTGTAGAGCAGGTTGGTCGGGGTGACTGCAGGGCTTGGCGTGCCCAGCACGGTGACCTGAAACGGCAGGAGCAGGACGGCACCGGAGATCCCGGCGGGCGTGGCCACGACGGCGATGGCGTACGCGGCCACCAGGGCGACGATCTGCGTCCAGCCGGTCCCGAGCATCCGGCCACGTTATCCGACCATCCCGCTAGGTTATGGTCATGCGCTCAGCACGATGCTCCCGGCTGGGACACGCAGCCGCACGATATCCCAGCCCACGCCCGATTTCCCTCGACCACCGCCCAGGCGGCGAGACCGAGCGCGACCACGCTGTCCAGCCACCAGATGCCTACCAGCGTGTTGGCGGCCAGCCCGGCAAACACCGCCATGGCCAGGTACGCGCACAGCAGATTCTGGGTTCCCTCCCCGGCAGTGGCTGATGATCCGAGCCGGGCACCGATGCGCCGCTTAGCTACCCCAAGGGCGGGCTCGAAGATAGCCGACCCGGCGGTGAGGACAAGGCCGACAGCGCTGGTCTCCGCCCGGTCACCACCGGCGAGCGCCCGGACCGCCTCGACGGCGATGTATGGAGCGAGCAGGAAGAAACTGGCCGCGACGAACTGCTGGGCGCGCCTCTCGGAGGTGGCCCTAGCGAGCCGGGTCCCGGTGAACCGCCAGATGACGATGACGCTGGCCATCGCCTCGATACCGCTGTCCAGGCCGAAATCTAGAAGCGCGATCGACCCGGCGGCTACCGCAGCGCCAATCGCCACTCCGCCCTCGATGCCCATCCAGGCCAAAGTCAGCCAGGACAGTATCCGCGACACGGGCGAGGTGCAGCCAGTCCGCCGACCCCGCCACTAGCCCGACGGTCTCTCGCGGCTCAGCGTGCTCGCGCCTGGGGGGCAGCGAAATCATGGCGTCTCAATGTGCTCTAGTACTGAGTAGTACTCCCATACCACCCCGTCCGGGTCATATGCCCGGATCTTGTCCTGCCGTACGTAGCAGCAGACTGCGCCCGGCTCAGGCTCGATGGCCTCTCCCTGGGCAGCCAGCCGGGAATAGAACTCGGCGGCGGCGGCGAAGTCGCGTTCATCGAGAGCTGGACACGAGACATGCGGTCGCCTCCGAAGATCAGGATCGTCTTGCTTCACCGCGGCAGCTGCCAGGAAGGTCGAGCGCGGCAAGGATGCACAGGCCGTCAGCCAGCCGCTGGTCTGCCAGCTCGTAACGGACCCGGCGGCACTCAGCGGGGCGCCTTCGAGGTGACGACCCGCTGCTGCCGTACGCCACAAGCTTGGCGTCTTCGTCATACGGCACTCGGGCCTTGGGGACTACAGCACGACGATGAGCTGCCCGGCGGCGGCCTCGACGTCCTGCTGTCAGCCCGCCGGGTCGCGCCCGGCGGCCTTGCCTACGGCCTGGACGCCAGCGGTGACATGCTCGCCCTCGCCAGAGCTAACGTCGCCGAGGCCGGCGTCACCAATGCCCGGCTCCTGCACGGCCGTATCGAGGACATCCCGCTGCCGGACCAGCAGGTGGACGTCATCATCTCCAACTGCGTCATCAACCTGTCCGCCGACAAGACACGCGTCCTGGCCGAGGCGTTCCGGGTCCTCCGGCCGGGCGGGCGCATCGGCATCAGCGACATGATCGCTGAGGAGGGCATCGACCGAGGCCGGCTCGCCGACGCCGAGCAGCGCACCGGCTGCATCAGTGGCACCCTCACAATCTCCCAGTACCGAGGCATGCTGCAGGCAGCCGGCTTCGCCGCCGTCACCATCACCCCGACCCACACGGCCGGAGGCGGCCTGCACTCCGCGATCATTCGTGCAGCCAGGCCGGACGCGCGCCTCACGTGACTGTGCCAGCAACGCCACCGGGCAGGACCGCCTGTACCGGCCCGCCAGGTCAAAGCGATACCCCGGAACATGCGGCCGCAGTGCTGACGCTCACCCCATCCACCGAGGTCGCGAGCATATGGACCACCCCAGTCCGACATCTCCCCCGAGAAGGCCACCAGCCCCGCGCTGCAGGAAACAGCCGAGTTCCGGGCCGTCGGGACCGGCGAAACGCATCGCCAGTATCACAGCCGGTAGCACACTGCCCGGCTCCCGGAATCGGCTAGACGATCCTGCACCGACAAAACTGGCTTTCGCAACAGGACGAGGTGGTTACGTGCGCCGGGCGCGTGGTCGCATCTGCTCGTCCGGGTCGGCGTCGCCGCGCCCTCGGTCGGTCTTCCGGACATATCGGCCACGATCAAGGCCCAGTGCCGACCTCTGCCGCCGGGCGGCCATCGCGCTTGCCCCGTGGCCTGGTTAGCCCTTGGTCCGATTAGCTTCTTGGTCCGACACGCCGCTCGTGGTGCGAGCCATTGCGGTCATCTGGATGCCGATAGCCGGAGGACTTGTGGTCCTCTCTCCGCACGTAGCGACCAAGCACAATCCGGGCCAGCTGAGCCACCGCGCTTGGCGCGGTCCTGTCCTCCAAGGTCTGGTAACGCTCCTCTTGCCGAATTCCGATCACCACAATGACCGTGATCACCACGATGAACGCGAACCCTGCTGCGGCGACGAAGACGATCGCCTCGATAGCTGCCATGGCGCATCCCCCTTTCGACCCGGTAGGCGGCTGGGCAACTCTCCTTTCGGAACGGCTACTCATGTACGGCTGGGACTGCTAGGATCAGGCCTGCTATCCGATCCATACCAACCTTTGGTATCTTCATCGTGACAGGCGCAAAGATCGACAGCAAGTGCTCGGACCCAACAATCTGTATCAGTGGTATGGTTCCAGCCAATCCCACTAGCCATACCGTCAGGTCCATTGGGATGTTAGGGAGGTGCTGGGATGCCTGATCCGATGTGGCGGCGGATCGCTGAGGACCTGCGCCAGAAGATCGAGTCCGGCGAACTCGGCCGCGACGGCATGCCGCTGCCCACCGAGCTCGATCTCCAGGAGCTATACGGCGCGTCCCGGAACACGATCCGCGACGCGATCAAGTGGCTCGTTACCCGGAACTTGGTCTACACCCGGTCCGGCCAGGGCACCTTCGTGGCGCCAAAGATCGACCCGTTCGTCACGCGGCTCGTCACCGGCGAGGAATCCGGCATCGAGCCGGAGAGCTCAGGTTTCGCCTATGAGGTCCTCAACCGGAGCCGGAAGCCAGATGTATCCGTACCGCGCGTGGAGATTCAGCAGGCAGCCGGGCTGCCAGCCGCCGAGCTCGAGCTCGAGCTGAGTGCCATGGTCGTCAGCCGGCATCAGCAGCGCTCGATTGACGGCGTGCCCTACTCACGCCAGACCACGTTCTATCCGATGGATCTCGTTGACAAGGGCGCGGCGCGGCTGATCAGCGCCGCCAACATAGACGGCGGAGCGGTTCGCTATCTCGAGCAAGAACTCCGCATGAAGGAAGCAGGCTGGCGAGATCGGATAACCGTACGCCTGCCTGACCCCGGCGAAACGGTCTTCTTTGGCCTGCCCGACGACGGACGCATCGCGGTATTCGAGTTCATCAGGACCGGCTACGACGCTACCGGTCAGCCATTCCGGGTGACCGTCACTACCTTTCCTGCGGACCGGAACCAGTTCGTCATGACCCGCGGTGAAGTGCCCGACGAACTGCCGAGCAAGTCGGATCACGCCGAGGTACCCAGGCGTCACCGGGACTAGCCCAGTGACAAGGAAACAAATAATCCCATTGGAGGTGTCATGGCAAAGCGCTACGGTCGGCCGTCGCCGCAGTACCGCTACGAGCACTACGACCCATGCTGATAGGCGGACTAGGGCTCCGCTAGCGGCTGCTCTGGAACTCCAGAGTGTCCGACTTTGCAGTTGTGCCGCCGGCGCTGGTTCAGGCTGAGACCACCGCAGCGCCGGCTGCGGAACGAACGGTACACGCGCCCTGATGTACACGAGACTGCAATCGTTAATTGATGCTCGTGCGCCGCTAGGGCAAAAATGTGACCTCCGTCCAGCTGATTCAGGTGCGCCACCCGTGACACTGAGTTTCCGGTCCGCCACGGATGGTAACACCAGTTAAACGGCCCACATGGGCTCGCAACTGGCAGAGGAGGTGGACATGGTCAAGCGACACGGGCGGCCGTCCGCCCAGTACCGGTACGAACACTACGACCCTTGCTAGTCGGACCATTAGCAGCAGCTAGAAGGCTTTGGGAGCCGGCGTGGCGCCATCCGTTCGGGAACGACGGCCTGGCTGCGCCGGCTCCCGGATCGCGCTTATACCGCGAATCGACCGAGGGCCGTAAAATGTCTACCTATGCCGGACAGGCCGTTTGCGCTACGGCGCGCAGAGCCGGCCGACATGGCGATTGTCATTGACCTGATCGACGGGGCCGCGAAGTGGCTTCGGCGTTTCAAGCACACCGATCAGTGGTCGAACCCATGGCCGAACAGAGCGGGCCGAGATAGCCGCGTTCGTACCGGCCTCTCGCAGGGCAAGACGTGGCTCTGCTGGGAGCACGGCACGCCTGCGGCAACACTGACAGCAGATCCAAACCATGATCCTTACTGGCTCGACGGCCAGGAATCCGAACCCGCGGTTTATGTCCACCGGCTGGTCGTTGCCCGTGCCTATGCCGGCCTGCGTCTGGGTGCTTCACTGCTGGACTGGGCCGGCCGGACAGGCCGCCAGCGGCATGGATCCCGATGGATCCGGGTGAGCGCCTGGACAACCAACCAAGGCCTGCACGACTATTACCAGCGCGAGGGCTTCGAATTATGCGGTTTTCATGCCGACGATGGTTATCCCTCAGCGGCGCGGTTCCAGAAGCCGACAAGCCGCATCCCGGCTTCTTGGGCGAGTTTGTTTACCGCTCCCGATCGGTTCATCGAGTCATGACCGCCCGGACCGCTGCCCTCGTCAGCTAGTGCGCGCGATCGTCGCGCTGCCGAGGACAGCGTCGCCGTCGTAGAAGACCGCGGCCTGGCCGGTGGCGATGCCGCGGGCTGGCTCGCGCAAGGTGATCCGCACCGAGTCGCCGGCGGGCTCGCACACGGCCGGATGTACCTCGCCGTGCGCGCGAAGCTGCACCAGGCAGTCGACCGGCCCAGGCGGCGGCGCACAGCCTGACCACACCGGCCTGGCCGCCTCGATCTCGCGCACGTCGAGAGCCTCAGCCGGGCCGACGGTCACGGTACGGGACACCGGCTCGATACTCAGCACGAACCGCGGCCGGCCGTCCGCGGCCGGCCTGTCGATGCGCAGGCCCTTCCGCTGGCCGATGGTGAAGCCGTAGCTGCCATCGTGGCTGCCAATCACGGTGCCTGTCGTGTCGACAATCTGGCCCGGTGCGCTACCCAGGTGCCCGTGCAGGAAGGCCCTGGTGTCGCCGTCGGCGATGAAGCAGACGTCGTGGCTGTCCGGCTTGCCGGCCACGCCCAGGCCCCGGTCGGCGGCCTCCTTGCGGACCTGCTCCTTGGTGGTGTCGCCGAGCGGAAACATGGCCCGGCTCAGCTGAGCGCTTGTCAGCACCGCGAGCACGTAAGACTGGTCCTTGCCGACGTCCACGCTGCGGACCAGCCGGGTCATGTCGCTGGCTCCGGGGACGGGCTCGAGCCTGGCGTGATGGCCAGTGCAGACCGCATCGAAACCCAGCGCAACGGCCCGGTCAAGAACGGCGGCGAACTTGATCTTCTCGTTGCAGCGCAGGCACGGGTTGGGCGTGTTACCGCGCGCGTACTCGGCCACGAAGTCCTGCACCACGTCGGCGCGAAACCGCTCCGCCATGTCCCAGACGTAGAACGGAATGCCGATGACGTCTCCGGCGCGCCGGGCGTCACGGGCGTCCTCGAGCGTGCAGCAGCCCCGGGCCCCTGTCCGGTAAGAGCTCGGATTGCTGGACAGGGCAAGGTGCACGCCGGTGACGTCGTGGCCGGCGTCTACGGCCCTGGCGGCAGCCACCGCAGAGTCGACACCGCCCGACATGGCGGCAAGCACGCGAAGAGTAGTCATTTGGCTCCAGAATAACCGGCCTGATCGGCCCGGTTACCTGGCCGCACGGCGGGCTCGCTCCACGACCTCGCCGATCACCGCGCCTAGGGCGTCTATGTCGTGCTGCGACGACGAGTGCCCGAGCGTGAAGCGCAGTGAGCCGCGCGCCCGCGCCTCGTCAGCGCCCATGGCTAGCAGGACGTGGCTTGGCTGAGCAACGCCCGCGGTGCAGGCCGAACCGGTCGAGCAGGCGATGCCGCGCGCGTCCAGCAACATCAGCAGCGCGTCACCCTCACAGCCAGGGAAGGAGAAATGCGCGTTTGCTGGCAACCTGCCAGGACCTGGCGCTGCGCCGTTCAGCACCGCGTCCGGCACTGCCGCCGTTACCTGCGCGATCAGGTCATCACGCAGGCCGGCCAGCCGCTTGGCCTCGTCCGCCCGCCACTCGACGGCCACCTGCACGGCCACCGCGAATGCCCGGATCGCGGGCACATCGAGGGTGCCAGACCGGACATCCCGTTCCTGTCCGCCACCATGCAGCACCGGGACCGGCTCCGAGCCCCGGGCCAGCAACAGCGCGCCGACGCCCACCGGGCCACCGATCTTGTGCGCGGTGACGGTCAGCGCGGTCGCGCCGCTGGCAGCGAGGCTGACCGGCAGCTGACCGGCAGCCTGGACGGCGTCGGTGTGAAACGGGATCTGATGCTCGGCCGCGAGCTCGGCGAGGTCAGCGATCGGCTGCACCGTGCCGACCTCGTTGTTGGCCCACATGATGCTGATCAACGCCACGCTGGCCGGCTCACGCTCGATCGCAGCGGCCAGGGTGCCCGGGCGTACCTCCCCGGCTGGCCCCACCGGTAGCCAGTCGGCCTCGGCATCCTCGTGCTCAGCGAGCCAGCGCACGCTGTCCAGTACCGCGTGGTGCTCGGTGGCGGTCGCCAGCACCCGTCGCCGGGCCGGATCCTCGGCGCGCCTTGCCCAGTACAGTCCCTTAACAGCCAGGTTGTCCGCCTCCGTGCCGCCGCTGGTGAACACCACCTCGCTTGGCCGCGCGCCATAGGCCTCGGCGATGAGCTCCCTGGACTCCTCGACCACCCGGCGGGCCCGGCGGCCCGCGTTGTGGAGCGACGACGGGTTCCCCAGCTGCGCGAGCTCGTCGGTCATGGCCTCCAGGGCAACGGGCAGCATGGGCGTCGTGGCGGCGTGATCCAGGTACACCAGGGAGGCCGGCGCCGTCCTGGCGTCCGGCCTCGGCACCCGGTCAGGGCCCACGGTGTTGCCAGGGCCCACGGTGTCGGCGTTTGACATGATGCGCCCAGCCTAGCCGCGATCCGGCTTGCTATGCCGGTCACGGCCTGCCAATTGGACCGCGGGGCGAGGTCAGCCGGCGGACCGCTTGGCGATCTCCTCGATGAGCTGCGGAACGACCTTGAACAGGTCGCCGACTACGCCAAAGTCGGCCAGCTCGAAGATCGGCGCTTCCGGGTCCTTGTTCACGACCATGATCGTCTTGGAGGTCTGCATCCCGGCCCGGTGCTGGATGGCGCCGGAGATGCCGATGGCCATGTACAGCTGCGGCGACACGGTCTTGCCGGTCTGGCCCACCTGGAACTGGTGCGGGTACCAGCCGGCGTCGGTCGCCGCGCGGGAGGCACCCACGGCCGCGCCAAGCGAGTCGGCGAGCTGCTCAATCAGGGCGAAGTGCTCGCCCGAGCCGAGGCCGCGGCCGCCGGACACCACGATCGATGCCTCGGTGAGCTCGGGCCGTTCGCCGCGCTCGGCCACGACCCGGCCGGTGACTTTCGTGGTCTTGGCCGCATCGCTGACGGTGAAGTCCACGTTCTCTATCTCCGCTGCGCCCGCGGACGGCTCCGGGGTGGCTGCGTTCGGCCGGACCGCGATGATCGGCGTGCCCGCGCGCACCCGGGACTGGACGGTAATGCCCCCGCCGAAGATTGACTGCTCGGCAACCAGCCCCTCGGCCAGGCCAGTGACGTCGGTCAGGATGCCCGATCCGGTCTTCACCGCAAGCCGGGCAGCCACCTCACGACCCTCCGAGGTGGCGGCCACCAGCACCGCGGCCGGAGCCTTGTCGGCCACGAGCATGGCCAGCAATTCGGCCTTCGGCGCTGCCACGTAGTCGGCATAGTCCGGGCTATCAGCCACGTAAACCTTGGCCGCGCCGTACTCGGCAAGGCGTGCCCGGCCGCCTTCGGCGCCTTCGCCTGTCCACACCACGGCAGGCTCGCCGTAGCCGCGGGCGAGCGTCAGCAACTCGCCGGTCACCTTCTTGACGGCCTCGCCGTCATGCTCGGCAAGTACCAGGATCTCAGCCATTTGTGGGAAGCCTTCCGCGTAACCGGGGATCAGATGAACTTGCGGGCCGCGAGGAACTCGGCGGCCTTCGCGCCGCCGTCGCCTTCGTCGGTCACGATGACGCCGGCCGCGCGTGGCGGGCGCTTGGCGAAGCTGACCACCTCGGTCGCGCTCGCGGCCAGGCCAGCGTCGCTGGCGTCGATGCCGAGGTCGGCCAGTCCGAGCGTCTCGACCGGCTTTTTCTTGGCCGACATGATGCCCTTGAAGGACGGGTAGCGCGGCTCGTTGATCTTCTCCACCACGCTGACGACTGCCGGCAGGCTCGCCTCAACGGTGTCGTAGCCGTAGTCGGCCTGCCGGTGAATGCTGATCGCCGTTCCGTCGATCTCCACCTTGCTGGCGAAAGACAGCTGCGGCACGCCAAGCCGCTCGGCCAGCATGGCGGCGAGCGTGCCCATCCGCGCGTCCGTTGACTCTGAGCCCAGGATCACCACGTCGAATCCGGTCCGGCTGAGCACGTTAGCCAGTACCGCGGAGGTAACGAGGCCGTCCGAGCCGCGCAGCGCCTCGTCGGTGACGTGCACTGCCTTGTCAGCGCCCATCGACAGCGCCTTGCGGATCGCGTCGGCGGCCTTCTCCGGCCCCATCGACACAATGGTGACCTCGCCGCCGTGCGCCTCCTGTAGCCGCAGGCCCTCCTCGATCGCGTAGTCGTCGAGCTCGTTGATCACCGCGTCGGCAGCGTCCCTGTCCAGGGTGCTGTCAGCAGCCCGCAGCGTCCGCTCCGACCAGGTATCTGGTACCTGCTTGACCAAGACCACGATGTTCATGACCGGCTGCCGACCCTTCCGTTGCAAACCCTGACGAGGAGCATATGTTACTGACCGGTAAACAGTGCTAGCCGGGCAGGCCGCGCTCGGCTGATTCCACCACATTGGCCAGCAGCATGGCCCTGGTCATCGGGCCGACGCCGCCGGGCATCGGCGCAAGGTAGCCGGCCACCTCGGCCACCGCCGGATCCACGTCCCCAACCAGGCCCGCATCGGTCCTGGTAATGCCGACATCGACGACCGCCGCGCCTGGCTTGACCATGTCGGCCGTTAGCAGCCCCGGCCTGCCCGCGGCCACGACGATGATGTCCGCGGTCCTGGTATGAGCGGCCAGGTCTTTCGTCCCTGTGTGGCATTGCGTGACCGTCGCATTCTCACTGCGCCGGGTAAGGACCAAGCCGAGCGCCCGGCCGACGGTGATGCCGCGCCCGATTACGGTCACGTCCGCGCCCGCGATCGGCACCTCGTAATGGCGCAGCAGCGCGACGATGCCTTTAGGGGTGCCCGGCAGCGGGCCGGGCTCGCCGAGCACGAGCTTGCCCAGATTGACCGGCTGGAGCCCGTCGGCGTCTTTCGCGGGATCGATGAGGCCGAGCACCCGTTGCGCGTCCAGGCCAGCCGGCAACGGCAGCTGGACGATGAAACCGGTGCAGGCCGGATCGGCGTTCAGCTCCGCGACCGCGTCCTCGACCTGCTGCTGCGAGGCATCGGCCGGCAGGTCCTTGCGGATGCTGTAGATGCCGACCTGCGCGCAGTCCCGGTGCTTCCCGGCCACGTAGGCAACGCTGCCCGGATCGTCGCCGACCAGCACCGTGCCCAGGCCCGGGGTGATACCTGCCTGCGCGAGCTTCGCCACCCGGCTGGTGAGATCCTCGCGGATAGCCTTGGCGGTCGCTTTGCCGTCCAGAATCGTCGCTGTCATCGGCGCTCATTCTGCCCGATGCCCGCTGCGGCCTGCGCAGCCAGCCCCTCGGTAGCTTCTCCCGCAGGCCCACCATCGGGCCAGCTGGGCTCGGCTGCGGCGGGCGCACCGGGTCAGTGGTAGAAGTGCCGGACGCCGGTGAAGTACAGCGCGACGCCTGCCTCCCTGGCGGCGGCGACAACCTCCTCGTCGCGGACCGAGCCGCCCGGCTCGGCGATGGCCCGGACCCCGGCTGCCGTCAGAATCTGCAGCCCGTCGGCGAACGGGAAGTACGCATCGCTAGCGGCGACGGCGCCTGCTGCCCGGTCTCCTGCCCGGGCGACCGCAAGCCGGCAGGAATCGACCCGGTTGACCTGGCCCATGCCGATGCCGACGCTGGCCTCCGCAGCTGCGAGCAGGATCGCGTTGGACTTCACCGATCGGCAGGCCCGCCAGGCGAACTGAAGGTCCGCCAGGGTGCTGGCATCGACCGGTTCGCCCGCGACGAGCTGCCAGTTCTGCGCATTGTCACCGGGCTCGGCGGCCGCATCTGCGGTCTGCATCAGCAGGCCGCCGCTCACCTGCCGCCAGTCGAGGCCGGCGCTGGCAGCGGCCGGGTCCGGCGCCGGGCAGCGCAGCAGCCGCTGGTTCTTCTTGGCGGTCAGGATCTCCAGGGCCGCCGGCTCGAAGTCGGGCGCGATGATGACCTCGGTGAAGATATCCGCGATCTGCGCCGCCATCGCCTGCGTGACGGTCCCGTTGGCGGCGATGACACCGCCGAACGCCGAGACAGGATCGCTGGCGTAGGCCTTGCGGTGCGCCTCGGCTAGGTCCGCGCCAAGGGCGATCCCGCACGGGTTGGCGTGCTTCATGATGGCGACGCACGGCTGGCTGAAGCCGAAGGCTGCCCGCCGGGCGGCGTCGGCATCCACGTAGTTGTTGTACGACATGGCCTTGCCGTGCAGCACCTCGGCCGAGGCGATGCCGCCAGCCCCGCCCAGGCCGCCCACCGTGCCGGACAGAACGTACAGTGCGGCCCGCTGATGCGGATTCTCTCCGTAACGGAGCACGTCCTTGCGGCGCCAGACGGCGCTGGTCGCATCCGGCCAGCCAGTCTGCGCGGCCACCTCATCTGGCGCGTATGCGCTGGCGAACCAGGCCGAGACGGCCGCGTCATACGCGGCGGTACGGGCATAGGCCTGGGCTGCCAGCCGCCGGCGCTGCTCCATGGTGAACCCGCCGCCTGCCAGCGCGGCCAGCACGTCGGGATAGCTCGCCGGGCTGGTGACCACCGCTACCGTGGCGTGATTCTTCGCCGCGGCCCTGACCATGGCAGGCCCGCCGATGTCGATCTGCTCGACGCACTCCTCCGGGCTCGCCCCGCTGGCCACCGTCTGCTCGAACGGGTACAGGTTAGAGACCAGCAGCTCGAACGGCTCGATGCCCAGCTCGGCCAGCTGCTTGCGATGGGTGTCCTTGGCCAGGTCAGCGAGCAGCCCCGCGTGCACCCGCGGGTGCAGGGTCTTGACCCGGCCGTCCAGGCACTCGGGAAACCCGGTGAGCTGCTCGACCGGGGTGACCGGCAGACCGTCCGCCGCGATCGCGGCAGCGGTGCTCCCGGTCGAGACGATCTCGATGCCGGCCGCATGCAGCGCGGCAGCCAGCTCGGCCAGCCCGGTCTTGTCGTAGACGCTGATCAGCGCACGCTTGATCGCCACTGTTGTATCGGCTGGCACTGTTGTCACGAGTCCGCCACCTTGATCACCTGATCACCCCTGCCTGCCGATCTGCACCTTCCGGCCCTGTACGGTCCAGCCCTCCCTGACCATCCGGCCGATGATGTCGACCACGAGCGTGCGCTCCGCCACCTTGATCCGCTCGTGCAGCGAGTCCTCGTCATCGTCATCAAGCACCGGGACCGCCTGCTGGGCCAGGATGGGGCCGCTGTCCACCCCGGCGTCGGCCAGGATCACGCTGCACCCGGTCACCTTGACGCCGTGCGCCAGCGCGTCCCGGACGCTGTGCAAGCCAGGGAAGGATGGCAGCAGCGCCGGGTGCGTGTTGATCAGGCGGCCCCCGAACTGGGCCAGGAAGTCCGGGCCCACGAGCTTCAGGAAACCGGCCAAGACGACCAGGTCCGGCCGGTAAGCGGCGCAATCTTCGGTGAGCATCTTGTCCCAGGAAACCCGGTCCGGGAAGTCCTTGAGCCGCCGGACGAAGGTAGGCAGCCCGGCTTCCTGCGCCCTGGCGACGCCCCCGGTACCGTCCCGGTCCGCCCCGACCGCCACCACCCGGGCGCCGAATCCGGGGCTCGCGCAGGCGTCGAGCAAGGATTGCAGGATGCTGCCGGTGCCGGACACCAGCACCAGCAAACGTGACGGACTGACGGTTGGCTCCTTCGCCTGCTCGCGACCTGCGGGTGACCAGACGTCTCAGGGTACAAGGCAGCGGGCTGCGGGCCGCCGCGGACCTGAGATGCGGCGGGGCGCCGCGGCCGGTCTCCCGGCCACGGCGCCCCGTGACTAGCTTTGGCTGGTCAGGTCAACCGACGTGCCGTCAGCTGGTGAAGCCGCAAGCGAGCGTCGGCTCGAATCCGTAGGCGATCAGGACCTTCTTCTGTGCCCCGGCGCAGAAGTTGCCCGTCTTGCCGAAGAACTTCGCCAGCTTCGGTGAGACATGGTTCGCGGTCTTCCCGTAGTACGGGACCACGTCGTAGATGAAGCGGTGGAACGGGGTCTTATTCCAGGCCGGGTTGGTCTGGAAGCTCTTACCGACCTTCTTCAGCGGTGCGACACCGCTGATGCCGTCCAGGAAGAGCACGCCCTGCTGGTCGCAGCCAAACTTGTTCTGGCCCTTCTTCGGCGACTTACCGCACACCTTGGAGTGGTAGACCTCCGCCACGTAGTCACCGACCGAGAAGGGGTAGATGACGTTCGGGTCTGGCTTACCTCCCTTGAGGAAGATCTTGTTCGTGCCCTCGTTCTCCTCGGGCTGCTTAGCCGTGGGCAAGCTCGCGGCCGCGCCGCAAGTCGGCTCGGAGGTGCTGGTCAGGCCCAGGGCCGTGGTCATCCAGAAGGACAGCGTGCCCGAGCCCGCCTGCGGCACGATCGGGTTGATGGCCTGCGCTGCCCCCTTCGCCCCGGAACCGAGCAGCGCGCCCCAGGTGTTAGCCGCGAAGCCGTGCGCAGCCGGAACGGAGCAGCTAAAGATGAGCTTGAGCTGAGCGAGGCTCAGGTTGTTCGGCACATTCGTGACCTTGGTCCTCGAATAGGTGACGGCGTCGCCCGCGAGGGTCACGAACACCACGCCGCCGGGGCCGCTGCCGTCGGTCGTCTTGCGCGGCCGGGACGACCGGGCGAAGTCGAGGCACCCGTAGGTCTTGCCCTTGTATTTCACGTTGCCGTAGCTGGTCAGGGCACTGATGCCGGCCGAGGAGCCGTTGGGCCTGAGGTTCAGCTTGCAGCCCAGCTTGGTGTGGATCATCTGCGTGGTTTCCAGCGGATGGTTCGGCGGAGTCGCGTCCCAGCTGTAGATATATGGGTTCGTCGGGCTGTGCTTCTTCACCTTGGCGTTGTAGTTGAGGGTCAGCTGGTCGATGACGTACTGGGTAGTGGCGGATCCCGCGCCGACGACGTCGTAGGCCGCGGGAGTTACCAGCTTGCCATGGGGGTTGATCGGCTCGGCCATGGCCGGAGCCGCAGCCAGCGCGGTCCCGACGGCGGCCGCAGCCGCTACCGTGACCATGCTCTTGATGATGCGCACGCGTCCTCCTACAGACGAAAAGCGCCAGACGAACATGCGAGAACTCGCACGGACCAGCCAGGTGGCCGTCGCGCCTAACAATGCACGAGGGCGAATTTGCCAACAAGGAACGGCAATGGACAGCTATCTAATGACTTGGCTAACGAAATAAGGACGGAAGATGAACAAGCAGGTCAGCGCCTGCTGTTTGCCGCGCGCCCTGGGATTTCCCAGGAAACTGCCGAGGCGGCAACATACGTGCAGTTCAGATGGCATTTGCTGAACGCCAGCGCTCTCCCGGGTGGGATCTCGGGCGCAGCTCGTAACCTAGCGTCAACGCTAAGTTCACTCTTTGGCCGATAGCAGTCAACGGCTGGAGAACTCTGCGTGTATATCGTCCACCGTCGGGATTATCCGTGCGCGGCAAGGGCGGCTGTTCACGCGCTGTTGACCAGGCTGGCCAGCCGTCAGGGTAGCGACGACGGCCCGGCGGGCGACGCCGGGCGGCCCGGCCGGTCGCCTGCCCACGGATCCAGGTAGATGACATGCCCGGCATCAGCCGGGTCGCCCACCGTCGGCGGGACGGCCCGCGCGACCCTGGCTGAAGTAACGCCGGGATGCGCTCGTGCGAACGGGCCGTCCCGGCGTAGCCCCAGGTAGTTGGCAACCCCGGCGCTGATGGCGGCGGAAACGCCAAGCTCCAGCGCGCCCACGGCGGCCGCCTGCCAGCCAGATGGCCCGACCGCGGCAAGGCGCGGACCGCCAAGCGGACCGCCGGAGAACGCGGCGAGCAGGCCGAGGGCCCCGCCACAAGCCACGCCGCAGGCCAGTCCCCACAGCGGCGCGGCATCGAGCGGCATGCCGGGTGCTGACCTGGACAGCAGCATCCCGCCGATCACCCCCGCCAGGTAGGGCAGGGCCAGGACCATCGGCTCCAGCCAGCCTGGCATCGCCGCGTGCAAGCCCGGCGGCAGCGCGGCCAGTAACGGGAACGCGGGCAGCTGGGTCAGCGCCGACCCGGTGGGCGCGACGACTGTCGATGCGCCGAAGGCGAACCCCGGGCCGAGGGAGAAGGAGATGGCCCAGATGATCGCGTTGGGCAGGTAGCCCAGCTCCAGCAATAGCAGCAGGATCGCGCCGACGGCACCCGGCGCGAGGCTTTGCTCAAGCCGCGAAGCCTCACCCAGATGCACGGCCAGGGCCGCGCCCGCAAGCACCGCGCCGGCCGCGAACAGCGTCGCCAGCATCCCGGCCAGGCCTAGTACGAACGCCCGTGGCCGCGGCGGCAGCAGCGCCGCGAGTCGCGACCATGGGGCTAGCGCCCTGGCGCCGCCAAGGCCGCCGGCGACCAGCGGCAGCAGCAGGCCGCAGGCGAATGCGAGCGGCACCGACGACGACACGTGGGCGGACCGGCTGGCCAGTGCGAGCACGCTGGTAACCAGCGCGTAGGGAACTGCCAGCGCGAGTGTCGCATAACCGACGTGCCGCAGTCGGAGCACCTGGCCGGTACGGACGACCCAGCGGCCGGCCCGCCAGAGCAAGAATCCCGGCAGCAGCACCAGGCCAAGCGGCAGCATCCCGATCCGGCCAGTCCCGCGGAGCGTGACGCCGACGTGGTTGCCGACCAGCCAGAGGACCGCGGAAGTACGCAGCACCCCCGGCAGCCCACCGCGCGGATGCGGCGCCGTAATCCAGCCGGCCAGCACCAGCAGGGTAATAACCGCAAGGCCGAAGACCGTGACCGCCACTGCGCCCAGGGCGCCGATGACGAACAGCGGGCGCTCGGAACCGGGGGCGCCCGAACGAGCACCAGCGTCTGCGCGGCGGGCATCGAGGCCAGAAGCAGTCACAAGACTCAAGCCTGGCAATCCGGCGTGCTCGCACGGCGGAGGCGCGCCGGACCGGCCAGGCCGGAAAAGACTGCCAGCGGAGATAGCGCCGGCGTTGCTAACGCATCAGCTCGCGGACCAGCCGGGCTGTCTCACTCGGGGTCCGGCCGACGCGGACGCCCACCTTCTCGAGGGCTTCCTTCTTCGCCTGTGCCGTCCCGGCTGAGCCGGAAATGATAGCGCCAGCGTGACCCATGGTCTTGCCTTCGGGCGCAGTGAACCCGGCCACGTAGGCGACCACCGGCTTGGTCACGTTCTTCTCGATGAACGCGGCAGCCCGCTCCTCAGCGTCACCGCCGATCTCGCCGATCATCACCATCGCGTCGGTCTCCGGGTCGTCCTGGAAGGCACGGAGGCAGTCGATGTGCGTGGTGCCGATGATCGGGTCTCCGCCGATGCCGACCGCCGTCGAGAAACCGATGTCGCGCAGTTCGTACATCATCTGGTAAGTCAGTGTGCCGGACTTCGAGACCAGGCCGATTCTGCCCTCGGCGGAGATGTCGGCCGGGATGATGCCGGCGTTGGACTTGCCCGGCGATGCCACGCCCGGGCAGTTCGGGCCGACGATCCTGGTCCGGTTACCGGTCGCGGAGGCATGCGCCCAGAACGCGGCGGTGTCGTGCACGGGTACCCCCTCAGTGATCACTATCACCAGCGGGATGTGCGCGTCGATGGCCTCGATAACCGCATCCTTGGTGCCAGCAGGCGGCACGAAGACCACTGACACGTCGGCCCCGGTCGTGTCCATCGCCTCGGCGACCGTGCCGAAGACCGGCACCTGCTGGCCGGACAGCTCGATCGTCGTGCCCGCCTTGCGCGGGTTAGTTCCGCCGACGACTTTGGTCCCGGCCGCGATCATCCGCGCGCCATGCTTGCGGCCCTCCGAGCCGGTGATGCCCTGCACGATGACCCGGCTGTCGGCCGTCAGGAAGATCGCCATATCAAGCTCCCGTTGCGGCCAAGGCGGCCAGCTCGGCGGCGCGGCGCGCCGCATCGTCCATCGTGGCCACCTGCTCGACCACGGGTATCGCTGCCTCGGCCAGGATCCGGCGGCCTTCGGCTGCGTTGTTGCCATCCAGCCGCACCACCACCGGGTGAGTGATCTGCTCACCACGCTCGGCCAGCAGCGCCACCGCGGACACGATGCCGTTGGCAACCGCATCGCACGAGGTGATGCCGCCGAACACATTTACCAGTACGCTGCGCACGTCTGGGTCAGACAGCACGATGTCGAGGCCGTTAGCCATGACCTCGGCGGAGGCGCCGCCGCCGATGTCCAGGAAGTTTGCCGGCCGGACGCCGCCGAACTCCTCCCCCGCGTAGGCCACCACGTCGAGCGTGGACATCACCAAGCCGGCCCCGTTCCCGATAATCCCAACCGAACCGTCCAGCTTCACGTAATTGAGATGCTTGGCCCTTGCCCGCGCCTCGATCGGATCGACGGCGGTCGGATCAGCGAACCTGTCCCAGTCTTGCCGGAACGACGCGTTGTCATCCAGCGTGACCTTGGCGTCGAGCGCGACCACCCGGCCGTCACCGGTGTAGACCAGCGGGTTGACCTCGACGAGCGTGGCGTCCTCGTCGGTGAACACAGCCCACAGCCGCTCGGCGAGTTCTGCGGCGCCCGCCTGTGCCTCCGCGGGTAGCCGTCCGGCCTGCACGATCTCCATGGCCTTGGCGGCGTCCACCCCGGCCAGCGGGTCGATAGGGATCTTCGCCAGGGCTTGCGGATTGGTCCGCGCGACTTCCTCGATCTCCACGCCGCCCTCGACTGTGCACATCGACAGGAAGCCGCGCTCCGCGCGATCCAGGAGGAAGGACAGGTAGTACTCCTGCGCGATGTCGGTGTCCTCGGCGACAAGCACCGAATGCACGGTGTGGCCCTTGATATCCATGCCGAGGATCTTGGCGGCCTTCTCCTCCGCCTCAGCCGGGTTGTCCGCCAGCTTCACCCCGCCCGCCTTGCCGCGGCCGCCGGTCTTCACCTGTGCCTTGATGACCACGACCGGCTTGCCTTCGGCGGCGGAACTGGCCGCGATGTCGCGGGCTTCCTGCGCCGTACGGGCGACCTGGCCGCGCGGAATCGGGACACCGTACTCGGCGAAGAGCTCCTTCGCCTGGTACTCGAACAGGTCCACTCGGGTCCGTCCTTCACACTCGGGAAATCTTCGCGGCGCGCCGGGGCCCCGCGGCTCGAAGCCTAGTGCGGGCAAGCCCGGGCAGCACGGGCTGGGCCGGCGCCAGCTGGGCCGTTGGCCAGCTGGGCCGCTAGCTAACTGACCGGCTCTTGGCTGCCCAGGGCCGATCGGACCCAGTCAACGATCTCTGTAGTTGTCGCGCCCGGCGTGAAGATTCTCGCCACGCCCAGCTGCTCAAGCTCGGTGATGTCAGCGTCCGGGATGATGCCGCCGCCGAAGACGATTATGTCCTGCGCGCCGCGCTCCTTCAGCAGTTCCAGCACCCGTCGGAACTGGGTCATGTGCGCGCCGGACAGGATCGACAAGCCGATCGCGTCCGCGTCCTCCTGCAACGCCGCGGAGACGATCTGCTCGGGCGTCTGATGGAGCCCGGTGTAAATGACCTCGACCCCGGCGTCGCGTAGCGCCCGCGCCACCACCTTGGCTCCCCGGTCATGACCGTCCAGGCCAGGCTTGGCGATGATCACCCGGATGCTGCTCATGACTCCTCCGACCAGGCTGTAGCTGGCTGCCAGCGTGCAGGGCAGCCGATTCAGCGTAACCGGCTGGCGGAGCCGAACGGATTGAGGGTAGCGGTGGACCGCACAGCAGTGCCCGGTCGGACTACGGTGCCAGGGCGGCGGAGTCATAAACCCGTGGCTAACCGACGGCTGAACGCCCGCAAGCTACAGCTTCTCGATCGGCGCGTACCGCAGCACCAGGTGCTTGACGCCGTAATCGCCACCGAAGTCGATCTTGGCTTCCGGATCGTCGCCGCGGCCTTCGACTGACAGCACAGTGCCGAGGCCATAGGAATCGTGGGTGACCTTGTCGCCAGGCTGCAGTGACGGCACCGGCCGGTTCCCGAGTGCGCGCACTCCCGGCCGGCGCGCGAGCCGCTCGGAGGCGGGCGCTACCGCCGCCGACTCATCGCGCCGCCAGTCGATCAGCTCAGCCGGAATTTCGGACAAGAACCTGGACTGCTTGTGATAGCCGGGGCGGCCGAACCAGGTGCGAGTCGCCGCCCTGGTCACGTACAGCCGTTCCATTGCCCGGGTAATGCCGACATAGGCGAGCCGTCGTTCCTCGGCAAGCTCACGCTCGTCGCCCATGGACCGCTCGTGCGGGAAGACGTTCTCTTCCAGCCCGGTCAGGAACACGACCGGGAACTCCAGGCCCTTGGCCGTATGCAGCGTCATGAGCGTGACCATGCCACCGTGCTGCTCGCCATCGGGGATCTGGTCAGCGTCGGCGACCAGCGACACCTGCTCGAGGAAATCCGCTAGCGTGCCGCTAGGTTGCCGCGCGTCGAACTCCCGGGCTACCGAGACCATTTCGGTCAGGTTCTCGATCCGGCTCGCGTCCTGGAGATCCGATGAGGCCTGCAGCTCGGCAACGTAGCCAGTCTGGTCAAGCACCGCGTCGGCGATGTCGCCAGCCGGGCTACCCGCGGCCGACATCTCGCGCAGCCGGCTCATCAGCTCGTTGAAACCATCTATGGCGCGGGCCGAGCGGGTCGCCAGTCCTGGCACGTCGTCCGGCCTGGTGAGCGCTGCCGCGAAGCTGATCTTGTCGCGATTCGCGAGGGCGGCCACGTACTCCTCGGCCCTGTCGCCGATCCCGCGGCGCGGCGTATTCAGCACCCGGCGCAGCGACACCTCATCCTCGGGATTGGCGATCAGCCGCAGGTAGGCCAGCAGATCCCGCACTTCGCGCCGCTCGTAGAACCGGACGCCGCCGACCACTTTGTAGGGCAGCCCGGACCGGATGAAGACTTCCTCGAATACGCGCGACTGCGCGTTGGTCCGGTAGAACACGGCCACCTGGCCGGGCACAGCTTCGCCAGCATCGGCCAGCCGGTCGACTTCCTCGGCTACGAACGCCGCCTCGTCGTGCTCGCTGTCGGCGACATAGCCGGTAATCGGGGGCCCGTTACCCGCATCGGACCAGAGATTCTTCGGGATGCGGCCGGGGTTGCGCGAGACCACGGCGTTGGCGGCGGCGAGGATGTTTTGCGTGGACCGGTAGTTCTGCTCCAGCAGGATGACGCGGGCGCCTGCGAAGTCGCGCTCGAATTCCTCGATGTTCCGGATGGTGGCGCCACGGAAGGCGTAGATCGACTGGTCGGCATCGCCGACGACGACCAGCTCGGCCGGCGACTTGCCGCCAGACCCGGCCAGTTCGCGCACTAGCTCGTACTGCGCGTGGTTGGTGTCCTGGTACTCATCTACCAGGACGTGCCGGAACCGGTTCTGGTACTCCGCCGCCATGTCCGGGAACGCCTGCAGCAGGTTGACCGTCACCATGATCAGGTCGTCGAAGTCCATGGCGCCGGCTGCCACAAGGCGGCGCTGGTACTCGGCGTAGGCCTCGCCGAGCGCCTTCTCCCGGTAGCCGCTGGCCCTCGCCAGTACGGTCTCGTAGTCAATGAGCTCGTTCTTGAAGTTGGAGACCTGGTTGGCCATCGCCTTCGGCGGATGGAACTTGGAATCCAGCTCAAGCTCCCGGCAGACCATTGCCATCAGCCGCTGCGAATCGGCCTGGTCGTAGATGGAGAAGCTGGCGGGATAGCCGAACCTGCGTGCCTCCCGGCGAAGGATCCGGACACAAGCGGAGTGAAAGGTCATCAGCCACATCGACCGTGCTCTTGCGCCGGTCAGCGCCGCAGCGCGGGCGGCCATCTCACCGGCCGCCTTGTTGGTGAACGTGATGGCCAGGATCTGGCTGGGCTGGACCTCGCGCTCCGCCAGCAGGTAAGCGATCCGGTGCGTCAGCACCCGCGTCTTACCGGAGCCCGCGCCCGCCACGATAAGCAACGGGCTGCCCTCGTGCATGACGGCAGCGCGCTGCTGCGGGTTCAGCCCGTCCAGCAGGGCATCGACAACCATGGCGGACACGTGCCTAGCCTAGGCGGAACCGCCGACAGCCGCGCGGATGGGCGCCAGGCCGCAGAAGGCCCGCCGGCACAGCGTCTCGCGCTCGGCCGACGGGCGTTCTCCTCAGATGCCTCAATCCTCCGGAACGAGTGTCGGCGTGGCCCTGGTCAGCGTCTCCTTGCGGAAAAACGCTGGTGCGGTGAACCGCATGAACAGGAAGGCGAGAACTCCGGCAAGTACTGCTAGGAAAGCGATCACGAATGGGCCGCCGATAATCCAGCCGGTACCGGGCATCTTCCACTGCGTGTAGGGCGCGCCGACGGCAACGTCCCAGTCCTCCCACAGAGCGTACCCGCCGGCCGACCACATGATCGCCACGCCGAGACCCGGCAGGATGCCGCGCATCCACAGGTCGCGCATGCTGCTGGTCAGCATCTTGCGGTAATACCAGACGCATGAAAGCGCCGTCAGGCCGTAGTAGAACGCGATGAACAGGCCGATCGCTGTCACCGCGTCGGGGATGACGTTGCCACCCGAGATGTAATTCATCGGCACGTAAAGTGCGATCGAGATCGCCCCCATCACGAGAGTCGACACAGTCGGCGTCAGGTGCTTGCGGTGGATCTTGGCGAACGCCTGCGGCAGGGCCTTGTAGGCGGCCATCGACAGCGTGGTCCTGGCGGTCGGCAGGATCGTCGTCTGCGTGGAGGCGGCGGCCGAGCTCAGCACCATCAGGATCAGGAGCCTGGACAGGAACGAGCCGAAGCCGGTCGAACCGAAGACGCCGGTGCCCAACACCGACAGCACGTCACCGGAGTGCGATGTGTTGGTCAGCCCGATGCCCTTGGCGCCGATGCCGGCGAAAGCTAGCGCCGCAAAGATCAGGACGGCGTAGATCACCAGCAGGATCACCGTGGAGATGATGGCGGCCTGGCCCGGCGTCTTGTTCTTGTCCTTGGTCTCCTCGTTGACCGACACGGCGGTGTCCCAGCCCCAGTAGATGAAGAGCATCAGCACCAGGCCGCCGACGAAGGCGCTGAAAGTGATGTTGGTCGGCAGCAGCCAGCTCGCGTGCGGCGTCACGGCGGTCGCCGGTGGGTGGCTGCCGGTGGCCTTGACCAGCGCCGTGATGGCGAGCGCCGCCAGCATGACAACTTCGATGCTCAGCAGGATCTTCTGGAAGTTGGCCGATACCTCGATGCCGCGATAGCAGATGTAGGTCATCGCGACGATCCAGAGGATGCCGACAAGGAGCACCCAGCCGCTAGCCGGGTTGGAGCCGATCGAGCTGTTTGGGTTGAAGAGCAGGAACACGTACTGGCCTGCTACCTGTGCCAGGCTGGCCATCACCAGGATGTCCGCGGCGACGATCCCCCAGCCGCCCGCCCAGCCAGTCTTGGGCCCGAATGCTCGGGTGGCCCAGGTGAAGGTGGTGCCGCAGTCGGGGTCTGCCTTGTTGAGTTCGCTGTACCCGATGGAGCACAGCAGCATCGGCACGAAGGCCAGCACCGCCACAGCGGGCGAGTGGAAGCCGACTAGGACCGCGACGAACCCGAGGGTGGCGGCCAGGCTGTACGCGGGAGCCGTCGAGGCGACACCGATAACGATGCTGGACAGCAAGCCGAGGGCGCCGCCCTTGAGACCCTTGTCCTTATATTCCTCTACAGGTTGCAGCTCAGAGGTTGTGGTAGCCATGGCCTGCTTGTCCCCTCCTGAATCACCTGAATCACATCGCGCGTGATTTGTTTACGCTAGCGTGCGATCAGCCCAGGGCCAAGTGCCACAGCTTCGATGCCAGCTTGCAACGGTTCTAGCACGCATTGACAGCGATGGCAACGATTTCGGTTGTAACGTCTGTGAAACGCAACTGGTCCCGTCAATGACGCAGATCGCCACCAGACTAGGATCGCAGCATGCGCATACTCCTAGTCGGGGCCGGCGGGGTGGGCACCGCTCTCGCCCGGATTGCCGCTCGCCGTCCGTTCGCTGAACTGGTCATCGCCGACTATGACCTGGCCCGGGCGCAGCGCGCGGCCACCGCGAAGGACTCCTATACCGCGGTTCAGCTCGATGCGAGGGACGAGGCGGCAACGACTGGCTTGCTGGCCGAGCACCACTGCGACGCGCTGATGAACGCGACAGACCCGCGCTTCGTGATGCCTCTCTTCCGGGCTGCGCTGGCCGCCCGCGTGCACTACCTGGACATGGCCATGTCCCTGTCGCATCCGGACCCGGATCAGCCATATGCCAGGACCGGCGTCAAACTGGGCGATGAGCAGTTCGCCATGAGTGACCAGTGGCAGCAGGCAGGCAAGCTCGCGCTGGCGGGCATCGGCGTCGAGCCGGGATTGTCCGACGTATTTGCCCGGCATGCTGCCGACGAGCTATTCAGCGAGATCAACGAGATCGGGGTACGGGACGGCGCCAATCTCGCTGTCGCGGGCTATGACTTCGCCCCGACTTTCTCTATCTGGACCACGATCGAGGAGTGCCTCAATCCGCCGGTGATCTGGGAGTCTGGCCGCGGCTGGTACACGACTGCCCCGTTCAGCGAGCCGGAGACGTTCCGCTTCCCGGCTGGGATCGGGCCGGTCGAGTGCGTGAACGTCGAGCACGAGGAGGTGCTGCTGATACCCCGCTGGGTCCAGGCCAAGCGGGTGACGTTCAAGTACGGCCTTGGCGATGAGTTCATCGGCGTCCTGCAGACTTTGCACAAGCTGGGCCTGGACCGCACCGACCCGGTCAGCCTCGGCGGCGCCACCGTGTCCCCGCGGGACCTGGTAGCCGCTTGCCTGCCGGACCCGGCCACTCTCGGAGCCAAGATGTCGGGCCTCACCTGCGCCGGCACCTGGGTGACCGGCACTGGCAAGGACGGCAGGCCACGCGAGGTCTACCTTTATCACGTGGTCGACAACGCCTGGTCGATGGCCGAGTACGGGTCCCAGGCAGTGGTCTGGCAGACCGCAGTCAACCCCGTCGTCGCACTTGAGCTGATCGACGCCGGCGCCTGGTCCGGTGCCGGCGTGCTCGGCCCGGAGGCACTGCCGCCGCAGCCGTTCCTTGACTTGCTGACCGAATACGGCTCACCGTGGGCGTTTGAGGAGCGCCAGCCGGCCCTCTCCTGAGCTCCTGTTACATCACAACCCATGCATTAACCGGAACGGAGTATCCCGTGGTCAATGATCTGCAGAACTTCATCGGTGGCCAGTGGACCGACATGGCCTACGACAAGCGCGCCGAGCTGATCGACCCGAGCACGGGCGAGGTCTTCGCCACTGCCCCCATATCTGGCGAGGCCGAGGTTCATGCGGCCTTCGCCTCCGCGGCTGATGCCTTCCCGGGCTGGCGGGACTCGACGCCTGCCGAACGCAGCCTGGCGCTGCTGCGGATCGCCGACGCACTGGAGGCCAGGGCGGACGAGTTCGTCAAGGCCGAGTCGCAGAACACCGGCAAGCCGCTCGCGCTGACCGCCTCAGAAGAGATCCCGCCGATGGTGGACCAGATCAGGTTCTTCGCCGGCGCTGCCCGGATGCTCGAGGGCCGATCGGCCGGGGAGTACATGGCCGGCTTCACCTCGTTCGTCAGGCGCGAGCCGATTGGCGTCTGCGCTGCAGTGACGCCGTGGAACTACCCGATGATGATGGCAGTCTGGAAGTGGGCGCCCGCACTTGCGGCCGGTAACACGATGGTGCTGAAGCCGTCGGACACCACCCCGGTCTCCAGCCTGCTGATGGCCGAGCTGATCAATGAGTTCGTGCCGCCGGGCGTACTCAACGTGATCTGCGGTGACAGGGACACCGGCCGCATGGTGGTGTCGCACAAGCGGCCGCAGATGGTGTCGATCACCGGCTCAGTCCGGGCAGGCATGGAGGTGGCCAAGGCCGCGGCGGCAGACCTGAAGCGGGTCCACCTCGAACTCGGCGGCAAGGCCCCGGTCATCGTGTTCGACGACGCGGACCCGGCTAAGGCGGCAGAAGCCATCGCGATCGCCGGCTACTTCAATGCCGGCCAGGACTGCACGGCCGCGACCAGGGTGCTGGCCGGCCCGGACATTCACGACGACTTCGTGGCCGCACTCGCCGAGCAGGCCAGGGCGCAGGTGACGGCAGGCCCGGACAACGAGGACGCGACCTACGGCCCGCTGAACAACGCGAACCAGCTCGAGCGGGTATCCGGCTTCATTTCCCGGCTACCCGATCATGCCCGGATCGTGGCGGGCGGCAAGCAGACCGGCAACCGCGGTTACTTCTTTGAGGCCAGCGTCGTCGACGGGCTGCTGCAGAACGACGAGATCATCCAGAACGAGGTCTTCGGCCCGGTCATCACCGTGCAGAAGTTCACCGCCGAAGAGGAGGCGCTGCGCTGGGCAAACGGCACCGAGTACGGCCTGGCCTCGTCAGTCTGGACCAGCAATCACGGCCGGGCCATGCGGATGGCGCGCGCGCTGGACTTCGGCTGCGTCTGGATCAACACCCATATCCCGCTGGTCGCCGAGATGCCGCACGGCGGCTTCAAGCACTCCGGCTACGGCAAGGACCTGTCCATGTACGGGTTCGAGGACTACACCCGCGTCAAGCACGTCATGTCATCGCTCGACTGACCTCGTGGAGGTTCGGCTGCTCAACCGGGCAGCCGAACCTCAATCCAGGATCGCAGCGCGGCGACGATCACCTGCTCGATCCGTGTCCGGTTTGTCAGAGCGCCCGCTACAGCGCCGTCAGCCTCGGCGGGCGCGCCGACGCCTGACGCCGAAGATAATCAGCAGCACGGCGAGAAGGCCGCCTGCGGCCGGCAGCACGCGCTTGAGCACCGGCAGGCCTGCCACGCCCAGCAGGTCGATGGCTTCAGTGTCCTGCGGCTGCCAGGCTTGCTGCTCACGTTCGTCCGGTTGAGTCTGCTCCGGTGTCGTCCGGGCGGGCCGCAGCGGCGTGACCGGAGCGACCGCAGGTTCGGCCTCGGCGGACGGCGACCGCTGCCCGTTTGCCTCGGACCGAGAGGTGTCAGACTGGCCGGTGCCGGACTGAATGGTGCCGGACTGGGTGGTGCCGGACTGGCTGGTGCCGGACTGGGCGGCAGGCTTGTCCGCAGCCGCGGCAGCGCCGGACTTCGCGGCGGCGGACTCAGCAAGCGCCAGACCGCGGTCGGCGAGCTTGCCACGGATGTCGGCAACCAAGGCCGGCCCGATGTTGTCAATCGCCAGCAACTGCTGCTCGGTTCGCCGGGTCAGGTCACCGAGAGTCTGGATGCCGTCCTGACGCAGGCTGCTCCAGGCCCTGGAGGCCAGGTTGAGTACGTCAATCGGCAGCGCCTCGTCCACGGCACTGGCCCCCGCGGCGACCTCGTTACCCTCCACATCATCGTGGCCACCCGCTGGCTGCCCGGCTGCGGGCTCCGCTCCCAGCATGTCCGCCAGGTTCGCGGCGAAGATGCCGATGAGCTTGCCGCCGACCTCAGCTAGCACGCCGCGGCCGAACTGGGCCGGCTTACCGGTCACGTTGAGCGTGGTGTTCACGGTGACGTGCGTCTTGTCACCTTCGCCCGCAAGCGTCGACCGGACCTTGGCCGACGCCGTTCCCGCGCCACGGGTCTCCTTCCCGGACGCTTCCAGGGTGATGACGTGTGCCGCCGGGTCCCGCTCGGTGAACTTGGCCGTGCCTTTGTACACCATGTTGATCGGCCCGACCTTGACCTTGATCGCGCCGCGGATCTCATCGCCGTCGATGGACTCGAGGGTGGCGCCCGGCATGCAGGGCGCCACCCGCTCCACATCGAGCAGCACATCCCACGCCCGATCCTCGGGGACCGGAACCGTGAACGAGTGCTCGAGCTCCATAGGTCAGACTCCTGCCGCCGCCTCCAGTGCCCGCCCGGTCAGCACCCGCGCGAGGTGGCGCCGGTAGTCCGGCGCCCCGTGCAGGTCCGCAGGCGGACTTGTTCCCTCGGCCGCGACGGCGGCAGCTGCTCGCAGCGCTTGAGCACTGGCTTGCGCTCCGGCCACCGCCGCCTCGACAGCGACAGCCCGGATCGGCACCGAGCCCATGTTGGTCAGTCCGACCCTGGCCTCGGCCACCTGTCCGTTGGAACGCCGTACCAGCGCGGCGACGCCGACGGTTGCCCACGCCTGCGCAGTCCGGTGGAACTTCTCATAACGATATCCCCAGCCGCTCCCGAGCTTCGGCACCCGGATGCCGGTGAGGATCTCGCCGGGCGTTAGCGCCGTCGTCAGGTAGTCGACGAAGAAGTCGCCGGCCGCTATCTCCCGGTCGCCGGATGGCCCTCGGGCGATCATTGTCGCGTCCATCGCCAGTACCACCGCTGGCAGGTCACCGGCCGGGTCGCCATGCGCGATCGAGCCGCCGATGGTGCCGCGATGCCGCACCGCCGGGTCGGCAACCGTCCCGGCTGCCTGCGCGAGCAGGCCGCAGTGCTGCGCGATCAGCGGGTCGTGGACCAACTGGTAGTGCGTGGTCCTGGCACCGATCACCAGCTGGTCGCCGGCGTCGGTCACGCCGCGCAGCTCATCGAGGGCGGCGACGTCGACCAGCAGGTCCGGGTACGCCAGCCGCAGCCGCAACAGCGGCAGCAGGCTCTGCCCGCCGGCGATGATCTTCGCGTCCTCGCCGCCATCGGCAAGCGCCCGCACCGCGTCGTCCAGCGACGCCGGCCGGACATAGTCAAAGCTGGCCGGGATCATGCCGGGCCTCCATTGCTGCTCGCACTGTCGTTTGCAGCACCGTCGGTTGCAGCACTGTCGGTCGCTGCCTGGATCGCCCGCCACACCCGCTCGGGAGTGCACGGCATGGTGACGTCCCGGACGCCGAACGGCCGCAGCGCGTCCACTATCGCGTTCACCACTGCGGGCGTCGAGGCGATCGTGCCGGCCTCGCCCACGCCCTTGACGCCCAGCCTGTTGCTGGCCCGCGTCTCGGTCCGCTCGGTCTGGTACGACGGGAGGTCGGCCGCCGACGGCACCAGATAGTCGGCCAGCGTCGTGGTCAGCAGGTTGCCCGCGTCGTCGTACACGCCCTCCTCGTACAGCGCCTGCGCGATGCCCTGCGCCAGGCCGCCGTGCACCTGCCCCTCCACGATGAGCGGATTCACCACGACGCCAACGTCGTCAACCGCGACGTACGAGCGGATCTTGACGAACCCGGTCTCGGTGTCCACCTCGGTCGCGCACAGGTGCGTACCGTGCGGGAAGGAGAAGTTGTCCGGGTCGTAGGTGGAGTCGGAGTCCAGCGACGGTTCGACCCCATCCGGCAGCGCGTGCGCCGCGAACGTGGCCAGGGCGATCTCCTGGATCGTCTTGCTCGCGTCCGGGTCGCCCTTGACCGAGAACCGCCCTGCCGAGAACTCCAGGTCGTCCGCCGAGGCCTCCAGCATCGCCGCCGCGATGATCTTGGCCTTGGCGACCACCTTGTCGCAGGCACCAACAAGGGCCAGCCCGCCGACTGCCAGCGAGCGTGAGCCGTAGGTGTCCATGCCCTTAGGCGAGACCTGGGTGTCGCCGTGCAGCACCCGGATGTCCTCGAACGGCACGCCGAGTTCGTCGGCCACGATCTGGCTCCAGGCAGTCTCGTGACCCTGGCCGTGCGCACTGGAGCCGGTGACGACCTCGACCTTCCCGGTGGGCAGCATCCGGATCGCGGCATGTTCCCAGCCGCCTGCGCCGTACGACAGCGAGCCGAGCACCCTGGACGGGGCCAGCCCGCACATCTCGGTGAAGGTCGAGATGCCGATGCCGAGCCGCACCTTGTCGCCGCGCTCGTTACGCTGCCGCTGCTCCTCGCGCAGGCCGTCGTAGTCGAATAGCTCCTTGGCCTTAGCGGTCGCCGCCTCGTAGTTTCCCGAGTCGTAGGTCAGGCCGCAGATCGTGGTGTAGGGGAACTCCTCGTGCTTGATCCAGTTCCGCTCCCGCAGCTCCAGTGGCTCGATACCGAGCTCGCTGGCGAGCTCGTCCATGATCCGCTCGATAGCGAACGTCGCCTCCGGCCGGCCGGCGCCGCGGTAGGCGTCAGTCGGCATCTTGGTTGTGAAGACTCCCGTGCAGCGGAAGGAGTAAGCGTCCATCTTGTAGATCGCCGGGAACATGAACGCGCCGAGCAACGGCACGCCGGGGGTGACCAGCATCAGGTACGCGCCCATGTCCGCGAGAAGGTCGACCGACAGGCCGCGGATCCGGCCGTCATGGTCGGCGGCGATCCTGATCCGCTGCCACTGATCGCGGCCGTGGTGCACGGTCAGGTTGCCCTCACTGCGGGACTCGTTCCACTTGATCGGCTTGCCAACCCTCCGGCTGACCAGGACCGCTAGTACCTCCTCCGCTGTCACCTGGAGCTTGGACCCGAAGCCGCCGCCCACGTCGGGCGCGATGACCCGGACGTTCTGCTCGGGGATGCCGAAGAACGCCGACAAGGCGAAACGCAGCACGTGCGGGATCTGGGTGGAGGACCAGAGCGTGACCTCGTCGCCGACCCACTGGGCGACGACGGCGCGTGGTTCCATGGCGCACGGGATGAGCCGCTGCTGCCGGTAGGTGCGTTCGAGCACCACCGGGGCATCACCGAACGCGGCGTCCACGTCGCCGTTGGCGAAGACCCACTCGTAACTCTTGTTCCCGGCCTCGTGCACCTTGGGCGAGTCGTCGGCCAGCGCGGTGCGCATATCGAGTACCACTGGCAGCGGGTCGTAGTCCACATCAATGGCCGCGAGCGCATCGGCCGCCGTGTACCTGTCCCTGGCGACCACGACGGCTACAGCCTCGCCCACGTACCTGACTTCGTCCACAGCCATCGGCGGGTGCGGCGGGATGAGGATCTCGGGCGTCACTGGCCACGCGCATGGCAGGCTGCCCTGCTCGGCGGCGAAATCGGCACCGGAGAAGGCGGCGATCACGCCAGGCTGGCCGAGCGCGCCGCTCACGTCTACCCTGGTGATCTTCGCGTGCGCGTACGGGCTGCGCAGGAACGCCATATACAACATTCCGGATAGCTTGATGTTGTCGGTCCAGTTCGTCTGGCCCGTGATCAGCTTCGCATCTTCCTTGCGCAGCCTGGCCCGGCCCAGCTCGGCAATAGGCGGCACTGTGGTAGATGCCTCTGTGGTGGCGGTCATTGGGCAACTCCAGCCTCGGCAGCGCGCTTGACGGCGCGGACAATGTTCTCGTAACCGGTGCAGCGGCAGAGGTTGCCCTCAAGGCCGTCCCGGATCTCCTCCTCAGTCGGATGCGGGTTATCGCGCAGCAGGTCGGTAGCCGCCATGATCATGCCGGGCGTGCAGTAGCCGCACTGCAGAGCGTGCTCTTCGTGAAAGGCGCGTTGCACCGCCGTGAGCCCGCCGTTGGCCAGGCCTTCGATGGTAGTCACGTCCGACCCATCCGCCTGCACAGCGAGAACCGAGCAGCTTTTGACCGAAACGCCATCCATGAGCACGGTGCAGGCACCGCAGTTCGAGGTATCGCAGCCGATCGGCGTACCGGTCTTGCCGACGACTTCTCTGAGGTAATGGACGAGCAGCAGGCGAGGTTCGACCTGATCGACATAACTAACGCCGTCGACTGTGACGGTGATTTGCGTCATGCGCTGACACCTCCGGGGACATGGCAGATACGCCTGAAGCAAACCTAGGACGGCAAGCTCATGCGCACCAGTCCCTGGTGTCGCATCACTCGGGGGACACCCTCGAACGACCTGGCGAATCCAGAGCACTCAGGTTAAAGTCCCATGAGCAATCCAAATCAGGCAATTCCCAGCGTGCGCCGGATGTCAGCCGAAGCGGCCGTGCACGTAGTCGGCAGTGCGCGGGTCCACCGGGCTTTCGAACATCTGCCGCGTCTGCCCCGACTCCACGATGTACCCCGGCGTGCCTTCAGCTGCCAGGAAGAACGCGCAGTTGTGGGACACGCGCTGCGCCTGCTGCATGTTGTGGGTGACGATGACGATAGTCACCTGATCGGAGATCTCGGCGATGGTTTCCTCGATCCGGCGAGTGGAGGTGGGGTCGAGGGCCGAGCACGGCTCGTCCATCAGCAGTACGTCCGGTGCGATCGCCAGGCACCTGGCGATGCATAGCCGCTGCTGCTGGCCGCCGGACAGCGCGCCACCCGGCGACTTCAGCCTGCGTTGCACCTCGTTCCACAACCCGGCCCGGCGCAGGCTGTCCTCGACTAGGTCGGACGTATTGGGGACCTTCATGCCGCTGAGTTTGAGGCCGCTGGCCACGTTGTCGTAGATGGACATGGCGGGGAACGGGTTCGGCTTCTGGAACACCATCCCGATCCGCCGCCGCACGTCCGCGGGCCGGACGGCCGCGTCATAGATGTCCTGGCTCGCCAGCAGGACCTGGCCGGCCAGCTGCGCTCCCTTGATCATCTCGTGCATGCGGTTGAGGATCCGCAGGAACGTCGACTTGCCGCAGCCGGACGGCCCGATCAGTGCGGTAACGCGGCCGGGTTCCATACGCAGTGAGACACGCTCGAGTACCTTGTGGCTGCCGAACCAGGCCGACACGTTGCTGGCCTCGAGTCCGACCAGCGACGCCGGCCTGGCCGCCGGGAGTACGGCGGTGTCAGGCCGGGCCGGGTCGCCGAAGCCGCGCGCGCTATCGGGCGCTGGCGGGATTGGCGCTGGCCCGAACAGGCCACCGGCAAACTCCCCGGACGGGTAACCGCCGGGCTGGTACAGGCCGGGCACGTCGGCGCCCGGCTGGTCGGCGGCAGTGTCAGTCATGGCGGCAGCTCCGCTTGGTCTGTCGGTCATCGTCCTGATGTGTCGGCATGGTGGGTTATCGTAGTTTTAGTAGAGATTGGGCAGCAGGGCCGCGAGGCTTTGGTAGAAATTCCAGAGGATCGCCAGCACCGCCGGCGCGACGACCAGGTAAACCGGCCATGGCGACCAGCGCGCAGCCGCGACAGCGGCGCCGATCCCGGCGAACGCGAGCGCGAATCCCCAGATCATGGTGAGCACGAGCGCCCCGGTGTCGCCGGCCATCGCCTTCTCGGACGGGCCGATGACCGGCATCTGGACCGGGCCGTTGTGCACGGCTGACACCAGGTCGGCATCCACCTCCAGGTAGTAGGCCGGCACTTCGGGTGAACTCGCCGTCAGCAGCACTAGCCGGTTCAGTGTCAGGTCCTTCACCGGGTGCTGGCTGTCTCCAACGGCGACCACCTTGTAGACCGACGGGCCCTGCTGCGTTATCGCCGTGAGCTTGTCGCCCGGCCGCAGTTTGCCGATGGAGGCGAACGGCGCGCCGAACGTTCTCCGGCGGCCGTAGATCACCGACATGCCCAGCTGGCCGGGCAGGGGTGTGTTGCGCAGGTGGCCGGGTCCGGCAGTCAGAACGCCGGGCGAGGTCCCCTCGACCACAACGACATCCCGAAGTCCGATGCTCGGGATATCGAGCACGGCTACCGGCGCGCCTGGCTTCGTCGGCCCGAGCGGGCCGATGTTCTGGCCGAGTTCGCCGGCCAGCGTGGTGTACAGCCTGCTCTGGGCGCCCGCCTCCTGAATGCCGGATACGGCCAGCAGGTAGCCGACGAAACCGATGATCAGCAGCGCGAGAAGCAGCACGCTGACCGCAGCGCAGCGAGCGGCGGAGAACCGGCCCGGCGCTATCTGGCCGGCCTGCGCTCCGGGCGGCGCGGCCAGCGTGCTCACCTGGGCACCTGCCGGCGCCTGCGCCGCAGCAGCGCGTAGATCGCAGGCGGAGTCGCCACCGCTATCAGGATCGCCACCGCGGTGAGCGCGCCCAGCGTCCCCGGGCTGCCGTCACTGGACGCGAGATTCACCACCGTCCCTGTCACCGGACCTTCGCTCACCTGCCCGTTCGGCGCGACCGCGCCAGTGCCAGTCCCGGTGCCGGTGCCAGTCCCGGTCCCGGTGCCGGTGCTAGCCGATGCGCTCGCGCTAGCGGACGAGCTCGGGCCGGACGCGGGCGCACTGGGGTTGCAGTTGAGCGGCGAGCTGACCTTGTCGCACTTGTTCGGGTAGGGCGCCGTCTGCAAGACGATGAGGTGGCCGTTCTGCAGCGTCGGGTTGTTGCACCCGTTCGCCAGACTAGGCGCGGGGATCGCGCCAGGGATCTTCCCGGACTGCAGCAATCCGCCTGTTACCAGGTTCAGTGGCAGCGGCGAGTAACCGAGTTCGGCCGCATAGCGCTGGCCCGCGCACAGGAAGTAATCGATGTAGGTGCTCAGTGTCTTGCCGTCAGCAGGCGTGAAGCTGGTCGGGATCTGCGTACCGGACCTCGGCACGATCAGGTAGCTGTAACTGGACAGCGGGTAGGACCGCGGGTCCTTGAATGTGTACACGTTGTCCAGGTTCTGCTGCAGGAAGTCGGGGCTGCTTGCGTTCTCGTTGATCTGAGCCTGGGTTAGCGCAACCGCGACGTTAGACGCCGTGGGCAGCACGTAGTAGCCGGCCGGGTTCAGCACCTTGACGACCGGGTAATGCGAGTTGAGCGCGTAGGCATACTCGTCGTAGCCGATGGCGCCCTGCCCGTAGCTGGCGGAAATGTAGGACGCAACGTTGTTCGACCCGTTCTGCGCAACCGAGGCGCCCCAGCCTGGCGGGTAGAACTCGGTCTGGCTGCATGGCTTGCCCGGTCCGCCAACCTTGCCGTGGCTCTCCCGGCTGCAAAAAGCGTTCCACTGAGCCGGGAACACGTGCGACATCCACCGGGTGAAGAAGAACGTCGCACCGGATCCGTCCGAGCGGATGACCGGGATGATCGGGATGTTCGGCAGCCTCGCGCCGTAGTTCTTGGCGATCGCCGGGTCATCCCAGTTGGTGATCTGCCCGGTAAAGATCTTCATGATCGTCGCTCCGGACAGCCGGAGATTGGTGATCAGCCTGCCGCCTACGTCGAGGTGGTACATGAAGGCAGTACCACCTGCGGTGTCAGGCACGTAGGAGTAGCCGACCGCCGGGTGCTCAGCGGCGCCGCTGGCGAACGGGTCTCCGCCGGTACGGAATGGCGGATCGGACGCGGCGAACTCGCACCTGCTGCTGCATGTAGTCGGCACGACCAGCGGCCGAGCCGTCCGGGTTGAAGTTGATCACGATGCCGTTAGCGTGCAGGTTCTGCGCCCATTGCGACAGAGCCACCGAACTCCAGGTGGAACCCGAGCCGTTGATGGCGGCATAGTTCCCGGCTGTACCCGCGAGCGCGGGCGACAGCGGGCCGAGCACGGCAAGCAGTCCCCCGAACGCCACGAGGAGCTTCGCGCGGCGCAGGCCGGTCTTCACTTGGTCTTCCTCCTTGGCAGCCGCGCGCGTCGCAGACCGGTGGTCACTTCTTCCTCCCTGGTAGCCGCACGCTTGGCAGCCGCACGCCTCGTCGCCGGACCCGGCGCAGCAGCGCGACAGCGGCCGCGCCGTTCTTGCCGGCTAGCAGCGCGAAGGAGCCGGCCGCGGCGAGCATGGCGCCAGCGACGAGCAGCACCGGCACTGCGTACCTGGCAATGCCGGACGTGGCCGGGTTCGAGTCATAGCCCAGGCTCACCGTCGGCGGGGTCGAACTCGGGCTCGGCGTGGGGCTGGCACTGGCGGCCGCGGCCGCGGCCGTGGTGGCGGACGGACTCGGCGCCGGCTTCTTCTTGGCCGGATTGCCTTGCTGAGCGAAAACCAACTGAGCGGCCGCTAGCGTCTGAGCCCGCATCTTCGCGGTGAGCGGCAGATAGCCCGGGGGCAGCTGGCCCGGCGCATTTCCTGGCCGCTGGCCGGCGTTGGCCGCATAGTCAAGCCACTGGGCGATCTTCGCCGCCTTCTTCTTCGAGATGCCTTTGGTCGGCACCATGGCGTAGATCACCATCGTCAGCGGATAGGCATTCTTCGCCTTGGCCGCAACCTTGCCGGTGACGTTGATCTGCTGCGTGACGTGGTTGCTGGCCGTCTTCATATCCTTCAGCGCAGCCGTCATGCCTGCATTGGTGGGCGGGACATAGCGCCCGGCGGCGTTCTGGAGTGCCGCTACGGGAAGATCGAAAGCGGCTGCGTCGCCCTGGTCAACGATTGCGAACAGAGCCCGGGCGCCGGGAATCTCGGGCGACAGCTTTGCGTAGTTGCCGAAGGTGTCGGGCTGCCAGTCCGTCGCCGGGAACCAGTCGTCCACCTGGAACTGGGCGACCTGAGACAGCGGGAAGAACGGCACGTACCGGTGCGCGACCGGCAAGAACGGGTCCATGGCATTGAGCGTTGTCGTAGGCAGCTGCATGTTCAGGTAGTCGGTGTTGACATGCGAGCCCCACGGATCGAAGCTTCCGTCCGCGAACGCCTTGGCGGTCTTGTCGGCGGCTATCCACCGGGTGAGCTCCCAGGTCATGTCGCTCGCGCCGGACAGCACGGTCGGGACCTGGAAGCCATCGCCCACGGTGGTGACACGAGGATTGAGCTGCTTGAATTCCGGATCGGCGAAGAGCGTGACAGGGTCGTTGTCGACCGCGTTGTCGCAGCCGAGGCCTTTAGGCACCCGGCCCTTGCCGCAGCCTTCAAATTCGAAGTTGTACGACTGCGTGAGCAGCTTGAGTACCAGCCTGGCGTCGAGCTTCAGGCGCGTCAGTGGCTTGCCGGTCGCCGGGTTGTCGACCCAGAAAGCAACCGATTCCGCCGAGATGGCGACCGGCGCATAGGTGAACGGATGCTTAGCGGTCCCTGCTCCGCCCGCTGGCAGCGTCGTCAGCGCGACGTCATCGGTCCCGGTAGTGAAATCCGTCCGGGCCAGCGGCTCATTCTGCGCCGAGTCATACTGAATGGCCATCGGATTCGAGCTGGTGCACAGCGCCGACTGCCATGAGCTCATCGCCCGGGCCAGCATGGGCGAACCGATCACGCTGAAGTCGGGGTTGTGCACCGGGCAGTCGGTCGGCGTCGGCGCAAAAGTCAGCGGGACGATGATCCGGTCCTTCCAGGAGCAGTACCCGTAGGTAGCGGTGAACGCCGTCTGCCCGATGGCGGTAAGGCCCAGGTCCTGGCTGTGATCGTTGCAGGTAGGGGGCGAGGTGAAGATGTTGCCGCCCTGCGCTGGCTCGATCACCAGCGAGCACGGGTGACCCTTCGCGCAGCCGAGCTGCGACTGCTCCTGGGCCGTCAGCAACTGGACGAAGGCCTCGCCCGTCCCGTTCGGTGAGGTTGTCGCGTAAGCAGTGTTCTCCGGACCGAATTGGCTCAGCGATGCCTGGACGCCGCCGTTGTTGGCGCCGAAGCACTGACTCTGCCTGGTCGGATGAGTGCCCTTGCACTCCGCGACCATGACCGGGTAGTCGGTACCGACCGGATCGTAAGTGACCTGGCTGCTTGGTGTGAAGTTACGCCAGGTCACCTTGACCACCTGATTGATCAGGTTGTGGACCTGGCTCACCGTCACGTAGCTGGGATGGGTGAACTTCCGGTTGGTGGCCGTGTCCCACAGGTACGCACCACGGACGACGACACCGCCCGGCGGCGCGGGCGGCCGGCCGGTGGGCGATGGGTGCTTGGGCTTGTGCGACCGGCTCGGCGTGGGAGTCGGCGTCGGCGTCGGCGTCGGCGATTTCGTGGTCGGAGTCGGCGTCGGGCTCGTGGTGTGCGACGGCGTGGAGGTGGCCGTCGGGCTCGAGGAATTGCTGGCCGTCGCCGTGCCCGTCAGTATCTGCGAGGAAGCCGATTGCCCGGTTACCGACGCGGTCGAGGTGAGCGGTGTCGCGCCGGCAGACCCGCTAGTCCACGGCAGCAGCACGACTCCAGCCGACATCAAGATGACCCCGGCAATGGCGCAGGCACGTCCTGCGAGGGATAGCCGACCGGCGGGCGAGCGCATGGCATTCCTTATCGCAGACTTCAGGGTCACGGACTTCAGGGGATTCTGGCTGGTCACGACCTGGCTGCCTCTCGGCTGAGCTTGCGAGCCTGGCGCTTAGTCAGCTCGCCCGGCCGCGCCCCGCCCAGCATGCGCGCGATCGCGAACAGGATGACGATGACGACCATTAGCGCGAAGCCAGCCCCGTAGGCGCGGTAGACGTAGTTCGGGATCTGGCCGTCGTTCAGGATGTCGTTAATGATGAACGTGGGCAGCGTGGCTTGCCAGCTGTGGAACGGGTTGGTGTTCAGAACGTTCGTGGAGCCGGCGAGCAACAGCACCGGAGCGGTCTCGCCAAAGCCCCTGGCCATGGCGAGGACGACCGCGGTGGACAAGCCGGATCTCGCTGTCGGCAGGATGACCTGCCAGACCGTGCGCCATTGACTGGCGCCGAGCGCGAAGGATGCCTCACGCAGCGTCCCCGGCACTACCCTCAGCACGACCTCGGCGGCCCTGGTCACGGTGGGCAGCATGACGATGGCAATGGCGAGCGAGGCGGCGAAGCCCGACTTGGGCACCCCAAGCGATAGCACCGCCAGCGCATAGATGAACAGCCCGGCCACGATGGATGGCAGTGCGGTCATCGCGTCGACGATCGTCCGGACCGGACGCTCGAGCCTGCCGCCGACCTCGGCCAGGAACAGCGCCGCCGCGATCCCGAGCGGCACCGAGAACAGCGTCGCCAGGGCCAATTGCTCCAGCGAGCCCACCGCCGCGTGCAGCATGCCGCCGACTCGCAGCGAGCTGAGCGGGGCGGCGAGCGACATGTCTGTGGTCCAGAAGTTCAGGTGGCTGATCGCCGGCAGGCCCTTGAGGAAGCTGTAGCCAATCTGGTCAATGACCACGACCGTGGCGAAGACGCCGCCACTGCTGACCAGTACCGCCAGCGCCTTGTCCCGTACCACCAGCCCGTTCCACTGCAATCCGGCGATGGCCAGGTAGAAGACCACGAAGGCCAGGTACCAGCAGAGCCAGAAGCCGAACGCTCCGCTCAGCGGCAGCACGCGCTCGTAGAGGATCCAGGTGAGGCCGAGTGATGCGACGGCCGCGCCGACCACCGTGAGGACATCTTCGGGCGTCACCCGCCGCAACACCAGCGGCACATCGCCGCTAACCAGTGGCTGATTCGCGCTCATCAGATGATCCGTGCCTTAATCCTGGGTCGCGGCGCCCGACCGCGACCTGGTGATGATGACCGCAGCCAGTGAGTTCACGGTCAGCGTGATGGCGAACAGCACCAGCCCGGCAGCCATCAGGCCAGACAACTGGTTGTAATTGGCTGAGGCCCAGTTGCCCGCGATGAAGGACGCGATCGAGTTACCCCCGCTTTGCAGCACATGCCAGTTCAGCGTCGGGATCGGGCTGATGATGAGCAGAACGGCGATGGTCTCGCCCAGGGCCCGGCCGATGCCGAGCATGGAAGCGCCGATGACGCCGGCCCGGCCGAACGGAAGCACAACAGTCCTGACCATCCCCCACCGCGTCGAGCCCAGCGCATACGCCCCCTCTCGCTCACCTTGCGGTGCCTGCGAGAAGACCTCGCGGGACAGTGAGGTGATGATCGGGATCGCCATCAGCGACACGACCATGCCCGCGATGAACGGCGAGCCGACGAATGTCGACGAGCTCGCGGCAATGGTGGTTCGAAAGGGCGGGAACCAGTGGACGTGCCGGGAGATCCAGCCGTCCACGCCGATCACCCTGGGCATCAGGAAGAACCGGCCCCAGACTCCGTAAATGATGCTGGGGATCGCCGCCATCAGATCGATGACCGCGATCAGCACGCGCCGGAGCCGTCCGGGCGCGTACTCAGAGATGAAGATGGCAGTAGCGATCGCAATCGGGATCGCGATCACGCTGGCGATCCCGCCGATGATCAGCGTGCCGGGCAGCACGCCGCCGATGCCGAACTGGTTGCCGACGAAAACCCAGGCCTGCTTGGTGAAGAAGCTCAGCCCGGCGGTCCGTAGCGCCCAGCTTCCCCGGTACAGCAGAAAGACGAGGATCATCGCGGTTATCACGAAGCTCGACACGCCCGCAGCCCGCAGGACACCGCGGAAGAACAGGTCTCCGCGTGACCCACGCGACACGATCGTGCGCGGAACGTCATCGTCAGCTGGCGCCGGCCGAGCCGAGGTCAGCGCGACGGCCATGCCAACATCCCTCCCGTGCCGGTAGCAGCGCAGCATGAAGCAGCCACGTCCGCCTCAGGCAAATACATACTCTTCGGCTCGTATTTCTAGTCTTCTAATAAAAGGTGAACGCGCAGCGAACAGGTGATATCGCTCCGGGCGCCCGGTTCGGGTGACGATAACACCAGAGTGGCCGTTGTGACCTTCGGCTTACACGGCATTTCTCGCCTGCGCCACGCCGAGTTTGGCTAGCTAGTCTGGACGTCGTAGGCCGCCGCGAAGCCACCCAGATCCTGGCCAGCCTTGAAGTAGCTGGTGTGCAAGGCCGTGTCCAGGTAACTAGCGCCTCCGAGGGTGGTGAACACCGCACTCGCGCTGAAGGTCTGAGTGGCCGGAGGACCAGCGCTAGCCTGGCCGTTCTCCGCGCCGCCAATCTGACCGAGGACTACGCGGGCAGTTCCGGCTGCCCCGCTGATGTACCCGGTGCCGTAACTGAACGTCAGGTCGGTCAACGTAACCGACCTGCCCGTAGCACCGTCGGTGAACTGAACGCTTCCGGCCAGATCAAGGGTGCCGGCGGTGCCGATGAAGCTGGCATCCCCGCCGGTCACCGGATAAGAGAGCACCTCATGTCCGCTGGCGTAACTCGCGGTGCCCGAGTCACCGGGCAGGACCACGATGCCTGCCCTGGCCAGGCCTGCGAGCGTGTAATGCCGGATCGCGATGGTGACAGTCCCGCCGGTGTCGGTCGTGCTGGCGAACGCCCGCCCGGACGCGCCGCCTGCCAACGCGAGCAGACCAGCGGCTAGGCCTATCAGCCCGGCAGCGCGGGCAACCTTCTTCCGCATGACTCACGAAACCCTTCAGTCTGTCGAGGTAAGCAGCTCTGGTTGGGATAAGCCCCGTGGTTTGGGATGCGTCGTTTCGGACCATCCCGTGGTTTGGGATGCGTCGTTTCGGACCAGCCAGTGGTTTAGGACCAGTCCGTGGTTTCGGACCAGCCCGTGGATTCGGCCGCGGGTCCGCACGCGCTGACGTGGCGGCCTGGCCTGGGCCGCGGGCAGCACTTCCGCCCGCGGCCCAGGCCGCCCCGGTCAGGTGCCGAGCCCGCACTCCCTGGTAGTGAGGAAGCCATAGTTCTCAATGGCGTGCTGAGCTTCAGTGTTAGCGCAGAACCAGCCCTTGACCTTCACGCCGGTCGCCGCCGCGAAGAACGGCTCCAGGTAGCTCGGGATGTGGTCGCCGTTCTTGCTGTGCGCTGCGTACCAGACGACGTCGAAAAGCGGCCTGGTGAAGTTACCTGCCTTGCGCAGGTTGATGTTGATCTTCGTAGCGGTGCCGATGCCGACTGTCGGCGCGACGCCGCCGATGGAGCCGAGAACGAGATCGCCGTGCTCGTTTCGGCCGAACTTGTTCTGCTTCGCGGTCGGCGTCTTGCCGACGGCGGCAGAGTGATACCGCTGGGCGATGTACTTTCCGACGGAGTACGGCACGATGACGTTCGGGTTCGGGTGCGTCTTGGTGCCGAAGATCGCGGTGTCGATGCCCTGGTTCTGCTGCACGACCAGCGTGTTGTTCTTGTTGATGCAGGCGGCCGCCGCACTCAAGCCGAGCGCCGTGAGCCAGAACTTCGTCACGCCAGCGGACGTCGGCGGCAGCAGCGCCTCGATCGGGGCATTCTTGCCGCCGATCTGATCCCAGTTTGTGTATGTGCAGCTGTAGATGCCGACCAGGTCAGCGCGAGTGAGGTTGGTCGGGGCGTTGCCGCCGGCGGTCACCGCGTAGGTCTCAGCGTCCTCGGCGATGGCTACGTAGAGGTTTTTGCCGTAGTTGTCCGGGTCAGATGACGGGCGATAGCTGGCCGAGCGGGCGAAGTCGATGCACAGGTGGCCGGCGGTCTTGTAGTTGGGCGCCTCGAAATCAGTGATGCCGGCTCCGCTGCCGTCCGGCCTGGAGATCCTCGCGCAGCCGATCTTCGGGACGACGTTGCTTTTGAGGTTCAGCGGATTGTTCGGCGGCGTGGCGTCCCAGCTGTAGATGTAGGGATGGGTCTTGTTGTGCACCTTGTGCGAGGTGTTGTAGTCGTAGGTCAGCTGATCAAACAGGGCGTCGTCGGTGTCGGAGCCGACGCCGACGATGTCGTAGGGCTTCGGCGAAACGGCCTTACCGCCATGGTTCGCGATCGGGTCGGCGATGGCCGGACCGGCCGCTAGCGCGGACCCCGCGGCCAGCATGGCTCCGGCCGCGATCAGGCTGAGGCTCTTGAGCGAGCGCACACGTCCTCCTGCTCGTAGGTGAGATAGGCACGCCACGCTCACTGCGCCGGCGTCGACCCCCCTCGGGATTAGTCCCTATTTCCTATCAAAATACAAGGCTTAGTCAAGACGTTGCAGGTAACATTTCGATCAAGTCGCTAGGTAAAGTAGGGATCATGTCGCTAGCCAAAGTAGGGATCGTCGCGGCTTTACCGCCCGCCGGAGCCTGCGATCAGGCCCGCCGCGAGCCGCGCAGGGTCCGCTCGCGCGTTATTGAGTGCGTTTGTCCGCGATAATCGCTGAAGAACGCACTCGATAACGAGATCACCGGGCTGAGGCACTCGTTAGCCGGTCTGGATCACTTGGAAACCCTCCGCCAAGTGACCCTCGGGCAGCCCGCCTTGCTGCGCGGCCCGGCTGAGCCAGGGGCGCAGGAACTGCTCGAGGCCGACTGGGTCGGAGATCTGGCTGACATGCGAGCGCAACGCCGCGAGCTTGCGGCCGAACGTGTCGGTAATGTCGATGTAGTGCGTCGGCGTCGGTGTGCCTGAGATCCACACCTCGCGCACGGTCCAGGGCTCGAGCTTCTCGTCGGTCAGCAGCTCGGGAAAAGCAAACGGGTTACGCGAATCAGGGTAAACAGCATCAAGCGCGGCGGACCCGACGGCCCTGTGGTCGGGATGGCTCACGCCAAGCCTGACGTAGTTGCGCTCAGGGGACGGGCAAACGACGCGCTCGGGGCGCAGCAGCCTGATCACCCGCGCGAGATCCCGGCGCAAGCCGATGGTCGGCTCGACGCGGCCGTCAGGGTAGCCGAGGAAGTGCAGGTCGTGCACGCCGACCTGCTTCGCCGCAGCGGTCTGTTCAGCCTGTCTTATCGCGACCATTTCGGCCCTGGGCACCGACATGTCGCTCCCCCCGGCGTCGCCGTTGGTCACGATGCAGTAGCTCACCTCGAGCCCCGCGTCGGTCCACTGCGCTATCGTCCCGGCCGCGCCGAAATCGACGTCGTCGGGATGGGCGGTGATGACCAGCACGCGGCTGATCTCTGCTGGCGGCGCGGCTTCTTCAGGCACACCCCGATCCTACGGGGCCGCGGCCGCTCAGCCGAGGTCGCCGGTCAGCGGACGCCCACCCGGCCAGCGAGGGTTGCCGCCAGCCGAGTCGCCAGCCGGCGGACGCCCACCCGGCCAGCCGAGGTCGCCGGGCTAGGGTCACCCCGGCGGCGCGCTGAGCCGAACGTCCGGGCCAGCTTAGTGTTACCCGGACCTCTGCCGGGTAGGCGGTCAGCGCAGACAGGCTCGGCTTAGGGTGGTAGGCGTGACGACTTTCTCGGCAGATCGGTCATATGCAGAATCCCTGGACGCTGCCGACCAGCTCGCTCCATTTCGCGACCGGTTCGTGCACCAGGATCGGGACCTCATCTACCTGGACGGGAACTCGCTCGGCCCACTGCCGGTCCGCACCCAGGCGCGGATCGCCGAGGTCGTTGACCAGGACTGGGGCGTTGGCCTGGTCCGGTCCTGGGATAAATGGATCCTGCTGCCCACCGAGGCTGGTGACATGGTCGGCGAGCACCTCGTCGGCGCGGCCGCCGGCCAGGTACTGGTCTGCGATTCGGTAACTGTCAACCTGTACAAGCTGGCCTGCGCCGCGCTGGATGCGCGGCCGGGCCGGGACGTCATCATTACCGACGACGACAATTTCCCTACTGATCGCTACGTGCTCCAGGGCGTCGCCGCGCAGCGCGGCTGCGAGCTGCGCGTTATCCATACCGACATGGACGCCGGGATAAGCGAGCAGGCCCTGGCTGCCGCCCTGGACGACCGCACTGCGCTGGTCAGCTTGTCGCACGTCTCCTATCGCAGCGCGGCGCTGGCCGACATGCCGAAGCTGACCGGGCTCGTGCACTCGGCCGGCGCGCTCATGCTCTGGGACTTGTGCCACTCGGTCGGCGCGGTGCCGGTGGAACTGGATGCCAGTGGTGCCGACATGGCGATCGGCTGCACCTACAAGTACGTCAACGCCGGGCCCGGAGCGCCCGCGTTCCTGTATGTCCGCGAGGACCTGCAGGCCGTGCTCCGGCAGCCGATCTGGGGCTGGTTCAGCCAGCGCGACCAGTTCGCGATGGGTCCGCGCTACGAGCCAGCCGACGGGATGGCTGCCTTCCTCACCGGGACGCCGAATATCATCGGCGCCGTGGCGGTCGAGGAAGGCGCGCGGCTGCTCGGCGAGGCGGGCATGGCCAGGCTGCGAGACAAGAGCGTGGCACTGACCGGCTACCTGGTCGAGCTCGCTGATGAGTGGCTCACCGAACACGGTTTCACGCTCGCCTCGCCGCGCGACGCCGCCCGCCGCGGCGCCCACGTCAGCCTGCGGCACGACCATGCCTGGCAGATCAGTCAGGCGCTGATCGAGGCGGGCGTAATCGGCGACTACCGGGTGCCGGACCGGGTCAGGCTGGGCCCCGCGGCCATCACCACCAGCTTCGCCGAGGTATTTGACGCGATGGAACGGCTGCGCGACATCGCCGCGAGCAAGTCCTACGCGGATATCTCCGTGATGCCGACCGGCGTCACCTGACCGTCGGCCGGGACCGTACACGTCGCTGCCAGCTAGAGCTCTTGGAAGGAAACGGGGTCGCGTCATGACGGAGCGGATCACTGCCGTGGACTTCCATTTCGACATCATGTGCCCGTGGGCTTACCAGGCCTCAATCTGGATGCGCGACGTTCGTGATCAGCTCGGCCTGGAGGTGCGGTGGCGCTTCTTCAGCCTGGAGGAGATCAACCGGGCCGAGGGCAAGAAGCACCCGTGGGAGCGCGAATGGTCCTACGGATGGTCGATGATGCGCGTCGGGGCCCTGCTGCGCCGCCTCGATCCAGCACTGCTCGACCGCTGGTATGACGCGGCTGGCACCGCGTTGCACGTGCACGGCCGCAAGCCGCATCGCCGGGAAGTGGCCGAAGAACTCGTCAGCGAGCTTGGCCTCGACCCGGCCCTGGTCAGCCAGGCGATCAGCGATCCGGCTACCAGCGCGGAGGTGCGCGCCGATCACGAGCGGGTCACCAGCCTGGGCGGCTGGGGCGTGCCAACGCTGGTGTTCGCCGATCCTGTGTCCACCAATGAAGTGGCGCTGTTCGGTCCGGTTCTCATCGACCCGCCGGCCGGTGATGCCGCGGTCCGGCTATGGCAGCTGATGACCGGCTGGCTTGAATTCCCGAATGTTTATGAGCTGCAGCGCCCGAAGCAAACTGCTGACCTCGAGTCCATCGCCACCACGTTCCGTCCCTATCTGGAGGCACGGGACTGGGTCACCATCCAGAAGGAGACGCCGTGACCGACTTCGCCACGATCCGGAACTCGCTAGGGCAGTCCTACGACGCCATCGAGTCGCTCTGCGCCCAGATGGACGAGTCCGGGTGGCGGACCCAGTCGCTCTGCCCGGAGTGGGATGCCCGCGGCGTGGTCAGCCACCTGGGCATGATGGAGCGGGTCATGACCGGCTGGCTGCCGGATAGCGCCGAGCACCTCCCGCCGCTCTCCCGGGTCGGCGCGTACGACGAGGAAGTGGCCGCGCTGGACGACAAGTCGTTCGCCAGCCGGCTAGCCGAGATCTTCGCCGGGCGCCGGGCGGACCTGGCCGCGCTGCGCGAGGACGACCTCGCCCGGCCGTCGTGGACGCCCGTTGGCGTCAAGACCTATGGCCGGTTCCTGGAAATCCGGGTCTTCGACTTCTGGGTGCACGAGCGCGACGTCACCACGCCGCTGGGCTGGCCAACCGATGACAGCGGACCCCGCGCCGAGATCGCTTTGGCCGAGGTCGAGGGTTCGCTCGGCTACATCGTGGGGAAGCGAATCGGCCTGCCCGACGACACCAGCATCGTCTTCCACCTCACCGGCCCCCTGAAGCGAGACCTAGCCGTCGTCGTCAACGGCCGCGCAAAGGTCGTGGACAGCGTTGAGAACCCCGACGTCGAACTGACGACAGATACGCTGACGTTCATGCAGCTTGCCTGCGGCCGGATCGACCCGCAAGCTCAGATCGACGCAGGCAAGATCACCTGGACCGGCAACTCCGAACTCGGCGACCGGGCCGCCCGCAACCTCCGGTTCACGATGTAAGGACTTCTGGAATCATTCCCATTCGATAGTCGCCGGCGGCTTGCTCGTGATGTCCAGCACCACCCGATTGATCTCCGGTACCTCATTGGTAATCCGGGTCGAGATCGCCGCGAGCACCGAGTCCGGCAGCCGCGCCCAGTCCGCTGTCATGGCGTCCTCGCTGGTGACTGGCCGCAGCACGACCGGGTAGCCGTAGCTGCGCCCGTCGCCTTGCACGCCGACTGAGCGGACGTCGGCGAGCAGCACCACCGGGCACTGCCAGATCTGGCGGTCAAGGCCAGCGGCGGACAGTTCCGCGCGCACGATGGCGTCCGCGGCTGACACGACCCGCAGCCTGTCGGCGGTCACCTCGCCGATGATCCTGATGGCCAGCCCCGGACCGGGGAACGGCTGCCGCCAGACGATCTCGGCCGGCAGGCCGAGCTCGGCTCCGACCTGGCGTACCTCGTCCTTGAACAGGTCCCGCAACGGCTCGACCAGCTCGAATTTCAGGTCGTCTGGCAGGCCGCCCACGTTGTGGTGAGACTTGATATTCGCCGTCCCGGTCCCGCCGCCAGACTCGACCACGTCGGGATAGAGCGTGCCCTGGACCAGGAACGCGGCCTCGTCCTGGTGCTTGCCGGCGATCTCGCGCGCGGCTTGCTCGAACGCCCTGATGAATTCCCGCCCGATGATCTTGCGCTTCTGCTCGGGATCGGTAACGCCTGCCAGCGCGCCGAGGAAGTCGCTAGCCGCGTCTGCAACCTTGAGCTCGACCCCGGTGGCCGCGACGAAATCCTTCTCGACCTGCTCGGCCTCGCCTGACCGCAACAAGCCGTGATCGACGAAGACGCAGGTGAGCCGCGACCCGATGGCCCGCTGGACGAGCGCGGCCGCCACCGCGGAGTCGACGCCACCAGACAGCCCGCAGATCGCGCGGCCGGCTCCTACCTGCGCCGCGATCCGCTCCGTCTGCTCGTCGATCACGCCGCGCATGGTCCAGCTCGGTTCACATCCGGCGGCGGCCAGGAAGCTGCGGAGCATCGCCATGCCGTGCTCGGTGTGCAGCACTTCCGGGTGGAACTGCATGCCGTAGAGCTGCCGGTCCGGGGCCTCCGCCACAGCCACCGGAGTGCCCGCGGTCGCGGCGGTGACCGCGAATCCGGGCGGCGCCGCGGCGCAGGTGTCACCGTGCGACATCCAGACCCGCTGTGCTGGCGGCAGCCCGGCCAGAAGCGTCCCGGTGGCTGCGGCCGACTGCAGGGCGGTGGCCCCGTACTCACCGGTGCCGGTATGCAAGACCTGGCCGCCGAGATCGCGGACCATGAGCTGGAAGCCGTAGCAGATGCCAAGCACCGGCACCCCGGCCGTAAGCAGGCCGGCCGGGGCGGGCGGGGCGCCGGGCGCGTAGACCGACGAAGGTCCGCCGGACAAGATGATGGCTGACGGCCGCAAGGCCAGCATCTCCTCAGTCGGCATCGTACTCGGGACGACCCGCGAGAAGACGTGGCATTCGCGCACGCGGCGTGCGATCAGCTGGGCGTACTGGGCGCCGAAATCCACCACGAGCACAGGCCCGGATTCGAGGCCGGCCGGGCCGCTGCGATCGCCATCCGCCATTCCCGCAGTCTAGTCGGCTGACTGCCGCCAGCTGGCGGCCCGCTACCCGGCCTGGCTAGCCGAGTCCTGCACCTGGGCCGGCAGTGCAGCCGGGCTGACCCTGACCCTGGAAATTCGCCGCCCGTCCAGCTGCGTGACGGTCAGGGTGCGCCCGCTGACCTGGACGGACTCGCCGTTGTCCGGCAGGTGGCCGAGCGCGGACAGCAGGTAGCCAGCCACCGTCTCATACGGGCCCTCCGGCAGCTCCAGGCCGGTCTGCTCGGCGAACTCGTCCAGGTTCAGCAAGCCGTCTACCTCGAGCTCGCCACCGTGCAGCTGGCGCGGATGGGACGCTTCCTCGTCGTACTCGTCCTGGATGTCCCCGATCAGCTCCTCGACCAGGTCCTCCAGCGTGACGATCCCCGCGGTGCCGCCGTACTCGTCCACCACGATCGCCAGGTGCGCCCGGTCCTTGCGCATCTCCGACAGCGCCGACAGCACCATCTTGCTGATCGGCAGGAACTTGACCGGCCGGCAGACTTCGCCGACCTTGCGGGTATCCGCCTCGGGCCGGTTATCCAGAAGATCACGGGTATGCACAAACCCGATCACATCATCGTAAGATTCCTGATAGACCGGGAACCGGGAGTAACGGGCATGTTCGGCAATGGCGGACGCCTGGGTCAGCGGCATCGTCGCGGGCAGGAACTCCACCTCGGTCCGCGGCACGAGCACCTCGCGGATCTGCCGTTTCCCGGCATCAAAGACCTCACCCACGATGTGCCGCTCGTCCGGGCTCAGCGCCTGGTGCCCGGCGACGAGGTCGCGCAGTTCCTCATCGGTCATCACCCCGCGGCCAGCCGCCGGATCGCCGCCAAGCAGCCGCACCACCAGGTTCGTACACTTCGACAGCAGCCAGACCAGCGGCCGGGCCAGCGTGGCCAGCCGGTCCACGACCGGGCCGGCCGAATAGCGCGACCCGCTCCGCCCGCTGCAGGGCGAGCCGCTTCGGCGCTAGCTCGCCGAAGACCAGCGTGAAGAACGAGATCGCCAGCGTCACGACTATCAGCGCCAGCAGCGTGGCCACGCCGTCGCGGCAGCCTGGACTCTGGTTGAGCGCGCCGGCCAGCTTGTCCGACAGCAGCGCCGCGCCGAAGGCACCCGACATCAGCGTCGCCAGCGTGACGCCGATCTGGACCGAGGACAGGAACCTGTTCGGATCCTGGGCCAGCCGCGCGGTCCGCTGGCCCCGCTTGCCCCGTTTGCCGATCGCGCGCACCTGGCCCTCGCGCAGAGACACCAGCGCCATCTCGGCGGCGGCGAAGAACCCGCCGATGAGGATCACGGCAAGGACCAGGAGAATATCCCAGCCGACGCTATTCACGTCCGGATCCCCGACCCTCGTCATTCGGGTTACGCGGCGCGCTGCCGTCCCCGCGTCCCGGCAGCCAGCCGGAGCCCGGCCGCGCGGTAGTTTGCAATAGTCTAAGCAGTCTGCCCGCGCGGCCGAGCGGTACTCGCCCGGCCTGCCGCGACGGCGGCCGGGCTGCATCGATGGCCCACCGGATCATGTAGTACGCTGTATATCGCGAATATACTAAATTGCAGTAGGCACTATAGTGCGTTAATTCCAGAAGAAGGGGCCGGTGGCCGGTGGCCGCGATTCGCGACGAGGCCGTCGCCATTTCCGCGGAACTGATCGAGCTGCGCAGGTCGATTCACGCCGAGCCCGAGATCGGCCTGGACCTGCCGCGCACGCAGCGCAAGGTACTCGACGCGCTGGACGGGCTCCCGCTGGAGATCAGCACCGGCCCCGGCCTGAGCTCGGTTACCGCCGTCCTGCGCGGCGGCAGGCCGGGCCAGACCGTGCTGCTGCGCGGTGACATGGACGCGCTGCCGGTGACCGAGCGGACCGGCGTTCCGTTCGCCTCGAGGGTCGACGGGGCCATGCACGCCTGCGGCCACGACCTGCACACCGCCATGCTGGCGGGCGCGGCCAGGCTGCTCTCCGCCCGGCAGGCCGAGCTGGCCGGGAACGTCATCTTCATGTTCCAGCCGGGCGAGGAAGGGCCGGGCGGCTGCCCGGATCATGGTCGAGGAGGGCGTACTGGACGCGGCCGGCGAGCGGCCGGTGGCCGCCTACGCCCTGCACGTGGCCTCGGGCCTGCTGCCCTTCGGGCTGCTGGCCAGCCGGCCCGGCCCGATCATGGCCGCTGCGGACACGCTGCACGTCACGGTCCGCGGCCGCGGCGGGCACGGCTCCCAGCCGCACCACGCCGCCGACCCGGTGCCGGTCGCGTGCGAGATCGTGCTGGCGCTGCAGACGATGGTGACCCGGCAGTTCGACGTCTTCGACCCGGTCGTGCTGACCGTCGGCACGTTCCACGCCGGCACCGCCGACAACGTGATCAGCGACGAGGCCAGTTCGTCGCGACGATCCGCTCGTTCTCGCCGCAGGCCCGGGCGGCCGTCAGCAGGCCGCCCCGAGGCTGCCGCGACATCGCCACCGCGCACGGGCTGACCGCGACGGCCGAGTTCGTGGACGGCTACCCGGTCACGTCAACAACGCGGCCGAAATGGACTTTGCCGAACGGACGGTGGCCGAGGTGCTCGGCGAGGGCCGGTACATCAGCGCGCCGAATCCGCTGACCGGCTCGGAGGACTTCTCCTACGTGCTGGACAAGGTGCCCGGCGCGTTCCTGATGCTCGGCGCGTGCCCGCCGGACGTGGATCCGTTTACCGCGCCGTTCAACCACTCGGCCGAGGCGGTGTTCGATGACGCGGTGCTGCCGGACGGGACGGCGCTGTACGCCGAACTGGCGCTGCGCCGCCTCGCCTTGGGCTGAGCCGCTACGCTGCGAGCGCTACAGGCTGGCGACGTCGGCCTGCTTGGCCCGCACCGCCTCGGCGGCCTCGCGCAGGCCCGCCAGCTCGGTGTCGGTCAGGTCGCGCTCCACGACCCGGTTGATGCCGCGCCGCGCCCAGCTCGGCCTCGACGCCCAGGTAGACGCCGGAGATGCCGTACTGGCCGTCGACCCAGGCGCAGACCGGCATCACCGCGCCGGAGTCCTCGGCCACGGCCCGCGCCATCCGGGCCGCGGCGGCCGACGGCGCGTAGTAGGCGGAGCCGGTCTTCAGCAGCGCGACGATCTCGGCGCCGCCGTTGCGGGTGCGGTCGACCAGCTGGTCGATGTCTGCGGCCGGCAGCAGGTCGGCCAGCGGCTTGCCGTCCGACCGTGCAGGCCGACGGCACCGGCACCATCGTGTCGCCGTGCGAGCCGAGCGTGAGGGTGCTGACCGAGCCGACCGGGACGCCGAGCCGCTCTGCCACGAAGTAGCTGAACCGGGCGGTGTCGAGCATGCCCGGCCTGGCCGATGACCCGGTGCGCCGGGAACCCGGACACCTTCGCCGCCAGCGCCGTCATCTCGTCCAGCGGGTTCGATACCACGATCAGCACCGCGTCCGGAGCGTGCTTGACGACCTGCTCGGTGACGCTGCGGACGATCTTGGCGTTGACCCCGATCAGGTCCATCCGGCTCATGCCCGGCTTGCGCGGCAGGCCCGCGGTGATGACCACGATGCCGGAGCCCGCGATCGCCTCGTAGCCCTCGCCGGCCGGGCCCGTGGTCTGGCCCGTGACCTTCGTCTCGAAGCCCTCGACCGGGCGCGACTGGCTCATGTCGAGCGCCAGCCCCTCGGGCTTGCCCTCGACGATGTCGGTCAGCACGACCTCGTCGAAGATGTCGTACTCCGCCAGCCGCTGCGCGGTCGTCGAGCCGTAGAAGCCGGCGCCGACGACCGTTACCTTGCCTGTGCGGGCCATTCCCGTGATCTCCTTCTGCAGCTGCGGTGCGGTGGTTACATGCTGCGCGGGCGCGGGGAGGTCAGGACGCCGACATCGCCGCGCGCAGGTTCTCGTCCAGCGCGGCGAGGAACTCCTCCGTGGTCAGGAACGGCGTGTCCGCGCCGACCAGGAGCGCCAGGTCCTTGGTCATCTTGCCGCTCTCCACGGTCTCGACGCAGACCCGCTCCAGCGTTTCCGCGAACTGCGGTGACCTCCGGCGTCCCGTCCAGCTTGCCGCGGTGCGCGAGGCCGCTGGTCCAGGCGAAGATCGACGCGATCGGGTTCGTCGAGGTCGGCTTGCCCTGCTGGTGCTGCCGGTAGTGCCGCGTCACCGTGCCGTGCGCCGCCTCCGCCTCGACGGTCTTGCCGTCCGGGGTCATCAGGACGCTCGTCATCAGGCCGAGCGAGCCGAAGCCCTGGGCCACGATGTCGGACTCGACGTCGCCGTCGTAGTTCTTGCAGGCCCAGACGATGCCGCCGTTGCCCTTGATGACCTGGGCGACCATGTCGTCGATCAGCCGGTGCTCGTAGCTGATCCCGGCCGCCTCGAACTCGGCCTTGAACTCGGTCTCGAAGATCTCGGCGAAGATGTCCTTGAACCGGCCGTCGTAGGCCTTCAGGATCGTGTTCTTCGTGGACAGGTAGAGCGGCAGGCGCGCGGTCGAGCGCGAACCGCATCGTGGCCCGGCGCGAAGTCGCGGATCGAGTCGTCGAAGTTGTACATGCCCATGGCGACGCCGCCGCCGCTGAACTCGGCCACCTCGAACTCGATCGGCTCGCTGCCCCTCGTCGTCCGGCTGGAACGAGATCCGGACCTGACCCGGCCCCGGCACCACGAAGTCGGTGGCCCGGTACTGGTCGCCGTGCGCGTGCCTGCCGATCACGATGGGCTCGGTCCAGCCCGGCACGAACCGCGGGATGCTGGAGACCACGATCGGCTCGCGGAAGACCACGCCGCCGAGGATGTTGCGGATGGTGCCGTTCGGCGACCGCCACATCTTCTTCAGCCCGAATTCGGCCACCCGGTCCTCGTCCGGCGTGATCGTTGCGCATTTCACGCCCGACGCCGTGCCGCTTGATGGCGTTGCGCGGCATCAATGGTGACCTGGTCGTCGGTCGCGTCGCGGTTCTCAATCGAGAGGTCGTAGTACTCAAGGTCGATCTCGAGGTACGGCAGGATCAGCTTGTCCTTGATGAACTGCCAGATGATCCTGGTCATCTCGTCGCCGTCGAGCTCGACGACGGGGTTGGCCACCTTTATCTTCGACATGCTGCTGCGTTCCCTTTCATCGCGCCGGCGACCTTGCCGTGGCGAGTCCTGACCAGGCACTGACAAGCCCGGCTCCGCGTCCGCCGCACCGGGCTGGCCAGCCCGGCTGATCAGCCCGGGACCTGGACGAGCAGTCCCGCCATCAGCAGGCCAACGCCCAGCGCGGCGAGCGCCGCGACGTCGGCCAGCCGTCGTCGCGACCCGAGCAATCCGGCCCTGCCCTCCGGCAGCACCAGCCTCGTCGAGGGAACCCGCCAGCAGCGCGCCCGCTATCACCAACGTACCGCCCCGGACAGCGTCCTTACGCTGCGCATCGTGGCCAGGCCGACCCCGATCCCGGCCAGCACGACGCGTACGGCAGCTGGTCGAGCAGGCCGGCGCGCTGACCGCCCGGTGCCGCCGGGACGTGCCGGCGCCGCCTGCCTGGCCCGGCGCGCGGATGGCCGCTAGCGGAATGCCTTGACCGCCGAGTGCTTCATCGGGCCTCAAGCGGCACCCAGGCAGGCCCGCTCTCCCCGATGTACTCGCTGTCCGGCCGGATCAGCCGGTTGTCGGCGTGCTGCTCGATGACGTGCGCCGTCCAGCCCGCCATCCGGCTGGCCGAGAAGACCGGGGTGAACAGGTCGGTGGGGATGCCCAGGTAGTGGTAGACCGTGGCGGCGAAGAAGTCGACGTTCGGGTACAGGCCCTTCTCCGCGAGCACGACCTCTTCCATCCGGCGAGACATCCGGTAATAGGTGTCGTCACCGCTGGCGGCGGCCAGCTCGGCCGACATCCGGCGCAGGTGGGTGGCCCGCGGGTCCTCGGTCTTGTACACCCGGTGGCCGAAGCCCATGATCTTCTCGCCCTGCGCCAGGCGCGGCTGACCTGGCTGGTGACCGCCGTCCAGCGGATCGCCGCCCGACTGCCTGATCGCCTCCAGGCCCCGCATGACCTGCTCGTTGGCCCCGCCGTGCAGCGGCCCTTGAGCGTGCCGAGCGCGGCGACCACCGCCGAGTGCATGTCGGACAGCGTCGCCGCGCAGACCCTCGCCGCGAAGGTCGAGGCGTTCATCGTGTGATCGGCGTGCAGCACCAGGCAGGTGTCGAAGATCTCCGCGGCGCGCGGTGTCCGGCCGTGCGCCGGACAGCTGCAGCAGGAAGTTGGCGGCGATGCCAAGGCTCGGGATCGGCCGGCGGCAGGTCCCGGCCGGTGCGCGCCGCGTGATAGGCGGCGATCAGCACCGGCTGCTGGGCGGTCAGCCGGGCGGCCTTGCGCAGGTTGGCTGCCGGGCTCGTTGGCCTCGGCGTCGGGGTCGTCGGCGCTGCCCAGCGAGACAAGGCTGCGCAGCGCCTCCATCGGCCGCTGGCGGCGCGCGATCGCCGGCCAGGTCGTGCAGCCGCCAGCGAGCCGAGTCGCCGGCCGGCCGCGAGCTCGGCGCGGTAGCCGTCCAGCTCACCTCGGCTGGGCGCGTGCCCGCGCTGCAGCAGGAAGGCAACCTCCTCGAAGCTGGCGTGGCCCGCGAGGTCATTGATGTCGTAGCCGCGGTAGAACAGGCGGCCGGCCTGGCCATCGATGTCACTGAGGGCGGTGGACGCCGCAACTACGTCAGCCAGCCCCCGCGACGGCTCGTCCGCCATATTGCCCTCCTCGCGCACCGTTCGCTGGGCAGTGTACTTCCGTCGCCCGGCTTCTCCCGACTTGCCCGCCGGGTTCCGGCCGTCAGCGTTTGCCGTGCGCCCGGCACGGCTGCCTGGACCTCCCGCAGGCATAGCCGCGGCAATGGCTGGGTAACCCTGAGGTGACACCTCACTAGCCCCCCGGACATGCCGGAGGAACGTCATGGAAACCCCCCACCTGCGGATCGAGAGCACCGGCGCCATCATCAAGCTGCGCCCGGACGTGACAACGATCGGGCGCGGCCAGTCGGTCGATGTCCACCTGGACCATCCGAGCGTCTCCAAGCTGCACGCCGAGATCATCCGCCGCGGGACCGTACGCCTACGTCAGCGATCTGGGATTATCTCGGCACGGCACCCGGGTCAACGGCAAGCTGGTCGCCCAGCGGCTGCTGGAGAACGGCGATGTGCTGTCATTCGGCTCGGAGCGCTGCCGCGTCGGCGGCCTGCCGAGCCGAGGAAGTGCTGCCGGAGACCGATCCGCGCCGGTCCGTCATGCCGGAGCTGACCAGGCGCGAGGTGGACGTCGTCGCCGCGCTGTGCAAGCCCGCGCTCTGCGAGGACGCATTCGTCGCCCCGGCCACAGCCCGGGATATCGCGGCCGACCTCGTCGTGACCGAGGCCGCGGTCAAGCAGCACCTGCTCCGGCTCTACCAGAAGCTCCGGATCGCCGAGGGGCCGAACCGGCGGGTCCGGCTGGCCAACGAGGTCGTGGCCCTCGGGCTGGTCCGGCCGCTGCCCGTCGGCCGAGGCGAGCGCCTCGCCGCCGACGTCACCCCAGGCGGCCGACGCCAGCCCGGCGCCGTCGCAGCTGGCCAGGACGCCGTCGCAGCTGGCCAGCTAGCCGTCGGCGGGTCAACGGCGGCGGGCGATCGTCAGCCGTGCTGGCCGAACCAGTGCGCCAGCTTCCTGCCGATCGTGCCATGTCGCCGGTCAGATGGCTGACAGGCCCGGAGGCAAGATCGTCGCGGTCTGCAGCTGATTGCCCAGGTGCGCGTCAGGCCAGTAGCCCGGAGCGAGCGTCGCCGCGGCCGCCACCACGGCCACGGCCACGGCCATGATCCCGACGATGCCCAGCATCGCCGCCGGCGCTGATGCGGGTGACCGCGCCGTAGAAGCTGCTGAGCGGCCTGCGGCAGGCGCGGGACCCCGGCCCGAGGCAGTAGCAGGCCACGAGCGCGCCGGCTGCGTAACCGCCTGCCTTGGGCAGCGAGGCTGACCCGGCCGCCAGCACGGCCAGTACGGCGGCGCCCGCTCCGCAGAGCAGGGCCAGCGGACTGAGCAGCAGGAAACGCAGAATCGTGCGGCAGACCGCCCACGGGATAGAACGCCGCCGCAGCGGCCGGATCGCTAGGTCGCGGACCGCGCGAGGACCTGCGCCCGGCTAGCCAGCCCGTCGTCACGTCCGTTGCCCGCAGCAAGACCAGTACCGCGAGGGCCATGAGCGCGCCCGCCAGCGGCAGCAGAACGCTGATCGCGACCAGCGCAGCGAGCGACGCGAAGACCAGCAGCCGCCGGGGTGGGACAGGCCCGCCTCCGGCGGTCACCAGGCCCGTCGGGCCAGGGGCGGCCAGCTCGGGCGAACCGGCCAGCCCCGGACCGGGCCAGGCCTGCGCCGCCGGGATCAAGTTCGGGCCACCGAACCGGGGGGCGGCATCGCCGCCCGGGCCAGCCAGCTGACCTATTTCGCGCGGACTGCCCGGCTGGTCATAGCGCACGGGCGGCAGCAGATCGGCGAAATCGTCATGAGCCCGGCGCCGCGATAGGCCGGGTACCTGGCCAGCCGCCCAGCGGTGGCGGCGGCATGGCCATCGGCGCTGCGGCGGCCGCGGCAAGGCCGGCGGCCGGGATCCCTGGTGCCACCGCCTGCGGCCCGGCGCCCGCCGCTACGGGTACCCCGGCCGGCGCCGTTGCCGGATGGGCTAGCGCGGTCACCGGATGGGCAGGCATTGTCGGTGGGTGCGCCGGCCCGGGTACCAGCGCCGCGCCGTCCAGCCCATCGCAAAGTTCCGCTAGCTCGGCCGCCGACGGGCGGCGCGCCGGGTCCCTGGCCAGTGCCCCGAGCACAAGCGGCAACAGCGTCACAGGCATTGCCGCGAGCTCAGGCTGGCCATGCACGATGCGGTAGAAGATCGCCTCGAACTGACCGGTGCCGAACGGCGGATGGCCAGTGGCCGCGTAGGCCAGCGTCGCTCCCCAGGAGTGGATGTCGGCGGCCGGGCCGCTGGTACGCCCCTCGATTATCTCTGGCGCGAGATAGCCGGGCGTACCCATGAACATGCCGGTCATCGTCAGCCTGGTGGCATCCGGGGCTTGCGCGATACCGAAGTCGATGACCACTGGCTCGCCGTCGACCAGCATGACGTTGCCCGGCTTCAGATCCCGGTGCACGATGCCGGCCTCGTGCACGGCGACCAGGGCCGCGGCCAGTCCGCTGGCGAGGCGGGCAAGCGCAGGGCCGGTAACGGGCCCGTCTGCCGCTACCACATCCTCCAGTGTCCGGCCTGCGACGTATCGGGTGACGATATAGGGCGGACTGCCCTCGACGTCAGCATCAAGAACTTCGGCCACATACGGGCTTTGCACGCGGCGCATCGTGTCCACCTCGCGGGCCAGCCGCCTCCTGGCCGTGGCCTCCGCCGGGATCCCCTGTCGGAGCACCTTGACGGCAACTTGCTGGCCGGACGGACCGCTGGCGAGGTAAACCACGCCCATGCCGCCCTCGCCCAGCTGCTCGTGCAGGCGGTATGGGCCCAGCCGTTCCTCCCCCGCATGGGCGCTCATAGCCACACAGCCTACGGCGCACCCGATCTAGTAGGTACTCACGGCGTCGTAAGGCTAGCTCTCCGTTACCAGCTTGCGCAGGGCGTCGGCGGTGGCCGCGTTCTGCTCCGCGTAACTGACCAGCGCCCTGGCGAGCTCGCCAGCCCACTGGCCAACTGGAACCGGCTGCCGGGACAGGACCACTCCCCTGACCTCGCGGCATATCTCCGCCGCGGGTGCCCCTCTGGCCAGGCCGAGCGTCATGACCAGTTCACCAAGCCGGACAGTGATTTTCGTCACGGTGCCCGGCCGGCCCTTCATCCGGTCCGAAACCGATCTGTCCCTGTCCACCGTCACGCAGCCGGGCGGCAGCGACTCGCCCAGGGACTCGGTCAGGACTCTCGCGTAGATCGCGATATCGCTGCTGTCCGCGCGAAGCGCGGCCGTCACCATATCCAGCGACAGGCTGTCTGCTGGCTCCGTCATCGCTGCCGCATCCTTATCCGCCGGACCGCATCCGCCGGCCTGCCATTGCTTGCCGCCAGGTTAGTCAGCGGCCCGAGAAGACCGCGTTCCCTGGCCCATTCTCCAGGAAACTGCGCATGCCGGCGCTCGCGTCCTCGGTGGCGAACAACCCGGCAAAGCTCATCCGCTCGAATTCAAGTCCGGTGCCCAGGCCGGTGTCGAGGCCGGCATCGATGGCCTGCTTAGCCGCCGCGATCGCGATAGCCGGGCCGGTCGCGTAACGCGATGCCATCTCGCAGGCGGCGGAGTAGACCAGATCGTCCGGCACGACCTTGTCGGCGAGCCCGATCGCGAGCGCCTCGGCAGCGTCGACGAACCGGCCGGTGAAGATCAGGTCTTTGGCTCTGGCCGGGCCGATGAGCCGGGGTAGCCGTTGCGTTCCGCCTGCGCCCGGCATGAGCCCGAGCAGGATCTCCGGCTGGCCAACTTTGGCGCTCTCGCCCAGCACGCGGAAGTCCGCGCAGAGCGCAAGTTCCAGGCCGCCGCCCAGGGCGTAGCCAGTGACGGCCGCGATCACCGGCTTGCCGATGCGGGCCACGGCGTTGAACGAATCCTGCAGTCGCCGGCTGTAATGCACCATCTGCGCATAACCGGCTTGCGACATTTCCTTAATGTCGGCGCCCGCCGCGAACACTCGCTCGCCGCCGTAGAGGACGACGGCCCGGACTGCCGCATCTGAGCCAGCCGCCGCCGCGGCGTCGGCAAGCTCCGCCTGAAGACCAGCGCCCAGCGCGTTCATAGGCGGACGGTTCAGCCTGATGGTGGCTACTGCCTGGTCGATCTCTACCTGGACCAGCTCGCCCACGATGCACCTCCGATGCCGAGCCACGATGATACGCAGCCAGGCTGAAGGCGACTACGGCGAGCGGGCCGCTAGCCAACGGGGCGATTGCTGGGCACAGGGCGTGCGCCCTGGCCGGAATACGCAGCCAGCTCGCCTGGCCTGACCGGGACCGGCGAACTGGCTGGCGCGATGATCTGCTGACCTTCGAGCTGGCCGGAGAACCTGCCCCAGGACCGCCACTGGGGCAGGTACCAGCCCGGTCACTCCCCGGATGCGCGCGGCAGCGAAACGCCCTGCCAGCCATTCAGGAAACCGCGAACTTCGCTCTCGCTGTAACGGCGGTGGCCGCCCGGCGTGCGGATTGACGAAAGCTTTCCGCCGCGTGCCCACCGAGTTACTGTCTTCGGGTCGACGCGAAGCATTGCGGCAACTTCAGCCGGAGTGAGAAGGCGGTTGTCCGGCTTGATCTGAGTTCTCACGAGGGGGGTCCTCTCGCACTCGACGGTAATGGCTAGATTACAGAACGTGACGATCTGTGACCGTCACCGACCGACAGCGTTCTATCACAGGATGTCACAGCGACTTGGATTTTGCTGGCGTTCTGACTGGCACGTGAGGAAAATTCCCTTGGATGCGCAGCCATTCTGTTGCTATGAGGACGCTAACCGCAGCTCAGCGGTTTACTTCCGGGTCAGGATTTCTGCGCCCTTATGTCGCACTTATAGTGCAGTTAGCGACACGCGACTCGCTGATGCCTGGAGTAAAGCCGAAGGCCACTAAACGACCACTCAAAAAAGGCCGCCAGGCAATGGCTTAGCGCAAGTCCCCGTTGACCATTCCGGCGGGCGCATCCGGCATGGCAACAAGGCCCAGCTCGGCCGGCCCGGCCAGCAGCGGATGGCTAGGCAGCACCCGGACGGTGTAGCCGAAGGGGCCCGGCTTGCCCAGCTCGGCCTCGCCGATGTACCTGGCCGCGCCATCAGGCACCGCCGCCGCGTCCAGCCGCAGCGGTGACCGGACCGGATCGATGATCTCGTCGGAGTCCCCGGCCCGGCCGTAGACGACTTCAACCCTGACGTCGTCTGGCGACAGCGAGCCGAGCGTGACGCTCGCCCGGACGGTCAGCCGGCCGCCGGGGCTGAGGTCGCCGTCATCCGCCTCGACGTGGCCGACCCGGACATCCGGCCAGGCCGTCATCACCCGGTGCTTCCACGCTGCGAGCTCGCGCGCGCCTTCGAAGGGCGCCCCGTTACCCGCTGAGTCGTCGCTGCCGCCGGCAGCCAGGCGGCCGGCATCCAGGCCACCCGCATCCAGGCCGCCCGACTCCAGCGCACGCGTGGAAACGGCCGCGGGCGCGTACAGCTGCGTGACGTACTGCCTGACCATCCTGGTAGCCAGCGCCCGCGGGCCGAGGGTTCGCAGCGTGTGCGACACCATCTCCAGCCAGCGGGCCGGCAAGCCGCCGGTACTGGTGTCGTAGAACAACGGCGCGACGGACTGGCCGATCAGGTCGTACAGCGCAGCGGCCTCTACCTCGTCCCGCCTGGCCGGATCGGCCACGCCGTCAGCCGACGGGATGGCCCAGCCGTTCTGTCCGTCGTACCATTCGTCCCACCAGCCGTCCAGCACCGACAAGTTCAGGCCGCCGTTCAGCGCGGCCTTCATGCCGGAGGTACCGCAGGCCTCGAGCGGACGCAGCGGGTTGTTCAGCCACACGTCGCAGCCCTGGACCAGGGTCCGCGCCATGGCCATGTCGTAGTCCGGCAGGAACACGATCCGGTGCCGGACCTGGGGATGATCGGCGAACCTGACCAGTTGCTGTATTAGCTGCTTGCCGCCATCGTCGGCCGGGTGCGCCTTGCCTGCCACCACGATCTGCACCGGCCGGTCCGGGTCAAGCAACAGCGCGGTGAGCCGGGCCGGATCATGCAGCATCATGGTCAGCCGCTTGTAGGACGGCACCCGACGGGCGAAGCCGATCGTGAGCACGTCGTCGTCCAGCACGGTGTCGGTCCAGATCAGCTCGGCCTCGGACGCGCCACGCTGGCGCCATGACGCCCGCAGCCGCCGCCTTGCCTCCGCCACCAGCCTGGCTCGCAGCACCCGGCGCAGTTCCCACAACCGGGCCGGGTCACTGGCTGCCCGCGCCCAGAAATCCGGATCGTCGGCCGGATCTGCCGCCGCCGGATCGACGTGATCCTCACTGGCCATGGCCATCAGTTCAGGCGCCACCCAGGTCGGGGCGTGCACCCCGTTGGTCACCGAGGTGATCGGGACCTCGTCCTCATCGAAGCCGGGCCACAAGCCCGTGAACATGGATCGGGAGACTTTCCCGTGCAGCTCGCTGACCCCGTTCACGCGCTGTGCCAGCCGCATGCCCATGACCGCCATGTTGAAGACGGCCGGGTCACCGCCGGCGAACGTCTCGGCGCCGAGGGCCAGCACCCGGTCCATCGGCAGGCCCGCGACACCGCCTCGGCTAGCGGAGCCATGAGCGGCAGCGTTCGCGGCGGCGAAAGCATCGGCGGCACTGTCAGCATGATCGGTGAGCTGACCGGCGACCAGGTCCCGCGGGAACCTGTCAATGCCGGCCGGGACCGGCGTGTGCGTGGTGAAGACGGTGCCTGCCCGGCACAGCTCAAGCGCGACGTCGAAGTCCAGCCCTAGCTGGAGGTACTCGCGAATGCGCTCCAGGCCGAGGAAGCCGGCATGTCCCTCGTTGGTATGGAAGACCTCAGGCGCGGCATGACCGGTACTGGCGCAGTACGCCCGAACGGCCCGGACGCCCCCGATGCCGAGCAGCAGCTCCTGGCGCAGCCGGTGCTCGGTGCCGCCGCCGTAGAGCCGGTCAGTGATCTCCTGGAGGTCCGGGCTGTTCTCCTCGACGTATGAGTCCAGCAGCAGCAGCGGCACCCGGCCGACCTGGGCGACCCAGATCTGGGCCGCTAGCGTCGTCCCGCCGGCCAGTCCGATCGATACCCGGACCGCGGCCCCCGCCTCGTCCCGCAGCAGGGTGAGCGGGAGGCCGTTCGGATCTGAGGCAGGGTAGCGCTCCCCCTGCCAGCCCTCGATCGACAAAGACTGGGTGAAATATCCGTGCCGGTAGAGCAGGCCCACGCCGATCAGCGGCACGCCCAGGTCGCTTGCGGCCTTCAGATGATCGCCGGCCAGGATGCCGAGACCGCCGGAGTACTGCGGGAGGGCCGCGGTGATCCCGTACTCAGGGGAGAAATAGGCAATCGCGGCCGGTCGCCGGCCCGCCCCGGCCTCGGCTTGATACCACCGCGGCTTGGCCAGGTAGTCGCGCAGGTCATCGCCCGCCTCGGCAAGCCGCCGCAGGAAGGCGTCATCCGCGGCGAGTGCAGTCAGCCGGCTCTGGGCGACGCTGCCCAGCAATGCCACCGGGTCCTGCTGGGCTAGCTCCCGGCTGGCTGGATCGATGGCAGCGAACAGCTCGCGCGTCTGCGCATGCCAGGACCAGCGCAGATTCAGCATCAGCGACCGGAGCGGATCCAGGCTGTCAGGCAGGACCGGGTGGATGGTGAACCGGCGGATAGCTCTCACGCGAAGCGACCTTATTCCACGGGCGGCGCTGCCCTGACCCACGGGGGCGCAACCCCGGTCTTACCGGTCAGCTCGCCAACCGACGGCCCGTGAGCCCCCCAGTGACCGCATACGCTAACCGGGGCCCCGTTCGCATTGGCCGGCTGCTAGATGGGTAGCTTTCATCCGTGATCGGCAGGATCCCCATCATCGACGTGCAGCCTGTGGTCTGCGTGCCAGGCTGCGACGGGCCGACCTCCCCCGCAAAAGCCGTTCCAGGAGAGAGCTTCCCGGTCACGGCCACGGTGTTCCGCGAAGGCCACGAGATGCTCGGGGCTGGCGTGGTGCTGACCGACCCGGACGGCCACCGCCAGCCGCTGGTGCGGATGCACGAGCTAATCCCTGGCACCGACCGTTACGGCGCGGAAGTGGCGCCAACCAGGGTGGGCCGGTGGCACTTCGCCGTGGAGGCGTGGGGCGACCCAGTGGCGCGATGGCAGCATGACGCCGCCATCAAGGTGCCGATCGGCCAGGACACCGAGCTGATGCTGACCGAGGGCGCCCTGCTGCTCGACCGCGCCGCGCAGCAGGTCAAGGCAAGGACCCCCAGGGAGCTGCTGACCAGGACAGCGCGGCTGCTGACGAAGGCCGAGCTGCCGGCCATGGACAGGCTGGCGGCCGCGCTCGCACCCGAAGTCACGGTCGCCCTGACCCGGTTCCCGTTGCGCGACATGCTGACGACTTCAGCCAGCTACCCGCTGGTCGTGCACCGGGAACGCGCCCTGTTCAGCGCCTGGTACGAGTTCTTCCCGCGATCGGAAGGCGCCAAGGTAGATCCAGCGCGCCGGCGCAAGCCGCAGTCCGGAACGCTGCGCACCGCGGCCGGCCGCCTCGATGCCATCGCCGAGATGGGCTTCGACGTGGTCTACCTGCCCCCGGTGCACCCGATCGGCACGACCGCGCGCAAGGGCCAGAACAACTCGCTCATCGCGGCTTCCGGAGATCCTGGCTCGCCATGGGCGATCGGCTCACCTGATGGCGGTCATGACGCGATACACCCGGATCTGGGCACGCTTCGGGACTTCGACGAATTCGTCGCGAGGGCAGCTGAGCTGGGCCTCGAGGTCGCTATGGACCTGGCGCTGCAGGCGTCGCCCGATCATCCCTGGGTTCGCGAGCACCCGGAGTGGTTCACCACCAAGGCCGACGGCACGATCGCCTACGCCGAGAACCCGCCGAAGAAGTACCAGGACATTTACCCGCTCAACTTCGACAATGACCCAGCGGGCATTTACGCCGAGGTGAACCGGCTGGTCCGGCACTGGATGGAGCACGGCGTCAGGATCTTCCGGGTCGATAACCCGCACACCAAGCCACTGCCGTTCTGGCAGCGGCTGCTAGCCGACATCGACGCCACCGACCCGGACGTCATCTTCCTGGCCGAGGCTTTCACGCGGCCAGCCATGATGCACGCGCTGGCCGCCATTGGATTCCATCAGTCCTACACGTATTTCACCTGGCGCAACTCGGCCGCCGAGCTGACCGACTACCTGCTGGAGCTGTCCGGCCCGGCCGCCGCTTACATGCGGCCGAACTTCTTCGTCAACACCCCCGACATCCTGTGCCAGTACCTCCAGCACGCGGGGCCGCAGGCATTCGCGGTGCGCGCGGTATTGGCGGCGATGATGTCGCCCTCGTGGGGTGTCTATTCCGGTTACGAGCTGGCGGAGAATATCCCGCTGGTACCGGGCAGCGAGGAGTACCTGGATTCGGAGAAGTACGCCTACCGGCCCCGCGACTGGGCCAAAGCGGCCGAGCAGGGCCTCACCCTGGCCCCGCTGCTGACCAGGCTGAACCAGATCAGGCGCGCACATCCGGCCCTGCACAGGCTGCGCAATCTGCGCTTTCACGGCAGCGATCAGCCCGACATCCTGTGCTTCTCCAAGCGGGTGAGCACAGATTTCGGCGACGCGCCCGACACCGTTATCGTCGTGGTAAACCTGGATCCCAATTCCGCCCGCGAGGCTACTGTTTGGCTGGACAATGCGGCTCTGGGGTTCGATCCGGCGGCGGGATTCACCGTCACCGACGAGCTCACGGGCCAGCAGTTCCGCTGGGGACAGGCGAATTACGTTCGGCTCGACCCGGCAATAGCGCCGGCGCACATCCTGACCGTGGCCTAGCGAACCGGTCACGTCCCCGCCTTCGTGCATGCTTGATAGGGAGGGGAACGGCGTAGCCGGCCAGTTGGCGGTAGTTAGTCACGGAATCGACCATCGGCAGGAGAGCGGGAGTGAATCAGTCTGGGCACGCCAGCGGGCAGCACGGTTCGCCGGATGAGGCCCCGTTGCAGGAATTCAAGGGCGTCGGAAACGAGCCGGTGCCCGACTCATTCTCATTCGAGAAGCCGCGGGATCCGCGCTGGTATCAGCGGGCAGTCTTTTACGAGGTCCTGATCCGCGGCTTCCACGATTCCAATGGCGACGGCACTGGTGACATCCGCGGCCTGATCGAGCGCCTGGATTACCTGCATTGGCTTGGCATTGACTGCATCTGGCTGCTGCCCATCTATGCGTCCCCGCTGAAGGACGGCGGCTACGACATCGCCGATTTCACCGCGATCCTGCCCGAGTTCGGCACGATCGGCGACTTTGTCGAACTGGTCGAGCAGGCGCACGAGCGCGGCATCCGGGTCATCGCTGACCTGGTCATGAACCACACGAGTGACGCGCATCCATGGTTCCAGGCCTCGCGGACCGATCCTGACGGCCCGTTCGGCGACTTCTATGTCTGGTCCGACACCGACGACCGGTACGCCGACGCGCGGATCATCTTCGTCGACACCGAGCAGTCCAACTGGACCTACGACCAGGTCCGCGGTCAGTACTACTGGCACCGGTTCTTCTCCCACCAGCCGGACCTGAACTATGAGAACCCGCGGGTCCAGGACGCCATGGTGGAGGTCCTGCGGTTCTGGCTTGACCTTGGCATCGACGGCTTCCGGCTGGACGCGGTGCCGTACCTGTACGAGCGCGAGGGCACCAACTGCGAGAACCTGAAGGAGACGCACGAGTACCTGAAGCGGGTCAGGGCCGAGATCGACCGGCTCTACCCCGACCGGGTGCTGCTCGCCGAAGCGAACCAGTGGCCCGCGGACGTCGTCGAGTACTTTGGCGATCCATCCGCCGGCGGCGATGAATGCCATATGGCATTCCATTTCCCGCTGATGCCGCGCATCTTCATGGCGGTCCGGCGGGAACAGCGGTACCCGATCTCCGAGATCATGGCGCAAACGCCGCAGATACCGTCGGGCTGCCAGTGGGGCATCTTCCTGCGCAACCACGATGAGCTGACGCTCGAGATGGTCACCGACGACGAGCGCGACTATATGTACTCCGAGTACGCGCGCGACCCCAGGATGAAGGCGAATATCGGGATCCGGCGGCGGCTCGCACCGCTGCTCGACAACGACAGGAACCAGCTGGAGCTGTTCACCGCGCTGCTGCTGTCGCTGCCAGGCTCGCCCGTGATCTACTACGGCGACGAAATCGGCATGGGCGACAACATCTGGCTGGGTGACAGGGACGGCGTGCGCACGCCGATGCAGTGGACGCCGGACCGGAACGCAGGCTTCTCCCGGTGCGATCCGGCGAGGCTCTACCTGCCGCTGATCATGGATCCCATCTACGGGTACCAGGGGCTGAACGTAGAGGCACAGGAGCGCATTAACGGCTCGCTGCTGAACTGGACCCGGCAGATGATCGACATTCGTAAGCGGCACCCGGTCTTTGCCCTCGGCGAGTACCACGAGCTCAACTCGTCGAACCCGAGCGTGCTTGCCTTCGTCAGGGAGTACCGCGGTCAGGAAGGCGAGGGCGCCAGTACCGACCGGATGCTCTGCGTCAACAACCTGTCGCGCTTCCCCCAGCCGGTGGAGCTCGATCTGAGCCGCTACGCGGGCGCCGTCCCCGTCGAGGCCACCGGCGGAGTCGCGTTCCCGCCCATCGGCGAGCTGAGCTACCTGCTCACGCTGCCCGGCCACGGGTTCTACTGGCTGACGCTTGAGCCCGCGGCCGCCCACGGTCCTTAACTCGCGACGACATGAACGAGTGTCGTAATTCCGCTAGCTCACCACGGCTGCCGACAGCCTGGGCAGGAAGAACTCCCAGCCGTCCCAATGCTCTTTGTGGGCCGTCTGACCCGCTTCGTCCGCTTCGTGCGGCCCGTGCTCGATCCTCAGCTGAGCACCGCTTGCGCTCACCCGGGTTGCCGTGACTGTCACGCTGCTCGCCGGGCCGTCGTCACCCTCCCAGGCCCAGCTGAAGGCGAGCGAGTTGCCTGGCAGGTAGCCGAGCACGCGGCCGGTCAGCCGGGCTGGTATCGCAGCGAACCAGACGCTGTACTCACCGCCGGGACCGAGCTCCGCGGTCAGCTCGCCCTGCCACCAGCGGGCCAGCAGGGCCGGGTCCGTGAACGCCGACAGGGCGCGCTCCGGCGTACAGCCCGGCAGCGGTACGGTCGCCACGATCATCGCCCCTTCGTCGCGAAGCTCGATCTGCCTGCTGGGCTGGCTGTCGTCCGGCATGCTTCCATCTCCTCGCTCCGTGGCAGCGGCCGCCGCGCCGCCTGTCATTCTCGCCGGGTGCGCGGCCGCTCCGATACGATCTGCGGCATTCGGCCGTGACAGCGCGGCCGGCCGACTTGCTGAGGTTGCGCATGACTACCCGGGCACGGCGCGCGTGCACACGGCTGAGTGCCGGGACGGCCCCGTTCCCCGCCTTAATACTGAGCCTTGTGATCCTGGCGAGCCTGCTCGCGGCTTGCGCCTCGCCAGGCGCCAGCACGGCCACGCAGCGGGTGCGGGTCAGCCCGGTGACCGCGGCAGGGGCCCAGGCCGGCCGGTTCCGCATCGCGAGCACCGCCGCCAACGCGATGTGCGAGCCCGGCTCGGAGGCGATCGGCCAGGCCTACCGGTGCTTCGCAGGCAACGCGATCTATGACCCCTGCTGGGCCGAGAAGGCGACCACACCGACGGTGCTGTGCCTGCCGTATCCGTGGTCGCGCAGCGAGGTCAGGCTCCGGGTGCGCGGCACGCTCGGCGCCATACCCGGCCAGGGCGGCCCCGGTCTTGGCGAGCCATGGGGCCTGGCACTGGCTGGCGGCCAGCGATGTCTGCTCGCGCAAGGCGCGCACACCGAGTTCGCCGGGCGCGTCATCGATTACTTCTGCAGCGCGAAGCTGTGGTTGCTGCGCGGCCTGACCGAGAGCGGCCCAGTGTGGCGGGCCAGCAGCGTCATCGCCTCGGCGCACGGCAAGCTCTCGCGCGGCCCGGCCGAGGAGATCCGGATCGCCTGGTTCGGCCGTCCGGACGCATTCCGCTAGGCGGTCTGCGCATGGACGCATCGCTCTACGTCCGATTCGCGCCATTTATGCTTGCCGCGTCTGGACATTTCATCGATCCGGGTTCCGCAAATCAGCATAATTCGGCCTCGCCAACGACCCGGATCGGTGAAGAGTTGGCGGAGGGCGATGATTCTGCGGCGGCGCAGCGCGAACAAATGGCTCAAATCGGTCCGCATAAACCAGTCCTGGTCGGGGCAGTACGTCACAGTGTCCGAAAGCGCCGGACCCGGCCAGGCTGCGCATGACATGACCACACCAGGCATGCCAGCCGCTGACGTGCCCACGACCGCGCTGCTGGACATGCTCGCGGTGTGGCTGCCGAAACAGCGGTGGTTCCCCGGTCGCGGCAGCTCGGTCTCGGAGCTGCTCCTCATCTCCGACATTACGCTCAGATCCGGCGAGCCGGGGCTGCGTCACCTGATCATTGAGGCGCGGTTGCACGGCATGACAGCCAGGTTCCAGGTACTTGTCGGCTGTCGGCTGCAGCCGCCACCAGCGCTCGGCGCCGCCCTCATCGGCACGCGAGATGGCGTGACCTGGTATGACGCGCTGCACGATCCGGATCTTGCCGGCGAACTCATCCTCGGCATCGGCGAGCAGCGTACTGCCGGACAGCTCCGGTTCGTGCGTGAGCCGGCCACGCCCAGGCTGGCCGGCCGCTGGCCGAAGGGTCGCGTCCTCACCGCCGAGCAGAGCAACACCAGCCTGGTATTCGGTGAACTGGCGATCATGAAGGTGCTGCGCCGGCTGTTCCCCGGCGCCAACCCTGACCTTGAGGTTGCCGACGCCCTCGCCCGGCTCGGCTCGCCCCGGGTGGCCGCGCCCTACGGCTGGATCGAGACCGACCTGGACGGCGAGCCAGTGCTGCTCGCCGTGCTGTCGGAGTACCTGGCGGGCGCCAGCGACGGCTGGTCGCTGGCACTGGCGAGCCTCAGCCGGCTCTATGCACGGCACGACGCGTACGGGCAGGAGTACCTGACCGCCCCGGTCTCCGGCAGCACAGCTACCGCTGACGAAATCCCGGCCGCCGGGAGGACGGCGGACCGCGACCTGACGGCGGACCGCGACGTGACGGCGGAGGCGGCCGCGACGCCGTTCGCTGCCGAGGCCAGGCTGCTCGGTGCGGCGACGGCCGAGTTGCACGCCGACATGGCGGCGGCGTTCGGCAGTCGCGAACTCGGCCGGGCCGAGCTGGCGGCGATGGCGGGCAGCATGAATGCGAAGCTGACGGATGCCATGGCCGTGGTACCCGAACTCGGCCCGCATGAGGGCAGGATCAGGCTCGCGTACGACGCAGTCGCCGACCTCACCGGGCCGGAGCCGGTCCAGCGCATTCACGGCGACTACCACCTGGGGCAGGTCATGCGCAGCAAGCACGGCTGGGTCGCGCTCGACTTCGAGGGCGAGCCCGCCATCCCGCTGGCGCAGCGCAGGGCGCTAGCGCCGGCTCTGCGGGACGTCGCGGGCATGCTCCGCTCGTTCGACTACGCCGCGCGCCATCAGCTCATCGGCCATCCGGAGGCAGGGAACGTGGCCGCCGTGGCCGACGCCTGGGTTCGGCACTGCCAGGCCGCTTTCCGCGCTGGTTATGCCGCCCGCGGCGGGACCGACCCGGCTGGCCATGACACACTGCTACGCGCACTGACGCTGGAGAAGGCGGTCTACGAAGTGGTCTACGAATACCGGCACCGGCCGTCCTGGCTGTCCGTTCCGCTCGGCTTCGTGGCGGCGTCATGACCGCGGATCTGTCCCCGGCAGACCAGATCAGCCACGCCGAGATCGATGCCCTGGTGGCCGGGGTGCATCACGATCCGCATGCCGTGCTCGGCGGCCATCCAGGTCCGGGCAGCGTGACGATCAGGGCGCTGCGCCCGCTGGCGGAGTCCGTCACGATCGTGCTCCCCGGCGGCGACAGGGTGCCCATGCAGCATCTGTACCAGGGCGTGTTCTCGGCTACCGTGCCGGGAACGACGGTGCCTGATTACCGGCTCGCCGTTACCTATCAGAGCCTGCCGGAAACGATCTCCGATGACCCGTACCGGCACCTGCCCACCCTCGGCGAGATCGACCTGCACCTGATCGGCGAGGGCAGGCACGAGGCGCTGTGGACGGTGCTGGGTGCGCGGGTCAGGGCGGCGGCGGGCGGCACCTCGTTCGCGGTCTGGGCTCCGAACGCGCGCGGCGTGCGCGTCATCGGCGACTTCAACCACTGGGATGGCCGCGCGCACCCGATGCGCTCGCTCGGCGGGTCGGGCGTCTGGGAACTGCTGATTCCCGGCGTCGGCGAAGGCGCCACGTACAAGTACGACATCTGCGGCCCGGACGGCAACTGGCATCGCAAGGCGGACCCGATGGCGCGCTTTGCGGAGCGGCCGCCGGCCACAGCATCGGTGGTGACGCAGTCACGCTATGAGTGGGGCGACGCTGACTGGCTGACCGCCAGGGCCGGGCAGGATCTGCTGACTCGCCCGATGAGCACTTACGAGGTGCACCTCGGTTCCTGGCGGCCCGGGCTGTCCTATACCGAGCTTGCCAGCCAGCTGACGGCCTACGTCAGCGAGATGGGCTTCACGCACGTGGAGTTCCTGCCAGTTGCCGAGCACCCGTTCGGTGGTTCCTGGGGATACCAGGTGACCTCCTACTACGCGCCAACGTCCCGGTTCGGCACGCCGGACGAGTTCCGCCATCTGGTGGACTGCCTGCATCAGGCGGGCATCGGGGTGCTGCTGGACTGGGTGCCTGCGCATTTCCCGCGGGACAGCTGGGCGCTGGCACGATTCGACGGCACGCCGTTGTACGAGAATCCGGATCCGCAGCGCGGCGAGCAGCCGGACTGGGGCACGCTCATTTTCGACTTCGGCAGGCCCGAGGTGCGCAACTTCCTTGTCGCCAACGCGATCTACTGGCTGGAGGAGTTCCACGCCGACGGGCTGCGTGTCGACGCGGTCGCGTCCATGCTCTACCTGGACTACTCGCGCAAGGCTGGCGAGTGGACTCCGAACTCGCTCGGCGGCCGGGAGAACCTCGACGCCGTCTCGTTCCTGCGCGAGGTCAATGCCACCTGCTACAAACGGGTGCCCGGTATCGCGATGATCGCGGAGGAATCGACGGCGTGGCCGGGTGTAACCAGGCCCGTCCACCTCGGCGGCCTCGGCTTCGGCCTGAAGTGGAACATGGGCTGGATGCACGACACGCTGACTTACCTCAGCCGTGATCCGGTACACCGCAGCTATCACCACGACGAGATGACGTTCTCGATGGTGTACGCCTACAGCGAGAACTACGTGCTGCCGCTGTCCCACGACGAGGTCGTGCACGGCAAGGGCTCGCTGCTCCGCAAGATGGCCGGTGATGAATGGCGGCAGTTCGCCGGGCTCAGGTCGCTGCTCGCGTTCATGTGGGCGCACCCGGGCAAGCAGCTGCTGTTCATGGGCGGCGAGTTCGGCCAGGGCGACGAGTGGTCCGAGCAAACGGGGCTGGAGTGGCACCTCCTGGACTACCCCCGGCACGCGGGCGTGCAACAGCTGGTCAAGGACCTCAACCAGGTCTATGCGCAGCACCCTGCGCTCTGGCAGCAGGACAGCTCGCCTGCGGGCTTTGCGTGGATCGATGCCAGGGACGCGGCAGCCAACGTGCTGTCGTTCCTCCGCTTCGGCTCCGAAGGCACCCCGCTCGCCTGCATCGCCAACTTCTCCGCGACACCGCGTCATGCCTACCGGATCGGGCTGCCATCCGCGGGCGGCTGGACCGAGGTGCTCAACACAGACGCGGACGCTTACGGCGGCAGCGGGGTTGGCAACCTGGGCCGGGTCGAGGCCACGAACGAGCCGTGGCACGGGCGGCCAGCCTCGGCGGAGCTGAGCATCCCGCCGCTGGGCGTCGTGTGGCTCGCCCCGGAGCGCCGGGCCGGCTAGCGGGTTAGCCGGACGGCGTGACCTCGGGACCCGGTCCCGGTTCGAAGCGCAGCAGGTCGCCGGGCTGGCAGCCGAGCTCGGCGCACAGGCTGGCCAGCGTGCTGAACCTGATGGCCCTGGCCCGGCCGTTCTTCAGCACCGACAGGTTCACCACGGTTATGCCGACGCGTTCCGACAGCTCGGTCAGGGTCATGGCGCGTTCGCTGAGCAGCTCATCCAGGCGGATGGCTATGGCTGCTGCGTCGCCGCGGTCCGGTACGGGGCCGGCTTGATCGCCGGCCATTAATCCGTCGGCTGGCCGGCCGACGGCGGTTGAGCGTCGCGCCATCAGACCGTTGCCTTGAGCTCTTCGTCCAGTACCGCGCCAGCGCCAGTTATCCGCCCGAATGTGAGTAGCGCGGCTCCGGCCAGGGCCGGCACCGGGAATAGCGCCTTAAGCGGCGCGAAGATCAGCACGTCGATGACGATGCCCTTGGCGTCATAGGGTGGCGGCGTCATCAGCATCCGGGTGAGCAGGTCCGCGCCGGCAGCGCCGGCTGCGGCCACGATCATGCTGCCCGCGATGACTAGCCAGCCGAGCTGGCGCATGGTGGCCGCCGCCCGCGGTGTGAACGGCCCGCTCCGATCTGTCTGGCTGATCAGCCGCAGGATCAGCACCAGCAGGCAGCCCCACAGCACCAGGCCGGGCAGCTTGGTCAGCAAGTACAGCGACCACTGGGAGAGGCCCGGATGCGGCGCGCAAGCCTGGACCTGGCCCGCGACGCTCAGCGAAGCGCCGTGCCTGGCGTACAGGCCCGCCGGCTCACCGCCGCCTGTCCCCGGCGGATAGCCGGTGTTGACGCACACGGGTCCGGAACTTGAGGGCGAGCGGAAGATCCAGAAGGCGCCGAACACCAGGTACAGCACCATGAACCTGGCATAGACCCCGGCGACCCGGCCGAGCGGCCCGGTTAGGCGGCCCCCCCGCCCGAGCAGCGGCGGGGTGAACGAGATGGCGATGACCACAGCCACCAGGATCAAGGCGACAGTCACGAAACCGAACATCGCGGGCCTCCTCAAAGCGAGCAGCCGCCAGCGCCGGCCTGCAGTGACCCGGCTCGCCACCCCGTATCGATATTCGATAATAACGATAAACGATATGCCTCGTCAAGAGCGTCGTAATCTCAGGTGACGGCGATGAGCCGGGCCTCGACGAGGCGGCCGCCCTCGATGGTCAGCTCTCCGAAGGTGCCGTGCGGCTGGCGCCGCCGGTCGGTGGGCGAGCCGGGATTGAAGATGCGCAGTCCGGCATCGATTTGATCGAGCGGTATATGCGAGTGCCCGAACACCACCAGGCCGGCCGCCGGGAACATGCGCCGCATCCGGGCCAGCCGCCCGCCCGCCTGGCCGCTGTCGTGGATCATCGCTACCGCCAGGCCATCCAGGTCAAGCTGCAGCGTCGGCTTGGCGCCCCAGGCCGCCACGTCCCGGCCGTCGTTGTTTCCGAGCACCGCGCGCACTGGCGCGTACTGCGACAGCTCATGCAGAACGGCGGCGGTGCATACGTCACCAGCATGCAGGATCAGGTCGGCCCCGCGCAGACGCGCGGCGACGTCGGCCGGGCAGGCTTTCCAGCGCCGCGGCGCATGAGTGTCGGAGAGCACGACAACGCGCACTCAGCCATCTTGCCTGCGCGGCCGTATTGCCCGCGCCACATTGCCCGCGCCACCGGGCGCGGCTGACCATAGCCCCTGGGTTACGGTCATGCCAGCGGCAACTGACGGAGGCAAGATGGACGAGGAACTCACCGGCCAGGCACCCGACCACGAGCCGGTCCCGGCGGACGCCGCTGAGCGGGTCACCGAGCGTGCTGCGGCCGCCATCCAGCCGGGCCGGATGCCCGCCATGTACCTGGGCCATGGCGCGCCGCCGCTGGTCGACGATCCGCTCTGGGTAGTACAACTCGAAGCCTGGGCCAGGGCGCTGCCCAGGCCAACAGCGATCCTCATGGTGTCCGCGCACTGGGAGAACGCGCCGCTCGCTATCGGCGCGACAGCCGACGCAGCGCCGCTGACTTATGACTTCTACGGCTTCCCCGAGCGGTACTACCACGCCAGCTACGCCGCTCCGGGCGCACCTGACCTGGCCAGCCGGATTACGTCGCTGCTGGCCGGACAGGAGCAGGTGGCCAATGTGCCCGATCGCGGCCTTGACCACGGCGCCTATGTGCCTCTCACGGTCATGTACCCGGATGCTGACATCCCGGTCCTGCAGATCTCCATGCCCAGCCTGGATCCGGGCCGGCTGCTCCGGGTCGGGGCGGCGCTGCGCCCGCTTCGCGACGAGGGCGTGCTGATCATCGGCAGCGGCTTCCTCACGCATGGACTGCCGTTCCTGCGCGACTTCCGCTTCAACGCCGAGCCGCCGTCGTGGTCGGCCGAGTTTGATCACTGGGCCGCGGACGCGCTGAACGCCGGGGATGTGGACGCGCTGGCTGGCTTCCGCGGCGCGCCAGCGGTGCGGTACGCGCATCCGACAACCGAGCACTATGCGCCGATGTTCGTCGCGCTCGGCGCTGCTGACGAGCCAGCACCGGTCACGACCATCGCCGGCTACTGGCTGGGCCTGGCGAAGCGCTCGATCCAGTTGGCATAATCAGCGCGGCCTGTCCGGGCCCGGCTGCGTAACCGGGAGACCCGGGCAGTGCTTGCCTGCGCCAGACTTGCCTGCGCCAGACTTGCCTGCGCCAGACTTGCCTGTGCCGGACTTGCCTGTGCCGGCAGGCGCGCCGGATTTGCCTGTGCCGGCAGGCGCGCCGCAGGGCCGCTCGTAACCGCCCACGGCGGTGGCGTCCCCAGTAAGGCGGGGCGGCCCGCCACTCCTCGTCCATGTTTGTCCTCGTTCCCGCGCGGCCCGGCCGTGGTCCCGGTGCCGCCCAGGGCGAGGCGACTAGCCGGACCGGCAGGTCCCCCCAATCCCGGCACGCTGGCCTTCACCCCGTCCGTCTGCAGGCGGCCGACGAGACGGAACACCAGGCGCAGAACTGCCTCGCCCTGGTTGCAAGGAGTAAAGCGGTGTGGGGCTCCGGTGGACTATCCCCGAACTCCGGGATGCGCCAGGCACGGCATCCCGCTTAAAATGCGCGCTACCGCGGCCAATCGGGACGGCGAGCCGATCCCGCGAGCAGCACGCATGCAAGCGCGCAAGCAAGGACGGGCAGGACGCAGATGGCCCTCGACTCCACCGCGCGGTCTGCTGCGGTCACGGCGCACGTGACCAGCCCGGCGGGCGCCGTGACCGCGGTACCGGAAGGGACCCGGCTGGTGTTCGGCCGCGGCTCCGACGCGGACCTGGTGATCTCCGCTGGGCGCGGGCTGTCGCGGCGAGCCGGCGCGATCAGCGCGGTAGCTGGCGGTGCTTGGGTGGCGAACCTCAGTCATACGCACGCGCTGTACGCCGAGGGCGATGGCTACCGGGTACGCCTGCCCCGGATGGACGAGGCGGGCGAGCCGTCGGAGGGCTGGTTCCTGCGGGAGGGAACCGTACTGGTGGGATCACGTTCCATGCTCGACGAGGGGCTTGGTTTGCGACTGGTCGTAACGGCCGGAACGGGGCCCTCCCATGGCGCAGACATCGCGGGCGCGCGCGCGGACGGTGACGCGACACTGCTGCCGTTGTACCTCGACCCGAACACGAAGCTGTTCCTCGTCGCACTGCTGTGGTGCCGGCCGTGGCTGGTCGACGCGGCGCGCAGCTCACCGCTACCCCGCACCCCCGAGATTGCGCGGGCCGCGCTGCAGGTGACCGACGCGCATCACGAGATCCAGTGCTTCGACACTGATCCGGCGTTCCGCGACAGGCTGTCCGCCCGCGTCGGGGAGCACCTGAAGGTGTTGCGTCGCAAGATTCACGAACGCGGCCTGGTCCGGCCGGACGTGCGGCTGTCGGACGAGGTAGCGGTGGGGGCGCTGATCGAGAGCGGCGTCATCGCGCCCGCCGACCTCGACCGGATCTCTGATCCGGCGTGGTGCTCGCGCCAGGAGGACCTGTGGTGGACTCCAGTCACGTGACGACCCGGCAAGCCGCCATCCAGTTCTCGCCTGACGCTGTCATGGGTACTGAACGTCAAACCTGGCTGTTGCGCTGGCTCCGTTCGCATCGGTGACGCGAACCGTGTAGATCCCGACAGGCAGGGGGCCTCGTCGGAACTCGCGATCCTGGTTGATCGCGTAGTTGAAGGTGCCCATCCTGTCGGCCACGGGATGAATGCCCGAGGAGCGGACGCCGACCAGAGTCACGGTCAGTGGCTTGCCGGGTGGCCAGCCGTCGCCGTGCACGATGAAAACGGTGCTGCCATCGCCGAGCTCCTGGTTAAGGCCGATAGCCGGCTTGCCTGGCCGCGTTGGCCAGCGCCGGATTCGGTGCGCCCTGAGGAGGAGGTCGCAGGACCGGGCCCAGTTGCTGTGCCGGGGGTGGCTGCGTTGAGCGCTGCGACGGCTGCCGCCCGCCGATTAGCCAGCCCGCGGTGACTAGCGCGGCGGCCGCCATGGCACCCGCAGCCACCAGCAGAGCGCGCTGGCCGCCTGGGCTGACAGCCGCCAGCGCGGTCGGCCAGCGCCGGCCGTTACCTTCCCGGCCAGTGCTCGGCGCTTGCAGCGCTCTGCTCGCCGGTCGCGAGCCAAACGTCTGCTCACTGGCTGCCTCAGGATCTGGTGCCCCGGCTTGCGGCCAGTGAGCCCGGCGGTAGTCGTCTATCAGCCGGATCGCCGCAGGCGGTAGCGGCGCAGCGCCGCCGTCGCCGTATGCTGCCAGGTCCGGTGCCAGCCTGGCCACTATCGACTCCGACGTCGGCCGGTGCCGGGGGTCGCGCTCGAGGCAGGCCGCGACGATCTCGGTCAGTCCCGCGGGCAGCTTGGCCAAGTCAGGCGGCTCGGTTGCCAGCCGCACGAGCACGTCCATCACCGTCTCGCCCTGATACGGCGCATGGCCGGCGGCGGCGAACAGCAGCGTCGCGCCGAGAGCGTATATGTCGCTCGCCGATGTTGCCTGCCGGTTGTCCCTGGCCTGCTCGGGCGCCATGTAAGCGGGCGTTCCGACGCTGGCCCGGGTCACGGTGAGCTGAATTCGCTCGGCCGCCCTGGCCAGGCCAAAGTCGATGACTCTGGGGCCGTCCGGCGAGATCAGCACATTGGACGGCTTCACGTCGCGGTGCACAAGGCCCGCCCTGTGGATCGATTCCAGCGCCTCGGCGCAGCCCGCCGCGAGCCAGCGGACCGCTTGCTCTGGCAACGGTCCGCAACTGCGCACGAGCGTGCTCAGCGATGGCGCGGGCACATACACGGTGGCCAGCCAGGGCACGTCCGCCTCGGAATCGGCAGCCACGACTGCCGCCGTGAACGCGCCGCTCACGCGCCGCGCCGCGGCTACCTCCTGGCCGAACCGGGTCCGGAAATCCGGCTCCTCGGCGAGCTCAGCCTTGATCGTCTTGATGGCCACGAGCCGTCCTGCCGCCGACCGGCCCAGATAGACCTGTCCCATCGCGCCGGCGCCCAGTCGGCCGATTACGACATAGCCGCCGACTTGCTCGGGATCCCAGCGGCGCAGCGGCTCGACCAACGCTGGCTGCGGCACTATGCGATCTCCTCTGGTCTCTGCCGATCTCCGCATATCATGCCGACTCCGTAGCGTTCCGGGTCGTTCTTCGCAGGACTGGCCGCCTGCTTGACGGCTCCACACGATCTTCACACCGACAACGACGGGCCTGCACAGGCATCGGGTTACCTGAACTCAGTCCCGGATCAGCAACCACGGGGGGACACAACACCAACGAGCCGCGGTTTCGGCCGGTGCGATTGCCCGGAAACGGGACAGAGCCGACCGGACACGGCATTTGCCAAGCACCCTTGGCTCCTGTGCGTTGCTGGCCCGGGATTGCAAACCGCGCAGATCATCTGCGGCACGAGAGGAACACGTGGTACACGCTTCGCAGCTCCCCAACCCCGCCGCGGCGGCGCAGGTCAGTGTGATTCTGGCCCGCTACCGTGCGCCCGCTCTGTCCATCGACGTGACGGACCGGATCGAGAGAGCGCTAGCCGCCGAAGCGGCCAGCCGCGCGCCGGCCCGGCCTACCGTGGCAGTGTCAGGGTCAGCTGCGTGCCATGTCCTAGCTCGCTCTTCGCAGTCAGGCTGCCGCCATGAGCTTTGGTGAGCTCCGCGGCAATGGCCAGCCCGATGCCGCTGCCTGAGGCTTGTGTCGCTTCCCGGCCACGCCAGAACCTATCGAAGATGCGCGGCAGGTCGGCCGCGGGAATGCCCGGTCCGGTATCGCTGACCTGCAGTACCGCATCCGCTCCGATGGGACCGGTGCTGATGATGACCCGGCCATCCGCTGGGGTGAATTTCAGCGCGTTGGTGAGCAAGTTCGTCACTACCTGGTAGAGCCAGCGCGGATCGGCAAGAACCTGGACCGGCGCCAGCTGCCGTTCCAGGGCGAGGCCAGCTGCCGCGAATCTGCCGGAGAGGCTGTCAGCCGCCTCGGCGGCGATCTCTGCCAGGTCACATCGATGCCGAGTCAGTTGCAAGGCCGCGGCGTCGGCCGAAGCGAGCGTCTGCAGGTCGCCGATCATCAAGGCCAGCCGGAGGACCTCGTCGCGCAACGACATGAGCTGGTCGGGCGTCGGCTCCGCGACGCCGTCCAGCAGCGCCTCGTGCCCGGCCTGCAAGACTGCGACCGGGGTCCGCAGTTCGTGGGCGATATCTGTGACCAGGTCGCGGCGAAGCTGATCCTGGCGCCCCACCACATCGGCTGCCTGGTCGAAGTCTGCCGCCAGCTCGCGGAGCTCAGCAGGTGCGTGGAGCTGCCCCACCCGGGCGGAGCGATTCCCGCTCGCGCGCGCCCTGGTCACCGAAATGATCTGTGCGACCGGACGGGTCAGCCACCGCGCCACCGCGAGCCCGCTGAGCAGCGCAACGAGCGCAGCCAGCCCGGCCGCCACGCCGATGGCCCGCAGCAGCGCCGACAACAACGCTTGATCTGCGGCGCCCAGGCCAGCGCCGGTGAACCGGAGGATGGCCACGCCCACGGGCCTGCCGTCGGCTACGACCGCAGCGCTGAACTGAGGCCGGCCAGCCTGCGCGGCGAATCCCGGCGAGGCCGCGACGACTGCCCCGCCGGCATCCTGTATTTGCGTATCCGCACCTGCTCGCGATGCCAGGTCCAGCGGCGGAGACAGGTCAGCGCCCGCCCAGCTGTCTTTCCGCTCCCAGGCAGCACTGGCGGCCACGGCGACCGCGCTGGTCAGCTCGTCGCGCTGGTGGCGGGAGAGGAGTGACACATCCATCGCAGCGAACAGCACAGTCAGCCCGCCGAGCAGGGCTATGGCCGTGAGCGCCACGCCGATGAAGCTCAGCGCCAGGCGACGGCCTAGCGTGTCGCGCCGCAAGCGTCTGGTCTGGTGCGCGCCGTCCTCGTCACTCATCACGGGCCAGGCCCAGGCGGTACCCGCCACCGAGCACTGTCGTGACAATAACGGGGTCGGCGGGGTCCAGCTCGATCTTCCGCCGCAGGTTTTTCACATGCGAGTCGATGGTGCGCTCATAGCCTTCGAACTCGTACCCGCGGACCCTGTTGATCAGCTCGAACCTGGAATACACGCGGCCAGGCGCACTAGCCAGCGCGACCAGGATGCCCCATTCCGTCGGCGTGAGGTCGGCTGTCTCGCCGCGCACCGTAAGGCTGCGGGTTGGCTCATCGATGACGACGGTTCCGCTGCCATAGCTGACGGTGCCCTGGTCGGCGGCCTGCCCGCCGCGCCGCAACACCGCCTGGACACGCAGCACCAGCTCGCGCGGGCTGAATGGCTTGGTGACGTAGTCGTCGGCACCTAGCTCCAGTCCCCGGACCCGGTCTTCCTCGGCGCTCCTGGCTGTCAGCATCACGATCGGCGTATCGCCGTTAGCGCGCAGCTCTCTGGCGACTGCATCGCCTGGCACGTCCGGCAGGCCCAGATCGAGGACTAGCAAGTCCGGCTCAGCCGCGGCCGCCAGCGTCAGCGCCTCGGCGCCAGAACCGGTGGACAGCACTGTGAACCCGGCTCGCTCGAGGTAGGACCGCACCAGGTCCCGAAGCTTGCGCTCGTCCTCGACTAGCAGGATCGTCGCCGCCAACGCCGTTCACCTGTCTCCCCGTTGGCCATGGCCGCGCCCCCGTGACCAGGCGGTTCCATGATCTCGCGCGGCGACCAGCGCCGTTCGCGCGGGAGGTGATGTAGGGCAAACAGCGTCTCGCTGACATGCTCAGGGTCCGGCGCTCGCAGCGTTCACGATCCTGCCTGCCGACGAGCGCGGCTAGCGGTCAGCGGCCGACCGCGCCGTCGAGGAGCTCGCGGATGAGGTCGGCATGACCGTTGTGGCGCGCGTACTCCTCGATCATGTGGAGGTAGATCCACCGCAGCGAGAGCGGCTTGCCGAAGAAAATCCCCTCGTAGTCAAGGTCCTTGTCCTCGGCCGCGGCCTGGCTGCGATCGCATTCTTCCTGCCAGGCTGCCAGGTCCGCCCCCCAGTCGGCGTCGTCCAGCGGGACGAGTTCGTCGTCGACTCTGCCGTTCTGATGCCAGATGAACGGAGCATCGGTCATGGACAGCAGGCCGCGGGCGAACCAGTTCCGCTCGACCTCGGCCATGTGCCGGACCAGCCCGTGCAGCGACAGGCTCGACGTCGGCACCGGCCTGGCCTTGCGCTGCGCGTCCTTAAGCCCCTCGCACTTGAGCAGCAGCGTCGCGCGGTGGTAGTCGAGCCATCCTTCGAGCATCTCCCGTTCTGGCAGCACGAACTCCGGCTCTACCCGGCGCGGGTCGTCAAGTTGGCCAGCCATCATCGAACCTCCGAAAGCGCTACCCGGTTACCTTAGCCCGAGCAGCCACGACGGTCCGGCCACCATGGCTCCCGCTGCCACGCACCGCTCGCGGAGCTCGCGATCTGCAGTTACCACGATGCGCCGGCCCGGAACTTGCCCGGCTAGTGCCGCGATGGTGTCGTCGCCAGAACCGGTGGCGGCAACTACCCGCACCGGGCTCTCGCCCGGATCGTCGGCAGCGGGCCGTGCCGCACCCTCGACCACCAGCACGATGTCGGGCATCCAGCGCATCCGAATGTGCCCATTGGCCATCTTCGCGGCACCGCGCGCGCCGGTTGCGCCGCGACCTTCGGACCGCCCGCTGGTGGCCTGAGCTGGGGTGTCCATCCCGCCGGGCAGCGTCGTGATTCCCTCGTTAACCAGCGGCGCAAGTTCATCCCGCAGCCGCCGCGCGGCACCGGCCCGGTCGCGCCACCAGCCGTCCGGACGGGAGCCGACCACGTTGGCCCCGTCCACGATGACGGTCAGCGGCGAGAGCTCAGCCTGCAGCTGCTGCCAGTGCGCGGCCAGGCCGGGATGCAAGTCAAGCAAGGCCACCTGCGGCGCGGCCACCCAGGCGACCTCATCGGTCTCGTCGTCGTCGGACTGGACTGCGAACGGGCCGGCTGCCTCGGCCAGCACCGAGGTATACGACCAGCCGCCGTGATCGTCGGTGAAGACACCGCGCGGCGCGACCGCGCCGGGCGGCACGCCGCATTCCTCGGCTGCCTCCCGCATGGCGGCGGCGAGCGCGGACTCATGGCTATCGCGGGCGCCGCCCGGCAGCCCCCAGGTACCGCCGTGATGGCTCCACCATGTGCGCCGCTGCAGCAGCACTGGGCCGCCGGTCACGTAGGCAAGGAGTCCGGCCGCCCCAAAGCGGCCCCAGTGCCGGTGGCCGAGTTCGCAACGGACCCAGCCGTTTCCATCCCGGCTAGCCATCGCGAGCGATCCTCATTGCGCCGTGCCGTAGCGGAGGCCGTCCATCAGCAGGTCAAGGAGCCGGCCCGCCTGTTCGCGCTGGGCGGGCGCAGCGGCGACCAGCGACACGCCGCTCATGCTCGCCAGCAGGTCGGCCGGGTCCAGGTCGGCGCGGAGCGTCCCGTCGGCAGCGCCGGCTGCCAGCAGCGCCGAGAACGCAGCGAGCAGGCGGCTCCGGCTCTCCGCGAACGGGTTGCCACCGGACGCGATCACCATCCGGAGCGCGTCCGACATGCCTTTCTTGGTGGTCATGTACTCGATGAACGAGTCCATCCAGGTGCGCATCGCCTTGTCGGCTGGCATGGAGGCGAGCAAGCCGGGCACCGAGTCGCAGAGCCGGGCGAGTTCGCTGCGGTAGGCGGCGTCGACAAGCGCCTCGCGGCTGGGAAAGTGCCGGTACAAGGTCCCGATGCCGACGCCGGCGGCCTTGGCGACCGACTCAAGCGTCACTTCGGCTGCGTCCTCGCGCGAGAACGCCGCCACGGCTGCGGCCAGCAGTAGCTCGCGATTGCGCTGCGCGTCGGCGCGCATCGGCCGGCCGGCGATCGCCACGGCTGCCTCCTCGGTTTCCCGGCACGACCGGCGGGCACGACCGCCCCGCACGATCGCCCGCGGGACTTGCCCCGCACGATTTGCTAACCGGAGGCTGCTCCGGTTAGTCTGAGGGTGATAGCGGAGGCTCCTCCACTTCCTCGATGGTACCTCCCTTCGCCGGTGCTATCGGGAGACACCGAGCAGTCGGGAGAGACCATGACCACGCTTTTCAGCACGCCGTTCTCGGCGCAGTCAACCGCCGCTGACATCGTCGACGGCGTCGACCTTACCGGCCAGCGCATCATCGTGACCGGCGGCGCGGCCGGCATCGGCATCGAAACCGCCAGGGTGCTGGCCGCCGCCGGAGCCGAGGTGACCCTGGCCGTTCGCAACCTTGAGGCGGGCCAGCAGGCGGCCGCGCAGATCACCGAGGCGACCGGCGCCAAGCAGGTTATCGCGGCACCGCTGGACCTGGCCGATCAGGGTTCTGCGGCCGCATTCGTGGCGGCCTGGGACGGACCGCTCAATGTCCTGGTCAACAACGCGGGCCTGATGGCCTCACCGGAAATGCGAACCCCGCAAGGCTGGGAGATGCAGTTCGCCACCAACCACCTCGGCCACTTCGCGCTAGCGAACGGACTGCACCGCGCGCTCGCCGCCGGGGCACGTACCGCGCCCGGCCAGGCCCGCGTCGTCTCGGTCAGTTCGTCCGCGCACCTCGGCTCTGGCATTGTGTTTGACGACATCCACTTCCGGCAGCGGCCGTATGAGCCGTGGTCCGCCTATGCGCAGTCCAAGACGGCCAACGTACTGTTCGCCGTCGAAGCGACCAAGCGATGGGCCGCCGACGGGATCGCGGTCAACGCGCTGATGCCGGGCGCTATCCGCACCGGCTTGCAGCGCTACGTCAGCGATGACGAGCTGGACCGGATGCGCAAGGCGGCCGGCGGCGGCGGGCCCAGCTGGAAGACGCCAGCGCAAGGCGCCGCTACTTCAGTCCTGCTAGCCGCATCCCCGCTGGTCGAGGGCGTCAGCGGGAAGTACTTCGAGGACTGCAATGAGGCCGGGCCGAGCCAGCCAGGCACCCGGCGCGGGGTTGCGGCACACGCCCTTGACCCGGAGGCCGCGGCCAGGCTGTGGGTGGTCTCGGAGCAAACCCTGGCCGGCGAGCTGGCGTCCCGTCCGGGCGAGCCTAAGCTGGGCGCATGGCGGAGTCGCAGATCGCAGCCCGGCTGGCGAGATTCCGCCAGCACCGAACGGCACCGGTGATCCTGGAGCTGGACCTGACCGAAGGGGTTACCGAGGCACGTCCGGCTGACCCGCTCTCCGCCATCATGGCGCGCAACCGGGTCGCACTGGCCGACGTCCTCGACGGCTTGCGCCGCGCGCGCGACGACGACCGGGTGACCACTCTGGTAGCGCGCCTGGGCGGGAAGCCCATCGGCCTGGCGGCCGTGCAGGAACTGCGCCGGGCATTGACCGACTTCGCTGCGGCCGGCAAGACGACCGTGGCCTGGGCCGAGTCGTTCGGCGAATTCTCCGCCAGCAACGTGCAGTACTACCTCGCGACCGCGTTCGAGAAGATCTGGCTGCAGCCGTCCGGTGACCTCGGGCTCACCGGCATCGCGGTCGAGCGGGTATTCCTCCGCGGGGTGCTGGACAAGGTGGGCGCCGACTTCCAGGTCGTCAAGCGGCACGAATACAAGAGCGCGGCGGAGCAGCTGACCGAGACCGGCTTCTCGGCGCCAGCCAGGCAGGCTACCGAGCGGATGACCGAGTCGGTTACCGAGCAACTGGTGCAGGCGATCGCCGAGCGCAGGGGCCTGTCCGGGGAGAAGGTCAGCTGAGCTCATCAACGCGGGCCCGTTCCTGGCCAGCCGGGCGCTGGCCGAGGGACTGGTGGATCAGCTGGGCTACCGCGACGAGGTGTACACCGAGGCGCGCAAGCTGGCCGGCCCGGATTGCGTGGTGCAGTACCTGGGGCGTTATCAGCGCGGCCGGGTGGTGGCCGAACGGGTTCGCAACACGGTCACTAAGGTGCCCGGCAGCCACGAGCCGGTAGTTGCCCTTATCTACGCCACCGGCCCTATCCGGCGCGGCCGGAGCGGGCGCGGGCCGCTGTCCGGCAACTCGATGGGCTCGGACACGATCGCCGCGGCGATCAGGACCGCGGCGAAGGACGAGCACGCGCCCGCCATCGTGTTGCGGGTGAACAGCCCTGGCGGCTCCTATGTGGCGTCGGACACCATCTGGCGTGAGGTTGTCCGGGCCAGGGCCGGCGGCACGCCGGTCGTTGTCTCGATGGGCGACGTCGCTGCGTCCGGCGGCTACTACATCGCGATGGCGGCCGACGAGATCGTGGCACAGCCGGGCACCATCACCGGCTCGATCGGCGTGCTTACCGGCAAGCCCGTGCTCGGCGAGGCGCTCGGCCGGGCGGGCGTCAGCAGCGACCTGATCAGCCACGGCGCGCACGCGGCCATGTTCTCCCAGCTCCGGCCGTTCTCGCCGGACGAATGGGCGCTGGTGAACGACTGGCTCGACCACATCTACGCCGATTTCACCGGCAAGGTGGCCACCGGCCGCGGCATGACCCCCGAGCAAGTGCACGAGGTCGCCAAGGGCCGGGTGTGGACCGGCGCTGACGCGCTAGCGCACGGGCTCGTCGACGAACTTGGCGGGCTGGACCGGGCCGCCGCGATCGCTCGCCGCCGGGCCGGCTTGCCCGCCACCGCGCCGCTGCGGGTCTACCCGCGAGTCCGCCCGGTCGACCGGCTCCGCCCGCCGAGCTCCAGCGAGAGCCGCGGCGCCGCAACGGCCGGCCTGCTCGCTGACAGCTGGGGTCCGGCCTGGCAGCTTGCCGCCCGCGCGGGGCTCGCGCCGCAGGGGCCGCTGATGCTGCCAGGCAGCTGGACATTTGAATGACGGAACGGGGAGCGTCCGCTGACCCGGTCCCGGCAGGGTTCGTCCCGGCCGGGTTCGCCGACGCCCTCGCCGCATGGCCGGGAGCCGTCACCCTGCTGACCGTGGCCGACGGCAGGGACGACATCGGCACCACCGTGAGCGCGTTCTGCCCGGTCTCGGCCGACCCCCCGCTGGTCCTCGTTTCCCTCGTCGCCACGTCTTACCCGGCGGAAGTTGTCGGCCGGCTGGGTTCGTTCGCGGTGACGCTGCTTGCCGTTCCGCAGCGCGTGCTCGCCGGGCGCTTCGCCGCTGCGGGCCGCCCTGGTGCGCGCGTGCTGCTGGAGAACGTGCCGCACCAGCGCGGCGCGGCGTCCGGCGCGCTGATCCCAGCCGACGGGCTCACCGCGCTCGAGTGCGAGGTGACAGCCAGGATCCCGGCGGGCGATCACCTGCTCGTGGTCGGCCAGGTGGTAAATGTCCCGTATGTCGCTGAATCAGGTGATCCGCTGATCCGATTCCGCAGCGCATACCTCACTGGTCACTGACCGCGGGCCGGCGTGTGCCTGGCCGACAGGTCGGGTATGCCCGGTAGCCGGGGGCGACTACGGGGGGATCGTGCGCAAACGGCTGCTCGCGCCAGTGCTGCTGGCCGTGCGGTGGCTATCCCGCCGCGCAGGCGGCGCTGGGCCGCCTGCTGGCCCGGCACTGGCCGAGCTTGCGGCCGATGCTGCCGCCGCCCTGGTAGGGACCGACGATGCGGTCCGCACCAGCGACTCCGAGCTCGGCTTCGCGGTGGCCAGGTTCGGCGAGAATCAGGCGAAGCCGTTCTCGGCGGCGCTGACGGCCGCACGGGCCGAGCTTGCCGCGGCGTTCAGGCTCCGTCAGCATCTCGATGACGATGCCCCCGCCTCCGAGGCGGGGCAGTGCGCCGTGCTGACCGAGGTCATCGCCCGGTGCGCCGAGGCGAACCGCCTGCTTGACCAGCAGGCTGGGGCATTTGACCAGTTCCAGGATCTTGCGGCCCGGGCGCCCCGGGTGCTGGCCGAGGTGGACGCGCATGCCACCCAGCAGACCACCCGGCTGGACAAATCGCGCCAGATCCTGGGCCAGCTGGCCGCCAAGTACACGGCGCAGGCCGTGGCTGCTGTCGTAGCCAACCCTGATCAGGCGGCCGAGCGGCTCGACTTCGCCGCCGGCAGCCTCGCCGATGCCCGGCAAGCGCTCGCGGCCGACCAGTCCGGCCGGGCCGCCGTGTTCCTCCAGGCTGCCGAATCCGCGGCCGACCAGGCCTCCGACCTGCTGGACGGAGTTGAGCACATGGAGGCGGAGCTGACCCAGGCCGTTTCGGCACTATCAGCCGCGCTGCGCGAGCTTGACACCGATATCGCCGACGCGACCGAGCTGCCGGCCGGCCGGGATCCATCCAGCCGGGCCGGGCTGGCGGTAGCGACGCAGGCCGCCGTCGGCACGGTCCGCGACCAGCTCGATGGCGGGCCGTTCGACGCGCTCGCCGCGCTACGCGCGCTCGAGCAAGCTGACGCCACTCTCGACAAGGCGCTGGTCAGCTCCCGCGACGAGCGCGACCGACAACTGCGCGCCACGGCCGTGCTCGACCAGGCGATGCTGCTCGCCCGCAGTTCGGCGACCGCGGCCGAGGACTTCGTCAACAACCGGCGCGGCGGCGTCGGCGCCGCGGCCAGGACCAGGCTGGCCGAGGCGCACCGGCACTACCGCCTGGCAATCGAGTCCGAGCAGGCAGATCCGGAAAGCGCGCTATCGCAGGCGCACCGGGCGGACACCCTCGCCCGGCAGGCCAGGGCGCTGGCCGAGCAGGACGTCGGCCAGTTCCACTACAGCAAGCCGGCCGCAACGCCGGGCCGCGGCGGATTCGGCGCCAACGTCGGCGCCGCGATTCTGGGCGGGATCCTCATCGATGGCCTGGCCGGCGGTGGCGGATTCGGGCTGGGGGGCGGACTCGCCCCCGGCAGCTTCGGCGGCACCGGCAGCCGCGGCAGGCACAGCGTCGGCGGCCGGTCCTGATCGTTGTATCGCTGATGTCCAAGCGCAGCCGCCGGCCAGCGGCTGATCAGGGTCAGCCGGCGGCTAGGTCGCGCTGATACCAGGAGCCTGGCTTACCGCCGATCTCGGCCGGGTCGGCCGGGCCAACCGGGATGAACCCGGCCTTGGCCAGCACCTTCTGGGACGCGGCATTCTCGCGGGTGGTGGCCGCCCTGAGTATGCGCAGCCCGTGCCGTGCCGCCGCCAGCCGGCACACCTCCTGGACGGTCGCGGTCGCCACGCCGCGGCCGGCGACGTGCTGCGCGACCCGGTAGCCGAGTACCGCGGTGCCGTCCTCGAAGTTGTACAAGTTGAACCGGCCCAGTACCGAGCCATCCTCGGCGACAAGCACGTAGAAGGCGCAGATGCCGGCCTCCTGCTCAGCCAGCAAGGCGCTGTGCCGGTCGGTGAACTGGTCGTAGAACTCGTCGCCACGGTCGGAGATCGAGGCAGCGAAGTAGGCGCGGTTCGCCAGCTCAAAGGCTAGGACCGCCGGGGCATGGCCAGCATGCAGCCGCTGCAGCTCGGGCACTGCCCAACTCTAACCAGATGGTGGGGACCTGGAGTCCTGCGCGTCAGCCGTTCAGGTAGGCGAGCACGGCCAGCACGCGCCGGTTGTCATCGTCGGAGGGCGCCAGATCGAGCTTGCTGAAGATGCTCGTGCTGTGCTTGCTGACCGCCTTCTCGCTAACGAACAGACGCTGGGCGATGGCACTATTGGACCGGCCTTCGGCCATCAGTTCCAGCACCTCGCGCTCCCTCGCCGACAGCCGGGCCAGCGGTTCTTCCCTCGCCCGTCTGCCGAGCAGTTTGGTCACCACCTCGGGGTCCATGACGGTGCCGCCCGCGGCCACCGTGCGGACCGCGTCGATGAACTGGTCGTCGTTGAACACCCGGTCTTTGAGCAGGTAGCCGACGCCGCCCGCGCGATCGGCGAGCAGCTCGCGCGCGTAGAGCTGCTCCACGTACTGCGACAGCACGAGTACCGGCAGGCCCGGTACAGCTCGCCGCGCCTCCAGCGGCCATGCGCAGCCCGTCGTCGGTGAACGTCGGCGGCAGCCGGACGTCTACGACCGCAACGTCCGGCCGTTCGTCGACGCAGCGCCCGCAGCAGGCCGGGCGCGTCGCCGACAGCCGCCGCGATCTCGAACTCATGCGCCTCGAGCAGCCGGACCAGGCCGTCCCTCAGCAGGAAGAGATCTTCGGCGACGACAACGCGCACGGCACCTCCATGACCACGATCGTCGGCCCGCCCGCCGGGCTGCTGACTGCCATGATCCCGTCGAAGGTCGCCAGCCGCTTCTCCACGCCGGCCATGCCACTGCCGCGCGCTGGGTCGGCGCCGCCCAGGCCGAAGTCGGTGACCTCGATCCGCAGCAGGCCGGCGGCGTGCGAGATGCCAATCCGGCCGTCTCGCGCACCGGAGTGCTTGGCCGCATTTGTCAGCACCTCGGCGACGGCGAAGTAGCAAGCCGTCTCCATCGGCGCGGGCAGCCTGACCGGCAGGTCGACGTCGGTCTCGACGTTCAGCGGGCTGTCCAGCGCCAGCGCTCGCACGGCGTCGGCGAGGCCGCGGTCGGCCAGCACCGGCGGATGCACGCCGCGGACAAGCTCTCGCAGCTCGGTGAGTGCCCTCGCCGAGGTTTCCCTGGCCTCGGCCACCAGCGCCATCGCGGCCTCCGGGCTGGTCGGGATCAGCCGCTCGGCCGCGCGCAGGCTCATGCCCAGCGCCACCAGCCGGGCTTGGGCGCCGTCGTGCAGGTCCCGCTCCAGCCGCCGCAGGTCGGCGGCCGCCGTATCGACCGCAACCGCCCGGCTCTCGGTCAGCCGCTGCACCCGCCTGGTCAGCTCCCCGTCCGGCGCCCGGCGCAACAGCCGCCGGGTTTCGGGCAGGTGCGCGGCACGAGCCACAGGCCCAGGCCGATGAACCCAGAGCCTGGGTGGCGGCCACGAAGGCCATCGTCCGGCCGGGCACGACGACGGCCCCGTAGATCATCGAGCCATTCGGCATGAGCGGGTGCCAGCAGGCCAGCGTCCTGCTGCTCGGCCGCCCACAGGCCGGCTAGCCCGAGCACGCCGAATCCGGCCGTGGCCACTCGCGGCCGCTCTGTCCGCCGCTCGCCTGACGACCAGGGCCACGCCCCCGAGCAGCGCGATCGTCCAGATAGACTCCGGCGGCACCGTCGCTGAACCAGAGGCTCGGGCAGGAACAGGGCCACGGCCATGATCGCCGACCGGAAACAGCAGGAGGCCCCACGGCTGGCTAGCGCCGTCCGGCTCGGCCAGCCGGCCGAGCACAGCCGGACCACCGCGGGACCCGCGGTCGAGCGCCAGGCCACGCCAGCCGCCGAGCGATCAGGACACAGCATAGGCCATGCGGCAGCACCAGGTAGAAACTCGGGTCGCGGAAACTGCCGACCGGTCAGGCCGAGGCAGCTGCCCCTGGCTGACCGCGAAGCGGCAGCCGCGGCCACCGGCGGAAGTCGACCAGTCTTGCTGGCGACGATGAAGCCGAACGCCGGGCAGCGCGACCGAGCGCGCAGCTGGAATGAGCCACCAGCCTGCGGCGAGCGACCAGCACGGGCCCCGAGGCGCAGCCGTTGGCCGTGCGACCAGACGGCGGCCACGAGCGCCACGTCCAGCCACGCAGCCGAAGGCGCCCCCGCGCCAGTCTTGGCGGCCGGGTCGCGTGCAAGCCGCGGCCCGCGGCGATCGGCGAGCCCGGCGAGCCACGACCAGCCTGCGCGATGCGTCAGCGACCCGGCAGTCGCCGCCGTACTCGGCAGGTCAGCGCGACGTGCATCACGCGCACGTCCCCTCGTCAGCCGGTACCGGCCGACGCAGTCACGGTCCCGCAGCCCGCCTCCGACCGCCTACGGGCTGCGACCTACTACAACCAAGGTAGGCGTAGGCCTACCTCAGCGGCTCGCTCGCCCGGCCCGCCAGACGCCCGCGATCAGCGGCACGCCGGGCCGGTAGGCCAGGTAGGCGTGCGACGGCGCGTCGAGCATGACCAGGTCGGCGCGGGCCCCGACGCCGAGGTGGCCGACGTCGGTGCGGCGCAGCGCGTGCGCGCCGCCGGCCGTCGCCGCCCAGACCGCTTCCTGCGGTGGTCATCTGCATCTCCCGGACCGCCAGCGCGATGCACAGCGGCATGCTCGAGGTGAAGCAGGAGCCGGGGTTGCAGTCGGTCGCGATGGCCACCGTCACCCCGGCGGCCAGCAGCCGCCGCGCGTCCGGATAGGGCTGCCGGGTGGAGAACTCGACGCCGGGCAGCAACGTGGCGACCGTGCCGCCGGACGACGCCAGCGCGTCCACGTCGGCGTCGGTCAGGAACGTGCAGTGATCGGCCGACGCGGCACCGGCCTCGACCGCCACCTGGACGCCCGGGCCCGGGCCCGAGCTGGTTGGCGTGCACCCGCGCCTGCAGCCCGGCCGCCTCCCCGGCCGCGCAGCACCGCCCGGGCCTCGTCGGCGCCGAACGCGCCCCGCTCGCAGAACACGTCCACCCACCTGGCCTGCGGCGCGCACGCGGCGAGCATGTCGCCGCAGACCAGGTCGACGTAGCCGGCCACGTCGCCGTCGAACTCGGGCGGGACCACGTGCGCGCCGAGGTAGGTGACCTCGGGCGTGACCTCGGCGGCCAGCGCCACGGCGCGCGCCTCGTCGGCGACGGTCAGCCCGTAGCCGGACTTGCACTCGAACGTCGTCGTGCCCTGGGCCAGCATTTCGGCCGCCAGCCGGGCCAGGTTGGCCCGCAGCTGCGTCGTCGCTGGCCGCCCTGGTCGCCGCGACCGTGCTGCGGATGCCGCCCGCGCTGTAGGGCAGGCCCGCCATCCGCGCCGCGAACTCGGCGCCGCGCTCGCCGGCGAAGACCAGGTGCGCGTGCGAGTCCACGAAGCCCGGCAGCACGGCCCGGCCCGCCGGCGTCGACCCGCTCGTCGGCGGCGGGCGCCTGCGCGCCGGCCCGGTCCAGGCCACCAGCCCGCCGTCCAGCACGATCGCCGCGCCGCGATGGGCCGCAAAGGGTCCGGGCGAGGCGACGCTGACCGCGTCCTGCGGCGCGTTGGTGACCAGTTCGCCGATGTTGGTGATCAGCACGCTCACCAGCGCATGGTGCCACACGGCGGGCAGCCGCCGAGCTGGCCCTGGTGCTGGCCGTGGCCGCCGACGAGGTGCTCGGCCGGGCAGGTGGCAGGGATTCACCCCGGTAGCGGCCAGCTAACCGGGACTGCCTGCCGGGTCGGTCAGATGACTGCCAGGCTGCGCAAACGACTGGAAAGAAGATCCCCTGTAGTCCGTAAGGCTCCGGCAAAGTAGGGGAAACTGGCACAGCATTTACGGGTACCCTTCCCAGCAATACGT
>CAWICK010000007.1:0-873287 GCA_963834665.1 uncultured Actinomycetota bacterium
CGCGTAGTAGGACAGGCTCTGGAGGCCCATGAACAGGGTGACCTGCCAGGCCAGGGCGTTCCGGCCCAGTGCTAGCGCGCCTGACCGCCGGCCTGCGCCGCGGTGTTTCATGGCCACTGGCAAGGTCCGGTACCGCAACTGCGGCACCCAGATGAGCGCGGCGACAAGCGCCGGGCCAGCCCACAGCGCGAGGGTGAGGCGCACGGCCGCGCTGCCGGCCGCCACCTGGCCGGTCGCGGATCCGCTCGCGGCGTTGAATACCGGCACGGCCAGCAACGACGCCACGATGGCGCCAGCCGCCAGCATCAGCAGGTATAGCCCGATCAGCAGGCCGGCCCGCTCCGGATTGCGGCGCTTCACCAGGCTGGGCAGGAGCACGTTCATCAGCGCGATCGCGGCGCCGGCCACGATCGTGCCGGGAAACAGCAGCAGTCTGGGGCTGACGCCGCGCAGCAGCAGCCCCGCCGCGAGCAGGAGCAGCGCGGCGAACAGCACCCGTTCCTCACCGAACCGCCGGCTGAGCGGGGCAGCCGAGCCGGAGAACACGCCGAAGCACAAGACCGGAACGGCCGCCAGCAACGCCAGGCTGCCGGCCGAGATGTGCAGGGCCGATTGCAGCTCGGGGAAGACCGGCGGCAGGCTGGTGATGGCCGACCGCAAGTTGAAGGCGAGCGCGAGAACTCCGGCTATCAGTAGGACCCCACCCCGCGCAGGCGTGAACAGCTTGGCGGGCGCGGTCGCGTCCTTGCTCTTCACCCGGATCCTCCCGATCATCGCCAGCGCCCAGGCTAGCCGGGCGCCAGGCCGGCTCGTCCTGACCGCAGGTAGCGGAGGAAGGCGCCACCTCACGCGCTGCCGTTCTCGCCGGACGCCGGCAACGTTCGCCCCCGCGGGGGCGCAAGTGTCGGCGGCACCTGGTACGAAGGAGGACATGACCGAGACAGCGGTGCCGGCGGATTCCCTGCGCGAGGAGGCCGAGGCATGCCTGCGGGCCCTGGCCGGCCCGGCTGCCGTGCTGCGCGAGGATCAGTGGACCGCCATCCGGGCGCTGGTCGAGGACCGTGTTCGCGCGCTGGTCGTGCAGCGCACAGGCTGGGGCAAGTCGGCCGTCTACTTCACCGCCACCGCGCTGCTGCGCGCCCGTGGCGCGGGCCCCGCGGTCATCGTGTCGCCGCTGCTGGCCCTGATGCGCAACCAGATCGAGGCCGCCGCAAGGGCCGGGATCAAGGCTCGCACCGTGAACTCGGCCAATACCGGCGACTGGGATGACATCTACGCCGAGGTGGCGGCCGGGCAAATCGACGTCCTGCTGGTAAGCCCCGAGCGGCTCAACAATCCCGGCTTCCGCGACCTTGTACTGCCCAAGCTGATCGCCTCGGCCGGGTTGCTAGTGGTTGATGAGGCGCATTGCATCTCCGATTGGGGCCACGATTTCCGGCCTGACTATCGGCGGCTCCGCACTTTGCTCGGCGACTTGCCGCCTGGCGTGCCCGTCCTGGCCACTACCGCGACAGCCAACGCCCGCGTCAGCCGGGACGTCGCCGAGCAGATCGGTGCCGGGTATGACGGTGAGACCCTCGTGCTGCGCGGCCGTCTCGACCGGGCCAGCCTGCACCTGGCCGTCGTAAGCCTCCCGGCCGCGCCCCAGCGGCTTGCCTGGCTGGCCGAGTACCTGGACCAGCTGCCGGGCTCGGGGATCATCTACACGCTGACCGTGGCAGCAGCCCGCGAAACGGCCGAGTTCCTGCGCGGCCGTGGCTACGACGTGGCCGCCTACACCGGCAAGGACGATCCGGCCGAGCGCGAGGCCGCTGAGGACGCGCTGCTGGCCAGCAGGCTCAAGGCGCTGGTAGCTACCAGCGCGCTGGGCATGGGCTTCGACAAACCCGATCTCGGCTTCGTTGTCCACCTGGGCGCACCGCAATCGCCGATCGCCTATTACCAGCAGATCGGCCGGGCGGGCCGGGGTGTCGAGCACGCGGACGTGATCTTGCTGCCTGGGCGCGAGGACGCGGACATCTGGGCGTACTTCGGTTCGCTGGCTTTCCCGCCGGAGTTCGTGGTCCGGCGCACGCTGGCCGAGCTAGCCGAGGCTGGCCGGCCGTTGTCGACAGCCGCCCTGGAAGCGCGGGTTGACCTCTCCCGGAGCAGGCTCGAGATGATGCTGAAGGTCCTCGACGTGGACGGCGCGGTTCGTCGGGTCAGCGGCGGCTGGACGGCCACCGGCCAGGAGTGGGCCTACGACGCGGACAGGTACGCCCGGGTCAGCGCGGAGCGCGCCCGCGAGCAGCAGGCGATGCTGGGCTACCTGGCGACGCGGGACTGCCGGATGGAGTACTTGCGCCGCGAGCTTGATGATCCCGATGCGGCGCCATGCGGCCGGTGCGACAACTGCACGGGACGGGCCTGGCCGGTCACGCTGCCGGAGCCAGCGCAGTCCGCCGCCCGCGAGCACCTCCTCCGGCCGGGCGTTGAGATCGAGCCGCGGAAGATGTGGCCGACCGGAATGAAAGAGCTGGGCATCGAAGTGTCCGGCAAGATCGATCCGGATCTGGCGGCTGAACCGGGCCGGGCCCTGGGCAGGCTGACCGACCTCGGCTGGGGCCCGCGCCTTCGTGACCTGCTGGCGTCCGCCGCGAACAGCGAGGCGGCGGTACCGGAGGACGTGCTCGGCGCCGTCGTCAAGGTCCTGGCGGACTGGGACTGGACACAGCGGCCGGCGGCCGTAGCCGCGATGCCATCCCGTTCCCATCCCGATCTGATTGCTTGCCTCGCCCGTCGCATCGCTGACGTCGGCCGGATGCCCTACCTGGGTGCGCTCGAATTCTCCGCTGGCCATCCGCGCGAGGCGACCGGGCCGGATGGCCGGACCAGCACAGCTGACCAGAACAACAGTGCCCACGAGAACAACAGTGCCCACCAAAACAACAGTGCCCACCAGAACAACAGTGCCCAGCGGCTGCGTGCGGTCTGGGGCAGCTTCTTGGTGCCGGACGCCGTCCGCGACGGCATGGCCGACGCGGGCGGTACGGTCCTGCTCGTCGACGACCGGATCGACTCTGGCTGGAGCCTGACCGTCGCGGCGATGCTGCTGCGCCAGGCGGGCGCTCGTGCCGTGCTGCCGCTGGTGCTGGCGGCCACGGCCGGCTGACGTCGTTGCGCCATTCGGCGCCCGGCGACCCGCATAGCGGCTGAGTCGCGCAAGCTTCCTCGCGCTCGCCCGCCCGTGTTGCTACCCTGATTGCGTGACCCGAACTGGCAGTCTGCTTCTCCCTTGGCCGCGTTGACGCGTTAAGTCAGCGTGGCCGCCCCTCATGTGTGTGAGGGGCTTTTTTGTTTCTCCTCGCGATCAGCAGCGAAAGGCAACGGCGCCATGAGCGAGCAACAGGCAGTCCCCGCCGACACCACCGCGGCCTCCGCTGGTTCGCCGTTTCGGTACGACGCGCAGTTGGCAGCGCAGATCGAGCTTCGCTGGCAGGACGACTGGGAACGTGCGGGCACTTTCTATTGCCCCAACCCGTCGCGCTCGCTGGCCGCCGGGTTCGAGCGCGTGGCTGGCCGGCCGAAGGCCTACGTACTCGATATGTTCCCCGCCCCGAGCGGCACGGGTATCCATGTTGGTCATCCGCTCGGCTATGTCGCGACCGATGTCTACGCGCGTTTCCTTCGGATGACTGGCCATCACGTGCTGCACAGCATGGGTTTCGACGCGTTCGGCCTGCCTGCCGAACAGTATGCGCTGGAGACTGGCCAGCCCCCGCGGGTCACGACCCGCAACAACATCGCCAACATGCGTCGGCAGCTACGGCGGCTCGGCATGGGCTACGACCCCCGCCGCAGCATCGAGACCGCCGACCCGGGCTTCTACCGCTGGACTCAGTGGATCTTCCTGCAGATCTTCAACAGCTGGGTCGACGAGCGGACCGGCAAGGCACGGCCGATTGGCGAGCTCATTGCCGAGTACTCGTCGCGCCAGCGGCAGCTGCCCGACGGCCGGCAGTGGGAAGCGCTGAGCGAAACCGAGCAACGCCAGCTAATCGACGATAACCGGCTGGCCTACGTTGCCGAGGAGCTCGTTAACTGGTGCCCCGGCCTGGGCACAGTGCTGGCCAACGAAGAGGTCACGGCCGATGGTCGCAGCGATATCGGCAACCACCCTGTCTACCGGCGGCCGCTGCGGCAGTGGATGATGCGCATCACCGCAATGGCGCAGCGCCTGATCGACGACCTGGACGGACTGGCCTGGCCGGACAACATCAAGCAGTTGCAGCGCAACTGGATCGGCGTCAGCAACGGCGCAACGATCTGGCTGCCGATGGCCGGGCCTGCCAGCGGCCGGGTCGAGGTATTCACCACCCGGCCGGACACGTTGCCTGGCGCGACCTATGTAGTGCTGGCACCGGAACATCCGCTGGTAGCCACGCTGACGGCGGCAACCTGGCCGGATGGCACTCCGCCCGCCTGGCGGTACCTGGCCGGCGCGCGCGCCGACGGCGATTGGCGGCCCACTGACGCGGTGGCCGCATACCAGGAAGCCGCGGCCCGGCTGAGCGACAGGCAGCGGTCGGCCGGCGGTGCCATGTCCGGGGTGTTCACCGGCGGTCATGTCATCAATCCGGCAACAGGCGAGCGGATACCGGTGTTCGTAGCCGACTACGTGCTGATGGGCTACGGCACCGGCGCCATCATGGCGGTGCCCGCGCACGATGAGCGCGACCTGCGATTCGCACGCGAGTTCGGGCTACCGGTCCGCGCGGCCGTCGAGCCACCGGCGGACTGGTTCACCGGGCACGGCATCAGTGCCGACACCCCGGCGGCGGACTGGCCGGCCGCTTTCACCGGCGAGGGCAGTTACCTCAGCTCGCCCGGACCGCAGCTAGCCGGGCCGAGCGTTGAGGCAGGCATAGCCGCGACAATCGGCTGGCTGGCACGCGGCGGCCACGGCGAGGCCTCGCAGCGCTTCCGGCTGCGTGACTGGCTGTTCTCCAGGCAGCGCTACTGGGGCGAGCCGTTCCCGATCGTGTACGACGAGACGGGCCTGCCCATTGCCTTGCCCGAGTCGGCGCTGCCGGTGCTGCTACCGGACATGACCGACTCCGGGCCCCAGCCTGACCAGGACGAGGCCAGCGAACCCGTGCCGCCGCTGGCGCGGGCGACGGGGTGGGCGACGGTCGAGACGGACCTGGGTGACGGGATGCGCACCTACCGGCGTGAGCTGAACACCATGCCCCAGTGGGCAGGCTCGTGCTGGTATTACCTGCGCTACCTGGATCCGGCCAACGAGAGCGCGTTCGTCGACCCGCAGGTCGAGCGGTACTGGATGGCGCCTGGCGCTGGCGCTGGCGGCGACGGCGGCAAGGACGGCGAGGGCGGCGTCGACTTGTACGTGGGCGGCGCCGAGCATGCGGTGCTGCACCTGCTCTACGCGCGCTTCTGGCACAAGGTGCTCTACGACCTGGGGTTTGTATCGACCCGGGAGCCGTTCGCGCGGCTGGTGAACCAGGGCATGATCCAGGCGGATGCCTTCCTGGACGAGCGCGGCATATACGTGCCGGCCGCGGACGTAGTGCAAGCGGCCGATGGCTCGGCGAGCTATCGCGGGAAGCCGGTGACCAGGCGCACCGGGAAGATGGGCAAGAGCCTGAAGAACGGGGTCAGCCCGGACGACATGTACCGGCGGTACGGCGCGGACACGCTGCGCCTGTACGAGATGGCCATGGGCCCGCTGGAGGCCGAGAAACCCTGGCGGACGGATGATGTCATCGGGGTGCACAGGTTCCTGCAACGACTGTGGCGGTGCATCGTCGACGAGGCAACGGGCCAGCTGACGGTCAGCGCAGGGGTGCTCGACGCTGAGACGAACCGGGCGCTGCATGCCACGATCGCGGTCGTCAGTCGTGACTTCGGACTTTTGCGGTTTAACACGGCGATCGCGCGGCTGACAGAGCTGACCACCATCGCGGCGCGGATATCGGCCTCCGAAGGCTCCATTCCGCGTGCGCTGGCCGAACCGCTGGTGCTGATGATCGCGCCATTGGCACCGCACATCGCTGAGGAGCTATGGGCGCGGCTCGGCCACGCTGAGTCGCTGGCCTACGCGGACTTCCCGCACGCTGACCAGGCGCTCGTTCGCGCTCAGGCGGTGACGATGCCCGTCCAGATCAATGGCCGGACCCGGTTCCGGATCCAGGTACCGGCCGACGCGCCGACGGCTGAGATCGAGCAGATACTGGCCAGCCACCCGGAGTATGCGCAGTATGCCGGCCGGGGGAATGTCGAGCGGCTCGTCGTGGTACCCGGCCGCATCGTCAACATCATCGTGAGGTGAGCACGGCCCGCCGCTGACCCGCGTGAGGCGCGTTAGGCCAGGTATGAAAAGATCCTGATTTATGCCATTCACGTCACCGTTGCAACACGGCGAGCTCCCCACGGTCGCGTCCGAGCGGGATGCACTGAGCTCCTGGCTCGAGTTTCACCGGGTCGAGCTGCTCAGCAAGCTTGAGGGGCTGACAGAGGAGCAGGCGGACCAGCGGGTGGTTGGCTCGCTCACCACGCTCCATGGCCTGGTCCGGCACCTGACGAAGGTCGAGCACGTCTGGTTCGTCACAGTCCTGACCCGCGGCGAAGACCCGGCCCCGTTCGGCTGGCCGGAGATCCGGGATGGAGACTTTCGCCTGGACGACAGCGAGGGCCTGGCCGCCGATGTGGCGGGCTACCTTGCCGCCTGCGAGCGCAGCCGGGAGATCTTCGCCGGAGTGTCACTGGACGAGATCAGGCAGCATCACCGACTCGGCGACGTGGACGTGCGCTGGGTGATGCTTCACATGATCGAGGAGTACGCGCAGCACAACGGGCATGCCGACATCATCCGCGAGCTGATCGACGGGACGACTCAAAGCTGACCCTCCCAGGGCGGAGCCGGCCCTGGCCGGCGGCGTGAGCACCGTCAGGATGCCGGTGATGGCCAGCACGGCCGCCAGCGCAGCAAGTTCCAGCTTGGTTGCGAACGCTGGGCCGTCGGCCAGCGTCGTGCGACGGCGTAGCCACCTGCGCCCGGCCACGGCAAGACCCGCCGCAACGCAGACCACCACCGCCTTGGCGATCACGAAGAGGCCGTAAGCGGTGGTCAGCAGCGAGCCGATCGGCACTAGCACGAGCGCCGAGATAATGCCGGTAACGACCACGATGCCGAACAGCCACCCGGCCGCAGTGGCGTAGAGCCGGATGACGCCGTTGGCCGCGGCAGGATCGCCGCGCCAGGCCACCGCAGCGCGTATCGCGTACAACAGCATGCCCGCCCACAGCACGGCGGGCAGCAGATGGCAGTAGGTGAGCAGTGCGCCCGCCACCGGGATGACTCCTTGCGGGTGAGCTCGGACGCCCTCGGCCAGCACCACGCCACAGAGCAGCAACGCGCCCCAGCCTGCCTGGCGAAGCCGTAGCAGCAACGCGGCCGCCGCGAACAGGCCGAGCTCGATTGCCGCGATCTCGGCCGTGCCGCCGCCGCGCAGGCCGGGTACGGGCGGCCGGGCGAGACCGGCGGCGATGCCCGGCCCGGCGACCGCCGTCACCAGCAGAGCTGCGCTCGCCGCTGCGCCGACCATCGAGCCCCGGACCGCCCACGGACCCGGCAGGGGTCCTGGCCGAGGGCCCTTGTAGTGCCGCGAGAGGCCGCGGCCAGCCAGTCCGCCGAGCGCCACCGCCAGGCCGGCCAGCATCAGGCCGCGCTCGACGCCGGTCAGCCAGAGACCCGGAGCGGACAGCGGCACGGACGCCGCAGCCATGCTCATGCCTGGTCCTGGAAGCTGAACCCGGCCGCCGTCGAATACTTGCTAGATAGCAAGAGTCTCCTCACCGGCATGACAATAGCGTCATTCCGGCCGTGAGCCTCAGGAGCGACCGATTATCGGTCTTGACGACTGCGGCGGCGGGCTAGGACGTGCTGACCAGGGAACGCAGCACGTACTGCATGATCCCGCCGTGCCGGAAGTACTCCGCCTCGCCCGGCGTATCGATCCGAACGATCGCCTGGAACTCCTTATCGCCGGCGCGCACCGTCACCTCGCGCGGGACGTCTCCGGAGTTGATCCCTTCGATGCCGGTGATGTCGAACACCTCATTCCCGGTCAGCAACAGCGATGCCGCGCTCTCCCCCGGCGTGAACTGCAAGGGCAGCACGCCCATGCCGATCAGATTGGACCGGTGGATCCGCTCGAAGGACTCCACCAGCACGGCCCGGACGCCGAGCAGGGCGGTACCTTTCGCCGCCCAGTCGCGGGACGAGCCGGAGCCGTACTCCTTGCCGGCGAGCACGACCAGCGGAGTGCCCTCCTCGATGTACTTGCGCGACGCGTCATAGATCCACATCTCTTCGCCCTCGGGCAGCTTGAGCGTCACGCCGCCCTCGGTGCCAGGTGCCAGCTGATTGCGCAGCCGGATGTTGGCGAACGTGCCGCGGATCATTACCTCGTGGTTGCCGCGGCGGGACCCGTAGCTGTTGAAGTCGGATCGCTGTACGCCGTGCTCGGTCAGGTACTTTCCGGCCGGGCTCTCGGTCTTGATCGCGCCGGCCGGCGAAATGTGATCAGTAGTGACCGAGTCGCCCAGCATGGCCAGTACCCGTGCGCCGTGAATGTCGGACACCGGACTCGGCGTCATCTGCATCCCCTCGAAGTACGGCGGGTGCCGGACGTACGTCGACTCGGGATCCCAGGCGAAAGTGTCGCCTGGCTGCACATCCAGTTCCTGCCAGCGCTCGTCACCGCTGAACACGTCCGCGTAGTCGCGGGTGAACATTTCCGCCGCCACAGCGGTGTCCACGATCGACTGGATCTCTGCCGGTGTCGGCCACAAGTCGCGAAGGTACACAGCCTGGCCGGAGGATCCCGTTCCTATGGGCTCGGTAGTCAAGTCGATATCCATAGTGCCGGCCAGCGCATACGCAACCACGAGCGGCGGCGAGGCCAGGTAGTTCATCTTGACGTCGGGGTTAATCCGGCCCTCGAAATTGCGGTTGCCCGACAGCACGGACACCACCGCGAGATCGTTCTCGGCGACCGCGGCGCTGATCGCCTCAGGCAGCGGCCCGGAGTTGCCGATGCAGGTGGTGCAGCCGTACCCGACCAGGCTGAAGCCGAGTTTCTCCAGGTACGGGGTGAGACCTGCGCGCTCGTAATAGTCCATGACGACCTTGGACCCGGGCGCCAGCGTGGTCTTGACCCACGGCTTGCGCTCCAGGCCGGCTTCCACGGCGTTCTTCGCCACGAGTGCCGCGCCGATCATCACTGACGGATTAGAGGTATTGGTGCATGAGGTGATGGCAGCGATCACGACGGAGCCGTGGTCGACCGTAGTCGTCGTGCCGTCGTCGAGCGTTACCTCGGCGACCGCAGTCGGCCGGCTGGCGCTCCGGTGCGCCGCCGGGTCCGCTGTCGGGTGTATGCCGCCGCCGTTCTCGCGGTTTGCGACAAACGGGTCGGAGGCCGGGAAGGTACCGGCGATCTCGTCATCGAGCTTGTCCAGCTGCACGTAGGTTCCGAGTGCATCCCGGAACGAGGTCTTGGCGTCGGACAGCGCGACCCGGTCCTGCGGCCGCTTCGGGCCAGCCAGTGACGGCACTACCGTCGACAGGTCGAGTTCGACGTTCTCGGAGTACCGGGCGGACACGGCCGGGTTATGCCACAGTCCCTGCTCCTTGGCGTAGGCCTCGACCAGCGCGACCTGCTCGGCCGGGCGGCCAGTGAGCCTGAGATAGGTGAGCGTCTCGTCGTCGATCGGGAAGATCGCGCAGGTCGAGCCGAACTCCGGGCTCATGTTGCCGATCGTGGCCCGGTTGGCGACCGGGACCGCGGTCACTCCGTCACCGTGGAACTCGACGAACTTGCCCACCACGCCGTGCTTGCGCAGCAGTTCGGTGATGGTCAGCACCAGGTCGGTGGCGGTCGCCCCGGCGGGCAGCTCGCCGGTCAGCCGGAACCCGACCACATTCGGGATCAGCATCGAGACTGGCTGGCCGAGCATCGCGGCCTCTGCCTCGATCCCGCCAACGCCCCAGCCCAGGATGCCGAGGCCGTTCTGCATGGTGGTGTGGGAATCGGTGCCGACGCACGTGTCGGGGTAGGCCGCCAGGCCAGGGCCGCCAGTCTGCTGGGTCATGACTACCCGCGCCAGGTACTCGATGTTCACCTGGTGCACGATGCCGGTGCCAGGCGGCACCACCTTGAACTGGCGCAGTGCCTCCTGACCCCAGCGCAGGAACGCGAACCGCTCCCGGTTGCGGTGGAACTCAAGCTCAACGTTCCGGTCAAAGGCATCCGGGCGGCCGAATACGTCGGCGATCACCGAATGGTCGATGACCAGCTCGGCCGGCACCAGCGGGTTGATCTTCCCGGCGTCTCCGCCCAGTGCCTGCATAGCCTCGCGCATGGCGGCCAGGTCCACCACCGCGGGCACGCCTGTCAGGTCCTGCATGATGACACGCGCCGGGCTGAACTGGATCTCGGTGTCCGGCTCTGCCGTCGGGTCCCACTGCGCGAGCGCAGTCACGTGCTCGCCAGTGACGTTCAGCCCGTCCTCGGTGCGCAGCAGGTTCTCCAGCAGCACCTTCAGGCTGTACGGCAGGTCGCCGGCGCCGTCCACGGCGTCCAGCCGGTGTATCTGGTAGCTGGTCCCGCCGACGGCGAGCTCGCTGCGGCTGCCGAAGCTGTTCCCGGTCATGGTCCTGCCCTCCTGGGTTCTGCGGGTCCGCCGGACCTGCCCTGCGATATGCCCTGCATGCATCTTGCCGCCTGCCGGGCCCGCGGCGCCGGCTGGCCCCGGCACTGGCGGCGACGCCAGACGACGGGATGCGGCCACGGATGCGGCCACGGATGCGGCCTCGGATTCGGCCATGCGACGCGGCCGACACGAAGCCGCCGACACGACGCGCCGACCCAGCGGCTCGATGGACAAGTATCTCGACGTCAAGCTATCTACTGCCCAGCCTAATGATGAGGTATCTCGACGTCAAGCTATCCGTCCCGGCGATCGGCTCAGGCGCGCTGGGCCACGGCCGTGCATGGCACCATGCCGCTCGGAAGCCACTAGTCACGGGCCGCCCTCCACTCCTATCATTGTGATATCATATTGATAGCTAGCCAGCCGGAGACCATCCCGGCGGACACGCAGCGAGAGGCATCGCCATGAATCAGCCCGACGGCTCCGCCGCCCCGGCCATCCGGAATTCCGCCGTGGCAGCCGCGCCAGCGCCCCAGCCCGCGGATTTCCGCTCAGATCGCGTGCCCGCGCTCGCGTGGGTGATCGGCGCCGTCTTCGTAGCGGTCGAGCTCGCGGTCGGCGGCCGTTACGGCTTCCAGCAAGACGAGCTCTACTTCATCGCGGCCGGGCACCATCTCGCCTTCGGCTACGTCGATCAGCCGCCCCTGGCCCCGCTGCTCACCCGGATCACGGACATAATCGGCGTCAGCCCGACGGCGGTCCGGCTGATCCCGGCGCTGGCCGGCGGGTTCCTTGTGGTCGCCGCGGCCAGGTTCGCGGCGCTGTTCGGCGCAGGCCGGCTCGGCCGCGTGCTGGCCGCCCTCGCCACCGCGTGCGCTCCCGTCGTTCTCGGCGCCGTGCACATCGGCAACACCACGCCGCTGGACCTGCTCGCCTGGACAGCCGTCCTGCTGTGCGTCTGCACGGCACTGCTGCGGCACCGGCCGCACTGGTGGCTTGGCGCGGGAGCCGCGGCAGGTGTCGGGCTCGAGAACGACAACCTGGTGGTCATGCTGCTGATCGGCATCGCACTGGGCCTCCTCCTCACCGAGCACCGCCCCGTGCTGCGCACCAGATGGCCGTGGCTCGGTGCCGGGATCGCCGCGGTTATCTGGGCGCCCAACGTGATCTGGCAGGCCACGCACGGATGGCCGCAGCTAGCCATGTCGTCGGCGCTGCACCACGAAAACAGCAGCGTGGCCGACTACGCGGGCGGGCTGCCGGCCCAGTTGCTCAATCTTGGATTGCTCGTGGCGCCGCTGCTGATCGCCGGCTTCATCGGGCTCTGGCGATCCCCTGAGCTGCGGTTCATTGCCATCGCCGCCGCACTGACCGTCGTCTATGTGCTGGCCTGGGTGCCGGGCAAGACGTACTACCCCGACGGAATGGGGCCGGCCCTTCTGGCCGCCGGCGCGGTGGCGGCCGAGCGGTGGATCGCGCGCGCCCGCCGGCCGCGAGCGCGGCGCTGGCTCGCGGTCGCCCCGCCCCTCGTCGGAGTGGCCCTCTACCTGCCAGTTCTCCTGCCCCTCCTGCCGGTCAGTGCCGTGCACGACTTGCCGGCCTCCTCGCAGCACAGCTCTGTCCTCGGCGACACCATCGGCTGGCCGCAGCTCACCCGCGAGATCGCGGCGCAGGACACGGCGCTCGCGCGGGCCGGCCAGCCGCCCACCTCGATATTCACCGGTTATTACGCAGAAGCGGGCGCGCTCGGCGTCCTTGGCGGCCAGGATCACCTGCCGCCCGTGCTCTCCGGGCAGAACGCCTACTGGCTGTGGGGACCCGGTCAGGCATCCGATCGCAGGGTGCTGGTGGTCGATGCGCTCGGCCAGCTGCGGCCGTACTTCGCCAGCTGCCGCCTGCTGGCTACCTACTACGCGCCCTATCACGTGCAGAACGACTGGACCGGTATTCAGATCGGTACCTGCACCGGCCCGGTAGCAGGCTGGCGCACGCTCTGGCCGCACCTGAGGTATTACGGCTGATCCGCGCTCACTCCGCCAGTATGCGCAGCCGCTTCGGGTCGTAGAGCGGCGCCAGCTGGAGCCGGGCCGGCACGTCGGAGCTGGTGCCGGTGCGCACGGTGAAGCCGCCCTGCCCGAGCCACTCGCTGGTGACCCCGTCACGGCAAGCCACTTGCGCGAGCCCGACCGCCGCGCCGACGGTGTGACCGTAAGCAGCGGCCCGGACGTACCCGGCCCACTCGCCGTCCCGCAGCACCGGCTCGTTCCCGAACAGGTCGACCGCGGGATCGCCGGCCAGCAGGCTCACGACCCGGTTCCGCGGCGGGCCCTCGGCACGCGCCTTGACCAGGGCGTCCCGCCCGACGAAGCCGCCCGGCTTGTCCCAGGCCACCGCGAAGCCGAGACCGGCCTCCAGCGGGTTGTCGGTGTTGTCGATGTCCACGCCGAAGTCGCGGTACCCCTTCTCCAGCCGCAGGCTGGACATGGCGGACAGCCCGACCGGCCGCACACCGAGGTCCGCGCCAGCGGCCATCAGCTCGTCATACACGCCGGCCCCGTATTCGGCAGGCACATGCAGCTCATAGCCGAGCTCGCCCACGTAGGTGACGCGCACCGCGAGCGCGGGCGCGTAACCGATGTGCACCTGCCGGGCGCAAAGATAGGGGAACGAGGACGCCGACAGGTCGGTGTCGGTCAGCCGGCTGACCAGCTCTGCGGGCCTCCGGACCCTGCACGGACAGCAGCGTCGTGCCGGATGTCACGTCGGTGACCGTAACGAACTCGCCCGGCCTTGTCTCCCGCCTGATCAGTGGCTCGATCCTGCGGTGGATCACGTCGCTCGCGATGACCAGGAACTTCTCCGGCTCGAGCCAGGTGACAGTGAGGTCGGCGACGATGCCGCCCGCCTCGTTCAGCCACTGGGTGTAGACGATCCGGCCGACCCCGGCGGTGACGTCGTTGGCGGACAGGCGGCCGAGCACGGCACCGGCGTCGGGGCCCTGGACGACGAACTTGGCCATCAGGCTCATGTCCAGCACCCCGACTGCCTCGCGCACCGCGTTGTGCTCGCGCGCCACGATCGCATGCGAGTCCTGGCGGCTGAAGTCGAGCCTGGTCGCCGGGTGCTCACCGTCCCTGGCGAACCACTCGGGGAACTCCCAGCCCGCCGACTGGCCGAAATGCGCGCCCGCGGCGGCCAGCCGGTCGTGCAGCACCGAGCGCCGGATGTTACGGCCGGAGGACGGCTGCCACGACGGCCACACGGCATCGCCGAACAGCACGCCAAGCTGCTCGACCGTCCGCTCGGCGCGGAACCGGCGTGAGCTCTCATAGCTGGCGGTCCTGTCGATCGCGATATGAGCCGTGTCGACCGGTGGCACGCCGTCCGCGATCCACTGCGCGACGACACTGCCAACGCCACCGCCGGACAGGATGCCGAGTGAGTTGAGCCCGGCAGCGACGAAATAGCCGTCCAGTTCCGGGGCAGGCCCGATCAGTGGCCTGACATCAGCGGTGAACGACTCGGGGCCGCAGAAGAAGGTGCGCACGCCGGTCTCGGCAAGGCATGGGATCCGGGCGAGCGCCGGCCCGAGGAACTGCTCCATCCGGTCCCAGTCCGGCGGCAGCTTACCGAACGAGAAGTCCCTGGCCACGCCGTCCAGCGACCACGGCTTGCCGACGGGCTCGAACAGGCCGACCAGCATGCCGTCGCCTTCGGGCCGGTAATAACCGTAGTTGTCCGGGTCCTCGATGACCGGCAGGTCCTGGTCCATCCCCGCCACGGTGTCGGTGAGCAAGTAGTAGTGCTCGGCTGCCTGCAGCGGGACCGACACGCCTGTCAGCGCGCCAAACTGCCGCGCCCACATGCCAGCCGAGTTGACGACCAGCTCGGTCTCGATCCGGCCGGCCTCGGTGAGCACCGCACTGACCCGCCGGCCGCGGACCTCCACGCCTGTCGCCGCGACGCCCTCTACCACCTTCACCCCGAGCTGGCGCGCGCCTTTAGCCAGCGAAGTGGCAACGCCGACAGGGTCGGCGCGACCCTCATCGGCCACGTGGAACCCGGACAGCACGTCGTCGGTGCGGGCCAGCGGCCACATGTCCGCGATCTCACGGGCCGAGATCTCGGTGTCCTCGACGCCGAACCCGTGCATCCAGGCCGCCTCCCGGCGCAGTGCCTCCTGCCGCTGCGGCGTCGTCGCCAGGGAAATGTGACCGACCGCGCGGAACCCGGTCGAGTGCCCAGTCTCGGCCTCCAGCCGAGAGTAGAGGTCGCGTGAGTACCGGCTGAAGAACAGGGAGGTCTCATCCGTCATGCCGGCTGAGGTGATCAGCCCGGCAGCGTGCCACGTCGTGCCGGCCGTCAGCGCGTGCTGCTCCAGCAGGACGACGTCAGTCCAGCCGAGATGGGCCAAGTGGTACGCGATGGAGCAGCCGATCACCCCGCCGCCGACGATGACGACCTGCGCCCGGTCCGGAACGCGGCCATCGCTGGCGCGGACCGTTGCCTCGGTCGCGGTAGCCTCGACGTTCGCCCTGTCTGATCGTTCAGTCATTACCCGATACTAGACAGATCGACGGCCAAGGTCAGCGGATCCCGGGCTTGGACGCTGACCACGGTTCTGCGACGCTTGCAGCATGCCTCGCCCAGACGTGACGCCTGCGGGCGACACGACGCCGGATCCCGCGCGGGAAGAGCCGGAGGCGCGCCGAGTCCTATTCCGAGGGCTGTTCGACGACGCGTCGCTGTTCCCGCCCGCTGAACTCAAGATGGCCGCCGCCGTTGCTGGCCATCAGCGGCATCAGGCGGCCTGGTACCGGGCAATGTCCGGGCCGTTCGTCTGCCCGGACGCCAAGATCACCGCGCTGAGCGCGGCGCTGACCGCGTCGGCAGCCGCCGAGCTTGACCTAGCGCTCACGCTGCCGGGCGGGGCCGCCAGCCTCGACGCAGCCGTCGATGCTGTGTTCGCCGACCCAAGGCTCCGACTGCGCGCGGTCGAGGTGCCGATCGGCCAGGCCGGCGGCCCGGCAGCGGTTGCCGAGCTCATGGCGGCGCTCGACCGGACCCCGCTAGCCGGGGCAACCGCGTTCGTCGAGATCCCGGCCGGCCAGCTCACCGAGGATTCGGTCCAGGTCCTGACCGATCATGGCTATCTGGCCAAGCTGCGGACTGGCGGCGTCACCGCCGGGGCGTTCCCCAGCGAACAGATGCTCGCCCGGTGCCTGACGGAGCTGACCGCGCGGCGGCTCTCTTTCAAGTGCACTGCCGGGCTGCACCATGCGGTCCGGCACCGGGCCGCCGACACCGGCTTCGAGCACCACGGCTTCCTTAACGTCCTGCTGGCTGTCGCCGCGGCACTGGATGAGGCACCTGCCGACCAGATCGCCGACGTGCTCGCTGACACCGACGCAGACCAGGTTGCCACTGCCGTGGCAGGCCTCGACGCGGACACCGCGGCGGCGGTCCGTGAGCTATTCACCTCGTTCGGCACCTGCAGCACCGACGAACCGATCACCGACCTCGTTACGCTGGGCCTGGTCACGGGGAACTGATCAGCAATCGGCCGGCCAGCCCGGACGGCCGGACCGGCCGAGCAGGCGGAGGCACATATGGCGCAGGCGGCAAGCTGGCTTGAGCTGGCACCCGATCACCCGTTCGGGCTGGCCGCACTTCCCTATGGGTCCTACACCGCGGCCCACCATGCCGAGGTTTACCGGGTCGGCGTCGCCGTTGGCGACCGCGTCCTTGACCTGACAACCGCGACCGAACGGCTCCTGCCAGCCCGGGCGCACCTGTTCAGCACCGGCAGCCTGGATGCGTTGCTCAGCGCCGGGCACCTGGCCTGGGCTCAGCTTCGCACTGACCTGATCTACTGGCTGTCGACGGACAGGTACCGCACGGCCATCGAGGACCTGCTCATACCTGCCGCAGCGGTGGCGCTCCGGCTGCCGTTTACCGTGGCTGACTATGCCGACTTCTACTGCTCGGAATACCACGCCAGCAACATCGGCAAGATCTTCAGGCCAGATGCCGAGCCCCTGACCCCGAACTGGAAGCACCTGCCGATCGGCTATCACGGCAGGGCCGGGACCGTGGTGGTGTCCGGGACGCAGGTCCGGCGGCCGTGCGGCCAGTCCCGGCCGCCGGGGGCCGACAGCCCGGTCTACGGCCCGAGCACCCGCCTTGACTTCGAGGCCGAGCTCGGGTTCGTGGTGGGTACCTCCAGTCACCTTGGCGACCCGGTTCCGGCCGGACGCTTCGCCGAGCACGTATTCGGCGTTTGCCTGCTCAACGACTGGTCCGCCCGCGACATCCAGGCATGGGAGTACGTCCCGCTCGGGCCGTTCCTTGGCAAGTCGTTCGCCACGACGGTGTCGCCCTGGGTCCTCCCGCTGGCAGCACTCGAACAGGCCCGCGTGCGCCCGCCGTCTCGTGATGCGAAGCTCCTCGACTACCTGACTGAGTCCGACGACTGGGGTCTGGACATCGACTTCGAGGTGCGCCTCAACGGCCACCTGATCGCCACGCCTCCATACGCCACGATGTACTGGAGCCCGGCTCAGATGCTCGCGCATATGACGGTCAACGGCGCGTCCCTGCGCACCGGCGACCTGTTCGCCTCCGGCACCATCAGCGGACCCGAGTACATGCAGCGGGGCTCCCTCATCGAACTGGGCTGGAACGGCAGGGACCCCGTTACGTTGCCTGACGGATCGTCGCGTACCTGGCTGCACGACGGTGATGAGGTCACTCTGGCGGCGACCGCGCCGGGTCCGGACGGCGTTCGGATCGGACTCGGATCGGCGACGGGGTGCATCTTGCCCGCGATGCCGGACGCCGAGACATGGGACGGCTGAGCCGGTTCAGGCGGGCAGCCACTCGAACCTGGTGACCGGATCGCGGGCCACGACTGCGGCAGCGTGCGAGGTTGAGACCGTCGGGAATGACAGCTGCCAGCCGCTTGCCAGCACGCCGCCGACCCTGACGGCCGGACGCGGGCAGCACGAGACCTCCAGGCGCCTGAGCCCGCCAAGGCCGCAGCCGATCGCCTTCAGGTAGGCCTCCCTGGCAGTCCAGTGCCGGTAGAAGCCGCGGAGCGCGCTGTCTTGGTTGGGCCGACGCGGCGGGCAGTCCGCACCCGGCCGCGATGCAGTCAGCTTCGCGCGGCCGGTACCGGGCTGCCACGAGATCGGCCAGGCCGGGCCGCACTCTTATCCGCTCGATATCCACGCCAATCGCACCGGCTGACACGCCGATGAGCGCGAGGTCCTCGGTCCGGGTCAGGCTGAACTCGAATCCTGGCACGAGATCACAGCGGTGCCCGCCCGCGTGATCGCCAGCGGGGTCATGAACGGCCACGGCGGGTTTCCCGGCCGGCCCTGGCACGAAGCACAAGCTGGCCGGATCGGCGCCAAGGTAACTGGCGACCAGCCGCCGCAGCCTGGCCCGGCTCGCCGCGAATCTCGCCCCGTGGGCCGGCTGCAGGTACCCGGCGGCGCGCGCGCGCTCGCCGCTGTCAAGGAACTGACGCCCGGCGTCGAATGGGACGTCGAGCGGCACCACCCACAGGTGCACCTCGCCAGCGCGAACTGCCCCGATGGACCTGCCTGACCAGGGCCTCGCGGCGGCTAGTGTCAGTGATCCCATCGCGTTCCCTGGTCGTCTGGGCGTGCTGGCAGTTCTGACGATAGCGAGCCGGCATGTCTGGCCAGCTCGGGCGGTCGCCTGCGGCCATGGGCGGCGAAGTGCGCCGACGGACATTACGATGAACGAATCGCCAGAAGGCTGGAGAAAGCACTATGCCAGGGCCGACGCCGCCGTGGGACCACCAGGACCCGCGCGAGAGCACCGTCGACCTGCCGCGCATTGGGCAGCCCGGACCAGCCGCATCCCTGTCAGCGCCTAACGGGGTTGCGTCGCCAGCGCGTCAAGCCCCAGTGACCCCAGTGACCCCACCGGCCCCAGCGACACCACCGGCTTTGTCGACACCATTGAGCCCAGGAACTCCACTGGCCGCTCCGGCGCGGGCGGAACTGGCGATCGCTGGTCCTGCCGAGCACTTCGGTCCGGCGCGCGAACCCTCGCCGGCCAGACGGCCAGCAGCGGGTTCGCTTGCCGACCTGCGGTCCCGGCTGGCGAGGCTGCCGGACGGGCACCCGTCTTCGCCCTACGACGACGGCGGAACGGCACGGCCGCTGCCTATCCGGCTCAAGCAACTCGAACTCGGTCTGCCCGCTCCGGACCGCGAGCATGCCAGCTCTGAGCCGGTAGCGGATTTCCCGCCGCCCACCGGAACCAGTCGCGCACCGGAACGGACCGGCTTCCAGCCAGGCCAGCCCGAGCCGGATCGCTTCCAGGCGGCCGACCCTGATCAATACCAAGGAGAGCCAGCTGGCCTGGGCGCAAGCGTCAGCCGAACGGGCCCAGCCGACGAGGATCACAGTCCCCCCGGGCCCGGTACAGACCCGCATATCGACACCGGGCTGTCGGACGTAGCCCCGCCTCCGGCACTCGCCCCGCCCGCGAATCCCGCCCCGGCTTCGCCCTCGGCCAATGGCAATGGTCACGGCCGCGCTCCGCAGCGGGCCCGGCCGGAGTGGCAAGACCCCTACGCAACCCCGCCTGGCAATGGCCATTCCCGGCATGCCCAGCCTGGCAGTCAGGCAGATCTTGCTCTAGGGCCGTTTTCGCCCGGCAGCGGGTCTGCCGCAGGCAGCAACGGCGGCACACGCTTGCCCGGCCTAACCGCACGCCCAGACTTTCCAGCCCGGTCCGACGCTCAGACCCGGTCCGACGCTCAGACCCGGTCCGACGCTCAGGCCAGGCCCGACGCTCAGGCCAGGCCCGACTCTGCGGGGCATCGCGACACACCGGCGCCGGGCGACACCACCGCGCAAGACGACACCGCCGCCGGGGCTGGCAGCAATCAGCCGAACGAGGAGATTCGCGATCTTACCGCGCGCGTAATCGGCGCCTGCAAGACAGCCGAGGGCCAGAGCCGGTTCGGCGAATACGGCAGCAGCGGCCTGACCCCCGCGATCCGGCGGATCGCTGCCCAGCTCCCCTATGGCGGCCTTGCGCCTGGCAGCGAGGCCAATAGCGTCAAGTCCGCTGAGCGTTTCGCGGCCAAGCTGACCAGGCTCATCGCACGTAACCCCGGGCGCCCGGCCGAGGGCCTGGCATGGGCTATTTATGACACGGTCAGGTACGCGTTCGCGTTCGAGCCGGCGGACTACACCGAAGGAACGTGGCTCGTGCACCGCAAGCTCAAGACCCAGGGTTTCGAGCTGGAAGCCAGGCGGAATCGCTGGGAGAACCCGGAATACAAGGGCATCTGGACCCGGTGGCGCGATCCGGCTCACGGAATTGCCTTCGAGGTGCAGTTCCACACGCCGGCGAGCTGGGCGGTGGTACAGCGGACGCACGACGCGTACATGCGGATCACCGATCCGGCCACTCCGCCGGGCGAACGGGCCCGGCTTCGGGCGCGCCAAGTCTCCGCAGCGGTCGACGCCAAACCGCCGCCGCGGTGCACGGAGATAGCCGACTTCCGGGCCGACGCGAGGTGAGAAGAATCCAGTGAGCAGCCCGGTTCAGTATTACGTGATCGTCGCGAACCAAGGCAGCCGCACGGCCTCGGGCCTTGCCCGCAGAACATTTTCCGAAGCGGGCCTGGTCGACGAGACGCTACGCCGCGACCTGACCTGGGGCCCGGACTCTGCGATCGTCGAGTGGGAGTACGCAGACCTGGGCGCCGAACTGGTAAAGATCGATGAGCAGGAGGCCGAGAACTTGACCCTGGCGTTCCGGGCCCGGTGGGGCAGGCAGTCATGAACATCATCATCAGACGGCTCACAAGCGCCGACATCACCGAGGTAGTCCGCATTTTCGGCTGGTATGCCGAGAACTCAGTCGCCACCTTCGAGGAATCGCCGCGGACCGAGACGGCCTGGACCGGCCTGCGCGACGAGCTTGAGGGCCTGGGATTGCCGTTCCTGGTCGCCGACGCCGACGGTGAGGTCGCCGGCTACGCCTACGCGGGCCCGTGGCGGCGTAAGCCCGCTTACCGCGCCACCGTCGAGAACTCCATCTTCGTAGCACCAGGTAAGGCCGGCGTAGGCATCGGAAAGCAGCTGCTCACCGAGCTCATCGCCGCGTGCCGCGACGCGGGCGCCCGGCAGATGATCGCGGTCATCGCCGACCATCATGCGGAGGCATCAGTGAGCCTGCACAGATCCTGCGGCTTCGAAGACGCAGGACGCCTGGCCGACGTTGGTTACAAGCACGGCAGGTGGATCGGCACGCTGCTGATGCAGCGCGCCGTCGGCTGACTCAGCCAGCCGGCTTCGACCGTTCGAAGAACTCCCTGATCAGATCGCGCTGACGCTGACTGACCTGGTCGAAATGCCTGTCCAGCCGGTCTTCCCCGATGGCCTCGGCGGCGAAATACAGGTCCTTGAGCTGGTCGAGCTTCGCGGTCGCGGCTTCAGGCACAATATGCGGCGGTGGCTCGGGCACGGGCGACGCCGTCGGCGCCGCCGGCGCCGAAGACGGCGCGAGCGCGCCCGGGGGTGGCAACGGCGCCAGCGCGGCCGTCGGCCGGATCACGGCGTTGGCGGCTGGCGGCGGTTCGACCGACCCGGTCACTGACGGCAGCCGGCTCGGCCGGGCCGCCTCGAATGGACCGCGGGGGGCCACCACAGTCTCTGGCCGGGGCACTGACGTGGCGCCGGGCAGAATCACTGGCAAGGGGCTGGTCCGCTCCTGGTCCTCGTTGCGCGCAATCGGGACGATCGCGGGCTGGCTGACAGCATCGATCACGAGGGGAACGGGGCCGCCTTCGCCCCCCGGTGGCACGTCGCGGGAACCGGCTGGCAGTTCGAGAGGAACAGCAGGCATTCTCGGCGCATCCTGCCGGACCGGCCGTAGTGCGCCGTGCGTCTGCGGGTCGTCGCGCTCTGCGCTGTCGATGCCGGGAACCTGCTGATGCCCGCTGCCGCGACGGTCCGCGTGACTGGCCCCTAGGCGGACACTGTCTGGAAGCGGGCGGCCGTCCGGGCCAAGCACGGGCGGCCCGAAGCCGTCATGGTCCGGCCGGAAGCCGTCATGGTCCGGCCCGCGGACACCGCCCGATCTTGCGCCAGCCAGGCGGTCTGGGCCGCGGCGCTCATCGTCGTAGTTCGGCCGGTAGCCGGAAGCCCGGCGCTCGGGCAGGTCGGTGACAACGTACACATCCCGTTCGTGCACCTGTCTGCCACTAGTGGTGTCACCGTAGCTCTCCGGCCGCCAGGCGCCGCCTTCGGGCGAGCTGTGGTCGTCCCTCGGTGCTCCGTTGGGTCGCCTGCCGTCGGATGGGTAGCCGTCGAGCCGCGGCTCAGCGTCCAGGTACCGGCTATCCGCAGCGCCATAGTCGTCCGCGTCCCGGTAGCCGCCGCGGCCGCGGCCGCCAGTCTGCTCCCGGTAGCCATCCGGCCGCCGGTACTCATCGGGACCGCGGTAACCGTCCGGCCGGGGATCGCGGTAGCCGTCGGACCGCCGGTACTGCTCAGGACCGCGGTAACCGTCCGGCCGGGGATCGCGGTAACCGTCCGGCGCCCGGTACTCCTCAGGACGGCGGTAACCATCAGGACCGCGGTAACCGTCCGGCGCCCGGTACTCCTCAGGACGGCGGTAACCATCAGGACCGCGGTAACCGTCCGGCGCCCGGTCGTCCTCAAGACCGCGGTAACTATCCGGTCGCGGATCGCGGTAACCGTCCGGCGCCCGGTACTCCTCAGGGCCGCGGTAGCCATCACGGGCCCGGTATCCGTCCGGCGGCCCCTGGTGGCCAGCCCGGCTCTGGTAGCCGTCGTAGGCGCCCCGCCCCCGGTAGTCGTCGCGACCGCGGGAAGCATCCGGGTCATGGTGCCCGTCCAACCCATGGTGGCCGTCAGGCTCGCGGTAGCTTTCGGCCGGCGGTCGACGGCGGACCGGGGCTTGCTCGGAGCTGTCGCCGCCCCGGTACTCCGAACTAGGCCGGTGGCCTTCTGGCGCCAGCGGGGAATCCGCGGGCGGCCGCATGATCTGGCCAGTGTCGAAGTCGTCCGGACTGGGGCCACGCGGGCCCGGCGGCTCGCGCTGTGCCCGCCTGCTCGCTCCCAGGTCCGGCCGGCTGTCGTCGGACTGGCCCGGCTCGTGGTGAGCGTGGTCGCGCCCGCCTTGCCCGGTCAACCGGGGCTCGGCCCGGTACTCGCGGGGCTCGGCCCGGTACTCGCGGGGCTCGGCCCGGTACTCGCCGGGCTCGGGTTCAGATTGCCAAGGCTCGGTCCGGCCGGGACGGCGCCCGAGACGGTCATCCCGGTCGCGCCGGTAATCGCGCCCAGGCCCGAACGCCCGCCCAGGCTCGAACGTCCGCCCAGGCCTTGCCGAACCGGCAGCGGCATCGGCACCCGAACTGGAACCGGAACCGGCGTGACCCGCCCCGCGGCCGTCAGCTTCGCGATCCGGGCTAACGCGCTGGTTCGCTTCATGATCGGCAGCCCGGTCGGTGGCTTGGTGCCAGCCTGCTGCCTGGCTCCTGGCCGCGAGAGCCATCCTGATCCTGGCGGCCGCGGCGCCAGCCACGCGCGTCATTACGATCTGTCAGCGCATCCTCACGTCCTGGCGAGGCGCGCGCGCTGTCTGGCTGGCCATCCCCGCGACTTGGCAAGCCGGCCGGCCCGCTAGCGCGCGATCGTGGGGCAGGCTCAGAATCTGGCTGGCTGGCCGGGTGCGACGCGGCGTCCCGGTCGGCCGACGTAAATGCATCGGGCCGCACCGGGCGGAACTGGCTCAGCCACTCGTCGGCGGGAATATCGGCGTGGTCATCGGTCCGGCGCTCCTCACGCTTCCGCCGCACTGGCACCTCCACGCCGATACTTCTACCGGCCAACGATCGCATGCACGCCCGGGCCTCGCAACCTGTCTGCGCCCTGCGCTGACCATGCCCGCAGCCGCCGCGTGCTGCGGCGGCATCGTCACCACCAGTTCGCCGGGACCGGCATCTTAGCCGGTCAAAAGGTTTTGTTCATGATCGGTGATGCTTCCTGCGCGGGCGCGCAGTCGGCTAGCGTTGCGCTGGTATTACATTTCTCGCGATGCTCAGCTGACCGCCGCAGGAGGCTGCTATGGAGCGCCAGGTTAAGTACCTTCTGCCGGAATCCGAGATGCCACAGCACTGGTACAACGTCGTAGCTGACCTCCCGAGCCCGCCGCCACCGCCGCTGCACCCCGGCACTGGGCAGCCAGTTGGTCCCGATGACCTGGCCCCGCTCTTTCCCAGCGCGCTGATCGCCCAAGAGGTGTCAGCGGAGCGGCACATCGCCATTCCGGACGAAGTGTTCGACGTGTACCGGCTGTGGCGCCCGACTCCGCTATTCCGCGCGCGGCGGCTGGAGCGCGACCTGGGCACCCCGGCTCGCATCTACTACAAGTACGAGGGCGGCAGCCCGGCCGGGTCGCACAAGCCGAACACCGCTGTCCCGCAGGCCTATTACAACGCGGCCGAGGGGGTGAAGAAGCTCACCACCGAGACCGGTGCCGGGCAATGGGGCAGCGCGCTGGCGTTCGCCTCGGCCCTGTTCGGGCTGCAGCTTGAGGTATGGATGGTACGGGCCTCGTTCGACCAGAAGCCGTACCGCAAGTTGCTGATGGAAACTTACGGCGCAACCGTCCACCCGAGCCCGTCCGACCTCACCACCGCCGGGCGGGCAGTGCTCGCCGCCAGCCCCGGCTCGACCGGCAGCCTCGGGATCGCGATCAGCGAGGCCGTCGAGGTGGCCGGCGCTGACCCCGATACCCGGTACGCGCTCGGCAGCGTGCTGAACCACGTGCTGATGCACCAGACGATCATCGGTGAAGAGGCGCTCAAGCAGCTGGCTATGGCGGGCGACACGCCTGATCTGATCGTGGGCTGCACCGGCGGCGGGTCCAACTTCGGCGGGCTTAGCTTCCCGTTCCTGCGGGAGAAGCTGGCGGGCCGGATGAACCCGGTGATTCGCGCCGTCGAGCCAGCCGCCTGCCCCTCGTTCACCAAGGGCGTCTATGCCTATGACTTCGGCGATACAGCCGGATTCACTCCGCTGCTGAAGATGCACACCCTCGGACACGAGTTCATCCCCGACCCGATCCATGCGGGCGGGCTGCGTTACCACGGCATGTCGCCGCTGCTTTCGCACATCTACGAGCTGGGCCTGATCGAAGCGGTCGCCAAGCCTCAGTCGGAGTGCTTCGCGGCCGGCCTGCGGTTCGCCAGGACCGAGGGCATCGTGCCGGCCCCCGAGCCGACGCACGCCGTGGCAGCCTGCATCGAGGAAGCCCTCCGGTGCAAGGAGACCGGCGAGGAGAAGGTCATCCTGACTGCGCTTTGCGGCCACGGCCTGCTCGACCTTGCCGCCTACGGCGATTACCTGAGCGGAGCTCTCCAGGATTCCGAGGTCAGCGACAAGGCCATCGAGGAGGCCCTGGCGGGCCTGCCGACTCCGGCCTGACCACGTTCCTGGGCAGCGGCCGCGACCGCGAACAGCACGGTTACCCGGTGCGCGGCCAGACCCGGGCCGGGAGGAGGGGGATCGGCCCGGGTCCTTGTGGCACGCATCCGCGGCCGTCACTGCGGACGCGCCCTTGCGCTGTATCGGCATAAACAAGCGTTCATACAGCGATCTAGTCGTACGCTGACCGGCCGAGTGTTGTCAAGAGGCTGGTGACAACCGGCACGGGCAAGCAAGCGTCAAAGACATACTCAAGTCCGCCCTATGCCGGCATAGCCGAACACACGAGGGGCCCAGCCCCCCGTGCACTCCCCCCGAGAGCCTCTGATGACCGCCCAGACCGACCTGGATCCCCGCGACAGGCTGCCGATCGGCGGCTCGGCCCTGCAATGCAGGCTCGCCGAGGCTGCCATCGAGCTGTTCTCCAGCCAGGGCGCCGCTGCGACCAGTGTGCGGGAAATCACGGCCGCTTGCGGCCTGTCGCCAGGCGCACTGTACAACCACTTCGCCTCGAAGGATCAGCTGCTCTATGTGCTGGTCCGGGATATCCATCTGCAGTTCGATGCGCGGATGGCCGCGACCCTGGCCAGTGCCGGGCCCGGATCCGGCCAGCCAGCTCGCCGCTACCGTCCGGTTCATCGTTGCGCACACGGCCGCCGGCAAGAAGAAGTCGCGGGTCGCCAACCGCGAGTTCACCGCGCTGACCGGGTCGCGCCGGCAGGAGATCACCGCCCTGCGCCGGCAGATCCGCGACCGGCTGACCGGCATCCTGCTGGCCGGAGCCAAGGCTGGTACTTTCGAGCTGGCCGGCGGGGATGACCTCAGCGCCGCGACACTGGCCTCGGCCACCATCACCACGATGTGCGTCCACATTAGCGAGTGGACCCTGGAGAACTACCCGCTCAGCGCCGAGCACCTGCAGGACCGCTATGTGGAGATGGCGCTGCGGCTCGCCGGCGCTAATCGCTGACCACCGGCCCGATCAGGACCCGGCTAGCGCGGCGAAGTCGGCCGGAGCGATGTTCCCGCCGGACAGCACCACCGCGGTGCGCCCTGCTGGCGCGACTGCGCCGCAGAGCAACGCGGCCAGCGCGACCGCACCGCTTGGCTCGACAACAACCTTGAGCCGGGAGAAGCAGAACCGCATGGCCTCGACGATGGCGGCCTCGGATACGGTCACGACGTCATCCAGGAGCCTGGCATTGACCTCGAACGTCAGCTCGCCAGGCTGGCTGGCCCGCAACCCGTCGGCGATCGTGTCCGGCTCGGGGATGGCGACCCGGCGGCCCGCCTGCATCGACTGGTGAGTGTCGCTGGCGTTGGCCGGCTCGACGCCCACCACAGACGCGCCGGCAAGCTCGCCCTTGACCGCGGTGGACACGCCCGCCGCAAGGCCGCCGCCGCCTACCGGGACCAGGACCAGGTCGAGGCCGGGGACCTGCTCAGTCAGCTCGAGCCCCGCAGTGCCCTGCCCGGCCATCACGTCGTAGTCGTCGAACGGCCGGATCAAAGTCATGCCCCGGTCAGCCGCGATCACGGCGGCTACCTCCTCACGGCTCTCCGTGGCAGGGTCGTAGCGGCGAAGTTCGGCACCGTAGCCTTCGATCGCGGCGAGCTTGACCGCCGAGCCGTTCGCCGGCACGACGACTACCGCGCTGATGCCGAGTACCTTGGCGGCCAGGGCAACGGCCGCGCCGTGGTTGCCGGAGGAGAACGCAACGACGCCCGCGTTTCTGGCCGGCGGGTCCAGCAAGCTGAGCCGGTTGTAGGCGCCGCGGAACTTGAACGACCCGCTGCGCTGGAACGGCTCGGCTTTCAGCAGCACGTGGCCGCCGCATTGCTGGTCCAGCGCGAACGAGCTGAGCACGGGCGTGCGGTGCGCGACTCCGTCCAGCCGCGAGGCCGCGGCCCGGACGCGCTCCAAGGTCAGTCCGCCACCCGGCATCCGGTTCTCCTCATCTGTTTACATCGGGGCATGTTCAGCCTGTCTAGCACGACGCACGGACGCGGCGGTGACAGGCTGGCAGCCAGCCAGGTTCCGGACGCGAGGAGGCCGCCGTCATGCAGATACCCAAGCCGGCTGACGCCGACAAGGACTACTTCCGGTCGCTAGTGCCTGAGCTTCCCGATGTCGAGCTGAAGCCGATGTTCGGGAATCTCGGCGCGTTCGTGCACGGGAATATGTTCGCCGGGCTGTTCGGGCAGGCAGTAGGCGTACGGCTGAGTGATCCCGATCGCGAGGAACTCGCCGCCATCGACGGGGCCGGGCCATTCGGGCCGGCAGAGCGGCCGATGGGCGGTTATGTCAGCCTGCCGCCGTCATTCCGCCAGCAGCCCGAGATAGCGGCTGACTGGGTTGCCAAGGCGCTCGCCCACGTCGGCCAGATGCCGCCAAAGAAGGCGAAGCCGAAAGCCGCCAGCCCCCGGGCCGCCAAGCGGAAGTAACCCGGACGCCGCTATGCTGTACGGTCATTCAACAGCTGGGAGCCGCCGATGTCCGATCGCGCCGCAGAGCCAGTCAGCCGTGCCCGCCTCGGTGAGCTGATCGCACGCGAGCGCGCCAGCTACCGGGCCCGGCATCCCCGGTCAGCTCAGGCCAACGCGGCCGCCGCGGCGAACTTGCTCGGCGGCGTGCCCATGACCTGGATGCGAATGTGGTCCGGTGGCTTCCCCCTCTATCTCGACGGCGCCGCCGGCGCGCGGCTAACCGATATCGACGGCAATGAGTTCATCGACTTCTGCCTCGGCGACACCGGCGCGATGGCCGGGCACTCCCCGCCGCGGTGCAGCAGGCTATCGCCCGCCGGTACACCGAACTCGGCGGCGCCACCACCATGCTGCCGACGGAGGATGCCGGCTGGGTCGCGGCGGAGCTCATGCGCAGGTTCGGCCCGTCGCACTGGAGCTTCACGCTCACCGCCACCGACGCCAACCGGTGGGCCACGAGAATGGCCCGGCAGCTCACTGGCCGGCGCAAGGTCCTGGTCTTTAACTACTGCTACCACGGCAGCGTCGACGAAGCCTTCATCGTCGCCACGCCAGACGGTCCCGCCTCCAGGGAAGGTAACGTGGGCGCGCCCGTCGACCCGGTCGAGACGACCCGGGTTGTCGAGTTCAACGACGCTGAGGCCCTCGATCGGGAGCTCGGCTTCGGCGACGTCGCAGCCGTGCTGATGGAACCGGCACTCACCAACATCGGCATCGTGCTGCCCGATCCCGGTTACCTGGACGCCGTGCGCGAGCTGACCCGCCAGCACGGCAGCCTGCTCGTCAACGACGAGACGCACACTTTCAGCGCCGGACCAGGCGGGTGCACCAAAGCCTGGGATCTTGAGCCGGACATCGTCACGATCGGCAAGTCGATCGCCGGTGGCATCCCGGCCGGCGCCTACGGCCTGTCGGCGGAACTAGCCGAGCGCATCCTCGCCGACAAGGCAGCTGACATCGAGGACACCGGCGGGGTTGGCGGCACGCTGGCCGGCAACGCGCTGTCGGTGGCTGCCATGCGGGCGACGCTGGAGCAGGTGCTGACCGACGCGGCGTTCGACGGCATGATCTCCGTAGCCGGCCGGTACACCGACGGCATCCGTGACGTGCTGGCCAGCCGCAGCCTGCCCTGGATTATTACCCAGCTTGGCGCCCGCGCCGAATACCGGTTCTGCCTGCAGCCCCCGCGCAACGGCGGCGAGTCCGCCGCAGCCGCCGACCCCGATCTCGACGAGTACCTGCATCTCTACCTGATCAACCGGGGCATCCTGCTGACCCCGTTCCACAACATGGCGCTCATGTGCCCGCAGACCTCGGCCGCCGACGTCGATACGCACACGAAGCTCTTCGCCGCCGCGGCCGACGAGCTACTGGGATAGCCGAATCTGGCCAGCAAGCAGGAATTGCTCATTCCAGCGGTTCCCCAGCGGCAGCATTCAGAGGCGCGCCAGCCCGTCGGCTGGGCATAAGGCGCGAATACGGCATTCGGCCGACCGTCTCCCGAAGTTGATTAGCGTGATTGTGAATCTGCCGTTGTACTTTTAGCGGCTCTGCCACTGCCACGCTAAACGCTCCTCCGCACACCTCCTGAGCGAATAGAAAGATAACTCGCAAATCGGTCACACCCCGGGGCGGCGCGCAGCCCCGGCGCGCACTTCTGAGCCCCGAGGCCTGCCCCAGGCCGCCGGCACCCGGAGCTTCAGCTTTCGTAGTGGTAGCGGCACGCGGCAGCGCGAATCTCGCCGTCACCTTGAAGCTGCCACCAGGTGTAGTCGTCCCAAGCGCTTTCGTTCGAGATGAGCGTCATTCAGCAAGCTCGTGCTCAGATCCGCCGCCGTGCTCGAGCCGGTCAATTGAGGCCAGCAGCCGACGGGCGTTCTCCGGGCTCCTGAGCAGGTAAGCAGTCTCTTTCAGTGACTGGTAATCATCGAGAGCCACGATGACGACAGGGTCATGTCCGGCCCGGGTGATGATCACTTCCTCGCGGTCGTCGACTACGTCCAGGAAGTTGTACAAGTTCAGATGCCAGGTCGCAACTGGGGCTTCAGCTCACTGCCGGCATCCAGGGTCTGCGAAGCGCGCGAGTCCACCCGAGTAGCTCACGTATACCGACCCGCCAGCACAGAGAACCTGCTCCGTGTCGCCGGTGCCCTGAAGGGCCTGACTGCGGGCGATCTCGCGCGCGGTCGGCGCGAGCGTTACTGGGTTCAAACGGTACGTGCCAACCTCAGTGCCCAGCCAGAGGCTCCCTGGCGTTGCCGTCAACGTGCCAGCGGAGCCGAACGGAAGCCATGGCCCTTGACCGATCACCCGGCCGGTGGCGAGGTTGAGCCGGACAACCCGGTTGTCCGACACCGCATAGAGCCCGTCGCGCCCGACCGCGACGCCAGTCGCACCCTGCCAACCGTCGCCGTTGACGTGGAAGGTCTGGCGGATCGCGAGGGTCCGCGGGTCAATCGCGAAGACGGGCGAGCCCTGGCCGGAGACCAGGATGACGCGGCCGGCAGCGAGGTCCACCCACGAATAGGTGATGGGCAGGTTTGCCGTTCCTGTTACCTTGCCGGTCGTCGGGTCGATCCGTTCCAGCGCTTGCTGGCACTGCCCGCCGCTCAGGCCCCGGGAACAGACGGTCAGCCACAGCGTGCCGCCGCTGAATGCCACTGCCGTGACCGGCATGCCGATGGTTATCCGGCGGCTGATCCGGAGCGTGACCGGATCGATCCGCCACAACTGAGTACCGTCCGGACCGCCGGTCGTCCACACGGCACCGTCGCCGTACACCGGCGACGCACCCCACGCAGCGTGCACGGTGCCGGTGACCCGCAGGCTCGCCGGATCAAGGCGCACCACGGGCCCCAGCCGCTGCCCGTTGACGACAGCAAAGAGCCGGCCGTGCCCATAAGCGAGCAGGGCTGCCGGGGCCGGTAGCGGTTCGCCGCCGAACGATCGGGATACGAGCGGCGCGAGCGTGACCGGCACAGCCGGCGCCGGATGGCGGCCAACAGGCTTTTGCCCGCCCGGGTACAGCAGAAGGACGACGGCCGCGACCGCGGTGATCCCCGCTACTGCGGCCACGGCGTGGTGAGCGCGGCGACGGCGGATCCGGCCGCGCAGGTCCGCTCGGCTGGCCAGCCAGCCGCGGTCCGGCAAGCTGACCCCGTCGAGCTCGTCGTGCATCCGCTGAGCCAGCGTCTCGGCAAATTCCTCGACCTGCACGGTTACTTCACCTCCGAGTGCGTCGGCTCGAGCAGCCGCTGCAGCTGCCGCAGGCCCTTTGCGGTCTGACTTTTGACTGTTCCCGGGGACACGCCCAGCACCTGGGCCGTCTCCGCCTCGGAGAGGTCTGCGTAGTAACGGAGCAGCACGCAGGATCGCTTGCCGGTCGGCAGCTGCTGCAGCGCGTCCAGGAGTGTCCGCTGCTGCGCGATGTCCGGGCCCTCCCTGTCAGCCTGGCCACCAACCAGGTGAGCGAGCAGCTCCCGCCGACGGCGCCGCCGCCAGTGCGTTCGCGCGCCGTTGACGACGGTCTGGCGCAGGTACGTCGGCGCTGCATCCCGGTTCCGCAGCAGGTTCCACCGACCAAGCAGCTGGGCGAACGCTTCCTGCACGATCTCCTCAGCCAGGCCCGAATCGCCGGTCAGGCCGACCGCGAGGCGCACCAGCTCGTCGCGGTGCCGGTAGTAAAGCACGGCGACCAGATCGTCCCGGCCGCGCAGATCTTCCACCTCACCGCCCACAAACTGTAAGAGTCGCAGCCCAGCCACCGGGTTGCCGCGCTGATCGAGAGTCTTCGATGCGGCGCCCGGCGGCTAGCCCGCCGAACCGAACCTGATGACCCGGTTATTGTGGCGGCATGGCTGACCGCAAGGAGACCATCGAGGTCGCAGGCCGCCCGGTAACGATCTCCAACCCGGACAAGGTCTACTTCCCGCGAACCGGGCATACGAAGATGGACCTGGTCAGGTATTACCTGAGCGTCGCCGATGGGGCACTGCGAGGCGCAGCCGACCGCCCCATGGTGCTCAAGCGCTTCGTCCACGGCGCCGAGGGCGAGGCCTTCTTCCAGAAGCGCGCTCCTGCCGCACGCCCGGACTGGCTGGACACCGTCGTGCTCAGTTTCCCGTCCGGGCGGACCGCTGAGGAGATCGTCATCTCCGATGCCGCAGGCTTGGCCTGGGTTGCCAACCTCGGCTGCATCGACCTGAACCCGCATCCGATCCGCGCGGACGACCTCGAGCATCCCGACGAACTGCGCGTCGATCTGGACCCCGTTCCCGGCATCGGCTGGCCGCAGATCGTCAGCGTCGCGCTGGTCGCGCGCGAGGTGCTCGCCGACGTCGGGCTGACCGGCTGGCCGAAGACATCGGGGTCCCGTGGCATGCACGTCTACGCCAGGATCGAGTCGCGCTGGACGTTCAGCCAGGTCCGCCGCGCCGCGGTAGCGCTGGCCAGGGAGATTGAGCGGCGCGCGCCGCACGAGGCGACCTCCCGGTGGTGGAAAGAGGAACGCCACGGCGTCTTCGTCGACTACAACCAGAACGCCAAGGACCGGACCGTCGCCTCGGCCTACTCGGTCCGACCCACTCCGGATGCCAGGGTCTCCACGCCGCTGCAGTGGGACGAGGTGCCCGACTGTGATCCGGCCGCGTTCACGATCGATACCGTGCCGGAGCGGTACGCAGCCAGTGGGTGATCCTGGCGCGGGCATCGACGACGCGGCCGGCTCGCTGGACCAGCTGCTCGAACTCGCCGAAACTGACGAAGCCGCCGGGCTGCCGGACGCGCCGTGGCCGCCGCATTTCGAGAAGCAGGAGGGCGAAGCGCCGCGGGTGCAGCCGTCCAAGCGCCGGACCGGGGTGCCACCGCCGGCGCCTGGCAAATCGGTAGGCCCGACCGGCCGGCGGCGGACCTCCATGCCACTGATCGAGATCGCCCGGGCCGCCAGCAAAGCCGAGGCCATGGCGGGACTGGACAGGTGGAAGCAGCGGCACCCGGACGTTGCGGCCGTGCTCGAGCCGGCCGACATCCTTGTCGACTCGATGCGCGGCCGGTCCTCGACCTGGACCAGGATCCGGCTGAACCTGCAGCACGTGCCGGAGCCGCAGCGGCCGCCGCAGGAGCCGCTCGAGGTCGACTACGACCCCTGGCGAGCGGCCGGCCCTTAGGCGGCCCGCTGGCCCTCACTTACTGAACTTGATCAAGAACTCAAGCAGGCCGTGGTTCTGGGTTGTCACGAACCCGGCAAAGCTCGGGTTGGAGATGCCCCAGTCGGCGAACACGACCGGGATCGATCCCGACACCTCGATGCCTGTGCTGGTCCGCTCGGCCTGCAGCGTGAAGGTGACCGGCCTGGTATGACCGTGCAACGTCAGGTTCGCGGTGGCGTGGAATGCCCGGATGACGCCATCAGCCGGGAGCGAGCCCACCGCAATCGGCGCGGTCAGCGTCAGCGTTCCTGTCGGGTAGCTGGCCGTGTCCATGATGCGTCCGTTGAACTGCGCGTCCCGCTGGCTCTGGTCGCTCTTGATCGTCGCCATCTGGACCGTGAAAGACGCCGCCGTGACGCTACTGCCGCGGATCGTCATGCTGCCGCTGATATCGCTGGTCCGGCCTACGGCAACGTTGTTCTGGCCTGCCAGCACCTCGTTGACGCGGTACCCGACGATCGACCCGGACGCCACGTTCCAGCTGCCCGCCACCTGGCCGGCTGCCGCCGTGCCCGCTGTGCCCGCGTGCCCGCTGTGCTCGTGCCGCCGCCAGTGGTCCCGGCGCTCGCGCTCGCCGACTGGCTCGGTGCCGTGCTCGACGCGGATTTGAGGCTCAGCGGCGCCGGCGCCGGGCCCTCGATGACGTGGATGTACAGCCACGTGCCGCCCACGACGACAAGCGCGAGCACGGCCACGCCGCCGAGGAGCCAGATCGTCAGCCGCCTGGGCCGGAGTCGTGCCATGCCGGGTCTCCCTGTCTCGCCCGGACTGACAGCGGGCCCTGGCGCCGAACCTGATAGTGACTCGCCAACATTGGCAGCCCGCACTCAGCGAATGCTCAGCCCTTCCTCTCACTTCCCGCTGAACAAGCTGCCCGCGACGCGGGCATCGTGGCATTAGGCCGGGCTAGGCCACCGCTGGGATGAGGTCCGCGAGCAACTCCAGGTGATCCAGGTCGTCGAGGTCGAGTACTTGCAGGTACATGCGCGTCGCGCCGATCCCGGCGTATTCGGCGATCTTGTCGGCGATCTCGGCCGGGGTCCCGGCCAGGCCGTTCTGCCGCAGGTCGTCAAGCTGCCTGCCGATGGCAGCCGCCCGCTTCTCAAGCTCGGCATCCGTCCGCGCGCAGCACACCGTGTGCGCCGCCGAGTAGGTCATCGAATCCGCCTGCCGGCCGGCCGCCGCGCAGGCCTCCCTGACCCGCCCGAACGCGGCCGCGGTGTCGTCGATGGTGCTGAACGGCACGTTGTACTCGTCGGCGTAGCGCGCGGCGAGCCTGGGCGTGCGCTTCTGGCCGGCCCCGCCGATCAGCACCGGCGGCCGCGGCAGCTCAGCCGGCTTGGGCAGCGCGGGCGAGTTCGTCACCGTGTAGTACTCGCCGGCGAACTCGAAGGTCTCCCCCACCGGCGTCTCCCAGAGGCCGGTGATGATCGCAAGCTGCTCTGCGTACCTATCGAATCGTTCCCGCAAGGCAGGAAACGGGATCGCGTAGGCGGCGTGCTCGGCATCGAACCACCCGGCCCCGAAACCGAACTCAACCCGGCCGCCGCTCATCTGGTCGACCTGCGCGACTGAGATTGCCAGCGGGCCGGGGAACCGGAATGTGGCCGGGCTCATCAGCGTGCCAAGCCTGATTCGCGACGTCTCGCGCGCGAGACCGGCCAGCGTGATCCACGCGTCGGTAGGACCGGGCAGACCGCTGACGTTGCCCATCTTCAGGTAGTGGTCGGAGCGGAAGAACGCGTCGAAGCCAAGGTCCTCTGTTGCCTTGGCCACCCGCAGCAGCGTGTCGTAGCTCGCGCCTTGCTGTGGCTCAGTGAAGATTCGAAGTTGCATGTGCCCATCTTCGCGGTCCTGGTTAAAGGTGCGACGCTCGGCCCGTGAAAACGTGCGGCCAGTGGATGGGCTCGTCGGCTGCTTGCTCGCGAAGCTGTCTTTGGACACGTTTGAGTTGCGGTGAGACGGATGGGTTGACACCACAAGCCCGCCACTCCGACCATATGTCCAGCATTCAAGACAGAGTTCTCATATCTGAACGAGCGAGAGGGCCTGGCCGATGTGGCGTCCACCCGTAGCACAGACGTCCCGCCAAGCCGGACCCCGGCGTGACCGGATCGCGCGCATTGAGCAGTCGAGCACGCGGGCGCGGCGCCCACTGGCCACGTCGGCAGCGCTGGCTGCCGCAGCAGCGCTGGCCGCGTCAGTAGCGCTGGCCGCTTGCTCATCGCCGCCAGGGAGCTCGTCACCCGCAAACTCGGGCGGCACCCTGACCGTGGTGGCGTTCAACCCCTTCACCGGAGTGGATGCCGCCTTCGGACCGGAGATGATGGCTGGCTGCCAGGCCGCCGCTCACGAGATAAACGCGGCTGGCGGCATCCTGAAGAAGACCGTCAGCTGCAAGGCGACCGACACGCGCGGCGACCCAGCTGACGCCGTGACGGCCGCGACGTCGATGGTCGCCACGACATCGAACCTGCTCGGCGTGCTCGGCCCGAGCTCCGACGAGGCAGACGCGACCGCGCCAGTGATCGATAGCGCCAACATTCCGATGTTCGCGGACTCCGGCGAGGCGTCGTTCGACCACACCAAGCTCGCTTACTTCTGGCGGATCACGCCGGCCGATGACGTCAAGGGCTACGCGATGGCCCTCTGGGCCGTCAACCACAAGCAGCTCCGCGGCGCGGCTGTCTTCGGCAACGACGTGGGGTCGCAATCCAACCTGCCCACGCTGCTGAAGGCATTCAAGCAGCTGGGCGGCAAGATGGTCATAACGCAGGCGCTCGCGCCAAATCAGTCCTCGTACCGGACTGAGGTACAGGCCCTCGCCGCCGCCAAGCCGCAGGTCATTTTCACTGAGACCTCGCCTCAGGAAGCTGCCACCTACCTCACCGAGCTCAAGCAGCTTAACGGCAGCCTGATCCCGATGATCGGGACTGACGGCACGCTGCAGCCGGTGTGGCTGGGTGCGGTTGCCGGGGTTATCGGCAAGCCCGCCCTTCATCAGTACTACCTCGGAGAACAGCCGTACGCGCCCGCTTCTGGGCCGTCATGGTCCGCTTACAATTCAGCGTTGCTGGCGTCCGGTTCCGTTGTCCCGAAGCCCAGTCAGTGGAGCACCGACTCCTATTCGATGACCGACTACGACGCGACCATCGTCATGGCGCTGGCAGCCGTCGCCGCGCACAGCACGAGTCCCGCGGCGGTTAACGCCCACATCGCAGCCATAACCAATCCAGGCAGCGGCAAGACCATGGTGCATAACTATGCCGAAGGAGTCGCGGCACTGCGCGCGGGACATCAGATCCAGTTCGTCGGCGCAGCGGGCGTTATCGACTTCAACCAGTGGCACAACTCGACTGGCGGCTTCGAGCTGGCAGGCTACGCGACCAACGGTTCCGTTCAAGAGGTCGGCTCGGTGACGGCCAGCCAGATCGCACCGCTGATGAACCCCTGATGACCTGGGATTCATTCATCACCCGCACTACCCGCAACGACGAGCCAGGACGTCACCGGTGCTGACAACCCTGGGATTCGGCATTCAGACGGCATCGATCCTGGCAATCGCCGCCGTGGGTTTCACGGTTCAGTTCGGGGTCACCAACGTGCTGAACCTCGCCTACGGCGACGTGATGACCGCATCCGCCTTCGCCGCCTACGCGCTCTCCAGGATAGGCGTCGGCGGCTGGTGGAGCCTGCTTATCGGGGGGCTGTTCGGCGCGATATTCTCGGTCGCGCTGAACCACTTCCTGTACACGCCGTTCATCCGCCGGGGTGCCAGCCTCTTCGTGATGATCATCGTGACTATCTCGGTCAGCCTCATCACGCAGAACCTGCTGCAGGCGATCTGGGGCTCCAACTTTTTCAGCCTCCATCTCTCGCCGGGCGCCACGATCCACCCGCTGGGCATGGTCTTCACGGTCAGCCAGCTCTACATCGTGCTGGTCGCAGTCGCCTGCCTGCTGGCATTCCACGGGCTGCTCACCCTGACCAAACTGGGCAAGGCGATGCGCGCGACCGCCGCCGACCCGGAGCTGGCCCGCAACAGCGGTATCGACACGCGCCGGATTACCAGCCTGGCCTGGATGCTGTCCGGTTTCCTGTGCGGACTTGCGGGCGTCGCGCTGACGCTTGAGATCGGCAGCTTCGATTCCGGAACTGGCAGTGCGCTGCTCGTGCCCATCATCGCGGCAGCAGTGCTGGGAGGGGTGGGGCATCCCTACGGCGCGATGCTCGGCGCCCTGGTCATCGGCATCGCGACCGAGTTCGCCGCCACGATCATCAGCCCTAGCTACAAGGACGCAGTGGCCTTCGCGGTGCTCATCGTCATGCTGCTCGTCCGGCCCCAGGGCCTACTCGCCGAGGTGGCCACCACGAAGGCGGTGGCCGCGTGAGCGCCGCGTGGCAGTTCTACATCGCCACCGTGCTGATCTACCTGGCCATCGACGTGATGGCCTGCCTGGGACTGAACCTCCAGTACGGCTACACCGGAATTCTTAACTTCGCCTACATAGCGTTCGTGGCCATCGGCGGCTACACCTACGCGGTGCTGACGCTCGGCCCGCAGCCCCACGGCAGTTTCCAGCGTTACTTCTTCGGCGCGTCGCTGCCCTTCCCACTGCCGATCCTGGCCGGCGGCGCCGCTGGCGGCCTGCTGTCGGCCGTGCTGGGCGCGATCGCGCTGCGCCGGCTCCGCAGCGACTACCAGGCCATGGTCTTCCTGGTCGTCAGCCTGGTAGCAACGTCCGTGGTCACCAACGCGGTCGGCCTGTTCAACGGCGCGGCGGGCCTGTCGGTGATCCCGAAGCCGCTGGGCGGCGTGGTCAACCTCTCGCTGCTCGGCTACCAGTGGTTCTACGTAGGCTTCGCCGCGGTCTTCGCGGTCCTGACGTACGTGGTGGTCCATCGCATCACCGGATCGCCGCTCGGACGTTCCCTGCGGGCCGTGCGGGACACCGAGCACGCAGCGGCGGCGCTCGGCAAGAACGTCGCGGCTCTGCGCATGACGTCGTTCATCGTCGGCGGTGTCATCGCCGGCCTGAGCGGCGCGCTCCTCGTCGGGTCCATCACTGCGTGGTCTCCCTCGTCGTGGCTGTACCAGGAGACCTTCGTGTTCTTCACTGCCCTGATCGTCGGCGGCACGGCGAACAACGCGGGTGCCATTCTCGGGGCGATCCTCGTGCCCGTGGTCTTCCTGGAGGCTGTCCGCTTCCTGCCTCAGTTCGGACCGCCGGGACTCACTGAAGCGCTTCAGTGGGTCGCCATCGGCACAATCAGCCTGATCTTCCTCTGGTTCTGGCCCAGGGGGGTCCTGCCTGAGCGGCGGCGCGTGCTGACGCTGCCTGGACTGCGGGCAACCGCGAGGCTGGACGAGCCTGTCGCTGAATCTCCGGCAGAGGGCACGGCGCTATGACGTCGGCTGACGATGGGGGCCGCGACTATATTCTCGAGGTCCGGGACCTGAGGCGCTCGTTTGGCGGAGTGCAGGCGGTCGCGGGCATCTCGTTCGGAGTGAGCCCGGGCAAGATCACCGGGCTCATCGGGCCGAACGGAGCAGGGAAGTCCACGACGCTCGGCATGATCGCCGGTGCGATCAAGCCGACGTCCGGCACGGTACTGCTCCAAGGGGCGGAGGTCACCGGCCTGCCCAGTTACAAGATGGCGCGGCGCGGCGTTGGGCGCACGTTCCAGGTCTCCAGCGAGTTCCCCAGCATGACAGTGCTCGAGAACATGCTCACGGCCGTTCAGCGACAGCGAGGCGACGCTCTCGGTCAGGCCCTGCTCGGACGCTGGTACTGGCGTAACTCCGAAGCAGCGCTGCTCGACCGAGCTAGCGATCTCCTGGACCGGTTCGACATGACGCAGATGGCCAATGAACTGGCGTCCACGCTGAGCGGCGGCCAGCGCAGGCTTCTGGAGATCATGCGCGTGCTCATGGCTGAGCCCGGCATCCTCCTGCTCGACGAGCCGATGGCGGGCGTCAATCCCAGCCTGACCCGGCGCATCGAAGGTCATCTGCTGGAGCTCAAGGCACAAGGCCTGTCCATGCTCATCGTGGAACACGAGATGGCCGTCATCGAACGGCTATGTGACCACGTGATCGTCATGGCCCAAGGAGCTGAGCTGGCCCAGGGAACGATGAAGGCGATAAGAGCCGACCAGAAGGTGCTGGATGCCTACCTCACCGGCTGAGACCGAGGCCGGACGCCACGCCGTGCCTGGAGCTGCACGCGATCAGCGCCGGCTACTCGGCCGCGCCGATCGTCAACGAAGTCTCGCTGCACGTAACAAGCGGGCAGGTCGTGTCTGTTGTCGGCCCCAATGGCGCCGGGAAGTCGACGTTGCTCAAGGCGCTAACCGGTCGCATTCGGCCGGTGGCCGGAACGGTGCACCTGAACGGCCGCGATGTCACTGGAGCCAGCGGGACCGTACTCACCCGAGCCGGCCTCGGGTATGTGCCGCAGCTGAACGACGTCTTTGCCACGCTCACTGTCCATGAGAATCTCGAGATGGGCGGCTACTTGCTGCCGAAGCGCAAGCTAGCCGAGCGGCTGGAGATGCTGTATGAACTTGTGCCGCTGCTTGCGCCGCTGCGTACCCGGCGGGCCCGCACGCTCAGCGGCGGTGAGCGCAAGCTTCTCGCGCTGGGCCGCTGCCTGATCATGGAACCGACCGTGATCGTGCTCGACGAGCCCACCGCCGGCCTCTCGCCGCAGATGGCCGCGACCGTGCTCAACCAGTACGTGACGCAGCTGGCCGGATCAGGGACCGGCATCCTGCTTGTCGAGCAGCGAGCCCGGGACGCCCTGGCCATCAGCGACTGGTGCTACGTGCTCGCGGCCGGCCGGGTTGTGCTCAGCTCAGATCCGGTCACGCTGCTTCAGCAACCCGATTTCGGCCAGCTTTACCTCGGCACCGGGACGGAGGACGGGAGCCGGGCAGCAGAACCGGGAAGCGGCCGATGAGCTCGGTGCAGCGGGCTGTCCAGATCCTTGAGCTGCTGGCCCGAGCCGAGCAACCGATGCGCCTGAGCGCGATCGCACGCGAGCTAGGCATTCCGAAGAGCACGACTCACAGCATCTTGTGCGAGCTGACCGACTCGCTGACCGTTGTAGCCGACGCGAGCGGCTACTCGGTTGGCCTGAAAGCCTTTGAGATCGGCTCCTCGTTTCTGCGGTCGGCTGGATCGGTGGCCAGAATCACGCCGGAGATGTCGCGCCTCACCAGGGTGCTCAACGTGGTTTCGCACTACGTCATCCTCGATGGCGCCGATGTGGTGTACCTGTGCAAGGAAGACCCGGGCGGACTGGGCATCCGGCTGGCCAGCTCGATCGGTGCCCGGCTGCCCGCCTATCTCACCGCGGTCGGCAAAAGTTGCCTTGCCTGGCTGCCTGCCGAGGACCTCCCGGCACACCTGCCGGCGAGCGGTGGGGGTAGCTTCGCAACGGACCCGGCGGCGCTCGCCGCGGAGCTTGAGTCCGTCCGCGCGCTGGGATATTCCACCGACGATGGAGCAACGGCGGCCGGGATCCGGTGCGTCGCCGCGCCGGTATTTGACCATCTCGGTCCGCACGGCGCACTTGGCGTGAGCTACCTGATGGCGTCTGAACACAGCACTGACGTGGTCGCCGCAGAGGTGCGCCGCAGCGCGGAGCAGGCCACTCTTGCCCTCGGCGGAAGGCACCGGAGTTGAGCATCACGCCGCGTCCTTGGCTCGCGCAGGTCGAGCGCCCAGACCAGATCATGTTAAATCAGCACATGTTCCGCGAATGACTCCGGGAATGCGCAAGCTCTGCTCCAAATGCGCAAGCTCTGCTCCAAATGTCAGTTCGGTTGCGCCAGCCGCCGGGCACAGCGAAGGATGGAAACGTGGCCAAGTCTTCGGCCCGCCCTATCCGCGCTACCTGGATGCGAGGAGAGACCATGTCGGCAGAACCTGCTGAAGTGACCGGATACGTAGCCGGGACCTGGGATATTGACCCCGTCCACTCTCATGTCGGGTTCGTCGCCAGGCACCTGATGGTCAGCAAGGTCCGTGGGAACTTCACCAAGTTCGAAGGCCAGATCACCACCGCGCCAAACCCGCTTGAATCGTCGGCGGTCGCGACCATCGACACGACGTCCCTGGAAACGAACAATGCCCAGCGCGACGGGGACGTCAAGGGCGAGAACTTCCTTGACGTGGCGAACTACCCCACGATGACCTTCAAGAGCACCGCGATCAGGCCTGACGGCGACGATTACATCGTGACCGGCGACCTGACCATCAAAGGGGTCACCCACCCGGTGGAGCTGAAGGTCGAGGTGAACGGCTTCGGCCCGGATCCATACGGCGGCACCCGCGCCGGGTTCTCGGCCACCGGCGAGATCAACCGCACCGACTACGGCATCACCGCGAACATGGCCCTACCGACCGGCGGCGTGGTGGTTAGCGAAAAGATTCAGCTCACCCTGGAGGTAGAGGCGGCGCTCAAGACCGGCTAACCGGACCGGCGCGGTGCCGGCCGGTAGCCGCCCGACCTCGGTCCGGCCGGCTACCGGCCAACGTGCTAGCGGCGCAGCGTGGCCAGGCACTCGACGTGGTGCGTCATAGGGAAGGCGTCGAACCCGCGCACCCCGGTCAGCTGCCAGCCGCCGTCGATCAGCAGTCGGAGGTCCCTGGCCAGGGTGGCCGGGTCACACGAGACGTACGCGAGCCTGCGCAGCGTTCGCTGGGAGTTCGGCCCCGGCTCGGACTGGTGACCCGGCTGGCGCGGCGGGCCTGGCCCGCCCGATTCCCCCAGGCCGCACAGCGCGTCGATGACCGGCCTGGCCACGCCGGTCCGCGGCGGGTCGAGGACTGCGATCGACGCGTCCCCGGGCCCGGTCCGGTTCAGCACGGCGGCGACGTCGCCGCGGTGCACTCGCGCCCATGGCCAGTCACGGAGGTTATGCCGGGCGTCCCGGACTGCTGCCGCGTCCTGCTCGATGGCGACAACGCCGCCGTCAGGCCCGACCGCCTGCGCGAGTACCCCGGCAAACAGGCCCGCCCCGCAATACAGGTCGAGCGCCTGCTCGCCCGGCTGGGGATCGAGCGCCGCCAGCACCGCGCTAGCCAGCGCGTCCGCGGCGCCGGGATGCACCTGCCAGAACCCGCCAAGGCTGACTCGCCAGCCCCGGCCCGCCGCCTGCTGGACCAGGTGGCCCCGGCCGCGCACCGGCGTCCTTGCGCCGTTGCGCCCGGCCAGCTGAAGCGACTCAGCCTCGACGGCCGGCCAGCCTGCCGCCGACGCGGGCCGCACACCGCTGACCAGTACGCCCCGCTCCCGGCTAGCGGGCGCGACGCAAACCTCTACCGATGCGCCTGGCGGCCATCGCTTTCCTGTTACCCCGACGCTGGTGACCAGTGGATGAGCGATCAGGCAGCGGTCAATCCCGACAACATCGTGGGAACGGTGCCTGCGGAGGCCGGCCGTGCCGTGCCTGTCCACCGCGAACGAAACGACAGTCCGCCAGCCAAGGCCAGCATCGTCCCCGTCCAGTGCTTCCACGTCCACCTTGAGATCAAGGCCGGCCATCCGGCTGAGCTGCTGGCGGATTACGGCGGCCTTCAGCTCGCGTTGCGCGGACAGACTGGCGTGCTGCCAGTCGCAGCCTCCGCAGCCACCGGGAACGGCATACGGACATGGCGCCTCGATCCGGTCCGGCGAAGCCTGGAGTACCTCAACGGCATCCGCGCGGGCGAACCTGGCCGTGCTCTGGGTAATGACCGCCCGGACACGCTCACCGGGCAGGGCATGACGCACGAATACCACCCAGCTTGTACCATCTAGTCGCGAAACGCACCATCCACCGTGGACCGCCTCGCCGACAACGAGCTCCAGGATGTCGCCGGTCTCGGGCACGTACGCATGGTCAGTGGTCACGAGCCCATCGTCCCCCGGCACCGCGTGCGCGGCCCGTCTGGGTACCGTCTGGCTAGCGGTGCTCCGCCAGGGAATACTTTGGACTGCACCGCTCTGGCTGGAAGGAAGCACGTGCACATCGTGATCATGGGATGCGGCCGGGTCGGGTCCACCGTTGCCCACATCCTCGAGGACCAGGATCACTCGGTCGCCATCATCGACCAGGATCCGGAGGCCTTCAGGAAGTTGCGCTCGGGCTTCAAGGGCACCAAGGTGACTGGCATCGGATTTGACCGTGATGTGCTGACCGAGGCGGGTATCGAGCGCGCGGGCGCGTTCGCCGCAGTCAGCAGCGGCGACAACTCCAACGTCATCGCGGCAAGGGTGGCCAGGGAGTCGTTCGGCGTGCAGCGGGTGGTTGCGCGCATCTACGATCCGCGCCGCGCCGAGGTCTACCAGCGGCTGGGGATTCCGACGGTGGCCACGGTGGCCTGGACCGCCGACCAGATGCTGCGCAGGCTCCTGCCGGAAGGGGCGGAGTCCCTGTGGCGGGATCCGACCGGAGCGGTCGTGCTGGCCGAGGTGGCCTACTCCGACGCCTGGCTGGGGCAGCGGGTTTGCGACATCGAACTAGCCGCGCGCACCCGGATCGCCTACATCGCGCGCCTCGGCGAGGCGCTCATCCCCAGCGCGAACCTGGTGCTGCAGGAAGACGACGTGGTGCACGTCATCGCCGATGAGCACCGCCTCGATGAGATCGTGTCCGTGCTCAGCCATGAGCCCGGAAAGGGAGGCCACTGATGCGCGTCGCGATAGCCGGGGCCGGCGCGGTCGGCCGCTCTATTGCCAAGGAGCTGCTAGAGAACGGCCACGAAATCCTGCTGATAGACAAGGACCCGAGCTCGATCAAGGTACACAGCGTGCCGAAGGCCGAGTGGCTGCTCGCCGACGCCTGCGAGATCAGCGCGCTAGACGATGCCGCGCTCGAGCGTTGCAACGTGGTCATCGCGGCCACCGGGGACGACAAGGCGAACCTGGTCGTCTCGCTGCTCGCCAAGACCGAGTACGGCGTGCCGCGCGTAGTGGCCCGGATCAACCACCCCAACAACGAGTGGCTGTTCAACGAGTCGTGGGGGATCGACGTGGCGGTGTCCACCCCGAGGCTGCTGTCGGCGCTGGTCGAGGAGGCAGTGAGCGTAGGCGACCTGGTCCGGCTGATGACGTTCCGGCAGAGCGAGGCCAGCCTGGTGGAACTGACCATGCCGGCCGATGCGCCGCTGGCCGGCCTGCGGGTCGGCGAAATCGAGTGGCCGGCCGACACCGCGCTGGTGGCGATTCTGCGCGATGGGCGCGTCATTGTGCCGAGCGCGGACGACCCGCTCGAGGGCGGTGACGAGTTGCTGTTCGTCACCAGTCAGAACGTCGAGCACGACCTTGCCCGGCTGCTGGCCGCGGGCCACGAACCGCGTATTACTGATCTCGGCGACGGCCGGTAGCCGCGGCTATCTCGTCTCGGTGATCTCCGGGCCGCGCTCGAACGGGCTCAGTGGGTCAGGCTCGCTTTCCAGCTGGTCCTCAAGCACCTGGCGGGCCTCATCGGGCAGCCTGATGTCCAGCGGCTTGCGTGGCGGCTCGGCATGATCTCCCCGCACCACCACAACGTCAGCGAAGATCTCCTCGAAGGGCTCCGCAAGCTGCCGGTCGGTCGCGGCAGGGCCGCTGATCAGGCCACGCAAGAACCACCTGGGGCCGTCGACGCCGAGGAACCTGAGCGGCTGTGCCGGCACCCGGACGTCGGCCTCTTGCGGGGTCACCATGGCCAGCAGCTCAGGCCCGAACGGACCTTCCTGCTCGCTGCTCTGCCCGCCTGCCTTCGCGACCTCGTCGGCGATCTCCGGCAATACCTCGCTCCACAGGCCCGCGCTTCGCGGCGCGGCGAACGGCTGCAACTGGACGCCGCTATCGCCGTGCACCACCGCGATGGAGATGCCTTCTTCCTCGGACATGAATACCTGGACGTCATAGCCCTCGCGGACCGGAACCAGCAGGCTGCCGAAGTCGATGCGCTCGGCATCCGGATAGCCGGCGTTGCTGTCCCATGGCCCCGCCGGATGCTCCACGGCCGAGCTAGCTGCTGAGGAATCACGCAGCCGCGTCCAGGTCGCCGGATCCCCCAGGTCAGCCCTCGCCGACCCGGGCCTGCCGCTGGTTTCAGCGGGCTCAGCCCCGTCCGGCTCCTCGTCGTCGAGATCGCCCTCAGGATCGAGCTCATCCGCAGGCTCGTCGTGCTCGAAGCCGTCGTCGTCGAAGTATTCGAGTTCGTCGTCGTCGAACTCGCCGTCCTCGGCCAAGTCCTGCTCATCCTGGGCTGCCGGGTCGTTCGCGCCGCCTGGCCCGCGGTCAGCCGCGTCTTGGCCAGCACGACTACGTCGTCGGAACACCCCGCACGCTCCTAACCTCCTGACTGAGCTATAGCCCTGTCAGGACCTCGTTACCTCCGAAGGATCGCGTCCAACGGAGGGCTCCGCCCCCCGCTCACCCCCGGGGAACCCAGCCATCGCATGCCCGCCGGTTGAGCCATGGCCTCCGGCACCGCGGTGCGATCCAGGCAGGGTCTCGACTTCATGAAAAATCGGGCGTTCTACTCGCTGAATAACAAGCTGAGCTATCCGGTCACCTCGGCGGAAGCTCACCGGATGCTCGGCATCGGTGTTCAGCAGGATCACCTTGATCTCGCCACGGTACCCCGCGTCGACAGTGCCGGGTGCATTGACGACGGTGACACCGTGCCGTGCGGCCAGGCCAGATCGAGGATGCACGAAGGCGGCGTACCCATCCGGGAGCGCGATGCACACCCCCGTACCGACGATGGCACGCTGGCCCGGGGCCAGATCGACGTCGGAGGCCGTGAACAGGTCGCTGCCAGCGTCACCGGGATGGGCTCGCTCCGGCAGCGGCAAGCCGGGGTCGAGGCGCCGGATCAGTACCGGGACCGACCCCGGCTCGGAACAAGCGCAGGTCATCGCAACTTCCTCTGGTCGCTAGGTCCACCCGCCCTGACGGGTGCCCGCCCCAGGCTAGTCGGGCGGCGGGTTCGGCGGGCTCGCCCGCAGCGCTGGCCAGGCGTAGGTAATGACCGCCGCGAATGGCACCGCCACAATAGCGCCCGGGATTCCGGCGATGATGCCGCCGACCGCGAGGACGAGAATGATCGACAGCGGATGCAGCCTGATGATGCGGCCGACCACTAGCGGCTGGAGCAGGTGGCTCTCGATCTGGTTCTCGAGCACGAAGACTGCCAGCAGGATCACCGCCGCCACCCAGCCCTTGGTGGCCAGCGTTACCAGGATCGCCAGCGCCCCCACCACCAGAATGCCGATGATCGGCACATACGCGGCCAGGAAGATCAGCACGATGAAGGGAACGAGGAGCGGCACGCCAAGCAGCCATAGCGCCAGGCCGATGAACAGGGCGTGAATCGCGGCCACCAGCGTGGTGCCCCTCAGGTAGTTGACGAGCGCCCGCCACGCCGAATCGCCGGCCCGGGCGGCGCGCTCGTGCGCGTCCCCGTGCAGCCCGCTGATCACCCAGGCGAAGATCCGGGCACCGTCTTTCAGCAGGAAGAACGTGATGAAAAGCGTCAGCACCGCGCCAGCCAGGAACTCGATGGCGTACTTGCCGGTGGTGACCACCGTGCCGGCCACCTCCGACTTGTGCTGCGAGATGAATTTGACGAGGTCGTTGGTGTATTGCGTGATTCGGGCGGAGTTCAGGTGGAACGGCGCACCCGAGAGGGAGTGCTGCACCTGGGTCGCGGTTCGCTGAACCTCGGCGAACAGCGCCGGGTAGTCGGCACTGACCCGGTTCGCGAATAGCGTGACAGCCCCGGCTATCACCAGCACGGCGCCCAGGAACGTGCACCAGGTAGCGAGTAGCCGTGGCATTCCTCGCCGGTGTATCCAGCCGGTGGTCGGCTCTAGCAGTGCAGTCAGCAGCAGGCCCGCGATCAGCGGCAGGACGACCAGGCGCAGCGTCTCAAGTAGCCGGAATGTCAGGTAGATGGTGGCAGCGGTCAGCAGCAAGCACCAGGACCAGGCCGCGGTCTGCCGCAGCAGCCTGGACACCTGCGCCTCCGGGGCGACCAGTTGCGGCGCCACGGTGGCCTTGCCGGTGTCGCCCTCACCCGCCACAGCGGGCGGCTCAGCGTCCGGTACGGGCTGGCCGCGGCCCAGTAGCGAGCGAAGCGCCGGCCGCAGCCCGATCGGCTGCTCGCTGGCACCGTGACTCTGTCGGCCTGTCATGCAGTACATGTAACCAACTACCGTGGTGCCATGCACTCCTACCGTGAGCGCCTGCGCGCGCCGCTTAGCTGGTGGCTGGCTGGCGGGGTCACCATGTTCATGCTCGGGGCTATCGCGTGGACAGGGTTCGACCTGGTCATCACCGTGGTGGTCTATGCGGCCCTGTTCGGCGTGCTGGCCGCGTTCCTGATCAACTGGGGTCGCGCCACCATCGAGGTGTCCGGCGGAGTACTCAACGTTGACGAGGCGATTCTGCCGCTCACCGCCGTCGGCCAGGTCAGGCCGCTGGACGAGGCGCAGGCCAGGGCGCTGCGAGGACCGCGGGCCGATCCGAGGGCGCACCTGCTGATCCGCCCGTATCTGCACCGTGCGGTATTCATCGAGGTAACAGCGGACGATGATGCCCCGTACTGGCTCGTCGCGACCCGGCATCCGGCCGAGCTGGCGGCTGCCATCGAGAGTTCACGCCCCGTGGTCAGCCAGGGCGGCCTGTCCATGGGATGATCACAGTCGGGGGACAGGCCTGAGATCAGGAACCGGACGACCCAGAGCCGAGGAGGACGGTAGATGGCAGGCAAGAAGAGCAGCAGCGCCCGCGCAATCAACACGCTGGCCGGAGCCGCTGCCGCCTTCGGGGCGCGCAAGCTGATCACCTTCGGCTGGAAGAAGCTGACCGGCAAGGAGCCTCCCGAGCATCCCGAGGACCCGCAGGTCGCCTTGCGCGAGGCGTTGATCTGGGGAGTCGTGCTGGGTGCCACAGTGAGCACGGCCCGGATGCTGGCCATGCGGGCAACCACCCGCCGCTCCAAGGAAGTCGACGGGCCGCAGGCTTAGTGCGGCACCGAGCCTGATCCGGGCCCGACGCCGGGATCGCCGGTCACAGATACTTTTCTCCGCGTTCACGGACCACACTGGTATCCACGACGGCTGCCGGGCAGTCTGGTCCCTGGAGGTGGGCAAGTGACGACTGACAAGGTCCTCGGCATGGTCCTCGCTGGCGGCGCCGGCAAGCGGCTGGCACCGCTCACCGCCGACCGGGCGAAGCCCGCGGTGCCGTTCGGTGGCCTCTACCGGCTTGTCGATTTCGCGCTGTCCAATCTCGTGAACTCCGGCATGCGCCGGATCTGCGTGCTCACCCAGTACAAGAGCCATAGCCTGGACCGGCACATCACGACCACGTGGCGGCTGAGCAGCCTGCTCGGCAACTACGTGACGCCGGTCCCCGCGCAGCAGCGGCTCGGGCCGCACTGGTACACCGGCTCGGCTGATGCCATTTACCAGTCGCTGAATCTCATCTTCGATGATCAGCCGGACATCGTCGCCGTCTTCGGCGCTGACCATGTCTTCCGGATGGATCCGCAGCAGATGATCGATCAGCACATCGCGCACGGCGCCGGCGTAACCGTGGCAGCCATCCCGGTGCCCAAGGCGGAGGCCACGGCTTTCGGCGTGATCAGGGCTGCGCCGGACGGCCGGACGATCGAGGCTTTCCTGGAGAAGCCCGCCGATCCGCCCGGCATGCCAGGCCAGCCGGACATGGCGTACGCATCCATGGGCATTTACGTTTTCAGCGCCGACGTGCTTGTCGACGCGTTGCGCCAGGACGCGGCGGACGATGGCAGCCGGCATGACATGGGTGGCGACATCGTTCCCCTCCTGGTCCGCCAGCGCATGGCGCAGGTGTACGACTTCCTGGACAACAGGGTGCCCGGGTCGGAGCCGCGGGATGCCGGATACTGGCGTGATGTCGGGACGCTCGACTCGTATTTCGAGGCGCAGATGGACCTGTGCGCGCTGCATCCCGTCTTCAACCTCTACAACGACAAGTGGCCGATCCTCACGCACGTGCCATCGCAGCCGCCCGCCAAGTTCGTGCATGACGACGGCGACCGGGTTGGCCGCGCGATCAACAGCGTGGTGAGCAACGGAGTGATCGTGTCCGGCGGGCTCGTCCGCGATGCCGTGCTGTCGCCGGGTGTCCGGGTGAACAGCTGGGCGAGGGTCGAGCGCGCGGTCGTGCTGCACAACACCAGAATCGGCCTGGCACGCTGTCATCGAGAACGCGATCATTGACAAGAACGTGGAGGTCCCCGAGAGCGCGGTTATCGGCGTCGACAAGGAACACGACCGGGCCAGGGGATTCGTGGTGTCCGATGGCGGTGTCACGGTGGTTGGCAAGGGCCAGAAGGTAACCCTGTGACGCAACCGCCCTCCGCCGGCGAGCTGCGCGTGGCGATGCTGACCCGCGAATTCCCGCCCGATGTGTACGGCGGCGCCGGCGTGCACGTGGAATACCTGGCCCGCGCGCTCGCCAGCCTGGTCGACCTGACGGTGCATTGCCAGGGCGAGGATCGTTCCGGCGCTATCGCGCACCGGCCGTGGGAGCACCTTGCCGACACGAGTTCCGCACTGCAGGTGATCTCGACCGACCTTTCCATGACTGCCGCGGTGGCAACGGCCGGCCTGGTGCACTCGCACACCTGGTATGCCAACCTGGCCGGCTATCTCGCCAGCCTCCTGTACGGCGTACCGCACGTCATGACCGCGCACTCGCTGGAGCCGCTGAGGCCATGGAAAGCCGAGCAGCTTGGCGGCGGATACGCGATCTCCAGCTGGTGCGAGCGCACGGCCATTGAGTCGGCCGATGCCGTCATCGCGGTTTCGCAGGGCATGGCCGCGGACATCCGGGTCACCTATCCCGCGGTTCCCGCCAATCGGGTGCATGTCATCTACAACGGGATCGACGCCCGTCAGTACCGCGCTGACCGAGGACGCGACGTGCTGGACGCGCTCGGCATTGACCCGGCCCGGCCCTCGGTGGTCTTCGTCGGGCGCGTTACCAGGCAGAAGGGCCTCCCGGTTTTGCTGCGCGCCGCCGAGCACATCGATCCAGGTGCACAGCTCGTATTGTGCGCCTGCCAGGCCGACACGCCTGAGCTGGAGGCCGAGGTGACCGGCCTGGTCAGCCACCTCCGCGCGACCCGGTCCGGCGTGATCTGGATTCCGGGCATGCTGGCCAAAGATGAGGTAATCCAGATCCTGAGTCATGCCACGGTCTTCGTGTGCCCGTCGCTGTATGAGCCGCTCGGCATCGTCAACCTCGAGGCAATGGCCTGCGGTGCGGCCGTCGTCGCCTCTGCTGTCGGCGGGATCCCGGAGGTTGTCGCAGACGGCGAGACCGGCCTGCTCGTACCTCCAGACGATGAGGCGGCGCTGGCAACCGCGATCAACACGCTGCTGCGGGATCCGGCCAGGACCGCTGCCATGGGCGCGCGCGGCCGGGTCAGGGCAGAAGCGGATTTCAGCTGGGACCTGATAGCCCGCCAAACTGGAGAGCTATACCGGCAACTGGTCCTCGCCAGAGCCTGACGCTTGGATGACCTATTTCGGGGGCTTGGCGCGACCGACCAGACTGGCGCGACCGACCGGACTCCCACGGCGCGATCAATGCCGACAATCAACTTGTAAGGTACAAACCGCGGCCTCGCCTGTCGTCAGGTTGGCTTCACGCCTGATTCCGGCGAAAGGCCGCATAAGCGCCATCAATCCGCAGGCGATGTCACGGCACTCCTCAGGCGATCTCGTGGTCCAGGTCCCAGCGCGGGCATGCTTGGGACTGGCAGACCTTCGAGGCGTCGATTTCCGACTGGTCTGGGCCACAGCGCAACTGGGGCTGGTCCAGTAAGCTGTCTCGCGATACATCTTGACTCAAGAGGCGGGAGCGGGCGCATGGAGGCAGTCGATCAGCCGGAGAACGTTGCCCATCAGGACGATCCCGCCCACCCTGGCGCAGGTGCGTCTCGGCTCGAAGGCCCCGGCCAGCGTGACGACCCCAGCCAGCCCGAGGGCTCCGACGCGCGCGAGGACCCTGGACCGCACGAGGACCCCGGAGACCGCACGAGGACCCCGGACCGCACGAGGAACCCCGGACCGCGCGAGACCCGGACCGCGCGAGCACCCTGCTCGACACGGGGCCGCTCCTGTTCCGTCCGACATCCGGGTCGGCGACCGTGATCGGGATGCCGTCGCTCACCGGCTGCAGGAGGCGTTCGCCGAGGGACGGCTGGACGACGACGAATTCGACCAGCGGATGCGGGCCGCTTTGACCGCCCGGCTCGGCACCGAACTGGCCGTTCTGACCCGGGACCTGCCGGCAAGCAGCGGTCTGACGTCACGGCCGGTCCCGCCGGCAGTGGCCGGCCGCCAGCCGGGCAGGTTCGCGGTCGCCTACAAGAACGGCATCCGCCGGGGCGGCCGCTGGCGAGTGCCGGAGCGGTTCTCCGCGGTGGTCTATAAAGGCACCGGGCACATCGATCTTCGGATCGCGGAGCTAACGGCACCGGTCACCACGCTCGTTGCCGTCGCGTACAAGTCGCGCATCGAGGTGTTGGTGCCGGTGGGAGTGCGGGTGGACCTCGAAGGCTTCGGGGTGAGCAAGGCCTGGTCTGCGGAAGAGGAGCTGGAGAGCCTGCTCCCTGCCGACGCTCCGGTTGTCCATGTCCGCGGTGTCGGTTACAAGGGCACTATCGAGGTCAGCACCAGGCCGCACGACTCCGGCAGACCTGGCCAGCGCGGGCTGCCCGGCTGAGTGCGATTGCCGGCTCTGCCTAGCCGGGCTGGCCCGCGTCGAGAGCGGCAGGAGCTCAGGGAGCTTACCGAGGAGCCGCGCCCCGGTGACGAGGTCGGTGTAGTCGCGAGAGTTAACGATCTGGCCGTCGCGGACCGTCTGGCTACGCTCGGCTGCCGGCACAAAGCGCGCCGGGCTGAGGTGCTCACTGGCGGGCCGGGCAGCTACCTACGGCTCACCTGCGCCGCCGCGCGACACGCCCAGGACAAGGCTGGTCAGGTCACCGAGCCGGCCGCGGCGCCGGTGACCCGGTCACCCCAGCGGGCGAGTTCGCCCTCCAGGTCCAGCGGCCCGATCATGGCGCCGCTGGCCATCTCCTGCTCCCAGTTCTCGGCAGGCACCCGCCACATGACCTCGAACTCGATCCCGTTGGGATCCTTGGCGTACAGCGACTTCGACACCCGGTGGTCACTGGCGCCGACCAGCGCGTTGCGCTCGGAAAGCCGGTCCCGCACCGCTGCCAGTTCGGCTAGCGTGCCAACCTCCCAGGCCAGGTGGTATAGGCCGATATACGAGCCGTGGGGCAGCTGGCCGTCGGGCACTGAGAAGAGGCCGAGGTCATGATCGTTGGCTGTGCCCTGCGCGCGCAGGAAAGCGGCGCGGCCCGGAATCTCCGTGCGTACCTCGAATCCGAACGCTCCGGTGTAGAAGTCAACGCTTGCGGCAAGGTCGCGCACATAGAGCACAGCGTGATTTAGGCGGCGTACAGGCATCAGATTCTCCGTTCAGGCGGTTCTGCTGGCCATAATGCCCAGCCGCCCGCGCTGATTCCCCGCGCCGGACAGGTCAGCCGCAACGACGAGGACCGCAGAGGTACCGTTTTGGGTCATTTGCTCGGAAAATCCGGCCAGCTCAGCTGAGCGGGCTGGAATGTTTGTGCGAGAGGTGTTGTCGGAGCGACACCTAAACCCCTAATGTCGGCCGCGAACCGACGGCGCCGCTGCCCGGCCTTAACCGGCGACCGTGCGAAGGCCAGCCGGCAGCGCCGAGCTGAAGTCGTCGTTGATCGCGACCACCTGCCGACCAGCCGCAGCCAGCAGTGACGCGGCCACAGCTGCCCGGTAGCCAGCCTTGCAGTGGACCCAGATCTCGCCGCCAGGTATCCCGGCTATCCGGGCCGGAAGCTCGTGCAGCGGGATGTGCAGGGCACCGGGGATGTGCCCCGCCTGCCACTCAGACAGCCGCCGCACGTCAAGCAGCACCAGCGCGCCGCTACCGGCACCACCGGCGCGACCGTCACCGGTGCCGTCGGCGTTGCCGCGATCAGCGTCATCGGCGTTATCAGATCCGCCGGCGCTGGCCGTGCGGGCGGCTAGCGTGGCGAAATCAGAGGTCGCGAACTCCGCTAGGTTCTCCCCGGCCGCCCACACCTCAGGCGCGCCGTCAGCAGCAGCCTCGATTCGGTCGATGCCGATCCGGCATAGCTCGCGCTGCCCGTCGGCGACCACCTCGGCAGCGTCGCCGATCAGGGTTAGCGGGGTGCCCCACGGGATCAGCCAGCCGAGGTAAGTGGCCAGGTTGGCGCCACTCTCGAAATTGAGCGCACCGCGCAGGTGACCAGCCGCGAACGCGGTACGCGATCGCAGGTCAACGACCCACTCGCCGGCATCGATGCGGCGGCGGAGTTCGGCGGAGTCTGCGCGACGCGGCGGTGACAGGTCTGGCGCGGCCGGGCCGGCCAGGTTGGCCTTACCCATATGCGCGTAATAGGCGGGGTATACGTCCAGCCCGGCGATTAGCTCCTCGACGTACTCGGCCTCGTTCTTGGTCAGGGCCGGGTTAATCCGCTTCTCATCGCCGATCGTTGATGATCCGCCGCTCGAAGGGGTGGCCGAGCAAAAGCTGCCGAAACCATGCGTCGGGAGGATCGAGGCAGCGTCCGGCAATTCGCTGGCAAGCCGGTGGGCTGAGCCGAACTGAGCACTGGCCAGTGCACGCTTGTGCTCACCGCCCAGCAGGTCGGTTCGCCCGGTCGTCCCGTTCAGCAACGAGCCGCCGGTGAAGGCGGCGACGGCCTGATCGCCATCGGCCAGCACGTAGGAGAGGTGGGTGAACGTGTGGCCCGGCGTGGCAAGCGCCCGGACCCGCATTTCACCGACCTTGACCAGGTCGCCGTCGGCGACCGCGGTCCGCCTGTACGAGACCGGGTCGGCTTCGTTGACCAGGTACTGCGCGCCCACTGCTGCGGCCAGCGCGAGGCCGCCGGTGACGTAGTCGTTGTGCATATGCGTCTCGAACACGTGCGTGATCCTGACGCCGCGTTCATTGGCGATGGCCAGGACCCGGTCGAAGTCGCGCTGCGCATCGACGACCAGGGCGATGCTGCCGTCTGTGGCGAGATATCCGCGGTCGCCGAGCGAGGGCGTGTCGATGGCGATTATCTCAATCATCTATGCCTGACACCTGCCCATCCGCCGCCGGACGCACACCCCGTCGTGCCGTCAGGTCGCTGACTGGCCAGTGTAGACACCACGGGGCCGGATAGGGATGTTGCGCTCATACTCCTCGAGCGCGTGTGCCAGCCAGCCGGCTGTCCGGCCGGTTGCGAAAACGGCCTCGCCAGCGCCGCGAACCATGCCCGCGACGTGCGCCAGCACCGCCAGAGCGAATTCGATATTCGGCTCGGGCAGTGCGCGGCGCCGGGCCTCGTCGGTCACGGCCATGGCGATGGCGAGCTGCGGCGATCCGGGCGCGTAATCAGCGATGAGCTGGAGCAGAAGGTTCGCGCGCGGGTCACCGCTGGTGTAGACGAAGTGCCCGAAGCCGGGCAGCCGCTCCCCCCGGCGCAGCAGGTCACCCACCACCCGCGGCGCGTCCGCTGCGGAGTTCGCCGAGCCCAGCATGAGCTCAGCGCCAAGCGCGGCGCCGCCATGCAGGGCACCGCCCATCGCGCCGAGTCCGGTGGCCACGACGGCATAGGGGTCGGCCCGCATCGATGCGGCGACCCGTGCCGCCAGCGTCGATGCGGCCAGCTCGTGATCGGCCAGGAGGACCAGGGCGGCGTTCAGGACCCGGATCAGCCCGGCCGGGGCCGGCCGGGTACATAGCGCGGCGGCCAGCCTCGCCGCCACCGGCCCGGCGGGCCCAGCGTCCCCGGCGGGCCCAGCATCCCCGGCGGGCCCAGCGTCGCCAGCGGGCCCGCGTCTCCGTCAGCAAGGTCCCCGCCAGCCGGTTTCCCGCCAGCCGGAGGCAGCGCACCGGTCATGCCAGCGATCAGCGCTTGTCCGGCCGCGACCACGGCCGGCCGGTCCAGATGCAGACGGAACGGGTCCGTCGCGGCCATCGCCGGCACAATTACCTGCAGCCGTTCCAGCGGGAGCGTGCCTGCCGGCAAAGCCGCCTGCGCCGCGCGGCCGACCGCGAGCGCCTCGGCCGTGGCCTGCCAGCCGACAACAGCCCGCTGCGGCAAGCCGGCGCCCTGCGGCAAGCCGGCGCCCTGCGGCAAGCCGGCGCCATGCGCCGAGCCGGCCTGCCGTACCGAGCCAGTCTCCAGCGCCGAGTCGGCCGCCCGTGCCGAGCCCGCCAGCGCCCCGGAGCCAGCCAGCGCCCCGGAGCCAGCCAGCGCCCCGGAGCCAGCCAGCGCCCCGGAGCTAGCCAGACGTTCCGGGCCGCCCGCGGCTGGCAGTTCGCCGGTCCACAGCAGCGCCGCGACATCCTCGAAGCTGCAGCGGACGGCAAGATCGGTCGCATCATGACCGCGGTACCGCAGGGTACTGTCCCTGATCTCGGTAACGGCGGTCTCGATCACCAGCTCGGCCGGACCGCCGGACCGCCGTGGCCGGCCCTTGCGCGCCAGCTCCTGGACCTCGTCGGAGTCGAACTTGCTGGTCCGGCCGTCAGGATCCCGGCGGCGGCTGAGCACCCCCCGGCTGACGTAGGCGTACAGGCTTGCCTGCTTGATGCCTAGGCGTTCGGCGGCCTCGGCCGCGCCGATCCAGTCGGTCACTCCCCCTCCGCTCCGGTTATCGCCCACTCGGCCGAAAAACCGCCCCGGCCGCGCTGCGTAGCCGGCCACGTTACCGGAAAAACTTCGCCTGAACGCTCGCTGCAGAGCCTCCAGGCAGCTCACTTAAAGTTGATTACGATCAACATTGACACATGTATCCAGTGGTGATCAATAATAGAGCAGATTCGCCGCCGCCAGCCCGAGGGAGACTCATGAACGCGCCTGCCGACGTAGCTGCACCTGAGCCCTTTGAGGCCGCTCCCGGCCTGGCGGGCGTCTCCGTCGCGCGCACCGGGGTGTCCGATGTGCTCGGCCGCAAAGGCTTCTATCACTACCGCGGCTACAACGCTGTCGACATCGCCCGCCGGGGCCGGGTAGAGGACGCCTGGCACCTGCTGCTGCGCGGCGAGCTGCCTACCCAGAGTGAGCGTGACGAGTTTGCCAGCCAGACCGCGGCGCTGCGCGAACTGCCTGACGGGGTTCCCGAGCTGCTGCCGGCCATCGCGCGACTCAGCAGGCCGGGCTCGCTGGAGTCGCTGCGCTCGGCGGTCTCGGTAACCGCACAGGCCATGGGCTGCAAGCCGTGGACCGACCAGTCGGCCGGGGAGACCGCTGAGCAGGCGGCGCGGTTCGCCGCCGTCATGCCGACGCTCGCCGCGCAGCTGTTCCGGCTGGCCAGCGGGCTGCAGCCGGTGCAGCCACGGGCCGATCTCGGCTACAGCGATAACTACCTTTACATGATCACGGGCGAGGAGCCTGCCGACCGGAGCCGGTACGCGGTCGAGCGGTACCTCATGCTGACCATCGACCACGGCTTCAACAATTCAACCTTCACCTCGCGCGTGATCGCCTCGTCCGGTGCCGATCTGGGCGCGGTGGTGACCGGGGCACTCGGCGCCCTGTCGGGGCCCTTCCACGGCGGGGCGCCAGCCAGGGTGTTCGACATGCTGGATGCCATCGGGTCGCCGGACAATGCCGAGGCGTGGCTGCGGCGCGCTATTACCAATGGCGACAAGCTCATGGGCTTCGGTCACCGCATCTACAAGACCGTCGACCCGCGCTCGGAGCTGCTGCACGAAGTGGCCAGGGACCTGCACAGCGAGCGAGTGGAGTTCGCCGAGACCGTCGAGAAGGCTGCGGTGGAGCTGCTGGCCGAGCTGAAGCCTGGCCGGGACCTATACGCCAACGTCGAGTTCTACGCGGGTGTCGTGCTGGAGGCCGCCGGCCTGCCGCGGGAGATGTTCACGGCCACTTTCGCCTGCAGCCGGGTGATCGGCTGGATGGCCAACGTGCTCGAGCAGATCCAGGAGAACCGGATCTTCCGGCCGCTGGCCCGCTACGACGGACCGGCCGCGCCGCGGGAGTTCCCCGCCTTCTGGCAGCCCGGCCAGCCCTGACTCGATGGAAAGGCCGGGCTGCGGGCTACTCGATCCTGGTATCGCGAGACGGCGGGGCGCACGGGTTACCAGACGATATGCGTGGCACCAGCTCGGATCCGATGCCGGGCACCGTCGGGTGCGCGCCCTTCCGGCGCCACTACGTGGCCGCCCCTGACCGGATCCGGAGGCCGGTAAGGGTCACCGGCTTCCGGCTGGATTTCGCAACGATCTCGGAGCCCTGCCTGACGTCTGGCAGCGAGTCATTGTTGCGTCGACGGCGCTGCACTCGAAGGCGTCATTTCGAAACGCGCTGACGGAACGCCGTCCCACAGGCAGCGGCCGACCCAGCACGCGTGCCCGCCCCGCGATGCGGTGGCTCAGCCACGACAAATCGGCCGCGAGCCTGCCCACCTGCTCGTCCGCCTCCCGCTGAGCTGCGGCCGTCATCGTCTCTGCAGCTCGCATCTGCTGGATCTGATACGACAGGTACATCGCAACCTCTCCATGAGTTTTCGAAAATATTTCGCTCCGTTATCGCCAGTATGCCGCAGCCTCAAAGCGGCGTCAAACGAATATTCGCGGTACACTCCTTTCGAAAGATCGCAACGGAAGGGTGCGCACTCGAAAGAACGAAGGAGATCATGGCCCCGAAGGCAGGCATCGCACGGAAGGCAGGCATCGCACGGAAGGCAGGCATCGCACGGAAGGCAGCCGTGCCGCCGCTCGTTCCCGCGCTGGCCCGCGCTAGCACGCTGACCGGTATCGCCGCCGACGCCGGAGTGTCAGTGTCAACCGTGTCCAAGGTGCTCAACGGCCGGACCGACGTCGCGCCGGGCACTCGCGAGCGGATCGGCCTGCTCCTCCGGCAGCACGGATACCAGCCTGATTCCAAACTAGGCTTCGGCGTGGTCGACCTGCTGATAGGAATCGCAGATTGCCCGCCGCCCACGCGCCACAACCCATGGGCCGAGGAGCTGATCCACGGCACCGTCGAGGCTGCCGCTCAAGCCCAGCACAGCGTCCTAGTCACCACGGTGGGTTCCCGCGGCGAGTTCGACCACTGGCTGGAGCTGGCAACCGCCCGGGGCACCGTCGGAGCTCTGAGCATCCTCCACCTGCCGCACGGCGAGGAACTCCAGCGGCTGGCGGCCGCCGGAATCCCGGTAGTGGTCATCGACCCGGTGGAAGAACCGGGAGCAGGCATAAGGTCGGTCGGCACCACGAACTGGCACGGCGGCCTTAGCGCCACCCGTCATCTCATCGAGCTCGGCCACCGCCGCATCGCCGCCATCGGCGGGCCCGCCGGCCTGTGGTCGAGCCGTGCGCGCCTGGACGGCTATCGCGCCGCCATGCAAGATGCCGGCCTGGCGGTCGACGAGGCCCTCATCCGCCGCGGCAGCTTCTCCGTCGCGACCGGCCGCGAGCAGGGCCTGCACTTGCTCAGCCTGGCGGACCGGCCAACCGCAATCGTGACCGGCAGCGACGCGCAGGCGTTTGGCGTGCTGCAGGCACTCAGCGAACGCAGGCTACGGGCTCCCGATGATGTCAGCGTCGTCGGCTTCGACGACGTGCCGGTCGCGGCCTGGGCCACGCCGCCACTCACCACCATTCGGCAGCCCCTCGCGGCCATGGCGGCGACTGCCTTCCGGATGCTCCAGGCTGGCGGAGCGGACAACGAGGCCCAGCCGGATCACGTCGAGCTAGCCACCACTCTCGTGGTGCGGGACAGCACTTCGCCGCCACGGCCATCGCCCTAGCTGGTCCCGGCTGGCGAACCCAGGCCACGTCGCGCGTAGAAGATCCACCTCGCTGTCATGGTTCCGATTCTTGCCACCGCAGGCCTTGCCATTGGACTTACCCGGCTCGTGGCATCGCAGGCAGGTGACCCAACTCTCCCTGCCCTTCTAGGATCTGCCGATGACAGCGCCCTGACGCCGGAACCGGGGTGCCTGGCGGGACCGAACGAAGCCGGCGTTACTGTGAGTGGTGAGGCCACAGGGGACGCAGCTAACCGGGGGGTGGCAGCGATGGCAGGCCTGATTCGCAAGAGCCTGGATGCGCCAGACGAGACCCGCCCATTCGAGGCCGGGATGGGTCAGGTAGATCTGGTCAACTCCGATGCAGGCCCGGTTGGCCGGGCGATCTTCCAGCCCGGCTGGCAATGGTCAAAGCACGTTCAGCCGCTCGCCCAGACCGACAGTTGCCAAGCACCGCATATGGGCTACTACGTCTCCGGCCGGATGAGGGTAGTGATGGATGACGGTGAGGAGACCGAGTACGGCCCAGGCGATTTCGCGGTCATCCCGCCCGGACACGATGCATGGACCGTCGGCAATGAGCCCTGTGTGGTCATCGACTGGCAGGGTTTCGCGGACTACGCCAGGCGCTGACGCTTGCCTGGCCCGATCGCGACTTCGGCCGCTTCCCGCGGCTGACGGGTGATCAACCGCTGGTCTGAGCGCTAGCTGCCGATCTGCTTGCGGTTGCGGGCACGACGCACGCGGCGGCGCTGCTCCGGGCTCAGCATCCGATAGGCGATGACCGGGATGGCGATCGCCGCGGCGATCACGACGATCGCGGCGAGCGGGTTCCAGATGAACAGGATCAGCCCGATGACGAGGCCGATAAGGCCATATCTCATATGCGGTGTCAAGCCGGGCTCCCTTCGGGGAACGGCGTTCCCCTTATGTATCAACTATCCCACTCGACCGGTAGTTCCCGGCCGGTACCAGCGGGCCTGCCGACGGGTTGGCGGCTGCCCGACCTGATGGTAGATGATGACTGCCATGACGCTATCGCTGCCGGTCGATGCCAAGGCCAACGAGCTGCTGTCCCGTAATCCCCTGGCGCTGTTGATCGCCATGCTGCTCGATCAGCAAGTGCCGCTGGAAAAGGCGTTCAGCTCGCCTTATGAGCTCGTCCAGCGCCTCGGCCACGAGCCGACCGCGGCCGAGCTGGCCGATTTCAACCCCGAGAAGCTGGCGGCGATCTTCGCCGAGCGGCCGGCCCTGCACCGCTTTCCGAAGGCGATGGCGGGCCGGACCCAGGAGCTGGCGAAGGTGATCGTGAACCGTTACGACGGCGACGCTGCTCAGGTCTGGAACGGGGTCAGTTCTGGGGCCGAGCTAGTCGCCAGGCTCGCCGAGCTGCCGGGCTTCGGGGGGTACAAGGCGCAGATCTTCGCGGCACTGCTAGGTAAGCAACTGGGCGTCCGGCCAGCCGGCTGGCGGGAGGCGGCCGGCCATTTCGGCACGGACGGCGCGCATTACTCGGTGGCCGACATCACTGACGATGCGTCCCTGGCAGCGGTCAGGGCGCACAAGAAGGAGATGAAGGCGGCCGCCAAGGCCGGGAGCCCGCGCTAGCGCGCGATCGGGCGGCCGGCCAGCCAGCGCGCGCGGCCGGCCCGATAGGGTCTGCGCTCATGCACGATGCAGACTTCCCGCTGACTGGCTCGGCGGCGGTGCACGTCCTGCTGACCGGGTATGCCCGCGAGGACGAGGACGGCGAGCACGTCGGCAGCACGATCACCTTGATCCGGGACGGCGCGGCCGTGATCGTCGTGGATCCTGGCCTGGTCCCGTCCCGAGACGCCCTGCTCGCCGCGCTGGCGGACCGTGGCGTCAGCCCGGCCGAGATTACTGACGTGGTGTTCAGCCACCACCACCCCGATCACACCGTCAACGCGGCCCTGTTCCCGGCCGCGCGCATTCACGACCACTGGGCCATCTACGACGGCGACCTGTGGATCAGCAGGCAGGCCGACGGGCACGCGATCAGCCCGTCAGTCCGGCTGATGGCAACGCCCGGCCACACGCCTGAGGACATCACCACGCTCGCCGCGACGCCCGGCGGGGTACACGCGTGCACGCACGCCTGGTGGGCGGCCGACGGGCCTGCCGACGACCCGTTCGCGCCCGACCAGGCGGTGCTGGCTGCCAGCCGGGCCCGGATCCTGGCCGTGGCCACCGTAATCATCCCTGGCCACGGGCCGGCCTTTGAACCGGATCAAACCACCCCGAGGTAAACCGCTCAGGCCACGTCACCCTTGAGGGAGAACGAGGACAGCCGGTTGACGGCAAGCACCAGGGCCGCGACCGTCACCACCAGGCCCATGCCGACGCCGGTGCCGGCAGTCAGGTTCGCATGGAGCGCGCTGTTGTGCGCGATCGAGTTCGCGACCGCCAGGCTGTAGTGCTCAGCGGACAGGAGCCCTACGCCGGGCACGAGGCTGGCCAGCAGCCCTTCCCAGAGCAGCACGTAGAGCAGGCCGAACGCCAGCGCCCGGCTCGGGCTGAAAACAGCGGTCGCCATGACGAACAGCGCGTTGTAGATGACCGATCCGGCCAGCGCGCCGACGAACAGCCCGATGGCCAGCTTGCTGCCGCCGCCGGTCGCGATCGCTCCAGCCAGGTACTCGGGCACCGCCGCGAACACCATGGTCAGCGCTACCGCAACCACGTATTTGCTGAGTATGACGGTCCGCCTGCTGACCGGCGTGGCCAGCAAATGCACGATGCTGCCATCTTCGATCTCCGCGCCGAGCACGCTGCCGCCGACGATCAGCGCCGTCAGCGCGAGCACTAGGTAGCCAACGGTGCCAAGGACTTCCGGCGGCCACGCCGAGCCCTGTGCCGTGGCCTTGAGCAGCGCGGAGATGCCGATCAGGATGATGGCAGGAACAGCGAACAGCAGGGCCCGCTTGCGGCTCATGGTGGCGCGCAGCGTCAGCCTGATGATGACGCCGTTGAACAGGCCGGACATCGGCTGCCCCGTTCTCTCGTTCTGCTGGTCCATTGGTCAGGACGCCAGCAGGTAGGTGAAGACGCTTTCCAGCGACTCGTCGGATGGCAGCACCTGAGTGAGCCGGATGCCGTGATCCCGGCTGAGGCCTGCGAGTTCCCTGGTGAATGTGCCGTAGTCCGAAGCGCGCACCTGCAACCCGTGTCCGGTCAGCTCGATGCCGCTGATTGCAGGCAGCCCGATGAGCGCAGAGCCGAGTGCCCGGTCGTCGGAGGACCGGATCAGGAAGACGTGCGGCCTGTTCGTCATCAGCCGCCTGATGGCGCGGAAGTCGCCGGAAGCAGCGAGCCGGCCGCCGACGATGACCTGGATGATCCCGGACAGCCGTTCTACTTCTTCCAGGATGTGCGAGCTGAAGACGATGACCCGGCCCTGGTCGCCCTGTGCGTGCAGCAGGTCCATCATGTGCAGCCGCTGGCGCGGGTCCATGCCGTTGAACGGCTCGTCCAGCAGCACGATCTCCGGGTCATGCACGAGCGCCGCGGCTACCTTGATCCGCTGCCGCATGCCCTTGGAGTAGGTGGAGATCTTCCGGTCCTGCGCCTCGGTCATCTCCAGCATCTCGATGGCCCGCCGGGCTGCGCCCGCGGGATCCGGCAGGCCGTGCAGCTTGGCCGTGGCGGTGACGAAGTCGGTACCGGTCAGGAAGGCATACACCGAGTCGCGCTCAGGCACAAGCGCCACCCGGCGGAACATGTCCGGATTGCGCCAGCTAGTCTGACCGGCCACCGTGATCTCGCCCCGGGACGGTGGCAGGAAGCCGGCCATCATATGCATGATCGTGGTCTTGCCAGCGCCGTTGGGGCCAAGCAGGCCCGTGACGCCAGGGCCGATCGTCATCGTGATGTCGTTGACGGCCACCACGTTGCCGTACCAGCGCGAGACAGCGCGGAACTCAATGGTCGTCATGCCACACCAACCCTCCGGTAGCGGGCGATGAGCCCGCCGATGGCCGCCACGGTCAGAACCACGAAAACCACGAAGTAGACCGCGCCATAGCTCCCGATGGTTACTTGCTGAAACGGGTGCGGATGGAAACGTAGCGTCGTGCCCTGGAACCAGTGCAGGACGCCCCCGAGCAGGGTGAACGGGCTCAGCAAGCCGGCCAGGCTGGCCAGCGCTGACGGCTGACCGAACGCTGCCGGGCCGAAGGCCTGCTCACCGACGTGGCCCAGCACCGTCGCCAGGATAAAAGTGAAGAACAGCGGGATGCCGGTCGCGCAGATTGCGAAAACCCGTTTGCCGGTCGTGGATGCGAGCAACAACGAGATGCTGGCAAGCAAGACCGCCCAGGCTGCCCCGTAGAGCAGCCCGGAGCCGAGCGCGCGAGTCTGGTCCCAAACCTGGCTCGGCCCGTGCTGCTGGGAGACGATGCCCAGGTACAGCAGGAGCAGCGGGATCTCGATCAGCGCGAGGCAGGCGAGCACGAAGGCAACGAGCTTGGCGACCGGGTAGTCGATCCGGTGAATCGGACGTGCGAAGTACAGCGGCAGGATATGGCTGCGCAAGTCACTGGAGACGAGGTTCGGCGCCTGCAGTGCCACGAAGACCAGCACCGCGATGGTCCGCAACTGCGGGACGTAGTTGTCATAGCCGACGATCGGCTGGCTGCCAGCGTTAGTGGCCAGCGCCACGGCGTTGACAGCGGCCGGCAGGCACAACAGGGCGAACACCAGCACCGGGAAGATCTTTGCCTTGGCCCCGCGGCCGATGCCGAAGGCCGAACGGAAACTGTGCCAGATCAACGCCCTGACGATCTGCGCCCGGCCGAGCCGATCGCCGTCGTACCGCCGGTAGCCGATGTTGTGGATGACCCCGCCGCCATCGGCGGCCGGGGCGAGCTGCCCGCTGACAGCCTCGGCATTAGCTGACACTGGCGGCTCCTGTCGTGATGCCGGACGCATCCGGCGCTGACTCGGCGGCGAGGCCGTCCACTGCCGGATCGGCACGGAACAGCTCCTCAATCCGGTGCCTGCGCTGTTCCAGCCGGCTCAGCGGCAGGCCGAGATCGGCCACGGCATCACGGACCGCGTCGTAGGTCTCGTCGCCGGCCAGCTGGACCAGCAGACCGCGCTCGTAGGGAACCGGGCTCAGATCGCGCGCCGCGAGCTCGGCACGCAACTCCTCGATGCCCTCGTCGACCTCGACGAGCAATGCTGCGCGGGCCTGGGTCACCGAGCTCATCGAATCGGCCCGCAGGAGCCGTCCAGCTTCAATCGCGACCAGGCCGTCGCAAATCTGCTCGATCTCGCCGAGCAGGTGGCTGGCGACGAGGATCGAGATCCCGAACTCTGCCCCGATCCTCGCGATCAGCTCGAGCATGCTGGTGCGGCCCGCCGGATCGAGGCCGTTGGTCGGCTCGTCGAGCAGCAGCAGCCTGGGATCGCCGACGAGCGCCTGGGCCAGCTTCACTCGCTGCTTCATGCCGGTCGAGTAAGTGCCGATCTGCCGGTACCGCTCTTCGTACAGGCCGACGTGACGTAGCGAGTCAGCGGCCCGCTCGCGGGCAGCCGTGGCCGGAAGCCCCGACATCCGGCCCATGTGCGTGACGAACTCCGTGGCGGTCACATCAGAAGGAAGGCAGTCGTGCTCCGGCATGTAACCGGTACGGGTCCTGATCTCGAAGCCGTCGGAAACGCAGTCGTGGCCAAGCACGGCTGCCTTGCCGCTAGTCGGCTCCAGCAGCCCCAGCAGGATCTTGATGAGTGTCGACTTACCGGCCCCGTTAGAACCGACGAGACCGGTAATGCCCGGCTCCACGGTCACGGTGAGCTCGTCGAGCGCGGTCACGGTATTGCCGTAGCGCTTGGTGAGGCCCTGTGCCTGGATGACCGCGCCCGGCGCAGGCTGCCAGGCCTGCTCTCCGGCCAGCGGCGTAGATTGCCCGATCAATGTCCCTCCGGCTTCCCCGATTTGCGTGACCACAATCCCAGCTACGGCCCCCAGCCGCATCAGACCTCAGGCTGATCCGGGCCGGCCGTGATGGTGAGGCGACACCGACGCGGCGGTGTATTCCGATCACGATGGCGTCTCAGGTCTACACCCGCCAGACTGGCGGCAGGTAGGGTTTTTGCTCAGAAGGCTAATATCGGGGCAAGAACGGCTTTCAGCAGGGACATCGGCAGTGGTCAACGGGGAAATGCGAGCCGTCGGGCGGCCCCCAGGCGGACAGCCCACAGGCGGGCAGCCCTCAGGCGGACGGCTGCCATGGCAGTGGGCGCTCCGTCCGGCTGTGGCGGGACTGCTCCTGCTCGCGGCGATCGCCGGAGTGAGCGCGGCCAGTCCCGCTATCGGCACGGGCGGGCGCCTGCGCGGCCACCCGCTCGCTCTCGCCGTCGCGCTCGAGATCGTCCTCGCACTGCTGTTGCTCGGGGTGACCGTTCTCGCCAGGCGCTCACCGCTGCCAGGCCACCTGCGCACGCAGCTGCGGTACTTGGTGCGCTGGGCCACCATCGTCTTGATGATCGTCGTTGTCGTCATAGGCGTCGTGAACTACGTAGGCACCAGGCACGGCTCATCGGTGCTGAAGCTGCTGCACGCCTTCGGCAGGGGCGGCAAGAGGTCTGCGCCGCGGCACCACCTGCCTCCGCCGGTCCACGGACCCGACCTGACCTACCTGGTATACGCGCTCATAGCCATCCTTCTGCTGGCGGCCATCGCTGCGTGCGTGCTGCTCGTCGCACGCCTTCGGCCAGCCCAGCGCTCCTTGTTCGGCCAGTTGGAGCTCGAGGACGACGACGGCGATGACGGCGCAAGCTTGCGCCGGGCGGTCGAGTCGGGCCGGGCCGCGCTGAATGAGGTGGATGAGGCGCGGGCCGCGATCATCGCCTGCTACCTAGCAATGGAACGCAGCCTGGCCACCGCCGGCACCGCGCGGGCTGCTGCGGAGACACCCGACGAACTGCTGGCCAGGGCGACGGGAACGGGGCTCTTGCGTGGCCGTGCGGCGACACAGCTCACCGCTTTGTTCTACGAGGCCAGGTTTTCCACCCATCCGCTGCCGGACAGAGCCAAGGCGAGCGCCACGGCTGCACTGAACGAGATATCCGCCGCGCTGCGCAACACCGCGGCGCTTACCGGCGGGGAGGCATTGCAGTGACGGCAGCCCGGCAGTCCGGCAGCGAGTCCGGCGCATCGCCCGCCCACGAGGGCTGGCGGGCAGCGGCGCCGGAACTCGTCATGGCCACCGCTCTGGTGTCAGTCACCAGCATTGCCGTCTACTTGTACGCGGGCGCTGGCACTGCCGTCGCGGCGCTGGCCATCTGGGCTCTGCTGGCGCTCGCGGCGCTGCGCTGGATCGTGCCGCCAGCGGCGCGGCCGCTGGCCGATCAGGCGGCCTGGCGCGGGCTGGGCCGGACCAGCTTCATCGGCTACTGGCGGAAGCGGGCCATGCTGACCGACGCTGCTGCGTCCATGGTCAGCTACGACGCCGAGCTGCGCCCGACGCTGCAGCATCTGCTGGCCGCGAGGCTGGCCGAGCGGCATGGCATCAGCTTGTATCAGGACCCCGGCGCGGCCAAGCGCATGCTCCTGCCCAGGCACGGTGAGGATGGGCTCTGGTACTGGCTGGACCCGGGGCGGCCGGCTGAGGGCAATCACCAGCAACGCGGCATCCCGCCCCGCACCCTCGCCGCGATTATTGACCGACTGGAGCGATTGTGACTGAACTGAGCTGGACGCCTGCCAGGACCGCGGGCCGCTGCGGGCTGGTACTCGATGAGATCGAGCGGGCGGTGGTCGGCCGCCGCCGGAGCCTGGAACTGGTGCTGATGGGCATCCTGGCCGGCGGGCACGTGCTGCTGGAGGACCTGCCGGGACTGGGCAAGACCCTCATCGCCCGGTCGTTCGCGACCGCGCTGGGACTGGACTTCGCCCGGATCCAGTTCACCCCCGACCTGCTGCCCTCCGACGTGGTCGGCGCGCCGCTGTACGACCAGCGGACCGGGGAGATGGTGTTCCGGCCCGGCCCGGTGTTCACCCAGCTGCTGCTCGCCGATGAGATCAACCGGACGCCGCCGAAAACCCAGGCCGCGCTGCTAGAGGCGATGGGCGAAAGCCAGGTCAGCATGGACGGCGTCACCAGGCCGCTCCCGCAGCCGTTCATCGTCCTGGCGACCGACAACCCGATCGAGTACGAAGGCACCTACGAACTGCCCGAAGCCCAGCTCGACCGGTTCCTCATGCGGCTCAGCCTCGGCTACCTGCCCGCCGCGCAGGAAGCCGCGATGCTCCAGCGGCGCCTCGACCGCCGCCGCGACACCGCCGCGCTGCGGCCGGTCACCAGCGCCGCCGAGCTGACCGCGATGCGGGCATCACTCGAAGACGTGGAAGTCACCCCCGACCTGCTCGGCTACGTCGTCGCCATCATCGGCGCCACCCGCGGCCATCACCAGATCCAGGTCGGCGCCAGCCCCCGCGGCGGCCTCGCCCTGGTCCAGCTGGCCCGGGCACAAGCCCTGCTCGCTGACCGGAACTTCGTCATCCCCGACGACATCAAGAACGTCGCCGTGCCCGCCCTGGCCCACCGCATCACCCTGCGCCCCGAACTATGGGTACGCCAAGTCAAATCCGAAGACATCATCGCCACCCTCCTCACCACCGTCCCAGTCCCCAGAACCGACCCGGCAGCAATCGGTGGCTGACAGCAGCCCGCGGCAGGTGCCGGTTCGCTGGGACCTGTCGCCGCACGCCCGCAGGCTGCTGACGCTGGCGGTCGCTGGCCTGATTATCGCGATCATCACCCGGCGGCCCGAGTTCGCCGGCCTCGCCGCGCCAGCAGTACTGCTGCTTGCCACCTGGCGCACGGCCCGCCCGGCCACAGTCGCCTTGCGGACTCGCCTGACCGACACCACCGTGGTCGAAGGCGTTCAGTCCGCCGTCCGGGCCGACCTCGGCGGGGCCGGCGACTTCGACGCCGATTTCGTCATCGAGGCTGCCGACGACGTCACCACCGGAGGCCTGGTCGTCGTCACCGGCGGCCGGGCCAGCCTGCCATTCGTGGCGAGGCGCTGGGGTGGCCGCCCGATCGGCATGCTGGCCGGCACACTGCGCGACAAGCACCGGCTCGCTGAGGGCAGATTTCTGGTTTCGCTGCCGCACGTTAACTGCCTGCCAGAACCGGCGAGCCTGGCCAGCACCGTCGTTCTCAGCCGGCTGCCGACTCGTCTTGGCGAGCACCCGGCCAGGGCGACGGGCGAGGGCGGGGAGTTCGCCGGCGTCCGTCAGTTCGTGCCCGGCGACCGGCAGCGCCGCATCAACTGGCCGGCCACAACCCGGCTCGGCACTCTGCATCTCAGCACCTTCGCGGCCGAGCGCACGCAGAACCTCGTAGTGATCGCGGACGAGACGGCCGACGTCGGCGAGCCCGGCTCAAGCTCGCTCGACCTGGTGATCCGCGGTGCATGCGGGATCATGGAGCACTACCTGGCCAGCCGGGACCATGTCGGCCTGATCATCTACGCCAGCCGGCTGAGCTGGATCGGGCCAGGTCAGGGACGGCGCCATTTCAACCGGCTGCTCGACCTGCTGTTGTCCAACCCGGGAGGCTGGGACCGGGCATCGAACCTGACCCGGTTGCCACGCGCGGCCCTGCCGCCCGGAGCCCTCATCGTCGTTTTCAGCCCGCTGCTCGACCCGACGCTGGTGGAGGCGCTGCGTGACCTTCGTGAGCGCGGATTCAACGTGCTCGTCGTTGACGTTCTCAATGCGGCGCCGAGTTTCCCGGGCAACAGGATGTCTCAGCTCACGACCAGGCTATGGCGGCTTGAGCAGCAATCCATCAGGTTCTCGCTAACCCAGATCGGCGTACTGGTCGTGCACTGGGATGGCGTCAGCAGCCTGGACGAGCCACTGGCTCCGTATACCCGGCGCGTCATGGTGGTGCGCCGATGATGGCCCCGCAGCTGACCGGGCCGGGCTACCCCTGGCGCTATGTCGCCGCCGCAGCCGCGCTCGCCGCGGGTCTGGTCTGGTGGTCGGCCGCCCCGATCTCAGCGGCTCGCGCGGGCGCCAGGCTCGCGCTGATCCTCGCCGTCATTACGGCCGCCGGAAGCATCGGCCAGGTAGCGGTCGCCGCCTCGGCACGGCCAGCCGACGACGACAGGTCGCGCACGGACCGGATCGTGGCATGGCTGGCCGCCATCCTGGTCATGGTGGCGTGGCCGGAGCTCATGACGGTGGCGGTCCTGGTGCTTGAGGCCCTGCACCGGTCGCGGCCCTGGCATACCGCCGTTCTGGGCGCCGCGATCATCGGCTTCCTGCTCGCCGTGCATCTGGCCGAGAGTCGCGCTGACGCCAGCGTCCTGCGCAGGCAACTGCCGCTCATCGGCATCGGGCTTGGCCTGTCCGCGCTGGCGGTCGGCGCAGCCGCGCTACCTAGCCTGCCGACCGGCGGCGTTTCCGCGGCGGTCCGCGTCATCGCTGCCACGGCTGGTGTCCTCGCGGCCGGCCTGGCGGTGCCAGTATGGCTCAGCCGCAGTCGCTAGCTACCGGCCCGCGGCGTAGCCCTGCATGCCGCGCGGGTTCGCGGCCGCACGGAGGAAGCCGCCGGATCGTGCCACGGCGCTCAGCCGGCCCAGCGACCAGGGCGGCCTGATGTCCACCAGGTGGCCCCGGCCGCGTAGCCCAGCGATCACGTCGGGCCGGCTCTGGACTCGATAGCCAGCGAGCCTGGCAGCGAGGCGCGCGGGTAGAACGACGACGGAAAGTGATCAGTGTGAAAGGCGGGGGCGTCGATGGCCTCCTGCAGGTTCATTCCGTACAGCACATGATTCAGGAAGAAAGCCAGCGACCACTGGTCCTGCTGGTCGCCGCCTGGCGTGCCGAACGCGAGGTAAGGGTCGCCATCGCGCAGCGCCAGGCTCGGCGACAGCGTGGTCCTGGGCCTGCGGCCTGGCGCGATCGTGCTGGCCAGGCCCGGCGTGAGGGTGAACATCTGCGCCCGGGTGCCCAGGCAGAAGCCCAGGCCGGGAATGACAGGGGAACTTTGCAGCCAGCCTCCGCTCGGTGTGGCCGACACCATATTGCCGAACCGGTCGGTGACGTCCAGGTGGCAGGTGTCGCCAGGGCCCAGTTCCGGCGCTGATAGCCCGCCCCCGGCGGCCGATGCCGTCGGCTCGCCCGCGCCGACAAGATCGCCCCGGCGGGCGGACGAGCCCGCATCCCTGGCGAAATCCGGCAGCCGGGGCGCGACGCCACCGGGCGATCCCGGCCTCAGCTCTGCCGAGGCCAATTCGCTCACCAGGCTGCGCCGGGCTTCCGCGTAGTCAGCTGATAGCAGCTCGTCAAGCGGGACATGAGTGTGCCGCGGGTCGCCGTACCAGGCCTCCCGGTCGGCGAACGCGAGCTTGGCGGCCTCGGTCACGACGTGAATGAACTCGGCGCTACCCGGTCGCAGCCGCTCGATGCCGAGGCCGTCCAGTAGCGCAAGCTGCTGCAGGAACACCGGCCCCTGCCCCCACGGGCCGGTCTTGCATACCGTCACCCCGCGGAAATCGAAGATAACGGGCGACTCTACCGAAGCTCGCCAGCTTGCCAGGTCGGCGCCGTCTAGCAGGCCTTTGTGCGGCCGGCCGGTCACGTCCATGACCTCGGCATGGTCCAGGTAACCGGCGATGGTTTCGGCCACGAATCCCTCGTAGAACGCCCGCCGGGCTGCCTCGATCTGTTCCTCGCGTCCGGCTGATACTTGCTCGGCCTCGGTCAGGATCCTGCTGTAGACAGCCGCGAGCGGCTTGTTCGTGAACCGGCTGCCCGGTGCCGGCACGCCATCGGCCAGGTAGATCTCGGCCGACGCTGGCCAGTGCTTCTCGGAAAGTACCTGCCACCGACGCGATCGCCGCGCTCGCCGTGGCAAGCATCGGATAGCCGTGCTCGGCGTAACCGATCGCGTGCTCCATTACCTGCCGCAGTCGCATCGTCCCGTACCGCGCGAGCAGGAGCATCCAGGTGCCGAATGCGGCGGGCACGCACGCGGCCAGCATGCCGGTGCCGGGCACGAGATCAAGCCCGAGGCCGGCAAACGCCCCGACGCTCGCCGCCGCAGGCGCAGGGCCCTGACCGTCCAGCACGAATACCCGGCGGTCTGCGGCGCCAAAGCCGATGACGGGAACCTCGCCACCGGGCCCGTTCAGATGCGGCTCCACAACCTGAAGAACCAGTCCGGCAGCGACCGCAGCGTCGAAAGCGTTGCCGCCGGCCTCCAGCGTGGCCATCCCGGCCGCCGAGGCGAGCCAGTGCGTGGACGCCACCATGCCGAATGTGCCGGCCAGTTCGGGCCTGGTGGTGAACTGCTGGCTAGCTGTCACTGCCGCCTCCCGCCGTCGCCGACCAGACGCCGACCGAGGTTACTGGGCACGACCGGGCGATCGGCACCCTGACGGCAACGCGGGCGGGTCGCCACCGTAGTGACCACCCGCCCGTGCTGTCGTTGCTCCGCCAGCGACTACTGCGGCATCGGCTGCGACGCGGACGCGGACGCGTCTAGTGGCGCGCCCACCGGACTTTGCAGCGGGAAATGGCAAGCCGCGAGATGGCCTTCGCCTGTGAATGGTGTCATCGGCGGCTCGACGTCAGCGCAGATCGCCTGCGCGCGCGGGCACCGGGTGCGGAACCGGCAGCCTGACGGCGGATGAATGGCGCTGGGCAGTTCGCCCTTGACGCCCTCGGTCACCTTCTTCTTCTCCGCGTCGGGGTCTGCTACCGGCGCCGAGTCCAGCAGGCCCCTGGTGTAGGGGTGGGCCGGCCGCAGGTAGACCTCTTCGGCGGGGCCGACCTCCACCATCTTGCCCAGGTACATGACACCGATCTTGTCGGACAAGTACCGCACCACGCCCAGGTCATGCGAGATGAACAGATAGGTGAGCCCGAGATCGTGCTGCAACTCCTTCATCATGTTCAGCACCTGCGCCTGGATGGACACATCCAGGGCGGACACCGGCTCGTCGGCGACGATGAGGTGCGGGTTCAGCATCAGCGCGCGGGCGAATCCGAGCCGCTGGCGCTGCCCGCCGGAGAATTCATGCGGGTACCGCTCAGCCGCGGTGCGGGGCAGCCCGACCTTGTCCAGCATCTCCAGGACCTTGTTGTACTGCTCCTCCTTGGAGCCGCCCATGCCCTGGATCACCAGCGGCTCGCGGAGCAGCGTGCCAGCCCGCATCCGCGGGTCGAGCGAGGCGTAGGAGTCCTGGAACATCAGCTGGATGTTCCTGCGCTCCCGGCGGTACTCGCGCCCGCTGCTCTTCGCCAGGTCCTTGCCCTGGAAATTGATGGATCCGCCGGTCGGCGTCTCCAGCCCGACCACGAGCTTGCCGATGGTGGTCTTGCCGCAGCCCGACTCTCCTACCAGGCCGAAGGTCTCGCCGCTGCGGATGGCGAAGTTGACGTCCGCCACCGCGCTCAGCCACCCACCCGGCGCTGCAGCACCGCGCCCTTGGTCACCGGGTAGTCCTTGACCAGATGCTCGACGTCCAGCAGCACATCACCGATGCCGGGGCCCGGCACAGGCGCCTGGACTTCCGCCTGGTTGTAGTTGGCCAGCCTGCCGGTCTCGGTGCGCTCCGATGGCCCGACCGGGTAGAAGCAGCGGAACTCGTGGCCGGCCACCTCGCCGGTCAGCCTCGGCTCCTCCTCGCGGCACCGGTCGGTAACGTACCGGCACCGTGCCGCGAACCGGCAGCCAGTTGGCGGATTCACCAGGTCCGGCGGCAGGCCCGGGATCGAGTACAGCCGCTCGCCCGCATCGGCGGCCTTATCCGGCAGCGCCTGGAACAGCGCCTCGGAGTACGGATGCCTGGGCCGGGCGAACAACGTCTCGGTGTCGGAAATCTCGGCAATCTTGCCGGCGTACATCACCGCGACCCGGTTGGCGCGGCCCGCGATCACGCCCAGGTCGTGCGTCACCAGGATGACTGCCATGCCCAGCCTGCGCCGCAGGTCGTCGATCAGTTCCAGGATCTGCTTCTGGATCGTCACGTCCAGCGCCGTGGTCGGCTCGTCCGCGATCAGCAGCTTCGGCTCGCAGGCGAGCGCCATCGCGATCATCACGCGCTGGCGCATCCCGCCGGAGAACTGATGCGGGTACTCCTTGATCCGCTCGCGTACGCGCGGTATCCCGACCAGGTCCAGCACCTCTGCTGCCCGGTCCATCGCCTGCTCTTTGGACACCTCCCGGTGGAGGGTGACGTTCTCGGCAATCTGCTTGCCGATCGTCATGGTGGGATTCAGCGAGGTCAGCGGGTCTTGAAAGATCATCCCGATCTCGTTACCCCGGATCTTGCGCATGGCGTCGTCGGAGAGCGTGCTGATCTCCTGGCCGTCGAGCTTGATGCTGCCGCCCGCGATTGCACCGCCAGTGGGCAGCAGATTCATGATCGACAGGGCGGTCATCGTCTTGCCGCAGCCGGACTCGCCCACGATGCCCAGGGTTTCGCCGGCCTCCACCTGGAGGGACACGCCATCGACCGCGTGCACGACGCCCTCGCGCAGCCGGATCTCGGTGCGCAGGTCGCTGATATCAAGTAGCGGCGCCACTAGCTCACCTTTCTTACCGGCGCTGCAGCCGGGTCTCGAAGGCGTCGCGGAGTGCGTCGCCGATGTAGTTGAAGGCCACCACAACCAGGATGATAAGCAGGCCAGCCGGGTAGATGAGCCACCAGTAGTTTTGCTGGTTCTGGATGTAGAGCAGGCCGTCCTGCAGGATCCCGCCCCAGTCCGTGGCCGGCGGCGCGAGGCCGAAACCGAGGAAGCCGAGGCCGGCCAGGATCAGGATGGAGTCAGCAACCGCGAAGGTAGCCTGCACGACGATCGTCCCGATGGCGTTGGGCATCACATGCCGCAGCACCGCGCGGGAACTGCGCCCGCCTGCCACCTTGACGGCCTGCACGTACTCGCGGGTCCGTAGCGACAGGGTCTCGCCGCGCACCAGCCGGGCCGGGCCTGGCCAGTAGGTGATCGCAATAAAGCCGATCAGCGTAATCGGGCTCGGGTGGAGGAGCACGGCCAGGATAATCAGCACGAAGATGAACGGGATCGACAGCATCGCGTCAACGATCCGCATCATGAGCGCATCGATGACTCCCCCGGCGAAGCCGGACACAGCGCCGTAGATAGAGCCGAACAGGCAGGCAACAAAGGCGGCCGCCAGGCCTACCTCGAGGGAATTCTGCCCGCCGACCATGAGCCGGCCCAGAACGTCATAGCCGAGCTTGTCACAGCCGAGCAGATGCTGTGCGCTCGGAGGGCAGAGGGAATTGCTCAGGGTCACGAAGACCTGCTCAGTGTGGTAAATATGTGGCCCGACGAAGCAGAACAAGAATATGAACACCAGGAAGCCGATGCTGACCAGGGCCATCCTGTTCTCGGCGAACACCTCCCAGCCGCGGCGGAGCATGCCGCGCGGCTTGGCCTGCTGGAACTGACCCCCTGCCGGGGCACCCGGTGGCGCTTCAGAGATCAGCGTCCCGCCGGGCAGGCCTGGCTCGAGATGCGGCGTCATTGCCATCAGCTGTACCTCACCCTCGGGTCGAGCATGGCGTACCCAACGTCGGCAAGCAGGTTGCCGAGAATAGTGATCAGCGTGGTAAGCACGGTGATCGCGAGCATCAGCGTGATGTCCGTGGAGAGCGCGGCGTTGAAGAACCCCAGGCCCATGCCCGCGTAGCTGAACACGACCTCGATGAAGATGGCACCGCCGATGATGACGGGCAACTGCAGGCCCAGCAGCGTCACGATCGAGATCAGCGAGTTGCGGAAGACGTGACCCCACAGCACCCGCCGTTCGCTGGCGCCCTTGGCCCGAGCGGTGCGCACGTAGTCCTGGATGATGTTGTCCAGCACCGACGACCGCATGAACCTGCTCCACAGCGCGAACGCGACGAAGGCGTACGTGGCGACAGGCAGGATGAGGGCCTTCGGGTCAGAGAGAATTCCGCCGATGCTGGTTGCCTGCGGCGCGAACGGCGGCAACCAGTGCAGATCGATGGCGAACACTTGAATCAGCACCAGGCCGACGAAGAAAGTGGGAGCACCATAACCGACGAAACCAACCCCGGTTATCGCGTGGTCGACGACCGAGTAGCGCCGGACCGCCTGGAAGACGCCGAGCGGGATGCCGATGAGCAAGCCGACCCCAGAGCCAATGACCGCGAGAACGACCGTGCGCGGCAGCCACAGGGCGAGCAGAGTCGAGACCGGCGTATTTTGCTGAAGGTCGAAGCCAAAGTTACCGTGCAGTAGCTGCCAGAGCCACTTGCCGTACTGGACATAGATCGGCTGGTCGAAGCCCCATTCCTTGGATTTCTGCGCGACCAGTGCCGGCGTTGCCCGGACGCCAAGGAGGGCCTTGACCTCACCGCCGGGAACGAGATGAAGTAGGAGGAATGTGATGATCGTTACGATCAGGGTAACGACAATAGTCTGAATCAGCCGCCTGATCAGGTAGCCGGTCACTGCATATACCCCCGTCCACCTTTCCGCGCGGCCAGCCAGGCATGGGTAGCGACCATCACCAGGCTCCTTCCATAGTGCGCCGACCTGTGCTTACCTACAACACCCTGGGTTTACAACACCCTGGGATTACAACGCCCTGGGTTCCGGTCCGGCCGCCGCGCTGGCGTTGTGCCAGCGCGGCGGCCGGTATCCGGACTTGCCGTTCTTACCTCAGGACTGTCAGTGGCACGTCTTCGTGCTGCACGTCCAGTACTGCGGGAAGAAACTGAGCAGCGGGTTCTGCGTCACGTTGTGCAGGTTGTTGCTCACTGCCTGCACGCCGGTGGCCCAGGGCAGGTAGAGCGCCGGAACCTGGACCGCCGCGTAGTTGGCGTAGTTGTCGAAATCGGCGATGTTGCTGCTGGTGTGGGTCAGGTTGATCAGCTTGTCCATCGTCGGGTTGGCGTAGCTGCCCGAGTTGTTAGGCGAGCCGGTCGAGTACAGCGGCTCACCGGTCGGCTCGTAGCCGGGTCCGTTGAACAGCCACCCACCCAGGTACAGGAACGTCCACTTGCACTGCGGCTGGGTGGGCTTGCAGGGCACCGTGTCACCGAGCAGCGTGTTGAACGTCTCGGGCTGGGCCGCGAGCTGGATGCCCGCCAGTGCGAAGCCCGACTTGAGGACGGCAACGTCGCCCGCCTGGCTGGCGACGCCGGAGGTGTACAGGATGGAGAACTTGGCCTGCGTGCCCTTGGCGATGCCCGTGCCACAGGCTGAGCTCTGGCAGGTCAGCACGCCGCCGACCTTCTTCCAGCCGTGCGCTGCCAGCAGCGCCTCGGCCTTAGACGGGTTGTACGCGTACGGGCCCTGCCCGCCGTTCAGCTTCATCTGCGACGAAACCCACTGGCTCGGCGGCTGCGGTGGCACGCCCGACGGGGTCGGGTAGCCGTAACCGCTGTTAACCGTCTTGGACATGCCTGCCTGGTTGTTCAGGTACATCATCGCCTGCCGGAAGTACAGCTGCTTGAACACCGCGCCGTACGTCGGGTTGTTGAAGTTGATGTACGAGAACCCGATGCCGAACTGGAAGTCGGGCTGCAGTGTGTAGCCAGCCGCTGCCAGCGGGTTGGACGGCGGCAGGAAGCCCTTCCCTGCTGGCGGCAGGTCGAGGCCGGGACCGGGCCATTCGGCCCGCCGGTGCTTAGCAGGCCGGTCTTCAGCGCCGTGTAGATGGCCGTGTCACTGGTGTACGACACGAACTTCAGCGCCGAGATCGACGGCTTGGGGCTGCCGGAGTACTTCGCGTTCGGCAGCATGGTGTAGTTGCCGCTGACGCTGTACGCGCTCAGGTGGAACGGGCCGTCGACGACCTGCCACAGCGGGTTGGTGGCGTAGGTCGAGGTGTCCTTGGCCTGCCCGGTCAGGAAAGTCAAGACCGCCTTGCACTTGGCCCAGCCGTCGGCCGCGGTGTCGGTGGTGCAGCCGCCGCTGCCCGCAGCCCCGCCGGCCTTGGTGACATCCCACGCCTGCGGGAACGGGTAGAGGATGGCGAGCTGGTTGTAGGTGAACCAGATCGAGCCGTAGGCCTGCTTGAGCTGCAGCGTCACCTGGTTCGGCCCGGTGGCCGAGTAGGACGCCATGTTGTCAGGCAGCAGGCCGGGCGTGTAGCCCGCGTAATTGGCCTTCTCGGCCTCGAGCATGTTGAGGAAGAAGATCAGGTCCTTGGCGTTGACGGTCTCGCCGTTGGACCACTTCCAGCCCTTGAGGTTGATCACGACGGTCTTGCCGCCGTTGCTGTAAACCGGCGCGCTGGCCGGCGACAGCGGGTAGTTGATCGAGATGGAGGTGTTGCTGTTGCCGCCGAACTGGTACAGCGGCAGCGTGAACTGCTGGAGGAAGTCCGAGTAGTTCGTCACGCTGTAGAACTGCGTCGTTTCGAACGGGAAGATCATGTTGGCGCCGGCGCCGTTCAGGTTAGCCAGCGTCGCGACGGCGCTTTTCACTGCGCCGCCACCGGTGGTAGAGCTGTTGGAGCTGGAACCGCAACCTACGGCCAGCAGTGCGGTCGCGGCTACTGCCGCAACTCCCGCGACGCGTATTTTGCGTCTGCGTTCGAACATGTGTACTCCTTCGTTGCGGCGCGAATGCACGCCCGAGCCGGTTCAAGTTGTCCGGGGGCCGAAATGAGCCAGAGTGCGCGGGAATCCGCCCGCACCCGCCAAGAGTACTCAAAGTACCGGAGTAGGAAGGTACTTCCGCTTAGCGTGGTTACGGCCAGTTCCCGGCCTCCGTCTTATGGCGACTGCCCCGGCACCGGGCTAGGCGCGCGTCCTGGCCAAGGTCACCCTCAGTCAGGTCAGTCACCATCCCGGCTACGGTTCGTTGCGAGCGTAGTGTCAGGCCGGTGTCGATGCGATGCACGATATGTCACAAGTTCCTATCGATGTCGTCGCCAACTCCCCTCGGCGCCACAACAGGTAGGTAGCCCTGTCGGCTGCCAAAATGTGACATCAGCCCCTTACGTCGGGCCAACCGACCGGGGCGTAGCGGCGTCATAGCGGGAAAGTCGGCCAGTCAGGGCAGACCGCCCCTTCGAAGGAACCCGTCGATGCTCAGTCACCTGAAGCTCCCCCGGCTCGGCGCAGTGGCCGCCCTGGCCTGCGTCCTGCTTGCTGCCTGCGGGAGCGTTAGCCCGTCGGCAACGCCCACAAAGACCGTCACCACGACGATTCCCGCTGGTTCGGGCCACACCGCGCGGGCCGCAAGCACGTCCGACGCCACTACCCCGGCAGGACCGCCAACGTGCCTGGCCTCCGGGCTGCAGGCTCAGCTCGGCGTATCTCAGGGCACGGCCGGCACTATCTACCAGGTGATCGTGCTGACGAATGCCTCGGCCTCGGCCTGCACGCTGTACGGGTATCCGGGCGTGTCGTTCGTGACCGGCATCGGCGGCCGCCAGGTCGGCAAGCCCGCCAGCCGCACCTCTGGCAGCCCTGAGGCAGCGGTGACGCTGGCTCCAGGGGATCATGCCAACACGCTCCTGGCCATTCACAACGCCGGCGCTTTGTCACCCTCGAAGTGCAAGCAGACAAGCGTCGATTGGCTGCGGATCTACCCACCCGGTGACTATGGCTCGGTCTACGTGCAGTACAGGACGCTGGCCTGCGCTGGAACTGCTCTGTCGATCATGACGGTGAGCACGGTGCGGAGCGGGGCGGGCAGCGCCTCCTACTGAGCTAGTAGCGCCGGGCAAGCACCGCTGGCGCCGCCATTCCCGGAAACAACTGGCCCGGCAGTTCTGGCGTCATACAAGACAGGGGGCAACAGTCCGCAGGCTTCATGCCGAGGGTGGACGCCCCCGGAAGGTGACACCAGATGACGACGCCGACCCACCGAGCGCGCCGCTCAGTGTTACTGGCATTGGCGCCAGGACTGCTCGCGTGCGCGTGCACCGGCGCGCCGATCGGGCATCCCGGCGCATTGGCCAGCTCGGCGTCGAGGCGGCCAGGTCCGACGCCGAGCCCGAGCCACATCCGGCAGTACCTGCCCCATGCCACGCCGTCCATCGTGCCGGCCCCGGGTGCAACGACGCGAGGGGCGCCACCGGCAGCCCCCGTCCTGCCGGTGGCCGCCGGGCCGGGCTCGTGCCTGGCCAGCGACCTGCACCTGTCGATAGGCCGGGCCAGCGATGCGGCCGGTAGCACCTATTACCCGCTTGACTTGACCAACGTCGGCTCGGCCGCCTGCACGCTGTACGGCTACCCGGGAGTGTCATTCGTGACCGAGCCGAACGGTGCCGTCATCGGCGGCACCGCCGTCCGGGACCCCGCATTCCCGAAGGTGCCAGTGACACTCGACCCTGGCGCGACGGCGCATGCCTCGTTGCAGGTGGCCGTGGCACGGAACTACCCGGAGTCCGTCTGCAAACCGGTGCTGGCGCACTGGCTCGCGGTCTACCCGCCAGGCTCGTACGCACCGCTCTATCTGGCCTTCACCGCCGCTACCTGCACGGGTCACATCCCGTCCGGCAGCACGCTGGGGATCTACGTGGTGAGGCCGGGAGCAACCGGCCCGTAATCGCCCGCCGCCGCGCCGTGCCATGGCCGTCCGAACAACCCTGACCAGGGCGGCTGCGTCGTATAAGGCAGAGCCGCAAAGGAAGCAGAGCAAGGCGGCACAGCAACAGCGGGCCGCCAGGAGGCAGGCACAACCGATGCGAACCCCCCGCATGACCGCCGCGCCAGCTCGCTCCATGGCCTTAGCAACGCTGGCCGCCGCCGCAACGCTGGCCACTGCCGCCGTCGCAGGCTGCGGCTCCATTGCCGCTTCCGGCGGTGGATCAGGCTCTCCTGCTGCCGGCCGGGCCACGGGCACCGCGCCTGCCACGAACTCCGCCAGTACGTCCAACCCGGCAGCTGCTCCGTCGGGCAGCCGGGCGGCTAACGCCAGCCGGACGTGCGCGTCATCGGCCCTGAAAGTGGTCCTGGATACAAGCGCGGCCGGGGCTGCGGCGGGCAGTTCCTTTGTGCCGCTGCAATTCAAGAACGTCTCGGCCAGCTCGTGCACCCTGCCGGGCTTTCCGGCGGTGTCGTTCGCGACGACAGCGGCCGGGCCGCAGATCGGTTCTGCTGCGGTCCGGCAGCACAGCTCCAAGGCAGCAGCACTCATCCTGGCGCCCGGCCAATATGCGCACGCCTGGCTGCAGATCCTCGACGCAGCTACCTTCCCGGCGAGCCGGTGCAAGCCCGTTGTCGCCCGCGGCCTGCGGGTCGCCTTCACAAATGCGGCCAGCGCGGCCTTCGTGCCAAGGTCCATTCCGACCTGCTCGCTGACTCAGCACGGAAGCAACGTCCTGGCGGTGTTCCCCGTCCAGGCCGGGATCGCCAGTCGTGGCACTGCGCCCTAGGCCAGCGGGTGCCACGAAAAGGACAACAGGCCTGCCCAGCCAAACCGACCAGTCGAGAGGACAGTCACGGTGCGCCTGACCCTTCGCGCGAGTTGCCCACCCGGCACTCGCACCGCGCTGCCGGTGGCCGCGCTAGCCACGCTCACAGTTGCCTCCCTGACGGGGGTTGTCCTCACCGGGGCCGGCCTCGCGGCGGTAGCGGCCCGGCCCGCGACCGGCGCCCCGGCCGCGGTCGCCGGGCCGGCTCAGCTGACCAGCCAGGTCACCGCCCGGTGCAGAGGCGCCAACACCGAGGCCTGGGTCGGGCTGGGTAACCGCGGCGGCTACTCCGCCGGCGTGCGACTGCCGCTGGAGTTCAGCAACTTGGGCAAGCACGCCTGCTCGCTGGCTGGTTATCCGCGCGTCGCCGCCACGTCGGCGAACGGCCGCCAGATCGGCCAGGCAGCCTCTCGCCGGCCCGGCACCCATCCGCATCTGGTCGTCCTGCGCCCGGGCCAAACGGCGCACGCGGTCTTGCAGATCGTCGCGGCTAGCCACGCCTGCAAGCTGCCGACGTCCGCCCGCGCGCTGCGCATCAGCCCGCCGGGTCAGGGCAGCCAGACGATCGGGCTGATCGTGGCCGTCTGCGCGCACCGGCCCACGCTGTCGGTGACGCCGATCGAGCCAGGCACCGGCGTGCCGTAGTCCACCGCGGTCATCCGCCCTGCCAGATCATCGGCCCTGCCAGGTCATCGGCCCTGCCAGGTCATCCGCCCCGTCGTATCACCGGCGCGTGGCGGCCTCCAGTGACCGGGAAGCCAGGCAGGTAAGGTCAGACATCATGACCCGGACGCGCCGTTTCCCGCCTCGCACGCACCGCCGCGCGCGGACCACGCCGCGCGGGCGCGCGCCATCCGCGGCTCCCGGGCGCTGGCAGCACCCAACGCTGTTGCGGACTGGAGCTTGCGCCGCAACCGTCGCGGGCGCCGTCCTCGTCGGCGGTTGCGGGGCGGTTCCCCGGACCGGACCGGTGATCCAGCTCAGCTCAGCCCAGGTGACCCAGCCAAGCGCCAACGGCACAACCGAGGCTTACGTCGACGTCCAGAACAATGGCGCCGCTGACAAGATCGTTGCCGCCAGGCTCAGCGTCGGCGGCCGTGTGATGCTTCGCTCGCCGGCGCGTGCGGGCGTCGTAGTGATGCGTACCGTGCCTTCCATCCCGATCCCGGCGAAGTCCTCCGTCGGACTGGATCCGAACGCCTCGCATCTGCTTATCATCGGCGCTGGCCGGATGAAGGCCGGGACCGAGATCACTCTGACTCTGGTTTTCGCGCACGCTGGCTCAGTCTCGGTGCCAGCGCTCGTGACGAACCCCCAAACCGGCGGCAGCAGCTACTTCCTGAATTAGCGGTCGCCACCGTCGGCCTGCGCAGGCTGAGCGGACCGCAGCCAGGCCAGTCACACCCTTACCTAGCGGTCGCCGCCGGCGCCGCAAAGCGGTCGCGGCGCGCGCTGCTCGGCGGCCGGCGCCACGCGGCGCGTGACCCCTGGGCACATCGCTTGCGACGAGCAGCTTCGCGATATATCGTTTCCTTTATCTATCGGGGCGCAGTGCACGGAGGGCAGATGGCGACGCAACCGAGCTTGCGCATTGGCGACAGGGAGCGCGAAGCTGTCGCTGCGGAACTCCAGGAGCACTACGCGCACGGCCGGCTGACGCTGGAGGAGTTCAACCAGCGGCTCGACGCCGTGTTCGCCGCCAAGACCCAGAGCGACCTGAGCCGGATCACCTTCGACCTGCCCCATGTCCGGTCAGGCGGGGCGCCGTTGCCGGCGTCGCGGTCAGGTCCGCCGCCACAGTCGGCGATCGGCTGGAGCGGCGATTGGACTGGTCAGGACCGGAGCCAGCGCCGCCGGGGCCGCCTGCGGGGCAGCCTCGCGGCGTTCAGCACGCTCATCGCGGCTCTCGCCAGCTGGCTCATCGTGGCCGACTTCCTGCCCGGCCTCCGGTTCTTCCCCAGCCGGTTCGGGATCCTGCTGGCCATTTTCGCCGTGATCCGCGGGCTACTTCGGCGCGTATTCGGCGGGGCCCGTGGTCGCGGCGGGTGCGGACGCAGACCCTGGTAGCAGGCCTGGCCCCATCAGCCGCCGACCGGCGCCCGGAGCGGCACCACCAGGTAGCGGAACGGGGTCGCGGCAACGGCCGGGCCTTTCCGTCGCTCGTGCCCGTCGGCCGGATCAGCGACCGCGACGTGCCGGGCGGCCACGTTCCCCCCTGAATCAGCAGTTGCGGTACCGGGTGCGGGGACGTCAGCGCCAGCCGGCGCGTCGCCGTCGATCCAGGTGATCAAGGCCGGCTTGGCCGGGCTGGTGAAATCAAGGCGGATCCGGCCAGGCGCCGGAAACCTGCTGACCGGCTTCGCCGCCAGGCGCCTGCCCGCAGATGGCAGCCGCGGTCAGGCCGTCGAGCAGGTAGTGCGGGTTGAAGGAAATCACCTGGTCAGTCCCGGTGAAGCGGGCCGGCACCGATTCCACGCCGCGGGCCCGCCCATCGGACTGCGCCTCTATCACCACCACGTCTCCGCGGAATGCCAGCTGGACCGGGGTAGCCCGGTCGGCGACCAGGGACACCCGCCGGACAGCCTCCGTGAACGGCCCGGCTGCTAGTTCGGCTCGCGCCTCGAAGCTGGCCGGGAACCGCGACTCGTACCTGATGAATTCGGTACCGATCAGCCGGGCAGTCAGCCGGCGGCCGCCACCTTCGAAGCTGATGATCCCGTCGACGGGCCGGGCACCATCGTCGCCCGGATGGCCGAACGCGATCGTTACCGGCTGACCCGCGCCCATAGTCCTCGCAACATCGGCCAGGGTCCTGGCCGGTACGAGTGCAGACGAGCGGACCTCTGGGTCAGCAGGCTCCCAGGGCACGGTCCGGACCGCCAGCCGGTACCTGTCCGTCGCGGCCAGCGTCAGCGCGTGGCCGTCGAAGTCGAGGTTGACACCCGTCAGCATCGGCAGCGTGTCGTCGCGGCTCGACGATGGCACGACCTGGGCCGCAGCCGATGCCAGCGCTCCGCCGTCGACTGTCCCCGCGATCGCGGGCAGCTCAGGCAGCTTCGGATATTCATGAACCGGCAGCGAGACCAGCGCGAACTCCGCGCTACCGCAGGTGAGAATGACTAATCCGGGCGCCGAGGTGACCTCGACGGCGGCCGGCGGCAAGCTGCGAGTGATCTCGGCCAGCAGCCGCCCCGGCACCAGTGCGGTGCCGGCCTCGCCCACCTCGGCCGGCAACTCGACCCGGGCCGAGATTTCGTAGTCGAAGCAGGACAGCGTCAGCCCGTCGCTGCCCGCCTGCACCAGCAGTCCGGACAGCACCGGAACCACCGGTCTCGACGGCAGCTCCCGTGCGACCCACGACACTGCCTCGCCCAGCACATCACGATCGACCCTGAACTTCACTGCAACATCCTCCCGCCGACCCGCGGTATCTCTCTGATCGTGGCATGCCCTGCCGACAGTGCAAGCCGGCCCTGATCCGAGCCAGTCAGGCCAGATCAGGAAACCGGGTCAGGTAACTAGCGCGGCCGGCACCGCAGCCAGCGCGGCCTCGATGGCCGCAGCCAGCTCGCGCGCGGATTCGGCGGTCAGTTCCACCGCCACCCGGGCAGCCGGGCCCTGCGCCGGGTTGAGGAAGTCGATGTTGAGTGTGTGCTCGGCCATCGCGTGCACCGGGTGGTCAAAGTAAACGGTGGCGTCGGTCAGCGCGAACCAGCCGCTCGCTCCCTTGCCGCTGCCGCTGACCTCGATCTTCTCGGTGTTGTAGGTACACATGCAAGCTCCTTCGCTTCGGTCGCCTTCGTCAGCTTGCCAGGTGCTGGCCGTAGAAATCCCAGATCCGCTGCCAGCCGTCGTTGGCTGCCTCCGGCCGGTACGCGGGGCGGTTCACCGAGAAGAACGCATGGCCCGCGCCTTCGTAGGTGTGGAACTCGTGCGCCTTGCCTGCCTCGTCTAGGACCTTGGACAGCGCCGCGGTCTCATCCGGCGTCGGGTACTGGTCGTCCGCGCCGAACAGGCCGAGCAGCGGACAAGATAGGTCCTTGGCCAGGCCGACAAGTGGCGTCCGAGCTGCTGTGAGCTGCAGGCCGTCAGGCGGCGGGTTCACGATGAACGCGCCATAGCAATCAACGGCAGCGTCAAACGGCAGACTGCACGCCGCGAGGAAAGACTGGCGGCCGCCGGAGCAGTATCCGATCACGCCGACCTTGCCGTTGGAGCCGTCCAGGCCGCGCAAGTGGCCGGCCGCTCCGCCGACATCGCCGACGAGACGCTCGTCCGGCACGCCGCCCTTGGCTCGCGCAGTCGCAGCGGCGTCGTCCGGACTCGCGCCCGGCGCGTCGCGGTAGTACAGGTTCGGCATGAGGGCGGCATAGCCGTTGGCCGCGAACTTCCTGACGATCTCCTTGGTCGGCGAGTCGTAACCCGGCATGTGGTGGATCACGACGACGCTGCCGCGCGGGCCGGCCCCGTCGTCCGGCACGGCCAGGTAGGCCTCGATCTGATCGCCACCGTATCCGGTGATGCCGATGGACTTGGCAGTCAAGGCCTCGCTCATCCGGGTGCTCTCTCCTTCGCGTTTTGATGACGCATGTTTGCTTGTGCGCATACAAGCTCCGCGCCGCGTCCATCCTGCCAGGCCGCGGCCACCGGCGTTTCCGCTGGAGTCGGCTTCGGTCATGAGAGATCATGGCTGCAGGCAGTCGCCCGCTTGGAGAAGAGACTGACGCATGAGTCAGGCAGCGATCGGAGTAGTGGTCGTCTTCCTAGCCGTGGGCTTGATACTCGGCTGGTACAGCAACAAGACATCGCAGGCCCACGGCGACGTGAAGGTGGCGAAGACCAGGCTGGCCGGCGGTCGCCGGACCAGGTGGAGGAGCGGCGTCGTAGTGCTGATACTCGGCCTCGTTACGCTACTTGCCGTCAAGGACGTGCTGCACCCGCGATAGCGGATGCCGCCGGGCGTGCCGCACAGGATGGTCGCTGCCCGGGCGGGCCCCGCAACCGTGCGTGCTGACTGCAAAGCCGATCGGAGGCACTGCTGATGTCCGCTGCAAGCTTGCTCGTCGATGGCTTTGGCCGCATTCGCGAGGTGGTCCACCAGGTACTCGACGGCCTCGACGACGGGGACCTGCAGTACCGGCCGGATAGCCAGGCGAATCCGATCTGCTGGCTGATCTGGCACCTGACCAGGGTTCAGGACGATCACGTGGCCGGAGTCAGCGGTTTGGAGCAGGTCTGGTTCTCGGGCTGGGACGAGCAGTTCGGCCTGCCGCTCGACCCCGGCGACATCGGCTACGGGCACGATGCGGACCAGGTGGGAGTTGTCCGGGCACCGCGCGACTTGCTAGTCGGTTATCACGACGAGACCTGCGACCAGACGATCGCCTTTGTCGGCGGGCTTACCGATGCGGATCTGGCCAAGGTCGTCGACGAGTACTGGGATCCGCCGGTGACGATGGCCGTGCGACTAGTCAGCGTACTGTCCGACGACCTCCAGCATGCCGGCCAGGCGGCCTACCTCAAGGGCCTGATCCAGCGCCGCTAGCTCCAGCGTGCCGCTAGCGCCAGCGCCACCCGGTCGCCGAAGCCCGGCCCCGCGCCTCGCAACCGCAGCCCCGCGCCCGGCGAACCCCCCGCGCAGGCCCAGGACGGCGCAGCCCCGCGCAGGCGCAGCCCGCCAGACCAGGCTGTGCGACACTCAGATCAGTTGAGTCGCTAAAAGATTGACAGCCTCAACTGAGCGCAGTAACGTTTGAGGTGCTCAACTATTTACCAGCTCAACCTAAGCAGAAGGCAGACTAGCCGTGACCGATCCGTCCCGCCCGACTCAGCAAGACTGGGACCTCGCTAACGGCTGCTTCGAGCTGATCGGGAACATCGTCGGCCAGGCCGACCGGCTGGCTCAGCACCTGGGCGTGCCAGTGCCTTTCATTAAGGCTCTGCACACGCTTGACTGCCCGATGGCCATGAAGGACCTGGGTAAGCGCATGCATTGCGACCCCTCCTTCGTCACCCTGGTGGCTGACATGCTCGAGAAGCGTGGCCTGGCCCGCCGCGAACCGCACCCGGCGGACCGCAGGGTCAAGAACCTGGTACTCACCGACGACGGCCTGGCGCTCAAGTGCAAGGTCGAAGAGGAACTCAGTTCGCGGATGCCGTGGAACCAGGGCCTCGACGAAGACGAGCGGGCGCAGCTGCTTGCCTTGATCCGCAAGATGCTCCATACAGAAGGCGGCTCAGGAGCCGCAGGCGCCGGGTCGGACGCCGCCGGGACGGCCGGCCTTGACGACATCGGGGGCAAGCTGACGATGTTGCTTGCCGGCAGCCTGCAGGAGCACTCGCCCGAAACAACCAGCAGCCGTCCCCCGGCTTCGACGGGGGAGGTGAATAGCTCCGTGAGCGAGAGCGCAGCGGCCAGCTAACTTCGGTTCCGGCTAGCCCCGTCGACAGCTCACGCAAATATTCACCAGAGCGCATAACTCCGCAGTTCAGGAGCCAGTCTCCGCGCCTGGATCTTTCGCGGCCCGTAACAGGTCGCTAACGCCAAAGCAACGCCGCAGTGATCACCTATGGTCAACTGCGCCCGTGCCAGACACGAAATGTAACTAAGGAGTCACTCTAAGATGCCTGCCAAGTCACCGGGACTGGCGCAACAGCCGGGCAGCGCCGCCGTCCTCAACGGCTCGCCTGCTGGCGCCTCCCCGGCCCAACGTCACCTCGGCCTGGCGCTCGTGGTCATCGCCGCAGCCCAGCTAATGGTGGTTCTCGATGCCACCATCGTCAACGTCGCGCTGCCCCACATTCAGGCGGCCCTCGGCTTCTCCGGCTCGGGCCTGGAGTGGGTCGTGAACGCTTATGCCCTGACCTTCGGCGGCTTGCTGCTGCTGGGCGGGAGAGGCCGGCGACATACTCGGCCGGCGCCGCGTCTTCATCGCCGGCATCGCCTTGTTCGCGGTCGCGTCGCTGGCTGGCGGTTTCGCCACCTCACAGGCGTGGCTGCTGGGAGCCCGCGCGATCCAGGGCGTCGGCGCCGCGATCGTCGCGCCCACCGCGCTCTCCCTGATCACGACCACGTTCCCGGAAGGCCCGCGACGCAACCGGGCTATGGGCGTCTACGCAGCCATGAGCATTGGCGGCGCCGCCATCGGCCTGCTGCTGGGCGGCGTGCTCACCTCTTATGTCTCGTGGCGCTGGGTCTTCTTCGTGAATGTGCCAATCGCCATCGTGGTCCTGCTGATGGCGCCGAGGGTGCTCACCGAATCCGAGCGGCACACCGGCCGGTTCGACCTGCCCGGCGCGATCACCGGCACCCTTGGCCTGGCCTCCCTCGTCTACGGCCTGTCGAGCGCGGCGACCACGGCGAACGGCGTCTCGCACTGGGGTGACACCAAGGTTCTCGCCTCACTCGGGGCCGCCGTGGCCCTGCTCGCCTCGTTCGTCCTCATCGAATCGCGCAGCAAGCACGCCCTGCTGCCGCTGCGGATCTTCAGGAACCGCGACCGGACCGGCGCGAACCTGATCCTCCTGTGCGTGGGGACGGCGCTGTTCGGCATGTTCTTCTTCCTGACGATCTTCGTGCAGACCGTGTGGGGTTACAGCCCGGTGAAGACCGGCGTGGCCTACCTGCCGATGGTCGGGACGATCATGCTGATGGCCGGCGTCAGCGCCCAGCTGGTCGGCCGGATCGGCGCCCGGCCGCTGCTGATCGCGGGCTCGACGGTCGCAGCCGGCGGAATGTTCTGGCTGTCGCGGATCACTGAGCACAGCACCTATGTCGGTGGGCTCCTCGGCCCCCTGATCCTGACGGCCGCGGGCCTGGGCATGCTGTTCATGCCACTGACCCTGGTCGCGCTCAACAAGGTTCAGGAACGCGACGCTGGCGTGGCCTCCAGCCTGGTGAACACCGGCCAGCAGGTCGGCGGCTCCATCGGCTTGGCCATCCTGGGCACGGTCGCCTGGACCGTGGTGTCCAACACCGCGCGCACCTCGGCCGCCGCCGCGCACGCTGCGGCAGCCAAGGCGGCAGCGACTGGCCACGCGATCAAGCCGACTGCAACTCAGCTGGCTGCGGCTAAGAAGGCCATCGTCGACCACTCGCTGGCTGTCGGGTTCTCCCGCGGCTTCATGGTGTCGGCCGGGATAATGGCGCTCGCGCTGATCATCACCCTGGCGATGATCCGGGTGACGCGCAAGGATCTCGAAGGCGTCACGCCCCCGATGATGGCTGGCTAAAGGGAACGGGCCGGCTTTCACAAGCGGCCGTCGGATAGCGAGCAGTGGCCTGGCGGGATGCGTTCCCGCCAGGCCACTGTCGTATGGCCGGCGCCAGGCCGACGCACTTTTCACCGATGCGGGTCGCCGGGAGGTTCGATTCATCCAGGTTTGCGGAACCAGGATCGGTGAAAAGTCCTGGGAGTGCGTGCGGAGCAGATGAGCGAGCGAGCTCCCGCGATAGGACTCGAACCTATAACCTGCCGGTTAACAGCCGGACGCTCTGCCGATTGAGCTACGCGGGACCGTACGGCGCCTGCTACCTGCCCGAACCGGCTCAGGAGATCAGCGCCGCGGGCATAAGGGTAGCGCACTGTCGCGGTGCCCGGAGCAGCCCAGGCCGAGCCATCGCATAACCGGCCCCGGCGGCCGGGCATATCCGTCGGCCTGGTGGGCATGACCGGGAAGGTCGGCGCTCAAGGCATATCGCGGTAAAGACGGGGAAGCTGCCAAGAGCGCCTCACGACTTCTCGGGAGAGGTCCAGATGCACCTGTATCGAGTTAGCTTTGTTGCCGGCCTCGCCATCGGCTTTGTCGCCGGGACACGGGCAGGCCGGGAGCGGTACGACCAGATGGTGAAGTTTGCCCGCGCCACGGCAGAGAACCCGACGGTCCAGCAGGCCGCCGCGGCTGTCCAGGCACAGGCAACGGGGTTCGTTAGCTCGGCCGCTAAGACGGTCGGCGGCGGGCTGCACGAGCATGTTCCCCACCTGGCCCACTCGGCCGCGCATTCCGTCGGGGACCGCATCCCCGGCATGAAGCACCGCAACGGCCACCGGAACGGGCACAACACGTCTGCCGCGGACGGTGGATCGGGGGCGGAGAACAGCCGCCCTTTCGCGGCGACTAGCAACAGTCATCTCGGGCGGCCGCCAAAGCAAGAGCCGTAGCTCGCCGAATCGCTGGGCGCGGCCGACACTGCGGTTGAGGCAGGCCGGTCAGACTAAGTACCCGGTCAGACTAAGTACTCGCGCAGCATCTGCGCGCGGCTCGGATGGCGGAGCTTCGCAAGCGTCTTGGACTCGATCTGGCGGATGCGCTCCCGGGTAACTCCGAACTCCCTGCCGACTTCCTCCAGCGTCCGGGGATGGCCGTCCGTCAGGCCGAACCGTAGCTGAATGATGCGCCGTTCACGGATGCCGAGGTTGTCGAGCACCTGGTCGAGCTGATCCTGAAGCATGATGAAGGCGGCCGCTTCCATGGGCACTACGGCATCGGCGTCCTCGATGAAGTCGCCGAGATCGGAGTCCTCCTCGCCGATCGGCGACTGCAGCGAGACCGGTTCCTGGGCGATCCGCTGGATCTCGGCGACCCGGTCCGGGTGCATGCCCATCTCGGCTGCGATCTCGTCCGGCGTGGCCTCGCGGCCGAGGTCCTGATGGAGCTGACGCTGGATGCGTGCCATCTTGTTGATGGTCTCCACCATGTGCACCGGCACCCTGATGGTCCGGGCCTGATCCGCGATAGCGCGGGTGATCGCCTGCCGGATCCACCAGGTCGCGTAGGTGGAGAACTTGTAGCCCTTGGTGTAGTCGAACTTCTCCACCGCGCGGATGAGGCCCAGGTTGCCTTCCTGGATCAGGTCGAGGAACACAAGGCCACGGCCGATGTACCGCTTGGCAATCGAGACGACCAGGCGCAGGTTGGCCTCGATGAGCCGCTGTTTGGCCGCGATCCCGTCGGCAGCCACGAGCATCAACTCGGCCAGCAGCGAGCCCGCGCCCGGTGTTTGCGAGCCGACCTGCATCTTTTCCTCGGCGAAGAGCCCGGCCTCGATGGCCTTGGCGAGCTCGACCTCATCATGTGCGGTCAGGAGCGGCACGCGGCCGATCTCGCGGAGGTAAATCCTGACCAGATCGCCGGTTACCGCCCGTCGTGCGTCAGCCTGGATCTGCCGGGGCGTGAATTCCTCGGCTTCCTGCGGTGCCTCGACAACGTCGATACCTTCGTCAGCCAGAACCTTCAGCACACTGTCTACGGCGTCCGCCGAGAGGTCGCAGCGCTCAAAGGCGGCGGTCAGATCCGTCATCGAGATCGAGCCGCGCTCTCGCGCCTGTGCGATGAGGTCGGCTACCTGATCTACCGGGGGTGCAGCCGTAAGGCTCATGCAGACCAGTGTGCATCTGGATGCGACTGATCAGCGGACTCAATATTGTCACCAAAACGTTAGTAGCGCACAGATGCCATGTTGTGGTTAGAGAGCTCCCGCGGCGCGGTCGGCGAGTACCTTCCGGCGCTGTTCTAGTGCCACGAGGTCGCCGAACATCCGGTTGTACTCGGTCTGCTCGGTCACCGGGCTGAGGCGCTGCAGCCGAGACTTGACGGTCGCAATGTCCCGGCTCACCGCTAGCTCCTCGACCCTGGCGAGCACGCCCTCAGCGAACCTGGCGTCCGGCTCGCCGGTCGCTCCCGGTACCTCGAGCGCCTCCACCGCCAGCCGGGTAACGAAGCCCCTTGCGTTGTCATTCGGCGCGGCGGCGCGCAGCCGTTCGGCCCACTCCCGTGCCGAACGCGCGGTCGCGACCCCGCCTTCCTTGCCGATGAGCTCGCAGACCGCTGCGTGCGCGGGAACGGTGAATACCACAGGCGACAGCTCGTCGAAGGCGGGTCCGCACAACGCCGGCCGCTGGATGGCGAGCTTCAGCGCCTGCCGCTCCACGTTGACCACTGGGTCGTTCTGGTCGTAGGGGCTGCGCTGCACGGCCTGCCGAGGGCTGACGTTGGCGTTGCCGGCTGGCCCGTTTCCCGCTTCCCCGCCGCTCTGCGACCCGCCGGATGTGAACCCGCTCGCCCGCTGCCCGGACGCCGCGCCGTCATGCACCGGGTTCCCTTGCGCAGGGATGCGGCCCGGCTGGGCCCCGTTTCCCGCATACCCTGAATCCCGCGTACGCCCGCGATCAGAACCCCGCGCGCCCCTGCCGCTCGCAGTGGCCGGGCCCGCGTGCGCGAGCACCCGGTCCAGCACGAAACCCTCGTCCATCATGCCGAGCCAGCGGTCCAGGCTGACCGCGTACAGTTGCCGCAGCCCGCGATCCTTGATCCTCCCGACGATCGGCGCGGCCGCGTCGAGCGCGGCCAGCCTGCCCTCGGCGGTCTCCAGGTTGTGTTCGATAATCGCGCTCCGGATGGCGAACTCGAACAGCGGCACCCGCTGCGCGATCAGGTCGCGGACCGCGCCGTCGCCGCGAGCCAGCCGGAGATCGCACGGATCCAGCCCGTCGCCCTGCACGGCCACGAATGTCTGGGTAACGAACTTCTCTTCCATGCTGAATGCCCGCAGCGCGGCTCGCTGCCCGGCGGCGTCGCCGTCAAAAGTGAAGATGACCTCGCCGCGGAACTGGCTGTCGTCCATCAGCAGCCGCCGCAGGATCGTGATGTGGCCGTCGCCGAATGAGGTGCCGCTGGTGGCTACCGCGGTCGTGACGCCCGCCAGGTGACAGGCCATCACGTCGGTGTAGCCCTCGACGAGCACCGCCTGACGACGCTGGGCGATGTCCCGCTTGGCCCGGTCCGCCCCGTACAAGACTGAGCTTTTTTTGAACAGCACCGTCTCCGGAGTGTTCAGGTACTTTGGCCCGTCATCGTCTGCGGCCAGCTTGCGCGCGCCGAAAGCGATCACGTCGCCGGTGAGATCGGCAATCGGCCATATCAGCCGGCCACGGAATTTGTCGATCAGCCCGCGGCGGCCCTGGCTGGCCAGTCCGCCTGCCAGCAAATCGGCCTCGGTGAAGCCACGCCCGCGCAGATGCCTTGTCAGCGACTCCCACTCGGCCGGGGCGAAGCCGACCCCGAAACGCTGCGCATCGGCAAGCTCGAATCCGCGCCCGGACAGGAACTCGCGCCCGGCTGCAGCCGCAGGCGTGCCCAGCTGCTCCGCGTAGAACTCGGCCGCCGCCCGGTGCGCCTCGATCAGCCTGCGCCGCTGCGACTGCTCCTGACCCGGAATGTGGCCGCCCTGCTCGTATCGCAGATCGATGCCGGCCCTGTTCGCCAGCCGCTCGACTGCCTCGGTGAAGGCCAGGTTGTCGATCTTCTGCACGAACTTGATGACGTCTCCGCCCTCGGAGCAGGAGAAGCAGTACCACAGGCCGCGCGCCGGCGTCACGTTGAACGAGGGGGTCTTCTCCTCATGGAACGGGCACAGGGCTTTGAGCGAGCCGCCGCCCGCACTCCGCAGCTGGAGGTACTCCCCCACGACCTCCTCGATGGCGGAACGCTCCCTTACCAGGGCAATGTCCTCGTCGCGGATCCGGCCCGCCATATCCGCCCTTCCGCCACTTGCGATCATGCCGCACATCAGCCACGTGCGCTTCCGCTGCCCCGCCCAGCCTAATCCGGACCTACCTCCCGCTGGCGGAGCAAACCACCTGGTCCTGGTAACTTCGCGGCGTGCGGCCACTACTTGTGCTCTGGGACGTCGACTACACGCTAATAGCCGCGCCTGGCGGAGCGGAGCTTTATCGGCTGGCCCTGGCTGAACTCTACGGCCTGCAGCTCCCTGCCGGGCTGCAATCTATGGCCGGACGCACGGACAGCGCGATCGCCCTCGAAGTGCTGTCGCTGGCCGGAGTGCGAGAACCGGAAACCGAGGTGCCGAGATTCCAGGCGGTCCTGGCTCGCCTGGCGCCGCAGGCGCATGGCATCGTACGCGAGCGCGGCCGGGTGCTGCCGGGCGCGGCCGCGGCTATTGCGGCCCTCGCTGCTCGTGGCGCTCGCCAGTCGGCCGCTGCGCCAGCCATGCCAGCGGGGCCGCCGACGTGGCCGGAGCCGGCAATGGCGCTCGACGGTCAGGTCATCCAGTCGCTGCTGACCGGCAACATCCCTGCCATGGCTCAAGTGAAGCTCAGCGCGCTCGGCCTCACCGCGCACCTGGACCTGGACATCGGCGCATACGGCGACGTCAGCCGCGTCAGGGCCGACCTAGTGCCCGTGGCCAGGGCAAACGCCACCGCCCGCTACGGCGGCGACTTCAGCGGCCGCGCCACCGTCGTCGTCGGGGACACACCCAGTGATATCGAGGCGGCCGCCGCGCACGGGGCCCGGTCCGTCGGAGTGGCAACGGGCCAGTTCACCGGGCAACAGCTGGCCGAAGCCGGTGCCGACGCCGTCCTGGCAGACCTGACAGACACCGGCAAGGTCGTGAGCGCGATCGTCACGGGCCGACCGTGATGGCTGCCGGACCCGTGCCGTACCCGTCCTGCATCGCCCTGTGACGAGGCACATCACAGTGTGACTAGCGTCCTGGCGAGGTCGTCGTAACCCAGCTCAGGCCGGCTTGGCCACAGCTCCCAGTGCATCGCGCCGATCTCGAGCGGGTCGCTGCCATGTTCGTATTCGGATAGGTCGTCAACTCGCTGCAGCCGTATCCGGTCCATGCCGATGCCGCAGGCGTGGACGATCACGTAAACGCCCGGGTAGTCCAGGCTGAAGCCAGAGTGCCAGCTAGCCAGCCCCGCCGTGTGGGCGCACTCTGCGCCCCAGCGCGTATCCGGCCAGTCGCGGTAACGGTTTGCCTGCTGGCTGGCGTACCTGACTAATGACTCGATGAGCCCGTCTGGGCGCGCTCCTGGTGCCCGGATCTGGTGCAAGGCCAGATTGATCTGCGCATAGGTGGTCTCGAACGCGATCTCGCGGACGGGATCGGAGCCCGTTGAGCCGATCTCTGCGTCAAACCGGTCACGTGGCAGCGTGCAGGTGAGGACCATTGCCGACTCGCTCGCGTGGCCGAGCCGGACGCCCTTGGGAAAGTCATAGTGGCGGCCGGGTATCGGCTCAATCCAGCGCCTGGATGGCCAGTCTGCAGCCAGCCCCCAGGGAGCAAAGTCGATGGCGGAGATTTCCATGCGTGACACCCTCTCACGCTCAGTAGCAAGAAGAGCCTAGGTGCACGAAGGTTTCGCGGCATGCGCTCGCAACCGCGGCGAGCATGTCGCCAATGACGGATACAACCGTCATCGCGCCGGGCTCGCCGTCACTAGGATCGACCGCCGCCCGTGGGTCACATCCGCGGACGGTACCGGCGAATCCGTAATGCCGGTCACGATCCATCCGGCTCCGTTGACCATCATTACGTGCTCGGCCGCCGGCAAGATCGTGCGCCAGGGTTCCGCCTCGCTGGTTCGGCGCCTGGCGTTCGCGGCGGTCACCACCGCGGTGGAGTCCAAGCCATCGTCGTGAGTTGCCAGGCTCGCTGCGAGAACGCTGCCCCGGCTGGCCCGCGCGGCGAGGCCGCCAAGCAGGCGGCGGCAGGTTGCGTCATCGAGATAGACAAGCAATCCCTCGCAGACGAACAGGCTCGGCAGATCCCGATCGTGTCCGCAGCGGTCGAGCACGGCGGCTGCATCGTCGGTGCGGAAGTCGGCTGCTGCCACTGTCAAGCCAAGCCGCCGCAGCGCGTCCGGCCCGCCGGGTTCACCCAGGCCAGCCAGCCCACCAAGCGGCTCCGGCCTGCCAGAGCCACCCCGCCCGCTCGGCCCGGGCCTGGCAATACTCAGTAGTCGCCGCACCTTGTCTGCCTGCGTACCGGGATGGTCAAGTTCGAAGAACCGGACGCCATCAGACCGGAACCGCAACGCCCTGTCGTCGTAGCCCGCCCCGCAGATGACGATCTGGCGCACGCCCGCGCCAATCGCTGCCTGCACCTGCTGATCGAAGAATCTCGTGCGCGCTTCGATGCCTGGTCGCAGCCACGACGGCGGGCTGAACGTCATGCCAGCGCACAACGCGCGCTGCGCGGCCGGGTCGCCATCGGGGCTATGCGGCCGGTCGAGCCCAGCCCTGGTCAGCGCGACGGCCTGACTGGTTCTCGATGGATTCATACGCTTAAGCTTACTATAATTGACGTCTGACGACTGACTTTGTTGCCTACACAGTAAGTGACGGCGTACTAGATATGAGCGACGAGCCAAGCCGGGTCGGCGTATTGCTGCCACCCGAGGCCGATGCGCGCCGCGCCGCGATCGCCATCAGGCGGGGAGTCAACAGTCTTGGCCGCACTCTCCGGGCCGAGCGAACTCCCGGCGGCCTCACCTCACTCGAGCTGAGCGTGCTCGGCCATCTGAACAGGCGCGGCCCGCTAACTCCTGGCGACCTGGCCGCAGCCGACCGGATCCAGCCACAATCGCTGACCAGGACCCTGACTAGCCTCAAGGCAGGCCGCCTGGTGTCCATGAGGCCCGACCCCAGCGACGGCCGGAGGTCGATGCTCGCGATCACGGCAGCGGGCGGCAGCTCGCTACGCGCCGAGATGGACCAGCGCGACCAATGGCTGGCGGCGGTGATAGCGGAGCGCCTGACGAGCACCGAGGCCGAGCTGCTCCGGCTCGCAGGCGAGCTCCTAGAGCGCCTCACCGATCCATAGCCAAATTGGTGATCACGTAAACAAAGCACCTTCCGCGATGCGTTGTTTACGTGCTAATCGGCAGCCGAGTCTAGAGCACGCTTTTGTCAGTGATAACCGGCACGCTGACTGCCATGGCCCGCGATCTGCCACCGCTACTTCACGAGCTAGCGCAACTTCAGTGCGGCATCGTGGCTCGTAGCCAGATTCTGAGCGCGGGCCTGAGCAGAGGCATCGTTGCCTCGAGGATCAGGCGTGGAAGCTGGCAGATCATGCACCCTGGGATCTATGCCGCTTTCTCCGGGGAACCAAGCCGTCACGCCATGCTATGGGCGGCTGTCTTGTATTGCGGGCACGGGGCGGTGCTGAGTCATCAGACAGCGGCTGAGCTCAACGGGCTGACCGAAGCGGCGAGCTCCTCATCCACATAACCGTCCCTGGTGACCGACGAGTGCGCAAGCGCCCTCGCATTGTCTTGCATCTGTCGGCTAGATCAGGGCAGGCCGCTCACCCGGTGAGGACACCGCCGCAGACGCGGGTAGAGGAGACAGTCATCGACTTGTGGCATGCCGCGCAGACGCTCGACGATGCCGTTGCCTGGGTGACGCGCAGTCTGGGGCGACGGCTCACCACGCAGGACAGGCTGCGCGAGGCGGTTGCTGCACGCAGCCGGGTGCGCTGGCGCTCGGAACTAGCCGAGCTGCTTACCACTGACATGGCGGGCCTGCATTCCGTTCTTGAGCACCGCTATATGCGCGACGTAGAGCGGCCGCACGGCCTGCCTACCGGGACGAGGCAGGCCTACTCTCACCGCGACGGCAAGAGCGAATACCGAGACGTGCTCTATGAGGAGTACCAGACCGCGGTCGAGCTGGACGGCCAGACCGCGCATCCGGCCGACACGAGGTGGAAGGACATACGCAGGGACAATTCCGCGCTGATGGCGGGTATCGCAACGCTGCGATACGGCTGGCTGGATATCACGAAGGACCCGTGCCGCGTTGCGGCCGAGATCGGCGAGGTGCTCAGAGCACGAGGTTACGCCGGAGCCCGGCCGTGCTCTGCAGGTTGCCCGGTTGCGGTGAGCGCTGAGCCGGCGTCACCAGCCGGGCTGCCAACGCCGGCTTCGCGGACCCAGAACGCGGCCCAGAATGCTCCGATTCGGCGGAGGCCGGCACGACGTGCGCCACCATCAAGAGGGCGAACCAGCAGACCGCGACCCAGCCGGCCGGGATCGAGCCAGCTGCACGAGAAACCTCAGGTGCCTTCGGCGTAGAGGCGCTGATGCCAGGCCAGCGCCGACGTATCGGTCAGCGACGCGATCTGGTCAATAACCGCGCGGAGCCGACTCCTGTCGTCGGCTGCGTGCTCGAACTCTGGCCGGAACATCGGGTCCAGGGTGACCGGAGCCCCGGCCAGCACTGCTGCCGCAAGCTTGGTGATCACTTCGCGCTCGCGCGCCTGCGCGGCCTTCGCGCCGGAACGGCTCATCACGTAGTGCGCTGTCACGCCTTTCAGCAGGGCACACTCAAGCCGTTGTTGCCGCGGCACGGCCAGGCTAGCCGCGTACCGGGAGAGCGGCGGATGGCCATCGGGCCTGGTTGCGTGCTGCGCTGCCCGGCACAGGCGGCCGATCAGCTCGCTGGTCAGCTTCTTGACCCCGGCCACCGACGCCGGGCTGCCGTCAAATTCCTGCGGCCAGCAGTCCAGCTTTACCAGCCCGGCAAAGATGTCGGTGAGCTCGGCCAGGCTCGTGCTCCCGGCCGGACAGTAGGTGCTGAGCGTTAGCTCCGCGACCGCCAGCCGTTCGCCTGGATCGCGGAGCTGGCGGAACGTGACCGAGCCAGCATGCAGACCGTCCTCCAGATCGTGGACCGAGTAGGCGACGTCGTCGGCCCAGTCCATGACCTGCGCTTCCAGGCAGGGCTGACCGTCCGGGGCACCCTCCCGGATCCACGCGAAGACCACCGCATCGCTCGCGTAAGCGCCGAACTTGCCGACCGCGCGAGCACGCTGGCGGTCGCCCGGGGCTGGTCCAAGCCACGGGTACTTCAGCGTCGCGTCCAGTGTCGCCCTGGTGAGGTTCAGACCGGCCCCCGGCACCTTCGCTTCCAGGCGGGTGAGCAGCCGGAGACTTTGCGCGTTCCCTTCGAATCCTCCGCAACCGGCGGCGACGTCAGCGAGGGCAGCCTCGCCGTTGTGGCCGAACGGCGGGTGGCCGAGGTCGTGCGCCAGGCAGGCAGCGTCGACGAGGTCGGCATCGCAGCCGAGCGCGGCGCCGAGCTCGCGGCCGATCTGGGCGCACTCCAGCGAATGGGTAAGGCGGGTGCGCGGGAAATCGCCTGAGCCGACCGCCACCACCTGCGTTTTCGCAGCGAGCCGGCGGAGTGCAGCGCTGTGGAGCACCCGGGCGCGATCCCTAGTGAAAGGATCGCGCCCGTTGCCGTTGGTTGCGCCGCCAGCCGTCTTCGGCGGCTCGGCGGCCCACCGGGCCGTGGCCAGGTGGTCGTACCCGTTGGTCACCTGCTGTCGCTGCCCCCTGCGATCTCCATCGCGGCGGCGCGCCCCGCCTCAAGCCGGGCAACTGGTACCCGGAACGGTGAGCACGATACGTAGTCAAGCCCCGCCGCGTGGAAGAAGTGCACCGACTCCGGGTCGCCGCCGTGCTCGCCGCAGACGCCGACCTTCAGGTCCGGCCGGGTAGCCCGGCCCTCTTCCACGGCGATCTTGACAAGCCGCCCGATGCCGTCGACGTCGATCGTCTCGAATGGCGACACACCGAACACCCCGAGGTCGATATAGCGGCCGAAGAACGAGCCCTCCACGTCGTCGCGGGAGAAACCCCAGCCCATCTGGGTCAGGTCGTTGGTGCCGAAGGAGAAGAACTCGGCCGCCTGCGCGATCTGGCCGGCCGTCAGAGCGGCCCGCGGCACCTCGATCATCGTCCCGATCAGCGTGTGGACCTCGGTGCCGGTCTCGGCCGCAACCTCGGCCAGCACCTTCTCGGTCTCTTCGCGCGCGGCCTCGAGTTCCTGCACAGCACCGACCAGCGGGATCATGATCTCCGGCCGCGGGTTGCCGCCCGCCTTGACCCGGTCGACCGCGGCGTGCGCGATCGCCCGCACCTGCATCGCGTACAAGCCAGGGATCACCAGCCCGAGCCGGACGCCGCGCAGACCGAGCATCGGGTTCTGCTCGTGCAGCCGCCGGACCGCTTCCAGCAGCTTGTGGTCCTGTGCCGTGGCATTGTCACCCGCTAGCGCGACCTTGACCGATAGCTCGGTGAGGTCCGGCAGGAACTCGTGCAGCGGCGGGTCGAGCAGCCGAATCGTCACCGGCAGCCCGTCCATGGCCTCGAGGATCTCCACGAAGTCGCCCCGCTGCAGCGGCTCGAGGGCGTCCAGCGCGGCGGTCCGGGTGGCCTCGTCGTCGGCCAGGATCAGCCGCTCGACCAGTTGCCGCCGCTCACCGAGGAACATGTGCTCAGTCCGGGTCAGCCCGATGCCTTCGGCACCGAACCGCACCGCACGGGCCGAGTCTTCGCCGGTGTCGGAGTTCGCCCGGACGCCGAGCCGCCGCCGCTCGTCCGCGTGCGTCATCAGCCGGTGCACCGCGCTGACCAGTTCGTCGGCCTGCGGGTCGAGATTGCCCTCGAAGTACTCCACGACCGGCGACGGGACCACAGGCACCTCGCCCAGGTACACCACACCGGAGGTGCCGTCGATCGAGATGACGTCGCCCTCGGTCACCGTGATCCCATCGGGCGCGGCGAACTGGCGTGATCGGACGTCGACCTCGAGCTCGTCCGCGCCGCAGACGCAGGTCTTACCCATGCCGCGGGCGACGACCGCCGCGTGGCTGGTCTTGCCGCCCCGGCTAGTCAGGATGCCCTGGGCCGCGATCATGCCGTGGAGGTCGTCCGGGTTGGTCTCGCGGCGGACCAGGATCACGTCCTCGCCGCGCCCAGCCCAGTCAACGGCCGTGGCCGAGTCGAAGACAGCCTTGCCGACCGCCGCACCGGGGGATGCGCTGACCCCTTTGGCGATCTTCTTGACGTCCGAGCCAGCGTCGAACCGCGGGAACATCAGCTGAGCGAGCTGGCTGCCAGTCACCCGGGTCAGCGCCTCGTCCATGTCGATCAGGCCCTGGTCCACCAGCTGGGTCGCGATCCGGAATGCGGCCGCGGCGGTGCGCTTGCCGACCCGGGTCTGCAGCATCCACAACTTGCCGCGCTCGATCGTGAACTCGATGTCGCAGAGGTCCTTGTAGTGGTTCTCCAGCGTCTGCATGATCTGCATCAGCTCGGCGTAGGACTTGGGGTCGATCTTCTCCAAGTCCTGCAGCGGGACGGTGTTCCGGATGCCGGCCACCACATCCTCGCCCTGGGCGTTCTGGAGGTAGTCGCCGTAAACGCCCTGCTGGCCGCTGCCCGGGTCGCGAGTGAAGGCGACGCCGGTGCCAGAGTCCATCCCGAGGTTGCCGAAGACCATGGCCACGATGTTCACCGCGGTGCCGAGGTCAGCGGGGATCCGCTCCTGGCGCCGGTACAGGATGGCCCGGTCGGCGTTCCATGAGTTGAAGACCGCCTGCACAGCAAGATCCAGCTGCTGGCGCGGCTCCTGCGGGAATTCGCGGCCCGCGTCGGCCCGCACAATGGCCTTAAAACTCTCCACCAGGAGCTGCAGATCCTCGGCGTCCAGGTCCAGGTCGTTCTTGGTGCCCTTGGCTTCCTTGGCCCGGTCGATGGCGTGCTCGAACTGGCTGCCGTCGATGCCCAGCACGGTCTTGCCGAACATCTGGATGAGCCGACGGTAGGAGTCCCAGGCGAACCGCTCGCTGCCCGCCTGCTTGGCAAGGCCGTGCACCGACTCGTCAGACAGGCCGATGTTGAGCACCGTCTCCATCATGCCCGGCATCGAGAATTTGGCCCCGGACCTGACGCTGACCAGCAGCGGGTCGGCGTGATCGCCGAGCTTGCGGCCCATCTTGTCCTCGAGCTGGGTCAGGTGCGAGGTGACCTCGGCCGCCAGGCCTTCCGGCACGGTGCCTTGCTCGAGGTAGTAGCGGCACGCATCGGTGGTGATGATGAATCCGGGAGGAACGGGGAGACCCAGGTTGGTCATCTCCGCCAGGTTGGCTCCCTTGCCGCCCAGCAGGTCCTTAAGGTCCCTGTTGCCCTCGGTGAAGTCGTAGACAAGCTTCGGCACTGCTCTGCACTCCTCAGATGCCGCCTAAGCGCCTCGAGCCGGGCGCGGCGCGGCTCAGTGATCTCGCGGCCAGTTGGCCCTCATACCGAGCCTATCGACCATTGGCCGGGGCCGGGACGACGGTCATAGCACGGACGGTGAACAACTTCTGCTCGTCGGCAGCGCAGACCGCGCCGGGCCGGTTGCTGAGATACCCTGCTCGGCCAGGCAACTAGGCGCCGGTGCGGGCGTCTCTGGTAGGTGGAGATAGACGTAGAACAGCCAACCAACGCTGCTTCCCGATCCTTTGACGGTTCAGGGAGCACCACCGAGCGCGCTGTCAGCGCCTTGTACGAGGCGCATGCGATCGGCCTGATCAGGCTCGCCCTGGCGATGCTCGGCAGCCGGCCGGCCGCCGAAGATGTCGTGCAGGAAGCCTTCATCGGCCTGTACCGCCGCTGGAACCACCTGGCCCGGACCGACAGGGCGCTGCAATACGTTCGCTCCAGCGTGCTGAATGGATGCCGATCGCAGCTCCGGGCCCAGGCCAGAGACCGGCGGCGGCCAGTACAGGCACTCCCCGGCAGCGCCGCCTCCGCCGAGCACGACGTCCTGCTCGGCGAGGAACATCGCGAGGTACTCGCCGCGGTGCGCGAGCTGCCGGGCCGGCAGCGGGAAGCTCTGGTGCTGCGCTACTTCCTCGACCTGCCCGAGTCGGAAATCGCCCGGTCGATGGGCATCAGCCAGGGCACCGTCAAATCCACTACCTCGCGAGCGCTGGCGGCGCTCGCCCGCCTGCTCGGGGAGAACCGATGAACTCGATCAATGACCGGATCAGGGGCGCCGCGGACGCGGTCGCCCGCAGCGTGCCGGATGGCACTGCTCCGCCGCTGACGCTCGCCAGCGAACCGGAACGCTCGGCCGACGGACGGCGTCGTCGGCTGGCACGCGGCAGGATCGGCACCGGCCCGCGTCGCTGGCTCACACCGCTGGCGGCAGCGACGTCCGTGGTTGCCGTCGTAGCCGTCTCGGCCTCGATGCTTTCCAGCGGATCGCCCCGGCCGGGTTCGCACGGGCACAAGTACGCCGCTAGCCCAGCCGCGACAGGCAAGGCTGCCGCTCAGCGCTCCTGGCTAGCAAGGCTGGACCGCGGCGCGATCGGCGAGATCATGCCTGCCACCGGCGCGCAGTACACGGCTGGTGCTCTGTTCTATGGCGAGATCCAGGCGCTGGAAAGCCATTCGGTCGCGAAGTGTATGGCCCGGTATGGGTACCACGTCACCCCGATCACGGCCGCACTGGCCGCGCGCGGTGACTACGACCTCACCCAGTTCCCGGACTTGGCCCAACTCGCCCGAAGCGGCACGTTCCCATCAGGTGCTGCCGGCTTCGTCCCGCCGTCTGGCTCCAAGGCCTTCACCGCCAAACTGAACTCCTGTCAGAGGGCAGCGCAGGTGCCATTCGTGCCAATTCGGGCTGCGGGCAGTCGGCTAGCGAACCCGTTCCTGAAGGTCGAGCTGTCGAACGTAGTTCCGGCCGCAGTTCGCGCGACGCTGCCAGGGCTCCGCGCCTGCGCCGCACGCTTCGGCTGGCCGCACCAGCCGTACGGGTCGCCCAACTCGGTCATCAACTCGTTCCCAGACTTCGTCGACTGGATAGCCGGGCACATCGATGGGGCGGTCAGCCGTGGTGCGTCCAACGGGACAATCCACAGTCTGGATCGACACTGGGCGCACGTATTCCTCGCCTGCGCAGGCCCACCGGTGAGGGCTCAGTTCCGGATCTGGACAGCCGAACAGCGCTCCTACCTGCGAACCCATCGCGCGCAGGTCAAGGCCTTCCTGGTCCTGGTCAACAAGATCATGATGGCTGCCGGAGGACAGACTGCGGGCGCGGCAGGCAAGTAACTAGTTGTGGAGTCCTCGCCTGCCGCGTACGCGGGGTCGGCAGGCGAGGGCTCCGGCATGTCAGAGCGCTGACGTCGGCAGGCGAGGCTTCTGCCTGTCAACTCGCGGGCGTCAGCGACAATACCTGCATGTCGAGTAATCAAGTCGTCGGCCTACTGCATCCAGGCGAGATGGGGGCGGCCGTCGGGCAATGCCTGACGGCCGCCGGATATCAGGTGCTGTGGGCGTCTGCGGGGCGCAGTTCGCAGACCGCAGCCAGGGCCAGCGCCGCCGGCCTGATAGAGGTGGGAACCGCCCGGCGGCTGGCAGCCGACGCCAGCATCATCGTGTCGGTCTGCCCGCCCCACGCGGCCCTCGACGTTGCCTGGTCCGTGCACGGCTTTACGGGTCTCTACCTGGATGCCAACGCGATCTCACCCGATACAGCCCGCGAGGTCGGGCAGCTCATCACGGGGAACGGCGGCACGTATGTAGACGGCAGCATTATCGGCCAGCCACCTCGTCCCCGCAGGATCGCGCGTTTGTACCTGTCCGGCGAGCAAGCGGCAGTGGTGAGCGACCTCTTCGAGGGAACCGCACTCCAGCCCAGGATCGTCGAAGGCCCGGCGGTGGGCGCGTCCGCGGTCAAGATGGCCTACGCGGCCTGGACCAAGGGCTCAGCGGCGCTTTTGCTGGCCGCTCGCGCGCTCGCCCACGCCGAGGGCGTCGAGGACACACTGCTGTCGGAATGGGCGTTCTCGCAGCCGCAACTGGCCGGCCAGTCGGAGCGGGCGGCCGCGTCCGGAGTCAGCAAGGGCTGGCGCTGGGTCGGTGAGATGGAGGAGATCGCCCAGGGGATGGCCGCGGCCGGTCTGCCGGACGGTTTCCACCAGGCCGCAGCCGAGATTTTCCGGCGCTGCCCGCGACTGCCCGCAGCGCCGGCAAACGAGCCGCCGGTCGCCGCCGTGCTCGCCGCGCTGACAGGCAGCAATGCTGTCAGCAGTTAGAAAACGAACACATGGCCAGTGGCGGCGCGAACGTAGACCGTCTGTGCCCTCCGGCGATAATCTTCGACTCCGCTGGCCGGCTCAATCCGGGGGACTCAAGCAGTGAGCTATCTGTCAATCGACGAGATGAAGGATGTTTCACTGCCCGCCCGGTTCCGACGGCAGCGCCGGATCATCATTCCCATTGCCGTCGCAGTGCTTGCGGCTGGAGCGTTCCTGCAATGGGGCCCGATCGGCCTCGGCAACGGACCTCTGCGCATGGGTTCAAACGGCAACACCTGGTCCCAGCCGCGTCCCGTGCGCGTCGGGGACATGCTCCCGATCTCGTACGCTGGATCCGGGACAGTAACCATTGACAGCATCACACTCGTCAACAGGACCAGCTACCCGACGCCCCGCCTGGTCGCGGCTGAACTCTTGCTTTTGGCTGACCGGACGCAACTGCGCCACGTTTGGCCCGCACAAGCCGCCGCACATGGCTTCGGTCTGCCCGGCTGCGGCGGAGCAAGTACCTAGGTCCGCTAGCCGGGCAGACGGTCGGGACAGCCGAAGAACGCCGCCGTTGGATTATTCAGCGGGCCTGGAGATGAGCCCTCCGAAAGCCGGCGGATGCTGGGTGATGTCTTGCGTCGTCGTCCACTACCACATCGGGATCCGGCACTATTCCGCCGCAGAACCCAACGGCATCGTCGTGTGTGCCGGCAAGGACGCATCAGCAAACGTCGATGCCGTCAGTCAGGCCACCAATGCCGGGGTCTGAATGAGAACTCGCGGCTCGCCCTGCAATTCCATGATGCAGCCGGGAATCCCCGCACCTCTATAGGTTCAGCCCGTGAGCTTCGATGTCAGCCCTGACGCGTACGCACGCTTCATGGGGCGCTACTCCGCGCCCTTGGCGCAGCAGTTCGCGGCTCTGGCCGATCCGCAGCCTGGCGATCGCGCGCTCGACGTGGGCAGCGGACCAGGGGTACTGACGGCCGAGCTAGTGAGCCGCCTTGGCGCTGGCGCTGTGTCCGCAGTCGATCCGTCCGAGCGGTTCATCGCATCGGTCCGGCGGCGCTTCCCCGGTATCGATGCCAGACTCGCGGCCGCTGAGCACCTGCCATATCCAGACGGCGCCTTCGATGTCACGCTCGCCGAGCTGGTCGTCCATTTCATGGCAGACCCGGTTGCCGGGCTCGGCGAGATGAGCCGCGTTACCCGGCCGGGCGGAGTCCTCGCGGCCTGTGTCTGGGACTTCGGCGGAGGCCACGGGCCGCCGTCGATTTGTTGGCAGGCCGCGCACGATCTTGACCCGGCCGTCACCGGCGAATCGGGCCTGCCTGGCGCCAGCGCGGGTGACCTGGCCCAGTTGTTCGGCCTAGCCGGGCTGACCAACACAGAGACGACGACGCTAACGGTCCAGGCGTTGTACGGGACCTTCGAGGACTGGTGGGAACCCTTCACGCTCGGCGTCGGTCCGGCCGGCGAGTACGTCGCGTCCCTGACGCCGCAGCACCGCGCGGAGTTGCATGACCGCTGCCGTGAACTACTGCCGACCGCTCCGTTTGAGATCAGCGCTACGGTCTGGGCGGTGCGGGCGCGGCTTTGAACAGAGCCACTGGCTGGCATAGACGTACATGACGTAAATATGTATCTTAATGCCCAGCTGCAATGGCATTTGCGGCGCTCCGGATCGATGCCGTCGGCTGGAGGTTCCATGGCGGTAATCTCGATCAGGGGTCGGCCCCCAGGACGAACGATGGGTGGGCGCGGGCCACTGCGGTTCCTCAGTATCGCCGTGGCGCTGCTCGCCATCTGCGGATTCTTGGCGTGGGGACCAATTGGCCTCGGCAACGGTCCACTGCGGGTTCCGGCAAGCGCCGGCGGGTATGGCTGGGTCCAAGCCACCACGCAGCCAACGGTCTACGTTGTCACCCTCGTCAACGCCGCGGGATCCACCGCGGTGCTTGACGGCGTCACGGTCACTTCAGCGCACGGATACCCGCCAGCGCGCATCCTGAGCGTGCGGGTGGCCCGCTACAGCAACTACGGCTGCACCGACGACGGCCCCCTGAACAGCCTCGCTCCCTGTGTGCGGCCACCCCTCGTGGCTGCGGCGGGATTCGCCGTCGGGCCTCACGCGAACACCATGCCGGGCAGCCGCCACGGCCCGGCGCTGGTAATCGAAATGGCCGGGCCGCTAGCCACCCGGTGCGTAGTCGTCACCGCGATCGGGCTGCGCTATCACGTCGGCATCAGGCACTACACGGCCACCGTGCCGCAGGGTGAAGTGTGGGCTTGCGGCAAGCACGCTCGCCAGCCCCAGAGCTGAGCGTGGCACACCCATTAGCAGCCGGTCAGCCGCTCCGACAGGTAGGCGATCAGGCTGTCGATGCCGATCCGCTCTTGCCGCATGGAGTCGCGCTCGCGCACGGTAACCGCCTGGTCATCCAGCGACTCGAAGTCGACGGTCACGCAGTAGGGGGTGCCGATCTCGTCCTGGCGCCGGTACCGGCGGCCGATCGCGCTCGCGTCGTCGAATTCAGTGTTCCAGTGCTGGCGCAGCGTAGCGGCGATGTCCCTGGCCTTGGGTGACAGGTCCGCGTTACGTGACAATGGCAGCACGGCGACCTTGACCGGTGCGAGCCGGTGGTCGAGCCGCAGCACCGTGCGCTTCTCCATGTTGCCCTTGGCGTCGGGTGCCTCGTCCTCGGTGTAGGCCTCCAGCAGGAACACCAGCATGGACCGGTCGACCCCGAGGGCCGGCTCGATCACGTACGGGATGTAGCGCTCGTTCGTCTCCGGGTCCAGGTAGGAGAAGTCCTGGCCAGAGGCCTTCGCGTGGGTAGACAGGTCGAAGTCGGTGCGGTTGGCGATGCCCTCCAGCTCCCCCCACTCACTGCCAGGGAACTCGAAGTGATACTCCAGGTCGACGGTCCGCTTGGAGTAGTGCGACAGCTTGTCCTTCGGGTGCTCGTACAGCCGCAGGTTGTCCTTGGTCACGCCCAGGTCGAGGAACCAGGCGTGGCGCGTGTCGATCCAGTACTGATGCCATTCCTCATCCGTGCCCGGCTTGACGAAGAACTCCATCTCCATCTGCTCGAATTCGCGGGTACGGAAGATGAAATTGCCGGGCGTGATTTCGTTACGGAACGACTTGCCGATCTGGCCGATGCCGAACGGAATCTTCTTGCGCGAGGTCTGCAGCACGTTCTTGTAATTGATGAAGATGCCCTGCGCGGTCTCCGGCCGCAGATAGGCGAGCCCGGACTCATCCTCGGTGGCGCCGAGGTAGGTCCGGAGCAGGCCGTTGAACATGCGCGGCTCGGTGAAGGCGCCTTTGGTACCGCAGTGCGGGCAGGCGAGGTCGGCCAGCCCGTTCTCCGGCGGCTTGCCATCGTGCTTGTCCGCATACGCCTCGATGAGGTGGTCAGCCCGGAAACGGTAGTGGCAGGACTGGCATTCGGTCAGCGGGTCCACGAACTGAGTCAGGTGACCGCTGGCCTGCCACACCTCCGGTGCCAGGATGACGCTCGAGTCGAGGCCGACAATGTCGTCACGCAGCGTGACCATGCTCCGCCACCACTGCTGCTTGATGTTGTTCTTGATCTCGACGCCTAGCGGGCCGTAGTCCCAGGCTGCACGCAAACCGCCATAGATCTCGCTGGACGGGAAGACGATGCCCCGCCGCTTCGAGAGGCTCACGATGGTTTCCATGCGATCGCTGCGGCGTGCCATGTATCTCTCCATCCGGCTGGCGGTCGGCGGCCTGGCCTGTTGTGACGTGCGCGGAGCCCACTTTGACGTGCGCGAAACCCAGTAGTTGGGCGGGGGTGCTGCCAGCTTAGCGGCAGCCCAGCCCGTCCGTCTCATGACTTTCGGTGACCGCCGCCGGACAAGCCCGTGCTAACCGGCGGTAACCTGGGCGGCGACTATCGTGCCGGCGACCGATCGACCGACCGGCCAGCCAGGTTGGCAGGCTGAAGGGACTAGGGGTGAGCACCAAGCGAACGGCCAGGCAGCGCGTGCGGCCGCTGCCGAAGGGCGACACGCTATTCACCCCGGGCGCGTCAACTACCCGTCAGGTCACCGAGCGGCGGAGCGCCAAGCCACTGCTGTACCTTCACCAGCTGCCCGTCTGGGTGGCCCCGCTGCTCATGGTCGTGCTTCTGATAGCAGGGCTGGCCATGCGCGGACCGACCGGCGCAGTGGCCTTGTGCGGCGTCGCCGCGGTGCTCGGCTGGCTGGCTGGCTTGTCCTGGCCCCGGCTGTCCGCGGCGGGCCGGATGGGCAGGTTGCTGGCTGTCGCCGTGGTGCTCGGCGTCGCCGCGTTTCAGGCCACCCGCTAGCAAGCCGGCGGCGGTCCTCATTTCTCGAAAATGCTGACCGCGATCAGGCCGGCCACGAACACGGCCACCATGGCGATGAGCAGCGCCAGCTCTGAGGTGCTTGCGGTGATGTTGCTTCCCGGGGTGAGCACGAAGAGGATGCGCCGGATGACGGCGATCAGCCCGACCACGATGAAGGGCTGGGCCACCAGGCGATGAGCGCGCAGCGAGAGCACCACGGTATGGACGATCTCTACCAGAATCAGGACAAGAAGGACGCGATCTAGCAGCTGGGTGGCCGAGGACTCCGACGTGAGCGGGCCATAGTGTCCGTCGATGAAATTCCTTATGCCGGAGATCAGCACCACGGCGGCTAGCGCGATCAGGATGAGTCCGACCAGCACGGTGACTACGTCCTGGGTGTGCTCCAGGAACCAGATCGAGCCTTTGACGGCCGACCCGCCGCCCTGCGAATGCGACTCGGGGTCCGCGGACGAACCGGCCTGCGCTTTCTGCGGCGCCGGCCGGGCGGGCTGTTCGTCACTGTTCGGCGACATGCCGGTCATTGTTCCATTCCGGCCCCTGAGGTCCCGCAGACGGCTTGGGTCACGGATGAGGGGAACGGGCTCGGGCCACGCTGTAGCGGTCAGTTGTGCATCTCCGACCCAGGCGGTCACCGACGTTTGTGTGAGCGGTGTTGCGCCAGCAACACCGCGTCCACATAGGTCCATAGAGCCTTGCGCGGTTGCAGATCGGGCTGGCGGCTATGACCTGGTTGAGGCGGCGGGCGCGGGCGGCAGCGGGTTCGGCTCGGCGCCGCCGTAGCGGCGGTCCCGGCTGGCGTAGATCTCGCAGGCGTGCCACAGGTGCCGCCGGTCGAAGTCGGGGAACAGCGTATCCAGGAAGACCATCTCCGCATACGCGGACTGCCAGAGCAGGAAGTTGGACGTCCGCTGCTCTCCCGATGACCGCACGAACAGATCGACGTCCGGGATCTGCGGCTCATCCAGGTAACGGCCTATGGTCCGCTCGTCGACCTTGTCCGCCCGAAGCCGCCCGGCGGCCACATCCATCGCGATTGCCTTCGCGGCATCGGCGATCTCAGCCCGGCCGCCGTAGTTCACGCAGAACTGGAGCGTCAGTACCGAATTGTGGTCTGTCATCCGTTCTGCATCCTCGAGCTCGGAGATGACGCTGCGCCAGAGCCGCTGGCGGCGACCCGCCCAGCGAACCCGGACGCCCATCTCGTTCAGCTGATCGCGGCGGCGCCGGATAACGTCCCGGTTGAAACCCATCAGGAACCGGACCTCATCCGGTGAGCGCCGCCAGTTCTCGGTGGAGAACGCGTACGCCGACAAGTAGGGGATGCCCAGCTCGATCGCGCCCATGATCACGTCGAAAAGGGCGCTTTCACCGGCCTTGTGGCCCTCGGTCCGCGGCAGGCCGCGTTGTCTAGCCCACCTGCCGTTACCATCCATGACCAGCGCCACGTGCCGCGGCAGCAACTCGCCGGGAATCTTGGGTGGCTGTGCGCCGCCCGGGTGCGGGTATGGCGGCGTGACGTTCCGGCTCATCGGCATCGGCCCCCGGTGATCAAGCGTGCTCCACGTGCTTCAGCGACCGGATCGAATGCTCCAGGTGCCATTGCAGGTAGGCGGCGGTCAAACCGCTGCACTCTACCTGGTGCCTGCGCTCGCTGGCATCGGCGTGCGCCCAGTCACCCCGCAGCAGCGCGCGCATCAGCGCCAGGGTCGCGGCCGACGGCGTCGCCGCGCCCTGCGCGCGGCAGGACTGGCAGGTCAGCCCGCCCGAGGCCAAACCGAACGCGCGCAGGCCACCAGACGACTGCGCCTCGGCCGCCGTGGTTCCGCACACTGCGCACTCCTCAAGGGCGGGGGCATACCCGGCCACAGCCAGCGACCGCAGCAGGAAGGCGTCGAGCACCAGGCGCGGGTCGTGCGCAGCCTCACCGAGCGTGCGCAGTCCGCCGACCAGCAGCAGGAACTGCCGCAGCGACGGCTCCTTCTCTACCGGCGTGAGCTTCTCGGCGGTCTCGAGCATGGCGGTGCCGGTGGTGTAGCGGGGATAGTCGGCGACGAGCGCTTCCCCATATGGCCGCAGCGTCTCCGCCTGCGTGATCACGTCCAGCGACCGGCCCGTGTACAGCAGCAGATCCACGTGCGTGAACGGCTCCAGCCGGGCGCCGAACCGCGATTTGGTCCGCCTGACGCCCTTGGCGACCGCCCGGATCCGGCCGGAGCGGCGGCCCAGGACCGTGACTATACGGTCGGCTTCGCCCAGCTTGTGGGTGCGCAGCACGATGCCGTCGTCACGGTAGATGGCCACGTTTCCATTCTCGCTTACAGCGAGCGCATCGCGGGCCGCCCCGCCCGGCGGGCTGGCTGCCCCCAAGTGCTCGCGCGGCCAAGGTCAACCCGCACGACTACGGTCAGCCCGCGACGACGGTCAGCCCGTACCACGACGGTCAGCCTGCGGCCGCGCCCTCTTCGGTCAGCCAGATGACGTCGTGCGCCTGCTCGGCGGTCAGTCCGAGGCAAGCCGCGATCTGGCAGGCTGCGCGCCGTTCCTGCTCCGACAGCGGGCCGTCGGCCAGGCCAACCCGGATCGCATCGGCTAGGAACCACTCTGGCGCCGGCATCGTGAGCTGCTCGGCCAGCCTGTGTAGCGCTGCCGAGCTGTTGCGGTCGGTCTCGCCAGCGGCGGCCAGGTTCGCGGTCAGCGCGGCATCGTCATATCCGGCGAGCCCCGCTGCCCGGACGACCTCGATGGCACGGCTGCGTGCTGCGCCGCTGCCGTGATCACCGGCTCGCAGCATCATCGTGACCGCGGCCAGCGACCCGGCTGGCAGCGCTGCCTCCATCTGGGCTGAGGTCGGCAGGGTCAGCACCTCGATCCGGTATCGCGTCAGGCACGCGCCGCACTGGACATGCTCGGCAATGCGATCGAGCGGAACTACCGGGATATACAGAATGTGAATCCAGCGCCGGGCGGTGCAGCTTTGATACTGACGGTCTCCGCCGCATCGGTAGCAGTGCATCATGCCGCTGCCAGTTGCACGGAACCGAAAGCGAGGTCCCAGAAGACTCAACGACGACTCCCCCCGCAGGCTTAGTCACAGCGTCCTGCTGGGACATCGTCCCAGGTGAGCCGATCATCACATGCCTCGGCGCGGCGGTTGCCGTGAATCCTGCAAAAGCAGGATCCATCCGTCGCCAGGTCCGGTAATTGACTTGCGGCCCGGGCTCAGCCGGGCTTAGCTGGCGGCCGTGCACATCGAGCAGTTCGACCCGCGGGCCGATGAGGAACGCCTTCGGGCTTGTCATGAAATGTTCCTATCCGGCCTGCCGGACGATGACCCGAACGCGCCGCCCATGTCGTTCAGCATGTTCAGCGGCTGGTGGACCTACGGGTTTTCGGGCGAGCCACGACAGATCTGGCTGGCCGGCAATGAGTCCGGCGAGCCGGTCGGCTGTTACCTCCTTGAACTGCCGGAGCGCGAGAACAGGAGGAACGGTTTCGTCATGCTGCTGGTGGCCAGCGCCGCGCGGCGCCGGGGCGTCGGCACCGCGCTGCTAGCGCACGCGGCCGACCGCGCCGGGCACGCAGGCAGGGCGCTGCTGATGTCGGACACGAGAGTCGGCTCGCCCGGAGAGCCCTTCGCCGCCGCGGTGGGCGCCCGGTCTGGCATGCGCGCGGCGCGCCGCGTGCTCGACGTTGACGCGCGCCTCGATGCCAGGCTGGCAGACATGCGCGAGGCAGCATTGCAGCACGCTTCCGGGTACTCGTTGCGCGCGTGGACCGGAGTCACCCCTGAGGACCTGGTCGACCGGATCTGCGCGCTGTACACCGCACTCGGTGATGCGCCGCATGATGAGGCCTTTGAGCCCGAGACCTGGGACGCCGCCCGGGTGCGTGCGGCCGAGGAGCGGGTGATCGCGCAGGGCACCCGCTGGTATTCGGTCGCTGCGATGCACGACGCGACTGGCCAGATGGCCGGGCTGACACAAGTGAACGTCGACCCTGACGTTCCCGGCTGGGCGTTCCAGGAGATAACGGCAGTGACGCGACCGCACCGGGGACATCGTCTCGGGATGCTGGTCAAGGTCGCGATGCTGGCCCGGCTGGCCACCGATGAGCCCGGAATACGCCAGATCATGACCTTCAACGCGGTTAAGAACGACCACATGATCGGCGTCAACGCCGAGCTAGGTCACCGGGTCACTGATCACTTCCAGTCCTACGAGATCGCCGTCGACGCCGCTCGCAAGCTGGCAGCGGCCGGTTAACTCGGTTGCCCCGCGATCAGGGGGACCTGTTGGATACCGGTGTGCACATCGAGAGCTTCGACCCGAAGGCGGATAAGGAGCGGCTGCACCGCTGTTACGAGATATGGACTGCGGCCCGGCGGCAGGACGCTCCGGACCGGCCACTCCGCTCTCTGGCGGGCTTCACCCTGTGGTGGACGCACGGGTACGGCGGCGATCCGCGGCAAGCCTGGCTAGCTAGCGACGATGCCGGCGAACCGGTCGGCTGTTACCTGCTGATGCTTCCCCAGCTGGAGAACGTGACGATGGCCATCTGCGCGCTGACCGTCACGCCTGCCCGCCGCCGCGCCGGGTTCGGAACCGAATTGCTCGCGCATTGCATGCAGCAGGCCCGGCTCGCAGGCCGTTCCCGGCTGGTTGCCGAGGTCACCGACGGGTCGGCCAGGCGCTGCGTTCGCCGCCGCCGCCGGCGCTGCCAGCGGTATGGCTGAGGTGCTCCGGGTGCTCACAGTGGACTCCGGCCTGCGGTCGAAGCTGCCCAGCCTGCGCGCGGAAGCCGAGTCGCACGCGGCCGGTTACACGCTCCTGTGCTGGCTGGGCGCCTGCCCGGAAGACCGCATCGATGATGTCGCGCGGCTCAGCGACGCCATGGCAGACGCGCCAAGGGATGAGGGAACGGACCCGGAACTGTGGGATGCCGACCGCATCAGGGCCGCCGAGACGGCGGGAATCGCCAGCGGCTGGCGGTACCACACGGTCGCGGCACAGCACGACGCCACCGGCGAACTCGCCGCGCTGACTCAGCTTGGCATCGACCCGGGCGTACCCGACTGGGGATTCCAGGCGATGACAGCCGTGCTGCCCGCACACCGCGGCCACCGGCTGGGATTGCTGACGAAGGTCGCAATGCTGGAGTGGCTACCGGAACTCGAAGGCAATGTCAGCAGGATCCTGACAGGCAACGCCGGGCCGAATGCGCACATGATCGCCATCAACGTCAAACTCGGGTTCGAAGTGTGCTTCGTGGAGCGGTCCTGGGAGCTGGACCTGACCCCTGCACCGTGATGGGCACGTCCGTCGGGGCGCGTGGTAAATCCGTTGCCGCGCCGGGGGCTGGCGCTGTTAGATGCCGGAGTGCGGATCCAGGAGTTCAGCCCCGCGGGCGATGCGGCGTCGATGCGCGCCTGCTTCGAGATGACAGACGCCGCCTGGGTCGTCGATCAGCCCAACGTCCCGCCCTGGGCGCTTGAGTCCTTCACCGGGAAATGGGCTGGCGGCTTCGACTCCTGCCCGCAGCGAGCCTTCCTCGCCTATGACGACTCCGGCGAGCCGGTCGGCGCGTACTTGCTGCGGCTACCGGATAAGGAAAACCTTGACCGCGCCACCTGCGCGCTGATCGTGGCGATGAGCAGGCGAAAGGCTGGCGTTGGCACCGCGCTGCTAGGGCATTGCATCGAGCAGACCCGGCAAGCGGGCCGGACCTGGCTTGACAGCAACGTCCGAGATGGCTCGCCGGGCGCTAGGTTCGCCGGTAAGGCGGGTGCCCGCCCGGGTATCGCCGAGGTTAATAGGGTGCTTACCATCGACGCTGGCCTGCCCGCGAGGCTGGCCAGCATGCGGGCCAGCGCGGAGCCCCATGCGGCCGGGTACTCGCTACTCTCTTGGACCGGCCTGACCCCTGATAACCACTTGGACCAGGTCGCGCGCGTTCAGAACGCGATGGCCGACGCGCCGCGGGATACCGGGGTGGAGCCGCACATCTGGGACGCCGAACGGATCAGGAAGACCGAGCAAGCCGTTGCCGAGCGCGGCCTGCTTTCCCGCGCCGTCGTTGCCCGGCATGACGACTCTGGGGATCTCGCCGCACTCACCGAGACCTGCACCGACCCCGGCGTGCCTGGCTGGGGTTTCCAGATGGCGACTGTTGTCTTGCCAGCGCACCGCGGGCACCGGCTCGGCCTGCTTGCGAAGATCGCCATGCTCGAGCTCCTGATCAGCCAGGCACCGGAGGTGCGGCGCATCTTCACCGGCAACGCCGGATCCAACCAGCACATGATCACCATCAATGAACAGCTCGGATTCGAGCCAGCCGACACCTACCGGTCCTGGGAACTCGGCTTGGCCGCCCAAGCCCGGGACCGACGCGCCTGACGACGCGCGCGCAACGCCGGGGCGGACTGGTTAGCTGGGCGGGACTGGTTAGCGGGATCGGAGCTGGTAAGTCGGAGCTGATTAGTCGGAGCTGATTAGTCCGAGCAGCCGGGCAGGCAATGCTTAGTCGTAGAAGCCGAGCCGCCGGAGCTGCCGCGGATCGCGCTGCCAGTCCTTGGCCACCTTGATCCGCAGATCCAGGTAGACCTGGCTGCCGAGGAGCGCTTCGATCTGCCGCCTGGCCGCCGTGCCGACTTCCTTCAGCCTGGCGCCCTTGGCGCCTAGCACGATCGCTTTCTGGCTAGGCCGTTCCACGTACATGATCGCGTGCACGTCGATCAGGTCGTCCCGCCCCTCGCGCGGGTTCATCTCCTCGACGACCACGGCGATCGAATGCGGCAGTTCGTCCCTGACGCCCTCGAGGATCGCCTCCCGGATCAGCTCCGCAACAAGCTGCTGCTCGGGCTCGTCGGTCAGGTCCCCGTCGGGGTAAAGCGGCCGGCCCGGCGGCAGGTGCGAGACGAGGACGTCGGCCAGCACATCGAGCTGGAATCCGCTCACCGCCGAAACGGGTACCACGTCAGCCCAGTCGCCCAGGTCCCCGACGGCTGCTAGCTGCGCGGCCACCTGCTCTCGAGTGCCCTGATCCGTTTTGGTCACGATCGCCACCACCGGCGTCTTGCCAACGCCCGCGAGCTCCGCGGCCAGGTACTTGTCTCCGGGTCCGATCCGCTCGGCGGCCGGTATGCACAGGCCGATGACGTCAACTTCGGTGAGGGTTGAGCGGGCCAGGCTGTCGAGCCGTTCGCCGAGCAGGGTCCGGGGCCGGTGCAGGCCCGGCGTGTCGATAATGACCAGCTGGGCGTCCGGCCTGTGCACGATGCCGCGTATCGCCCGCCGGGTCGTCTGCGGACGGCTGCTCGTGATCGCGATCTTGGTGCCGACGAGGGCGTTCATCAGGGTGGACTTGCCCACGTTCGGCCGACCGACAAAGCAGGCGAACCCGGACCGGAATCCGGTCGCTGCCGGAGCTGCTGACGCGCTGGACGGGGTTGCCACGTTGGTGATTCTCCCCTACTGGGGCCTCTGGCCCTAACCTGGAGGAGGGGCGAGCGGGCTTGCGGGCGGTCTGGCGCCCACCAGCGTGGCGAGTGCGAGGCCGACGAGGACTAGCCCGGCCACCCCCGTGGCGGTCAGCCGCTCACCAAGCACGACGAGCCCGAGGATCGCCGCCACCACCGGCTCGGCCAGGCCGAGGGTCACTGCCACCGTGGCTGGCACGGTTCGCAGGCCGCGGCCATAGCAAAGGTAGGCCAGGACCGTGGTGACGATGCCAAGGTAAGCCGTCACCGCGAGGCCCCTGCCAGTGAGCACCCAGCCGGGCGAGCTCGCCGCGAGCAGCGGCGACAGCAGCACCGCCGCAGCGCCGAACAGCAGGCCCATTACTGCGGTTTCCGGGGTCCCGGCCGAGATCAGCCTGGCCGCAGCTACCGCGTAAACCGCATAGCAAAGCCCGGCCGCGAGAGCCAGACCCAACCCGGCCGGGGTAGCGCCAGCCGGCCCGGATCCGGCCGCGGTCGCCCCCGCCGGGTGACCACCGGAGATCAGCACCGTGCAGCCTGCCACGGCACATGCAGTGGCAACGACCCAGCGGAGGCCCGGACGGGACCCGCCGGTGAGGCGGCTGAGCACGCCGGTGAAGACCGGCGCACTGCCGATCGCGACCACGGTGCCGATCGCGACCCCTGTCTCCCGGACGGCGGAGAAGAAGCAGACCTGGTAACCGGCGACTCCCGCGGCCGCCAGCAGCAGGACCGCGCGTGACACCGCGCCGCGAGCCAGCAGGCCGACTACAGCGCGGCGGCTGGCCGAGGTGACGAGCGCGATAGCCAGTAGCAGGAATCCGCCCAGCGCGATCCTGGCCGCACCAATCGATGCAGGGCTGGCGCCGGCAGGCGCGAAATGCGCGGCGGTGCCAGTACTCCCCCATGCCGCCGCCCCCAGCAGCACTGCGATAGCCCCGCGCGCCGACTGCGGGCGACCGCCGCGCCCAGCCGCGGACCCTGTCTCGGCGGACCCTGACTCGGCGGACCCTGTGGCTTCGGCGGACACTCTTCCGGGGCTACCTGACGCGGCGGCCGACGAGGCCAACCCTGGCCTGACGGGCTGGCGCAGGTGGTCATCTCGCACCGGGCAAGTGTCCCACCCGGCCGGCCAGATGTTATTGATCGGTTCGTACAGCGGGCAAAACGGACCAGCCGGTCCTCTCAGGGGCGCAGGACGGCCACGATCGTGCCGTCAGGTGCCGCGTGGAAGATGACCGCGTCCGGCCCGAGCTCACGCACCGCGGCGATATCGCCCGGATCAGCAGAACCGCCGTCGCTGACCAGCGCCGCCGCTTCCAGGTTCCCGGCCCCGCTCGAGACGGCCATGGCCACGGCGAGCTGCAGGGCGGACAGCTGCAGGGATGGCAGGGCGATGGCGGCCGCGGCATAGGTGCGGCCGGTCTCGTCACGCACGGCGGCGCCCTCGGCTGCAGCGACTCTGGCCCGCGCCGCGCGGGCCAGGGTGATGATCTTGACGTCCTCAGGCCCGGGTACCTCCGGGCCAACGTACTCCGGGCCGGGATCCTCCGGCCCCCGTTCGGTCACGCTGCCGATACTAGACCGGCGGCGGCTTGCCCGGGGCGACCCCGTTCCCTTCCCTGCCAGCCTGGCCGCTCCGGGCGCCGCTCGCTGTCCCGCTGGCGGCGCCGCTGCTGGCGCCGCCGGTGGTGGCGCCGCTGGTGGTGGCGCCGCCGGGCTTGACGGCCGCGACGCCGTCAGCGGGCGGCGACGCCGACGCCGATGACCCTGCCACTTGCGCTCCGGCAGCCTGCTCGTCGGCCAGCCCGATGCGCTGCACGGTCACGGTGCCGATCCGGTTGCGTCGGCCGGTCAGGTTCTCGGCCGTCAACCGCAGGCCCGCCACGGTCGCCACCGACCCGGCGATCGGCACCTTGCCGAGCCGGTGCGCCAGCAGGCCGCCGACGGTTTCCACGTCCTCAGCGTCGATGCTGACGTCGAAGAGCTCCTCGAGTTCCTCCACAGATAGCCGGGCGCTGACGCGCGCCTCACCGGGGCCGAGCCATTCCACTGGCGGGCGTTCCCGGTCGTACTCGTCGGCGATCTCGCCGACGATTTCCTCGAGGATGTCCTCGATCGTGACCAGGCCGGCCGTGCCGCCGTACTCGTCGATCACGATCGCCATGTGCACGTGCCTGGCCTGCATCTCCCTGAGCAGGTCATCCACTGGCTTGCTTTCTGGCGCGAACGTAGCCGGCCGCATGATCGAGGCGACCGTCTCGACCGTTTCGCCCTCCGGGTGCTCGTGAATCCGCGTCATGATGTCCTTGAGATAGGCGATCCCGACGACGTCGTCGAGGTTCTCGCCGATCACCGGAATCCGGGAGAATCCGCTGCGCAGGGCCAGCGACAGGCCCTGGCCAAGGGTCTTTCCGCGCTCTACGAACACCATGTCCGTGCGCGGGACCATCACTTCCCGCACGATGGTGTCGCCGAGTTCGAACACCGAGTGGATCATGGCGCGCTCGCCGGGCTCGATGATCTGCCGCTGCTCCAGCAGGTCGACCAGGCCGCGCAGGTCCTCTTCGGAGCCCGACTGCCCCTCCCGCCGGGCCGGGCCGGGAGTCAGGGCGGCGCCCGCCGCGGCCAGCAGCCTGGGCAGCGGCCCGAGCAGCCTGATCACCGGGCGCAGCACGGCTGCGGCTGCACTAGCCACCTTGACCGGGTAGTGCCGGGCTATGCTGCGCGGGATGAGCCCCGCCAGCACGTAGCTGGCCGCCGTCATCACGACCGCGGTGATCACGAACGCCTTCCACGTCACCCCGAACCAGTGCACCAGGACGGCAGTCACCAGCACCGCTGAGCTGATCTCGGCGGCAACTCGAGCCAACAGCACGATAGATAGGTAACGGGGCGCGTCCGCCAGCACGGCCTGCAGCGGCTCGCCCGCCTCACCCGCGGATCTGCCGAGTTCCTTAGCGCCTGCCCTGGACACGCGCAGCAGCGCGGTCTCGGCACTCGTGCACCAGCCAGCCAGGAGCATCAACGCGAACGCGGCCACCAGCAGCCAGCCCATGACCGGTCACCCTGGCCCTTCAGGCCCACCCTGGCCGGGAGTCCCGCGGCCGGGCGCGCTGCCCGAGGATTCGGCTCGCTCGGCCCGCCAGGAGGCGAGCAGCCGGTCCTGCAGGCCGAACATCGTCGCGTGCTCCTCGGGCTCGGCATGGTCGTAGCCGAGCAGGTGCAAGATTCCGTGCGTGCACAGCAGGTCGATCTCGTCTTGCACCTCGTGCCCGGCCTCGGCAGCCTGGACCTCGGCTACCTGCGGGCAGATCACGACGTCGCCGAGCAGAGCCTGCCCTGCCTCCGGGTCCGGCGTGCCGTGATCGCCATGAGCGGCGCTGCCCGGCTGCGGCATCCTGAGCTCGTCCATCGGGAACGCCAGCACGTCCGTCGGCCCGTCTTCGCCCATCCAGCGAACGTGCAGTTCGGTCATCGCGGGCTCGTCGACCAGCAGGACCGACAGCTCGGCCAGCGGATGCACGCGCATGTCGTCGAGCACATGCCTGGCCAGGCCGGCCAGCAGCGATTCGTCGACGTCGACGCCTGACTCGTTGGCGATCTCAATAGTCATCTGGGCTCCCGTTTGGCCACGGTCACCGGGTTATGCACCGTCACCGGGCGCGGTAACCATCCCGCCGCTGGCGCCCGGCAGGCAGTCGGCCCGGCTCGGCCGCTGCCTGCTTGACGTCGTACCGCTCGTAAGCGTCGACGATGTCGGCCACGAGCTTGTGCCTGACCACATCGTGGCTGGTCAGCCGCGAGAAATAGACATCCTCCACGCCGTCGAGAATGTCCTGCACCTGACGCAGGCCGCTCGTGGTACCGGCCGGCAGGTCTACCTGGGTAACGTCGCCGGTGACAACAATCCTGGACCCGAACCCGAGCCTGGTCAGGAACATCTTCATCTGCTCGGCCGAGGTGTTCTGCGCCTCGTCCAGGATGATGAAGGAGTCATTCAGGGTGTTATGGGTCAGCAGGAAGTCCTCGGTGGTGTACAGCGAATCCGCTGCCGATACCGAGATGCATACGCACTCGGCCGTGCCGGCGGGCTCGATGCTCTCAACGAAACGCTGCGGGCGTCCGCCGCCACCGGCAGCCCGATACCGCGCCAGCTTCCAGTCGAGCCGGAACGGCTCGACGTCGGAAGGAAGCCGGATGTCCATGCTGTACGCATCATGGCGGTGGTACACCGGGAGGCCGCTGGCGCGTCCTGGACTCCTGCCCAGGGCGGGACGGGCGCGAGAGTACGCAATGCCGCCAAATGACCGGACCAGGAACAGCACGTCATCGCGCAACTGCTGCGACGTGGTCGTGTACTGGATGCGGCACGTCTTGTCCGCCTGCGGGACAGGCCCGCCAGCTGCGTCCAGCAAGCCCTGCAGGACGCCGAGACGGACATCCGCCGAGTTGCGCAGGTAGATGTCGGGCACGAACTTTGTTTCCGGCCTCGTGCCGTGCAGCCCGAGCCGGCGGGCGATACCGGTCACTGGGTTCTCTCCGGTGACGAGCTGCCCCGGTGCCCTGACCCGGTTGAGCCTCGGCGTCGTACTCCCGGTCAGGCACCCGTCACCGAGCAGCAATCCCAGCGCGTACGAGTCCATCGGGACCTGCTGGTCAGGGAAGCAAATGGGTGCGCTCAGCAGGGGCAGCTCATACCGGTGGTAGTGACCGGCCCGCAAATTCCCGGTCATCTCGCGTGTCGTCAGGACCCGTAGTGGCTTGCCGCGGCGGCGGTCCGCACGGGTTGCCACGGCCCACAGGTGGTCGGCCGAGCAAAGCGTCGAGGCACCATCCTGAGCCGTCACCCGGTAGATGTCCTTCTCCCCTTGCGGGTACACGCCGATGACGTGAACCGGCTCGCCGTTGGAGCCGACGACGAGATCGCCGATGTCAAGACTGCCGATAGGCCGGAACCCGGCGGGCGTGAGCACCGGTGTGTCCACTGGCTGCGCGCGGCCGCGCATGTACGCCAGGGGGGCGATCTCGATGGTGCCCGCGGCGGTCAGCCGGGGGATCGAGTCGGGGTCGATCATGTCGTGCAGGGCGTCATACAGCGGCCGCAGGTAAGGATCGATCTTCTCGTACAGCGTGCCAGGCAGAAAGCCAAGCCGCTCGCCGGCCTCCACGGCAGGCCGGGTCAGGATGATCCGGTTGACCTCCTTGGCCTGCAGGGCCTTGACTGCCTTGGCCATCGCCAGGTACGTCTTGCCGGTGCCGGCCGGTCCGATCGCGAACACCACGGTGTGGTTGTCGATGGCATCGACGTACCGCTTCTGGTTCAGCGTCTTGGGCCGGATGGTACGGCCGCGGCTGGACAGGATGTCGAGGTTGAGCACCTCGGCCGGCCGCGCGCCGGTCTTGCGCCGCAGCATGGAGACGCTGTGCTCGATGGAATCGGCGGTCAGTTCCGCGCCGGCCCCCACCAGCTGTAGCAGCTCATCGAACAGGCGCGCGGCGACCGCGGTCTCCTGAGCGGGCCCGGTAACGGTGATCTCGTTGCCCCGGACGTGAAAATCAGCGTTGATCGCGTGCTCGATGACGCTGAGCAATTCGTCGCCGGAGCCGAGCAGGCTGACCATCGACTGGTCGTCCGGGATCACTATCCTGACCTGCGAGCTACCCTCGGCGGGCTGGCCGCCCTTGCGCGTATCGGTCGGATTGTCAGTCAATGGCTCTTCCCTGCCGGGGCCCAGGCCTTAGGGCGGCCCACTGGCCATGATATCGGGCTGCGCCCCCGCCTAGCCCGGTGGCCAGCTCATCGGCCGGCCGCCCAGCACGTGCGCGTGCACATGCGCGACGGTCTGGCCCGCGTCCGCGCCGGTATTGAAGACCACGCGGTAGCCGCCCGCCGCTATACCCTCGGCGACGGCGACATCGTGCGCGTGCTCGACGACCTCGGTCAGCAGGCCGTCCCCGGCCTCGGCCAGCTCGCTCAGGCTGGCGTGATGAGTCCGCGGGATAACGAGAACGTGTACAGGTGCTTGCGGATTGATGTCACGGAACGCGATCGTCCTAGCGCTCCTGGACACTATCGTCGCAGGGACGTCGGCTGCGGCGATCCGGCAGAACAAGCAATCGGACACGGTGAAGATCTTATCGTGTGCCGGGTCCGAGAAGCCTCCGACATATATGGTTGCACTACTGCGAACCCACGATGCGCCACCCCTCTGGTGCAACGGCCTCGCCAGCTTCTGGCCTTCCGTCGCCCCGGGTGAGTCATGCGCGGGTGTTGCTGCAAGGCATGAGATGGGCGTGGGGGGAAGTGCAAGAGGTTAACCGTGCGGGTCCGATGGCGGCATCTCGCGAAGACCCGTGATGACAGCGAGTGAACCTTCGGACGCCGGTGCGCGTCCAACTCACGTGACCGAAACCCTAGTGGCAGATGTTGCCCTGGGTTCAGTTCCGGCCGACCTGGATGCAGACAGGGCAGTGACTGAGCTCTACAGCGCGCATTACCGCTCGCTGGTGCGGCTCGCTGCGCTGCTCGTGCGCGATATAGGAACCGCGGAGGAAGTGGTGCAGGACTCGTTTGTCGCGATGCATGGTGGCTGGCGCCGCCTGCGGGACAGCGAGAAGGCCCTGTCCTACCTCCGGCAATCGGTAGTGAATCGATCACGTTCCGTGCTCAGGCACCGGGTCGTGGTGGACCGGAATTCCCCCAAGCCCCCGCCCGACATGCCCAGCGCCGAGCACGGGGCGATCGCGCTGTTCGAGCGGTCAGCCGTGATCGCCGCGCTTCGGACCCTGCCGTCGCGGCAGCGTGAGGCGCTCGTGCTCAGGTTCTACGGGGATATGTCCGAGGCGCAGATCGCCGACGCCATGCGGATCAGCCGCGGCGCGGTCAAGAGCCACACCGCCAGGGCCATGCAAGCGCTGCGCACAGTGCTGGAGCGTGAAGTGTGACCGCGCACGAGCACGACATGATGCACGAGATGATGCTGCGCCACGCGCTGCGCTCGGCTGCCGACTCGATTGAGCCGCGCTCTGACGGGCTGGAGAGGATCCAGACCCGCCTGCGTCGCCGGCCCTACCCGCTGCTAGTCGCATGGGCCGAAGCTGCCTGGATGTGCCTGGCACTGTGGCTGCCAGAAGGCGCGTATTCGGCTGGCCGTCAGCTAGCGGGCAAGCTGCGCACAGTATGGGACCGGTTCCTGCCCGCGCCAGGCAGCGCCAGCTCGCGAGACGGCCAGTCCTCGCCGTTGAGCTTGCTCCGCCCGCTGACCGCCTTCGGGATCGCGGTGTTCATCGTCGCCGTCGGCGCGTACGTGGCCATCGAGGTTCCGGCCGTTGTCTCGACTTCGAGCGGGCACAGCCGGCAAGGCGGATCTGCCGGCGGCGGCTCGCACGGCCACGGCAGCGGCGTGGCCGGCCACTCCAGTCTGCCATTCCCCAGCACCGGGTCTGGCAGTTCGACTGCGCCGACAGGCTCGGCGGGCACCAGTGTGCCGTGCCTGAACCAGCTAGGCCCGTCTGGCGGACATTCGTCGAGTTCGCCGTCGACGTCAGCGACCGCGTCACCGACGCCGACAGGTTCGGGGTCACCCTCACCGACCGGTACGCCGACGCCAACGCCGACCGGCACTGGCAGCTCCACGCCCACTCCGACCGGGAGCCCGTCCGGACCGGCCGGCGCCGGGCAGCCCACGGCAGGAGCGGCTGCAGCCAATGCCCACGCAACTACCGACGCCCTGATCCTGCCCGCGACCGTCGCCGAGCCGAGTGTCACGACGAAGAACTCGCCGTGCAGCACGCCGAGTCCGCACAGAACGAAGCGGACAACCAAGAAGGTGCCCAGTCACACCGCCAGCCCGGGGATTGCCGGTCGACTGAAGGCGACCAAGCCCGCCAAGCCCCGGCACAGCAGCTCTGCCTGAGCTGGCCCGTCGCGGCGGGGGCGCAGCGCGCCGTTAACGGTCGGGATGCGGGGCAGTCCAGCGGGCGGTCCTGCTGAGCAGCAGGCCGGCCGCGATCGCGCCTGCCGATGAGGTCCGCAGCACGGTCGGCCCGAGCGTCGCCCCGACAGCCCCGGCGGCCTGCAAGGCGGCGGTCTCGGCCGGGGAGACGCCGCCCTCAGGGCCGACGACCAGCACGATCTCGCCTGTCAGCGGCAGCTTGAGGTCTGCGATGGACATTCCCGCGGCGGGGTCAAGCAGGATGGCCAGCGACGCCTCGTGCACCAGCCGTGTCGCCTCGGCCAGGTCCGCCTGGCCGGTCACGGCCGGCATCCATGACCGCCTGGATTGCTTGGCAGCCTGCACGGCAGCCGACGCCCAGCGCGCTTGCGATTTCGCAGCCCGGTCGCCGCGCCAGATCGCCACGCATCGCTCCGCCGCCCAGGGCACGATCGTGTCCGCTCCAACCTCGGTCAGCAGCTCGACTGCGAGCTCGCCCCGGTCACCCTTGGGTATCGCCTGCAGTACCGTCAGCCGCGGTTCTGGCCGCGGCTCGGCTCTGCGGGCCAGCACGGTGAGTTCCAGCTCGCCGGGACGTGCAGCCACGACCAGGCACTCGGCTACCTGGCCGGCCCCGTCAGTGACGTCGGCGCGTTCGCCAGCACCAAGCCGACGCACCGTGCTGGCGTGGCGGCCTTCCTGGCCGCTGAGCACGATCCGGTCCCCGTCAGGTCCGCCGGCGCGGCGATGAACACGGGTGCTCGCACAGCTACCCTGCCCGGCAAGCAGTCAGGTCAGCGACTGTTGAACGCATCGCGAAGCCGCGAGAACAAGCCCTGCTGACCCGGCGCGAACTTGCCTGGCGGCGCTTCCTCACCGCGCAGCTTGGCCAGCTGCCGCAGCAGCTCTTCCTGCTCCGGCTCGAGCTTGGTCGGCGTGTCGACCGTTACGTGGATGATCAGGTCGCCGCGGCCCGAGCTATTGAGCCGCTCCGTTCCCTGCCCATACAGCGGGATGGCCTGGCCCGATTGCATGCCGGGCCGGATGTCCAGCTCGGCCGGGCCGTCCAGGGTCTCGACTTCCAGCGTGGCGCCGAGCGCGGCGGCGACCATCGGGATGGTCACGGTGCAGTGCAGATCGTCACCCTGGCGCTCGAAGATGGCGTGCGGCCGCTGCACGATCTCCAGGAACAGGTCGCCGGGCGGGCCGCCGCCCGGTCCTGTCTCGCCCTCGCCGGCCAGCTGGATGTGAGTGCCGTCTTCGACGCCCGCCGGAATGCGCACCTTGATCGTGCGCCTGGTCCTGACCCGGCCATCGCCGTCGCATTCCGGGCACGGCTTGCGGATGACGGTGCCGAAGCCGCCGCAGCCTGGGCATGGCCGGGAGGTCATCATCTGGCCGATGAATGACCTGGTGACCTGGCTGACCTCGCCCCGTCCGTTGCAGATGTCACAGGTGACCGGATGAGTGCCCGGCGCCGTGCCCTCGCCGGAGCAGGTCGGGCATACCACTGCGGTGTCGACGACAAGGTCCCGTGTCGTGCCGAACGCGCATTCCGAAAGGTCCAGGTCGACGCGGATAGTGGCATTACGGCCCCGGCGCGCCCGGCTGCGCGGACCGCGAGGCTGTGCGCCGCCGCCGAAGAACGCGTCCATGAGGTCTGTGAACGGGAACCCGGCCGCACCGAAGCCGCCTGCGCCCGCGCGCTGCGCGTAGGGGTCGGCCCCGAGGTCGTACATCTGCCGCTTCTCCGGGTCGGATAGCACCTCGTACGCCTGGGTGACTTCCTTGAACCGCTCCTGCAGGTGCGGATCCGGATTGACGTCCGGGTGCAACTCGCGTGCCAGCCGCCGGTACGCTTTCTTGATCTCTTCAGGGCCGGCGTCCCGGCGCACGCCCAGGGTGCCGTAGTAGTCGTTAGCCACCGGCATCCCTACGACTCCGCCAGGATCTGGCCCACATATCGTGCCACCGCGCGTACTGCTCCCATCGCTGTCGGGTAGTCCATCCGTGTTGGCCCAAGGACCCCCAGCCTGGCCAGCGCGTGCTCACCCGCGCCGTAGCCGGTGGTCACTAGTGACGTGCTGCGCAGTCCCTGTACCTCATTCTCCGATCCGATGCGGACCATGACCGCCGGATGGTCGCCAGACTCGCCGAGCAGGCGCATGAGGACTACCTGTTCTTCCAACGCTTCAAGCACCTCATGCAATCCCCGGGAGAAGTCGGCTTGCGTCAGATTTGCCGCTCCGCCCACTACCACGCGCTCCTCGTGCCGGTCTACCACCGTCTCGACTATGACGGAGAACACTGCGCCAGCGTTCTGCCGCTCGGCCGCGCTCACCCGGTCGGGCAGGTCGGCGACAACGGTCGCCACGTCGGCCAGCTTCCGGCCGTCCAGGGAAGCGTTCAGCACCGCGCGCAGGTGGGTGATCGATTCCTCGGCGATCTGGGCTGGCAGCTCTACGATGCGCTGCTCGACCCGCCCGGTGTCGGTGATCAGGACGAGCAGCAGCCGCATGTCGGCCAGCGGCACCAGCTCGATATGACGCACTGTCGACCGGGTCAGCGACGGGTACTGGACGACAGCAACCTGCCTGGTGAGCTGTGCCAGCAATCGCACCGTGCGCATCACGACGTCATCGAGGTCATAAGCGCCGGCCAGGAATGTCTCGATAGCCCTGCGCTCGGCGGCCGACAATGGCTTGACCCCGGACAGCCGGTCAACGAACAGCCGGTAGCCCTGGTCGGTAGGTATCCGGCCGGCGCTGGTGTGCGGCTGGACGATGTAGCCCTGCTCTTCCAGCACCGCCATGTCATTGCGGATGGTGGCCGGGGACACATCGAGATTGTGCCGGTCGACCAGGGACTTCGAGCCGACCGGCTCGTTGGTGGAGACAAAGTCCTCCACGATGGCGCGCAGGACTGCCAGCTTCCTGTCGTCGAGCACGCTACCACCCCCTGGCACTCTTGCACCTTGAGTGCCAAGTCTATGGCCGAACGACGGCAAAGGCACAGACATGACCTGACCGGCCGGTCGGGATGCTGCCAGCGCAGAGCCAGTTTTAGCTGGTGAGGCCTCGGATGACAGCGTCGGCGAGCAGCCGGCCGCGCTGGGTGAGCTGGACCCGCCCGTTGTCGAACGCTTCGCGGCGGGCGAGGCCATCGTCCACGGCCTGGGCCGCGGCCGCGAGCCCGTCCGGCGAAAGGTCCGAAAGCGGGCTGCCCGCCGCCAGCCTGGTCTCGAGCATCACCCGCTCGGTCGCCCGCTCGGGGTCGGTGAGGATCTCCCTGGCCTGCCCAGGGCTGACGCCGGCGGTGATCCGCTGCGCATACGCGGCCGGATGGCGCACGTTCCACCAGCGAGTGCCGCCTGCGTGGCTGTGCGCTCCCGGGCCAATGCCCCACCAGTCGCCGGCGGTCCAGTAGAGCAGGTTGTGGCGGCACTGCGAGTCCGGACCGGCCGCCCAGTTCGAGACCTCGTACCAGGTCAGGCCCGCCTTGCCGAGGATCTCGTCGGCGATCAGGTAACGGTCGGCGAGCACGTCGTCGTCGGGCATTGGCAGCTCGCCGCGCCTGATCCGGGCGGCCAGCCGGGTGCCGTCCTCCACGATCAGCGAATAAGCAGAGATGTGGTCGGGCCCGGCGGCGAGCGCGCTGCTCAGCGACTGCTCCCAGTCGGCGTCGCTCTCCCCCGGCGTGCCGTAGATCAGGTCGAGACTGACCTGCCTGAATCCGGCAGACCTGGCCCAGCTCACGCATTGCTCGGGCCGGCCAGGCTGGTGCACCCGGTCCAGCACGGCAAGGACGTGCGGCACTGCGCTCTGCATGCCCAGCGATATCCGGGTGAACCCGCTGTCGCGGAGCTGGGCGAGTGCCTGCTCATCGACGGTCTCCGGATTGGCCTCGGCCGTGACCTCAGCGCCGGGCGCCAGCCCCAGCTCGTTATCGATGGCGCGAAGGATGGCGGCCAGGTCAGCCGGGGGCAGCAGAGTCGGCGTGCCGCCGCCGAAGAACACGGTCTGGACGGGCCCGGCGCGGCCCGCCAGGGTACGCGCCGCCTGCCGGATTTCCCCGATGGCAAGCCCTGCGTACGACTCGCGGGACGCACCGGACCCGAGTTCGGTGGCCGTGTAGGTGTTGAAGTCGCAATATCCGCACCGGGTCTGGCAGAACGGAACATGCACATAGACGCCAAAAGGGGCGCTGCCCAGCCTGCTGATCGCCGATCCGGGCAAGCTGCCATCCACGGGTACCGGCTGTCCGTCCGGCGGCTGACCGGCCATGGTCAGGCTGCCCCGCAGGATCGGGTCAGGCCCGGGCCAACACTTCCGCGCCGATCTCGTCCCACTTCCAGCCCCGCCCCTCTACCGCCAGCAGCCTGTGCATGATCTCGCGATCACCGTAATAGGCCCGCATCGACTCGGTGACGGTCACGGCCTCGTCCGGGCGACTGAGCACCGTAAGGTCGTCGCCCGCCTGGACCGTGCCCTCGGTGAGCACGCGCAGGTACGCGCCCGGTCTGCCGGCCGCCGCGAACCGCTTGACCCAGTGCGGCTCGTCGAGCCAGGACTTGAAGGTTACGCACGGGATGCGCGGCGCGGTAATCTGCACGATCGCCGTGCCGACCTGCCAGGTCTCGCCGATCAGCGCCGAGCTGACGTCGATTCCGGCCGTCGTGATGTTCTCGCCGAAGATCCCATTGCGCAGTTCACGGCTGAGCTGCTCGGTCCACCAGTCCAAGTCTTCCCTGGCGTAGGCATATACGGCCTGGTCAACGCCGCCATGATTCTCCTTGTCGGCGTATTCGTCGCGGTCGAGGCCAAGCTTGCCGACCCAAACCGGCCCGGCGGCCGGCCGCTTGTCGATGGCGGTCCGGCCGGGCTTGCCACCGATGAGCAGACTGGCTTCCTGGCCGCGGTTAACGGAGATAACCCGTGCAGCTGGCATGCCCCGACGCTAGCCGACCGCGGCCGGCTCAGTCGACTTCAAATCGGCCACCCTGCAGGTGCGAGCGCCGCGGGCAGCGAAACATAACGGGATAAGCCTCCCAGTAAATGCCGAGTTACCAGATACTTGGCCCAGCAACAGATCAGCGTTTACTGGGGCGGGGGCAACTATGAGCTCAGGCGGCTTCGATGATCAGCCGAGGCAGGAGGGCTGGCCGGGTCCCGGCGCACCGGGGCAGCAGTACGGCCAGCCCGGGCAGCAGGGCTGGCCGAGTCCCGGCGCACCGGGGCAATACGACCAGCCGGGCTGGCCAGCCGGGGGCGGCCCGGGGTATCCCTACGGCCAGCCAGGCGGCAACTGGGCGGCCGCCTCGCGCCGGACCAACTCGCTGGCGATAGCGGCCCTGTGCTGCGGCATCGCGCAGGTGATTGCCGGGCCGTTCGCGGGCATCCCGGCCATCATCCTCGGCTCGATGTCGCTCAAGCAAATAAGTCAGACGGGCGAGGATGGCCGCGGACTCGCCATCACTGGGCTGGTCCTCGGCATCGTCGGAACGCTGCTCGCGGTGATCGGAATCATCGTATTCGTCGTGGCCTGGCAACATATTTCATCGCAGACCGGCTACTAGCCCGCGCAGGGACAGCCTCATGGACGCAACAGACTCCGGCGGGTCGTTCCCGGCGGACGAGATCACTCCCGAGCCCTGGCCGCAACCCGATCAGCCCGGCTGGGGCGCGACCGAACCCGTACCAGTCGGCCAGCCCGGCCAGTATGGCCAGCACGGTCAGTACGCCGGATATCAGCCGCAGCCTTCCGGCCTGGCAGCAGGGCGGACCAATCCGCTCGCCATTGCGGCCCTGGTCTGCGGAATCGGCCAGTTCCTCCTGGGTCTACTGATCATCGGAAACATCCTGCTCGCAATACCGGCCCTGGTGCTTGGCGTCATCGGGCTTGGTCAGATCAGGAGCCGCGGCGAGCGAGGCAGAGGCATGGCGATCGCAGGCGTCGTGCTCGGCCTCCTGGGCGTCCTCTATTTCGCTCTGATCCTCATCATCATCGTCGGGCTGAGTGCCAGCAACTAGGCGAGCCGCTTGATCGTTGCGGATAAACCGGGGTCATAGCCCCGGTGCCGTCACAACGACGGACACGGGTAGCCCTAGCGGGACCCCGTTCCCCTCTTAGCGCTTCTTGTCTGGTGCCTGTTCGGTGGACAGAGCAGCCACGAAGGCCTCCTGCGGCACCTCGACCCGCCCGATCACCTTCATCCGCCGCTTGCCTTCCTTCTGCTTCTCCAGCAGCTTGCGCTTGCGGGTGATGTCACCGCCGTAGCATTTGGCCAGCACGTCCTTGCGGATCGCGCGGATGTTCTCCCGCGCGATGATCCGCGATCCGATCGCCGCCTGGATCGGCACCTCGAACTGCTGCCGCGGGATCAGCTCCTTGAGCTTGGCGGTCATGTTCAGGCCGTAATCGCGCGCCTTGTCGGCATGCACGATCTGGCTGAAGGCGTCCACCGGCACGCCCTGGAGCAGGATGTCCACCTTGACCAGATCAGCCTCCTGCTCGCCCGCAGGCTCGTAGTCGAGCGAGGCATAGCCGCGGGTCCGGGACTTGAGCTGGTCGAAGAAGTCGAAGATGATCTCGCCAAGCGGCATCGTGTACCGGATCTCGACCCGGTCAGCAGACAAGTACTCCATCCCGAGCAGCACGCCGCGGCGGCTCTGGCACAGCTCCATGATCGCGCCCACGTAGTCGGTGGGCGCCAGCACCGTCGCCCTGACCACGGGCTCGAAGATCTGGCCGACCTTGCCGTCGGGGAACTCGCTGGGGTTGGTGACGATAATCTCCAGGCCGGCCTCGGTCACCACCCGGTAGACCACGTTCGGCGCGGTGGAGATCAGCACAAGATCGAACTCGCGCTCCAGCCGTTCCCTGATGATCTCCATGTGCAGCAGGCCAAGGAAGCCGCAGCGGAAGCCGAAGCCCAGCGCGGTCGAGGTTTCCGGCTCGTAGACCAGCGAGGCGTCGTTCAGCCGCAGCTTGTCCAGCGCGTCGCGCAGTTCGGGGTAATCGTCCCCGTCGACCGGATAAAGGCCCGAGAACACCATCGGCTTCGGGTTGGCGTACCCGGCCAGCGCCGCGGTCGCCGGGTTGGCGACGGTGGTCAGCGTGTCGCCGACGCGGGCTTGCCGGACGTCCTTGACGCCGGTGATCAGGTAGCCGACCTCCCCCGCCGCCAGCCCGTCTGAAGGCACCGGCTCGGGTGAGATAACGCCGATCTCCAGCGTCTCGTGCACGGCCTTGGTGTTCAGCATGAGCGTGCGCTCACGCTTGCCGAGCCTGCCGTCGACTACTCGCACGTAGGTAATTACGCCCCGGTAGGTGTCGTAGACAGAGTCGAAGATCAGCGCCCTGGCGGGCGCCTCAAGGTTGCCGCTCGGCGGGTGTACCTGCGCGACTACCGCGTTGAGCAGGTCCTCAACGCCCTCACCGGTCTTGGCCGACACTCTCAGCACGTCGCCAGGATCGCAGCCGATGATGTTCGCTAGCTCGGCCGCGTACTTTTCCGGCTGGGCCGCGGGCAGGTCGATCTTGTTTAGCACCGGGATCAGCTGCAGGTCGGCGTCGAGGGCCAGGTAGAGGTTGGCCAGGGTCTGTGCCTCGATCCCCTGGGCCGCATCCACCAGCAAGATCGCGCCTTCACAGGCGGCCAGCGACCTGGAGACTTCGTAGGTGAAGTCGACGTGGCCGGGCGTGTCGATCAGGTTCAGCACGTACTGAGTGCCATCGGTGCCCCGCCAGGGCAACCGGACGGCCTGGCTCTTGATCGTGATGCCGCGCTCGCGCTCGATGTCCATCCGGTCCAGGTACTGGGCGCGCATCTGCCTGCCCTCGACGACGCCAGTGAGCTGCAACATCCGGTCTGCCAGGGTCGACTTCCCGTGGTCGATATGGGCAATAATGCAGAAATTACGGATGATCGACTGCGGGGTCCGGGCGGGCTCGGGCGCGGGCAGCTGCTTCGTGGGCTGCTGCGGCGTTACTGACACAGGGCATCCGCCAGGTAAATAGTCGGCTCGGCTAGGTCGGTAGATCTGCAGCGCCGCCCGTCCCGGAACCGACGGCCCGCCCGTCCCGGAACCGTCGGCCCGCCCGGCCCGGAACCGTCGGCCCGCCCGTCCCGCCCCGCGCCAGGCGCAAGCCCTGGCACACCGGGCGGACGCGCCTGGCACACCGTGCGGCGTGCCCGGGACACTGTGCGGCGTGCCCGGCACACTGGGCGTCGCCGGCAGATCTTCTCGCACCTATCGTTGCATGCCGGACCCGATGCGCTCACCATCAGCCGCCCGGCGGCCGCTGTCGTCGCCTTCTCAGCCCCGAGGCCAGACCGCCTAGCCGGGGCCGCCTAGCCGGGCCGCGAATAGCCTGAGTTTGAGCGGCCAGCCAGATCTCGGCTATCCTTACCTACTGGCTGCCTGCATGCCCGCGTTTGCCGCGAGGTGCTGGCGTCCTTGTTTGTTGCCCCGTGCTCGTTCCCCTGTGTTTTGCAGCGCGGGGTGCGACGCCGCGAACCGCCTGATTCGGCTCGCGCGGGGCAGCACAGACCACCTAGACCAGACTTTAACGAGGCATCCGCGTGGCAAACATCAAGTCCCAGATCAAGCGCAACAAGCAGAACGAGAAGGCCCGGCTCCGCAATAAGGCGGTCAAGTCCGAGCTGAAGACGTCCGTGCGCAAGTTCCGCGAGGCTGCCGAGGCCGGGAATGCCGAGGCTGCCGAGGCGGCAATGCTGGCCGCGTCCATCAAGCTGGACAAGGCCGTGAGCAAGGGCGTCATCCACAAGAACCAGGCTGCCAACCGCAAGTCGGCTATCGCCAAGCGGGCAGCGCAGCTCAAGAGCGCCTAGGCTTCGGCAGGATCTGGGCGGCGGGCTCGCCGGAAAGGCTAGAGCCGCCGCCCCCCGCGTCACCCTGGGCATAATGCACGGCCGGGCCAGGCAGCCGGCCGTGAATCTGGGAGTCTTAATGTCCAGGCTGACTGCTTCCAACGTCAGCGTTTCCTTCGGCAGTCTTGTCGTGCTGGACGGCGTCAGCCTCAGCATCGGCGCCGGGGACCGCACCGGGATCGTCGCCCCGAACGGGGTCGGGAAATCCACGCTGCTCAGAGTGCTCGCCGGCGAACTCGAGCCGGATAGCGGCATCGTGACCAGGTCGCCGTCCATGGCCACGGTGCTCCGGCTGGCCCAGGAGCCGGATATCCGCCCGGGCGAATCACTGGCCGAGCACCTGGCCGGCGCACTCAGGTTGCGGCCGCGCAGGCTGCCCTCGACGCGTCGGCGGAGGCGCTGGCGCGCGGCGAGCACGGCGCTGACGACAGCTACGACCTGGCGCTGCGGCGCTGGCTGGCCCTCGGCGGCGCCGACCTGCCCGAGCGCATGGCTCAGGTCACCGAAGAGCTGGGCCTGGATGCCCGCTTGCTGAGAGGGAACGTGGCCGAGCTATCCGGCGGCCAGCAGGCAAGGCTCGGGCTCGCGGCGGTGCTGCTTGCCCAGCCTGACATCCTGCTGCTCGACGAGCCGACCAACGACCTGGACGACCAGGGCCTGGCTCTGCTCGAGGCACGCCTGCGCCGTAGCAAGGCCGGGCTCGCGCTGGTCAGCCACGACCGGGCCATGCTCGCGGCCGTGGTCAGCGACGTCGTGGAGCTGGATGAATTCACCCGGCATGCGGCGGCCTACGCCGGGGGCTGGGACGCTTACGTGGCTGAGCGGGAACTGGCGAAGCGGCATGCGGTCGAGGCTTACTCGGCGTACGAGACGGAGCGCGACAAGCTGACCGAAGCGGCACGTCAGCAGCGGCAGTGGGCTCGCTCGGGCGCGCAGCGGGCCGCTAACCCGCGCTACCAGCCCGACCCCGACAAGAACGTCAGGGCTTACCGAATCGCCAGCGCCCAGAACACCGGCGCCAGGGCGGCCCGGACGAGCCAGGCGGCGGCGAGGCTGGAGAAGGACGCCCCGGCCGAGGTGCGCGAGCCCTGGCAACTGCGGCTCGAGATCGCCGAGGCGAAACGGGCCGGGGACGTGGCGGTCGCACTAACCAACGCGGTCATCCGGCGGGGCGAGGTCACTCTCGGGCCGGTCAGCCTGACCATCGGGCCGGCGGACCGGATCCGGATCATCGGCCCGAACGGCTCGGGCAAGACCACGTTGGTTGATGCGCTGATTGGCCGCCTGGAGCTGGATCGCGGCCAGCGTTACGCAGGCCCGAGCGTCGTGTTCGGCGAGCTGGACCAGACCAGGCGGGAGTTCGCTACCGACACGCCGGTGGCGGACGTGGTGCGAGCCGCGGCCGGGCTCAGCGCGGAAGATGCCAGGACGCTGCTGGCCAAGTTCAGGCTGCGCGGCGACGCCGCGCTGCGCCCATCCAGCTCACTGTCGCCAGGTGAGCGGACCAGGGCCGGCCTGGCCCTGCTGCAGGCTCGCGGCGTGAACTTCCTGGTGCTCGACGAGCCGACCAATCACCTCGACATCGAGGCGATCGAGCAGCTGGAGCAAGCCCTGGAGGCCTACTCGCGCACGCTGGTCCTGGTCACCCACGATCGGCGGCTCGCCAGCGCCGTCCCGGTCACCCAGACCATCGAGGTGACCAGCATGCATGCCGGGCAGTGACGATGACCTGCGCCTGCCGTCGGGGCGGCCGGTCACCGGAGCCCGGCGTATTTCCATAACGTTCCTACGACACCTGCTGGATGATCTGGGCAAGTTCTTCCGGCTGGTAGCCACAGCGCCGCGCAAGCAGCACAAGCTCGCGCGCCTTGGCTACCACGGCACTACGCTGCGGGCCCTCGCCCGTCACCGTCACGCCACGGCCACGGCGGAACTCTACGAGTCCTTCGTCACGAAGCGTCCGCAGGGCCCTGAAGACCGTGTTGGCGTTGACGCCCATGACAGCGGCCAGGTCCTTTGCCGGAGGCAGGCGTTCGCCCGGGCCGGCCTCTCCGTCGGCTATCGCCCGGCGCAGGGCCGCCGATACCTGCTCGTGCAACGGAACGGAGCTGCGATGGTCGATCCACATGGTCTGCGTGATACTACTCACATTGGCATCATACAGACCGCCTCGTCTGCCTAACCGCTCACGCCGGCCAGCGCCGTCAGGCGCGTCAGCGACGCGTCAGGTCGTCAGGCGCGTCAGGTGCGTCAGGTGCGTCAGGTGCGTCAGGCAACACTATGAGGCTTCCAGTGCCCCCGGCGGCCGGAATGCCCGGTTTGGGGCACTGAAACCCTCATCATGATGTCGACTCCGGCGGGCCAGGCGATGAGATGTCCGGTTTGAGGGCTAGCGAGCGGCCGTACCAGCACCCTGGCGGCAGGCCACGATCGTGCTTATCGCCCGTTCAAGGGCATATCCGGCACTGGCGCCTTCGCCTTTGACCGCCGCGTCGGCCTCGGCGACTGCCGCGTGCGCTGCGGCAAGCCCTTCTGAGGTCCAGCCGCGGAGCTGCTGGCGCGCCTTGTCGATTCGCCAGGACGGCATCCCCAGCTCCGCTGCAAGCGCGTTCGGGCTGAGCCCGCGGCCAGCGGCGCCGACAAGCCCGAGGGTTCGCAATCCCTGCGCCAGCGCGCTCGTGATCAGCACTGGTGACGTACCGGTCGCTAGCGCCCAGCGCAGTTGCTCCATGGCATCGGCAAGCTTGCCCTCGCACGCCCGGTCGGCTACCGAGAACCCCGTCGCTTCCGCCCGGCCGCGGTAATAGCGGGCGACGACTGCCTGATTGATCATCCCCGTCGTGTCGGCGGCCAGCTGGCTGCACGCCGACGCCAGCTCCGCCAGGTCGTTACCGACCGCGTCCAGCAGTGCCCGCAGGCCGGCGTCATCGGCCTTTCGCCCGGCCTGCCGGAACTCGCCCCGGAGGAAGTCCATGCGGTCGCTGAAGCGCTTGACGCTCGGGCAGTCGACTCTCCTGGCACCCGTGTCGAGCAGGGCGGCTAGCAACCCCTTGTTCTTGGCGCCGCCGGCATGGGTGACGACCAGGAAGACATCGGGCGAGGGTGCGTGCGCCAGCCGGGTGAGTTCCGCCGCCAGGTCCTTGCCGGCGTCCTGCGCCGCTTTCACCACGACGACGCAGCCGCCGCCGAACAGGGAGGGTGCCGTCAGCGCGGACAGTTCGCCCGCCGGCAGGCCGGCCGCGGCAACGACATGCACATCGATGCCGCCGACATCGCCCGCGTCCGCAGCGGGTGGGGCGGCGGCTGTTGCGGCTGCCAGGGCAGCGCGGACGGCCCGCTCGACGAGCAGTTCCTCGTCGCCGACGATCACCGTGACCTGGACGGGCGCGCCCAGCGCACCCGGCCCGTCCGGCTTGGCTGACGCGGCGGCTTGGCTGACGCGGTCGGCTTGGCTGGCGCGACGGGGGCGGCCGACACGGCTGCGGCGCTCGGCGGGCCGTTGCGCGCTGGTCCGGAGGGCATGCAGGCAGCTTGCCACACCCGCGGGGGCTCCGCCCGCCGTGCACCCCGAGACCACCCAGGACACCACCGGAGGCTCCGCCCGTCGTGCAACCCCGAGAACCACCCAGGAGTCGCGGCTGCAGCGGCAACCAGCGCTAGTTCGTGACCGGCTCGCCGCCGCGCCAGACCCGGATCGGCTTCATGCCGTAGGACCAGGCGAACGCGCCCTCATGATCGGCGTCCCAGGCAACGATGTCGGCGACGCGGCCACGGGCCATGGCGCCCCGGTCCGGCGCCCGGAGCGCCTGGGCGCCTCCGACTGTCGCGGCGCGCAGCGCCTCCGTAACGCTCATGCCGAAGGCCGAGACGGCCAGGCTGATGACCAGCGGCATCGATGTGATGCCGTTACGTCCGGGCGAATGCGCCGAGCCAAGCGCGACCGGGACGCCTTTATCGAGCAGCGCGCGCACGGGAGGAGGCCGCCGGGAGTCCGACGCGGTCGCCGGGCATAGCACGGCGACTACGCCCGCCCGGGCGATCGCGGCAACATCGTCATCACCGGCACCGAACAGCAGGTCAGCCGACGCGCATCCGAGCTCGGCCGCGAGCAGGGCCGCGCCGCTGCGCCCATCGCAGGCGTGCAGCCGCGGCAGGAGCCCGGCGGCGCGTCCGGCGTTCAGTATCCAGCTGGCCTCGTGCGCGGTGAATCCGCCTTCGCCGCAGTAGGCATCAATGCTGTCCGCACCAGCCGCGACCGCGTCAGAGCACCAGTTGCCGACCGCGTCCACATAATCGTTGCGCCGGCCGAAGTACTCCGGCGGCACGGCGTTGGCGGCCATGAAGGTGACGTGCACGCGAGGCATGCCCGGTTCCTTCTCCAGCGAGCGGAGCATCCGGACGTCGGCTAGCTCGCCATCTCTGGTCAGGTGGTAGCCAGTCTTCGCCTCGACCGTCGTCGTGCCGCTGAGCAGCCAGGAGCGCAACCGCTCGCGGACGCCGCCACACAAGGTCCACGGGTCGGTGCCCCTGGTTATCGTGACGGTCGAGGAAATGCCGCCACCCGCCGCATTGATCTCGCTGGACGAGGACCCGCCCGACCTCATGGCGAGCTCCGCCCATCTGTTCCCGGCGTAGACGGGATGCGTGTGGGAGTCGATCAGGCCGGGCGTGACCAGCGCGCCGCCAAGATTCTCCACGTGGTCGACATCGACGATGTCGTGGATCACGCCCGGAATGCTGGCAGGCAGTTCAGCGGCCGGCCCTACCCAGGCGATCCGGTCGTCCTGCGCGAGGATCGCGGCGTTGCCCCAGACTTCCGATCCTGTCCAGAGCCGGCCGATGTTCGTCAGCAAGCGTACGGTCATCTGCCACCGCCTAGCTGAGGAGCGCTGAAGCCCAGCCGGGGACTGCTGCGGTGCCCGGCACCCCGAGCATCCATGCGGCCTCTCCTACCGAGCGTCGGACAATGGCGTGAAACCCTGGCGGAACGCCAGGCGCAACAACTCCTACCGCGACTGCCCATTTAGCCTGGCGTGGTTAGCACACCAACATATCGGTTGAGTCACGGTATTGCACAAGTGGAAGCCTGTAAAGGCCGTAAAAGCACCGGCCGTAGTCGCGGTGTGCCATCTTAACTGCCGGGCGCCAATCCGTGCGGCACGACGCGCCGCCTGCACCGCACGTCGCCGGCAACCGTGGCTAGCCCGCTCGCAGCGGCCCGCACGGCAACCCGCAGGCCACAGACCAGACCGCGACCAGCGCCTATGCAGTGTGGCCGCGTCCGCTTAATAGCCGTTTAAAGCGCGTACGGAACTCGCTTATCGGGCGGCCGCACCGTGCAGATGAACGTGCATCTGCATTACGCAATTGCGTACGGCATTCCGCGATATATAGCAGGTGCGGCCCCCGACAGCCCTAATGAACCGTATTCGCCCGGGCGAAACCGGCTAGTTCCGCAGCCAGGGCCAGGGGCACCCGCGCGGTCAGTTCGGTGCCGTCGCTGCCGTGGTTGACGGTCAGTACTTCACCCTCGTCGTGCGCGCGGGACAGCAGGTCGCCACGTTTGTACGGGATCATGACGCTGACCTCGCGGAACTGGCGCGGGAGCAGCCGCTCGATCTCCGCAAGCAACTGGTCGATGCCCTCGCCGGAATGAGCGGATACCACCACCGACTGCCGCTCGGCAAGCCGCAGGCCCTCCAGCTCTATCCGGTCCGCGCTGTCCGCCTTGTTGATCACGACTAGCTCGGGCACGGTGCCTGCGCCAACTTCGGCCAGCACCTCCCTGACCGCCGCAAGCTGCGACCGCGGGTCGGCATCGGACCCGTCGACCACGTGCAGGATCAGGTCCGCGTCGGCAACCTCCTCCAGCGTGGACCGGAACGCGTCGACGAGCTGATGCGGCAGGTGCCGGACGAAACCGACGGTGTCGGTCAGCGTGTACGGCCATCCGGACGGCGTCCTGGCCTTGCGCACGGCCGGGTCGAGAGTGGCGAACAGGGAATCGTCCACCAGGACCTGCGCTCCGGTCAGACGGTTGAGCAGGCTGGACTTGCCCGCGTTGGTGTAGCCGGCGATCGCCACCGACGGCACCGCCCGGCGGCGGCGCTGGCCGCGCTTTACCTCGCGGCCGACCGACATATCAGCGATCTCGCGGCGCAGTCTCGAGATCCGGGACCGGATCCGGCGACGGTCGGTCTCGATCTTGGTCTCGCCAGGGCCGCGGCCGCCGATGCCGCCGTTACTGCCTGCCCGGCCGCCAGCCTGCCTGGACAGTGACTCGCCCCAGCCACGCAAGCGGGGCAGCATGTACTGAAGCTGGGCAAGCTCGACCTGCGCTTTGCCTTCCTTGCTGCGCGCGTGCTGGGCGAAGATGTCCAGGATCAGCGCGGTGCGGTCGACCACCTTGACCTTGACCGCGCTCTCCAGGCTCCGCAGCTGGCCTGGCGTGAGTTCCCCGTCGCAGATGACGGTGTCCGCTCCATGCGCGGCGACAATCTCGGCGAGTTCCCTCGCCTTGCCTGCGCCTACATAGGTGGCCGCGTCCGGGCGGCCGCGGCGCTGGATCAGCGCATCCAGTACCTCCGACCCGGCTGTCTCCGCCAGTCGGGAGAGCTCGCGCAGTGAGTTCTCCGCCATCACCAGCGTGCCTTCGGTCCAAACCCCCATCAGCACGACTCGTTCCAGCCGGAGGGCCCGGTACTCGACCTCGCTGATGTCCTCAAGCTCGGTCGACAGGCCGGCTACGCGCCGCAGCGCATGGCGCTCCTCAAGATCGAGCTCGCCGTCCTGCGGTGCAGCCTGTGCGTCGGGGAAGTCGGGGAATAGGTCAGTGTCGGAGTTCTGATTCGATAGGACGCTCATGCCACCTCTACCGGGCCTGCCAGAGCCCGTAAAATGCTAGTAAGTCATACGTCGTGTTACGACGGAGAATGCGGACAACCCGTCGCCCGCTGGCAGCGGGCTTGAGGCTGATAGTGCCACGGAGTCTGTCTCCGCACATCTCAATAACTCCTGGCGGGCTCCAGATGTGCCCGCGGCTTGCCATCGTGCGCGGATGGCGCACTGATGCGAGGAATGTGCCATGCCAGGCTCCCGCTGTGGGCCAGGATCCCATGAGCTACCGTCTGGTGCAGCGGCCGACCGCGAGGACGGGGGCAATCGGCCGGATAGTCTCGGCCGCCCGGCCGAATGGCGGCGGCCGCGGTGGCCAGACGGTAAGGAGCGCGAGCAATGACAAGCGGCGTTGAGATTGCAGGTCCGGCGGGCAGTCGGTACGACGAGATCCTCACCCCCGAAGCGCTGAGCCTCGTCGCCGCCCTGCACCGTGAGCTGGGCCAGCGCCGCCGCGAATTGCTCGCGGCGAGGGCGGCGCGCCAGCAGGAACTGTCGGCGGGTGGCAGCCTGGATTTCCTGGCCGGCACCGAGGCCATCCGGGCAGACCCCACCTGGCGGGTGGCGCCCGCGGCACCTGGCCTCATCGACAGGCGGGTGGAGATCACCGGGCCGACCGACAAGAAGATGACCATCAACGCGCTGAACTCCGGCGCGAAGGTGTGGCTAGCTGACTTCGAGGATGCCAACACCCCGCTCTGGGACAACATGATCACCGGTCAGCTGAACCTGAAGGACGCGCTGGACCGCACCATCGGCTTCACGAGCGACGAGGGCAAGTCCTATCAGCTGCGGCCAGACGAGGAACTGGCCACCATCGTGGTCAGGCCACGGGGCTGGCACCTGGACGAGAAGCACCTGCTGGTCGACGGCCAGCGCGCGTCCGGCAGCCTGGTCGACTTCGCTCTCTACTTCGCCCACTGCGCGCACCGCCAGCTAGCCAAGGGCAAGGGCCCGTACTTCTACCTGGCCAAGATGGAGAGCCATCTGGAGGCGCGGCTGTGGAACGACGCTTTCCTGCTGGCCGAGGACGCACTCGGCATCCCGCAGGGTACGATCCGCGCGACGGTGCTGATCGAGACCATCCCGGCGGCCTTCGAGATGGATGAGATCCTTTATGAACTGCGCGATCACAGCGCGGGCCTGAACGCGGGCCGCTGGGATTACCAGTTCAGCATCATCAAGAAGTTCCGCACCAGGGGCCGGGAGTTCGTACTGCCGGACCGCAACGCGGTCACCATGACCGCTCCCTTCATGCGGGCCTACACAGAGTTGCTGGTCAAGACCTGCCACGCACGGGGCGCGCACGCAATGGGCGGCATGGCCGCGTTCATTCCTAATCGCCGCGACCCCGAGGTCACCGCCACGGCCCTGGCTAAGGTTCGCGACGACAAGACGCGCGAATCGAACGACGGCTTTGACGGCTCCTGGGTGGCTCACCCTGACCTCGTGCCGCTGTGCCGGGAGGTGTTCGATGGCGTGCTCGGCGACAAGCCGAACCAGATCAGCAAGCAGCGCGATGACGTGCATGTCACGGCGGCCGAGCTGCTGGCCATCAGCAAGACACCAGGGCAAATCACCGAGGCCGGCCTGCGCAACGACATCAACGTTGGCCTGCAGTACCTGGCCAACTGGCTCGCCGGGAACGGCGCGGTGGCCATCTTCAACCTCATGGAGGACGCGGCTACCGCGGAGATCTCCCGTTCGCAGGTCTGGCAGTGGCTGCACAACGACATTGAGCTGGCTGGGGGACCGAAGGTCACCAGGGACCTGGTAGAGCGGCTCATCGGCGAAGAGCTGGCAACCATCAAGGCCCAGCTGGGAGACGCCTTTGACGCGGCGCAGTACGAGCAGGCAACCTCGTTGTTCACTGAGGTCGCGCTGGCCGATGACTACGTGGAGTTCCTGACGCTGCCCGCCTACGAGCGGATGCCATAGGCCGTCGCGCGCTCCGCCGAGACGGGCACGAACATAGCCGCAACCAGCGGGAACACGGCCACGACGGCGAACGAGGCGCCGAACCCGGCCGACCCGATAGCCAGCGCCAGCACTGGCGGCGTCGCGGCCGCCAGCGCGTTCTGCCCCGTGTTCTGGATGCCGAGCGCCCGGCCTGCCCACGACGACCCCGCGTACTCGGCCACCGCAGTGAAGGCGAGACCGTTCGTGCTCACCGCGACCACGCTGCAGGCCAGCAGGACGGGAACGGCTGCCTTCGACCCGGCAGCGACCGTTGCCGCGAGGCCGAACATGCCAACGGCAGTAATGAGCGCCAGGATGCGCATCGGCCGCATCCGGCTGCCGACCCGGTCCGACCAGTAACCCGCGGCCAGGCGTGAGAGCGCACCGCACGCTTGCGCGACCGCCAGCAGGCGGCCAGCGGACGTGGCCTGCCAGCCGCGGGCATCAACAAGGTAGACCAGTGCGAACGTGGCGACGGTGAACTGCGGTACGACCAGGAGCGCGCTGGCAGCATGGATGCGCCACAACACGGGCTGCCGGTACGGCGAAATCCGCCTGGCAGGCTCTGGACCCGCGGGCTGCCCGCGCCGCTCCGGATCACGCACGAACGCGATGACCAACGTCGCGGCAACGAGGCAGAATCCGCCGAGCGCCGTCAGCGGCACACTCGTCCCGCTGGCGCCCAGAGCGGGCAGCGTGGCTGCCGCCAGAGCTACGCCCAGCGGCTGGGCGCTCTGCCGGATACCCATGGCCAGGCCCCGCTCGTGCCGGGCAAACCAGCCAAGGATGAGCCGCCCACTGGCCGCGAACACCGAGCCGCCCGCCGCTCCGGCCACTGCAAGGCAACCAGCCAGCCCGGCATAGCCGTGCACCGACCTCGCCGCGATCAGCACGATCCCGGCCAGACCGAGCCCGGTGGCCAATACCAGCCGCTCGCCCCGGCGATCCGCGACTGCGCCCCAGCCGATCAAGGTCAGCAGCAGTCCGATCGTCGGGCAGGCCACTAGGAAACCGGCCCGCACCAGCGAAAACCCGTCGTGCCGGAGCGCCGGGATCAGGTAGGCGATGCCGTACTGGAAAGTGCAGCCGGCCGTCATGGCGATCAGGCCGATCATCAACACAAGCCAGCGCCGGCGGTCGCTGTGCCCGGCCGGACTCGCGCCGCTCACAGACGGCCGGCCACCGCTCCCCGCCAAACCGTCCGCGCCCTCGGGTTCTCTCCTCACCCTGCTCACATATTGATACTAACTGTCCATATATCGAGACAGATCGATCAATGCACCGAAGCAGGCCGAGTGGCGGCGCAACGGCAAGATTCCCGAGATGTGAGGTCGCCGCGCTGCCTCTGTGGCGGACAGCACCACGGGCGAGGGATGCTGGACCCATGGACGGCGCACTCACAGCCAGGCTCGCCGACGTCTGCGGCAGCAATAACGTCATTACCGATCCGCAGCAACTGCGTACCTACGAGTGCGACGGGCTGACCTCGCACCGCTGCAGCCCGGGACTGGTTGTACTGCCGGAGACGGCGGCGCAGGTGGCCGCGATCGTCGCTGAGTGCGCGGCGAGGAAAATCCCGTTCGTGGCACGAGGCAGTGGAACCGGACTATCCGGAGGCGCGCTCCCGCGCGGCGATGGCGTGCTGATCGTCACCTCAAAGATGCGCACCGTCATCGCGATCGACCCGGTAAGCCACCGCGCCATCGTCGAACCCGGCGTGACGAACCTGGCGGTCAGCAAGGCGGCCGAGCCGTACGGCCTGTTCTACGCACCTGACCCGTCCAGCCAGGTCGTCTGTTCCGTCGGCGGCAACGTGGCCGAGAACTCCGGCGGCGCGCACTGCCTGAAGCACGGGTTCACCGTCCACCACGTGACCGGCCTGGAGATCGTCACCCCGCAAGGCGAGCTGACCTGGCTCGGCGACGGTACCGGCGCAGCCCCCGGTTACGATCTGGTCGGCGCGTTCACGGGCTCTGAGGGCACGCTCGGCATCGTTACCAAGATCGTGGTCAAGCTCACCCCGATCCCCGAGTCGGTGACGACGCTGCTGGCCGCCTTCACAACGATGGGCGCGGGCGGCGCAGCGGTATCAGCGATCATCGGCTCGGGCATCCTGCCCGGCGCGATCGAGATGATGGACGCGCTGGCTATCGAGGCAGCCGAGGCAGCGGTGAGCTGCCGGTATCCGGAGGGGGCAGGTGCCGTCCTCATCGTCGAGCTCGACGGCCCGGTAGCCGACGTCGAGGCGCAAACCGCGGCGGTCCGGGAGATCTGCACGGCGCAGGGCGCCTACGAGATCAGGGCCGCCCAGGATGCCATCGAGCGCGCGGCAATCTGGACGGGGCGCAAGTCAGCCTTTGCGGCGGTCGGCCGGATCAGCCCTGCCTACATCGTGCAGGACGGGGTAGTGCCCAGGACCGCGTTGCCGCAGGTACTGGACCGGATCGGCGAGCTATCGGCCGAGCACGGCATCCGGGTCGCCAACGTCTTCCATGCCGGCGACGGGAACCTGCACCCGCTCGTGCTGTTCGACGATGCCATCCCGGGCGAGCAGGAGGCAGCCGAGAAGCTGTCCGGCAAGATCCTCGACCTATGCATCGAGCACGGCGGCTCCATCACCGGCGAGCACGGCGTCGGCGTCGACAAATCCCGCTACATGCCGAGGATGTTCGGGCCCGATGACCTGGACACGATGCAGTTGCTGCGCTGCGCCTTCGACCCCGGCGGGCTGTGCAACCCGGGCAAGATCTTCCCCACTCCGAGGCTGTGCGGCGAGGTGCCAGGGGTGCGTCACGCCCCGCATCCTCTCGTCGCATCGGGCCTGATCGATCAATTCTGAGGAACGGGGTGGTCACCACGAGCTCAGCCAAAGCCACCGGCCGCGTTCCTGGCGAACTCACCGATGCCTGCGCCGGGGTGACCCCCGCCGGACCGGCCGATGTCGTCGCGGCGCCGGCCCGCTACGTGGCTGCCACGGCATCCACGGCCGAAGCCGCCGCAGTGCTGCGCGCCGCAGCCGGGCTCGGCTTGACCGTGGTGCCCCGCGGTTCCGGGAGCAAGCTGGACTGGGGCGCCACGCCCGCTTCGTGTGACCTGATCCTCGACACCCGGCGGCTGGACCAGGTGCTTGAGCACGCAGCCGGAGACCTCGTCGTCAGCGTCCAGGCCGGGATTCTCCTGGCAGACCTGGCAAAAGTCGTCTCGGCGGCCGGCCAGCGACTCGCGCTCGATCCGCCGGCCGGCGGAACCATCGGCGGCGTCATCGCGACCCAGGCCGCCGGACCACTGCGGTTCCGCTACGGTGCCCCGCGCGATCTGCTCATCGGCATCACCGTGGTCCGGGCGGACGGCACGATCGCACGCTCCGGCGGCAAGGTCGTGAAGAACGTGGCCGGCTACGACCTCGGCAAGCTGTTCGCCGGCTCGTACGGCACGCTCGGCCTGATCACCGAAGCCACCTTCCGCCTGCATCCAGCCCCCGCTGCTGCCGCAGTCGTCACAGTCGATTGCCCGGACGCGCAATCCGCGGCCGCGGCCGTGCAATCGATGGCCGACTCGCCGCTGGCGCCTTCGGCTGTCGAGTTGGACTGGCCATCTGCTGCGGCGGCGATCACGGTCAGCGTGCTGCTCGAGGGCGACGACGACAGTGTGGCTGGTCGGGCCGACCGGATGTCGCGGACTGCTAGGGGACCGCGCGACGGTCGACCGGTGGTCGGCCCAACCGAAACGGGTCGACCACCGGCTCGGCCGCCCCGCGCTCCCGGCCGACGAAACTCAGCCGACAGTCCTCCAGGTCGGGTTCTGGGCGGGGCAGCTTACGTCCGTGCTCACGGCGATCCGGACGGCGGCATTTGCCGAGGATCTGGATCCGGCTATCGGCGGATCGGCTGCGGCAGGCGTGCTGACCGTCGAGGTGGCCGGTGACGAGCCTGCGGAGGCGGTTGCGCGGTTCGTTGAGGGGTTGCGCGGCAGCCTGGGCGGTCCCGGCCCGGGCGGGGTGCCGCCGGTGGCGGGCAGCGTGGTGGTGGTGCGCGCGCCTGCGACGGTGCGGGTTGCGGTGGACGTGTGGGGGGCGGTGCCGTCGCTGGGACTCATGCGCGCGGTCAAAGGGCAGTTCGATGCCGAACGCCGGATGGCGCCCGGCCGGTTCGCTGGAGGGATCTAGTGGCGGGCGAATTGCTCGATCCGAACGGGGAACTGCGCAGTCTGGCGAATGACTGCGTGCACTGCGGCTTCTGCCTGCCGGCCTGCCCCACGTATCAGCTGTGGGGCGAGGAAATGGACTCGCCCCGCGGGCGCATCCATCTGATCAGCCAGATCCTGGATAGCGGCGAGGGCACCGCAGCGGCGGCTGAGCACTTCGACCGGTGCCTTGGCTGCATGGCCTGCATGACGGCGTGCCCGTCCGGCGTGCAGTACGACCAGCTGATCGAAGCGGCCAGGACCTGGGCTGAGCCTGCGCCCGCAGGGGCTCGCGGAGTTGCCGCTGAGGGCACGACCGCTGAAGTTGCCCCCGCCCCGCCGGCCCGGTCCCGCCGCGATCGGGCCGTCCGGGCCGCCATCTTCGCCACGTTCCCGTACGCGGACCGGCTTCGCGCCCTGCTAGGTCCGCTGCGCGCGGCCCAGCTAACCGGCCTGGACCGGGTAGCCGCCCACAGCAAATTGCTGGCGCGCCTCGCGCCGGAGGCGGTGGCTGCGCTCGCCGTCGCGCCACCTCCGAACAAGGGCGCTAGCCGCGCCGGCCAGGTCGGCGTGCTGGCGCGCCTTCGCACTCGCCAAGGCGCGGTCCGATACGGACCGCTGCCCTCGGGCCGAGGCGTGCCGTTGTCGGTATGCTCACCGGTTGCGTGCAACAGGTCTTCTTCCCGCAGGTGAACGCGGCCACGGCCAGGGTCTTGTCAGCCGAAGGGTGTGATGTCATCAGCCCGCCGGGCCAGGGCTGCTGCGGCGCGCTGTCGCTGCATGGCGGCCGCCGGGCCGAGGCAGCCGCTTTCGCCAGGAAGACAATCGCCACGTTCGAGCAGGCTGGCGTCGATGCCGTCATCGTCAACGCGGCCGGGTGCGGCTCGGCGATGAAGGAGTACGGGCACTTGCTCGCGGACGACCCAGCTTGGGCGGAGCGGGCTGCGGCGTTCAGCGGCAAGGTTCGCGACCTGAGCGAATACCTGGCGGAACTCGGGCCGGCGGCGCCCCGAGCAGAGCTGAAACTGACGATCGCGTACCACGATGCGTGCCACCTCGGGCATGCCCAGCGAATCACCGCACAGCCACGCAAGCTGCTTCGCGACATCCCGGGCGTCACGCTGATCGACATCGCCGACGGCGGCACCTGCTGCGGCTCGGCTGGTATCTACAACCTGGTGCAGCCGGAGGCCGCCGCCGAGCTGGGCGCGCGAAAGGCGAACGCGGTGCAGGCGACCGGCGCAGACCTGCTGGTCTCGGCGAATCCGGGTTGCTCGCTGCAGATCGCGAAGGCCCTGGCCGCGGCCGGGCATCCGCTCCCCGTCGCGCACATCGCCGAGGTGCTGGACGCCTCGATCCGAGCGCTGCCGGGCCGGTCCCTTACGGCCGGCGACTGACGACGCACTGACGTGCCCGACTGACGTACGACCCACTGACGTACGACCCACTGACATTTGTGGCCTGAGTGTTGCCCCCTCCACACCCGAGCCACATACGTCAGGCCGACCCGTTGCCGATAGCTCACAAATCGGGCGTAGGAGTGGCAGCGCACGCCGCACCGATGCTTGGGATGTCACAAATCGGACGCCAGGGTGGCGCCCTGCACTGCGACATGGAACCGCGACGTCATACCCGCAAGGGTCTGCCGTCATATTGATGTCACTTCTGAAGTTGACAGACGTCATAAGTGACGCCATGATGGCGTCATGGATCTGAGCTCGTATACAGAATCGCTCCGCCGGGAGCTCACCGCGATCACCCGGTTCGCCGGGGAGGACATCGCTAGGGCGGCCGAGATGCTGGCGGAGACCCTGGACTCATCGGTGCGGCTAGCGCTACTTGATGTCCTGGCGGCCGCGGCCGACGAGATCACTGCCAGCATCGACGGCGCGACTATCGACGTCAGGCTGTCGGGCAGCGAGCCTGAGTTCGTCGTCAACATTGACCACGGGCCCGATGAGGCTGGCCAGGAGGCAGCGGAGCCTCTCGACGAGGCCGGCACTGCGCGGATCACACTGCGCATGTCAGACGGCCTGAAGGTCAAGGTTGAGGCGGCCGCCGCTGCTGCGGGCATGTCAGTGAACGCCTGGCTGGTCCGGGCGATCAGCCGCGGCCTTGATGACCAGGCTGGCCGTGGGGCAAGGCCGCGGCCACCGTTTCCGCCGGGCAAGCCCGGCAGGCCCATAGTCGGCAAGCGCGTCACGGGCTTCGCGCGCAGTTAGCCAGCGACAACCACCTTCCTTCAACTCACCAGCTGCACAGAAGGGCACCGCCATGACCAACTGGGATTTTCCGTACTCCGACCCCGTCGACATCAGCATCGACTCGTGGGCATCCGGCAGCATCGTCGTAGCTGGCGAGGCAACAACCGAGGTCACTGTCGAGGTGCTACCGACCCGCAAGCGCTCCGACCTCGATGACCTGATCGCGCAGGTGCAGGTCAGCTTCGAGGACGGGCAGCTGTATGTGCGCGGCCCGCGGGTTGGCTCGTTCCGTCTCAACAAGGGGCTCGACCTGACCATCAAGGCTCCCGCTGGTTCTAGCTGCGCGGCCAAGACAGCCTCTGCCGACGTAGCCTGCGTCGGCGAGCTGAGCGCACTGGCGCTACATACGGCCAGCGGTGACGTCACCGCCGCCCTTGTCACAGGCGATGTCACCGTGCAGAGCGCTAGCGGCGACGTGCTGCTGAGCAAAGCGGGCGGGAATCTGACCATCCAGACCGCGTCCGGCGACATCCAAGCCACCCAGGTTGACGGCGAGGTGCGGCTGAACACCTCCAGCGGCGATGTCGCCGTCGGCTACTGCTCAGGTTCGGTGGCCGCTCACACCACCAGCGGTGACATAGACCTGGGCGGCGTGGCCGCAGGCCGGGTTGAGCTGGCCAGCACGTCCGGCGACATCGAAGTGGCCGTCGTGCCTGGGCTGGGCGTGTACCTGGACCTAGCCAGTACTAGCGGTGATGTCCGCAGTGATCTCGTGCCAGGCGACGACCAGGGTGACGGAGCCGACGCGACCGTCGAGATCAGGTGCCGCTCGCTGAGCGGCGACATCAGGATCCGCAAGGCCAAGCCGGGCCAGAAGCCAGCTGGCGACGTCGCCATCACCGCACGAGAAGGCGCCCAAGGCGAGGCAAACGTGTCCGCACCGCGCAGTGAATAGCCCGCACTACCGACGACCACCTGAAGGGACCGGGTCACATGAATCAGCACCTGCTTGAGGGATTGGCGAGTCAGCGAATGGCTGAGCTGCGCGCCGCGGCGAGCAAGCAAGACATCCGGCAGAACGCGCCGCTGGAGACGCTCCGGGTACGGACCGGATGGACGCTCGTGCATGTCGGACTCCGGCTGGCTGTGCCGCAGCCCCGGCGGCCGCAGGTCACCCCCCGCCCAGCCGGCTCCTGACCCCGCTCAGAACGTGCCCAGCCGAATCGGCGACAGGTCAGCGAGCCAACTGGCCGACAGCTCGCCAGCAGCGACGATTTCCGCAGGACCGGTGAGAAGGCTCGCCGTGCTGCTCGGTAGCACGGTCAGTCTTCCGCCGGGTACCTGCACAGTCCATGGCCTGCCGGCGCCGTCCGGCCACTCGCCGGCAGCCGAGGCGGCCGCGACGGCAGCCGCGACCGCGCCCGTTCCGCATGACAGAGTCGAGGCCCGAACCGCGCTCGTGCACCCGCATCTCAACCTCGCGCGGCCCGGTCACCCTGACAACCTCGACGTTCGCACCCCCGGTCAGAGCGGCGGCGCCAGCACCTGCGGTCCGCTGAGGTCAACGTCCGCCACCGGCTGGTCGATCATGCAAGCCACATGCGGGTTGCCCACCGTGATTGCCAGCCCGGCGAGCTTGCGCCCGCCCGCCTCCACCGAGGCGGCGCCAAGCACCGTCGCTGCGCCCATATCCACGGTGAACTGGCCGTCGGCCTCCGCCCGGACCGACCTGGTACCGGAACGGGTCGCCAGCTGAAGCCCAGGGCCGCTCGCCGCAGCAGCACTGGCCAGGCCCGCCTCGATCAGGTACTTGGCAAAGACGCGGATCCCGTTCCCGCACATCTCCGCAACGCTCCCGTCAGCATTGCGATAATCCATAAACCACTGAGCCCCGTGCTCCCCGACGGCCGCGGCCAGAACGGCCCTCAGCACCCCATCCCCGCCAATGCCGAAGTGCCGATCACACAACCGCCTGACCAGCTCAGGGGTCAGCTCGAGCTCTCCATCAGGGTCGGGCAAGATCACGAAGTCATTCCCCGTGCCATGCCCCTTGGCGAACCGCATGCCCCCGATGCTAGCGGGCGGCGTGCGTGTGTTCCGGAGCCGTTTACCCTCTGGCGCGAACATCCCCCATGCTGCCCGTTAGCTACTGTGGATCGCCTCAAGCGCCCGAGCCGACAAACTTGGCCCCGCCTCCAGCCAGGTAATACGCGGATCGCGCCGGAACCACGACTCCTGCCGTCGGACGAATCTGCGCGTCGCCAGGATCGTGTGTGCCGCCGCGTCCTCCAGGCTCACCTCCCCCGCCAGGTATCGCAGCACCTCCGCGTAGCCGAGCGCGCGGCTCGCCGTCTTGCTGTCGCGCAGCCCAGCAAGCTCCAGTTGCCGGACCTCGTCCACAAGTCCCAACTGCAGCATCCGCTGCACGCGGTCGGTGATCCGCTGGTCCAGTTCCGGCCGCGGCAGCTCGACGCCCAGCTGGATCGCCGGATAGATCGATTCGTAGTCCGGAAGGCTCGCGCTGAACGGCCGGCCCGACAGCTCGATGACCTCGAGCGCTCGGACGATTCGGCGGCCGTTGCCCGGCAGGATCGCGGCCGCCGCGGGCGGGTCCAGGATGGCCAGCCGCGCATGCAGCACGGCCGGGCCCACGTGGCTGAGTTCCTCCTCCAGCCGGGACCGCAGGTCGGGGTCGGTACCGGGGAACTGCAGCTTGTCGAGCGCGGCCCGGACGTAAAGGCCGGAGCCGCCCACGAGGATGGGGGTGCGGCCACGGTGGCGGATGTCGTCGATCGCGTGCCTGGCCAGCGCCTGGTATTCCGACACACTCGCCGCCTGGGTTACCGGCCAGATGTCCAGCAGATGGTGGGGCACGCCCGCCCGCTCGGGCATCGTGAGCTTGGCGGTGCCGATGTCCATGCCCTGATACAGCTGCATCGAGTCCGCGTTGATGATCTCGCCGTCGAGCGCGTCAGCCAGTGCCAGGGAAAGCTCGGACTTGCCTGCCGCAGTCGGACCCACGACGGCGATCACTGGCCGTAGCATTGCATCAGTTTGGCAGCGCAGGGTACGTCCCTGCACACGCGACGTGGCCATGCGGCCGTGCTCTCCGGGGGGAAGCAAATGACATACGCCGATGACATCACCGCGCCCGGCGGGGACTACGAGTTCGACACCGACGACGACCTAGAGGTCGATGAGGACGAGTACGACTTCGGCGAAGAGGACGACGCCGAAGGCACGAGCTGGGATGGCGGCGGCGAGGTCCGGCCCACCTAGCTCCGGCGCGGCCAGATCCCGCGCAGCCAGGTCCGGCGCAGCAGGCCGTTCCCGCGGCAGGCCAGGCGCGGCCACCCGGCCCCGCTAGGGAGCGGCAGGGGCGGGCGCTCCGACCGATGGCATTCCCAGTAGCACCGAGGCTCCTGGCTGGTCAGCTGCTCGCGCCGCAGTGACGGCTCCGCCGCTCGCCACCTGCCCGGCGGCCGCGTGCCGCAGTGCCCAGTTGTCGCCTCCGCTCGTGCGCCGCAACACCGCGACGCCGCTGTCGGCCAGCAGGTAGTGCGGGGATGCGCTAGTCACGACGGTCGTGACGAGGTCTCCCGGCCGCGGGGCCGGGTCGGGCGGGGTGAAGTGAACCAGGCGGTTGTCCCTGGCCCGGCCCGACATCCGGTGCGTCACGCTGTCCTTGCGGCCCTCGCCGTCGGCGACGAGCACCTCGACCTGGGTGCCGACCAGCTTGAGATTCTCCTGCCAGCACAACTCGGCAACAAGCGCGGCCAGCCGCTCGTAACGCTCGCCGACGACGGCCGCCGGAACCTGGTCCGGCATTTCCGCGGCCGGGGTGCCGGGCCGGATCGAGTACTGGAAGGTGAAGGCCCCGGCGAACCCGGCCTGGCGGACCAGATCGAGGGTGTCGGCGAAGTCCTGCTCGGTCTCGCCGGGAAAGCCCACGATGATGTCGGTGGTGATGGCGGCATCCGGCATCGAGGCCCGGACGCGGTCCAGGATCGCGAGGTACTTGTCTCTGCGGTAGGCCCGCCGCATCGCCCTCAGCACCGCATCCGAGCCGGACTGCAGCGGCATGTGCAGCTGCGGCATCACGTTGGGCGTCTGCGCCATCGCCTCGATCACGTCATCGGTGAAGTCGCGCGGGTGCGGCGAGGTGAACCGCACCCGCTCAAGGCCGGCCACGTTCCCGCACGCTCGCAGCAGCTTTCCGAACGCGAGCCGGTCGCCGAACCCCACGCCGTAGGAGTTGACGTTCTGGCCGAGCAGCGTGATCTCCAGCACTCCGTCGGCCGCCAGCGCCTCGATCTCGGCCAGCACGTCACCGGGCCGGCGATCTTCCTCCTTGCCGCGCAGGCTCGGCACGATGCAGAACGTGCAGGTGTTGTTACAGCCGACTGAGATGGCAACCCAGGCCGAGTACGGCGACTCGCGGCTGGCCGGCAGCACCGACGGGAAGCGCTCCAGCGACTCAAGGATCTCGACCTGAGCCTGCTGCTGAACCCGGGCGCGTTCCAGCAGCACGGGCAGCGAACCGATGTTATGGGTGCCGAACACCACATCGACCCAGGGCGCTCGCCGGGTGATCGCGGCCTGATCCTTCTGCGCGAGACAGCCCCCGACGGCAATCTGCATCCCCGGCCGGGAGTTCTTCACCGGAAGCAGATGGCCCAGATTCCCGTAGAGCCGGTTATCGGCGTTCTCCCGGACGGCGCAGGTGTTGAAGACGACTACGTCGGGGTCGGCCCCGTCGGCGGCGCGGTGATAGCCCGCCGCCTCGAGCAGGCCGGCCAGCCGCTCAGAATCATGCATGTTCATCTGGCACCCGTAGGTGCGGATCTCGAAGCTTCGCTGCATGACGCCGGCCATGCCCTCTAGGTTAGATGGCCGACGGCCTGCAGGCTGCCACCCGCAGGCCCGGACTCGCCAGGCGGCCAACCTGGCTCGACCTTCGCAAGTAGGAAGAATTACACGCGTGTCCGGATTCGCCGCTTCTCAGGGCCGCCCGGTAGGGCACCATATGCGTATGACAGAGAGCGGGAACGAGGCCGTCACTGACCCGGCGGCGACCGACGGCATTGCAGCCGATGAGCAGCTCAATGCACAGGTCTCGGCTCCCGCGGTTCCGTTCGGCGAGTGGCCCTCCCCTGTCACGGCGGCCGAGATCGCCAGCGCGCCAGTTACCGGCTCCTTCCCCACGATCCTCGGCAGCGACGCCTGGTGGCAGCAGGGCCTGCCGGACGAGGGGGGCAGGACCACGGTCATGCACAGCTCGGGCGGCAAGCAGACGGCGCTGCTGTCCGCCCCGTGGAACGCCCGGACCCGGGTACACGAATACGGCGGCTTGGCCTACCTGCCTATCCCCCGGTCGGCGCTGGCGGGCAAGCCCGGGGCCAAGCAGGCGCGGGGATACCAGATCTTGTTCGCCAACTTTGCCGACCAGCGGCTGTACCTGTCCGCTCCGGGCCGGCAACCGGCGAGCGCAGTACCGCCAAGGACAGTACCGCTACGGACGAGCCGGCCCCGCTCACCCCTGATCCGGCCACCGTCCCGGCCGCATCGGGCGAAGGAACGCTCGGCACCGGAGGCCTGCGGTACGCCGATTTCGTTCTCTCGCACGACCGCCGTGAGGTCTGGTGCGTGCAAGAGCGGCACGAGGGCGGCAAGGTCAGCCGGGCCATCGTGGCAGTACCGCTGGACGGTTCCGCGGCCGACAATCCCGAGGCGATCCGGACCCTGGTGACCGGTTCCGACTTCTTTGCCTACCCGACGCCGTCGCCAGACGGCAGCTGGCTCGCCTGGATCTGCTGGAACCACCCGCATATGCCCTGGGACGGGACTGAGCTGCGGGTCGCCCCGGTGCAGGACGGGATGCCCGGAAAGGGCAGGCTGCTGACGGGCAACCAGCGCGAGTCCGTGCTGGCGCCCCTCTGGCGGGACAACTCCAGCCTTTACGTAGCCACCGACTGGCCCGGCTGGTGGAACATCTACCAGCTCAGCCTTACCGGCGAGCCGCCGATGGCGCTGTTCCCTGCGGACGAGGAGTTCCGGCCCGCTCTGGCAGCTTGGCGCCCGGCCGTTCGCGTTGCTCGGAGACGGCAGGCTCGCGGTCACCCACGGCGCCGGCACAGCCCGGCTGGCGATCCTGGACCCCGAGTCCTGCGAACTGAAGGACCTCGACACCCCGTTCGCGGAGTTCGGGATGGCGCTATCGGCCGACGGCGGCACGATCGGCGCCGTGGCCGGCGGGCCAGCCACCCGCCCGGCCGTGATCAAGGTTGACGCCGCCACTGGCAAGACCGAGGTGCTTCAGCGTGACCCGGGTGCGCTCCCGGACGAGGCCTACCTGCCGGTTCCCCAGCATGTCGACTTCGAGGGCCCGTACGGCCAGGTCGTGCACGCCCTGCTGTACCCGCCCACTAGCCCGGACGCGACAGGTCCAGCCGGCGAGCTAGCGCCTTATGTGGTCTGGGTACACGGCGGCCCGACGTCCAGGGTCTCGGCGACCCTTGACCTGGCGAAGGCGTATTTCACCAGCCGGGGCATCGGCATCATCGACGTGAACTACGGCGGTTCCAGCGGCTACGGGCGCCAGTACCGGGAACGGCTGCGCCGGCTATGGGGCGTGGTCGACGTGCAGGATGCGATCGCCGCGGCGCGCTGGGTCGCCGAGCACGCCGGCGCGGATCCGGCCAGGATCGCCGTCCGCGGCGGGTCAGCCGGCGGCTGGACCACGCTGGCAGCGGTGACCACGGGGACGAGCAAGGGCGTTGTATTCAGCGCTGCCGCTTCCTACTTCGGCGTGTCGGAACTGCGCGGCTTCATTGAGCAGACGCACGACTTCGAGTCCCGTTACCTCGATGGCCTGATCGGGCCGATGCCTGGCTCCGAGGTCCTCTACGAAGAGCGCGCCCCGGTCGGCCATGTGAACCAGGCGACCTGCCCGATCCTGCTGCTGCAGGGGCTGGACGACCCGATCGTGCCGCCAGCGCAGGCCGAGAGCATCGCGGCTGATCTGGCCGCGCACGGCATCAGCCATGCCTACCTCGCGTTCGAGGGCGAGTCGCACGGCTTCCGGAAGGCTGAAACGGTCATTGCGGCGTTGGAGGCGGAGCTGTCCTTCTACGGGCAGATTCTCGGTTTCACCCCGCCCGGCATCCCGAAGGTCGCGATAACGCCGGGCTGAGGCGGTACGCAGGCTCTCGGTCCGCAGGTTCCCGGCCCGGCAGGCTCTCGGCCCGGCAGGCTCCCCAGGTCGACAGGCTCGCCCCGGTCGGCCCGAGCTTGCCAACGGCCGGGCGACTCGTCCGGCCCCGTTCCCCTCATCGTTGTCCTATCGGGCGAACTCGATGGCGCGGGATTCCCTGATCACCGTTACCCGGATCTGGCCTGGATAGGTCAGCTCGTCCTCGACTTGCTTGGCCACGTCGCGCGCGATGACCTGGGCCTGAATGTCGTCGACATCACCGGGCTTGACCATCACCCTGATCTCGCGGCCAGCTTGCATGGCGAACACCTTCTCGACGCCCTCCTGAGCCATCGCGATGTGCTCAAGCCGCTCTAGCCGCTTCACGTATGCCTCGAGTGACTCTCGCCTGGCACCAGGCCTGCTTCCGCTGATCGCGTCGGCGGCTTGGGTCAACACGGCCTCCACCGTGCGGACCTCCACCTCGTTGTGGTGCGCCTCGATGGCATGCACCACGTCCTCCGGCTCGCCGTACTTGCGCGCTATCTCAGCGCCGATCAGCGCGTGGCTGCCCTGCACTTCGTGAGTGAGCGCCTTGCCGATGTCGTGCAGCAGCGTGCAGCGCTTCATCAGCACCGGGTCGAGGCCGATCTCGCTGCCCATCATGCCCGCGATGTGCGCGGACTCGATCAGGTGCTTCAGCACGTTCTGGCCGTATGAGGTGCGATAACGCAGCCTGCCGAGCAGGTTCGTGAGTTCGGGGTGCATGTCGGTGATGCCCACATCGACGAGCGCGTCCTCGCCCGCCCGCACGCAGAGTGCCTCGATCTCGGCCTTGCTGCGCTCGTGGGCTTCCTCGATCCGCTGCGGGTGGATCCGGCCGTCTAGTACCAGGCGCTCCAGCGTCAGCCTGCCGACCTCGCGCCGCACCGGGTCGAAGCACGACAGGAGGACCGCTTCTGGGGTGTCGTCAATAATGAGGTTGACACCGGTGACCGATTCGAAGGCCCGGATGTTGCGGCCCTCGCGCCCGATGATGCGGCCCTTCATCTCGTCCCCTGGCAGGTGGAGCACGGACACCACGGATTCGCTGGTCTGCTCGCTGGCGACCCGCTGGATAGCCAGGGTAATGATCTTTCGGGCCCGTTTGCCGCCTTCACGCCGCGCTTCGGCCTCGATGTCGCGGACAATAATGGCGGCCTCGCGCTTGGACTGGTTCTCGATGCCGGCCACCAGCTCGGCCTTCGCGTGGTCGGCAGTCAGGCCGGCGATTCGCTCCAGCTCGGCCCGTCGCTCCGCATCGAGCTGATCGAGCGCAGCGCTGCGGGCGTCGAGTTCGCCCGCCCGCTCCTCCGCCTTGCGAGTAAGTTCATCGATGCGCTGCTCCCGCTCGCTCAGCCGGTCCTCGCGGCGTTCGAGGTCAGCCCGCAGCCGCCGCGCCTCGTCCTTGCCAGCGTTTGCTTCAGCCTCTGCGGTCCGGCTGGCAGTCTCAGCATCGCGGCGAGCGGTCTCAGCGTTTCGGCGGGCCGCTGTAGCGTCTGCTGCAGCCTCGGCTGCCGCGAGCGCCGCCTTGCTGACGATCGCCGCCGCTTCCTGCTCGGCCTTGGCCTTGAGATCCGCCACGTCAGCCGGCTGCATCAGCCTGAAGACGCGCAGTGTCAGCCTCAAGGAGCTGCGCATCGGCCTCCGGCCGGCCGCGCGCCGCGCCCAGCGGGCCGCCACGCCGAAGTACCACGACCAGCACGGTCATAGTGCTGATCGCGGCCAGGCATCCAATGATCGCCAGTGCGAGCACAGCGCCGCTGTTCACAGACCACCCCTCTCCCACCTGGCCCGCGCACATCGCTAGCCGTTCGGCAAGCACGTATGCCTGCAGCGAGGGATACCGCCCGAGCAGCGACTGCTCGGTACCGGCGCTGGCTGCGGATTCGCAGCCACAGCGCCGTAACAGTCAGGCCTGATGCCATCGCTTCGATCCGGCGCCGGATTGCGGAGCCGAACTCGCGAGCCTGGGCAGCGAAACCAGGATGCCACCGCACGGGCATCGCCTTGCTACCTCGTCAGGCACGCTCGGGCCGCCGCGGTCAATCCCGCGCGCTGCGAGCGCTAGATCAGCGCCATGTCCTCCTTCCCGTCAGGCCGCGGCCCGGCTGTCACTCGCAGCCGGGTCCAGCCTCGCCCGCTCGTTCGTCCTCTACTGTCAAAGGCCCGACGGCCGCCGGGTCTATCAACCCGGCCGTCGTCGTTCCGCTTCAATCTTCAGTCTCTCCACACGCCGAACTAGGTTGCACGGAGCAGAAAACCTCGCTGCCGTAAAGCTAAGCGCTTATAACAAACTGGTCAACACTGTCCGCCACGTGGAACTACCTGGTAACGCAGGGTCCTGCTATCCGCGCTGTTGACCGGCACATTCGCACGACCTGCGGCGCGGGGGGGGGGTGCAGGGCTCGCCTGCCGCGACCCGAGCGACCGGTAGTTAGGTAGCCACCAAGCGGACATGGGCGAAGACGCCAGGCGACACCTCTGGCACGCCGCCTCCGGACTGCAGCCCCCCGTTCGGTGCCGGGTCTGCCTGTTGTGTTGTGCTGCAGGACCTGCGACGCTGAGAGCGCCTGGCACCATCAGACCAGCTAAGAGGGCTGACAGATGACAAAGACGCGCCTTCGCCGCTGGCTCAGGGGCCTCTTTCATAACAAGCCGTGGACGGGGGAGGCTAGTCGCCCGTCTTCCCGGGACGTGCGCCGGGATGTAGAGCGGGCGCGCATCCAGAACGATGTCGCATTCAGGAATAGGCGATAGCAGGCGTCGACGACCTCGGCTTCGCTGCGCCGCTACAGCTCAGCTGCCTCCTCATCGGCATCCGACTCAGGCAGATCGTGAAGGTCATAGAAGGGAACGGGGCCGGTCCCGGGCTGCTGCTCCAGCGCCTCACGGACCACGCGGTAGGCCAGGCCCGGCGCGTAGCCCTTGCGTGCCAGCATGCCTACTAGCCGCCGCATCCGAGCGGGCGTCGGCATCTTCGCGGTCGCCGCGAGGCGCCTGGCCACCAGTTCGCGGGCCGTGGCGAGCTCCTGGTCGGGATCCAGATCTTCGAGCGCGGCCTGGATGTCCTGCTGAGCGACGCCGCGCTGCCGCAGTTCCGCGCCCAGGGCCCGGCCCGCCAGCCCGCGGCCGATGTGCCGGGACTCGACCCAGGCGCGGGCGAACATCGCGTCGTCTATCAGCTTCACTTCGGCAAACCGGGCGAGCACGGCTTGGGCTGCCGCTTCCGGCACCCTGCGCCGACGCAGCGCGGCGGCTAGCTGCGCCTGGGTGCGCGGCGCGGCAGATAGCATCCGCAGGCAGATCTGGCGCGCAACTGCCTCCGGATCGGCGTCCGGTCCTGCCTCCGGATCAGCGGCCTGGCTGGCGCCTAGCGGGCCGCCGTTAGCTCTAGCCGCCCTGCCTGCGCGCCGGCCGCCCGATCCCTGGCTGCCTGCTCGTACCTCGCCGTCGGCTGCTTCCGGGCTGCCGAACGATCGCCGACCACGACGCTCCGCCATCCGGCCCTACTCAGGGCGGAGGCTCGTCACCGTTGCAATGCCCGGAGGCACGGCCGGACCGGTGGCCGACTCCGCCTCCGCATCGAGCCTGGCGCCGATGCCGAGCTTCTCCTTGATCTTCTTCTCGATCCCGTTGGCCAGATCCGGGTTGTCGCGCAGGAAGTTCCTGGCGTTCTCCTTACCCTGGCCGAGCTGGTCGCCGTCGTAGGTGTACCAGGCGCCGGACTTGCGGACGATGCCCTGCTCCACGCCGAGGTCGATGAGGCTGCCTTCGCGGCTAATTCCGTGACCGTATAGAATATCGAATTCCGCGACTTTGAATGGGCTAGCGCAGTTATGCGCTACCACGTCATTCGCTACAAAGTTGTGGAGTTCTCTGACCTCGATGTCGAAAGTTCTGCTTAGGCGAGGAGGCAAGACCTCGGCGATCCGGGAGAACCACAGATCGTCAGCAACGAGGTCACGCATAAAAGCGTCATCCAGCGCTTCAGCGAGAGACTCGACTCGGTCACGGCGCATGCGTGAAGCGCCGAGAACGACCTTCATGCCGCCTTGGGGGTTGCCTGCATGCTCGCCTATCAGCTGAGCGGCCAGCACAGCGGTCACACCACGCTGCTCAAGATGCGCAAGAATTTGTTGTGCCAGCCCTGGGGCGAGGTAAATGCGCTGCGACCCGCGGTAGCGGCCGTCCAGCTTCGCCAGCTCCCGTGTAAGCACTTGCCCGCGAGGCCCCCACATCGGAACTGCTGCAGCAAAGGCAGTGACGTTCTCCACCCCCGATACTCGGACATCCCATATCGGGTGCTTCGCAACGATCCTGCGGCCTTTGATAAGTCCGCCACGCTGATCATGAGGATCCCGAACCCGAACGGCGCTTCCGATGCCCCACCGAAGCAGCAGCCAGTGGATCTGATGAGCCAACTGCTCGGATGTAATGGCGAATCCGACCCGGAGTCCTCCCGTCTGCTCGCGCGAGACATATCCGTCTGTCTCGAGAAGGCCGAAGATCAGGTTGCCAACGATCTCAGCAGAGACCTCTGGGGCGAAGAACGCTGGCGGGAGCTTCTTCTCCGGAGCGAGATGACCGTAGATGCCTGCCCAACGGCAAAGTTCGAGTACGCCGTTCTTCTCGCCCTGTCGGTGCGAGATTGCGACCGAGATTTCGCCCGCTGGCTTGGTCTCACATCCCAGAGCCCCGGCGATCCGAGCCACATCGTCGTGCAAGAGCTGGACGGTATTAATGAAATGAACGGGCGTCTTGCCGCCAACGTAGCCATCACCGATGAGATAACCCAGAAGCCGCGCCTGATCAGCGGACACCGGCGATTGTGATCCGAAGCTCGCAAACGCCCTGGGCCTGGCAACCCGGTCTCCGCGCGACAGACGCTCTGAGCCTCATGCCAGCCTTGCTCGGTCATGATCTTGTGGTCGGGCGTAACCCACAGCGTTGTTCCGTCGCGGAGCTTGAGCCCAATCACTTCCTGTTCGCCCTGGTCGAGCCAAGACGTCACGGGTCGTACGTGCAGGGCGCCATTCTTGTCGGCGGCCACGACGTGTACTGGGAGCTGCTGGTCGACGATGTCCTCAATGCGGTGCGTGTGACCAGTTACAGGATCGAAGATTCGCGTTCCTTCGGCCAGGCACTTATTCTTTACCACTTTTACGCGTGTCCTGTTTCCCACTGCGTCAGTTCCGTCTTTTAGCGTCTCGATCCGCCGGATATCGAGGCGAATTGACGCATAAAATTTCAGCGCCTTTCCGCCCGTCGTGGTTTCGGGAGAGCCGAACATCACTCCGATTTTTTCCCTCAGCTGATTAATGAAAATAGCCGTGGTCTTTGTCTGGTTAAGCGCGCCGGCGATTTTCCTGAGCGCCTGGGACATCAGCCTGGCCTGCAGGCCGACATGGCTGTCGCCCATCTCGCCCTCGATCTCGGCGCGCGGAACCAGGGCCGCTACAGAGTCGATGACGATGATGTCGATGGCGCTGGAGCGGATCAGCATGTCCGCGATCTCTAGCGCTTGCTCGCCGGTGTCTGGCTGAGATACCAGCAGGGCGTCTGTATCCACGCCGAGGTTCTTGGCGTAGTCGGGGTCCAGGGCATGCTCAGCGTCGATGATGGCCGCTATCCCCCCGGCCTTCTGAGCGTTCGCGATGGCGTGCAGGGCCAGGCTCGTCTTCCCGCTGCTCTCCGGCCCGTATATCTCGACGATCCGGCCCCTGGGCAATCCGCCGATGCCGAGCGCGACATCCAGCGAGATAGAGCCGGTCGGGATCACTTCAATCGGTGCGCGGGTATCGTCGCCGAGCCGCATGATGGCGCCCCGGCCGAACTGCCGCTCGATCTGCGCGAGCGCGGTCTCCAGGGACTTGTCCCTGTCGCCGCCAATGCCCTTGCCGCTACCCGCTTTATCGTTCGGTGCCATCTGAGCTCCTGTTGGGGTGAGACCGAGGGCTACGCCGAGCCGCTCGCGTGCGCATCGCCTAACCTGCTTGCCGGATCCGATGGACCGTGGCTGGTCCGTCTGCTGGTGGAGACGTTACGCGGCCCCTCTGACAATCAGGTCCGCGAAAGCACCGCCTCACTCGCGCCCGCCGCGGGAGGCGGAATACCGCCAGCGAGCTCACTCTAACGAACAATTGTTCGATCATGAAGCGGACACGCCGACCTGGCCGAAATCGCTTCGCCACCATGCGAAACGGATAGCACGCAGTAGTCGCGCGCGCACGTCTGGCGTCGACGGGCATCGTCTTATCGTTCGAGACCGGGGCTTCAGCCACCTGGCATGCGCCAACGTGGCAATAATCGCCGTTTGTGGCAAGTCGGCAATTTATGATCCTGACCAGCCTGGCTGGCCGTGGCTCAGCGCACGCGGTCCGGCAGACGGAACGCGTCGCAGACCGCTCGCCACACGATCTTGACGTCCTCGCCGTCAGCGAGGGCCTGGTTGACTGTGCGGCTGCCGAGCCCGGCGATGACAAAGTCCTTCGCGACGCTCTCGGCGTAACTTTCGCCGAACTGCGCCCGCATCCGATCCCAGAACGCAGTCAGTCGCACGGCCGCCAGGCTAGCCGCAGCGCCCCGGTCAGACAAACGCAGCCGGTAACTCTGCGGAGGCCGGCGAGCATGAGGTTCGCGACGTAGTGAAGAACGTCCGGCGCGCCGAGCACTGTCATCTCAGCGCGCCACCGCTGCAGGCCCGGCCCGCGGCTCAACCAGGCACAGGGCTTGCCGCCCAGACCTCGTGCCGCGGATGCCAGTCCCCGTGGCCGGTGGTCGTGGTCAGCAGGCACCGGCCAAGGCGAAATTCGAAGAACTCGCCATCAGAGAAGTCGTCTGGCTCGCTGGCGAGTCCGCGCTCGGACAAGAACTGCGCTGTCGCGGCGGCTATGAGTTCCCCATCGGCCACCGGCTCAGCCTGCCCGGTGAGATAGAAGGCATCCTCGTTCCCGTCCGTCGGGAAGGAGTGCAGCGCGTAGCGGGGATCTCGATGCAGATCGGCGCGCTTGGGGGAAGGGATGACGTGCGCCACCAGTCGGCCGCCCACCAGCACCGGGCAGACCGGGTGCAGGCGTGGCCCGCCATCCGGCCGGACCGTCGACAAGAACGCAAGGCCCACGCCGAACTGATAGAGCAACGTCCTGCCTGCCTCGGCAATATCGGGCCTGGCCGACGCGAACTGCTGCCAGCTGAGTTCTGTCATGCCCGGATGATGTCACCAGCCACCGACAGCGGTGCTCACCTGAGGAGACGCGCGATCCTGCCCGCGTCAGCCGGTCCCGTCGTGAAGGTAACGAGCTTCTGGTCCGGATCGTCGGCCACCTGCAGCACTACGTGCCGGAAATCTATAACCCCTAGGTCAGCGTGGCGGATCCGCTTGGTACCCGAGCTCAGCGGAGTGACCTCGTGCTCAGGCCACCATTTCCGCGATCTCGCGGCTGCCGGACTGCAGGCGCTCAATCAGCGAGCGGAACTGCGCGTCCTCCGGGTGCCGCGCCGACGCGGAGCGAAACCTGGCCAGCTGAGCTCTGGCCTCCGCCTTCCAGTCGACTAGCACGACCCGCGCGGCCGGATCCATCAAGGTCCACCACAAGATGTTCCGCTGCTCAGGCGGCATCGCGGGCCAGTCGGCCCACAGCGCCCGGCAGGCCCGGTTCGACGCAAGCACATCCCAGCAGCGGCCGGTGACATAAGCGGGCCATGGATTAAGCCGGTCCACCAGGGCCGCGACTTCAGGCGCGAGCACATCAGCGCCTTGTTTCTCCTCCGCCGGCGGCCCGTGGACCAGATCGAACAGGTGCGCTCGCTCGGCGGCTGACAGCAGAAGGGCGCCAGCCAGCGCGTTCAGCACCTGATGCGACGGCCGAACGTCTCGTCCTTGCTCCAGAAAGGTGTAGTAGGTCGTGGAGATGTCTGCGAGCTGTGCGACTTCCTCGCGCCGGAGCCCTGGCGTGCGGCGGCGCGCGCCCGCTGGCAGGCCCACATCGGCTGGGCGCAGCCTGGACCGCCTGGCGCGGAGGAACTCCGCGATCTCTGCTGCCGCCGAATGGCCACGGGACGGGGCCAGGCTCCGGACCGGGGAGTCAGTCATCCTGGTAGCCGCATTACTAGCATAATCTCAGTATGGACGAGCATCAGTCTGCGTCCTAGCGTTGGTGCAATGAACGACGACCTCGCGATCAAGACCGGATGGCTCGAGGTTCCGGTCACTGCCGGCAACGCTCAGCGTGCTTCGGCGATGAAGGCCTACCTGGCCCGCCCCGACCAGCCTGGTCCCTGGCCAGCTGTGCTGGTCGGATTCGAGATGTTCGGGATCACAGGGTTCGTTTGTCAGGTCGCCGACCGGCTGGCAAGGGCCGGCTATCTGGCGCTGGTCCCTGATTACTACCACTGGCAGAGCCCGGACGGCTGGCCCGTCGAACTTCAAGCCGACGCCCAGGGCCGGTCTCGTGGCCTGGAACTGATCAATGGCCTCGACCGGGAACTTGTCAGGGCGGACGTCGAGTGCGCGATGGATGCCCTGGCCGCGCGGCCAGACTGCACTGGCGACTTCGCCATCTTCGGCATGAGCGCCGGCGGCCACATCTCGTTCTATGCCGGCACCCAGCTCCCGCTCGCTGCGCTGATACTCCTGTATCCAGGCTGGCTCGCTGCCACGGGCACCGGCCTGAGCAGGGCCGATCCCCTGCTCACGCTCACGCCGCGAATGGCCAAGCTGGGCACTCCTGTGCTCTTCATGGCCGGCGGCGAAGATCACCTGTTCCCGCCGGGCCAGTTCGACGAGATCAGCGCCAGCCTGACCGAGGCCGGGGTCCGGCACGAGATGGTTATCTACCCCGGCGTCCCGCACGGCTTCTTCTGCCACGAGCGGGACACCTACCGGCCCGAGATCGCGGCCGATGCCTGGGCCCGGGCCACCCAGTTGCTCGCCGCAGAGTTCGGCCGCAAGGTGGCAAGCCCTGGGCCAGCCACGAGCCGCTAGAAGAGCCCGTTTCCCTAGGCCTGGCGCTGGCCAGGCCTAGGGAACACACTGGTGCGGCACGTTCAGCACGGCTTCGATCGGGTAGTTCGGTTAGCCCCGCGGGTCTCGCCTCGACTGGCGGCCACACTCGTCAACGGCTCGCCTCGCGAAAGAGGAACCAGTGAACGCCGCCTCAGGTTCAGAGCAGCTGGCCGGACCGCCAGCCGATCCGGTCGGCAAGCCTGAGGAGGTAGTGAGCAAACTTGACTCCTTGGTCGAGCCCGCGCCCGAGCCCGAGAACGACGTGCTCGTCGACGAAGCGCGTGTCGTGCGCTGGACGGGCCCGGTGTTCGGCCTGTTCTCCCTGATCTTGCTGCCGTGGACGATTTACCTCGGTGCGTCGCTGCCGTCCCGGCAGCTGTCGCCGAACTACGACACGGCCTGGGCCGGATTCGACGCCATCTTGATGGTGACACTGGCCTGCACGGCGTACTTCGCCCTCCGCCGGTCGCGTTACCTGTCCACTGCCGCAACGGCGACCGCGACGCTGCTGGTGGTCGACGCCTGGTTCGACGTGCTGACAACGCCAGCCGGCCAGCAAGCTCAGTCGATCGTGCTGGCCGTGGCGGTCGAGCTGCCGCTCGCGGCGGTGTGCGTGTGGCTCAGCTTCCATACTCAGCAGCTCGCAGAGCGCAGGATTACGCTGCTGCTGCGCCGCGGCCGACGCGCTCGACGCAAGGCGCCCGGCGCGTAGACGCGTAGAACAGCGCACGCGCGAACATGTTGCGGCCAGGCAGCGGGAGGACACGGAGACAGCTGCTACTGCCGGTCGGCAGGCAGCCGTAGCAGCAACCGACCAGGCTGGGCGGCAATGACCAGGCGGCTGGTGCTGCCCATGCTTTCGCCGTCAAGCTCCCAGGGTTGCGGGCTGGCTGTCTCGACGATCATCTCCCGGAAGACGAACCTGGTCACCCGGCCGGATTCGCCCCTGCGCAGCAGGACGTGCCCGGCGATCGCGATCCAGCCGCCCAGGCCACGAGCGCGCAAGGCGACCGCGTCGAGCATGCCGTCATCTGGCCGTGCGTCCGGTAGCAGCGGGATACCGCCGCGCAGCCAGCCGACATTCCCGGCAATCACGGCACTGGGTCGGAGCCGAACCGGCCGGCCGCCGTCCACCGTCAGCGTCACGCGCATCGGCAGGTCTCGCAGGTGCCTGATCACCGAAAGTGCGTAGGCTACCCAGCCGAGCCGCCTCTTCAGTGGCTCGCTGGTGTCGCTGATCATCCTGGCATCGAGCCCAAGGCCGGCCATGACCACGAACGGCGTGCCGTTGGCCGTCCCGGCGTCAATCGGCGTGTCCTTGCCAGCAAAGGCCACGGCCAGCGCCGCATCGAGATCGACAGGCAGGCCCAGGTTGCGGGCCAGCAGATTCCCGGTTCCCATCGGCACGATGGCAAGTGGCACGCCGGCACCGGCGACGCCTTCCGCGCAGGCTGTCACCGTGCCATCGCCGCCGCACGCCAGGACCAGGTCGACACCGGCGGCGGCAGCCTCCCGGGCTTGCTTCTGGCCAGGATCCTCGGCCGTCGTCTCCAGCCACAGCGGCGGCTGCCACCCGTGCTCGTGCATGGCCTCCGAAACGGCTGCCCGGAACTTCCCGGCGTCGGCTACCTTGTCCGGGTGGACGACGATGGCCGCCTGCCTCACTACCCCGATGTCCACGGGCGCGGCCTCTCTGCCAGGAGCTCTCTGCCAACAGCACGGGCCCACAGCACGGGGGCCAACAGCACGGGGCCCACAGCAGGGGGCTCGGTGTGGCTGCCAGCTACCCGCCTTCCAGGCGGATAAGCCCCGTCGCCACGCGGACCGGCGGAGTTTGGGTCACAGAAGGAATTATCTTGCGCTGCCGCTGGCTAGTGATGTTACGGTCGAGGCAGTGCAGCCTGCGCAGTGCGGCGCAGTCAGCTCGCCGGAGCCGAGCTCTCGCAGCGCGTGACCGCAAGCACGAAGCCCTCAGGAGGCCGTAGTGATCCGCCCGACCGCCAGCCACGACCTCTGGCTGGTTTCCTGGCGTCACGCCGACCTACGGCTGGTTTGCCGCCGTCATATCGACCTCCTGCGCGTATCTAGCGCGATCTGTCGTCCTTCCTGCTGACTCAGGTACTCAGCGCGACCCGGGCCGCCCGAATAACCGGGCACCGGCACCCGCCCCCGGCATCGCGCCCAGTGCCACCAGCGTGCCGACCACAGCCAGGCGTCTCCAGTACCGCCAGCTTCCCGGCACCGCCAGCGCCCCATCCCCGGTGCCTCGCTACCGCAGCCCGCACGCCAGCAGAAGGACCACGCAATGCCATCGCAGCCGCTTCGCGGCCAGGGCCAATGGGCCCTCGGCCACCATGAGCCGCTCAATCCCGCGGAGAGATTCAAGAAGGATGACGACGGGCTGCACGTCCGCGACCGCATCCTGAACCGCTACTCCCAGCTTGGCTTCGACTCGATCGACCCGACCGACCTGCGCGGCCGGTTCCGCTGGTGGGGCCTGTATACCCAGCGCAAGCCCGGCATCGGCGGCGGCCGCACCGGCGCGCTTGAGGATGCCGAGATCGAGGATCCGTACTTCATGATGCGGGTGCGCATCCCCGGCGGGCAGCTGACGGCCGACCAGCTGCGTGCGGTAGCCGGCGTCGCCAAGGAATACGGCCGCGATCTCGCCGACATCACCGACCGGCAGAACGTGCAGTTCCACTGGATCACGATCGAGGACATCCCGGCCGTGTGGGCACGCCTGGAGGAAGCCGGCCTGTCGAGTCAGCAGGCCTGCGGCGACGTCCCGCGCAACATCCTGGGTTGCCCGGTCGCCGGGCTGGACGCGGCGGAGGTACTGGACGGGAGCGCCGTGCTGCGGGCCACCGAGGAGGTCGCGACCAATAGCCCCGACCTCACGAACCTGCCGCGCAAGTTCAAGACCGCGATCTCCGGCTGCGCGAACCAGTGCACCGCGCACGAGGTGAACGACGTTTCCTTCGTCGGCGTGCTCGGCCCCGACGGGCGGCCCGGGTTCGACCTGTGGGTCGGCGGCGGCCTGTCGACAAACCCGATGCTGGCGCAGCGACTCGGCGCGTTTGTCCCGGCCGAGCGGGTGCCGGAGGTCTGGGCAGGGGTTGCCGGGCTGTTTCGTGACTACGGCTACCGCAGGCTCCGCAGCCGCGCACGGCTGAAGTTCCTGGTCGCCGACTGGGGCGCCGACCGGTTCCGGGAGGTCCTGGAGCGCGAGTATCTGGACGGGAACGGGCTCGCCGACGGGCCGCCGCCGCCCGCACCAGCGCCTGGTTCGCGCGACCACATCGGCGTTCATCGCCAGCGCGACGGCCTGTACTACGTTGGCGTAGCCCCGCACACCGGCCGTACGTCCGGCACGCAGCTATGGCAGCTGGCCGATCTAGCCGAGGCCTACGGCTCAGGCCGGGTCCGCACCACGATCGAGCAGAAGCTGCTTCTGCTGGATGTGCCGGAACGGGCCGTGCCCGAGCTCGTGGCCGAGCTCGAGTCGATCGACCTGGCGGCCAGTCCGAGCGTGTTCCGCCGCGGGACCATGGCCTGCACCGGCATCGAATTCTGCAAGCTGGCTATCGTCGAAACCAAGGGCCGCGCCCGCGACCTGTACACCGAGCTTGACCGTCGGCTGCCGGGCTTCGATACCCCGATCACCATCAACGTGAATGGCTGCCCGAACTCCTGCGCGCGCTTCCAGCTCGCCGACATCGGGCTGAAAGGCTCGATCGTCGACGGCGAGGAGGGCTTCCAGGTGCACCTGGGCGGTTCGCTCGGCACCGAGCCTGGCTTCGGACGGAAGCTGCGCGGGCTCAAGGTCACCGCCGACGCGCTGCCCGACTACGTGGAGCGGCTCCTGCGCAACTACCAGGCAGACCGGGCCGCGGACGAGCAGTTCGCCAGCTGGGTACGGCGCGCCGATGCGGAGCTGCTGACATGAGCGGGGAACGGCAGGTGCCGTTTTACTGCCCGTATTGCGGCGAGGAGACCTTGCGGCCGTCCGGCGCTGAAGCCGGTCAGTGGGAGTGCAGCGCCTGCGCGCGGGGATTCAGCCTCAAGTTCGTGGCGGTGATCCGGCCGCGGCCGAATGAGCCGGCCGCCGGGAGGGCGTCATGAGCAGCTATCCGCCCGGCGGTGCGCGCCCACAGCCCGCGGACCCGGCGGCGTTGCCGCACGACCCCGAGGCTGCGGTTGACCGCGGCACGACCCAGGACCCCGTTCCCCGCTATCCGATGATGATGTCGATGGCAGGGCGGCGCGCGGTCGTGGTCGGCGGCGGCCCAGTGGCGCTGCGGCGCACCGTTGGCCTGCTCGAGGCCGGGGCAAACGTCGTCGTCATCGCCCCGGAGGTGTGCCCGGAGCTGGCGGCCCTGCCGGTCACCGTGCTGCGCCGCGGCTACCGCGACGGCGATCTTGCTGCCGCATGGCTGGCGCATGCGGCGACCGATGATCCCGCAGTCAACGGGCGGGTGGCTGCGGAGGCAGACCGCAGCCGAATCTGGTGCGTGCGCGCTGACGACGGCGCGATCTCGGCGGCCTGGATCCCGGCGGTGACCAGGCACGGCGATGTCCAGGTCGCGGTCACGGCCGGCCGGGACCCGCGCCGCGCGCAGCGGCTGCGGGCCGCGATCGCGCTGGCGCTTGCGGACGGAAGTCTGCCGGTGCGGCCGCAGCGCATTGCCGGGACCGGTCACGTGACCCTCATCGGCGGCGGGCCTGGCGACCCCGGGCTGATCACGGTGCTCGGACGTCGGCTGCTGGCCGAGGCCGACGTGGTGGTGACCGACAAGCTGGCGCCGCGCGAGCTGCTGGCCGAGCTCGACCCCGATGTCGAGATCATTGACGCCGGCAAGCAGCCGCACGCCCACAACCTGAGTCAGGCGCAGATCAACGACCTGATCGTGGCCAGGGCGCTGAGCGGCCGGCGGGTTGCGCGGCTGAAGGGCGGCGATCCGTTCGTGTTCGGGCGGGGCGGCGAGGAGGCGATTGCCTGTGTCCTGGCTGGGGTACCGTTCACGATCGTGCCAGGGGTGACAAGCGCCGTCGCGGTACCCGCATATGCGGGCATTCCGGTCACCCATAGGGGCATAACCCAAGACTTCGCGGTCGTGTCCGCCCACCTGGATCCGTCCCATCCCGGCGCCACCGTGGACTGGGAGTCGCTGGCTCGCGGGCCGGGCACGCTGGTGCTGATGATGGCGGTAGCGCACCTGGACCAGGTCGCGGCCGAGCTGATCAAGCACGGCCGGGCCGGGGCCACGCCAGTTGCGATCATCAGCAATGGCACGACCCGCGACCAGAAAGTGCTGATGTCAACCTTGTGCGAGGTCGCCGCCGATGCCGAGGCGGCCGGTGTTCAGCCGCCTGCCGTGGTAGTCGTGGGCGAGGTCGTCCGGCTGCGCGAGCTGCTGGCGGCGACCGAGCTGGCAGCGACCGAGCTGGCGGCGACCGAGCTGGCGGCGACGGCATGAGCCAGCCGGCGCTGCTCGCCGTCGCACACGGCAGCCGCAATCCCGCTGCTGCCGATGTCGTGCGGGCCCTCGCCCGGCAGATCCGCCGGCTCGCGCCGGTGCTGGACGTGCATGTCGCCTTCCTCGGCCACGTTGCGCCGTCGCTCCCCGAAGAACTTGGCTCAGCCGGCGAGGGCGCGGTCATCGTGCCGTTGCTGCTGTCGACTGGGTATCACCTCAAGCAGGACATCGCCGGTGCGGCAAGCAGCGCCGGGGCGCGGGTGGCCGAGCCGCTCGGGCCCGACGAATTGCTGCTGACCGCGCTGACGACCAGGCTCGCTGAGGCTGGCGTACCCGAGGGCATCCCGGTGGTGCTGGCGGCGGCCGGGTCGTCCGATCCCTCCGCCGCCACCGACGTTGAGCAGCAGGCCGAGCTGCTCGCCGGGCTGCGCGGCGCACCGGTGCTGGCGGCGTTCGCCACCGCGGCGCGGCCGACGGTGGCGGAGGCCGTGGCCGAACTGCGCGGCCGCACGGGGATGCCGGTCGCGGTCGCGAGTTACCTGCTCGCGCCCGGCAGTTTCCAGGATCAGCTCACTCACAGCGGCGCCGACTGGGTGACCGCGCCGCTCGGTGAGCATCCGGCCCTCGCCGGCCTGGTCATCGACCGGTACCGGACCGCTGTCAAGTCCAAGGTAGCCGTGCGATCAGGGGGATAGCCGAGTCGCGCCGCACACCCGCTTCGTGATGACGTAGAGAGCGTGGCCGGCGATGTGCCAAGGTTCGGGCTGGAGAGTTCGGAGCGCTTCTTCCTCCCGGCACCTCACCGACATGTAGCGACGGACCAGACTGTCGGCAGCACCAGGCAAGATGGTGGTATGGCTGGTGCTGCCCAGAGTCCTCCGCTCGCTGAGTTCAGCGCTGCCACCAGGGCCTGGTTTACCGCAGCCTTCGCCGAGCCCACGTCGGCGCAGGCCGAGGCCTGGAGCGCGATCGGCCAGGGCAAGCACACCCTGGTGATCGCGCCGACCGGGTCGGGCAAGACCCTCGCCGCGTTCTTGTGGGCCATCGACAAGCTGGCCAGCGAGCCGGCCCCGGCCGAGCCGAAGCACCGCTGCCGGGTCCTGTACATCTCGCCGCTGAAGGCGCTGGCCGTCGACGTCGAGCGCAACTTGCGCTCGCCGCTGACCGGGGTGACCCATGAGGCTCGCCGTCTCGGCCTGCCCGAGCCCGACATCCGGGTCGGCGTCCGGACCGGCGACACCGCTGCTGACGAGCGGCGCAAGCTGGCGGGCAAGCCGCCGGACATCCTCATCACGACGCCCGAGTCGCTGTTCCTGATGCTCACCTCCCAGGCCCGGGAGAGCCTCCGCGGCGTGCAGACGGTGATCGTCGACGAGGTGCACGCGCTAGCGGGCAGCAAGCGCGGCGCGCACCTGGCACTCTCGCTGGAACGCCTGGATGCACTTCGCGCGGACCAGGGCACAGCGCAGCGCATCGGCCTGTCCGCAACTGTCCGACCGCCGGAGGAGGTGGCCAGGTTCCTCGGCGGCGCGCTGCCGGTGACCATTGTCGCCCCGCCTAGCCAGAAGCGGCTCGATCTCAAGATCGTCGTTCCGGTCGAGGACATGGCGGATGTGCAGGGCTCGGACGATACGAGCCTGGCCCCGGTCGCGCACGGGCCCGACGGGCGGCCGCTGCCCGGCGGCGACCCGGCGCGGCAGCATTCGATCTGGCCGCACGTTGAGGAGCGCGTGCTCGACCTTATCCAGAGCCATCGCTCGACGATCGTGTTCGCCAACTCGCGCAGGCTCGCCGAGCGGCTCTGCGCCCGACTCAACGACCTGGCTGCCGAGCGTGCTGCCGCCGACGACGCGGACGACGAAATCGATGCTGGCTACGCGGATGCCAGTCACCCCAATGGCAACGAGTCAGCTCGACCGCCCGCCCAGCTCATGGGGCAGGCCGGCGCAGGCGGCGGCACGCCCGGCATCGTAGCCAGGGCCCACCACGGCTCCGTTTCCAGACAGGAACGAGGCCAGATTGAGGAGGCGCTCAAAGCGGGCACTCTGCCGGCCGTGGTGGCGACCTCCAGCCTCGAGCTCGGCATCGACATGGGCGCGGTCGACCTGGTCATCCAGGTCGAGTCGCCGCCGTCGGTGGCCAGCGGCTTGCAGCGCACCGGACGCGCCGGGCACAACGTCGGCGATGAGTCGCGCGGCATCTTCTTCCCCAAGTACCTGGGCGACCTGGTCCAGTCTGCGGTCGTGACCCAGCGGATGCGCGCGGGCCAGATCGAGGCACTGCGGATGCCGCGTAACCCGCTCGACGTGCTCGCCCAGCAGGTTGTCTCGATGACCGCGATGGACGACTGGGACATCGCGGAGCTGGAGCAGACAGTCCGCCGCGCGGCCCCGTTCAGCGGGCTCACCAGGCCGGTGCTAGATGCCGTGCTCGACATGCTGGCGGGCCGGTACCCCAGCGAGGACTTCGCGGGCCTTCGGCCGCGGCTGATCTGGGACCGGACCACCGGCACACTCAGTGGCCGACCTGGCAGCCAGCGGCTGGCCGTCAGCAACGGCGGGACAATCCCGGACCGGGGCCTGTTCGGCGTGTTCCTGGCCGGCGGGCAATCCGACCGCTCTGGCCGGCATTCCCGCCGGGTAGGCGAGCTGGACGAGGAAATGGTCTACGAGTCGCGGGTCGGCGACGTATTCGTGCTGGGCGCGACCTCCTGGCGGATCGAGGACATCACCGCGGATCAGGTGCTGGTCTCCCCGGCCGGCGGTCAGCCGGGCAGGCTGCCGTTCTGGAAGGGCGACGCGCCAGGCCGGCTGGCTGAGCTCGGCGCTGCGCTCGGCGCCTTCTGCCGCGAGCTCGGTGCCACCTCGCCCGAGCAGGCCACCGCCCGGCTACGGGCCGGCGGACTGGACGAGCTTGCCGCCAGGAACCTCGTTTCCTACCTGAGCCAGCAGCGGGAAGCCACCGGCTACCTGCCGGATGACCGCACCCTCGTACTGGAGCGCTTCCGTGACGAGCTCGGCGACTGGCGGCTCGTGCTGCACAGCCCGTACGGCTCGCAGCTGCACGCACCGTGGGCGCTGGCAATCGCCGCACGGCTCCGCGAGCGTTACGGCGGCATGGACGTGCAGGCCCTGCACACCGACGACGGCATCGTGATCAGGGTCCCCGACGCCGACGACCCGCCGCCAGCCGGTATCGCCATGCTCGATCCCGACGAGGTCGAGCAGCTGGTAACCGCCGAGCTAGGCGCCTCGGCCCTGTTCGCGTCCCGGTTCCGGGAGTGCGCGGCGCGGGCCTTGCTGCTGCCGCGGCGCCAGCCCGGCCGCCGGACGCCGCTGTGGCAGCAGCGGCAGCGATCGGCCCAGCTGCTAGCCGTCGCAAGCCAGTACGGCACGTTCCCGATCGTGCTGGAGACCATGCGCGAGTGCCTGCAGGACGTATTCGACGTGCCCGGGCTGACAGCACTGATGCGCGACATCGCCACCCGGCAGATCCGGCTCGTTGAAGTCGAGACACCAACCGCGTCGCCGTTCAGCAAATCGCTGCTGTTCCGCTACATCGGCGCGTTCATGTACGAAGGCGACGCTCCGCTGGCAGAACGCCGGGCACAGGCGCTTGCCCTGGACTCAGCGCTGCTGGCCGAACTGCTCGGGCAGGCCGAGCTGCGCGAGCTGCTCGACCCGCTCGTCGTGGATGAGGCTGAGCGCGAGCTCCAGCGGCTAGCGCCCGGCCGGGCCTGCAAGGACGCCGAGGCGGTCGCTGACATGCTGCGCATGCTCGGCCCGCTGACCACAGAGGAGGTAGCTCTGCGCTCGGCCGACCCCCTGCAGGCGCCCTCGTGGCTGGCCGGGCTCGCAAGCCAGCGCCGGGTACTGAAGCTGCGCATCGCCGGACAAGAGCGCTGGAGCGCGATCGAGGACTGCGGCCGGCTGCGGGATGCGCTCGGCGTCGCGCTTCCGCCGGGCGTGCCAGCGGCTTTCACCGAGCCAGTGCCCGATCCGCTGCGGGATCTGGTGCTCCGCTATGCGCGCACGCACGGCCCGTTCAGCGCCGCAGCCGTCGCCGAGCGCTACGGGCTGGGCGTAGCCGTGGTTTCTGGCGCGCTGCACAGGCTCGCCTCGGATGGCGTCCTTGCCGAGGGAGATTTCCATCCGGCCGGGGGCACCCAGTGGTGCGAAGCCGGCGTCCTGCGGATGCTGCGCCGCCGTTGCCTCGCCAAACTCCGCAAGGAAGTCGAGCCGGCCCCGCCTGCTGCGTTCGCCGCATTCCTGCCTGCCTGGCAGCACGCTGACCGGGCCTGGCAGCAGACTGGACCGCACCAGCAAGGAAACGGGGACCGACGTCCAGCCCAGCCCCGGCCGGCTCGGCCAGCTCGCGCTGATGCGGTCTATGACGCCATCGAACAGCTCGCGGGCGCGGCCGTCCCGGCCTCGGCGCTGGAGACCCTGGTGCTGCCAGGCCGGCTTCCCGGTTACTCCCCGGCGCTGCTGGACGAGCTGACCGCCGCGGGCGAGGTGGTCTGGGCCGGCGCGGGCGCCCTGCCGGGCAGCGACGGCTGGCTCATCCTCGCGCCCGCCGCCTCGGCGCCGCTGCTGCTGCCGGAGGCCGGCGAGATCACCATGACCCCGGTGCATGACGCGGTGCTAGCCGCGCTGGGTGGCGGCGGCGCGCTGTTCTTCCGTACTATCGCTGACCGGGTCGCGGCCGGGCTGGCCGATCAGAGCTCCAAGGCACTGGCTGCTGCAGACCGCGACGTCGCCAGCGCCATCTGGGACCTGGTCTGGGCCGGCCGGCTGACCAATGACACGCTGGCGCCGCTGCGGACAGTGCTCGGTGCCGGCCGTCCGCTGGCGGCAGACGGGACTGGCACCGGCGCCGTGCGCCGTGCGCCGTCCAGGCCAGGTTCGGCGATCTCCCGCCGCCCGGGCTATGGACGGGCGGCGCTGCCAACGCGCACCGGGCCGCCGACTGTGAGCGGCCGGTGGTCGGCGCTGCCGCTGCCGGAGGCCGATCCCACCAGGCGCCGGCATGCGCAGGCACTGTCCCTGCTAGAGCGGCACGGCATCCTGATCCGGGGGGCAGCGGCCGCGGAGCACGTCGCTGGCGGGTTCGGCGCGCTGTATCCCGTGCTCCGGGCGCTAGAGGAGGCAGGCCAGTGCCGCCGGGGCTATTTCGTCGAGGGCCTCGGCGCAGCCCAGTTCGCCCTACCGGGCGCGGTAGATCGCATGCGGGCCATGGCCGACACGGCGCGGGCCAGCGCAAAGACTGATCCGTGGGACACCGGGGGCGGCTCGGCCGGCAAACTGGACAGGCGGATCGTCGTACTGGCCGCCGCCGATCCGGCAAACGCCTACGGCGCCGCGCTGCCCTGGCCGGACCGGCCGGACCGGCCGGACCGGCCGGACGAGAATGCCGTCGGCCACCGGCCCGGCCGCAAGGCTGGGGCACTGGTCGTGCTCGCCGACGGCGAGCTGGTGCTCTATGTCGAGCGCGGCGGCAAGACCCTGCTGTCGTGGACCAGTGATCAAGGCCTGCTGGAGCAAGCGGCGGCCGCGCTTGCGGCGGCTGTCCGGGCTGGCGCACTCGGCAAGCTCACCGTTGAGCGTGCCGACGGCGGCGGCGTCTATGACTCCCCGCTGGCCAGGGCACTGGAAGCTTCCGGTTTCCGGCCGACCCCGCGCGGCCTGCGGCTGCGAGGCTAGCCAGGCGCCCGTTACCAAACGCGCCCGTGCCACCAGTCACAGACCAGCTCACGCGATGGGTCCATAGCAGCCGACACTGGCAGCACGTAACTGCGACCGTCCACGTCATCGGTACCGCGGATCCCGTCTGGAGTTCTTCCGGCTTACCAGCCGCGCAGGTCGACCGGCCAGACCTCGAGCACATCCTCGCCCGAGTAGACGTACAGCCGCTCGTGGTAGGCCATCGTCGGGTCCACGTGCCCGGGCACGAGCATGACTCGGTCGCCCACCGGCGCCGGCGGCGAGAAGGTGGTGTGCTCATCGGAGCAGAACCAGACTGTCGCCCCGTCGATGACTGGGTTGCCATGGTCCATGCCCATGGTCTTGAGCCCGGCGTCAGCGACGGACCAGTCACGATTGCCCGACACGACCGTGGCGAGCACGAAAACCGCCTGCTCGAACGGAAGCCCAAGGCGGCCGTAGGCCACATCCATCAAGGCATAGGAGCCGGCCTGGATCTCCGACGCCCAGATGTTCAGCGCATAGGTGCCAGTCCCGCCGGCTGATACGAGTTCGCCGCCAACGTCGGAGTGAGCGGCAACCAGCAGCGCCATGGACTCCCGGCACTGGCGCTCTCGCTCGGTGGCGTCCGCCAGCCCGACCACATGGCCCTCATAGCCCATCACGCCGCGGACGGCCAGGCCGCGGGCGCGGGCCTGATCGGCGAGGCGCCCGGCGTCCTCGGGTGCGCACCCGCACCGCGGCAGGCCCACGTTGACGTCGATGACGACCTCGCGCACGCCGCCCGCGGCCGCCGCATCGATCGTTTGCGGCGAATCGACGGCAACGGTCACGCGGGCGCCAGCATTGACCAGTTCACCAACGCGCCGCGCATCCAGCACCTCGTTCGCCAGCAGAAGGTCGGTGCCAAGTCCCGCGGCCGCCATGCCCTCGCATTCGCGGATCGTGGCGCAGGTGAAGCCATGGTGGCCAGCCGCGGCCTGCCGCCGGGCCAGGCTCGTGCACTTGTGGGCCTTGATATGCGGGCGCATGCGCGGGCCAGGCAGTGCTTCGGCCATCGTGGCAACATTGCGCTCAAGCGCGTCGCCATCGACGACAAGGGCGGGCGTGGGGATCTGATCGAGGCGCACGGACAGTCAGCCTAGAGGAAGGTCCCGCCGAGCATGCCGCCGTGCCCCTGGGCTCGTCGCTCGTCGTGGATGGCCTCGATGGCCAGCACGAGCGCCAGCAGGAATGGCTGGTTCTCATTGTCGGCAATCTCGACGGCGAACTTCTCCCGCAGCGAGAACTGGCGGACCATGCTAGCCACGGGCCTACCGTCACGGCTCACCGAGTAATCGCCGCCGTCGAACCGGCCGCGGGCCGTCAGCAAGCCGAAGCCGGACTCGATGTCGTACCGGTCCCCGAAGATGCCTGCGTGCCGGACCTGGGCCATCCGCTGACCGTTCAGGTACACCTCGTGTGTGTCGGTGAACACGTGCTTGCGGACCTCCGCGACTTCCTGCCCGTTGTTGTCGTGCAGAGTTATCTGGGAGCCAAGATGTCCGCGCGCTTCGAATTGCCGCGCGCCTGAGCCGTCGGTGATCTCGAAACTTTGCATCAGCGACCAGCGGCTCGACATCACGTATTCCATGACACGGGACTCTCGCCGACCTCACCTACCGGCCGCAATCGTTATGACTGAACCGATAGCCGCACTAACGGCGCGTGAGGGCCTCGACGTCTGCCCGAGTAGGCAGCGCGCCCCGTGCTCCGGCTCCGGTGCAGGCGGCAGCCCCCGCCGCTACCGCCCAGCGCACGCTGTGCCGCAGCCCTTCGCCGGCGGACAGTGAGACCGCGAGCGCGCCGTTGAACGCGTCGCCGGCTCCCACAGTGTCTACGACGGCGACGTACGGCGCGGGCAGCCGGGATTCCGGCTGGCCAGGCTCGTAGAGCGATGCGCCGCGGGCACCGCGCGTCACCACTACGGCGCGTGCCCCGGCGCCGAGGACGGCGGCGATCGCCTCGTCCTCGGAGCGGGAGTCGGGCGCTACCAGGCGGATCTCGACCTCGTTCGGAGTCAGGATGGCGCCCGCCAGCAGATCCGCGGGAAGCGGCACGCCGGGAGCAGGGTTGATGATGACGGTCGCGCCAGCGCTCCTGGCTGTCCTGGCCGCGGCCGCAACCGCCTCGAGGGGTACCTCCAGGCTCGCGAGCAGCACACTGCGGTCATCGATGCGGTCGCTCAGCCTCGCGGTTGCCGCCTCGGCTGACAGCTGGCCGTTAGCGCCGGGCGCCACCGCGATCATGTTCTCGCCCGCCTCGTCGACGAGGATCACCGCAACGCCGCTCGGTCCGTCGCTCTGCATCAGCCCGCTTGTGTCAACACCGGAACGGCGCAGCGCAGCCCGCTCGTCTTCGCCCGCGGCATCAGCGCCGACTGCCCCGATCATGACGACTGAAGCGCCGAGGCCGGCAGCCGCGTGCGCTTGGTTAGCGCCCTTGCCGCCCGGCCGGATGGCCAGGACGCCCCCCGCGACGGTTTCCCCCGGCTGCGGGAGATGACTGATATGCACGATGTAGTCGGCATTGATCGAGCCGACGACAACTACGTGCCCCACGGCGCGCCCCTCGTTACCGATCACTGCCGACGCGATCAGTTCAGCGCCCGCAGCGCGTCCAGCATCATGGCCCAGAACCCGTCCACATCGAGCTCAGTGGCCACCTGGGTGTCCTTTGCGACGCCGAGCTTCCCGGCGAAATCCGTGACCGTCATCCCTGCGGTCCACTGCCCAGTCGTCTCGACGGCCACGAAGGCATCCTGCACCCGTACGAGCTCTGGCCTTGCGACGCGGGCAACGGCACACGGGTCGTGAATCGGGGGCGCCGTCGAGCCGTAGGTCTGGCGATAAGTGCCATGCATGAATTCAAGGAGCTCTACCACCGTGGCGCTCAGCGCCGTTCCCATAGCCCGGATTTCGTCGATCACCCACTGGTGAGCGCGCGCCTGATGCGTGAGGTCCAGGCCGACCATGGTGACCGGCCAGTCGGCGCGGAAGACCATGGACGCCGCCTCGGGATCGGCCATGATGTTGAACTCCGCCGCGGGCGAGACGTTTCCGCGGGTATAAGAGCCCCCCATCAGCACAACGCCGCGGGTTCGCGCCGCGATCCGCGGCTCCCGCGCCAGCGCGAGCGCGATGTTCGTCAGCGGCCCGACGGGTACCAGCGTGATTTCCCCGTCCGAAGCCATCAATGTGCGCACGAGGTAGTCAACTGCATGCTCGTCAGCGACCGGCACAGTGGGCTCGCCCCAGGAGGGTCCGTCCAGCCCCGACTCGCCATGTATGTCCGCGGAGATGATCGGCGGCCTCATCAGCGGGCGGTCGCAGCCAGCATGAATCGGCACATCATCGATGCCCGCGATGGTGCACACCCGGCGCGCGTTGAGCGTTGTCTTCGCCAGCGTCTGGTTGCCGGCCACGGTCGTAATGGCCAGCAAGTCGACGTCCGGGCAGCCGCGGGCGAGCAAGATGGCCATGGCATCGTCATGCCCGGGATCGCAGTCAAGAATGATGGGCTTGCTCACGGCGCCGTCCTCTCAGACCATGATCACGAAGGATCCGTGTCGTCGGCGAAACGGATCCTACGTCCTGGCCAGCCCGGGCGCGCTGACCCCGACTATTAGAACAGAGTTTCCATTGGCTGCGTCAAAGGGCTAGCCTGTACTTGTGGATACAGCGCGAGCTGCCAAGGCGAGCGGGTCATACCAGGCGCGCCCAGGCCGGGCGGCGGTGGTGGCAGGCGACCTCGCTGACCTGCGCGGACCTACCCATGGCACAGTGGAGCTTCCGATCTGGCTGTTCTGGTCCAGCCCCGATCACACGTTCGACCTCGGCGATCAGGACATGCGCTACGGCATGTACCAGACCGTGCTCCGGGAGGCGAGCCGCCAGGAGGACCTCTGCGCCGTATTTGGAGGCTGACACGCTAGTCGCCGTGTGGCCGGACCTGTATCTACCCAAGGGCGTCCGGCAAGCATGGGAGGACCAGCACCCAGTGCTGCGGGCGCAGCCACGTCAGCTGATGCCGGTAGCAAGCTCCACGGCCAGGTGGCGGCGATAGCGCTCGCGCCGCTGGCCGAACACGGCTTCGCCCTCGGCGGTGGCAACGCCCTGATCGCTCACGGAATCATCCAAAGGCCAACCGAGGATGTCGACGTCTTTACTGACATGCAAGGCGGCGTGGAGGCCGCTGCTGATGCGGTAGATGCCGCGCTGCGTGACGCGGGCTTTGGGACCGAGCGCCGCGATAAGACCGCTGGGCTCGCGGACATCTTCGACGGGATGGGCGAGGGGATGGCTGAGTGGATCATCGCCGCACCCGGTGGGGAGCAGGTGATGCTCCAGATGGCCTATTTCGACCGTGCCCGCACGCCGGTAACCATGGATGTCGGCCCTGTTTTGCACCTCGAAGACGTGGTCGGCGGCAAGGTGTGCGCCCTGGCCAGCCGGGCCGAGCACGTGATTACCTGGACACGGCGGCCGCAATGGAGCACTACAACGTTGAGCAGATGATCAGATTTGCGCGTCGCCTGGATCCGGGTCTGACGGATAGTGACTTCGCGGACGCGGGTAGGCGGCTCGACCAGTGGGGCGACGGCGTGTTCGCTCCCTACGGTCTCAGCATGCAGGATGTAGCCAGGTTGCGCAGCCGCCTCGCGGGCTGGCCGCGCGATGCGCCTCAGCGGCCCGTAGACCCCGCCGCAAGCCCGGCTGACGGTCAGTAAGCCAGGGTCAGTGCCGCGCTAGCCGAGGCGACGGCTTCAGCCGGGGCGACGGCTTCAGGCCGGAGCAGCGACGGAGGCCAGCAACGCGGCTTGAGCCTGGTCGACCGCCGCCAGGATCGCCCCGCGAAGGACCGGACCGCCGGTGACCGCGGTCGGCACTACGTCTGGCCGGGCCGGACAGATCCGGCCGACCTCGGCAGCGACCCGCCGGGCCAGCTCAGTCCCGCCCGCCAGCCCGACGTCGCCGCCGAGGACGACCAACCCTGGGTCGAGCACAACGGAGATGGCAGCCACTCCTGTCGCGACCCGGCTGGCCAGCTCAGTAAGGAACGCGCTGCCGCCATCCCGACTTGCCGCTGCCGCGCTGACGGCAGCGGCCACCGCCGCGGCCGCAGTCGGCTCGGCGAAACCGTACTGCGCGGCCAAGGGCAGCACAGCCTGCGCGCCGACCAGTCGCTGGAAGGCCCCCGTCGCCGGATGCGTGACGTCTTCTGGCAGCGGCACACCCGGCACGGGCAGGTAGCCGATCTCGCCCGCAGCGCCGCCGACACCCCGATGCAGCTTGCCGCCGAGGACCGTGGCAAGGCCAAGGCCGACGCCGATCCAGACCAGCACGAAGTCATCGACCCCAGCTGCGGCGCCAACAGCCCGCTCCGCCATCGCCGCCAGGTTAACGTCGTTCTCAATGGTCACCGGTCTGCCCAGGTCGCTGCGGAGCGCGTCGAGGACCCCCTCGTGCCAGGCAGGCAGGTTCACGGCCAGCCGGGGATCGCCGGTCCGCGGGTCGAGCACGCCAGGCGTACCGATCACGAATGCCCGCAGCGCGTCCGGCGGCACGCCCGCCGACGCGCACGCCGCCAGGACGGCGCCGCGCACCAGCGCCACGGGATCGTCGGCATCAGTCGGATCCACCGAGATGCGGGTAACCACGTTCCCGGTGATATCCGCGACGCCGGCGCTGACCTCGTCATGCTCAACGTGCAGACCCGCCACGTACGCAGTGGACGGAACCACGGCATAGAGAGCTGCGTTCGGGCCACGGCCGCCGGCTTGCGCGCCGGCCACCGCCACGAGGCCGCGTTCTTCCAGCCTGGACAGCAACTGGGACGCGGTGACCTTGGACAGGCCGGTGTGCTCGCCTAGCTGTGCCCTGGTCATCGGGCCACCGGTGAGCAGCAGCTCAAGCGCCGACCTGTCATTGAGCTCCCGCAATAGGCTCGGCGTCCCCGGCCTCCGCTGCATGCCCCACCCCTCACCCCGGGAGCTGGCCACGCGGCCGGCCGCATCCCGTGTTGCGTCCATCCTGCCGTGACCTGCGTGAACCCCGCTCAGTATCTCAATATGGCAACGGACTCTATCTTATAGGAAAGTTTCCTGTTAGTTTCTCGGCAGACAAACGTCAGGGTCGTGCCCTGGCAGGTACCAATCGTCACGGACGGGCCGAACTACTCAAGTCCGCCACTTAGCGTGGGTGCCGGCCGCCAGGCGCATGCCCGGCCGGAGACGTCCGCCCGGTGGACGTCACTTCCGCTGAAATGCCGGGAAGGGAGATCGGTCAGTGACTTTCACCAGATCGGCGGCCGCGTTGGGCGCGGCCGTCGCGCTCGCGGGAGCAGCCGCGGGCATCGCGGGCTGCGGATCCAGCGCGAGCACCCCAACATCGGGCTCCTCGGCCCCAGCAAAGCTTGTCGTCTGGCGGATGGGTGCCTCTGTCCCGTCCCAGGTGACCTGGATGAACGGCGTCGTGGCGCAGTTCCACACGCAGTTCCCGCAATACAAGAAGACCAAGGTCTCGGTGAACTGGGTCCCGTGGGGCAACCGCACCGCGGACTGGACCAACGCGCTCACCAGTGGCAAGGGCGGCCCGGACATCACCGAACTTGGTAACACCGATACGCCCGGCATTGCCAACCAGGGCGCGCTGGCCAACATCACCAGCGACGTGCATTCCTGGTCCAACGGCTCGAACATCATCGCGGGCAACCTCGCCAACGACACTGTCAACAGCAACGTCTACGCGGTGCCGTGGTTCGGCGGCGTCCGGGGCATCTGGTACAACAAGGACCAGTTCGCTAAGGCCCACATCGCCGCCCCCCCGACCACCTGGGCTCAGCTGGTCAGCGACGCCAAGGCCCTGATGCACGCCTATCCCGGCACTTACGGCCTCGGCGCGCCGAGCAACTTCACCAACGGGATCGTCAGCTTTATCTGGGGCGCTGGCGGCCAAGTTGCAGTGCAGTCAGGTGGCAAGTGGACGGCCGAGCTCAACTCGGCTAAGTCCGAGGCGGGCATCAAGTTCTACGCCGACCTGCTGCTCACTCAGAAGGTATCTCCGGCCAAGTACATCGGCCAGACCGAGCTGGGCGCGCCGGGCGCAACCTCAGGCGGCAGCGACGAGGACTTCGCCAAGGGCACCCTCGATATGTACATCGACGGCCCGTGGGCCAAGGCCTCGCTGACCGCCGTGAGCACCAAGAACGAGTCGCAGTGGGCGTCGTTCCCGATCCCGAGCGAGACCGGCCCGAACCCGGCGCCGGCCTTCGCAGGCGGCTCGGACCTCGGCGTGTGGGCCAAGAGCCCGAACCAGACCGCGGCCTGGGACCTGCTGTCGGTGATGGACAGCCCGTCGAACGCGACCACGTTCGCCAACTCGCAGGGCTTCTTCCCCGATTTCACCTCGCAGTTGTCCAGCGGGACTTACACAAGCAGTCCGATCCTCGCGGGCTTCGCCAAGGCAGCCGGCTACACCCAGATCTCTCCGCTCAACTCGAAGAACTGGGGCACCGCCGACGCCACCGACCAGATCATCCCCAACATGATGAAGGCACTGATGCAGGGCGCCAACTTCACGGCCACCGTGAACAAGGCCAACACCGAACTGCAGAACGTGCTGAACACCGGCAGCGAGACCTGAGTTAACCGGTGAGCTTCCCGGCCGGCCTGTCATGGGCCAGGCCGGCCGGGACGCCAGATTGTCGCGGAACCCAGCGGCCGGAAGGAGTTGAGCAGGCAGATGGCCGAGACGATCGAGCAGCAGGCCGGCGCGGTTCGCGCCCGGCGATCAGGTCGGCTTCCCGGCACGCTGGGACCGCTACGGTCGAGGCTTGGCGGGTTCATCCGCCGGCACAAGCTAGTCCCCTACCTGCTGCTAATTCCGGCACTTGTCGGCATCGCCCTGGTGCTTCTCTGGCCGCTCGTGCAGGTCGGGATCTTCTCGTTCCAGAACTACAGCCTGCCGCAGATCGCCGGGGTCGCGCCTACGCAGTGGGTGGGCCTGGCGAACTTCACCAGCACGTTCTACGACCCGGAGTTCTGGCTGTCGCTGCGGACCACGGTGCTGCTGGCCGCCGTTGTCGTGCCGGCCACGCTCATCACCGGAACCGTCGTCGGGCTGGTGCTGAACAGGCTCGGCAAAAAGATGGCCGTGTTCGTCAGCACGGCCGCGCTGATGGCCTGGGCCACACCGCCGATCTCGGCGGCCGTGCTGTTCTACTGGCTGGCCAACCCCGATGGCGGCGTACTCGACTGGGCACTGTCCAGGCTGCCCCACTGGCTGGGCGGCGGCGCGCACTGGGCCGGCTACAACTGGACTACGACCGGCGCATTCCAGGCGTACCTGATCATCGCTGTCCTGGTCGTCTGGCAGTCGTTTCCTTTCATAGCGGTGACGGTGCTGGCCGGGCTGAAGACGATCCCGGAGGAATTGCACGAGGCCGCGCGCGTCGACGGCGCGAGCCCGTGGCGGGGGTTCTGGCGGATCACCTATCCGCTGATGAAGCCGATCTTCCTGGTGCTCCTGCTGCTGTCGGTGATCTGGGACTTCAACGTGTTCGCGCAGAGCTACATCATCACCGGCTTCCCCGGCAACCAGAACGAGTACAACCTTTCGCTGTACCTGTATGACAAGGCATTCGTCAGCTTCCCGCCCAGCTATGGCCTCGGTGGCGCGATCGCGCTGATCTTCGCGCTGATCCTGTTGGTGGTCACCGTCGGCTACGTGCGTACCTCGGTGCGGCAAGGGGCGCTGACATGACCGCCAGGACCACGGAGCTGGCCGCGGCATTCAGGCCGGGCGGCAGCGTGCTTCGCAGCGCCCGGCCGAGGCTCGAGGGCCCGCAATGCGCGCCGCGCCCGCCGGGCCGGCCTCAACGGTTTCGGCCTGCTGATCGCGCTGGCGACGCTGTTCCCGCTGTTCTGGATGGTCTCGACGGCATTCAAGCCCTCGCAGGAGATCTACTCCCTGACACCGCACCTGCTGCCGTCCCATCCGACTTTCGGCAACTTCAGCGAGGTCATCAGCGGGCAGGTAACCGGCGGCATCGGCTCGGTCTGGCTGTTCTTCCGCAACAGCCTGCTGGTCACGTTGTCCACCGTCGTGTTCTCCTCGCTGGTATCCCTGCTGGCCTCGGTCGCAGTCGCCAGGTTCCGGTTCCGGCTGCGGGCAAGCTTCCTGGTCATGCTGCTGATCGTGCAGATGATTCCGGCCCAGGCCCTGATCATCGCGCTGTTCCTTGACTTCAAACGACTTAACCTGCTGCAGAACCCTGCTCGGCCTGGTCATCGTGTACTCAGCACAGGCCCTGCCGGTATCGATCTGGATGCTCCGCAACTTCGTCGCGACGATCCCGCGTGAACTCGAGGAGGCCGCCGCTATCGACGGCGCGAGCGGCTTCCGCATCTTCTGGCGGATCCTGTTCCCGCTGGTAGCGCCGGGTCTGGTCGCGACCAGCATCTTCGCCTTCATCACCGCATACAACGAGTTCATCGTTGCGCTGACCTTCCTGGGCCAGGCGCACAGCGACTACACGCTGCCGATCTATGTCACGTATTTCTTCGGCAGGGGCGGCGCGCAGTGGGGTCCGATCATGGCGGCCTCGACCATGTACACGATCCCGGTGATCATCTTCTTCATGATCGTGCGGCGGCGGCTCGTCGGCGGCCTGGTCGCGGGGGCCTTGAAGGGATGACCAGGAAGCCTGATGCCGACCCGAGCCTGGGTCGGCTAGCCGACGCAATCCTCATACCGCCGTTTCCCGGCGGCCGGGAGCCCGAGTGGATCCGCGCCGCCCTTGGCGAGGGCCTGGCGGGCGTGACGCTCTACGGCCTGAACGTGCAGGACCGCGAACAGCTGACCAGTCTCACCCGCAGGTTGCGGGGGGCGGCTAACGAGCCGATTATCGCCATCGATGAAGAGGGCGGTGACGTCACCAGGATCTCGCATCGCACCGGCAGCGATTACCCGGGCAATGCGGCTCTCGGCGTGATCGATGACGTCTCGCTCACCAGCGCGGTGTACGCGGCTCTCGGCGCGGACTTGAGCGCACTTGGCATCAACCTGGACATGGCGCCCGCCATCGACGTGAACACCGCCGCGGACAACCCCGTCATCGGCACCAGGTCGTTCGGTTCAGACCCAAAGCTGGTCGCCCGGCATGGGGCCGCCGCAGTCGCCGGACTGCAGTCGGCCGGCATCGCGGCCTGCGCGAAGCACTTTCCCGGCCATGGCAGCACGCGGCTCGACTCCCATCTGGAGCTGGCCACCGTGGATGCGCCACTCAGCGTGCTGAGGGAACGCGACCTGCCTCCTTTCGCGGCCGCTATCGCCGCTGGCGTGCAGGCGATCATGCCGAGCCATCTGCGGGTGCCGGAGCTCACCGGGGACCTGCCTGCGTCCCTGTCGGCCAGCGCCCAGACCGGGCTGCTGCGCGGTGAGCTCGGCTTCACCGGCGTAATCCTGTCCGATGCCCTGGAGATGCGCGCGGTTAGCGAACCGTATGGCATCCCTGAGGCCGCCGTGCTGGCCGTTATCGCCGGGACCGACCTGCTGTGCCTGGGCCGCGATATCGACCAGCCGACGTTCCTGGCCGTGCGGACGGCGATCATCGAGGCGGTGCGATCCGGCCGACTTCCTGCCGCACGCTTGGAGGACGCCGCCGCCCGCGTCGCCAGGCTGCGCGCCTGGACCGCGAAACCGGGGCTGGACGACTCAGCGGCGGGCCTGGGCGCCGGCCAGCCAGCACTTGCTGGCGACGGCAGGCCGACGCGTGCTGGCGGCGGCAGGCCGAACCACCTGGGGAACGGCGCAGTGAGCCCGATCGGGCTGGCGGCCGCGCGGCGGGCGATCCAGGTGACCGGTGCGCTCCCAGCGCTGCACCAGCCGCTGGTGGTCCAGCTCGTGCCGCCCTCCAACCTTGCCGTCGGCGCCGTGCCGTGGGGACTCGCTGCGTTCGTGCCCGCTGGCAGCTACCGGGAGGTCGGCACCGCGACGCTCGCCGACAGCCTGGCCGGCGGTAGTGCGCGGGTTGCTGGCCGACGCGGTCGGCCGGTCACTGATCATCGTGGTCCGCGACGCCCACCGCCATCCGGTGGCAGCGCAGGTGACGGGAATGCTCCTGGCCGCCAGGCCGGACGCATTGCTGCTGGAGATGGGCCTCCCGGCGTGGCAGCCCGAGGCGGCCACCTATGTCGCCACATTTGGGGCTGCACGCAGCAACTCCAGGGCGGCTGCGGAGACCCTCGGCCTCATCGGCCAGTAGGAGTCAGGTCATCGTGGTGATTCTCCGCAGATAGCGCGGAGAATCCGCCTCGCTGGGCCCGCCACGGTGGCCGCTGCCGCGCCCTGACCGCCGGTAACCGGAGCGGCATACACCAGTGGGCAGCTGTTACCTGCATAATGCTGCATATGCGTCTCTCAGCGCGCTCCGACTACGCCCTGCGCGCCGTCATCGAGCTTGCGGCCTCGGACGGAGGGCACGTCACGGCCGTCGAGCTGGCGCGGACGCAGGCGATTCCGGGCAAGTTCCTGGAGGCAATCCTGACCCAGCTTCGCCGGGCAGGCCTCGTGCGAAGCCAGCGCGGGCCGGACGGCGGATTCTGGCTCGCCCGCCCGGCTAGCCAGATCTCGCTGGCCGACATCATCAGGGCAATCGACGGGCCGCTGCTCGGCGTCAGGGGCGAGCGACCGGAGAATCTCGGCTACGTCGGCGCAGCCGAGCCATTGCAGGCCGTCTGGATCGCGTTGCGTGCCAACGAGCGTGCCATCCTGGAGGAAGTCACGCTCGAGCACGTCGTCTCGGGCAACCTTCCACCCAGCGTGCGCAAGCTAGCGGACAACCCGGCGGCCTGGACCTCGTCCTCCGCCTGACCTCCTGGTCGGCTAGACCGGCACCATGTTGGTAATGTCGCGCGCCAGCTTGTCGAACTTCTGCTCATCGGCGGGCAGGGATACCTGCTCAATCAGCGGCTCACCCTGCGACACGAGCCGCTGGCTACTGCGCACCGTCAGCTTGCGCTGCGGCATGACCAGGCGCTGGCTGCCGACGCTCTGAGGCAGCGTCACGCCAGGCCGGTGCGCGGCGGAGGGGCCAGCAGGCACTGGCTCTGCGCCGCCAGCAGACTGCGCTGAGCGGGCCAGGGCGGGCTCGAGCGGAACGCCAAAGACAGGCTCGTTCTGCAGTTCAGCCAGAGCGAAACTATCGGACACTTCCCGCAAAACCTGCGATAGTGGTGCACCAAGGGCATCGCATATCGAGGCCAGCAGTTCTGATGACGCTTCCTTCTGACCGCGCTCTACTTCGGACAGGTAGCCAAGGGATACCCTGGCAGTCGCCGAGACCTCACGTAGGGTGCGACCCTGGCGAAGACGCAGTCGCCGTAGCGCGTCACCAAGCAAGTGACGAAGCAGGACCATCGTCGCTCTCCCTCCCGAGGTCGATCTACTGACCCCTCTACCGTACCTGTCCTTACTGACCGTGCGGGAGAGGGCATAGCTGCGTGTTCACACGTCCGTAACACTGTAATCACAACTGATCTTCCCGCAACGTCCTGACCAGCAACGACAGGATTTCGCGAACCGAGCCATTCCGGACCTGCGGCCGGTCTCCAGCCAGGTTCAGCTGACAGCCGACAAGGCCAGACGGCGACAGCACCGCGATGAACACCGTGCCCGGCGGCGTGCCGTCGGCCGGACCAGGCCCTGCGACTCCGGTCGTTGCGAGACCGTAGGAGGCTTCGAGACGATCGCGTATGCCGGTTGCCATCGCGGCCGCCACCTCGGCGTGAACCGGGCCGTGCCGGGCAAGCAACTCGGCCGGGACACCCAGCAAGGCGGTCTTGAGCTCAGTCGCGTAGGCAACGATGCCGCCGCGGAATGCCGCGGAGGAGCCCGGCACGCTGGTCAGCGCGGCCGCCACCAAACCGCCGGTCAGGGACTCCGCGGCCGCGACAGTCTGGCCCGCCGAGATCAGCAGCCTGATGGCCTCGCGCGCGAGCCAGTCAGCCGATTGAGAGGCTCCGCCCGGCGCCCCGGCACGGCCCGGCGCCCCGGCCCGCCCGGCGTCACTGGACTGCCCGCCGGAGCTTCACTGCGCGGACCGTGTAGTCGGCCCCGGTTACTAGCGTGACGACGACCGCCGCAGCCATGATGATCTCCTGCAGCGGGGCACTATGCCACGGCAGCACGTACAGGCTGATGGCGATCACCTGGAGCATGGTCTTGATCTTGCCGCCGCGGCTCGCGGCAATGACGCCACGCCGGATCACCCAGAAGCGCAGTCCGGTCACGGCCAGCTCCCTGAAAACGATCACGGCAGTAACCCACCACGGCAGCTCGCCAAGGTAGGACAGCGTGATGAGGGCGGAGCCGGTCAGCGCCTTGTCTGCGATGGGATCCGCGATCTTGCCGAAATCGGTGATCAGGCTGCGGCGCCTGGCCAGTTCCCCGTCCAGCAGGTCGGTGATCGAGGCAAGCGCGAAAGCTACGAACGCGATGACGCGTGCGCTGGTCCCGCCGTCGAGCAGGAACCAGACGAAAACAGGGACGATTGCCAGCCGCAATACCGTCAGCGCGTTGGCGATGTTCACCAGGCCAGGGGGGGCCGCACCGACCGGGCCGCTGGCCGTCTCGGCCGCCAGTTCCGCGGCGGTCACGCCGTCGCCAGCACGACCCGCAGCCGCGTTACCAGCCGCCGCATCGACGGCAGCGACCGCATCCGCATGGGCCGCCATGATGGCATCAGCAGCGCTGGCAGCCGCGATCGCTTCGGCGGCCGCAGCCGCAGCGCCGGCCGCACTCGAACTGCTGTGGCCAGCCGGGTCGTCAGCTGGCCGGGTCAACGCGAGTCCGCGGCCCAGGGAATCGCGCCATCGTCAGCATCAGCCGTCAGGTCGACTCCGTCGCTGTCCACGAATACGGCATTGACCAGGTCCCCTGGCGATAGCGGCCGGTTACTGCGGACCTCGGTGGCCCCGTCGACTTCCGGCGCCTGGTGGGCCGCACGGCCCAGGTAATGGCCGACGCCGAGCACCTCGTCGATCAGGATCTCGGCACGCTCCCCGACCCGCGCCGCCGCGCGCTCGGCCATCAGCTCGTCAGCCAGGCTGGCCAGGTCCTCCAGCCGGCTGCTGATCTCGTCGGCGGGCAACTGGCCGTCCAAGCCCGCCGCCTCCGTCCCGTCTTCGTCGGAGTAGCCGAACACGCCGATCGCATCCAGCCTGGCCTCGGACAGGAAGTTCTGCAGCTCAGCGACGTCGTCTTCGGTCTCGCCAGGGAACCCGACGATGAAGTTGGACCGGATTCCGGCCTCCGGCGCGAGCATCCTGATCTGCTCGATCAGCGCGCCGAATCGCGCCCGGTCGCCGAACCTGCGCATGGACCGTAGCACCGGGCCACTCGCGTGCTGGAAGGACAGATCAAAGTACGGAGCCACGCCGTCGGTGCCGGCCAGCACCTCGATCAAGCCGGGCCGCACTTCGGCCGGCTGAAGATAGCTCACCCGGACCCGGCGGATGGCAGGGACCGCGGCGAGCTGCGGCAGCAGCTTCTCCAGGAGCCGGAGGTCTCCCAGGTCCTTGCCGTAGGAGGTCGAATTCTCGCTCACCAGCAGCAATTCGCGGGCGCCGTGGTCAGCAAGCCAGCCTGCCTCAGCCACCAGGTCGGCCGGCCGGCGGGACACGAACGCGCCGCGGAAGGCCGGAATCGCGCAGAACGTGCAGCGCCGGTCGCAGCCCGAGGCGATCTTGAGGGGAGCAACCACGCCACCACCGAGGCGCTTGCGGAGCACCCGTGGCCCCGACGCGGGCGCAACCCCGGACGGCAGGTCGGCGATGCCGCCCCCGTGGCCGGGGGGCTGGACGGACTGAGTGCCCGGCCTTGCAGCTGGTGACAGTGGCAGCAGCCTGCGCCGGTCGCGCGGCTCGTGCGCGGCCCAGCGCTCCCCCGCCGCGACCGAGTCCAGCCGAGCAGCTATGTCGGCATAGTCATCGAAGCTCAGGATCTGCGCCTCGGGCATCGCCTCGGCGAGCCCTGACCCGTAGCGCTCCGCCAGGCACCCGGCAGCCACGACCTGCGCGCCGCCCGCCGCAGCGTCCAGGAGCTCGTCGATGGATTCCTGCTTCGCCGCCTGGATGAAGCCGCACGTGTTGACCAGGACGACATCGGCTTCCCCAGCGTCGTCGGCTAGCTGCCAGCCGCCGTCCTCGAGGCGGGCCGCGAGTTCCTCCGAATCCACCTCATTACGGGCGCAGCCCAGTGTCACCATACGGACGATTCGCCTGGTGGCACCGGGATTTTGCGTACTGGATGACACACCGGCAGACTACGGTAACCCGGCGGGTGCGCAGGCATCAGCAGGCGTCCCGCGGCCTGGTTCAGCCCTTCTGGCAGCGTTGGATGCTACATGTGAGTCGTAGCACCGCCGTGCCGAGGTGGGCATGCGTCCGGCCGTCCACGGTCATCGTGATCGCAGCCGGGTTGCCGATCACCACCAGGACCTTCTGCTTCTCGGTCCACGTCTTCGGAGTGTTCGGATACACGTACCCCTGGAAGATCAGCCGGCCGGCTGTGTTACTGAGCTGCACCCAGCTGTACTGGCCAGAAGAGGCCGTCATCTTCAGCACGAGGTGGTGATAGACGACCGGCACGGGCGTGTGCGTGTGCGTCGGCTTGGGCTTGTGTTGCGACGCCCTGGCCGGCGGCGGGTTCGAGTGGTGCGACGACCCGAAATACCGGAAGCCGGCGATGCCGAGCACAGCCACCAGGCCGGCCACCAGCAGCACCGTCCAGTTCGGCCGACGGCGGCGCTCCTTGAGCCGGACGGGAGTGAACGGCTGGAAGACATCGGCCGCAGTAATCGGCCGCGGCGGCGCCTGCGTGGCGTCGTACTCCCTGATCAGGTCGTCCGGGTCAAGACCCACCGCGCGGGCGATGCTGCGGATGTGCCCGCGCGCATAGAAATCACCGCCGCAGGCTGAGTAGTCCCCCCGCTCGATCCCCCGAACGATCGTCTCCCTGATGCAAGTCCGCTGACTGACCTGCGTGGTGGTGAGTCCAGCCTGGCGGCGCGCCGCCGCCAGGGCATCACCGATGCTCACGCGGTGCCTCCACTAGTCATGCTGCATCCGCCCCGAGCCCGTGCGGGCCCTCTACCGATGTTGGATTCCGGATCCCATCAGGGACCGGTCACCCAGTGTAGACATCCGGTTACCGTCCGGCGAGGACCACCCGGCATTCGGAGTGTGGCTGACAAAGTCTCTCGTTTTCCCGCCGGGCGCTGCGAACTGGCCCGGGCCCGCGCGCGTGGCCCCCCGGGCTAGTCCTCGCCCCGCAGCGACGCAAGCAGCCCGGCGAGGTCGTCAGGCCTGATGAGCACGTCCCTGGCCTTAGAACCCTCGCTCGGGCCCACCACGCCTCGGCTCTCTAGCAGGTCCATTCAGCCGGCCCGCCTTTGCGAAACCAACCCGGAGCTTGCGCTGCAGCATCGAGGTCGAGCCGAACTGCGTGCTGACGATCAGCTCGGCAGCCTGCACCAGAAGCTCGAGGTCGTCGCCGATGTCGGCATCTATCTCCCGCTGCCTGCCCGCAGGCGCGATCACGTCGTCCCTGTAGGCCGGTTCCGCCTGCTTCTTGCAGTGCGCGACGACCTCCCGGATTTCCTTCTCGGTCACGAACGCGTTCTGCAGCCTGATGGGCTTGCTGGTGCCCATTGGCAAGAAGAGCGCGTCGCCCTGTCCCACGAGCTTCTCCGCGCCAGGCTGGTCAAGGATGACGCGGCTGTCAGTAAGGCTGGAGGTCGCGAACGCAAGCCGGGAGGGAACGTTGGCCTTGATCAGCCCGGTGACAACGTCGACGCTCGGCCGCTGTGTGGCCAGCACCAGGTGGATGCCCGCGGCCCGGGCCAGCTGGGTGATCCGCACGACCGCGTCTTCAACATCCCTGCGGCGCCACCATCATCAGGTCTGCCAGCTCGTCCACGATGACCAGCAGGTAGGGGTAGGGGGCGTAGACGCGCTCCGAACCGGGGGGCGCCGTCACCCGGCCAGCCCGGACGGCCTTGTTGAAGTCGTCCATGTGGCGGAAGCCGGACGCGGCAAGATCGTCGTAGCGGCGGTCCATCTCGCCCACCACCCACTGCAAGGCGTCCGAGGCCTTCTTCGGGTTCGTGATGATCTGCGTGATCAGGTGCGGGACACCCGAATAGGCGGCCAGCTCGACCCGCTTCGGGTCGATCAGCACCATGCGAACTTCGTCCGGGGTAGCCCTAAGCAGGATCGACGTGATCAGCCCGTTGATGCACGTGCTTTTGCCCGCGCCGGTCGCGCCCGCTATGAGCATATGAGGCATCTTTGCGAGGTTTGCGATCACCGTGCGGCCCTCGACGTCCTTGCCGAGCCCGACAACCATCGGGTGCTGGTCCGACGTGGCGACCGGGGACCTGAGCACGTCGCCGAGGCTGACAATGTCGCGGTCGGTATTCGGTATCTCAACGCCGATCGCTGACTTGCCCGGGATCGGCGAGAGGATCCGGACGTCGGCGCTCTTCACCGCATACGCAATGTTCTTGGACAGCTGCGTGACGCGCTCGACCTTGACCGCGGGCGCGAGCTCGATCTCGTACCTGGTCACGGTCGGGCCCCTGGTGAAGCCGGTGACCTGCGCATCCACCTCGAACTGGTCAAGCACGGCAGACAGCGCATCGACCATTCCGTCGTTGGCCCTGGTCCGCGTCCTGTGCACCGTGCCCGGCTTGAGCAGTGCGACCGGCGGGAGCGTGTAGCTGCCGTCGGTAACGGCAGCCAGGGTGAGCTGCTCGGACCTGGCCGACTGGCCGCCTGCCGCTCCGGTCGCGGCGCCGGTGCCAGGCGCGGGCGCGTCCGCTCCGCCGCCCGGTGCCCATGGATCGTGCCAGCCGGCCTCTCCGGGATGCCCCTCAGGGCCGGCCGCCGAGAACGCCAGGGCGTCCGACGCCGCGGCCGCGTCGGCCGCGCTTGCGCCCGCGCCGTCATCACCCCGCGGAGCGTCCTTCGCGCTGCCGGCCTGGCCACGGCCGAGGATCCCGCCGAGCAGCGGGGTGTCGTAAGCGCGATCGCGGGCGCCGACCTCAAGTGCCTCTTGACGGCGCTTGCCGAGCCGGGCAAGCTGCCGGGGCTGTCCGGCGGCGTCAACCTGACCGTCGGCTTTGCCATCAGCGTCCGCGTCCCTGCGCCGGGCGAACCCGTGCAACTCAGCGAGCCGGTCCGGCACCCGGTGCAGCGGGGTGCCGGTGATGACCAGCAGCCCGAAACCTGCGAGCAAGGCCAGCACCGGCGTCGCCGCCCACTTGGTGAGGACGTGGACAAGCGGCGCCGACGCCGCGTAGCCGAGCAGGCCGCCCGCTGACCGGATCGCGCCGAGCCCGCCGGCCGACCCGTGCCCGCGCGAGAACCCAGGCGTGCCCGACGCCACGTGCAGCAGGCCGAGGGCACCGACCAGCAGCGCAGTCCAGCCGATCACCATCCGCGCGGTGTCCGCGTTCTTGTCGGGGTGCCGCAGGAACCGCCAGCCGAGCAGGGCCAGCAGGATCGGCACGGTCCAGGAGCCGGAGCCGAGCAAGCTCACGAGTGCAGTGGACAGTGGCTTGATAGGACCCGAGGCCTGCCACCAGGTCGCGACGCCTGCCACGATCGCGGCGACGAGCGCCGTGAGCCCGAGGCCGTCGCGGCGATGAAGCGGATCTAGATCGCGAGCGCTGCGGCCGAGTGCCCGGCAGACCGCGCCGACCGTGTGCGCTAGCGCCATCCAGGCGGCATAGATGACGCTGACCAGCCATCCGGCCAGGATGACGAAGGGATTGCTGGAGGGCGCCGGCTTGGCGCTGTACCGGCGGCCGCCGTACTTGCCGCGAGCAGCCGACCTGGACCTGCTCGTCCTGTAGCCAGGGCGGCTCCGTGCCGATGAACCGGACCGGCTACGAGCGGAACTGCTCGTCTGCCGCGTCCGGCTGGTCGTGCCGCCACGAGGGCGCGCTGCGCCTTTGGGCGCACGAGTCGCCATGGTGCTCACGTTAGCGAGCATCCCGCCCAGGTCGGCGGACCCGTTCCGGCGTGTCGGCGGTTGATTAGTCACCGGCGCGGACCCGCCGCCGCACCCGAACCAGCCCGGTTGTCGCGTTCTGTTGACGATCGTCGCGCACCCGGCATAGCCTCGGGCGCAGCGGACTACGAGTGGGGGCACTGTGCGCATCGCGGTGGCTGGCGGCGGGCCCGGCGGGCTATATTTCGCCGCGCTCGCCCGGCAGCTGCTGCCCGGTGCCGAGATCACCGTCTGGGAGCGGAATGCGCCTGACGACACGTTCGGCTTCGGCGTGGTGTTCTCCGACGAGACCCTGGGCGGGATCGAGAACGCTGACCCAGTGATCTACCGGCAGATGGAGCGCGAGTTCGCCCGCTGGGACGACATCGACGTGCACTACCGGGGCCAGGTGATCACCAGCGGCGGGCACGCGTTCGCGGCCATGGGCAGGCGCCGCCTGCTCGGAATCCTGCAGGAGCGGTGCACCGCACTCGGCGTCACGGTGCATTTCCGCACCGAGGCGCCGGACGCGACGACGCTCGCTGCGAACTACGACCTGGTCGTCGCCGCAGACGGCGCGAACTCAGCGACCCGGAGATCACGTGCGGCGGCCACGTTCCGATCCGAATTTGATCTTCGCAACTGCAAGTACATGTGGCTGGGTACCGACCTGGTCTTCGACGCGTTCAAGTTCTACATCGAGCAGACCGACTGCGGCGTCATGCAGGTGCACGGCTACCCCTACGACGCCGCTGGCAGCACGTTCATCGTCGAGATGAACGAGGCAGTCTGGCGCGCGGCGGGCTTCGACGTGCTCGCCGCGGCGGCCGGTGACCTGGCGCCGGGCGAGTCCGACCAGCGCTCGATCGCGCGGGTCGCCGAGCTGATGCGAGGCGTGCTCGGCGGCCATGCGCTGCTGGCCAACAACTCACGCTGGCTCAGCTTCGGCACGCTGAGCTGCGGCAGCTGGCGGGACGGCAACATCGTGCTGCTCGGCGACGCCGCGCACACCGCGCACTTCTCCATCGGCTCGGGCACCAAGCTCGCGATGGAGGACGCCCTCGCGCTCGCGGCCTGCCTGCACGAGAACGACACCGTCCCGGCGGCGCTGGCCGCCTACGAGGGCGAGCGGCGACCGGTCGTCGCCTCCACCCAGCGCGCCGCGCAGGCCAGCCTGGAGTGGTTCGAGAACCTCGGTCAGTACGCCGGCCAGGAGCCCGAGCAGTTCGCTTTCAACATCATGACCCGCAGCCGCCGGGTCACCCACGCGAACCTGCGGCTGCGCGACCCGGAGTTCACCGGTGCCATGGACAGCTGGTTCGCCGGGTACACCAAGCGCCGCGGCATGGGGCCGGGCGAGGTGGTGCCGCCGATGTTCCAGCCGTTCCGGCTACGCGAACTGGAACTGCCCAACCGGGTCGTCGTCTCGGCCATGGACATGTACTCGGCCGCCGACGGCATGCCGTCGGACTTCCACCTGGTGCACCTGGGCGGGAAGGCGCTCGGCGGGGCCGGCCTGGTGATGACCGAGATGGTCTGCGTCAGCCCCGAGGGCCGCATCACGCCCGGCTGCGCCGGGCCTGTACACGGCCGATCACGGGACGCCTGGCGGCGGATCACCTCGTTCGTGCACCGCTCGTCCGGGTCGAAGATCGGGTTGCAGCTCGGGCACTCCGGTCGAAAGGGATCGACCAGGCTGATGTGGGAAGGCATGGACCAGCCGCTTTCGGAGGGAACGTGGCCGGTCTGCGGCCCGTCACCATTGCCGTATATGCCGGGGTTAGCCAGGTCCCGCGCGAGCTGACGGTGCCGGAGATGCACGAGATCACCGGGCAGTTCGTGGCTGCCGCGCAAGCCGCCGACCGGGCTGGGTTCGACCTGCTCGAGCTGCACTGCGCCCACGGCTACCTCCTTTCGTCGTTCATCTCGCCGGTGACCAACCAGCGGACCGATTACTGGGGCGGCACGCTGGCCGGGCGGCTGCGCTATCCGCTGGAGGTTTTCGCCGCCATCCGGGCCGTGTGGCCGGAGGCCAAGCCGATGACGGTGCGGATCTCGGCGTGCGACTGGGTGCCTGGCGGCATTACCGGAGCGGACGCGGTCGAGGTAGCCAGGCCTTCGCGGCAGCGGGCGCCGACGCGATAGACGTGTCGACAGGGCAGGTATCGGCCGAGGAGAAGCCGTCCTTCGGCCGGTCGTATCAGGCCCCGTTCGCCGACGCGATCAGGAATCAGGTCGACATAGCCACCATCGCCGTCGGCGTGATCTCGTCCTACGACGACGTGAATTCGCTCATCCTGGCCGGCCGGGCGGACTTGTGCGCGCTCGGCCGGGCGCACCTGTTCGACCCGAACTGGACTCTGCATGCGGCCGCTGACCAGGGTTACTCCGGCCCGGCAGTGCGCTGGCCAGTGCAATGGCAGCCCGGCAGCCGTCCGCCGCAGGCCGGTCGCACCGACGGCCCGCGGCCGCGCCTTGAGCTGATCAGGTCGGGCGGCCAGGCCACCAGGCACGGCCGCTGGCGACCGTAACCGGCTCACGCTGCGAATAGCCACGTCATGGATGTGAAGTTGCTATTGCTATAGCCATAGCAACGCCGCACCCACGCACGGGCGGTGGCGGGGGACAGGCGATGGAGGACGGGAAATGAGCATCGAGCGAGTGAACCCGCCCGCGCTGGCGGCGCCGTCGGGCTTCTCGCACGCGGTCGTCGCGACCGGCGGGCGGCTGGTCTTCCTCGCCGGGCAGACCGCGCTGGACGGCTCGGCGCGGTGGTCGGCGCCACCGTAGCCGAGCAGTTCGAGACGCGCTGGGCAACCTGCTGACAGCGCTGGCGGCGGCGGGCGGAACGCCGGAGCACCTGACCAGCCTGACGATCTACGCGGTCGACCTGGCGGACTACCGGGCGAACGGCCGTGACATCGGCGCGGTCTGGCGCCGGCTGGCCGGCCGTGACTACCCGGCGATGGCCGCGATCGGGGTGTCCCGGCTCTGGGATCCCGCCGCCCTGGTCGAGATCCAGGGCTTCGCGGTCATCCCGGACGGCAGCACTGAGCGGCTACGTCTCCGCGCGCGGCCTGCTGGAAGTAGTCACGTCGGACTCCCGTTGCGCCACAGCAGCGACGATGGCGCCGAGCCCCAGCAGCCAGCCCAGCGCCGACGAAGAACACCGACAGGCCCGCCCGGCTGACCGACAGCACCAGGTAGACGGTGTTCAGACCGAAAAGCACGCTGGCGATGATCCGGGCCCAGCTGCGGCCCCGACCGTTCGCCCTGGCCATCCAGACCCAGAGGCGAACCCCACCAGCCAGCACGAAGACGAAGACGCCGATGGTCGACGTTCTCGACCGAGTGGATCTGCGCCGCGGTCAGCGGCTTCTTGCCCTGGCTACCAGGGTCTGGTTGCCGTTTCTGGAGCGCGTTGCCTTCAGGCGTCCTGATCGTCGAGCTCAGGGCCAGGACCAGAATCGCGCTGATGCCGCTGAGCGCCGCGCCGCCGTACATGAGCCAGACCGCGTTGCGTACCGAGTTCGGCTGCTCGGGCCGCTGGCCGGGCTGGTTGCCGCCTGCGGGATAGGGCTGGTAAGCCCCGCCGCTCGGATAGGGCTGGTAGGACATCGCCTCTCCTTGAGTGAACCCCGTCGCGGGCGCCCGGCCGGGGATCCTCTTATGTCAGGACAGACCGGCTGCGGAACGCCGCGCAGCTACCCAACGGTACACCGGCAACTCGGCTGCTCGCGGCACCGCGCAGGCAGCGCCTCAGAGCATGATCCTAGGCGGGCCCGGGACGGCAAGGGCGCGGGACGGAACTAGCCGGTGACCTCGGCGACATGCTCGCAGGCCGGACCGGCCAGCACCGCCCGGAGCCGGGCGAATAGGTCCGCGGCCCGGACGCCGTGCCAGTCGGCGGGCAGCAGCTCGGGGGGCAGGCCCGGATCCAGGAAGGGCAGCCGGCGCCAGGCCGTCAGGACCCGGACGTAGTCGGCGAACGCCTGGGCGGGGTCGCCCGGCCGCGCTTCCCAGCCGGCCAGCACCGGCCCGGCGCTGTCGATGAAGGCCTGGTACAGCTGCTCCAGCCGGTCCAGGTCCCACCACCGCCCGACCTCGCGGCGGACATCACCGAAGGCCAGGTAACCGGCCGTGAACAGGCTGACGTACTCGGTCAGCCCGTCGCTGCCGAGCAGGTCGCTGGTCTCGGCGGCCAGCTGCGCGGGCGCGATCCAGACGCCGGCCGCCACCGAGCCGAAGCCCAGCCACGCCAGCCGGGAGCGGAGCGCGTGCCTTCTGGCCCGCTGCTGCTCGGGCACGCTGAATACCGCCAGCAGCCAGCCATCGGTCGTGCTGGCGCGCGGCCGCTCGAAAATCCGCCGGTCGCCCTCGGCCAGGATGACCTGCCCGTGGCCGGAGAGCCGGTACCCGGCTGCGCCCCGTTCCTTCCCCGGCTCGAGCAGGCCACGTTGCTTCAGCCGGGAAATGGCGGACCGGACCGCCGGCTCGTCCACCTCAAGCTCGGCCATCAGCCGGATCAGGGCCGCAATGCTGAGCCATCCGCCGGCATGCCGGCCGTACAGGCCGTAGATCGTGACGATCAGGGCCCGCGGCTGGGCCGCGAGCCCGTCGCTGCCAGGGTGCTAGTTGTCACCCGTCAGATCAGGCCCGTTGCACGCGATCAGGCTACGCCGGTTCATTGACTATCGTCACAAGGGCGGCATACTGGGGACCGTCCCGGCGGCATAAGGAAGGTCCGGACATGCAGCTCTCGCCCTCCGCGCACACCGATACCTTCTGCCGCGACAACCTGCCGCCGGACGACCAGTGGCCCGAGCTGGACCTGGCCACCGCCGGGCTGAGCTACCCGGACCGGCTGAATGCGGCCGACGAACTGCTGGACGCGACGATCGCCGTGCACGGCCCGGACCGGCGCTGCCTGCTGGCGCCCGGCGAGACCTGGACGTACGGAGACGTCGCCGCCCGGGCCAGCCAGATCGCCCGGGTGCTGACCGAGGACCTGGGGCTCGTGCCCGGCAACCGGGTGCTGCTGCGCGGCCCGAACAACCCGTGGCTGGCCGCCTGCTGGCTCGGCGTGCTCAAGGCGGGCGGCGTCGCCGTAGCCACGATGCCGATGCTGCGCACCGCGGAGCTGACCGATATCTGCGAGATCGCGCAGGTCCGGCTGGCGCTGTGCGACCACCGGTTCACCGCGGAGCTGGCGGCCGTCCCCGGCGTCCGGATCGTCAGCTTCGGCGGCGAGGATGCGGCGGACCTCGTGGCCCTCGCCGCCGCCAAGCCGGCCGGGTTCGCCAGCGTGCCGACCGCGGGCGACGACGTGGCGATGATCGCTTTCACGTCGGGCACGACGGGCCGGCCGAAGGCCGCCATGCACTTCCACCGGGACCTGCTGGCAACCTGCGACACCTACTCCAGGCTCGTGCTGCGGCCGGAGCCTGATGACCTGTTCACCGGAACGCCGCCGCTGGCGTTCACCTTCGGACTCGGCGCGCTGCTGCTGTTCCCGCTGCGGGCCGGAGCGGCCACGCTGCTGCTGGAGAAGGCGACCCCGGCCGAGCTGGCCGACGCGATAGCGCAATACGGCGTCACGATCGTGTCGACCGCGCCGACCGCCTACCGGGCCATGCTCGCGGCGGGCAAGGCCGAGCAGCTGCGCGGGCTGCGCAGCCCGGTGTCGGCGGGCGAGCACCTGCCGCGGTCGACCTTCGAGGCGTTCTACGAGGCGACCGGCGTGCAGATCGTCGACGGCATCGGCAGCACGGAGATGCTGCACATCTTCGTCTCGGTGACCCCTGGCCAGATCCGGGCCGGATCCACCGGCACCGAGGTGCCCGGCTATCGCGCCGTCATCCTGGACGCCGAAGGCAAGGCGGTCCCGGACGGGCAGCCGGGCCGGCTCGCGGTCAAGGGACCCACCGGCTGCCGCTACCTCAGCGACCCGCGGCAGCAGCAGTACGTCCAGGACGGCTGGAACATCACCGGCGACACCTACATCCGCGACGCCGACGGCTACTTCTGGTACCAGGCCCGGTCCGACGACATGATCATCTCCGGCGGCTACAACATCGCCGGCCCGGAGATCGAGGAGGTGCTGCTCGCGCATCCGGACGTGGCCGAGTGCGGGGTCGTCGGCGTTCCGGACGAGGCCCGCGGCCAGCTGGTCAAGGCCTTCGTGATCCTGAAGGCCGGCGTCGAGGGCGACGAGGCCAAGGTCAGGGAGCTGCAGGACCTGGTGAAGGAGCGGATCGCGCCGTACAAGTACCCGCGCGCGATCGAGTTCGTCACTGTGCTGCCGCGCACCAACACCGGCAAGCTGCAGCGGTTCCGGCTGCGCGAGCAGGCTGCGGCAAACTGATGCAGCGTCCGGGTACCCGGCCGAGCACGCCCCCCGGTTTGACGGCGGATCAGGCTTCGATAACTACCGGGATGATCATCGGGCGGCGGCGGTAGTTGTCGCTCACCCAGCGTGCCGGTCGTCCGGCGCACGAGCTGCCGCAGCTGGTGGACCTCGCTGATGCCGTCCGTCGCGGCGTCGGCCAGGGCCTCCTCGATCAGCGGCCGGACCTCGGCGAGCCCGGCATCGTCGATGCCGGAGCCGCGGGCGTGGATCTCCGGGCCGGCGACCAGCTTGCCGCTGGTCGAGTCGACGACCACGACGACCGAGATGAAGCCCTCGTCGCCGAGGATCAGCCGGTCCTTCAGCGACGCCTCGGTGACCTCGCCCACCGACAGGCCGTCCACGTAGACGTAGCCGCACGGCACCTTGCCGGTCACCGAGATCTGGCCGTCGACCAGGTCGACCACGATCGCCGTCCTCGGCGATCACGATGTTCTGTCGCCGGCACGCCGGTCAGCGCGGCCAGGTCGGCGTGCGCCTTCAGGTGCCGCCATTCGCCGTGGACGGGAATGAAGTTGCTCGGCCGGACCAGGTTCAGCACGTAGAGCAGCTCGCCCGGCGGGGGCGTGCCCGGACACGTGCACGAGCGCGTTGCCCTTGTGCACCACGCGCGCGCCGAGCCGGGTCAGCTCGTTGATGATCCGCGACACCGCCGTCTCGTTACCCGGCACCAGCGAGGAGGCCAGGATCACCGTGTCGCCCTCGGCGATCCGGATCGGGTGGTCGCGGCCGGCCATCCGGGACAGCGCAGACATCGGCTCGCCCTGGGAGCCGGTGGAGATCAGCACGATCTGGTCCGGCGGCATCTCCTCGGCCTCTTTGCAGGTCGACAAGCAGCCCGCCGTGCACCGACGGCACCCGCAGGTAGCCCAGGTCGCGGGCCACGCCCATGTTGCGGACCATCGACCGGCCGACCAGCGCGACCTTGCGGCCGTGCACGGCGGCGGCGTCCATCACCTGCTGCACCCGGTGCACGTGGCTGGCGAAGCAGGACACGATGATCCGCTGCTCGGCGCGCGTCGAAGACGTCGGACAGCACCGGCCCGATCGGCCCGCTCGGAGGTCACGATGCCCGGCACCTCGGCGTTGGTGGAGTCGGCCAGCAGCAGGTCCACGCCGTCCGAGCCGAGCCGGGCAAACCCGCCCAGGTCGGTCAGCCGGCCGTCGAGCGGCAGCTGGTCCATCTTGAAGTCGCCGGTGTGCAGCACCACCCCGGCCGCGGTCTTGATCGCCACGGCCAGCGCGTCCGGGATCGAGTGGTTGACGGACAGGAACTCAAGCTCGAACGGCCCGAAGCTCTGCTTGCCGCCGGCTTCGACCTCCATCGTCTGCGGGCGTGATCCGGTGCTCGGTGAGCTTGCTGTCGACCAGCGCCAGCGTGAGCCTGGACCCGACCAGCGGGATGTCGGCCCGCTGGCGCAGCAGGTAGGGCACACGCGCCGATGTGGTCCTCGTGCGCGTGCGTCAGCACCAGCGCCTCGATCTGGTCCAGCCGGTCCTCGAGCGCGGAGAAGTCCGGCAGGATCAGATCGACGCCCGGCTGGTCGGGCTCGGGGAACAGCACGCCGCAGTCGACGACAGCAGCCGTCCGGCGTGCTCGAAGACGGTCATGTTGCGGCCGATCTCGCCGAGGCCGCCGAGCGCGACGATGCGCAGGCCGCCGTCGGGCAGCGGCGGGGGCGGGACCGAGTTCTGGATGCGGGATGGCTCACGGAGCTTCACACCGCCCGCCGTCAGGTCCTCCGCAGCTGCTCGTCTCCGCGGGAGTGGCGTCGGGCAGCGGCAGCCGGACCGAGCCGCCTGGCAGCCCGAGCATGTTCAGCGCCGCCTTCGTCATGATCACTCCCTGCGTCCGGGACATGCCCGGTATAAACCGGCAGCAGTTCGCGGTGGATGCGCAGCGCGTCGGCTACGTGGCCGGCGAGGTAGGCGTCGATCATGTCGTGCAGCCGGTCGCCGACGACATGGCCAACGACGCTGACGAACCCGGCCGCGCCGAGCGACAGCCAGGGCAGGTTGACCATGTCGTCGCCGCAGTAGTAAACCAGGGCGGTGCGCGCCATCACCCAGGAGGCGGCGCCGAAGTCGCCCTTGGCGTCCTTGACCGCCACGATCCCGGGATGTTCGGCGAGCCGGACCAGCGTCTCGGTCTCGATGGGCGTGCCGGTGCGGCCAGGAATGTCGTAGAGCATGACCGGCAGCCCGGTGGCGTCGGCAACCCTGGCGAAGTGCGCGGCCAGCCCGCTCTGCGGTGGCTTGTTGTAGTAGGGCGTCACTACCAGCAAGCCGTGCGCGCCGGCCTGCTCAGCAGCCTTGGCCAGCTCGCAGCTGTGCGCGGTGTCGTTGGTCCCGACTCCGGCAAGGACGGTCGCGCGATCGCCGACGGCCTCGAGCACGACGGCGAGCAGCCGGGCCTTTTCCTCGTCGGAGGTCGTCGGTGACTCGCCGGTGGTGCCGCTGATCACCAGGCCGTCGTTACGCATCTCGGTGACGAGGTACTCGGCGAGCCGTGCGGCGCCCGTCGTAATCGACGTCCCCGTTCCCGTCCATCGGAGTGACCATCGCCGTCAGCATGCGCCCGAACGGAGCGGACGCCGGGTGCGCTGGCTGGTTCGCAGTCTCGGTCATATACCGAACGCTACCGGGCGCCGCCGCGATGGCGCACGGCGGCGCGGCCGGCCGGACTGGTGCTTGGCAGCCAGGCCGGAAGCGGCCCGACGTGGCTGACCCGGCCGGCCCGCCTGCGCGGAAGATCAGCCGGCCGGGCGCCCGATGCAGACGCGGCGACGTGAGCTCGGGGGTACCCACGCCGCCAGCGTCTAACCGGTTATCGGCGCGTGTCGCACGCCGCGTTACTCATTAAATGCAAATCGTGAAGGTAACGAGGCCTTTCCCGCTCCGCAGCCGTCTGCCGCGCCAGTCCGTACTGACCGGGAAGAACCACCTTTCCTGAATCGCCGGCTGCGCACCTTTTCTGTGCAGGCCCGCGGCGTGTCGTTGCCGGGAGATCGGTCGGCGAGCCGGGACAATGGTCGCCAAGGCCCCTCCAGGTATGAGATGGAGGGGCCTTAAGCGTGGCGCGCGCCTTGCGGCCGCCGCCTCCCGTCAGTTCATGCGCGCTAGTCGCACCCGGTAGCCCGCCGGCTGCGATAGGCTTCCGCCGTCCCGGGGCTGTTGCTCCCTGGGAAGGCGCTGTGCCCAGCGAAGCCGGTGAGATCCCGGCGCTGTCCCGCAACGGTGATGCCTCGCACGAGGACGAGCCCGGACGCCTGGCCTACGCCAACGACCTGTCCTCGGAGGAAGGGCGGCTCGTTCCGATGCCCCGTCGGCGTCGCAGCGGACGCACTTCGTCCTCCAGCACCGACGGAGGATGATCACATGCGGGCTGTTATCCGCAATCTGCCGGCCACCGCGGCCGTCGCAGCATTTGCTATCGCGTGTGCTGCGTGCGGCACTTCTTCAGCCGGCTCAGCCGGTTCCGGGTCGGCCAGCTCAAGGTCGGCCGGCACGATGGCTAGTACCGGTTTCCCGGTGACGGTGACCACGGCCGCCGGAAAGGTACAAATCCAGGCCCGGCCGTCCGTCATCGTCTCGCTCGCCCCGACCGCTACCGAAATGCTGTACGCGATCGGCGCCGGGCGCCAGGTCGAGGCAGTCGACAGCCTTTCTGACTACCCCGGGAACGCGCCGGTCACCAAGCTGTCCGCCTACCAGCCGAACGCGGAGGCCATCGCGGCCTACAAGCCTGATCTGGTGGTGATCTCCAATGACATCAACGGGATCGCGGCCAAGCTGAAGGCGCTGTCGATCCCGGTCCTTGACCTGCCTGCCGCCGCCAACCTGGCTGGCGTGTACGGCGAGTTCACCCAGCTCGGCGAGGCGACCGGGCACGTCGCGCAGGCGCGCAAGGAAGACAGCACGCTGCGGCAGGCGATCAGCAAGGTCATCGCGTCAGAGCCGAAGCACGCCAAGCCGCTCACGTATTACTACGAGATCGCGACCAACCCTTATTACTCGGTAACGTCATCGACCTTTATCGGCAGCCTGCTGTCCTTGCTCGGCATGAAGAGCATTGCCGCACGCCAAAGGCGCGGCAGCCGCCGGCGGCTATCCGCACGCTGTCAGCCGAGTTCATCCTGAAGGCCAACCCGGATTACATCATCCTGGCCGATACCGGTCCAGCGGGCGGCGGGCAGGACGCGGCGACGGTTTCGGGGCGGCCCGGCTGGTCCGTGCTGTCGGCCGTCAAGGACAAGCACATCGTCCTGCTTAACGCCGACATTGCCTCACGCTGGGGGCCAAGGGTCGTGCAACTGCTGCACACGGTCGCGGCGGGCATCGCAGCCGGGTCACATTGACCGCGACCAGCGAGCAAGATCCCGCCGGGGCCTCGCCAATCGCGGCGGCAAGCCCGCCGTCCCCAGTGGCCGGCCGGGCTGACCCAGTTCGGGCAGCGACTCGTGGTGCAGCTCAGCCAGCCCCCGCATCAGATCCGGTGGCCGCGCCGAGGGCCGAGCTACCGGCTGGCCGGCACCGGTCCGGCCGCGCCATCGCGCTGGCCAGCGTCGCGCTGGTGGTTGCGGTGCTAATCGGCGTCGCGGTCGGCCCGGCCGGCCTTTCGCTCCAGCAGGTCCTGGCCGCGATCGTGGCCAAACTGCCGTGGCATCCGCACCTCGCAGTGCCGGCTCTCAACTCGGCGATTGTCTGGCAGATCCGGCTGCCGCGGGTCGTACTCGGCGTTCTCGTCGGCTCGATGCTGGCCGGCGGCGGCGCGGCTTATCAGGGGATTTTCCGGAACCCGCTGGCGGATCCCTACCTGCTCGGCGTGGCTGCCGGAGCGGGCCTCGGCGCGACCATCGTCGTGGTGTCGGGCGTAAGCCTGGCACTCGAGCCGCCCGCTGCGTTCGCGGGCGCTGCCGTCGCTGTCTTGCTGACCTATCTGCTCGGCGTGGGTGGCGGGCCCGGCGAGTCATCAACGGCGCGCAGCGGCACTGGCTCGATACTGCTGGCGGGCATTGCGGTCGCCGCGCTGCTGACTGCCTTCCAGACCTACCTGCAACAGGAGCACACCCAGACGCTGGCCACCGTGTATGCCTGGATCCTCGGTGGCTTGTCGGCTGCGACCTGGTCAGATGTGTGGCTGATCTTGCCGTACGTGGCCGTTTCGGCTGCGGCGCTGCTGATCCACCGGCGGCTGCTGGACGTGCTGCGGGTGGGCGAGACCGAGGCCGCAAGCCTCGGCGTGAACGTGGCCCGGCTGCGGCTCACGGTAGTGATGGCCGCCACTCTCGGCGTCGCAGCGGCCGTCGCGGTCAGCGGCCTGATCGGGTTCGTGGGCATCATCGTGCCGCACGCAGTCCGGCTGACAGCGGGGCCGAGCTACCGCGTGTTGCTTCCGGTCTCCATGATCGGTGGCGCAGCCTTCCTGGTGCTCGCTGACGTCGCAGCGCGGACAGTTCAGGCGCCCGTCGGAGGTGCCAATCGGAGTCATCACGGCGCTGGCCGGCGCGCCATTCTTCTTGTTCGTGCTGCGGTCCCGGCGAGCGAGGCAGGACCTTCAATGATTAGCTTCGACGAGCTTTCAGTCCGTTACGGCAACGCCGTCGCGCTCGACGGCATCACCGGTGCTGTCGGCGACGGCGAGTGGCTGGGCGTCATCGGCCCGAATGGCGCCGGCAAGACCACGCTGCTCAACGCCATAGCGCGGCTTGTCCCGCACTCCGGCGCGATCACCATCTGCGGCGCGGCCCGCTGGCAGGCTCGGCAGGCGCGAACTGGCCAGGCTGGTCGCCTACGTGCCGCAGCGGCCGCTCCTGCCGCCGGACATGACCGTGGCCGAGTACGTGCTCCTCGGCCGGACGGCGCATATCGGCTACCTCCATTCGGAGACCGCAGCCGACCTCCGCATTTGCCACGCTGTCATCGACCGCATGGACCTCAGCGGGATGGCCGGCCGGTGGCTGCGAGCGATGTCCGGCGGCGAACTGCAGCGCGTAGTGCTGGCCAGGGCGCTGGCGCAGGAGACACCGGTGCTGCTGCTTGACGAGCCCACCAGCGCGCTGGACCTCGGCCGCCGGATGGACGCGCTCGAACTCATCGACGAGGTACGCCGGGAGCGCGCTCTGACCGTGCTGTCCGCCATTCACGACCTCACGCTGGCCGGCCAGTTCTCCGACAGGCTGCTCCTGCTCGCGAACGGCAGGATCGCAGCCTCGGGTGTGGCGAGCGAGGTGCTGCGCGACACCGTGCTCCGCGACCATTTCGGCTCCGGGGTCAGGGTGATGACGACAGAGGACGGCGAGCTGGCTGTAGTGTCCCGTCGCATGTCGGCGCATACCATGCGATAACAGACAACCCGACAGGCAGGGCGGATCACCGATAGGCAGGGCGGATCGCCGATGGGCCCGGCGGATCAACAGTGTGACGGTTGCAGTGCCCTTGGCGGGCGGAATGCCCGGTTTGCGGCACTGAAACCTACATAGTCTTGCGGCCCGACACAGGAGACCGGCCACATCGCCGGAAAATCGGGGCGATGGGCGGGCACCGGACGTCGGCTAGGCGGCGCTTGGCTCCAGGTAGGCGACCCACTGCGGATCGCCGTCATCAGCCGCGCCGATCAGCCGCCAGTGCGGTCCGCGGGGCACGGCAGGCAGCCGAAGCAGCGTCCAGCCAAGTTCGTCGATCAGCCTGTCCGCCTTGCGATGATTACACCGCGTGCAGGACGCGACGCAGTTCTCCCAGCAGTGGGGCCCGCCGCGGCTGCGGGGCACGACGTGATCGATGGTGTCGGCCTTCGTCCCGCAGTAGGCGCACAGGTAGTTGTCGCGGCGCATCAGCGCGGCCCTTGTCAGCGGAACGCGGCTGCGATGCGGGATGCGGACGTACCGGCGCAGCCTGATCACAGAGGGCGCGGCCAGCCGGGTGGTCGCCGAATGCAGCTGCATGCCGTCGGCGTCGGCATGCACGACGTCAGCCTTCTCCCCCAGTACGAGACAGACCGCACGGTGCAAGCCGACCGTGGTCAGCGGCTCATAGGTGATGTTGAGCAGCAACACCCGGCGCACTTGCACCTCCCGTCGTCACGGGTAAAGACCTGATCCGGCGCCCGCGCCGCCGGGGCACCCGTGACCAGTGTGACGTCCGTCGGCCCCGTTCGCCAACATCTAATGAGTGAACGACGTGCGACCCCGGTGCCGTCATGACATTAGGGTGCCTGACATGGTCAGTTTCTCCTATCCGCCCGCGGCCCGCCTGGATCTCACCGAGACGCTGCACGGGCGGGCGATCAGCGACCCCTACCGCTGGCTTGAAGACCCCGACACCCCAGCAGCGCAGGACTGGCTGCAGGCCGAGGATGAGCTCTACGCCAGCTATCTCGCCGGCCTCACGGCGCGCCGGGAGCGGTTCGCGTCCCGGCTCACCGAACTGCTCGCCGCCGGGACTGTCGGCACCCCGGCCTGGCGCGGCGACCGGCAGTTCTACACCCGGCGCGAAGCAGGCCAGGAGCATGCCGTGCTGTACACCGCGACCGCGACCGCGAGCCAGCCGGACGGGGCCGAGGCGGACGGGGCCGGGGCGGACGGGGCCGCGCCGGACGGCGCCGGCGCGGACAGGGCCAGTCCGGACGGGGCCGGGGCGGACAACGGGGCTGGCCCTGGCGGCCGCGCGCCGACAAGCTACCGGGGGGGAAGGCGAGCGGGCGCTGATCGACCCGATGGCGGTCGACCCGTCCGGCGCCACCACGATGGACAGCTGGCAGCCCGACCACGAGGGTCGGCTGCTGGCCTACCAGCTATCGGTGGGCGGCCGGGAGGAGTCTGTGCTGCGGGTCATGGACGTCGCGACCGGGGCCGACGTGGACGGCCCCATCGACCGGTGCCGTTTCACCGCGGTGGCCTGGCTGCCAGGCGGCGGGGCGTTCTACTACAGCCGCAGGCTCGCCCCGGACGCGGTCCCGGCTGGTGAGGATCAGTATCACCGCCGCATCTACCTGCACAGGCTCGGCACGCCCGCCAGCGATGACGTCCTCATCTTCGGCGACGGCCTGGACAAGATCAATTACTATGGCGTCTCGGTCAGCCGGGACGGCCGGTGGCTCATCATCACCGCCTCGGCGGGCACCGCGCCGCGTAACGATGTCTGGGTGGCCGACCTGAGCCAGACCGACCCGGCCGCGCCCGCACTGATGGTTCTGCAGGAAGGAGCCGACGCAAGGACCTGGCCGGTGGCCGGCCGCGACGGCAGGCTCTACCTGCTGACGGACCAGGGCGCCCCGCGGCGCAGGATCGCCGTCGCCGACCCATCGCACCCGGCATTTCCTGCCGCTGCGAGCTGGCAGGAGCTCCTGGCCGAGGACAGCGAGGCTGTGCTCAACGACTTTGCCATCCTCGACGGCCCGGAACTGGCGCAGCCGCTCCTGCTTGCCGCCCGGTGCCGGCACGCGATCAGCGAGCTCACCGTGCGCGAACTCGCGTCGGGCGCGCAGCTCAGCAAGGTCGGGCTGCCTGGGCTGGGCAGCGTCGGCGGCCTGATCCGAGCGGCCCGAAGGCGGCCACGAGGCGTGGTTCGGCTACACCGACTACGCGACCCCCGGACTGGTGCTGCGCTTCGACGCGATGACCGGGCAGCGCAGAGGTGTGGCAGCGCGCGCCCGGCAACGTCGACATCCCGCCAGTGCTGGCCGAGCAGGTGGCCTTCCCCTCGGCCGACGGCACCACCATCCGGATGGTGGTCGTCTCTGCGGTCCCGGACGGCGCCAGCGTGCAGCAGGGCGAGGCCGCGACTGACGCCGTTCCCACCCGGCCACGCCCGGCCATCCTCTACGGGTACGGCGGCTTCAACATCAGCCTGGCGCCTGCTTTCTCAGCCTCGATTCTGGCCTGGGTCGAGGCAGGCGGCAGCTATGCCATCGCCGGCTTGCGCGGTGGCAGCGAAGAGGGCGAGCAATGGCACCGCGCGGGCATGCGGGAGCACAAGCAGAACGTGTTCGACGACTTCCACGCGGCGGCGGAGAAGCTGATCGCCGACGGGCGGACGACAACCGAGCAGCTGACCGTGTGGGGCGGATCCAACGGCGGGCTGCTGGTCGGTGCTTTCGTGACGCAGCGGCCGGAACTTGCGGCCGCCGCGGTGTGCTCGGCGCCGTTGCTCGACATGGTGCGGTACGAGTTGTTCGGGCTCGGCGAGTCGTGGAACGACGAGTTCGGCACTGCGGCCGACCCGGAGGAACTCGGCTGGCTGCTCGGCTTACTCGCCCTATCACCAGGTGCGGGCAGGCACGGAATACCCGGCGATCCTGTTTACCGTCTTCGACGGCGATACCCGGGTCGACCCGCTGCATGCCCGCAAGATGTGCGCGGCGCTGCAGCACGCGACGTCCGCACCGCCGAACCTGCGGCCGGTGCTGCTGCGCCGTGAAGGCAACGTCGGGCACGGGGCCAGGGCAGTCAGCCGCTCGGTCGGCCTATCTGCCGAGACGCTGGCGTTCGCGGCAGCGCAGACCGGCCTGCCCGCCAGCTGAGCACCGGCGTCCCCGGCCTGCGCATCCCCCAGCCCGGCGCATCCCCCGGCCCGCGGGTGGCGCTAACTGCCCTGCAGCGCGTCGCGGTACCCGGCGAGCGCCGGTAGCTGCGGGTAACGGGCCGCGGCTTCCTGGCCCACCGACCTGGCGACCTGCGGCAACCACCTCAGTTCGGTGCTCGGCCGGCAGGCGCGAGCACCGTGTCGCGGGCGAGCAGCAGCGCCTGTTCGGGCTCGTCGGACTCCAGCAGGCACCTGGCGTGCCCCAGCGCGACCAGCGCGCAGTCCAGCACCTCGGCGCCGGGATACAACAGCGCCGCCTGGCCGAACGCCAGTCCTGCGCCCTGCCAGTCGCCCAGGCTGACCAGGGCGTCGCCGAAGTGAAAGTACAGCTGGCGCTCGGTGTAGCCGAGCGCAGTGTCGGCGCGCTGCTCGGCGGGCAGGTCCGCGATGCCGCCCGACAGCTTGTCCTGGGCCAGGTCCAGGCTCGGCCGGTTCAGCCCGGCAGAGCCCGGCCGACCGCCTGCCGTGACGGCTGAGCGACTGGCCAGCCTGGCCTGCGCGCGGGCCTCGATGACCGGCGCCATCACCGCCGCTGCGCACAGGTGGCGCCCGGCCAGGTCGGCCGCCGCGCTGGCCAGTCCTGCGCCTCGCGCGGGTCGCCGTAGTAGAGCGGCACCAGCGCCTCGCGGACCGCGACCCAGGCCCGCAGCTGCCGGTCGCCAGTCTCGTCGGCGGCGGTGCGCGGCGGTCCGGAAGAACGAGCGCGCCAGCCGGTGATCGCCCGAGGTCGAGCATCGTGATACCGGCCAGCCCGGCCAGCTGGGCGGCGAGGCGGCACAGCCGCTCGGAGCACTCCAGCGGCTGCCGCTCCTCGCACACCGGCGCCGCACATCGGCGAAGATCGAGCAGCACGTCGCAGAGCAGCCGGAGCGCGGGCACCGTCATGTACTGCCGCGCCGTACCCGGCGGCCGCCTGTTCCCACGTATCGATCATGGCCGCGGACACCGTGCCGCCGGCAGAGCGCGTCGTCGAGCCGCCGGCGGATCCGGTCGACCGCGCCGAGGAAACGGCCGTCGACCCGGCACCCGGCCGCCGTCATCTGCCGGATCAGCATCCGGCGCAGCATATCGTCGTCCTCGTCAGCCGATGGCGCTGGCCACCGGCGACGGGCGTGCCGCCGGCCGGCCGGGCCGTCGGCGCCGGGACCGCTGCCGGAGGCGCACCGGCGGCCGGGCTCCGCCCGGCGCCGCGCGCGTCGCCCCGGACCCGCTCCGGACGGGGAACGGGTCCGAGGCGCCGTCCCGGCCATCGGTGGGAGCCGCCGCACAGGCACGGAGCCGTCGAGGCCAAGGTCGGCGGGATCGGCCTGATAGGTCGCGCACAGGTAGTGCAGGTACTCAGGGCCCGGCCGCTTCTGCCCGCTCTCGTAGGCCGACAGCAGGGTCTCGCTGAACCGGGGCACCCGCCGGCCGTCCGCCTCGTACCTGGCCCGGACCTGGGCGACCACATCGGCTAGCGCGATGCCGAGGGCCAGCCGGTAGGCCCGGATCATGCTGCTGCCGCACTGCCCCGCTATCTGCGGCAGCGATCTTCGGGTGCGGCGTGCCCGCCGCCAGCCCGCGGGCGCGGATCAGCCGGGCGACCGCCGCCTCCGGCCGGCTCCGCACTCGGCCTAGCAGGCATGCGACCTCCTCCGGCCCGGATGCGGCCGCGACTCCGGCTCCGGCGCCGGCCCACCGGCAGTGGCGACAGCCACGCTCCGCTCAGCTGACACCGTTGTCCTCCCCTGTCACGTAGTTGTCCCGAATGGCCCCGCGTCACCCGGAGCGGATCGCGCCGCTAACGGATCGTAACTTATTCGTCGCGTACTTGTTGGTCCAATTCGGCCGCATTTACATCATTGGTCACTCCGGCAACACGGGATTCGTTACGGAATTGTGCCGGCCGGCTGATTAGTATCGGGCGGGTGGCTGCCTCAGCCTGCTCGTGACCGCCGTTGCTAGCCTCGGCAACGCTCGACCGGCGCCTGTCACAGCGCCGCGCCGGGCATCGCCTGCAGGCTGGTCTGGGACCTGTCGCACAGCACCCACGCGGCCGACTTCACGAGTGTCTATCTGGCCGGGCCGATCCGGCTCGTTCTGCGCATCGCCTCGTGCTGATCGTCGCCGCGCTGGTGCGGCTCGCGGCCCGGCGCCTGATCAACCGGGTGACCACGCGGGCCGCCAGCCGCGAAGGGCCGTCCGTCGGCGACCGGCGCAGTCAGCGCGGCACCGCGATCGGCTCGCTGCTGGGCAACGCCGCGTCCGTCGCGATCTTCACCATCGCCGCCGTGATCATCCTCGGCGACATCGGGCCTGAACCTGGCCCCGATCCTGGCCAGCGCCGGCGTGCTGGGCATCGCCATCGGCTTCGGCGCGCAGAACCTCGTGCAGGACTTCCTGGCCGGCGATATTCATCCTGCTGGAGGACCAGTACGGCGTCGGTGACGTCGTCGATATCGGCACGGTCAGCGGGAATGTCGAGGCAGTCAGCCTGCGCATTACCAGGCTCCGGGACGTCAATGGCATCGTCTGGCATATCCGCAACGGAACGATCAAGGAAGCCGGCAACGAAACGCACGGCTGGGCCAGGGCCGTCGTGGACTTCCCGGTGCCGTCCGGCATGCCCGTCGCGACCGCCCGCCGCGTACTCCAGCACGCGGCCGTGGCAGATGGCGGCCGAGCCGCGCTGGCGCACGTCGATCCTGGACCGCCCGGAGGTCTGGGGCGTCGAGACGATTCTCCCGACGGCCGTGCTGATCCGTGTTACCGCCAGGACGGCCCCCAGGCCAGGCCCAACGTGGCCAGGGAACTGCGGGAGCGGCTGAAGACCGCGCTGGATGCCGAGCTGCGCGATAGCCGCGACGCCAGCCGCGATAGCCGACGCCAGCTGCGCGGCGTCCCGCCGCCAGCCAGCCGGCGCCGGCCGCGTCAGCCCGAGCCGCCGGCGGTGATCTCCGGTCGGCCCGAGCCGAATACGCTGGGCACGGTGACGAGCGAGAGCAAGCGCTAGCCTGTACGAGGCAGATCGGCGGCGAACCGGTGTTCCGCCGCCTGGTGCACCGGTTCTACGCGGAAGTCGCGGCCGATCCCGAGCTGCGGCCGGTCTACCCGAGCAAGGACCTCGGCCCGGCCGAGGAGCACCTGCGCCTGTTCCTCATCCAGTACTGGGGCGGCCCGGACGACCTACAACGAGCTGCGCGGTCATCCGCGGCTGCGGATGCGGCATGTCGCAGTTCCGCATCGGTCCGAGCGCGAGCGTGATGCCTGGCTCCGGCACATGCGCACGGCCCTGGACGAGCTGGAGCTTGATCCGGCGCACGACGCGCAGCTCTGGGAATACCTCACGATGGCCGCGCACAGCCTGGTGAACCAGCCCGGCGAACCGGCGTGACCGGCCTCCGCCGCCTGATCTCGCTGGCACTGAGCCTCGGCCTGGCCGCACCGGTCGGCATCGGGTCCGGCTCATTCGTTCTATTTGCGGCGAGCGGCGGCGCCGAAGATACTGTGACCACTCGTCCTACCCGGCACGAGGCCGTGGCGCAGTCACCTCTCGCGCCGGGGCGCAGCAGCCGCCGCGGGAGGGGTCGCGGTGACACAGGACGTTCAGCCGTTGGCAGGGTGACCTGGCGCCTGGCGATCACATCGCCGGCTATCAGATCGGGAGCAGATCGGCACCGGCGGCATGGCCGTGGTGTACCGGGCCCTCGACCTGCGGCTCGGACCGGCAGGTCGCGCTCAAGGTGCTGGCGCCCAGGCTGGCCGAGGACGACGGCCTTCCGGCAGCGTTTCATCCGGGAATCACGAGCCGCGGCCGGGCGTTGACCATCCGCACATCATCCCGGTATTCGAGGCCGGCGAATCCGGCGGCGTCCTGTTCATCGCGATGCGGTACGTCAGCGGCGGTGACGTCCGCTCGCTGATCCACGCCGAGGCAAGCTGAGCCCGGCGCGGGCGAGCGCGATCGCGAGCCAGGCCGCGTCCGCCCTGGACGCCGCGCATGCCCACGGCCTGGTGCACCGCGACGTCAAGCCCGGCAACATGCTGCTCGGCCAGGCCGCCGGCGGTGACGCCGAGCACGTCTACCTGGCCGACTTCGGCCTGAGCAAGCATTCGCTCGAGCGCGACCACGCTGACCGTCGACCGGGCAGTTCATGGGCACGCTTGACTACGTCTCGCCCGAGCAGATCCAGGGCCAGCCAGTCGACGGGCGGGCCGACCAGTACGCGCTAGCCTGCACGGTCGTCGAGATGCTACCGGCACACCGCCGTTCCGCCGGGACGACAGCATGGCGCTGATGTGGGCGCAGCTTGAGGCCGAGCCGCCGCGGCTCACCGAGCGGCGGCCGGACCTGCCGCCCGCGGTCGACCACGTCATCGCGACCGCGATGGCCAAGTCACCGGCCAGCCGGTATCCGACCTGCCGCGATTTCGTCAGCGCGCTCGGCGCAGCGCTGGCAGTCAGCCACGACACCGCGAAGACTGCCGCTGCGGCCGCGAGCCGAAGCCGCCCGCAGACCTGCTGCCAGGCCGGCCCCGCAGGACCGGCCCGGCCGCGAGGCCCTGCCGCGAGGAGCCGGCGGCCAGGCATGACTGGCCCGACGCGAGCGGCCGAGCGTCGAGCAGGCCACGTTCCCTCGCAAGAATGCCGCGGCCGCAAACACCGCGCGCGACCAGGCGCGACCAGCCACAGCGCCAGGCCAGGCGCCCTGCGACCGAGCAGGCGCGGTCCGGTCGCGAGCCGCCGACCAGGCAGGACAACATAATTCTGGCGCAGCCGGGGCCGGGCCGAGCTGACCGTGCACCGCAGGCGCGCGGCCAGGCGGCTGGCGGCGGGCCGCGCAACCGCCGGGCCAAGGTCGCTGGCCACCATCATCGTGATCGTCGGCCTGGCCGGGCTCGGCGGAATCGGCTACTCGCTACTGCACCGCGCGCAGCCGCCAGCGACGCCGACAGTCGGCAACACCACCAGCGGTGCATGCGCTGGCCCCGGCCGCGACGGTGCGCCGTACTTTGCCGCGATCAACAACCACCACTATCGCCAGGCATGGCGGCTCAGCGGGGAAGCGCGGACTCGCTCGCGAAGTTCGTCTCCGGATTCGCGGGCACGGCGCGCGACACGCTGACGAACGTCTCGGCCAGCGGCAATGTGGTCAGCGTGACCCTGCACGCTCTCCAGACCGACGGCACCGTGAAGGTCTACCAGGGGACCTACACGGTCTCCAACGGCCTGATCACTTTCGCCAGCGTGCAGCAGGTGAGCTGAGGCTTCTCCGCGCGGGTCGGGGGTGACCCGCCCGCCTACATCTTGATGCGCTTGTTCGCCGGGTCGTAGAACGGCCGCAGTGAGACGCGCGCCGGGTAGATCCGGTCGCCGATCTGGACAGTCCATTCGCCGGCGTCAAGATAAGCCTGGTCGATTGGCTCGCCGCCGGAGAAGATCATGGCGAGCCCGACCGCCCCGCCCAGGGTCCAGCCGTAGGACGCAGCCCTGATGTAGCCGACTTCGATCCCGTCCCGCCGCACGATCTCGGCGTGGAACATCAGCGGTTCAGGGTCGGTCAGCAGCACCTGGATCAGGCGCTTGGCGAGCGGACCGCTGGCTTTCTGCGCGAGCACGGCGTCCCGGCCGATGAAGCCGCCGGGCTTGTCCAGCGCAACGGCGAAGCCCAGGCCCGCTTCCAGCACGGTGTCGGTGTTGTCGATGTCGTGTCCGTAATCCCGGTAAGCCTTCTCCATCCGCAGGCTGCTGAGTGCCTTCAGCCCGGCGTGCCGCAGGCCGACCTCGCGGCCGGCCTCGACCAGCCGGTCATAGACGTGCATCGCCTGCTCGGCCGGGATGTGCAGCTCGTAGCCCAGCTCGCCGAGGTAGGTGATCCTTATGCAGAGCACCCGGGCAAAGCCGATGTCGATGTGCCTGGCTGTTCGGAACCCGAATGCCTCGTCGCTGACGTCGGCCCTGGTGACCGCCGCCAGCAAGTCGCGCGAGCGCGGGCCCTGGATGTTGATCTGGGCGTAAGCCGACGTCACGTCGGTGACGAACGCGCGGGCGTCGCGCGCGGTGAACTGCCGCCGCATCCAGGTCAGCGCATGCCGGTGGGCGGTATCGGACGCCACGACATAGAAATCATCGTCGTCGAGCTTGGTGACGGTGAGATCGGCCTCGAGCTTGCCGTCGTCGTTGAGCCACTGGGTGTAGGTGATCATGCCGGGTGTCGGCGTTGACGCTGTTAGCGGAGATCCAGTCGAGCTCGCGGCCCGGCGTCCCGGCCCTGCACGGCGAACTTGGCCATGAACGACATGTCCATCAGGATCACGCCGTCACGGCAAGCGTGGTGCTCGGCTTCCCAGTTGGCGTACCAGCGCTGGCGGCCCCAGGACAACTCGCCAGGGTCCGGCGCTTCGCCGTCGGGGACGATGCCCTCCGGCGCGTACCAGTCGGCGCCCTCCCAGCCGCTGACATCGCGGAAGAACGCGCGCTGCCGCGACCAGGCGGTGGTGGATCGGCGATTGCCTGCGCGCCTCGCGCCGTCCGCATCGACCGGCCGGGGTAATGGGTGGCGTAAACCATGCCAAGCGACTCGACGGTCCGGGTCGCCCGGTACTCCGGGTTGGCCTGGTAAGCGTGCAGCCTGTCGATGTTCATCCCGGTGATATCGACGTCCGCGCGGCCGTTGACGATCCAGTGCGCCAGCAGCCGGCCGATGCCGCCGCCGGTCAGGATGCCAATCGAGTTCAGGCCTGCCGCCACGAAGTAGTTCCTGAGCTCCGGGGCCTCGCCGATGACCGGCGCCAGGTCCGGGGTGAAGCTCTCCGGGCCGCAGAAAAACTTGCGGATGCCCGACCTGGCTGGTGATCGGGATCCTGGACATCGTCTTCTCCAGGAACGGGCCCATGCGGTCCCAGTCCGGCGGCAGCTCGCCGAAGGAGAAGTCCGGCGGGATCCCCTCGACCTTCCAGGGCGCGCACACCGGCTCGAACATGCCGAGCATCAGGCCGCCGCCTTCCTCGCGGAAGTAGCCATAGTTCGCCGGGTCCTCAAGCACTGGCCAGTCCCGGCTTACCTCCGGCATCGGCTCGGTGAGCAGGTAGTAGTGCTCGGCTGCCTGCAGCGGGATGCTGACCCCGGCCAGCTCGCCGAGCTGGCGGGCCCACATGCCCGCGCAGTTCACCACGTACTCGGCCTCGATGTCGCCCTTGGCGGTCCGCACACCGGCGACCGCGCCGTCCTTGCGGAGGAATCCGGTGACCGGCACTCCCTCGATGATCTTCACGCCCTGCTGCCGGGCACCCTTGGCGAGCGACATGGTGACGTCGACAGGGTTCACCCGGCCGTCGGCCGGGATGTAGAAGCCTGCCAGCACGTCGTCAGTCCGGGCCAGCGGCCACAGCTCGGCGACCTCGTGCGCGGAGATCTCGTGCACCTCCACGCCGCAGTGCCGGTTGAAGTTGGCGACCCGGCGGTATTCCTCCAGCCTGCCCGGCTCGATGGCCAGCTCGATCAGCCCGACCTGCCGCATTCCCGTGGCCAGGCCGGTCTCGGCCTCTAGCCGCAGGTACAGGTCGCGGGTGTACTTGCGCAGCTCGGTCGACGTCTCCGAGGTGGAGCCGAAAGTTGCCATCAGGCCGGCCGCATGCCAGGTAGTGCCGGAGGTCAGCCGGTCGCGCTCCAGCAGCACAACGTCGCGAATGCCCATATGCGCCAGGTGATAAGCGACGGACGTGCCGATGATGCCGCCACCGACGACCACCACCCGGGCGCGGTCGGGCAGGCTGCCGGTTGTCGCGACGGGTCGCCCGGCGGTCGACCCGGTGGTCGCGGATCGCCGGTGGTCGCGGAGGATCGCCGGTGGTCATGCTGGTGCTTCTCCGAATCGCGGGTGAGTTTGGCTGCCCGGCGAGCATATGCGGTCAAGTGCTCCGCTGCCTGGGCCACCCAGTGCCATAACTGCGAAAGCTGGCGGTGCCCCGGGTCGCCCGACGCCTAATTGGCCGACCTGCACCTAGCCGACCGGACGTCCTGTCGGTGGTTCAGGATGGCTCGCGGTCGGGCGCCTCAGCCCCTGGTCAGCTTCCGGTAGGTGACGCGGTGCGGCCTGGCCGCCTCGGCGCCCAGCCGCTCGATCTTGTTCTTCTCGTAGGACTCGAAGTTGCCCTCGAACCAGAACCAGTTGGCGCCGCCCTCCCAGGCCAGGATGTGGGTGGCGATCCGGTCAAGGAACCAGCGGTCGTGGCTGGTGATAACGGCGCAGCCGGGGAACTCCAGTAGCGCGTTCTCCAGCGACGACAGCGTCTCGACATCCAGATCGTTGGTGGGCTCGTCAAGGAGCAGCAGGTTGCCGCCCTGCTTCAGCGTGAGCGCCAGGTTGACCCGGTTACGCTCGCCGCCCGACAGCACGCCGGCCGGCTTCTGCTGGTCGCCGCCCTTGAAGCCGAACGCGGCGACGTACGCGCGGCTGGGGATCTCGGTCTTGCCCGCGGTGATGTAGCTCTCTCCGTCGGAGATCACTTCCCAGACGTTCTTATCCGGCGGCGATCCTGGCGCGTGACTGGTCGACGTAGGCGATCTGCGACCGTCTCGCCGATCTGTGATCGATGCCGGTGTCTGGCTTCTCCTCGCCGATGATCATCTTGAACAGGGTGGTCTTGCCGACACCGTTCGGGCCGATGACGCCAACGATGCCGCCCTGCGGCAGGCTGAAGCTCAGGTTCTCGATCAGCATCCGGTCATCGAAGCCCTTAGCCAGGTCGCTGACCTCGACCACCAGGGTGCCAAGGCGCGGGCCCGGCGGGATCTGGATCTCCTCGAAGTCCAGCTTCTTGTCCCGGTCAGCCTCGGCTGCCATCTCCTCGTAACGCTGCAGCCTGGACCTGCTCTTAACCTGGCGGGCTCGCGGGCTCGACCGGACCCACTCCAGCTCGTCTTCAAGGCGCTTGCGCTTCTTGACGTCTTTCTGGCCCTCGATTTTGAGCCGGGCTGCCTTGGTCTCCAGGTAGGTGGAGTAGTTGCCTTCGTACGGATAGGCGCGGCCGCGGTCTAGCTCCAGGATCCAGCTCGGCCACGTTCTCCATGAAGTACCGATCGTGGGTAACGGCGACCACGGTGCCCGGGTACTTCTCCAGGTGCTGCTCCAGCCACTGGACGCTCTCGGCGTCCAGGTGGTTGGTCGGCTCGTCGAGCAGCAGCAGGTCCGGCTGGGACAGGAGCAGCTTGCACAGGGCCACCCGGCGGCGCTCGCCACCCGACAGCACCGTCACGTCGGCGTCTGGCGGCGGGCAGCGGAGCGCATCCATCGCCTGCTCAAGCTGGCTTTCCAGATCCCAGGCGTTCTTATGGTCAAGCTGCTCCTGGAGCCTGCCCATCTCCGCCAGCAGGTCATCAGAGTAGTCGGTGGCCATCTGCTCAGCGATCTGGTTGTACTGGTCCAGGAGCGCCTTGGTCTCCGCGACGCCCTCTTCGACGTTGCCAAGAACCGTCTTTGATTCGTCCAGGGCGGGCTCCTGATCCAGGATGCCGACGGTGAACCCCGGCATAAGGCGTGCGTCGCCGTTAGACGGCTGCTCTACGCCGGCCATCATCCGCAGCAGTGTCGACTTACCTGTCCCGTTGGGGCCGACGACGCCGATCTTCGCTCCGGGCAGGAAAGCGAGCGTGACGTCATCGAGGATGACTTTGTCGCCGTGCGCCTTGCGGACACGGCTCATCTGATAGATGAATTCCGGCATGCCACCAAGGGTAGGGGCTATGACACCGGGCTACGAACCAGCCGGCATCGTCGCCCGGGTTGCGCCACCACGGGCTGCCTGCGGTCCTGGCCAAGCCGGGCCAGACCGAACCGGCGGCGGGCCTGGAAAGGCGACCAGACCCGAACCAATCCTGCCGGACCAGGACTGAACAGCGCCAGACCGGTGCCCCGCTCCAGATCGGGCCCACGAATCCCGAGCACCGGGTCCGGCACCGGTCCGCACCGATGCGCTAGGACGGGGCGCCGACTGGCTCTGCCCCCTCCAGTACCTCGATCGCCTCGTCTTCGTCGAATAGCTCCTCGTCGGGCGTTTCCAGTTCCGACGGCCCTGGCTGAGCTCGCTCAAGGTCGGTCCGGTCCAGGTCGGTCCGGTCCAAGTCGGTCCGGTCCAAGTCGGTCCGGTCCAGGTCCGCCTGCTCGGGGTCGGACGGCTCCATGTCCCGCGCCCGCTCCGGATCGGCGGCAGCCTGATCTCCCTGACCCGAACCGACCAGTCCAGGCTCACCGTCCGCCTGCGGCGGTAGTCCGTGCTCCTGCCGATACTGCTCCAAAGCGGTCTGGGAAACCTGGGCACGCGATCGAGTGAACAGGGAGATGCCACGGGACAGGTCATGCCCGATCGAGTCGGCCAGCACGTCGACCGAGATTCGCCTGCCGCCGGCCGCATCCTCGAATTCCCTGGTCCGCAGTGTTCCCTTAACGATGATCGGGTCGCCCTTGCGCAGGCACGCCGCCGCGTGCTCGGCCACCTTGCGGTAGCACATCACGGTGGCGAACGAGCTTGGTTCATCCGCCCAGTCGCCCGTCTTCTGATCCCGCCTCCGTGGCGTCCAGCCGACTCTCATCTGCAGCGTAGGGACCTGCGTACGGGTGAAACCGAGCCTTGGCTGCGTCGCGACATAGCCAGTCACGCTGAAGTACGCCTCGTTGACCATCACTGGCTCCTCGATTCCGGGGCGCGGTGAGTGCTCGCTGCGCCTTCCGCAGCACCTCGCCGGTCGCCATGCGGCGGCGGCCCGCTGCCGCCCGCCTGCGTCTCCACAATGCGGGCCGGGCCGCCCCCGAGCCGCGGAAGATCGTGCGCCTGTGCATAACTGCGGCAGTGCGGACCTGGCCTGTGGACAACCAGATGACCGATCGGCCAAATCGTGCGATGCTACTCCGCTCGCAGGCACGCTGGCACGAGCCGCTGTACGGGCAAACCCTGATCCCGGCTGGCGCGACATCAGGCGCAGCTGGTGGGTCTTCCCGATAGTCTCGCCAGCCTGGCGGCGGCACCCTGAACCAGTGGACAGCAACGAGCCCGCCCTCACGGCTCAATCCGGCCCGGTCAGCCACGCGCCATTGGCCGGCACGCCCTGGTCAATCCGGCATGCGCGAGGCTCCTGTCGGCAGCCAGGCCCTGGAGATCTACGAAGCGGGCGACCTGATCGCCGTCATGGTGGCCACCGCAGTGGCGCCGCAGCTGCTGGCCGGCGCGCGGCGCGTCTCGCTGGCCGGGCAGACCTCGAGTCTCGCCTGGGGTCGCCTGCCCGCCGACGGTTTCGCGATGACCATCTCGTTCACTGCGAGTCGGCTGCGGCGTATCACCTCGCGACGCGAAGCTCCCGAAGCCATCCGGCCCGAGATGACAGATCTCGGCGGATGGTGCTGGCTGGCCGTCGCGGCTGCACGGTTCGACGCGGTCGTGGTCAATCACCGCGGAACCCGCGAGCGGCTCAGGCTCCGGGCAGGAGCCGGCCGGTGATTGTGACTACGACGGCGAAACCGGGCGCTGCGGAGATCGAGATCGATCAGCTTGGCCGCGTGACAACCCGGCGGCGGCTGGGCATGGCGCTGATCGCGGCCGGCCTCGCCATGATGCCCTGGCTCGTGGTGCTTGCCGCCACCCTCCCGGCGACTGCCCGAGCGGTGCACTGGTCCGCGGCATGGGTGGGCCTGGATGCCAGCGAAGGATGCGCCCTGCTCGCTACCGGCGTACTTCTGATCAGGCAGGACGCACGCTGTTCGCTGACCGCCGCCGTTACCGCGACCCTCGTGCTCACGGACGCCTGGTTTGACGTGTTGACGTCACAGCCCGGTGCTGCGCAGATCATGGCCCTCGTGCTGGCTACCTGCGTCGAGATCCCGGTGACGGTGCTCTGCGCGACGCTCGCCCTTCGCACCTTCCCGCGGCCGGGACGCAGCGGGCGCGCCGTCCTGCGCGGGCACCCGCCGCGCCGCTGAGCAATGCGAGCCCCGGCGAACTCAAGGACCGACCCGTCACCGGTCGGCTGACCGCTCACCCCTAGAGAAGGAGCCATAAAACGATGACTCATGCCCAGCATCCCGCAGAGCTACCTGGCAAGGAGCCCGGCGCGCGCCGTCTGCGTTTCAGCGTCGTGATTCCGGCCTACAACGAGGCGGAGTTCCTGGCCAATTGCCTCGACTCTATTCTCCGGCAGGACTTCGCCGGCCCGTATGAGGTCATCGTGGTGGACAACAACAGCAGCGACGGTACTGCCGACATCGCCCGGGCCCGCGGCGTGACGGTAGTGCACGAGAGCCGGCCCGGAGTCTGCTGGGCCCGGCAATCCGGAACGGTCCTGGCCGAAGGGGAGATAGTTATCTCCACCGACGCCGACACCGTGTACAACGCCGACTGGCTGACGCGCATCGACCAGGCGTTCCGGCTGGCACCGGAGCGCGTGGCCGTGGCCGGCCCGTGCCGCTTCGTGGCCGCTCCATGGTGGGGGCGAATTTACGCCTGGACCCTCTTCCATCTCGTAGACCTCGTGGCGCGGATAACGGGCCGCGTTACCTACGTAACGGCGACCAATATCGCCTTCCGCAGGAGCGCGTGGCCCGGCTATGACACCCGGGTGACGCAAGGCGGTGACGAACTGGACCTGTTGCGGCGGCTACGGCCGTGCGGCCCGGTGGCCTTTGACCTGGGCAATCCGGTGTTCACGTCGGCGCGCCGGATGCACCGGGGCCTTGCCTACAACGTCGCGGTCACATTTTTCTTCTATTACCTTCTCGGCTACGGCCTCAACCGGCTTACCGGCCGCACGGTCGTGGGAATGGCGCCAGCCTTCCGAGACGGCCCTCGCCGCGCCACGTTCGGCGGACAGTGTCAGGGCTGGCCGGCGCCACTGCCTCGCTAGTGCTCGTCGCCCTCGTTGGTGACCTCACGCTGCGCCTCGCGGGCCGGCTGGTGATGACGTCGGCCGCCAGCGCGGCCGCAACAGCCGGCGCGGCCGGCGCGGCCGCAGCGGCGGGCGCCGCCGCCTACTGGCTGACCATGTCCCCGTATTCTCAGGCGCTCGGGCCTTTCCCCTATCGCGGTCGCGGCATCGCAACGTCGTCGCGCTCACCTTCGACGACGGGCCCAACGAGCCGTACACCTCGCAGATCGCCGAATTCCTCGGCGAGCGCGATATCAGGGCGACGTTTTTCCAGGTCGGACGTGCCGTGCTCGGCAACCCGGCGGTAACGAGGCGGCTAGCGGCGGACGGGCACGTCATCGGCAATCACGGCTTCACGCACGAGTTCACCAACTATCTGAGTCGCCGCACGCTGACCGATGACGTGCGCAAAGGCCAGGCAGCGCTCGCCACGGCCGGGCTTCGGCCTGCCCTGTACCGGCCGCCATGGCTGCTGCGCATCCCGGCGCTCACAGCCGTCCTCCGCCAGCAGGGATTGCGCTCGGTATCGGGCGAGTTCTGTCACCCGTTTGAGGTGTGCCAGCCACGGCCCGCGCTGATCGCCGAGCGCGTTCTGGCCAAGGCCGGGCCCGGCTCGATCATCATCTTCCACGATGGTTTCGACGGCCACGGCGGCAACCGCGCCAGCACCGTGGCAGCGGTCAAGATCGTCGTGGACCGGCTCAGCCATGACGGGCTGGGCTTCGTGACCGTAGACGACCTGCTGGGAGTGCCCGCCTACCAGGACCACCGCATCCCGCCAGTGCACGGATGATGGAAACGTGGCCAGGCGGCTATCGCGGCAGGTTGTCGCCCGCCGCCGCCCGGAGCTCGGCACGGAAGCGGCTGAATTCGGCCAGCTCTAGCTCGGCCAGCGCGACGACCAGGTCGAAGGCGACCCTGGTCAGCCGCTGCCCGATATCCTCCCGCAGCACGTCGGTATCCCGCTCAGACGCCTCACGGACCGATCTTGTGCAGATCCGAGCCGTCAGCCAGCCGCCGACGAGGCCGGCCACCGTTAGCAGGGCCGCCCACGGCAGCAGCCAGAGATTGGTGAACAACGTGGGGATCCCTGAACCGACGCCGCCCGCGCCGAAGATCAGCAGCGCAATGATCCAGGCAAGCCCGACCAGCGCGCAGCCGAGCAACAGGCCCTGCGCGACGCCGACGGTCCGCCACCAGCGGTCGACCGCGGAGTGGGCTGGCAGCGCCTCGCCGATCTCCGCGCCGATCGCTGGCGGGACGTCCATGGCGCGGGACCGCACAGCTGCCCGTACTGTCCGCGACCACGGCCTGGGCAACTCCGGAACGGTGTGGTCAGCGATCCGGGTCAGCGCGGTGTCGATCTCCGCCTGCTGTGCGCCTGACGGGCCGGCGGTGATTCCCCGCACCTGTTCCCACAGCCGGCCGAGCCGGATCTTCCGCGCCGGGTCCCGGCGGGTGATCCGTTCGGCCAGCCAGGTGATTGGCCAGCCGACGTAATCCATCGCCCGCAGCTCCCGGGCGCCGCGCAGGGCATCGCCAATCGCGCTGACGCCTGCGGCGCTAGCGAAGGACTCTGCCAGCTGCGCTTCCGTGCCTGCGGGCAGGTGCACATCGTCGGCTTCGCCTCCGGTCGGCAGTGCGCCGTACGGCTCGAACCTGGCGATGATGTTGTCCATGTCGGCGGAGATCCGAGCGGCCGCTGCCTTCCTGGCCGACACAGCATTGATCAGCAGCTTGCGCAGCTCCTCGATGCCTGCCCCGGATGTGGCCGAGGTGAGAAGGATCTGGGCGTCCGGCAATCCCTCCTCATCCAGGAGACGCCGCAGGTCGCTCACGCAGTCCTCAGCCTGGGCGGCCGTGAGCAGATCAGACTGGTTCAGCACGACGGCGATCACTTCGGAGTGACCGGCCAGCGGGACCAGGAACCGCCGGTGTACCGCGGCGTCCGCGTACTTCTGCGGATCAAGCACCCAGACCAGCAGATCGGAGAGCCCGACCAGCTTGTCAACCAGGCCGGTCGCATGGCCCATCACCGAGTCGTGATCGGGCAAGTCGAGCAGCACCAGCCCGTTCATGGCCGGCTCCCCCGCTGCCGAGTGCGCTCGCCCTGGCGTAGCGATAGCGGCGCGGCACGCCGAGCCACTCAAGCAGCGGGCCGGATCCGGCGACACCCCACACGCAAGCGTGCGCCTCGCTAGTTACCGGCCGGGTCACGCCGACGGCGGAGAAATCAGCGCCCGCCAGCTGGTTGAACAAGGAGGATTTCCCGCTCCCGGTGCCGCCCGCCAGGGACACTACGGTGTGGTCAGCGGACAGCATCAGCCGCTGCCCGGCGCGATTGAGCAGGTCATTTGCCTCTGTCAGCAATTCATCGCTGAAGCCGTCAGGCCCGCTCCGCAGATCGCCGATCTCGAGCAATGCGGCCAGCGCGGCCAGCCGGCCAGACAGCCCGGCGCGCTCAACGCTGCCGGGCAGCTGCGCCGCCAAGGTGGCGCTCATCGAGCTCCCTCAAGCTCGTAACTGGCCTGCAGCAGCTCGGTCGCCGCAGTTTCTTCCGGTGCACCTGCGGCGTCGATGATCGCGAAGAAGCGCCGCGCTTCATCCTCAAAGAGCAATCCGATGCGCTCGCGCAGATCCTGGCGGACCCGAGCGCCCATGTCGCGCAGCAGGCCAGCACCGAACAGCGAGGTGAGGAGCTGCTGCGGTACCGCTACCGGCGCACCGGCCGTCTCGGGTGCCGGGTAGCCAAGCACGCCAATCGTCAACACCAGGGCCAGCGATTCCTCGTCGAAGGACACGACCCTGGCGATGGACCGCTTGGTGACGTTCTCGGCCCGGACGATGTGCAGCACCTGCTCCTGCCAGCTGCCGATGGCGCGGGCCGCCATGTCCGCCATGCCTGCGGTTGACCTGCTCAGAGCAGCCGGATCGAGCGCGTTGCTGGTCAGATCGATAACAGAGGCGATCCCGAGGTCGGCAAGCGCGGCCGCGACGAAAGCCGCCTCGCGCGCGTCTGCCGCGCGGGCGCTGGCGCCATTTGCGAGCGCGCCGCCCCCGCCGCCTGTCGCCCTGGCCAGGCCGCCAAGCAGCGCTTCTCCGGCCGGCTGCAGGGACCAGCTCGCAACGGTTTCCTCGGCGGCCTTGTCCGCCATCGCCTCGACAAGCGCCTCCAGGCTGGACTGGAGCGCAGCCTTCAGCGCCGCGGCCCTGGCCGGCATTCGCTGCTTCTTGGACTTGCCACTCGCGCCGCGGCCACGCCGGACCTGCAATGTCCGGAGCAGGTCACCAGTTCCCGCAAAGTCCTGCCAGCGTGCCAGCACCTCGCCACTGAGGAGGGAGCCGTTACCCATCGCATGATCGAATTCGGTCAGGCTCTCCGCGTACGAGGTGTCGACAGCCTCCCGCAGCTGACGGCGCAAGGCGAGCTGCTCAGTCGCATGATCAGCCAGCGCGGGCACCCGATTGCGGAACGTGTCGAGCACACCGGACATGGTCTGCGTCAGGACCGCCACCCGCCGGTCCTCCCGTTTGGCGGTATCAGCCAGCCACCGCCGCACCGGCTCGGCTACCTCGGTCGGCAACTGGGCGTCGGTGATCACAGTCTCGGGAATGATGAAGCGCCCCACGTCACGCAAGCCGTTCGCGTCGAGCATCGCGTCGAAATGGGCGGACAGTTCCTGCACAGCGGCGGGCGGCACCCTGGACATCGCGATGGCCAGGGCCGCGCCGCGGTCACGGGCGTCCTTGAGCATCTCCCAGACAGCGGCATCTGCGTATCGGCGGGCCGTGGTGACGAAAAGCCAGAGGTCGGAGGCATCGAGGAACTGGTTGGCGAAATCACGGTGCGCCTGCACGACAGAGTCGATGTCCGGGGTGTCCAGCAGGGCAACGCCCTGAGGCATTCCCTCGCTTGCCGCGAGCACGAGCAGGCCGTCCCGCCCCGGCATGGCCAGGCCTTTCTGGCGAACCCGCGGCAGGGTCGGCAGGAAGACGTTTTCGGCGAACCAGCGCATGTCGTCGGGATGGCACGCCAGCACCGGGCTGTTCGTGGTCGGCCTGCGGATCCCGGTAGCGCTGACCTGCTTGCCGACCAGGCTGTTCAGCAGGGTCGACTTCCCTGCTCCGGTTGAGCCCACCAGCGCAACCAGGATGGGCGCGCCTGACTGCCTGAGCCGCGGCAGCAGGTAATCGTCGATCTGGCTGAGCAGCTTGACCCGCTCCGCCCTGGCCGCAGCCACGCCTGGTGCCTCGAGCATGAGCGGGACCGTGACGATCGGATGCCGCAACCCGAGCAAGGCCGCCTCCAGCTTGCGGGCATCGACCCGGGCGAACGGCTCGTCTGCGTCGTCTTCCGGGCCGCGCGGCGCCGGAGCGGCAGGCGTGCGTGTCAGCCGCCGCGCCCGGATTTCCGGGCCGCGGGCGCGTCCAGATGCTGCCGGAGTCGTCAGGAACCGCGCCCGTGCTTCCGGCGCTGCCGTGGCTTTCCTCAGAGCCGCCCGCTGTGCCAGGGTTTCCGCCGGCGGTGCCAGGATTTCCGCCCGCGGAGGCAGGATCCGGGGCTGAACCGCCGGGAGCCGAGCCGCCGGGAGCCGAGTCTCCGGGAGCCGAGTCGCTGGGGCATCGCCGGGAGCCGAGTCGCCGGGGTCCGAGTCGCGGTTCGCGGCTAGTTCGCTAATGCCTTCCCCCGGCCAGACCGGCGTAGCCCGCGGAAACCCCGCCGGGACGGAAGGGTTGATCTCGGGATCGGCGACACTGGCGCCGGCGCGAGGACGATCAGCCGTCGTTCCCACGGCAGCGGGAACTGCCCGACCGGCACCGTCCCATGGCACCGGCACGGAGGCCGCGTCATGTCCCTCGGTCATACTTCCGCGTTCTCCTGCCCCAGCGGATCGCTCATCCTCAATCAGTCCTGTTAGTTCACTACCCCCGAGCAGCGGTTGCGTTACGCCGCGTCTCCGCTGGTCGGCGCCGCGGCCTGCAGATTCCGGCCACTTATGCCTTCCAGCCGCCGGTCAGCGGACCGAGGCCACGCTTCATCACCTCGACTCTCGAACGCAGGCCTCCCTTTGTCCAGCCCGGCGGGCGGCAGAATCCGGCCTTGAGGTAATTGTGCGCCGCTAGGGCAGATTACCGGCAGCAATAAGGAAACGCGCACCGACCGTTAGCAGGCAACCCAGCGAGTTCACATTAACGGCAAGCCGGGCAAGCCTCGACCGCGGCAACTGGTGCCGACGATCCGACAGCAAGCTATGCAGGTCGTGCGCAGCGATCAGAGCATCGCGTTCGCCGGCGCTAGCCCTTTTCGGTTACGCCAGCGGAGTCGAATGTGGCAACATCGCGCAGGGCCCGGACCGCGCTCTGGAGGATGGGCAGCGCCAGCAGCGCGCCAGTGCCCTCGCCCAGCCGCAGGTCGAGGTCGACCAGCGGCCGGAGGCCCAGCTGATCCAGCGTCACGGTATGACCCGGTTCGACCGAACGATGGCCGGCAACCAGGCATCCCGCCGCTCCGGGCGCCAGCGCGCACGCGGCCAGCGCGGCGGCGCCGGCGATCACGCCGTCCAGGATCACCGGCACCCTGAGCGCAGCAGCCGCGACGATGAAGCCGGCCAGCGCAGCGTGCTCGTAGCCGCCAACGGCCGCCAGCACGCCGAGCGGGTCCGCCGGATCCGGACGGTGCAGCGCAAGTCCTCGCCGGACCACGTCGATCTTCCTGGTCAGCGTGTCGTTATCGACGCCGGTACCCCGGCCGGTAATCTCGGCCGGGTCCTTGCCAGTAAAGGCGCAGATCAGCGCGGCCGATGCGGTGGTGTTGGCGATACCCATGTCGCCAGTCAGCAGGCAGCGGTTCCCGGCGGCCACCAGGTCCCTGGCCACCTCGATGCCAACGCCGACAGCGGTGACGGCTTCTTCCCGGCTCATGGCGGGGCCTATGGTGAAGTCCCTCGTTCCCCTGGCGATCTTGCGTGGCAGCAGGCCGGGCACCTGCCCCAGGTCAGACGCGACCCCGACGTCGACCACCACGACCTCGGCGCCTGCCTGGGCGGCGAACGCGTTCACAACTGCCCCGCCGGCGAGGAAGTTCGCCACCATCTGGCCGGTGACCTCTTGCGGCCAGGGCGTGACGCCTTGCGCGTGTACGCCGTGGTCGCCGGCGAAAACGGCCACCGCCGCAGGTTCAGGCATCGCCGGCGGGCAGCTGCCTGCCAGGCCAGAGAGTTGCACGGAGATGTCCTCCAGGACCCCGAGGAGCCAGCCGGCTTGGTCATCTGCGCCTGCCGTTGCCTGGCGGCCGCCACGGCGTCGGGGTCAAGCGGCCTGATCGCCGCGACGACCTCGTCGAGCAGGCTGACAGCCTCACGGCCGGGCAGCTCCCGGCGCCCGTATTCCTCGGCGTGCACGGCCCAGCCGAGCGGGCGGCGGCGGGCCCACCGGCCAGTTCGAGCTCGGGCTCCGGCGCGAAGCTGGACACGTACCCGATGCACAGGTACGCCACCACCTCCAGATGCGACGGCAGTCCCAGCTCAGCGGCCAGCTCGCGCTCGCTGAAGAAGCTCACCCAGCCGACGCCGAGGCCCTCGGCCCTGGCCGCGAGCCACAGGTTAGCGACGGCCAGCACACTGGAGTAGACGGCGGTCTGCGGCTGGGCATGCCGGCCGAGGGTGTGCCGGCCGCCCCTGGTCGGATCGCAGGTGACGACTACGTTGACCGGCGTCTGCAGTATGGCCTCGGTCTTGAGCCGGTCGAAAGCGCGCGCCCGTGCGCCTGGCAGGCCGGCCGCGAAGTCGTCCCTGGATCGCTCGGCCAGCGCCTTGATCCTGGCGCGCCGGGCCGGATCGGTGATGAGGATGAAGTCCCATGGCTGGGAGAAGCCGACCGACGGGGCCCGATGCGCCGCGGCGAGCACCCGTTCCAGCACCTCAGCAGGGATCGGGTCGGGGCGGAATCCGCGGCGAACATCGCGGCGCTCGTCAATGACCCGGTACACCGCAGCACGCTGATCGGAGGGGAACGAGTTGATCCAGCTGGTCTGGGACCGGCGCTGGCCGCGGCTCGGCCGCCCGGTGGGCTCGGCGCCCCATGGCTCAGCGTGCTCGCCCTGAGCCACTGCGGCCCTCCGTCCCGGCGCTACCAGGTTGCGCCATCGTCCTCTACGGTCGCGGCCTGCGCGTCCGGACCCCAGCCTGCCCGTGATCCCGGGACGGTCAGTGCGTGCCGAAGCAGCGCGTTAAACGCCGCGACCGCCACGGCAGGCCCGCCCTTCTCCGACACGTTACTCACTGCGGGGAGCCCGCTGGCACGCAGTGCGTCCTTGGCCTCGGCGGCTCCGACGAAGCCAACCGGCATGCCAACGACGAAGGCCGGCTCTACTTTGCGGCTGAGGATCTCTGCCAGGGCCGTGCCCGCCCCGCCGACCACCCAGATCGCGCCGGGGCCCGCTTCGCCGAACGCCAGCCGGACGGCCGCCGCCGCCCGGGTGATGGACGCGGTCCTGGCCAGCCGGTGCGTAAGCGGCTCGCTGACCTTGCACAAGGCCGGGCTGCCGGTGATCCCGGCGGCAACCATCATCGAGTCCGCGACGACCGGCGCGCCAGCCGCCAGCGCGGCAACGGCCTCAGCCAGCGACTCCTCATCGCAGACAAGATCGGTGAAATAGTCGAAATCAGCGCTGGCATGAATGACGCGTTCGGTGACATCACGGCTGAGCTTGGGCAGCCTGGAGAAGTCGATCCGGGACCGCAGGATGCGGTAGGACTCCTCGATGACCGGATTCAATACCGCTGGCGTCCCGTTCGGCCAGGCCACGACGCCCACCTCCTAGGACCCTGATGCTTCCGAGCTGGCGCGGCGATATCCCCCGGCAGCGCTATCGGCATTCCAGCATGGCACAGCAGGCACCCCGAGGCGCCCGCATCGCGTGCGGAGGGCCCGACGGCACGAGCTCCCGGCGCGTCAGGCCCGGTGCCGGCCACCCTGGGGCTGGCTGGGCGAGTCGCCGGTGAGCAGAGCGATCGGGCCGGTGTCCTGGCTGGCGGCGGCGGTAGCGTCCGCGGTGGCAAACTCGGGCGCCGGTACTGCCTCTGACTTGCGGTCCTTGTTGGCAAACAGGACGTGATGGAAGATCAGGAACCGGACTATGAAGGTCACGCAGTTCATCAGGAAGTAGGCACCCTGCACGGCGAGATGCCGGCGCCAGTGGGTGTAGTCCATCGAGTGCGCCCACACGCTCGCGTAGTGGGAGGTCAGCCCCAGGACGACCCAGACGCCGGCGGACACCAGCCAGAACGGCACGGTCTCCCGGAGAAAATCGGGCCGCCCCTTCCGCTCCCACGCCCACCGGCTGAGGATGTAGCTGACAAGCGCGGCAGTCATTGACGCAAGAACGCCCGACAAACCCGCGCTGAGCTGCACCGGACCAACCAAGATCGCCAGCATGACCTGGCTGGTGACCACGCCCACTACCGCTACTCCCGCGAACCGGGTGAATCGGTTGCCCGCCTCGGTCCGCAGCTTGCGCTCGATCCGTGCGGGAACGAGGCGCCAGGCAGCTTGGGTGATCTTGTCCGGTACAGCAGGCATGAGATTCCTAATGTGACGGCGGCTGTAGCTGGGTCAGACAGGTACACATTACGGGAACGTGAAGAAGGCTTCCGCCCGAATCCCTCGGCTCCATGATTCCCCGGCGGGCCGCAGCCGACGCCGGGAGGGGAGCCATTTCGATTCGGGAGGGTGGGCCTAGAATACCCATCCCGCTGACCCGCCGGCGACCGGAGACAGCCCGGAAATCACGCGACCCATGAGGGAAACGGGGCCGGACCGTAGTGGCAGCCGTCGGCCGGGCCGCGCTAGCCGACGCTTCCGCCGAGATCAACTGGCCGCTGCCAGCGGCCTGATTTCGTCAGTCCGGCCGTCAGGAGATGACCGTTGGCTGCCGTCCAGAAGACTTCAAGCGGCGCGCCGCCCGCGCCAGCTGCGGCGAACGGCGCGGATCGAAGGGAACCGCCGGCCTCGCCAGCGACGGCGGCGCCCAGCGGCCGCCGGGCCTGCGCGACAATACCCAGAGTCGGCCATCGCCTCCGCGGTACAAGATCCGCTCGGTGCCTGCCGCGACAACCGGCCATGGCTGGCCGCTGACGCGGCCGCCCTGCCGCGACGGGCCTCGAACATGGCGGCCGCGCAGCACCGCAGCCCAGATCGCGGGCGGCTTCGTCTGTCCCTGCCAGAAGACGTCGATCTCGCCGCTCGGCAAGGCAACTGCGTGAGGTGCTCCGCCTAGCGGTCCCATGCCAAGGTCGACCGGTCGGGTGAAGGACAACCCGAGGCTCCTGACCACATGCCACAGGTCGCCGTCGGTGCCTTTCCAGAACACCTGGACCTGGCCGGACCGGGTCTCGGCCGGATACGGCCAGCTCGCCAGGCTGCCGTGCAGATTCTGCGGGCCCGTCCAGCCCTGGCCCGGACTGTACTGCCCGTGCCAGAGATGATCGTCGTTCGAGCCCTTCCAGAACACGTCGATCACGCCGTTGGGCTGAGCCACCGCGCGCGGGCCCCCGCCGAGCGAGCCCATCAGGGTCAGCCGTCGGGGCCGCTGCCAGCCGCTGGCCGTCCGCCGCCGCTGCCAGAGATAGCCGCCGCGGCCGCGGTAGAAGACGTCGAGCTCAGCCGTATCAACCTGGACTACCGTCGGATCGGACGTTAAGTGGCCGCCCAGGTCCGTGCGCCGCCAGCCGCCCTTGCCCGTCCTGGACTCCTCCCACAGCCGGTGATCGGCGCCCTGGTAGAACACCGCGACATGGCCGTGGACCTGGGCCGCGCCCGGCGCAGCCTGCTTGGTGCCGCCCGGCGTCGCCAGCGTCAGGTCGAGGTAGTCCTGGTCGATGTTCATCGTGTCGCCGCCGAAGGTCTGGAAGACGTTCCCGCTGAACTGGTGCAGGCGCCTCCCGCCGGCCCACTCGCCGCGCCCGTAGACTGAGTCGGAGGTGTTGCGGAGCCCGTTCCACAACGCGTCGTAGATGACGTCTGGCGCGGCGAACCTGCCAGGCCGGTAATGCCGGGCCAGATCCACGATGCCCGAGTCTGAGCTGCTGTAGACGCCCGACTTATAGCCGAGGCGGTGCAGCTCGCTGGTCCAGGCAGCGAGGAAACGCAGCGCCGGCAGGGTGTCAGCGTTCGGGTAGGCCTCCATGTCGTAATAGATCGGCGTGCGCGGCCCGAAGCCCAGCCGCTGGGCTTGTACCGCGGCGTCCCGGGCCGCGGCGGTGCCCTGCCGAGCCGGAGACTTGAGCTGACCGAACGAAGCCTGCGGGCCGGCGTACATCGGTATGAATCGCCACCCCGCGGCGGCTTCCGCGCGAACCCAGCCGGCTGTCAGGTTGGCCTGATCGCAAGCCCGATCGGAGCCGCCGATGTAGATCCCGACTGCACGGTAAGGCGAATAGCGGCGCCAGGCGGCCATGAAACTCGCGCTCGGCGCCGCGCAGGAATCGAACCCCAGGCCGCGGTCGTTGGCGACCAGGGCCGGCAGCGCGGGCTTGGACACGCCGAATGCCCCGGCAGGCGACGCGCCGCCCGATCGACCGGCCACGGTGATCGCCTGCGCTGCCGAGCGGCCGTCAGCCGACCTCGGCGTCAGCCGATCCGGGTTGGGCACCTCGATCGTCGGCGCCGGCAGCCCGGCGCTGGCCAGTGCACGGTAAATGACGGTCGGGTCGGTATTAAACGTGGCCATGACCTTGATCCGGGGAGCCCGGACGCTGATGAGGTTCGCGACCGGGTTCTCGACCGAAGTCCGCCGCGCGTGCCGGGCTCCGGGCTGGATCACCAGGGCCTCGGTAGAGCCGAGCAGCCAGCTCGGGCAGCGTTCGTTCGCGCCGGGCGTGCCGAGGTAGACCGCGTGCATATCGAACCGGACGCAGGTGCCCGGATGCCTGGTCAGGTTGAGGACGGGCCAGGCAGCCGGGACTTCGAAGGTGTAGCCGCGGTAGCTGACCGGCTTGAGGCGCGCCGCCGACACGGACGAGGCGCGCGCGACCGCCGTCGCGGCCGCCGGCAGCGCGGTGTCAACCAGCACAGTGCCGATCAACGCAGTCCCGATCAACGCAGTCCCGATCAACGCAGTCCCGGCCAGCGCAGCCCCGGCGCGTGCACTCGCGGCCAAGGCAGTCCCGGCCAATCCGGCAACGAACTTCGGGGCCTGCCGCGCAGGCTGCGACAGCCATGAACGGAGCATGACCTGTACCGGCTTCCCGTTCCCCCGCACCGCCGGCCGCAGCTAGGCGCCCGCCGGCGAAAGGGCGCCGGCAGATTCCCTTACCGGCCGCGTTAACGAACGGTTACCGCGATCCCGGCCTGCTGATTCGCGCGCACGGCCATTTCCACCAGGCATGAAAAGCAACCTCCCCGTCATGCGCCTTGCCCCCCGACAAGGCGCTGAGCTTCAGCTGCGCGCCCACAATCGACCGGCTGACCCGTTATCGGCGGTCCGCTCCGAAATCGGCCGACTGCCAGAGCGTGTCCTGCATTGATGCCGCAGCACATTCAATGGCGGTTACGCTGAGTGCTCAGACAGATTAGGTTAGTTGCCGATGATGTGATCGTGCGCGCGACGCGCCGCGTGCCGACGAGCCAGCCAAACTAGCTCCGGGATAAGGTCCACCTGTCCGCGGTGGCGTCATAACAAAGCTCGAAGACGCTGGCAGGCACGGCCCGTTCGGGCGTCGCCTCGACCAGCCAGCACTCCCGGTTTGACTGGCCGCCGCCGGTTCCTGGCTGCGCGGAGCCCGGCACAGTTCGCTTGTCACGAACGAACAGCACCGTGTATATCCGCCCCCGCCAGACGAACCTGGCGGGCTTCCCGTGCCGCTGCCATACCTCGACTGGCTCGCCGCGGATGGGCCGCATCGTGCCGCTCCCTGGACCGTGACACCGTTTGGTGCCTTTTCGCCGCCCAGGGGAAGACAGGCAGCTCTTACGATTCGAACATACATTCGCCAGTGGAAAAGGGCAAGGTCAGTGCCGCTACGACGAGGTCCAGCCAGGCATCGGGAACCCTGTCATCAGCTCCCGGACCTCCGCAGCGATCTTGTCGATCGCCCCCTCGTCGTCCTTGGCGGCCGCGATGATCGCTTCGTCCATCCAGGCGGCGACCTGGGTCATGTGTGCCTCCGTCAGTCCCCGCGTTGTGATGGCCGGGGACCCGATCCTGATGCCGGACGGGTCGAACGGCTTGCGCGGGTCGAACGGGACGGTGTTGTAGTTCACCTCGATGCCAGCCCGGTCCAGTGCCTTGGCCGCGGGCTTGCCGCCGATGCCCTGCGGGGTGAGGTCCACCAGGATCAGGTGATTGTCGGTGCCGCCGGAGACCAGGCTGTAGCCGCGCGCGGCCAGCGCCTCCGCCAGTGCCTTGGCGTTCGCGACGACTTGATGGGCGTAAGTGCGGAACGACGGCTGCGCAGCCTCGCGCAACGCGATCGCGATGGCGGCCGTGGTGTGATTGTGCGGACCGCCTTGCAGCCCCGGGAAGACCGCCTTATCCACAGCCGAGGCGTGCTCGGCCGTGGACATGATCATGGCACCCCGCGGGCCGCGCAGCGTCTTGTGCGTGGTCGTGGTGATCACGTCGGCGAAACCGACGGGCGACGGGTGCGCGCCGCCCGCGATCAGGCCCGCGATGTGCGCGATGTCGGCAACGAGCACGGCGCCGGTTTCCTTGGCGATCTCGGCGAACGCGGGGAAGTCGATGGTCCGCGGGATAGCTGTGCCGCCGCAGAAGATCACCTTGGGCCGCTCCTGACGGGCCAGGTCACGAACCTGGTCCAGGTCGAGCCGGCCCGTGTCGGCCCGGACGCCGTACTGCACCGCGTGGAACCACTTGCCCGTCGCCGACACCGACCAGCCGTGGCTCAGGTGACCACCCATCGGCAGCGACATTCCCATCACCGTGTCACCGGGCTGCAGGAACGCCAGGTACACGGCCAGGTTGGCGGGCGTGCCGGAGTACGGCTGCACGTTCGCGTGATCGACGCCGAACAGCGCGACAGCCCGCTCGCAAGCGATGCGCTCAAGCGGATCGATGAACTGCTGGCCTTCGTAATACCGGCGGCCCGGATAGCCTTCCGAGTACTTGTTGGTGAGGACAGTCCCGCTGGCCTCGAGCACTGCCACGGAGACGTAGTTCTCCGACGGAATGAGCCGGATCTTCTCCCGCTGGCGGCGCGCCTCGGCCTGGATCAGCTCGGCTATGTCCGGGTCGCTGCCAGCGATGTGCGGGATAGGCGGCTGGTGCATGACGTGCTCCTTAGCTGCGGGACGAGCTGCGACCCGCTGCCATTTCGAGGTCCGCGGGCTTGCCCTTCATCATGCCGAACCAGGCAGGCCGCGTACACCTCGGCTCGCCTTGAGCCCGGCCGCGTCCAGCCGTGACGCGGCTGCGACCGCCTCGTGCGCGCGGCGATGATCTGGGCCGGGCCGGGCGGCCTTAACCGGGAGCTGGCCCGGGCAGCGCCCTGTGGCGGGCGGCCGCCCGGCCTCAGCTCAGCCTGATACTGCCTCGAGCAGCCTCTTGCGTTGCTGCTCGCCCAAACCGCCGACCCGACGGTTGTCGTCGATGCCGGCCTCTTCCATCACAGCAGCGGCCTTCGCCGGGCCGTAGCCGGGCATCGCCTTGATGACCTGGGCGACCTTCGTCTTCTTAGTGATGTCGTCGGTCTTGGCGAGCACCTGGGCGATGCTCACCTTCCCGGCCTTGACGGAAGCCAGCAACTCGCTGCGCTTCTTGCGGGCAGCCTGAGCCTTCGCGAGCGCATCCGCGCGCTGCTCCGGGGTAAGTGTTGGCAGAGCCATGTCACTCCTTCGGTTGAGTCGATCAACTGTCCCACATACCCGCTTCAAGGTGCGGTAACGAGGGTCGTGTCGGGCTCGGGCAGCCATCTCGCGGCGATCCGCGTGCGCCGGCCATAGCTTGAAGTTCAGGCTAGAACCTGTTCTACTTTCGGCGGAGATTGTGCGGACCGCCAGAGGGAGAAAGCGGCCATGCCGGACGAAACAACCACGGTGCGGGACCTAGCGCGCAGGTCCCAGGCGGCAGTCAAGGCGAAGGACCGCGCGGGCTGGCTGAGCTTGTTCGCCGCGGACGCGGTCGTCCAGGATCCGATCGGGCCATCGCCCTTCGACCCGGATGGCACCGGCCATCACGGCGCAGCGGCGATTGCCGCCTTCTATGACACGGTGATCGCCCCGAATGACCTGATTACGTTCGAGATCGAGAACTCCTACCTGTGCGGCAACGAGGTCGCCGACGTCGGCATCATCCGCACGGTACTGCCGGGCGGCAAGCACGTGGCCGTGGTGCGCGGCGTCTACACCTACCGCAGCAACGGGGCCGGCCAGCTCGCCGCGCTGCGGGCGTTCTGGGAGTTCGACAAGGCCGAACTGATCGAAGCATGAGCAGCCCCCCAACACCATGAGGCTTCCAGTGACTTCGGCGTCCGAGATGCCTGATTTGGGTCACTGGAACTTACATTATGTTGATGCGGCGGGGGCGCGTCGTCCAGCGCTCGCCCGGATTGCGGCCAATGTCCGGTGGAGACCTATGCGCAGGTCGTTGCCGACTAGCAAGTAACCTGCCTACGCCACCGTTCAGCCGGACGGCGCGTGGCCGGCGCGATCTGCCGTGCCGTTCAACCCCCTATCTCGGAGCTGGCAGTGCGCATCGGGCAAATCGCGATCGACGTGGCCCCGTTGCGCGAGAGCCGGGACTACCGCCGCCTGTTCACCGGCCGGTTGGTGGCAATGGCCGGCAACGCGGTCGCGACGACCGCCGCCAATTGGCAGGTCTACGGGCTTACCCACAACTCACTCGCGGTCGGCCTGCTGACCCTGGCAGACGGCGCCGGAATGCTGGGCGGGCTGCTGAACGGCGGAATGCTCGCCGATCGGCACGACCGGCGCACCCTGCTAATGGTGGTCAGGCTCCCGCAGGCGCTGCTCGCCGCCTTGCTCATGGTCAACAGCCTGCTCGGTCACCCTGCCTTGTGGCCGCTGTATGTGATCACGTTCTGCATTGGCGCGCTGTCCGGGCTTAGCGCTCCTGCGTCCACGGCGGCCACCCCGGCGCTCGTCGGCGAGGACAAGCTGCCCGCCGCCGCGGCGCTCAACTCCACCGCCAACCAGCTCGGCAGCCTCGGCGGCCCGGCGCTTGCCGGGCTGCTGATCGCCGGGCCCGGCCTGGCAACCTGTTATGCCATCAACGCCGCCTGCTTTGCGGTGTTCGGCCTGGCGATGATCGGGATGCGACCGCTGCCGCCTACGACCCGGGCGCAACGGCCAGGTCTGCGGTCGCTCGCCGAGGGATTCCGGTACGTCCGGCACAACAAGGTGGTCGGCAGCATGCTGCTGGTCGACACCAACGCGATGATCTTCGGCATGCCGTCGGCGCTGTTCCCGGCCCTGGCGAGCACGCATTTCCACGGCGGCTCGGCCACCTTCGGATTGCTGGTCGCCGCGCCCGGCCTGGGCGCCCTGATCGGCGCCGCGACCAGCGGCTGGACCGGCCGGCTAAGACGGCCTGGCGTAGTCGTCATCGGCGCCGGAATCGTCTGGGGACTGGCGATTGCCGTGTTCGGCATAGTCCGGAGCTTGCCGCTCGCGTTGTTGTTCCTGGCAGTGGCCGGGATGGGCGACATGATCTCCGAGATACTGCGGAACGCGCTGCTCCAGCGCTACACCCCCGACCAGCTCCGGGGCCGGGTGTCCAGCCTGTACCTCGCCCAGGTCACCGGCGCTCCGGCGATAGGGAACGTGGAAGCCGGAGGCGTGGCACGGCTTGTCTCGCCCGGGTTCTCCGTGGTAACGGGCGGCCTTGCTTGCGTGGCCGGAGCCATTGTGCTCGGCGCGCTCATCCCGGCGCTGCGCGGGGCGACAATGGCCGCGCCCGACCCGGAGCACGCGACCACGACGCCACAAGAGTCGGCTGCCTGAGCCTCAGCGCCGAAGTTCATGATGAACTGCCACGGCTTGCGGGTCCTGCGGGCGGCAAGATCGGCAGGCCCCGCGGCGAACCGCCTTCAATGAGGCGGCAGATCGCGTCGGTGTCCAGGTGGTCGGCCACGAGGTCACCGAGCGTATCGAGGCTGGCCTGGCGCAGCGCCGCGAAATCAGTGTCCGGGGCGGGCTTGAAATTGCGCCCGGCGAACGAGGCGACCTCAGTCAGGAAGGCACGGCGGAACTGGTCGTGCTCCAGCGTGCCGTGCCAGCTCGTGCCCCAGACAGCGCCGCTGCGACAGCCATCCAGGAAGGGCTCGGCGGTGATGCCGCTTATCGTGACCACGCCATGGTGGATCTCATAGCCAGAAACCGGAAGCCCGTAGGCGCGGCCGACCGGGCGCCCGAGCGTCTTCGTTTCCGCGAACGTCACCGTGGCCGGCAGCAGGCCGAGTCCGGACACGGTGCCTGCGCCGGATTCAAAGTCGTCGGCGATCTCCTGCGCCAGCATCTGGAAGCCGCCGCAGATCCCGAGCACCGGGCGCCCGGCGCGCGCACGGGCGGCAATAACCTCAGCGAGGCCCCGTTCCCTGACAAATCCAAGATCAGCAACTGTAGCCCGCGAGCCCGGCAGGATTACCAAGTCCGCATCGGCCAGTTCTTCAGGGCTGTCGGCCATCCGGACCAGCACCCCTGGCTCGGCGGCCAGGGCATCGATGTCGGTGAAGTTGCTGATCCGGGGCAGCCTCACCACGCTGACGCGGAGCACGTCGTCGCCGAGCGGCGGGCCGGCGGACAGCGGCCGGGCGCGGGTGTCCAGGGCGAGCGAATCCTCCGCATCCAGCCACAAGCCTGGGGTCCAGGGCAGCACGCCGAGGACAGGGCGGCCGGTCAGCTCGCGCAGCATGCGGAGGCCGGGCTCGAGCAGCGAGCGCTGGCCGCGGAACTTGTTGATGATGAAGCCGGCGATGAGGGCCTGGTCCTCCGGCTCGAGCAGCGCCACCGTGCCGTAGAGCGCGGCGAACGAGCCGCCCCGGTCGATGTCACTGACAAGGACCGCGGGGAGTCCGGCGGCGCGGGCCAGGCCCATGTTGGCGATATCGGTCTGCCGCAGGTTGATCTCGGCCGGACTGCCCGCGCCCTCACAGATGACGACATCGAATTCGGCGCGCAGCTGGCCGAGGCTGTCGAGGGCGACATCGAGCAGGCGGCTGGCGTGCTCGGCATATTCTGCCGAATCGACCTCGCCGATCGCCTGGCCGAGCACGACGACCTGGCTGCCGTTCGCGCCAGGCTTGAGCAGGACCGGGTTCATCCGGGCGTCTGGTTCCAGGCCGGCCGCAGCCGCCTGCATGGCCTGGGCCCGCCCGATCTCGGCGCCGTCGGCGGTGACGAAGGAGTTCAGCGACATGTTCTGCGCCTTGAACGGCGCGACGCTGACTCCCTGGCGGCGCAGCCAGCGGCAAAGTCCGGCCGTGACAACACTTTTGCCCGCGTCCGACGTTGTGCCCGCGACCAGTAGCGCTCCCCTCACCGCTGGGCCTGGATCATCGGGTGCGGCGGCGCCTGGGCGGGTCGGGTGCGGCGGTTGAGGCCGGTTTGGCCTGGCGACTGTCGTCCATCAGGCGGTTCGGTCAGGCGGCACGGCATGGGACACGACGATAGGCAATTGAGGCAGAGAAAGCAGCCACCACACGCACAAGGCGTGTCCGGTGCGTGATCTGCATCAGGCACAATGTGCGCTTAGGCGCCTGTAGCTCAGACGGATAGAGCAGCTGCCTTCTAAGCAGCCGGCCGCAGGTTCGAGTCCTGCCAGGCGCGCCAGCCAAAACTCCAGTTTTCAAGATCGAGAACTGCCCGACTGTAGCTACTACCTGTAGGAGCGGGCCTAGGTCAGTGGTGCTCATGAGGTCGCTCTTCTGGATTTTTGAAGTGTTTACGCGAATGTCTTTAGGTGATGAAGCGGTGGATGGCCTCGTTGGCGTGGTCCTGAAAGGACGGGTTGGCCAGATCGGGGAAGATGTCCGCTTGGTTGACCAAGGGACCCTTGAGCGTGTTGGCCGCGCTGGCGTAGAACACGCCGCTAGACAGGGTCGGGTCGGTGACGCCGTCGACCAGTCGCCTCGCGCCCACGTCAAGTTTGTGGGCGAGACCCAGTGTGGGCATGACGTATTTGGCCGCTATACGCAGCGGCAATTTGAGGTCATTGGGTGCTTGGGTGCCGGTGGTGTTGCCGGGGCTGACGGTGATGAATCGGCGGTCGGGGTGTTGGCGGGCCAGGTAGGCCATCCACAGGGCTCCGATGTACTTGACCTGCCCGAAGGCCAAATTGAGGTCAGTTTTGCGGTCGGCGAGATAGCTGCCGTCGATAACAGCGGCGAGTTCATCGGCGGAGGTTGAGACGAACGATGGCCGTTTCATCCGCAACCTCGGGACTCCCCGAGCCGCTTCGCTTCCGGCGAAGACCGCCACCTCGCCAAGCCGGTCCTCGGTCAGGAGCCCTTCGAGTAGGACGACGTGGCCAAGAACGTTCGTCGCGAACAAGTTAGTGACCCCGTCAGCAGTCAAGTCCATCGAATTGCCGCCGATTCTGCCAGCGTTCATGACCAGCGCGTCGAGCGATCCGTTGATGCCCGCTAGGCCGGCGCGGACCGAGCCCAGATCGGCGACGTCCATGAGAACGATGTCGAAGATGCGCCGGCCGGTCTCCGCTTCGAGCTCGGCCTTTGCCGCTATCGCCCGCTCTCGGTTCCGGCACGCCAGGTAAATCCGCGCCATCTCGGGGCGCAATGCCAGTTGCCGGGCCACGTCCTTGCCGATCCCGGCGTTAGCGCCCGTGATCAGCACCGTCTTTCCTGAGAGTGTGCTCATCGTGATTCCCTCTCATCTTCTGTGGGCCTAGTCAGGCTGGACAGCTCTTGCGGGGTTGCATCCGCCGGTTCTCCCGGGTTGCTATAGACCCGTAGCGGGTCGACGAGCGCTGCGAGTCGGCGCGCTCTCGGACCATGACGGCATCGAATTCGTCCCAGTCGTCGTGCTGACCACCGGCGGCGATAAAGGTGGCCCGAAGCAAGGACGGCAGGTCAGCAGGGCTGACTTGCGGGATCTGGGGCCACCTCGATCAGCTAGGGAGGCCGTCGAGCAAGCTGAAACGGGCATCCATCGCGACACTTCGGACATCGATCAGCTGCTGATATTCAGGCGAGTGGTACCAATTGATGGCGGTCTCATGGTCAGGAAATCGCATGAGTGCCCCTGAAGTGAGCGAGCCATCGCCGTGCAGGATCTCCCAGTTAGCGTTGGCGAGAACCTCCCCCCGTGCTCCTTGACCGTCTGCCCAGCGTTGGGGCTGTATTTCTCCCGCACAACATCCGGGTCCTTGACGGTGAATTCGACAACTACGTATGCGCTCATGTGGAGACTCCTCGGCTGTGAGTTGTGATCTGTGTTCTAGGTCTTCACTCTCTTAAACGTCACCGCCGACAGGCGCTACGTCGCCACGCGGCCTCCATCGACCGCAAGAGTGACGCCGTGGACGAAGCTGGCATCATCACTTGCGAGGAAGACGATCGCCGCAGCAAGTTCCTCGGGCTGAGCTACGCGACCTGCTGGTGCTAGTGCAGCGAGCTGATTCACCATCTCGTCGGGGATACCTTCCATCAGCGGGGTGCGCGTCGGGCCGGGGGCAACGGCGTTGACCCGGACACCACTCGGGCCGTATTCGGCGGCCCAGGCCTTAGTCAGCAGTTCGAGAGCCGCTCGGCTGGCGCCGTACAGAGCCATGCCGGCCTGTCCGAAGCTCGCGACCATCGTGGAGAGGTTGACGATCGAACCCCATCCGCGTTCGGCCATGGGTGGCGCTAGTGACGCGATGAGGAAGAACGGAATCTTGACGTTCAGTGCAAAGGTCTCGTCGAACTCTGCTTCGGTGGCTGCGTTGCTTGGTCCGAGCAAGGCGACGCCAGCGTTGTTGATGAGGATGTCGACGTGACGGTCGCCTGCCTCAGTGGCCCACTCGACCAGGTCCTGGGCCGATTTCAGATCGCTCAACGTGGTGAGCCGGAACGTTGCGCTGCCTCCGCTGCCTTCGATCTCGGCCACGACCTGTTCGGCTCTCTCCTCATTACGTCCGACCACAAGTACGTGAGCGCCGCGGGCGGCCAAGGCGATGGCCGTAGCCTTGCCGATCCCGCTCGTCGAGCCCGTTACCAGTGCTGTCTTGCCCTTTAGGTCAGTCATGTGATGTGTCGTCCCCTCGCTCAAAATGGGTTGTGCAACTCACTCTGACAGTCCGGCACTGGGTTGTCAAACTCAAAATCCTGCTAAGATTGATGCATGGTCAACGAAACGAGTGACCGGCCGAGGCTCACCCCCAAGGGAGCACGCACCCGGGCACGAATAGTGGAGGAGGCCGCCGCCCTGATCCATGAGCGCGGGGTGGCGGGCACCACCTTGGAAGACGTCAAGGTGGCAGCGGAAGTCAGCGGCTCTCAGATGTACCACTACTTCCCCGACAAGAACGAACTCGTGCAGGCGGTCATCGACTACCAAGCCGACACCATCGTCAGTAACCAGCGGCACGCGCTCAGCAGCGCGAACGGAGTCGAAGCCTGGCGGAACATGGTGATCACCGCAGCGAAGCGCACCCAAGCAAAGGGGGGCTGCCCACTTGGCTCGCTCGGTGGTCAACTGGCTGAGAGTGACCCCGAGGCCCGAGCCCTCATCGCGGCCGGGTTCGATCAGTGGGCAGCCGCCATCGGCGATGGACTGCGATCCCTACACGCCGATGGGAAGGTCCCGTCCGACATCGACCCGGACGACCTCGCCACTACTCTGCTCGCCACGCTCCAAGGAGGGCTTCTACTCGCCCAGGTGCAACGGAGTACCCGCCCGTTCGAAACTGCGGTCGATACCCTCCTCGCTCTTACCATCGGCAGATGAGCCCAAGCCGGATTCATTCACAGGCATCGCTGAGGTTGGCTCACGGCTTTTGGATAAAGCAATTGCGTGAGCACGATGCGCTTGTTGACCTGCCGGGCCACGTCGGCGCCAGCGCGCACGCTCTCCCCGCATCCGGTCCGATGTGGCTGGGCACGGCAACGTGAGCGGTGGCGCGCGTGCTGCAAGAGGTGGCCATCCATCCTGCGCCCGCATCCTGAAGCCCTGCAAGATCACGGTCAAGGGGGCGCCTGAGGCGCGTCGCTGCGCGAGCCTTCGGACCCTGGACCGTGATTCTTGTCAGGGATTCAGGGGGCGCCTATCGGATGGACGGCCAGGTCCGGCACGGGGCCGGGATCTGTAGCCGGTTGCTGTAGCAACCATCTGGAACCCAGGTGAACTTGGCCGGTCGGCAGATGGGCCGAGCCCGAGGTCAGGAACCATCCTGGCCACTTGGCCGATAGCTTCTAAGCAGCCGGCCGGAGGTTCGAGTCCTGCCAGGCGCGCCACACTCCCCCGCAGGTCACTCCGTAGAGCGCTATTGGCAGGCAGACGCCCAGTGGCCTGAATGTCGGCGTCATGCCAGCTGGCCGGCCGGGGTGGTGAAAGAGCAGGCCGTCGGGCCCTGGCTGAGCATGCTCGGTGAGGTGCTCTTGGATGGCGGGCAGCACCGGCGCCGGATGATGACGACGCGCCGACCGGCCGCAGTCTTAGGCAGGCGAAGAGGGGCGCCTGGCCGTTGACTTCTGTGAGTTGCCGGGTAATGCGGACGGTCGCGGTATCGAGATCGACGTCACGGCGGCGGAGGGCGACGGGCAATCGGGCTTGCGGATTGTCGTTCTACTGCTCGCCGCGGTGCGCCCGACCGCAGCCAGCCTGATCAAGTGGCGAGTTGAGGGCGTCCAGGCCACCGTCACCGGCGATAACAAGAACGGAGTGATCAAGCCCGGCGAAGCGGATGCCTGACCACACCACCGCCTTTAGCCATGTAGCCGCCAGCGGCGATGGCCTAGACGTTCTAGGCAGGGAACCTCTCGAGGCAGAACTACGAACCGGCGATTCCTGGGAAAATGATCTCAGGACATCCGGCGAGACTGGACCTTTGAGCGCCAACTGCGCTCCAGAATTTCTGCCAGCCACCTAACTGTAAAATTTAAGTGCGCGATAGCGCGCTCACTTAGACTTACTGGCTGCGGACTCGCCTTTACGACCTTGCGAGCGTCGCGCAGTCTGGCCAGCCCGAGTTCGCGAGCTCGCAGATGCCGCAGCAACCGCCAGCCGGCGGCCACCAGAGGCGGCAGGCTTGGCGGATCTCCTGGCTGCGCTGATGCTCGTAACGCTGGCTCCGCCGGACCGGGCCGGATTCCGCAGGCGCAGCCGCCCAGGCTTGACGTCGATGCTGAAGTCAAGTCGGAGCGCATCAGCAAGTCGCGAGAGAGTCTCGAGCGAAGGTGCGTGCTCACCGGCTTCGAGTCGAGCTACGTTGGGCTGCCGCATCCCCAGCATTTGAGCCAGCTGCGCTTGAGATAGACCATTAGCCAGTCGGTACTTGAGGACCTTGATCGCGATGTCGTTGGCAAGCCGCGTGCGCTCGTATTCGCGCCGATATTCCAGGTCATTTTGCATATCGACGGCGCGTACCTGGTCGGCAGTCTTCAGTTCCGAGAGCCTTACCATGTCTATTCCGCTGCTTTCTTCAGTCATATCTTGATCAAGATACTCTATTATATTCCTGATGATATAGTTTGCCTCGTAAAGTTCTTCTCACCACTGGTCTTCTAGTCCGAGCCCGCCCGCGGGCTGCCGTCGGCCTCGTTGTCTGCGTCGTCTTCGCTATCGTCCTCGAGTTTCGCGAGACGCTCGATGGCATCCGCGCAGGCTCTGTCATACCCGCGTTGATCCTTCTTCGCCTCAGGCGCAATGGCCGCGATGACGAACGGCTCCCCGATCTGCCGGTACAGGGGCCGCCAGGGACTCTTGCCGGCTTTCGGCCGGAGCTCGCGGAGGTCGTCCCATCCCTTCACGGCGCTGGAGTGCGGAAACGGCAAGTCAGGGCCCAGCGCCTCCAGCTTCCTGATCGCGTTGTCCGTGCCAGCCCGCTCGGTGGCAGGCAGGTCGGCCCGCTCGGCCACTGCCTCATCCAGGAACCGGACTTCCCACATGCGGGTAACCATATCACGCGTGATATCTATTCCGTCCCACGTCTGCCGTGCTGGAGGGTGACTCGCCAGCCCACAATCGGCCACCGTTTCGCCGCGCAGCGGCGGCCGATTGTGGGCTGGAGTAGTGCAGGTGAGGGCCCGTGGCCCGCGGTGATCGACGGCTCCTCGAGTTGATAGTCATCAACGAAGTCGAGCTGATCTCCGTGCGCTACCGCGGCGGGTGGCTTGCGATGTTGCCGGGTCAGCCACCTCGCCGGCGGACTCCGCATTGGTTGTTCTCGGCGGCGTCACCCTGGACCAGCGGGAGGCCACACCGTTCTGTGGCACTTCGGGCACGGGAAAGTGGATCAGCTTTCGGAGGTTCCAGGGCGCCCGCACGGCTGGATCGCCCGGCGCAAGTTCCACGAGACGTTGCCTCGCCTGTCTCCGCTCGATCCCGAAGGGGACCGCTGAACCCATGGAGCGTCGGCATGGGCAACCAGTGGCTTCTGTCACCATGGCTTGACACATTCCGATAACGGAATATATTTGACCAGTGGCCAGAGCTTCAACGACGTCGGATGTCTTCAATGCAGTTGCCGATACGCACCGGCGAGAAATCCTGGACTCGCTGATCACAGGCGAGAAGGCGGTCGGGGCGATCGTGAACGACCTCTCGATGTCCCAGCCTCAGGTTTCGAAGCACCTACGGGTGCTCAGTGAGGTAGGACTCGTCAAGTGCCGGGCGGAGGGGCGTCACCGGCTGTACCGCCTGGAACCCGCGCGCCTTCGGCCGTTGCACGACTGGGTGGCCAAGTACGAGCAGGCGATGAACGACCGGCTGGACCGGATGGACGACTACCTCAAAGAGCTACAACGACAAGGAGAGCGGCAGTGACACCTAATCGGCATGGGTCGGCAGTCATCGAATTCCCGAGTGATCTCGAGATCGTCACGACGCGAGAGTTCGACGCTCCGATCGAACTCGTCTTCGACGTACTGACGAAGCCGGAGCACGTGCGCAACTGGTTCGCTCCATTTGAGGACAAGATGACGGTGTGCTCGATCGACCTGCGCGTCGGCGGGAAGTACCACATGGTCTTCGTGACCGACGACGGAACCGAGTGCTCGTTTCGCGGAACCTACCTGGAGATCGAGCGGCCGACCCGGATCGTCGACACGTGGCTATTCGAAGGCTGGCCAGATGCGGAGGCGGTCGAGACGGTAGACCTGCACGAGACTGACGGAGTGACGAAGGTGAAGATGAATCTCGCGTTCCGTGACCAAGCCGGCCGTGACCACATGACCAAGTTCGACGGCCAGGAAGACAGCTGGGACAAGATGGAGGATTACTTGAGGTCACTCGTGGCAAGTGGAACTGTCTCTGGTACTTGAGGTTCGGCGAGACCTCAACGGCTGGTCGACGGGCGTGCCCGCAGCATTCAGGACTTCCGGCGAACTTCGGTCCCGTCGTTCTTGTCCGGACCCGGCCCTTGAAGTGCCGTTCCGGGCGAGGTGCTCCTATCAGCACCGCAGCCCCCGCCGAACAGAATCACCCATGGCAGCCGAACAGAATCACCCATGGAAGCAGCGAAGATATACCAAAGGAAAGGCAATATGAAGCTTCTTCTCACGTCGGCTGGTATCAAGAACACGAGCATCCACGACGCGCTGGTCGATCTCCTGGGCAAACCGATTGCCGAGTGCAGCGCCCTCTGCATTCCCACCGCGACGTACCCCATGGGCGGTCCTGGCGGGGCATGGCGGTTTATCACCGGACGAGCCACAACCCCCATGTGCGAATTGGGCTGGAAGTCCCTGGGAGTGCTGGAGCTCACCGCGCTGCCCAGCATCGGTGCAGAGCATTGGGTCCCCATGGTCCGGGAGACTGACGTCCTGCTGGTGAATGGCGGCGATGCTTTGTATCTGTGCTACTGGATGCGGCAGTCCGGACTGGCTGACCTCTTGCCGTCGCTGCGCGCGGTCTGGGTGGGCCTGAGCGGCGGGAGCATGGTGATGACCCCCAGCATCGGGGAGGACTTCGTCAGCTGGAAGTCGCCCACCGGTAACGATAGAACACTGGGGCTGGTTGACTTTTCGATTTTCCCGCACCTGGATCACGAGAAACTGCCGGAAAATTCTATGGCCGACGCAGAAAAATGGGCCGCCGGCATGCCGCAGCCGGCGTACGCGATTGACGATCAGACCGCCATCAAAGTGAGGGATGGTGTCGTCGAAGTCGTCTCCGAGGGGCACTGGAAGCTGTTCACTCCCTGATACCCAGAGGCTCAGCGGGCCGTTCCGGATGACGAGGCTCACGGCGGCGATGTCGGTTGTCCGCTGAGCAACCCAAGCCCGCACGCGGTTGGAGAACTCGCCATGCCTGTTCGCCGTCCGCTGTGAGGGCCCGGAGGGACGCGATGTATTCCACCGCGTGATCGCTGCACATGGGCATCGCTTTGTTGAGAAGGCATGACTGGGCTGGCGGACCGGGAGCGCAGTGGCAGGCCGGACGTCATACCATCCCGTCATCAAGACGTGTGGGATGACCGCAGCGCCGGCAGCACAGGACCTGGGCCGAGCCAAAGCGTTCTACGCCGAGAAAGTGGGACTTCAGGCACTTGAGTCCCACTTTCTCGAAGCAAGAGATGGGCAGGTGGGCCTGACGGTTGGAGACGGTGTCAACCAGCTCTTCGTCTCTCCCGCTCAGGTCATGTCGTCAGTGGAGTTCACGCAGGCCGTCATCCATGTGAGCGACATGCGCGCTGCCGTCGAAGAGCCGAGGGGTCGCGGCGTGGAGTTCGAGGAGTACGACACGCCAGAGACGCGAACCGACAACGGCGTTGCTCGGATGCCGGGAGGAGGCGAGGCGGCGTGGTTCAAGGACTCCGAAGGCAACCTGGTCGGGGTTGTTCCGGCCTGATAAGAATCAGCCAAGAAGGACCTTGGCTCAGGTCATGAAGTCGATCATGATTGCCGACAAGCTTCGCGAGTCGCAGGCGTACGGCCAGAAGCGAATCGCCGATCTTGACATCGAGCCTGCCGAAGTCCCCGCCTGCGTCCAGGAATTCCTGAAGGGGTCCGCTAAGGACCGCATGTGAGCCACCTCACGGCGGTCCCGACTGCTGTCGTGTACGACGTCAATCTGCTGGTGACTGACGCGGCAGGCGGCAACAGTCCCTTCAGGTCCTGGCCGTCTCCGCCGCCGGTCTCGGGCAACCCATCGGCCGACTGCGTCGGCATCATCGTCGATGCCGCCGAGTTCTCGCTCTGGCTGTCGCCGCATATTACTGCCGATATTGAGCGCGTTCTCATGCACCTGCTCAAGTCGGAACAGCATGAGACAGACGCCTCTCTCGTGGCGTTGCTGTCAGCAGCTGACCACAGCGGCGGCGGCATCGTGACCGACGTTCCGAGGACAGTGCACGACTGTCCGGACCACGAGGACAACCTCATTCTCGAGCTCGCTGCCGAGGTGGGGGCACTGATCGTGGTCTCCAACGACACTGATCTGCTTTCCATGTCGCCCTGGCGCGGTACGCCGATCCTCGAGCCGCGGGCATTTGCCGCCAAGGTCGACGCCATGCGCCGACACGCCCGCCGACCCCATCGCTAAGATTCCGCGGTCGGACGGAACGACAGCTCGGCGATTGCCGAATTAATCTCACAAGTCCTTATCAAAGCGGCCGCGCTGCGCGCAGCCAACACCGGCGCTTCCCGCCCCGCGCTCTGGCTTGAGGCCCGCTCGCGCGGGCGCGCCGAGCAGTGCCTCCCAGGCCGCCGTGTCCGAGCCGATCGGAACCCCTAATCGCTTCCGCTGGCGGGCGTAGCGGCATCCAGGCCGAGCCACTGGTCGAGTATCAGGGCCGCGTCCGGGCCTAGCATCCTGGCCGCGTCGGCTTGGGCGCGGCGCCATGCGGTGCTAGCGCCGGTGAACGCGGCTAGGCCGGCGTCGGTTATGGTCACTGCCATCGCTCGCCCGGTGGCTGAGGTCTCGGCTGCGGCGACCCATCCTCTGTCCTGCATGAGGGCGAGGTTGCGGCTGACGGTGGATCGTTCCAGCATCAGCCTGCCAGCCAGTGCCGCCGGCCTGACCGGGCCCGCGGCGCTGATGAGGGTGGTGAGGACTTCCATCTGCGGTTGGGTGAGTCCCACGTTCTGCAATGCCTGTTCGTAGCTGCGCGCGATGACCCGGTGGAGCCGGGCAACTCGCATACCGAGGCAGGCGCCGCGAACCTCCGCGGCGAGGTCATCCGCGATCGTGTGCTGATCCATGTGTGGCCCGAATCTGGCTGACGGGGTGTTGCATCTACACCACACTATCAGTAGTGTACCTACAACACATCTGCTGAGGTGATCTAAACGTGGCCAACATCGACCGGTTCCTCCAGCGAAACAAGGACTTCGCGGCCACCGGCGCCGACGAGGGAGCCAGCATTATCGCGAGGCACCAGGTCTGCAGTGCCGGCCGCCTTCCAGCCGACGTGCTGAAAGATCTCGCCTACATCGGCTACCTCTTGCGGGCCGAGATGACTCGGACGATTCTGTGGAACCCGGCATGAGCCCGGACCCGAGGCGGCTCATCGAGGTCAACGGCATATCGATGTACGTCGAGGAGCACGGCGCGGGAGTCCCGGTGCTGCTCATCCACGGTTTTCCCGACTCCACGCGGCTCTGGCGCAACCAGGTGCCGTTCCTGGTCAGCCACGGTTTCCGGGTGATCACGCCGGACATGCGCGGGTTCGGGCGGTCCAGCCGTCCGCAGGATGTCGCCGCCTACCGGCTGCAGAACGTGATGGCTGACGTGACCGGGCTGCTGGACGCCTTCGGCATCGAGGCGGCACACGTCGTCGGCCATGACTGGGGCGCGGCGGTGGCGTGGCTCACGGCCACGCTCGCCCCGGACCGGGTCCGCAGGGTCGTGGTTATCTCGGTGCCGCACCCGCTCGCACCGGTCACCCTGCGGCAGCACGAGATGGGCTGGTATCAGCTTTTCTTCCAGTTCGCCGGCGTCGCGGAGGCGACCGTCAGGGCCGACGACTGGGCGTGGCTGCGGATGTTCAGCCGAGGCGACGGGGACACCGGCCAGTGGATTGAGGACCTCTCCCGGCCGGGCGCGCTGACCGCGGCGCTGAACTGGGCCCGGGCCAACCTGGCGCCGCGCCTGCCGGGCCCGCAGCCCAGCCTGCCGCCGGTCCAGGCGCCGGTGCTCGGCATCTGGTCGGACGGCGACCACTACCTCGACGGCGAGCGGATGCGGCAGTCAGCGGCCTGGGTGGCGGGACCGTGGCGCTATGCGGAGATCGCGGGCGCCAGCCACTGGGTACCGCGGGACGCCCCCGGCCAGTTGAACGACCTGCTGCTCGACTGGCTACGCTGACCGTGACGACCCAGGCAGAGCGAGTCCAGCAGCCAAGGCCGGCGAGATCGGCCGCCTTCTGGCTGGAGGCTGCAGTGCTGGTTCTGTTCCTCGCCGCGTCCGCCGCGCCTACCCCGTTGTATCGCGTCTACCAGGCCCGGTGGGGGTTCTCGGCGAGCACGCTCACCGCCGTGTTCGCCGTCTACGTGCTGTTCCTCCTGATGACGGTGTTGATCTTCGGTTCCCTGTCCGACCACGTGGGACGCCGGCCGGTGATCATCACGGCTCTGGCCGTGGATACGGCGGCGTGCATCCTGTTCTTGCTAGCGCACGGTGTCGGGGCGCTGTTCGCCGGCCGGGCGTTGCAGGGGGTAGCCGTGGGCTTGGCGGCCAACGCGCTCGGCGCTGCGCTGCTGGATCTGCGGCCGGCCGGAAGCCTGGCGCCGCTGGTGACGAGCAACGGGGGCACGGTGGGTCTGGCCCTCGGCGCGTTGGGTACCAGCGTGCTGGTCCAGTACGGTCCGGTCCCGGCGAAGCTGGTGTGGTGGCTGCTGCTGGGTGCCTTCCTGGCGGCGATTGTCCTGGTGGCTGCAATGCCGGAGCCGGGAACCGTGCGTCCCGGCGCCCTGGCCTCGCTGCGGCCGGACGTCAGCGTGCCGCGCTCGGCCCGGGGCACGTTCGCACGGGCCGTACCCTGCCTGGTGGCCGTGTGGGCGCTGGGCGGCTTCTACCTGTCGCTGGGACCCTCGCTAGCGGCGCAGTTGTCCGGCTCACGCAACCTGGTGTGGGGCGGCGTCATTACCTTCTTGCTCACCGGCCTGGGCGCGGTGACCTCGTTCGTATTTCGCAACTCCGCCCCGCCCGCGGTGATGCTGGGCGGATGCGTTGGGCTGCTGGGCGGCGCTGTCGTGACGGTCGCCGCGATCGTGGCCAGCACGCCCGCGCTGCTGCTGCTGGGTACCGTGCTTGCCGGGCTGGGCTTTGGGCCTGCGAACCTAGGCGGCTATCGCGTGATCATGGCACGGGCTGCCGCCAGCAACCGGGCCGGGCTAATCGCCGCTATCTCCATCGTCAACTACCTCGCGTTCGGCCTCCCAGCCCTGATCGCTGGCATTGCAACCTCGCATTTTGGCCTGCACGACACCGCACTGGTCTATTCCGTCGTGATCGCCCTGCTCGCCGCAGCCGCCGCAGGAGGCGTCCTGTTCGAGGGTAGTGACCGCACCCGCGCACCCCGGGCAGCCGCGCCCCCTCCCGAACCGCCGCCGGGCCCGTGCACCGTGCCGCCGTACGCGCAAGCAACGCTCCGCGAACGAGCCAACGAACGCAGCCACTAATCATCTTCAATAATCCGCTACTGACCAGGCAGCAGAGGGCGTGCCGAGGACTCTAGATGGACCGCGGTCGGTGGCGCGGGTTGGGAGTCGCGCCCGACCCACTGGCTGACCGCGCGGTTAGTCGGTTGCCGCCTGCCGATGGCACGAGAATACTGTCGCGGTGCTCTCAGATGCTGGCGCCGCCGAGTTGTATGACCTGCTGAATCCACGGGATCCCGATCTGCCGTCGGACGAGATGCGTGTGCGGCTGCCAGCCGACCAGGCTGGCCTAGTTACGGGATCGCGATGGTATCGTATTCCCATGGAAGCTGTCATTGACCAGGCCGGCCGGGTTGTGCTGCCCAAGCCAATCCGGGACGCGCTTGGACTGCTCCCTGGCACGAGGGTCGACATCTCGGCATACGGCGCCGGCGCCCAACTCGTGCCCGCGGGCCGGACAGCGCGCCTGGTCGAAGAGGATGGCGCGCTCGTCGCGGCCGGCGACACCCCGGTCGACGACGACGTGGTCTTCGCCCTCATCGACGCTGGCCGCAAGTGACGGTCGCCATCGACACGAGCGTCGCCATCCCCCTGCTGGTCCGCTCTCATCACGACCATGTCGCCGTGACCCGCTGGTGGAGCGGGCAGGAGATCACACTGAGCGGCCACGCCCTGGCGGAGACCTACTCCGTGCTGACGAGGCTCCCCGGCGACGCTCGGCTGGCACCCGTCGACGCCGCCCGCCTGCTGAAAGCCCGCTTTCCCGCGCCGCTAGTGCTGAGCGGCCGCCGGGCCCGCACCCTCCCGGACACGCTCAGCCGCCTCGGCATCGCCGGCGGCGCGGTCTACGACGCTCTAGTGGCACTGGCCGCCCAGGAGGCCGGGGCAGCCCTCGCTACCAGGGACGCACGAGCACGTGGCACCTATGACGCGGTCGGCGTCCAGGTAATCATCGTGAGTTGATCGCGACAGCACCCGCACAAAACACCCGCCCCCTCCGGCAGCCGTCAGGCCAGCGAGATCACACCGCCCCCGTGCAGGTCAGCAGTCAGGTCCCGCTCACCGGCTCCATAGATCGACGACACCCGCGCCGATATCACGCGTCAGCCGCAGGTCGGTTGCCAAACGCGTCGGCCGCGGCTTGCACCTGAGCGATGTAGTCCCGCCAGGTGGGTTCATCGAAGGCGTCTTGGTCAGGGCCGCCCTTCCCGTCGATGAGTTCCCGGACGATGTCCGCGTGGCCAGCGTGCTGGGCTGTTTCGGCGACCATCCGGATGAGCAAAACGCCCAGGGTCGTATCCCGCCGGTCCTCGGGCCAGTGCGCGACCGACCCCGGCGCCTCCAGGTCGAGCGCGGCTATGACGCCATCGGCATGCCCGCAGGCGCGCTGATAGAGACCGATGATGTACTCACTCGACTCATCGGGCTTGGCCCACATGTCGGCGCCCTGCCAGATCGAGCCATCCTCGATCCACGACATGGTCTCCGGAGCCGGGCGTCCGAACGATTCACCCAGGTATCCATACTCGAGCCCGGCCAAGTGCTTCACCAGGCCGAGCAGATTCGTGCCAGTCGGCGTCATTGGACGGCGACGATCGTATTCGCTCAGGTTGTCGAGCTTGGACAGCAGCGAGCCCCGGCTGGCCTGGAGCTTGCGATGTAGCTCCTCCTTCAAGTCCGACACGGCATTCCCCTCCCCTGGTCTCCCGGAGTCCACAGGAACAGCCAAGCACCTTGCCACCGACAAGCCGCGCCCGGTGTGGGACACGAATGTAGGTGACTGACGGCTGGCGTCCCTGACGGTCGGCGCGGAGCGGACCCTGAATGTGCCGCACCTCCTGGACATGGTGCGACGGGAGCGCATTACCGCCCTGCCGGGGACAGCCACCTTGTATCAGACGATGCTCGAGCAACCCGGCTTCAGCGCGGACGGAGTTGCCAGCTTGCGGCTGGCGGTCACCGGGGCAGCCAGCGTGCCGCCCAGCCTGCTGTACCGCATCAAGGCCGAGCTCGGCTTCGAGCACATGCGACCGTATCCTTCTGGTCGTTGATCCTGTTGTTTGCGTCGGCGCCACTCCGGGCGGTGCCAAGAAACCTCTGGGGGTTCGATGTCACCGATGTTTAGCCACAAGGACGAGGAAAAGCAGGACAACGACAAGACGTGGGGACCGGAGGCGCTGCAGGCCGAGTTCGACCGTCTCAATTCGATGCCGTTGCGACAGTTGGCGGCTGAGGTCATGAGCAAGGGGTTCGGGCGGGGCGGTCCTGGTGCCGACGACGAAGACGTCTGGGTCGGCGGGGCGAGCCGCCATCGCGGGCGGGTTGCAGGCGGGATCGCCAACCAGTTCATGGCCGCCAGGGGGGTTAGCTCCCCGCTTGGGAGCGGGGTGGTGATGGGAGCGGTCGCCGGGTCGCCCGACATTGAGCTCCAGCAGCGCATCGTGAGACTGGTGGCCGAGGGACTCCAGGAGCTCGAGCATGCGTCGCTCGTACGCGCCCAGATGCATGAGCCGGGCAACGGCCTCGACTACGCGATTACCCGACGGGGAAGGGTCGCGTTGGAGCGGGGCGAGGTCGAGGGCATCCTCGCGGCGGCTGGCGCGTAGCCGCTGACATACTGGCTGCGCTTCGCACTCTCGCGCCTGGCGTGCGTGGCGGCGACATCGTCCGCCTCAGGGGCGCGGTCTACGCGCGCGAGAAGCCTGAGCCGCGAAGCTGGCCGAGCTCATTTGCTGGCGTGATAGCTCAGCACCCGGGTGAGCAGGCTGGTCAGCTTCTGGCGCTGAGCGGAAGAGAGCGGGGCCAGCAGTTCGTCCTGGACATCCGCCAGCACTTCCTCAAGCCGTTGGAGGTGCGTAACTCCGCTACGGGTGATGGCGATGATGTTGCGACGCTTGTCCGCAGGGTCGCGGGACCGCCTCACCAGCCCGCGGGCGGCGAGCTCGTTAACCGCCGCGACGACGTCGCTGCGGTCCATGCCGGTCCGGCGGCCCAGGCTGGCCTGGCTAGCCGGCCCGAACTCGTCCAATGCGGCAAGCAGCCTGTAGTCATAACCGCGCGAGCCTGCGCTTGCAAGTCCGTTGGTCAGCAACCGATGCGCATGCATCGAGGTCTGGCTGATCAGCCAGCTGGGCTTGGCTGCCAGCCGCGTCGGCGTGGCGTCATCGGCCGCAGGCATGCGCAAAAGTCTAGTCAGTTGTTGGCCGGGCCAATGACCTCAGTGGCGCAGCCCGCTCCCGCGCAGCCTGCTCCCGCGCAGCCCGCTCCCGCGCAGCCCGCTCGCGCGCAGCCCGCTACCGGGCTAGCTCGGCACTGGCCCGCTCGGTGATGATGCTCAGGACCCGGCCCGCAGTGGCCAGGTCTTCGGCCGGCAGGTCACCCCACAACCGCTCGGTGATCTCGGCAATGATGCTGCGGATCTCGCTGTGCAGCTTCCGCGCCGCCGCAGAGACCGCCACCGCCGAGCCCGAACTGGCGGGCTCTAGCTGTTGCGCAGCGAGCATCGCGGCGATGAGCGCCGCTGCCTCCGCTTCGCCGATCTTCAATGCGCCGGACACCTGGCGGGTGAACTGGGCACGGTCGAGTGCTCCGCCGCTGGTGACGGCCAGGGTAAGGATCAGCCACTGCGGTTCGGTCAGGCCGGTCCCGGCCAGCTGGCGGTCCAAGATCGCGCCCAGCGACCTCTCGGTCTGGCCGATGACGCGCGTACTGACGGCTGGGTAGGTGGGCATTGTCTGCTCCTCAGGTAGTTGAATTGATCGTTGGCCGCGCCAACGTTGGCCGTGCCAACATTATTTCACTCAGACGGAACTCCGGCAGCGATACCCCCAGCGCGCTGGCTGCTGATCGATGGCGAAACGTGATCGCGGGCTAGGAGTGCGGCGCGGGCTTCCCGGCTCCGTTACGGTCCCATCGCGTCGCTGCCGTCGAGAGCGTCAGGAGGGGGAACGGGGACCTGTCCGGCCCCGCCGCGCTTCGACTGCAGGGTGGTACTGGCGGTAGCCACGCCAGCCAGGATCAGCAGACCGCCGGCGATGGCAGCCAGGGTGATGTGCTCGCCGAGGAACGCAGCCGCGCCGAGCACGCTGACGGCCGGCTCGAGGTAGAGCAGCAGGCTGACGCGGCTGGTGCCACCGACCAGGATGGCCTGGTTCCACAACAGCATCCCGGCCACCGTGCTGCCGAGCGCGAGGAAGGCCAGTTCGGCCCATACCGACAGGGCGAGATGACCGAGGCGTGGTGCGGACAGCATCCCGGCGAAGACCAGGTAGGGCACGGCGCCGACGACAGTGGCCGCGGCGGTGGCCGGAATCGCCCCGTGCGCCTCGCTGAGCGGGCGCACCACGATGGTGTAGGCGGCGAAGGCGAGCGTTCCGGCCAGGATCAGGCCAGTACCGCCGAGCGCGCGGTAGCCACCAGCGTCGGTCAGCGCCCCCGGCCCGGCTAGCACGGCCACGCCGCCCAACGCGACGGCGCTGCCGGCCCAGGCCCTGGCACCGCCGCGCTCACGGAGGAAAACCCGCGACAGGACCAGCACCCAGACGGGCTCGGTGGCGAGCAGCAGCCCGGCGGTCGAGGCGGGCAGCCATTGCAGCCCGACCGTGACCGGCAGGTTGTAGCCCACTAGCCCGAGGGCGCCAGCGGCAATCAGCCGCCCGGCCGTACGCAGGCTCAGCCGCCTGATCACTGGCACGGCCCAGGGCAGCAGCACCAGAGCCGCCACACCGAGCCGGAGCACCAGCAGCGGCAACGGCGCGAGGTGAGCGACCGCGGCCCGGGTTGCGACCGGTGCGAGTCCCCACAGGCCGACGGCAACCAGCCCGCCCGCCAGCGGTCCGGATCGGCGCTGGCCGCGACCGGTGCCACCCGGCGGCGGACCCGCCAAGGATCTAGGCCGCCGCGCATCTGCGGCCGGGTCGCGGCATGGCGCGGGCACTGTGCGACCTCCCTGCTGTCAGGGCCGCGGAGCGGGGGCTGGAACGGTCGCGATGCCCAGGGTCGACTGGGCAGGGAGCAGGCCAGATTCGAACGCGGCGCCCAGCAGCGGGCCGGTGAGCTCGGCTAGCCGCTGCGTGCGGCCGGGGCCCAGCGCCTGCCAGGGCCCGTCCGCCAGCCGGTCGGTACGCCATTCGATCTCGTCCCGGCCGTCCCGGCCGTGCTCGGTAGCCTTGCCCGCAGCGTCCACCCACCCGCGGGTGGCCAGCCTGTCCTTGGCCGCCGACCACTCGGCTGCGGTCCACCCTCGGCTAGCGAAGACTTCCTCCGGTGCGGCGCCGATGGCGGCGAACGACACAAGCGCCTCGCACGGGTCCAGGCCCGCTACCAGGAGCGCGGCGATGTGCCCGTCCCCGCGATGCTCGCGCAGCAGGTTGATGGCATGCCAGAGCACTAGGTGCGGCTCGTCGGGCCAGGGCAGGTCCGCATTGGCGGCAGCCAGCGCGCGCCCGCCGACGACAGCGGCCAGCGCGGCATCGCGGGCCAGTTCGGCTGCCTCCGCCAGACCAGGAGAACCAATCAGGTCTCCGAGCAGCGCCCGGTACATCCGGTCGACCGCCCGCAGCCGCGCAGCCAGCACCTGCTGCGGCGAGGCCACCGCCCACGCAGCGGGCACATGCGCCGCCACCATGTCCGGACTGAAGCTATAGCAGGCCGAGGCCGCTACGCGCGCGCCTATCGCACCCACCGGCGCCAGCCGCCACGCGAAATAGCTCGGCCACCGGGTCGCCACGTCGTACCCCAGCCCAGCTGCCTCATCGAAGACCTCGGGCGCGTACCAGATCATCGCGTGTATCGGCTCCAGCTGGTGCCACATCCGCCGCGCCAGCCCGTAGTCCTCAGTCATCATGGATACCTGCCGCCTTTCGTGTGCCTCACTCGATGCGGCCAGTGTGCTGTAATGGTCTTATGCAGTTCAACACTTACACCTACGCTGGCGCGCACATCGCTGCATGGCTCGTCAATAACCCGTTGCTCGATGCGGCAGCACTCGCCGGGGTTCTGCATAGCTACGACGTTCATCAGCCCGTGACGACCACAGCCCAGATGCGGGCGTTGCGGCCATGGATCGGGCAGCTGCGCGAGGTCTTCGAAGCAGGCACCGTGGCCGGCAAGGCCGACCGAGCCGACACGCTCCTAATCGCCGCTGACTGCCGCCCGAGGCTAGTCAGTCATGCCGACGACCTGCCCTTTCACTTTCATTACGTCTCCGTGCACGCTGGCCTTGCGGCCAGAGTGAAAGCCCTCACCGCTGCTGGCGTTGCGCACGTGATCGATGACGGGAACGGGGCCCGGATGCGGGTATGCAGCCGGACTGGCTGCGGCACTGCCTTCATCGACACATCGCGCAACGGGCGCCGCCACTTTTGCAGCGTCCGGTGTGCCAACCAGGTCAACGTGACCAAGCACCGGCAGCGTCTACGTCAAGCAGAACGGGCCCGAGCGCACACTTGATGGTGCAGCCTGGTGCAGGTGGTGGTGGCTGGGCGCGCTGCTGGTCGTAGTGTCGCTGGTCGTCGGCGGGACGGTGCAGCACGCCTTTGATCAGCGATCCGCGGCGCGTGATCTTTATCGCATGCAGGTGCTGACGACGACTTCGCGGATCAGCAACGAGGAAACCAGCCAGATCGCCCTGCCGGTGGCGCGGCGCGACGTCACTGCGTTCGGGAACCTGGCGGATTCCATCACTGCCGAGGTCCAGGCGCCGTGAGTTCGTCTGACGTAGGCACCTGTCTACTGTCCAGCAGCCTCCTGGGCGCCGGACGCGCTACGACGAGCCTTCAACTAGGCGGCGGGTACTTCATGCAACCGTGCTGGCCGCAACTGTGGTCGGCGACTTCGAAGGTCCCAGGGCAGCCGCACCTTGGCTTGGCGGGTATCTCGCCATCAGCCCAGGGCTGAAAGACCGCCGGCTAGGACGGCGCCGCCTTCCGCGTGCCTCGGGGCGAGGTGTCCGGCGCTACAACGGGAAGCCGGGCGGGATCGGGTCGAGCTCGGTAAGGCCGAGCAGCGGCTCGTCAGCCGACCGGATATCGGCCGTCGGCAGCCCGCCGGGGTACAACTGCCGGGCCTTCTCGGCAACGGAGATAGCGATCTCCACGTGCCGCCTGCGGCTGGCTGCGTAGAAGTCCTGCGCCTCGGCGCTCAGCTTCGGCAGCGCATGCAATGGCTTGTCGCTGACCGCGAGCAGCGTGGCGGTAGGTATCCGGTATCGGAACCCGTTGGCCGCTACCGTCGCCGACTCCATATCCACCGCGAGCGCACGGGACAGCCGCAGCCGGTCTGCCACCGAGCCGAGCTGGAACTCCCAGTTCCGGTTGGCGGTGGTGAAGACGATCCCCATGCGGCAGCGCAGGCTGCGGGCCGTCAGTTCATCGAGCAACAGCGTGTTCAGCGTGTGATTGGACACGACCGGCACGCTGAGCGGCAGCACATCGTCGAGCACCCGGTCGTCACGCAGGTATGCGGTCGCGAGGACGAGGTCCCCGATCTCCTGATGATTGCGCAGCCCGCCGCAGTGCCCGATCATCAGCACCAGGTCAGGGCGGAGCACGGCGAGGTGATCGGTGATCGTCTTGGCATTGGACGGCCCGACGCCGATATTGATCATGGTGAGCCCGGCCCGGCCGGGCAAGGCGTGATGCCAGGCCGGCATCTGGCGTCCGTCAGAGTCGGGGCCGGTGCAACCCGGCAGCGCGGCGCGGAACTCCGACACGTGCCAGGAGTAGTTAGTCAGCAGGACGTAGCGCTGAAAGTCCTCAGCCGAGGTCCCGGTGTAGTGCTGCAGGCGGTCGATCGACAGGGCCATGCGTTCCGGACCGAACAGGAACAGCTTCTTGCGCCGCAGGTCCCAGCGCGTCTCGTCCACGGCGAGACCGATCCCCGGATCTTGCAGGCTGAGGGCGCGCCGCCCGCGACTGACGGAGATCCGGACACCCGCGGCAGCCAGGCGGCTGAGTTCCCGCTCCAGATACCAGCGGATAGCCCCGGGCGCGGAGAACTCGCCCTCGAGCACTGGATTGTGCGCCGACCATGGCCGCTCGACTGTCAGCCGAGGGTAATAGCCAGCTTTGTCCGCCTCCTCCATGGCGTCGCAGAGCGCCTCGACCTCCGCCGCCCGCCTTGCCTCCGGAACGGCAGAGAAGTCCGCCGACTTGGTCATCCGGCCATCATGTCAGCGCCCGGCACGGCCTTAGGGCTGGGCGGGGCGCTCGCGGCCGCCGAGCAGTGATCCACGGCTCACTGGCTCAACCGGGAACCTGGTCGAGGATTACGCCAAAGTGCTCGCGATATGCGGCAAGCACCGCGGACTCACCCGCTAGCTGCTCCTCGGTGCGCCCGGTGCCGGTTGTCCGGATCAGCGTGCGCTCGCTCAGTGAGATCCGACCGGTCTCGGTCAGCCGGGAGCAGATCGTGCTGCGGGTGAAATGCGACGCTGGCGAGGTCTGCTGCCACCAGCAGGTAGGCACGAAATCAGCCAGTGACCGCGGCCGCTTCTCGATCCGATACTGCGGCTCACCGTCCTTGACCACCTCCATGTCGCCGTCAGCAGCGTCGGCGAGGCGAAACATCGCTGCCGGGTCAGCCTGGTCGGTTCTGCTCTCTGCGAGCAGCGGGTACACGCTATGACTGCCGAAGCCAACGTCCGCGAGCCACGGCCCGGTGCCGTCCGCCAGGCGCACGACGAGAGCAAGGTGGTCGAATGGCGGCCCGAGGTGGCCGTCTCCATAGACCCGCGCCGCCACCCGCGTGACCTGGGCGCCCAGCGCTTCCAGCAAAAATGCGAAAAGCCCGTTGAGCTCGTAGCAGAACCCGCCCCGGCGGCGGCCCACGATCTTGGCGACAAGATCGTCCTCTTCCAGTGAAATCGGCTCGGACAGGTGGATGCTCAGGTTCTCGAACGGAACTGCCAGCTGATGCGCTCGGTGCAGGAGCCGGAGCCCGCCCGCATCCATCGTCACTGGCTGGCTCACGCCTATGCGCGCCAAGTACGCTGCGACAGCGTCGTTGTCCATCAGCGCACTCTAGGCGATATCAGGTTGCTGCCCGTCGCGCGAAGGCCGGATGTCCAACCTGCACCCGGCCGTTCGTCGTGTTACTGACTAGGACTTCTCGCCACCCGCTGTCGGCAGCCCGGCGTAGCATCGATAAGTCCCTGGCCCGGCAGCCGTGGAGAGGAGCGCCAAATGACCGGCGTACGAATTCTGGTGGGTACACGCAAGGGCGCGTTCGTCCTAGCCGCGGATGGCAAGCGGGACAAGTGGGATGTCTCCGGGCCCTTCTTCAGCGGCTGGGAGATCTACCACGTCAAGGGCTCCCCGGCCGACCCGGACCGGTTGTACGCCTCCCAGTCCAGCGGCTGGTCCGGCCAGGTGATCCAGCGCTCTGATGATGGCGGCAAGACCTGGGACCCGGTCGGCAACGAGTTCAGCTACGACGGCACCCCCGGCACGCATCAGTGGTACGACGGGACACCACATCCGTGGGAGTTCGCGCGAGTATGGCACCTGGAACCGTCACTCGACGACCCCGACACTGTGTACGCGGGCGTAGAGGACGCCGGCCTGTTCCGGTCAACGGACGGCGGCAAGCAATGGCATGAACTTCCCGGCTTGCGCGGCCACGGCTCCGGTTCGTCCTGGCAGCCCGGAGCCGGCGGGATGTGCCTGCACACGATCATTCTGGATCCGGTCCGGCCGAAGCGGATCTTTGCCGCGATCTCCGCTGCGGGCGCGTTCCGGTCCGACGACGCGGGGGAAACCTGGCGGCCGGTGAACCACGGACTGCATTCCGAGGGCATCCCCGACCCGCAGGCCGAGGTCGGCCACTGCGTCCACAGGATCGCGATGCACCCGTCCCGGCCCGAAGTGCTGTACATGCAAAAGCACTGGGACGTCATGCGGAGTGACGACGCGGGCGAGTCGTGGCGCGAGATCAGCGGCAACCTGCCGACCGACTTCGGGTTCCCGATCGACGTGCACGCGCACGAGCCCGAAACCATCTACGTGGTCCCGATTACCAGTGATGTCGAGCACTTCCCGCCCGACGGCAAGCTCCGCGTCTACCGCAGTAGGACCGGCGGTGACGACTGGGAGCCGCTGACAAACGGCCTGCCGCAGGAGCACTGCTACGTCAACGTGCTGCGGGACGCGATGACCGTCGACTCCCTCGATTCCTGCGGCGTCTACTTCGGCACGACCGGCGGCCAGGTTTACGGCTCTTCCGACGCAGGCGACACTTGGGCGCCGATCGTCCGGGACCTTCCGGCGGTCCTGTCCGTCGAGGTCCAGACGCTGACATGATCCGGGTCGTTCTGCCCGCGCACCTCCGGACGCTCGCCCGAATCCATGGCGAGGTCGAACTCACGGTGGCCGTGCCGATCACCCAGCGTTCGGTGCTGGACGCGCTGGAGGCCCAGTACCCGGTTCTGCGGGGCACCATCCGCGATCATGACACCTTGCGCAGGCGAGCGTTCATCCGGTTCTTCGCCTGCCAGCAGGATCTGTCGCACGAGGAACCTGACAGCCCGCTACCCGAGCAGGTCGTGTCCGGCAGCGAGCCGTATCTCGTCGTTGCGGCCATGGCCGGCGGCTAGCCGGGGGCGGCGATGACGATAATCCCGGACGCCAAGGACTGGACCTGGGTGCTGCGCAGATCATGCCCGGAGTGCGGCCTGGACACCCGGAGCTTCGCTCGCGAGGACGTAGCCGCCATGACCCGCGCCAACGCGGCCCGCTGGCGGGAGGTGCTGCTAACCGGCTCCGACTCGCGCACGCGGCCGGCGCCTGGCAAGTGGTCGCCGCTGGAGTACGGCTGCCATGTCCGCGATGTCTTGCGGCTATACCGCATCCGCCTGGACTCGATGCTGACCAGCAGCGGGCCGCATTACCCGAACTGGGACCAGGACGCCACAGCGGTCGAAGACCGCTACTCCGAGCAGGACCCGGCACGGGTGGCTGCCGATCTCCCGGCGGCAGCCGAAGCCGTTGCAGCCAGGTTCGACCAGGTCGCGGGGGACCAGTGGCAGCGAACCGGTTTCCGTAGCGACGGCGCCGAGTTCACCATCGAGACGTTCGCCCGTTACTTCATTGACGACCCGGTGCATCACTTGTACGACGTCACCGGGATTGCCGCGGACGGCTGACCCCACCGGAACTCGAGGAAGTGACGGGCTGCCCTACGGGCCGGGATGGCCGGCCAGGTAGCGGTCCTCAGCGGCGTAGTCGAACATCGCGTCGAAGTATCCATCCTGTTGCCACGACGGCGCCGCGTCATCCGCAGCGGCTGCCGCTGAAACAAGCCAGTCGACTTCTGCTGCAACGGTCTGCGCATAGTTGCCGGCCGGGACGTAGCCGAGCGCAGAGGCGGCGGTCATGTCGAGCACAATCGGGTATTCCGCGTCCCAGGGATGCCGCCCGAGTTCCGGCTCAACCCCCGCATCGAGCAGCACCTCATCCCACCGGTAGCCGAGTTGCGCGGCTATGGTGCGGGCGATCTCCAGCCCGCTTGGCGCATCAGGGTCGGCGCTGTTCAGAACCCGGCGGCCAGGCTGCGACGCGACCGCATCGATCAGCGCGGCGACGTTGGCGGCTGCGGTCGTGTGGTCGACCCCCTCCCGCGGCGGGCCAGGAGCACGGCGCAGGCGGTCGAGGACGCGCCTGACGAAGACCCATTCGCGGGGTCGCTGCGCTCCGGGACCGTGCACCTTGGACGGGCGCAGCACGGTGACAGGCGCCCCGCTATCGAGCAGCACCTGCTCGGCCGCGACTTTGTTGGCGCCGTAGCCTTCCCTGCTCTGATAGTCGATGCCCGACGGCGCCACGGTTGGCTGATCTTCGGCTACCGGGCCGTCGAACCGCGGCGGAGTTTCAGAGTTCGGGTGGTTGCCCGCCGCGTCCGCGTACACGGCCTTGCTCGAGATCATCACCGTGCAGTCCGCAGCGCGCGCCAGCGGCAGTAGCCGGACCGCATCCGCCGCGGTGTAACAGACGCAATCCACAATCAGGTCCGCGCCGTCGCCGGCAGCCGCGGCCAGCGCCTTGTCATCGGCTCGGTCCGCCTGGAGGAAGCTGGCCCCGGCCGCACCCAGTTCAGGTGGCAGCCGCCGCGAATCCCGGCCCGTCACGTCGACCTGCCAGCCCGCGGCCAGCAGCCGGCTTGCCGCCGCGCGGCCAATGAGGCCGGTGCCGCCGAGGATCAGTGCGCGACGCATTCGCCGCACCTTACCGGAGCATCAACGCGGCCGCCCTACCGCGGCTGGCCGGCCCGGCTAGCGCTCCAGGTACCGATCGCACAACGCGCCGACCACTTCGTCACCGACGCCGAGATACCCGGTCACGTACTCGCGCACCGACCCGAATCGGGCGGCAAGTTCGGCCAGGAAGACGTGCATCAGCTCGGCGGGCGCCGTTCCGTAATGTGGCCATAGCACGGGCCTGCCGGGATAGAACGCGTGCCAGTCGGCGACCAGCCGCTCGGTGGCCAGCCCGGTGAGGGCGAAGTCGGCCGCGATGTCGTCCGCCGCCACGCCAAGCAGGGATAGGACGAGCGCGGCCAGAATCCCGGTGCGGTCCTTGCCGGACGCGCAATGAATGACCAGCGGCGCGCTGCCGTCGGCCGCGATGACCCGGAGCGCCTGGCCCAGCTCCTCCACGCCGTCGGCGGCCACCTCGGCGAACCGGTCGGCGAGAAAGCGCACGGGGTCGACAGCCTCGCCCAGCTGCGTCTGGTCGTACGGCCGGTGCTCGATGCTGCAGTTGAAATACGCCAGCCCGGGGCCGCCAGGCACCCTTCCGCTCCGGGCGATCTCGCGCGGATAGCGCAGATCGATGACCGTTCGCACGCCGATCGCGGCGAACTTGTCCAGGTCGGTTCCGGCGAGCTTGCCAAGAGAGTCGGAACGGTAGAGCTGGCCACGTCGCACCAGCTTGCCGGCCGCTCGGTAGCCGCCGAAATCCCGGAAGTTATGCACACGGTCGAAGGTGACCAATCTTGACCACGTTTCCTGCATTTTCAGTATTTTACTACCTCGCTCATGCCCGGCCGTCTGCACCTCGGCATGACAGTTGTCACCCAGGCACATCAACCCGGTCACAGGTTGATCACAGACGGCCTGTTAAGTTGACCCACGGGGGGAAATCCATGGGCCAGATCGGAGGTGTTCGATGGGCCTGCCTGCACGTCAACGCAGAGTGCTTGAGCGCATCGAGACCACGCTGCGGGGGTCAGACCCACGACTTGCGGCTCTTTATGCAATCTTTTCCAGACTGACTCGCGACGAGGAAATGCCGCGAATCGAGCAGGTGCGCCACGGGGCGAGGCGCGCGGTGGCCAGGATTGGCCAGATATCGGCTGCTGTCAGCGCGAGAACGCATATAAGGCTGGTGCCGAGGCAGCCGGCGATGCTGCTGCTCCCGCTGGCGCTAGCGCTGGCAGCCGTGACGATCGTGCTCGCAGCGGTTTCGGGCCCAGGCTGCACGCCCGTCCGCCGGGTCGGCACCACGCAGACCGTCGCAAGGACCAACCTTTGCAGGCCTGCTACCACGTTTAACACTTTCTACGGCAAGTGAATGTAGATCGCTCGTCAGGCCAGCACTGCGACTAGTTCCGGTTTCATGCATGCCGCCGCCGAGGCCCCGCCGGTTGACGCGCCTACCTGAGCGCATGTCGCCAGCAAGACGACATTGCTAGCCGGGCTATCGCTACCGCCCAGGCCAGACAAATCCACGAAAAAGTGCGGCCACGGCAGCGCTTTCGACGTCCAGACAACTTTCTTCTTGACCGGGCTGTATCCCCATGCGTCGCCGAGTGCGCCTTCGTCGAGGCCCAGCGCCACCCCTCCGTTCACCGAGAACAGGCTGGCCAGCACCGAGTCCGCCGCGACGCTGAGAACCGTGCCCGTGGCCGGGCTCACCGCAGTTAGCGTGCCGCGGATGGCCAGGTAGACAGTTCCCGTCCTGGCGTCGGCGAATTCCAGCGTCGCCCCGGCGAGGTGCCAGCGTTGCCCGGCGTCATCCCCGCTGAAGGCCCAGACGCCGCTTGCGCCGCTGAAGAGCACGACGCCATCGAGGGACCTGCCCGACCTGGCCGGCGGGACGACCGCGCCGCCGAGCGTCCCGGCCGGAAAGCCCGACCGGCCTGGCGGCCGCAAGATCTTCGGCGTGCCGGTTCGCAGGCTGATCCGGAGCAGCGCGGTGACCGGCGCGGAGCCGAGGTACCCGTGACTGGTCCTGGTCACGTAGACGTACTGGCCAGCGACCCGCCAGGCCTCGGCGGGCCTGCCGGTTGACCGGGCCCACAAGACCCGGCCGGTGGCGTTGACGTACGCGGTCACAGCATGAGCGCCGATAACAACGGTCCGGTAGTTGTCGGCCGCGATCGCTCCGCCGTAGGCTGCGGCCGGGTAGGTCCGGATCTGCTGGCCGGTGGCCGCGGACAAGATCACTTCCTCGCGTCCGCCGGAGCGGCTGCCTGGCAGCTGAACTCCGACCGCCACCACACCCGAGAACGCGCGCACGCCCACGATCTGGGCACCCGCAGGCAGCCCGGCCAGCGATACCTGCCATCGCGGCTGACCGGTGGCGGCCTCGAAGGCCGACACCGACGTCCCCGTTCCGAGCAGGGCAATGTGGCCGTCGGTAGCGGCGTACGCCGAGCCCTGGACTGGCACGGTGCCCGCGACGCCAGGCTGGGCAAGCCAGGACCCTGCTAGGGGGCGGGCCCACAGGACCGTTCCGGAGGTCTTGCACCGGACGGCGGGGCAGGCATGGCCTTGCTGACTGCTCGCCCGGCCCGGGATGACAGCAGCGCCGATCAGAACGACAGCCAGCAGTGCCCGTCTAGCCCAGACGGCCGGCCCGCGCGCGACCCTCACGACCCTGCCCGACCCCTCTCGTCCGCGCCTTACAGCCCCAGGCTGCGGGCGCTCGCCGTGCGTGCACGCACGTGATCATTCGCCACCCAACGGTAGTAGCTGCCGGCTGACGGCGTGACCGGACTGTACCGCCTACGGGGCCAGCCATCGCCGCCGCCGGGAGCGAGCCATCGCGGCCGCCGGGAGCCAGCGATCGCCGGTCGGCGATCTTCCGCGCCGATCGGCCGATGACTGCGCTCAGCCGAGCGCGGTTTCAGTAGCGTGAGCATGCCAGGCCGACTCAATCTCTGACCCGGAGGAACCGATGACGGACCGACCCCCGCTTCCGTATGACTTCTTGCCGCCAGTTCCCTCGTTCGCGGTAGAAAGTGACGATATCGCCGATGGCCGGCAGATGACTGACGCTCACGTCTATAACAGCTTCGGGATGAGCGGCCAGAACATCTCCCCCTCGCTGCGCTGGCATGGCTTCCCCGAGGAGACGAAGGGCTTCGCTGTCACCTGCTACGACCCGGATGCCCCGACCGGCTCTGGCTTCTGGCACTGGCTCGTGCTGGACATACCGGCTTCGGTCACCGAGCTGCCTGCGAACGCGGGAAGCGGCGCCCCTGGCGCGCTGCCAGCAGGAGCCTTCTCGGTGCGCAATGACTACGGCACCAAGGACTTCGGCGGCGCAGCCCCGCCACCAGGGGAACCGCACCGCTACGTCTTCACGGTGCACGCGCTTAACACCGACCACCTCGGCGTGGACTCCGATGTCTCGCCCGCGGTGGCCGGCTTTAACCTCACCTTCGCCACCATCGGCAGGGCGACGATCGTCCCGGTCTTCGGCCACTCCGGCTAGGCAACCGCGCCGTCAGCCGCTAGCTAGCCGGGCTCAGTGGCGCAGCCCGGCCAGTACCTCCCGCTCCCGCTCGGGATCGAGGCCAGGCTGGCCGGGCCGGGCCAGGATTTCCGGATCGCCTTCCGCCTGAAGCCATGCCCAGGTATCGGCTACGGTCTCGCGCACCGGGCGGCAACCGAGCCCGGTGGCGTAGGCGGCCGTGACATCGCCAGCATGCAGCCCGGCGAGTTCGCTGTCCGGCGGTACCCAGACGGGCAACTCCGTCCACGGCGAGATGCCCGCTGCCTCGATCACCTCCGGCGGGGCCCACACCAGCCGCGCACGCGAGCCAGTGACCTCGACCGCGGCCTCGAGCAACTCCGCCATGGTCGCGTGCCCAGGCCGGCTCACGGTGTTAAAGGCGCCGCTGATCCCTTCGTCGGCGGCATGCAGCAGCCAGCGCGCCAGGTCGCGGCCATCGATGTACTGCAACGGCAGATCAGCGGGTCCGGGCGCCAGGACGTCTCCGCCGCGCTCGATCCGGCGCAGCCACCAGGGCAGCCGCCCCACCCGCTCGTATGGTCCGAGTATCAACCCCGCCCTGGCCAGCACCGTGCGCTCGCCAAAGCCCTGCAGCGCGGCAAGCTCCCCGCCGCGCTTGGCCGCCGCGTAGTCACTCGCGTCGTCCCCGGCCGGATCGCCAGCGACGACGGGACCCGATTCGTCCAGGCCGAGAGCGATCGGCCAGGAATAGACCGACCTGCTGGAAACGTAGCCATAATGACCAGCCCGGCCGGCCAGCAGCGACGCCGCGTCCAGCACTACCCGCGGCGCTCCGCTCCAGGTGTCGATGATCGCGTCCCAGTTTGCGTCGCCGAGCGCTGCGTGCAGCGCCATTGGATCGGTGCGGTCGGCATGCAGGGCCAGCGCGCCGCGCGCAGAGGCGCCACTGACGCCGCGGGTCAGCGTCGTGACCTGGTCACCGCGGGCCAGCCCTTCCTCTACCACTGACCTGCCGACATGGTGGGTGCCGCCAAGCACCAGGAGTCTCATGTCAGTCATCGTGCCCGGCGCATGACGATGCGGCTGGGTTGTTCTTCGTCGGCGTACGCCAGCCGGCCACTATGTCGTTCATGCCCCTCTCAGTCTTCGACGCAGCAGCCAGTCACTACGACGCGGCGAGGCCCTCGTACCCGGCCGCGCTGTTCGACGAGCTCGAGACAAGAACGGGATCACTGGCTGGCCGGCTAGTGCTGGACTGGGGCGCGGGTACCGGGATCGCCAGCCGCCAGCTTGCTGACCGCGGCGCCACAGTGGTGTCGCTCGATATCGGGGAGCAGATGCTGCGCCGGGCGCTGGCCCGCAAGCCCAGGTCGGCCTGCGTGCTGGCCGATGGCAACCGCATGCCGGTCCGCGCCGCGAGCGTCGGACTGACCACCTTCGCGCAGTCCTGGCACTGGTTTGACCCGGAGCGGGCTGCCGCCGAGGTCGCCCGGGTGCTCCGGCCTGGCGGCTTCTGGGCGGCCTGGTGGAACAGAGCGCACGTGGTCGGTGCGGCGTGGTTCGACGACTACCAGGATCTGGTGTCATCGTCGTGTCCGGCCTATAGCTGGCAGCACCGCACCGACGACCAGATGGCTCCGGACTGGGGTAACGACCTGGTCCGGGCCAGCGGCCTGGTCGAGCCCGCCAGCGTGACCGTAGTTCCCTGGGAACGTCAGGTGACGGCCGACCAGTGGATCACCGATGAGCGAAGTAAGTCCTACTTCATCGAACTCGAGCCGGCGCTCAGGGAGTCGGTCCTCGGCCAGGTAGCGGCCATCCTCGCCCGGCAGTTCCCCGACGGCCGGCTCGTGGTGCCCTACATCACCACCCTGCTGCTGGCCAGGAAGGCAGGCTAAGCCTGGCCGGCGAGGCCTGGCGGGACTGGCCGGCCAGGCAGGCCGACGAGCGACACGCTCGCCGACCTGGGACAGCGAGTAGCCGGGCAGGCTGGCTAGCTGGTCCAGCAGCCACGGCGAGGACAGTGCCCTGAGCAGCCCCTGCACCTCGCGCGAGCCCGCATGTGCGGCAGGCACCACCAGGTCGAAGCGCTCTTGCGCGAGGGGAACGAAGGCCAGTTCGTAAGCGAGCGCGGCTGGCTCGCTGGCGACTCCGGCGTCAGCCAGCCCGGCAGCGATGGCCGCCGCCACCTCCAGGTGCCCGGTGGCCATGGTCTCGTAGCCCGCCAGGTCATCGGTGCCGATACCGTGCGTGGCCAGCTCGCGGTCAAGCACCCGGCGAGCCTCGGCGCCTGGTTCCCGGTTGACCAGCCGAAGGCCTGCAGCGGCCACATCGGCCAAGGTCGCAACGCGGCCGGCAAGTTCCGGCCGGAGCACCAGGCCCTCCCGCCAGGAGCAGAACCCGATCACTTCGGCGCCTTCCCGCAGCAGCTCGCTAGCCGGCCCGGTGTTGTAGTCCCCCGCCCGGCCGCGCAGGTGCGCCCCGGCGACGTGCACCAGCCCGTCCGCCGCCAGCCTGAGCGCCTCGTGACTCGCGCACGGCCACCAGATGAACGACACCGGCGGATCGAGCAGGCTCAAGGGCAGCTCCAGGAGCGGGAGGGCCGGATCGCAGCCCGCGACCACGAGCGTCGGGCGCTGCGGACCCAGCGGACTGACCTCAGCCGGCCCGCGAACCCGGCCGCCGGCCTGGCACGAAACCGGCCCTGGCCACGGTCGCGCCGGACAGCGGCAGCGCGACAAGCGACTCGCCCACGGCCGCAAGCGACACGCGGCCGCCATCGTGCCCGAGCGGCGCGAGCGGCCGGACTTGCACCACTGGCTCTGGCAGCGCCGGGCCGAACAGCTCTTCGGCGGTCAGCCCGAGCGCCCTGGACAGCGCCAGCGCGACCCGAAGCGACGGATCCGACAAGCCGGACTCCACGGCGGAGACCGCTTGCCTGGATACTCCGGCCATCCTGGCCAGCTGTTGCTGGGAGTAGCCCCGGGCATGCCGGGCGCGCCGGAGCCGGGCACCGGTCCTGACGCCGCCGGCCTGCGGCTGGTTGCCATCCTGCGGATTGCCGGTCATGACGCGACCGGTCCGAAGATGGGCGGGTCGAGGCAGGTCACGACCTGCTCACTGCCCGCCTCGCCGGGCCAGTCAGCAAGCCTGACGGTGACCACCGCGCCGGGCAGCTGCAGTTCCGACTCCCAGCCAGCCCCGGCCGGGCGGCTGGCCAGGATAGTGCCGGTCAGAACCAGCCCGCGATCAGGTGCCGGGCCGGGGATGACCCGGTCCGGGTGGATGCCTGCAACCGCGCCGGGGCGCCCGGGCAACGGGATGAACCCGAGGTAGCCAACGAGCTCGGCGACGCGGCGTGAGGAGGGCCTGAGCACGACCTGATCCGGGTCTGCCACTTCCAACACGGCACCGCGGTCGATGACCGCCATCGTGGTAGCGAATGCCTGGGCGTCCGCCAGCTCATGGGCCACCAGCACAGCCGGTACGCCGCGGTCCGTCACCATCCGCACGACCAGCGCCGTAAGGGTCCGCCGGAGCACCGCGTCGAGCCCGGCGTAGGGCTCGTCCAGCAGTAGCGCGTCGCAGTGCGCGAGAAGCAGCCTGGCCAGCGCGGCCCGGTGCTGCTGGCCGCCAGACAACCGGGCCGGCATCGCGGCGAGAAGGTCACCGAGCCCGAGGGCATCCGCCAGGCTGGTGAGCTCGGCGCCGTGGCTGTCCGCGTTCCGCGCATAGCTGAGGTTGTCGCGAACCGACAGATGCGGGAAGAGGCCCGGGTCCTGCCGGAGCAGGCCGATCCGCCGCTGCCAGGGCGGGATGTCGACCCTGGGCCGGCTGGTCCGAGTCAGCACGCGGCCAGCCAGCGAGACGGTCCCGGCTCGTGGCCGCACCAGGCCGGCGATCGTCTCCAGCAGCGTCGTTTTCCCGGCCCCCGACGGGCCGAACAGCGCTACTCGCTCCCCCGGCTTGACGGCGATCGCTGCGCGCACGGTGAACTCGCGGCGGTCAACCTCGACGTCGGCCTCGAGCACGAGCGCTCCAGATATAGGCAGCCAGCGGCAACGGCAGGGCTACCACCAGCAGGACCAGGGCATAAGGAAGCGCGGATGGCAGGCCGGTCTCCTGCAGCGTAGTGAAGATCTGCAGCGGCAGCCCGTAGGGATGATAGGCGATGATCAGGACGGCCCCGAATGCTCCCATCGCCCGCGCCCAGGCGATGGCGAGCGCCATGGCCAGTCCGGGCGCGGCAAGCGGGAGAGTCACCCGCCGGAACACCCGGCCCGGCCGGTCGCCGAGTAGCGCTGCCTGCTGCTCCAGGCGGGGATCCACCGAGCTGAAGGCCGCCTGCGCGCCGAGCACGTAATACGGGGCCGCCTCGTAGACCTGGGCGATGACCAGCGCCAGGAAGGTATTGGTGGCTGACAGGTTGAAGTGGCCGATCACGTTACCGAACGTGGTGTACGGGCCGACCATGAAGACGAGCAGCAGCCCGATCACCAGCGGAGGCAGCAGCAGGCTGCAGAGCAGGCCTGCCTCCCAGATACGCGGAAAAGGCAGCGTGCCCTTCGCCAGCATCCGGGCCAGCGGCGTGCACACAGCGAACAGAATCACCAGCGTGACGCCACCCGACTCAACCGAGACGACCAGTGGGTCCAGGGCGCCAGGGTAGCTGAGCGCGTGCACGATCGCCCCCCCGGACAGGTGCGCGAGCAGCGTGATCACCGGGCCGAGCAGCACCACCCAGATCAGGGCTGCCCCGGCCACGGCGATGATCCCGGACGCCGAGCGCAAGTTGCGCGGGAGTTCCAACGGCAGACGGGGCCCTCCGGGGAGCGGCGAATCCCCCCGGAAGGCTCCGCCGGCCGCCGCTGCCGGCCTAGCCGCCCAGCTCACTTGCGATGGCCGCCGGGATCGCGCTCTGCGAGCCCGTCACTGTGGGTGTCAGCAGCGTGAAACCGCCTTGCTTGTACTGCGCCAGGCCCGCCTGGGACAGGGTGTACTTCACGAACGCGATCGCGGCCGGCGTGGGCGTGCCGATGATCGTGATGTCGATCACCTGCGGCGAGCCCTTCTTGGCTGTCGGCGTCCCGCCGGGCGGAGTGATGGTGATCTTCGCCTTCGCGTAATCCGCGGCAAGCGCCTCGTCGCCCAAGTTGATGGCCGCCGGCAGCTTGATGTAGTTCAGGTGCAGCTCCACCGCCTGGGTGATGAACGCGCTGGCAGCGTCGAGCTGGCCGGAGGTGAGCGTGGAGTCCAGCGAGGACTCGGCGTAGATCTCCGACGAGGTGGAGGAATTCGCAGGTCCGCCGAGGATCTTGGTCACCGTGTTCGATGGCAGGTGGTAGTAGGACTGCGCGAGCTCGAGCATGTAGACGAAGTCCCGCCCCTGCGGGTCGATGTTGGGGTCGGTCCGGCCGAGCTTGAAGCCTGGCTTCTGCATCAGGGTAAACAAGTTCTTCAGCGGCTCTTTGCCGGCCGCGATGGCCTTGAACTGGCTGGCGTACTTGCTCTTGGGGTTGTAGGCCACGACCATCTGGGTGCCGGCGTACTGGACGTACCACTTGGTGAATTTCGGTTCCAGCGGCGTGATGTTGTCCCCGCCGACGCTCTCGAAGACGTTCGGGTGGATCGCTGCGGCCGCAATCTCCGACTCGAGGGTGCCGGAAGCCGCTCCTTGACCCGAGTACTTGTAACTCGTCGCCGTGCTGAACGCGGGCCCGGCGACCTTCTCGTTGAGGAACGTGAGCGAGGCTGCGTAAGCCACGTTCGCAGTACCGGTCCCGGTGGTGCCGGAGGAGGCAGGGGAAGAGCCGGAGGCGGAAGGAGAGGACGAGGAACTGCCGCAGCCGGCGGCAGCGATACCAACGCAAGTACAGGCAACAACCGCGGCCGCCCGAGCGCCGCGTCTATTCGCGATAGCAACCATTCACCGAACGATAGCTACCACAGGTTGCGAATAGCAAGAAAGGTGGACACGCTCCGGCCGGGCCTGCCGCTCAGCGCACGCAGAGCGAGCCTTCAGCCAGTCTTCAGCCGTCACCGCTTGGATAAGAGCGGCGACTGCACCGCCTGGCGCGTCTTAGCATTGGTTCGGCACTCCATCGCCAGCGACGACGCGCCACCGGCGCGCGGTCCATGGCGGGCCGGGCGGAGCCGAACGTGGCGATGCCAGGCGGGACCAACCCCCACGAGCAAGGCGAGGCAGGCATGGGCAAGGCTGAGCGGATCCGGCGGATGAACGCCAGGGAGAGGGTCGCGGCTCAGCAGGCCGCTGCGCACCGGGCCGAGTCCCGCAGGCGGATGCTCCTGGCCAGCGGGAGCGTCCTCGCTGTCCTTGTCATCGTGGCGGTCATGATCATCGTCAAGACTCTCGGCTCGTCCGCACCGGCGGCAGCCGGAACGAGCGCCAGCGGCGCGCAGTCGGCGTCGGTCACCGCACAGATCACCTCCGTGCCCGCCAGCACGCTGAACAGCATCGGCGCGGGTACCGCGTCCAAGCTGATCGCCACCAGCGGGCAGCCGGCGCTCACCTCGGGCGGGAAGCCCGAAGTGCTCTACGTGGGCGCCACGTACTGCCCGTACTGCGCCGCCGAGCGCTGGGCCATGGTCGTGGCGCTCAGCCGATTCGGCAGCTTCTCGAACCTGAGCTATATCCACTCCTCCAGCTCGGATGTATACCCGGACACTCCGACGCTGAGCTTCTACAAATCGAGCTACACCAGCCGCTACCTGGCCTTCAGCCCGGTGGAGATGTACAGCGACCGGAAGCTGAGCAGCGGCGCTTACGCCACACTGCAGAAGCCGACCTCAGCGCAGGCAGCGCTGATGACCAAATACGACGCGCCGCCCTACGTCACCTCCAGCAACGCAGGGGCATTCCCCTTCGTGAACATCGGCAACAAGTACCTGGTAATCGGCGCTCAGTACCTGCCCAGCGACCTCGCCAAGCTGACCTGGGCGCAGGTAGCGGCCGATATCAGGAATCCCGGCAGCACGGTCGCCAAGGATGTCGGCGGAGCCGCGAACGCGCTCACCGCGGCCATCTGCAAGGTGGCCAAGAATGCCCCGGCCGCGGTGTGCCAGTCCGCGGGCGTCAAGGCCGCGGCAGGGTCACTCTGATGGCCGGCCAGAAGCCGGCCGGGCAGGGCTCAGGACGCTCCCGCCCGGGCGGCGCCGCCGCGAGAAGCCAGGCAAAGCCGGGCACGGCCCGCTCAGGTCGCGTTCCTGCGGACCGGAAGCCCGGCACCGCTAAGACCGGGCCCGCCGCATCGGGCGCCGCCAGGGCCCGGGCCGGCGGCACAAACGGGGCAGCGAAGTCCCGGCCAGCCACCGGGTCAGCCAGTTTCGTCGGCGCGGGCTCCGCGCAGCCACGAAGGCGCCGGTTCGGCCTGCTCGGCTCGATGGGCGGGTTGCCGCTGGCCACCTGGATCCTGTCGCTCTACGGCCTCGGCGCCTCCATCTACCTGACGATCGCCCACTACGACACCCACATCAGCCTGGCCTGCTCGGCCAACAGCCTCGTTAACTGCGAGGCGGTCACCACCAGCGCGCAGTCGATGGTGTTCGGCGTCCTCCCGGTAGCCCTGCTCGGCCTGCTGTTCTACGTCTTCATGGCGGCGATCAACTCGCCCTGGGGATGGCGCCTCACCCAGCCTGCTGTCACGTGGGCACGGCTGGGCTCGGTGATCGTCGGCATGGGCTTCGTGCTGTACCTCATCTACGCCGAGGTTGTGCAGATCGGCTTTATCTGCCTGTGGTGCACGAGTGTGCATGTCGCCACATTCCTGATCTTCACATTGATGGTCTTCTATTACGTCTATTTGTCGGGAAAGCCGACGAGCGCTGGCCGCGCCTGACGGGAGCCACTCCAGCGCATCCAGATCGGTACCAGATCGCAGTACGGCACCGGTCAGGGCGCCAGGCGTTCCGTGGCATCATGGAGCGGCGAGGCGCGATCATCTAAATCCGCTCATTTGCGGCGAGCAGCAGCACCACTGGCGATCTGGCCGGCCACCGGACCGGCCGCCCGGGTGCTGACCGGGAAGCTCGCCCCGATCAAGGGACCGAACCTAGGCATGGGCAAGGCTGAGCGCAACAGGAATCAGTCCGCGAGGGAGCGGATCGCCGCGCAGCAGAGGCAGGCGAAAGGAGCTGAACGGCGCCGCCGGCTGATCGCGATTAGCGGCATCGCGGTCGTCATCCTGGCCGTGGTGGTCATCATCGTGGTGTCCCAGCTCAATAAGAAATCGCAGTCTGGCGGCTCGAATGGAGCGTTGCCACCGTCGGTTCAGTCGAACCTGTCGGTCCCGGCCAGCACGCTGGCCGCGGTAGGCACCGGCAGCTCGTCCACCCAGGCGCTCAAGCCGGCCACCGGGCCGCTGCTGACTTCCGGCGGCAAGCCGGAAATGCTGTACATCGGCGCCGAGTGGTGCCCGTACTGCGCGGCCGAGCGATGGGCGATGGCCGTCGCGCTCAGCCGGTTCGGGACGTTCAGCCCGCTGACGGGGGTGCATTCATCCGCGACTGACGTGTATCCGAACACGGCGACGCTGACCTTCTACAAGTCGACCTACACCAGCAAGTACCTGGTATTCACTCCGGTCGAGAACCAGGACGTGAACAAGAACACGCTGGTGACGCCGACCTCTGCGCAGCAGGCGCTGTGGACGAAGTACGCGCCGCCTGGCAACAGCTACCCGTTCATCGACATCGGCAATCGGTTCATCGCCGGGGTTACCTACAGCCCGCAGGTGCTGCAGGGGCTGTCCTGGACGCAGATAGCGGCCGACCTGCACAAGCCGTCGACCGCGGTCGCGCAGGGGGCTAACGGCTCGGCGAACCTGTTTACCGCCGCCATCTGCAAGCTCACCAACAACCAGCCCGCGAACGTCTGCACCGCCGCGCCGATCAGCACGCTGGAAGGCCAGATCTGACAGCGCCGCGTTCGCTGCGGTTGCCGCTTGCTACCTATGCGGCGTGAACGAAGTCGAGCAATGACCCTTTTGTCCCGCTTTGGAAACGTAGACATCGACGATGACTCGGTAGCCGGGCGTGGCGCCGCTGATGTAGTACCACACCGTCCTGCGTCCGTGGCGGTCCGCCGTCCGGTACTTCCGGTGCGTGGTGGTGCGGTAATGCGCCGCTGTTTCGATCCGGGCGTAAGCGACGGTTCGCACCTTGACTCCGGTGGAGGTGTAGTCCGCCGGATGGCTGTTGGTCATGGAGGCAGCGCACTTCACGCGGTTCGCGAAAACCGACGGCGTTGCTGGCGCTCCGAGGCTAGCGGACGCCGGAGCGCTGGCTGCGGCGAGCCCGAGGACCGCCGCTGCAACCGTACCGACCGCGCCTAATCGACGTATCTTGCGTCCCATCAGTCCTCCATAGCTCGTTGCAATGGCTAGCAACCAGCCTCGCCCCCATTACCGAGCCGGTCCATACCTGCCGGGTCCGGGTATCTACGGCTATTCAGGACCGTGGGAGACGGCCTCGACGTTGTTGCCGTCTGGATCACGGACGAAGGCCCCGTAGTAGGTCGCGTGGTACTCGGGCCACACCTTTGGCTCGTGCAGCGCTTCCGCCCCGGCCGCGACAGCTGCGTCGAAGAACGCTCGCACCGCGGCACGGTCGGGCGCGACGAATGCAACGTGGGATTCGCGGAATCCCGCTCCGGTGACTTGCTGGCTGATCCAGAAGTCGGGCCTCTCCGGTGTCCCGTAGCCGATGGCCTCGCCGAAGTCCATGACCCGCGATCCGCCAAGCGGCGCCAGCACGGCATCGTAGAAGCCCGCGCTGGCGATGATGTCTGCGCATTGAAAGCCCAGATGATCAAGCACTCCAACCTCCTCATCAGCAACGTCCGGACGCGAAACTGTCAGGGCGTGGCGGCGAAACCGTCAGGACGTTGATCTAGCCGGTAATCCAGGACTCGCTCTTGGCCCACAACCGCTCGCCAAGCTCCTGCGTTGCGACCGGACTGGGTTCCCGCACCTTGCACTGGTCGTAATACTGCCCGCTTTCCCCGGCTACCTCAGGTGACGTGGCGCAATACAGCGAGGTCTCGGCACCCTGCTCGACGGTCAGCATCCGCCTGGTGATCAGCGGCCTTACTGGCCAGGGCACGCGCCGCCAGATATCGGATGCGACCACGCCCGGGTGCAGGGCGTAGGCGGTCACGCCGGTCCCTGCGAGCCGGCGGGCCAGCTCCTGGGTGAACAGGACGTTGCACAACTTGGACACTGCGTACTCGGGCAAACCGGTGATGGCCCTGGTCCGGCGCCGGAGCAACCCGAAGTCGATGCCCCGGGCCTGGTAATGCGCGTCGCTGGCGACGTTGACGATGCGGGCCTTGCTAGCCGTCAGGCAGTCGAGCAGGGCCATGGTGAACGCGAAATGGCCGAGGTGGTTCACCCCGAATATCAGCTCGAAGCCGTCCTTAGTCAGTCCCCGCTGGCCACCGATCCCGGCGTTGTTGATCAGGACATGCAAGGGTTCACCGGTGGCCAGGAAGGCTTGCGCGCCGGCCCGCACCGAAGCCAGGTCGGCCAGGTCGAGCTGGAGGAAGCTGACGTCCTGATTGCCGGTGCCGGCGATGATGTCCGCGACGGCGGCCTTGCCCTTCTGCGCCGACCGGCAGGCCACATGTACCCGCGCACCGCGGGCCGCCAGCGACCGCGCAGTGGCCAGGCCGATTCCGGTATTGGCCCCGGTCACCAGGACCGTCCGCCCGGACAGCTCGCCCAGATCAGTCATTACCGCATCCTGTCAGGCGCACGGCTACCAGCGAAGCGAGCCGGAGGTAACGGTTGACTGCGAGAAGTAGGCGATCTTCGATGTGCACCGGCCATGCTTCCGCGATAGCCGGCCGGCGATCCTGGTGACGTACGTCCCGTATCCCCTGGCGCTGGCGTACCGCCTGGCGCCGCCGCGGATCCGGTAGGTACCGCTGTAGGTCTCGGTGAACCGGCAGGTGCCGGTTGGCTGAGTCACGCTGATGGCGGTCGCCACGGTGATGAGGCGGATGGCTCCGTGCGGCACAACCAGCCAATTCCGGGCCCGGCCCGCGATGACGCGGCCAGCATAGGCATGGCCGCGGACGTCAAGCACGCCAGTTGCGTGCAGCCGCTGCCGGCGGGAAGTGGCCGAATGGGTCGTCAGGCGGATCCGCTCATGACCATGAAGTTCCGATGCCGCAACCGGCGTAGCAGCTGCCTGCGCGGCCACCGCCGGAGTGCCACCTGCCTGCGCGGCCAACGCCGGATCGGCGGCGGCACCACTCGCTAGCACGGCCACTACGGACAGCACTGCTGCCGCCAGCCCGCTGGCACTGCTACGCGCGACATGCTTGCGCATCACGGTTCTCCTTCTTCTAGCCGAACCTGAATCCGCAGCTCACAACGGCCACGCCAGCGACCACGAGCAACGCGTATCCGTCCACCATCCGCCACCGCACCGACGTCAGCAGCAGCTCGAACGGCTCGGCCGCCCGCACCCGTCCATCGCGCACCCGTCCATCCCGTACTCGTCCATCGCGCAGCAGCGCCAGCGCCCGGCCGAACCCATGGGCGACGCCGGCGCCGGCGCCAGCCAGGAGTCCCGCTAGCGGGCGGCCGGCGCAGCCGACGAGAACCACGATCATGCCGAATCCGGCATACGGATTGCGGGTCAGGAATCCGGGCCCGAGAGCGAATCCCCAGATCAGCACCCGGCGGCCGGTTCCTGCGCCGATCAGCACACGCTGCGGGACCTGCCAATTGCTGCCTGGCGCGCGCGGCCTGGCCCGCCCCGAGGCCTCGATGACGCCATAGCCGAAGCCGTACACCACGGCCACCACCAGAGCACCGGCAGCGACCGGCAGTGCGCCTAGTACCAGCCCGAGCCCGGCCCAGACGGCGGCCGCCGGGACGGCATACGCGGCCAGCACGAAGCTGACCCTGGCGGCTCTCCCGACCGGAAGAGCGGCGGCCAGCGAGGCCGCCGAGTTGCTCCCTCAGGGCGAGTACGCCTTTCCGTATCCGGTGCCTGCCGCTAGCAGCACGGCCATCGCGGCCAGCACGCCGAAGCTGCCCGCCGATAGCCAGCCCACGGCGATGCCGGACAGCAGCGCGGCCGCGCCGAACAGCAGTCTCGCGGCCGCCGCGTCAGTTACCCGGCTGCCGATAGCAGGCCACGAGATCATGGCGTTCCAGTCGGCTGGACCTCATGAAGCTCGAGCGTTTCCTGCTGGCGAGTCTCGCGCTGGAGCGTGTCCTGCTGGATCCGGTGCTGCTCGGTCTTCACATCCCGCGCCGTCAGACAGTGGCAGCAGATGCACTTGCTCAGGCAGGTGCACCAGCCGGCGCAGTCCGTCTTATGGATGCAGTCGTAGCAGACCTTGTAGCCGTAGCCATTGCCGATGCCCATGCAGGCGATCCAGGTTCCTTGCGGCCATTCGCATCGGTAACCCTGCTTGTTAAAGCAGGAGCCGCTGAACGAGCCCTTGCACAAGTGGTAGCCGTCCGGACAACCGACGTCGGAGCAGCCGGTACAACGGCGAGTGGGACCGCACACGCACGCCTGCGCTTGCGCCGGGCGTTCGCCGATGGCCAGTGACGCGACGCCGGCGGTGCCACCCAGCAGCGCCCCGCGCAGTGCATCACGCCTGCTGACGCGTCGCACTATGCGCTCTGCCAGGGCGCCCACGCGCACGTCGAACTGCTCGCCTGCCCGCTTCCAGCTCACCGGACTGCCTCGCTCTCGCTGCTCGTGATCGCCTCAACCGCCGCGCCATCCACCCCGGCCGAACCCGCGAGGGCCGCTGCCGCGAACGACTGAATCTCCGGTACCTGCCGCGCTACTCCGGCCGCTCGGACCATGCCATCGGCGTCGATGGCTACCAGCAACGGGGTCCCCGAAGCCCGGTATCCCGTTACCTCCGCAGCGCTCAGCGGCCTGCCGACCTCCAGCGTCGTGTCCCGGAACGCGGCCGAGATGCCCAGATAGCTCGGCGGGTCCGAGATGAGCAACAGCACGCGGGCGCCGGCCAGCCCGCCGTCGGCCACCTGGGCGCCGAGGTTCGTCACCAGCTGCTCGCATGCCGGGCAGGTGGGATCGACGAAGGCGACAAGCGCGCGCTGGCCGTCTCCGGGCCGGAATTGCGCGGTCATGCCGTCCGGCAGCCGCTGATAACGGAACGGGGTCGCCATCGAGCCCACCGCCGGGCCGAGCTCCGGGGTCTTGGCGGCGTTGCCCATCAGCCTGCCAAGCTGCCGGTAGAGCACGACAACGAGCAGTCCGAGCGCGAAGAGCAACGCCCACTGCGCTACTTCCAGGTACACCGGTACCCGCATCAGGCCGCCATTCCCGGCTGGGCATTGCCAGCTGCCAGCGCCCGGGCCGCGGTGAAGGCCGCCAGCCCGAGCAGGCCCGCGGCGGCAAGCAGCAGCAGGTGCGAAGCCAGCCCGAGGTCAAGCTGCCCAGGCCGGGCGGGCCGCAGCGCCAGCCCGGCCACGGCGGCGATCAGTAGGGCCTGCCCGATAGTGCGAACCCCGAACGAGCGGCGGGTGAGCGCGCCAAAACACCGGCAGGGCCGGCCGCGGTGCCGTGCATAGCCGACCACGGCGGCGACCACGAAACCGCAGCCGAACGCGAGAACCAGCCAGTTCAGCCCGCGGGCCGCTGGCCAGCACAGGCTGGCCGCGCCAGTCAGCAGCTCAGCCAGCGCCAGCGCGGCGCTGACCGCAGGCAGGCCGGCCAGGACGCGCTGCGGTGCGCCGGCCGGCACGAAGAGCCGGATAGCCACCGCAAAGCCGGCCGGGTCAGCGAGTTTAGCGCCGCCTGCCACCAGGAGCAGCACGGCGATCGCGGCCTTGGCGCCCAGCGCGAGGACGACCATCAGTCAGGCCACCGCGACCGGCAGGCTGGCGATCTGCCACAGCTTGGCCACCTGCCAGGAATAGTTCACCAGGCTGGACGCGCGCACCAGTCCCCCAGCGTCCACGAAGATCAGGAACGGCCCGACCCTGACGTTGTAACGCGCATACAGCGCCGGTGACCCGGTCAGCACCGCGACGCGGCCGAGCCCCAGCTCGCGCAGCAACGGCCCGGCGATCGGGTTCGGCTGCCTGAGCAACAGCACGATCTCAAGCTCTGGGTCGCCGGCCAGCAGATCACGCAGGCCGTCGACGACGGAGGGGAACGACTTCAGCGAGTGGTCCGCGAACACGACGAGTTGCAGTGCTGCTGGCGGCGACGTGTGCACTTGCCCGGCCTCGTCCGGCAGGGACCACGCGGGCGCGCCCATCCCGGCTGCCAGCCCGTCGCGCTCGATGCTCTCCGACCCGGACAGCCGCACGTGCGCGATGCCGAGCAGGCCCAAGACAGCCGCGATGCACAACAGCGCCGCACCGGCGGTGAACGCGACAGCCCATATCACCGCGGTCGCTCCCCAGCCCCGCCGTCGATCATGGGTAGAACCAACCAGGTCCGCGATGCCGGGTCAAGGTTTGACACAGTCTACTTTCGGCCCAGGGCCGCTTTCGGCGTATGTGCACGTGACCCGGACCCGCCGGGCCCGCAGTATGCCTGGGGCCCGGCGGCGCGAGGTCAGCCGCTCAGTACCGGTTTGCCGAGCGGCAGGGCATTTCCGCCGGTGGCTTGCGACAGCGAGTTGATGAAGAGATACCCGCCGCCTGCGGCCGCCGCCAGCAGGAAGTACCCGCCTGTCTTCGATAGGCCCGAGGAGGCCTCTTCGACACTGAGAAGTACAAACACCACGGTGAGAGCGACGAGCACAAACACGCTGGTGAAGGCCACAGGCAGATGGAGGGTCGCAATGGTGAGCATCGCTACGATGATCAGCCAGGTAATCAGGAACACCTCCTCGGTCGCCGGCACTGCGGTCGCTGCGAGCCCGAACCAGTTGTGCAGCAGGCCGAAGACGAGCGCGGCGTAGCTCATCCAGAAGGCGGCGAAGATGCCGAAGATGGCTGCCACCGCGGTCTGGCCGATGGCAGCTGCCCAGACCGTCGTGATAACCAGTCCCATCGCCGTGGCCGCGAGAATGATAGCCAGCGGCGCGCCGACGGCTGCTGCGGGCACGACGCCGACCAGAGTCAGGCCGAGCGCCACGGCGCCCAGAATGAAGGACGGGAGACCAAGCGCGGCTGGATCGCCGGCCATCGGACCCGATACTGCTGCCTCCGTTACCTCGACAACCTCGACTATCTCGCTCACCACCCCAGGTCGGGCGGACTCTCCGGCTGATGCGCCGACAGCGGTCATGGCCGTCTCCTTCGCCTGGAAGCTTGCCCGCGCACGCGGGCCATGACCAACCTGTACCTCCGCGCTGGCCCCGGCAGACTCTCAGTTTGAGTCAGCGACCATCGCGGCCCTGCTCAGCCGACCGGGATCACGATCCCGTACTCGTGGATCTTGCGGTAGATCGTGGCTCTGGACATGCCGAGCGACTCGGCGGCCTTGACCTTGTTTCCGTCGAAGTCGAGCAGGCTTTGCACGATCGCGTCGCGCTCCATGGACTCCAGCGGGCTCAGCAGCCGGCGGCTCACGGTGCGGCACTCAGGCGGCAAGTCCTTGGGCTCGATGACGCCTGTCCGCCGGTGCTGTACCACGCGCCGCAAGACCTGCCAGAGCTGCTCGGTATTACCCGGCCAGTTGTAGCGCAGCAGGAGCTGCATCGCTTCGGCCGAGCAGGCGAGCCTGCCGGGCGGATTGAGCTTGCCCAGCAGGAAGGGAACGAGCTCGTGCAAGTCCTCGATGTGATGACGCAGCGGCGGCACATCCACTGTGCGCGGGAAGAACCGCAGCAGCTTGGCCAGGTCAGGGCTCGGCTTGTCCGGCCCGAGCGTCACCGCGACCCAGAGCGAGCGATGTCCGCCCGCCGCGACCGTCTCCTGGAGCGCCCCGCAGAGCGCGTGCCGGCGACGCGGGCTGAGCCGGTCCACGTGCCGGATCACCACGGTGCCGCCGTCACCCGACAGCTCGGTCCTGGCTTTGGTGAGCCAGTCCTGGTCGGCAGCCTCAGCGGCATCAAGCACGTGGAACCAGCCCGCCGGGTTGCGGCGCTGATGCACGGCCCGCAGCACGGAGAGCTTGCCGGTGCCCTGTTCCCCGCCGAGCGCCAGCCACTCCGCGCAGGCGTGGGCTGCCTCGACCTGGCTGCAGCCGCGCACCCACAGCGGCCCGGACCCGACCAGGCCCGGCAGGTACATCCGCGCATGCGGGACCGGCTCGGCCGTGATCCGGCTGCCCAGGTCAGCCAGCCGGACGTGTACGACGCCCGCTCTGGGTGACGCGGTGCCTTCGAGCGGCCGGCAGTACAGCCGGGCAGTCACGCCGGTCGGCAGCGCGACCTGGACCGGGCCGTGCTGGCCCGCGTTGAGGGCCTCGGCCGCCTCGCCGAGCAGGACCGACTGGTCCGCCGGGTCGAGGACCTGGCGAGCATAGTCGTTCAACATGACGGTGTCCCGGCTGAGCGCGAGAACCATGCCGCTGGTCCGCTTGCACGCTCGCAGGTATTCCTGGAGCAGCCGCACTTCCTGCGCGCTGGTGTCGGTCAGCAGCGCGTGCATGATCTGGTCGGCTGTGGTCTTCGCCAGTGCGATGAGCAGCGGATCGGCGTCCTTGCGCCAGCACGTCAGGTCCACGGCGCCGATAGTGCGGCCAGAGATAGGATGCCGGATCGGAACGCCGGCGCAGGCCAGGTCCTCGAGGTGCTCGGCGTAGTGCTCGTGCCCGAACACGTGCATCGGCTGTCCGCCCTCCAGGGCGGTACCGATGCCGTTAGTGCCGACGAACTCCTCGGCGTAGCTGAAGCCCGGTGCTAGCTGGACGCCGTCCAGGTGCCGGTCGAGCTCGCTGTCGGCAGCCAGCCTGGTCAGGACCAGCCCGTCGGCATCGGTCAGGATCACGCTGATCGGCTGGCCGTCGAGCGCGGCACGCAGGCTGCGCAGCACTGGCATCGCACTGCGGGTCAGTGGTGTGTCGAGGTCGGGGTCGCGGATGTAACTGAGGTCGATCCGGTCGGCGGCGACCCGCGACCGGCGGGAGCGCCACCAGGACGCCAGGATCGTGTCACGCACGTGGTAGGGCTCGACCGACTCTGCCGTCAGGAACCGCTCGCGTGCCTTGGCCAGCGGGCCGTCCTCACCTAGCGCTGGCGTCTGCTGCCTCGCCGTATGTAACATCAGCCGCCTCCTGCCTACGCCGAAGGTCTCCACGGGCCGGAGGGGGTCAGCCCGCGTGCGATTGCAGTTGCTCTCGCCTTCAAGGTAAGCACGCCCTGCCGCCAACCTGTCTCATGTTGAGACCTCCGACCGGCTAGATGCGTCTTTCGATGCCGTAATGCCGACGGAGACATATAACCCGTGGAGCATCGTGAACCTCGTGTTCCACCACCTGGCGAGTCAGGGACTGCACCCCGTGCTCGGTGAGGCGGGTGATCCGGGCGGGCCCGCGGCAGACCTGCTTCGGGCCCTCGGCATCGTGCCGGCGGCCGAGGGCAACCGCCAGCTCGTCGAGGACATCCGGGGCGAGCTCGAACAGCTGCGGAACGCCGTCTTCGGCGGCGAGTGACTCGGCCCCGTTCCCTCATCGTAAGCCGTCGCCTGGCCGCACCGGAAACCTGCGCGTTGCCTGCCCGAAACATCCCTGTCTCATGTTGAGAGCTCACCCGGGCCGGACGCGCGGTGTGATCGGCAACACGAGGAGTCCCGTGCCAGATCTCTCCGGAAACGGTTTCGGGGGGTGGAGCCCCCCGTGGGAAGGGATTCGCGCGTCCGCCGCCGAGGCGTGACGCCGTCGCTGGCCGCCGGACACCAGCGTCGCAAGCAGGGCCGTCTCGGGTCGGCCGGACAGAAGGAAGGGGTGACCATGAGTCGCCAGAGCGTAGCCAAGGCTCATCAGAAGATTCAGGAGCTTTCCTGGGAACCGCTGTACCACGAGCCCGTCTCCCAGTACGGCACCGACTACACGTTCCAGAAGGCACAGAAGAAGGACCCGCTGAAGCAGGTCCTGCGGTCCTACTTCCCGATGCAGGAGGAGAAGGACAACCGCGTCTACGGCGCGCAGGACGGCGCGATCCGCGGCAACATGTTCCGCCAAGTGCAGGAGCGCTGGCTGGAGTGGCAGAAGCTGTTCCTGTCGATCATCCCGCTGCCCGAGATCTCGGCCGCCCGGGCCATGCCGCTGCTGTTCCGGACCGTCCCGAACCCGGAGCTGCACAACGGCCAGGCGATCCAGATGATCGACGAGGTCCGGCACTCGACGATCCAGCAGAACCTCAAGCGCCTGTACATGAACAACTACATCGACCCGGCTGGATTCAACAACAGCCTCCGCAACTTCCAGAACGACTACTGCGGGACTATCGGCCGCCAGTTCGCCGAGGGTTTCATCACCGGTGACGCCATCACTGCGGCGAGCATCTACCTGACGATCGTGGCCGAGACCGCGTTTACCAACACGCTGTTCGTGGCCATGCCGGCCGAGGCCGCCGCTAACGGCGACTACCTGCTGCCGACCGTGTTCCACTCGGTGCAGTCGGACGAGTCGCGGCATATCAGCAACGGCTATGCGACCCTGCTGATGGCGCTGGCCGACGAGAGCAACCACCAGCTGCTGCAGCGCGACCTGCGGTACGCGTGGTGGAACAACCATCGGGTGGTGGACGCGGCCATCGGCACGTTCATCGAGTACGGCACCAAGGACCGGCGCAAGGACCGCGAGTCCTACGCGGAGATGTGGCGCCGGTGGATCTACGACGACTACTACCGCAGCTACCTCGTGCCGCTGGAGAAGTACGGCCTGGTCATCCCGCACGACCTGATCGAGGAGGCGTGGAACCAGATCTGGAACAAGGGCTACGTGCATGAGGTGGCACAGTTCTTCGCCACTGGCTGGCTGGCCAACTACTGGCGGATCGACCCGATGACCGACAAGGACTTCGAGTGGTTCGAGTACAAGTACCCGGGCTGGTATGACCGGTACGGCAAGTGGTGGGAGAACTACAACCGCCTGTCCATGCCGAACGGTCACCACCCGATCGTGGCCGAGGACGTCGATTACGTGTACCCGCACCGGTGCTGGACCTGCATGGTCCCGTGCCTGGTACGCGAGGACATGGTCGTCGACCAGGTCGACGGCCAGTGGCGCACGTACTGTCACGAAGAGTGCCGCTGGACCGACGCCGTCGCCTTCCGGCCCACCTATCAGGGCCGCCAGACGCCGAACATGGGCCAGCTCATCGGCAAGCGTGAATGGGAGACGCTCTACCACGGCTGGAACTGGGCCGACGTCGTCTCCGACATGGGCTACGTGCGCGACGACGGCAAGACCATGGTCGCGCAGCCGCACCTGAACCTGGATCCCAAGAAGATGTGGACCCTCGATCATCTGCGCCGCATGGGGCCGGTGCTGAGCCCCAACGTGCTCCTGAACGAGATGACGCGACGAGCAGCGGCAGGCATTCGCGGCCGACTACGTCCGCCAGGGTCCCGCGGGTCGGCCAGCCCCGGCTGCCTAGCCCGTACCGGTCAGGGAGGGGGCGGCTGGACCGGCTGCCCCCTCCCCACCAACCCCCGCACCCACCAGCAGCCCGGAAGGAGGGTCATGTCCGAGAAGCACGTCGTCCGGTTCGAGCCGGTCGGGATCGAGATCGAAGTACGCGAGGAACAGACCATCCTGCGCGCCGCTGCCGAGCAGGGCATCATGCTGATGCACGGCTGCAAGGAAGGGCAATGCGCGTCGTGCAAGTCGTTCATCCTCGAGGGCGACGACATCGAGCTCGACAAGTACTCCACGTTCGCGCTGCCCGATTATGAGCTCCAGGAAGGCTACACGCTGCTGTGCCGGGCGCATGCCTACGAGGACGTCACGATCGAGCTGCTCAACTACGACGAGGACATGATCCGTTCCGGCCTGCCCATCCAGCAGGGCGTGGCGGAAGTGGTGTCCAAGGATGCAGTCACGCACGACATGCGGCACCTGGTTTTGCGGCTGATCGAACCGGAAGAGATTAAGTTCTTCCCCGGTCAGTACATGGACATTTCAATACCGGGAACGCGGTCCGTCCGATCGTTCTCGATGGCGAATACCTCGAGCCGTGAGGGCGGACTCCTTGAGTTCATCATCAAGATCTACCCGGACGGCCAGTTCTCCCAGTTCCTGGCCGCAGAGCTGGCCGAAGGTGACCGCCTCGACCTGACCGGGCCGTTCGGCGTCTTCACGCTCCGCGAGGGCGACAACGACCTGGTGTTCGTCGGCGGAGGTGCGGGCCTGGCGCCGATCCTCGCGCTGTTGCGGACGCTGGCTGAGCGCGGCATTCAGCGCAAGGCCACGTTTTTCTACGGCGCCCGGACCCGCGCGGATCTCTGCTTCGAGGCGGAGCTGCGCGAGCTCGAGCGGAAGCTGCCGAATTTCCGCTACCTGCCGGCCTTGTCCGAGCCGGCCGGTGCCGATGGCTGGGATGGCGAGACCGGCCTGATCACGAACGTGGTGCGGCGGCACGCCAGTGACCTTACGGGTGCGCACGCTTACGTCTGCGGGCCACCGCCAATGGTCGAGGCGGCGCTGCCGCTGCTGGCCACGCTGGGCGTCGAGGAGAAGCGCATCTACTACGACAAGTTCACCTTCACCGGTAACCCGGAAGACTGAAAGAAGGGTCCCATGAGCGAGACGACGCAGGAACGCAGTGTTCCCAAGCCGGTGTTCACCGACGCTGAAGCCGGAGCGAAGGTATTCCCCGATTCCACGGCGCGCAGGTTCAACTACTACACGCCGCAGAAGCGCAAGCAGTCCCACTATGAGGACGTCACCGTCGAGGTCCAGCCGGATCCGCGGCACTACCTGGCGCAGGGCTGGCTGTACGGCTTCTCCGACGGCCGCGGCGGCTACCCGCTGGAATGGACGGCGCTGAAGGCATGGGGCTCGGACCGGCCGGAGCCCGAGCGTTACCCGGGCTCGGGCGGCAAGGGCTACGACTGGCCCGCGACCGGCTGGCATGAGTTCCGTGACCCGAACGAGGAATGGGAGCTCACCCTCTACCGGTACAACTCCAACGTCGTCCGGCAGGTCAACCAGAACATCGATGTGGCTCGCCAGTCCAAGGCATTCGAGCAGTGGAACAGGAACTGGGTGCGCTTCGTCGAGCGCAACGTCGGCGCCTGGATGCACGTGGACCACGGCCTTGGCCTCTACCTGTACGCCAACGCCAACAGGCGCGCGCCCACCAATATGCACAACAACGCCATCTCCGTGAACAGCATGCACCGGATCAGGGCCGCCCAGGATCTGGCGCTGTACAACCTGACGCTGACCGAGGAGATCGACGGGTTCGACGGCGCCGCGCACATCGAAGCATGGAACTCCGACCCGGCCTGGCAGGGCGTTCGGGAGGTAGCCGAGCAGCTCACCGGGATCGACGACTGGTGCGAGGCGATCTTCGCGGCGAACGTCGTGTTCGAGCCGCTCATCGGCGAGCTGTTCCGCAGCCACCTCGTCATGCACGCGGCGCCCCGCAATGGCGACTTCGTCACCCCGACGATCGTCGGGGCTGCCGAGTTCGACTTCGCCGAGCGTGACCTGCGGTACACCATCGCGATGTTCGAGCTGCTCACCTCGGACCGGGAGTTCGCCGACCACAACAAGGCGACCATGCAGGGATGGCTGTCCACCTGGGTGCCGCGCTCCATCACCGCGGCCCGGACCTTGCAGCCGTTGTGGTCGCAGCCAGACGCCAAGCCGCCCAGGTTCGAGGACGGCCTCGATGCCGCAAAGAGCCGCTTCACCACGATCCTGTCCGACCTTAGCCTCGAAGTACCAAAGGAGTTGGCGCAGTGACCACGTTCACCACGGCGACTAGCCCGTTCAAGTCCGACAACACCGCATCCAACATGTGCGGCTTCACGCTGATGAACAACCAGGTCGGCGCGGTTGTGGGCGCGTACTGCGCCACCAAGCCGAACGTGCGGGTGATGCCGCTCCCGTCCATGATCAGGGTCGACGGCGTCGGCCGGTTTGACGTCGTCTACGACGAGGTCTCCGAGGCGCTCGGCGAGGAGCCAGGGTACTTCGACGCCGCCGAGTTCGAAGAGAACATGTCCACCCACTACGGCCGCATGATCCACCAGGACGACCGGACCATCATGTTCGCCAACCCGGAGGACGCCGCCGAGTATCTCGGCTTCGATCTGACCCCGGTGTCGGCGTAGCCCGCAAGGAGGCACGGTGTACGAAAAGGACGGCGAGAAGTATTTCGTGGTCGACAGCCACATGCATTACTGGAACGCGGCACCCGATAACTGGGTGCCAGGCGCTGAACAGTACGCCAAGGGCTGGATCGAGTGCTTCCATGCTTACCAGGGGCTCGGGCCGCCCGAGACCCACTGGAGCATCGAGCACTTCCAGAAGTACTCAGAGGACGACCTCATGAAGGACGTCTTCACCGACGGTCACGTGGACGTTGCTGTCTTCCAGCCCACGTACCTGAAGGAGTGGTACTCCGAGGGCTTCAACACCACCGAGCGCAACGCGCTCATGGGCGAGAAGCATCCGGGCAAATTCATCTACAACACCCGCTGGGACCCCCGGGATGGCGACGAGGGCCTCGCGGTGCTTCGCCACAACGTGCAGCGATTCGGCTCGAAGGGCGTCAAGCTCTACACCGCCGAGTGGAACAACGGCTCGCGCGGCTGGAAGCTCACTGACCCCGGTGCCTACCGCTACCTGGAAGCCTGCCAGGAGCTCGGGATCAAGAACATCCACGTGCACAAGGGCCCGACAATCTGGCCACTGGACAAGGACGCGTTCGATGTGGCCGATGTCGACCACGCGGCGACCGACTTCCCGGCCCTGAATTTCATCGTCGAGCATGTCGGCCTGCCGCGGATCGAGGACTTCTGCTTCATGGCGACGCAGGAGCCCAACGTGTACGCGGGGCTGTCAGTCGTCATCGGCGGCCTGATGTACGCACGGCCCAAGTTCTTCGCCAAGGTGATGGGCGAGCTGCTGTTCTGGGTCGGCGAGGACAAGATGACGTTCGGCAGCGACTACGGCATCTGGGAGCCCAAGTGGCAGGTCGAGGGCTTCGTCGACTGGGACTATCCGAGCGATGAATTCTCCGATTACCCGCGCCTGGGCACAGCCGGAAAGAAGAAGATCCTTGGCCTGAACGCCGCGAAGCTCTACGACATCGACGTGCCTGCCGAGTTCCGGCTGGCTGCCGATTCGGGAACGCCCGCGGCCCCAGATGACGCCCAGCTCGTCTCCGACGCTTCTGGTCGCTAAGGCATGGCAGCCACGGCGGCTAGCAGCGCCACCGGCTGGCGGTCGCAGGGGCATGACGGCGCACAAACACCCGCCATGCCCCTGCTGGCCGCGCTGGGCACGGTGCGCGACCCGGAGCTGGACGAGTCCATCACCTCGCTCGGCTTCGTGGCCACTTGCACGCTGTCGGCAGCCGGGGATGCCGAGGTCAGGCTCCGGCTGCCGACCTACTTCTGCGCGCCGAACTTCGCCTATCTCATGGTCGCTGACGCCTACGACGCGGTGATCGCGGTGCCGGGCGTGCGGACTGCTCGGGTACTTCTGGAGGACCATTTCGCTGCCGACGCGATCAACGGCGGAGTCGCCGCGCAAGCTGGCTTCGCCCAGTCGTTCGACGGTGAGGCGGTCGGCGAGCTGCACGGGCTGCGCGCGGATTTCCTGCGCAAGGCGGTGCTGGCCGGCACGGACCAGGTCTGCCGCGCCATTCAGGTCCAGGGCACGGGCCATGTGCAGCTGCACGAGCTGACCTTGGGCGAGGTGCCGCCGTGCAGGGCGCTTGACCGGCTGCGAGAGCGGCGGGCTGAGCTGGGGCTGCCATCCGGCGACGACGCATTGCTGCTCATCGATCCGGCCACCGGGGCGCCGGTCAGCGCCGAGGAGGTCCCGCTGCACCTGCGGCGGGCCCGCGTCACCCAGGTCAGCATCGAGGCGAACGGCAGCATCTGCCGGGGCATGCTCCGGCATCGCTACGACACTTCAGGCCAGGGCAAGGAGAACCAATGAAGGCCGTGCGACTGCACGCGTTCCATCAGCAGCCAGTAATCGACGAGGTACCGGAGCCGAAGGTCAGCGGCCCGCTCGACGTCATCGTGAAGATCGGCGGTGCCGGCGTCTGCCGCACGGACCTGCACATCATCGAGGGCCAGTGGGACGCGGCCATGGGCACGCCGCTGCCGTATATTCTCGGCCACGAGAACGCAGGCTGGGTGCACGAGGTCGGCTCGGCCGTCACCAGCGTCGCCGTCGGCGACACCGTGATCTTGCACCCGACCCCGACCTGCGGGCTCTGCCGTGCCTGCCGGGCAGGCCAGGACATGCACTGCAGCAACAGCACGTTCCCTGGTTTGTCGACCGACGGCGGGATGGCGGAGTACCTTCTGACATCGGCCAGGGCGTGCGTCAAGCTCGACCCGCAGACGCGACCGCAGGACGTCGCCGCCCTGGCGGACGCGGGCATCACCGCCTACCACGCAGTTCGCAAGGCGCTGCCGCTGCTATACCCGGGCACGACCTGCGTGGTCATCGGCGCTGGCGGCCTCGGCCACATCGGCATCCAGTGCCTGGCCGCGCTGACCGCGACGCGGATCATCGTGGTCGACCGCAACCCGGATGCGCTCAAGCTCGCCGAGCAGCTCGGCGCGCAGCACACCGTGGTCGCCGACGGCAGCCAGGTGCAGGCAGTCGCTGACCTCACCGGCGGGGCAGGCGCCGAGGTGGTACTTGACTTCGTCGCCGAGCAGGGCGCCGAGCACGACGGCTGGGCCATGACGGGCCGGGCCAGGCTCGTATTACGTGATCGGCTATGGCGGCACGGTGAACATCCCGACGCTCGACATCATCTCGACGGAGCGGAACATCATCGGCAACATCGTCGGCACCTACAACGAGCTGGCCGAGCTCATGGTGCTGGCTCAGGCCGGCAAGGTCACGCTGCACACCAGGACTTACCCGCTCGACGCCGCTGTCGAGGCCATCGCCGATCTCGACGCGGGCAGGGTGCGCGGCCGCGCCATCCTCGTCCCGTAGCCCGATCCGCGCACCGAGAATTCAGGAGGACGCATGGCCAAGGAACTCCGTTTCGGAGCGGAAGCCCGCAGCCTGCTGCAGGCCGGAGTCGACCAGCTGGCTGAGGCGGTCAAATCGACGCTCGGGCCCAAGGGCCGCAACGTCATCCTTGAGAAGATCACTGGCTCGCCTGTGGTCACCAACGACGGCGTGACGATCGCCCGCGAGATCCACCTGAAGGACCAGTTCCAGAACATGGGCGCTCAGCTGGTCAAGGAAGCCGCGATCAAGACCAACGACATCGTCGGCGACGGCACTACCACGGCCACCGTGCTGGCCCAGGCGATCGTGCGCGCTGGCATGCGCGCGATCGGCGAAGGCGCCAACCCCGTCCTGGTCAAGCGCGGAATCGACCTGGCAGTCGGCCGGCTGGTGGAGCACCTCCAGCAGGCCGCACACCCGGTCTCCACCGAGCAGGACTACGCCAGGGTGGCCTCGATCTCGGCCAACGACGACGAGGTTGTCGGAGCGGCGATCGCCAAGGCGCTGTACACGGTGGGCGATAACGGCATCGTCACGGTAGAGGAATCGGCGGTGCACGGAATGGCCGTCGACTTCGTCGAGGGCTTCGAGTTCGAGAACGGCTACCTCTCCCCTTACCTGGTCACCAACCCGGCCAGCCTGGAGGCCGTGCTCGACGAGCCGTACATCCTGCTGTGCAGCGAGAAGATCACCAAGGTGCAGCAGCTCATGCCGTTGCTCGACAAGATCATGCGCGCACCCAGGCCGCTGGTGATCCTGGCCGAGAACGTCGAGGGATCGGCCCTGTCCATGCTGGTGCACAACCACGTGAACGGCGTGTTCCAGTGCGTCACCGTGCGCGCTCCCGGCTTCGGCGACCGGCGACTGCACAAACTCGAGGACATCGCGGCCATCACGGGCGGTGCCGTCTGCAGCAAGCACTCCGGATTCTCGCTTGAAACCATGACCACCGATCAGCTCGGCCATGCGGCACAGGTCCGGGTCACTGCCGACCGCACCGCGATCATCGGCGGCGGTGGTTCCGCAGACGCGGTCAAGTTCCGGCTCACCCAGCTACGCGCCGAACGAGACCGGGCTACCTTCGGGATCGACGAGGACGTGCTGACCGAGCGGATCGGCGCGCTGTCCGGCAAAGTCGCGGTCATCCGGGTCGGCGCGCCTACCAACGCGGAGCTGAAGGAGCTCCAGCATCGGGTCGAGGATGCGCTCTCGGCCACCAGGGCCGCGATGGCCGAAGGCATCGTGGCCGGCGGCGGCGCCGCACTCCTGCACGCGGGCCCGGCGCTTGACAACCTGGATGTGGCCGGCGATTACGCCGTCGGAGTGGACATCGTCCGGCAGGTGCTGACAGCACCGGCGTACCTCATCGCGGCCAACGCTGGCTACCAGGGCCAGGAGGTGGTGGCAGAGCTGTCCCGGCTCGGCCCGGAAGACGGCTTCGACGCGCTCCAGGGCCGGTACGGCAACATGATCGAGATGGGGATCATTGATCCGCTGCGGGTAGCCCGCTCGGCTCTTCAGAACGGTGCCTCGGTGGCCGGGCTCCTGCTCACTACCAACACGCTGGTCGCTGAGGAGCAGACGCCCTGGGGCGGCAGCGCCGCGCTAATGACGGAGTTCGGGCCGCTCGATGAAGGCCTGCACCAGCCGTCGCCTGACTCCAGCACGCCGCAGTCACTAGGGCTCGGCCCTTCGATTGGCTGAGGTCGCGGACCCCTGGCCGGGACGCCGCACTGACATACTCCGAGCACGATGCTGACGACCGGGTCCGAGGTAGCAGAACGGCCAGCTGTCGCTGGGCTGCGCCAGGTGCGCTCGCTCGGGCGCTGGCGGGGCATCGCGGCGCTGCTCGGCCCCGCCTTCGTCGCGGCGATCGCCTATGTCGACCCCGGAAACTTCGCGACTAACTTCTCCGCCGGGGCCTCCTTCGGCTACTCGCTTGCCTGGGTCATCCTGGCCGCCAACCTGATCGCGATGCTCGTTCAGTACCTGTCCGCCAAGGTAGGCGTCGCGACTGGGAAGGACCTGCCCGAGCTGTGCCGCGACCAGTTGCCCCGGGCGGTGTCCCGCGGCCTGTGGGTACAGGCCGAGCTCGTCGCGATGGCGACGGATGTGGCCGAGTTCGTCGGTGCCGCCATCGGGCTTAACTTGCTGTTCCGGACGCCGCTGCTAGTCGCCGGGCTGATCACGGCCGTCGTCGCGTTCGGCATCCTCGCCCTGGAGCAGCGCGGCTACCGCCGGTTCGAGCTGGCGATCATCGGCTTGCTCGGGATCGTGCTGCTTGGCTTCGCTTACGACCTGGTCGTAGTCCATCCGAGCGCTGCGGGCATGGCCAGCGGCCTCGTGCCGCGGCTCGGTACGTCCGCGAGCCTGCTGCTGGCCGTCGGGATCGTCGGGGCGACGGTCATGCCGCACGTGGTGTACCTGCATTCGGCGCTGACCAAGTCCAGGGTGACCTGCCGCGACGACGGCGAGCGACGGGAGCTCCTGCGCTTCCAGCGCGTCGACGTGCTGATAGCGCTGGGTACGGCTGGCCTGGTGAACCTGGCCATGCTGTTCGTCGCGGCCGCCCTGTTCGGCCAGGCGCGGTCGGCTGGCGCCGCAGCTGGTGCAGCAGGCGGCACCGTTGCGGGCGGCGCGGTTGGGGGCGGCTCCATCGAGGCCGCGCATGCCGACCTGGCCCGGCTTGTCGGCGGCGGCGCCGCGCTAGCGTTCGCGGTCGCCCTGCTGGCGTCCGGGCTGTCGTCGTCGAGTGTCGGCACCTATGCCGGGCAGGTCGTCATGCGCGGCTTCATCGACCGTAGCGTCCCGGTCTTCGTCCGGCGCGCTGTCACGATGCTGCCGGCCTTCATCGTGCTGGCGGTCGGCCTGCCGCCGACGGCCAGCCTGGTCATCTCCCAGGTCGTGCTGTCGTTCGGCATCCCGTTCGCGCTCGTTCCGCTGGTCGCGCTGACCCGCCGGGCCGACATCATGGGCCCGCTGGTCAACCGGCGGCTCACCACGCTGGCCGCCGGCTGCACCGCGGGCGCCATCATCGTCATGAACGCCTACCTGCTGTACGCCACCTTCGGCGGCTGACGCCAGATCGCTGCCCGAGGAAGCTGGGGCTAGTTGATCGCCCAGATCTCGCCTGGCAGGCCGTAGCAGTCCTCCTGCTCCAGCGGCTGCCCGCGGCCAGGATCGTCCAGGCACTTGCCGGAGTTCGCGTTGATCAGCTCCCCGCCCGGCCCGGTCAGCCATTGCTGGCTGAACCCGGTCGCCGAACCAGTGCAGCCATCCGGGATGATCGCCGCACGGTCCAGCAGGCTGTGCACGTCAAAGCAGGAGCCGCTCAGGCCCGCGATCGTGTCGCCAGAGATGCCGAACGCCTGGTCGGCCGTAGCTGAGCAGGTAGCAGACCGGGCCTTCTGCCCGAACGTGCCGCTGTAGGACGCGCAGAGTCCGGGTACGCCGGATCGCACCGACAGCCTGGTGACTACCCAGTTCTCGAAGCCCGCCGAACTGCATGGCGAGGACACGACGCGAGAACCCTCTGGGTACGCCCGGCCGCTCAGGCACCGGCCGGAGGCAGGGTTGAACAGATAGCTCGTCGGCGTGCCACTCGGGTTGTAGGTCAGGTCGTAGTCCCAGGCCTGGCCGGCGGCACGACCGCAGGTCTGCAGCACGGCGTTCGTCCCGCTCAGTCCCAGGCAGATCCCGCCAGCGATCGTCATCTTGCCCGCCTGACCCGGCCGGGCACCGGCTACGTACGCCCAGTTGGACGCCGTAGACGAGTCGCACGGCCCGATCTGGACGCGGGTGCCAGGCGCGGTGCCTTCGCCCTGGCTCGACAGGCAGGAGCCGGCGAGGTCGTTCTGGAAGACATTGCTGAAAGCGGGCGCCGAAACGGTCAGTGACGGGATGACGTACATGCTGAACCTGGTCGACCCGGTGCGACCGGTCCGCTTGTCCCTCGCGGTGATCGTGACGTGATAGCTGCCCCGCCTGGCCGGCAGCCTGCCAGAGATCATCGCGTCGAGCGAATGCCGAGCCGAGGTGATCTTCAACCCGCGCGGCAGGCCAGTGGCGTGATAGGACAGCGACCTGGCGGAGCTGTCGCTGTCGACAGCTCGCACAGTCAGCTTCAAGCCCGCCTTGACGCCGACGTCCTGCGTACCCGGGTCCAGGACGGTCACCGGCTGACCGCCGCGGCTGACGAAGCCGCTAGTGCCCTTCGGCGTCCCGAGCCCGGTCGGGCCGTCGTAGCCCCGCTTGGCAGTGCACAGGTAGGACCGGTTGAGCTCGCACCTGCCGTTGGCTCCGGCGGCCACGTCGTTGAACGCCCTGGCGTGGTGATAGGGGTACGAAGCCGGATAGGTACCCTTGGCAGGCTTTCCGGCCAGCGCGTACACGGCCGTGATGATCGGCGTAGCGGCGCTGGTGCCGCCCAGCACGCCCCAGGTGCCGCCGGTCTGGTAGGTGTCGTAGACCGTAACTCCGGTGGTCGGGTTAGCCACCGCGGCGACATCATTCTCGGTCCGGTTCAGGCAGCCGGACGGCGCTACGTTGTCGTGTCGCTGCCACGACGGCTTCGGCTCCAGCGATGAGCAGCCCGAGCCGGTTCCGACCGATGAGTGGCTGCCGCCCCAGACCGATTCTGTCCAGGCCCGGCCGCCGGACCGGCGGTGCCGCAGCGTAGTGCCACCGACCGCGGTGACGAGCTGCGTGTCGGTCGGGTAGACGGCGCCGTACCCACTGTCGCCGGAAGCGAACACGATCGCATCGCCCGGGTGGTTGAAGAAGCGGTTAAAAGCGTCCTGCCCGAAGAACTCGCCGCCGCTCCAGCTGTTGGAGATGAACCGGGCGCCCTTCGCCACGGCGGTGTTCTCAGCCGGGCCCAGGCTCGAGATCTGCGCCGAATTGGCCTCTACCAGCACGATGCGGCACCGCGGGCAGATTGCCGACACCATGTCCAGGTCGAGTGACTCCTCGACGCCCCAGTTGTAATCCGCCCTTGGCAGCGGCCCGGCCCGGCCGGCCTGGTTCACGATCTTGAGGCAGCCGGTTCGCGGTGTGCAGGCGGGCAGGCCGAAATGGCGGCGGTAGGCGGCCAGGTCCCGGGACAGGTGCGGGTTGTTGTAGGCGTCCACGATCGCGACGGTCTCGCCGCGGCCCCTGTTACCGGCCGCCGTGGTCAGGCCGTAGGCGCTGTGCAGGCTAGACGGCCCGTAACCGGGAACCGCGAACGCGGGCGAAGCGAAAGCGCGCGCTGACTGCCGCGGCTGCCTGCCCGGCAGCAGCAGCACTGACTGGCACTGCATCTGACCTGCCTCGGTCGGCCGGGGGCAGACCGCCCGCTCGTTGGCTGGCAGCGCCGGCGCGCGCGGCGCGGCCAGTAGCGATGCATGCACGAGGCCCGATGGCCGGGCAGCTGAGCCACGCTGCGGGGCAGCCGACGATGCCGACGCCACCGACCCGACGACTGCCAGGCCGACGGTGCCAGCCAGCACCGATGCCACCGCTACCAGACGCCTGGACCAGGCACTGCGCACCATGACCTCCGCTAGCCGCCCCGCCAGGCCGCCGCGTCAAGCCCGGATCCGTTGTTGCGCGGATCCGCGCACCCAGAACGCTGATTGACCGCTTCCGAGGTATATCACCTTGGCAAGATCGGAATACGGCATTCGTGACCGGGCGTTTCCGGCCTGCGAACGGATACCTATACTTCGGCTGATGCCATTCGCGACCCAGCCTCCCGCGGAGGAGATGACCAGGCACGACAAGCGCCGTGTCGCGATCTTTGGCGTCGCCGCCCTGCTCCTGCTGGCCGCCATCGCGGTCTGGGCGGCGAACCGGCCAGGCGCCTACGGCAGTTCCAGGAACGGCTGCATCACAGTGACCATGCCCAGCACTACCGGTGGCGCGCTGATCCACCAGTGCGGCGCCGGGGCCAGGGCCACCTGCAAGCGCGCGTATGCGGGCACCGATAAGGTCGCCCAGCTCACGAGGCCGCAGTGCCGGCTCGCCGGACTCACTCCAGCCCGGCTCGCGGCGGCCGCCGGCTAGTTCTGTCAGCGCCCGCCCGGGGTCACCGTCATATGCGGGTGCCGGTCGCCAGTCACGGTCATATGGGTGAACAGCCAGATCAGCGTGTGCGAGCTTGGCAGGGCCGCAACGGCGCTGGCGCCAGCGTCAATCTCGACATCCCACCCGTGCACGCCGAATACCCACAGGACCGCAGCGCCGACCTGGCCGGCAAGTTGCGAGTCGTAAGCAGGATGGCCATCGATGACGGTGTTGGTAGTGACGCCGTCCGACGCAGGCTTGGGCTCCTGGCCCGAGCCCGGATTGCCCTTATGGTGCTTGACCAGGCCGACCGGACTGACAGAGAACTGGATGCTGTCCGAAGGCGCCAAGTCGTTGCCGACGAAGTAGATCAGCGCACCGCCTTGTGCTCCGTTGGTCAGCACCGTCCGCCGGATCCGCAGGCCTCGAGGAATGCCGGCCACGCCGATCGGGAGGGCAACCGGCGAGCGCCCGCCGAGGGTCGCGGTCGCCGCGATCTTGTCAGCGACGCGGGTGAGCCCGGCCACCGATGTCGCCGGCAAGGCGGCCGCCTGCAGGTCTGCCCACCTGTCCCGCGCGTACTGCCAGCGCAACTCGAAGCTCAGCTGGGCATGTGGCGCCGTCGTGGGCGCGGTGATCCAGTAGGCGCGATGCCCGTTGACGCGAGCGGCCGGGATCAGCGTGGCGGGAACCCCGCCCGGCAGGTCCGGCAGGGCAGGCTGCGGGCCACGACCGTAGTCAGTGAGGATGATCACGGGACCAGAGCCGTTGGAGGTGCCCGCGTCGACCTCGAAGTACGGCCGGCTCTGGCTATCGGCTACGAGGCTCTCCGCGGCCAGCCCGGCTGGCAGCCAGCCGAATGCGGCGGTCTGGACGATGCGTTCAGCGCGCGCCCCGGTCGCGGACGCCTGGGCCGTGCTCCCGGCGCGCCCGGCCGGCGGCGCCGCCCCGCCTGTGACTGCCAGCCCGACCGCGATAACGCCGACCATCGCGGCCGCTGCGCCGCCGGTTGCTGCCCGCCGCAACCGCAGGATCCGGCGACCACGAGCCCGAGCTCGGCCAATGTCGACCCGCAGGTGCCCGGCCTCGTTACCTATTTCGTCGAGCCGGTCCCTGAGCAGGTTAATGTCGGTCATGATCGGTTTCCTTCCGCTGGAATCCCTGCTGGTGAGGTGACCAGGCGCCGCAGCGTGTCCAGGCCGCGCGCGGTCTGGCTCTTTACCGTTCCGGTGGAACAGTCCAGAACGGCCGCGGTCTGATCGACGGACAGGTCGCAGTAGTAGCGCAGCACGACAGCCGCCCGCTGGCGTGGCGCCAGCATTGCCAGCGCGGCTCGCAGATCAAGCTGGGCATCGAGGTCTGCCGCCCCGGCGCTGTGATCCGGCACTGTCGGCACTACCTGGACCCGCCTTGACCAGGCCGAGCTCTGCTCGGACAGGTAGACCCTGACCAGGATCGTGTGCGCGTAACCGTCGGTGTTGTCGGCCGCGGCAGCGCGCCGCCAGTGCACGTATAGGCGGGTGATGGCGGTCTGCACCAGGTCCTCCGCCCGGTGCCGGTCCTGGCAGAGCAGGTAGGCAACCCGGCCGAGCCACGGCAGCCGGGCTGCCACGTACTCGGTGAATTCCTCGTCCCTCGCCGAGCTCACGGGCGCGAGTGCGACGTCTGGTACTTCATACCCTGCTGACTGGAGCGGGGGCGCCAGGGGTTGCATGCCGCCTCAAGATTCAGCTCCCGGTCTGCAACAGGCCCGCGTCGAAGCACGTGCGGTCGCCGGTGTGGCAGGCGCCGTCCGTCTGATCCACCCGGATAAGCACGGCGTCGCCATCGCAGTCGAGCGCGACCGAGACGACCCGCTGGACGTGGCCGGAAGTCTCGCCCTTGACCCAGTATTCCTGCCGGCTCCGCGACCAGTACGTGCACCGGCCGCTGGTCAGCGTGCGGTGCAGGGCCTCGTCGTCCATCCAGCCCAGCATCAGCACCTCGCCAGTGTCGTGCTGCTGGGCGATGGCGGCGACCAGGCCGTCCTCGTTCCGCTTCAGCCGGGCGGCGATCTTCGGGTCGAGCCCCGACTCGGCGACTGCAATCCGCATTAGGAGACCTCCTTCGCCGTGACAGGCCGGATCCGGTGACCGGCAGCCGCGAGCGCGTCCTTGACCGCGCCGATGCTGAGCTCACCGAAATGGAACAGGCTCGCCGCCAGCACGGCGTCAGCGCCCGCCTCGATCGCGGGCCCGAAATGGCTCAGCGCGCCAGCCCCGCCGCTCGCTATGACCGGAACGCGGACCACCTGGCGCACAGCCGTGATCAGCGGAAGGTCGAATCCGCTCTTGGTGCCGTCGGCGTCCACCGAGTTCAGCAGGATCTCCCCGGCGCCGAGGCCGGCCGCTTGGCTGGCCCAGGCGACCGCGTCGATGCCGGTACCCCGCCGTCCGCCGTGAGTGGTGACCTCGAAGCCGGACTCTGTCTGCGGGCAGCGGCGGGCGTCTATGGACAGCACCACGCACTGGGCGCCGAACTGGAGCGCCGCTTCGCGCAGCAATTCCGGCCTGGCCACCGCGGCGGTATTCAGCGCGACCTTGTCGGCGCCCGCTCGCAGTAGCCGGTCGACATCTTGGGTGCTGCGCACTCCCCCGCCGACGGTCAGCGGGATGAACACTTGCTCGGCAGTCCGCCGGACCACGTCGTACATGGTCTCGCGCTGGTCACTGGACGCGGTGATGTCCAGGAAGGTCAGCTCGTCGGCGCCCTCGCGATCGTAGGCAGCGGCCAGCTCGACAGGGTCGCCGGCGTCGCGGAGGTTGGCGAACTTGACCCCTTTGACCACCCGGCCGGCATCGACATCCAAGCAGGGGATCACCCGCACGGCCACCGTCATAGCGCCCCGTCCGGCACAGCGCCGGCCCCGCCGATGCCCGGCTTGTAGGCGATGGCCTCTACCTCAACCAGCATCCTCGGATCGACAAGCCCGCTGATCTGGATCATCGAGGTCGCGGGCATGATCACAGCGAACGCCTCGCCGTGCGCCCGGCCGTGGTCTTCCCAGCGCGAGATGTCGGTGACATACATGCGGGTCCTAACCACGTCGGCTAGCCGCGCGCCGAGCTCTTCGAGCGCGGCTTGCACGTTGGCGATGGCTTGTCTGGTCTGCGCGTAGGCATCGCCGGGGTGCACGAACTCCGCGCCGGCGATCGAGGTGCAGCCCGACACGAACACGTAGTCGCCGGCCGCGACTGCGCGGCTGTAGCCGACGACCGGTTCCCATACCGCGCCGCTGGAGACTCGCCGCGTCACCGGTTCACCGCCATCACTGGGCTACCGTCACTGGGCCACCGCCGCCAGCGCTTCCGGCAGGGTAAACGCCCCGGCATACAGCGCCTTCCCGACGATGGCACCCTCCACGCCGAGCGGCGCCAGCTCGGCGATCGCGCGCAGGTCGGCCAGGCTTGACACGCCGCCGCTGGCCACCACCGGCTTATCCGTCTGCGCGCATACGTTCCGCAACAGATCCAGATTCGGCCCGGCGAGCATGCCATCCTTCGTCACGTCCGTCACCACATACCGGGCGCAGCCCTCGTTCTCAAGGCGGCCCAGTACCTCCATGAGCTCTCCGCCGTCCGACGTCCAGCCGCGCGCCGCCAGCCTGGTTCCGCGCACATCCAGTCCGACCGCGACTCGGTCGCCGTAGTCGGCTACTACATCGCGGACCCAGTCGGGGTTCTCCAGCGCCGCGGTGCCGATCACTACCCGAGCGCAACCGGTGGCCAGGGCGGCGGCGAGCGCCGCGTCATCCCTGATCCCGCCAGACAGCTCCACCTGCACGTCGAGGCGGCCGATCAGGTGTGCCAGCTGCGGGGCGTTCGTGCCCCGGCCGAAGGCGGCGTCCAGGTCGACCAGGTGAATCCACTCCGCGCCCGCTTCCTGCCAGGCCAGCGCGGCATCAACCGGGTCGCCATAACTCGTCTCCGTGCCGGCCGCGCCCTGTACGAGCCGGACTGCCTGGCCGCCGCATACGTCCACGGCGGGCAGCAGTGTCAGGGCCGGCTGGGACCAGCCCAGGTCCGCAGCGGTCATCGCAGCGTCTCCAGCCAGTTGGCCAGCAGCGCGGCGCCCGCGTCGGATGACTTCTCGGGATGGAACTGGGTCGCCGTCAACGGGCCGTCCTCCACCAAGGAGATGAAGTCCTCGCCATGGGTGGTCCAGGCGGTGGCGGGCGGCTCCGGATCGCCGGCCCGAGCCAGGGACTGCGTCGCAGCATAAGAGTGCACGAAATAGAACATCGCGTCTTCGTCAATGCCGGCGAGCAGCCGGGACCCGGGAGGGCGCCGGGCGACCACGTTCCATCCCATATGCGGAAGAACGGGAGCGGCGAGCCGCTGCACGACCCCCGGCCACCAGCCGCATCCTTGCGTCCGCTGGCCATGCTCCTGGCCGGTCTCGAAAAGCACTTGCATCCCGACGCAGATGCCGAGGACGGGCCGCGAGCCGGCCAGCCGCTTAGCGATGACCTGGTCGCCGCCGACCGCGCGGAGGCCGGCCATGCAGGCCGCAAAGGCACCGACCCCCGGCACGACCAGCCCATCCGCTCGCAGCGCCGTCTGAGCGTCCGTCGTGACCTCCGCGTCGGCGCCCGCTCGCTGCAGCGCGCGCTGGGCCGAGCGCAGGTTGCCGGAGCCGTAGTCGAGCACCGCGACGCTCGGCTTGCGGCTTGTCACTACAGCTCCTCCATGATCGCCCGTGCGCCTGGTGAGTGGCTCGCCAGGCTCATAAGGCTAGCCGGTCAGCGCTGAAGCACAGTTGAGCCAGCCTGGGCCTGGACAGCGTCCAGGCCCAGGCGACCGTGGCGGTCTGATCTCGGGGGGTCGGTGACTTTGGCGATCCTGGTCATTCGACCGTCACGTCTGCGGCGGCGCCGCGATCCGTGCGAAGACGCCTTGATGACCGATCAGTCTTCGGGGAGAGCCGCAAAGGCCTTCTTTGTTTTTCTATACCACCCCATACCTGATACGGGATGCTTCCACCTGTCCTGCATCCCCTCCAGGGCGCTTCTGTGCGTTTCATCGCCTTTTGCGACCACTTCTTTTAGATGGCTATCTTGCGCTTTAATAACTTCATCAGCCTTATTTCCGTGGAATGCGGTATCGCATGGGCCGCCCATTTGCCGACAGGTCATTGTTTTCATAACTATGTACCTACCTTTAGTAGTGTATTGGCCAGGGATGCAGCACGGTTCCCTGGGTCGAAAAGCGGGTCATGCTCAGTCCGGAACTCGTGGGTCACATCGACCTGGTTGATGGTCATTGCGGTCACTCTAGCTAGGGCTCGGTGACCGGCGCTTCTCGATTCCTGACCGGTCCGGCCAGCCTGGCTAGCGCCGGTCAGACCCAGGCCAGCCAGGTCAGCCTGGCCGGCCCCCGGTCAACCCGGTCGTTGCCGAGTGCGGCGCCGGCGCCGCACCACCATCCGGATGATCAGCGCGGCGACTGCCGCCGAGAGCGCGATTAGCACGTACAGCGAGTAGCGGGTGATGGCGTTATAAATCGCGGTGATATTGCTGCCGGCAAGGTAACCGACCGACACCCAGACGCCGACCCACAAAGCGGCACCCAGCGCGTTGAAGGCGAGAAAGCGCGGCCATGCCATCCGGGTAATCCCGGCGACGATGCCGTTCGCCTGCCGCAGCCCTTCGATGAACCGGGCGCCAGTGACCACGATCCCGCCGTACCGGCGGAAAAACTGCTCGGCCTTGTCCAGCCGCTCGCTAGTGATGAACACATATCTGCCGTACCGAAGTACCAGCTGGCGGCCGCCGAAGAAGCCGATCGCATAGCCGATATTGTCGCCGACCACCGCGGCCGCGAAGGCTATGAGGGCAACGGCGAAGATGCTGAGCCTGCCCGTGCCCGCATAGACGGCAGCGGCGATCAGTATGGTCTCGCCCGGCACCGGCACACCGAAGTCTTCCAGCACGATGAAGCCGCCAACGGCGAGGTAGCCGTACTGGTCCAGCACCGGTGCCAGGTGCGCCAGGAGTCCTGGCAGCGGTTGCGCGGACATCGATCAAGGGTCGCACAGCGATAGTTGGCGCACGCCCCGGCCTCGTCCTCAGCCTGCTGGCGACCGCCGCCGACGGTTACAGTCCCAGCGGAGCGCACGTGCCGGCGCTGGCCTTCGAGGGCGCCAGCGACACGCGGCTGGCTATGGCTGCCCAGTGAGGATCAACTGGCTGCGGGCGCGGAGGCTAGCGACGATGTCGGCCGGCGCCTTGTCCGGCGCGCCCGCGTCGTACGGCGGTTGCGGGTCGTACTCGAGTCCGAGCTGGATGGCCTGGGCTGTCTCGGCGCCAGCGACCCGGCCGGCCAGTGCCAGCGCCATGTCGATGCCCGCGGAGACTCCGGCCGCGGTCACGTATTTGCCGTCAAAGACCACGCGCTGACGACAGGGCGCGACACCCAGCCCGGGCAACTGGTCGACTGCCAGCCAGTGCGAGGTGGCCTGCCGCCCGCGCAACAGCCCGGCCGCAGCGAGGATCAGTGAGCCTGTGCAGACCGAGGTGGTCCAGGTAGTGGCCTTGTCGGCAGCGCGCAGCCATTCGTGCACCGGGCCGTCGGCCATCTGGTCGGCCTGGCCAGGACCACCGGGCACTACCAGGATGTCGGCCTTGGTGACATCCGCCAGCGCGGCTTCGGCAACAAGCCTGAGGTCGCCGGAGTCGGTCGGCACCGGCCCAGTCCGCTCGGCCACGAAGATCACGCGCGCGCCTGGTAGCCGGCTGAGCACCTCGTAAGGCCCGACTGCGTCCAGGGCAGTGAACCGGTCGAACAGCAGAATCGCGATCTCCACTAGTCGTCTCCATTTGTTCCGGTTGTGGTGGGCAGCGGACGTGTTGTGGTGGGCAGCGGCCGTCTTGTGATGGGCAGCGGATATCCGGCTGTGGACGAAGCTGGACGGAACCGTCGCCGGTATTCGGCCGGCCCAACGTCAAGCGCGCGGTGGAAAGCCAGCCGCAGAGCCTCTGTTGTGCCGTATCCGCACGCGCGTGCGATCAGCTCGATGCTGTCGGTCGTGTACTCGAGCCGACGCCGCGCGGCCTCAAGCCGCACCCGGTCGACATAGCGCCCCGGCGTCATGCTGACCTCTGCCGTAAAGGCCCGTGCGAAGTGCCGTGGCGACAGGCTGGCCCGCTCTGCGAGGGCCGGTACTGACAAATCAGCGTCGGGGTGCTCGGCAATCCACTGCTGGACTGCGCGTAGCGGCTGGCGCTGCGCCAGCTGATTGGCGAGCTGCGCGCTGAACTGAGCCTGACTGCCGGGCCTGCACAGGAACACCACCAGGTGGCGGGCGACGCTGAGCGCGGCATCCCGGCCAAGGTCCGCTTCGACTAGGGCCAGGGCTAGGTCGATGCCACAGGTCACCCCGGCCGACGTGATCAGGTCACCGTCCCGCACGTAAATGGGCTCGGCGGTCACGCTGACGTCAGGAAACCGCGCCGCCAGGGCGTCGCAGTATGCCCAGTGCGTGGTAACGGTCCGGCCAGCGAGCAGGCCAGCCTCAGCCAGCAGAAATGCTCCGGTGCACACCGACACGATCAGCCCCGCCTGCGGCGCGTGCTCGCGCAGCCATCTGACCAGGTCTGGCTCGGGGCTGCGGGTGCCCTCGCCGCCTGGGACAAGAAGGACATCGCGTGCCCGCTCGCCGATCAGGTCAGCGTCGGGAGTGACCAAGAGCCCGCTGGAGGTGCGTACGGCGCGACCGCCCAGGCTCGCGGTGCGCAGGAGATAGAACGGCTCATCGCCGTTAGCGGTGCGCCACTGGTTAGCGGCGGCCAGCACTTCCAGCGGCCCGGTGACGTCGAGGCTCTGCACGCCCTCGAACAAGGTGATGAGCACGTGCCGGGGAGCCATGACGATCATCCTGGCTCGCCAACGTCATGTCTGCAATGACGAGTTTCCCAATATTCCTGCCACCCGCCGACCTCATGGGGCCGATGCCTGCGGCTTGACCCTCACGCAACGTCAGGCCGCACAGTTGACCGGGTACGACACGGGTCGGTTAAGCCAAGGTCCTGGGAGGCGGAGTTATCGTGACCGATCACTCGGCCGGCCAGTACACGGTGGGTGAGGCTGCCAAGCTGTCCCGCGTCTCGGTGCGCGCCCTGCACCACTACGACGAGCTCGGCTTGCTCACGCCGACCGGCCGCAGCCCAGCCGGTTACCGCCTGTACTCGGCCGATGACTTGCGCAGGCTCCGGCAGATCCTGTTCTACCGGGAGCTGGACTTTCGGCTCGACGAGATCGCCGAGATTCTCGCCGACCCGGCTAACGGAACCGATGATCACCTGCGCTGCCAGCACCGGCTGCTGAGGGAACGGCGCGATCGGATAGCCGCTCTCATCGGCGCGGTCGAGAAGGAAGTGGAAGCGAGAAAGATGGGTATCGCACTGACGCCGGAGGAGCAGTTCGAGATCTTCGGCACCGACTACGTGGCGGAGCACGCCGCCGAGGCGGAGCAGCGCTGGGGCGACTCCGGCGCCTGGCAGCAGTCCCGGCGCAAAACGGCGGCCTACACCAAGGCGGACTGGATCGCGATTAAGACCGAGGCCGACGCCAGCATCACCGGATTCGCCGATGCGCTCCGCGCCGGCGAGCCGCCGACCGGGATCGTGGCGATGGACCTCGCCGAGGTGCACCGCCAGCACCTCATCCACTGGTTCTACGACTGCGACTACGACATGCACCGAGGGCTGGCCTCGCTCTATGTCTGCGACGCACGCTTCACCGCGCCCTACGACGAGATCGAGCCCGGATTGTCCCAGTACGTGCACGACGCCATTCAGGCTAACGCCGACCGGCACGCCCAAAGGGCTGGTGAGGCCATAACCACGTGACCAAATGGTCGCCGACGTCTAACCACGTGACCAAATGGTCGCCGACGTCTAGCACCGTGAAGGTTCCAGTGCCCAGGGCCACCGGAATGCCCGCTTTGTGACACGACGACTGAAACCTGCATACTGTGGTGCGCGATCCACATGCCGGTGGGCGATTCGCCTGGAGTGCGGTCATTGTTCGGCTATCGTCACCCGCCCACGCCACGATTCGCTTAGGCGGTGCGCGGCCGGCGAATGCCGGCGACCGTTTGTTTACGTGATCATGGGATGCGGTGCGCGCGCCGCGTCAGAGCACGCCCTTTGTGCTCGGCACCGCGCCGCCTGACCGCGGATCGGGCGCGGCCGCCGTCCGCAGCGCCCGTGCGAACGCCTTGAACTGGGCTTCCACGATGTGATGAGGATTGCGCCCGCGCAACACGTCCAGATGCACGCAGATCCCCGCCGCCTGGGCGAGTGACTCGAAGAAGTGCCTGGTCAGCGTGGTGTCATAGGTCCCGATGAGCGGCGCGATGCCATCCGGCTCGGTGTGCACGACATACGGCCGCCCGGACAGATCCACGGCGGCGCGCACAAGCGTCTCGTCCAGCGGCACCAGCGCGTCGCCGAACCGGGTGATCCCGGCCTTATCCCCCAGCGCCTCGCGCATGGCCTGCCCGAGCGCGATCGCCGTATCTTCCACGGTGTGGTGCGCGTCGATCTCGATGTCGCCGCGCGCCTGCACCGTGAGGTCGACTCCGGCGTGTCTGGCGAGCTGCAGCAGCATGTGATCGAAGAACGGCACGCCGGTCTCGGCCCGGCCGATGCCGGCGCCGTCCAGGCTCAGCTCGATCAGCACTTGGGTCTCGGCGGTCACCCGGCCGATGCGGGCCGACCTTGTCACCGCAGCACCAGTTCCGGGCGGTCGCTGAGCACCCGGGCTAGTTCGGACCGGAACGTGGCCGTCTCCGGGCCGGTGCCGATGCTGACTCGCAGCCAGCCGGGCGGCCCAGTTTCCCTGATCAGCACGCCGCCATCGAGCAGCGCCTGCCAGACCGCATGCCGGTCAGCGAACCGGCCGAACAGCACGAAATTGGCATCGGAGTCCGCGGCACTAAGGCCAAGGCCGCGCAGCGCCATGACCAGCTGGTCGCGCTCGGCCCGGATCAGGGCAACCGAGGAGAGCAGCTCGGCTGAGTGCCGCAGTGCCGCCAGCGCGACCGCCTGGGTCATCGCGGACAGGTGGTAAGGCAGCCGGACAAGGAGCATCGCCTCGACCACGGCGGGATCGGCGGCCAGATAGCCGACCCGCGCGCCAGCCAGCGCGAACGCCTTGGACATGGTTCTGACGACGACCAGGCGCGGGTACCGGGGCAGCAGTGCGAGCGCAGTGCCGGCCTGGTCCCTGGCGAACTCCGCGTATGCCTCGTCCACGACCACCATGCCAGGCGCCGTTTCGCACACCGCTTCGATCACCGCCAGCGGCGTGGCCGAGCCGGTCGGGTTGTTCGGCGAGGTCAGGAACACCAGGTCGGGCTGCCGCATCTGGACCACCTCGGCCGCGTCCCCCGGATCCAGGCCGAAATCGCTCATCCGCTCAGCCACGATCCACTGCGTCGCCGTCGTCTGCGCGATCAGCGGGTGCATCGAGTAGGACGGCTCGAAGCCGAGCGCGCTGCGGCCCGGGCCGCCGAAGGCCTGCAGCAATTGCTGGATGACCTCGTTGGAGCCGTTGGCCGCCCAGGTGTTGCTCGCGGTCAGCCCGTGGCCTAGGTAGCTGGCCAGCGCGGCCCGCAACGCCATAGCGTCCCGGTCGGGATACCTGTTGAGGCCGGCCGCGACGTCGGCCGTGGCCGCGGCGATGTCGGCGGTCAGCGCGGCGGACGGCGGGTAGGGATTCTCGTTGGTGTTAAGCCGGACCGGCACGTCGAGCTGCGGCGCGCCATAGGGGTGCCGGCCGGACAGGTCGCCGCGGATCGGCAGCGGCGGGCGTACCTGCTCTGGCGCTGTCACCGGGCGGCCCGAGTCATCGCCAGCGCCGCCGTCAGCCGGGACCCTGATCCGGACCGCCTGCACGTGCGCGTCTAGGTCCTCGGCCTCGCCGAGCGCGTCGATGTACGGCGCGGCAGCGGCGAGACCTTCCTGGCTGCACTCGACCACGTGCACGCACCGCAGAAACGTGCCGGTCGACAATCCGCCGCTATACCGGGCGGTACCGCCGGTAGGCAGCACGTGGTTGGATCCCGCCAGGTAGTCGCCGAGCGACACCGGCGCCCAGGCGCCGACGAAGATCGCCCCGGCATTGCGCACCCGGCGGGCCAGGATCGAGGCATCGGCCGCCTGAATCTCCAGGTGCTCTGGCGCCCATGCGTCAGCCACTGCAAGCGCCCCGTCAGCGTCGTCGACGATGACGCACGCCGACTGGCCGGCCAGCGCAGCGGCGACCCGGTCAGCGTGCCGTGCCTCCGGCACCGCCTTGGCCAGCTCGGCGTCCACGCGGTCGGCCAGGGCGCCGCTGGTGGTAATCAGCAGGCATGCGGCCAGCTCATCGTGCTCTGCCTGGGCAATGAGGTCGGCAGCGATGAACCTGGCCTCGGCACCGTCGTCGGCGACGATGGCGATCTCGGTCGGCCCGGCCTCGGCGTCGATGGCCACTCTGTCGCGAAGCAGCCGCTTCGCCGCCGCGACATATACATTGCCAGGACCGGTGATGACGTCGGCCGGCGCGCAGTCCGCGGTGCCGTATCCGAGCATGGCAATGGCCTGGGCACCACCGGCCGCGTGCACCTCGGTGACGCCCAGCAGCGCGCATGCCGCCAGGATCGCCGGGTGCGGCAAGCCGCCGTGCGCGGCCTGCGGCGGCGACGCGACCGCGATCTGGCTGACTCCGGCCACCTGGGCGGGAATCACGTTCATCAGCACCGAGGACGGATACGCAACCAGGCCCCCTGGCACGTAAACGCCCGCCCGCCGCACTGGCAGGTACCGCTCGGTGACGGTGGAACCGGCGGCCACGGCGGTCCACGACTCAGCCGGCAGCTGGGCCTTGTGCACGAGCCTGGCTCGCCGCGCCGCCTCGGTGAGGGCAGCCCGTACGTCGGGATCCAGCCCGGCCAGCGCGGCGGACAGCGCCTCCGGTGACACCGCGGTGCCCGGCAGGTCTACGCCGTCGAACCTGGCTGTGTATTCGCGGACCGCTTCGGCGCCGCGATGCCTGACGTCCTCGCAGATCGGCCGCACCTGGTCGATGGCAGCGCTTACGTCAAGCGCAGCCCTGGGCAGCATGGCCGATAGCTCGGCCGGGGCCATGCGGCCTGGCGCCGTGCCGCGAAGATCGATCCGAACTAGCACGCGTCTACCCTAACCGGGACGTCGGCGCAGGCCATGGCCGCGGATGCCGCTATTCGACGATCTTGCTAATCGGAATCTCGAGAATGTCCCGCCCGCCAGCCGCCTTCAGCGCCGGGATCAGGGTGTTCACCCCGCGCTTGGGCACCACGGCCTCAACCGCGTGCATGTCGCCGCGGGCCAGGGAGGTGATGGTCGGAGAGGACATCGCGGGCAGCAAGCTTGTCACTGCCGCCAGGTCAGTAGCGCTCACGTTGAGCTTGAGCAGGACGTTGGCGCGCGCCCTGATCGCGCCGCGCAGCAGCAACGCCACGTCCTCCATCGCGTCGTGCTTGGCGGCGTCTGCGTACGCGTCGTTGTTGGCCACCAGCTCGGTGTAGCTGGTGAGCAGGGTGTCGAGTATCCGCAGGCCGTTGCGGCGCAGCGAGGCGCCCGTCTCAGTGAGATCCACGATCGCGTCGACGATGTCAGGAACCTTGGCCTCGGTCGCCCCGTACGACGGGATCACCACCGCCTTGACGCCGTGCTCGTCCAGGTACCTGCGGGTTAGCGCCGGGAACTCGGTCGAGATCCGCACCCCGTCCGGCAGGTCGGAACCAGTCTGCCAGGGCGCTGAGGCGGGCACTGCAAGGACGACGCGCACCGGATCGGTCGTCGCCTTGGAATACTGCAGCTCGCCTAGCGACGAGACGTTTGCTCCCGTCTCGGTAATCCAGTCGCGGCCGGTGATGCCGAAATCGAACAAGCCCTGTTCGACGTAGGACGGGATTTCCTGCGGCCGCAGGAACCGGACCCGGTCGATCCGCGGGTCGTCGATGGTGGCGTGATAATCGCGGTCCGACGAGCGCCGCACCGTGAGGTCGGCGGCATCGAAGAGGTCGAGGGTGGCGCGCTCGAGCGAGCCTTTCGGTAGCACCAGCGACAGCATGATCCGGCAGCCCTTCGTGCGCCTATGGGTCGGCGCGCACGATTTTACCGTGACCGCGTCCGCAGGCTCAGCGCCCGGTGCTGCCGTCGATGAGCTCGCGCAGTATGTCGGCGTGCCCGGCGTGGCGCGCGGTTTCCTCCAGCAGATGAGCAAGCACCCAGCGCAGGTTGACAGCTGGCTCCTCGCTGGCGCGCCGGCACGGCTCGTCCAGGCTGGCCGAGAGCGCTATATCGTCGGCGCGCACCCAGCCGTCGCGATAGCGGCCGACAATCGCTTGGATCGTGTCGCCGGGCTCGACGTTGTCGGCCGGCACTGCCACGTCCAGCCCGCCGAACCGGACCTGCATCCAAAGGACCTCCGCGGCTGTCAGGTGCTTCACCAGCCACGGCAACGTCGTGCCGCTGGGCACCGCCGATGCGCGCAGCGCCGCCTCATCGAGGCCGGTTACCTTCCTTGCTAGCGATTCGCGCTGGTATCGCAGCAGGCTGAGCAGCGTATCCTTTTCGTGCCCGCAGAGCCTTGGCGGCTTCAAATCAGCCATGTCGCGGCATTTCCGCCTTTCACTTCCTAGCCGTGCCGTTCACTGTACGATCCCGCCATGAACCCACTATCGGGCGTAATTAGCGACGCCTGGAAGATGTACAGGGCGCACGCCGGTCATCTTCTGGCAGTCGCGTTCATCATCTATTTCGCGGCCGCCGTTATCACGGCGCTCCTCGCCTGGGCCCTTGGCACCTTCGGGCTGTTCCTCGGGATTCTCCTGCTGCTGTTCGCCGGCTTCCTGCTCCAGGCTTCGCTGGTGAAGGCCGTGCAGGACATAGCGCAAGATGGGCGGGCTGACCTTTCCGTCGGCCAGACCATGGCGTCGGTGCTGCCGAACCTCGGCGCGGTCGCGGTGGCGTCAATCCTGGCCGGGATCGCGATCTGGGTCGGGTTGGCGCTTATCATCGTGCCGGGCCTGTTCCTGATCACGATCTGGGCAGTGATCATGCCGGTGCTTGTGATCGAGCAGACCGGTGCCCTGGCGGCTTTCGGGCGCAGCCAGCAGCTCGTCCGGGGTAACGGCTGGAACGTCTTCGGGACCCTGGTCGTCCTGTTCCTGATCCTTATTGCGGCGTCCATCGTCATCGGCATTGTGCTCAGCGCGCTGCCCGTTGCCTGGCGTTACGGCGTCAGCGATGTGGTTTCGGGAACCTTGGTCGCGCCATTCATCGCGGTCGCAGTAACGCTGATGTACTACCGGCTCAGCGGCGGCCCGGTAGGCACTCCCGCTGGCGGTTCGGCGAGCACGGGCGGCTACGCCGGCTGAACGGAAGCCTCGCTGCACAGATGTGACGGCGGGTGCCCGGCCCCGCGGCCGGGCACCCGCCTTTCATGCCTTCGCCTGGCCCACCTCGATCAGATGGCCATCGGGATCGCGGATGTACGCGCGGATCTCGTGAGCGTGATCCTTGGGCTCGGTGAGGAACTCGGCGCCCCGTGCGGACCAATCGGTGTAGGCCGCGGCGATGTCCGCAACTCTGATGTTCAGGAACGCGCTGGTCCGGTTCGGGTCAGGCGGCGTCGTCAGCGTGACCGCGGGCTTGTCGTCGGTCGGGCCGCCGCCCACGTTAAGGATGAGCCAGCTGTTGGCGATCTTCAAGATTACCGGGTCTCGCTCCAGTACCACAGTGGCCCCGAAAACCGACTGGTAGAACTCACGGGACCGGTCCTGGTCGGCGACGACAAGGAAGTGAGTCACCACGAATCCGCTCAGCGGGGCGGGGAAGTCGTTACTTCTCATATCCGAAACCTCCACTTCTCAGGTACGGCTGACGGGGATCTCGGCTGAGTCGGTCAGCCGCAGCTTGCGGCGGGCTCGTTCGTAGAACGTCGTGCGGCCCAGCCTGACGACATGCGCCGCACCAGGGCGCGGCCGCAGGTCAACGCAGTCGCCGGGGCCGACGTGCGCGGCCACCCGGCCGTCGACCTCGATGGCGAGCCTGCCGCTGGCCGGCAGCAGGTCCAGGCCCAGGCTGTCATGGACCGACAGCACCAGCCCGCGGTTGTAAGCCGAGTGTGGTGCCGCAGGCGTGACGAGCAGGGCCTCGACCGCGGGACTTACGATGGGCCCGCCTGCGGAGAAGCTATAAGCCGTCGAGCCCGCCGGTGTGGCGACCACTACGGCATCGGCGGCGTAGCTGACGAACGGATGGCCGGCCGCGCGCACGGCTATCGCGGCAACTGGCTGGCCGGGGAAGCGCACCAGAGCGATGTCGTTGAATGCGGTCTCAACCTGCTCTCCGATCACGGCATCGACCGCCAGCCGGGGCTCCACCGTGTATTCGTGATCATCGATAGCGGTCAGGGCTCCGGCCAGGTCCGGCACATCAACCTCGGCCAGAAAGCCAAGCTTGCCGAGGTTGACCCCGAGCACCAGGACGTCCTGCCGGTCAGCCATCCGCATGGCTCGCAGCATCGTGCCGTCACCGCCGAGGCTGACCAGCAGGTCAGCGCGCTGGGCAAGCTCCTCGACTGGAACCGAGATCGCGGCGCAGTTCAGCCTGCTGATCTCCGAATCGATGCCAAGTACCTGAATGCTCCTGCGGGCGGCCCAGGCCAGGACCGCCGCCACCGCCTCGCCGGAATCACGTTCCGGGTGCAGCACCATGCCAACCGCGTGCATCGGGCACACCTCCTGCTCTGCCGGTCCAATTCCGCCCCGGCCGACGGCGCTTCGGTAGCACTACAGTGGCGGCAAATGAGCTATGCCACTGACCCGAGAGTAGACGCCTACATAGCCGCGCTACCGGACTGGCAGCAGGACTTCTGCCACCAGGTCCGCAATCTGGTCCACGCGGCCGACCCGGAAGTCGCGGAAACCATCAAGCGGACGAAGCAGCCATATTTCGTGCTGGCTGGCAACATCTGTGCGCTGCTCGCGGCCCGCGATCACGTGAACGTGTTCTTGTATGACGGCGGGATCGTGCCCGACCCACACGGCATCGTCACCGCTGGCCATGACAACAAGACCGCGCGGACTGTGGCATTCCGGCACGGCGAGATAATCAACGGGCCCGCCCTGACCGAGATGTTCAGGCAGATCATCGCCAACAATCGAGCCGGCGGCTGGCGCGCGATCAAGCGACGCTAACGCGCCGCTGGCATCTGCACGAGCACGTCGAGTCCGCCAGCGGCCGGATTCGACATCACCATCGTCGCACCGTGAGCCACGCTGACCGAATGGACGATGGACAATCCCAGCCCGGCTCCTTCCTGGGTTCTGGTGCGCCCGTTAAGTCGCTGGAACGGCTCCAGCAGGCTAGTAAGCGCGGCATCCGGGATCAGCTGACCGCTGTTGACTATGTGCAGGAACGCAGTCCCGTCGCTGCTACCGGTCCTGACCCGGATCCAGCCGCCCGGCTCGTTGTGCCGGACGGCGTTGTCGACGAGGTTCCAGACCATGCGCGCCACCAGGTGGGCGTCTCCGCGGATGCCTGCCGGAGACAGCTCCGTGTCAAGCCGAAGGCCAGTACTGTCGATGCCGGGCCGGGCCAGGTCCAGCGCATCCTCAGCCAGCGCGGACAGGTCCAGCTGCTCGCTGGCAGCTGGTCCCTGCTCGCTCACCGCCAGCGTGAGCAGCGCCTCCACCATCTGCTGCGCCTTGTCGATGGACCTGCGGACGCGCTCCGCCATGTCCACCAACTGCTGCTTGGTGGCGGTGGGCTTGGCCAGGGTCACGTCGATCGCCGTCCGCATGACGGTGAGCGGCGTGCGCAGCTCGTGCGAGGCATTGGCGACGAACTGCCGTTGCCCGGAAAACGCGCGGTCCAGACGGTCCAGCATGTCATCGAAGGTGTCGGCCAGTTCCCGTAGCTCGTCTTGCGGGCCCGTCAGAGCCAGCCGCTCACCCAGGTGACCTTGCGAGGCTCGCTGAGCGGTGCCGGTGATGCTGCGAACGGGCGCCAGCACCCGCCGTGAGACCAGCCAGCCGAGGCCGGCCGATGCGCACGTCAGGACGCCAAGTCCGAGCAGGGAGTAGGTGAGCAGGCTATGCAGGGCCCGATCGCGCTGGTCAGTCGAGCCAGCGCCAAGCCCTGCGGCGAAGGCGCGCTGCTCACACTGCTTGGCCTCCCCGGCGTTACCGCCTGCCTTGTTGCTGCAGTTCAGCGCCACCCTGAGTTGCTGCTCCTTGGTCATCCCGTGGGGTGACTTCGCGACCGGCAGGCTAGCGGCAACCAGCCCGTAGGTCAGCCCGAGCAGGACCGAGCCCGCCAGCAGGAACAACCCGGCGAACAGCACCGTCAGCCGCGGGCCGATTCGCTGCGGCCAGAACCGGGGCGGCCAGAAGTGCCGGGGCTTCGGACGTGGCGGGCTCATGGCAGCCGGTACCCGCTGCCGACGACAGTCTCAATCGGGTCCGGCTCGCCGAGCTTGCCGCGCAGCCTGCCGATTGTGACGGTCACGGTGCGGGTGAACGGATCGGCGTTCTCATCCCAGACGCGCTCAAGCAGGTCCTCGGCGCTCACCACGGCACCATCCGCAATCAGCAGTTCCTCGAGCACGGCGAGTTCCTTGCGGGTCAGCGGAACAGGCCGGCCCGCCCTGCTGGCACGCCGCCGCGCGCGATCCAGCACGAGATCGTCGTGGACGATCACTGGCGGCAACGACGGCTCCCGCCGGGCGAGCGTCCTGACCCTGGCGACAAGCTCCTCGAAGGCGAACGGCTTGACCAAGTAGTCATCAGCACCAAGGTTCAGTCCGTCTACCCGGTCAGCGACTGCGGCCGCGGCCGTCAGCATCAGGATCCTGGCCCGCGAGGCGGAGCTGACCAGTGTCGCGCACACGGCATCACCATGGATGCGGGGCACATCGCGGTCAAGCACGACGACGTCGTAGGCGGTCATCAGCGCTTTCTCGATAGCGGCCGATCCGTCGTAGGCAACATCAGCGCTGATGCCCTGGTCCCGCAAGCCATCGGCAATGTCGTTGGCAAGCTCGACGTGATCCTCCACCACCAGCACCCGCATCCTGCCATCGTGCACCGCCGCGGGTCACATGAGGATCACAAGGCGCCTGCCGACCCGTCCGGAGCCGGCGCCGTGACCTGCGCACCAGCCGTGCCCCGACGGCGTACTGCGGTGCCGGAGGGCTGCTCGGCGTGACGCTGCCGTGATGGGCCGCCCGACAGGCTGAGCCGTGGCCTGGGCAATCCGCCGTGGCCGCGAGGAGGTCATCATGAGTTATCAGCGTTCACGCCCCGGCGACCGACGGCAGGCGCTGGCGGGAGTCGGCGCAGTGGCTATGGCGTGCGCTCTGGCGGTCGCGATCGCTGGCTGCTCGGCGGGCTCCGCCAGCTCCGGTCCCGGCAGCGCGGCGGTGGCGAGCCTGCCCGGCCAGTCAGGCCGGACTGGTGGCGCCCTGAAGCCGCCGACATCACAGCAGTCCGACCAGGATTTCGTGAACTTCGCGCATTGCATGCGAGCTCACGGAGTGGCGATGTCCGACCCGTTCCACCGGCCGGGGCACAACGGGCTGAGCATCGACATGCCCACTCAGGATGCCGCGAACAGGCGCGGCCTACGCGAGATGCATCCACTTCATCCAGACGATCATTGACATCAAGCAGGCGGGCGCGGCGGCTCAGGCTGCCCCGCACCTGGCGGCGCTAACCCGCTACGCGCAATGCATGCGCGGCCACGACATCGGCATGCTCGACCCGACGCCGACGGGCGAGCTCAACCTGGGCAGCGGCGACTTCGGCCGCTACTCCCTCAGTTCCGGGCAGCTGACGCGGCCTGCCGCCAGTTCCTGCCAGCCGGGATCAGCGATAACGGAACGGGGCCATGAAACGATCGCAGGCCGCCCTGGGCGCGGCCCTGACTGGCGCCGCCACGGCCGGCGCGGTGGCCGCGGTGAGCCTGACCGGAGCCCCGGCCGCCCCGGCCGCGACCGCGCCCAAGCTGACGGTAGCCAAGGTGGTGCGGACAAACCTCACCACCACGGTGCTGACGCAAGCGACGCTGGGATACCAGCCGACCGCACCGGTCATTAATGCCGTCAGCGGCACCTACACCTGGCTCCCGAGGCCGGGCCGGGTCATCTCGCCCGGCCGGGCCTTGTACCGGGTGGACAACCTGCCAGTGGTCTTGATGACCGGATCCGTGCCTGCCTGGCGGCCGTTCCAGCTCGGCATGACCAACGGGCCGGATGTCCGCGAGCTGCAGCGGGGCCTGATCGCAGGGCATTTCGCGGCCGGACTGCTCACAGTCCCGACTGGCCAGTTCACCGTGGCCACCATGATCGCGGTCGAACGCTGGCAGGCCGCACACGGATATAACCAGACCGGCGAGATTCCATTCGGCCAGATCACCTTCCTGCCTGGGCGGGTACGAATAGGCGGCTGGCAGGTGGCCACTGGCCAGCCGGCCGCTGCGGGGCAGCGGCCTTACCTGGTCAGCAGCGACCTGCGCATCGTCACCGTGCCGGTGACTCCGGACATGCCGCCCGTGCGGGCGGGCCAGCGCGTATCGATCATCCTGCCGTCGCAGGCCAGCACGCCCGGCCGGGTGACGTCGATAGGGCCGCCGCCCGCGGCAGACTCGGCGGGCCAGCAGCAGGGCGGGCCGGGCCACGGCGTGTCGAGCCAGCTCACCGTCTCGCCAGCCCGGCCAGGCGCTACCGGCACCGGCGTTGCCGTGCCGGTCCAGGTATCGCTAACGATCCAGTCCGTGCGCGGGGTGCTGGCGGTACCAGTCGCCGCGCTGCTAGCGCTGGCGGGCGGTGGCTACGGACTGGAGGTGGTACTGCGCGTCTGGAGCTCACCACCTGGTGGGCGTCCAGACCGGGGTCTTCGCCGGCGGCCGGGTCCAGGTCAGCGGGGGCGGCCTGGCACCCGGCACGACGGTGGTGACGGCGCAGTGAACGCCCTCGAGCTTTGCGACGTCAGCAAGGTTCATTCCGGCACGCCCCCGGTGGCGGCCCTCCGATCAGTGACCGTGGCCATCGCGGCCGGTGAACTTACCGCCGTCATCGGTCCGTCCGGCTCGGGCAAGTCGACGCTGCTCGCGCTCGCAGGCGCGCTGGAACGGCCGACAAGCGGGACCGTCCGGATCGCCGGCCAGTCCGTGGCCGGGCTCCCGGACCGCGCGCTGTCCGGAATCCGGGCCGCGAGCATCGGCTTCGTCTTCCAGCATTTCTTCCTGCTGCCCGGCCTGTCCGCCGTCGACAACGTGGCCAGCGGGCTGCTGTACCGCGGCAGGCCCGCGGCCGAGCGGCGAGCTGCCGCCGCGGCCGCGCTGGAACAGGTCGGCCTCGGGCACCGGGCCGGACACCGACCCGCTGAGCTGTCTGGCGGCGAGCGCCAGCGGGTAGCCATCGCGCGGGCACTGGTCGGAGAGCCCGCGATCATACTGGCGGATGAGCCAACCGGCAGCCTTGATACCACGGCTGGCGCCGCGATCGTGGCCATCCTGTCGGCGCTAAATCACCGCGGAGTGACAATCCTGGTGGTCACCCACAACCCGGACATTGCCCGGATGGCACACCGGATCATCCGCCTGCAAGATGGGCTCGTCGAGCACGACAGTGGTACATCACGAGCGGGCGCACCATGACGGCCCGGCCCGCCAGCGTGTTGCGGCCTGCCGACGTACTGCCGCTCGCCGTTCGCGGGATCAGCATCCGGCCGGCTCGCAGCATCCTGTCCGCGCTCGGCATCGCGCTGGGGATTGCCACCATGGTCGCCGTCCTCGGCATCTCCAGCTCCAGCCAGGCGCAGCTCGTCGCGGAGATTGACGCGCTCGGAACCAACCTGCTCACCGTGACGCCCGGGCAGAGCTTCAGCGGCCAGACCGCCAGCCTGCCGGTAACGGCACCCTCGATGATCTCCCGGATCGGACCGGTGATAACCGCATCGGCGATCGGTGACGTGCCTGCGAGCATCTACCGGACAGACCGGATCCCGGCCGTTAACACCAACGCCATCACCGTGTACTCAGCAGCACCGGGTTTGCTGCGGACACTGCAGGGCCGACTTGCCGCCGGCCGCTTCCTGAACACTGTCACGGCCCGGTACCCGGCTGTGGTGCTGGGTGCCTACGCGGCCCAAGCACTGGGAATTGACCGGGCCGGCGGCGCAGTCGAGGTGTGGCTCGGCAGTCGCTGGTTCGCCGTGATCGGCATCCTGAAACCCGTTACCCTGGCTCCCGAACTTGATCGGGCTGCGCTAATCGGCTTCCCGGTCGCGCAGCGCCTGCTGCGCGCCAGCCCAAACCCGGTTCAGGTCTACATCCGGACGAATCCGGCGAGCGTGCCCGCCGTGGAATCCGTGCTGGCCGCTACAGCCGACCCGGCTGCGCCGCAGGACGCGGTCGTCACCGACCCGGCCGACGCCCTCATCGCCAGGGCCGATGCGGCCACCGCTTTCCAGGGCCTGTTCCTCGCGCTCGGTGCGGTCGCGCTGCTCGTCGGGGGCATCGGCATCGGCAACGTGATGGTGATATCCGTGCTGGAGCGGCGCAACGAGATTGGCGTCAGGCGCGCCATTGGCGCCAGCCGGCGGCACGTGGCGCTGCAGTTCGCCGCCGAAGCCGTACTGCTGGCGGGCGCCGGCGGCTTGGCCGGCGCGGTGCTGGGCGGCTTTGCGACCGCAGTGTTTGCTGCGGCCCGGCACTGGCACGCGGTGGTGCCAGTCGCCGACCTGGCCGCGGCCGTGGCCGTCGCACTGGTCGTCGGGGCGGTCGCCGGGCTCTACCCGGCGCTGCGGGCCGCCCGGCTATCGCCGGCTGAGGCGCTCCGGCTGAGCTGACCGCCAGTTACCCGCGTCCGGGCCCGCCGCCGCAGTCGTTCTAAGCTGCTTGGACAACTCGGGACCAGTTCCGCGCGGTTGTGGGTGGGCCTGATGGAGGGTGAGTGACGTGGCCGAAGCGGCGGACGTCCTTGTGGTCGGCGCTGGCCTGGCCGGGCTGATCGCCGCGCGTGACCTGACTGCGGCCGGACGGTCCGTCCTGGTGCTCGAGGCCAGGGACCGCGTCGGCGGCCGGGTCGTCAACCAGGACATCGGCGACGGCAAGATCGTCGAGATGGGCGGCCAGTGGGCCGGACCTACCCAGGACAGGCTGCTCGCCTTGGCCCAGCAACTGGGTGTCCCCACCTTCCCGACGTACGACATCGGCCAGAAGGTGCTGCACTTCAACGGCAAGCGCGGCACCTACCGGGGTACGATCCCGCGCATCAACCCGCTGGTCCTGGCCGACATCGGGCAGGCTCAGGCCCGGCTGGAAGCCATGGCCAAGAAGGTGCCGACCGACACTCCCTGGACTGCGGCCAACGCGGAGCGACTCGACTGTCAGACCTTTGAGACCTGGGCTCGCAGGAACACGGCAACCAAGAGCGCGCGAACCCTGCTGGCACTCGCCGCCGAAGCTGTCTTCGCCGCCGAGCCGGGCGACCTGTCCATGCTGCACGTGCTGTTTTACTCGCGCTCAGGCGGCTCGTTCCAGCGGCTCATCGACACCACCGGCGGCGCCCAGCAAGACCGGTTCGTCGGCGGCTCGGCGCTGCTGCCAGAGCGGCTAGCCGCGACGCTTAGTGACAGCGTCAGGCTCGAGTCGCCGGTCACCCGGATGGAAGTCGCTGGCGACAAGGTAACGGCGACCACCGCGTCCGGCCAGTACGAAGGGCGCCAGATCATCGTGACCACGCCACCGCTGCTGGCCGGCCGGATCGAGTACGAGCCCCCGTTGCCGCACTGGCGCGAGCAGCTCACTCAGCGCACCCCGATGGGCTCGGTGATCAAGTGCCAGGTCATCTACGACGAGCCGTTCTGGCGCAACGAAGGCCTGTGCGGTCAGGCCACCGGCGACGGAGCGGGCTCACGGGTCGTCTTCGACAACTCCCCGCCCGACGGCTCCCCCGGCATCCTGCTCGCTTTCCTCGAAGGCGACGAGGCTCGCCGGCTAGGCCGTGCGACCGTCGAGGTCCGCCGCCGCGCCGTAGTCGATTCCCTGGTCCGGTATTTCGGCCCGCGGGCAGGGACGCCGGAAGACTACCTCGAGCGTGACTGGCAGCAGGAGCGGTTCAGCGGCGGTTGCTACGGCACGTTGTTCGGGCCGAACGTATGGACCCGGTACGGGCACGCGCTGCGCACCCCGGTCGGACCGATCCACTGGGCCGGTACCGAGACGGCGACGGCATGGGCTGGCTACATGGACGGCGCGGTCCGGTCCGGCGAGCGGGCCGCCGCAGACGTGCTGGCCCGTCTGCCCTAGTCGGCCGGCTGTACCGCACGCGCCGCGGCCGGACGGCGGCGCAGGACGATCGCGGACATCGCTGCGCCGAGCCCGGCTGCGCCGGTGGCGTACCACCCATGGCGGAACGCGGTGAGCTCAGCAGCCGCTCCGTGCGGATTCCCGAGCACCGCCACCAGCATGGCCACTCCTACCGCGAAGCCAACCTGGCGCAGCATGTTGATCACTCCTGAGCCCGTGGCGAACGACGGCGGTGGCAGCGAACTGGCCGCGGTCGACATGAGTGATGGCAGCGTCAGTCCCACGCCGATGCCGGTGATGATCATGCCGGGCAAGATCTCCAGGTAGTGCGGTTGGATCTGGACGAGGCCGGCCCACAAGCCGATCCCGGTTGCGAACGCGGTGGCCCCGGCGCCGATCACCACGGCCGGGCCATACCTGGCTAGTAGCCGTCCGGTCACCAGGAAGCTGAACAAGGGCACCATGAGCGGGCCGGGGGCTACGCCGAGGCCGGTCCGCAGCGCTGACCAGCCCCAGACGTCCTGCATCCACAGCACGATGGAGAGCAGCATTGCCCCGAACGAGATCGAGAACAGCAGCATCGCCACCGACGCGCCGGAAAACGTGCGCACCCGGAACAGGCCCGGCTCGATCAGCGGATTGTGATGACGCAGGCAGCGCAGCGCGAACAAGCCGAGCACTAGCACCGAGGCGGCCAGCACGGCCGCGGTGGTGGCAGAAGTCCAGCCCCAGGTACCGCCGCGCACCAGGCCCAGGGTCAGGCCGCCGACCCCCGCGGTGACCAGAAGCGCGGACAGCGCGTCCGGACGTGGGCCTTGGTGACCGGCCACGTCAGGCAGGCTGCGCCAGCCGATGACCAGCGCGGCCAGGCCGATCGGTACGTTGACGAAGAACACCCAGCGCCAGCTCGCCGCGACGAGCAGGCCGCCTGCCACCGGACCGAGAGCCGCGGCCATGCCGCCGGCCGCCGTCCAGGCGCGCACGGCACCGCCGCGCCGCTCAGCCGGATAGCTGGCCAGCACCAAGCCGAGCGACGTGGGCGTCAGCAGCGCCGCGCCCGCGGCCTGCACCAGCCGGAACGCGATCAGCATCGGAACGCTGACCGCCGCGCCGCAGGCGGCCGATCCCGCCGTGAAGATCGCGACGCCGAGCAGGAAGCCGGTCTTGCGGTTGCGCTGATCGGCCAGCCGGCCGAACAGGACGAGCAGCGCGGCATAGATGATCGCGTAGCCATTGAGCACCCAGGAAAGGGTGCCGAGGCTGGGCTCGTGCAAGTCCACCGCGATCTGCGGGAGCGCCACGTTGACGATGAACAGGTCGAGGCTGGCCATCACCACGCCGGCGCACACGATGACCAGGATCTGGCCCGGCCGGATGGCGCGTGCCGAGCCGGTCCCCCTGGTAGCGTCCGGGCCCGACTGCTGGCTTAGCAAGCTCATAGCCAGACCCTACGGGCTAGCTTAGTGATGTACAAGCCAGATAGACTGTGGATCATGTCGCCGCCTGCGTCAGCGCACGCCGTCCGGATGTCTGGTTCGCTCTATCCGCGCGACCGGTGGCAGGCAACCGCGTGTTCGATGGCACGCGCTCTGGACGTCGTCAGCAGCCGGTCGGCGCTGCTGATCCTGCGAGAGGCGTTCTACGGGACGGCCAGGTTTGACGACTTTGCCGAGCGGGCCGGAATCAGCGAGCCGGTAGCTGCGGCCAGGCTCCGGGAACTGGTCGATGATGGCCTGCTGGAACGCGAGCCGTACCAGGAGCCGGGCCAGCGCACCCGGATGGCCTACCGACTGACTGATAAGGGCGGGGAGTTGCTCCCGGTGCTGGTGGCGCTGATGCAGTGGGGTGATCGCTGGCTGCAGCCCGCCGGGGCGCCGGTTGTGCTCCGGCATCTCGAATGCGGCGAAACCGTGCATGCACAGCTGCGCTGCGATGCCGGGCACGAGGTGAGCACTGACGGCCTGGAGCTCGTCGTCGGGCCCGCGGCAGCCAGCGGCTGATAGCCGCCAGCACCGTCGGCGAGTAATGCGGCCGGCGGAGTAATACCGTGCTGCCGGGTAGATACTCCCGACCATGAGCGCCGACCAGCACAGCGGCCGTCACCGGCCCGCAGCCAAGAGCCTGCCAGACAGGGCCAAAGGCCTGGTTCATTCCGTCGACAGGGCGCAGCAGACCAGGCCGTGGCTCGCGATCGCGGTGGCCACCTGGAAGAAATTCAGCGACAACCAGGCAGGTAATCTCGCCGCGCTGATCGCGTACTACGCGTTCGCCTCGCTCTTTCCGTTGCTGCTGGTGGCTTACAGCATTCTCGACATCATCTCCAGGAACAATGCGAACCTCGGAAAGCGCCTCACGGCGGCGCTGGGCCAGTATCCGGTCATTGGCACGCACCTGGGCGGCAATACGAGTCAGGGCCTGACCAAGACCGGCTTCGCCCTGGTCATTGGCATCCTGCTGACCCTGTATGCCGGGCGCGGCGTGGCCACGGCCATGCAGAATGCGATGAATACGGTCTGGGGCGTGCCGCAGTTCCGGCGGCCGGGATTTCCCAAGAACCTGCTGCGCAGCCTGGGCCTGATCGCCGTGCTCGGGCCAGGCGAGATCGTGACGATCGCGCTGTCCAGTGTCGCTGGCGGCACCGGGCACCTCGGCGGCGTGCTCGCCAAGGTCGCCGCGTTCGCGGTGTCGCTCCTGCTGAACATCGTCTTGTTCTGGCTCGGCTTCCGCATCGCTACGTCCAAGGAGGTCAGTGGCCGGGAAATGCGGCTGAGCGCAGTCCTCGCCGCCATCGCATGGCAGATACTGCAGCTGATCGCCGGGACCATCGTTCATCACGCCACCAACTCCGCCTACGGCGTGTTCGGAGTCGTGCTCGGCCTGCTCGCGTGGTTTTACCTACAGGCCCAGATCACCTTGTACGTGGTGGAACTCGACGTGGTGCGGGCACGCCGACTATGGCCGCGGTCGCTCGTGCCGCCGCCGCTCACCGAGGCCGACATGCGGGCTTACCGGATGTACGCCGAAACAGGTCTCCTCCGGCCAGAGCTCACGGTGGAGGTATACCAGGCCGAGGTACCCGGCGGCGATACAGACCCGGCGGCCCCGCAGTAGGCTGCCAATGGCTATTTGCGCAGATCGGGGAGACGCCATGCCTTTGTTCTCCAGCCAGCAGAATTCGGCCGCCACCTGGGAGCCGCAGGCCGCTGATACCCGGCTCGCCCAGACCGCTGGCGCGAGCCCGTCCGGCGTCTTCACCTCCGATCTGTCGGTCTCGGAGTATGTGCTACTCGGCGAGGCAGGCTTTGAGCCGCTCGGCTTCGTCGTCGGCTCCTCGATCTACCACGTCGGCCTCCAGGTCGGCCGCTGGAGCCAGAATCAGGAGCTGCAGGTCCTCACTCAGGCGATGTACAACGCCAGGGAACTGGCGATGGCCAGGATGCGCTCCGAAGCTGATCACCTGGCCGCCGACGGCATCGTGGGCGTGCAACTGCGCATGCAGATGTACGCGTGGGGCCAGGGCTGCCTGGAGTTCGTGTCGACTGGCACCGCCGTCCGCCACCTGACCGGCCAGGGCGCGCATCGGGCGCCCGACGGCCGGGCCTTTACCTCGGACCTGTCAGCGCAGGACTTCTTCCGGTTGCTTGCCGCTGGCGCGGTGCCGGTCTCGTTCGTCCTCGGCACCTGCGTCTACCACATCGCGCATCAGGGTGTGATGCAGTCACTCCGCCAGACCGGCCAGAACCAGGAGATGGTGCAGTTCACCCAGGGCGTCTACGAAGCACGCGAATTGGCACTGACGCGCATGCAGGCTGAGGCCGCGGAATCGGGCTCTTCAGGCATCGTCGGCGTAACCGTCGAGGTGAAGAATCACGTCTGGGGCGAGCACGCGACCGAGTTCCTGGCCACTGGTACCGCGGTCAGGCGGCTCGCCGACGAGCACAGGCTGCCCGAGACCTCGCCCAAGCCGACCTTCACCCTCGGCCTGGACAACTAACGTCACGTCACGGGCGGCGAAGGCTCGAGCGGCGGCGCGCCCACCGCGCTGCACGTCGTCCCTTCCGGTGCCGAGATTGCGCGACCGCCGGGCCGCAGCACATCGTTATCGACCAGGAGGCAGCGAGCACCGCGGCGAGCACGAGCACCGCGGCTAACCCGGCGGTGGCCAGGTCGAATCCGCTAGTGAACTGGTCCGGCTCGTGATAGCTCGCAGCTCCAAGGCCGACAGTCCGCCGGGCAGTTCCTAATAGTGGTCCTGGCGGAGGCTCTCCCGGTCCTAATAATGGTCCTGGCGGAGGCTCTCCTGATCCGGGTGCCTGCGTCGCGTCGGCCGGATCCGCCCTGGCCGCGGCCGCACCCGCACCCCCGCCCGACGTCGTCGCCGCACCAGCCGCACCCTGGCTCGCTGGCCGCAGTTCCTCGTCAGCCGACGCGTGCGTGACCACCGGCTCGCCGCGCAGCCGGGCGATCAGCGGGCTAGGGCCCGGACTGGCCGGAACCTGATGGAACAGCAGGTAGATACCGGCCGCGAGCACGGCGCCCACGAGTGGGGCGAACAGGAAAAGCCAGACCTGGCTCAGCGCGAGCCCGCCGGTGATCAGCGCCGGGCCAAGGCTGCGTGCGGGGTTGATGGACGCGCCATCGATCGGGACCGCTACCAGGTTCGCCACGCCGAGTGTCATGCCCATGACGACGCCACCGACCGCGACACTGGCCTCCTTGCGGGTAGCGCTGAGGACGATGAGTACGAAGATTGCGGTCAGGATGACTTCGGCCAGGAAGGCGCCGCCGCCGGATATGTGCAGCAGCGACAGGCTGCCGTAGCCGTTGGCGCCAAGACCGTTCCGGCTCTTGGCATAGAGCGGCGAGCTGTGCAGGACCCACAGCAGCAGCAGCGCGCCGATAATCCCGCCGATGAGCTGCGCCAGCACGTAGCCGACCGCATCGACAGCCTGGATGCGTTTTGTCAGATATGCGCCTAGTGTGACGGCGGGGTTGACGTGGCAGCCTGAGATCGGCCCGATCATTGCAACCAGGCCGATAAGGACCAGGCCGAATGCCAGGGCCACCGCCACGGTGCCAGCGGCCACGCTAGCGCCATAACCGCGAAATCCGGTAGGGCCGCCGAACATCACCGTGGCTACGCCAGCGCCGACGAAGACCAGAATGGTAGTGCCAAGGAACTCTGCCGTGCATTTGCGCGCTAGCTGCGCATCTACCCCGATAGTGCGACCTGCCCGCGGATCTGCCTGCTCAGCCGTGGATCTGAGCGCCATCGTCCCCCCCAAGGTGCGATGTTCCGGAGCTCCGCCAGGTCCGTCCTCCTTCACGCCGCGGAGCGAGGGCCCTACTAACGGTGATGATAGCGACAAGCCCGCCGGACCTTCGGGGCCGCCGGCTGTCCCGCCAGCGCCGATGCAGACTGGGGCAACCTAAAGGTCTGGCCAGCAGTGCGCGGGCTGGTTGGTCGCGCTCCGCTCGATGTAGCCCTGCGTCATCCGTCGCAGCGCCTCGCGCCGGTCGGCTGGACCGCACTCGAGCTTGCGGACGGTATCCACTTGCCAGGTCGCGCCGGTCCGGCCGGTCAGGCAGCGCCGCTCGATGATGCCGAGCATGCGGTCGGCGTCGTCAGCATCCACGCCCCACTGCCGCAGTCCCTCCCAGGCCTGCGGCAAGAGCCTGCGCAAGGTCAGCTCAGCAACCGGCGCCTCGCCGACGCCCGGCCAGTAGACCCGTGCGTCGATGCCGTGCCGGGCACCTTCGACCAGGTTGTCTGCGGCGGCCGCGAAGGACATCTGCGTCCAGACCGGCCGCTCGGTCTCAGCCAGCGCCCGCACGATGCCGTAGTAGAACGCCGCGTTCGCGATCACGTCAGCAACCGTCGGGCACGGCCGGCAGCACCCGGTTCTCCACCCGCAAATGCGGCCGCCCGTCTACCACCGCGTACACCGGCCGGTTCCACCGGTATACCGTGCCGTTGTGCAGCGTCAGCTCGGCCAGCTGTGGCGCCTCGCCGTTGTCTAGCGCCATTGCCGGGTCCTCGTCCTCGCGCAGCGGCAGTAGCGCCGGGAAGTACCGCAAGTTTTCCTCGAACAGGTCGAAGACCGAGGTAATCCATCGCTCGCCGAACCAGACACGCGGTCGCACGCCCTGTTGCTTGAGTTCCTCCGGCCGGGTGTCGGTGACCTGCTCGAAGAGCGGGATCCTGGTCTCGCGCCACAGCTCCCGTCCGAACAGGAACGGGGAGTTGGCCGCGAGCGCAACCTGGATGCCGGCCACCGCCTGGGCTGCGTTCCAGTAATTGCCGAACGCCTCGGGGCTGACCTGGAGGTGGAACTGCACGCTCGTGCAGGCTGCCTCCGGCACGATGGTGTCGACGTGCGTCAGCAGTCGCTCCGGCCCGTCGATGGAAATTCGCATGTCCTCGCCGCGGGCGGCGATCATCTGGTCATTCAGCAACCGGTAGCGCGGGTTCGCTGACATTGCCTCGCCAGTCACGTCGCCCTGCCGCAGCGTGGGCAAGATGCCGATCATCACCAGGCGGGTCCCGCTGCTCAGCGCCCGGCCGGAGGCATGCGCGAGCTTCTCCCGCACGCATTGCTCAAGCGCGCGCAGCGCATCACCGGTGAGCTGCCGCGGCGGGACATTGATCTCCAGGTTGAACCGGCCAAGCTCGCTCGCCCAGCTCGGGTCGCCGATGGCAGCCAGCACCGTCGTATTCGTCATCGCCGGCATCCCGGCCGAGTCGACCAGGTTGAGCTCGATCTCCAGGCCTACTTTGCGCGGCTCGGTCTCGAATCTGGACTCCCGGAGCATCCGGGCGAAGACGTCAAGGCACTGCCGCACCTTCTCCCGGTAGGCGCGCCGGTCTTGCTGACTGACGGTCAAAGCTGGAACATCCCTGCCCATATGACCCCTCCAACACCATCAACTGGGCGTGGGACTCGGTTTCCACATTCGCACGGAACGAAGCGGCTGACCAGGTCATAACCTGCAGGAATCGCCAGACTGGCCAGCTGGGCCAACCACCAGCCTCAGGGCTAACCCCCGCCCCGCGGGCTCAGCCAACGCGCCGGGGAGCAGGCCGGAGCCGCGCCGGGACCACGCCGGAACCAGGCCGGAGCAGGCTGCGGCTAACCCCAGGCGGCTGCGATGTAGCCGCTCGTCAGCTTCCGCGGCTTGGCGCCGCCCTGCGAGACATACAAATCGTGACCGGCCAGGTACAGCAGCCACTGCCCGTCCGCGCTGACGTCGAGGCTGGTGTGGTCGAGGTTGGGGTACCCGATCGCGACCTGATGCACGAGCGCGCCCGTGACGTCGACCTCCCACATGAACCGCGAGGTGTTGTGAACCGGGATACCAGCGCAGCACGCCCGGCTGACGAACAGGTCGCCGTTCGGCAGGTACACGGCCTCGCGCAGGTAGCTGCGGCGGGGCGTCGGCGCGCCAGTGACCGACAAGTAGCTCGTGCCCGCACCGGTCAGGTAGTAATGGGCCTGCGCCAGATCCAGGATCACGGCGTTCCAGCCCTCGTTGTCCTGGATCGCTTCGACGGAAACGACCAGGTGATTGCCATCGGCGGACCACGACAGGTGTGAGATCGGCGCCGGCAGCCCGGTGTTCTGGCTGGACGGCTCCATCGGGTAGGCGACGTCGGCGCCGGTGCTGAGGGTTCTGACCTTCAGGTGGTACAGCCCGACCAGGTTGGGGGTGCTGGGCACGCAGCCAGGAGACAGGTCCGGCTGACTGGCATAAGCGAGCTTCGTGCCGTCTGGGCTAACCGCAGGAAGGCTGCCCTGCGCCAGTTGCGCCACTGCACCGCCAGACACCGGGATCCCCTCGACTTCGCTCGCACAGCCTTGCTTGACAGCGAAATAGACCATCCCGGTTGAGGACACCGATATCTCGTCGCCCAGCACGTGGCTGGCAACCAGCGTCTGATCCACCGCGCCCGTGGCGGGGTTCAGGGTCACCAGCGCTCCCGCGGTGGTCACCGCCACCATGGCCGGCGGGACGGCAGCCACCTGGCTTGCCGCCGCTGACGACGCGGGCGCACTCGCTGTCTGGGTCACCGTTACCGTCGGGGTCGGCGAGTTATTGCTGCACGCCGAGAGCAGCGCGCACGAAAGGGCAGCGCCGAGTAGCAGCCAGGCACGTCGCGTGGGCTCGGGAGATGCCATCTGTTCGCTCCGTAAAATGGTCAGCCAGCCAGGTGTTCGGAGGAGTGTCGGGCTTTGGGTTTCGCAGGTTGTCGGCGGGTCCCCCCGACTGTGCGGACCATGATCGTGGCAGCGCAGAACCACAGACGGCAATAGCTGGCGGCAATTGTTGGCAAGCCGTAAGCGTCGCTGCTAGCCAGCCACGGCGGCAGCCATTCGATCCACTGCCTCGGCCATCAATTCCGGTGCGGTGCCGATGTTGAGCCGGGCGAAGCCGCGGCCCTGCGTGCCGAAGTCAGGACCGGGGGACAGCGCGACCTTGCCGCGGTCCAGGAACACCGCGGCCGGATCGTCGCCGAGGCCGAGTCCCCGGCAGTCAAGCCAGGCCAGGAAGCTGGCCTGCGGCGGCCAGTAGCCAACGCCGGGCAGGCGCTCGGCTAGCAGCGCGGCGAGCTGGCGGGCGTTGGCGTCGACTTGCGCCACCGCGGCGTCAAGCCACGGCCGCGCGTAGCGCAGCGCCGTTACCGTCGCATGCACGCCCAGGTGCGAGGCGAGCAGGGCTTCCCAGCGCTCCGCCAGGATGGCGGCCGCCTGAGCTTCGCCTGCCACCGCGATTCCGCATTTCAGCCCGGGTATGTTCCAGCCCTTGGAGGCGGAGGAGAAGACAACCGCCTGCCGGGCAGCCGGGTGGTCGACGGTGTGGAACGGCACGTGCTGTGCCCCCGGCAACACCAGCGGCGCGTGGATCTCGTCGACGAGGACCGGCACGCCGCGCCGCTCGCACAACTCGGCGACAGCGGTCAGCTCGTCGCGAGACCAGACGCGGCCGAGCGGGTTGTGCGGATTACAGAGCAAGTATGCGCCGGTGCCTGGCTCAGCCAGGGCGCGATCGAGCGCATCAAGGTCCAGGTCATAGCTGCCGTCGCGGCTGCGCAGCAGCGGTGCCTCGACGATGCGCCGGCCGGCGAGTTCGAGCCGGAAGAAGAACGGCGCGTACACCGGCGGGTTGATCACGACACCAGCGCCAGGCGCAGTGATCGCCTGGATCACCTCGGCGATGCCGGTCATGACATCCGGTACCGGGAAGACCAGGTCCGGATTCGGGCGTCCAGCCGAGCCGGTCGGCGGCGAACTCGGCAAACGCATCGCCGAGCTCGCCCCGGTGCGGATAGCCAAGGTCACCGGCGTCGAGTAGCGCCCTGACCACGTCCTTGATCTCCGACGCCGGGTCGAAGTCCATCTCCGCGACGAAAGCAGGCAGCACATCGCCCGGGTAGGTTCGCCACTTGTGGCTGGTCCGCTTGCGCAGGCTGGCGAGCGAGCAGTCGCCAAGGATTTGTTCCATCAGCGGATGGTAACCCGACCTAGAAGATGTTCCGATCTGGTATTATCCGATTCCGTGGTAACTGGACGCGCGGTGACGCCGAATGCAGCCGGCGTGGTAGCGGCCTTGCACCAGGCAACGCATGTCACGTTGCAGGTGCTCGCGGCCATGCTGGCGCACCTTGAGCTAACCGGGTCCGAGCAGACCGTGCTGGCCGTGCTCGCTGACGGTCGCCCGCGCCCCGTGGGAGAGCTCGCCGCCGATACCGGCACCAGGCCGACGACGCTGACCAGCGTGCTCGACCGTCTTGAGCGCAAGGGCCTGCTAACACGCGAGCTGGACCGGGCTGACCGCCGGTCGTTCCGGATCGTCTTGACCGCGGCCGGGCGGCGCACCGCGACCACGGTGCAGGCCGCGGTGCGCGACCTGGAACAGACTGCCCTGGCGTCGGTCAGCGCCGAGGATATAGCCGGCTTCCGCGCTGTCGCGCGCGCCCTGACGGAGGTGCACAGATGAACGACCACACCAGCGAGGTTCCCGCCGAACTGACCAGAATGCTGAGCCAGATCGTCCCGGCGGGCGGCCGCTTCGGTCACTGTCAGCACGTCCACCTGGCCTTCCTGACCGCGCGCGCACACGGCACCCCAGCCGCGGCCGAGAAGATCAGTGCGTGGATCCGGCACCTGACCGCGTACGAGAAGGCGCCGCAGAAGTACAACGCCACGATGACGCGTGCCTGGACCGAGATCGTCGGCCATCACGTCGAGGCTGACCTCGCGGCCGGGCAGGCCGGTGACTTCGGCTGCTTCGCCGGCCGTCACCCGGCGCTGCTCGACAAGCGGCTGCTCAGCCACCACTACAGCGCGGCAGCACTGGCCAGCCCGGCCGCGCGGGCCGGCTGGGTAGAGCCGGACCTGGCCCCGTTCCCCTGGTCATAGAGAGCTGTGTCCGCCATCCCGGGCCACCGCGGTCAGATCGCCGGTCAGGTAGCGATCGATGGTCGGCCCTATTGCCGCTGCGAGCTGCTCCGGGCTCGCGTCGGCAACCGGGCCGAACTGCAGCACGTACCGCGCCATTGCCAGGCCAAGCATCTGCGAGCCGATGAGTGAGGCACGAAACGGGGTCGACGCGGGGTCAGTCCCGCCGGCCGCGCTTACCACCGTCTGGAGGATCGCCTCGGTGACGAACTCGCGCAGCATGGCCGCCGCCCGGTCGCTTGTCAGCGCTGACCGGAGCAGCGCCTGGAACGAGGCGCGCGCCTCGGCGCTCTCCCACAGGGCAAGCGCGGACCTCACCATGTGCGTGCCCGGCGATTCGCCTGGCCGGCGTCGCGCTCGGCGCGAGCGCTGCGCGGATGGCCTCACTCGGCACAAACGGCAATTGCATGGCCGCCACGAACAGCCGCTCCTTGGTCCCGTAATAGTGATGCACAAGCGCCGGGTCAACGCCTGCTACGGCGGCGATCGCGCGGATAGTCGCGCCGTCATAGCCGTTGTCGGCGAACTGGCCGCGTGCCGCTTGGAGAATCGCCTCGCGGGTGCCACTGTCCCCCGCGCGCCGGCCAGTCCGGGCGGATCGGGTCATGCTGGCACCGCATCCGGAACGTCCCGCGTGGTGTGCAAGGCAAGCTCGAAGAATCTCTCTTCCAGAGTCGCCGGGGCGGCATAAACTCGCCAGCCAGGCTCAGCGGGCCCGCCGCTAGCTAGTGCCGCGGCAACCTCGGCAGGGCTCGCGCCCGGCACCCGGAGCACCCGGCCGGCGAGCGAGACCGCCAGCCCCGACTGCTCCAGCCTGGAGAACACCGCCGCCCAGTCGCGCGCCTCCACCACGGTGACCTGCGTGTCGCCGACGATCTTGTCAGATGTCCCCGCCGCCACGACCTCGCCGTCCGCCATGATGATCAGCCTGTCGCATTCCCCGGCCTCTTCCATGTAATGCGTGGACACCAGCACGCCCGCGCCGTCGCGTGCCGCGTCGCCGATGGTCTGCCACAGCCGTGCCCGGCCCAGCGGGTCGACGCCAGAGGTGGGCTCGTCCAGGATCAGCAGGTCGGGCTGGTGCGCGAGTGCCTGGGCGAATGCAGCCCGCCGCTGCAAGCCAAGCGGCAGCTTGCCGACCGGCACTTTGGCCCGGCTCGCGATCTCCGCGGGCAAGCCAGCCGCCGCGCTGCCGAAGACCGCGGCGGCGAACGCCATGTTTTCCGCTGCGGTCAGGTCCTCATACAGGCCGAGGCCCTGCGGAACGTAGCCGATGCGCTGGCGGGTCCGGCGGCTGGGCGGCTCGCCGAAGAGCCAGACCCGTCCTTCGGACGCGGGTATCAGGCCGAGCAGCATCCGGATCAGCGTCGTCTTGCCTGCGCCGTTCGCGCCAACCAGGCCGACGATCTCACCTTGGCTGACTGCCATGCTGACCGCGCGTACCGCGGTGAAGTCGCCAAACCGGCGGGTGGCCTGGACGGACTCGGCCAGCGGACCGGCCGCCCCGGATGACGCGGGCCGCGCCGCGGCAGCAGGCCGGACTGGTCCGGCGGGTCTGCCGATTTCAGCGGTCACGGGAACCGCTGCGGGCGCGGACGATTCGGCCAGCTCACGGGCGAGCGCGGCAATAGTCACCGCGTCCTGCAGATCCGCCGCGACCCGCTGGCCTGCAGCCTCGGTGCCCGCGCGGGTACCACACCCGCCAGCTCGCGCCGCGCCGCCAGGCCCGCTCGCCGGCTGCCTCGGCCGGGCGCTCCGCCGCATTGACCACCGCGCCCGGTACCGCGGCGATGATCTGCTCAGGTGTCCCGGCGGCGAGCTGGCGGCCGGAGTCCAGTACCAGAACCGTGGCTGCGCGTTGCGCGTCATCGATATAGGTAGTCGAAAGGATCACCGCGGCGCCGTCCGCGGCCGCTGACGCCATCAGCCACCACAAGCCTGATCTGCTCACCGGATCGACGCCGGTGCTCGGCTCGTCCAGGATCAGCAGTTCCGGCCGGTGCAGCAGCGCGGCTATCACGCCGAGCTTCTGCCGCATGCCGCCGGACAACTGCCCGGCCAGCCGGTCTCTGGCCGCGGTCAGGCCGGCCAGTTCGACGAGGTCCGCGGTGCGACGGTCGGCGGCGGGCCGGGCAACGCCGTAGGCCGCGGCGCGGAATGCAAGGTTCTCCGCCACGGTCAGGTCCGGGTAAATCCCGGAACTCGCCGGCAGGTAGCCGATCTGGCGGGGGCCTGGCGTCCGGACCGGCCGCTGGCGGCTGCAGCGCTCCGGCGAGGCAGCGCAGCAGCGTGGTCTTGCCGGCGCCGTCGCCGCCGACGACCGCAGTAACCTGACCGGCCAGGATGTTCACTGTCACGTCATCGAGCGCGAGCGTGTCGGTGTAGCGGACGCTCAGGCCCGTCCCGCCGAACCCGCGCTGGGCCCCGCCCCCCGTGCGTCCCCCGAGCATCACGGGCCCGGTCATGCCGGCTGCCCTTCGCCCGACGGCTGGCCGCCGCCAGGTGCCGCGATGAAACTCCCGGCCGCCTGCTCACGGGCGACCCCGTTCCCCTCATCATTCGCGTCCGTTCCGCCGTGGCCGCCCGGCCGGTGCAGCAACCGCCGCCCGCCAGGGCCGGCGCCAGGTACCTGCGGAAGCGCAAGATGGCCAGCGTCACCACTGCCACGCCGAGCAGGGCCAGGAACGTGACCGGCTGCCACAGCGGGCCGATCGGCTCGGCCCGCAGCATGACGCCGCGGGATATCTCGTTGAAATAGGTGAGTGGCAGCAGGTAAGAGATCCAACGCACGCCGGCCACGATCGAGGACAACGGGAAGATCAGACCGGACAGCAGGATCTGCGGCAGCATCAGCATGAATGCGAGCTGGATCGCCTGACCCTGATTCTGCGACACAGTGCTGATCAGCACGCCCGTGCCGAGGGTCACGAACAGGAACAGCAGCGCGCCAAGCGCGAAGACGGCGGGCGACCCGCGGAACGGAACCCCGAAGACGGCGATCCCGGCGGCGAGCACGAGCCCCAGGTCAATCGCAGCGACGGCGAAATAGGGCACGATCTTGCCGAGAAACACATCGCGCGGTTTCAGCGGCATGACAGCGAGTTGCTCGAGCGTGCCTGACTGGCGTTCCCTGACGACGCCGAGGCTGGTGATGATCGTGCCGATGAACACCAGCACCACTCCGGCCAGACCGGGAATCATGACGTCGGAGGTTGTCAGCTTCGGGTTGTACAAGATGGTGACGCGGGGCCCGATCGCCGGGCCGCCGGGGATGGCATAGTGCAGCTTGAAGCGACAGCTTTGAAGCGTCAGCTTTGACAGCGTCAGCTTTGACAGGGCCGAGAGCGTCGCCTGCGCGGTGAAGAGCTGACTGCCGTCGATCAGGACCGCCAGCGGTGAGCTGCTAGTGACGATCGCGACGGCGGCGTGGCCATCGCGCAGCTGGTCTTGCGCCCACGTCCCGGCCTGTGCCGGGCTCTGCCCCCTCGCGGCGTCCGAGGTGACCACCCGGAATGGCCTGGGCAGCGCTCTGGCCACGAGGGCAGCGTCCGGGCCCGCGATCGCGACCGGGATCGAGGTGACGTCAAAGCTGGCGGCATAGCCGAGCACCACGAGCAAGATGACCGGCATCGCGATCATCATTGCCAGCGTGCGGCGGTCGCGCCTTAGCTGGCGGAACTCCTTGACGATCATCGCCCACATGTCGCAGTCCTCCGGCGCTGGCTGTATTTCAACGGCGGATGAATTCTACGGCTGTTGAATTAGCGCGGTCAACTGCCGGGCGGGCGTGCGGCGGTTCAGTGGGACTGCCGCCCCGGCAGTCGCCTTGCCGCTGCCGATCTGATCAGATGGACGGCATGGTCACGACTCGGCACGCAGGGCGCTGGACGTTAGCGGACCGGTTCAGCTCAGCCTGGCATTACCTGCCGTTCGAGGTCCCGTCCGGCGCTTGCGCCGTGCGGGTGGAGCTTGAGTACGAGCGGTCCGGGGCCATCATGGATCTCGGCTGCATGGGCGCAGCCGGGTTTCGCGGCTGGTCCGGCGGCTCGCGCCGGCTGTTCGTCATCACTCCAGGCGAGGCCACCCCGGGCTACCTGCCGGGCGAGCTTGAGGCGGGCAGCTGGCACGTGATGATCGGCCTGTACCGGGTGCCGCCGGCCGGCGCGGAGTACCGGGTCACGATCGACGTGTCGAGCACGCCGGGCGAACTGAAGCCTGCGCAGGCACCCGAGCCGATGCCGCCGCTCACCGACCGGCCGGAGCGGCGGGTGCTGCCGGCCGTACCCGGCCGCCGCTGGCTGGCCGGCGACCTGCATATGCACTCAGTCCATTCCGACGGGGTCATGACCGTTCCTGAATTGGCCAGGTTCGCGGCAGGGCGCGGCCTGGACTACATCGCGGTTACCGACCACAACACGGTCAGCCATCACGCGGAGTTGCCCGCGGCCGCAGCGGCACACGGGATCGTGCTGATACCCGGGCAGGAAGTGACGGTCGAGGCCGGGCATGCGAACGCGTTCGGCGACATCGGGTGGATCGACTTCCGGGAGCCCGCCGATGACTGGCTGACCGCATGCGAACGCGCGGGCGGGCTGCTGTCGATCAACCATCCCTACGGCGGCCAGCTCGCCTGGACTGCGCCGATGAAGCGCCGGCCGCCACTGCTCGAGGTCTGGCACTGGAGCTGGCTGGACACCAGGTGGACCGCGCCGCTTGGCTGGTGGCAGGCCTGGGATCCGGCTGCCATCCCGGTCGGCGGCAGCGACTGGCACCAGCCCGGCTCAGATGCTCCGCCGGGGGCGCCGACCACCTGGGTGGAGGCCGAGGCCGACGACCCGGCCGCCGTGCTTGCCGCACTCGCCGCCGGGCGGACCGCCATCTCGGCCAGCCGCGACGGCCCTGTCCTGCTCAGAGTCGGCGACGAGCTGGTCGCGAGCGACGCTGACGGCACCATCCTGGTGGGTCCGGACGGGCCGAAAGCATGGGTGCGCGGGGCGCTGGCCAAGTTCCCAGCCACTGAGGGCGCGCACCGCCTGGTCGATCCGGACGGCGCCGCCCTCGCCCTGACTGGCTAGAGCGCGGCCGTCGGCAGCCGCTGGCACGGGCCATAAAGCGGACAAAAGGTGAATCTGGCTACGCTCGGCGAAGCCGCGCGGGCCACTCAAGATCAATTTATCGGACATTTGTGGCTGTACTGTCGCTGCGGCAACAGTAGAAGCCACTAACGTCGGCCCGGAGACCGGCTGACCGAGACGCAGCTGGTCAGCCGGACCCGGTCAGCGGCCCCTATCCTGGCTCGGCGCGACAGCTCCGCCGCGGCAGCAGTCGCCGGGAGCGCCCGTTCGCGCGGCCGCCAGCCCGGCAGCCCGCGCGCTCCGGCGGCGACGCCGACCGCCACTACCACCTGCACTGCCAGCACGATGATGAATGCCGTGCTGATGCTCGTGCCATCGGCAGCCAGGGCGAGGAACAGGCTCCCGAGCGTGGCCACGCCCAGGGCCAGTGCAGTCTGCTGCGTGGTGGTAAGCACGCCACTGCCAGCGCCGGCGGCCGCCGGCGGCACCTCGGACAGCACCACCCCGAACAGCGGGCTCATCACCAGGCCCTGGCCGAGTCCCGCGACCGCCAGGCCCGGCGCCAGCGCGGCCACGGACAGGCCAGGCCAGCCCAGGTACACCGTGACCCCGAGGATGATCAGGCCGGCCGCCTGCAGCAGGCCACCAGCGGCAAGCACCTTGGCGCCGAACCGCGCGAGCAGCCTGGATGTCGACAAGGATGCGATGAGGAACGTGGCCGCCATGGGCACGAGGCCGACGCCCGCCTTGAGTGCGCTGGCATGCAGCCCTTCCTGCACCAGCAGCGCGTAGCTGAACATGAACGCGCCGAACCCGGCGAAGAACGGCAGCGCCAGCATCAGGCCGCGGCGCATGCTCCGGTGCCGCAGCAGCGACGGCGGAACGAGCGGCGTGCGGCCGGACCGCTCGGCCCGGCGCTCGAAGCGCGCGAACGTAATCGCGATCAGCGGTGCCACCACCAGCAGCGCGATGATCCAGGCCGGCCAGTGCAGCGAGCGGCCCTCGGTCAGCGGTATGAGCAGCGCGAGGACGGTCAGGCCGAGCAGGACCGTGCCGGGCCCGTCGATCAGGGCCGGCGCACCATGCCGGGTGTCCGGCACGTACCGCCTCGCCAGCAGGAGGCCCGCTAGTCCGATAGGCACGTTCACCAGGAAGATCGGCCGCCAGCCGAGACCGTCAATGTTGGCCGAGATCAGCAGGCCGCCCAGCACCTGGCCGAGGACGGCCGCGAGCCCGCCGGTTGCGCCGTACCGGCCAAGCGCCCTGGCCCGGCGCTCGCCAGTGGTGGCGGCCTGGATCGTGGCGAGGACCTGCGGCACCATCATTGCCGCCGACGCGCCCTGCGCCACCCGGCCGATGACGAGGAACGTGGCCGTCGGGGCAAGCCCGCAGGCCAGCGAGGTGGCCGTGAACGCGGCCATGCCCAGCAAGAAGAGCCGCTTGCGGCCGATGCTGTCGCCCAGCCGGCCGCCGAGCACCAGCAGCAGCGCGTAGGCGGTGGCGTAACCGGAGACCACGAGCTCGAGTAGCGGCTGGCTCGCCTTCAGGTCGCCGTCGATGGTGGGCAGCGCCACGTTCACGATGAAGAAGTCGATCATCGGAAGCAGGACGCCGACGAGTATGACCGTCAGGCCGGCTGAGGTCAGGGTGCGCGGCCCGTGCTCCGGTGCGTGCTCGGCTGCGAGCTGCGGGGCAGGTCTGGACGAGTGCAGTGTGGATGCCATGTCAGCTAGCTTGGCCGATATTCTTAACCAGGTACTAGAGCCTAGTTATACTGGTACTGAGAGTACCTGGCAACCGTATTGGATATAAGGCATGATGGTATCCATGAGCCAGCAGGCACTCGAAGCGCTACCCGACCTCGCCCAGCTATCCGATGGTCAGCAGGCTACGACGGGCCACCGACAAAACGGTGCCGACCGCCGGGCGGAAGTCGCCCACCGCCGCCAGGAACTGGCCGGCTTCCTGCGCAGCAGGCGCGAGCGGATCGCGCCCGAGCAAGTAGGCCTGCCCCCGGCCACTCGCCGCCGCACGCCAGGACTGCGCCGCGAGGAGGTCGCAACGCTCGCCGGAGTCGGGGTCACCTGGTACACCTGGCTCGAACAGGGCCGGGACATCAATGCTTCCCCGCAGGTCCTGGACGCCGTCGCTCGCACACTGCTACTCGACCCGCACGAGCGCGATCACCTGTTCCGGCTGGCCGACACCCCGGACGGCAACGGGCCCGGCGAGTGCGCGACGCTGCCGCCCACCGCCCAGTTGCTGCTTGATCAGCTGGAGCCGTTCCCGGCATGTATCCGGAACGCCCGCTACGACCTGCTCGCTTTCAACCAGGCGTACGAAAACCTGCTGGGCTCGCTGCAAGACCTGCCGTTTGAGGAGCGGAACTCGCTGTGGCGGATGTTCACCAGCCCGCGCTGCCGGGCGTGCATGCTCGACTGGGAGGAGGGCACGCGGCGGATGGTGGCTGAGTACAGGGCCGCGATGGCCGAGCACGTGGCCGAGCCGGCCTGGAAATGCCTGGTATCGAGGCTGCTGAAGGCGTCGCCGGAGTTCGCCGAACTGTGGGAGCGGCACGAGGTCGCCAGCCCGGAGAACCTGACCAAGCGATACCTGCATCCGGACGTCGGCCTGCTCAAGCTCAACTACACCCACCTCTGGCTCGGCCAGCGACTGGGCACCAGGATGACCACCTACACGCCGGCCGACGAGCAGAGCGCCGACCGGCTGCGCGAACTCCATGACATCGTCGCCCAGGCAGCAGAGCCGGCCGCAGAACTGGCGTAAACCCTGGCATACTCGCGAGGGACGTGAGCATGCGAAGGGATGTCCATGGGATCACTATCTCGCTGGGGCCTGACATTGCCGCTGACCGGGATGCGGCTCGCCGACCAGCGCGAACTGGTCACTAGCCTGCCCGACCTGGGTTACACCGACGTGTGGTCGGCGGAACTGAACGGCGTTGACGCGTTCTCCCCGCTGACCCTTGCCTCCCAGTGGGCCCCGCAGCTTCGGCTCGGCACTGCGATCGTCGGCATTTACACCCGCGCGCCAGTTGCCCTGGCGGTGTCGGCAGGCACGCTGGCGAGCCTGGCTCCGGGCCGTTTCGTGATGGGCATCGGCACCTCCTCCAAGGTCGCCGTCGAGCAGTGGAACGGCATCCCGTTCGAGAAGCCATATCAGCGATCCCGCGACATGCTGCGTTTCCTCCGCGAGGCACTTGCCGGAGGGAAGGTAACGCGGACCTACGAGACCTTCTCGGTCGACGGTTTCCGGCTCGATCCGGCACCAGAAACACCCCCCGCGCTTGCCCTCGCGGCGCTTCGGCCGGGCATGGTGCGGCTTGCCGCGGCCAAGGCCGGCATCGCGATCACCAACTGGCTGGCGCCGTCCGACGTGCCGAAGGTGCGCGGCGTGGCCGGTGACGACTGCGAGCTGGTCGCCCGGATCTTCGTCTGCCCGACGACCGACGTCGGCACTGCCAGGTACATCGGCCGCCGGGTTGTCGCGGCATACCTGACCGTGCCCGTCTACGCGGCGTTCCACGAATGGCTGGGCCGGGGCGAGATGATCGCGCCAATGCTGGCGGCGTGGAACTCCGGTGACCGGAAAGGCGCGCTGGACGCGATCCCCGATGAGCTCGTGGACGAGCTGGTCATCCATGGCGCGCTCGAGCACTGCCGGGAACGGGTCGCCGAGTATCACGGCACCGGGCTGGATACTCCGGTCATCATGATCCTGCCCACGCCCGGCGTCGACATCGCTGAGGCGGTTGCCAAGCTCGCGCCAGCCTGACCTAGCAGCCCGACATGACCGGCCTGGCCGCAGACGGCGCGGCCGGGGCAGGCGCCCGTACTGCCCCGGCCTGCGCGCCGACTGTTACTGCACGGGCTGGCCTGGTCGCACCGATTGACGGCGAAGCTGCCAAACGGCGAGCGCTGCAACCGCGCAGGCGACGAACAGGGCCGGGTTGCCGAACCAGTTACTGACGCCCCAGCCAAGTTCGACCAGCGCTACCGGCACCGACGACAGTATGAAGTAGGTGGCTACAGCGACCAGTGGCCGCGCGTCTACGGCGACCCAGGCCAACGCGACGACGACAACGCATAGCTCCATGCCGGGCGCGATGTACAACCAGAGAGGCGCGATGTACGGCCAGAGGGGCGCGACGTACTGCAGATAGCCCGGTAGGACCAGCGCCGCGACAACCGCGAAGATCAGCCAGAGCCCGGCCGGCGACCGACGTTCCATCCGGATAGTCAGCACGACGACCGCCGCCAGGCACGCCAGTTCGGTGACAACATAAGAGGCCATCTGCCCAGACGAGAACCCTGCATAGCCCTGCGCTGCGCCGGCAGCCAGGGCGGCGGCCCCTATGACGACACGACGGCGGGCCACCCAGCCCAAGATCACTACCGCGGCGGCAAACAGCGCGGCAAGGAGGGCGGGCCAGCCCATCCGCCCGATCATTGGCACCCCGCGGTCGAACTCGCTGAAGAAGAAGGTATCCAGATCTCCGGCCGCGCTCATGGCTAGGTAGATGCAGACGCCCGCGAGTACGGCAAGCCGCAGGTTTGCTGCCGTCGTGCGGCCCCGGTTCAGCGCCGCGCGGGCCCGCAGGCCGCCCACGACCAGCGCTCGCGTATCACGGAGTTGTGGCCGCCGTCGGCCCTCCGGCGTTGCCTCCAGCAACGTCGCCATGATCTCGTCGCCTCGCTCGCGACGGTAGGTGGGCGGGTAAGCCCGCATCAGCAGCCGGCAGCGGCGCTCGAGCGGGCTCATGCCGGACGCACCTGGCGGCGTGCCCGGACGGGTCGGACCGCAGCGCCCCGGTTGGCCTCGGTGACGATCCGCGCGGCCTCGGCCATCCGCGCCGCCTCGGCGCGCAAGGCCGCAGAGCCCTCATCCGTGAGGCCGTAAGAGCGTCGGATCCGGCCGTTGACTGTCTCCTCACTGACCAGCCGGACGCACCCCTCGTCGGTCAGCCGGTCGAGTGCGGTGTACAGGGTGCCGGTAGCGAGGCGAATACGACCACCTGACAACTCTCCGGTCCGTTTGATGATCGCGTAGCCATGTAGCGGCCCATCGAGCAGTGCGGCCAGGACGAAATACGTCGGCTCGCGCATCGGGACTCTTGGTGCGTTCACGCCTTGATAATAGGTAGATCAGCGATGCATCGTCAATAGACCTATAGTCGCCATCACCAGATGCCAGCTGCTCGCCTCCATTGCCTGCGCGAGGCTCACTGGCCGGGGGCAACAAGACCTGATTCGTAAGCGACCACAACGGCCTGGGCACGATCGCGGAGATCAAGCTTTGCCAGGATGCGACCGATGTGGCTCTTCGTGGTCTGCTCGGCGATCACGAGCGTGTCGCTGATCTCAGCATTGGAGAGACCACGCGCGATGAGCCGCAGCACCTCGGTCTCCCGGTGGGTGAGCGAGCCGAGCGTGGCCGGAAGATGCGCGTCGGCGCGCGGCTGGCGGGCGAAGTCGGCGATCAGCCGACGGGTGACAGATGGGGCTAGCAGCGCGTCGCCGGCTGCGATCACCCGGACCGCGTGCACGAGCTCAGCCGCGGTTGCGTCCTTGAGCAGGAAGCCGCTGGCTCCGGCGCGCAGCGCCTCGTACACGTAGTCGTCGAGGTCGAATGTCGTCAGCATGAGCACCCGTGGCCGTTGCGGCCCTGGCGCTGAGCCGAGGATCTGGCGGGTGGCTTGCAAACCGTCCAGCAACGGCATCCGCACGTCCATGAGGACGACGTCTGGCTCCAACTGCCGCGCCTGGCTGACCGCGTCGGCACCGTCGGCCGCCTGGCCGACGACAATCAGGCCGGGCTGGGCGGCGAGCACGGCGGCGAATCCCTCCCGGACCATCGCCTGATCGTCGGCGATCAGGCAGCGGGTAAGCGTGCCGCTTAGCGCAGCATCGCCCGACGTCTGCCCGGCCGCTGTCTCCGGGCCGGCTCTCACGCCGCGGCCCTGCCGATCGGCAGTACCGCTGACACGACGAAGCCGCCATCTGGCGCGGGGCCGGCCGACAGCGAGCCGCCAAGGAGCGCGACCCGCTCGCGCATCCCGGCGAGGCCGTGGCCTCGCGCAAGACCATTGCCGGCCGAACCGCCAGGGCCGCCCGGGCCGCCAGGGCCGCGCGCGCCGCCAGGGCCGTTCGCTACCCGGAGCAGTACCGCGCTGTCGCCATGATCAACTGACACCATGATTGGCGCGCCCGGGGCGTGCTGGCTCGCATTGGATAGCGATTCTTGCACGATCCGGTATGCGCATACGCCAACGCCAGCCGGCACCCCGTCCAATTCGGCGGGCACGTACAGCTCGACCGAGACCCCGGCTACCCTGGCCGAGGCGACGAGCGCGGACAGATCCGATAGCTGCGGCTGCGGCGCGCGGCTCGCCCCTTCGTCGCTGCGCAGCACGCCGAGCAGCCGCCGCATGTCCGTCATCGCCTCGCGCGCCGCCGCGCTGAGCGCCCGGAACTCCTCGCTGACCGGCTCGGGCAGGCCGCTGAGGCGGTACGGCGCGGTCTCGGCCCGCACGGCAATCAGCGACATGTGATGCGCTACGACGTCATGCAGTTCCCTGGCGATCCGCGTGCGTTCCTCCAGCACGGTCCGGCGTGCCTGCTCCAGCTCGGTGCGCTCGGTCTGGGCGGTCAGGTCCTGCTCGACGCGTCGTCGGGAACTCACGCTGTCCACTGCGATCGTCACGGCCGTGAACGCGACGCTGGCCGCGATCGGCCCCTTCTGGTTAGCCACGTCCGCGGCTAGCCACCAGCACCACGGGATGAGGCTCAGCCCCCACATCCACCACAGCACCGTCCGCGGCTGGCGATAGCCCGCCACGCAGAACAGCACGAACACCACGAGTATTTGCGCCGGTCCCCATGGCCAGCCTCCCGACCAGTGCGCATGCGCGAGCGGGGCCAGCGACAGGGCGAGCCAGCCGATGCGCCAGCCGAGCAGCGGATACCGGACCACGAGCGGGAGCGGCGCTACGACGGCGAGGCCGAGCAGCAGTTGGCTCGGACTGCTGAGGCCCCCGCTGCTAGCGCCCAACACCAGGCTCGCCACTGCCAGGCTGCCGTAAACCGCCAAGCGCCGCCGCCCGGATAGCCCCGGCCACGCGGGCGCCGCGTCGGGGCCGAAAAGCACGTGCACCAGGCCGTGCCACGCGATGCCCGCCAATGGCAGCGCGCTGCGCGCGGCTGACGCGATCCTGGCCCTTGATTCCACGCTCTCAGGGTAGGCCGCCTGAGCTGCGCAGTCGTCATCCCGGCGAGTGCATACCCAGGTATGACTTCGCCCGGAGTGCAGGCCGCACTGCCACCCTGGTCTGACTCCCGATTGGGCTCCCTGGCGTGACGACGCGTCGGGGTTAGCCCCGGCAATCTTTACCGCATGCCTGCGCGCCGCATGCCAGGCCAGGCCAGGGAGGACCTAATGAACGTCGAGATCACAGATCTGACCCGCCGGTTCGGCCGGACCGAGGCAGTGGCGGGGGTGAGCCTGCAGACCGGCCCTGGTGTTTTCGGGCTGCTGGGACCCAACGGTGCCGGAAAGACATCGCTGCTCCGGATGATGGCAACCGTGATACCGCAATCGTCAGGCTCGCTTCGGCTGCTAGACCGGGATCCCGGCAACTACAGGCCGCGGCGGGAGATCCGGCGCAGGCTCGGGTACCTGCCGCAGAACATGGGCTACTACCCGGGATTCACGGTGGCGGAGTTCGTCGAGTACTTCGCGCTGCTGAAGGAGGTGCCGTCCAGCCGGGTGCCTGCCGCGGTGGCGGCCGCGGTAGAGCGGGTCGACCTGACCGCGAGGGCCAAAGCAAAGCTGCGGACCCTGTCGGGCGGCATGCTGCGCCGGGTCGGGATCGCGCAGGCGATCGTGAACGAGCCCCAGTTGCTGCTGCTGGACGAGCCGACCGCCGGGCTGGACCCCGAACAGCGGGTGGCATTCCGGGTGTTGCTGCGGGATCTGGGCCAGGCCGCCACGGTCGTGGTCAGCACCCACCTGGTGGAGGACGTCGGCGCGGCCTGCGCCGAGGTCGCGCTGATGGACCAGGGAATGGTCGTCTTTCACGGCACGCCGGACGAGCTCACCTCGCGAGGCGTAGGACACGGCGTCGGCGATGCACCGCTCGAGCGCGGTTACAGCGCGGTGCTTGCGGCGGCGCGGTCATGAGCGCCGCGAGCGCCACGGCCGCTTCCGTGCGCAGGCCCGAACTCCACCGGGCTGGGTTGGCGATCGGCCGCCTGCTGCGGCTGGAACTACGCCGCAACGCCATGCTGTGGATGGCGCCGGTTGCGGTGGCGCTGTTCTATTACAACGCCTACCGCAGCAGCATGCAGCTGCCAGCCATGTGGAACCTGCGCGTCATGACCTTGCAGCACGGTGCCCTGCTCGACTTCGCGGCGCCCGTCACCGGCGCGGCCGCGTGGATGGGCTGGCGGGATAGCCGCCGGCGAATGACCGACCTGGTCGCCGTCACCGCCCGGCCGCGCTGGACAGCCCAGCTCGTCACCTGGTCCGCCACCACGTTGTGGGCAATGCTGGCCTACCTGGGCTGTGTGGGCGTGACCTACGCGATGATCGCGCGCCAGGCCCACTGGGGTGGGCCGCTATGGTGGCCGGCCGTGGTCGGCGCCGCCGGGATCCTCGCGCTGTCGGCGGTTGGGTTCGCCGCCGGGGCGTTCTTCCCGAGCCGCTTCACTACCCCCCTTGTCACCGTCGGTGCATGGTTCGCGCTGGGGGTCAGCCCCCAATTGGCCCACACCGATCGCTCGGTCTGGCTGCTCTCGCCGCTGCAGGCCGGGTCCGCCGACCTCGGGCCCGACCCGGGCATCGGCACCTTCTACCACTACCTGCCCGACCTCTCGATTGCCCAGGTGATCTTCCTGGCCGGGCTCGCAGTCGCGACGCTGGGCGCCCTGGGCTTGCCTGCGCAGGCCGGCGGCCGGCGGCTCCGCCGGTCCGCTGCAGTCGTGGCCGCGGCGGGGCTGACAGCCGCCATAACGGCCGGCGCGCTCGTCAGCACTGGCCGGGCAGACCAGCACGGCATGGTGATCATCCCGGCCCTGCATGACGCGGCCAATGACCGGCCCATCGACTACACGCCGGTGTGCAGCCATACACAGGTCCCGGTCTGCCTCAACCCGGCGTACGCGGCCGACCTGCCGCTCGTGACGAGTTCCCTTGAGCCGGTGCTGACCGAGCTGGCGGGCCTTCCTGGCGTGCCGCACCGGATCAGCCAGAGCGCCCCGACCTTCACGCAGGTATCGGTTAATGGCGTCACGATCGGAATGCCGGGCCTGCTGGTCTTGCCCGATCTGCTACCAGGCGAGCAGGGCATTACCGCGGCCCAGTTCGCTGCGATGGTTCGGTCTGACACGGCAGTCGGCCTTGTCGCCGATCTGGTCGCAGGCCGAGCCCCCGACGAGGCGCAGCAAGCGGTCGCGACAGCCCTGCTGCAGTTGGTCGGCGCGCCGGCTCTCGGTCGGCCGCTCAGTCCGCAGGGCCTGGCTGCGGCACGGCGGTTCGCTGCGCTGCCAGCCGCCGCACGGCACGCCTGGCTGGCGGCAAACCTGGCTGCCCTGCGGGGCGGCCAGATCACCCTAGCGCGGCTGCCATGACCGCCGCCCCCGCCCGGGCCATGCACGCCGCATCGGCAAACCGGCAGGGCCGCCCGGCGCGAGCGGGCCTGCGGCTGGTCCGCCTGCACCTGGTGAACCGCAGGGTCCCGGCGGCCCTGGCGGTGATAGCCGCCTGCGCGATCGGCCTCAGGATCGCGCTGATCTGGCCCTGGGATACGTACGGTGCGCTACAGCTGCCGCTGATATTCGAAGCGGGCGCCGCCGCGATCATCGGCCTCACTACGGCGAGCCCGTTCGGCGAACCCGAACGCGTGACCGGCCAGCGACTGCCGATCCTGCGGCTGGGCACCACGCTGGCCCTGACCGCGGTCGCCATCGGCGCCCTGACTGCCGCCGGGACCGGCGGGCACCTGGCCGGCGGTGCGCTGGACGTGCTGCGCAACATGGCCGGGCTGACCGGCCTCGGCCTGCTGTGCGCGGCGGCGCTTGGCGGCGCGCTGGCCTGGGCCGCCCCGCTGGCGTACATGGTGGTCGGCGCCTACGGGCTGTACGCAGACTGGCACGGCCCGGCGCTGACCACGCCGTGGATCTGGCCCGCCCGGCCAGCGCACGACCTGGGTGCGGCGCTATGCGCCAGCCTGGTATTCGCCATCGGCCTGGCGGTGATCACCCTGCGGGGTGCTCACGATCCAGCGGGCGAGTGAGTGCACCGGCGAGGACCAGCCATCACCAGGCGCCGGGTAGGTCATCGCCGTACCAGGACTCGATGATGCGATGCGCGATGGAGATCGGCGGCGGCAGCAGCAGCTCACCATTAGCTACTGCCGCCCGCAGATCATCCCGGCTGTACCAGCGCGCCTCGGCGATCTCGTTCGCGTCGACCCGGATGTCCACGCCGGTCGCCTCGGCGCGGAAGCCCAGCATCAGGCTCTGCGGCATCGGCCATGGCTGGCTGCCGAGGTAGCGGACGGTGCTGACGACCACGGCTGTCTCCTCATGTACCTCGCGGGCAACCGCCTGCTCGGCCGACTCGCCGGCCTCCACGAACCCGGCCAGGATGGAAACGCGGCGCTCCGGCCAGAGCGCATTACGGGCCAGCAGGCAGCGATCATCGGGGTCGGTCACCAGGACGATCATGGCCGGGTCCACGCGCGGAAAATGCTCGCTGCCATCGACCGGGCATTTGCGCGCGTGCCCGGACGAGATCGGGTCAGTGGGCGAGCCGCACCGCGGGCAGTGAGTGAACGTCTCGTGCCAGTTAGCCAGCGCGACCGCATGCGTCATCAGGCCAGCGTCCCGGTCCGATAGCAGCGGTCCGGCTTCGCGCAGCGGCACCGGCCTGACGCCGTCCTCATCCGGCTCGCGCAGTTCGGGCAGCGGCCCGGCCACGCCGAAGTATGCGACGCCCTCGTGGTCGACGCCAAGCAGGAAGCGCACGCCGCCGGGCCCTTCCGCGGGTGAGACGAACCACAGCCGGGCCTCCCGGTCATCGATGGAGCAGAGCGCGCGCCCATGCTCGACGACGAGAACGCGGGTGCCAGGGTCGGCCCAGGCCGCATCGAGCCACTCGGAATCAGAGCGCAGGTGCGCGGACCGGTCCACCTCCCCCCGCGCGAGCGCCAGCCCGGTCAGCACCGACCCTGGCATGCTCGCCGCTGAGCTCACCTGCCCGCCGTCAGCTCGCCAGCGGCGGCGGCGAACTCGTCCCACAGATACGCCGAGGCCTCCGCGCCCTTGAGCAGCAGCGCGGTATCGACGCGCTCATTCGGGGCGTGAATCCTGTCCGAATCGAGCCCGACAGCGACGAAGACCAGGGGCGCGGCGAGGATATCGGCCAGGTCCGCCTCTGGCCCGCTACCGCCTTCCCTGGTGAACAGGATCTCCGTGCCGAATGCGCGCTCCATCGCCCGTCGCCCGGCAAGGACCGCCGGCGAATCCATGGCGGCGAAACATGGGCGGACCCCGTTCCCTTTCGAAATCACCGTTGCCCCGATCCCGCCGGGCGTGCGGTCCCGCACGTACTGGCGCAGGCCGGCGATGACGTCCGCGGGCTCCTGGTTCGCGACCAGCCGGAATGACAGCTTGGCATGGGCCTGGGCTGGCACGATCGTCTTGCCGCCGGGCCCGGTATGACCGCCCCACATGCCGTTCACTTCCGCGGTCGGCCGGCCCCACACACGCTCGAGGGTGGTGTAACCGGCCTCCCCGACTGCCGCGCCGCTGTTGCCGGCCTCGGCCAGCCAGGCTTTCTCATCGAAGGGCAGGCGCGCTATCAGCTCACGTTCGGCGTCGGACAGCGGCAGTACGTTGTCGTAGAAGCCGGGCACAGTCACCCGGCCGTCGCTGTCGTGCAGTCCCGACAGGATGTCAGCGAGAACGTGCAGCGGGTTCGGCACCGCACCTCCGAACGAGCCGGAATGGAGGTCACGCTCCGGTCCGCGGAGGCTGATCTCCGCATCGACCACGCCGCGCATCCCCACGCACATGGAGGGAACGTCAGCCGCCCACATGGTGGTGTCGGAGACCACGACGACGTCACAGCGCAAGCGGTCGCGTTTCGCGCGCAACAGCTCGGCGAAATGCGGCGAGCCGGATTCCTCCTCGCCCTCGATGAGCAGTTTGAGCGTGACCGGCGGGGCGGTCGCGCCGGTCGCGGCGAGCAGGGCGCTGACGCCGAGGGCGTGGAAGAGCACCTGCCCTTTGTCGTCGGAAGCGCCCCGGCCGAGCAGCAGCCCGTCTCGCTGCACCGGCTCGAACGGCGGGCTATCCCATTCTGCGAGCGGCTCAACAGGCTGCACATCATGGTGGCCATAGACGACTACCACCGGCGCTGCCGGATCGCTGGCCGGCCACTCGGCATACACCGCCGGGAGTCCAGGTGAACTTGGTTCGCCTGTCGTCCACAGCTCGGTGATGGGGAAGCCCGTTTCCTGCAGATGCTCAGCCAGCCAGTGCGCGGACCGGCCGACATCGTCGCCGCGTGCTGGATCGGCGGAAATAGACGGGATGGCCAGCCACTGACTGAGTGAGCCGAAAAACTCCGCCGCATGCTCCTCGATGTACTGGCGAACGTCCATGGTGCTCCTTCGCAGGCAGGGATTCGGCTCGTCGGCGCGCTTGGCCTCCAGTATTCTCTGCGACCCGGTCAGCTAGCATGGCCAGCCCGGATCATGACGGAGGATCGGATGATCGTTGCTTTCTCGGTAACGCCGCTCGGCGTCGGGCCAGACGTGGCCGAATATGTTGCCGACGCGGTCCGGGTGGTGCGCGCCAGCGGGCTGCCGAACCGGACTGATGCCATGTTCACCTCGATCGAGGGAGACTGGGATGAGGTCATGGCGGTGGTCAAGGCCGCGGTCGATGCCGTCGCGGCCCGCGCGCCGCGGGTCAGCGTGACGCTGAAGGCAGACATCCGGCCCGGAGTGACCGACGGCCTGAACGCGAAAATGGCATCGCTGGACACTCACCTGTCTGGCGGCGCGCCCTAGCCCTTCGTGATTGTCCGTAGGCCGTCGTCCTTGCCGCCTGCCGAGATTTCCGTGACTGCGGTGGCGTGCTATCACGCATGAGCGATATCGTCGATTACTGATAAGGTGCTACTATCGATCTATGGTGATACGGAACGGCGAGTACCTGGTGACCACGGCGCGGGACCTGGGCGCTGCGCTGAAACACTTCCGGACTGCGGTCGGCGTGACGCAGGTGGATGCCGCCGAGGCCATGGGCATCGGGCAGCCGTACCTGTCGTCGCTGGAAGGGGGCAAGTTCGGCAGCTCGCTGACCCACGCGCTGCGGCTGTTGCGTTTCGTCGGCTGCGAGGTCATCGTCAGGCCAAGGGAACCCAATGGCTGACCGGCTCGTCGCGTGGCTCTATGGCACGCCCGTGGCAGCGCTGATGCGCGGGCCGGAATTGCGGATCCAGCTGGAGTGGCGCCCCGAAGGCGTAGAGCGGTGGGGGCTTGGCAGCCCTGTTCTCTCCGTCGGGCTGCCGATTGGCAGCCCAGCCGGTCCCCGCGATATGCGCGGCCTGGACTTCTTCGAGAACGTGCTGCCCGAGGGACCGGCTCTCGCACGTATAGCGGCTCTGGCCGGAGTCCGCCCAGTGGACACCTACGGCATCCTTCAGGCGTTCGGCCGGGACTGCGCGGGCGCGATCATGGTGCTCCCTGCCGGGGACCGGCCCGGCGGGAACGGCAACAGCGGATACTCCCCGATGACGGCCGCCGACCTGCGGCGGGTAATCAGCGGACTTGACGTCGCGCCCCTAGGCGCCGCACCGGAGCGCGGCTTCCGCCCATCGCTGGCCGGCTTCCAGCGCAAGGCGTTGTTGGGCCGCGCTGCCGACGGTGCTTGGCAGCTCCCCTACGGGGACGCTCCCTCGACATGGATCCTCAAGCCAGACGGCCCGCACCCGATGGCTGCCAACGAGGCCACTTGCCTGCGGCTCGCCGCCGCCTGCGAGCTGTCTGTGCCGGAGGTAGAACTGCTTAATCTCGCCGGTCTTCCGGTGCTGGCGGTCAGGCGCTATGACAGGCAGGACTCACCTGCCGGGCAAATTCCGGGCCGGGTGCATCAGGAGGACGGCTGCCAGGCGACCGCCACGCCTCCTGGACTGAAGTACGAGGAACAGGGCGGCCCGGCACTGCGCGACCTCGCCGACCTATTGCGGAACTTCGGCGATCCCCACGACGCGACCAGCCTGCTGCGCCGAACAACGTTCAATATGGCCGTCGGTAACGCGGACGCGCATGTCAAGAACTTCTCCATACTGCACGAGCTGGACAGCCCGAAAATCGGGCTCGCCCCGCTGTATGACGTCCTGTCGACGATCGCCCTCGAACTGACCGATGGCGCGGGACAGCCGATGCGGGCGGACACGCACCTGGGCCAGCGGGTCGGCGGGCAGGCCGACATCCGGAAGGTAACAGCAGCCAACCTCATCGACGAAGCGACCACGTGGGGCATCCGCCGACGCGCCGCATCGGCCGTGGTGACCGAGACACTGGACCGGGTCCTCACCGCCATCCCGGCAACTCCGGGCGATGACCGGGTCCTGTCCGTGATCCGCGAGCAAGCCGAGCGAATCAGCTGCGGCTAACGGCAATGGACGCCGCCCAGCGGCAGCGAAATCCGCGCCGCGAGCAGCAGGCACGCCCGAGTCCCGTCACCCTCTACACGTCGACTAGATCGGGTTCTCCGGGTGGTGGAAGTCCCACTCCTGGAGCGCGGCAACGGCAAGCCAGTCCAGTCCCGTGCCAACCTCAGCCTCGATGCCGTGCGCCAGGGCAGCCATCGCCGCGGACGCGGCATAGCCGTCAACGGCGTCCGCTTCCTCGCTTTTGCCCTCGAATGCCCGGACGATCATGTCCTTGGCGGTGCTCGCCCTAGCTGGGCCGTGGGCGTAGGAGTTCGCCAGGTGCGAGATAGCCCGCCTTACGACACGCTCAGCGATGCCATCGCTCATGGCCACTCGACGTTCCGTCACCGCATGCCTCCGTCCGGTCCGACCCCGCGCATCTTACCCAGTCTGGCTGCACATCCGACTTAACCCAGGTCGCAAGGAGCGACAATGGGGGCTAACGCCGGTTAGACCTGAGACGGTGGGTCGAAGCGGCGTCGTGATCAAGGTGCGCTGGCAGACGGTCCTGCCGCAACCTCGAGATCATTGATGAGCGCCGCAAGGCCATCCGCGTCCAGCAGGTCGGACGGCCGCACGGTGGCGTCATCGCGCACGTAGTAGAAGGCGGCCCGAACCTCAGACACCGGCACCCCGGCCAGCGCCGTCCACGCCAGCCGGTAGGCAGCGAGCTGCACGGCGACTGCCCGCTTCTCCTGGACCGACGCGGGCTGCCTGCCAGTCTTCCAGTCGACGACGTCGTAGCCGCCCTCCTGTGCGTCGGCGAACACGGCGTCGATCCGCCCACTGACGAGACGGTCGGCGACGAGCGTCTCGAACGCAACTTCAACCTCGGCCGGCCATCGGTTCGCCCACTCGCCAGCCTCGAATGCCAACTTCAGCTCGGCCAGGTCGGGGTCTTCGGCCGACGCGCCGCGATCATCAGCGGCGACAGCCAGGTCGTCAGCGTCAATCAGCTGAGCTTGGCCGAACCGCTGCTCTAGCCACTGGTGGAACGTGGTGCCGCGCGCGGCGTGGGGGGCCGGGGGACGCGGCATCGGCCTGCGCACGCGCTGCGCGAGTTCGGCCGGGTCTCTGGCCATCGTCACGAGCGAAGACACCGGCAGTCGCAGCGGCAAGCCGACGACGACATCATGGCTGGCCCGGCGCCGGGCTCGCTCGGCTAGCAGCAAGTCGGTATCGCGCATCCAGGCCGAGATCAGCTCATGGTGCGGATCGGCATCAGGCACGGCCGGGCTGTCTGGCAGGCGCTGGCTAGTCGCTGTCGTTGCGTGCATTGCTGCCTGCACCAGGTCGCCAGCCTCGCGGACGGCCTCATACCGCGCGCCGGCCGCGGCGGCTGCGGGCCACTGCGCTGTAGCCGGTTCCGCCAGCGCGGGGTTGACGGCGTCGGGCTCCGGTTCTGGATGCCACACATCGATCTCGCCCGCGCCGTCCGCGCACGCAGCTCGGACCTCCTGGAGGAACTGCGAGGGCCCGGCCCTGGCAACACCGTCGCCCCACCAGAAACCGGAACACCCCAGCCAGTAGGCAGCCCTGGTTGCCGCGACGTAGCAGAGGCGGCGTTCCTCGGCCAGGTCGCGCGCGGCACAGGCGGCACCGAACTCGGCCAGCTCGGCTGGCTTCAGGCCGGCCAGCTGAGGCAGGTCGGAGGCATCCCCGCGCAGGCTGAACGGGAGAAGCCTGGCATTCTCCGTCCACCTCGTCGTCACCCGCGGCCTGGCCGGGAAGACGTGCTTCTGCGCGCCATCGGCCAGACCGGGCACGAGCACCGCCGGCCATTGCAGGCCCTTGGCCGCATGGACCGTGGCCAGCTTCACTGAGTCGGTGTCGCCAACCTGGCCGGCCTCGAGGCCGAACTCCTCAGACTCCGCCGCGGCTAGGTAGGCCAGGAAAGCGCCGAGCGTCGGCTCCTGCGCATCACCGGCGAACGCGGCGGCGGCGTCGGCGAACGCATCCAGGTCGGCGCGGGCGGCAGCCGGGTCCACCGCGGGCCTGGCCGCCACCTCGATATCAAGGCCCAGCATCCGCTCCACCTCGGTCACTAGCTCGGCAAGCGGCCTGGCGGCGTGCCCCCGCAAGACCCGGAGCTCGCCGGCCAGCGCGGCTAGCCTGGCATGGCCGGCGAACGAGTAGGCCGCCGGGCTGCCCAGGTCATCGAGCGCCTCGATCAGGCTGCCGGGGTCACGGGTCAGGTCGTTGATGGCATCAGCGATGTGGTCGCCTGCGGTCGATCGCGATTTGCCTGCGTCATCGCCCGACCTGGCAAGTTGCCGCGCCCGCCTGCCCAGCGCGACCAGATCCGCCGGGCCGATCCGCCACCGCGGCGAAGTTAGCAGCCGCGCCAGCGCGCCGGAAGCGGCCGGATCGTGCATGACGTGCAGCGTCGCAACGATGTCGGCGACCTCGGGCACGGTCAGCAGGCCGCCAAGGCCGACAACCTCGACGGGCACGCCGCGTGCCTCCAGCGCAGCCCTGACCGCCGGGAACTGAGCCCGCTTGCGGCACAGCACGGCGATGTCGCGAGGCCTCACCCCGGCCGGGCGCCCGTCTGGCCACGGCAGGCCGTCGGGCGCGGTCCCGGCTGCCAATGCCAGCAGCGTGGTTACCTCCCCGGCCACCCACGCTGCCTCGGCCAGCGCCGATTCGAGCAGCGCGCAGCGGACAAGGCCGCGGTCTGCGCGGCCGGGCGGCGCCACGAGCAACGGCACGTCCGGCGCGCTCGCTCGTAGCTCGGCCTGGATCGAGCCGGCCGCCGCAAGGACGCGCCCGGTGTTGCGGAAGCTCGTTGATAGCACCCGGACCGGTGCGGGCCGACCGGGCGCCGCCGGGAAGTCTGTCCTGAACCGGCGCAGGTTGCCCGCGCTGGCACCGCGCCAGCCGTAGATGGACTGGCAGGGATCGCCGACCGCGGTCACCGGATGTCCCCAGCCGAACAGCGACCTGAGCAGTATCAGCTGCGCATGGGAGGTGTCCTGGTATTCATCCAGGAGGATTACCTGGTAACGGGCTCGCTCTGTCAGGCTCACTGCCGGATGGCGCGCGGCGATCCGGGCGGCAATGGCCATCTGGTCGCCATAGTCGATTACTTCCCTGGCCGCCTTGGCCGCCGTGTAAGCCGCGACCAGCGGGAGCAGTTGCTCCCGCACCCGCTGGCTGCGCAGCACGTCACGGACCAGTTTGGGCATCTTGCCGGGCAACTCGGAGCAACCTCGGTCGAGCCATTCGCCGACCTCAAGGACGTCCGCAGGCCCGCGCAGATGCTCGGCTATCTCGCCCGCCAGCGTCAGCACCGCATAGGTCACTGTGGCCGGAGTCCACTCGGTAGCGTCCATCGGGCCGTCATAAGCCGCCACGACCTGGGCAGCGAGCTGCCAGGACACCGCCGGGGTGATGAGCCTGAGTGACGGTTCCAGGCCCTCACGCAGCGCATGGTCGGCCACTAGCCGCCCGGCGTAGGAGTGGTAGGTGGCGATCACCGGATCACCGGCCTGCTCGCCGTCCTCCGCTGCGCCGGGTAGTGCCAGGCCAGCGCGACGCAGGCCGGTGAGACGCGCTCTTACCCGCTCTGCGAGCTCCGCCGCTGCCTTCCTGGTAAACGTCAGGCCAAGCACCCGCTCGGGACTGACCAGCTGGTTCGCGACCAGCCACACCAGGCGGGCCGCCATCGTCTCGCTTTTACCCGACCCGGCGCCGGCAATCACCGCCATCGGACCGAGCGCAGCGCCGATGACCGCCGCTTGCTCAGCGGTCGGCTCCTGCGCGCCGACGATCCTGGCCAGCTGCGCAGGACTGTACTGGGCTGGGCTGTGCTCCAGCGGTCCGGTCATGGCGTCACCTGGCCGCCGCGCTCGTCGACAGGGCAGCTGGTCGCGACCGGGCACATCCGGCAGCCGGGATTGGCGGTGGCCTGGAAGACCGGGCCAGCCATTCCGGCCGCGACGGTCTCGACCAAGTGCTGCGCCCACTGGGGATCGGGGTCGCTGGCGAGCGGCCGTTGCGGCTGCACCCGGACGCTCGCCGACAACGCTGCCTTCCCGACCTGAACCAGCTCCGCGCCGCCCGGCTCGCTAAGCCCGAGCTGCTCGAAAGCGCCCAGCAGCACGGCGAGCTGGTAGACGCCAAGCTGCGGGTTCCGGTCCAGATCGGCCTCGGCCGGCTTGCCCGATCCGGTCTTCAGGTCGACGACAACCGCGCTGCCATCGGCGTCCCGCTCCAGCCGGTCGACCTGGCCGGTTATGGTGACCTCGCCCATCCTGACGCTTAGCCGCTGCTCGACTGCGATGAGCTGGCGCGGGTTGCTGCGGTGCCAGGCAAGGAACTTGGCCACCATGGCTTCCGCGTTGGTCCGCTGCTTGGCGGTGTACCAGCGGCTGCCGAAATCCAGGTGCTGCCACAACTCGTCGACGCGCTTGGCCACCTCGTCGTCGTCAGCACCTTCAGCCGCCAGCGCGGCGGCAGCATGAATGACGATGCCGAATGCCTGTGCCGCTCCCGGCGCCTGCGCACCTACCGCCGCCTCCAGCAGCCACCGCAGTCCGCACTTGGTGAACTTTTCCACCTGCGACGGCGAGACGCGCACTTCACCGGTCAGCGCCTGCCCGGCCGCGGTGAGCTCAGTCAGCGCGTACCACTGCCGCGGGCTGGCTCCGCGCACGCCGACTTTAGCCAGCCTGGCCAGCTGCCCGGCCGCCGCGGCCCGCACGTGGCCTGGCAGGCCAGTATCGGCGGCGGCCCGCCGCAGGTCGGCTGTGAGCGAGGGTAGCGAGAGCCAGCGCCGGCCGGTGCCAGCGACCTGCTCGATCTCTATCTCATCCCCGGCCAGCTCCGCCAGGAACCTGGACGGCCTGTCCTCGGCATCAGCGGCCCCGACGGCGGTCACTACGAGCTGACTGCGCGCCCTGGTCACCGCGACGTAGAACAGGCGGCGTTCCTCGGCGAGCTGCCGAGCGCTGGCCTGCACGGCGGCGATGTCCGGGCTCGGCGGGCCCGAGCCCAGCTCGCGGCCCGCGACCACGTCCATCAGCTCGTCCATGCCCAGCAGCGAACCGCGCTGGCGCAGATCAGGCCAGCTGCCTTCCTGTACGCCGGCCACCACGACCAGGTCCCATTCCAGCCCCTTGGACCGGTGCGCGGTCAGCACCGTGACGGTATCGCCGCGCGGTGCCTGCGCGGCGAGAGTGTCGCCGGCGATCTCCTGGCCGGACACGCTGTCCAGGAACAACTGGATCGAGCCGTCCGGCAACCGCTCGCCGAACCTGGCTGCCGCGTCGAACAGCGCGACCATAGCGTCCAAGTCGGCATCGGCGATCGCGCCGCGCGTCCCGCCCGCCGCGCTGTCCGATTGCCACTGGCTCGCCAGCCCCGACGCATCCCAGACAGCCCACAGCACCTCATGCGGCGAACCGCCGTTGGCTGCCTGCCTGGCAACCTGCAGCAGCGACGCAACCCGGCGGGCAGCCACGACTGCCGCTGTCATTGCCCGGTCGGCAGAGTCGGACGTCGGCCAGCCCGCCAGTATCAGGTCGCGGGGGTCGCTGATGGCCGCAGCCAGCGGTTCGTCGGCTGGCGGCTGGCCGGCCACCCGGGCGGCCGCATGGAGCACCCGCCGCAGCCGGCGCAGGCCGAGAGCGTCGGTCCCGCCGAGCGGTCCGGTCAGCAGATCCGCCGCCGCCTGCTCGTCCAGCATGTCCGGTCGCACCGCGCAGGTGACCAGGCGCAGCAACGGGCGTGTGCCCGGCTCGGCCGTCAGTGGGAGCTCGTCGCCAGCGACAGTCGCTGGCACGCCAGCCGCCGTCAGCGCCCGCTGCAGAACCGGGCCCTGTCGCACTGCGGAGCGGACGAGCACCGCCATGTCCTGCCAGGCGATGCCGTCCATTAGGTGAGCGCGCCGCAGGGTGTCGGCGATGAGCGCCGCTTCCTGGGTCGCGCTGGCAGCCGTGATGACGCGGACCGAATCCGGCGCGCGAGGGCCAGCCGGGATGAGCTGGCGGTGCTCCCTGCTGGCACCGGCCTGCTGATGGCCTAGCGCAGCCGGCAGGCGCGCGGCGATCCGGCGCGAGGCGGCAAGCAGCGCGGGTCCGCTTCGCCGGCAGGTGCGAAGCGCGACCACGTCGGCCGGGCGGCCGTCTGGTGTGCGGAACCGGTCCGGAAACCGCCTGATCGCGTCCACATCCGCGCCCCGGAACGCGTAGATCGACTGATCCGGGTCGCCGACCGCGATCAGTTCGCGGCCATCGCCAGCCAGCTGCACGAGCAGCTCTTCCTGCGCCGGATCGGTGTCCTGATACTCATCGACGAGCACAACGTCGTAGGCTTCACGTTCCCTGGAGCGGACCGCGCCTCGCCGCAGCAGCCCGCCAGCGATCCTGACAATCTCCGCGTAGTCGTAGGCGGGGATGGGAGCCAGGTCGAACCGGGCGGCGTAAGCATCCAGGAAGCGCCCGGCGGAAACCCAGTCGTCGCGGCCATGCGACCGGCCGAGCGCAGCCAGGCCGGTCCCGTCCATGCCGCGCTCAGCGGCGCGCAGCAGGAAATCACGCAGCTCTGCCGCGAAGCCGCGGGTGCCGACGGCACCTCGCAGCCGCTCCGGCCAGCCAAGCGCGCCGTCAGCCGCCTCGCCGCGCAGCAGCCGACGCACCTCCAGCAACTGCTCCGGTCCGGGCAGCAGGATCGGCGCCTGCTCGCCCGCTAGCACGTACTCGCGGCGCACCAATGCATAGGCGTAGCTGTGGAACGTGAGCGCCAGCGGCTGGCGCAGGGTGCGGCCGAGTCTCAGCATGATGCGCTGCCGCAGTTCCTCGGCCGCCTTGCGGCTGAACGTCAGCACGAGCACCCGGCGCGGATCGACGCCGCGGCTGTTGACCCGGTCGACCACGGCTTCCACGATCGTGGTTGTCTTGCCAGTGCCAGGACCGGCCAGCACAAGCAGCGGTCCGCCACTGTGGTCAATGACGCCGTGCTTAATGACCCTTCGCTGCCCGTCATCGGGCAGCGGCGGATGACCGGCCGCTCCTGGCAGCCGGACGAGGCGGTAGGCGGGCGTCGCGGTTTCCATCGTGCTTCGCATTCCAGCAGACGGTGCCGACAATCGGCGCGCCGTTACCAGAGCTGCACGCTAACTTGTCCGCCGGGCCCGCCTCATGTCGATGCGCGGCAGGCCGCCAGCCGACTGCCGCAGCGGGGTGTTCTCCGCCTGGTACCTGGCCAGTGCGGCCCGCTCGTGGCCGGGCAGCAGCACGCCGTCCGCCCGGACTACCCGCCACCAGGCGACCCCGCCACCCCACAGGGCCATGACCCGGCCGACCTGGCGCGGTCCGCCGCTGCCGAGGAACTCGGCGACATCGCCGTAGGACATGACCGTTCCCGGCTTGATCGAATCGACCACGTCCAGCACGCGAGCCGCATAATCATCGATCGCTGAGCTGCTCGGCGCTCCGGCAGGCGTCCGCCTCACGTTTCGCTCCGGTCTCGGTAGCTGAACATCCTGCTGGTCGAGGCGGCCACGACAGCCAGGCTGAGCACACCTAGCAGGCAGTACAAGATGAGCATGCCGGGTCCGCGCGGCGGCACCGGCGGCGCGGAGATCGCCGCGACGCCGCCGCCAAAGTGTGCTGACGGCCGCAAGCCCCGCAGCGGCGGAGCACTGTTGTTTAGGTGCCCGGCCTGGGCCATCGCCGCGGCGGCGTCGACGACGCCGAAACCGACCTGCTCGTCATAACCGCCTGGCGGACGGCTGGCGGCACTTGTGCTGCTCGTGATCGCGGCGATGACCTGCGAGTCGGTTAGCCGGGGGTACTTGGACTTGATCAGCGCGACCACGCCGGCAGTGAGCGCGCAGGCCGGGCTCGTGCCGCTGACATACCAGTACTGCCCGTCCCGGCCCTGGGCCGGGACCCGGTAGCCCGGCGCCGCGACCTGGACAGAGAAGTTCTCGCTGGAAAAGGTGGCGACCTGGCCAACCCCGTTTATGGCGCCTACCGCGAGCACGCCCGGGTAGTTCGCCGGGAACGAGTAGGGCGCATGCCCGGTGCCGTCAGCTCCTGCCGTCGTGCCGGAGTTGCCCGCCGAAGCCACCACGACGACGTTCTTGTCGTAGGCATACTGCAGTGCCGCGCGTACCGTCCGGCTCTGTAGCGAGTAGCCGAGCGACATGCTGATGACGCTGGCCCCGTGCCGGACCGCATACCTGATCGCCTTAGCCAGCTCGCCCTGGCCGCGCGAGGCCGGCTGACGCTCGTACGCCGCGTAGCCAGGATCGTTGGGATCGGTGATCACCCGGATTGACAGCACTGTCGACCCTGGGGCGACTCCGATGATGCCGCTGCCGCCGCCAGCGTGACCATGGCCTGCTATCAGCGACGCCATCCAGGTGCCGTGCACGCCCCAAGCCGGGTTGGCTGGCAGCGTGGGCACCCCGGTGAGGTTCGGGCCGGTACGGACCGAACCGGTCAGGTCGGAGACATCCGGTTTGACGCCGCTATCAATGACGGCGACGACCACGCCCTGGCCGCGAGAGATATTCCAGGCTGGCTGCACGTTGAGTGCGTTCAGGACAGCCATCTCGGTGTTGCGCACCGCATCGGCCCTGGCGGGCGCCATCAGCACGACGGAGCCCGCGCAGAACAGCGCAACCGCCGAAACGACCGCGGCCAGCATGCGCGACCCGTGGCCCGCGCTGGTTAGCAGGGCTCGGGTTAGCAGAGCTCGGGTTAGCAGAGCTCGGGTTAGCATCCGGGCGCCCCTGGACAGACTGGCGTGGCGGGCTGACCGCCCAGGACCGCGTTCGCTGCGCCCTCAAGGCCGCGCGCCAGGCTCAGCATCTCCTGGTCGACGTACAGGTCAGCGGAGACTCGCACCTTGTGCCTGCCGTCGGCGAACCCGACCGTTGACATGATCACGTACGGACCGCCGTAGAAGGTGCGGGAAAGCTGGCGCTGTACATCGCCGAACTGGGCGGCCGGCGTCCGGGCGATCCGTAGTGAGCGCACCAGCGCCGGATTCCTGTCCGCGGAGCCCGTGAGCTCGCCCGTAGCCTTGCGCGCCGCGGCCCCGTCCGGCAGGACCGCGACGGCAAGTGTCGCGATGAGACTGCCGGTGGAGTCGACGTAGGTGGCGCGAAGGACGGCCGAGCAGCCGTCCGTGGCGAGAATCCGCGCAGCCCTGGCTGTCACGCCTGCCGCGCAACTCGTCTTGGTGGCGATGCCCAGCCTGTGCGCGTCCAGGACCAGGCCCCGCTCCGCGTCAAGGACGTCACCTGGCAGGTCATACCGGACTGTGCGGGGGAAGATCCGGCCCGCTGGCACGGCACGCCAGCGGCGCGTCATCTGCCAGGTCATGATCTGCCGCTGCTGGGTGACCGTGAACTGACGTGGCAGCAACTGGTGTGCGATGCCGAACGCTGACACCGCCAGGCCGCCAAGTCCGGCCGCGAGCAGCAGGCCGAACAGGGCAGCCCGGCCACGGCCACGGCGTGGCGGGCGCAGCTGCTCATGTCCGTGCGGCGAGGCCAGCTGAGGCTCATACTCTGGAGCCGGCACAGGCCCGTACTCCGGGCCCGGCTGAGGCCCGTGCTCACGGCCCGTACTCCGGAGCCGGCACAGGCCCGTACGCCGGAGCCGGACCGTCGTTGCGGTCCGGCTCAGCTGGCCAGGTGCCGGCCACCTCTGGCTGCCACGTCACAGCCGGATCTTACGGGGCCAGGCTTAATAGGTTGGCAGGCTTGGGTCGACCTGGTTAACCCAGGCAAGCACGCCGCCGCCGACGTGCACGGCGTCGGAATAGCCTGCGCCCTTCACAACTGCCAGGCATTCCGCGCTACGGGCGCCGCTCTTGCAGTGCAGCACGATCTTCTTGTCCTGCGGCAGCCGCTCGAGCGCCGAGCCGTTCAGGAACTGGTCCTTGGGGATGAGCACCGACCCAGGAATGGACACGATCTCGTACTCGTTCGGCTCGCGCACGTCGACGAGGAAGATGTCGTCGCCACGGTCGAGCATGCCCTTCAGGTCGGTCGCCGTGATCGTCGATCCGGATGCGGCCTGCTGGGCGTCGGCGGACACCGCACCGCAGAACGCCTCGTAGTCGATCAGCTCGGTGATCGTCGGGTTCTTGCCGCAGATGGCGCATTCCGGGTCCTTGCGCACCCGCACGGTCCGGTAGTTCATTTCCAGCGCGTCGTAGATCATCAGGCGCCCGACCAGCGGCTCGCCGATGCCAGTAATCAGCTTGATGGCCTCGTTGACCTGGATCGACCCGATCGAGGCGCACAGGACGCCGAGAACGCCGCCCTCGGCGCAGGACGGCACCATGCCCGGCGGCGGCGGCTCGGGGTACAGGCACCGGTAGCACGGGCCGTGCTCGGCCCAGAACACGCTGGCCTGGCCGTCGAAACGGAAGATCGAACCCCAGGCGTACGGCTTGCCAAGCAGCACGCAAGCGTCATTGACAAGGTAACGGGTCGCGAAATTGTCTGTGCCGTCCACTATCAGGTCGTAGCCGGCGAAAATCTCCATGACGTTGTCCACGGTGAGCTGCTCTTCGTACAGCACAACGTTCACATACGGGTTGATCTCGTTGATACTGTCCTTGGCCGACTGAGCCTTAGACCGGCCTATGTCGGACTGGCCGTGGATGATCTGGCGCTGCAGATTCGATTCGTCCACCACGTCATAGTCGATAACGCCCAGGGTGCCCACGCCCGCCGCGGCCAGGTATAGCAACGCTGGCGAGCCCAGGCCGCCCGCTCCCACGCACAGCACCTTGGCGTTCTTCAGCCGCTTCTGCCCGGTCATGCCGACTTCAGGGATGATCAGGTGGCGCGAATAGCGCTTGACCTCATCGACGCTGAGATCGGCGGCTGGCTCGACCAGCGGTGGCAGTGACACGTCAGGCTCCTTGGTTGATTCGCATGCCTAGGACATGAACCACCGGGCGGCCTGCCGCATTCCGGGCCAGAAATGTCACCAGCACCGAGTACAACTCGTGATATGCAGCAGACTCCGCCTCCGCAGCTACCCTGGCACATTCCAGAACTTCCGGCCAGGCCAGCCATGCCGCCCACGCTGCCTGCCCGGCTCCTGCAGCCCGGCGGGCAGGCCCCCCTGCCGGACGCCCTGGCGGTGCGCAGGCTTACCGTGCCCGACGCCGGACCGCCCTACGACGACGAGCAGCAAGCCGCCGAAGAGCAGCCCTGGGACGAGCCCGATGGAGATGAGGGCTGCGCCGAGCCGATGTTTCGGGCTGAACGCGGGATGGCGCCGCCGGGCAACGCCACCTGGCCCGGCCAGTTCGCCCAGGTGCTGGCCGAGACCCTAGCTGGATCGCGGCCGGCCCAGCAGCTGACGCCCTGGACGACCGAGCAGGCCAGGCAGCGGATCAGGCAACTCGGCCCGATGCTGGTCACCGACCAGCGGCCTCGGGTCCGCAGGATCGTGACATCCGCGCCAAGCCAGGACGTGCTCGAACTGACGGCCGTCGTCGGCTTCGGCCCGCGGGTGCGCGCGCTGGCGCTGCGGCTTGAGCGCGCCCAGGCCCGGCCCTACCGGACAACCGATGAGCGCTGGTGCCTCACCGCCATCGAATCGGCATAAGGGTGCAGCGATGAGCAGCGACGCGTGGAGTACTGTCGCGGCCGCGTCGCGGCCGCCGACCGCGAGCCGCGGCTGGCCCCGTTCCCCGATATTTTCCGGATCTAGTGCATTTATACCGATCTACTGCCGGGCGCGCGGATCACCGTGGCATTGCTTGAACTTGCGGCCGGATCCGCACGGGCAGGGCGCGTTCCGGCCGACGCCCGCGTAGCTCGCGCCGCCCGTCGGGCCCGCTGCCTTGTGCTCGGCCCGGCCCGATCCGTCCTCGCTCGGCGCACTGTAGCTGAGGTCGCCCGAGCGCTGCGGCCTGGCCAGGCCTCTCGCGAGGCCCGCTGGCAGCTCAGCCTCTGCCTGGGCGGCCACTGGCTGCTGGCCCTGGCCGCGGCGCTGCGCCGGCTGCCGCGGCTGGGCTTCCTGTCGCGGCTGGGCTTCCTGCTCGCGGCTGGGCTTCCTGTCGCGGCTGTGGTTGCTGCCGCACCGGGGCTTCCTGCCGTGGCTGAGGTTGCCGCTGGAGCTGGGCTTGCGGCAGGGCCGGCGCGGTCCCGCCGAGCTGGGCGGTCCCGTCCTCCTCGACAATCGGGTCAGCCTGCACCTGGACCTGCAAATTGAACAAGTTGAGGACGGATTCCTCCTTGATCCCGTCCATCATCGCGGTGAACATGTCGTAGCCCTCGCGCTGGTACTCAATCAGCGGGTCCCGCTGGCCGTAACCACGCAGGCTGACGCCCTCACGCAGGTAATCCATCTCGTACAGGTGCTCGCGCCACTTGCGGTCGAGCACCGACAGCACCACCCGGCGCTCCACGTCGCGCATGACCTCGGGCGTGAGCTCCTCGGTCCGGCGCTCGTACGCCGCGTGCGCGTCGGCCTTCACCGTCTCGGCGATGAACTCGCGGGTCAGGTGCGTTCGGTCGCCGCCCGCCTGCTCGACCAGTTCGTCCACGGTGATGCTGATCGGGTAGAGCTGGCGCAGCGCGCGCCAGAGCTTGTCCAGGTCCCACTCCTCAGCGAAACCGGTGGCCGTCTCGCCGTTCACGTAGCCGTCTACGACGTCGTCGATCATGCCGCTGATCTGCCCCGTGAGGTCGGCTCCCTCCAGCACGGCCCGCCGCTCGGAGTAGACGACCTTGCGCTGCCTGTTCATGACATCGTCGTACTTCAGCACGTCCTTGCGGATCTCGAAGTTGAGCTGCTCGACGTTGTGCTGCGCTGACCGGATCGCCCGGCTCACGTTCTTAGACTCCAGCGGCATTTCCGGCGGGGTCTTGAGCATCTGCATCAGGTGCGCGATCTTGTCGCCGTTGAACCTGACCATCAGCTCGTCCGCGAGCGACAGGTAGAACCTGGACTCGCCGGGGTCGCCCTGACGGCCGGAGCGGCCGCGCAGCTGGTTGTCGATGCGACGGGACTCGTGCCGTTCCGTGCCGAGCACGTACAGGCCGCCCGCGGCCACTACCTCTCCGTGCTCGTCGGCGACGGCCTTGCGGCTCTTCTCGACCGCCGCGGACCAGGCAGCCTCGTAATCCTCGGGCGTGTCGACCGGGGACAGGCCACGCTGATGCAGTTCGATGTCGGCCAGGAACTCAGGGTTGCCGCCGAGCATGATGTCGGTACCGCGGCCGGCCATGTTGGTGGCCACGGTGACGGCGCCCTTGTGGCCGGCCTGGGCGATGATTGCCGCCTCCCGCTCGTGGTACTTGGCGTTCAGCACCTCGTGCGGCACGCCCCGGCGCTTGAGCTGCCTGGACACCAGCTCGGACTTCTCCACGCTAACGGTGCCGACCAGTACCGGCTGACCGTTCTCGTGCCGCTCGACGATGTCCTCGACGACGGCCTCCCACTTGGCTTCCTCGGACTGGAAGACCAGGTCGGGCTGGTCGGCCCTGATCATTGGCATGTTGGTCGGGATGGGCACGACGCCGAGCTGGTAGGTCTGGTGGAACTCGTTCGCCTCGGTCATCGCCGTTCCGGTCATGCCGGAGAGCTTCTCGTAAAGGCGGAAGTAGTTCTGCAGCGTGATCGTGGCGAGTGTCTGGTTCTCGTCCTTGATCTCCACGCCTTCCTTGGCCTCGACCGCCTGGTGCATGCCTTCGCTCCAGCGGCGGCCGTGCAGGATGCGCCCGGTGAACTCGTCCACGATCAGGACTTCGCCGTTCATGACGACGTAGTCCTTGTCCTTGTGGTAAAGCTCCTTGGCCTTGATCGCGTTGTTGAGGAAGCTGATCAGCGGGGTGTTGATGTGCTCATACAGGTTGTCGATGCCCAGCTCGTCCTCGACCTTGGTGACACCCGACTCGGAGATGCCGACTGTGCGCTTCTTCTCGTCGACCTCGTAATCGCCCTCGCCGTCCTCGCCCCGGCGAAGCCGCGGCGCGATCCTTGCGAACGTCTGGTACCAGATGCTGTTCTCGTCGACCGGGCCGCTGATGATCAGCGGGGTCCGCGCCTCGTCGATCAGGATCGAGTCGACCTCGTCGACGATGCCGAAGGGGTGGCCGCGCTGGACGCACTCCTCCAGCCCCCAGGCCATGTTGTCCCTGAGGTAGTCGAAGCCAAACTCGTTATTTGTGCCATAAGTCACATCGGCCGCGTATTGTCTGCGGCGCTCGTCGGGCTCCATGTTCGCCAAGATCACGCCGACCTCGAGGCCGAGGAACCGGTGGATCCGGCCCATCCACTCAGCGTGGTACTTAGCCAGGTAGTCGTTCACCGTGACGACATGCACTCCCCGGCCGGACAGCGCGTTGAGATAGGACGGCAGCACCGCGGTGAGCGTCTTGCCCTCACCGGTCCTCATCTCGGCGATGTTTCCCATGTGCAGGGCCGCGCCGCCCATGAGCTGAACGTCGAAATGTCGCTGCCCGAGCACCCGGGTGGCAGCCTCCCGGACCGTGGCGAACGCCTCGGGCAGCAGCTCGTCGAGCGTCTGGCCATCCTCGTACCGCTGCCTGAGCTCGTCGGTCATGGCGCGCAGCTCGGCATCGGTCATCGACTTGAAGTCGTCCTCGATGGAGTTGACCTGGCTGACAATCGCCTTGAGCTTGCGCAGCGTCTTGCCCTCGCCTGCGCGAAGGACGCTGTCAATGATGGCTGGCACTGTTGTCGCGCTCCCTGCAGATCGTCTGGCTAGGTACCCGGTAGCCCGTCAGGACTTACCCTGGTCGCACCTGAGGGGTCGAGTGCGCCCCATGATGAGTCCCTGACCACAATGATAGGTACACAGACGAGGCATCAGGAGAGGAGCAGCGCGCATGGCTAAGCAGGTGGAGCCAGCCACTGCCGGAAACGTCGCGGCCAGCGGCGCGGGATACGGTGCTAGCGCGACCGCTGGTGCAGGTACGGGCGCCGGGCATCAGGTGATCCCGTTCGTATCCCAGGTGCCGGGCACGCCGGTAACTTTTCCGTCTTTCCATGGCCGCCGGGTCTCCTGGGTTGCCGTTACGGTGATCATGGCGGGCTTCCTGATGGGTGGCCTCTCGCTGGTGTTCGGGCCGACCTGGTGGCTGTTCTGGGTCAGCCTCGGGATCGCCGCTGTCGGCGCCCTTCTCGCGCTGGCCACCGGAATCTTCGACGACTGGTACTAAACACTCCTCGCGGCGCCGCTACCGGAAGACTCCTCGCCGCGGCCTGAATCCAGATATATCAGTATTTAGGTGGTTACTTTCGCTCGTGAGGGCCAATTGTCGGCGCCTGCCGGTAGCCTGCGAGCGTGGCCAGCCCCCGCCCTCATACAAGCGCACGGACCGGCGCTGCTGGTCTTCCCGAGCCCGTCTTCACCCTGAGTCAGGACGAAGCGCGTTATCTCACCCTGCGTGCCCAGGGCCTGGTGGGTGCCGACGGGCGGCGCGGCGGCGTGCCGGGCATGCTGCGGCGGCTGGGAGCCGTCCAGCTCGACACCATAAGCGTTCTCGCAAGGTCCCATGAGCTAGTTGCCTACGCCCGGCTGGGCGCCATCGGCCGGACCAGGGTCGAGCAGGCCTACTGGCACGCCCGCAGGCCGGCCGCGTTTGAGTACTGGTCGCACGCGGCCTGCGTGCTGCCGATTGAGGAGTGGCCGTACTACGAGTTCCGGCGCAAGGCCTTCGCCGACCGGGGGTTGCGCTGGCACCAGAGCCACCCGGAGGTCTGCGAGCTCGTGCTGGCCCGGATCCGGGCCGAGGGCCCGCTGACAGCGACGGAGCTCGGCGGCGCCAAGACCGGCGGGGCCTGGTGGGACTGGTCCGACACCAAGATCGCCGTCGAGTGGCTGCTCGACACCGGCAAGGTCATCTGCGCTAGGCGGACCGGCTGGCGGCGCATCTACGACCTGCCCGAGCGGGTGCTGCCGGACGGGCTGGCCGATGTGCGCGTCAGCGACGCGGATTCCCTGTCTCACCTGGCCGCCGTGGCAGCGCGGGCCCTCGGCGTCGTCACCCAGGCGGACCTGTCGGACTACCAGCGAGTCCACTACGGCAGTGCCTCGGTCCGCGTTTCAGGCGCACCCGCAGCATCGGCGGCGATAGCGGCTGCCGAGGCAGCGGGCCTTGTCCCGGTGGAGGTCTCGGCCGGGAAGCTCGGGCCCGCCGCCCGGGCCTGGGCCGATCCGGCCGCGCTCCAGCCAGACGGCAGCCCGGCGACCACCGCCAGGCGCGGACGTCACCGGACGACCCTGCTCTCGCCTTTTGACTCGCTGGTCTGGGACCGCAAACGGACTCTGCGCGTGTTCGGCTTCGAACACAGCCTGGAGGCGTATGTCCCGCAAGCCAAGCGCGTTCACGGGTACTTCACCATGCCGCTGCTGGCCGGCGGGAAGCTGGTCGGGAGGGTGGACCCCGCCCGCAGCGGGAGCACCCTGATCGCGCGCAAGCTGACGATGGACAAGCCGGGCGCAGCCGAGCCGATGGCCCGGGCGCTGGTTGAGGCTGCGTCCTGGGTGGGCTGTGACAACGTCAAACTTCAACAGGTCGAGCCCGCCCATCTTGAGCAGCGGCTACGCTCCGCGCTCGCTGCTCACGGTACGTGAGCACCGCAGAAAAGCCACAGGGTTGTCGGCCGGGCCGCGAAGCCGGCGCCTCAAACAGCACGATGGGGACCCTGGTCAGCCGAACTCGATCAGCTTCTCCCGCACCGCCACCATCACGGCTTCCATCCGGGAATGGATCTGGAGCTTCTCGAGGATGTTGCGGACATGATTCTTAACCGTGTTCTCGGAGATGAACAGCTCCTTGGCGATGTCGCGATTGTTCATCCCGCGGGCGACCAAGCGCAGGACCTGGATCTCCCGATCGGTGAGCCGCGGCGCCGGCACCTGCTGCGGCAGCTCCTCTTCGTCCCGCCTGGCCAGGGCGGCAAACTCGGTGAGCAGTTTGCCGGCCATGGACGGGTTGATCAGCGACTGACCGCCGTGCACTGCCCGCACGGTGTCGGCCACCTCGTCGAGCGGGATGTCCTTCAGCAGGTATCCGGTGGCGCCGGCCCTGATCGCCTCGAAGAGGTCTGCCTCCTCATCGCTGATAGTCAGGATCACGATCTTGGCACTCGGCGCCACGTCCTTTAGCGCGCGGCACGCCTCGATTCCGCTGATCCGGGGCATCCTGATGTCCATCAAGACGACGTCGGGCAGCGACTCGCCCGCCTTGCTGACGGCCTCTTCACCGTCACTGGCCTCGCCTACGAGCTCGATGTCAGCTTCGGCCGCCAGGACCATCTCGAGACCGCGCCGGAACAGCGCATGATCATCGACAATCAGGGTGCGGATAGGTTCAGGAGGCGTCGCGTCCTCCTGCGCCGCGCCAGCGTCCGCACCAGGCTGACTGTCGGGCGCCTGCTGGCTGACCCCGGCATTGCGGCCCATGATCGTTTCCTCCTTCAGCGGCCCGGCCACGTGCTCCCCCGTCCGGCCCGCCAGAACCTGACCCCGCGCTGCCCGTGCCTGAACTCTTTCTGACCCTGGCTCCGGTTGCAAGCCCTGCACCAGGCCAGCGCGCCGGCCTGCGCAGGGCTAGCGCATATGCGGCAGTACACGGTTCTCCTATACAACCGGGCGCGCTAGCCGCCCGCCGCGCGTCCCGGTTCAGGACGCGCGATGCGAGCTGCTGCGGCCGCAGCCCGGTCAGCTGCCGCCGCCTGCTTTCTCACCTGGCCGTTGAGCCTGCCGCGCGCCGACTGAGCCGCCGGCCCGGGCGTATCGCTTGCCGCTGCCAGCTGGGCATGCTCGTCTACTAGCCGGATCACGCCGTACTGGTAACCGCGCCGCCGGTACACGACACTCGGCATGCCGGACCCGGCGTCGGTGAACAAGAAGAAGTCATGGCCGACCAGTTCCATCTCGAACAGGGCCTGGTCGATGTTCATGGGAATCGCCGCGTGGAATTTCTCCCGCACGACCAGCGGGCCCTCGCCCTGCATCTCGATCGGGATGAGGTCCTCGGCTCGCCTTCAGGCTCAGTTGCCAGGCTGGCCGCCTCGGCCGCGTCGGCCGCGTCGGCGGCCGCAGCCATGCCCGCGAGGGCGGCAGCCGCGCCGTTGCTGGCCAGCAGGCCGCCTCCCGCCCCAGCCTGATCGCGGGCAATTCCGCGTCGGACGCCAGGTCAGCTTCGGACAGGTCGCCCAGCCGGATAGCCGCGTGCGCGCCGTGCCGCGCCTTGCGCCGGTCGCAGGACCGCCTCAGCCGCGATTCCAGCTTTGCCAGTGCCATGTCCAGCGCCGCGAACCGGTCCTCCGCGGCGGCCTCAGCGCGGATCGCAGGTCCCTTGGACGTAACGGTGAGCTCGACCCGTTCCTTGCGGTCTGACTGACGGGGGTTGCGTTCGGTGGAGACTTCTACATCGACCCTGATCGCCCGGCTGTCCAGCTTCTCAATCTTCGTGAGCTTGGCTGTCGCGTGGTTCCGGAACCTCTCCAGCACGTCGGTGTGCCGGGCTTTGAAGATGATGTCCACGTAGGAACTCCCTTCGTGACCGGTCGAAAGCGGCACCCGCCCGGCCGACCTGGTCTTCTACCCCACATCCGCCTGCTGAGGGACTCGCGGCTGCTTGTGCCACTACTACCCTTCTCCCTACCCGGGGGACATCGGATCCCCCGGCGGGGCAGGACTTACTTCTAAGCCGCACCGTGATCGGTCGACGAGAAGTCGCCTTACGTGGGCCGCTTTGCCTGCGGCTGGCATCGGCTAGCCTGGCCTGCTGCCCTGCTGACAGGGCGGCTGGCCTGGCGCAACCACGGACCCGGACGGGTGCCATGAGATGACGCTAGTCGCAGACCGGCCGAATGTCAGGAGGGGGACTCAGCGTCATCGCGCCACGGCGCCGCATAGCCGGGCAAACTGGCGCGCGGCCGCCTGGCTAGCCCGGATAGGCCGGTCCGCGGCCGTTCGGCAACGGGGTCCAGCCGACGTTGGAGTTGGCAGCGCCGAGGAGCTGGCCATCGGCATTGCCGACGATCAGTTCGGTGCCATTCGTGGTGATCGACTGCGCCCGCTCCGGGGCCGCGCCAGGTGGCCGCTGCTGCCCAGCGCCGCCAGTCAGCGGTACCTCGTACACCGCCGGACCAGCCGCAGGACCGGCCAGCACCGCCAGGTTGTACGGGTCGTACCAGCTGATGGCCCTGACATTCGGCAGGCCTGTGCCCACGCTGACGGCCGGGCCGAACGAGGCGACGGTGCCGCTATACCTGACCGCAGCGAGCAGCAGGCGGTTGCCGCCTGCAGTGTGAACCAGGAATGCCGCCCTTATCCCGTCCGGTGCCATCCGCAGCGAAAGGACCCGAAGGCTTTTCTGCCCGGCCGCCGGCCGGCCGAGGCCAGCAGACAGTCCGGCCGGCAAGCCGACCTGCACAGCCGTCCGGTGCTGCCTGATCAGCCAGACACGCTGGCCCGCGGTAGCCCAGATGTTCCCGTTGAGATCCCAGCTCAGCGACGTGCACGCGCCGCCTGTGGTGGACAAGAGGTAGCTGCGATACTGCCCGGAGCCGCGGCTGGCGCCCGAGTACACCGCACAGCCGCGGCCGGTCTTCGTGGCGATCGCCAGCATTCGCGGGCTAGTGCCGATGGATGCTGCGACGGCCGTCACCGGCGACCTCCCGATCTGCGCCGGTCCCGCGGCGGGCACCGGCTTCGACGTCGGGGACGCTAGTTCGCTGACGCTGTACGGACCGCTCTGGAAATACGGCGGCTCCGGCGCCTGGGTGCGCGCCACCGGAGCGATGAGATGCGGTTGCTGGACCCCATAGACGGGTTTGCCCGGCTATTTCGAGCTTGACGCTATGCGCCACTGGCGCGGAATAGGCACCGATCGTCAGGGTGTACTGCAACTGCGCGAACATGTTGACTATCTCCGTGCTCTGCGCCTTCAGCGCCCCGCCGCCCAGGTTCACGATCGCGGTCTGGCCGCTGATCCTGACCTGATTGCCGATCAGCGTGGTCCGAGCCGGGAAGAACGACTTCACTGCCCCCGATAGCCAGCTTCCAGGCCCGCGCAGCAGGCCCTTGACCAGGCCCGTCGCGAGCGTCGCGTTGGAGGCGGAGGTCGTGCGCGTGATGCCCTGGATCGGGGCGTAGACAGGGTCGGGCACTAGCAGCTGGCCCAGCAGCACCGATGGCGTCGCCGGGGCGAAGAAGTACAAGTTGCTCGGCTGGTAGACATCCTGGAAATCGGTCGGCGTCAGCAACAGCACGCCCTTCGGCACGCCACCGAAGATCAGCCAGGTGCCATTGATGCGCACAAGCGAGAAACTATAGACTGGATTGTCTGGTTGGTACAGATACTGACCCGAGGCGGTCAGCGTAGCTAGCCGCTGGCCGGTAAAAGTGACCTTGGCGATCTGGGTTCGCAAGCCCTGCACGGTTGCCGCTCGCGGAGAGCTCACGAAGAAATTCGACTTGGACGGCGGGACCACGACCGTGACCGCGCGGGGTCGCCAGCTCTGCCGCAGCGGATTCGCCAGGTACTGCCGCGCGGCCGCCCAGTTCGCGGCGAAGCTGGCACTGGCATGCAGGAAACCGAGCACGACGTCGTCTTCCGTCCAGCCGGCTTGCGGTGCGGGCGGCGGCATCGGCAGCGCGTAAGCCTGCGGCTGCCCGCTGCCGCCGGCCACCTTTTGCGGGCCGCCGCCGGTCGGCACGGCCGCGCAGCTGGCCAACGCACTCGCCAGCACGGCAGCGAGCAGCACGGCGAGGGTCCGGGCGGGTGCCAGCCGAGCCCGGCCGATACGGGTAACGGGGCCGGTCCTAGCCACGGGCCGGCACTTCACGGACGCCGTCGGCTGGCGCATCAGCGGGAACATCCGGCGGGATCAGGCCGGCCAGGTTGCTGTTCGCCGTTGTGCTCAGGCCTGACGGGCTGATGGTTGCGCCAATGTCCGCCCCTGCAGCAACGACCGTCCCTGCGCCAATGTCCGTCCCTGCGCCAATGTCCGCCACGTCGTCCGACGGGCTCAGGTCGTTGCTCGGGTCAGGGCCAAGCGGCAGCGGAGACCCGTGCAGGTCGCCGCCGGCAACCCGCGGCAACGTCAGCCGGAACACTGAGCCCCGGCCTGGCTCGCCCCACGCTTCTAGCCACCCGCCGTGCAGCCGCGCGTCTTCCAGCGCGATGGCGAGCCCGAGGCCAGTGCCACCAGAGGTACGTGCCCGCGCCGGATCGGCGCGCCAGAACCGGTCAAAGACGAGCTGATCCTCGCCAGGCCCGAGGCCAACGCCGAAATCGCGAACCGAGATCGCCACGGCGCCCGAGTCCATCGCAGCGGTGACGACGGTGTCCTTGCTCTCGCCGTGCTCGACCGCGTTGAGCAGCAGGTTGCGCAAGATCCGCTCTACCCGGCGGCGGTCGACCTCGCCAACGCACGGCTCGGCGGGCAGCCGGAACTCGATCTTGGTACCGCGCCGCTCGGCCAGCTGCTGCGCCACATCGGCTGACTGCCGCACGATCGTGCAGACATCCACCGGCTCGGCGTCCAGCGTGGCGGCGTTGGCGTCGTACCTGCTGATCTCCAGCAGGTCGGTCAGCAGTGACTCGAATCGTTCGAGCTGGCTCTGCATCAGCTCCGCCGACCGCCCGGCAGCCTGGTCCATCTCTTCCTTGGCAGCAAACAACACGTCCGAGGCGATCCTGATCGTCGTGAGCGGCGTCCGAAGCTCGTGCGAGACGTCGGAGACGAACTGCCGCTGCACCTGCGACAGGTCCTCGAGCTCCGCTAGCTTCTCCTGGAGGCTGGCGGCCATCTCATTGAAGGAGGTGGCCAATGCGGCGAGCTCGTCGGTGCCACGGACTTCCATCCGCTCGTTGAGCTTGCCGGTGGACAGGCGCCAGGCACCCTGAGCCGCGAGCCGGACCGGCACGACCACCCACCTTGTCACTAGCCAGGCGATCGCGGCCAGCAGGAACACCACGGCAATGCCGACCAGCAGCAGCGTCCGCTGCATGCTGGCGATGCTTGCCTGCTCGGCTGTCAGCGGGAAGAAGTAATACAGCTGGAAGGCCCGGCCGAGCGGGGCGCCGAAGATCACGCCGGGCTGCGGTGTAGACCTGGGTAGCACTGACATCCTGGCCCAGGCCCGCAGCATCGGGGCGGCATTGCCTTTCAGCGCGGCTTTCTGCTCGGCCAGCACCCTGGTGACCAGGCTGGCCGGCAGCACCGGCTCCGAGCTGTAGAAGCCATCGATCGCGCCCGCGCTGAAGACGGGGCCGCCCTGATACTCGCGGCTCACGGTGACAGCGACGGCGTACGGCGTACCGCCAGAAGGCGCAAGCTGGCGGACGAGAGCCCACATGGCCTGGCGGGCAGCTCCCGAGGGCGCGTTTCTGCTAGCGAAGATGCCGGAATCGTGTGCGGTCGTCAGGCCCTGGGTGGTGATGTACTCCGCAGACCGCACTTCATTGCGGTACAGGTTGGTCACGAGCTGCTGCATCAGGAAGTAGCCGAGCACTGAAACCACGATCGCGCACAGCACGAGCGTCGTAGTGGTCACGCGCAGCTGCAGCGACCGGCGCCAGCGATCGGTGAAGCGGCGACCCTGCGAGCGGGCGCGAGACAGCAGCGCCGGGCGTGGCCTGGCTAGCCAGCTTCGGTAGCCGGCCTGAATGCTCGCGGCTGCGCCTTTCACTGCCCTTCCCCGCTGGGCGATCGAATCCGGCGCCGGTCCTGCCGCGGGCGCGAACCCCCGGCCTGCCAGGACGCGGCAAGCGCGGACCCGGTCAGCCCGGTCCCGCCTTATAGCCAACGCCGCGGACCGTCACCACGATTTCCGGCCGCTCCGGGTCCCTTTCGATCTTCGCCCGGAGACGCTGAACGTGCACGTTCACCAGGCGGGTGTCGGCTGCGTGCCGGTAGCCCCAGACTTGCTCCAGCAGTACCTCCCTGGTAAACACCTGACGGGGCTTTCGGGCCAGGGCGACCAGCAGGTCGAACTCGAGCGGAGTGAGGTTGAGCGGCTCGCCGGCCCGCTGCACCGAGTGGCCAGCGACGTCGATCGTGACGTCGCCGATAGTCAGGGTCTCTGGCGCGGGGTCGTCGGTCCGGCGCAGCCGGGCCCGGACCCTGGCGATCAGCACCTTGGACTGGAATGGCTTGACGATGTAGTCGTCGGCACCTGACTCAAGGCCTAGCACCACGTCGACGGTGTCGCTCTTGGCGGTCAGCATGACGATTGGCACACCGGATTCGGCCCGGATCTGGCGGCAGACGTCGATGCCGTCCATGCCTGGCAGCATCAGGTCCAGCAGCACCAGGTCCGGCTTGGTGTCGCGAAATGCCTCGATGGCACGATCACCATCAGCGACGAAGGTGGGCTCGAAGCCCTCTCCGCGCAACACGATGCCGAGCATCTCGGCCAGAGCGGCGTCGTCATCGACGACCAGCACACGACCCTTCATATTCCCCATCGTTCCACGTAGAAGGTGGCTTGGGGAGGCGCTACGGCGTCGGTACCAAGCCTAGGACTCGCAGATTACCTGCCGTGACCGGCTGAATCACCCCCTGTTCGGTCACGATGGCGGTGATCAGTGACGGCGGGGTGACGTCGAAGGCCGGGTTGTAGGCCTGCGTGCCCGCCGGTGCGACCGGCTGGCCAGCCAGCTCAGTGACTTCCGCCGCGGTACGGAACTCGACCGTGATCGAGGCGCCATCGGGCGTGTCGAAGTCCACCGTGGACACCGGCGCAACTACGATAAAGGGCACATCATGCTGCCTGGCGAGGACCGCGAGTCCGTAGGTGCCGACCTTGTTGGCCACGCTGCCGTCAGCGGCGATTCGGTCGGCGCCGGTTAGCACCAGGTCAACCTGGCCGGAGGCAAGCAACGAGGCGGCGGCGCTGTCCGCGAGCACGGCGTGCGGCATCCCGGCCCGCCGCGCCTCCCACGCGGTCAGCCGGGCGCCCTGGAGAAGTGGCCTGGTCTCGTCCACCCACAGCCAGGCCAGCCGCCCGGCGCGGTGCGCGGCCAGTATCACGGCGAACGCCGTACCCTCTCCGGCCGAGACGAGGCACCCGGTATTGCAGTGCGTAAGGATCCGGGCCCGGCCGGCACCAGGTCCAGCCCGTGCGCGGCCATCGCGGTGCTGGCCGCGGCGTCGGCGGCGGTGATCTGCCGTGCCTGCTGCAGGGCCGCGACGGCACCCGGATTCTGGGAGGTAACGGGGCCGGGTTTGGCTACCGCAGCCTGGTAGGCGCGCAGCGTCCGGCGCACGCCCCGGGCCAGGTTCACCGCGGTCGGCCTGGCGCTCGCGATAGTTCGCGCTGCCGCCTCAACGTCGTCGCCGCGGGCTGCCGCCAGGGCCACCCCGAAGGCGCCTGCCACGCCGAGCAGCGGCGCGCCGCGCACCGCCAGCCTGCCGATCGCAGCCACTAGCTCCGGGACCTCAGCGCAGGTCAGGTAGACCTCTTCGGCAGGCAGCCGGGTCTGGTCAAGCAGCCTGATGGCCGGCCCGTCCGGGGGGTCTAGCCACCCGAACGCGGGAGTGCTCATTCTGGTGAGTCTGCATGCTCATGGCCGCGCGCGCGACTTCGGCGGCGCGGCGGTCCGGACCGGTTACCGGTTCGTCATGAATATACGATTTCGTAACTATATTCGCCGTCGATTTGCCTGACGGTCGTGGGAACATGGGCGCCAGCGGGGCGTGGGCTCCCTGGCGACGGGCCAGACGACGCGAGGGCCGCCGAGGAGCGAAATGACCGAGAGCAGTCAGCCGGGCCAGCCGGGGCCGGGCCAGCCGGGTGAGCCGGGCAGCCGGCCAGGCGAGCGAGGGGCCGCCGCCCGCCTACGGGCCGCCGCCAGGACAGTTCGGCTACGGCCAGCCCGGCTACGGCCAGCCCGGCTACGGCCAGCCCGGCTACGGCCAGCCCGGCTACGGCCAGCCCGGTCAGGGCCAGACCGGTCCGGGCGGGTGGAACTGGACGGCAGCGCCCGCGCCCGGCGGCATCCCGCTCCGGCCGCTCGCGCTCGGCGACATCCTCAACGGCGCGGTTGCCTCTGCCCGGCGCAACCCGGTCGCCACCTTCGGCCTGACCGCCATCCTGGTGACTATTTCCGGTGTCATCTCGACCGTTATAGCGCTCGCCGTGCGCTCGGCCGCTGGCACCACGGTCATCGTGCAGCCAGGCCAGACCATCACGTCGGCGCAAGTGAGCCATTTCTTCGCCGTGTTCATTCCGGTGTTCTCAGTCACGTTCGTGCTTGCGTTCCTGATCGAGAACGTGCTGACGGGCATGCTCACGGCCGTGATCGGCCGCGGCGTGCTCGGCCGCAAGATCAGCATCGGCGAAGCCTGGCAGGTCGGGCGGATCGGGCCGGTGCTGGCCGCGGCCCTGTTGCTCATCGCGATTCCGATAGGGGTGGCGGCCCCGTTGGTGGTGGTCGTGATTCTGCTGGCGGTTGCGCATCTTGGACCAGCTGCCGCGCTCATCGGCGTGCTGGGCGGGATAGTCCTCTTCGTCTTCGAGATCTTGCTCGTCATCCGCCTATCCCTGACGGTTCCGGCGGTCGTGCTGGAGAAACTCGGCCCATGGACCGCGGTGAAGCGATCGTGGCGGCTGACCAAGGGCAGCTTCTGGCGCCTGTTCGGCATACTGCTGCTTACCGGGATCATCGTCGGCATCGCCGCGCTCGTGGTCCAGATCCCGTTCAACTTCCTCGCTAGCGCGGCAGGCGGCGGATCCGGCCCATTCGGCACGACGACGGCCGCGACGGGCGTCGCTGCGGTCATCATCAGCGCCTTCGGCGGCATCGTCGCCAGTACCATCACCAGGCCGATCAGCGCCGGGGTTACTGTCCTGCTGTATGTCGACCTGAGGATGCGCAGAGAAGGGCTCGATCTCGTGCTGCGGAACGCCGCGCAGACCCAGCAGCTCACGGGCGACGAGTTCGCCGGCGTCTGGCAGCCGCCTGCACCTGGGCAGCAACCGCCGCCGACGACGGCCTGGTGATCGCCGCGCGCCTGCCGGGCATCGGCCGCCAGGCCGCGCAGGAACTCGCCCGCAGGGAACTGTCGAGGTCTATCTACCAGCCGTCGGTGTCCCAGCGGATACTCAACTGGCTGGGGAAACATTTCGACCGGCTGTTCGCCGCGATCAACTCGAATCTGCCCGGCGGCTGGTGGGCCCTGGTGTCGTTGCTGATCGTCGCGGTCGTCGTCGTGTCGGTGGTGCTGATCCAGGTCCGGCCGGGCTCGCCGCGTCGTCGCGCCCAGGGTCAGCTGCTCTCCGGGCGCGATATGAGCGCCCGCGACCATCGCGAGCTCGCCGAGAGTCATGCTGACGCGGGCGACTTCTCCGCTGCCATCATCGAGCGAGTGCGCGCAGTAGCCGAAGAACTGCAGGAGCGCGGCGTGCTGCCCGCCAGGCCTGGCCGGACCGCCGACGAATTCGCCGCAGAGGCGGGCCTGCCGTTGCCCGCGCTGGCCGTACAGCTTGCCGACGCTGCCCGGCTGTTCGATGACATCAGGTACGGCGGCAGGACCGGCGCAAACGCCGGGTACCAGCGCGTTCGTGAACTCGATGAGGCCGTCCGGGCCGCCAGGCTGGCGGTCGCCGCCGGTGCGGGGTCCGCGGACACAGCGTCATGACTGTGACCGCGGAGCCTCCGAGCCGGACCACCGACCGGCAGGACCGGCCACCCGCCCTGCCCGCCGCGGGCGGCTGGCGCAGCTGGCTACTGCCGGTGGCGATCATCGGGCTGATAGTCGCGGGGGCGACGGTTATCGCGCTGCTACAGCCAGCGCGCGTAACTAACAACTACCTCGATCCGTCAAGCACCGGGCCGGCCGGAACGCACGCCCTGGCCGACATTCTGGCCGAGCGCGGGCAACAACTAGTGAGGGAGTCCGAGCCCGCGGCGGCGGTCCAGGCGGCCCGCGGCGGAGCCACGCTGGTAGTTACCAGCCCGCAGTTCCTGACCAGAGTGCAGCTCACTGCGGTGGCTCGGCTGACAGGCAACCTCGTGATCGTCGAGCCCGATTACGCGACGTTGCGGGTACTCGCGCCGGCCGCCGCGATTGCCGGGACCTCGATTGTCGGCCCGACTGTCCCGGACTGCTCGCTACCGGCAGCGCGGCTTGCGGGTAGTGCCATCCTCGGTGGCACCGGCCTGAAGCTGCGCCATCCGGAGCCAGGCGCGCAGCTGTGCTATCCGTTCGGCCAGCTGTCCTCGCTCCTTCAGTACACGGTGGGCCGCAAGGTCATCACCGTGCTCGGCTCTGCGCAGTTCCTGACCAACCAGAGCCTCGCTCAGTTTGGTGATGCGGCGCTCGCGCTCGACCTGCTCAGTTCCAGCCCGCGCGTGGTCTGGCTGGTACCGGCACTTGCCATCCAGTCTGGCGCCGTGTCTGCGGCCGGTCCGCGGTCGCTGACCAGCCTCATCCCGCTCGGTGCATGGCTGGTGGCGCTCCAGCTTGGCATTGCCCTGCTGCTCGCGGCGGTGTGGCGGGCCAGAAGGCTGGGACCCATCGTGACCGAGCGGCTGCCCGTCGTGGTGCGGGCGGCGGAGACGGTGGAAGGTCATGGCCGGCTTTACCAGGCACGGCGGGCCCGCGGCCGCGCCGCCATGGCGCTGCGCACTGCGCTGGTTGACCGGCTGACCCCGCTGGCCGGACTCCCGCGCGAGGCCACCGAGGACACTGTGGCAACAGCGCTCGCGGCTCGCGCTGGCACCGATGTCGGCCGGGTGAGCAAGCTGCTGTACGGGCCTGTTCCGGACACCGACGCGGCGCTCGTCGCTCTTGCCGGTGAGCTTGATGACCTCGAGAGAAGGGTGCGAGCGCAATGATCGGCGAACAGCCAGGCGTAACGGCGACGGACGCCGGACCCGGTCCAGGTGATCCACGAGCCGCGCTGGCCGAAGTCCGGGCCGAGGTCGGCAAGGCCGTGGTGGCGCAGGACTCCGTCATCACCGGGCTGCTCATCGCGCTGATCTGCCAGGGTCACGTGCTGCTCGAAGGCGTGCCCGGCGTAGCCAAGACCCTGCTGGTGCGGGCCATCGCCGCGGCACTGTCGCTGGACAGCAAGCGCGTGCAGTTCACTCCGGACCTGATGCCGGGGGACGTGACCGGCTCGCTGATCTACGATGCCCGGACGTCGCAGTTCGAGTTCCGGCAGGGACCGGTGTTCACCAACCTGCTGCTGGCCGACGAGATCAACCGGACGCCGCCGAAGACGCAGGCGGCACTGCTGGAGGCGATGGAGGAACGGCAGGTATCGGTGGAGGGCACGCCCCGGCCGCTGCCCGTGCCGTTCCTGGTCGCGGCGACGCAGAACCCAGTGGAGTACGAGGGCACCTATCAGCTGCCGGAGGCGCAGCTCGACAGGTTCCTGCTGAAGCTGACTGTGGCGCTGCCGGAGCGAGCTGACGAGGTCGCGATCCTGGACCGCCATGCGGCCGGGTTCGACCCCGTGACTTGGCGGCCGCGGGCTCGCGCCGGGTGGCGACCGCCGCGGACCTGGCCGCCGCAGCGCAGGCGGCCCGGACCGTTCTGGTCTCCGCCGAGGTCACCGGCTACATCGTGGACATCTGCCGGGCCACCAGGATGTCAGCATCGCTGCAGCTCGGGGTGTCACCTCGCGGCGCCACCGCCCTGCTCGCCAGCAGCCGGGCGTGGGCCTGGCTGTCCGGCCGGGACTACGTGACCCCGGACGACGTCAAGGCGCTGGCCCGGCCGGCGTTGCGGCACCGGATCCAGCTGCGGCCCGAGGCCGAGCTAGAGGGAGTAACCGCCGACGGGGTGCTGGAGGGAGTGCTGGCGTCGGTGCAGGTGCCCCGGTGAGCGCGATGGTGCTGACCGGCCGGGCCGCGCTGGCTGCGCTGGCCGGGCTGCTCGCACGTGCTGGCGTTCCGTACGTTCGCCGCCGCTGATCGTGGTTGACCTGCTGATAGTCGCCGCGATCGGCGCCGACGTGTTGCTCGCAGCCAGCGTTCGCGACCTGCGGCTGAGCCGGACCGGGGATACGAGGATCACGCTCGGGCCAGTCCGGCTCGGTGACCGCTGCGCATCGAGAACGCCGGGCGCAGGCAACTGCGCGCGGTGGTCCGGGACGCGCTGGCGGCCGAGCGCTGGCGCGCAGCCGCGCAGGTCCTCGGTACGAGTTCCGGCCGCCGGGCGGCTAGCGATCACGACTGTGCTCGAGCCCACCCGCCGTGGCGACACCTCGCCGGCTCAGGTCACGATCCGGTCCGTCGGCCCACTCGGGCTGGCCGGCGCGCCAGGGCCGCCACGCTCCGGAGTGGACGATCCGGGTGCTGCCGCCGTTCCTGAGCCGCAGGCACCTGCCGGAGAAACTAGCCATGCTGCGTGATCTGGACGGGCAGCACCGGTCGCTGCTGCGGGGCGAGGGCAGCGAGTTCGACTCGCTGCGCCAGTACGTCCTGGGTGATGACGTCCGCTCCATCGACTGGCGATCCTCGGCTAGGCGTACCGAGGTCGTGGTGCGCACCTGGCGGCCGGAGCGTGACCGGCGGATCGTCATCGTGCTGGACACCGGCCGCACCTCGGCCGGCCGGGTCGCCGGGGTGCCGCGCCTGGACACCTCCATGGACTCTGCGCTGCTGCTCGCGGCGCTGGCCATCCGGGCCGGCGACCGGATCGATCTGCTCGCCGCTGACCGGCGGGTCCGGGCCCGGGTGACCAGAGTCAGCCGGCCTGGTAACTGTGTCCGCGCTCTCCGACGCGATGGCCAATCTCGAGGCTGACCTGATCGAGCCAGATGCCAGGCTCATCGCGAGTGCGGTGCATGGCCATGGCCAGGCAGCGCTGCCTGGTGGTGTTGCTCACCGATCTCAACCCCTCCGCGCTGGAGCAAGGACTGCTGCCCGGACTCCAGCTGCTGGCATCCAGGCACCGGCTGCTCGTCGGCGCGGTCGCCGACCCGAGGCTGGCCGAACTGGCGTCGGGTCGCGGCACGGCGGCGGCCGTCTACGCCGCGGCGGCCGCCGAGCGCGCCAGGTCGGAGCGTTCGGCCGCGTCGGCTCTGCTGCAGCGGCGCGGCGTGCAGGTCGTCGACGCGCCGCCCGACGCGCTGCCGGCGGCGCTCGCCGACGCGTACCTGAGCCTGAAGGCAGCCGGCCGGCTGTGACCTGGGCGGCCGGCTGTGACATAGGCCGGCCCTGCTGTCTGGGCCTCAGCCAGCCACTGGCGCCAGGTCGGGGGCATCCTCGATATCCGGCGGACAGCCCAGCCGCGGCGGCACGCCGGCCAAGAACGAGCACGTAGCCGAGGAAAGCGGCCGCGACACATCCGCCGATCAGGATCCGCGCCCATGAGGGCAGGGCCGAGGGCGTGACAAACGCTTCGATCGATCCCGACACCAGCAGCACCAGGATGAGGCCAAGCGCGACCGTGATGGCTGGCCGGCCCTCGTTCGGCCAGCGCCTGCCCGCGGGGCAGCGGACCCGGATCGATGATCGTCCAGCCGAGCCGCAGGCCGACGGCCGCGGCCAGGAAGACCGCGGACAGCTCGAGCATCCCGTGCGGCAGGATCAGAGTGAAGAACTCCGCGGCCCGTCCGTGCGCGACCAGTCAGCCGCCAGCCACCCCGATGTCGGCGCGTTGGCGCAGCAGAGAAACAGCGTCGGGATGCCGAGGAACATACCGCTGACGAGCGCATCTCGGCGGCCAGGAACGCATTGTGCGTCCATACCTCCGAGCCGAACGACTGGCCGTTGTACTGCGAGTAGTAGGCGCGGAACTGATGGTTCACGTAGCTGATCTGCTGCTGCCTCGGCGCCAGGCTGGCCAGCACTGCCGGTGACCGCGCCACCCACCAGCCGACCAGGAGGGCGACCAGCAGCGAGGCGGCCGCGGTCGCCAGCCACCACCACCGGACCCGGTAGGCCATGAGCCGGGAACGACACGGCGAAGAAGCGGCTGACCGAGCGCCAGCCGGAGGCGTGCGCCCCGCCGACCGCCGCCGCGCGGGCCCTGGCCAGCCGGGCGGACAGCCGGGCTGTCAGCGCCGGGTCGGCGCCCGCGGTGCGCAGGACGGACAGCTGCGTGGCGGTGCGCTGGTAGGCGGCGACCAGCTCGTCCACCTCGCTCGCCGGACAGGCGGCGGCGGCGGCGGACCAGCTCGTCGAGCCTGGCCCAGTCCAGCCTGGTGCGCGGCGACGAAAGCGTCGACGTCCACGGCAGGAGACTACAGCGCGCGTCGGTGGATAACTCTTGGCCTGATATTGCCCGATGCCGCCGGCTGACCAGGAGGACGCGCCATGGCCGAGGTCGTTACCGGCGAGGCCGTCGTTCTCGACGTCCCGATCGCCACGTTTCCCAGCCGGATGGTGGCGCGTTCTGATCGACATGCTGCTGCAGTTCACCGTGCTAGTGATCATGGTCATCGTGATCGCGGCCATCCAGCTCAATAGCGCGGCGGTGGCGGCGATCAGTCACCGTGGTCCTCGTTCCCGTCTTCGTCGGCTACCCCACCATCTTCGAGACGCTCAGCCGGGGCAAGACGCTGGGCAAGATGGCAATGGGCCTGCGCGTGGTCAGCGATGATGGCGGCCCGGAGCGGTTCCGCCAGGCGCTGATCCGGGCCCTGGCCGGGCTCTTCGAGATCTGGGCCGTGCTCGCGCCGGTCGCGCTGATCACCTCGCTGGTGTCGGCGAGGGGCAAGCGGCTCGGCGACATGTTCGCCGGGACCTACGTGATCCTGGAACGTGTGCCGCAGGCGCAAGAACCTGATGCCGGAATTCCTCGTTGTCCCGCCGCCGCTGGCGGGGTGGGCGCAGCTAGCCGAGATCTCCGGCCTGTCCGACGCTGACGCCGAGGCCGCTGGCAGCTACCTGCGCCGCTACTACGACCTGCAGCCGGCCGCCAGGGACGACCTGGGCGCGCGCCTGGCCGCGGCGGTCGAGGCGCAGGTAAGCCCGCCGCCGCCGCCCGGAACTCCGGCTCCGGCGTACCTGTCCGCGGTACTGGCGGTCCGGCGCGAGCGCGACCGGGCGAGGTTCGCGGGCGTGCGCCCGGCTGTCGTGGCGGGAGCGGCCCAGCCGCCAGCACTTACGGCACAGACGGCGCCGGAGGCTGAGCTGGCGTCGGCGGCTGAGCTGGCGCCGATGGCTGAGCTGGCGCCGATGGCGAGGGTGCAGGCTGACCACGCGGGCGCCGACGCTGTGCCCGCCGCCATCACTGCGCAGCTAGGTACCGCCGACCACCCGGGCATCGCCCCGCCCGCCGGGTTCGCCCCGCCCGAGTGACCGGTTACGAGCCTCGCCGCCAGGATTCCAGGTAACCTCGCTGCGCCCCGGTCAGAGTGTCGATCTGGGTGCCGAGCGAGGCCAGCGTCAGGCTAGCGACCTCCGCGTCGATCGTCGGCCGGCACTTCTAGCACCTGGCCGCCGCTCGCGCCGGGCTCGCGGTCCGCGAGCCACGCCAGGGCAAGCGCCTGCACGGCGAAGGAGGTGTCCATGGCCGCCGCCGGGTTGCCCTCGCCTGCCACCAGGTTTACGACGCGGCCCTCGGCCAGCAGGATCAGCCGCCTGCCGTCGGCGAGCACGTACTCGTCCGCATGGGGCCGGATCGCGGGACGGATCTCCGCGGCCAGCCCGGCGAGCGCCTGCACATCGATCTCCACGTCGAAATGGCCGGCGTTCGCCAGCATCGCGCCGTCCGGCAGCAGGGCAAGCTCGGCCGCGCCGATCACGTCACGGGAGCCAGTGGCGGTGATTACGAGTTCAGCCTGCGCGGCGGCGGCGCTCATCGGCATGACCCGGTATCCCTGCATGATGGCGTCCAGCGCGCGGACGGGATTGACCTCAGTAACGATCACCTGGGCGCCGAGGCCACGGGCCCGTTCCGCGATGCCGGAGCCGCACGGCCCGAACCCGGCTACCGCGATGGTCTTGCCGGCGACCAGTGTGTTGGTGGCGCGCAGGATCCCGTCCAGGACCGACTGACCCGTGCCGTACTTGTGGTCGATCATTCGGCGGGTCGACGACGCGTCAGCGGCAACTACCGGGAAGCCTAGCGATCCCGCCGCCGCCATCAGCCGAAGCCTGGCCGCCCCTGTCGACGTGGCCTCGCAGCCCCCGCGCACGCCGGGGATCAACTCGGGCCGGCCCTCGTGCAGCATGTTGACCAGGTCGCCGCCGTCGTCCATGACCAGGTCCGGACCGCTGTCCAAGGCACGGTGAATGTGCTCATAGTAGGTCTCGCGATCCACGCCTGACCTGGCGTGGACGGTGACGCCTGGCTCGGCCGCCAGCGCCGCGGCGATGTCGTCTTGCGTCGAGAGCGGATTCGACGCAGCAAGCTGAACCAGAGCGCCGCCCGCCGCAAGGGTGCGGGCCAGGACCGCGGTCTCGGCGGTAACGTGCAGGCAGGCGGCGATCGTCAACCCGGCGAAAGGCTGCTCCGCGCCGAATGTCGCGCGCAGCATGCCCAGCACCGGCATGGCTCGCTCGGCCCAGGCGATGCCGGGCTGGCCTGCCAGCGCCAGCCCGGCATCGGCGACGTCAGAGGACGTGGCGTCTCCGGCCGGGCCTGATGGCTGTTCCGCGGCACCCGATGCCCGGCCGCCCGACTCGCCCCGCCGATCAGTACCGGTAGTGGTCTGATTTGTACGGGCCATCGACCGGGACGCCGATGTAGGCGGCCTGTTCCTTGGTGAGCACGGTGAGCCTGACCCCGAGGGCGTCCAGGTGCAGCCGCGCCACCTTCTCGTCCAGGTGCTTGGGCAGGACATGCACGCCGAGCGGGTACTCGGTCGGTCTTGGTGAACAGCTCGACCTGCGCGATCACCTGGTTGGTGAAGCTGTTCGACATCACGAAGCTCGGGTGCCCGGTGGCGTTACCCAGGTTCAGCAGCCTGCCCTCCGACAGCACGATCACCGCATGGCCGTCGGGGAATGTCCACTCGTCGACCTGAGGCTTGATGGTGGTGCGCTTGACGCCGGGCAGCCTCGCCAGCCCGGCCATGTCGATCTCGTTGTCGAAGTGGCCGATGTTGCCGACGATCGCCTGATGCTTCATCTGGCTCATGTGCTCGGCGGTGATGATGTGGAAGTTGCCGGTCGCGCTGACGAAGATGTCGGCGACTGCGACGACGTCCTCCAGCCGCGCCACCTGATAGCCATCCATCGCGGCCTGCAGCGCGCAGATCGGGTCTATCTCGGTCACGATCACCCGGGCGCCCTGCCCGCGCAGCGACTCGGCGCAGCCCTTGCCGACATCGCCGTAGCCGCAGATGACCGCGACCTTGCCGCCGATGAGCACGTCGGTGGCCCGGTTGATGCCATCGACGAGGGAGTGCCGGCAGCCGTACTTGTTGTCGAACTTCGACTTCGTTACCGAATCATTGACGTTGATCGCGGGGAACCGCAGCGCGCCATCCCTGGCCATCTCATACAGCCGGTGCACGCCGGTGGTGGTCTCCTCGGTGACGCCCTTGATCGCGGCCGCCATGCCGGCCCATTTGCCTGGCTCTTCGGCGAGCGCGCGGTTCAGCACCGACAAGATGACGTGCCACTCCTCCGGGTCGTCGTCGCGCGGCGCGGGAACCGATCCGGCGGCCTCGAACTCTGCCCCCTTGTGCACCAGCAGCGTGGCGTCGCCGCCATCGTCCAGCAGCATGTTGGGCCCGGGCTGGCCCGGCCACGTCAGCGCCTGCTCGGTGCACCACCAGTACTCCTCGAGCGTCTCGCCCTTCCAGGCGAACACCGGGATGCCCTTGGGGTCCTGCGGGGTTCCGTCCGGGCCAACGGCCACCGCGGCCGCCGCATGGTCCTGGGTGGAGAAGATATTGCACGACGCCCACCGGACGTCGGCGCCGAGCGCCGCCAGGGTCTCGATGAGCACCGCAGTCTGCACCGTCATGTGCAGCGAACCGGTGATCCTCGCCCCGGCCAGCGGCTGCGAATCCGCCCACTCGGCGCGCACCGTCATCAAGCCCGGCATCTCATGCTCGGCCAGCCGGATCTCCCGGCGGCCGAAATCGGCCAGCGACAGGTCGGCAACCTTGAACGGAACGGTCTCAGCGGGCATCCGGGCTCCTCTAAACCTCGCGGCGGGCGGGCCCGCGTCCGGGGCCACAAGACGACGTTATGACAAGGCGGTGCCCGAATGCACGCCGAGAGCCGTGTTCTTAACAAGAAGTTGTAAGATTCACCCATGCGGATTACTGAGGCGGCCAGCCGGCTCGGCTTGACGCCCAGGATGCTGCGTTACCGCGAGTCGCTTGGCTTGCTGCCCGCCGTGCGGCATGGGGCCCGCCGACGGGCCGTTTACCGGGCCGGCGTCCGGACTGCTGCCCGGGCCGGCGCCCGGACTGCTGCCAGGGCCGGAGCCGACCAGCGCCCAAGCGGGGGCGGCCACCGGCAGTACAGCGAGGCCGACCTGGCCGCCGCTGCGCTTGGCTTGTCGATCGAACGCCGGTACGAGGTCAGCCCGGTGGCGCTTGCGTTCGCGATTCGGGTGCTGGCAGATCAGCGCGTGCGGGCTGAGGTAGCCGATCTTGGCAGGCGGATCGGCAAGATCCAGCCGCCACCTGCCCGTGCCCTCGACTTCGAACAGGAACGCGCACTGCGGTTGCTCCGACTCGACCGGCGAACTCCCGAATCCCGGCCACGCTAGCAAGGCCGGTCATCGTGAGAGTTCAGGGAGCGGGGTTGCCGGGCACCGGCCTGGCTCACCGGCTGGGCGCCAGCTCCCGTGCATCGCGCCTGCCGGCCGCGATGCACGGGATGCCCTGAGGCCGCAAGGACCGGCCGGGCTAGCCGCCGCTGGTCGGCGTTCCCGAGCCGATCGCCATAGCGAAGATGTGCATGGCGTTGACGCCGTTTCCCACGCCGCTGCTCACCGTGGGCAGCGTTACCGACGCCACGGTCTTGCCCGGGTCCAGCGGCACCGAGGCGAAGTAGATGCTGACCGGATGCTGGACTTGGGTGCTGCTGGCGAAATTCCAGCTGGAAGTCGTGGTGGCGACTTCGTCGCCGGGGACGGCGGCATTGTTGTACCAATCCGCCATCACCAGGCCGAACGACTGGGTGCTGCCGTCTGTGTAGGTGACGGTGCCGGTCCCGCTCGCCGCGCCGAACGCACCGGAGCCGAGGAAACCGAGATCGGTCCCGGACCCGGACATCTGGATGGTCTGGCCGTCGGCGATCACATCGTCGGGCGCGCCGACAGCGCTGGGCCAGGTGAAGGTCGTCCCGCCGATGGTGGCGTGCCCGCCTGCAATGAGAGGCGTCGGCGTGCCCGCGGCGAGGGCCTGAGCCGAGAAACTGTCTCCGGTGCCGTCAAAGTCAGCGGCGCCGGGGTTGGAGTTGTCGCTGATCCCGGCGTTGTCATACGCGGCCGCCAGCGATGAGTACGGCGCGCCGAACGTCGGGGTTCCAGAGCCGACGGCCATCGCGAAGATGTGCATCGCGGTGGTGCCCCCCGCGCCGGTCAGCGTGGGTAGCGTGACCGAGGTGACCCGCTTGCCGGACTGCAGCGGCACCGATGCGAAATACACGCTTACCGGGTGCGGGCCAAGCGGGTTGTTCTGGAAATTCCAGCTGGACGTCGTGGTGAGCAGCTTGTCACCGACTGCCGGGCTGTTGGCATACCAGTCCGCGACGTTGAGGTTGAAGGACTGGCTGGTGCCGTCGGCGTAGTTCACGGTAACGGTGCCGGTCGCGGTCCCATTCTGGCTCGAGGCCAGGAAGCCGAGGTCGGTCCCGGTACCGGACAGCTCCACCGTCTGGCCCGCCGCGACGACATTGTCCGCCGTTCCGGATGCGGCCGCGGGCCAGGTGAAGGTTGTGCCGCCGGTTGTCACCTGCGCGCCAGGCGTCAGCGCCGTCGGCGTGCCCGCGGCGAGGGCCTCGGCAGAGAAGCTGTCGCCGACGCCGTCATAGTTGGCCGCGGCCTCGTCAGCGTTGGCGCTGATCCCGATGTTGCCGTAGGCCGCTGCCAATGAGGAGAACGGGACAGCCACCGTGGCAGACGCCTCCACCAGGCCCGGACTCTGGCCGCCGGGACCGGGCTGCTGGCTCGTGATCCTGGCGGTGAGCGTCTGGGTGCCAGGCTGCGCACTGGCGGGCACGCTCACGTTGAAGTGCGCCGTCACCGTCTGGTGCGGACCCACCGCGCCGGGGACCGGGCCCGCGGGCGTCACATTCCAGCCGCTGGGCACGGCCAGCGCGAAGTCAGCCTGCGGCATGGCGTAGTCGCCATTGTTCACCAGCGTCACGGCAACTGTTGCCGTCGAACCCGCGGCGATGACGGACGGCGCCTGCACCGTCGCGTAACGGGCGCCAAGGGTGCGAGTAACGGCGAAGCTGTCCTGCAGCGGCAGGTTGGCCAGCGCCGAGGAGTCGCCGACGTAGACGCCGAACTGACCGTCGGGGACAACCCAGCCGTTTGCCGTGTCATCCCAGTACGACAGATCGTGCCCGGTGAGGCTAAACCGCACCGTCGTGGACTGGCCAGGCTGCAGCGTGACCTTCTGGAATCCCTTCAGCTGGCGGGGCGGCTCGCCGGCCACTGCCGGGTCGCCGAGATACAGCTGGGCGACGTCCGATCCAGCCACCCGGCCGGTGTTGGTGACCGTGGCGGACACCGTCACGAGGTTGTCAGACTGGCCGTTGCACCGGCAGCTCGTCGCGCCCGGATCCGACGTATCGTTCTGAACCCGCTGCGGACTGACCCTGAGCTGGCTGTAGCGGAAGCTCGTGTAGGACAGCCCGTACCCGAAGGGGAACAGCGGGGTCTGCTTGTTGGCGTCGTAATAGCGGTAACCGACGTTGATGCCCTCGGAATAGAGCACCTGGCCGCCGCTGCCGGGGAACTGACTGGGGCTGGCCGCGGGCACTTGCGAGAGGTCGGTGGGGAACGTTACGGGCAGGTGACCACTCGGGTTCACCTGGCCGAACAGGTCCGCCGCGAGCGCGGTGCCGTTGCTCTCGCCCGGATACCACGCGTCGACCAAGGAGGCGACCTGGCTCAGCCAGGGCATGGCCACCGGCGCGCCGGCGTCGATGACCACGACCGTATGAGGATTCGCCGCGGCGACCGCCGAGATCAGCTCGTTCTGCGCGGACGGGAGATTGAGGCTGACGCGATCGGCCGCCTCCGACTCGGTGTTATCAGACACCACCACGACCGCTGTCGCGGCCGACTTGGCGGCGGCCACCGCCTGGGCGATGCCGGGAGCCAGCTCAGACGGCGTCGCCCAGCTCAGGTTGGCTGACGGGCCGCCGCCGGACAGCTCCAGCGTGTAGGTCTGGTCGGCCTGCAGATTGACGCCGACTGAGTACGTCGACACCGGTGGCGTTCCCGGGTTGGCCAGGATCTGCTTGCCGTTCAGGTACAGATTGGTGGCCGTGTACGAGCCGGGGTTTTTGAACGCCAGCACGTACGTGCCGGTCTCCGGGGCCGTGAGGGTGCCGGTATACGTCCCGCCGTAGCCAGTGCCGCTGTAGGCCGGGCTTAGGTCGGAACCCGGGATCGGCGAGAGAGATGCGTCGGTCGGCAGGCCTTGCGTGTACTGGACCGTGGTACCCGGTCCAGCCGCCGCCTCGATTCCCTGCAGCGGGGTGACGTTAAAGGTTGACGTCACGTACGCGCTGCCGCCACCGGTGTCGGTCGGGTCTGCCGAAGCAGCGGGACCGATCACCGCCACGGTGCCGCCGCCGTTGGCCTGCAGCGGAAGGGTGCCGCCGGTGTTCTTCAGCAGTACCGTGCCAGCCTCCGCCACGGCGGTGGAGACCGCCTGGTGGGCCGTAGTGGTGACGGTGGCGCTGGTCGAGCCGGTCGGCGGATTGTTGAACTCGTCGAACCGGAACATCTCCGCCAGGATTCGCGCCACCATGTCGTTCAGCGTGGCCATGCTGACCTGCCCGGATTCCACCGCTGCCTGCAGGGCCGAGCCGTAGAACTGCGGCGCCGGCATTTCCTGGTCCATACCCGCGTCCGCGGACTGCACCGTCGAGTGCGTGGCCTGGTAGTCCGAGGTCACGAAGCCTGGGAACCCCCACCTCTGATCGAGGGTCGTCTTCATCAGGTACTGGTTCTGGCAGGCTGCCTGTCCGTTGATCGTGCTGTAGGCACACATCACCGACGAAGCCTTGGCCACGTTGGTCGCGGCCCAGAAGGCCGGCAGGTAGATCTCGTGCAACGCGCGCGTGCTGACGATGGCATTGTCCGCCGGGGTGTTGCGGTTGGTCTCCTGGTTGTACACCGCGAGATGCTTGACTTGGGCCATCTCGCCCTGGCTCTGAACACCTTCGATGTTGGCCGTGGCAATCGCTGCGTTCAGGTACGGATCCTCGGTGTACGCCTCGAACGACCGTCCCCAGCGCGGGTCACGGTCGATATTCACGGTCGGGCCCAGGTTGACCATGGCACCCTTCCCGCGCTCCTCCGATCCGACGACCTGTCCGTACGCCCGGGCGAGCGATGGGTCGAAGGTAGCGGCTAGCGAGACTGCGGAAGGCATCTGCGTCACGCCGGTGAGGCCGTCGCCGACGCCTACCGGGCCGTCCTCCTCGCCGATAGCAGGGACGCACAGGCTCGGGATGGCCGAGATGTAGAACACGTACGGCTCGCTGAACCCGGCGCCAGTCACCATGTTGATCTTGTCCGCGAGCGTCATCTGCGACAGCAGCATCTGCACGCGCTGATGAACCGACAGGGATTGGTCGAGCCACGGACACGACGGACTGGCAGACGCTGCTGCCGCGGCCGGCGCGCCCGCTGCGGTGGCGGCCATGGCGAGCGGGACGGCGAGAGCGAGGGCAGACGCCAGCGCGGCCATCCTCCGTAAGCAGCGAGTACTCGTGATCGCGACAAGCTTCATGAACGGCCTCCGATGCCTGCCCAGCAGTTCAGGCGCTTTCTCAGGCGCGGTCTCGCTCAGATCGGAAAGTGAGCTTCGCAACGATAGGGACGTTATAGCCGTTCCTGTTAACGTTCCCTTAAAATTCGGCGCTGTTCGGAAACAATCCGTTAACGGACAAAGCACGCAGATAGACTGATGCATCACGGGTGTGTATACGTGACTTTGACACCATCGGACTCACGTGTCTCAGCGGGCAGTCGCGTCGCCGCAGTCCCAGCTCCCGGCTATCAGCCCGATTCCGCCGCGTCGGCCTGACCTAACCGCCGGCGCCCGGCTTGAGCCCACCGATTATTGAGTGCGTTTGTCCGCGATTATCACCGACAAACGCACTCAATAACAAGATCAGCGAGACTTGCTCAGGCGGACCCTGCATCTCCAGGCCGCTACGACGCTCGCAATGCCGACAATCGTCCTTTACGGCGCAAACGAGTGCGCCACCCGCGCTCGAGTGCGCACCGCGTTTAGCGCCGTTGTGGCAATGCCAATCAAAGAACATCAAAGAACAGCGGCGTTGTGGCTGCGACGCTAAACGAGGCTTGCTGGCGGCGGAATTTCAACAGCCGCCAGGCTGCCGAACATCGGCAAACGCCGTATAACGGACAGCGATCCAGAGCGATCTCAGGGAAGGGGATCAACCAGCGCCGGACCCGGGCTGGCCTCTGAAGAACATCGCCGGGGTGATCCCGGTTTCCCGGCGGAATGCCTGGACGAAGGCGCTGTCGGACTCATAACCCACGTGCCGTGCCACGTTTGCGACCGGCTCGCCAGCCGCCAGCTCCGACAAAGCCGCCTGCAGCCGGAGCCGCGTCCGCCACCGGCCGAAGCTCACACCGGTGCCGGCCAAGAAGGCTCGCGCCAGCGTTCGCTCGCTAGCACCGACCTCCCGGCCCCACTGAGCCAGCGTGCGGCTGTCGGCCGGATCGGCGGCTAGTTGATCGGCCACGAGCCTGGCCGGGTCATCGGCCGGCTTACGCAACTCTATGGCGGTCATCGCGACAGGCTGAAGCAGGTCCACAAGGACCGCCTCAGCCCTGGCCCGCTGATCCGGATCAAGATCTGATGCTTCGAGATAACCGATGAGCTCGGCCAGCAGCGGGCTCGCCATGACCGGCGTTGGCTCTGTCCAGGTGATCGCGCACAGACCCGGCCGCAGGTAAGCGGACCGCATGGTCGCCGCGCCGTCGGAGAGCGTTTCGTGCTGCAGGCCAGCCGGAATCCACAATGCCCTGGTCGGCGGCAGTACCCAGGCGGCATCCTTGGTACGCACCGTGAGCACCCCGTTAGCCGCCCAGGCCAGCTGGTGATCTGGGTGAGTGTGCCAGTCAAAGACCAGCCCGGCAGGCATGGGGAATGTCGCCACCACGATCGCGGCGTCCGGAAACAGCTCGTCCGCGGCACAATACTGGTCCGGTTCTTCCGGCAGCGGCTGTCCCTGCGGCGGCTGTCCCCGCAGCGGCTGTCCCTGCGGCGGCTGTCCTTCCGGCGACACAGCTTGGCAGCCTACGCCCTTGGCCCGTAATGGCCATCCTCCTAACGTCGGGACTATGAATGAAAACCATGCGCGGGTGTGCGGGAGCGCTGACTGGGCGCGGCATATGCAGACCGAGGTACTTCCGATCCTGACCAGGGACTGCGACCTCGGCAAAGACATGCTCGAGCTCGGCCCAGGCCCTGGCGCGGCGACGGAATGGCTGCGGCAGAAGGTGAGCCGGCTGACGGCAGTCGAGGTAGACGCAGCGGCCGCGGAGCAGCTGGCCGCCCGGTACGAGGACACGAACGTGCAGATCGTGACGGGCAGCGCTGCCGAGCTGGCCTACCCGGACGAGTCGTTCGACTCGGTCGGGTCGTTCACCATGCTGCACCACGTACCGACGCTGGCCGCGCAGAACGCGATCCTGGCCGAGGCCTTCCGGGTGCTCCGGCCGGGCGGCGTGCTGATTGGCTCGGACAGCCTGCCCAGCAACGAGCTGCACCACTTCCATGCCGACGACACTTACAACCCGGTGGAGCCTGCCTCGATGCTTTGCCGGCTCCAGACTCTGGGCTTCGCCAGCGTCACGGTGATCGTGGACTACCTGCTGAAGTTCATCGCAACCAAGCCAGCGCTGCAGCCCGAACACGATTGGTCGCCGACGGACGAAGCAGGGGAACCAGCATGACCGACATCAGGCAGCTGCGTGCCGCCATCAGCGGGCTGATCGGCCTGGCCGCGACGGAGGAGCAGGCCCTGCTCGCGAGCGTGCCGGAGGCGGAGGCGGAGGCGGGGCATCCCACCAGGTGGGCCGCGATCCCAGTTATCGCGCACAACACCGAATTCAGGCGGCAGCAAGTCATCCGGCTGAAGGCTGTCGCTGACGGCGAGATACCGCCGGAGTTCGGTGACATCGACCACGCTTCAGCCGACTTCTACCGCGAACTGGCCGCCACGCCCGCCGACTCCGCCGCCCGCGAAAGCTGGCAGGTAGCCGGTGACCTGATCGCCGGCGTGCAGTCCGCCGTCGAGGACGACCTGCTAGACCCGTCGCGCAACGTATGGCTGCGTGGCCGGCAGCTGTGGCTGCAGATCATCGTCCGCGGCTTCTGGCATCCGACCGGTCACCTCGGCGAGTACTACCTGAGCCATCAGCAGCCGGGCCGCGCGGTAGCACTCGCCGAGAACTCAGTAGCGGTGGCTCGCTACCTCGGCGCGCCAGCGCCTGCGCAGGGCATGGCCAGCTATAACCTGGCCTGCGCGCGAGCCAGATCGGGCCTGCTGGACGAGGCGGCCGCGGCAGTTGCCGAGGCCGTCGCACTCAACCCGGACGTGCGGGCCAATGCGAGCAGGGACCGGGACCTGGCCGCGGTTCGCGACACCGGCCGACTGGCCGCTGTCCTCGGCAGCTAGCGGGTAGCCAGGACTGGCCACCAGAGCGACCGGCGACCAGAGCGACCGGCCAACAGGGAGCGGTTATGTACGAGACAGCCGAGGACATCGAATGGCTGGAGCAGTTGCTTGACCGGTCACTATCGGGCGCGAGCGAGCATTTGCGGTCCATCATCGGGCCGGAGCGGACCGTCCGCGCGGCGGACCTGGTCGGCTACCTGGACGGGATGCGCACACTGGCCCTCAGCACCGTGAGCGCGGGCGGACGGCCGCGCATCAGCGGCGTCGACGGTCACCTGCTGAAAGGCCGGTGGATCTTCACCACCAGCGGTTCCTCGGTGAAGGCCGCGGACTTGCGCAGCCGGCCGCAGGTCAGCGCCGCGTACCTGGAGGGGGATTCGTATGGCGTGTTCACGCACGGTGATGCCGAGTTCCTCGACGCCGGCCACCCCGACCTGCCGTGGGTCGATGATCACCTGACCCGCCATTACGGCGCCTCCCCGTCGACCTGGGGGCCCGATATCGTGTACGTCCGCATCGCGCCGAACTGGATGGTCGGATACTCCAGCCGCCACGCTAGCTAGTCCTGCGCCGCCGTGGCTTGCCGGAACGCCGGGCAGCCTTCACCGCCGGATCGGCCAGGTTAGCCCGTTCAGCCCGGTAGATGTCGGGTTCCAGGAAGATGAGCTCGGCGATCGGAACGGCGGCACGAATCCGTCGCTCGGCGGCATCGATGCCCGCGGCGACGCTTGCGGCGGTGTCGTCGTGCACGACTCCGATCTTCGCCGCGACCAGCAGCGTTTCCGGTCCGACATGCAATGTGCGCAGGTGAATGACCCGCTCGATGTCGGGGCCGGCTTCGATGGCGGCAACGATGGCAGCCTGGACATCGAAGCTCGCTGACTCGCCGATGAGCAGGCTCTTCATCTCGATGGCCAGCACCACAGCGACGCAGCCGAGCAAAACGCCGATGGCGAGCGACCCGGCGCCGTCCCAGCGGTCGTTATGGGTGATCGTCGCCAGCGTCACGCCGACCAGCGCGAGGCCAAGACCGCATAGTGCAGCGACGTCCTCGAGCAGCACCGCCGGCAGCTCGGGAGCCTTGGCGCGCCGGATGAAGGACCGCCAGCCGACCCGGCCCCGGCTGCGGTTGGACTCGGTGATCGCGGTGCGCAGCGAGAAGCTCTCCAGCAAGATCGCGATGCCGAGAACCGCCAGGGCCACCACCGGCGAGGTCAGTTCGCCGGGATGACGGATGCGCTGGATGCCCTCGTAGCTGGAAAACAGCGCGCCGACGGTGAACAGCACGAGCGCCACGATGAATGCGTAGAAATAGCGCTCGGCGCCGAAGCCAAACTGATGCTCCTCAGTCTCCGCCCGCCGTGCCCGCCTCCGCCCGAGCAGGAGCAGCACCTGGTTGCCCGAGTCGGCCACCGAGTGAACCGCCTCGGCCAGCAGCGACGCTGATCCGGTTATCAGGAACGCGACGAACTTGGTGACCGCGATGCCCAGGTTTGCCCCCAGCGCGACGACGACAGCGCGCTTGCCGCGGGGGCCGCGGCCTTCCTGCCGTGCGCTGCCCTGCGAGCTCTCCTGCATAACGGAGGGAACGGGGTCGCGAGCGCTGTCTCCGCCGTTGTTACCCGCGCCGCCCTGGGCTGGCCCGGCGGCCTCGCTACCCGGCACCCGGCGAGTACCTATTAACGCTCACTCCCGTCCTGGGTCTGCCGCCGGGTCGCGGGCTTCATCGATCAGCAACACCGGGATATCGTCGCGAACCGGGTAGGCCAGACCGCAGTCCTCGCTCGTGCAGACCAGTTCGCTGGCGGCCTCGTCCGGGCGGAGCGGGGCGTGGCATTTCGGGCAGGCCAGAATCTCGAGCAGCCAGTCATCGATCTTCATAATGTCTCCAGTCGCTCAGCTCAGCTCGCCGGTGCTCGTTCCGGGCATTCCGCTGCCGGTGGCAGGCAGCCTAGCCGATGGCCGAACCGCGCCCAGACGGGTGTCTACGCGGTCCGGCCCGTCTCCGCAGTAAAGGGGTCTGCTACCGGATCCGGGTGCCATCCGGCGGCGCTGACCGGAGCACCCTCAGGTGTCCCCGGCGGCCCACTTCGATGCCCTGGCCGGTGGGCTCGGCCGGAGTCCGCGGCGCCGTCGCCTCGCGTACGGCGTTCGCCAGGGCTTCCAGGTCATCGGCCGGAGCCGCGTTTTCCTCCGACTCGCTGACGGGGAGCCGAACGACATCCCAGCCCCGCGGTGCGGTCATCCGGTCGGCGTGACGCGCGCACAGGTCGTAGCAATGGGGCTCGACGAAGGCCGCCAGCGGCCCGAGAACAGCCGTGGAGTCCCTGTACACGTAGGTAAGCGTGTACAGGGCAGTCTGCTTGCAGGCCGGCCGGGAGCACTGGCGAGAGCTCAACGGACCACCAGCGGCTGGCACTGGCACCCGGCTCGCCGCGGCGGCGGCCGGCTGGAGATGGCGGGGTCGCGATCGTCGCTCACAACGGCTGACGGTATCGACCGGCAGGCGGTAACGCCACCACCTGGGGCACACTGCGCGATCGTGTCTCCGCCCGGCACATTATGGCCGCCCGGCAGGCTGACAGCAGCTGGGATACGCTCGGTTACTGTGCATGACGGGAAGAGCGGGAGCCCGGCGCGAACGGGCCAGCTTCATCGGCGCGATCGGCACGGGCGCGGCCTGCGCGGGTCGCTAGTTCCGCCAGACGTCCCGCTGCACCGAACCCGGGCCGAGCGCTTCGACGACCTGGTCCTTCTTGCCGTCTCGCAGCTTGAGCCGCGGTGGGAGGCCGAGCTGTCCGGAATCGAGTTCGCGGTCGAGGAGATCCCTCCTGCCGGGCCCGATCTCGACGACTCCGACCCGGTGCCGTTGGCCAGGCTGGAGATTCCTGCGTCGCCAGTCTCGACCACGCAGCCGACCTCGCCCGAACCGCCATTCGGTCCGGCGCCCCCGCCATCGCCCGCATTTGAGCTATCTAGCGCGTTGCCGCCGGTGCCGCCTGCGTCGCCGGCCACCGAGCAGCATCCGGCCAGGATCGTGCTGTACCGGCGACCGCTCATGGCACGCGCTGACGGCGAGGAAGAGCTAGCAGAACTGGTCCTCGACGTGGTCGTCGAGCAGTTCGCGCACTGGCTCGGAGTTGATCCGCAGACGATCGACCCTGGCTACCCGGGTGACGAGTAGCCCAACGCGCCCGGCGCCGGTTCAGCGGCAACAGATTCAGTGCAGGAAAGCGGACAGCGAATCCGTAACCGGCGGCAAGCGAATGAACGTGGGCGCGCTGGACATCGGCAGGACTGACCGGACGATGTGGCGGACGGTGCCGACCTGGCTGGCGTAGACGGGACCTGAGCCGCTGAGGGGCGTCACGACAACGGTAAATGCAGTCACCTTGGCACCGCCCGGGGGGTTAACCGGGACCACGACCGACCCTCCGGCCTTGATCTGGACAACCGTGCCGGGCTGGCTGACGGCGGCGGTCGCGGTTGCCTCGGTGATCCGGACCGTTGCGGCCTTGCCCGGCGCGGACAGGATGAGCTGGGTTTGCCCGGCAGACCGGGCCGGGTTGTCGGTGAGCACTCCTTGCTCGACGAGCGGACTAGCACTCGCGGCGACCGCACCCGGCGAGCCCGGCCGGGCCGCCGGGAATAAGCAACGCCGCCGCTACCGGAACGTTGGCTGACACCTTGATAGCTCCGGACACGCTGTCCAGGGACGGCAACGGAATCGACACCGCCGAGCCGCCAAGAAGGGCGATCCCGGTTCCCCCAGTCGGCTGGTAAGAACCGCGGGCCGTTAGCGCGGTGAGCTTCACCTGAGCGGTGGCCGAGCCCGGCACCGCAATGAACAGCTCGTGCGGGCCGGAGTCGCGCGGCAGGCCCGGTATGACAAGCGTCTGGGCGGGCGCGCCAGTAGGAGATAGCCAGCTGCCAGCATCCTTGCCGGATCGGCTCTCCCGCACTGCCGCGACGACGCGGCCCACGCTCGTGGTGACGTTGACCGCGATGACCTTGGAGGACCGCAGCAAAGTGCTCAGCGACTGGACGACCACGCTGTGCGGCGGCACATTGATGCCGTTGTCTGCGTTGCCGAGCAGCGGGGCACCCTTGTTGACGTCGGTCAGCATGGAGACTTGAGCATCGGCAGGCTGACCGTCGGTGTTCATCAGGTACAGGTCGATGTTGGCGGCCGAATTCTGGCCCGGTCCAACGAACCAGAAGCTGGTGCCGGGGGCACCGCAGTTAGCGGAGACCAGCCCGCCTGGACCGGTCTGCTCCACGTTCAGGCCCTGAGCCATTGCGCCGGTGGCACTGATGAGCACGCCACCACGGGTGTTCTGGGTGGTCACGCCAGGGCTTGAGCCATGCTGGCCGACCTGCTGAGCCTTGGTCAGCGGAGCCGCGGCCTTGACGGCGGAGATGTGCAGCAGGCCGGGTTTGGAAATCGTCGCCACCACCTGGCCGGTTGAAACGCTGCCGCCGGGAGCCAGCCTGCTGATCGTGGCCTGACCGGACGTGGCCGAGCCCGGTATGGCCGTCATTGCCACCGACGCAGCCGTGACGCCAGCCGACCCCGCCGCCGGGCACACCCGGAGTGCGGTGCCGACCGGAACGGTGGCACTCGCGGCTTTCGCGGCCGTGGCGGCTGCGGTGTGGCCGGATCCTGCTGCGACGTATAGTCCGCCGAGGGCGAGCACGACGAACGCCGCCAATAGCAGCCTGCCGTACCGCAGGGGACTCACCACGTCTCCCCCTCAGCCTCGTGACCGGGGGCCGGCCAGCCCCGGCCAGGCCGGTCGTCGCGTCCCGGCCAGTCGTGATGCACTTCGCCAGCAGATGGCAGCGCCTCTAGCTCCTCACCCTGATCCGGCCACGGCTGCTGCTCCGGCGCGGGCCAGCCGGAGCTGTGGCCAGCGGCAGGCCCGTCTGCCGGATACTCCTGCGACCAGGCCTGCTGCTGGTGGTCCGGCGACCAGCCCTGGCCCGGATCTGGCTGTGGCCAGCCGGTGGCCTGGCCCGCGGGACGACGGCCGGCCGAGCTCTGGTGCCAGCCCGAGTCCTGCCAATCAGGGGCGGCGGCTGGCGGCTGGGGCCGGGCGCTGCGGTCGGCCTCGTACCTGCCCGGCTCGTAGCCGGGGTCACCGCGATAATCAGGGCCGTGGTTGTAACCCGCTGCCGGGCGGTGGCCTGTGCCGGTGCTGTACGGGGCGTCGGTGCTGTACGGGGCGTCGGTGCCGTACGGGGCGTCGGTGCTGTAGGGGGCGTCGGTGCCATACCCCTGGCCGGCGGCGTGGCCTGCGTCAGCGCCGTAACCGGTATCCGCGCCGTAGCTCGCCCCGGTGCCGTAGCTCGCCCCGGTGCCGTAGCCGGCGGACCCATCCCCGTGACCAGGGTCGTCACGGTAGCCCTGGGTGTAACTCGCGTCGCCGCGGTAGCTACGCGCCTCGTAGCCAGCCTCGCCATCGAGCTCGTCCTGGTAACGCGCACCGGATGGGGAGCGCGCCCCGTAGCCCGGAACTGGCGGAGTCGAGGGGCCGCGGCGGGGCGGCTCTTCGTAAGGCGTCCCGGACGGCGATCTGGGGCCAGCCCCGGCGCTGGCTGCGCGCGGGTCGTATCCCTGGTTGTCGTCATCTTGATAGGGCAGTGCGCCGGGGCGGCCAGGCCCGTTTGGCGCGGGCGGCATCCGGCTGTCGCGCGGCCCGGCCATGAACCGGCTGGTCGGCTGGCCCGCGGGCCAGGCGCCGCGCGCACCCGGCGGCGGGCCGGAAATACTGCCTTCGGCGGTCCGCGCCGCGCCCGAGGCTGCCGATCTTGCCACCGCGGAATCGGCGGTTACCGCACCTGCGCCCGCTACTGACGCTCCGGCCGCGGCGCCCGCGGCCGCTGCTGCTGCGGCGCGTCCGGCTGAGCCGCGATCCCGGGATGGCATCGCAAGCCTGCCGCCGCGGCGCCTGTCCTTGCGAGAGCTGTCCTTGCGAGAGCTGTCCTTGCGAGAGCTGTCCTTGCGAGAGCTGTCCTTGCGAGCACCGTCCTGGCGACCACTGTCCTGGCGACCACTGTCCTGGCGAGCACTGTCCTGGCGTGCACTGTCCTGGCGAGCACTGTCCTCGCGAGCACTGTCGTTGCGAGCGCTGTCCTTACCCGCATCGTCCTTACGGCCCCGCCGGGACTTAGCTGCGCGGCTGCCTTCGCCTCGCTGGTCCGCACGCGACGGAACATCATTCTGCCGCCCATCACCGCGCCGGGCCGAGACCCTGCCGCCATGACCGCGGCCTGGGCGGCCAATCCGGCTTCTGTGGCCACCCGTCTCCACGGCCTCCCCGCCGACGCCAGGATCGGCTGCGCCGGCGTCAGCCTCCGTGCGGGCGCCAGCCTGCGCGAGTGCGCCAGCTTCCGGGAGTCGCCGCACCCCGGCTAGCCCACGGGCTCCGGCCGCCCCGCGCGCAGCGGCCTCCCGGCTCGGCTGCTCGGCCGCGACCAGCCCGGCGTCCCTGGCACCGTGCCGTCCTCCGCCGGCGGCGTGCCCCCGAACTGCCACGGCCGAGGCGGCAGCCGCCGCGCCGGCCATTGCGGCCTCATCGTCTGCGAGGTCCGCGACCTGCTCGCCCTGCTCGTCGGACTGTGCACCGGTTGCCGCAGCCTCCATCTCAGCCGCGGTTCTGACACCCGGCAGCGCCAGCGCCGCAACCACGAGGAACGCAAGGATCTCCAGCAGTTCGACGATGTCATGCAAGAACCCGTTCCGGCTCACCGTCAGGCTCCCGCCACCAGGCGGCAGCTTGAACGCCTGCGCCCAGCTGCCTGCCGGGGAGGCGACCGGGGCGAGCGCATGCCCGTTGAGCGCGGCGGACCAGCCGCCAGCTGGCTCAGACAGCTCGAGCGTGCCGCCAGCGGCCGGCGCGGCCCCGGACAATCCGACCGGGCCGGAGGGAACAGCGACGACGGCGCCACCAGGCTCTACCACGCTCACCCGGGAGGGCAGATCGGTCAGCCGCCAAAGGTCGAATGACGACGTCATGCTGACCGCGGTCAGCCCGGCCACCTCGTCGAGCACGCTGGCGAGCGCGCCGCTGACCGGTGCTCGCATCAGCACGAAGCCGATATCGAACCGGGCAAGCAGTTGGCTCTGGTCCGCCGCCGCGCCACCGCCCGGAGCGACCAGGGCGGCAACTGCGCCGCCCAGCGCAGTCTGCGCTGCGGGCACCGGAGTAAACCCCGGATCGCTGAACTGCGGACTCCCGCCCCGCAGCAGCAGATAGGAAACATGGCCGCCCGACGTGGTCAGCACCAGCGTGCGCAACTGCCGGCCGCTGCCGCCAGTCTGGGATACCAGCGAAGGCACTATCTCACCGGTGGCCGCGGCCAGCGGGCCGTCGACGCCGTGCAGCAGCCAGTAACCGGCCGCCAGCAGCGGGGCCGAGCTAGCGGCTAGCGCCAGTACTGCCACCGGAATGCTGCGCAGGCCGGCTAGCCGCCGTTTCCGCCGACCGCCGGCCGCTCGGCAGACCACCGAAGTCACTTGCCGCTGCGGCCGCCGCCAGCAGCAGCCCGGCTGCGGCTGTGGCTAGCGCCACGCCTGGCCACGGCGTCATCGGCTGTCCGCCGGGCGGCGTCACCCTGACGCGGCTGACGCCCAGGCCGGCCGCCAGGCCGAGCAACGCCAGGCTCCAGCCCGCCACCACCAGCCGCCGGCGTTTTGTGGCCAGCAGGGCCGCCAGGCCGGATAGCACCAGGGCTCCGCTCACCCAGTACGGCGGCAGGCCGGGTCCGCCAGGGCTTAGTAGCAGCAGCGACCTGGCCGGGAGACGGGCGATAGCCAGGCCGGGCCGCTGCACCCCTGCCTCGAGCAGGAGCAACGACGGATGCTTGAGCAGCGGGAGCAGCCACGGAAGCAGCAGGACCGGCGGCGTCAGCGCGGCAATGGCAAGGTTGGCGAGCGTCCCGCGGCCAGCCCGGTACAGCGTGACCGCCGCCAGTGCCGCGCCAGCCAGGGCTAGCAGCCACAACAGCGGCACGAATGCGGCGCCCACGGTGATGACCAGGCCTGTGGCCCAGGCTGCCCGCCGGGCGAGTTTCGGCGGCTGGCTGAACATCCGGCCCGCTAGCAGGCCGATCAGCGGGATAACCACGAAGGCGACCGCGCTGCCGAGCCGGCCCGCCGCGATGGCGCCGAAGGCGACCGGCAGCAATGCGTAGGAAGCTGCGGCCCACACTCGCACCAGTACGGACTTCGTTACCTTCCTGAGGGCCAGGATCGCGGTGATGCCTGCCATCGGCACGCTGCCGAGCAGGAGCAGGTCGATGGCGAGCCAGGGCTTCCCGCCCAGCACTGTGGCCAGCACGGCAAGGACTCCGACATACGGCAGGCCACTGCTTGCCGAGCCGGTCCCGGTCGGGTGGAAGGCCTGCAGGAACTGCGACCACAGCCCGGAGGCGCCTTCCCAGGCCGGCAGCAGCGCACCGCCCCCGAGTGTGCCGGACGCGATGACCGAACGCTCGGCCGCGATCGCCACCGCGATCAGCCCGAGAACCACCAGGACGCCCGGCCTGGTCAGCGCCCGTTGCAGGAAACCGGTGTCGGTCAGCAGAAATTCGTCGTCGGTCGGATCGTCGGTGGCGTGCCGTGCACCGGCCTCGTCCTCCCGGGACGACCGGGACATCATCATCGCGGCGAACTCGGCCGCCCGCCTGATGGACCGGCCAGCCGGCAGGTCGCCGCGCAGCCGGCCGTATGCCTGCCTTCGGCCGCCGGCCCGGCGGTGCCGTACCTTGGCCAGCCGGATCGGGTGCCCGACGACGCCGAGCACGGCCGCGGACTCGTCGAGCGCGGCCGACGGTCGCTTCGCCACCAGGTAGAACACGGTCCGCAGGAACGACAGGGCCAGGTTGCCCGCGAGCGAGAAAAGCAGCTGGCCGAACGGCAGGTTCCCCGCCAGGGTGACCAGTCCGTTGCGCCGGTCGAGCAGCCGGGCCCGGCGGCCGACAGAGATCGGCCGGCGGCCCTTGGTCGCTGCCCGCGCGTGGTAAACGACCGCGTCGGTGATCACCCGCACCCGGTAGCCGGCCGCGTGGACTCGCCAGCAGAAGTCGATGTCCTCGCCGAACAGGGTCATGCCCGGGTCGAAGCCGCCAACCTGTTCCCAGACGTCCCGGCGAACGAGCATCCCGGCGCTGCTGACCGCGAGGGTGTCCCGGTCGCCGTCGTGCTGGCCCTGGTCGACCTCGCCGGGCTCGACGCCGGTGATGCGCCGGCCGACTGTGTCGAGCGTCAGGCCAGCCTCGACGATGACTTCGCGGTCCGTCCAGTCCATCAGCTTCGGTCCGAGCACCGCCGCGGACTGGGTCTCGGCTGCGCCCCGGAGCAGTTGCTCGAGCGCATCAGCCGCAGGCTCACAGTCGTCGTGCAGCAGCCAGAGCCACTCGACCTGATCGCTGGTTCTGCCGCGGCCCTGCGGACCGCCGGGCACCGGGGCGCTCGCCGCCTTGTGCTGTACGGCACGCCGGACCGCGGCAGCGTAGCCGGAGGACCTGTCCATGCCGAAGACGGCACCCTGACCAAGCTTCGCGGCCAGTACCGAGCCACTCCGGTCCCTGCTGCCGGTGTCGACCGCTACGACCCGCTGGACCGGCTTAGTCTGACTGCCCAGCGCGTCGAGCCCGGGCGCGAGCCACCCGGCGCCGTCGTGCGCGACGATCACCGCAGTGACAACGTGCTGGGGGAAGGAGTCGTTTGGCGACAAGAAGATTCGCTTGCTGTCCGGGTTCGCTAGCTGGGCAGACAGAACACAAGTGTGCCGTCTTGCCCCGGTGGGGGCTCCCGTGAACAATACGCGAATCTGACCCCGCTGGATGGCCAGTCCGGATGCAGGCAGGGTGCCCTGCACCGTTGGCCGGCGGGCTCGCCGGACGAGGCTGGCTAGACTGCCTGACGCTTCAGCCGGCGCCGTTCGCGCTCGGACAGGCCGCCCCAGATGCCGAACCGCTCATCGTGACCGAGCGCATACTCAAGGCACTCGGCACGAACCTCGCAGCTGCGGCAGACCCGTTTGGCTTCCCGCGTCGAGCCGCCCTTCTCCGGGAAGAAAGCCTCCGGATCAGTCTGCGCGCATAGCGCCCGGTCCTGCCAGCTCTGCTCCCCGGCATCATCTGCGCCGATGCCTAGCGCGTCGTGCACCAGCGAGACGATGACGTCTGCCACTGCACACCTCCTGCCGTTCGGTTCCCCGTGATCCCGCCCCTCACCTTCTCCGGCGCGAGAATTACATGCATGGAATTACACGCGCGTGTCTTGCACCGCGTCAAGGGAGATACGTGATAATGGCCACCCGGTTGCCCCGTGTTGAGGTGAAAGTCCAGGCAGATTTTCCAGGGAAACGGGGCCCGGGATGGCACTCTCGTGACCGGCGAGCGGTCCCGCTGGCTGATCCGGGGCGTTTTTCGGCGTGCGCCTGCCGCGGGTTTTGGTTTCGGGGGTACACGGCGAGCGCAGTCCCCCGTGGGTGATGCAAGACTTTCCGGCATGCGCATCACAGTTCTGGCCGGCGGCGTTGGCGGTGCCCGGTTCCTGCGTGGCTTGCGCGCGGCGGTCCCGGACGCTGACATCACCGTCATCGGCAACACCGGGGACGACTTCACCCCGTTCGGCTTGCATGTCTCGCCCGACCTGGACACCGTCATGTACACGCTGGGCGGCGGCATTAACGAGGACCAGGGCTGGGGCCGGGCTGGCGAGAGCTTCACGGTGCTCGGCGAGCTCGCGGCTTATGGCGCTGGTCCGCGCTGGTTCGGACTGGGCGACAGGGACATCGCCACGCATGTGCTGCGGAGTCAGCTGCTGGCCGAAGGCCGCACGCTATCGGAGGCAACCAGAGTCCTGTGTGACCGCTGGCAACCTGGCGTCACGCTGCTGCCCATGTCCGATGATCCGGTTCGCACCCACGTCACTATCAGCCTGGAAGGCGTGGAGCAGGAAGTGCATTTCCAGGAGTGGTGGGTGCGGCTGCACGCGGCCGTCCCGGCGCTGCGGATCACCGCAACCGGGGCTGACCGCGCCGGGCCGGCGCCCGGCGTGCTGGACGCCATCTCCGCCGCTGACTTCGTGCTCTTGCCGCCGTCGAATCCGGTCGTCAGCATCGGGGTCATCCTGGCGGTGCCCGGCATCGCGGATGCACTGCGCAGGCAGACAGTCGTCGGGGTGTCGCCAATCATTGGCGGCGCCCCGGTGCGCGGCATGGCCGACGCTTGCCTGACAGCGATCGGAGTTGAGACCTCAGCCACGGCAGTCGCCGCGCATTACGGACCCGGCCTGCTAGATGGCTGGCTGGTGGACGACAAGGACGCCGACGCCGTTGACGCACCGCAGCTGGCGGGCATCGCGGTCCGGGCGAGGCCGCTGTACATGACCGACGTCGCGGCGTCTGCCGAGATCGCCAGCGCCGCGGTCGAGCTGGCGATGGAGATGCGGCGGTGAGCGCGCCGGCCCAGTTCACGGTCCTGCCGGTCGCGGGACTGCCGGAGATCAAGGCCGGCGACGACCTGGCCATGATGATCGCCGATGCGGCCCTGGCCGGACCCGGCCTGCATGACGGCGACATCCTGGTAATCACCTCGAAGATCGTCAGCAAGGCCGAGGACCGGGTAGTGGCCGAGGACCGGGAAGCGGCTATCGACGCCGAGACCGTCCGGGTGGTCGCGCGCCGCGGCCTGACCAGGATCAGCCAGACCAGGCACGGGCTGGTGCTGGCGGCGGCCGGGGTGGACGCCTCGAACACCGCGCCTGGCACCGTGGTCCTGCTCCCTGTCGATCCGGACAACTCGGCCCGGCGGCTGCGCAAGGCCGTCGGGGACCGCAGCGGTGCCCGGCTCGGCGTGCTCATCACTGACACCATGGGCCGGCCATGGCGGGCCGGGCAGACCGATGCCGCGATCGGCGCGGCGGGCATCGCTCCGCTGCGCGACCTTCGCGGCCAGGCCGACACGTTCGGCAACCTGCTCGAGGTCACGGTCGCCGCGGTAGCCGACGAGATCGCGGCTGCAGCTGACCTGGTGAAACTGAAGACGGCCGGAGTTCCGGTCGCCATCGTGCGGGGCCTGGGCGATCTGGTAACCGACGAGGCGGGGCCGGGCGCGGCGGCCATGATCAGGCCCGCGGACGAGGACATGTTCCGGCTCGGCGCTGCCGACGTGCTGACCGCTCGCCGGACGGTCCGCGAATTCACCGCCGAGCCGGTTTCTGCAGATGCGGTGCGGCGGGCCATCGCAGCCGCGATCACCGCTCCCGCCCCGCACCACAGCCAGCCATGGCGGTTCGCCGTGCTGGAGTCAGACCAGGCCAGGACCCGGCTACTGGACGACATGCTGGCAGCGTGGCGGGCCGACCTGACTGCAGACGGTTTCACGCCAGCGCAGATCGCAAGGCGAGTCCGGCGGGGCGAGCCGCTGCGCAAGGCACCGCTGATCATCGTGCCGTGCCTGGTGGCCGACGCGGCACACGCTTATCCCGATGCCCGCCGTAACGCTTCAGAGCGCACGATGTTCGTGGTAGCGATAGGCGCGGCGGTCGAAAACCTGCTGGTCGCGCTCGCTGTCGAGGGCCTTGGCTCCTGCTGGGTGTCCAGCACGCTGTTCTGCCGCGAGGTCGCGGCGGAAGCGCTCGGGCTGCCGCCGGAGTGGGAGCCGATGGGCGCGATCGGGGTAGGGCATCCGGCAGCTCCGGCCGCAGCCCGCGCGGACCGTGACCCGGATCAGTTCATGCTGCGGCTTTAGCCGTCCGGCGGCCTGCGCCGCGAGATCGACCGGGCACCATGCGTTCTGGCTTGGCGGCACCGCCACCCGAAACCGCAGCGCACCGCTCAGCCATCGATCGTTTCTGTCATCGCCGCTTACGGCCTGGGACTGGCCGCGTAGCCCGGCCGCGGCTGGCTATGCTGCTGCGTCCCAGTCACGCAATGCACGGTCCAGGGTTATTTCCCGGTGCCGGAGCGCCCACCCGGCCCTCCTGAGGCCGAGTTCCCTGGCGGCAGGAGGAGGGACGGCAAGGACTGGACAACGGGCATGCGAAAGGCAGTAGCGGCTGACCTTGCCGTGCCACATCCGGGTCAGCGGGCCTCGCCTGCCAGCACCGATGACCAGGAGGTCGTCCCCTGAGTCCGCGAAATCGACAAGAACCGGCCCTGGCTCGCCGCGGATTACCACCGGCGTGATGTCCAGGTCCGAAGCAATCCCGCCCCAGGCGGCCGCCAGCGCATCCCCGAGCCGCTGGTACCGACGACCAGCCGACCGCGGCCTGGTACAAGGCTCATCAGCTGCTCCGGTGGGCGAGAACGGATACTGACTTCGCGCCGGCCAGACTTCCCGGCCCACCTGCGAACAACCCTAACTCACCACGTCAGATTGCGGCGCATGTCGTCCGCACGGTTTCCGCCTGAGGGCGTGACTTTCGGCGCCTAGGGCTTACGTGCCAGGCCAGCCCACAGGGCCGCCGGGCTGGTCGCTTCTTCGTCCGTTGACGGCCGCCATTGCGGGACGTTGGTCATCCCCGGCTCGACCAGTTCCAGCCCGTCAAAGAACCGGGCCACCTCCGCCTCGGTGCGGAAGGTAACCTTCTCGGCCATCATCCGGTTGAGGGTCTGCGCCATCTCGGCCATCTCGGCCGCGTGAATGTCCTTAGCCGGGTGCGACAGCGCGAGGAAGCTGCCCGACGGAACCGCCGCCACTAGTTGCCCCACTACCTCATACGGATCATCGTCGTCGCTGAGGTGCTGGAGTATGGCCATCAGCATGATGGCGACCGGCTGGGAGAAATCCAGGGTCGAGGCCGCCCCGGCCAGTATCTGGTCGGTCTGCCGCAGGTCAGCATTGATGTAGTCGGTGGCACCCGCTGGCGCGCTGGTCAGCAGCGCCCTCGCATGCGCGAGCACGACGGGGTCATTGTCGACGTACACGATCCGCGCATCGGGCGCGACCGACTGCGCCACCTCATGAGTGTTGTTCGCGCTGGGAATCCCGGTGCCCACGTCGAGGAACTGCCGGATGCCCACCTCGCCGGCAAGGTGAGTCACAACCCGACGGAGGAAGGCCCGGTTAGCCCGGGCGGAGAAGACTATGTCCGGGAACGCGCTCATCGCTTGCTCAGCCGCGGCACGATCGGCGGCGAAGTTGTCTTTGCCGCCCAGCCAGTAGTTATAGACCCTCGCGACATGCGCAACGCTGGTGTCGAACGCAGGCGCCTCGTCCGATTCCGGCGCCGTTTCGCTACCGCGCAGCGCGCCCTCACTGGCCATTACAACTGCCCTTCCTCGTGACTATCTAGCCAATATTACGGTACTTAACACCAGAATATTCCGGCGGTCTCAGCCCTGCTCCGGCGACCCGCTAGATGGCCTTGATGATCTTCCTGAGCGCGCTCTGGCTGTCCTCTGGCGTATCAGCCTCAGCACTCAGCCGGTTCATGACCTCGCGGTACCTGTCGACCTCGTCGGCCTTGTCCAGGTACAGCGCGCCGGTGAGCTGCTCGAGGTAGACGATGTCGGGCAGGTCAGGCTCGGCGAACCTGAGAATCGAGAACGAACCTCCGGCAGCCGAGTGCCCGCCCCGGCTGAACGGCATGACCTGCAGCGTCACGTGCGGCAGTTCGGCCAGCTCGATGAGGTGACGCAGCTGTGCGCGCATGGCATCGCGTCCGCCCAGCGGCCGCCGGAGGGCGGACTCGTCGATCACGGCCCATACCCTGGGCGCGTCATTGACAGTCAGGATCTGCTGCCGCTTCAGCCGCAGGCTGACTCGCCGCTCGATCTCGTCTGCAGGGGCGGCGCGATGGCCCAGCACGGTGACAGCCCGGGCGTATTGCTCGGTCTGGAACAATCCCGGCACGAATTGCAGCTCGTAGGTCCTTATCAGCGAGGTTGCCTGCTCCAGGCCCACGTAGGTGGCGAACCACTCGGGCATCACGTCGTCGTAACGCGCCCACCAGCCCCGGCTGTTGGCATGCTGGGCCAGCGTCATGAGGTGCTCGCGCTCTTGCTCGTCGGTCACCCCGTACAGCGTGAGCAGGTCGGCTACGTCCCGCTCCTTGAAGCTGACCCGGCCGTGCTCTACCCGGCTGATCTTGGATCGGGAAGCCCGGATCTCATATCCGGCCTCGTCGGGCGTGAGGCCTGCCGCCTCGCGCAGCCGCCGCAACTGAGTGCCGAGCAGGATTCGCAGCACCGTCGGACCGCTGAGGGCCTCGCCGGGGCCCGAGTCCGCAGCCGGAGGAGGCGCGAGTGCGCGGGACTGCAGCGGCCGGAGCCGGAGCGGCGGGGGCTGGAGCGGGCAGCGCGGCCGCGTCGCGGCCATCAGGCTGCTGAGCCACGCTCACTATCGCTCCCGCGCCACTGTGCCAGGACACCCGCGGGCGCCCTGCCAGACCAACGATCCTGCATCTGCGCGGCCAGCCCGCCGCCAGAAGCCCGGCCGCGCTGCCAGGGCATGGCAAAACGACCAGGAACGGCGGCGCCTACCGCCGGGCAGCCCCACCCTTGCGCACAATCACCTGATTGGCCTGGCATCCGGCGTAGTTCGACCGCAGCGTCACATTACTCCTTTGCGAGCGCCAGATGCCAGGCCAGTCAAAGTCAGCACGCGAGGTCGTCAAACTCGCCATTGCGGCGCCGGCCAGGAAGGCGGCGATCTCCGGGCGCGTATAGATCGAGCGCCGGCCCGTCGGGATGCCGCGAGTTACGCATCGCGACGTCCCCGCCAGGCAGCGCGGCAACCTCGACGCAGTTGCCGCTCGGGTTGCTGGCGCTGCTCTTGCGCCACCGCATCGTGCCTAGCTCCCTTGCCGGAACGCCATTTGTGACCTGCATTTCTATCTCCTGACGCGGCCAATCGCCGATTGGTGTTGCAAATGCACGTGCAGATGCACGAATCGGAGGTAGCTTAGCCTGCATGAGGCGGGATAACAATGCAAATGCACGTGCAGATGACGCTTGCGAGTGGCCTGTGCATAGGGCAGTATGTGACCATTCCCGACTCGCTTCCGGATACTTTGGCCCAGCAGACCACCTTGGGAACCAGATGACGGCCCGCGCAGCCCCGTTAGCGCCAGCCGCCGCCCGCGCGGACTGGCCATGGCTCCAGTCGGCCATCGACATGGCGCCGTTTCCTGGCGTCAGGTGGCCGGCTGATAGCGCCCTGCCCGGCGCCAGGTGGAGCCCGCTGCCGAGGGTGGCGACGCGCACGCCGGCGCTGACGCCGCATTCGGTCACTACAGCACGCGCATTCACGCTGCGCACGATGCTGCGCTGGGGCGTGGCCGACCGCAGCCACGACGTGGCCGGTGTCGTTTCCGAACTGCTGACCAACGCGCTGCGGCACGCCCTCCCGGACGAGCACGCCCTCCCGCAAGAGCACGCCGTCCCACTAGAGCATGCCCTGCCGCAAGAGCACGCGCCCCTGCAGGAAGGTGCCGCTGCCTGGCGGCCGGCCAGGGCCGGATCCGGCTTGGCCTGCTATGCGCCGGGCATGGCGTGCTGTGCGCGGTCGCCGATCCGAGCACCGCGGCACCCGTACTCCGCCAGCCGGACTGGCTGGACGAGTCGGGCCGCGGTCTCCAGCTGGTCGCATCGCTCAGCGAGAGCTGGGGCTACTGCGCGACGCCGGACCAGCAGGGCAAGGTGGTGTGGGCGACGTTCACGGCCACCCGCAGGCCGCAGCCAGACCTCGATCTCGCCCCTTAGGCCTGCAGCAGTGGCAGCGGTACCCGCGAGCCACGGACCGACTCACAGACGCCGTCGCTGGCTGCCGCCGCGGCTACCTGCCCGGCAGGCGGTGTCCCGTACAGCGTGGTCCGCTGGCGCAGCGGCCGCCCGGTCGGCGCTACCAGCTCCGCGAGCTGGCTGATGGTCTTGTAGGACCCGTTCTCCAGCCGGCCATCCGGCTGATGGTCTCCTCCATCAGCGTGCCGCCGAGGTCGTTGACCCCGCCGCGCAGCACGTCCTGGCAGGCGTCAGCGCCGAGTTTGACCCAGGAGCACTGGATGTTCGAGATGGCGCCGTGCAGCATCAGCCGTGACACCGCGTGGACGGCGCGGTTCTCCCGCCTGGTCGGGCCCGGCCGGGCCATGCCCGCCAGGTAGATGGGCGAGCTGGCATGCACGAACGGCAGCAGCACGAACTCGGTAAAGCCGCCGGTCCGCTCCTGAATCCCGCGGATGACCCGCAGGTGGCCAACCCAGTGCCTGGGCGCGTCGACGTGCCCGTACATCATCGTCGAAGTGGTCCGGATGCCCAGCTCGTGCGCCGTGGTCATAACCTCTATCCAGGCTGCGGCCGGCAGCTTGCCCTTGGTCAGCACCCAGCGAACGTCGTCGTCAAGGATCTCGGCGGCAGTGCCCGGCAGTGAGTCGACCCCGGCTGCGCGTGCCTGGATCAGCCACTCGCGCACCGGCAGGCCTGTCCTCGATGCCCCGTTCATGACTTCCATCGGCGAGAACGCGTGCACGTGGATGTCCGGGCACCGCCGCTTCACTTCAGCCGCGATGTCGAAATAGGCGGTGCCAGGCAGGTCCGGGTGGATGCCGCCCTGCATGCACACCTCGGTCGCGCCCGCCTGCCAGGCCTCAGCCGCGCGGTCGCCGATCTGCGCGAGCGACAGCGTGTAGGCGTCAGCATCGGTGCGCCGCTGCGCGAACGCGCAGAACCGGCAGCCGGTGTAGCAGACGTTGGTGAAGTTGATATTGCGGGTAACGACGTAGCTGATCTCGTCCCCGGCGGCGTCCCGGCGCAACCCGTCAGCCAGCCCGGCCAGGGCCTCCAGTTCCGGCCCGTCAGCGTCCAGCAGCGCGAGCGCCTCGTCGTCACTGATCCCGGCCGGATCCCGCTCGGCGCTCCGCAGTGCGGCCAGCACCTCGGCCGGGGCCTTGCGCGGCGCGGCAGCGCCTATCCTGGCGCCCACCTCCTGCCAGTCGCCATAGACCTCGGCGAAATCGTCGCGACGGTCCTTGGTCCGCCCGCTGGTGTCGATGGACGTATGCAGATCGATCCGCCCGCTCGACTCACCCCAGCCGCCGTCTGGCTCTTGCCACGGCAGGCCCCGCGGCATCGCCCCGGCCCTGGCCAGCCCGGTCGCCGGATCGGCAAGCGCGGACACATGCGCGCCCAGCCGCGGGTCCAGCCACGGCTCGCGAATGTACCCGGGGTAGATGGTCAGTCGCTCGGCCAACTCGAACCCGCCGTCCGCGGTCCGGGCCGCCAGGTCATCAAGCTGCGGCCAGGGCCGCTCGGGATTGACGTGGTCGGGCGTCAGCGGCGACACCCCGCCCCAGTCGTCGATGCCCGCCGACAGGATCAGCTGGTAGTCATCCCCGATCAGATTGGGCGGCGCCTGGATCCGCGCCGACGGGCCGAGCACCAGCCTGGCTACCGCGATCGTGGCCGCCAGGTCGGACAGTTCGGCATCGGGCACGCCGCGCATCTTGGTGTCCGGCTTGGCCCGGAAGTTCTGCACGATGACTTCCTGGATGCCCCGGTACTCGCGGGCGACCTGGCGGATCGCGAAGATCGACTCCGCCCGCTCGGCCAGCGTCTCGCCAATGCCGATCAGGATCCCGGTGGTGAACGGCACGCTGCTGCGGCCGGCATCCTGCAGGACCCGAAGCCGGACGGCCGGGTCCTTATCCGGGCTGCCGAAGTGCGGGCCACCCCGCTCCGTGAACAAGTCGCGCGGCGGTGGTCTCCAGCATCATGCCCATCGACGGCGCGACCGGCTTCAGCCGCTGGAAGTCCTGCCAGCTCAGCACGCCGGGGTTCAGGTGCGGCAGCAGGCCGGTCTGCTCCAGCACACCGATCGCCATCGCGCGCACGTAGGAGAGCGTGTCGTCGTAACCATGCGCGTCCAGCCACTCGCGGGCCTGCGGCCAACGCGCCTCTGGCCTGTCCCCGAGGGTAAACAGCGCCTCTTTGCAGCCAAGTGAGGCGCCATCGCTGGCGATCTTGAGAACCTCGTCAGGAGACAGGTACGGGCCGGCGAGCCTGCCCGGTACGGTCACGAACGTGCAGTACGCACAGCGATCCCGGCACAGCCGGGTCAGCGGGATGAAGACCTTGCGCGAGTAGGTGATCACCCCAGCGCGATTCGCGGCGGCCAGCCCCGCATCCCGCATCCTGGCGGCGTGGCCGAGCAGCGCGAGGAGGTCGTCGCCGCGCGCGTGCAGCAGCACCGCGGCCTCGGCCTGATCGAGCGACTTGGCGTCCCTGGCGCGGGCCAGGGCCCGGCGGATGGCGTTCGCGCCAGGTGGCGGGTCCGCGGATCCTTGCTGCGCGCTGCCGGGGCGGGGCTCATCGGAGCTGATGGCGTTACCTCTTTCGTTACCGGGCATTCGGCCTCATCCCACCCTAGGACGCCGCCGTCTGGCCCTCCCGGGTGAGGCGCACTGCTGCCATAACCAGGTAACCGGCAATGTGCTTCCCCGCGCGCCGCCGATTTCGGGTTTCAAGGGCCGCGCGGGGAGCGGGGCCCGGCGCGCATAGGGCTTCGCGGGTGGGTGTCGGTTCAGACGGCGGCGGTGCTGGCAGCGGGGATGCCGGAAGCGCGGTACTGCCCAGCCGGCAGTTCGCCAGCGGCCCGGGTCCAGGACGTACCGGCCGTCGATGATGTTGCGCGGCCGCGGTCACCGAGGCCAGCTGATCGGGGTCGAGTCGCCGTGAACTCCGGCCAGTCGGTCAGGAGCATCACGATATCCGCGCCGGTGGCCGCTGCCAGGACCGAGGGCGCATAGCGCAGCTCCGGCCAGGCCTTGCGCGCGTTCTCCGTTGCGGCCGGGTCGTACACCGTGACCTCCGCGCCGAGGCCGTGCAGGATCTGCGCGACATCCAGCGCCGGGGAGTCGCGCACGTCGTCCGAGCCGGGCTTGAATGCCGCCCCGAGCACGCCGACCAGCCTTGCCGGCGACCGAGCCGCCCAGCGCCTCGCAGGCCAGGTTGACCATGCCGGTGCGGCGGCCCAGATTGATCGCGTCCACCTCGCGAAGGAATTTCAGCGCGTCGTCGGCGCCGAGTTCCTCTGCCCTGGCCAGGAACGCCCGGACATCTTTGGGCAGGCAGCCGCCGCCGAAGCCGAGGCCGGGCCGCAGGCAGGCGGCGCCGATCCGCGGGTCGGCGCCGAGGATGTCGGCGAGCATGGTGACGTTTGCCCCGGCCGCGTCGCATACTTCAGCGACCGCGTTGATGAAGGAGATCTTGGTGGCGAGGAACGCGTTGGCCGCTACCTTGGCTAGTTCCGCCGTAGCCAGGTCGGTCACGAAGAACTCGATCCCCGCCGCCAGCTGCGGGGCGTAGACCTCGCGCAATGCGGCCTCGGCTCGCTTGGAGGTAACCCCGGCCACAATCCGGTCGGGGCTGAGCGTGTCGTGCACGCCGTGCCCCTCGCGCAAGAACTCCGGGTTCCAGGCCAGCTCGAGCCGCCTGCCCGCCGGCGCCAGCCTGGCCAGCCTGGCCGCGAGCCCGGCCGCAGTGCCGACCGGCACCGTCGACTTCCCCGCGATCAGGCAGGGCCGCTTCAGGCGTTGGCGCGAGCCCGTCCAGGCAGGACTCCACCTGGGACAGGTCGGCGCCGTGACCGTCGCGCCGCTGCGGGGTGCCAACGCAGAGGAAATGCACGTCGCCGAACTCTCCGGCCTGCTCGTAGGAGCTGGTGAAGCCGCAGCCGGCCGGAACTCAGGCCCTCGGCGAGCAAGTCCTGCAATCCAGGCTCGAAGATCGGCATTTCCCCGGCCTTCAGCCGGGCAATCTTCTCAGCGTCGATGTCAAACCCGAGTACCTCGAATCCCTCAGACGCCATGCACGCCGCGTGGGTGATGCCCAGGTACCCGGTCCCCAGCACGGTCAGGCGCGGGCGATCAGCCATCGGCGCTAGTCTCCACTGTCAATCAAGGCACATTCGGTGGGCCACGCCGTATCCAGCTGACACAAGCCGTATCCGGCTGGCACAAGCCTGTCCAGTTAACACTGCCGTGTCCCGCTGACGCTGTGACACTACCTGGCGTGGTGCGGAGTCGGCATCTTAGCTCGGCTCACCGATACCGCGGTAACTGCCCGGCGCGACGATGGGCAACCTCGAAGGCGCCCAAGATCGCTTTGCTGAACGGTAACTTTACCGGTCTTTGCCCCCAAAGCGGCTCTGGTTCACCATCGCCTCGGCCCACCGGCTCATTACAGCGCCCGGTAGTCCCGCACCGCCATTCTCGGCCCGCGGCGGGGTGGCTGCCCGCCGCCGAGCTCGATGAGCCGGGCGGCCCGGTATCGCTGACCTGCGTACGGCGCGAGCAGCGCCAGCATGCCCGCGTCGTCGGCCGCCGGTGCCCCGGCTAGCGTCCAGCCCACCACCGCGGGCAGGTGATAGTCGCCGACGCTGATCGCGTCCGGGTCTCCGCAGGCGCGCTGCCTGACCTCCGCAGATGTCCACGGCCCGATTCCGGGCAGTGAGCGAAGGCGGCGGTCAGCCTCCGCGCCCGGTAGCGAGCAGGCTTCCTCCAGGCTGGCCGGCCACCCTGGCTGCGCCAGCGATCGTCCGGGCCCGGACCGGTTCGACCCCGGCGCGATGCCAGTCCCAGGAGGGAATGGCGGCCCAGGCCGCGGGCGGCGGGAACACGCGCATGCCGGCGGGTGCCGGCCCCGGCGCGGGCAGGCCGTGCCAGTGCAGGAGCCGGCGCCAGGCTCGGTGCGCCTCGATGCCGACCACCTTCTGCTCGAGCACGGCAGGGACGAGTGCCTCGAGGACCCGGTCACTGCGGCCGAGCCGCAGGTCGGGGAACTGCCGGACTAGCTCGCGCAGGCGGGCATGGACCGGCTTGAAGCACGCCGGATCGTCGGCAGCGCCTAGCTGGCCGGGCAGCGAGGCGGCCAGCCAGCGGGCGCCCGGGCCCCAGGCGGACGCAGTGACGACGGTGCGCGTGCGTGCGCTCACGCGCAGCGTGCCCGGCCCGTCCGGGGTGAGCGACGTGCGCCAGATCGCGCCGGCGGAGTCGATGCGGAAGGCGGGATCGCCAGGGCCGCGGCGGTGCACGATGAGCGCCTGCCGCAGGTCCACCGGGAACGGGGCGCACCATTCCCAGCTCAGCTCTGCGTCGGGGGCCACGTTCCTCCCTGCTGCCGCGGCTGCCCGGCTGGGTAATGCCAGCGGCCGTCGGGGCCATGACGCCGCTCCGGCACTCGGGACTGCGCGCCGTCGGGCATAGTTACTAGATGCTTTACTCCACGATTCTGGCAGGCGGCAGCGGAACCAGGCTGTGGCCGCTCTCCCGCGCCGACGCGCCGAAGTTCCTGCACCCGCTCACCGGCACCGACCGGTCGCTGCTGCAGGCCACCGTCGACCGGATCGCCCCGCTGTCGGCCGCCGGCGATATCTACGTCGTCACCGGGACCGCGCATGCCGCGGCTATTGCCAGTCAGCTGCCCCAGGTGCCGGCTGCGAACATCCTGGTCGAGCCTTCCCCGAAGGACTCCTGTGCGGCCGTGGGCCTGGCCAGCGCCGTGCTGGCCCGGCGGGATCCGGACGCGATTATGGCGGCGTTCTCGGCCGATCACCTGGTCGGCGACGAGCGCCGGTTCGCCGAGATCATCAAACAGGCGGCGGCGGCCGCGCAGGCGGGCTACCTGACCACGGTAGGCATCAGGCCAGCTCATCCCGACGTGCGGTTCGGTTACCTGAAGCTCGGCCCGGACCTGCCGGGGGACGGCAGGATGGTGGCCGAGTTCAAGGAAAAGCCGTCGGCTGCGCTGGCAGCCAGCTATCTGGAGTCCGGGCAGTACCTGTGGAATGCCGGGATCTTCGTTTTCGCGGTACGGGACTTTCTCGATGAGCTAGGCCGCCAGCGCCCGCAACTGTCCGCCGGCATCGCCCGGATCGCCGAGGCCTGGCACGGCCCGCAGCACGACGCCGTGCTGGCCGAGGTCTGGCCCGGCCTGGAGAAGATCTCGGTCGACTACGGAGTGCTCGAGGGCGCGGCAGCGGCCGGCAAGGTCGCCACCGTACCCGCGGATCTGTCCTGGAGCGACGTCGGTGACTTCGATTCGCTCGGCGAGTCGCTGCCCACCGATCACGCCGGGAACCTGGTCATCGCCGGCCAGGCCGAAGTGATCGCGCGGGACGTGAAGGATTCCGTCATCGTGTCGACCACGGACCGGGTGATCGCGGTCGTGGGCCTTCACGACGTCGTCGTGGTGGACACCGGTGACGCGACCCTGGTCTGCGCGCGGTCGCGGGCACAGGAGGTCAAGCAAGTCGTCGAGGAACTACGTGCCCGGGGCAAGGCTGACCGGCTGTGACTGGCCGCCGTGACCAGCCGCGACTCGTCGGGGTGACTAGTCAGCTGCCTGCGCGGCAGCCCGCTCGTAGCTGATCATGTGGGCCTCCGCGGAGGCAGCCCAGCTGAACTCCATTGCCCGCGCGTAGCCGGCATCGCCCAGCGCCGTCCGGCGGTCAGGGTCCTCCAGCAGGGCCTGCAGCGCCGCTTTGATGCTGTCGGCGTCGGGCTCGGTGTAGGCAACAGCATCCCCGCCCACCTCGGGCAGTGCGGTCCGGTGGGTGGTGAGCACCGGGGCTCCGCAGGCCATGGCCTCCAGCGCGGGAAGCCCGAAGCCTTCGCCCGTGCTGGGGAACGCCACCACCTGTGCGCCGCCGAAGAAGCCGGGCAGATCATTGAAATGGAGGTAGCCGGGCCGGACCAGGTGCAGGCTGGCCGGGACCGCGGCGACGGCCTGGTCGACCTCCTCGCTCCAGCCGCTGCCCCCGGCCAGCACCAGGGCCGGCGGCTCAGTCAGGTCCGCGGCGGCCGCGGCCCAGCCGGCGATCAGGGCCGGCACGTTCTTGCGCGGCTCGAGCGTGCCGAGGTAGGCGACGTACGGTTTGCCGTGGAGGCCGAGCCGGTCCGATACCTGGCGGAGCTGAGTCGCGTCAGGCCGGTGAAACAGGTCGTGGTCAACGCCGTGGTAGGCCACATCGATCCGGGTCGGGTCAGCGGCGAGCACTCGTACCAGCTCATCCCTGGTCGCCTTCGACGGCACGACGAGCCTGGTTGCCCGGCGTGCTGAGGTGCGGATGGCCGCCTTGTAAAAGGTGGCGGTGACAGGGCTGTGCGCATCGGGTTCGGTGAAAAACGTCAGGTCGTGGATGGTGACCACGACGGGCTTGTTCGGTCGCAGCGGCATCGAGTAATGCGGAGAGTGGATGACGTCCGCATCGACCTGCTGCGCCACCAGCGGCAGCCCGCTCTGCTCCCATGCGAGCCTGGCTGGCCGGTGCGCGATCGCCGGCGGGGCAGCCACCACCCTGGCGTGCGGCACAAGCCGTCCGTATCGCTCCTCATCTGCCCGCTGGCACGCCACCGCAAGGTCCGCGCCGGCCGCATCCAGCGCGCTGACCAGGCCGTCCACGTAGCGGCCCAGCGCACCACGGTCCGCAGGCACCGCAGTCGCGTCAACCAGCACACGAGGTGCCACGACCAGTACCGCTCCCTTCATTCCGCTATGCCAGGACGTGCGGGCAAGCCGTAATGTCCGCGCATAACCGAAGGCCCCGCCCCGGATGTCCCGTCAGATCCGAGCGTACGCCCTCAGCGGGCCCGGCGTGCCGCGGTGGCGGCCCGCCGGGCGACTAGCGGGCGCCCAGTTAGCAGGATTATGCCGGGAGTTCAGCCCAGCGCCTCCAGCCTGTACGGCCCGGCACATCAGCCTTCTAGATCGCGTCCTCAGCATGACGGAACCGGCCGCCCCGACTTGATGGCAGTGAGGTCCTGGACGGCACCTGCCAGCGTGCTTACCTTGACCACCCGCAGCCCTGCGGGCACCGCGCCGACCGTGTCCGGGCAGTTGGCCGCCGGGGCCAGGAAGATCGTCGCACCAGCCGACCTGGCGCCTGCCATCTTCTGCTGGATCCCGCCGATAGGCTCGATCGCCCCGGCCGGCGAGATCTCGCCCGTTCCGGCGATGAAACGGCCGCCCGTCAGGTTGTCCGGAGTCAGCTTGTCGACGATTCCGAGCGCGAACATCAGGCCAGCGCTCGGCCCGCCGATATTCGTCAAGTTGATCTTGATGGTGAACGGGAAGACATAGCTGGACGGCGCCAGCGCAACGCCCACCACGGGCTGGCCGCCGACGTCCTTGGTGGCGAGCCGGATTGTCCTCGCGACGCCTTTGCGGTCGATCGTCAGCGTGACCGGGGCACCGGGCTTACGGTCCCTGATCATGTTCACGATGTTGTGATGGCAGTCGACGGGTGTCCCGTCAACAGCGGTTATCACGTCACCGGGGTGCAGTACGCCGTACGCCGGGGTGCCTTTCGACGTTGACGCCACCTTGTCGACGACCTTGAAGTTGATGTGCAGGTAGCACAGTGCGGCCGCGGTGGCATCCTGCTGCGAGCCAAGCATCTGCTGGGTGTCCTGCTGCACAACTTGCTGCTGCGTCTGGCCGGGTGAGTAAATCTCGCTGGCGGGAACCACGGCGTCGTCTGGCGTTAGCCACGCCCGCAGCGCGCTGAAGATATTGAAGTCGGTATTCGGCCCGCCGGTGTAGGACACCGTGACCAGGTTCAGGTTGCCGCCTGCCGGGTAGGTACGCCGGCCTGTGACCTGGATGAGTTCCTTGCCGGACAGCTTGCCGAGGGTGTTGATGGTGGGACCGGGCGTCAGCGCGACATATGGCACGGTAGTCACGGCCGCCACGACCAGCCCCGCGAGCACGCAGGCGCCGGCGATCAGCAGGGTCGCAAGCTGGTTAGATATGGGCGCGCGCCGGTCGGGCATAGGCGGAAGCCTACGCACTATTCACCCACTCGCTGTCACCGCCCGCGAAGAACTGGTGCTTCCAGATCGGCACCGTAGCCTTTAGGTCGTCGACCAGCTGCCGGCAGGCGGCAAAGGCAACGTCACGATGCTCGGCGGCCACGGCCGCGACGACGGCGAGGTCGCCAATCTGAAGGTCGCCGGTGCGGTGCGCTACCGCCAGGGCCAGGATCGGGTGGCTGGCAGCGACCTTCTCCGCGACCTTGCCGAGCTCGGCAGCCGCAGAGGGATGCGCGGTATAGGACAGCGCCGTGACGCCACGGCCGTGATCATGATCACGGACCGCGCCGATGAAGATGGCGATGCCTCCGGCGGCAGGGTCTGCCGCGGCGGCGCGGACCTCGTCTACCGACAAGGGCTCGGCGCGCAGTTCGGTCATCCGGATTACCGTCACGGTGCCAAGTTACCGCGACCTGGCTAGTGGCGACTCCGACAGGCCTGGTGGCACGTCGCACCTGGCCGGGGCGAGCCCGATCAGGACCCGCGCCGCCGCCTGCGCACCTGCCGGACGATCGCGGCGGTGCCGATGACCGCGACGGTCGCGCCTGCCGCGGTGATGGTCGCGTCTTTCTTGTCCAGCCGTCGCCCCGCCACGGCGTGGTGACCGGCCCGCTGACCAAGCAGAACCTGGAGGGCTTCGGCGTTGTCGTACACCGGCTGCCAGCCCGCTTCGCGGAGGGCCCGGCAGTCCACCACCCACGGATAAACGACATAACGCAGGTCGGTAACGGGCGCGGGAGTGATGCCTGCACGGTGCAGTCGCTGCGCGGTCGCAAACGTCAGCCCAACCGGGAGCTCGATCCTGCGCAGCCCGGATAGCTCCTCCACCCGCTCCTGGTCCAGCCATCCTTCGCAGCCGACCGCGAACATCCCGCTGACTTTGCCGGCCGCGGCCAGTTCCAGCGCACTGACCAGGTCATCGAGGTGGCAGAACTGCCAGCGGGCTGCGAATCCCTTGACTGCGAGCAGCCGCGGAGCCTCGAAATGCCGGGTCATCAGCGTGTCGACGCCGTCGCCCACCAGGGCTGCCGGGCGGGCGACGGCGATCTCCAGGCCCAGGTGGGCTCGCGCCGAGCGCTCTGCGAGATGCTCGATCTCGAGCAGGTCGCCGACCACGCTGTCGTCGGATTCGGCACTCAGAGGCGCATCTTCCGACAGCGGGACGGGATTCTCCGGCCGCGCGCCATAGACCATCGCGCTGGTCACCAGGACAACCCGGCCCACTCCGCCCGCCGCGGCAGCGGTGAGTACTGTCTGGGCGCCCCGCACGTTGAAGGCCCGCCGGGACCGCGCATCGGTCTCCGGTGACAGATCCAGGTCGGTGTGCACGACGACGTCGACACCGGCCAGCCGGCCAGCCAGCGCCGGGTCCCGGATGTCCACGATGCGCCAGGTCACGCCGCTGACATCGCCACGGTGATCGTCAATTGCAATGACGCGGCCGACCAGGGGAGATTTCGCCAGCCGGGTGGTCAGGGCCAGTCCGAGCCCGCCCGCAGCGCCGGTTACCGCGACGACCGGGCCGGGCCGCCCGGCAGCCTGACCCGGCTGGCTGGCCATGACCGGCGTGGCCTGAGCCGCTGCGGTGGTCGGTGCCTGAGCAGCCTTCGGCGCGTCCTGAGCTGCCGTTTGCGCGTCCTGACCTGCGGCCGGCCCGGCCTGCCCGGCTGAGTCCGCCGGGGCTGGCGCGGCGGCCGGATCGCCGGCCTTGCCTGGCTTGGGGCGGCCGGGCTGAGTCCCCGATCTACTGCCAGGGCTGCGCTCATGGCGAACCTGGGCTACTCGGTTACTCACCGCGGACCATCCCTGGGATAGCTTGGCCAATGTGGACCCTTCCATCCTGCCTGACAGGGCGGGCAGATGACTGAGCCTCCCTTTGGCTTCGGCCCGGGGCGTAGCTCCGGCGACGGCCCAGACGAGCCCGGCGGCGGCGGCCCCGGTGGCTCCGGCCCTGGCGGCGGCGGCCCGCTCGATCCGTTCGGCGGCATGGGCCCTCTTGGCCCGCTGGGTGATCCGCAGCAGTTCGCCGACGCCCTGCGGCAGTTCGCGGACCTGATGTCGTGGCAGGGCGGACCAGTGAACTGGGACCTTGCCAAGAACATCGCTCGTCAGACTGTCGCGCAGCACGGCGATGCGAGCGTGCTGGACATCGACCGCGCCAAGGTCTCCGAGGCGCTCCGGCTCGCGGACCTGTGGCTTGAGGACGTCACGGAATTCCCGAGCGGGATCAGGACGGTGCAGGCATGGAGCAGGGCGGAGTGGGTGGAGGCCACCCTGCCGGTCTGGTCCAAACTGTGCGATCCGATCGCGGCCAGGGCAGTGGAGGCGATGAGCGGACTGCTCGGCGATGACCCCGGCGAGATGGCCGCGGACCTGCCCCCGGAAATGCGAGCGATGATGGGCGGCCTCGGCGGCCTCGGCGGCCTGGGCGAGATGATGAAGCGCATCGGCGGGATGATGGTGGGCGGCCAGACAGGCGCCGCTGTCGGCGCGCTGGCCGCGGAAGTCGTCAGCTCGACCGACGTCGGGTTGCCGCTCGGGCCGCAGGGCACAGCAGCGCTGCTGCCGGCTGGTGTCGCGGCGTTCGGCGCCGGGCTATCGGTCGAGGCGGACGAGGTCCGGCTGTTCCTCGCCTTGCGTGAGGCTGCGCACCACCGGCTGTTCGGTCATGTGCCCTGGCTCAGGTCGCGGCTGTTCGGCGCGGTCGAGGATTATGCGCGCGGCATCACGGTCGATACCGCGGCCCTGCGCGAAGCCATGCCACAGATCGACCCCAGCAATCCCGAGGCGCTGAACGAGGCGCTGTCAGGCGCCGCGCTGTTCCAGCCCGAGGACACGCCAGAGCAGAAGGCAGCGCTGGTCCGGCTCGAGACTGTCCTGGCGCTGGTCGAGGGCTGGGTCTCGACGGTCGTCGAGGCGGCGGCGAGAGACCGGCTGCCGCAGGCGGACGCTCTTGCCGAGGCGATCAGGAGGCGCCGCGCGACTGGCGGCCCGGCGGAGCGGACCTTTGCCACGCTCGTCGGCCTGGAATTGCGGCCCCGGCGGCTGCGCGAGGCAGCGGCGATCTGGCACGGCCTGACTGCGGAGCGAGGCGTGGCCGGCCGCGATGGCATCTGGGCGCATCCGGACCTGCTGCCGACTGCGGACGACTTCGACGATCCCGACGGCTTCGTGCGCGGCAAGCCCGATTTCGACATCTCCAGCCTGGGTGACGAGCGGGCCGAGGACGGCCCGGCCGGACCTGCAGATGCTCCTGATAGCCAGACCGAAGACGGCGCCCCGGAGTAACCGGTACTAACGCCGCGCCGACGACTAACCGGGCCGGCGCAGCCGACACCCGGCTATCCCATTCACCCGCGAATCTTGATCCACAAGGCGCGGAAGATGTCTGGCCAGTTCACGCCGGTCCACGGCAGTCGTGCGCCAGTGAAGTTCACATGTCCGTGAGCGGCTGTCCACAGCGACGCGCCGCGCTATCCCCACCATCTGCACACCGCCGTCCACAGGGCGGGCTTGACCAGTCGGCCTGCCGAGCCTAGCTTCGCCGGGCAGGGGTTCCCCGGCTCAGGCGGCCGTCGCTTCAGGGGAAGGGGGGCGAATGGCCACGGAGCCGGGGTACTCCTGGCCCTGGAGCCGGGGTGCTCCTGGCCCTGGAGCCGGGGTGCTCCTGGCCGGGGTACTCCTGGCCACCGCTCCGGCGCAGCTTCCCGCCGCGATTTGTCGGTGCCGGATGTCACCCTGGTGCCGTGAGACCCGCGTTAAGACCCGGCCTGCTGCCATTGTGGCGTGACCGGGATACCGTTCAGATCGGCGTCGACGGCCGCCGCGCTGTGGCCCTGACCGGCGTTGGCGGCGCGGCGGCGGTCATCCGGCTGCTCGACGGCAGCCGGGACCGTGCCCAGGTGGTTCGCGAGGCGGGACAGCATGGCGTGCCTAGCACAATCGCCGAGCGGGTCATCGCCACGCTCGCAGCGGCGGGCGTGCTCATCGATCTCTCCGCCGGCTCGCTGCAGGCCATCCCGGCCGAGCTGCGCGATGAGCTGATGGCCGAGCTGGCGTCGGCGTCCATGACCCGCCAGGACAGCGACGGTGGCGCGCAGATCCTCGCCCGCCGGTCAGCTTTCCCCGTGCATGTCATGGGCACCGGCAGGGTCGCCGGCACCATCGCCGAGCTCCTCACCTGCGCCGGCCTCGCGGCCCGGACCGGGCCGCTCAGGGAGCCGGAGCGAGACACGCCGCCAGCCGGACTTGCGGTGCTCGTCGGCCGACCCGAGCAAGAGCTGGCGGAGGCACTACGACGCAGCGGGGTGCCGCATCTGGCCGTGTCTGCCTGCGAGGCCATCGGAATAGTCGGGCCGCTCGTGCGTCCAGGCGTCACCGCGTGCCTGAGGTGCCTGGACACGACCCGGGCAGAACGCGACCCGGCGTGGCCCCTGATCCTCGCCCAGCTTTCCGGGCGCAGCGCGCAGCCGCCGGCTTGCGACGCCGCGCTGGCCGCAGCCGTCGCCGCGCAGGCAGCTGCGCAGGCGATCGCATTCGCGGACCGGGCTCCGCTGGCCGAGGCAACGGCCAACGGCACGCTCGAGCTGGTCCTGCCCGGCTGGCAATGGCGGCGCAGGACCTGGCTCCCCCATCGCGCCTGCAGCTGCGGCGCGAGCCGCTAGCATGGCGCGCGTGTAGCAGGACATCCAGCCATAGCTGACAATGGAGATCATGAACGACCTGCCGAACCGCGCCGTGACCAGGACGGTCAAGCTTGCCTCGCTGCCCGTCGGCATGGCCGGACGGGCTGCGCTCGGGCTCGGCAAGCGGCTGGGTGGCCGGCCCGCAGAAATCGTCGCGCAAGAGATCCAGCAGCGGACCGCAGAGCAGATCTTCCGGGTCCTCGGCGAGCTCAAGGGTGGCGCGCTCAAGCTCGGCCAGGCCTTGTCGATATTCGAGGCAGCGCTACCGCCGGAGATCGCAGGCCCTTATCGTGCGACCCTGACCCGGCTGCAGGAATCAGCGCCGCCGCTGCCATCGGCGACCGTTCACAGGGTTCTGGCCGCAGACCTTGGTGCGGACTGGCGGGCGAATTTCGCCGAGTTCGACGACAGCCCGGCAGCAGCAGCCTCCATCGGTCAGGTGCACCGCGCCGTGTGGCTGGACGGGCGGCCAGTTGCGGTGAAGATCCAGTACCCCGGTGCCGGCAAGGCACTAGCCAGCGACTTCGCGCAGCTCAGCCGGGTCGGCCGGCTGTTCGGGCTGCTGATGCCCGGACTCGACGTCAAGCCCATGCTGGACGAACTGCGAGCCAGGGTGGTGGAAGAACTCGACTACCGGCTAGAGGCAGCTTCGCAGCAGGCATTCGCCGAGGCGTACGCCGGCGATCCGGACATCGCCGTTCCACCCGTGCTGACGGCGACCGATCACGTCCTCGTTACCGAATGGATGGACGGCACTCCGCTGGCCGAGATCATCACCTCGGGAACGCGAGGACAGCGGGATCGCGCGGGCCTGCTGCTCGTCAGGTTCCTCTTCTCAGGGCCGGCCAGGACGGGCCTGCTGCATGCCGACCCCCATCCCGGTAACTTCCGGCTGCTGGACGACGGGCGCCTGGGCGTATTCGACTTCGGCGCCGTCGACCGGCTGCCCGACGGGCTGCCGCCGATCTTCGGGCGGCTGCTCTGGCTGATGCACCATGGCGGCGACATCGAACTGGTCGAGCAGGACTTGCGCGAGCATGGATTCCTCCGCCCCGACGTCAGCATCGAACTGGGCGACCTCTATGCCTTCCTGGCTCCGCTCGCCGAGCCGTCAAGGGTCGAGGAGTTCGCGTTCAGCCGGGAGTGGATGCGCGGCGAAGCTGCCCGCGTCACGGACATGCGGCCGGTCAACGTCGCCAGGCGCCTCAACCTGCCCCCGTCCTATGTGCTCATTCATCGGGTCTCGACCGCCGGAATCGGTGTCTTGTGCCAGCTTGAATCCGCCGGGCCGTTCCGCTCCGAGGTACTGAAGTGGATACCGGGCTACGGCCCCGGCGAGAGCGCGGCGACCGATCCGTCTGCGGACGGCATCGGGACCACAGAAGGCATTGCGTCCGGGCTGGACCTCGGGCCAGCGGAAGGCATTGGCTCCGGGCTCGACCTCGGGCCAGCGGACAGTGCCGGGCCCGGGAACGCTGCCGGGCCCGGGAACCTCGTCGGTGTCCCGGGCCCGCCCCGCGTTGACAGCTAGCTGCCTGACTCGATTAGCTGCCTGACTCGATCTCGGCGAGCCTTGCCCGCAGCCGGTCAGCCTCATCACCAAGCCGGAAGGCCTGGTCGGCGAGGCTGTGCTGCCTGCGCTCGGCGCGCTCAGCTCGCCGGGCGATCCGGCCGTGCAGCCTGGCTCGCTGGCCGTCGCGCTGAGCGGCGGCGACCGCGAGCAACGTTCGCTGTCGGTCTCGTGCCAGTTCTTGTTCTACGTGCGTCATTGCACTTCCCATCGTCAGTAGGTCGGTTGCCTGTGGTGGGCAGCGCTGACTCAGGCTGCCACCGCGTCCTTCCGCGGACGTCCCCGCGGCCGCTTGCGCGGGACGACCTCGCCCCGCAGGAACAGCTCGCCGCCCCAGACACCCCACGGCTCGGCGCGCTCGATGGCTCCAGCAAGGCAGACCAGCCTTGCCGCGCAGCCTCCGCACAGCGACTTTGCGAGTTCCACGTCGTCCGGAGACTCCGCGAAGAACAGTTCCGGGTCGTCCCTGCACGGCAGTTCGGTACTGGCGAGTGCCCTGCCAGTGAGGTCAGTGCCGCTGGGAACGCCAGCTCGTCCTTCCAGCACGGCTGAAGTGCCGGGCCACTGCATCGGTGCCATCCCCTCTCCACTACTCGTCGAGCTTCTCTTATGCCTCTGACAATTTGCGGCCTCAGACATACGAAGGCCGCGGACCCGATTTCGGGTCCGCGGCCTGGGAGGGGATCTGGCCGGTCTGTCCTAGACCGGTTCCGGTTCCCTCGCTGGATGCGGACCCACTCCACCCCGGAAAGCCGGGTTGACACGGGTCAGGTGCTCGGACTGTGGTGCCTCTGTCGTCAACTGCTCGGTCTTGGCCTGGATGCTGGCCTGGTAGCCCGCACCGCTGGCGTATGCCGGCGCGTGGCCCTCGCCGATGCCGGCGACGGCCCACTTCACGCGCGGCAGGGCCAGCGCGGCGGCCGTCTCGATACCCTTCGCAGCGCCCATTTCTGGGACTGCCGCGACGGGGAGCTGGGAGTCGAACCGGGCACCATCGCAGAGGTAGGCACCCATGCCGAAACCGGCCAGCGGTCGCTTAGCGGCCTCAGCCGAGCTGATCGTGATCATCATCCTGGGCACCTCCTCTCGGGCGCAGTGGGTCGACCTTCCGACAAGGAGAAGCCTAGTTACCTGCGACGGACCCGGGCAACCTTTTTTCTACCTGCGGTTTCTTTCGTAGCCAGGCTGCGGCTCGCTCGTTATCAACCTGGCTGGCGGCGCCGCAGCAAGCCCTCCTGGACCACCGAGACGACCAGCTCGCCATCCTGGGTGTACACCTCACCCCTGGCCAGGCCCCTGGCCCCGCTGGCCGAGGGCGAATCCTGGGCGTAAAGCAGCCAGCGATCCGCCCGGAACGGCCGGTGGAACCACATCGCATGATCGAGGCTGGCGCCCGCGATTTTGCCGTCAGCCCAGGACACCCCGTGCGCCAGCAGGACGGTGTCCAGCAGGGTCATGTCGGATGCATATGTCATCAGGCAGTCGTGCAGCAGCGGGTCGTCGGGCAGCTCGCCGTTGGCCCGGAGCCAGACCACGTTGCGGCTCGACACCAGGGAAGGGTCGCGCTCGGCCTCCACGGTCAGCGGCCCGACATGCCTGATCTCGATCGGGTTGTCGCGGATGAACTCGTCTACGGCCTGGCCGAACAGCCGGCGCAGCCGGTCGGCGGTCGGCTCGACCTCCTCCGGGCCGGGAACCGAGGGCATCGGGTCGGCGTGCTCGAAGCCCGGCTCGGCCCGGTGGAACGATGCCGACAGCGTGAAGATCGTTTTCCCGTGCTGGACCACGGTGACCCGGCGGGTCGTGAACGATCTGCCGTCGCGGACCCGTTCCACCAGGTAAATCAGCGGCGCATTCGGGTCGCCTGGCCGGATGAAATAGGCATGCAGCGAATGCACGGGACGCTCGGCCGGCACCGTGCGGCCGGCCGCGACCAGCGCCTGGCCAGCTACCTGACCGCCGAACACGCGCTGCCGCCGTTCTCCCGCCGGGCTCCGGCCGCGGAAGATGTCGACCTCGATCTGCTCCAGGTCTAGCAGGGCTACTACCTCGTCAAGGGCTCTGGTCATGGCCCTGGCCGTCCCTGCCGACCGTCGGCCTGCGCGCATAGTTCCAGCACGGCGGCACCGTACCGGTCTAGCTTGACGGCACCGACGCCGGGCACGCCAGCCAGCTCGGCGCGGCTGGCGGGCCGGGTGGCCGCGATCGCCTGGAGCGTGGCGTCGGAGAAGACCACGTAGGCGGGCACGCTCTGCTCCCTGGCCGTCGCGAGCCGCCATTCCCGGAGACTGGCGAACATCGGATCGTCCGCGCTCAGAGCCGGACCTGCCTGCGCAGGGCGGCGCCTCTTGCCGGACTTCTCACCCGCCGCACCGGCGGGCGATGCGCCCGGCCGGCCGCGGAGCAGGTCCTCGAGGAAACGGGATGGCTTCCTCGTCCGGCGGCCGCCCGCCGATCTCGCCAGTGCCCAGGACAGGTAGAGCCGCTGCCGCGCTCGTGTCACCCCCACGTAGAGCAGCCGGCGTTCCTCCTCGATGGCCTCGTCGGTCTGCGCGTAGATGATCGGCAGGATGCCGTCCGTCAGGCCGGGCAGGAAGACGGCATCCCACTCCAGTCCCTTGGCTGCATGGAGAGACGCGAGCGTTACCCCCGCCATCGCCGGGGCGTGCCCGATCGCGCTCCGGACGGCCAGCTCGGCAGCGAGCCCGGGCAAGCCAGCTGCCGGGTTCACGGCGAAGAAGTCGGCCGCCAGCTGCGCGAGCGCCTCGAGCGATTCCCAGCGCTCGCGAGCCGTTCCGCGGCCGGCCGGCGCCTGAGCCGTCAGCCCGATGCTCGCCAGGACCGGGCGGACCTGAGCCGGCGGGTCATCGTCGGCCGACGCAGACCGCGCCGCCGCCCTGAGCAGGCCCACGGCCTGGCGAACCTCGGCCCGGTCGAAGAACCGCTCGGCGCCCCTGAGCTGGAATGGCACCCCGGCCTCGCCGAGGGCTTGCTCAATGGGCTGGGTCTGCGCGTTGATGCGGACCAGGATCGCGATCTCCCCGGCAGGCACACCCGACTTCAGCAGCGACTGCACCTGCCGGGCAACCGCCGCGGCCTCGGCGGGCTCGTCCGGGTACTCCGTTAGTACTGGCTCGGGGCCGGCCGGGCGCTGCGCTACCAGCGGCGCTTCCTGGCCAGGCCGGACCGCCCCGACCGCCCCGACCGCCCCGACCGTAGCAGCGTCAGGCCCGCTCGCCAGTAGCCTGTTCGCGAGCGTTACCACCTGCGGCGTGGACCGGTAGTTGCGCACCAGGCGGACAACTGGCGCGGCGGGAAACTCGGCCGCGAAGGACGTCAGGTAGGCCGGTGTCGCGCCGGTGAACGAGTAGATCGTCTGGCGCGGATCACCGACCACGCAGATGTCGTCTCTACCCCCGAGCCACATGTCCAGGAGCAGCTTCTGAAGGGGGTTGACGTCCTGGAACTCGTCCACGACGAATGTCGCGTAGCGGTCCCGTACCGAGCGTGCCGCGGCCGGATGCTCAGCCAGGATCGCTGCGGTCAATTCCAGCACGGACTCGAAGTCGACCAGGTGCCGCTCGGTCCGCAGCGCCTCGTACCCGGCATAGACCCGGGCCAGGGCACCCCGGTCCAGTGGCGGAGTCCGCCCGGCTTTCTGGCTCGCCACCGGGTAGTCGTCGGGCCTGACCTGAGTGACCTTGGCCCACTCAATCTCTGCTGCCGCGTCGCGTAGCTCGGGCAGCCCGGTCGAGATCCGAAGCCGCCGGGCTGCCTCCGCGACCAGGCTGATCTTGGATTCGAGAACCTTGGGTGGCGGCCCGCCGATGGTCGACGGCCAGAAATAAGTGAGCTGCCGCAGGGCTGCGGCATGGAAAGTCCGCGCCTGAACCTTCTCGACGCCTGCGCCCGGCGCGAGCTCGCCGAGCTGGCGAAGGCGGCCGCGAAGCTCGCCAGCGGCGCGGGTGGTGAAGGTGACAGCGAGCGCCCGTGCCGGATCGGCCTGTCCGGTCGCGGCGAGGTAGGCGATCCGGTGCGCGACGGCGCGAGTCTTTCCGGTGCCCGCCCCGGCGAGCACGCATACCGGCCCGCGGGCCGCGAGCGCCACCTCGCGCTGCTCCGGGTCCAGGTTCGCCAGCACCGCGTCAGGCCCCTCCACACCCACGCGCACTCCTATCTGTCCGTAATGTCCGGCCCGGGTCAGCACCAGCCCAGGCATTGGTCAAGACTCCGGCTATTGCTCGTCCCGTCATACTTGCGCATGCCGCCGACGTCCACTGGCCGGCGCTGGCCGGGAAGTGCGCAGCGGTCGCCGGCGTTAGTACAGTTCAGTAGATACGCGCAGTAGATACGCGCAGCTAACCCGCGCAGTAGACACGCGCTGTAGACAGGCCGTGCGGATAGGGAGTCCCAGGGTGGCGCAGCCGCTGACCATGTTCACCACGACTTGGTGTGCCTTCTGCCGACGGCTGAAGAGCCAGCTCGCGGCTGAGGGCATCGAGATCGCCGAAGTCAACATCGAGGAAGACCCCGCCGCGGCGGACTACGTGATGTCGGTCAACGGCGGCTGCCAGACGGTGCCAACGGTCGTGTTCCCGGACGGAAGCGCGCTCACCAACCCGTCGATGTCCGCGGTCAAGCAGCGCCTCGGTGAACTCGCAGGCACGCGATGACAGGCAAGCGGCGCCGATCGAGCGCGGCTAAGGCGGCAGACCCGACGCAGCTTGCCGCGGCCGCCAGCATCGGCGGATCTGAGGCGCCATCTGCCGAGGCTGCGGTCGCGCCCGAAGTAAGCGGCGCGGTAGTCACTGGCAGCGTGGTTGAGGGCACATCGGCCGACGGCACCTCGGTCAGCACCTTCGTACCTGATGACGCCGTGGTCCGGCGGACCAAGGACGGCTGGCGGGTGGGCAGCGAGGACCTGCCGGACCTGACATGCGCGATGATCCTGGCCGATTTGCTGGCCGCGGAGAGCGGACTGGCGCCGAGCGCTCCGGGCAAGCCTGATGCGCCGCCGCAGGGAGGCGAGACGGGCAGGCTGCGGGCCACCGTCGGCCAACTCGAGCACGCGCTCGCCACCCGGATCCGGGTGGAGCAGGCCATCGGCGTTCTTGCCGAGCGCCACCGTATCAAGCCACGCCAGGCATTTGAGCAGCTCAGGGAAGCGGCCAGGAGCAGGGGCCGCAAAGTGATCGACATCGCCGGCGACGTGGTCGCCAGCGCCACGAACCCGCTGCTGCAGCTACCGGACGAGCTCTCCCGGCCGCGCCCAGGTCCGCGCCGCGGCGTGCGGCCGCCCGCCAGCGCCCAGTAGAACCGCGCAACCCTCAGCCCGCCACCGCAGCCTGCCGCCCGGCGCGCGGGGTCAGCGCGGCAGCACGTGAGGGTTGAGCGTGCCGGCCGGGTCGAGCGCGGAGCGGATCCTGATGAACAGCCGGCATTCCGCCTCGGACCGGACCAGCCGTAGCCATGGACCTTTCAGCGCGCCTACCCCGTGCTCAGCTGAGATCGATCCGCCCAGCTCAGCCACGAAGGAGAAGATGGCGTCCTCGTGCCGACCGTCCGGCGCTGACGCTGGCACCACGTTGAGGTGGATGCTGCTGTCGGCGACGTGGCCGAACATGATGACCTGAGCTGCCGGATCGACGTCAGCGACCACGCGAGGAGCTGCCGAGGCCAGCCTCATCCACTGCGCCGGCGGAACGGACAGGTCAAGCTTGATCGGCTCGCCCAGGAAGCGCGCAGCTTCCGGCTGCCGTTCCCGGTAGAGCCAGAGGCTGGCCCGGTCCGCCGCTGTCTCGGCTACGGCGGCGGGCAGATCTCCGATGAGCGCGGCCAGGTCGTCGAGAGCGCCCGGCCCCGAAGCCTCGAGCAGGAGGTAAGCCGCTGCCGGTACGTGCAGCGGCGGCCTGAGACCGGTGTGCCTGGTGAGGATATCGAGGCCGGTTCCGGTGAAGAACTCCGCCGAGAGCAGGCCCGGTACCTCCTTGACCGCTCGGAGCGCCAGGCTACGAACTTCGGCCAGACTGCTGAGGCCGGCGATGACCGCAACCGGGTCCCTGGCCCGGGGAACTAGCCGCAGTCGGGCCGTGGTTATGACGGCCAGGGTTCCCTCCGAGCCCGCCAGCAGCGAGGGATAGTCATAGCCGGTGTTGTCCTTGACCGGGCCGGACAGGTGTGACACCACCGTCCCGTCAGCCAGCACCGCTTCCACGCCGCGCAGCTGGTTCCGCATCGGCCCGTAACGCAGCACCCGCACGCCGCCTGCATTAGTGGCCACCGCGCCACCCACAGTCGCGCTGCCCCGGCTGGCAATGTGAACGCCGAAGTCCAGCTCCGGATGAGCGTCCGCAACCTGCTGGAGTGCGGCACCCGCGCCAGCCGTGACCTGCCCGGCGTCAAGATCGACTGGTTCCATCCGGTTCAGCCGGCTGAGGCTGAGAACTACCTCACCGCGCAGCGGAATGCCGCTGCCGACAAGGCCGGTGTTGCCGCCCTGCGGCACTACCGCAACGTTGGCGTCGTTGCACAGGGCCAGCGCGGCCGCGACCTCGGCTGTGTCGCGCGGCCGGACCACGGCCGGGGTGTGCCCGCGGAACCGGCCCGTCCAGTCGACGGCATAGCTAGCGGCCGCGTCGCCGGTCAGGACGTGATGTTCGCCGACAACCCCGGTGAGGCCCCGGAATACTGCCGCCGGCAAATCGCGCTGCCGGCCAGCTTTCATCGCGCCGGGCCGGCGGTGAGCAGCCGGTCCATGATGCGCAATCCGGAGTGCAGCGCGGATAGCGGAATGCGCTCGTCTACGCCATGAAACATCGCGTAGTAGTCATAACCCGGTGGCAGAACCAGGGGCGTATATCCGTAGCAGGCCATGCCGAGTCTGGCGAATTGCTTAGCGTCGGTCCCACCGCTCATGCAGTACGGGACGACAGTCGCGCCGGGGTCTTCTGCGCGCAGGGCGTCGGCCATGGCCGCCACCAGCGGGCTGTCCAGCGGCGCCTCCACCGGCGGCTCCCGATGCGCGTACTCCCAGCTCACATCTGAGCCGGTCAGCTCGTCCATGGTGGCAGCGAACTCCGCTTCGTAGCCGGGGAGCACGCGGCCGTCCACGTAGGCCACCGCCTCGCCGGGGATGACATTGATCTTCACGCCTGCCTGCAGCATGGTCGGGTTCGCGCTGTTACGCACGGTCGCCGCCACCAGTGCCCCGGCCGGGCCGAGCTGTGACAGGACTTCCGCCGCTGTATCGCGGTCGGCGCCGTCGGATGGCACGCATACGGCGGCCGCGATGGCGTCGATCGCCGCCCGCACTGTCGGGATCAGCCGGACCGGCCATTGCTGTGCGCCGATCCTGGTGATCGCTCCTGCCAGCCGCGTCACGGCATTGTCAGCATTCGGCTTGGAGCCATGTCCGGCCGTGCCGCGGGCGGTGAGCTTCAGCCAGGCGGTACCCCGCTCGGCTGACGCGATCGGATACAGCCGCCGATCGGGTGCCGCGTGGAAGGTAAAGCCGCCGGACTCGCCGATAGCCTCAGCACAGCCGTCGAAAAGCCCGGCGTGGTTGTCGACGAGCCAGCGGGCGCCATATGCGGCGGTGTCCTCTTCGTCCGCGGTGAAAGCGAGCACGACATCACGCCGCGGCCCGAGCCCGGTGCGGGCCCATTTCCTGGCCAGCGCGACGAGCACGGCCACAGAGTTCTTCATGTCCACGGCGCCGCGGCCCCACAGCACGCCGTCACGCAATTCGCCGCTGAACGGGTGCACCGACCAGGCCGCCGGGTCGGCCGGCACCACGTCGAGGTGGCCGTGCAGTAGCAATGCGGCTGCGGCCGGATCCGACCCGCTGATCCGCGCTACGACGTTGGCCCGCCCCGGGGCCGACTCAAGCAGCACCGGACTCAGGCCCGCGTCGGCCAGCCGCTCAGCCACGTACTCGGCTGCTTCGCGTTCCCGGGCGTCCCCGCTGCCGCGGTTCGTGGTGTCGAACCTGATGAGGTCGGCGGCTACCGACGACACTTCCTGCTCGGCGATCGTGTCCACGTCAGCCATATTCCTCTTCGACAGCAGCCGAGATCATCGTGCAGACGACCTTGAACGTGCGGATCAGCTCATAGCCTGACCTGGCTTCGTATTCGACGGCGCGGTCGGCTATCCGCCGCACTCCCGGCACGATGGCGGCCGCCTGCGCAAGCTGCGCTGCATCCACCTCCACTTCGGCCAGGAACTCCGCGGCTGCGCGTGCTTCGCGGCGGCCTGCTAGCCCGGCTGCCTGTGCTGCCCCGGACCTGATCGCTGCGGCGGTAACAGCTGGCGGACGGCAGATCGCCGCATACCGGCTGACGCAGTCCTTGACCGCTACCGCTGGAACGTCGGGCGCATAGTTCGCCGCGTCGGCGCAGGCCCGATCGTCGCCGGTGATCAGCACGACGGGTACCCCGTACTGAGCGGCTACGTAGGCGTTCAGCTGGCCTTCGCTCGCGTCCGCCCCGTTGACCCGGACCGTCGTGATCGAGTTGGGGAGGTAGGTGTGGGCCAGCACTCCCTCGGCGCCGGCGCGGCGTGGTAGCCGATAAACGCCACGCCGTCCACGTCGCCGTGCTGGATGCCCTCGACCATGCTGAGATCCTTGTGCCGCCCGGTGAGCATCACGGCCCGCTCGTCGAGATCCTCGAGCAGCAAGTTGCGCATGGTTGCGTGCGCCTCGTTGACCAGGACCTGATCGGCACCGCCGTCGAAGAAGCCGGCTACCGCGGCATTGACGTCCGAGGTGAACATCCGCCGGCAGCGCTGCCATTGCTCGGTTCCCGGCTCGACGTCGGCAGGCCAGGTAACGCCGGTTGCGCCCTCCATGTCCGCGGAGATGAGGATTTTCATGACCGCCCTCCGCCCGCAACACCGGTATCTGCCGGCTGCAAGGCCGGCTCGAGCAACCGCAGCGTCTTCGCGTCGGCATCGAGCTCGGCCGCAACGCCGACAGGAAACGTCTGGAAATAGCCGCCATGGCCGACGTTGGCCCACGCGATCAGTGGCACACCGAGATCGCCGAGCCGCTCGGCGAGGATGTCCTGGATCAGCTCCGGCTCCCCGCAGCCGACGAACGTCCCGGCCACGATGCCGGCGACCCCGTCCAGGTAGCCGGAGCGGCGCAGTTGGGTCAGCATCCGGTCCAGCCGGTACTCTTCCTCGTTCTCGTCCTCGATCAGCAGGATGCCGCCGCCCGCAGGCCAGGAGGTCTTCGTGCCGACCGACGACACGAGCAAGGTGAGGTTCCCGCCTAGGGTCCGGCCGACCGCGGTGCCGCCGGAGATGGTCGTCGCCTGCGGGTAGCTGAGCTCCATGGCGCGCTCCGGATGCATCAGCGCCCGCAGCATCGACGCGTACGAATAGTGACCACACGGACCGCCGCCCGAGGTGACCATCGGGCTGAGCAGCGATGCCCAGCCAAGCTCGCAGGCGACAGCCTCGAGTACCGCGGTCACGTCGGAGTAGCCGGCCAGGACTTTCGGCGGCTGCGCCCGGATCGGATCCAGGTCCATGGCCTCGAGCGTGCGCTGCGATCCCGACCCGCCGGTCGCGAAGATGACGCCCGCGATGCCGGGATCGGTCAGTGCCGCCCGCAGGTCAGCAACCCGCATCTGGTCGTCACCGGCCAGGTAAGGACGCATCGTGCCCTGATCGGTCGCCGACGGGTAGACGACAGGGTCCAGGCCGGCGAAACGCAGCGCGTCAAGCCCGATGGCGAGCGCCTCTTGATCGGCCGGGCTGCTGATCGACAGCACCGCGACGCGGTCCCCTGGACGCAGGGCCGGGGGCCGGGCCAAAGACGTGGGCCGGATCCGAAACTCTGCTGCTTCCACTACCTGAGCTCCCCTCGGGACGTGGCGTGGCTGGCGTTGAGCTCCGCCAGCGTGATCAGATGACAAGCGGCCAGCCGCTGGTCTGACGTGCCGCTGGCCAGGACGGGAACGTCACGTGTCCGGCACAGCCCGCCACGCGCATCGCCGGCGTCCAGCGCGGCCAGTCGCGGGCAGCGCGGGTGGAACCTGCAGGCCGCGGGGATAGCGGTGGGATCGGGCGGCTCCCCGGCGAGTACCGCGGCAGGACCGTCACGCTTCCCGTCAGGAAGCACGGAGATGAGGGCGCGGGTGTAGGGGTGCTGCGGCCGCAGCAGCACGTCCTCGACGGAGCCGGTCTCGACGATCCGGCCCAGGTACATGACGGCTACCCGGTCAGCAATGTTCCAGGCCACGCCGAGGTCGTGACTGACGATGAGGGCCGACAGGGCAAGCTGGTCACGCAAGTCCAGGATCAGCTTGAGGATCTCGCCCCGCACCGAGGCATCAAGTGACGACACCGGCTCATCCGCGATGATCACGGACGGGTCGAGGGCCAGCGCGCCCGCGATCACGACCCGCTGCTGCTGGCCGCCGGAGAGCTCGTGCGGGTAACGCGCGACGAAATGCCCAGGCGGCCGCAACCCTGACCGAGACAGGGCCGAATGCACCCGGTCCGTCAGGTCAGCCCGGATGCCGTGCAGCCTGGGCCCCTCGGCAACGCTGTCGAAGACGTTCTGGCGCGGGTTCAGCGCGCCGCCAGGGTCTTGCAGAACCAGTTGGACGTGCCGCCGGTATTCCTTGAGTGCCTTGTTCGAGTAGCTGAGGGCAGCGCCGCCGTAGCGGACCTCACCGGCGGTCGGACGGACCAGTCCGACCAGCGCGCGGGCCAGCGTGCTCTTGCCGCAGCCTGATTCACCGATCAGGGCGACGATCTCTCCGCGCCCGATGCTGAGGTTCACGTCGTCGACGGCCCGGGCAGGCCCGCGCCCGCGGCGGGCCGGGAAGGTCACGCTCAGGTTACTGACTTCAAGGACGGGAACGTGGCCGGCCTGGCCCCCGGCCGCGGCAATCCTCGCCGCCGTCGTGGCGGCTGCTGCCCGGGCGGTCGCAGCTTCGCCTGGGTCCGGCTGGTCATGGTCTGGCACCGCGGCGGCCAGCACCTTGATGCAGGCCGATTCTCGCTGCGGGCCCGACGGCCACAGCTCGACGTCGCGCGTGCTGCATTCGCCTATCGCTTCCGGGCACCTCGGCGCGAACGGGCATCCCGGCAGCTCAGTCCGCAGGTCTGGCGGTTCACCGGGCAGCCCGGCCGGGGCGAACCGGGAGCTCGGGTCGCCGGTCTGCGGGAACGCCCGGGACAAGATCCGGGTATAGGGGTGCCTGGGCTCGCTGAGCAGCGCCCTCGACGGCCCGAGTTCCACCAGGCGGCCGGCGTACATGACCGCGAGCCGCTCGCAGGTCTCGCCGAGAACTGACAGGTCGTGGCTGATCACGATCATGCCGATCTGCCGTTCCCGCACCAGGTCAGTGAGCAGTGTCAGGATCTGCGCCTGCACGATGACGTCCAGCGCCGTCGTCGGCTCGTCGGCGATGATCAGGTCCGGCCTGCAGGCCAGTGCCATCGCGATCATCACGCGCTGGCGCTGACCACCCGACAGCTCGTGCGGGTAACTGGCCTGTCTCGCGGCCGGGACGCCGACACCATCGAGCAGTTGCGCGATCCGGGCGTCTGCCTCGCGCCTGCCAGCCTGCTCGTGCAGCAAGATCGGCTCGCGAATCTGGTCCCCGATCGTCTGCACGGGATTGAGCGCGCTCATCGCCCCCTGGAACACCACCGAGGCGCCGGCCCAGCGCACCGCGCGCAGCTTCTGCCAGCCAAAGCCGAGAACGTCCTCGCCGCGGAAGAGCACCTGGCCGGTGACCTTCGCCGAGCCCGGCAGGAGCCGGAGCAGCGAGAGCGCCACTGTCGTCTTGCCGGAGCCTGACTCCCCCGCCATGCCCAGAGTCTGTCCGGCATGCAGCGTGAAATCGACGCCGCGCACGGCGCGCACGTGCTCGTCACCAGTCCGGTACGTGACCGCGAGGTCACGCACGGCCAGCAGCGCAGGCTCGTTCATGCTCGCCCCCGTCATAGTGACCGCTGCATCCGCGGGTTAAGGATGTGCTCGACAGCCCGGCCGACGAGCGTGAAGCCGAGTACGACGACGAGGATCGCTATGCCCGGCGGGATCACGTACCACCAAGCGCCGCGGCTGATCGCGCCCTGGGCGAGGGCCTGGTTGAGCATCGACCCCCAGGACACGTCGGTCGGATTACCCAGGCCCAGGAACGTGAGGGTGGTCGCGGACAAGATCGAGCCGGCAACGGTCAGCGTGCTGGACACCAGGATCAGCGGGGTCACGTTGGGCAGCACCTGACGGAACATGACCTGCGAGTGGCCGGCGCCCAGTGCCTTGGCCCGTTCGATGAACGGCCGGGCTTCCACCGCTAGGGTTTGGGCGCGGATTAGCCGGGCGGTGCCCGGCCAGGACGTGACCGCGATAGCGATCGTGATCGAGGCATCGCCCTGGCCGAGCACGGCTGCAAGCGCGATCGCGAGCGGCAGGCTGGGCAGGGCAATGAACCAATCGGTGATCGCCATGAGCAGCCGGCCCGGCAGGCCTCCGTAGTGTCCGGCGAACAGGCCGATTGCGCTGCCAAGGACCATGGTGAGCACCGTTGCTATCACGCCGATCACCAGGGACGGGCGGGCTCCCCAGATCAGCAGCAACAGCACCGACCGGCCAGCCTGGTCAGTGCCTAGCGGGTAGTGCGCGCTAGGCGGCGCGAGCGACGCTCCGGTCGCGTTGATCACGCTCAGGTCGCCGGGATGAATGAACAACGGAGCGGTCAGCGCCAGCACCGTGACCGCGACCAGGACGGCGAGCCCGGCGAGCCCGGTGGGCATCGAGGCGTAGGCACGGGCGAACCGCCGCAGCGGCTCCCACCGCAGGGCGGCGGCCGTGGGCATGTCGATGGCGGTCACTGGCGCCTCACGCGTGGATCGAGATATCGGTAGAGCAGGTCAGCGAGCAGATTCATGATGATCACCGAGGCGCTGAAGATGATGAACGTGCCCTCGAGCACCGGCAGGTCGGGAATCTGCAGCGCCTGAAACGTGAGGAAGCCGAGGCCCGGCCAGGAGTACACGGTCTCGACCACGATTGCGCCGCTGATGAGTCCGCCGAGTTGCAGGAAGATCACCGTGACCGACGGCAGCAGCGCGTTCGGCACCGCGTGCTTGCGGCGCACCTCCGCGTCGCGCAGTCCTTTCGCCCGGGCAGTCAGCAAGTACGGGCTGCCGAGCTCGTCGATCACCGATGACCGCATGATCGTGACGTACTGAGCGAAGATCACCAGCACAAGAGTCAGGCATGGCAGGACCAGGTGGCGCGTGACGTCCAGGATGTGCGTGACGGACAGGCCGCCTGCCGTTCCAGGCGTTGACATGCCGCCGGCCGGGAACAGGGCCGGGATCGGCCCGAGGCCGACGCTGAAGACGACCAGCAGGATGAGGCCCAGCCAGAAGGTGGGCACCGACCAGAGCGTCAACGAGGTGCCGGAGGCGATCCGGTCGAGCAGGCTGCCCGGCCGCCAGCCGCTGCGGATGCCCAGCCACATGCCAGCCACGATGGAGATCACTGTCGATACGCCCATCAGCAGGATGGTCGGCCAGAGCCTGCTGGCGATGAGCGAGGCCACCGGCTGCTGGAACTGCCACGAGTAACCCAGCTTGGCCTGCAGCGTGTTCGAGACAAAATGCCAGAACTGCTGCAGCACTGACTGGTTAAGCCCCAGTTCCTTGCGCAGGAAGGCCTGCTGGGCGGCGCTGGTAGGGCGTCCGCGGGTCAGCGCCGCTATCGGGTCGGCCGGCATCAGGTTAAAGATGATGAACCCGATGACGAGCAGGACCGCGAAGCTGACGATCGCCGCCGACAGCTTGCGAGCCAGGTAACGGAACAACTCGGCGCCCCCGGACCGCGTCGCTGCCCTGGCCGGACCCCGGTCCGCCGGGCGCGGGCTGGCAGCCGGGACCGGCGTACCGGTCCCGGCTGCCCGACGGCCAGGACTCGCCCCGGCGGGCTGAGCCTCGCTCGTCATCGCGTCCGCCTACTCACGCTCTCCGGCCGTGGCGCGGCGCCGAAGCACGAATCCGCCGCCAGCCGCAACCACTACCACGAGGGCCACGATTCCGATGATCAGGCCAGTGCTCGAGGAGCTGCCGCTGCCGCCGACCGGGGTGGCAGTCCGCCAGTTGATGAACAGGTTCTGCTGCGGGTAGAAGCCCTGCGCGCTGGGCTTGCCGTAGAAGAAGTTCCTGACGTGGTCGCTGCGGGCCGCGCTCAGGCCGTCGGCGTAGTAGAGCATCACGTCGACGTTGGCGTCGTACAGGATCTGCTGCATGTGGTCGATAGTGGCGACGCGCTGCGCCGTGCTGAACGCGGCAACCTGCTGGCTGAAGAGCCTGTCGTAGGCGGGGTTGCAGAAGAACGCGTCGGTGTTACCGCCGGTGCCGTTGTTGAGCGGCAGTGTCGAGCAGTCCTGGATGCTGAGCAGGTAGGTCGGATCCGGCCCGGTGGTCCAGGAGTCCGAGAGCATGTCCCAGTTGCCCTTGGGCAGATTGGCGTTCAGGGCGTTGAAGCTCATCGACTGAACGTCCACCTTGATGCCGACGGCTTGCAGCCACTCGGAGATGTAGGGCGCTATCTGAGCGTCGGCTGATGAGTCTGAGTGGATCCCGAGCCGCAGCACTAGTTGCTTATGGGTCTTTGGATCGATCCGGATGCCACCAGGCCCCATCTTGTAACCAGCCGCGGTGAGCAGCTGGGCCGCCCGGGTTGGGTTGTAGCTGAAGCTGGCGCTGGCCGGCGGAGTCCAGAACCATTGGGGGTAGCCGGGCGGCAAGTACCCGGCGCCAACGACACCGAGGCCGTTGAGGACCTTCGTTACCAGCGTCTTCCGGTTGATAGCCAGCGCAATCGCTTGCCGGACGCGGATGTCCTGCAGCGCCGGGTTGCCGTTGCCGAAGGCCTTGCCCGACCTGTACCTGGCACCGGGGTTGAGCTCGATGCCAGTCCAGCCGTTGGACGCAGTGGCGGCGAGCACCATATGCCGCCCGCCGTGCAGGGCCTGGTACTCCGTGGCCGTCAGATTGTCGATCTGGTCAAGCTGGCCGCTGCGCAGCGCGGCGACGGCGGCGTCGGAGTTAGTGAATTGCTGGATGATGAGCGTGCTGTACTTCGGCGCGCCCATGAAGAAGTTGCTGTTGGCGGTCAGCGTCGTGTACTGGTTCGGCACATTGCCGGTCAGCGTCCACGGCCCGTAGCCGACCACCGGGAAGTTCATGTTCTTGAAACTCGACAGATGAGCGACCTGCTTCGTCCAGATGTGCTCGGGCACGATGGGGATGCCAGTGATCGGGACGCTGACGTACAGCATGTTGGCTTCGGGCGTTTTGGTGGTGATGACGAGCGTGGTCGCGTTCGGGGCGGTCACGCTGGCGAAGTTGTGAACCAGGGACCCGTTGGCCGTCGCAGCCGTCGAGTTCGTCATGATCAGGTTCAGTGTCCACGCAGCGTCCGCGGCCGTGATCGGCACGCCATCAGACCACTTCAGTCCGGACTTGATTTTGAAAGTCCAGGTGAGCTTGTCGGCCGAGGTGGTCCAGGAGGTGGCGAGGTACGGCGCCGCCAGGCCTTGCTGGTTGATCGTCGTCAGTGTCGGGTAGATGTTCCCCAGCACGTTGAGCTCGCCGTTGAAGTACGCCAGGAACGGGTTGAACGTCGAGATGGAGGTGTCGGCCTCAACTCGCAGTGTGGTGCCTGAGGATGCCGCAGCCGGCCCGGCGGTGCTGGCGACGGCCAAGCCGCCCGCGAGGCTCAGGCCGAGCACCGCGGTGGCAACGAAACGCGCTGTGCGCCTCGCCTGGGCGAGCGCTATCGGGGGGATCTTCATTGCAGTTACTCCTTGTTAGCCGCAGCGCAGGGTGCTGACAGAGGGCGGTTGGTCATGAGCGGGCACGCCCGCGGCCATCGCGAGCCCCCGGCGGGTGCGGGGTGCCAGAGCCAGGAGCTCGGGGCGCTGGCAGCGCTCCAGCGAGCCGTCAGGCCAATGCAGCACTTCAGTGGGCGCGGGCCGGCCGTTGTAGCGCGAGGTGAAGGAGGCGGCATAGGCGCCCGCACGCTCAATCGCAACCACATCGCCCCGCACTAGTGGCGGTAGCTGGTGGCTGCCGAACGAGTCGGTCGACTCGCAGACCGGGCCTGCCAGGCTTGTGCACCGCAGCGATTCCGCGGGCCAGCGGTCCACCGGGAGCGCGTGCGCCCGATGGTGACTGCCGTACAGCGCAGGCCGGATGAACTCTGTCATGCCGGCGTCGAGCACTGCCAGGGCCCGCCCGTCAACGGGGTGCACCGGCCTGGCGTGCAAGACGCTGCAGACGAGCCAGCCGGCGTCGCCGACCAGGTAACGGCCCGGCTCGATGGCGGGCCGGGCGGGTAGCCTCAGCCCGGCCTCAGCCAGCGCGCTCAGCAGAGCGCTGCGGAATTGCGCCGGACTGGGTGCATCGGCTGCGGGCAGCGGGAAGCCGCCGCCGAAGTCCACGGTGTCGGCGTGCGCCGCGTAACTGACCATGTCGCGGAGCAGCCGGGTGGCACGTACCCCCGCGTCGGCCCAGGCCACGACGTCGTTGAGGTCCGATCCAGCGTGGACATGCACGCCGCGCACGCGCAGGCCCGGGCCATCAAGCAGGCCGCTTCGGACCAGCGAGAGGATCTCCGTGTCCGTCATGCCGAACTTGCTGGCCGCCCGGCCGACGGCGAATTCCGCCCGGGTTTCCGGGCTGACCTCTGGGTTGAGCCGCAGCAACACGTCCAGCGGCGCCGAGCCCGGCCGGCCCAGGCGGTGCCGTTCGGCGAGCGCCGCGAGCCGTTCCGCCTCTTCCGGCGACTCAACCGCCAGCCAGCGCAGCGGACGTCCGCACGCGGCCTCGAGCACCGCGTACTCCAGCTGGGCGTCGGTCTTTCCGATGCCCTCGAAGGTGACTGCGGCGTTGCTGATTCCGGCGTGCCGGGCGAACTGCCATTCGCCGGTCGATACGACGTTCCCGCCCCAGCCGCGGCCCTCAAGGTAGGCACTAACTGCCGGAAGGTCGTTCGCCTTGAGCGAGTACTGCAGCAACCAGGGCGCGGGAAAGGCTGCCTCCACCTGACTGGCCGCCAGACCCACCGAGCGCATGTCGATGACGTACGTGGGCGTGCCGAACCGGTGCGCGGCCTGGACAAGTGCCCGGCTAAGCTCAGAAATATCCTGCCATCTATGTACTTCGTCTGGTGGCACGTGGACGAGTACAACATGATTCACAAACCAGCGTCAAGCAACTAGTATGAATGAAATGAATCACGAATCGGTCTCGGATGAGCCAGCAGGCACGGCGCCAGACGCCGACCTAGCCGCGGAGACCGCGCCGCACGCCGATGCCCTTCCGCACGGCGTGTCCGAACGGATCAGGCTGCGACTAGGCGCGCTGTCAGCGTCCGAGCGGAAAGTCGCCCGGGTACTGCTGTCTGGCCCGCCCACGGCGGGCCTGGAGTCCTCGGCCAAGCTAGCCGAGCATGCCGGCGTCAGCGGCCCGACGATCAGCCGGTTCGTAACCCAGCAGCTCGGCTACCACAATTACGCGGCCTTTCAGCGCGCGCTACGGGACGAGATCAGCGCACGTGTCCTGTCACCCGTTGAGGTGTACCGCCAGCAGATGCTCGAGCCAGCCTCGGCCGGCTTCATCGGGCGCAGTGGCGCGATCCTGGGCGAGTCGGTCACCGCGAGCATCCAGGGCCTGGACCCGGCTGAGTTCGCGCGGGCGACATCGTTGTTGTGCGATACGCCACATCACGTACTCGCGATGGGTGGCTCGTTCAGCCAGCTGGTGGCCGGTTACCTGGTCGGCGTGCTTCGCGAGATCCGGCCAGGAGTCCGCCTCGTGCCGCCGATCCCGGCTGAGCGCGCGGCCGCGCTGGCCGATATCGGCAAGAAGGACGTGGTGGGCGTCTTCGACTTCCGCCGCTACGAGCGAGACACCCAGGACTTCGCCAGCGCAGCCAAGGCCGCGGGCGGCCGGATTGTGCTGTTCACCGACCCCTGGCTGTCGCCAATCGCCGATATCGCCGATGCTCTCCTGCCCGCCCAGGTCGCCGGGCCGTCGCCATTCCCCAGCCTCGCGGCGACGGTGGCGGTCGTGGAGACCTTGCTGACCGCAGTGGCGGGTGAGCTCGGCGAGGGCGCCCGCGCTCATTTCGAGCGGTTCGGGGATATCGCCGACCGCTGGCTGAGATTCTGGCCCGAGGCGACACGACCAGAGGATTTCAAGCTGCCGCCTGCTAGTCCGCCCAGGCAGCGGCGACGCGCTGGCACGGAGCCCGCGTCGTAGCCGCGACCTCGGCCGCCCGCAGCACCCGCAAGGCGTTCCCGCCCGCGAGTTGCGCGCAGTCAGCCGCGGTCCAGCCCCTGCTCAGCAGCTCGGCGATCAGCCGCGGGTAGCAGGAAACATCCTCCAGCCCAGCGGGCAGCCGCTCGGTGCCGTCGTAGTCTGCCCCGATGCCGACGTGATCGATGCCGGCGACAGCCCGGACATGCTCGATGTGGTCGGCGACCTGGGCGAGCGTCGCGGCCGGGCCGCGGACGCCCGCGGGTCAGCGCGGCCCGCACGGCCACGCGCGCGGCCAGGTCCCGGTAATCGAGCCCTCGGCGGCCCATTTCGGCTGCCAGCTCAAGATCCCAGGCCCGGCAGTCCGGCGAGACGAACTCCGGCACGAAGCTGACCATGCACACACCGCCATTAGTGGCCAGTATGCGCAGCACGTCATCGGGCACGTTACGCGGATGATCGCAGAGAGCCATGGCGCTGGAATGCGAAAAGATCACCGGCGCCGCGGCGATCCGCAGGGCCGCGCGCGCCGTGTCGGCCGAGACGTGCGAGAGGTCCACGAGCATGCCGAGCCGGTTCATTTCGCGCACGACCTCGTGACCGAACGCTGACAGGCCGCCGCAGCCTGGCTCATCCGTCGCCGCGTCCGCCCACGGCACGTTGTGGTTGTGCGTGAGCGTCATGTACCGCACGCCCAGGGCGTAAAGCATCCGCAGCACGCCCAGCGAGCTCGCGATGCAGTGACCGCCCTCGGCACCGAGCAGCGACGCCGTCCGCCCGGCCGCGAATATCCGCTCGATATCGGCTGCGCTGCCCGCGAGCTCGAGGTCGTCAGGGTAACGACGGATCATGCGGTGGACCAGGTCGATCTGCTCCAGCGTGGCCGCCACCGCCGCCTCGCCCGCCATCGTGCCTGGCACATAGACCGACCAGAACTGCGCGCCGACGCCGCCGCGGCGGAGCCGGGGCAGGTCGGTGTGCATCCCGGCGACCGGCGCGGCCAGGTGGACGAGATCCAGGTCTGAGCCGAACCGCTCGCGGATCTCCCAGGCAAGGTCGTTGTGCCCGTCGACGAGCGGCGAGCGTCGCAGGAGCTCTCGGGCCAGGGCGAGATGATCGGTCACCGGATCAGATTGCCACATCAACCGCAAATAGGTCGATCCGCCTCGGGCACGTTGAACGTGAGAGTGGCAACCCCGCTGCTCATTCAGCGGCGTTGTGGCACTACCGCTAAACGGGCCCTGGCTTCGAGCTCCGCGCGCCGCCTGCGGCCGAGACCCGCGGGCGTCCTCGTTACCCTTCGTAATGACCATGACCTTTGGGTTGATGCTCGATCACCGAGGGTAGCAATGCCGTCGTGGACCGCGCCTGGTCCCGACCGAGGCGGAGGACGTGGACGACGGGGGATCTCCAGGTCGGCTGCTCATCATCGGCGGTGCCGAGGACCGCTGCTGCGGCACTGGCCTGCTAGACCGGTTCGTCGAGCTCTGCGGCGGCGACAAGGCCCGGGTCGTGCTGATCACCACCGCGACCGGCATGCCCGAGCAGGTGCACGCCGAGTACGACCGGGTGTTCCGCAAGCTGGGCGTCGACCGAACCAGCGAGCTGCGCCTGCACGGCCGTGCCGACGCTGACGGCGACGATGCCGCCGCGCTGCTTGCCGACGCGACCGGCGTGTTCTTCTGCGGCGGCGATCAGGCGAGGCTGCGTACGCTGGTCGGCTCGCGAACCAACAACCTGATCAGGGAACGGCTCGCCGATGGCCTGGTGGTCGCCGGCACGAGCGCGGGCGCCACGGCCATGGGCCGCACCATGATCCTCGGCGGCGCCGGCCCGGACGTCTCGGCCGCCGCGGTCAGGACCGGGCCGGGCCTGGGCCTGGTGCCCAGGGCGCTGATCGACATGCACTTCGGCGAGCGGGACAGGCTGCCGCGGCTGCTCAGCGCTGTCGCGCTCGCCCCGGAGCACCTCGGCATCGGCCTGGACGAGAACACCGGCGCGCTTGTGGAAGGCGGCGGGTTCGAGGTGATCGGCACCGGCGTCGCGACCGTGGTCGATGCCGAGGACGCCACCGTCGTGCACCCGGCAGGCGACTGCGACCCGATCACGCTGTTCGGCGTCCGGCTGCATCTGCTGCCGGCCGGCTGCATCTTCGACTTCGGCACGCGGGCGCCCGCGATCGGGCCCGCGCACAGCAGGTACTGACCGTCACCGAAGGAGCCGACGTGCGCTTCATCGACATCCGCTATCTGACCGGGCCGAACGTGTTCACGGCGACACCGGTCACCATCGCCCGGCTCGAGCTGGACGACCTGACCCGCCGGGAGACCACCGAGTTCGGCGGGTTCGCTGACCGGCTGGCCGGCCTGCTCCCTGGCCTGGCAAGTCATCACTGCGCCGCAGGGCAGCCGGGCGGATTCCTGGCGGCAATGGCCCGCGGCACCTACTTCGGGCATGTCACCGAGCACGTCGCCCTGGAACTTTCGGGGCTGGCCGGGCGAGAGGTGTACCTGGGCCGGACCATCTGGGCAGGCGCTGATGGCGTCTACGACGTCATGATGGAATGCCCGCCCGACGAGCCGGCGGACTCGGGCGTGCCGGCCGAGCTGATGCGTCTTGCGGTCGAGCTGGTGCGCGCTGTGATCGCGGGCGCAACGCCCGATTACGCCGCCGACATCGAGCGCCTCATCGCTGCGGTCGAGCGCGAGCGGCTTGGCGTGAGCACCGCCGCGATCGCGGCCGCGGCCAGGGCGCGCGACATCCCGGTGCGCAGGGTGGGCGGGCGCAGCCTGCTCAAGCTCGGCTACGGCCGCCACCGCCGGCTCGTCTGCGCCGCACTGACCAGCCAGACGTCTGCCGCCGGGGTTGACATCGCGGCGGACAAGCAACTGTCGAAGCAACTGCTTGCCGCCGCCGGGATCCCGGTACCGGCTGGCGTCGTCGCCGGGTCCGCGCAGGACGCGGCGGACGCGCTGGCAGAGATCGGCGCGCCGCTCGTGATCAAGCCGCTAGGCGGCAATCAGGGCGCGAACCTCACGATCGGCGTGCGGACCGCGGCCGACGCAGCCGCCGCCTACACGAGGGCAGCGGTGGCCGGCGACGCCGTTCTGGTCGAGCAGTTCGTTCCCGGCACGGACTACCGGGTGCTGGTCATCGACGGCCAGCTAGCGGCCGCGGCGCAGTTGCGGCCCGCGTCGGTCACCGGAGACGGGTCGCATACCATCGGGCAGCTTGTCGGCCTGGCCAACGCCGATCCGCGGCGGGGAGCGGGCCACTCGCGCGAGCTGACCAGGATCAGGCTGGACGCCGACGCGCTCAGTCACCTGGACTCGCTCGGCTTGGACGATCACTCGGTCCCGGCCGCCGGGCAGTCAGTGACGCTGCGCCGCAACGCCAACCTGTCGACCGGCGGGACGAGCAAGGACGTCACCGACACGGTGCATCCCGAGGTCGCCGACATGTGCCGGCGCGCAGCCGCCACCACGGGTCTGGATATTTGCGGTATCGACGTGCGGCTCGCTGATATCGCCGCGCCGCTGCGTGACCCGGCCGGGCACGGTGCCGCCCAGCCAGCTGCCGTGCTGGAGCTCAACGCCTGCCCCGGGCTGCGGATGCACCTCTCGCCGACCGAGGGCCGCCCGCGTGATGTGGCCGCCGCCGTCGTTGACAGCCTCTATCCGGCCGGCCAGGAGGCCCGCATCCCGGTCATCGCGGTAACGGGGACCAACGGCAAGACGACGACGGTGCGGATGATCGGTCAGGTGCTCCGGCAGGCAGGCCTGCGGGCGGGCATGTCCTGCACGGACGGCGTGTACGTGGGCGGGTCGCTCGTCTACGCCGCAGACGCGTCCGGGCCGAGGTCCGCGGAGATGGTGCTTGACGACCCGACCGTGGAGGCGGCGGTGCTGGAGACCGCCCGCGGTGGCATCGTCCGGCGCGGGCTCGGCTACGACCGGGCGGACGTCGCCGTCGTCACCAACATCACCGCCGACCACCTCGGCGCCGACGGCATCGACGACCTGAACGAGCTCATTGACGTGAAAGCGCTCGTCGCTGAGGAGATCCGTGACGGCGGCTCGGTCGTGCTCAATGCCGACGATCCGGCCGTCGCGCGGCTGGCCGACCGCGCGGCCGTGCGAGCACGCAGCCCGGTAGTCAGGCTCTTCAGCCTCACACCGGGCAACCCGGTCGTCGAGCGGCACCGGGCGGCGGGCGGATTGTGCTACGAGGTGATCGGCGGCCAGCTGACCGAGACCGAAGGTGAATCGCAGCGGCCACTGCTGGCGCTGGCCGAGCTGCCCGGCTCGTTCGGCGGCCGCGCCCGGCACGTGGTTGCCAACGCGCTGGCCGCGGCTGCGGCGTGCCGCGCGGCCGGCGTGACCGCGAAAGACATCAGGCGCGGCCTGGCGGCCTTCTCGCCTGGCGATGCCAACCCCGGCAGGGGCAACGTCTTCCGGGCCGGCCCCGGCCCCGTCATCGTGGACTACGGCCACAACGCCGCGGCGCTCGCCGCCGCCGGTCGGCTCGTTACCGAAGTCTGGGGCGGGGAACCGGTCGCGGCCGTGACGCTGCCCGGTGACCGCCGTGACGACCTGGTCGCGGCGGCGGCCGAGGCGATCGCGACCTGGTTCGGCAAGGTCGTGCTGTACGAAGACAGCGACAAGCGCGGGCGCGCGACCGGGGAGATGCTGTCGCTGGTAAGCCAGGCACTGCGGCGGGCGCGGCCCGGCATCCGGTGCGAGCTGGCAGAGAACCCCGCGGATGCGCTGCGCACCGCGGTCGAGCTGGCGGCCGGCGCCCCCGTCCTGTTCGTGTACGAGAAGTTCGCGCTGGCCCGCGATGCGCTCGCGGCTGTCGGGGCGGAGGCCTGGCCCGAAGCGGACGTGCTGCCAGCCGTTGCGGCGGCCGGCACTTCCGCCGAGGCAGCAGTCGTGGACGAAGCCGCCGCCGTGGTAGCCAACGCAGCCGCCGCAGTCGGCGCCGGTGCCGCCAGCGCCGACGGCTCGGCCGACTACGCCCGCTGACGCCGACGCGTGCCAGCCAGAGGGCCGGCCCGTGCCAGCCAGGGGGCCGGCCTATGGCAGCCAGGGGACCGTGCGAGCGGTCAGATCCGGTGCGTCTCGCTCTGGCAGTACGGGCACTCGATCCGGCTCACGCCGACGGGGAAGGACAGCGGAGCGCCGCAAGTCTGGCATGGCGTCTCGCCGCCGGCCACGTCGAGCTTGCGGCCGCACGACTCGCACACGACCGCCTGCGCGCCGGGCAGCATCTTGAACTCGTCCCCGCAGCTTCCGCACTTCCTGGTCTGCGCGTCGGTCACGTTGACCCTGGCGTACTCGCTAGTCAGGCCGAACATGGACAACAGCCGGTCGGCGTCAGCCGGCATCAGGTGCGGCATCCAGCCCTGGCAGAACGTGGAGTACTCCATCCGCAGCTGCACGCCGGGCGGGGCTTCGTCGGGGTCCAGGGCCGAAACCCCGGTCTGGTCGAGCAGGCGATAGGTCGCTTCCATCTGCTCCTTGAAGATCGCGGCCACCTGCCAGATAGCGTCATTGACCAGCCAGGGACCGGACGGCATCGGCCGCCGTTGCAAGGTGCCGAGCGCCACCTTGAAATGCGCGTCACGCATGGCGAGATCCGGGTCGAAGTCCTTGACCAGCGCGCACTCGGTCATATAGGTGGCCATCCGGGTCCGGAAGTCATCGTCAGATGACGCTCGCGGCGACGCCGCCTGCGGGCACTGGCGCAACCACTCGGCGTAGACGCCGCTGGTGAGCGACCGATACCGGTCCTTGTCCCCGAGCGCCCTGGCCCTGTCGATCTCTGCCTGCACCGGCGCGACGAGCTGGCGGTAGACCGTGTTGGTGTAACCGGCGTTGGTACCGAGGTTCGCCAGCCGGAAGTCGTAGTCCACCAGCGACCCGCAATGGTCGCAGTACAGGTACGCGGTCCTGGATGGCAGCCGTTTCGGCGCTCCGCACCGCGAGCACTCGACCTGCTTGACGAACTCGGTGTGCGCGAACAGCGATGCCTGCCCGGACGTCGTGATCAGCTGCTGAAGTGATTCAGCGGCGGTTGGCGTCGTCGCCTGTTCCGCGGCGCGTTTCCTGAGCAGGCCCATTCCGGGATGCTAACCGGGATAGCCCGCCCACATGCCCGTTACGTCCGTCATCGGTACCTGGCACGGCGGCCCGTCAGCAACCCTGAGCGCGGGCAGGCCGTGGAGGGGAACGAGGACCGTCATGGCCGACCGTGTCCCGTAACCGGCAGTGTGTACGCATGGGGCGGAAATCTCTGGCGGCCAGATGCGGCCGGAATCGTCGGTCCGCGGCTCGGGTGCGGCCGCCTGATGGATGCGCAGCACCTGCTCGAGCGCGGCGACGGTGCTGTCGGCACCGTCATCGGGTTGCTCCGACCGGGCCTGCGCTACCAGTTGCCGGACGAACGCCGCCTTGGCCGAGCCGGCCCGCAGTGGTGCGTTTTCCAGCACGTGCAGCCCAGGGCCGAGCTGCTCGACCTCGGGACTGCCAGCACCAGCAATGCCGACCGAGTACAAGGTTTCGCGGTCGCCGACGAGCATCCAGCAGGGGTTGTAATCGGCTGCATCGAGCTTGGCGCTGACCGCGCCAACAGCCTCTGCCGCGCTCGCATGCTGAGTGAACGCCAGCGGAAGCTCGCCGCGCGTGCGCTTGCCGGGATCCCGGCCATCCGCGGACGGCTGATTGGTGAGCCCAGCCACCATGCCGCGGTCGTTCACCGCAAGCCAGGTGCCGCCGGCCAGTTCGTCCCGGCCGCCGAGGATCCGCGGCGCGGTGTCGCGCAGGACTGTCATCGGCACCGCCGGGCGGTCGTACCGCTCGTCCCTGTTAGCCGCGACGATCAGCGGCGCGCCGGGAACTTCCTGGAACAGGGCAACGAGGAGGCACACGATCCGACGGTAGCCGACCCGCCGCCGGCCGAGCACTCCCGGACCGGTCAGGTACGCGAGGCCGCCCAGTACCGCCACAGCCAGCGGCCTGCCGCGATGACGATCGCGAGAATCGTGGCCGTTGTCATGGCCACGAACCCGGCGGCGATCCACTGGACCGCATTAAGGGTGAGCCCGGTATTGGAGGTGTCGGTGGCGCGGTCGTGAATGAGGCCGGCGATCACTGCCGCCACTACGTAGCCGAGTGCCGGAACGGGAAAGATCATATAAACGGAACGAAGCCTGACAATCGTCGCAGCCAATACGGTGCCGGCGATGACGAAAATGCCGAGAGTCAGGCCGGGGTCTCGGCCTGAGATCGCCGTTACCACAGCGCCGAGGAGCGCGGACGCGATGATCGTGAACACGCCCAGCCGGCCAGGGCGAGAGCCCCAGCGGGGCGATGCCCGGCTTGGCTGCGATTCCCGGCTTGGCCGCGATGCGAGGCGTCCTGATTCGGCATCAGCGGTCCGCCCGCGCCGGTGGTCAGCGAGAGAACCCACGCTCGACGTCCCATCGGCCGGATCATTGTCCGGGATGCCCGGCTTGGTGTCGTTACCTCTTGGGTCGAGCATCTTCCCCCAATGACGGTACCCCGCTGGCTGGCTGCGTCGCTGACCGGGCACGCGACCGCCCGGTTGCCTGCTCGCTCGGTTGCCTGCCCCGTCGCGGGCCTCCTTACTCGTAATGGTGCCAGAAGGCGGCGGCGCTACACGGGTGGCGGCACGGCGGGCGGGTAATCTTCGGAAGTGTGCTGGCCAGCGGTAGTGCATGACGGGGCAGGAGGCAGGCCGAGAAGTGACCGGTGATCGCAGTCCGGCAGGCCGGCCAGCGTCCGGAAACGGGCGCCCGGGCGCGCGGAAACCTGACAGGCCGGCAGCAGGGCCCGCGCCCCGCCGCATTGGCATGCTCGTGCTCTACGCGGCGGCCTGCGTGGCGGCGGTGGTTGCGCTGGTCGGCAGCGGGTTCTCCTACCTCACGGTGAACGCCGTTCGCAGCATCGGCAGCTCGCACGCGATCAAGAGCGGCCCGTCGATCGGTGCGCAGAACATCCTGCTGATGGGGCTGGAGAGCCGCAGGTACTGGAACGGCACCATCCTGCCTGCGCACATCTTGCGCAAGCTGCACTCTGGAAACGCTCAGCAGGTGGCGGCCGGGACCGGCGGAAATGACACGAACACCCTGATACTCATCCACATCTTCGCGGGCGGGCGGAAGGCTGTGGGCTTTTCCATACCGCGCGACGACTGGGTTCAGTTCGCCGGAACCATCGGACCGCAGCAGGCCGGCAAGATCGATCAGGCCTATGGCGTCAGCATGTTCTTCCGCGAGCAGCAAATCACGGCCAAGAACCCGCACATCAGCAAGGACCGGCTGGCATTCCTCGGCAACGAGGCGGGCCAGGCGGCCGCGGTCGCGACCGTCGAGAAGCTCACCGGTGTGCACATCGATCATTTCGCGGCCGTCAACCTGTACGGGTTCTACGAACTCGCCAGGGTCCTGGGCGGGGTTCAGGTCTGTCTCAACCACCCAGTCCACGACCAGAAGTCAGGCGCCTACTTCCACGCCGGGTACCAGCATCTGAACGCCTCGCAGGCACTGGCGTTCGTCCGGCAGCGCGATGGCCTGCCCAATGGCGATCTGGATCGCACGCATCGCCAGCAGGCGTTCCTCGATTCGGTGATTCACCAGCTGCGCACCGAGGGCGTGCTCAGCAACCTGAGCAAGATCCAGCAGCTGCTGACCGTGGCGAAGCAGTATGTCATTACCGATTCCGGCTGGAACCTGTTTGACTTCGCGAGCCAGGCACGGAGCCTTACCGGCGGCAATCTCGTGTTCCATACGCTGCCGATCAAGGGCTACCAGACGATTAACGGCCAGGACGCCAACGTCGTCCAGCCCGCCTATATCAAGGCCATCGTCCATGCGGCCTTCTATGCCAAGCCAGCGGCGCGCCATCACCGGCGCGGGTCGGAGGCGGCCAGCCCGAGGCCCACTGTCGACGTCTTCAACGGCAGCAATATCAACTTGCTGGCTCACCGCGTCTCGGCGGCGCTGGTTCGCGCGGGCTATAAGGCAGGCAAGGTCGAGACCACGACGTCGCTGGCCACAACCCAGGTCCGGTACGGAGCAGGCGCGTCGGCAGGGGCCCGGAAGATTGCTGCACTTTTCGGCGTCACGGCCGTGGCTAGCAGGTCAGTTGCGGCGGGCCACGTCGAAGTACTGCTGGGCCCTGGTGCGACCGTCCCGGTTGTCAGCGCGAGCGCCGCGGCCGGTCCGAGCCATTCGCCTAAGCCGGTGACCGTGCCCACGACGGGACCGCAGGGCGGTGCGGTGATCGCGAAGAACGGCATTCCCTGCGTGAACTGACGCGGCAGGCTCGTCTGAACACCTAGGCAGCGGTGCGCAGTGCGGGTGGCCCGTATGTCCGGGCCACCCGCATGTGTCATGCGTTGCTAGCCAGCGCTAGCGTCCGGCCGAAGCTAGCTATGGATCGTCCAGCTGAAGCTGGCGGTTCCATGCGCTCCGGTGGTGTCGGTAACGGTAAGGGTGACGGTCCTGGTCTGGAGCCTGGTTGGCGTGCCGCTGATCAGGCCGGAGGAAGCGTTGATCGAGAGGCCGCGCGGCAGGTTCGCGGCTGAGTAGGTGAGGGTCTGGCCGGACTGCGAGTCCGTCGCGTGGATCTGCAGGCTGACCGATGTGTTGCGCTTCGTTGACTGGCTGCCGGGGTTGGTGACCGTGACGGTGTTCCCCTGGCCGTTGCCGTTGGTGATGATGGGGTGGCTGAACTCGCACGTGCCGCCACCGTCGTTGGCCCACGTCGGCTGCATCGCGAACGATCCGGTCGCCACGGACAGGTCCGCGGCGTGCGCGCCGGGACCGAGGTTCCATGCGCACAGGTCGCCGGTCTCCGAGCCGCCGGAGTTGGTCCAGCCGCCGGCCGGGTTCTGGTCGGTGATTGTCTCAGCGTACTCATGACCCTCGACGATCGAGACACCGTCGAGCGTGCCGGCGCTGCCGGAGTTCACGAAGTTCTGCCCGCAGCTGGTGCCGAGGTCAGTGACATAGGGGAAGTTGGTGAAGGCGATGTCGCCATAGGGCGAGCTCACCCCTCCGCCACTCAGTGTGGCGTCACCGTTGTAGTCGTGCCAGGCGCAGAAGCCCTGCTGGAGCCACTGGTCGGGATCGGTGCCGGTCGGCGAGATGATGACGTACTGGGCGTCCCGGTTCAATGCCGCCGTCGTGTTGCCGAAGTGAGCGGCCGCGTTGACGGCCTCGACACCGAGCTGGTGACCGGTGGCCTGCGCTGGCGATGGCGCGGACTCGTCGACCCACACGCCGGCCAGGGCACCACCGGTCGGGTAGGCCACGTGGAACTGGTTATTGGCCGGGCATGACGTCGCGCCCACCGATACACCGTCGCAGTACTGGGTCATGACGCCCGACCACAGCTCGCTATTGGTTCCCAGGCCCTTCATCAGCTGCTGCAAGTAGGGCGCCTCGCCGGAAGGGTCACCGGACAGTGTGGTATTGCCGTTGCCGTCGGTCCCGATGTTGCCCCACTGGGATCCGTAGAACACCAGGTAGACCTTCTCGTGGCCGGTGGTAACTCCGATCCCGTCAATCCCGCCGCCGTAGCTAAGGTCACTCGACGGTGCGCCGTGAATAGTGCTGCCGGCGGGATGGGCACGCGCCCAGGACGCCATCTTGGCAGCCTGGCCGCGAGTGGGGATCACGCCATGTCGGTAGGAGTGGTGGTAGGCCGGTGAGTAGGGGTTGGCGGTAGCTGGTGCGGTCCGGTTAGCGGCCATTGCTGCGCCGGAGAACTGCACGCCAGCGGCCAGAGTGACCACGGCGACCGTGGCAAGTCCAGCTCGGGCGGCCCATCTGCGGCCAGGTACGGGCAGGCTCATACGGCTCCTTTTCTTTGCTGCTCACCATTGAGCTGGCTTGCGCGAGCCGGGGCACCCGCGCAAGCCGGGCATCTCGCGTGAGATTGCTTGCGCAGAACTTAACTAGGGCGATAAGCGACGTCAATACCCATTTGATGCGATTTTATTGCGACATAGAGCCTGTATAAATTTCGGTGTAACTCCTGAGCAAGGCGCAGCACCTGATGACCGATGTTTGATCGCCGAGGCTGATACTGGCTCGGTGGCCAAGCGGAAGCCTGTCCAGCCGGACATGAACGGGGTCGACGCCGAGCTCGTCACTCAGTTCGGGAGCAGGCCCGGACTGTCCGTGCGGACAGAGACGAACTGGTCAGCCGTCGCAGACGTTCTGGATCTTGTCCCGCCGAGTCCAGCCAGTCCCAGGAAAGTCTCGCCCGAGCTGCCGATTAGGCGCGGCACCGCGCCCGAGCTGTCGGTCTGGGAGACCAAGTGATATCATTGCTATCCATGAGCGACAGCTTGCTGATCCGGAACCTGCCGGATTCGTTGAAGCCGGGACTGCGCCGCCGCGCAGCCGCGCATGGCCGGTCGGTAGAGGCCGAGGCTCGCGTCATCCTGGAGGAGGCCATCGCGACAGACGAGGATTTTGTGTCCTGGTGGCTGGACGAGATGGCATCGGTGCCGCCGGGCAATCCACTGCCGGTGCCTGACCGTGGCGGCGAATCCCGCGAGACCGCCACCTTCGAGTGATTCTCGTCGATACCAACGTCTGGTCCGAGACGATGCGCCCGGCACCGGATCCGGCCGTCGTGGCGTGGCTACGCGCGCACCGCCACGAGGCGGCAATCAGTACGATCACGATCGGCGAGTTGCTGACCGGGCTGGCGCTCTTGCCCGACGGCCGACGCAAGGATTACCTGACCATCCACATCGAGGGGCTGATCATCCGGGCTCGGGAACGCAGCTACAGCTACGACGAGCAGGCCGCCCGCGCGCTGCCCACGATCATGGCGGCCAGACGGAGGATTGGCCGCGAGGTCAGCAAGCCGGTCGACGCCATGATCGCCGCAGTTGCCGCATCCCGCGGCATGACCGTCGCCACTCGTAACACCAGCGACTTCTCCGGTATGGGCGTCGAACTGATCAACCCCTGGGATCCGCACTAGCGCGGAGTCCAGACCGTCGTCACGGCTGCAGCCTCGTCCGGGCACCAGGCCGCGTCAACTTTCTGCAGAAGGCATCCCGCTGACGGTCGCCGACGGGCCGTAAGAAACTGGCCCGCTTCAACGATCGAATCTGCTGTGAACTCACCCGATGCCGCTTGAAGCCTCGGACACGCGACGGACACCGGATGTCACGCACGTGCGGCCAGGCGGCGCTTGGTCGCGAAGCTCTCCGTCCCCGGTGACACCCCGGAGCCCCGGCACCGCCACTATCTCAGTGATTTGAGAAAACGACATCAGATATGAGAACCCACAACCCGGACGCCGCCATGCGCCCAGGGCCGGGTGAAGCCGACCGGGTGCCGGTCGCCATAGGGCGCGATCCTTATCGGATAGCCGGTTGCGTAGGCCTCGATCATCAAGCCGCCGCCGATGACAAGACCGACGTGACCAGGCGACTTAACCGTGCCGTCAGCGCCTGCGAAAAACACCAGGTCGCCGGGCCGCACCTGGCTGGCGCTGAGCCGCGGGCCGCGGGCCCACTGCTGCTGCGACGTGCGTGGCAGGTCGATCCCGGCCGCCCGGTAGGCCATCATTACCAGTCCCGAGCAGTCGAAGGAGTCCGGGCCAGTTCCGCCCCACAGGTACGGCTTCCCTAGCTGCTGCTCGGCATAGGCGATGGCCGTCGCGGCAGCGTCGTTGGGAGCCTGACTCACCCCCGGCAGGCAGTCCGGCGCGCTAACCGTGGTCACCTGGCTCACGGTATAGCCGCTGCGGGCATAGAGGCGGGCCCAGGAGAGCACGGCCTGGACGTAGGACTCCAGGTGGTTGTAGGCGAAGATCGCCTGCGTGACGTTGCTGAGCACGCCGTGCTCAAGCAGGTACTTCGCAGCGCCGGCGATGGCGTCCGCCGGATCATAGACGCTGGCGACGCCGTCATTGTTGGCGTCCGTCGCGACTCCGTTGACCGCCTCAGCCGCAGGGTGGACCGGCGCCCCGCCCCACTGGTTCCCTGCGGCGCCGCCGATGCCGATCTGCATTGGCCCGGCCGCCCCGAACGCATTCGCCCCGCTGTGCACACCCGGCAGCGTGGTCTGGCCGTCGTCGCTCTCCACCTTCGCGATGCCTGCCAGGATGACCCACGGCACCTTGTATCTGGCGCCAATCGACTGGAACAGCGCGAGGTAGTTAGCCGGAATCGAGTTACGCGCAGACTGGCTCGCGACCGGCTGGGCAGCCGCGCCGCCACTACGCGAAGTACACGACGACCCCGACTCGGCCAACAGCCCACCGCTGGCGAACATCACCGCAGGCGCCAGCAGGAGGGCAGTCACCACCGCGCCTCCCGCGCAGGCAAGGCCGACGATCAGGCCGCGCCGCCGCCGCGAGCTCGCGGCTCCACTGATCACGAGTTACCCGTGGTAGCGAGCTCGATGGCGCTGACCTGCCAGCTAGTGCCGTTACCGGTGAGCGTCACGGCATAGGTCGCACTGCTCTGACTGTGGCCGGTGACTGCAGTCAGTCGCTCGGTGATCTGCACGACGAACGTCAGGCTGTCCGGTCCGAACGCGCGGATCGACTCGATCGTGGTGGCGCCGCTGGATACTTGCTTGCCGCTGGCCCGTACCGCGGAGACGCCAGGGGCTGAATACGCGGCGCCGATCTGCCCGGCAAGGGAAGGCGACACTAGGGACTGCATCGGCCGGACATAGGCGGCAGCGTTCTCGGTGTAGGAGTAAGTCCCGTAAGCGTTGCCGAACCGCACCACCGTGGCCGCAGCGGCAGCCAGCCCCTGCTGGGAGAACGGCAGCCATTGGTAGATATCGGCCTGACCGGACGGGCTCGGTCCGCTCGATGGTGACGGCGTCGCTGGTGCTGGTCCGCTGGCCGACGCGGTGGCTGTCGCGCCGCGACCGGGCCGGCTAGCGCCGTGCGCCGCTGGCCGCAGTAGGTAGGCACCCAGCGCCGCCAGCGCGAAGACAATCAGGGCGAATGCGATCCGGCGCTGAGCTGGGCTGGCCTCCACCGCGGTGCTACTTCCGCCGTAGCGGGCGAAGCCAGAACGGCACGGCGCGCTCGCCGGCCTGGGTCGGATCACGTCCCGTTAGCGGACCGGTCAGAGGCTGCCCCTGCCATGGGGCCCGCTGACCCGGCGCAGATCCGCCGCCCGCAGATCCATTGCCCGCAGACTCGCTGCTCGCAGATCCCCCATCCGGCCGACCGCCGGACTGGGCCGGACGGCGGGGCGGCGGAACCGGCAGGCCGGCCGCCTGCCTGCCAGCCTGGCGCTGCGGCGGCGGCCCGTCCGTCCGCCGGACTCGAATGCGGCCGGACTGTACCGGGGCCGACTGTTGCCGGGCACGAGCCTGCCCAGGATCTGGCCGGGGCGCGGCGGGCCGCGGCACTGCAGGCCGGGGCGCTGCCGGAGCGGACGCCGTCTGCCGGGGCGGCGGCGCGGACGCCGTCTGCCGCGGCCGGCGGCGCGGACCCCGGCTGCCGGGGCGTTTGCGGAGGAGATGCGGCCGGCCCACGCGAAGGTGCCGCGGTATTGCCGCCAGGCGACGTGCCTGCCCTGGCCTGGGGTACCCGCCCCCCAGGCCAGACGGGCCGGGTACCTGGCGTTGCAGCTGCGGGTGCGGCGGCGGCGCTGCCGTTACGCGCCGGCAAGTTGAGCGGCGGCGGCTCAGCCGCGGACGGCGCCTGCATGGCCTGGCCTCGGGCGCGCGCCGTCAGAGCAGCCTGGCTATCGCCCGCCTCAGATCCTGTGGCGCCGACTGCTGCGGCGCTCGCCACACCGGCAGCAATTCCACCTGTGCCGACTCCTCCTGGGCCTGCTCCCCCTGAGCTGGCGGTGCCGGCCCGGCCGGTTTTGCCCGCGGTCACCATGTCCGGAGCCGCGGCAGCATCCGCCGCGGTAGCCGTACCGGCATCGGTAGCCTGCAGGCCGGCCGCCGCCGCGGCAGCCCCGCCGCCAGCCGCCGCCATGGCCAGGCTCGCCGCCTGGGCAGGGTTGCGCTTGGCCCAGCGGGCCGCTCGATACGCGGCAAACGTCGGCACTGCCAGCGTTGCCGCGGTCCTGGTGTTGGCCCGCGCGGTTGCTCCAGCTCGAGCCAGGTCGGAATCGGCACGATCAGCCGACCCGATCATCCCGTAGCCCACCGCCGAGAACAGGTGCTGGAAGGGCTTGCGGTAGATGAACGCCGCAACGGAGACCAGCGCGATCATGAGGATCTTCAGCGCCCATGGCAGCACGGCGTCAGTGGTGCCCATGATCAGCGCGTAGCAGTAGAGCAGCACGCTCAGCACCAGCGCGACAGCCGCTTGCTTCAGCAGCACGCCGATCAGCAACTCGATCCAGCGCATCGCGACTACCCGGCCGAAGCCCGGATGCGCGCCGATCAGCAGGAAGAACGGGCCGACGATCAACAGCAGCAGGAAACTCAGCTTCAGCAGGATCAGCGTGACCGATATCAGCAGCACCAGGACCCCGGCGATCGACTGCGGCGAACAGCGCGGCGAAACCGACCTCGAGCCTGGTGGTCCACTGTTTCCCCTGGAACAGCGGGTAAGCGGACGGGTCATTGGCCTGGATGCTGCTCGCGATGCCGGCGTACGTCGCTTGCTTGGCCTGGATCAGCGCCTGCGACGGTTTCTCGTTGACCGCGATTGCCTGCGCCCACAGGAGCGACCGTGCGTAACGGTTCACCACGTTGGGCCTTGCTGCCTGACGGTGAGTACTGTGACGTGCCGAACTCCCCGACCAGCCACGGCTTGCAGACCAGCACGGTCCACAACTCGTCGGCGTTCTGATCGACGACCGTGCTGCCCGAGGTGTAGCTGTAGCTTGCTGGGTGCGTCTGCGGGTCGCCCTTCTGGACGGGAACGCAGGTGCTCGGACCGGGGCTCGGCAGCTTGGCGAACGCTGCGTTGAGAGCCTGCGAAACACCGTCGGACACACCGCGGCCGAGGCCGGTAACGTCCGCTGGCTTGCCGATCAGGAAGATCGCCGCAGCGCACGCGACCACCATCCAGATCGTGCCCTCGATGGTTCGTGTCGCGCGTTTGCGGATCAGCCCCTGCCAGGCCAGCCAGATCGCGGCCAGGATGATCACCATGGCGAGATACGGGAAGTAGATCGCTTTGCCGAGGCTGGTGATCAGCGTGTCGGTCACGTGCTGGAGCCAGGCCAGGATGCCCTCGCCGGCCGCGGACTGATACACGCTGATCGTTACCCGGTCGATCGACTTCGCTATGTCAAAGACCATGCCGGCGACGTTGTTGCCGATCAGCGACGTCATGTCGGAGCACTGCAGGTTCGTGGCGGCCCAGTAGTCGCCCGCCACGCCGTATTGGTCGTACAACGTCGCCGGCGGCTTCCCGCTCTGCGGCGGTGCGACCATCCCGTCAATGCCCGAACTCGCGGGCTCCGGGTCTGGCAGCGACGGCTGGCAGATGTTGTTCAGCGCGCCAGTGAGGCCCGAGCTGCCAAGCGAGCACAAGCCGAGCAGTCCGCCGATGTCGCCGATGCCGGGCACGGAGCACAGGCCCCCTGCTGGCGTCACCTCAGCAACAGTGGTCGCGGTCACCGCTGCGTGCCCGCCGCTGGCACCAGCAGTCGCGCCGTGCGCAAGGACGACTCTCGGGAGGACGAGGACGGCCGCGACCACGGCCAGCACAATGGCCGTCTTGCGTGGCACGCGCACTCTGCGCATCCGGGAGGCTCCTGGGTGATCTTGCTGCGTGCAGGCCGCGGTCAGCCGGCTTCTGGCGTGGCTTGAGGATCAGGTGACTGGCCGGCCGGAACCTGGCCAGGACGAGCACGGGTGGGGTTGGTGTCCAGGCACTTTTGCAGTTCACTCGAGATCAGGTCGACGGCGATCCGGCCGGCCCTGCCGTCCAGGTCACGGAAAACGCACTCGCCGTTGCCGAGACCCCGCAGCGCTGCCTTGTGCTCTTCAGACTGTTCAAGTCCCAGCAGCGCCAGCACGCTCGCGACCTCGGTCTGCTCCGAGGAGCGGAACGCAAACACGCTGGAGATGCAGTTAGTGACCTGCTCGTTCAGCAAGTCGCCGGCGTTCTGCGACACCATGATCAGCGCGGTGTTCCGCGACCGGCCCATCCTGGATACCTCGGGGATGAGCTTGGCGCCCTGCGGCGTAGAGGTGATGGCCCACGCCTCGTCCAGGAAAATAGCCTTGGGCAGCCGCCGGTCCATGCCGTTCAGCAGCCTGCGCGCGAACTGCGATACCAGGTAGAGCAGCGCGACTGATAGCCGCTGTTCGTAGGAGTAATCGTCGCGCGGCAGTGCAGTATCCGGCAGCGTCAGCCCAGCCAGCGTGAACACCGTCGTCCAGCCGGCCGCATCGATCCGCTCGCCGCCTGACGGCGCGAAGCACAATCTGGCCAGCCGCATTTCCGACATCGAGCGCAGTACCGCGCCGAGGTTCACCGACGCGGGGTCCTGCGACTCCTCCAGGTGGGTGACAACCTTGCCCAGGCTCGGCTCGTCGCCTGCCGCGACTGCACCGACAGCCTGGATCATGGCGCTTTCGCGCTCCTCGCTCATCCGTGGCAGCAGCAACCGGAGCGTCTCGGTCGCCATCGTCCGCCGCTCGGCCAGGTCGTCGCCGAACGAGAACGGATCAAGCAGTCCAGGGGCCGCGCTGCCAAGCGGCACCACCCTGGCCTGGCGGCCGCGCTCGGTGAGCCAGCCGGCCAGGGACTCGGCGTCGCCCTTGGGATCGATCACCGCGATAGTCGCGCCGCGAAGGGCCAGCTGAAGGATCAGCAGCAGCGCCAGCGTCGTCTTGCCGCCGCCGGGCTCCCCGGTCACCGCCACCGCGGTTGGCCGGTTCCGGGCCGCCGCCAGCAGCGGGTCGAAATGCACGACCGCGCGGGCACGACCGAGCGTCTCGCCGATGTACGGCCCGATCCAGCCGGCGTCGGCCGCGATACGGTCGCCGAGATCGACGGTAGCGGTCGGCATCCCGCCCGCCACGGTGTACAGCGGCTGGCGCTGCAAGTACGAACTCAGCCGCATCCTGTCACCGGGCAATGACTCGCACAGCAGCGAGAACTGGTCACCGGTCGAATTCACCACGTCGATTCCCGCGTCGCGGTAGTGCTCGACCACGGCCTCGGCCCGGCGCAGGCACATCTCACGCGTGGGCGCAGTGACCGTCAGCCGGTGCCAGCCATAGACAAACGGCAGCCGCTCCTTGGTGATGCCGTGCTCAAGCAGCCTGGCTGCCTCGATTTGCTCGGCGAGCGCGATAGGAAGATCGGCCCCGGCCTCCCTGATGTGGGCGTCCATGTCCCTGGCGTGCGCGAGCCGCCGGCCTACGTCCTTGCTGGCCCTGGCCGGAGCGATCAGCTTCATCCGCAGGCTGGCCTCGACCGGAAACGGCAGGGCGTCCGCGTAGTGCAGCCATGGCTCGCCCTCAGGGAAGTACATGACATCCGGGAACCGCGCGAAGGAGAGGAACGAGGCCCACGATTCCCCGGCCGTGTGTTCCAGGCGCAGCACCGTCCGGCCATTGTGTACCTGGCCTTCCAGCAGCGACTCAATCTCGCCGGCTCCCCAGGTGCGGCGGCGCGCCGCCGAGGCCGGCGGCTCAGCGACTGTTCCGCCCAGCGCATGGCGGAACAGCCAGGCGATTTCGTCGGAACTGGCATGCGAAGCGGCCAGGATGCCAGAGCCTAGCGCCCGGCCGAGCCTTTCTGCCTGGTCGGTCCAGCGTGCGATCTCGGCGGCGGGGACTGCCTCGTCGATCAGCCCGAGCGCCTGCTCCGCAGTCCGGTAGGACCCTGCCACCTGGGCAAGCAGGCCGCCAGAAAGCTGCGCGCGGACGCCGCGCTGACCAAGCCGGACGCCGAGATACACCTCCTTCGTCCAGAAATCCTTCGCCCAGACGTGCCGGTACATCTCCTCCAGGTAGGCGATCCAGCCAGCGCCGCCATCGGATGTCTGGTCGAGCTTGGTCGCCCAGTCCGCAGCCGGGTACGGGCGGTTCGCGATCCGCAGGTGCACTTCGGCGTCGGCCATGCGGATCGCGGCGAGCGCAACGGTGATGTTGGTGGCCAGCGCCTCGCGCTCAGCGGGCGTGGTGAACTCATAGGACACAGTGGGAACCCGGTAATAAGCCCAGGCGTGGGTCTCTGTCAGCAGGATCCGGTCGTCGAAATACCGGACGGCGAGCCGGGTGCGCCCGGCAGTTCGCGCGCTCATCGGCCGGCGGTCCTGGCTACGGCGGGATCAGCCAGGGCCGACACGATGACACCAGCCAGCGCGGTGTAGGCCTGCACCGCGGCAATCCCGATCGGGCCGCTGGCGTCCATCTGGTCGTCCCACGGCACCCTGACGATCGCGCGGCAGCGCCCTGTCGCCACCGCGGCGGCGCCGTCTACGTACTCGGCCGTCTGCGCGCTCACCCCGTTCAGCACGATCACGGCCTTTCCGGCCAGCGCCCGGTGATTGTGCGCCTCCAGCCACTCCAGGGTCATCGCCAGCGAGTGCGCCGCATCTGAGCTCGCAGGCGCGACCAGCACGAGCTGCTCCGCAACGTGCAGTGCTCGCGGCACCTGCCCGGCCGCGGGATCGGCAAGCGTCAGCGGGTAGCGAGCGACCACTGCGTCAATCACCTGGCCCACGTCGGCAGCCTGTTCATCGCGACTCTCGGCTGTCACCACCTGCAGGCCCCGTTCCCGCCTGAATCCGGGGCCGGAATGTCGCCAGCATCCGGAGCGGGACGCAGGCTTGGCAACAACCGCGGAATCGCCCTGGCTCGCTCGGTCAGCGAACTCGGGCCAGGTCGCAGGTCGAGCACGGCCACCGCCTCGCCGCGCAAGCTCGCCAGCAACTGTCCGGTGAGCAACGTGGTGAGCGTCTGGCCGGCTCCGGCCGTGCAGCCGAGAACGACGATGCGGGCCGGGCCAGGCAGCGGCAGCCGCGCCCTTGCCTGGTCGCGCTGCACTGGATCCGGTCTGCCAGGCCGGTGGCCGCCGGGGACTATGACGACTTGCTCGCGCCGGACGTCGGCTTGGTTCCCCGGCGCACGCAGCGCGCGCTCGACGACGCGCAGCGGGCGGACCGCTGGGCCATCCGTCCTAACTGTGACAACCGGCCGGACCGTACGGAGTGCCGAAGCCGAAGGCGAAGGCGAAGCCGAAGCCGCGCCAGCCCGTGCTCTGACTCGCTCGCGCACAGGCTCACGTGCTTCGCTGGGTGCTGGCTCGTCGGCAGCTACGGTGTCTTCGCCGGGCGACTGCGCGACCACCGCCTGGTCCGCCGCCGCGTCCGCGACCACCGCCTGGTCCGCCGCCATCGGGACCACCGCCTGGTCCACGACCGCCGCCTGGTCAGCCGCCGATCGGCACCGCCGCCCGGTCCGCCGCCATCGGGACCGCCGCCGCGTCCGCCGCATCCGCGACCATTGCCGCGTCCGCGGCTACCACTGGCCCGGCCGCTGAGCGCACCGCTGCCGACGCCTCGGCGGCAGGACGCACATGGGCTTGCGCACGCCAGACCTTCGCCACGACGAGAATGTCGTCCTTCTCTGCCAGCGGGGCCATTCGGCACCACGTCCTTGGCTCACTGACGTAGCGGAGCTGGGACAGCACTAGCTCGGGCAGTCTCTTGCCTTCCAGCACAGGCCGGGTCACCAGCCAGGCAAGCAGCGCCGGCGGCAGCACGTACAGCCACACCCAGGTGTGACTGAACGGCATCCCGATCATCGTGAGGAGCAGCGTGTACGGGACGGCGATAGCCAGGAAGGCCGCTACCTGGCCGACCGGCAGCGGCATAGGCAGCCGGAAGTCGTACAGCTTGTAGAGCCGCTTCTCGATCTTCCAGATATTGGTGTAAGTCGGTAGTTCCACGCGCCGCCTCCTTCCGTCCGCTAGTGCGAGACCGGTTGCCTGCTGGTAGTCGTTCAGTGCACGCCGAGGGCGTTGGCAATACCCGACGCGATGGTCTGAACGATGCTCGGCGTATAGAAGACGACGGCAATGGCGATTGCCAGCACGATGAACTGCACGAACCGGATGATCTCGCGAGTGAACAAGAAGAAGATCGCGACGATGCCGACGATGCCCAGGAATAGCGGGCCGAAAAGGCCCTGGAGATAGGACACGAGGCCTGTTGTGCTAAGAGCAAGCGGATGTGCTGCCGAAAGAAGTTGTGCCGACATCGAATCTCCGGGGGTGAGTGAGCGCGGCCAGCGGGGGCGGGAGCGGGTGTTGTAGTCATCAAGGCGGCCCCTGCGACAGAGCGGACGCGCCGATGGACTGGACGTCCCAGCTGGCGGCCTGGCGGACCACAGTTACCGCGTAGGTCATCTGCAACGCGGACGGAGCGGACGCGATCCCGGCCGATGCCGACTGTGCAGACGGGGCGGCTGACAGGTCCCACGTGACCGTGACAGATATCCGGCGGCGGCTACCGCCGGGCGGCGCGTAGACGTTGTCGATCGCGGCGAAAGTCACTGCGCCGCCAAGGCCGGCGATATGCGCCCCTGGCGCGGCGAATCTGGCAAGGGTGGTCCTGTCACCGCTGGCGTATGCCTGGAAAAATGCCGGGAGCTGGCTCTGGAGCGCCGTCTCGGCTGCTTGGTCCGAAGTCAGTTGGGCTGACGGTGGCGCAACCCTGGCCGGCCCCGCTAGCAATGCCGGGTGGCCGGACACCGTCATGCCGCCGCGAGCTGCGTAAATGGGTACGCCAAGCTCGATCATCCGGCCATTGCCGAGCTGGGCAAGCAGCGTCACGATTGCGGTGTGGCGGCCCGTTACCGTAATGCCGACCACCTGCTCGGATTGCATGTGCTGGACTCCGGCGCCGTTCCAGCCAAGTTGCGGGTCGGCTCCCAGCGGCAGGAAGCGGGCTAGTTCCCGGCCGCGCTGAGCGGCGGTAGCCGGGCTGAAGGTGAGGTAGACGGTCGCAAACTGCTGGGCATAAGCCTCGGCAAGAGTGGCCGGGAACTGCGCGGGACTGGCCGCCGCCGGCGAACCAGCCGGGGCTGCTGTTCGCTGACCCTGGACGATGGCCAGCACGCCGCGATAGCCAATGAGGATCAGCACTGCCCACGCAATGGCACGCGCGACCCAGACGAGCCATCTACCGCCAGCGCCACGCCAGCGCGCCCTGGCCTGCTCGGGCCGCGCGGCGGGAACCTGGCTTAGGGGCAGGGCCTCATCGTCGGCAGTTAGCTCGTCGCCGCGATCGAGGATTGCCCTGCGAACCATCACACCTCCGTTCGTTCTCCCGCGCACGCGGCGCAATGCGGCGCGGCCCGACGTTGCACTTGCCGGGCACCATTCTGCGGCAAAACGCCCAGCCAACCCCGGCATTGACACGGCCGGCGCGCCGTCGGCCTGCCGATTTGGAGAGCTGATCGGGCTAATTAGCCAATCGAGATCGGGCCGAACGCTCGTCCGCTGGCGTTTCCCCGGCGGCAGTTAGCAACTGCGAATTGATGTCGGCAACAGCGCTGGATTCACCATGCTGCAGGGTTTGGCCAACTGCGGTTTGCCGGATGCTAGCGACTTGATTGGTCCAGTCGGCCCGCCCGGTCTGGCCAGCGTGCCCGATCTGGCCGGCCTGGAGCCCGATCTGGCCGATCTGGCCGATCTCGCTGACCTGCCCGGCCTGGCCGACCTCGCTGACTAGCCGTCCCTCGGCCGGCGGCCAGGTCAGGCGCGTATCCGCACCGTCGCGCTTGGTGCGCGGCCCGCGGACGGGCTCGGACGCTGACGCCGGTGTCGGCCATCCTGGCCTGAGCCGACTGTCAGCACTGTCGTGGGTCGCACGCGGCCTGCGGACGGGATCAGACGCCGGTGTCGGCCATCCCGGCGCGGGGAAGGCGTGAAAGGACACCGCAGCTGGGGCCGGCGGTTGCTGCTCAGACCCAGAATCCAGCATGACGTTTCCTTTCCGGCTCGCCGGGACGGCCGACGTCACTGTCGCCGTCGGACGACTGCCTGCGCTGTCCGATCGGTTACGCAGCCATCAGGAAACGCCATGGGCCGTGACACGGCTGTGACAGATCGCGGATCGGTGAGAGTCTTCGGCATGAACGCCGCTGCCGGCCCGTCTGCCATGTGGAATCTAAAGGGTATATCGCCTATAACCGGCGTCCTGCATCGATCGCCGTCACCGTTGCAGCTCCTGTGTTCAGCGTGAGAGTGGCAACACCGCTAGAAGAAGACCCGGATTGCCACAACGACGCTAAACACACTGGTTCAGGCGAACGGGATAAAAAGTCTATAAGGACTACTTCTCGATCAGTGACGCGTGGGCCGGGCTGCGTTCAAGGAACAGTCAGCAGCGTCTTGCCGACGGTTGACCTGCTTTCGATGGCGGCATGGGCTCGCGCCGCGTCGGCGAGCCCGAACCGCTGGCCGATCAGCGGACGAAAATCGCCGGCGGCGGCCGCGTCTAGGGCGGCAGCTGTGAGCTCTTGCATCCTGGCTGGAGTCGCCGAGACGCCCCGCAGCACCGTTATGTCCCGGCCAATAACCGCCTGCTCCGGCACTGCCGTGAAGCTGCCGCTCGCCATCCCGAACATGCAGATCCGGCCGCCGTCGCGTAGCAGGCTGAAGGCCGCCATGCCGATCGCGCCGCCAACACCATCGAAGACCACATCGACGGCGCCAACCGCGGCCTTCACCGTTTCCGGCCAGTCCGGCTGCCGGTAGTCCACCGCAATCGCGGCGCCAAGCTCGGCCACCACCGCCGCCTTGCGCGGCCCTCCTGCAGCCGCGACTACCGTCGCGCCGGCGTTGCGCGCGAGCTGGACAAGCAGCGATCCGACGCCGCCGGCTGCCGCCTCCACCAGCACGATCTCGCCAGGTTGGATCCCGGCAGACTGCATGAGCGCCATCGCGGTCCGCCCGTCGGCCAGCAGCGCAACAGCCTGATCCATGTGCACGCCTGCAGGAATGGGGATCAGCCCGGCAGCGGGCACGGCCACGAGCTCCGCGTAACCTCCGGATCCGCCGGTAGTGGTCACGAATTGCCGGCCGAGACGTGCTGGAGGGGCGCCCGCATCGGGAAGCGCGCCACCATCGCGCGCGGCGCCACCATCGCCACCATCGCCCGCGGCGCCCGGATCCGATGCGGCGCCCGGAACCGTCATTACATCGGGACCGACGGAGATAACCGCTCCCCCTACTCCGTTGCCCAGGACGACGGGGAGGCTAGGCGTCATTGCTGGATGTGGCGGATGGCCGGAACGGATCTGCGTCTCCACGAAGGTAACGCCGGCGAACTCGACCGAGATGACGACCTGTCCCGGGGCGGGGACCGGATCCGGGAGCTCCATCAGAACAAGCTGCTCTGGTGACCCGAACTCACTCAGTACGACTGCCCTCATCCTGGACCTCCCGGCCGCCTCGATCAGCTTTCGGAGCGTTTCACTCCGAAAATAGCTTACCGGAGCGATCCGCTCCGCAAGAACGTAGGCTTAGGCTCATGACCGAGCTGGCGACGGCACCAGGCGACGACGGCGAAACCAGCGGGCGCGACGCCATGGGGCGCGGCACCGCCGGGCACGACGCCAGCGGGCGAGGCAGCACCGGGCGCGGCAGGGGCCGTGGCCGCCAGGCCGAGGCCAGGCAGAACGACCAGCGGGTGCTGGACGCCGCCCGCGCTGTAGTCGGCCGCTACGGGGCGGACGCGCCAGTGTCCGCCATCGCCGAGCGGGCCGGGGTTGGCATGGGCAGCCTGTACCGCAGGTACGGCAGCAAGACCGACCTGCTCAGGCAGTTGTGCATGATGGCCATGACGGCCACGATCGAGGCAGCTCAGGCAGCGCTCGCCGAGCCAACGGCCTGGGCTGGCTTGGCTGGATACATCAAAGCCTGCGTCAGCCAGGGAACGGGGACGCTCGGCGCTCTGGCCGGGTCTATCGAGACCACGCCGGAGATGTGGGCGACCAGCAAGCAAAGCCGGGCGCTGCTCGAACAGATACTGGCACGGGTCCGGGCGACGGGCGAGTTGCGGTCAGATGTGACGGTGCTGGACATCGCCTGGCTGATCGAGACGCTCGGCCGGTCGGGTCCGGCCGAACCGTCAGACGAGGACGCCATCATCAAGCAGCGGCTGACGGCGATCGCGATAGAGGGCTTGCGGTCATCTGCGGCAGCCGGGCCACTGCCCGGCGCGCCGCCCACGGCGGGTCATTACGAGGAACGCTGGCGGGTTAGCCGCTAGCAACCGGTGCGCTGTCCGGCGCCGTCCAGGTCGCAGCCTTGCTCGCGTCTTGACCTGCTGATACGCGATGCCGGGATCCGCATACTCGACCCCGCACGGCCCGATGCCTCGGCCATCGGTATCTGGGGCGGCAAGATCGTCGGCCTCGACGAGGAAGTTCTGGGCCTGCCTGCCCGGCTTGCGGTATCGGCCGGCGGCATCGTCGTCATCCGCGGCTTCCTTTGGTAAGACGCATACTCGTTGGCATGTAGCGCCAGCCCGGAGTACATGCAGACGTACTCATCGATCGGCTGCGGTGGTGATGATCCAGGCCAGCACCAAAGCCTCCTCGCGCCAGGCGTCGTAACGGCCGCTGCGGCCGCCGTGCCCGGCGGTCATCTCCGTCTTGAGCAGGAACGGCCCGCCGCGCGCGTCGAGCCTGCAGCTTGGCGATCCACTTGGCGGGCTCGTGATAAAGCACCCGGGTGTCGTTCAGGCTGGTCACCGCCAGGATGGGCGGGTACAGGCGGTCGGGGACGACGTTCTCGTACGGGGTGTAGGACTTCATGTACCGGTAGACCTCGGGGTCGTGCAGCGGGTCGCCCCACTCCTCCCACTCCGGGATCGTCAGCGGCAGCGTCGGGTCCAGGATCGACGTCAGCGCGTCCACGAACGGCACCTTCGCCACGATGCCGCCGAACGCCTCCGGCGCCATGTTCGCCACTGCTCCCATCAGCAGGCCGCCGGCCGAGCCGCCGCGGGCGATCAGCCGTTCCGGGGTTGTCCAGCCCTCCTTCACCACGTGCCGCGCGCAGGCGATGAAGTCAGTGAAGGTGTTCACCTTCCTGAGCATCTTGCCGTCGTCGTACCAGCGCCGGCCCATTTCGCCGCCGCCGCGGATGTGCGCGATCGCGAAGACGAACCCGCGGTCGAGCAGCGAGATCCGGCTGATCGAGAAGCTCGGATCAGAGGAGATCTCATAACTGCCATAGCCGGAAAGCAGGAACGGCGCACTGGCCGTCTCGTGCGCGTGCCCTTCCGGCAGACCAGCGAAACCGGGATCTGCGTGCCGTCTTCGGCAGTCGCCCACAGGCGGTGCTGCTCGTAATTCGCCGGGTCGTAGGGCCACGCCGTCCGGACCAGGCAGCACCGGGCTGCGCTTCAGCAGCGTCAGCGCGCCGGTCGCTACGTCGCAGTCGTAGACCGAACTCGGCGTCACCAGCGAGACATAGCTCAGCCGGAACGTGCCGGTGTCGTACTCCGGGTTCGCGCCCGGGCCGACCTGAGTAGATGGGCTCGGGGAAGGCGATCTCGTGCGCGTTGCCGTCCGCGCCAATGACCCGAAGGCCGGTCAGGCCGTACTTGCGCAGGTAGACGACCAGGTGACCGGCGAACGCGTCGACGCCGAGCAGCCGGGTGTCGTCCCGGTGCGCGATCAGCGGCGTCCACTGCGTCGGGCTGTCGACCGGCGGCCTCGGCGAGCTCGAAGTTCAGCGCACCGTCGTTGTGCAGGATCAGCAGCCGGTCGGTCCCGTCGGGCAGGGCCTGGTGCTCGACGCCATACTCGACGCCGGTCCGGCGCGGCGCGACGACGGTGAACTCGCCCGTCGGGTTCGCCGCGTCCAGCAGCCTGACCTCGCTGCGTGAGCTTGCTGGCCGCGGCTGATCATCAGATAGCGCTCGCTCCGGGACAGGTCGACGCCGACGTCGAACTTGCCGTCGTCCTCCTCGAAGACGATCACGTCCTCGCTGGCCGGCGTGCCGATCAGATGCCGCCAGATCCGGTAAGGCCGCCAGGCGTCATCGACGGTGACGTAGAACAGCGCCGCTGCCGTCGGCGGACCAGGCGGCTGCCGTAGAAGGTGTCGGGAATCTCGTCGGGCGCCAGCTGGCCGGTCTGCAAGGTCCTTGACCCGCAGCGTGAAGCGCTCGTCGCCGGCCATGTCGGTGGAGTAGGCCAGCAGACGGCCGTCCGGGCTGATGTCGAAGGCGCCGATCGGAGAAGAACTCGCTGTCCCCGGCCAGCTCGTTACCGTCGAGCAGGACCTCCTCGCCGTCGAGCGGGGCCGCCGTCCTCGCTCATCGGCGGGCCGGCGTCGTCCGGCCTGACCGCGCGGCGGCACCGGACCGCATACTGCTTGCCCTCGACCGTCCGGACGTAATACCACCAGCCGCCCTTGCGGACCGGCACCGAGAGGTCGGTCTCCTTGGTCCTGGACTTGATCTCGGTCGAAGATCGTCTCGCGCAGCGTCGCCTGACCTGCGGTCAGTGCCGGCGGTGAAGGCGTTCTGGGCCTCCAGGAAGGAGATCGTCTCGGGGTCGTCCTTCACGGCCAGCCAGGCGTAGTCGTCGATGAACGTGTCGCCGTGATGGGTCCGCTCGCTGGCACGCGCTTGGCCGCGGGGGGCTGGGGGCTCGCGCCCGCCTCTGGTTGTGCGCTGCTCAGCTGGTCGCTCATGAGAATCGAGCCTACTTGGATGGCACTACGCCGAGGCACTGGGCGAGTCAACGGTGCCGGAGTCCTCGCTGGCGGTGCGAGAATCGCTGGCAGCCCAGTCAATACCTGCAGGAGGACGAGTGCTACCAGTGATCTTGTTTGTTGTGGTGCTCGCCCTCGCGGCAGCGGCAGGACTCTTCATCTGGATCAGGCGGGCTGCATCCTGCGCCAGGGTCATCGGCGCGCCCGGCGGTGAACCGGAGAAGTCCGTCCCTGGCGGAGTCATGTGCAAGCACCTGATCACCAGCGGAAGCCTGGCCAGGCTGGAGCTATTCGACTGGGGGGTCCGGGTCCGCGGCACTGTGATCAGCCGCTGGCTCGTGCCCACCTGGGAAGCTCGGTATGGCGATCTGGCGATCGCCGAGCTGGTGACCTTGCCCCATAGCAGGATCGCGGTCTGGCTCCGGCTGCGCGGCGAGCCGGACGGGATGGCGTTCCTGTCTGGGCGTAACGAGGACATCCTGCGCGTGCTCGAGCGTCATGATGTCCCGGTCAATCGGTCCGTGGCGCGAATTAATCGCGTCGCGGAGCTCTACCAGGCGCAGTAGCGGGACCGTGCCGGGCACCGTAGCGGGACCGTGCCGAGCGCCATCGCGGAACCGCGCCAGGCCGCGGCCCAGCCCGCCACGTTATCGATCGCGCTTGTCAGCGGCTGTTACTGACAAGCGCGATCAATAATCTGCTTCCGCTCCCGTCACTGCGCCACGCGCTCGGCGAAGGCCTTCAGGCCCTTCCCCCAGCCGTCTTCCGCGGCTACTCCCTCTCGCATGCCTTCCCAGCCCTCGCCGTGCCGGTCAAGGTGGCGGTGCTCAAGTTCTACGAGGGTCCGGCTAGGGGACTCCTCGCTAAAGCGCACCTCGATCTCGCTGGTCTTGTCCGGGTCGGCCTCGATCTGCCACTGGAGGCTGATGTCCCAGCTGAACACCAGCCGATGGGGTGGCTCGTAGGCCAGGACGCGTGCCCAGTGAGACTCGCTCCCGTCGCTGCCGCGGTCGTAGATGTGGCCGCCCACTCGCGGTTCGAAGACCATTTCCGCCAGCTCTGCCTGCAGGATGTGATGCTCGGCCGGCCAACCAGCTGCCCATGTCGGTAGTAAACACGGAGAAGGCTCGGTCGATGGGGGCGTCCACCACGATTGACGTACGCACGGCGTTGTCTGTTGCCTGCATTTTCTTGTCTCCTAATCGTCGCGTTCAACTGCTGATTGGAAGGCGGCCAGCGCCTGGACCCAGAACTGGTCGAGGTAGGCGCGCAAGGCGCCGACGCCGTCCAGGTTCACCTGGTAGATGCGGCGGTTGCCGTCGGGTCTGTCGATGACCAGCCCGGCGTCCTTAAGCACCTTGAGATGCTGCGAGACGGCTGGTCGGCTGACGGGCAGGCCCCGGGCGAGCTCGCTGACCGCCTGCGGACGTCCTGCCAGGCGTTCAAAGATCGAGCGCCTGGTCGGGTCCGCGAGAGCGTCCAGGACCTGTTGGTAAGTCATGACTTACCGTAAGCTACAACTTACCGACTTTCTCGTCAAGCGGGGCGATCGAGCCGTCCGACGCCGACGTCAGGTCGTCGGCCCGGCCCAGTAGTCGTCTGCTGACTTTGACGCGGCGAGCGTCGTGGCAGTATCAAAGCCCGGCGCCATGGACGCGGCAGTGCCGGGCAAAACCTCGTGATGCTCGATGTCGAGTAGCCGCAGCCAGCTCTGCTGCCCCATCGTCAGCGCGATGAAGCACCCAAGCTCGACCAGTTCAGGTTCGGAGAAGTGCAGGTGCAACCGGTCCCAGAGCCCGTCGCTCGACTCAAGCCGCCAGGTAATCGCCTCTGCGTAGGCCAGCGCGGCCTTCTCGCGCTCGCTCAGCCCCGCTGACTTCTCGAAATTGAGCAGGTCGTCGTACTGCGCTTCGGCCAGGCCCTGCGCTCTTGCTTGCTCGGAGCGCTGATTTCCGCAGTATTCGCATTTCACGGACCGCGATACGTACACGCGGCATAGTTCCTTAATGGCGTGGTCGCAGACGCCGTCGCGAAAGATCGCCTGCCACGACTCGGCGAATGCCCAGAAGCAAGCCGGCACGTGCGCGCGCACCGCCGAACTCTCCGGCCGCGGAGTGCCCTCCCGCCGGCACCGCTCCATCTCCGCCTGCATCTGCTGGTCCATAGCCTCGGGTGGCACGTAACTGATCCGCTGTTTCCGGCCCATCGGACTCTCCCGCCAAATCTCACCGCGCCGCGTCAGGTAATCGCCGTCAGGTAATCACACACAGGCAGGCGATACCAGGGCACGCTGAATCAGCGACGCGCCGGGGCGCTACTGGCCGGAACCTCCGGGCCGCTGCCGGACTGCTGCGGCTGGTGCGGGGACACGACGACACTGGCCTCCGAAAGCAGCCGGAGCACCCGGGTCTCGCGGCTGTAGGCCAGCGGGTAGAACAGCAGCTGATCAAGCGGGAACCAGAGCCCGATCCAGACCAGGACCCAGCCCACGGTGTCGGTGATCACGTGCTCGATGCCTGATGACGGCTGTATCTTGCTCGCTGCGACGGTGAGCGCGAGGCCCAGGGCGCAGATTGGCAGGCCGATACGCAAGGCACTGACGCCACCGAACCGTTGCGCACGGATCTCCCGGCGGTTGTAGCGGATCCGGTGCGCGGCGTACCTGTGCAAAGTGCGGGTCAGTCGTTCAGCGACGCCGTCGTCGATCTCTTCGGCGGGAAGCTGAACCTCAAGCCGCACCGGCCGGAAGGACCGCCGGCCTCGCAATTCACTGAGGCAGAAATCGACGCCGGTGAGGAAGTTCCGATACTCGGAGAAAAGGTCTGTCTGCGGCAACTCGAACATATCGTGAGCTCGCATGAGCCGCAGGTCGATGACCTGCTCCTTGCGGCGAGCCCTGCGGCCCGAGGTGGCCCTCATGGCCAGCCAGCCTACGACCGGGCCATCAGGCCAGGTCGAAGGCACCCTACGGCGACTGCAAGAACGGTGAGCCCGGCTCCTGGTACGCCGGGCCGGCCATACGCCGGCCTTCCCCGCCTGACCGGTCAGCGGTGATACGGGTCGGGTATGTCGCTGGTTAGCGTTAGCTGCGCGATGCCCGCTGGCTCAACCAGGGCCGGCTGCGGGGATTTGCCGGCGGCGAACTCCAGCGCCACGATCCCGCATCGCTTCGCGCCCAGCACGGGTTGTGCCTGGTCCGGAAGGACGGCCCAGGTAGTGGGTGCCCAGAGGTGATGGGTGCCGTCGAGGTCGAGCTGACGGTACTGGTGCACATGGCCGCTCATCACCAAGGCAGCGGGCGCGCTGCCGAGCACGCCGCTGAGACGGTCTCGGGCCGGTCGCGGCCAGAACCGGTAGGCCGGAGAGCTGGCAAGTTCCGCATCAGCAGCAGCCACCGGCTTATGCGCGATGAGGGCGAGGCGGTGGTCTCGATCCCGCCCGGCGAGCTGTCCTTCCAGCCATGACCATTGCCTGCCCTCGGCCTCGAGCCCGGAGCCGAGTAGCTGCGCGTTGATCGCCAGCATGGTCCAGCCATTGACCGTCAGCGACCAGTGATCGGCGCCGACGATGTCCAGCCACCGCTGGTGCCGGACCGTGTTTATCGTGACGTCGGCGGGGGCGCCCGGCCACGGGTTGTCTCCGACGTCGTGATTGCCGGGAACCGCGTACCACGCGACCGGCAGGCGATCGAGCTGCTGCCGTCCGTTATGCAGATCGGCAGGGTCGTGTGCCCCGTCGAGGGTCAGATCACCAAGGTGAATGACGACATCAGGCGTCGCGGAGCCGACGTAACGAAGGACCGCGTCCCAGTTCGCCGTCGCCTCCGGCGCGGCCGGGGACAGGTGCGTGTCGGACACCAGGATCACCCGCAGAGCGGTCACGACTAGACCGTATAACCGGCCCGGGAACCGGCGTCCCGGCGAAGCCGCTAGTGCATGCGAAGTTCACCGCCTGCTTGGCCACCGTACGCAATTGCCTGTTCGCCCGCGGTACCTGACGATCTGCTCGATCACCTGCAGCGGGCGCGCCAGCCAGCCGGCAAAACGCGGCGGCTGGCACTATCTTTCGGCGAGGTGTCGATTCCGGCAGCCGGTCTTCGTGAACGGGATGAGAAGGCCGGCACGGGTGCCGGCCCAAGAGCAGAAATCAGAACGGGAGAGTGTCATGAAGCAGTACCTGCTGGCCGTGCACATGGTCGAAGGAGAGCCAGTTCCGTCCGAGGCGCAGATGCAGACGGCATATGAGGACGTGGACACCTACAATGCCGCGCTGAGGGCGGCCGGGGCCTGGGTCTTCGCGGGCGGCCTGCACCCGCCGTCGAGTGCCACGGTCGTCCGCGCGCAGGGTGGCCAGGTCGTCACCACTGACGGGCCGTTCGCGGAAACGAAAGAGCAGCTAGGCGGGTTCTGGGTCGTCCAGGTGCCGGATCTGGATGCGGCCCTCGATTGGGCTGCCAGGGGCTCGGCGGCCTGCGGGGCCCCGGTCGAAGTCCGCCCGTTCCAGGAGCTTCCGGAGGATTAGCTCGTGCCAGGCACTGACGCTGAGTTGATCGAGCGCGCCTACCGCGAGAGTTCGGGACGCGCGGTCGCTACCCTGATCCGCCTCTTCGGCGATATCGACCTCGCCGAGGAGGCGGTCCAGGAGGCATTCGCGGTAGCGGCAGCGCGCTGGCCGGCTGACGGCGTGCCTCCGAACCCGGGTGGCTGGATCGTCACCACGGCTCGCAACAAGGCGCTGGACCGGTTGCGGCGGGAGTCCACCCGCTACGGCCGCGAGACGCAGGCCGCTTTGCTGCATTACGACGCGGCGCCATCGGAGGTGGGACCGGTGCACGATGACCGCCTGCGGCTGATCTTCACCTGCTGTCACCCTGCGCTTGCCGCGGAGGCTCAGCTTGCCCTGACTCTCAGGCTCATCGCCGGGCTCCAGACACCTGAGATCGCCCGTGCCTTCCTGGTCCCGGAGGCGACCGTCGCGCAGCGCCTGGTCCGGGCAAAGCGCAAGATCCGCGACGCCGGCATCCCTTACCGCGTGCCGCGCGAGGCCGAGCTGCCGGACCGGCTCCCGCTCGCGCTTGCGGTCGTTTACCTCATCTTCAACGAGGGGCACACGGCCTCGGCCGGGCCGGACCTCGCCCGCATCGACCTGTGCACCGAAGCCATCCGGCTGGCGAGGCTGCTGGCCGAGCTGATGCCCGACGAACCCGAGGTCCTCGGACTGCTGGGCTTGCTGCTACTGACCCAGGCACGCCGTGATGCTCGAACCAGCCCCGGCGGCGCGCTGATCCTGCTCGCCGATCAGGACCGCAGCCGGTGGGACCAGGCCATGATCAGCGATGGCCAGGATCTCGTGCGCAGCTGCCTGCGACGCAACCATCCTGGCCCGTATCAGATTCAGGCGGCGATCAACGCCGTGCACAGCGATGCTCCCACCGCCGCGGATACCGACTGGGGTCAGATCCTCGCGCTGTACGACCAGCTCATGGCGATCGCGGCCACGCCAGTCGTGGCGCTTAACCGCTCCGTTGCCGTTGCGGAGATCCACGGTCCCGCGACCGCGCTCGAGCTCGTCGACCAGCTGAGCCTCGATGGCTACCACCTGTATCACGCGACCCGCGCAGACCTGTTGCGCCGGCTCGGCAGGCGCGACGATGCGGTTGCGGCCTACGACGCGGCCATCGCCCGTACCGCGAATCAGGCCGAACGGTCTTTCCTCCAGCTCCGGCGTGACAGCCTTTACCCACAAGGCAACCAGGAGACCTAGAACCGCCAGCTCAGCAGCCGATGCCTTAATGCGCCAGATCGATCTGGCGTGGCAGGCCGGAGCGCGCGGCCACGTCCGGATCGCGGTAGGACACCAGTGCGCTGACCAGCGGCTCATCGTCCGCCTGGGCGAGCTGCAGGATCTGCAGCCCAGCCAGGACCAGGTGACCTGCGCCGTCGGGCTGGTAGACCCCGAACGCGGGCTGCCCGTTGCATGAGGCCGCCCGCAGCGTCACTCCGTACGGGCGAGCGGGTGCGAAGATCGCCTCGCTGATGAAGTGAGCGACTGCTTCCCGGCCATCGAACCAGGCCCGCAGCGGCGGCATCGAGAAGCGGATATCCACCGTAACCAGCTGAACGAAGGCGTCGATGTCCGCCAGTTGCCAGGCGCGCACGTAGGACTCGAGCAACTGCCTTACCCGCGGGCTGGCCAGATCGGGCGCGGGAGCGCTGCTGCTTGCTCGCACGGTCTGGCGCGCCCGGCCGAGCAGGCTGTTCACTGCGGAGGTGCTGACGGCAAGCACCTCGGCGGTCTCCGGCTGGCTGAATCCGAGCACATCATGCAGTAGCAAAGCGGCCCGCTGCCGAGGAGCCAGCAGTTGCAAGGCAGCCACGAAAGCCAGGCTGATCTCCTCGCGGCGGACCAGCGCCGCCTGCGGGTCCACGGTCCCGCTCAGGTCTGCGTCACTGACGGGTTCGACCACACGACCTCCGGGTCCGGCGGTGCGACTGCCGAGCCGGCCACTGCCGCCGGTCCGTAACCCGCCGGGCTGAGGCGTACCCGGCGAGTCCGGAGCGCGTCGAGACAGATGTTGGTGGCGATGCGGTGTAGCCAGCCGGCGAACGACCCCGAACCGTCATAGCTTCCGAGTCTGCGCCAGGCGCGCTCGAGGGTGTCCTGGAGAGCGTCCTCGGCATCCGGTCCTGACCCGAGCATGCGGTAGCAGTGCCGGAATGTTGCCCGTTCGTGCGGCTTGACGAGAGCTTCGAACGCCGCGTCGTCACCGTCCACCGCGCGGTTGAGCAGGTCATCCGGGTCAGTTGACGTGGCCATCGCAGACCTCCTGCCTCGGATGCCCTGCTCGCGGTTAACCGACTCGTCAGGAGTCGGCGCTGGCAAGGCCGACTACCTGGCCTTGCGGGTCGGCTAGCAGCCCGAAAGTCACGCCTGGCACCGATGTCGCTGGCTGCACGATGCGGCCCCCATTCGCGACCGCGGCCTCCAGCGCAGCGGCGACGTCTGGCACCCCAACAAAGAACGTGACGAGCGGCTCGCCGCCTTGCAACGGGCTGATGCCGCCCGGCACTGCGTTTTCTACGCCGGAGTCCACGTAGGTGTAGCCGGGCACGCCGCCGTCCGGATATGTCCAGCCGAACAGCTTGCCGTAGAACTCGCGGGGTGGCGTCCGGGTCAGTCGACCGGATTTCGAAATGAACTACTGGGCTTGCCATCGTGGCTCCTCCTGCCATCGGTTTGGGCTTTCGGCAGGTATGACGAGAGCGGCCGGCCGGACCCTCGGTCCCGCCGATATCGCTGCGGCGAGCCGATTCACATTCAGGCGGGTAACGGGGACGGCTTTCGCTCCCGGTCGCCTCTCCGCGCGCCGATACGGGGCTGCTCAGTGATGGCCGGTGCCGGGAATGTCTGGATATCCGGGCAGCAAAGTTACCCGCAAGTAGTGACCTCGGTTACACAGCGAAACCAGCCCGCCACGCCCCGCGTCGAACCTGCCATTACCCGCCGCCACCCCGGCCCGCCGGCCGGCCGCACCCCACCCGAAGGGACGCCCCGATGCCCCGCACCGCCCGACTGACCGACGCCCTGCGCGGCCGCCGCGCCGCCCTGGCAGCCCTGGGCGCCGCCGCAGCCCTGGCCGGCGCCGGCACCGCCAGCGCCGCCACCCTCACCACCGCCGCCACCGCCGGCGACCCCGCCGCGCACCACGCCGCCGGCCGCCGCCCGCCACGACACCCGCACCCCCGCGGCGCCCGCACGCAAGGACGCGGCCCGTACCGGCGCGGCACGCAGCAGCGCAGCCCGCAAGAACGCGGCCCGCGCGGACGCGGCCCGGGACGCCGCCGCCGCGCACGCCCCCGCCCGCCCTACCAGATCTACGACTCCGTCACCCCCGCCGCCATCCCCGCCCACCACACCATCGCCACCTACGCCACCGGCGGCTACGCCGTCAGCCCCGCCGCCGTCACCGGCCGCCACGTCCTGTGGATCGACACCAACGGCTCCGACCCCCGCGCCGCCATCCTCGACATCGAACCCGGCGACGCCACCCCCGCCGGCGCCGCCGCCTGGACCCGCGCCAAACTCACCGCCCACCCCGCCGCCCTCGCCCGCCTCTACACCATGCGATCGGAATGGCCCGCCGTCCAAGCCGCCGTCCGCACCCTCCCCCGCCACATGCAAACCCGCGTCCGCTGGTGGATCGCCGACCCCACCGGCACCCCCCACATCGTCCCCGGCGCCCAGGCCACCCAGTGGTACTGGGGCAGCCACTACGACATCACCACCGCCACCCCCGCCTTCTAACCCCCGCCCCCCGGCAGCCCCCCGCCGGGCACCCCCCGCCAGCGTCCCGCCCCCGCCCCCCCGGGGGCGGGACGCCCGCATCCCCGCCCCGAACCAGCACACCCGCCGCCCGCCCGCAGCACCACGCCACCCGGCTGAACCCCGCCATCCAAGCCCCTTCTGACGGGACCGGTTGCGCACGCCAGGCAGCAGACGGCAACGCGAACCAGCCTCGTTTAACGTCACAGCCACCACGCCGTTGTTCTTCCAGCAGCGCCGCCGCAATCACGTTCAAACGCGACCCCAACTCGATCAAGCACCAGGCGGCGTTTTGCGTGTAACAGGCTCATTGCCGCCATCGTCATCCTGGCAGCAGGCAGCGGGCCAAGCTGCGCGAGGCGGAACCGGGGCAGGCAGTCGCCTACCAGGGCGAGAGCGAAGGCGAACCGCGCGGTCTCTTATCCTGCTGTGGTGAACTATGTGGTTTGTCCTGACGACGAGAGCCGTCTGAAGGCTGTGCAGCGTCCGTCCGACGCTGGCGGGCGCCTCTCTCATGAGCTGCCCGGCTTGCGGAAAGCGTTTCAGGCTAGGCCCGCAAGGGCCGATCGAAGTCCTCTCGGACGGCGGAGACGCGGCCGGGCAGTAATTCAGCGCTCCGCCGATGCCGCCGCTAGGCGCGGCACACAATGGCCTCATGTGGATCGCGTTCGTTTCGCCCGCTAGCGGCCTGGTTGCCCGCCAATGAGCGCTCCCGGCGTCTTCGCTGACCTGGCAGCCCAGCGAGCCTGCTGGCATCCAGCCGCGTTCTCAGCAGACCTTGGCGCGCAGCCGATGCATGCTGACGTGCTTGCCGAACCGCTCGTGCTCTGGCGCGGACGCGACGGCAGCCCCCGGGTGATGTCCGATCTGTGCGTGCACCGCGGAACGGCCCTGTCACTTGGCAAGGTCAGCGGCGATGAGATCGTGTGCGCCTATCACGGCTGGCGCTATGACGCCGGCGGCCGCTGTGTCGCGATCCCGCAACTGGCGGACCCGTCCCGCGTGCCGGCGAAGGCACGCGTGCCGGCGTTTCGCGCGCAGGAGCGTTACGGGCTTGTCTGGATTGCCCTCGAAGAACCGCGCTGGCCGTTGCCTGAGGTACCCGAGCTCGAGGATGACCGCTGGGCCGTCGTGGCCGCCGGGCCGTACCACTGGCGCTGCGACGCGGCACGCCAGGTCGAGAACTTCACGGATTTCGGGCACTTTCCCTGGGTGCATCCTGGCCTGCTCGGCGATCCGGACCGCCCTGTCGTTCCCCGCCATGAGGTCGACACGCGCGGGCATGTGCTGCACTACACGATCGTGCGGCCAGAGGCGCCTAACAGCGATGACTTCCCTGTCTTCGCTAACGAGCAAGCCGGGCCGCCCGAGCGCCGCAGCCGGTACGAGCTGCACCTGCCGTACACAATCGCGCTTCGGCTTGGCTGGGGCGGCGAGCGCGGCATGGTCTACTTCTTCGCGTCACAGCCGGTCGCTGCCGATCGCTGCGTTGGGTACGTGCTCATCGGCCGCAACTACAACCTTGATCAGAGTGACCAGGTAATCCGGGACTTCGAGGACGTGATCTTCGGACAGGACCAGCTAGTGGTCGAATCGCAGCGGCCCGAGCGAGTGCCGTTCGACCTGGCGGCCGAGCTGCACCTGAAATTCGACGCCGTCGCCGTGGCCTATCGCAAGGCCATGCGCGCCAACGGCCTGGCAGCGGATACGCCTATCGGCATCGACGCCACCTGAGGCAGTGACAGGCGGCCTGTTCCTGTGCGAGCGCACAGGGATCGTCCGTGCCATGCCCATGAGATTCACAGAGAGATCACAGCGACGCCTGCTGGACTCTGTCGTGACTGACCTCCTGCTGCGGCGGGATAAGGCCCCCGGACGTTCAGTTCCCCGAGATCATGGAGAGAGTGCAATGAGGCTTCGCCTGTTGTTAGCAGCGTGTGCCGCGGCGGCGTTGGCCGCGACAGTGGCGCTCAGTGTCGGCGTCGGCGCGTCGGCGCACAACACGACCTTCCGGCTCACGTCGAGCCTGAAAGGCATCCACAAGATCAAGCACGTTGTCGTGATCCTGCAAGAGAACCGGTCGTTCGACTCCTACTTTGGCACCTACCCAGGTGCGGACGGCATCCCCAAGGGCGTCTGCGTGCCCGACCCGCACAACGGCGGTTGCGTCACGCCGTATGTCGATCACGCCAACAGCAACTAAGGGCGGTCCCCATCAGAACTCCAACAGCATCGCCGACGTGGACGGCGGGAAGATGGACGGGTTCATCGGGCAAGCGGAGCTGAATTGCCACACGACTACCTGCCTGACCGACGTGATGGGCCATCATGTCGCCTCCGACATCCCCAACTACTGGACCTACGCCAATAACTTCGTGCTCGACGACCACTTCTTCGAGTCCGACCACTCCTGGAGCCTGCCAGCGCACATGTTCCTGGTGTCCGCCTGGTCAGCAAACTGCAGCAACCCAGCCAACCCGATGAGCTGCGTGGGCACCGACCAGCCGCGGAACCGCACCGCCGCCCAGCCGCGCCCGTTTGCCTGGACGGACCTGACGTGGCTGCTGCACGCGTACCACGTGGGCTGGGGCTATTACCTGGATCACGGCGCGCAGTCGGCTACTAACCCCCAAGGTGTGCCGAAGATCTGGAATCCGCTGCCAGGGTTCACCGACGTCAAGCAGGACCATCAGGAAGCGAACGTCCAGCCACTGACGACGTTCATGAGCCAGGCCAAGCACGGCACGCTGCCGGCCGTGTCCTGGATCGTGCCGAACGCAGCCGACAGCGAGCACCCGCCGGCCCTTGTCAGCACCGGACAGGCGTACGTGACCAGGATCATCAACGCGGTCATGCGCAGCAGGGACTGGAACTCCACCGCGATCTTCGTGTCCTGGGATGACTGGGGCGGTTTTTACGACAACGTAGTGCCGCCCGCGGTGGACGCCCTGGGCTACGGGATCCGGGTGCCCACCTTGGTCATCAGCCCCTACGCCCGGCGCGGGTTTGTCGACCACGCGACCCTGTCTTCCGACTCCTGGCTGAAGTTCATCGAAAATGACTTCCTGTACGGCGTCCGGCTCAACCCGGCTACCGATGGCCGCCCGGATCCCGGCCCAATGTCCGGGACAACCTGGCGGGCGGCATCCTGCAGGACTTCAACTTCAACCAGAAGCCACGGCCACCGCTGATCCTCAAGCCGTGCCCGGCGACCACGCTGGTCCCCACGCCGGCGCCCGGATGCGACAACTCGGTAAAGCTGAACGTCAGCAGCTGGGGAGATAGCTGACCGACAGCAAGGCGATCCTGGGGCGTCCGCAGTCGCGGGCGCCCCGGGCCGTCTACTTCGCCCGGTCGGCTGATCCGTAGACGACGTCCGTCCGGAGCTCAGTGACGTTGTGCGCTCGCAACTCGCTGAGCAGGCGGTCACGCAAGCGGTCGCGTTGCGACTGGCTGAGAGCATCAATCGTGGCCCGGTACCCGGACCCGAGCACAACGTCCCAGAAGTCGTCCGGGTGGCCGAGCTGATGCTGGCCAGGGACGGCCACGGCCATCGGGTTCGGCACGCCCGCAAGCGCGAGAAGCTCATCCAGAGCCTGCGGAGTAGTGATCTCATCCCACGGGTTGAATGCTTTGAACAACGACGGCTCGACCTCGCGGACCGCCGCCCAGAAATACTGATTGGCAGGCTCGAACAGGCTCGGCCCCCAAGTGGTAACAGCCAGCTTTCCGCCCGGCCGGACCAGCCGCCACATCTCCGCGGCGAAAGCGGCCATATCCGCCGCGAAAAAGACGCCGAATACGCACACCACTGCGTCGTATATTCCGTCCGGCAGTCCCGTGCTTATCGCGTCGCCCTGCCGGAACTCGATATTGGCCAGGCCATCCCGAGCGGCCCTGGTCCTGGCCAGTTCCAGCAGCGGCGCCGCGACGTCGACGCCGAGCACCCGTCCGGCCCTACCCACGGCGCGGGCGGCCGGAATCGCCGATGCCCGGCCCCGCAGCACAGATCGAGCACGGCGGCGCCGGGGGCCAGCGACAGCCGCGCGACCGTCGCAGCGCCGAACCGGTCCCAGAAGCTGAGCGAGCTAAGGCCGTAATGATCGGCGGCCGCGCCATACGCACGCGCCGCCCGCTGCGCGTGCTCGCTCAGTTGCTGGTCAGATGCCATGCCAGTCCTGACTACTACAGCTGCCGCGCCTGCTCGCCGCCGGTAACGGCAGCCTAGCTGCGGCATCGAAGCGACGACGACGGGCGCGTGGTCAGGGCTTGTGCTCCGACGCCACTCGCTGAATGTGCTCGATGATCGCCGTGACCTTGCGCAGCTCAGCTTCCCCGATCTCCGCGCCGAGCTCGTCGGCCCAGGCCTTCTGCGCCGTAGTGATCGTGACCAGGGCCCGCCTGCCTGCATCGGTCGGCCTGAGCAGCTTGGCGCGCCGGTGGTCCGGATTGTCTTCGTAAACAGCAAGCTGGTCCCGGACGAGAAGATCCGCTACCCGTTGCACACTCTGCCGGGCCATGCCGAAACGCCGGGCGATCTGCGCGACGCTAGCCGGTCCGTCCTCGGCGGCGTCCAGGACGACCCAGCGCGCGAGGGTTTGATCACCGAGCGCCGCCAGCTTCTCGCCGGTGGCCGAGAACTCACCGCCGAGCCTGGCGACCTGGAACACGAACGAGGTGAATGCGTCACCCGCTGGCGTGCGTTCGGGCCGGGTTGCGACTTTGACAGCATGCTGTCGTTCTGATAGTGTCTTAGACATGACAGCATTCTGTCATATCTCAGGCCGCAACGGGGCTGTGCCCCGATGAGAGGAGCACCGATGTCCGCCGCCGTCCGAGGTGCCAGCGCAGCAGCCGATGACGCACGAGCCGAGCAAGCATCTGATGATGTCTCCACGACCCCGTTCCGGATCAATGTTCCGCAGGCCGCACTCGACGACCTGCACGACCGGCTGGCCCGGACTCGGTGGCCGGATGAGTTGCCGGGCGCGGGCTGGGACTACGGCGTTCCGCTGGACTACCTACGCGAGCTGGCCGAGCACTGGCGCACTGGCTACGACTGGCGAGTGCACGAGGCAACGCTCAACGCCTATCCGCAGTTCACGACGACGATCGACGGGCAGAACATCCACTTCCTGCACGTGCGGTCAGCGGAGCCAGGCGCGCTGCCGCTGGTCCTCACCCATGGCTGGCCGGGCTCGGTCGCGGAGTTCCTCGGCATCATCGGCCCGCTGACCGACCCGGCAGCGCACGGGGCCGATCCGCGCGACGCGTTTGATCTCGTGATCCCGGCGATTCCCGGTTTCGGGTTCTCCGGCCCTACCCGCGAGCGGGGGTGGACCACGGTGCGCACCGCGCGGGCGTGGGCCGAGCTCATGCGCAGGCTCGGGTACGACCGGTACGGGGCGCAGGGCGGCGACTTCGGCGCCCTCGTCTCGCCCGAGCTCGGCCGCGTCGACAGCGACCATGTCGTCGGCGTCCACGTCAACGCCGCGACCGCGGGATTCATCCCGTGGGGAGAGGTCGACCCGGCGGACCTGGCCACGTTCACCGATGTCGAGAAGGCACGCCTGGAGCGGCTGCGCGCGTTCATGTCCGACGGGAACGCCTACTTCCAGATCCAGGCCACCAGGCCCCAGACACTGGCCTATGGGCTGGCCGACTCGCCAGCCGGGCAGCTTGCCTGGATTGTCGACAAATTCAGCGCCTGGACGCACACCGAGACGGGCCTCCCCGAGGATGCGATCGACCGGGATGCGATGCTCACCAACGTCATGCTCTACTGGCTGACCGGAACGGCCGGCTCCGCGGCGCGGCTGTACTACGAGAACATGCACATGGCACCCGCCTGGGGCCAGCCGCCCGCCACTACCCCGGTGGGCGTGGCCGCCTTCGCCGAGGACATCGCGATCCGGCGGTATGGCGAGCAGGCCAACAACATCGTTCACTGGTCAGACTTCGACTACGGCGGGCACTTCGCCGCTATGGAGGCACCCGGACCGCTCGTCAGCGACATCCGGACGTTCTTCCGCAGTCTCCGTTAGCGGCTGGGCTGGCGGCGCTTCAGATCAGCGGCGCCGCCAGCCCCTGGCCTGCGGTACCGGCTGCGTTGCAAACGTCAGGTCGGGCTATTTCGGTGCGGTTGATCCATTGTTCGATCTCAGCGATATGCCTGGATCTACACTCTGCTCAGCAATCGCGGCCGGCGCAGCCCGGCGCCCGCCATGGCGCCGGCTACAGCCCCGCACCGCCGGGACTGCACGGGCGGAGGGAATCAGCGTGCGACTCGGAAAGCTCAGCGCCACCGCCCTGCCAATCGTCGCGGCCTCGGTCTTTGCGGCGACGGCAGCAACCGCTCAGGCGGCGCCAGCCGGCGCTGGCCTGCCATCCCGCGCGCACCTGACCGCTGCCCATGCCGTGAAGAAGTCGGCGCTCGCCGGATTCGTCGAGTTCGACCCCAACGGGCCAACGCATATCCCGTACTACAACTCGGCTGGCGGTCCCGCTGGCGTGGTGCCTGGCGGGACCGTCGGCCAGTACCAGGTGACCTTCCCCAAGCTAGGTTTCACCGGCGGCGATGCTCAGCTCACCGCTCAGTCCGGCGCTTGCACGATCCAGAGCTGGGCCAAGACCGCGGCCGGAGACCTCGCTGTCAACGTCGACTGCTTCGACCCCTTCGGGCCTGCAGCGCAGGCGTTCGACCTGACAGTTACCAAGCCGACGCGCGCCCCGGCTGGCGTCCTTGACTACGCCCTGGTCCCCGCCAGCGGCGCGGGCCTGGTGAGCGCCTATCAGTACAACTCCTCGCACAAGGCCAACAAGGTCAAGCACCTGGGGACCGGCCGGTACCTCGTCACTATGCCCGGACCGGGCACGGCCGGAGCGCGGGCGGGCACGGTGAAGATCAGCGGTTACGGCAACGTGTCAGGCAGCTGCCAGCTCGCCAGGTGGCGGGGAACAAGCTCTGGCCAGCAGATTTACGTGGACTGCTTCGCTCTCACCGGCGCCCGCCAGGACACGGCCTTCACTCTGGCCTACGCGCGCGGGACCAACGTCATGGGCCAGGACGGCATGACCGACGCTAACGCCCTCGCGAACTCAGGCGCCGACTTGTATCAGCCGCGCGTGCAATACGACAGCCGCCATGGCGCGAAGGTAACCGTTGCCCGCCTCGAGCCCGGGCTCTACTTGTTCGTCCCGGCGGGCTCCGACCTGACCGGCCACCACAATGGCGGCCTCGGCGATCTTCAGATCACCACGGTCGGGTCCTCGTTCGCGGACTGCGGTTTCGGCATCCGGCGCACCCACCTGCCACTCATCGAGGTGGCCTGCATCGACAAGAACGGGAGCCAGGTCAAGTCCGCGTTCACCGCGCAATGGGCGGTCAACTAAGCGGCCTGGAGCGCGTAGAGCGCGAAGCGCGCCGCTGGCTGGATCCCGTCGCGGCCCTCAATCAGGCCAGTGAAGTTATCAGCGGCGCCGGCCTCTTGCGGACCGCAAGTATCCCCGGTCGACGGTTTCAGCGCCGGGGGCAGCGCCTGGCGGCCGCAACCGTGGCGTCCGTTGTGACGTCCATAGGGTCATGCGTATTCGCCAGCTCGCCACCATCTCCGGCGCGATCATGCTGGCCGGGTGCGGCGCGACCTCGATCCCGCCGACAGCTAACCCGGCCGCGCCGTCTGGACGGCCACCCGCGTCCGGGAGTCAGACGGCGCAGCCTTCAGACTCTGCGTCGGCTAGCCCTGCAGTCGTCAGCCGGGGCTGCCCGCAAGGCACGGGATTCGGGTTGCCCGCTGGCGCCCTGACCGGCGTGCAGTTCGTCTCGGCCGCTCAGGGCTGGGTGGTTGGCCAGCACAAGATCCTCGCCACGACTGATGGCGGCCAGCACTGGACGGTGCAGGACAGCGGCAAGCTGAACCTGACGTCGGTAGATTTCATCAGTAACGAGGCCGGCTGGGCAGTCGGCAGCAATGAGTTGCTGGCAACCACCGATGGCGGCGCGCACTGGACACCGCTGCCCGATCCGTGCCCGCTCATCCGGTCGGTGCATTTCGTGTCTCGGACAGCCGGGTTCGCGATTGCGGGCGGCCGGAACGTGATCCCGTTCGGGCCCGCGGCGCCCGAGGTTGGCGGAGTCGTGCTGAGCACCATCAACGGCGGCCACAGCTGGCAGATCCTGCCGGCCCCAGGGAACGCACAGACCGTTTGCTTTGACAATGCTGACACCGGATGGCTGGGGGCCGACGGCCGGCTGTACCGCAGCACGAACGGCGGCCGGAACTGGGCTCAGGTCACCGCCGGGGCCAAGCCCTACTCGCCTGCCTATCCAGCCACGATGATCGTCCAATGCGCTGGCCCTGGCTCGGCCTGGGCGGTGGATGTCGGGCCTGGTGCCGCCATGAGCCAGGAGCCGCATATCGGCTATCACGCTGACGCGGCGGGCGCAGTGCCGATCTTCGCAGAGCAGTATTTCCCGCACCCAGGCGTCAATGTGCGCGCAAGCTCGCCAGGCTCATTCACCGGGGCTATGTCGGCGATCAGCCCAACGACTGCAGCCTTCGTCGACGCGTGCGTTGCGTGCGGCTGGGGCACTGCCCCATGGGCCCTGGTAAGCAGCTCAGGCGCTGTGCTGACGCGCGAGCGGAACGTCGGTCAGCTGAACCTTCCGGAGGGTGCGAGCTTCCTGTCTCCTGAGCTCGGCTGGGTCGTGGGCAGCGTGACTCACCACCGCAGTGGCGGCCGTTACCAGCAGTACCAGCGCATCGTCCGCACGGCCGACGGCGGGCGAACCTGGCAGGTCCAGTACACCAGCTCCTAGCCAAGTGCCGGCCCCTGGCGGGAGGCTGACAGCCGTCACGTCGCGTCATCGAACCGGTCTGGATTAACCGGCTCGGCATTGACCGGCTCGGCGTTGACCGGCTCGACAGCAGTAACGGCCGGCTGTCGTTCCGGCTGCGCGCGGCGGCTAATGACGATCATGGGCTGGTCGGGACGGCCCGCGAGCAGGTCCTGGATGCGGATCTTTGCATGGATCACCGGCTGGCGCAGCCGCTGCTCGCGGCGGGCGGACGTAGCGAGCTTTCCGGGCCGGCGCCGATAACGCCAGCGTGCCCAGGGCGAGCCCGGTCGGCCGAGGCGAATGGCGCCGACGACAAGCACCACGGGAACGAACAGGCCGATCAGCCCGGTCCAGATCTTGCCCTTCAGCAGCGTGATCGCGGCCAGCACCAACATCGCGGCCAGCAGCAGGACCAGAGTCAGAACCGCGGCGGGGCTGCCCGGCAGATGGTGGTAGTTAGCCACGCTGTTCACCCCGACCGGGCTTGCCCCGATTAGCAGCAGCGCGGTCACTCCTGAAGCAACAAACACCGCGTCGATGGACAAACGCCCCTCGTTAGACCAGTACACATCGCGCAGGTGCAAGATGAGCGCGAACTCATCGAGGACGAGGGCTGTGCCGAGCCCGAAGAGCGCGGCCGGCCCGGCTCGCCACGGCAACGAGGACACCGGCGCGGCCAGCCCGGCGACGCCGCCGATAGCCATGAACACCACGCCGAAGACCATGTGGTGAACGTGCACCGAACCAGCGCGCAGGTTGCCGGGCCACCACCGGACCTCCGCACGGATGAGCCGCGCAGATAGGCGGATGCAGCCGAAGCCCGCCACGAATGCCACGAAGAAGCAGAACAACGGCAGCCGCCCGGTATCGACGACTTGTGCTTCGAACCAGCTAGACACGGCATCCCCAACCTAGCGGGGCGCCACGGCTTCCGGTCTGCAGTCAGGACGGCACCGCCGCCACCATCCAGTCTGTCAGCCTGGACACTACCCCCGAGGTCACGTCCGCTTCTGAGCCCTGCCCTCGAGTCCTCGACGCCGCGCGCTAGGACGGCCAGCAACCGGAGTCACGCCAGTAGCGAACCAGCATCGTCGTCGCCGTCCGCGACGTGAAAGATCGGCCAGCCGATCTCGGTCCGCCAGGCCGCGGTGTCACCGGTATCGCGGGGCCCGACGCAGTAGATCTCGCGTACTGGGCCTGCCACTTCCAGGGCGTGCTCGCTGACGTAACTGCCGAGAGCCGCATAAGTGACATCGATGTCATCATGTGCGCCTGCATGCACCATGGTTGCCAGGTCGGCGGCCGGGATGACGGACCGCTCGACTCTCCCGTAGCCGGCGGATCAGCGACCGGGATGTAGACGATGACGGCGCCGCGCTCATCGGTGAACAGCTCGTGGTCATACAGGCCACCTGGCGGCCCGGTCCGGATCGCGTTGGCAGCGCTCAGCACCGCCTCCAGCTCGCCCATGGCGCTGTCATAAAACTGCAGCGCATCGCTGAGGTTCACCACGGCCCGGACCGCTGCGACCGTCTCCGGCTCCGTCCGGCGACGGCTGACCTGGAAGGGCGCGGGCTCGGGCCGAAGCAGCCGACGGAGGGTAACGACAGCCTCCCTAGTCTGCTCCAGTTGGCTCTCCAGGCGGTCGAGGTGGCGGGCAATGAGCGCGGCGCGAGCGTCCGGGTCGCTGACGGCCACCAGCTCACCGACCTCACGGACCGGCATGCCGAGCTCGCGGAAACGATGAATGACCTGTGCGACGGGCACCTGGTCAAGGCTGTAATAGCGGTACCCGCTGTAGCGGTCGACGTGAGCGGGCTCGAGAATGCCTGCCTCGTGATAACGACGCAGCGTCTTGATGCTCAGGTGGGTGATCCGGGAGAAGTCGCCGATCGTCAAGTTGGCCACGCCACCCAGTCTGGACCAGTCTCAGGACCCACACCGCACGGGCTTGAGTCTCTCCCCACGGCTGGGCCCGGCTTGTCACATGCAAACCGCGTCTGCCAGGGACGGTGGCTACTGGAGGTCAGGCATCCGGGTTGCGGGCACGCCAGCAGTCGCTGTAATCTTGTCTTATGACAATAGGTAAAGCGGACAGCCCGGCGAGCGGGCCGGCTGATGCCTCCTCGGCCAATGCGGGCGGCGACGACGGCAGCACGCCGACAGCCGGAGCGCGCGGACCGGTGTCGCCGATCGAGTTCCGGCTTGACCCCGCCTCTGGCGTGCCGACCTACCTGCAGCTCGTGCAGCAGGTCGAGCACGCGCTTCGGCTCGGGTACCTCCAGCCTGGCGATCAGCTGCCCAAGGTCAGGGACGTGGTAGCCGCGCTAGCCATCAACCCGAATACGGTGCTCAAGGCCTACCGCGAGCTGGAGACCAAGGGACTGGCGACCGGTCGGCCGGGCCAGGGCACATTCATCCAGGCCACGCTGAACCAGGTCGCGCTGCCGCAGCTGACAGGGCTGCGCCGCTCCCTGCTCGGCTGGCTGGCCACTGCCGACGCGGCAGGGCTCGACGAGAACGGGATCGTTGCGCTTGTCACCAGCGCGCTCCGGGAATTCCGGGGGGTTCGTGGGGTCGTCCCCCAGGGTCGGCAGGGCCGTGACCGGCGCGGCGGCTCCGGCGACCGGCGCGGCGGCTCCGGCGGGGCAGGCAACGATACGGAGGGCGTGGCATGAACGTCATCGAAGCCAGCGGCCTGGGCAAGCGCTACCGCACCACCTGGGCACTGCGCGAGTGCACGCTGGCGATTCCCGCCGGGCACGTGGCCGCGCTCGTCGGCCCGAACGGCGCCGGGAAGACCACCCTGCTGAACCTGGCGGTCGGCCTGGCGGAGCCCACCGCGGGCAGCGTTACCGTGCTCGGTGGCAGGGCCGCCGGGTCGCCGGGCGCGCTGGACGGCATCGCGTTCGTCGCCCAGAACACGCCGCTGTACAAGAACCTGTCCGCCGCTGACATGCTGCACCTGACCCGCAACCTGAACCGGCGTTTCGACCAGCGCTACGCCCAGGCCCGGCTAGGCGAGCTGGGCATCCCGCTGAAGCAGCAGGCCGGCAACATGTCCGGTGGCCAGCAGGCCCAGCTCGCGCTGACCCTGGCGCTGGCCCGGCGCCCACGGCTGCTGGTGCTGGATGAGCCGATGGCGATGCTTGACCCGCTCGCCCGGCACGACTTCATGGCCACGGTGATGCAGGCTGTGGCCGACGACGGCGTGTCGGTGGTGCTGTCCTCGCACGTGCTGGCCGAGCTCGAGCGGGTGGCCGACTACCTCGTCCTGATGTCTGCGGGCAAAGTCCAGGTAGCAGGCGTGGTCGACGACCTGCTCGCCCGTCACCGGGTGCTGACCGGCCCAGCGAGCGATAGCGGCAGGCACGCAGAACGATTGTGCGTAGTGCATGCCCGGCACGGCGCCGCGCAGGCCCACCTGCTGGTCAGGACGAACGGAACGACTGACCCGGTGCCGCCCGGCTGGGAGGCGAACCCGGTCAGCCTGGAAGAACTCACGCTGGCCTATCTGCGCCAGCCCGGTGCCGCGGCGCTGCCCGGCCCGGCGCGCGCCAGCGACGCCTTGCCCTCGGAGGTGACGCAATGACCACACTGACCGCATCCGCGGAGCCCGGACACGACGAACAGCTGCGGCCGGTGCCGTGGCGGAGAATGGCGTGGGTCACCTGGCGCCAGCACCGCCTCGCGTTGGCAGGGGTTGTCGCGGTGTTCGGGGTGGCGGCCGTCTACCTGCTGATCACGGGCCTGCAGATCCATCACGCGTATGCCGCCGTGACCGGCTGCCGCCCGGCAGGCTCAGCTACCTGCCAGCAGGTGGCCCACAACTTCCTGAATGGCAATGTGCACGGCGTGCTAGTCACCGCTGGCCTGCTGCAGCTGATCCCGGCGCTGATAGGAGCGTTCGCCGGCGCGCCGGTACTCGCCAGGGAGTTCGAGGCTGGCACCTTCCGCTACGCCTGGACCCAGGGCTTCGGCCGGTGGCGCTGGACCGTCGCCAAGCTGGCGCCGCTCGCGATCGCGGTCACGGTCGCGGCCGGAGCATTCAGCGTCCTGTTCTCCTGGTACTACCAGCCGATCTTCGGCGCGGGAAGCGGCGACAGCCCGCCGTTCTCTCCACCATCTTCGACATGCGGGGGGTTGCGCTCGCCGCCTGGACGCTGGCCGCCTTTGCGATCGGCGCCCTGGCCGGCATCCTGATCCGCCGGGTCATCCCCGCGATGTTCGCCACCCTTGCCGTGTGGGCCGGGCTCGCCTACGTGACCGGCGCATTCCTGCGCCGGCACTATGAGGCTGCGCTGATCACCACTAACCCGAACGTGACTACTCCCGCATGGGTGCTCAGCCAGTTGTGGACCCGGCGCGGCCATCCGGCCAGCCTGTCCATGATCAACCAGACCCTGGGTCCGGCCGGCTTCCAGGCGGTCACGCCCCAGGTGTTCGAGACATCTGGCCTGGTCCGCGGAAACGTGGATCCCGTGCAGTACCTCATCCATCACGGCTACACGCAACTGACGACCTACCAGCCCGCCGGCCGGTTCTGGCCGTTCCAGTGGATCGAAGGCGGCTGGCTGCTCGCGCTCTCCCTGCTCCTGATCACCGCGACCGTCTGGCTAGTCCGCCGCCGCGCGGCGTGAAGGATGGCACGCTGATCCCGGCAGGCGGTTTCAGCCTGCAACGTATTGGTGTACGTCTTTCCCTCAATGTTTGCCGCGCTCGCCATCAGGGGCCAGCAGGGCAGCCTAACCTCATGCGCCTCCGGGACGGATCCCGACTTAATCCAGGCATGCGCTCGTGGCTGCGCAAGGGAAAATCCTTATGCGCCTCCATGACGGAACTCGACGACGTCGCCGTCGCGCATCACGTAATCCTTGCCCTCGATCCGCGCCTTGCCCGCGGCCCGTGCTGCGGCGATGGAGCCAGCGGCCATCAGGTCGTCGAACGACACGACCTCGGCCTTGATGAACTTCCGCTGGAAGTCGGAATGAATGACGCCGGCCGCTTCCGGGGCGGTGTCGCCAGCCGAGATCGTCCACGCCCGCGCTTCCTTGGGGCCCGCGGTCAGGAACGTTGATAGCTTCAGCGCTGCGAACCCGGCCCGCGCCAGCTGCGCCAGGCCTGGCTCACCCAGGCCGAGCCCGGCCAGCATTTCCGCGGCATCCTCGGGGGACAGTTCGGCAAGCTCGGCCTCGGTCTTGGCGTCGAGGAATATCGACTCGGCCGGCGCGACCAGCGCGGCCAGCCGCTTCCCGAGCTCATCATCGTGCAACTCGGAATCATCCTCGTTGAACACATAGAGGAACGGCTTAGCCGTCAGCAACTGCAATTCACGAAGGTCGGTCAGGTTTATCCCGGCGGCCTCTGCCCCCGCAAACAGTGTCGTGCCGCCATCCAGTACCTGCTGCGCCCGTTCTGCCGCCGCGGCCAGCCTGGTGCGCTCCGGATCCTTGGCCGACCTGGCTTCCTTAACCAGCCGCGGGACTGCCTTCTCCAGTGTCTGCAGGTCGGCCAGCATCAGTTCGGTGGCGATGGTCTCGATGTCGCGCTCGGGTGAGACGTCGCCGTCCACATGGCTGACGTCGGGATCATCAAAGACGCGCACGACCTGGCAGATGGCATCGGTCTCGCGGATGTGCGACAGGAACTGGTTACCGAGTCCCTGGCCAGCGGACGCCCCGCGGACCAGCCCCGCGATGTCGACGAAGCGGACGGTCGCGGGCACGATCCGGGCCGCGTCATAGAGCCCGGAGAGTGCCGCCAGCCTGGAATCAGGGATGCCGACAATGCCGACGTTCGGCTCGATCGTCGCGAACGGATAGTTGGACGCCAGAGCGTTGGCCCGGGTCAGGGCATTAAACAGGGTGGATTTGCCGACGTTGGGCAAACCGACAATGCCGATGGACAGGCTCACCGGTGAAGTCTAGTGGGCGTGTCGGACCGGAAAACTGTCGTCCCCGGCTGTAAGCATGCTGAATATGAACGCGACTTCGCTGCTCATCGGGCTTTTGCTCGGGGCCGCACTCGGCGGTGCGATCGGCTACCTGCTGGCCCGCGGCCGGCTGGCTACCGTGGCCGCGGACCTGACGGGCCAGGCTCGCGCGGCGGACGAACGGGCGCGGGCTGCCCAGGATCGTGCCGCACTGATGGAGCGCGCCGCTCAGGAGAAGGCCGAGCTGATCGACGGCCAGCTCGCGGACCGGTTCCGGGCGCTGTCTGCCCAGGCCCTGGACCAGAGCACCAGAACGTTCCTGGAGCTCGCGGAGGGCAAGCTCGGCGTCGCGAGCGCCAAGGCTACCGGCGAGCTCGACAACCGCAAGGCCGCTGTCGAGCAGCTGGTGCAACCGCTGCGCGACACGCTGGCCAGGGTGGAAGGCCAGCTCAGGGAGGCTGAGGCGGCCCGGCGATCGTCGCATGCCGCACTGTCCGAGCAGGTCGCAATCGCCCGGCAGTCATCTGATCAGCTGCGTGTCCAGACTCAGGCACTGGTCACCGCGCTGCGCCGGCCGGAGGCACGCGGCCGCTGGGGCGAGATGCAGCTTCGCCGGGTAGTCGAACTGGCCGGCATGAGCGATAAGTGCGACTTCGACGAGCAGGTGAGCATAACGACGTCCGATGGCGCGCTACGGCCGGATATGGTGATCCGGCTCGCTGGCGGCAAGAACATCGTCGTTGACTCGAAGGTTTCGCTTGCCGCGTATCTCGAGGCGGCTGAGGCCGCTGAGGCCGACATCCGCGAGGCGCGGATCGGGGCGCACGCGCGCCACCTGCGCGAGCACGTGGACCGGCTCGCAGCCAAGGCATACTGGACGGCACTCAGTCCGTCCCCCGAGTTCGTCATCCTGTTCATTCCGGGTGAGGCATTCCTGGCGCCAGCACTCGAGCATGACCCTGCCCTGCTCGAGCACGCGATGGCGCACAAGGTGCACATCGCCACGCCGACGACGCTGGTGACCATGCTGCGCACGGCCCAGTACGCGTGGCAGCAGGACGCGCTGTCAGATAACGCCCGAGCAGTCTTCGATCTTGGCCGCGAGCTGTACGAGCGCATTGCCGGGCTGGGCAGGCACGTCGACGGCCTGGGCAAGGCGCTGACCACCGCGGTCTGCTCATACAACCGGACGGTCGGCTCGCTGGAGAGCCGCGTCCTGGTCAGTGCCCGGAAGCTCAACGAACTCGGCCTGGTAGATGGCGAGCTAGTGCAGCCCAAGCCGGTAGAGGAAACGGTGCGCGCGATATCCGCACCGGACCTCTTCGCTGACACCGGGCCCGAGCTGGTCAGCAGGCCCGCCGCGGCGCGCGAGCCGACCGTCCCGCCGCACCTCATCGGCGGCGGCCGGGCAATCAGCGCGGCCGGGCTGACCTGCGAGGCAGTCCTGGAGGAGCGACATGGAGGGTTGGGATGGCGTCGCGAACGACTGACCGAGTGAGGCTGGTCACGCGCCCGATCGCAGGACGTGGCCTAGGCGGGAACCGTGGCTGGGGTGGTGGGAGGCTGCTCCAGCGGCTGCGCGCGAGCACGGTGCTCCAGCGGCTGCGCGCGGTCGCAAGGTCGGCCGCGTCCCGCCTGGGGAGCGGCCCGCAGCCGCCTGCCAGGACTAGTCCCGTCCGCACGTACGTGACAGTGCGCGGCGCACTCGTAGCGTTGTTCGCACTCTGCCTGGTCACCTGCCTGATTGCGGCGTGGCGCCAGTTCGACGTCCTCGCGGGCCTGGGCTACTTCGCAGGCTGCCTGGCCGCGCCGGTCTGCGTCAGGCGCGAAGCGCAGTTGCAGATCGTGATTGCCCCGCCGGTCGTCTTCCTGCTAGCGGTACTCCTGACGCAGGTGCTGACCGCTCAGGGGAGCTCAAGTCACGGGTCGATGCTGTCGGTGGTCGAGGGAACTTTCCTCATGCTGGCTGGCACCGCGCCGTGGCTATTCGCCGGCGCGGCCGGGTGCATTGCGGTTGCCATGTTCCGCGGCCTGCCGGGCTGCGTCCGGGAGTTCCGGGCCGATTTCCGCGGCGAGCGCAAGTCCGGCAGCTGGCACCGGGCTGCTAGCTAGGCTTCCGGTGTGGCGGCAGGCTTGCGCAGCTCGTGTGGCAGGGCGAAGTGCATGCGCTCGTGTACGGCTTCGACCTCCTCGACGTCGGAGTAACCGCTCTCGGCGAGCCTGACGAGCACGCCGTCAACGAGATCCTCCGGAACTGACGCGCCACTGGTCACGCCAACCGTGCTGACGCCATCGAGCCAGGACGGATCGATCGCGGATGCGTCGTCGACCAGGTAGGCCGCCTTGGCGCCCGCATCCCGCGCGACCTCCACCAGCCGGACGGAGTTAGAGGAGTTCGCGGAACCAACCACGATCACCACATCGGACTCGCCGGCGATCTGCTTGACGGCCGCCTGCCGATTCTGGGTCGCGTAGCAGATGTCGTCGCTCGGCGGGTCCAGCAGCAGCGGGAAGCGCTTGCGCAGCGCCGACACGGTCTCGAGCGTCTCGTCGACCGACAGTGTCGTCTGCGATAGCCAGGCGACCTTCGCGTCATCGCGCACCGCGACCGATTCGCTGCCGGCTGGCCCGTCCACGAGGTGGATGTTGGCCGGGGCCTCACCGGTGGTGCCGACTACTTCCTCGTGACCTTCGTGGCCGATCAGCAGGATGTCGTAATCCTGTGCCGCGAACCTGCGGGCCTCGTTGTGCACCTTGGTCACTAGCGGACATGTCGCATCGATCGTCCGCAGTCCGCGGCCTTTTGCCTCCTCGCGCACTTCGGGCGATACCCCATGCGCGGAGAACACGACGAGCGCGCCCTCGGGGACGGCTTCTGTCTCTTCCACGAAAATCGCTCCGCGCTCTTCGAGAGCGCGGACAACATGGGTGTTATGCACGATTTGCTTGCGCACGTACACCGGCGCGCCGAAGCGCTCCAGTGCCTGTTCGACCGTTTGGACAGCCCGGTCAACTCCAGCGCAGTAGCCACGGGGCTTGGCGAGCAGGACTCGGCGGGACTGATCAGGCATGCCCCCATTTTAGGTGATCACCGGTAGGCCTTGTCCCAGTGCCTGGCCTGACCTGAGCCAATTATTGGGATCCGCGGTTTGCGCGGCACCTCCGGCCAGCGAGAATGTCCCGAGGGTGACATGCCGCATGGCGGCGGGCCTCCCCAAAAGGCCAGCTTCGTCTGGGCACCCTGCAGCAGTCAGAGGGAGAACGATCACTCATGGGCATTTCGCAGATCCCTGATCAGATCAAGCGGGCTCCGACCGAGGCGCTCCGGGCCGTGTTCGCAGGGATCGGCCGGATATTGCTGGCCGCCGACAGGCCGGGCCAGGCCACGGCAAAAACGCAGCCTCAGGCCAGCATCGCCCCGGCAGCCTCACCCGCGGACGCAGCCGGGCGGCAGGGCCAGCCGAGCCCGCAGGCAGAGCAATCCCGTTGGCGCTCGCTCGACCAGACCGGCAACGTGCGGTTGCTGCCGGCAGGCGAGATCTACCGCGACGACCTCGCGGAGCCGGCCGCGGCCGCCGGCCGCAGCGATGCCGGTCCGCCAGCCAGCTCGCCGCCGCTGCCGCTGGCCGATTACGACAACCTGTCACTCGCATCGATCCGGGCGCGCCTGCGAACACTGAGCCCAGACCAGCTGAACGTGCTGATCGGATATGAGCGGCAGCACGCCGAGCGGCCCGACGTACTCGGCATGCTGGAGCGGCGGATCGAGAAGCTGGAGCGCGGCGGGTGAGCGTCAGTCGGCATAGTAGGTCTGGGCCGTGCCGATGAACAGGTCCCGGCATGCCGCTTGAGACGTCTGAGCAGGCTCCCGTTCCGGTCCGCACGGTGCTTCGGCTCGTCGGTGACTGGATCGGGCGTCTTGGCCGCGTGTGGGTGGAGGGCCAGATCGCGGAGCTGACCAGGCGGGGCGGCACCGTGTTCCTCACCCTCCGAGATCCGGTCGCTGCGGTCTCGGTCCGCGTCATCTGCACCACGGCCACGCTGGACGCTACCGATCCGCCCCCGTCAGAGGGCGCGCGCGTCGTTATCTGGGCGAAGCCCGAGTTCAACTCGGCCAAGGGATCGTTCGCGCTGACAGCTACCCAGATCAAGGCAGTCGGCATCGGCGAATTGCTGGCCAGGCTCGAGCGACGACGGGCGGCCCTAGCCGCCGAGGGCCTGTTTTCCGCCGCGCGCAAGAGAAAGCTGCCCTTCTTGCCTGCCGGCATCGGCCTGATCTGCGGCCGGGATTCAGCTGCCGAACGGGACGTCCTTCGCAACGCCTCCCGGCGCTGGCCGGCGGTCCGATTCCGGGTGGAACAAGTCGCGGTTCAGGGCCCCCACGCCACCGAGGAAATCATCGACGCGCTGCACCGGCTCGACGCCGACCGGTCTATAGAGGTAATCATCATCGCCCGCGGTGGCGGGTCAATCGAGGATCTGCTGCCGTTTTCTGATGAGGACCTCATCCGCGCGGTGGCCGGCTCTGTCACGCCGGTCATCAGCGCAATCGGCCACGAGCAGGACGTGCCGCTACTGGACCTCGTGGCAGATGTCCGTGCGTCCACGCCGACGGATGCGGCGCGCCGGGCCGTGCCCGACGTGGCCGAGCAACTCGCGCTGATAGGCGACCTGCGGAGGCGGGCACGGCGGGCGCTAGCTGGCCGCCTGGACCGGGAGAGTTCCTGGCTGAGCGATATCCGGTCAAGGCCCGCTATCGCCAGCCCGGTGCGCGAGATAGACCGGCAACTCGAGCAGATCCTCGGCCTGGCCGAGCGGGCCAGGCTAACCGTGGCGGCGGGCCTGGACCGGGCGGATGACGACATCGCACATGTCAGGGCCAGGCTCATCGCCCTGTCGCCGGCCGCCACGCTGCGCCGCGGCTACGCGATCGTGCAGCACGCCGACGCGAGCGTGGTACTGGCCGCGGCCGAAGTGTCCGACGGTGAGGTGCTCAACCTCCGGTTCGCCGACGACCACCTCCAGGTCACCGCGAACGGCACCCGGTAGCGCCTAGGTGTGCGGGCCGCCTAGCCGCCAGCTCACCGGCGACCAGGGGAACCTGCGGTACCAGCAGCTGCCCAGGTCGGCCAGGTAGCCAGGCCTGGTGCGGGGCACCCGGCAGCGCGGGCTGGCAGCGCACGGCTGGCTGGATACCGTCGCAGTGAGCCACGCCAGCTGCCGGCGTTGCAGCCAGGTGGTAGGCCGCGCATTGCAAGCGGTCCGCCGCGCCAGCGCGCAAGAGCGCCGGACGCCGCGGTGATCGGGGCTGCTCATGACGGTCCCTTCGGCCGCACCGGACGCTGGCGCCGGCACTCACACGTTCATCGGGCAACCGCCGTGCCCGCGTTACCGAGGCGATCCGATTAGGCTGGCAGGCGTGACGGCGCGAAGCGACGGAGGCGGGCAGCGCGGCCAGGGCAGGCCGGGCGCGGCCCGGCAGGCGGCCGAGCCTGGTCGCAGCGATCCGGAACGCCCGGCGTACGAGCAGGCGAGGGACGAGCTGGCCGAGCTGGTCAAGCGGCTCGAGGCAGGTGGCCTGACGCTCGAGCAGTCCTTGCAGCTGTGGGAGCGTGGCGAGCAGCTCGCCGCGATCTGCGAGGAATGGCTAGAGGGCGCACGTGCCAGGCTCGCTTCGGCGATGGCACGCCAGCAGCCCCAGGAGCCAGCGCCCGGCGCCCCGTTCTGACGTTCGTTCGCCCCGGCATGCAGGGCGAGTCAGGCAGATCGCACGTGCAGCCTGGACAGTACCTGTATGACGGCATCAGCGAGTTCCCGTGCCCGGCTGGCATCGGCTGCCTGGGACACCTCGGCGCTGGCCAGCAGCATCGCTCCCGTCATCACGACGGCAACGGCCTCATCCAGCGGCTCGCCGCTGCGGGCGAAGAACTCGCTGTTCTTAGTCACCCAGGCGACCAGCCGGCGCCGCTGGATCACGTCGAATCCAGGCGGCCCGTCGCCCCGCGCGAACATGGCGACAAGCTCGCGCTGCTCGATGCAGACCTCAAGATAGCCATGCGCGCCGGCGACGAAGAGCTGCATGGGATCGGTCACGCCGGCCGCCCGGCTGGTGCGAACCGAGCTGCGGGTCCTTGCATCAAGCTCGTCATTGAGTTCGCTGAACAGCGCCAGGTACAACTCTGCCTTGCCGGCGAAATGGTGATAGAGACTGCCGACGCTCGCGCCGGCCAGCGCGACGATGTCCGTGACGCCGGCCTGCGCGTAACCTTCCAGGATGAAGACCTCGCGCGCCGCCGCCAGCAGCACGCTTCGAGTCGACGCGCCGCGCTCAGAATTGCGGGCCGCGGGCACCTGCTTATCTTCAGCCGGGCTCCGGCAGGCCGTGCCGCGTTCGGTGGTCACAGGATGGGGCATCCGATTCCGGCGTTCTCGAGCGGGCCCGTTACAGGGCGGTCGGCCGGCTGGCCGACGTGCTACATAGGATTCCACCATCGCCAGGCAACAGGGAAGGTGCATTGGTCATGGGTGAGGATCAGGCAGCTGCCGCGAGCTCACCGGCGGAGTCAGGGCTGGCCGCGCCTGCCCCGGCCGCCACGCGCCGGACCGCAACCTGGCGCTCGAGCTCGCCAGGGTGACGGAAGCCGGGGCCATGGCCTCGGCACGCTGGGTTGGCCGGGGTGACAAGAACGGCGCCGACGCCGCTGCGGTTAACGCCATGCGCCAGCTCATCAACACCGTATCGATGAACGGCGTCGTGGTGATCGGCGAGGGCGAGAAGGACCAGGCGCCGATGCTGTACAACGGCGAGCGAGTCGGCGATGGCAGCGGAGCGCTCTGCGACGTGGCAGTCGACCCGATCGACGGGACCAGGCTCACGGCTAACGGCATGCCCAACGCCATCTCGGTGATCGCGGTGAGTGCGCGCGGATCCATGTACGACCCGTCTGCCGTTTACTACATGTCGAAGCTGGTCACCGGTCCGGAGGCGGCCAGCGTCGTGGAGCTTGACGCCCCGCCCGCCGCCAACATCGCCGCCGTGGCGAGGGCCAAGAGCTGCTCGCCCTCGGATGTGACCGTCGTGATACTGGACCGGCCGCGGCATGCCGACCTGATCCGCGAGGTCCGCGAGGCCGGCGCGCGGATCAAGTTGCTCACCGACGGCGACGTGGCCGGCGCGATCATGGCAGCCCGCGCGGGAACAGGCATCGACCTGCTGCTGGGCATCGGCGGCACGCCCGAGGGCATCATCGCGGCCTGCGCGGTGAAGTGCCTGGGCGGCGTGATCCTGGGAAAGCTAGCGCCCCGCGACGACGCCGAGCGGGCCAAGGCCATCGAGGCCGGCCACGACCTGAGCCTGGTGCTGAGCACCGACGACCTGGTGACATCGGACGACGCGTTTTTCGCTGCGACCGGGATAACCGATGGCGACCTGCTCGCCGGGGTCAGGTACCGGTCCGGCGGTGCCGTGACCGAATCGCTGGTGATGCGGGCCCGGTCGGGCACTATCAGGAACATCCACAGCGAGCACCAGCTCTGGAAGGTTTCCAAATACTCGGCCGTGGATTACCTATAGAGGCGGTGCGGTCCACTCCCCTCGCGTCGGCTCACGGTAACCGGCCCGACGCACCCATCAGCGTTGCTCAGGACTATGCGCTGGTCGATACCAGATCGAAGAGCAACCGGGTACGGCATGACACCTAACCCAAAGGTGGCCCATGTTGTCCGCTAGCGCTTCGGGGCACTCGCACGGCATCCAGCCGACTGTTACTAGCCCTGGCCCCCACTCATGGCCGTGTTGACATGGGTTGGGTAACTGCCACCATGAGGGTAGGGCTGTCATCTCGCCAGTATCGAACAACCGTTCGAGTGATGGCAACCGGCATTGGCACCATGCGGTGCGGCGAGCGCTAGCCTCATGCCATGAGTAACCCGTGGCCGCTGATTGCGCCTCTGCCCGGCATCAGCCGCGAGCACCTTCGCGACTCGCTCCACCAGTTGTGGGTCGAGGCGGTCAACATTCGTAACGGCACTTACGGGAGCGGTCCCGCGCAGCTCGCTCGCTACCTCAACTGGACATCAGGTGCAGTAAAGGTGCTGGCGAACCAGATCAGACCCGCAGACATTGACAGGCTGATCCTGACGCGCGGATACGAGCGACTACTATCCCTTGCCGCGCCGTCGTCGGCTGTGGGTTCGCACACTGTGAGCGCGATGAACGAGTTGCTGGACGTGGAGCTGAGCCAGCGGGTAACCGACCTTGAAGCGGCGCGCGACAGCCTGAACGATGCGATCAAGAGGTGGTTCGGCTTCTCCCTGTTCATCATGCCGGACACGTCGGTCTACATAGAGCACACGACAAGGTGGCGGATCTTGATTTCGCAGAGCTAGTAGGCGGTCCGTTCTTTCCGAATACCCGGCTCGTCGTCCTGGTGCCGATCGCCGTCATAGACGAGCTGGACCGGCTGAAGGAGAGCAGCAACAAGCAGGTGCGATGGCGGGCGACGCACGCCCTCGGCTTCATCGACAGTCTGTTCCAGGTCACCGACCGTCCTGCGCCGGTGCGATCGGCAGAATCTCAGGTATGGCGCGCTCCGGTCGTCATGGAACTGATCTTCGATCCGCCGGGTCACGTCCGGCTCCCGATCGACGATGACGAGATAGTGGACCGGGCACTGTCCATGGCAGCGCTTACCGAGTCTCCGGTCACGCTGATCACGTTCGACACAGGTCAGAGCCTGCGCGCACGCAGTGCCGGGCTTTTGGTCAAGAAGCTGACCAAGCCGAAGGCTGAAGAGGACGAAAAGCATGACCCAGGACCGGCCTCGCGCCGTCAGGTCGGGCGAGAACGGAAGGCAGCCCGTGAAGCCTCTGCGGGGGAAGCACAGCCTGGCAGCTAAGCCTGCCGATGGCTCTCGCCTTCCTGCGCCCGGTGTCAGGTACTCATGTGCTCCCTGAGTGAGGCCATCCACGCGTAGTAGTCACGCCGGATCTGCTCGCGCAGGCCGGTGGCCGTGTCATCGGCCAGGACGTGGTGCGGTGCCCCGATGCGCGCCGCCGTGAAGGTCTCTCCGTCATAGCTGATGCGGCACGCCGCGTCCCAGTGCCAGCCGATGTCCTGCAGCTCTGCCGCATCGGTCGCTGTCATCTCCACGCCTGCCCCTTTCGTCAGGGCTAGCATAGATGCACCTGTCGCCACCTGTCTGCACCCGTAGGCAGTCAAGGCCCGGCAGATGCCCCTATCTACGCTGGTCAAGTGGTGATCAGCCATGCGTCGGCCGTCCCGGTATACCGGCAGCTTGCCGGGATACTCCGTGACGCTATCGCGAGCGGCCAGCTAGGTCCAGGGGATGCCCCTGCCGTCTGAGTCCAGCCTCATGCAGGAGCACGGGATCAGCCGTGACAGCGTGCGGCGATGCCATGGACGTGCTCCGGGCCGAAGGCCTAGTAATCACGGTCCAGGGCAAGGGGACGTTTGTGCGTGACAGTTAACGGTGTGGCCCAACTACGGAATCTGCAAGGCCTGACATGAAACCCCTCGCAGCAGTCCGCGAGTATCACTACTGGTCCGAACGTCTCGTGACCAAGATCTGGCAGGACAACGTCGCTAAGATGCCTGACAAGATCGGCTTCACGGTAGGCCAAAGCCTCGGACTGAACGTGGGATTCCAGACTCTGCCTCAGCCGGATCCTGAAACTAAGGCAGCCCGCGCATCTGTTATCGCGGATCTGCTAGCCGATCAAGTTGTGCGAGACCTCGACTACGAAGGCCCGCTCGTCTATCTAGCGGGCAGGTCGGACTTGGTTCTCAGCAGTCTGATGGACTCACGGGAAGGCGTTGGCTCCGGAGCGGTATCGCTTTTCGCCGACCTAAAAAGCACAGAAGGCAAACGAGTTGCCGCATGTCTATTCGGCAGCGCCAAGAACGTCTGTGACTGGGACCCAGAGCCGCCACTGTGGCAAAGGTTCGGTTGGACCTCATCTAGCAACAAGGGCGTAGAGCTGCTTCTTCTGGCTGCTCCCAACGCGGAGAGTGGTGACGACCCTGCCGCCATCTGGCGCGAGAGTGCTGAAGAAATGCGTGCTAACGTCAGAGAGATCTGCTGGAACGCAGTTAACATCTGCGATGGCCAGGGACAGTATTACGACGTGGACTTCCCGCCTTGGCATCGAGGGTTCACCATAGGACATTTTCGTGATGTCGAATGGCTAGCGCAGATCTATTTCACTGACGACCGCTGAAACGATGATCGGGCACTCGACAAGTTCAATGTCGTTCACGTTGGCGCGGCTCTCTGGGTACGCACCCGTGACCCATCGGCGTGGGTACCTTATACTGCGAAGAACGTCGCAAAGCTAGATGCGGCTCGCCTTTCCAAACTGAAGCGACCATTTGCCTATATCTGGTATCGCCTCCGGGGCCGACATCTGGAGCATATACGCCGGTCCAAAGCGGATCCCCGTGATTACGAGTGGGACTTTCCTCCTTATGACGAGACTAGCTAATCAAAAACACGAAACCCAGCCCAAGCCGGAGCTTGAACGGGGCTCGTTCCTATCTGGCGTCGCAGCGCGCAAACGCCAGACGCTTGGGTTAGTCCACAGCCAGCCAGGGGCACAGCGTGCTGGCCGTGATGCCCGAAATCGCTTCGGACAACGGCAGCTTGGTCAGGGCCGTGCCAGCGCCAGTGAACGCGCGCGGCAAGCCTCCGCCACCTGTCGGGTCCGCGATGACAGCCGCCACCATGTTGGCAGCGAACGCGATTGCTGGACGCCACGTCCACGTGGTTCGTGACCGCGACTCGGTAGCCGACAACCAGACCGGCGTAAAAGACTCCGGTATTGTCGCGCCGATGGGGTTGCCCGTTGCGGGGAACGCGGTAGAGGTGAAGTTGACGAGGCTGACCCGACCTGCAGCGACTGCTGCCGAGATAAAGCCGGTCGCTCCCCGCCGATGTTGGCGGTTGAGGCGATCTGGTACAGCGTGCCATTGCTCTGCCGCTGGTACCGGGCACAGCCTTGATACAGCCCGAGGTAGGCCGTGGGCGCAGTACCCGAACCCTTGGACCACAGCGCCGATACAAAGCCGTTCAGGGCACCGATAGCGCCGAGATCCAGACGCGAGTAATACGCGACGCAAGCGATGTACTTCGAGGCTCCGAGACCGGCAGCGGTGTACGTCAGGGCTACCTGGAGCATCGAAGGTCTCACAGAGATAGAAAGTGTCTTGTGCCTTGCGACTCATGGCTAGCCTCCGAGATACGGATTGGTTGGCGACGATAGGGGAATGCCGCCGTACACCATGGTCGGGGTTAATCCAGATGGCCACATTGGTGTTTGACGGAACGGTGCCGTTAGAGCGCTGGGACAGCGCTGCCGGTGATGTCGGGCAGCCCAGCGTACGCGGGCGCGGCGTTGGGATAACCCTTGAAGGTGTAGGCCATATCAGTAGCTCACATTGTAGAGACGGGAGAAGGTCTGATTCGGCCGCACGGTGCGAATGGAGAACCGCGCCGCGTTCAGGAAACCGATCTGGTTCTGAGCCGCGAGCAATTCGTGGAGAGCTTGCACGCCATTCCCTCGGTGCGCATTCCGATGGTCATGTAAGACCAGTCGCCAGCGAAGATCGAGGACAGCGCGCCAGCGTTGAACACGCCAGCCGAGGACTCGGTCTGATAGTTGAGCAATACGGAGTTGACGAAATCGACGTTTTCGATATCCGGGGTCATGCGCAACGGCTAGTGCAATGTGTCCTGCAACTGGCGTACACACTCATGATCAGGGGTGCCACAGCACGCCATTGGACTCGACGTTGTTACCACGGACCTTGCCGCTGCGACAGACAGATCCAGGTAGGTAGCGGCGTTGGTGGAGCTGGCCGTAAGCAGGCCACTCTCGGAGCGCAGGCCAGGGTTTCTTGGGCTGCCCTGTACCCCGTAGAGGCAGGCCTGGTCATTCACGAGGGCGTACTTCTGCGCGATCGAGTTCCTGATTACCTGGTCGCACGATGCCATAGCGAACCGCATCCATGATCAGGTTTTGCTCACCGGAGCGATATCCATCACGACCCAGCCGCAGTGAACTGCGAGGACGCCAACGCTCGGAGAAGATGTAGACCCTGCACCGCTGCACCTTCGGCCACATTGAACGGAAGCCACATTGGCCTGGAACATGGGGACGTTGGTGATCTCCGACTTGAGCGGCATGACACTGACGCCTAGGCGATCGGTGAACGTGTGCGCCCGAATCAGGTCGATAACCTGGGACGACCAGAGCTGCCCAACCAGGTTGAGACCAGCGCCAGCGCCGGTAGAGAATCTTCGCCCCATCCCGTGACGGCTCGGGTCTCGGCATTGTCGCTGGCCAAGTGCCCGCGCGGTCCAGTAAGCATTCCAGTTGAAGGAATGCGCCACATTGCAGCTCTCGGATGGGTCGCCGTAGTGCGCCGATCCATTCCGCGAAGCTCTGGTTTAGTACCAGCACTCTTCTGCAACGCCGCTAACGCTGCGGTAGGTACGGCCGGTCATGGGAATCCCTCATGGCGTTACTTCCGTTCGGCGGCTTAACCCCGCATGATTCGGCGCGCTGCTCGCGGAAGAGCGCTGTTCTGGCGTGGCGCTGCGGCTCTGGCTGTCAAGCTCGCGCTGCAAGGTCTCGATACGGTTTTGCAACGCGACGAGATCGGCCCTGACTCGCTCGATCAGTTTCTCGCGGCCACTGCCGCCAGTCCGATTCCAGAGCGCGTCATGAGCATCACTCAGTTCGCGATCTGGTCGCGCAGATTGCGTGCGCGCTCGCTGATTCCCTTGGGCATGTGTATAGCCCTTTCCAGATGGGTGTGCTGCCATCCACGGGGTATACCGAGGCCAGAGCGTGCCGGGCGGCGCTCGGTAGTGGCCGTCCCGGCTTCCACAGCACTGTCCTGTGAGAGTGGTTGCTGGCCTTGGGCCGAGTCATCGCGTTCTAGCTCGGCAAGTTCCTGTGCGATGCTGAGGCGCTTAGCCTCAGCGATTTCGCGTGATGCTGGAATGTGGGATTCCTTAGCGCTCAAAAGGATTGCGAAGTAATCCCCGACAGATAGTATCGAAGAATGAGCTTAAGATCTTTATCGCTCATGTCCAGCAATGCCGCACCGGGCACGCGGCAAAGCCCTGGCGCATGGCATTGGCGCTCCGCATGAGGTCTGAGACCTCCGAGAGGCCTAGCGGGGCGCCATACGCTGCCGCGCAGTAAGCGACCGGCTCTCTGAGCGGCGGCGTTCCCTGGCCACATTGCTCGTGCCCATTAGCGCCCCTAACAGAGTGGCCGGAAGCTGGCGAGCGCGGCAGGCAGGCAGTCGTTACAGGGAACGTCGCCGGTCCATTGCGCGGGCATCGACATGAACGGGGGCCAGTAGCCAGAGGTATCCGGCAGCGTGCGCTGGCACATGGGTCAGGTGCGCCGCTCTGACGGCTGGTCGTCCGGGTCCCACTTATGCGCATTGCTCATGGCCGAGAAGTGCTCGGTGCGCTGAAACTTCCGCACTGCGGTGCGGTCTGCGGCGCTAGTTAAGGCAGACACACTCCTTGCTATTGTTGTCCCAGAGCCAGTCCAGCTCGCGTTGGGCCTGGTCGCGCTCGTGCTCGGTGCGGTACTCCAGCACGATCACCGATGCCTGCGGCGGGGCCGGGACGTAGGGCGGGGCCGGGGTCTTGAGCACGGGGTTGATGGTGCCGCACGCGGGTGATGCCCCTTGTAAGGTTTGTTAGCGGGGTTCTGCGTGCAGGCATCGCTTTGCCATTCCATTACCATAAACCGGAGGGATGATCGTTTGCGCTCGAGTGGCTGCTAGTTATCCCGAAAAAGATCGAGGTTTCGGGGAATGCCGGAAACCGTTCCAGAACCACCAAGGGAATGGCCAGATTCCCCGTTGAGGCGTATGGAGAGCGAGCATGCGGGTGCTTTTAGGGAAAAGGGATTGAAGATATGAATCCCCCCTATACCCGAACATATTAGCGGCATGAGCTGGTCATGATCCTAGAGCGCTGTTCTAGGATTGCTCAGGATAGCTAGCAGATCTGAACCGGAGGCGATGGTAAAGACTAGGTAAAGCGCTCTTGACACGGGCACTCGCCATAAAGCAATCTGCCTCCATGACGACCTACACGGGCACTCGCAACCAGATCGCTTCCGCGCTGGCGGAAGTGCTCGACTGGACGCCTGAGCTGCGCGCGGAGTATGGGGACATGGGTGCGCTGGCGACGGCTATCTGTGCCCATCTCGTGGCCACGGTAGACAGTGCCACGCGCTGCGCGCGAGAGCCGCATGTGTCCGTGCCCAAGCGGGCAATGAGAGACGCTACCCGGCATGCTGCGATTGAGGCTGGCAGGCGACTAGGCCAAGTCCGTACGGACTACCTGGGCAACGAGTGCGGGCCGTGCGCGCCTGCACCGTCGAGATTGGCCAGGCTGCAGGCCTTGGCTGCGGCCAACGTACCCCGGTAGCGGGCTGGGGATTGAACAGAACGCTCCGGAGAGTCCGACCTTGACTCGGAGCCATGGCTGCGGCAAGCTGGCTGCATTTCCCGGCCACGCCACGCGCTAGGGCACGTGCAGAGCGAGTCTGTAAGCGATGCCATCACCCGAGGCCGTCCGTGGCGAGCTGGGCGATAAAGCTGCCTGCCATCGGCGGGAGGCCTTGGCCGATCAGGGTCTCGTCAAGGTGCTGCAGGAGCGCCGCGCACAGTCCGCCGAACGCGATGATCAGGTCAGGCACCTCCGAGGTTTCGAGCGTGGCGAGGTAGGCGTTCACGTCCGCGAGCCTGCCTTGCGTGACCAGATGGATGATCGCTACGGCATCCTTCGCAGCTTCGGCTCTGGCCTTGGCTGCAGGATCTTCGGCGAGTGCTGCGATGTTGCCCATGGTTAATCACCTCGTGTGAGTTGGCTTAGTGGCCAGTCCGCGACACTGGCCGTGACTCCCCGGACCAAAGGCAGCGAGCGGACGAGATGAGTGCGCCCGGGTCGCCCTTACCTTGACTTGGCCTTGATCGGGAATCGTCTGGCCGTCTACGGTGGCCAGCGGTACCGGGTGCCCTGGGAAGCTGTGGAACGGCTCATGGCGACCGCCCGCGCGCATCCGCGCGGTAACTTCCCTGTTGGGCCGTCCAGCGAGTCACAGGGAGACTTGAGCTGGGACGCTTGTTAGCCGATGACCAGCTCGCGCTGCGGCGCGGCTTCGGTGGCTGCCTCGTGCGCGGCCATGAAAGCCGCGATGTCTGAGTCTTGCGCTGCAGCCTGCAGGATGAGCGATCGCACGGTCTCCGCTTTCGTCATGCCGCGTGCGCCGTACTTGGCCGCGATGCAGGAGAGCGCCAGCTCTTCGTGCTTGTTGAGTCTGAGTGACCAGGTGGCCATAGGGGAACCTCCAACTTCGCGGGGAGGTATTCTCCCAGGGCTAGTATAGCGTTCAATGGTGTCGGGCTGGTGTCACTGCTACTGCCACGGCTCGCGACGGTGCATTAGCCTCGATCACATGACGACGCCTGATACGCGCATCGTGCTGCGCGTCTATCCGGTCGGCGAAGTGGATGACGTGATCGTGGATCATCCTGGCCAGCCTGCGGACTACGTTCACACCGATGGCTCAGTCTGGACCTGGCGGGGGAGAATCCAGCTAGTCGGCGGCGTCCCTGGCCCCCGGGGCTGGGGGAGAGTCGGTGCCATCCACCGTCGCGTGTATGACCTCGTGACGCCCGGCACCGATTCAGAACTGACCCTCGCGCTGGCGCGCGCTCGCGGCGAACGGGGGGGCCAGTACTCCAGCAGCAGTCCGAGAGCTGATCGCCAGTCGTAGCTAGTACCGGAATGTCGGCGCCCGGAATATCATCACCAAGTGCGAAACGCGAACCGATGGCTTAGCCGCCAGCCTCTATGGCGGTTCATCCCTGTCATGTTCACCTTGAACATGGCGATGTGGTCGTTCGCGTTCTACTGCGCCGCCTGGCTCAGCGGCGGCTTGCATAACACCAGCGGAGACTTCGGATTCGACCAGCACGGTCACCTGGCGCTCCCGCCTCTCCTGATGGGGGCAGGTGTCGTGACCGCCTTCGCGACTCTGGACCAGATCTGGAGAAGGCACCGCCGGGCCGCGCAGTAGCTCACGTGATGCCGCACGCCGGGCAACATCTCAGGCTGCGGCTGCAGTAATAGGTGCCGCCTCCTTTGACCACTCGGGTTGCCCGTCCTCGCTTTGCTCGGTTCCTGTGCCGTCGAGTCCGTGCCATGCCTTGAAGTGGGCGCGGTCATCCGCCACGTCTTGCTTGCGGTACTCGGATAGCGAGTGCTCTTTGACCCAGCCTTGGTGAGCTTGCACCTGATCAGGTGACAGCCGCCCTACGCGCCAGCCGTCTGGGTCGAGTACCGCAAGGCCTACCTCTGCCAGCCGTGGCAGATTGCGGCGTGCGGTGTCCTGCGCGACCGTGGCAGCTCTGGCCAGCGCGCGAGCCGACTGCGGGCCGACGTCCAGCACGGACCACAGTTGCATGGCTGGCTTGCCCAGCCGTTGCCACACCTCGTGATCAGGGTGAGCGTTTCTGAGACATGTAATCCTCAACACCTTGCGGAGAGGTTCATATGTCTCAGAGCCGTTCACCTCCCGCGTAATCCGGTAGCCCTGGGCTAGGTGGAACTCGCGCTCGCCGGTCTTGATCAGCCAGCCAGACGAGACCAACCGTTGCAGGCTGCGGGCTGCGGTGGCCTTGGTGACACCTGCACCGGTCGCAGCATCACGCACAGAGACGTTGATCGCAGTGCAGGCCACCCTGGTGGCCCTACGGCAGACGCACAGCATCACGTCACGGTCAACCCGACCGGACACACCGCGCCACGGAAAGCCCTCCACCTCTGCCGTCACAAGGCCGATGTACTGGCGGGCATCCTCGGCAAACCGGAAGCTCGGGTTGGCGTCGGCATGCCGGGACGCTGCCTCGTAGTCACGCCGTACCCTGCGCTCGGCGCGCTCGCCCGACGTCGAGTGCCACAGGCCGTTGGCCGCGAATGCACGCTGGCAGTCGTCGAGCGTCCAGCCAGCATTGACCGCCGACAGCACGATGGCCCGTCGCGCGGCGAAGGCCGAGCGGTACTCCGGGTATTCGCCTGACTCGAGCATGCGCCGGAACCGCTCAGGCAGAGGCTTGCTCACCTCCGTGGCCCGAACCCGAACGGCACCAGGCGATACACCTTGTCGTCCGCGTCGTACTCCATTGCACCCTTGCGCAGGCCAAGGTCCAAGATCCCGGCAGCGCCAGACTGCCGGTCAAGCATGCAGTCTTCGGCCAGATCCTCAAGGTACTGGCGGGTGAGTATCGGACCCTTGGGCCGTGGCTGTGCTGGCATGGTCATGCGGTCCTCCGGGTTGTCGCTGGCCTCTCTTCCAGCGTACGAACGAACGTGCTCACTCCCCTCTGACCTGCGACGTTGCTAGGCTGACGGACGGCCCGGCCTCACGCCCCGACCAGCTCCTTGACACTGATCCCGCTTAGCTTGCTCATCGTCTCGAACAGCTCACCGCCCACAATCGAGACGATCAGGCTGCCGCCCTTCGGCTTGCTGGCGATCATGCGCGCGCCTAGCGTCCGCAGCAGTTCGCCACGCTCAGTCGGGCCGGGCAACGAGTCCCACCGCTGCATCACCGTCTGGCGCGGTAGTACCGGCTCCCATCGCTCGCGCGTCTCGCCCGACGGAAGCTCCTTGATCCTCACGCGCTCCGCGCGCAGTTCCGCGTGCCGCTCGTCATAGTCGGGCGCGTCCAGGTCAAGCCCGCGAATGGCATCCTCGACTGCGGCAAGCTCGTCTGAGTGATCGGCGGTTACCACGACACGGCGCCCGTACGGCAGATAGCCGTACGTCTCGATCAGCGCTTCCACCGCGATTGACTCAAGCTCTTCGGCCGGAATGCCGGGCGAGCATCGCGCCGCGCAACGGTAGTAGACCTTCGCCGTTGGAAGCCGGTACAGCTTCGCGCCGCATGGGCAATACGCGACGCCAAGCAACATCGAACCGCGCGAGTGCTTGATCGCGTGCGGCTTGGAGTTGGCTTTCAGCGCGGTCTGTAGTTGCCGCCAGTCGTCTGCGGGCACGACGGCAGGGAAGCATGGCCGGTCGCCATACCAGCCGGTCAGCGTCCGGCTGGACGCGATGAGTGCGACAGTCTGCGGACGCCACATCTTCCCGTACTTGGCCGCAGGGATGCCGCCAGCGTTGAGGGCTCTCGCCACGCCTGATAGCGACGCGCCCTCAATGAGCATCGCCGCAATGCGCTGCGCGACGGGCGCCGTCTTAGGGTCAAGCTCAAGGGTCCAGCCGTTGCCGTCTTTCGCCGCGCGATAGCCGTAGGGCACCATGCCCCCGTCCCAGCGGCCGGACTGCCGCAGGTAGCGCGCCGACTCCTTGCGCCGCTCGCCTATCCGCTCGCGCTCAAACTGGGCCATCGCAATGATGACGTTCGCGACCATGCGCCCGGCTGCGCCGGTTAGGTCAATCGACTCCGCAACGCTCGCGTAAGACTTGCCGCGCGTCTCGCAGAACTCGACTAGCGCGCCCAGGTCTACGACTGACCGGGTTGCGCGATCAAGCTTCGCCGTAACCAGGACGTCCCATTGCCCGATCAACGCCGGATCAGTCAGCCACGGCCCTAGCTGCCTGCGCTTGAACGGCGACACCTTCCCCGAAACGTCCGTGTCTTCGGAGACGGCAACGACTTCGTGCCCGTGCAACCGCGCCCACGTTTCGATTTGCTCGCGCTGGCGCTCTTTCGATGTGCTCTCGTCCGTCATACGGCTTAGCCGTACCGCTCCCAGAACTCGCATGCGCTCAGCTTAGTTGTGATCCTGACAGTTCGAGCACCAGCTCTGGAAGCTCAGTGCCTACAGCGCGGTGGACTTCCAGGCAGCCAGCGGGGCCAGCGGGCAGGGCGCCGGCTAACGCGGGAACGTGCCGCCCGGAAGGCTGCCGCGCCGCAGCCCGCCGAGCCAGCGCGGCTTCTTCGGCGACGTGACCCTGATGGTGCCGCCCACCGCGACGGTTCGTACCTCGATCACGGTCCGCGCGCCGTCTGCCATGTCGGCGCCGGGACCCGTCGCGCTGTAGCCGGGCATCCGCGCCGTCCGGTTGATCTTGCGGGTGAGCACCGACGTGCCGTTCATCTCCACGGCCACGCCGTCGGGAATGATCAAATGCAGAGTGCCCGCGACCACAGTGGCGTAAATGATGATCCGGCCGCTCTGCAGCAGCGCGTCTCGCAAGTCGAGCTCCACCTCGCCGAAGAACGCCACTACGGGCAGGCTGGCCGGCACGACCCAGCGCCCGTTCCGCACGTCCTTGGCGAATACGCCGGAGACGCCCTTGCGCCCGTCTAGCCGGATCGGCTGACCGGCCGGCTCTGCGAGGTCGGCAGTCAGCACGACCAGCTCGCCGAGGGTGCGCGCCTCATGTGCCCTGCCGACCCGCTCTGCGTGCTCTTCCGACGTCAGCCTGCCATCAGCCGCGGCGTCGCTGAGCAATGTAATCACCCGGTCGCGATCGAAATCAGAGGCACGAAGATCGCGCGGCGGCGGGCGGTACGTCACCTTCCGAAGATACTCCAGCCGCACGTCACCGGCCCGCGCCGACAGCTCACGACCAGGTCTTCCCGAAATCTCTGGTCACCAGCTGGATGACCTCGTGTGCGCTGTTGATGTAGTACAGCCAGCCACGGCCGCCGCTCTCGACCGCGATTGTCGGCACGCCCAATGCTGTCGTCGGGCTGACCTTGACCCAACTGCCCCAGTGGCCGGCGAAGCGTTTGCCGTGCATGTAGTTATCGGTGCCAAGCCCCACGACTATGCAGGTGCCGTCACTCCAGCGCCCGACCGCCAGGCCAGCGTCAAGTTTCCCGCCAAGGTTAGTCAAGTCCGGCTCCTTTGGTGGCTTGCCGAGGGCTCGGAACATCTCCGGCAAGGTCGCATAATTCGCGGTATCCCGGTCGATGTTGCCACTTATGTCGTATTGATGGATCGACCAGGCGTGCCATGGCAGCGGTACCCGCGGATGCCCCGGTGGGCTTGACGGGTCGGCAATCCACAGCGGGTACCCGCCCTGGCCGGCGCAATTGCCGGATTCCGCGAAACTGAGGAAGGTATACAGCAGGGGCTTGCGGCCGAGCCTGCGGTGCAGCTCCGAGAGCACCTCGACGCCCCATGCGGAGACGGCGGCGGCCCCTAGACCGTCAGTGACCTCGAGATCAAGAGCCACTCCGTCGTCGTCTGCCAGCCCCAATGCCGTCAGCTCGGAGATGAAGAAATCCACCGTCGCGGTGACGCTCACCGAGGGATGGCCGAATAGGTAGCCGATTCGGCCCTTGTGATTGTGCTTCAGCCAATCCCAGTCGGCGGCAGCGTCCGGGTTAACGTAGCGAGTGCCATTCGGCTCCAGCTCGGTAATCTTTACCGAGGCCCAGTCGAACGTGCCGGCCTCGTGGACCCAGCCACCGGGCGGGCCCTGGAAGCTGGAGACGTCCACGCCCGGCAAGGTCGGGTGTGCGGCTAACTCCGCCGAGGATTCCGATGCATTCACCGCTAGATGGCCGAAGCCTTTCGGGTAGCTGGATGTCATCAACCTAGCATTTGCCCTCGCGTCGCGCTGGCCCCGTTACCCTCCCGAAACGTCAGTGGCAGCGACCCGCGCCGTACCGGTGACCTGCACGGCCTGTTAGTTTTGTAATAGCAAGTATCAAGAACACCGGGTGCCGGCGGCGGCACCGATGCGGAGGGCAGCACGTGGGTGAGCCTGCGGACACCGGACTGACGGGAACGGGGCGGGTACGGCCGGGGCTGGCAAACGGCGGCGACGAGCGCTACAAGTGGGTAGCGTTGTCCAACACGACGCTCGGCATGCTTGCTGCCACCGTCAATGCGTCGATCGTGATCATCGCGCTGCCCGCTATCTTCCGCGGCATCCACCTGAACCCACTCCAGCCCAGCAACATCAGTTACTTGCTCTGGATGCTGATGGGCTACCTCGTCGTCTCCGCCGTGCTGGTGGTCACGCTCGGCCGCCTCGGCGACATCTACGGCCGGGTCCGGATGTACAACGCCGGCTTCGCGATCTTCGGCCTGGGCGCGCTCGCGCTGCCGTTCGACCCGTTCACCGGCGGCAAGGGCGCCCTCTGGCTCATCGGCTTCCGGGTGATCCAGGCGGTCGGCGGGGCCATGCTGATGGCCAACTCGCCTGCCATCCTCACCGACGCGTTCCCGGCCAACCAGCGCGGCACGGCCATGGGCATCAACCAGGTAGCGGGCATTTCCGGCCAGTTCATCGGCCTCATCCTGGGCGGCGTGCTAGCCGCCGTCGACTGGCGCCTAGTGTTCATCGTGTCGGTGCCGATCGGCCTCGGCGGGACGATCTGGTCGTACCTGAGCCTGAAGGAAGTCGGCATGCGCACGCCGGCCCGGATCGACTGGCTCGGCAACATCACCTTCGGGGTGGGCTTGATCGCGCTGCTGACCGGCATCACCTACGGGATCCAGCCCTACGGCGGCCACTCGATGGGCTGGACCAGCCCCTTCGTGCTCACCGGCCTGATCGGCGGCGTTACCTTGCTGGTGCTGTTCTGCATCATCGAGACCAAGGTCGCGTCGCCGATGTTCGACCTGCACCTGATGCGGATCCGCGCTTTCGCAGCAGGTGTCAGCGCCACCCTGCTGGCCTCGATTGCCCGTGGCGGGCTCCAGTTCATGCTGATCATCTGGCTGCAGGGCATCTGGCTGGTCCTGCACGGCTACAACTATGCGGACACCCCGCTCTGGTCGGGCATCTACCTGCTGGCGCTCACGTTCGGTTTCGTGGTCTCCGGCCCGGTATCCGGCTGGCTGTCCGACAAGCACGGCGCGCGGGCGTTCGCGTCCGGCGGGCTGCTGGTGTCGGCTGTGGCGTTCGCCGGCCTGCTGTTCATCCCGGTGAACTTCAGCTACCCGGAGTTCGCCGCGCTCATCTTCGTGGCGGGCGCCGGCATGGGCCTGTTCTCGGCGCCTAACGCTGCCGCGATCATGAACAGCGTCCCGGCCAAGCAGCGCGGCGCGGCCTCCGGCATGCTGGCCACGTTCCAGAACTCTGGCTTCGTGCTGTCCATCGGCGTGTTCTTCTCGCTCATGATCGCCGGGCCTGGCGGCTACATTGCCCAAGACGCTGACCCACGGGCTGACCGCCCAGGGCGTGCCAGCCGGGATCGCGCACACTATCGGCTCGCTGCCGCCGGTAGGCAGCCTGTTCGCGGCGTTCCTCGGCTACAACCCGGTGCACTCCCTGCTCGCCCCCACCGGCGTGCTCAAGCACCTGCCGGCCCACAACGTAGCCGTTCTCACCGGCAGGACCTTCTTCCCCGAGCTGATCTCGCAGCCGTTCCACCACGGCCTGGTGATCGTCTTCTCCATGGCGATCGCCGTCCTGGTCATCGCCGCCGGGGCATCGGCGCTGCGGGGCGGCAGGTACGTGCATGAGGACGGCGCGGAGGCAGCGACGATCGCTGCCTCCATGGCCACCGAGGCGGCCGGCACGGACGTGGTCGCCGACGACATCGCCGCGGACGGCGCCAACGCCGCGGATGCCGCAGTCGCCACGCACGCCGCGGACGCCGCAGCAGGCGCGGACGACGCCGACGGCGTGGCCGGCAATGGCTACGTTGGCCGGGAATCTGTACGAACCGCGGACGGTCGTGCTACTCCTGACGCATGAATTCAGGCGGCAGCGACACGGCAACCAGGGACGCGCTGGCGAAAGCGGCGTCCAGCGACCTTGAGCTGATCCGGTTCCTGTATGCCGACCACGGCGGGATCATCCGGGGCAAGGCAACATCCGGCGCGTTCCTGCCTGAGCGCATCGAGAGCGGCATCGGCCACACAGTGGCGATGATGGCCATGACCATGCTGGACACGCTCCAGCCCGTGGCCGGAATGGGCCCGGTCGGCGAGGTCAGGATCAAGCCAGATCCTTGCACGCTTGTTGCGCTGCCGTACGCTCCCGGCGCTGGCGCCATGCTGGCTGACCTGGTCAAGCCGGACGGCACGCCCTGGGAGGCGTGCGCCCGCACCTTCCTGAAGCAGGCGATCGAGGCCCTCGCCGCCGAGGGCTACGCCATGGCAGCCGCCTTCGAGCCTGAGTTCACCCTCGGCCGGCGCGAGCACGATCCGGCTGGCGGACCGGACCGGCTGGTACCGCTCGACGACAGCCTGTGCTACTCAGCGACCGGCTTCCACCAGGGGCATGACATTGTCATCGACCTGGTCCGGGCGCTGAACGCGCAAGGGCTGCACGTTGAGCATTACTACCCCGAGCTTGGCGACGGCCAGCACGAGATAGCCATCCGGCATGCGCCCGCGCTCCGCGCGGCCGACAACCACGTGCTGTACAGGGAAACCGTGCGGGGCGTCGCGTTCCGGCACGGGCTGTGGGCAAGCCTGGCGCCCAAGCCCATACCCGATCAGGCGGGTAACGGCACTCACCTGCACGCCTCGCTGACCAGCCTGGCTGATGCCGGCTCAGCCGGCGGCGGAGCCGTCTTTGCCGACCCGGCCGACCGTTACGGCCTGTCGGCGGTCGGTTATCACTTCATCGGCGGCCTGCTGGCTCATCTCCCGGCGCTGGTCGCGCTGACCTGCGGCAGCGTGAACAGCTACCGCCGCCTGCAGCCGCAGTTCTGGAGCAGCGCGTTTACCTGCTACGGGATGGACAACCGCGAGGCCGCCATCCGGATCTGCTCGCCGCTGCGCGGCGATCCCGGCAGTTCGGTGAACCTGGAACTGAAGCCATCGGACTCCAGCGCCAACCCCTACCTGGCCCTCGGCGGGTTCATCCACGCCGGCCTGGACGGGATCCGGCGGCGGCTCGATCCCGGCGAGCCGGTGAACGTCGATCCGGCCACGATGTCGGAAGCCGAACGGCAGGCGGCCGGCGCGCGCCACCTGCCCCGCAGCCTGGCCGACGCACTCGACGCGCTCGCCAGCGACGAATTGCTGATGACGGCGCTCGGTCCGCTCCGGTCGGCCGCTTACCTGGCGGTTAAGCGAGCTGAGGCCGCCGCCTTTGCCGAGCGCGACACCGCGTTCGAGTGCTTCCAGCACTTCTTGCGGTTCTGACCACTCCCCCGCCACGTCTACCGTGGGCTGGCGGATCAGACACGAGAGCTCAGCCAGGACGGGCAGCTCAGCCAGGACGGGGTAGTGCCACCATGACCTTCTTGACGCAGCAGCGCAGGCGACTGCCTATCCGGGGGGCTGCAGCGGCCGTCGCGGGCCTCTTCGCAGTGTCAGCGGCCGTCATGACGGCGGCTAGCGGCCCGGCCGCCGCTGCCGCCGTCAGGCCCGCCGATGCTCCGGCCGGCTTCTGGTACGGAACCGACAGTAACTACATCCCCGTCCCCGGCCCGGCACCGTACCGCGAGCCTGCGATCGGCAGTAGCTACGGCGGCTACATCGGCATGATCGGGAACTGGGCCGGCTGGCAGCACTGCGGCGGAAAGGTCGTGTGGTCCAAGACCAACGCCAGCGATGCCCGGACCAACCTGGTCACCTACCACCGGGGCATCGGCACCGGCGCGTACTGGTTCATGGCCGGCCCGGGCGTCGATCCGCATTTCAACGGCACCAGCAAGGAAGCGGTGGCGTGGGGCCAGGCGCAGGCAGCCGTGGCGCTTCGTGACCTCAATGCGCTGAAGCCGAAGGTGACGTACCCGGTGCTGTTCCTGGATGTTGAGCTGCCCGGGCACGCGCCGAGCTATACGCCGGCGCCGGACAACGGCTGGAACGCGGTCTACACCTCGCCATGCAGCGGCCGGGTGCGGCGTCACTCTATTGCGGCGCAGGTTGACCGGGCCGACTTCAACGGTTTCGCCGACTACCTGACCAGCCACTCCGCCTATAAGGCCGGGGTGTACTCGGCGCCGCCCATCTGGGCGTCGATCTTCGGCACCGGCCGCTACTCCACCATCTCGAACACCTACGAGTGGACCTATATGGCCGATACCAGCAGCCTGACCCATCACCCAGATGGCTGGTGCCTGTCCGGCACCAAGACCTGCGCGAAGTTCTTCGGCGGCATGACCAGTGCCAGCAAGTACGCCCTGATGTGGCAGTGGTCCGGCGGTGGCGGCACCTACAACGGCTATGGTGACTTCGACCAGATCGACAAAAACCGGACTCCCTGACCACCAGGGAACTGGCGTAATCTAGGCATTACTGACTTCTGGCCCGCGCGTGGAGCCGTTACGCTGCGCGAGACAGGAAGCGTGCTGGACTAGGTGACCGCGGAGATAGCCTGTGCTGCGGACCCTTGCACCGCGGAGGATCGGCGGCAGTCATGAGTTGGCTTTCGACATGGGCACGCAGGGCGCTGTTGCCATGGACAGGCGGGAAGACTGTCCTCGCGGCGATACTGGCCGCGGCGGCGACAGCTGCCGTTGTTGTCGGCCTGGTGTTGATACCGGGCACCGCTGCTCCCGCTGCGCACACGTCTTCTAAGGCCATCCGGCCCCCCGCCGTGCGGCCAACGGTGGCGCCCAGGAAGAAGCACCGGCTGGTGTCCCCGTTCACCGGAGAACCGGTGAAGTCACTGCGGCGGGTGCTCGCCGTCAAGATCGACAACATCGTGTACGCGCGGCCGCAGACCGGGCTGACCGAGGCGGACATCGTGTACGTGCTGCCGGTAGAAGGCGGCCTCACCCGTTTCCTGGCGGTCTTCTCGTCGCATTTCCCGCCAGTCATCGGGCCGGTGCGCAGCGCCAGGAGAGACGACCTGCAGCTGCTGGGTCAGTTCGGCCGCCCGGCTTTCGCCTTCTCCGGGGCCCAGGGCCAGTTGCTCCCAGTCGTGGAGCATGCCCGGATCGTCAACCTCTACGCCGGCGTAACGAACGGCTACTACCGGGACTACTCACGCATCGCGCCCTACAACCTCTTCGCAACCACACGTGTGCTGCTCGCACAGTCGAGGCGGGCCAGCAAGGCGCACAACATCGGCTTCAAGTTCGGCCCCGCGCCAGCCGGCGGCCGCGTGACTAAGTCGGCAACGGTCACCTATCCGTCCGCGAGGTACACCTTTACCTGGTCTGCGCACAGGCACCGATGGCTGGTATCGATGGATGGCGTGCCGGCCAAGACCACCGCAGGCCGTCGTTTCTCGCCCGTCACGGTGGTGATCCAGCACACGATCGTGCGCAAGTCCGGATACCTGGAGTACGGCTACCCACCGCCCTACGCGGAGACCGTCGGCCACGGCACCGCGGTCGTGCTGCGGAACGGGAAGGCCTACAAGGTCCGCTGGTCCCGGCGGTACTGGAATGGCGGCACCACGTTCACGACCACGTCGGGCCACCCGATGAACTTTGCGCCTGGGCAAGTCTGGATCCTGCTAGTCGGAAACCGTCACGTCGAGGCCGGCGCTAGCCAGCCAGGCCGTCCCGTCGGGCCGCGTGCTTCGGCATATCGCCGATGAGTTACGGTCAGCCATGGGGTTGGCTGAGGCCGTCGAAGAGTTGCAGCTTGTCGATCACCACGTGCACACCGTCCTGCCCGGGCCCGTGGCCGCGCCAGAATTCGAGCGCTTCCTGACCGAATCGGACCAGCCTCCACCGGCCGGAACGTCGCGATTCGACTCCCAGCTCGGTTTCGCCCTACGTCGCTGGTGCGGGCCGGTGCTCGGCCTGGCCTCTTCCGTCGAAGCGAGCGTCTACATCGGTTACCGAAACTCCATGCGGGAAACGGGGCCGGCCGAGCTATTGCTGTCCGGAGCCGGGTGCTCGCATCTGCTGGTGGACACCGGCTTCACCGCGCCGGGCTCGGCCAGCCTGGCCGAGTTGGGGGAACTCGCCGAGGCCGAGGTTCGCGAGGTCGTCAGGCTTGAGTCGGTCGCCGAGGAACTTGCCAGGTCCGGGTGCTCGGCCGGTGAGTTCGGCGCCCGTTTCCCCGAACTGCTCTCCGAGCGGTCTGCTCAGGCGGCTGCGGTGAAAAGTATCGTGGCCTACCGGCACGGATTCGACTTCGACCCGTCCCGCCCAGAGCCGGCCGCGGTGCGCGCGGCGGCCGGTGACTGGCTGCGCACAGCGGAGGTAACCGGCCAGGCCCGGGTCGCCGACCCGGTGCTGCTCCGGCATCTGCTGTGGAGCGCGGCGGACCGTGGGCTGCCGATCCAGTTGCACGCCGGCTTCGGTGATCCCGATCTTGACCTGCGGCGCGCTGATCCGCTGCTGGCGCGCGACTTCCTGGCGGCCTGCGGCGTCCCGGTGGTGCTGCTGCATTGTTACCCATTCCATCGCAATGCCGCTTTCCTGGCGCAGGCCTATCCGAACGTCTACTTCGACGTCGGCCTCGCCCTGAACTACGTAGGTGCCCGGGCTGCGGCAGTGCTAGCCGAAGCGCTGGAACTGACCCCGTTCGGCAAGGTGCTGTATTCGTCTGACGCATACGGGCTGCCGGAGCTGGTGTACCTCGGCGCGCGGTTGTGGCGGCAGGCGATGACCGAGGTACTGGGCGGCTGGGTCGCCGCCGGGCACTGGACCGAGCCCGATGCGATCAGGGTGGCCAGCCTCATCGGCGCGGGGAACGCGGCCCGGCTGTACGGCCTCGCCGACCTCAGCGCGCAGTAGACGCCAGCGGGCAGCCCCGCGCTGCTGCCGCGGCTTTCTAGGTAGCGCGCGGTGCGCCGGCGTAGCGCTCGCGGGCAGCGTTGCCGACCGGGCAGCCGTCCGGCGAGCCACGGCAGATGCCCGTGTCGCACAGCCGGCAGATCCACCGCACTGCCCCCGGACCCCGCATCATGCCCACCAGCATCTTGCCGATGAGCCGGTCGAAGTCCGCCCGTTCGGCCGGCTCAAGCGCGGCCAGCGCGCGGTCGAGCACACCAGCGCGGGCGCGGCAGACCTCCTCGGCGGCGGCTCTGCCCGTCTCCGTCAGCACGATCGCCGTCGACCTCCGGTCCGCCGCGGCCACGCGCTCGACGAGGCCGGCCTCGGCAAGCCGGTCAAGCAGCCTGACGGTCCCTGATGATGTCAGGCCGAGAACCTGCCGCAGCAGGTCGACGGACGGGCGATCGAGGAAGTGAAGCAATGCCGCAAGCGCGGCGGGCGCTGATTCAGACCGGCCTGCCGCCGCAGCGGTCGCGTCGGCCATCTGATCCGACACCACCAGCGCAAGCGCGCCGAACACGTTCGATGGCCGGTCGAGCGCGGCGTGCTCGCCATCGGCGCGCCCGCCGTCGGCCCGCTCAGCATCGGCCCGCTCGGCATCGGCCTGCTCGGCATCGGCCTGCTCGTCATCAGCGGGCTCGGCCTCTGCGGGGCCGGCGCTCGCAGCGTGCTCAGCCAAGGTCGTATTCGAGGGTGTACTGACCGGGCGGCTCGGCGGTGGCGACAGCCATCCCATTGCCGGTGAGGCCGGCCAGCCCATCCGTCCCCGACCCGTCGATGATCTGCCAGCGTGACCGTGCTTCGCCATTGACGAACTCGCCGTCGGCCTGGACCACGAAGCTTCCGGCGATCCCTGCGAGTTGGCCGTCAATCCGCTGCATGCCGGTATAGGCAGCCGTGCCGTCTGGCCGGTAACACATGACGGCGTCCCAGGTCGCCTTGCCTGCGAGATCGCCGGTCAGACCGAAGGTGACGGTCGCCTTGGTGAGCTTGCCATCGTCGCTGAGTTCCTGGTAGGTGCTCTCGTCCCAGGAACCGACGGTAAACGAACCAGATGCCTGCGTCATGTGAAGGACCTCCTGCACTAAGCCAATCAATGTGTGAGTCACACACTAATGTAGCCCACCCCGGGCACGGCTGTGTAGTTCTTCGTGGCGCCCACCCAGCTTTATGGCGCCATCCACTGTGCGGCGCGCCCCTCCCAGCAGCACCTACTGCTGCACGATCCGGGCATTAAGTGCATTACGTCCGTCGTCTGCACACGACTATCGAACTCTTCATCGATTCTGGTTCCGCAATTGCGTATATAACGGTCGCCCAAACGACCCGCATCGATGAAATGTCGCCTGTGCCAGTTCGTCAGCTGGCAACGGCCTCGCCAGCGGACGCGTCGCTCACCGGCAGTGCGACGGGCTCAGCCGGGAACGCGGCGGCCAGCGCGTCCAGTTCGTGCCGCCAGTACCTGTGCACATTGATGCGGGTCGGTTTGTCCGAGCCGGGAAGCTGCACATAGAACTTGCTCCACATGGTGGCGCGGTTGTACCGGCTCACCGGGAACTCGGCGCGCGGGAACACCGCGACGATCTCGCCCGGCCGATTAGTGAACCGGTTCGCCGAGTTGACCACAACCGAGGTATTGGTCAGGGTGAAGAAGTAGAACCGGCGGGTCAGGGCCACCATCAAGCCGAGAACCGGGATCTCGTCGAAGACGGCGTTGAGCCATGGGCTCGGTCCGGTCTCACCGTGCACGGACGCGATGAAGGTCTCTCCGGCCGGCGCGCTCGCCGAGAGCTTCTCAATGACCTGAGCCTTCTGCTTAGCCCTGCGAATCGCCACTGCCGCTCCTTCAGCCCGGCACGAGCGTGCCTGCGCACGCCATGAAAAACGGGTTGAGGTTAGCAGGTTCTGGCGCTTCTCAGGTGAAAACACCTCGTAATTGACCGCAGCCGACTCCATCGGACCACGTCAAGAGAGCGGCACGCCGCCTGCGTGCGCACCGCTTATGGCTGGCCCAAGCCCGCTAAGTTCAGCGCCACCCGCAGGATGTTCTCTGCCGCATCGACTGCAGCGCGAGCCGTGATGACGCTGGTGTGCGCTCTGTCGAGATCACCCAGGCCGATGCAGCTGGAAGCTACCGCGACGTCATGTGCCGCGAGCTCCAGCTGACGACCTGCCTCATCGATGTCGACCGACTCGTGCGGGTGCTCAGAGCTGAGCCGCTCAGGGCTGATGCCTTGCTCGGGGATGCTGCTCACTTTTACCGTCCTCACCTCGGCTGGCCCGGGTTGGCAGCCGCACCGGCGGCAGCGCAGCCGAGGGCCGGCGACCCGGCACCTCGTTGCTACCCGCGGCAACGCGACGCAAGCACCCGGCCGCGATGGATCCCGTCCGTGCCCCGCACTACCCGCACAGACCCAGGACGGCCGGCTCGGAGTGACTATCTTCCGCTCTGGCTGGCTCCGCCAGCCAGCAAGCCGTCGACGAGCAAGCCGATCAGGCGGTCAGCCTGACCCGGATCAGACGGTGCGGCGTCGGTCGCGAGGATCAGTCCGTGACTCAGCCGCAGGACGTCACCCGATCGCACATCCTCGCGGACAAGGCCAGCCTGCTTCCCGCGATCAAGCAACATGTCGGTGCACTTCCGGAGAGTCGCGCTGCACGCCGACAGTAGCTCCGAGTCCTTGCCGATGGTGGCGACGAGCGCGCCGCTGAGGCTTCGCTTCGTCCGGCCGAACGCGACGAACGCGCGCATCCACTGCGCCAGGGCGTCCGCCGGCGACTCCGCGGCCAGCAGTTTGCCGGCCAGCACCTCGAGTCCGTCGACCTGGTCCTTGTAGACCGCCTCGAGTAGCGCCTGGCGAGCCGGAAAGTGCCGGTAGAGCGTGCCGATACCAACACCGGCTCGGCGGGCAATTTCCTCTAGCGAAACGTCATCAGCGCCGTGCTCAGCGAACGCTGCAGCGGCCGCCGCCAGCAGCCGCTCGTAGTTGCGGCGCGCGTCTGCCCGCATCGGCGACCCGGCCTGGCTGGCCGGCTCGGTACCGCCCATCAAAGACTCCTGCATTTCGAGTTGCAAAGCGGAGGGATCCTCCGTATAGTTACCGGAGGGAGCCTCCGAATTGAGCATAGCTCAACTGGGCCGCGAAGGCGAGCGCTCACCACGCGGCCCGGATCGAGGTAAGCAGTGCTGCCGTGCGCGGTACCGCAGCCGTTAGCGCCACCGGCGAGCTCCCACGAGTGCGCAGTCCTTCCGCCTGCGCATGCCGTACACAAAACGTTCCTGGAAGGAACCATGCCTTCTCCTGCTCGCACTTCAATCGAAGCTCCGCCCGCAGCAGCCGGTCAGGCTGTCGCGGTGCAGGCGCACCAACCAGAATCGCGCCACTCCCGCGACCGGCGCAATATCACTCTCGCGGTGATGCTCTGCGCGCAGCTCATGATCGTGCTGGACATGACGGTCGTGAACGTCGCGCTTCCGTCCATGGCGGCAGGCTTGCACCTGTCCGCCACGAGCCTGTCCTGGGTGCTCAACGCCTACGCGCTGACCTTCGGCGGCCTGCTCCTGCTCGGCGGCCGGGCCGGTGACATCCTCGGCCGGCGCCAGGCCTTCATGGCCGGCCTCGCCATCTTCACCTTCGCCTCGCTGGCCGGCGGCCTGGCGACGTCGGCCGCAACCCTGCTGGCCGCCCGTGCGGTCCAGGGAGTCGGCGGCGCCATCGCCACGCCCGCCGTCCTCGCGGCCATCGTCACGAGCTTTCCTGAAGGCAGGGAACGGGTCCGTGCCCTGAGCATCTTCACGGCCGTTGTCATGGGCGGTTCGTCGCTGGGCCTGGTGCTTGGTGGCGTGATCACTCAATGGGCGTCATGGCGCTGGGTCTTCTTCGTCAACGTGCCCATCGGTATCGCCGTGGTCGCCGCCGCTCCCCGCCTGCTGGCCCGTTCCGGGCGCCAGCACGGTCGGTTTGACGCCCCAGGCGCCATCACCTCGACGGCCGGGATGTCGGCCCTGGTCTATGGCTTCATCAATGCCGCCTCGGCCGGCTGGTCCAGCGCTGGCACCCTGGGTTCGTTCGGAGCCGCCGCCGTCCTGCTCGGGCTGTTCGGGCTGATCGAGACCCGGACTAGGCAGCCGATCACCCCGCTGTGGCTGTTCCGCGACCGCAGCCGGTCGGCGTCTTACCTGGCGCGGCTGCTGTTGGTCGGCGGCATGTTCGGGTCGTTCTTCTTCCTCACCCAGTTCGTGCAGGAAGTGCTCGGCTTCAGCCCGCTCAAGGCCGGCGTTTCCTTCATCCCGATGACGGGCGCCTTGTTCGCGACATCTCGGCTTGCGCCGAGGCTGGTGGCCAGGTTCGGTCCTAAGCCGCTGATGGTTATAGGCCTGCTGCCGGTGGTAGCCGGGATGGCATGGCTTGGTCAGCTCACCACGGGCACCAGCTACTTCCCTGGCGTTCTGCTTCCGATGCTGATGCTCGGCACCGGTATGGGCGTCGTGTTCGTGCCGCTGACGATGGCGTCTCTGGCTGGCGTGCCGCCGAAGGACTCGGGCGCGGCAGCCAGCATGGTCAACGTCATGCAGCAGGTGGGCGGCGCGCTCGGGCTGGCCATCTTGGTCACGATCTTCGGCACGGCAAGCCGGGCAGCCGCGTCGCATCCACTGGCGGGGGCAACCGCGGCCGCGCAGCTCGCGCATGTCCGGGTGCACGGGATGGCCGCGGCGTTCACCGCCGCCGCGATCTTCGACCTGGTGGCCCTGATCGTGGTCGCGGTCGTCATCCGGGTCCGTCAGCCCGCCAGGCCGGATGCGGAGGAGGCCCGGGCTGGTGCCGCAAGCGCGGCTAGCCCGGTAACGGAGTAGCCGGGGCGGCCGGGGGCTGGCCGCAACCAGGCGGAGGCTGGCTGCCCAGCATGGGCAGCCAGCCTCCGCACGACCGCGTCGGTGGCACAGCGCGGGCGCAGGCGCAGGCGCAGGACTGCATCTGGGCCGGATCCCGCCGCCAGCAGTTAGGCCCGCCACTGACCTGGTCCGGCTGCGAAATACGATGAGAGGGTCATCGGCCGCCACGAGGATGTGTCCCAATGCCCGAGTTTTCCTACACCGACATGCTGCCAACCGGCGCGGACGACACCGCGTACCGGCTGCTCACCGCCGACGGGATCACCGTGCAACGGGCGTTCGGACGGGAGTTCCTCCAGCTGGATCCCGGGGTCCTGACCGAACTCACCGCGGCGGCCATGCACGACATCGCGCACCTGCTCCGGCCCGCTCACCTCAGGCAGCTCCGGGCCATCCTGGACGACCCGCAGGCATCGCCGAACGACAAGTTCGTTGCCCGCGACCTGCTCATGAACGCGTGCATCGCGGCCGGCGGGATCCTGCCGATGTGCCAGGACACCGGCACCGCCATCGTGATGGGCAAGCGCGGCCAGCAAGTGCTCACCGACGGCCGGGACGAGGAGCACATCGCCCGCGGCGTGTACGACGCCTACACAACGCTGAACCTGCGCTACTCGCAGCTTGCGCCACTCACGATGTGGGAGGAGCAGAACACCGGGAGTAACCTCCCGGCGCAGATCGAGCTGTACGCCACCGCCGGAAACGAGTACAAGTTCCTCTTCATGGCCAAGGGCGGCGGCTCGGCCAACAAGTCGTACCTGTACCAGGAGACCAAGGCGGTGCTCAACCCGGCCCGGATGGCCGCGTTCCTGGACGAGAAGATCAGATCGCTCGGCACGGCCGCCTGCCCGCCCTATCACCTGGCCATCGTGGTCGGCGGGACCAGCGCGGAGTACGCGCTGAAGACGGCCAAGTACGCGTCGGCCAGATACCTCGACGCGCTCCCAACGGCCGGCTCGATAGAGGCGCACGGCTTCCGCGACCTTGAACTTGAGCAGCAGGTGCTCGAGATCACCCGCCAGGCCGGCATCGGCGCCCAGTTCGGCGGCAAGTACTTCTGCCACGACGTCCGGGTGATCAGGCTGCCCCGCCACGGCGCATCGTGCCCGGTCGCGATCGCGGTGTCCTGCTCTGCGGACAGGCAAGCAAAAGCAAAGATTTCGGGAAACGGGGTCTTCCTTGAGCAACTCGAGACTGACCCTGCGCAGTACCTTCCGGACGCGGCCGAGTCCGAACTCGACGGTGAGGTCGTCACGGTTGACCTGTCGCGGCCGATGGCCGAGATCCGGGCCGAGCTATCCCGTTACCCGATCAAGACGAGGCTGGCGCTAACCGGACCGATGGTGGTGGCGCGCGATATCGCCCACGCCAAGATCAACGAACTGCTCGACTCCGGCCAGCCGATGCCCGCCTACCTGCGCGATCATGCCGTGTACTACGCGGGACCGGCCAAGACCCCCGAGGGCTACGCGTCCGGCTCGTTTGGCCCGACGACCGCTGGCCGGATGGACTCCTATGTGGACAAGTTCCAGGCCGCTGGCGGCTCGCTGGTGATGCTGGCCAAGGGCAACCGGTCCGCCTCGGTCACTGCGGCTTGCAAGTCACACGGCGGCTTCTACCTGGGCTCGATCGGCGGTGCCGCGGCCAGGCTGGCGAAGGACTGCATTACCAAGGTCGAGGTGCTTGAGTATCCCGAACTTGGCATGGAGGCGGTCTGGCGGATCGAGGTCCGCAACTTCCCCGCATTCATCGTGGTCGATGACAAGGGCAACGACTTCTTTGCGGACGTGACGGCGCCGAGGGCACCGCTGCTGACGATCGGCTCCGGACGAAACTGACGGCCATGACTATCCCCGGCAGCGAAACGCGCATCGAGCACGATTCCATGGGCGAGGTCGCCGTTCCCTCCGATGCGCTGTGGGGAGCGCAGACGCAGCGGGCGGTGGAGAATTTCCAGATCTCCGATGAGCGGCTATCGCGCGATCTTATCGGCGCGCTTGCCTCGATCAAGGGCGCCGCTGCCGTGGTCAACGGCGAGCTCGGTGTGCTGCCCGTGGACCTGGCAACGGCTATCCATGACGCGGCGGCCGAAGTCGCGCAGGGGCGCTACGACGACCAGTTCCCTGTCGACGTGTTCCAAACCGGTTCCGGCACGTCATCGAACATGAACGCGAACGAGGTCATCGCGACGCTGGCCGCCCGCCGCCTCGGGCGGCAAGTCCACCCCAATGATCACGTCAATGCGTCACAGTCGTCCAACGACGTGTTCCCCTCGGCGATCCACCTGGCCGCGGCGCGGCTGATCGTCAGGTCGCTCCTGCCCGCGCTGGATCATCTGGCCGCTGCCCTGGAAGAGAAGGCATTCGAATTTACCGAGGTGGTCAAGAGCGGACGGACGCACCTGATGGATGCCACGCCAGTCACGCTCGGCCAGGAGTTCGGCGGCTACGCGGCAGCAATCCGGCACGGCGCCGACCGTGCCACCGCCGTGGTGACCGACGTCGGGGAACTGCCGCTTGGCGGCACCGCGGTTGGCACCGGCCTGAACGCACCGCTTCGCTTCGCCGAGGCAGTGATAGCAAGGTTGGCGGAGGACATGGGGCTGCCGCTGACCGAGGCCCGAAATCACTTCGAAGCGGCCGGCGGACGCGACGGCCTGGTCGCCGCGAGCGGGGTGCACAAGAACCATCGCCGTCAGCCTTTACAAGATCTGCAACGACCTGCGGCTGATGGGCTCGGGACCGAGGACCGGGCTAGCCGAAATCCGGATCCCCGATTTGCAGCCAGGCTCCTCGATCATGCCCGGCAAGGTAAACCCGGTGATCTGCGAGGCGGTCTGCCAGGTCTGCACTCAGGTCATCGGCAATGACGCGGCAGTGGCCTTCGGCGGAGCCGCGGGTAATTTCGAGCTGAACGTGATGATGCCGGTTATCGCCAGGAACCTGCTCTCCTCGCTGTCGCTGCTCGCCTCGGCCGTGCTCGCGCTGGCGGACAAATGCGTAGCCGGGATCACCGCGGACGCGCAGCGGCTGCGGCGCAATGCTGAATCTTCGCCGGCGATCGTGACGGCCCTGAACCGGTACATCGGATATGAGGCGGCCGCGGCGGCGGCGCACGAAGCCCTGGCGACTGGCAAGACGATCAAGGACGTGGTCATCTCACGCGGCCACGTGGCTGGCGGCGAGATCACGGCGGACCAGCTAGACCAAGCGCTAGATGTCCTAGAGATGACGAGGCGGCAACAGTAACAAAATCGGGACTGACGAACGCTACGCTTTCGTCCGTCAAATGCTGTCGCCGGTCAAAACTCACATCTTCCTCACAGGACTCTGAGTGGTCGCTCTAGATAAGGTCCCGCCATGCACTCGGTAATGGGCACCGGGCGGCTGATCGCCGGCCGCTATCGCCTGCAAGGTCCGATCGGCCGCGGTGCCATGGGAATCGTCTGGCGCGGCCGCGATGAGCTGCTTGCGCGTGACGTCGCGGTGAAGGAAGTTCAGATCAGCGCGCTGGCTGCGCCTGCCGACGCCGAGGCCATCTACCAGCGCACGCTGCGCGAGGCCAGGACGGCCGCCAGGCTTAGCCATCCCAGCGTCGTGACGGTCTTCGACGTGGTCGAGGAGAACGGCACTCCCTGGATCGTGATGGAGCTGGTCGAGGCGCGGTCGCTGGACCGGGTGATCACCGAGGACGGCCCGCTGCCGCCGCTTGAGGCCGCCGAGCTCGGCACCAGCCTGATCAGCGCGCTGACGACCGCGCATGCGGCCGGGGTGCTGCACCGCGACGTGAAGCCCAGCAACGTGCTAGTCACCAAGGACGGCCGCGCGGTGCTGACCGACTTTGGCATCGCCACGTTCGCCGAGGACCCGTCGATAACGCAGGCCGGCATGGTCGTCGGTACCCCGGGCTTCACCGCGCCGGAGCGGATCCGCGGCGACATCGCGACCCCCGCGTCCGACCTGTGGTCACTCGGCGCGACACTGTATGCCGCTGTCGAGGGCCGCGGGCCATTTGACCGAGTCGGCGGATCCTCGGTGATCATCGCCGGAGTAGCGGTCGAGGACGCGCCGCGCGCGCCATCGGCTGGCCCGCTTGGCCCGGTGATCGACGCGCTGCTGAGCCGCGACCCCGGTGCCCGGCCGGACGCGACCACGGCGACGAGACTGCTGGCCAATGCCGCGACCGCCGCCAGGACAGGCGCCAGGCCCCTCGGCGACGGCTGGCTCGCCGCCAGCGCGGTCCAGTCCGGCGATGCCAGGGCTGCGACCGCACTCGCGCCTGACGGCGCCGGTGCCGCAGCCGACACCGGACCGGTGCAGGCCGAGCCGCCCGCCGGGTCCGCCGAGCAGGGCCAGCCAGCTCCGCAGGCGGCGGCGTTCCTGGATCCTCCGGTCTTCGCCGAGCTGTCGATGCCCACTGGGACTGGCCTGGCAGGCACGCCAGACGCCGCGGCCGAGTCGGCGAAGTCGGGCAATGATGTGGTGGCGGCCGACAGCCAGGGCGGCCCCGGCCTGGACGGCGGCCCGATCCTCTGGCAGCCGGTCGGGTCCGCGGCCGCGGCCGCCAAGGTCAGTGACCCCGCCGCCAGTCCGGGCGGGCCGGCCAGCGGCAACGGCGGTTCAGGCAACGGCGGCCCTGGCGGTAACGGACAATCATCGAGCCCTGCCAAGCGCACTTCGGGCCGCTGGCGGCTGATGGTTGCGGCCGCCGGAATCGCCGCGATTGTCGTCGCGGCGATCATTGGCTGGCAGGCCTACACCCACACCCTGGGCGCTCAGGGACTACCGCAGACCTCCGGCCCGCAGGGCGCCGTTTCGGTGGGCGGCTCGGGCCCTGTGTCGCACGCGTCCGGCGCGGCCGGGCACAACAGGCACACGCCAGCCGCTGGCGGGCCCGCACCTGGCGGCACGACGACAGCGGCGCACGGCGGCAAGAGCCCCCACCCCGGCAGCAGCCCCACGACCACGTCGAGCGCGAGCCCGACCGTATCCACGAGCCCGACCAGCAGTCCGAGCGACAGCGGTTCGCCGTCACCTACGCCGACGCCGACGCCGACGCCGACGCCAACGCCGACCCCCAGCACGGGCCCGACCCCGCCAGTCCTGCCGGCCGGCTACATCTGGCATCACTTTCCCGCTGCGGTGATGGGATCAACGGCCGGCTTCAAGATCGGCATGCCGGTCGCCTGGAAGCAGGCGATCGCCCTGCTGGTAGCCCATCTCAACCAGCCGGCCCGCAACTTCCATCTTGTGGTCGGGCTGGGAAGCTGGACTTATGCCAAGCCACTGCCGCAGGCGCAATACCTCTATGGCCTGGACGCTGGCGCCTACCACAACTTCAGGCTGCTCTCACTGGCAGCGATCGGGTTCAAGTCCGTGGACGGATTCAAGGCCGCGCCCGCCGCGGACCTGAAGTTCGCCTGGCATAGAGCATCCGGCCCTAGCTTCACCGAGCTGGTCATCCTGGTCAAGCTGGTCACCAAGTACGGCCCGCAGCCCTACACCTTCACCCTGTGGGCGCCCGCATCGACCTTCCCGGCCGCGAACGGCATCTTCCATACGGCCATGAAGACCTTCAGGCCGATCGGCTAGGACCGAGCGCCAGGTGGCAGGCGGCCACGCGCTGCGATCGCGCGTGGCCGCCCGGGTGATGCTGCCTAATACCAGCCGTACCCCTGCTCGTGACCCCAGGCGCCGCACGGCGAGCCGTAGGTTGCCTGGATGTAGCCGAGCCCCCACCTGATCTGAGTAGCAGGGTTGGTCTGCCAGTCGGCGCCAGCGGAGGCCATCTTGCTACCCGGTAGCGCTTGCGGGATGCCGTAGGCGCCGGATCCGGCGTTGCTGGCGTAGGGATTCCAGCCGCTCTCCCTGGTCCACAACGGATCAAGGCAGGAGAACTGGCCGGCGGACCAGCCGAAGGAACTGAGCATTGTCATCGCTATCTGCTGCGGTGACCCTGCGGCCGCGGTAGCAGCTGACGCAGGAGCCGTTGCCGCCGGCCCGTTGGTTGCCTGTGCTCCCGTCGCAGCCGCTGCCCGGCGGCGAGCCGCTGCTTTCCTGGCGGCCGCCCGGCGCGCGGCTAGCAAGTTGGCATGATGCGCCTGATCCACAGCCGTCCGCACGGCATTAAGGCGAGCGGCAGTCTCGAATCTGGCTGCGATTTGCGCGGAGGTCTGGCTGGTTGCGGCAGCTTCGGTCGTGGCGGTTGTTGCTGTCACCGCGGTCGCGGCAATTGCCGGTCTAGCGGTTCTCGCTCTCACGGCGGTGGCTGTCGCGCGTGCCGGGCTAGCGTGCCCGGCGGACTCGGCCGCCGCCACGGCCGGCCAGATGGCCGCCGCGCCAGCTGCCGCCAGCGCCGAGCCTGCGACCGCAAAGGTGACTCTTGCGGGCTTACGGTTCCTGGTCAGGGCCTCACGCCGCTGCCCGGCGGCTGGCCTATTGAGACTGGGTAGGTGGCTGATAACAGCCAGGAACGTCGTGGGTTTGTGGTGCCGGGACAAGATTTGCCTTTGGTCAAGCGCGTTGAGCGCGCTCGCTACCACCCAGGGCGACTCTGGCGAGATGACGACCAAGAGCGGCGTGCGGGGCGGGACGCGGGATCAAGGCGACGGGGGTATAAGAAAGGCCGCCGCGCACGCTGGGTGCTGTCAGCCTTCCAGCTTGCCGTCCAGTAGGCAGAACACAGACCGAAAAGGTCATGAATGGCGTATGAGGTCCGTCACAACTCTGCACTCACGGGGCTCACCCCGTGCGGTCCGCAGCTCCTTCCTCAGCGGCTCAAATTTAAGCGGCTGAAAAGGTCAGCGGCTCATAGCTCAGCGGCGCAGTCAGTCAGCAGCTCAGTACCAGCCGTACGCGACCTCGTGGTCCCAGGCGCCGCAGGGCGTTCCGTAGATCGACTTGATATAGCCAAGGCCCCACTTGATCTGTGTCGCCGGGTTCGTCAGCCAGTCAGAACCAGCGCTAGCCATCTTGGAGCCGGGCAGCGCCTGCGGGATCCCGTACGCGCCGCTAGCGTTCTGCGCGTTGTAGCGCCAGCCGCTTTCCTGGGTCCACAAGTTGTTAAGGCAGCCGTACTGCGAGTGGCTGAAGCCGAAAGCCGGAAGCATCTGGTACGCGATGCCCTGTGCGCTCGCCGGGTTCGGCGGCGGCCCGGACGCGACCGTCGCCGTCGCGACTGTGCCCACCTGCACAGGTGTGCGGAGCCGGCGACGTAGAGATCTTGGGTGCGCTCGTCACGCTAAAAGCCTGTGTCGCCGCATCCTGCAAGATCAGCTGCTGGCGCTCATGCACCAGTACGTTCCCGGACTTCCCAACCGAGACCTGGGCGACGGCCGCGCCAAGCGGATCTGCAACCGACCCGGGACGGCCAGTAATGAAGAGAATCGCTACTGTAGTCACGGACATGGCTGCCGCTGCGGCGGTGACCATGAAGACGCCTACCCGCCGGCGCCGTGGGCGCTTGGCTTTGGGCCGCCTCCTGTGCTGTGACAATGCGGTCCTTCCGTCGGCCATGCGCGGCCGGGCGAAACGCCCGGCGCGCGGACCGCTGCGGTACAGGGCAGCGAGTCGTATGACGGTGCAGCCGAAAATCCGGTTCCTGTGATCAAGCGCCGAGCCGATTTCGGGCCCAGCACCGTCGCGGCACAACGTTGCCAGAACTGACCGCGCGGACCAAGCGTTTCCGCCGAAAAAGCTGTGCTGGAAACCCGTAATTAGTGTCGCGCAGATCACAATTTGGCAATACGTATTGTAACAATTACTAAGCGTAATGACCGGCTGCTGTGATCACAGCTCGGCGCGCGCGCCGGGCGCGACACGCCGGACCGACGGCGTGTCGTTCCGTACTTCACCGAACTGTCGACATTCACCGAGGGCGGGCCGAGCGACCGCCAGGGTGTCACGCCCGCAGCACTGACAGGGCCGGCCTGCCGGAGCGTTAGCAGCTTCGCGCTTCCCTGCCGGCCTGACTGCAGTTACGTTCCATGCATGGCGCGACTGCGCTTACTTTCGGTGCATGGCCAGCCCGCGGCTGGCCGTCCAGGACGATGCTTCGACCGCAGTGGGGGAATACATGAGCAACGCACGGCGCCTGGCCTGGAGCATGGGGGCCGAAGATGCTCAGTCCGTGCTCGACGAGGCCCGCAAGGCGCTGTTCGTCATGGTCGGCTTCCTGGCGCTGCTGTGGGTCATCCAGCTTGTCAACGTGGCCGATCACTATCAGCTCACCCAGGACTACGGAATCAAGCCCCGGGATCTTGGCAGCCTGCCGTACGTGCTCACGGCCCCGTTCCTGCACGTGAGCTGGACCCATATCGAGAGCAACTCGGGGCCCCTGTTCATCTTCGGGTTCCTGGCCGCATACCGCGGCGTGGCCCGATTCCTCGGGCTGACCGCCCTGGTCATCCTGGTGAGCGGACTGGCGGATTGGTTCACCGGTTCGCCGAACACCGTGGGCGTGGGCGCCAGCGGCGTGGTGTTCGGATACCTGGGCTACATCCTGGTGCGGGGACTCTTTGACCGCCACGCCATTGACATCATGATCGGCGCGGTGATGGCGCTCTGCTTCGCTTACCAGTTCACCGTGCTGCTCCCGCATGCGGGCATCGGCTGGCAGGCGCACATCGGGGGACTGGCCGCCGGCGTCGTTGGTGGCTGGGTGTTCCGGGATCGCCGCTCGGCCGCGGCCAAACGCTCCGTGACCGCACCACCAGCGAGCGGCCTCGCGGCAGGAACCCAAGCCGGCAGCGGGACCGTCAGGCTCACGCCGCCCGCCCAGGCGAAGCCGGGGCAATACTCTGGCCCGCGCGCTGAGCTGCACAAGCAACTCGACGACCTGGAACTGTAGACCGGCAGGTTCAGGCGTCGCCCTGGGCTGGCTCGCCGGGCTCAGCCGGATCCGGCCTGTCGGCAGGCTGTGATCCGCTGGATCCTGAACCGGCTGGCTGCCCCGGCTCATCTGATTCGCTGCCTGCCGTCATCTGCGGCGCTTCGGGGATACCAAGGCGCCTCTCGATTGCGGTAAGCCTGCGCTGGATGTCGGCCAGCACGGGTATGACCTCGGCTTCCCAGCCCCGTGACCTGGCACCACCCGGGCCCGCGCCGACGCCGCGCAAGCCAGCTTCGCGGAAGCGAGTGTCGGCATCGGGCAGCCGGATCTCAGGTCCGGGCGCGTCCTGGCTGGCTTCGTCCTGATGCACCAGCTGGATCACCCGACGGCGCACGCGGTTCACGTTGCCACCAAGGCGGACAAGCACCTGGGCGGCGACGCCCTCGCCCTCACGGATCAGGCCAAGCAGGATGTGCTCCGTGCCGATGTAGTTGTGGCCAAGCTCAAGCGCCTCCCGCAGGGAAAGCTCAAGCACCTTCTTGGCCCGCGGCGTGAACGGGATGTGACCGGAAGGCGCCTGCTGGCCCCGGCCGATAATCTCCTCAACCTGCTGCCGCACGGCTTCGAGGCTTATCCCCAGCGACTCAAGTGCCTTGGCTGCAACGCCTTCTCCCTCGTGGATAAGGCCCAGCAGGATGTGCTCAGTGCCGATGTAGTTGTGGCTGAGCATCCTGGCCTCTTCTTGTGCCAGCACCACAACCCGCCGCGCCCGGTCAGTGAACCGCTCGAACATGCCACTGCTCCGATCCGGGACCGCCCGCACTTACAACGAACGGCGTAACACGATCGATCCCGTTCCGGCACGTAACCGCGCCGGGCTTACAGTCCAGGCATGGCAATACGCGCCGGGCCGGGCGGGCCCGAGATCATCGACTCGCACCAGCACTTCTGGGACCCGTCGGCGCGCGCTCAGCCGTGGCTCGAGTCCGACATCGCGCTCGCTCCGCTGCGCCGCAGGTTTGCCTTTGCTGACCTCGCACCCCAGGCCGACGCTGTGGGCGTAACGGCAACGGTGGTGGTGCAGACGGTCACCGAGCCCGGCGAGACGGCCGAGCTACTTGCGCTCGCGGCGACCGAGCCGTTGGTCGGCGCGGTAGTCGGCTGGACCGACTTGACCGGCCCTTCCGTGCCGGCCGAACTGGCCAGGCTCAGCCGCCTGACCGGTGGCCGGTTCCTGACCGGTATCCGGCATCCGCTGCTGACCGAGCCAGCCCCGGACTGGCTGGCCCGGCCAGATGTCCGGCGCGGCCTATGCGCGCTGGCAGCCGCGGGCATGTGCTTCGACCTCGTGCTCCAGCCGTCGCAGTTGCCGACCGCGGTAGGCGTCGCGGCCGGCTTGCCCGAGCTGACGTTCGTACTCGACCACCTCGGCAACGTTGACGTCGGCCCGCATATCGACGCGGACTGGGCTGCCGCTTTCGCCACGCTGGCCGCGCTGCCCAACACCGTCTGCAAGCTCTCCGGCATCCTGGGAGCGGCTGGCACCGCCGATATCCGCCCGTATTTCGATCTCGCGCTCCAGGGTTTCGGGCCGGACCGCTTGATGTTCGGCTCGGACTGGCCCGTTTGCACCCTCACCGCGACTTACGCGACCGTGGTGGCAGCCGCGACCGAGCTGACTGCCAGCCTCAGCAAGCCGGAGCAGCAGGCGATTCTCGCGGACACGGCCAGCCGGGTCTACCGGATACCCACCGCTGCATTACCGCAGGCGCCAGTTGCGACAACGACAGGCGAATCCCCTGGCCCGCCGTCAGGCCAGCAGGCGCTCGAGCCGGGATAGCGATTCGCGCAGGTTGGCCTTGGAGGTGGCCTGCACGGCATCGTCGACCGTGAGCCAGCGCACCGGCGCGTCCGGGGATTCCGCTCGTGCTGCCTCCGGTGATCTGGTCGCCAGCACGAAACGCAAGTCCGCATGCTCGTGCGCAGGCTCACCGCGCCCGGCGGGCACCGGGACTACTGCCAGGTGCAACAGCGAATCATCCGGCCAGGGCACCAAGTCTGGCAGGCTTGTCTCTTCCGCCGCCTCGCGCAGCGCGATGTCAAGGGGCTTGTCCTCACCGGGATCAGCATGCCCGCCAACCTGGAACCAGCCCCGCAGACGCTGATGCCACCGCAGCAGCACGCGACCGTCATCCGGCCGGACGATCAGCGCTGACGCGGTCATGTGCAATGGCGCCGACCGCTGCCACGGATCTGGCTCCGTTTGGGCCAGCGCCAGCATGCGGCTGTGATCACGCGCCTCAGTCTCGCCTTGCGGCCGGTAGCCAGCCAGCAGTTCACAGACCCGCCGGGCCATGTTCGCTTACCACCGTTCGCTCGCCTCGCCCACGCGCCCGTCGTCGGCACGATGCGGCGGTCCCGTTCGGGTACCCGGAGAACGAAACCGGTGCCGACCATCGCGAAGGCCGCCCGCCAAAGCCTAGCCGCGCAGGCCACGATCGCAGCAGACGTTGACCTGCACCCGCCCCGGGCACAGCAAGGCGGCCAGCGTGGAAGCCTAAGCAGGACCCCGTTCCCCCGCTAAGTGCGGTCGTTACTTGAGCGGTATCGGGTGGAGCGTTTCTCGTCCCAGTCGATCGGGGCGGCGCCGGCGGCGTCGGTGGCGATCACCTTGGCGATGACGCCGGGGCGGCGCTGGTTCATGAGTGGGCTCGTGCGGTCGCGAGGCCGGGCCTGCGAGCGCCGGCGTGTGAGCGGCCGCTCAGCGCGGCGAAGGCCCGGGTCGGCCACGGCCGGGCCCGGCTGCTTCGGGCCTGGCCGGGCTCCAGCGAGCCAAGGTCCGCGTGGAAGGCTCGCCGGTCAAAGCCGCGGACTCGTTCTTCGTGCAGTGGCATCAGCATCGAACTCGGGAAGTACACGGTTGCTCCTCACGATGGCCCGGCCAGCGGACGGTCCGCAGCCGGTCACCGGATAAGACTGCGGAAAGCGCCTCGGCTAATCGGTCCCGGCAAAAATGGTCACGCGATGGTGGCCGGCAGCCCGAAGCGGGCAAACATCTCGGCGCTGTCGATAGATGAGTCTTGACCCCATCGGCCCAGCAGCTCGGCGGTGAGGAAGAAGTCGACTTCCGCGATCAGCTCGCCTCGAAGCGACAGCACGGCTAGCGCCGACGCCACCCAGGTCCCGGTGGCAGGGTCAACGGTGTAGCAGCCGAAGGCCAGCTGGCCGTTGGCCCCGGTCGGGCGGTGCCGCCAGCGTTCGTTGAACCCGAGGGTGGTGAGGAACTCGCCGATGGCCGCCGGTCCCCGGTACCAGCTGGGCAGCGGGGGCATCGCCCAGACGGCGTCCTGGGTGAGCAGGCCGATCAGCGTGGCGGTGTCGGCCCGCTCGAGCGCGCCGACGAATTCGTCCACCAGCCGGCGCACCCGCTCGTCGCCCAGGGAGCGGACCGTCCGTTGCTGATCCGGTTCGGCGTCGTGGCGCGCCAGGCCCTGCCGGGCCCGCTGCAAGGCGCTGGTCACCGCCGGCACCGTGGTACCGAGCTGGCCGGCGATCTCGGTCGCGGAGAATCCGAGCACCTCTCGCAGCAGCAGCGCCGCCCGCTGCGATGCTGGCAGCGTCTGCAATGCCGTGACGTAGGCGAGCTCTAGGCTTTCGCGCTGGTCGTAGCGGGCCTCCGGCGACGCCGGTGCTCCGCTCCCGCCCAGCTGGTGGTCGGGATAGGGCTCCACCCACGTCGTCTCGACCAACGGAGCGCTCGACCTGGCCCCTGTCCCGACCGGCGGGCCGTAGGAGGCGGGCAGCTCTCGCCGGGAGCGGCGCCTGGCGACATCCAGCGCCGCGTTCGTGGCGATCTTGTACAGCCAGGCGCGCAGGCTGCCGCGCCCCTCGAAGCTCGGCAGGGCCTGCCAGGCCCGCAGCAAGGTGTCTTGAAGGGCGTCCTCGGCGTCGTGGTAGCTGGCCAGCATCCGGTAGCAATGCGCGTGCAATTCCGCCCGGTGGGCTTCTACCAGCACCCGGAAGGCGTCGGCGTCACCCGCCTGGGCTGGCACGACCAGCGCGTCGCTGTCATCGCCGTCCCGAGGCTTGACCTCCACGGCCGCCAGCGTACCGCCCGGGCCTCGTGCGGAGCACCCTCCCACCACTCGCTCTCGGAATGCTAACGGCGACTTTGCCGGGGCCCTGTCGACTAGAGCTCGTACGGCCAGCGCCCAGTCGTCAGTCGTTACAACTGCAAGGCGGTACCAGAACATGCTGGTCGCAGCCAGCGCTGCAGCAGAGCGGGGCGATGTGCATGGACGGTCCTGAGACTTGCTATCGCCCTGCGGCGGTCTTGATTCCGTGGACCTCGGCGTCCCCTGCGTCCTTGTGGTCACCCAGGGCATAGACAGGCAGCGGCTCCTGAAACCGCGGGACCGGATTACGCGTCGCCGCGAGGGTGCCTGGCGGCCACCTGACGTGACCGGCGAGCGGGTGACGATCTTGGCCACCGGTATATGCGTTGCAGCATGTCGGCGTGCAGTCCTACAGTGGGCGCGCCGCGGCAAAGTATGTCCTCTGTATCAGGAAGGAGGTCCTCGCGATGTTCGCTAATCGTCAGACGCCTCCAGGGGTTGCTCTCTAGCAATCCTGGAGACGCACTGCGGGGCGCCCTCAGGAATCTGGCGTCAGCCAATCCTGAGGGCGCCTTCTACCAGCAGAGGGATTCCACACCTGAGTTGTGGGTGCCATAACTGTCCCCCTCGGCACCCCTGGTCGCCGCCGAACATGTCATTGACCAGAACGTTCAGTCGCCTGTTTGGCCATCGATCGGCGTTGGCTTTGCCATCGCCGCCGCGCGCGAGGTAGCTGCGGCCTCATGGTCGTGTGCCGCGCCTCCGTGAGCGCGGCCATGGCTCGTCATCGGAAGGTGAAGGTGGCGGCCTTGGCCCAGTTTCCTCCGCCGGACTGCTAAGTCATCACGGTGACGGCGCTGGCGCTAGTCTCGATGGGCAGGCTGGCCTGGACAGAGTCCTCGGCCTCCGCCGCAGCGGAAGCGACTCTGGTCGCCGGGAAGCAGCGGTGGCCGTCGGCCGGAATCGACCCGATGACCTATTTCATTCCGAGGGCAAACGAGCCCACTCGCTTCGTGGCTGACATGATGGGCGACCTCGGCCGCCCAGTTCGTGGGCGTATTCAGAGAGGATCTCGCTGAGGACGCGTCGCGCGCTCGCGGCTTCCTCCTCGGCATCGCCGAGTGTGTGAGCACAGGCGGCGAGTGTCTTCCAGAGCGCCCAGCCGCGCCCGCGCGCCCATGCCGTGTCACCGACGGACAGCCGCTCCCGGAACGCCTGCCGGCCGCTGGCGGTTAGCAATGTCCATGCGATTGCCAGGTCACAGGCCGGATCGCCGACACCACATGTTCCGAAATCGATGACGGCCGCCAGCTGCCCGTCGCTGAGCAGGAGATTTCCCTCGGCGACGTCACCGTGGAACCAGCTCTCCGCACCGTCCCAGCGCGCGTCAAGCGCGGTCCTCCACGTCTCGCGAGCCAGGCCGGCATCGATGTGGCCGTCCAATGCGGTGAGCGCACTCTGAACCTCCCCGTCGAAGGTGCGCAGCGTGCCGCCCCGAAACCAGTTGTGCTTTCCCGGCCGGGGACCGTCAGCGGTGTCAATGCTCTGCAAGGCCGCCAGGAACCCGGCCAGGTCGACTGCGAACCGGACGGGATCCGCGATACGGTCCGCGCTGGCAGGCTGGCCGTCGAGCCACTGGTAGACCGACCAGGAATACGGGTAGCCCGCGCCGGGCTTGCCTTTCGCCAGCGGTGCGGGGATCGGCAGCGGGAGTCGGGGAGCCAGCGCCGGAAGCCACCGGTGTTCCTTGCCGACCGCCAGGGCGTATTCGGCTGCGCTGGGCAGACGCACCAGCATTTCCGCGCCGAGCCGGAAGGTCCAGTTGTCCCAGCCACCGTTGGCGACCGGTTGAACCGGGAGACCGGCCCACCGGGGGAACTGCTCTTCGACGAGACGGCGCACCTGCTCGGCGTCGACGGTGATGCGCTGTGGCACGGGACCGAGATCCGGAGCGTTGCTCAATCGCGCACATCCCTGTCGGGCAAGGAAACTGAACGGGGGAACCTGTCCGAAAACACGCTGCACGAGTAAAAGCCATTGGCATTCCTGCGGTCAAGCGAGTTCTACGGCGGCGAGCCTGCTCCCCTCGACCTGCAGGAGACCTGGACAGTCGTCCAGGCTCACATCCGCGGCGAACTGGGCTAGCGCACTGTGACTGGGCCGCCGGGGAGGATCCAGCCCGGACGCCGCCGAGCGCAGAGGCCAGTCCTTGCACCACGCGTCCACGAGCCGATTGGTCGAGCCGGTGCACCCCAGCGTGGGTACACCACCACACAGGCCACGCCTTGGGGGGCCGCCCGCGCCTGCCTCGGTGACGGCGCCGGGACCCGGGCGCTGATCGAGGTATTGCTGTTGCACCGGCGGCTGCCATTCGCCCAGGTGACCGGCGGGTGGTGGCAGGTGTTGGGTTCGAACCAACGTAGGCTGAGCCGACGGTTTTACAGTGAGCCCATCAAATCACCGCTACCTGGCCGGCGACCTGCGGATTCTCCGCAGCCGGTAGTGTGCGAGACCGCTCTCCGTCCGCCCCGCGTCCGTAGCCGGCAAGTCTGCTGATCAGCGCGCCGGGCCTTGATGATCATGTCCAGTCGCGTCCCAGCGACTCCATCGACGTGCCGGGCTCCCCGGCCGGGCTAGCATCATCGTGGCCGTGTCCGGAGCTCTGATCTATCGGACGGGCGAGCCGAACCGGCCAGTAATCTTCGTTGGGACCGCAGCGGCGTCCAGATGCCGCAGCCCCGTTCGTCGGGTCGGTAAGCACGGAGATGACAGCTGACAGAAAGCAGGATGAGACATGGCCATTTGGGACAAGCGGATTGGCGCGATCACCCTATTCGTCGAGGATGTGGCCGCCTCGAAGGCGTTCTACCAGAATGCATTCGACCTTGCGCCGTTCGACGATGGCCAGACCAATGTCGGGTTCAAGCTGACGGACCTGTACTTCTTCCTCACTCAGTCGTCGACGGCGCCTGACATGATCGCGCCGCTGGCCGCGGGCGCGGCCGGGAACGGGCCGCGGCACGTCTTCGCGATCATCGTCGCCGACGTCGATGCGGTTGCGGCCGAGCTGAAGGCCAAGGGCGTGGCTCTGATAAACGGCCCGCAGGACCGCAGCTGGGGCATGCGAACCCTCAACTTCGCGGATCCCGACGGCTACATCTGGGAGATCGCCCAGGAGATCGGCGGCCAGTAACTCATGCCAGTCAGCTACGGTGAACAATGCCGTCCAAGGCGCCGCGGCTGGGCACGGCCGGGCAGCACATGCGGGCTGCGCGGCCATCACCTGTACGCGGACTTCGGGGTGTTCAGCGCTTGCGCGGATTGCCAGCACGTCAGCTGAGACCGCGCGACCGCCAGTACCCGCACCAGACCGACCACTGCAGGCCGACTGCCAGACCGCCCACCACTGACGACGCTAGACGAATGGGTTCGTCTCGCCCGACTGAGCGGCTGGGCGGGGAGGGATTAGGCCGCGGGCAGGTCGTAGACCCGGACTCGAGACCGGCCAGATGCTTGTCGAGGAGCGGTTCGATCTGGTCCCAGCTGCCTCCGGCCGTGGGTTTCTTACGGCTTCCGTGCCGCTCGCCGCAGGAGTTGCATCCTAGATGCGCGGTGATGAGGCTGCTGCCGACCACTTGACGTGTTCGGCGGCGTCCGTGGTCGGCCGTTGCGAGTGCACAGCGTGGTGAGCAGGTGGGTACCTAAGCAGCGGCCGTCGGCTACCGGGAGGCGTTTTCTGGTTGGTCGCCGCTGGCGATCATGGACAGCAGGGTCAGGGCGTCGTGGTCGCGGCTGCCGGGTTCGGCCTGGTAGACGCTCATCCGCTGGCCGTCGGCCAGATAGAGCACCTCGTTGGTCAGGGTAAACTCGCCGACCTGCGGATGGCGGAACGGCTTGGCCTCCCCGCGCCGCTGCCGTACGTCGTGCCGCTGCCAGAGCCGGGTGAATTCGGGGCTGCCATCGAGTAGTTCCGCGATCAGCGCGGTGACATACGGGTCGTCGGGTGTGTCGGCGGCGAGCGAGCGGAGGTGGGCGGCGGTCGTCTCGGCGGCACGGTCCCAGGCGGCGAACAGTTCCCTGGCCGCCGGGTGGAAGAACGTGTACCGGATCGTGTTGCGCCGCTCGGGCGCCCAGTCCGCCAGGCCAGGGAACAGGACGAGGGCCTCGGGGTTGGCGGCCAGCAGGTCGCTGGTGCGGGTGAGCACGTAAGCCGGGCAGGGCCGCACTGTTTCGAGGAGTTGGCGGACGCCGGGGCGGACCACCCGGCTGGCTGGCGGTGAACCCCGCGCCGTGCGTCCCGCCGCGTGGTTGGCGAGCGCGTACAGGTGGGCGTTCTCTTCCTCGTTCAGCCGGAGGGCGCGGGCGAGCCCGCCCAGGACGGGACCGCTGGGGTTGGTCTCTTTGCCCTGCTCAAGCCGGATGTAGTAGTCAATGGACAGTCCCGCGAGCGCGGCGGTCTCCTCTCGTCGCAGCCCGAGTGTCCGCCGGAGACCGGGGCCCTGCGGCAGGCCGACATCGCCAGGCCGCAGCCGCGCCCGGCGGCCCCGGAGGAAATCGCCTAGTTCGTTCGGCCCCGGCATGCCTCCAGTGTGGCATCCGGCGCTGCGGCCAGCGTAGCCCTGTCACTGCTAGGAACACGGCAGTCTTCCTGCGCGCCGGCGATCGCGGCACTGTTGAAGCGTGAGCTGCCGGAGCCGCCTGCCGGGGAGCACGGTGGATGGAGGAACGCGATGGAAGGGAACACCGCTCTCCAGATGGACGCCGGAGTCCGGCCCGATCCGGAACGGGCCGCGGCCGGAGGACATCGGTTTCGGCCGGAGGTTCGTCGCGGCGACCTCGTTCGGCTCGGTGCTGAACCCGGTCAACTCATCGATCATCGCGGCCGCGCTGGTATCGATCGGGCACGCGCATGGCGTCGGCGCGTCCGCCACCACCTGGCTGGTCTCCGCGATCTACCTGGCGAGGGCGATCGGCCAGCCGACGATGGGGCGGCTCGCCAACCTGGCCGGACCGCGGAGGGTTTACCTCTTCGGCACGGCCAGCGTTGCCGCCGGCGGCCTGCTCGGGTACCTGGGCTGGTCGCTCGGCAGCCTGATCGCGGCGCGCATCGTCATCGGGCTCGGCGCGTCAGCTGCCTACCCGGCCGCGATGGCGATGGTCCGCCGCCAGGCGCAACGGGCTGGACCGGGAAGCACCCGGTCGTGTGCTGGGCGCGGAGGCCATCGCCGGGCAGGTCACCATGGCGGTCGGGCCGCCGCTCGGCGGGCTGCTCATCGCCGTCTGGGGCTGGCGGCTGACGTTCCTGGTTGCGCGCTCCTGGCACGAGCTCGACCCGCCCGGCCGGGTCTTGTTTGCCGCCGCGCTGACCGGCCTGCTGCCGTTCCTGATGTCACTGGCCAGCCCCCGCTGGTGGCTGCTCGGCGCACCGCCGCCCTGCTGGCCGCGCTGACCGCACACGAGCTGCGCGCCCCGCACGCCGTTCCTCGACGTGCGCATGCTGGCCCGCAACCGCGCGCTCACCATCACCTAGGTCCGTTCTGCATCACCATGCTATCACGTACGGCTTCATCTACGGCTGGACCCGTGGCTGGAGCAGGTGGGGGGGGGGGGGGGGGGGGGGGGGGGGGGGGGGGGGGGGGGGGGGGGGGGGGGGGGGGAGCGCAGCTGCCTGGCACCGCCGCATCTGGCCGTTGCTGGCGTGTGGGGGGGGGGGGGGGGGGGGGGGGGGGGGGGGGGGGGGGGGGGGGGGGTCAGCGTCGTCTTCGGCGCCCAGAACGGGCTCAACGTCGTCACGAACCAGACCGCCATGTACGCGCAGGCCCCGCCGGACTCGACCGGCGCGGCGGCCGGGATGCTCCGCACCTTCATGTACCTGGGCGCGATCGCGTCTACCAGCCTGATCAGCCTCAGCTTCGGCCACTCGGCGACCGACGCCGCTCCGCCGCCCCGTATTACCCGGACACGAAAGGCAATCACCATGGCCACCTGGTTCATCACCGGCTGCTCGACCGGCCTCGGGCGGGCGCTTGCCACGGCGGTCCTGGACCGCGGCGAGACTGTCGTCGTGACGGCCCGTAACGCGGTCAGCGTCGAGGATCTCGCGCGGTCGCACCCCGGTACCGCGCTCGCGCTGCCGCTCGATGTCACCGACCACGCCCAGGTCCGTGACGTCGTCCGCGCCGCCCGGGAGCGTTTCGGCGCCATCGATGTCCTGGTCAATAATGCCGGCCATGGCTACCGCGCCGCCGTCGAGGAGGCAGCCGAGGACCAGGTCCAGGAGATGTTCGCCGCCAACTTCTTCGGCGCGGTCGCGCTGATCCAGGCCGTGCTGCCCGAGATGCGCGAACGGCGGAGCGGCACGATCGTGAACATCTCCTCGGCCGGGGTGCGCAGCTGCCCCATCGGAACGGGACACTACGTGGCTACCAAGGCAGCCCTGGAGGCGCTGACCTCCGCCCTGCGCAAGGAGGTTGCGCCGCTGGGGGTCACCGTCATGACGGTCGAGCCCGGCGCGTTCCGCACCAATTACAAGCGTTCCCTCGCCCAGCCGCGGGCGGAGATCAGCGACTATGCAGGCACCGTGGGCGCCCGCCGCAGGACGGACCTCACAGAGGACGCCCGCCAGCCCGGAGACCCGGCCAAGGCAGCCCAGGCGATCATCACCGCCGTCCAGAGTCCCGCCACGCCGTCGATGCTCGTCCTCGGACCCGACGCGCTTACGTGGTTCCGCGACGCCATAAAGGGACTCAGCGCGGACGTTGACGCCTGGGAGCAGACCAGCCTCAACACCAGCTTCCCCGGCTGAAGGACGCCTCGGGGCAGGAAACCACCATCGTCAGGCGCGGCCCGCTGCCAATTCGTGAGTCAGGTGCTGCTCGACGCGCCGCGTCCGCGGACGCCGACTAGCAGCCCAGGACTGCTGGCCATACTTCGCCAGCTTGCTGTCGCCGACCCCGGCACGTAAGCCAGTTCGGCCAGGTGGCCGGGGAATCGACGGCGATATCGCCAGCGTGGCGTCGTGGAAGATCACGTACGGCGGGCATGCCCTGTTCTTTCGCGGTGGCGGCCGCCAGGCGCGCAGCTGCTCGAACGCCATGTCGGCCGAGTCGGCAGCTCGGCGACGGCGGCCCCGCGCGCTGGCCGGGGCCGGTCGCGGCGTGCGCTCGGGCTCGCGCCGCAGCATGACCTGCTGCCGCCCGCGCAGCACCTCGGCGCTGCGCTCGGCGAGGCAGCGCGCCGTGGTCGCCGTGCGACCGCGAGAAGCCCTGGGCCAGCAACTGGCGCACCACGGCACGCCATTCGGTGTCGCGCAGCTCGGTGCCGATGCCGAAGACCGTGAGCGAGTCATGGCCGTACTGGGTCGACTCTTGGCCGTCTGCTTGCCGAGCAGGATGTCGACGATGTGGCCGGCGCCGAAGTTCTGGTGCCGTTCACGGTTGAGCCGGTAGACGGCGAGACAGCAGCTTCTGCGCGGCGACGGTGCCATCCGCATGATTCCGGCGGGGTCAGGCACGTGTCGCAGTTGCCGCACGCGCTCGGCCTGCTGGCCGAAATAGGCCAGCAGTGCGCGCGGCGGCACTCGACAGTCTCGCACAGCGCCAGCATCGCGTCCAGGTGCGGCTCAGCTGCGGCGGCGGTGGCGCGTCACCCTCGGACATGTCGATCATCCTGCCGCAGCAGCACCACGTCCGCAGCCCGTAGGCCATCCAGGCGATCGAGGGCATCCGTCGCGGCCGGCCCGGCCGGTCTCCTGGTAGTAGCCCTCGACCGACTTGGGCAGATCCAGATGCGCGACGAACCGCACGTCGGGCTTGTCGATGCCCATGCCGAAGGCGATCGTGGCGACCATGACCAGGCCGTCCTCCCGCAGGAACCGCGCCTGGTTGGCTGCGCCTGGCCGCGCGTCCAGGCCGGCGTGGTACGGCAGCGCCTCGATCCCGTTCTGCGCTGCAGGAATCCGCGGTCTTCTCGACCGAGTTGCGCGACAGGCAGTAGACGATGCCCGCGTCGCCGGCGTGCTCGGGCGCAGCAACTCCAGCAGCTGCTGCCTCGGCTCGGTTCTTCGGCACGATCCGGTACTGGATGTTGGGCCGGTCGAAGCTGGCCACGAAATGGCGCGCGTCGGCCAGGTCCAGGCGTGCGGCGATCTCGGCCCGCGTCGCCTGCGTGGCGGTGGCGGTCAGCGCGATGCGCGGCACATGCGGCCAGCGCTCGTGCAGCTCGGACAAGGCGAGATAGTCGGGCCGGAAGTCGTGGCCCCACTGCGACGACGCAGTGCGCCTCGTCGATGGCGAACAGCGACGATCGTGCCTCGATCCAGCAGCCGCGCCGTGGCCTCGAGCCTGCAGCCGCTCCGGCGCCAGGTAGAGCAGGTCCAGTTCGCCGCCAGCGAAGGCCGCCTCGACCACGGCGGCGTTCGGCCTGGATCCTGCGAGGAGTTCGAGGAAGCCGGCCCGGCACGCCCAGGGCCTGCAAGCGCGTCGACCTGATCCTGCATCAGCGCGATCAGCGGCGAGACGACCACGCCGGTGCCGGGCCTGCACCAGCGCGGGCATCTGATAGCACAGCGACTTGCCGCCGCCGGTCGGCATCAGCACCAGCGCGTCGCCGCCGCCGATGACGTGCTCGATGATCTCCTGCTGGCCCGGCCGGAACGAGGTCGTAGCCGAAGACGCGGCGCAACACTTGCTCGGCGAAGCTCACGCCAGACCCATCACGACGGCCATCGGGCAATTGTACGAAGCAGTGATCTGAGATCAGGACGGCTTTGTCCCCACAGCCGATCCCGCGACAGACGCTCCGGCGGCACTGAGTAACTGTGGTCGAAGCCTGGCAGAGAGCTTTCGACCGCGAGCCACTGCGGGCCGGGCCGACACCGCCAGGCCAACAATGTCGGCCCCGAACGCGCCGCCGAAGACGAAGGGTCGGAGTCGCAGACCTCGATCGGGCACAGGAGATTACGTCGGGGTCCGCGGCTTCGCTGCTGCGCCCTGCGGCCCGTTCCTGGAGCGGAGCTGGCAGGCGGTGTCGGTGAGGGCTCGGATCCGGGCGTTCTCGTGCCCGGTGCACCAGATCAGCCCGAGCGGCAGCGGCGGCAGGCCGTCGATGGGGATCAGGACGATGTCGTCGCGCCGGAAGAGCACGACGTTGGCCAGCGTCGGGTGGACGCTGTGGCCCCGTGCGACCTCGTCCTGCATCTCATAGATGCCGCGGGAATGGGTACGGCGAACTGGTCTGCCAGACGGCGTCCGCGGCGGCATGATCGCATCTAACAACGCAAGCGGGAGTGACTGGATGAACCCCGTGTTCGCATAGTCGGCGAGTTCCTCAGCGTCGACTATGCGCCGTTTCGCGAGCGGATGCGCACGACCCACCGCCAGCACTCGCTCCCGGCAGTCGATCATCGGACCCGCCGTAAGGTCCGGCTCGTCCACTGCCAGCCAGTTGACGAGCACGTCGACCTCGCCCTTGCGCAGCGCCTCGTACGGGCGGCTTAGGTCGACCTCGGACAGGACGGCGCGGCAACCGCGGTGGTCCGCCTCGAACGCCGACGCCAGGCGGGTCAGCGCCTCCCCTTGGGTAGTAAGGGTGAAGCCGATCCGCAGTTCCCCGGCCTTGTCCTTGGCCTCGTGCCGCGCATCGTCGAATGCCGCGATGAGCTGGGTATAGGCGGATTGCAACCGGTCTCTCAACCGTGCGCCGAGCGGGGTGAGCCTGACCTTGCGGCTAGTCCGCTCGAACAGCTTCCCGCCAGCCTGGCCTTCAAGCGCGGCAATGACCCGGGTGACCCGCGGCTGAGCCAGGTGGAGCCGCTCGGCTGTCCGGCCGAAGTGCAGCTCCTCGGCGAGGGTCAGAAAGATCTCTATGTCGGCGGTGTCCACAGTCCTGCAGCAATTCGTCGGGTATTGCCCATGATCAATTATCCAATGGCAGGCCGCGGCGGGCCAGCCTCTACAAGCGCCGATTGATTCACTGGGAGTATTGGCCGTTGCGAACTTCGCCGTTGATCGGATGACCTCGCCCGGGCCATGGTGGGGATAGGCGAGGGTGGCCGGGCAGGTGGGGCGCTATCGCCACCGGCGGCGCCCCGTCAGGCTGGGCCCATTTCCCGGTCCCGGCAGTAGTCGGCTAGATGACATCCATCCATAAAACCACCACAGTAAACGAAGGAGTCAGGCGTATGACTGAAGTTGCGACGCGGACTCGCGCGAACGCGCTGATCACAGTGCACAAGTATGAGCCGGCGGGCTACGACGAGCCCGCCCAGGGCCCGGTGCTGACCCGGATCCACGTTGAGGAAAGCTTTTCAGGCGATATCGCTGGCGACGGCGCAGTCGAGTTTTTGCAGGCCGCGCAGCCTGACGGGTCGGCGAGCTTCGTCGGGATCGAGCGCGTAAGCGGCAGCGTGGGCGGCCGAGAGGGCACGTTCCTGCTGCAGGACATGGGGACGGTCGGCGGGAACATCGTCAGCGGCGACTGGTTCGTGATCCCGGGCTCCGGGACCGGCGAGCTGTCCGGGCTCCGCGGGGAGGGCGGGTTCCGGGCCAATCTCGGCGAGGGTGCGCAGGTGTACCTGGACTACTGGTTCGAATGAACCTGGTCAGCTAGCAGCCTGATCCAGGCACAGAGCCTTGAACGCCGTGCCACGGGGGACGCGTCAGACCGTGCTCCAGAACGAGCAGTGGTGCTCGGCCGCGTAGTCCGTCTCCAGCTGCGGGCGCGGCGGGACAAGGGACAGCGCCCGCTGGTCGCTGGCGATGAACCTGGGCCAGCCGAAGGCGGGGACGCCGGCCTTGGCGAAGTTCGTCCAGTCTTGCTTCATGGCCTGCGCCAGCTGCTGCTGTGGCCCCGACAAGGTGCCCGGGTAGGCGGTGTTGCCCAGGTCGAACAGGTACTGAAGCTCGAACGTGTGCGCCGCCCCGTACGGGAACCCGAGGGAGGGCAGGTCGCGGTCGGGGGCGTTCTGGTCGTTGAACTCGTAGGCGTAGGTCGGCGTGTACTGAGACAGATCCCTTTCCGCGACGAGCGCGGGGCAGGCGAAGATGGAGTCGGTACCGACCGCGCCGAGGGCGACCGCCGGGCTGGAGTAGCTGCTCTGCGGGTACTCCTTGGCTACTGCCGAGGCCGTGCTCGCGGGCAGGGAGAGGGTCGAGGAAATGTCCGCTACGTAGTTAGCGGCGGTCACCGGCGGGGCGCCGTAGAGCTGGTCCTGGCCGATGAATAGCCGCCACTCGTCGTGGTTGGTCCCGATGATGACCGGCACATGGCTGAACTGGCCGGTGGCCAGGGCAGTGCTGATCGACCGCGGCAGCACCGCGCTGTCGATGTTGGGGTAGTAGCCGCCGGTGTCCTCAGTGTCGAGGATGGTGGACACCGGCAGGCGGCGCAGGCAGGCCGCGGTATTGCTGGCGCAGCCGACCTTGGCGGCGAAGGCCGCCCCGGACGACTCGGCGCTGGCCAGCGATAGCTGGGCCAGGTCGTAGGTGCCGCTTTCCACGATGGCCCGCTGGAACAGCCCGCGAGCACCGGGCGAGACTAGCTGCGCCAGGACAGACAGCCCGCCTGCTGACTCGCCGAACAGGGTCACGTTACGGGGGTCGCCGCCGAAGCCGCGGATGTTGCGCTGCACCCATCCGAGCGCTGCCTGCTGGTCCATCAGCCCGTAGTCGCCGGACGGCCCGCCCGGTGCGCTGGCCAGCGCCGTGTCGGCCAGGAAGCCGAGCGCCCCGAGCCGGTAGTTAATCGTGACGACGATGACGCCACTGCGTACCAGCGCGGCGGGGTTGTAGTCGCTGCTCTCGCCGGTCAGCAGCGACCCGCCATGGATCCACACCATGACCGGCAGGTTGCGGTCCCTTGCGTTCGCTGGCGCGAAGACGTTCAGGTACAGGCAGTCCTCGGACGTATTGGCCACGCCGGAGGGCGACGACGCCGGCTGCGCGCAGTGCTGAGCGAAGCTCGCGGCCTGACGGATGCGGTGCCAGGGCGCGACACGATGCGGGGGCTGCCAGCGCAGCGCGCCGACGGGCGGGGCCGCATACGGGATGCCCAGGTACTCGGCCGTTGCGCCGACGGCCTTGCCCCGGACCCAGCCATCGGCCGTGCGCACGATGGGGGCGCGGCCGGATCCCTGGCCGGGCGAGGCGGTCGAGGCGGCGGCACAACCGGCCAGCGTGGCGGCGGCCAGGCAAGCAACGGCGGCTATCCGGATACGCGCACTCAAGCCCAGCCGCAGCCCTTCCGCTCGGGCGATCATGCCTGATCCTCGGCCACGGGCAGCACGCCGCGCAGCATGCGGTCGCTTAGGCACGCGAAAGCGTTGACCATTCTCGTCTTTCCCTTCTCGTGCATCGGGGACCGGCAGAGACGCGGAGTCCGCGCGATCACATGCCGAAAACGTACTTTACGGCGTCGTAAATTATCGTTACGTCAGAGTAATATCTCTACTGATTAACGAATTTTTTCAACGATGGCTAGATCTGGCAGGACAAAACGACGGCCCGTGAGGCGGGACAATTCCCAGCTCACGGGCCGTTTCCGCTGGTGGTGGCAGGTGCAAGGTTCGAACTTGCGTAGGCTGAGCCGACGGTGTTACAGACCGCCCATGCCCCCCGTCGCGAGGCGGCGCGCTCGAGGATGCGACGCCCGTCTGCCAGGAGCGACCGGCGTGATCGCCCAGGGGTCAGTACAAACTCAGCACGCGATCCGGAAACGACGGGGACCAATCGGGGACAACGGGCACAGCGTCGCGCTATTGGTGCCGTCCGGACCAACCCGCGAACCGCGCCGCACGGCAAACGCAGCGCTCAAGAGACGCCCGCTGACCAGCGGAAATACCCGCTGTACGGCTACTTGAGCAGCTGCCGGGCCATGACCATGCGCTGGATCTGGTTGGTGCCCTCGTAGATCTGGGTGATCTTGGCGTCTCGCATCATCCGCTCGACCGGGTAATCACTGACGTAGCCGTAGCCGCCGAGCAGTTGCACGGCGTCGGTAGTGACGTCCATGGCCACATCCGAGGCGAAGCATTTGCAGGCTGAGGACATGAAAGTGAGGTCGGCGGCGCGTTCGCCGTGCATGGCCCGCTCCGAGCGGCCTGCGGCTGCATAGGTCAGCTGCCGCGCGGCCTCTACCTTCATCGCCATGTCCGCCAGCATGAACTGGATGCCCTGGAACTCGGCAATGGCCTTCCCGAACTGCTTCCGCTCCTGCACGTAACCGGCTGCGTAGTCGAGCGCGCCCTGCGCGATGCCGAGCGCCTGGGCCGCGATCGTTATCCGGGTGTGGTCGAGCGTGGCGAGCGCGGTGCGGAATCCGCTGCCCTCGGCGCCGACCAGCCGGTCTGCCGGGATCCGGCAGTTGTCGAAATACAGCTCGCGGGTCGGTGAGCCCTTGATGCCGAGCTTGTGCTCGGGCGCTCCGAACGAGAGTCCCTCGTCATCCTTGTCGACCACGAACGCCGAGATGCCGGACGCGCCCGCGGACGGATCGGTGACGGCCATGACCGTGTAATACCGCGACACGCCCGCGTTGGTAATCCAGCGCTTGGTGCCGTTCAGGACGTAGCTGTCGCCGTCCTTCACTGCCCGCGTCTTCATCGCGGCCGCGTCCGAGCCGGCCTCGGGCTCGGACAGCGCATAGGAGAACATCGCTGCCCCGCTGGCCACCGGTGGCAGGAACTTCTGCTTGAGCTCCTCGGACGCCGCGAGCAGCAGCGGCACGGTTCCCAGCTTGTTCACCGCGGGGATCAGCGAGGATGACGCGCAAACCCGCGCCACCTCCTCGATCACGATAACGGTGGCAATCGCGTCAGCGCCCGCGCCCCCGTACTCCTCCGGGATGTGCACGGCATGCAGGTCGGCCTTTACCAGGGCGTCATGAGCTTCCTGCGGGAACTGGGCCGCCTCGTCGACCTTGGCTGCATACGGCGCGATTTTGTCCTCGGCCAGTGCGCGAACCGACTCGCGGAGCGCCTCGTGCTCCTCGGACAGGGCGAAGGCAGGAAAGTCATGGCTCATGCATTCGATAGTAGGACGTCCTAGTGCCCGGTCCAACGCTCACCAGGGTCCGCTTCCGGGTCCCGGTTTCGGGGCTCCTGGGTTTGGGGCTCCTTGGTTTGGGTCCCGGGGTTCGGTGTTCCGGGTCCGACGCGAGCCCGCGCTCTGGCTTCCAGGGCCGACAGGCGATGATAAGCCGATGAGCCGGGCCTCGGCCGACCTGCTGACGCCGGACGGCGAGCAGCTTTGCAAGGGGACAGGAACGCGACCATTGTGCTCACTCGCCGCGAGGGCCAGCCATGGGGCCTGAACTGCGAAGGGACGGAAGAAGCATCAGCGGCGGTATCGTCCGGCTGACGAGCGGCCATGCGCACCGCTCATTTGGGGCGCTTAGCCTGCGACCCGGCCGAGCACCTTGCCCCGCTCGAACGCCGCCCGGATCGACTTCGCCACCTGTAGAGGCGCCGTAGTGATGTCCTGCCAATCGAAATGCACTACCTCGAAACCGGCCTGGCGGAGCGCGTCATCGCGCCGAAGCTGATACAGGGCCAGTGACTTGTTGTCGTACTTCGCCGCGCCGTCGACCTCGGCAACGGTCCGGTAATGGGGCCAGAGGAAATCAACCCGGTAGGAGGCGCGGTCGCACCGGATCGTAACCTGCAGTTCTGGCCGCGGAAGCCCGCAATCCCGGATCACCACCCGAGCGATCGATTCCAGCGCCGACTCTGCGCGCCAGTCAGCGAACTCGACTACCTCCGCTGCTCTCAACAGCCCGGGCCATTGCCGGCAGGCTTCCAGTACGGAACGCAGCTCCTGCAGGGACGTCTGCATCGTCCGCAGCGCCGAGTCGGCCGCGACGACGCCCTGGTTCACGTCCAGTGTCCGCGCAAGGTCTACCACGGTTCTGGCCACGGTCGTAACGGGCACGCCAACCCGCTCGGTTATCTGCCCCCGGGGCAGCGCGGCAGAATGAACTATCACGCCTGGCCGTCCCGACCTGCTGCCATTGCCGGGCGCACGGGTGATCCTCACGTCGGGAGACGGCTTGCCAACGAGGTCCAGGCCGTGGATTACCGCCGCTGTCTCATGGCTGGCGACCGCCCCAGCGCCGACGGTTGCGAGCGCTGCGGTCACCCGCAGCACCTCCTCAGCACCTTGGACCTCGCGCAACTCCTCGACCTTGCTGGCGGTGGCGTAGACACCGTTGCCCATGGACACCAGCTCGCCTCGCAGCACTGCGGCTCTGATCTGGCTGCGAGACACGCCGACCGCTGCCAGTTCTGCCCTTGTCGCAATACCGGCTAAACGCAATGAACCGGACAATGTTCCGCTTGTCATGCTCCAAGCCTGGGCCTCGTCACCGACATTTCATCGATTCGGGTCGGTGGGCCGACCGTTATACCCTAATTGTGGAGCCCGGATCGGTGAAGAGTGTCGGAGAGGCCGACGGGTACTGACCGTAACGCCTGTAAATGCCGGGATCGCGCGGCCGGGAGTCTCGTGGCCGGGTATCCAAATGCGCCCGCTGACGGCTGCGAAGTGGCCCACCGACCTCTTGCCCTGACCCTGACCCTGACCCTCTAGTGGTCACTGTCAGCAGCGCATCAGTTGCGCAGGGTGCTTGAGGGTATTGTCTGCTCAATGCTCGCTGGTTAGGGCTCGCCTGCCGGGGGCTCGTCTGCCGGGGGTTCGCCGGGCCGGAGCCTGGTGCGCAGCGCCTCGCCCTTCGCGTGCGCGGTCGACCGCAGGTCCGCTTGGAACTGTGCCATTCGCTCAGCCAAGCCAGGGTCGCTCACAGCCAGTATCCGCACCGCGAGCAGGCCAGCGTTACGGGCACCGCCGACAGCCACCGTCGCCACCGGGATCCCGGCTGGCATCTGCACGATGGACAGCAGCGAGTCGAGCCCGTCCAAGTACTTGAGCGGAACGGGCACCCCGATCACAGGTAGCGTCGACACCGACGCGAGCATGCCAGGCAAATGGGCAGCGCCGCCTGCCCCCGCAATGATCACCTTCAGGCCACGACCCGCGGCCGTTTGCCCGTAGCTGATCATGTCGGCTGGCATCCGGTGCGCGGAGACCACGTCGGCCTCGAACAAGACGCCGAATTCAGTGAGCACGTCGCCCGCAGCCTGCATCACAGGCCAGTCCGAGTCGCTGCCCATCACCACGCCGACGATTGGGCCACCGCTCATCCGCACCCCTTTCCGCATCCGTGCCCGCACCGAGCCCCGCTCCCCATGGTCACGATTCTTCGCTTCCGGTGGCCAGGTAGTTTGCCGCTCTCCTGGCTCGGTCCCGTACCTCAGCCTGGTCGCCGCCGAGCGCTGTGACGTGCCCAACCTTGCGGCCGGGCCGCACCGCCTTGCCGTACAGGTGGACCTTTACTGCCGGGTCTGCGGCCATCACGTGATTCAGCCTGGACCGCAGGTCAGGATCGGAGCCGCCGAGCACATTGGCCATCGCCACCGCCGGCGCGGCCATCACGGGCGAGCCCAGCGGAAGGTTCAGCACGGCGCGCAGGTGCTGCTCGAATTGGGAGGTCCGGGCCCCCTCGATTGTCCAGTGGCCGCTGTTATGCGGGCGCATGGCAAGCTCATTGACGAGCAGCCCGGCGCGGGTCTCAAACAGCTCGACTGCCAGCATGCCCACCACGTCCAGATCACGGGCCAGCGCGAGCCCGAGCCGCTCAGCCGCGACGGCAAGATCCGGATCGAGACCGGGAGCGGGCGCCAGCACCTCACGGCAGATGCCGTCCTGCTGCACCGTCTGGACGACCGGATAGGCCGCGCCGTGCCCACTGGGCGATCGCGCGATCAGGACCGCCAGCTCCCGCTCGAACGGCACGTACTCCTCGGCGATAACGCTGACGCCGTGCGACAGCACCGTCGCAGCCTCCGCAGCGCTGTCGCAGACCCAGACGCCACGCCCGTCATACCCGCCCGACACCGCCTTGAGCACGACCGGCCAGCCGCCCTGCCCAGCAGCGCCCGCCCGCCCGGCAGCGCCCGCCCAACCAGCAAGACCCGCCCGCTCCGCAAGACCCGCCCAACCAGCAAGACCCGCCCGCCCCGCAAGACCCGCCCGCCCGGCATGACCCTCCCGCCCGGCAAGACCCGCTTGACCGGCGAATTCGGCCACCTCATCCACGGTCGTCACTGACCGGTACCGCGGACACGGAACGCCGAGCTTGGTCAACCGCTCTCGCATCGCCAGTTTGTCCTGGGTGAACCAGAGCGCAGCGGCGCTGGGAAGCACTGTGTGACCAGCCTGCTCGAGAGCCGCGAGCTGCGCCTGCGGAACGTGCTCGTGATCGAAGGTCACCACGTCACAGCCGGCCGCGAAGGCCGCCAGGTCCGAATCGGACCGGAAGTCGCCGACGAAGGCATCGGCCGTTACTTGCGCGGCGCTCTCGTCCGCCGCCGCCGCCAGCACACGGAACCTGATGCCCAGACCGACCGCAGCCGCGGCGGTCATTCTCGCTAGCTGGCCCGCACCTACCATTCCGACGACCGGCTGCCGGTCCGCATCGGCACCCGTTCCCACGCGGCCTCCTCGTGATCCCCATGATCGGCTACGTGCCGTAGCCTACGGGCCGCCTCAGGCGGACGGGTCCCTCAGGCGGGTCCGACCACCGCGGGCTTCTCGACATCAGCGGTGGCGTGCGGGAGGAACAGGGCGAATACGGCAGGCCGGGGCCGGACGAGCACGACCTGACCGCCGTCGGACGCCGCAATCGTGCGCGCGAGCGCCAGGCCCAGGCCGGTGCCGTTAGGCGAGCCGCTGACGCTCCGCTCGAAAATGCGCGGGGCGAGCTCGGCCGGGACGCCGCTGCCCTCGTCGCGTACCTCAACCACCACCGACCGCCGGGTGCGCGAAGTCCTGATTGTCACCGTGCCGGCGCCGTGGACCAGTGCATTGTCCAGCAACGTTGCGATTACCTGGGATGCGCCGCCAGGTGTGGCGAAGGCGAGCAGGCCTGTCTCTCCTGTCAGCGCGAGCCGCCTGCCGACGCGACGGAAGGCTGGCTCCCACTCGACCACCTGCTGCCCCACTATCTCGTCAACGCTGGCCACGGTGGGCGCGCCGGTCGCGGTCCGACGTGCCCGGCCAAGCAGCTGGCCGACGACCTCGGCGAGCCGTTCGGTCTGGGCCAGCGCGGCCGCGCCTTCCTCGCGCACGACATCCGGATACTCAGCCGCCGCCACCATCTCCTCCAGGCGCATCGACAACGCCGTCAGCGGCGTCCGCAGCTGATGCGACGCGTCCACGGCGAAGTCCCGCTCGGCGGAAAGCAGGTCGTTGATGCGCTGGGCGGAGCCGTCCAGCCCCTCGGCGACCCGGTCCAGCTCGTGTATTCCGTACCTGCGGCCGAGGGGACTCGAGTCGCCAGAACCGAGCCGGTCAGCCGCTCCGGCCAGTTCCTCCAGCGGCCGCACGATCCTCCTGGCATAGAGCAACCCGAGCACCACCGCGATTCCGACGGCGAGTAGCGCCACGCCGCCGATCAGGAGCAGTTCACTGGTCAAATCGCCGGACAGGTATGAATTGCTGGCCTCGACCGTCACCGTGAACGGCGCTATCCGCACCGTTGCCGCTTGGAAGGAATGCGGCGACGGCCGCAGGCCACCACGGTAAATGACACTCCCGTTGTACTTGATCACGACGTAGCGCTCGGATAGCACCCTGGCGGCTTGCGAAGCGTCGATCGGCGGCGAAGAAGTAAGCCGCTGATACAGGGTCGTCGCCAGGCCCTGTGCGTCCTTATGCAGTGACTGGCTGACCTCGTCAAGCTGGAGACGGTGCAGCACGAAGGCCAGCGGCGTCCCGAGCGCAAGCACAGCCGCGACCGCGACCGCGATCATGGAGATCAGCAGCCGACGTCTCATCGCTGCCGCTCACGGGCGTTGCAGGCCAGGACCATAACTCCAGGGTATGGTCAGTCGCCGCGCTCGAACCTGAAGCCGACGCCGCGGACTGTAGTGATGAACTGAGGGCTGTGCGCGTCGTCGCCGAGCTTGCGGCGCAGCCAGGAGACATGCATATCGAGCGTCTTGGTCGAGCCCCACCATTTGCTATCCCACACCTGGCGCATGATTTGCTCGCGCGTGACCACCTTGCCCGCCTCGGCAACCATCAGCGCCAGCAGGTCGAACTCCTTCGAGGTCAGCTCGATTTCGGTGTCACCGAGCCAGGCCCGCCGCGCGTCGGTGTCCACCCGGACGCCCTGCACGACCTTGGATTCCGTCGCGCCGCGGCGCAGCAGCGCCCGGACCCTGGCCAGCAGCTCAGCCAGCCGGAACGGCTTGGTCACGTAGTCGTCCGCGCCAGCGTCCAGGCCGATGACGGTATCCACCTCGTCGGCCCGCGCGGTAAGGATCAGCACGGGAACCGACTGGCCCAGCGACCGGATCCGACGGCACACCTCCAGGCCGTCGATCCGGGGCAGCCCGATGTCGAGCACGATCAGATCGATGCCGCCGGCCTTGGCGGCCTCCAGGGTTCCTGGCCCGTCGGCGGCAACATCGACGTCATAGCCTTCACGCCGCAGCGCTCGGGCAAGCGGTTCGGAGATTGCCGGGTCGTCCTCGGCGAGCAGCACGCTGGTCATGCACTGATCGTATGGCGCGATCGGCGATTCGCGGTCAGCTAAAACGCGGCGGCGCCTAATGTCTTGCCGCTCCCTTGACCTTGACCTGCGCAAATAATCGGGTTCGCGGCAGATTCGGCAATCGGTTCACGAAGGGTAACGGTGCCCGGATCATCTCTCTGCCGCGGCCGGTGAGGCCGGGTCGGGCGGCCGGTCAGCCGTGGCCCGCGGGCGGGTCAGACCGGCGTGACGCCGTGCCGGCGGCGCGAGAATGACCGGTCCTTGCCGCGCGCGGCCGCGAACCGGCGAATCAGCTGCGCGCGCAGGTCCTCCGGCTCGACGACGTCATCAACGACGAGTTCGCCCGCCAGCCTGAGCACGTCAATGTCGGTCTCGTACTCGTCACGCAGCCGCTGGGTCTCGGCTTCGCGCTCGGCCGGATCGCTGATGGCCGCCAGCCGGTTGTAGTAGACGGCGTTGATCGCCGCCTCGGCGCCCATGACCGCGATCTTGGCGGTAGGCAGCGCGAGAGTCGCATCGGGCTCGAACCCGGGCCCGGCCATGGCGTACAGGCCCGCGCCGTAGGCCTTCCGGACGATGACACATATTTTCGGCACGGTCGCCTCCGCGACGGCGCTGATCATCTTGGCGCCGTGCCGGATGATGCCCTGCCGTTCCACCGCGGTCCCGACCATGAAGCCAGGCACATCAGCCAGGAACAGCAGCGGCACGTTGAATGCGTCGCACAACTGGATGAACCTGGTCGCCTTGTCCGCCGAGTCGACGAACAGCACGCCGCCCTTGAACATCGGGTTATTTGCCACCACGCCGATCGGCTGGCCGTCCAGCCGAGCGAATCCGATCATCAGCTCCCGAGCCCATAGCGCATGTATTTCGAACAGCGAGTCTGAGTCCACCAGCCCGTGAACGTACCGGCGCATGTCGAAGGCCTGTCGCTCGCTGACAGGAACCATGGCGCGCAGGTCCGCAGGTTTCGGATCGCGCGCCTCGCGCGTAGGCGGCTGCTGCTGCCAGTTGCCGGGCAGGTAGGAAAGGTAGTCACGCACCGCAGTGATTGCCTCGGCCTCGGTGCTCGCCAGGAAATGGCCGCACCCCGAGACCGAGCAATGCATCCGCGCGCCGCCCATTTCCTCGAGCGTGGTGTGCTCGCTCACCACCATCTCGACCATCCGCGGGCTGCCCAGGTACATCGAGGCATTCCCGTCCACCATGGCTACGTAGTCGCAGAAGGCGGGAATGTAGGCCCCGCCCGCGGCGGATGGCCCGAATAGCGCGCAGACCTGAGGAATCGAGCCCGATGCCCGCACCTGGGTGTGGAAGATCTTGCCGGCCCCACGTCGGCCGGGGAACATCTGCACCTGATCGGTGATTCGCGCACCAGCTGAATCCACCAGGTAGATCATCGGCAGGCCAGCGTTGTAAGCCTGCTCGATGACGCGGATGATCTTCTCGACGGTCCGCGCGCCCCATGACCCGGCCTTCACCGTCGAGTCGTTGGCCATCAGCGCGACCGGGCGGCCGTCAATGGTCGCCGTGCCGGTCACGACGCCGTCCGCCGGCAGCTCGCTGGCCAGGACATTTGCGAATGCCCCGTCCTCAGTGAAGCTGCCGGCGTCCACAAGCATGGCGATCCGGTCCCTGGCGAACAGCTTGCCGCTGGCGGCCGCCTGCTGGTGGTAGCGGTCGGCCCCGCCACGGCTGATCCTCGCCCGGATCTCGCTCAGTTCCGGGTGACCCGCTGCTGCCGCCTGCTCCTGTGGATTGCTCACGGTGGCGAGCGTACGACAGGCAGCGGTCAGTGAATATGGAAGCTGATGCCGAGCAGCACAAGCGGCCACAGGATGATCGCCAGCAACGCGGACAAGATCAGCTTAAGCAGGACGAGCGTGATGTAGTGGCGTTCCCAGGCGACGACGATCCCTATCAGTATCCAGATGATGAATAGCCAGCTGTACCTGCGGCGGCTGAAGATAGCCATGGTTTTGACTCCCATCCGGCAACCAGTGTTAGCGCCGCCAAGGTCCCCGGATAAGTCCTGATTAAACATACTCACAGGGGGCAAGCCCGCGGGCACCCTCCGAAACCCCGCCCACCATGGACGGCAAGACCCCGCGCATCCCGAAGCCGCGTACCACGGTGGCGCCAAGGCGACTCGCGCGTCGCCGCGCTCTCCGGCATCTCCGCGCTCTCCGGCGTCGCCGCGCCCTCCGGCGTCGCCGGCGCTCTCCGGTATCTCCGACATCTCCGGCAACGACTCGCCATCAGCGACGTCTCAGTTTTTCCTGAGGTAAAACTTAATATTCAGCTTTCCCAAGACTTTCGTTGCGCTTCGCAATGGTATAGACCAAGACTCGGCGGAAGTCGGCTCTCCGGGGGGTTACGCCCGCCGGTCCGGCGCAAGCACTTCGACGGGAGAAGAAAGCCAGTGTCCAGACAGCGATGGCTGGCCAGCCTCGGCGCGACAGCGACCGTGGCAGGCCTCACGATTGTCAGCTTCACCGGGACGGCCGGGGCGTCGCCGTCTCCGCAGACGGTCCGGCTGGCGGGCAGCGTCGCGCCGTTCACCAGCAGCAGCCGGGCCATCGGGCCCGTCAGCGGTGCCGTGCGCTTGTCGGTGCAGATATGGCTGAAGCCGAATCTGGCAGCTGCAGCGAGGTATGCGACCGCGGTCAGCACGCCTGGTAACAAGCTGTTCCATCGCTACCTGAGCCCGGCCGCGTTCACCGCCAAGTTCGGGGCGTCTAAGGCCGGGGCAGCCAAGGTCGAGTCCTGGCTGCGCGGGCGCGGCTTCTCCGCGGTCCACGCCGACTCGCAGCGCAACTACGTGCGCGCCACCGCCTCGGTCACGACGATCAATGCCGCCTTCAAGGTCCAGATGACAAACTACCGGCCGTCGAAGGGCGTCACCGGCGGTCGTTACACCCTGCGGTCCAATGACCGGCCGGTCACCATTCCGGCCGCGCTGGGCAGCAGCGTGCTCGGCGTGACCGGGCTCGACAATGCCGCCGTGCAGCTGCCGCTCGAGCGGCCAGGCGCCAAGCCGCACAGCCCGAATGAGGCCAAGACCGCGGCCCACGCGTCCAAGGCCAGAAGGCCGGCGCTCTGCTCGCGCTGGTATGGCCAGCACTTCGCCACCCATATGCCGAAGCATTTCGGCACGACAAAGTTCCCGACCCAGGTCTGCGGTTACGGCGCGGTCCAGCTGCGCGCGGCCTACGAAATGAACTTCAAGGCCACCGGCAAGGGCCAGACGGTGGCGCTGGTCGAGCTTGGCCTGACGCCAGACATGTTCCAGACGCTGAAGGACTACGCGGCGCGCATGCACATGCCCGCCCCGGCCACCAACCACTATGCGGAGCTGTCGCTCGGCCGCAACACCTGCGGTGACCCGTTCTTCATCGAAGAACAGCTCGACGTCGAAGCCTCCTACGATATGGCGCCAGGCGCCAGCCAGCTCGTGGTGGGCGGCGACGCGTGCAACAACGGCGACGCCGGCCTGCAGGGCCTGTTCAACGCAGACATCGCGATCCTCAACGGAACCGGTCACCACCCGCTCGCCAGCATCGCCTCCAACTCCTGGGAAGGTGCGGACGAGGAGCAGCCGCCGGCCAACACCCGGATCGAGACGGGCTTCCTGCTGCGCGCGGCGGCCGAGGGCGTCGGCATGTACTTCTCCTCTGGCGACGGCTCCGGCGTGCTATCACCGTCCGACAGCCCGTACGCCATCTCGGTCGGCGGTACCACTCTTGGCATCGGGCATCACCTCAACCGGTTGTTCGAGACCGGCTGGTCGACCGGCGAGTCCATCCTGACCGTGCACCAAGGCTGGATCTTCGTGGGTGAGCAGGGCGCCGCCGGTGGCGGTCCGAGCTTGCTATGGGCGCAGCCCCGCTTCCAGAAGGGCGTGGTTCCGGCCAAGCTGGCCCATGCGCCAGGTAACCGCAGCGGCGCGGTCCGCTCGGCGCCGGACATCAGCGCCGACGCCGATCCGTTCACCGGCTTCGCGGTCGGGCTGCTCGTCCCGTCGCCAAAGCCGAACAACCCGCCGGTCTACGTGCAGATCGACATCGGCGGCACCAGCGAGGCATCGCCGCTCGTAGCCGGCATCGTGGCGGCCGCGCAGCAAGGCCAGCGGCCTTTCGGGTTCATCGACCCGGCGCTGTACCGGCTGGCCGGCACCAATGCCCTGCACGACACGCTGCCGATCACTAGTCACACTCCGGCTGAGTTCCGCGGCGTAGCGTGCAACCCGTTCGCCTGCGGCATTCAGGTCCTGACCCAGTTCGACGACCAGAGCAGCAAGATGTTCGGCTACTTCGGCCAGGTAACGCTGCCGGGCTACGACAACATGACCGGTGTCGGCACGCCGCGCGGCCAGGCCTTCATCCGCGCGATGCGCGCGCTGGAGAGCTGAGCCACAGCGATCGGCACAACGGCCGGGCCCGCCGCCACGCGGCGGGCCCGGTCCGGTTAGGAGAAGGTTCGCGCAGCTGACCGTCGCTGCATGGACTGCGGCACGGTGCTCACGCCCTGATAGTGCGGGAACGGGGCCCGGCCCGCAGCACCTGGGACGGCAGCTGGCGGCCGATTATCCGCTCCGCATCGGCCGCGGCGTCGATCATGGCTGCCAGGTCAATTCCGGTTCCCACCCCCATGTCCTCGACCATGTGGACGAGTTCCTCGGTGGCGATGTTTCCGGTGGCACCAGGCGCGTATGGGCAGCCGCCAAGGCCGCCAACAGACGCGTCGAAATCGGAAACGCCCAGTTCCAGCGCGGCCAGCACGTTAGCAAGCCCGGTGCCCCTGGTGTTGTGGAAGTGCAGGTTCAGCCCCGCGTCAGGTTGTGCTGACCGGAACTCCCCGACCAGCCTGCCTACCCGGCCGGGCGTTGCCATCCCAGTGGTATCGCCGAACGAGACGGTGTCAGCGCCGTCGGCGACCGCGCGGCTGGCCACGGCCACGACGCGGTGGACGGGCACATCTCCCTCATAGGGGCAGCCCCATGCCGTCGACACAATGACCTGGCAGGTAGCGCCCTGATCATGAGCCAGCTTGATGATCTCGGCGATCTCATCGAGCGATTCTTGTGTGCTGCGGTTGACGTTCTTGCGGTTATGGGTATCGGAGGCGGAGACCACCGCCTCGATCTCGGTGAGACCACTGGCCAGGGCGCGCTTCGCGCCGCGCAGGTTTGGCACAAGCGCCGAATACCGCACCGACTCGGCCCGCTCGATCCCGCGCCACACCTCGTCGGCATCGGCCATCTGCGGGATCGCCTCGGGGCGGACGAAGGACACTGCCTCGATCCGCTGCACCCCGGTGGCCGACAGCCGGTCAATAAGCTCGATCTTGGCCTGTGTGGGAACCGGCTCCTCGTTCTGCAGGCCGTCTCGCGGCCCGACCTCACGGACGGAAATCTGGCTGGGCAGGTCGGACACGAAGGCGGCCTCGTTCCCGTTAGAAATGGTCTCCGGGTTTTCAGGCTAACCAGCGACTGACTACGGCTGTTCCCTGGCCAGCCGCGCCTGCTCGTCGCCCACAAGCTGGAACAGGGTCGACTGAACGCCCTGGACCTGCGGTATCTCGGTGAGCACCAGCTGGCCATGCTCGCCTGGCGATTCCACGATCAGGCGGCCGCAGCCGAGCACGCGATCGAGTATGCCCTGCGCGAAGGACACGTCGCTGATCTTGGCGAGCGGGAAGTCCCGGCCCGACCTGGTCAGGATCCCGGCGCGCAGCCGCAGCCGGCGGTTAGTGAGCTCATAGCTCGTGGTGCGCCAGCGCAGCACCGGAACCACGACCCAGGTGAGCGCGATGATCAGCGCCACGGCGCCGAGCGCCAGCCTGGCCACTGCGGAGCCATGTCCCGCGGGCAGGAAGATCAGCACGGCAAGCAACGCGACGATGGTGGCAGCCAGGATCAGGATCGGCCGCAGCACCGTCTTCCAGTGCGGATGCAGCCGCAGTACGAGCTCCTCTCCCTCGGTGAGTCCGGTCGTGCTGGCCATACCCCCCATGGTGGCATCTATCGCGCTAACGTGCCCGCGCCTCGCCGACTGACGGCGATCCAGGCATGCGCCGGGCCGGGTCAGCGGACATGCACGACGTCGCCGGCGCTGACCGCCTGGACCCCGTCCGGCCCGGTGACCAGCAGTCGGCCGACGTCGTCGACGTCGCTGGCGCGGCCAGTCAGCACGCCGCCGCCGGGCAGCTCGACCCGGACCTCCTGGCCAAGGGTCGCGCAGTACCGGATGTACTCGGCGCGCAGCCCGCTGGCGGCCGCGTCGCCGGGCTGCGGCCCGCTGGCCCAGCGCTGATACCAGCGCTCGAACTCGCGCAGCACGGCGGCCAGGATCGCGGACCGGTCCGTCCCGGTCGCGCCGTTAAGCCAGACTGACGTCGCCTGGTCGGACGGCAGTTCGTCGCGGCGCTGGCTGACGTTGAGGCCGATGCCGACGACGATCGCGTTCCCGGTCTGCTCGGCCAGGATGCCGGCCAGCTTGGCACCGCCGGCAAGTACGTCGTTAGGCCACTTCAGGCTGACCTCGAGACCGGCCTGGCCGTGCAACGCGGCCACCACCGAGACCCCGGCCAGCAACGGCAGCCAGCCACGGCTGCCAGGTGGCACGGCCGCTGGCCGCAACAAGACAGAAAAGGTCAGGGCAGCACCGGGCTGGCTCTGCCAGCTGCGGTCCAGCCGGCCGCGGCCACGGGTCTGCTCTTCGGCAACAAGTACCGAACCGGCCAGCGCGCCCGCCCTGGCGGCAGCTAGCAGGTCCTGGTTCGTCGACCCGGTGCTGGCGACGACGGTCAGCTCGGACCAGAGGTCCGAGGCCGTCAGGATCGCCGCGCGCAGGGCGGTTTCGTCAAGCGGCGCGCGGTCCGGTTCCATCGGCGAGAGTGCCGGATCTGGCTCGTCCATGGATGCGAACATACCGAGGTCAGGCAGACCAGCGGCGCGGCAGGCTTCCGGCCCGCCCGGTGCCTCAGGTCCGGCGATTCTGGCTTAACCTGTCCGGCATGGCCTCCGATCCAGTCCCGCAGCCCGACGCGGGCTCAGCAACCGCGAGCACCAAGCCGGACGACGGGTCCCGGCTGGACCCGCACTCCACTGCCGGCAAGATAGCTGACCTGGAGAAGCGCCGTTATGAGGCGATCCACGCCGGCACGGCGCGAGCCGTAGAGCGCCAGCACGCTAAAGGCAAGATGACCGCGCGGGAGCGGATCGATGCGCTGCTCGACCCTGGCTCCTTCACCGAGTTCGATGAACTTGCCCGGCACCGGGCTACCGATTTCGGCATGGCGAAGAACCGGCCGTACGGCGACGGCGTGGTCACCGGCTACGGCACCATCGACGGCAGGCCGGTGTGCGTATTCAGCCAGGACTTCACCGTCAACGGCGGTTCACTGGGCGAAGTGTATGGCGAGAAGATCGTCAAGGTCATGGATCACGCGCTGAAGACCGGCTGCCCGATGATCGGTATTAATGACAGCGGCGGCGCCCGGATTCAGGAAGGCGTGGTCGCTCTCGGCCTGTATGGCGAGATCTTCTACCGGAACGTGATCTCCTCGGGCGTGATCCCGCAGATCTCCCTGATCATGGGCCCGTGCGCGGGCGGAGCTGTCTACTCCCCCGCTATCACCGACTTCACCCTGATGGTGGACAAAACCTCGTACATGTTCATCACCGGCCCCGAGGTGATCAAGACGGTGACCGGGGAGGAGGTCAGCCAGGAAGACCTGGGCGGCGCGCACGCGCACAACGCCAAGTCCGGCGTCGCGCATTACCAGGCGGCCGACGAGCAGGATTGCCTGGACTTCGCCCGCGAACTGCTGTCCTACTTGCCGTCCAACAACCTGGACGAGCCGCCTGTCGTCCAGGCCCCGGTGGATCCGGCCGCCGCGGTCGAGCTGACTGAGTACGACGCCGAGCTGGACACCGTCATTCCCGACTCGCCGCGGCAGCCGTACGACATGCACAAGATCATCGAGCATGTCCTTGACGACGGGGCGTTCCTGGAGATCCACGCCGGCTTTGCGCAGAACATCGTGGTCGGCTTCGGCCGCGTCGAGGGCGCATCGGTCGGCGTAGTTGCCAACCAGCCGATGCACTCAGCCGGAACGCTGGACATCGACGCGTCGGAGAAGGCCGCCAGGTTCGTCCGCACCTGCGATGCGTTCAGCATCCCGGTGCTGACGTTCGTCGATGTGCCCGGCTTCCTGCCAGGCACCGGGCAGGAGTGGGGCGGCATCATCCGTCGCGGAGCCAAGCTGATCTATGCCTACGCGGAGGCTACCGTTCCCAAGATCACCGTGATAACCCGGAAGGCCTACGGCGGCGCTTATGACGTCATGGGCTCCAAGCACCTGGGCGGTGATATCAACCTTGCCTGGCCGACCGCGCAGATCGCGGTAATGGGGGCCGACGGCGCCGTCGACATCTTGTACCGCCGTGACCTGGCCGCAGTCACCGACCCTGCTGAGCGGGCTGCCGTGCGCAAGGAGAAGTCGGCCGAGTATGAAGATACCCTCTTCAACCCGTACATAGCGGCTGAGCGCGGATATGTGGACGCGGTCATCCGCCCGGCCGAGACCCGCTCCTCGGTCACCCGCGCGCTTCGGGCCCTGCGCAGCAAGCGGCAGACCCTGCCGCCGAAGAAGCACGGCAACATCCCGTTGTAATGCACCTGACCAGGGCGGGATCACCTCATCGTGACCAGATGATCGCGCTACGGTAACAGCTTCCGGCAGCTCACCACTCGTCAGTGCGGTTAGAGTCGTCAGTACTATGACCGAGCCAGGACCGCCACTGCCATTGCTGTCCCGCTACGCCATCATGGTGGACGTCGGGTACATCTATGCCTCAGCCGGGGAACTGCTCTTCAGCGCCGCGTCACGGCGCGAGTACCGGGTCGATGCGGACAAACTCATCCAGGCCCTGACCAGGCACGCGGAAGATCATGTCCGGGGCGAGTTGCTGCGGGTCTACTGGTACGACGCCGCCAGGGACCGGGTACCGACGATCGACCAGCGGGTCATAGCCCAGATGCCGTGGGTCAAGCTGCGCCTCGGCAACCTGAACGCACGCGGCCAGCAGAAGGGCGTCGACGCTCAGATCCGCGCTGACATGGAGGCACTGGCGCGGCACCGGGCCATCACCGACGCGATCCTCGTCGCCGGCGACGAGGATATGGTGCCGGCAGTCGAGGCTGCCCAGGCGTACGGCGTCCGCATTCACCTCTGGGGCGTGGAGCCGCCATACGGGACGAATCAGGCAGAGCGGCTGGTCTGGGAGTCCGACACGGTGGACGTCCTGGAGCGCTCGTTTATCGAGCCATTCTTCACCCGCCAGCTTGCTCCCGAGCCGGTCCAGTCCGCGACGGTGGGGCCGCTGCCCTCCAGAGTCGACCAGGCATTGCCCGCGCAGAGTCCGCCGGGCGCGCCGTCTCCTGCCCAGGTCTTCGGTGACCGGCACATGAGCCGGCCGATGTCCAGGCCCATGCCGATCACCCACCTGGCGTCTACCCGCCTCGGGCCGGACCGAGAGCGGGTCGAGGAAGCCGGCGAGCATGTCGCCCAGAAGTGGATCCTGACCAGAGGCGAGGACAACATCCGCGACCTGCTGCCAGGACCGATCTTGCCGCCCGTTATTGACAAGGAACTGCTCGTCGACGCGGAGAAGGAGCTGAACCTCTCCCTGCGCTCTTACCAGGAGGCCAGGGAGTGGCTGCGAGACGCATTCTGGGCTAGAGTGCACCGCCAGTTCGGCCTCGGGGTCGGTAAGTCGAAGGGCTGAGTCTCATGCCGGAAGATTCCGCAGCCGCCAGCACCCGGCCGCTGCCGGCGGCAACACTGGCACCGGTACCACTGCTGTCGGTGGTACGGGGCGAGCCTGCGGCTGCTGAGCTCGCCGCAGTAGTGGTCGTGCTAACCGCGCGTGGCAGGCAAACCGGGCTTGGCGGGGCCGGCCAGCGGCGGCCGAGCCTCTGGTCGTCGCCAGCCGCCATCATGCGACCGCAGCTGACGGCCGGGCCCGGCGCGTGGCGCGCCAGTGCCCTTCCCTCGCGGTAGCGCCCACAGCGGTACTGCCCAGAGCGGTACTGCCCGGAGCAGTACTGCCTAGGGCGGCACTGCCACTGCCTCACAGCGGCACTGCCTCATAGCGGTACTGCCCGGTCCGGCGGGCCGGCGTGTTCTCACCTAGACTCCTCACAGCCGAAATGAGGAGACAACGCACGTGCGCAAGGTCCTGATCGCCAACCGGGGTGAGATTGCCGTACGCATCGCCCGGGCTTGCCGGGACGCCGGGCTGGCCAGCGTCGCTGTCTACGGTGCGGCTGACCTGGATGCGCTGCACGTGACGATGGCTGATGAGGCGTACGCGCTCGGCGGACAGACAGCCGCCGAAAGCTACCTCGACATCGGCAAGATCCTGCAGGCCGCAGCGGCCAGTGGCGCAGATGCCGTGCATCCGGGTTACGGCTTCCTGGCGGAGAATGCGGACTTCGCGCGTGCCGTCATCCAGGCAGGGCTGACCTGGATCGGACCACCCCCGGCGGCGATCGAAGCCCTCGGCGACAAGGTCCAAGCGCGACATATTGCCAAGAGTGTCGGCGCGCCGCTTGCGCCGGGCACCGACGGGCCGGTCAGCGGCGCCGAGGAGGCAGCCGCGTTCGCCGCCGAGCACGGGCTGCCGATCGCGATCAAGGCCGCGTTCGGCGGCGGCGGCCGCGGCCTGAAAGTGGCCAGGTCCGCCGATGAGATTGCCAGCCAATTCGAGTCCGCGGTACGTGAGGCGGTCGCCGCGTTCGGGCGCGGCGAGTGCTTCGTCGAGCGGTACTTGGATAAACCGCGGCATGTGGAGACCCAGTGCCTGGCCGACGCGCACGGCAATGTCGTAATCGTGTCGACCAGGGACTGCTCGCTCCAGCGGCGGCACCAGAAACTTGTCGAGGAGGCGCCTGCCCCGTTCCTGACCGCCGAGCAGGATAAGCAGCTGCGCACCGCGTCGGCCGACATCCTGCGCGCAGCCGGCTATATCGGCGCCGGCACCTGCGAATTCCTGATCGGCCAGGATGGCACCGTTTCCTTCCTTGAAGTCAACACCAGGCTCCAGGTCGAGCATCCGGTGACCGAGGAAGTCAGCGGCGTTGACCTGGTCCGCGAGATGTTCAGCATCGCTGACGGGGAGCCGCTGAGCTTCAGCGACCCTGAGTTGCGCGGGCACTCCATTGAGTTCCGCATCAACGCCGAGGATGCTGGCCGCGGATTCCTGCCGGCCCCCGGGACAATTACCGGCTGGCGGCAGCCGGCCGGCCCGGGGTGCGGCTGGACGCCGGCTACAGCGCCGGGATGACGGTGCCGCAAGCGTTTGACTCGCTCATCGCCAAGCTGATCATCACGGGCGCGACCAGGCAGCAGGCACTCGAGCGGGCGCGCCGCGCCCTCGGTGAGTTCGAAATCGAGGGCATGCCGACTGTCCTGCCGTTCCACCGCGCGGTAGTGCGCGACCCGGCCTTCACCACCGAGCCGTTCGCCGTGCATACCCGCTGGATCGAGACGGAGTTCTCGGCCGAGATCCCGCCCTACCAGGGGCCAGTCGGCGACGCTGCGGAAGCTGAGCCGCGGGAACGAATCACGGTCGAGGTCGGCGGCAAGCGGCTCGAGGTGACCGTCCCGGCCAGCTTCGGGCCGTCGGCCAGCGCCACCGGGATGGTGCCGGGCGCGGCCAGGGCGCGATCTGGCGGTCGGCGCGGCGCAGCCAGCGGCGGCGCGCCGAGCGGAGACGAACTGGTGAGCCCGATGCAGGGCACAATCGTGAAGATCGTGGCCGCCGACGGCGAACAGGTCTCGGCGGGCGACACCATCGTGGTGCTCGAGGCCATGAAGATGGAGCAGCCCTTGATCGCCCATAAGTCGGGCACTGTCACCGGCCTGAGTATTCAGGTCGGGCAGACGGTGCCGGCCGGGGCCGTGATCTGCCAGATCCGCTGATGGCCCGGCTGCCCGGCGACCCGAGCGCAGCTGCCTGGCTCCGCTTTGCGGCCGGCTTCAGGCTGCCGCCGGATAACCAGGACTGGGTACGGCACGAACTGACCGACGCGGGCTGGCGCAGCAGGACGTTGCGGCGGCACCTGGCCGTGATCATCCCGGTCTGCGCGATCGTCGCGGCGCTGCTGCTGACACTGTCGCCCGCCCCTGCGTGGTTCGCCATCATGATGGTCGCGCTCATCTTGTGCGGCAGCATCTTTACCGTGGTCGCATATGCCGACGACATCAGGGCGTCACGGCTGCGCCAGCACGGCCTCGATGTGCCGGATGACCCCGACCTCGGCCATCCCACGCACTAGCCAAGCGGCGGCGACACCTCGCCGTACTGCAGGACCAGTTGCTGCAGCTGCTTCGCCTTGTCGTTGAAATCGGAGTCGGAGGCCAGCCGGTAACCCGCGGGGCGCGGAGTGTCAGCTTGCTTCCGTTCGTGCGCACGACCTTGATCGTTGCCAGCCGGGCCATGCGGTCGGAGCTGCCGCGACCTCTGACGACCATTGCCCCGGTTCTGAAATTGCCGCGGACGTATCGCATGGTGCGGTAGTTGGCATCGAGCGGCATGTTCGCTGGCCCGTAGCCGGCTACTTCGATGTCGCTGACGTCACGCCACGGGAGGAAGTGGTTGAAGTAGCCGCGGATTTCGATCCCGCGGCCGGTCACCCTGGTCCCGAACCTGCCCTGCCACAGGTAAATGACTCCGAAAATCACCGCAAGGGAGCCGGCCGCCCATCCGATAAAACCTAATAGCTTCCAGTCGATAGCGCAGATTGCGGTCAGGACAACCGTGAGGACGAAGCGGCCAAGGACCGGCCTCCTGAACGCTCGGCTGAGTTTGTACTCAATGTCTGGGCCGTAAGTTCCGAACGAGGCGGGGCTCCCGGACCTCTGATCGGCCATCGTGTCTCCTGCCGACTGAGAGCAGCGCAGTTGCGCCGCGGCTATGGGCGTCCGATAACGACGTCATACGGCGTTTTGCGACTTTCCGGCGGGCGCCGCCGAGCCCTCGCCAGCAACTCTTCATCGATTCGGGTCGTGCGGTGAGCTGTTACGTCCGGATTTGTGGAACCCGGATCGGTGAAAAGGTTCCGGCGACTGCGCCTAGCCGTGCCGAAAGGCAAGTGATATGTGGCTTATGCCGGACGTGGTGCCCTCCAAGGACTAGCCGACCGACCCTATGCGTCGGCGCTGTCGGCGGGACGCATCAGCTTGCGGGCGGCTTCGGTCAGGCTGCCGGATAGCGACGGGTACACGGCGAAGGTATGCGCGACCTGGTCGACGTGAGCATCTGCTCTACGGCGAGCGACACCGCGAGGATCAGCTCGCTGGCTCGCGGCGCCACTATCACTCCACCAAGCACGACGCCGCTGCTCCGGCGCGCGATGAGTTTGACGAAGCCATCCCGGAAGCCCTGCATCTTGGCCCTGGCGTTGGTCGCCAGCGGCTGCTTGACCACGACCGCATCCGGGATCTCTCCGGAGGCCACGGCCTTCTCGGGCATGCCGACGGTGGCAATCTCCGGGTCGGTGAAGATGGTCGCGGCGACGTTGCTGAGCCGTAGCGGCTTGACCGCCTCTCCCAGCGCATGCCACATCGCGATCCGGCCCTGCATGGCCGCGACCGAGGCCAGCATCAGCACCCCGGTACAGTCGCCGGCCGCGTAGACGCCCGGGGCGGACGTCCGCGAGACCTTGTCGACCGGCACGAATCCGTCGTCGTCGACGGCGATGCCTGCCTCGGCCAGCCCGAGGCCGCCAGTGTTCGGCACCATGCCTACAGTCAGCAGGCAATGCGTGCCGCGCACCGTCCGGCCGTCGTTCAGCGTGACCGTCACGCCATCACCGGTCCGGGTAACCCGCTCGGCCCTGGACTTGCTGAGCACCGTCATGCCGCGCCGCCGGAACACGTCCTCGACGACCATCGGCGGCGTCCGCGTCCTCATGCGGCAGCACGCGGTCTCGCGATGAGACAGCGTGACCTGGGATCCGAGCGCCTGGTAAGCGCTGGCGAATTCCGCGCCGGTGACGCCGGAGCCGACCACGATCAGCTCTGGGGGCAACGTCATCCAGGTCGTATAGCTGCCGCCAGGTCAGGATCCGCTCGCCGTCTGGCTCTGAGCCTGGCAGGATCCCGCGGCTCGGCGCCGGTCGCGATCAGCACGGCGTCAGCCTCGATCTCGGTATCACCGGCGGCGACGCGTGCGCGGGCCGACTGAGGCGGCCGGTGCCGGAGATGACCTTGACTCCCTCGGCCGATAGCCGGGATGCAACGTCCGCGGACTGCGCTCTCGCCAGCGACTGGACCCTGGCGTACAGGCGGGGCGCATCGAGCAGGGCGGCCCCGTTCCCCTGTGCATTGATGCGGATACCAAGGGCGGCCGAGCCTTCAATCGCTGCCATCATGCCCGAGGTGGCAATGAGGGTCTTGGACGGCACGCAGTCGGTCAGCACGCAGGCGCCGCCAAGGCCGTCCCGTTCGATAACGGTGACCTCGGCGCCGAGCTGCGCGGCGACCAGGGCGGCCTCGTATCCGCCCGGCCCGCCGCCGATGATCGCGATCCTCGCGTGCGGCTGGCTCACGTTTTCTCATTCTGTCGTATCCGGGCGCTGGCAGGCCGCATCGGCACCGGCTCTCGCGAGGGCCCGCGGCGCGCCCGGTTAGCCAGCATGGCGCCTGGCAGGCTCGTACCCTTGTCAGTCGTGGCGATATACGCGGCATACGGCAGCAATATGGATCCCGCGCAGATGGCGCGCCGCTGCCCGCATTCGCCGCAACAGGGCACCGGGTGGCTGGAAGGCTGGCGGCTGACCTTCGGCGGCGAGGACCTCGGCTGGGAAGGCGCGCTGGCCACCGTGGTCGAAGACGCGGGCAAGCGCGTCTTCGTCATGCTGTACGAGATACCGAGGCCGACGAGGCTGCGCTGGACCGATGGGACGGCGTCACGCTGGGTTATTACCGCAAATCCAAGGTTCGCGTGATCACGCTGTGACGGTGAGGTGCTCGCCTGGCTCTACGTGCTCAACGACTACGAGGGCGGGCTGCCATCGGCCCGTTACCTCGGCATGGTGGCAGACGCGGCCGAAGCGGCCGGCGCGCCCGAAGACTATGTCGCCTGGCTTCGGCAGCGACCGTGCGCCACCGTTGGCAACTAGGCGCGGAGCGCGTGGCCGGGGCGCGGGGGCGGAATGCCCGGGCCGCCAGGATGGCTAGGCCGCCAGGACAGCCGGGCCGCCGGGCGGGATGTCCTGGCCCGGCTATCGGACCAGGATGAGCACCAGGGTCGCGGCAGCCAGTACCAGGGTGCCCGCAAGCGGCTGCCAGGCCCACCGGCTTTCCAGCACAGCGTCCGGGACGCCGCGCTCCCGCGCGTCCTTGCAACGGCGGCCTAGCTCGGCGGCCATCAACTCCACTGTGTCCGCCCGCCGAAGGTCTGCGGCCTTGTCTGGGATAGTGGAGCTCCGCCCAATCTTGAGCAGCGAGCGCTGCATCTGCGCCCGCATCCGTGGTCGGCGCGCGGTATACAGCGCCCAGCAGTAGATGGACTTGTCTTTCTTCGGAGCAGGCCGGGCGCAACTGAGTTCGACCGAGTCGCCGAGGAAAACGCCCTGGACTGCGCCCCACCGCACCCGATGATCGCGGAAGGGATTCTGGATGACGACAGATTCCTCGTCGGCAAGGACCCGCGGTCGCACCGCGCACGCATAGACAACTGCGGTCACGGTTAGCAGGCCGGCCACGAATTCGATAGAGAAATAGCTGTGAGCCGGGAAGACCACGTCGACCAGGCAGAATACAGCGAAGGCAACCCAGGCCCACCATAGGACGAATGGCGTCAGCCGGCGATAGAGGACCTTCCCGTCAGCGGTGACCTTGCCCGTGGTCGGGCTACTTGCGTCGGTGGCCTGCTTCGCCGGGACCTGCTTCGCCGGGGGGGCCGGGGCCGGGGCCGCCGGGGCCGCGGCCTCCTTCGCCTGGCCGGCCGGCGTCGGCTGGCTGCCGGCCGGGAGACTGCTACCCGAAGAGCCGGCGCCATCCGGCGCTGCTCCGCGCATTGCTGCCTCGTCTTGCTGGGACGACACGAAGCGCCACTCCAGTCCGGTCAGTCCGGTAGCCAGGCCCGAAAGCCGCCAGCGGCCGCCTGTCAGCCGCCGCCACCCGGCCCTACTGTATGCGCAACATCCGGTACGGGCGATTTCGGCTCGCGGCCTCACGGCCTGCAGGGTCACGGCCAGCCGGGCTCACTGGTCGGCGGGATCTCAGCTCGGCCTCAGCCCAGTGCTGCGCCCGCGATCTGCCTCCGGCGGGCAGTGGCGCCTGGCATGGCGTCGGGCGTCACCTCTCCGCCGGCTGACATCGCGGTAAGCGCGGTCGCCGCCATCAGTCGCACTCCGTGACCGATGGCCCGCTCGTCAACGTCGAACACGCCTTGGTGGATATCGAAGTCGCCCGGAGCTTCCGGATTCCGGGTACCCAGCCGCGCCAGCGCACCCGGAATTGACTCCAGATACCAGGCGAAATCCTCGCCGCCCAGGCTCTGAGGTGCCTCGGTGATCGAGTCCGGTCCTAGCACGCGGTCCGCGGCCGCCTCGAACATGGCCGTGCTAATCGCCTCGTTGACCGTCGGCGGCACATTGCGCTGGTAAATGATCTCCGGGACCACCCCATAGGCGCTCGCCACTGACTCGAGCAGCGCTTTGACCAGCTCAGGTGCTTCGTGCCAGGCGGTGTCGTCCAGGCAGCGGACAGTGCCTTCGACCATGCCGTCGTCCGGGATGGCGTTAGCTGCCGATCCGGCACTTACGCGGCCCCAGACCAGGCTCAGGCTCGATCGCGGGTCAACCCGGCGGGATAGCGCTGCAGGGAGCTCGGTAATGATCTTGCCAAGCGCGTACACCAGGTCGGCAGTCAGGTGCGGCCTGGCCGTGTGGCCGCCCGGCCCGGTAACCTTCACCGTTAGTTTGTCGCAGGCGGCCGTGATCGCGCCGGTCCTGGTGCCGATCTTGCCGACGTCCAGCCTCGGATCGCAGTGCAAGGCGAAAATCCTGTCCACCGACGCGATGCCGCCGGCCGCCAGCACGTCTACCGCGCCACCGGGCACCTCCTCGGCCGGCTGGAAGATCAGCCTGACCTTGCCCGGCAGGGCACTGGCCGCAGCGGCCCTGGCCAGGAACAAGCCGGTGCCCAGCAAGATTGCGGTGTGCACGTCATGGCCGCAGGCGTGACAAGCGCCCCTGTTGATCGACCGGTACGGCACGTCTTTTTCGTCATTTATCGGCAGGGCGTCAATGTCGGCCCGCAGCGCAACTACCGGCTCGTCAGCTGAGCCAGCGCCGATGTCGACGGTCAGCCCGGTGCCCTTGGGCAGAATGGCAGGCTTCAGGCCGGCCGCCTCCAAGCGCAGTGCGATCCGCCGGGTAGTCCGGTACTCGTGGTAACCGGTCTCGGGGTGGGCGTGCAGATCCCGCCGGAATTCGATGAGCTCTGGCTCATGTCCGGCTAGGAACGCGTCGAGTTCCCCTTCGAGGTCATGCTCGGCCATGCGCTGCCTCCCCGTCGGCAACGAGACTTGTCCGGGCGGCACGACCGTGCCGGAGGATTTCGGGCCGGTCCCATCCGGCGCTCAGCGAAGTCTTCATATGAACCTCGAACTCACTCCAGTCCGCTAGCAAGCGTGGCCGACCAGAACACCTGCCGCCTTTGGCAGTCGTCCAGGCACAAGCCCGGTAATATGCCCGCTCCAGAACTGACCCGCCGCTCTCACGCCGGGTAAAGCACTGCACTCCTGCGAATCGACTTGCCCTAGCTACCAGCCTTTGCGCTCGCCAAACGCAAGCGCATGTGACTGGCGATTCCCGGGAGATTCCCTACTGGCCAGCATCGTACCGCTCAGATTGCTCGTCCGCTGGCCTTGCGCGATTGTCGCGTCCCGCCCGGAGATGACGGTATCAGTAGACCTCGGGCGGCTGGTAAACGCCCCAGACGTCCCGCAGGGCATCGCAGACCTCGCCGATCGTGGCCAGCGACCTGAGCGCCTCGCGCAGCGGGTAAAGCAAGTTGGAGTCGCCCTTCGCAGCGCTTCGACCTCGTCGATGCGCCGCCTGACCTCCGCCGCGTCGCGCCTGTCCCGCAATTCGGCAAGCCTGGCCGCTTGCTCATGCTCAATGGCCGGATCGACGCGCAACGGCTCGTACGGCTCGCCTGCCGCGCTCGTGAAGGCGTTCACGCCGACCACGATCCGCTCCCGGCTGTCGACTTCCCGTGCGATCTGGTAGGCCGAGCGCTCGATCTCGGCCTTCTGGAAACCCTGCTCGATCGCGGCCACGGCGCCCCCGAGCTCGGCCACCCGGCCCATCAGGCTGCGGGTCTGCGCCTCTATCTCATCGGTTAGTGACTCGATCGCGTACGAGCCCGCTAGCGGGTCAACGGTGGCAGTCAGATCGGTCTCGTTCGCGAGCACCTGCTGCGTCCGCACGGCCAGGGTGGCCGCCTTCTGCGTCGGCAGCGCAATGGCCTCGTCGTAGGAGTTAGTGTGCAGCGACTGCGTGCCGCCGAGCACCGCTGCCAGCGCCTGGAGGGTGACCCTGGCCAGGTTGACTTCAGGCTGCTGCGCGGTGAGCTGCACACCGGCAGTCTGCGTATGGAAGCGCAGCATCTGCGACCTGGGGTCTTGCGCGCCGAACTCGTCCCTCATGATGTGGGCCCACAGCCGGCGGGCAGCGCGGAACTTGGCCACTTCCTCGAGCAGCGTCGTCCGGGCTACGAAGAAGAACGACAACCTCGGCGCGAATTCGTCGACAGCCAGGCCGGACGCAATTGCGGTGCGCACATATTCCTGCGCATTCGCTAGCGTGAACGCGATCTCCTGTACCGGCGTGGCGCCAGCCTCGGCCATGTGATAGCCCGATATCGAGATGGTATTCCAGCGCGGAATCTCGGCCCGGCAGTAGGAAAACGTGTCGGCGACCAGGCGAAGCGAAGGCTGCGGCGGATAAATATAGGTGCCTCGCGCGATGTATTCCTTCAGTATGTCGTTCTGGATCGTGCCCGAGATTACCGCGGGACTGACACCCTGTTCCTCGGCGACCAGCTGGTAGAGCAGCAGAAGGAGCGCGGCCGGAGCATTGATGGTCATGGACGTCGAGACCTTGTCCAGGCCGATGCCGTCGAACAGCAGCCGCATATCCTCGAGCGAGTCGATCGCGACGCCGACCTTGCCGACCTCGCCCTTGGCCTGCTCGGCATCGGAATCGAAGCCCATCTGCGTCGGCAGGTCGAATGCCACCGACAGGCCCGTTGTGCCGGCCTCGATGAGCTGGTGATAACGCCTGTTGGAGTCCGCGGCAGTGGAAAATCCGGCGTACTGGCGCATTGTCCACGGCCTGGTCACGTACATCGTCGGGTAAATGCCCCTGGTGAATGGGAACGCGCCCGGCTCACCAAGGTCAGCCGCCGGATCGAGGCTCTGTACGTCCTTAGGCCCGTAGACCCCCGCGATCGGCGTACCGGACTCCGATATGCGATTCATGCGACAAGACTACGGTGCCGGACTGTGCCCGGCTTCTGTGAACTGCGCCACCATTGATCGAGGTCAGGTCCGTGATCGTCAAAACCTTCGCAAACTTTCCCGCGGCTCGTACTGATCCGCCCGGTACGGCCGGATTGTCGTGCGTGAAGAATGCCGCTGACCTGGGGAAAGTCACAGTGCGTGACATGGGCACCGCATTTACGACATAAGCTGCGCCTCAGCCCGCAACGCGATCGGCACGGACCCGGAACGTCCGGGTGCTTAGAGCATGGATTGAGGAACGGGATGAGGCTTGGCATCCGATCGGCGGTGGCGCTTGGGCTCCTGGCGGCCGCCGCCTGCCCGGCGGTGATAGCGGCGCCCGCCGCCAGCGCAGCCACCGCCAGCGGAGCAGCGACCACCGCAGCCACCGCCCGTGCGGCTGCGGCCAGCGCACGCCCTCCGGTCAGCGTGCCGAAACCGGGCTCGATCGCCGCCCGCGAGGTCGGCGGACCGCTGATGGCCAGCGCGGGCATCGTGGTGTCGAACCCGGCGCGCGGCGCCCAGAGGCTGCCGAAGGTACCGGCCTCCGCGTGGGTGCTGGCGAACGCCGGCACCGGCCAGGTGCTCGCCGCCAGGGATCCGCATGGCGAGTTCGGGCCCGCAAGCACGATGAAGGTGCTGACGGCAATCACGATGATCCCGAGGCTGAATCCCGGCGCCATGATCCTGACGACCAAGCTGGCGGCCTCGGTCGAGCCCAACGTGGCCGGGCTCGTAGCGGGGCGCAGGTACCGGGTCGCCAGCTTGTTCAAGGCTCTGCTGCTGATCTCGGCCAACGACGCGGCGGTAGCCCTCACGCAGGCGGCCGGCTCGTTCGCCAAGGGCATGGCACTGATCAACGCTGAAGCCCGCCAACTCCAGGCCTATGACGTCGAGGCTAAGCTGCCGAACGGCCTGCCCGCAGCGGGCCAGGTGGAGTCCGCCTACGACGAGGCGCTGATCGCCCGCCAGGCACTGGCCATGCCGGCCTTCATGCGCTATGACGAAACACTGACCAGCAAGTTCGAGGTCAAGCCGCACGACTGGGAAACGCTGGTCAACCAGAACGCGCTGCTCACACATTACCGGGGCGGAATCGGCGGCAAGATCGGCTGGACAGTCAAGTCCGAGGCCACCTACATCGGCCTGGCCAGGCGGAGCGGCGTTACCTTGATCGTCACTATCCTGCACTGCACGCCGCTGCAGGAGATCGCCGCCGCGGAGCGCCTGCTGGACTGGGGGTTCGCGATGAACGGCAAGGTGAGGCCGGTCGGGGTGCTGGTTTCGCCGCTGAGCGTCGCGGCGGTGGCGGGGCAACCGTCCGGCCAGCAGGTGCCTGCCGCCAGCAAGCCGACCGCCGTCACCGGCAATCCGACTGCAGCCGCCAGCCGGCCGCAGGCAACCCCCGGCAACCCGACTGCAGCCGCCAGCCACGCTTCACCCGCTGGCAGCGGCGTCAAGACCGGCGGCATGCGGACGGACGCCGCCAGCCGACGCGCGGCCAGCGGGCAGGCGACCATTGCATCGGCCAACACGACGGCTGCCAGCCACGGCGGGCTGGCAGGCTATGCCGTTGCGGCGGGTGCCGCTGGCCTGGCCGGCCTCGGGCTGGGCGGCCTGGTCAAGGCGCGCCGCCGGATGATGCCCCGTAGCCGCGGTCAGCGGTAGCAGGGGCAATCTTCCGGCGGCATACTCGACGCGGTCAGTCGGTCCGGGCGCCGCCCCGGCCCCGGTCTTCCTCAGCCTCACCGTGTGGAACCTGGAAGAGGTGGTCTCGTCGGCGCCAGTCGCAGCCGAGTCAGTCGAGTCAGCCGGAACCGTCTCGGCGACGGAGTCACTCGCGGCGATCACGGTGAGCCGGCCCAGCGCCAGCGCGGCCACGAAGACGATCACGACCCCGAGCCCGCTGAAAAAGCCGATCTGCTCGACGGCCATCCGCGCAGCGCCGCCTACCGGAGCGCCCGCGCCGGGCAGCGTCGTCCAGTGCGCGGCGACCACGGTGCCGACGGCGAACCACGCGCCGGCCAGCGCCGCCAGCCACGCGCCGAACACCGCCACCGGCCGCAGCCGGCTGATCAGCACGACAATGCCGCTTACCAGCGCGACGGCACCCGGCAGCACTTCCAGCCACATCCGGCCCGCGGTGACGGCCCAGGTGTGGTCGGGGGTGTAAGCGTAATGAAAGTAGGGGCCCACGAACGGGATGAGCGCACCCCAGATACCAAGCAGCACGAGCAGCATTCCGCTGAGCGCGCCGCGGCTCCGCCGGACGCGTAGCGTCAGCGTGCCAGCCATCATGATCACTCCTTGCGCAAGCAGGGGGGATTGGATGCTTGCGGGCGCGCAGCTACCCGGTTATCGGGCAAATACACATGATGATGGAGGTAACGAGGTCGAACTTACCGCCAGGGGCTGGCAATAGCAGGGGCCCCGCTCCCGGCGCTGTCAGGCAGACGGCAGAAACCCGACCTTGTCTTTGACCCGCGCCATTGTCGCGGCGGCGAGCTTGTGCGCCCGGGCCGCGCCGACCGCCAGCAGCCGTTCGAGTTCGGCCTCGTCCGACAGCAGTTTCTCGGTCCGCTCCCGCATCGGCGCGAAGGCGTCGACGACGACCTCGGCTAGTTCCTTCTTGAAGGAGCCGTACCCGGATCCTGCGTACCGCTGCTCAAGGCTGGCGACGGGTTCATCGGCCAGCGCCGAGTAAATGCGCAGCAGGTTGGTGACCCCAGGCTTGGCGATCTCATCGGCGCGCACCTCGCCGTCAGCGTCGGTCACCGCGCGCATGATCTTGCGACGGATCGCATCCGGTTCCTCCAGCACGTCGATGATCCCCTGCGGCGCGGACGCCGATTTGCTCATCTTGATGGTCGGATCCTGCAGGTCGGCGATCTTGGCGACCTCGGGCAGGATGTATGGGCCGGGAACCACGAAGGTCTGGCCGTACCGGCGGTTGAACCGCTGGGCCAGGTCCCTTGTCAGCTCCAGGTGCTGGCGCTGATCCTCGCCGACCGGTACCTGGTCGGCGTCGTAGAGCAGGATGTCGGCCGCCTGCAGGATCGGGTAAGTGAACAACCCGACGCTGGCCGCGTCCGTGCCGCCCTTGGCCGACTTGTCCTTGAATTGCACCATCCGGCTGGCCTCGCCGAACCCGGTCATGCAGCTAAGCACCCAGGCTAGCTCGGCATGCTCGGGCACGTGACTTTGCACGAACACGATCGAGCGGTCCGCGTCCAGGCCGGCGGCGAACAGCTGAGCAGCGGCGACCCTGGTCCGGCGACGGAGCTCGGCAGGCTTCTGCGGCACCGTGATGGCGTGCAGGTCGACCACGCAGTACACCGTGTCGTGGGTCTCCTGCAGTGCCACCCACTGGCGCAGCGCGCCAAGGTAGTTGCCGATGTGAAACGAGTCGGCGGTGGGCTGGATGCCGGACAGCACGCGTGGTCGGGACATGGGCCGAATTCTAGCCAGTGGGCTGATCGAGCAATCCGTGCTGGACGGCGAACGCGGCAGCCTCAAGCCTGGAGTGCACCCCCAGCTTGCTGAGCAGGGCCTGGATATGCGTCCGCACCGTCGCCGCGGAGACACCGAGCTTGGAGACAATGGCTGCGGTGTCCTGTCCTTCGACCAGCAACTCAAGGCACTGGCGTTCCCGCGCGGTCAGGTAGGCGGTGAGCCTGAGCGCCTCCTGCTGGCGGGCGAGCAGCGGCGTGGTGCTGACCGAAGACGGGACCTCTACCACTACTTCACCGCGTAGTACCCGTTCGATCGTCTGCTTCAGCACCGAGACGCCGCGGGTCTTGTGCACGTATCCTGACGCGCCCGCGCGCATCGCCTGCATGACGGCTTCGCTGTCGCCGTCGGCAGACAAGACCAGGACCTTCGTCCGCGGGCACGCTGCTGCGATCCGACCGACAGCTCCGATGCCGTCGTCCTCGGCAAAGTACCTGTCGATCAGGCACACGTCGGGCTGGCGAGCCTTCACAGCGCCTATTGTCTGGGCGACCGTCGTGGCTTTCGTCACGGCACAGCCTTGGGCGGCGAGAACGCTGGACAAGGCATCAAGGAAGACCGCATGGTCGTCGCCCATCACGACGTCGATCATGCAATCGCCGCCCAGGTCCCGCGCAGGCGCGGCACGACGATGCGGTCGGACTGCGAACCGAAGACGGCGCGGACGCTCGTGCCTCCTTGAGGCCGGGCCGAGACTTCGAGCTGACCGCCCGCAGCCGCGAGCAGCTCGCGCACGACTGATAGGCCGAGACCTGCGGTCTCGTGCGGCAGCCGGTCAAAACCGGGACCGGTGTCCGTCACCTCGATAATTGTCCCGGCGCCACGCCGGATGCTGATCTCCACCGTGCCGTGCGGACCAGCGGCGCGTGCGGCGTTGTCCGCTACGTTCCGCAGGACACGGCAGACCACCATCGGGTCGACTTGCATGTAGGCCGGCGGACCCGGTAGCAGCCGCACCGTGGCCTGATGCTCGAGTCGGATGAGGCGGACGGTCCGCGCCGCGAGCTCGCGCACGTCGACTAGCGCCGTGGCCGCACCCGGCAGCTTGCCGCTGGCCGGACCAAGGTCGGTGATCATGCAGATGGCACGGGCAGTTTCCTGGACGAGTAGGTCGGCCTGCCGCCGGGCAGCCGACGGCAGGCAGGCGTCGCCACGGACTGACTCGGCCAGCAGCGAGATCGTCATGATCTGATGGCCGAGGTCGTGCACAACTCCGCGGATCGTGGGCTCGTCGCCAGCGACGGATGCTAGCGGCCCATCCCGGCTAAGCCCGTAACTTCTAGTCATTTTCCCCCCTGCTAGATAACTTCGACGCTCTGCTGGCATGACGATGCATTAACGCCAGTACGCGCATATGGCCGAGATCCCGCGTCGCCAGGCAGCGAAGGCTGCCGACTCAGGACGCGGATCCCGAGCTAGTGCGCCGGATTTACCGCCCGTTCGGGCGATGCGCAGACCTGCTCGTAGCAGATCTGCGCTGGCCAGGCGGCCTGCTGGCAGTTGACTGCCGCCGAGGGCACAGGTCACGCAACCGGCGGAACGGGTCATAACGAACTCCCCACATTCCAACCCCGGCATCGCGCACCCTCGCGCCAGAGCCTGACTCGCCGTTCAAGTTCACCAGACCGCTATCCACAGTCCTTGGGCGGGCCCGCGCAGGTTTGCCAGCCGGTCGCAAAACCCCAGGCAGCGGGGCTCGCGGCCTGGCGGACCGCGGTGAATCAGTGCCATGGGCCAGCGCAGGCCGGCACCATCGTGTGCTCACGCTCAAGTCCGAAGATCACGCGGGCACATGTGCCGCCGCCGGGAAGATGCCCGATCTCGAGCCTGCCCCCGGCCACGTCGAGTAGCTGCCGCGCGACCGACAGACCGAGCCCTGCTGCGCCGTCGGGCCCGTTCCCGAATCCTGGCCCGTCATCGGCTATCTCGATCACGGTGTCGATCTCCTGCCGGACGCCGATCTCCACGTGCCCGCCGGGCCCTGCGGCGCGGACCGCGTTGTCGACCAGGTTCGTGACCACCCGCCACAGCAGAGTCGGGCTTACGCGGACGATCGCAGGCCTGCCGGGCCGCAGTACGACCGAGGTCTCGCAGGCCAGCTCAGCCAGCTGCCTGATCTCATCCGCGAGGGCGCGGACGTCGACGCTGGCGGAGTCGCCGCCCGCCAGGCGCGAGGCGTCGGCCGGGATGTAGTCGGTAATCATGTCGAGCGCCCGTAGCATCTCGTGGACGACCAATTCCATCCTGCGGCGGGAGTCCGCTGACAGCGTCTTGTCGTCTCGCACGGACTCCGCAAGCAGCGAGAGCGTCAGTATCTGATGTCCCAGGTCGTGCCGCAGCCCTCGGATCCTCAACCCGGCTTCGGGCGTCGGCCGGACGTAGGACGCGGAGCACGGCGGACGGCTTGCTGGCACGGCCCGCGGCGGACGACGTGCGCCCGCGGCACGCGCCGGACCGTCGATGCGGCTACGTCGGTCTAGCGACGTTTCCATCATTCCCCCGTTCCTGGAATCGCCAGAATGTGGCGTTACGTGACCCCCCTGTCGTGGGCGATATCCCCATATCACCCGCCGCCCTGGCAGCCGCACCGCACACCGTGCCAGAGGCTGACTGAACGTTTAGACTAACCACGGCATCGCCGCTGTTTCAACCGAACACCGTTCGGTCCGATGGCCGGTGGCCGCAATCCCAGGCGGCGTGCGCTGGGCAGCGCGGCGGCCGGCGCCGTGGTGGCAAGCGACCGAACGCCGGACTCTGGCCGGTAGGCGGCCGTCAACGCCTCGCACAAGGCCGCGGTGCTATAACGGTGGCCGATCCTGGTCCGCGCCGCCGCCGCCATCCTGGCAGCGTCAGACGGCGAATCCAGCAGGTAAGAGACCGCCGCAGCTAGCAGATCCGGGCGGGCAGGCGGCACGAGCAGGCCGCTGACTCCCGGCTCGATCAGATCAGATACTGCGTTAACTGCAGTGGCGACGACCGGCACCCCGCATGCCATGGCCTCGGCGACCGCTGTCGGCAGGCCCTCATACCGGCTAGGCAAGGTGAAGACATCGAACGCGGGCAGCAGATCCGCCACATCGTCCCGGTCTCCGGTCAGCAGCACGCGCTGGCCTGCCGCGCGGGCCAGCTTCGCCACCGGTGCCGCGAGCTCACCTCCGCCAACCCACACGCCGGTGACATTCGTCCTGTCCACGACGCCGAGCGCGGCGACGAAGTCGGCAGGCGCCTTCTGCTGAGTCAGCCGGCCGACGGCGCCGACGATGATCTGGCCAGCCTGGACTCCCAGCCGCCGCCTGGCCTGCAGCCGGGCCTGCGGATCGGCGGCAGCCGGCCTGCCGGCGACCAGGCCGGGCCCGACCGTAACGCCGATGGTGCGCACCCGCTCGGGGGACAGCAGCCCGCGGCGGATCGCCTCGACCGCCACCCCGGTGCCAACGCAAAGCCCGACATCGGTGAGGCGGCCCAGGCGCCGCTCAGCCGCGATGTAGGCCCGTCTCCTGGCCGCGGACTGGAACTCGTGGAAAGGGAACCCGTGGTAGGTGTGCACGATCCTGGCTACGCCTGCCTGCCGGGCCGCCAGCCTGCCGATGGCACCGGCCTTCGCGCAGTGCGTGTGTACGACATCCGGCCGCGACGCGGCCAGCATCGCACTCAGGCACCGGGTGGCTCGCAGGTCGCTGCGCGGCGCGATCGTTGGCTTCAGGTCCGGTGTGACGATCACCTCAATGCCGTGACCCGCCGCCTCCCTCAGCAGTCGGCCACCGCTGCCAGTAATGATCAGCGGTTCGAACAAGGCCGGATCAAGCCCGAGTACGCCGCGCAGCGCAAGCAGTCCCGCCCCGCCTTCGAGCCTGGTGATGACGGTGGCGACGCGGAGCCGGCCCAGCGGATCGCCAGCCTGCGGCCAGGTCTGCCCAAGCTGACGGCTGGCGGCCTCGGGCCCGGTCATCGTCCCGCGTCCCTGGTCTGGTCCTCGCCGGGTGGCTGCAGCCCCGCCGCGCGCGCCACGCTCACGGCCTCCAGGCGGCTGTGCACGTCTAGCTTGGTGTAGATGTTCTGGGTATGGGTGCGGACTGTGTCCGCCGAGATATGCAGATCGCCGGCGATCTGCCGCCCGTGCCGGCCGGTCATCATGGCCCGCAGCACCTCGGTTTCGCGCGCACTGAGCAGGTCCAGGTCGCCCTCGGGGCCGTGGCCCCGGGTGGCCTCATCGCGCAGGGTCCGCAAAATCTCGCCGAGCATCTCCGGCGGGAACCAGGAATGGCCGCGGACCACGCCCCTGACCACGGCCTCGAATTCGGCCGCGTCCTGTTCCTTGGCCACCCAGGCCGCCGCTCCGGCCCGCGCAGCCGACACCGCGTGCGCGACGTTCCTGTCGGCACTGAGTATCACCACGCACGCCGCCGGATTCACCGCCAGGAGCTCGTGCACCACGTCGCCGATCGTCGCGCCGAATGGCTCAGCCTCGATGGCGATCACGTCCGGGCGCACGCCCTTGACGATCGCGGCAAGGTTCGGATCGGTCGCGGCGCAGCGGCCGGCAACCCATACGTCGGGGGCGCCAGACAACCGGGAAGCTAGCGCCTCGGTGATCATGAGATGGTCATCAGCCAGCAACAACCGGATCGGGCTCATCCCCCCACCCTGCCGCGGCCGCGCCGTCCGGTACTCATCCAGGTGCATGACTACGTTCCCGTAGATAAAGGTCCGAAATACCGGAATCTGCTCTTGCGTGCACCGTTGTCAGGGCGGCGTCGGTCAGCTGCGCGTTGTGCCCGGCATCCTCGGCGGCGACCGCCACCACGGCGTGGTGATTGCTGATCGCGCGACGACCAGGCGCCCCCTCGACCACTCGCCTGGGCGGCTCTAGCGCTCGCCTTGCCGGGCTCTGCCACGTCCCATTCGACCGGACGAACCAGCCAGCCGGAACTGCCGACAGCGCGATCGCCGCGTCTACGATCCGCAGCAGCGGGAAGAACAAGCCGAGCAGTAGCAACCGCGGGCGCCGGTCAAGCACGCTGACCAGGCAGGTCATCGCGTAATCAGGCAGAGCCACGCCGAACAGGACGGCGGACAGCTTCATGTGCGCTGCGACCACCGCGTGCACGTCAGCAAACGCCGGCCAGTTGAGGGCCTGGGGGGCCAGGTCTGGCACGACCAGCACCACCACGAGGATTGGCAGCAACAGGAAGATCACGCTCGAGCTGATCAGCTCGAGCAGCAGGACCGCCAGCATGGCGGTGAACAGGTTCGCCCTGGGCGGGTGCCGCCGCACGGTCTGCCACAGCCCCACTGCCCAGCGCCTGGTCTGCTTGACGTAATCGCGGAGCGTGTCGGGGTCCTGGGTGACCGCAACGGCGGACAGCGTGAACGCGACCTTGCCCAGCCGCTTCTGGTAGACCTCGAACGTCATGTTGAAGTCCTCGATCACCAGCCCCGGCGGGTCCAGGTCCATGTAGGCCAGCACCTGAGTCCGGTACATGCTGGCGAAACCGGGCACTATATGGGTCGCGTTAGCGCGCAGGTAAGTCTGCCCGAACTTGAGCACCCGCTGGCCGATCGTGTAGATACGCTGCCGGTGGCCGACCAGCACGTTGCCCGTGAGCGACAGGCGCCGGTCCCGTGCCGTCCGTACGCAGCCCGCTACCGCCACTACGTCGGGTGCGCTGAACAACGGCAGCGCCTCGGTGAAGTAATCGGGCTCCACCCGGGTGTCGGCATCAAGCAGCAGGACGACTGCGTACTTGTCGATCAGGCAGAAGTGCCCGATCGCCGCCCGCAGTGCTCCTGCCTTGCCGACGTTCTGCTCGGTCTCGTACACCAGGATGCCCGCCTGCCGGGCGATCTGCGCAGTATCGTCGGTCGACCCGTCGGACACCAGGTGGATGTTCCTGGCTGGCACCAGTCTCATGATCGCCGCGAGGCTCGCATCCAGAACCTCGGCCTCGTTGTGGGCCGGAATGAGCACGGCAACGTCGCTGACGCTGAGCGCAACCTTGCCGGCGGCAGGCTCCGGCTCCGCCGTTCCGGTCCGGTGTGCTAGCGCGGATGGCCTCCCCGCCGGGTGACGGCCTTGCCGCTGGCGCCGCGACAGCCGCGCGGTGCGCGCCTCGGCCAGCCTGATCACCCCAACGGTTCCCCAGATGGCGAAGTTGACGCCCAGCACGAACATGGCGAGGAACCACCACGGCAACCCTGGCATTACGGCACCGCCGTCGAGGTGCTGCTGGCTCCCGGCCCGGACGTGGGCAGGCTGGCGCGTAGCGCGGACCAGGTGCCGGGATCCTCATAGCCGTACATCCACAGGTAGACCCCGGCCACGCTACTGCCCTTGGCAGCCTGGAACTTCGCCGCAGAGCTCGCTGCGTTCTCGAACCAGACGACGTGCGTGCGGGCCCCGGTGACATAGCTGAAGTACGGAGCCTGGCTGGCCTTGCTGTACTTCGCCGTTGCGTTGTACTGCCGGGACAGGCGGAGCGCCTGCAGCCAGCTGACACCTTGCGCCTGCCCGCTTCCGTCCGGCCAGTTGTAGCCGAACAGTGGGACGCCGAGTACCACCTTGCTGCCCGGCATCTGGCCCTTGGCGTAGCTCAGCACGGAGCGGACCCAGCTGATCGGCGCGACGGCGCCGGGCGCGGAGTTGGCCCAGTGGAAGTTGTAGCCCATGATCCGCACCTGGTCGGCGACCTTGCCGATCGCGGCGTAGTCCTGGGCCGCGTTCGCCGGGCTGCCGCTGGTGCCGGCGATTTGCGGGAACACGGCCACCGACAAGACCTTGCCGTGCGCATGCAGCGCTGCGGCCAGGTCAGTGATGAACGAAGTGAACGCCTGCCTGTCACCGGCATGCAGTTCCTCATAGTCAATATCGATCCCGGCGTAGCCGTTGCGCTGCACGAGCGCCACGATCGAATCGATATGCAGCCGTCGCAGCGTGGCGCTGTGCAGCATGCGTGCCGTCTGCGGATATGACCATCTTCCGCCGGTGATATTCGCGATGGTCGGCACCACCCGCAGGCCCGCCCGGCGCAGCTTGCCGATATCCGCCGTCACCGCTGCGGCCTGGCCGGGAGCGTACTGCGGCACGATGGCGCCGGCCGGGCTGAGACCGTAGATCCAGGGCGATGCCTCGTTGATGTCGTGGCGGTGCGCCAGCACGACGGCGGTGTCGCGCTGGATGTTCCAGTACGGCATAGACGCGACGACGAGGGTGTGCCTGGCCGGCGAGGACAGCCGCGCGACCAGGGTCAGCGCGACTAGGGCGACAGCCACGAGCGCCAGGATCGGCCAGACGATTCTGGGCAGCGCGCGGCGCGGCCGCGGCGGTATGGTGCCCGGTTCCCGGCCGCTGCTGCGACTCGTTCCGGTTGCCATCTGATCATCAGCCCCTCAGGCCGCCGGAGTCTGCCGTGTGGCGTGAACGGGGGCCTGGTCACCGGGGTGCACAGGCTCGTCGCCGGCGTGGGTCTGATCGGCGATCACGGCCAGGATGATCTCGTCAAGCGACCTGGTCGCAGCGAAGCCCACCAGCCTGCCGGCGAGCGTGCAATCCGGCACCCGCCGCTGCATGTCCTCGTAGCCCGAGCCGTACGCATCGAGGTAAGAACTCCGCTCCAGTCGGCTGGCCGACCCGGTCGCGGCGATCACCCTCCTGGCCAGCTCGTTGATCGACACCTGCTCGGAGCTGCCCAGGTTTACCGCCCGGCCGCAGGCCTGGGCGCATTCGGCAAGCCGGACGAGCGCCGGAACCACATCCAGCACGTGGCAGAAGCACCGGATCTGGTCGCCGGTCCCGAACACTGTCAGCGGCTGGCCGGTCCGGGCTTGCCGGACAAACCGCGGGATCACCATGCCGTAGCGACCGGTCTGCCGGGGCCCGACGGTGTTAAACAGCCTGACAATTACGGCCCTAAGGCCCAGCTCGCGCACGTAAGCGTCGACCAGGCTCTCGTCGATGGCCTTCGCTTCGGCATAGCTCCAGCGGGATCGCAGCGGCGAGCCGACGATGCGGTCATCGTCCTCGCGAAGCCCGACAGTGGTGTTCTTGCCGTAGATCTCGCTGGTAGAGGCCATAAGCAGCCGCGCATTGTGACGGCTCGCAGCATCCACCACGTGTTCGGTGCCGTGAATATTGGTGCGCAGGCTCGCCAGTGCGCGGTCCCTGATGACGAAGGCGCCCACCGCGGCCGCCAGGTGGAAGACGCACTCGGATCCGGCCGTGAGCTGGTCGACGAGTGGCTGGTCGAGAATGGATCCGCGGACCAGCAGGAGGCGGGGGTGGCCGGTAACACCCGCCAGGTTCTCCGCCTGGCCGGTGCTGAGGTCATCCAGGCCAATGACGTGATGCCCGCCGGAGAGCAGATGCTCGACGAGGTGGGAACCGATGAATCCGGCGGCACCGGTGACGAAGCACTTCATGCTCTTCCCTCCCCGTGCAGCCCAGGCCGCTGCCGCAGCGCCCGGCGGCGTGTCCGGCTGCTCATGGTCCGCCACGACGTCCGGCTGGCCAGTCGCTCGTAAAGGTCGTCGATACGGCACGTCACGGTGGCGATCCCGAACTCATCGGCCACCGCTTGCTCGGGCTTGCGCTCGCCGTGCCCGTCTGCAACTGCCGCGGCGATCGCCTCGCCCATGCCAGTGACGCTGTCGGGCACCTGCCGGGCTCGGTCGGTCTCGATTCCGTCCAGGGCCGGACAGGTGGTGTAGAGCACCCTCATGCCGTTGGCCAGGGCCTCGAGCACGCACAAGCCGAAAGTCTCCTGGCGGGAGGACGCGACGAGCAGATCTGCGGCCGACAGCACGGCCGCCACGTCGTGCCGCTCGCCCGCGAACACGACATACTCGGCGACGCCGCATCGCCGTGCCGTTTCCTCCAGATGCTCGCGCTCAGTCCCGCCGCCGACGACAGCGACCTTGACTGACGGCCCGAGGCTCCGCGCGGCCGCCTCGATGGCCAGATCGAATCGCTTGTTCCGGTCGAGACGACCCAGCAGCAGCACCACGTAGTCATCGGTGCCAAGGCCGAGCTCCGCGCGAACCCGGTCCCGGCCCTCGGCGTCGAACTCCACCCGGTCAAGGTCGACCCCGTTCGGGATCACCGTCAGCTTCCTGGCCCTGATCCCCCATCGGGTCATCCGGTCCCGGACGGCCGCCGACACCGCGATCGTCAATGTCGGAGCACAGCTCGGTGCCGAGGTAGAGGGCCTGCACCGGCAGCGTCATCGGCCTGCGCTCGAGGTGCGTCTCGCCGATAGAATGCTCGGTGCTCAGCACGACCGGAGTGGCCGCCAGCCAGGCGGCCGGCCGCGCGTAGATCTGGGACCTGTACAGGTGGGCATGCACGACGTCGTACCGGCCAGCCCTGATGATCCGTCGCAGCCGCAGCAGCGCCGATAGCTGCGTATTGCTGCGCATGCCCACGCTACGCACGCCGGTACCGTCGACCCGGATCATGTCCGCCACCGGACCGGGGTTGTAAAGGGTAACGACATCGGCGTCGTGCCGGGTGTGCTTGAGCACTGCGCGGAGCTGTAGCTCGGCCCCGCCGACCCCAAGGCCGGTAATGACGTGCAGCACCTTCATGCCGTGCCTCCTCGGGCTGACGTCAGCGCGCCGGATAGCGCGGCGGACAGGGTACGGACCAGGATCAGCAAGTCGAGCCAGACCGACCAGTACTCGATGTAGGAGTTGTCGAACCTTGCCCTGTCCTCGATCGAGGTGTCTCCGGTCAGGCCATGAACCTGCGCCCAGCCGGTCAGCCCCGCGGTCACGCGCTCCCGGCCGGAGTAGCCGCGGATGTCACGGGCCAGCTGCTGCGCGAAGTGCGGTCGTTCCGGTCGCGGTCCCACCAGCGACATGTCACCCCGCAGTACGCCGACCAGCTGCGGCAGCTCGTCGGCATGCGTGCTGCGCAGTACCCTGCCCAGCGCGGAGCTCTGCCCAGCGGAAACGGCCCAGGTGGTGTCCGGGTCGCCAGCCGGCCGCAGTGTGCGCAGCTTGGTGATCGTCGCCAGCCTGCTGCGGCCGACGACCCGGATCTGCCGGAAAAACGGCGGCATGCCCAGGTCGAGCCGCACCGCGACGGCGAGCAGCAGCATCACCGGCGCGGTCAGCAAGAACAGTGCGAATCCCGCCGTCAGGTCGAGGACGCGCTTGGCGACGAGCCCGGATGGTCCGCGAGCGCCAGGCCGCAGGGCGATAAGCGGAATACCCCAGACGTCGTCCAGGCACGACCTCGGCACCGCCAGGCCCAGGTCTGGCAGCCGCGGCAGCACGCTTATGTGCGCGCCCAGCTCGCGGCAGGCGTGCAGCGCGGTCACCAGTTCCGCGTCCGGCACTGCCGGAAAGCAGCTGAGCACCCGGCTAATGCCGAGCCGGGCAACTATCTCGCTGGCCTCGCAGACCGGGCCAAGGAGGGGCAGCCCGGCGGCGGCTGCCTGACTGGCGGGACTCGCCGGATTGTCGGGACTGGCCAGGTTATCGACCACGCCGCACGGCCGCACGCCGAGCTCGGGGTGGTCATGCAGCAACGCGGCCAGCTGGCCGCCGTCCTGGCCTGCACCGACCAGCAGCGCCCGCTGCACGAGGAACCCACGTCGGCTAGCCGCACGGAGTGCGGCTGCGGCGCACGACCGGAGCACTAGTGCCAGCCCGACGGCGCAAGCCGCCAGCCGTAGCGTGAGGCCCTGCGGCGTCCACGGCAGCAGCACCGCCGCCACGACCACGGCAGCCGTGACCAGCCGCCCGGCTTGGTCGCTCGGGCGCATGCAGATCCGTGCCCGGTACTGTCCGGAGGCTGCGGCGGCGATCAGGACACCAAACCCCAAGCACGCTCCGCGGGCGAGGCCAGTGCCGGTGACAGTTGCCGCCAGCGCAGCTGAGACCAGGTCCGCAGCGGGAAGCGCGGCCGATCGCACCAGCCGACTGGCGCCGCCACCGCCAGCCACCGCCGGTCCGGCGACCTCGCAGCCCCGCGGCTCGGTCAGCCCCTCGGCCCGGTCTGGGGCAAATTCAGTCAGCGTCACCGGCCTGCCTCCGCGGCGAGGGACGGGGCCGACGCGGCCGACGGCGCCGCTGTGGCGGCCGCAAGCCGGGCCGTCACCGTGCTGGCCGCGTGAGCGGTCCCGTACACGAACCGCATGACGGGCCCGAAGGCCGGCGCGACCGCCGGGCCGATCATGTACAGGCCCGGAATGGATGTCTGGTATCCGGCATCCACCGCGGCCGTGTTTGCAGCCGATTGCAGGCCATTGCGGAGCGCGTCGTCCAGGAACTCCAGGCGTCGCAGATCCGGCCGGTATCCGGTGGCGGCGATCACGTGATCGGCGGCGACCTCCGTGCGGCTGCCAGTGCGAGAGATCAGGTGCAGCCTGACGCCGTCTGAAGCCGTCCTGATCCGCGCCACGGCCTGGCCGGTCCGCACCGGAACCTGACCTTCGACCCGGCTGCGCAGCCAGCTTGCGCCGGCCGGGCCGAGCGCCGTCCGCGCCCTGTGCACCCTGGTCTGCTCGGGGAGGTGATGATACAGACCAGGGTGCCGGGAGTAGAACCAGGTGGCCCAGCCAGAACCGAGGCCAGCCTCCGGCTCGCGTAGCCGCTGCCGCAACGGCCGGCCGGGCAGCAGCGGCGGGCCATTCCAGGTCACCGCCGCGGACCTGGTGATGATCTGGACGTCGGCACCGTTCTCGCGGAGCAGCGCCGCTGACTCCAGCGCGGACTGGCCACGGCCGATCACGGCGACGCGCATGCCGCGGTAGGCAGCTGGCTGGGTCAACGCGGAACTGTGGCTGAGCCCCTGCTCGCCTGACAGCTCGCTCGGCAGGTAAGCGAAATGCTCGACACCGATGGCGAGCACGACCCGCCGCGCCAGGGCCGTGCGGCCGTCGGCGAGAGCGACCTCGAACTGTCCGTCGCGACCCGCCAGCCCGGTGACCAGGGTTTCCTCGATGCAGCCGCCGGCCGTCTTGCTGGCAAACCAGTCGCCATAGGCGACGAACGTCGCTAGCGGCACCGGCAGGCCATAGTCGGCGTAGGGGAACCCGGCAGCCCGGCAGAAGGACGCCAGCGTGTGCGTGCCGTTTGGGCAGACAGATTCGAGGCGAAGCCCTGCGACTTCAGGAACATACCGCGGGGCATGCATTCCCGCCACAGATGCATCGGCAGCCCGAACTGACGGAAGCTGACCCCGGCCGCGCGCAGGTGCGCGGCCACGGAAAGCCCGTACGGACCAGCCCCGATGATGGCCACATCGACGGCGCCAGTCACGCCAGCGCCAGTCACGGCAGGGTCACTCACGGCAGGGTCACTCACGGCAGGGCCCCCTTCGGTGTTCGCAGCCGGCGCTGACCTCGTGCCAGCGGCCTTGTCAGCGCCCGCCAGCCCATGCGCATGCACATCAGACCGAACGGGCGCAGGTCGTCTCGGGCGAACCAGGCGGTCTCGTCCGCGTCCCGGAGGGACGCGAGCCAGGCACGAACGCCAAGCTCCCCGGCGCGGATGTAGCTGATTGCGGTGAGCGGGTCGTAGCTCTCCACCACGAACGTGCGCCCGGCGGCAGGTTTCGCGTCGGACACGTGCTGGTCAGTCAGGTCCAGGTAGGCGGCGCGCACCACGTCCAGGCCCGCCGCGTCGGTGAAGAGCCGGAACTGCGCGCCGAGCCTCGGATTGAAGTCAAGTAGCTTGTACTGCCCGTCCCTGGCATCGAGCCGCAGGTCAAGGTCCGCTATTCCGCGGTAACGCAGCCGGGCCAGCAAGCCGGTGACGTCAGCGCGCAACGCACCGTTGGGCACGCACCGGCCGAATGTCGTCAGCCCCGCATATGCCGGGTACGACCGGTCCTTGACTCCGGTGCAAGCCGGCTGGCTCTGGCCGCCCGCGCCGCAGTAACCGTGGAAGAACCAGTCATGACCTGGCCCAGCCGGGATGTATTCCTGCAGCATCAGCCGGGTGTTCGCCCGCTCGCATGCCTGCCAGGCCCGGGCAAGCTGGTCAAAGTCGCCGATGATGACGCTGCTGAGCTGGCCGGCTTCGGCCTGCCATGGCGTCGCCAGCTTCGCCATCACGGGATAACCGCAGCCCCCGGCGAACTCGGCAGCATGCGCCCGGGTGGCGGGCAGGACTGAGCGCGGGCTCGGGAAGGCCACCTCGCCGCAGAGCTGATGCAGCGACTGCTTGCCTGCCAGCCGCCTCGGCAAGTCTGCAGGCGGATCGGCGAACAGGTAACGGCCGCGCAGCCCGCTGCCGTGCTCAGCCAGGAAGATGGCGCCTGCGTCGTCGGTCGGGATCAGCACGGCCCGCGTCCCGATCCGGTCGGACAGCCGCACCAGGCCGGCCTGCACCTGCTCGGCGGTCAGCTCGGCCGGCTGCCACACAACCTTCTCGTGCAGGTACCGCGAGTTGGCGGCCGGCGCCCAGGCAGCCTCCTGTACCGCGTAGACCTGGACACCCATTCGGCCCAGGCTGCGGATGGCACCCAGCCCGCCGTGGTGCATGACGTTCGGGTCGAACTTCAGCAGCACCGCTGGCGTGCTGACGTCGGCCGGCCGCCGGCCACCCGCTGCCGGACCGGCCGGGTTGGAGACGACGGCGGTCACCAGGGCCACCTCACACGACGGCCCGGCGCGCCGCGTCGCCGAACCGGTAGGTGGCGTCGAGCACCGCGCAGTCGCGTGCCCAGGAGTAATCGATGCCGGGATGCACGGTGTGCACGATGACCAGATCCCACTGGGCGGCAGGGGTCGTCGTACTGGTAAGCACCCGGCCGTCCGGCAGTGTGAGTTCGGGCACCAGCGGGTCGTAGTAATGGACGTCAGCGGCCTTGCGCAGCAGGCCGGAGATGATCGGGACCGCGGACGACTCACGCAGGTCGCGCACGCCGGGCTTATAGCTGGCCCCGACCACGAGCACGCGCGCGCCTGCCAGCCCCCTGTCAGCGGAGACCAGCACCTCGCGGGCCCGCTCGACGACCCGCTCCGGGCGCTGCCGGATCGACCGCATCGCCTGCTCGATGAGGGGCGCGCTCCGGCCTTGCACGCCGAGCTGCCACAACAGGTAATGCGGGTCGCAGGGGATGCAGTGCCCGCCAACGCCAGGGCCCGGGAAAGTGGCGAGGAACCCATACGGCTTGGTCGCCGCGGCCAGCGTTACCTCGACAGGGTCCAGGCGCAGCGCGCCGCACGCGTCAGCGAACTCGTTAGCCAGCGCGAGGCTGACCGCGCGGAAGATGTTCTCGTACAGCTTGGTCGCTTCAGCCGCCTCGGCCGAGCTGACCACGAACACCTGCTCGGTGAGCATGCTGATCACTGCCGCGGCCCTGGCCGCGCACTCACCAGTGCTGCCGCCGACGACCCGCGGCGTCTCTTCTTGCAGATGATCGGGGTTGCCGGGGTCGATCCGCTCGGGGCTGAAGGCCACGAAGACATCTGTCCCCGGCTCCAGCCCGCGCCGCCGGAGCCCCCCGGCCAGCAGCTCGGATGTCGTGCCGACGTAGGTGGTCGAGGTCAGGATGATGGTTTGGCCCCGACGGGCATGGGCCACGACGTCGGCGCACGCGGCGTGCAGCGCGGACAATTCGGGTATGTGATCGCCATCGACCGGAGTGGGCACGCAGATGATCACCGCATCCGCCCCGGCCATGGCCGCGGGCTCCGGGGTGAGTCGCAGCTTGTCATCAGCCAGCGCCGCGACGAGGCGCGGCCGGTCGTTGTCGGCCAGGTCGGCGGTGCGGGCCGCAATGACCTTCAGCCGCTCGGTGTCGTTATCGATGCCGATAACCTGACGGCAGCGCGAGGCCAGGGCAACAGCCGTTGGCAGCCCGACGTAACCCAGGCCGACGATCGCTACCGTCAGCTGGCTTCTGGTCGGGTGTCCCCGGCCGTAGCTGTGCCGGTTTGCCGCAGGCAGCGTGTAGGGCACAAGCTCACTGTGCAGTTGCTGCTCGCGGCCGTTGATCGCCAGCGATAGCTGCTGGTAGGCCATGGTCTCCCGTTCCCCCCTGGCCAGTTGCGGACGCGAGTCGCCTGCCGTGGCCTAGCGCAATGCCTTACTTGCAGCCTGCGTCATCTGCGTAGCCAGCGACTCCGCCATCGGTCGTAACCTGACTACGCAGAGCGACGTAGACCCACCGGGGACGCCGCCGCCCGTGAACCCCCCGGAACCTCGGCCGACGCTGCGCCAGCTGCCGGGCCGGGCCCGGCGCGACGTGTGCGAAGCCAGGTCATGTCGCGCCGCAGCCATTTCGCGCGCAGCCGGGCCGGGCCGTCCGCATCGCCAACGTAGGTGCGCGGGATGGCGTACGGTCCGGTCAGATCGCTGGTCCAGATAGCGCAGCCGTAGTCGTAGCCGGCGTCCTGCACGCCGTCACGCACGCGCTGGTCGAGATGCCCGTACGGATAGCAGAAGCCCGTTACGTCGGCGCCCGTTACGTCCTGGAGGAGCTGACGGCTATACCGCTGCTCCCGCCGGAGCGCGAGGTCAGTGGTCATTTCCAGGTCCGCATGCCGCAGCCCGTGGGAGCCGATCTCCATGCCCGCGTCAGCCACGGCACGGATCTGACGTGCAGTCATCAGCGACTTCCGCGGCCCCAGTGCGTCCCAGGAATTCACCCCGCCCAGGCGCCCGGCGATGACGAACGCCGTGGCGGTGAACCCGTGGCCCGCCAGCACGGGCAATGCGAGCCGCAGGAAGTCGGCGTAGCCGTCATCGAAGGTCAAGCCCACGAGGCCAGCTGCACAGCCGCGTCGGCGCGCGCAGAGCAGCGTCGCCATCGACACTCCGCGCAGCCCGCAGGAGTCGAGCCAGCGCATCTGCTGCCTGAACCGCCGCGGGCTGACTGTTATCTGGTACGGGTCATCTGCGTACGAAGTGACCGAGTGGTACATGAGGACCGGGGGCGGGCGGTCAGCCCGCCGCGGCACCCTTGCCGCATCCGCACAGTCGAGGGGCTCCGCCCCCCGACGACCCCCGAAAGCCAGCCCGAGTGCGGGCGTGGCTGGGCTCGGGCGCCCCGATCGTGAACGTGCTGTCGCATGGCCAGATCCCCCCGTCCGCCAGTTCACCTGCACGTACGGTACGGACGGCAGCGTGCCGAGCCGATCCGCTGAACGGACCAGCCGGGCTACGACATTCGGCGGAGCCAGGGATTAGTGCGGCCGACGGCCAGCGGCCCGGCCCGCCGCCGAAGACCGCCGCGCGTCAAACGGCGGGCGTATCGCCCTGCAGGACCGGGCACGATTTCGGGCGCACCGAGCCTTATCGCGTCCGCGTCCTGGTCCGTGTCGGCTTCCTGGGACGCCCGCTCGGCGACGACGCGGACGCGGTAGTTCTCCAGTTCCCTGGCGACCTGGCGCGACTTCCATTTCATCGGGCCGGCCATCAGGCTCGCCGCGTCGTCGGCGGCGGACAGACCGCGGTCCCAGGTCTCGATCGAGGCGTGCGTGCGCCGGGCCAGCACATCGTCCAGATGCCGCGCGCCCTCATGGGAGGCGGCGTAGACCACCTCCGCCCGCAGGTAGTCATCGGCCCCGGCCAGCGGCTTGCCAAGACCAGGGTCGGCCGCGATAAGGGCCAGCACTTCAGCTGATCATCGAGCCGTACCTGTGCAGCAGATGCTCGATCCTGGCGACGTGCACGCCGGAGGACCGGGCCAGCGCGTACCTGGAGTTCCACAGCGCGATGAAGCCGTCGGCGCCGGCCAGCGGCACGCTGTCAGTGCAAGACGGCGCGACCTTGCCGTCAAGCCCGTGCGCGACGGCATCGACCGCGTCCTTTGCCATGATCCGGTAGGTGGTGTACTTTCCGCCCGCGATCATCACCAAGCCTGGCACCGGGTGCGCGACGGTGTGCTCGCGGGACAGCTTGGAGGTGGATTCAGACTCACCGGCCAGGAGCGGCCGCAGCCCGGCGTAGACACCCTCGACGTCATCCCGGCTGAGCGGCACGGCGAGCACCTTGTTCAGCTGGCCGAGGACGTAGTCAATATCAGCGCGGCTCGCTGCGGGATGCGCCTTGTCCAGCGACCAGTCCGTGTCCGTCGTGCCGATGATCCAGTGCCGTCCCCACGGGATCACGAACAGGACGCTGACTGGCGTACGCAGGATGATGCCGGTACTGGAGTGAATTCGGTCGCGCGGCACTACCAGGTGCACGCCCTTGGACGCGCGGACGTTGATGGTGCCGCGGCCACCCACCATTTCCTGGATGTCGTCGGTCCACACGCCGGTGGCATTCACCACCTGCTGGGCGCGGATCTCCAGCTCAGTACCTGTCTCCAGGTCCGTCGCCCGGACGCCGGTGACTCGTTCCCCCTCCCGCAGGAATCCGGTGACCTGGGTCCGCGAGGCCGCATGCGCGCCGAACCCCGCTGCTGTCCTGACCAGGGTCATGACATAACGGGCATCGTCGACCTGGGCGTCCCAGTAGACCAGCGCCCCGGTCAGCGCCGACCGCTTGAGCCCCGGCGCCAGCCGCAGCGCGCCGCGCCTGGTCAGCTGCCGGTGCCGCGGCAGTCCCCTGGCCTGGCCCATCGACAGGCCGAGCGTGTCGTAGGCGGTCACGCCGGCGCCGACGTACGCGCGCTCCCAGCCGTGGTGGGTGAACGGAAACAGGAACGAGACCGGTTGGACCAGGTGCGGCGCGAGCCGCTGCAGCAGCAGCGACCGCTCGCTCAGCGCCTCGCGCACGAGCCCGACGTTGAGCTGCTCAAGGTAACGCAGCCCGCCATGGATGAGCTTGCTTGACCGTGATGAGGTGCCCGAGCCGAAGTCCCTGGCCTCGACAAGGCCAGTGGTCAGTCCCCTGGTGACGGCGTCGAGGGCGACCCCGGCCCCGACCACTCCGCCGCCGACCACCAGCACCTGCATGCTCGGTGCTGGCCAGCGCCGTCCAGCGCGGCGGCGCGTTCGGCCGGTCCCAGCCGGGTCGTGGCGGCCGGACGGATCGGCCGACCCGTTCTGCGCGTGACTGCCTGCTGCCGACGACCGGCCGCCGGGCCAGACCCGGATCGTCAGCGCGGCGTGGCACTGGGCGTCACCACGACTTCCACCCGCTGGAACTCCTTGAGGTCGGAGTAGCCAGAGGTGGCCATGGTCCGGCGCAGCGCGCCCATCAGGTTCATCGACCCGTCAGCGACGGTGGACGGCCCGTGCAGGATCTGCTCGAGCGATCCGATCGTGCCGACCTTGAGCCGGGCGCTGCGGGGCAGGTCCGGGTGGTGCGCCTCGCTGCCCCAGTGATACCCGTGGCCGGGCGCCTGGGTAGCCCGGGCGAACGGCGAGCCGACCATGACGGCGTCAGCGCCGAGCGCCAGCGCCTTGGCGATGTCACCGCTGCGGGTCATCCCGCCATCGGCGATGACGTGCACGTACCGGCCGCCGGACTCGTCCAGGTAGTCGCGGCGCGCGGCCGCCACGTCCGCGATCGCGGTGGCCATCGGGACCGCGACGCCGAGCACGGCGGCCGTGGTGTGCCCGGGCCCGCCGCCGAAGCCAGCCAGCACGCCCGGCTGCACCTGTCCGCATCAGGTGCAGCGCAGCGGTATGGGTGGCGCAGCCGCCGACGATGACCGGCACATCCAGCTCGTAGATGAACTGCTTCAGGTTCAGCGGCTCGGCCTGACCCGACACGTGCTCGGCCGACACCGTCGTGCCGCGGATCACGAAGATGTCGACGCCTGCGTCGATGACGGACTTGTAGTAGCGCACGGTCCGCTGGGGCGACAGCCGCGCCGCGGTGGTCACGCCGGCTGCCCGGATCTCCTCGATCCGCCTGCCGATCAGCTCTTCCTTGATCGGCTCGGCGTAGATCTGCTGCAGCCGCCGGGTCGCCGCCTCGTCGTCAAGCTCGGCCGCCTCGGCGAGCAGCGGCTCGGGGTCCTCGAACCTGGTCCACAGTCCCTCAAGGTCCAGCGCGGCAAGACCGCCGAGCTTGCCGACGCGATCGCGGTGGCAGGCGACACGACGCTGTCCATCGGCGCCACGACCAGCGGCATCTCGAACCGGTAGGCGTCGATCTGCCAGGCGATCGAGACTTCCTCGGGATGCCTGGTCCGGCGCGACGGCACGATGCCGATCTCGTCGAGCGCATACGCCCGGCGCCCGCTCTTGCCCCGCCCGATCTCTACCACGCTCACGTTGCTCTCCCGCCCCTGCGTGCAGGCGCCGGTCCGGCCGCCAGGATGGCGTGCCAGGGTCGCTAGCCTCGCCGGCCGCCGTAGTTCGGCGCCTCGGCCACCATCTGGATGTCGTGCGGGTGGCTCTCCACCAGCCCGGCGCTGGTGATCTGGGTGAACTGCGCCTGCTGCAGCTCCGCGATCGTCCGTGCGCCGCAGTAGCCCATCGCCGCGCGCAGCCCGCCGATGAGCTGGTCGGCGACGGCCGATAGCGGGCCGCGGTAGGGCACCTGGCCCTCGACGCCCTGCGGGACCAGCTTGTCCTCGCGCAGCACGTCATCCTGGAAGTAGCGGTCCTTGGAGTAGGAACCGCCGCGCTCGGGATTGCGCATCGCACCGAGCGAGCCCATCCCCCGGTACAGCTTGAACTGCTTGCCGTGGATGAACACCAGCTCGCCGGGGCCCTCCTCGCAGCCGGCCAGCAGGCTGCCGAGCATGACGGTGTCCGCGCCCGCCGCGATGGCCTTGGCGATGTCGCCCGAGTACTGCACGCCGCCGTCGCCGATGACCGGCACGCCTGCTCGCTGGCATGCCTGCGCGGCCTCGTAGATGGCCGTGACCTGCGGCACGCCCACTCCGGCCACTACCCGGGTCGTGCAGATGGAGCCCGGCCCGACACCGACCTTGACCGCGTCCGAGCCCGCGTCGATCAGCGCTCGCGCGCCGGCCCTGGTCGCCACGTTCCCGCCGATGACCTCGACCCGGGAGTTGGCCTTGACCTGGCCGACCATGTCCAGCACCGCCTGGGCGTGGCCGTGCGCGGTGTCCACGACCAGGAAGTCGACGCCCGCCTCGATCAGCGCCTGGGCCCGGCGCTTGGCGTCCTCGCCGACGCCTACCGCGGCGCCGACGACCAGCCGGCCCTCGGCGTCCTTGGTGGCGTTCGGGAACTTCTCGCTCTTGGTGAAGTCCTTGACCGTGATCAGGCCGCGAAGCCGTCCCGCCGCGTCGACCAGCGGCAGCTTCTCCACCTTGTTGCTGCTGAGCAGCCGCAGCGCCTCTGGCCGCGTGACGCCTACAGGCGCCGTCACCAGCGGCATCGGGCGTCATGACCTCGGCGACCCGGCGCCGGTGGTCAGACTCGAACCGGATGTCGCGGTTGGTGACGATGCCGACCAGGATGCCGTCCGCGTCGGTGACCGGCACGCCGGAGATCCGGTACCGCGCGCACAGTTCCTCGACGTCGGCCACGCGTGGCATCCGGCCCGCAGGTCACCGGGTTGGTGATCATGCCCGGCCTCGGACCGCTTGACCATGTCGACCTGCTGGGCCTGCTCCTCCACCGACATGTTCCGGTGCAGGACCCCGCGCCGCCCTGGCGGGCCATGGCGACGGCCATCCGCGCCTCGGTCACGGTGTCCATGGCCGAGGACAGCAGCGGGATCCGCAGCGACAGCCTCGGCGTCAGCCGGGCAGTTGTGTCCGCTTCGCTGGGCATTATGGCTGAATGCGCCGGGAGCAGCAGAACGTCGTCGAAGGTCAGGGCGGGCGGGCCGAACTTCTCGTCGCTCATCTCACGTTCCGTGTCCGGGGTCTGGGATCCTTCATCTTAGTGACCGCGCGGTATCTGGATCGCCTTCATCCAGTGCCATGCCGGCCGGCACGACCCGCCAGCCCTGGACCCGGCTACGGGGTGCGACCGCTCCGGCGGCCGGGATCCCTGCCACGGGGGACAGGATCCCGGGCGGCGGCAGGCCGCTGCGCTAGCGCGATGGACTCCGCTACCGTCGCCTCCGCTACCGCGATGGCGCGCAGCCTGGCCAGCGCGCGGTGCTGGGCGACCCGGACGGCGCCGGCCGACATGCCGAGCGCGTGACCGGTCTCCTCGGCGGACAGGCCCGACAGCACCCGCAGCACCAGCAGCTCGCGCTGATTGACCGGGAGCCTGGCCAGCAGCGCGCGGGCGTGCTCGGCCTCCAGGTAGGCGACGGCCGTCTCCTCCGGGCCCGGGCCGGGCGTCCGGGCCGTCAGGCAGGTCCTCGGTCGGGATGGCCAGCCTGGCCGCGCTGACCGCATCGCGTCCGCCACCTTGTGCGACGCGATGCCGAAGACGAATGACGCGAACGGCCGGCCCATATCCTGATAGCGCGGAAGAGCCGAAAGAACAGCAATGCACACTTCCTGCGCTACATCATCGGCGGCGTGATAATGCCCGGAAATGCGGCCGAGCCGGGCCCGGCAATAGCGCACGACCATCGGCCTGATCTGCCGCAGCAACGTTTCAATTGCGGCGGGCTGGCCGAGCACGGCAAGCTCGGTCAGTGTGCCCATGTTGTTGTGCCTGGCCCCATCTACCTGCGATTCCACCTGGTCCCCCTGGCTCAGCGGCGGTCTCACGCGTCAGTCCGTACGAAGACCGTGATTCCCCCTGCCGGGAGTAAAGGCAACATCAAAATAGGCAACGGAAAGGTCACATTGATGTGTCGTCACGAGGCCTGGAGGTAAATGCGATCACCAGAGTAGCTATGCGACTACTCAAAGTAATTGAAAGGACGTTGTCTAAAAGTAGACTCTGTGCTAGGAATTATGTCGATTTTGCTGGACATGTCGTGGCAAGCGCGCGCAGACGCCGGCTCGATGTCGATGGATGCGGGCACTGCGAACGGCAAGAACCGGCCCCGTCCCCGCGCCGGTGAAGGCGCGAGGACGGGGCCGGTTCAGCTAGCGGCTAGCGGGGCCGCGTCAGTGCTGGTGACCGTGGCCGTGGCCGTTGGCCTCTGCGGCCTCGGGCTCGGGCTTCTCGCTGACGAGCACCTCGGTGGTCAGCAGCATGCCCGCGATCGACGCGGCATTCTGCACCGCCGAACGCGTCACCTTGACCGGGTCGATGACGCCCTGCGCAATCAGGTCGCCGTACTCGCCAGTCGCGGCGTTGTAGCCGTGCCCGGCCGGCAGCTCGGCGATGCGGGCGACAACCACGCCGCCCTCGGCGCCGGCGTTCTCGGCGATCCACCGGGCCGGAGCGGACAGTGCCCGCCGGACGATCTGGACGCCGGTGGCCTCGTCGCCCGTCTTGCCGAGGTCGCCGAGCTGCGCGCGCCAGCGTGGACGAGCGCGGCGCCGCCGCCGGCGATGATGCCTTCCTCGATGGCTGCCCTCGTCGCCGAGATCGCGTCCTCGAGCCGGTGCTTCTTTTCCTTGAGCTCGACCTCGGTCGCAGCGCCGGCCCGCAGCACGGCAACGCCGCCCGCGAGCTTCGCCACGCGCTCCTGCAGCTTCTCCCGGTCCCAGTCCGAGTCGGTGTTCTCGATCTCGGTCCGCAGCTGGCGGATCCGGTCCTCGACCGCCGGCTGGTCGCCCGCGCCGTCGATGATCGTCGTGTCGTCCTTGGTGACCACCACGCGGCGGGCCTGGCCGAGCACATCAAGGCCGACCTGGTCCAGCTTGAGGCCGACCTCCTCGCTGACGACCTGCGCGCCGGTCAGCACGGCCATGTCCTCGAGCATCGCCTTGCGCCGGTCGCCGAATCCCGGCGCCTTCACCGCGACCACGTTCAGCAGGCCACGGATCTTGTTGACGACCAGCGTGGAGAGCGCCTCGCCGTCCACGTCCTCGGCGATCGACCAGCAGCGGCTTCTTGGTCTGCGCGATCTTCTCCAGCAGCGGGAGGAAGTCGGCCATCGAGGAGATCTTGCCGCCGCTGATCAGGATGTAGGCGTCTTCCAGCACAGCCTCCATCCGCTCCGGGTCGGTGACGAAGTACGCCGAGATGTAGCCCTTGTCGAACTGCATGCCCTCGGTGAACTCAAGCTCGATGCCCATGGTCGGGGCTTCCTCGACCGTGATGACGCCGTCCTTGCCGACCTTGTCGAATGCCTCGGCGATGACCTCGCCGATCTTGGCGTCCTGCGCGGAGATCGTCGCAACATTGGCGACCTCGCTGCGCTCCTCGACGTCGCGGGCCGACTTGAGCAGCTGCCTCGGCGACCGCGGCCGATGCCGCGTCGATGCCGCGCTTGAGCGCGATCGGGTTGGCGCCGGCGGCCACGCTGCGCAGGCCTTCGGCAACCATCGCCTGAGCCAGCACGGTGGCGGTGGTCGTGCCGTCGCCAGCGACGTCGTTGGTCTTGGTGGCGACCTCCTTGGCGAGCTGCGCGCCAAGGTTCTCGGTCGGGTCTTCCAGCTCGATCTCGCGCGCGACGGTCACGCCGTCGTTGGTGATGGTGGGCGCGCCCCACTTCTTGTCGATTACGACGTTGCGGCCCTTCGGGCCGAGCGTCACCTTCACGGCGTCCGCGAGGCGGTTCACGCCGCGCTCAAGGGCGCGCCGTGCGTCCTCGTCGAATATCAGGCTCTTGGCCATCTGGTACCCCAGTGTCTTTTGTAGAGCTGTCTTGCGGATGAACTAGCTGTAACTAGGTCGTGGCTCTCACGCCACCGCCCCGGACCGGGCCGCGGGCCGCAGGAGTCTCCTCCGCGAGCCACGAGCCGAGCCGGGGCGGTGCCGGGCTGGCCGTGCCAGCCCGGCGCGGGCCAGGCCGCGCGCGCGAAAATCTGCTCGCTACTTCTCGATGATCGCGAGCACGTCACGAGCGGAGAGCACCAGGTACTCCTCGCCGTGATACTTCACTTCGGTGCCGCCGTACTTGCTGTACAGCACGACGTCGCCGACCTTGACGTCCATCGGGACGCGCTTGGCGCCGGCGTCGTCGAAACGGCCGGGACCGACAGCCAGGACTTCGCCCTCCTGGGGCTTCTCCTTGGCAGTGTCGGGAATGACCAGGCCGGATGCGGTGGTCTGCTCAGCCTCGAGCGGGCGCACCACGATCCGGTCTTCGAGCGGCTTCAGAACAACCTTGGTGGCGGTCGTCACGATCTGACCTCCCCCTCCGGAAAGGGCTAGCTGAATTAGAGAGTCGACCATGTCGGCCTGCCGTCGCGGGTGCCAGACCAACCTTGTCGCGTTAGCACTCTACCCTAGTGAGTGCCAGTTCCGCACGCTAGCCACCCCATTGCGTGACACGTCAAACACGCCGGCCTGCCGTTACCGGCGTCCGCCAGGCAGCCGACCGGGCTAGCCGGTGGTGATCTCGGTGACGGGCAGGGACGAGTCAGCCGGCGAAGTCCAGCGCTGACGGCCGCTCGCCACGGCTCACCAGCTCCGCGCCGAGTGCCGCCACCATCGCGCCGTTGTCGGTGCACAGGCCGGGCCGCGGCACCCGCAGATGCAGCCCGGCCGCCTCGCACCGTTCCTGCGCTAGCGCGCGCAGCCGTGAGTTGGCCGCGACCCCGCCGCCGATGACCAGGTGCTCGACCCCGTGCGCGCGGCAGGCAGCCACGGCCTTCCTGGTCAGGACGTCAGCCACTGCCTCCTGGAACGAGGCGGCCACGTCCGCCACCGGCACCGGCTCCCCGGCCGCCTCCCGCGCCTCGACCCAGCGTGCCACCGCGGTCTTCAGGCCGGAGAAAGAGAAATCGCTGGTGCCATCGGAGTACTTGCTGCGGGGGAAAGCGATCATGGCTCCGTGTCCCGGCCATCGCCGCCCGGTCGATATGCGGCCCGCCGGGGAATGGCAGCCCCAGCACCCTGGCCACCTTGTCGAACGCCTCGCCTGCCGCGTCGTCGATGGTCGAGCCGAGCGGCACGACCTCGGCGGCCAGGTCCGGCACCAGCAGCAGCGAGGAATGCCCGCCCGAGACCAGCAGCGCGATCACCGGCGCCGGCAGCCGCCCGTGCTCGAGCTGGTCGACGGCCACGTGCGCGGCCAGGTGATTAACGCCGTACAGCGGCTTGCCGAGCGGCGATCGCGTAGGCCTTGGCCGCGCGAGACTCCGACCAGCAGCGCCCCGGCCAGGCCGGGCCCGGCGGTGACGGCGATCGCGTCCACGTCCGCCAGGCGGACGCCGGCCTTGGCCAGCGCCCGGTCGACGGTCGGCACCATGGCCTCCAGGTGCGCCCGGCTGGCGACCTCGGGCACGACGCCGCCGAACCTGGCGTGCTCGTCGACGCTGGAGGCCACCGCGTCAGCGAGCAGCTCGTGGCCGCGGACCAGGCCGACGCCGGTCTCATCGCAGGAGGTCTCGATGCCCAGCACCAGCGGCGCCGTCATCGGGCTCCTCGCCGCGCCCGGCCACTTGCGGGCTGGCCGCTCCGCCGCACTGCCGCCGGCCTCCACTGCCGGCTCCGCAGCATTGCCTGCTCGGGTTCGGCCCGACGGCCAGCTCGCGGCGCATCACGATCGCATCGGTGCCGGACGGCTGGTAGTACCCGCGCCGGATGCCGACCTCGGCGAATCCCCACCAGTGATAAAGCCGTTGCGCCCGCGCGTTGTCCGCCCGGACCTCCAGGAATACCTCGGTGCAGCCGCGCCGAACGGCCTCGGCGAGCAGCCGCTCGAGCAGGTCAGATCCGATGCCCTGACCCCAACGGGCGGTGGCTACCGCGATCGTCAGTACGTCGGCCTGTCCGCCCGCCGCGAGCAGCCCGGCATAGCCGACGATGCCCCCGTCGTCCTCGGCGACCAGGTAATAGCGGCTGGCCGGCTGCTGGCTAAGCTCGCCGGCCAGCATCTGCCTCGACCACGCCTCCTCGCCGAATAGGGCTAGCTCCAGTCCGAGCACGCTGTCCAGGTCGGCCGTCGTCATCGGCCGCAGCGGCAGCGCGGTCACGGCGTCACCCGCTTGGGCCTGCCCGGTTCCCTGGCATCGGGCCTGCGCAGGTACAGCGGCTCGGCCGGCTGCGGCGGCTCACCCGCCGCCGCGCCGGGCGGCGGCCAGCACGGCTAGCTGCGCGGCGGCCGGGAACCGCGGGCCGAGCGGCTGCCCCGCCAGCTCCGGGTAGAGCAGCGGCGCCCTCGCCGGCGACCGGCAAGCCGGCCGGCAGCGTCGGCGGGACGGCCCGACCTCGGACCAGCCAGCCGGCCGCCCGACGCCGCGTAGCGCGCCCAGTACACCTCCCGGCGGCGCGCGTCGGTCGCGACCAGGAAGTCGCGGCCCGGCAGCTCCGGCGCTGCCTGCGCCGCGATCACGTCGAGCGAGCAGATGCCGTCGAGCCTGATCCCGAGCGCGCTGCCCAGGACCCTGGCGGTGATCAGGCCCGGCCCGCAGGCCGGTATACGGGCCGGGCCCGGTGCCGACGGCAACCGCGGTCAGATCGCCGCGCCCGGCGCCGGCGCTGCGCAGCACCTTCTCAATGAAGAGCGAGAGCAGCTCGCCGTGCCTGCGCGCGTCGACGGCGGACTCCTCGGCGATGACGGCGGCGCCGTCGTGCAGGGCCACGGTCACCGCCGGCGTTGCGGTATCGAAGGCGAGCAGCAGCACGGTATGCCCAGCCTAATGCCGGCGGGCAGCGGCCGCTACCGGTCGAGTCCCGGCCGGTGGACTGGCCTGCTCGCGGCGCGCGCGGTCAGGCAGTTGGCTCCGCGCTCGCCTTGGCCAGCACGCTGGTGGCCGCAGCCCGCGCGCCTGCCTTCAGCGTCGTGTCTGGCACCGGTCCGAAGCCGTGGCCGGACTCCTGCCCGGACAGTGACACCGTGATCAAGACGTTCCGTTCCCTGATCACGACGGTCACGACGTCGGTGCTGATTCCGCTGACGTGCTCGTGCTGGATGGCCACGAACGCCTGCTGGCCAGGCCTGGCCAGCGGGGTGATCATGGCCGGCGGCAGCGGGGACTTCTTCGGCGGCCGGGCAAGTGCCTGCCGGGCGGTCGTGAAGTTATCAGCTGCGCGTTAGCCGTCGCGCTGCCATTGTTGCCACGCCGCTGCGAAGGGCTGGCAACGCCTCGGCGGCGATCTGGAGCACGAGGAATGTGGGCTGCTTGTCGAAGGTGTAGCTGCACTGGCTGCTGGTGCTGCCGCCGACCGAGACGCGCTCCGTGCGCCCGGACGCCGGCAGGTACGCATTGAGCACGCTGGCATTCACCGCAGTGCAGGCGCTGGGAACGGCTTTGTACTCACCGGCTAGCAGCTTGGTCACCCACGGCGTAGGGGCGGGCGTCGACCGGCCGAAGAGCCATACGCTGCCGCCTGCCAGCAGGACGATGACGATGGCGACTTCGGACCAGCGGTAGACCCGCCGACGGGACTTCCGCAATCTGGTCGCTGCGGCCCGGCCCTTACGGCGGTATGAGCGGCGGCCGGGCACGGGAGCATCCGGCGCGGCGGTCTCGGCTAGCTCGTAGCTGCCGCCGCCGCTGTCCTCCCGGTCATCTTCGAGCGTGTCCGGTGCCCGGCGGCGACCCTGGTAGCGCTCGCCCTCGCCGCCGGGCTCTACGAGGCCGAGGTCCTGGCGGCCGCGGTTCTCGTCGTCAGCGTTCTCGGCGGCGCCGCCGCGATGGGCACCGTCCCGGTATCCCCCATCCAGGTCGGCGTCGTCCTCGCGGGCCCGATCTGCCCGGGCCGGGTCGGCATAGGGGTCGGCGTACTGGTCCGCATACGGGTCGGCGTATCGATTCCTGACGCGACCGCCGCGCTGGCCGGCCGGAAGCAGCCGGGACGCACCCGGCCGTTCCTGATAGCTGCTCGGGGCAGCCCACGGCGGGAGTTCGGCTTCGTCCTCGGGCCCGAACGCCTCACGCGCCTGCCAGCCGGCCCGGTCCGGACGCTCTGCCCGCTTCGGCCGGTCCTGCCTGGCCGACCGTTCGCCGCGACCGCGGTGCTCAGGGTCGGGCTGATGCGACGGGCGACGGGGCGGGGAGCCCTGCTGGGCCACGGCGCGCCTCCTGAAGACAGATCGGGACCGCGGCTAGCCGCGGCATGACGGCGGGAGTCACCCGCAGTGTAGTAGCGCGAACAGTGCTGCCGTGGACAATTCGGAACGGTTTCAGCTGCCTTGCGGCTCGCCGGCTAGCGCCATCCGGGTGGTGGCGGCTGTCTCGAGCCACCGGTCACCGAACCCGCGGACCTGCACTGTCCTCGGGAGTTCGAGGTCGGCGGCGAGTCCGGCCGCCTGGCTGGCGAGCGGGGGCGTGCCCGGCCCGCTGTCTGGAACGGCCGGCTGGATGCCGACCTGGAGGAAGTCTGGCGCGAGCTCCTCGACCAGCCCCTCTCCCCATTCGACCACCGTGACTGAAGTGGCAAGGTCGGCGTCCAGGTCCAGATCGTCGACCTCAGCCCGGCTGCCCAGCCGATAGGCGTCGGCGTGCACCAGGTCCGGACCGGTGCCCAGGTTCGGATGCACGCGGGCGATCACGAATGTCGGCGAAGTCACCGGCCCGCGCACGCCAAGTCCCGCGCCGATGCCCTGGGCCAGCGTCGTCTTGCCCGCGCCGAGCGGCCCGGACAGCACGACAAGGTCACCCGCCTTAAGCATGCGGGCGAGCCTGCGGCCGAGGTCGCGCATCTGGTCTGCCGTGGACACCGTGACCTGCTCGTCGACGGCGGGAGCCGGGGCTGGTCACGCCGGGCGCCGCCGCGCCGGAGACAGCTCGAGCGCGAGAGCCACCAGGTCGGCTATCTCCTCGGTGACAATCTCATGGCGCTCCAGGATGATCATGTGGCCAGCGTCCGGCAGGCGGACGAGCCTGGCATCCGGAATCGCGTCGGCGAGGTCGGCGGCCTGCCGGGCCGGAATGAGCCGGTCCTCGTCGCCGGTAATTACCAGCGTCGGGATCTTGCCGAGGGTGCCAAGTGCTGCGCGCTCGTCATGATCGAGGAGGGCAAGGTAGAAGTCCGCGACCACATCGACAGGCGTGGCGCGGATGACGCGCTCGAGGAAGTCGACGACAGTCGGGCTGACGTCCGGATCACCGAAGGCGAGGAAGCGGGTGGACAGGAAGGCGAGATCACCACCCGCGTCTCTGATCCGCTCGATGACCGCCGCACGCCTGCCGTGGGATGAGCCGCGCAGCAGGGCGGGCCCGGTCAGCCGGGCAACCGGCCGCAGCGGACCCGGGAGCCAGCTGGTGGCATCGACCAGGTTCGCGGTGGTCGACAGGAGCGCCACGCCGATGATCTTGCTGCCGAACAGCTCAGGTCGCTGTGCGGCCAGTGACATGATCGTCATGCCGCCCATCGAATGGCCGACGAGCACCACCGGGCCCTGGCCGGGTGCCGTTGCGGCCAGCACGGCGGCCAGGTCGCGGCCTAGCTGTTCGATGCCGATATGAGCCGGGTCGCTGCGGCCTGACCGGCCGTGGCTGCGCTGATCCCAGAACACCAGCCGGGCGTCCGCCGCGAGGTCTCGGCGCTGGTAGTGCCAGATGTCCTGATTCAGTGTGTAGCCGTGGCAGAACACGATGGTGACCGGCGCTCGCTCCAGCCCGCTGATCTCGGCATGCAGCGCCACGCCGTCGTCGGCGACAACCGCGACCGGGCGTCCGCGCAATTGCCCGAACGGCTCGTTCCTGGCCGGGTCGGGACGCAGCCGGATCCGGCCGACGGCCACTTTCTCGGCAGCGATCACCGCTCCGGCTCCGGCGGCCGCGATCCCGGTGGCAAGGCCGGCGACGCTAGTGAGCCGCCGCCACTTGACCATCGGTTCTCCCGTTCAGCGGGAGCGCGGCCGTCGCGCTGCCCGCGGCCGGATCCCCGGCCGCTGTTACTCCAGAGTAAGTTCTCGGCACGTTACCGGTAAACCTGGTAACGATCTCGTAAGAGATCGTGCCCAGCAAGTCCGCCAGCTCCTGCGCGGTCGGCTCGCCGTGGTCGCCGGGGCCGAACACGATGACCTCGTCTCCGGCCTCAGCGGGCTCGTCGCCCAGGTCCAGGATGATCTGGTTCATGTTGACGGTGCCTGCGATCCGGAACCGCTTGCCCCGGATGAGGACCTCGGCCTTATTGGTGGCGTGCCGCGGGATGCCCTCGTTGTAGCCGAGCGGGAACACGCCGAGCGTCGTCTCCTGGCTGGTCACGAACCGGTGGCCGTAAGAGACGCCGACATCGGCGGGCACCCGCTTGACCTGTACCAGCCTGGCCCGCAGCGTCATCGCGGGGCGAAGCCAGCCGGGCACGCCGCCTGGCAAAGTGCACAGGCCCGCGACCGCGCCGCCCGGCCGGACCAGGTCGAAATGGGCTTCCGGCAGCGTCAGTGTCGCCGGGCTATTGGCCATGTGCCGTACCTCGGGCCGGATGCCCGCCCGCTCGGCGAGGGCCACAGCGTCACGGAACGCGGACAGCTGCTGGCCGATCGACGGGTGACCAGGGATGTCAGCACAGGCGAAATGCGACCACGAGCCCACGACCCGCACATGCCCGGTCGCCTCCGCCGCCCGCGCGGCATGCACCAGGCCCGGCCAGTCGGCACTGGTCGCGCCGCCGCGGCACATCCCGGTGTCGGCCTCCAGATGCAGCCGCGCGGGCTTGCCCGCATCCTCGGCCGCACGGACGATCTGGTCCACCAGCGCCGCCGTGCCCACGGTCAGGTCGATCTCATGCCTGATCGCGTCGGCGTGCGGCGCGTCCGGGCTGCCGAGCAGGCTCAGCACGGGCACGGTGAACCCGGCCTTGCGCAGCGCGATCGCGTCCGTTACGTGCACTACGCCAAGCCAGGTCGCCCCGCCGGCCAGCGAGGCGCGGGCTGATTGCAGCATGCCGTGCCCGTAGCCGTCGGACTTGACCACGGCCATCACCTGCGCCGCGCCAACATGCCCGCACAGCGCGGCCACGTTCGCCTGGATCGCGTCCAGGTCAATCAGGGCTTCCGGATGACCGTCCATGGCCCTCCAGTCTGCCAGTCCCGGCCAGCCAGATCGGCCAGGCTGTCCGGCCACGGCCCGGTTCGCCTGCTGTCCTTGCCTCGTGATAGGCAAGCGACATGACAGAACTGATCCCGCTCACCGTGCTGTTCGGCAACCCCGAGCGGGTGAGCCCGCGGCTGTCGCCTGACGGCTCACAACTCGCCTGGATCGCCCCGCATGACGGGGTGCTGAACGTCTGGCTCGCCCCTGTCAGGCCGGACGAGGGCGTCGGACTGGGACGCCGCCCGGGTCGTGACGGACGACACCGACCGCGGCATCCGGCAGTTCGCCTGGGCGCACGATGGCCGCCACCTGCTCTACCTGCAGGACACCGGCGGCGACGAGAACTGGCGGCTGCACGACGTCGACCTGCCGACCATGGAGCGCCGCGACCTGACCCCGTTCGAGGGCGTGCAGACCGAGCTGATCGCCACCGAGCGCGAGTTCCCGGACGAGATCCTGGTCGGCCTGAACAAGGACAACCCGCAGCTGCATGACGTCTACCGGCTCGACCTGAAGACTGGCGAGCTCGGCAAGGAACTGGTGAACCCCGGGCTCATCGGCATGCTGGCCGATGCGCAGCTGGTCGTGCGGGCGGGCCTGCGGCCCCAGCCGGACGGCTCCATGTCGCTCGTGGTCCGCGACAGCGCCGCAGGCGACGTGGCGCGAGCTGCTGGCGATCCCGGCCGAGGACTCGCTGACCACGGGCCCGGTCGCGTTCAGCGCCGACGGCGGCTCCATGCTGCTGGTGTCCTCGGTGGGCGCGCAGGCGGCCCGGCTGATCCGGATCGACCTCGCTACCGGCGCCACCGAGGTGCTGGCCGAGGATCCGGCGGCGGACGTCAGCGACGTCAGGATGAACCCGGACACCCGCGAGCCGCAGATCGTCACCGTTCTCAAGGCGAGGTCGGAGTACCGGGTGCTGGACCCGTCAGTGGCCAGGCACCTGGACCGCGATCCGCGCTCTGCAACCCGGCGACCCGGTGTTCGCTGACGCCGACGACGCGGACCGGGTCTGGCTGGTGTCGTTCACCAACGACGCCGGCCCGGTCTCGTTCTACGCCTACGACACCGCCACCGGCACCGGCAGTTTCCTGTTCGAGCATCAGCCGGAGCTGTCCAGAGTACGAACTGGCCCGCAAGGAGCCGTTCAGCTATCAGTCCCGCGACGGCCTGACGATCAACGGCTACCTCACCTTCCCGCCGGGTCGGGACCGGACTGACCTGCCGACCGTGCTGCTCGTGCATGGCGGCCCGTGGGCACGCGACACCTGGGGTTTCGACCCGCAGGCCCAGTGGCTGGCCAACCGCGGCTACCTGTGCATCCAGGTGAACTTCCGCGGCTCGTCCGGCTACGGCAAGGCGTTCCTCAATGCGGGCGACCGTGAATGGGGCGCGAACATGCAGGACGACCTCAGCGACGCGGTGGCGTACGCGATCAGCCAGGGCTGGACCGACCCGGCGCGGAGTCGCGATCCTCGGCGGCTCGTACGGCGGGTACGCGGCGCTGGCCGGCGCCGCGTTCACTCCTGACCTGTACCGCTGCGCCGTCGACATCGTCGGGCCGTCCAACCTGATCACTCTGATCGAGACGATCCCGCCGTACTGGGCGCCGATGATCGCGCAGTTCCATCGCCGGGTCGGCGACCCGGCCACGGACAAGGACTTCCTCTGGTCTCGCTCGCCGCTGTCGCGCGCCGCGGAGATCCGGATTCCGCTGCTGATCGCGCAGGGGGCCAACGACCCGCGGGTCAAGCAGGCCGAGTCCGAGCAGATCGTCGCGGCCCTGGAGAAGGCAGGGATCGAGCACGACTACATGCTGTTCGCGGACGAGGGCCACGGCTTCGCCAAGCCGGAGAACCGGCTGAAGTTCTTCGCCGCGGCCGACAGGTTCCTCAGCCGGTACCTGGGCGGCCAGTCAGAAAGCTAGGCTGGGCGCTACGCGTCCGCCGCGGCCTGGCCGGGGCGGCCGCGCGCCGGGTAACGGCTGGCTAGGCCGCACTGGAGCCCGTTCCCTTAATCATTGCCTTCGCTGGTCACCGCGCGGATGGCGGCGGGAATGGCGGCAAGAAGGTCAGCCGCCCCGATCGGGGCGTCTCGCGCCGCCAGCCGGCCGGCCATTCCGTGCAGGTACGCTGCCGCGGCTGCCGCGAGTTCGGCGGCGGCGCCCTGGGCCAGCAGCGAGCCGGCCAGGCCGGACAGCACGTCGCCCGAGCCGGCGGTCGCCAGCCAGCTTGAGCCGGTCGGGTTCACCAGGACCGGCTGGCCGGGCTCCGGCCGCGCAATGACCGTCGTGGAGCCCTTCAGGAGCACGGTCACGCCGAGCTGTGCGGCGGCAGCGGTCACGTAATGCAGTCTGCGTGCCTCGATGTCGGCCCGGTCGGCATGCAGCAGCCTGGCCAGCTCGCCCGCGTGCGGCGTGATCACAGTGGGCGCCTGTCGTGGCAGCAGATCAGGGTGCGTCGCGATGACGGTCAGCCCGTCGGCGTCCACTAGGGCAGGCACACCGGTCGCGAGTACCGCCGTGAGCATCGCGCGGGCGTCCTCGCCGGTGCCCATGCCCGGCCCGGCAGTCCAGGCCTGGACCCGGCCTGCCGTTTCCAGTGTGTGCTCCGGCTGACTTGGGTCCGCAGCCGACAGCACTGCCTCCGGCCAGTGCTGCCTGACCACCTGCAAGGTGGCGCGGCGCGGAGATCAGCCGCACCATGCCGGCCCCGCCGCGGATCGCTCCGCCGACCGAGAGCACGGCGGCACCGGTGTACTGGTCGCTGCCGGCTAGCACCCCGAGCACGCCGCGGCGGTATTTGTCCGACTCAGCCGACGGGCGGGGCAGGATCGCGGCGACGTCTGCCGCCTGCAAGGCCCGCACGGCCGGCTCGGGCAGGTACGGGCCGAGGCCGATGTCGATCAGCTCGGCCGCACCCGCATGGCTGGCGCCAGGGTCGATGAGCAGGCCCGGCTTCCATGTCCCGAACGTCACCGTCACGTCAGCCATGACGGCGGTCCCGTGCACCTCACCGGTGTCGGCGTCGATACCGCTGGGCAGGTCAACGGCGACCACAACGGCTCCGTCGCGGCGGGCTTGCTCGGCCAGCAGGGCCAGGTCGGCCGCGGGCTGGCGCAGCCCGCCATGCCCGCCTATCCCGGTCAGGCCGTCGAGGATCAGGTCGGCGGCGGCGATCGCGGCCCGCGCTTGCGCCGTAATGCCGTCGCCAGTCTCAGCGCCGTCCGTGACGGTCTGCGCCGCGGTTATCGTCCGGCCGCCGCGTGCTACCAGGGCCGCCTGGCCACTCTCGTGCAACCGCGAGCCCGCTGCAATCGCCACCACGCGGGCGCCGCGGCCGGCCAGCCGGGCGGCCGCGTAGAGCGCATCGCCGCCGTTGTCCCCGGCGCCGGCCAGCACCACCACCCGAGATCCGTAGACCTGGCCGAGCAGGCTTGCGCATACCGACGCCAGGCCCGCCGCGGCTCGCTGCATCAGCGCCCCTTCCGGCACTGTCGCCATCAGCGCCTGCTCGGCGGCCCGGACTGCTGCCACCGTGTGCGCGTTCCTCATCGCTCAGCCCCTGTTCCGCACGCTCTTTCGCCGACGTCGGAGCCAGCGAAGCTCCGGCGAGCCAGTCATCCCTCGGCAACGACCATTGCCACGCAGAGGCCGCCGTCGTGGCTAATAGACAAATGCCAGGACGTCACGCCCAGCCTGGCCGCCACAGCCGCGACGGATCCGTAGGTGTCCAGCCGGGGCCGCCCAAGGCGGTCATACCCGACGACCGCATCTGTCCACAACAGCCCAGGCGGGGCACCGAGCGCCTTGGCCACGGCCTCTTTCGCCGCGAAGCAGCCAGCCAGGGAACGCACCGGCCGACCTATTTCGCTCTCAGCGAACAGCCGGGCTGCCAGCTGCGGCGTCCTGGCGAGCGCCTGTTCCAGCCTGGCGACCTCGGCGATGTCGACGCCGATGCCCACGATCATGCGCCAAGCCTGCCATGAGACCCGCCTACGGCGAGCGACGCCACGGCGAGCGGACATTTCATCGGTTCGGGTTCCACATATCCGGCGAATTGGGCCTCACAGCAACCCGGATCGATGAAGAGACGGGGCGCCCGGCCGAGGTCGCCGCGCTCGCCGGCAGATGACTGGCGAACGAACCCCGCAAACTTCGCACATCGCCACGCCTGGTGCCGCATGCAACACACCTGGGCGCCGCATGCAACAGGCCTGGGCGCCGCATGCAACAGGCCTGGGCGCCGCATGCAACACGCCTGGGTGCCGCATGCGAACGGTCAGCCCCGCGAGCCCAAGTCCCTGATCGCATCGGCAAGCTGCGCCGCGAGGCGCTCGGCCTGACCGGAGTCCTCGGCTTCGACCATGACGCGGACGGCGGGTTCGGTGCCGCTTGGCCGTACCAGCACGCGGCCCGCGTCGCCTAGCTCTGCTTCCGCGCCCGCCACTGCCGCTGCCAGCTCAGGAGACGAGGCGACCCGTGCCTTATTTACGCCGGGAACGCTGATGAGCACTTGCGGGTACCTCGTCATCACGCGGACCAGATCGGCGAGCGGCCGGTCCTGGCGCACCGCCTCGGCCAGCAAGTGCAAGCCGGTCAGCAGCCCGTCGCCGGTCGTCGCGTGGTCGAGCATCACGATGTGACCCGATTGCTCGCCGCCGAGGACGTACTTTCCATCGAGCATGGCCGCGACCAGGTAGCGGTCGCCTACCGGCGTCTCCACCACATCGATTCCGGCGCTGCGCATGGCATGGCGGAAGCCGAGATTGGTCATGACGGTCGCGACTACGGTGTCTCCGGCTAGCCTGCCGTCGGCTTTGAGCGCGACGGCGAGCACGGCCAGGATCTGGTCGCCATCGATGACATTCCCGGCCGCATCGACGGCAAGACACCGGTCGGCGTCTCCGTCATGTGCTATGCCGGCGTCCGCGCCGTACTCCAGCACCGCGGCCGATAGCACGCCCAAATTGGTCGAGCCGCATCCCTCGTTGATGTTCAGGCCGTCTGGCTCGGTCCCTATTGCGATCACGTCGGCGCCCGCGCGGCTCAGCAGGCTTGGCGCGTAGGCCGCAGCCGCGCCGTGCGCGCAGTCAACCACGACCCGCAGGCCGGCCAGCGCGCCGCCAGGCCGATCGGGCACCGTGCTGAGCAGATGAGCCAGGTAACGCTCGCCCTCGTCGGTCGCGTCGCGCACCCGGCCGAACCCTGCCTCCGGGACGCCGACGGGGCCGTCCTGGCTGGTCCCCGACTGGCTGGTCCCCGACTGGCTGGTCCCCGACTGGCTGATCCCCGACTGGCTGGTCCCTGACTGGCTAGCCGCTACGACGCCCGACTGACCAGCCGCTGCAAAGCCCGGCTGGCCGGCCAGCCGTGCCTCTATCTCGTCCTCGACCGCGTCGGGAAGCTTCACGCCGCCGCGGGCGAAGAACTTGATCCCGTTGTCCGGCGCGGGATTATGGCTTGCTGACAGCATGACGCCGAACTCAGCGCCCATGGCTGCGGTCAGGTAGGCCACTGCGGGAGTTGGCATGACGCCAAGCCTGACTACGTCCACCCCGCTGGCGGCTAGCCCCGCCACCACGGCGGCCTCCAGAAACTCGCCCGAAGCGCGCGGATCCCGTCCGACCACGGCGAACGGCCGCCGGTGCGCGGTGCTGGCGCTGCTGAAGGCGCCAGATCTGGATAGCACGCTGGCGGCAGCCGCGGACAACCTCAGGGCCAGGCCCGCGGTCAGCTCATGACCTGCGACGCCCCTGACGCCGTCCGTGCCAAAAAGTTGGCCCATCCCGCCGAGATCCCCGGTGCCGTGCCGGCGGCGGTTAGCGCTTGGAGTACTGCGGAGCCTTGCGGGCCTTCTTCAGGCCGGCCTTCTTGCGTTCGGTAACCCGGGCGTCCCTGGTCAGGAATCCGGCACGCTTCAGCGCCGGGCGGCTGTCCGGGTCTACCAGGATCAGCGCCCTGGCGATGCCCAGCCGGAGGGCGCCGGCCTGCCCGCTTACGCCGCCCCCGTCGATCCGGGCGACCACGTCGAACTGCTCGTCCGCGCCGAGCGTCACCAGCGGCTCGCTGACCAGCTGCTGGTGCACCTTGTTCGGGAAGTAGTTCTCCAGCGACCGGTCGTTGATCTTCCATTGCCCGCTGCCCGGCTGGATCCGGACCCGCGCGATGGCCTCCTTGCGGCGGCCGGTGCCGAGCGCCTTGCCGGTCACCACCGGCTTGCGCGCGGCCGGCTTCGGCTGCACGTCAGCAGTCTGGGTCGTGTATTCCGACAGGTGCTCCTCGGGGGCCTGCTCGGCCTCCGCGCCAGCATCCAGCGTCTCAGTGGACTCGGCCACGTTGTCTTCCTCGTGCTTCCCGCTTGACTCTCTTGCCTGGCTTGAGTTGGATCGCCTGGCTCTGACTAAGATCGCGCTACTTGGCGGCCCGGCTACCCTGCTGCTCGACCTGCGAAATCTCGAACGGCACCGGCTGCTGCGCCTTGTGCGGGTGCTCGGGACCCGCATACACCTTGAGCTTGCTCAGCATCTGCCGGCCCAGAGCGTTCTTTGGCAGCATGCCCCTGACGGCCTTCTCCACTGCCCGCTCCGGGCTCTTGGCCATCAGCTCGGCGTAGGACATCGATCGCAGGCCGCCCGGATAACCGCTGTGCCGGTAAGCCATCTTGTCCTGCATCTTGTTACCGCTGAGCGCCACCTTGGCCGCGTTGACGATGACGACAAAGTCGCCGGTGTCCACGTGCGGCGCGAAGATCGGCTTGTGCTTGCCGCGCAGCAGCACCGCAATCTGGCTGGCCAGGCGGCCGAGTACGACGTCGGATGCGTCGATCACATGCCACTGCCGCTGGATGTCAGCGGCCTTCGGGCTGAAAGTGCGCACAGTCATAAGCCTTCGCGTGTGAGTCCTGAATCTGGCCCGCGCCGGGCGCACACTTGATCTGCCTTCGCGCGGGGATCCGCAGGCACCGGCCGCAGCTCACTTACCCGGACGGGCAGCGGGCATGCCAGTACACATGGATGCCCCAGAAGGATACCGGCCGTTAGCTGCAACGGTCAAAGCGAGCCGCCACCCGAGCCGGGCGCGTCCCGGCGCTGGCCGACCACCGGCAGGCCAGCTGGCAATATGTATCTTTAATCACAAATGCCTGACTGGCAACCGGGAGCATGCACCCGCACGCCATAAAACGATCCGCTGATGTTATCGGGAACGCGGCCAGCGAGCCTCTCCGCAGCGCGAGCTGGCGCGCGGCCGGCTGAGCGCTGAAGGCCCTGGGCGGACCGGCCTCAGGGCAGCTAGCTAACGCGGGCTGCAAAGAAAATCGTGACGAGCCGAACTTGGTTCTGCGGAGCGATACGCTCGCCGCATGCGCAGATCGGCCGACGACCCGGAGCAGCAGGCCAGCCGTCGGCGCGATCACCGGGCCGGGCGCGGCCGGGCAGACGCACCGCGCGCGGGGTCGCGTCAGGCGCCTCAGCAGGCGGCTGGGCAGTCCGGCCCATCATCAGCCGGGACCGCGCCACCGACCGACTGGCAGGCGGCGCCCGGCTGGCAGGGAGCCCCTGGTCGCCGGCCAGCTGGCCCCCTCGCAGCAGAGCAGCGTCCGGGCTCTGTGCAGCGGGGTTCGGGACAGCCGGGTACGGGACAGCCAGGTTCGGGACAGCCAGGTTCGGGACAGGCGGGTACGGGACAGGCGGGTTCGGGACAGCCGGGTTCGGGACAGCCGGGTTCGCGGCAGCCTGGTGCCGGACAGCCTGGTGGTGGTTCGGTGTTCGTGCCTGGCTACGACAGCGGCAGGACATCGGCTGCCGGGCAGGCCGCCAGCCTCGGCGGTACGCCAGCCGACGGATCCTCCTGGTACGGTTCGGCGGCCGGCGGGGCCGCAGGCAAGGGCCCGGTCCGCGGGTATCCGCCAGTCCCCGGTCAGCCGGCGCCGATGTACCCGCCTGGCCAGTTCGCGGCGTGGAACCGGCAGCCGGGCCGACCGCGGAATCCGCCCGGGGCGGTGCATCAGCCAGACCGCAGCACCATGGAGCGCGACAGCACCGAGCGCGACCAACTGGGCTTCCGGCCCGATCCCGGCTACTCGGTACTCGCGGTGAGCGACCCTGCGGCCGACGTGACTTCCACCCAGACCTGGCAGGCCGTGGATGACGGCCGGGCAACCGGGACCTGGACGATGCCAGCCCGGCCTGGAGGCGGGCCAACGCCGCCTGGAGCCGGGCCAACGCCGCCTGGAGCCGGGCCAGCCCGGCGAGGCGCCAGCACGGGCGGACCTGGCTATGCCGGCGAAGCGGGCAACTGGCCAGACAGCGACCGGGCGGCCGCGAGTGTGCCGCTGGCGCGGCGGACCGCGGCTGGCCGGGATCGGCCCAGCCAGCCCGCGGCGCTGCGCCCAGGGCCAGCTGACGCCCCTGGGCGAACTGAAGGCGGGGCCCCCGCGCGAGGGGCGCCAGTGCTGGCAGGCGCCGCGGCGGCAGGTGCGGCCGCTGGCGGCCTGACCGAAGCGGCGAGCCCGGTCGGCGACACAATCGCAGGCGAGGCCACTGCCCTCCCTGCGGGCTCGGCACGCCCGGCGGGCAGAGCGCGAGCCTCGGACACCGCACGAGCCTCCGACGCCGGAGGACGCGCGGGCGCCTCGCGGCGGCCGCCGCGCGGTCACGGCGGCGCGCACACCGGCCCGCATACGGTCCAGCGGCCGCGCCGGAAGCGGCCGGCCAGCGTCAAAGTGGCGTTCTCAGCAGCGCTGCTCCTCGTGGTCGCGGCCGCCAGCGCGCTGGCGTACGTGGTGCTGCACAACCCGGCGAAACCCGGCCGGGCCGCCCCACCCAAGTCCGCCAAGACCACGCCGGCCCCGCAGCCAAGCCCAACCCTTGGCGTCTACGGGCATATCGGCTCGCGCGGCTCAGATCCGCAGCCGCTCACGGTCACCCAGCTGTATCCGGCAACCTTCACGATCGGCGGGCACGCGGTCGCCCGTACCGTCAGCAGGCAGAGCCGCCATTGCGGGTCTGCCGTGATCGGATCGGGCCTCCAGTCGGCCCTCAGCGCGGCAAGCTGCAGTCAGGTCGTGCGCGCGACGTACCTGGGAGCGAGCCTGAAGATGATGGGCACCATCGGGGTGTTCAACCTCAAAACCGGTCAGGCGGCCAAGAAGGCGGAGAGGTCGGCGGGCGCGGTTAATTTCGTAGCTCAGCTCCGCGCGCACAAGGGCCTCAGCAGCAAGATCGGCAAGGGCACCGGCATCGAGGAGGCCGCGGCCAAGGGCCACTACCTCATCCTGATCTGGGCCGAGTTCACCGATCTGCGCAAGCCCAAGAACACCTACCAGCGCACCCAGCTCGTGCGATTCATGACCCAGATGCTGGACAGGACCGCGAACGTCAGCCTCGCGAACCGGATGGCCAACGGAACCCCGTGACGGACGATTTTTCTGGAAACGGGGCCTGCTCAGCCGACGGCAGTTAGCCGGGCCGGCCCCGTTCCTGGCTAATGATCTAGCTGTCGGGTGCGCCGCGTCGCCACCGCGCGGGCAGCCAGTTCGGCGGGGCCGGGGTAGCCGACCTCCTCCAGGCAAAGCGGATGCGGCGGCGCGACCTTGACCTCGGGAACGCGCGGCCGCGCCCCGAGCACCTCGGCCGGCCAGGCCGGCGGCTTACTGCCGTCGCCCACGCTGAGGAGCGCGCCCGCCAGCGCCCTGACCATGTTGTGGCAGAACGCGTCGGCGCATACCGTGGCGACGGCCACGCCGGGCTCGGTTCGGCCCCAGTCCAGCCGGAGCAGCTGCCGGATCGTGGTTGCGCCCTCGCGGCGCCGACAGAACGCGGCGAAGTCATGCTCGCCCAGGCAGGCCCGCGCTGCCTCGTTCATCCGGTCGAGATCGAGCGGCCGGGAGTACCAGAGCGTGTCATGGCGGCGGAGCGGATCGGCGAAGGCGGGCTGGTCGCAAACCCGGTAGGAGTAGCGCCGCCAGAGCGCGGAAAACCGCGCGTCGAAACCGTCCGGCGCTAGGCGCGATGGCACGGACCCTGATCGCTGGCGGCAGCAGCCTGGCCAGCCTGTGCGGGGCTGAGTCCGCGGCCGCTGCCCACTTTCCGGCAGGCACGTCCAGGTGGGCGACCTGGCCGCGGGCATGCACGCCCGCGTCGGTTCGCCCGGCCACGGTCAGGACAGGAGGCTCGGCCAGCGCAATAGCCCGCCACAGGGCCATCTCGAGCGTCTGCTGAACCGTGTCCAGGCCGGGCTGGGTCGCCCAGCCATGGAACTGCGAGCCGTCGTAACTGACATCGATCCTGAGCCGGAGCAGGGCGAGCCCGGCCGGATCCGACCGGCCGGGCTCGCCTTCAATTGCCTCGTTACTCGTCGGTGGACTTCTCGTCGGTCGCCGCGGGCTCGTCCGCAGTGGACTCATCCGCGGTGGCCTCATCGGTCACTGCAGCCTCGTCAGCCACATCCGCCTGGGGCGCATCGTCAGCGACGTCCGCCTTGTCAGCCAGTGCACCTTCCTCAGCCACAACCGCTTCATCGGTCACTGCAGCTTCATCAGCCTTGGCCGTGGCGGCCTGGCCACGGGCCGGCCGACCCGCCGCCGTAGCGGCAGGAGCCCGCCGAGCCCGCCGACGGCGCGTCTTGGGCTCAGCCTCCTCGCGGATCAGTTCGATGACCGCAAGCGCGGCATTGTCGCCCTTGCGCGGCCCCACCTTGGTAATGCGGGTGTAGCCACCATCGCGGCTCGCGAAGCTCGGCCCGATCTCGGCGAACAGCGTGTGCACCACGCTCTTGTCGGTCACCACGGTGAGCACCTGGCGCCGCGCGTGCAGGTCACCGCGCTTGGCGAAGGTGATCAGCCGCTCGGCCAGCGGGCGCAGCCTGCGCGCCCTGGCCTCGGTCGTGGTGATCTTGCCGTGCTCGAACAGGGCGGTGGCGAGGTTCGCCATCATGTGCCGCTGATGGGCCGGGCTCCCGCCGAGTCGGTGGCCCTTGGTGGGCGTGGGCATCGGACAATTCTCCTCGGTTCAGGTACTGACAGGCGTCTGAGTACCGGCAGGCGTCTTGCCTGTCAGTACTGCTCGGTTTCGACGTAATCGTCTTCATCGTCGGCCCCGTAGCTGTCGGCCGCCGAGCCCGGATCGAATCCGGGCGGGGAGTCCTTCAGCGCAAGGCCCATGTCGGTGAGCTTCTGCTTGACTTCCTCGATCGACTTGGCGCCGAAGTTGCGGATGTCGAGCAGGTCCTGCTCGCTGCGGGCGACGAGCTCGCCCACGGTGTGGATGCCTTCGCGCTTGAGGCAGTTGTAGGAGCGGACCGTCAGGTTCAGCTCCTCGATCAGCAGCGCAAGGTCGGCAGCGAGCGCCGCATCCGTCGGCGACGGGCCGATGTCGATGCCCTCGGCGTCCAGGTTCAGTTCCCTGGCAAGGCCGAACAGCTCAACCAGCGTCTTGCCGGCGCTGGCGACGGCGTCCCGCGGCCGCAGGCTGGCCTTGGTCTCGACGTCGAGGATGAGCTTGTCGAAGTCGGTCCGCTGCTCGACACGGGTTGCCTCGACCTTGTAGGTCACCCGCAGCACTGGCGAGTAGATGGAGTCGATCGGGATCCGGCCGATCTCCTGACCCGGCTGCTTGTTCTGCGCGGCAGAGACGTAGCCGCGGCCGCGCTCGACCGTCAGCTCCATCTCCAGCTTGCCCTTGCCGTTCAGGGTGGCGATGTGCAGGTCTGGGTTGTGCACCTCGATGCCAGCCGGCGGCGCGATGTCCGCCGCGGTGACCGGGCCGGGACCTTGCTTGCGCAGGTACATGTGCATCGGCTCATCGTGCTCGGAGGAGACGACGAGTTCCTTGAGGTTCAGGATGATGTCGGTGACGTCCTCGGTGATGCCAGGCACCGTCGAGAACTCGTGCAGCACGCCCTCGATCCTGATGCTGGTAACGGCCGCACCGGGGATCGACGACAGCAGCGTACGGCGCAGTGAGTTTCCGATGGTGTAGCCAAATCCTGGCTCCAGGGGCTCGATGACGAACCTGGACCGGAACTCGTCTATTTGCTCCTCGGCAAGGCCGGGGCGCTGGGCGATGAGCATAACTCTTCCTTTCCGCGCTGCCCGCTATATGACAGTCGCGACTCTCGCTGGCGGATGGCCGCCCGCGATTCCACGCTAGACCTGGGTCCGCGTTGCCGGCCGTGAGGCCGCTTTCTTACTTCGAGTAGTACTCGACGATGAGCTGTTCCTGGACGAGAGTGTCGATCTGGGCACGTACCGGAAGGGTGTGCACGAGTACGCGCATCTTGTCCGGTATGACCTCAACCCAAGCTGGCGGGGTGCGCTCGCCCGCCTCGGCCCTGGCCACGATGAACGGCGTCAGCTCCCTGGACTTCGGCGTGATCTCGACGATGTCGCTCTCGGTGACCCGGTAGGAGGGGATGTCCACCTTCTTGCCGTTGACCAGCACATGCCCGTGACCGACCAGCTGGCGGGCCATGTCCCGGCTCTTGGCGAAGCCAGCCCGGTAGATGATGTTGTCGAGTCGGGTCTCCAGGATCTGCAGCAGCACCTCACCGGTCTTGCCGCGCTTGCGCGCGGCCTCCTCGTAGTAGTTGCTGAACTGCTTCTCCAGAACGCCGTAGATGCGTTTGGCCTTCTGCTTCTCCCGGACCTGAAGCAGGTACTCGCTCTCCTTGGGCCGGTTACGCCCGTGCTCGCCCGGCGGATAAGGCCGGATCTCGATCGGGCACTTGGGCCCGTCGCACTTGGAGCCCTTCAGGAAGAGCTTGGTCTTCTCGCGGCGGCAGCGCTTGCAGTCCGCACCGGTGTATCGAGCCATATGTGTTGCTTACTCCTCAGACCCGGCGCCGCTTAGGCGGGCGGCAGCCGTTGTGCGGAACCGGGGTGACGTCCTGGATGGATCCGACCTCAAGGCCAGTCGCCTGCAGAGACCTGATCGCGGTCTCGCGGCCCGAGCCAGGGCCCTTGACGAAGACGTCCACCTTGCGCATGCCGTGCTCCATCGCCCGGCGCGCTGCGGCCTCGGCGGCCATCTGCGCGGCGTAGGGCGTGGACTTACGCGAGCCCTTGAATCCGACCTGACCGGACGAGGCCCAGGAGATCACGCTGCCGCCAGGATCGGTGATTGACACGATCGTGTTGTTGAAAGTGCTCTTAATGTGCGCGTGGCCATGCGCGATGTTCTTGCGTTCCTTCCGGCGTACTTTCTTGACGCCGGTGCGGCTCTTCGGAGGCATTCTGCTCCCTCTACCTTGCGGAGGTGGTCGGACCTACCGCGTGCCCGCATCCCGCCGCTGGGCGGCGAGACGGGTCCGCAGCGGACTACTTCTTGCCGGCCTTCTTCTTGCCGGCCACTGTCTTCTTCTTGCCCTTGCGCGTACGCGCGTTGGTCTGCGTCCGCTGACCATGCACCGGCAGCCCTCGGCGGTGCCGGATGCCCTGGTAGCAGCCGATCTCGATCTTGCGCCGGATATCGGCCTGCACCTCGCGGCGCAGGTCACCCTCGACCTTGTAGTTCGCCTCGATATAGTCACGCAACCGGATGATTTCGTCATCGCTGAGCGAGTGGACTCGCGTGTCGGCGCTAACGCCGGTTGCGGCCAGCGTCTCGAATGCTCGGGTACGGCCAATGCCGTAAATATAGGTAAGCGCGACCTCAAGCCGCTTGTCACGCGGCAGGTCAACGCCAACGAGGCGTGCCATCCGGGCAGTTCTCCTTCTGTCAATGCGGAGGTCGTGCGCGCCGCTCCGCGTCCCTGCCCGGACACGGCCCCGGCCTCCTCCGGGGGTGCTCCGCTGCCGGAGCTAGCCGGCAGCGGATTGCGGTGCGTTCTTGTATTCAGTTGTCGGTAGTCCAGGTATTCGCTGGACAGTCCAGTCCGGGCCTCAGCCCTGACGCTGCTTATGCCGCGGATCAGAGCAGATGACCATGACCCGGCCGTGCCTGCGAATGATCCTGCACTTGCTGCAGATCTTCTTCACACTCGGCTTGACCTTCATTGCCTGGTCTCTCCTGCGGCGCGCCGGCTGGCCGGCCCGCCTTGCTCGTTCTTACTTGTACCGGTAGACGATCCGCCCACGACTAAGGTCGTAGGGGCTCAGCTCGACGACGACCCTGTCATCGGGCAGGATCCGGATGTAGTGCATCCGCATCTTGCCGCTGATGTGGGCCAGGACCTTATGCCCGTTGTCCAGCTCCACCCTGAAGAAGGCGTTCGGGAGCGACTCCACGACCGTTCCCTCGATCTCGATGGCGCCGTCTTTCTTGGCCATGCCCTCCGCGCTTCGCTGCTTGTTACGGCCAGCTTGCTGTCGTGCCTGCAAGCTGGCGCTTGTGGTTAAGGCTGATCATCGCCCGGCCAGTTGGGGATCCAACGACGGGCGGCCCGGCTGACTTGCAGTCGTCGTGAACGTTGTTAGCGCAGCACGCTGACGACAGCTCCCTGGGCCGTGGGAAAGTCTACTTCAGGTGCGCTATCAAAGCGAACCCAGCCCGGTAAGCCGGTGATCGGAGCGTATAACCGGCGGACCAGGACGGATATTCCGCAGTCACTAGCGGGGACGGCCGGGCAGATCGTCGCCGCCCGGGAGCTCGCCGGGCTTGTGGTCCTGGCCCAGGCTATGCCGCGAAGAACCGCCACGGACGGCCGCCGTCGTGATCCAGCTGCCGGCCAAGACCGCGCCCCATGGCCCGACCACCCAGAGTGGCCAGACGTAGCCTCCGCCAGACAAGATCCAGATCACGAACACGATCAGGGTGACGGTGAACCAGCTGCCCCAGGCCGCCCGCCACCCTGCCGAACCGCCGCGGCCGCCACCCCGGCGGGCCGACGGCCGCTGCACTTGCCTGGGCTGGCGGGTCAGTGCCGAATCCGGCAAGCGGTAGATGTCGATAACTGGCAGGTCCGTCAGCAACTCGTCGAGATCCCCGACTGTCCGGCCCTCGAAAGCCTTATCTAGCCGGTCATTGAATTCCTGCGCGGTCAGGCGCCCGGCGGCGTGGTGCTCCCTGAGCAGCGTGGCGACCCGGTCTCGGTCAGCGTCCGAAGCCCGCATCTTCGGGTCATATGCCACGTTTACTCCCGCGCCTTCGCTTGCTTGCCGGCGCCTGCCGGGACGGGCTCCGGCAATGGCCTCCCGGCCAGCGTCGCGAACCCGCTAGCGCCGCCGTCCGGTGCCGTCAGCACCCACGGACCATCAGCGGTGATAGCCACGGTGTGCTCGAAATGGGCCGCCCAGCTGCCGTCCTCGGTGACGACCGTCCAGGCGTCGTCGAGCAGCCTTGTCTCCGGCCTGCCGAGCACCAGCATCGGTTCGATCGCCAGCGCCATGCCCTCCTGGAGGACCGGGCCCCGGCCAGCTCGCCCGAAGTTCGGCACGGCCGGATCCATGTGCATCTGCGTCCCGATGCCATGGCCTGTGTACTCGCGGACGATCCCGTACCGGCCGGTCGCGCGCGCGGCGCGCTCGACTGCGTGAGAGATGTCGGAGAGCCGGCGCCCCGGCACCGCCTGGGCCAGCCCGTGCCAGAGCGCCTGCTCGCAGGCGCTCAGCAGGCCCGCCAGCTCCGCCGCGCTCGGCCCCCCGCGCCCCGATCCGTCGTCACCAGGCTGCCCCACCTGGACGGTAACGGCAGAGTCGCCGTGCCAGCCGCCGACGATTGCGCCGCAGTCGATGGAGATGACATCGCCGGCCCGCAGCAGCTGCCTCGCGCTGGGGATGCCGTGCACGATCTGGTCGTTGACTGACGTGCAGATGGTGGCGGGGTAGCCGTGGTAGCCCTTAAAGGAGGGAACGGCGCCCGCCAGCAGGATCTCCCGTTCCGCAATCGCGTCGAGCTCGGCGGTACTGATTCCCGGTGCCACCCCGGCCACTGCGGCTTGCAGCGCCGCAGCCGTGACCTGCCCGGCTTCGCGCATGATCGCGATCTGGGCCGGGGTCTTGATCTGGATCGGCTCGTCCCGTCTTAGCCGCATAGCGCCTCCCTGCACTGCTCTTCACGGTACCCCGCCAGGGGTGATGGAGGCCTCAGAGGAATCGGCGCAACGCGGCCATGGCGCGTGCAGTGATCTCCTCGACCGGGCCGGTGGCGTCGATGCCGAGCAAGATGCCGTCGTCAGCATAAAAGGCGATCAGTGGCTGAGTCTGCTGGGCGTAAACGTCGAGCCGGTGCCGGATGGTCAGCTCGCGGTCGTCGTCGCGCTGGAACAGCTCGCCGCCGCAGTCGTCGCACAAGCCCGCCCTGGCCGGTGGCTCGAACAGGACGTGCCAGATTCGCCCGCAGACCCGGCAGGTCCGGCGGCCAGACAGCCGCCGCACTACCTCGTCGTCGTCTACTACCAGCTCCAGGACGATATCCAGGCGGGTTTCCCAGCCGGCTAGCAGCTTGCGCAGCGTCTCGGCCTGCGGCACGTTGCGCGGGAAGCCGTCGAGCAGGAAGCCGCTCTGCGCATCGTCCTCCACCAGCCGGGCCTCGACCATGGCGATCGTGACCTCGTCGGGGACCAGGTCACCGCGGTCCATGAACGCCTTCGCCTGCTGGCCCAGCTCGGTGCCGGTACTGACGTTGTACCGGAAGATGTCGCCTGTCGAGATCTTGGGGATCGACAGGTGTGAGGCGATGAACTGGGCCTGTGTCCCCTTGCCCGCACCGGGGGGCCCGACGAGGACGATGCGCACTACCGCAGGAAGCCCTCGTAGTTACGCTGCTGCAGCTGGCTCTCGATCTGCTTCACGGTGTCGAGCCCAACTCCCACCATGATCAGGATGCTGGTACCGCCGAGCGGGAACTGCACCGTGGCACCGAGCAGGCCAATTGCGACAAGGGGGATCAGCGCGACTAGCCCGAGGTAGAGCGATCCCGCGGCGGTCAGCCTGCTCAGCACATAGCTCAGGTAGCCAGCCGTCGGACCGCCCGGCCGGATGCCAGGGATGAATCCGCCGCTCTTCTTCATGCCGTCCGCGACCTCGGTCGGGTTAAAGGTGATCGACACGTAGAAGTAGGTGAAGAAGACGATGAGCAGGAAGAACGCGATGGCGTAGGCCTGGCCTGGCGTTTTGCCCGGACAGGTTGTTCTCGACCCAGCCGGACCAGCCGGACTGCACGAGCTGGCCATTCACCTTGTGGCCGAATAGCTGAGCTGCCAGCGACGGAATGTAGAGCAGCGACGAGGCGAAGATGACCGGGATAACCCCGGCCTGATTGACTTTGAGCGGAATGTAGGTCGATGTGCCGCCGTACATGCGCCGGCCGATCATCCGCTTGGCGTACTGGATGGGGATACGCCGCTGCGCCTGTTCCATCAGCGCCACGAAGGCGATGACCGCCACGCCCATGATCAGCACCAGGGTGAAGACGACCGGGCCCTTGGTCTGCCGGATCAGGTTCAGCTGGCCGGGCACCACGGCGATGATCTGGGTGAAGATCATCACCGACATGCCGTTGCCGACGCCGCGATCGGTGAGCAGCTCGCCCAGCCACATGATCACGGCGGTCCCGGCGGTCATGACGATGACCATCGTGGTGATGGTGTATACCGACGGGTTCGGGATCAGGGTGGCATTGCAGTTCGGGATCAGGTTGCCCGAGCGCGCCAGCGCGATGATGCCGGTGGACTGGAGGATCGCCAGGCCGACGGTGAGGTACCGGGTGTACTGGGTGATCTTGGCCTGCCCGGTCTGGCCTTCTTGCCGGAGCGCCTCGAGCCGGGGTATGACCACGGCGAGCAGTTGCAGGATGATGCTCGCGGTGATGTACGGCATGATGCCGAGCGCGAATACCGTTAGCCTCGACAGCGAGCCGCCGCTGAACAGGTTCAGCAGCTGGAAGTATCCCGACTGCTTGCTTGTCAAGCAGGTCTGGACCGCCTTCTGTGACACGCCGGGTGTGGGCAGCTGCTGGCCAAGCCGGAACACGGCGATGATGAATACCGTGAAGAGCAGTTTCTTGCGCAGGTCAGGCGTTCGGAACGCCCGGATGAACGCGGTCAGCATGCGCCGTCCCCTACTCCATAGTTCAACGTCATCTGCCGCTCCCAGTCGCGGGACAGCCGCGTCAGCCACCGACGCGGCAACGCTCGCCGAAGTCTAACGTGCCGATTCAGCTGCGATAGCCACGCCGGAAGCGCGCGGCCGACCGCACGCCAGTCCGGGCCAGCGGAGTCTAAGCTGACCCGGACGTTACTTAGGGCGGCGGTCATCTCACAGTTCAGTAACAGTTCCGCCCGCTGCGGTGATCTTCTCGCGTGCCGAGGCCGAGAAGCCGTGCGCGCTGACCTGAAGCGCGGCCGTGACCTCGCCCTGGCCTAGCACCTTCACCAGCTCGCCCGGCCGGACGGCGCCGTTGGCCGCCAGGTTCTCCGGGTTGACCTCGCCGCCAGACGGATACAGCGAGGCCAGCCGGTCGAGATTGACGACCTGGTAAGTGGTCTTGAACCGGGCGTTAGAGAAGCCCTTGAGCTTCGGCAGCCGCCGGTGCAAAGGCATCTGGCCACCCTCGAAGGCTGCCGAGATCTGGCCGCGGGCCTTGCTGCCCTTGGTGCCCCGGCCGGCGGTCTTGCCCTTGGACGCCTCACCGCGGCCAACTCTGGTGCGCGCGGTGCGGGAGCCAGGGGCCGGCCGCAGGTGGTGGATCTTCAGCCCAGCCCGGCCGCCCGGCTCTGTGTTGCCCGGCTGTGTGTTGCCTGGCTTCACCGCCTTGCCTGGCTTCACCGCCTTGCCCGGCTTCACCGCCTTGCTGGCGGTGGTGTCGGTGTCTGCCATCGTTAGTCAACCTCCTCCACGGTGACCAGGTGGCGCACCGCCTTGATCATGCCGCGGATCTCGGGCCGGTCTTGCTTGACCACCACGTCGCCGATGCGGTGCAGGCCAAGGGACCGCAGCGAGTCCCGCTGGTCCTTCTTGCCGCCGATCTTCGACTTGATCTGGGTCACTTTCAGCTCTGCCATGGTCTCGGTCCGCCTCAGCTGTTCTCTGCCGCGCCGCCAGCACCGGCGGCGGTGGCCGCGGCCGCACGGGCCCGCAGCATGGCGGCAGGCGCCACGTGCTCGATCGGCAGGCCGCGCCTGGCCGCGATCTCCTCCGGCCGGTTCAGGCTCTTCAGCGCCGTGACGGTGGCGTGCACCACGTTGATCGGGTTGGACGAGCCGAGAGACCTGGACAGCACGTCGTGGATGCCAGCGCACTCAAGCACGGCCCGCACCGGGCCGCCGGCGATGACGCCGGTACCGGGGCTGGCCGGCTTCAGCAGTACCACGCCGGCCGATTCCTCGCCCTGGACAGTGTGCGGGATCGTGCCTGCGATGCGCGGCACCCGGAAGAAAGACTTCTTGGCAGCCTCCACGCCCTTGGCGATGGCGGCCGGAACCTCCTTGGCCTTGCCGTAGCCAACGCCGACCATGCCGTTGCCGTCCCCCACCACGACGAGCGCGGTGAAGCTGAACCTGCGACCACCCTGCACGACCTTGGCCACCCGGTTGATGGTGACCACGCGCTCAAGGTAGGCGGTGCCCTTCTCGGCGCCGGCTCCGCGGCGGTCGTCGCGGCGCTCGCGCCGTTCGCCGCCGCCTCCGGCGCCGCGCCGCGGTGTTGCTGCCATCAGATCTTCCTATTCTGTCGTTGAGTGCACAGTTTTCCCTGGGTGCACAGTTTTGCCTGAGCGCACAGTTCTGCCTGAGCGCACCGGCCGGTAAGCCCGGTCATAGCGCGAGCCCGCCTTCGCGGGCGCCGTCGGCTAGCGCGGCGACCCGGCCGTGGTAGGCGTAACCGCCGCGGTCGAACACCACGGCGCTGATGCCGGCCTGCGCGGCCCGCTCTGCCAGCAGCGCCCCGACCTGCTTGGCCTTGGCTGACTTATCGCCGGCCGCCGCGCGGATGGATTCCTCCAGGGTAGACGCAGATGCGAGCGTGTTCCCCGCCGTGTCATCGATCAGCTGGGCGAAGGTGTTGCGGGCCGACCGCGTGACGACCAGCCGCGGCCGTGCCGCGCTGCCCTCGACCTTCTTGCGCACGCGCAGATGCCGCCGCTGGAGTGAGGAAATGCGCGGCGCCGTGCGACCGGTGATCCGGCCGTGCGCCCTGGTCTTGGTGCCAGACATGTCTTACTTACCAGCCTTCCCGACCTTGCGGCGGATCTGCTCGCCCTGGTAACGAACGCCCTTGCCCTTGTACGGATCCGGCTTGCGCAGCTTGCGAATATTAGCGGCCACTTCGCCCACTTGCTGCTTGTCGATACCTTCCACGACGAACCTGGTGGGCGTCTCGACCCGGAACGTGATCCCGTCCGGCGCCGGGACTGGCACCGGGTGGCTGAAGCCGAGGGCGAACTCCAGGTCCTTGCCCCTGGCCTGGACGCGGTAACCGACGCCGACAATCTCCATGGTCTTGCGGTAGCCATCGGTAACGCCGGTGACCATATTGGCGATCAGGGACCGGGACAGGCCATGCAGAGCGCGAACCTCGCCCTCATCGCTTGGCCTGGTGACGGTGATGATGCCATCGGCCTGAGCAACCTCGATCGGCGCCGTCACTGCCAGGCTCAGCTCGCCCTTCGGGCCCCGCACGTGGACCTGGCGGCCGTCGATGGTGACGTCGACGCCAGCCGGGACAACGACTGGCATCCGTCCGATTCGTGACATTGCTGGCTCCCTTACCAGACGTAAGCGAGGACTTCCCCGCCTACGCCCTTCCTCTTCGCCTGCTTGTCAGTCATCAGGCCTGCGGACGTCGAGATGATCGCCACGCCCAGGCCGCCGAGCACGCGCGGCAAGTTGTCCTTGCGCGCGTACACCCGCAGGCCGGGCTTGGACACGCGCTTGAGGCCCGCGATCGAGCGCTCCCTGGTCGGGCCGAACTTCAGCGCGATCACCAGGTTTTTGCCTACCTCGGCGTCCTCCACCTTCCAGCTGGCGATATAGCCCTCTTGCTGGAGGATCTCCGCGATGTGCACCTTGATCTTGGAGTGCGGCATGATCACGGCATCGTGGTAGGCCGAGTTGGCGTTGCGCAGACGGGTCAGCATGTCTGCGACCGGGTCGGTCATGGTCATGGCCTAATGGCCCTCCTCGCCGCGGTTTCCCTGTGCTTCGTAACCACCGGGGACCTTCGGCGTGGTCGGTGGGCGCTGTCGCGCCCAGGCTGGTCTATCTGTGACGGCGCTCGCGCGCCTGGTTGTTATCGCTGATCGCCGCAGGGTTGCGGCTTACCAGCTGGACTTGGTGATGCCGGGCAACTCGCCGCGGTGCGCCATCGACCGGAAGCAGATCCGGCACAGGCCGAACCTGCGGTACACCGCGCGCGGCCGACCGCAGCGCGAGCACCGCGTGTAGCCACGCACCTCGAACTTCGGCTTGCGGTTGGCCTTGGCGATGAGGCTCTTCTTCGCCACTGCTCAGTTCTCCTTGAACGGGAAGCCGAGTCGCCGCAGCAATGAGCGGCCCTCAGCGTCGGTGGTCGCGGACGTGACGATGGTCACGTCCATGCCGCGCTGCCTGTCCACCTGATCGGGGTTGATCTCGTGGAACATCAGCTGCTCGGTCAGCCCGAAGGTGTAGTTGCCGCGGCCGTCGAACTGCCGGTCGGACAGACCGCGGAAGTCACGGATGCGCGGCAGCGCGATCGACAGCAGCCGATCGCAGAACTCCCACATCCGGTCGCCGCGCAGCGTGACGTGTGCTCCGATGGGCATGCCCTCGCGCAGCTTGAACTGCGCGATCGACTTACGCGCCCGGGCCACGGCCGGCTTCTGCCCGGTGATGATCGCCAGGTCCCGAACCGCGCCATCGATGAGCTTCGCGTCCCTTGCCGCCTCGCCGACGCCCATGTTCACCACGATCTTGGTGATGCTGGGCACCTGCATGACGTTCGGGTAGCGGAACTCCTCGCGCATGGCCGCGGCTATCTCGGCGCGGTAGCGCTCCTTCAGCCGCGGCGGCACGCGCTGCGCGCCGTTCGCCACCGCGTCGGCCTGGCTGGCCTTCGGGGCGTTCTTGGTCGTGCTGGCAGCCATCAGATTTCCTTACCGCTGGCCCGGGAAACCCGGACCTTCTTGTCCTCGTCGACCCGGTAACCGGCCCGGGTGGGAGCCTTGGAGTCCGGATCGATCAGCTGGACGTTGCTGATGTGGATCAGTGCCTCCTGATGCACGATGCCGCCTTCCTTGGCACCGCGGCGGCCCTGGTAGTTGACCTTGGTGTTCTTCTTGATCATGTTGACGCCCTGCACCAGCACCTGCTGGCTGTCGGGGTGGGCAGAGATGACCGTGCCCTCGCGGCCGAGATCCCTGCCCGCGATGACGACGACCTTGTCGCCCTTCTTGATCTTCATGCGCCGTGCCCTTCCCGGCTGCTTCTTCTTTGCCCCGGCCATCACAGCACCTCCGGCGCCAGCGAGATGATCCGCATGAACCGCTTCTCCCGCAGCTCCCGGCCGACCGGGCCGAAGATGCGGGTGCCACGCGGGTCCCCGCCGTCCCTGATCAGCACGGCAGCGTTCTCGTCGAAGCGGATATAGGAGCCGTCGCCCCGGCGCCGCTCCTTGCGCGTGCGCACTACGACGGCCTTGACGACGTCGCCCTTCTTCACCCCGGCACCCGGGAGGGCATCCTTGACGGTGGCGACGATGATGTCGCCGATGCCCGCGTATCGCCTGCCCGAGCCACCGAGCACCCGGATGCACAAGATCTCCTTGGCACCGGTGTTGTCGGCGACTTTGAGCCGCGACTCCTGCTGGATCACGTCAACTCCTGCTTCTTCACGCGCCTGGCCCTAAATTTGCTGGTATTCGGTGCGGCGGGCCGGGCGGGCTAGGTGCCCGCCGTTACCCTTTGCTACTTGGCCTTCTCCACGATCTCCGCGACGCGCCAGCGTTTTGTCGCTGACAGCGGGCGGGTCTCCATGAGCAGCACCCGGTCGCCAACGCCGCAGGCGTTCTCGCCGTCGTGTGCCGTGTACTTCTTCGTCCGGCGAATGACCTTGCCGTACTTGGGGTGCTTGACCCGGTCTTCAACCTCGACGACGACGGTCTTGTCCATCTTGTCGCTGATCACAAGGCCTTCGCGCACCTTGCGGTAGCCACGGGCCTGCACCGCGGTAGTGTCCTCACTCATCGCCTGACTCCTCCTCCACGACCACGATGCCGAGCTCGCGCTCGCGCTTCACCGTGTAGATGCGCGCGATCTCCTTGCGGACGGCCCGCAGCCGCCCGTGGCTCTCCAGCTGGCCGGTGGCCGCCTGGAAGCGGAGGTTGAACAGCTCGATCTTCGCTTCTGTCAGCTTCAGATCCAGCTCTTCCTCGGTCGAAGTCCGCAGGTCAGCGGCTGCCAGTCCCTTGGCCATCACGCCTCCCCCACTTCACGCTTCACGAATTTGCACTTCATCGGGAGCTTGTGCATGGCCCGGCGCAGCGCCTCCCTGGCTACAGACTCCGGCACGCCCGACAGCTCGAACATCACCCGGCCCGGCTTGACGTTCGCGACCCACCATTCCGGCGCGCCCTTGCCGGAACCCATCCGGGTCTCAGCCGGCTTCTTGGTCAGCGGGCGATCGGGGTAGATGGTGATCCAGACCTTGCCGCCACGGCGGATGTGCCTGGTCATGGCGATTCGGGCCGCCTCGATCTGCCGGTTGGTCACATACGAGTGCTCCACCGCCTGAATGCCGTACTCGCCGAAGACCACCCTGGTGCCGCCCTTGGCCGCACCCGACCGGTCGGGGCGATGCTGCTTGCGGTGCTTGGTCCGCCGCGGGATCAGCATGACTAGCCCTCCTCGCCTGACGTCGCCGCGGGCTCGGTCGCGACATCGGACGCGTCGGCCCCGGCGGCAGCCGCCTGCGGCCGGTCGGTCCCGTCCGGCGAGCCTGGCCTGCGCCGTGCCTGCCGCTGCGGCGGGCGCTCCCGGTCCCGGTCGCGGTCCCGGCCGCCGCCCGCCGGCCGCTGGCCGGCCCGCAGCGCCGCTGCAGCCGCCTCGCGCTCGGCCCTGGTCGCGGCGGCCTCGCCCTTGTAGATCCAGACCTTGACGCCGATCCGGCCGAACGTGGTCCTGGCCTCGTAGAAGCCGTAGTCGATGTCGGCCCGCAGCGTGTGCAGGGGCACGCGGCCCTCACGGTAGAACTCCGACCGCGACATCTCGGCGCCGCCAAGGCGGCCCGAGCACTGCACCCGGATGCCCTTGGCGCCGCTCTTCATGGCCGTCTGCATCGCCTTGCGCATGGCCCGGCGGAACGACACGCGGCTGGACAGCTGCTCGGCCACGCCCTGCGCGACGAGCTGCGCGTCCACCTCGGGGTTCTTGACTTCGAGGATGTTGAGCTGCACCTGCTTGCCGGTCAGCTTCTCCAGGTCACCACGGATTCGGTCAGCCTCAGCCCCGCGCCGGCCGATGACAATGCCGGGCCGCGCGGTGTGGATGTCCACCCGCACCCGGTCCATGGTGCGCTCGATCTCCACCTTGGAGATCCCGGCCCGCTCCATGCCACGCTGCAGCAGGCGGCGGATCGCGACGTCTTCCGCCACATAGTCCTTGTACAGCTTGTTGGCATACCACCGGCTCTTGAAGTCGGTGGTGATGCCCAGCCGGAACCCGTGCGGATTCACTTTCTGGCCCACTAGCGGGTCCTCTCCCTGCTACTCGGCGCACCGCTTGTCGCGCTGCCGCGGTCGGAAACGATGACCGTGATGTGGCTGGTGCGCTTCAAGATCCGGTACCCGCGGCCCTGAGCCCGCGGCCGGAAGCGCTTCAATGTCGGCCCCTCATCCACCCAGGCCCGGCTCACCACGAGCGAGCTGGCATCGAGGTGACTCATATGCCCGGCATTGGCAATGGCACTGGCCAGCACCTTGCCGATGGGGTCGCTCGCCGACTGCGGGGCGAAGGCAAGGGTTGCCTGCGCCTGGTCGGCGGGCATGCCGCGGATAAGGTCCACCACGCGGCGGGCCTTCCGTGGCGTGACGCGCACGTACCGCGCCTTAGCCCTAGCTTCCATCTCAGTCTCGCTCTTTTCGTATCCGGCCGTTGCTTGCCTGTGTCTGTCTTTGTCTGCCTGTGGTTAGCGCCTGCTGCGCCGGTCATCGCGTACGTGGCTGCGGAAGGTCCGGGTCGGCGCGAACTCGCCCAGCTTGTGCCCGACCATGGCCTCGGTGATGAAGACCGGCACGTGCTTGCGGCCGTCGTGCACGGCGATGGTGTGGCCGAGCATCGCCGGCACGATCATCGAGCGGCGTGACCACGTCTTAATGACGTTCTTGGTGCCCTTGTCGTTCTGGACATCCACCTTCTTAATCAGGTGGTCGTCCACGAAGGGACCCTTCTTAAGGCTACGAGGCATCGCTTAGTGCTCCTACCGCTTCTTCTTCGCGCGCCGGCGAGTGATCATCTGGTCGCTGGGCTTGTGCGCCTGGCGAGTGCGGCCTTCCGGCTGCCCCCAGGGGCTCACCGGGTGGCGGCCACCGGAGGTCTTGCCCTCGCCGCCGCCCATCGGGTGGTCGACCGGGTTCATGGCGACACCGCGCACGGTGGGGCGGCGGCCCTTCCACCGGCTGCGGCCCGCCTTGCCGAGCTTGATGTTGCCCTGCTCAGCGTTGCCGACCTCACCGACGGTGGCCCGGCAGGCGGCATCAACGAGCCTGATCTCGCCAGAGGGCATGCGCAGCGTCGCCCGGCTGCCCTCCCTGGCCAGCAACTGCACGCCGGAGCCGGCCGACCTGGCTATCTTCGCGCCACCGCCTGGCCGAAGCTCGATGGCGTGCACCATGGTGCCGGTGGGGATATTGCGCAACGGCAGGCAGTTGCCGGTCTTGATGTCGGCGCCGGGCCCGTTCTCCACCCGGTCACCCTGCTTCAGCCCGACCGGCGCGATGATGTAGCGCTTCTCGCCGTCGGCATAGTGCAGCAGCGCGATGCGCGCAGTCCGGTTCGGGTCGTATTCGATGTGCGCAACCTTGGCCGGCACGCCGTCCTTGTCACTGCGCCGGAAGTCGACCAGCCGGTAGGCGCGCTTGTGCCCGCCGCCCTGGTGCCGCGTGGTGATCTTGCCGTGCACGTTCCGGCCGCCGCGACCATGCAGCGGGCGCACCAGCGACTTCTCCGGCTCACTCCTGGTGACCTCGGAGAAGTCAGCGCCGCTCGCGCCCCGCCTGCCGGGGGTGGTCGGCTTGTACTTTCTGATGCCCATCTACTTAAGCTCCTAAAGATCGCCGGCTGAGCTGACCGGTCCGCCGAAATGCTCAATCCGGTCGCCAGTGGCGAGGCTGACGATAGCCCGCTTGGTGTCGGGCCGCTTGCCGTAGCCGAACCGGGTGCGGCGGCGCTTGCCCTGCCGGTTGATCGTGTTCACGCCGGTGACCTTGACGTTGAAGGTGGCCTCCACCGCCTGCCGGATCTGGGTCTTGTGCGAGCCAGGCGCGACGATGAAGGTGTACTTACCGTCATCGGCCAGCCGCAGGCTCTTCTCCGAGATGACCGGGCGCAGCAGGATGTCCCGCGGGTTTAGGGTCCTGTTCACTGCTGTCCGTCCTCCTGCCTGGCCGTCGTACGGGCGACAAAGCTGTCGAGGGCTTCCCGTGTGAAGACGACGTGATCACTCACCAGGACGTCCCTGGTGTTCAGCTGGTCCTCTGCCAGCACGTGCACGCCAGGAACGTTGCGCAGGCTGAGCCGGGAAACGTGGTCGCCCTTGGCAATCACGACCAGCACGTGCGCGGTCGGCCCGGTGAGCGCCCACACCGCGGACAGCGCGGTCTTGGTCTTCGGCGTCTCGCCGTCGACCAGCTCGGCCACCACGTGCACGCGATCGTGCCTGGCCCGGTCAGAGAGGGCGCCGCGCAGCGCGGCTGCCTTCATCTTCTTGGGCGTGCGCTGCTCGTAGGACCTCGGCTGCGGCCCGTGCACCACGCCGCCGCCCGCGAACTGCGGCGACCTGATGGAACCCTGCCGGGCCCGGCCTGTGCCCTTCTGGCGGTACGGCTTCTTGCCGCCGCCGCGGACCTCGCCGCGGGTCTTGGTGGAGTGCGTGCCCTGCCGGGCAGCAGCCTCCTGGGCCACGACCACCTGGTGGATCAGCGGCACGTTGACCTTGGCGTCGAAGATCTCCGCGGGCAGCGTTGCGGCCGGTGCCGCCGTCTTGGTCTTGGCGGCCGCCGGCTTGGCAGCCGCCGGCTTGGCGGCATCCGGCTTGGCAGCTGACGTGCCGCCGTCAGCGCCGGAGCTCGTCTGGGCCGGGCTCATTTCGCCTCACTCTTCACTGGGGACTTGACGGCACTGCGGACCAGCACCAGGCCGCCGGCCGGGCCGGGAACCGCACCCTTGATCAGCAGCAGCCCGCGGCCGGGGTCGACGCCGTGGAGCGTCAGGTTGGGGGTCGTGGTGCGCTCACCGCCCATCCGGCCGGCCATCCGGACGCCCTTGAAGACGCGGCCCGGGTACGCGCAGCCGCCAATCGAGCCGGGTGCACGGTGCTTGCGCTTGGTGCCGTGCGAGGAGCTCATGCCCTTGAAGCCGTGGCGCTTCATGACGCCGGCGAAGCCCTTGCCCTTGCTGGTCGCGGTCACGTCGATCAGCTCGCCCGCGGCAAAGGTCTCGGCTGTCACTTCCTGGCCGAGGGTGTAGTCGGTGGCGTTGTCGGTCCGCAGTTCGACCAGATAGCGGCGCGGGGTCACGCCGGCCTTGGCGAAGTGCCCGGCGACTGGCTTGGTCACCTTCCGCGGGTCGATCTCGCCGTAGCCAATCTGCACGGCTGAGTAGCCATCAGCGTCTGGCGTCCGCACCGCGGTGACGACACATGGGCCGGCCGCGACCACCGTGACGGGTACCATCCTGCCGTCATCGGCGAAGACCTGGGTCATGCCGAGCTTTGTGCCCAGGACCCCTTTGATCTGCTTGGTCATCTCGGTGCTTTCCTTCTCCGGGCTTCCGCTACAGCTTGATCTCGATGTCGACGCCAGCCGGCACGTCAAGCCGCATCAGCGAGTCGACGGTCCTCGGCGTCGGGTCGATAATGTCGATCAGCCGCTTGTGCGTGCGCATCTCAAAATGCTCGCGCGAGTCCTTGTACTTGTGCGGCGAGCGGATGACGCAGTAGACGTTCTTCTCGGTCGGCAGCGGCACGGGGCCGGCGACCTTGGCGCCGGTACGAATCACCGTATCGACGATCTTCCGCGCCCAGCTGTCAATGACCTCGTGGTCATAGGCCTTGAGCCGGATGCGGATCTTCTGTCCCGCCATGTGGCTTCGATGTCCTTCGCTCGTATCGTGCCGCTGTCTGGCTGCCCGCGCTGCGAGCGACCGTGGAACGGGCCCGGGGTTTCCCCCGGGCCCGCCGTACTACTTGACGATCTTGGTAACCCGGCCAGCGCCAACGGTCCGGCCGCCCTCGCGGATAGCGAAGCGCAGGCCCTCCTCCATGGCGATCGGCTGGATCAGATCGACCTTCATCTCGGTGTTGTCACCGGGCAGCACCATCTCGGTGCCTTCCGGCAGGTGCACCACGCCGGTTACGTCCGTGGTGCGGAAGTAGAACTGAGGCCGGTAGTTGTTGAAGAACGGCGTGTGCCGTCCGCCCTCGTCCTTGGACAGGATGTAGACCTGAGCCTCGAACTCCGTGTGCGGGTTGTTGGTGCCCGGCTTGATGATGACCTGGCCGCGCTCGACGTCCTCGCGCTTGGTGCCGCGGAGCAGCAGGCCGGCGTTGTCGCCTGCCTGGCCCTCGTCCAGGATCTTGTGGAACATCTCCACGCCGGTAACCGTGGTCTTGGTCGACTTCTCCTTGATGCCGATGATCTCGACCTCGTCGCCGGTGTGGATGACACCGCGCTCGATCCGGCCGGTCACGACCGTGCCGCGGCCGGTGATCGAGAAGACGTCCTCGACGGGCATCAGGAACGGCTTCTCGATATCGCGGACCGGCTCGGGGATGCTGTCGTCGCACGCCGTCATCAGCTCGGCGACCTTCTCGCCCCACTCGGCGTCGCCCTCGAGCGCCTTGAGCGCCGACACCCGGACCACCGGTACGTCGTCGCCGGGGAACTCGTAGGTGCTGAGCAACTCGCGGACCTCAAGCTCGACGAGCTCGAGGATCTCCTCGTCGTCGACCATGTCGGCCTTGTTCAGCGCCACCACGATGTAGGGCACGCCGACCTGGCGGGCCAGCAGCACGTGCTCGCGCGTCTGTGGCATCGGGCCGTCGGTGGCGGCCACGACCAGGATGGCGCCGTCCATCTGCGCAGCGCCGGTGATCATGTTCTTGATGTAGTCCGCGTGACCCGGGCAGTCGACGTGCGCGTAGTGGCGCTTGTCGGTCTGGTACTCGACGTGCGAGATCGAGATGGTGATCCCGCGCTCCTTCTCTTCCTTCGCGTTGTCGATCTGGTCGAACGCGCTGGCAGTGTTGACGTCCGGGTACTTGTCGTGCAGCACCTTGGTGATCGCCGCGGTCAGCGTCGTCTTGCCGTGGTCGATATGACCGATGGTGCCGATGTTGACGTGCGGCTTGGTCCGCTGGAACTTGGCCTTCGCCACTGATGTCTCCTCGTTGCGATCGTTTCCCCGCCGCAGCGGGGCCAGGCGCTCACGCGCGCTGCTTGATTCGTATCGTCGTTCTTACTGACTACTCGCCGCGTGCCTTGGCGATGATCTCCTTGGCAATGCTGGGCGGTACCTCGGCATACGAGTCGAACTGCATGCTGTAATCCGCCCGGCCCTGAGTCCGGCTGCGCAGGTCGCCCACGTAACCGAACATCTCAGACAGCGGGACAAGGGCCCGGACGACCCGCACCCCTGACCGCTCCTCCATGGCCTGGATCTGGCCCCGGCGGCTGTTCAGGTCGCCGATGACCTCGCCCATGTAGTCGTCTGGTGTCCTGACCTCGACCGCCATCACCGGCTCCAGCAGGACGGGATCGGCGTGACCAGCGGCCTTCTTGAAGGCCATCGAGCCAGCGATCTTGAAGGCGAGCTCGGACGAGTCCACCTCGTGGTAGGCGCCGTCGGTCAGGGTGACCTTCACATCCACCATGGGGTAGCCGGCCAGCACGCCGAACTCAGCGGCCTCCTGGCAGCCCGCGTCGACCGACGGGATGTATTCCCGTGGCACGCGGCCACCGGTGACCTTGTTCTCGAACTCGTAACCGCCGCCGTCGCCGCCGGTCGGCTCCAGGTTGATGATCACCCGGGCAAACTGGCCAGAACCGCCAGTCTGCTTCTTGTGGGTGTATTCGACCTTCTCGGCCTTCCTGCGGATGGTCTCGCGGTAGGCGACCTGCGGACGGCCGATGTTGGCCTCGACCTTGAACTCGCGGCGCATGCGCTCGACCAGCACCTCCAGGTGCAGCTCGCCCATGCCCGAGATGATGGTCTGACCGGTTTCCTCGTCGGTCCTGACCTGGAAGGTCGGGTCCTCCTCGGCCAGTCGCTGGATCGCGGTACCGAGCTTGTCCTGGTCGGCCTTGGTCCTCGGCTCGATGGCCACGTTGATCACCGGGGCCGGGAACGTCATCGACTCCAGGATGACCTGCTTGGCCGTGTCGCTCAGGGTGTCGCCCGTGGTGGTGTCCTTCAGCCCCATCACGGCGACGATCTGGCCAGCGATCGCGGTCGGGCGCTCCTCGCGCTTGTTCGCGTGCATCTGGTAGATCTTGCCGATCCGCTCCTTGCGGCCCTTCGTCGAGTTGAGCACCTGGGTGCCCGCTTCGAGCGTGCCGGAGTAGATCCTGATGTAGGTCAGCTTGCCGAGGTGCTGGTCGGACATGATCTTGAAGGCCAGCGCGGCGAACGGCTCGGCGGGGTCCGCGTGCCGCTCGATGACGCTCTCCTCGTCCCCGACCGCGTGGCCCTTGATCGACGGTATGTCTACCGGGCTGGGCAGAAAGTCGACGATGGCGTCCAGCATCGGCTGCACGCCCTTGTTCTTGAACGCGCTGCCGCACAGCACCGGCGTCACGCTGCTGGCGATTGTGGCGCGCCGGATCGCGGCGATCAACTGGTCGGCAGCGGGCTCGTTGCCTTCCAGGTAGAGCTCCATCATCTCCTCGTCGTTCTCAGCGATGGTCTCTACCAGCTTGTCCCGCCACTCGCGCGCCGCCTCGGCGTGGTCGTCCGGGATAGACACGATGTCGTAGGTGTCGCCCTTGCCCTCGGTCTGCCAGAGCAGTCCGCGCATGTTGACCAGGTCGATGACTCCGCGGAAGTCGGACTCGACACCCCACGGCAGCTGGATCACCAGCGGGGTCGCGCCCAGCCTGTCGGCGATCATTTCCACGCAGCGGTGGAACTCGGCGCCGACGCGGTCCATCTTGTTCACGAAGCAGATCCGCGGCACGCCGTACCTGTCAGCCTGCCGCCAGACAGTCTCAGACTGCGGCTCCACGCCGGCCACTCCGTCGAAGACGGCTACCGCGCCGTCGAGCACGCGCAGCGATCGCTCCACCTCGACGGTGAAGTCGACGTGGCCGGGTGTGTCGATGATGTTGATGGTGTGGTCACGCCACATGGTCGTGGTGGCTGCGGAGGTAATGGTGATGCCGCGCTCTTGCTCCTGCTCCATCCAGTCCATCGTGGCTGCGCCCTCGTGGACTTCACCGATCTTGTAGTTGATGCCGGTGTAGAACAGGATCCGCTCGGTAGTAGTGGTCTTGCCCGCGTCGATATGCGCCATGACGCCGATGTTCCGGACGCTGGCGAGTTCGGTAGCGGTCTGTGTCCCGGCCACTGTTACTGATCCTCGTTCCCTGTTGATCTGGTGAGCTCGCTACCAGCGGTAGTGAGCGAAAGCCTTGTTGGACTCGGCCATCTTGTGGGTGTCCTCGCGGCGCTTCACGCTTGCCCCGAGGCCGTTGCTGGCGTCGAGCAACTCGTTCATCAGGCGCTCGGTCATGGTCTTCTCCCGGCGCTGGCGCGAATACGTGATCAGCCAGCGCAGCGCGAGCGTCGTGCTGCGGGAGGCGCGGACCTCGACTGGCACCTGGTAGGTAGCACCGCCGACGCGGCGGCTGCGGACCTCAAGTGTGGGCTTGACATTGTCCAGGGCCCGCTTGAGCGTAACCACCGGGTCGTTGCCCGACTTGTCCCGGCAGCCTTCGAGCGCACCGTAGACGATCCGTTCCGCGAGCGACCTCTTGCCGCTCTTCAGCACCTTGTTCACCAGCGCGGTGACGAGCGGCGAGCCGTAGACCGGGTCGGTCACTAGCTGCCGCTTCGCTGCGGGGCCCTTGCGCGGCATGTCAGCTCTTCTCCTTCTTCGCGCCGTAGCGGCTTCGCGCCTGCTTGCGGTTGCGGACTCCCTGGGTGTCCAGGGAACCGCGGATGACCTTGTAGCGGACACCGGGCAGGTCGCGGACGCGACCGCCGCGGACCAGCACGATCGAGTGCTCCTGCAGGTTGTGACCCACACCGGGGATGTAGGCAGTGACCTCAATCTGGCTGGTGAGCCTGACTCGGGCCACCTTCCGCAGCGCCGAGTTCGGCTTCTTCGGCGTGGTTGTATAGACGCGCGTGCATACCCCGCGGCGCTGGGGGCTGCCCTTGAGCGCCGGAGTCTTGTTCTTGGCTACCTTGTCCTGCCGGCCCTTACGGACCAGCTGCTGGATCGTGGGCAACGCGTCTCCGTCTTTTCTCTGCCACGCGCCGTCTGGCGCGCTACTGGTTGTCTGCCTAGTTCGCTTGTACCGGCTGGCCTGAGCCAGCTGGCGCCGCGCCGGGTGGCGCGGTCAATCTGAGCCGCGTCTCGCGACGCAGCCATATCGTTCGGCCGCGCTCTGGGCGCGACCTAGGACGTGCCTGACCTGCTGGTTTCCGTGCCCGTCCGCCCCCCGCGGTCGGGTGTGTCGCGCGGCCCACACTGCACCGTCACCACTCACCCAAACCCGCAGTTGCCCGAGACGCACCGTCGTCCCAGACACACTGCGAGCCCAGAATCCGGAAGGGAAGTCTCGTTGCCCGTCTGGCCCTGTGCAGTTCCCTCGGCACGTGGCCGGGAGACCGTGGTCACACAGACGTGCACGCACCCATGAGGCACGGGCGCGGAGAACCAGAATACCTAACCCATGGCGCGCTGGTCAAAACGGGCCGGCTTCTTGCCCTCCGCTGCGCACTAGCTTAGCGCTACCTGACGACTGCCACGAGCAGAAGCCGGCAGCCGTCAGGTGTGTAGCAACCTCAGGCCGCCAGGTATTCCCGGCTGATCAGCAAATGACCGCTAGTTCCTCACATAGCCATGTGCGCGCAGCCAAATAAGCGTCCGTAATCCTGGGTAGCCACCCCGGCCAGGACGAGCACAGCCAAGGATGTGACCGATGGCAACAACCAAGCAGGCCAATGCCGCCGAGGCAAACGTTGCGCGGCGCCGCCGCGCCGGGACCGGCTAAGGGGAGGCAGCCGATGCCGTTGATCGCTGGCACTTCGGGCTGGCAGTACAAGGACTGGCGCGGAACCTTCTACCCGGAGGGGCTGCCGGCAGCCAGGTGGCTGGAGTACTACGCGGCGGCCTACCCGACGGTGGAGAACAACGGCACTTTCTACCGGCTGGCCGCGCCGCAGACCTTCGCCGGCTGGCGTGAGCGCACGCCGGCTGGCTTCATCATGGCGGTCAAGGCCAGCCGGTACCTGACCCACATCCGCCGGCTGCGCGAGCCTGCGGAGCCAGTCGCCCGGCTGGTGGAGCGCCTTGCGCAGCTTGGCGACAGGCTCGGCCCGGTGCTTGTCCAGCTTCCCCCGAACATGCGTGCCGATCCGGGCGCGCTGGACGAGTGCCTGCGCCAGTTCGCCGTTCAGTACGCCGTCGCGGGCCGAGATGGCGGCAAGCTACGTGTCTGCGTGGAATTCCGGCACGAATCCTGGTGGACCGAGGAGATCAGGCAACTGCTGAGCCAGCACGACGCCGCGCTGTGCTGGTCGGACCGACGCGGCCGGCCCGTCAGCCCGCTCTGGCGCACGGCGAGCTGGGGTTATCTCCGGCTGCACGAGGGAGCAGCGACGCCGTGGCCCCATTACGGCGGCCAGGCCCTGCGCACCTGGCTGCACCGCATCGCCGATACCTGGCCACCGGAAGCCGACGTCTTCGCTTACTTCAACAACGACCAAAACGCTGCCGCCCCTGCGGACGCCGCCGTGCTGACCGCGATGGCGGCGCGGGCCGGATAGGGGTGCGGCGTTGGCGGGAACACTTAGCGTCTGCCAACGACCCCAACTCTTCCCGTTACGCTCCCGACGGGGCGAGTCTGCGACCGCCGACCCGGCCACATCCCGGCCCGGCCGACCAGCGCCACCAAGGCAGGAACCAGCAGGGACCGCACGACCACGGCATCGATGACGACGCCTGCGGCCATCGCGATGGCGACTTCGCGGAACTGCTGCAACGGAATGAGCGCGAGCAGCGCAAAACTCGACGCGAGCGCGATACCGGCCATGGTGATGGCACGGGAGGCTTGCGACCCCGCTACGGCAATCGCGTCCCGCAGGGGGCGGCGGCCCGCCTCTTCCCAGATCCGGCCGACAACGAAGACGTTGTAGTCGGCTCCGAGCGAGATGAGCAGCACCGCAACGGTGAATGGAACGTAAAAGACGAGTCCGTCATAGCCCAGCCGGGACTGGAACACCCAGACGGTCACGCCCATCGTCGCAATGAGCGCAAGCACGCTGGCGGCGAGCAGGTAGAGCGGAGCGAGCAGCGCGCGCAGGAAGATCGCGAGCAGCACGAACATGATCGCCAGCATGATCAGCGCGAGCTCGCCCAGGCTGGACGTGGTCGAGGCGATGGCCTCGCCGATCGCGGCGGTCTCACCGCCTACCTCGATCCGCACGTGACTGAGCCGGGCTGCGCGGGCCAGGCGCGGCAGCCGGGATTCAAGCGCCCGCACCTGGCTTACCGCCTGGGGACCGAGCGGGTCGGTCGAGTAAATGAGGCCGTACCTGGCAGCGCGTCCCGACCGGGCCAGCATCGGGTTGGGCAGCAGTGGCGCAGGCAGGGCCGCGCCGATCGTCTTGGCCACGGCGGGCAGGCTCGCCGGGCCGAGCACGCCGGCTACGCCGTGCTGCCTGCTCAGCTCACGCTGCAGGGTGGCTAGCTGCGCGCTCTGGCTGCTGACCCCCGGACCGAGTATCAGGATCTCGGTGGGTGCCAGGATGCCAGGAGCGAATCCCCTCGCGGCGGCCGCCTCGGCGGTAGCCGCCGCCGAGCGGGCTGGCAACTCCCTGATGAGCGGGGAACCAAGCCGCAGCCCGCTGGCTTGCCACCCCGCCGCTAGGAGTCCCGCTACACAGGCGACGACGATCAACAGCGCGAGCGGCCGGGCAGTAGCGATCCGCGCCAGCCGTTCCCGCACCATGGCCGGCCGCAGCGCCCGGCGCAGCGACGTGTCGTCCCCGGTGCGCTGGGCCGTACGGGCTGCTCGCCTGGCCTTACGGAACCAGCCCGGGCCGGGCAGGAACAGCACGCTGCCGAAGGTAGCGATCAACGCGGGCCCCAATGTCACCGCCACAACCATCGCGACGAGGACGGTGACTGCCAGGGCCGGCCCGAACGCGCTGATCAGCTGCATCCGGGCCGCCGCTAGTGAGCCAGTGCCGGCTGCGACGAGCACCCCGGCGGCCAGGATGATCGGCGCGAACTCCGCCGTGGTGAGGCGCGCGGCGAGCAGGCGGGAGTGTCCTTCGGCCAGCCGGTTCCGCATGCCCGACATGAAGAAGACCGTGTAGTCGGTGGTGACTCCGAGCAGCAGCACTACCAGCACGGGCTCCACGTCGGCGGGCAGGGCCGCGTGCATCTGCTGCGTTACCCATGCCACCACGCGGGTCGCCAGCAGGTACGCCGTGGCCGCGCAAACCAGCGTCGCCAGCGGCGCGCCAGCCGACAGGAAGAAGAACCCGACGATCACCGCGATCGCCAGCAACGTCGCCAGCTCAACCCACGGCAGCCGCTGGCTGATGATCTGTCCCTGCTCGTAGGTTGCCGGGATCGCGCCGGTAACGCCGACCAGCCCGGCGCCCGGCGCTGAGGCGTTGCGACTGGCGTATTGCTGACCGCCTGCCGTTTGTGCGGCGAAGGACGTACCCGGGCGGAAGTACAAGAAGGTGATGACAGTCGTGGAGCGCTCCCGCGCGGACGGGAAGATTCCGTCAGTGTTCGGTACTGGCAGCGCGCCAGCCAGCCCGCCGATCGGGCCGCCAGTTGAATGGCCGGTATCTTCGGCCAGCGCCCGGCGCACGGCGGTCGCCTGCGCTGCCGCCGTCAGCCCCCGAGCGTGCCGTTGCACCACCGCTACCTGTGCGTCGAGCGGCTCGCCGAATAGCTTCGTCGCCGTGGCCTCGGCCTGCAGTGCGGGGGCGTTGGACGGTACCAGGTTGGCTGCTGCGCCGTTGGATGAGCTGAGCGCAGGCAGGTACAGCACTGCCACAGCCACCGCTGCTATCCAGCCGAGCAGGATCGGGTACCGCAAGGCGACAGCAATCGCTGCGTAAGTTCTGGCGACCCGGCCAGCGGCGGCCCGCACGGGCGCTGGCGCGGCGGACCTGTTCCTGGCTGACGTAGTCATGGCGGCGATCACTACCGCAAATCGCGGTCCGGAAACGCCGCGGGGCCTCGCAGGTCGATTGACCCGCGAGGCCCCGCACCATCAGGAGAGTCAGCCCATAAGGACGACCCCGTTCCCTATCTATCTGTTGTAGGCGCCGAAGTCGTACTCCTCCAGCGGAATGGCCTGGCCAGCCACCTGCCCGAAGGCGTAGTCGGCCGGGCTGTCGTAGGAGGCAGGCGGGTATACGGCCGCCTTTGCCTCCTCCGTCGGCTCCACCCGCAGGCTGCGGTAGCGCTGCATGCCAGTGCCCGCCGGGATCAGCTTGCCGATGATCACGTTCTCCTTCAGGCCGACGAGCGAGTCCGACCTGGCGTGAATCGCCGCGTCGGTCAGCACCCGGGTGGTCTCCTGGAAGGAGGCCGCGGACAGCCACGACTCGGTGGCCAGCGACGCCTTGGTGATGCCCATGAGCACCGGGCGGCCTGCCGCCGAGGTGCCGCCGGCCTCGACCACGGTACGGTTGACCTCCTCGAACTTGGGCCGTTCGACGAGCTCGCCGGGCAGCAGGTCGGTGTCACCCGACTCCAGCACGTTCACCCGCTTGAGCATCTGCCGGATGATGATCTCGATGTGCTTGTCGTGGATCGACACGCCCTGAGACCGGTACACCTCCTGGACCTCGTGCACCAGGTGCAGCTGCACTTCGCGGGAGCCGAGGATGCGGAGCACCTCGTGCGGGTTGACAGCGCCCGCGATGAGCTGCTGGCCCACCTTGACATGGTCACCATCGGCAACCAGCAGCCTGGACCGCATGGAGACCTGATAGGCAACTTCCTCCGAGCCGTCGTCGGGGACGATCACGATCTTGCGGGCCTTCTCCGGCTCCTCGATCCTGACCGTGCCTTCGACCTCGCTGATCGGCGCCATGCCCTTGGGGATCCTGGCCTCGAACAGCTCCTGGATACGCGGCAGACCGTGGGTGATGTCCAGGCCCGCCACGCCACCGGTGTGGAAGGTACGCATCGTCAGCTGGGTACCCGGCTCGCCGATGGACTGCGCGGCGATGATGCCGACCGCCTCGCCAACGTCGACCCGCTTGCCGGTAGCCAGCGAGCGCCCGTAGCACTTGGCGCAGATGCCTACCTTGGCCTGGCAGACCAGCACCGAGTTAATCCGCACCGACTCCACGCCGGCGTTGACCATCGCCTCGATCATGGACTCGGTCATGTCCGACTCGGCCGTCGCCAGTACGGTCCCATCGGGGCCGACAACGTCCTCGGACAACGTCCGGCCGGTGCCGGTGTTCTCGATGTTCGGCAGCTTCCGGACGGTGCCGTCGGTGCCCTTCTCGGCGATCCGCATCGGCAGCGACCGGTCAGTACCGCAGTCTTCCTCGCGCACGATGACGTCCTGGGCCACGTCCACCAGCCGCCGGGTGAGGTACCCGGAGTCAGCGGTACGCAGCGCGGTGTCGGCCAGGCCCTTGCGGGCACCGTGCGTGGAGATGAAGTACTCCAGCACCGACAGGCCCTCACGGAAGCTGGACTTGATCGGCCGCGGGATCGTCTCGCCCTTGGGGTTCGACACCAGGCCACGCATGCCAGCGATCTGCCTGACCTGCATCAGGTTTCCGCGGGCACCGGAGTTGACCATCATCCAGACCGGGTTGGTCTCGGGGAAGGCCTTCTCCATGTCCTGGGCCACGTCCGCAGTGGCGTGCGTCCAGATCTCGATGAGCTCCTGACGCCGCTCGTCGTCGGTGATAAGGCCGCGCTCGTATTCGCGCTGCACCTTGTCGGCCCGCTTCTCGTAGGTGTCCAGGATCTCCCGCTTGTTCGGCGGCGCCGCCACGTCCTCGATCGAGATCGTGACGCCGGACCTGGTCGCCCAGTGGAACCCGGCATCCTTCAGAGCGTCCAGCGCCGCGGCCACCTCGACCTTGGGATAGGTCTCGGCGAGCTCGTTCACGATCACCGACAATTGCTTCTTGCCGACCTCGAAGTTGACGAACGGGTAGTCCGCCGGCAGCGTCTCGTTCAGCAGGCAGCGACCGAGCGTGGTCTCCAGCCGCAGCGGCTGACCGGGCTCCCAGCCTTCCGGCGGGGTGAACCCGCGCGGCGGAGTGACATCAGCCAGCCGGATGATGATCTTCGCCTGCAGGTCGAGCTCGCCCTTGTCGTAGGCCATGAGCGCCTCGGAGACTCCGCCGAAGATCCGTCCCGCGCCGGGAGCGTCCTCCTTCGCCCTGGTCAGCCAGTAGATCCCGATAACCATGTCCTGGGTCGGCATGGTCACCGGCTTGCCGTCGGCGGGCTTGAGGATGTTGTTGGTGGACAGCATCAGGATCCGCGCCTCGGCCTGCGCCTCGGCGGACAGCGGCACGTGAACCGCCATCTGGTCACCGTCGAAGTCCGCGTTGAACGCGGTGCAGACGAGCGGGTGAATCTGGATCGCCTTGCCTTCGACCAGCTGCGGCTCGAACGCCTGGATACCGAGACGGTGCAGGGTCGGCGCACGGTTCAGCAGCACCGGGTGCTCGGTGATGACTTCCTCGAGCACGTCCCAGACCACGGGCCTGGCCCGCTCCACCATCCGCTTGGCGGACTTGATGTTCTGCGCGTGGTTGAGGTCGACCAGCCGCTTCATGACGAACGGCTTGAACAGCTCGACCGCCATCTCCTTCGGCAGGCCGCACTGGTGCAGCTTGAGCTGCGGGCCGACCACGATGACGCTCCGGCCGGAGTAGTCGACTCGCTTGCCGAGCAGGTTCTGGCGGAACCGGCCCTGCTTGCCCTTGAGCATGTCGGACAGCGACTTGAGCGGCCGGTTACCGGGACCGGTAACCGGACGACCGCGGCGGCCGTTGTCGAACAGCGAGTCCACGGCCTCCTGCAGCATCCGCTTCTCGTTGTTCACGATGATCTCGGGCGCGCCCAGGTCGAGCAGCCTCTTCAGCCGGTTGTTCCGGTTGATGACGCGGCGGTACAGGTCGTTCAGGTCGGAGGTGGCGAACCGGCCACCGTCCAGCTGAACCATGGGCCGCAGGTCCGGCGGGATCACCGGGATGCAGTCCAGGACCATGCCCAGCGGGCTGTTGGTGGTGTTCAGGAACGCCGACACGACCTTGAGCCGCTTGAGCGCCCTGGCCTTCCGCTGGCCCTTGCCAGTCCGGATGATCTCGCGCAGGTTCGCGGCCTCGGCCTCAAGGTCGAAGCTGCCGACCCGCTCCTGGATCGCCTGCGCGCCCATGCCGCCGCGGAAGTACCGGCCGAAGCGGTCCCGCATCTCCCGGTAGAGCAGTTCGTCGCCCTCCAGGTCCTGCACCTTCAGGTTGCGGAACCTGCTCCAGACCTCCTCGATCCGGTCGATCTCGCGCTGCGCACGGTCCCGGATCTGCTTGCACTCGCGGTCGGAGGACTCCCTGACCTTGCGGCGCGCGTCGCCCTTGGCGCCCGCGGCCTCCAACTCGGCCAGGTCCTTCTCCAGCTTCGCCTGGCGAGCCTCGATGTCGGCGTCCCGGCGCTGCTCAAGCTGGCTCTTCTCGACCGTGATCTTGGCCTCGAGGCTCGGCAGGTCACGCGCGCGGGCGTCGTCGTCCACGTACGTGATCATGTAAGCGGCGAAGTAAATGACCTTCTCCAGGTCCTTCGGCGCCAGGTCAAGCAAGTAGCCGAGGCGGCTCGGCACGCCCTTGAAGTACCAGATGTGGGTGACGGGCGCGGCCAGCTCAATGTGCCCCATCCGCTCACGGCGGACCTTGGCACGAGTGACCTCGACACCGCAGCGCTCGCAGATAATGCCCTTGAAGCGGACGCGCTTGTACTTACCGCAGTAGCACTCCCAGTCCCTGGTCGGGCCGAAGATCTTCTCGCAGAACAGCCCGTCCTTTTCCGGCTTCAGGGTCCGGTAGTTAATAGTCTCCGGCTTCTTGACCTCACCATGTGACCACGTCCGGATGTCGTCGGCTGTGGCAAGGCCAATCCGCAGGTCGTCGAAGAAGTTGACGTCTAGCACGTTTGTATTCCCCTGGGGTAGTTCGTCGGACGTCTCGTCGCTAGATTTCTCGTGGCTGGCCGTCGAGTGGCTGACGTTCTCGTGGCGGATCAGACCTCTTCGACACTGCTCGGCTCACGCCGGGAAAGGTCGATGCCGAGTTCCTCCGCGGCGCGGAAGACGTCCTCGTCGGTGTCGCGCATCTCGATGGCCGCGCCGTCACTGGAGAGCACCTCCACGTTCAGGCAGAGCGACTGCATCTCCTTGATCAGCACCTTGAAGGACTCAGGAATGCCGGGTTCGGGGATGTTCTCGCCCTTGACGATGGCCTCGTAGACCTTCACGCGGCCGAGGATGTCATCGGACTTGATGGTCAGCAGCTCCTGCAGCGCATAGGCGGCGCCATAGGCCTCCAGCGCCCACACCTCCATCTCACCGAACCGCTGGCCGCCGAACTGGGCCTTACCGCCGAGCGGCTGCTGGGTGATCATCGAGTACGGGCCTGTCGACCTGGCGTGGATCTTGTCGTCCACCAGGTGCAGCAGCTTGAGGATGTAGATGTAGCCGACCGAGATCGGGTCCTTGAAGGGCTCACCGGTCCGGCCATCGAACAGCTGGGCCTTGCCGGTAGCGCCGACCAGCCGGTCGCCGTCACGGTTCGGCAGCGTGCTCGCGAGCAGGCCGGTGATCTCCTCCTCCTTGGCGCCGTCGAAGACCGGAGTCGCGACCTTGCTGCCAGGCGCGGCGGCGTCGGCGCCGATCTGCTGCAGCCGCTTCTTCCAGTCGTCCTTGCCGCCATCGACCTGCCAGCCCGTCGCGGCTACCCACCCGAGGTGGGTCTCCAGCACCTGGCCGACGTTCATCCGGCCGGGCACACCGAGCGGGTTGAGCACAATGTCGACCGCGGTGCCATCGGGCAGGAACGGCATGTCCTCGACCGGGAGGATCTTGGCAATGACGCCCTTGTTCCCGTGCCGGCCGGCCAGCTTGTCGCCGTCGGTGATCTTGCGCTTGGCCGCGACGTAGACGCGGACCAGCTCATTGACGCCAGGCGGCAGCTCGTCGCCGTTGTCCCTGGTGAAAACGCGGACACCGATGACCTTGCCGGACTCGCCGTGCGGCACCTTCAGCGAGGTGTCGCGGACCTCACGGGCCTTCTCGCCGAAGATCGCCCTGAGCAGCCGCTCCTCCGGGGTCAGCTCTGTCTCGCCCTTGGGCGTGACCTTGCCGACCAGGATGTCGCCGGTGACGACCTCGGCGCCGATCCTGATGATGCCCCGGTCGTCCAGGTCGGCCAGCACCTCGTCAGAGACGTTCGGGATGTCCCTGGTGATCTCCTCCGGGCCTAGCTTGGTGTCACGCGCGTCAACCTCGTGCTCCTCGATGTGGATCGAGGAAAGCACGTCGTCCTGCACGAGCCGCTGGGACAGGATGATCGCGTCTTCGTAGTTGTGGCCCTCCCACGGCATGAACGCGACCAGCAGGTTGCGGCCGAGCGCCATCTCGCCGTTGTCGGTGCACGGACCATCGGCGATGACCTGGCCGATCTCGACCCGCTGGCCCTCGATGGCGACCGGCTTCTGGTTGAAGCAGGTGCCCTGGTTGGACCGGCGGAACTTGGCCACCAGGTAGTCGGTCCTCGTGCCGTCGTCATTGGCGACGGTGATGTAGTCGGCGCAGACCTGCTCAACCAGGCCAGCCTTCTCGGCCACGATCACGTCCCCGGCGTCGACGGCGGCGCGGTACTCCATGCCGGTGCCGACTAGCGGCGCCTCGCTGCGCAGCAGCGGCACGGACTGGCGCTGCATGTTGGAGCCCATTAGCGCCCGGTTGGCGTCGTCGTGCTCAAGGAACGGGATCATCGCGGTCGCGACCGACACCATCTGGCGCGGCGAGACGTCCATGTAGTCGACCTCATCGGGCTTGATGTAGTCGACCTCGCCGCCCTTGCGCCGGACCAGCACGCGGTCACCGGTGAAGCTGCCGTCGGTCTCGATCGGCTCGTTCGCCTGGGCGATAACGTGCCGGTCTTCCTCGTCAGCGGTCAGGTAGTCGATCTGGTCGGTGACCTTGCCCGCCTTGACCTTGCGGTACGGCGTCTCGACGAAGCCGAACGCGTTGACGCGGCCGTAGGAGGACAGGGAGCCGATCAGGCCGATGTTCGGGCCTTCCGGTGTCTCGATCGGGCACATCCGGCCGTAGTGGCTGGGGTGCACGTCGCGGACCTCGAATCCGGCCCGCTCTCGCGACAGGCCGCCAGGGCCAAGCGCCGACAGGCGGCGCTTGTGCGTCAGGCCCGCCAGCGGGTTGGTCTGGTCCATGAACTGCGACAGCTGGCTGGTGCCGAAGAACTCCTTGATGGAGGCCACCACCGGCCGGATGTTGATCAGGGTCTGCGGCGTGATCGCCTCGACGTCCTGCGTGGTCATGCGCTCCCGGACGACCCGCTCCATCCGGGCCAGCCCGAGCCGGACCTGGTTCTGGATCAGCTCGCCGACGGTGCGCAGGCGGCGGTTGCCGAAGTGGTCGATGTCATCGGTCTCGACCGGGATCATCTCGCTGCCGGACTTCATCTCCTCCTCGCCGACGTGCAGCCGGACGAGGTATTCGATGGTGGCGGCGATGTCTTCCTCGGTAAGCGTGCCCTGGTTGATCGGCAGCGCCAGCCCCAGCTTCTTGTTGACCTTGTACCGGCCGACCTTGGCCAGGTCATAACGCTTGGGGTTGAAGTACAGGTTCTCCAGCAGCGCCTGCGCCGACTCCCTGGTCGGCGGCTCGCCGGGGCGCAGCTTGCGGTAAATGTCTAGCAGCGCGTCATCCTGGCCGGTGGTGTGATCCTTCTCCAGGGTGGCCCGCATGGACTCGAACTGGCCGAACCGCTCCAGAATCCGCGCCTCGTCCCAGCCGAGCGCCTTCAGCAGGACAGTCACGCTCTGCTTGCGCTTGCGGTCGATGCGAACGCCGACCGCGTCCCGCTTGTCAATCTCAAACTCAAGCCACGCCCCGCGGGACGGGATCACCTTGCAGCTGAAGATGTCCTTGTCCGAGGTCTTGTCGACCTGGCGGTCGAAGTAGACGCCCGGCGACCGGACAAGCTGGGACACCACGACACGCTCGGTGCCGTTGATGATGAAGGTGCCCTTGGCCGACATCAGCGGGAAGTCACCCATGAACACGGTCTGGCTCTTGATCTCGCCAGTGGAGTTGTTGATGAACTCCGCGGTCACGAACATCGGCGCGGAGTAGGTCATGTCCTTGTCCTTGCACTCCTCAGCGGAGTACTTGGGCGGCTCGAACCGGTGATCACGGAACGAGAGCGACATGGTCCCGGTGAAGTCTTCAATGGGACTGATCTCCTCGAAGATCTCTTCGAGGCCAGACTGCTCAGGCAGATTCTTATGCCCCGCCTTCTTCTCGGCATCAAGCCGGGCACGCCAGCGCTCGTTGCCTAGCAGCCAGTCAAAAGACTCGGTTTGCAGGGCGAGGAGGCTGGGCACCTCTAGGGGCTCGTTGATGCGAGCGAAGGAAACACGACGGGGACCAAGGGCGGTAACTGAGGCGCTGCGCGAGGCTGCCAACAGGGGTCCTTCCGAGCTTGTGGCGGACTGCGTACTGCGCGCACGCGAAACGCCCTGCGGCTACGCCGCTGGGGGTTTGGGGAGCCGAGGACGAGTTAGTGCAGCGCAAATTGGCAGTGTAGTCGAAGGACACACCGCTGGTCAACTGTACGTCACTATGAGGTTCACGGTTGCAAAGGAGCATCGCTCCTTCGAAGCGAAACGTCAAGCCCTGGATGGCTTGTGTCGCAACTAGAAGCTATGAGACGAAGGTCACACTGGGTAAAGAGTTTAGAGGATGAAGATGCTGGGTATGGCTTGTTGTTCGGCGGCAAGCCAGCCTCGTGGCTGCGGTCTTGGCGAGCGTAGCGCCTCCGGGCACGGCGCGGTGCCAGCAGGTGCGGCGGGACCCGAGATAGCTTCCGCAGCGACATTTCACCGATTGTGGTCGTTTGGGCGCGATGGTTTGTCCCGGTTCGCGGGGCCAGAATCGGTGAAATGTCTCCGCACAGGCCCGCGAAGAACTCGCCGCCGCGCCAACGGCGGCGAGCCCTTCCGCGTATTGCCGTGCCGCGCTAACCGGCAGCAGGCTTTGGTCAGGCCGGTCAGGCCGGTCAGGCCGGGACAGGCGTGACCAAGGCCCGCTACTTTGAGCTACTTTGAGCTACTTGACGGTGACGGTGGCGCCGGCGCCCTCCAGGGCAGCCTTCGCCTTCTCCGCGGCCTCCTTGTTGACCCGCTCAAGCAGCGGCTTGGGCGCGCCATCGACTAGGTCCTTGGCTTCCTTGAGCCCGAGGCTCGTAAGGGTGCGGACCTCCTTGATGACCTGAATCTTCTTGTCGCCCGCTGCCTCGAGGATGACGTCGAACTCGTCCTTCTCCTCGACCTCCTCGGCAGCGGCACCGCCGCCGCCTGGCACGGCAGCCGCAACGGCCACCGGCGCGGCAGCCTTGACGTCGAAGGTGTCCTCGAACTGCTTCACGAACTCAGAGAGCTCGATCAGCGTCATCTCCTTGAACGCATCGAGCAGGTCGTCTGCGCTGAGCTTTGCCATGGTGGTGCTTCCTCTTCCGTTCATTCCGTGTCGCCGATGGCTGTCAGCCACCTGCGGATCTGGTCAGATCAGCCGTGGTGACTGAATTAGCTTTTCTCGGTGCCGTTGGTGCTCGCATCGGCGCTGACCTCAGCTGTGGCCGGGGCCTCAGCTGTGGCCGGCGTCTCAGCTGTGGCCGGGGTCTCGGCGTCAGAAGCTGCGCCTTCGGCAGCCGGAACCTCGGCGGCCGGGGCTTCGCTAGTCGCGGCCGCTGGGCTATCCGGGCTGTCAGCTGCGCGCTTCTGCTCAAGGGCGCCGAGCAGCCTGGCCATCTGGGACGGCAGCGCCGCGAACGTGGCTGCGGCGCCAGACATGGTCGCCTTCATCGCGCCGGCCAGCTTGGCCAGCAGCACCTCGCGCGACTCCAGGTCGGCCAGCTTCACGATCTCCGCCGGGCTCAGCGCCTTGCCGTCGAGCACGCCGCCCTTGATGACCAACAGCGGGTACGTCCTGGCAAAGTCGCGCAGGCCCTTGGCAGCCTCGACCACATCACCGTCAACGAACGCGATAGCCGACGGCCCGGTCAGCATGTCCGTGAGCTCAGTCGTGACGCCTGCCTCAGCGGCAGCAATCTTCGTGAGCGTGTTCTTGACGACCGAGAACGTCGCGTTCGTGCCCAGCGTCTTGCGAAGCTCGCCTAGCTGGGACACCGTCAGACCGCGGTACTCGGTCAGCACTGCGCCCGACGAGCTCTGAAACCGCTCGGTGAGCTCAGCGACCGCAGTCACCTTCTCTGCCCTCGCCACGGGCCTCCCTTCTCGGTCCGGGCACCCCCTGACTGGCGGCGCGCCCGGCTCTGTTCGGCGCCGGCGAGGCCCGTACATGCAAACGCCCCGTACGCAGGCGCACGGGGCAGGACCCGGGCGGCACGCTGGCACACCCGACCTAGCTCACTCGCCTGCGCGGGCCGCCCGCTTGGCGGGCCTTCAGCCGCCGCGCTCTGCGCGCGGCGACAGCCGACGGTCTTTGGCAGGCCATCAGACTACCCGGCGATGCCTCGGCCAGCCAAATCGCCGCTGCCTGCGGCATGCGGAAGCCCGCTGCCCCACAGGGGCGGAAGCCCGCTGCGCGGGCATGCGGAAGGGCCGCCCGGCAACGCGGAAGGGCCGCCAGCGTTGAGCTGACGGCCCTTCGACGCTGAGTGCCCTTCGACCTGCCTCCGGCGATCCGCCGGACGCGAATCCGCCGGACGCGAATCCGCCGACGCGTCAGACCGCGGCCGACTGGTCCTCGGCCTCTGCGGTCAAGCCCTTGGTGATGCCAGGGTCGACCTGGATACCGGGCCCCATAGTCGTCGTGATAGCGATCTTCCTGACATACCTGCCCTTGGCCGCGGCTGGCTTCAGCCTGATGACCTCGTCGAGCGCGGCGGCGTAGTTTTCCACCAGGGCCCGGTTGTCAAAAGAGGTCTTGCCGATGATCAGGTGCAGGTTGCTGTTCTTGTCGACGCGGAACTCGATCTTGCCGCCCTTGATCTCGGTCACGGCCTTGGCTACGTCCATCGTGACGGTGCCGGTCTTCGGGTTCGGCATCAGGCTGCGCGGGCCGAGCACGCGCCCGAGGCGACCGACCTTGCCCATCAGGTCCGGCGTGGCGACGACGGCGTCGAAGTCGAGGAAACCGCCCTGGACCCGCTCGATCAACTCGTCCGAGCCCACGTAGTCGGCTCCGGCCGCGCGAGCCTCCTCGGCCCTCTCGCCGGTGGCGAAGACCAGTACCCGGGCCGTCTTGCCGGTGCCATTCGGCAGGTTAACGGTGCCGCGCACCATCTGGTCGGCCTTGCGCGGATCGACGCCAAGCCTGAATGCGACCTCAACCGTCGCGTCAAACTTCGTCGTCGAGGTGTCCTTGGCGAGCGCTACCGCTTCTGACGGGGTGTACAGCTTGCCGGCTTCGACTCTCTCGTCGGCCTTCCGGTAGGCCTTACTGCGCTGCATTGCTGCTCCTTGATCTGTCGGAGGTCGTGGTCAGCGGGCCAGCGCCTGGCCCTGCCACTGGCCGCGCACGTCGCGCGGGCCTTACTACGGATAACAAATTAGCCCTCGACCTTGATGCCCATCGAGCGGGCAGTGCCGGCGATGATCTTCTCGGCCGCCTCGATCGTGTTGGCGTTCAGGTCAGGCATCTTGGTCTGGGCAATATCGCGAACCTGAGCCATGGTCACGGAGCCGACCTTGGTCTTGTGCGGCTCGCCGCTGCCCTTCTGCACTCCGGCCGCCTTCTTGATCAGCTCGGGCGCTGGCGGGGTCTTGGTGATGAACGTGAACGACCTGTCTTCGTAGATCGTGATCTCCACCGGGATGACGTTGCCGCGCTGGCTTTCGGTCGCAGCGTTGTACTGCTTGACGAAATCCATGATGTTGACGCCGTGCGGGCCCAGCGCGGTGCCGACCGGCGGACGCCGGCGTAGCGGCCCCCGCGTTCAGCTGCACCTTGACGATCGCAGCGATCTTCTTCTTCCTCGGAGCCATCTCTGGGTCCTTACCTCACTGTCATTTCTACTGGCGGGCGTTCTTCTTGGGCCGTTCTGCTGGCCAGCGGAACAGCCAGGCTGGCGATGATCAGATCTTGCTGACCTGATCAAAGGAAAGCTCGACCGGCGTCTCGCGGCCGAAGATCGACACGAGCACCTTGAGCTTCTGGGTGTCCGGGTTGATCTCGTTCACCGTGGCAGGAAGGGTGGCAAACGGCCCGTCCATAACGGTAACCGACTGGCCGATCTCAAAGTCCACCGCGGCCGCGCGCATGGTCTCTGCCTTCTTCGCTGCCTTCTCTTCCGGCACCGGGGCCAGCAGGTTGGCCACTTCGTCCAGGCTCAGCGGAGACGGCCTGCTGGACAGGCCGACGAATCCGGTCACGCCAGGCGTATTCCGGACTGCCGCCCAGGACTCGTCGGTGAGATCCATGCGGACCAGGATGTAGCCGGGCAGGACCTTTTCCTGGACCTGCTGCCGCTTACCGGACTTGACCTCGATCACTTCGTGCGTGGGAACCTCGATCTGGAAGATGTAGTCCTCCATGTTGAGGGACTGAGTCCGGCTCTCCAGGTTCGTCCGCACCCGGTTCTCATACCCGGCGTAGGAGTGCACGACGTACCAGTCACCCGGCAGCGTGCGCAACTCGGACTTGAACTCCTGGACGGGATCGATCTCCTCGTCGCTGTCAGCGTCCTCGGCCCCACTGTCCTCGGCCCCACTGTCCTCGGCCCCACTGTCCTCGGCGGCATTGTCCTCGGCGGCACTGTCCTCGGCAGCAGCACTGGCCTCGGCAGCAGCTTCCACCTCGGCGCTATCCTGAGCCGGGGGCGCCGCGAAGGCGTCACTGAGCTGGTCAGCTTCCGCCGCGGGCTCGACGCCGCCCAACAGGAAGTCGGCCGCGTCGCCAGACTGGCCGGCCGCCGGATCGCCGGCCGCCGGATCGCCTAGCGGCAGTTCAGACTCGGACACGTTTCTCTTTCTCCCTGCGCTCTCGCTGCGCTCGTGGCTGGCTCTCGGCACTACCGGAGTCCAGCGTTACCGAACATCCAGTCGCACCGAATTCTTCACCCGCGGCGCAGGCTGGGTCCTGTGATCATGCTGCCACGCTCGGTGCGCGGCTCACTACCCAGCCGTCAAACCTCAGCCAAAGAGGGCCGTCACCAGCTTGGTAAACGCGATGTCCAGGCCAGTCACGAGCCCGACCATGATCAGGATGAAGACAAGGGCGACCGAGGTATAGGTCACCAGCTCCTTGCGGGTCGGCCAGACGACCTTGCGAAGCTCGTCCCGCACCTCGGTGACGAACCGGGCCGGGGTAGTCCGGTCCTGCTTCGCCGGGCCCTTGGGCTTCGCGGCCCTGTCCGGAGCCGGGCCACGTGTCTGAGTCGCCATGTCCTCACCTGAGCAACGTATTTCTGTCGGCTGGCGCCGCCATCTGCCCGCGCATGCACGGACTGTACTCGCAGGGCAGGAGGGACTCGAACCCCCAACCGCCGGTTTTGGAGACCGGAACTCTAGCCAATTGAGCTACTGCCCTGTGCAGGCTCGTGCGGGCAGCACGGGCCACTGGTGGACCACCACCAGATCCTGAAGTGTACGTGGCCGGAGGCCAGCCGTCGAACCGCGACAGCCGGGGCTGGTCAGCGCCCATCGGCCGGACGCGTCCGCCCCTCCACAGGGTAGTTGGCTAACATCAGGCCCGCGGGCTCGGGCCGAGAAGCCCAGCAAGCCCGCATACCGAGGAGGTGGCTGAGTGCGGCTGCGCGACCTCGGGCTGACTGTCGGCTCCGGGACGCCCGGGCAGTACAACGCGATCACCGATGTCGCCGGGGTCCTGGTCGGGCACACGACCCTTATCAGCGGAGACGGTCCGCTGATGCCCGGCCGCGGTCCAGTGCGGACCGGCGTCACGGTCATCCGGCCGGTCCCCGGCTATGTCCGCTTGACCCCGCTCTGCGCCGGGGTGCACACGCTGAATGGAAACGGGGAACTGACCGGCACCGCCTGGGTCAGCGAGTGCGGGCTGCTGACCACCCCCATCGGCCTGACGAATACCCACAGCGTCGGGGTGGTGCGCGACGCGCTTGTGGCGATCGACACCAGGCAAGGACGGGCCAGGTCGGCCGGCCAGGCGCTGTTCTGGTCGATGCCGGTCGTGGGCGAGACCTACGACGGCATCCTGAACGACATCGAGGGTACGCACGTAAGGCCTGAGCACGTCGAGGCCGCCTTCAATGACGCCGCCCCCGGCCCGGTGCGCGAAGGCAGCGTGGGCGGCGGAACCGGCATGATCTGCCACGAGTTCAAGGGCGGCATCGGCACCGCTTCCCGGCTGGTGCCCGGCACGGCGGGCGGCTGGACAGTCGGCGTCCTGGTGCAGGCGAACCACGGGGCCCGCGCGGACCTGCGCGTCGATGGGGTGCCGGCTGGCAGATTCCTGCCACGAACCGCGGTGCCGACACCGGATGACTACCTTCCGGCCAAGCCCGCGCCAGCCGGGGCCGGCTCGATCATCGTCATCATCGCTACCGACGCGCCGGTGCTCGGCGACCAGTGCCGCCGCCTTGCGCAGCGGGCCAGCATCGGGCTCGGGCGGGCTGGCGGTGGCACCTCGGATTCCAGTGGTGACATATTCCTGGCGTTCTCGACCGCCAATACCGACGTGCCGCCCGAGTACTTTGTGCCGGAGGCGCCGGGCTCAATAGCGCCGCAGCCGCCGCGTCCAATCGACCTGCGCGCGCTGCCGCACCAGGGCCTGAGCGCACTGTTCGCCGCCGTCGCCGAGGCAACGGAGGAAGCCATCCTCAACGCCCTGCTGTCGGCTGGGGACATGACCGGGCGGGACGGCATTACCGCGCACGGCCTGACCCCGCAGGCGCTGGGCCGGGCCTTCGTCCAGGCGGCTGACGATCTTCAGCGTACGGCTGCCCGGCTCAGCCGGTGGAGTCAGCCTCAAATACCGGGGTGAACCGGGTATACGGGCTGACTCCGACGCCTCACCACCGGGACGGGCGACAGGCACCGGGCCCGGGGTGGGAGGATGGATGACATGCCTCACACCTCTACCGGGATATCCGCGCGGATCGCCGCCATCGCGGAATCTGCCACGCTGGCAGTAGACGCAAAGGCCAAGGCCCTGAAGGCAGCGGGCAGGCCAGTGATCGGATTCGGGGCCGGCGAGCCTGACTTCCCGACACCGGACTACATCGTCGAGGCAGCGCAGCGTGCCTGCGCGGTGCCGAGGTTCCACAAGTACTCGCCGACGGCTGGGCTGCCAGAGCTGCGCGAGGCCGTGGCGGCCAAGACAGCACGCGATTCCGGCCTGGATATCTCGCCCGGCCAGGTGCTCATCACCAACGGCGGCAAGCATGCGGTCTACCAGTCGTTCGCCACGCTGCTTGACCCAGGCGACGAGGTGCTGCTGCCGACGCCGTACTGGACCAGCTACCCCGAGGCGATCGCGCTGGCCGGCGGTGTGCCGGTGCTGGTACGCACCGACGAGACAACGGGCTACCTGACCTCGGTCGAGCAGCTGGAGGCGCACTGCACCGACCGGACCAAGCTGCTGCTGTTCGTCTCGCCGTCCAACCCGACTGGCGCCGTTTACCCGCCTGAGCAGGTCGCGCAGATCGGCCGGTGGGCGGCGAGCCGTGGCATCTGGGTGATCACCGACGAGATTTACGAGCACCTGGTCTATGGCGACGCGCGGTTCGTCTCGATGCCGGTGGCCGCCCCGGAGATCGCGGATCGCTGCATAGTGCTGAACGGGGTGGCCAAGACCTATGCCATGACCGGCTGGCGGGTCGGCTGGATGATCGGCCCCGGCGAAGTGATCAAGGCAGCGACCAACCTGCAGTCCCACGCCACGTCCAACGTCTGTAACGTGGCGCAGGCGGCGGCGCTCGCGGCCGTGTCCGGCGACCTGTCCGCGGTCGCGCGGATGAGGGCCGCCTTCGACCGTCGTCGCCAGGTCATGACCGCAATGCTGAACGAAGTCCCCGGTGTTGTCTGCCCGCTGCCCGACGGGGCTTTCTACTGCTACCCCTCCGTGCAGCGGCGTGCTCGGCAAGGAGGTGGCGGGCCGGCGGCCGGTTTCGTCCGCTCAGCTCGCCGAGGTACTGCTCGACGAGGCCGACGTGGCGGTCGTGCCTGGCGAGGCATTCGGCACCGACGGCTACTTCCGGCTGTCCTGCGCGCTCGGTGATGCCGACCTGGAAGAAGGCGTTAGCAGGCTCGCCAAGCTGTTCGGCTCGGCCCGCTAACTCCGGCGGATAGCACCAGGCCGTGGCTGGCAGACTTGCCTGATGCGCCGGCCGATCACCGCCTTGCCGAAGGCGCACCTGCATCTGCATTTCACCGGTTCGATGCGGCATGCCACGCTCGTCGACCTCGCCAGGCAGCACGGCATTCACCTGCCCGAGGCGCTGGCCGAGGATTGGCCGCCCGAGCTCAGCGCGGCCGACGAGCGCGGCTGGTTCCGGTTTCAGCGTCTGTATGACATTGGCCGGTCGGCCATCAGGACCGAGGCGGACGTTCGCCGCCTGGTTGCCGAGGCCGCCGCCGACGAGCGCGCAGACGGATCGGGCTGGCTCGAGCTGCAGATCGACCCTTCGGGGTACGCGGCCCGCTACGGCGGTCTCACCCCGATGCTGGAGCTAGTGCTGGACGCCGCCGCGGACGCGGCGTCGTCATCGGGCGTGGGCATCGGGATCATCGTCGCCGCCAACCGCACCAAGCATCCGCTGGAGGCGCGCACGCTGGCCAGGCTGGCCAGCGCTTACGCGGGCCGCGGTGTCACCGGCTTCGGCCTGAGCAGCGATGAGCGCCGCGGGATCGTTGCCGACTTCGGGCCGGCATTCCGGATTGCCGCGAAGGCCGGCCTCCTGTCGGTCCCGCATGGCGGCGAGCTCGCTGGTCCGGCTAGCGTCCGGGCTTGCCTTGATGAACTGCGGGCCGACCGGGTCGGGCATGGCATCTCAGCCGCCAGCGATCCCGGGCTGCTGCGCCGGATCGCCGCGGCCCGCGTCACGCTGGAGGTATGCCCGACTTCGAACGTGGCTCTCGGCGTGGCTGCCACCCCGCAAGACGTACCGCTCCGCCCGCTTCTGGACGCCGGGGTCCAGGTTGCGCTCGGTGCCGACGACCCGCTGTTGTTCGGCCCCCGGCTATCGGCCCAGTACGAGCTGGCCAGGCACGTGCACGGCCTCACCGACCCTGAACTTGCCGACCTTGCCCGGATGTCCGTGCTTGGCTCAGCGGCGCCCACCGACGTTCGGGACAAGCTGCTCGCCGGCATCAGCGACTGGCTCGCCGCACCGCCGTGAGTTGATTACAGCTCGACGCCGACCAGGGTGGGCTCAGCCGTAAGCTCCACCCCGAACGCCGCCCGTACGCCATCGCGGATGTGCCGCGCCAGCTTGACCAGATCCGCGGTGCTCGACTTGCCGGGATTGGTGAGCGCGAGCGTGTGCTTGCCGGAGATCCGCGCGGCCGCCGGATCCGGACTGAGCGAATAGCCCTTGGTAAAGCCGGCGTGCTCGATCAGCCAGGCCGCGGGCACCTTCAGCCGGCCGTCCTCTGCGGGGAAATGCGGCACCCCGGCCCGACCAGCCTGACCAGCCTCCCCGAGTTGCCCGGCGCGATCCGCTACCGTCGCCTCAAGATCGGCGAACTGAGCCCCGGTCAGGACCGGGTTCGTGAAGAAGGACCCCGCGCTACGCGTGTCGGGATCGGCGCCATCGAGCACCATGCCCTTGCCGCGGCGTAGTTCCAGCACGGCGGCGCGCGCGTCTGCGAGCGGCACCCGGTCTCCTTCGGCCACGCCCAGCGACCGGCCGAGCTCGCCGTAGCGGACCGGCGCGGACAACGTACTGGCGGTCAGCCCGAACGTGACCCTGAGCACTACGTACCTGCCGGTCGCCCGTCCCGGTTCGAGCGCCGGACGCTGCCCCGCGCCGGACCCGAGCGCGGCCGCGGCTTCGCGCTTGAACATGCTCGTCCGGTAGCCGAAACCGCAGTCGGCGCCGGCGAGTTCCACGACTTCGCCGCGCAGCCGGTCGTATGCGCGCACCGACGCTACGGTCTGTGCGACCTCCTGCCCGTATGCGCCGACATTCTGGATCGGCGTGGCCCCGGCCAGGCCTGGAATCCCGGACAGGCATTCGATGCCAGACAGGCCCTCGCTTACGCTTTGCCGCACCAGGCCGTCCCAGTCCTGGCCGGCCGCGACGCTCACGTCGACCAGCGGCCCGGCCGGGCCGTCGCTGGCCCCGCCGATCTCGAACCCGGCAAACGCGGCCAGCACCACGGTGCCGGGAAACCCCTCGTCAGCCACGACGAGGTTGCTGCCGCCGCCGAGCACGAGGACCGGCTCGGCCGCGAGGTCAGCGGCCCGGACCGCAGCGACGAGCTCCTCCTCGCTGGCCGCCGCGACGAAGCGCGCGGCGGGACCGCCGAGATGCAGCGTCGTATAGTCCGCGAGCAGTACGCGCTCGGTTGTTCTCAAGATCTCCGGCTCCTGAAGGGAACGGGGCCGCGTCCGGGACTCCGCCTGCGCCGGGTCGCAGCCGTCTGGCGCTAGGCCAGTCAAGCATGCCCAGTGAGCGGCCCGGAACCTGGCTGCGGCAGCTGGCCGGGAACCCAGCTGCCGCAGCCTCTCCCCTGCCCCCGCCGGGCACTCAGGCGAGAGCCGCCACGCGGTGATCCGCCTCGGCGTAACTGTCCTCCGCCACGTAATCCGCGTCCTCGGCGGCTGCCACAGCCGACGTCTTCGCAGCCAGCAGCCGCTGGTACACCGCGAGCGTTTCCTTGCCAATGCGCTCCCACGAATACCGCGCCCGGGCCCGGTCGGCTGCCGCGATGCCGTAGCCCTGCAGCAGCGCAGGCGTCGCGAGCAGCCCGCGCAGCTGTCGCGCGAGCATGCCAGCGTTGAGCGGGGCGACAAGCAGCCCGGTGGTGCCGTCGATGACGGCGTCCCGATGGCCGCCAACCGCCGACATGATCACCGGGGTACCGCAGGCCATGGCCTGGATGGCTGCGAGCCCGCTCGGCTCGTACGGGGAGGCGCTGACGGCGACGTCGGCTGACCGCAGCAGTGCCGCCATGGTCGCGCCGGTGACCTCGCCGGCGAACTTCACCCGGTCGCGCACGCCCATGGCATCGGCCAGTCGGGCGAGCTCGCGGAACACGCCGGACCGTGGCAGGTGCCTGGCGTCCGGACCCCCGACGATGATCAGTTCGGCGTCGTGCACCTGGGCAAGTGCGCGCACGATAGTTTCCAGGCCCAGCGGCCTGTCCGCCGCGGCAACCGCCACGAGCCGGTGCTTGGCGCCCTTGGCCGCGCGCTTGCCCTCAGGGGCGAACAGGCCGGTGTCGACACCACATGGGATGACCTGAATCGCTGCCTTGGGCACTCCGAGCCTGGCCAGCTCGGCCGCTTCCTCGGTGGAACGAGCCAGCACCGCAGCCGCCTGACGGCCGATCGCGGCCTCAAGCCGCACCCGGCCGACCGAGACCGACTCGTCGCCGCCCAGGCGCCGTCGGGTCGAGCCCAGCGACTCGAAGGTCTGCACGACAGGCGTGCTGCCGCGGACGGCGCCCAGCGCAGCCAGGCCGCCGGTCCAGGAAAATCCATGAACGATGTCGGGCCGTTTGGTCTGCCAGCGGTCCGCCAGGTAGGCGGCGAACTCTGGCATGTGCACGGCAACCTGATCGTCGCCGAGCGGCCGGGCGGGTCCAGCCGGGATGTGCTCGACTGAAACCCGTCCGCCCAGGATGGCCGCGCGCGGGCGGTCTTGGCTCTGGCACCGCGTGTATACGGTGACACGGTGACCTAGCCCAGCCAGTGCGCAGGCGAGCGATGAAGGCTGGAGCGGCTCGTTGCAAGAAGCCGAGGCCGGCCCGACGGGGCAGTGTGCCGAGATCAGGGCGATCCTCATGAGGTGTGCCTCCTTGGTAGTCGCTGCGGCCGCAGCGCGATCACCAGGAGGCCTCGACTTAGCTCAGGGCGGCGGGAGGGATTCGGCCGGCCAATGAGAAAGGCACACCCTCGTGACCGCACCATGACCAGCGCTAGCCGCAAAGACCGGCCAGCGGTCACTGGCCAGGAAGTCCGTGCGGACTACAGATCGGTGCTAACGCCATTAACTGGCGTGAGGGCGTGCCTGCGTCGTAGACACCGCTTGGTCGTTCATTTTAGGGTCCGGCGAGGCTAGATTCAACCTCTCCGCGCCAATCCAAGGGTTCTAGCAGCTCAACAGCGCGTTCCGAGGCGGGACCTTGCCGGGCCGGTGACGTGCCGCGCGCTGCGAGGACACCGGCCTACTAGGCGCCCCGTTACTCCTCTATGTACTGCTCGATGGTTTCGCTTTCGACCGGAGCCTGCGCGGCCGGAGCCTCCTCGACCGTAACCCGGTCCGCCGATGCCGGGGTATCGCGGCCAACCTCGGCAAGGATGCCGCCAGGCACCAGCAGCCGCGAGTAACGGCGCTGCCGGAAGTCAAGTTCCGGCCGACGGCCGTTGCCTGTCCGCAGCACGAGCTTGCGGCGCATCCATCCGTAGCCGCGGCGCGGGACGACGGCGCCCGCCGCGCCGGTGAGCATCAGCACCCACCCGGCCACGTGGAAGCTGAAGAAGGATGGCTCCGCGGTCACGGCGAAAGCCAGGATCGCGCCGATAGCCGCGAGAGTGAGGGCCGTCGCGGTCTTCATGAGAGGAGTCCCTTCGGGGTGTGCAGGCAGTGTCCTAAGACATGCCGGCGGGGGTGACGATGCAGCATGCGGACTCCTAACCAGTAACGGCGGCTGGTTCGATAAGCCGCTCACGCAGGAAGCGCAGGGCTTCGGCCAGCAACCGGGACACATGCATCTGGGAGACGCCGAGCCGCTCCCCGATCTCGGACTGGGTCATGTTCCCGTAGAACCGCATCAGCAGGAGCTGCTGCTCGCGCTCGGGCAAGTCGCCCCAGTGCGCCCAGACAGCCTGCATGTCGATGACGTGCTCCAGCTGGGGGTCCTCCTCGCCGAGCAGGTCGCCGAGGTTTGCCGTGCCATCGTCACCGGTGAGCGGCGAGTCGAGCGAGGCGGCCTGGAAGGCCAGGTCGGCCTGCCGCGCCTCACGCACGCTCTCCTCGGTTATGTCCATGTGCTGGGCTAGCTCGGCGTCTGTCGGCGTGCGGCCCTGGGAGTTCGTCAGCTCGGAGGTCACGTTCCGCAGCTCAAGCCTGAGCTCCTGAAGCGACCGCTGCACGTGAATCTGCCAGCGCTTGTCACGGAAATGCCGCTTGATCTCGCCGCTCACGCACGGCTGTGCATAGCTAGCCAGGCTCGCGCCGACATCAGGATCGAAGTTGTTGATCGCCTTGAGCAGGCCGACATAGCCAACCTGCATCAGTTCTTCCTGCGGCTCGGTGCTGTTCCGGTAACGCAGTACGCAGGATCGCACCAGCGGCCGGTACCGGGTGACCAGTACCTCGCAGGCAGCGTCCCGCAGATAGCTGCCCTGCGGCGCAGATCGGATCACCGCCAGCAGCTCGGAATCTTCGTGTCTCTCGAGCTCGCCGTGCCGCATCGCGGCTGGCGTCGTTAGCGTCTTCATCGTCGCTCCCAGGTAGCAGGCTCGGGGGAGGCCCGCCTGCGGATGTTGTGCCCGTCATGCGCAACTCAAACATCGCGCGCCCGGACGTGCGGCGTTTACTTCCGGCCGTTGAAGGTAGCTTCCGGCCGGCTCGGCTGAGCGCGCTGATACCACCGGCGCGATCCGGCCGCCGCCGAGGGCGATCATGGCGAACGCCCGCCTAACCGGAGGCAGCGATGAGGATCGTCGGCATAGTGCTGGTCATCTGGCTCATTATCGGAGTGGCAGCCGGATTCCAGCGCCACTACTACACAGAGACTGTGAGCTGCGCGAGGGCAGGCACGATCGCTGTCACTATTGCGGCCGGCCCGCTCAACTACGTGGGCGCGAACCCCAAGGTGCACTGCAGGGTCCCGCAACCAAGCAAGTAACCCCCGGCCCCCGGCCCCCAAGATCGCGTTATTGAGTGCGTTTGTCAGCGATTATCGCGGACAAACGCACTCAATAATCGGTCTTGGCGCCACCGTGTTTGGATCCGGGCCCTGCGGACATCTGCATCCGGATGATCACTCAGTGGCAGCCCAGAGTGCTGCGGGAATACTCGCTGATCGCCGACGGCGAGCGCGGCGCACTCATCGGTCCTGACGGCGCGATCGTGTGGCTGTGCATGCCCGGGTGGGCCAGCCCGCCGATCTTCTCGGCGTTGCTCGGCGGGCGCGGCGGATATGCGATAACGCCTACGGACCCGCACTACGTCTGGGGCGGCTATTACGAGCCCGGAACCCTCATCTGGCGCAGCCGCTGGGTCGGAGACGGCGTCGCCGAGTGCAGGGAGGCACTGGCGATGCCCGCCAGACCGCGCGGCGCCGTGTTGCTCCGCCGGGTTGAGGCCGTCGACGGTCCCGCGCGGCTGCAGGTGACACTCGATGTCCGGGCCGCGTTCGGCCAGCAGAAGATGGAGGACCTGCGGCGCTCACGCGGCTGCTGGACCGGTCGCAGCGGAACGATCAGGCTGCGCTGGTCGGGCGCCGCACGGGCGCGGCCCGGCGACGACGGCCGACTGACCATGACGCTGAACCTCGCCCCAGGCGCCCATCACGACTTCATGCTGGAGCTAGCCGACCAGCCACTCGGCGCCCGCCCGGATGCGGAGGAGACATGGCAGGCAACCACGGCCGCCTGGTCGGCGGTCGTGCCCGACTGCTCCGGACTGATAGCGGTCCGGGACGCCAGGCACGCCTACGCCGTGCTCAGCGGCCTGAGTGCCGGCAGCGGCGCGATGGTGGCCGCGGCCACTACGTCACTGCCGGAGCGGATGGACAGTTTCCGGAACTACGACTACCGCTATGCCTGGATCCGCGACCAGTGCTATGCAGGGCTGGCGGTGGCGGCGCACGGCCGGCATCCGCTGCTCGATGGCGCGGTCCGGTTCATCACTGAGCGACTGCACTGTGATGGCCCGGACCTGAAGCCCGCATACACCGTCAGCGGCGGCACAGTCCCCACCGAACGCAGCCTGCGACTGCGCGGCTACCCCGGCGGTAAGGTCCGCACCGGGAACAGGGTTAACCGGCAATTCCAGCTTGACTGCCTCGGCGAAGCACTGCAGCTGCTGGCGGCGGCCAGCCGGCTTGATGTGCTCGGGCCAGAGGATTGGCGGGCCGCCGAGATCGCGGCGACAGCCATCGAACTACGCTGCGGCGAACCGGACGCGGGCATCTGGGAACTCGACAATCAGCGTTGGGCGCATTCACGGCTGACCTGCGTGGCCGGATTGCGCGCGATCGCCGCGGCGGCCGAGGGCGGCCCGGCGGGCAGCCATGCCAACCGGCAGGCGGCGCACTGGAGCTCGGTCGCCGACAAAATCCTGGCCGGGCTGAGTGACTGCCTGCATCCAGATGGCCGCTGGCAACGATCACCATCAGATGAGCGGGTCGACGCCGCGCTGCTGCTGCCTGCCATCAACGGCGCGCTGAGCGCTGATGACCCTCGGACCGCGGCCACAATCCGGGCCGTGGCCGCAGACCTGGCCGAGGATGGTTTTGTGTACAGATTTCGCCAGGACGCCCGGCCGTTGCACAAGGCCGAAGGAGCGTTCCTGCTGTGCGGTTTCTGGATGGCCCAGGCGGCCAGCGCCTGCGGCGACCAGGTCGCGGCTACTCACTGGTTCGAGCGCAGCCGGTCTGCCTGCGGGCCGCCGGCCTCTACACCGAGGAGTACGACGTGCACCAGCGCCAGCAGCGCGGCAACCTCCCGCAGGCGTTCGTCCACGCCGGGATGCTGAGGACCGCGGTGTGGCTGTCCCGGCGGCCGGCTTCAGTTACCGAGCTGACTGCCAGCTGAAGTGGCGTTGACCCGCGCGTTTGGAGGAACGATGACTGACACCAACTCGGCTGGCGACGACGCTGCGGACCGGCGGGCCAGCGACGACCCCCGGAAGGAGCCGCAGTACGCCCGCGATGACCGGAACCTGTCTGAACTAGTGCAGGAACTGCGCGTCGCCGGTCTCGGCGTGCAGGTCTTGTTCGGCTTCCTCCTCGCGCTTCCGTTCAGCGCCCGGTTCACCAGACTGAGCACGCCGCAGCGCGGGCTTTATATGGCCGACGTTGTGCTGGCGGCGGTCACGACCGCTCTGCTGGTCGGCCCGGTCGCCTATCACCGGCTTCTGTTCCGGCAGCAGCAGAAGGAACGCCTGATCAGGGCAGCGAACGTGATGGCCATCTGCGGACTGATCACGGTCGCACTGGCAATAACCGCGGCGGTCTTGCTGATCGCGAGCTTTGTCGTGCACGGAGCATTGGCAATCATCCTCGCTGCCTGCGTGTTCTGCCTGTTCGCCGGATTGTGGATCCTGATACCGCTGGCCAGGCGAGAGCACGTCGAACACAGCGCTGGCGAACACGGTGGCGGTGGCGGCGCGGGCGGTGATTAGGCCGCTCGGCGGCGGGTAGCGAATCCTGCCGTCGAGCGCGACAGCCAACGCCGAAAGGGCAGGACGATGAAGGAGCAACTACCGGGCGCGGCGCATGCATTGGCGCCCGAAGAAGCGAAATCCGCCGAGATCGAGCGCACCAAGGCCGAGCTTGCCCAGACCGTGCAGCAGCTCGTTGCCAGGGCGGACGTGACGGCTAGGGCCAGCCACGCCGCCGCCGCCTTCTCCGGCCAGCTCAAGCACCGGGCCGGGCAGCTAGCAGGCCAGGCCGCTGCGCGGACTCACAATTTCAGGTCCCAGGTCGCCGGCGGCGCGCCGGACTCGCTCGGCGACACCGCGCAGAAGGCGGCCAGCCAGCTGACAGCTAAGGCGAAGAGGTACCGCTCGCAAGTCGCCGCGGCTGCTATGGCTCTGGCCCTGGCTGGCGTGATCATCAAGGCAACTACCGCGCGAAAGTCACGCGGCTAGCGGCGCCGGCGCCCCCATCACAACCAGCATAGCTACCTGATCGCGACGGCAAGCGCGCCGCCGACGCACGCGAGGCCGACGACGATCCAGGTGACGTAGTCATTGACCACGCCGCTCTGCACGCGCCGGATAGGCCGGACCCAGCCCGCGCCCGGCTCGAAGCCCCGGCGCAGCAGCGGCAGCCGGCGCCAATACAGCGCGGCGCCTGCGAGCAGCACGGAGCCAATTGCCGAGCCCGCCGCAATGAGCACGCTGGACAGCGTCACGGCAGCTGCCTCCGGCTTGTGCAGCGCGACCGGGTGCGCCAGGTGCGCCCCGGAGAGCACGGTCGCGTCGTAGCCAGCCTGGTCCTGGAACCGGACGGCCGCCGTCTCGACTACCCCGCCCAGATGCGGCACGATTCCCAGGCCGAGCGCGGCAACGGCCAGCGCGGCCGCGGGCAGGATCATCGTGACGGGCGTGCGGTGCTTGGCAAGATCGGTCTCCGAGGTCTCCTCGCTGGACTCGCTGGCCATCTGGGGATCTTCGCCCGGCGCATCGCCCAGGCCGTAGAACACCCCGCCGGCCACCCGCAGCACGGCTCCGCCGACGATCACCGAAGCCACCACGAACACGGCGGTAATCCAGGCCATGCCAAGCGCGGACCCGGTGTCCTCGATCCAGGCCTTGCCCAGGAACGTAGCGAAAGGCGGCAGGTCAGCCAGGCCGAACGCCGCCACCGTGAACACGATGCCGGTCAGCCGCAGCGGACGGCCGAGACCGTGCAGCGAGGACTCGTTCACTGTGCCGAGCCGGTGCAGCACGATGCCGACGCAGAGGAACAGCGCGGCCTTGACCAGGGCGTGGCCAGCCACGTACACCGCGACCCCGGCGAACCCCAGCGGGGTCAGCAGCGCGATGCCGGCCAGGAACAGCCCAGCATGGCTGATCGTGGAGAAGGCCAGGAGGCGCTTGATGTGCCGTTCCCGGAAGCAGAACAGTGCGCCTGTCACCGCAGTGAGCAGGCCGAGCGCCTCGAACGTCGCCATGATGGCGGCCCGGTGACCAAGGGCCTGACCGAACATCGACCAGTAAACCCTGGCGATGCCGTACAGCCCCAGTTCGACCATCACCCCGGAGAACAGCACGCACACCGGGGTCGGGGCGACGGCGTGTGCGTCGGCAAGCCAGAAGTGGAACGGCACGATGGCGCTCTTGATCAGCAGGCCCGCCAGGATGAACAGGAACGCGACCACGACAAGCCCGTCTGGCTTGTGCCGGGACAGATCCGCGCCGATCTGGGCCATGTTCAGCGCGCCGGTCCGGCCGTAGACCAGGCCGATGCCCGACAAGGTCAGGTAGGCGCCGATGCTGTTGCTGATGGCAAAATTCAGCCCGCCCTGCAGCGAGCCGCGCTCCTCCGGCCGGTAGGCGGTCAGCGCGTAGGCCGCTACGCCCATTAGCTCAAACCAGACGAACATGTCGAAGATGTCGCCAGTGAGGCAGAACCCGACCATGCCGGCCAGGAACGCCAGCATCAGCGCGTGGTAATAGGTCGACACTTCCTCGAAGTACCGCCAGGAGAAGGTCATGGCCGCGGTCACGAGCACCGCCGCGAGACAAGCCAGTCCCGCGCTGAGCGGTCCGACCTCGAAATCAATGCCGATCGCGATGCCGTGCGCGGGCCGGAACCCGGCGAACCAGTACACCAGGTCACCGCGGGCTGCCTGAGACATGATGACCGCGAGCAGCCCCGCGACGACGCCGCTGGTAGCGATCGCGACAGCGTCAAGGATCCGCCGCCGGACGCGCAGCGCCGGGCTGAGCGCCGAGATCGAGGCTGCCATCAGCAGCGGAAGGGTGACGGAGAGGGCCAGCAGGTGATCCACTTGGTGCCGCCTCAGCCCTTGAGCTGGACAAGCTCTTGCGGGTCCAGCGTGCCGAAGCGCTTATGCGCCTGAATGGCGAACGCCAGCAGCAAGGCGGTCACTGCCGCCTCGACCACAACGTCGGTCAGCGCGAGGGCTTGCACCACCGGATCCACTGCGGGCGTGTGCCGGGGTATGTCGGAGAAGTACGGCGCTACCGCGCCGGTGACGTACCCGACGCTCAGCAGCAGCACGTAGGTAGACGACTGGACGACGATCAGGCAGACAATCTGATGCACCAGGTGCCTGCTGGTGACGATGCCGTACAGGCCAACGCCCAGGATCCAGGCAACGATCAGGAACGGAAAGACCTGCATCACGCGCCCCCTTCGCCGACCAGCAGGGTCTGCTCCAGCAGTTCCCCGACGATGAGGACGAACGCCGCGGCTACTTCCAGGCCGACAAGGAAGCTGATCAGCGCGATCGTGCCGGACGAGCTGACTGCGCCGGGCACCGTCCCGAGCGGCAGGAAGTTCGTGAGGTAGGGCAGCCCCAGCGCAACCGCGGTGACTCCGACCGCGGCGAAGCCGCCCGCGCCCACGGCCTCCACCGCGTCGAGCACTGCCACCGGGCTGATCCGCCGGAAGGCCAGGAACTCCCCGGCAAGGTAGATCAGCATGAAGGCGGTGGCGAGCACCACACCGCCCTGGAACCCGCCGGACGGGCTGGTCTGGGCATGGCTGGCGAGGAACCATCCCATCAGCACCGCGGGGCCGACAAACAGCAGAGCTGCCAGCCGGATCGCATCGCTGGTCGGCGCGGCATCGCTCACAGGCGGGGCGTGGCGGCGCTCACCGCGAAGGTGGCGCAGCACGGTGCTCACGCCCACCGCCGCCATGAACAAGATGAATTCCTCGCCCACAGTGTCGAAGCCGCGGTAGTCGAAGTTCACCGCGGAGACCACTCCGGTTGCGTTCGTCTGGGTCACCGCGGTGCGATTGATGATGTCGCCATCGGGCCCTGGATAGCGGCCGAATCCAGGCAGGCCCCGCATGCCCCACAGGTAGAAGGCCACGAGGCCAGCCAGCCCGGCCAGGAACAGCCAGCGCCGCGCTCCCGGCGTCATTTCTCCCGCTTCCTGACTTTCGCCAGCGTCAGCAGCAGCATGATCGGCAGCGCGACTGCGCCCACGCACAGTTCCGAAAGGGTCACGTCGGGCGCCTGGAATGCCAGGAACATCAGGGCGAGCAGCAGCCCGTACGCGCTCAGCGCGATAGCCTGCCGGACCGGCACCCGGGCCAGCACCACGCCGGTCGCCGCGGCGGCCACTAGCAGCAGGATCACCACCTGCAGGATGTCCATGAGACTTGCTGGCACGCTGTACGGCGACACCACAGTCAGCGAACCGGCGGTGGTCAATTCCGCTCCTCCCCATCCCCGCCGCCGCGGCGAATGCGCCAGTCTCCCTCGATCCGTGTCCGGGCAGCTCTCATGGTGGCGTGCGACAGGAACGGGCCGGCGATGACCATGAAGGCCAGGGTGAGCCAGGTCTGCGCCGAATCGGTGGAAAGTCCGGACTGGGCGAGGACCGCTATGGCGATGAACACCGGAGCGACGATGGACACCGGAGCGACGTAGTGCAGCTTGGCGAACGCGCCGCGCATCACGAGCACGCCCACCGAGGATCCCAGCGCGGTCAGCACGGCCGCGGCAAGGAGGGCGTCAACGACGATCTGTCGCAGCATCACAGCCCCCGCTCGAGGAAGCGGACGAAGACGAGGCCGCTGCCGAGAACGAGGACGGCGAGCAGCACCGGCAGTTCGAACTCGCCTGACCGGCGAAACCCTTGCGACAGCAGGACGAGCACCAGCACGGTGATAGCGCCGGTGGCCTGGTAGCCAACGAGCGCCTCCATTTCCCCGCCCCGCCAGATCACGATCGCGCACGGCAAGACCGCTACGAGCATGGCGATGGCAGCGATGACGAACGCGTTCACCCGCCGTCTCCTTTCTGCGCCTGCGCCCTGACGAGCTGATGGACCACCATGACCTGGCGCTCGGGGTCCAGGCCGAGCACGAACGTATTGGGCGCTACGGATTTACCTCCCACCAGCAGGGCGCGGCGCGCCTTCGCTTCGATGCTCTGATCACCGAACCGGACTGGCAGTTCGCTGAACCCGCCGGCGGGCTCCTGTCCCTGGGTCAGCCGACGCCACAGCGCGCCGAAGACGATCCCGGTATCGCGGATCACGTCGGCGGGCAGCCGGATAGCGGGCCGTAGCCACGCGATTCGCAGGCGGAGCCGCGTGTTTGCCTGATAACCGGCGAGTTCCGCGAGCGAGGCCGCTAGCGCGGCCGCGCCGGCGCCTGCCAGCAGCTCATCGGCGGCCAGCTTGTCGTCGACAATGATCCAGAACGCCATGAGCAGCACCCACCACAACAGCCAGACGCCGGCCCGCTGGCCAAGCGACTGCCCGCGCGGCGACTGCCGACCCTGCGGCTGGCGTGAGTTCGCGTTACCGCGCTCGCCTAGGCCTGGCATGGCGGTGCCGTTCTCTGCTGTCGTCTCCGCTGTCGCACGGGGCGTCAGTTGCCCGTGCGCTAGGGCAGCAAACTTGCCTACCGGCACCTGGCGGCGGCCGCCAGGTAGTGCCCGCACGCCGGCGAGCTACGCGACATCCGGGCCGGCGCGTTAGTCGCCAGCCTGACCGGGCAACTGCCTGCAATGACTACTACCCTCGCTGAGCTTGCGCGCCAAGCGGCCACGTGCACCAGGTGCGATTTGTACCGTAACGCGACCGCTATGGTGTTCGGCGAAGGCCCGTCGGACGCCCGCCTGATGCTGGTAGGCGAACAGCCGGGAGATGTAGAGGATAAGCGCGGAAAGCCGTTCGTCGGCCCGGCCGGGCGACTGCTTGACCGGGCATTGGTCGACTGCGGCATCAATCGCGCTGACACTTTCATGACGAATGCCGTGAAGCACTTCAAGTTCACCCAGAGCGGCAAGCGAAGACTGCACCAGCCGCCGAACCGCACTCAGATAGTCGCTTGCCGTCCATGGCTGGAAGCGGAGATCACGATTGTCGATCCTGCGGTCGTGGTTTCCCTCGGTGCCATCGCTGGATCGGCTCTGCGCGGCCCGGGATTCCGGGTTTCCGATCATCGCGGCCAGACCGAGGACACAACGGTCGGCGGCTGGCGCGGTCTGATGGTTGCGACCATCCACCCTTCGGCCGTGCTCAGGGCCGCTGACGCGCGGGCGCGCGACTCGGCCTATGCCGGGCTGGTGGCAGACCTCAAGACTGCCGCGACGGCTGCGGGAGTCAGCCACCGCCGTGCCTGACCGGGCGGCGCCGCGCTGGCAAGGGCTGAGTACCGGCGGCGTAGCCGGGGCTGCCAGCCGCCTAGTTTGCACCGGGCATGTCCGCACACCATGCCGCCGACTGCGAGAAGATAGGCGTGTGACGCATCACCGTACCCGAGACGGGTACCCCGGACATCGACGATCCGGTGCTGCGCAACGTGGCCTTAGCCGTTCTGGCCTCAGCCGTTCTGGCCTCAGCCGTTCCGGCCGGCCGCTGGAAGGCACGAGCCAATGTATATAGCCGTCATGCTCGTGGCCGCGATGCTCATCGGAACCGGCTTCGTGCTGCAACAGCAAGCCGCCGAGAAGCTGCGTTCCGCAGAGTTCCTGCGGCTGAGCCTGATAAAAGCGCTGCTGCGCAAACGGCGCTGGCTGGCTGGCATCGCCTTGCTCGTCGCTGGTGACCTGATCGCCGCCTGGACGCTCGGACACCTCGACCTATCGGTCAGCGAGCCGCTGCTGACCACTAACCTGCTCTTCGCGCTGGTACTAGCCGTGCCGCTGTCCGGGCACGCGGTACGCAAGACCGACATCGCGGGCGCCGTCCTGCTCACCGCCGGCGTAGCGGGGCTCTCCGCGACCCGCGAGGTCAGGGCTCCGGCCGAATCCTTCGGGTCCTTCTCGCACTGGCCAGCTGCTGCCGTTATCGCAGTGATCGCGGCTGTCCTGGTTCAGCTCGGACGGCGGCGGTCCGGCCAGGTCAGGGCGACCCTGACCGGGACGGCCGCCGGGCTCGTTCTCGGCATCGCGGACGCCTTCACGCGCCGAAGCGTGCAGATGCTGGACAGTCATCATGCGGGCAGCCTGCTGACCAGCTGGCCCGGCTACGCCACGCTGGCGGCCAGCATCATCGCGCTGTGGCTGATGCAGAACGCCTTCAGCGCAGGACCGCTACAGGCGTCGCTTCCGGCAGTCACGGCGGCCGAACCGACCGCCGGCATCGTGCTTGGCGTGGTCGTCTTCGGCGACAGCATTCACGTAACCCCCTGGCTGCTCGCGCTGCAGGCAGCAAGCGTGGCCGCGGTGGTGGCCGGGGTGATCCTGGTAGCCCGGGCTCATGTGTTCCGTGACCTGCACCTTCGCGAGCTGCCGCACGCCGCGCTCGAGCGGCTGCCGCACCCGGTGGCCGCGCATTTGCCCGGTGCACGCCGGGAAGCTCACCCCGGCGCTGCGCCTGACCCGCGCGGGCCGGGCCTGCCCGAGCCAGGCCAGCCTGCGCCAGGCCAGCATGCGCCAGGCGAGCCAGAGCCGGGCCTTTCCGCGCCAGGCCAGCCAGAGCCGGCCGGAGAACCCCATACCGCGGACGGAACCCAGAAGGCCGCGAACCAGGCCGGAGCCAGCGTGCTTACCGACCCGCCCAGCACGAGGGTGCCGGGCGATCCGCTCACGTCAGGCTAACCAGCGGCGAGTTAACGGCGTCTACGCACCTTGCGCGTCACTGCGGCCAGCACAGCCAGGCTGGCAGCTCCAGCCAGCCAGCCCGCCGTGACGGCCTGCCGTGGTGCGGCCGGCCGCACCACGCGCTGCTCGGGGTGTTCGGCAGGCAGATCCGTGGCCGCGGCCAGCAGCTCGGCCAGGTGCATCGCCTCCCGGCCGCCGCTGTCGAGCTCGTGGATCTGAGTCCGGCAGCTGAATCCGTCGGCCAGCACGACCGCGTCGCCTGGCGCCTCCCGGAGCCGGGGTAGCAGCACCTGCTCCGCGCACGCGACGCTGACCTCGTGGTGGCCGCGCTGGAAGCCGAAGTTCCCGGCCAGACCGCAGCAGCCGGACTGCAGGTGCTCGAACCTGGCGCCTGCCTTCGTCAGCACGTCCGCGTCGGCTTCGCAGCCCATGACAGCGTGCTGATGGCAATGGACCTGGGCCAGGACCTGCCGGGCGATCGGCGGCGGCTGCCAGCCCGGCGTGTGCTGCTCGAGCAGTTCGGCCAGGGTGACCACGTGGTCGCGCAGTCGCAGCACATCCTGGTCGTCAGGAAACAGCTCGGCCGCGTCCGCGCGGAACATGGCCGTGCAGCTTGGCTCGAGCCCGACGACGTACCCGCCAGCCCTGACGTGCTCTGCTAGCCGGGTGATGGTGCGCGACAGCACCTTCTTCGCCACGCCGAGCTGCCCGGTCGAGACCCAGGTCAGGCCGCAGCACAGAGCTCCGGACGGGATCTCCACGCGCCAGCCGGCCTCCTCCAGCACCGCGACGGCTGCCATCCCGACGTGCGGCTGGAAATGATTGGTGAACGTGTCCGGCCAGAGCAGGACCGTGCCGAGACGGCCAGCACCGCGCTCGCCCCGGCCGGCATGCCACTGCTGCAGCGTCTGCCCGGCGAACAACGGCACCTCTCGGGGTTCCACCCCGCCGATCATGGCCGCTGCCTCATGCAGGCCCGGGGTGTGGGTCAGGGCGTTGACCAGGCCGGCGAGGCGCAGCTTCGCTACCACCTTGGCCATGGCCGGCAGCCAGCCGAGGGAGAGGTCGGACCGCGGCCGCCGCCACTGCCGTCCCTGCCAGTGGTGGGCGAGGAATTCAGCCTTGTAGGTAGCCATATCCACATTGGCCGGGCAGTCGGTCTTGCAGCCCTTGCAGGCCAGGCACAGGTCCAGCGCATCGCGCACTGCCTCCGACCGCCAGCCGTCGCGGATTGTCGAGTCGCCGTGCCCGTTCAGCATCTCGAACAGCAGCCGGGCGCGGCCCCGGGTCGAATGCTCCTCCTCCCCGGTGGCCTGGTAGGACGGGCACATCACCGCGCCGCCCGGATGCTCATGCTGCCGGCACTTGCCGACGCCCACGCAGCGGTTGGCGGCCTGGGCGAACGACCCGCCGTCGTTCGGATACCGGAAGTAAAGGTCCTGCGGGGTGGCCGGGGACCAGTCAGCGCCGAGCCGCAGGTGCTCATCGAGCCGGGCCGGATGCACCACCTTGCCGGGATTCATCCGGTTGTCCGCGTCGAAGATGTCCTTGACCTCGCCGAACGCACCCACCAGGCGCTCGCCGAACATCCTGACTAGCAGTTCGCCGCGGGACTGGCCATCGCCGTGCTCCCCGGAAAGAGAACCACCATGGGAGACAACCAGGTCGGCCGCGCGCTCCATGAACCGCCGGTACTTCTTGACACCCTCGGCGCTGTACAGGTCGAACGGGATCCTGGTATGCACGCAGCCCTGACCGAAGTGGCCGTACAGGCTCGGCATCAGGTCGCTTGCGTAATCGAACTCTTCGTACAGCTTGTTCAGGTCCCGCAGGTAATCGCCAAGCTTCTCGGGCGCTACCGCTGAGTCTTCCCAGCCTTCGAAGGTGTCGGGCTGGCCGGGCAGGTGCGCGGTGGCGCCAAGTCCGGCTTCCCTGGCCTGCCATAGTTCATCCTCGAAGCCAGGCTCGTCCAGGAACTTGACGCTGGGCTCATGCTCGGTGTCCTGCAGGGCGTCAAGCAGCTTCTGACCGGCGGCGTCTACCTCCTTCTTCGTGTCACCGCCGAACTGGACCATGAGATATGCCGATCCACGGGGCAGTTCGCGCAAGGCGCGGGAGTTCAGGTGCTTGACCTGCTCGTCATGGATCAGCCGGTCGTCAAGTCCCTCCAGGGCGATGGGCTGATGCGGCAGGATGACTGGCACCGCGTCGGCCGCCTTGTCAACGCTGGGGTAGCCAAGCACAACCAGGCTGCGCTCGGGCAGCACGGGGACCAGCTTCAGCCGCGCGCGCAGCACCGTGACCAGAGTCGACTCGCTGCCTACCAGTAGACCGGCGACGTCGAATCCGTGCTCGGGCAACAGCGAGTCCAGGTTGTAACCCGACACGCGCCGCGGTATGTCCGGGTACCGCGCGCGGATCTCGTCCTGGTAATCATCACGCAGCCGCCGCAGCCGCCGGTAGATCTCGGCGCGCCGGTCGCCGCGGCGCTCGATGCGCGAGAACTGCTCGTCGTCAGTTGGCCCGCACCAGAACCTGGTGCCGTCGTAGAGCACTACCTCGAGCTCGGCGATGTTGTCGACTACCTTGCCCGTACGCTGGGCCGTCGCGCCGCACGAGTTGTTACCGATCATGCCGCCCAGCGTGCAGTTCATGTGCGTAGCCGGCTCGGGACCGTACCGGAGCTTGGTCGGCGCAAGCTCGGAGTTCAGCATGTCGAGCACGATCCCGGGCTGAACCACGCAGGTGCGCTGCCGCTCATCGACCGACTCGACGCGGTTGCAGTATTTCGACCAGTCCAGCACCACCGCGGTGTTGGTACATTGCCCGGCCAGACTGGTCCCGCCGCCGCGAGAGAGTACCGGGGCGCCGTACTCCCGGCAGACGGCGACGGCGTCGGCCCCAGCGTCGGGGTAATGCGGTACGACCACGCCGATAGGCACCTGACGGAAATTGGACGCGTCGGTGGAGTATGCGGCACGGCTGCCGTCGTCGAAGCGAACCTCGCCGTCCACCCGATCGGCAAGCGCGCGCTGCAGGCCGCTGATGTCCGGCACGGCGGCGCGAGCGGCGCTGTCCGTGGTGTTCGTCCCGGTTGCGGCAGCTGGCGATGCCATAACTGATCACGTCCCCTCGAGCAGGCAACAGCGGCGAGGTATCCGGCTGCCCAGCAGCGGTGCCGGGAAACATCGGGAGGTCGCGGGCGCACTACGCCGTCACCCAGTCCAGGCTCCGCACCGAGATTTCAGGCTCGGGTCCATTCGCCGGGCTCAGCGTCCGGGCGCTTGCCGGGCTGGCGCTTGCCGGGCTGGTGCGGCAGCTGCGTTGGGTCAATGAACACATGCGGCACCACCGGCAGCATCTCGGCCAGCCTCTTGTCGATACTGTCGGCGAGGTCTTCGGCCCGGTCCGCGGTCACATCATCGTCGAAAGCGACCCTGGCCGCGACGATCAGGCCGTCCGGGCCGAGATGCATCGTGCGCAGGTCGAGCAGCGAGGCGATCCCGTCGGTTGCCTGGATCTGCGACCTGATGATCTCCAGCTGCTGTGGATCGGCAGCCCGCCCGATCAGCAACTCGCGGCTGTCAGCTCCCAGCCGGATGGCGACCACGATGAGCAGCACTCCGATGGCCATGGACGCTGCCGCGTCCCAGGTCTCCGAACCGGTCAGCTGCCGCAGCACCAGCCCGGCCATGGCGAGCACCAGCCCGACGATCGCGGCGCTGTCCTCGAACAGGGCGGCCTTCACAGTAATGTCCGGGCTGGTCCGCACGTGCTCGAGGGTGCTGAGGTGCCGGTCGCGGGCCTGCTGCCGGGTCTGCCTGGCGGCGCGGGCGAACGAGATTCCCTCGGCCGCGCCTGCCAGCACCAGCGCCACGTAGGCAACAAGCAGACCCGACCGGCCACCGCTGTGGCCAAGGGCCAGGATGCCTTCCAGGATCGAGAAGCCCGCGCCGGCGATGAAGATCCCGAATGCCGCGAGCAGCGACCAGAAGTAGCGCTCCTGGCCATAGCCGAACGGGTGCCGCCGGTCCGCCGGCCGTTCGGCCTGATGCACCGAGGCCAGCAGGAAGACCTGGTTAATCGTGTCGGCGATGGAGTGCGCCGCCTCGGCCAGCATGGCGCTGGAGCCAGCGATCAGGCCCGCCGCGAGCTTGATTGCCGCCACGAAAATGTTCGCGCTGCCAGCGACGAGCACGGTGCGCCGCGTAGACCGGCTCACCGCAGATTTCATGCGCCCTTGCTGCCCTTGCTGTGGCTGGCAAACATCTACGCCGGCCAGCCACCAGGTAGGTCAAACACGGATATGTGATGAAGCTCCCCTGTTTGCTATCGCCCGGGGCGGGCAGCTACGGCTTCCCGTTCAGAGGCAGCACCCTGCCCGGCTGGCTGGATCTATGTTGGAATGCAGGGCGCCGACCCCACGGCGGCGTCGGCACAGCCCGATAGCGATTCGATCGAGGGAGATATGGCAGCGAAACGGGCGTGGCCGGGAGTCAGCTACCCGCTGGGCGCCAGCTACGACGGCGTGGGCACCAACTTCGCGCTCTACTCCGCGATCGCCGGGCAGGTCGAGCTGTGCCTGTTCAATGACCAGGACGGATCCGGCGGGCCGGCCGAGGAGCGCGTGGGCCTGCACGAGGTCGATGGCTTTATCTGGCACGGCTACCTGCACGGGATCGGCCCCGGCCAGCGCTACGGCTACCGGGTCCATGGCGCCTACGACCCGAAGGCCGGCCATCGCTGCAATCCGGCCAAGCTGCTGCTCGACCCGTACGCGAAGGCGATCGAAGGCTCGGTTGGGTGGGGTCAGGCCGCCTTCGGCTACCGGTTCGGTGCCGAGGACACCCCGGATGACGCTGATTCAGCTCCGTTTGTGCCGCGAGGCGTGGTGGCCAATCCGTACTTCGACTGGGGCAACGACCGGCCGCCGCGAACTCCGTACCACCAGAGCGTGATCTACGAGGCACACGTGCGCGGGCTCACCAGGCTGCATCCCGCAGTGCCGGCGGAGCAGCGCGGCACCTACGCGGGCCTGGCGCATCCGGCGATCATCGAGCACCTGCTCGACCTGGGCGTCACTGCGGTTGAGCTGATGCCAGTGCACCAGTTCGTCAGCGACGGCTTCCTGGCCGAGCGCGGCCTGTCTAATTACTGGGGCTACAACACCATCGGGTTCTTCGCCCCGCACAACGCCTACAGCGCCACCGGTCAGCTTGGCGAGCAGGTTCCCGAGTTCAAGTCGATGGTGCGGGCGCTGCACGAGGCGGGCATCGAGGTCATACTCGACGTCGTCTACAACCACACCGCCGAGGGCAACCATCTAGGCCCGACGCTGTCGTTCCGCGGCATCGACAACGCCGCGTACTACCGGCTCTCCGACGAGCCCGACCGCCGTCACTACCTAGACACCACCGGCACCGGCAACAGCCTGCTGATGAGCAACCCGCACGTCCTGCAGCTGATCATGGACTCGCTGCGCTACTGGGTGCTCGAGATGCACGTGGACGGGTTCCGGTTCGACCTGGCCGCTGCGCTCGCCAGGCAGTTCCTGGAGGTCGACCGGCTGTCGGCGTTCTTCGACCTGGTCCAGCAGGATCCGGTCGTCTCGCAGGTCAAGCTGATCGCCGAGCCATGGGACCTGGGCGAGGGCGGCTATCAGGTGGGTAACTTCCCGCCGCTGTGGACGGAGTGGAACGGGAAGTACCGGGATGCGGTGCGTGACCTGTGGCGCGGCCAGCCCGCCGCATTGCCGGAGTTCGCTGCCCGGCTGACCGGCTCGGCTGACCTGTACGACAGCGACAATCGGCGGCCGATTGCGTCGGTGAACTTCGTTACCTGCCATGACGGATTCACCCTCGCCGATCTGGTCAGCTATGACCGTAAGCACAACGAGGCCAACGGCGAGGACGGCCAGGACGGCAGCAACGACAACAGGTCCTGGAACTGCGGCGTAGAGGGGCCGACGCAGGACGCCTCGATCCTTGCGCTGCGGGCCCGCCAGCAGCGCAACCTGCTGGCTACGCTGCTGCTGTCGCAGGGTGTGCCGATGCTGCTGGCTGGCGACGAGTTTGGCCGCACCCAGCTTGGCAACAACAACGGCTATTGCCAGGACAACGAGCTGTCCTGGCTGCACTGGCCTGCTGACGTCAGCGCCAACGCAGGCGTCGCCGCCGCGGACACCCAGGGGGGAACGGGGTCGTCGTCCCTGCACGCCTTCGTCCGTTCGCTGATCCGGATCCGGGCCGACCATCCCGTATTCCGGCGGCGGCGATTTTTCACCGGCCACAGCGGCCGGGCCACCGGTGACCACCTTGGCGACATTGACTGGCTGACGCCCGCTGGCGAGCGGATGGACGACAGCGACTGGGCGGCCGGATTCGCCAAGTCGCTAATGGTCTTCCTGAACGGCGACGCGATCAGCGAGCCAGATCCGCGAGGCGAGCCCATCACCGACGACTCGTTCCTGCTGCTCTTTAACGCGGCCGAGCATGACGTGGACTTCACGATCCCGTCGGCGGGCTATGGCGACCAGTGGCAGCCGCTGCTCGACACCGCCGATCCCGCACCGCCCCCCGGCAGCGGGGAGGCAGTGAAGGCGGGCGACACCATCCGCATGACCAGCAGGTCGCTGCGATTGCTGTGTCGTGCCTGACGCGGCCGGCACTGACCGGGCCAGCACTGACCGGGCCAGCACTGACCGGGCCGATGCCTGGCGGGGACGGCCCGCATCTACCTACCGTTTGCAACTGCACGACGGCTTCGGCTTCGCCGACGCTGCGGCAATAGCCGGCTATCTGAGCGCGCTGGGCGTCAGCCACGTTTACCTGTCGCCGATCCTGCAGGCCGCGCCGGGCTCGACCCACGGGTACGACGTGGTCGATCATTCGCGGATATCCGCGGAGCTTGGCGGCGAGGACGGCTTTCGCGCGATGGCCGCCAGGTTCGCCGACTGCGGTATCGGCATCGTCCTCGACGTCGTGCCGAACCACATGGCCATCCCGGCACCCGAGTACCTGAACCGTCAGCTGTGGTCGGTGCTGCGGGACGGCCGGGACTCACCCCAGGCGCACTGGTTCGACATTGACTGGGATGTTCAAGGCGGCCGGATGCTGCTGCCGATTCTGGCCAGGCCGCTGCGCTACTGTCTGCCCGAGCTCACGATGAGTGAGCTCGGCAATGACAGCAAGCCAGTGTTGCGTTACGCAGATCACGTCCTCCCGGTTCGGCCCGGCACCGAGGACTTGCCGATGGCTGAGCTAGTGGCGGCGCAGTGCTACCTGCTCAGCGACTGGCGGTCGGCAGCGTCCGAGCTGAACTGGCGGCGTTTCCTTGATATCAGCTCGCTGATCGCGATCAGGGTTGACGAGCCAGATGTCTTTGCCGCGAGCCATGGTGTGCTCCTCGGCCTGGTGGCCGAGGGGCTCATCGACGGCCTGCGGATCGACCATCCGGACGGCCTCTCCGATCCGCGTGGTTACCTGCGCCAGCTCGCGACGGCGACCGACCGCTGCTGGACCGTGACGGAGAAGGTGCTCAGTCCTGGCGAGGTGCTGCCGGCCGACTGGCAGTGCGCCGGCACCACCGGCTACGACGCCCTGGCGGCGGTCGGAGAGCTGTTCACCGATCCGGCAGGCGCGGAGCGGCTCGGCGCGGAGTACGTCCGGTTCGGCGGCGGTACCGGCGACTTTGCCGCGGAGGCGTGGGCGGCAAGACGCGAGGTAGCCGGCCAGCAGCTCATGGCCGAGGTCGCCCGGCTAGCCCGGCTGCTGGGCCGCCTCGGCGAGCCAGTGCTTGACTCGCTGTCGCAGGCGGACCGGCGGGCGATCCTGGCCGAGTTGCTGGCCGCGTTCGGCGTCTACCGCGCCTACGTGACCCCGGGTGAGCCGCCGGCCAGCGACAGCGTGGCGCAGCTCACCACTGCTGCCGCGCAGGCGAGACAGCGGATTCCCGGCCGTCTGCAGCCTGCGGCTGACCTCGTCGTGGCGCTACTGCTCGGCCGCGGCGTCGCCGAAGGCCGCCTGGAAGCCAGGGACGAGCTGATCGTGCGATTCCAGCAGACGTGCGCTGCGGTGCAGGCCAAAGGTGTCGAGGACACCGCCGGCTATCGCTGGACGCGACTGATCTCCGCCAACGAGGTCGGTGCCGATCCCGACCAGCCCGGCCGCGGCCTCGCCGCCTTCCACCGGTACGCCCGGCGGCTGGCATCCGACTGGCCGGCCACCATGACGACGCTGTCCACCCATGACACCAAGCGCCAGGAAGACGTCCGGGCCCGGCTCGCCGTGCTAGCCGAGTCGCCCGAAACGTGGGGAAACGAGGTGGCAGCCTGGCATCGGCGAGCCGTCAGTAAGCTGCCCGTGCCGCGCGATGATTACCCCGTGGGTCTAGACCCTCCGACCGAGTACCTGCTCTGGCAGACGATCGTGGGCGCGTGGCCGATCGATTCTGACCGGCTGGCGGGCTACCTGCGCAAGGCCATGCGCGAAGCGAAGCGGACGACGTCGTGGAGCGAGCCCGACTTGCGTTACGAGGCCGTCGCGATCAGCTTCGCGCAGCTGGCACTGGCAGATAGCGAGATGGCCAGCCGGATCGCCGCCTTCGTCGGCTGGCTCGGCCCTGACGCCCGGGCTAACTCGCTGGGCGCCAAGCTGGTCCAGCTGACGATGCCTGGGGTGCCGGATGTCTACCAGGGTTGTGAACTGGCAGGCATGGCGCTGGTAGATCCCGACAACCGGCGGCCAGTCGGCTTCGGCCGCCGGAACGATCTGCTGGCAGCACTCGACGAAGGCGGGCTGGCCGAGCTGCCGGCGCCGCCAGCGGAACCGCTGGCCGATCTCGACGCGGCAAAGCTGCTGGTCACCTCGCGGGCCTTGCGGCTTCGCCGGGCTCACCCGGACTTGTTTGCCGGCGACTATCAGCAGCTTCAGGCCAGCGGACCGGCGGCGCCGCACGTGGTCGCGTTCTGCCGGGCCGGCGACGCGGTAACGGTTGCTACCAGGCTTCCCGGCGGGCTGCGCCGGTCCGGTGGCTGGCAGGACACAGCGCTCGCGGTGCCAGGCCGGCAGCTGGCATGACCTGCTCACAGGCGCCGGATTCCGTGCCACGCGACGCTCGCGCGGGCGGATCAGGCTAGCTGACCTGACCGCCCAGCTGCCGGTAGCGCTGCTGGTACGGGCCGATGATGACGCGGCGACGGGGTGACCGAGTTCCGCGTGTGGGCGCCGACGGCCAGCCAGGTCACGGCGGAGATCTGCGGGCAGCAGCACGAGATGTCCGCGGCCGGACGGGGCTGGTGGACTGTCACTGTTACCGGCGCACATCCGGACGCGCGTTACGGATTCCGGCTGGATGGCGGTGAGCTACTGCCGGATCCGCGCTCCCTTCGGCAGCCGTCGGGACCAGCAGGTCCGAGTCAGTGCTATGACCATTCCGGGTTCGGCTGGACAGATGCGGGCTGGCGGGGCGGCCCGCTGCACGGCTCGGTGATTTACGAATTGCACGTCGGCACGTTCACCCCCGACGGCACCTTCGATGCGGCCGTCAAGCGCCTCGACCACCTGCGCGACCTCGGCGTCGACATCGTAGAGCTGATGCCCGTCGCGACCTTCCCCGGACAGCACGGCTGGGGTTACGACGGAATCGGCCTGTGGGCCGTACACGAGCCTTACGGCGGGCCGGACGCGCTCAAACGCTTCGTCGATGCCTGCCACGCGCGCCGCCTGGCCGTGCTGCTGGACGTCGTGTACAACCACGTGGGCATCGGCAACCGGCTTGCCGACTTCGGGCCGTACTTCACCGACGCACACGTGACGCCATGGGGTCCGGCCGTGAACCTCGACCAGCCTGGCTCGGATGAAGTCCGCGACTTCATCATCGCCAACGCCCTCATGTGGCTGCGCGACTACCATCTCGACGGCTTGCGACTGGACGCCGTGCACGCGCTTGAGGACCGCCGCGCGCTGCACGTGCTGGAGCAGCTCGCCGCTGAAGTGCAAGCACTGGCCGCCCGGCTGAACCGGGAGCTTGTCCTGATCGCGGAGTCCGACGCCAACGATCCCCGCCTGGTGACCTCGCGGGAGGCAGGCGGCTACGGTCTCACCGCGCAATGGAGCGACGACTTCCACCACGCAGTGCACGCCGCGATCACTGGCGAGCGGCAAGGCTACTACTGCGACTTCGGTTCCATGTCTGCCCTCGCCAAGACCCTCACCCGGGTCTTCTTTCATGACGGCGGCTGGTCACGATTTCGGGGCCGGTCACACGGCCGCCAGGTGGATGTCTTCCGGGTCCCGGCGCACCGGTTCATCGGCTACCTCCAGGATCACGATCAGGTCGGCAACCGTGCCACCGGTGACCGGATATCCGCAAGCCTGCCGCTTGATCTGCTGAAGGTAGCGGCCGGACTGGTGCTCACCGCACCGTTCACGCCCATGCTGTTCATGGGCGAGGAATGGGGCGCGAGCACCCCGTGGCAGTACTTCACCGATCATCGCGATGCTGCCCTCGGCCAGGCGGTGGCAGACGGCAGGCACGCAGAGTTCGCCCGGCACGGCTGGCAGTCGGCCGATATCCCGGACCCCCAGGACCATGCCACTTTCGCGCGCTCCAGGCTGAACTGGTCGGAGCTCGACGTGCCCCGTCATCGTGAGCTGCTTGCCTGGTACCGGCAGCTCATCGCGCTTCGCCGGGAACGGCCCGAGCTCACCGACCCAAGGCTTGACCGGATAAGCGCCCGCTGGGATGACGACGGCCGCTGGCTGGTCGTCAGCCGTGGCCGTCTAAGGATCGCCGTGAACCTCGGACCCGTGACGCGCAAGGTCCCCGTCCCGGGCTCGGGCACGAGCGTCCGCCTGCTTGCCGCTTCCTCGGCCGGTGTCCTGGCCGTGCCCGATGCCGTTCAGCTGCCGGCGGTGTCATTCGCCGTACTGCTCGCCTGATCGCGAGCCGGCGCCTAATGGCGGTCGACACCGCTTGCTAACTGCGATGCGTTGTTTGAAGGCGCGGAACGCGGGGAGCGGGAAGGGACCCGAAGTCAGGAGGTTCCCATGTCAAGCGGGACAACGGCCGTCGTCATCGTAGTGATACTTGTCGTCATTGCGTTGCTCGGCGCGGCTGGCATTTCAGCTCGGCGACGTAGACTGCGGCAGCAATTCGGCCCCGAATATGACCGGGTGGTCGGCGAGCAGAACAGCAAGATAAGGGCAGAGGCGGAACTGACCGAGCGGCAGCGGCGGGTCAGGAAGCTGGACATTAAGCCGTTGCCTGAGGAAGCGAGGCTCCGCCACGCCGATCGGTGGGTCGCCATTCAGGAAGAGTTCGTCGACGCTCCCCGGCTGGCGGTTCAGGATGCCTACGCGCTGGTCGCCACAGTAATGCGGGAACGGGGCTACCCGGTCGACGATGACCAGCAGGTAATGGCCGATCTTTCGGTGGAGCACGCGCAGACCGTTGGGCATTTCCGCGCCGCGCAAGACATCAGCATCAGCGCGGCCGGCGACGACGCGGCAACCGAGGATCTGCGCCAGGCATTCATCCACTACCGGGCATTGTTCTCCGACCTGCTCGGCGAGCCAGCTGGAGTCGGCAGCACAACGGCAGCCAGCAGGACCGTGCCAGCGGTTAACGGCCAGCTGGCCCCGGATGCCGGACCCGACGGCTACGTCGCGGACGCGGCAGCGCAGGACCAGACGGACCATCCACAGCGGTAACACGGAGGTAAGGACGTGACGACGCAGCCAGATCGACCGTTTGCGGCCGACGATGAGCTCGAAGAGCACGCAGGACCGGAGGTATCGTCAGCCTTTGACGAAGAGTCCGGCGGCGAAGAGTCCGGCGTCGTCGTGGCCGAGGTGATCGACGAGCAGCCGTTCTCGCAGGCCGACGACATGTCAGATGGCACCGAGCCATCGCCGGTGAATGCGGCAACTGGCCAGGCTGGAGAGCCCGGCAAAGGCGCACTCGGCCAGCAGTGGCATGACATCCAGGCCATGTTCGTCGATGATCCCCGCGGTTCGGTGCAGCTTGCCGCAGAAGCGGCTGACGCCGCGGTGAGCTCGCTCGTGGAGTCCCTGCATGAACGGCAGGCCAGACTGGGGCCAGCGGCCGGCGCCGCCAACGACACTGACCGGTTCGATACTGAGCAGCTTCGCGAGACTCTGCGGGAGTACCGGGTCTTCTGCGAGGCGGTCAGGGATCTGGGCCGGCGAGTTCCCCAGGCTAGCAACTTGGCTCGCTGACGAGTCTGCATGGCAGTGCAGTAACAGCAGTGCAGCAACAGCAGTGCCGTAACAGCGGGGCCGGGCGATATCGCGTCCGGCCCCGCTTACTGCCAGTCGCCGGGCACGATAAGCACCGGGCACCTGGCGTTTCTCAGCACGAACTGACTGAAGGTGCCCGGCAGCATGGAGATGGCGGACCGCGCGGCCATGACGATGAGCTGAGCGCGGACCTGGCGGGCGGCCTCGATGATTGCCTGTCCGGCGTGGCCCGCAGCCACCCGCAGCTCCACCTCCGCGGACTGCTCGCCAAGCGCGGCGCGCACGGCGTCGCGAAGATCCGACTCCGCTAGCGCATGCTCCTCTGTACTGGTCTGCACAGCAGTTACCGCTGTGCCCGCGGGCGCACCCACAGCGCGCTCGACAGCGTAGGCGGCAACCGCCACCAGTCTGGTCTGGCGGTACCCAGCCTCCAGGGCGGCTAGCCGTACGGCCTCCCAGGAGCTTGCTGACCTGTCAACGGCGACAACCACCGTCATGGCTGCATCCCTCCTGGCTGCCCAGCCTCACTACTGAGACGCAGCAGCTCATTTACCACCCGGTTGCGCTGGCACCGGACCGGCCTGAACCCGGCACCTGGTGCCATGCCCGACTCGCGTCACCGCGTGCAAACGCTGGGACGGCCTGCCACACCCCGCCGTGGCGCCACTGCCCATGGCGACCAGCAGCCCGGCGACGGCGACACACATCATGAGGTGGGTCAGCAGCAGCACGTGCCGCCAGCGAAGCGAGCGGCGCCGTCGGGCACCGCGGAGCCAACGCCGGAATTCCAGGCCGGCCCGGGAGTTCAGCAGGCGCTGCCGCGGCAACTGTTCCTGGCCCGGCGCGGCTTCATTCCTGGTCAGCCGGGTAAACGTCGCGAACATCGAAACCAGCCGTGGCTCGCTGACTCGCAGGGCCTCAGCGATGCCGTCCAGGACCCGCTGCTGACCCGCTGGCAAGCTCATACTGCACTCCCGACGACCAATTCCTGCGTGCTACCGCAGGTCAGCTACCCCCGGGCCGCCCGGCAAACGCGTGCCTGGAAATTAGCTCCGGCGCATATGCAGCCGGATGCTAGTGCCAGACCTGGCTGTCCGGAGCTCCACCAGGTCGCAGATCTGGTTCACCAGCCACAGGCCTTGCTTGCCTGGCATACCGCCGGCCGGCCTGAAGTAACCGGCCAGCGGATCGGAGATGAAGCCCCCGTCGTCTATCTGGCATAGGACCTCTGCCGCCGTGTGCCACAGCCGGATCACGCCGCCGCCAGTGGTGTGCCGCACGGTGTTGGCGGCGACCTCGCTTGCCGCTATCACCAGATCGGTGCTGCGGTCGGCGGAAAGCCGGGCCCGGTCGGCTGCGGCAGCGACCAGCGCGCGCACCGCGCGCAGGTCCCGGTCATATGCGAGGGCATGGGCCCTCGCAGGCGGCTCTGCCAGTCCCTTGGTCAGGCAAGCCGGGGTCTTGTCAGGCCCGGAGTAACGAGCACTGGTGCGCTGTCTGCCACCGCTGAGTAGCAGCGGATGCGTGCTCCGCGCGCTGGTGATCGCCGACCGGGGCAGGGTCGCGGCGTTGTACGGGCACATGATTGTGACCTGAGCGTCGGCAAAGGCCAAGTTCAGCAGGGACTCATGGCGGGCTGTCTCGCACCGCTCGGCCTTAGTGCGGCCTAGCCAGAGCGATTCGCCGAGGTAACGTATCCGGCGGCCCGCATGCTGGTCCGCGAACACCCGCAGCGCAGCGATGATCCTCGCCGGGTTGCGCCCGAGCTCTTCCATCTCGGCAAGGCTTACCAATGAGTCCTCGGTCGGCTGGGACAGTAGCGACAGCTGGCCGCGCGGCACCGCGACGAATACTGGCTCCTGCTCAGCTATCGCGGCCTTCACGAAGTCATCGACGGCCGCCGCGTACTCAGTGGGCTCCCGGTACAGCAAAGCGATGTGGCGGCACGTCTCACCGGCCACACCAGGGTCCTCCACATCAACTCCTGCACCAGCCCGAAGCATCCCAGCCCGCCTGCAGCGCGCGCTCCCAGCTTAGGTAGCCCCAGAACCGGCTTGCTCCTGAAACTCACCAGCAAGCTGGTCACCGACCCGGTACCTTCCCGGCAGAACGATGTGTATGCCCGCACCGGGTGGCGTGCGCTTGCACCTATCAGCCGGTATAACTTTAATGCGAGAGTTCAAGTCTCCTGAGGTGGCGCGTGGAAGCAGTCTGGCTCTCTGCCGAAAGCCGTGGTGACAGCATGGTCATCACCGTGCGCGGCGACCTCGATATCGTGACCAGCCCGCAGCTGGACGAGCGGCTGACACAAGCGCAAGACACCCATAACCGGATTATTATTGATCTTTCCGGCGTCGACTTCCTCGATACAAGCGCACTGGCCGTCATCGTGGGGCACTGGAAGAAGGTCGAGGCGGCTGGCGGGATGCTCGCCCTGGCCGGAGCCCGTTACCGGTACACCAAAACTCTGTGGATCACGGGCCTGGCCGACCGGCTGACCCTCTATGAGAACGCGGACCAAGGCGTGACGGCGCAGGCTAAGGCCCCGACGGAGCATAGCCTCTAAGCATGCCGGGACCAGATCTCGCAGACCGGACTGCCGCTTTGCTGAAGTTGGCAGCCACCACCGAGGAACGGTCTCTCAGCCAGCTCACGCTGCTTGCGGCAAGCCAGGTGGCCGGGTGTGCCGCAGCTTCCGTGACGCTCTGGCACGATGGTGAGCTGGCTGGCCAGGCGGCGAGCCATCCTGACCCGTCCCGGCTCCTTGCCGTGGAACTCGAGGCGGGACGCGGCCCCGTCATTGCGGCCATGACCGAAAAGTACCCGGTCAGCTGCCCGGACACGCTGACAGAGACACGATGGCCCGAGTACGCCGCCGCGTCACTGCGGCTAGGAGTCCGCAGTTCGGTAGCGCTTAGCTACCACGGCCCGGTCGTTATCACGCTCTCCCTTTTCGGGGTCCGGCCCCGGGCAGTAGACCACGACCAGCTTCAGCTGGCCGAGTTGCTAGTCGCCTATGGCAGCGGGCTGGTGGGCGCCGTATCCGAATTCGGAGACTCGCAGCGGACGGCTGTTCAGCTGCGCGATGCGGCAAGCTCCCGTGCGATCGTCGATCAGGCCAAGGGCATCTTGATGCACGCGCTGGGCTGCACCGCAGATGAGGCGCTGGCAAAGATGCGTGAAGTGTCACAGCGCAGCAACCTGCGAGCTACCGAGGTGGCCCAGCGGGTGCTTGATGCCTACGACGGCAGGCCAGGGCGGGTGCCGCGGGAGGCACTCGGGCAGCTCGCCGGGCTGGCTCCGGCTAAGCGCGCGCGGAAAACAGGCGGGTGAAGGTGTCACAGAAGCGGGGCAGGTCCCGCCGAAGGCGGCCGGTCACCAGCGTGTTGGGCCCCCGCCGACAGGCGACTACGTGATCATCTGCCCAGTCGGCGCCAGCGTTACGCAGATCGGTGCGAAGGCTAACGCACGAGGTCAGCCGGCGTCCGGCTGCCACACCGGCTTCGATCAGCAGCCAGGGCGCGTGGCCGATGGCCGCGACCGGCAGCCCGGCAGCGAAGAACGTGCGCACGAAATCCACCGCCGCCGCGTCAGCCCGAAGCCGGTCCGGATTGACGACACCCCCAGGCAGCACGAGCCCGGCAAACGATGCGGCGTCAGCATCGGCCACCGGTACGTCGACCCGCATGGTCTCAGCGCCGCTGAAGCGCCGGCACAGCTCGATCTCGTCAGGCGAAGGCGACACCAGCACAGGCAATCCTCCCCTGGCGATCACCGCCTGCCAGGGATGCGCGATCTCCTCCAGGTCTGTGCCCTCACCAGCAGCGAGAAATGCTACCGGCGCCATGCCGAGCAGACGTCGCATGGTTGTCGCCTCCAGGCGGCCGCTGGCCATCTTCCGGTCCCTGGCACCAGGCCTGGTCCCACATGCGAACCGGTGCTGCAGGCCGCTGACAAGTGCTCTACCCCGCCATCGACCGGCAAACTTTGGCGCTTTCGGCGCTGTCGCGTGCAGATAACATGGCGGCTTCACCGCGCAGATTGGCAATGTCGTGTCGGACACGCCTGACAGCCCAGTGCCGGATCCCGGCCTCGCCGCGCTGAAGTCGCGCGCCGCCGCGCTGCGGCAGGCGGCATCGCTGCCAGGCGCGGACTGGCAGATGCTGCTCGAAGCCGCTCTCGCTGAACTTGACGGCGCCATCGAAGGCCTGAACAGCACGGCCGCCGACAATAGGACGAGCGGAGATGTTCGCTCGCTCCGCGGACTGCACTCCGAACGGCGGTTGCTGCAATCGGTGTTCGCTGCCGCACCGCCCCTTTATCTGGTCGACAACGACGGGACGGTGCTGCGGGCCAACTCGGCCGCCTGTGAACTGATCGGAGTCGGTCCGGGGTATGCGACCGGGAGAGCGCTGACCACGCTCATCGACCCCACGGCGCGCGCGGCGGTCCGGTCACAACTCGCTGCCGTCGTCCGGACCGGTAAGGCCGCGCGGCTCAGCTGCAGGATGCTGGGAAGTGCCAGCTCGGTTCGATGTGAGCTGGTCATTCAGCCGGTGAGCGTCCGCGGGGACGCGGGGCGGCTACTGGTATCTGTCGGCCTCGATGGCGCCGCCAGCCTGCTACCTGGGCCCGCGGATGCACCGGCCGCCCAGTGCGATCCCGCGGCCGTCGCCGCCGCCACTCGCAGGCTCGACTTGCTCGCGGCCGCGAGCAGGCTACTGCTGGAGAATGCTTCGGTCAGCGAGTCCGTTCTCCTGCAACGGTGCGCCCGGCTCCTTGCTGGCGACCTGGCCACCTGGGTAATCGTCGACATTGTCCGCAGGGGGCAGTTGCACAGGCACTACGTGGCTGGCCCGGACGATCACGAATCTGCCGGGCAGGCACACGCGGCAACGGTTGATCCCCCGCCCGGCTCGGTGCCCACCCAGGTCATAGAGTCCGGCAAACCGCTCCTGATCACCCACGCCGAGGACGACACGGTACTGGGGGTCAGTCACGACGGAAGACCGCTGCTGTCAGTGCTCGGTGCCGCGTCGGTCCTCTCCGTTCCGATTACTGAGGGCACCCGGACCCTCGGCGCCATTACCCTCGCCAAGGCTGCGACCGATGGCCAGTTCGGTCTCGCTGACGCTGCGCTGGCCGAGGAGATAGGGACTCTGCTGGCGCTCGCCATGGCGGGTCGACGGACACTCAGGCGGCGGACGGAGGCCGCCGAGGCGCTGCGGGCAAGCCTGCTCCCGCCGGTGCTGAAGCCCGTTCCCGGCGTGGAGATCGCGTCGGCGCATATGGCGCCAACGCGCGGCCGGGAGGTAGGTGGCGACTTCTACGATGCGTATCCGACACCGGGCGGCTGGGGCGTGGCCATCGGGGATGTCTGCGGCAAGGGAGAGGACGCGGCGGCGGCCACGGCAGCCGCGCGGCACGCTATCCGGGTGCTCGCGCACTGGGACGCTGATCCGGCGCAGGTCCTCCGCGGCGCCAACGAGATCATGCTGGCCGAGGAGTTCGGCGGCCGCTTCGTTACCGCCAGCGCCGCCCACCTGAGCTGGCAGGACAGCGTGCTGCGTGTCGTGCTGTCGAGCGCGGGCCATCCCGGACCGGTGCTCGTCAAACCCGACGGGCGCGCTCAGCTGGTGCCCGGTGGCGGCGTGCCGCTGGGCATTTTCCCCGATCCTGAGCCGACCACTCTCGAACTGGAGCTAACTAGCGGAGACGTGCTCTTCTTCTATACCGACGGACTGGCCGCCGCGCGCAGTCCCGGCGCTACTTACTTCGAGGACAGCCTGGCCGACAGCCTGGCCGCGATTGCCGACAGGCACGCCGCAGAGATCGTCTCGGATATGCGCAAGCTGGTGCTCGACTTCTCCGGCGGCATGCTCGCCGACGATCTCACGATGCTTGTCCTGCGAGTCGGCCGTCCACCCGGACGCTGACGGCGGGACCCAGCGCACGTGGTGTATGCGGCCTTTCATGTTGTGGTGGACCGCTAGGGCTCAGCGCTAGCTCAGGGTCCGTCGAGCGCCGAACCCCTCGCCGCGCGGCAGTGAGGCTAACCGCTGTCTAATTCGGGCATCGGATTACCAACACCTGAATTAACGAGCGGTTAGCCGATCGGCAGTTCATCCGCGCGCACCAGCTACGCGGCTTGCTCAGCTGACCATCTTCCCGGGATCTCACACCCGTTGCCCTATCAGCGCACCCGTTGCCCTATCAGCGCACCCGTTGCCCTATCAGCGCACCGCCGTGTCAGGAACTGACCGGCATGCGGTCCGCCGACTCCCCTCGCCCCGGCTGTTCGCCGATCCCTACCCCGACGGCGGCCAGCCACGGCGACGGCCGCCGGCCAGCCCGGCGACCGCCGCGACCAGTCAAGCGAGAATCAGGTCACTCCCGCGGAGCGCAACATCACGGCCACACGCGCGGATCTGCCGACGAGCGGAAGTTGGGTGAGTACATGTTTACGCGCTCAACGGCATGCTCACTCACGTTCCGGAGGCCGGGTCGCCACTCGTCGCGCGAGCGTGGTCGCACGACGCGGCAGGCAGATCGCCGATTGGGCACGTTCGGCCTTATGACTTGGTTTGTGGTGCGGGGCGGTTAGATCCGCCAGTTCTGGGTGGCTCGAATCAGCCTGGAAGCGTGTCATGTCCGTGCCAGTAGTCTTTTCACGGCTGCGGTGCCGGCGATGGCCTGGTCGTGGTCGGGAGACTGCGGGATGAGGTTGAACTCCGTGCAGCCAGCGTCAAGGTAGGGCGTGAGGAATTCGGCGACGTCGGCGGCGGTGCCGTATGGGCAGTACCGCTCGAAGCGCTCGAACGGGAGCTGGTAGAAGGCCTGCATCGCAGGCGCCAGGCAGGCGCGAGCCGCTTCTTTCGAGTCCGCGAGCCCGCACCACACCTGCATGCCGTGACGGGCTGGCGGGTCGGGCCGGCCCGTGCGGGCGGCCTCGTGTGCTGCCATCGCGACAGCGTCGGCGAAACGCCGGGGCGAGGCCCAGATGCCCAGCCAGCCATCACCGAGCCTGCCCGCGCGCCTGATCGCGGCGTCTGAACGTCCCCCGATGATGATGGGAATCGCCGCGGCCGGCGCGGGGGCGATGACCGCGTCATCTATGTCGAAGAACTTGCCGTGGAAGGTGACCGCCGTTCCGGTCAGGAGCTGGCGCACGATGGTGAGGCATTCGTTCATCCGCAGGCCCCGGGTGGCCGGGTCCACTCCGCAGATCGACACTTCGCCGCGATCCTCACCGCCCACGCCGACGCCGAAGATGAGCCGCCGGGGAGCGATCCGGCTGATGTCTGCGAGCTGGCGGGCCACCAGGACCGGATGGCGCAGCGGCAGCAGGTACACGCCGCTGTAGATCGGCAGCGTGGGATGGAGCAGCGTCAGCGCGGTGGCTTGCACGAGCCCGTCGAATCCCGTGCCCGCGAAACTCACGTGGTCTCCGCAGCAGACATGGTCGATGCCTGCCTCGCCGGCTTGCGCCAGAAATGCCCTGGCGGTCTCCTCACCTTGCTCTAGCAGGTCGAAGGGCGGGAACATGCCGACCCGGGCAACTGCGGCCGCGCTGCCTCTCGCGTCGGTCGTCGGGCCGGCCACTGCGTTGCTGGTCATGTCGTCTTCCCCGTTCGCCGATGGCTCCGGTCCGGTTACAGCCGGGGGCGCGCGGCCGGTGCCGTCTCGATGTGCCTGTCCGGGTAGACGTCGGCCGCCGGAAGGGAACCGCCCAGGACGCCGAAGATCTGCCGGCTTACCTCGGGTTGCTCGCGCGGCGGCCCGGTAGAACGCCTCGAGCCGGGGCGTCAGAGGCGCGAGCCTGGCCGTGGTCAGGGTGAGGTCGAAGCCGCTGCCGGTGAGGGCGTCTCGCTGGTGCTGGTAGCCGGATACGGCCTGGTCCATCGGCCGGTGCCCGGCCAGGCCGTCGTGGATGGCCTCGGCCAGCAGTTCGGCGGCCTGGAAGGCGTCTGACATGCCCATGCCGGTCGAGGGGTCTTTGTGGTGGCCGGCGTCGCCGGCGAGCGCCCATCCCGGCCCGGCCGACGTCCGGTACAGGTTGGGCAGGTCGCCGGTGCCGGTGAAGCGGGCTTCGCGGCGGCCCGACGCGACGGTGTCGCGCAGCCCCGGGACCAGGTCGAGGGCGGAGTGGAAGTGGTTTTCGGCGTCCTTGCGCACGCTGGCCGAACTCCTGGCGGGGCCAGGCGACATAGATGCAGGTCAGGTCGTCGTTGGTGGGCCAGACCAGGATCAGCCGCCCGGGGCGGGCATGGAAGGACGCGCCCAGATGGCGGATCCCGCTCCAGTAGGAGTAGTAGACGGCGGTGAGCGGCGGATACTCCCGGTAGGCGCGGGCAGCGACCCTTCTGGCGACGGTCGAGTGCAGGCCGTCGGCGCCCACGACGATCCGGGCCCGCAGCGACGATCCGGGGGATGTCCGGTGATGGCCCCGCACGCCCACTGCCCGGCCCTCGGACCACAGCACGTCACCGACCACGAAGCCCTCGATCAGCTCGGCGCCTGCCTCCTCGGCGGCCCCGGCCAGCAGCGCGTCGAGCACGGTCCGCCGCGGACAGTACGCGTCGGCCACGCCTTCCACGGCCGGCCCGATGCCGGATATCTGTACCGGGCCGACGTCGAAGGTAATCTCCCGGATCGGCGCGCAGCCGCGGGCGCGCAGCGCGGCCGAGCAGTCCCCAGGCCTGCAGCCGGGCCGCGCCGCGCTGCCACAGGAAATGCGTGGACATGGTGTCGCTCGGGAATGACGCCCGGTCGGCCAGGGCGACCCGGTGCCCGGCACGCGCCAGCAGCATGGCCAGCGGCGCCCCGGCGCACCGGGCACCGACCACGATGACGTCGTACATGGCGCCCCCGGCGTCGTGAGGACCCGGCGCCGGCTAGCCGACGGGCTGGCCGGCGGCGAGCGCCTTGACGTCCGCGGTGCTCAGCGGATTGCCGGCGATGCCCCAGTCCCCGCTCTTCACTTCCTCGACGACCACCCAGGTGACCGGGCGCATGTTCTCACCCTCGATCTCGACCATCGTGTCGGTCAGCCGGCGCACCATGTCCTGCTTCTGGCCGGCCGAGAAGACACCCTCGATGACCTTGACGTTGACGAACGGCATACCCCGCCCCTTCCGTAGGACCCGGCCTGATGCCGGCCACGCGATCGACGTTAGCACGATCGTTCGTGCTATACAATGTGGCCTATGCCACCACGAGCCACCAGCAACGGCGCCAGGACCAGGACCGCGATTCTCCAGACCGCCGCGGACCTGGCCTCGGTAGACGGCCTGGACGGTCTCAGCATCGGGCGGCTGGCCACCGAGCTGGCCATGAGCAAGAGCGGGCTGTTCGCCCACTTCGGCTCCAAGGAAGAGCTGCAGCTGGCCACGGTCGAGGAGGCCCGGCAGCGCTATGCGCGAGAGGTGATCGAGCCGGCCCGCGCCGCAGGCTCCGGCATCACGCGCCTGCACGCGCTGTGCGAGGCGTTCCTGTCCTACCTCGAGCGCGCCGTGTTCCCCGGAGGATGCTTCTTCGCCTCCGCCATGGCCGAGTTCGACAGCAAGGCACCGGGCCCCGTCCGCGACCGCATAGCCCAGTGCCAGGACCAGTGGATGAACACCCTGGAACGCGCAGCCCGGCAAGCCCAGGAACGAGGAGAGCTGCACGCCGGCACCGACCCGCGGCAGCTTGCCTTCGAACTGGAGGCAGCGCTGCTGTCGGCGAACTGGTACTTCCACCTCTTCAACGATGCGACGTACCTCGACCGGGCCCGCCGAGCCGTGCGGGCGCGCCTGGCCAGCGAAGCCACCCCCGCCGGCCTGCACCTGCTCCCCCCCGACCCCCAAAGCGGGTGAGAACACGACCGGCAGACGCAGCATGCCCGGCCTCCGGCGGGGACAGATTTCCTGATCTGCGCGCCACCGTCAGCCACGGCAGACGCTAGGGAACCTGCGCCAGATCGGACGGGTCGGCGTGCGGTTCTCAAGACCACTTCGCACTGTGCGGCAGTCAAGGTCACCCAGCCCAGCTGACGGCAGGCCCAACGTATGTTTATGCGTCGGCGCGCTTTAGTCGACTATCCTCATCAGCCAGATCGCCGATTCCGGGCGGCCTGCCGGAATGTCAAACCACACCACGGTGCGTTCTCACCGTGTCGTTCTGTGCTCGTGGATTGCGCTGAGTGGCACCGTGGTCGGATCCGGTAAGCTGCCCTTTCTGGCCCGCCTCACCGCCACGTAACCACGTCGTGGTGACGAAGCAGCAGGAGGCTCCGGTCGCCGCAAGGATCTCCGGCTGGTAATACTCGGTGCCCGGCTTGGGTCAGCGGGATCGGCTCGCGGACGCGATCAAGTTCGTGCAGGATCGTCGTCGAGCAGACCCGGCGTCTCGCTTGTCCGCTCGATCGGGTGGCCGGTTGTCCTCGGCGGATGGTTCACCCGTCGTCCGGGCTATCTGGCCCTGCTCACCTTGAAGGTGCCGATCACCTGGGCGCAGGCCCGTTCCACTTCGCCTGCCGTGGCCCGCGTATGCCCGCAGGCAAGCTCGTACTGGGTCGTGGCGCTGAAGGCGATGACGAGTGAGATCTCGGTCGGGACTCCCTGCACGGCCGCCTGTCCCTGGAACCGCAGGCCCGGCATTCCCCCGATCGTGATCCGCTCCGGACCCGCCGTGACCGCGAGCTGACGCCGGACCACCCTGTCCACAGACGGGGTGATCATGGCGATGTTTCCCGCGGTAATCCGGAGAGCCGACCCGGTCCGCGCGGCGCGGATGTCGATCCATGCCGCCGGGCCGGAGCCGACCGCGGCGGCCCACAACAAGGCGCTGTCCTTGCCCGAGGTAACGGCCGGGCTGCCTTCCGCCCAGCCAGCGGGGTAGTCAAACGAGACGCCGTGCGCCCGGTAGGTCTGGGTGCCCCCGGCCAGGATCACCTGGCTCGTCTTGAAGGTCCGGACTACCTGGCCGCAGGCGCGTTCCACCTCGGCAGCCTTCGCCGCCGTGTGCGCGCACGTGATCCAGTAGTCGGTGGTGCCGTTGAAGGCGATGACGAACGTGACGTCCTGGGCGATCCCGCGTGCACGACCTGAGCCCTCGAACCGCAAGCCGGGCATCCCGCCCATCATGATCCGCTCCGGGGCCCGCAGCGACCACCCGGCCTGCTTGAAGAAGCTCCGAACGAGCCTGTCCAGCGCGGGGACGGAAACACCGAGGTTCGCCGCCGTAATGGACGGCGAGGACCGATTGGCGCCGACGTCGATCGAGTCTGTCAAGTCGAGGCCGACCCCGGCGGCCCACAGCCGGTCGCTGTTGCAGCAGCCCATCGCGCCGCCCGGGGTGCCTTCCCGCCACCCGGCAGGGTAGTCGAACGAGACGCCGTGCGCCCGGTAGGTCTGGGCGCCCCCGGCCGGGGTCGCGCTGCACGCAGCAAGGCTAATGACTGCCAGGCCGGTCAGGGCGACCGGTGCCAGCGCGCGGCCGCGGCGCCGGACCGGCAGCGGACGGCCGGAGGCTGTCCCGCGAGCCAGGCCGCCCATGCGGTGCCGGCCCCCGCGGCGCGCCCCCCCGCCGCCACGATGCCGCGCCGTGGCCGCCGAGGCCGCTGCCGTCGCCGCCGTCAGCGCGGTTATGACGATGGCGAATGCGCCCGAGATCACTGTGAACCTGCTCGGCCTCATGACGTCCTGCTTTCCCCCCGAAGGCCGCGGCGTTACGTCCACGGCACCCTGGCACATGCCCCCGGCCTGACCCGATGCTGCCAGTGCAGTTCACGTCACAACAAGGGGAGGCATCCCCACCACCGCAGCCAAGTCAACAGGCCATCCCGGCCACGACCTATCGCACGTCAGCAGCGACAAAAGAACCGGGACACGACATTGAGCTTCACCAGATACCGGTACAGGCCAGGGGCGCAGCGCTGCCCCAGGCCCAGTCTCTCCATGGCGACGCCTGCTGGGTCGACCCGGGGAGGCCTCCCCTTTCGCTAGCGGTTGGTGCCTGCCTATCGTTGGGCATCCGGTCGCACCGGCCGGGCAAAGGGGTGTTGGCGTTGGCCAGATCGTCGGGAAAGCGTGCCTGCTGCGCCGCGATACCGGTAGCTGTCTTAGCTGCCACTGGGCTGGCGTTCGCGACTGGGGCGGGGCAGGCCGCATCGGCAGTCAGCAAGCCGACCGCGGCCCGCCAGGTCTCTGCGAGCCGCGCAGCCCAGACGGCTACATCTGGCGATACCTGGCGCAGCGGCCGTGTCCGGCCGCCGGGGCGTGAATGGGCGTCGCTGGCTTACTACCCGCCCCGTCACGAGCTTGTGCTGTTCGGCGGCAACCAGGCAGGCACCGTGTTTTAGGGGCACCTGGACCCGCACCGGAACCACCTGGACGCACCAGCATCCGGCCCAGTCGCCGTCGGCGCGCACCGGCGCGGCCATCGTATGGGACCCTGCCACCCGCCAGCTGCTGCTGTTCGGCGGCAGCACCAGACCTTATACCGAGGGCGGCTTCCTCGGCGACACCTGGACCTGGACCGGCACAACCTGGCGGCATCTGGATCCGGCCGTCTCGCCGCCGGCCCGCCACAACGCGGACATGGTCTATGACGCCGCCAGCCGGGACGTGATCTTGTTCGGCGGGTATGACGGCTCCTATCTCGGTGACACCTGGTCCTGGAACGGCACCACCTGGACCCGGCTGCACCCGGCACGCTCGCCGTCACGCCGCGACACAGACTCGGTCGTGTACGACCCGGCAACCAGGTCCGCGATCATGTACGGCGGCTACAGCGCCAGCACTGGCCGCCTGAGCGACACCTGGTCCTGGAACGGCGCCACCTGGACCCAGCTGCACCCGGCCAGGTCCCCCGGCGTGGACAGCCCGGCCTGGCAGTCCGCCTACGATGCCGCTGCCCGGCAGCTCATCTTGTACGGCGGCGATCTCGACGGGTCCTACGGCCAGGCCACCTGGACCTGGACCGGGCGGACCTGGACCCAGCTGCACCCGGCCGCCAACCCGGGCCCGAGAAGCTAAGGCACGATGACCTACGACGCCGCGCTCGGCCGCGTGCTGCTGATCGGCGGCAGCGACGGCGTCACCGACCCCGGGGGCATCTGGGAATGGAACGGGACAACCTGGAGCCAGGCGACCGGCCCGGACATCGCGACGATCGCCGGGACTGGCACCGCTGGGTTCAACGGCGACGGCGGCCCGGCCACCAGCGCTGAACTGAGCCAGCCGCTGGGGATAGTTGTCGACGGCGCAGGCAACCTGGTGATCACCGATTCCAGCAACGAACGGGTCCGGGTGCTGGCACGCAAGACCGGCACGCTCTACGGCCGGCCGATGACCTCCGGGCACATCTACACCATCGCCGGTGACGGTGACGCCGGGTTCTCCGGCGACGGCGGCCCGGCCACCAGCGCCAGGCTCTCTCAGCCGAACCTGATGGCGGTGGACCGCCCGGGCAACCTGCTGATCGCCGACCAGGGGAACAACCGGGTCCGCGTACTGGCGGAGAAGACCGGCACGTTTTACGGCAAGGCGATGACCGCCGGGGACATCTACACCGTCGCCGGAGGCGGCAGCAGCTACCCGGGCAACGGCGGCCGGCCACCAGCGCCGAGCTCAACGCCCCGGCCGGAGTAGCCGTCGACCACGCGGGCAACCTGGTCCTCGATGACACCAACAACAACCTCGTCCGGGTGGTAGCAGCCCAGGCCGGCACCTTCTACGGCCAGGCCATGACCGCCGGGCACATCTACACCCTCGCCGGCACCGGCACCGCCGGGTTCTCCGGCGACGGCGGCCCGTCCACCCGGGCCAGCGTGCACCACCCTAACGGGCTGACCGTCGACCGGGCCGGGAACCTGCTGATCGCCGACTCCAACAACGGCCGGATCCGGGTGATCGTCGCCCGCACCGGCACCTTCTATCGGCAGGCCATGACCGCCGGTCACATCTACACCATCGCCGGCGGCGGCACCAGCCGCCTCCGAGACGGCGGCCCGGCCACCGCGGCCCGGCTGGACATCCCCTACGACGTGACCATCGACCGCGCCGGCAATCTGCTCATCGCCGACACCTTCCACAACCGGATCCGGGTGGTCGCCGCCCGCACCGGCACCTTCTACCGGCAGGCCATGACCGCCGGTCACATCTACACCCTCGCCGGCACCGGCACCGCCGGGTTCTCCGGGGAAGGCGGCCCCGCCACACGCGCCGAACTCAACAACCCCAACTGCGTCACCGTGGACGGGCGCAACCTGCTGATCGCCGACAGATACAACAACCGGATCCGCGTCGTGAGACGCTGACCCGGCGGGCCGCTAGCCGCCGAGCTGCGGCAGGTGCAGGAAGCCGGGGATGAGCAGGCGCGTACCGAGGAGCAGCGCGGCGACGCACACGACCGCGAAAACTGCGACCCAGGCGCCGCCAGGCACTCCGGTCAGCCGGCCAAGCTGGTCGGCATCCGACGCGCTCACCTGGCCACGGCGCCGGCTGCGGCGGCGGTGGCTCTGCAGCTCGACGACCGCGCGAACCCCGCCAAGGAGCAGGAACCACGCGGCGGTGTAGCCAAACGCCGCCTGGATCGCGGCGGTGGCGAACCAGCTCACCGCGAAGACCACGCCGACACTAGCGAGCACCGCCAGGACGCCGTACGCGTTGCGGATCGCCAGGAACGTCGCTGCGAGCAGCGCGAGCAGCAGCCACAGCATCGCGGTCACGTGGTGCGCGGCCAGCAGCCAGGCCGCCCCGGCGCCCAGCAGCGAGGGAGTGAGGTAGCCCGCCGCCGAGGTGAGCACCGCCGCCGGACCGGTCCGCCTGCCACGGGAGTAAGTCACGCCTGAGGTGTCCGAATGCAGGCGGATCCCGTCCAGCCGCCGGCCACTCAGCACGGAGGCCAGCGCGTGCCCGCCCTCGTGCGCGATCGTGATCGAATTGCGCGCCAGGCGCCATGCGCGGGCGTTCAGCACGATCAGCACGGCGATGGTGCCGCTCACCGCTATCACCCAGGCGGGCGGAACAGGCTGCGTCCCGCCGACGCGGTCCCACAGTTCGTGCATCAACCCGAATACCGGCATGCCGGCAAGGGTAAGCGGCCACAGGGCACCGGGCGACCGGCCGGTTGGGGCCAGGACCGCAGGTTTGCCATCAGCCCGCGCATCCCCGGCGATCTCGGCCAGCCCGTAGGGGCGGCCATGGCTGACCCACCAGGACAGGACGGCGAGCAAGGCAGAAGGTTGATCAACTGCTATAGATGATCATGTGCGCCTACGAGTGGCACCCACGTGTCCGCCAGCCGCATTCCGCTAGTAAGGCACCGTTTCGTGCCTTAGGCACCGCCATTTTGCCGAGGAGGCGAATTGCCTAGTAGGCGCGTGCTAATGGAGATGTCGCGGCGGCCGGCTAACGTCGGGTGGCGTGACTGAGGACCGGCCCGATCAGTGGGCCGCCATCGAGAAGCTCGGCGGCGTCGGCGCCATTCGGCAGTACGTCAAGGCCATGCCACCCGATCGACGCGAGCAGTTGAACAGCTTCGCCCGCCTGTACCTGATGCAGGGGGACCGCCCGGATCTGCCCGCCGGTACCCCGCACAGCATGACCCTCACCACCAAAATTGGCGGGGTTACCGTTTTCTCAGCGTCGGTCAAGGGCATCGCTGGGGTTGCCATCACGCCTGACGACATCAGCATGGCTGGGGTTGACATCAGGCTTAACGACATCAGCATCCCCGCTGATCCGGCAGTCCGGAGCGGCTTCGCCGGGCTCATCCCGCTCTATGTGATCGCTATCGTACTAGTCATCCTGCTCCGCACAGCCGCCCCAGTTGCCGAGCTGAAGCTGCCGCCGGAACTCCAGGCGCTGCTCGCGAACGAGCCCGGTTACATTGCTCTGGCCATCCTGATTGCCGGGACGATCATCAAGTACGGCAAGCGCTGAGGGGCGTTTCAGTCAGTAAGCGCGCGGTTACGCCTTCAGCGCACGCCCCGGCGACTGTCCGGCCCTGGCGCTACCCTTGCCGCGTCATGCATCCCAGGAGGAAGCATGATCTCATGCCTGCGACTTTCAGCCGCCATTCCAGCATTCTGTGCCGGGCAACATGCCGTGCTCCAGATTGCCCTAGCCGAATGGCCCGACGAGCGCATCTGGTGGCAACTCCAGTCGGAGCGCTTCGACGCGGACCGCATGGGCGATAACTTCCACAACCAGCAGTTCCTGGCCAACCTTGAAAATCGAGTGGGACCGGCGCGTCCTCTGCTCGCGGTGCCACCGCGACATCGACCAGCCGCTTTCCGAGCGATTCGCCGAGGGGTCCCGCTTCCCCGGCCGCGATCATTTCGCCGCCTATAACGGCACCGCGCTGGTCGAGGTGTCGTCGGGGAACCGGAAGATCCATCGGCTGTCGCGGCGCGGCGACCGGCGCATCAACCACGCGATCCACATGGCCGCCATCACCCAGATCCGGCACCGGCACAGCGAGGGCCGCGCGTATTACGAGAAGAAGCTGACCGAGGGTAAAACGCACAAGGAAGCTCTCCGGTGCCTCAAGCGCCAGATCAGCGACGCCACCTTCAGCCGCCTCCAGGCCGATGCCCGCAACGCAGCCGCCGACGCCACAGCGGAATCGATCTGGTGGACGCCGTCGCGGCCAGCACCAGCAACGGCTTTGGTCCCTTCCCTCCCTACCGCATCGGCCAGAACCGATACATCAACGGCGGCTATCGACGCAGTGAGAACGCCGACCTGGCGGCTGGCTACGGGCGGGTGCTGGTGCTGTCACCGTTCGGCGGCAGGCCGCGGATGCCGCTGGAGTGGGGCATGGATCTCGCAACCCAAGTCGACGAACTGCGCGCAGGGGGCAGCAGGATCGAGACCGTCTTTCCGGATGGCGGCGCGGGTGAGATATTCGACGCCAACGCGTCGCATCCGCCAACGCGTCCGCGGGCCGCGCGTTCGAGCGTCCACGCCAGCGCGTCATGCACCGGCACCAGCGAGACAGGGCCAGATCCCAGCGCCGGGGAAGTGCGCGCACTCCACCGCCACGGTCAGCGGCTCCAGGCCGAGGACGACCAGCCCCCGCGTGGATGCGGGCCAGGTCGAGCATGCCGACGTCGAGGATCGAGCAGCCGCCGTCGGCGTGCTTGATCAGCCTCATGACCGGGCCCCCAGCCGGTACAGGTGGACGTCGTGACGGCCATGGTCGCTCTCGACGGGCCGGAGGCGCCGCCAGCCGGGCGGGCTGCCGGGCCTCTCGCGGCGGTCGGTGGCCAGCGCGAGGTCTACGAGCTGGCTCGGCGAGTCCTCAAGCTGCCGCTGCAGGGCGCGGCGGACCCGTCGCGCTGTGCCCACGGCGCAGCCGAGCGTGTCCGCGAGGTCCGCGTCGGTGAAGCCCTCGGCGGTGTGCGCTTGCGCGAACTCGGCCGCTGCGCGCACACGGTCGCTCATGACGTCGCCCCCGTGCCAGCAGGGGCACCGCAGGCGCCGCAGACGTCCGCACCCAGCAGCGTCACCCGGCAGTACGCGCAGCGCCCGGCGAGCAGCGCCTTGTTCCGGGCGATCTCGTCACTGAGGCCGACGCACAGTGCTTCGCCCTCGGCGTCCAGCGCTTCGCCCTCGGCGTCCAGCGCGCGTCCGGCTTCCTGCAGCGCTGGCGTGCCGAGGTGCCTGACGCGACGGTTCTCCTGCCTGACACGACGGCTCTCCGCCCGCTCGGCCTCGTTCTCCCGGAGCAGGGCCTCGGCTTCCGCGACGGCGGCTTGCAGGTCCGCCACCTCGGCGAGCGTCATGCGGCCGGTCATGTCGACGCGCTCCAGGACTTGTTGGGCCAGTTGGGCTTGGTGGTTCCACTGACGATCCCAGCGAGCCGGGCCACCTCTACCGCGAGCCGGGTCACCTATCGCGACATCCGCGTTGCCGCCGGGGACCGCCTGGAGTCGTCATTGCAGCGTGTCCTGGCTGAGATCAACAACGACCCAGGCTCACCCGACCCCATCGCTGGCTACGCGCAGCTGGACGGCGGCTACCACTACGAGAACCGGGCGGCGCCCGGGAAGCAGCCGTGGTCCCGGCTGCGCGGGTTCGGCCCGGCGTTCTTCACCAAGTTCTTGTACTTCTCCACGCCCGGCGCGCTGATTCTCGACAACCGGCTGGCCAACGCGGTCTATAGCAGGAGCAGGCTCCCGCACCTTGTCACCGGGAAGGGTCGTTCGCTGGCGTGGGACGCCGTACCGTACGCGGTTTACCTCCATTGGATGGGCCAGACTGCTCGTGTCGTAGGGGTTGACCCGGAACTCTTGGAGCTCACCATGTTCCGACCCCCCGGAGACTTGAACGATGAGCACGATGCCGCGGACTGAGATCGGGGCGCAGGCCACAACTCCTCACGCAACGTACACAGCCAACCTGACGTCGGCGCAGTGCAGCTTACTGAGCAGCCGCGCGCGGGGATGACGTACTCGGCTACCTGCTCTTCTCCTCGGTCAAGACATTCGGCTACCAATTGCTCGACGCGCAATGCGTAGCGGAAGGCGATGTCGCGCACCGTGTCGTCCGGCGATTTCTGGCAGCCCGGCCATAGCCAGAACTCGCCAGCCGTAAGCGCTCAGGCGGTAGCCAAGTTCCGGCGCGGTGATTCGCCTGTTAAACACTGTGGGTTTCCACGCTCACAACTACCGTTACGCCAGCGCATGCTTCTGGTACAGGCGGACCCGCCGGCGTACCTCCTCTCGGCCGGCGGGCCGCACCGCGAGGAGCGAGACATGCCCAGACTCAGACTCAGTAAGATGGTCATCACCGGGGCCGCGGCCCTGGCGCTGGTCGGCGGAGGGACAGCGGCCGGCGCGGCGATCGCCGCCAGCCCGATCGACTCGTCCGGCGTCATCCACGGCTGCTGGAGCAACGGCGCCATCAACGGCTCGCACGTGTTCGTGCTGCAGGACGCCGGCACCAGCTGTCCGAGGGGCACCACCGCGATCTCCTGGAAACAGGCCGGGGCGCAGGGCTCACAGGGTCCAGCAGGACCACAGGGACCAGCGGGAGCGACAGGGCAGACAGGTCCGCAGGGACCGGCCGGCAACGCCGGACCAGCCGGCACCAACGGAACGGGCGCCACGGTGGCATCGCTCGCGGCTGGTGATCCTAACTGCCTAACCGGCGGGGCCTCGGTCACCGATGGCAACGAGAAGACCGCCTATGCCTGCAACGGCGCACCGGGACCGGCAGGCCCGAAGGGCGACACCGGGCCAGCAGGCCCGCCGGGACCAGCCGGAACTAACGGCATCAGCGGCTCCGTCGCGGACCTCGGTAATCTCACCTGCATTTCCAGCGGGGGCGCGAATGGCACCGTGCAGGTCAACACCGCAAGTGACGACTCAGTAAGCCTCAAATGCGTGCCCCTGTCCACGGACGCGAACTGCACTCACTCGGACGGGCTCGGGGACAACTACACCGACTGCAACGACCTGCTGGGAACCCCAGGCGACGAATCCACGTACAACGTGACGATGGCGAACGACGCAGCCGCTGCCTTCCTGAACAGCCACGTCGGCGGCCATGACGAAGGGGTCGTGGCAAACCCTTGCCTCGTTGACTCAAACGGTGATCAAGGTCAGGCCGTTTTGATAGCGGTAGTCAACCCCGAGACCGGAGCCGAGACCGACTACTACTGGATCTTCACCAGCCTCGACGCCGGAACAGTAACTGGCGGCGTTACCAGCGGCGGCTGCAGCATCGGCCCCTCGAACTGGACTTAAGAGCTGAGGCGGCAAAGTCCGCCCGCCGGGTCGGCACGGTTGAGACCTGCGGTGGTCAGCCGTGGACTGGAGCTAGTCCCAGGGTGGTGACCACCCAGGCCTCGTCCCGTCCGTGCCCTAGCGCGGGCGCGCTCTACGAGTTCCAGCAGCAGCGCCGCGATCTCCTGGAACTCGCTCAGGGTGAAGGCGATCGTCGTGGTTGTGCCGCCGTTTTGGCCCGTCTGCAGCACTGAGTCGATCCGGGCCTCGGCTTCGTGGGGGTCTGGCAGGAATCTAGTGGCGTCGCTAACTTCCGGTACTGCGCCAGATCGGTGCCGTCAGGCAGGTGGGGCCTCCGTCGCCCTTGAGGGAGATCTCTGTGCCGTCGTACCCGTGGACCTCGCAGCCGGCCGATTCGAGGGCGGCGCGGGTCCGTGGGTTGCCGTTCAGCATGACTACCCGCCGTGGCTCGACCGCCAGAACGTTGCACCCCATCGTCTGGTATTCGTCGGCGGGGACAGCGACCACCCGGACCCCCCGCTCGGCGAGCGTCTCCATCAGCGCGACTGGCGCCAGGGGCGGGTAGACGACGGCAAGGTCATCGGCAACTGGGGAGATCAGGGACATCAGGTGCAGCACGTGCCCGGGCCCGCGGTCATGTGACAGGTCAACCGTCTGCAGACTGGCGCCCTCGGCCGCCAGGATCTGTGCCAGCTGGCGCAGGCCTTCGGCGTTGGTCCGGTAGCTGCGGCCAGCCAGCAAGGTGTGCTCGTCCAGCCAGATGAAGTCGCCGCCGTCCGCCCGCGCGGCCCCGGTCAGCCGCGCTACTACCGGAACACCCGCGGCCAAAAGCGCAGCACTCCAAAGAACCGGTTCTGCTGCACGGGCGGGCTTAGCCATCTGGAACTGCACCGCACCAGCGCCGGTCACCAGCCCGGGATCGCGGACATAGGTGGCATCGACCAGGCCACCGGCTGCTGAGGCGACCTCGACATCGCAGCCAAGACCGGTGAGCAGCTCACCGAACGCCTCGTGTTGGCGGGCCAGCAGGCCGGTGTCGGGCGCCCGCCAGTCCGCGGCAGCGAAGTCACCGCTGACCGACGGGCGGCGGAGCAGGACGCGGCGCAGCCGAGCGGACATCGACCGGACCCCAAAGCGCGGCCCAGCCGCCAGCGTTCCTTCCACCGCCCCGGCAGTGCCCCCAGCAGCCACGTCACTCCCCGCCCCGCCGTTCACGATTTGCCCATCACTGAAGCACACTTTGTCCCGGATGTCACGCCGGTCCGACGCTGACCGCAGAGCGCAGTCAATTAGCAGGTGACAGCCGCGCGTATAGCCGTCGTTATCTCAAGTCCGTTTGGATGAAGCCCAGGTGGGAGGCCAGTTTCGCATCGTCGACATGTAGCTGACGAAGGTCCCGCCGGCGGCCAAAACCCGAGGAGCAGCATCGAAAGGGGATCAGCGCAGGTCACGTGGGTGACACAGCGTCGGTTATGTCGTGGACACCGTTTAAGAGATGGCGGTCCAGTGCCGCGCTGAACTGGCAGCTCTGTGTGCGCTTTCTCACCAACCGACGGCGCTCGCCCGCAACCGGTGTCCGGGTGGGCCAACACATCGTGCTCGGCGTGGCCGAAAAGCCCTATCGCGCTATCGGGAGACCAGCCCGCGCAGATCCGCCGCGAGGCTTCTGATGACTTGCTCGCCTTGGCATCATTTACCCGTGGACAGCGACTGGGACAGTTTCATCTCCCGATGCCAGCAAGCCCTGGGCGACCTGGTTGAAGGACGACCCGGACCATTCAAGGCGCTCTGGTCACACGCCGATGACGTGGTGATCATGGGTGCGTTCGGCGGTTACGAACGAGGCTGGGAACAGGTCAGCGCGCGCCTCGACTGGGCCGCTGCCGGCATCAGGGCCACCGATCGCGCCGCTGAGAACATCGTGACAGTCGTCGGCGATGGCCTCGCTTACACCGTCGACCTGGAGCACATGACCCGTCACTCCGCTGACCGACCGCAGCCCAGGACGCTGCGCTGCACCCAGGCCTACCGCCGTGAAAACGGCGAATGGAAGGTCATCCTGCGCCACGCCGACGAGCTTCCCCGCAAAGACGAACAGCAAAGCTAGCCATGGCCGCCTGATCACATCACGCCGCTGCTGTTTGCTGAATGGCCTCGCGCACTCCCGCCGCTATGCAGCGGCGACAGGCATCTGGCGCTGGGCTGTTGGCGGCGTGCCGAACTGACCCAACTGCATCGTGGCCGGCATAGGGATAAGGACCTGGCAGGAAGAGTCCTGGGTCACTGCCTTCCCGTCCCGGCCGGTGGTCCCTTCGGGACGACACCGTTCCTGGGTGCCAGCGGGATCCGGGCTGCGGTCGCCGGCCCGGCAATCGGCCTCGCGCGGCGGGGTAGGTGCACTCGGCCGGCGTGACGCTTGTCCGTGTGGCGCCCCGGCCAGTTGGCGAATGTCTCTGCTCCAGCGTCGGCGAGCAGGTCTGGGTTCAGGCGGGGGATGAATTCGGTGAGGTCCTGGCCGCCGATGGCGATGTGCCGGTGCATGGCCTGCCAGGCGCCGACCTCAACGTGACCACCAGCCAGGGTGTCGTGGTCGGCGTTATCGGCGGCTACGAGCAGGGTGGCTGCACACGGGCCATGTCCTACTCGACCCAGGTCACCTCGAACCTGTCCGCGCTGTACGCCAGCGCTGTGGCCGACGGCTAGCACGGCCTGCCACGGAGCCGCGTTGTCGGGTCAACTACCGTACGCGTCGTTGTAGTTCCACCATTGGTACGGAGGTGTCTGCGGGTATCCCTCGGGCGAGTCCTCCCACTCCTCCTGGCGACCGAGCGCCGTCATGTCGAGGTAGCTCCACGTGGTGCCCATGTTCTCGGCGCCGCGGCTGTTGATGAAGTAGGTGCGAAAGATCTGGCCGCCTTCGCGGATGAAGGCGTTGTGCCCGTGCCACTCATCGACGCCGAAGTCCTTATCGAAGTCGTCCGTGATCGTGTACCAGGGGATGCGCGTCCAACCGTGGCGTTCCTTCAGCCGCCGGATCTCGGCCTGAGGGGCGCGCGAGGCGTAGGCGAGCGTCGTGTCCCGCGCGTTCAGGTGGGCCGGGTTCGCGACCTGGTCGGCGCCAATGGAACAGCCCACGCAGGCACGCTCCGGATACGAGCCACCCTCGGCATACGTGGTGACCGTCGGTCCGAAGAAGGCCCGGTAGACGATCAGCTGGCGGCGGTCCTCGAACAGGTCGGCGAGGCTCGCCGGTCCGTTCGGGCCTTCGAACGAGTACTCCGTCTCGACCGCCATCCACGGCATCCGTCTGCGCTCGGCGGCCAGCGCGTCGCGCGCGCGGGTGACCTCCTTCTCCTTGGCCAGCAGCCTCTCACGGGCTGCGTTCCACTCCCAAAGCGAGACAATCGGCGGCGTCTTCATCTGGCACTTTCCTCTTCAGAAGGACCTACGCCTTGAATGCCGTAGCAGCGCCATCGGCGACACAGGCGACGCTATCACCTGCCGTCGGTCGGGCAGGGCGGACGGAGCCGCGCGCCGAGGCTCACGACACTCGATCGCTAATGAGACGACACGCCGCAGCATCAGTTGACACGCCGCACCATGGCGCGGTGTTCTAGACGCACCCGGTCCAATCCCCCCAGATCGGTTTCCTGTCTTGGTCATTCTCATCGCGATCGTCGCCGGGCTGTTGGTGTGGCATGTCACCCGCGCCAATCAGGCCCGGCTGGGCATCCGGACCCGCCGCGGGCAGATCAAGAACATGCGGCGCGAGATCCGGACGTTCGCGCTGCGGGGCATCGTCGTGCTGATCGTGCTCATTCTCGTCATGCAAGTGGCTCTGAAGCACTGACCGGCCAGCCTACGCGGTCGGTGAAATGCAGATTCGCGAGGTCATCGGCTTCGAGGTCCGCGCCGGCCGCAGTCCAGGGACTGCCTCCGGTTCCGACCGCGCGGCAACCCGGTTCGGGGTTCCCGAGTATCAGAACGTGCCGGCGTCGCGCCACCTGACGTGCTAGATAGTGCCGCGGGCGGCGGACAGCACGTCGTCGCAGACGGCAGGCATCCCGGTTTCGTCCGCGGCACGCTGGGTCAGGACCACGACGGTCAGGTCTTGCGAAGGTACATTCGACCACGCAGTCCCGAATCCGCCTTCCCACGTGCAGCGGCCGTCGTCGAGCACCGACAGCCCGAAACCCCAGCCGCGGTCGTCGAGGAAGCTGAAACCGGGCCAGACTCTGGCTCGCTGCTCGGCGGTCAACTGATCGCGGGTCATCTCAGCGGCCGTCGTGGGCTTCAGCACCGGGCCGCCTCCGCGCATCAGCATCCGGCCGAACGCGACCACGTCATCAACCGATGACACCAGTCCGCCGCTGCCGTCGGGGAACAGCGGCGGGCGTGACCAATGTCCGTCTGGTGGGTCGCTGACGACGAGCAAGCCGTCACGATTCTCATACGCAGTCGAGAGCCGGGAGGTATCCGCCGTGTGAAATGCGGTGTCCTTCATGCCGAGCGGGCCGAGCACCCGCTCGCGCAGCACGACATCGAACGGGACACCAGCGGCGCGCGCCGCCAGGACACCCAGCACCTGCGAACCGGACTGGTACAGCCACCGCTCGCCCGGCTGGGCCAGCAGCGGCAGCTCACCTAGCCGCGCTATCCACGTGTCCGGGTCGGGCATGGCGCCGGGCTGCGGCGGCCCGAATGTTGACAGCTGTCGCTCCAGTGCCGCGGTGACGATCGGCCACGGCTCTGGGGCCATGAACATCGCACCCTGCATCCCGAATCCCCAGGTGAACGTGAGCAGGTCGCGGACGGTGATCGAACGCTCAGCCCGGACCGTCTGCTCGAGCGGCCCGTCCGGGCGGCGCAGCACCCGGCGACCGGCCAGCTCGGGCAGCAACTCGTCGACGGGCCCGTTCAGCTCCAGCAGACCGTCATCCACCAGCGACAGCACGGCCGCCGCCGTCATCGGCTTAGTGGTCGACGAAATCCGGAACAACGTGTCCCGCCGCATCGGCGCGCCGCCGACCGCCATGACCCCTGCCGTCGCAACGTGCACGATCTCCCCGCGGGCCACAGCCGCAACAACCCCTGGCGCCTGGCCTTGCTCCACGGCGCGCTCGACCAACTCATCAATCCGGGCGAACGCAGCGTCGTACACATCGAGCTTGCCCATGCAGCCAGGCTATAGCCCGACCCAGTTCCCCCCGATTGGCGCGCGCCTCGACCGGTCTCGGAACTTTAACCGCTCACTGCCACTGTGGGATCTGCCGATGACAGTGCATTCAGGTCGGCTCCCGGCCGACGGCTTCGTGCACGGGTCGGTGCACGCCTCCTACCTGCACCTGCACTGGGCCGGACAGCCGTCCATCGCGTCTCGCCTGGTCGCTGCGGCTTTGTAAGCAGCCCTTTTCGGGCCGGGCATCCCGGCCGCCCATTGACAAAAACTTCTTTTACGTAAAGACTGATTTTTGTTATGAGAGACGTCGTGTACCTGGATCAGATCGAGCAGGCGGAGGCCCTGCTCAAGCCGCAGCGGATCGAAGTGCTGCGGCAGCTCGCCGAACCCCGGTCGTGCACCGAGGTGGCGGCCGAGCTCGACCAGAGCCCGCAACGGGTCTACTACCACGTCAAGCGCCTGCTCGACGCCGGCCTGGTGGGCCAGGTCAGCGAGCGCCGGGTGCGCGGCATCCACGAGGGCATCTACCAGGCGACCGCCCGGTCATTTTGGCTGTCCCCGCGCCTGGTCGGCCGGATCGGGCTGCGCCAGACCCGCGACCGGCTCAGCCTGGGCTACCTGCTCGACCTGATGGAAGACGTGCAGGCGGATGTCGCCGCGCTCGACCTCTCCCGGCCCGACCTGCCCTCGATCGGGGTTTCCGGAGACATCAGGGTACGGCCCGAGCAGCGCACGGCATTCCTCGGCGAGCTGCAACACCTGTTGCGGGACCTGTTCACCCGCTACGGCGGCGCGGACGGCGACGCGTTCCGCCTGGCCGTCGCCTGCTACCCGAACGTCGCCTCCGACGTCACCCCGGACAACGCTACGAGTACCGAAGGAGATTCTGATGACCCAACCGAATGACCTGCGCCTGCAGGCGGTCATGCCCGCATCGCCCGAGGCGGTGTACGCGGCGCTGACCGACGCCGCCGCGCTGCGCGTGTGGCTGGCCGAGCACGCCGAGGTGGCGCTGCCCGACCGGTACGAGTTCTGGGGCCGCTACACACCCGACGGCGCCGGGCCGCACCAGCGCCTGCTGCACGCCGACGAGCGCACCCTGCGGTTCGCCTGGACCGTCGACGGCGTGGAGAGCACGGTGTCGTTCGACCTCGCTGAGGACGAGAGTGGCACGCTGCTCACGCTGAGCCAGAGCGACCTGCCGAGCTTCGACGAAGTGCTGGCCGACACGGCCGGAGCCCGCGGCGCCCTACAAACGTTCTGGTCGCTCGCGATCGCGAACCTGTCCGATTATCTTTCGGGCCGCGAGCTGACGCCGAAGTGTGACTTCACCTCAGCCGAGCTGCACGCCTCGGTGGTTATCGACGCGGCACCGCAGGCGGTGTTCGACTCGCTCACGCAACCGGAGCAGTTCCGCAAGTGGTTCGGCGCCAACGTCGCCATCGAGCCCTATGTGGGCGGCCGGTTCGCGATGGGCGGCTTCGAGCTGGACCCCGGGGGGGCCAAGTTCGTCGAGTTCGAGCCGGGCCGCAAGGCGACGCTGCTGTTCGCCGACGGCATTACCCAGGGCTGGGAGCTGGCCGGCTCGGACGGCAAGACCCGGCTCACGTTCGTGCAGAGCGGGTTCGACCCGGACAGCCCGCCCTACCCGGGCTGGATTGGCTGGCTGGGTGGTGTCGCCCAGTTGCGGCGCTACCACGAACTCCCGACGTGGCGCACGATCTGGCGTCAGGTCGAGCTCCCTGGTGTGCCAGCTGGGATGCTGAGCATCGACGTCTAGCGCTTTCCAGCGGGGCATCGATGTGGAAACCCCGGGCGAAAAGCCCGGGGTTCCACAGCACTGGAGCGTATATCGGCAGACCCGGCTCCCTGAATGTTGCTTCGCGTTCCTGTGGGGACATGAACTTTTGCCGCTCTCCGCGCGGATTGGCCGGTGGCGATAGATCTGGTTGAGCGTCCGCTGCCGACACCGTACTCAGGGGGCCCGGCCGGGCTCCAGCCTGACTGGCCGCAGCCGACCGTGTTGTTCAGCGCGAGTACTCGCCGTGCGGTCGCGGCGGTGCTGGTAGTAGATGACCTGGTCCGGGTGGCCGCCGTTCGGCCCGGCTGGCCAGGGATGGGTGAAGACGTGCTTGTCGGCATCTGCTCGCCAGCATGCTCGCGCCGCCACCGCATGACCGCATACGGGACGCACGAGATCTTCATGGCGAAGTTGAACGACGGGCCCGCGGCCTTGGTGATCTGCGGCTCACGCGGCCGTGCCGACGCGGTCGCTGACCGGCACCTGGTCACTGGCGCTGGAGCTAGCTGCGGATCGCAAGTACCGCGTGGCGGCCACCGACGCGATGCAGATCCCGAGTGCGATCACCCGGACGGTGCCCTCGCTCGGCCACGGCCACAGGTGGGTCAGCTGCAGGCGGAGGGTCACGCTGTGCGTCACGACGTTCAGCGACAGGTACGCCACAAGCGCAGTTGCCAGAACCGCAGCGGTCTCTGCTACCGCCTGGACAACCTGCACACACGCGGGCCGGTTGACGGGGTTCTGGGCGACTGCGCCGGCCTCTGCTCCGGCGCAGGCGCAGGTACTTGCTGATGACCAGGCTGACGGCTGCGAGCGCGAACGTGATTACGCCCGTGGTGTCCGTGCGCAGCCACGGGAGCACAGGCCAGTACGGGCTGGCCAGCGACGCCCCACCGAAGGTGGCTACCAGGCACGTGCTTGCCCAGCACAGCACGCTGGTGTAACCCACCCCGAACGCGACCGCCTCGACCCGTAGCCCTCGATTGGTTCTGGCAGTCGCCCGCATGCCGATTACTGTAGGCGGGCTTGCTAGCAGATCGACCCTGCGGGTAACGCCCAAGAAATGTGGGCTACAGCGACAACTCCCACCACTGGCACGCGTTCGATCGTCAGCGACAGGTAGCTACTTCGCCGACTGATATGCCCGTCAGCCGTTTCAAGGCCGGAGTCCGCAAGTCGGCGGTCTACGATCACGCCATGGGTCTATTCCGCGGCAGGGCCAAGAAGAAGCGCGAAAAGGCGGCGACCGAGGTCCTCAAGAAGCAGACCGGGACTGCCGAGCCACAGGCGGAGGTCGCGCGCCAGGAAGTGACCGCCGAGGCGCGTCCCAACCCGGATCAGCCAGGGTGGGGGCGAACCATCGGCCAGCAAATCGGCAAGGCTCGCGAGGACCGCGCCAGCCAGGAATGAGAACTGGCCTGCGCTGAGCGCCGAGCGCCGGGAGTGTGCGTGAGCACGCTTGAGGCCTTCCGCTACGGAGGGCCCAGGTGCGCCTCGCGACGGCAACGGTCAGGAGATCGCAGCCTTCACCAGCTCGACGATCTTCTTCTCGACTACGGGGCTCCACTCTTGAAGTGCGTACGACACCGGCCACAGGTCCCCGTCGTCGAGGTTGGCGGCGTCCTGGAAGCCCAGGGTCGAGTACCGGTACTTGAACTTGCCCGAGTCCTGGAAGAAGACGACGACCTTGCCGTCCGCGTTCACGTAGGCGGGCATCCCATACCAGGTCTTCGAGGACAGCTCCGGCGCGGTGGCGGTCACCGTCGTATGCACGCGCTCAGCGAGCGCACGATCCTGCGGCGCCATCTGCGCGATGCTGTCAAGGACTGCCTGCAGCTCGTCGGCCTTCTTGGCGCCCCTCTTGCTCTCGGCGCGCAGCTCGGCGGCGCGCTTCTTCATCGCGGCCCGTTCCTCGGCGCTGAAGCCGTCGGACTCGGTCGTGGAACTCTTCGCGGGCATTGTTGCCACTGCCTTTCGACGTTCAAGGCTCGGCGTGATGCCGGCCATCTGAAACAAAGGCTAGGCTCCGACGACACCCTGGCGCTTCTCGATTCCTGACCGGATCGGCAGCCAGCCCTGGTACTGCTGGTCCTGCTCGTCAACGGTGCCGACGCGCTCCAGCCCGGCCGAACGACGGCCGCGTTACCGCCGGGCGGCTCCCGGTGCGCCTCAGCGGGTGGCGAGCGTGTAGTGGACGTCGAGGGAGTCGGCGGCGCGGTTCGCGGTGATGGCCACGCTGTCCCCGGCCAGCAGCGCGTGGTCGTCGACGACGGGGAGGTCGGCCGCGGTGAAACTGACCTGATGGCTGAGCAGTGCCGGGCTGGACTCGGGCCGGTTGAGGTCATGAGCGTCGCGGGCGCTCAAGGCCGCGGGGGTGATGGTCTCGCTCGTCCGGCCGATCGGGCGGCCATGCTCGGCCAGGACGGTGTACAGCCCCCGGCGGCAGATGTCGGCGGGATCCAGGGCCACGGCCAGCTGCGCCGGGAGATAGGACGTCTGGACGATGACCGGCCGGCCGTCGGCCAGCCGCAGGCGGCGCAGCCGGAGGACCTGGCCGGCCGCGCCGAGGCGTGCGCCGACGTCCTCCGGCGCTGCGACGGTGTCCGCGGCGAGCAGCCGGGTGGTGATCTGCGCGCCCTGGGCGGCAAGGTCGGCGGCGAAGCTGCGCAGGTGACCGAGGCCGTAGGCGTACCGGGAGGCCACGTAGGTGCCGCTGCCGTGGCGGGTGTCGATGAGCCCGTCGTCGGCGAGCAGCTGGAGTGCCTGCCGCAGGGTCATGATGCTGACGCTGAACTCGCTGGCCAGTTCGCGCTGGGAGGGCAGCGGACTGCCGGCGGGCCATCGGCCGCTGGCGATCCGGTCCCGCAGAGCCCCGTGGATGCGCAGGTACTTGGGCTGCCGGTCGTCAGCCGTTCGCCGGGCCGTGCTCACGGGCGGGCCTGGTCGAGCGCGGTGCGCAGGGCGGCCACGTCGCGGCCGATGCAGGCGCTGCTGGCGCCGTCCAGTACGCGGCGCATCAGCGCGGAGGCCACGATGACGCCGTCGGCGTGCCTGGCCGCGGCCGCGGCCCGGCCGGGGGTGTCGATGCCGAATCCGATCAGAACCGGCCGGGGGCTGTGGCGGCGGGCGCGGGCGGCGACCGCCCAGCGGGCAGTGTCGGCGCTCTCGTGCGGGTTTCCTGTGGTGGCCATGACGCTCATGACATACAGGAAACCGCGCGTGCGCCCGGCGATGGCCTTAATCTGCTCCTGCCCGGTGGCGGGGGTGACCATCAGGGTGGCGTCCAGGCCAGCCTGTCCGGCCGCCTCGAGGTAGTCGCCGGCCTCGACCGCGGGCAGGTCGGGGATGATCACCCCGCTGAGCCCCGCGTCCGCGAGCTGGCGGCAGAACGCGGGCAGGCCGCGGGAGTAGGCCTGATTAGCGTAGGTCATCGCGATCAGCGGGACGTCGCCGGCGGCGGCCGCGCTGAGCTGCCCGAGGATGGCGGCCGTGCTCGCTCCGCGGCCGATGGCGGCGGCCGAGGCTTGCTGGATGGTGCGGCCGTCCAGCATGGGATCGGAGAACGGCAGGCCGATCTCGACCGCGTCGGCGCCAGCCTCGGTCATGGCGGCCAGCAGGTCCGTCCAGTCCTCGCGGATCCCGCCGGTGACGTAGGTGACGAGGCTGGGCCGCCGGCGGCGCGGGCCTGGCGCAGTGCGGTCTCAACGGCGGCCACGGACGAGCTCCTTCAGGCAGGCGGCATCCTTGTCGCCACGGCCGGACATGGTGATCAGCACCGTCGCGCCGCCGGCCACGTCTCCGGCGCGCGCGGCGCGGTGCACCCAGGCCAGGGCGTGAGCTGACTCAAGCGCGGGCAGGATGCCCTCGGTCCTGGCGCACAACTCGGCCGCGGCCACGGCCTCCTCGTCGGTCGCGGTGTGGTACTCGGCGCGCCCGGACTCGGCCAGGCAGGCATGCTCGGGGCCGACGCCGGGGTAGTCGAGCCCGGCGGAAACGGAGCGTGCCTCGGCAATCTGGCCGTCCTCGTCCTGCAGGAAGGACGACAGGGAGCCGTGCAGCACGCCGGGGCGGCCGTCCGTCACCGCCGCCCCGCCCGCGGCCTCGACGCCTACCAACCGGGCCGGGGTGGCGACGAAGCCGGCGAATGTCCCGGCCGCATTCGACCCGCCGCCCACGCACGCGACGACGACGTCCGGCCCGGCCCCCGAGAGCAGTTCCGCGCACTGTGCGCGCGCCTCGTCCCCGATGACCCGCTGGAACTCCCGCACCAGCCAGGGGTACGGGTGCGGGCCCAGCACCGATCCGATGCAGTAGTGCGTGGAGTCCACCGTGGTTACCCAGTGCCGCAGCGCCTCGCTGGTCGCGTCCTTGAGCGTGCGTGCCCCCGAAGTGACGGGCACCACGGCCGCCCCGAGCAGTTCCATCCGGAACACGTTGAGTTCCTGCCGCGCGATGTCCTTCGCCCCCATGTACACCGTGCAGCCAAGGCCAAGATGCGCGGCTACGGTCGCCGTGGCGACCCCGTGCTGGCCCGCACCCGTCTCGGCGACCAGCGCTGTCTTGCCGATCCGCTGGGCCAGCAGCCCCTGGCCCAGCGCGTTGTTGATCTTGTGGCTGCCGGTGTGGGCGAGATCCTCGCGCTTGAGCAGCACCCGCACGCCCAGCGCCTCGGACAGCCGGGTTGCCTCGGTGACCGGGGTCGGCCGGCCAGCGTAGGAGCGCAGCAAGCTGGCCAGCCCGGCCCGGAAGCCCGAGTCGGTCCAGGCCGCCCGGAAAGCCGCCTCGAGCTGCTCGCACGCCGGCACCAGCGCCTCAGGGACGAAACGGCCGCCGAATGACCCGAACCGGCCGCGTGGCCCCGGATCGCCCATCCCCCACGGCTGGCTCGTCACCGCGGCGTCCGGTGCGCTGGCGGGCGCGAAATCCGGTACCGCGGCGACTGCGGCTTGCTGCAGTCGTTCGACCATCGTGTGTCCTTCGCTTCTAGTGTTCTAGAAGACTAGCAGCCGCCACTGCCGCACTCCTACGTCGCCCGTATGGAAATCCACCCCGATCATCAAGGCGGCGGCATCGGCAACCCGCTCATCAGCGCACTCATCGACGAGGCCGGGCAGAAAGGTCAAGACCTCGTCCTTGACGTACTCACCGTCAACGGCCGTGCCCAAGCCCGCTACGAGCGACTCGGCATCGCCCAAGTAGCCCGGCATGTGCCCGGATTCAGGGCAACCTGCCGGATTGCAAGATCTCGCCGGTAGTGTCGCTCGGGTTGGACCGGTAGGTGGCGACAGGGCACAGGGCCACGTTGGTGCGGGGTACGCCTGCAAGGAAGCCGCCGCACATGCCGGCAAATTCCCATCGCCCGCGGACCCAGAGCGCCACTCCGGGCCCGGCCCAAACGCTCGACCGGCCGACGGCCGTGAGCTGGCCGGCGACGCCCGAAGGTTGCAGCCAGCCCCAGGAAACCCGAGTCCAGGACCTGCCGTCCCAATGCCAGATCCTGTCGCGGGATTGCCGCGGATACCAGACCGCGATCCAGATGTTGTCCGGCGATGATGCGCTGATCGCCGCGAACCCGCTGCCACGGCCAGCGCCGAGCTCCGGGTGCGGCGACTTCACATCTGCCCAGCTGGTGCCGCCGGCCCACTTCTGGACGAAGAGCTGGTACCGGCCTTTGACGCGATGACGGTCGAGTCGCCAGACCTGGCCGCCCGCCGCGGTCATGGCCTGTCCTGCCGGGAAGTTATAGGGACTGCCGTGCCATGCGTATCCGTCCCAGTACTCCATGTGGTTGCCACGGGAGTCGACAAGCACGCCGGCTGGCGAGACCGCGATAGCAGAGTCGCCCGCACCGCTAGGCCCCGGGTGCACCACCCACTGGTGGCCATTCCATCGAGCAGCTCGGCCCGGACTACCTGGCACGCCGGAGACTCCGCCGAATACCCAGACGTTCGACGGAGAGGATGCCGCGATCAGCGAGAACCCGATGCCACGAGGCAGCGGCTTCATCTTGGTCCAGGTCTTGCCGTTCCAGGCCAAGACGAACGGAGTCCAGTTACCTGTACTCCACTTGCCCGTGAAGCCGAGCGCCCATGCGTGACGCGGACCAGCGGCCACTGCCTGCAGAATCCCCGAATGCGCCCTGCCGGGAACCTTGTACACCAGGTGCCAGCTCGGCAGCGGATCGGTGCCGGCAGCTGCCGGCACCATCGGAGCGACAATGGCAGCGACAGCAAGCATGCTGCCAGAAATCGCGCGAGACACAGGTTTCACGAAGGCACCTAAATCCTGGACCTGGAGTACGACTTAGCAAACTATAGAGGAATATGTAGTACCGCGAGAAGCGCCACGATGCCGGGCCCTGCCCTGCGAGCGCAGCGCTCCCCTAGCCGTCGTGGCGGGGCCGCCAGCCGCGTTGGTGAGAACGGCGGAGCGGCCTGGCGACACTGGAGCCGGCACCGGGCCTGGGCGGATGTCCGGCCCACGACGCAGCCTTTGACACCGGCATGATCACCGTCAACGGCGGACTGCGCATACACCTAGCGCCCGCGCTGGCGGCCGCTACTGTCACCGATCCGCTGGCCAGGCAGTACTACGGACGTCCGCCACTGCGACATGCTGTTGCTGCCTGAAGAGGCTCAGCCGCCTGCGCGCCTGTATCTCGATTGGCATCGCAAAACGATCTTCGTCGCCTGAGCGCGAGTGCGCCTGTCTGGCGAGTCGTCGGCTGTGCGGCGCAGACTTGCCGGGCGGCCGGATCTGGATCTACCGTCAGCTCTGCGGTGAGTCTTGTAGGCGTCGAGGACGTCAATGTAGGACCGCGCCGTCACGCTGCGCATCCGGCGGATGGCGCCGGTGGATTCCGGCCGACGGAGGGCGGGGAAGTGCAGGAGCACCTGCTGTACATCGGCGGCGCATGGCGTCCCGGAGCTGCCGGGACAGACTGGGCGGCAAGCCCGTCGTCGGGCGAGACGTTCGCTTCAGTGGCCGTCGCGGGCCCCGGCGATGTCGATGACGCGGTGGCGGCGGCGGCCGCTGCCTGGCCCGGCTGGGCGGGTGCGTCGGCCTTCGACCGGGCGGCGTGGTGCGACCGGATCGTTGCCGGGATCGGACAGCGGCGCGATGAGCTAGCCCGTGTGCTGACCCTCGATCAGGGCAAGCCCCTGGCCACCGAGGCCTACGACGAGGTGGATGAGCTTGCCGCGTACTTCCTGATGGCCGGCGAGGACGCTAAGCGCCTCCAAGGGACGCTGCCAGCTTCGGTCTCGGCTGGTCGCCGGATTCTGGCCGCCCGGGTCCCGCTCGGGGTGGTCGGCGTGGTCAGTCCCTGGAATTGGCCGTACACGATGGGCGCGGAGCTCATCGCGCGGGCCATGGCGGCCGGCAATGTGATCGTCTGGGTGCCGGCGCCGACCACGACCGCCTGCTGTGCCGTGCTGGCGCAGGTCATAGCCGACTCGGGCTTGCCGCCCGGCGTGTTCAACTTCGTGCCCGGTCCCGGCGCAGTCGTGGGCGATGCAGTGGTCGGGCATCCGGGAGTGGCCGGGGTGGGCTTCGTCGGCTCGGTCCAGACCGGCGCAAGCGTCGCGGCCAGGGCATCGGGCAAGACGCAACTGCTCGAGCTCGGCGGTAACGGCCCGATGGTGGTCTTGGAGGACGCGGACCTGGAGCTGGCCGCAGATGCGGCGCTGGAAGCTGCCTACCTCTGCGCAGGCCAGAGCTGCACCGCCGGCGAGCGCTTCCTTGTGCACGCCGCCGTGCGCGCCGAGTTCGTCGAGCGCGTCGTGGCGGCGACAGAGGACAAGGTCCGTCTCGGGGATCCCTTCGAGGCGGCAACGACGATGGGCCCGCTGAATAACGAGCCGACGGCTGCGAAGTTTGACCGGCACATCGCCGATGCCCAGGCCAGCGGCGCGCGGATCTGCTGCGGCGGGCGGCGTGCAGCCGGGTTCCCGACCAAGCTGTACGCCGAGCCCACGGTGCTCGACGGCGTGACTGTCGGCATGGCGATCGAGCGGGAGGAGACGTTCGGGCCGGTCGTCCCGGTGGTCGAGGTGGGATCAGCAGCCGAGGCGCTGGAACTCACCAACGCCTCCCCGTTCGGCCTCACGGCCGCCGTCTTTACCGACGACCTCGAGCGCGGCCTGGCCTTCGCTGAGCGCGCAAGGGCTGGCTGGGTCAACATCAACGCGTCGACGAATCTGTGGGAGTCCCACCTCCCGTTCGGCGGGCGCGCCGGCAGTGTCAGCGGCAGAGGCCGGGTTGGCGGGCGCTATCCGATGCAGACGTTCACCGAGCCCAAGCTCGTCACCTACCCGGCCCCGCGATATTAGAGATGCCCACCCGGCGATCCGGTGCGAGCCACCGAGCCTCGCGCGTGTGGCGATCCGAATCGGCGTGACCGCCCACTCCGGGCGGCGTTTCGGCCATTGCCTGCGCGGTAGCTACTGGCGCGCCGCAGTTGCGGCTCCGCTCCTGCGGCTTGGCCCCGCTCGTGCGGCCTAGCGAGCGACCGCGGAGGGCCCAGCATGGCGACCGTTCCCAGATCCGGCCTCGGCTCGACAGCAACTCCGCAACCACGCATGGAGCACGCTGTCGATGGCCTACCTGCGCCTGCTGTCGACGGCGCTCCTGCGCTCGCCGACGACAAGATAACCGAGGCCGTTGCCGAGGCCGCCGAGACCGCGGAGGAGACGGGCGGTCTCGGCAAGCCCGGTCGGCCGCTTGACCGCCGCTCACCTTTCTTCATCGGCATGACGGCCGCGGCGGGCGTTGCCGTTACCTACGGAATCGTGGAACTGCTCGCCAAGGCCCGCTCGGTGCTGGTGCTGATCGGCCTCGCGTTGTTCATTGCGGCCGGGCTCGACCCGGTGGTCAGCTGGCTTGCCCGGCGCATCCCGCGCTGGTGCGCGGTGCTAGCCGTCGTGCTGGCCGGAGCGGCGGTGCTGGCCGCCTTCGTCCTTGCTGCCGTCCCGCCACTGTCCAGCCAGCTGACGGCACTCACCAACCATCTGCCGCATTACCTGCACGCGCTGCGCAACCCGCACACGGAGCTAGGGCGCCTCAACACCAGGTACCACCTGCAGCAACGGCTCACTCAGCTAATCGCAAGCCGCGGCAGCTCGATCGCGGGCGGCGTGCTCGGCGCTGGCGTAGTCGTCCTCAGCGCCGCCACCTCGATGGTGGTGCTCGCCGTGCTGACCGTCTATTTCCTGGCCGGATTGCCGCGCATCAAACTGTTCCTCTACAGGCTGGCGCCGCACTCCAGGAGGCCGAGAGTGATCCTCATCGGCGATGAGATCTTCACGAAGGTGGGCGGCTACCTTCTGGGTAACGTCATCACTTCGGTCGTCGCCGGCGTCGGCACGTATCTGTGGATGATTGCCTTCGGGATCCCCTATCCGGCGCTCCTCGGGTTGCTGGTAGCGCTACTCGACCTGGTGCCGGTCATCGGCTCCACCATCGGCGGGCTGGTCGTCACTCTGGTAGCTCTCACGGTCTCGCTGCCCGTCGCCGGGCTAACCTTGGGCTTTTACGTTTTGTACCGGCTGGCGGAGGACTACCTGCTGGTCCCGCGGATCATGGGCCGCACCGTCAACGTGCCGGCCTCGGTGACCGTCGTTGCCGTGCTGGTCGGCGGGGCGCTGCTCGGTCTGATAGGCGCACTTGTGGCCATCCCGGCAGCGGCGTCGATCCGGTTGCTGCTACAGGAAGTCACCTTCAGGCGGATGGACCGAACCTGACCGCCAGCCGCGCGCTGGCCGTCGACGGAGGCGCCGACAGCACGGCCGCGGCGGCCGTCATCGACGTCGGGCTGCCAAGAGCGCTGCGGTGGCGGCCGAGCCGGCCGCCGCCCCAGCCGCGAACCTCGTGTGCTGGGACAGCCACAGCTGCAGCGATCGCGGATGGGACCGGTCGTCGAACGAGCCGTGTGCTCCGTGATCGGTACCCGCCGGCCCGTCCAGTGGATCGAGCAGGTTGTCAGGCGCTCCGGGCTCGGCCGGTTGGCTGGTTTGCTGCGACGAGTAGCCAGTGCGGGCCAGGTAGCGGTCTAGCAGCCTGGGCACCACCCGGTTGGCGAGTATTGTCGCAGCGGTGCTGCCGCCGACCCAGTATTCCTTGCGCTCGGGATGGTCCGCGGCGAACAGCACCCCGCTGGCCGCCACCTCGGGCTGGTAGATCGGCGGGACGGGCTGCGGCTGGTGCGGCAGTCTTGATCGCACCCAGGAGAACTGCGGCGTGTTCACCGCTGGCATCTGCACCACGGTGATGCGGATATTTGACTTGTCGTGCAGCAGTTCGCAGCGCAGCGACGATGTGAAGCCGTTGATGGCATGCTTTGCGCCGCAGTAAGCAGACTGCAACGGAATGCTTCGAGCGCCCAGAGCAGAGCCGACCTGCACTATCGTGCCCTCGTCTCGAGCGTGCATACGCCCGAGGGCCGCCATCGTGCCGTGCACGAAACCGAGATAGCTCACCTCGGTGACGCGCCGGAATTCAGCCGCGCTTATCTGGCGGAACGGCGCGAAGACAGAGGTAAACGCGACATTGATCCAGACATCAATCGGCCCAAACTCTGCTTCGATCTGGTCAGCAGCCGCGTCCACCTCCGCGAAGTCCGCGATGTCTGCAACCACGGCGAGCGGTGTGCCGCCGGATTCGGCGACGTCTTTTGCGGCGCCATCAAGCCCCTTCTGGCCCCGGGCGATGAGCGCTACCTTGTCACCGCGTTCAGCAAAGAGCCTCGCAGTGGCTCTGCCGATGCCAGCGCTGGCTCCAGTGATGACGACAGTCTTGGTCATATCCCTTGCCTCGTCTGTGTAGTTCAGGCTGTGGCTGGCGGCAGCCGACCTTCGCTCTAGAACGCCCGCCGCACCTGCCCGCAGCCCGGCGATTTACACGTGAGACTCCTTATCGCCAGGTTGTCGCCCGCCTCAGGATGACCGCGCGGAAGCTGCGCTGAATTCGTCGATCAGCCGCGCGCAGAAGGCCGGCAGGTCGCTGGGCATCCGGCTGGAAGTGAGGTTCCGGTCGGTGACGACCGCCTCGTCCACCACGTTGCCGCCCGCGTTGCGCAGGTCGGTGCGTATGCTCGGCCAGCTTGTCAGCGTGCGCCCGGCCACTACGCCAGCCTCGACCAGCGTCCACGGGCCGTGGCAGATCGCGCCGACCGGCTTACCGCTGGCCACGAAGGCGCGAACGAATGCGAGCGCTGCTTCGCTCTGGCGCAGGTTGTCGGGGTTGACCGCCCCGCCGGGCAGGATAAGGCCGTCGTAGTCGGCTGGCGACGCCTTGGCGACGTCGCGGTCGACCGGGAATCTATCTGCCGGGTAGATGTCGTGGTTCACGGCCTGTATTTCACCAGATCTTATTGACAGCAACTCAGCGGTACCGCCTGCCGCGGTTACGGCCATGCGTGGCTGCTCAAGCTCTACCTGCTCGACCCCGTCGGCAGCGAGGATTGCGATCCGCTTGCCGGTAAGTTCGCCTGCCATGCCCCGGATCCCTCCTGTACGCGTCTGCCGACCTGCCGCGTGAATCCAAGCGGACCGCCCGCCTGCCGCATTGGCTGCCCTGGCCTGGCCGGATTATGCAGCCCGGTTGTTGACACTGCAGGGCATGAGCCGCAGTCCGTAGTGAGGTTTAGAGCGTCACCTGCCGGACAGTTCCGTGGCGCCCTAAGGAGGCATCGATGGTGACACGTTCGGCTCGCGTCCGTAGCGCCGGCCAGCAGGCGGCCAATAGCAGAACCATGTCCGTACTCGCACGGGCTGGCCTCGGAGCGCGCGGCGTCATTTATGCGCTGATCGGAATCCTTGCGATTCAGATAGCGCTGGGCACCTCACACTCGCAGGCTGATAACAGCGGCGCGGTGCGGCTCGTAGCAGCTACACCGTTTGGCTCGGCATTGCTGTGGCTGCTGGTCGTCGGCTTCATCGGCCTGACGCTATGGCGATTGTCGGAGGCCATCTGGGGCGCGAACGGCCCGAACGGCCATAAGACGTCCCAGCGCCTCGTGCATCTAGTCAAGGCGATTCTCTACGGCTTTGTGACGTACGGGATCCTGAAGTACGCGCTCGGCCTCGGCGCCCCGAAATCGACCAACAAGCAATCGACCGACCTGACGGCGACAGCCTTCAAATACCCGGGCGGGCGGTTCGCGGTGGGTGTCGTCGGCGTCATTATCGTGGCGGTTGGCATCTACCTTGCCTACCAGGCATACCAGGCCAAGTTCATGCGGGACATGCGCATGGGCACGGCTTCGGCCACCACCAGGAAGACCGTGACCCGGATTGGCCAGATCGGCGGAGTGGCTCGCGGCGCCGTCTTCACGACCGTCGGCATATTCCTTGTCGTCGCAGCGATCCAGGCCAACCCGGGCAAGGCGAAGGGCATCGACTCGGCGCTGATCGCCCTGGCCAAGACACCGCTCGGGCCGTGGCTGCTTGGACTCGTCGCTGCAGGGCTGGTGCTCTTCGGGATCTACTCGTGCTGCGAGGCGCGCTGGCGCGAAGTCTGACGTCGCTCGCAAGGCCAGCCCAGCCGGCGCACCGACACGACCAGAGAGGAAGCGTGCCATGGCACAGATCGCATCCGAGGCGCTGATCGAGCGGCTGGCCGACTGGGGCGTAGACACCGTCTTCGGCCTGCCAGGCGACGGGATCAACGGCATCATGGAAGGCCTGCGCAGGCATTCCGACCGGGTCCGGTTCGTGCTGGTGCACCATGAGGAGGCCGCGGCCTTCATGGCCACAGCTCATGCCAAGGCGACAGGCCAGATCGGCGTCTGCCTGGCCACCTCAGGACCCGGTGGCATTCACCTGCTGAACGGCTTGTATGACGCCAAGCTGGACCACATGCCAGTGTTGGCGATAACCGGTATGCAGGAAACAGCTCTGCTTGGCACCGGCTACCAGCAGGAAGTCAACCTGGACAAGCTGTACGCCGACGTGGCCGAGTATGACCAGATGATCTACAACCCCGCGCAGCTGCCGAGTGTCGTGGACAACGCGATCAGGACCGCCTACGCGCGCCGCGGTGTCGCGCACATCACCATCCCGAACGACATCCAGGTGGCGGACGCGGGCGCCGACCCATGGCAGCATGTCGCGCCAGCCAGGCCGCCGCAGACTGCTCCCATCATGTTCGGTGCCTCCGGCCGCCCGGCCGATGATGACCTGCGGAAGCTCGCGTATCTGCTGAACGATGGCAAGAAGATCGCGATCCTGGCCGGCGCCGGGGCACTGCATGCCCGGCAGGAAGTGCTGGCTGTGGCGGAAGCGCTGGCGGCGCCCATCGTCAAGACCCTGCCTGGCAAGGCCGTGGTGCCAGACGACTCTCCGTATACGACCGGGGGCATCGGACTGCTCGGCACCAAGCCCTCGGAAGACCTGATGGAAGAGATCGACACCCTGCTGCTGGTCGGCACCAATTTCCCCTACACCGCGCACTTGCCGGCGAGCGGCAAGGTCCGGGTAGGCCAGATAGAGGCTGACCCGGCCCGGGCTGGCGGCCGGATCCCGACTGAGGTCCCCGTCGTCGCAGATGCCAAGGTCGCGCTAGCAGAGCTATTGCCACTGCTGAAGCGGAGCGCGGACACCTCTTTCCTGGAAAAGTGCCAGCAAGCCATGAGCAAGTGGCGGAGCAACATGGCCGCCCTGCAGAACGGCGACCGCGATCCCATCGCACCGGAGTACGTAGTCAGCGTCCTGGACGAGCTTGCCGCTGACGACGCTGTCATGACCTGTGACAGCGGGACCATAGCCACCTGGGCAGCCCGGCACTGGCAGATCCGCGGGGACCGCGAGTTCTACTTGTCGGGGAACCTGGCGACAATGGCGCCGGGCCTCCCCTACGCCATCGGTATCCAGCATGGTTTCCCTGACAGGCAGGTCATCGCGTACGTCGGCGACGGCGGGTTCGCCATGCTCATGGCGGAATTCCTGACGGCCATCAAGCACAAGCTGCCAGTCAAGGTCGTTATCAATAACAACAACTCGCTCGGCCAGATCCTGTGGGAGCAGATGGTGCTCGGCTACCCCGAGTACGGTGTCAGGCATCCCGACCCGTTCGTCAACTACGCGGCCTTCGCCACCGCGAACGGTGCAGTCGGCTTCAAGGTCGACAAGGCTTCCGGGGTGTACCCGGCGATCCAGCAGGCGCTCCAGCACGACGGGCCCGCGCTGGTGGATGTCAACGTCAACCCTGACGAGCCGCCGCTGCCCGGCAAGGTGGAGTATCAGCAGGCCAAGAAGTTCGCCGAGGCGTTCCTGCGGGGTCAGCCCCGCAAGGCAACCATCGCGACGACGCTGTTCCGGGACAAGATCGAGCAGCTGAAGTCGTAGCCTGGACGGTCGCCTGGCACCGCTCGTCCTGGTGCGGCGTAACGGCTAGGCCGACCGTCGCGCCGCCTGCAGGGCTTCGTCGAGGCTGTCGTAGATGCGGAACATGCTGGCCACGCCCGTCACGTTGAGGATCTGGTGCAAAGCGGGCCCACGGACGACCAGGCGCGGTGACCACGGGCTGCCCGTCCACGAGCGCAACCGGGAAGCTCGACTCGGTCATGGTTCTGGGTCTGCCATCACTACGACCCGGCACGGCGCAGAAGAGAGAGCACGTCTCAACTTACCGGTGCCGCATGATCGCTGACTAGGCTCTCGCAGCCGGTCGGACCTCACCCTCGCCGGTATTGCTCGGCGTCCGCGCCGCGCAGCTCCAAGCCGAGCCCGGGCCGACCGGGATCAGGCGTGAGCGTGCCTCCGACCGGTGGTAGCGCGCCGTCAAAAAGCATGTTCTCGATCCGCTGATGATCATGGAAGTACTCGACGTGGCGCAGATTGGCGGCGCCCGCCGCGACATGCGCATGCAGGTTCGGCGCGCAGTGACCAGAGACCTCCAGACCGTGCGTACGGGCGAGCTGGGCCGCGCGGATAAAGCCGGTGATCCCGCCGCACCGGGTGACATCGATTTGCAGGCAGTCCACGGCTGCCGCGTTCAGCAATGCCGCCGAGTCCTCTAGCGTCCAGCTGTATTCGCCGGCCGTGATGTCCGGCTCCAGCTGAGCCCGCAGCGATGCGAGCCCAACGAGATCGTCGGATGACACCGGCTCTTCAAACCAGCTGACCCGATGCTCCGCCATCTTGGCGGCGACCTCGGCCGCTTGCAGCGCGGTATATCCGCCGTTCGCGTCCACGAAAAGCTCCGTGTCCGGGCCGATGACGCTGCGCGCCGTGGCTATCCGATCAAGATCCCTGCCCTGGTCAGTGCCCCAGGATTCGCCGATTTTGATCTTCACGCGGGGAATCCCGAGGTCGTAAACCCATCCGGCAAGCTGCTCGCGCAGCTGTTCGCTGCTGTAGCTGGTGAACCCGCCGCTCCCGTAGATAGGCACTGGCCCAGCGCTGCCGAGCAGATCGGTGACAGGACTGTCGAGCAGCCGGGCCTTAAGGTCCCACAAGGCGATGTCGACGGCCGAAATGGCGGCGGCCGCGATGCCGCGACGGCCCAGGTTCCGGACCGATCGGTACATGGCCTCAGTGAGAGGCTGGACTTCCTGCAGTGTCTGACCCACTACCACCTCGGCCAGCACCTCGCTGACCACCTGCGCAGTCGCCGACGTGGAGTAGGTCCAGCCAAGGCCCGTTCGGCCGCCGGCCTCCGCATGCACCGCGACCAGCGTCGTCCTATCCCAGCTCAGGGTGCCATCCGCTTCCGGCAGGTCCGTAGGCACCACGTAGCAAGCTGCCCGCAAGGCCTGGATCGTCACGTCGGTAGTCAATTCCTGCTCCTCGGGGCCAGCCCGCAACGACGGGTGCTGCAGCCGAGCTACCGGAATCCGGCGGCTTGAAACGCCAGCGCGATGTTTCGGCACCGCATTCTGGGCAAGCAGCTATACCTACCGCCGTGGGATCGGACGCGTGGGAGCTATACCGGTGAGAACGCAGCGACCTCAGCCCTCGCCCGCTCTGCGAACCAGGACGGGCTTGGCCCTGGTGGCCGGCGGGGCCATCATGCTGTTCGCCGTCCACGTCCGGACGTCGTTCCTCAATCTGGAGACCGCCGGATTAATCCTGTTTGTGACGGGCCTGAGCTGGCTGTGGATTCCGGTGCGGGACAAGCGGGCGCTCTTGCGTCGCGCTCTGGCGCGCATCCAGGACTTTGTGGAGCGTGACGTAGGCCCTGCGAACGGCATTCGCCGCCCGCTCGCCGAGTTGCTCGGATCGGAACTGGATCCGGCCGCTGATCCTGCGAGCAGGCCGCCGTCCGCCGCCGAACATTGAACACCGCGGATCGCTTGCCTGGATGGCCGCAGTTTGCTAACCATTAGTCAGCGGTGCGGCCGGATTGCCCGGCATGGCCGCTGCGGGTCAAAGACGCGGCCCGGCGTCATCGTCTGTGTTGAGGCTGGGAGTACCAACCGTGTCCGAGGAATGCCAGCTCGACCGTACGCCCGGGGATCCCGGGCCACCCGTTGCGTGCTGCCGGACGGTTCCGATGCCCGCGGTGATGGACATCGGCAACGCCGCTCACCTGCGCCAGGACCTGCTTTGCGCGCTCGATCAGGGCTTCGCTGTCGTGATCGCGGATCTGAGCGACACGTTGTTCTGCGACTGCGCTGCCGTGACCGCCCTCTTGATCGCGGGCCAGTACGCTCGCGCGGTCGGCGCCGAGCTCCGGGTGGTCGCCAGCGCCCCAGCGGTACTGCGCACCTTCGAGCTCACCGAGCTCGCCCGGCTGCTAACCGTCTACCCAGACGTCAAGCGAGCCCTCGGCGGGTCGCTTTACGGCCGGGCGCGGCCTGTGACCATCCGCGGAGTTACCCACGCTCAGCTCTCGCCGCCAAACTGATCACGGTGGATACGCCCCTCAACGACATCAGCGGCGATCTCCCTGAGCTTTCTGTTGGTGTTTTGCGACAGCACGCTCAGGCGCTTGAACGCCACCTCCGGTGCGACGCCGTACTCAGCCACGATGATGCCTTTGGCCTGCTCGATCACAGCCCGGGACGCCAGCGCCGTCTGGAGGTTTTCCACGAGCTTCTGGCAGTTGCGGTAGGCGGCCGCGTTGCGGACCGCGACGCCGCCCTGCGCGGCGAACAGGAGCGCAAGATCGTGACTGGCGCCGGTAAATGCGTTGCGCTCCGGCCCGTAAATCGCCAGCGCCCCGCCCGGCGAGCGGTCGGTCCGCAGCGGCAGGACCAGGCAGCTGAGCAGATGCTCCCGCGCCATCGCCCGGCATATCTGCGGCCAACGCTCCTCGGCAATGGTGTCATCAATCCGCCTGGCTTCGCCGTAACGCAGGGCCTCCGCGACCGGGCCGTCGCCGCTTTGAAGCTGCACCTGATGCAGTTCGGCGACAGCGGGACTCGAGGCAGCATGGGTCCAGGCCACGTCGCCGGCCGCCACGACGCCGGCCGCAGCGCTGCCCGGGATCAGCTCAAGCGACAGCTCAGCAAGCTGCCGCACCGATGTGTCGGCAGAATCCTCCGACAGCAGCAGGGCGGCTATCTCGGCCATTCGCTCGGCAAGTTCTCTCGTTACCTTGATCATGTACGGCCTCACTGTGCGCGGGTAGAACCCCACCGCTCTACCCCGGAACGCCGGCCCTACCCCTATTGCCGCTCGCCATGCAATTTGCCCAGGTCAAGCAGGGACCAGCAGCCGCGAAAGGCGCGAGATTCGCCGGCCGCTCAGCAGGTTGAGTACGTTTGGGCAGTGAGCCGCACGGCCGAATCCAGATCGCCTTATGCTGGCCCGGACTCGCGTCATTGCAGGGCACCGAGCAGGAAAGAGAACCCGCGGGCTGAGATGGTGGCAGAAGACGTCAGTGCAGGCACAGCGCCCCATGGGGTGCTGCCTGATCGCATTCCCGTCCTGCTCATTGAGGACGACGACGGCGACGCGCTCCTGGTGGAGGAACTGCTGCTGGACGCCGGGGCTCCGTTCCAGCTGCGCCGGGCGCGATCGCTGACTGAGGCAAAGCCAATGCTGGCCGGAGCTGGCTGCGTATTGCTGGACCTCGAGCTGCCGGACTCGCGCGGGCTGCACGGCGTCAGGTGGCTACAGGAGACTGTGCCCAGCCTTGCGGTGGTCGTGCTGACCGGGCTGTCTGACGAGCACCTTGGCGAGGAGGCGGTCGGCGCCGGAGCCCAGGATTACCTGGTCAAGGGCCACGTCGATGGCTTCCTGCTGAACCGGGTCGTGCGTTACGCGATAGAACGGCGCCGGGCCGAGGATACTCAGCAGCTCCTGCAGGCGGCACGGCTGTACGCGGCGGAGAACGCCCGGCTGGAACGCGGCCTGCTCCCCTCACCGCTGCTCTCCGACAGCCGGCTGAGCGTCGCCGCGCGGTACCGGTCAGGCGGTAAGCAGTCGCTGCTGGGCGGTGACTTCTACGACGTGGTCGAGACTAGTGACGGCTGGGTCCACGCCGTCGTCGGTGACGTCTGCGGCCGCGGGCCGGACGAGGCCGCCCTAGGCGTCTGCCTGCGAGTGGCCTGGCGGACCATGGTGCTCGCTGAACGTCCCATGGCGGAGATTCTCTCTGCTGTCCAGCTGGTGCTGGAAAACGAGCGGCCGCAAGACAGGTTCTTCGCCACGCTGTGCATGCTGTCGATAGCACCGGACCGCACCCATGGCCGGCTGCACCTCGCCGGCCACCCGCAGCCTCTGTTGCTAACCGCCGATGGCGTCCAGGAGCTGGCCGCCCCGGTCAGCCTGCCGCCGGGCATCAGCCACGCCGTCGACTGGCCAAGTAGCGAGGTCCAGCTCGGCGATAGCTGGTCAGTGCTGCTGTACACCGATGGGCTTATCGAGGGAAAGATCGGCCCCGGGCCTGAACGGCTGAGCAGCGACGGGCTGATGAAGCTCGTCGAGAAGGCGCGTGCTCAGCAGCCATCAGTCGCGTCAACTGCGCAGGCCGACAGCGCCTGGCTGCTGGATGCGGTCATCAGCCAGGCCCGCGAACTCAATGGCGGCGACCTGGACGATGACCTGGCCGTGCTGATGGTGAACTGCGCGCCGCCCGCGAGACCATGACCGGGGCCGCCGGGGTTCAGCCACGCCGGCTCTCGGCCCTGGCCGAAGACGCGGCGAGCCGCTGGCCGCTCGGCCGGATCGCTACCGTCGGTACGCTCCTGATCGGCCTGTTCAGCGTGGCTGCGATCGTAATCGGCGCCGTTGCGCTCAATGGCCTCAGCCAAGCCCGGGCGCACGTGGTGGATGTACTTGACCCGGCGGCCCTGCAAAGCTCGCAGCTGTACGCAGCCCTGCTGAACCAGGAGACAGGGGTGCGAGGCTACCTGCTGAGTGGTCAGAAGACATTCCTCGCCCCGTACACCGCGGGCGTGGCAAGCCAGAATTCGCAGGTCAGGCAGCTCCGCGCATTGCTGGTCGGGATGCCAGCCGCGCATGCAGATCTGGCTCGCGTGGTGACGGCGGCGGACCATTGGCGGTCCAGCTACGCAGTGCCTGCGATTGCGCGGGTCGCCGCGACCGGCAAACCGCTCGTCAGTTCTGACATCACGGCGGGCAAGGCAGCTTTCGACGGCCTGCGCGCTCCGGCAGCCGCCCTGCAGGATTACCTGTCAGATCAACGAGACGCGGCCATCGATGCGCTGCACGCGTCCGGCACGGTGCTGAATGTCACCGGTATAGCGATAGCGATTGCGCTGCTGCTGGTGGTCGGGGCAGTGGCGATCGGCCTTCGGACTGCTGCGATCAGGCCGCTGACCCGGCTGGCGGGCGATGCGCGCCAGGTGGCCAGCGGTGACTTCCAGCACGAGGTCGACGCGAGCGGACCCAGGGAACTGCATGAGCTCGCGGTCGACGTCAACCGCATGCGGCAGCGCATTCTGCTAGAGCTGTCCGCAGTCCAGGACGCGAACCTGGCACTGCAGGCCAGGGCCCGCGATCTGGAGCGCTCCAATGCCGAGCTGGAGCAATTCGCCTATGTGGCCTCGCATGACCTGCAGGAACCGCTGCGGAAGGTGGCGAGCTTCTGCCAGCTGCTGCAGCGCCGCTATATCGGCCAGCTTGATGCCAGGGCCGACCAGTACATCGAGTTCGCCGTGGACGGGGCTAAACGGATGCAGGCCCTCATCGACGATCTGCTGGCCTTCAGCCGGGTCGGCCGGGCCGATCGCGAGCCGGTGCTCGTTTCCTGCGCGGCCGCGCTGTCGCAGGCCAGGGTCAACGTGGCCGGGGAGATACGGCGGTCGGGTGCGAGCGTCGAGGCTACCGACTTGCCCTCCGTTCGCGCCGAGCTGTCGCTGATCACGTCGCTCTTCCAGAACCTGATAAGCAATGCCATCAAGTTCCGCGGGGATAAGCCGCCGGTAGTTCAAATCTCCGCTGACCGGGCAGACGACTACTGGCTATTCTCCGTCGCGGACAACGGGATCGGGGTCGAGCCCGAGTATGCCGACCGGATATTCGTGATCTTCCAGCGACTGCATGACCGGGCGGCATACGCCGGCACTGGGATCGGGCTAGCCATGTGCCGCAAGATCGTCGAGCATTATGGCGGCCGGATCTGGCTCGACACCAGTTACCGGGACGGGGCAAGGTTCTGTTTCACGCTACCGGTGGCTGCTGCTGCCGATGAGGAGACACCTGATGACTGAGCGTGCCGGGCTCGATGTGGTGGACGTCCTGCTCGTCGAGGATGACCCCGGTGACGTGCTCATGACCAGGGAAGCATTCGAGCATTACAAGATTCGCAATGAACTGCACGTGGTCGGTGACGGCGAGCAGGCCATGCACTTCCTGCGGCGGGCAGGTGAGTACGCGGACGCGCCCCGGCCGGGGTTGATCCTGCTCGACCTGAATCTGCCCAGGCGAAACGGCCACGAGGTGCTCGCCGAGCTCAAATCCGACCCTGACCTGCTGTCGATCCCGGTTGTGGTGCTGACGACATCGCAGGCCGAGGAGGACATCCTGCGCAGCTACTCGCTGCACGCCAACGCTTACATCAGCAAGCCGGTGGACTTCGAGCGGTTCATCGAAGTGGTCAGGCAGATCGACGACTTCTTCCTCACGCTCGTCAAGCTGCCAGGCGAAATGGGCTAGGCGGGCACTGTCTACCGGCCCGGAGTACGCCGCCGCTCGTCGTACAGCGGATCGGTCACCACATAGCCCGACCGCTGGCCCGCCGGCTGGCCCGGCGCGATCCGGACCGACCGGGCGGCAACACCGCTCACAAGTGAGCCGATGGCGATGCCCAGCACCAGATCGACGGCGGCCGTGGCCATCTTCGCATCGAGCGGCGCGGCGGTGCTGAACGGGAGGAGCACTGCCAGCACCGTCGCCAGGCCAATGATCCAGCCGAAGAAGACCAGCGGGCGTGGCGTGCTGACCAACAGCAGGTGCGCCAGCCCGGTGGCGAGTAGCGCCGCCGCGGCGGCGGCCAGCACCAGGTCGGTGGTGTGCACATCTCCGTAGGCACCGGCCTGCCGCGGTGCCAGCAGCGGAACGTTGAACAGCCAGCGGCACACCAGCACGCCGACCAGCGCGACAAGCGCGGCGACGACAGCCGTCGCGATTCCGCCTGGCCAGAGCTTGCCTGCATCGACACGCGGCCGACCCGGCTCAAGTTCCCGGTCAGGGATCGGCGCCGTAGTCATGTCAGTTACCTGCCTTCCGGCCACGTCCGCCGTGGCCCGGCTGCTAACTCACCGGCGGCCACGGATTCAAACGCGAGCGATCACCCAGCGCACGATCATTGGGTCGGCCGCTCCGGAGGATTGTCCGCGACCTGGCCGGCCCGCAGGAGCTCGAGCACGCGACGGTAGTTCCGCCTGGATTCGGCATCCCGCACCGCGGGCTCGGTGTCGTGGTACCCCCGGTGCCTGGACTGGCGCACCGGAAGCGAACCTGGTGGCACCACCAGCGTCCCCGCACGGCCAAGGCGCAGCGAGAATTCGAGGTCCGCGTTCCGGTAAAAACGCGCCCGGGGTGAGAATCCGCCGACCTGGGTAGCGGCGTCGGTCCGCACCGCCACAGGTACCCGAGCAGCGCGGTCACCGGTCCTGGCCCGGCGTCGTGGAAACTGAGCAGGTCAGGGTCGGGATCGGCGCCGCGCCAGCCGGCCGCGACCACGCCGTCGGCTGCCAGCGCGGTGAGCAGCGGGCTGATGGCGTCACCGGTAACGATGGTGGAGGTCTCCATCAGGACGTGAACGGGGCCGGGATCTGCGCGCAGCAAGGCGTTACGGGCCGCGCCCCAGCCCGGGCTGGGGTGTGCGCGCAGTTCGGTGACCCGTTCTGGGTTTGCCAGCGCCAGCTCGTGCAGGACGTCTCCGGCCCCGTCGGCGTTGCCCACATCAAGGCCGCTGATCACGACGCCCGGCGGCATGTGCGCCAGCAACGCGGCGACACACTCGCGCAAGTCAGCCGGCCAGCCCTGGACTAGCAGGGCGACAGTCGCGATCCGGCGGCCGGCCCCGGCCAGATCCTGGTCTGCTGCTGGCGCCAGCTGCGGCCCGGCCGGGGAGTCGGTCACCTGCCAGCCGAGCTCGCGGATCTGGTCACGTAGCTCGTCGGCCGCGGCGAAATCGCGCGCCTTGCGGGCGGCCGCACGCTGGGCGGCCAGGTCGCGAACATCCTGGGGAGCGTCGCCGGCGCCGGGCTGCCCGGTCATGGCCGGGTCGTCACCGGGCGCGGGCGAGCGGTCATGGCCGCACGCAGGCCTCAGGGCAGCCGGACGACGGCGCGCGCCCGGGTCAGCACCTTGGTATCGGCTGACCTGGCGGTCAGGGTGATAGCGACCCGGTTGTCGGCCAGTTTCTCGTCCACTTGGCCGCTGACGTCGATCGTTGCGCCGGTGTCATCGTCGGGCACGACGACCATCGAGGAGAACCGCACGCCGAAATCGGTCACTACAGCTTGCGGACCAGCCCAGTCGGTGACGAACCGGCCGGCCTGAGCCATGGTGAACATGCCGTGGGCGATCACGTCCGGCAGGCCCACTGACTTGGCGATTCGCTCATTCCAGTGGATCACGTTGAAATCACCGGCTGCGCCGCAGTACTTGACCAGGCTGAGCCTGGTCACCGGGTACGTCGCCAGCGGCAGCTGCGCGCCGGTCTCAACGCTGTCGTAAGTCACCTGCTCGGTCACGCCGCAGTCCTCCCTGGTCCCTTAGACGCCGCGCTCGACAAGAGTGGAGAGCGCCGTGCAGACCAGCTCCCCGGCCACCGTCCGGATCTCCGTGCTGGTCGTGATCATCACATTCCGCCCGGCGTCACGGATATCGCTGATCGTGACCTGGGCGGTCACGATGTCTCCGGCGGTGATCGGCCGGGCGTAGCTGAACCGCTGCTCGCCGTGGACGACCATGGCGTAGTTCAGCCCCAGGCCGGGGTCTGCCAGCGCAGCACCTGACCCCGCCATGCTGATCACGATGGCGAAGGTGGGCGGCGCGATGACGTCCGGGTGGCCGGCTGCCCGGGCCGCGGCCGGGTCGCGGAACAGCGGGTTATGTTCGCCGATCGCGGTCGCGAACTCGGCAATCTTGACCCGGGAAACCTCGTAGGGCTCGGACGCCGGGAATGTCCGGCCTGCGAACTCACGATTGACCGCCATCTGGCTCCAGCCTTAACCGGGAAACCCCGGACCGTACCGAGGGAACCGCCGCCAGCTGCTAGCGAGTCTCGCGGTGCGGCTGGTGCTTACGGCAGAACGGGCAGTACTTGCTCAGCTCAAGCCGGTCCGGGTCGTTACGCCGGTTCTTGCGGGTGATGTAGTTGCGGTGCTTGCACTCCTGGCAGGCCAGAGTGATCTTGGGCCTGACGTCAGTCGCAGCCACTGAGGCGCGCCTTTCTCTCGTCTGATTGTCGGAAAACTGCCTGGCAGGCAGCCCGAGCGGGGCCGGTTGCCAGCGCGATTCCGTAGCGGAGGCCGGACTTGAACCGGCGACACAGCGATTATGAGCCGCTTGCTCTGCCTGACTGAGCTACTCCGCCGCCCTGCCCGCCAGGCTCGGTCCGGATCCCGGCAAGGCGCCGGCCGGACCCCCGCCATAGCCCTGGGGCTGACCTAGCTTACCGGGAATTAACCGCGGCTGGGAGCCGGGCTTGCTCCAGCCGCTGGCGAGGGCCGCCGGCACCCGCCGCTGGCAATCTGGCCTCATTAACCACGGGATGCCCGCTGCTGTTCCCGCCGGGGATCTTACGCCAAGCCGTTACCAATTCGTCACCAACTCCAGGCGTGCGCAGTTTCATCGTGCGTCACCGGGTAGATTGTCTGTCAGCACCAGGCCCGCAGCTGCGCAATGACAGCCGTGCGCCAACCGCGAACTGCGGCCGGACCTGGTACTGGCGCACATCCGCAGGCCGCTGGCTGTACCGTCGTTACCTGGCATGTCCCGCACTCGAGTGCGGGACATGGTTCACGTGAATGACGTCGGCGAGTCCAAGTTGCGGCTATTGTGGACCGTCATAACCGTTCGGCGCGACTGGGAGACAACGCAGATGCCGAGGCGAGAGCAGCCAGCTGAAGTGACCTATCACGGACTGCGGGAGGCACCGGACACGGTCGCCGTCACCACGGCCGCGCTCACTGCTTTCGCCAGCACTTACCCGGACCTGAAGCTTCAGCCGCTGGTGATCGTGATCGCCGCCTACAACGAGGCGGAGAACATCGGCGGCGTCCTGGATGAGGTGCCGGAGCAGATCGCCGATGTACCGGTCTCGCTGCTGGTCATCGATGACGGCAGCAGTGACAACACCTCCGAGGTGGCGCAACGGCATGGCGCGCTGGTCTGCACCCTGGCGGCTAACCGCGGGCACGGCGTCGCGCTCCGGCTGGGCTACCGGATCGCCCGGGAGGGGGGTGCCCAGTACATCGGCACCCTGGACGGCGACGGCCAGTGGGACCCGGCCGACCTGCCTCGCATGGTCCAGATCATGGAAGCTGACCAGGCTGACTTCGTCCTCGGATCCCGGCAGCTCGGCCAGACGGAGAACACCGACAGCTTCCGCAACCTGGGCGTCAAGTTCTTCGCCCGTACGATCAGCGCACTGACGCATACGAATCTCACCGACACCTCGAGCGGCCTGCGCCTCATGCGCGCCGACCTGACCGGCACGGTGACCCAGACCCAGCCTCAGTACCAGACTTCCGAGCTGCTGATCGGCGCCCTGCTGCAGGGCTACCGGGTCGCCGAGGTGCCGACAGTCATGCGGCAGCGGATGTCCGGCGTGAGCAAGAAGGGCCGGAACCTCGCCTACGGCCTGCGTTACGCCCGGGTGATCGGCCAGACCTACCTCCGCGAGCGCCGAGCCTCCGGTAAGCGCCTGGCCGCAGGACAACCGCAGCCAGCGGCGCAGGCGGTGGCGAACGACCAGGCGGCGGCTGCCTCACAGCCCGGTTCGAACTAAACCCAGAACCTTCAGGCAGGGAACGGGGTCCTCCCGCCGTCCCAGCCGTCCGCCGCTGACCGGCCTAGCACTCGATGACGTTGACGGCCAGGCCGCCGCGCGCTGTCTCCTTGTACTTGACCTTCATGTCCGCGCCAGTCTCCCGCATCGTCTTGATCGCCTTGTCCAGCGAAACCTTGTGCTCGCCGTCGCCGCGCACGGCCATCCTGGCGGCCGTGATCGCTTTCACGGCGCCGATCGCGTTCCGCTCGATGCAGGGGATCTGGACCAGGCCGCCGACCGGGTCACAGGTCAGCCCGAGGTTGTGCTCCACGCCGATCTCGGCGGCGTTCTCCACCTGCTCGGGCGTGCCCCCGATAACCTCCGCCAGCCCGGCAGCCGCCATCGAGCAAGCCGAGCCGACCTCGCCCTGGCAGCCGACCTCGGCCCCGGAGATCGACGCATTCTCCTTGAACAGCGCGCCAACCGCGCCCGCCGTCAGCAGGAACCGGATCACGCCGGCTTCGTCAGCGCCCGGCACGAACCGCATGTAGTAGTGCAGCACGGCCGGGATGATGCCCGCTGCCCCATTCGTCGGCGCGGTCACCACCCGGCCGCCGGCGGCGTTCTCCTCGTTCACGGCCAGGGCATAGAGCGTGACCCACTCCATCGCGTACAGCGGGTCGGCGGTGTCCCCCGTCTGCTCCAGCGTCTGCTGCAGCGCCCCGGCCCGGCGGCGCACCTTCAGCCCGCCTGGCAGTACACCCTCGGCCGCGCAGCCGCGCACCACGCATTCCTGCATGACAGCCCAGATCCGCAGCAGCCCTGCCTCGACCTCGGCCTTATCCCGCCGGCCCAGCTCGTTGGCGAGCATGATGCCGCTGACAGGCAGCCCGGTGCGGCGGGCGATCGCGAGCAGCTCGGCGCCGCTACCAAACGCGTACGGCACCTCGGTGGGGTCGGTGACGATGGCCGGGCGCCCGGCCTCGTCCTCCCCGAGCACAAACCCGCCCCCGACCGAGTAGTAGGTCCGGGCTGACAGCTCGGCGCCCGCAGCGTCCAGCGCGGCGAATCGCATGCCGTTGGAGTGGAACTCCAGCCGCCGGCGCCGGTGCAGGATCACGTCCTCATCGACGTTAAAAGGGATGGAAACGTGGCCGAGCACCCTCAGCGTGCCAGTTTCCCGTACTGAGCTCACGAGCGGATCAGCGGCGCTGGGGTCAACGGTCTCCGGCTGCTCGCCGGACAGGCCGAGCACAACGGCCTTCACGCTGCCGTGCCCGTGGCCGGTCGCGCCCAGCGAGCCGAATAGCTCGGCCTTGACCTGGCAGACGGCCGGCAGCAGCCCGTCCCGCTCGAGCGAGCCGGCAAACATCGCCGCTGCCCGCATCGGGCCGACTGTATGTGAACTAGACGGGCCTATGCCGATCTTGAAGAGATCGAAGACGCTGACCGTCATCTGACTGCTCCGCTCTACAGCACGGCGGGTTACTGGGCTGCTGTGCCGGGTGTTGAGGCTAGTTCACGTTTTTCTCGCCGGATCGTATGGCGGCCGCAGGCTGACGGCCGCGGCGGCTAGTTGCCCACCGACATTGACCTGATACTGGCCGGTCCGGATGAACTCTGCCGTCACCGCGCCACCGGCCGGATCCCGAAGGTAGGCCAGGCCGACGGCAGCGCCCACTGTCTCGCCCCAGGCCGCCGAGGTCAGCTGGCCGACCGGCTCGCCCTCGCGAAGCAGCAGTTCGCCGCCCCACATCATGACGCCGGGATCGCCGAGCACTACCGAGACGAGCCGCCGCCGTGGCCCGTCAGCCCTGGCCTTCTCCACCGCCTCGCGGCCGAGGAAGGCGGTACCGGCAGCCAGCTTGCAGGCGAACAGCAGGCGGCCTCGGCCGGGTTGTAGTCGGGAGTCAGCTCACGGCCGAAGGCCCGGTAGCCCTTCTCCAGGCGGAGCGACTCGATCGCGTAGTAGCCAGCGTTGGCGACGCCGAGGTCGGCCCCCGCGGCCAGCAGGTCCTGGTAGACGCCGACCGCGAACTCGGCCGGCACGTAGAGTTCCCAGCCGAGCTCACCCACGTAGGTGATCCTGGTGGCCCGCACCGTGGCGTAACCGAGGTCGATCAGCTGGCTGGTGCCGAACCCGAATGCCGCCTCACTCAGGTCAGCCCTGGTCAGCCGGGATAGCAGCTGCCGCGACCGCGGGCCCATCACGCCGTACACGGCATACGCCGAGGTCACGTCCACCAGGCTCGCCCGGCAGCCGGGCGGCAGCTGCCTGCGGATGTGATCGGCATCCCGCTCGGTCGTGGCGGCGCTCGCGACTAGCAGGAACTCGGTCGCTGCCAACCGGGTCACGGTGATGTCGGATTCGTAGGTGCCCCGGTCGTTGAGCATCCCGGTGTAAACGGTCCGGCCTGGTGGCACCGCCACATCGTTCGTGCACAGCCATTGCAGTGCTTCCGCCGCGTCCGCGCCTACGACCAGGTACTTGGAGAATGAGGTCTGGTCGAATACCGCCACCCGCTGCCTGGTCGCCAGCTGCTCGGCCGATGACCAGGGCTGCCAGTTCTGCTTGCCCCAGGAGTACTCGATCTCCGGGCGTTCCCCCGGCGGAGCGAAGAAGTTGGCCCGCTCCCAGCCCATCTTCGATCCGAAGCAGGCGTTGGTCTCGCGCAGCAGGTGGTAAGCCGGCGACCGGCGGAACGGCCGCGCCGTCTCCAGCTCCCGGTTCGGCCAGGCAATCGCGTAGTGCAGGCCGAGCACTTCGCCAACCCGGTCGCGCAGCCAGCGGGAGTTGCCATTGAAGGGCGCGAACCTCCTGATGTCCACCGCGGTCAGGTCGGTGCCCGGCTGGCCGTCGACGATCCACTGCGCCAGCGCCAGGCCCGCCCCGCCGGCCGAGGCGATGCCCACCGAGTTGAAGCCGGCCGCGACGAAGAACCCGGCCAGCTCAGGTGCCTCACCGAGAATGAACTGGTTGTCCGGGGTGAAGCTCTCGGGCCCGTTGTAGAACTTCCTGATCCCGGTCTCCGCCAGCACCGGAATCCGGTGCACGGCGGAGTCCATGAGCACGCTGAAGTGGTCCCAGTCCTCCGCCAGCAGCTGGAACTCGAACGGGTACGGCAGCTCGTCCGGCGACACCCAGGGCTTGGCTACCGGCTCGAAGCCGCCGACCACCAGGCCGCCCACTTCTTCCTTGACATAGGTGTAGCCGTCCGGGTCGCGCAGCACGGGCAGGTCCGGATGCACGCCGTCTACCTGCTCGGTTACCACATAGAAGTGCTCGGCCGAGTGCAGCGGCACCGTGACCCCGGCGAGCGCGCCCACCTGCTTGGCCCACTGGCCAGCGCAGTTGACCACGATCTCGGCATGGACGTCGCCGACGTCGGTTCGCACGCCGGTCACCCGGCCGTCGCGGCTGGTGACGCCGGTGACCCGGACCCGCTCGGCGATGGTCGCACCCCGTTGCCTGGCGCCGCGGGCCAGCGCGGCGGTGAGGTCGACCGGGTTCGCACGGCCGTCCCCTGGCAGCCAGATCGCGCCCAGCAGATCCTCGGTCCGCATCGCGGGGAACAGTTCGCCAGCCGCTGCGGCGCTGATCAGCTCGCAGTCGATCTCGTAGGCCTGCGCGGTTGCCGCGGTCCGGCGCAACGCTTCCAGCCGGTCGGGAGTCCTGGCTATCGTCACCCCGCCGCAGCGGCGGAACCCGGTGGCCTGGCCGGTCTCAGCTTCCAGCCGCTCGTACAGCCTGGTGGAGTACTGCACGAGCCGAGTGCCTGCCTCCGAGGCCCGGAGCTGGCCGACCAGGCCGGCCGCGTGCCAGGTGGTGCCGCAGGAGAGCTGGCCCTGCTCGAGCAGCAGCACGTCGGTCCAGCCCAGCGCGGTCAGGTGATAGGCCACGCTGGTGCCGATAACGCCGCCGCCGATGATCACAACCTGCGACCTGGCCGGCAGTGCCTGCGTCATATTCGTCAGTCCTCGTCCTGCGCGTCAGTCAGCAGCTGCCGGAAACCCGGGCTGCGGAAGCCTGCCGCCGCGGCGTCAAACCGCTCCATCGCCCAGGACCAGAAGTCAAAGTCAAGCTGGCTTGCCGAGTGCTGGATCGCCCCCCAGAGCGTCCAGCCGTATCCGGCTGCCAGGCTGAAGAGCCGGGCCCGCGCGATCCGGCTGCGGCGCGGCCGCCCGAAGTAGGCGGTCACCAGCGCAGCGAGCGCGTCGGCGTCGAGGCGGCACTCGCCGGCGATGTTACCGAGCTCGAAACAGGGATCGTTGTTCCCGGAGTATTCGTAATCGATGAGCCAGATCCGCTCGCCGTCATCGATAAAGTTCGCCGCGAGAAGGTCGTTATTGCAGGGAACGGTGCCCTCCGCGCGCACGGCCAGCGCCCGGCTCGCCGCCGTGAAGGCAGGCATGAGGTCGTCGTAGCCAGCCGGGATCCGCATCCCGGCCGCCACGGCGGTCGCGTAATACGACCCCTGTACCTCGAACATGTCGAAGTCGCCGTGGAACCGGCCAGCCCCGTGCAGGGTCTTGCAGGCGGCGGCGATCCTGCGGAGCATGGCCGGATCCCCGACATCGGCATTAGCCAGCGTCTTGCCGTCGATGAACCCGAGCACCAGGACCCGGTCCTGCGGCCGGTACTCAATCACCGGTGCGCCGACTCCGGCCTCGGCGGCCAGGAGCGAGTTGCGGTATTCGCGCTCGCGGTCGATCGCCAGCAAGTTCTCGCCGTCGGCAAACACCCGCGCGACAAACTGGCCGTCCGGCGTGGTGACCTTGAAGTTCTGATTGGTCAGGCCGCCCGGCAGCGGAGTGATCTGCCGCGGTGTGCCCGCCAGGCTCGGCACCCTGGCCAGCAAGGCCTGCGTCCCGGCGCACAAGAGCTCAGTCACTCTCGCAGGCTACGAGTCATCCGGCAAAAGGTCTAGACGGATGTTCGGCTGCCCGTACGTCATACGCAAGTTCTTCCTTATCCGACCTTCCTGCCACGAATGTCTGGCCATAGGGTCTGGACAGTTATCTAGGTAACGCCCTACGCTCCTGCCAACTGAGGTCACTCAGGTCACCTGTTACATGCAGGCGAGGAGGAGCTGCCGTGAGCGCGACCCAGGATGTCAGCAGCCATGACCGGGACGCCGCCGACCTCGCGAGGTTCGGTTACAAGCAGGAACTCAAGCGCTCCCTCGGCACTTTCAGCTCCTTCGCCGTGGCCTTCAGCTACATCTCGCCGTCGACTGGCATCTTCACGCTGTTCTACCTGGGACTAACCACGATCGGCGGCGTCTTCATCTGGACCTGGCCGGTGGTGGCGCTCGGGCAGTTCATCATCGCGCTGAACTTCGCCGAAGTGTCCAGCCATTTCCCGCTGGCCGGGTCGGTGTTCCAGTGGTCCAAGTACATGGCGAACCGCGCTTACTCCTGGTTCACCGGCTGGATCTACCTGTTCGCCGGCATCCTGACTGTGAGCTCCGTGGTGGCCACCTTGCCGCTGGCACTCATCCCGGCAATCAATGGCCTGGGCTGGCACTCGCTCCGCCTGACTTTGAACACCGAACTCGTCGTCGCGCTGATCACGCTGGTGGTGATCACCGTGCTGAACATCTACGGGGTCAGGCTGGTAGCGATCATCAACAACACGGGTGTGCTGTTCGAGATCCTCGGCATGTTCGTGTTCGCGATCGTGCTAATGGTGTTCCACAACCACCAGGGCTTCCACGTCGTCACCAACAGCGGTGGGCTGCACGTCGGGGCGAACACGTTCCTGATCGCCATGTTCATGTCGCTGTTTGTGATCTACGGTTTCGACACCGCATCGACCCTGGCCGAGGAGACCAGAGATCCGCGCCGCGCGGCGCCCAGGGCCGTGCTCTTCTCGATCATCGGCGCCTTCATCATCGGCGGCGTTTTCCTGCTCGCCACCTTGATGTCGATTCCGAACCTGCATGCCGCGATCAGCGGCGCCTACGGCCCGCAGAACATCATCGAGGCCAACTTCTCGCCGCACTTCGCGACGATCTACCTGCTGGTGGTCTCGGCAGCGATCTTCGTCTGCTGCCTGTCGATCATGGCTGCGACGATCCGGCTTTGCTTCGGCATGTCGCGGGACAACCAGCTGCCGTTCTCCCGCTACCTGTCGCGGGTATCTCCGACACTCCACACCCCGCTCTGGACCTGCATCGCGATCGCCGTTCTCGCCGCGATCCCGTTCATCCAGTTCTCCGGGCCGGCATCATCGCGATCGCGGCGACCGCGATGATCTACCTGAGCTACTTCCTCGGTAACCTCGCGATCCTGCGCGCGCGGCTGCAGGGCTGGCCGAAGACCGAGGCGCCGTTTAAGCTGCACCGCTGGGGCCTGGTCATCAACATCGTCGGCCTGCTGTATGGCGGCGCGATGCTGGTCAACTTCGCCTGGCCAAGAGCAGCGAGCAATCCGCAGCCGAAGCAAGTAATCGTAGCGAAAACGCAGATCCTCAATTTCCATATCGGCTTCCTGAACGACATCCCGATCTTGTGGACGGTGCTCATCTTCGTCGTCGTGGTCGGCGCCATTTACTACCTGCTGGTGGGGCGGGCCAAGCCGTTCGCCGCGGTGACTGCTCCCGCTGGCGAGCCCATCCCGGCAGAGGGGGCGGCCTAGCGACTTGGCAGGACCGGAGGCGCGCAGTAGGGCCTGGCCGAGATCGCTCGCCGAACTCGGTCACTGGCGGGGAGGGCGGCGCGTCTTCCTCCGGACGGCGGGCTGCCGCAGCCGCAAGGCATGCGGTGCCCGCCGTCTGGCTGCCGGCTCACTGTCAACTACTGGCGCATTGTTCACTACCGGCTCACTGTCAACTGGCAGCCCACGGTTAGCTGCCCGCCCGCCGCAGAGGAGACACTAGGAGCATGCAGCGACGGCAGCATTCGTGGCGGGGCACCGCGGTGGCCGAATCTGCGATCCTGCCGCGGCAGCCTCCGATGATCATCAAACAGCCAGGCATCACCGCGCACGCGCAGATCGAGGACTGGCTTGCCGACGCGATCGCCGCGGGTCAGCTCACACCGGGCGACCGGCTGCCCACCGAGCACGACCTGGCTGCGTGGCTCGGAGTCAGCCGGATGACGCTCCGGCACGCGCTGGGCGAGCTCGCCCAGCGCGGCCTGGTCACCCGGACGGTGGGCCGGGGCGGCGGCACCTTCGTGGCCGAGCCGAAGCTGGAACAGGACCTCACGACGCTTGCCGGGTTCTCCGAGCAATTGCGCAGGCATGGCAAGGTCGCGGGTGCGCGCGTCCTCGCGGCGGCGCAAATCCCGGCTAGCCCGGCCGCGGCCGCCGCACTTGACTTGCAACCGGGCGAGCAGGTGCACGACGTCAAGCGGATCCGGCTCGCCGACGGCCGTCCGATCGTGATCGAGCACTCGCAGTTTCCGGCCAGCCTGTTCCCTGGCCTGCTTGACTGCCGGCTTGACGGCTCTCTGTATGACCTGCTGGCCGAGAACTACGGGCTGCGCCCGCACCGGGCCCGCGAGTCACTGGAGCCCGTGGTGGCTGGCGTACGCGAGGCCGAGGCCCTGGACGTGGACGAAGGTGCGCCGCTCATGCTGGTCGAGCGCACCGCGTACGCGCGGGCAGGCCAGCCGCTCGAGTTCGCCCGCGACCTGTTCCGCGGAGACCGGACGAAGGTCGTGGTATGGACTTCGGAGCTCGGCGGAGAGCTCTGACTGGCTGCCCGCCGGCCTCGTGACACGGGGCCAGGCTGACCGGTAGGTTCCGTGCCATGACAGTCAAACTCGTAGTGCTCTATACCAAGCCCGACGACGCTGCCGCTTTCGACGAGCACTATCTCGGTGTACATGTCCCACTCGTGCACAAGCTGCCTGGCCTGCAGCGGTTCGAGTCCGGAACGTTCACCTCGGCGCTGGACGGTGGCGAGCAGACCTATCACCGGATCGCCGAGCTCTACTTCGCCGACCGGGCTGCGCTGGATGCGGCCTTCGGGTCCAGCGAAGGCGCGGCCACCGCGGCAGACTTCGGCCAGATCGCGCCGCCAGGCTCGCGCCTGCTCATAAATGTTCTGGACGACTAACGCATTACCGGACAGTACCGTACATACCGGCGTGCCTTATCAGAATTTTGTTTCCGGAAGTAAACCTGCGGTATCTTCGCCGCATCTCCTCTATGTCAGGATTTTTTTGACACATCAGATGGGACGATCTCATGCCACGCATTGCTACACGGACACCGTGGCGACGCACGAACCAGCCAACGAGCAAGCGAGCGGGCCTGCGGCGGCGGTCCTCCGCTGGCGTCCTGGCGTGTGCGGCTGCCCTGGCCGCGGCCGGAGCGACAGCCGTACCGGCAGCGGCCGCAGCTGCCGCGCCCGCCACCAGCACGACCTACTTCTGGGTCGCCCCGACAAGCACATCGACGTCGAACACCAGCTGCGCCACAGCCGGATACCACACCGTGCAGTCGGCAGTTACCGCGGCCGAGGCATATGAGAGCGCGCACCCCAAGGCCGTTCCGACGATCGAGATTTGCCCCGCCGTCTATAGCGAGCAGGTCACCGTCACCAGCAGCCTCGTCATGACGCGCGCCAAGGAGCCGGCCAGCGAGGGCCCGGCTGTGATCGAACTCCCGGCGGCGGTGGGACAGAGCACCTCCACAGGGCTCTCGACCACCAACTGCCAGGCAAAGGACGCCACCTCACACCCGGTGACGCAAGCGCCGCAGTCAGTCATCGAGGTGTGCGCGGCTAAGGCCGGCGGCGTCAACTCCAGCGGCGTATCGGTCTCCATCAGCCACGTCACGATCGAGGGCCAGTGGGTCAGCAACGTCTGCTACGACAGCCTCTACGGCCTTCTCGTCGAGGGCGGCGCTTCGGTGTCGCTGACCGACTCGATCGTGCAGAAGATCGGCGGTGACGCCACCACGGACGGCTGCCAGGGCGGCGTGGACGTCGAGGCTGGATCGTCGGTAACCGACCAGATCGGCCGCGTCAGCCTGACCAATGACACTATCGAGAGCTATCAGAAGAACGGCATCACAGTCGACGGCCCTGGCTCTACTGGCAAGATCACTGGCGTTGCCGTGACCGGCGCGGGACCCACCACCGCCATCGCGCAGAACGGGATACAGATCTCACTAGGCGCTACCGGCACGGTCACCGACAGCACGATCACCGGCAATAACTACACCGGATCTGCTTACGCAACCTCGGCCGGCATCCTGGTCTTCGGTGGCGGCGGCTCGGTCTGCGGCAACGGCAAGATCTCACCGCTGGTCAAGCGGGCAAGCTTCCAGCACAACACCCTCATCAACAACGACATCGGCGTCGCGCTGTTCAACGTCGACTCGACCTGCTCCAAATCGCCGCGCACACCGACGCGCGACACCGCCTGCTACAACGTGATCCGCAACTACCACGGCTACAGCCACGGCGAGCCGTCGGCCGATGCCAACGTGGCGGGGTTCCAGACCGGGAAGGGCAAGCTGATCGGCGACCAGGCCGGTGTCAGTGATTCCGGCAACGCCGACGTCATCTGCCACAACTCGATCAGCGGTGGCGGGTACGCCCCGCGCGACAAGACCAGCACACTGCCCAACCCGGCAGCGCCTGCCTGGGTCCGGCCGATCGACCTGTTCTCCTACGCACCTCCGATCCACCCGTCGGTGCACGACAACAAGTACGACGGCAAGCCTTACAAGCCGCGTTAGTATCTGGCCCGCGGCTCGGCCCGGTCGGACTGACGGCAGTACTGTCAGCCCGACCGGGCCGGGCGCGGCGCCGGAATGACCTCGATGCTGACCGGCTCCAGCCCCGAGATCTCCCATTGCCCGTCGGTCACATCCACGGTCAGCCGGGATTTGCCGACCCGCAATCCGCTGACGCGCAACGGCAGGTAGCGGTCCGGCACCTCGGGCGCGCACCACAGTTGCGCGCTCGACACCTCCGGGGCGAACCGGAGCAGGCTGTGCAGCAGCAGCAACGGCGCCGCAGCCGCCCACGCCTGCGGCGAGCAGGACGTGGGATACGGCACCGGCGTCATGAACTCATCCTTGGCGAAGCCGCAGAAAAGCTCGGGCAGCCGGTAGCCAAAGGTGGCGGCCGCGTCGATGATCGCATCCGTCACCCGCTGTGCCTGCTCGATCAAGCCGTAGCGGAGAAGGCCTGCTGCGCAGATGGCGTTGTCGTGCGGCCAGACTGAGCCGTTGTGATAGCTCATCGGGTTGTACGCGCTCATCGACGAGGCCAGCGTCCGGATCCCCCAGCCGCTGAACATTTCCGGCGACATCAGGTGCCTGGCGACCGAAGGCGCCTTGTCCTTGTCGACAATGCCGGTCCACAGGCAATGCCCGATGTTCGAGGTGAGCGAGTCGATCGGGCGCTTCTCCGCATCAAGCCCGATCGCGTACCAGCCCTTATCGGGTAGCCAGAACCTGGCGTTGAAGTCGCGTTTCAGCTGCTTGGCCTTCTTCCGCCAGGCCACCGCTGCACGTTCATCGCCGGCCTGGCGGGCCAGCTGCGCCCTGGCCCGGTACGCCGCATACGTGTAGCCCTGTACCTCAGCCAGCGCGATCGGCGGCTCGGCGATGGTGCCATCGGCGAAGTTAACCCCGTCCCAGGAATCCTTCCAGCCCTGGTTAGCCAGGCCATGGCTGGTCTTGCGGCAATACTCGACGAAGCCGTCACCGTCGGCGTCGCCATACGTCTCGATCCAGTCAAGTGCCCGGTCGACATGCGGCATCAGCGCCGCGATGGCGTTCTCCTTGCCGCCCCAGCGCTGCAGCTCACCGACCAGCATGACGAACAACGGAGAAGCGTCCACGCTGCCGTAGTACGCGCTGCGGCCGCCGAGAGCGAACGATGCTGCCGGACCGAACCGCACCTCATGCAAGATCTTGCCCGGCTCCTCCTCGGACGCGGGGTCGACCTCGCTGCCCTGCCATGCGGCCAGCGTGCGCAGCGTGCCCAGGGCCAGCCCCGGATCCCAGGGCAGCAGCATCCACGCGGTCAGCAGCGAATCGCGGCCGAACAGCGCCATGAACCACGGAGCTCCGGCCGCCACTACCGGCCAGCGCGGATGCTCGGGATCGAAGATGCGCAGCGCGCCGAGATCCTCGACGCTGCGCCCGAGCACCTCGGCAAGGTTGCGGTCGGGCGTCCGGACCTGCGGACCGCGCTGCCGCCACTTGCGCAGCCGCTTGGCGGGCTGCGTCGAGTCGACCGCGTGGCCGCGCGGGTGCCGCAGCTTCATGGCTACGCCGTCGTCGACCGGCACCGCCTCCACGCTCACGGTGCGCTCGGAGTGGCCGGGCACCGACAGCCGCCAGGAGAGCACCCCGTCGTCGGCGACACTCGGGTGCTGGTCGCCGGTGATCCGCAGTTCCTGCCGGCGCTCGCGCCTCCCGCTGGTGATGACGAGACCGGAATCGGCCGTGCCGGTGCTGGCGACGGCCCTGGGCTTGGACCGCCCTTTCACCTCAAACAAGTCAGCGAAGTCTGCCTCTGCGGTCAGCTCCAGCCGGAACCGCTTCAAGGTGGCCGAGGTGTTGCGCAAGGTGATGTCCTCGCGCATGCCATCACCGACATACCGCCGGCGTACCACGAGCAGGGTGCTGTCCGCCTTGCCTGCCCGCGGCGGCATCCGGCCCAGGAACGTGGCCGCGTAGGGCTCCGCGTGCTGCACCGACAGCGGCTGCGGCTCGATCCCGTCGACCCTCAGCTCCCATCGCGAGAGCATCCGGGTGTCGCGAACGAACAGCCCATGCGACCGGTCCGGCACGATGTCGCCGCCCGGTTCGCTGATGCAGAACGTGGAGCCCTCGATCAGCGTGACCGGGCTGTACGCAGCGCCCTGGCCCGGCGGGAGCTCGCCTGACGACCATGGCTCGGTCATCTGGCGGCCTCCGGCCGGGCTTGTCCGCTATGCGCTGATGAGTCGCCTGCCTGCCGCCGGGATGCGGCGGATGAACCCGGACTCGCGCTCCAGGATGCGGCGGTAGAGCCGCTCGTGGTCGCGCGCCATCCGCTGCAGTGAGAACCGCCTCTCGGCGGCGTCACGGCACTGGTCACGGTCGATCTCACCCACCCGATCAATGGCGCTGATCATCTCCACCTCGTCGCGGCAGAGATACCCGGTTCTGCCTCGGTCTATGATCTCCGGAGCGGCTCCGTTCGGGAAGGCGAGGACCGGCGTGGCACACGCGAGTGCCTCCGCCATCACCAGGCCGAACGGCTCGCGCCAGGTAATCGGATTGAGCATGGCGTCGGCGCCGCGCAGCAGCTCGATCCTGCGACCCAGCGGGATTTCCGACGGCATCTCGTCGTCTGGGTCGAGCAGCGGGCGGACCTCGGCCTCGAAGTAGTCGATCTCCTTGTCCTCGCGCATCTTGGTCGACAGCACCAGTTGCTTGCCGGCCTTCTTGGCGACCCGGACGGCGTGGTGCACGCCCTTGTCCGGGGACATGCGGCCGATGAAGATCAGGTAGCCGCCACCGCCGGGTCCTGGCTTGTACAGATCGAGATCTATGCCGTGATGGATGACATCGGCGATCTGGGCGCCACCGTACTGCTGGGCTTGGCGGGCCTGCGAATGCGAGATGGCCACGATGGTGGCATGCCGGGCGATTGCCGCCAGCACCGGCTGGGTTTCGCCGTTGAACGGGCCGTGGTTGGTGTGGACCACTGGCGGCCTGCGCATTCCGCGCAGGCCCGAGATCAGCGGGCCGAGGAAGGTGTGGTCATGGATGACATCCATGTCCGCTAGCGACTCGTAAGCTGCCAGCACGTGCGCCGTCTCCGGAACGGTCACGCCGATGGGCGAGATCGCATTCGGGTAGAGGAAGTCGGTCGGCACCGGGCACTGCGACTCACCCACAGTGAACAGCCGAACCTCGTGACCGAGCTCATGCAAGCCCCTGGCGAGGTTGTCGATAACGACCTCGGTCCCCCCGTAGGCCGGTGGTGGAACCGGGACCCAGGGCGGGGCAATCAGGCCGATCCGCATCTGTACCTGCCTCCTCGTGTCGAGCCGCGTGACCATCACGCTCCGCCATCCCTGGCGAACCTCGCCAGCGACGGCGACAGTGGGCGCGCTGCCGGTCTCCGCACCTCCCTTGGCGAGAACCTGGCTTGGTTCGCGGCAGGACGCGCGGGCACACGGCGGCACGGGGAAAGTGATCCGGTAGCGCCGGTCGTTTCGACCAGTTTCCGGCTCCGCGCCCTGCGCACCCGCGGGGAAGTGCCAGGGTTATGGACGACGCACCATTTACTGTGCGTATGGAGCCGATAACCGAATGCATTCTTCCCGGCGGAAACTCGACGCAAACGCGACTGACCACCTAGATGATCTTCGAAAGCAGCGCGCCGCCGAACGGCCAGAACTCCTAGCTGCGGCTCCGGCCGCAGCCAGGTCCGGCACAAGGTCAGCACGGGCAGCCCGAGAGGGCACCCTGGCACGAACCGCCCCGGACGAAACGGCCAGAAGCGGGCACGCCTGAACTCGGCCTGCGGGTCAGGCGAAGTCCTCCGGCGAGAACTCCTTGCGTTCCACCAGGACCAGCCAGTTGCCCGAGCTATCGCGAATGATGGCCTCCGTGCCGTACGGGCGCTCGGCTGGCTCCTGCACGAACGTGACGCCCTTCGCCACCAGGTCGGCATGCGTCTTCCGGCAGTCATCCACCCGCAGGCCGAGCCCGCCCAGCTGCCCCTTCCCGAGTTCCTGGCGGACGAATTCGGCCGCCTCGGGATCTAGCGGCGGGCCAGGGACCATGAGCGTGAGCTCGAGCTCGGGCTGGCTGGGATGGCCCACGGTCAGCCATCGGTACCCTTCGCCCATGGTGATGTCGGTGCGGACCTCGAAGCCCAGCTTGTCGACATAGAAGTCGCGGGCCTCGGCCTGGTCCAGGCAGAAAACGGTGACGAGCGAGACGTTAGTGATCATGCATCGATCGTAGGGACCGGAACGGGGCCCGCGCTTCTCTCAGATTGCCGTATCGCTCGGTGTTGGCTTATCGCAAGGGCCCGGCCGCGCCGTGCAGCGGAGATCAGCGGCGCCCCGCATGAACAGGTAGCAGCCGGGAACCCAGGGACCACGAGCTGCCGCCCACCGGTTCCGGTAGCTCGTCGGCGTCTCTCCCACTAGCTGGGTGAATCGCGCCGAGAACGACCCCAGGCTGGCGAAGCCGACCAGCATGCAGATCTCGGTGATGGTCAGGTTGGCGGACCGCAGCAGATCCTGGGCCCGCTCGATGCGCCGCCGGCTGAGGTAGCGGATCGGCGACTCGCCGTACGCAGCCTCGAAACTACGGGCGAAGTAGTATTTCGATACCCCGGCGACGGCGGCCAGTTGGCCGAGGTCGAGCGGCTCGGCGTAGTACCGGTCCATGTGGTCGCGGGCACGGCGCAACTGCGGCAGTAGCTCGCGACTCACGCCCTGCGCCGCCTGGCCTGCTCCGTCAGCAGATGCGTCACAAACTCCAGCCTACGGCCAACGCCGTGGGCTGGCTTGACTCCGCGATCAGCCTATGACAACCTCTGAGTTGTACAACTTATCGGTTGTCTTAGCCAGTGGCTGTGGCGGCCGCCTGACCAGAGGAGTTCGGTGATGCTGGCCGCGGACGGGGATCTGAGTGTGACGTTCGCCGCGCTTGCCGACCCGACTCGGCGGGCCATCCTTGAGCGCCTGGCGAACGGCCCGGCCACCGTCGCGGAGCTAGCCGCTCCGTTCAGCATGACCCAGCAGGCCGTATCCAAGCACCTGAAGGTGCTGGAGCAAGCGGGCCTGATCTCCCGGACGCGGGACGCGCAGTCGCGCCCGTGTCAGCTCGAGCCCGGCCAGCTGGACGCTGCCTCCGGCTGGATCGAACAGCACAAGACCATCTGGGCCGAGCGCTACGACCGGCTTGACGCGCACCTGGCCGGCCTCTCGCCAGCCAACCCCGCAACTAGAGCAGGAGCATCCGTGACTTCCGACATCCCAGCCGCCGAACTCACCTACCGGCGCATTCACAACGCCCCGCGCGAATTGCTTTTCGACTGCATGACCAGGCCCGAGCACCTGACCCATTTCTGGGGCCCGGCCGGGACAACGACGCCGGCCGACCGGATCACCGTGGACCTGCGGCCCGGCGGGATCTTCGAGACGGTAATGGTCAGCGACAGCGACGGCGGCGAGTACACGATGCGCGCGACCTACCACCTGGTCGACCGGCCGGCTGCGCTCGGCTGGACCGAGGACGGCTCAGGAATGGTGACCTCCCTCAGCTTCATCGACCTCGGCGACGAACGCACCGAGGTGATCACGCACCTGGCGAACGTGCCCGCCGCCTACCGGGCGCCGGAGGCCCAGGCAGGATTCGCCACCAGCCTCGACCGGGGCGCTGCCTATGTGGCCGAGCTGGTCGCGAACCGGCGATGACCATCGGCGCCCGCGTTACCCGCCTAAGTCGAGTTACGGACAGGGAGAAAGCGATGAATGACACCGGCATCCAGGACGCGATCGCGGCGGAGCGGCGCGATCTGGCGAAGGTGCTGGCCGGGCTGCCAGCAGCTGACTGGGAGGCACCGTCCCTGTGCGCGGGCTGGCGCGTGCGCGACGTGGTAGCCCACATGACCATGCCGTTCCGGTACTCCACCGCGCGGTTCGTGGCCGAACTGGCCAGGGCCCGCGGCAACTTCAACCGGATGTCTGACCGGTGCGCGCGCCGGGACGCGGCGGCGATGTCGGCTGGCGAGCTCGCCGCGGTTCTCGCCAGCAACGCCGGGCACCCCTGGAAACCGCCGGGTGGTGGCTACAGCGGCGCGCTGACCCATGACGTGCTCCACGGCCTGGACATCACCGTGGCCCTCGGCATCGACAGGAAGGTACCGGAGGACAGGCTGCGCCTTGTGCTGGCGAGCGTCACCGCCCCGAAGACGCAGCGCTACTTCGGCACCGACGTTTCCGGGATCGAACTGCGGGCCGACGACATCGACTGGCGCTTCGGCGCCGGCAGCCTGCTGGCCGGCAATGCCCAGGACCTCGCGCTCGTGCTGTGCGGCCGCAGCGTGCCGGCCTGCCGTCTGCACGGTGAGCACCGCGACCGGTTCACTCGGCGCGCTTCGCCGATCCCGCAGGCATAGCGATCACGCAGGTCAGCACCCCGCGGGAGGCAATGTCGCGGGTCCCCACGCGATCTGGCTCGCGTTCAGGTTCGGGTACAGCAGTCGAAGGTCCGAGCCATCACGATTCACGATGTAGGCGCTGGTAGCCGGCGGCGCGTTAGGCCCGTTGGCGGCCGCTGGATGCGTCTGGCGGAGGAAGACGATCTGGCCGCCAGGGGTCCAGGTAGGGCTGTAACTGATCCAAGACAGGGAGCTGACTCGCCGGACGCCGGTGCCGTCCGCGTTGGCGACCTCGACGACCGACGAGGCGAAGGTATCGGGACCGGCCGCAAATGCGATTGAGTTCCCGTCGGGAGACCACGCCGGCTCGCCGAACCCGTTGCCCCCGTGCGTCAGCGGTTCCAGCCGGGACCCGTCCGCGTTCACCGTGTAGATCTCGGCGGGACGCGGCGCCGGTCGGACCCAGACGAACGCGATCCGGTTTCGGACCGACCAGGCCGGGGCGGCGTCGGCATAAGTGATGTTCGTGTGGTTCGCGACCAGCTGGTGCAGCCTGGTGCCGTTGGCGTTGATGAGGTCGAGGCCGTACGGTGCCGAGACCGCGATCTGGCGCCCGGACGGGGACCACGATGAGCTGTCGCCGTTCAGTCCGTGCGTCAGCCTGGTGAGGTGACATCCGTTCGCGCCGGCAGCGTACAGGTCGTACTGTCCGTCACCCGGACCGTAGTAGCCACGGAAGGACAGCCGACTGCCATCGGGTGACCATGCAACGTTCCACTGGGGCAGCAGTGGCCGCCCGTTGCCTGGCACGCCCCGTTTCCCGCTGCCATCCGGATGCATCAGGCAGAGCACGTAGCCGCATTCGTAAGCCACTTCGCCACGCAGCCCTTTCGTCCACGCCGGGTAACGCGGAATGGCTGCACGCGCAGGCCGGGTTGGCGCCGGGGAAGGGGTTGTGCTGGTGGACGGTTTCCCGGCGGCCGCATGGGTACCCAGGGCAGACACCAGCGCCAGTGGCAGTGCGACCCCGGCGAGCAAGACGGCTATCGCGCCGGCCAGCGCGGCATACTGCCGGCGCGCGGCACGCCGGATGCGCGGCATCGGATCTGGCCAGTCCGGCAGCTGCCGCCGGGGATCCCGGAGCGAGTCGCGGATCCGGTCTTCAAGATCAGTCACGTCTTGCTCCGGTGGGTCCATGGTCGGCCGTGTCGGCCGCGTCGGCGTCGTCGGCGGCGTCGGCGGCGGCGAGGATTTCGGCCAGCCGCCGTAGCGCCCGGGCCGACTGGCTCTTGACCGTCCCGGTTGAGGTGCCCATCACTGCGGCGATCTCCAGCTCGGACAGGTCCTCGTAGTAGCGCAACACGACCACCGTCCGCTGCCTGGGCGGGAGAATCAGGAGGGCGCGCCATACCGCGTCGCGGTCGTCCAGCCGAGCGGACAGGTCGTCGGTTGCCGGCGGGCTCGGCGGATCGGCGGTGACGATCTCCCGCGACCCTTGGCGGCGGTACCACGACGCGTAACTGTTGACCATGGTCTTGCGCACGAATGCGTGCGGGTCGTCGATCCGGTGCAGCCGCCAGGCACGCAGCGACCGGCCCAGGGCAGTCTGGACAAGATCTTCCGCCGCGGCCGGGTTGCCGGTGAGCACGTGCCCGAAGCGCAGCAACCGTGGCAGCGCACCCGCGACGAACTCGGCGAACTCGTCCTCACCCGCAGTCCGCTGCATAACCCTAAGACCCAGGCCGGCGCTCGCAGGTTGTCACGCGCGCCCACCGGGAAGCCTGAGCGGATCCGCCCAGGACGCGGTCGCAGCCCGGAGGGCGGCATAGCGCTCCCGGACCTGGGGCTGCGGCGCTGCCCGGTATCGCTTGCCGGGAGGACGCCGCCAGGGGGGCGGCTCTGGAGTCCCGGCGAGCACCCATGCGGCCTGTCGCGCAGCGCCGAGCGCCACATATTCCTGCGGATCGGGCGCGTCCACGTCCCGACCGAAAATGCCAGGCGCTAGCGTGCGGAGGGCCTCGGAGCGGGCTCCGCCGCCGATCAGCACGACGTTGCGCAGCTCGACGCCGTAGCCAGAAAGCTCGTCGGCGGCGTCAGCGAGCGACGCTAGCACCGCTTCAACGGCCGCCCTGGCTAGGTTCTGCGGAGTAGCGTTCCTGGTGGTCAGGCCCGCCATCACGCCCGTGGCGTGCGGCCGGTCCGGTGTTCGCTCGCCGTCGAAGTAGGGCAGCAGCGTGATGCCGCCCGCGCCGGGCTCAGCGGCTAGCGCCCGCTGTCCGAGCTCGGCCAGGTCGATACCGGTCATGGCTGCCGCTGCCGCGAGCACCCGGCCCGCGTTCGCGGTGCAGACCAGGGGCAGGAACCGTCCGGTCGCGTCCGCGAACCCGGCAACCGCCCCGGACGGGTCCGCCGCCGGCGTGTTCGTGACCGCGAAGACCGTCCCTGATGTCCCGACCGAGATGGCGACCTCGCCAGGCGCAAGCCCGAGCCCGAGCGCAGCTCCCATGTTGTCGCCGGTTCCCGGCGCCAGCAGCGCGCCGCTGACGCTTTCCCCCACGGCTTCGCACGGCGCCGCCACTCGCGGCAGCGTCGGTTCGTGTCCCAGGGCAGCGTGCGCGACGCTCGGCATCCAGTTACCGGCTGGCGTAGCGAAGTACCCGGTGCCCGACGCGTCGCCTCGGTCAGTGACCGGGTGTGCGGCTCCCAGCCGCCAGGTGAGCCAGTCATGCGGCAACATCACCCGCCGCCACGCGGCTCGCGTTCACGGGCTCATGCTCAGCTAGCCACCGCAGCTTGGCGACGGTGAAGGAGGCGTTCGGAACGCTGCCGGTATTCTCGGCCCACCACAGCGGCCCGCCCAGTTCTGTGATGAGGTCGGCGGCGGCGGCCGACGAGCGCAGATCATTCCAGAGCAGGGCCGGCCGGATCACCGCGCCATCGGCGTCAAGCACCACCATGCCGTGCTGCTGACCTGCGACCGCAATCGCCCCGGCCCGCTCGATCAGCCCCGCGCCGGCCCGCTGGAGTGCATCCCACCAGGCGTCTGGATCGCATTCGGTACCGCCCGGGTGGGCAGCGCTACCTTCGCCCACCACCGTGCCGTCCTCGGCTTGACACAGGAGCACCTTGGTCGACTGGGTAGAGGAATCCACCCCTGCCACCAGCATCTTGACCTCCTCCCTGACACGGCTAGTATCTTCGCCTTCACGCCCATCCTGAAGACACGAGGTCACCATGCTCGCCGATCTTCCGCTCTCCGAACTGCGCAGCTACCGGCCTGAGGTCGCCGAGCCTGCCGACTTTGACGAGTTCTGGGCCGGCCAGCTGGCCGCCGCGCGCAGTCAGGGCGCTGGAGCGTCGTTCACGGCCGCGGATAGTCCTGTCCGGCATGCGGCGGTCTACGACGTGACCTTCCCCGGCTATGGCGGTGACCCGATCAAGGCCTGGCTGCTGGCTCCCCGTCAGGTCACGCCGGGTGCCGCCGTCATCGTCGAGTTCGTCGGCTACGGCGGCGGTCGCGGCGACCCGTTCGACTGGCTGAAATGGAGCTGCGCCGGCCACCCGCACCTGATTATGGACTGCCGCGGCCAAGGCGGCGGATGGCGTACCGCTGACACCCCCGACCTCGGCAGCAGCGGCGCTCCCAGCGCCCCCGGGTTCCTGACCAGCGGCATCATGGACCCGCACAGCCACTACTACACCCGGTTGTTCATCGATGCGGCACGTGCCGTGGACGCCGCCCGCGGCTGGCCTGGTGCATCCGGCCGCCCGATAGTGACCGCAGGCGCCAGCCAGGGTGGCGGCCTCGCGATTGCGGCGGCGCACCTAGCAGGCGGCGTCACCGCGACCGCACCCGACGTCCCGTTCCTGGCCCATCCTCGCCGGGCGCTCGAAGTCACCGACTGCGAGCCCTACTACGAGCTCGCCAAGTATTGCCGGGTAAACGCTGACAAGGTGGACCGGGTCTTCGCCACCCTCGCCTACCTCGATGTAGTGAACCACGCCAAGCGCGCCACGGCCTCAGCCCTGTTCTCGGTCGCCCTCGCCGACAACGTCACGCCGCCGTCCACGGTCTTCGCTGCCTTCAACCATTACGGCGGGCCGAAGGAAATCGCCGTCTATCCCTATAGCGGACACGAGGGCGGCGGCACCCGCCACTATCTCGCGCAGCTCGCATTCCTTCGCCAGGCCGGGCTCAGCTAGGCGTCGGCCGGCGCGGCACCGGGTCGGCGAACACCCGGCTGGCGAGGAAGTCATCCGGCTCAAGACGCATGAGGTCATCCTTGGTCAGCGCGGTCGCCGCCCTGTCAAGCAGCCGGCTGGCGTGGCGCAGCCGTGCCCGCTCGACCGCGTTGCGGACGCTTCGCGCGTTGGCGAACCTGGCCTGCGTGCTGCGGCGGATGAGGTAGTCGCGAAAGATGGCCGCGGCACTGCCGGACAGCCGGTAGCCGGCGGCGTCAATCATGAGCTCGCCGATGGCTTCCAGCTCATCAATGGCGTAGTCCGGGAAGTCGATATGATGCGCGATCCGCGAGCTCATGCCGGGGTTGGACTGGAAGAACGCGTCCATCCGGTCCCGGTAGCCGGCCAGGATGACGACGAGGTCGTCCCGCTTGTTTTCCATGACCTGCAGCAGGATCTCGATGGATTCCTGGCCGTAGTCACGCTCGTTGTCGGCCCGGTACAGGTAATAGGCCTCGTCGATGAACAGCACCCCGCCCATGGCTCTGGTGAGAACCTCGTTGGTCTTGGGCGCCGTATGCCCGACGTACTGGCCCACGAGATCCTCGCGGGTGACTGCCACCAGGTGTCCCCGCCTGAGGTAGCCCAGGCGCTTCAGCAGCTCGGCCATCCGGGACGCGACCGTCGTCTTCCCTGTACCCGGGCCGCCGGTGAAGGACATGTGCAGATTCGGCTGAGCCGATGTCAGGCCGAAGCGGGCCCGCTGCCGGTCGACCAGCAGGAGCGCGGCGATCTCGCGCAGCCGGGTCTTGACCGGCTCTAGCCCGACCAGTTCGCGGTCCAGCGCGTCTAGCACGGTGTCGACGCCGGATTCCAGTCGTGCCTGGCGCAGGTCGACGGTCGCCTCGCACGGCAGCGCCTCGGCCGGATCCGGCGGGCTCAGCGGCGTCACTGCGGCTGATAGCGAGCGCCCGCAGGCAGCTCGGTCGCGTAGGCGTGCGTGCTGTAGCGGATGCGCCGGTCGCTAATCTCCTGCCGGTCGAGCCGGAACCCGGGTTCGCAGTCAGGGCGCTGGATGATGAACGAGAGCGCCGTCGTCTGCCGGCCGCGCCCGGCGTCGTAGGCACTGAGCCTGATGTAGTGCTCGGGGAATGCGTCCCTGCACTGGCTGACCTCGTGCATGACCCCCGCGGCATCGTGCAGGTCGAACATCGGCAGGCCCCACAGCTCCCAGTAGATGTTGCGGGGGTGCGGATCATCGGTCAGCTCAATCGAAAGCGGCCAGCCCTGGTCCAGGGCGTACTGCACCTGCGCGCTGATCTCGTCGTCGGTGAGGTCGGCCAGGTAGGAAAACGTGCCCTGGGTAATGCGCATCGGGTGGCCCTCTCAGACGGGGGTGGGAGTCGCGATGACGTCAGGGACGTCCGTGGATTCGTAATTGAACGTGACATCGCCCCAGGTGGACAGCGCCACATCGAGCTCGCGACTGCGTTTCGCCGCGGCGTGCAGGATGTCCAGCCCGTCGGTGAGACAGTCGCGGCCCTCGTTGCGGGCCTTGATCATGGCTTCCACCGCTACCCGGTTCGCGGTGGCGCCGGCCGCGATGCCCATCGGGTGACCGATAGTGCCGCCGCCGAATTGCAGCACGACGTCCTCGCCCAGATAGTGGAGTAGCTGGTGCACCTGGCCGGCGTGAATGCCGCCGGAGGCGACCGGCATGGTGCCGGGCATGGAGCCCCAGTCCTGGTCGAAATACAGGCCCTTGACTGGGTCAGCTGGCACGTACCCGAGCCGGAGCGTGTCGTAGTAGCCGGCTACCGCGTTCGGGTCACCCTCCAGCTTGCCGACCACCGTGCCGGCGTGCAGATGGTCGACACCGGCCAGCCGCATCCACTTCGCGATCACCCGGAAGCTCACGCCGTGACTCTTCTGCCGGGTGTAGGTGGCGTGCCCGGCCCGGTGCAGGTGCAGGATCAGGCCGTTGCGCCTGGCCCATTTCGCCATCGACTGGATGGCGGTATAGCCGACAGTCAGGTCGACCATGAAGATGACGCTGCCGAGGTCCCTGGCGAACTCCGCGCGCTCGTACATGTCCTCCATCGTCGCGGCTGTCACGTTGAGGTAATGGCCCTTGACCTCCCCGGTCTGGGCTTGCGCGCGGTTGACTGCCTCCATGGAGAACAGGTAGCGGTCGCGCCAGCGCATGAACGGCTGGGAGTTGATGTTCTCGTCATCCTTGGTGAAATCCAGCCCGCCGCGCAGGGCCTCGTAGACCACCCGGCCGTAATTGCGCGCGGACAAGCCAAGCTTCGGCTTGGTAGTAGCGCCGAGCAGGGCCGGCCGAACTTGCTGAGATATTCCCGCTCCATCACGATGCCGTGCGCCGGACCCTGGAATGTCTTGACGTAGTGCAGCGGGATCCGCATGTCCTCCAGCCGCAGTGCCTTCAGCGCCTTGAACCCGAAGACGTTCCCGATGATCGACGAGGTGAGATTCGCGATGGACCCCTCCTCGAACAGGTCGAGGTCATAGGCGATCCGCGCGATGTACTGCCCCTGCATGCCGGGAACGGGCTCCACCGCATAGCACTTGGCCTGATAGTTCTCGTAGTCAGTAAGCCGGTCCGTCCACACCACGGTCCAGGTCGCGGTCGACGACTCGCCCGCCACCGCTGCACCGGCCTCCTCCGGCGGCACCCCGGGCTGAGGCGAGACCCGGAAGGCCGCCAGCACGTCGGTGTCCTTCGGCTCGTAGTCCGGCTGCCAGTACCCCATCTCGGCGTACGGGATCACACCGGCGTTCCAGCGCTGTGTCACGGTCTCCTCCCGGCTGCCCGCCGGCTTGGGCGGGCTCACCTAACCGTGCGCGCCAGACACTTGTACTGTCAATCAAGTATCTGCAGCATTAGTACAGCGATCGATTAAGCTTGGATGCGGCCTCAGCCGAGATCGCGATCAGCTGCCGGGGGTGGTATGACGACAGCGGCACGGCTACGCGCTTTCGTCGCCGTGGCGGACACCGGGTCCGTGCGGGCGGCCGCGCGGCGGCTCGTGGTCACCGAGTCGGCGGTCTCCGCAGCGGTCGCCGCGCTGACCCGTGAGGTGAGCGTCCCGCTGCTGGAGCGCGCCGGGCGAGGCCTGCGGCTTACCCGGCCGGCCACACCTACTCCGGGTACGCCCGCACCATCCTGGGCCTGCACGAGGAGGCCCTCGCGGCCGCACGCGGCACTGTCGACCCGGAGCACGGCCTGCTGCGGGTCGCCGCAGTGACAACGGCCGGCGAGCACGTACTGCCCGCCGTGCTGGCATCATTCCGCCAGCGCCATCCGGGGGTGGACCTGCGCCTGGACGTGGGCACCCGGGAGCACGTCTGGTCACTATTGTCAGCGCACGCGGTGGACCTGGTAATCGCGGGGCGTCCGCCGCGGGCGCTCGGCGCGATCGTCCGTGCCGTCCGCGCCAACAGCCTTGTCGTCGTCGGCTCGCCTGCCGCAGCCAGGACTTTCGCGGCCGGTCACAGCACCTGGCTGATGCGCGAGGCCGGCTCTGGGACGCGGGCGACATGCGAGGCGCTGCTCGCCGGGCTCGACGCCGACCCGCCCACCCTGACGCTGGGCTCCCACGGTGCTGTCGTCGCCGGCGCAATCGCCGGGCTGGGCGTGGCACTGGTCTCGCGAGACGCGGTCAGCAGGTTTCTCGCGGCAGGCGACCTCCGTGAGCTGCCGATGCCGCACACGCCGATGCGACGGCCATGGCACGCGGTCACCCCGCCGCGCGAATCAGCCGCGGCCGGACTGCTCCTCGCGACCCTGCTGGACCAGGATGGCTGGCACTCCCCCGTCCGGTCCACCCGCCGGGGGATGTGAGAGCGCCCGCGGCTGGCTAGCGTCCTGACGAAGAGTTCGCGGGAAAACACGCGCCGCTGCCCGCACGGGCACGCCGAAGGAGCGCCATCCGATGACTGATACAGCGCAGACCGCCGCGTCAATGGTGGCCCGCGGCAAGGGCATCCTCGCCGCGGACGAGAGCCCTTCGACGATGGACGCGCGACTGGCGAAGGCGGGTGTAACGACAGGCCCTGAGCAGCGGCGGGCCTACCGCGAGATGCTGGTCACCACGCCGGGCCTGGCCGGCGGCGTGAGCGGCGTCATCCTGTGCGACGAGACATTCCGGCAAGCGCTGTCGGACGGCCAGACGTTTCCAACGGCGCTGACTGAGCGCGGGCTCCTTCCCGGCATCAAGGTAGATACCGGCGCTAAGCCGCTCGCGGGTGCGCCCGGCGAGACGGTCACCGAAGGACTAGACGGGCTGGGCGATCGCCTTGCCGAGTACGCCGCCCTTGGCGCCAGGTTTGCCAAGTGGCGGGCAGTGATCAGGATCGGCGCCGGGTGGCCGTCGTGGCGGGTACTTCATGCGAATGCGCACGCCTTGGCGCGCTACGCGGCGCTGAGTCAGGAAGCCGGCCTCGTTCCCATCGTCGAGCCGGAGGTGCTCAGGGACGGCGACCACACGATCGATAGGTGCGCGGACGTGACATCGGCGGTGCTGCTCCAGCTGTCTGCGGAGCTAGCGGACTTCGAAGTGGACTACGACGGGATGGTACTGAAGCCGAACATGATCACGCCGGGGGCAGGATCCGGGCACATCGCGGGACCGGCGGATATCGCGGCCTGCACCGTTGCGGCGTTGCGCCGCGCCGTGCCGGCCGACGTCGCCGGGATCGCGTTCCTGTCCGGCGGCCAGCGCCCGGCAGATGCGACAGCCAACCTCGCCGCCCTCCAGCACGTGACTGCGCCGTGGCCGCTGACCTTCTCGTTCGGGCGGGCGCTGGTTGATCCTGCACTTGCGGCCTGGCACGGCGAACCCGGCCTAGTGCGGGCCGGTCAGCGAGCCCTCGCGAACCGCGTTGCCTGCGTCGTGGCGGCACTCAAGGGCAGCTATATCCCGGTTCTCGAACCGACTTACGCCCTGCCGCAGGCCATGCCTGCCGACTGGCCCAGATTGGTGCTACCGCGCCTGAGCTTGCCCGGGCCCAGTAGGGATCACGGCCGTAACCGTCGTTCCCAGCCCTGACCGGGATGTGACGTCGAGCCGCCCGCCCACGAGCTCAGCGCGTTCCGTCATGCTGCGCAAGCCATACGACACTCGGCCAGCCGCGTCGCCGGGTCGCGAGCTGGAGTCGAAGCCGCAGCCGTTATCGCTCACCCGCAACAGCGCGTGATCAGCGTCGCAGCGGAGCTGGACCTCAGCCTGCCGCGCGTGCGCGTGCTTGACAACGTTCTGCAGCGCCTCCTGGGCGATCCGGTAGAGGGCGACCTCCACGTGTTCCGGTAGCCGGCATTCGACCACATCGACCTGCACGTCTAGCTGAGCGATGGAGCGGGCGAGGCTCGCGAGCGCCGCGGTCAGCCCCAGGTCGTCGAGCACTGGCGGGCGCAACCCCGCGATCGCGGCACGCGCCTCGTCCAGCGTCAGGTCGGCCAGATCCTGGGCAAGCGCCAGCTGGGCCGCCGCGAAGTCTGTGCTGTTGGCCGTGACGGCCTCGGTCGCCGCGTCGAGGTGGAACGCCAGGCTGACCAGACGTTGCGTGATGCCGTCGTGGATGTCGCCCGCCAGGCGGCGGCGCTCGGCCTCCTGCGCCGCGATGACCTGCTCGGCGAAACGCTCCGCCGCTCGCTCCCTGGCCGCCAGCTGGCGGTGCAGCCTGGCCTGGTGCATGGATCCGGCCACGAGGCTGCCGATGGAGGTGAGCAGGCGGACATCCCGGTCGGTGAAATCACGCCGGCCCCGGGTGTGCACGTTGAGCACGCCGACCAGGCCACCGGGCTGGCTCGCCATCGGCACCGACACCATCGAGGTGTAGTCGCGCCCGTCCAGCTCAGGGAAGTACCGGTAGCGCGGGTCGGCGTGCTTGTCCTCGACGATGACGGCGGGCTCGCGATGACTGGCTACCCATCCGGTGACGCCATCGCCGAGCGGCAGGTGTATCTGGCCGACGTGCCGGTCGTATGGCGGCGTCGCACCCGCGAGCGTCAGCGCGCTGCCGCCGTCGTCGAGCACATGCACGAAACACACGTCGGTGTCGGTCGCCTCGACGATGAGCATCGCGACCTTCGACGCGAGCGGGCCGAGCTGCGGGCCCGCGGAGATGGCTTCAATAATGCCCACCAGCAGGGCGTTCTCGCGTTCAGGCGCGAGGCCGAGGCCGTGCCGAGACGAGGACGCGGTCACTGGAAGATGCCTTCCCGCAGCGCAACGGCCACCGCACCGGCCCGGTCGCCGACGTCGAGCTTGCGGTAGATAGCCCGCGCGTGGCTCTTCACCGTCTCATCCCCCACCACCAGCCTGCCCGCGATCGCGCGGTTGGACAGGCCCGCCACCATCAAGGCCAGTACCTCGCTTTCCCGGTGACTCAGGCCCAGGTGCGCTCCCGGCCAGAACTCGCCGCTTTGCAGCCGCGCCGCCGAAGCCGCCGCACGACCGGCGAGCGTCGGGTCGATTACCGTCTCGCCGTCATGGACGAATTCCAGATGCCGGACCAGTTCCTCGCCGCCCAGCCGTTTCAGCAGGTAACCGGCAGCCCCCGCGCGAAGTGCCTGGTAAAGGTACTGCTCGTCGTCGTACACGCTGAGCAGCACGACGCGGCGCTCCGGATCGCGCTGCAGCAGTCGCCTGCACAGGTCAAGGCCGCTTGCGCCACGAAGGCGGACATCGCAGACCACGACATCCGGGTCGAGGGCAGCGACAACCTGCTCCGCCTCCTCCGCGCTCGACGCCTCTCCGACTACCCGCACCCGGCTCGCGAACCGGACCAGCATCGCCTTCAGGCCCTGCAGCACCATCTCGTGGTCATCCACGAGCACGATGCGCACCGGCCGAGCGTTCATGCTGGACACGATAAGCCGCCGCTAGCTCAGGACGGGAGCCCGTTAGAGGCTTTCCCCCGCCGGTCCCCCTTGGCGGGGGATTTGATCTCTGGCCAGCATGCCTAGGTGCGGTAACGGGGCGCAGCGCCGGCCGGAAGGATGGCATGCCACACAAGCTCATGCGAATGCACCGCACCAGCAGCACTTCTGAACCCGGACGCCGCCCGGTGATGCTGGCGATCGCCGGGGACAGCGCGGCCGGCAAGACCACGCTCGCGTCCGGTCTAGTTCGCGCGCTGGGACCGAGCCGGAGCACGGCGGTCTGCGTGGACGACTACCACTGCTACGACCGGGAGGAACGCAAGAGCCTGCCATTCACCGCGCTGCACCCGGACTGCAATTACGTCGGAATCACCGAGCAGCACCTGCAGTTGCTCGCGACCGGCCATCCAATACTCAAGCCTGTCTACGATCACCGGACCGGTCAGCTCACCCGGCCGGAACTCGTGATGCCCCGTGAGTTCGTGATCGTGGAGGGCCTCCTCCCGTTGCATACGAAGCTGTCGAGCGCCTGTTTCGACGTGACCGTCTACCTCGATCCGCCAGCGGAGGTCCGGCGGGAGTGGAAGATCAAGCGCGACACCGCGAAGCGCGGCTACACGCGCGAGCAGGTGCTCGACGAGCTCGACCGCCGGGAGGCCGAGTCAGCAGCCTTCATCCGGCCGCAGCGCAGCCAAGCCGACATCGTGGTCCGGTTCTCGAATATCGAGCAGCGCGCCGATCCGCCAGGAACGCCGCTATCGGCGGAGTTGCTGCTGCGGCCGACCATCCGCCACCCCGATCTCAGCGGAATTCTCGCCGAAGGTGGCCAGCCGATGCACCTCAAGCTGACCCGTGACGAGGACGGCCGGCCGTCGACTTGCTGCACATCCACGGGTACGTGCCGAGGGAGGACAGCCAGACCCTGGAGAAGGTGATCTGGTCAGAACTGAGCGAGAGCGCCGAGATGCCCGAGTCGCTCGGCACCCTCGACGACAACGGCCGGCGCAGCGAGCCGCTGGCGATCACTCAGCTGCTGCTTCTGTATCACCTGCTCGAGGCTGCCCGCTGACGAGGTATGCGTCGGGTGGCGCTATTCCCAGCGGAAGTAGCGTTTGGCGAGGAATCCGAAGATGAGGGCGTAGCCGGTGAGGACGAGTAGTGGCTGGGCGGGCGGGAACTGGCCGATCCATGAGTCGCCGATGGCGGGTACGGCGGCGCCGAGCGGGGTGTAGCGGCTGATGTCGCCGATCAGGGCCGGCATGAGCTGGACCGGGTAGTACAGCCCGGAGAAGAACATCATCGGGTAGAGCGCGGCGGCCATGAGTCCGCGGGCGGCGCCGGAGGTGCGGGCCAGGGCCGCGATGGCCAGCCCGATCGCGAACAGCGCCGCCATGGTGAGCGCGATCGCGAGCACCATCGCGGCGGGGTTGCGCGGGGCGGTGATCCCGAAGAACACGATGCTGACGGTGACCAGCAGCGCCAGCGTGACGGCCATCAGGCAGGCCTGGACGGCGATCTGCGCGGCGAGCACCCAGTAGGCGGGTACCGGCGTCGTCGACAGGCGCCGCAGGATGCCGAGTTCACGGTAGGAGACCAGCGGCCCGGGCAGGTAGCTGAAGGCGATCAGCGCGATGGAGAAGGCCATGAGGATCGGGATGTAGATGTCGAACGCCGAATAGCCGCCCAGGCTGGCCGAGGGCTGCCGGAACGCGGGGATCTCGGCGAAGATGATCAGGAGCAGCAGGGCGATCCCGGTGCCGGCGATCATCCCGGCGGGCTGCCGCCAGGCCAGCCTGGCCTCGTTGAGGACCATGGTGCCGAACGCGGCGCGGGGCGCCCGCGGCCGGGTCAGCGTGCCGGCGGTCATGACGGTGCTCCTTCTGCTGCGTCGTGCAGGTGCCGTCCGGTGAGCCGGACGAAGGCGTCCTCCAGGGTCGACGCGTCGATCCGCACGTCGTGGGTGTCGACGCCCGCGGTGTGCATCGCGACGATCACCGCGGTGGCGAGCTCGCCGGTGCCGGTGACGACGACGTGGCGGCCGTCGTGCCCGATCCCGGTCACCTCCGGCAGGCGGGTCAGCACGGCCTCGTCGAACGGGGCCGACGGCACGAACCGGACGGTCTGGGTATCGGTGGCCCGCGCGGCCAGGCCCGCCGGGGTGTCCAGCGCGACGATCCGGCCGGAGTCGATGAGCGCCACCCGGTCGCACAGCCGCTCGGCTTCCTCCATGAAATGGGTGACTAGCAGGACCGTCGTGCCGCGGTCACGAACATGCTCGATGAGTTCCCACGCGTCGCGGCGGGCCTGCGGGTCCAGCCCGGTCGTCATCTCGTCCAGCACCGCGATCCTGGGCGCGCCGATGAGCGCCAGCACCACCGACAGCCGCTGCTGCTGGCCGCCCGACAGCGACCGGTAATACGACGTGCGCTTACCGGCCAGCCCCAGCGCCCCGGCCAGCTCGCCCGCGTCGGCCGGATGCCGGTAGAACGACCGGTACATGTCGATGATCTCGCCGACCCTGAGCTTGGCCGGGAACGCGCCCGACTGCAGCTGCACGCCGGTGATCTCGTGGATCCGGGCCGGGTCCGCCTGCGGATCGACGCCCATCAGCCGGATCGTCCCCGAGTCCGGGGACCGCAGGCCGATGGCGCACTCGACCGTGGTGGTCTTCCCGGCCCCGTTCGGGCCCAGGATGCCGAAAATCTCGCCCTCAGCGACCGAGAACGACACGTCATCGACCGCGACCAGCGAACCGTAAGTCTTCCGCAAATGCGAGATCTCAACGGCCGGCCCGCCCGCAGCCTCCGCTTGGGAGCCCGGCGCCCTCGAGGCTCCCGGTTCGCTCGCCAGGGTATCGGGGGGTTGCATCAGTTTCTCCTGCCCGCCGGCACCGGCCTGACTGGCCGGTGCTCCGTAACTGACATCAGAATGCCGTCAAATATCAGGCATATCAATGCACTTCCCGGCCGGCATTGCCTGGCCTTTCTGCTCGGTATGGCCAGGCTCCTCCGGCCGGTTGCACACCGCGTCGCCGGCGTGCTAGCGTTCCGGCGATCGTGATGCATCGGCAGGAGGTGAGACCCATGAACGCAGTATCCGCAGTGGGTGCTCCCCTGCAGTCCACGATCGCGCGACTGACGTAGTCGCCACCGGGAGCGCCCCCCAGGCACTTCGCGAAAGGCGACTCCCAATGAACACAACACCTTCTTCTTCAACTCTGCACGTCACCTCGACGACGACCTCCGACCGGCCGAGGTCCGACCAGGATCAGCCGCAGGTCGACGCCACAGGGCGGGCGCCCGCCGCGGGCGAGCGAGCGTTGGTCCTCGGTGGTGGCGGATCGGCAGGCAATGCGTGGTTGATCGGTGTCATCGCCGGCCTGTTTGATGCCGGGTTGGATGTGACCGAGGCCGATCTGATCATCGGGACGTCGGCCGGATCGACGGCCGCTGCCCAGATAACTAGCGTGAGCCCGACCCAACTGCTTGCCGACATCCTTTCCGCTGGGCCCCAGCAAGGGACTGGTCCGGTCGGATCCGACGGTGGACGCGTTCCCATTGGGCCGGTGGCCGACCATATGCGGAGGACGAGCGAGATCATCGCCGCCGCTGAGGATGCAGCCGACATGCGCCGCAGACTGGGCGCGGCAGCGCTCGAGATGGATGCCGCGTCGGACGGCTCCGGGCAAACGCGGTGGCGCGTTACGGTCGCCGCTCGGCTGCCCAGTCAGCGCTGGCCGGAACGAACGGTGCTGATCGTGGCTGTCGATGCCCATACCGGTGAACCGGTCGTGTTCGACCGCCACAGCGGAGTCGACCTGGTGGACGCCGTCGCCGCCAGCTGTGCCAACGGCTTCGGTGTCCCTCCCTACAGGATCGGGGACAGCCGATACATCGACGGCGGCTACCGACGATCCAGCGAGAATGCCGATCTGGCAGCCGGATACGAGCGGGTGCTGGTGCTGTCACCACTCGGCGGCAGAACACGGGCGCCGCTGGACTGGGGCATGCATCTTGCAGCACAGGCCGACGAACTTCGCGCCCGCGGCAGCAGAGTCGAAACGGTCTTCCCTGACAGCGACTCCCGCCACGCATTCGGCAGCAATCTGATGGATCCGTCGACGCGTCCGGCCGCCGCTCGAGCCGGTTACGAGCAAGGCAGAGCCCTTGCCGAACAGCTCACCGAATTCTGGCGCTGACGCATGCGAAATCAGTCGACTCGGTAGGCGTGACGACACCTGCTCATCCCTCGGATGGCCGATGGGCGCTCATGGCCGGTGCGCGTCGGACCGGCGCTGGAGATAGCGAGCGATCTTCGCTGTTTTACCGCAGTCGTCCATGCTGCACCACCGGCGGCTGCTGTTCTTGCTGTGGTCGATGAATAGGAACCGGCATGCGTGACAGGGCTTGATGTGGTCGGCCGGCCCGTGGGTTAGCAGCTCAACCGCCGCGGCGACGATAGGCCACAGCGGGGCGAGGAGATCGCTGCCTGGATCCCACCTCCAGGCGCAGCCCTGTGTGTCACCGAGGAGCTGCCCGTTCACCAGCGCTTCGACGTAGGCGAGTTGCATGCGCCGCAGGGCAGCGGCGGGCGGCGGTGAGCTTTCGGCGAACGCGCGGAAGACCTCGTCCATGTCGTCCCGGCACGCCTGTATCCGCGCGAACGCTGCGAGCGCGGCTGACGGTGGTGCGTTTGCGTGGGCGGGGCGCTGGGATCGAAGACGCCGGCGCGGCGTGCCCACGCCGCGAAATCTTCGTAGCTGGAGAGCCACTCGGTCGTGGCCGGCCCGTACCTAGGCCCGCCGCGGGTGTTGACGAAGTCCAGGGCCAGGTTGCCGCCGACGATCCGCAGGTCGGACAGGGGAGATCGTGCCTCGGTGGTTTCCATCAAAAACGATAATACCAGAACAGCGACTGAATGTGGGCGGCGGCTGTACGGATTCCCGTCAATCTGTTACTCTCAAAGAGTGTTTTGCAGGAAACAAGAGTCCAGACGAGGCCCGCTCCGACCGGGAACCGCAATAACAGAAGCAGAGTTAGTGATATGATGGATGAATATAAAGATAAAGTAAAAAAAAAAAACGCGCACCCACCCGGATCGGCGCGCAGGCAGACGATCACGAACAGTGAGGCATGACCATGTTCAATTACGGCTACACGTCCTATCAGGCAGAGCGTCCCAAGACCCAGGCCGAGCAAAGGGAAGCGGACGCTCAGCTGGGCCAGCTTTTCGCAGCACTCGCCCAGTTGGTCGGTCGGTTCGCTCGCCACGCCAGTGCGCGCCCTGCGCCGCCAGTCAGGCACAGAACCGTCGCCCCGCGAGCGTGCACGCCAGCAGGCAGCGGGATCTATCTGCCTGGACTGGGACATCGATCGTCAACATGACAGGAAGGCCCGTGACCGCAGTTCAGAACCGGGAACGGCCCCCGGCGAACTCGGAGCCTGTGGACCCCAGCGCCGTCACCTGGCCGTCGGCTAGCCTGTCTTCCCCAATCCGGATGCCTTCATTAGCCGGATCGCCGACAAGGTCACTACCGCCATCGCCGCTGCGCTCGCCGCACGGAGGTCACCGTGCCGCGGAGATGGCCACCGGTCATGTCATCGCCCAGTCGGCTTACCCCGTCCATGAACCGCTCCTGGCGAGCTGCATATTTCTTCATCAAGGGCCTCCCAAGCGTCGGCTCTGCGGCCGTCGTAGGGTTGTCGAGTCCGCGCCACAGGGCCGGATCAGTCCCTGGTATTCCCCATGGTGACCGGCAAGCCAGCTACGGTGCTCTGAGTGCCAAGCGGCTGCGCTGCCGAGTCGCCGGCCACAGGAGCAGTCGGATGACGCAACCGGATGACCGCCCGATTCGGTGGGGAATCCTCGCTACGGGCGGCATCGCCCATGCCTTCGCGCATGATCTCGCGCTGCAGCCCGACTGTGAGGTTGTCGCCGTCGGGTCACGGTCCCGGGCTTCGGCGGACGCGTTCGGGGACGAATTCGGCGTACCGCACCGGCACGGAAGCTACCAGGCTCTCGTCGACGATCCGGATGTCGATGCCGTGTACGTGTCAACGCCTCACCCCGGCCATCACGACGCCGCGCTGCTCGCGATCAACGCGGGCAAGGCCGTGCTCGTCGAGAAGCCGTTCGCCATGGACGCCGCCCAGGCGCGCGAGATGATCGACGCCGCGCGCGGCCAGAAGACGTTCCTCATGGAAGCAATGTGGACGCGCTTCCTGCCGCACATCGCGCGGGTGCGTGAGATCCTCGCCGCGGGAACCCTCGGCGATGTCGTCTACCTGACCGCCGAGCACGGGCAGTGGTTCGCCGAGGATCCGCGGTTCCGGCTGTTCGCGCCGGAACTGGGCGGCGGGGCCTTGCTGGACCTAGGCATCTACCCGGTCTCGTTCGCGAGCCTGGTGCTGGGCGCGCCGGCGCGCATCACCGCGGTCAGCTATCCGGCGTTCACCGGCGTTGACGCCACCACGTCGATGATCTTCCAGTACGACAGCGGCGCCCACGCGGTGCTGACCACAACCTTGCTGGCCGCATCGGGCAACCCCGCCGCCATTTACGGCACGGCAGCGCGGATAGAGATCGACGGCTGGTTTTACACGCCGACCGCGTTCCGCGTCATCGCGCGTGACGGCACCGAACTGGAGCGCTTCGAACAACCCTATGAAGGGCGCGGGCTGCGCGGCGAGGCCGCCGAGGTGGGCCGCTGTCTTCGCGCGGGGCTGCTAGAGAGCCCGCTGCTCCCGCTCGAAGAGACCTACACGATCATGCAGGCAATGGACGAGGTCCGCCGGCAGATCGGCTTGTCTTACCCGCCGGCTGATGGAAACGTGCACGTCCGGTTCTAAGGGGCACGGGCGCCCGGCCTAGCCGGCCCGGGCGGAAACTTCGGCAGCGAGCGCAGCATGTTGGCCGGTTCGGTAAGTGTAGAGGGGAGACGGCCAGCCCGCCGGAGGCGCTGCATGACGTTCGAGGAGTTCGCCGCAAGCCGGTTGCCGGCCTTGCTGGCTTTCACCACGGTGCTGACAGGCCAGCCCGCGACGGCCGAGGACCTGGCCCAGGAAGTACTGATCCGCGCGAACGCCCGGTGGAACCAGATCGGTGAGCTGGACCGGCCGGAACTGTACGTGCGGAAGATGCTGCTCAACCAGTTCTTGTCCTGGCGGCGGCGGTCGTGGCGGCTGGTTCCGGTCGGCGGCGCTGTCGAGTCCGGCAGCGTGCCCGACCACGCTGTCGGCTATACCGAACGCGCGGCACTGCTGGCGGCGATCGCCAAGCTGCCGAAACGCCAGCGCGCGGTGTTGGCTCTGCGCTACTACGAGGACCGCAGCGATGCCGAGATTGCCGAGTTGCTCGGCTGCAGGCCGAGTTCCGTCCGTGGCTACGCATCACGAGCATTCGCAACCTTGCGCATCGAATTGCGACCGGAAGACCCAGAGACGCCCAAGGTCTCGCCTCGCCTTCAGGGGGATAGCTAATGCCTTACGAGGACGACATCCGTGCGGCGTTCACCGCCCTCGCTGGTCGTGCGCCGGACGCGAGCCGGATACTGGCTGCGATCCACGCGCGGCAAGACGCGGAGCAGCACAAGGCCGCTCTGGCCTGGCAAGCAGGACACGCGCTCGCCCGGGCACGGCTCCGGACCTCGGCTTCGCGCTCGGCTGCTGGCTTCGCTCGTAGCTGCTGCCGGGGTTATAGCGGTGGTTGGCATCGCCAGCTACGAGGCCACCGGACACCGGCCGCATTCCGGCCTGCCTGCCGAGACGGTCCGCTGGCCAATGGCCTTCGTGGCGGAGGGCTCGCAGATCGTGCCGGTGCAGACCGCGACCGGCACCGCGGAGACGCCAATCGCGATGCCAGCGGCGGTGGCTTACAACATGGCCATTGGGCCTGACGGGAAAGGATACGTGGACGGCTCGACCTCTGTTGTGGTCCCGGTCAACCTGGTCACTAGGACGGCCGGACGGCCGATCCGGGTTCGGGGCGGGGCGTCCCGCCTCGCCGTCACGCCGGACGGCCGGACCGGCTATGTCGCCGAAGAAGGCGGCGTCCTTCCGATTGACATGGCTGACAACCACGCCGAGAAGCCAATCCGGACTCCGGCGCTGTACATCACCGGCCTGGCCGCAACGCCGGACAGCCGGATGCTCTACATAGGCGGCTACTTCGACACGATCGTCGGCACCAACCCCGCGGGCTCCGGCGAAATCGTGCCAGTGCAAATCGCGACGAATACCGCACTGCATCCGATCGTATTCAGCGGAGAATCCCCGGTGCAGTTTCTCGTCACGCCGGACGGCAAGACCGTGGTGACCCTTAACACGAGCCCGGGCGAGGTCAGGAGCACGGTTAGCCAGATCAATGTCGCCACCGGGACGGTCAGTGAACCGGTAGTGATCCGGGCCCGAGGCGCCGTCTCCGCGCTCGTGCTCGCGCCCGACGGCAAGTCCGCGTACGTGGTGTCCAGCAGCGCGGTCACGCCAATAGACCTGGCGACCAACACCGCGCGGCCGGCGATCAGCCTCCCTGCGGGCTCCGGGAACGCCTACAACCTGGTCATTACCCCGGACGGCAAGCGGCTGTACGTGCTCACGCCGCGCAAACTCGTGCCCATCAGCGCGGTGACCGGCAAGAGACTCACCCCGATCAGGATCCCTGGGCTGGACTATCCGACCGCCATCGCGGTGAACCCTAACGGGAAGGTACTTTACGTGGGCTCCGGGCACGCGATCGTGCCGGTCAGCATCGCCACCGACCGGGCTGGCGGCGCCATCCCCCTAGGCGGCACTGGGTTTAGCGCCCGCGCGTGGAGCTTTGCCTTCCGGCCATGACCAGCAGCGGCCGCGCAGCCCGGGCGAGCTGACCAAGAAGAACCGGAGAGCACCGTCCTCGATCGGCTCCTGAACGATCTTCGCGCCGAAAGGCAAAGCCAGGTAGAGCACAGCCGCTGCCTAGGCGTACTGTCTCACGCGCTGAAAGTGGAGATCCATACAGAATCGCGGCGGCTCAGCCGTCACGCAGCCGCGAGGCCAGCTCGGTCCGCGTGCGCAGGCCGAGCTTGGCGTAGGTCTTGGTGAGCGTGGACTCCACGGCGCGCACGGTCACGAACAGCTCGGCTGCCACCTGCCCGGTTGCTCATGCCGCGGGCCACCAGCTCGGCCACCTGGCGTTCGGTCGCGGTGAGGTCCTGCGGACTGGGCGCGCGGCCGCTGATCCGGGCTAGCTCCGTGCGCGGCCCGGGCCGCCCACAGCGGCGCGCCGATGCCGTCGAACATCGGCGGCCGCCGCCACAGCTCGCGCGGGCCGCTGCGCGTTGCTTCAGCCGCCGCTGCACGGCGCCGAGCAGCAGCAGCGTCCGCCCCCGCTCCAACGGGATGGGCGAGATCTGGTCATGCAGGCGCAGCGCCGGCCGTGAGCTCGGCCGCTGCGGCGTCCAGGTCCCCGGCCGCCGCGGCCAGCGCTCCGCGGCAGCGGGCCACCGCGCCGCGGTGACGGGGCTGTGCATCATGCGCCCGAGCTCGGCCACGACGATGGCCGCCTGGTCCGGCTCGCCGGCCGCGATCAGGGCCTCCATCGTGTCGGCCGCCAGGCTCGGACGGTCGTGCGCAGGCCGATGACCGCCAGCTGGCCGATCAGCACCCGGAAACGCGCCGCGGCGCGCAGCGACGTCGCCGGACGCCAAGTCGAGCGACCCAGGCAGCGCCTGGTGCAGCAGGACGTATGCCGGGTCCCCGGCCTGCTCGGCCAGCTCAAGGCCGCTCGCGGCGAGCTCCCGGCCCTTGTCGGCCTCGCCCAGCTGCACGGCAGCCCACGCCGAGCAATGTACAGCAGCGTGGTGGCGTGTGCGGCAAGTCGAGCTGCTCGGCGACCTCCAGTCTTTCGGCGCCAGCTCGGCTGCCGCGAATGGCGTCGCCCGCCGGGCGGCGATCGTAGCGAGAGACGCAGCAGCACTCGGCCCGCCAGTACTCCACGCCGTCCGCCTCGGCGCGGGCCAGTAGCCGCTCGGAAGCTCTGTCTGGGCCTCATCCAGCCTGCCCAGGCTGGTGTGATACATGCCCGCCAGCCAGCTGGGCGGCGCTCGCAGCGCCAGCGTCCCGGCTTGCGCTCCAACGTCGAGAGCGCGCCGGAGCATGGCGCCTCATCGGCCAGCCGCCGTGCATCAGCCCAAGGTCGAAGTTCTGCGCGAGCGAGTCGGCCAGCAGCGCCGGGATCGCCCGCAGCGCTCGGCGTCGGCCAGTGCCCGCGCGCGCCACCGCAGCGGCGCTGCTCGAAGTCGCCGCAGATCGCCCAGATGTCGGCGAGCGAGATGCGAATGTCAGCGGCGCAGCGCCGCGTCACCGCCGGCCTCGGCCAGGGCCTGTTCCATCAGCCGCGTCGCCGCCCCGAAGTCGTCCTGCGTGAGCATGCCGTGCTGCGCTGAGCGCGTCGGCCCGCTCGGGCCCTGGCGGGGTTGAGGCGACCAGGCGATCCAGGAGCGCCGCGGCTGCCATGATCTCGCCTGCCAGCGCGAACTGCCGCGCCGCGGCGAGCAGTCGGCGGCGGGCTCGGCCCGGCCGGCTCCGTCCGGCGTCAGCCGAGGCCGCCAGCTCGAACAGCTCTGCCGCGGTCGCGGGGGCACCGCGCGCCGCCGCGGCGCGGGCTGCGTCGTCGAGCTCCTGCGCAACCGGCGGCGGACGGCCCGGCAGTGGCGAGCGCCCGGTGCCTGGCCTGTTCCTCCGGCAGCCGGACGACGCTCGCCGCGGCCGCGTGCAGCTCCCGCTTGCGGCCGGTGGGATGGCGCCAGCTACAGTCGAGGCGAGCAGCGGGTGTGCGAATCGGAGCCGGCTGGCGCTGCTCTCGAGCACACCTGGCAGCACCGCGGCGTCGAGCGCAGCGCCGCCAGCACCGCTGCCAGGTACCTGCTCGGCCGGTGCATCCGGCATCACGGCTACGAGCCGCAGTGCGTCGATGACCTCCGGCGCAGGAGCTCCGCAGCCGCTCGCCGACCAGCTCGCTGAGGGTCTCCGGCACTGGCAGCGGCCGTCGGCGACCGCGGGGACGCCGCGCCGGACCAGGGCCCGGCCGATTTCCAGCGCGATGAAAGGGTTGCCGCCCGATGCCGCCTCGATCCGGCGCAGCGCCGGCCGGGAGAACGACGCGCCAAGCCGGGCGCGCAGCATCCGATGCAGCGCGCCGAAGCTCAGCCCGCCCACCGGCAGCACGTCGGCGGACAGTCTTCGCACGGGCCAGCTCGAGCGGCAATTCGACGCCCGGCCCGGCGGTGCGCTGCGCGCAGAGCAGCCCGACCCGTTCGCTGTCCAGGCGGCGGACGGCGAACCCGACGGCCGCCGCGCTCGGCCGCATCCAGCCACTGCACATCGTCGATGACGAGCAGCACCGGCGCCGAAGCTGCTGAGCGCGGCAAGGCCGACCGGAACGCCGCCGCGATCACCCGCGGCTCCGGCGGGTGCGGCGGCGCGTCCTCCAACAGCAGCGCTACCCGCAGCGCCCGGCCTGCGGCGCGCGACAACTCGCCGATCACCCGTCCGGCAGCCCTCCAGCAGGTCGGCGAGCCCGGCGAACGCCAGCCGTCAGGTCGCTCCGCGCGGGCACCGTGCGCAGCAGCGTGAACCCCCGCCCGGCGGCCAGCGCGGCGCCCGCGCGCAGCAGGGTCGTCTTCCCCGCCCCCGCGGCCCCCGCCAGCACTAGCGCGGCCGGGCCGCCGCGCAGGCCGTCAAGGAACGCGGCAAGAGCCTGCAGCTCGGCATCGCGGCCGAGGACCTCGGTGGACATGGCCGGAGCGTACGCCGCAAATGGCCTCGTCCAGAAGAACACGGCATATCGTCAGTTCGCTGCCGCGCATGCAGCGGAGGCCTCGGTGAGCGCGCTCGCGCACCGAGTGCCGCGGTGCCGCCCTGAAGCCGCGAAGCGGTTCCGCCGGCAGTTTCGGCGGCTAGGGATACGACCGCTGTAAATGACTGATGAGAAGTTGGAGGGGCGTCGCGACGCAGCGCTCAAGCATCTAGACGGCGCACAGCGCGCCTGCAACGCACGGAACACCAATGTCTCGGATGAGCCTGGCAGTCGTGTGCACGTCACGCCAATATCTGAGCTTCAAGCGCTGGATGACGAACTCCAATCCGGCGCACGTCGCCGAGCGGGCCCGGCTTGCGAACTACTGGCAGGACCAGGTCAAGGATCGCTGTAAGGCCTCGAGCGCTCGGCTCGGCGATATCAGCTACAACTGGTGGGTGGCATCTCTTCCGACGCTCGTTGTTGTCAGCGGTCCAATAGGTGCGGGCAAGACCACTCTTGCGCGTCAGATCGCGCATGCGGTCGGGTGCCCGGTGATTTGCCGTGATGAGATCAAGGAAGGCATGGTCCATTTCAGCCCCGGATTCGTGCCGGCACCGGGCGATGAGCTGACGATGCGGACGCTGCCGGTCTTCTTCGGCGTGCTGGAGCTGCTGTTGCGTGCAGGTGTGACGACCGTGGCCGACGCCGCGTTCCAGCACCGCGTGTGGCGGCCGCGTCTCGAACCGCTCCGTGATCTGGCGCAACTCCGCATCGTGCACTGCGTCGTCGCCTCCGACATCGCCTTCCGGCGGGCTCTGCAGCGCAGCGAGGACAACCCGGTCCGTCAGGCACACGTTGACCCTCGGTCAGACCGAGATATGGCGGATTTCGTGCGACGCCGCGACGCCTTCGATCGGGTTTCGATGGAGGCCCCGTGGATCGAGATCGATACCACTGACGGCTATAGGCCCGAGTTCGATGACATTTTGCGGTTCGTCAAGAGTTCAGGCTGACGAGAAGTCGGGCGTCCAGTCGGGCCAGCGAACAAGGACTGCCCAAGCCCGCCGATACCGGCACCAGGCCACAATCATCGCGGGCCGCCACTGATCATCGGTGAACAGCACAATCGCTTGCGTTTCTCCTGGTCAGAGTGGTGCGAGCCCCCTTACGGAATCGAACCGTAGACCTTCTCCTTACCATGGAGACGCTCTGCCGACTGAGCTAAGGGGGCGGCTGCGAGGCTGTTCGCTCCGGCAAACCGGACGCAGCATCACCGCGCCAGGAGAGCATACACGACACAGGGCGGCCAGGATGGCGTCAGTCTGGCCGCCGCCGGCCACAGAACGCCTGCCGTCGGCATGAAACCCTCCGCGGCTGGGCAGAAGCCGAGCTAGGGACGCACATCGGAGCTTGCCCGGCGCGGTCGCGTGACTCCTTCGTGAACCTTAGATGGCAAATGTGAGCCGGTATGGGCCTCTTGGCCAGCCATGCATAATGTGAGAAACATGGATGACGGGCTTTGGTCTGGCCGGGAGGCGAATTGAAGTGAGGTTGTACTGGTGAGGGCCCAGATCCTCAGATCGGTCGCGCTCAGCGCGGTCGCGGGATTCGCATTCCTCACCGCGAGCATGGCCTCCGAGGCGCTGGCCGCTCAGGCGGGCAACCGGCCGATCGTGAACACAGCCTGCTCATCAGTCCCAAAGAGCGCGATCCTTGCCGCGCTGACTAGCCAGGCTCCGACTCGTTCCGCGACGACAACTCGGCCAGCCACGCACCGCAAGCACCACGCGCGCAAACACCACGCGAGGGCTGCCAGCCCGACTACGTCGGCCAGCTCGAGCCTGTCCGCTAGCCGCACCACATCGGCTAGCCCTACAAGGTCGGCCAGCTCCACTAAATCCGCCAGCGCCACTAAGTCCGCGAGCCCGACCAAGTCGGCCAGTCCCACCAAATCCCCCAGCCCGACGAAGTCGGCCAGCTCGAGCCCAACGAAGTCGCCGAGCACCACGCCGGTCCCGACGCCCAGTCCGTCGAAGTCGCACAAGAGCCCGAGCCCGTCGCCGACCCTCAGGTCATCGAGCGGCTCGGGTTCTTCGACCCCGACTCCGAGCCCGAGCTCGTCGAGCCCCAGCCCGTCGCCGACACCCTCGCGCACCACCTCGCCACCGCCGGTGAAGACCCCGCAGCTCTGCGTCCGCGTGCAGTCCTTCTCCGCAGCTTCACAAGTGAAGGCCGGCCACCCCGCCAGTTTCGCGATCTGGGTGTGGAGCACGAAGGCCATGAGCCGCGGCGTCATTGTGCGCGCGAAGGTCGCCTACGCCCAGTACGTTGGCAAGCCCCGGTTTACCGTCTGTCCGGCAGCTCACGGTGCCGCGTGCAATATGGGCGACCTGCCGACAGGCCAGGCTGACGAGCTCCAGCTGACGGTGAAGGTCGGGGCAAAGGCGGCGCTCGGAGAACAGGTGCAGCTGTCGGCCACTGCCTCGGCCACGAAGGCCCGCTCGTTCACCAGCTCAGCCACCGACGTGGTAGCCGTTCCCAAGCCCAAGCCGACCAGCTCGCCCAGCCCATCCGTGACGATCACGCTGCCGCCGGCGTCGCTCCCTCCGATTGCGGGAACGGGGACCTCGCCTGGCAACCCGGCCGCTCGTTCCCCACCGTTTCGGCCAGCCCGACCCCAGGCGCCAGCTCGATCGGACTGCCGCGGTGTTAAGCCGCACCCGGCAATTCACGCGGCCGACGCGGCCGCGACTGTTCCGCTGGACAGTCGGCTCATCGGCGGTCAGCTGGCTGGCCTAGCCGTCCTCGCCGGAGCTGTCGCGATCGCTATCGCGAGGCTGTCCTTGCGGACGCCGAAGCCGCACGACGACGGAAAAGCCAAGCCCCCGTCCGAGTAGGCCCTTGTTGTCGGCGGTGCGCGGGGCGGAGCCCTCGTGGGGTCTACTTAACCGTGTGCTCCACGAGCGGGCGGATCTGACGCAGCTGAGCGCTGAGTGCCGATGCGCTCAGCGCCGGCGAGGCGATGAAACCGAAGGTGTCGTTGTCGGCCCAGGCACATTCGGCCAGGTGTCCGGACGAGGCGGGCACGCATGCGGCCTGTCCTGCCATCGGGCCGGGGCTGGTGACAAAGGCACCTGGCAACAGTCCGGTGAAGCTGGAAATAAACGAACTCGCCGAACCGGAGAGGTGGCCGCCGACGAACAGGATGATCACCGGACCGCCCTTAGCGGCCGAGCCTGAGCGGTCCTCGTAGACACCATCGACCACACTGCTGGCTTCGCCGTGGCCTGCCTTGACAATCTGAGCCCGCAGCGCCTCTGCGTTCATGCCCTTGGCCAGCGCCGGTACCAGCGCATAGTTCAGCAGCCGGCTGGGAGCGGTCACGGTATGCACGGGCCCGGTGACCGGGCGAAGCAGGTCATAACCGACGGCACCGCCCGCAACGACGGCGAGGCCAGCTCCAACCGCCAGCGAGCGCCTTAGCGTGCGGCGGCGCTTCTTGGCTGCCCGCGTGCGCTTTACCTTCGTCGCCGTGCCAGTGGCCACGGTCGGTGCTGTACTGCTAGCGCCCAATGCCGCGCCACTGGCAAGAACTGCGCTGCCAGCAGCTGCCTTCTTCTTTTGCCCACGGACGTTACGCGCGGGCTTCGCGCCCGCCGGGGCGCGGCCGCCTTTGCGGTCGGGCAGCTTACGGTCGGCCTTCTTGCTCTTTCCGGTGCGCTCCGACTCAGGCGGCGCAGTCAGCTCGGCGGCGGCCATCTCGCCAGCAGCCAGTCCCCCGGCGGCTAGTCCTGCCACGCCCGGGTGAAGTGGTAGCCCGGCGCGGGCGGGCGCGGGCGGCGGACCGGCTGGTCTCGGCTGCGCCCTGGTGGCATCGGGCGCAATCGCATGCGGTCCGTTCGACCACGAGCTCCCGGGCGACCCGTCGTTTACCGGCGTCTCGGTCTGAGTCGCCCAACTGCGCGGTTGGGAAACGGGCCGGCGCGGACCGCCAGGCTCGAGATACTCTCGCGGTCCCGCGGGACGAGCGCCAGCCGACCCGACGCCGCGCGGCCCGGATTCGGTCTGCCAAGCCTCGGTCTCCCAGGGCTCGGGCGTCCAAGGGGCCGCAGGCGGCTGGGTGGGACGGGGCGCGGATCGCGGATCGGTCCTGGTCCAGGCGGAGTCATCGGCCGGAGTCGACGGCGCTGGCGGAACGAGCCGGAGCCGAAGCGGGCGGGCCAGCCGGAACGGGCGGTCTAGCTGGAGCTGGCGGTCGAGCTGGCGCAGGCGGTGTAGCCCGAGCTGGCGGCGCGGCTGGCATCGAAGTCCGGGTCCGCCAACGGCTCCGGACGGGCCAGCGGTCCTGCCTCGCCCGGGATCGGGCTCAGCCGGAGCGGCGTGTCGCCGGGGCAGCCGTCCTGCGCGGCGGCCCGAATCGGCTGCGGCGTTACCCCTGGCGCCTACTGCGGGATCGCGATCTTCCGCCGCGGCTGGCGAGGGTTTTTGCGCCTCTTGGGCGGGCCCGGCCTCGCCCAGGTAGCGAATCCAGTCGTAGTCGGCATCGGCTTCGTTGCCGCCCGCGGCACCGCGGCCCGCGCGAGACTTGCCACGGCCCAGTCGGCCACGCTGCTGCGGTGGCCGAGGGGGACTAACCGGCAGCGGTCCGCTAGGGTGCTCGCCGCCGAACCCGTCGTCAAAGAAGTCGGCTCGACCACGGTCTGCCGCACCACCGGGGCTCGTGTCGGCGTCTTCAGAGTCGGGCCACCGCAGATCGTGCTGGTTCCGCGGCCATCCCGTCGCCATTATGTCTGTTACTCCTGAGACAGAAGCGGCGTCTCTTCCCGATGTGGAGTCATTACATCATGCTGCACAGCCGATCGTGACCGCTACGTTATCGAGCTTTCCGCGGCGCGTTGGCCAGAACCGACCCGAACCGCCGGTTCAGCAAGCGAACCATACCCGGCTCAGGCAGGGAGCGCCCGCGACCGGATGACGCGCTCGGCCACGTCGCGGCGTTCGATCAGGAGCCTGACCATGCCAGGATCCCGCTCCTGAACCGCCAGGAAGTCGTCGACCCGCGCGATCAGCTCGGCGGAAGCGGCAGTGAGCGGGAACAGCAAACTGCCGAGCACGAGCCGGAGCTGCTGACTTCTCGATTCCCAGAGCTCGGGCAGGATGGCGAAATACCTGTCTGCGTAGCCAGCCAGCCACGCAGCGTGCCGAGGCTGATTGAAGGCGTGGCCGACCGCCATGGCCGTCTCGAAACCGAGCGAGTCGTTCTCGGTCAGCAGCCGCCAGGCTGCCTCCTTATGGTCGGCATCCGGGATCGCAGCCCGGCAGGCGAGCGCGCTCCGGCGGCCGCCATCGGTCTCGTCCCTGGCCAGTTCGGCGTCGATGTCCGCGTCGCCGGCCCGGCCCGTCGCGGCCAGCCGGCTCAGCAGCGCCCACCGCAGCTCAGCGTCGACCGCCAGCCCTGTTACGTCCGCGTTCCCGGTCAAAATGCCCGCGATCAGGTCGAGCTGCTCGTCCGTCGTTGCCGTCCGGCCAACCAGGTGAGCCCACGCGAGCTGGCGGTCGCTACCCGGCTCAGCCGCCAGCAGCAGCCGCCCTCCCTCGGTCGCGAGCAGCGCCATGACGGCGGGCTCACCGCGGCGGGTCGGCGAAGTTCGCCACGATTTCCGGGCCGGTTGCCAGCAGTAGTTCCAGTATCGAGATCGAGGTCTCGCCGCCCATCCCGCCGGCCAGGATCGCCGCGAAGGCCGGCACCGGCAGCTCGGCCTGGCGGACCATGTCCAGCAGCGCGGTCCAGCAGACCGTCCGGGCCAGCCCGTTGTTCAGCTCCCCGATCGACTCGGTCAGCGTCGTCAGCGACCGGTCGTCCAACCGGACGACGGCATAGCCAAGATCGTCATCGTTGATCAGGACCAGATCCGGCCGGAACTGCCCGGCCAGCGACGGCACCACCGTCCGCGCGGTGGCCACGTCAACCTCGACGCGGTGAGTGCGCACCAGCGCGCCGCCGTCAGCCCGGTTGTACAGGCCGATCGCGATGTGATGCGGCCGCAGGGTCGGGTGCTGGGCGGGCGCTTCCTGCAAGACCGCGAACTCGGTAAACGTCCCGTCCGGGCTCACCGTGAAGTCGGGCCGCAGCGTGTTCGGCCCGGCCGTTTCCAGCCATGCCTTCGACCAATCGCCGAGGTCCCGGCCCGAGCTAGCCTCGAGTGCCCGGAGCAGGTCGGCGAGCGTGGCGTTGCCCCAGGCATGCTCGGCCAGGTAGGCGCGGATGCCGGCAAAGAAGTTCTCCCGGCCCACGTAGGCGACCAGCTGCTTCAGCACCGACGCGCCCTTGGCGTAGCTGATCCCGTCGAAGTTCGCCACGGCCGCGGTCACCGTCGGGACGTCCGCCGCGATCGGATGCGTGGACGGCAGCTGGTCCTGCGCGTAGCCCCAGGTCTTGCGCGAGCCGGAAAACGTCGTCCAGGCATCGGTAAACCTGGTCGCCTCGGCGCTCGACAGGGCAGCGCAGTAGTCCGCGAACGACTCGTTCAGCCAGAGGTCGTCGAACCACTTCATGGTCACCAGGTCGCCGAACCACATGTGCGCCATCTCGTGCAAGATCACGCTGGCCCGGCGCTCGTACATGCTGTCGGTGACCTTGGACCGGAACAGCAGGCGGTCGGTGAAAATGACGCAGCCGACGTTCTCCATGGCACCGGAGCTGAACTCGGGCACGAAGACCTGGTCGTACTTGGCAAAGGGGTAGTCCAGCTGGAAAAGACCGGTGTAGTAGTCAAGCCCCTGCCGGGTGAAGGTGATGATGTCATCGGCCTCCAGGTAGGGCGCGAACGACTGGCGGCAGGCGACGCCGAGCGGGATAACCTGACCGCGCGGCGTCGTGTGCGCCGAGGTGACCAGGTGATACTCGCCGGCGGCGAGCACGGTGAGGTAGGTGGAGATGCGCGGCGTCGGCGCGAAGTGCCAGCTCGCGTTGGCGTCCGCGGCTGGCACCGGTTCGGGCGTCGGCTGGCCGGAAATCACCGTCCAGTGCGCGGGCGCGAGGATATGAAAGGTGAACTCTGCCTTGAGATCGGGCTGCTCGAAATTGGCGAACACGCGGCGCGCGGCCGCCGGCTCGAATTTGGTGTAGCAGTACACCTTGCCGTCGGCCGAGTCCACCGACCTGTGCAGCGCCGTGCCATCACTGGCATAAGCGCAGTCGGCGACCACCCGCAGCTCGTTGCGGGCGGCCACGCCGGGCAGCTCTATCCGGCCATCGGCCCAGACGGCGGCTGGTTCGAGCGCCACACCGTTGAGCGTGATCTCGTGCACCGCGCTGGCGACCAGGTCCGCATAGGTCGCCGCGCCCGGCTCGGCGCAGCTGAAGGTGATCAGCGACGTCGACCCGAATACCTTGTCACCCCTGGTCAGGTCCAGGGTGATGTCATAGGACACCTCGCTCAGCAGCCTGGCGCGCTCCCGCGTCTGCGCCCGGGTGATCTCCGCTAGTGGCATCGGCCGTCCTTTCCATGCGAGTAACGGAGATCAGGCAGGCAGCGCGCGCGAGCGCAGGGCGCGGTCGATGATGTCGCGGCGCTCGATAAGCACCCGCACCATCGACGGATCCCGGTCTTCCTCAGCCAGGAACTCATCGACCCGGCTGAGCAGCTCAGGTGAGGCCGCCGAATACGGGAACAGCCCGTCGCCGAGCACTCGCTTCAAGTGGTCGCCGCGGGTTTCCCAGATCGGCGGCAGGACCTCGAAGTACTTGTCCGCGTACGGGGCGATCAGGTCAGCGTGCTCCGGCTGGCCGAAGCCGGCTGCGACCGCCAGCACGCCCTCGTGCCCGAGTTCCTCGGTCTCGGCCATGAGCCGCCAGGCCTCCGCCTTGTGCTCGGCGTCCGGGATCGAGGCCCGGCAGGCCACCGCATGCCGCCGCCCGGCGTCAGTCGGGTCCCGTGCCAGCTCCGCATCGATATCGGCATCGCCGGCCCGGCCCATGGCGGCGAGGCGCCGCAGCAAAGCCCAGCGCAGCTCGGTGTCGACCGCCAGCCCCGGCACGTCCCCGTTACCAGCCAGCAGTCCGGCCAGGAAATCGAGCTGTTCCGTCGTCACAGCTGTCCAGCTGAGGAGCTGCATCCAGGCCAGCTGATGATCGCTGCCGGGCTCGGCCGCGCGCAGCAACCGGAGCGCGGCGGTGGCCAGCTGCTCCTTGCCGGCCGGCAGCCACTGCGGATCGGCGGTGACGGCCATCAGCCTGGACGCGGTCATGTGCAGGATCTGCAGCACGGACACGACCGGCTCCTCGCCCATGCCGCCGACCAGGATCTGCACGAAGGCGGGCAGGGACAGCTCGGCACGTTGCACCATGTCCAGCACCGCGCTCCAGCAGACCGTGCGCGCCAGCGAGTCGGTGAAGTTCCCGATCGACTCGATCAGGGTGCCCAGCGACCGGTCGTCGAACCGGACGATGGCGTAGCTAAGGTCATCGTCGTTCAGCAGGATCAGGTCGGGCTGCGCGAGGCCGACCAGGTCGGGAACCTCGGTCCGCTGGCCGGCGACGTCCGCCTCGACCCGGTGCGTGCGCTGCAACGCGCCGTCGCTCGTCCGGTTGTAAAGGCCGATCGCGATGCGGTGCGGGCGCAGCGTCGGGTATTCCGCCGGCGCCTCCTGAAGGACGGCGAACCGGCTGAACCGGCCGCGGGAGTCCAGCGCGAACTCGCTGCGCAGCGTGTTCGGGCCGGCCGTCTGCAGCCAGGCCTTGGCCCAGTCGCCCAGTCGCCGCCCGGAGCTCAGCTCCAGCGTGCGCAGCAGGTCCGCGAGCGTGGCGTTGCCCCAGCCGTGCTCGGCGAAGTAGGCCCTGATGCCCGCGAAGAAGTTCTCCTGTCCGACGTGGGCAACGAGCTGCTTCAGTACCGACGCGCCCTTCGCGTAGCTGATCCCGTCGAAGTTTGCGATCGCCTCGCTCAGCGTCGCCACGTCGGCCGCGATCGGGTGCGTGGTCGGCAGCTGATCCTGCATGTAGCCCCAGGTCTTGCGAGATCCGGAGAACGTGGTCCAGGCGTCGGTAAACCTGGTTCCCTCCGCGCTCGCCAGCGCCGCGCTGAATTCGGCGAACGACTCGTTCAGCCACAGGTCGTCCCACCACTTCATGGTCACCAGGTCGCCGAACCACATGTGCGCCATCTCGTGCAGGATGACGGTGGCGCGCAGCTCATACATCATGTCGGTGACCTTGGACCGGAACAGCAGCCGCTCGGAGAACGTGACGCAGCCGATGTTCTCCATCGCTCCGGCGCTGAACTCGGGCACGAAGACCTGGTCATATTTTTCGAAGGGGAACGGGGACCGGAATAGGCCGGTGTAGTAGTCCAGGCCCTCCCCCGTCAGGGTGAACATGTCCGCTGTCTCCAGGTACGGCGCCAGGGACTGCCTGCAGGCAAGGCCGAGCGGGATCACCTGGCCGGCGGGCGTGGTGTGCTCGGTGGTCACCAGGTGATAGGCGCCCGCCACCACCGCGGTGAGATAGGTCGACATCCGCGGCGTGGGCGGGAAATGCCAGGTCGCACGGTCGTTGCCAGCACCGTCATGCCCGGCCGGCTCTGGCCGTGGCGCCGGCTGGTTCGACAGCACAACCCAGTGCGCGGGGGCGGTGACGTGGAAGGTAAAAGCAGCCTTCAGGTCCGGCTGCTCGAAGTTCGCGTACACGCGGCGGGCGTCGGCAGGCTCGAAGTTGCTGTAGCAGTAGACGCGGCCGTCCGCCGAGTCGGTGGCGCGGTGCATGCCCTTGGCGTCGAAGGTGTAGGCGCAGTCGGCGACTACCCGCAACTCGTTCCGGGCAGCCAGCCCCGGCAGTGCGATCCGGCCGGCCGCGCACGCTGTGTCCGGGTCGATCGGCGTCCCGTTCAGCGTGATCTCGTGCACGGTCTCGGCGACTAGGTCAGCGTAGCTGGAGGCTCCTGGCTCTGCGCAGTCGAAGGTGATCACCGACACGGACCGGAAGACCTTGTCGCCGCAGGTCAGGTCCAGTTGGACGTCGTAGGAGTCGACGCGCAGCAAGCCGGCCCGAAGGCTTGTCCCGCTGCGGGTTATCTCGGCGATCTGCATGAAGTCGGTCCCTCGTTACTCGTAGCCGACGCTGGCTGCCCCCAGGTTAGGACACCGGGCAACGGCGGCCGATCCAGGCCTGTCCCGGTGGACTGCCCGCTGTCATCCGATACACGCGCCGATTCGTCCTACCTGACGAAAACTTGGTACTTGCCGTACCCGGTCGGCAAGATCCAGTATCTGGCTAGGGACCATAACGGGGAGGCGGCTGTGGAGCAAACTATTACGTGCCTGGTCAGGGGGCCTGCCAGCCGTTATCCGCGCGGATTCTTGTGGCTCATCCCGGCTTGGTTCGCCATTTTGGGAGCGGCTGTCGCATTCGCCAGTTACCGGATGGCCAAGGAGCTGCCGCTATGGCTCGGCGCCACCGAGATTGGCGCCCTAGTGATCTCGGGGATGACACTGATGGGCGTACTGGCCACGGTGCGGCGGCACGCCTTCCGGGCCAATGCGCACGGGATCTGGCTAGGGGTGCTCACCAACCGCAACCGGCCGAAGCTGCGCCAGGTGCACCTGGCCTGGCCCGAGGTTGACCAGATGCGGATGGTGTCGCGCCGGTACGGCCTGCTGCTGGAGATCCGGCTAAGCCCGGCCGCACGGATCGTGCACCGGGCCGGCCTGCCCAAGCAGGCCCTGCTGCTGCTCGGCGCGCTGCTCATGCCGGTTGGCTTCGGCCGCGGCCAGCCGGCCCTGACCGCGCCGGTCACGGATCCGCCCCGCTACCTGGTCAAGCTCTGCGAGATCAGTCCGGCCGAGCTGAGCGCAGCGCTGGTGACGGTAACCCCGGACGCCCTGCCGGTCCGGCAGCTACCGAAGAAGGGCGCGCTCCGCTTCACCATTCCGCCACCGCGACAATCGCCCGAACGCCGTCCGGCCGCCGCCGCGCGCAGATAGCTGTCCGGTTAGCCATACTTAATCGGTTAGCTGGTAGTTCTAACAACTGTCACGGCCGTGAACTGACTGCTGTTATTGCTCGGGCAAGACCACGCTGCTACGCTGCCTGGCCGGCATCGAGCGGCTGACCGCCGGCCGGATAACCATCGGGACTGCCACGGTTGCCAATGATCAGCTGCATGTTCCGCCGGACCGGCGCAACCTGTCCATGGTGTTCCAGGACTTTGCGCTCTGGCCGCACCTGCGGGTGCGCGAGAACGTAGCGTTCGCGCTGCGGCGGCACCGGCTGTCCAAGCCGGACGCCAGTGCCAGGACCCAGGCGATGCTCGACCGCGTCGGACTGGGCGCGCTGGCTGACCGCTATCCCAACGAACTGTCCGGCGGCGAGCAGCAGCGGGTGGCGCTGGCCCGGGCGCTGGTCGGCGACACCGGGCTGATCCTGTGCGACGAGCCGCTGTCCAACCTCGATGCCGACCTGCGGGAACGGATGCGGGTGGAGATCTCCTCGCTGGTACGCGAGGCGGGCGCGACGGCCATCTACATCACCCACGATCAGGCCGAGGCCTTTGCCCTGGCAGACCAGGTCGGCGTCCTGCAGAAAGGCCGCCTCGTTCAGTTCGGCCTGCCGGAGCAGATCTACACCGAGCCGGCCAGCCCGTTCGTGGCCAGGTTCACCGGCCTGTCCGGCGAGCTCGCGGTCCGGGTGCCGGCAAACGCGGAGCGCGGGCCTGACGGCACGATCGAGATCGAGCCAGCCGGATCAGCCCTGCTGCGCCCGTTCCGGGCCCGGGCATCGCGGGCTGAGCGGCCGGCTGGTGACGCGGCGCTGCTGATCAGGCCCACCGGGGTCCGTCTCACCAGCACCGAGGGCAGCGAGCACCACCTGGCCGGTGTCGTCGCTGATGTGGCGTTCCGCGGGCGCGGCTACGAGCACGCCATCGACATCGCCGGCCATGGCCGCCTGACCGGCGTCTTCGCGCCAGTCCGGGCCGAGCGTGGCGAAACCGTGGGCCTGGTGCTCGACCCGGCCGGCTGCTACGTGTTCGCCACGGCACAGGAGGCCGCCGCGGAGCCATCAGATGCAGCGGACGCCGCCAAGGTCAGCACGAGCACCGTGCCCGCCTGAGTCGCCGCCCCGCCAGCGGCCGAGGGCCAGCCGGCCGTCAAGGTCTGTGCCAACCGGGCAACCTGGTTCAGGTCACTAGGATGGCTGCGATGGACATGATCTCCTTTGGCTCGGTCTTCCTCGAGCTTGTCTTCGGGCACGTGCCCGCCCTGCCCAGGCCCGGCCAGGAGATCTTCGCCGAGGAATTCGCGATCTCCTGCGGTGGCGCGGTCACCAGCGCCACCGCGGCCGCGCGGACTGGCGTGCAGGCCGGCCTGTGTACCCGGCTCGGCGATGATCTTGGCGGCCGGGTGGTGGCCGAGCATTGCGAGCGCGAGGGCGTAGACCTGTCACCGTCGGTCCGGGTGCCGCGCCCCGCGACCGGCATCACGATGGTGCTGAACTACGACGGTGATCGCTCGTTCGTGACGCACCTCCCGGCGATACCCGAGACCGAGCCGCCCGAGCGTGCCCGCTGGCTCGACGTGCTCCGCAGCCGCCAGCCCGCCTGGATCTACGTGCACGCCGGGACCGGCATGACCGACTTCCTCCAGGCTGCCCGCGACCAGGGCACCAAGGTGCTCCTGGACGTCTCGCTGAATACGATCGGCCAGGCCACCCCGGCGGTGTTTGACTGCATCCCGTTCGCGGACGTCTTCACGCCCAACCGCGCCGAGCTCCTCCAGCTGACCAGAGCGAGCTCACTGGAAGCCGCGCTGGCCACGGCGAGCAGATGGGGGCCGCCGGTGGTCGTCAAAATGGGCGGTGACGGCGCGGTGATCGCCGGACCGGACGGCGTTGCCACGGTGCGCGACGGGGTCGCCCAGGTTGACGTGGCCGACCTGACCGGGGCGGGTGACTCGTTTGCCGGGGCCATGATCGGCCACCTGCTGCAAGGGGCGCCGCTGGCCGAAGCTGTCGTCATGGCGAACATGGCCGGCTCGGCCGCCGCCGGCCGGCTCGGCGCGGTGGGCCCGGTACACGTCGAAGGACTCAGCACCGTTATCCCGGTCGCCATCGCAGCAGCGTCGCCCTTCACCACGGAGTCCCCCTTCACTACCGGGCCGGCACTCACCACGGGGCCGCCACTCACCACCGGGTCCGCTTTCACCACAGGGGAGATCAGCGCATGAAACTCACGATCCTCGGCGGCGGCGGGGTGCGGATGCCGGCCTTCGTCCGCTCGGTTCTCACTGGCGGGGCACATCACTTCGACGAGATCTGCCTGCTCGAGCCAGACCAGGTCCGGCGCGATACGACCGGCCGGCTCGCGGTCGAGATAGCCGCCGCGCTCGGCCGTCCCGGCACAGTCACGGTGACGCCCGATGCGGCACAGGCACTGACCGGCGCGGACTTTGTGTTCTCCGCCCTGCGGGTCGGCGGCGACCGGGGCAGGGTCATCGACGAGCAGGTCGCGCTGCAGCGCGGCGTCGTCGGCCAGGAAACCACCGGCCCTGGTGGCTTCGCCATGGCGATGCGAACGATCCCGGTCGTGCTGTCCTACTGCGAGCTGCTGCACAGGCACGCACCGGACGCGACGCTGATCAACTTCACGAACCCGGCCGGCCTGATCACGCAGGCCATTTCCGATCAGGGCCTGGTCAGGGCCGTCGGCGTCTGCGACACCCCCGGCGGCACAGCCGAGCGCCTTGCGAGTTTTCTCGGCGGCGGCCAGGCGAACGGCACGGGGCCGGAGGGCGACCCCGTTCCCTCGAATTTTGGGTATTCGGGCCTCAACCACCTGGGCTGGATCACTTCGGCGGAGCATGCCGGGCAGGACCGGATGAGCGAACTGCTTGACCGGTTCGAGGAACTGCAGGCATACGACCACTGCTTCGCTCCTTTCGACCCGGCGCTGGTCCGCCGGGTCGGCGCCCTCCCGACCGAGTACGTCTTCTATTACTACGACCCGGACCGCTACCTGCGCGGTGTCGCAGCGGCTGGCGCCAGTCGCGGCCAGGACATCCTGCGGCTGAACGAGGAGATGCTCACCGCGCTCGGCAAGGCGTTTGCCGACGGCGACGTGCACGATGCCTGGGCGGCGTACGCGCAGCTACTCGGGGTTCGCCGCGATACCTACATGCGCACTGACATGGAGGGCGCCAGCGGGCAGGATCAGGCCAGGGCCCGGCAGGCGGCGCTGGCTCATCCGGCGCTGGACAGCACCGGCGTCGGCGGATACGAGGGCCTCGCGCTGCGAGTCATCGACGGCCTGACCGGCAAGCGGACCGCCAGGGTGATCGTGAATGTCCCGAACGATGGCGGCGTGATCGCTGCCCTGGACCCGAGCGACATCGTGGAGGTCCCGTCGGAGGTAACCCCGGCCGGGCTGGCACCGGTACCGGTACCGGACCTGCCACGGCCGGCCAGGGCGCTGGTCGAGCAGGTCAAAGAGTACGAGCGCGCCGCGGTGCTGGCCGCGATGACCGGCGACGCTGAGCTGGCCGCCGTGGCGCTCGCCTTGCACCCGCTCGTGCCCGGCAGCACCGTGGCGCGCGAACTGCTGGCCGATTACCGCGAGCAGCACGGCCAGTACCTGGCCTACCTGAGCTAGCGGGGGCGACCCACCACCGCGGCGCCGTATCATCGCGGCACATCGTCTTAAGGAGCAGCAGGATGGCACATGAGGTCAAGGGCGTCATCGCCGCCAGCAAGGGTGCGCCGGTCAGCGTCACCACCGTGGTCGTGCCCGATCCGGGTCCGGGCGAGGCACTGGTCGCGATCCAGGCTTGCGGCGTGTGCCACACCGACCTGCACTACCGAGAGGGCGGCATCGGCGAGGACTTCCCGTACCTGCTCGGTCATGAGGCGTCCGGCCTGGTCGAGGCGGTCGGCCCGGATGTGACCGGCCTGCAGCCCGGCGATTTCGTGATCCTCAACTGGCGGGCGGTCTGCGGTCAGTGCCGGGCCTGCCTGCGCGGCCGCCCCTGGTATTGCTTCGCCACCCACAATGCCACCCAGAAGATGACGCTGGCCGATGGCACGCCCTTGTCGCCAGCCCTCGGCATCGGCGCGTTCGCGGAGAAGACCCTGGTCGCGGCTGGCCAGTGCACGAAGGTCAACGCCTCGATCAAGCCCGAGGTAGCGGGCCTGCTCGGCTGCGGCGTGATGGCCGGCCTGGGCGCCGCGCTGAACACTGCCGGGGTGACGCGCGGCGACTCGGTGGCGGTCATCGGCTGCGGCGGCGTCGGCGAACGCGGCCATCCTCGGCGCCTCGCTGGCAGGCGCGCGGACTGTCATCGCGGTGGATGTGGACGATCGCAAGCTGGACTGGGCCCGCCAGTTCGGCGCCACCCAGACGGTGAACTCTCAGGCCGTCGACCCGGTTGAGAAGATCAGGGACCTGACTGACGGCAACGGGGCCGACATCGTCATCGAGGCCGTCGGCCGGCCCGAGACGTATAAGCAGGCCTTTTACGCCCGTGACCTGGCCGGAACCGTCGTCCTGGTCGGCGTGCCGACGCCGGAGATGCAACTGGAAGTGCCGCTGCTCGACGTGTTCGGCCGCGGCGGCGCGCTGAAGTCGTCCTGGTATGGCGACTGCCTGCCGTCGCGTGACTTCCCGATGCTGGTCGACCTGCACCTGCAAGGTCGGCTGCCGCTGGACAAGTTCGTATCCGAGACGATCGCGCTGGACGCCGTCGAGGAGGCGTTCGCCAAGATGCAACGCGGGGAGGTGCTCCGCTCGGTGGTGGTGCTGTGACCCACGCTTCCGGCGTGACCAGGATCGCGATGTGGTCGGGGCCGCGTACCGTCTCTACCGCGCTGATGCGGTCATTCGGGAACCGGCCGGACACCGTGGTCGTGGACGAGCCGCTGTATGGCTATTACCTGGCCCGGACCGAGGTGGAGCACCCTGGCCGGGACGAGGTGGTCCAGAGCATGTCGTGTGACTGGCGGCAGGTGCTGGCGCAACTGGCGCAGGCTCCCCTGCCCCCGGGCGCCTCGGTCTTTTACCAGAAGCACATGACGCATCACCTGCTGCCGGAGGTTGACCGCGGCTTGCTGGGCCGGCTGTCGCATGCGTTCCTGATCCGTGACCCGCGACGGCTGCTCGCTTCGTACGCGAGGGTCCGGTCAGAGCCGACGCTTGCCGACCTCGGCCTGCAGCAGCAGGCTGAGATTTTCCGGGCGTTCGGCGGCCCGGTTATCGATTCGGCCGACATCCTGCGCAACCCGGCGGCAGCGCTGGAGGCACTCTGCGACGCGCTCGGCGTGACCTTCGACTCAAACATGCTGTCCTGGCCGGCCGGCCCCCGGCCGACGGACGGCGTGTGGGCGCGTTACTGGTACGGCAGCGTGTGGGAGTCGACCGGGTTCGGTCCGTACCGGGAGGCCGCTGCAGCTGAGCTGCCGGCCGGCACTGGAGCCGCTGGCCGCCCGATGCGAGCCGTACTACGAGGAACTCGCCGCCCACCGCCTGCTGCCCTGACGTGACGCCGACGGGCAGGTGGTCGGGACTCCGCACTTTCCAAGATCGTCCCTGGGGTGCGTTTAACGTGAATGCCACAACGCCGTCAAACTTTCATCGTTATTGCCACTGCCACGCTAAAAGGCTCGGGCGATTCGGCAGCAGCGGGCGTCAGCGGCGGCCGAGCATGACTCAGGGAGGAAACCGTGCTCCAGTCTTTCGACGAACGCAACCGTGACCTGATCGTCAGCGTCGGCGGCAGGCTAACGCACCGCGACGAGGCGGCGGTCAGCCCGTTCGACTCTGTCGTCCAGGGTGGCGACGCGGTCTGGGAGGGCCTGCGGCTTTACAACGGCAAGATCTTCCGGCTCGGCGCGCACCTGGCCAGGCTGCGGCGGTCGGCGCAGGCCTTGGCGTTCACGCAGATCCCGTCGGACGACGAGATAACCGGCGAGATCCGCCGGACCCTGGCGGCGAACCAGATGACCGATGGCGTGCACATCCGGCTGACGCTGACTCGCGGCGTGAAGATCACCAGCGGCATGGACCCGCGGCTGAACCAGTCCGGACCGACGCTCATCGTGCTGCCCGAGCACAAGCCCCCGGTGTACGACTCCAACGGGATCACGCTTATCACCGCCAGCGTCCGGCGGACTGCTCCCGACAGCCTTGATCCGAAGATCCACCACAACAACTTGCTGACCTCGATCCTGGCCAAGATCGAGGCGAACGCCGCTGGCGCCGACGACGCGCTCATGCTCGATCAGCGGGGCTACGTCGCCGAGACTAACGCCACCCACGTCTTCCTCGTCAGTGGCGACCACCTCGGCACGCCATCCACGGCAGCCTGCCCCGAGGGCATCACCAGGCAGGCCGTGCTGGAACTGGCGGCAGACGCGGGTATCCCCTGCACCACCGGCGACTACAGCCTGACTCAGCTCTACAGCGCGGACGAGCTCTTCGTTACCGGCACGATGGGTGGCCTGACCCCGGTGCTGGTCCTGGATGGCCGCGTCATCGGAACCGGCAAGCCAGGCCCGGTCACGGCGCGGCTGGCTGACTCGTTTGCCCGCCTCACGGCGACTACCGGCACCCCGGTGTGCTGATAATGGCGGCATGACAACGCCAGGCGAAGTCCCGTCGGTAAACCTGCCCGGTGGCGGGCAGATGCCCCTCGTCGGATTCGGTACCTGGAAGCTGAAAGGCCACGCCGCGCGCGAGGCGGTCGTCGCGGCGCTCGCGGCCGGTTACCGGCACCTGGATACCGCAACCATGTACGGTAACGAGGCCGAAGTCGGGCAGGCGGTGCGTGACAGTGGCATCGACCGGGCCGAGGTGTTCCTGACCACCAAGATCAGGCCGTCCGATTCCGGCAGGGCCGCCGCGATCTTGCAGGCTTCGCTGCGCGCGCTCGGTACCGATTACCTGGACCTGTGGCTGGTGCACTGGCCGCCGGCCCGCACCGCAGACAGCCGAGAGCTGTGGCACGAACTCGTGGCCTTCCAGGCCGCTGGCCAGGTCCGGGACATCGGAGTGAGCAACTACGACCTTGATCAGCTCGATGACCTGAAGGGCGCATCAGGCCAGGCGCCGGCGGTGAACCAGGTGCACTGGAGCCCAGTCCGTTACGACCCTGCCATTGTGGCTGGGCACCGGCAGCGCGGCGTAGCTCTTGAGGGCTACAGCCCGCTGCGGGACACCAACCTGGACGATCCGAAGCTTACGAAGATCGCGGCCGCGCACGGCGTGACGGCAGCTCAAGTCGTGCTGCGCTGGCACCTTGAGCACGGCATCACTGTCATTCCGAAATCAGCGCAGCCTGACCGGATCAGGTCCAACATCGACTTGCTCGGCTTCAGGCTGACGCCCGATGAGGTAGCCAGCATCGACAAACTCGGCGCCTAGCCCCCGCCGGCCTCGCGCCAGCCGGACGCGGCCGACCGCATAATCGTGGCATGAAGCAACCGGCGGCCAGTTTCCTGCCGTCTCGCAATGGCTTCGCCTTCACCAACTCCTGGCCATCGGCGCCCGCCGTGTTGGTGCCGACTCCGTTCGGCAGCATCGGCATCGGCAACGCCGCGCGAGGGCTCTGCGGTGGCATGGTGTTCGGGGCACTCGACTACTGGCAAACCCGGGCCGCGCCGCCCGCCGCCCAGCCAGCACCGGCCACGCCGCTGTTCCGGTTCATCGTCAAGCGGCTGATCGACTCCTGGCATATCCCGGCCGGTGTCGCTGAGTACTACCAGTGGATGAACCTGCCGGACGCGGACGCTAACTTCAGCGTTCTCGGCCGGACGCTCGTCAGTGTGCGTGGCGTGTCCTGGCGGACGATCAAGCAGCAGTGGCCCCAAGTCAAGGCGAGCATCGACAGCGGCCAGCCGGCCGCACTGGGCCTCGTTACCGTGGCATCGGCGAACCCCGGCATGCTCGGCCGCAACCACCAGGTGCTCGCTTACTCCTACCAGCAGGCAGGCTCCGCAGTGACGCTGCGGGTCTACGACCCGAACACCGGCCCGGCCGACGACGTGCACATCGTGTTCGACGACGCCGCGCCCGATTCGGCTACCACCTTCGCGCACAACATCAACATCGGCTGGCCAGTCCGCGGGTTCTTCCTGACGCCATATTCGCCCGTGATACCCGCCGGGCCCCGTCATCCCAGCGGGCTCGTCGCGAGGCTAGCGCGGCGGCATCAGGGCGGCAGCGTCTTGCGCAGCGCGAGAATCTGCGCCACTGCAGCCTGGAACGCGGCATGACCGAGCTTGCCGTCGCGGTAACCGGTCAGTAGCCCGCTCGCGCACTGAGAGCCTTCGGCGACAGTCATGGACGCGCAGAGGATCAGCTCCATGCCCGCCTGGGCTGCCAGCAGCGCCTTGTTGGCCGTCGTGCCGTAGGCCCGAAGCGCGCCCGCGCTGATGGCGTCGGTGATGGTCACGCCTGCGAAGTTCAGCTGCTTCCGCAGACGGCCTTGCACGATCGGCTGCGATAGCGCGGCCGGGCGGCTCGGGTCGAACGCCGGGTATACCGCCCAGGAGACCATGACCAGCTTCACCCCGGCGCTGATGGCCGCCTTGTATGGATACATATCCCTCGCGACCAGGGTGCCGCGCGAGAGGTTGATGGTGACCGGCACCATGTCGGTGTTCTGGCTTGCGGTCGCCGCACCGAGGCCAGGGAAATGCTTCGCCGTGGCCGCCACGTGCCCGGCCTGCTGGGCCGCGATGAATGCCGAGCCCAGCGCCGACACCACGGTCGGTTTCATGCTGTAGGAGCGCTGGAATTGATCGTCGAAGTCACCTGGATGGCGGAAGACATCCAGGACGGGTGCCAGGTTCACGTTCATGCCGGTGCTCAGCAGGTTCGCCGCGGCGTTCTTGCCTGCGCTTTTCGCAGCCGCCACCGCTGCCGACAGCGGCGTTATCTCGCCGATCTGCTTCTCCGAGAGCCGGGGCGCGCCCGGCAGCCGGCGAACCTCCCCGCCCTCCTGGTCGGTCATCAGCAGTAGCGGATAGGCACGCGCCGGATTGCTCGCGCTCCGGTTCGCCGCCTCCAGTTGCTTGATGACGCGGGTGATCTGCGCGCGGCTGGCGATGTTCGGTTTGAAGAAGATCACGCCGCCTGCCTCGCCCTGCCGGATCAGCGACAGCAGGCTAGCTGGCGGCGTCAGGCCGGAGTAACTGAAGATCACGCGCTGGCCTGCAAGCTGGCGCGGCGAGAGCAGGGCGAGCAGTGGCCTTGCCGCGGTGAGCGCGGCGGCCTGGGCGACGGCAACCGCGAGCTGCCCGCCTGGCGGCGGTGTCGCGGTCACCGCTTCGGCGCTGCCGCCGAACAGCAGCGCGGCAATCGTGCCCACGGCAACGCCCGACGACCTGAGCGACAGCTGTTGCTGGCGCAAGTGGCAGTGCCTCTCCGGGCAGCGCGCGCTGCGCACTTGCGGGTGCTCGTGCCGGGGGAGCGCGCTCGCCCTGCTGCCCATGCTACGAATTGATAACGACGGTGGCGCCGAAACGCAGCAAAAGCCTTGGCATCCCCGCACGGACTGGCTCACGGCGCGGCGGCCCGGGCGCTGGTCAGGACGGCAGGCTGGCGCGTAGCTGCAGCAACTGCGCGAGCTGCGCCTCAAAAGCCCGCTTGGGCAGCGCGCCCGTCTGGTAACCGTGCTCCAGGCCAGCCACGCATTTCCAGCCCGGCAGCGGCTTGATAGCGGTGCACAGCAGGGCGTCCATGCCGGCCCGCGCGGCCAGCATGGTCTTGTTCTGCAGCGATCCGTACGCGCGCAGCGCGGCGGCGCCAAGTGCATCGGTGATCGTGACGCCGGTGAAGCCGAGCCGGTGCTGAAGCTCGCCTTGCACGATGGCCGGCGACAACGCAGCCGGCAGCCTGGGATCAAGCGCCGGGTAGTTCGCCCAGGACACCATCGTCAGCTTCGCTCCTGCCTTGAAGGCGGCCTTGTACGGCAGCTCGTCAACGGTGCGCAGCGTGTGCGCGGACAGACTGATGGTGACGGGCTGCTGGTCGGTGTCCATGGGTGCTGGCGGCGCCAAGGCCGGGGAAGTGCTTAACGGTGGCGGCGACCCGCCCCGCCTGCTGCGCCGTGACGAAGGCCGCTCCCGCTGCCGCGGCGATCTGCGGGTTCATGCTGTAGGAGCGCTGGAACTGGTCGTCGAAGTCGCCTGGCTGCCGGTACACGTCGAGGACCGGCGCCAGGTTCAGGTTCATGCCGACACCGCGCAGGTTGGCGGCCGCGCCGGCGCCGGCGGCAGCTGCCTGCGTGGCGGGCGAGGCCGATGCGCCGATCTGCGCCTCGGACTCCAGCGGAGCGCCAGGTCAGCCGGCGCACCTCGCCGCCTTCCTGGTCGGTCATCAGCAGCAGCGGGTAGTTGCGCGCCGGGTTCTGCGAGCTGCCGTTGGCCGCGATCATCTGATTGATCACGGCGCTGATCTGCGCCTCGCTGGAGATGTTGAAGCTGAAGAAGATGACACCGCCCACATCGCCGTGGCGGATCAGCGACAGCAATCCCGGCGGCGCTGTGAGGCCGTTGTAGCTGTAGATGACGCGCTGACCCGCGAGCTGGCGCGGCGACAGCCTGGCGATCTCACGGGCCTGGACCCGCAGCGCGCTCAGCTGGGCGGCTGTCGGCACCGCGGCATCGCCCTGGACGGCCTGGGCGACCTTGCGGGCTGCGCTCGCGGCGCTCGACGGGGTGCGGACTGGCCCCTGAAAGCTCGGCGGCCGGCTGGCGGACGGCACTCCGGACGCGGACGGCGCGCGCGCTGTCGTAGACGCGGCGGATGATCCGGCCGGACTAGTACCGGAACCGCTGCCGCCGCAGCCCGCAATGATCGCGACGGCGCCCGCGGCGACCGCGCAAGCTGCGGAGTACCAGAGCCGATGAGTGCGCAAAAAGGAGATACCTCCGGGGCCCGGCCGGGACCGCGGCCGCCTGGTGCAATGAGTCCCGTCGGCTAGCCGCGCGACGAAACTGCGTAAAACGGCATGAACCGCAGAGCTACCAGTACGCCCGCCACTATAGCCGCCACCACATTGACACGGATGTGAGGCATCGCACAGACTCCTGGGATGGCCCTCGGCAGCCTTAACGCGCATGGTCCGTCGGGCAGAATTCCTAGTTTTCTAACTTGTTTGCAAGGATTACGCGAGGCCGCAATCAGGCGAAGGATGTGAACGATGACCGCCGAGCACGAAGCGCATGCCGGACACGAGCATGATCCATGCCGGACACGACCATGACCACGCCGGACACGACCATGACCACGCCGGACACCACACCGACCCGACCTTCTACCGCTCGCCGCGCGACGCGGCCGAGGCGCCGGCCGAGAAACTGGCCTACGTGGCCACGTTCGCCCGACCGGCCGACAAGCCGGACGCGATGGCGGTGGTCGACGTCGACCCGGAGTCGGCCAGCTACGGCACGGTCGTCGGCTTCACCGAGCTGACCAACCTTGGCGACGAGCTGCACCACTTCGGCTGGAACGCGTGCTCAAGCGCGCTGTGCCCGGGGGGCGGGCACGACCACGGCGACCGGCGTTACCTGATCGTGCCCGGCCTGCGCTCGTCGCGGCTGTACGTGCTCGACACCAAGGAGAACCCGGCAGCGCCGCAGATCGTCAAGGTGCTCGGGCCGGAGGAACTCGGCAAGCGCGCCAACTACTCGCGGCCGCATACCGTGCACTGCGGGCCCGGCGGGCTGTTCGTTTCCTGCCTGGGCGGCGGCAGCGAGGAAGGCCCCGGCGGGGTGGCGCTGCTCGACCACAACACTTTCGAGGTAACCGGCCAGTGGGAGGCCGACCGCGGCGACCAGTACCTCGCCTACGACGTGTGGTGGCACATCAACCACGACGTGGCGATCACCTCAGAGTGGGGAACGCCGTCGATGATCGAGGACGGCATCGTGCCCGAGCTGCTGCTCGGCCGCAAGTACGGGCACCGGCTGCACTTCTGGGACATGAAGACGCGCACCAACATCCAGACCATCGACCTCGGCGACCAGCACCAGATGGCGCTGGAGCTGCGGCCCGCGCACAACCCGACGCAGACCTACGGTTTCGTCGGCGTCGTGGTCAGCGTCGAGGACCTGTCCGCGTCGATCTGGCTCTGGCACCGGCAGGACGACGGCACCTGGGCGGCCCAGAAGGTGATCTCGATCCCGGCCGAGCCCGCCGACCCGGCGGACCTGCCGCCCGCCCTGCAGCCGTTCGGCGCCGTGCCGCCGCTGGTGACCGACCTGGCGCTGTCGGTGGACGACCAGCAGCTCTACGTGTCCTGCTGGGGCACCGGCGAGCTGAAGCAGTACGACGTATCCGACCCGTTCCAGCCGCGGGAGACCGGCTCGGTCCGGATCGGCGGCATCGTCGGCCGGGCTGCCCACCCGGCCAGGCCGGACCAGCCGCTGGCCGGCGGCCCGCAGATGGTCGAGGTCAGCCGAGACTCCCGGCGGGTCTACTTCACCAACTCGCTGTACGGATCCTGGGACGATCAGTTCTACCCGGATGGCGTCGGCGCCTGGATGGCCAAGCTGGACGTGGCCGAGAACGGCGGCATGTCGTTTGACGAGCGGTTCTTCCTCGAGGGCGAGGCGTTCCGTGGCCGCCGTCCGCACCAGGTCAGGCTGCAGGGCGGCGACGCCTCGAGCGACTCTTACTGTTACCCGCCGTGATGCGGCCGGGGCGCTGGCTCACCAGCGGCCGCGGTGCACTACCTCATCGAAAGGACGGCGGTCGGGCCGCTTGATCGGGGCCAGCGGCCGGTCCGCCGGGTAACCCAGCGAGATCAGGAACGCGCAGGTCTTGCCATCCGGCAGCCCGAGCACGCGGCGGGCCAGGTCCTGGTCGCCGACTGCGGAGTGCCCGCTGCCGATGCCGAGGTCGGCAGCGGCCAGCATGATGCTCATGGTGACCTGGCCGAGATCGAACTGGGTGCGCCGCTCGGCGCCAGGATCGCCGCTTACGATCAGCGCGATTGTGGCGGCCGAGCCCGCCACGTGGCCGCCGCCCACCCAGGCCTTGGCCAGTTCCTGTAGCTGCTCGCGGTCGGTGACCAGGATGAAGTCCCATGGCTGGGTGTTGCGTGACGACGGCGACCGGCGGCCCGCCTCGAGAATGCGATCCAAATCCTCGGCGCTCACCGGCTGGCTGCTGTAGGACCGGACGTCGCGGCGCGAGGTGATGGCGTCCCAAGTTTGCATGCCGGACCCAACACCGCGGCGCCCGGTTTCATTCTTCGGGGGTCCATTGTCAGAGGCCGGCAGTACGCTGCCGTCGCAACTCAACATCCAGAGCTTCGCCGCCGACGGCTCGGCGCAATGGAGGAACGATGGTCACGCGCAACACTTCCTGGCCGCCCGGCACGCCGTGCTGGGTCGACCTCGGCGTATCTGACATCCCGAAGGCAATGGCGTTTTACGGCGGGCTGTTCGGCTGGGACATCCAGGAAGGCCCGCCAGAGACCGGCGGCTACGCGATGTGCGAGATCGGCGGCCTGCCGGTCGCGGGCATCGGGCCGAAGATGGGACCGCCGGACATGCCGACGGTCTGGACGACGTACCTCGCGTCGGATGATGCCGACGCGACGGCCGCGAAGATCAAGGCTGCCGGGGGCCAGGTCCTGATGGATCCGTTCGACGTCATGGACGTCGGCCGGATGTTCGTCGCCGCCGACCCTGGCGGTGCGGCATTCGGCGTCTGGCAGGCTCGCGCCCACTCCGGCGTCCAGCTGGCGAACGAGCCGGGCTCGCTTATCTGGAGCGAGAACATGAGCCGGAATTATGAAGGAAACAAGGCCTTCTACGGCTCGGTGTTCGGATACAGCTTCGGCGATATCGGGGCTGAGGGCATGAACTATGCCACGCTCGACCTCGATGGCAAGAGTGTCGGCGGCATCGGCGAGATCGGCGCGGACCAGCCAGCGGAGATGCCGGCGTACTGGGGCACCTACTTCGCCGTGGCCGACACCGACGCGGCCGTCGGGAGGGCCACCGAGCTGGGCGGCAGCGTCATCGCGCCCGCGTGGGACAATCCCTACGGCCGGATGGCAGTTGTCAGTGACGACCAGGGCGCGGCTTTCGCGCTCATGTCGACGACGGCGGAGGAGCCCGGCTAAGTCTCGCGATAGATCTGGCGGCAGGCCCGGTCAGGCAGTCGGCGGCGCCGGCGGACTCAGTCTGCCGGGACCCGGTCTGGCCCGGACTCGGTCTGCCCGGACTCGGTCTGCCCGAACTCGCTCGCGGGCATGAGCCGGAGGGCGGTTTGGCGCGCGGTTTCTCGCGCCCGTGGTCCGCTAACCAGCAGGCCGAGTCCGAGGATAGCAACGCCGCAGCCGGTAATGATCCACCAGCCAGCGTGGCTGGCGCTCGCGAAGTTCAGCCGGAACGGGCCGTGCAGGGCCGAGATCGTCACCGAGCCGATCACGGCCACCCCGAGCGACGAACCGATCTGCCTGCTGGTGGACGCGACGCCCGCAGCGACGCCGGCTTGCGATCGCGGCATGCCCGAGACGGTGCTATTGGTGATCGGCGCGTTCACCATGCCGAAGCCGAGGCCGAAGAACAGGTAACTCGTTACCAGCATCGCCGTCGAGGTTGCGGTCGTGACGTGCGTCAGTATCAGCCCCGCCGCACTGATGCCCAGGCCCGCGACGATCAGCGACGGCCTGGTGCCGCGCGACCCGACCAGGCGGCCGGACAACGGCGAACAGACTGCCGTCATCGCCGCCATCGGCAGCGTGTACAGGCCAGCTACTAGCGGCGAGAAGCCGCGAACTTCTTGCAGGTAGAGGGTGTTGACCAGGAGGAAACCGCCGAGCGCGGCGAAGGCGCAGATGGCAATGGCAACCGCGCCGGAGAACGGCGCGCTGCGGAAGAAGCGCACGTCGATTAGCGGCTCGTCCTGGCGTGGCTCGTAAGCGATCAGTGCGACGAGCGCGGCAGCCGCCACCGTGAAACACGCGAGGATCACTCCGGACGTCCAGCCCCGCCCGGGCCCCTCGATAAGGCCGTAGACCAGACCCGCCAGCAGGACGATCACCAGCAGCTGGCCAACCGGGTCGAGGCGGCGAGCATGCGGCGCCTTGGACTCGGGGACGAACAAGGCCGTCAGCACGATCGCCGCGATTCCGACCGGAATGTTGATCCAGAAGATGCCGCGCCAGCCGACCGATTCCACCAGCAGACCGCCCAGCAGCGGGCCGAGTGCCAAGCTGAGGCCAACCACGCCGCCCCAGATACCGATCGCCCTCGCTCGCTCCCTCCGGTCGAGGAAGGTATTGGTGATGATCGACATCGCGACCGGGTTCAGCATCGAGCCGCCGACGGCCTGCAGCATGCGGAACGCGACGAGCCAGCCAAGCCCGGGCGCGACGCTGCACAGCAGCGAGCCGACGGTGAAGATCGCCAGGCCGGTCTGGAAGGTGCGCCGCCGACCGACCCGGTCGGCCGTCGAGCCGGCCAGCAACAGCAGGCTGGCCAGCACGAGCGTGTAGGCGTCGATGGTCCACTGCAAGCCCGACACGCCGGCGTGCAGGTCGTGGCCGATAGCTGGCAGGGCCACGTTGACCACGGTGACGTCCAGGCCGACGATGAACAGGCTCATACAGCAGATCGCCAGTATCAGGAGGCGACGCGAGCGGCTCAGCGTGTCCGGGCCCATGAGGGCAGTATGCCGGGTGAACAGTTGGTCAACCAAAAGTTGACGCCGATAGAGCGTCAACCTATGGTTGACCCATGACGCCTCCACCCACGCTCCAAGAGCTCATCGACATGGTCCGTCAGGACGCCAGCTCCGATCGGCCGCTCGACCAGCTCATCGCCGCCGCAGCCGCCGTCGCGGAGCTTGAAGAGACTACCGATGCCTTGCTCGGCCACTTCGTCGACCGTTGCCGTCATGACGGGCAATCGTGGTCCCAGATCAGCGGCGCGCTCGGGGTGACCAAGCAGGCGGTCCACAAGCGATTTGCCTCGGCGATCGCCACGCACATGACGGCCGGGACCACTACGTGGACGTTCGAGCGGTTCACTGACCGGGCTCGCCGGGTGGTTGCCGCGTCCCAGCAGGCGGCGCTTGACCGCGGCGAGAACGTCGTAGGCACCGAACATCTGCTGCTCGGGCTGTTCGTCGAGCCGGACGGCATCGCCGGGCGCGTACTCGCGGCAATGGACGTCAGCTCTGAGTTCGTGCGCGCGGCGATACCGTCGCCAGCGCACGCTGCCGGGCCGACCCAGACGGCCAGCAAGAACGCGCAATCATTCTCCGAGGACACCCGTCGCGCCCTGCGAGACAGCCTCGCGGTCGCTTTGGAGCTTGGCCACAACTACATCGGTACCGAGCATCTCCTACTCGGGCTCTACCGGAACGACGAGGCTACTGCGGCGAAGATCCTGGCCAGCGCGAAATCTCTCGAGTCCACCGCTCGGGCCCACGTGATCGAGATCCTGCGCGACCTCGGGGAATAGCAGCCCGACGTCCGTTGTCAGAGCCGGGTGGTTCACTGAGGCTATGACCGGCAGCAATGCAGCGGTGACCGGCAACGGGCTGGGGCCGGTGCGCTTCCCAACGGCTGGCGCGTGGCAAGCCTGGCTCGAGACCGAGCATGGGCGGTCGGACGGCGTGTGGCTGAAGCTCGCGAAGAAGGATGCGCCCGAGCCGACGATCTCCTACGCCGAGGCCCTGGACATCGCGCTGTGCTTTGGCTGGATCGACGCCCAGAAGCGCGGGCTGGACGACGAGTACTGGTTGCAGCGGTTCACTCCGCGGCGGCAACGGAGCAAATGGTCGAAGATCAACACCAACAAAGCCGAGGCCTTGATCGCCGCGGGCCGGATGCGACCGGGTGGTCTGCGTGAGGTCGAAGCGGCGAAGGCGGACGGCAGGTGGGACGACGCCTACGCCGGGCAGCGGACAATCACGGTGCCGGACGATCTGGCCCAAGCCCTGGCCGCGAATGCAGCTGCGGCTGACTTCTTTGCCACGATCAGCAGCACTAACAGGTACGCCATCCTGTACCGGATCAGCACGGTCAAGCGACCGGAGACCAGAGCGAGGAAGATCACGCAGTTCGTTCAGATGCTGGCCGAGCATAAGACGATCCACCCGGACAGCCGCAGCTAGCTGCGGCGCTGCTGAAGACTGCGCGCGTCGGCTGCGGCCCCTATCCTGTTGAGTGTGACCCAAACGGTGCAGATCCCTTCGGGCACGGTCACGTTGCTTTTCACTGATATCGAGGGGTCAACCCGGCTGTGGGAGTCCGAGCCGGAGGCGATGGCGCGCGCGCTGCGCCGCCATGACGACATTCTCCGCAACGCCATCGAGCACGTCGGCGGTTACGTTTTCAAGACAGTGGGCGATGCCTTCTGCGCGGCTTTCGCCAGTGCGGGATCTGCGTTGTCTGCGGTCCTGGCCGCGCAGCAAGCGCTCGCTGCCGAACCGTGGCCGACCAGCCGCCCGATCAGGGTCCGGATGAGCCTGCATACCGGCGCGTGCGAGGAACGCGACGGCGACTACTTCGGCCCGGTCGTGAATCGCGCTGCCCGGCTCGAGGCCGTCGCGCACGGCGGTCAGGTGCTGGTCTCAGGGGCGACCGCCGAACTCCTGGCCGGGCTTCCCGACGGCGTCAGCCTCACCGATCTGGGCCAGCACCGGCTGAAGGACCTCGGCCGCCCGGAGCAGGTATTCCAGCTTCGGGCCGAGTTCCTGCAGGCTGACTTCCCGCCGCTGAGCTCGCTGGACAACCCTGAGCTGCCGAACAACCTGCCGTGCGTCCTCAGCGCGTTTATCGGCCGGTCCTGCGAACTGGCCGAAGTTCGCGACCTGATGCGAGCGGCACGCCTCGTCACACTCACCGGGGCAGGCGGCAGCGGTAAGACCAGGCTTGCCCTGCAGGTAGCCGCGGAACTGATCGGCACCACCGGGGACGGCGTGTGGCTCGCGGAACTCGCCCAGGTGACCGACGGCGGGCAGGTCGCCGCCGTCGTCGCAGGTGTACTCGGACTCGCCGATCAGTGCGTGCCTACGGCGTTCGAGTCGGTGACTGAAGCTCTGGCCGACCAGGACTTGCTGCTCGTACTCGACAACTGCGAGCACGTGATCGACGCTGCGGCCAAGTTCTGCGACCAGGTCATCCGGCGCTGTCCGCGGGTCCGGATCCTTGCCACCTCCCGCGAGCCGCTCGGCATCGACGGCGAGCGCGTCTACCGCGTGCCGTCGTTGTCACTGCCGCAATCAGACGCAGAGAACCCTGAGGAGCTGGCGGCAGGCGACGCGGTCCGGCTATTCGCCGAGCGGGCCCGGGCGCAAAACCCGGGATTCATCCTGGATGCCAGGTCGGCACCGCTGGTTGCCTCGATCTGCCGCCGGCTGGATGGCATCCCGCTCGCCCTGGAGCTGGCGGCGGGCCGGCTCTCGTCCATGTCGCTGGCCCAGGTTGCAGACCGGCTGGACCAGCGATTCCGGCTGCTGACCGGCGGCAGCCGGAACGCTATGCCGCGCCAGCAGACCCTCCAGGCGACGGTGGACTGGTCGTTCAGCCTGCTGAACACCGCGGAGCGAGAGACCCTCACCCGGCTGTCCGTGTTCGCCGGCGGCTTCGACCTGGAAGCCGCGGAGCAGGTGTGCACGACCGATGCCGTCGATGCGCTCGACGTGATGGATCTGCTCGGCTCCCTGGTGGACAAAAGCCTGGTCGCCGCCGATCAGACCGCAGACCCGGTGCGCTACCGGCTGCTGGAGACCATCCGCCAGTACAGTGCGGAGGAATTTCTGCGGATGTCAGGCGATGCCGCAGTGCTGCAGATCAGAGGGCGCCATGCCCGCTACTACCTCAGCCTTGCCGAGACCGCATCGCCGGCGCTGCGCGGTCAGGGCCAGGGCAGCTGGTTGCGCCGACTCGATACGGAGTGGGACAACCTGCGCGCGGCGTTCGCCCACTTCGAGGCCGAGGACCAGCCGGCTGACATCATGCGACTCGCGGTGGCGCTGCAGCGGTTCACGATTAGCCGCGGTCACAACGACGTGCTCGACTACCTGCAGCCCGCCGTCGACGGGCCGGACGCCGAGCCGAGCGCGCTGCTCGCCAGCGCCATGCTGGCCACTTCCCAGATGATCGGGCTCTTCCTGCGACAGAATCGCGGTGAGCTGGCATCCTCCCGGCTCTACGCTGAACGCGGCCTAGCCATTGCGGAAGCCATCAGCGACCAGCCGCTCACGGCGCGATTGCACGGACAGCTAGCCGAGGCCGCCTACTACGTCCACGACCTGGAAACTGTCCGCCGCGAGGCGGAGCTGGGTGTCGGGATCGCCCGGCAGACCGGCAACATCCAGTTGCTCGGAGAGCAGCTCACCTGCCTGGCCATCGCGGCCTCCGACGACCAGGAGTCCCGTCGCCTCCGGCTGGAGGCGCTGGACTGCTTCCGCCGGGCCGGCGACGACTTGCTGGCAGCCAATGTGCTGCAGCATCTCTATGGCCTCGACCTCATGGCGGGACAGCTCGCGGATGCCAACGAACACCTGGAGCAGGCAGTTGCCCTAGCCGAGCAGCTCGGCGCCGACCTTTTCCTTTATTTCCTGCGGTCCGACCTCGGCATCCTGCGGCTCATCCAAGAGCGGTACGCCGACGCCGTACCGCTGATCCGGCGCTCCCTGCAAGTCGCACGCCGGACCGGTCTGCAGATCGATGCGAGCCAGGTCGTACTCGGCGCGGCATGTTGTGCCACCTGGCAAGGCGATTTCGACCGGGCTGCACGCCTGCATGGCGCCGCTGATGCCGACCTCAGCCGGTCGATCGAGCTGGGGTCCATCAAGTGGTCCGCGCCCGAGCAGGACCTCCGCGTGCGCGAGCAGCGCAAGCTGCGCGAGCTGATGGGTGACGGCCCGTACGAGGAGGCACACCAGGCGGGGACCGCAATGACCCGCGCCCAGGCCGTCGAGCTGGCACTCAGCCCGAGCGCTCGCGGCTTGGCAAGTGACTCTGTCGGCCTGACCATCGCGGCGGGCTAGCACTCCAAGTTGCGGCGGCTTGGATGCCGACTCCAGCGGCCGAGCCCATTCAGCGGGCCAACAGCCCGGTGGTTGCGCGAATCCAAGCGGCCTCGACCTGTTCAGATCCCGAACTGTCAGTGGTATTCGATACTATGGTCGAGTAGCAGGCGCCTGACAGGAGGTGATCAGACACATGATCGATCACTTGTCGCGGGCCTATGAGGAAGGCGGCCCAGCCGAAGCTCCGTGGTGGCTGGAGGACGCCTTCTATGGCAACGATGACGCCGAGGAGGCGGCCTGGGTGGCCGGGCTTCCCTCAGATGTCCGGGCCGAGTACGAAGCCGGGCCGTGGACCGGGGCGGGCGAGTCCATGGCCGCCGGTTTCCTGCACCATGACCACGACGGCCCGGCTGGTACCGGGTTCGCATCCGGCGGCGCCGCCGACGCCATGCCGCCGGGTCCGGTGCTGGCCCGGCTGACCGCCAGCGCTGCCGCTGGCGGGTATCCGCCGCTGGGTGAGTCGGAGCTCATCGGGGTGCTGTGCGCCTGGCAGCGACTCACTTCCTGGGCCCAGGCAGGGCAGGCCGCCGCAGTCATCGCGCTGGCCGGGCGCCGGGCCGACCAGTCCCGCCGGACCGGCAACCCGCACCTGCGCGAGCACGTGAGCGACGAGATCGCGGCGGCGCTCCGGCTGACCGGCCGCGGCAGCGGGCGACTGCTGGAGGTTGCCGCCGGGCTCGGCAGGCTGCCTGAGGTGCTTGCCGCGCTGGAGGCCGGGACGATCGACTGGGCGAAGGCGTGCCTGTTCGTCGACCTGCTCGCCGGGCTGCCCGATGAGGTCGCCCGGGCCATCGCGCGCAGGCTTCTAGGCCTGGCCGGAGGCATGACCAGCGGGCAGTTGCGGGCAGCGCTGGGCCGCGCGGTACTGGCGGCTGACCCGGACGCCGCCGAACGGCGGATGAAGGAAGCCCGCAAGGACGCCCGTGTCGAGGCGTGGGAGGAGCCGTCGGGCAATGCCGCCCTCGCCGGGCGGGAGCTGCGGCCCGCTGACGTGATCGCCATCGACAAGCAACTCACCTGCCTCGCCGAGTGGCTGCAGTCGATGGGCGCTGACGGCACCATCAGCCAGCTGCGCGCCGCCGCGTACACCGCCCTGCTGGCGGGCCGCGAGCTCGCTACCCTCCTGCCCCCCGTTGCCGACCCTGGCCCCGCGGACCCCGACAGGACGGACCCGGGCAGCGCAGACTCGGACAGCGCGGACGACCCGGACGGCCCGGACGGCGGGCGCGGCGAGGGCGCGGGCTGGCCGCGGCTCACCGGCACCGTGAACCTGACGATGCCGTTGTCGGCGTGGGCCGGGCTGGCCGATGCTCCAGGCGAGGTCGCCGGGTACGGCCCGGCCGGCGCGGGCACCTGCCGCGAACTGGCCGCGATGATGGGCACGGGGACCCGCTGGTGCCTGACCCTCACCGGGCCCGGCGGCCACGCCGTCGCGCACGGCTGCGCCCGCCGCCCGCCGCCGCCCGGACCGGGCCTGATCGCGTGGGCCGCCGGGCTGAAAGACAAGCTCGCCACCCTGGAAACCGGCCAGTGCGGCCACGGCCGGCGATCCCCCGGTACGTTCCGCCGCCGGGCCTGGTCCACCTGATCAGGGTCCGGCAGCGCACCTGCTCGTTCCCGGGATGCCGCCGCGCCGCCGCCCGCTGCGATACCGACCACACCATCCCGTTCCACTCGGGCGGGCTGACCTGTGAATGTAACTTGTCGCCGCTGTGCAGACGGCACCATAGGGCCAAGCAAGCGCCCGGCTGGCACCTCGATCAGACCCAGCCCGGACTCATGACCTGGCGAATGCCCAGCGGCCGCGTCTACAAGACAACCGGGGACCCCTACTGACCAGCGCGAGCGACCTGATTACAGCTGCGATGCAGACGCGACTACCAGCGCGAGGCCGAGAATTACGAAGAGGAAAGACCCGTATCGAAGCCCGGCCGAGTCGATGTAAGCCACATCGGGCTTGGCCGGGTTGTAGATAACCTTCACCAGGCTGCCAACTCTGGGCTGGGTGAACAGCCGGCCTTGCCGCATAGTCACGTGCATCGGCGTCCCGGTTACCGTGCGGAAAACCACGACTGGGAAGCTCGCCCCCGACCTGCCGGTGAAGCGGTCCTCATAGCCGACGATGGTTCCGCTCACACCCGTTGCTCTCTCGAGCCTTCGAAAGCGGCGCTGGCCAGCGATTCCTCCGCTGGCGAGAGCTAGTCCGAGAACAAGCAGAACAACGGTCACTAGGCACCCACTGTCGTCGATACGTTGGGGTCATCGCTAACGGTGCACTCTAAGTGGTGATCAACGGTACGGGTAGGCAGCGGATGGGCGTAGACCTCACGCGCGCTCCGAGTGTTCGCATGCAGCTACGACAAATCGGCGACCCCTACCCCGTCTAACCGATATCCCGGCGCCGGAGACCGGCCAGTCCGGCCGCCGCTAGCACCAGGACGAACGTGGTCAGCCAGAGTAGTGGCACGACGCTGAACACGCCGCCAGGCAGCTTCGGCACGTGGGTGAACGGCGAGATATCGAGCACGAAATGCGACACGTTCAGGGCCGGGCCGAACAGGCCGATGAACCCGCAGATCGCGAGTGCCGTCCAGCCGCCGGCCACGCTCGCCCGGGGCAGCAGGCCCACCGAGCCGCGCCGATAGCTGCCACCGCCAGTGCGGCAGGCAGCTGGGCGAGCGCCGCGCCGAGCATCCTTGGCAGCTGAGTACCCAGATCCGAGGTCGCTGCCCCGAAGCCGAGACCGACGCCGAAGCCGCCCGCGAGCAGCACCGCAATGGTGCCGGCCAGGGCGATCAGCAGGTGGCTGCCGCCCCAGCGCAGCCTGCTTACCGGGGCCGCCAGCAGCGGCTCCACGCGTTGGTCGGTTTCCTCGTCGACCGCATGCGCAGCACGGCGGCGACCGCGTAGGCGGCCGCGACCAGTCCCAGCAGGCTCATGCACGCAGCCAGGTAGGCGTTGGTCAGCCCGGCCTGGCCGCCGATCTTGCTGATCGCCTTATGCACCGTCGGACCAGAGCCGATGAGCTTCCCGATGCCGTTCCCCACCACGCCGATCGCCAGCCCACCGGCCACGAATCCGGCCATCCAGCCCGCAACCGTGCCGCGCTGCAGCCGCCAGGCAAGGCCGACAGGACCGGTCAGCAGCGCCCGGCCGTAGCCGGGCCAGGCCGCGGTTGTATCAGCCCGGCTCCCTGATCGCGCCGTCCGGCGAGCCAGAACGCCGTACGACGCCGGCCGCCATGGCCGCGGCGGGCAATGCGAGCACCCACCATCGCTCGCCGGCGAACGGCCTGACCAACTCCGCCCAGCCGATCGGCGAGAGCCAGGTCAGCCAGGTAAGCCCGTGGCTGCCGCCCGAGTCACCGATGCCGCGGAGCAGGAAGCTGACGCCGAGCAGCGCGATCGCCAGCCCGCGCGCGCCCCGCGCCGTGGCGCTGATCTGAGCCGCTATCGCTGCGAGCCCGGCGAAGACGATCCCGCAGCTGGCCTCGGCCAGACCGAATGCGGCCGACCCAGCTAGCGGCAGCCCGCTCGAAACCAGCACCGCAGTGGTCAGCACCAACAAGATCAGGTTCGCCGGCAGGGCCACCAGCATCGCGACGCCGAGCGGCGCGTGCCTGCCCACCGCCGTTGAGCCGATCAGCTCCAGGCGGCCCGTTTCCTCGTCTGCCCTGGTGTGCCGGACGACCAGGAACATGCTCATCAACGCGGCGAAAAGCGCAGCGTAGGCAAGGTAACGCCAGGCGGCGACGGCGCCCAGCGAGCTGCCGTGCAGCTGGCCGTAGAGGAATGCCAGCGCCGGGTCACTGCGGACGGTCGCGGCGATCGTGGCCCGGCTCGCCGCAGTCTTGTAGACAAGCTTGACGCCGTAGCCCGCCGACAAGGCGATCGCGGCCAGCACGTACACCCAGCCCGCGAGCATGATCCGGTCACGGCGAAACGCCAGCCGGGCCAGCTCGCCAGCCCCGGCCAGCGGGCCCCTGCGCGCGCCCTGGACCGGCGCCCCGCCGGGGCATGCACTGGCGCCGGCGCTCCGCCCGGCCTGCTCATGATCCCGCCGCCGACGGCGCCGCGGCGCTGGCGGGGCCATCGCCGTCATCGCCGGAGTAGTGCCGCAGGAACAGCTCCTCCAGCGTCGGCGGCTGGCTCACCAGCGTGCGGACGCCCGCGTTGACCAGGACCCGCAGCAGGTCTTCGAGCTTGTCCGAGTCGACCTCGCAGCGCACCCGGCTGCCGCCGTCCTGGCCGGGATCCACGACCAGGTCATGCACGCCAGGCAGCTGGTCCAGCCCCACCGGGCCGGCCGCAGCTCGGCGGCAATCGAGGTCCTGGTCAGGTGGCGCAGCTCGGCCAGCGTGCCGGTCTCGACCGTCCGGCCAGCCCGGATGATCGTCACCCGGTCACACAGCGCCTCGACCTCGGACAGGATGTGGCTGGACAGCAGCATGGTGCGGCCGCGGGCACGCTCCTCCTCGGCGCACTGGCCGGAACACGGCCTCCATCAGCGGGTCGAGCCCGGACGTCGGCTCGTCCAGGATCAGCAGCTCGGCGTCCGACGCCAGCGCCGCGACCAGCGCCACCTTCTGCCGGTTGCCCTTGGAGTAGGCCCGCGCCTTCTTGGTCGGGATCCAGGTCGAACCGGTCCAGCAGCTCGGCCCGTCCGCTTGGCGTCCAGCCCGCCGCGCAGCTCGCCCGAGCAGGTCGATGACCTCGCCACCGGTCAGGTTCGGCCACAGCGTCACATCGCCCGGCACGTAGGCCAGCCTGCGGTGCAGCGCAACGGCGTCGCGCCAGGGATCGCCGCCGAGCAGCCGGGCGGACCCGCCGTCGGCCCGCAGCAGGCCGAGCAGCACCCGGATCGTCGTGGTCTTGCCTGAGCCGTTCGGCCCGAGGAACCCGTGCACCTCGCCCGCTGCGACCGCGAGGTCAAGCCCGTCCAGCGCGAGTGTCTTGCCGAACGACTTGCGCAGGCCGGAGACTTCGATAGCGTTCACGGTGAGACACTTTACATCAAATTCATAAACTCCTAAATATAGGAACGAGGAAGTTCTGGCTGGTACATGTGACGGCCAGGTAAGACTTCGCGCAGGGACCCGGCGGCAGTCCGCGAGTTCATCGAGCGCTTCACCGGCCAGCTGACGCAGGCCGGTTTCCCGCGCACCCCGGCCCGGATCTTCGTGGCCCTGCTGACTTCCGACTCCAGCCGGCTGACTGCGGCCGAGCTCGGCGACCTGCTCCAGGCCAGCCCGGCCTCGGTATCCGGTGGCGTCCGCTACCTGATCCAGGTCGGCCTCGTCGCCGCCGAGGGCGAGCCTGGCTCCCGCCGCCAGCATTACCGGATGCCGGCGGACGTCTGGGAGGACATCGTCCAGCTGCGCGACCGGCAGTTCGCCCGCTGGGCCGCCGAGCTGCGGGACGGCGTCGCGGCGCTCGGCGCGGACTCGCCTGCTGGGGCCAGGATGGCCGAGACCGTCCGCTACTTCGAGTTCCTCAGCGCCGAGATGGCCGGGCTGCTCGCCCGGTGGAACGTCGCCGCGAATCCGGTCAGCCGAATCGGGCAGATTCCGGCGCGGGCCGGTAGGTTTACCATGCGGGGATTTACCAATGCGCGCCCGCGCGTTGGTAAGACTGGTAGGTAGCGGCGCGAGCGAAGGGCTGTCGGGACGTGGCGGCGAAACCCGGCTGACCTGTACGAGGTGGGCCCCGCCGCGCCCGAGCCCGACGGCGACCTGGTCATGCTCTACTACCTCGACGGCTTCATCGACGCAGGCGCGGCCGGGCGGCTGCTGACCACGCACCTGATGACCACGCTGGAGCACGAGGAGGTCGCCAGCGTTCGATATCGACTCGCTGCTTGACTACCGGTCCCGCCGGCCGATCATGACCTTCGCCAAGGACCACTGGGAGGACTACGACGCGCCCGAGCTCGCGCTGTCGCTGCTGCGCGACGCCGAGGGCACGCCGTTCCTGCTGCTGGCGGGCCTCGAGCCGGACCGGGAGTGGGAAGCGTTCACCGCCGCGGTCATGCAGCTGTCCGCCGAGCTGCGGGTCCGGCTCGCGGTCGAGCTTCCACGGCATCCCGATGGGCGTGCCGCACACCAGGCAGCTCGGGCGTGACCGCGCACGCCACCCAGCCCGACCTGATCGAGGGCTACCGGCCGCTGGTCGACAAGCTGCAGGTGCCGGGCAGCGCCGCCGCGCTGCTGGAGTACCGGCTTGGCGCAGGAGGGCCGGCGCTGCCATCGGCTTCGCCGTGCACGTGCCGCATTACCTGGCCCAGGCCGCCTACCCCGCCGCCGCGGTGACGCTGCTTGAGTCGGTGCAGCGCGTCACCGGGCTGGTGCTGCCCGGCGACGCGCTGCGGGAGGTCGGCCCGGCGCACCGACCTGGAGATCGCCCGGCAGGTCGAGGGATCGGCCGAGGTGGCCGAGGTCGTGCAGGCACTGGAGCAGCAGTACGACGCCTTCGCCGCCGACCGGGAGAATCTGCTGGCAAGCGAGAGCGAGCAGGTGCCGACGGCGGAGGAACTTGGCGCGCAGTTCGAGCGGTTCCTGGCCGAGCAGCAGGGCCGGGGCGAGAACCCGAGCAGTGGACCCCCGAGTCCGGCGTCAGCTGACCTCGCGCAGCTTGCCGGTCGCCACGTCGAACACGAAGCCCGCGGACCGCGTCGGTGTGCGGAATGAACGGGCTGGCCTTGATCCGCCTGATCGACTGGCGCACATCCTCATCCAGGTCGGCGAAGGCCTCAGCCGCCCAGGCCGGCTTGATGCCGGTCTCCTTCTCGATGCAGGCCTTGAACCCGTCGTCGGTGAAGGTGAGCATGCCGCAGTCGGTGTGGTGAATCAGGATGATCTCCCTGGTGCCGAGCAGCCGCTGGCTGATCGCCAGGGACCGGATCTCGTCATCGGTGACCACGCCGCCGGCGTTGCGGATCACGTGCGCCTCGCCGTCGGCGAGGCCGAGGATGCCGTACACGTTGAGCCGGGCGTCCATGCACGCCACGACGGCCACGCCAGCGGATGGCGGCAGCGGCAGCGGCCCGCCGAAGGACTCGGCGTAGCGCTGGTTGTTCTCCAGGAACTCGTCGGTCTTGGACATGACGGCTGATCCTCTCTGGCTGGCGTCACCGGTTCACCTACCGCGCAATCCGGCTGCGGTGCTAGCACTCGCGGCTCCCGCAGAGACCGAAATTTGGCGAACCGCAGGGAGAACCTCGGTCGGCCAGCGGAATCCGTCCTGGCGGTAGACTGGCGGCCTGTGCCAGGGCGAAGCGCCGACGGGCCGCAGCGATGAGCGCCGGGGGACGACAGGCCAATGAGCCGATCAGCGGTACGGGAAATTCAGGTGTCCGGCATCAGCGTGCGCCGCGGCGAGGTGGTGGTACCCACCCAGATCGGCGATCCGGTGCACGGCATGCTGAGCTGCCATGCGGCGCCGCTTGTTGCCGGATCGCTTGCGGAGCCAAGGGCCGTGACGGTCCGGTTCGCAGAGCTGCCCAGCTGCGACGACCCGGCCGGCGAGTTCGACGCGACGCTCTACCTGGTCACCTGCCCGCAGCAGGACGGCAGCACGGCCGCCATCGCCGCCGCCGCTGCTCCCGGGCGACGCGCTGTCGGCGGCGGCCGCGCGCGCGGCGCGTCGAGGAATGGGCCGCGGTCGTCTGCCAGCCGGACGTTGCTGCTCGGCAGGCAGCCCGTGGTGCAGCGGCGCGCTGCACGCCGCCAGCGCCGCGCGGCAGGCGGCGGCCGAGATGCAGCGGCACCGGGCGGAAGGTGCACGTGCTCGCGCCGGTCGGCTATCCCGCCGGAAACTGCGAGCGCGCTCGACTGACCTCGGTGCCGTCATCACCTCCTCGCTGGCCGAGGTGGACGCGGGAGACATGGTCGTCTTCCCGGCGCACGGCGTGACGGCCGAGATGCGGGCAGAGGCCGCGCGGCGCGGCGCGGCCGTGGTCGACGCCACCTGCCCGATGGTTGCTGCGGCCCAGGACGGCGCGAGCCGGGCCGCCGATCGCGGCCAGCAGCTAGTGCTCATCAGCCAGCCCGGTCAGGCGCCACGGCCGGCGATCACCGAGCCAGGCGCCCCGGCCACGTCACCGTCGTCGAGACCCCGGCGAAGACGGCCACGCTGCAAGTCAGCGACTCCCGGCAGGTCTCCTACCTGCTGCAGCCCGGTATCGCCCAGGAGGCTGCCGCCCCATCGTCGCGTGCCCTGCGTCCCGGTATCCCGGCGGTGAAGGGAGCCGTGGCCGCCGACGTCTGCTACGCGCCCTCCGACCGGGCCGGGACGACCTACTCGCGTCGCCGCTCGGCAGCGACCTGATGCTCGTGCTCGGCGACCCCGACTCGGCCGACGCCAGGCAGGTCTGCGGCTCAGGCGCGCGACTCCGGCACGCAAGTCCAGGTCGATCGCCGAGGTTGCCGACATCAAGCCGCCATGCTGGCCGGGGTCCAGACCGTCGGACTGGCCGAGTCGACCTCGGCGCAGCGGCCGGGCTGGCAGCGCAGGTGATCGTCGGCGCTGTCCGGGCTGGGGCGGCTCAGCGTGGCGCAGGCGGAAGCTCAGTACCGAGAAGTCGGCCACGGTCCTGGCCTAGCGCCAGCTCGCGACGGGCATCGAGCCAGCCCGTAGGCGACGGCGGCGCACTGGGATAGGCTCAATCGCATGGCGGACAAACCGGACGGCAAGCCTGGTCAGGCCGACTCGGGGCTGCCGGGCGCCTTCCGGCGCCGCCTGGCGGCTGGCGAGTTCGCCGTCACCGCTGAGATCGGCCCGCCGCGCGGCGCCGATACGGCGCCGGTCGCCCGCAAGGCGGCGCTGCTGCGCGGCTGGGTCGACGCCGTCAACATCACCGACAACCAGAGCGCTGCGGTCCGGCTGTCCAGCCTGGCCGGAAGCCTCGCCGCGCTCCGGGCCGGCGTCGAGCCGATCATGCAGCTCACCTGCCGGGACCGCAACCGGATCGCGCTGCAGTCGGAGCTGCTGTCCGCGTCGGCGCTCGGCGTGCCGAACGTGCTGATCATGACCGGCGACCATCCGCGGCACGGCGATCATGCCGACGCCAAGCCGGTGTTCGACCTGGACAGCACGCAGCTGCTCAAGGTGGCCACGGCGATGCGCGACCAGGGCCGGCTGATGTCCGGCGGAGAGCTCAAGCCGCCGCCCAGCTGGTTCCTCGGCGCGGTCGAGAATCCGCCTGCCAGCCGGCGCAGGCCAGTCCGCAGCCGAGGCCGCGGACAAGGCCACCTACCGGCTGGCCGCGAAGATCGAGGCAGGCGCGCAGTTCGTGCAGACCCAGTTCGTCTTCGACGTGCCGGCCTTCGCCGCCTGGATGGCCCGCGATCTGCGACCTCGGCCTGGACGAGCGCTGCCACATCCTGGCCGGCGTCGGCCCGGTCCGGTCGCACCGCGCGCTCGCGCACCTGGCCACGATTCCCGGCGTGATCATCCCGGAACACGTCGCGGACCGGCTGGCGGCCGCCAGCGCCGACCGGATCCGGGCCGAGGGCGAGAAGCTCTGCAGCGAGATCATCGCCGCAGCTCGCCGAGGTCCCGGGCGTCGCCGGCGTGCACGTGATGGCCATCGGCGCCGAGAGCTCGATCCCGGCGATCCTGCAGCAGGCCTGCTGCCGGACGATCGTAACGGGGCGGCGCCCGTTCAGCCGGTAACGGCCTTCAGTCGCTGAAAGGTCGGGTCGGCGCCGTGCGGCTTGGCTACCCGGCCCTTGGGCTCCTCCCAGTCCTCCGACCGGCCGAACGCGGTCAGGTCGAGCAGCGAGTAGGCGTTCCCGACCTGATCGGTCCCGCGGGCGTACGTGGAGTAGGTGTGGAAGATGCGGTCGCCGTCGCGCAGGAAGCAGCTCACGCCCGGCACCTCCGTCGACTCGGTCACCGGGTCGGCGGCGGCCTCCTGCCGGGTGACTGGTAGTTGTAGACGGCAGGCGCCACGGACGGGATCCAGCGTGGCGTGGAAGTCGTAGTTGAAGTCGCTGCCGTAGGAGGAGTACCAGTCGAACTCCCAGCCGCGAGCCGCCTTGCCGCCGCGAGCTTGGCGTAGCGGCGCGCGGGATACGCCCGCGAACGCGGTGTCGCGGACTCCAGGTGCCGGAGCACGCCCGGCGCCAGCTCGTCGAGCAGGCCGAGCAGCCCGGGCAGGCGGCGTCCCAGGACGGGTCGAACATGACGTGCTGGATGATCAGCTGGCTGCGGCCGCCGAACATCGTCCGCCAGGCGCACCGTCCCGCCGGGCCCCTCGAACGTGTAGTCCTTGTCGATCTCGACCATCGGCAGCCGCCGCCGGTCGGCGTTCAGTGCGTCCCGCTGCCGGGTCAGCTCCTTCTCCCTGATCAGCAGTTCCTTGCGCGCGATCAGCCACTGCTCGCGCGGTGGTGATGTCCGGCAGACTCATTGCGTCCTCCTGATGCCTCGTCCTGGCGCCGCCAGGGCGTCCGTTGTTTCTCCGCCGCCCTGGCCGACGAACGGCATAGCCTCAGATGGACAGCTGCCGGCAGAGAATGCCGGCGGCAGGTGTCCCTCGCCGGGAATTTCGTTCGTCGCAGCGGCGCGAAGAGAGCGACAGGTTAGGAGGCGGAATTATGCGCTACATGCTGCTGATGTGCGGGAGCGAGGCTGACGACAGCGAGCCGGACACCGCGTCGGCCCACGGCGACGCCGACGAGCCGTGCTGGATGCCGTGGGCACGCGAGATGCAGGCGCGCGGCGTCCTGCTGGTAGAGGGCTCGCAACTGCAGCCGACCAGCACCGCTACGACGGTCCGGAACAGCGGCGACCGAGGTGCTGGTCGCCGACGGCCCGTTCGCCGAGACCAAGGAGCAGATCCTCGGCTACGACGTGATCGAGTGCGCTGACCTGGACGAGGCGATCTACGCGGCCTCCCGGCACCCGGTTGCGCTGAACGGCGGGGTCGTCGAGGTGCGGCCGGTCCTGGCCAGCGTATGACGGATACCGCTGCCGGTGCGGCATCCGCGGCCGAGGCCGCAGTCGCTGAGGCGTTCCGGCAGGAGTGGGGCAAGATCGTCGCCACCCTGATCCGGATGACCGGGCGACTGGGACCTGGCCGAGGAGTGCGCCCAGGACGCGTTCACTACCGCGCTGACCCGGTGGGCGTCCGACGGCGTGCCGGACCGGCCGGGCGCCTGGCTCACGACGACGGCGCGTAACCGTGCGCTGGACCGGCTGCGCCGGAGCAAGACCGAGGCAGCCAAGCTGCAGGAGGTGGCCGTGTTGTCGGTGCCGGAAGAGCCCGGCCGCGTCAGGGGACAGCGGCGTGGCCGATGACCGGCTGCGGCTGATGTTCACCTGCTGCCACCCGGCGCTGACGCTGGAGGCGCGGGTCGCGCTGACCCTGCGCACACTGGCCGGGCTGACGACCGCGGAGATCGCCAGGGCGTTCCTGGTGCCTGAGGCCACCATGGCCAAGCGGCTGACCCGGGCCAAGCACAAGATCCGCGATGCCGGCATCCCCTACCGGGTGCCGCCGGCGCACTTGCTGCCCGAGCGGACGACCGGCGTACTCGGCGTGCTGTACCTGCTGTTCAACGAGGGCTACTCGGCCTCGGCCGGCGACGACCTGCTGCGGCCCGATCTGAGCGCCGAGGCAATCCGGCTCGGCCGGCTGCTGGCGCGGCTGATGCCGGACGAGCCGGAGGCGGCCGGGCTGCTCGCGCTGATGCTGCTGCAGGACGCCAGGAGCGGGGCGCGGCTCGACGACGCCGGCGAACTGGTCAGCCTGGAGGACCAGGACCGGTCCCGGTGGGACGCGGCCGAGATATCGCGAGGGCATCGCCTGCTGGAAGCGGCGCTGCGCCGGCAGCGTGCCGGGCCGTACCAGCTGCAGGCTGCCATCGCCGCCTGCCATGCCGAGGCCGCCAGGCCAGCCGACACCGACTGGGCGCAGATCGCGCTGCTGTACGGCGAGCTGCGCGGATCGTGCCGTCCGCGGTCGTCGAGCTCAACCGGGCCGTCGCCGTCGCCATGGCTGACGGGCCCGAGCGCAGGGCTTGCCCTGGTCGAGTCGCTGGAGGCGAGCGGTGCGCTGGCCGGCTACTACCTGCTGCCGGCGACCCGCGCCGATTTGCTTCGGCGGATGGACCGCAGGGCGGAAGCGGCGGCGAGCTACCGCGAGGCGCTCGAGCTGGCGCCACCGAGCCCGAGCGCCGTTACCTCTCCAGGCGGCTCGCGGAGGTCGGCGGCTAGCTCTGGGCTGCATCCTGACGTCCGGCTACGCTGAATCTGTGCCGTCTGAGAGCGAGGCCATCGCCAATCGCGTGGCTGTCGCCGCCGCCCAGACGGTCGCGGCCGGAACTGCCCGGCTGTTCGCGGCCTGGTGCAGAGGCTCACCGGAACCCGACGTCGTGGATCGGCGCTGCGACGGGTTGGCCGACCTGGCAGCGCGCCGCGCGCGCGTGTCGCAGTCGCTGTTCTTCACCGACGAGCTGATGGCTAAGGCCATCGAGCAGCGCGACCCCGATCTCGGCCCTCCAGAGATCACCGAAAGCGAGATCATCTTCGATGGACCGAACGCCTATATCCGGGTAGCCGACGCCTGGACGGTCTTCTTCCCGGCCGATCCGGACGGTCCGCGCGGGCCGAATGACCCGCTGTGGCCGTTGGACGCGCTGTTCGGCGCCGGCGACGACGCGGTTGAGATCGGAACCGAGGCCGTCCGAGGCGTGGCTACGACGCACTGCCGCCTCACTGTCGACCTGGCGCGGGCGGACGCCGCGCTGCCAGCGGGGGTGAGCGTGCCCGGCGGCCCGTATCGCTCGCTGCGGCAGCTGCCCGCCGAGGTGTGGCTGGATGCAGCTGGCTGCGCCCGCCGGATCTCGGTGAATTCCGAGCCGACCGGAGGTGCGGAATCGCGGATCTGGTCAGTTATCGAGCTGTGGGACTTCGGCGTGACGGTGGACATCACGCCGCCCGGTCCAGACGAGGTACTTGCACCGTCCGAGGCCTACCGCAGGGCCGAGGAAGCAGGCTAGCAACGAGCCCAGATCGCGACGCCAAGTTCGCGTACGGTCTTGAAGTGGTCCGCGACGGGCTGCCGACTCGACTCGCTGCGTCAGCCGATACCTTCCCGGCAGAATGAAACCGGCCAGCCAGGCCGCCGTCAGCCGCCCGAACTCCGGAGGCCGCCTTGCTCTTCCCCACCTCGCTTGTCGGCAGCTACCCCCAGCCTGACTGGCTGATCGACCGGGCGAAGCTGGCCGGGCGGTTCCCGCCACGGGTCAGGGCTGCGGAGCTCTGGCGGGTGGACCCGGACTACCTCGAGCAGGCGCAGCGGGACGCGACCCTGCTCGCCATCCGGGCGCAGGAGGATGCCGGGCTGGACATCGTCACTGACGGCGAGATCCGGCGCGAGAGCTACTCCAACGCGTTCGCTACCGCGCTCGATGGCATCGACATCGACAATCCCGGCACCGCGCTCGACCGCAGCGGCCACCCGAACCCGGTGCCCCGGATCGTCGGGCCGATCATCCGGCGGCACCCGGTGTGCGTCGACGACGTGCGGTTCCTGCGCGCGCACACCGACCGCACCATCAAGATCACTGTGCCTGGCCCGTTCACGATGTCCCAGCAGGCGCAGAACGACTATTACCCGAGCGTGGAGGCGCCGCGTTCGGCTACGCGGCGGCGGTCAGCGCCGAGATCGCCGACCTGTTCGCGGCCGGCGCCGACATCGTCCAGCTCGACGAGCCCTACCTGCAGGCCCGGCCGGAGGCGGCCAGGCAGTACGGCGTGGCGGTGCTCAACGCGGCGCTGGCCGGCCGCACCGGCACGACCGCCGTGCACCTGTGCTTCGGCTATGCCGCGATCATCCATGACCGGCCATCGGGCTACTCGTTCCTGCCCGAACTGGCCGCCTGCACCGCTGACCAGATATCGATCGAGACTGCCCAGTCTGGCCTGGACTGCGCGGTGCTGGCCGACCTGGCTGGCAAGACGATCATCCTCGGCGTCCTTGACCTCAACGACGCGACGGTGGAAACCCCGGAGGTCATCGCCAGCCGGGCCCGGCGCGCGCTGCCCTACGTCCCGGCGGACCGGCTGGTCCTGGCGCCCGACTGCGGGATGAAGTACCTGCCTCGCGAGTCGGCCGTTGGCAAGCTGGCCGCGATGGCCCAGGCCGCGCAGATTCTTCGAACCGAGGCCGCTAACCGGCAGTGACAGTCGGCGTAACCTTCAGCAACTCGACCGCGCCGGGGCCCAGCCGCACGCTGTAGGTGCCGCTGACGGTGCCGACCGGTACGCCGGTCCACAGGTTGACGGCGATGGCGGAGCCGCTGATCCCGGCGCGAGGCAGGCTGACAGTGTCGGTGGTAGCGACCTTCCCCGAGTAGTTGAACAAGCCGATTATGACCGCGCCGTCGTGCTCGGTCTTGGCGAAAACCTGGCTGTTGCCCCTGTTGACGATTCTCCTGGCATCGACGGCATCCTGGTCGACGGCGATGACGGCTCTGTTGGTCAGGTAGCGCACGTCGGTGCTGTCGAGGTGAGTCAGGTTGCTGCCGAGAAATAGCGGTGAAGCGGCCAGGGCCCACAGACTCAGTTGTGATTGCCGTTCCCTGAGACTGATGCCATCGTTCCTGCCATTGCCGATTTCGATGGCGTCGAGGTCATTGAAGCCGCCGTGCCCTCCGTACGCCTGCCATCTGGCCACCTGGCTGAACCTGGTCTGGATTCTCGACCACCTGGTTAACGGGAACGGGTCGCCGCAGTAGCACTGGATGTCGCGGCCGGTGCGCCAGCTGTCGGCATACCTGACCCAGGTCCGGTGACCGGCGATAGCGAGGTTGGCAGACAGGCCCAGCTGTATCGGGCGGCCTGTCCGCCTGAGCGCTAACGACCAGGCCCGGATGTCGAGGATGTCGCCAGGGCCGACGCCGTCCAGCTTGACGTAGTCCACGCCCCACGACGCGAACTGGTTGGCCCAGGAATCGATAAAGGCCTGCGCGCCAGGCTTCAGATAATTGATGCCTTCCATACCGCCGCAGTCGTAGTTAAGCTCACGCCTGCCGTCGGCGATGTCCCGAGCTGTGTACCTGGTGCCGTAAATGCGGGTGTTCCTCGCCACGGCCTGGCGCGAGATGCCCGGTGTCACGTAGATTCCGAACTTCTCGCCAAGACCGTGCACGTATCGACCGACGACCTTCATGCCGTTCACCCGCCTCTTGCGCCCGGCGGGCGGGAACAGCGCGGGATCGACCCGCCAGCGTCCGTAGGCGTCGACAGCCGGCCCGTGCCCGCGGCGTGAGCACTGGTAGTAGAAGTCGTCCACGCCGACGTAGTCATAGCCGGCCGCGAGCAGGCCGCTGCGCCTCAGCGCGCGCGCCTGCGCCTCTACCTTGGCCTTGCTCGGGTGACGCCGAAGATAGCCCCAGCTGGTCCAGCCCATCAGCGGAGCCAGCCTGGCCTTGCTGACCTGGGCTTGCGCGCTCGCGGTGCCCGGCAGGACGCCGGTCAGTACCGCCGCGACCGCGGCTCCGGCGGCGATGAGCGCCGTAGCCCGCAAGCTTGGGGCCTGTAACTGCATGCGGACCTCCGGTGGCCGGGTAACCGAGGAGGAACATGTTTGCATGCGGGCCCGCCCGGTCGCGGATAAACGAGCCCCATCGCTGAGAGCGCCCTGGCGGCAATGCGGTAGCCTGCAAGTACCTGGAGAGATTTGATGACAGCTTGGCGACCAGGACAAAAACGCCTAAAGAGTCCCGCGTCAGGTTCGCGCCTCTTCTGGGCTAGCGGGAGAAGAGGCAGTAATCGTGGCAGCTGCGGAAGCCATCAGGAGCTTGCTAGACCAGCGCATCCTGGTTCTGGATGGCGCGTGGGGCACGATGCTGCAAACAGTCGGGCTGGCGCCTAGGGACTACCGGGGCGAGATCTTCGGCGAGCATCCGCATGACGTGGCCGGCGACCCCGACGTACTCAACCTCACCCGGCCCGACCTGATCCTGGACATTCACCGTCAGTATTTCGCCGCTGGCGCCGACATCACGACCACGAATACCTTCACCGCGACGAGCATCGGCCAGGCGGACTACGGCTTGCAAGGCTCGGTAAGGGACATGAACCTGGCCGGCGCCAGGCTGGCCCGGCAGGCCGCGGACGAGGCGGGCGGTGCGGCAGGCGGCAAGCTGGTGGCCGCGGTGGGACCGCTGAACGTCACCCTGTCGCTGTCGCCGAGGGTCGACGACCCGGCCTACCGGACAGTGACCTTCGACGACGTCCGGGCGGCTTACGCTGAGCAGATCACGGCACTGGCGGCAGGCGGCGTTGACCTGCTGCTGATAGAGACGATCTTCGACACGCTCAACGCCAAGGCAGCGATCGCCGCAGCCCGCGAGGTCGCACCCGGCCTGCCGCTGTGGATCTCGGTCACGATCGTGGACCTCAGCGGCCGGACGCTCTCCGGCCAGACAGTCGAGGCATTCTGGACCGCCATCGAGCACGCCAGCCCGCTGATCGTCGGCGTTAACTGCTCTCTTGGCGCCAAGGAGATGCGGCCGCACGTAGCGGAGCTATCCCGGCTGGCCGGCACCTACGTCAGCAGCCATCCCAATGCCGGCCTGCCCAACGCCTTCGGCGGCTACGACGAGCAGCCGCACGATACCGCCGGGATGCTGCGCGAATACGCGGAAGCCGGCCTGGTCAATGTCGTCGGCGGTTGCTGCGGGACAGGGCCCGCCCACATCGAGAAGATCGCCGCGGCGGTCGCCGGGCTGCCAACACGACCTGTCCCGGCCCCTAGCGACACCTCCCGGTTTAGCGGGCTTGAGACATTCGAGATCGGGCCGGACACCGGCTTCGTGATGATCGGCGAGCGGACCAATGTGGCCGGCTCAGCGAGGTTCCGCCGCCTGATCGAAGCCGGCGACAATCAGGCCGCCGTGGATGTCGCCCTGGAACAGGTCCGCGGCGGCGCCAACCTGCTGGACGTGAATATGGACGCCGACCTGCTGGACGGCGAGCAGGCGATGACCTCGTTCCTGAACTACATCGCCACCGAGCCCGAGGTGGCGCGCATCCCCATCATGATCGACAGCTCGCGCTGGAGTGTGCTGGAAGCGGGCCTGCGGTGCGTCCAGGGCAAGGGCATCGTCAATTCGATCAGCATGAAGGAAGGCGAGGCCGAGTTCCTCCGCCAAGCCGACCAGATCCGCGCTTACGGCGCCGGCGTGGTGGTGATGGCGTTCGACGAGCAGGGCCAGGCCGACACAGTGGAAAGGAAGGTGTCGATCTGCGGCCGCGCCTACGACCTGCTCACACAGCAGGCCGGTTTCGACCCGGCCGACATCGTCTTCGACCCGAATGTGCTAGCCGTCGCGACCGGCATCGAGGAGCACAACGGCTACGCCAGGGCGTTCATCGACGCACTGCCGCTGATCAAGGAGCGCTGCCCTGGGGTCCGGACCAGCGGCGGCATCTCCAACCTGTCGTTCTCCTTCCGTGGCAACGACGTCGTCCGGGAGGCCATGCACTCGGCGTTCCTGTTCCACGCCATCCGGGCCGGCTTGGACATGGGCATCGTCAATGCCGGCCAGCTAGTGGTGTACCAGGACATCCCGGCCGACTTGCTGGAGCTCGTCGAGGACGTCATCTTCGACCGGCGGGCCGACGCGACCGACCGGCTCGTGACGTTCGCCGACACCGTTAAGGGAACGGGGACCAAGCGCGAGCTCGATCTATCCTGGCGCGACGCGCCTGTCGAGAAGCGGCTGGCGCACGCGCTCGTGCACGGCATCGTCGACTTCATCGAGGCCGATACCGAAGAGGCCAGGCAACTCGCTGACCGGCCGCTCGAAGTCATCGAAGGCCCGCTGATGGATGGCATGAAGATCGTCGGTGACCTGTTCGGTTCCGGCAAGATGTTCCTACCCCAGGTGGTCAAGAGCGCGCGCGCAATGAAGCGGTCGGTGGCCTACCTTGAGCCGTTCATGCAAGCCGAGAAGGAGCTGGCCGTCAGGGAGGGGCGGGTCGACGTCGGTCGCGTCCAGGGCAAGATCGTGCTGGCCACCGTCAAGGGCGACGTGCACGACATCGGCAAGAACATCGTCGGCGTGGTGCTCGGCTGCAACAACTACGAGGTGATCGACCTCGGGGTGATGGTGCCGGCCGCGACGATACTGGACACCGCCGTCGCGGAAGGCGCCAGTGCCGTCGGCCTGTCCGGGCTGATCACCCCGTCGCTGGACCAGATGGTCGGGGTGGCCGAGGAGATGCAGCGGCGCGGCCTGAGGCTGCCGTTGCTGATCGGCGGCGCGACCACGTCTCGCCAGCACACCGCGGTCCGGATCGCCCCGGCCTATGACCAGCCGACCGTCCACGTGCTCGACGCCTCCAGGGTGGTCGGCGTCGTGTCAGACCTGCTCGACCCAACTCGCGCCGCGGTACTCGACCAGGCCAACCGAGCCGAGCAGGAGCGGCTGCGGACCGAGCACGCGGCGAAGCAGCGACGGCCAGTGCTGCCGCTGTGGCAGGCGCAGGCCAACAAGGAGAAGGTCAGCTTTGACGACCTCGCCGTCCCCTCTTTCACCGGCACGACACTTATCCAGCCCGACCTGCGGCGGCTGCGCGAGCTGATCGACTGGCAGTTCTTCTTCCTGGCCTGGGAGCTGAAGGGCAAGTACCCCGCGATCCTGGAGCGGCCAGCTGCACGAGAGCTTTTCGACGAGGCGAACGAGTTGCTGGACGAGATCATCGACGGCGGTCTCCTGCAGGCCCACGGGGCCTACGGCTTCTGGCCGGCGCATGCCGAGAACGACGACATCGTCATCGATGGCGCGGTGGGCATGCCGGGCTTGCGGTTCCCGATGCTGCGGCAGCAGATGGCGCGCACCGACGCCCGGCCGAACCGCAGCCTGGCCGACTTTGTCGCTCCGGCTGACGATCACATCGGCGCGTTCGCGGTGTGCGTGACCGGCGCGGAGCAACTCGCCCGCCGCTACGAAGGCGACCAGGACGACTATCGCGCCATCATGGTGAAAGGGCTGGCCGACCGGCTAGCTGAGGCGTCCGCGGAGTACGCCCATCTGGAGGCCCGCCGGGCATGGTACGAGCCCGACTCCTCGCCGACGATCGAGGAGCTGCACGCAGAGCGGTTCCGCGGCATCCGGCCCGCCTTCGGCTACCCGGCCTGCCCAGATCACTCAGAGAAGCGCAAGCTCGTCGACTTGCTGGACGCGGGCCGGATCGGACTCGGGCTCACCGAGTCGTTCGCGATGACTCCGGCTGCAAGCGTCTCGGGAATGCTCTTCGCACACCCGGTATCGCGTTACTTCGCCGTCGGCCGGATCGGGCGCGACCAGGTCGAGAACTACGCCGTGCGCAAGGGCATCACTGTCGCCGAGGCAGAGCAGTGGCTGCGCCCGAACCTGGCATACGAGCCGCAAACCTAACGGCGCAGGTCAGCTAGCGCGGTCCGGGCCGCCCACAGGCCGCACATGCCGTGCACACCACCGCCTGGCGGCGTGGATGACGAGCATAGGTAGACCCCTGGCAGCGGCGTCCGGTAGGTGTTCCAGCGCGGCACTGGCCGGAAGAGGGTCTGCCAGAGTGTGGCCTGGCCGCCGTTGATATCGCCGCCGATGTAATTCGGGTTGTAACTCTCGATCTCGGCCGCCGTACGTGTCGCGCGGGCCACCACAAGGTCGCGGAAGCCGGGCGCGAATCGCTCGATCTGCGCTTCGATCCGCGCGGTCATGTCGATCGTGGATCCGATCGGCACGTGACAGTAACCCCACAGAACCTGCCGTCCGGCCCAGGCCCGGGAGGGGTCCACCACGCCGGGCTGCGCCACAATGCAGAACGGCCGCTCAGGATGGCGGCCCGCTGTCACCTCGGCCTCGGCGCTCGCAATCTCCGGCAGCGAGCCGCCCAGGTGCACAGTGCCGGCCGACTGGCAAGCCTCCGCCGTCCACGGCACGGGCCCGCTGAGCGCCCAATCGATCTTGAAGATCCCCGGACCGTACCGGAATCTGGTCAGCGCCCTGGCGTACCCGGCGGGCAGGTCCGGGCCGGCGATCGTGGCTACTTGCCTCGGCGTGACGTCCAGCATCGTGACTCTAGCTGGGGGCAAGTCACGCAGAGATGAGATCCACTGTCCGGTGACGACCGTACCGCCAAGGGACTCCAGTTCCCCCACCATCGCGTCGGTCAGCCGTCCGCTGCCGCCCTGGACGACCGGCCAGCCGGCGTGGTGCGCGAGCATCGTGAGCAGCACGCCGTACCCGCCGCTGACCGGCGCGGTCAGCGGCAAGAACGAATGCGCCGATGCGCCCGCCAGCAGTGCCCGGGCTTGTGGCGTGCTGAACCTGCGCGCAAGCACGGACGCCGGCAATAGGCCGCTGAGCAGGAATCGCAGTGGACCGGCGTGCACCGGCAGTGACCGGATCGGGGCGAGAAACGCGGCCAGGATCTTGTCGGCATCGGCAGTTAGCGGCCCCAGCAGGCGCTCGTACGCGGCTGCGTCCGGGCCGAGGCCGGCCGCAGTGCTGGCAACCGAGCCTGTGACAGCGCCGGCCCGGCCGCCATCCAGCGGATGCGCGAACGCGACTGGCGGAGCCAGCAGCGTCACGCCGTGCGCGGGGAGGTCCAGTGACCGGAAGAAGGGCGACGCTGCGGCGAGCGGGTGCACGGCCGAGCAGACGTCATGCTTCAGCCCGGGCAGGGTGAGTTCCTCGGTCCGGCAGCCGCCCCCGGGCGTCCCCGTTCCCTCGAAAACGGTGACAGTCAGCCCGGCGCGAGCCAGGGTGATCGCGGCAGCCAGGCCGTTGGGCCCAGCGCCCACCACCACCGCGTCCAGGGCTCTGGTCACGACAACAGTTCGGTGAGGGAGCTGATCCGCAGGCCGGCCCAGTCAGGTTCGCGGTCGCGGGCGCCGTGCGGGAACCAGTCCGGACCGGCCAGCAGCACGGAGCGCATTCCGATCGCGGCTGCCCCGGTCAATTCCCGGCCGCCGCCGTCACCGACGTACAGGCACTGGGCGGGCGGGGCTGCCAACTCGGTCGCGACTTTGCGAAACAGCTTCGGATCAGGCTTGCGAGTGCGCTCCAGGCAGGAGAACACCGGCGCATCCACGAGGCCGGCGACCGGCAATTGCGGCCATGCGTCCGGTAGCTCGCTTGTGCAATCCGACACCAGGCCGATCTTGAAGCCCTCGGCACGCAGCGCGCGAAGTACCGGCATGGCTTCCGGCCGGAACGTGAACATCGACTCCTGCGTCTCCCGCCGGATCGCCACCGCCCGGTCCAGCTGCCCGTCGTTCGGCTGCGCGCCGAGCCTTCCGGCTATGACTTCGAGGGTCTGCCGGACGTCGCCGAGAGCGCCGGAAATCCGCTCCGGAAAGCTCTCGTCGAGTGCCTGCACCAGCGCGGCCGCCGGGACGCCCAGCACGGCAGCCAGCCGGGATGCGTTGTCGGCCCAGATCTCCGGCGGGCTGACGGGCGTGAGTGTGCCGAAGAAGTCGAACACCGCGGCGGTTATGCCGTCGGTCAGGCCATTGCCCGGGAGCCCAGTCACGAGATCATCCTGTCGCAGCTCACGGGGTCCGGCCGACGCCGGGGCCGGGTCAGCTAGTCGACACCGCGGTACGCTCCGGTTTCCTACGGCGGCGACGCGCCGGCTCTCACTATCTGTTTCATGGCTACGGACCAGAAGGTCGGCGAGCTTCTCGCGGCGGGCGTGGATGCGCTGGCAGAGGCCGGTTTCCGGACCGGGGAGTTCGGCCCGGCCCATCAGCTGTTTGCTGACGCGCAGGCGGAGGCGACCCGGTCTGGCGATGTGGCCGGTCAGGCCCGCGCCCTCGAAATGCTCGGCATGCTGCTGCACTACGAGAACATCACCAAGCTCATGAGCGGTGCACAGGTGAGCGTCGCCGACATTGACGCCGAAGAAAGCCTCTTTCGCCATGCCCTCGCCCGCTGGGACGAGGTCGGCGAACCGGTCGCAACGGCGCAGTCACTGTTCGGACTGGGTCTGGTCTTCCAGGTCCTGCACAGCGACTGGATGACCGCGATGCCGTACTTCTGGCAGGCGCTAGGCCTCATCAGCACCGCTGACGCTGCTGTTGATCTTTACCTGCGTTCGGAGGTGCATCGACATGTTGGCTTCTATTACCTGGTGGAGGATGTCCAGCCAGCGGAAGCGGTGCGGCATTTGCAGCTCTCCCTTGACCTGCGCGAGGAACTCGGCGACGAGCGCCGGATCCCTAGCGGGCAGGTAGCGCTGGCGCAGGCCCAGCTCGCGGCAGGCAGTCGGGACAAGGCTGTTGAGCTTCTGGGACAAGCCGTCGCGGGAGCGCGTTCTGCCGGATTGCTGGCGCAGCGCATCGAGGACGCCGAGCAGGCCCTGCGTGAGGCTGAGGCAGAGGCCGGGACAGGCTAGCGGACGCACTGAGATCAGCGGCCCGCGGTGGCTTCCCCCGCGGTGTCTTCGCCGTGCGCGTGGGGTCAGCAGCCGCAGCCGGCCGGGGCCGACACGGCCAGGTGGAACGCCCGTCCCTGCCTGAGCAGCGCGGACGGAACTGCCAAGTCGCGGCCGGCGGAGTCCACCATGACGATCTCGGTGGATGTCCAGTACCGCGGCTGGGCAGCGATTGTGCCGTGCCTCCCGGCGGCGCTGGTCACCCTGACGCCGAAGAAGTCGACCGTCATCGCTGGGACCGGCGGGCCAGGTGCTTGATAGTCGCCCTGGTTGATCACCTCGGCGGAGTTGTTGCGGCATGTCGAGCACCGCACGTAGAACTTTCGCTGCAATCGCGTGGTCACGTCGTGGTAGATCAGCCGGTAGCTCTTGCCGTTGTAGTAGACCGAGAGCTGGACCTTGTCGCCTGGCTTAGGCCCGGTGGGGCAGGGGTTCAGCGCGGGGAGGCAGGAAAGAAAAACGGAGACCTGGCCGGACGCGTTCCGGTACCACGCGTCAAACTCGGTATATCCCCCGTACCCGACCGCGGGCGCGCAGATTTCCCTGACACCGACCTGCTCGGCGGTGCCGTGGTTGTAGCCGCCTAGCCCTGCCGACTGATAGAACAAGGCGGAGTCCCCGGGTCCGAATCCGGGGCAGCTGGGCGACTCGATAGTGAAGTCGGCCGCTACGTAACGGAACTTCGTGCCTTTGTCGGCGAGCGCCACGTAACCGGCCCAGGTACGGGACGTCACTTTCTTCCCGCCGCCCTGGTGCGTGATGTGCGCACTGCTGGCCGACGCGGCAGCGGGAACGGCGAGCGCCACGCCCACCGCCGCCAGGCCAGCCAGCCAGGATCTCACCGTCATCGGAATATCCCTCCCGCCGGGGAATGGCCCGGGCCATCAGAGGCTGACCCCGCCTCACCGCTTGCCCGGCTGCGCGTGGAAACCGCCAGGTTCGCCACCTTCAACCTATGCCCGCAGCCGCAGGCTGACCAAGGGGAGGCTTCCCCAGCGCCAACCGGCAGCGGCACAAGATCCCCCTCTTCCTGGCGGAAATCGTCGCGCTGGGTTCGCGCCGCGGGCCGTACTTCCGCACCCTGCTCAGCCACACCCGCTCGACGACCGTTGCGCCGATGGCAGGCCACCTCGAGGCGACGCCGAACGTCTCGCGGTCCGCGGCAGATGTGCGTTCCCGATAGGTCACAGCGATACCAGCTCGCGCTCTACCCGTCGGCGTACGCTGGGTTTGAGATCCAGTGCCGGGATTAGGTCCACTCGCGTGCCGACAATCGCCTCCAAGTCGGCCCGGACCCGTGCGAGCCCGAACAAGCTTAGGCCGGGCGGCAGGTCGACCAGAAGATCGACGTCGCTGTCTTGGGCCGTCCTGGCCGCGAGCGACGCTGCCGAACACCCGCAGGTTACGGACGCCACAAGCGGCCGCTGCCGTCTGAGCCCGGCTAACCGCCCAGCATGTTGCCGATGATGCCGCCCATCGCGCCACCACCGACTGCCGCGGTGCGATCGTCCCTGCCCAGGTACTCCGACAGCGCGTGCGCGAGCACAGCCAGCGGCATCGACTGCAGCCAGACCCGGCCCGGCCCGGTCAGCGCCACCAGATGGAACCCATCGCCGCCGAAGAACATGTTGGCGATGCCGGGCACCATCGTGATCTGGAACTGGACCGTGCCCTGGAACATCCCGACGTGGCCTGGGTGCACCATGAGCGTCTGGCCCGGCGGCAGTTCGTAGCTGGTCAATTCCCCGGACAGCTCGATCCAGGCACGGCCCTGGCCGGACAGCTTCTGGAGGATAAAGCCGTCCCCGCCGTACAGGCCGCCGCGGAAGGACTGCTGCAGGCCGACGCTCGGCGTGATCCCCGCAGTTCCGCACAGCCACCCGTGCCGGTGCACGTAGTAGACGTGACCGCCTTCGATGTCGACCGGCACGATGTGGCCGGGCACCTTTGCTGCGAAGGTGATCGCGCCGGGGCCGCGGTACTTGGTGAGGAACAGCCCGCCACCGCCGACCATGCGCTTGAGGCCCTGCATGAGGCCGCCGCCACCGCCACCAGTGTTCGTGGTCTGCGACATGGTAATGCTCGGGGTCATCCACGCCAGCTCACCATGCGTGGATACGACCTCCTCGCCCTGCTCGAGCGACACCTGCAAGATGGGCATCGTCGTGCCCTTGATCTCGGCCTGCATGCCAACGCCTCTCGCTCACCCGATCGCCCGCAAATGCCGCGCTGTTCGAGGGTACTGTGTCAGCCGGCCACGCGGGCCGGTCAGTCGCCGAGCTCGGCCCGGCGGCGATTGACGAAGTCCTCGAGCTCGGCCCGGATGGCGTCGTCCAGCGGCGGCTGCTGGTACTCCGCCAGCGTCTTCGCGCAGATCTCCCCCGCCCGGGCGGTGGCGTCCTTGCCGCCGAGCTTCAGCCAGCGCTCGTAGTTCGCCGTGGACGACAGCAGCGGCCGGTAGAAACACTCGCGGAACCGCTCCATGGTGTGCTGCGCGCCGAGGAAATGGCCGCCGTGCCCAACCTCCTCGTGCGCGCCGAACGCGAGCGACGCTTCGTCGATCTCCAGCGGCGTGAACTCGACCCGCAGCATCCGCAGCAGCTCGATATCGACGATGAACTTCTCGTAGCACGACACCAGGCCGCCTTCGAGCCAGCCGGCCGCGTGCATCACCCAGTTCGCGCCGGCCAGGAACGTCGGAAGCAGCGTCATAAGCGACTCGTACGCCGCCTGCGCATCGCAGGTCTGGCTTGAGTTCAGCCCGCCGCCGGTCCGGAACGGCAGCCCGAAGTACCGGGCCAGCTGGCCGGTGCACAGCAGCCCGATGCCCGACTCGGGCGTGCCGAAGCTCGGCGAGCCTGACTGCATGTCGATGTTGGACAGGAACGAGCCGAAGATGACCGGGCAGCCCGGCCTGATCAGCTGCGCCAGCGCGATCCCGGAGAGCGCCTCGGCGAGCTGCTGGACCAGCGCCGCCGGAATCGTCACCGGTGACATCGCGCCCATGAGAAGGAACGGGGTCAGCACGACTGGCTGCGCCGCGGCGCAGTACTCGAACTGGGCGTCGAGCATCCGGTCGTCCCAGCGCAGCGGCGAATTGCAGTTGATCAGCGAAATGGTCGCGGGAACGGCCTCGATGGCGGCCCGCCCGCCGAACAGGATCTCGGTCATCGCGATGGTGTCGGCAGCGTTAGGTCCTGACACGACGTTGCCCATGTAAATCTTGTCGGTGATGGTCTGCAGGGCGTAGATCATGTCAAGGTGCCGTGAGTCCAGCGGCGCATCGTTCGGCTCGCAGATGACTCCGCCGGCGGAGTCCAGTTCGGCGAAGGACTGCGAGAGCATGCACAGCCGGCGGAAGTCATCGAGGGTGGCGTCCCTGCGGATCGCGCCGTCTCGCACGAACGGTGACCCGTACACGGCGCCGAAGACCATGTCGTCGCCGCCGATGTGCACATTGTTGGCCGGATTCCTGGCCTGCACGTCGAACTCCCGTGGCGCCTTCGCGACCTGCGCCAGCACGAAGTCCGGGTCCAGGTAGACGACCTCGCCGTCGGTCCGCTGGCCGGCCTTCCGGAACAGCTCAACGGCCTCGGGCTTGGCGAACTGCACGCCGATCTCAGTCACGATGCGCCGCCAGCCCTTATCGAGCACGGCTATCGCGTCCGGCGACAGGATCTCGTACCTGGGCATCGCGTTACGGAACATAGCCACCTCGAATGGCGCACTTGACCGGCTGGAATGGCGGAATTTAGGATCACATCGTAGAACAGAGTTCCGTAACATGGAACTCTACCCACTAGGGGCTCCGCCCCCCGTGCACCCCGAAATCAAAGGCCAGCAAAGGTGACCAGCCCTACCGGAACCCAGGCGGTCGACCGGGCAGCCCAGTTGCTGATCCAGGTTGCCCGCTGCCGCGAGCCAGTCACGTTCACCGAGCTGACAGCCAGCACCGGCCTGGCCAAGAGCACCACGTCCCGGCTGCTGATGGCGCTGGAGCGCAACGGCCTTATCCGCAGGGATGTAGCCGGCCGGTTCTCCCCTGGCGAGGTGTTCGTCTCCTACGCATGGCGCGGCGGAGCAGAGGCCGACCTAGTGAGCATCGCGCAGCCAGCCCTTGAGCAGCTCGGAGAGCAGACCGGCGAGACGGTCAACCTGGGCGTGGCCCGCGACGGCGGGCTGGTCGAGCAGATCGCACAGGTCGACAGCAAGTACCTGATCGGCGGGACGAACTGGGTTGGCATGGCCGTGCCCCTGCACTGCACAGCGCTCGGCAAGGTGCTGCTCGCGTTCGGCGCAGCCGAGCTGCCCGCCGGCCGGCTGGAGCAGTGCACCGATCGCACTATCACCAGCCGCTCCGCGCTCGCGGCTGAGCTGGCCGCTGTTCGCGAGCGTGGTTACGCGGTGACCATTGAAGAGCTAGAGCCCGGGCTGGTCGCGGTGGCAGCGCCAGTATTCAGCGCGGGGACTGGCGCCGTCAGCGCGCTGTCGGTGTCCGGGCCGGCGAGCTGGCTGAGCCGGAGGCCGGCTTACCGGTGCGGCGGCAAGCTGCATGGCCGCGGCGCGCACCCTGTCAGCGTTGCTCGGCCACGGGCCGCTGCCCGCGACCGGTTCGCCAGTGTCACCACCGCCCGTGCCCGCAGACCTGGAAGAAGGTGCCAAGTGACCCCGGACGAACTGCTCCGCCAGCTTTACGACTACACCCTGACCGGCAATGCCCCTGAGGTGCTCGACCTGACCAGGCAGGGCCTGGAGCTCGGGCTCGGCCCAGAGACCTTGCTGTACGAGGCGCTGATCCCGTCGCTGGAAGAGGTAGGCGCGCGGTTCGAGCGCGGCGACTTCTTCGTGCCGGAGATGCTGATCGCGGGCAAGGCGATGGCGGGCGCGCTGGTGATCCTGCGGCCGCTGCTGGCCGAGACAGGCGCGCAGACCATCGGGAAGATCGTGATGGGCACCGTCAAAGGTGACGTGCACGACATCGGCAAGAACCTGGTCAACATCATGTTCGAAGGCGCCGGCTTCGAGGTGATCGACCTTGGCGTGCAGGTCTCGCCGGAGAAGTTCCTTGACGCAATCCGCGAGCATCAGCCGGACATCGTCGGGTTCTCCGCGTTCCTGACCACGACGATGCCGATGTTCAAGGCGAACATCAACGCCCTGCAGAAGGCAGGCATGCGCGACCAGGTGATCGTGATGGTCGGGGGCGCGCCAGTGACCCAGGAGTACGCCGACGTGGTCGGCGCGGACGGTTACGCCTCGGACGCCTCTGCAGCCGTCGTCAGGGCCAAGGAACTCATTCAGCGACGGCGTGCCGTCGTCCCGGCCTGAGGAGCGGCGGCCGTGGAGACCGTAGTGTCATCGGCCACCAGGGAAATCAGGATCGGCGACGATAACCCGTTCTGCATCATCGGTGAGCGCATCAACCCGACCGGCCGGAAGATTTTCCAGGAGCAGCTCCGCCGCGGCGACCTGTCCAGGATCGAGATCGACGTCGCCGACCAGCTAGCGGGCGGCGCGATGATGCTCGACGTCAACATGGGCGCGCCGTTGTGCGACGAGACCGAGCTGATGACGCGCGCCGTCGGGCTGATCCAGTCCCGCTGCGACCTGCCGCTGTGCCTGGACTCCTCGATCATCGAGGTGCTCGAAGCCGGGCTGGCCGCCTACCAGGGCAAGGCGCTTGTCAACTCGGTGACCGCCGAGGACGAGCGGCTTGATGCGATCCTGCCGCTGGTCAAGCGCTACGGCGCCGCGGTGATCGCGCTGCCCAACGACGAGGAGGAGATCCCTGAGGAGCCGGTCCGGCGACTGGAACTGGCCCGCAAGATCGTCGACGTGGCCACCGGCAAGTACGGCATCGCCATCGAGGACCTTGTCTTCGACCCACTGGCCATGCCGGTCGGCGCGGACACTTCGCTGGTGCTCCGGACGCTGGAGACGATCCTGCTGCTACGCCAGGAACTCGGCGTGAACATGACTCTCGGCGCGTCCAATGTCTCGTTCGGCATGCCGGATCGCGCCTGGATCGGCGCGGCGTTCCTGCCCATGGCGATCGCCAGCGGGCTGACGAGCGCGATCATGGATGCCCGGTCGCAGCAGCTGGTCCAGTCGGTCAAGGCCGCAGACCTGCTGACCAACCGGGATCCCTGGGGAGCCGCCTGGATAGCGGCGCACCGGGTCCGGCAGGCGCAGGCGACATGACCAACGCGACGACTACGACGGATACAACGACAGGGCATCTGGCGGGGCGGCCGCCTCGCGTCGAGTTGCGGTTCCAGCCGGCCGGGCTGCGCGTGCGCGTACCACCTGGTGTCACCTTGTTCGACGCAGCCAGCTGGAACGGCATCGCGATCGACTCCACGTGCGGCGGGCACGGCACCTGCAAGAAATGCAAGGTCCGCATCCCGGACGGCGCGGTGCCTGTTTCATCGCTGGACGCGCGGGCGTTCAGCCCAGCGGAACTGCGCGACGGCTGGCGGCTGGCCTGCCGTGCGCTGGCCGACGCCGACGCCGACGTCGAGGTGCCGCCGCTGACGACCCGGCCCAAGGCGGCTACCGTCGGTGTCGGCCGTCAGGTCATCCTGCGGCCGGCCGCGCAGAAGCGCTACCTGGAGCTGTCCGAGCCGTCACTCGCCGACCAGCAGACCGACATCGAGCGGGTACTGGCCGCGCTCGACGACCTTGAGCTCCGGGTTGACCTGGCCGTGCTGCGCGGTCTCGGCCAGCGGCTGCGCGCCGCGGACTTCAAGGTCACTGCGGTGATCGTCGATGAGGTGCTCATCGACGTCCAGCCCGGGGACACGACCGGCCAGTTGCTTGGCATCGCGTTCGACCTGGGCACCACCACCGTCGTCGCCACCCTGCTGGACCTTGCCACCGGCACGCCACTGGCGGTGGCGTCCATGCTCAACAAACAGCAGCCGTTCGGCGCCGACGTAATCACCCGGATCAGCGCGACCATGCTCGACCCGGCGGCACTGGCGACGCTGGCAAGGCTCGCGCATGAGACGCTGGCCGAGCTGGCAGCCGAGGTCTGCGCGCAGGCCGGCGTGGATCCGGCTGACGTCGCCGAGGTTGCCGTAGCCGGAAACGCGACCATGACCCACATCGCGCTCGGCATCGATCCCGAGCCGCTCGGCGTCGCGCCGTTCATCATGGCGGCCAGGCAGTTGCCGGAAGTGCTCGCCGCCGAGCTGGCGGTTCCCGTGCATCCGCGGGCGAGGGCGTTCCTGTTTCCGGCTTTCGGCGCTTACGTTGGCGGCGATATCACTGCCGGGCTCCTCGCCTCCGGTATGAACAGGGACGCGCGTACCCGCCTGTTCATCGATATCGGCACGAACTGCGAGATCGTGCTCGGCAACCGGGACTGGCTGCTCGCCACCGCCGCGCCGGCCGGCCCGGCCTTTGAGGGCGCTGCCATCCGGTGCGGGATGCGGGCGGCCGACGGCGCCATCGAGGGTGTCACGATCAACCCGGACGGGCTGTCGCTCACCGTGATAGGCGATTGCGAGCCGGCCGGGCTGTGCGGATCCGGGCTGGTCGACGCCGCGGCGGGCCTGGTGAAGGCCGGCTTGCTTGACCACTCTGGCCGGCGAGTGCCCGACGAAGCAGCCGCCGCGATCCAGCCCGCCCTGGCCTCGCGCCTGTCCATGCTCGGTCAGGAACGCGTGTTCGTGCTGCACTGGCTCTCCGAACCCGGCGACGTCTCCGCGTCGATCTACCTGTCCCAGCGCGACGTGCGGGAGCTCCAGTTCGCCAAGGCGGCTATCGCGACCGGCTGGCGAGTGCTGCTTGAGGAGGCGGGTCTCGCTCCTGACGACATCCAGCAGGTCCTGCTGGCGGGTTCCTTCGGCAGCTACCTCTCCCCGTCGAGCGCCATCGCGCTCGGCCTGGTGCCGAGGCTGCCGGTGCTGCGGGTGGTGAGCGCGGGCAACGTGGCCGGCGAGGGAGCGAAAATGGCACTGCTGTCCGTCCGGGAGCGGGCAGCCGCGCTCGCGCTGCTGGCGGAGGTGAGATATGTCGAGCTCTCCGACCGGTCCGGCTTCAACGATGCCTTCGTCGACCAGCTCCAGTTCCCGGCCTGAGCCGGCCTCGGCAACCCTGGCCGTCATCGCCTGTGGCGCGCTGGCCAGCCACATCCGCGAGATCTCAGCGCGTCTCCAGCTGCCCGTCACAGTCGTTCCGCTGCCGGCGGTCCTGCACAACCACCCGGACCGGATCGCCGCCGCTGCCGAGCAGCTAGCTGTGTCACTGCGCAGCCGCGGCCTGCGCGTCGCTCTCGGTTACGCGGACTGCGGCAGCTATGGCGCGCTCGATGAGCTGTGCGCCAGGCTGGGCATCGGGCGGCTCGGCGGGCTGCACTGCTATGACGTGCTTGGCGGGGCTAGCCGCGTACGGGAGCTGCTCGAGCGCGAGCCCGGCACCTACCTGCTGACTGACTTCCTGGTGAAGAGCTTTGACCGCACGGTGCTCGCCAGTCTCGGGCTGGATCGCCACCCTGAGCTGTGGCCGGATTACTTCCGGCACTATCGCAGGCTGGTCTGGCTCGCGCAGGAGCGTGACGCGGAACTCGATCGGCAGGCGCACGCCATCGCGGCTCGGTTCGGCCTGCCGCTGCGCGTCATCGACGTCGGCACTAGCGGGCTCGAGCGGGAGCTGAAGGTGCTGGCAGCCGCCACGACAGAGCCCGCATGACGCAGCGGGATCTGGCTCGGCTGGCACCCCTGCTGCGAACGCCGCGCTACGAGGTGCTGCCCACCGCAGCCGCGGAGCAGGAGGTGCTCGCCTGGGTGCCGCGCGACCTGGCCGTGACGGTGACGGCCTCCCCGGCCAGGGGCCTGGAGCCAACGATCGGGCTCACTGAGCGGCTCGCCGGGCACGGCTACCGCGCCGTCCCGCACCTATCTGCCCGCCTGGTGCATGACCGGGGGCACCTTGCCGATATCGTGGCACGGCTGACCGCAGCCGGCGTCACCGACGTGTTCGTGCCGGCCGGCGACGCCAGCCCGCCTGCGGGCCATTACGACGGCGCGCTGCCGCTGCTGGCAGATCTGACCGACATGGGCAGGCCGTTTGCTCACGTCGGCATCACCGGCTATCCGGAGAGCCACCCGCACATCGCCGATGACGTCACTGTTCAAGCCATGTGGGACAAACGCCGCCACGCGTCCTACATCGTCAGCAACCTCTGCTTCGACCCAGCGATCCTGGCGCGGTGGATCAGCCGGGTGCGCATCCGCGGTGTCACGTTGCCGCTGCTGGTCGGGATCGCGGGCCCAGTCGAGCGAACCCGGCTGCTTGCGACTGCAGCCAGGATCGGGGTCGGGGAGTCGGCCAGGTTTCTCGCCGGGCACGGGAGCATGCTGTTTCGGCTTGGCTTGCCCGGCTTTTACAGCCCGGCGCGCTTCCTGGCCGCCTCGGCTGGCCCGCTCTGCGATCCGCCGAGTGCGGTGGCCGGCCTGCACATTTTCACCTTCAACCAGATCAGGCAGACCGAGCTGTGGCGTCGCGGGTTGCTGGATCAGCTCGCCAGCGCGTCAGCCGGGCTGAGGTGACGCCACAGTGCGCCAGCGAACAGGCAGACCATGCGCCGGGGCGGAGCCCAATACTCTTCGCGGCCCCCTGGCCACGTCGTGAGCGTCACCGGGCAACCGCCGGCCCGCGACTGTTCCAGGTAGACGTAGGCGAATCGCGCCGAAGGCAACGCCATGGCGCCCAGCGCTGACACTCCCCCGGCCAGTTCGGCTCGCTGTGCCTCAGTCAGGTACTGCCGGAAGATCGAGTGCCAGAGCACGGTCCAGGTACCGTTGTGAAGGTCGGTGCGAGCCAGCGTCGCACCGGCCGGCTCGCGTCGCAGGTCCGCCGGCACGCGCGCCGCGATATCCACCGCACCACGAAGCCTGCGCAACCGGTCGGCCTGATCCGGCCAGACGTAGGCGGTCAGGATGAGCCGGCCTTCGGGCGTCAGCGGGTCGATCGGCGCGAGGTCCCCGCCGGTGCGCTCCACGACGTCGATGCGAGCATCAGGCGGAGCGTCGCCAAGCCAGCCGCCCGCCAGCACCACCGGCGAATCCGGATCCCCGTACCAGCCGGACTCGCCGGCCACACAGAAGTGGTCGGCGCGCAGGTTCAGGCCCGCGCTCGCGCCGACCTCCACGAGCCGGACGGGCAGAGCCGCCTCCGCCGCAATGTGCCGCAGCGCGCCGAGCAGCGCGGCCGCCCGGCCCACCTCGTTGGTCTGCGGCGGACGGCCGAGCCAGGAACGCACTGCGTCGGTATGCTCGGCCAGCGTCTGCCGGAGCGCCGCCCAGGCGTGCGGGCTGCCCGGCTCGGTGTCGGCGAATCCGCCAGCGCTCGGGTAGTACGCCGCCAAGCCCGGTGCCTGGCCGGACAGCGCCAGCGCGTGCGCGCCGCCGAGCATTCGCAGCGCGAGCACGGTAGAGAGCTGGTCGTCCAGATGCCCGGCAAGTACGTCCGCAGTCGGGCCGCCGGCCAGCAGATCGCCAGCGGCGTGCGCCAGCAGGTCGCCGTAGAGGGGGCTGCCGAGTTCGCGGCATGCCTCGCCTTGCCAGCGGAGCAGTCGCGCGGTGCGAGCGGCCGGCGTGCCGCCGCTGTCCGGCGTGCCGCCGCTGTCCGAGTTGCCCACGGCGGCCACTATGGCAGGCGGCCCGGCTGCTTCTATCGCCGGCCGTGCAACGGGAGGCCGGGACGGACGAAGGCCCCCCCATGTATGAGATGGAGGGGCCTCGCCGGAAGCCTTTCAGCCTGTCCGCCGATTGCTCGGTAGCCAGCCGTCGGGGCCTCCGCTGCCTCGACAAGACCCGCAGGCGATGCAGGCAGTCGCCTGGCTACCTGCCCTCCCGGATCGCTCCGGGACGGGTCCGTCGTGACTGTGAATGAATTTCTACTGCCAGTTCGCTATCCTGCGCAAGAGCTTTCGGTAAATCAATTCAAGATTCTTTAGCCGACACGGTCAGTGACGGCCAGTGCTCCCCGCAAGTCCGTCAACCCAGGTTAAATGTGGCCACCCGGGCGACGCCAGAAACGTGAGGCCCCCGCATGTATGAGATGCAGGGGCCTCACTGGCCAATCCTAGCGCTGACCTGCCGATTGCTCAGCCATCGGCGCCAGTCCTAGCCGTTACCTCTTAACCTTGCAGTCCCGCGCAGCCCCGGTCGCCCGGTCCTGACGCAATCCCCTGGAGTCGCCCCCAAAGGTGGCCTGCTGTTAAGTGGTGTATGAATTAATACTGCGCCCGCAGCCGGTCGCGCAAGGCTTTTCCGAGACCTTTTCAAGATTCTTTTGCCGTCCACAGGATGTCGAATGTTGTCCCCCGCTCCGATGGCTTTATCCACTGCCTATCCACACCGCCGTCCACAGCCCGGAGGACATTACAATCTCACGATGACCACCCGGAGGCCGGGCTGACCGCCATGACCACGCTGACAATCGCGAGCCTGAACCTGCACTGCGGTCTGGGCTGGCGAGGCGAGCCGTTTGACGTCGCGGCCGCGATACGCGCGCTCGACAGTGACGTCATCTGCCTGCAGGAGGTATGGCTGCCAGCAATCCGGGAAACGCCCGCCGACGACTCGGTGGCAGCGGCCGCCAGGAGGCTTGGTGCCGCGCTCTACCGGGTACCGCTGCGGTCCGGCATCAGCCTGGCCGAGTTCGGAGTCGCCGAGCCCTGGGGTGCCGACGCAGCCGTGGCGGACGGCTCCAGGACAGGCGACCTCTGCCTGGCGCTACTGACCACCTTGCCGGCGACGGACTATGAGGTCCGCCCGCTAGGCCGCGCTCCCGGCGACCGCGGGCCACGGCTGGCTCAGATCATCTGCCTGCGGTTGGCTAGCGAGGCGAGTATCAGGATCGTCAACACGCACCTGACGCACCGGCTGACCAGCCCGGTGCAGCTGGGGCGGCTCTGGCGGTACCTGCGCCCGCATCCTGGGCCCACGATCATCGCCGGCGACCTGAACATGCCCAGGCTGATTGCGGCCAGGCTGGCCGGATTCAGTCCGGCCGTTTCCGGACGCACCTGGCCCGCCTGGCAGCCATTGATGCAGCTCGATCATCTGCTCGTCAGCCGGGACACCGGTGCGGCCGCCGGTTCAGTACTGCCGTCAGCAGGCTCCGACCACCTGCCGGTCCGCGCGGCAATCGCAGTCGCCGGGAGGGCGCAGCCCAAGACCGCCGATAACGCCTGAGCTCCACGATTACGAACGCGTTAAACCTGCGGTGATCTACCGAATCTTTACCTAAGTTTGCTTTAATCGTTACTATTTTTCGTCATACGTTCACGACGACGCCCCGCTCGTGGTGATGTAACGGCTTGAAAGGCTTTATTAGGTAAGTATCGTACTTTCAGCTTTAGACTGATAAGGGCCTGCTTCAGCCTGCTCGGGTACCACGGCGCCAATCAGACAAAGGAGCCTGTATGGCACGACGCTGGAGTATCTCCGTCACGACAGTAGTAATCGCACTCGGCTCCACGGTCGGGCTGGCGGCAAGCGCCTCCGCCTCGGTCGGCCACAATGCTGCAGCCGTCGGCTCGGCTCGAACAACTTTGTCCGGGTACCGGCCTGGCGGTCGCATGATCAAGCCCGCCGGCGCGCGGCCGCTAACCCGCGGTGGCCATACGACCGCCCAGAGCACCAACTGGTCCGGGTACGCGGTGACCGGCGCCAACGGCGCCTTCACCAGCGTGTCCGCCAGCTGGACCGAGCCGACCGCCAACTGCAGCGGCAACCGCCGGCGCACTCACCAGTACTCCTCGTTCTGGGCCGGCCTGGACGGCTACAACAGCAACTCCGTCGAGCAGACCGGCACGGACGCTGACTGCAACGGCACGACGCCGTCGTATTACGGCTGGTATGAGATGTATCCCGCCTATCCGGTGAACTTCAGCAATCCGGTGCGCCCTGGTGACGCCATGAGCGCGTCGGTGACGTTCTCCGGCACTGACACCTACACACTGGTTCTCAAGGACAGCACCCAGAACTGGACTCGGACGATCACGCAGAACCAGGCCGGCCTCGCCCGGTCGTCGGCCGAGGTGATCACCGAGGCCCCGTCGTCCAGCAGTGGCGTCCTGCCGCTGGCCGATTTCGGCACTGTCACTTACAGCGTCTCCGCCGCGAACGGCGGCTCGCTGGGCACGAAGAACCCGATCCAGATCATCATGGTCAACAACAGCGGCCAGGACAAGGACACGACCAGCGCGATCAACAGCTCTGGCGGATTCAGCAACACCTGGCTCAGATCCAACTAAGCCCGGGCTGGTTCGCCTGACCCCATAACAGCTGCCCCGGTGGCCACTGGCCGCCGGGGCAGCGGGCTGGCATCAGTCAGCACGTAACAATTGCACCGCGGGCGATGCTTTGTTTACGCGCTAGCAGCCTCGGCCAGCTGACCGCGCCTTGATGGCCGCCACCAGCGCCGGGATCACCTCGGCCAGGTCGCCGATCACCGCGTAGTCGGCGTGCGCCATGATCGGGGCAGCCGGATCGGTGTTAACGACGAGGATGTGCCGCGCCGACAGGCAGCCGGCCATGTGCTGGATCGCGCCGCTGATGCCGCAGGCTACGTACAGCTCGGGGGAGATCTTGGTACCCGTCTGCCCGACTTGCTGCCGGTGCGGCCGCCAGCCCTGACTGGTGACCACCCTGGACACGCCCACGACCCCGCCGAGCAGGCACGCCAGTTCCTCCAGCGGCGCGAACCCGTCCGGCCCGCCGACGCCGCGACCGCCGCCCACGACGACCCTGGCAGTGGCCAGCGATAGGCCGCTGCCCTGCTCTGCCGACTCGACCGCGCGCACGCGCAGATCGGCGTCGTTGAGCTCGGCGGCAAAGTCGCGCACCGGCGGACGCTCACCTGCTGGCGCGGAGCCCGCCACGGCGCCCTCGTCCGGCGCTAGCGCATCGGTGGCGACAGTCAGCAACGCGCACGGCGCCTCGAGAATCGCGTCCTCGAGCAGGCTGCCCGCCCAGCGCTGCCGGACCAGCCGCCAGCTCCCCTCCGAGTCAGGATGCACAGAGACGCAATTCGCCGCGACCGGCAGCCCGGTCATCGCGCCAAGGTAGGCAAGGATCTCACTGCCGCGGTCAGTGGCGGCTGCGACGACCGCGACGGCCTGTGCGGACGCCGCGACCTGCTGTAGCCCGCGAGCCCAGGCGGCCGGCGCGTAACCAGCCAGCCCCGGCGTCGTCACCCTGCACAGCTCGGTGATTCCTGCACCAGCCAGCTGGCCGGCCAGCGCGTCCGGTCCGGACCCGCCGCTGTCGGGCGCCCCGAAGGACACGGCCATCAGGCCGGCACCGGCCGCGCTCGCCACCGCCCGGGCGAAGGACACCGCTCGCAGCGACGCGTCTGTGACGGTCGCGCCGTCGAGTTCGAGCAGGCAGAGCACCGCCGTCATAGCCCGGCCCCGTTCCCGTCTGCTCCGGCATTCGCACGTGACGGCGACGACAGCACGCCAAGCTCGCCAAGCACCCGGACCAGCTCCGGCACCGCGGCAGCGCCGTGACCGAGCACCTGCGCCTGATGTGCGGATCGTTCGGGCAGCCGCAAACGCTGCATGCGCAGGCCGTCAGCCTGCCATTGCGGCCGCAGCACCGTGATCTCGGCCCGCTTGGCCCGCAGCCGCCCTGGCAGCGACGGATATCTCGGCAGGTTGATGCCTTCCTTCACAGTCACCACGGCCGGCAGCGCGAACTCGAACATCTCCTGCGCGCCGCGATACTCCCGCCCGGCCCGTATCAGCTCGCCCGCCAGCTCGAGCCGCTTGATCCCGCTGGCGCACGGCCGTCCCAGCGCCTGCGCGACGCGGATGCCCACCTGGTAGCCGCCAGTATCGGCGGCCTCGTTACCGAAAAATATGAGCGGGAACGTGGTCGGCTCCAGGTCGCGGACTGCCTGCGTGATCGCGGTTGCGGTGGCGGCCGGACCCCACTCGCGGCCGTCGGTCTCCAGTAGCACGCCGCGGTGCGCGCCGAGCGCCAGCATGTCCCGAAGCTGGTTGGCAGCCTCAGCCGGTCCGAGCGTCAGCACCGTGACCGAGCCGCCAGCCTGCTCGGTTATCCGGACCGCCTCTTCGACCGCGCACTCCTCGTGCGGGCTCACGGTGAAGCCCGACATCCGCGTGTCCACGTCGCGGCCGTCGTCAGTGAGAACTATCGTGCCGCCCACCGTCGGCACCCGCTTGACGCAGACCAGGATGTCCATGCGGCTAGCACCTGACTCGCTCGTTCGCCGGATCGAACAACGGCGTCGAGCCGGCCACCGCCACCGTAACCGGGTATTGCTCGCCGAGGTACTCGACCGCCAGCGCGGTGCCCGCGACTGCCTGCGCGGGCGGCAGGTACGCCATCAGCAGGTGCTTGCCAACCGACGGTCCGGAGCCCGCGCTGGTGACGTACGAGCCGCGGCCCCTGGCGTCGGTCAGCGGCTCTCCGGCGTCCGACAGCACGGGCTCGCCGCCGAGCATGTAACGCAGCTCGCCGGACTCGGAAACATGGTCGTCCACCGTCAGCGTGCACAAGATTGCCGCCGGCGGCACCGCCCGCTGGCGCAGGTAAGCAGTCTTGCCGATGAAATCCTGCTCCTTGACCTTCGGCCGCGCCATCCCAGCCTCAACCAGGTTGTAGCTGGCATCGAGCTCCGCACCGTAGGCGCGGTACCCCTTCTCCAGCCGGCCCGTGGTCCCGTACACGCCGATGCCCGCCGGGACCATGCCGTACGCCAGGCCCGCAGAGAACAGCGCGTCCCACAGCTTCGCGCCCTGCTCGATCGGCACGTGCAGTTCCCAGCCGAGTTCACCGACGTAGGAGATACGGGACGCGAGCACGGTCATCCCCTCGGCCTCGATGTCCCGGCAGGTCCCGAAACCGAAACCCTCGTGCGAGATGTCGTCGGCGGTGAGATTACCCAGGATGGCCCGGGCCTTCGGCCCCCAGAGGCCGAATGTGGTCCAGGCGGAGGTGAGATCGGTGACGGCCGCCGACCCGTCGTCAGGCAGGTGGTCGGCAATCCACTTGTAGTCCGACATTCCGGTGGCACCGCCGGTGACGACGCGGAAGTGCCGCGGCCCGAGCCGCATGATCGTCAGGTCCGCGCGGAAGCCGCCGGCGTCGTCCAGGAACGAGGTGTACACCACCCGGCCGACCGGCACCCGCAGCTGCGCCACCGCGAGCTTCTGCACCGTGTGCAGCGCGCCGGGTCCGGTCACGTCCAGGATCGCGAACGCGGACAGGTCGAATAGCGCGGCCACGTCGCGCATGGCGAGGTGTTCGGCGTTGATGATCGGTGACCACCAGCGGGATTCCCACTCGCCGCCACGATCCATCAGCTCGCCGCGGTAGCGGTCAAGCAGGTCGCGGTTGCGCGCGTACCAGAACGGCCGTTCCCAGCCGGCGGTCTCGTGGAAGACCGCGCCGAGCTCGCGCTCGCGCTCGTACACCGGGCTGACCCGCACCGGCCGGCCCGACTCCCACTGCTCGTTCGGGTGCACGATGCCGTACATCTTGTTGAAGCCCTCAGCGGCTCGGCCGGTGACGTGCGCCGTGGTGCGCTGGTGCGGGTAGAACCGGGCGATGTCAGCTTCGTGGATATCGATCTCCGGCGTCACGCCGCTCATCCACTCCGCGACCGCGCGGCCGATACCGGGCCCCTCCTTGATCCAGCTCGCGGCGACCGACCAGAGGCCGGGGACCTCCGGGGTCTCGCCGAGCACCGGATGGCCGTCCGGGGTCATTGAGATCAGGCCGTTGATGGCATACCTGATGCCGGCCCGCTCGTCACCGAGCAGGTCAGGCATCAGCTCCAGTGCCAGCGCCAGCTGCGGGTCGAAGTCGTCCTGGCTGAACGGCAGCTCGGTCGGTGACAGCACCGAGGCCTCAATGGACGGGATGTCGTCCGGCGGCACGATGATCGGCCGGTGCGCGTACGAGCCGACCTCCATGTCGCCGCCGTGCTGGCGCTCGTACATGTTCTCGTCGACGTCCCGGACGATCGGGTAGGCGATCTCTCCCTCGGTACCGTCGAACAGCGCGATCGGGCCGACGCTGATCATCTGGTGCACGATCGGGGTAAGCGGGATCCGGGCGCCGGCCATCCTGGCAATCCGCGGGCTCCAGACACCGCAGCAGATCGCGCAGACATCAGTCTGGATGTCGCCCTTGGTCGTGCGCACCGAGCTGACCCGGCCGTCGTCGGACTTGTCGATGCCGAGAACCTCGGTTCCGGCCAGCACGGTCAGCGCGCCAAGCTGCTGCGCTTGCTCGCGCATCAGCGTGCCGGCCCGCAACGAGTCGACGACGCCGACGGTGGGGAAATACGCGCCGCCGAGGATTACCGAGTCATCAAGGTACGGCACTAGCTTGCGCACGCCCGCCGGCGTCAGGAGTTCGGCCGGGATTCCCCACGCCTTGGCCTGGGAGCAGCGGCGGCGCAATTCGGTCAGCCGGGCCGGCGTGCGGGCGACCTCGATCCCGCCGCTCTGGGTGAAGACGCCGAGCTCGGAGTATTGCTCGGTCGACTCCCGCGTCAGCTCCATCATCATCTTGGAATACTCGATCGGGAAGATGAAGTTCGATGCGTGGCCAGTCGAGCCGCCGGGATTAGGCATCGGGCCCTTGTCCACCAGCACGAGCTCGGTCCAGCCGAGCCTGGCCAGATGGTAGGCGAGGCTATTGCCGACGATGCCGGCCCCGATGATGACGGCACTGGCCCGGCCGGGGATTTCGGTCATGCTGCGAACTCACTCATCTAGATTCCGCCGATCAGTCTTCTCGATCTTCCCCGGCATGGTCACGGACGACTTCCCCGTTCCCGGAAAGGTCGTCCGTGACCAACTGAGCCGAGCGCGCCCTGCTGCTATTCGACCGGGATCTCCTTGTTAATCAGGCCGAGGTCGATCCCCTGCCGCCTGCGGACAATCCTTGCGGTCGAGTACACGATGATCGCCAGGAGGTACATCGCGCCCATGAATATCAGCGAGGGGTGAAGGTTGACGTAGTAGTTGTTGTTCGTGAGCCACTCGTAGAGGTTGAAGCCCAGCAAGCCGATCGTGACCCACCCGGCGGCAGGGACGATCTGCACGCCGAACAGCCTGAGCTTGCTAGCGGGTGATGCTCGCCACAGGTCTTTCTTGAGGAACGGCAAGAGCACCACGGCGATCGCGCTGAACAAGAACGTCACCGCGATCACGAGCGTTGCATCGTAGGTGTACTTCTGGAACGTCGAGCTGTAGGCATACACGGCGCTCAAGCCCACTGCTGGCAGCAGCATGAGGATCAGTGAGTAGACCGGAACCTTGCGCTTCTCCGAGACCTCAGCCGCCCGGTCCGGTAGGACCCGGTCGAAGGCCGCCGCGAAGATGACCCGGGTCGAGGACAGGAACAAGGTTCCTACCCAGCCGAAGAACCACAGGCTCATCACGAGGATCAGCACAACCTGGAATGCCGTGTTGTGCACCAGCCAGGAGGCGAACAGGACCGGGTACGGCCAGACCGGCAGCACTCCCTTGACGTCGAAGTTCAGCTGGTTTGAGTTCTGGTAGAACGCCCAGCCGAAGGTCTTGTCGATCAGCAGCAGGAATCCCACGGTCAGGATGACAGTGATCCAGAGCCCGCCGAACATGCCGGTGAAGACGCGCCTGAAGTCGTTGGCGCCGCGGATCTCGCCGTACAACGTGGCGCCCCAGTTCGGCCACAGGATGAAGAACATCATCACTGGGACGAGCAGCATCGTCGGCCCGAGCGGGCCAAAAGCGAGCTTGGGCGCCACGTAGCCGACCTTCGCCGCCGCGGCTTGAGTGGCCCCGTAGGCGTTGTTAATACCGAAGAGCTTATGCGCCTCGAGGTTGAAGGAGTTCACGAAGTCGGCGTGGTTATTGATAAGCAGGAGCACGACGATCACTGCGAAACCGACGAGCCCGCCGTAGAAGCACCACTTCTGGAACCTGGCGTAGCCGGCCATGCCGATCGACACCAGAAGCCCGGCAAGCGCGATCGTAATGAGCGAGACGACGAAGACGCCGTTGTGCGTACCGAACCACGCGGCCCCGCCGGCTGGCCAGGTCCACTTCAGCGTCGCCCATATCGGCTCGAAGAACTGGACGGCGAGGATGTTGCCGTAGATCGGCGCCCACAGCCAGAGGATGAACCACCACCCGGTGGCCGCCATCACGAAGCCGAGTCCGCCACCCAGGATTCTTGTCTGCCAGACATAGTCTCCGCCTGCGCGCGGGATCGTCACTACCAGTCCGGCGTAGGCGATCACCAGGAACGACACCCAGATGCCTGAGATCACCACCGAGGTGATCAGCTGACCCTGTGGGAACGCCGGGGCGGCGAACGCGAACTCGTAGATCGCCAGGGTCACAAAGTTTGTCGCTAGGCACGCGTAGATCATCGAGTCCCGGACGGACCAGCCCCGCACCAAGCCGGTCGCATTCCGGAGGAATAGCGTGGGAGCCTCACTGATCGATTCTGTCGCCATCTCCGCCTCTCAGTAATTGACTATGTGGTTAGTCGCCCAGTGCGGGCTCGTTGCTAGCCGTTCACCAGTAGGTATCGCGATATCTTCGCCTTCTTGACATCCAGCTCGATGACCGCGCCCTGGAGCACGCCGTCGCCGTAGACGCTGCCGGGGTTGATAGCCAGCGTCCGGTTCATTCGCTTGATCGCGCGGCTCTCGTGGATGTGACCATGCACCGACAGCAACGGCTGGTACTTGTTGATCGCATCGCGAACCGCGGTCGACCCGACCGCCTTCATCACGGCGCCGCCATGAATCGGGCGCATGGTCTCGTCAAGAGCCGGGGCCTCGTCGAGCCCGGTTCCGTACGGTGGCGCGTGGAAGTTGAAGATCGCCCGGTTCATGTCGGGCACCAACTCGGCCACCGCGTCGATCTTGGCGGCCAGCTCAGCCTCGGGTGCCTCCCGGTAGGTATCCCACGGCGTCGGGTTGGTCCAGCCCATCGACACCAGCGAGAACCCGTCCAGGTCGAGGAGCTTGCCCTCGGCGAAGCTCACGCAGGGCGACGACTCGATGATGTCGTCGATCTCGAAGATGTCGTCATTGCCGCCGTTGAGGATGCACGGGATCTGGCCACCCCGCAGCTTGTCGTCGGCCATGTCCAGCCAGCGGTCCAGCGAGCCCATCATTTCCGCACTGAAGCGCTGGTCGACAGCGTCGGAGTTCTCACTAAGGTGCGTGAGCTCATCGGGGCTGACGAGGGCGGGGTAAAAGCCGCTGTTGCGGATCCGCGTCTGCATCTCTTCCAGCGCCTGCTTGCTCTCCAAGCGGTGGGTCTGCCCGCGCAAGGTGAGCTGCCAGTACCCGGTGTGCGCGACGATAGGCACCATCGCCTTGCCAGTGACGTCCCCCCCGAGCACAACCAGGTCGGCCTTGTAGAACGCAGCCGAGTTAAGGAACTTCCGCCAGCAGACTTCAGAGCCATGGATATCGGTCGCAAAGAAAATCTTCATGCACCTATCACGCCTTTGCTGCACCGCATGTGCATGGGTGTAGCACCATGCGCAACCGGGCGTCAAGATTGATAACCACTCAATGGTTACCGTAGCAGCGCCAAGCTGGCGTGTCCGGTGCCGTCGCGAACGGCATGATCGGCATGTCGCACCGCCTGCAAAAGGCCATCTGCAATTGCCTGGGAGGGGCCGGTCAGTGCCCGACTTCCTCTGGCAGCTCGTACCACCGGACCCGGTCACCGATGTTGGCGCGCATTTTCCATTTCACGCCCTTGGGCACCGTCCGGGCGATCTCCGCGAGCGTCCCGGCCTGGGCCACCGGGTCATATGGCGCCCCGTCAGGGACCAGCTCGGGGTTGCTTTCCGCGAGGCCCGGCAGCCTTTCCAGGTTCCCGGTAACGGTGCGCCACCAGCCCCAGTCCGACCCGAGGAGCTTGCCGAACCTGTCGTCGTCGATGCTGGCCATTCCGGATCTCGCGGTGGCTGTTTGGGCGACCGGCAGCCCCGCCAGCAGCTGGAAAATGTCCCGCACGTCCTTAGGATTCAGCTCGACGATCTGGAGCTTGGACAGCAGGACGTCGGCCGCGCTCAGCGTCAGCGGATGCGAACCGAACGACTGCCGGAAGTCCAGGACGTGGCACATCGTCAGCCGGTCGACCATGACGTCGATCGGCCGGCCCGATGGCGCGGTGAAGTACATCTGGCGGTCGCCGTTGAGGTTGTTGAACCTGCGGTCGGGCTGGCAGCCGCTGCGCTCCAGGAATGCAGCGGTTTGCTTTCGCCCCTTGGACAGGCAGGCGAAATCTATGTCTTGGCCCGCGCGCTGCCGCGGCGGCAGGTCCGGGCAGAGCACGCGGACCGCCAGCCCGCCGAGCAACTTCAGGCCTACGCCGGCGTCCGCAGCGGCCCGCGCAAGGGCGACGGCCTCCGGCAGCGGATCGGCGACGGCGGCGTGCTGCGAATGGCCAGGCTGAACTCCCACGGCTGCTCCCGGAGTGTGCGGCGACGGCAGGCGTCAACCGCACGATACAGCCGAGTGCGGGCGAAGTGGCATAACAACGAACTGGTTGGCTTACCGGCTGCGAAACCGGCGGATGTCGTGGTGGCTGTTAACGGGAGGCGGGTCCGGTCAACGGCCTCGCCTCATCGGGCTGATTCCCACCAGCCGATTCCGGATATGTCTCTGCTGCTGCCGATCTCGGCGCAGGCACGTCGACCGGACGCTCCGGGATCGGCATCAGCTGGCGGCCGCCCTCGACGGCTTGGAAGGTGCCCCCGGCGACATCGTTCCGTGCCCGGTGGGCGTGCGGCTTGCGCGGATGCGCATTCGCGTAGAAGACGGCGGATATCCACCCCGCGAGCACTAGTGCGATCACGATCGGCATAACAATGAGTGACAAATGGGATCCTGACATGGCCATACCCCCCGGCTACTAGGCCATACCGACAGTCCCTGGTCGCTAGCCATACCCACCGGGCCCGCTAGCTGACACCTCCCATCCGCAAAGCTCGCCGAACGCAAGCAGCCCGGTTCCATGTGCCGGCGATTTACCTGGCAGCATTCTGGAGTGTGCCGATCAGCGTGCGGGTGCTCGGCCCGCTGGAAGTCACCGTGGACAGCGAACGAGCCGACACCGGCGGGCCGCGCCAGCGGAGCGTACTGGCTCGACTGGTAGCCGAACATGGCCGGGTGGTGTCGGCTGATCGGCTGATCGAGGATCTGTACTCGGATGAAGCTCCGCCTAAAGCGCTGGCCGCAGTCCAGGCGTACGTATCTCACCTCCGCCGCGCGCTGGAACCGGGCCGTTCAGCGCGGACGCCGTCGCAGCTGCTGGTGACCACGCCACCCGGATACGCGCTTCGGCTCAGAACCGACGCCGTGGATGCGTGGTCGTTCGAGCAGAAAGTCCGCGAAGCGGCCGGGCTAGATGATCCCGCAGCCGTGCAGGCGCTGCTGACGCCAGCGCTTGCGTCCTGGCGCGGAGCTGCCTTTCAGGAGTTCGCCGGCATGGAATGGGCGGACCTGGAGACTGCTCGACTGGAGGAAATGCGGCTGGCCGCGACGGAGCGGCTGGCGGAAACAGCGCTGCGCCTCGGCCGCGGGGCACAGATTGTCGCGGACCTGAATCGGCTGGCTACCGAGCACCCGTTGCGGGAGGAAGCGTGGAGGTTGCTGGCGCTGGCTTTTTACCAGTCCGGTCGGCAGGGCGATGCGCTTGCCGCGCTGCGGCGACTTCGGGCGCATCTTGCCGCGGACCTCGGTGTCGACCCAAGTCCGGCGCTACGCAAGCTGGAAGCCGACATCCTCGCTCAGGAACCGCACCTCTCCTTTCCGCAGCCCGACTCGCTGCGGGCGGTTCCGCGCCAGTCCCGGACGGCGCATGCGTGCTGCGGACTCCGCGCAGCCTGCATCGACCTCGGCATCCGATCTCTACGTCGGGCGGGATACCGAGGTAGTCGAGGTAATGCGGGCGGCAGCGGACGCAGCGGCTGGCCAGATGCGGATAGTCCTAGTGACAGGGGACGCCGGCGAGGGCAAGACCGCGCTGGCCGGCCAAGTCCGGAGACGCCTAGCCGAGCAGGGCTGGATCGTGGCGGTCGGGCGCTGCCCTGAGGATGCCGGGCGCTCCAGCGGGCTGGGCCTGGGCGCAAGCACTGCACGAGCTTGCCGGTTCCGTTGCTCCTGTCGAGCCAGAATCCTTGGCGCCGCTGCTATCGGATGCTCCGGCGCCGGACAGTGACATGCCCGCGGCCCGATTCCGCCTGCATCGGGCTGTTTCGACATACCTACGTGAAGTCAGCAACGTCGCTCCACTGCTGGTGGTCCTGGATGATCTGCACCGCGCGGATGCGGAAACGCTGGCGATCCTCAACCATGGCGCACCAGACCTAGCAACGACGCGGTTTCTGGTCCTGGCAACCTACAGGCCAGCCGAAATGGGCGAGCACCTGTCCGACGGCCTGGCCACGCTGGCAGCCAGGGAACCGGTAAGGATAACGCTCGCCGGGCTGGGTGAGGAGGCAGCGAGAGATCTGATCCGCGCGACATGCGATCGCCCAATCGATATCGACACGGCGCGGATCATTGCCCAGCGAACCGGCGGCAATCCGTTCTTCATTCGCGAGACCGCCCGGCTGCTGGACTCCGAGGGAGCGCTGGCGGCGACCTCCGGGGTGCCCGCTGGAGTGCGCGAGGTCCTGCAGCGCCGGATCGCTCGATTGCCAGCCACTGCACAGACGATCCTGCAGCAGGCGGCGGTTATCGGCTCGGAGACCAGGGTAGACGTGCTGACTCGAGGTAGCCGACGTCGGCGACGATGTATTCACCGACGCCATTGAGGCCGGGCTTGTCACTGGACTGGTGAATGAGCCGGACCCTGGGCGTATCCGATTCACCCACGAGCTGGTCCGCGACACGCTCTACAGCGGCCTGTCTCGACTCCGCCGCAGCCGGATTCATGCCCGCGTCGCGCAGTCGATCGAGCGGCATGCTCCCGGTGAAGTGGCGGCGCTTGCCCGCCATTTCACCGAAGCGGGCAGCCAGCCCGAGAAAGCCGTGCGGTACTGCCGACTGGCCGCCGGCCAAGCAGAGCAGCGGTTTGCGTATGTCGAGGCTGCACGGCTCTACGAGCAGTCGATCGCGTGCCTCGACCAGACCCGCGAGGTGTCGGCCCGGGACCGGCTTGACCTTGTGCTCCGCCTGGTCCGCGCCCTTGCCGAGGCCGGTCAGCTAGCCAAGGCCCGATCCTTCCGGCAGGCCGCCGTCCGCTCTGCCGAGCCGCTTGCTGACCCGGTGTTGCTCGCCCAGGTCATCACCGCATTCGACGTTCCGACTCTGTGGCCTACGCGGGAATACGGCGCCGAGCGACCGAGAACTCGTCGATATCGCAGAGCAGACGATGAACTGCCTGCCGTCCAGCGAGGAGCTGCTGCGCTGCCGCCTCCTGGTCACTATTGCCTTCGAGCTGGAAGGCGCCCAGTCCGAACGTGGGTACCAGGCATCCGCTGAGGCCGTCGGCATGGCCCGCCGACTTGGTGATCCTGAGGTGCTGACTATCGCCCTCAATGGTCGCGACATCCAGAGCTTCCGCCATGACGGACTCGAGGAGCGCTTGCGGATGGGGGCCGAACTGCTGGCTCTGCCCGGCAAGCCAGTGACGACGGAAGCGCTCGCTCACCTGATGCTCATGCGGGCATGCAGTGCCGGTGCCGACTTCGGCACCGCGGACGAGCATGCCGCCGAAGCCGCGCGGATCGGGGATCGCTACGAATTGCCGGTCGTCACAACTCGGGTCAGCTTCTACCGAGCGATGCGGGCCGGGCTCGATGGTGACGTGGCCGCCGCGGACGCCCTGTACGAACAGGCGGCGGCTGCTATGGGCACGCTCGGAATGTGGCGGCACGGCGCGGGAATCAGCATCCTGGGCCGGCTGTGCGCGCGGATCGCAGTCGGAAGGGCGGCTGAGCTCGTGCCAGAGCTTGAGTCGTTTCACTCCTACCCGCCGTGGTCTGCTCTGTTCAGAGAGCTCTACGCACTTGCGCTCGCCGACGCAGGGCAGACCGCGCACGCGCGGGAGATAGCGGCGCCGCCGCTCCCGATTCGACGAGATGCCCTGTGGCTGCTTATGACCGGCATTCGCGGCTTGCTCGGCATCGCGCTTGACGACGACGAGCGCGCTGACACCACCTATCACGCGCTTGCGCCGTTTGCGGCCAGGCCGCCGGAGCCGATTCTGGCGTGGCCACGCTGGGGCCGGTGGCTCAGATACTAGGAGATCTCGCACGTCACCTGGATCTTCCTAGCGCGGGCGCTCATTTCGAGCAAGCACAGGCCGTAGCCCGGCAGGCGAACGCGCAGTTGTGGGCCGATGTCGCGGGTGCCTGCCTAGCGGACACCTCCGGAAGCTGACGTCCGCAAGCCGGCTGCAAATCAGCCGCAAGTGCCATGCCGCAGAGTGGTGCATATGACGACCACAACGCGCAGGCGGCTTGAGCGCCGCATCAGGGCCGCCGAAGCAAAGCTTTTCGCACGGTACGGCGTTGTTGTTGAAGAATCGTTCGCCGAACTGGCCAGCTCAGGGCTGCGGCTACGCGTTCTCACCGCCGGGGCCGGTCCTGACCTGGTGCTACTGCACGGATCGGCGCTGACATCCGCGATCTGGGTTCCGTGGCTCAGCGAGCTTCGGGGTTACCGGGTTCGCATGGTTGACCTGCCAGGACATGGCTTGTCCAGCCCGGTCAGCTACCGGCCGGGCGAGGTCCGGCAGGCCGCGGTCCAGCTCATCGACGATCTGCTCGGCGCGCTTGACCTGGACACCGCACCTGTCATTGCGCATTCCGTCGGCGGCATGTACGCGCTGTGGCATGCGGCGCAACGGCCCGGCAAGATCTCCTGCCTGACCCTGATCGGCGCTCCAGGCGGCGCTTTGCCAGGGCTGCGGCTGCGGGTGCCAGTGAATCTGCTGACTCTGCCGGGCATTGGCCAGGCCATGCTTCGCATGCCCTCGCCCCGCCCGATGTACCGCAGCCTGGTCGCCCACGGCATGGGTTCCAAGCTGCCCGCTGCCCCGGCCGAACTTATCGACGTGCTCCGGCTGTCCGCGCGGCAGGCAGCCAGCGCCGCCAGCGTGGCGTCACTTCACCGAGCTGCCGATCTCTTCACCAAGCCGCGACCCGAGACCGTCATGACGGACGCCGAGCTCGCCAGCATCTCTGTGCCCGTGCTGTTCTGCTGGGGACGCGACGATCCGTACCTCGCTCCTGCCGCGGCTGCGCCACATGTCGCTAGCGTGCCTCGCGGTCTGCTGCGCGAGGTCTCCGGCGCGCACGCACCGTGGCTCGACGACCCGTCCGGATGTGCCCGCGTGGTCACCGAGCATCTGAGCGAGGCGGGCCTTGGCCCGCAGTCGGATTCGCCTGCACAGCCGACCGCGGCGACACTCGCTAGTCGGCCACGACCTGGAAGGTAGCCAGGCTCGGGTCGGCGGCGTACGCGATCCGGCCGCCGTCGGCGGCCACCTCGCGGAGCGCTGCCACCGCCTCGGCCGTGATCAGCTCGCCGGGAGCCAGCACCGGAACGCCGGGCGGATACGGCGCGATCAGTTCCGCGCTGACCCGGCCGACCGCGGCGGCTGCGGCCACGGTCTCGTTCGGCGCGAAGAACGCCTCCCGCGGGGCGAGCACGGTCTGCGGCTCGCACGCTCCACGACGGCGGCGACCGCGAGCGCCGCGGCGTGCCGCGATGCCGCTCGATCGCCTCGATCAGCACCTCCGTGAAGCCGGCAAGCTGTGCCTCGTCGTCGGCGATGGTCGGGATCGGCACGACGGTGTCCCGGTCGGCCATCTCCACCGGCATGCCCGGCCGCGATCAGGTCAGCCTCGACCGCGTTGCCGTGCGCGCCGGTGCCGGCCAGCAGCACGACCAGCTTGGTCGGCTCGACGCCGGGTCCGTCCAGCACGGCCACGCCCGGCACCTCGCGCAGTCGCTTGCGCGCCGCGGCGACGCCCTGGATCAGCCGGCCGCAGAGCCGCTCGCCGTCCGCGGCCAGCAGCGCCCGGGCGGCGTCGATGCTGGCCAAGATCGACCCGGTCGGGCTGGTCGTGTGGGTTGCCTCGAAGGCCCGGTCCAGCCGCGCCGCGTCCAGTCGCTCGGTCCTGGCCAGCACCAGCGCGCCCTGGGTGTAGGCGGGCAGCGCCTTGTGCGCGCTGGTCACCATCGCGTCCGCACCGGCGGCGATCGCGTGCGGCGGCAGGTCGGGATGGAAGCCCAGGTGCGCCGCCCACGCCGCGTCCACGATCAGCGGGACCCCGGCGGCGTGCGCGGCCTCGGCGTGTCCGGCGCAGGTCGCAGATCGTGCCGACATAGGTCGGGATCACCGAGGAACACCGCGCACGCGTCCGGGATGCGCGGCCAGCGCGTCCCGCACCGTCTGCACCGCGACGCCGGCCGGCAGCCCGGAGGCGGGATCGATCTCCGGCCGCACCCACACCGGCCGCAGGCCAGCCAGCACCAGCCCGAGCAGCAGCGACTTGTGCAGCGTCCGGTTGATGATCACTTCCTGGCCAGGCTGGCCGACCGCGAGCGCCAGCGCCTGGTTGCCGTGCGTGGAGCCCGCCACCGAGAACCGGCACCAGTCCGCGCCCCACAGCGCGCGCTGCCCGCGCCTCGGCGTCGATCCGCAGGTTGTCAGCATGCTTGATCGTGTCGAGCCCGCCGTAGAACGGCGCGTCTCCGGCGACCACGGCGCCGACCAGGTCCTGCCGTTGCTTGTGGCCAGGCAGGCTCATCGGCAGCCAGCTCGCCGGCCTCGGCCTGCCGGGTGAAGTCCAGCCACGCCGGCTAGCATGGGCGCGTCGGCGCGCAGTCCGAGCGGGTCGCGCGGATCGGTAGCCGGGTCAGCCATCCGCCTAGTGTGCCGGACCGCCGCCACCAGGCGGGCCTGCGCGCACGTAGGCCTCCACGTCAGCGGCGTCCTGGCCGGGGCGAAGCCCTCCAGCAGCCACGTCACACCTGCCTCCGCCATGGCCAGCACCGCGTCAGCGCGCTCGGCGGGCTGGCAGCCGATGGGTGGCGCGAGCGAACGGCAATATCGAGGGAACGGGGTCCGCCCAGGGCTGTCAGCTCTGCTCGCAGCGCGGTCAGATCGGCAACCGGGGGCGGTGCCGGGCGCTGGCCGGAGCCCGCGAAGATCGGGAAGCAGCCCTGCAGCCGGGCCGCACGCGGCCAGCGGTTGCTTGTTCGGCCAGCGGACCGCGGCCCAGAATCGGCACCGGGTCTTGTACTGGCGTTGGCAGCAGGGGCTCAGAGTCGATGACGAACCGGACGCCCCGATAGGTGACCGCGTTCCCGGACAGAAGCCGCAGCAGGATCTCAAGGGACTCGTCCAGCAGCTCGCCGCGGGCGCGAGGCGAGGTTTCCTCGCCGAACGCGCTGAACTCGCGCCAGCCGTCGTCGCCCAGGCCGACGCCGACGGTGAGCCGGCCGCCGGACAGCTGATCCAGCGTGGCGATCTGGCGGGCGAGCACCCAGGGCCGCCGCCGGGCCAGCGGCGTCACCATCGCGCCGGTGCGCTGAGCCGGGTGGTCGACATCGCGATCGCGGCGAGCGTCGATCCACGGCATCGGCGACCGGCCATGCCGGGCTCGGCGAGCATGTGATCCCAGAGGTAGAAGCCGTCCCAGCCGGCCTGCTCGGCCTCGCGCGGCCAGCGCGGCGACCCGGCGCGGGTCGGCGAGCTCGGCAAACGGCGGCAGGAAAATCCCGTGCTTCACGCTCAGGATGTCTCGCCGTCTCGGGCAGCAGATCTGCCGCGCCCGCCCGCTCGTGCTGGTAGAAATCCACGGTGGCCGGGCGGCAGCGGCGTGTTGCCCAGGATCAGGTCCGCGGACTTCTCCGCGATCATCATGGTCGGCGCGTAGATGTTGCCGTTGGTGACGTACGGCATCACCGACGCATCGACGACCCGCAGGCCGTCCAGGCCGTGCACCCGCATGGTCGGCGGGATCGGTGACCGACATCGGCCCGGTGCCCATCGCGCAGGTGCAGGACGGGTGCAGCGCGGTCTCGCCGTCGCGGCGGACCCAGTCCAGGATCTGCTCGGGCGGTCTGCACCTGCGGGGCCGGGCGACAGCTCGCCGGCGTTGAACGGGTCCATGGCGGGCTGGCTGAGGATCTTGCGCGCCACGCCGATGGCCTCGACCCACTCGCGCCGGTCCTGGTCGGTGGACAGGTAGTTGAATCGCAGCGCGGGCTTGGCCGCCGGGATCGGCGGAGGTGATCCGGACGCTGCCGCGCGCGTCGGAGTTCATCGGGCCGATGTGCACCTGGTAGCCGTGGCCGCCGCCGGCGCCGAGCCGTCGTAGCGGACCGCGATCGGCAGGAAGTGGAACATCAGGTTCGGGTAGGCCACGTCGTCATTGCTGCGCGCGAAGCCGCCGCCCTCGAAGTGGTTGGTGGCGCCAGGGCCGCTGCGCAGGAACAGCCAGCGCGCGCCGACCAGCGGCCGGTTCCGCCACTTGAGCGCCGGCGCGACCGAACCGGCTGCTTGCAGCCGTACTGGACGTAGACCTCCAGGTGGTCCTGCAGGTTCTCGCCGACGCCCGGCAGCTCATGGCGGACCTGGACGCCGGCTGGCTCGAGTACGGCCGGGCTGCCGATGCCAGACAACTGCAGCAGCTGCGGGCTGTTGATCGCGCCGCCGCAGAGGATGATCTCGCCTGCGCGTCGCGGTCGCGGGCGTGCCGCCGCGGGTGTACTCGACGCCGGTCGCCCTGGTCGCCGGTCGAGCACGATCCTGGTGACGAAGGCGCGGGTGCGCACGGTCAGGTTCGGCCGGCGCAGCACCGGATGCAGGTAGGCGCGGGCGGCCGACAGCCGGCGGCCGCGGTGCAGGTTGCGGTCGAACGGCGCGAAGCCCTCCTGCCGGTAGCCGTTGACGTCGCTGGTCAGCTGGTAGCCCGGCCTCCTGCACGGCCTGCGAAGAACGCGCGGGAACAGCGGGCTGTCGGCCGGGCCGCGCTCCAGCACCAGCGGGCCGTCGCCGCCGCGGAACTCGTCGGCGCCGGCCAGGCACGTCTCCATCCGCTTGAAGTACGGCAGGCAGTGCGGGTAGTCCCAGTCCGCCATGCCGGGATCAGCGGCCCAGCGCGCGTAGTCGAGCGGGTTGCCGCGCTGGAAGATCATGCCGTTGATGCTGCTCGAGCCGCCGAGCACCTTGCCGCTGGCGTGATAGATCCGGCGGCCGTTCATGAACGGCTCAGGCTCGGACTCGTACTTCCAGTCGTAGAACCGGCTGCCGATCGGGAACGTCAGCGCGGCCGGCATGTGGATGAAGACGTCCCACTTGTAGTCCGGGCGCCCGGCTTCCAGCACCAGGACGCGGTTCGCCGGGTCGGCCGACAGCCGGTTCGCAAGCGCGCAGCCGGCTGACCCGCCGCCGACGATGATGAAGTCGTAGCTTTCCGCCATTAAGCCTGGATGATATCGCGACATAAGTAGCCCGTTTGCGAATGGCGCAATAGCTGCCGGAGAGCGCGGCGCAACGTCGAACGGCGACCCGAACCTCAGCCGCGCGGCGCGCCCCGGTAGGTGCCGAACGACCAGCGGTTGCCTTCCGGATCGCTGACGGTGAAGTCGCGCGAGCCGTAGTCCGTGTCATCAGGCCCAGTCACGACGGTCGGCGCCCGCCGCCGTCGCCCGCGCGAACAGCTCATCCGGCCTGTCGGTCACGACGTACGCGCCGAACGCGCCTGGCCGCAGCGGCCACGGGTCGTCGGCGCGGATTCCCTGGCGGAGCCGAGCATGATGCCGCCGCCCTCGGGCCAGGACAGCTCGGCGTGATCGACCCGGTCGCCTTCGCCGTAGACGGCGGTCTCCTCGAAGCCGAAGGCCTCGACCAGGAACTTGATAGCGCCCGGCCGTCGCGGGCCCGCAGCGTCGGCCATACCTGCGGTGGCGGAATCTTCTCGTTCATGCGGCCCACTCTCGCAGCGAGCCGCCGGCGCTGGCTTGGAAGTTTCGGAACTACTCCGAGGCCAGCCAGGAGGTCGGCGAACAGCCCGCCAGCAGCCGGAAATCCCGGTCCATGTGGGCCTGATCGAAGTAGCCCGCGAGACACCGCCAGCCCGGCCAGGTCCAGCGGCTCTCCCGCCGCTGCCCGCCGCTGCAGCCGCCGCCGGGCCCGGTCGAACCGGATGACCCGGCCCGCCTCCTTCGGCGCCGAGGCCGGTCTCGGCCCGGAACCTCGACCGCAGGATGCCGCTCGCTCCAGCCGGTCTGCGCGGCGAGCGCGCCACCGGCACCGTGCCGCCGGACCGCAGCAGCTGGTCCCAGGCGTGGCGAACCTCGGCGCTGACCCCGGCGCGCTCGTCGGCCGCGACGCGAGCCGGGCCAGCAGGAACTGTCCAGGAACGCGAAGCGCTCGCGCCCAGCCGGGCGCTCGCGGAGCCGCTCGTGCACCTCGCGCGACCGGCGCCGAAGACGTCCGCGCCGTGCACGTCGATGCTGGCCAGCTCGCTGGCCGGGAAGCCCGAGCAGCGCGCGCGCCGCCAGCGGGCTCAGGCCGAGCTGGATCCCCGACTGCGCACCGTCGTGGCTGATGAGCGCCGGCGTAGTGTGCAGGCCGCCGACGAGGACGTCGAAAGCGCCGGGGTCTGGGCCGGATCGGGATGCGCGGCCATGACGAGCGGCTCGTCGAGGGTGACGATGAAGGTCAGCCACGGCGACGGCAGCCCCGGTGGCGGGCGGGCTCTATTCCTGCCTGACGAAACCCGACGTACGAGTCGACGAATTCGCGCGACCCAGGCGCGGGTGGTTCCACGCCTGCTCGTTGACGAGCACGCCGCCGCCTGCCGGGGTACCGCTGATGCTCCCCATTGTCCATCAGTGGCGCGTGGTAGCTGAACGGCACAAAACGACCCGGCTGGCTGGGAAGCTTCCAAAGCGTATGGGTCTACTCTTACTAAGAGGTGTAATTTATGATATGATGGTAAAGCGCTCGAGTTACGATTCGTAGCGTGACTGGAAGCGAGGCGAGCAACACGGCAATGACAGCAGCCGATGCGCGGGCGGCACCCCCCGTCGTCGATGATCCTGCGTAGATCTTCGCGGACACGCTCGCAAGCGCGCTGCTCGGCGACCAGCGCGCGAACTGCTGACCTACCACCGTGAGCACACGGCGCACCGATCCTGTCCGCGGCCCGGGCACAGGTCGTCTGCCGGAGCCGGTAAACCGTGGACCGGCTCGCCGCGGCGGAAACCCGCGGCGTGCGTCAGTATGTCCTGCTTGGCGCGGGCCTCGACAGCTTCGGCTACCGATCCGAGCTGGCAGACCAGGTCAGGGTGTTCGATGTCGATCACTCGGAGACCCAGGAGTGGAAGCGGGCTGGCGCTAGCTGAGGCGCGAATAGGAGCGCCGGCTGGCCTGACCTTCGTCCCTGCCGACCTTCGCACCGACTCGCTGACGGGAGCGCTGCAGGCGGGCGGATCGACGTTGGCAAGCCCGCTCTATACAGCTGGCTCGGTGTGCACCATGAACCTGAAGTCGGCCCCGCCATCGCGTCGACGCTGGCGTCGCGGGCCGGGTTCGCGGCAGGCAGCGAGCTCATCGCCGATTACATGCTGTCGCAGTCCCTGTGGGACCAGGCCGGGGGCTTCTGTTCAGCCGATCGGACGGCAGCAGCGGACGCGGCGAGCCGTGGCTAACCTTCCTGTCCCCCGACGAAGAGGCGGCCTACTGGCCGAGAATGGCTTCGCTGCGACGGAGCATGTCCAGCAGCGCGACGCTGTCCTGGCCCAGTTCTGGGACCGGACGGAATCGCTGCAGCCGATCAGCCTGTCGATGATCACGCGGGCGACGCTAGCGGTACTGGTGGGTGACAGCCCGGCTGCGCGTCAGCCCGGCGAACAGCCGCCGCGCCGTAATGAAGCCGCGCCGTCGTGAAGCTGCGCCCTCGTGAAGCTGCGCCGAGTAGAGTCACCGCGTGCA
>CAWICK010000008.1:0-1009118 GCA_963834665.1 uncultured Actinomycetota bacterium
GTGCGTCGACGATGGCGAAACCGGCGCCGCCTTGTTGTGTGTGCCTTGGCTCGGTTGCGGTCTTGCTTACGTCTGGGCCGCTGCCGGTCCCAGCGCGTTCGACTGCTCCGGGCTGGTCGTCTGGGCTTACGCTCAGGTCGGCATCAGCCTGATGCACTTCACCGGTGACCTGTGGAACGAGGGCGAGCACGTCTCCCGGAGCGAGCTCAGCCCGGCGACCTGGTGTTCTTCTACCCCGGCATCGAGCACGTCGGGCTTTACGTCACGGGAACGGCTGATGGTCGACGCGCCCGACCTTCGGCCAGGACGGTCCAGATGCAGCCGATTCTGGGCGCTTATGACGGCGGCCGTCCGGATCATCGGCTGAGCCCTCAGCCAGACTGTCGCAGCTGGATCCCCCGGACGCTGCCCGGCCAGATCCCCCCTCTGGCCGGGCAGCTTTGCTGTCCGGCTGGCCGGTCAGCTGGGCTTCACCAGCGGGAACAGCACCGTCTCGCGGGCCGGGGCGCCGGTCAGCATGATGAGCATCCGGTCGATGCCCATCCCCATCCCGCCGCTCGGCGGCATCCCGTACTCAAGCGCGCGCAGGAAATCCTCGTCGAGCTGCATGGCCTCGGGATCACCGCCGGCCGCCAGCAGCGACTGCGCCGTCAGCCGGGCCCGCTCCTCGGCCGGGTCAACCAGCTCGGAGTAGGCAGTCGCGATCTCGGTACCGAAGGCAACCAGGTCCCATCTCTCGGCCAGCCTCGGGTCATCGCGATGCTGCCGGGTCAGCGGTGACACCTCGACCGGGAAGTCGCGGTAGAAGGTCGGCTCCACGGTCCGCGCCTCGACCAGGTGCTCGTACAGCTCGAGCACGACCTGCGCCGAGGCCCCAGTCCGGCTGCAGCTCGATCTGGTGCTCGGCGGCGAGGTCCCGCAGCTCCTTCTCCGGGTATCAGGCGTGATCTCGCTCGCCGGCGGCCTCCGACAGCGCGCCGTGCACCGTCGCCTGCGCCAGGTGCCGCTGATGTCGACCTCGGTGCCGTCCGGCCTGGCGCGCGACCTGGCGGCCGTACGCCGCGACGGCGGCCGCCTGCAGCAGCTCCCTGGTCAGCGTCTGCATGGTGTTGTAGTCGCCGTAGGCCTGGTAGGCCTCGAGCATGGTGAACTCGGGATTGTGGGTGGCGTCGGCGCCCTCGTTACGGAAGATGCGGCCGATCTCGTAGACCCGCTCGATGCCGCCGACGACCAGCCGCTTCAGGTACAGCTCCAGCGCGATCCGCAGGTACAGGTCCAGGTTGAAGGCATTGATGTGGGTGGTGAACGGCCGCGCGTTGGCGCCGCCGTGGAGCGTCTGCAGCACCGGCGTCTCGGCCTCCAGGTAGCCGCGTGCGTGCAGTTCCTCGCGGACCGACCGGATGACCGCGGCGCGCATCTCAGCCATCTGCCTGGCGGCCGGATTGGTGAGCAGGTCCAGGTAGCGCTGCCGGACCCGGGACTCCGGGTCGGTCAGGCCCTTGTGCTTGTCCGGCAGCGGCCGCAGCGCCTTGGCGGTGATCGCGAACGAGTCGGCCAGGATGGACAGCTCGCCGCGCCGGGAGGAAATCACCTCGCCAGTGACGCCGACGTGATCACCGAGGTCGACGTCGGGCTTCCAGGCCGCGAGCGCCTCCTCGCCCGCCCGGTCGAGCGAGACCATCACCTGGATCTCGCCGCTGCCGTCCCTGAGGGTGGCGAAGCAGAGCTTGCCGCCGTTGCGGTAGAGCACGACGCGGCCGGTCACCCCGACCTCTTGCCGGTCGCCGTGTCGGCGGGCAGGTCGCCGAATTCGCTGCGCACTTCCGCGATGGTGTGCGTTCGCGGGTAACCGACCGGGTACGGGTCGATGCCGGCGGCGCGCATCCGGTCGGCCTTGGCCAGCCGCACCTGCATCTGCTCGGGCAGCACCGCCAGCGCCGGGCCCGCGTGCTCGTCCTCCGTCATCTGCCTGAGGTTACCGGTGCGGCCGTCAGCCGGTCACCGCAGTATCGCTGCCCCGGCCGTCGGCCGCCGCGTGCCGGTCGGCGGAGCGCCGGTCGGCCGTGTTCCGCTCGTAGGTCAGCCGCAGCCCGATAAGCGTCAGCCATGGCTCATACGCGTCGATCACCGCAACTTCATCGATCACCAGCGGCGCGAGCCCGCCGGTAGCGATAATCGTGACCGAGTCTGGGTCGGCCGGCGCCAGTTCCGCGGCCATCCGGGTCGCGATGCCCTCGATCTGGCCGGCGAAGCCGAAGATGATCCCGGACTGCAGTGCCTCGACGGTGCTCTTGCCGATGACCCGGCTGGGCCGGGCCAGTTCGACCTTCAGCAGCTGGGCGGCCCGCCGGGACAGCGCGTCTACCGAGATCTCGATGCCCGGCGCCAGCGCGCCGCCGACGAACTCGCCCCGCTCGCTGACCGCGTCGAAGTTCGTCGACGTGCCGAAATCGACCACGATCGCCGGGCCGCCGTACAGGTGGACGGCCGCGACCGCGTTCATGATCCGGTCGCTGCCGACCTCCTTCGGGTTGTCGTAGCCGCAGCGGCACGCCCGTCTTCACCCCCGGCTCCACGATCACTGCAGGCACGTCGCCGTAATAGCGGCGGAACATCTCCCGCAGCTCGTGCAGCACCGACGGCACGGTGGAGCACAGCGCGATGCCGCTGACGTCCGGCTCGCGCAACAGGGTGCTCTGCCGCAGCAGGCCCTGCAGCAGCACGGCGAGCTCGTCGGCAGTGCGCACCGGGTCGGTGGAGATCCGCCAGTGCTCGACCACGTCAGGGCCGTCGAATACGCCAAGCACCGTGTTGGTGTTGCCGACGTCAATGGTCAGCAGCATCTCGCTCCCGATCGCTAGCCGGCCTGGAGCCAGGTCGAGGCCGATGTCGAGGGCCGGCGCCGAGTGAGTCAGCGCCCCGACGGCAAGGTAGTCCACGCCGGTCTCGGCGACCGCGCGGGCGCCGGCCAGCGTCAGCCCGCCGCTGGCCTCCAGCAGCGCCCGGCCGCCGGCCAGCCGCACTGCCGCGGCCAGGTCCGCTACGGCGAAGTTGTCCAGCAGGATCAGGTCGGCGCCGGCCTCCAGCGCCTCGGCTACCTGCTCGAGGGTGTCGCACTCGACCTCCAGCGGCAGGCCCGGGCGCGCGCGCACCGGACCGCGGCGAACGCCGCGGCCACCGACCCGGCCGCGGCCACGTGGTTGTCCTTGATCAGGGCAGCATCCGACAGCGACATCCGGTGGTTGACGCCGCCGCCGCAGCGCACCGCGTACTTCTCCAGCGCCCGCAGGCCAGGCGTGGTCTTGCGGGTGTCGCTGATCGCGCGCCGCGTGCCCGCGACCGCATCCGCCCACTGCCGGGTCAGGGTGGCGACACCGGACAGATGGCACAGCAGGTTCAGCGCGGTGCGCTCGGCCGTGAGGATCGGTCGCGATCGGGCCGGACACGGTGAGCAGCGCCTGCGCCGGCGCCGACCCGGGCGCCGTCGGCCGTCAGCAGCGTGCACGTAACGGCTCCATGCGGTTCCGCCATGGCTTGGCAGGCTGACGCCAGCCAGAACACGGCCTCCGCCACCGGCAGCCCCGCCACAACCCCTGCGGTCCTGGCGGCCAGGTCGGCCCGGCCGCGTGCCGCGGCTGGCACGGTGGCGGCGGTCGTCACGTCGATGCCGCCGGCCAGGTCCTCGGCCAGCGCGGCCGCGGCGAAGGCGGCCACCGAGCCGGGATCGAGTCCGGCCGCGGCCAGTCGTTCCGCTATCGGCACGCTCAGAGCGGAAACGCGGGCCGGATTCTCGCGGCCGCCGCCTCAGCCATCGAGCACCGGCTCGAAGACCGAACTCAGGCCGGACGCGTCCCAGCGAGATGATCAGATGCCCGCGCCAGGCCTCGGTTCGGCGCACCGAAGTCATCGCGCCAGTGGCTGCCGCGCGTCTCTTCCCGTGCGCCGGCGCGGCCGACCAAGGCCGAGCCACCAGGTGCAGGTTGGTCGCCTGCCACGCCTCGGCGTGCCGGCTTGTCGGATCCATGCCGGCCGAGCCCGGCAGGCCGGCGGCTGCCGCCGGCCAGCCCCGCACCGGAGCGGAGCACCCGGCGTTCGCTGACATCAGCTGCTGCAGCGGGTGGACCACGGCCGGGTCAAGCAAGCCGGGCGGGCGTCCGTCGCGGGCCGCGGGCTCGACGCGGGCGGCAGGCCGCGCGCCAGCGCGGCGGCGATCCGCTCGGCGAAGACGAGCCCTTCGAGCAGCGAGTTGGAAGCCAGCCGGTTGGCGCCGTGCACGCCCGTACAGGCAGTCTCGCCACACGCGTACAGGCCAGGCACGCTGGTCCGGCCGTGCAGGTCGGTCCGCACTCCGCCGCTCGCGTAGTGTGCGGCCGGGACGATGGGGATCAGCTCGGTGACCGGATCGATGCCGTGCTCCCGGCAGCTGGCCAGGATGGTCGGGAACCGGTGCTCCCAGGCTCCGGCGCCGAGTTCGCGCCCGTCCAGGAACATGTGGTCGGTTCCGCTCGCGATCATCTCGCGCATGATCGCCTTGGCGACGACATCGCGCGGGGCCAGGTCGGCGAGCGCATGCTGACCGGTCATGAACCGCCGGCCGCGAGCATCGACAAGGACCGCGCCTTCGCCCCGGACGGCCTCGGAGATCAGCGGCTGCCGGCCGCGTGAGTCCGGCCCGAGCCACAGCACCGTCGGATGGAACTGGACGAACTCCAGGTCTGCGGCTTCCGCGCCGGCCCGCAGCGCGAGCGCGACGCCGTCTCCGGTGGACACCGGCGGGTTCGTGGTGGCCGAGTAGACCTGACCGAACCCGCCGGTGGCGAGCACGACCGCGCGGGCGTGCACGGCGCCGACGCCGTCGGTCTGGCCCTCACCGAGCACGTGCAGGGTGATGCCCGCCGTCCGGCCGTCCGCGCGTCAGCAGCAGGTCGATGGCCAGGGCATGCTCGATCACCTCAAGCTCCGCGCTCGGCGCCGGCCAGCCAGCGCAGCGAGCAGCGCGCGCGAGACCTCGGCCCCGGTGGCATCGCCGCCGGCGTGCGCGATCCGGCGGCGCAGGTGGCCACCTTCCCTGGTGAGGGCGAGGGGCCCGGACGGCTCGCGGTCGAACTCGGCGCCGATGCCGATCAGCCGCCGGACCGCACCGGGGCCCTCGGTGACCAGTGCGCGGACCGCGCGCGGGTCGCACAGGCCAGCCCCGGCGGCAAGGGTGTCCTTCAGGTGATCTTCGGGGGAGTCGCCCGGGCCCAGCGCGGCGGCCACGCCGCCCTGCGCCCAGCGGGTCGAGCCATCGTCGAGCACGGACTTGGTCGCAAGCAAGATGCGCGCCGCGGGCAAGGCCCGGCGGATGGCGAGCACCGTGGTCACGCCTGCCACACCGGAGCCGACCACGACCACGTCGGCGTCCCTGCGCCATCCTGGTGGCGGCGCGAGCAGGCGGCTGGCGATCACCGCAGCCCGCCGGAAAGGTCGAGGGTGGCGTTGTCGATCAGCCGGGTGCCCCCGACCGTAGCCGCGACCAGCAGCAGGGCCTGACCGTGGTGCTCGGGTCCCAGCTCCGCGAAGGTGTCCCGGTCGGCCAGCACCAGATAGTCAAGCTCGACCGGCGGGCTGCCCGCGGCCGCGACTTGGAGCACTGCCCGTGCTGCGGCTAGCGCCGCGGCGCCACCCTGCCCGGCCGCTGACCCGGCGGCCGCCAGCGCCCGCGGCAGCGCGAGCGCGGCCGCCCGTTCGGCAGCCGACAGGTAAGCATTCCGGCTGGACGCCGCCAGTCCATCGGGGTCACGGTGCAGCGGCGCAGCCAGGACCTGGAAGCCGAGGTCAAGATCAGCCACCATCTGCCGGATCAAGGCCAGTTGCTGCGCGTCCTTCTGGCCGAATACAGCCGCGTCAGGAGCCGTCAGCTGGCACAGCTTCAGCACGACTGTCAGTACGCCGTCGAAGAAGCCGGGCCGCGAGCTGCCCTCAAGCACCCGGCCAGCCGGCCCCGGATTGACGGTGACCAATGGCGGTTGCGGGTACATCTGGCTCCTGTCCGGAGCGAAGACCAGATTAACGCCCTCCTCGGCGCAGATGCCCAGATCCTGGTCCAGCGATCGCGGGTACCGGTCAAAGTCTTCCGACGGCCCGAATTGCAACGGGTTGACGAAGATCGAGACGATGACGCTACCGCCCGGCCCAGCCAGTTCGCGTGCGAGTCGCAGCGGCGAGCGATGGCCGTCATGCAGTGCTCCCATCGTCGGCACCAGCACGACGGGCCCGGACAGCGTCGCACGGGCGGTCGCAACGCCCTTCCTGGTCCTGGCCAGCATGGGCATGGGCGGTGTCGACCCGGACTGGCCCGGCACGGGCTGGCTGGCCGCCGTCATCGCGGTCCCTCGGCGAGCACCTCGAGCAGTCGCTGCGCATCGGCCGCGGTCAGCGTTCCGGCGGCGAGCGCCCTGGTGGCGGTCAGCCTGGCCATCGCCAGGTAAGCACCGAGTGCCTCGGGCGCGGTTGCCCGTAGCGCGTCGAGGTGGCTGGCTACAGTCTCAGCGTCGGCGCGAGCGACTGGCCCGGTCAGGGCGGCGTCATCGAGGCGCAGCGCGTTATCGAGCGCGGCCGACAGCAGCGGGCCGAGCATCCTGGCTGGCTGCGCCACGCCGGCCTGGGCCAGCAGGTCGGCTGCCTGCACGACGAGGGTCACCAGGTGATTCGCCCCGCCCGCCAGCGCGGCGTGGTACAGCCCGCGGTCTTCCTCGGCGATGAAGACGGGCTCGCCGCCCATCTCCAGCACCAGCACCTCGGCGGCAGGCCGCAACTGGGCTGGTGCCGTGACGCCGAAGCTGATGCCCGCAATCCGGTCCACGTCGTCCGGGCGCCCGGTGAAAGTCATGACGGGGTGCAGCGCCAGTGGCAGTGCGCCAAGCCGGGTGGCTGGCTCGAGCACGGCAAGGCCGTGCCGCCCGCTGGCGTGCGCGAGCAGGCGCCCAGCCAGCGGCGCCCCGGTCGCTGCCAGACCGCTCACCAGCCCGCCGAGCGCGTCGTCAGGCACCGTCAGCAGGACCAGGTCGGCGGCGCCGATAACCTCGGCTGGCTCCATCACCGGCGTGCCTGCCAGGTACCTGTCCACGCGCCTGCGTGAGGCCGCCGACACCGCCGACGCCCCCGTTACCCGGTGACCGGCCCGGCTGAGGGCTACCGCCAGCGCGGTGCCGACCCGGCCGGCGCCGACAACGCCGATATCGAGCTGAGCCGGGTGCTTCTGGCCGGCCGATGCCGCCTCAGTCTGCATATGCCGTCCGGTGTCGCGGCTCATAGAGCCCGATCTCACCACCGCCGGGCACGCGGACCGACGTCAGCAGGCCGAAACTTGCCTGCGTGACCGGCGCCGTGAACTCGGCGCCCTTGGCGGCCAGGTCGGTCATGGTGGCAGTGATGTCGTCGCACATCAGGTAGAGCTCGTGCCTCCCGCTGGGGGCGCCCGCACCTGACTCCGGATGAATGCCGAGCTCCGCTGGCGGCAGTGTGAAGATCAGCCAGCCGTCATGAACGTCAACGCTGGCCAGGCCCAGCACGTCGCGAAAGAACTCCCGCGCCTGGACCGGGTCGCTGGCATAGATGACCGTGTGCACGGCTGTGATCATGACTTACTCACTGCCTTCCATCTGCTTCCTGCCCAGAATCCTCTCTGACCTGGCTCGACTGGGCGCATCCGGGGCTGTCAAGAATGCCACTGCCAGTGGTCGCGCGAGTCCCGCGATGTGTCGTCATCGTCGGGCGGGTTCGGGTCACGGCAGGCGCGCTCCAGGTAGGTCGCCGCAGCAATCAGGGCGATCGCGGCGGCGAGTGTCGCGCCGGCGACTCGCGCGTCCCTGGCCGGGATCGGCTTGTCGAGCAGGCCAAGGACGTAAATGAGGTAGCCGCCGGCCAGCCCGCCGAGCGCAGCGGCACCTGCTGAGCTCGCCTTGGCCAGCGCGACCAGCCTGGCTACCGCGATCGGCGCGACTGGCTTACCGGGGCGGCGGCCGGTCAGCCGGCCGCGGATGTTCCTGGCCACCACAGTTTCCGCGATGGCCAGCGCGGCCAGCGCCGGAATAGCGGTCACGGGCAGCAGCGGCAGGTTCCCGAAGGTCGCCCGTACCGCGACCCAGGCCAGCAGCGCGCAGCCGGCGAAGATCACCGCGAGCGTGCCGGGGCGAGTCAGGTTCACCTGCCTGTCGCCTCCGGACCTGCGCTGGCTGACAGCCAGAGCCGCAGTTGCGGCTGACGGCGGACCCCGGCCTGCCGGGCGACGGCAGGCAGCCGGGCGACCTGGCCATACCCTGGCAATGTCGCATCCGGCGCAACCTCAAGCCATGGGACGAGCACGAAGGCTCGCTCATGTGCCCGCGGGTGCGGCAACGTGAGTTCCGGGTCGGCGCTCACTTCTTCACCGCACGCGATAACGTCCACGTCGAGGGTTCGCGGGCCCCAGCGTTCTGCTCGGACGCGGCCGGCCGAGACTTCGGCCGCCTGACAGCGGGCCAGAATGTCGCGGGCCGGCAGCGCGCTGCGACCCAGGAGCACCGCGTTCAGGTAGTTGTCCTGCTCGGGGCCGCCGACCGGATCGGTCTCGAACACACTGGATACAGCCTGGCACGATAGCCCGGCGCCGCACAGCACCGACAGCCCGAGTTGCAGGTGGCCGAGCCGGTCGCCGAGGTTGCTCCCCAGGGAGAGCACCACGGTTCTGCTGGCACGTACCTCACCCGCGGTCATGTCCGGCTCCGCCAGATCGTGACGGTGATGTCCTGCACTTGCTGGCCGACTGGGGCCTGCGGCTTGTGCACCGTCACCTCGGCTGCCTGCACCGCCTGGTCGGTGAGGCAGGCGGCAGCCAGCCGGTCCGCGAGGGTCTCGATCAGCGCCACTGGCTCGCCCGCCACGATGTCCGCCAAGCGCATCGCGATCTGTCCGTAGTCAGCAGTCAAGGCCAGGTCATCGGCGGCGGCGGCTGGCCTGGTGTCGAGCCACAACGCGGCGTCCACGACGAAGTCCTGGCCATCGGCACGCTCGTGGGCGAGCACGCCATGTCTGCCGCGAACGCGAAGCCCCACGATGGAGATCTTGTCAAGGTCAGCCATCAGGGGGCGTCCGCCGTGCATTCGCGCCGCCAGCGCGTCGCGACCCGGATCGCATCCAGGTTGCCCGGCACGACATGTACCCGGACGCACCAGGCACCGGCTGCAACCGCCAGTGCAGTGACCGCGATGGTGGCATCGTCGCTGCCGGAGAACGGCCGCTGCTGGCCCTGCGGTCCGGCCAGCAGCTTTCCGAGGAAGCCTTTCCTGGAGGCTGCGATCAGCGTCGGGAACGGGGCCTGGTAACCGGGCTGCCGCGCGATGGTGCTCAGCCTGGCCAGCAGCTTCCAGTTGTGGTCGGGCAGCTTGGCGAAGCCGAGTCCGGGGTCAAGGACCAGCTGAGCCGGGTCGACGCCAGCCGCCACCAGGTCCTGCACGCGCAGCCCAAGCTCCTGCCTGACCTCCGCTACCACGTCCGCATAGACAGCCGGGCCGTACATGTCCGAGCTGTGCCCGCGCCAGTGATTCACGACGTATGGCACTCGCGCCGCTGCCACGACGCCGGGCATGTCCCGATCGGCCAGGCTGCCGCTCACGTCATTGATCATCGTGGCGCCGGCTGCCAGCGCGCGGCTGGCCACCTCGGCCCGCATGGTGTCGATGCTGACCCGGCAGCCTGCCGCCGCCAGAGCCGTGACTACCGGCAGCACGCGGCCGATCTCATCGGCGACAGGCACCCGCTGCGCGCCGGGCCGGGTCGACTCGCCGCCAACGTCGATGATGTCGGCCCCCTGAGCCGCCAGTTCAAGACCGTGCGCGATGGCCTTGTCCGGGTCAAGCCAGGCACCGCCGTCCGAGAAGGAGTCCGGCGTGACATTGACCACGCCCATGACCAGGCACCGTGACGCGCCCGTTAGGAGCTCATCCTCGTCGGCCATGACAGCCAATCTAGTCCTACCCACGGGGGGCTCCGCGCCCCGTGAACCCCCTGCGGAATGGTGCCGCCGGCTTGCCTCTCAGCCGCCTGCCGGGCGCTGCCGCCCGGTCGCCGCGATTCGCTGCCGCAGCCGGCCGAGGCTCAGCTTGCTGACGATCCTGCCGAGGCCGATGGTCGGCCAGACCAGGAAGGCCTCCGCCTCTAGCGCTGCCAGTCCGATCCGGGGTGCGTCCGTCGTGCCAGGGAAGACCAGGAACCGCGGCACCCACTCCGGGCTGAATTTGGCATTGAACTTGTAGAGCGACTCGATCTGGAACCATCGCGACAGGAAAATCAGCACCCCGCGCCAGGCGCGCAGCACCGGCCCTGCGCCGATTCGCTCCCCGCGTTCGAGCGCTGCCCGGAAGACGGCGAAGTTCAGCGAGAACCGCTTAACTCCCAGGTCGCCCGCCGCCTTGATGGCTTCGACGATGAGGAAATCGTTCAGTCCCGGCGCGGCCGACCGGTCCCTGCGCATGAGGTCAAGCGAGAGGCCGTCGCTGCCCCAGGGAACGAAGTGCAGCACAGCCCGCAGCACCCCGCCCTCCGTGGCGGTTGCCACGACACACTGACCGTCCTCCGTGCCGCCGACCCGCCCCAGCGCCATGGAGAAGCCACGTTCGGTCGGGCTGCCGCGCCAGCTATCGGCCTGGCGTACCAGCCGGACTATCTCAGCCTGCGGAATGTCCTGAACCCGGCGGACTTCTGCCACATAACCCTGGCGGCATACCCGGCCGACCATCTGCCGGACGTTGCGCATGGGGCGGCCCGACAGCGTGAAGTCGGCGACGCTGACTACCGCCTCATCGCCGAGCTCGAGAGCCGTCAGGTTGCCTTCCCGGCACCAGACCTCGGCACCGAGTTCGCTGCAGCCAATGACTGCCGGGCACCCACGCGTGCCGGCCCGCCTCATCCAGGAATGTATTGATGGCTCCCGGCCAGGCCTCGGCATCCCCGATCGGATCGCCGCTGGCGAGCATCACTCCGGATAGCACCCGATAGCCAATGCAGGCCTTCCCGGACGGCGACCAGATGATGCTCTTGTCATTCCGGAGCGCGAAATAGCCCAGTGAGTCCTGGTCGCCATGGCGGGCCAGCAACTGCCGGATGCGCGCGGCATCGGCCGACGACATGCGGCTCGCCCGGCGGGCCGGCCGCAGGAACATGAAGGCCGTGACCACGAGGGTAAACAAGCCCAGCGCGCCAGTGACGAAGGCGAAATGATCCGCGCCGCTGCCTGGTTTGAACTGGACCGGCCCGGAGAACCCGACCAAGCTGAACACGACCGACTCAATGCGTTGCCAGGGACTGTAGTTCGTGAGCAGGCCCCTGCTCACGGACAAGTAGCCAAGGCCGATGGCAATATCGGCTACAGCCAGGTAGCCAAGGACCCAGAGCGCCCGCCATCGGGTCCGCGGGTCGCCAACCGCGTAGAACTCTCGCCGGAACCAGATCAGCAACGAGATCAACAGCACCGATATCGCCGTGGAAACCGGCCGGAACGCCGGCCGGGCTCCGTCCGGGTCCACGATGTAGGCGATGAAGCCGACGGCCACGTGCACGAGTACGCCCGTACCCAGCAGCGCAAGCACGGCCTCCCAGGCGCGGCGCTTGCGGCGGCGCAGGCCGTGAGACACCATCAGCAGCAGCAGGCCGATGATGATGTCGGCGGTCCGGGTAAGGCTGCCCAGGTAGCTCAGGCCCTTGAGGCGCCGCTCGGTGAGGCCGGGGTTGATCCCCACCACGATGTAGCCGAGGCCGACGAAAAGGGACGTCACGCCGGCGGTCAGTGGCACCCAGCGACGCAGTTGCCTGCGATCGACAGCGCGACCGGCAGACTGCCGCTCCGCCTCACCGGTTCTGGGCTCTGCCGGGCCTGGCCCGTTATGATCTGTCATCTCGGACAAGAAGGTCAGGCCCCTGTTCACGGGGCATCAGCGTAGCCATCGCGACCTCGCGCCGGGGGCAAACCCCGGCATTGGTGCACTTGGCTTGTTAGCGGCGTTCCGTTAGCAGGCTCATCGCCTCTGCCCTGGTGCTCTCCGAACTGAGGAAACAGCCACGGACAGCAGATGTGACGGTCTTGGCGCCAGGCTTACGCACGCCGCGCATGGACATGCACAGGTGCTCCGCCTCAATGATGACGATAACTCCACGTGGCTCCAGAGTGGTCATTAGGGCATCGGCGATCTGGCTGGTCATCCGTTCCTGTACCTGCGGTCTGCGGGCATAAACATCGACGAGCCTCGCCAGCTTGGACAAGCCGGTAATCTGACCCTTCTCATTAGGGATATAACCGACATTAGCCCTGCCTATAAATGGCACGAGGTGGTGCTCGCAGGTCGAGTACAGCTCGATGTCGCGTACGAGCACCATCTCATCGTGATCCGCGTCGAACACCGTTGTCAGCACGTCAGCCGGGGTCAGCAGCAGACCGCTGAACTGCTCGGCCAGCGTGCGCGCCACCCGGCCCGGAGTTTCCCGCAGGCCGTTTCGTTCCGGATCTTCGCCAACCGCTAGGAGGATCTCCCTGACCGCGCGCTCGATCCGCGGCAGATCGAAGCCGCCGTCGTTCAACGACCCTCGCCGTCGCCGCTGCCACCGTCGTCCGGGCGGTCTTGCCCGGCCTGGTCGGAACCCGGCTTGGTGTCGAACGGGTTCCCGCCACCGAGAGAATTCGCCCCGCCGAACGGATTCCCGCCACCCAGCGGATTGCCGCCACCCAGCGGATTCGCGAAACCACCTGGCTGCGGCGCTGGGCCGGCAGGCAGCCCGGCCGCGCTGGCGCCCTGGCCGTTGCCGAGCGACTGCGGCAGGTCCCGTCCGTCGGAGGCCGCGGTCAACGCCAGTTCCTTGGGCGTCAGCACCGGCGGCCGGTCCGAGGGCAGCCGCTTGCCGTAGCCGGTGTACGAACCACGGGCCGGGCGCGTGTGTACCGGCCCGAAGATCTCCAGCACCTGCTGGCGTGACAGCGTCTCGTGTTCCATCAGCTGAAGCACCAGGTGGTCAAGCACATCGCGGTACTGGACCAGGATCTCCCAGGCCTCGTCGTGCGCCGACTCGATGAGCCTGCGGACCTCGTCGTCAATCGTCGAGGCGATCACCTCGGAGTAGTCACGCGCATGAGACATCTCCCGGCCCAGGAACGGCTCCCCGTCCCCGGTGCCGAACTTGCGCGCACCGAGGCGCTCGCTCATGCCGTACTCGGTCACCATGCCGCGAGCGATCGATGATGCCTTCTCGATGTCGTTGGCCGCACCCGTGGTCGGCTCGTGGAAGACGAGTTCCTCCGCCGTCCGGCCGCCGAGCAACATGGCCAGCTGGTCCATCATCTCCGCGCGGCTGACCAGGAACTTGTCCTCGGCCGGCGCGGCGGCGGTGTAGCCCAGCGCGCGGCCGCGCGGGATGATCGTGATCTTGTGCACAGGATCCGCGTTCGGCAGCGCGTGCCCCACGAGCGCGTGACCGCCCTCGTGGTAGGCAATGATCTTGCGCTCCTTCTCTGACATCAGCAGGCTCTTGCGCTTGGGCCGGCGGTGACCCGGTCGATGGCCTCCTCAAGCATGGCCATCTGGATCTGGGTTTCGTTTGCCCTGGCCGTCAGCAGCGCGCCCTCGTTGATCACGTTCGCCAGGTCAGCGCCGGTGAAACCGGGGGTACGCCGGGCGATGATATCCAGGTCGACGTCAGGCCCGAATGGCTTGCCCCGGGCGTGCACCCGGAGAATGCCCTTGCGGCCGGTCAGGTCGGGCTGCGCGACAACGATCTGCCGGTCGAACCGGCCGGGCCGCAGCAGCGCCGGGTCCAGGATGTCGGGCCGGTTGGTGGCGGCGATGACGATGACGCCGCCCTTGGTGTCGAAGCCGTCCAATTCGACGAGCAACTGGTTCAGGGTCTGCTCGCGCTCGTCGTGACCGCCGCCGAAGCCAGCCCCGCGGTGGCGGCCGACGGCGTCGATCTCGTCAACGAACACGATGGCAGGGGCGTTGGCCTTCGCCTGCTCGAACAGGTCGCGAACCCGGGAGGCACCGACGCCGACGAACATCTCCACGAAATCAGAGCCGGAGATCGAGTAGAACGGCACTCCTGCCTCGCCGGCCACGGCCCGGGCCAGCAGGGTCTTGCCGGTGCCAGGCGGACCGTACAACAGCACGCCCTTGGGGATCTTGGCGCCGATGGCCTGGAACTTGCCGGGACTCTGCAGGAACTCCTTGATCTCCTGGAGTTCCTCGATCGCCTCGTCGGCCCCGGCCACGTCCGCGAACGTCGTCTTAGGCGTGTCCTTGGTAATGAGCTTGGCCTTGGACTTGCCGAAGTTCATCACCCGCGAGCCGCCGCCCTGCATCTGGTTCAGGAACACCATGAACAGCAGGAAGATGATCAGGAACGGCAGGTAACTGAAGATAAGGGTCCAGAAGGAACTGCTCTTAGGCACCTTGACGTTGTAGGCGCTCTGCGGCAGCGTGCCAGCCTGGACCTGCTTCTGCAGGTCAGTGGCCAGGCCATTGCCCTGCGCGCCGACCCAGGACGCCTCCCAGTTCTGGCCACTCTTGGTGGTGAGCTGAATCGTCTGGTCGACGTCCGTAAGCGTGACGGACTTCACGTTGCCGTGCTGGATCGCGTAGACGGCCTGCGAGGTAGGCACGAGCTTGTATTGAGGCCCCGTGTTTACCAGCTTGTACAGGATCACGAGGATGATGGCGACAAAGAGGATGGCAAGCACCCAGCCGCGGAATATGCGCTTCAGATCCATCGATGAACGGCCCACAGGTCCGGCCGGTCCCTCCTGACGAGCCTCGTGCCCCGCCGTCCCGCGGCGGGGCTACCTTGCGTTCCAGCGCTTATGCGCGGCTAATTCTTCCCGGCCGCTAGGCACGGGAATACTCGACGGTACACCGCGGTCACCGTGGCCGGGACGCGGCGGGGCCGCACAGGGGCAATGGCGGCCGTTCTTACGCCTCTTACCCACGTTAACGAAATTCAGCGCCGTGCCGGTTCCCGGACTCACGGGCGGTCTGCGCCGCCTAACTCGAGGCGTAGACGTGCTCCGCCAGGGTGCCGACAAAGGGCAGGTTCCGGTAGCGCTCGGCGTAGTCCAGCCCGTAACCGATGACGAACGAGTCATCGATCTCGAACCCGGTATATGCCACGTCCACATTCATCCGGGCTGAGTTCGGCTTGCGCAGCAACACGCAGACCTGCACCGACGCAGGTCCGCGTGACTTCAGGTTGCCGATCAGCCAGGACAGCGTCAGCCCGGAGTCCACTATGTCCTCCACCACGAGCACATGCCGCCCGGTGATGTCGGTATCGAGGTCTTTCTGGATCCGGACCACGCCCGAGGACTTCGTGCCCGACCCGTAGGACGAGATCGCCATCCAGTCCATCTGTGCCGGCAGGTGCATGGCCCTGGCCAGATCGGCCATCACCATGACCGCGCCCTTGAGCACACCGACCAGGAGAAGTTCGCGATCGGCGTAATCCGCGTCGATCTCGGCGGCTAGCTCGCCGATCCGCTGACGCAGTTGCTCCTGGGTGATCAGCACCTGCTTGAGGTCGGCACCCACGTCATTCGCGTCCACCCTGGTCCTCCGATCGCGGCGCCGTCGGAGGCCGGGGGGCGACCCCCGGAACCCCCGCCGTGGTGAAGAGCAGCCTGCCATACCGGCGCTGGCAGCGGACGCCACCCGGCAAGTCCGTCCAGCGCTGACCGCGCCAGCAGGTGACCAGCTCGTCCAGGCTCTGCACATGCCGCTGCGACAACGCACTGGCCGGGCAGCCGGCCGCGAGCGCGGCCCGGCGCAGCACGCGCTGCCTGATCGCGGCAGGGAGTTCGGCCAGGTCAGCGGCCGGCAGATCGACGAGCCGCCCGGCCTCAGCCGCAGCCAGGTCGTCCAGTGCGTCCGCATCGGCGCGAAGCAACGCCGCCGTCCTGGCCAGGGCCTGCGCAGCGCCCGGGCCGAGAACCTGCTCGAGGACCGGCATCAGCTGGCGGCGCACGGCGACCCTGGTGAACCGCCGGTCATCGTTGTGCGGGTCGGCCCACGGTTCGAGCCCCAGTGCCGCGCAGGCGGCCTCGGTCTGCTCGCGCCGGACCGCCAGCAGCGGGCGGAGGTAGCGGCCGGACCCGGCGGCCATCCCTGCCAGCGAGCGCGCGCCCGATCCCCGGCCGAGGCCGAGCAGCACGGTCTCGGCCTGGTCGTCGAGGGTGTGCCCGAGCAGGATCGCGGTCGCGCCTGTCTGCTCTGCGGCCTGGTCCAGCGCCGCGTACCTGGCCTGGCGCGCGGCCGCCTCTGGCCCCGCCTTCCGGTCGCTGCCAGTCCGGCCGACGGTCACCGGGACGGTCAGCACCGGGTCGAGCCCTAGCCCGGCCAGCTGGCCCGCGACCTTGGCGGCAACCTCGGCAGAACCTGGCTGGAGGCCATGGTCGACGGTGACTGCGCCGCTCCGCAGGCCCGCCTTCGGCGCCTCGAAGGCGAGCGCGGCCGCCAGCGCGAGCGAGTCCGGCCCGCCTGAGCAGGCAGCTAGCACGAGGTCGCCGGCGGCGAGGCTGGCAACGGACCCGCGGACGGCGTGCCGGATCTCAGCGACTGCCGGGTGCGGGCCAGCCACCTGGCTCAGTCCGCGGCGCTCGCTGCCGCGCCGCGGCCGACGCGCTCCAGCCAGGAGCGCGGGCTTTGCAGCTCGTCCTTGGTTGGCACGGTCTTTGGCGAGGTCCACACCTTGTTGAAGGTCTCCATCCCGGCTTCCTCGACGACTGCCTTCACGAAGCGCGAGCCCTGCTCGTACTGCTTCATCTTCAGGTCAATGCCGAGAATCCGGCGAATGGCCTGCTCCATTCGCCCGGCCGAGCCGCGCCGGGCGGAGAACTTCGCCCTGATCTCCGCGACCGACGGCACGACAGCCGGGCCGACAGCGTCCATCACGTAGTCCCCATGACCTTCGACCAGCGTCATGACGCACGTCATCCGGTCCAGGATCTCGCGCTGGCGCGGGCTCTGGATGGCCTCGATCAGGCTCTCGCCGTCACCGCCGCGGACGGCGCCGGCGACCGCGTCAGCGGCAGCGCGCAGCCGATCGAGAATGGAAGCCGGGTCTAGCTCGGAGGCAAGCAGGAAGTCGGTCATGAGCTCCTGCACATACGGCCGCAGCCACGGCACGGAGGTGAACTGCGTCCGGTGCGTCTCTTCATGCAGGCAGACCCAGCGGCGGAAGTCGTGCGGATTGACGTCAAGTTCCTGCTCGACCATCACGATGTTGGGCGCCACCAGGGTGAGCCGCCCGGCGGGCGCCTCGGCGGCAGGCCCATCCGGGTCTGGTGGCAGAAACAGCTCGTACTGACCGAGCACGCGGCCGGCCAAGTAGGCGAGGATCAGCCCGGCCTGCATGCCGGTGACCCTCGAGCCGACCGCGGTGATGACCGAGCCAGGCTGCGGCATGCTGCCGGTCTCCGCCATCCGCCGCACGAGCGGGTCAAGCACTACCCGGAACCCGTCCACGTTGGCCCTGATCCAGCCCGGCCTGTCGACGATGGCGACGTTACCGTCATCACCGGATCCCGGCAGCCCGGTCAGCTCACGGACCGGGTCGGCCACGGCGGCTGCGAGCTCGCGCAGCTCCGTTACCACCTTCCTGGCCTCGGTCATGCTGACCTGAGGGCCGGGCCTGACCCAGCGAACCCCGGTGGAGGTGGCGACCTGCCAGTCGATCATCTGAGAGCTGCTCACCCCTCCACCGTACGTGGACTCAGCCCGTTACGTTGTCTCCGGGCCGGACGGAGGGGTCAACCTCAGCGGCAGCCGCATCCTGCGAGCACCGTGGCCATGCCAGCCATACCGGATGCGGCGGCCACGAGCTCGCCCGCGTGCAGCTTGTCGGCCATGATCGCGAAAGCCAGCAGCTGCCCGTTTCTTGCGTAAGCGATGCCCGCGAGCGCAGCGACCGTGTCCAGGTTGCCGGTCTTGGCCCGCACCACGCCCCAGGCAGCAGCGCCGCCCGGACCGAACACGCTCGCGTCAGGCAGCAGCGTCCCGGAGAAATTCGCGACCGGCAGCCCGGTCAGCACCGACCGCAGCTGCGGCCGATCGGCCGCCACGGTGACAAGCCGCACCAGCGCCGCCGGCGCGATCCGGTCGTCGACCGACAAGCCGCTGCCGTCAGACAGCTGAATACCAGTAACGCCAAGCTTGCGCAGCGCGGATTGGGTGGCAGCGGCACCGCCGGCGAAGGAAGCAGGCTGGCCGCTCGCGATAGCGACATGCCGGGCCAGGTTCTCCGCGATCACGTTGTTGCTCTCCTCGAGCATCCACTGGACGATCTGGGCCAGCGGCGGCGAGTAGACGGCCGCGAGCGGCCGCGCCGCGGCTGGCGCGGTGACGGGGTGCGGGCTGCCGTGCACGGATATGCCATCGAGGGCCAGGAACCGGGCGAAGACTGCGGCCGCCTGGTCAGCCGGGTTGGCGGCGCGCGGCAGCCCATCGGCAAGATCCGCGTCCTCCGGCGCGCCGGTCGCGGTCAGCCTGCCCTGGTCTACCTCCAGCGAGGTGATCACCGAGACATTGCCGGTCCTGATGTAACTGGCTGACCAGCCGGCTGCCGTCCCTGGCCCGGTGTACAGCGAGGTGTCATAGCCGAGCTGCACGCTGCGCAGGCCGCGGGAACGCAGCGCCCGGGCCGTTCGCTGAGCCAGTTCGAGCAGCGTGGCCGGCTGGGGATAATCGGCCGCCGGCGGCTGGCCGGCAGCCAGTGTCGGGTCACCGCCACCCACCAGGACGATTGCGGACGGCGAGGAGCCCGTTACGACGGTGGTGCGGAACCTGGCCGCCGGGCCGAGCAAATGAATCGCGGCGATAGCGGTGGCGACCTTCGTAGTGGACGCGGGCGCGAACCCTGAGCTGGCATTGACCGAGTACAGCACCTGTCCCGACGCCAAGTTCGGTGACCAGGATGCCGAGATGCGGGCCGAACGCGGCCGAGCTGGTAATCGGAGCCAGGGCCCTGGCCAGGCCGCGCGCCGTCACTGCCGGCCCGGCCCCGGCCGCGCCGGCCGCGGTGCCCAGCACCTGAGGCGACCCGGCCAGCTGCCGGGCGGCCACCCGCGGCGGCTGCCAGAGATCGAGCCGGCCCGGCAGCAACCGGACGACGGTAAGCCCGGCCGCGATGGTGAAGGCGCAAAGCAGGGCCATTGCTGCCGCGGCCAGGCGACTGTGGCGATGCAACGTCTGGTTCCCTTCGCAAGATGCGGCGTCCCCGCGTTAGGTTCCCTCTTGAGCGAGCGGCACTGGCTGATGCGGCACTCCGAGCGACAAGCCGGCCGCCATCGGGTAGACATCAGCCAGGCAATCGGAGTTAGTCATCTAGGCGCCAGGGGTGAACCGTGGAGTTCGATGTAGTAATCGAGATCCCCAAGGGGCAGCGTAACAAGTACGAGATGGATCACGAGACGGGTCGGATCAGGCTAGATCGTATGCTTTTTACCTCAACTCGCTATCCGGCTGATTACGGCTTTATTGAGGACACGCTGGCTGATGACGGCGATCCTCTAGACGCCCTGGTTCTGCTCGACGAACCGACCTTCCCGGGCTGCCTGATCCGGTGCCGGGCAATCGGCATGTTCCGGATGCGGGACGAGATGGGCTCGGACGACAAGGTGCTATGCGTGGCGGCGACCGACCCCCGGATGGCCCACTTCAGGGATATCAGCGATGTCTCCGCTTTCGATCAGCTTGAGATCCAGCATTTTTTCGAGGTCTACAAGGCGCTCGAGCCTGGCAAGGAAGTCGAGGCAGCCACCTGGGTCGGCGTTGGCGCCGCCCATGACGAGATCCTGGCCTGCCGGGCCCGGCTGGCCGAACAGCACCATCCCGGGTGAGACGGTGCCGAACTGGGCACCAACACTAGGTATTACGCCGAGGAGGGGTCATGGCCAGCGCCGATGACGTTCTCAGAGACACACCGCTGTTCGAGGCGCTCAGCGAGCATGACGCGGAGGCCCTGCGAGCCGGGGTGATCGACGTTCGCCTGGATCGCGGTGAGCGGCTGTTCTCCGAGGGCGATGCCGGGGACAAGCTGTACATAATCCTGACCGGGAAGATCAAGCTGACGAAGGCGGCGCCCGACGGCAGGGAGAACCTGCTCAGCGTGCACGGCCCCGGCGAGATGTTCGGCGAGTTGTCGCTGTTCGACCCGATTCCTCGCACCTCCAGCGCTACCGCGGTAACGAGCGCGCGGCTGGCTGGCCTCGCCCATGACGACCTTCGCAGCTGGCTGTCCGCCAGGCCCGAGGTGGCCATGCACCTGCTCCAGGCCCTTGCCCAGCGGCTGCGGCGCATCAACGAGGTCAAGGCCGACCTGGTTTTCACCGACGTTCCCGGCCGGGTCGCCAAGGCACTGCTCGACCTGGCTGAGCGGTTCGGCGTGCCGACGCCGGACGGCGTCCAGGTCAATCACGACCTGACCCAGGAAGAGCTGGCGCAGCTCGTGGGCGCGTCCAGGGAGACGGTGAACAAGGCGCTCGCTGATTTCACCGCGCGCGGCTGGATCCAGCTGGCCGCCAAGTCCGTTCTCGTCACTGATACCGACCGCCTCCGCAAGCGCGCCCGGTAACCTACCGCGCCCGAGCGTGCTCGGGCCGCCAGCCAGACCCGGCCCCGTTACCAGGAGACATCGGGCGGGACCTCGCCTTGGCCGTGCAGGTAGTCAAGCTGGGCGCGCACCGAGGACTCAGCGAACCGCCAGAGCGCCGGGTCGACCGCCGCGTAAACCCTGGCCACAATCTCGGCCGGGGTCTTGTCTCCGGCAGCGAGCGCGCCTTGGACCTCCGCCAGCCGCTCGGCCCGATGAGCGAGGTAGAAGTCAAGAACACCCGCGGGGTCAGCCAGCAGCGGGCCATGCCCGGGCAGCAACGCCAGCAGCCCGGTCTCCTCAGTGAGCCCGCGCAGCCGGCGCAGCGAGTCCAGGTAGTCGCCGAGGCTGCCGTCCTCGGCGATGACGGTCGTACCGCGGCCGAGAACCGTATCGCCGGTGAGGATGGCATCGTCGGCTGGCAGCTGCAGGCAGACGGAGTCAGCGGAGTGACCGGGGGTTGCGATCACCCGGAGCACGCAGCCACCCGTTTCGAGCACGTCACCGGCGGCCAGGCCCTCGCTACCGAGCCGGTGCGCGGGATCGACGGCGTGCACCGGGGCACCGGTGAGCTCGGCAAGCCTGGCCGCCCCGGCCGAGTGGTCGGCGTGCCGGTGGGTGAGCACGATCAGCTCGACACGCTGGCCGGCCTCGGCCGCGACGGCGCAGATGCGCTGCAGGTGCCCTTCGTCGTCCGGGCCCGGATCGACAACCATGGCTGCCGCTGAGCCAGGCTCGCTGATCAGCCAGCTGTTGGTGCCGTCCAGCGTCATCAGGGACGGATTCGGCGCCAGCACGCACCGGGCCCGGCTCGTACCTGATCCGTCGATGCTGTCGCGCGCGGAGCCGAGTGGCTCAGCCGTCATTGCCGGGAACCCTTGTCCGGGTACTCCGCCATGCCTGGCACCGTCAGCCAGACCGCGCCGTCCTGGACGTGCACTTCGGGAATGATGGGCGCCACCTGACGCGCGCCCGTCAGCGCCGTCTCGACATCGGCACACGCCGCGAGCTCGGACAAGCTCACTGCCGTCGGCGGGAAAAGCAGAATCTCGCGGCGGTTGCCCGCCGCCAGCGCCTCGGCCGGCGCCAGCCAGGCCACCTCGCTCGCCTCGCCGCCCACATCCCGGGTCCGCTGGCCGGCCGGCAGCGCGGCGGCGAAGAATCGGGTATCGAAGCGCCGCGGCTCGACCACTGGCGTGATCCACCGCGCCCACGGGCGGAGCAGGTCGGCGCGCAGCACCAGCCGGCGGCGGCCGAGCAACTCGGCCAGCGAGATCGACCTGTCGAGCAGGGCGCGCCGGTCCGCTTCCCACTCGTCGCTGGTGGTGTCGGCCACCACGGAGTCGGCGGACTCCCCGGCCAGCATCACGCCGGATTCCTCGAACGTCTCCCGGACGGCGGCGCAGACCAGGGCGCTGGCCAGCGACGGCGGCGCGTCGAAAATCTGGCCCCATTCAGCGGCGTCCGGCCCGGCCCAGGCCACCTGCTCATCGGCGTCCCTGGCATCAACCGATCCGCCGGGAAAGACGTAGGCGCCGGGCGCGAAGGCCATCGACGAGGTTCGCCTGAGCATGTACACCGCGAGTCCGGCCGAAGTCTGCCGGAGCAGCATCACAGTGGCGGCGTCCTTAGGAACCGCAGGCGGCCTGCTGCCGGCCAGAATCTCGCGCGCGGAGTCAGCCAGGTTGCCGCTGATCTGGACCGAGCCAGGCCTCGCCGCGTCGTCTGCCACCAACGTTCTCCTGCTCCGTCCGCCGATACCTGACTGTCCGCTGACGCATGACTCTCCGCTTAGCCGGGGCTGCCGCTAGTCGCTGATCTCAACGATCAGCTCGATCTCTACCGGCGCGTCCAGCGGCAGGACGGTCGTTCCGACTGCGCTGCGCGCATGCCGGCCCGCTTCGCCGAATACCTCAAGCAAGAGCTCGCTAGCGCCGTTCACCACCTGAGGCTGGCCGGTGAAATCAGGCGCGCTGGCGACGAAACCGGTCAGCTTCACAATGCGCCGGATGGCGGCAAGCCCGCCCGCCTCAGCGGCGGCCGCGGCAAGCGCATTCAGTGCGCAGGTGCGGGCCAGGGCAGCCGCCTCGGCCGGGCCGACCTCCGCGCCCACCTTCCCGGCCGACAGCAGCTTGCCGTCCACGACCGGCAGCTGCCCCGCGGTGTAGATCAGCGAACCTGTACGTACCGCCGGCACGTACGCCGCGAGCGGCGCAGCGACCGGCGGCAAGGTCAGGCCGAGCGCCGCCAGCTTCTGCTCGGGCGCCTGCGCAGCGATACCGGGCTCGGTCATTCCCTGGCCCGCTTCAGGTAGGCGACAAGCTGCTCAGGATTCGGCCCTGGCACGACGGCCACGAGCTCCCAGCCGTCGTCACCCCAGCCATCCAGGATCTGCTTGGTCGCATGCACTAGCAGCGGCACTGTCGCGTACTCCCATTTCGGCATAGCCGAACCCTACAGCCGGGGCGCCGGCCGCCGCGGCCTCAGGCAGGGGCGTCGGTCTCCCCGGCAGGGGCCGCGGATCCATGGTCGGCGCCGGCCGAGGACTCGGCGGCGGTCCCGGCCGCTGATTCGCCGCCGTTAGCACCGGCAGGTACCCCGACACCCGGCCGGTCAACGTGGTGAACCGTTCCGACATCGCCCTTCTCCGCTGGAGACAGTTCTGGTATCGCCGGCACCTCTGGAATCTCCAGCGGCACCGACTCGGCACTGCCCAGCTCAGCTTCCGCCTCTCGGGTCATCTTGGCGACGTCGCTGAAGTCCGCCATCGATGAGCCTTGCGGCCCGCTGGAGGAGCCGGAGTTGCCCTTGTCGAAGAACCTGAGCAGCTCTACCGGGATCGGCATGACCAGGGTGCTGTTGCGCTCGGCGGCGACCTCGACGACGGTCTGCAGCAGGCGCAACTGCAACGCTGCCGGGTCCCGCGCCATCACGTTGGCCGCGGCGGCCAGCCGCTTGGATGCCTGGAACTCGCCGTCAGCGGTGATGATCCGGGCGCGCCGCTCACGCTCGGCTTCGGCCTGCCGGGACATCGAGCGCTTCATGCCCTCGGGCAGCGAGACGTCCTTGATCTCGACGCTCTCCACCTTGACGCCCCAGGGAAGCTCGGTTCCCTCGTCGATGATCGCGGCGAGCCGCCGGTTGACGGCGTCCCGCTCCGCCAGCAGCTCATCCATCTCCGACTGGCCGATGATGGATCGCAGGGAGGTCTGGGCACGCTGCGAGATCGCGTTCTGGTAGTTGAAGACGTTGATCGTTGCCTTGATCGGATCGACCACCCGGAAGTAGACCACCGCGTCTACCCGGACGCTCACATTATCCCGGGTGATGCCCTCCTGCGCGGGCACGCTCATGGCGATGATCTGCTTGTTGACCTTCACCACCTTGTCGCCGATCGGCCGGATGAAGGTCAGCCCGGCGCCGCGGATGCCAGGCAGCACCCTGCCAAACCGGAAGATAATCCCGTCCTCATATTGCTGAACCGTCTTGATAGACCGGGCCGCGGTAATGATTCCGGCGAGGACGATGATCACGAGCACGGCGTACAGCGCAGCCATGTGCTGACACCTCTTCCCTATGTCCGCGGGGCCATAGCGGCCTCCAGCACTAGCCTAATGACCTCAGCGTCACGCCGCGCCTGCCGCACGTGGCCGATACCGGAAATGTCATGCCAACCTCGGGCCGCGACCCGCCGGCGGGCACCGGCTGTGCTGCTCCCCCGGCGCGGATAACCTCCAATCGTGACCACTCTTGACACCGACTGGGCCGGCGTGCGGCTGCACGTCGTCACGGGCAAGGGCGGGACTGGCAAGACGACGGTGGCCGGCGCGCTGGCCCTGGCGCTGGCCGCGGGCGGCAGGACGGTGCTGCTCATGGAGGTCGAGGGCCGCCAGGGCATCGCCCAGCTGTTCGACGTGCCACCGCTGCCTTACGCCGAGCGGCGGATCGCGGTCGGGCCAGGCACCAATGGCAGCCCTGGCGGCGACGTTTACGCCCTCGTCGCCGACCCCGAGTCGGCGCTGGTGGAGTACCTGGAAATGTTCTACAGCCTGCGGCATGCCGGTACCGCGCTGGCCAAGCTCGGCGTGATGGACTTCGCCACTACTATCGCGCCCGGCCTCCGGGACGTGCTGCTGACAGGGAAAGCGGCCGAGGCGGTCCGGCGCAAGGAAGGCGGCCGCAACCGCCGGTACGACGCGGTGGTCATGGACGCCCCGCCCACCGGGCGGATCGGCCGGTTCCTGAACGTCGCCAGCGAGGTCTCTGACCTGGCGAGGGTGGGACCCATCCGCGGTCACGCGGACACCGTGCAAAAGGTGATGCGCTCACCCGAGACTGTCGTGCACTTCGTCACGGTGCTTGAGGAGATGCCGGTCCAGGAAACCCTGGACGGGATAGCCGAGTTGCGCAGCCTGGGCGGCTTGCGGTCCGGCGGCATCATCGTGAACATGAACAGGCCGCTGGCGCTGCCGACCGGCCAGCTCGAGGCGGCCGCGAGCGGCAAGCTCGACCAGGCCCAGCTCGCCCTCGGCCTGAAGGCGGCCGGCCTGGAGGACAGTACGGGACTGGCCGCCGTGCTGGCGGCTGAGCTAGCCGAGCAGGCCCGCACTGCGCTTGGCCAGCAAGCCCAGCAGGAACGGCTCGAATCCGCCGGACAGCCTTGTTACCGGCTGCCGTGGATCAGCGGGGGCATCGACCTGGCGGGGCTGTACCAGCTGGCCGCGGCGCTTCGTGAGCAGAGGTTCGCCTGATGACACCGAAGCAGCCGCCGGTGCTGAACATGGACCGGCTGATCGACGACAGGCGGATCCGGGTCATCGTCTGCTGCGGCTCAGGCGGCGTCGGGAAAACCACGATCGCCGCCGCGATCGGCCTGCGGGCGGCGCAGCACGGCAGGCACGTCGTGGTGCTGACGGTCGACCCGGCCCGACGGCTGGCCCAGTCCATGGGCCTGACGTCATTGGACAACACCCCGAGGCTCGTTCACGGCATCGGGCCCGTGGATCAGTCGCATCATGAGGGAAACGGGGCCGCCTCCACCGGGAGCATGCACGCCATGATGCTCGACATGAAGCGGACCTTCGACGAGATCGTTGAGGCGCACGCCGACCCTGACCGGGCCGCCCAGATCCTGGCCAATCCCTTCTACCAATCGCTGTCGTCAAGCTTCGCTGGCACCCAGGAGTACATGGCGATGGAGAAACTCGGCCAGCTCCGGCGGGCCGAAGAGTGGGACCTGATCGTGGTCGACACACCACCGAGCCGGTCCGCGCTCGACTTTCTGGACGCGCCGCAGCGCCTCGGCAGGTTCCTCGACGGCAGGCTACTGCGCCTGCTGGTGGCCCCGGCCAAGGTCGGCGGCCGCGCTTACCTGCGGGTGCTGAACGCGGGGTTCGGAGTGGTCACCGGGGTACTGACGAAGATCCTCGGTACCCAGGTGCTCAAGGACGTGCAGACCTTCGTCAGCGCGCTGGACACCATGTTCGGCGGGTTCCGGGAGCGGGCCGAGTACACCTACCAGCTGCTCCGGGCTCCCGGCACTGCCTTCCTGGTCGTGGCAGCCCCCGAGGATGACGCGCTGCGCGAGGCGTCGTACTTCGTGGAGCGCCTTGACACCGAGCGGATGCCGCTGGCCGGGCTCGTGCTGAACCGGGTACTCCAGTTGCCTGCCACCCACCTGTCCGCCGCGAGGAGCATGGCAGCCGCCGAGGTGCTGCAGGCGGCGGGCGGACCGCCGGCGGCAGCGTCAGCCGAGCCGGACGCGAACGCGCTTGCCATCGCCGCGCTGAGGTTGCACGCCGAACGGACCGAGCAAGCGGCTGTGCAGCGGCGAACTGCCGAGCACTTCTCGGCCGCCCATCCGCTGGTGCCGGTGGCGGAGGTCCCGGCGCAGGCCGACGACGTGCACGATCTCGATGGTCTGCGGCGAATCGGGACCGCATTCGGTGCTGGCCAGCGGGATTAGCGCTCCGGCCGACCGGGAGAATGGGCTCGGGAAGCGCGGCCGCCCGCCGGTGCGACTAGGGCCTAGCTCGCGACGAGCTCGTCCCCGGTCCGCTCGTAATGATTGCGCGCGTCCTCCAGCAGGTCGCGCCACGAGGTGACATCGGGCCTCCTGCGCAGCAGCGCCCGGCGCTCTCGCTCGGTCATCCCGCCCCACACGCCGAACTCGATCCTGTTATCGAGAGCGTCAGCGAGGCATTCTGTCCGCACTGGGCAGCCACGGCAGATCAGCTTGGCCCGGTTCTGCGCCGCGCCCTGGACGAAGAGCTCGTCTGGGTCAGTCCCCTTGCACGCGGCACGCGCAGTCCAGTCCGAGATCCACATGTTGGCCCAGCTCCTCTGATCGTCACGCCCGCGGGGGGGTTTGATCACGCCCGGGTGGCGTTCAGTTGCGGTCCGGAGCCGCCTGTTGGCGACCGGCTCCGGCGAGTGATGGTCGCGGAAGAGTAACTTACGGAAGTCCGGCGCGCAGCGCTAGACCCCAGCGGGCCCATTTCCTGAATAGCCCAGATGAGCTATGGAGACTCAGGTGACTTGTAGCTACACTGCCGCCACTATGCGGAGCGAGCCGGGCAGACTGGCGTGGATTCGCTGATCTCGCGGTGACCTCAGCGATGTGTGGGGGGCTGCGCTGGTGCAAATTAGTGCTGCCTATCGCTGCTACTTGCCGATGCAGCGTAACCTGTGCACGTGCAAAATCCCTGGCGCCGCGCCGGCGCGAAGTACTGGGCAGCGGGCCGCCTCGTCGTCATGACCGTCGTAGCAGCACTGCTGGCCGCCGCGACGGTGCTCCCGGCCATCGGGATATTCGGCGTCGCTGCCCGCGACGCGGCCAACACCTTCAATACCCTGTCGGTCGGAACCCTCGGCATTGCGCCATCGCGGTCGGTGATCTACGACTCGCAGGGGCACGTCATCACCTACCTGTACCCGAACAACACCTACCGGGTGCCGATCAGCTTCAACCAGATCGCGCCGGTCATGCGCAACGCGATCGTCGCGATCGAGGACGCCAGGTTCTACAGCCAGGGTGCTCTAGACCCGCGCGGCACGGTGCGAGCCCTGCTGCACAACTCAAGCGGTGGCGGGCTGCAGGGCGCATCAACGCTGGCGCAGCAGTACGTGAAGAACGTGCGCGTACTGCAGGCGGGCAGTAACCAGGCGGCGGTGGACGCGGCCATCTACCCCGACCTGCGGCGCAAGATCCAGGATCTGAGGATCGCCGCTGACGTCGAGCATCAGATGACACAGGATCAGCTGCTGGCGGCCTACCTGAATGTGGCCTACTACGACAACAACGCCTGGGGCATCCAGGTGGCGTCACAGGTGTACTTCAGCAGGCCCGCCTCAAAGCTCACCTTGACGCAAGCCGCGTTGCTTGCGGGCATCGTGCAGTACCCGACGGCGTACAACCCGGTCGCCCATCCCGACGCCGCGAAGGCCCGGCGCAACGAGGTGCTGGCCAGCATGCTGAAGCTGCACTACATCAGCGGGGCCACTGCGGCCGCCGCCGAGGCGAGCCCGGTCGCGCTCAAGATGTCCGCGGCGCCTCTGCAGAATGGCTGCGCGAGCCCGCATGCCAGCAAGGTCGCGTTTTTCTGCGACTACGTGCAGCACGTCCTTGAGGTCAACTACCCGGACCTGTGGAAGCAGATCAACACCACTGGCGGCGTGGGGATCCACACGACCTTGAACCTGCGCGACCAACTGGCGGCTGATCACGCCGTCACTTCAGTGCTGCCGGCGCACAAGAACAACCTCAACCCTGGTCATCTCGCCGACACCGAGGTCCTCATAACGCCAGGGACCGGCCAGGTACGAGCCATCGCGGTCAACCGGACCTTCGGCACCCAGGATTCCATCGACTACGCGGTCAACTCGCAGTACGGCGGCGGCCAGGGCGTGCAGACCGGCTCGTCGTCAAAAATATTCACGTTGATCACAGCGCTGGAGCAGGGCTACCCGTTCGGACATCCGATCACGATCAAGTCGCCCCAGTTCGTGGGGCCCTACTCCAACTGCCAGGGCACGTATGTCCCGGGTTTCCTGTTCAACAATGCCGAAGGCCGCGCGGCCGGTAGCCAGATATGGCCGCTGTACCTGGCCACCGTTGACTCGATCAACATCTACTTCGCCCATCTAGAACAGCAGGTCGGCCTGTGCAACGTGGTGAAGACAGCGGTCAAGATGGGCATGACACGGGCCGACGGCAGGTCGTTGCTGAAGAACGACAAGAGCCTCGGCCAGAACGGCATCTCCGCCGATAACCTGCCGACCTTCACTCTCGGCGCCGTCAATGTCTCGCCCATGAGCATGGCCGCCGCGTACGCGTCGGTCGCCGCCCGCGGCTGGTACTGCAGCCCGCAGGCGCTGGCGAAGATTGTCGTGCTGGCCACTGGTAAGCAGATCCCGGTGCACAAGGCGAACTGCTACCGGGACATGCCGAAGGGCGTCGCTGACGCGGCCAACTACATCTTGTCGGGCGTGCTCACAGTACCGGGCGGCACCGCTTACGGCCGCACCATCGGCCACTACGCCGCAGCCAAGACCGGTACCGCCAACCTCGGCTACTACGCGGCGTTCGCCGGCTATACGCCGACGCTGGCAGGTTATGTCTCGGTGTTCAACCCGCTGGATCCGACGAGCCCGGCCAGGCCAGATGCTCGGCACAAATGCCTGCTACGTGGACAACCTTGTGGGATTCGAGTGCCCTGGTCAGATGTACGGTGACAACGCTCCGGGCGCGACCTGGCAGGAGACCTTCGTACGGGCGTACCTGGGTCCGAACGTGAACTTTGTAGCCCCGCTGCCTCAGTACTTCAGTCAGGGCAACGGGCTCAGTGAGAGGACGATTGGCGGGCCTAAGAAGAAGCACGGCGGCGGTAAAGGCAACCCGCCGCCGAAGAAGCCTTAGCCCGACAGCTTGGCGCGGACCAGGGCGGCGACCCGGCTGCCCTCGGCCCGGCCCGCTACCCGGGGCGTCAGGACCTTCATCACCTGACCCATGGCGGCCGGTCCCGAGGCGCCGGTCTCGGCGATCACCGCGGTCGCCATCATCGCGAGTTCATCGTCGTCCAGCTGGGCGGGCAGATAGCCGGCCAGCACCTCCTCCTCGGCCAGCTCCGCCGCCGCCTGGTCACCCCGGCCAGCCCCGGCAAAGGCCGTGGCTGCCTCCCGGCGTCGTTTGGCCTCCCTGGCCAGGATCTTGAGCACCTCATCGTCGGTGAGGTCATGGGCGGCAGCGCCGGACACTTCCTCGTTACTGATCGAAGTCAGCGCCATCCGCAGCGTCCGCGTGCGCGTCTGGTCACGGGCCTTCATCGCTACCGTGAGGTCGGCCCTGAGCTGATCCTTGATTGTCGGCATGAGGCCTATCCTGCCGTTCCCGGCCCCCCGCTGCTCCCGCGGGCGGCCCAGCCACTGCCGTGGCCGTGGCACCATGTGTGGATGCGTGCGCGATCCCTGCTGAGAGCTACGGCGCTGGCCGGCGCGGCCGGACTGGGCTACGCCTCGGTCGTGGAACGAAACTGGTTCGCCCTGCGCCAGCACGTGGTACCCGTGCTGCCGGCTGGTGCAGCGCCACTTCGTATCCTGCATATTTCCGACGTACATCTGACGCCCGGCCGCCATCGGCTGATGTCATGGCTGCGGTCACTGGACTCGCTGGAGCCTGACCTGGTGGTCAACACCGGCGACTCGATCGCGCACCCGCAGGCTGTCGGGCCGTTCCTCACCGCGCTCGGCCCGTTGCTTGACCGCCCGGGGGTTTTCGTCTACGGCTCTAACGACCTGTACTCACCGGTGCTGAAGAACCCGACGCGCTATCTCTGGCGCACCAGCGCGCACGAGCGCAGGCGGCACCATCCCGATCTGCCGTGGGAGGCACTCGGCGAGGGCATGGAGAACGCGGGCTGGCTGAACGCCAACAACAGGCGCGGTCGGCTTAAGGTCGCCGAGCATGACATCGAGATCGCCGGAGTGCACGACCCGCACATCAACAGGGATCGCTACGACGAGATTGCCGGTGCCGCCGATCCCGCTGCGGACCTGCGGTCTCGGCGTGCTGCACGCACCCGAGCCAGCGGTTCTGGACAGGTTCGCCGCCGACGGGTACAACCTGCTGCTCTCCGGTCACACGCACGGCGGCCAGGTCCGCCTGCCCGGAACCGGGGCGCTGGTCACCAATTGCGGCATCTCCCGTGAGCTGGCCAGCGGCCTGCACCGCTACCCGGGCACAGGCGCCGATAGTGAGCCTTGGCTGAACGTCTCGGCTGGGCTGGGAACGTCCCCGTACGCCCCGGTTCGGTTCTGCTGCCGGCCAGAGGCTACGCTGCTCACGCTGGTGCCCGGGATCAGCTAGACTTCTCGGGCGGTCGGCGGGGTGTAGCGCAGCTTGGCAGCGCGCTTCGTTCGGGACGAAGAGGCCGGGAGTTCAAATCTCCCCACCCCGACTGGTTAGGTGTCCTCGCGTGTCCGCGCCCGGATCCGGGTGATCTTGCGCGAGTTCCCGGCCGGATCGAGGCCGAAAGGGTGCCCGTGATCTCAATAGCCTCGGCTGTCAGTGCGAGTGGGGGGTCTTCCTGCGCGGCGGCGGTGACGGCGTCTCGCGCGTAAGCCCGTGTGGACATCCCGGACCTAGCGGCCGCCGCAACCAGCAGGTCGTGGTCGGCATTTGCTCAGGCCTAGCAGGAAGGCCTTCTGGTCAGTCATCGCGCGGGCGCGGTCGGCTGGGCTGCCTTCTGCGTGCCGTTGCTCATGCGTCGGACGCCGCATCAATCGCGCTGAGGTCGCGGACGGCGTAGCGGTGGTGCTCCCACTCCTCGTTGAGGATCACGTGCAGGCACGACAAGATGGTCTCGGGGTAGTCGGGAGCCCACGGGTTCTTGCGGGCCGCTGCCAGGTCGTCTGAGGTGACGGCGGCGAGGAAGTCGCGCACCATGGCGACGCGACCCTCCCGGACATCGAGCACCTCTGCGTACGGCGGTGCGACCGCCGCGAAGATGGACATGTCGTTGCCGTCGGTCTCGTACTCGGCGTTGGGCTGACCGACGGGGTGGAACGGCTGCTCGATGTCCAGGATCGCCCGGCCCAGCCATGCGTCGGTGGCCATGACCAGGTGCCGCAGGGTCTGCGCGAACGACCACTCCCCACCCACCGAAACGTCGACCGCGCCGGCCGGCATCGCCGCGACGCGCCCGAGCGTGGCCGCCCAGGTGCGCTCGAGCGTGGCCCAGGCCGCGCGCAGGCCATCCGGATCTGTGGCACGCCGGTCGGCGCGGCCGGGAAAGCGGCGGTTGAGCTCCGCCTCGATGAGTGGGACCACGTCGACGCCGTTGACGCGCAAGGAACTCTCGCCTTTGAACAGGAACGGGTCGTCGATGTCTGCCTCCCGCACGTCGACGGCGCGCATCACGACGCCGGACAGGTCAGCCCTGCGGAACCGGGCGCCACGCAGGTTCGCGTCGACGAACTCCTCTCCCTGCATGTCGTCGGAGCGGGTGAAGGTTGCCATGGCTTCTCCTTCCCGAGCGCCGCGCCATCGCTGGCGCACGTGAGCCGTTCAGGCAAGCGCGAGATGGCATTTTCCTGAACGCTGTAAGCAGGATCATGGCATCAGTGCCGAGCTGTATGCGCATGGACTCCGATGACGTGCAGGGCGCTGGCCCCGCGGTCAACCGCCAGCTAAATCCCGGGCAGAGGCCATCCGGCTTGGGAGCAGATTGGGAGTGGCGAAGCTCAGGCAGGCACTGTCAGAAGCGGTCAGAGGGGGCGGTCGTAAACGATGGCAATACCTATGACATGCGGTAACACCGCAGGCGTGCCGTTTCGTATCCTCACGCCCTCTGTTCGGGACGAAGAGGCCGGGAGTTCAAATCTCCCCACCCCGACCAACGTCAGAGGCCTGTTTCTCGTCATGAGGGACGGGCCTCAGGTCGTGCGGTCTGCTCGCAGAAACACACGGCGACGCTAGCAGAGGGCCGGATTACCGTCACCCGAACGTGATGGTGACGGTCACGCTCGCCAGCCCGAGCACGGGCTCGCGGACCTGGCCCTGGAAAGACCACTCCTTGACGCGGACAAGTTGCGCGATCATGTTCCACAGGTGCTTGAGGGCGTCCTTCAGCCTGCGCCGGATCTCGGGCCAGAGATGGCCCGGCAATCGCTGCTCGGCGGCTCCGGCGTCTCATCGAGCGACGTGCCGCTGGTGCGGGAGCGTCAGTCGCTCACGTGGTCGACTCCCAGCGAGTGGTAGCGCCCGGGCACCCACCATCGCACATGGCGGCCTAGCGTCGTCTTGCACCAGCAGTCATCGAGACATCCGCAACTGTGCGCATGATCCACCGCAGCATTAGTCGCCACCATCCCGGCGAAAAGAGCGACGGTCGTGCATAGGAATCGCTTCATGCTCAGCAGCCTAAGGCGCAACCAGCCTGCCGAACCCAGGCCGAACAAGGCGCGGCACAGCTTCCGGGCCCCGGGTCTTCGGATCCGGGGCTTTCGCCATTGTCTTTAGTGGTGCTCCCCCGGAGCCGCGCCATGGCGGGACTTGCGGACGCGGCGGATCAGCCTCCCTGATCATTGCCCTCGCGGGACTGCCCCGCCATCTCGCGAAGGCTCATGCCTGGCGGCCGGTCTGTCCCCGCCGGCTCCCTCGCTCAATGCGAATCGTGCGGCTTGGGCCTCGTCGCAGAGGACGGTCAGTGATCCCGTGCCGCATCCGGCTGTGGACACCACCGAGGGAGCCGCGCACACTAACGTTCAATCCTTTGTCCTGGAGGCCGCCATGGTCCGATTCGGCCGCATCCTGCTGACGGCCGCGATCTTGGGCGCCGCGGTGATTGGCGGGGCGCAAGTCGCGTTGGCCACTCCGAAGCCCGACGTTGTACTGATTAACCAGCCGGCCAGTTCCGTCTGCGTCCGCAAGACGTTCACAGTCGGTGTGTGGTACCAGCAGTTCTCCGGGGGCTCGCGGGCATATCGCGTTGACGTCTACAATCCGCGCGGCGCGCGCGTTCTCCACAAGTACGGGAACGCTCCTTCCTCGGCCTGGAAGTTCTGGAAGGTCCGCGCGAAGCTGGCGGGCAAGTACCGAACCGTTTACTGGACACATCCGCCGGGCTCGCACAGGTGGTCCCCGTACCGGGCCAGGACCAGAGCCCACCGCTGCTAGATCCGGCAGAAACGGTCACGCGGCTTGTCTTGGCTTGCGACCAAGCTCCCGCCCCATGCTGCCCTGGCCAGCTAGCACCCCAGCGAGACCATCTCGTTCTGACCTCAGGTTACGTCGCTGGCTGCTGGCCTGCCAGGGCCGGTGATCGCCGCGACGGTGCCTCGCGGATTCTCGATCCGACTGGCCCCAGCCCTATGCCGAGGTTTTCGTAGCCGCGTCGCGCTGATCGATGGTTGCCTTCCCCTCGCACCTTACGGGCCCGTAAATGCATAGGCGTAGACGTTGAACGCCCGTCCATGCCTGCGCAGTGGGTATGGCTTGCCCACGGTGTCGCCGGCCGAGTCGAGCCGGGTGATCTCCGAGGTTGTCCAGTACCCGGGCTGGGGTGCCATGGCTCCGTGCTTTCCGTCGGCGCTGGTGACCCGCACACCGGAGAAGCTGACGTTAGTAAGGAGGCTCAGCGGAGGGTTCGTGGCGGTACTGGCGGCGACGCTGATCACCTCAGCGGACTTGCTGCATTTCGGGCAGAGAAAGTAAAACCGCTTGGATGTCCCCTTGGTCACATCACGGAAGATCAGCCGGTCGCTCTTGCCGTTGAAGTAGACCGAGAGCTGGATTCGATCACCGGGGCTGATCGTACACGGGGGGCCAGCGGCGCATCCGAAGAAACCCCCGGGGCCGGACTTTGTCGGCGATGAGTAAAAGCCCTCGGTGAAGAGTTCATTTTTGCTGAAATAGCAGATCTCAATCACCCCGATCCTTACGGGGATGCCGCGGTTGTAGGCGCCCAGGCCTACCCACTGCGTGGTGGTCACGCGCCCCGGCTGGTTCTGCCCGTTACAGACATCGAGGGACGGGACGATGAAGTCGGCCGCTACATAACGGACGTTTTTCTTTCTGTCAGCGAGCGCTGCATAGCCGGCCCATCTCTGGGACGTCACCTTCTTCACCACAGCCGGGTGCGGCAATTGCCCGCTCGCTGACGCGGCAGGGGCAGCAGCCATCGCCGCACCCGCCGCCACCACGCCCACCGCCGCCACCCCGGCCAGCCAGAATCTGACAATCATCGGAAGCCCCTCCGGGCGCTGACCCGTCACCGGGCCGATCACGCCATATAGCCCAACACTAAGGATGCTGCCGAATGCGGCGAATGCCCACAAGGGGAGCCCTCCCCAGCATGTGGCCATGGTCCTTGGACGACCGGGGCAACACCCTCGCCCCAGCCCTTTTGCCAGGTGATCGCGGCCAAATATCGCGCATAGGGAATCGGCCCTGCAAGGCGCCCGTTTTGCCCGTTCTGGCCACGTGGCGATGCAAGGCCGCTCAGGCTGGCACGAATTCGACCCCTTCGCCAGTCAGGAGGGAGCCGAATGCGCTGCGCCCACTTGTGGTCGTTGGCGTCCGTGAACTCGATCCCGACGGCGTAGATCTCATCGCTGCACTCGGGGTGCTTGTCCCTGATGTCGTAGGGAGCTCGCGGAAGACGCGCTTGGCGGACTTGCTCTCGACCTTGATCGCCTGCGCCTGGCGGCGCTCGGCGGCCTCTGGCTCTCGCTGGATGAGCGAGAGCTTCAGCTGCCCTGTCCATCGTTCGGAACGAAGAGGCCGCCGGTTCAAATCCGGCCACCCGGACCAGGTCAGAGGTACTTGCGATTCTTAGCAGGTGCCTCTCATCATCCCTGAGCGAGATCAGCTCGTTCTCCTGCCACTGCCGCCCGGCAAACTCATTCGCCAGCTCACAGTCGCGCGAGATCTGGTCAGGATATCCGCGGGTACACGCAGAACTCATGGCCATCGGGATCGGCCATGACCACCCAGCTGACTTCGCCCTGGCCGATGTCGACGCGCGTCGCCCCGAGCGAGATAAGACGGTCGACTTCGGCCTGCTGGTCACCGTGGACCGGTGGAGCGAGGTCGAAATGCTGCCGGCACTTCCCGGTCTTCGGCGGCAGCGGCGGACCGCCCCAGCTGATCTTCGGACCGCCGTGCGGCGAGCGGACCGAGGTCTCCTGGTCCTGATCCCACACGAGCGGCCAGCCCAGCGCCTCGCTCCAGAAGTACCCGACCTCCTGTGAGCCTTCGCACGCCAGCTCCGCGAAGAATCCGCACTCTGCCAGCCAGTTATTGCCGGGCTCGATGACGCAGAACGCGTTGCCTTCGGGGTCTGCGAGCACGACATGCCCCTCGTCCGGGCGCTGACCGATCTCGATGTGGCGGCCGCCGAGTCCGAGCGCCCTCGCTACGGTCTGCTCCTGGTCCCGCAGGGACGTGCTCGTCAGGTGGAGGTGCAGCTGGTTCTGGCCGGCTTCCAGTTCCTGACTGGGCAGGAATCGGAGCCGGAAGCCGGTGTCATCGTTCGGCAGGAGCGCGACGCCAACCTGGTCGTCGTCGGCAAACTCCCAGCCCAGGACACCGGCCCAGAAGCGGGCGACTCGGAGCGGGTCATTCGCGTCTAAGCAAAGCGCGAGCAGCTGACTGGGCATTCCGCTCCGCACCTCCGTAATCGGCCGTAAGGAAGGAACCACGCTAGCCGGAGCCATGTGCGCCTCTAGGGGTGGCCCTACAACGGCACTGATGAAGGCCGCGGAATGAATCCTGTTCCAATCCCTGTAGTTTCCCACGTTCACGGCGGCGTACGGCGCAAATAGCGTCGTGTCCGCAACCCAGCACCCAGCGGAGACGGGAAGGATCAGTAATGCGCACACGGACGGGGCTGATCCCTACAGGGGCCGCGATAGCACTAACAATCGGCGGCAGCACGGCCTACGCCGCAATAGCCGGGGGGCTACGCCAGCTCCAACGACTCGCTGGGCAATGCGACAGACCTGGGGACTTTCGGTTGCGGGATTAGCGTGACCGGCGCAGGGACCACTGCCATCGGCTCGGCCGCATGGTATGTGTTCACTACAACCTGCTCCACCGGGCTGTCGATCTCGCTGACCGGCCCGGCCGGGGACCAGTTCGACGTCTTTACAAGCCCGACTGCGGGAAGCGCGGTAAACACCGCCGTGACCAGCGCTACGGAAGCTTCCCGCGGGACTTACTACGTCAGGTCTACGGGACCAGATCCACGGTCATTGGCCAGTTCAGCCTGAGCTCCCAGGCATAGCTGACGCTACGCATATCCCAGCGACGATCGTCACTCGTCCGCAGTGGGACGGTCGCGCGAGCCAGCTAACCGGGAGGTGGTGTTGGCAGTTCGTCGTCGAGCACGTCGGCACGGATGGCTTCAGCGCGCACGACGGGCCAGAGCGTCAGGCCCGCATCGGTGGCGAGGAGAGTCACGATCCTGACCGCCTCCGAGACAGCGTCGGCGGCGCTCTCCGCCTCGAGGCTGATTGTCGCAATCCACCGCGGTGGCTCGCCGCCCGCGCTGACGCTGCCGCTGTAGGGCTGTGTCAGGTCCAGGAACTTGTCCACAGCGTTGTCACCGATCAGGCCAGTCCCGTCGGATCGGGCCTCGACGCTCACGCTCCACCAGTCCATCGTGGTCTCCCATCGTCCAGTTAGCATCTACGGCGCGGCGAGGCGCATCCGGTGGCTCTGCCCGCTCGGCGCGGCCCTGACACCGTAGGACTAATATCGTGGATGCTCTGGGGGTTCTTCCCGATTGGCCGACTAGGCCCGGGCGCGGATGGCCGAAGCATGTGGTTGCGTGCTCTTCGTCCTGGGCCCTATGTGGTGCACACCGCATCGGGCAGGGCTCGCTGACAGCTAGTAGTCAAATTTGAGCACTCGTGTTTACTACCTGAGTGATCCCGACTCGCCTGTTCATCCTCGGCGCCCTGGCGAAGCACGGTCCCATGTACGGCCACCAGCTCCGCCGAGATGCGCGGATCGACCGGACCCGGCTGTGGTCTGACATACAGCCGGACTCGCTGTATGGCGCCCTGCACCGGCTGGCGACAGAAGGGCTAATCGAGTCACTCCGCGTCGAGCAAGACGGCCAGCTGCCAGCCCGGACCGTATATGGGATCACGGCCGAGGGCCAGCGTGAGCTTCGCGTGCTCCGAGCTAAGGCGTTCCAGGCTGTGCGTGTCCAGCCCGATCCCGTCGACCTCGCCCTGGCCATGAGCGCTGAGCTGGCCGCGGACACGGTGCGCGGATACCTGGACGACCGGCTGCGGACATTGTCCGCGCAGGCAACGCAGATCGAACGGCAGCGCGAGCGAGCCTGGCCGGACCAGACCGTCGCCGACGACCTCGTCATAGAGCATGCCCGGCTCCGTATCAGGGCTGAGCTCGACTGGCACCGCCTGGTGCTCGACCAGGTTGGCAAGCTCGCCGCCGACGGCGAGGTCACGCGGTGACCGTCAGGGAGCTGCGCTATATCGGTGACCCGATCCTGCGAACGCGGTGCGAACCGGTGACCCGATTCGACGATGCGCTGGCCAGGCTGATCGCCGACCTCATGGACACCGTGCAGGAGCCGGGCCGGGCCGGCCTCGCGGCGAACCAGATCGGATCCGGCCTCGCCGCGTTCTCCTACAACGTGGACGGCCAGCGCGGCTACGTCATCAACCCCAGGATCGTTCACCGGGCGGGAGAGCAGGAAGGACTGGAGGGTTGCCTGTCCATCCCCGGCGTGATCGCGGAACGGCGCCGGTCAGCATCCGCGGTAGTCGAGGGTGTCGACCTGCACGGCGAGCCGCTAACCGTGGCCGGCGTCGGCGAACTGGCCCGGTGCCTCGAGCACGAGACCGCGCACCTGAGCGGCGAGTTGTTCATCGACGGCCTCGAGGATGCCGAGCGTCGCCGCGTAATGCGGCAGCTCTACGCCGGCCAGCTCGGGACGGGCGCTCCGGCCGGCGCGGCAGGGGATCAGCTGCGAAGAGCGAGCGAGTAAGCTCACGCCGGGCCTGGCCGACTCCGACGTTCTGGGTTCTAGTGTCGTCATCCCGACACCTCAGCCACATACGTGGCGAAGAGACCGACGGTATCGGAGTTCGCGCAGTACGAAACCGCGGCTTTCGTCCTCTTTGACCGCACCATCAGAGCTAAATCCGGCCGCCTCGTAGAACCTGCGCGCCCGGTCATTGCTATCGAGCACCCACAACGTGGCCTGCGCGTAGCCCGCCGCGGCAAGCCCGGCCAATGATGCCGTCATGAGCTCCCGCCCGAGTCCCGTGCGCCACGCGGCAGGCACCACGTAGATCGCCATCACCTCGCCAACCAGGCTTGGGTCCTCGTCGTTGTCACGAGTCGGGCCGAAGCTGGCAAACCCAGCCACGCAGGAGTCCTGCTCGGCAACCAGGACTCCGCCCGCGGACCAGTTCACAGACGCGAGGATCTCCTCCCACCTGGCCAGCCGCTGCGCCGGATCGAGCCGGTCCAGGTAGTCCTGCGGGATGAGGCCCCGATAAGCGCCTTGCCAGGATCGCACGTGCGCCTCGGCTATCCGGGCCGCGTCGTCGGTCGTGGCCCGCCGTATCGTCGCCATCGGCTAACCGAGCCTGCGGCGGCCCGCGAATCCGTGCGCCAGCTTGTGATACCAGCCGAGCTCACGGTCGCCTTCGAGCCAGCACAGCAGCACCGGCTCGCCGTTCCGCTCGGACGGAAAGTCGAGCAGCAGCGGCGCGATACCCTTGAGCTCAAGGCCCTCGCCGCTGAACCAGCCGACAAGCTCGCTCAGCTGGGCCTGGTAAGACTTGGCCTCGGGCAATCCGCCAAGCGGTGAGTGCTCGCCCTCCGCCAGCGCGAGCTGAAGCTCCACAAGGCTGGCCCGGACTTCGATCAGCTTGTCCGCGCGGGCCAGCAGTTCCGGCATGAGCGCGCGTGCCTCTGCGACCGTGAACGCCCGCTCCATGCCCGACAGCCTGCCCGACGCCCGGCTGCCGCGTCCAGTTCCGCCGCACTACCCCGCTAGGGCATCCGGCCCGCGCCGACGAGCTCGGCCACGCCCGGGACCCGGCCCGCCTGGCGCATCGCGGCCAGCTTGCCTTGCTGGCCGGCTACGTACCGGTCCAGGAAGGCCAGCGTCACCCGCGCAACGATCGGCTCAGGCGCGCCGTGACCCTGATAGGGCGTGAAGTGATTGGCGCCGAACAGATCGAGGTAGTAACGGGTGCCTGTCTTGTCCGCCTGATACAGCTGCACGCTGTACGCGGGTGGATTGATGGGGTCGGCCGCGCCTTGGACGAACAAAACCGGCGGCGTGTGGCCAGCGAACCACCTATCGCCGCCCCACGGCCATTCGTTGCCTGCTAGCACGACTGCAGCGCGGATCTGAATATCCTTGCAGCAGCTTGCGCCCGCTATGGCCGCCGCCAAGTTGCCACCGTCCGAGTGTCCGGCCACAGCGATCTTGGACCCGGCGATTAGCCCGGACAGCCCACTCTGTGAGCGGCCCGAAAGCTGGATCAGCCGCCGGATGACAAAGGCGACGTCAGCTGGCTCATTAGACAGGTCTGGCTCATCCGGCTTGATGGTGTGGCAACTGGTGAGCGGGAAATCCACCGCGGCGACCACGTACCCGGCGCTGGCCCACTGGCGCAGCAGGTAACGATAGGCGCTGCTGCACTGCTTGTACCCGGGCGCGAATGCGACGAGCGGGAACGTGCCGCCCGCGGGCCGGCTGTACGCCGGAGCTGCGGGAAGGACGGGATAGCGCACAGTGACCTGCAGTACGCGGGACCCGTGCTGCGAAGTGGCAGGTTTAGTGAAGGTGTAGGACTTCGCCGCGACGTGGTACTCGGCCAGGCGCCCTACCGGCGGCGGTCCCGGCGGCGGTGTGTGGCTAGGAGTGGCCGAGCCAGTTGGCGTGACGGAGGGCCGGTCACCAGCGCGGGCTTTCGCCGGACCGCCAGCGATTGCCTGCACGGCGAGGTAAGCGCCGCCGCCCAGCACGGCAAGGACCACCACGGCGAGCACGGTGAAGAGGACTCGCGGACGGCGGTTAGGCTGGTCACCGCGGGCATGCCGGTTCACCCGGGCATCGTATCGGCCAGGCCGCCGTGCTGCGGCTTGAGATCGCGCATCCCGGCACCGCAGGAGCAGTCGCAGGTTGTCCTCCTCACGAGTTCTTCATCCTGCCGGCTGGAAGTTCATGAATTCTTCATGAAATCGGACGTCTTTACTATTTCTATATAAGTTTCTCACCGGAACTAAATTGTGTTGACTTGGTAGCAGAGTCACCCGCAGATTAGCCTGCGAGAATGACACCAGAGACGGACGCTGACACCGATTCCCAATCTGACCGCGAGCGGCCGGCGAGCAAGCTCGCCTGGCTGGCTACCCAACGGACCACCCGACGACAGCGTCGCGTGTGGTCCGGCCGGGTTGCGAGCTGGGACCAGCACGGCTCAGCCGGCCTGACCAAGGTGACGGCCGCGGTGCTGGCCGCCGCTGCGGTAGGACCTGGCGACGTGGTCATCGATCTGGGTTGCGGTAACGGCCAGATCAGCATTCCGCTGGCGAGGCAGGGCGCCGAGGTGCTGGGCATTGACGTCAGCCCCGCCATGGCCGACCAGCTCCGCTCCGAGGCAGCGCGCCAGGGCCTGTCCACCCTGGACGCGATAGCGCTGCCAGTCGAAGAGTTGGACCTGCCGCCCGCCAGTGCTGACCTCATAGTCTCCAGTTACGCGCTGCATCACCTCCGTGACCCGGACAAGGCTCGCCTGGTCGAAGCGGCAATAACCTGGCTACGGCCCGGCGGCCGACTCCTGATCGCCGACATGATGCTCGGCCGGGGCGGCTCGAGCCGGGACCGGGAGATCATCAAGCTGAAGCTCGTCACGCTGGCCAAGAAGGGACCCGGCGGCTGGTGGCGGATCGCGAAGAACATCGCGCGGTACATCATCCGGGTCCAGGAAATCCCGATCTCGATGCACGCGTGGGAGACACTGTTCCGGCAGGCTGGCTATACCGCGATCACGACCACCGGGATAGTCGCGGAGGCGGGCCTGATCTCCGGCCAGCGGCCCGGATCCTTACCAGCCAGGGGGACTGCGGATGAGCGGGCCGGCCGCGACATCACTGCTGGACTGGCGGCGCCGAATGGCCGCCATCTACGCGGCAGTCCGGGCGGCACCTGAGCCCGCAGCCGCCCACCGGTCCTGGCAGGCTGCCCGGAACGAGCTGCTGGCTACGCACCCGCAGTCGCCCATCCCGGCTGCGGCCCGGGCCGGATTCCGCGGTGTGCCGGTAGCCCCGTACAAACCGGCGATGCGCTTCATCGTGCCGTTGGACGCAGACGTCGAGCCTGCTCGTATCGAGGTCAGCACCGGCACCGACGGCACCGTTCCCTTTGAGCGCGTCGGCGTCGTGCACCTCGACGGCGTCGGCGATCTCGATGTCTGGTGGCTTGCCAGCTATGGCGGCGGGATCTTCCTCCCGATCCGGGACATCCGATCCGATGGCGCGACCTATCCGGGCGGCCGGTACGTCCTCGACACCGTGAAGGGCGCCGACCTCGGCGGTGACGGCGGCTCTCTGGTCGTCGACTTGAATTTCGCCTACAACCCGTCGTGTGCCTACGACCCGGCGTGGGCGTGCCCGCTCGCGCCGCCGGGGAATGTCGTGCCCGTTCCGGTCAATGCCGGTGAGCTCATGCCTACGGGTTAGCCGCCGACTGGCCTGGCAGCTGCGCCTGGCCGCAGCGGAGGCTCGCGCGGCTGGCTGGCGCGGCTAGGACGCGGCGGCCGGCTGCCTGCGGCCGGCTGCCAGCTCCGGCGCCAGCAGCTCAGCGATCTGGGCGGCGTTGAGGGCAGCGCCCTTTCGCAGGTTGTCGCCGGCTACGAAGAGGTCGACGGCGCAAGGATCGTCCATGCTCTGCCGTACCCGGCCGACCAGCGTCGGGTCCGTGCCGGCCACATCGGCCGGGGTCGGGTACCGGCCGCGGGCCGGGTCGTCCACCAGGCTCACGCCGGGTGCCTCCCGCAGTACCTGCTGCGCCTGCTCGCGGCTGACCGGGCGGCTGAAGGCCGCGTGCAGCGCGAGGGAGTGCCCGACGATCACGGGTACCCGCACGCATGTCGCCGTTACTTTGAGATCCGGCAGGTCCAGGATTTTGCGCGTCTCGTTGCGAATCTTCAGCTCCTCCGAGGACCAGCCCCCGTCACGCAGGGAGCCGGCCCACGGCACGACGTTCATCGCGAGCGGGGCACCGAATGGACCCCCGTCGCCGATAGCAGCACGGACGTCACCTGGCCGCTGGCCGAGGGTCCGGTCGCCCGCCACGGCGGCCAGCTGGTCGTAGAGCGCGTCGGTGCCGTCCTGGCCGGCCCCCGAAGCCGCCTGATAAGAGGCCGCCACCAGCTCGCGCAGCCCAAATGCGCGATGCAGCGCGGCTAGCGCCACGATCAGTGACAAGGTCGTGCAGTTCGGCACGGAAATGATGCCCTTGGGCCTGTCGGCGACTGCTGCCGCATTGACCTCGGGCACCACCAGCGGCACCTGCGGATCCATCCGGAACGCGCCCGACTTGTCGATGACCACGACACCGCGAGCGGCGGCAACTGGCGCCCATTGGGCGGACACTTCGTCCGGGACGTCGAACATGGCCAGGTCGACGCCATCGAAGACCTCAGGCGTCAGCTCGCGCACCTCGACTTGCTGGCCGCGCACGTCCAGTTTGCGGCCAGCGGACCTGGCTGAGGCAACCAGCCGCACTTCGCCCCAGATATCGGCCCGCTCCGACACGATCGCGCGCATGACGCTACCGACGGCGCCGGTCGCGCCGACGATTGCCAGCACCGGCCCCGCGGCTGCTTGCGCCGCGCCCGCGCTCATCGGCCACTCCCGCCGTAGACGATTGCCTTGTCCTGGCCGTCGCCCAGATCGAAGGCTTCGTGGGCGGCAGTGACCGCCAGTTCAACATCGTTCTGGTCCACGACCACCGAGATGCGGATCTCAGATGTCGAGATCATCTCGATGTTGACGCCCGCCTCGGCGAGCGCGCCAAAGAAGGTGGCACTGACCCCTGGATGCGACCGCATTCCCGCGCCCACGACCGAGACCTTACCGATCCGGTCGTCGTACAGCAGGGAGTCGAAGCCGACCTCAGCCTGAAGCTGGCGAAGTGCCGACATGCCGGCGTGGCCGTCGTCGCGCGGGAGCGTGAACGAGATGTCAGTCCTGCCGGTGGCTGCTGCCGACACGTTCTGCACGATCATGTCGATATTGATCCCGGCCGCCGCGATGGCGCGGAAGATCCTTGCCGCCTCGCCGACCTTGTCTGGTACGCCGACGACCGTAATCTTCGCCTCGCCCCGGTCCTGGGCGATGCCGGAGATGATCGCCTGCTCCATCGTCTCGCCTTCCGTCGCTGGCGCCGGGTCCATCACCCAAGTGCCTTCCCTGCTGGAAAAAGATGACCGTACATGGATCGGGATCTTGTATCTGCGCGCGTACTCGACGCAACGGAGCATGAGTACCTTGGTCCCGCAAGCAGCCATCTCCAGCATCTCCTCGTACGAGATGCGGGGCAGCTGGCGGGCGGTGCGCACGATCCTCGGGTCAGCGGTGTATACGCCATCCACATCGGTGTAGATCTCGCAGAAGTCCGCGCCGAGAGCGGCGGCCAGCGCGACCGCGGTGGTGTCTGACGCGCCGCGGCCAAGCGTGGTGATGTCCTTCGTGGTCTGCGACACGCCCTGGAAGCCCGCGACGATCGGGATGGCGCCGTCTTCGAGGGCAGCCTGGATCCGGCCTGGCGTGATGTCGATGATCCTGGCCTTGCCATGGGTGGAATCGGTGATCACTCCGGCCTGCGACCCGGTGAACGACCGGCCCTCCAGGCCCAGGTTGGCGATGGCCATGGCCAGCAGCGCCATAGAGATCCGCTCACCCGAGGTCAGCAGCATGTCCAGCTCCCGACCCGGCGGATTCGGGCTGACCTGATCAGCTAGATCCCTCAGCTCGTCCGTGGTGTCGCCCATTGCCGACACGACGACGACGACCGAGTTCCCGGCCTTCCTAGTCGCCACGATCCGCTGCGCAACCCGCTTGATGCCGTCCGCGTCAGCGACCGAGGATCCACCGTATTTCTGCACGACCAGGGCCACGGCTATGCCTGCACCTCCGTACTGGCTTCGTCTGTAAGGGCACCGTCGAGGGCCGGCCACCCGGAGCCAGGCGCGACCGGTCTGGCAGGTGACCGGCCGACCCGAGTCTATCGAGGCCGTCAGCTTGTCAGAGCGCCGCCGGCTCGTCGGCGACGTCAAGCCTGGCGTGCGCGACCACGGAATGCAGCGCGCGCAGCGCCGCCCCGCCATGCGTACCCCAGTGGTTCACATAGGAGTACTGCCACCACCACAGGGCCTCGGCAACCCGGCCTGCCTCATGGTGCTTGAGACCATGTATCAGGTCGGCGGCCACGGCAGCCAGGTCATCTGACAGCCGGAACGGCGTCGCGTGAGTATCGGCGTAGGGATCAAAGATCTCGGCGTAATCGTCGATCCCGGCGAACCTTGCGGCCAGCCCGGTGCGCAGGGCGTCCAGGTCGACCTCTGGATCGGCGCCGATGTCTGGCTCCCAGTTGCTGGGCAGGATGACGTCCTTGCTCGCGCCGAGCTGAGCGCCGGCGAGCATCATCTGGGCCATCTCCAGCAGCAGCAGCGGGATGGTCTGGTCTGCTCCCTCACCCCGGGCTACGGCGGTCAGGCCGTCGAGGAAATCCCTGGCATTCCCGGCAACGCGGTCCGCCAGCGGCCGCCACTCCTCCGGCGGCTGGCCGGGCGCCAGGTCGGCAGACCCCCCGTTGCTTAGCGGGGATCCCCTCCGCCCGCCGCGTGACTCAGACATCAAGCAACCTCCGTCCCTCAAAGGCCCTGCCCAGCGTGACTTCATCGGCATACTCAAGTTCGCCGCCCACCGGCAGGCCGCTGGCCGGCCGGGTAACGCGCAGTCCCAACGGCTTGATCATCCGCGCGAGGTAAGTAGCGGTGGCCTCGCCTTCCAGATTCGGGTCTGTGGCCAGGATGATCTCGGTGACGGCGCTGTCCGCGAGCCGTGCCATCAGTTCCCTGATCCTCAGGTCATCCGGCCCGACGCCGTCCATCGGGCTGATCGCGCCGCCGAGCACGTGGTACCGGCCGCGGAACTCGCGGATCTTCTCGATGGCCGCCACGTCCTTGGGTTCTTCCACGACGCAGATCATTGACAGGTCCCGGCGGGTGTCTTTGCAGATCCGGCACTCGTCGTCTTCGGCGACGTTGAAGCAGATCCGGCAGAACTTGACCTTCTCGGTGACCTCGACCAGGACCGCGGCGAGCCGGCGGACATCGCCTGGATCAGCGGACAGCAGATAGAACGCGATCCGTTGCGCGCCTTTCGGCCCGACGCCCGGCAACTGGCCGAGCTCCTCGATCAGGTCCTGGACGACGCCCTCGTACATCCCGGGCTCGCCTCAGTTCTCGTCGTCGGGGCTACCTGCGCCGGACTGGTCATCAGGCGGCTCCGGCGGGGCCGGCTGACCTGGCAAGCCCGGAATGCCGCCGAAGTCAGGCAGGCCAGGCATGCCAGCACCGCCAAGTCCCGCACCGCCAAGTCCCGCACCGCCGAAACCCGCCGCGAACGGTGCCATCGTTTGTTCCTGCAGTTCATCCACGGACCGGCAAGCATCGCGGTAGGCGGCCAGGACAAGGTCAGCCAGCGTCTGCGCGGTCTCCTGCGGGTCACTGGAATCGATGGCCGCCGCGTCGATGGTGACGTCCACCAGCTCGCCCTGACCGTTGACTGTCGCCTTGACCAGTCCTCCGCCGGCGGTGCCTTCTACCTCGGTGTCGGCCAGCTCCTGCTGCGCATTCATCAGCTGGCTCTGCATCGCGGCCGCCGCCGCGAAGAGCTGCTGCATATCGAGCTGGCCACCTGGCTCCACGCGACCTCCTGAGATTGCCGACCTGGACCTCCGAGCCTACGGCCTGCCCGCTGACCGGGCACGTCGCGGCCCGCCGGCCAGCACGCTAAGGTCCCTCGATCTCCTCGATCACCCGGCCGCCGAGCTCGCGCTCGATCAGGTCAGTGCCGGTCAGCGTCTCGGGCGCGGCCGGATCTCCGGGCTCTGGCTCGGCATCGGCACCTGAGGGCACACCGCCAGCCGGGCGGCCGCGGCCGGCCTGCGGCCCGGACCGGGAACTGGCGCCCGGTTCCGGCGCCCGCGCCCCCGCGCGGGACTGGCTTGCAGCGCCGGCGGCCCGCTGTGCGGCAGACGGCCCGTTCTGGCGAGCTGGCGGTGAGCCTGACGGCCTGATTCCGTTATCGGGGCGCTGGCCTGAATCGCCGTTAGGTGCGACTGCGGTCCTGATATGCGGCGTTATGCCGTACAGAGCGGACAGCACCTGGCTGAGGTCCTTGTCGTAGCCGCCGGTCAGGAATCCCTTCTCGATTCCGGCCTGCGCGAAGGTCAACGTCAGGACGCCGTCCGCGAACGAGTCCACGCTGGCATGGCTGAGCTGCATCCAGGCGACCCGTTTCCTGCCCTGGACAGCTTCAAGCACATCCGGCCAGCGGGCCCGCAGCGTCTCGGTGTCAGCCGGGGCGGCTGACTGCCCCGCGGGCCTGGGCCGGGCCTCGTCGCGCACCGCGGGTGCCGGGCGCGCCGACTCGGCGCGTACCGGCTCCGGCCTGGCGACGGCCGGCCTGGCGCCGTCCTGGCGTACCGGCTCACCGCGTGCCGACTCGGCGCGTGCAGGTTCGGCGCGTGCAGGTTCGGCCCGTGCGGGTTCGGCGCGTGCAGGTTCGGCCCGTGCGGGTTCGGCCCGTGCCGGTTCGGCGGAGGATGCCTCCTGGGGGCGCGCGGAGTCCCGCCGGCCCGCCTCCGGTCGCGCTGCGTCCCGGCGAAGCTCGGACCCGGGCTCCGCCTTGAGCCTCCGCTCGAGGCTGGCCAGCCGCTCGGCCAGGCCCGCCGGATCGCCGGCCGTGGCCGGCAGCAGGACCTGCGCGCACATGAGTTCAAGCAGCAGCCGCGGCGAGGTGGCTCCGCGCATCTCGACCAGCCCGGCGCTGATGATCTCTGCGGCCCTGGTCAGGCTGACCTGACCGGACGCCGCTGCCTGCGCGCTCATCTGATCAAGCCGGTCAGACGGAGCGTCGATGAGGCCGGTTGATCCAGCGTCAGGCACCGCGCAGATCACGATCAGGTCGCGCAACCGGTCCAGCAGGTCCGCGGCGAACCGGCGGGGATCATGTCCTGCTTCGACCACACGGTCGATTGCGTGGAAGACGCCCGACCCGTCACCAGCCGCGAACGCCGCCACCACGTCGTCGAGCAACCGGTCGTCGGTGTAACCGAGCAGCGCGACCGCCCGGTCGTAGCGGAGGCCGGACTGGTCCGAGCCCGCCATCAGCTGATCGAGAACCGATAGCGCGTCCCGCACCGAGCCAGCCCCGGCCCTGATCACGATCGGCAGCACCGACGGCTCGTAGGGCACGCCCTCGCTCGCCAGGATCTGCTCCAGGTGCTCGCGCAGGACAGCGGGGGGCACCAGCCGGAACGGATAATGGTGCGTACGGGACCGGATGGTGGCGATGACCTTCTCCGGCTCAGTCGTGGCGAAGACGAACTTCAGGTGCGGAGGCGGTTCCTCGACAAGCTTGAGTAGCGCGTTGAAGCCCTCCCGGGTGACCATGTGGGCCTCGTCGATGATGTAGATCTTGAAGCGGCCGGCCACTGGCGCGTAAAAGGCCCGTTCACGCAGGTCCCTCGCGTCATCGACGCCGCCGTGCGACGCAGCATCGATCTCGATGACATCGATGCTGCCGGGCCCGGCCGGGGCGAGCGCGACGCAGGACGCGCACTTGCCGCAAGGGTCCGGGGTGGGCCCTTGCTCGCAGTTCAGCGAGCGGGCCAGGATCCTCGCACTCGATGTCTTCCCGCAACCGCGCGGGCCGCTGAACAGGTAGGCATGATGCACCCGGCCGCTGCGCAATGCCTGGCGAAGCGGCTCAGTGACATGATCCTGGCCTTTGACCTCGGCGAAGGTTGCCGGGCGGTACCGGCGGTAGAGAGCGAGTGGCGCGGCTGGCACTCCTGACCGCAGGCTGTCCGCCTGGCCAGGGCTCTGCTCGGGACTCGGGGCGTCGCCTGCCATGACCTCATTCTCGCCGGGATTGCTCGCCGGGGGACGGTAAAGGACCCCCCGCACACCCGACAGAGCCCGCGTACCCTTGCTGCCTTCCGGCCCTGGGGGGGTTGGCGGGATGAACGCCGTGCGAGGGGTCTGGAGCCAGTCTAGCCGGGGCCGGGCAGGCTCGCGATCCGGTAGCCCACGCCTGGGGTGGTAGCGATGACCTGGGGTTCGCCTAGCTTGCGGCGCAGGCGGCCGATCGTGACGGTCACGGTGTTGGTGAACGGGTCGGCATGCTCGTCCCACACCTGCTCAAGCAGGTCCTCGGCGCGCAGGAAGGCGGGCTGAGCACGAAGCAGAGCCTCAAGCACGCCGAATTCCTTGACCGAAAGGTCCACCTGCCGCCCGTCGCGGCTTACCGTGCGGCGGACCGGGTCAAGTTCAATCCCGGCCGCGCGCAGGATCCGGCCGCGGGCCGACGGCTGGCGCCTGGCCAGGGCCCGGACTCGCAGCACTAGCTCGGGAAAGTGGAACGGCTTGCCAAGGTAGTCATCGGCGCCGAGGCCTAGCCCGCTAACCCTGTCGCCTGGCGAGCCGGCTGCCGTCAGCATCAGCACCATCGCCCGGTCATCGCGGTCAGTGATCATCTGGCACAGCAGATCACCATGGATCCCAGGCAGGTCCCGGTCGAGTACGACCACGTCGTAGGCGTTGACCCCCAGCTTCGCTGCGGCTTCCAGCCCGTCGAGCGCGGCATCAACGGCCATGCCCTGGTCACGCAGGCCCTCGACCAGCACCTCGGCCAGGGATCGCGAGTCCTCGACGACCAGCACCCTCATGCAGGCACTCCAGCGAGCGCAGGTCGGCCGGCCAGGCCGGGGCGGGCTGCTAGCGGCAGGGTGACGGTGACCCGGAGCCCACCGTCGTCCCTGGCCCGGAGCTCCACCGTCCCGCCGTGCGCGGCGGCGATGGCCGCAACGATCGACAGCCCGAGCCCGGAGCCTTTATCCGACCCGGTCCGGTCCGCGCCTAGCCGCCGGAACGGCTGGCCAAGCTGCGCCACCTGGCGCTGGTCCAGGTCAGCACCGCCGTTCTCCACGGTGAGCCGGGCGGCAGCCGCGGCCGCGTCCGCCTCCGCGGACACGACGATCCAGCCCGCGTATTCGTTATGCACGATGGCATTGTCGATGAGGTTGCCGGCCAGCCTGCTGACGAGCGCCTGACTGCCGGCCACAACGGCCGCTCCGGCCGAAAGGCTGGCCTGCACCGTCAGCGACCTGGCCGCCATGGCACTAGCCCGTTCGGCTAGCGCAGCCGACGCGACGTCACTCAGCGAGAAGACGGCCATGCCGGGCAGCGCGCTGTGCTGGGCACGAGCGAGAACCAGGAGCCCCTCAATCAGCTCGTCAACCCGGTCGAGCTCGGCCCGCAGCCTGTCTGCCAGGGCAACCGTCTGCGTCGGTACCGGGCCTGGCTTCGCCATCGCCACGTCGATAGCCGCGCGCATGGTTGTCAGCGGCGTGCGCAGCTCATGCGAAGCGTTGGCGACGAACCGGCGCTGCGCGGTGAACGCCTCCTCGAGCCGTTCCAGCAGGCCGTCGATGGTGTCCCCGAGATCCTTGAGCTCGTCCGCCGGACCCGCCACGGCCAGGCGCTCGTGCAGGTTGTCGGCCGAGATGCGCTGGGCCGCAAGCGTCATCTCGCGAATGGGGCGGAGCGCCCGGCCGGCCATGATCCAGCCGAAAGCGACCGAGGCCAAGGCCATGATGCCGAGCGCGATCGCGGACCCGATCAGCAGCTGGTGGGAAACGGACGAGGTATTGCGGGAGGCCAGCTGAGCCTGCAGGTCGCGGATCCGGGCATCGGCCTGGGTCAGCGCGGAGCCCGGGTTGCCATAGGCGCCACTGGACGCGGTCACTTTGGTGGTGCTGCGAGAGATGGCCAGCCCGCTGGCGATCGTCAGCAGCACCGCTCCGGACAGCACGAACAACACTCCGTACAGCCCGGTCAGCCGCAGCCGCACGCTACGGCGGATGAGGCGGTTCCTGCTCACCAGATCCTCCCTGCGGGGTGCGGCCGTTACCCCTGTTCGCCGCCCGATCCGCGCTGCGAGGACTCCGGCCATGACAACGATGATGTGGTCCCGGCCCTTTCAGCATGCCTGGCCCGGCCTAACGGCGGAATAACAGGCTCGGTTCGGCCCGTGTTACCGGCGCTGCCATACAACCAGGTCGCAGGCAGTTCCCGGAACAAGAAGGGCAGTACCGTGGAAGCAACGATCGAGGTGGCCGACGTGTGCAAGCGTTTCGGCCAGGCCGTGGCGCTGGACGGGATGTCGTTCACCGTGCAGCCAGGACAGGTCACCGGCTTCGTCGGGCCGAACAGCGCCGGCAAGTCGACGACGATGCGCGTGATACTCGGCCTGGATGCACCTGACTCGGGGCGGGCGCTGGTGCGCGGGCGGCCGTATGCCAGCTGGCCGCATCCGATGCGCTACCTGGGTTCGCTCATCGACGCCGCTGCCTTGCAGCCGAGCAGGTCCGCGCGCAATCACTTGCTCTGGCTGACTTACTCTCAGGGCCTGCCACCAAGCCGCGTGGATGCGGTTATCGAGCAGGCGGGCCTTCATGAGGTGGCCCGGCGGAAGGCCGGCGGCTTCTCGCTCGGCATGCGGCAGCGGCTTGGCATCGCGGGGGCGATGCTCGGCGATCCCCAGATCCTGATGCTGGACGAGCCGTTTAACGGGCTCGATCCAGAGGGCATCGTGTGGATGCGGGGCTTCCTCCGATCGCTGGCCCAGGCCGGGCGGGCAGTGCTGGTGTCCAGTCACCTGATGAGCGAGTTGCAGGACACTGCCGATCACCTGGTCGTGGTCGGCCGCGGCAAGGTCGTTGCCGACACCAGCGTGGCCGACCTGATCGCGGCAGCGTCGGGAGACCGGGTCAAGCTGCGCACTACCGCGCAAGCCGACGCGGCGCGCGCACTCGAGCGTGCAGGCGGTGCGGTGAGCAGCGGAGCCGACGGCACGCTCACCGTCACCGGCCTGGCGGCAGCCGCCGTCGTGACGGTCCTCGGCCAGGGCGCGATCCCGTTCTCCGAGGTATCCGCTCACCGCGCCACCCTCGAGGCGGCGTACATAGATCTCACCAGGGACCAGGTCGAGTTCCGCGCCGAGCCAACCGGGGAGATCGCGAGATGACAGCGAACCTCACCACGCCTGGCCGGATAGGTCTTACTGACCGCGGCGACAGCTTCGCCCAGGCGCTGCGCACGGAGTGGACAAAGTTCAGGACGGTACGCGGCTGGGTGATCGGCATCGTGGTGGCCGCCGTGCTGACCGTGCTCATGGGGTTCCTGGCCGCCGAGGGCAGCCAGTTCGGCTGTTCGATCAACGGCGTGGCCTGCCGAATCATCCATCCGATCGGGCCCGGGGGCGAGGCGGTCGCCGACAGTTTCTACTTCGTGCACCAGCCGTTGTCCGGCGATGGCAGCATCACCGTGCGGCTGACGTCGCTGACCGGCCTGCTTCCGCCTGCCGACGGCAGGATGCGCGTTCAGGCTGGCCCGAACTCCCAGCAAGGCATGCGCAAGGGGCTGGAGCAGTGGGCCAAGGCCGGTCTCATCATCAAACAGAACACCACGCAGGGCTCGGTCTACGCGGCGGTGATGGCGACCGGCAGCCACGGGGTGCGGTTCCAGTACAACTACACGCACGATGTCGCGGGCAGCCCGGCCAGGGTCACCGCGGCTGCGCCGCGCTGGCTCCGGCTTACCAGGTCCGGCCACACCATCACTGGCTACGACTCAGCAGACGGCAGGCACTGGATCACGGTTGGCAGTGCCAGCCTGTCCGGCCTGCCCTCGAGCGCCCAGGCAGGGCTGTTTGTCACCTCGCCCCAGTACACCGCAACCACGCTGTCGTTCGGGGGCGCCAGCTCGAGGGGCGGCCCCACCCTGGCGACCGCGACCTTCGACCAGCTGAGCATGCACGGGCACTGGCGGGCCGGTTCCTGGACTGGCACCAGCATCGGCGGTGGCGCCAGCTCCGCGTACGGGTCTGCGGGCGGCGGATACCGACAGGCGAGCGCCCTGTTTACCGTGACCGGTTCCGGCGACATCGCACCCTTGGTGGAAGGCCCGCTGGGCGGCGGGACACCAATCGAGCAGACCCTGGTCGGAATATTCGTCGGGCTGATCGCCGTAGTCGTGGTGGGGGCGCTGTTCATCACGGCGGAGTACCGGCGTGGCCTGATCCGGACCACGTTCGCCGCCAGTCCGCGGCGCGGCCGGGTGCTCGCGGCCAAGGCCGTGGTGATCGGCGCGGTCACATTCGTCGCTGGGCTGGCGGCGGTCGCCATCGCCGTGCCGCTCAACGGGCGGATCGAGAAAGCTCATGGCAGCTACCTGTACCCGGTCACGATCCTCACCGAACTACGCGTGCTGGCCGGAAGTGCCGCGGTGCTCGCCGTGGCTGCTGTACTCGCCGTCGCCATCGGAGCCATCGTGCGCCGCAGTGCCGCCGCGGTCACTGCCGTTGTCGGGCTGATCGTCCTGCCGTACCTCCTCGCGGTACTGAACGTCCTGCCGCCCGCCGCAGGGGCGTGGCTGCTGCGCCTGACCCCGGCCGCTGGCTTCGCTATCCAGCAGAGCATCCCGAGCTACCCGCAGGTGAGCACGGGATGCACGGCTGCGACGGGCTGCTATCCGCTAGCACCATGGACTGGCTTCGCCGTGCTCTGCGGCTACGCTGCGGCCGCCATGGCCCTGGCTGTCGTCCTACTGCGCCGGAGGGACGCATGAGCGGCCTGGCGTGGGTGAGCCTGCGGGACGCGCTGCGCGCGGAGTGGGTGAAGCTCCGGACCGCGCCGGGCACGATCTGGCTGCTGGCCGGGATCGCAGCCCTCACTGCAGCGATCGGCGCGGCGGCAGCCGCGGCGAGCCATTGCCCGGGCGGCCAGTCCTGCCCGGTGGACACCGCGAAGCTCACCCTCACTGGCGTGCAGTTCGGCCAGTCGGTGGTTGCCGTCCTTGCTGTCCTGACGGTCTGCGGTGAGTACAGCAGCGGGATGATCAGGACTACGCTGGCAGCAATGCCCCGCCGCACGACCGTGCTGGCGTCCAAGGCTCTGATCGTGGCCGGCCTTGTCCTCGTGACCGCGGCCATCGCCGTCGGCGGATCCTTGCTGGCCGGCAGACTCATCCTGCCCGGTCACGGATTCACCGTCGCGCGTGGTTTCACGCCGCTGTCGATCATGTACGGGCCAACGCTGCGTGCTGCGGCAGGGTCGGTGCTGTACCTCTCCCTGGTCGCTCTGCTCAGCATCGCGGTCGCCGCGGTGCTGCGGGACTCCGCGTTGTCCATCGGCGTGGTGCTCGGCCTGCTGTACCTGTTCCCCGTCATCACTGTCTTCATCGGCAACCTGACCTGGCAGCACCGGGTCCAGCGGTACAGCCCGATGGCGGGCCTGAACATCCAGGCGACGACTGGCCTGAAAGGCCTGGCCATCACACCCTGGGCGGGTCTCGGTGTCCTCGCGATCTGGGCCGCAGCAGGATTGCTGGCCGGCGGCCTGCTGCTGCGCCTGCGCGACGCGTGAGGCAAGATCAAAAGGTGACAATCTCATCGTCCCGGCCGCAACCGCCGATGAGCGCGCTGATGCGGCGGCTGGCCCGCAGGCGGTGGCCGCTGCTCGCCACCGCGGCGGTGATCGTGATCGGGATGATTGCGACGACCGTCGGCGGCCATCCGGGCAAGCTGCCCTGGGCACTGCCCGATGACTTGTGGGGAACGATGGCTGCGGCGCGCCGCCTGCTGCACCTTGACCTCGCTGGCTTGTACACCCCGCCCACCAGGTTGGTGACGCTGCCGGGCGCGGCCGTGATCCTGGTCCCGATAGTCGCCGTCGCTGAAGCTGCCGGAATCCCGCTCGCCGCGCCGGGCGCGCACAACGTCCATCCGATCTCGTGGCTGCTGGCCGGGCCCTATGAGATCGCGCTCTGCGGTCTGGCGCTGTTCGCCGCCGATGCGCTAGCCGAGCGGCTGGGGGCTACTCAGCTGAAGCGGGCGCTGCTCGCGGTCGCGGGCGGGGCCGCGCTGGCGAGCGTCGCGGTCCTGTGGGGTCATCCGGAGGACGCCGTCGCGGTGGGGCTGCTGCTGTTCGCCATCCGTGCGCTGGCGGATGCGCGAACCAGCCGGGCGGGCTGGCTATTCGGCGCGGCGGTCGCCGTGCAGCCGCTTGTGCTGCTCGCCCTGCCGGTCGTGCTGATGACTATCGAGCCAAGGCGAGTGCCCGGGTTCATCGCGAGGGCAGCCGCACCCAGCGCGCTCTTGCTGGCCGCAGCGGCGGCGGCGAACTGGTCAGCGACCATCCACGCGGTCACCAGCCAGCCCAACTGGCCGACCGTCGATCATCCGACGCCATGGGTGTCCTGGGCCCCGCGGCTGGCAGGCGGCGCGGTTGCCGCGGGCCCGTTCAGGACTATTGCCATCCTCGCGGCCTGCCTCTGCGCGCTGGTTGCCGGGCGCCGGTGGCGCGCCGCGCGGTATGCACCCTGGGATGCGGAAACGCTTCAGCAGGTGTTGTGGTGGGCTGCCGTGGCGCTAGCCCTCCGCTGCGTCTTCGAGCCGGTAATGGTCGCCTATTACCTGTGGCCGGTGCTGGCTATAGCCCTTGTCGCGGCGGCCAGGAGCTGGCTGCGCCTGATCGCGACCTCGCTCGCGGCGGCGGCGCTTACTGCCGGGGCACAGGCCTCCTGGCATGGCCAGTGGGCCTGGTGGGCCACGATGACAGCAGGGCTAGCGGTGACCCTCTGGTGCGCTCGCGCCCGGCTGCCCGCCCAGGCTGGCGCCCTGAGCAGCAACCTGGCCCCCAGCGCGGTCAGTAAGCAGTAGCGCCCGCGAGGCCATCCCCGAGGACGGCCAGGCCGCGCAAGTCGACACAGTTCATGCCGCGAGCGCTGACGATGACCATGAGCATGCTGGCGCAGACCCGGCAGCGGACCACCGTGCCGGGCGCCCGGTTGTAGACGACGCACTCGGCCAGCGGCCCGGTCGCGCCGCACGTCGCGCAGGTGCCCACGGAGGCGGTCATCTCGGTGCCGAAGACCTCGTGCAGCAGGCCGCCGATCGCGTTCCCGTCGAGCGCGTCCATCACTGAGTCCCCGTCCCGCCAAATCGTTCGGTCTTAATCCGCTGGGCCGGATAGCCAAGCGACACCATGATCGCGGCCACCGCCTCGACGAAGGCCGTCGGGCCGCAGGCGAAGGCGATCGCAGCCTCGCTCGCGGGCCAGGCCACCTCGGTAAGCACTGCCTCACCGACCCGGCCCGCATACCCGGCCCAGCCCGGCGGCTGCTGCCTTGTCAGCGCATAGCTGACCTCGACGTGCGCATTCGCGACGTAGTGGTCGAGCTCTTCCCGGTAGATCACATCTGGCAGGGAACGGGCCGAATAGAGCAAACGGGCCGGCACGGTGCTGCCGGCCTGGTCCCGGCTACGCAGGATCGACCGGAACGGGACGATGCCCGATCCGCCCGCCAGCAATAGCAACGGCCGGTCATCCGCGGGATCCCAGACGAAATAACCGCCGATCGGACCCCGGATCTCTAGCTCGTCGCCGGGCCGGAGCTCGTCGGTGAGGTACGGCGAGACCTCGCCGTCAGCCAGCCGCTCTACCGTGATCGACAGCGGCTCAGCCGGCGCGGAGGCGATCGAGTAGGACCGTTCGGCGACGTATCCGTCCTCGGCTGTGAGCCGCACGTCCAGGTGCTGGCCCGCGCGGTGACCAGCCCAGTCCGGCACCTCCAGGCCGATGGTCCGGACCGAGGGCGTCTCCCAGACCACGGCGCCGACGGTCGCCGTCTGCCAGGTCAGTCGCCCGCGTACCGCTGTTCCCGCCATGGATCTCCGTACATGTGATAGCCGTAGGTCTCCCAGAAGCCTGGTTCATCCTGATCCAGCAGCTCCAGGCCGCGCACCCACTTCGCGCTCTTCCAGAAGTACAGGTGCGGCACCAGCAGGCGGGCCGGGCCGCCGTGCTCGGGCTCGAGCGGCTCACCATCGAATCCGAACGCGAGCCAAGCTTGCCCGCCGGTGACGTCCGCGAGCGGCAGGTTCGTCGTATAGCCGCCATCGCTGAATGCCAGTACATAGCTGGCGTCTTGCCCGGCGGCTGCCAGCAAGTCATCCAGCGACACCACGTCCCACTCGGTATCAAGCTTCGACCACCGGGTGACGCAGTGGATGTCCGCAGTGACGGTCGTGGCCGGGAGTGCGCGGATCTCCGGCCACGTCCACGACTTCAGCACCTGGCCGTCCCGCTTGATCGAGAACGACCAGTCCTCAAGCCGGGTGTGCGGTGTCGGCCCGGCTGACAGCACCGGAAAGTCCTTGGTCACGAACTGGCCCGGCGGTACCCGGCCCTCGTCTGCAGCGGGACTGCGGCGGCCATGGAAGCCACGCGATATCGGGCTCACGTCCTCATCTCCGCTCGTCGCATGCCGTGGCCTGCGTCGCGCCAGACCGTCTTAGTGACAAGTCTGCACCCCGGGCGCAGGGCGAGCGGTTACTGCGGGCCCCGTTACCCTCCGAATGCGCACAGATCCACCTGGCCGGGCTGTTGGTGATTTCCCCTTAAACGGGCCGCGAGCGCCGCCCGCCAGACCGAGGATCGCAACGGGCATAGAGGGGAACGTGACGTCGTTCGCTGCGGCGGTTTATTGTCATTAGGTGATAGTCGCGGCCACGCTAACGGCCGTGGTAGTGGTGCTCATCGCGGGTCTGCTCGCCTGCACCGCGCCCGGCCAGACCCTGGAGCGGGTGCACGCTGTCCTCCTCGCTGAGGACCCGTTGCCTGGCCAGCTCACGTAGGCCGCCGGGCGACGGCCGGACATAAGATGCTGATCCTGATCGGAGTCTGGGTCGCGGTTGGCGGCAGCGTGGCCGTGCTGGCAGGCCTGTCCGGGCTGCACCAGGCACGACGCCTCCGGCGCGACGGGATCTCAACCTGGGCGACGACCGTGCCATCGCCGCTCGAACCGGACCAGCAGCCCGGCCTGTCTGCCCGGCGGACATTGATCCAGTACGCGCTGGCCGACGGGCAGGTGATGGAAAGAACTGCTCCCCAGCCGGCGCGGAGGGCGAAGACGCTTCGTCCCGGCCAGAAGGTGCTTGTCTGGTACGACCCCGAGGATCCGGGGGATGTGCTCGTCTACGGCCGGGAGGGCCGACTGGCAGACCGGGGGTTCGTGCTCGCGGGAGCGCTCTTCGTGCTGCTCGGCGCCGGCATCGCGACGTTCATTCGCTGACGGCAATTCCGCCGTCCGCGAGCTCACCATGACCTACGACTGAGCTATCACCATCGCCTTGAGGTGCTCGAACTCGTCGCGCGTGATCAGGCCCTGCTGGAGCAATGACGCAAGCTTGGTCAGCTGGTCCGGGATCGCGCCCGGTGCCAGGTCCGTCGGCTCATCCGAATCCGCCGCCTGCGCCTCGCGCGCATTTTCTATAGCCCTGAGGGGTTCGGACAGCTCCATCCGCACGGCCTCGGGAGGCTTCTCGGTATGCAAGAAGTAGAGCTCGGCGTCTTGCCCGCGAAGCCGGACTATCGTCTCGATCTTGCTCGAGGCGGCTCCCACCAAGGCACCCACCAGGCCCAAGACCACAGCCCCTAGCAGGAAGCCCAGCAGGCCGAGAACGACGAGACCCAGCAAGGCGCCTAGCAGACCGAGACCCAGGATCAATACGAGCACCTCGCCGGGCGACTTGCCGGGGCTCGACCCACTGACCTCTACGGTCTCGACATTCCGGTAAGGCACCTCGACAATGGCGCTCACCGAGCGAGGCGGGCAAACCAGGATCCGGTCACTCAGGAAGCGCATATCGTAGGCTCGGCCCTTGGTGAGCAGCGCTCCGCCGGATCCGCCGTTAAAAGTCACGTACAGGCAGCGCAACGAGTCAGCGTCCAGCGCGACCAGTGCCGCTGCCGCGCGCCTGCCCGCCTCCATCTGCCCGAGCCTCGCTGCGACCGCGGCCGCCGCGCCGGCGTCAAGGCCAGACAGTGCCCGCCAGGCGGCCGCCCAGCCCTGGTCAGTGAGCGGGAAGCGCTCAGTGACCTTAATCCTGCCGAATTGGCCCAGCCGGGCCACGACAAAGCTTGGACCCGCCTTCCGGTGATCCTGCCAGCCGAGGCTGTGCCGGGGGCCCGATGCCACCAGCAAATTAGGCGAGCCGCGGAATAGATCAGCGCGCGGGACGCTCGGCATCGCGGGAATCGACGACAGCAGGCTCGCCCTGACCTGCGGCGCATCCTGAGAACCATCGTGACTCACCAGGCTTGGCCTCCGGTCTCAGCCGTGATGCGACAAATGTACTTCTCGCCCGAGGCTGCTGCCAGACCCTTGCGCATCTCGGTACCGCCACGATCGGACGCTCGCTCTGTATTTCAATGAGGCTTGTTATGTCGCGCTCGGCACTGCGGCTCGCATTTTTGCCACAAGCCTCTCGAACATCGGGTAGGCAGCACTCCCTCCGATAGCGTCGATCGACGGCTGCCACATCTCCCACCGATCGATCAGCCGATGGCCAAGCAAGGTTCTGATCAGCTCGAAGTCGAAGCCGCCGTGCTCCTCGAGCGCGCCAAGTTGCTCGAAATAGTCCAGTTCCCGGTACAAGACGTATGCCTCATCCGAATTCTCCGCAATGAACCGTGTCATCGCGTCCCGTAGCGCTGCTGGCGTCTCGAATTGGGCTACGAGCCGACGCGCCTCCACCATCGGGGCCTCGTTCCAGCGCCTGAAGAAGTCGACTGCCATCTCAGCCTGACGACCGATTCGTGCTTCGCGGGCTTGTTGGCCGGCGAAGATCACCGCGCCGATCGCGCTCAACAGTCCGACGGCGCTTACCGCAGTCGCAATCGCCGTGACCTGCTCGGCCCAGTTCGGCATTAGGGCAGCTCTCCAATCGCTGCAGGTCAGCATGGCGGAGGATAAGAGATTCGAACTCTTGAGGGGTTGCCCCCAACACGCTTTCCAAGCGTGCGCCCTAGGCCACTAGGCGAATCCTCCGCCGGCAAGCTTATCGACAGCCAGGTCCTGCTGATACCAGGAAGGGCCTGGCCGGGCGGCCGGGCGGCCGACGGGGCCCCGTTCCCCTCATCATCAGCAGAGCACACCCGGACGGCGATGTTCGCGCCTGCATGCTGAATCAGGCCAGGCAGCGGCCGCGGTAGTCCTTTAAACTCGGAACGTGGTCTTCAAGCAGGTCGGGGACGGACGACCGTACCCCGAACATGCCCGGACCTCACGAGAGTGGGCCGAGATCCCGCCCCGGCCGGTCCGGCTGGACCAGCTCATCACGACCAAGAACGTGCTGGATCTGCATTCTGTGCTTGCCACCGATTCGACCTTCTACGGCGACCTGTTCCCGCACGTGATCAGCTGGCACGGGGAGTTGTACCTGGAGGACGGGCTGCACCGGGCGCTACGGGCTGCGCTCCAGCAGCGTTCAGTGCTGCATGTGCGCGTGCTCGAGCTTGATTAAGCCGGTCAGCCGCGTCCGGGCGTTTCCCGCATTAGCCACCAAGGACCGCTAAGTGCACCGGGCATGCTGCGTTGTAATGCTTCAAGGTCAGCTTTCCCAGGGAATACGCCCACGAGCATGTACAGGAATTAGGTACATGGTCGGACGTTATGACCTCGGAAGGCACGCCGCTACGCCGCTCGGCGCGAGCTGGCTGGTACGGCAGCGGCTGTCCGACGAGGGCAAGAGCAGGCCCCTCGGTCCTGGCTTCCTGGACAGCTCCGTCAGCTAGCGCCAGCCATTCTCGTGGCCTGGCATCTGATGAGGACCAGGCTGGTACGCGTCGTTTGAAGCGCACCCTGGCTCCGGGGATCTTGTCACTCGCCCGGCTTTCCACGTCATTCAGAATATCCGCCGAGCGGGACGCGCGGGATACTCCTGGCCAGTGGCTCCTGATGCCTGGTCCTCCAGGTTCTCCAGCACGCAGCTCCGCGACGGCCGGCTCTTGCTATATCGGTTACAGCCTGGCGTGACCGGCGTGCCGGAGGCGGCGCAGCCGCGCGGTTGACCAGCGGCAGCCGACTTATCGCCAGCCGAGCGCGGGCGCTACGTGGGTGAGGATGCTATCGATGACGTGGGTGTTGTAATCGACGCCGAGCTGGTTGGGCACGGTCAGCAGCAACGTGTCAGCGGAGGCGATCGCCTCGTCCTCCTTGAGCTGCCGGATGAGCACGTCTGGCTCGGCGGCGTACGCGCGGCCGAAGATCGCCTGTGTTGCCGCGTCGATATACCCGATCTCGTCGGTGTCCTGGTTGCGGCGGCCGAAGTAAGCCCGGTCCTGGTCGTCGACAAGGGCGAAGATGCTCCGGCTCACCGATACCCGCGGCTCGCGCTCGTGGCCGACCTTCTTCCATGCGTCGCGGTATGCCTGGATCTGCTCAGCCTGCTGCAGGTGAAAGGGTTTGTCGGACTCGTTATTGATCAACGTGGAACTCTGCAGGTTCATGCCCATTTCGGCCGCCCATGCCGCAGTGCGCTGCGACGCAGCACCCCACCAGATGCGGCCGCGCAACCCTTCTGAGTAGGGCTCAACGCGCAGCAGGCCTGGAGGGTTCGCGAACATGGGCCGAGGATTGGGCTGCGCGAAGCCGCTCCCGCCCAGCACCTCAAACAGCGCCTGAGCGTGCTCGCGTGCCATGTCCGCGTCCGTCTGGCCTTCTTGCGGCTGATAGCCGAAGTATCGCCATCCGTCGACCACCTGCTCCGGCGAGCCGCGGCTAATCCCGAGCTGGAGACGGCCGCCGGATATTAGGTCGGCCGCGCCCGCGTCCTCCGCCATGTAGAGCGGATTCTCGTAGCGCATGTCGATGACGGCCGTACCGATCTCGATCCTGCGGGTGCGTGCGCCGATGGCGGCCAGCAGCGGGAAGGGAGAACCCAACTGCCTGGCGAAGTGATGCACACGGAAATACGCGCCATCGGCGCCAAGCTCTTCGGCGGCCAACGCCAGGTCGATCGATTGCAATAGGGCATCCGACGCCGACTGCGTCTGCGAGCCTGGTGACGGCGACCAGTGCCCGAAGGACAGAAAGCCAATCTTCTTCATCGGAGCGTCAACGCGAGCCGACCCAGGCGGCATTCCTCGCGCCAGGGCGCCGTCACGCCGACGTCGCAGCGGGGACTGTATGCGCACGTCCTGAGAGCGTGCGAATGGCTCCGGCCGGTCCGGCGAAATCAAATGAGACCAGCTGGGCACGCCGCGCCCGCCTATCGGCTGCCAGGATCGGCGTTCTTGCAGGTCAACAACGGTGGAGGTGGCGGTGGAGGTGGGATTTGAACCCACGGAAGGGTTGCCCCTTCACACGCTTTCGAGGCGTGCGCCCTCGGCCACTAGGCGACTCCACCGCAGGAGAGCCTACCCGAGCAGGCGCCGCCAGCGGACCGGCAGATGCACAGGAGTTTCCGGACGCTGGTTCTGGCTAGCGACGGCGCGCGAAAAAGTCCCTGAGTAGCGCCGCGCACTGCTCGCCCAGCACGCCAGGCAGCACTTCGACCGGCGGTCCGAGCCTGGGATCGTGCAGCACGTCCCAGACGGAGCCCGCAGCGCCCGCCCGCGGGTCACGGGTCCCGTAGACGAGCCTGCCAACCCGGCTCGCCAGCAGCGCCCCCGCGCACATCGTGCATGGCTCAAGCGTGACGACCAGCGTGGAGTCCTCGAGGTGCCAGCTGCGCCGTGCCTTGGCCGCGGCGCGCAGGGCGACGATCTCGGCGTGCGCGGTGGGGTCAGCCTCGGCCTCGCGCTGGTTCCGGCCCCGGCCAATGATCTGGCCAGCAGCGTCGATCACGACCGCCCCGACGGGCACCTCATCACCGGCGGCCGCCCCGGCGGCTTCGGCGAGGGCCTGCGTCATCGCCGGCTCGAAGCTAGCCAGGTAGCCGGTGACCACCGCGTTCCCCGTCAGACGCCAAGAGCCGTGTCCAGCGCCCGCTCGAGCGCCTGGCCGAATCCCATTCGCCGACCCAGGCTCGCGAGCACCTCATCAGGGAAGAGGTCGAGGTCACCGGACAGCGCACCCAGTTCCATCTCGTCGATGCCCAGGTCAGCGAAGATGGACATGTCCCCCACCGGCAGGACCTGATCGAGATCCTCATCTTCGGGAACGGGGATGTCGAGATAGTCCAGCACTTGGCGGGCTAGCGGCCAGTCAACCGAAGCAGTGACGTCGGACAGGAAGACCGAGACATGAGTGCCCAGTACTCTCAGCGCGACGAAAAAGTCGTCGCCTACTGCTGCTAGGCCAATTGCGCCGCCAATGCCCGGCTGCTGACGCAATGCCAGGATTAGCCCGTCTAGGTTGCCGGTGAGCACCGCAGGGAGCACTTCGGCTTCCCACACATCATCTTCCCGGTAGACGACGACGGCGAAATCGCTCGGGCTCACATCGGTCATCGTCACCCCGTCAACTGGGTACCAGAAGGGAAATGGTGTCAGACTCTCACCGCTCGCGCGCCCGTATCTGCCTGCTCTGCATCTGCTCTGCTGTGCGGGCGAGCGTTCCGTGCCGAACACCGCGCGCCGGCCAGCTCGTGCCCTGCCGATCACGTATGGTTGCTTGGGTTAGTGGCCATTGGTCGGCAAATTGCGCTGAGCTATGCTGATGCCACTCGCTAGCGAGACCAAATGCTCACTCGCCGTAGTGGCTGCTCGGCTGCATCGAGGAGGTGATTACGTGTTGCGGAAAGTCATCACATGGGCGATCGTTCTCTTTGTGGTGTATTACCTGGCCACGAACCCGACCGGTGCAGCACATGCCCTCCAGCAAGCCTTTAACGGGCTCAAGTCTGCGGGTAACTCGATGTCACGTTTCGTGAACAAGCTGTAGTCACATGCGGCAGCCGACGTCGGGAATCCGGGCGCCCGTCGCTATCAATCGGTACCTGCTGCCACGCGAGCGGCAAGTCGCAACGGTGCGCCAGCATCCTGCCGTGCTGCTTGTGCCTAGTGTCCAGGCGCTCGCAGGCCTGCTGCTGGCCGGAGTCCTGAGCGCGACGGTCGTGCATGGCGTGCCTGGCGCAGTTATCTGGGTGGCTTGGCTTCTGCTCTTCCTGCGACTGGTCTGGAAGACCTTGAACTGGGCCGTTGATTACTTTGTCGTGACTAGCGAGCGATTGCTGCTCACCACTGGGGTCCTGACCCGGCGGGTGAACATGATGCCGATGACAAAAGTGACCGACATGAGATTTGAGCGGTCCTTCGCCGGGCGGCTTCTAGGTTACGGCGAGTTCATCTTCGAGTCAGCCGGCCAGGACCAGGCGCTGCAAAACGTTGACTTTCTTCCCTATCCCGAGCAGCTTTACCTGCTTATTTGTGAGATCCTCTTCCCGTCGAGCGCAGCGGATCCAGAGGACGGCGAGAGTCGGCCCGTGCCTATCCCGGACGAACTCTGATCCAGAAGTGCTTGCCCCTTCCCCGGGGTTCGTGCGGCCGGATGACATTTGACTGACGTCCGGCCGCACGAGCTTATCTGGCCCAATTCCCGTTGGCCCGCCCCGCCAGGCAGTCCCGCGCGCTTGGTCAGACCGTGACCAGCACGATGCCGCAGCCAGCCATCAGCAGCCCGGCCAGCTGAATCCGGCGGAGCCGCTCGCCGAGCGCAAACCTGGCCAGCAGCACGGTAATCCCCGGATAGAGCGACGTCAGCACGACCGCGAGGCCGAATAGGCCCGCCCTAGTGGCCAGCACGTAGCAGACATTGGCACTGGCATCGAGCAGCCCGGAGCCGAATGTGGCCAGCAGCAGCCTGGCCCCGCCGGACGCGATCACTGGCCGGGTACCAGTAGCGACTGCGGCGATCACGACAACGGCGAATCCCGCCAGCCGCGCAGCGACGATCGGCCAGAACGCTCCGGACTGGCCCGCGTTGCGGAGGAATACGAAGAACAGGCCAAATGCCATGCCTGCCGTCAAACCGTAACCGATGGCCTGGACGTGGAAGCCGCGGCCCGCCATGCGACCCGCGAGGCTGTTCCCGGCTCGCTCCCCGGTGGCTGGCGTGCCAGCCGAGCTGACCAGGACGATCGCAACCAGGCAGACGCCGGCGCCTACGTAGATGATTGGGTTCGCCCGTTCTCCCTCGGCCAGGGCCACTGCGACGGGGAGGACGGTGGAGGTCAGCGCCGAAGTCGGCGCCACGATGCTCATCGGCCCTACGGCCAGGCCCGAGTAAAAGAAGGTGAGACCGACGCCGCCGACGGCGCCCGCCGCGAGACCCCAGCCCAGACCTGCGATGCTGGCGCGTTGGCCAGATGTTAGTCCGGCGACGAGCACGATCACGATCCCCGCCAGGGCGGAACCAGGCAGCACGGCCAGTGCCTTCGCCCGCTTGGCGGCGACACCGCCTAGGAAGTCCGCGCTGCCGTACAGCAATGCAGCGGCTAGGGCGAAGAATGTCACCACGAGTGATGCGCCCTAGTCTGTCTCATCCCATTCGGTAGCATACTGGGCTGACTACCGGCCCATTCTGAGTTGTAAGGCGACTCCTCTGTCCGACGCCGGACATACCTGCGCCGGATAGGTCACTGGTGATTGTCTATTTCGCGTCGTTTATGTCGGGACACTTCTGCTTGCCGTCGCCGCGAGGTTCCTGCGAGTAGCACTCACGGCACCCATCGGCCGTTACAGTGGCATCCCAAGGGATTTACCTGGGAAGATCGGACTTGATCAGCATGGGCACGATCGCCTTACTCGCGACCGCACTTCTCGTCCTGGTTGTCCTCGGGCTCTACTGGCTGCCCAGCATCCTGGTGTATCGCCGACGCCATCCGGACCTGTTCACCGTGGTCGTGGTCAATGCCTTATTCGGCTGGACCATAATCGGGTGGGTCGTCGCGCTCGCCAGGGCGCTGCGACCGGTCGCGCCGACCCGGCCATACCTCTGACCCGTCGATCGTCGCAGCGGACCGCAGCCCCCTGCGTTGAAGCCCACCACAGCAAGGCAACGACGTTAGGGCGCTGGTTAAAGCTATTGCCACGATTGGTTTAATAGCCAAACTTCATGCCCGTTTTATACTGGTAGGCGGCCCGCTCTTCCGGCGCCAAAGTCGAACTCAATGAGAATGTGCTCGTTTTGCCGGTTTCGCGGTTGCATTGGGCCAGCGGCCAGTGATGCGATGGTTGTGCAGGCGGCGCCCGCGGCGGGCGCCGGCTCAGCAGGGAGGTACGCAATGAGCCTTCCTCGCCGCGAGCGTAGGGCGCTGCGCGAGATCGAGGGCAGCATCACCCGGTCGGATCCGGTTCTGGCTCAGATGCTTGATGGCTTTGCCGGGGTGGCCGCCGGCGAGGCCATGCCTGCGGCAGAGCGCGAGCCGAGCACCGTGGCTCGGGCGCGGGACCTTGGGCTAGCCGTGGCAGTGCCTGCGGCGCGCCTGGTCGTGCGCGGAATCGCGTCCGTGGCAGAGGGCGGCGTACGCGAGAGGCTGGGTGTGCGCATGCGACCGCAGCCGATGGGGCGCTCGCCATGGCAGCGGCTGAGCTGATAATCGTAATCGCGAGAGCACTCGAAGTCTCCCCGCTGCAACTGATCGTGCCTGTGGGCCGAGCCGAGACGGTCGAACTGTTCCCCGGATCCGAGTACTCCGCGTGGGAAGCTGCGCAGTAGTCCTTCACCCGCGTGGACGGCACGCCGCTGCGGCCCGGCTGGATCAGCTAGCGATTCGGCGCCGTAATCAGCCGGGAGCAGTTGCCGCCCATCAGATTCCACGACCTGCGACATGGCGCGGCGACGACGCTGCTGGCCGGCGGCCAGCAGCCGAAGGTGATCTCCGAGATCCTCGGCGATGCGACCGTCGCGTTTACGATGGATACCTACACGGAGGTTGCTGACGAGCTGGCCGACGGGGCCGTCGCCGCGATCGCAGCACTGATCCCGCGTCGCACCCGGCCATCAGCCGAGTGATCCGGCTATGCGTGAGCTCGTCGTAATAAACACGAGCAAGTTTGTGGATGCGCTAACAGCAACTAGAAGCCTGGGTGTAAGCCGGGCCGTTTCGTGGCTCAACAACGGAAGCGGAGACCTCCGTGTTGAAGCTCTGGTGTATTAAGCAGCGGAGCGGAACCCGCTTGTTAAAGATTACAGGCATAAGCTTTAATACTGAGACTCTGACGCCGTGGTTACGACAGTTCCTGGCAGCACTCGCACAGGCCGGATGATCAACCAGCCCGAGGGCTACCGAGCATTCATCCCCGCTCCGTTGCCGCCCGACCCGCCCTAGCCTTCGATGCCCAGCTCGTGACCGTCCTGGCTAGGGCGCGCACGGCTCTCGGGCGGCTCGAGCCGTTCTGGGACACGTCCCTGCACGATGCCGCGCGAGCTCGCGAGGCCGAGGACATCAGCGCACTGCGATAGGCAGCCAGGAGCCTGCCGTGACCGAACGACGGAGCCAGCAGCGCCGATCACTGCCGCCCCGCGAATGGGAGCGACTCATGCGCCAGCGCAGTTACTTGCGGCCGTTGCCGCCGGTCGTGCCGCTTCACAAGATGGGCCAGGCCCGGCTCGACGACCACCAGGCCGACGACACCACCAGCCCGAAGGAGGACCCACGCGAATGACCGAGTACCTGACAGGCGCCGAGATGAGGGAACTGCTCGTTGAGGCGGTCACCACGCAGCTGCGCAACGCCCGGCTGGACTTTGACAACTCGCCGCATGACCAGGGCGATCCGGACACCGGCCTGCTGAGCACTCGGGACACGATCCGCGAGAGCGCCCGGTTGCTGCGCGAGATGAAGGCTGCCCCGTCGACGACCCGCGGATCATCCGTCTGACCGAACTAGTGCCGACCGTGGACATGCTGCTGGGCGCGTTGCCCGATGATGCCGCCCTCCCGGTCGGCAGCATCGACCTGTTCCTTGACTCGCTGGTGAGCTACGCCGTTAAGGCGGCAGGAGCGTGACCGCGTCGAACAAAGAACTCGCACGGCGGGCCAGCGAGCTCGCCAAGGGCTCCGACGGCAAGGCGCGGACGGCCGCCAACGTCGCCGCGGTAGCGCTCGGCACGACCGGCTCGGTCGCCAGCGCGAGAAACGCCCTGGCTGACTTGTGGCAGACAGACTTGCGAGACGCCGCGCTCGAGCTGATCGGCCAGTTGGCCGCCGAGGCTGCCAGCGATGACAGTCCATCGTTGCCCTGAACGCCTGACCGTCGGCAACGCGCTGAGGCGCTGTCACCGGCTGCCCGGTCACTCCGGGCCGTGTCACGTGCCGGGATTCATCTGGTTCGCGGCTAGCGAGCAGGGGCAGCAGGTCCGGAAGCGAGACGCCTGCTTTGACGACTGCATACCGCTGCCAGGGTGCCCGCCAGAAGAAAAGCAGCGGCTATCCGATAGTACCGTTAGCTGTCGGATCAGATCGCTAGCTATACTTTTAGATCGTGGACCTTTCAGACCCCACCAGGGCGGTGACCGCAACCCTTGACGGCCCTGTCCTGGCTGTCCTTGCGCGCAGCGGTAAGCCGATGACTGTCGGCGATGTCACCAGCGCGATGCCGCGCGGCTCGGAGGTGGGGGTGCGACGCAGCCTGGCGCGGCTGGTCGGGCAGGGCATCGTTACCGCCACGGTGATGGGCCGCAACCAGGTCCATGAGCTCAACCGGGATCACGTTGCGGCACCGGTCGCGGATCTGCTGGCTGGCCTGCGCCTGGAGCTGTGGAAGCGCCTGCGCACGGCCCTCGGAGGCTGGAACCCCAAGCCGCTTTACGGCTGCGTGTTCGGGTCGGCAGCGCGCGGCGACGGGGACGCCGAGAGCGACGTCGACATCCTGCTAGTCCACCAGCCCTTCCCCGGCGACTCCGATCCCCGCCGCCGGTCGGCTGGCCTGGCCGGCCTGCCGGCCTCGGCGCGGAGTTCATCTCGGTGAAGCTCACCGAGAGGCAGGCTGCGAAATGGCGGCGGCAGGTCGACGAACTTCATCGTCAGGTCCGCGCCTGGAGCGGCAACCCGCTGCAGGTCCTTGAGATGTCCAGCTACGAGTGGGCCGACCACGAGCGCCGCCGCAGCAGCCTGTTCGGGGAGATCAAACGGGACGCCGTCGAGGTCGCTGCCTACCCGGCCACGGCTTTCACGGGACCGGTGACAGCCACGCGGACCGGCACGGGCTGACCGATGCCGCGACCACCGCGCACGGCGCCATGCTCGGCCGCCGAGGCGCGGACGCGCCTGCGTACGGCGAGGGCATACCTGGAGGTAGCCCAGGCGGTGCTCGAGGAGCGCGGCCGGGATGAGTACCTCAACGTGGCCGCGGGCCTTGCCGTTCTTGCCGGGATAGCGGCATCTGACGCCATCTGCGGGATCCGGCTCGGCTACCTGCACCGCGGCGAGGACCACCATGGTGCGGAGGATCTCCTGCGGACTGCCACGCCTGACGGAGACAAGCTCGCCACCGTCCTTGGCCGACTGCTCAGCGTCAAGGACGCCGCGCATTACGGGGTGCCGGTCGTGTCTGGACGCAAGGCCTCTGACGCTAGGAAGTGGGCGGCACATCTCGTCGGGCGAGCCGGTGAGGAGACGGAACGGTGATGCGGCGGACAATGGCTCCATCACCATGCACGAGCCCCATACCCGCATCTGCGCTGGTTGCGGCTACCGGTTCCGCGTCTCCTACGGCGAGGCGTACTGCTCGGCGACGTGCGCGGCCAGGGCGTCGCTGAGCGCGCTCTACAGGACGGTGTACGGCCACGGACAGGGGCGCTAGCCGGAGGCCCCACATCCCGGCGACGTGCTCGAGCGGGGCATCGAGAACCAGGTCGTGCGGTCGGCTAAAGGCGCGACGCCAGGTTCGGCGTGCGCCTGGAAAGAGTGCTGACCTAGCCCTGATGTGCGGGCATTGTGCGGGCCTAGGGCCCTGAAGACGTCAAAGGCAGGGCTTCCCGGCAAAGCGCGGTCGGAGAAGTCCCTGCTCAGATTGACCTGAGCCCCAGAAAGTGGACCGCCTATAGGACAATTTGGCCCTGACCAGCAGGAGCCAGATATGCCAAGGCACTATCCCGCCGAGCTTCGGCGGATGACCAGTGAGCGGATGCTCGCCGGAGAGCAGGTGAAGGACCTGTCGGCGGAGCTCGGCATTGCTCACAAGACGCTGTACCGGTGGCGGCGGCAGGCGCTGATCGATGCTGGTCAGCGGCCGGGGCTGAGGAGCTATGAGGCTGATCCGCTGGCCGCGGCCCGCCGGCGCATCAAGGAGCTTGAGGCCGAGCTGAAGGTGGTCAGGGCGGCTAGCAAGCTCTTCGAGGAGGGAGCGGCTGACCCAAAAGCAAGTTCCGGGTTGTCCGAGGGCTGAACAACCTGGGCTACTCCGAGCGCCTGGCCTGTCAGGTGGCCGGCCTCGATCGCTCCACCTATTACGACATCAAGTTCAGGAAGCCCAGCGACCGCGAGATCCGCCGTGTTCTCCTCGCCGACGCCATCGCCGATGTCCACGCCCGCTCGCGCGGCACCTACGGGATCTTGCGGGTCAAAGCCGCCCTCGAGATCGAGCAGGGGCTCATCGTCAACACCAAGCTGGTCAAGCGGATCATGCGTGAACTGGGTCTCAAGGGCCTGCCCGGGCCGAAGAAGGGCTACAAGAACCTGAAGAACGCCCGGACCTGTGAGGACCTGGTCAAGCGCGAGTTCACGGCCTCGGCCCCCAACCAGCTGTGGCTGACCGACATCACCGAACACCCGACCAGCGAGGGGAAGCTCTACTGCTGCGTGGTGCTCGACCTGTATTCCCGCAAAGCCGTCGGCTGGGCCATCGGCCGGCGCTGCGAAGCCGCCCTGGTTCTCGACGCCATCAACAAGGCAGGCAAATCGAGGACGACCTCACCCTCAACGGTGATCCACTCCGACCACGGCAGCCAGTTCACCTCCTGGGCCTTCACCGAGAACGTCCGGCGCCTCGGACTCCTCAGCTCGATGGGCACAGTCGGCGACTGCTACGACAACGCCCCCATGGAGTCATTCTGGGGCTCCATGCAGATCGAGCTGCTGAACCGCCAGAAGTGGCGGACCAACCTCGAACTGGCCATCGCCATGGCCGACTACATCGACCACTTCTACAATTGCGACCGCCGCCACAGCTCGCTCGGCTACCTCACCCCGAACGAGTTCGAAGCGGCACACTCAACCACCACCCAGCAGGCCACTCTGTCCTAACAAGTGGTCCACCGAATGGGGTCAAGCCCACCTGGCGGAGGCTCGGGGATTTGAACCCCGGATGGGCGTGAACCCAAACCGCATTAGCAGTGCGGCGCCATAGACCGGACTAGGCGAAGCCTCCTGGTAGCCCTACCCGGGCCGGCCCCTAGGGTACCGGTACAGCCCCGACGCCGGCAAAGCACGGCAGGACTTGCTGCGCCGAGCTGCGCGTCAGCTCGCCTCGATGACCTGGTAGTCGCCGTTTGCGTAGGCGTCGCGCATCCTGGTCTTGGCGAACTTGCCGACGCTGGTCTTGGGCACCTCGGCGATGAACGACCAGCGCTCGGGTAGCTGCCAGCGAGGTATGCGCTCGGCCAGGAAGGCACGGAGCTCGGCGAGCGGTCGCGGTGGCGCCCTCGGCGCAGCACGACGGCGGCGAGCGGCCGCTCGCCCCACTTCTCGTCTGCCACGCCGATGACGGCGGCCTCGCTCACGTCCGGGTGCGCCATCAGGACGTTCTCCAGCTCCATCGAGGAGATCCACTCGCCGCCGGACTTGATCACGTCCTTGGCCCGGTCGGTCAGCGTAACGTAGCCGAGCGGGTCGATGGTGCCGACATCGCCGGTGCGCAGCCAGCCATCGCGGAACTTGGCTGGATCGTCGTCCTTGTAGTACGAGCCGGTGATCCACGGCCCGCGTACCTCGATCTCGCCGACGGCCTCGCCGTCACAGGGCAGCTCGATTCCGCCTTCGCCAATCAGCCGGTAGCTCGACCTGGCACATGAGCCGGCCCGCGGTGTCGCGGTACCGCCAGGCCTCCTCCTCGGGCAGCGCCGGCGGGCGGATGCGCGACGCTGCCGAGCGGCGAGGTCTCGGTCATCCCCCAGGCCTGGAGGATGTTGACGCCGAGTTCCTTCTCGTAGGCCTCCATCAGCGAATGCGGGACGGCGGAACCGCCGCAGGGCACCAGCCGCAGCGAGGATAGGTCGCCGCCGTGCGCCCGGACGTGCTGGAGCAGGCCGTTCCAGATCGTCGGGCACGGCGCCGGCGAGGGTCGGGCGCTCCGCCTCGATGAGCCGGACCAGCGGTTCGGGCTGCAGGAACCGGTCGGGCATGATCAGTGACGCGCCGGCGAGCACTGCCGCGTAGGGCAGGCCCCAGGCGTTGGCGTGGAACATGGGCACAACCGGCAGCACCCGGTCCCCGTCGGACAGGCCGAACACGCCATTCATGCAGACCGCCATCGAGTGCAGGTGCATGGAGCGATGGCTGTACACCACGCCTTTCGGGTGCCCGGTGGTCCCGCTGGTGTAGCACATGGCCGCGGCTGACCGCTCGTCTACCTCGGGCCAGTCGAAGGCTGTCCGGCTGGCCGGCCAGCAGCGCCTCGTAGGAGTGCACCTGACGGCCATCGCCGGCGAGCTCGGCCGGCGGCTCGAACTCGGTCTCGATTCTCTCCAGCCGTCACGATGATGTGCCTGATGGCGGGGGCGTGCGGCAGCACCTGGGCCAGCAGCGGCACCAGGGTCCGGTCCACGATCACGACGTCATCGCCAGCATGGTCGGCGATGTAGCCGATGACCTGCGGGTCCAGCCGGAGGTTCAGGGTGTGCAGCACGGCGCCCATGGACGGGATCGCCAGGTAGGCCTCGAGATGCTCGGCGTTGTTCCACATCAGGGTGGCGACTCGCTGGTCGCCGTCAACGCCGAGGGCGCGCAGCGCGTTCGCCAGCTTGGCGGCCGCTGGCGCCCGTCTCCCCGTAGGTCTGCCGTCGGCTGCCCGTCGTCGTGCAGCGTGACAACCTCGCTGGAGCCGTAGGCAGTCGTCCCGTGGCGCATGATCGCTGTCACGGTCAGCGGAACGTCCATCATCGTGCTGCGCATGGCGCAACCCCCTGGCAGAATCTGGGTGCCGGCAGTTCGCCCTGGCTGGCAGTGCCGGTAACCGCCCTGCGTGGTTAGTGCCACGGTATCGGCAAATCCTCAGCCCTGTCAGCAGGCAACCTGGCCCGTCAGCGGGGTCAGTCGGCCTGCAGTTCGGCGTCGATGCGGAGCTTGGCGACCGCGCGGGAGACGGTGCTCTTGACCGTGCCCAGGCTGACCCCGAGCACCTCGGCGACCTCCGCCTCGGTCATGTCCTCGTAGTAGCGCAGCACGACCGCGGCCCGCATCCGCTGCGGCAGCCGGTCGATTGCCCGTCGCAGCGTCTCCTGCAGGTCACTGCTCCCCGCGTGGTCGGCGACGGCCTGGTCAGGAATGTCGTCGGTCGGGAATTCCTCGACCCGGCGCCGGCGCCACCAGGAGATGTGGGTATTCACCATGGCGCGGCGCACGTAGCCGTCCAGCGCGCCGCGGTCCTCGATCCGGTCCCAGGCCAGGTAGGTCTTGGCCAGCGCGGACTGCACCAGGTCCTCGGCGTCGGCCAGGTTCCCGGTCAGCAGGTAGGCGGTGCGCAGCAGGGCCCGGCTGCGGGCCCTGACGTAGTCGCGGAACGCCGGGTCGTCGATCCCAGTTGAGCCGTTGGCGATGTGATCGGCTGCCTTCGACCGCGCCTGCGGGACGTGCGGAAGCTGTTTCTCAGTGTCCCGCGCGGGGTTCCCAGCGTCCGGCGATACGCGCGGTGGCACTAGGCGACCCTCGCCGGGCCGGGCCGAGTCGCCGTTTTCGTCCGCGCGCCTATCCGCCAGTCGCGGTGCCGCCCCGGCCGCGCTCGCGCACGTGCTACTAAGACTGTGATCGCCCCCGACGCTCACACCACAACGGTACCCAGCACCGCCCATACAGTCAGTTACCCCATGTAACGGCGAGTCCCCGGTACGGATATCACAGACCGGGACGCTTGCCTACCTGGCCGTTCAGGAACGTATTGGCCACCTGCAAGAGAGAAAGATCACCAAACCGCTTGACGGCTGCCGCGGGCGGTACGCATCGTCAGAGGCTGGACCCTTTCCCCTGGCTTGAAGGAGGTGGCATGCCTGGCGGGCAGGCCGGTTCGGGTGCTGCGATCGGTGCCCGAAGGTCACCGGCAATGGCCCTGCTACCGCTAGCCCGGGGCAGTCGCCCGCAGGCGCCTGCTGAAGGCCGCCGTGTTCCGGCCACAGGCCGAGAGCGTGACGCGGACGGAGCGGCTGGCCGATCAGGACTGGACGGGCCGCCCGCAACCTGTCAGCTCTGAACCGGACACTCCCGGCAGCGCCGGCTTCGCGGATGCGGCGCGGCTGCCGCGGACGGTGTCCGGCACCGGTCGCTGGACGTCAGCCCGCACGTGCTGGTGCTCGGGCGACGGCCGGCAGGAGCAGCGCTTCATGCTCACCCCCGACGCACTCGCCTGGCGCGGCGGGCAGTTCGAGCCGGCCGCGCTGCACCAGGGCGATCACGCTGTGGTCCGACTGCACCCATCGAGCTCGCAATGTCGCCGACCGGATCTGGGCCAACATCGGCCGGGTCACCGGCATCATCGCCGAGCGGTCCGGCGACCACCCTTGTCGTGGACGAGGGCGCGACCCGGCGCCGCAGGTCATCACAATCCGGCGGCGCGCCATCGGCCGGATCCAGGTCCGGTTTCCCACCCTGCAGCCCGGCTACCTGATGGACATCATCGGCCTGCGCCGCGATGACGAGCTGGACGGCACTGATCCCGGCGACCTCGCAGCCCGGCCTACCCGGCTGACCGGCTGCCCGAGCCGCCGCTGGTCAGCGGCCACGTGCCCGACGCCATCAGCGGCTCGGCGACCTGGCACGAGCCCAGGGATGAGCCGCCGGGCGTGCTCGGGGCCTACTACCCGGCGCTCGATCCGGAGACCGGCTGCGTCGAGGACCAGGCGGCGGCGCCCGCACGGCTACGCCCGGATGCCCTACCTGGCCATCGGCAGCGTGCTGCGGGTCCGGAACGAGTGCACCGGCTGCGACTGCGTGCTGCCGGTGACCGGCTGCGCGGCGATGGCCCGGCTGTTCAACGACCGGTGCGTCACCTGCGGGACCTCGCCGCGCGGCCGGATCGCCGACCTGACCCTGGCCAGCTTCGTCGCGCTCGGCGGCGAGCTCGACCGTGGCTGCTTCAACGCGACGATCACGATTGGCGAATGACTGTGCTGACTGGCCATCCGCGAGGTGCAGATCCCGCTGCTGGCGGCCCTGCTGCTCGGCGGTTGCGCGACCAAGCTGGTCCGCGCTATCCGGACCGGCTCGGTGGACGCACGGGCTCGGCCCGACGGCGCTGTTCCCGGTGCGGCTGCGCGGGCCGGTGGCGGTGGCCATGTGCGCGATCGAAGTGCGGCCTGGGCTCGGCCTGATCGTGACCGCCGGCCGTTCGGCACGGCGCCCCCGCCGATCTGCGTCCGGCTGGGTGCGGGCCTGCTGTTCCTGGTCGCCACCAGCGCGCTGCTGGAACTGCGGACGTCCCGGCCAGATGTCGGCTGCGGCTGCTTCGGGGACTTCAGCACGGCGCCGGTCAGCTGGCGGACGCTGGCCAGGTCCGGCGCTGCTGGCGGCGGCCGCGCTGTCGACGATCTGGTCTGCACCGGATTCAGCAGCCGAAGTCGGCCCGGCGAAGCGACTCCGCTGCTTGCCATGCTGGGCGCCGAGCTGCTCGTGATTGGCCGCCTGTCACCGGAACTCGGGCGAGGCACTGGTCCGGCTGGGCTACTCCGAGCCGTGCGAGCTGCGGGTCGTCCCGGCCGGGCGGACGCTGGCCGCGTTGCGGCGCAGCAAGCAGTGGCAGCCGGTACTCCGGCCTGATCGTCGCCGACGTGCCGGTCGACATGTGGCGCGAGCTGTGCTGGCGGTATGTCGTGTTCCGCGCGCGGTACGAGGGCCGGGAGGCTGAGGTGGTGTTCGCGGTATTCCTGCAGCAGCGAAGGCCCGCGATCCATGCGGCGCTGGTTGACGCAGTGACTGGCCTACCGCTGTCCGTGGCCCGGTCCTGAGCCGCCGGCGGCCGGGCGATCCGCTGGCACGACGGCGGCCCCTCCGGACGGATCCGCCCCCGGCCTGCCCGCGGAGCCCGCAGTCGCTATGCGGTTCTCTAGCTGATCTCTAGCATCTATCGCTAGAGAAGCCAAGACTCGCGGCATAGAAGCGGCGTCGACCGGCGGCAGCGTCAGGCAGGCTGGGTGCGCAGGAAACGGCCGAAATGCGGGACCGTGAACGCGATCAGGCCGCGCTCGGAGCTGTAGATCAGGCCCTTCTTGATCAGGTTGTCTCTGGCCGGCGACACGCTCGACGGCTTGCGGCCCAGCTCCTCCGCCACCTGCGCGGTCTGCACCGGCTCGTCGCCCAGCATCGCCATGGCCCGCATGTACTCGCGCTCGGCCGGGGTGGCCCGCTCGTACCTGCTGCCGAAGAAGCCGATGGCAAGCTCGCCCGCCGCGACCGGCCCCGCCACGCTGACGTCGTGGGCCGTGACCGGGCTGGCCGCCGCGACGTCCCAGGTCACCTTGCCGTAGGCCTGCACGAAGTACGGATAGCCGTCGGCCGCCGCATACAGCGCATCCAGCGCGGCCGGCTCGAAGTCGGCGCCCTCCCGTCGGGCCGGGGCCAGCAGCGCGACGTCGGCCGATTCCCGGTCCAGCCGGTCGATGGAGACGTAGCGGAACAGCCGCTCCGAGTAGCTCTTGCTGGCCGACAGCACCGACGGCAGGTGCGGCAGCCCCGCTCCGACCACGATCAGCGGGCCGTTGTTCTGCGACAGCTCGTGGCAGGCGGCGCACAGCGCCGAGATGTCCGGCGCCGGCACGTCCTGCATCTCGTCGACGAACAGGGCGATGCCGACACCCAGGTCGGCCGCCACCGACGCGGCGTCGGTCAGCAGCTCGGTCAGGTCGACCTCGAGATCGCCGGAGTCGGCCCGGCCGCGGACCGCCGGCACGTCGATGCCGAGCTGGGTCACGATCGAGCCTTTCGCCGCCCGGCCGTCCCGCGCGGCGAAGGCCTTGAGCACGCCAAGGAAGTGGTCGATCCGGTCGGGCGCGCGGTGCCGGGGCGCTAGTTCGCGCACCGCCATGTGCAGCGCGCCCGCCACCGGCCGCCGGATCGACTGGTCGGGCCGGGCCTCGATCTTGCCGGTGCCCCACAGCCGCTGCATGGCCATCGACCGGAACGTGTTCAGCAGCACGGTCTTGCCCACGCCCCGCAGCCCGGTCAGCACCATGCTGCGCTCCGGGCGGCCGCGCGCGACGCGCTCCAGCACGACCTCGAACTGGGCGATCTCGCGGTCGCGGCCGGCCAGCTCCGGCGGCCGCTGGCCGGCGCCCGGCGCGTACGGGTTTCGCACTGGGTCCACGCCAGGAGCCTATGAGGCGAATCTAGAACATTCCCTAGATTGACGTAGAAAGCGCTGTCGGCGTGTCGGCCGGGAACTTCGCAAACTTGTCGGCAGGCGGCTGAACCGCCAGGCGCGGCAGTCAGCCGTGACGTGACAGATAGCACCGTGCCGTGGCCGCACCCGTTGGCGCGGGGCGTCGGCCCGGCCGGGCTCAGGCAGCGAACTAATGGCCCCGTTTGCTGCCCGGCCCGGCGGGCTCATTCACCGCCGCAGTCTGGTACGAACAGACGCCGCGCCGTTGTTCGCTCGGCCCGGAGGTCGCTATCCGGAGCCAGTTGCCGGCCGCTGGTTCAGCCGGGCCAGGTACGCGTTGTAGGCGGCCAGGTGCTCATCGTCATCAATCCCCCCGCGGGCCCGCGGCCGCGTTAACAGCGTCCAGGGTGTCATCCGCCGGCTGGCCGAGAGGCGACCAGGGTGGCCAGGTTGTCCTGCCGGGCGCGCTCGAACCAGCCGTGCCCGCTGGTCGCGGCCCGGTCGTCCATGCTCCACATCAGGAAGACCAGCATCATCAGGCCGAACATGATGGCGTCCCCGCCGACCCACATCACCGCGCCGCCCGCGTGCAGGTCCTGGACACGGCGCTCGGGGCCCAGGCCGGCCGCGGGCCGGTAGGCACGCCCGGCGAGCTCGCGCCGCCGTAGCCCAGGACGAGGCCGGTGAAGGTGTCGACCGGCATGATCAGCACCAGGATCACGAACCGGACCGGGTAGGACAGCCGCCACCGGATCGGCTCCGTGCCCAGGATCGGCAGGAAGAACAGGTAGCCGACGATCAGGAACACCGCGTGCTCGGTGTTGTGCACGCGTCTGGTTCTGCTCGACTAGGTTGGCCAGGCTGGTCAGGTGGGACGCAGCGATGGCCACCGTGTAGGCAAGCAGCGCCGAACACCGGCCAGGTCAGGAAGCTGGCAATCCGCGACCGCACCACCCGCTTGGTCCAGGTGTGCAGCGGATTCCTGCTCGCGTGCAGCAGCAGCGTGATCGGCTGCCCGACGATCAGCAGCGGCGGCGCGACCATGATCAGCATCAGGTGCTGCACCATGTGGTCCCAGAACAGCACGTCGTCGTAGGCGCCGATGCCGCTCTGCGTGGCGAGCACGATCACCGCCAGCCCGCCGAGGAACATCGCAGTGCGCCAGGCCGGCCACGGCCGCGCCGGATGCCGCCGCGCAACCCGCACGACGCCCCAGCCGTACAGGCCTGCGAGTCACGATCGGGACCGCGGTGACGACCGGCGCGAACTGCCACTGCGTCAGCACCGCCGACAAGCCGAACGGCGGGAGCATTCCAGTCTCCTTTCAGCGGCGAGCCTACTCGGGCGCCTGGCCTGGCGCTCTCGCAGGCCTGGCACCGCTATCGTTGTCGGCGGAGGGTTCGCCTAGTGGCCGAGGGCGACGGTCTTGAAAACCGTTGTGGCGCGCAAGTGTCCCCGTGGGTTCGAATCCCACACCCTCCGCTCTGACCAGCCAGAACAGGAAGTGCGGCCGCTGCGGCGCGAGCGCGACGGTATTGCGGTAGTCGCCGTCGTGGGGACATCGTGGGGACAGGTCGTCATGGCCGGCCCGCTTCCGGGTCGATCAGCCGGGCCACTCTGGCGGCCGCGTCACCGGCCACCGACCGGCGGACGTGCTGGTACAGATCCTGGGTTATCCGGGTCGTGGAATGCCCCATCTGCTCGGACACGATCTTGATGTCGAGCCCGGCCTCCAGCGCCAGCGAGGCTGCCGTATGGCGGCCCTGGTGCAACGTGATCCGGGGCAGCCGGGCCGAGGCGGTCAGCGTCGCGAAGTGCTTGCTCACGTAGTCAGGCCGGATCGCCGAGCCGTCCTCGTGCGCGAACACCAGGCCCTGATCCTCGTAGGCGCCGAACGCGGCGAGCCGCTCGGCGGCCTGGCGCTTGCGGTGCGCCTTCAGCATGGTGACCGTCGCCGGATCCAGCGAGACAGTCCGGACGCCCGCCTTCGTCTTGGAGCGCGGGATCCGGAGCTCGGCATTCGTCAGGTCGACGTCGGCCCACTTGATCTCGCACGCCTCCCGGCGCCGCAGCCCGCGTACCAGCACCAGCCTGTAAAGCACTGCGATCCGGTCGGCGGCCGACTCGTGCAGAAACGTCGCGACCTGCTCCGGCGACCAGACCTGAGCGGGATCGCGGGTCTCCGGCGGGAGCTCCACGCCAGCGCACGGGTTGTAGGCGATCCGGCGCTGCCGGACGGCCGCGGACAGGGCGTTGCGGAGCGTGGCGAAGATGCGGTGCTGCGTCGTGATGCCGGTCACCCGCGGGTACGGCCGGCTGTCGCCGGGGAGCACTGGCTTACGCTTCTCGGCGGCCGCCAGCTCGATCTCCGCGTTCCACTTCGAGATCGTCTCGAACATGGCGGCGATGTGCGCGGAAGTCAGCCGGTCAAGCCGGATGTGGCCGAGGTGCGGGATCAGCCAGACGTCCATATGCCCGCGATATGCCCTGGCGCTTGACTCGCGAAGGCTGCGCTTGCTGGCGTGCCACGCCTCCAGCCACTCGGCGAGGGTCTCGCATTCGGCGAGGCCGCGCCCCAGGGCGAGCCGACGGCGAACGTCCTCAGTCGCGGGCAGCTGCCCGCCGTATTTGGTCGACTTCCAGATCAGGTCGCCGATCTCGGCGGCGGTTGCCCGGTCACCATCAGCCAGGCGAATGAGGTCGCGGACCTGGCTGACAAACTCGTCCTTGTCCTTGGCAGTGGCGAATCCGCCGCGGTGCAGTTTCTCCCGGCCCTTACTCGTGTCGATTCGCAGCTCGGCCTCGTAGGTGCCGTGGTGACGCTGGCGCAGCTTCGGGCAGCGACTGCCCAGCGGCTTGCCGTTCGCGTCCCGGCAGCCGCAGCGCTTGCCCTTCGGGGCAGTCATTCTGGCTCGCCGCCCGGCGGGATGCCATATCGCTGGGCCAGCGGATCCAGGTCCGCGAGGCTCCTGGGGCAGTTGCCCGTCCTGGGCAGCTCGCGCAGGCGCATCAGGACCGCGGGCGGGAGGATTCTCCGTTCGCGGCGACGATCACCTGCGGCCACGAAACCTCTGCGTCGCCGCTCCGGAGAGTCGCTCCGGCTGGCAGGTTCTCTGGCCGCGGCGGCAGAAGTAGCCAATGGTCACGCCGAACGCCAGCGACATGGCGAGCAGGTCATCTGCCGTGAACTGGCGAACCCGCTTGCCGCTGTAGGACCGCTCTGCAGCGGATCCAAGCCGCTTCGACCAGCGCACGCCCAGGTATGGCTCGAGGCGCTCGGCGGCCTCCTCCTGGGACCATCCGAGCGCGCGGCGGATACGCGAGAGGTTGTAGGCCACCAGCTGTGTGGCGGTGGAGCCTGCTCCGGCATGGCCTCAGTTTGCCTGCCGGATGCCTCTGGGTCGACGCTGGCGCAGATTTTTATGCACGTGGCGCTGGTGGAAGAAGCCGCGTCATGATTGACCGGTGGCTAACAACCCAACTAATGTAGCGGCCATGCAGGATGCGGATTCAGCAGGCACGTTGACTACATCAGCGATTCCGCCATTGCGAGCCGTTCGGGTAGCTCACGGGCTGAGTCTGCCCGAGACCGCGCGCCGGGCCAGTATCACCCCGGCGCACTTGTCCAGGGTTGAGCGTGGTGAGAAGCAGTTGTCAGTCGATGCTCTCGGCAGGCTCGCCGAAGTGCTGGGGCTGCACGAGCTAGCAAAGCTCCTGGCGCCATACCGGGACGCGTCGTGACTGCGGCGCAGAAGGTGAAATGGACGTCAGCTGCGGTGCGCGCCTTGGGCGTCCGGACTGACGTGCCTACCGCCGGGTCGATCCTCGGCGGCCTATGCCGCGATGAGGCCTACCGGATGGTCAAGCGCGGCACGTTCCCGTCCCCGTGGTAGAAGATCACCAGCGCCTGGTACCGTTCCGGTGCAGCCGATCCTCGAGCTGCTCGCCATTGACCAGTCAGCAGGTGACGGCGATGCCGCCTAGGAACGCCGCTGGCGGCCCGTCACCAGGACGAACCGCCAGCCGACACCCACATACCGCCGCCCCGATCGCCGCCGAGCTAGGGGACGCTGCTGAGCAACTGTAACTCAGCTGCGCTGAGCCCGCTACCGTTGGTGTCGAGGCTGTCGCCGAGCTGCTCGACCTCAGCGCCGAGCGGGACGCCTGGCTGCAGGCGCGTCATGGCCGCAGAGAGCCAGACCGGCTACGCCCGCGGCCTCACCGCCAGGCATAGTCCTCGGCCGGCGAGCTGGAGGCAGCCGAGGGCGCGACGCGGCCTGGGGCCAGGATCGCCCGGGGCCGATCGCGCCGGAGGGGGCCGGGGCTCCTCTCGCCGACATGGAGCGCGACGGCGCTGGGCGCTCCGCGGCGAGCCGCGGGGGCGTCAAGACCACGTTCTCCCTGGACCATCCCGCCGACTTCAGAAGGAAACGGTGCCGCGTGATCGGCCTCGACTGGGCAGGACGCCGACCCGGAGCGCCTACGACCCGGACAACCCGCTCGCGCTGCTGGAAAAGGCGGCACCGCCGAGTCACGAGCGGACGATGCGGGCAGTGTGGGCGGTCAACTCCATGCTGGCCGCCGGAGCGAACGCCTCGGCCCTGACCGTCGCCCGCGACTACGTGAAGCGGTCCAAGCTGATGACCGCCGCAGACTTCGACCGGCTCGACACGCGAGAGCCAGGCCGCAGACGGCGAGCCGCCGAGCAGGAGCGTGAAGTCCGCCTCCACCGTCCTGGTCGACCTGGCGCAGGAACGCTACACGTTCGGCGTCAGCGACACCGGCGAGCCGTTCGCCGTCCCCAATGACGGGCCGAAGGTCGTGGCCATGCTCCGCGGCGGCAAGACGTCGCTGCGGGCCGTACTGGCCCGCGAATATTTCGCCCGCACCGGCGGCCGCCCGCTCAGCAGGCACTGGCGGACGCGCTCCTGGTGATCGAGGGCATGGCGCAGGACGGCGCCGAATCACAGCTGTACCTGCGCACCGCCCAGCACGAGGGCGCGCTGTGGCTCGACCTCGGCGACCGCACCGGCCGCGCCGTCCGCGTCACTGCGCGCGGCTGGACGGTTGAGGACTGCGCCCCGGTGCTGTTCAAGCGGACCGCGCTCACCGGGCCGCTGCCCGAACCGCGCCGCGGCGGCAAGATCAGCGAGCTGTGGACACTGGCTGAACGTCGCCGAAGATGACCGGCCGCTAGTCGCCGCCGATCTCGTCGCCTGCTGTTCAGCGACCAGCCGCACGTGGTGCTGGCGATCTTCGGCGAGCAGGGGACGGGCAAGACGACCGCGCTCAAGGTCCTGGTGCGCCTGCTCGACCCCTCGCCGGTCCCGGTTCGCAAGCCGCCCCGCGACGCCGATTCCTGGGTCACCGCGGCGGCCGGATCGTGGGTCGTCGGCCTGGACAACCTCTCGGATGTCCCGCCGTGGCTGTCGGACTCGCTATGCCGCGCGTCGACCGGCGACGGCGACGTGCGCCGCAAGCTCTACAGCGACAGCGACTATGCCGTGTTCTCGTTCCGCCGCTGCGTCATCTTCGACGCGATCGACGTCGGCGCCCTGGCGCCCGACCTCGCCGACCGCACCGTCGCCATCACGCTTGAGCTGATCGCCGACGAGGACCGCGCCGACGAGGAGACGTTCTGGTCGGAATGGGCGGGCGCGCACCCCCAGCTGCTCGGCGCGGTGCTCGACCTCGCCGCGCGAGTGATGGCGAGGCTCCCGGCGGTCAAACTCGCCCGCAAGCCGCGCATGGCCGACTTCGCCCGCATCCTCGCCGCCGTCGACGCCGAGCTCGGGACCGATGCCTTCGCCGGTACGCCCGCCAGGCCGCGAACCTGGCCGCCGAAGGCCTGTCCGGCGACCTGCTCGCCGTCCGCATTATGGAAGTGATCGACACCACTTTCGAGGGCACGTCCGCTGACCTGCTCAGGCACGTCCGCCCGGACGACCCGGACTGGAAGGCGCCGAAGGACTGGCCCGCGTCCGCCCGCGACGTCACCGGCCGGCTGCGCCGCCTCGCCCCCGCGTTCCGCAAGACCGGCTGGACCGTCGACGACCTCGGCCGCGGCGGCCACGGCAAGCAAGTCCAGTGGCGAATCTCTCCACCGGCACGTGCGAGACCCCGCGAAGATGCCCGCGAACGCCCGCAACGCCCGCCAGATACCGCCAGCGCGGGCGATGCGGGGACGGCGGGGAAGATTCCGGGCCATCTTCGTACGCCGGGCAAGAGAAATGCCGGTGTGCGGCGAGCCGCGCTGCGGATTCCCGCTCGGCGAGGTCGAGCTGGAGAACGGCGAGCAAGTCCACTACGGCTGCCAGCTGCCAGCCGCGAGCAGGAGCCTGGCCGCCGGACTCGATCGGCGACGAGGCCAACCAGTGAACGCGCTGCAAGGCGTCCAGGTGGCCCACACCAGCTCGGCGTACCAAGCCGCCACGAGGCCGAGGCACTCACCGACGCCTGTCCTCGATGCCTGGACTTCACCGCGCCCGCCGCAGTCCTCGATCACGTCCAGCACGACAGAATCACCGGCCGCACAGCCACCTACCGTTGCCGGATCTGCGACGCCGCGTGGCTCTGCTGGTGGGCGCCACCTGGCCAGCTGCGCGGCGAGCGCGACCGCTGCGCGCTTGCAAGGCACTGCAGTGACCGGCTCCGCCATCGGCGGCAACCGCCAGCTCGCCGCCCGCGCACGCGACCTCGCCGCCCGCGCACGCGACCTCGCCGCCCGCGCCGGCAACCCCACCGGACGCCGCGCCGCGCTCTGCCTCGCCGTCGCACTCGACACCACCACGACCACCACCGCGGCCCGCAAAGTCCTCGACGACATCACCACAATGCCATCCGCGAAGCAGCAATCCGGCTGCTCGCCGCCTCCACCGCAACGGAGAACACGTGACCACCCTCGACACCGGCAGCCAGCACCCCGGCCGGGCCCGTCCGCGTCGCCACCGCCTACAGCGCCTGCAGCGCGGACAGCTGCACCGAGCCCATCGGCCAAACCAGAAAATCACCAAACCACCCGGCCGCGGCTGGCAACACCTGACTGCGGCCGCGCAAGGGAATGGTGGCCGGCTAAGAAATAGCCAGGCGGTGATCAGGAGGCCGGACGTATTCCCGAGGATGTCGCCAGCAGACCGGAAGTAGCGCGAATGCGTCTTCTCCGGCTCGTACAGCGAGCCGCTGCCCAGCACCACTACTTCAATATCAGGGGTCGTCCCGGTGCTTCCGCTCAAGCACGAACCGGCTCCGGATGGCCTCACGGCCGCTACCAGCAGGGAACTCCCGGACGTTCTAGGCGCCCGTCCGGCGGTTATAGACGACCAGGAAGTTCCTAGTATCCGCAGGGTAACTCACTCGTACGAACCCCCTCGATCGCCGCCCAGAAAGCGGCTCTCGTCTGGGTCAGGAAATCCTCTAGCGGAAACTCCTTACGATCGGCGCTGCTGAACTGCCTGTCAGCCATGGCTTTTTCCGACAGACGCGCCATAGAGGCCACGGCATGTTCCGCACGCTGTATTCCTGGCTCACGCCCTCCGGAGCTACAGGCGGTTCTCCGTATGGGATCTGCCAGGCCCAGCCGGTCAGCGACGCGCTCCATCAGGTCAGCCCACAGATGCTGCATTACCGTGCGGACCTGCACCTCAATGGTTCCTCCGTCGACGGACACCGGTATCCGTAGCTGGGCCTCTCCGCCGGTTCATGATCTTCAGCGCACGCAGGTGCAGGAGAAACAGCCCGCAGATCGCGGCCGCCAGCCGGTCCTGCTGCTCGAATGTCCGCGGGCCGACCGGCGGATTCCGGCCAAGTCCTGCATCCGGGCCAGGGACATACCGCGCTCGCGGCCCGGCTTCTCGATGATCGTCTGAGTGGTCTTCGCCCGGTGCGTCACGTGCAGCGGCGACGTGCCCACCGGTGTCAGCCAGACCGGCCATCCGCGGCCGCGCCTCCTCCAGAACCTGCATGTGGCAGGCAACGAGCTCCTCAAGCAGGGCCAGGTCCCCGTCGCTGACCCGGACGCCTGATGCGAGGCGCTCGCCAAGCTTCTTGATCTGCTCACCGGATGCTGGCAGCGGCACGGCGGCAAGCCTACTGCCAGGCGTTGTCCGACCTACCGGTCAGCCAGGAACCCGCCATCGTCAGGCGCAGCGTCGTCGTCCTCGATGACAACCTCGGCGCGAGGGAACCGCTCACGGAACTGCGCCACCCCGGCTTTGATCGCGTCGTAGGCCCCTGACGCAACGATGCCGAGCGCAACCGCCAGGACACATCGCCGCCTGCGCCGCGCTCCTCGTGCGGCCGTTCCCACTCGACCGTCACGCCCCGCCCCTCCAGCATCTGCACCAGGGCGCCAGACCTCACCACGCTGCCCGGTGTCCTTGATGGTCCTGGTCACGTAATCCGCCATGCTCAGAGTGTCCGCCCCTAGGACCCCATGACCAGGACCAGGGGCACCACACCCGGCAGCACCACCACGCCTGGCCGACCCAGACCCCCGGCACACAACCCGGCCGCGCCGACAGCGGTAACGGCAAGTGACCACCGGCCTTGGCCATGTCGGCCTTGCTCAGTATGACGAGCAAGAGCCGAGCCCTCGATTCGAACGCGCTGCACGTGGTTCGAGTGGCTGGCCGTCGCGTTCGGAAGTCCAGCAGGAAAGGGACCGCCAGAGCCCCACCCCTGTCTCCCCTCCCCATGTTTCCAGGCCGGGTGACGACCCGGCCAGCCTTTCGGATACGTGTTCGAAACCCTTCCGGTAGCGGTTAGTTTGCTAGCTAAACCATGCGCGACATCGTGTGACGGTCACCGTCCGTGGTGACGTTGCGGCGTAATATCCGCCGTATGTCGACATTGTACAAGAAGCCGGGTGCGCCGGCTGCGGGCGCGGAGGGCCGCGGAGCGGTCGCGGCAGCGCGATCCGCGTGAGCCGAGGGACCCGGGCGAGCTGATGCTGCCCGCGGTCGAGGGAGACCCTTAACGCGCTGCCGCTTCGGCCTGAGGACGCGGCTGCGGCCGCGGTTGCGCGGATGTACGCGCGGCACATTGACGAGCTGGCCGACCAGGCGTTCGCGTTGCGGCGGTTCGGGCCGCTGCTGATGCGCGCGCTGCATGCACTTGGCGCCACCCCGCTGTCGCGGGCGAAGCAGGGAACCTCTTGACGGCTGTCATTTCAGCGTCGTAACGGCCGTTAATTGTCGCTGGTCACCGCTAGGATGGTGGTGCGTCCTCTGAGGACGGCGTCCCCGCGGTTGCGGTGCGTGGCACGGGCGGCCCGGCCTGGGAACACGGTCAGTGCTCCTTCTGGTCAGGAGGCCGCGAGCAGCGATGCGTCCGTGAGCACGCCAGTTACCCGCGCCGGGCCTGCGGGCGTTGCCCGATTCGCCGGACAACCTTGTCGAGTACATCGAGCGCGCGGCAGGCTCGCAGTTCTCGATTCCGCCAGGCGAGGTTTTCGCCACCTACGCGAGGAACGCGCTGCGGCAGGATCCGGGCCTTTCGGCGCAGCTGCGGAGCCCAGCTGCGCACTCTGCCGCCCGGCGTGCAGGGCGCCGCGAGCTAGCTGGCAAGGCCGGGACACATCGAGGGCCTGTACAGCCGGTCCGCGCCGGGGGCGAAGCTCGACGGGCTGTTCGACGGCATCGGCGACTTCGTGACCTCGATCCGGAACCGCAGCGGCAAGCTCGGCCGGGTGGCGGAGATCCAGGCCAGTTTCGGGTCGGAAGATCCCCAACGCCGGCGGCTTCCTGATTCCTCAGGAATTCCGCAGCGATCTTGTGCTCGCCACTATCCAGAGCGCCATCGTCCGGCCGCGGGCAATAGACATCCCGATGGGAACCCTCCGGGTCGGCGTGCCCGCCATGGATGCCGTCTCCGACGCCAGCTCGATCTTCGGGTTCACCGCCTACTGGGCGGAAGAGGGCGTCTCGATCACCGAGACGCAGGCCGTACTACCAGCAGGATACCAGTACTGCTGGACGCCAAGGCCCTGAAGGCCTACAGCAGCGCCCCGAACGAGCTGATGGATGACGCGGCCGCCTTCGATGTGTACCTGCGGACGGTAGTGCCGAAGGCGATGGCCTGGTGGGAGGACCACGCCCTGACGGGCGGGACGGGCGTCGGCGAGCCCGAGGGTTACCTGAAGGCGCCGTGCGCGATCCAGGTGACCCGGGCGACGGCGAGCCACGTGAAGTTCGCCGATCTCATCGGCATGGTGGCTGCGATGCTGCCGGCCAGCCTGCCAGGGAGCCGTGTGGCAGTGCTCGCCGGACGTGCTGACCGAGCTCCTTAACATCTTCCAGAACTTCGGCGCCGCGACGTCGGGGATCACCGCGCCTGCAGTCCTGGTGTTCGACGGCACCGTGTGGCGGCTGCTGGGCCTGCCGCTGTACGTGACCGAGCACGTGCCGGCGCTTGGCACGCTCGGTGACCTGTCCCCTGGCTGATCTTTCGATGTACCTGCTGGGCACCCGGCAGCTGGTGCAGGTGGACGTTTCGCCGCATTACAAGTTCCAAACGGACATGTCGGCAACGGGGTCCGCACAGATGCGACGGGAAAATTTGGCCGCAAAGTGCCCTGGAGACGGCCAACTCGAGCGCGACGGTCAGCCCCGTCGTGATCCTCAACTAGTTCAAGGGAGGCGGTCAGCATGGCAGTGCAGGAGATGGTGACGCGGAAGTTCGCGGGGATCGGCGAGGACGGCAAGCCGGTGTACGAGACGACGCGGCACCGCTGGCCAGGCGACGGGCCGGAGAGCATGGCGAAGATGGGTGGAGCACAGGCTCATCAGGATGGGGTCGGCGCGGACGCTGGCGACGGGCCGGGTGGTCGAGGCGCTGCTCAAAGCCGATGGCGACACGGAGGTCGTGGCGGCTGTCGCGGCCGGGCGGGACCTGAACGAGCTCAAGCGGTGGGACGTGCTGCAGACGCTGCAGTGGTGCCGGGACAGCGCCGCCGAGTATCCGCCGTCCCCGGCCGTGATTGGCAGGCTCATCGAGGCGTGGACCGCGAAGTGGGGCTCGAACCAGCCGCGGGTGGCGTGAGATGGGCGGCCACCTGGAGGAGATGCCCGTCTGGCTGCGGCAGCGGCTCTGCAGTGGCCAGAGATGCCCGCGTGGCTGCGTCCGGCGGCGCACAGGCGGCCTGGGTCGCATCTGCTGCTGACCGACGAGCAGTGGGACATCCACGACCAGTTCGAGGCCCTGCAGCAGCGCATGGCGGGTCGCGGTGGCTTCACCAGGCTCGGGGCCGGTGCCCTGGCCGCAGGCCGGTGCCGGATCCTGCTGTGACCATGAACGCCGCCCGTCGTGCCATGCCGGGCGGACTCCTGCGGTGGGGCCCACGGCGTCGTTTCCCGCCTCCTTGGGGACGCCGCGGGCCCTGACGCAGCAGGGCGCGGCAGTGTTCGCCCCGAACCTGAGCCCGTGGACCCACGATTCGGGTGACCGGCGGTTCGTCGCGCGCGAGCTATCGCAAGTGGCCGCTGCAGCACCAGAGGACGTCGCGGGGTGCTCCGCGAGCTCGCGGCCGCGCTCGAGGCTGACCAGCAGGTCGCGCGGTGAACACCAGCGGCCTGGACGACGGGCAGCGGCAGCGCGTGCACGACGTGCTCATGGCCGCGGTCGAGGCCGACCGGGCGGCGCGGCTACCGCGCCGCGGAGAGTCCGCTGCTGCGCGTCGCCACCGAGTGGGACTGGTGGCTGCGCCACGGCGCCGCCTAGCGCTGGCAATCGCTCACGTGTTCTAATCGCTTGGTGGACGTGCAGCAACCAGAATGGAAAGTGGTGCTATCCGCTCCAGTGCTCGCACGGTCACGAGTGGCAGCAGGCCACGGTGATTGTGAGCTGGCAGCCTTGCGATTGCCCTGTTGCGCTGGCGAGCCCCCTACGCGCGGCTTCGGTCACCTGGTGGTGGCCTGCCAGGCGCCTGGCTGCGCGAGCTGCTGGTACCGGCCGCGGCATGAGCCCCGGTGATGATTGACGCCCGATGCTGGCCTAGCACGGAAGGCAGTGCGACACTCGCGCTATGTCGGTAACAGTGCTTGACCGGGAGATGTACACCGAGGGAGCCGCCGCGCGCTGCTGCGGGTGGCACCGTCGACGCTGCACTGGTGGCTGGAGGGCGGCAGGCACCGGGCAAGGTCTACCCGCCGGTGATCCGAGCTGAGCCGACCGGTCGCGGCTCGGTCACTTGGGCGAGTTCGTTGAGGCGGCGCTCCTGCGGTCCTACCGGCGGGACCACGACGTGCCGCTGCGGGAACTGCGGGACTTCATCGACAGGCTGCGGGACGAGTTCCGGGTGCCGTACCCGCTGGCGGACAGGCGGCCGTATGTCGGGTTCCGGCCGCAAGCTGCTGATCGACCTGCAGGACCGCAGCCACCTGGACCCGATTTCTGCCTCGTGGCGGTCGCGAACGGGCAGGCCGTCCTGACCGGCCCCGGCGAGGAGTTCTTCGAGCGCGTCGAGTGGTCAGGTGACGAGCCGGCGCATGGCGGCCTCATGACGATCCGGCGTCGCCGGTCAGGATCAACCCGCTGGTGCGGTTCGGCAGGCCGGCGGTCGGCGGTATCTCCACCGAGGCGATAGCAGGCGAGCTGGACGCCGGCGCCTCGGTCGAGGAGGTCGCCGAGGACTTCGGCTGGATCTTGATGCAGTGCGGTGGGCGCACAGCTACGAGCTGGCGCAGCAGCGCGGCCGCGTGACTGCCCGCGCGGCGAACGTCCGCATCTACGTCGACGCCGACATCCGGGGCTTCGGCATATCATCGGCGGGCTGCGCAACGACGTCACCTACCCCGGCGACCCCGGCACCCAGATCCACAAGCGGACAGCGGCCGCCCTGCCCGATCACCAGGACCAGCTGCTGGACATCGACTGGATACCCGAGGTCGCGCGCAGAGGATGGCTCATCGTCACCCGAGACAACAAGATCATCGAGAACCGGAACGAGATCGCCGCCGTCCGCGAGCACGGGCGAAGATGGTGGCCCTGAACCAGGCAGGACGCCGAGACCAAATGGGGCCAGCTGGAAGTGTTCATGACCCGCTGGCGCGACATCGAGGCGCTAGTCGAAGCGCCGGCCCGTTCATCTGGCGGGCGTCGCGCACGGCGATGACCCAGATTCTCGCTGGGCTGACCGATAGAGGACGCGCCCGGCCAGCCGTAGCCAGCCGGGCGCCCGGTGTTCGTAACTACTTCCGTACAGCATCCCGGCCGCCTTGGAGTCACGGGGTCGCTGCGGCTTCGGGTCAGGCTGGCCGGGGCCGATGAGGTACTCGGCAGCGTCGCGCACAGGTCCCTTGCGGCGGCCATCATCCGCCGCAGGTACGCGGCCAGCTCCTCCTTGCCGAGGTCCTCGAGCTCGGCCGCGGGGAGGACTCTCGGCACGACGCTGAGCTTTGTCTTAGTCATTTCGGCGGCTTCCTTGCTGCGGGGTCGGGGGTGAGTGTCTGACGTGTCAGCCGGGGCGCTGGTTGACCTGTGGTGTTCCGGCGTCCCGGTTGCGGCCTCGATGCGCGGTGTTACTCCTCGATGGCGGGGCGCTGCCCGCCGGCCTGACGGCGGCGATCGCCTCGGCGACGTCGGCCGCGGTGACGCCGTGCAAGTGGGAGGTGCTGGCCGGGGGTTGGCGGCGATCTGCGGCGCGCAGCTGGGCGACCTCGGCCGCCAGCGCGGCCGTGCGCGGCCGTCGTCGGCTGACGTGGTTATGCACGTGGATGACCTGAGGGGCGGCGGGGCAAGGGAGCATGGCGTGCGGTGCCGCGGCCCGGGTTACAGGGGGCCTCGGGACGCTGTACGCCGCGTCGTAGGGCTCGGCCCGGTGTGAGTGCCAGAGCATCGCCACGGCGACGCCTGCGACCGCCAGGACCGCGACGACGGCCAGCGACGACGACGACGGCGTGCCACGTGCGGCGACGATCAGGGTGCCGATGGCCGATCGCGGCCAGCAGCCCGATGGGCGGCCCGGCTGACGGGCCGTGTGATGGTGCGGGATAGTTGCAGGTTCCGGTGGGCATGTCAGTAGTCCTCTCGTGCGGCTGCGCCGTGGCGCAGCACGGTCCAGATGCGGTAGGCGATGCGGGGCCGTTCGCCGCTGCCCTTGCACGCGCGGCAGGGGTAGCGGTAGATCGCGCCGAACAGGTGCTGGTAGCCGTCGCCGCCGCAGCGGTCGGGCATGTCTGGTAGCCGAGGGTCACGACGGCCACCGGCCGCCCTTGTAGCCGGGGCGCGGATGATCCGGGTGCCGACCCGGAGCCGTTCGCCGGTGCCCGCGGCAGACCCTGCAGCGGCCGTGCCGCTTGCGGTTGGAGCCGGGGTTGCGGCGCGGGTTGCACGCGGCAGGCGAAGCACGGGCCGTAGGGCCAGATGCGGCACGAGCCGAGGTAGACCGGCGACGGCGATGACGCGCCAGGAGCAGCAGCCCGCCGACGTCCCTAGCGGGCAGCCCGGCAGCCGCCGAGGACCGTGCTGTCCTGCGGAAACGCGCGCAGCGCCGATGCCGGGCGCTAGCGGCTAGTTCCCAGGTCACGGCGCTGTTTCCGCCGCTAGCGGCGCCGCTAGACCTAGCAGCCGCGGCGCTAGCGGCTAGCAGCTGCTCGCGGGTGACGCCGCGCGGTTGGCCTGCTGGCCGTCGCCGTCTGGCCCCAGACCTGGACCGGCTCGACGCCGCGGACGCGGAGCGCGTCGCCGACGCGGCGGCATCCCAGCCGCGGTACATGCTCGGGCCGCAGCTCGGCGAGCCGCGCGGCGATCGTCTCGGACCAGATCCGGTCGGTGCCCTCGGTGACGGCCAGGACGTCGGCGAGGAAGTCGACGACGGGCAGCTGCGCCTCGTGCTCGCCGAGGCAGTACCCGGCCAGCGTCCCGGCTGCCTCGCGGAGCCTGCGGGCGCGCCGGCCGATCGCGTCGGCCTGGATCGCGTCGCAGTAGTAGGTGCGGACGATCTCGGCCTGGTCGCCGTGGCCGATCAGCCAGCCGATGCCCTTGTCGGCCTGCGCGAAGTCGGTCGCCCGGATCCCGTTCTTGTAGCGAGCCGGTCGGCAGGATCATGTCGTTGGCGGTCTGGTCCATCACCCGCAGGCAGAACCGGACGCCGATGTTGGCGCGGATCCCGCCGGGCAGGCTCGCCGCGTCCGGCCGCTGAGTGTCGAGCAGCGGTGATGATGCCGAGCGCCGGGCCGCGCTTGACGATCGCGGTGACCAGCCGGTCGAACTCCTTGCCCAGCTGCGGGTGGCTGAATGCCTCCTGGCACTCGCTGATGATGAGCACGAGCGGGTGCAGGCCGAGCGACCGCTTGGCGGCCAGCTCGGGCGTGACCTTGTTCTCGGGGCAGATGTCGCGGGGCAGGCCGCGGATCACCTTCGCGCGCGCTTGTCCAGCTCGGCGGCGACCTCGCGGACGTCAGCCAGGCAGGCCGCCAGCGTGGCGTCGTCGGCGCCGGATCCGTAGGAGTAGGCGACGTGCTCAGCGCAGGACAGGTCCCCGGTGCCTTTCAGTTCCCATACCCGCAGCTCAGCGCGGACGTCGAGCGCGGCGAACAGGCCGAGCAGCCGCAGCGCCATCGTCTTGCCCATCCGCGGCATCGCGCCGATGAGCACGCCGGCGAACATGAGCAGGATCGTGATGGCGCGGCCGCGCTGGTCACGTGCCGAACGGCGCCGGCGCGGAACAGGTCCGCGGTGCCCTTGCTCGGCCAGCGGCCACGCGGCCGGCGCCAGGTCCCGCATCGGCTTGTCGGTGATGAACAGCACCAGCCGGCCGTCGTGCGCGTCCGGGGCGGGCATCGGCCAGACGCACGCCAGCGGCCGTGCGCAGCCCGGACGCGAGCCGGTCGCGGCGGTCCATGATGTCGGCCACGGTCACGCCGTACGGCAGGTCGAGCTCGGCGCGCCAGCCGGGCCCGTCGCGGCCGACGCCGGGCGCGATGAACTGGATGTCGCCGGCCCGGCCTTGAGCGCCTGGCTGATGCCGGCCAGGCCGAGGTTCGACAGCGCCCGCACGATGACGTCCGGGGTGATCCGCTCCGCGGCCGCGGACACGACCGCGTGATCGATCAGCGGCGTGTTCTGCGGCCGGCCAAGGTACGCCAGGCCGCCGACAGCGGCCGCGGCCAGGACCCACAGGCCGGGCGGCCACGCCAGCCGCACGATGACGGCCAGGACCGCCAGCAGGCCGCCGGACACGACGGTCGCCAGCAGCCGGGTACGTACCCGGTCCTTGCGGATACGGGCCGCGGTCGCGTACGCCTTGTGGTCCCGGCGGGCGGCGGCGTCGACCCGCAGCTCGTGCGTGCCGGCGTCGTCGCGGTCGAACAGCCACCGCCAGCCGTGCCAGACCGCCGAGCAGCAGGCCGCGCGGCGCGCACAGCAGGGTGCGGGCCAGGTACTTGGGTACGCGGACGCCGTGGAAGGCGACGTGGTGGCGACGTGCCTGCGATGCCCACCGGGCGGCGTGGCCTGCGGGACTGCCGGTCGCGCAGCCAGCCGGGGAGGACGGCGCGGCGCTGCGCCGGCTGGTCCCACGGATGTGCGGCTGTATCCGGCTGGCCGGGGCGGATAGGTACGACGTTCTCGTGCTCGGGTGCGGGCTGTGCTGACATGCTGGTTCTCCTCATTTCGGTGGGGACTGGCGCCGGGGTACTGTCTTCGCGGGATGGCCCCGGCGCCGGGCTATCGTTACGGGGTGACGGACCTCGCGCTGCGCAGGTACGCCTGTATCTCGCTGGCCTTCGGTCCTGGCCGACGTGCAGCCCGGACCGGATCTGCGCCGGATGCGACGGCACGCTGCCGACGTCGAGCTCGGCGGCGAACAGCTCGGCGTCGCCTCGCGGTGCGCTCCGCGTGGCCGTTCAGCGCGGCCAGCGGCCGTACGCGCGTGCGTACGGCGTGCTTCGGCTGCGCCGGTGCATCGGCAAGCCGGTCCGTTGCGCACGACGCGCTTGAGGACGCCGAGGCCGACCGCGAGCGCGGCCGCGGCCGCCAGCGGCGGCACCGCTGCAGTGGCCCGGCTGGCGCCAGTCGTGCGCCGGCGACGTGGCCGACGTTCCCGGCGACGGACACGGCCAGGCCGAGCGCGGTGACGACCCCACGCGGCCACCCTGGACTGCGGACCGGCCAGCGGTCGGCCAGCGCGACGAACAGCGCCAGCTCGCCGACCGCGATGAACGTGTCGACCTGCAGCGGCCACGCGACCGCCCAGCCGCCGTGCAGGCCGTGATGGCTGGCCCAGTCGAGCAGCGCCCGGTACGACTCGGCGAACTGAGCGAGCGACGCCGCGGCGACCAGCAGCTGATCGCGGCGAGCGCGGCCTTCCGCATCCCGGTCACTGGTCGCCTCGCAGGATGTCGTCGATCTGCTCAAGCGCGTACTGCCGGTCGTCGTGCTCCCAGTCAAACGCATCGAGGACGAGCCGGATCTGCGCGAGCTGTCCCGCGGCCGGGTCCGGCTCTCGGCGGCGAGCCGGTCAGCACCGAGCGCAGCTCGGCGGCAGCCGCAAAGCCCAGGCGTCGAAGTCCGGCGTCGCCGGGCGGGAGCCGACCAGGAAGCGCGGCCTCGCGCCGGAAGTCGGCGGGACGGCCGCGGCCGCGGTGCGGCTGGCGCCTCAGTTCGGCGCTCATGCCGCGCTCCGGGGCAACCTCGGCGACATCGCCTCGTTGAAAGCCGACTCAAACCGCCGGTACACCGGATCCGGCTCCCACCGGAAGTTACGGTCAGCCCGCCGCAGCTTCCGCCGCAGCGCCCGGCGAGCACCCGCCTGGAGTACAGCGCCAGCTCGAGCGCGTGATCGGCCCGCTTTCCAGCCCTTCCGCCGTCCAGTCGATCAGCAGTTCGTGCTCGATGTGCGGCCAGGTGGGGCGCGGGGGCGGTCATGCCGCACGCTCCAGGATGACGACGTGATCGGCGATGACGGCCAGGCCGCCGACGATGGCGGCCAGTTCTGCCCCTGCTGACAAGGCCGAGCTTCACCGCGGCGACGATGCGCTCCAGGTGGTCACCAGCCGGGCGGCGCTGGCATGGCTGGCCGGGAGGCGCCCAGCACATGTCACAGCGCAGGCGCCGCGCTACCTCGGTTGCGGATGGCGGGTGTGGGATTGTTTCGGGCATGGTTCTCAACCTCCATGGGGTCGGTTACCTAGGGCCGCCGCAGCGTTCACAGCGCATGCGGCGGCCCGCTTGTGGGGACATCGTGGGGACGCACGGCCTGATCAGCAGCGACCAGCAGCGATGAACTGGCGTGCCGGAACGGCCGGTGAAGTGAGAAAACTCGGCTGGCTGCGGATTAGGTGCGACTGGCCGCTACGGCGCCGGTGGGACTCTGAAAATCGTTGTGGCGCGCAAGTGTCACCGTGGGTTCGAATCCCACACCCTCCGCCGCCGTTTGGGACGTCTCGGAACCACCGTCAGTCGGTGCTTTCGAGCAGGTCAGCGGACTGCCGGAGCGATAGCGCGCGGCTCCGCCCGGCGCCGGGAGAAGCCATCGCCGACCACGGCCGCGAGTTCGAGGAACGCGCTGGCGGTGCCGCTTCGCAGCTGGTCAAGCTCGACCTCGGCGCCTTGCGCCAGGTAAGGGTCGTACGGCACCTGGGTCACGGCCCGGCAGCGGGCCGCAAAGTGCCCCTGAAGCAGGTCAAGATTCACCGCGGTCCGGCTGAACCTCCGACGGATGCCGGTGAGAACGACGACCCCGTTCCGCATCAGATCCTCATGTCCATGGGCTGCCAGCCAGTCCAGGCAGGCGCTCGCGCTCCGGGCGCCGTCTACTGAGGCGGTGCTGACCAGCACGATCTGGTCGGCCAGTCGCAGCACGCCACCCATCGCCGAGTGCATGAGCCCGCTTCCGCAGTCGGTGATGCAGATGGAGTAATAACGCTCAAGAACTGCGCAGGCCGCGCAGTAGTCAGCTTCGCTGAAAGGTTCTGAGACAGCCGGATCCTGAGCCGACGCCAGCACTTCGAGCCTGCTTGGTGCCTGTGAGGTGAAGCCTCGCACGTCGGCGTACCGGTGTATCTGGGCACGCTCGTTCAGCAGGTCGCGGACAGTTGCCGACGTCTGCCGCGTCAGCTTGTCGGACAGCGTTCCGCGGTCAGGATTGGCGTCGATTGCGATCACCCGGTCGCCGCGCAGCGAGGCAAGCGTCGAACCGAGGCCGACGGCCGTCGTCGTCTTGCCAACGCCGCCTTTGAGGCTGAGCACGGCGACCCGGTGATGCCCCGCGGCCACTGGCGTCAGGCCGCGGCTGATCAGGTCCTGGCGGCGTAATTCCGACGCTGACGTCGGAATCCTGACCACGCCCCCCGACACCCGGTAGATGGTCCGGCGCCAGCCCGGTGATGGCGCGCGCCTGCGGGCCGGTAGCAAGAGTGATGGCGTAAGGTCGCCTGCGACCTCAGCCGCGTCCGGAACCCCGGGCGTGCCGTTCCGGCTGGTGTCCCGCGTGCCGCTGCGTGCGTGCGTGCCGCGGGGCGGCGTGATCTGCGCTCGTGGCGATTCCGCCGGCGCGCGGCGCCGGCCGCGCGACGCCGGTTGCGGGTCAGCCTGCCGCTTGTCAGCCTGCCGCTTGTCAGCCAGCGTCATTTCCTCCGGCCCGGGGAGGTAATCTGCGTCTCCGTAATCCGGGTCGCCGTCATCCGACTCGTCATATTCCGGCTCGTCGTGGATCGGCTCGTTGCCCATCGGCTCGTCGCGGCTTGGCGCGCCGGCCGCGGACTCGGCCTGTCCCCCGTGCGCGGCCTCCTGCGCCGGGAACTCGCCGGGATCCTCATCAGCCCGCGAGCCGAACAGCCCGCCGATGCCACCTAGGCGCCAGTCGGCACCGTCATCCTTCCGCACCTGGTTCGCCCCCGCTGCGCGATCCTGTCGGTGTTCTGCCAAGGTGTTCTCACACCCTTCGGTCGCAGGAAATGGTCGACCGGCCCCCGTCGGCCCCCGCTCGACACGCCGAGCCTAGGCCAGAGACGACGTGGGCTGTTGCCAACGAAGGGAAAACACGGCCGGAGGCTGTCATGCGCGCGGTTGTCATAGAAGAACCAGGCGGGCCAGAGGTACTCAAGCTCCGCGAAGTGGCCGATCCTGTCCCCGCGCCTGACGAGGTCCTGATCACAATCGCCGCCGCCGGGGTCAACAGGGCCGACCTCATGCAGCGACAGGGCTTCTACCCGCCACCGCCCGGCGCGCCGCCCTACCCGGGGCTGGAATGCGCCGGACAGATCGCGGCCGTCGGTGGCCAGGTCACCGCCTGGCGGCCGGGGGACAACGTATGTGCGCTACTGGCTGGCGGCGGCTATGCCGAACAGGTAGCGGTTCCGGCCGGTCAGGTGCTGCCATGGCCGGCCTGGCAAGGAGGGTCCGAAACCGCCAGCCCGGCCGATGCCGCCGCGCTGCCCGAGGCTGCCTGCACCGTCTATGCCAACGTGTTCCTGCACGCCCAGCTCCAGCCGGGCGAGACGCTGCTTGTCCACGGGGGCGCCAGCGGGATCGGCACTATGGCTATCCAGCTGGCCAAGGCCGCCGGCGCGCGGGTCGCGTGCACCGCCGGGTCGCAGCAGAAACTTGCCCGTTGCCGCGAACTCGGCGCGGATCTGGCGATCTGCTACCGGGACGAGGACTTCGTTACCGCCGTGCAGAACTTCACCGGCGGCCGCGGCGCCGATGTGATCCTGGACATCATGGGCGCCGCCTATCTGGCCAGGAACATCGTCGCGCTCGCAACGGGTGGCCGACTGGTGGTCATCGGACTCCAGGGCGGCGCGCAAGGCGAGCTTGACCTCGGTCAGATGCTGCATAAGCGGCTGTCGGTCTACGCGGCCTCGCTGCGGGCGCGCCCTGTCAGCGAAAAGGCGGCGATCGTTGCCGCGGTCCGGGAGAGCGTCTGGCCGCTGATCAGTTCCGGGCGCGTCAAGCCGGTCGTCCACCGGGTCCTCCCGCTGGCCGACGCAGCACAGGCGCATCGCGTGATGGAGGAAGGCACCCATATCGGCAAGATCGTGCTGGCCACCGGTGCCATCGGGCTGAACTAGCCGACCCGCTGGTGCCTCCGGCGGGCGACGCCGGCAGACTAGGGTTCATGACCGAGCAGACCAACTCAGATGTTCGCGACAGCCCCCGAATTGTCGTAGTCGGCCCCGATGGCGTGGCTACCGAATCCGACATGGAGGAGGTTTCGCGCGAGCGGCCAGTGACGGAGATGGTCGAGCAGCCCGCCAAGGTGATGCGCGTCGGCAGCATGATCCGGCAGCTCCTTGAGGAGGTCAGGGCCGCCCCGCTAGACGAGAAGAGCAGGGCCCGTCTTAAGGAGATCCATTCCAGCTCGATCAAGGAGCTGGAAGACGGCCTGGCGCCGGAACTGGTCGATGAGCTCGAGCGGCTGTCGCTGCCTTTCGCCGAGGACGAGGTCCCCAGCGAGGCGGAACTGCGGGTAGCGCAGGCGCAGCTGGTCGGCTGGCTTGAGGGCTTGTTCCACGGCATTCAGACCACCCTGTTCGCTCAGCAGATGGCCGCGCGGGCCCAGCTAGAGCAGATGCGGCGGGCGCTACCACCCGGCATGATGCCGCCGCCGGGCGTCGAGGGCGAAGACGGGCAGCACCTGCCTCGCACTTCTGGGCCGTACCTCTAGGCGCCGGGCGCCCGCCGCGCGCGCTCCTCCCTGCGAGCTTGCCAGGTCGCTGGTTCCCTCGCCAGCAGGGCCCTCGCCACGTCGGCGAGCTGGTGCAGCCTGTGCAGCTGGGACCGCCAGTCGTTGCCGGTAGCACGGTGCGAGAGCGGAACCTCGACCTCGGTGATCCGCAGACCCTTGCGGGCCAGGTCGATAGTCATGCCGATCTCGACGCCCCACCCGGGCGCGAGCGGCAGGGCAGCCTCGAACGCGGCCCTGGTCAGGCAGCGCTGGCCGTTAAGCGGCTGCGCCGGGCGCCAGCCGATTGCGCGCTCGATGCCAGCTCCTGCCGTCGATGTCACGATGCCGAACCCGCCCTTGCGGACTCTGCTGGTGAACACCGCGATCGTCGCGTCGGCCGTGCCAGCGCGAATCGGCCCGGCGAGCGGGCCTGCATCCGCCGCGCTGCCGGCCAGGTCGCCGTCAAGGAACAGCAAGTGACGCGCGACTGTCACGCCCGGACCGGTCGCGCCCGACTCGATCAGCTTGACGGCTTGCGCCCCGGTCTCCATGGCGGCAGCCTTGCCGCGGTTGCGCGGATGCCTGATCACTTGCGCACCGGCTGCCTCGGCGGCAGCCGCGGTGCCATCGGTCGAGCCATCGTCGACAACCAGGATGATGTCGGCCCCGTCGAGCTTGGCAGCTGCCGTCACGGTGGCGGCGATCCGGTCGGCCTCGTTCCGGGCCGGAATGATCACGGCAAGGTCGCCTTGCGGCATGGCAGAGATCGGGCCCTCGGCTACTGGCCGGTGACTCGGACCGGATCGTCGAGCACGGTGAACACCGATTCCAGGCCGGTGACCTGAAGAACCTTCCGGGTTGCGGATCCTGGCCCGGCAAGCTGGAGTTCGCCGCCGCGTTCGCGAGCGTTCCGGTGCGCGGCGAGGAGCACGTTGATGCCGGTGGAGTCACAGAATCCGACGCCGGACATGTCGACGATCAGCCGGGCCGGGCTCTCGTTCAAGGCCGCGGTCAGCTCCGACTGCAGCTTCGGCGCCGTGTACAGGTCGATCTCTCCCGTCACGGAGATGACGGTGTGATCACCTTGCGACCGGGTCGTGACCTTTAGCTCCACCTGCCGCAGACTACCGGGTCAGCGACGATGCCGGCTAGATGGCCTACCACTGATGGCGCGGAAAGGCGCGTACCTTCCGATTACTACTGAAACTATCCATTAGCGCTGAGGCTCACCAAAGGCCTGACTTGCTGTCTGCGGAGCCGCCCATGTACGTGGCGCCGCGTGCTGGTGTGGCGCGCTCTGACCGCCGGACGTAGCGTGTAGCCATGCTTCGCATGTTGCTGGTCGTCGCGGGCGTCATCGTCGTGGTCCTGGTGGCCTTGGCAGTTATCAAGCTGCTCGCCTTCATTACGATGTTCGCGCTGCTGATCGTGGTCGTCGCGCTGGTATTCGGCTTCTTCAGGCTCGGCCGCAAGTCGGCCAGGAGATCGCGCGGCCGCGGCTAAGCTCGCGGTCGCGGCTAAGCTCGCGGGCGCGAGTTCCGGCGATCGGCGCATGCTGCCGTCGCGGTCCGGGCTGCCGTCTGGCGGCACGTTACCGTGGTACGCCACTGGTTCCCGGCCTGGCCGTGACAGCTCAGGGTCGCTCGGACTTTCGGCGGGCTGGGCGGACGGGTCACGGCCGATCGGGCACGCCATGCATCTCGGACCGCCGCGAAGGCTGCCGAGCTCGCTGCTGGGCACTTGCAGGACCCGGACGCCGGCCTCTTCCAGCCGCGAGTTTGTCTGCGCATTCCGCTCGTGGCTGACGGCCAGCCGCCGCCCGATCGCGAGCACGTTGCCGCCGTCATTCCACTGACCGGGCTGGCCCCAAGCCGGATCCACGCCGGTGTCGATGACCCGCAGCCGGTCAATGCCCATGGCCATCGCCGCGGCCTCAAGGAACGGCTGCTGATGCGATACGCGCATTCCGTCCGGTCGCGGCGAGATCGTGTGCGCGGTGAGCGTGTATGCGACAGCCGGGTGCATAAGCACGGAGTCAATGTCGACGACAGCGCAGATGGTGTCGAGGTGACCGCCGCCGACATGCTGGTGCATGGGCACGGCAAGCACCGTGTGCGCGAGCCCGGTATCGAAGGCCTGCCTGGCGAGCCGCTCCGTTCCGGCCGGCGTGGTGCGCTGGCCGACGCCGACGGCGACGACACCCGGTGCAAGCAGCAGCACATCACCGCCATCCAGCGGTTCGAATCCGGGTTCGTAGAGCCATTTCGTGCCGGTGAACCGGGGATGATGCTGGTACAGGATGCTCGCCAGGTCGGTCTCTCTGCGCCGGTGGCCAGCCGCCAGGCTTGCCACGGCGAGCCGGTCACCGATCCAGAAACTCGAGTCCCTCGTGAAAACGAGGTTCGGCAGCGGATCCAGCACGAAATCGTGTCGGTCCAGCAACTCGAACACGACGCCGCGGCCAGTCTTCAGCTCGTGCGGGGTGAGGCCGGCAATCAGCACCTGGGCTAGCTCCTCAGGGCTCAGGTCCTCAAGGTGAGCGCGCAGGTGGCCGCGCAGCTCATCTCCGAGGCCAGCGTCAGCGACGGCCATGCCGATTGCCTGGTCCCTGGCAGCCTGGTATTCCAGCACGTCTTGCAGGAGCTCAGTGAAGTACAGGACCTCGACGCCTTGATTCCGGAGTTCCTGACTGAGCAGGTCGTGTTCCTGCCGCGCCTTGCTGACCCAGGGGAGGCCGCCGAACAGCAGGCGGTCCTTGTGGCGTGGGGTTATCCGTTGCAGCTCTGCCCCGGGTCTGTGCATTAGCACGGTCCTGAGCTGGCCGACTTCGCTGTCTACGCCCTGGATCCGGCTCACGATTCCCCCCGCGTCACGCGCCGCGCCCCGGCCAGGCCGGCCCGCGTCACGCGGCGTCCGGGCCCCCGGCAGCACATCCCCCGCCAGGAGTATCACCACTTAGCCGTGTGCCTACGCCTGAAGCGGACCAACTTTCCGCAGGTCAGCCGGCTGCCGGTCGGCAGGCGCCGCCAGGATCGCCCAGACGGTCAGCCCGGCGTCGTCGGTCCTGATGCCCCAGGTGCGGGCCAGGTACTCAACGATGTCCAAGCCGCGTCCGCCGAGTGAGGAGATTGTCGGCTCAGTCTGCCGGGGCCTGGTAGGCGCGCCGCCGTCGCTGACAGCTACCTCGAGAGCTCCCTCGTCGACCGCCCACGCCACCTGTACGTTCGCCCCGGGCAGCGGCCTGGCATGGCGGATGGCGTTGCTGAGCAGCTCGCTCACGACAAGCACGGCATCGCCAATCGCGCCCGCATAGATTCCGGCAGCCGTCAGGTCGGCGGCAAGGCGCTGGCGGGCGACCGCAACGCTTGCCGGAGCGCAGGGCAGGAGCACCGTGCCCACTGTCGTCACCTCCCTGCGCAAATCCGCCCGGATGCCGCGACGCCATGCAGACGAGCCGCTGCTCGCGGAGATGCCCACCACCGCGTTACCGGAAACCGGCGCCCGCATCTTCAGCCTCATCGGTCACACCGGGCAAAGCGGGCGTTGCGCGCTGCCCGGGCATCAACCGAGCATGGGAGCGGCGGCGGCATCGTCACTGCCACGCGTGCCGCCCGGGAGCACGGCAGGCCGGAAGCAGGGCCGGAACGCGGCCGGGTGCTAGCTTCCCGTTCCGGACGGCTCGCCGAGCAGTCCCTCGGCGGCTAGCCCGCGGACTAGCCCGCGCAGTCCGGCGGACAATCCGGCCCGCTCGTCGGCAGATAGCGCAGCCAGGATCCTGGCCTGCCGCGACTGCCATGCCTGCCAGACGCGGGCGGCCACTTCGCTGCCTTGCGGCGTGAGATAAAGCCGCAGGTAGCGCTGGTTATCCTCGTCACGGCCGCGGCGTACCCAGCCCTTGCGCTCCAGACCGGCCGCAAGCCTGCTCACTGTGCTCTTGTCCAGGCCGAGCAGGCCGGCCAGCTCGCCCTGAGCGATACCGCGGGCAGCGACCAGCTCGATCAGCGCGCGCGCCTCAGAGGCAGTCACGGACAGCAGGCGGGCATCGTCTGCTGGGCCGCGGACTGGTTCGTGATCCGCCGCCGGGCGCGGCGAAGACAGTGGCCGGGAAGACAGTGGCGGCGAAGATGGCGGTACGGCCATGGGAACGCCATCTGCTACCTGGGTGGCGCTAGCCTCAAGGGCAGCACGGTCCTCAGCGGCAGCACGGTCCCCGTGGGGGCCAGCGTCACGTCCGTTCGAGGCGAGGCCGGGCGACACGACCCGCAGCAGCTGCGTCAGCAGCTTCTCGAGTTCAGCCTCGTCGGGCGAAACGTCAGGCACACCTACAGTTGTATCGCACAACTGACGTGATGGTACAGTCGCCCGCGTGACAGTTGCCCGTCACAACTCTATGGCTAGCAGGAGCGCCGCGTGACCGACCAGAAGACGCCGCTGCGAGCGAAGCTGGCGGGGCAGGCCAGCCGTGACCCGGACACGGGCCGCCTGGCCGGACCCGGCCAGCTCCGTACGACAGACCTGGGCGTCGAAGCGGGCGGCGGCCCGGACGGGCTGTCACTGGCCGAGTACGCGCTTGAGCATGGCCTGCGGCCGAGCGCGGAGCGGCCGCGGATCCCCGCCTACCTACGCCAGCTCTGGCGGCGCGCGAACTTCATCGTGGCCTTCGCCACCGCGCGCAACATCGCGATGTACACCGAGGCGAAACTCGGACAGCTGTGGCAAGTGCTGACCCCGCTGCTGAACGCCGGCGTCTACTTCCTGATTTTTGGTGTGCTGCTGCATATCAACCGCGGGGTCCCGAACTACCTGGGCTTCCTCGTTACCGGCGTCTTTATCTTTAACTTCACTCAGCGGGCCTTCATCTCCACCTCGACGGTGATGACGGACAGCCTGGAGCTGATCAGGGCTCTGCATTTCCCGCGGGCCGCGCTGCCGCTGGCCTACGTGATGATCGAGTTTCAGCAGATGCTGCTGTCGATGGTCGTGCTGATCCCCATCCTGCTGCTGACGGGCGAGCCGGTGACCTGGTACTGGCTGCTGGCCATCCCGGCACTGCTCCTGCAAACCATCTTCAATATCGGCGTCGGCCTGCTGGCGGCTCGTCTGGGCGCCCAGGTCAACGACTTCAGCCAATTGCTGCCGTTCCTGATGCGGACCTGGCTCTATGTCTCCGGCGTCCTGTTCAGCATCGCGACTCTCGGCCACATCTCGACTCTCAGCCAGGCAGTCAGCGCCAAGATAGTGGCGCTGCTGGAAATCAACCCGGCAGCGCTGTACATCACGCTGGTCCGCAACGCGCTGATGTCCACTCAGCGTCAAAGCACGCCGGGCAGCAAGCCTTACAACCAGGCACGCTGCAATCTGTGGCATACGCTCGGCCACAACCCGCACCCCGCTGACGCGAAGTACCAGCTCTACAGCGCGTACTGCCACTACACCGGAGCTAACCCGGCCCACTTCTGGTACTACGCCGCTGGCTGGGCACTGGTCTCGATCATCGTGGGCTTCTATTTCTTCTGGCGAGCGGAGACGAGGTACGGCCGTGGCTGAGCCGATGGTGGTCGTCGACGACCTGCACGTGGTGTACCGCGTCTATGGTCGCGGCGGCGACCGGGGCACGGCGGCCGCCAGCCTGCTCCGCATCCTCGGCCGCAAGCGCCGGGCCTCCATTCGCGAGGTGCACGCGATCCGCGGCATGTCGTTCGTCGCCTACCGTGGCGATGCGGTGGGCGTGATCGGCCGGAACGGCTCAGGGAAGTCCACCCTGCTGCGCGCGATTGCCGGGCTACTGCCGGCCGAGCAGGGCAATGTCTACACCGCCGGCAACGCCGCCCTCCTCGGCGTCAACGCGGCGCTGCTCAACGACCTGACCGGGGAGCGCAACGTGGTGCTCGGCTGCCTCGCCATGGGCATGAGCAGGCAGGAGACTAAGGACCTGTATCCGGGCATCGTTGAGTTTTCCGGCGTCGGCGACTTCATCGACCTGCCGATGAAAACCTACTCATCCGGTATGGGCGCGAGGCTGCGGTTCGCCATCGCCGCCGCCAGAAGCCAGGACATCCTGCTGGTCGACGAGGCGCTGGCAACAGGTGACGCGGAGTTCCGGGTCAAGAGCCATAACCGCATCGAGGAACTGCGGGCCGCGGCCGGCACGGTCTTCCTGGTCGCGCACAACCTGGAAGAGGTCGAGCTCACCTGCAACCGGATCATCTGGATGGAACGCGGCCAGATCGTGAAGCAGGGCGAGGATGTCATCGGCATTATCGACGAGTACATTGCCGCCTCCGGTGGCGCGCCGATCATGCGCGACCCGGTGACCAAGGCGCGCATCAAGGCGCAGACCATGCAGGCGGCCAACGGCTGACGTGGCCCGGCTGCTGCCCGACCCCGGTTGCTGCCTGGCTCAGTTGCTGCCTGACCCGGTTGCTGCCTGACCCGGCTCAGCTGATCACCCAGATCTCGCCCGGCTGGCTAAAGCAGTCGTCCTGGATGAGCTTGGTCCCGGTGGCCAGCGAGTTGCCCGGATCGGCTAGGCAGCGGCCGGAGCTGGCGTTGATGAGCTGACCGTTCGGGCCGCGTATCCACTTCTGCGCCGCGCTCTTACCGCAGCGAGCCAGCTCGATGGCCGCGCCGTCGAGCTTGCTGCCTGCGCGCACGGCCAGGCACTTGCCGTTGATCACCAGCGTCCCGTTGCGCTCGGCTGTCCATTTCTGCGATGCGCCCGGGCCGCAGCGGGCAATCACCGCACGCGTGCCAGCGGCGCCGTGGCCGGCCGGATCGGCCAGGCAGCGGCCGGCCAGCCCGGAGAGCACGGGCGCCGCAGGCAGCACCCAGGTCAGCCCTGCCCGGCCGGCGCACGACCAGGCCACGGCACGCTTGCTGTTGGTGGCCGCGCCGCGGATGGCCAGGCACCGCGCCGTCGCCGGGTTGCGCAGGCGGCCGCTGGCCTGGTAGGTCCATTGCTGCCGGGCGCTGCCCGTGCACGGCTCGATGCTCGCCGTGCCGCCGTTGCCGGTGCCGGCCGGAATCGTCAGGCACTTGCGGTGAATCTTCAGCATGCCCGGGCTACCCAGTGCCGAGCCAGGGATGAACTCCCAGTCCTGGGCTGGCCCTCTCCTGCAGCGCGCGAGGTCAGCAGGGGTGCCGTTGGCTGCGCTGTTGCGCGCGTCGGCAAGGCAGGTCCGGCCGCCGTCCAGCCGCACCTGGCCTGCCGCCGGATGACCGATCTTGATCTTCGCGATGACAATCAGCGAGAAGGTGGCCGATCCCGGGGCGAGTCCGCTCGCGCTCGCAGTCACTGTCACCTTGCGCACACCGGGTGTTGCCGGCGCGGTTCCCTTGATGACATCGTCGCTGCCGAGGACAAGGCTGCCGGGCAGGCCCGTGGTGCTGAAGGTCGGCGCGCTCGAGCCTGGCTGGACATCAAGCTGGTGATAGACCTTGGCGCGGGTCTGGTACACCAGCGTGCCGGGGCCCAACACCGTCACTTCACCGCCCGCCGGGCCAGTTAGTCCTGCCGTGCCGTTGGGCGTGCCGATGCCTGTCGGCCCGTCGTATCCCTTTCGCGCGCGGCACAGGTAGGCGCGGTTCGCCTCGCAGGTGCCGTTCGATCCGGTTGTGACGTCGGTGAACGCCGACGTGTTCTGGTAGGGGTAGGACGCCGGGAACGTGAACGGGAGCAGCGCCTTGCCCGGGCCGCCAGCGACGATGTCAGCGAGCGCGTAGGCAGCAGCAACGATGGGCGTGCCGACGCTCGTGCCGCCTACCGTATTCCAGCCGATCGCGCCGCCGGAGCTGTCCTGGACCGTGTCGTAGGCGAAGACACCGGGATTCGGGTTCGCCTCAGCCGCCACGTCGTTGGCAGTCCGGTTCAGGCAACCGCCGGCTGCCCCAGCGTCAACGGTTTGCCAGGACGGCTTTGGCTCAAGCTCGGAACAGCCGGAACCGGTGCCTCCCCAGGCCGACTGGCGCCAGGACCCGATGATGCCGGTCAGGCTGGTGCCGCCAACGGAGGTGACATACGGCGATACGGACGGGTACTGCGTGCCGTAGCCGTTGTCTCCGCCTGCTGCCGTAATCGCTACCCCGGGCGCGTAGAAGTCGGTGTCGTAGAGGTTCTCCCCGGTGAACTCGGCACCGCTGCCCCAGCTATTGGAAACGGCCTCCGCGCCGCTGCGCGACGCTGTCTCCTCAGCCCTCGCCAGGTCGGCGATCGAGGCTGAGTTTGCCTCGATGAGGATGATCTTGCAGTTCGGGCAGATCGCCGAGACCATGTCCAGGTCCAGGGATTCTTCCAGTTCCCAGCCGCCGGTGCGGTCCGACCGCGGCAGCTTCGTACCGCCGAACTGGTTCTCGATCCGCAGGCACCCGGTACCGGCATCGCATGCCGGCAGCCCGAAGGCGCTGCGGTAGGCGGCCAGGTCGCTGGCGGCCTTCGGGTCGTTATATGCGTCTACGATCGCCACGGTCTCGCCACTGCCTGGCGTGCTGGCTGCCGCGCTCAGCCCGTATGCGTTCTGAAGCTGAGACGGGCCGTAGGACGGGCCGCCCGGCATGCTGGCGTCCGGGCCGAAGTTATGAGGATGTGCGGGTAGCAGCGCCATGCACGCCATCTGACCTGGCTTGTCCGGTGTGGCACAGGCCTGTCGCACCCCCCGAACTCCCGCCGCGATCTGCGGCCGGGCGACGAAGGAAGCGGGGCTTGGAAGGGGAGGCACCACAGCGGGCTTGGACCGGCCCGGGGATCCGGCTGGCGAAGCGGCGGCACCGGGGACCGCGAGCGCCAGCGCGGCAAGCAAGCTGGCTGCTAACGCTGCGATCCGGCCGCTCCGGCCGCTAACCGGCCGCGGGTTTGTCGCTGATGATCCTCTCGACCTGGCCACCCGCGCACGCAGTGCCGTCCTCACCAAGGATTCCCCTCCCCGTGGGCGCAGGAGGATGCCAGTGCCGGCAGGCCTCCGCCACCCCGGATCCAACCCGTTCCCGTCAATAAAGTGAGCAACGTATCCGAATTGCCATTATTAATTACCGAAACTGGCAGTTAACGGCAGTTCAGGAAACGCGCAGGCTCTTATCAGAATTATTGCTGAATGGATTTCACAAACATGGGCGACTATACCGACGGTCATCCGGCCGCATTAGGGAAACAGCCAACCCGGCCAGCTCGCGACCCTTAGCCGGTCGCTGACTGCTCGCTGGCTGGCCTGGGCCTGGGCAGAGCTTGGCTGGCCAGTCCGTTGGCCGGAGCCGGATCGCCAATGGTCACCCGCTGCAGGGTCAGCCGCATGACTGTGCCGGGTCCATCACTTTCCGCGACCGCGATCTCGCCGCCCTGCGCTTCGGCCAATTGCCTGACAATGTAAAGACCGAGACCAATACCACCGAAACGACGCCGATCACCGGCCTCGCCCTGAACAAACCGATCGAATATCCGCTCCCGGTCCCCGGGCCGGATGCCGATGCCCTCGTCCTGGACGGTCACAACGATCGCACTGCCCTCCGACATGGCCCGGACGCTCACTGTGCCGCCCTCCGGCGAGTACTTGAACGCGTTCTCCAGCAGCTGGCCGATGATGATGTCGGTGGCCATCGGGTCCCCGTGCGCTTGCGGCAGGCCAGGGTGCACGTCGACTTCGAGCGTGTGCAAATCCGATAGGGGCTGGAAGGCCACAGCCGCGCCGTTCAGCAGCCCGGCGAGGTCGAACGGGCCGTTTGTCACCTGAAGCTGGTCCGCCCCGGCCCGCGAGCCGAGCAGGAGCTGCTCCACCAGCCGGCCTAGTGACCCGGCCCGCTCGGCGATCGTCTGCACCGCCGACCTCCGGTCGGCGTCGGCCAGCTTGTCCCAGCGGCTGGCCAGGGTGCTGGCGAAGCCCTGCACAACGGTGATAGGGGTGCGAAGCTCATGGCTAGTGGTAGCGAGGAAAAGGTCCTTGGCTTCTTCGAGTTCCTTCGCCGCCGTGATGTCCCGGAAGTCGAGCACCTTCTCGTCGCGGCCGCTCAAGCCGGTGCACAGCAGGTCTATCCAGCGGCCGTTGGAGAGCTTGTAGGTGAGCTTTGAACCGGGCTCGGGGAGCGGGAACGGGGGCCGCCTGCCGGTGGCGACTTCGGGCGACAGGCCAGTGAGCCGGTGAGCGGCCGGATTCCATTGCCGCACCAGGCCGTCTGAGTCGAGCACCGCGATGCCGTCCGCGCTTGCGTCGATGACAGCGCGCTCATGCGCGCGCTGCCGGACGACCTCCTCGAATGCGGTCACGTTCGACAGGGCCACGCTGGCATGCCCGGCGAGCAGTTCCAGCAGTTCCAGTTCCATGTGACCGACCTTGCGGCCGCTATAGAGGGCATAGAGCGCGCCATACGGCCGGCCGGCCACGTGCGACAGGCTGAGGGTGATGGTGTGCAGCCCCGGCAGCGCGGCCCAGATCAAGTCATCGAAGCCGCCGGAGTCACTGGTCGCCATCAGCACGCTCTTACCGGACCGCATCAGCTGACCCACCATGCTGCTTGTCAGGTCCGCGGTCCGGCCGCGAAGCTCGGCTGGCAGTCCGTGCAGGCTGACCAGCCGCAGCTTGTCCTTCTCGATCAGCACGAAACCGCCCGCGTCGGCCCTGGTGAGCTCGCGCAGGCTGGCGGCAATCCGGTCGAGCACCGCCTCGAGGTCGAGTTGGGCGTTCATGTCCGCCACAACGTCGCCCAGCCTGCGGACGACCCGGGCCCGCTCGGCCATGTAATGCCGCACCGCCTGGTCATCAACGTTCTTGTGGCAGACACAGACCCAGCCGATGACCGCCCCGGCGCTATCCACCAGCTGGCTGGCGTCGATCCGCAAGTCGACCATGCTTCCGTCCTTGCAGATCCGGCGCGTCGCGAAGGAGACCTGACCACCGCTGGCCACCCGTTCGAGCACAGCGTTGTGCTCGGCTCTCAGCTCCTGCGGGATGAACGGCGGCTCCAGTCCCACAACCTCAGCTGCTCGCCAGCCGAACAAGCGCTCGGCCGCCGGATTCCAGACCGAGACACGGCGATCCTGACCGACCGCGATGATGGCGTCAGCCGCGCATTCGATGATGGCGCGCGCGGTCCCGTCGATGCGGTCCCGGTCCCGCTGCGGCACCGCAAGCTTCCACCCCACCGCCTCATGGTCCCACTAGCGCGCGATCTGCGGTCGGCGAAAGACGCAAAGCCGCTGGTAGCGCGACGAGACGAGAGTTGCGAGCCGGATCCTGGGGCCGTCCTTGGGCCGCCGGCCAGGATTGCGTGCAAGGCTGGAACCAGCACAGGGAGGGTGCACGTCTAATGGCAATGACGCCACAACTCGGCCGGGCAGGCTCGAGGCCCCGGCACCGGATGGTCTTGTCGCGCAGCGCGGTGATCGGCGCTTGCGCCTTCCTGGCTGCCGCCTGCGGCAGCTCCGCCGCCCCAGCCCCCAGTGCCGGCTCGTCTGGCTCGGGGCCGGCGGCAACCGTCTCCGCGTCGAAGGTATCCCTTGATGTCACCTTCAGCCCGACCGACGGCCGGCCCGCCAGGCACTGGACGCTCCGCTGCGAGCCGGCCGGCGGTAACTATCCCGACCCCCCTGGCGCCTGCGTCAAGCTGATGAAGTGGGGAAACATTTTCTCGCGCCCAGTCGGCCACGTGATGTGCCCGATGATCATGGCGAGCGCGCAGCGGGTCACGGTTACCGGCACGTACTTCGGCAAGAAGATCAACGAGACCATCGTTGACGGCGGCTGCGACCTGTCGCGTTACTACAAGCTCAGGCAGGTCTTCAACTAGCCGGCAGCCAGCAGCGGCCCCGTCACTTCAGCAGGCGGGACATCCGGCGGTCGGCCAGCGGCTTTCCGCCGGTCTGGCAGGTCGCGCAGTACTGCAATGCGGAGTCGGCGAACGAGACCTCGCGTACCGTGTCGCCGCAGACCGGGCAGAGTTCGCCGGCCTTGCCGTGCACCCGCAGGCCTGCCTTCTTCTCCTTCTTCAGGTCGCTGGCACCCAGCCCGTCGGACCTGCCGATCGCCTCGCGCAGCGTCCCGATGATGACCGCATGCAGGTCGGCCACCTCGTCGGCGGTCAGGCTGGAAGCCAGCCGGAACGGGGACATCTTGGCGGCGTGCAGGACCTCGTCGGAGTAGGCGTTGCCGATGCCGGCGATGAGCTTCTGGTCCCGCAGCACGCCCTTGATCTGGGTACGCCGCCCGGCCAGGATGCCGGCCAGCACATCGACAGTGAACGCCGGATCCAGCGGCTCAGGCCCAAGCGTCGCCACTCCGGGGATGGTCTCAATGTCGGTAACGAGGTAGACAGCGAGCCGCTTTCGCGTGCCGGCCTCGGTCAGGTCGAAGCCGGAACCGTCGGTGAACCGCAGCCGGAAGGCCAGCGGGCCCTTGCCGGGCTTCGGCGGCGTTTCCGGCAGTGAGTCCCGCCAGCGCAGCCAGCCCGCTCTGGCCAGGTGCGTGACCAGGTGCAGGGCCGGTCCGCCGTCGGCTGGCTCGGTTATCAGGTCGAGGAACTTGCCCCGCCGGGATGTGCCGGTCAGCCGGGCGCCTCGCAACGCTGTCAGCGGCGGATCGTAGGTCTTGAGTACCGAGAATTCGGCGATGTCCGCCCGGTCGATCTCCCGGCCGACCGCACGCTCGCGCAGATCGGCGGCGAGCGCCTCGACCTCGGGTAGTTCCGGCACATCATCGATTCTGCCCGAAGCCGCGCACTGCGAGCACCGCGATGCGCCGCTCGGTCAGCCGTGCGGCCGCTGAACCAGCATTGCCGTCAGATTCGCCTTGATGGCTGGGCGGGAGCCGAAGACCAGCAGGAACAGTGCCTCCCTGGCCAGCCGCTGCGGATGCTCGCCGGTCAGGGTCGACCGGCTGCCGCTGGTCACCACGAGCGCGCCTGCCGCCCGGAAAGCAAACTCGGCTGCCGCCGCCCGCGCAGCGAGCATTGCCTGTGGTCCGGCTGCGTCGAGCCCGGCCCGGACGATCGTTAGCTCAGCGTCGAGTGCGCCCGGCTGGCCGCCAGGAGCAGCCTCGGAGGTCAGCCGGACGCAGCGAGCCGCTACTCCGAGCGGGAGCGAGCCGTTGGCACGCAGTCCGGCAGCGTCCCTTGCGAGCCAGTCGGCATGCGGTGTCACGCCGCTGACCAGCGACGACGGGACGAAGTAGTTGGCGAAGTGCAACTCGACGGTGCGGCTGGCGTTGACCGCAACAAGGCTGAGGCGCGTGATTGCAAGACCGGGCCCCGCCTGGGCTGGTAGCAGCGCGGCGATCAGGTTGCCGGACTCGTCACGCGCCAGCGCGTGCACGACATCGATCAGATCCCAGCCGGTGACCCAGGGTGCGGTCCCGTCAAACAGGTAGCCGCCCGGTACCGCGCGCGCCCGCAGCAGCGGCGGTCCCGGTCTGGCCCCGCCGAGCGCGATTCCGGCCCGTTTCGCGCCAGCGCACAGTGCGGGCAACCAGGCCGACCGCAGGCTGTCGTTCGCCGACGCGGCCAGCGCCCGGACGGTGGAGTGGTGCTGGAGCCACACGAAGGTGGTGGCAAGGCACCCGCCCGCCATGATCTCGATGACGCCGCAGAACGTGACCAGATCGGCATCTTGCCCACCGGCTGCTACCGGCCCCGCCAGACCGTACAGGCCGGCCGCAGCGAGCGCATCGAGGTGGGCAGCAGGGATCCGGTCGGCGGCATCGACTTCCATCGCAGCCGGGAACAAGATGCCGTCGGCGATCTGGCGGACCGTCGCCAGTATCGGTGCGGCCGTCATGCGGCTCATGTTGCCAGACATCGCCCGCCGGCCGCGGGCGGCCGCCGAGCTGCGTACGCGATCCGGCCAGACCACCCGGATCTCGGTGACAAGAACCGCGTGGGGAGCCTAAGCTGCGGCCAGCCAACGATTGCGTCGGTGACCGCGACAACCGGGCTGAGCTGCACGCGAGCTGATGTGGGCGAGGAGGGATTTGAACCCTCACGTCCTTTCGGACACACGGACCTGAACCGTGCGCGTCTGCCGTTCCGCCACCCGCCCTAGGGCAGCAGTCAGGTTAGCACGTCCGCAAGCTGTCCCACATCGCCGATACGATCGGATACGGCAGGGAGAGGAGGGCACCACGGTGGGAGTTCTGCAGCGCTTTGAGCACAGGCTCGAGGGGATGGTCGAAGGTGCCTTTGCGCGGGCGTTCAAGTCTGAGCTTCAGCCAGTCGAGGTGGCCAGCGCAATTCAGCGGGAGATGGACGACCGGGCGGCAATCGTCGCCCAGGGCCGGACCCTGGTCCCGAACGACTTCGTCGTCGAGCTCGCCGAGGACGACTATTCGCGCCTCGATGTCTACGCCGACAGCCTCGGCATCGAGCTGGCCACCCTGGCCAGGGAGTACGCCAAAGAACAGGGTTACTCCTTCGTCGGCCCGGTCCGGATGCGGTTCGAGGGCGTGCGGGACCTGACGACCGGCACATTCCGGATATTGTCCGGCGTCATCAGGGGCACCACGGTCGAGGACGGCGAGATCCGCCGGCCGGCCAGCGACCTGCCGCAGGCCGCTGGCGGGTTCCGCGGCACGCCCGCGGCTGCTGGTATCTGGCCCGGAGCCGGGCCCCGACGGCAGCACCCAGCGCACCTACGAGATCAGCACGCCGCTGATCATCCTGGGCCGCGGCACCGATTGTGATCTTCGTCTCGTTGACCCGGGCGTCTCCCGGCACCACGCCGAGATCCGGGTCGAGGACGGTGAGGTCGTACTCGTGGACCTTGGCTCTACCAACGGGACCTTCGTTAATGGCCAGCCGGTCAGGCGCGTGACCCTCACCGACGGGACCAGGGTGACCCTGGGCCGGACAACCCTGGTCTTCCGCCGGGACAGTATTTACTGATTGCCAGCTCTATGGATTGCCCAGCTTCATGGATTGCCCAGCTTCCCGTCACTGACTCAGCGGCACGCACGGCCAGCCAAGGACTCATGACCCGATGAACGCGCTTGAGCTCACTCTCGTCAGGATCGGGTTCCTGGCTGTCTTGTGGCTTTTCGTGATCGCAGCAGTGGGCGTTGTCCGGACCGACTTGTTCGGCCCGACCTCGCGGCCGGCGCAGGCGTGCCGCTGCCGCCAGCCCCCCGCCAGCCCGCCCGCCGAAGCCCAAGCCGGTCCGGACGTCGCGTGCGGCTCCGCAGCAGTTGCTGGTTACCGCAGGATCCCTCGCGGGGACTCGCCTCGGCCTGACTGATCAGCAGATCACCATCGGCCGGGCCGATGACGCCACGCTCGTGCTCAGCGACGACTACGCTTCGACCCGACATGCCCGACTCTTCCCGCAAGATGGGCAATGGCTGGTGGAAGATCTCGGTTCGACAAATGGCACGTACCTGGACCGGCAGAAGGTGACTCAGCCCACCCCGGTGCCGATCGGTGTACCGATCCGAATCGGTAAGACGGTTCTGGAGCTGCGCAAATGACTCTCGCCTTGCATTACGCGCTCCGCTCCGACGTGGGCCTGCTCCGTGAGGGGAACGAGGACTCCGCATTCGCCGGCCCGCGCTTGCTCGCGATCGCCGACGGGATGGGCGGCCATGCCGCGGGCGAGGTCGCCAGCGCGGTCGCCATCTCCGCCATCGCGCCGCTTGACCGGCAGAACCTGACCGACAGGCAGGCCATGCTGGATGCCCTCGCGGCCGCAGTCGCCTCCGCCCGGAACACCCTGCACGACATGAGCCTGTCCGATCCCGCCGTGGAAGGCATGGGCACGACGCTGACCGCACTGCTCTGGGCCGACGCCGACGTAGCCGTCTGCCATATCGGCGACTCCCGCGCGTACTTGCTGCGTGACCACGAGCTCTACCAGATCACCACGGACCACACACTGATCCAGTCGCTGGTCGACGAGGGCCGGCTGAGCCCTGCCGCGGCGGCTAATCATCCGCAGCGTTCGCTGATCATGCGGGCGCTCCAGGGCAGCACCGACGCGGACCCGGACCTGGCCATTCACGAGGCGATACTCGGGGACCGGTACTTGCTGTGCTCGGACGGCCTGACGGATGTCGTCTCCGACGAGGCGCTGTACGGGCTGCTGAGCACGGTCGACGACGCGGACCAGGCCGTGAACCAGCTCATCGACCTCGCTATCCGCAACGGCGGCCCCGACAACATCACCTGCATCGTCGCCGATGTCGTCGACCCGGCGACCGGGCCGGTGCGGCCCAGCCGGGCCGAGCAGCTGGCTGGCGCGGCGGCTAATGGCGACGCCGACGCACTGCTGCGGGCTGCCACCGGCGGGGCGGCTGCCCAGCACATACCGGGGAAGCACGCACCTGGCCAGGCCGCCAGCGCGCCCAGCGCCAGCGTGAACGGCCATCACCGCGCACCATCCCGGTCCAGGACGCCTAGCGGCGAAGGCCCGGATGACGACTCCGCTGACACCAAGCGGCGCTGGCCGGTAGTGACATCGATCCTCGTGCTGCTCGTCCTGGTAGTGGCTGGCGGGCTCTACGTGGGCTACCGGGCAACCCAGAGCGAGTACTACCTGGCCTCAGATGGCAGCCACTTGACGATCTATCGCGGCATCAACCAGAAGATCGCCTGGATCAGCCTGTCGAGCGTCTACCAGCGGACCCCGATAGCGAGCTCTCAGGTACCGCCGAGCCTGAGTCTGCCGACCACGCCCACATCCCTCGCCAAGACCCAGCAGACCGTGCTGACCATCGAGCACAGCAACACGTGCAAGCAGCAGGTCCTGGCACGGGCCAGCTGGCTGGCCCACAAGCCCAGGCGCCGTGACGAAGACCACGAGGAGCAAGAATGGGCACCGGCACACGACCACGACGGTGAAGTCGTACCGGCCGGAACCCCCGTTGCCCGGGTACTGCTCGGCGCTGGGGATCTCATGACGGTCGCCACCGGGGCCGATCAGGCAGTTCCGATGCCGCACGGCCGGCGACGGACTGAGCTGCTGATGCTCGCATTCGCGCTGGGCGTCGTGCTGCTCGCTTACGGTGCGGTCGGCCTGGGCCTGAAGGGCAAGCTGCCGTCCGGCCTGCCCACGTACGTCATCGTGTTCGCGATCCTTATGCTTGCCGGCGCATGCCGCAGTCCGCCGGTGGGCGCCGTACGCTGACCCGCTGCTGCTGCCGCTGGCGGCGCTGCTGAACGGGCTCGGCATCGTGATGATGTACCGGCTGCAGGAGTCGGGTCAGAATGGCAACCCCGGCAGACCGATATCGGAGCTCACCTCGACATCCACCGAATACCAGCTGCTGTGGACGGGTATCGGCATCGCTGGCCTGGCCGTCGTTCTCGTGCTGATCCGCGAGGCCCGGATCCTGCAGCGGTACACCTATACCCTCGGCGCTGTCGGGCTGTTCCTGCTGGCCATCCCGGCGCTGCTGCCGAGTTCGCTGAGCGCGGTCAACGGGGCGAAGGTCTGGATCCGGCTGGGCGGCCTGTCCATCCAGCCCGGCGAATTCGCCCGGCTGGCGCTGGCCGTCTTCTTCGCCGGATACCTGGTGGCCAAGCGCGACGTGCTGGCGCTCGCCGGGCGGCGGGTGCTCGGTATCGACCTGCCCAGGGCGCGCGACCTCGGCCCAGTGCTGATCGCCTGGGCGGCGAGCCTGCTGATCTTGGTCTTCGAGACGGACATCGGCATGTCGGCGCTCTTCTTCGGGCTGTTCGTAGCGATGCTCTACATCGCCACCCAGCGGACGTCCTGGCTGCTCATCGGCGTCAGCCTGTTCCTGGCCGGCACCTTCTTCACAGCGCTGGCATTCCACCACGTGATGGATCGGTTCACCAGCTGGCTGCACCCGTTCCAGAGCGGCAATCAGTTCGGCCTGTCGTACCAGCCCGTCCAGGGGCTCGAAGGCATGGCCTTTGGCGGCATCTTCGGTACCGGGCTCGGGCACGGGCAGCCCTACTGGACCCCGCTGGTGCAAAGCGACTTCATCTTCACGGCGTTCGGCGAGGAGATCGGCCTCGTCGGCGTCATGGCGCTGCTGCTGGTCTTCGGGCTGCTGGTCCAGCGCGGCCTGAAGGCAGCGCTGGCGGTGAAGGACCCCTTTTCCAAGCTGCTGGCGGCAGGCCTGTCGTTCGTGCTGGCGCTGCAGGTCTTCGTGATAGTCGGCGGAGTTAGCGGCCTGATACCGCTGACCGGGGTGACGACCCCGTTCCTCTCCCAGGGCGGCTCCTCGCTGGTGGCCAGCTGGCTGCTGATCGCGGTGCTGATCAGGATCAGCGATTCGGCCCGCAAGCCAGCGCCGCAGCCGATCCAGGATGAGGGCATGACCCAGGTGGTGCGGGCCGCATGAACCGCGCCATCCTCCGCATCTCGCTGGCCTGCCTGGCGCTATTCGTGCTGCTGCTGGTCAACGTCAATTACGTCCAGGCGTTCGAGACCACCAAGCTGGCCGGTGAGAGCGGCAACGTGCGGATCTTTGATCAGCAGTTCTCCTACCCGCGGGGCACCATCCTGGCCGGCAATGTCAAGATCGCCGAGTCCGTGCTGGTCAAAGGCACCACCACCTACAAGCGCGTCTACCCCTACGGGAAGGTCTACGCCCCGGTCACGGGCTACGACACCATCTACAGCCAGTCCGGCATCGAGCAGACCGAGAACAGCCTGCTGAACGGCTCCGACCCCAGGCTTGCGGTGCACAACTTCACCGCGCTGCTGACAGGGAAGCAGAAGCAGGGTGCCACGGTCTCGCTGACCATCAATCCGGTGGCCCAGCAAGCGGCGTATAACGCGCTCGCCCAGGGCACCCATGGCCACGCGGCGGCGCTGGTAGCGCTGAACCCGGCCACCGGCGCGATCCTGGCGCTCGCCTCGTACCCGACGTTCGACCCGAACACGCTGGCGACCATGGACGGCACGCAGCTGAACAAGGTCGACAAGCAGCTTCTCGCCGACCCGAGCCAGCCGTTGCTGAACCGGGCTATCCAGGCCACCTATCCGCCCGGCTCTACGTTCAAGATCGTCACGAGTTCCGCTGCGTTCAGCACGGGTAAGGTCGCTAACACCAGCAGCACCATCCCGGCGCCGTCGCCACTGAAGTTGCCCAACGGCAACTATCTGCACAACGACAGCAACGAGATCTGCGGAAACGGGAACCCGTCGATCATCCAGGCGTTCTGGATGTCGTGCAACACCGCGTTCGGCGGCCTGGGTATCAAGGTGACAGCACCGGTGCTGCGCCAGTACTCCAGCAAGTTTGGCATGAACAGCCCGCTGTCCATCCCGCTCGCCGTCGCGCCGAGCGTTGTGCCGGAAAAGAAGGGGTGGCAAGACCAGTCCCTCACCGCGTTCACCGCGATCGGGCAGTACAACGATCAGGTAACACCGCTGCAGGAGGCGATGTTCGCGGCGACCGTGGCCAACAATGGCACGCTGATGAAGCCCTACCTTGTCCAGCAGGTACTCGGGCCTGGCCTGTCATTGATCCAGTCGCAGACGCCGACCGTGCTCAGTCACGCCGTGTCGCCGCCGGTGGCCGGTGATCTGCAGAAGATGATGAATCAGGTCACCCAGAACCCCGGCGGGACCGCTTACGCGACCGCCGGGCTGCAGGCGACTGGGGGTATCGTCATTGACGGCAAGACCGGTACAGCCCAGAACGGCGTCAATAACACCGGATTGAACGACGCGGTGTTTACGTGCTTCGTGCCGGGTAGCAATGGCAACCGTCGCCGATAGCCGTCGGGGTCATCGTGAAGGCGGCGGTTACGGTGCGGATGCGGCGGCGCCGCTCGCGGTCGCAGGTGATCAAGGCCTATATGGCGCACCGGGCACTCATGATCACGCAGAACAACGCCGCTGGCCATGCCGGATCCGCCGCGTACACGTCGATGAAGGCAGGCTACCGGGCGCACGACTGCCGCCCGCGGCCTGCCATGCTGGCCGCAGTCCCCGAGTTCAGGACGGTAACGTAAGTGCGAGACATGACTCAGCCAAGGCTGCTAGGCGGCCGCTACGAGCTCGACGGCATCGTCGGGCGAGGCGGCATGGCCGAGGTCTTCCGGGCCCGCGACATCCGTCTCGACCGCATCGTCGGGGTCAAGACGCTCCGCGACGATCTGGCCCGCGACCAGACGTTCCAGGCCCGGTTTCGCCGCGAGGCGCAGTCAGCGGCCTCGCTGAACCACCCGTCGATCGTCGCCGTCTACGACACCGGCGAGGACATGGTGGGGAGCACTGCCGGTCCCGTACATCGTGATGGAGTTCGTCGACGGCCGGACGCTGCGGGACCTGCTGCGCGACGACCGGCGGCTGCTGCCCGAGCGCGCCGCGGAGATCACCGACGGGGTGCTGCGCGCGCTGGACTACAGCCACCGCAACGGCATCGTGCACCGGGACATCAAGCCCGGAAACGTGATGCTGACCCGCGACGGCGACGTCAAGGTGATGGACTTCGGCATCGCCAGGGCCGTCGCCGACGCGTCAGCTCACCATGACCCAGACCGCGCAGGTCATCGGCACCGCCCAGTACTTGTCGCCCGAGCAGGCTCGCGGCGAGCGGGTCGACGCCCGCAGCGACCTCTACTCGACCGGTTGCCTGCTGTACGAGCTGCTGACCGGCAGGCCGCCTTTCACCGGCGACTCGCCGGTGGCGATCGCCTACCAGCACGTCAAGGAAGACCCGGTGCCGCCGTCGCGGGTGGACCCCGAGGTGCCGGCGCTGGGCCGATGCGATCGTGCTCAAGGCCATGCAGAAGGACCCGGCCGACCGGTACCAGTCGGCCGGCGAGATGCGCAACGACCTCCAGCGCGCGCTGTCCGGCGCGCCGGTCGCCGCGCCGATGCTGGCCGCAGACCTACGGCGCCGGCACCCGGCGGATGGGTGCGCCGCCACCCAGGCGGCGGGGCCGCACCGCCGCGATCCCGCCGTACCGGCTACGGGCCCTCGGATGGCGGGCCTGGCGGCCCGACAGCCCGGCGCAAGGTCTGGCCGTGGGTTGCCCTCGTCACGATCGTCGTGGTGCTGGCCGCGGCCATCTTCGCGATCAAGTTCATCGCCGGCGGCAGCCGGCGGCGTCGCGGTGCCCGAGTCTGGTGGCCGCCGGTCAGCGCAGGCCAAGAGCCAGCTCGCGCAGCTCGGGCTGACGTCAGGACGCCGTAACCCAGCAGGCCTCCAGCGACCGTCCCGCCGGGAGGGTCATCAAGACCAACCCGGGCGCCGGCACAACGCCGAGCCCAAGGGCACGACGATCGACATCGTGGCGTCCTCGGGCGCGAAAAAGACCACCGTCCCGACGTGGTCGGCTTGACTCAGGCGTGCCAGCGGAAGCGAAGCTGACGCGCTTGCCACCTGAAATGGACAGTGGTTAAGGGCCATTCGTCGAGCTACAGTGCCCAGGTAAGGTCATCAGCCAGTCCCCGCGGGCCCGGCGGTAGCGTGGCGCAGACTACGCCGGTGACGATCACAGTGAACTCCGGCGCCACCACGCTGAAGGTGCCGAGTAGCGTGCTCGGGCTGACCAAGGACGCCGCCAATCAGGTGTCTGCAGAGCCCGCCGTACAACTACCAGGTCAACCCCATTACCGTGCAGGCGCGGTACGCCAGGGACCAAACAGGTCTGGGGAACCAGCCCGAGCATCGGTCAGCCACTCGCGCCGCGGGTCCCCGATCACCATCTACATCAACCCGCGCGGCCACTACTCCCTCGCCAACGCCGTCGTCAACCACGCCCGAGCCCGACGCCGACCCCGACGTCCACCACGCCGAGCCCGACGCCGACCTAGCGCCGGCCTAGCCTGGCCGACGGCTAGCCGAGCCCGGCCTGGTCGAACGGCAGGTAGCAGGGACGCCCACGGGTAGACGACGAACCAGAGCAGCACGGCCAGCCCGGCGATCAGCAATCGCGAGCTGCATTGCGCGCGCACCTGGCCCGCCGGGCAGCCGGTGCCAGATCCAGCCGTACATGGCTCAGCCCTCGATGCCGCTGGACCGCGGGGCGCGTCTCGATCAGCACGCCGGTGACGATCACGCGGCTGGTTCCTGTCCATGGCGGGTCGCAGGTGATCAGCGTGATCAGCCGCTGCCGGGCGCGCTCGCCAGGGTGGCCCGGCACTGGCGCCAGCACCGCGGTGTCGACCGGCGGTACCCAGGCCGGCCTGGCCAGGACCCGGTACTCATAGGTCCCGGCGATCGTCTCGACGTACACCAGGTCGCCCGCGCGCAGGCTCGGCAGGCTCCAGAACGGGTTGCCGGCCGTGACCCGGTGCCCGGCGACGGCGAAATTGCCGAGCTGGCCGGGCAGCGCGGTGCCGGGCACGTGGCCCGGGCCCGAGCGCCAGCTGGGGCAGGTCCGGTGCCCTGGACGACGGCGAACTGCCAGCTGCGGCCGAACCTCGGGATGCGGATGAGCGCGAAAGGCTGGCCGAGCGACAGGTCGGCCGGGTTCGTCAGGACGGCCAGGCCAGGACCCGCCGCTGCCCACTGGCTGGCCGAGCTCGCCTGGAAGTGCTCGCTGCGCATTGCCCGTGCGCGACGCGGTGCCCCAGTACATATAGGCCATGAAGCCGCAGCACGATGACGCCGAGGGTGATCAGGATCTCGCCGGTCACCCGCAGGTAAGACCGCACGCTGTCCCTCGCATCCTCCGTGAACGTGATCCGACACTGATGTCACGGAGAGTGCTCATAGACTAGCGATCGGTAGCGGCGGCTGCGGGCGGACGCGCGCAGCTGTGCCCGGCTGGCCGCCTGCGAGCGCGGCATGCCGCCGGACCAACTACGCTTACCGCGATAGGCGCGTGCGGGTGGTGCGCGCCTCCGCCGCCGGGCGCCCCCGGTTCAGGCGGCGGGCAAGTCGATCAGGAGATGACCGTGCCGAAGTCCCGCGTCAGAAGCAAGGCGGTCTACACCCCGCCGCCCAGGTCCTCCAAGGCCAAGGTCAGCCCGCGCGTGGCTGGTGCCCAGCGATGCTGGCGAGCCTGATCATCGGCCTGGCCTGGATCGTTGTCTTCTACGTCAGCCAGCAGAGCTGCCCGATCAACGCGCTCGGCGCCTGGAACCTGGTGGTGGGCTTCGGCTTCCTGGTCGACGGGCGTCGTCCTGTCCACCAAGTGGCACTAGCAGGGCGATGCTAGACCTGGGCCAGGACCACTAGTAAAGGATCACGTTCGCTAGCTGGTGGTCCCTGATCACGACACCCAGCGACCAGGATCGCCAGGATGGCTACGGTCGCCGCCACCTGGATGAGCGTCCGGTTCTGCCGTGGCGCATACGCGTACGCGGCCGTCAGCGGCGCTGCCAGCGATCAGGCCGCCGACGTGCGCCTGCCAGCGCGATGTAGGCACGACGAAGCCGATGACCAGGTTGATCACGATCAGGCCGACGATCTGCTCGGGAGTCTAGGCCGCATCCGCCTGGCCAGCACGAACCACGCGCCGAACAGGCCGAAGATGGCGCCGGACGCGCCGAGCGCTGGCGTCGTGGGAGCGGCGATCAGGTAGAACAGCACCGAGCCGCCCAGCGCGCTGACCAGGTAGACGGACAGGAACCTGACCCGGCCCGAGCACTCGCTCGAGGGCGGGCCCGACCACGATCAGCGCCCACATGTTGAAGGCGATGTGCGACGATGCCGAGGCCAGTGTCTGGCGGGTAGTGCAGGAACGACTGGTGATCAGCCGGTACCACTGCCCTTGGCGACGCCGTAGTGGGTGCCGAACGTACCGAGCATCTCCCAGTCGTTGGCGAGGTTCTGGTACGCCAGCTCGACGATGTAGCAGAACGACGTTGAGGCCGACAGGGCCCAGGTCACCTTGGCACCGGTGGTCAGCCGGCCGCCGAACCGGCCGCGGGCCTGGCGGACGCCCTGGTTGCCCTCGCCGGATGCACTCGACGCACTGATGGCCGACGGCCGCCGGGCCGCAGGCAGTCCGGGCAGGCCGGGCGCCCGCACCGAACGCAGGACACATAGGTCTGGCCGACCGGGATGCCGGTAGCAGACAGGCGGAGCCTCAGGAAGCTGGCCTGGTTCGCCTGGCCGTTGATTCGGGGGGACTGGCCATCGTGTACCAATCGCCGCCTACTCGCTCCTCGTCGCGCCCGATCTCGACGGACTCCAGCACGACGTCCTGGACCGGCCGGTCGTCCCGGCCGGTCTGGGCCCGGCTGATCTCGTCGATCGACGGCGGCGCCCTCGACGACCTCGCCGAAGATGGTGTGCTTGCCGGTCAGCCAGGGAGTCGGCACCGTGGTGATGAAGAACTGCGAGCCGTTGGTGCCCGGCCCGGCGTTGGCCATCGCCAGCAGGTAGGGCCGGTCGAAGGCCAGGTCGGGGTGGAACTCGTCGGCGAACTTGTAGCCGGGGCCGCCGGTGCCGGTGCCGAGCGGGTCGCCGCCCTGGATCATGAAGTCAGGGATCACGCGGTGGAAGATCGTGCCGTCATAGAGCCTGGCCTGCCCGGTCTGCCGGGTCACCGGGTTCGTCCACTCCCGCGTACCCTCGGCGAGCTCGACGAAGTTCCGCACGGTCTTCGGCGCGTGGTCGGGAAAGAGCCGGACGACGATGGGCCCCTGGCTGGTCCGCAGCGTTGCGGTCAACGTGTTTGTCATAACGAGGAATCCTGCCACGCCCCGGACGGAGGTCGTGCCAGGCCAGGCCGCGGGCGCCACCGCCGCCGTGGTTGACCGTCAGGTGCCTGGGAAGGTGTCTGCCGGTGGGAGAGAAACTCGGGAGGTCTTTGTGTCTGTTTTGACCAGAAAGCCGCATGTCAGCGAACCCAGCGGGCTGCGCCGACATGCCACGCACGCCGCCCGGCAGGTCGCGCCGATCGCGACCAAGGCAGTTCCGCTCGCGCAGCAAGCTGCCCAGCAAGCCCAGAATGCGGCCCAGCAGGCTGCCCAGCAGGCGGTGCCACTCGCCAGGCAAGCCGTCCCGCTGGCCCGCACCGCCGGCGCCAGCGCACGCCAGGGTGCCGACAACGCCCTCGCGTGGGCCACGCCGCTAGTAGAGGCCGCGCGATCCTGGACGGCACCGCAGCTTGAGCAAGCCGCGCACGCCATCAGTGAGAGCATCGCGCCGATGATCTCTGACGCGCTCATCACCGCGGCGCACAAGATCGACGTGCCGGAGCGAAAGCGCCGCCGGAAGACGCGGCTGCTGGCGGTGTCCATGGTGCTGAGTGCGGCTGCCAGCGCTGCAGCGGTGGTGGCGATGCGCCGCCGGCAGAACTCGAACGGGCTGGAGGCCGATTCGGGGAACGGCAATGCGAGTGCGGCAGAAGGGCCCGGCTATGACATCGACCCGTCGCCAGACCCGGATATGAACGGGGATGGCGGCCAGCGAATCGTCTGACCGCTGCGTCGGGACTTGCCCCTCGTCCCGGCCATCATCCCCGGCCGGCCATCTGACCGGCGCGTGCCCTGGCCCTGACAGATGTCGCCCTGACAGATGTCGCCGTGACGGATGTCATGGCCAGGGCGGTACCAGCCGCACATGACGGCCGGGCCTGGCACTGCCTAGCCTGGGGTCATGACCCGCGAGCTGCCCGTCGTCGCCCCCGATGCTGCCGGGAACTGTACGCAATCACCTGTCAGCGGCCCTTCAGAAGCTCGGCGCCCGCACCCGTGCCGAAGCCGTAGCGGTGGCGCAACGGAAGGGCTGGCTGTAGCCCATGCTGCTTGACTCGGTGGTGCAGGCTTCAGCTGCGGTCACTGCCTCGCCCGGCCGCCTGGCCAAGATCGACGAAATAGCGCGGCTGCTGCGCGAGGTTCCGGCCGCGGAGATCCCGGTAGCAGTCGCGTTCCTGTCCGGTGACCTGACTCAGCGCCAGATAGGCGTCGGCTACGCGGCGCTGACCGACCTGCTGGGCGAAGGCAGCGGGACTGGCAGGACCGACGAGCCGGAAGCCGTGACCCCGGTACTCTCGCTGGCCGAGACGGATCAGACACTGGGCCAGATCGGCGCGCAGGCTGGCGCCGGCTCTCAGGCCGAGCGCCGGCGGCTGCTGGCAGCGCTGATGCGCCGGGCCACCCCGGCTGAGCGGCAGTTCCTCGTCCGCCTGCTTGCAGGCGATTTGCGCCAGGGCGCCCTTGACGGCGTGATGACCGAGGCGATCGCCCGTGCCGCCGGCGTGCCCGTGGCTGACGTGCGCCGGGCTTACCAGCTCACTGGCTCGCTGGCCGACGCGGCGACCGCAGCACTGGATCCTGATGGCCCGACTGCCGCGCTAGGCGCAGTAGCCCTCCGCGGGTCGGCAGGCCGGTCAAGCCCATGCTGGCGAGTTCCGCGCCGACGGTGACCGCGGCCATGGCACGGATCAGCCCGGCGGCCGTCGAATGGAAGATCGACGGCATCCGCGTCCAGGTTCACCGGCAGGGAAACGAGGTACGCGTCTTCACCCGGACGCTGGATGACATCACCCAGCGGGTCCCGGAGGTAGCCGCGGTCATCCGGGCCCTGGACGTCTCGGCCGCCGTGCTGGACGGGGAGGCTGTGGCGCTGCGGCCAGATGGCAGGCCGTACCCGTTCCAGGTGACCTCGGCGCGCGCCGCGAGCCAGGCAGGCCCGAACGGCGCGGCGAGCCCGGCAAGCCTGGAGGGCCCGGACGGCCCGGTAAGCCCGGACGGCCGCGGCAAGCCAGCCGCACCTGGCCAGATCCCCCTGACGGTTTTCCTGTTCGACGCGCTCCACCTGGACGGAACGGACCTGATCGACAGCCCGGCCAGCGAGCGGTTCGCCCGGCTCGCCAGCGTGGCGCCGGACCTGGTGATTCCGCGACTGCTGACGGCAGACCCGCAGCAAGCCGAGGAGTTCTTCGTCAGCGCGGTGCAGCGCGGGCATGAGGGCGTCGTGGTCAAGGCAGTGGACGCGCCATACGGCGCGGGCCGTCGCGGCAGCGACTGGATCAAGGTCAAGCCGCAGGCACACTCTCGACCTGGTGGTGCTCGCCGCCGAGTGGGGGCACGGCCGCCGCCAGGGATGGCTGTCCAACCTGCACCTGGGCGCGCGCGACGCTGCTACCGGCGGCATGGTCATGCTGGGCAAGACATTCAAGGGACTCACCGACGCCCTGCTGAGCTGGCAGACGACACGCCTGCTTGAGCTGGCGGTCCCCGAGCACGCAGAGCCGGGACATCCGCAGCGCGGTGTGGTGCGGGTCAGGCCGGAACTGGTCGTGGAGATCGCCTTCGACGGTGTCCAGGCAAGCAGCAGGTACCCGGGCGGGGTCACGCTGAGGTTCGCGCGAGTCCTCAGGTACCGGCCTGACAAGAGCCCGGCCGAAGCTGACACCATCGATTCGGTCCGCGCCCTGTGGTCAGGGGAGCTGTAGCCGGCTAACTCGGCGGATCGAGGCGGCTGAGCCGGGTCCGGAGCAGTATCCAGAGGGCCTCGACCCCGTCCCGCCAGGTCAGTTTCTTGCCGGCCTCGCGGCTGCGGGCCTTATAGGTGATCGGCACCTCATAGATCGGGACCTTGCGCCGCAGCAGCTTGCCGGTGACCTCAGCCTCCATGCCGAAGCCGGTCTGGCGTATGTCAAGGTCCCGGTACAGCTGCGCGGGGACGAGCTTGAAGCATGTCTCAAGATCACTGATGTAGCAGTTGAAGAGGACGTTCGCAAAGGTCGTGACGCCCTTATTGCCGAGCACGTAAATGTAGGAGTACGAGTTATGACTGCCAAATGTCCGGGTGCCGTAAACGACTTTGGCATCGCCTGTGAGCACGGGCGCCAGCAGCGCGGGGATCTCGGCGGGCGAGTACTCAAGATCGGCGTCGCACATGATCACGTAGTCGCCAGCTGCCACCGATGCCCCGGTGCGGATCGCGGCTCCCTTGCCCTGGTTGCGGTCGTGCAGGTGCACGCTCACCCGCGGATCGTCGGTCAGAGACGGGTACAGTTCCCTGGTGCCGTCCGTGCTGCCGTCGTCGACGATGACCAGCTCGATCTCGCAGGGGAAGTCGACGCTGAGTACCTCCTTCACCGCTGTGGCAAGGGTCGTGTACTCGTTGTACACGGGCATCAGGATCGACAGCTTCATACTAACGACCTTACTGGATAAATAGGATAAGAGCCCCGATAGGCCCGGTGGGGCTCAGTAGGTTAACCCCGGATCGTCAGCCGTCAGCTTAGCCCAAGGAGCGAAGGTGCAATCAGACGCTAATGTCGGCCGGCCTGTGACCCAGGATCCTTTCGGGCAGCGAGTACTGGTCACCGGAGGCTCGGGCTTCCTCGGATCTCACCTGTCCCGGCGGCTGCTCGACGCAAGGTCACGATGTCCTTGTCGTAGACAATTTCTACTCCAGCTCGCGGCATAACCTGATCGACCTTCTCGGCCATCCGCGGTTTGAGCTGATCCGCCACGACGTCACCTTCCCGCTGTACGTCGAGGTGGATCAGATCTATCACCTCGCCTGCCCGGCATCGCCAGTCTTCTACCAGCGCGACCCGGTCCAGACCACCAAGACCTGCGTGCACGGCTCCATCAACATGCTCGGGCTGGCTAAGCGGCTCGGCGCCCGGATCTTGCTGAGTTCGACCTCCGAGATCTACGGTGACCCCGCTGTGCACCCGCAGCCCGAGTCGTACTGGGGAAACGTCAACCCGACGGGGATCCGGTCCTGCTATGACGAGGGCAAGCGGTGCGCCGAGACGCTGTTCTTCGACTACTACCGCCAGCACCGGCTGCCGATCAAGGTCGCCCGGATCTTTAACACCTACGGCCCGAACATGCTCGCCAACGACGGCCGCGTCGTGTCCAACTTCATCGTGCGGGCGCTGGCGGAAGGCCACTGACCGTGTTCGGCGACGGCTCGCAGACAAGGTCGTTCTGCTACGTCGATGACATGGTCGATGGCCTCATCGCGCTGATGAACTCGGCGCCCGAGGTGACCGGGCCGGTGAATCTCGGCAACCCGGGTGAGTTCACCATGCTGGAGCTGGCCAGCCGCGTGCAGGCACTGACCGGCAGCGAGGTTCGGATCGAATACCAGCCGCTGCCCGCCGATGATCCGGCCCAGCGCAGGCCGGATATCAGCCGGGCTAAGGATCTGCTTGGCTGGGAGCCCAAGGTCCCGCTCGAGGAAGGCCTCGTGCCGACCATCGACTACTTCCGCAAGACCCTGACCCCGCGGACCGAGCGCTGACTGCATCATGGGATGCAGCACAGCGAAAGAGCAGCACAGCGAGAGAGCAGCAGGGCGAAGGGACGGCACGGCGAAGGGACGGCGCGGTTGCGGACACTCTGGCTGGACGAGGGCGGCGGCTGGCGCACAACGCTGCGCGGCCGCCAGGTGCTCGCCGAGCCTCGGATCAACAAGGGCACGGCCTTCAGTGACCAGGAGCGCGCCGATCTCGGGCTGATCGGGCTGATCCCGGCCGGGCACATGACGCTCGAGCAGCAGGCAAGCCGGGTGTATGCGCAGTACCTCAGGCAGTCCTCTGATCTCGCCCGCAACGTGCTGCTGAACGAACTGCATGACCGCAACGAGGTCCTGTACTTCCGGCTGCTCTCCGATCACCTGAGCGAGATGCTGCCGGTCGTCTACACACCGACCGTCGGGCAGGCGATCGAGAATTACAGCCACGAGTACCGGCGCCCGCGTGGCGTCTACCTCTCGGTAGACCAGCCGCACCTTATCGAGGACTCACTGCGGGCGCCCGGCCTTGGCGCCGACGAGGTAGATCTGATCGTCGCCACCGACGCCGGCGCGATTCTCGGTATCGGCGACTGGGGCGTCGGCGGGATGAACATCGCAGTGGGCAAGCTCGCGGTCTACACCGCAGCGGCCGGCATCGAGCCCAACCGGTCTCTGCCGGTGATGCTGGACGTCGGAACCAACCGGCAGAGCCTGCTGGAGGATCCGATGTATATCGGTAACCGGCATCCCAGGGTGCGGGCCGCCGACTACGACGCGTTCCTCGCTGCGTTCGTTGCGGCGGTTCGCACTGTCTTCCCCCGGGCGCTGCTGCACTGGGAGGACATGGACCCGGCGAATGCCAGGCGGCTGCTGGCCACGTACCGCAACCAGCTGCCGAGCTTCAATGACGACGTGCAGGGCACCGGGGCGGTGAACCTGGCCGCCGTGCTCGCCGCGGTACGGGCGACCGGGCTGAAGCTCGCCGACCACCGGATCGTGGTCTTCGGAGCGGGCACGGCCGGCATCGGAATAGCGGAACAGCTGACGGCCGGGCTGGTCGCGGCGGGGCTGACGCCGGACCAGGCGCGCGCCAGGTTCTGGGCCGTGGATCGGTTCGGGCTGATTGTGGCCGGTGACGACCGCGTGACCGAGGATCAGCTGTCCTACGCGCGGCCCGCTGCCGAGGTGGCCGGCTGGCAGCACGACGACTCAGCCGGCGGGATCGGACTGGCCGAGGTCGTCCGCAGAGTCCGGCCGACCGTGCTGATCGGAACCTCGGCCCGCGCCGGGGTCTTCACCGAGGACATCATCCGTGAGATGGCGGCGCACGTCAGCCGCCCGGTGATCATGCCGATGTCCAACCCGACACAGCTGGCCGAGGCTAGGCCTGCTGATCTGCTTGAGTGGACAGACGGCCGGGCGCTGGTGGCCTGCGGCAGCCCCTTCCCCCCTGTCGACTACAAGGGCACCAGGTACATCATCGGCCAGGCCAACAACGCGCTGGTGTTCCCCGGCCTGGGGCTCGGAGCGATCGTCACCCGAGCCAGCCGGATCACCGACGGCATGCTCAGCGCGGCCGGGCACGCGGTGGCCAGCCTTGTCGACCTCACTGCGCCCGGCGCTCCGCTGCTGCCCGAGGTGGCGGCCTTGCGCGATACCTCGCTGGTAGTGGCCGAGGCCGTGGCCCGGGCAGCGATAGCTGACGGCGTGGCCCGTACCGACCTCGGCGATGATGTCCCCGGCCGGGTTCGCGACCTGATGTGGCAGCCCGCCTACCGCCCGGTGCGGCCTGCCTGAGGCCGGGCCTTCCACGCGAAAACCGGCAATGCTTGGCAAAGCATGCAGTGGCGCAGTAAAGTCCGCCAAGTTCGCCAGGCCGGAAGTGGAAGTTTTCGCGCAGGAAGCCGAACGCCATGAAAATGCTGTCTCGAACGCGCACCAGGCATACCCGGATGCTGAAATTCGGCCTGGCCGCCAGCTGCGCCATCGTGGCAGCCGCAGGATCTGTCACGGCCGCCTGGGCCAGCAGCGCTGGCAGCAACCACGCCAGCACAGCGTCGGCCAGCACAGGGTCGGCCAGTACAGCGGCGGCCAGCTGGCCCGCCGGGCACCGCAGCCCTCGGCTGGCATATGCGCCGTACTTCGAGACCTGGACCACCGACAGCATCACGACGGTGGCGCGGGAATCGGGAGCCCGTTACCTGACCCTGGCGTTCCTGCAGACGCCGAAGCGCGGCTCGTGCGCGCTCGCCTGGAACGGCTACCGGAAGCAGCTGGTCAGGCCCGGCGGCAAGTACGTCCGGCAGATCGCCGCGCTGCGGCGGACCGGCGGCGATGTGGTGCCGTCATTCGGCGGCTACAGCGCCGATCAGGGCGGCACCGAGATCGCCGATTCCTGCCACAGCGTCCGGAAAATCGCCCGGGCCTATGAGTCGGTGGTCACGACCTACGGCGTTACCCGGCTGGACATGGACGTCGAGGCGAACTCGCTGAACAACAAGGCCGGCATCGCGCGCAGGAGCGAGGCCATCGCGCTGCTTCAGCACTGGGCGGCGCGCACCCACCGGCATGTCCAGATCGTGCTTACCCTCGGTGTCGAGCCAGCCGGCCTGCCCGACAACTGCCTCGCAATCGTCAAGAGCGCGATCGCGCACGGCGTCAAGATCGCAGCCGTCAACATCATGGCGTTCGACTACTACAACAGCAACCGCGCCTCCGACATGGGCACTGAGGCTATCGAGGCGCTGGATAGCGCGCACTGGCAGCTCGCGCACCTGTTCCCGCGGCTGAGCGCGCGGCAGATCTGGCGGATGATCGGCATCACCCTGCTGCCTGGTATTGACGACTTCCCCAGGAAGACAGAGGTGACCTACCTCAGCGAGGTGCAGGACATCCTGTACTACGCCCGGCAGCACCCCATCAGCCTGATCACCATCTGGGCTATTCAGCGGGACAACGGCCGCTGCCCCGGCGCCATCGACTCCAACTCCTGCTCGGGCATCGTCCAGTCACGCTGGGCATTCAGCCACCTGATCGAGAGCTTTACGAACCGCTAGAAGGGAACGGGCTCCTGCCAGGGCTCATCGACTGCTACAGGCGCGGGTCGACCGGCTCGCTTTCCAGCGCCAGCACGCCGAACACGCACTCGTGCACCCGGTACAGCGGCTCCCCGGCGGTGAACCGTTCCAGCGCCTCGATGCCGAGCGCGAACTCGCGCAGCGCCAGCGAGCGCTTGTGCCCGACGTTACGGCTGCGCAGCCTGGACAGGTTCGCTTCGGCCAGGTACTCGGGCCCGTAGATGATGCGCAGGTATTCCGGCCCGCGGCACTTTATGCCGGGCTGGGAGAGCCCCCTGGCGCCGCGGTGCATGACCTCGGCCGGCTTAACGACCATGCCCTCGCCTCCTGCTGCTGTCAGTTCCTCCCACCACCGTGTCGCCGCTGCCTCGCTCGCGTCGTCGCCGAGCGTGACCCGCATCGACGCTGTCCGCCGGAACGTCACCGGATCCTGCTCGCACAGCCGGGCGGCCGTCTCCAGATGCCATGCGTGCGGCCGGAGCGCGAGTACGTTCTGCTCGCTGGCCAGGAACTGGAACGGGGCAAGGCTCAGGTCGTCAACGCTGCGCACCGGCCAGCAATACCGGCGGTAAGCGTCCGCGAACAGGGCTGCCTGATCCTTGCGGTCCCCGATGCGCGCGAGCAGTCCGGCCGCATCGACGCCGCGGCTCACCGCCATTTGGGTCGCCGTGCCGGCTGCCGCCAGCGCGGCGGCAGCGGCCGCGGCAACCGGCGCGTATTGCGTGCGGAGCAGGTCGCCCGCCTTGGCCGACCACGGCATGCAGCTCGCAGTCAAGCGCCACCCAGTCGGTGTCCAGCTCTTCCCAGAGCCTGGCGGCGGCGACTGCGGCGATACCCGGGCAAGCAGCTCCCGCTCGATCGCCGCATCGGGGAAGAAGGCGCGCCCAGTCCGGGTGTAGATCGCTCCCGGGCCGGCGATGCCGAACCGGCGGACCGCAGCATCGCCGTCCCGGCAGGCGATCACGACCGCCCGCGAGCCCATGTGCTTCTCCTCGCAGATCACCTCGGGCACACCGGCCGCCCTGAATGCGGCAAGAGCCTCACGCGGGTGCTCTAGCAAGCCCGGCTGGCTAGCAGTGGCCGTCGGTGCCATCGTCGGCGGCAGGTAGATGAGCCACCGCGGATCGATCGCGAACCTGCTCATCACCTCCAGCGCCGCGAGCGCGTTCTCTTCCCGGATGGTCACTGTGCCGCCGGTCAGCCGGGTCTCCACGATGCGTTTGCCGATGACGTCGTTGATGTCCAGTTCGGCGGCGTCGCGGCTAGTCCCGGCGGCGGGCGGCTCGGCCCCGGCGGCGGGCGGCTCGGCGGCGGCTGGTCCGCCCGCCGGGCCTAGCGGCCGGGCCGGCTCGTAATACACCCGGCCGGCCGGAACGCTGACCAGTTCACGCTCGGGGTAGCGCAGCGCGGTGAGCTTTCCGCCGAACACGCAGCCGGTGTCGACGCAGATGGTGCCGTTGACCCATTCTGGTTCCAGGACCGGCGTATGCCCGTACACCACCATGGCCCGGCCGCGGTAGTCCTCGGCCCACGGGTACCGGACCGGGAGGCCGTACTCATCGGTCTCGCCGGTGGTGTCGCCGTACAGGGCGAACGCGCGCACCGCCGCCGAGGCCCGGCCGTGCATCGCCGCCGGCAGGCCCGCATGCGCGACCACGAGCTTTGCCGTCATCGAGCACGAGATGCCCGAGCAGCCCGTCCATGAACGCCGTCGCCTCGGCGGCGAATCCTTCGCCGGCGGCCGCCAGCTGAGCCAGGCTCTCGGCCAGCCCGTGGCGCACGCTGACATCCCGGCCGCGTAGTGCCCGCACTAGCTTCGCCTCGTGGTTCCCGGCCACGCAAAGCCCGGAACCAGCTGCGGTCATGCCCATGGCCAGCCGCAGCACCGCTGGCGTGGCCGGGCCGCGGTCAACCAGGTCGCCGACGAAGACCGCGGTGCGCCCGTCCGGATGGCTGGCCGTTGTCCCGTCCGCCGTTACCCGATAGCCGAGGCGGCCCAGCAGCAGCGCGAGTTCGTCATAACAGCCATGCACGTCGCCGATGATGTCGAACGGGCCGTGCCGGTCACGCAGGTCGTTCCATAGCCGCTCGCGAGTCACCGTGGCCACATCGACGTCAGCCTCGCTGGACAGAACGTAAACCCGGTGGAACCCTTCCCGGCGCAAGCCGCGCAGTCCGCGGCGAAGCTGGCTGTGCTGCTGCCGCAGCACGTGCGCACCGAAAGCACGGTCAGGCCTTGCCGCGTTGCGGCTCAGGCAGACCTGTTCCGGCACGTCGAGCACGATCGCCACGGCCAGCACGTGATGCTGACGGGCGAGCGCGATAAGTGACCGGCGCGCCTCCGCCTGCACGCTTGTCGCATCGATCACGGTCAGCGCCGGCTGTCAGCCGCTTGGCCGCGATGAAATTCAGCACGTCGAACGCATCGGGGGTGGCGGACTGATCGTTCGGGTCATCGCTGACCAGGCCGCGGCAGAAGTCCGACGAGATGACCTCGGTCGGGGCAAAATGCCTGGCCGCGAACGTCGACTTGCCGGAACCCGAAATCCCGATCAGCACTACCAGGCACAGGTCGGGAATCTTCACGGTGCTGCCGCGGCTCGGGCCGGCGTTAGTTGGCCCTCTATCGGCGTGCCCCGCAGTCGGCTCCGTCACCGGCTGAACACCGCCATCTGGGTCGGGCAGCCAAGCTGAGCGTCTGCTGGCCCGACTCCGGACAGCCTGACCTGGTAACCGTGCCGTCCGGCCACCTCGGCTGCCCAGTCGCCGAACTGCTCTCTGGTCCATTCGAACCGGTGGTCGGCGTGCCGGAACGCACCGGCAGGCAGCGTCTCGAACAGCGCGTTGTACTCGGCGTTGGGCGTAGTCAGCACGATCAGCGGCGGCCGCGCGTGACCGAAGAGACCGCGCTCGAACGCGGCGAGCCGCGGCGGGTCAAGGTGCTCGACTACCTCGACGACCGCCGCGGCGTCAAAGTCGCGCAGCCTGCCGTCGGTGTAGGTCAGCGAGCCGTGCAGCAACTCCACCCGGGCCCGCGCCCGCTCTGACATCTCGTCCAGGTTCAACCGCCTCGCCGCGGCCTGGAGCGCGCGGTGCGACACGTCCAGGCCGGTAACCTGCCGCACGCTGGCCTGCAGGAGTAGCGCCGCCATCAGCTTCCCCGATCCGCAGCCAAGATCGAGCACCCGCTGAGCGCCCGCCTGCGTGATAACCGCGACCACGCTCTCGATCCGCTGATCGTGCAACCCGACCTTGCGCTCAGCCGCCTCCTCGGCGGCGTCGTTCTCAGCGTCGGCGCGGTCGGGGTCGGTTGCCTCGTCGGCGACCAGCCTGGCAAGTGCTGCCCTGGTGAGCTGGCGGTCGTGGCGGAGGTACCGGCGGGTGATCAGATCCTTGTCCGGGTGCCGGGCGAGCCATTGCCCGCCGCGGCGCAGTAGCTTGTCCACCTCGTCCGTGCCTACCCAGTAATGCTTGTCGTCATCGAGCACGGGCAACAGGACGAACAGGTGCTCGAGCGCGTCGCGGACAGTCAGCATCCCGGTCAGCGTCACCGCGAGGTACCGGCTGTCGCCCCACTCGGGGAACTGCGGGTCAAGCACGATCGGCGTGGCCGTCACCTGGTAGCCGAGCGGCTCGAACAGCCGCCGCGCCAGCGGCGCGCCGCCGCCGCAGGGCATCACGGGCAGCCCGATCTCCAGCGGGATGGCTTGTGCGGCGAGCTCTGGCCGCTCCTTACTGCGGCCGCTAAGCGCAGTTCCGAACAACTTGGCCAGGGCGACGCTGAGGTAAGACGACGCCGCGTACGGCCGGTCGTTGATGTAGTGCGCCAGGCTCGCCTGACTGCCCTGGTGATGGCCGCCCCGGACCAATCCGATCGGGTCGATCTCCAGCAGGACCGCAGCTTCGCACCGGTCCCCGGCGGCGACAGGGAACAGCACGTGCGCAGTGCCGAAGCTGAGCTCAGCGACGTGATGCCGATCAGGGTTCTTGTGCAGCAGATAGCCAAGGTCGGTGGCCGGCCGGTGTGATGTCGCGAGAGTAAGGATCATCGCTCTCACTCCGTCCGCAACTGACGCTGGCCCCCGCTCTGCAGGAATCCCGACCGGCCATGACCGGACGGCCGCGCGCAGGCAGTCAGGTTAGCCGGCCCGGCCCGCGGGCGGCATGGGGTTATCCGGGGCGGCACTGGGTTATCCGGGGCGTCACGAGTTGCCGGTGACCACCTGGGCCGCGGTGATTGCCGCCGCCTCCGCTCGCGCGATTCCGGCGGCCTCGGTCGGGTTGTCCTTCGACAGGACCACGATCAGTAGTTCCTGACCGTTATGCCGGACGATCCCGATGCTGTCGACGACGGCTAGGCGCGGATCTGGCAGCCAGCCGCTCCTGACCGCATACCTGGTACCGGCGCTCGCAGCCGCCGGGATGCCCCATCGCTGTCCCGCGGCCACGTGCTCAAGCAAGCGGACCGCGTAGGCGCGGGAGGTTGCATCCAGCGGGGAGCTGGCCGAGGCCAGGTCGGTCAGCAACTGAAGCTGGTCGGTGACGGTCGTGCTGGTCAGCCCCCAGCGATTGTCCTTGCGCAAGCTCGTGTGCGCGAGTTTCAGCACCTGGTTGGCGGCTTGAACGCCAGCGAAGCCGCCGACCAGCCGCGCCACCGTGCTGGTGGCAAGGTTGCCGCCGGCCTTGATCATCTCGGTAGCCAGGCTGGCGTCCCGGGCGGTGACTGGCGCTCGACTGTGCTGGTGCTGCAGCAGCAAGGTAGCGAGGATGTCGGCAGTCACGATGCTCCCGGCGTGGAAGCGCGTGGTCGCGTTGTAAACCGCCATGCTGCCGGTCGCCATGTCTACTACGCCGACTGCCAGCGTGCCAGGGTCGGTGCTGACCTCGGACCGCAACGCCGCCGCCAACTGGCCATTAAGCCGTGGCCGGGCTGCGGGCCCGGTGGCAGATCCCGTCGATATTGGCTCGCGCGAGAGACCCGACGGGCTAGTGACAGCAGCGTCGTTTCTGGCTTTGGCCGCAGACACCGTCACTACCGCAACGAATGCGGCCATGAGGGTGAATATCAGGCCGAATACCACCCGCTCCTGCATGCGCAGGCCGCCCGCATGAGAAGGTGCACGCAGTCTGCTTGCGCGAGACGGTGCCCGCCTCACCGTATCCTCCGGAGCACAGCCGTTTCCCCCGCTTGCCCGTTGCACCTCGCCTTTGCACGGTCTGCGAGAAATGGCCAAGCAATGACCTAAATGGGCAAGGTCTAATTCCCCGAAATTACAGAAATCTATTAACGGCTAGACAGTAGCAGATGCTGGAATGAGCTCGCGGTCTGACTGCTGACAAGACTTCTAAATGTTCCGCAGCCGGCCGCACTGATTTCGCGCAGGATGTCATTCCGGAATTGTGGCCGAATTCGCGCCATTATTGGGTCGAGCGCACCGGCTGGTGCCGTGAACTGCTGCTTCGCCCCGTCTCTGTTGGGCGGAGGCCCCGCGCCGCAGTTCGGTCAGGCACTCAAAGCCGGTTTCCCGCTTAGCCGCCTACATGCTCAAAACTCCGTGGGTCTTGGTCTAGATCAGTAAAAGTACATTTGTGTACTGCGAATGCCTGGGCTCGGCAGCCGGAGGCTCCGCAAGGCCACCGCTCCCGGCAATTTATCGCGCGCTGAGCCGGTCCGATGGCGACGAACTCACCGGCTCGACTGAGCGGTGCTCCGCGACTACCGCCTGCCTCTGCCTGCGCCAGCGCCGAGCGCAGCGCCGCCCGGGCACACGACATACTTCGCCCGAGTCCGGTGCCATAAGTTGGCACCCGCGTCCCTCGACCCGAGCGGCTGTGTGAAACCAGACGATCGCGACTCGGCGCGGCCGGGACCGAGGCGGCCGCCGTTGTCGCTGACCAGGCAGCGCCGTTTCGGACACGCGGCTTCCCGAAGCGCCTGAAATCAGATTTAGCGGCCCTTATAGTTTGCATGTGCCAGTCAGGTACTAGAAGCCGCAGCCAAGGCGAATAGCCGTTACCGGAGACGTGATGACTGATCAGACCACATTGGCGCCGGCTTCGAGTTCGCGCCTTGAACCTAACGCAATCAGCGTCGCGCAGGACACGCTGATCGGGCTCGCTGATACTGGGCCGACCGTCTCCGTAGCGTTCACGCTCGTCCTGCTGATCGCCGCGACCGCTTACGCGGCACCGCTCGTGCTCGCGATAACCGCCATCCCGATGCTGATTATCGCGAACGCGTACCGTCGGCTGAACCTGTGGAACGCCAACTGCGGCGCGTCGTTCGAGTGGGTAGGCCGCGCGATCAATCCGTACCTCGGCTACCTGACCGGATGGCTGATGCTCGCCGGAACGCTGTTCGGTACCCTGACCCCGGTCACTGCGGTTGGTCCGTCCGTCCTGCAGGTCTTTAACCAGCCGGCCAACGGCAAATGGCCGAATATTGCCATTGCCACCGGGCTTGTCCTGGTGATGACGATAATCTCGATCGTCGGTATCAAGATCACGGCGCGCACCCAGGTCGTCATCGGGGTGGTGGAGTACGTGATCCTCATAGCGTTCGCTGTCTGGGCCCTGATCTGGGTACTGGGTCACCACGCTGGTACGCAGCACATCGAGGCGGCCTGGTTCAGCTTGCACGGCATCGGCAGCAAGGGCAGCCTGGTCGCAGGATTCCTGATCACAGTGTTTATGTACAGCGGCTGGGACGGCACGCTCTACGTCAACGAGGAAGTCAAGCACCGGCGGGAAAACCCGGGGCGGGCTGCGATGCTGGCGGTTGCCATCGCCGGGGTGCTGTTCATACTCGCTCAGGTGGGCTTCCAGGGCGTCGCGTCCTACGGCAAGCTGAGCTCCAACAGCACGTCGGTGCTTGTGTACATTGGCCATCTGCTGTCCGGCAGCAGCGTCGGCGGCGAGGTGTTCGCATTCGCCCTGGCCTTGTCGGTGATCGCGGCAACCGGCGTCGGGAATCGTGCTGAGTGCCCGGATCGCTTACGGGATAGCCAGCTACCGGGCACTGCCTGGCATTCTGGCCAACGTCTCGCCGCGCTTCCGCACTCCCGTGGTTGCGACGATAGTTGCCAGCGTCATCCTGCTGGTGCTGGGCTGGGTTTACCTGCTCACGACGTCCGTGCAGAGTGTCTTCGGCTACGTGCTGAACAACACCGGAATCCTGTATGCCACCTTCTACTGCATCACAGCGCTCTCAGCGATCGTCTACTACCGGCGCAGGGTGATGAGTAACTGGCGGGACGCGCTGACCCTGGGCCTACTGCCCGTCGCCGCGGTGGCCTTCCTCGGATACGTCGCCGTCAAGTCGATCCTCAGCGCACCCGCGGCGCAGAACTATTCGCTTCTTGGCTTCCTCGTCGTCGGCGTGATCCTGCTGTTCGTCGCGAGGTTCGGCCTGAAGTCGCCGTTCTTCCAGATCAAGCGGGAGACCTGGACCCCTGAGAACGCGGGCAGGCACGAGGCTAGTTAAAACGCGGGCAGGCATGGGGCCCAGTCATCGGGCCCAGTCATCGGGGCTGCGCCAGGCTATGACCGTCAGGCGGCCCGGTGCCGCGCGCGGCCGGGCAGCTGACCTGGGTCCCGGCCGCCGGCGACGTCGACTCCGGAGATCGCCATGTAGGAGACGACCGCCACGATCGGGACGGTCATGACCGCAGCGACGACGCCACGGCCCCAGTCCAGGCCGCCTAGCCTGGCCGGCACGCCCAGCCAGTCCGCGACGGACGCGCCTAGCGGGCGCGTCACGGTGTAGGCGAACCAGAAGGCCAGCACGGCGTTCATGCCCAGCCGCCAGGCAACCGCTGGGATCGCGATGACCACCAGGAACAGCACCGCCGACGAGAAGAAACCCAGCTTGAAGGTGATGGCCGCGAGGTCGCCGAGCGCCGTGCCGAGCGCGAAGGTAGCCATGACCGTCGCCCAGTAAAACAGCTCCCGGCGGAATGTGGTGATGCTGTGGATCGACAGTGTCCCCTCGGTCAGGTACCAGACGGCGAAAATGATCGCCAGCAGAACGGCGTACAGCGCGGTCGTCTCGGTGTACGGGAGCCCGACCACCAGGTGCAGCCCGTCAGCTGCCATGGTGCCGGTGACGGCCACGGCGGTGACCGCGAGCCAGTAGATCCAGGTGTTGTAGCGCCTCGAGCGGAACTGCAGCACCATGGCGGCGGCCAGCAGGATGGCGCCGAACGCGGCAGTAGGTGCCTTGCCGTAGCGGAAGTACACGAAATCCGCTAGCGCCTCGCCCATGCCGGTGGTCAGTACCTTCGCCACCCAGAACCACGACGTGATTTCCGGCACCTTGGTGACGCCCGGCCTGACTGGCGCACCGAGGCGTCCCGCGACTTCGCGACTGGTCATGGCGGTCAGGATGCCATAACTGCCGGACTGGTTCTGACCGCCTTTACGAGAAAGTTTCAGGTCTGGTTTGTCAGTTGTTGCGGCCGGAGCTCGCTCGGGGGGCTCGTACTGTCGAAGTCAGTTTCAACGGGCGATGGCTCCGGCTTGACTTGGCCCTTAGGGCCGGGTCCAGCCTGTTTGGGCCGGGCAGCCTGCCCGGTATGAGGAGGCCATCCAAGTGGGGCTGATGACCAGCGGAGAGTTCGCGACCACGTCGGGGCTGTCACGGAAGGCGCTGCGCCTTTATGACGAGCTCGGACTTCTCCGTCCGGCGGCGGTCGACCCCGCCACCGGCTATCGGCTCTACGCGCCGGCTCAGCTCGAGCAGGCGCGGCTGGTGGCCTGGCTACGCCGACTCGGCATGCCGCTGGCCCGGATCCGCTCGGTAACGGCACAGCCTCCCCGGCTGGCCGCCGGGGAGCTGGCGGCGTACTGGGCCCAGGTCGAGGCCGAGGTTTCCGCACAGCGGGACCTGGCTGCCTTCCTCATCGGGTACCTGTCCGGAGGGAACGCTGCAATGCAAGAAGCTCAGAACACACTGGCAGTCCGGTACGCGGTGCGGTCTGACGTCGGCCTGCGCCGGGAAGACAACGAAGACACCGCTTACGCCGGGCCCCGGTTGCTTGCGGTCGCGGACGGATTGGGCGGTCATGCCGGCGGCGAGCTGGCAAGCGCGGCGGTGATCGAGGCATTGCGGCCCCTTGACACTCAGATCCCGGCGGGCGAGCTACTGACCGCGCTCGACCACGCGGTACGCCGGGCGAGCCGCAGCCTGCGCGACATCGCCGCCGCCGACCCGTCAGTCCGCAACCTGGGCACTACGCTAACCGCGCTGGTCTGGTCGGGTTCGCAGCTAGGGCTCGTGCACATCGGCGACTCCCGGGCATACCTGGTCCGGGATGGCGCGGTGTTTCAGATCACGCACGACCACACCATGGTTCAGTCCCTGCTCGACGAGGGCAAGATCAGGCCAGAGGAGGTCACCTCGCACCCCCAGCGCTGGCTGCTGCTACGCGCCCTGATGGCCAATGGCGGCGACCCTGACCTGCAGTTGCGCGAGGCGCGTCCGGGTGATCGTTACTTGCTGAGCTCCGATGGCTTGCACGAGGTAGTCGCGGCGGAGGCAATCGCTCGCGTCCTGGTCACCGTCAGCGATCCTGACCGGGCGGCCAGCGATCTGCTCGCCCTGGCCATCGAGGGTGGCGGCCCCGACAACATCACGTGCATCGTCGCTGACGTGGTAGCCGCGGACGTCGCCGCCGCCGGCGCAGCGTGAGCCAGCCAATCCGAACGAAGATGATCTTATGGATGCGGCGCTGGCATGGCCATGGCCATAGCGGCGCCGCATCCATAAACGATCATGGGCTACGGCTACCCGGTCAGCCGGACCGGGGCGCCAAGCGCGGACCTCGTTCCCCGTCAAATACAGGACGCCAGCGCCTAGCGGTATCCGGGCCTGTGGTGGCCGAGGATCCGGGGGACCTTGATCGGCTGGTGGCGGGGCGCCCACCACAGCTCCTGGCAGCCCGGTGCGTTGCAGGCAACCTTTATGTGGCCACCGCGAGCCGCCTGGGCGGCCGCACAACCGCACGGTTCCCAGGTGATGGTCACTGTGCCAGGTCGCCACGGGTGATGGCTGCGGCACTCCTCAGGAAAGCCCGGCCATCGGGCTAGCTGCTCCTGGACCATGCCCGTATTCAAACATATGATCGATCAGCTATGAAGACCCGCTGGCGGGCGGCTCGTGCTAGGCGCGGGGTAGCCCGTACGTGCTACACTTATCCCGTGTGGTGCACTTGTTAGGTGTTACACACGTGGAGGATGGCTATCACTAACCTGACCCTGGCGATTGACGAGCACGTCCTTCGGCGCGCACGAATCCGGGCCATGCAGCACGGGACATCAGTCAACGCGCTGGTCCGCGACTACATCACGCGGCTGGCAGGAGAGTCCGAAGCGGCAGAGGGCGTTGCAGAGTTTCTCCGGTTCGTGTCCGGAGACGGAGCGAGCAGCGGACCAGACGGCCGCTCTTGGACACGCGACGAGCTCCATGACCGGTAGATCGTTCGTCGACACGAACGTCGTCGTTTACGCCGCCGACGAGAACCCCGCTGACCAGGCCAAGCACGACATTGCCATCAAGTTGCTTGGTACCGAACCAGAGAGCCTGGTCCTCAGCACGCAAGTGCTGCAGGAGTTCTATCAAGCTGTGACCCGCAAGCTCGCCAAACCTCTCGAGACGAAACGGGCTGCAGCTGCGGTGCGGGCGCTAACCAAGATGGACGTCGTCGGGTCGGACGCCGGCTTGGTCCTCGCGGCCATCGACACGAGCCAGTCAGCACAGATCTCGATCTGGGACGCGCTGGTCATCGAGGCGGCGCGTCAGGCCGAGTGCGAACGGATACTGACCGAGGATCTGTCTCACGGCCAGGTCATCAGGGGCGTCCGAGTCGAGAACCCGTTCCGCGACCTTAACCAGTAGCGATCTCCGAAGCCGCTGGCTGCCCACCCGTGGCTTCCGGCGCGCGGCGTTATAACAAGTCCCGCAAGGATCGGCCGATTTCGGGCTGTCCTGCCTCGACTCGACGTCCGGAATACATGGTTCCGAGGATTCGGGTGAAGCGTCCCGGCGCCTAGGCTCAGTCCCGTCTCGAGTTGTGCTGAGCGCACCAGACGACTTGATGACTTAGGGCTACCTAGGAGTGTCCATGTCCCGCATGCGCCGATCCGCCATCGCCGTCAGTGCCGTCAGCTTGTTGTCGCTCGGGACGGCAATCAGCGCCGCGTCGGCCGCGCCCACTGGCGGCGTGAAGGGCGACCCGCAACCAGAGCTGGCTCCGTTCAAGATCGGTTCGGCCGCATCGGCCGGAAGCGTCGCGATCGAGTCGAACGGGAGCATCGTGACGGCCTACGACATTGCCAGTGGCAACGGCAAGACGGTCGTCTGCGTACTTGGCCGCGGCGGTCACAAGTGCTCCTCCAAAGCGACGCTCACCCCGCCTGGCAGTATTAGCACGTTCGGCGTGCCCCAGGTCTTCGCGCCGTCAGCCAACCATGTCGTCGTTCTCCAGGAGACTTGCTGTGACAGCAACCCGAACGGCGATGACCTGCTCTACACCTCCACCGACGGTGGCCACTCATTCAACGCGCCGGTCCGCGTCGGATCAAAACTGAGCGTGACCGCCGCCGCACTGATCAGCGGCAACATCGTATTCGGCGCGCGCGAGGATAACAGCGGCGCGCAGGTTGAGAGCATTCCAATCAGCGCCAGCGGACCGCCAGCCAGCACCGCGACCGCCACAACGAAGGCGGCGACAGACTACGGGGTGGGCAGCTATAAGGGCGGCGCGTTGATCGCATCCGATTTCGGCGGCAGCAAGTACTACACCACCTACGTGGCGTACGCGCCGTCCGGTCGCAACTTCAACGCCTCCAGTTCGTATCACAACGTCGGTAAATTCAGCCGCCAGCGACTGATCGGGATATCAGGCGACGCGTTGCTGACCATTTCGGCAACCGGAAAGCAATCCGTGGAGCTCCGGTTGTTCAATGGCAAGAGCTTCGGGTCGGCGCACGTCGTGCCGGGCCTCAACGGGGGCGGGCCGGAGTGGTTCACGATCGATCAGGACCCAAGCGGGCGGGTGCACGTCTTCAGCGCATCGACGCACTCATCAAAGCTCTACCACCTGATCGAGGTTTCGACCTCGAACGGCTCCAAATGGAGTAGCGCTGTCGATCTCGGGAACGCGACGCCTAGCAACGCCTTTGCCGCAGCGCTCGACTCCCGGGGCAGCGGTCTGGTTCTAGGCACCCAGCCGGCCTGGGGGTATCCCGTGCTTGCCAGTCAGCGGGTGTCTTTCAGCCTGAAGGCGTCGACGATCAAGAAGGGGCATACGACGATCGGCAGCGGCAAGGGCAGCCCGGCAGGCAAGGGCCGCAAGGTCGAGTTGCAGGTGGAGCGGTCGGGCCGCTGGTACGACGTGGCGACTGCGCACGAGAACAGCAGCGGGTCGTTCAGCTTCACGATCAAGGGCACATCGGCCGGCCACTTCGACTACCGCGCGGTTGTCTCGGACCTGGCAGGTTATCTCCAGTACGGCTACTCCTCGGCCCGGAGCCTGCACGTCACTAGCTAATGTTCGGGCGGCTAGCTCAATCTGGGCGAAGGCGGTCTAAAACGGCCGTGAGCCTGCCGGACGGCCGGAGGCCGCGGACTCATCGATAGGAGCGGATTTCAGGCAGCAGATCGTCCGGAATCGAAACTACGATGCGAGCCATGACAGCAGCCAATGATCAGGTAGCCCCGCTGCCGGAGTGGCAGGATGGCCCGATGGAAGCGCAGTTCGGACCGCACCGGTTCAGTGCCGGTGACGGCGGCAGCACCGCATTCCGTGCAGCCCGGTTCGACGTTGCGGACCTGCGCGGCGCCAGTTTCACCGACTGTGACATGACCGGCGTCACGATCCGGGACGGCTGGCTCGTCGACGTCAGCATCTCCGGCTATCTCAGCAACGTCACCGTCAACGGCGTCGACGTGGCCGACTTCGTCAGCGCCGAACTGGACCGGCGGCACCCGGAGCGGGTGCAGTTCCGCGAGGTGCAGGACGCTGACGCCTTCCGCGCGATGTGGCACACCATCGAACGACTCTGGGCGGACGCGGCCGGGCGGGCCGGGCGGCTGCCCGCGGCGGCGCTCACCGAGCAGGTGAACGACGAGTGGTCGTTCGCGCAGACGCTGCGGCATCTGGTGTTCATCACCGACGCCTGGGCCAGCCGCACGGTGCTGGACGAGCCGATGCCCTACCACCCGCTCGGCCTGCCACAGAGCTGGTACCCGCCGGCGGCCGCGGCCGCGCTCGGCATCGACCTGACCGCCCAGCCCGGCTACGCCGAGGTTCTGGCCGCCCGCGCGGACCGGATGGCCGTGATGCGGCGCATCCTCGCCAGCCTGACCAATGCCGACCTCGGACGAGGCTGCCAGCTTTCGCCCGCTCCCGGCTACCCGGAGGAAGAGCGTGCAGTGGCCGAGTGCATCGGCGTGGTGATGGACGAGGAGATCGAGCACTACAGGTTCGCGGTCCGCGATCTGGCGGTGCTGGAAGCACGATAGGCGGCCAGGCAGCGAACGTTGCTATAGCCCTGGCTATTGATCACTTCCAACGGGTGAGCCTTTTCAAATATGTAAATCGCGAATGCCAGGCAGCTGCCCGTCGGCAAGCTCGGCGTTCCGGGCATGTACTTCCACGACCTCAGCCACACCGGAAACCTGCTCGCCGCTCCCGATTCCTGGATGGCCGACCTCAAGGCACGGATGGGCCACGATAGCGCCCGCGCGGCGATGATCTACCAGCACGCCACGACCGCGACCGACCAGGCCATCGCCGACGCAGATGCGACAGAAGGACTCATCCTCGCAAATCGTGCTCGACCCAGACGTTGGGCTCGACGTAGACGGCGTGGTCATGCTCGACGTCGCACCGGACCGGGACCAGGGCCTTCGGAACGATCACATCCCCGGTCTGGTCGAAAGGCAGGCCGGTCCAGGCTCGCCACTCCGCCAGCGAGCCCGGCATGACCATCGAAGCAGGCGCGACCCGCAGGATCCGTCCGCCCGCCCGGACGTGGACCCGCAGCCACGGGTCGACCGGCAGCCCGTCGGCACGGACCATCGTGACGTACTCCGCCATCGGCAGGTGCGGGTGCTCGTGCTTAGCATTGGGCCGAACCGGGGCCACCAGCCTGGTCAGGCCAGCTGCGCGCGTTGCCTCGCGCAATGCCGCCAGCATCCGGTGCGATAGGCCGGTGCCCTGATAGTAGCGGCCGATGGCGATCTCCACGGCGGACGCGATGTCCGGGGTGCGCCCTGCCAACCGGTCGTTGAAAGCCCAGATGGTCACCCGGTCCAGACCGCCGTCAGGAAGCTCGCCCCGGTTCGGCAGGTCCAGGGCGAACGCCAGCGCCCGGCCGGTCGCGATCACGGTGTCGGCGTCGTCGGTTGCCACCGCGCACAGGTTCGGGAAGGTCGCGGCGACCTGCCAGTACAGGGCGTTCGCCACCGGATCGCGGGCCATGAAGTCGGGCCAGGTGCTGTCGACCTCATACACGCGGTCGATGAGGTCGGGCCGCTCGTCCAGGCGGTGGATGGTGACCTCGGGCATGGCGTCACGTTATCCAGATACGTCGGACGACGCACCGCGATAACTGGGCTTGTTTCATCAGTCCTCGACGCACTGACTGACGGTGTACGTGCCCGAGGACCGGACGCCAGCCCCGCGAACACCCGCGAAAACAAGATCAACTCAGCGCGACCGCGAGAATGTCAGAGGCATATGTGAGCATCAAGCTCGGAGCAATGTGAAGAACTTAATAGTGGAGCTAAGCGGACTCGAACCGCTGACCCCCTGCTTGCAAAGCAGGTGCTCTACCAACTGAGCTATAGCCCCAGGCTGCAGGCCGCTGACCTGCGGTTTCTCGCTCTCTTGTCAGACAGGCGGTATGCCGGGTCGGTGAAAGACCGCCTGCTTTTCAAGAGTTCCGATAACTGACGAGCGGGCCGCGCGGCACATGCGCAGAGCCAAGGTTGCCCGGAGAGGCGCACGCTTCGCTGACCTGGTGCCGTCATTCAAGCTGACTCTATCCGAGCGCGACCTGTCCTCGGAAACGCTCGAGGTATACGAGCGTATGGGTGCGCAGTTCACGAGGTTCCTCACCGACAACGGGCTACTCGACGACACCGAGAGTATCGGCGCGCCGCACATCCGCGCCTTCCTGGCTGCCGAGACCTGGTGGTGGCCTGGATGTGCTTTCTGCTGGGCATGCGGCGGTCCTGGGTGAGCTGGTGGAGTGGTGGGAGGACGTGCGTGACGGCGGGATCGGCTCGCAGGTGGTGCTGTTGGAGGTGCCGCGCGGTTGGGGCCGCTCCCGCGTCCTCAATGATCTGACCGGCGCCGTGGAGGATGCTGACGGCCCGGTGACGTTCACGGTGCCCAAGGTCCGGTATGCGGCCGGGTCCTGGTCGCCACCGCGCCGGGCAGCGCTCTAGCGCTCCGGCCCTCGGGAGAGCTGCGGTATCAGGGGTCGGCCGGATCCACACAGCCGACACCATTGATACCGATAGATCCGGCAGCCGAGCGCATCGGCCTGTGCACACGCATGTTTCAAGGAGTGTTCACTGTCGCCGCTGAAGGCCATGCTCGCTGGAACTGGCGCAGGAAAACAGGGCACGGCCTCAAAATGCAGTTCAGCCGCGAGTCGCGCAGAGACGCCTTGTCTCGTGGGAATGTTAATTCCTCTGAATCGGGTCGAAGGAAATCGCTATGCGTCGAGCGATTGGACGATCTCCTCAAGCAGGAACTGAACCTTTGCCGCTATCGGTCGTCCCGGATAACTTCGTTCCACAAGAGCAAGACCTTCTTCAACAGTGTGATAGCCGACTTTGCGGTACAGCAATGCGATGTCGTCAGCGTCGGTCTCCACTCTGGACGAGAAGAGCTTCATTGCGAGCAGGTATTCAGCCGACGCCACATCTACCAGGAGACCGGGAGCTTCGAAGTACCGCACCGCGTTCGGATCCGGTCCTGGCAGAAACCCTTTGACGGCATCGTTCAACCAGTCCGGATCGAGCCCCTCACGATCGGCAACAATCGCCGCTGCCCGTCGCACAGAATCGGTGGGTGCGAAAACCGCGTCTAGGTCACGCGTAGCGCGCCGCGCGTCGAAGCACAGCGCGATCGCGGCCCCGCCGACCAGGAAAATCTCCGCCCGCTGCCCGGCCGCGTCCAGTTCGGACGCAAGTTCTCCGAACAACCGTCGGATGTCATCGGCGGAAAGCGGGCCTCGAGTCATACCCGGTTCAGGGCACCCGCGGTGATGAAGATCCCTCTGGTACGGAAGGACGGCGGCGACTCCTGAAGTGCGGTCGGATGCATCCCCTGCAGCGGCGACACGAACCACCACTTGGCGGAGTACCGGCCTGGCTTGCGCGCCCAAGAGGGCAGAGCCCAATTGTCGCGCCGCGCGAGGTATTCCGCTAGTGCGGCGAGCGCCGCATCCACCTCGGCCGTCCTCGTCGGCGGCGGCTCGCGAGTAAAGCGCTGAGACGCGACCGATACCCCTGCTCGGGCAAGATCATGAGAGTAGTCGTCCAGAAGCTGGACGATGACGTAGCGCCAGACAGACTGAAGTGTCTCCCCTTCAAGCAGGAGATCATCTGCGAGCGAGGCAGCGCCAACAGCGTCCAATCCGATCAAAGTGGCCGCCATGGCCTCCCACCTTGCTCCCGGGCAGATCCTCGCGCTGCACGCTCCCAGAGCCAGTGTACGCAGACAGCCGATGAGCCGCCCGATCACTTGCTCGTGCCCCCTGCACCCGACCGCGCCACCGAGCCAACGGAGTCGGAGCCGCTGACGGTGCCTGACCGCGGTCCATTCCGCCAGGGTATGCCCACAAAGGCCCCCGCTTTATGCCGTAGGCATGGCGTGAATGATTCTTGCGCCTGACACGCAGGCGGATCTACCTTTAATGTGGACTGCCGGTTAACCCGCGGCGTCTTGCAGCTGAATCTCGGGGGGGATTAGATGCTTTGGTCTTATGGGCGTGGTCTAAACACCGTAGTGCGACGCCCAGCAGTTGCGAGCTTATCGGCCGCGATCGTACTCACAGCGGTCGCTGTCACCACCGGCTTCGTCCCGCTAGTGCATGGCGCCAAGGCCCGCGCGGACGAGGTGACGATCTCCCAGGACAACCTGAGGGACGGCTGGGACCCGAACGAACCGGGCCTTGCTCCTTCCGTAGTGAGCGGCAGCACGTTCGGACAGCTCTTCTCCACTCGGGTCGACGGCCAGGTGTACGCGCAGCCCGTGGTGGCCGGCCCGACCGTGATTGTGGCGACGGAGAACGACAACGTCTACGGGCTGAACTCGGTGACCGGCGCCGTGAACTGGTCGGATAACCTCGGCCCGGCTGAGCCCGCGTCAGAGCAAGGCTGCACTAATCTCACGCCGAGCGTCGGGATCACGGGGACTCCCGTCTACGACCCGGCCACCGGGACTGTGTACCTTGTGGCCCTGGTGAACGACGGCCCGGACCCTGGTCACCCGCATATGTACCTGTATGCGCTAGACGCGCAGACCGGAGCTGTCCAGTGGAAAGTGCCGATCCAGGGCGCCGCTGTCAACTCTCCCAGCCAGACGTTCTCGCCGCTTGCCCAGCGGCAGCGGACTGGCCTGCTGCTGCTCAATGGCTCGATCTACGTCGGGTTCGCCTCCTATTGCGACTTCTCCACTTACACAGGTTTTGTGGCAGGGGTTAACACGACGAGTAAAGCGGTCATGCTGTGGAGTGCCGAGGCGGGACTTACTGATACCAAGGCAGGTATCTGGCAAAGCGGCGCGGGGCTGATGTCCGACGGCCCAGGCCGGATTTTCCTTACCACGGGCAACGGCATATCGCCGCCAAAGAGTGCCGGGACTAATCCGCCGCAAGAACTCGGGGACGCAACAGTGCGGCTCAATGTGGCTTCCGACGGAACGATGTCCGCGGCGGACTACTTCAGCCCGGCCAATGCTCCGACCCTCGACCAGGCGGACACGGATTTCGGCTCAGGCGGGCCAGTCGGGCTCGCATTCGGCGACCCACCGAACTATCCGCATCTCCTGGTCCAGGCGGGCAAGGACGGGCGGGTCTTCCTGCTCAACCGCGACAACCTCGGCGGCCGTCAGCAGGGCCCGGGCAACAGCGATCTCGTCGTCAGCCAGGCGGGGCCATTCCAGGGGCAGTGGGGTCATCCCGCAGCCTTCGGACCCACCCCCGCGGTCAGCTCGGCCACGTCCAGCGACTACGTCTACTACGTAGGCAAGGGTGACAGCCTGCGTTACCTCCAGTTCGGCGTCAACGGCTCCGGCACGCCGGTGCTGACCAACGTCGCCGACAGCACGACTTCGTTTGCATACGCCTCTGGCTCGCCGATAGTGACATCAAACGGCAACGACCCGGCCTCGGCGACGGTGTGGGAAATTGCCCGGTCCGGCTCGAGCAGCATGCTCGAGGCCTTTGCCGGAGTACCGCCGGCTGGCTGCACCGGCGCGAGCCCCTGCACTATGAAGCCAATCTGGTCTGCGGCCATCGGCACCGCGACCGAATTCTCGGTCCGGCCGCCGACAGTGGCCGCATCTACGTGGGGACACAGGATGGTGTCGTGTTCGGCTTCGGCAGCCCCGATGCCGCGCCAGTGGGCGGTGCCACTCCGGTCAACTTCGGACCCGTCTCGGTAGGCCAGACCTCAGCGTCCCAGAACGTGACGGTAACGGCGACAGCCACCGTCACGATCAATGCCATTACCACGAGCAGCGCGTCGTCGTCCGACCCGTTCGCCTCCGGGCCGCCGCAGGTCAACGGAACGCCGGCGACGCTGCCGGCGACGCTGAACCCAGGCGACACGATGACTGTGCCGGTGACGTTCACGCCTGCCGCACCGGGCGGCGTGGCTGGCTCGCTCAACTTCGGCACCACTTCACCCAACTTCCCGACCGTCGGCGTGGCGCTCTCCGGCACCGGCACCCAGTCCGGCTTCTACGCGGCGCCGAATCCGGTTTCCTTCGGCTCGGTGCCCGACGGCATAAGCACGCCGCTCAACGTGACCATCACCAACGGCGGCACTACAGCCGAGACCGTCAACGGGACCGCGCCGCCAAGCTCCCCGTTTACCGTAACTGGCCTGCCCGCGGCGAACACAGTCGTCCAGCCGGGAGCTTCGCTGACGGCCGTCGTGACCTACAAGCCGACCGCGGCCGAGCCCGACAATTCCACCTTCACGATCACCGGGACGGATGCGAACAACGTTCAGACGACGCTGACTGTGACGTTGTCTGGCACCGGTGTTGCGGCAGTGAGCAACTTGACGCCAGTGCCGGCGGCGGTCAGCTTCGGTCCTGTGCCTCTTGGCATGCAGGCGACCCAGACCATCGACATCAGCAACGCCGGCAACCTGCTCGCCACGGTCACCGGCACCAGCCCGCCGACCGTGCCGTTTGGCACACCACAGGCGGTGGCCAGCGGACTGGCGGTCAGCCCAGGCTATGACCTTGAGATTCCGATCACGTTCACTCCGACCAGCATCGGACCGGTGAGCGATTCCTATCGGCTCACCTGGAGCGACGCCCAGGGTTCCCACCAGGTGACCATCCCGATCTCGGGAACGGGCGCGGCCCCCTCGCCGGGCACTGCCATACCTCCGCCGGGCGGCGGCTGGACGCTCAACGGTAGCGCGCGGATGTCCGGCACCAGCGTGACGCTCACGCAGGCCGTCAACAACCAGGCAGGCTCGGCCGTCTACTCGGTCCCGGAACCGAGCGACGGCCTGAGCGCTAAGTTCACCACCAAGATCGGCGGCGGAACCGGTGCCGACGGCCTGACCTTCAGCCTGCTCGACGCCACGAAGGCGGGGCCTACGGCGGTTGGCGGGGTCGGCGCCAAGCTCGGTTTCGGCGGCCTGACCGGCATCGCGGTCGCACTGGACACCCACAAGGCCACCGGGTACCCGTCGAGTAACTTCGTCGGCATCGCCACCGGCACGTCGGGCGGCGTGCTCCAGTTCGCGGCTACCACGACCAACGTGCCGAATCTGCGCAGCGGAACACACGTGGTCGGAGTCGCCGTGGCGGGCCAGCAAGTCACCGTGACCGTCGACAGCAAGAAGGTGCTGTCCGCAACACTGCCCGCCGGTACCGTGGCGCCCTCGGTACTGCCTGCCTTCACTGGCGGCACCGGCGGAGCCGATGACGTGCATTCGGTCAGTGGGGTCACCGTAACCGCGGGTGGCAACCCCCTGCCCGGACCCGGCGGCGGCTGGTCGTTCAATGGCACGGCGCAGATGTCAGGCTCGGACACCGCGCTCACCCAGGCGGTCGTGAACCAGGCAGGATCAGTCGTCTATCCCACCGCGATCCCGACGCTAGGGCTGAAGGTGCAGTTCAACGCGCAGCTGTCCGGCGGCACCGGGGCCGACGGACTGACCTTCGCCCTGCTCAACCCGGCCAAATCCACCGCCTCTTCGCTGGGCGCCGCCGGGGGCGGACTGGGCTTCGCCGGGCTGACCGGCGTGGCGGTCACGCTCGACACATTCAAAGACACCGGCTACCCGACGAACAACTTCGCCGGGCTCAGCAACACATCGAGCAATGGCCTGCTCAAGTTCCAGGCCTTCGCGCGGGTCATCCCGCAGCTGCGGGTCGGCACGCACACCGTCATCGTCGACGTCACGCGAGACACGGCCACCGGGATGGACGCGATCATCGTCTACCTTGACGGCGCTCGGGTCCTGGCACGCGATGAGCCGACGCTGACGGCAACGTCGCTGATTGCATTCACCGGCGGCACAGGCGGCGCGACTGACTTCCACATCGTCCGCGACGTGGCGATCTCGGCGCCATGATGCCGTTTTCTTACCCGGCCGCAATCAGGCTGCAGGGACCGGGCCGATTTCGACTCCAGCCAGCTCGGCATAGATGAGGAAGCGGAACGGGTCCTGCAACTGGTGCCGCTCCATCAGCCGGTAGAGCGCCTGCTGACGCAGCTGTGCCAGCTCTGCGTCCTCCGGGTGACGCATCAGGCCGGCGATGATGATCTCCAGGGCGAGAGCCGCGTCGCGCTGGGCCAGCAGGGTATGCGCGGCCGAAGCGAACAGTTCTGGCCTGCCGCCGGCCAGCAGGTCGAGCGCCGCGGACCGGTCGGCTGCATCGACCGGCTCCAGTCCCTGCCCGTCCGGTTGCCAGTAACCGGAGTGCTGGTGATAGAGCCGCTGCACGAGGTGGTCACGGATGACCAGGTAGGGCCCTACCGCAGTCGGATGCTCGCGCAGCACCTCCGGTAGCACGCTGGTATTCAGCAGTCCGGTCAGGGTCAGGCCACGGCCGATGCCCGCCAGCGACTGGTCCCGCAGTTCAGTGACTGCGGCGAGCAGGCCAGGCACGGCGTCAGCGGTGAACAGCTCGGTCAGCGTGGTGTGGCCGTGTACCAGCAGACGCGGGCCGAGCTCAGCGATGAGTGCTAGCGCGTCGAGCAGTCCTTGAGGTGACCCCTCGGCGAAGAATGGCGCGCCCAGGTAGGGCATCATCACGTCGCCGGTGAACAGCACGCCGCTGGCCGGCAGGTGCACCATCAGGGCGTCGCTGGTCTCACCGCCGGTCGTCGGATACAGCACGAAGTCCGTCCCGCCGATCGACAACGCGGTCGGCTCGGAGACCAACTGGTCCACTGCTATCTCCGCGGGCCCGGCCGCCGCATCGTGACGCGAAGGCGCCGCTTCCGGTGAAGGAGCGAAACGGGAACACGTTCGCGTGCTGGCGCTGCAGCTCCGCCGGGAAGCCGGCTTGTGCGATCACGCGTGTGCCCGGACCAGTGAGCGCACCGATCCCGCCGGCGTGGTCGAAGTGCGCGTGCGTCAGGATCACCGTGCTGACGTCGTCAGCATGCAGGCCGGCGTCGGCTAGGGCAGCTCGGACCCGATACTCGGCCGTCCCGCCGTCGATTGCGATGACGCCACTGTCGGTACTGACAAAAGCGAAGTCGGCGAAGTCGTACCCCTGCGCCACGCGGACGCCGGGCGCCACCTCGACGAGCCTCGGATAAGCGAAGTGGTAACCGTCGGCCGCGTTCGTCCAGCCGCCGCTGAACTGGAGCCTCACCCCAGCCGGAGCCGATGATAGGCCCGAATCTGCGGCGGCCCTGGCTGCCAGGTCAGTGTGGCCCATGGCGGCGTGTGCCGCGGCAAGCCCGTGGTAGACGGCGCGAATCATAGTGCTCGGGAACTGGTCGCGGACGGCGAGCACGAACTCCAGGTCGGCGACAGCCTGCTCGGCATGCCCGGCCTCGGCCGGGAGCTCCGCCAGCGCGAGTCCGCGGTAGTACTGCGCCGGTCCGAGGTCCCTGCTAGCGGCGTCGTCTAGCCTGGCCACCCCAGCAGGGACGTCCTCGCCAGCGCGTACCTGGAAATATCCCGCCAGGGCCTGCGGCAGCACCTGGTCCGGGCGGCTGGCGGCCAGTGCCTCGAAGTAGCTCAGCCCGTCGTGGTCCGCCCCGGTCGCGGCGAGCACGGTCGCGAGCGTCACGAGCGTGGCCCGGTCGGCGCCCGGCCAGCTGGCCGCCACCTTGAGCGCCTCGATGTTGTTGTCCTTGATGATCTGCTGTGACATTGCGTGCTCCTTCCTGTGTCGGTCGGCGGCAGCGGTCACGCGGCGGCTCGTCCGTTGCCGGCGCATGGTTACCGGATCACCGGGGCGGGGTGCGCCTGCGCGTAACCTTCGGGTGAACCCTCGGCCGTCTCGTCTTCATCACCCGCCGGACTCGCGGGCTGTGCGGGCAGGAACAGGACTGCCAGCACGGCCCCTACCGCGGCAACGCCGCCGGCAACGAGCGAGCCGACCGTGAGGCCGCGCAGGAATGCGTTGGCGGAGGCGTGCTGAAGCGCCTGTCCGAGCGCCGGCTGGCCCAGGGCCCCGATCTTGCCGGCGGCCACGTACGCGGCACCGACGGACTGGTGTGCGATCGCCGCGACCCGGCCTGGCACGCTCGCCGGCATCGTGGCCGTGAGCCGTGATGCGTAAACGGATGCGTACACGCTGCCGATCACTGCCACGCCGAGCGTGCCGCCGATGAGCCTGGTCGAGTCGTTCACCGCAGAGCCGACCCCGGCCTTGCGCCGCGAGATGGCGCCCATGATGGATTCAGTGGCGGGCGCCGAGGTCAGGCCCATGCCGAGCCCGTACAGCACCATCTGGGCCGCGATGATGCCGTAACTGAGCGTTGTGCTAGTTGTCGCCGCTACCCAGCCATAGAACGCGGCCATGGCGACGAGCCCGGTGGTGACGATGAGCTTGGTCCCGGCTCGCACAGCGAGCTGAGTGCCGGCGACCGATCCGAGACCTACCGATAGGGCAACCGGCAGCAGGTGCACGCCAGTCGAGAGCGGACCGTAGCCGCGGACGAACTGGAAGTACTGGGTTATCAGGAAGATGAACCCGAACAAGGTAAAGAACGAAACCGTGACCGCGCCGCTGGCCGCGCTGAACCGCATGTTGCGGAACAGCCGCACATCGAGCATCGGGTGCGCGGCACGCCGCTCGCGCGCGATGAACGCGGCGAGCAGGACAGCAGAGGCGGCAAAACCTGCCACGCTCCGCACCGCTGCCCACCCGTAGGCCGGCGCCTCGATGATGGTGAAGACCAGCAGTGCCATGGTTGCTGACGACAGCACCAGGCCGGCGACATCAGGAGCTGCCGCGTCGGGGTCCTTCGAGGTCGGAACGACAAGCGCGACCAGAATCGCGGCCGCTGCGGCTACCGGCGCCATGGCGATGAAGATGCTGGCCCAGCTGAAGTGCTCCAGCAGCCAGCCGCCGACGATGGGCCCCATCGCGATGGCCACGCCGGCGATCGCGCCCCACATTCCGATGGCGCGAGCCCGTTCCCTTCGCTCGGTGAAAACGTTAGAGATCAGCGAGAGTGTCGCCGGGAATGTCATCGCGGCGCCCAGCCCCATCACAGACCGGGCAGCGATGAGCTGCGCCGGGCTTGAGGTGAAGCCACCAGCGAGGCTGGCGGCGCCGAAAACGGTCAGTCCTGCCAGCAGCATGCCCTTGCGGCCGAACCGGTCGGACAGGCTGCCGAAGGTCAGCAGCAGCGCGGCGAAGACGAGATTGAAAGAGTCGACTACCCACTGCAGCTGAGTGGTGGTGGCATGCAGCTCGCGCACCAGTGCGGGAAGCGCGACGTTCACAAGCGTGGTGTCCAGGTTGACGAGGAAGGCTGCAAACAGGAGCGCGACGAGAATCATGGGCTTGGATCGCATAGTTGAGATACTCTAACTGGAAGTAGAGAAAGTCAAGCTCTTTAACTTGAATGTCAACCATAGGTCCGCTAAGCTGGGGTCGTGCGTAGTTACGGTGAGTACTGCTCGATCGCGAAGGCGCTCGACGTCGTCGGCGACAGGTGGACGTTCCTGATCATCCGGGAGCTCATTATTCGCGGTGCGTGCCGGTATACCGACCTGAAGGACGGGTTGCCGGGAATCGCGACCAATTTGCTCTCGGACCGGATTCGTGAGCTCGAAGCGGCGGGCCTGATCAGACGCGAAAACGCTCCGCCGCCCGTCGCCACGACGTTGTTCCACTTGACCGAGGCCGGCGCGGAGCTGGAGCTGGCCCTCGATGCGATCGGCCGGTGGGGCGTCAGGTACATGATCGAGCCGGCTGAGGGCGACGAGTTCCGCGGCCACTGGTTCGCGTTCCCTGTCTCGTTCTTTCTGCGCGATCGCGATCCTGACGGGCCGCCGGTGTCAATCGAGCTCCGCACCGCCAGTAGCCCTGTTGTAGTCGAGGTAGCTGGCGGCTCAGCACGGATGCGGCTCGGCACGGCTGCAGCGCCCGACCTCGTCCTGCATGGCGAACCACGCCTCATCCTGGCCCTGTTCTCGGGCCATCTCACCGCCGGCGAAGTAGCGGATCTCGGCCTGGAGATCAGCGGCGACGCCACCGTCCTGCAGCGCGTCCTGCCGGAACCGGTGACCGCGGGTTAGCTTACGGCGCGCGGGCTATCGCCCGGAGGTGCGGCGCTCCAGGGTGACCTGCGCCGGGATGCTGATGCCCGCCGACTTACCGGACGGCCGGGCCGGGTCTCCGAACGCCGTGCCGCCGTGCTCCGGCGTACGCTGCGCGGGAGGCCCGGCCGCGTTACCTCCCATGGTCAGGTCCTGGCCGTGCGTCGCCAGGACGCCGGGCAGGTCAGCGAGGCTGCCCAGGACGTGCGTTGCTCCGGCCGTGCGCAGCCGCGCGGCCGAATGCGGTCCCGTCAGCACGCCCGCGACCAGCCCGGCGCCGGCCCGGCTACCGCTCTCCATGCCTGCGCCGGTGCCGTGCACGACGGCGGTCTCCCGCACATCACCCACGCCGGCCCGGAGCATCGCTGTCAGTGGCAGGTCGGGCGCTGGCAGTCCCTTGAGGACGTCTTCCGCGCTGAGCGCGATATCGAATTTGCTGCGCCAGCCAGCGCTCTCCAGGACCAGGTTCAGGATCCGGCGCGGCAGCGTGGTCACGACGGCCGTCTTGCAGCCGACCGCGGGCAATCCGTCCAGCACCTGGCGCACGCCGGGAATCGCGCGGATCTCAGCACGCCGGATGGCGTCGAAAAGCGCCCGGTCGAAGGCAAGCTGGGCCGCCTGCGCCCTCGCCTCGTTGTCCGGGAACAGGGCGCGAGTACGTCGCCGGGCGCCTGGCCGCGAGCCGGTGGACCTGGGCCATCCGCCGCGCGAACGCGCTGGTCCCGCTCACGACGCCCTGCGTCGCGATCGCCTCGGCAGAACGACCGCTCGATGGGGCCGTCATCGGCCACCAGCGTGCCGAGCAGGCCGCAGCACGCAAGGGTGATGCCCGGCTTGTCGGTCACGCCGCCGTCCGGCCGTGCGGTTAGTCGTCGGCCGTCGTGGCCTCGGTCCACAAGTTGAGCTCAGCCCGGTCCGCCTGGACCTTCCGCCACACGGCGAAGGCGCTGAGCCCGAGCACGGCGACTACGAGCAGCTTCTTCACGGTGTGAATCCCTCCGGCTCCGGCTTCCGGGGAAGGCCGCGCACTGGCCGCGGGCCCCTTGAGATCTCCAGCAGCCTAGCAAGTCGGCCTTCAGCGCGGCCGCTGCACGCGAGTCTCGTCCCAGACAGGGCCGGCCGACTCATATACCTCGCCATCGGCACCGAAGACCAGGAACCGGTCAAAGGACTTGGCGAACCAGCGGTCGTGCGTAACCGCGACCACCGTGCCCGAGTAGGACTCCAGGCCGTCCTGCAGCGCCTCCGCGCTGGCCAGGTCCAGGTTGTCGGTCGGCTCGTCCAGCAGCAGCAGCGTCGAGCCGGCCAGCTCCAGCAGCAGGATCTGCAGCCGGGCCTGCTGCCCGCCGGACAGCGTCGCGAACGGCTGCCGCGCGCAACCAGCAGCTCATACCGCGCCAGCGCGGACATCGCCTCGTTGATGAGCATCGCGTGCTCGGTCATCAGGATCTCGAGCGGAGTCCGGCCGGCCAGGTCCGGCCGCGCGTGCGTCTGGGCGAACATGCCGGGCACGACCCGGGCGCCCAGCCTGGCCACGCCTTAGTGCGCGACGTCGTCGCCGGCCAGCAGCCGGAGGAAGTGCGACTTGCCCGAGCCGTTGGAGCCGAGCACCGCGACCCGCTCGCCGTACCAGACCTCCAGGTCGAACGGCCGCATCAGGCCGGTCAGCTCCAGCTGCTCGCAGATGACCGCGCGCTTGCCGGTCCGGCCGCCGCGCAGCCGCATCCGGACGTTCTGCTCCCTCGGCGCGAGCTCCGGCGGCCCGGCTTCCTCGAACTTGCGCAGCCGGGTGACTGCCGCCTGGTAGCGCGAGGCCATGGCGTCGTTGTAGGCACGCCTTCTGCTTGTACATCAGCATCAGCTGGCGGAGCTTCTCGTGCTCCTCATCCCAGCGCCGCCGCAGCTCATCCAGCCGCTCGTTGCGCTCCCGCCGGGCCTGCGCGTACGTGGCGAAGCCGCCGCCGTGCACCCAGACATGCCGGTCCTCGACCGTGATGATCCGCTGCGCGCAGGCCGCCAGCAGCTCGCGGTCGTGGCTGACCAGCAGCACCGTCTTGGCGGTGGCCGCGAGCTGCTGCTCCAGCCAGATCTTGCCGGGCACGTCAAGGTAGTTGTCGGGCTCGTCCAGCAGCAGGACCTCGTCCTTGCCGCGCAGCAGCGACTCCAGCACCAGCCGCTTCTGCTCGCCGCCGGACAGCGTCCTGACCTCGCGCCACTGGCAGCGGTCGTAGCTGATGCCGAGCGCGGCGACGCAGCACGCGTCGAAGTGCACCTCGGCCTCGTAGCCGCCGGCGTCGCCCCATTCGGCCAGCGCGGTGGCGTACCGCATCTGGGTCGGCTCGTCGTCCCGCTCCATCATGGCCAGCTCGGCGGCGTCCAGCCGGCTGGCCGCCGTCCCGACCCGCGGTCGGGAGCCACCGACAGCAGCAGGTCCCGGACCGTGGTGTCGTCCCGGATCCCGCCGATGAACTGCCGCATGACGCCGAGGCCGCCGCTGGAGCGTGACCGCTCCCGGACTGCGGCGTCAGGTCGCCGGTCACCAGGCGCAGCAGCGTCGTCTTGCCCGCGCCGTTCGGCCCGACCAGGGCCGCGACTACGCCGTCGCCGACCCGGAAGGAGACGTCATCGAGCAGCACCCGGCCGTCTGGCAGGGCATGGCTCAGATGCGCCGCCTCCACGTGGCCCATCAGGGTCTCCTGTTCGGTTTGCCGGAGTTTCATCACCGGCAGGTATGCCTGACAATAGCTGGATGGACCCCCAGGGCTTCAACGAGAATTCCCGGCTCCGGGCCTCGGACGCCGACCGCGACACGGCCGCCGCCGTGATCAACAACGCCCTGGCCGAGGGCCGTCTCACGGCGGAGGAGCACTCGGACCGGCTGGACGCCATCTACGCGGCGAAGACACACGCTGAGCTCGTTCCCGCTGCTCGACGACCTGCCGCGACGCCGCGGTGCCGTGATCGGCCGCGCCGATCGGCCGGAACCGGCCCGGACCTGCGCCTTGCCAGCACCAGGCGCGGCGGCCGGATCGTCGCGATCTTCGGCGGAGCCAGCCGCAAGGGCGCCTGGCACGCGGAGCCGCGTCATCAACATGCTGACGGTGTTCGGCGGCGCCGAGCTGGACTTCCGGCGAGGCGGTCCTGCCGGGCAAGGAGGTGATCCTGCGCGCGACCACTGTACTCGGCGGGGTGGAGATCATCGTGCCGCCGGAGATGCGGGTGGTGGACAACGGCATCGCGATCCTGGGCGGCCGGGAGATCGCCGGGAACGCGGACGAGTCTGCCAGCCCCGACGCGCCCGTACTGCGGATCGAGGGCGCCTGCGTCCTGGGCGGCGTCGAGGTCAAGCGCAAGGCCCAAGCAAGGTCGCGCGCAGGACTGGCGCGATCGAAGGCGCTGCCCGCGATACGGATCGGCAGGCGCCGGAACGTCGAAGAGGTGGCGTAGCGCGGCGGCGCCGGATCTCGGCGCGCCGGCGGACCGGGTCGGCTAGCGCGGCCGCAAGCTGATCGACGGCCTGCAGCGAGTGCCCGCTGACCACGGCATCGCAGTACGGCCACGCGGCCGCCATTCCTGCCGCGAGCGGCTCATATGCCGCGCTCTTGGTCCGCGGGTTCACCCAGACGATGCGGAAGGCGACCAGCGACAGCCGCTCCATCTCGCGCCGGACGACCTCGGGGTCCCCGGTATCCCAGCCGTCGGAAATGATCAGCACGACCGCGCCCCTGGCCATGCCGCGGCGGCCGTACCGGTCATTGAACTCCTTGAGCGCAGCCCCCATCCTGGTCCCGCCGTGCCAGTCCGGCGCGGTCTGCGCAGCCCTGGCTAGCGCGACGGCCGGTGACGACCGCGTCAGCGCGGTGGTCAGCCGGGTCAGCCGGGTCGCGAAGCTGAAGACCTCCGCGTCCGCCCCGCCGGCCGCGCAGTAGAGCAGCTGAATCATGGCCCGGGCGTACGGCTCCATCGACCCGGAGATGTCGCAGAGGACGACAAGCCGCCGCGGCCGCTTCTCGGGCACCTCGCCGATCAGCTGGAACGCGTGTCCGCCGGTGCGGCGCGCCTGGCGGAGGGTGGAGCGCATGTCGGTGCGCCGCCCGCCCGGCCTGCGCTGCCGCCGCCGCGACCGGCGTGCCGGAACGGCGAGCGTCAGCTGGCGCATGAGGATGGTCAGCTCCGCGAGCTCGGCCGCCGATAGCTCGGCGAAATCCGTGCCTGCCAGCCGCTCGGCCGGACTGCCGAGGTAGCGCCTGGCCACCTCCCGTTCGGCCTCAGCATCCCCGTCGTTACCCGCGTCCGCGGCCAAGCCGACGGCCAGGTGGCCGCGCGCTACCTGAGCCGCCTCGGCTAGCTGCCGCTGCTGAGGTGCCCCGGCCTGCCCGGACGGACCACCGCCGGGCCCAGGCACGGGGAGGCCAGCGTCTGGCGCGCCAAAGACGTCGGCGAACACGGCTCGCAGCGTGCTGGCGTCCTCCCGGCTGGACACCAGCGTCGCCAGTGCGCAGTTGAACAGGTCATTCCTGGTCGCCGGCCGGACGACAGCGATCGCGGCGGCGAAGCGCTGGCTGCGGCCAGGACCAACCGGGAGTCCGGCCCGCCGCAGCGCGGCGCCGAACCGGGCCGCTACTTCCGCCAGGTCGCCCGCACCGTCGCCGGCCCGGGCTGGATCCTCAGGCATCGCGCCCGTCGGTCCCGGCGTCGGCAGCGGTCCCGACGAGCGCACCGAAGTCTGCGGCTCGCACCGTGCGCATGTCGTCGGCATACTTGAGCACGGTGCCCATGGTCCGCTGCGCGCTGGCTGCGTCCAGCTCCGCGGCGCCCAGCACATGCAGGGCGCTGGCCCAGCTGATCGCCTCGGCCACGCCCGGCGGCTTGGCCAGGTCAAGCGCCCGCAGCCGGTCAACTCCCGTGGCCACCTGACTTGCGAGCAGCTCACCCGCCTCCGGGACGCGGCGCCGGATGATCGCCGCCACCCGGCTGGTGTCCGGGTACTCGATCCAGTGGTACAGGCACCGGCGCTTCAGGGCGTCGTGCAGGTCGCGGGTCCGGTTCGAGGTCAGCACGACCACCGGGGGATAGGCAGCACGACGGGTGCCGAGCTCGGGAATCGTGACGGCAGCCTCGGCCAGCAACTCGAACAGGAACGCCTCGAACTCGTCATCGCCCCGGTCAACCTCGTCGATCAGCAGGACGGCCGGGCGCGGTCCCGGGTGGTCAAGTGCCGCCAGCAGCGGCCGCTCGAGCAGGTAGTCGTCGCTGAACAGGTCCGCCTCACGCGGCGCCTCGCCGCGCGCTTCCGCCAGCCTGATGGCGAGCAGCTGACGCGGATAGTTCCATTCGTAGAGCGCCTCAGCCGAGGTCAGGCCCTCGTAGCACTGCAGCCTGATCAAAGGCGTGTCCAGCACCTCGGCCAGCGCCTTGGCGGCTTCGGTCTTGCCGACGCCGGGCTCGCCCTCCAGCAGGATCGGCTGGCCCATCCTGGCGGCCAGGAACAACGCCGTGCCCAGCGGCTCGTCGGCGAGATAGCTGACCTCGTCCAGTCCGGCCAGCAAGGTGCGGACGTCGGGCAACTGCTCCGCGAGATCGCTCATTTCCCCATCATCTGACATCGGACGCATCAGCTGATCGCCAGGTCCGGGCGGACAGGGCGGCCCTGGATGACGCGCCACACGTTGGCCGGGGTCAGCGGCATGTCCGCGTGCACAACGCCCAGTGGCGCGAGCGCGTCCACGACGGAGTTAACCACCGCTGCGGGCGACCCGACAGTCGCCGACTCGCCCACGCCCTTCGCGCCGATGGGATGATGCGGCGACGGCGTGACGGTAGTGCCGAGCTCCCATGACGGGCACTCCATCGAGGTTGGCAGCAGGTAGTCCATGAACGAGCCGCCGAGGCAATTCCCGACTTCGTCGAAGGCGATGGCCTGCATCAGCGCCATCCCGATGCCGTCGGCCAGGCCGCGGTGCAGCTGACCCTCCACGATCATCGGGTTGATCCGCACGCCGCAATCGTCGACCGCGATAAACCGCCGCACCTTAACCACGCCGGTGCCTGGATCGACGTCGGTGACGCAGATGTACGCGCCGAACGGGAACGTCAGGCTCGGCGGGTTGTACACCGCCGACGCGTCCAGGTGGCCCTCGACACCATCGGGCAGGGACAGCGAGGAGTGCGCCGCCATGGCGATCTCGGCGATGCGGTAGCCCTGCTCGGGATCGCCGCGCACGCGCCATCGGCCGTCCAGCCACTCCAGGTCGCCGGCCGCCACCTCCAGCATCGCCGCCGCCACGATCCTGGCCCGGTCACGCACCTTCCGGGCTGCCATGACGGCGGCCGCGCCTGACACTGGCGTCGACCGCGACCCGTAGGTGCCGAGGCCGAACGGGGTGCGGTCGGTGTCGCCGTGCACGACCTCAACGTCGTCCGGCGACAGCCCGAGCTCGTGCGCCACGATCTGGGCGAACGTCGTCTCATGTCCCTGGCCCTGAGTCTGTACCGAGATCGCGAGTACTGCCTTGCCTGTCGGGTGCACGCGCAGGTCGGCGCCATCGGCCATGCCCAGGCCGAGAATGTCCATCTGGTCGCGCGGCCCGGCGCCCACGCCCTCGGTGAAGAAGCTGACGCCGATGCCCATGTACTCGCCACGGGACCGGCGCTCTGCCTGTTCCCGGCGCAGCTCCTGGTAGCCGGCCATGTCGAGAGCCAGCCGCAGCGCCCGCGGGTAGTCGCCTGAGTCGTACTGCCAGCCAGTCGGGCAGGTATAGGGGAACTGCTCGGGTCGCAGCAGGTTCCGCATCCGCAACTCGGCCGGGTCGATGCCGAGCTCGCGCGCGAGCATGTCAACCAGGCGCTCGACCAGGTAGACGGCTTCGGTGATCCGGAACGAGCAGGAGTAGGCGACTCCGCCCGGGGCCTTGTTCGTGTAGACGCCGGTCACCTGGCAGAACGCGGCCTGCAGGTCATACGAGCCGGTGAAGATGTGGAAAAAGCCGGCCGGGAACTTGGCCGGCTGCGCGGTCGCGTTGAACGCGCCGTGATCAGCTAGCACGGCCGCCCGCAGGCCGAGGATCTTGCCGTCTCGCGTCGCCGCGATCTCGCCGTGCATGTGGTAGTCCCGGGCAAACGAGGTCGACATCAGGTTCTCCGACCTGTCCTCGACCCACTTGACCGGCCTGCCGGTCAGCATCGCCCCGGCGATGGCGCACAGGTAGCCGGGGTAGACCGGCACCTTGTTGCCGAAGCCGCCGCCAAGGTCCGGGGAAACGACCCGGATCTTGTGCTCGGGCAGCCCTGTGATCATCGCGTACAGGGTGCGGTGGGCATGCGGCGCCTGGCTCGTTGACCACAAGGTGAGCTTCCCGGCGACGGCATCCCAGTCCGCGACGACTCCGCACGTCTCCAGCGGCGCTGGATGGGAACGGGGATAGATCATGTCCCCGCCGACCACGACGTCCGCGGTAGCGAAGAGCGCATCAGTGGCCGGCTGATCACCGGCGGTCCAGTCGAACACGCGGTTGTCTGCCCGCCCGGCCAGGTCGTCCCTGACCACGGGCGCACCTGGATCGAGCGCCGTCCTGGCGTCGATCACCGGCGTCAGCGGCTCGTACTCGACCAGGATCAGCTCAAGGGCGTCGCGCGCGGCGTACCGGTCCTGCGCGATTACGAACGCGACCTCCTGGCCCTGGAACCGCACTTTGTCCGTGGCCAGGACAGCCTGGACGTCGGCGGACATCGTCGGCATCCAGGCCAGTCCCTGCACAGCAAGATCGGCGCCGGTGATGACGGCCTCGACCCGCGGATGGGCCCGGGCGGCCGTGACATCGACAGAACTGATCCGGGCGTGCGCGACCGGGCTGCGGAGGATCGCGCCGTGCAGCATGCCCGGCATTGTGATGTCGTCCACATAGCTGCCGCGGCCGCGGATGAAGCGGGCGTCTTCCTTGCGCGGTACCGAGCCGTACGCATGCTGATCATGCATGGGACGTCTCACCGGCGTTCCGGCTTGCCCACAATACGGACCGCACGATGTTCTCATAGCCGGTGCAGCGGCAGATCTGCCCGGAGATGGCCTCGCGGATCTCCGTCTCGGTCGGCTCCGGGTTGCGGTCGAGCAGCCACCGGGCTGTCATCATCATGCCGGGCGTGCAGAAGCCGCATTGCAGGCCGTGACACTCGGCAAAGCCCTGCTGCACCGGATCGAGCTTGCCTGCCGTGCCGAGACCTTCGACTGTCTTGATCCGCTTGCCGGCCGCCATCACCGCCAGCAACGTGCAGGACTTCACCGGTGTCTCGTCGAGCCACACGACGCAGGCTCCGCAGTTAGAGGTGTCACAGCCCCAGTGTGACCCGGTCAGGCCAAGCTCATCGCGCAGGAAGTGAATGAGCAGTAGCCGCGGTTCCACCTCGCGTGCATACTCGGTCCCGTTGACGGTGACTGCCAGCCTCATCCCATCAGCCTCTTCTACCGAGTGTCATGCACCGCGCGCCTCATGACGCGGCGGGCGCCGCGGCGGCAGCTTGTGCCCTGCGCACTGCCTCGCGTAGTGCCCTGGTGGTGAGTTCCCTGGCCAGGTGCCGTTTGTAGTCCGCCGGGCCGCGCTGGTCAGAGACCGGGCGGCAGTGCTCGGCTGCGATCTGCCCGGCCGCCGCGAGATGCTCCTCGCTGGCGGGCTTGCCGACCAGGTATTCCTCAGCCTCGACGGCGGCGAAGTGCGTTGCGCCGACAGCGGCCAGGCCGATGCCCGCGTCTGCGACAACGTCTCCGTCGAGCCAGACCGCCGCCCCGGCCGCCCCGACCGGCCAGTCACCCACCCGGCGCGCGACCTTCAGGTAGACGCTGCCGCCACCACGCCGGATCGGCAGCCTGATCTCGGTGAGCAACTCAGCCGGCCCGATCACTGTCTCGTACGGACCGGTGTGAAACTCCCTGGCCGACACCGTCCTGGGGCCGCCCTCGCCGTGGATCACCATCGTGCCCTTGACCGCGGCGAATGCGGCGGACAGGTCCTCAGACGGATCAGCCTGGCACAGCGACCCGCCGACCGTGCCCCAGTTTCGTACGATCGGATCGGCTATCACCCGCTCCGCGTCCTTCAGGATCGCGAAGTGCTCGGCCGCTTCCGGTGACTCCAGCAACTGCGCGTGCCGGGCGAGCGCGCCGATCCGCAATTCGTTCCCGGCTATGTTGATGTAACAGAGGTCGGTGAGGCCGTTGACATCGATCAGCACCTCCGGCTGCACCAGTCGCAGCTTCATCATCGGGATCAGGCTGTGCCCGCCTGCCAGGATCTGGGCGCCCGGCCCGTACCTGGCCAGCAGCGCCAGTGCGTGCTGCAGGCTGCCGGCCTTCTCGTACTCGACCTGCGCAGGGACCTGCATTCGCGCCTCCTTCCCCGGCATACCGGGCAAATCACTGGTAACCATCGCAGGAATGGCTGCGAAGATCCCGATGGGTCACACTGGACACTGCTATGACGCTAACTCAGCTGAACGCCTTCGTGCTGGTAGCCCGGCTTGGCTCGGTCACTGCCGCCGCCAGTGCCCTGGGCGTCAGCGAACCCGCGGTCTCGCAGGCGCTCTCGGCGCTGCGCCAGCATCTCGGCGACCAGCTGATCACCAGGGGCCCGGCCGGCATGACGCTGACTCCCGGCGGTTCCCGGCTGCTGTCCACGGCATCCCAGATCGTGGTGCTCGGCGCCGAAGCCCACGCCGCCGTCCGTGCCGCGCATGGCGCGCCTGAGCAGCTCCGGGTGGTGGCCACGTCGACGTTTGCCGAGTTCCTGGCCGGCCCGCTGATGGAGGCCTTCACCAGGCGCATCGCCGGGTCGGTCGAGGTATCCGCGGGGGTTGCGGTGTCCGGCGAGATGGCCGTCCTGGTGGCGAACCGGCTCGCTGACGTGGCGATCGGACCGCTCCTTACGGGCGACGACCCGGCCATGGCTGTCGTCAGTGAGCCGGTGTTCAAGTACCGGACGGTGGCAGTCACGGCCGGCCATGCCAAGCTTCGCGGTTCTGCCCGGCAATGGCGGTGGCTCGTGGATCCGGCGGGCGCGGACCCGTCTAGCGAGACCAGCAAATTGCTCGCCGAGCTCGGCGTGCCGGAAAGCAACATCGGCGTGTTCCCGAGCCAGACCGCGGCCTGGGCGGCTGCCGCCGACGGCGCCGGGGCGGCGCCAGCGGTCGAGCACCTTGTCTCGCAGCAACTGCGGCGGGGCGAGCTGTCGCTCGTCGACGTGCCCGGTTTCCCCATCGACTCCTGCTGGTACGTCACCCTGCTGGAACGCGAGCGCCGCAGCACCGCGGCCAGCGCGCTGCGGCGCTTCCTCGGCACCCCCGAGGCGATGCAGCTCATGCGTTCGCCAGCTGCCGGGATCCCGCCCTCCAGGTTCCGCCCGCCGGTGTATGTGACAATCTGGAGCTGACGCTGGCACCGGACAGCCGGCCGCCGGACGGGGCCAGTTAAGCAACAACTTATTGGCACGTTGCCTTGGCCTTCGGCTAGGTGGATTATGCGATGCACATCACAGATGAGGGCGCGCGCGGGACGCCCCAATGCCGGGAGCGTACAGATGCGGATTGAGTCCGACGGCCATAGCAGGGGTAATCCCCGCTTGTTTGAGCTCATCGAGCACGCTCCGAAGACCGGGAAGAGCCCGACCGTCTGGGCCTGGCCCGAGCTAATCGATTACCTGAAGATCGCGGGACAGCCGGTCGCCGGGCCGTGGCCGCCGCACCAGCAGCCGCGGCCGGACCCCGAGTATGACTCGCTGCCAGTCGCAGTTCCCGACCCCGCCGCCACGCCGCGGCCGGCTGAACGCAGAAACAGGCCAGGCCACCGACGGCGATTCCTGACGTCGCCATTCCCCTGCACCTTCCCGCAGACCGGAGGACATGAATGTACCCGTCGCGGTTCCGTTACGAGGCGCCGCACTCGCTGGATGAGGCAATCGGAATGCTGCGCGAAGGCGGCGACGATGCGAAGGTGCTAGCTGGCGGCCAGAGCCTCGTTCCCCTCATGAAGCTCCGGTTCGCCTCGCCCGCGCTCATCGTCGACATCAACAACCTGCCCGGCCTTGCCTACCATCGGGCCGATGCGGACGGTGTGCTGCGGATCGGCGCGCTCTGCAGGCACGCCGACCTTGAGCGGTCGGAGCTGCTGCCCGGCAGTCAGCCAACGATGGCCGCGGCGGCGCCGCTGATCGCCGACCCGATCGTGCGCAATCGCGGCACGCTCGTCGGCTCGCTGTGTCACGCCGACCCGCAAGGTGACTGGGCATCGGTAATGACGGCACTGGGCGGCTCGATCGTCGCCCAGGGACCTCGCGGCCGCCGCACGATTCCGGTGGCCGATTTCGTCATTGGGCCGTTCCAGAACCTGCTCGACCTGGACGAGATCGCGGTCGAGGCAATCGTGCCCGCCGCGGCCGGCATCCGGGCTGGCGGCTACCTCAAGCTCGAGCGCCGGGTCGGCGACTTCGCCACGGTCGGGGTCGCGGTCGCCATCGAGACCTCAGCGGGAACGGTAACGCGGGCCGGCATCGGGCTCACCGGCGTAGGCGGCGCCACCATCAACGCCACCGAGGCGGCGGCGGCGCTGACTGGCAAGCCGCTGACCGCCGAGTCGATCGGGCAGGCGGCCGAGCTGGCCGCAGCGGCGGCCCGCCCGCGTACCGACCACCGGGGCAGTGCCGAGTACAAGCGGCATATGGTCGCGACCTTCGTTGAGCGGATACTCGGCAGGACCAACCAGGGGCGCGACGGCGACATGGCGGAAAGGGCAGCCTGACGATGACGATGGTCTATGAGGACCGCGGCGACGAGACCGATGCTGCGGTACCGGTACGCCGGATCAAGTTCACGGTCAACGGCGAGAAGAAAATCGCCGAAGTTGAGCCACGGCTGCTGCTAGCCCACCTCATCCGGCAAGGGCTCGGGCTGACCGGCACGCACATGGGCTGCGACACGACCAACTGCGGCGCGTGCACCGTGCTGGTCGACGGCGTGGCGGTCAAGTCCTGCACCATGCTGGCGGTCCAGGTGGACGGCCACGAGATCAGCACGGTCGAGGGCCTGGCCACCGCCAGCGAGCTGCATCCGCTGCAGGAGGGCTTCAAGGAGGAGCACGGCCTCCAGTGCGGCTTCTGCACGCCGGGCATGATGATGGCCGCCAAGGCCCTGCTGGATGCCAACCCTGACCCAACCGAGGAGGAAGTGCGCTGGGCGCTGTCGGGCAACCTGTGCCGGTGTACCGGTTACCAGAACATCGTGAAGTCAGTGCTGTGGGCCGCCGAGAAACTCCGGTCTTCCGGCGGCCAGTGACGCGCTCGCTCGCGGCGTACCAGGTCCGCTAGCTGGCTTAAAGACGGGAAGCAGGAAATGTCGCAGGCAGTAGACGAAATCAAGATCGGCGGGATCGGCGCAAGCCGTAAGCGGGTCGAGGACAACCGCTTCATCCGGGGCGCGGGCAACTACACCGATGACATCGTGCTGCCCGGGATGCTGCACATGGAGATCCTGCGCAGCCCGCTCGCGCATGCGCGGATCAAGTCGATCGACGCCAGCAAGGCGTGGGACATTCCCGGCGTGCACCTGGTGCTGACCGGTGAGATGATGGCGACCCGCAACCTGGCCTGGATGCCGACGCTGTCCTACGACACCCAGGCAGTGCTGGCCACCGACAAGGTCCGGTTCCAGGGACAGGAAGTCGCCTGCGTCATCGCCGATGACCCGTACATCGCCAAGGACGCCTGCGAGGCGATTGTCGTCGATTACGAGCCGCTGCCCGCCATCGTCAATCCCTGGCAGGCTGTCGCCGAGGGCGCGCCGGTGATCCGGGATGACAAGGAGAACCAGCCCGACAACATCATCTACAACTGGGAAGTCGGCGACCGCGACGGCACCGACCGCGCGTTCGCATCGGCTGACCTGGTATCCAAGCTCGAGCTGCATTACCCGCGGTCGCACCCGTCGCCGATCGAGTGCTGCGGCTCCATCGCTGACTTCAACCGGGCCACGTCCAAGCTGACCGTGTACATGACCACGCAGGCGCCGCACATCATCAGGGCGGCCGTCGCGATGGTGGCCGAATTGCCCGAGCACATGATCCGGATCATCTCCCCGGACATCGGCGGCGGCTTCGGTAACAAGGTGCCGGTCTACCCGGGCTACGTTGCCTCGATCCTGGCCTCCATCCTGCTGGAGCGGCCGGTCAAGTGGATCGAGGACAAGTCGGGCAACCTGATCTCCACCGGCTTTGCCAGGGACGTCTACCTGAAGGGCGAGATGGCGCTGCGCAGGGACGGCAAGATCCTCGCCGTCCGGATGCACACCGACGCTGACCATGGCGCGTTCTTCTCCGACGCGCAGCCGAGCAAGTTCAAGATCGGCCTGATGCACTCCGCGTTTGCCGCCTACGACATCCCGGTCGCCCATCTCACGGCCCGCGGTACCTACAGCAATAAGGCGCCGGGCGGGGTTGCCTACCGCTGCTCGTTCCGGGTGACCGAGGCGATGTTCTTCCAGGAGCGGATGGTGCAGGCGGCCGCCACGGACCTGGGCATCGACCAGGCCGCGTTCCGGCGGATGAACTTCGTGCGGGATGACCAGTTCCCGCACCGGACACCGTTCGGCTTCCTGCTGGACTCCGGGCAGTACGGGAAGTGCCTCGACGTCGGCCTGAAGGCAATCGACTACGACAACTTCCGGCAGCAGCAGCAAGAGGCGCGGGCCCGCGGCCGGCTGCTCGGCCTCGGCATCTCGACCATGACCGAGCCGCTGGGCGCGGGCAACAGCCGGGAGTACGACATTCTCGGCATCAAGATGTTCGACTCGGCTGACCTCAAGATCCACATGACGGGCAAGGCCATCGTGCGGACCGGGGCGAGGGGGCAGGGTCAGGGCCACGAAACCACCTGGGCGCAGATCGTCTCGCACGAGCTCGGCATCCCGGCCGATGACATCGTGGTCGAGGAAGGCGACACCGACACCGCGCCGTTTGGCATGGGCACCTACGCATCGCGGTCGACGCCGGTGGCCGGCGCAGCGGTGGCGATGGTGGCCCGCAAGATCCGGGCCAAGGCCCGGAAACTGGCCGCGCACCTTCTCGAGGTGTCGGAGGAGGACGTCGAGTGGGAGCTCGGCCGGTTCTACGTGCGCAGCGCTCCAGACCGCGGGGTGACCATCCAGGAGTGCGCGATCGCGGCCTACAGCAACATGCCCGATGGCATGGAGCCGGGGCTCGAGAACACCGCCTACTACGACCCGCCGAACCTGACCTGGCCGTTCGCGGTGTACATCGTCACCGTCGAGGTAGACCCGGAGACCGGGGTCTGGGACGTGCTCAAGTTGGTCGCGGTCGACGACTGCGGTATCCGGATCAACCCCATGATCGTGGAAGGTCAGATCATGGGCGGCCTCACCGAGGCTTACGCGATGTCGAACATGCAGTTCATGACCTTCGACGCCGACGGCAACTGCGTGGGCGCGAACTACATGGACTACCTGCTGCCGACCGCCTGGGAGACGCCCGGCTTCGAACTGCACAGCGAAGTGGTGACGCCCTGCCCGCACCACCCGATCGGTGCCAAGGGCATCGGGGAGTGCGCGGCCGTGGGCGGCCCGGCCGCTTTCGTCAACGCGGTCATGGACGCGCTGACAGGAACGGGCGTGCGGAACATCGACATGCCGCTGCTGCCGGACCGGGTCTGGGAGGCCATCACCTACCGTCGCGATGTCTCCGGTGCACCGCCCGTGCGAACGGACGACTAGCAGGTGGCGATGGACAGCAGCTGGGGAGTGCTCGAGCAGGCCGGCGAACTGGCGCGCAACGGTGAGCCGTTCGCGCTGGCGACAGTGGTCTGGCGGCAGGGGCCGTCGTCGAGCCAGCAGGGTTCCCGTGCCGTCATCACCGCCAGCGGGGAGCTGCACGGCTGGATCGGCGGCGCGTGCGCCGAGCCGACCGTCATCCGGGAAGCCCAGCAGGTCATCGCTGCCGGGACCGCGCGGCTGCTGCTCCTCGGCAGTCCAGAGCAGTTCGGCGGGTCGGTGCCGGACGGCATGACGGTAGTGCCGATCGCCTGCCAGAGCGAGGGGGCGCTGGAGGTGTACATCGAGCCGGTGCTGCCGGTACCGCACCTGGTCGTCATCGGCAGGTCGCCGATGGCGCAGACGCTGGTCTCGCTGGCCGGGACTCTCGGCTGGCGGGCGATCTTGATCGACGGCCCGGATTTCACGGCCGCCGAGGCGGGCCCCGGATCAATGGTCGTGGTCGCCACGCAGGGTCACGACGACGAGGCCGTGATCGAGCGCGCGGCGGCTGCCCGGCCCGCCTATCTCGGCCTGGTCGGCTCGCACCGGCGCGGCGCCGCTGTGCTCGGCTACCTGGCCGATCGCGGCGTGCCGAAGGATCAGCTCGATCGTGTGCACGTGCCCGCCGGGCTGGATCTCGGCCGCATCGCCCATCCCGAGATCGCCGTCGCGATCCTGGCTGAACTCATTCAGCTTCGTGCCTCCGGTGCCATCCCGTCCGGGCAGCGTGCTGATGCGCCAGCCGAAGACGGCGAGACGACGCCGGCCGCAAGCGCCAGTCCCGCTGCTGCTGACCTTGGACGCGAGGCAACCGACCCAGTCTGCGGAATGCTGGTCCCCGTTACCTCCCTTACGATGACCGCCAGTGACTCCGGCAGCACCTATTACTTCTGCGGCGCAGGGTGCCGCCAGGCTTTCGTGCAAGATCCCGCGGCCTACCTGAAGAGGGATACCCGATGCTGATCAAGAACGACTTCGAGGTCGCCGAGCCGGTCGAGAAGGTCTGGCAGTTCTTCGAGAACATCCCGCAGGTCGCCGCCTGTCTGCCGGGCGCCGAGCTCACCGAGGATCTGGGCGGCGAGAAGTACAAGGGCCGGGTGGCTGTGCGGATGGGGCCGGTCAAGCTCCAGTTTGCCGGCACGGCCGACATCACCGAGCGTGATGAGGCCGCGAACAGGGTGGTCGTGCACGCCAGCGGCGCGGATGTGCGTGGTCGCGGCCAGGCGAGCATGGTCGTGACCGCGACGCTTGCCAGGGCTGGCCGCGGGACCAGGGTGGACGTGACGCAGGACCTGCAGCTTTCCGGCGCTGCGGCGCAATACGGCCGGGGCATGATCTCCGACGTCACCGCGGTGCTGATGCGCGACTTCTCGGCAAACATGCAGGACCGCATCGGCAGGATCGAGCGGGGCGAGTCCGCCGAGCAGATCGCCAGCGCGACGGCGACGCCGGCCAGCGGTTTCGCGCTGGCGCTGCGCGCTGCCCGGATGGCGCTCACCCGGGTATTTCGTCGTTTCTTCGCCCCTTATCAGGCCGCGAGCTGAGGAGGACTAGCCATGGTCTTGTGGTGGATCGGCAACGCGGTGTTGCTGCTGGTGGTCCTGCCTGTGGTGATCTACCTGCTCAACCGGGTGCTTGCCGCCATCGAGCGGATCCGCGGGGCAACCGATGAGATCCTCAGTGGCGGCGTTGCGCTGATCGGGGAACTGCAGGGCGTGCCGGAGGCGCTGGCGACCACCGACGCCACCATCGGGGAAGTATCTGTCGGAGCTGTCCGGTACGCGGGCTCGGTCGCGAAGCTTCTTGGCTGACCCAGGTCTGATATTCGGCGGGTTGTCGGGGTGTGGCCGCCCGACTGTGAGCAGAAAGGAAGTGAGTCATGCCTGCAGCTGCCTGGGTGACATTGATTATCGCCGCGCTGATCATCGCGATCACCGCGGTCGGCCTGTTGCGGGTCATCTTCCACCTGCGGGCGATCCGCGCGACGCTCGCCGCGACGACCGGCGGCGTGCAAGTGGTAGCCCAGCTGACAAGTACCGTGCCAGCGAGGCTGACCTCCGTTAACGACAACCTGAAGCCCGTCAGGGACTTCTGCGAGACGGTGTAGGCGGCCAATGACCACTTCAGCCACGTTCGTTTTCGCCGCAGCGGGCGGCCATTTCAGTGACTTCGGCTGGATCCTCGGTTACGTTATCGGCGGCGTGATCGTGCTGGTCGTCGTCGCGCTGGTAGTGCCGATCCTGCTGCTCGCGCGCTCCATCGGCAACGAGGCACCGAAGATCAACGATGCCCTCACCGACGCCGTGCACAACACCGCGCCGCTGGGCGCGCTGCGCACGACGATCGAGCACGCGACGATCATCATCGGCGGACTGCAGCGCGGCCGCGAGAGGCTGGGAGGTTAGCGATGCACGTACTAGCCATGTCGTCGAGCGAGCACACCTGGTGGGTCGTGACGATCATCATCGGCTTCGTGGTGGTCCTGGCCGTCGCGGCACTGCTGAGCCTGCTCATCTATTTCGTGAAGATCATTGACCGGCGGGTTGTCAACGTACGCGACACCCTGCAGGCGGCGGCCGCCAACACCGCCGACACCACGCTCATCCCGCAGGTAGCCGATGGCGTCGAGGCCGTGCTGGCCGAGGGCCTCAAGCACCATCTGTTCCTCGGTCGGGTGCTCGGAAAGGTGAAGTCATGACCACGCTGGTCATCCTGACGGTCGTCGACATCGTCCTGCTCATCGCGGGCCTGGCGGTCTACCTGTACTGGGTCGGCACGCTGCTGACCCGGATCGCCGGGAACCTGGAGGAGTGCGCTGAGCTCGTCCGGACCATCGTCGGTCACGCCAAGCTGATCGGACCGGGGGTCGCGCACATCAACGAGACCGGCGGCGTGGTGGCCGGCGCGCTACCGCTGCTGTACGGGATGGCCGAGGGCATCGTCGCCGGGGTTACCCCGCGGCCGGAAGAGCCCGCCGAGCCCGAGCCGGCCAGGCCGGCGTCCGGGACCCGGCGCTCGCGCCTGCATGACGCCGTGGGCTACGCCCCGCCGCAGTAGAGCGCCTAGCTTGACTTCGTCGGGTCGGACCCGCGGCGGGCCACCGGTCCCGTGGTCGGCGCGGTGTACTCGCCGATCCACTCGTCCTTCCAGGCTGGATCGAACTGCTGCTCGTTGCAGGTCGGCCGGTAGATGGCGGCGAGCTCGCGGGCTATCTGCTCCCGGTGCGGGCGGTTGCCGCCCGGTACCTCGAAGGTGCAGATGTACACCTTCCACTTCGAGCCCGCCCGGCTGATCCAGCACGGCGCGCGCGGATGCTGGAACGGGAATCGCTCACCTGACAAGTCGTCGGAGTGCCCGACGTAAATGACCGCGTAGCGATCGGGCCTGGCCTCAGGCTCGGGCTTGTAGGCGATCGCGTAAACCGCGGCGGCCGACGGCGCGGTCCAGCCCGCCAGCACGCGCGGGCCCTCGAACGAGTAGCCCGCCAGCGAGCCAAGACGGATCACAGCAGCTCGTCCTCTTCCTCGTCCTCGCTGATGGCCTCGGTCCGCACTACCGGCGCGGCCGGCAGGCCGGCGGTCGCGGCAGCCGCCAGGAAAGTCTGCGTGGCCTGCCCGATCGCCTCGTCCCGGTTGGCCGCTTCCACCACGAGCTGGGCGCCGTACCTGCTCGTGCCGATACCGGTCGCGATGCCGTTGCTGGTGGCAATGGCGTCCGCCAGCTCGACGATCTCCGCACGAGTCAGTACCCGGTCGCCTTCGGCTTCGATGCCTACGCTCCACCTCACCGGACGCTCCTCATCCTTAGCTAATGCAAGGTCGGCAGCAGCCCAGCGAGTTCCTCCAGGCTGGCCAGGTCATGGCCGGACAGCAGCAAGTCGACGTGCGGCGCTGCCACCATCATGCCAAGGGTGCTCGGCTTGAAGTCCTGGTTGTCGCCCTTATGCGGATTGAGCCACACGACCTTGTGGCATAGCCGCGCCAGCCGCTCCATGGTGGCGGCCAGCAGTTCCGGGTCGCCGCGGTCGAGACCGTCGGAGCAGATGACCACGACCGCGCCCCGGCAGAGGCCCTTCCGCCCCCACTGCCGGACAAAGCTGTCCAGCGACGCGCCGATCCTGGTCCCGCCGTCCCAATCGACTACGGCCTGCGCCGCCTGCTCCAGCGCCGCGTCCGGGCGGCGATGCTCGAGCGTCCTGGTGATCCTGGTGAGCCGGGTCCCGAAGCAGAAGACCTCTACCTTCGCCGCCGCGTGCTTAGCCGAATGGGCGAACTGGAGCAGATGGCGTGAGTAATCAGCCATCGATCCGGAGACGTCCAGGATCAGGATCAGCGGGCGCAGCCGGACTCGGCGCTGCCGCCAGAACAGGGTGCCCGGATCGTCGTGCATCCGGAGCGACTCGCGGATTGTCTTGCGCAGGTCTGGCGTTCGGCCGTCCGGGCCGGACCGGGTCCGCCGGGTCCGCCGCCGGGGCGGTGTCAGCCTGATCCTTTTCATGATCTTCCGAAGTGCCGCAGCCTCGCCGGGCGTGCAGGCAGCGAACGAGCGCTGCTTGAGCGCCTCCACGTCCGAGGCCATCAGGCCGAGCATCGCCTGCTCCGGCTCGGCATCGTCGCGGCCAGGCTCGGTCGCCGGCATCACGAAGGCGGCCTCAGCCTGGGCGACGGCGCTTGCCTCCAGCTTCGGAAGCGCCCGATCGCCGCCGTTCTCACCCAGGAAGAACGTCCGGAAGACCCGATCGTAGGTAACGATGTCGTCCGGTCGGCTAATCAGTGCGGTGCGCCCGGCCCAGTAGAGGTCGGTGAGATCTGCCGGATCAAGCAGCCCAGCCGCCGCGCAGTACGTCAGCACGTCACCGGTGCCGACCGCCAGCCCGGCCGACCGGAGCGCGCCGGCGAATTCAGCCAGGACGCCGGTGAAGTCGGCCCGGTCAGGCACCGGAGGTGAGCTCCGCGAGGCGGTCCCGGACCAGGTCCAGATCGTCACGATCCTTTACCACCGCGCCGAGAGTTTCGCCCGCAGCCTGCGGCGAGAAGTCCTCCTCGCCAAGGAATTCCAGCGTCCGCACCCAGTCGATAGTCTCGGCCACGCCTGGCGGCTTGACCAGGTCGAGCTCGCGCATCCGGTGGACTGCCGAGACGACTTTCCTGGTCAGGCTGGCGGATGCGGCCGGTTCCCGGATGAGCACGATTTCGGCCTCGCGCTCGGCGGCGGGATAGCCGATCCAGTGGTACAGGCACCGGCGGCGCAGCGCGTCATGGAGCTCTCTGGTCCGGTTGGAGGTCAAGATCACCGCAGGTGGCGTCTGCGCGCTGATCGTGCCGACCTCCGGGATCGTGATCTGGAAATCCGACAGGATCTCGAGCAGGAACGCCTCGAACTCGTCGTCGGCCCGGTCAATCTCGTCGATCAGCAGGACAGCCTGGTCGCCGGCCTTGACCGCGGCCAGCAGCGGGCGCTCCAGCAGGAACTTGGGCCCGAACAGCTTATCCACGGATTGGTCATCGGCGGCCTGCCGCTCGGACAGGGCGCGGATCTGCAGCATCTGGCGGGCGTAGTCCCATTCATACAGCGCCTGATTAGTGTCGATGCCCTCATAGCACTGGAGCCGGATGAGGCGCCGGCCGAACACACTCGCCAGGACCTTCGCGATCTCAGTCTTGCCGACGCCAACTTCGCCTTCGAGCAGCAACGGCCGGTGCAGCGACAGCGCTACGAGCAAGGCGGTGGCTAGGCCGCGGTCCGCGATGTACCCGCCCGCCCGCAGTTGCGCGGTGAGGTCACCGACGGTCCTGGGGTAATCCACGAAGCGAATCTCCTCGCCGTCGGTTCGCGAAATCAGGCGGATTCGGGCGATCCAAGGACCAGATCCCGGACGCTGCCATCTGAGCGGGCCAATTTGCCCTCGCGCTCGAGCCGCGCCCGCCACGCCGCCCGGAGGTCTGCTTCCCCGGCCGCAAAGTCATCGAAGCCCACGTCCTGCATTCTCTTGCACGACTTTCCGCCGCTGGTGGAGTCGTCAAGCTCAACCGAGCGCTGCCCGCTACTCCGCCAGACCTCACGCAGGACCTCGAGCGCCTCGTCACTATCTGCGCTCATGCCAATCCCCTCCAGCCTGAAGCTGCCCCGGTGCGGCTGCTCCTCAACAGAGCGTAACCCCGGCCCCGTTACCGCAGCGAACGCGGATTAAGCGATCTCTTAATCGAAGCTGACCGGGGCGCGCCGGGAGGTGCTGGCCGTGTTCGGCTAGCGGTGTCGGCATGATGGGACTTGGCCGGACAGGCGCACGAGCGGGAAGGGTCCCCGATGGAACTGACAGTGGCTGCGAGCACAATGGCGACCGTGCCGGACATAACCTTCCGCAGCAACATGACAGTCGAGCTGATCAAGCATGCAGCCTCAGACGCTGATGTCATCTGGGCGGCCAGGGTCTCCACGAAGGGTGAGCAGACGCTGGCAGACATCAACGAAGATCCCGAGCGCTCGGCCGGCCTGATCAACTTCCTGATGCGGGACCGGCACGGTACGCCGTTCGAGCACTCGTCCATGACGTTCTACGTCAGCGCGCCGATCTTCGTGTTCAGGGAGTTCATGCGGCACCGCACGTTCAGCTACAACGAGGAGAGCGGACGTTACCGCAAGCTCGACCCGGTCTTCTATGTCCCCGGTCGGGACCGCAAGCTCGTCCAGAGCGGTAAGCCAGGCGCTTACGTGTTCAGCGACGGCTCACCCGAGCAGCATTCCATGGTGACTCAGACCGTCGAGGCAGCCTGCCGCCAGTCGTACGCGGCCTACCTGGAAATGCTGGCAGCCGGCGTGGCACGAGAGGTCGCCAGGACAGTGCTGCCGGTCGGCCTGTACTCGTCGATGTACGCCACCTGCAACGCCCGCGCGCTGATGAACTTCCTGTCCTTGCGGGTGCGTCATCCGGAGTCGGCCTTCCCGTCGTTCCCGCAGCGCGAGATCGAGATGGTGGCCGAGCAGATGGAAGCGCACTGGGCGCGGCTGATGCCGCTGACGCACGCGGCCTTCGAGCGCAACGGCCGGGTCTGCCCCTAGCCAACTAGCGATCCCGGGCAATGTGTCGGGCTAGCGCGTCGCCGCGTTTGTCGGCGACGCCCTAGCCCGCTATGTCACTGGCGCTTGTTACTTGAGGGTGAGCACCAAGCTAACGAGGAAGCTGGTGATCGCACCCTTCGCTCTCGGCCGGCCATTGAAGTTGCACTGGCCTTTCTTCGGACCGGACTTGAACCTTGGTGCCGTCGCGGCGAAATAGACCTGCACGGCTCCCGGCCCGGAGGCACCGGCGAACGCGCGCGTGCTCCTGCTGCCCAGCACTGTGACAGCTATGTCTTCGGTGAAGGAGATCCGGCAGGTCTTGTGACTGATTGCCTGGCTGCTGTGCGGCTTGGCGGTCACCCTGACGGTGAGATTTCCGGCCGGGCTCTTCAGCGTCTTAACGCTTCCCTTGTGCGGCCCGCTGCCACCACCCAACTTGGTGGTCGAGACCGATCTCACCAGGCCCTGCCACCGAAGCGGGATAGTGGGGTTGTTGCTGAGCGCCTTGTTGCCGTGTACCGCCCCGGCGATGACCTCCGGTCCGGTTACGGCGGTGATCCGGTTTGGCTGGCTGGCGGCTAGTGCAGGTATTGCCGCCACTAAAGTCACTGAAGCTGCGCCAGCCACCGCCGCGGCGGTTAACTTCCTGCTGAGCTGCATGTCCCCTCCTATTGGCTGATGAGCCTATGGTCACGGGACATTACACCTTGTGATCGGAGTCCAACAGCCCCGAACTCCGGGATGGCAGCGTTGCGAATCGCGTCCGTCCTTGGCGAGCAGAGGGAGGACAGCGCGGCCGTCGTAGGGATCGCTCAGTCCAGTGCGAGAACGGCTTGGAGTGCGGCATTAACGGCTTGCATTTCGAAGCTGTCCAGGCGGCCGGCGAACTCCCCGAGGCGGGTCTGCGGGTCGACTACAGTCAGCTGCTCGACCAGCACGCGGGTCTTGGTGCCGTCGACTTGGATCTCAGGACGGAAGGATGCTGCCTGCCGCCCGGTCGAGGTGAGGGCGATGATCCAGGTCGAGAGGGGAAGGTCGTCGGATTGCACCACCACGGCATAGCGGGACCCGGCTTGTTCGTGCCCGCGGATGTCTTTGGGTGCCTTCAGCCGGTACAGGTCACCACGCACGGATGGCATCCATCTCGGCTGCCAGCTCACGTGAAGCGGCGACGTCATCAGGATCGTTACGCAATTGCTCAGCCTCTGCACGTAGCCGCGCCCGTCGCTGCGCTCGGCCAGCTGCCAGGATCGCCGCCCTGGCGGCCTCCGAGCGTGACTGGCCCTCGCGGGTCAGCGACTCCAGGGCACTTTCAACCTCAGGGTCAGTGCGAATTGTAAGCGTACTCATGACACGTAACGTAGCACATTCTGTCGGCGCATGGCCCAGCCGAGGTCGGTAGAACCGGGGGCCAGATGCCAGATGCGCACGTCAGGATCGGCTTCGGCCTGGGGAACGAAGCCGCCGCCCCAGAGTCGAGCAGGCCCTGGCGGTTCACGGAAAATGCCGCGGCTGCGAGCTCGGCGGCCGACGAACTCGCTGGATGGCCAGCTCGGCCACCATGATGTGGTCGTCGGTGGACTGGTCGAAGGTGGAGAAGATGACCTCGCCGCGCACCGACCGCTGGATTCGGTCACCTCCTCTGGCCGCTCGCCGACGACTCGGGCACCATCGATCGCGTGGAAGTTCGCTATCTGAGCAGTTCCGAGGTGTGATGAGCAGGCTCCCGGTAGTCGCAGTTGTTGTTGATGTCATGCGGCGTTCACGGTGGCGGCGTGGGCGTTCGCTCGCGGGGCGTCACCTGGACAGGTTTACCTCGGCCACCTGAACAACCGGCTTCTTGCTGCCTGCTCGGGCGCGCACGCACGCGCGGGGCCTCAAGCCAGAGCGCGGCGCGGGAAGCGCCGTTGCGGCGGAGCGAAGCGTAGCCGCCTTGATCATAGGAAGGCGCTATTCGGGCCCTCATAAGCGGGCCACCGGGCCTCGCCTGCGGGCTCCGTAGCGGGCCGTTCATGGCCGCCGTGAGCCGGTCCCAGCACGACGGAGGCGCTCGCGGGCCTCATTCTCCGACAACGAGGTGATGGGCTGGCCGACCGTGTGCTGATACTTGGCGTCATGGGCCCTGGTCCATACGCCAGCCGCCCACGACCGCTCGAGTTCGCCGGCGCTGAACTCCCGGCCACGCGCGTGGCAATACGCGACCAGGAACCGCTCAGTGTCCTCGACGGTAGCTAGCTCGTCCGCGCTGACGGTCGAGTACAGCGCGGCGGCGAAGCCGACGAGGACGGCTTCGCCGTCAGCGGTCATGCTGTCCCAGTCATGCACTACCAGTAGCTCGTCTCCGCTCCAGCGCAGGTTACCGGCAAGCCAATCGCAGTGGCCGATCACGGCTTCGGACTCACCGGCTCGCAGCCGGTCCAGGGCACGGCGCCCGGCATCATCGATCCACTCCGGCCGGCCACCTCGTTGAGGTTGACGTCGGGGTCGTTCTCGGGACACGGCCACAGTCCGTCCCCGGAGTGGTTCCAGGCCGCCCACGACGGCGCCGGGTCAAGCGCGGGTACCTCGGCCGGGCGGGGTGCCAGCCGGATCAGCCGCGCGAACGCGTCAGCGAAGGCCCGGGCCGCGTGGTCGGCGCTCGGAAGCATCGCGCCGCCGGGGACGAAGGCCTCCGCGGTTGCGACGTCGTCGCCGAAAACGGCGGCGCCGGTGAGCGGCTGGGGGCATGGATAACCGGCCAGGAACATGCGGCGCTGGACTTCGACGCATGCCGCTATCCGCGGCGAGTCCGGACGAACCTTGACCACGACCTGGCGGCCGTCAGCCAGCCGGAGCCCTATGACCGCGGACAGATACCCGGATCTGAAGATCTCATCCGCTGGCGGGCTACCGAGGTGATCCATGCACCACCGGGCAAGGCGGGCAGGATCGACGGCAGACGGGCGAGGTGACATCTGAGCTAGTCAACGTCGCAACACAGACGGATTTTCGGAGGCTAGCAGTGCGGCGAAGAGTTCGGCTGGGCCCGGTCGTCGAGGACTCGCCTGGGCCGGTTGTTGAGCTCGTTCTCGACGGCGAGCAGATGCCGCGGCGAGTGGGCGCTCAGGTCGGTGCCCTTGGGGAAGTAGTCGCGCAGGAGCCCGTTCATGTTCTCGTTTGAGCCGCGCTGCCAGGGCGAGTGGGAGTCGCAGAAGTAGACCGGTGCGCCCAGCGACCGGGTGATCGTGAGATGGCGGGCCATCTCGGTTCCCTGGTCCCAGGTGATCGACCGCAGCAGCCCGGGCGGCAGGTCGGCCATCCGTGTCTTCAGCGCGTCGTGCAGGGTGTCGCTGTCGCGGTAGGGCATATGCAGGAGCCGGACCATCCTGGTCTGCCGCTCCACCAGGGTGCCGATCGCTGAGCCCTGGTCCTTGCCGATGATCAGATCGCCTTCCCAGTGGCCGGCCTGGGAGCGGTCCTCGGGCTGGAACGGCCGCTGGCGGATCGTGAGCATGGGCTGCTCGAACCGGGGCCGGCGCCGCTCCGTCTGCTGATGCGCGCGCCGGTGATCCCGTCCGGTGCGCAGCGGGGACCGGCGGTGCGGTGCCAGCGGCGACGGTCGCTGCAGCGGCGATCCTGGCTGGTAGACGGCCTGGTAGATGCTCTCGTGACACAGCCACATCCCCGGCTGGCCGGGGAACCGGAGCCGCAGCTGGCGGCTGATCTGCTGCGGGCTCCACCGCTGGGCCAGCAGCTCGGCGACCAGCTGCCGCAGCTCGCCGCTGGTCTCGATCCGCCGCCGGTGATCGCGGGCCCGCGCGCGGTCGCGCGGCGGTGCGCCTCGAACGGCCGGTAGCCCGCTGCCGTGGCGTTGCGGCGCAGCTCCCGCGAGATCGTCGAGGGCGCCCGGCCCAGCTGGTCAGCGATCTGCCGGATGCTCAGGCCCGCCTGCCGCAGGTCGGCGATCTCGATCCGCTCGTCCTGCGACAGGTACCGGGCGCTGATCTCGCGCACGGCCAGCCGGTCCAGCGCGGGCACGAACCCGGTCACCTGGCCATGGCGGTAGGTCTTGTAACCGCGCGACCAGTTATTCCCCGTCGTCCGGGAAACCCCGACCTCGCGGGCCGCCGCCATGATGCTCCACCCGCGCTCCCGCAACTCCATGAACCGCTGACGCTTGGCCGACTGCGGACGCCGCCCCGGCCCCTTCTTCACCCGACGAGATGACAACACAACCCCCAATGATCTTGGGAAGTGTTGCGACCGATCCTCACACGCGCTGGTGGTGTCCCAGTGCCGAGAGACGCCGCGTCAGCTCCGCCCGCTGCCACAACATCGAGGTCAACTAGCCGGTCCATGCCTCCGATTGTCACCCCCGCCTTCAAACTCTGCCGGGACGCTGGAGCCAAGATTCATGACGACAAGTGGGGCCAGATCACTTGACGAGACGCAATCACGGGCATTCCCGTGAGCAGTCCGGCGAATACGTCGGCGGTGGTGTCGCCGATCAGGACGCACTCGTCGTTGTCGGCATCGAGGATTCCGACCGCGGCCGGACCCGGTAAGGGTCTGGTTTCATCCGATCGGGGTCGTGATCGTCACGGGCGAGGATGGCGCGGAGGTCGAGACGACCAAGAACATCTACGGGCACCTGTTCGCCTGGGACCGCGCCGCGATCCTGGAGGCGATGAACCAGGCCGTCAGCCGCCTGTACGCCTATGAGAAGCCTGACGGTGAAGCCGAGGAAATCGGCGCATAACTGGCCGTGGCCCTACTGATTGTAGGGATGCCACCCGGGTCGCCGTAGGGGCTGACCCGTTCTGAGCTGGGTGGGCCTGGGAGGACTTGAACCTCCGGCCTCTTCCTTATCAGGCAAAAATGGCGCTGCCGTTGCCTGCCCGATCGCGCCTCTGGCGTGCCCTCGATCGTCCGTGCACATCCGCCTACGTACCCTGGTCAGCGCTCCGGTTGTCACTCAGTTAGTCACTCAGCTCCGCGCAGGTGAGTTTCCGGCTTCGGCGGGATGTGCAGGATCGTGACTGGGCCGAGCTGGGGCAGCAGTTCGCAGTAGTCGTAGTCGCCAGTCCGGGTCAGCCCTTCCTTCAGCATGTCGGCATGGACTACGACAGTCTTCACCGAGCCTGTCGGGATCTTGCCGCTGCCGGGTCCGTGGCTCCTGGGGAGAAACCGGCCCCTCATCGTGATCACGTACACGGGAGCGTGCCCGCTGCCCAGGACCCCGGCGTTGTGGAGCAGTTTCACGGCCTTGCCAATCGTGGTTGCCACAGCGGCCGCCTCGCTCGGCCGCTCGCCTACGCTCCGGTCCGCTATTCGCGTCGCCACTTCGATGAGCTTTTCGATCATCTCGGCGGGAATCGTGGCCGGATCTTCGCTCATGCGCTGATGATATGCCGACTCTCGACTCCGCTCCCGTCCTCCTGATAGGCGCCGATCTCTTGCCGGGGAAGGTCGCTGTCAAGGCTGGCGCGTAGCGCCACCCGCAGGGCGCGAGCGGAGCGAGCGGTCTTGACTGTGATCTTGCGCGGCGACAGGATGCCGGGCGCGAGGAGGACGGCCGGTCAGCTCTTGCAGCTGCGGCACTGGACGCATGCGCATCGGCCAGGCGGCGCGGCGGGAAGGTTGGCGCCCGGCCTGCGGCAGGCCGCCGCGACCGGAGGCACGCTTGGTGTAGGGCGCGGCGGAAGCCTGCCGCCCGCAGACCCGCGTGCGCCTGAACCCGAGCCCGCGAAGCGCGCCCGCAGGCTGATCATCCGCATGTAAGCGCCCCGCTGGCACGAAGTCGCAGATCCGCCACTCCGGCCGTGGCGCGCCGGAGGCGAGCCCTTGAAGCAGTTCGTATGGAAAGTTGTCACAGCGACCCAACGAAGCTTCGGGCGTACTCGTTTCTTGTATTGAGGGCACCGGAACGGAGACTGGGTGGACGGCTGGAGGCAGGCGCTAACTGAACTGGCCGACGATGGCCTCGTTTCCCTCAAGCGGCAGGCGTTCTTGCTGTGCGGAGATGATGACCACGCTGAGGACCTGGTCCAGGAAGCCCTCGTGCGGGCGTTCGCCCGGCCGCTTCGGGTCAGCCAGACGGTGGCCGCACGGGCTTACGTGCGCACCGTCATGGTCAACGTGTTCATTGACGAGGGCCGCCGTCATGCGCGGTGGAGACGCAGCGCGCAGCTGCTGCCGCGGGCCGAGGACGTCGGTGATCCGGCCGAGGAGGTTGTGACCCGCGACGCCGTCCAGGCGGCTCTGAGCAGGCTATCGCCGCGCCAGCGCGCGTGCGTCGTGCTGCGTTACTACGAGGATCTGCCCGTTTCCCAGATCGCTGCCGCGCTCGGCGTCGCGGAGGGAACTGCCAAGCGGTACCTCAATGAGGCGCTGACCCGAATGGCCGGTTCCCTGTCGCTTGCGAACAACCCAGTAGCAGGAGACGAAGATCATGCCGATCGGTGAGCAGGAACTCCGGGAGCATCTCATTGCGGCCGCCCGGCAGGCGGGCCCGCCCAGTCTCACCGTCGAAAGCGTCGCCGCCAGAATCGGTCGCCGCCGCAGACTGCGGGCCGCTGTGGCGTGCGCGTGCGCGGCTGTCGTGGTCGCGCTCGCCGTCGCTCTCCCGGTCGCGCTGACCGGCGGCGGTACTTCAGCGCCGCATGGGCCTCTCGGCGGCTCGGCTGCAGCACCCGAGGGGTTGCGCGAGCCCCGGTTCACCGTGACAGTCAACGGCCGGCACCCGTCCTGGCTCAGGTTCCCCGCGACCGGCGATCCCAAAAGGGGTGCGGCAGCTTTGGCCACCCCTGTCCGGGTCGCACTCCCGGGTTTACGGTTACGCCTGGCGAGCGCCTCACGTTCTCGGTGACGGTGACCTTCCCAGCCCGGGCCAGGATCACCGGCCTTTGGATCGGATTCGCCCCGATCATCGCACCCACCAGAACAGGCCCGGTCGGCATGTCACCGGTCTTCGTGCACACGCAGAACGTTCTCAGGCCGCGACCTCACACATACCGTTTCAGCTGGACAGTCCCGACGAAGCTGGGGCCCGGTACCAGGCAGCAGCTCGTCGCCACCTGGACCGGCTCGCTGCCGGTGATCGGCCCCTCCGACGTGCGCGGACGGCTCGTCAGCGCTGAGGGAGGCACTACCGCCACAACACTCGCCGTTGTGCGGTGACCGATAGAACGGGGTCACCGCCAAAGCTCATCGATCTGACCTGCGGTGCCGTCCGATGGCTGTCGATGAACGCCTATGAAAGCGCGCCGCCGACCGAGCGTTGGCCCTAGCTAGCTACTAGCGATTCTCACCTGCCTGACGCAGCTGGATGCGCGTTAGCGCGACCCCGGCGAGTATCAGGGCTATCCCGGCGATGATGGTCGCAGTGATGTGCTCGCTGAGGACCATGACGCCGAGGATGATCGCGACGACGGGCAGCAGGTAGGTGACGGTGGAGGCGATGGTCGCGCCGTCGCTTGTGATGATCTGGTAGTTCAGCACATAGGCGGCGCCGGTGCCGATCAGTCCGAGGACCAGGAGGCTGGCTACCTTCGGTGCCCCCGAGCGCGGGGCTGGGCGCTCCGGCGATACCGAGCGGCACCGCCAGCAGAACCGCCGCGGCGATGAGCTGGCAGGCTGACAGCGCTACCGGCTCAACCCCCGCCGGGCGAGATAGCGGTCCATGTACACGTAGCTGATCCCGTAGCTCGCCGCACCGGCCAGGCACTCGAGCGCTCCCACGGATGCGAGCCCGGAGCCGGACTGCCAGGGTGCGGAGACCAGCACCGCGCCGCCGAACCCGAGGATCACCCCGGCCACCTGCCACCCAGTGATGTCCCGCTGGTGCCCGGCGGCCAGGGCGATCAGCACCGTCCACAGCGGCGTGGTGGTGTTCAGCATCCCGGCCGTGGACGAGGCGACGTGCTGCTCGCCGACCGCGAACAGCAGATACGGGGCGGCGTTGGCGAACAGCGCCGCGACCACGATGTGCGCCCAGACCACCGGCGTTTTCGGCAGCGCGTCCCGCCGGATCAGCGCGACCGGGAACAGGACGGCGGCGCCGAGGACCAGCCGGGCGAAGGTGACCTCGGCAGGTGACAGGCCGCGGATCGCCAGCTTGATCCACAGGAAGTTCGAGCCCCAGATCGCCGCGAGCAGGCCGACGCGGACCACCGCCGCGTGACGCACGCCGGACCTGCTATTCGACGGGGGTGTCGTACAGCAGGCCGGTCATGTCGCTGCGCATCGCGAACCGGGTCAGCTCATACGGCCGCCCGTCCTGGTCGATGCTGGTGTGCAGCACGTCGAGCACGGGCACGCCGGGCCGCAGCCGCAGGCGGCTGGCCTCCTCCGGCCGCGGCATCCGCGCGGCGACCTCCTCCCGCAGCCGCGTCATGGTGTGGCCACGGTCCTCCAGCACGCCGTGAATGCCGTAGGGGTGCGGTACCTCGTATTGCAGCAGCCCGGTGCCCTTCGCGACGGCCCACGGGATCCAGGTCGTGACCCGGTGCACCGGGTCGTCGTCGGCGTAGAAGACGTTCTCCCGCCGCAGCACCGACTTGCCGTCTGCGGGGATGCCGAGAGCACGGCGGTTACCGAGCTGATCTACCGCCACCAGATCCGGCCAGTTCTCCAGGACGGAACTCAGGTCATGGACGAGCTATTCAAGGCCGATCGCGATGATTAGTCACTCATGTTGTCACCCAGGCAGCCGGAATAGCAGAGTCCTAATGATCCGACTGCGTTGTGAGCTGGGCGTTTGCTGGTGGGCCTGGGAGGACTTGAACCTCCGGCCTCTTCCTTATCAGGGAAGCGCTCTAACCGTCTGAGCTACAGGCCCGCGCGCGTGCCAGTTGCTTACGCATCACAGGCACGCCGGGCTAGGTTACCGCAAGCCAGGACTAGGTGCTCAGTCAGATTCCTTCAGCGTTACCTCAATGCCGCCGGAGAACGTTGACAGCAGGTTGTAGATAACCGCGCCGACTGTGGCGAGGGCTGTCATCACGATCACGTTCACCGCGCCCACCAACATGGTGTAGCCAAGGACCCGGGATGAGCTGAACCATCTGGAGGCGCTGGAGCGTGGGGTGATTCTTGCTGGTGGTCACCAGGCCCCAGGTCTGCTCGATCTTGGCGAACACGCCCAGCTTGGACAGCGTGAAGTAAATGATGGCCACCGCGATGAACAGGACGACCCAGCCCACGAGCGAGATCAGGAAGCTGAACTTCATGACGGACCATGGCTCGATCCGCTCCAGGCTGAGCTGAGCGCGCCTGGTTTGCTTGACCGGACCCTGCTGCCGTCCTGCGGCTGTCGGGCCGGGCCTAGGTCCGCCGGGCCTGGGCGCGCCAGGTTTGGGACCCTTCGTGCCCACGGGCCGCTTGGCGGGCGGACGGCCCTTGGGCTTGGTTCGGGTGAGCCCGGCGAACGAGGACGACAAGCGGGCGGCGATGCTGGGGCCTCCGCCATTGCCGACAGCAGCGGCCGGAAGCGGCGGGGTCGGAGACCGGCCCAGCCCGTCGGTTGTTGGCGCTGTCGAGGGAATGAATGCTGGACCGGGCTGCGCACCCGACGGACTTCTGGTGTCGGGCGCAGGCGCCGGGCCAGAGTCGGACGAATCAGAGCCGAACGCGGAGGTCGGCCCGGACGACCCAGCCGCCGCTGGCTTCGACGCAGACGCGGCGGGCTTCGAGCCAGACGAGCCAGAACCAGGCCCGTCCGCAGGCGACCGCGCCGAAGACGCGCCAGAGCCCTTAACGACCGGGGTGCCTAGCGGGTTGTGTGGCTTGGCGGGAGCAGGCGCCGCCTCCGCGGCTGCTGCTCCGCTAGCGGCGCTGCCGTTCGCGGAGCCGGTGTCTTTAGAACCGGCAGCAGCGGTCGTGCCGGCAGTAGGGTGGTCCGCCGATGGCGATGCTGCCTCGGCAGGGTTCTGGCCTGTGGCCGCGCCCTCTGAACCTTCGCCGGGCGCCCATGAGGGCGCCTGCACGCGGTTGTCCACCCCGTCCTCCTCCGCACCGTTGTCTGACACGAGGTTATCCCCAGTCAGTACTGTCTGATTCGCTCGAACCAGAAGCTCTTCCAACGGCTATTGTCATGACGCCCGAGACGACCCTTTCGTTGCGCCCCGCGCGGCTCTCGATCTAGACACTGCCCGATTACCCGGACAGCATCCCCCGTCACCGACCTCATTTGAGTTGCTTTCGCACAATACTACGGTGCGCGAGCTCCGCTACCAGGCATGATCTCAGCATGCGCCCCTTACATCGGCAAGGTGACCACAATGGTCACGCTGCTTTGCCTACGCGTTACCAACGGTTAGCGTCCCCGCCCGCCGTCAGTTGTCTGTCTCGCCGCCGGGGCTAGCCTGGTCCGCGTCCGCGTCGGTGCCAGCGTCTTCGTTACCCGCCTCGTCAGCGACCGGAGCTACGCCGTCCGCATCGATGTCACCGTCCGCATCGGCGACGTTACCGGCTTCGATGGCCTCGGCGTTCCTCGCGATCGCGACCAGGCTCTGCCCGCTCGCCAGGTTGACCAGGCGCACGCCCATGGTTTGCCGCCCGGACTGCTTGATCTCGGCAGCTGCCGTCCTGATCACCCCGCCAGCTGAGGTGATGGCGTATACCTCGTCCTCGGGGTGCACCATCAGCGCGCCGATCAGCTCACCCCTGGCTTCCACGATCCGGGCGGTGACGACGCCGAGGCCGCCGCGGCCCTGAACCGGATACTGATCGGGCGGGGTGCGCTTGGCGAAGCCGCCGCCGGTGGCCACGAGAACGTCTGCGCCTTCATCGACCACATGCATGCCTAGCAGCTGATCGCCATTGGTGAACCGCATGCCGATGACGCCGGACGTGGCCCTGCCCATCGGCCTGAGTGCCTCATCGCTCGCCCGGAACCTGACCGCTTGGGCGTGCTTGCTCACCAGCAGCAGGTCCTGGTCCGGTGATACCAGCCGGGCAGCGATGACCTCGTCGTCCTCGCGCAAGTTGATGGCGATGATGCCACCGGAGCGGGGCGAGTCGAAGTCGGTGAGCCGTGACTTTTTCACCAGGCCCGACAACGTGGCGAGGACCAGGTACGGCGCGGCGTTGTAGTCCCGCAGCGCCAGCACCTCGGCGATGTGCTCGTCTGGCTGGAACGCGAGCAGGTTCGCCACATGCTGACCGCGGGCATCGCGGCCGGCATCCGGCAGGTCATAGGCCTTGGCCCGGTACACCCGGCCTTTGTTGGTGAAGAACAGGATCCAGTGATGGGTCGTAGTGACGAAGAAGTGGTCGACGATGTCGTCGGTGCGCAGCTGCGCCCCGCGTACGCCCTTACCGCCACGTCGCTGGGCCCGGTAAAGATCGGTCCGCGTTCGCTTGGCGTAGCCGCCGTGGGTGATGGTAACGACAACGTCTTCTTCGGCGATCAGGTCGGCCTCGGACACATCGCCGTCGTAGGCGATGATCTGCGTTCGCCTGTCGTCGCCGAACTTATCCACGATCTCGGTCAGCTCACTGCCGACGATCTGCCGCTGCCGCTCGGGCGAGGCCAGGATGGCCTCGTACTCTGCGATCTCGGTCATCAGCTCGTCGTACTCGTCGATGAGCTGCTGCCGCTCCAGCGCGGCGAGCTTCCGCAGTTGCATGTCGAGGATGGCCCGGGACTGGATTTCGTCGATCTCCAGCATGTCCATCAGGCCCTGCTGAGCGGCTGAAGCCGAGTCGCTGGCCCTGATCAGCGCGATTACCTCGTCGATCCGGTCGATCGCCTTCAGCAGCGCGCTCAGGATGTGCGCCCGCTCTTGCGCCTTGCGCAGCAGGTACCGGGTGCGGCGGACGATGACTTCGATCTGATGGGTGACCCAGTACCGGATGAGCTGATCCAGGCGCAGGGTACGAGGAACGCCGTCGACGAGCGCCAGCATGTTCGCGCCGAAGGTGTCCTGCAGCTGGGTGTGCTTGTACAGGTTGTTGAGCACAACCTTGGCGACCGCGTCTCGCCTGAGCACGATTACCAGGCGCTGACCTGTCCGGTCGCTGCTTTCGTCCTTGACATCCGCGATACCGGAGACCCGGCCTTCCTTGGCCAGCTCGGCAACCTTCTTGGCGACGTTCTCCGGGTTTACCTGATACGGCAGCTCGGTCACCACGAGGCACGGGCGCCCCTTGAGGTCCTCCTCGACCTCGACGACTGCCCGCATCGTGATCGAGCCGCGGCCGGTGCGGTATGCCTCCAGGATTCCGCGGCGTCCTACGATCAGGCCGTCCGTCGGAAAATCAGGCCCCTTGATCCGCTCGAGCAGCGCGTCGAGTAGCTCGTCATCAGCGGCGTCCGGGTGCTCAAGGCACCACAACGCGCCAGCCGCGACCTCGCGCAGGTTGTGCGGCGGGATCTTGGTGGCCATGCCGACTGCGATTCCCTCCGAGCCGTTGACCAGCAGGTTGGGAAAACGCGCAGGCAGCACGACGGGCTCGCCTGAGCGGCCGTCGTAGTTCGGGCGGAAATCGACAGTGTCCTTGTCGATGTCCCGCAGCATCTCCATCGCCAGCGGCGCGAGCCTGCACTCGGTGTACCGCATGGCCGCCGCCGGGTCGTCGCCGCGCGAGCCGAAGTTCCCTGAGCCGTCTATCAGCGGCATCCGCATGGCCCAGGGCTGAGCCATCCGGACTAGCGCGTCGTAGATGGCACTGTCGCCGTGCGGGTGGTAGACACCCATGACGTCGCCCACGATTCGAGCGCACTTGGAGTAGCCACGGTCGGGGCGGTACCCGCCGTCGTACATCGCCCACAGGATGCGGGTGTGGACCGGCTTCAGGCCATCCCTGACGTCGGGCAGCGCGCGGCCGACGATAACCGACATCGCGTAGTCGATGTAGCTGCGCTGCATCTCGACCTGGATGTCGACCGGCTCCGTCCGGTCGTGTCCAGCGTCGGGTGTGGTCACGTCGGGCACTTCCCATCCTTTCGTCTCTGGCCCCTGTCAGCCGGGCAGCGGCAGCCGGGCAGTTCGGCTGTCGCGCGCGGCCGGGGCCTCGTCAGGCAGCCTCAGATGTCGAGGAACCTGACGTCCTTTGCGTTCCGCTGGATGAACGCGCGCCGCGCTTCCACGTCCTCGCCCATGAGCACGCTGAACAGCTCGTCAGCCTGGGCAGCGTCGTCCAGTGTGATCTGGCGAAGCACGCGTCGCGCCGGATCCATGGTGGTCTCCCACAGCTCGCGCGCGTTCATCTCGCCTAGGCCCTTGAACCGCTGCACGCCATCGCGCGGCCGCGGGTCCCGGCGGCCCTCTGCGATGCCCGCCTCGATCACGGCGTCGCGCTCCCGGTCGGAGTAGGCGTACGAGGGCGGGATGCGCCCTTCCCACTTGATCTTGTAGAGCGGCGGCTGAGCCAGGTACACGTGCACGGCCTCGATCAGCGGCTTCATGAACCTGAACAGCAGTGTCAGCAGCAGCGTGGTGATGTGCTGGCCGTCGACGTCAGCGTCGGCCATCAGAATGATCTTGTGATAGCGGAGCTTGGTGATGTCGAACTCATCGTGGATGCCGGTGCCCAGAGCAGTGATCATCGCCTGGACCTCGGTGTTCTTCAGCACCCGGTCAATCCGGGCCTTCTCGACGTTGAGGATCTTCCCGCGGATAGGCAGGATCGCCTGGAATTGCGGGTCCCGGCCGCCCTTCGCCGAGCCGCCGGCCGAGTCACCTTCGACGACGTAGATCTCGGACTTCTCCGGGTCACCGGACTGGCAGTCGGCCAGCTTGCCGGGCAGGCCCGATCCCCCCATGAGGCTCTTGCGGGTCAGGTCCCTGGCCTGCCGGGCGGCGATCCTGGCCCTGGCCGCCTGGGTGGCCTTCGTGATGATGGCCTTGGCCTCGCCCGGGTTGCGGTCGAACCAGTCTTTGAGCTGGTCGTTGCAAACGCGCTGGACGAACGACTTCGCCTCGGTGTTGCCCAGCTTCTGCTTCGTCTGGCCTTCGAACTGGGGCTCGGCCAGCTTGACATGGATGATGGCGGTGAGGCCTTCGCGGACGTCCTCGCCGGTCAGGTTGTCGTCCTTCTCACGGATCAGCTTTTGCTCGCGCGCGTACCTGTTGACTATCGCCGTCAGGGCCGCCCGGAAGCCCTCCTCGTGGGTGCCGCCCTCCGCAGTGTTGATCGTGTTGGCGAAGGTGTGCACTGACTCCGAATACGAGCCTGTCCACTGCATCGCGACTTCCGCGGATATTCCCTTGGCCTCATCGCCGAAATCGATCACCGAGGGGTGTACGGGCTCCTTGGACGCATTGATGTACCGGACGAAGTCGGCCAGGCCGCCGTCATAGCGGTACGTCACCACGTGCGGCTCGCCGTTGATGTGCTCGGGACGCTCGTCGGTGATGGTGATCGACAGGCCCTTGTTGAGGAAGGCCATCTCCTGCAGTCGCCGGGACAGCGTCTCAAACGACCATTCGGTGGTCTCGAAGATGCCCGCGTCCGGCCAGAATGTGATGGTTGTCCCGGTCTGGTCGGTCTGTTCGCCGCGCTCAAGCGGACCGCGCGGCTCGCTCATCTCATAGGACTGCCGCCAGACGTAACCATCCTTCTGGATCTCCACATCCAGGCGCGTGGACAAGGCGTTGACGACGGACACGCCGACGCCGTGCAGGCCACCGGAGACGGCGTAAGACTCGCCGTCGAACTTCCCCCCGGAATGCAGCGTCGTGAGCACTACCTCGACGGCCGGGCGCTTCTCGATCGGGTGCTCATCAACAGGGATGCCACGGCCGTTGTCGGCGACCCGGACTCCGCCGTCGGCGAGCAGGGTGACGTCAATGTGGTCGGCGTAGCCGGCGAGGGCCTCGTCGACGGCGTTGTCCACAACCTCCTGGACCAGGTGATGCAGCCCGCGCTCGCCGGTTGATCCGATATACATTCCGGGACGCTTGCGGACGGCTTCCAGGCCCTCCAGGACCGTGATCGAACGTGCGTCATAGGACAAAGCAGAAGCTCCTCTTGGAACAGGGCAAACACCTAAGGCTCCGCCGGAGTTCCCCCGTGTGGCGTCAGCCCTAGTGCGCTTGTTCATTTTACCTGGACAGGTGGCCAGGCTCAGCCGTACGTGTCACGCGGGCCACGGCTGCCGCGTACCCGCCATTCACCCGGCTTTCTCGTGCTCGTTACCGGTCCCCGGACCTTGACCCGGACCACGGTGCCGTCGCCCAGCTCGGCGTTCAGCCGCCGGACTAGCTGCGCCGCCAGCAACCGCACCTGGGTCGCCCAGGCGGTGGAGTCAGCGATCACCGTGAGCTCGCCGTCGGTGAGGGACGCAGGGGTGGTATGTGCGGCAAGGTCCACCCCAACGATCTGAGCCCACCTGCCGAACACTGATCCGGTGGCGGCTGCCAAGGTCCAGCCCTCCGCGCTCAGCAGGCCGTCGATCGCGCGTGCGAGCGGCTGCGGCTCGTCATGACCCGGCTGGGCCGGAAAGCCCGGCTGGCCCTCTGGCCTACGGCGCCTCCCGGAAACCTGTCCTGACCTGGGTATAACCCCATCTAGCGGCGGCTCATTCCCGTCCGCGGGGCGGCCGTCGGCCGCGCTATCGGGGGCCGGGCGAGAAGCGGAAGTGGCGCCGCCCGGTGGCGGCACTGGCCGCAAACCCCGGGCTCTGGCGTCGGCAACTGCGGCTGCGAGCGCGTCCCTGGCCAGCCGTATCTTGTCAGCGGCGTCCTGGTCAGCCACTGGTTACCAGCCCGCCTGCCACGCTGAATCGCGTGCCGGCCAAGCCGCCAGGCACGTCCTCCGGCACTGCCGCCGTGACCAGCACCTGCTCAGCGTCGCGCACCAACTCAGCCAGCCGACTCCGCCGCTCGCTGTCAAGCTCGGCGAACACATCGTCGAGCATCAGTACGGGGTCATCACCGCTCGAGCGGAGCAACTGGTAGCCGGCCAGCCGGAGTGCCAGGGCCAGTGACCACGACTCACCATGACTGGCATAGCCGCGCGCGGGCAGCCCGCCGATAAGAGCTCGAGCTCGTCGCGGTGCGGGCCCACCAGGCAGACGCCCCGCTCGACCTCGGCTCGGCGCCGCTCCGCCAGCGCTTCCCGCAGCAGCACGGCGAGTTCCAGGCTCCGCCTCGGCATCCGGTCCGGCGTCAGGCCCGGCTCAAATCCGGTGCCAGCACCTGACCGGCTCCCGGTCCGCCGCGGCCTGTGCGATCGCTGACATGCGGTAGCGCAGGTCGGTGTCGCGCTCTGTGCCGGAGACCGCGCTGTAGCAGCCGGCCACCAGGCCCTTGATTTCGGTCACCAGCCGGAGCCTGCCCGCGGTGAGCTCCGCTCCGGCGAGGACGAGCTGGTCGTCCCAGACTTCCAGCGCTCCGGCTGGCAGGCCGCCCCTGGCCTTCGCTGACTTCAGCAGTGCAGTTCGCTGCCGCAGCACTCGGTCGTAGTCCGCCCGCACGCCCGCATAGCGCGGCCGGGTAGCGACCAGCAGGTCATCGAGATAGCGGCGGCGCTGGTCGGGGTCGCCTTTCACGACGCTGATGTCCTCGGGGGCGAACAGCACGCAACGTAGCACCCCGATCACCTCACGCGGGCGCGGCGCGGGCGTCCGGTTCAGCCGCACCCGGTTGGCGCGTCCGGCATTGATCTCTATCTCCACCAGGCTTTCCCGTCCGGCGGACGAGATCAGGCCCCGCACGATCGCCCGCTCGGCCCCCTGCCTGATCAGCGGCGCATCGGTCGCTACCCGGTGGGACGCGAACGTCGCCAGGTAGCCGGCCGCCTCGACCAGGTTGGTTTTGCCCTGGCCGTTGGCGCCGATGAAGGTCGTGACGCCCGGCCCGAGTGTCATGTCCGCGGCCTGGTAGCTGCGGAAGTCGGTGAGCGAGAGCCGGGTAAGGTGCACGCCGCCGAGACTAATCCCACGGACCTGATCCGGTAAAGTTCGCGTCTTCTGGCGGCGCCAAGTCTTCCTGATAATCGAGCGGCCTATCACCCGAGGCGGATCGGCATCAGCAGGTAACGGAATTCCGGGTTGCCGTCCGGCCCAGGCTTGCCAGTGAACAGGGCCGGCTTGCCGGGCTCAGTGAACGAGATGCGCACCACGTCGGAGTCGATCGCGGCAAGGCCGTCCAGCAGATACTGCGGGTTGAAGGCGATCGACAGGTCATCCCCGGAGAACTCGGCTTCGATGGTTTCCTCGGCCTGCGCCTCGTCGCCAGTCCCTGCCTCCAGCATGAGCTGGCCGGAGCTGAAGGCCAGCCGGACCGGTGTGTTGCGCTCGGCCACTAGGGCCACGCGCTTCACCGACTCGGCGAGCAGCCCGGTGGACAGCTCGGCGGCCGCGTTAACAGTCTTGGGCAGAAGCGACTGGTACCGGGGGAACTCGCCGCTCAGCAAGCGGGTGGTGGTTCGCCGGCCCGCGCCCTCAAAGCCGATCATGCCGTCACCGCCGTGCCCGTCGATCCCGGGCAAGGCCAGGGCGATGGAGACCTGCGCCCCGTTCGTCAGCGACCTGGCCGTGTCAGCCAGGGCCTTGGCCGGCACCAGCATCGCCGCGGTCAGGTCTGGCCGGGCCGGGGTCCAGCGCAGCTCGCGCACGGCCAGCCGGTACCGGTCGGTGGACACGAGGATGAGGGTTTCACCGTCGATCTCGATCCGGACGCCGGTCAGGGCCGGCAGGGTATCGTCGCGGCCCGCCGCGGTGGCCGACTGACTGACGGCGGTCGCGAACGCGTCGCTGCCGATCGAGCCGGCCGCCGGCGGCATCTCCGGCAGCGCCGGATACTCGTCCTCGGGCATGGTGAGCAACGTGAAGGTGGCGCTGCCGCAAGTGAGTACGGCACGGCCGTCTTGCGCGGTGATGTGCACGGGCTTGGCCGGCAGGCTGCGGCTGATCTCGGCGAGCAGCCGCCCCGAGACCAGCGCGCTGCCGGGCTCCGCCGTCGTCACCGGCACGGTCGCCTGGGCCGAGATGTCGTAGTCGAAGCTGGACAGGACCAGGTCTTCGGTCGCCTGCAGGCGGATCCCGGCGAGTACGGGCACCGTTGGCCGGGCGGGCAGCGCGCGGGCGGTCCAGGCCACAGCCTCAGCGAGGACGTCGCGCTCTAGGACGATCTTCACCGGTCTGGCCTCCTTCTCTTGGTCGGATCTCGTCCGCTAACCGTTATCTGCTCCGGTGCGGGCGCCGGATGACGTGGGGTCGGGTCGTTACTTGTGTTGTGAGCTATCGGCAATAACAAAACTAGTAGTCGTCATAGGGTCGGTGGATCCCGTGGACAACCGTCGTTCGCGCAGGTGATGGCGGGTGTGGCCGTGCACACCGGTTGTGTCCGGCCTGGGCGTAACCGCCGGGCAGGCTGTGCATTGCGGGCGGCCGTGCACTGGACACCGCCCCGTTACCCTCCGGTCGGATGGGGTTTTCCTCCGGATGTCCCAAGGACATCCACAGGTTTGTCCACAGCCTGTGTGCGTGGAATGCACCCGCCGCGTAGTTTGCGTATCCGGATGGACACGGAACGTGTTCATCCGGCGCTGACCTGCCACTGTGCGGCGGCCGGTTGAGGCCCTGGTCGTTGCGCACCTGGTCATCCTGACAGGACCTGCTGCTTGATCCGGTTGGTGAGCTCAGTGACCTGGTTGTAGATCGACCTGCGCTCGGCCATCAGCGAGCGGATCTTCCGCTCGGCGTGCATCACCGTGGTGTGATCGCGGCCGCCGAACTGCTGGCCGATCTTGGGCAGCGACATATCGGTGAGCTCACGGCACAGGTACATGGCGATCTGGCGCGCGGTGACCAGCACGCGGGACCGCGAGGTTCCGCATAGATCGTCGATGGACAGGCCGAAGTAGGAGGCGGTCTGGCCCATGATCGTCGCCGCGGTGATGTCCGGGCCGTGTGTTTCCGGGATGAGGTCCTTGAGTACGAACTCGGCGAGCTGGAGGTCAACCGACTGGCGGTTCAGGCTGGCGAACGCGGTGACCCTGATGAGCGCGCCCTCAAGCTCGCGGATGTTAGTCGAGATCCGGCTGGCGATGTACTCCAGCGCCTCAGGCGGCGCGTTGAGCCGGTCCTGCACGGCCTTCTTGCGCAGGATGGCGATCCGGGTTTCGAGCTCGGGCGGCTGCACGTCGGTCTGCAGGCCCCACTCGAACCGGCTTCGCAGCCGGTCCTCGAGAGTCACTAGCCGCTTAGGCGCCCGGTCGGACGAGATGACGATCTGCTTCTCCGCGTTATGCAGCGTATTAAAGGTGTGGAAGAACTCTTCCTGGGTGCCTTCCTTGTTCTCCAGGAATTGGATGTCGTCAACAAGGAGCACGTCCACGTCGCGATAGCGGCGCCGGAATCCGTCCTGCTTGCCGTCGCGGATCATGTTGATGAAGTCATTGGTGAACTCTTCCGAGCTCACGTACCGGACCTTCAGCCCCTGGTAGAGGCTCTGCGCGTAGTGCCCGATGGCATGCAGCAGATGGGTCTTGCCGAGGCCGGAGTCACCGTAGACGAATAGCGGGTTGTAGGCCTTGGCGGGGGCCTCGGCCACGGCGACGGCTGCGGCGTGCGCGAACCTATTGCTTGACCCGATCACGAAGGTGTCGAACGTGTATTTGGGGTTCAGCCGGGCCTGCCCTGGGCGTGGGGCCTGCGGTCCGGCAGGCGGCAGGCTAGCTGGCCGGTGCGTGCCCGTGCCGTCGGCATGTCCGCGCGGCGCACCGAGCCCGTCGGCCGAACCAGGGAGCGGTTGCTGGCCGAGATCGCGGCGGACGTGGTCGGACGCCGGCAGGTGCACCCCGGCTCCGTTTTCTGGAGGAAACGGGGCCAGCCCGCCCATCGGACCGGAGTCGGCTCGCCCTGGCCCGGGCTGATTAAGACCGGTGCTGCCGAATTGACCGTGATCGAAGGCGGTCCCAGGGAAGCCGCCGTTCTCGCCGGGTTGCCGGCCCGCCAGCCCGGCCAGGCCGGGCTCGGTCAGGCCGGACATCGGAAGACCCGGCATCGTGAGGCCGGGCTGGCCCGGCTGGCCTGGCAGCGGGCCGGCGCTGTCATTGGCCAGCTGCCCCGCGGGCTGGCCTAGGTTCGCGGTGGCAGCCGGGTCGACCGTAACGGCGATCTGAATGCTGCGTGCCAGTTCCCGCGACAGGGCATTGGTGATGAGGGCCCGCAGGCGCGTTTCGAGCTGCTCCTTGACGAATTCGTTGGGAGCGGCAATGAGGGCGGTGTTCTCGACAAGCCCGAGCGGTCTGGTGAGCTGCAGCCAGGCGCGCTGATGAGGCTCGATCTGCATGCCGGCCAGATCGGCGAGTGAGCGGGCCCATACTTTGGCTAGGTCATCTTCGCTCATTCGGCCGGTCACCCGAGCCCCCCACATGTGATCAACAGGTTTTTCCACAGCTTGTGCACTTGCTTGTCGGCGCTGCCGGGGCAGCGTCCCACTCGCTTACCCGGTTGCCCGTCCGCTGAGCGGTTTGCCCGTCCGCTGGCGGCACGAGTGTGGCCAGTAGTGCCGGGGCACGCAACCCAGATGCGCTGTCCACAGCCTAGGGCTGGAGTTCGCGGTCCGTTCGCGAAATCGTAGGGTCGGCAGCGGAGCAAGCTGTCGCGGGGCTTGCGTTTGACCGGCTGCCCGGCCTGCAAGTAACTTGTAGAGGTCCGGTAACCGCGGCGCGGTTGCGTCATGGCCTGATACAGGGCGGTGCTGGTGCCGGAACTACCCGAACTACCTATTTGCCGCACCACGGTTAAGCGGAAGAACTGCCCAGATAAGAGTCGGACCCTGCAGGAAGTCACAGCGCTTGCTGGACGGTACTGCCGGAACCTGGAGTCCTAGTGAGCAAGCGTACATTTCAGCCAAACAACCGCCGTCGGGCGAAGACTCATGGTTTCCGGCTGCGCATGCGCACCCGGGCCGGCCGGGCAGTCCTCGCCGCCAGGCGCCGGAAGGGTCGCGCGCGCGTCAGCGTCTGACGGGCGCGCGGCGATGGGGTCGCGATGCTTCCCTCAGCAGCGCGGATGCGCCGCAGGACCGAATTCGGGTCTGCGACAAAGCGCGGCAGCAAGGCGGGACGGCCATTGGTGTCCGGTCACTTGCTGGTCCGGCCCGATCAGGCTGAACCAGCCAGGGTGGGCTTCGTCGTCAGCCGGAGCGTAGGTACGGCCGTGGTGCGCAACCGGGTCCGTCGCCGCCTGCGCCACTTGGTCAGAGGGTATCTGGGGTCGCTGCCGGGAGGTAGCCTGCTTGTGTTGCGCGCGGCACCGCGGGCCGCTACAGCTTGCCAGGCGGATCTCGCCGCCGACCTCGACCTGGTAATCGGAGCTTTGCTTCGGCGGCAGGGTGGGGTGATGACCCGGTGACCAGCGAATCTGACCGGAAGTCGCGGAAGCTGTCTGCCGTGGGCTGGCTGCTGGTCGGCTTGCTGACCGGCTACCGCAGGTTTGTCAGCCCGCTATTGGGTCCGCGGTGCAGGTTCTATCCGTCATGCAGCGCGTACGCACTGGAGGCCGTGCAACTGCACGGTGCGCTGCGGGGCTCGTGGCTGGCGCTGCGGCGGCTGAGCAAGTGTCATCCGTTCCATGCCGGCGGAATCGATCCGGTACCGGGGACGGACCGAGGGGTTTCAGGCGTTGAAGTAACAGGCGGTCGGGTCGCGAGCGCCGAGAGTCATGGGCGCGAACTCATGAGCAGAGCGCAAGGGAGCTAGCAGGGTGAATCCGCTGAATTACCTCTACGAGGCGGTCGGCTGGGTCTTCACGCACATCTATGACGTGCTGAAGCCAGTCTTCGGCCCGACCAGCGGATGGACCTGGGCCTTCAGCATCGTGATCCTGGTCGCGCTCATGCGCCTGGTCATGGTGCCGCTGTTCATCAAGCAGATGCACACGACGCGGGCGATGTCCACGCTGCAGCCGCAGATGGCGGCGCTGCGGAAGAAGTACAAGAACGACAAGCAGACGCTCAATCAAGAAACGATGAAGCTGTACCAGGAGGCGGGCGTCAACCCGCTGATGGGCTGCCTGCCGTTCGTGCTTCAGTTGCCGCTGTTCTTCGGGCTGTTCAGCGTGCTGCGTGCCATCGCCGCAGGCACGCCGAAGTACGGTCTGCCCGCGTCGATGGTGCAGGCCGGCACGCAGGCCAAGATTCTCGGCGTTTCGATCGCCGACAAGGTTCTCTTCACGCACAACCTGCACGTGCCCCTGCACGCCAAGCTGACGATCCTCGCCTTCGTGCTGATCAGCATGGCGACGACCTACCTGACCATCCGGCAGAGCATGAAGCGCGGCATGATGCCCGCCGCGACGCCGGACAACCCGATGGCGTCGTCGCAGAAGTACATGCAGTACATCATGCCGTTCTTCGCGCTGACCGGTCTGTACTGGCCGTTCGGGCTGGTCTTGTACTGGGTCACGACGAACGTCTGGACGCTCGGCCAGCAATGGCTGCTAGGCATGCGCTATCCCTACACGCCTCCGGCACCATCCGATGGTGCTGCTCCGGCTTCTGTCAGCCCAGCCGCAGCCAGGTCGCTGACTGGCGGATCGCGCCGGTCGATTGCCGCCCCCGCGCGTGGCCAGCAGACTGGGGGCCGCGCGGGCCGGGCCGCAGCCAACGGCTCGGGCACGAAAGGGACTGCGGCTACCCCGCCGGCCGACAAAGGCAGCGGCGGTACCAAGCGCGGCACCGGCGTAACGGGCGGGCAACCGGCATCCGGACGGGCAACATCGGGACAGGGGACATCCGGCCAGGACGGGGCGGCCAATGGCATGCTCAAGCGATTCGGCCGGGGCCGGGCAGAGCCTGAACCGCAGCCTGAGCCCGAGGTTAGGGTCGTCAGGCATCAGACTCAGCGGCAGTCGCGCAGCAAGCGCACGGGTAAGCGCTAGGCTTTCGCGGCGGGCGCTAGTCCGTGGGTCCGGTGGACGCTGACAGTATGCAGAGTGGCACGGTACGCACAGTGACGCGGTGCATGGTGACGCGGTGCATGGTGACGCGGTGCATGGTAGCGGCGCGGGATGATGGCACGGTTGCCGCGCGAGCGTTCGCGACGACGCCGGCCGGATGAGCCTGGCGACGGGTAACCATTGTGACGGGCGGCTGTGCGATTGATTGGCAGTAATAGCGTCGGCAGAGTTGAGCCGGTCAGCGACGGATCGAGGAGGAGCGTGGCATGAGCCAGCAGGATGACATGGTGGCGGAGGAGTCGGGCCGCGACGATGAGGCTGGTGACCGTGACGCTAGCGCGCTCGTAACTGCGGATTATCCGGCTGACGACGGCGTGCTCGCGGACGGCGGCGCGGACGATGAGGATCGCGACGATGAGATTCGCGCTGAGGATGTGGACGATGAGGACGCCGCCCTCGACGCTGATGCTGCGGAGCAGGAGCAGGCTCCTGAACAGCCGAAGACATCGGTCGCTGACCTGGAGCTGGAAGGCGAGATAGCGGCTGACTACATCGAGGGCTTGCTCGACGTGGCAGACCTGGACGGCGACATTGACATGGACGTCGAAGGGGACCGCGCACTCGTGTCGGTGGTTGGCGCGACGCTGGATGAGCTTGTCGGCCGACGAGGCGAAGTTCTCGAGGCGCTACAGGAGCTGACCAGGCTGGCCGTGCACCAGCACACCGGGAGCCGGACCCGGATGATGCTCGACGTGGGCGGGTACCGGCAACGGCGCAGGGCAGAGCTCGCCGAGGCCGGCCAGGAGGCTGCCGAGGAGGTACGCGAGACTGGGCAGCCGAAGCGGCTCTGGCCAATGAACCCGTTCGAGCGGAAGATCGTGCATGACGCGGTGGCCGCGGCAGGCCTGCGTAGCGAGTCGGAGGGCGAGGAGCCAGACCGGCGCGTAGTGGTGCTGCCGGTCTAAGGGCGAGCAGCCTGGTCAGCGCGTGATAGCCGGGCCGGCGCGTGGTTAGTGCTGCCGGTGGCCTGGCTGGCGGCCAGTGGACTGGCGAGGCTGGCGGCGCCGGGAAGAGGCTGAGTTCGGACTGGTGCTGCCGTGCTGAGGGGAAGGCCTGCTAGATGGCGGAAACGGTGGAGCATTCCGCGCCGGGGTCGGCTGGCGCGGAGCTTTTTGGCGAGCAACTCCCGCTCGCGCAGAAGTACGCGCAGTTGCTCACCGGAGCTGGCGTCGAGCGCGGAGTAGTAGGTCCGGCTGAGGCGGAACGCATTTGGGACCGGCACCTGCTCAACTGCGCGGTGGTCGCGCGGCTGATTCCCTCGCGGGGCACGCTGGTTGACCTCGGCTCGGGTGCCGGGCTCCCGGGCATCGTGCTGGCGATGTTGCTCCCGGGTGCCAAGGTGACGTTGCTTGAGGCGCTGGCGAGGCGGGTCGCGTTCCTGGAGGAGTGCGTAGCCGAGCTCGGTCTGGCGAATGCTCAGGTGGTGCGAGGCCGGGCCGAGGATCTGGCTGGCGAGATAGCGGCCGACGTCGTCTGCTCGCGCGCAGTTGCACCCCTGGAGAAGCTGGCTGGCCTGAGCTTGGGACTGGCCCGGCCTGGCGGCCGGGTGCTGGCCATCAAAGGCGCCTCCGCGGAGGCTGAGCTGGCACGCGCCCGGCCGGTGCTGGCGCGGCTTGGCGTGGCGGACGCACGGGTCTCGCAGGTGGGTAGCGCTGACGGGAGCGTGACTGCCACAGTAGTGATGTTCACTGCGCCGGAACGGCGCAGCGCTGCTGGTGCCGTACGACGGGCCTCAGGCAGGCCGGAGGGACGGCCTGGCGCACAGGCTGGCGGTCAGCGCGGACATCCGGGAGCCGCGGTTGGCCGGAAGGGGCGGCCGAACAGCCGCCGCGGCGGAGGATAGGCAGGTTTGCCGGACAGGCCACCTGGCGCAGGGCATGGCTGGCTGAGGAGAACTGCACGATGACGAACTCCGCTCCGGGCCTTGGTTGGCCGGATGCCCCGACAACCAGTCCTGATGCTGACATTGCCGAGCCGCAGGGCCGTACCAGAACTGTCGATGCTGGCAGCTCAGGCGAGCCCAAGTCGGCCGCGATCCCGCCCGGCTGGGGTCCGGATCGATACGTCAGACGTGCTGTCCGCCTTGGCCTTGGCTGGCCGCTGGGCCGCACGGAACCAGGTCCTGCAGCAGCGGAGGATCCGCTAGGCTCCTTGTCCGCAGCCGCGCCGGAGCCCGCAGCCGCTCCGGATGAGAGCACTGCGGGGGCGCCGGAACGTGTCCGTCAGGCGTTGGCCCATGTTTCACGTGAAACAACTGCCGGTACGCTGATGAGCCGGCCTGGCGGCGACGGTGCCGGCCGCCGGGCGGGGACTAGCAGCACCGCGCATGACAGCTTGGCGACTGACGCGTCTGCGGGGGTACCCGCCGCTGGTGCTGGCGGGGTACGGGGTGCTGCTGATGCCGCTAGATCAGATCATCGAGGCGGCGGCGCGGCGGCCCCGGCGGCCAGGGACTGGCCGATGACCGGAACGGTCGGGTTTAGTGAGCGGACAGCCGAGAGCGAGGAGAACGTGGTGATCCCTGCTATGTCCGGTGCATCGGCGGATACGCCGATCGCGATGGCCGCCCAGGCTGCTGTCGTCGCGCGCTCCGGCGGTGAGATGTGGCCGCGGCCGTCGTCGTGTCGTGTCATTACGATCGCCAATCAGAAGGGCGGCGTCGGGAAGACAACGACAGCGGTCAACCTTGCCGCCAGCCTGGCAATGCACGGATCACGGGTGCTGGTCATCGATCTGGACCCGCAGGGTAATGCTTCGACGGCGCTTGACGTGGACCATCACTCGGGGATCGCATCGGTCTACAACGTGCTGGTCGACGATCAGCCGCTGAGCTCGATCGTGCGTCCGGTGGATGGATACCGCCACCTGTACTGCGCTCCTGCGGCGATCGACTTGGCCGGGGCGGAGATCGAGCTGGTGCCGCTGGTCGCCCGGGAGACCAGGCTCGCGCGGGCACTCGGCAGCTACGACGCCTCGAACCTCGATTACATTTTCATCGACTGCCCGCCATCGCTTGGACTGCTGACAGTGAACGCGCTCGTCGCCGCTCCCGAGGTGCTGATCCCGATCCAGTGCGAGTACTACGCGCTAGAAGGCCTGGAGCAGTTGCTGCGCACGGTGGAACTGGTGCGCAGCCACCTGAATCCTGGGCTCTCGGTGACCACGATCCTGCTGACTATGTATGACGGCCGGACGCGCCTCGCCTCACAAGTCGCGGACGAGGTCCGGGACCATTTCGGCGCGGTTGTGCTGGGCCCGGTCATCCCGCGCAGCGTTCGGGTGTCAGAGGCGCCGAGCTACGGCCAATCAGTGATGACCTACGATCCGGGCTCCACGGGAGCCCTCGCATACCTTGAGGCAGCTCGTGAGCTGGCGCACCGGAATGTGCAGGCTCCGGCCAGCTGATAGCTGGCACTATGGCGAGTGACAGCCGAGGCGTCCGGTCATGCATGCGTATCGGGCGGCAGCCAAGACGGAGGAGATCCAGCCATGGCGCAGCCTAAGCGCGGACTAGGCAGGGGCCTGGGCGCCCTGATCCCGACAGGGCCGCCCGCATCTGCGTCCACACCGGGCGCCCCCGTGGCTCGTGCTCCGATCCCGGGCGGCGAGAGCACGCCGATCTCGGGTGCCTACCTGGACGATATTCCCGTCGACGCGATCGTGCCCAATCCGCGCCAGCCCAGGCAGGCATTCGATGATGACGCGCTGGCGGAGCTGGCCGCGTCCATCGAGGTTGTGGGCCTGCTCCAGCCAGTAATTGTCCGCGAGGTCGGTGTCCAACGCTATGAGCTGATCATGGGCGAGCGCAGGTGGCGGGCCTGCCAGCTAGCTGGCATCGCCGTTATCCCAGCCATTGTCAGGCAGACCTCCGATGACGACTTGCTGCGGGACGCTCTCATCGAGAACCTGCATCGGGAGCAGCTGAACCCGCTAGACGAGGCGGCGGCCTATCAGCAACTGCTGGATGACTTCGGAGTCACGCATGAGGAGCTAGCCAAGCGCCTTGGCCGCTCCCGACCGCACATCTCCAACACCATCCGGTTGCTGAACCTGCCGCCCGCCGTGCAGAAGCGGGTAGCGGCCGGCGTCCTTAGCGCCGGGCACGCCCGCGCATTGCTGGGCGTGCAGGATCCGGCCGCCCAAGAGCAGCTGGCCCGGCGGATCGTGGCAGAGGGCCTGTCAGTCCGAGCTGTCGAGGAGATAGTCGCGCTCGGCGCGCAGCCGGTCAAAGGTGCCCGCGCACCCGGAGTGAAGGCGCCAGTGGCTCCCGGCCTCAAGGACCTGGCGGACCGGCTATCCGACGTCTTCGAGACTCGTGTCAAAGTGGAGCTCGGTCAGCGCAAGGGCAAGATCGTGGTGGAGTTCGCCTCGCTGGACGACCTCGAGCGAATTGTGCGGAGCATGTCGCCGGGGCTGAGCCCGGCCCGGCGCGGCTGACGCGCTAGTGGACTGCCCCGTGCATGAGGCCTGACCTGGCCGCGCCGCTAAGCTCTGCCCGTGGCTAACCTGACAGGCAGAAGCTTCGGCAGCGACAATCATGCCGGGGTCCACCCAGAAGTTCTGGCTGCGATCGCCGCGGCGAACTCCGGCGACGCGGTCGCTTACGGCGATGATCAGCTGACCCGCAATGTCCTGGACCGGCTTCGCGCCGAGTTCGGTGCCGAACAGGCCTACCTGCTCTTCAACGGGAGCGCCGCCAACATTGTCGGTCTCAGCCTGATGCTGCGGCCGTATGAGGCCGTAATCTGCGCCGAGTCATCGCACCTGAATGTCGACGAGTGCGGCGCAGCGGAGCGCGTGCTCGGCTGCAAGCTGTTGCCGGTGGATACCCCTGACGGCAAGCTAACCCCAGAGCTGATCGCGGGACGGCTAACTGGCCGAGGTGACGAGCACAGGGCGCAGCCGCGTGTCGTGCAGGTCGCCCAGGTCACCGAGCTAGGCACTTGCTACACGCTGGCGGAGCTGCGGCAGATCGCGGCCTTTTCCCGGGACCAAGGATTGCTGACGTATCTGGATGGCGCGAGGCTCGCCAACGCGGCAGCACATCTGAACTGCTCTCTCGCCGACATCGCCGCATGCGTCGACGTGCTGAGTTTCGGTGGCACCAAGAATGGCGCGATGGGAGTCGAGGCTGTCCTGGTGCGGACGCCAGGGCTGGGGACGGGCGGGCACTACCACCGCAAGCAACTGATGCAACTCGCGTCGAAGATGCGCTTCCTGGCCGCGCAGATGGACGCGCTGCTCGCCGGAGATCTGTGGCTGACCGGGGCCGCCCACGCCAACGCGATGGCGCAGCGGCTGGCCGCCGCGGTCAGCCAGATGCCGGGCGTAAGGATCGCGTACCCCGTCGACTCGAACGCGGTTTTCGCAACAATAGGCCGGTCTGAAGCCGCGGCACTGCAGCGAGAATGGGACTTCCATGTCTGGTCGGAAGAGCCGGGCGACCGCTGCACCGTGCGACTCATGACCGCGTTCGACACGTCAGAGCAAGATGTCGACACGCTGGCCGCCGCCGTCCGGGAGACTGTTTCACGTGAAACTGCGTCAGCTGACGCGTAGTCGTGGTCGTCAGTTGCCGGGACCAACGGCATCCGGCGGTGCTCGGAAGCGTCGTCTTGCCTTAAGAACAAGCCATCCGAGGGGTCCAGCGGCCGCGAGCCTGGGTACGATGACCCGAGGGCCGGGGGTCCGCTTACAGCCGCCGCTTGGCCGCGGGGCATCGGTGATGCCCCGCTCTGGATTCGACCGCAGGGGTACCACGTGTCGCGCCGACTTGCGAGCATCACGCTGGACAATCTCGATGACTTGCCGCCTCGGTGTCGCCATTGCGTCTTCTGGGAATTGGATCCTGTCAGCCAGGCCAGGGCACTTGAAGTCGGCGACCCCGCCCTGGAAAAGGAGGCCTGGATCTCCTCGGTCCTGCTCGAATGGGGCAGCTGCGGCAAGATCATCTATGTCGATGGCGTGCCGGCCGGTTACCTGACGTACGCGCCGCCCAGCTATTCGCCGAGATCTGTGGCCTTCCCCACGAGCCCGGTGAGCGCCGACGCAGTGCTGCTGATGACCGCGCATGTCATGTCCGAGTTCGCCGGTGGCGGCCTGGGCCGGATGCTCGTGCAGGGCCTGGCCAAGGACTTGACGCGGCGGGGCATCAAGGCGATCGAGGCCTTCGGTGACATGAAGTGGACTCAGCCGGCCTGCGTCGTCCCAGTCGACTACTTGCTGTCAGTCGGCTTCAAGACCGTGCGGCCGCACCTCCGCTACCCCCGCCTCCGTCTCGAACTCAAGACGGCTCTTTCTTGGCGCGAGGACGTCGAAGTAGCCCTAGAGCGCCTGCTCGGCTCCATGTCACCCGAGCGCTCCCTCCGCCTCGCGTGAACCACCCGCCACCAACTAACTCGTCTGGGCATATATCACCTTCTTAGCCACCGCGCCTCGCGGTGTACCCGCAGGGCCTGACGATGTCCAACAGCAATCTTCGAATGTCAGGCGGAGCCAGGTATAAGGGCAGCAGGAATGGCACGAGAACGACGCACTGCAGTGACTTTGCTGCGGCGGTGTAACGCGGGGGCTTCCGGAGGGACTGTGCAGCGCGTGCCTTATGTCAAGGGCGCGTCAAAGTGCACAGATTCGAGGAGGCAACTGCATGAGAGCACTTCACCGGCTCGGCGGCGCGGCCGTGCTGGGAACGGCGATCGTTACGGTGCTGGCAAGCCCGGCGCTGGCCTCGCCGACACATGCGCGGGATCACGGCTCAGGGCCGTTCGAGCGGCGCGGCGCCGATGCAGTCTTCGTCCAGACCGACAACCCGGCCGGCAACCAGGTGATCGCTTACCACCGTGAGCATGACGGGACGCTGGCCAACGGCGACGCATATTCGACCGGCGGACTCGGCGGGGCTCTGTCCGGCTCGGTAGTTGACCACCTGGCGTCGCAGGGGTCACTTCAGTTCGATCCCGAACGGGGCTTGCTCTTCGCAGTCAACGCCGGCAGCAACACCGTCTCGGTCTTTGCTGCATCCGGCGACCACCTCCGGCTCCGGCAAGTAGTGAGTTCGGGCGGGACGTTCCCAGTAAGCGTGGCTGTGCACGACGATCTTGTCTACGTGCTCAACGCCGAGAACGGAGGCTCGGTCCAGGGCTACCGGATCGCTTTCGGCGCGCTGCTGCCGATACCTGGCTCGAACCGGGCGCTTGGCCTTGACCCGAACGCCACCCCTCAGTTCGTCAACACGCCGGGCCAGGTCGCCTTCACTCCGGACGGATCTCAGCTCATCATCACGACCAAGGCGAATGGCAACGACATTGACGTATTCGGAGTCCGGCCGGACGGCAGGCTTAGCGCTTCACCGGTGGTCAACTCCGAGCCGGGCACGGTGCCATTCGCGATCACATTTGATCCGGCCGGAAACCTCGTGATTGCCGAGGCGGGCACCAATGCCCTGGCTACGTTCGCCCTCAGTCCAGCTGGCACGCTGACATTGCTGAGCGCGGTGCCCACAGGGCAGGCGGCGACATGCTGGGTCACTTCCGTCGGCAGCGTGCTCTTCGCGTCCAATGCCGGCAGCCACTCGGTGTCGGGCTACACCGACGGCCCAGGCGGCACGCTCAGCTTGCTGGGCGCAACAAACACCGATGCCGGAACAGTGGACTCGGTGGCAACCCCGGGCGGGCGGTTCCTGTACGTCCAGACAGGTGGTTCCGGGATAGTGGATGAGTTCGCCGTTGGCTCTGCCGGAGCCCTCACGGCGATCGGCAGCGTAGTAGTTCCGGGCGCCATCGGCGGCGAGGGAATCGCAGTCGGGTGACCCCGACCAAGCTCGGCTAACACGGGTCGCGGTCGCGGACTGGGATGGACGGCAGCCCGCGACCGCGCCAAGCGCATCCTTCCCGGACCCACCGAAAGCTCGGCCTGGCGGCCACGGCGCAGAAAGGCTGGCGAGACTGCAAACAGCCCAACCTGATCCCGACAGTGAACTGCTCGACCGGCTGCGCGCTGGCGATGAGCAGGCTTTTGTCGTGCTCGTCCGGCGCTATCGGACCTCCATGCTGCGGCTAGCGGCTGGCTACGTGCCCAACCAGGCAGTAGCCGAGGAGGTCGTGCAGGAGACCTGGGTGGGGTTCCTGCGAGGCCTCGGCAGATTCGAGGGGCGATCGTCAGTGCGAACCTGGCTATTCCGCATCCTGGTCAACAGGGCAGTATCGGCGGGTACCAAGGAACGCCGCTCGCTGGCTGTGGCCGATATGGAGACGGCTGTCGATCCGTCCAGGTTCGATCCAGCGGGCAACTGGTCCGCTCCGCCCGAGCACTGGGCGGATCTCATCGATGATCAGATCGCCGCGAAGACGATGGCGGGGCGGATCACGTCCGCGATCGCGGATCTGCCTGCCAGGCAGCGCGAGGTCGTCACGCTCCGCGATATCGACGGCCTGAGCAGCGAGGAGGTGTGCGGAGTGCTCGAGATCACCGAGGCCAACCAGCGCGTCCTGCTGCACCGCGGCCGCAGTCGCCTGCGCCAGCTGCTTGAGTCGGAATTCGGGAGGGCCTGATGCAGCCCTTGCGGAAGCTATCCCGACGCGACGAGATCGTGTGCCAGCAGGCCGTCGAGCTTGTCACGGACTACCTGGAAGGCGCATTGCCGCGGCGGGCCCGCCGGCGGTTTGAGCGACACCTGGCGGGCTGCCCGAACTGCACGGAGTATCTCGCCCAGATGCGTGCGACTATCACGATCACCGGGCATATCACGCCGGAGGATCTATCTCCGGAGATGCAAGCCGACTTCATCGCCTTGTACCGCCGCTGGCAGCAGGACGACCAGCAGCACTAATCGCACATCGGCCCGGCAACACCCGGCCAGCCGTGCGGGACGCACGGCTGGCGCATGCCGGTTAGATGAAGTCGGCGAGCTCGCGCAGCAGGGCTGACTTCGGCTTGGCGCCGACAATCTCCTTCACGACCTCGCCGTCCTTGAAGACGCTCATGGTCGGGATGTTCATGATGCCGTAGCGCTGGGTTACGACCGGGTTGTCATCGACATTCAGCTTGACGATGGCGATTTTGTCGCCGTGCTCGCTGGCGATCTCTTCCAGCACCGGGCCGACCATCCGGCACGGTCCGCACCACTCGGCCCAGTAGTCAACGACGACCGGCTTGTCTGCCTTCAGCACCTCAGCCTCGAAGGTCGCGTCGGTTACTGCCTTCGTTGCACCCACTGTCTGGACTTCCTTCCCTCTGCGTTGCTCAGTCCTGCCCGGTATGGCAGGCCATCATGTCTCAGCGCCCGGTCGAGCCGGACAGAATCAGGATTCGTGATCCGCCAGCCAGCGCTCGGCGTCAAGCGCAGCCGCGCAACCGGTGCCGGCGGCGGTGACCGCTTGCCGGTAGGTCCTGTCCACCACGTCGCCCGCTGCGAACACCCCGTCGATCGCAGTCCGTGTCGACGGCTGCTCGACCAGCAGGTATCCCTCAGGATCGGTCGCCAGTTGCCCGGCGAACAGCTCACTGCGCGGGTCGTGGCCAACCGCGACGAACATCCCGGTGACCTCGAGAACGCTCTCCTCGCTGGTCTTGACGTTCCGCAGCCGCAGCCCGGTCACCCGATCCTCACCCAGCACTTCGGCGACCTCGCTGTCCCAGGCGAAACGGATCTTAGGGTTGGACATGGCACGGTCTTGCATGATCTTCGATGCGCGCAGTGAATCACGCCGGTGCACGATCGTCACGCTGCGGGCGAACCGGGTCAGGAAGGTCGCCTCCTCCATGGCCGAATCGCCACCACCGATGACAGCGATGTCTTGCTCCCGGAAGAAGAAGCCGTCGCACGTGGCGCACCAGGACACTCCGTGGCCGGACAAGCGTTTCTCGCCGGACACGCCGAGCTCGCGGTAGCTTGATCCGGTCGCAATGATCACAGTCCTGGCCAGGTGGGTGTCCTCGCCGGACTTGACCTGCTTCGGGCTGGACTTGAGGTCCACCTCCGTCACGTCGTCCGCCACGAGTTCGGCACCGAACCGCTCGGCCTGCTTACGGAGCTGATCCATTAGGTCAGGACCAAGGACGCCGTCGGGGAAGCCAGGGAAGTTCTCCACGTCCGTGGTGTTCATCAGGGCCCCGCCGGACGTCACCGAACCCTCGAAAACTAGGGGACGAAGCCTCGCCCTGGCCGCATACAGCGCGGCTGTATAGCCGGACGGCCCAGAGCCGATGATGATGACGTCCCGAACCTCGGTCACTTGCTTCTTGCCCCTCTCGGAAATGCACCGGCATCAACCATGAGCCGGGCGCGGAGATTCCCAGTGGGCCAGCCTAGATGTGCGCCACGTGCACGTGATCGAGTATGTGGGTATCCGCGGCGGAGCAGCTTGGGCTCACGGCCCAGGCCTCCGCCGAGCCAGCGGGCTTGACGGCCGCGACCAAGATTATCGTGGCGTTCTTCCCGTCATACTTAGCCAGTTCCACGAGGAGTACCGTCTGACCGGCCGCGATCTTGTCGACGCAGCCGGTCAGCTGGTCCTGGCTGCGCTTCGCGGTGCTGTCAGCGCTGTTGGCAGTTGGCGCCGGGTGCGCAGAGGAGAACGACGGGGCGCGTGCGGTCCCGCCTGAACCTGCGTTGGGCACAGCGCCCTGCTGGCGCGCCGCGGTCATGGAGGCTACCGCCTTAGTGCCCAAGTTCGCGCTGGTGAAATTGGTGTCACTCCGGACAGTCGGCAGGCTTTTCGTCGCGCCGGTACTGTCCTGGTGGTACTTAACGCTGGGGCCGAGGCTCAGCTGCGATGCAGGCACATGGGCTGAGCCCGCGCTAGCGGTCCCGGGGGTGCTGGCCCCAGTGTTGACGTGGGCGGCTATCTCGTAGCCACCAGCCCCGATGATCACCAGTGCGCCAGCGGCGGCGACCAGGCGACTAGCCGGCCCGGATAGTCCCAGTATCCGGCGACCCTGTCCAGTTGGGCTGGAATGACGGCCACGGGCAGGAAGGTCGCGCCGTCCCGCCTCCGTGGCGGGTTCGCTGGCCAGCCGCTGGACCGATTCGGCGGCGAGCGTGGCCTCGATCCGGCTCGACAGCTGGGCAGGCATAGGAGCGAACGGCACACTCGCCAGCATGCTCGAGACACCCGTGAGCTGGTCGCTGACGTCCGTACAGTGGGCGCAGCCTGCGAGATGTGCGGCGATCCGGCCGGCCTTGCGCGGTCTCAGCGCACCTACGGCCAGGTCGGCCAGTTGATCGGCACTGGCGTGACGCTTCACAGCGTATTCTCACCCCCGTCCTGCCCACGTTGGACGCGCTGACCGGCCGCCTGGTTCCGATTTTCCTGGCTCGGGACCGACCCTGGGCGTAGGTGCGCGAGCCTCGGCAGCAGCCGCGCTCGCCCCCTGGCCGCGCGGCTCTTGACGGTGCCCTCCGAGACGCCGAGCACTTCGGCAGCGTCCGCGATCGAGTAACCGAGCATGTCTACCAGTACCAGCGCGGCTTGCTGCTCGGGTACCAGATGCCGCAGGGCTGCCATCACGTCCATGGCGGTGTCGGTCGTCCCGGAGGGGTCGGACAGCGGCCGGCCGCTCGCTAGCGCATCGAGCGCGTCCTCGTCCTGGCCGCTGGCGGTCGGCCGCGTAGCCCGCCGGCGCATGCGGTCAAGACAGGCATTTACCACAATCCGGTGCAGCCAGGTCGTGACCGCCGAGTCTCCGCGGAAGCTGGATGCCCTGCGGAAGGCCGAGACCATCGAGTCCTGGAGCGCGTCTGCCGCATCTTCGGGATCGCCGAGCGTTCGGATCGCCACCGCCCACAGTCGGTCTTTATGCCTCTTGAACAGGATGCCGAAGGCGTCAGGGTCGCCGTCGATATGCATCCTGAGCAGCTCAGCGTCAGATGGGCCACCTTCGGCCTGGGATTCCGCCAGATCCGCCCGCGCGGTATTCGCCTCGAGGCTGGCGGCGGGAGTGGTTGGCCTTAGCGACTCCGTGCCGGGCGTTTCGGGGTATTGCGACTCGGCAGGCTGACGCGGCTCGGGCAGCGGAACCCGGCCGGATGCCTGGTCGTGTGGCTCCGTCTCGCTGCCTCCCCTCGCGATCTTCGCCGTTGCCACGGTGATGATGGACACAATTTCGCGACGGCCCGACAGTACCCTGGATTGCTCCGGTTCTTTGTTGGGGGCAGCCCTCCCTGTCCGGATTGAACCGTTGATCAGGCAGTGACCAGATGATCGTGAGCGGTCAGCCAGTACCGCTGACGAAGACGCGGTAGATCTCAGCGAAGTACGGGATCTTGGGGCTGGGCGGCTTTGGCTCGCGCGGCAGCCTGGTAAACCAGATCACCAGGTACCGGCCGGAAACCGGGTGGGTCACCGTAAACGTATGGGTGCCAGCCACCTCGGTAGGCCCCGCCACAGTCTGCATGGAGCTCAGGTTCTGGTCGTTCGCAGCAGCGGAGTTGCTCACCATGATCTGCACGACCGAGCCTGGAGCAGTGCCGAACTGTACCTTTAGCGCCTTCACCTGGACTGACTTGCCCATGTCCAGGATTAGCCCGACGCCAGCCTTGAGGTGGCCGAATTTGGCGGTGGTGTAGTACTGCGTGCTCCAGCCGCCGCCAGTGCCCCCGAGCACGCTCGGAGCCTGAGCCGAGTTCTCGGCGCCGGTGTCCTTTGGATTGAGGGGGTCGAAGCCCGCAGCCGAAGCCGGCAAAAGCGCGACAATCTGGCTGCCAGGGCTGCCTGATGGCGATGAGCCGCGGCCGGACGGTGAGCCATGGTGCGGTTTGTTCAGCAGGTGCACCGCAGCGGTCGCCCCGACTACCGCGACGACAACGGCTAGTGTCAGCGCAGCGAGTTTGCCGACGTTACTGCGCCGGCGAGCTCCGCCGTCCTGATGCCCGGACCCAATCCGGCCCTGCTGACGGCCGCCGCCATCGTCCTGCCAGTCGGCACCTGCATCGGCCCCGTTTTGCTGCTTCTGTCCCGGCTGGCGCCGGGTCTGCTGGCGCCGGGTCTGCTGGCGTTGCTGTGCCATCCGGTCGGTCTCGCGCCGGGAATCCCGGCCAGGAGCGGCCGCGGGCGGCACCTGCACGGGCGGAATGACTGCGGCCAGGGTGGTCGCGAGCTGGGACGGGGACGTGAACGAGGCCTGGCCATCGCGTCCTGGCAGGGCCAGTGCCCGGCCGGCGATCTCGTCGAGCGCCGTCGGCACGCCTGCGCGTACCTGCCGGGGCCGCCTTGGCTGGCCATCGGACAATGGCGCCGGCGGCAGGCCCGGATAATCCGGGCCCGGCCACAGGCCGGTGAGAGCCGCATAGAACAACTCACCCAGCCCTTGGGTATCTGCCAGCGCGGGATCGTCGGTTGCGACGCCGGACAATGCCGCGTCGATGCCGAGCCCGGTGACCTTGACTCCGCCGCCCGCCGTCCAGCGCACAGAATCCGGCCGGAGGCACAAGTGCGCGAGCCCGGCCGCGTGTGCGCCTGCCAGCGCTGAGGCGACCTCCGCGACGATCCGTGCGCCCGCAAGCGGGTCAAGCGGGCCGGCTGCGAGCAGATCAGTCAGCGTCTCGCCGAAGGGCCACTCAAGCACGATGTACGCGCGATCCCAGTCATCCTCGACATCGAACACCTGGGTCAGCCTGGTGTCGGTCAGCCTGCTTGCGGCCCGCGCAGCGGTCACGACCTGCTGCAGCCGCGGGAAACCGGCTGCGAAAGTGATCACGCTTACCGGCCGGGCCAGTATCTCGTCAATAGCCTTCCAGGCAGACCAGCCACTGGCGGCGGCGAGCCGGTCCTCTAGCCGGTACCGGCCGCCGAGCCTCGTACCCGGTTCTGACGTGAACGTGCTCATGGTCGTGGTTCAAGGGCGCGCGCGTGCCCTCGAACCTCCCCTCGCGGGCCGTAGGTGGTCAACAATCTCAGATAAGACAATGACGTGCTGGCCTCCATGCTAAGGCGCATCGGGACCTGGCGGCAGGGCGTGTACCCCCCCAGCAGCAAACCGTTACCCGCCGGAGACGTCCGCCGGACCCTCATCGGCCCAGCCTCGACATGATCGTTCGAGTGAGCCTGGTCAGTTCTTCGATGCGCAGCGCCCTGGCGAATCCCAGGTAAAGCAGCACGGCTAGGCCGCCGCCGAGGATCACCGTGATGTAGGCATTTGACGTCAGCAGGCCGACCAGAATCGCGATGAGCGCGGCTGGCAGCGTCGCGGCATGCATGCGGACCAGGGAACGGCCGATGAGCCAGCCGTCCAGCCCGCGCAGCCGCCGGCTCAGGATCCGCCAGGCCAGCACGGCGCCCAGCAGGTTCGCGAGGCCAAAGCCGACGCCGAGGCCGATGACGACGTCGTTGCCATGGAACAGTGCCAGCGCGATGTAGTTGGCGGTGATATTCATGATCATAGTGGCCAGCCCGATCAGGGCCGGGGTCTTACTGTCATGCAGCGAGTAGAAGACGCGCAACTGGAGCTGGAACATCATGTACGGCAGCAGCCCGAGACAGAACGCCGCGAAGACCAGCCCGGTAGCGCGTGCCTCGGCCGGGGTGAAGCTGTGATGTGCGAACAGCACCCGGGCCAGCGGCGCGCCGAGCACGGCAAGAACCAGCGAGCAGGGCACCACGATGGCCGATGCCAGCCGGACGCCGGTGGAGAAGTCCCCCCTGACGAGGCCGTACCGCCGCTCAGACGCGTGTGCGCTCATCCGTGGCAGCAGGGCTGTGATGACCGAGATCCCTACCACCGCATAGGGCATCTGGAAGAGCTGCCAGGCATAGCTGTAGAACGTCACGCCTGAATTCTTCGCAGCGATGTTGGCGATCAGGACGGTGACAAAGAACGCCACCTGCGTCGCGGCGATGTAACAGAACATCCAGCCGGCCATCCGGCCGATTTCCATCGCCTCGGACCGGAGAAACTCGAATTGCGGCCGCCACCGGAAGCCGACCCGGCGCAGCGACGGCACCAGCGCCACTGTCTGCGCGACGATGCCGAGGGTGGTGCCGATTCCGAGCAACTTGACGTCGCCGCTGCTGACGTGCCCCAGGTGCGACGCGAAAGGCCCGGCGATGGCCACGTAGAGGATCAGTACCAAGATCACAACGACGTTGTTGATCACCGGCGTCCACATCGGCGCAGCGAAGCTGCGCCGCGCGTTCAGGATCGCGCTGATCAGCGAGCTCATCCCGTAGAAGAAGATCTGCGGGATGAAGAAGTACGCGAACGTCACCATGACGCTGAGCTCGCGGCCTGTCATGTGGCCCTTGTACAGGCCCGCCAGGGGTGCCGCGGCCAGCGTCGCCACCACCGTGATGCCGAGCAAAGCGACGGTGATGAAGGTAAAAATGCGCTGGTCGTAGGCTTCACCACCGTCTTTGTCACGCTGGGCGGCGCTGACGACCAGCGGCACGATCACGCTGGTGAGGATGCCGCCAAGGGCAAGGTTGTAGACGACGTTCGGCAGCGTGTTGGCCGTGTTGTAGGAGTTGGACAGCGCAGCGCCGCCGAGCACGAAAGCCTGCGCGAGAGTCCGCAGGAACCCGGTGAGGCGGGACGCGAGAGTGCCCACCGCCATGACACCGCTCGACCGGACGATCGACATCGTGCCGGTGTCGTCGCGGCGGCGGCCGGTCGGCAGCGGCCTGGCCGGCCCTGGTCTGGCTGACCTGACTGCGTCGGTGTAGGTGCTGGCCGGGCTCGCCAGTCCAGTACCACCGGGGCCAGGCCTGCCGGAGCCAGGGCCGGCACCACCTGGCCTGGGGCCGCCACCGTCGCCCGCCGGCGGACGTGGACTGACCCGCCGCATTCCGGCTGGCCGCTGGCCGTCCGGACGGCGTTGCGTGTCCGGCCCACCGAGCCCGTCCGGCCGCCGCTGCCCGTCCGGCCGCCGGGACCCATCGGGCCTGCGCCGGCCTTCGGGCCGGCGTTGGGTGTCAGCCGAGTCCATGCCGTCCGGCGGTCCAGGCCGCTCGTGCGGGCCTTGCCAATCTGGCCGCACGGGACCACCGGTACCCCCGCCGGGCTCGTACCCGCCGGGCTCGTACCCGCCGGGCTCGTAGCCGGGCAGCCCCCGCCGGTCCGGCCGGTACCCGCCGCTGTCCCGGCCCGGCGCCCGCCGGCCCCGCCGGGGGTCTCGGTAATCCCAGTCCGGGCGTTCGCGTACAGGTCCGTCGTCCCAGTTAGCTGACTCGCCCGGACGGTTCGTACGCTCGTCGGGCGGTGGTTCCTCCCACACCGGACCCCTGGCCGGCCGACTCCTGCGGCCCGGCGGCCGGGGTGCCAGCGGGTCGTCGCCAGTGCCGGAGCGAGCGTGCCGACCACCGTGCCGGTCGTCCCGGCGATTAGCCCGGTCGTCGGCGGGCCGGCCATAGTCGGCCGGAGAAGGGCGGGCCCCGTTACCTTCCTGATGATCGTTATTTTCATAGGGGAACGCAGTGCCTGGATCCGAGCGCCGCTCCGCTTGCCGGCCGTACCGCGCGTCATCGCCCCAGTCGACATCCGACAGGTCGATCTGCCAGCCGGTGTCGTCATAGTGCGGGCCCGCGTACCAGTCCTGCCCCGCGCTCCAGCCCGGCACCGCAGGCTGCGCACGCCAGCCTTGCGGTTCGCCGCCCGCGTACGGGTCAGGCTCGGACTCGGGGGTGGTCAATCAGTCTCCCTCTGTCACAGCACGGGTGGACCGGCTGCGCCCAGCTCACTGTGCTCAGGCACGACGGTAGCCGGTTCGCCAGCCATTTCGCCTCCTTCGGGGACGCCGCTGGGGGTCCGATCGGCGTCCGGGGGCTTATTGCCCGCCTGGTCGGTGCCCATGCCATCCTGTTTCGCGCCGTCCTGCGCCGTGACCGGCCCCGCGGGCCCTGGCCGACCGCGATGGACTGCCCGCACGGCGGACGCGATCAGGAACACGCCGAGGGCGCAGGCAAAGATGATCATGCCGAGCACGCCTACCTGGGTGGCCTGCACCGTCATCCGGGCCTGATTGGACGGCAGCAACTGACCGCGCTGGCTCTCCAGTCGCATGGTGATGATCGTCGAGCCGACCTGCGCGGCCTGAACGTGCAGTTTGATGGTCGTCGGCCAGGCCGGAATCGTCACGACCGCCGGATCCTCGGTGATTTTGACCCCGGTCGCCTGGCTGTATGACAGTCTCATCCTGACCTTGATGGCGAACCCGAGGGCGTTGTTGATCGAGACCGGCACACTGCCCTTCAACCCCCCCAGGGTGATCCGGATGGCAGCCTTGCCGGCCACGATCTGAACGAGTTTTTGTTCGTGGCTGACCGTCGTTCTCAGTGCTGCCAGCATGGCCTCGGCAGTCCCGCGTGACTTGCCATCCCACGCGGATGACTCGATCGCCGACATGGCCAGGAAGAGATCCGGGTTGGGGACGGCCTGGATGCTCACGAGCTCGTGGATCTGCTGGCCGACAACCCTGAGCTCGCGGAGCTCCTTGCGGGGATAGGAAAGTCCGCCTGGGCTGCTCGGCGGCAAGCCGCTGATGCGAGGGATCGAATGCTTGCTCGCCAGGGCAGTCAGGCTGACCGGGCTGAGCCATGGCGCCGAGGCCGCACCGGCGAGCACATTGGCGGCCAGCCTGCCGGCCGGACTCCAGCGGGCTGGCGGCGCAACCACAATCGGCTGGCCGGGTTCCTGCACTGCCAGCAATGCCGTGTCGGCAAGGAACGCCTGCGATGTTGCAAAAGCCGACCCCGGGGCATTGCCTGCCGAGCCGAGCAGAGTGCCCAGGTTGTCGTTAGCCAGCAGCAGCGTCGTATAGGTACCGCCCCCGTTCACGATCCGCACGACGGTGCCAGGTGCCTGCGGCACCGCAGAACGGTTGAGCACGACAGTGCGGACCCGGATCTGATACCCGGCCAGGTTCTCGAGCGTGGTGTAGCCCGGCGGTGCCACCGGCCAGCCAGGCAATGCCTGCCGCGCTGGCCGAGCTGGAAGCCTGGCTGCGGGCCGGCACGAGGTTCCGGCGCAGGATCCGGCAGGCTAGCGCGCCGCCGAGGCGGAACGCGTTCTTCACGTCGCCCTGGTGATTCTGCCGGATCAGCGCAACTACGTTCGGATCGCCGTACGGCATGGCGAACAGCGGCTGCCCGGCCGTGGCCGTGGCAACGGACGCCAGCCAGGCGGTCGCTGCCTGGGCCAGCCCCGGCGCGGTCGAACGGCAGGCCGTCAGGGCCTTGGCGTCGGCAAGCAGAGCCGGATCAACGGCCCAGGTGACGCCATCTATCCCGGCCAGGCTCTGGGCTGGCTCGCCACGGGCGGCCGAGCCCTGCACGGACCGGCCGGCCAGCTCCGCTGTCTGCGCGGCCGTTGTTGCTGTGGCCGCGCCACCTTGGCCGACGGCGACTAGGTTGGCGAGCCGGCCGCCAGGACGCAGACTTTGCCCTAGAGCCCTGGCCTGCGGACTCGTGCAAAACTTCTTTTGCCAGGACGGCCCGAGCATTGGCTTGTCGATCAGCGGCCACAGCCACGATATCTGCTCGCGCACAGGCCGGGTCGATGAGTACGGGCTCTTCTTGCCCGGCATGTACGGCAGGTCGGTGGTGCTCGCGCCGAGGACCGTTCCTATCCGGTTGTGCGCGACCGCGGCCAGCGGGTACACGCCGAACTGCGTCATGCCGATCTTGCGGGCACGGAACCGCATTTCCCAGTGAACCGACTGGCCCGGCTGGAGCGGACCGGAGCGCCACCGGACGCCGGCCAGCTGCTGGATTCCGGCCAGGTCGTAGTACGGGACCGCGCCCGGCGCGATCTCAGTGGTGCTGCTTACCGGGGTCGCCGACGCGTACAGCTGAACGACCCATCCGCTGACTGGTGCCTTTGACGTATTTGTGAGTGACCCCGATATCGCGAGCTCCGAGCTAGCGGTCGCAGACTGCGGGTACATGCCGGTTATGGTCACGGTTACGGGGGAACTCGGGCCCGCGGAACGCGTGCCGGGGGTGGTCGCGGTATCCCGGGCGACGGCGCGGGTGGTGGCGGCGCGGGTGGTGGCAGTGCCTTGGGTCGTTACGGCCGCGACGGCCCCGGTGCTGGTCAGCAGCGCGGCCGGGATGGCGAGGCCGGCTAGCGTCAGGGCGGCAACCACGGCACCACCGGCTCGCCGGACGATTCTCTGGACCCGTTTCGCCGCAGGTCCCGGACCTGAAGATGGGTGATATCCGGGCAGGGAGGGCATGCCGAGAATGGTATTGCGGATAGCAGAGTGCCCGAGGCACCGCACGGCGGTGACAACCGGCGGTACACGACGGCAGTATCCTGCGACAGGTCCCCCCGGGGTCTCATTCGCTTCCCGGTCCCAATCAGGCTACGCCAGCCATCTATCCTCAGAGCCCGTGCCAGATCCAGAATCGTTCAACGAGCGTCAGCTGCGTGCCGCGGCTGCGCTGCTTTCGGCTGTGTCGCCGCTCGCCAACGAGCTCGGCGGCATGTTCGCCGCGGCGGGGCATGAGCTCGCCCTGGTCGGCGGGCCTGTCCGGGACGTATTCCTGGGCCGGAAGCCCGGAGATCTAGACCTGACCACCGACGCACTGCCGGATCAGATCCTGGCGGTGGTAGGCGACTGGGCTGATCAGGTCTGGACAATCGGCATCGACTTCGGCACCGTGGGCCTGCGCAAGGGCGACTCGATCTTCGAGATCACCACCTACCGGAATGAGAGCTACGACCGGACGTCCCGCAAGCCGGCGGTCGGCCACGACCACGTTTCGCTCGAGGAGGATCTGTCCAGGCGCGACTTCACCGTCAACGCTATGGCCGCGCGGCTCCCCGGCCACCAGCTCGTCGATCCGTTCGGCGGGCTGGGCGACTTGCAGCGCAAGCTGCTGCGCACGCCTGGCGCACCGGAAACCTCGTTCACCGATGACCCGCTACGGATGCTGCGCGCAGCCAGGTTCACCGCACAGCTGGCCTTCTCTGCGGTGCCGGAGGTCAGGCAGTCGATGGCTGACCTGGCCGGGCTGCTCGCCCCGCCCAAAGTCTCGGCCGAGCGCATCCAGGGGGAGCTCACCAAACTGATGCTCTCGCCGTTGCCAGGCGGGCCCGTGGCAGGCATCGAGCTACTGGTCGCGACCGGCGTGGCCGAGCAGGTGCTGCCGGAGATCCCGCGGCTGCGGCTCGAGTCGGACGAGCACTACCGGCACAAGGACGTGTACCAGCACTCCCTGACGGTGCTGAGCCAGGCGATCGACCTTGAGGGCAGGTACGGCCTTGAGCAAGATCTCGTCCTCAGGCTCGCGGCGCTGCTGCACGATATTGGCAAGCCCAGGACACGTTCCAGGCTGCCGGACGGGCGAGTCGCCTTCCACCACCACGAGGTCGTCGGCGCAAAGATGGCAAGTAAACGGCTGTCGCAGCTGCGCTACCGGAGGGAGATCGTCGCCGACGTCAGCCGGCTGGTCGAGCTGCACCTGCGGTTCCACGGCTACGGCGAGGGCGAGTGGACCGATTCCGCGGTGCGCAGGTACGTGACCGACGCCGGGCCGCTGCTGACCCGGCTCCATGCGCTGACGAGGGCCGACTGCACCACCAGGAATAAGGGCAAGGCCCAGCGACTGGAACGTGCTTACGACAGCCTGGAAGCGCGGATCGCCGAGCTTGGCGCCCGCGAGCAACTGGACCGCATCCGACCGGACCTGGACGGCAACGAGATCATGGAGATCCTCCGGATCCCACCGGGGCCGACGGTCGGCCGGGCTTACCGACACCTGCGCGAACTGCGGATCAAGGCCGGCCCGCTGGGCCATGATGCGGCAGTCCGGGAGCTGCTGCGCTGGGCCAGGTCGGAAGGTCTGGACGTACCACCGGAAGCAGCAGCGGGTAGTGCCTAGCTGGCTCGCCGGGCGGCTGCTTATCGACGGGCGCGGCGGCTCAGCAGCCAGTACCCGCCGGCACTCACCAGGTACCCGACGGCGACGAGCCCGATCAGCAAGCTCGACCGCCCCGTTACCGGCATGACAGCGGCGCTGACCGCGGCTCCGGCAACGAACAGGATGTTGAACATCATGTCGTAGAACGAGAACGCCCGGCCCAGGTAGTCGTCCCCGACGTCCTCCTGCAAGATCGTGGTGGCGCTGATCGCAATGCCCTGCCCGACCAGGCCCAGGCAGAAGCCGATCACCAGGAAGCCCACCTGGCTGAAGAAGGCGCCAAGTGCCCCGGCCGCCACCGCGCCGACGAGGAGCAGCACGGTGATCCAGGCCGCCTTGCTCATCCGGCGGATGGCGCCGGGCGTGACAAATGCGGCCGCCGCATAGCCAAGGGCGACCAGGCCAGTGAGAAGCGCATAGTGGCCGAGTGCCCTGTTCGCTCCTTCTGCCCGGTAGAAGTAGTTCCGGTAGAGCAGGATGGACATCAGGAGCAGGATTCCGTAGAAAAGCCGGTTCGCGCCCGTAGCCACCAGGACGGCGGATGCCCGGCGGCGGGCCAGGATGTACCTGGCACCAGCGACGAGGCCGGTTAGTACAGCGGTTAGCTCGACGGCGAGTTCCGACCAGATGGTGCTGGGCGCTCGCTTGCCGCCGCTACGGGTCGGGCCAAGCAGGTCCCGCGGAATGGTGGCACTCACGGCGCCCGCGATCGCATAGCAGCAACCGCCTGCGAGCAAGGTTGCCGCGTATTCGCCCTGGCCGCCGTGCAGGGCCTCGTGCACGCCGAGGCCGACGAGTCCGCCGACGGCGGCCATGATGCCGCCTGCGGTAGGTGACACGGAGTTCGCGATCACCAGCTTGTCCTCGGCGACCACGTGTGGCAGCGAAGCGGACAGGGCGGACAGGAAGAACCTGTTCACGCCGAGCACGGCTAGGACGCCGACATACAACGGCACGCCGAGCTTGCCGGACGCGACCAGCCCGGCGGTGATGACGACGAACAGCGACCTGAGCAGGGCCGCGCGGACCAGAATCTGGCGCCGCGACCACCGGTCGATGAAGACGCCGGCGAACGGGCCGATCAGTGAGTACGGCAGGTAGAGCACCGCGAATGCGGCCGCTCCTGAAGCCGGGTTCGGGAAGTTCGTCGCATTGAAGAAGACATAACCGCCAAGTCCCGCTGTGAACAGGCCATCACCGGTCTGCGAAATCAGCCGGGTTGAGAAGAGCCGACGGAAATCGTGCTCGGCCCAGACCAGGCGGAGGTCCCGAACGAACGAGGACCGGGACGGTTGATCCGGAGGCGTGCTAGCGCCGGGCCCAGGCTCCGCCATTGGGGTGGGGGGAACCTGCTCCGGCCTGGACACGGAGGTCAGCCTATGTGGGCGCCGACCAGTACGGCCAGATCGCCGCGACCCGTCAGCCCCGGAGGGATGATCTTCACGCGGGCTGCGGCGTGCCGCTGAAGTGACACTCGCGGATGACACTCGCGCCGGTCAGCAAACGGGAGCCCTGGCTCCCACCAGGACTCCCGTCGCGATACTCGGCGCTTGGCCAGTCGGGACGCGTTACCTCTCCACCTCGCCGCGGATGAACTTTTCGACCGCATCGCGGGCATCGTCGTCGCTGTACTGCTCCGGCGGCGACTTCATGAAGTACGAGGAAGCAGACAGGATCGGGCCGCCAATGCCGCGGTCCTTGGCGATCTTGGCGGCGCGCACCGCGTCGATGATGACGCCCGCCGAGTTCGGTGAGTCCCAGACCTCGAGCTTGTACTCCAGGTTCAGCGGGGTGTCGCCGAACGACCGGCCCTCGAGCCGGACGTAAGCCCACTTGCGGTCGTCCAGCCACGGCACGTGGTCCGACGGGCCGATGTGCACGTCAGCCTTGGCCATCTCGTGCGGGATCTGGGAGGTGACCGACTGCGTCTTGGAGATCTTCTTGGACTGCAGCCGCTTGCGCTCCAGCATGTTCATGAAATCCATGTTGCCGCCGAAATTGAGCTGGTACGTGCGCAGCAGCTCGACGCCGCGGTCCTCGAATAGCTTGGCCAGTACCCGGTGGGTGATCGTCGCGCCAACCTGCGACTTGATGTCGTCGCCGATGATCGGCAGCCCCGCCTCGGTGAACTTGGCCGCCCACGCAGGGTCGGAGGCGATAAACACCGGCAGCGCGTTCACGAACGCCACGCCCGCGTCGATCGCGCATTGCGCGTAGAACTTGTCGGCCTGCTCCGAGCCGACCGGAAGGTAGGAGACAAGCACGTCAGCGCGGGCATCGCGCAGCACCTGGACCACGTCCACCGGCTGCTCATCAGACTCGGTGATGATCTCCTGGTAGTACTCTCCGAGGCCGTCCATGGTCGGGCCCCGCTGTACCGTGATGCCGGTCGGCGGCACGTCGCAGATCTTGATGGTGTTGTTCTCGCTAGCGACGATCGCTTCAGCGATATCCCGGCCAACCTTCTTCGCGTCGACGTCGAACGCAGCCACGAACTCCACGTCCCGGACGTGATACGGACCAAACTGGACATGCATCAGGCCGGGTACCCGGCTCGCCGGGTCGGCGTCCTTGTAGTACTCCACGCCCTGAACGAGGGAACTGGCGCAGTTCCCCACGCCCACGATGGCTAGCCGTACCGAACCCATGAGGATTGCTCCTTATCTATTGCCGCGAAGTGGCGGTCTGTCGTCGGTCTCTTAGACGACGGTGCTCGCTCCGCCGCTATCTGTAGTTCCCTCAGCTCGGCTGCCGGGCCGGTCACCCGACTGGCGCTCCGAGGCGATCAGTTCATTCAGCCAGCGGACCTCGCGCTCCACCGACTCCAGTCCATGCCGCTGCAGCTCCAGCGTGTAGCTGTCGACCCGCTCACGGGTTCGGGTAGCCGCCGCGCGGAAACCCTCTAGCCGTTCCTCGAGCCTGCTGCGGCGGCCCTCGAGGATCCGCAACCTGATGTCCGCCTGGGTCAGGCCGAAGAAGGCGAAGTGCACGCCGAAGCCGTCGTCCTCCCAGGAGGCCGGACCTGACTGTGCGAGCAGGTCGTTCAGTCGCTCCTTGCCGTCGGCAGTCAGCCGGTAAACGATCTTCGATCGGCGCGTCGGCCGGTCCGGCGGCCTGCCAGGGTGGTCGGCCACGGTGTCTTCGGCGATCAGCCCCTTGCCGAGGAGGTCCTTCAGAGCCGGGTACAGCGAGCCGTAGCCAAATGCCCGGAAGGCGCCAAGCAGCGAATTCAGTCGCTTGCGGAGCTCGTATCCGTGCATCGGGGTCTCGTGCAGGATGCCGAGTACGGCGAGCTCCAGTACGCCAGACCGCTGGCTAGTCATACCCGCTCGCACCTCGCAATCCACGCAGAGTTAACATCTTGGCCAACTGTTTCGCCGGCTGCCCGGCGGAGCCACAACTGTCAACTCGATGTATCGAGTTGATACATCGCAACGATATGCGCCGCGCTGTTGCAGCGCAAGTCCCGCGTACCAGCCGTCGACTCGCGAGCAGCCGCCGGACCCGCCCGCCGCGATTGCCGCGCGGCGCGATGACCAGTCGGGTCTCCTGTCCGGGCCAGTTCCGTCGTAACCTGTCGAGCATGAGGCGATCGGTCGTGGACTACGGACTGGCCAGGCGGGCAACCCTCGCTTCGGTACTGGCCGGCCGGACCACGATCACCGATGTCTGCGACGCTCATCCCTACTTGCTGCGGGCCGCGAAGTTCCATGGCGAGGCGACCGACGTCACCTGTCCGATCTGCCGCAAGGTGAAGCTGACCCACGTGACCTACGTCTACGGGGACGAGCTCGGCCAATATGAAGGTCGGGTTAAGCGTGGTCCAGAACTGGACGAAATGGCCACGGAATATGGAGAGTTCCAGGTCTACGTGGTCGAGGTCTGCCAGAGTTGTGCCTGGAACCACCTCGCGACTTCATACGTGCTCGGCACTGGTGAACCGACTACCCGGCGCGGTCGGCGAGCCAGAGTCAGCAAGTAAGCGGCATTCCCGGACGTGGACGTGCAGGTGCCGCTGTTTTCTTTGCGCGAGCGTGACGCAATACGTGCCGGGATAGTAGGTATCGCCAGGTAGCGTGATTTCCTGGCGGATCGCCGCTCGCTTGCGACCGCCGTGACCCCCGACCAGCGAGGACGCGTGAGTAACCCAGACTTGCCCGGGCCGTACTGGCAGGACCAGGACAACGCCGGTTATGGCGACGCGTGGAACGGCAGGCCGGCCGGCCTGCCCGGCAACGCATCTCCCTGGGAAGACGACGCCGGCTTCTGGCGCGGCCGCGACCGCGCAGTGCGCGCCGGTGGCTCGCCTGCAAGCCGCGGCGGCCAGGACGACCTCGACCGATGGGGGGAACGGGCTCGCCCTTCACGTGGCTCTCGCCGTGCGGCGCGCGGCGGCGCCCGGCCGGGCAAGTCGGCGTGGCCGGCCGCAGCCTCTCGGTCGCGGCGCGATGAGCACGACGTCGACTGGGCAGCCGCAGATGACGATTCCGCAGATTACGGTGCCGCGGATGGTGGTCGTGCGGCCGGACGCCGGGGCTTCTGGGATCTGGACTCCACCGGCGAGCGGCCGCGGCGTTTCAGTCAGACCGCGGATGACCTGAGGAACCGCCTCGGCCTGCGGGGTTCGGCACGGAGCCTGGGCAAGCGCGGTGTTGGTGACCCGGTGCCGGCAGGCGGCGAGCCGGATGACCTTAGCCAGGCGCCGGGGGCCGGCTGGGCCGCCCGCAGCGACCGCAGCGACCGCGGCGGATACCGGGGCGCCAGGAGGGCCGGCGCGTCGGCCGCGACAAGCTCCGGCAGGATTGGCGGCCGCGACGGTTACGACGACGGCGTGGGCGGCAGCCGGACTGCCGTGCGCGAGCAGCCCGAGGACTGGGCAGGCGACTACAGCCCATCCACTGGCCTCGGTGTCAAGCCGACGCCGCGTCCCGGCCATGGCGGGCGTGGGGGCGGGCGTGGTGGCGGTCGGGGCGGGCGCGGTGGCGGCTGGGATGGCGAAGATCAGGCTCCGCGCGGCTTGCGTCAGCGCATCAGGCACTCGTGGCAGACCGGCAGCTGGTGGCGGCACTGGAGCGTCAAGAAGGTTATCGGCCTGATGGGCGGCGGGATAGCGGGCTTCATCCTGCTCTGTATGGGGGCCTTCCTCATTCTGTACACCGGGACATCGATCCCGACAGCCGAATCGGCGCTGCTCAAGGGCGTCTCGTCAACGGTCTATTACAGCGACGGCAAGCTGCTTGGCACGTTTACCAACAACGGAACCAACCATCTCTTGCTCACGACGCCCCAGATCCCCACGATCATGAACAAGGCCATGGTCGCTGCCGAAGACCGGCATTTCTACTCCGAGGGGGGCGTGTCGCTAACCGGCATCATCCGGGCAGCCAAGAACAACCTGTTCGGCGGGGGTACTTTGCAGGGCGCCTCGACGATCACCGAGCAGTACGTGAAGAACTATTACCAGAGCCTGAGCAGTGTCGCCGGCACGCAGTCCCTCACTTACAAGATCAACGAAGTCATTGTCGCGATCAAGATCGCGCGCGTGAAGTCGAAGTCGTGGATCCTCAGCCAGTACCTGAACACGGCCCCGTTCGGCCCTACGACCTATGGCGTCGGCGCAGCCGCGCTGCAGTACTTCAACGTTAACCTCACCAAACCAGGCCAGACGCTCACCCTGGCGCAGGCCGCAATGCTCGCGGCGATGCCCAATAACCCGGCCGTGCTCAGCCCGGACCCGCAGAACACCATCGGTTACCAGATGCTGGTGAGCCGGTGGCAGTACGTGCTGAACGCGATGGCGAGCAACAACGCGATCACTCAGCAAGAGGCGAACGCGCTGTGCGCAAACTGCTCGCTGGCCAAGGCAGAGAAGGCGTTCGCGAAGAACATCGACATTGCGCCGCCTGGGCAGAACAGCGGCAACACCGGCTATCGCTTCTACCTGATGAACATGGTGCAGCAGGAGCTGATGGCCAAATATCACCTCAGCCAGAGCAAGATCGACACGTTGGGCCTCAAGATCACCACCACGTTTAGCCCGTCGATGCTCACGCGGCTCAACCATGCGGTCTACCAAAACGTGCGGCAGATGAAGATCGACGCCCGCCAGGGCAACGGGAGTCCGCTGCCGCCCTACGCGCACGTCGGCGCCGCGTTGATCGATCCCAAGACCGGTGGCATCCTGGCTATCTACGGCGGTCCCGGTGTCAGCATGAGCCAGAAGGCCTGCAACAAAGCGCTCTGCTGGGACAATACCGCCGAGATCCCCCACCAGCCGGGTTCGTCGTTCAAGCCGTACGTGCTCGCGACAGCGGTCAGCGAAGGCATGAACGTCAAGACGAGCGTCCTGAACGCCTACTCGCCGATCTGCGTACCGCCGGACTACCCCCTGTCGAAGCAGTTGGAGCTGTCAGCCAGAATCTCACTAGCTGCCTGCGCTGCGAAGGAGCCTCTCGGGTACTGGCCGGGCACGGACTCGAGCAGCCTGGGCGGCATCCCGGTGCCTGAGGCGGCGGCCATCTCGTCGAACCCCGGTTTCCAGGATCTGGCGCACAGGGTGGGCATTGACAATGTCATCCAGAAGGCCGCCAACTTCGGGGTCGGCTCGACGCCTTATTTCACTTTCGGCGGCGTCAATGACCTCACCAGCAAGTTCGGATTGAAGTGGACTTTCGGTTCAGGCGGTCAGTCGGCCAACCAGCACCCGGGCTCGGTCACCATGTCGCTGGGTGCATCGGGCACTGATCTCACGGCCATCGAGCAAGCGAGCACCTTCGCGACCTTGGCCGATGGCGGTGTCTACCACTTGCCGCACGTGATCGCCGCGATCTCCGGCGGCCCGAAGGGCCTTACCGTCGCTATCCCTAGCCACCGGGCGCTGTCGCCGACCCAAGCAGCCGACGAGGACTACGCGCTGTCGTTCGACAATCAGCCGACCTATGCGGCATACGGCGCCACCGGCTATCCGGCGGCGGCCTGGAACCGGCCCGTCATCGCCAAGACCGGCACGACCAACACTGCCCAGGACGCCTGGTTCATCGGCGCCATCCCCCAATATGCGCTGGCGGTCACCCTCTACACCAATAACCAGACCAGCACCCAGAACAGCCAGTCTCTCAACGTGCTGCCTACACCAGCGAACTCCTCGCTTACGGGCGGGTACGGTGGCGCCTGGCCGGCCACCATCTGGCACTCGTTCATGACGACGGCCTTCGCCAAGCTGCCGGTTGCGCAGCTGCCAACACCGGACTTCGGGTCCCCGTTTGTTAAGTGGAACCAGGTACCCCAGGGGCCCAAGCACAAGGCAACTTGCGGCGGCCAGGGCAATGGCAATGGCCAGGGCAATGGGAACGGCCACGGCCACGGCAACAAGTGCTGCCAGGGCGGGGGTTTCTTCGGTCAGCCGTGCGGGGGCAACCCGTCACCGACGCCAAGTTGCCAGGGCGGTTTCGGTCCGCCGTGCAGCGGAAGCCCGTCGCCGACCCCGTCGCCGACGCCGAGCTGTCAGGGCGGTTTCGGTCCGCCGTGCGGCCCGAGCCCAACGCCGACGCCGACGCCAACTTCCTCGTGCTCGCCACCCATCGGCCCGGCATGCACGCCATCGCCAGGGGTGATTGGCACCGGCGCGCGCAGCGGGAAGGTGACGACAACCGCGCTTATCCGGTCGGCTGTGGTACTGACGCCGCAGCAACTGGCTGTCGAAGTACGCGAGGCGTTGCTGAGCCAGCGCCAGTAACGGCCACCCGCCGCGTTAGCTCAGCTGAGCACGGAGCCACCGCACGTCGGCGGCGGCGTCCGGCGTCTCGCAGATCGCCGTCGCACCTGCGGCACGGACGACGTCGACAAGCTGACCTGGGTCGATCTGACCGGACTCAAGGTTCGCATGCCGATCCCGGCCGGAGCCGAACTCGTCCCTCGAATTGTTGCAGTGCACGAGGTCGATCCGGCCGGTAATAGCCTTGATCCGGTCGACCAGGCCGGCCAGCTCCTCGCCCGAGGCGAACGCGTGGCAGGTATCCAGGCAGAAGCCAACTTCGCCGCCGCCCTCGGCCGCGTCGGCTATCGCGTCCCACAGTCTGGCGATCGCGTCGAGGCCCTTGGCCATCGCACCATCACCGCCGGCCGTGTTCTCGATCAGCATCGGCAGCGGCCGGTCAATCCGCTCGATGGCCTTCCGCCAGCTGTCGTAGCCCTCCTGCGGGTCAGCGCCCGCTGTGACGTACCCGCCATGAACGATGAGGCCCTTCGCGCCGACAGACGCAGCGGCAGCCAATTGCTGCTCGAGCAGCTTCCGGCTGGGAATCCTGATCCGGTTATTGGGCGACGCCACGTTGATGACGTAAGGCGCATGGACGTAGCCGGCGATGTCGGCGGCCTCGAATCCGGCCCGCAGCTCGGCGGGGTCGGCGGGGAAGGTGGGTGCCTTCCAGCCCTGTGGGTCGCCGAGAAAGTACTGCACGGCGCTGGCACCGAGCGCCGTTGCCTGTGCTAGCGGGTTTCCCTCATGCAGATGCGCTCCGATCCGGGTCATCTGCCGAGCGTATCGCCAGCCGCCGACGGGCGGGCGGCCACCATGACCGCTCCGGACCGGGAGCGGGTGCCGTTACCCCCGTCGTCTAGCCGAACCCGCCGTGCGCGATGCCCAGGCCCATGCCCACGAAGCCTGCCACGACTCCGGCCATGATGAAGATGCGCTGCTCCCTGGTGGCGGAGTAGAGCTGGGCAATCAGCCCGATGCCGAAGGCGGCCATGCCCAGGATGGTCGCGACCAAGTGATCTTTGACGATGAGACCGAGCACGAAAGACACAATGCCGGCCAGGAAGGTGAACGCGGTGACGGCATTGAGTAACGGATGACGCTCGCCGTCGCTGCTGAGAGTCAGCCGCTGCGGGCGGCGATGAGTCCGCAGGCGACTCTGTGTCTGCGTGCTGATGGCCTCGGGCACCGTTACCCCCAACTACGAACGTGTATCGCTTGCCGGGTCTGCTGCAATCAGTGTCTCGCTGCCGACGGCAGAAGGAAACCACCCGCTCCCGGCAAGCTTCGTGGTTGCGTGGGCCCGGGCAAGCTTTGTGGTGGCGCTGGCCTGGCGCTCGGCCGGTACGGGCCAGGACTGTCGCAGCTCGCTGGTAAGCTAACGGCGCTGCGCAAGACTGCTGGACCGGATGTAGTCGGCCCGGCGGGCGTGGCTCCTCCTGTCACGGAAGTACCGTGACCGCCAGAGTCCGAAGGAGGCAGGTAAGTCTATGCGCAAGTACGAGATGATGATCATCCTTGATCCCTCTCTTGAAGAGCGCACAGTACAGCCGTCGCTCGACCAGTTCCTCACCGTCGTCACGTCGGCCGGCGGGACAGTCGAGAAGGTAGACGTGTGGGGCCGCCGCCGGCTGGCCTACGAGATCGACAAGAAGTCCGAGGGCATCTACACCGTCATCGACCTGGTGGCGGAGCCGGACACCGTCAAGGAGCTCGACCGCCAGCTCAACCTGAACGAAGCGGTCCTGCGGACCAAGATCATGCGGCCTGACCTGCACTGAGCCTGGTCACGGCTGCCCGAGCTCGACATAAACCCCGACCCGAGCAAGCGGGAGTACCCCGATGGCAGCAGGCGACACCACCATCACGATCATCGGCAACCTCGTCAATGATCCGGAGCTTCGTTACACCCCGACCGGACAGGCGGTAGCCACCTTCCGGGTCGCGTCTACGCCCAGGTTCATGGACAGGACCACCAACGAGTGGAAGGACGGCGATTCGCTGTTCCTCTCCTGCAACGTGTGGCGGCAAGCGGCAGAGAATGTAGCGGAGAGCCTTCAGCGCGGCATGCGTGTCATCGTCTCGGGGCGGCTGCGCCAGCGGTCTTACGAGACCAAGGAGGGCGAGAAGCGGACCGTGTATGAGATCGAGGTCGACGAAGTCGGCCCGTCCCTGCGGAACGCTTCGGCCAAAGTCAGCAGGTCGACCCGGTCGAACGGCGGGGGTGGCGGCTTCGGCGGCGGTGGCGGTGGCGGTGGCCAGTCCGGTCCTAGTGGCCAGGGCGGGTATGGTGGGGGCGCCGCTCGCGCCGCCGACGACCCGTGGGCCGCTGACCCGGCTGGTGACAGCGGGTTCTCCGACGAGCCGCCATTCTGACACGTAACCAGTAACTAGTAACGAACAGACCATCCCCGCCGCAGGCGGGGCTCTGCCAACCATCCCGGCAAGCCGCCGGGACTGCGAAGGAGCACCACGATGGCCAAGCCACCGATACGCAAGCCTAAGAAGAAGGTCTGCCTTTTCTGCCAGGAGAGGGTGACCAGGGTGGACTATAAGGACACCGGGCTACTGCGGAAGTTCATTTCCGACCGCGGCAAGATCCGGGCGCGGCGGGTTTCCGGTAACTGCACGCAGCACCAGCGCGACGTCGCCACGGCGATCAAGAACGCGCGCGAGATGGCGCTGCTGCCGTACACGAGCACGGCTCGCTAGGCCGAGGGAGGTAACTGACGCTATGAGCGGCAAGCCGATGAAGCTCATCCTGACGCAGGAAGTCACCGGGCTGGGCACGCCGGGGGACGTAGTAGAGGTCAAGGCCGGATACGGCCGCAACTACCTGGTCCCGCGCAGCCTAGCGATGCCCTGGACCCGCGGCTCGGAGAAGCAGATCGAAATGATCAAGCGCGCCCGGTCGGCGCGCGAGATCCGTGGCCTGGACGACGCGCGGGAAGCCGCCACCCGGCTATCCGGCCTCCGGGTCAGGCTCCAGACCAGGGCCGGCAGCGGCGGGCGCCTGTTCGGCTCGATCTCCACCGCCGACATCGCCGCTGCGGTCCGGACCGCTGGTGGTCCCGACCTTGACAAGCGCAAGATCGAGGTCAAGAACCCGATCAAGACCGTCGGCTCGCATCAGGTCGCGGTCCGTCTGCACCCGGAGGTGAGCGCGACCCTCGAGGTCGAGGTCGCCGCCAGCTAAGGCCGGTTACAACGCAACTCGGGAGGAGCGCAACGCCTGCGCTCCTCCCGATTGCTGTCACCAGCCCGCGCCGCGCCAGGCTCTGCACCGATTCGGGCTCCACAAAACGGGCTATAAGGTGTCTCCGGCAAAGCCAAATCGATGAAAAGTGGCCGAGCAAGCCCAAGACGAAGGGACCTTCGCAATGACCGCACGCCGGGATGTCGTGATTGTCGGCGGCGGCCACAACGGGCTGGTGGCGGCTGCCTACCTGGCGAGGACAGGGCTTAGCACGGTCGTCTGCGAGCGCAGGGACGTCGTGGGCGGTGCTGCGGTAAGCGAGCACCCGTTCGGGCCCGGCTTCACGGTCACGTCGCTGTCGTATGTTGTGTCGCTGCTCCCGCCGGATCTGGTCAGCGACCTGGACCTGGTGAAGCACGGCTATCACGTCTTCCCGCAGGGTCCGTACTTCGCGCCGCGAGCCGATGGCCGCTACCTGCGATTGCCGCACGATGCGGCGGAGCGGCACGCGGAGATTGCCAAGTTTTCCCCGCCCGACGCGGCTGCCTACGACGCCTATGAGGCGCACATGGCGGGTATCGGGGCCATCCTCGGCCCGATGCTGACCGAGATCCCGCCCCGGCTCGGCTCGCGGCGGCCGCAGGACCTGCTGCGCCAGGGGCTGCTGCTGCGCCACCTGAGGAAGGTGGACACCAGGGCGGCCGTGGACATCACCAGGCTGCTCACCGGCAGCATCGCCGATCTGCTTGACGGCTACTTTTCCAGTGACGCACTGCGCGGGCTGCTGTCTGTCTCAGGCGTGATCGGAACCTGGGCCGGCCCCGCTCGGCGGGCAGCGCATACGTGACCCTGCATCATCATCTGGGCGACGCGGGCGGGCAGGCTGGCGCCTGGGGCTTCCCCAGGGGCGGCATGGGCGGCGTCACGACAGCGCTGGCGGCGGCGGCCAGGTCATTCGGCGCGGAGATCCGCACGGGCGCTCAGGTCGCCGCGATCAGGACGCGCAACGGCCGGGCCGCGGGCGTGACCCTGGCCAGCGGCGAAGAGATCGACGCGGATGTCGTGATCACCACTGCGCACCCGAAGATCTCCTTCCTTGAGCTGCTCGACCCGTCGGGTCTGCCGGGTGACTTCGTTGCCGACATCCGCGGCTGGCATTCCCGCAGCGGTACTGTCAAGATCAATCTCGCGGTCGACAGGCTACCGGTCTTCGCCAGCCACCCCGGCTTCGATCCTCAGGTCCACGGCGGCACCATCGTCCTGGCGGAGAGCCTGGACGACCTTGAGAACGCTTACCAGGATGCGGTGGCCGGCCGTCCGTCGGCGGTCCCCTTCGCAGATGTCTGCATCCCGAGCGTCTTCGATGATTCGCTCGCGCTGGCCGGGCAGCACGTCGTTTCCCTGTTCACGCAGTGGGTGCCGCATACCTACAGCGAGCAGAGCGACCCCGCCGCGCTGACCGCCTACGCCGACCGCGTGATTGCCAGGATGGAGACCGTCGCGCCAGGCTTCACCAGTTCGGTGCTCCACCGGCAGGTCATCGGCCCGCGCGAGATGGAGCAAGAGTACGGGCTCGTCGGCGGCAACATCTTCCATGGTGAGCTGACCCTAGGCCAGATGTTTCACGCCCGCCCGGCCGCAGGTTACGCGGATTTGCGAACTCCCGTTCGCGGGTTGTACCAGGCCGGGTCGTCCACGCACGGCGGTGGCGGGGTCACCGGTATTCCGGGACGTAACGTGGTCCATCAGGTGCTAGCCGACAAGAAGGCCGCGCGGTGGCACCGGGGGAAACGAGCCGCATCAGCCCCGTCCTGACCGCGTTTCCTTCCGGCTGCAGCGTGCAGCACTGCCAGCTGCGGAAACTGCCAACGGGCTGTGCGGTTCGGGTGACGTTACGAAGTCAGTATCGGGCCGCGCGCGACGCCAGCTCCGGATCGGCCGCGGTGATCATAGCCCAGGCCCGGGCGAGGCGCTCGGCGAGCTGCGGGCAGCCGAAGTCGTCCCGGCCGACGGCGGCAGCTAGGTCGTCGATGGCGCTGCTAAGCCTGCCGGCGAGATCTGCCGATGGTGGATCCTGGGTGTCAGCCGGGCCATTCTTCGAACACACACTCGAACTGTAGTCGAGCTCCGCGAGCCGCGCCCGGCAAATCGGCAGATCTGCTGGCCGCCCTATCCTGGCCCGGCAATCTTCGCGAGTGACGTTGGACGTCAAATTCCTAGTGTGGATAACTTATGGCCGTCATGCACGTTCTCCAGTGCCCAAAAAATCTTGTATGCACAGCCCGTGCAGAACGTTCCCGCAGGCGGCGGCCACAATTGAAATAATCCTGAGTGCCTTTCCACATGCGTGTCCCCAGGCTGCGCACAGCGCTTGCGGCGTGTCTGCACAGCCTGTCCACAGGGCTGTGCACACCTTGAGTCGACGGTCGAGCGGAGTAGCTACAGACTGTCGGAGGCGTTCGATAGAACAGTGTTGATCAGAAAGCACAGTGCCGATTGATAACTGGCCTGAATCGAGTGTCGGCCGTTGCTGGATTGGCGGCCGTTACCCGTCAGTTTGGCGGGCATCGGGTCAGGTTTGGCGTGGCAAGGGGGAGGAGCGCCAGGTGAGCGTTGCGGAGATTGTGCCTCGCGGCGAGGAGTTCGAGCGGACGCCGCCGCATGACCTCGCGGCCGAGCAATGTGTTCTGGGCGGCATGATGCTGTCCAAGGACGCCATCTCCGACGTGCTCGACGTGATCAAGGCGCATGACTACTACCGGCCCGCTCACCAGCTCATCCATGACGTCGTTCTCGACCTGTACGGCCGCGGCGAGCCGGCCGATGCCGTGACAGTCGCGGCGGAACTGACCAGGCACGGAGACATTGCCCGGGTCGGCGGCGCGCCGTACCTGCACACGTTGATCGCGTCGGTGCCAACCGCCGCCAACGCCGGCTATTACGCGCGCATCGTTCGTGAGCGTGCCATCCTGCGGCGACTGGTGGAGGTCGGCACCCGGATCGTGCAGCTCGGGTACGCCGGCGACGGCGACGCGGACGACCTGGTAGACCGCGCCGAGTCTGAGATCTATGGCGTGACCGACCGGCGGGTCAGCGAGGACTACCTCGCGCTGGCGGAGATCATGCCCGGCGCTCTGGATGAGATCGAGGCGATCGGCAGCCGAGGCGGCACGCTGGCGGGCGTGCCAACAGGGTTCGCGGACCTGGACGCGCTAACGAACGGCCTGCACCCAGGCCAGATGATCGTGATCGCGGCCAGGCCCGCTATGGGCAAAGCGCTGGCGCTGGATACTCCGCTGCCTACGCCGACAGGCTGGACGACGATGGGAGAGGTGGAGGTTGGCGACTGGCTGTTGGGCGCGGATGGCAGGCCGACCCAGGTCGATCGCTGCGTCTGAGGTGCTGGGCGACCGGTTGTGCTTCGAAGTTGTCTTCGACGACGGCACGACAGTCGTCGCCGACGCCGAACATGGCTGGCTGACCGACACGCACGCCTCGCGCAAGTCAGCCCAGGGCCGCTGCAGCAGGATCCAACAGGCGGCAGCGGACGCTTGCCTCGGTCAAGACAACAAGGGAGATCGCCGCGACCATAAAATCCACCAGCGATGGGCGGCTGAATCATGTCGTCGCGACGGCTAAGTCTCTGGATCTGCCGACGGCAGAGCTACCGGTTCCGCCATACGCGCTTGGGGTATGGCTTGGCGACGGCGCCAGTGCGGCGCGCGATACACCTCTGCTGATCCAGAAATAGCCGTCCATGTCGAGGACGAAGGGATACATGCGCCGAAGCTTGGCACGCCCTACACATATGGACTCCGGTTCCCAGACGTGAGGCAGTCCCCTCCAGTGCGGGATTGCGAGGTCTGTGACAAGCCGTTCAGCCCGGCCACATCCGAGGTCAGAACCTGCGGCCGCGTGTGCGGGGGGAAAGTCGGCCGCCGCGGAACCCGTCGGGCGCAGCCATCGTGCCGAAGGTGCGGTACGCCGTACACCGGCTTGACCTCAGGATTCGGAGTGTGTCGCGGCTGCCTGGACCGCTTCGGATCCGTCCAGGCTGTGCTGCGCGAGCTTGGCGTTCTTGGCAATAAGCACATCCCGTTGCGGTACCTGCGCGCGTCTGAATCCCAGCGCCGGGCGCTCCTAGCGGGTTTGCTGGACACTGACGGCACGGTAAACCGCACCGGGTCGGTGCAGTTTGCCGTGACCTGCCGTCGCCTGGCCAAGGACTTCCGAGAACTGGTCCTCAGCCTCGGCTACCGCTGCGGTTGGTCGGAGAAGCGAGTTCCAGGTCGCACGCCGGATTCGTCAGTTTCCTACATCATCACCTTCACCACCAGTGACGACGTCTTTCGGCTGGAGCGAAAGAAACTCGTGCACAAGGACCGGCGGCCAGCGCAGACCACACCCAAGACCCGCCGACGGTACATCAGCGCGGTGCGGCCAGTGCAGAGTGTGCCCGTCCGATGTGTCCAGGTCGACAATGCTGATCACTTGTACCTGGCTAGCAGATCAATGATTCCCACACATAACTCGGCACTTGCGCTCGACATAGCCAGGGCGGCTGCGGTGAAGGGCGGCATGACCTCCGTGCTATTCAGCCTGGAGATGAGCCGCAATGAGATCACAATGCGGTTGCTGTCTGCTGAGGCAAGGGTGCCGTTGCACGCAATGCGTACCGGTCAATTGAGCGAAGACGACTGGACAAGGCTGGCCCGGCGGATGAGCGAAGTCGTGGACGCCCCGCTGTTCATCGATGACTCGCCCAACATGTCGATGATGGAGATCAGGTCTAAGTGCCGGCGGCTGAAGCAGCGCAATGACCTGCGCCTTGTGATCGTCGACTACCTCCAGCTGATGAGCTCGCCGAAGAGGGTGGAGAACCGCCAGCAGGAGGTGTCTGAGCTGTCGCGCTCGCTGAAGCTGCTGGCCAAGGAACTTGGCGTGCCCGTCGTCGCACTGGCGCAGCTCAACCGCGGCCCGGAATTGAGAACGGACAAGCGGCCACTTTTGGCAGATTTGCGCGAAAGTGGTTCAATTGAGCAAGATTCGGACGTAGTGATCCTTCTTCATCGCGAGGATGCCTATGAGCGGGAGTCGCCGCGCGCAGGGGAGGCGGATCTCATCGTGGCCAAGCATCGTAACGGCCCGACCGCGACTGTGACCGTTGCGTTCCAGGGTCACTACAGCCGGTTCGTGGACATGGCCCCGATCTAGTTGACTCTGCCCCCGAGGGAGGTCCGAGACTGGCCATAGGCGCCGGAGTCGCTAATGATCGGAAGAGGTCGAATGGCAACAATTGTCGTGGAGCGCGAACTGTCTAGCTCTGCAGATCAAGCGTGGGAATGGCTGCAGAACGTAGGCGACGTACACAAGGCCTTTCCCGGCGTCTTGCTGGACTCTCACCTGGACGACGAGGGCGTCCGCACCGTGACATTTGCTAACGGGACAGTGATCAGCGAAGCCATCGTGGGCATCGACCAGGCTCGGCGCCGCGTCGCCTACAGCGTGGTGGGCGGACGGTTCAGCGCGCACATGGCGTCCATTCAGATCGTGGCTCAGGACCACGCGGCACGGCTGCTGTGGATAACTGATTTCTTGCCCGACTCGGCAGCACCGATAGTGGATGGCCTGATGAACCGCGGCGCAGATGCATTCGCCGCAGTGGTCGGCGGGCCAGCCTCAGTGGAGCGGACGTGAGCCGGCGCTGGCTCAGATCCGCGGTCGCGCTAGCCCGGCCGCCCAGAATCCATGACCTGCCGATACGCCGCTTACGCACGGTTTGCCAATGACCAAAGGCCGGGCACGCAGGACATGCCTGGCGCCCGGTGCCGTACACTGTGCGAGGTCGATCTGCGCTCGTAGCTCAACGGATAGAGCATCTGACTACGGATCAGAAGGTTGGGGGTTCGAGTCCCTCCGAGCGCGCCACCGTCTTCGAATACCGGGCTTCCCGGCTTCCGGAAGCCCGATACCGCAAGGCCGTCGGCGCTGCCCAGTCCCTAACGGCCGGTTAGATCGGCTTGCGGCCCCATACCAGGAACAGAAGCCCGCTCAGCGCGATAGTGCGCGGGTCCTGGAGATGGGACCGGGCCGCATCATCAAGCTCGTCAAGCTCCGTTTCGGTGGCCAGGCCTAGCGCAAGGATCTGGGGACGCATGCTGCGCACCAGGTCTAGCCGGATCGTTCGGCGGGAGTGACTCGCGGGGTACATCTGCACCCGGGCCTCCACCTCGACCTCGGTCAGTCCCGCCGCGCGAAACAACTCCGGGACCCTCCGGCCGATCATGTGGTCGGCGCCGTTGCGCCCGAATACCACTGGGAAGATCTCGCAGATCCGCGAGAACGCCGGATGAGGCGGATAGCACATCGCGTACTCGGTGTCGGGGTCCATGGTTGCCACCCAGCCGCCCGGCCGGGCGAGCCTCACCATCTCGGTGACGACTTCTCCCGGCTCAGGGACGTTGATCAGCAGAGTGCGGGCGTGGACCAGATCGAACGATCCTGACGGCAGACCGGTGCGGCGGGCGTCTGCCGTTACGACCTCCACATCGCCGAGCCCGGACGCGGCCGCGAACTTAAGTGCCATCGCCGTGTGCGTTGGGTCAGCGTCCAGGCCGACTACCCGGCCGCCGGGCGACACCCGGGCGGCTAGCAGGTCGATGATGCCGCGGGGACCGCAGCCGACGTCGATCGCACTCTGCCCCGGCCGCAGCCCGACCCGATCCAGCAACACCGAGCTATCAGGCGCCAGCTCGTCCGCCTGCCGCTGAAGCCGGGCGCTCTCGCCCGTGCTGCTTCCGAGCGAGTAAAGCGCGTTCGCGTCCTGACCGTGTCCCGGCCGAGTCGATTCCGCCATGCCGATCACCATTCCCAGGCTTCCGCTCACAGGGGACGACTCGGTACCGCCTGCGCCCGAAGGGCCTTGATGAGCGTTCATGCTATGCCGTGTGGCAGCCTCAGCCGCTGGAGACGGGCTAGCCAGCAAACCGGCTGAGCGGCGACTTGTCGCCGACGAGCCAGATATGACCGAACGGATCACGGAAACCGCCTTGTCGGTGGATTCCCCAGGGCACCTGGTGATCCCGGATCTCGTGGGCTGAGCCGTCAGCGCCAGCGGCCACAGCCTGTGCCACGAACGCGTCCGGGTCATCGGCGAACACCTCCACTCGGACCGTGGTCCGCCCGATCTCTGCCGGGCTCTCGAAGCCGCCGCTGGTCGTTTCGTGCAGGAAGAGAGGCGATCCGTCAATCTCAAGTCCGACCACGCTGCCGAGGCTCCACAGTTCAGTGGCGCCCAGCGCGCCCTTGTACCAGTCGGCTGCGGCGGGTGCATCCGCGACGGCGAGCATGAGCGAGATCTGGATTCCAGTTGTCATGGAGGCATGCTCCCAAGTCAGCGGCCGCGCCGCAGCCGGACGACCAGCCCCGGCCTCGCGCACTACCCACGCTGCCCAAAACCGATCACCGTGTGACGCACCGATGACACCCAGGCAAAGGTCGGTGGCCCGATTCTGCAGCGCAGCCGCAAAAACAGACCGTTGATTTCGTGGTGATGGTGGGGATACCGTCTAGTCGGCATGTAGTTAACTCAGGCGCAACATTCGGTCACAGCAAGGGAGGACCGTATGACAGCTACCACGGCGGAACCAGTCTCCGGGCAACGGGGATTGTCCTCGCTGATTCACCGGCAGCTGGATACTTACCCCAACACCAGGCCCAGAGTCATGTACCTGGCCATCACCGTGTTGGCCACGGTCACGCTCTATTACGAGCTGTACGTCGGTGGCTCGGTATCCACGCTGATCTTGACCAACTTGAACATGTCGTTCACGTTCTACGTGCTGACGCTGGCGTTCGGCAACTTGATCGGAGCGTTCGGCTCGCTGTTCGCGGGTCTTACCGACAGGTACGGCAGGGCGAACCTGGTGGTCTTCGGGTTGCTCTTCACCGGCATCTTCGTGGCGTTCGTCCTCCCGGCTGCGACCAACAAATGGGTCTTCACCATTGAGGGCTTCGTTGTCGGTGTCGTCGAAGGCATCTGCCTGGTGGCAACCCCGGCGCTGATCCGTGACTTCTCTCCGCAGGTGGGTCGCGCCACTGCCATGGGCTTCTGGACCAGCGGGCCGGTACTTGGCAGCCTGATCGTCGCGATCGTCGGCAGCATCACCATCCCGGCCGTGTACGGCCAGCGGTTCTGGACGCACGAGTACCGCATCTGCGGCATCGCCGGCCTGGTGGTGTTCCTGATCGCGCTAGTCGCCTTGCGGGAGTTGTCGCCAGGGTTGCGCGACCAGTTGATGGTCACGATGCGGGACCGGGCCTTGATCGAAGCGCGGGCCAAGGGTCTCGACATCGAGGCTGCGCTGAAGAACCACTGGCGGCAGCTGCTCAAGACCGACATCATCGTCTCCGCCGTCGCGGTCTCGATCATGCTGCTGATCTACTACGCGCTCGTAGGCTTCCTGGTGATCTACGTGTCCACGGTGTTCGGCTTCACCCTCAGCGAAGCCAACCACCTCGGATACTGGGCCTGGGCCTTCAACGCCGCCGGCGTCATCCTCGTCGGGGATGTTCTCCGACCGGCTCCGGGTGCGCAAGCCGTTCATGATGGTAGGCGGCGTGGGAGCCGCGGTAATGATTGTCCTGTTCCTGCTGCAGGCCAAGACCGGGGCCCACCCGAGCTTCTCCACCATCGCGGCACTTCTGGCCGTCATGCTGTTCTTCCTGGGCGTTGCTTACACCCCGTGGATGGCCAGCTACACCGAGACGGTCGAGCATCGCAACCCGGCGGCTACCGCAACCGGGCTCGCGATCTGGGGCTGGATCATCCGGATCGTGGTGTTCGCCTCGTTCCTGCTGATCCCGGTCGTGATCAACTCGGTCACGCCACTGGTCAGCTACGGCACCCAGGTAGCGACCTACGCGAAGCAGTACCCGTCGCTGGTCTGGGCCGGGTCGCACCCCAAGATTGTCGCCGACGCGACGCAGTACAGCACCCAGCTGACCTTCGCGGCGACGCACCCCACGATCGTTGCGAGCGCGCAGAAGTACGCCACACAGCTCGCCAACGCCCAGAAGTTCGGTCCTGAGCTGGCGGTTATCCAGAAGAACCCGGCGCTGTTTGCCCAGGCTGCTCACTACACCTCGAAGAACATCCCGCCCAAGCTAGCTGCCAAGCTGATTGCCGCCGCGGGCGGTGGCAGCAAGGGCCTGGGCATACTGGGCACGATCAGCGCGAACCAGGCCGCGATCACCGGCGTGATAGCCGTTGCTCCGGCGCTCCAGCAGATCGCACCCTACGCATCCCAGCTGACGGCGCTTTCCAGGGTGCCGTCGGCGGTCATCCAGGAGGTGTCGGCCCCCGGAGTCGGAGCCGAGCTAGCAGCGCTGCAAAAGGTACCGCCCGCGGTCGGCGCTTTCATGACGGCGCACGCCGGCGCGGTAACCACCGCGGCGGCCAAGACGGCGGGGCAGTGGCGGACGTGGTGGTGGGTGTGCTTCGGCGGGATCATCTTCTTCCTGCTGTCCATCCCGCTACTGCGCGGTCGCTGGCGGCCACGCGACGCCAAGCGGGACGAGGAGGAGCACGAGGCGATGGTGCGGGCCGAGCTCGCAAAGCTCCAGGGCACCAATGCCTGACGCTTAGTTAAGGGCACAGGAAGGCCGGCGAGCCGCAGCGACTGCGGTCCGCCGGCCTTCGTGTGACCGGCAGCGATGCCTGGACTAGTAGCTGCAGTGCATCAGGCGGCGCACTGCGTCGAGCGTGTCCTCAGCCATCGACCGAGCCCGGCGCGTGCCCGCAGCTAGCACCTCACGCAGGTACCCCTGATCGGTGCTGAGTTGGGCCCGGCGCGCCCTGATGGCAGCGAACCGGTCATTGACCGCCTCCGTCACGGCTGCTTTCAGCGCGGCCGCGCCACCGGCGCCAACCTGTCCGGCAACGGCCTGCGGAGACTCATCCCGGCACAATGCAGCTAGCAGCAGCAGGTTCGCGACCCCGGGCCTGCGGTCCGGCTCATAGGTGATCACGCGCTCGGAGTCGGTGCGAGCCCTAGTGATGAGCGTCGCTGTCTCGTCCGCGGTAGCCCGCAACGGCACCGAGTTGTTCCGGCTCTTGCCCATCTTCGTCCCGTCCAGCCCGAGCAGCAGCGGCGCTGCGCTGAGCAGCGCCTCGGGCTCGGGAAAGTAGGCCATCGTCGGGCTGTAGCGTTCGTTGAAGCGCCTGGCAATTGTCCTGGTGATTTCCAGGTGCGGTAGCTGGTCTTTGCCGACCGGCACGAGGTTGGCATGACAGAACAGGATGTCAGCCGCCTGATGCACGGGATAACTGAACATCAGGCCGGAGACTGCGCTAGGGCCCGCTGCGGCGATCTCATCTTTCACCGTCGGATTCCTGCTGATCTCGGCAACGCTGACCAGGCTGAGGAACGGCAGCAGCAACTGGTTCAGTGCTGCCACCTGGCTGTGCGCGAATATGGTGGCACGGTTCGGGTCGATGCCGACGGCAAGGTAGTCGGCCACCAGGCCGAGCACATCTCGCGGCAGGTCAGATGACGCGTCGCGGTCGGTGATGGCCTGATAGTCGGCGATCAGCACGAACAGCTCGACGCCGGACTTCTGCAGCCGGACCCGGTTCTGCAAGGTGCCGAAGTAATGGCCGAGATGGAGCGCTCCGGTCGGGCGGTCACCGGTAAGAATGCGAAACGAGGTCGGATCTCGCTCGATGGCGGCTTCGATGGCATCGCTGCGCTGCTGGCTGGCCAGCAGTGATCGCGTACCGGTGGCGGGCATGGCAGGTACCTCCTGGGATCGTGATCAGCCCGCCGAGAGACCACGCCGCTGACATGCGAAACGGCGCCACCCAGCGGGCGCGCCGTCGGAAAATGCAAGGACTGGCGGCCGCTAACGCGGCCACCGCCAGCAGGTGCTCTGCAGTCTTTGCATAGCTGCGACTGTAGCTGACCGCGTAAGCAGGCCGCTACTACCGGGTTCGGTGCAAAGCTGGACGCCGGGCCAGGTCACTGCTGATCGCTCGCGCCCCGCTCGTCGAAGATGAGGTTCAGCAGCCAGCCGACAATGCCGACAATGATCGCGCCCCAGAAGGCAGGCCAGAATCCGGTGATGTGGAATGGCAGCCTGACCTTGCCTGCGATCCAGCTGCACAGCCATAGCAGGAGGCCGTTGACGACCAGCCCGATGAGTCCGAGCGTCAGCACGTAGAACAGGCAGCCGATGGTCTTGATGATGGGCTTCAGTACCGCATTGACGAGGCCGAAGATCAGGGCGACGACAATGAGCGTGCCCGCCTTCTTCCAGGCGCTGCCGCCGTTCAGCTCGATGCCGGATACCAGCAGGTGAGCGACGTACAAGGCAGCTGCGGGTATCAGGATGCGCAGCAGGAGCTTCATGCCGTCATACTGCCATGTTCGGCTAAACGGGCATAATCCCATGCAGAAGGCTTCGCTTGCTCGGCGACGTCATCCTCGACCGGGCCGCGCCCAGGTGCAGTGAACCAAGCCACGCGGCGGTTAGCCGGATCTTGGCTCAGATATTCGGATATCTGCCCGACACCAGCGCGTCTCGGAGACTAGTTAATAGACACCAGCTGCTCGGAGTGCGACCATGCCTCGGGGGAAACGGATACCGCGGGGCAGGGGGCTGCCACGCGGTGCGCTCGGGGGAGCGGGGATGGGGTTCGCTTGGATTCCGGAAGATAGCCGCCCTAGCCCGGCCCGTCCCGCGGAGCAGGAGCCGACAGGGGCACGGCACTCGCACCGGAAGGGCAAGCCGACAGCACGCGCGCGGCGTAGCGCCGCTCGCCCCTATCGGCTGGCCAGGCCCCTGCTCGGCCTGCGCGCTCGTCCCGCCGCCGGGACTTCCCGGACTAGCACGGAGGTCCGAACGGGCGCGTCGCACACCACGGCGAGGCACCGGTCCGGGCTGGCAGCCGGCGGCTGAGCCTTCCGGCTGGTGCCGTTACCAGCCAACCCTCCCTACTGCCCTGCCGAGACGTGTGCGCGGCTGTCTCGCGCACGATGACCGCCGCAACCTGCGTAGCTACCAGCGGAAGTGGACGAAGACCCGGCCGAAGTTCTTGGAGTCCTTCTCGACCCGGTGGTACAGGGCCTTGATTTCCTTCTGCTCGAGGAACCTCAGCACGTGCTTCTTGAGCTGGCCCGAGCCCTTGCCGGGGATGATCTCAACTAGGGGCGCCTTGGTCCGGATCGCTTCATCGATGATCGCGCGCAGAGCGCGGTCGATGTCCTGGCCGTGGTTATAGATGTCGTGCAAATCGAGCTTGAGTTTCATCTGCCGTCTCCTGGTGCGTAGATCAACGTTACGAGACTCCAAGCGCGCTCGGTGGTGGCAATGGGGCAAAAGCCACGAATATCCCCGAATATCAGAGTCAGCAGGCTGTCCTTGCAATGCGCGATGCCCACGCTGCCAGCAAGCGGCAGTTCCGGCACGTGACATTGCGTGAGCAGACGTGTTCCCAGTGTGGCTAGGGGTACGAAACGGGAAACGCCTAGCGGCGGCTTGCTAGGGAGCCGCCGCAAACGTCTTCGTGGCGGGCGTGGATCGGGGGATCAGATGAGCAGCATGCCTGAACGGGACGCGCCCGGCCAGTCGGGCATCCCGCAGAGCGCTCGCCCCGGCGAGTGGACGGGCACGTCTCAAGGCACCCTGCCGGGCCAGCAGCAATACGGCAGCGTGTCTGGCCAGCCGCAAGGGGGCACGGGCGGTCAGCAATGGGGCAACCAGCCGGGAAGGATGAGCCCGGTCAACGAGGCCGAGACACGGGTAACCGGGCGCCGCGTCATCCAGTACCTGATCGACGCCTTCATCGTCTCGATCATTCCGTCGCTGGTAACGATTCCATTCGATAACAGCAGCCGGACCAGCCTGCATATCATCGGCGGAGTAGTCGCCTTCGTCCTATTCGTACTGATAGGCCTCTGGTACTGGGTCATCAGGCCGACATCCCACAACGGGCAGACGTTCGCGATGAAATGGCTTGGCCTCCGCGTCATCAGCAAAGACGGCGGACCGGCCAGCCTGGGCCAGATGTTCGTCCGCTGGATCTGCCTGATCTTCGACGCCATCCCCTACACATGGCCGTTCACCGGACTCGTCGGCCTGATCGTGATCCTCTGCTCGCGCCGCCGCCAGCGGATCGGAGACCACCTGGCCGGGACTCTAGTGATCTCGACCAGCTCCGCCATGGGCCGCCGGTCCCAGTACGCCGGGGCCGGACAGATGGGCATGGGCAGCGGCCCGGGCCAGGCGCCCGTTGACGCTGGGTACGGCCAATCCGGCGTGACCAGTCAGCCGGGCGTGACCAGTCAGCCGGGCACGGGCGGTCAGCCGGGCATGGGGCGGTCAGCCGGGCATGGGCGGTCAGCCGGGCATGGGCGGCGAGCCCGGGACCGGCCAGGGTACGCCTGGTGGTCCTCGGTAACCAGCGCATCTGGGCTGAAGGCTAGCCCGCGACGAGAGGGCCCCGGCGGTACGCCGGGGCCCTTCGTCAGTTGCGCGTGCGGTCACCAATGCTGGCCGGCACACTGCTCGCTTAGCGGGCACAGTGCTCGCTTCGCCGGCTGCCTCGTTGGTCAGTTGCGCCCGGAGCCTCTTGCGGTCGGTTTTCAGCACGCTGGTGAGCGGTATGGCGTCGACGATCCGCACCTCGCGCGGGTACTTGACGGCCGACAGATGCAGCCGCGCGAACTCGACCAGGTCGGTCGGCGTAACGGCACTGCCCTGCACAAGCTGGACGAAGGCAACAACTTCCTCGCCGTACTTCTCATCCGGGCGGCCTACGACCGCCGCCGCGACGACGTCAGGATGCTGAACCAGCGCATCCTCCACGTCGCGCGGGTACACGTTGTAACCGCCGCGGATGATCAGGTCCTTGATCCGGTCGACGATGTACAGGTACGCCGGCGCCATCCAGGCGGCCGACATCGCCGGTGTGCAGCCAGCCACCGCGCAGGGCTTGCGCTGTCTCGGCGGGCGCATTCCAGTACCCGGACATGAGTACCGGACCGCGGACGCATATTTCTCCCGGCTCACCCGCCGCCGCCTCGGTGCCGTCTGGAAGTTCGATCCGCACTTGCACGTTCGGGGCCGGCTTGCCGACGCTGCCAGCGCGGGCTTGCCCCTGCGGCGATGTCGAAATGATGGCGGCCGACTCGGTGCAGCCGTAGCCTTCAGCGATCTCGACATGCGGCAGCCGGCGCCTGAAATCCTCGATGACCTGGCCCGGCAGCGGGGCAGCTCCGCTGTTGAGGCGCATCAGGGCGGACAGGTCGTAGTCCTCCAGCGGTTGTTGCAGGAGCATCTGAAGCATGGACGGCACTAGCGGGCTAGCGTTGATCCGGTGCTCCTGAGCCAGCCGCAGCCAGCCTGCCGGGTCGAACCAGCGCATCAGCACGGTCACGCCCGGTTCAGGTGCGTGCACGCTCATCACGCTGACCATCAGTCCGTAGACGTGCGAGAGCGGCAGCGGTAGCAGGGCGGACCGTACGGCCGGGTCGTAGGAGGTTGCCGCAGCCGCCCAGGCGGCCGCGGACAATGCGTCGTGACTGATCATGACGCCCTTGGACCGCCCGGTGGTGCCGCCGGTGTACAGCAGCGCTGCGAGCCCGGTGGGATCGCTGTCGATCAGGTCAGCCCGGGCCAGGCGGACTCCAGCTCCGCGAAGTCCAGCAACGGGATGGCGCCGTCCTGGCTCACTCCATGCGCCCCGGCCACCACGACGGCGCGGATGCTGGCGACTCCCGCGGCCGATGCGAGCACCTTCGGCAGGAACTCTGGCGTCGTTACCGCCAGCACCGCGCCGCTGTCGGCAAGCACGTGCCGGAGTTCGTCCTCGCTCAGGAGGAACAGCACAGGCGTTGTCACCGCGCCGGCGCGCCAGACCGCGTGGTAGGTGATGCCGACTTCAGTGCAGTTCGACATGCAGACCACGACCCGCTCGCCCGGCTGCAGACCGGCAGCGCGCAGGCCGCCCGCGAGCGGCGAGCGCGTTCGGCTAGCTCGGCGCTAGTCCAGCTGCGACCTTCAAAAAATAGCGCCGACCGGCCAGGCATCGCGGGCCCAGGCATCCTCGGCCAGCCGTTGCAGGCTCGCCCCAGTCGGCCTGGTGGGCAGCTGAGTGTAGGCGGCCTGTTCAGTAACCACGGTCATCTGGCCTCTCCGGGGTCGGGGGAAGACGTCTCCTGGGGCGCGCTGGGAGTGGCGTAGCGGCGCACGCCGTCGTCGCTGGTCCAGACGGCGGCTGCCGATTGAGCGACCAGCAGGTCAAGGTGGTAGACGGTCTCGCAGATGGCGAGCATCTGGTTCATCAGGTCGAGGTCGGCGAGCTTGCGCTGCCGGGAAGTCCACGGAATGGCGAGCGCGACCTGATAGGCCGTCTTCATGCCGCCTGACAGCACCTCGGCCATGGCTCGGAGCCGGCTGTCGTGGTGGTCGGCTAGCTCGTCGATCCGCGCATGCGTACTCGGCGAGACCGGGCCGTGGGCCGGCAGCAGCCGCATGTCGGGCAGGCGCCTGACGACATTGAGCGACTCGAGAAAGTCGGCGAGCGGTGAGGGCGGCGGGCATTCCTCAAAAGCGATCGACGGGGTGATGCGCGGCAGCACATGATCGCCAGCGAAGAGCAGGCCAGCCTCGGCGTCAGCGAAGACCACATGGCCACGGGTATGGCCAGGCGTGGGAACGGCCGTCAGCTTCCTGGTGCCGAGATCGAATACCTGGCCGGGTCCGATCCACTCGTCGGGCGCTTCGTAGCCGAGGGCGGCTGCGAAAGTATCGGCCGGGCGAAGGGGCGGGTGCTCGCCCCCGACTATGTCGTTGACCTTGATAGCCGACTGCCGGTCGCCGCCGTAGATGCCGGATCCTGTCAGCTCGGAGAGCTGCCGTGCCACCTGCTCCGCGCCGGCCCTGGCAAGCATCGCCAGCTGTGCAGCGAGTGGCCGGAATCCCGTCCCGAGCAGCGCGTCGATTGAGTGCTTCTCCTCCGCGCCAAGAGCAACCGGCGTGCCAAACAGCCGCCTTACCTCGATTGCCTGCGTGTAGTGGTCCCTGTGCAGATGGGTAACGAGGAACTGACGAACATCTGGCAGGCCGGCGCCGATGGCGGCAAGTGACCGCTCGAGCTGATCACGTGAATTGGCCAGCGCCCAGCCCGAGTCGATCAGGACCAAACCGTCGGCCGACTCGATCGCATACACATTGACCGCGCGCAGGCCGTCTGACGGCAGTGGCAGCGGTATCCGGTGCACGCCGACGGCGACCTGGTACGCGCCCTCGTCGATCCACTCCAGGCGCTCCGCCAAGGTCACTCTCCATCCGCAGGGGGCAATCGCACCGAAACTAACACTAAGTGAAGGCAGGCCTGGTCAGCGTGTCGGCGTGAGTGACGCAGCTAACAGCCGTCAGGTCTTGAGCGATCGCTCAAGTCTGCCGTACGCTGCCTCTTAAGCGATCGCTCAAATCGGAGCGTTCCGACGATTGGGCGCCGCCGGGCAGGCCTCAGAAGGAGCATCCATGACACTCGAGCCAGGCCCCGGGCAGCCATCGCCTAGACGCCGAGCGGGCTGGCGCCCGGCGAGCATCGTGGGCCGGAGCCTGGGGTTCGGTGCCGTCACCGGAGCCGGAGTCGGCTGCGTGATCGGGCTGCTGCTGGTCGCGATACCGGGCCTGGCAGGAGCAAGCGGCGGCGGCGGCACGGGCATCCTCACAATCCTGGTGGGCCTCGTCGCCACCGGCTCTCTTGGAGCTGGCTTCGGCGCGGTCATCGGCCTGGCGTGCGGGTTCGTGGCGAGCATCCCACTGCTCATCGTGCAGGAATGTGCCAGCGTGACGACACGGCAGCCGACACGGCAGCCCGCACGCGGCCCCGGCGCTCCGACGGGTATCCGCAGAACGGTGGCTGGCCTCATCGGGGGCGGAGGTGCTGCGCTGCTCCCGGCCGGGCTCGGCTTCCGCGAGCTGACCCGGCACAGCGCCGGCGGCGCTGCCTTCCTGTTCTGGCTCGCAGCCGTGGCGTTCTTCCTCGGCCTGCTGCTCGGACCGTACGTTGTCTACGGCAATCCGCCGAGGCGCAGGAAGCCGGGCCGGTGACTGACACTCGCCGCAAGCTTGTCGACGGGGCGATCGAGACGCTCCGCAGTCGCGGCATCGCCGGGACGTCGGCCAGGGCGATAGCGGCGGCGGCAGAAGTCAACCAGGCGCTGATCTTCTACCACTTCGGCTCGGTAGAGCAGCTTGTGGATACCGCCTGCCGGACGGCGACCGCCGAACGGGTGGCTCTATACCGGTCCCGGTTTGCGACTGTCGGCTCGCTGCGCGAGCTGCTGCACCTCGGACGCGAGCTGAACGTCGCCGAGCGGGAAGCGGGCAACGTGACCGCGCTTGCCCAGGTACTCGCCGGAGCCCAGCAGGATAACGGGCTCGCGGCTGCGGCGAGAGACGCGCTCGGACTATGGGTGACTGAGATCGAGCAGGTGCTGGTTCGCCTGCTCGATGGCAGCCCGATCGCTGAAGTCGCCGACCCGGGCGGCCTTGCCCACGGCGTCGCGGCCTCGTTTGTCGGCATCGAGCTCTACGAGGGCGTCAATCCTGGCGGTGCGGCCGCGGCGCTGGACACGCTCGAACAGCTAGCCGTGCTCGCCGAGGTGATTGAGGACCTGGGGCCGGTGGCCCGCCGGGCGCTGCGAGCGCGGATCCGCCGTACCGCCCGTTAACGGCCGCCGGGAGCCCGGATCGGCCGCAACCGCCCGTTAACGGCCGCCGGGTCACATCTAAGCGCGCGTCACGTCGGCACGGCATGCCTAGCCGAGGACATTTCATCGATCCGGGATCCGGGTCCCACAAATCATCCGAAAGAGGTCTGGCTTACACCCGAATCGATGAAAAGCGGCGAGCGTCGATCCTGCCGATTAGTCGGGCGTCGCCGACCAGTGCCCAACACCGTTGGAGTCGGCCTCGGTGACCAGGCCGCGCGACTGAAGCTGCCGCAAGTGCGAAAGGACTTCGCCGACCGCCGCCTGACGCTGGAAGGAGACCAGGTCGGACCACGCGCGTGACCAGGTCACCCCGGTAGCGATCTGCCACGCGGTCAGGCCAGCAGGGTCGGCTCCGGCAAGGATGTCCAGGGTCTCGGCCAGCCGTTCCTTGTGATGGTCTGCCAGCTCACCAAGGCGGGAGTCCAGCCCGGTGAACCGGTACTCATGCGCTGGCAGCACCTCCCGTGGCTGGATGCCGCGCAGCTTGGCCAGGGAGCCGAGGTAGTCATCCAGCGGATTGGAGGTCATGTCGTAGGAGGACACGTTCGGCGTAATCCGCGGCAGGATGTGATCTCCGGTCAGGAGCAGGTCGTGGGTCTCGTCATGGAAGCACAGATGACCCGGCGTGTGGCCGGGCGTCCAGACCGCGCGCAATGCCAGCCCGGGTACGTCGATCAGGTCGCCGTGCTCGACCAGCCGGTCCGCCCGCACCATCGGCTCGAGCCGCCGGCCTGCTGCCTGCTCCTGACCAGTTCATCCAGATGAGTCGTCGGAGCGCCGCACCAGCGAAGGTACGCCACCATGCCGCCATGCATGATCCCGCGATTGCCCTGCAGCTCCAGGAACGCGTCCTCGGCCGGGTGCATCCCGACCCAGGCGCCGGAAAGCTCGCGCACCTTGCCGGACTGGCCGTGGTGGTCCGGATGCACGTGGGTGATCAGGATGGCGGTCAGTGCGCTCACCGGGACTTCGCACTCGCTCAGCCCGGTAGCCAGGGCCTGCCAGCTATCCGGATGATTCCAGCCGGGATCGATAATCACGAATCCCGAATCGTGCTCGATCAGGTAGCTGAGCACATAGCGCAACGGGTTCCCGATGATGGGTACCGGCACTGACCAGACGCCGCCGGCGACGCGTTCCACCGGCGGGAACTCGGCCCGCTGCCATGCCTCACGCTGCCGCGTGCCGGTCACCTGCATCCGTCCGGAGTCCCTTCGCGCCAGCCCGGCTCCGCGGGCGTCAAGCCCGAGTTGCCGTAGCGGGCCTCGTTCCCGTGCGGAAACGTGGCGCGCGGACATGCTCCGGTTGACATGGATCTGGCGCCATGCTTCGCTCGGAGCCAGGCAAGAAGTATAACTGATTTCAGTTTTTTGGCCTGGGCTCGCCCACGCTGGCGGCCGGGCAGGCAGATGAGAGGTTGCGCCGATGAGCGAGGAATTCCGCGCCCGGGCACGGGCGTGGCTGACGGCCAATGCCCCGCGCCGGGCGGCTGGTGAGGACGACGAGGGCAGTGGCCAGTCCACGCTTGCGGAGCAGAAGGCCTTCCAGGCCAAGCTCCATGACGCCGGGTTTGCCGGCATCACCTGGCCGAAGGAATACGGCGGCCAAGGCCTGACCAGCGCTGAGCAGATCGCCTGGAGCCAGGAGTCACGCGACTACGACCTGCCGACTGGCGCGTTCTTCATCGGCATCAGCATGCCGGGCAACACGATCCTCGAGGTCGGCAGCGAGGCGCAGAAGAAGCGCTACCTGCCGGGAATGCTCAGCGGGGCGGAGATCTGGTGCCAGCTGTTCTCCGAGCCTGGCGCAGGATCGGACGTGGCCAGCCTGCAGACGACTGCGGTGCGCGACGGTGACACCTGGGTGCTCAACGGCCAGAAGGTGTGGACCTCTGGCGCTCAGTTCAGCGACTACGGGGCGATCCTCGCGCGCACCGACCCGACCAGGCCCAAGCACAACGGCATCAGCATGTTCATCGTCGACATGCACGCACCCGGCGTCACGGTGCGGCCGCTCAAGGTCGCGACCGGGCACTCGCCGTTCAACGAGGTGTTTTTCGACAACGTGCGAATCCCGGCCGACGCGCTGATCGGCGAGGAAAACAAGGGCTGGGACGCGGCCGTCGTGATGCTTCGGCATGAGCGGATCGCGATTGGCACGATGGGCTCATCGCGCACCAGTCCGCTGGCGTTCGAGTCGCTGCGGGACCTGGCCGCCGGGCTCGGCCGGACCAGCGACCAGGGCGTCCGGCGCCGCCTCGCTGAGCTGTACGCGAAGGGCCGCGCGATGCAACTGTTCGCCCTGATGCTGCGCGAGGAAACGATGGCCGGCCGGCCACCAGGCGCGCGCGGATCGGTGGCCAAGCTGGCTGGGTCCGAGCTGGGCCGGTTCGCGGGCAGTGTGGCCGCTGACGTTCTCGGCGATCAGCTCGCCGGGTTCGACGCGGACGAGTTCCAGGCAGTCGCCACCTCGATCATCGCGGCGCCCGGCGGCGCTGTCGCGGGAGGTACCAGCGAGATCCAGCGCAACATCATCGGCGAGCGAGTGCTCGGCCTGGCTAAGGACCCAGGCGTGGACCGGGCTACGCCGTTCAACCAGCTGCGGGTGGGCACGCAGCGCCATAACGGCTGACGACGAGGGAGCCACGATGCCACTCATTTTGACCAAGGACGAGCTGGCGCTTGCCGACTCGGTGCGGCGCTTCGTCGCCGATCGCAGCCCGCTGACCTCGCTGCGGCAGCTGATCAGTTCCGGTGAGCCGTTTGACGCCGACGTATGGAAGCAGCTGACCGCGCAACTCGGCCTGGCCGGCCTGGCCATTCCCGAGGAATACGGGGGCGCCGGCGCGGGCCGTTCGGCCCTGTCGGTAGCCCTGTTCGAGCTCGGCGCGGGCCTTGTCGCCTCGCCGCTGCTGGCGTCCGTGCTCGCAGCCGAGACGCTGCTACGGCTCGATGACGAGGCAGCAAGGGCTGAGCTACTGCCGAAGATCGCCGACGGCCAGCTGATCGCCACGCTGGCCAAGGCCAGCAGCGCAGGCGGGCAGGTAACGGCGTCCGGCTCGGCTGACGCGGTGTCGGGAGGCGCGGTGTCGGGTGGCGCGGTGTCGGGTGGCGCGGCACTACTGACCGGCACCATCTCGCCGGTGCTGAACGGGGCCGAGGCCGGGGTGCTCCTTGTCCCGGCACAGGGCGAGTCCGGCCTGGCGATCTACCTTGTGGACAGCGGCGCGCCCGGCCTGACCAGGAAGCGGCTGACAGCGGTGGACCACAGCCGTTCGCTGGCCAGGATCAAGCTGGCCGGAACGCCCGCTCGCGTGCTGGCCGGGGATGCCGCCGCGGCGCTCGCGGCCGCCCTGGACCTGGGCAACCTGGCGCTGGCGGCAGAATCAGCCGGGGCCATGAAGGCGTGCCTGGACATGACCAGCGAGTACGCAAAGATCCGGGTGGCGTTCGGACAGCCCATCGGTGCGTTCCAGGCGGTCAAGCACCGGCTCGCTGACATGGAGAAGTCCTGGGAGCTCGGCTACGCCGCGGTGCGGGACGCTGCGCGGGCCGGCGATGAGGAACCAGGCCGGTTCCCGGCTGCGGCGTCGGTGGCCAGGGTGATGCTTGCTGACGCGTACGCCGAGGCAACCGTGGACACCGTGCAGTTGCATGGCGGGATCGGGTTCACCTGGGAGCACGACGCGCACCTGTACTACAAGAACGGGCTGTCCAACAAGGTGCTGCTCGGCCCGCCTGGCGAGCAGCTCGACCGGCTGGCGGCCACGCTCGGGATTTAAGGCGCCAGTCCGCTCGGGGCCCCGGCCTGCCGTCGGCGCGGGATCCGCTCGAGCGGCCGGGCAGGCGAAAAGCAGAACGGATTCCAGAAAGCGAGTTGGCAGCGTGCCACAGGCAGGACCGGCGATTCCGTCGACTGCCGCGCAGCACGGCAGGCACGACAGGATCCTGGCTGCCGCGACCGCCATGCTGGTGGCCGGCGGCGAGGACGCGCTGCAGATGAAGGAACTGTCGCAGCGCGCCGGTGTGTCCGTTGCGACGCTGTACCGGTACTTCCCGGCAAAAGATCACGTACTGCTGGCGATCCTGCTCAGCCGCTATTCTGACGCGCTGACCCGGGTCTCTGGCGAGCTCGCGCGCGGCGACTCTGCCCGCGAGCGGGTAACCAGCCACCTGCTGCGCGAGTTCCGCGCTGAACAGCGCGAGCCGAGGCTCACGGCGTCCCTCAGCAGGGTCATCAGCGAGACGAGCCGGAGTTACAGCGAGATCATCGAGCGAGTCGAGAGCCTGCACCTGCAGATGCTCGAGCACGTGGCGGGGGCGGGCCAGGCCATCAGCACGGAGCAGCGTCAGCTGCTCCCGGTCGTGCAGGCGATCTTCGGCGCGGCCACGAGGCGCTGGCTCGCCGGCGTATCGTCACCTGCGGAGGCCAGGTTCCAGATCCGGGCCGGGTGCCGCCTCCTTGACCTGCATGATCAGGTCATCGCCGAGGATGCGCTGCTGGCAGGTGCGCCCGGCTAGCGCGCGAGCGCGGCCGTGGTGATTCCGCATCCAGGGGCAGAGGAAGATATCGGGATGGCGATTGACGCGATAGCGGTCGACGCAACCGCGCTCGATGCGGTAGCTGCGCGGTTTGCGGCCGGGGGCGGCCAGCCGGGCCTGGCATACGGCGTCATCGCCGGCGGCGCGCTCGTGCACTCAGGGGGCTGCGGCGAGCGCTGGACGGGCGGGCCGGTACCCGACGCCGGCACCGTGTTCCGGATTGCGTCCATGACCAAGAGCTTCACCGCGACGACGGTGCTCCTGTTGCGCGAGCGCGGCGCGCTGCGGCTTGATGACCATGCTCGCGATTACGTGCCCGAGCTGAGCGGCCTCGAACTACCAGCCTCGGACTGCCCGCCGTTCAGCATCAGGCAATTGCTGACGATGACAGCCGGATTCTCGACCGATGATCCGTGGGGAGACAGGCAGCAAGGCCTTGAGCCGCCGCGTTCGCCGCCTTGCTGGCCGCCGGTGGCGTGCGGTGCGCCTGGGCGCCGGGAACCAGATTCGAGTACTCCAATCTGGGCTACGCGCTGCTAGGGAAGGTCATCGAGGGGGTAACGGGCACCGATTACGCGACTGCGGTCCGCCAGCACGTGCTCCGTCCGCTCGGCCTGGACCGGACCGGATTCGCGGCGGCCGAGTTCGATCCGGCGGAACTCGCCCGCGGTTACGGCCGGGCGGCTGGCGGCTGGGTGGAGCTCGAACCGGCCCCGCACGGGGCATTCGCGCCGATGGGCGGCATCTTCAGCTGCGTGCGGGACTTGTCCAGCTGGGTAGCGGGCTTCGCGGCAGCGTTTCCCGCTCGGCCGGACCCGGAAGACGGGCACCCGCTGAGCCGGGCGGGCCGCCGCGAGATGCAACTGGGTCAGGTCGCCGTGCCCTTGGAGTCGCCCGCTGTTCGCTTCACCGGGCCGGCCAGCCTGAGCTACGGCTTCGGCCTGTTCGCCGAGCAGGACCGCGAGTTCGGCACCATCGTCCAGCACAGCGGTGGCTATCCCGGTTACGGCAGCCAGATGCGCTGGCACCCGGCCACTGGCCTCGGCGCCGTCGTGCTGGCGAACGGCACCTATGCCGGCGCTGGGGCGCTGGCCAGTCAGCTACTCGCGGCGCAGCTTCGGGCGTCGCCGAGGTCCGCAGCAGCCGGCGGCCGGCTACGGCGCGGACCGATGCCGGCGCCGGGCGGCCCTTGGGCCGCGACGTTGGCGGCCAGGGAAGCGGTCAATGACCTGCTGCAGGCCTGGGACGACGACCGGGCGGCCAGCCTGTTCGCCGCCAACGTGGAGCTGGACCAGCCGTGGACCGCACGCCAGGAGCAGATCGCGCGGCTGCGGGAGCGTATCGGCCAGTTCCGGCCTGCAGCAGACCGGCCGGACGATTCTGAGTCTCCTGCGCACTGCCGCTGGTGGCTGACGGGTGAGCACGGCACGGTGAGCGTCCAGATCCGGCTTGCGCCGCTCCGCAAACCGCTCGTGCAGCAACTGGTCCTGGCCGTGCCGCCAGCGCCAGGCTCGGCGCTGGCAGCGGCGATCAGCCTGCTCACCGAGGCGCTCGGGGAGGGCGCGCCAAGCTGGCCGACCGGGCTGGCCACCGACAGCGAATTCGCCGTCGGTCCGGTCATGCAGTGGTTGCGCACCGCCGCCGCCTGGACGGGCCCGGCCCGGCTGGACTGCTACCTGGCCGGGGACGGTGAGACCAGCAGCACTGTCCGGCTACTCGGTCAGTCAGGCATCGTGGACCTCACCGTCGGGGTCGGCGACGGCGGCGTGCGGCGAGTCGAAATCGCGCTGTCCGACCAGCCTGAGGGCTAGCCCTCGCGCATGACCACGAAACTCACGGCTCCGCTAGCTGGCGGGCTCCAGGATAACCACCGGAATCTGCCGGCTGGTCTTCGTCTCATAGTCACCGAAGCCGGGGTATTCGGCCTTATGCGCGGTCCAGATCGGCTCGCGCTCATCGTCGCCGGCCACCCGCGCAGTCAGTGGCACGGTCGCTGAGCCGATCTCGGCCTGCACTTCAGGATGTGCGAGGAGGTTGTAGTACCAGTCGGGGTTGGTGGGCGCGCCAGCCTTGGAGGCGAACACGGCGTAAGTGTCGCCGAGCTTGCGGTACATGACTGGGTTCACTCGCTCGGCGCCGGTCTTGGCGCCACGGGTGTGCAGCAGTAGCAGCGGTGCGCCCTCGAACGGGCGGCCGACCTTGCCGCCATTCGCGCGAAACTCCTCGATGATCTTGCTGTTAAAGTCTTCAGGCAATGCCTCTCCCTGGTGCGTGTCGGTGCGAGCTGAGCGCGGGCGCGGTCAGGAAACGGACGCCGCCCGCTGCCCGCGGACCTCAAGCTGATCCAGCAGGTCCTTGGTAGCAGCAGCGACCGCCGCCACGGCGTCATCGAACGCCTTGGCGTTGTGGCCGGCGGGCGCGCGAAACCCGCTGATCTTGCGGACGTACTGAAGCGCGGCGGCCCGTACGTCGGTCTCGGTCACGTGCTCGGTGTAGGGCTCACGAAGGGTCTTGATGCTGCGGCACATGACTAAGACGTTACGCCAGTAACGGGGTCCGCATGGGGTCGCGGCCGGCGGTCGCGCGCTCAGCCTGGAAGGCACGGAGTATTACCCTGCCAGTCATGACCTCAGCTACCGATTTCGAGCTAGACCGTGACCTCGGCTCCGTCCGGCTGTACCGCCGCGGCGGGGCCGCCAAACTAGAGCTGAACCGGCCGGACCGGCTGAACGCGTGGAACGAAGAGCTCGGCATCGCGCTCCGGGACACCGTGCGGGAGCTCGCTGCCGACAGCTCGGTGCGAGCCGTCCTGGTGACGGGCGCTGGACGAGCGTTCTCCAGTGGCGCCGACCTGAGCGACCGGCGACCGCAGGGGGCCGAAGGCGGCCCGGACCTCTACACGGTGCTCACCGAGCGGTACCACCCGATCATCACTGGCATCCGCGAGATGCCCAAGCCTGTCGTCGCTGCCGTTAACGGTGCCGCCGCTGGCATCGGGCTCTCCCTGGCCCTGTCCTGCGACTTGGTCGTTGCCTCGCAATCTGCCTACTTCCTGCTGGCGTTCGTCAACATCGGGCTGGTGCCGGACGGCGGCTCCTCGCTTCTGGTGCCGTCCAGGATCGGCTTCGCCCGTGCAGCCGAGCTGGCGATGCTCGGCGAGCGGCTGCCCAGCGCGCAGGCGCTCGACTGGGGTTTGATCAACCGCGTCTGGCCAGACGAGGAGCTGATGCCACGAGCCGAGGAGCTGGCCGGGCAGCTTGCCAACGGGCCGACGCTCTCCTACGCGGGCGCCAAGAAGCAGTTGAATGCGTGGCTGTACAGCAGGATCGAGGAACAGCTCGAACTGGAGGCTCACGTTCAGCAGCAGATGGCCGGGTCCGCGGACTTCGCGGAGGGAGTGGCCGCGTTCGCGGCCAAAAGAGTTCCCCGGTTCACCGGCGACTGAGCCTGCAGGTCGGCCGACCGCAGGCCGGAGTTCGTTCCCGGCTGACTAGCGAGCCCGACCGGCTAGCGAGCCCCGGCCGGCGAGCGAGCCCCGGCCGGCTAGCGAGCCCCAGCCATCCGCCGCATCATCTCGATCCGGGCCTGGATCTGAGCCGCGGTCGCTTGTGGCAGCGGCGGCCCGCCGCAGGTGCGCCGTAGCTCGGCGTGCACCGCCGCGTGCGCCTGGCCGGTGCGGTGATGCCAGGCGGCGACAAGGCCGTTGAGCTCCTTGCGCAGCGCGGCCAGTGTCTCGCGCATCGTTGGCTGAGCGGGCGCGCCCGGGCCAGCTGCGGCCGGGACGGTCGCCACGTGGACGGTCACCCCGCGGACGGTCACCCCGGGCACAGTCGGGCCCGCTGCCGTGGTGGCGGTGCCGCCCGGCTGGCGCGCTGCGAGCTGACCAGACTTGCGGTTGCGCAATAGCAACGCGACCTGGTCGGGCTCGAGCAGGCCGGGCAGGCCCAGGAATTCCTCTTCCTCGGCGGTGACGCCGAACTCGCTGCCGTCGTAGAGCACGCGGTCGAAATGAGCGGACGCCTCCAGCGCAAGGAACGGCTCCTGATCCAGTTCATCCCGAGCATCGCGAAGCCGCTGCGCCTCCGCCAGTGCCAGCTCGTCGTCCGCCTCGTCGCCGGCACGCTTCAGCACGTGATCGCGCTCAGCTTCCAGCTCGGCGGCATACCCGAGAAGAGCGGGTATCGAGGGCAGGAAGACCGACGCTGTCTCCCCGCGCTGGCGGGTCCGAACGAAGCGGCCGACAGCCTGGGCGAAGAACAGCGCCGTACCGACGCTTGTCGCGTAAACACCCACGGCGAGCCGCGGAATGTCGACACCCTCCGACACCATCCGGACAGCCACCATCCACCGGTCAGCCGAGGCGGCGAACCGGCGGATCTTCCTGGTGGCCGCCGGGTCGTCGGACAGTACGACTACGGGCTGCGTGCCGGTGATGTCGCGAAGCACCGTAGCGTATGCGCGGGCGTCGGCGTGATCGGTGGCGATAACCAGGCCTGCTGCGTCAGGCATGCCCCTGCGGACCTCGGTCAGCCGGCGGTCAGCCGCCTCGAGGACTCGCATGATCCAGGCGCCGTCCGGGTCGAGCGCGGTCCGCCAGGCGTGCGCGAGCTGCTCGGACGTCATCGGCGCGCCCAGCGTGGCGGCCAGTTCCCGCCCAGCGCTTGTGCGCCATCGCATTTCCCCTGAATAGGCAAGGAAGATCACCGGCCTGACCACGCCGTCGGCGAGCCCCGGGCCGTAGCCGTACACGTAGTCGGAGGAACTGCGCACGCTCCCGTCGTCGTGGTGCTGGTAAGTGACGAACGGGATCGGATTGGTATCGCTGCGAAAGGGAGTGCCCGTGAGGCCCAGGCGGCGGCGGGCCGGCTCGAATGCGACCCTGACTGCCTCGCCCCAGGACAGCGCGTCACCCGCGTGATGTATCTCGTCGAACACCACCAGCGTTCGCCTGCTGCTTGTCCGCTGCCGGTGCAGCGCGGCGTGCGCCGCCACCTGAGCGTAGGTAACGGCAACGCCGGTGAAGTCAGCTGATGCCTGGCCCTGCGCATTGCTGAACTGCGGATCGAGCGCGATGCCGAGCCGGTGCGCCGCGTCCGCCCACTGGTGCTTCAGGTGCTCGGTCGGAGTGACCACGGTGATCGCACTGATTTCACGCCTGGCGAGCAACTCCGCCGCGACCGTAAGCGCCAGCGTTGTCTTGCCCGCACCAGGCGTGGCCACCAGCAGGAAATCGCGCTTGCCGGCCTGGAAATAACGGCGGTAGGCGTCGCGCTGCCAGCTGCGCAGCGCGGGCAGCAGATCGGATCTGGCGGCCTGTCCGGCGGGCAAGGGGCGTGCGCTGGTGGCGGATGCGGGGATGGTCACAGGAGCGAGAGGCTACCAGCGCCTTGTGACAGCGGCAGGGACCGGCACGGCTGCGCCGCCCGCCGTGTGCAGACCGAGCCGGGCCGGCACGGCTGTGCCCCACCGCGGCCGGGCTGCGACGACGGCCGCCGCTGTTGCCGGGCCTCGTTCCCTTCCGGAGGCTGGTGACTTTTTCCGATTTCCCTGCTGACAGGGCGTCGGTTCCGGACCGCGGCATAGGCTGCCTGCTGTGGTGCTTGATGCGCGAACGATTGCCGCGTCGGCTGGCCGGCCGGCGACGCAGCTGACCCGCCGGGACGTGGCGCGTGGCCTGCTCGCGGTGCCGAGCCGCGATGCGCTGGCGGCGCTGCCCGTCTTGCGCAGGCAGCTGATTGATGCGGGCAACCCGCTGTCGGCAGCGTTCTGGGACAGCTCGGCTGCGATCCTGGAGAGGATCGCCGAGCGGTCGGCAACCGTGGGTGACGTGCAGGACTGGCTCGAGGCGACCGGCACGAGAGCCGGCTGCGATGATCGGCATGGTGGTGTGGGACGAGGAAGCTGACCGCAGCCCGGCCCAAGCAGAGGTGTTCGGCCTGCTGGTCACCTACCTGGAGGGGCTGCTCGCGGACGGCTTGATCGACCCGGATGCGCTGCTTGGCGGCGGAGCCACGGCCCTGGAAAACCATCGCCGGATGCAAGAAGACTGGATGATGGCGCCGCAGCCAGACGAGCGGATTCCGATGTGGCTCGTCCTGGATGATGAGGACGAGGAGCTATCGGCCGATTGGGCGGCGGCGGAGGCTGAGGCTCTCGACGAGTTGCGCGAGGTGCTTGCCGGGCTGCCCGCGCGAGCCGTTCCCGAAGCAGAACTGCGCGCGGCCTGCACGCGCATTCGCGCCGTCATGAAGTCGCCGGGATGGCCGCGTGATCTGCTTGCCGCCTGCGGCGGGCTGAATCCGCACAGTCTGCCCGCCGACGACTCCGAACTTTGGCTCACGCTCGCGGCTGGCCTGGTCTCGCCGCAAGACGAACTGCCGCAGACCGCCACCGACGGCGATCGTGACGCCGAGGACCTGACTGAGGACGAGCAAGCCATGGTCGCTCTCTGCACACTCGAGCACTTTGACTGGCTCGCGGTTACAGCGGCGCTGGCTACGAGCGGACCGGGCACGTCCGCGGACGAGATTGATCTAGCGCAGTACGTGAGCGACTACGAGGACGACGACGATGTCGACGACGAGGACGATGACCTGATGGATTCGTTGTTCGTGCACGTCGTAGGGCTGTGGCGAGTCCTCGGTGCTATTGACGACGATGATCGCCTCACTGCCCTCGGCTGGTGGGGCATCCCTGAGGCCACCCAGCGAGCCTGGCAGCCCGGCTCATAGCGGCGGCAGTATCTGGCGGGGGATGGCCGGCGCCGTCGCCCGGCGCCGCCATTCCCTGGGATAGCCCAATGAGACCTCCTCGTGCCGCACGCCGTCATGCCAGGTAGTCCGCGGAATGTGCAGGTGACCGTAGACGACTGCCGTGGCGTTGAATCGCACCGGCCAGTCAGCGGTCCGGATCGTGCCACACCACTGGGCGAACTCGGGGTACCGCATGACCCTGGTGGACTCTCTGACCAGCGGGAAGTGATTCACCAATATGGTGCTGCAGTCAGCGGGAAGCTCGGCCAGCCTGCGCTCAGTCGCCGCGAGGCGCGCCTGGCACCAGGCCTCAGTGCTCGGATACGGGTCGGCATGAAGCAGTTGCTCATCTGTGCTCACGACGCCGGTCCGGTAGGCACGGTCGAGTCCGGCTGCCTTCGACGTCGCTCCCTCGGGCCTGAAGGTGTAGTCATACAGCAAGAACAACGGCACGATGACGGCCGGACCGCCGTCGCCATCCCAGTTCACGTACGGCTCCTCCGGCGTGATCACGCCGAGTGCGCGGCAGATCCCGACCAGGTGCTGGTAGCGCTCCACGCCGCGCAGCGGGAGCGGCTCGCGGCGGTGAGTCCATAGCTCATGATTGCCCGGCACCCAGATGACCTTGGCGAATCGCTCGCTCAGGGTGCCGAGCGCCCACTCGATATCAGCAGCGAATTCGCCTACGTCGCCGGCCACGATGAGCCAGTCATCCGCTGACTGCGGGCGCAGACCGGATACCAGTTCGCGGTTCTGAGCGAAGCCGACGTGCAGGTCGCTGACGGCGAGCAATCTCGGCCCGGCCTGGACTCCAGCCATGTGGCTGATCATCACACGCGGCGGACGCAAATTTCGAACTGCGTCTGTTCGGGACGTTGCCGTAACGATGCCGGTCATAGCGTCGATGACGATTGCTGAGAGGCTTTTCAAGCTCAGACGATACGAGGATGCGCATTGCCCGTAGAAAGATCAGATAACCCATCGCGGAGGTTATGGCAGCCCAATGTCACCCCGCAGCAGCGGCGGGCAATGGCTACTCAGGTCGGGCAAACGCGGCGTCTCCTGCAATTCCGCTGCGCACTACCGTGGAACCTGCCTCCAATTTTCCTTACCCGCCTCAAAGCCCGCACGGATAGAATCGGACTCTTTCCCCTAAAGGCTGCTGGTGTTGATGGAATTTCCCCCTAAAGTCGGCCGCACGGCGTACCGTAGGTCCGTCAAATGGCACCCAGGGGAGAGAGGCTGCCAGATGCGGCACTCCGGCTCATCCGGTGCGAGGGGCGGCGATCGGGCATTGGTTGCCCGGTGGACCAAGGGCCGCGTCGCCGTCGCCAGCGCTTCCTTAGCCGCCGCGTTAGCGGGCACGTTCATGGCCGCCGTCCCGACCGCGTCGGCAAGCTCTGGTGTGGCCGTTATCGTCACCTCGAGCGGGCTGCTGAGCCCGGTCACGGCGGTTTTGCAACTGGGTGGCAGCATCCTGACGCAGTACCATCTCATCGACGGGGTGGATGCTGTGATTCCCGCCCTGCTGGAGCCAGTTCTGGCAGCCCTTCCGGGTATCACGGTCACGCCTGATCTATCGGTGAGCGTGCAGTCCACGCCGGTGTCGACGGGGCCGCACACGCCGTCAGATTCGTTTCTGCAGCAAACAGGTGCGACACAGCTCGCGGCAGCCGGCGATACCGGCCAGGGCGTTACCGTTGCCGTGCTCGATACGGGTATCGACAACCTGCCCGACTTCGCTGGCCGGCTGATCGGCGGCGTGGACCTGACGGGCGGGAACCAGCCGTACCAGGACAGCTACGGGCATGGCACATTCGTGGCCGGCCTGATAGCAGGTAACGGGGCCTCGTCTAACGGCCAGTACTCCGGCGAGGCGCCCGGGGCCAATCTCGTGTCGATCAAGGTAGCCGGAGCGGATGGTACGACGCATCTGAGCACCTTGATCTCGGGCCTGGAATGGGCAGTCGATCATCAGGGCAGTTACGGCATTAAGGTCCTCAACATCTCGCTCGGATTCCAGGCCAACATGTCGACCGTCATCAATCCGCTGGACCAGGCGGTCGAGGCGGTATGGAACTCGGGCATCGCGGTGGTTGTCTCGGCGGGCAATGCCGGCCCGTTTAACGGCACCATCCTGTCGCCGGGCGACGATCCGCTGGCGATCACGGTGGGTTCGCTGGATGACATGGCCGCGCCGTCGGTCGCTGGTGACGAGATGGCCGATTTCAGCAGCGCCGGGCCGACCTCTCCGGACGGCTGGGTCAAGCCGGACCTGGTCACCTCGGGCAGGTCGGTGGTGAGCCTGGCCGCCCCGGGCTCCACGATCGACAACCAATACCCCTCGGGCCGGGTCGGCCCGGCAAACTTCGTCGGCTCTGGTACCTCGTTCAGCTCGGCGATCACGAGCGGGGCTGCGGCGCTGGTGCTGGCTGACAACCCGGGACTGGACCCTAACCAGATCAAGGCCCGCCTGCTCGGGAACACCAACCCCGGCCCGGTCGGCAATCCGTTCGTCGATGGCCACGGCGCACTCAACGCCTATGCGGCGGCCACCTCGGGCCCGATGGACTTCCATCAGTCCACCTTCGGCCTGCTCCCGACCTTGCCCTGGGTGACGGTTTCCCTGTCGCCCAGCGGCCCCGTCGACACCTGGAACCCGTACCTGTGGTCGGGGACCTCCTGGAGTCAGTCATCATCCAACGGCTGGACGTGGAGCGGCTGGCCCTGGACCGGCAAGGAGTGGAACGGCTGGGCCTGGACCGGCAAGGAGTGGAACGGCTGGGCCTGGACCGGCAAGGAGTGGAACGAATCGTCCTGGAGCGGCGCAGCGTGGAGCGGCGCCAACTGGAGCGGGGAGGCCTGGACCGGTAAGGAGTGGAACGATTCCGCCTGGCAGGGCTCCGCCTGGAACAGCTCGGCCTGGAACAGCTCGGCATGGAACTGACCCCGGCCGACGCGGTAGCCCCGGCATGAAAATACCGCGGGCCACCTCGGCTATCGTGGCGGTTTGCGTAGTAGGCGGCGCGTTCACCCTGGCTGCCGCGGCCTGGCGGCAACCGGGCTCCGCCCATGTCAGCCCGAACCAGTGGATCATCGCGGCCGCAATGGGTGTCCTTGCACTAGGCAGCCGGGTGTGGCCAGTCGTGCTGTTCCGGGACGGCGAATCTGAGGCCTTCAACATGGACGAAGGCTTCTTTGTTATCCTCGCGCTCCTGGTACCGCCGTTAGTGACCCTGGGTACCTTTGGCGCGGCCGCCGTCGTGGCTCAGGCAGTCCGCCGTCGCCCCATTCTCAAGTCAGCCTTTAATGCCGGCCAAGTCCTCATGGCGGCAGGCCTCGGACTGGCGGTGAGCCGCATCATCGCGGCGCCCTCGAATCCCCTGACCGCACTACAGGTCGCGGCCATCGCGGTCGGAGCGGGCGTCTACTTCGTTACCAACACGTTTCTGGTCAATAGCGTCATGGTCTCGATGGGCACCGCCTGGGGTGAGTTCACCGGCGATCTTCCGATCCAGGTGGCGCTCGCTGGCTCGGGCGCACTGGTGGGCGTGATCCTGGCAGTTGCGATTCAGGCCCACATGTGGGCGCTGGCGCTGGCAGTCCCAGGGCTCATCGTGCAGCGCCAGCTGATCAGTGCCAGGTTCGCCGCGCTTTATGACCGCGCCCGGATGAAGGGGTTGTATGAGGTCACGCTGGAGGCGAACCGGGGGCTGCGCCAGGAGGCGGTGCTTGAGACGATCTTGGGGTCGGTTCGGCGGCTGCTCCGCAGCCCGCAGGCCGCGCTGTCGCCAGCTGACCCGGATGCGGCCGAGCTTGCGGCGCCAGTGACCGTCACCGGTCAGCAGCACTGGCTAGTCGCGTCCGGCCGGCGGCGAGACGAGCCGTTCGACGAAGCCGATAAAGGCTTGCTGCGAGCGCTGGCCGCAGTAGGCAGCGGGGCGCTGAGCAACGCCGAGTTGTATCAGCAGGTCCATGTCGAGCGCGAGCGGCTCGCCTCGATCACGCTCAACATCGGCGAAGGCGTCTGCGCTATCGACGCGGACGGAATGCTGACGTTCGTGAATCCCGCCGCGGCGGGCATGGTTGAGCTGCCGCCGCTGGATGACGAGGCTGACCAAGCGGCCCATCACCATGCCGTGCCAGCGCCCGACTTCCTGCTCGGGCCGGCCCGCGAGGCCATCCGCACGGGCCGCACCATCAGGGAAGACGACGCGCGGTTCCGCGGCAAGAACGGCGGCACCATCCCGGTGGCGTATACAGCCTCCGCTGTTATCACTGACGGCTCTCCGTCTGGCGCGGTGATTGCATTTCGTGACATCACCGAACGCAAGGCCTTCGAGGACGAGCTGCACCATCATGCCTGCTACGACAGCCTGACGGGCCTGGCGAACCGCAGGCTGCTGGTCGAGCGCCTTGACAGGGCCCTGCTTCGGTCCGCCCTGGACCGCAAGACCCACGCGCTGATCTTTGTGGATGTCGACCGCTTCAAGAGCATCAACGACAGCCTGGGTCACGTCACCGGCGACGAGTTCTTGGCGGCGATCGCGGCGCGGATGAAGGGCGTCGTACGCGGTCACGACTTGCTTGCCCGCTTTGGCGGCGACGAGTTCGTGCTGCTGCTGGAAAACGTTGCCGGCGTGCACGAGGCAGTTTCCGCGGCGCGGCGCATATGCGCCGCCGTTGAGCAGCCCATGGTGCTCCCCGACGGCTACGAGCTAGTGGCAAGCGTGTCGCTCGGCATCGCCCTGACCGAGGCAGGCAAGACGGCCGACGACGTGCTCCGCAATGCCGACGTGGCAATGTATGACGCCAAGGCCAAGGGCCGGGGCGGCACCTACAAGATCTTCGACCAGGCAGCCATGGGCACGCGCTCGTCCGAGCGGCTGGAGATCGAGGCGGACCTGCGCAAAGGCCTCGAGCGAGATGAGCTCGAGGTGCATTACCAGCCGTTCTATTCGCTCGACGAGCAGCTCATTGTTGGCGCCGAGGCGCTGGTGCGGTGGCGTCATCCCATCCACGGCCTGATCAGCCCGCTGCGGTTCATCCCGATCGCCGAGGAGACGGGTCTGATACTGCCGCTTGGTCGCTATGTCCTGGAGACAGCGTGCCGCCAGGTGCGATCGATCCGGGACCGGCTAGAGGTCGATGTGCCCATCAGCGTTAACTTGTCGCCGCGTCAGTTCCAGGAGAGCGGCCTGCTGTCGCAGGTGGCCGCGGCTCTGGATGCCACCGGCCTGCCCTCGGAACTGCTCATTTTCGAGATCACCGAAACGATGGTCATGGAAGACCTGGCTGGTGCTCGCGAGGTTATGAAGAAGCTCAACCGGCTGGGCGTGCGGCTAGCCATCGATGACTTCGGCACCGGGCACTCTTCACTGGCCTACCTGAAGCAATTCCCGGTGCACGAGGTCAAGGTGGACCGCACGTTCGTGCAGGGCGTCGGGGACAACGCGGTGGACTCGGCCATCGTCGGGGCCATCATCGACCTGGCCAATGCGATGGGCATCGCGGCGGTGGGCGAGGGCGTGGAGACCAAGGACCAGTTCGCCGGTCTCAAGATGCTCGGCTGCCAGGTGGGGCAGGGCTTCTACTTCTCCCAGCCGCTCCGCGCCGAGGAGTTCGGCGACCTTCTTGCTCGGCACTTCGGCCGGACCTCAGAAGGCATTCCCGGCGCCATGTGATCACGCCGCTGACCGCGTAACACCTAGGTAGCGTCCAGGTAACGGCGTCACCGCTACCGTCTCGGGCAAGGAGCGGGATGGTCCCCTCCGGGTCAGCTGAGGTGCCCCTGATTGAGGTGCCCCTGATTGAGATGCCCCGTGATTGAGGTGGACTGTGTGACTACTGACGCGAGTTTGTACGACTTGCTGAGCGGCGACCGCCAGCCGATGCGCTTGGTGACGAGTTCCCTCTACCAACGCGTTCTCGCCGACGAGATGCTGGCGCCGTACTTCGCCGACGTCGACATGGAGAGGCAGGCGGTCATGCTCGCCGAATTCCTGGCGCTCGCATTCGGCGGTCCGCACGCCTATACCGGCCGCGGGCTCAGGTCTGCGCACGCACGGCTCGCGGGACTGACCGACGCGCATTTCGACAGGGTTGTCAGTCACCTGGGAAGTACCCTCCGCGACTTCGGCGTCGACGACGGCGATATAGCGACGGCCGTCGCTGTGGCCGAGACCGTTCGCGCTGATGTCCTCAACCGGTAGCCGCGGCTGACGTCGGGGAGAGAAGCGGTCCGTTGGATATTGCCCGGCTCAAGCGCAGCTTCGCCCGCATCGCGATGCACGGCGACGAGGTGCCGCTGCACTTCTACTCAGACCTGTTCCTCCGGCACCCCGAAACCCGACCGATGTTCCCGGTATCCATGCAAGCGCAGCGTGCCCACTTGGTAGACGCGCTGGTGAACATCGTCTCGAATGTCGACAACCTGGAGGAACCTCACCGCCTTCCTGAAAGACCTGGGCCGTGACCACCGCAAGTTCGGCACGGTGGCCGCGCACTACGACGCCGTGGGCGAGAGCCTGCTGGCCACCCTCGCGTATTTCGGCCGGCGATGCCTGGGACGCTGAACTGGAGGCCGACTGGAAGGGCGCATACGAGCTGATCGCCACCGTAATGGCTGCCGCTGCTGCCGAGGACGAGCAGCATCACCCGGCGTACTGGACTGGCACGGTGATAGCCCAGGAGCGCAAGGCATACGACGTCGGCGCGTTGACCGTGCAGACTGAGCCAAGGCTGGAGTACCTACCGGGCCAGTCCGTCGCCATCGAGACGCCGGCCCGGCCGCGACTTTGGCGCTACTACTCGATGGCGAACGCGCCGCGCGCAGACGGCAGCGTCGACTTCCACGTCAGGCTGATCGACGGCGGAGCCGTCAGCATGGCTCTCACTGCTGGCACCACGGCAGGCTCGCAGTTACGGCTCGGGCCGCCGGTCGGAGTCCTGCGGCTCGATACCGCATCCGGCCGGGACATCCTCATGGTGGCCGGATCCACCGGGCTGGCTCCGCTCAAGTCCATGCTGGAGCAGGTGACTGGCCTTCGGCAGCCGCCCAGGGTGCGCCTGTTCTTCGGCGCGCGAACCGCCGACGGCCTGTACGACCTGCCCAGCCTCGAGAAGATGGCCGCCGAGCATCCGTGGCTGACCGTTGTGCCTACCGTGTCAGCTGTACGTGCCGTGTCAGCCGTACCTGCCGGGTCAGCCGTACCTGCCGGGTCAGCGATCCGGCCCGCCCGCTCGTGCCGTCATCCCGCGTACGGGGACTGGTCGGGCCACGACGCCTACATCGCCGGCCCGACCGAGATGGTTCAGGACACCGCCGCCCGGCTGGCCGCGGCAGGAACGCCGGCCGATCAGATACACGTCGAGGATTTCGGCTGGAGCGAGCCATGACATCGGATGCCTGGTACGACGAGCAGAATCGGCTGACTCCGGATCACCTCCGCGCGGTCACCTTCCCGCTGACGCGGTGGGCCGGCACGGCCTCGAGGAAGAGCCCGTCCGCGCATTCCTCGCCGACGTGCACGCCGAGATGGTGCGGCTGATCAACGAGCGAGCCTCGCTGTTCCAGGAAGTTCAGCGGCTGCGCCGCAGGATCCTCGGCAAGGAGAACGGCAATGATGCCATCTTGTTCGGCAAGGACGACGCCCACGTCCATGCGGTCAGAATCCTGTCCAGCGCCCAGCGCACCGCGGACCGCTACGTAGCCGATGCGCAGGCATACAGCGGACGCCTCACCGAGGAGGCCCGGGTCCGGCGCGATGAGATCATGGGGCAAGCTCAGCAGCACGCCGACATGCTGCTGGATGAGGCCCGGACCCGGGCGCGGGCCGCGGCCGTCGACGCCATGAACCACGACGGCCTGCCTCCGCAGACCGACCAGGAGCGGCGCGCCGTGCAGGCTGAGCTGGCTTACCTCCGGACCTTCAGCGAGGTGTACCGGCAGCACCTGAAGATCTACACCGAGGACGTGCTGCGCACCATCGAGGCCTGGGAGACCAAGGAACGCGCCGCGTCCGCGGACGTGCCGCTGACCGGGCGGGCCAACCCCGGCATCGGCTGGCAGCACAGCACCTGACGTCAACAGCTACGCGGGTCCGGCCGGCCGCGTTCGGCTGTGGGACGCCTGATTCGTGGGTGAGACGTAGGGTTTTCCCGGACGCGGCGGCGATCCGGCCGTGGTTATCGTCAGCGGCATGAGCAATCCGCATCGGGGCATCATGCGTCGCTGGCCGCGCCAGCTGGCCGCGCTTACCGCAATCGTCGCGCTGAGCGCGGCGGTACTGGGCGTGGCCGGGCACGTCCAGCCGGCCGGCGCGACCAGCTGGCCGATCGTGTCGGCCAATGCGACCGGCAATCACACCTGCGCCGTGGTGCCGGACGGCCGGGTGTTCTGCTGGGGCCGCGACGACAGAGGGCAGCTCGGGAATGGCCGGAAACCGACCACTACATCCACGATCCCGGTGCGCGCGTTGCTGCCGGCGGCGGCTGTAGCCGTGACGGCAGGCGGCGAGCATAGCTGCGCGATTCAGGGCGTCAGCCTCCAGGTCTGGTGCTGGGGAGCCGACCCGTACGGCGAGCTCGGCAACGGGAAGAAGATCGCCGCCGTTGTCCGGCCGATCATGGTGCCCGGCCTGCAGGCGTTCCAGATCTCCGCAGGATTCCACTTCACCTGCGCCGTGACCGGTGCGGCCAGGCAGGTGCAGTGCTGGGGCTACAACAAGTTCGGCGAACTGGGCAACGGCACCACCGCGAATTCCGGCACTCCGGTGACCGTCACAGGTCTGACCGGTGTTTCCACGGTCTCGGCTGGCGCATTCCATGCCTGCGCGGTCCTGCTCACCGGTGCCCTGTACTGCTGGGGCCAGAACGCGTTCGGCCAGCTTGGCATCGGCAACCGCACCGACAGCCATGTGCCGGTGCTGGTCGGCCGGGCCGGCTCCGACGTAATCTCCGTGGCGACTGGCCAGGACGACACCTGCGCGGTGCTGACGAGCAGCTTCGACCTGAAGTGCTGGGGCGCCGGGATTGACGGCGAGCTCGGCTACGGTGGCACCGGCAACAAGTTGCTGCCCACCCAGGTGGCCGGGCTCAACAGCGGCGTCCTGCAGGTCAGCACCGGCCAGGACTTCACCTGTGCTCGGGTCTCCGCTTATAAGACCCTGCAGTGCTGGGGCAGTTCGCGCGGCTTCGGGTCGCTCGGCAACGGCTCCTACAACAGCCAGTCCAATGTCCCAGTTCCGGTGTTCGGCTCGGAGATCTCGCCAGCCGGTGCCGGGACCTACATGCCCGAGCAGATAACGACCGGCCAGAGCCACGCTTGCGTGGTCCTCTTCTCCGCCGCGGTCAAATGCTGGGGACGCGGCATCGGCTGGGGCTCGATCGGCGACGGTACGACTCAGGACCGGGATATCCCGACACCAGTAATAGGCCTGCCGGTGCCTGCCGGATCCGTTAACGGCATCTCGGCCGGTTCGCTCACCGGGTGCGCCATCACCGGGCTGCTCCGGGCCAGTTGCTGGGGTGAGTACGTCGGCGATGGCGGTTCCACGCTTGCCGTGCACAAGACCGCGGTCGCGGTCACCGGGCTGGCGGGGAACGCAATCGCCCAGGTCTCGGCCGCACTGGGCGGATGCGCAGTCACCTCGACCGGTCATCTTGCCTGCTGGGGCGATAACTCGAAGGGCGAGATCGGCGACGGCACTACCAAAGTGGCCCACCAGGCGGTCCCAGTCTCTGGGATCTCAGGCGTCGCGGCGGTCAGCGTGACCCTCTACCATTCCTGCGCCGTGCTGGCGAACGGCCTGGCGTTCTGCTGGGGCTCGAACGGCGAGGGCCAGCTCGGCGACGGCACGACTACTCAGAGCGATGTCCCGGTCCAGGTCAAGAGCCTCGGCGGGGCCGTCAGCCAGGTTGCAACCGGTCCGGATCACAGCTGCGCGCTGCTGAAGACCGGGAAAGTTATGTGCTGGGGCAAGAACAACCACGGGCAGCTGGGCGATGGGTCCACCAGTGATAGCAAGCTGCCGGTCGCGGTCAAGGGCCTGGTCAGCATCGTGCAGATATCCGTCGGCGACAATTTCAGCTGCGCGCTGACCGCCGCCGGCAAGGCGCTGTGCTGGGGTCACAACTCATCTGGGGAGCTCGGCGACGGGAAATTCACCGATAGCCACGTCCCGGCATTCGTGTCCGGCATTTTCGGGGTCCTGGCGATCAGCTCCGGGTACTCCCATAGCTGCGCCGTGCTCACCACCGGGGCGGTCAACTGCTGGGGATCCGGGTCGGCCGGAGAGCTTGGCGACGGCACCTTCAGCGGCAGCCCGGTGCCAGTCGCTGTCTCCGGTTTCGCGTCCGACGGCACGTCGATCTCGGCGAACGCCGGCACCGAGAGCTGCGGGCTGGATGCCAGCGAGGCCGCCTTCTGCTGGGGCCTGGACAATAAGGGCCAGCTCGGCGACGGCTTGCTGACCAACGCCAACGTGCCCGCTGCGGTGCTCGGCCTCTAGGTCCCGGCGGGACACGGATAGAACATGCGCCCGTCGAGGTTCACGTCGAACTTGACCGCGGCAAAACCGTACGACGGCGAGTAGACGGCGGCGCAGAACGTGCTGAACAGGCGCTTGCGCGTGCAGTGCTGGCCAGGGTTGCAGACGTAGTTGTCGGCCGAGTACTCGGCCTCACCAACCCACTTGCCGGTGGGCTGCCGGGGAGTGCGGTCTGTGGTGAAGGCGTCCCAGCCGCACGGCGTCTGACCAGCCAAGGTCGTGCAGGTAATGCCGTACTGCGAGCTTCCGCGCAGCTGTGACGCCAGGCACTGCCGGTAGATGTAGCATTCCTCGACCACAGCGCCGTCTGAGTACCTGCGGCCCCACCAGCTCAGGTACGGCGAGTTCTTCCATAGGGCCGTCATTCCGAGCCGGTGGATCTGGTTGAAGGCATAGGCGAGGTAGTTCTGCGCGTCGCCCGGTGTCAGCTCGAACCCGGTCGTGGCTGGCGGGTCGAAGCTGTCGATGTCGTCGAGTTCGACGGCATCGAAGCCCTTCCGTGCGCACATGCTGATCCGCTCGTTCAGCATCGGCTTCAGCGCGTCGAGCTGGCGGAAGTCGACCCAGCGCTCCTGCGGGTAGCCGAAGTAGACGGCACCGAGCGTGGCCGCCGGGAATAGCTTGCCCGGGCTGCCGTCCGGGCGGTAGTCCTCCCAGGCCAGATCCAGATAGCAGATCAGTTTCGGGTGCGGCAGGGTAGCGGCCTGCCAGTTGCGGTGGATGGCCCGTACCTCGGCGGCAGTGGTCAGGAAACCGTCGACGTCATAGATGTCGACAGCCCGCCCGCCGGTTCGCTGCAATGGCGTGACCCGGCCGATCTGCCAATCCCAGCGCATCGGCTTGCGGTGTCTGTTGAGGTGCGGCGGATACCAGCAGACGCCGCGATGCCGTGGCCGGCAGGTGACTGGCGCAGGCATTGGCACAACATGCCAGCGGAAGGTGATGGTCGTGGCCCCGGCCGAGTCCGCGGTGCGCACCTGCACCCGGTGCCGGCCGACGCGCAACTTGCCGGTGTAGAAGACCCTGCCGCGCAGTGTCCGCCAATGTCCGCCGTCGACGCGGAACCGTTCAGCGGCGGGTCCGTCCGATGTGTTGTAATGCGCAGGATCTACCTGGAAGTACTCTTCCGGCGACGCGGTGCGGTGCTCCGGCGTTCCGTTCACGAATTCAGTCCGCGGCCGCCTGCCAGCAGCATAGGCACCGGCCCGCCCTGCGGTCATGACGCTGACCGACGAGCTGAGCACGCTGAACGCGAACGTCGCCGGGTTGGTCTCGACCACCTCGGTAGCGGTCGCGGTCACGGCCAGCCGCTTGCCGGTGTCGGCATGACCGACGACGTAATGCCGAGCGGCGAACGGGGTTGCTGTCGTGTCGGCGGCCCGGCCGCAGCTGCCGCTACGGCAGGCATGCCAGGTATAGGCCACCGCGAAGCTGAGGAGCTTGCCGCCACGCGGCAATTTGCCGGGATGCCAGGTCAGGCCCGCAGCCGTGACAGTACCGCCGTCACGCAGCGAGCCTTTGATGCGCAGCTTGCCGGTGTGGCCAGGGCGCGGGATGGGGCGCGCGGCCGCCGCCGCCGGACGTGGCGCCCGGCCGCCAGCCAGGGCAGCTCCGGCCGACGCAGCCGCGGGCGTTATCGCCGCGAGGCTGCCTGCGAGGGAAGCGGCGGCGATGCCCGCCGTCCAGCGGGCGATGCCCGCCGTCCAGCGGGCGTTGCGGGATCGCGAGCCGGACATGCGTGGCTCCTCCCTCCGGCTTCCGCCGGCTTGCTAGCGGGTTAGGCCGGGTGGCAGCAGGCCGGAGTGGGCACTGAGCAAGTCGTCGCACATCGCGACGGTCTGCGCTGTGGTGAGCGTGGCCGCGGTATTCGGGTCCAGCAGCGCGGCCTGGTAGACGTGATCACGACGGCCTTCGAGCGCCGCGAGCACGGTGAGCTCGACAACGTTCAGGAACGTGCGGTTCAGGGCGGCCAGCTGGGGCGGCAGCCCGCCGACCGGCCGCGGCATCGCCACGCCACCAGACAGGTCGCACGGTACCTCGACGCAGCACTGCGCCGGCAGGTTAGTGATCAGCCCGTCATTGCGGACGTTGACGTAGATCTCGCGCTCGGTCCCGGTCTCGAGTGAGTGGATGAACTGGGACGCCAGTTCGTCGGTCGGCGCCAGGTCCAGGTCAGCGCCGGCGCTCAGCTGGGCCTGCAGCGACTCCAGCTCGGCTAGGTTTTCCTCCGACCTGGCCAGGTAGTCGCCGACGAAGATCCGGTACTGCGCTACCTGATCGTCATGCCGCATGAACCAGGGCACGTACTCGGCCGAATGCTCGCTCGACTCGGTGGGGAAGTAGCCGAATCGGCGGAACAGCTCCACCCGGACCCGGTTGCGCAACTCGGGTGAGGCGTCGATGACTTCGGACAACCGCGGATACAGGGAGTCCCCGTTACGCTCAAAGACCAGCACGAACGCCTGGTGATTGAAGCCGGCCGTCACGAACCGAACGTCGGCTGGATTGACGCCGACCAGCCGGGCCAGGAACGCATGCGTATCCCGGACTGAGTGGCAGAGCCCGAACACGTTACTGAAGGCGGTGCCCCTGTATACCGCCCACGGCAGCATGGCCATCGGGTTGGAGTAGTTGAGCAGGATGGCCTGCGGACAGTACCGCAGCATGTCCGTTGCCAGCGCAGTCACCACCGGAATCGTCCGCAACCCGCGGAAGATCCCGCCGATGCCCAGGGTGTCGCCGATCGTCTGGCGCACCCCGTACCGCGCCGGGATGTCAAAATCCGCCCGGGTGGCCGCGTAGCCGCCGACCTGAACCTCATTAATAACGTAACGGGCACCATCAAGGGCCGGTCCACGGTCGCCGGACGCGGTCACTTGAGCGCCGGACCCTGTCTGGGCCACGATCTGGCGAGTCAGGGCTGCGGCGAACTCGAGCCGGTCCGGGCTGATGTCATGCAATGCCAGCGTCCAGATCACCGGCAATCTCGGGATAGCTGCACAGGTCGGTGACGACGTTGCGGGTGAACTCGATACTGCCAGCGCCGATGAACGCAACCTTGACCACAGCTCGACAGTGTTGCATCCGGGCTTGCTATGAGCAAGACCGCGCAGCGACTCATGCATCCGCATGCCCCAATTAATCATCACTTGAACGTCTCGAGGGGTTGACAACGGCACTTACTGACGGGCGATGATGTCGGAAACATCGGAGAATCGCGCAAGAACCGTCAAGAGGTCCGCATGGGGAAGAACTCGCTGCGTGTCGCACTGGCGGCTGCTCTTGCCGCGTTCGGCCTGGCTGCGTGCGGCTCCGGCAGTGCCGGGACTAGCACCGGCCTGCAGATCTGGGAAGGCTATACCGGCGCTGAGGCTAAGGCGTTCCAGCACCTGCTCAACAAGTGGAATGCCGCGCATCCCAGTGAGAAGGTCACCAGCTTCTTCGTCAACAACGACGTCTCGCTGCCGAAGCTACTGACTGCCGTGAAGGGCGGCAGCCAGCCGGATATCGCGTATGTGTACGGGTCGTGGGCGCCTAATGTCGCCCGGATACCGCAGGTCGTGAACCTGACGAAGGTTGTCCAGCAGCCGGGCGTGAACTGGACTGACTTCTGGACGGGCGAGCGGGACGTCGCCACCGTTAACGGCAAGGTAATCGGCATTCCCGCGCTGGTGGACAACCTCGCGGTGGTCTATAACAAGACCCTGTTCGCGGCCGCTCACCTGCAGCCGCCGACGCCAGACTGGACCTGGAGCCAGTTCATGGCCGACGCACGGAAGCTGACGATCCCGGCCAAGAAGCAGTTCGGCACGGCCTACGTCACGCCGGGCACCGAGGACACGGTGTGGCACTGGGAGGCACTGCTCTGGGAAGCCGGCGGCCAGATCCTCAACCCCGCTGGCACTAAGGCGGCGTTCGACTCGTCGGCCGGGCTGCAGTCACTGCAGACGCTGCAGACCATGGCCGTGACCGACAAGTCCATGTACCTGGACCCGACCGACCAGCAGTACGGGATCGTGTTCAACTCCGGCAAGATCGGGATGCTGGTTACCGGTCCCTGGGACTTGTCCGTCTTCCCGAGCGTGAAATACGGCGTGCAGATCATGCCGTCGTTCCCCGGCAGTAACGGCGGGCACCAGACGATCTCCGGGCCGGATAACTGGGTGGTGTTCAACAACGGCAGCGCCCGGGTGGCCGCCGCGGAGAAATTCCTGCTCTGGCTCACTGCCACGCCGCAAGCCACCTATTTCTCGCTAGCAACCGGTGACCTGCCGATCCGTCAGTCGGTGCAGAACTCGCCGGGGTTCGCGCAGAAGATGGACGCCGCGCTGCCCGGCGTGGACACCTTCATCGGCAACCTGGGCAACGTGAAACAGGCAAGGCCGCAGCTGCCCAGCTACCCGCAGATCTCCACGATCCTCGGCACGATGATCGTGTCAGTGCTGCTCGGCAAGAGTCAGCCGTCGGCAGCGCTGGCCACCGCGGCGCAGCAAGTGAACCAGGTGCTGGCCAGCAGCTCGAGTTCCTGACGTGCTGACTTCCGTCGCCGCTGCGCGCGACCGGAGGCGTCAGCCTGCGGTCAGCCGCACTATGCGGCCCCGAGCCGGGGAGCAGGCGGCTGGCTGGGCGTTCGTGACGCCCGGCGTCGTCGTCATCATGCTCTTCGGCGTTGTCCCGATCGTGTGGTCCGCGATCATGTCGCTGCAGCACAGCAGCCTGTACACAGCGAGCACGCCGTTCGTGGGCCTGTCCAACTACCGGCAGATGGTGCACGACCCGGTCGTACGCCAGGCCCTGGAGCACACAGTCGTTTACACGGCCCTGTTCGTACCCGGCACCATGGTGGTGGGCCTTTTCCTGGCAGTGGCCATGAACAGGAAGATCCGGTTCATCTCGCTGTACCGGACTGCCGCCTACGCGACGATAGCCATCTCCACCATCAGCGAGGCACTGGTCTTCATCTGGCTCTTCGATCCGTCCTACGGCATCGTGAACTATCTGTTCAGCCTCGCCGGCATTTCCCAGCAGCAGTTCCTGAACTCCCCTTCCGAGGCGCTGTACGTCATCGTGCTGATGACGATCTGGGGCTGGACCGGGTTCGCCGTAGTCATCTACCTGGCTGCACTGCAGGGCGTCCCCCAGGTGCTGACCGAGGCCGCGGCCATCGACGGAGCCAGCGGCTGGACGACGTTCCGCCGGATAACCCTGCCGCTGCTCAGCCCGGCGTCGCTGTTCCTATTGGTCTGGCTGACGATCAACGCGCTGCAGCTATTCGACGAGGTGTATCTGAGCACCCAGGGCGGGCCGCTGAACTCCACGACAGTGCTCGTCTATTACCTGTACAGCCTGGCCTTCGGCAGCAACTCGACGGGCAATTTCGGCTACGCGTCCGCTATCGCCTACTTCCTGTTCCTCATCATCGTCGTGGTCACCGCGGTCTATTTCCGGGTGGGCAGGCGCCTCGTCCACTACAGGTCATGACATGACTGCGTCCACAGTCCCGTTGCCCAGGCAGCGCCGGAGCCGGCTGCCTTTCAGCCCGTGGCACCTGGTGCTGGTACCGGCCACTATCGTGCTCATCTTCCCGTTCGCCTGGCTGATCATTACCTCGATCGAGACGCCAGCCGAAGCGCTGCACTTCCCGCCGATCCTGGTCCCGCACAAGCTCGACTTCGCTAACTACCCGCAGGCCCTGCAGGCCGCGCCGTTCGGGCGGTTCTTCATCAACAGCGCGGTCGTGGCGGTGACGACGGTCCTCAGCAACCTCGTGCTCTGCTCGCTGGCCGGGTATGCCTTCGCGCGGTTTCGTTTCCTCGGCCGCGGACTGCTGTTCGCGCTGATCATGACGACGCTGATGGTGCCCTTCCAGGTGACGATGATCCCGCAGTTCATCATCACCAAGTGGCTCGGCATCCACGTGCTGGCGGCCGTCGGAATCAACCACATCGGCGCGCTGATCCTGCCCAACGCGGCAACGGCCTTCGGCATATTCTTCCTGCGCCAGTTCTTCCGCACCCTGCCGCTCGAGTACGAGGAGGCGGCCAGGGTGGACGGAGCAAGCAGGCTGACGGTGCTATGGCGGGTGGTGCTGCCGCTGTCCGGCCCGGCGCTGGCGACGCTGGCCGCGCTCACCTTCGTGGACTCCTGGAACAACTTCCTCTGGCCGCTGATCGCGATCACCTCGACCGGCCAGATGACGCTGCCACTCGGGCTGGCGACGTTCCAGGGCGCGCACAGCACGGAGTGGACGCTGCTGATGGCGGGCAACGTCATGAGCCTGGCGCCCATGATGATCATCTTCTTCGTGGCGCAGCGGTATTTCGTCCGGTCGGTTGCGGCTACCGGGCTGGCAGGCACCTGAGGTCAGCAGGCCGGGCGCGAGTACAACCAGGAGCGAGGCGGCAGAGTGGCAAGGAGAGCGGACGTGGCTGAGGAAGCGGGGCCCACCGGCAGCATCGAGGCGGAGATCGCCTCGCAGCCGGCCTGCTGGCGACTGGCAGCCGAGCTGGCCACCGACGTGGCGGGCTTGCTGCCAGCCGCCGGCGAGCGAGTGGCCGTGACCGGCTGCGGGACGTCGTGGTTCATCGCCCAGTCATACGCGGCGGCCCGTGAGGCGTCCGGCCAGGGCGAGACGGACGCGTTCGCGGCGTCGGAGCTGCCGCCGTCGCGACGCTATGACCGGGTGCTGGCGTTGTCCCGGTCGGGCACTACCACCGAGATCGTCCGGCTGCTCGCCACGCTAACCGGCTCTGTCCGCACCGTCGCGATCACCACGGATGCCGCCACGCCCGTCGCCAGTGGCGCGGACTCCGTGATCACCCTGGATTTCGCTGACGAGCAATCTGTCGTGCAGACCAGGTTCGCCACCAGCGAGCTGGCGCTGCTGCTCGCTCACCTGGGCCATGACATCGAGCCGATGGCGGCTGCAGCCGACCGGGTGCTCACCAGTGCGCTGCCGCCTGAATTGACCGGCGCGCGGCAGTTCACGTTCCTCGGTACTGGCTGGACCTGCGGGCTGGCCAGCGAAGCCGCGCTGAAGCTGCGGGAGGCTGCGGGTTTGTGGACTGAGGCCTACCCAGCGATGGAATACCGGCACGGTCCTATCGCGGTCACCGGGCCCGGGAGTGTGGTGTGGCTGCTCAGCCCCGCGCCAGATGGCCTCATCGACCAGGTCACCGCGGCAGGCGGGTTGCCGTGGCAGTCTCGTGAGGTCCCGCTCGCTGAGCTAGTCAGGGCGCAACGGCTCGCGGCCGCGGTCGCGCGATCGCGCGGGATGGACCCGGACCGGCCACGGAACCTGACCCGCTCGGTCATCCTCGTCTCGCCGTGAACCCGTACCCACGGGGGGCCCCGCCCCCCGAGCACCCCCCGAAACCCGCCGCAATGATCGCGGTCATCGCGCTCAATCCGGCCCTCGACGTCACTCACCACGTCCACGGCGTGGATTGGGCAGGCGTGGACAGGCCGGCCCGGGTGCGCGCAGTCGCGGGCGGCAAGGGGGTCAACGTCGCCAGGACGCTGCATGCGCTCAGCGCCGACGTGTTGCTGCTCGGCATGGTGGGCGGCAGCACCGGTGAAGAAGTGCGGCTGGCGCTTGACGCAGCTGGCGTCCCCGCTGTCTTGACGCAGATCGCGGCCACCACTCGGCGCACCTTCGCGGTTGTCGACACTGAGCGCAACGACGTTGGGCTGTTTAACGAGCCCGGGCCGCTGGTCACTGCGGCGGAGTACGCCCGGTTCCTGGCCGCCTTCCACGAAACGATGAGCAGCTGCGACGCCGCCGTCCTGTCTGGCAGCCTGCCGGGCGGCCTCCCGGCCGGAACGTACGCCGAGCTGATCCGTGCGGCGGCGGTTGCCGGCGTACCGAGCTTCCTCGATACCTCTGGCGACGCGCTTCGGGGCGGCGCCGCGGCGCGGCCAGCGCTGGTAAAGCCGAACCACGCCGAGCTCGCGGCCGCCGTCGGCCGCGTCGTGCCCTGGGCCGGACCTGCTGATCTCCCGGCTGTCGCCGAGGCCGCGCAGGAACTGCGGGCCTGCGGCCCGGAGGCGGTCGTCGTTTCGCTGGGCGAGGCTGGACTGCTGGCAGTCACCGAGGAGGGCAGCTGGCTCGCTGCACCGGAACCGGTGACCGGAAACCCGACTGGCGCGGGGGATGCCGTGGTGGCCGGACTCGCGCACGGTCACGTGCTGGGGCGTTCGTGGCCCGAGCGGCTCCTGCACGCCGCCGCGCTAGGCGCCGCCGCGGCCGCCGCCGCAACAGCCGGCGAGTTCTCGCGCGCGGACTATTTCCGCGCGCTCGAGGGCGTTCAGGTTACTGACCTGAGGCAGCCCTGATGGCAGTCGTTCCCATTGCGGAGATCATCGGTCCCGCATCCGCGGCGGGCGGTGGCGTGGCGGCTTTCAACGTGATCGGAATCGAGCACGCGGAGGCCATCGTCGCCGGCGCCGAGGCGGCGGGAGCCCCGGTCATCTTGCAGGTCAGCGAGAACTGCGTGGCTTACCACGGGGCACTCGCGCCGATCGGGCTGGCGGTGCTGGCGGTCGCCAGCGCGGCGGCGGTGCCGGCGGCGGTTCACCTGGACCATGCGACAAGCGAGGAACTGGTCCGGGATGCGATCCGGCTGGGGTTCGGGTCGGTGATGTATGACGCGAGCCAGCACGCCTATGCGGACAACGTAACGGCCACGGCCGAGGTCGCGAGATGGTGCCACGACCGGGACGTCTGGATCGAGGCCGAGCTCGGCGAGATAGGCGGGAAGGACGGGGTGCACACACAGGGAGCGCGGACCAAGCCAGGCGAGGCGGCCGCTTTCGTCGCCGCAACCGGTGTGGACGCGCTGGCTGTGGCGGTCGGTAGCGTACACGCCATGCTCACCCGCGACGCCGTCCTCGACCTGTCGCTGATCAAGGCGATTCATGCCGAGGTACCGGTGCCGCTCGTGCTGCACGGCTCCTCGGGCGTGGCCGACGAGACTATCCGCGCCGCCATCGCGGCTGGCCTGACGAAGATCAATATCGCAACCCAGCTCAACAAGGTCTTCACCGCGGCAGTCCGCGCCTGCCTGGCCGGCGACGATATGGTCGCCGATCCCCGGCGGTATCTTTCGGCAGGCAGGGAAGCCCTAGCCAGTGAGGTGTCACGATTGCTCCACGTCCTGCTCGAAGCGGGGAGACACCTGTGAGCCGGTACAGCCGCTGGAATCAGCTGCTGGAGTTGCTGGCCGCAGAGGGCCAGTTGCAGGTTGAGCGCGCAGCCCAGGAGCTAGGCGTGTCGGCAGCGACGATCCGGCGGGATTTTGACGAACTTGCCAGCCAGCAAATGCTGGCCAGGATCCGGGGCGGGGCAGTCGGGCAAGGCGTCACCTACGATCTGCCGCTACGGTACAAATCCGAGCGTCACCCGTCGGAAAAGCAGCGGATCGCAGTGGTCTCGGCCGGGCTCGTCCAACCCGGGCAGGTGGTCGGCATGAACGGCGGCACGACCACGACCGAGGTAGCCAGAGCGCTTGCTACAAGGCCTGACCTGACTGTCGTCAACGGAATGCCGGCCGTGACCGTAGTGACCAACGCGCTGAACATCGCGACGGAGCTGGCAGTCCGTCAGCACATCAAGATTGTCGTGACTGGCGGCGTAGCACGTCCGCAGTCGTATGAGCTGATCGGGCCGCTGGCTACCGGCGTTCTCGAGCGAGTCAGCATCGATATCGCGATCCTCGGAGTCGATGGCATCGATCCCGCCGCCGGCGCGATGGCCCAGCACGAGGGCGAGGCAAGCATCAACCAGCTGATGGCGAGCCAGGCGAGTCTGGTCGTAGTGGCTGCGGACAGTTCCAAGGTTGGCAGGCGGGCTTTCGCCCGGATCTGCGGAGCCGCCGACGTTGACGTCCTCGTCACCGATGCGGGCCTGGCGGACGAGGCTGCGACGCGTTTCGCCGAAGTAGGCGTGCGGGTGATGATCGCATGACCAGGCCGCGGTAACGGGGCGAGTTCGGCGAGAGTCAACGTCCGCAGCCTGCTGCCCTGGATCTGCTCGTGATTGGCGACTGCAATCCGGACGTGCTCGTGCTCGGCGAGGACGTGAGTCCCGTCTTCGGCCAGCACGAGAAGGTCGTCGACAGCATCTCGCTGGTAGTGGGCGGCTCCGCGGCGATTACGGCCGTGGCGGCCGCGCGCCTCGGCCTGCGGGTAGCGCTGTCCGCCGCGATCGGCACCGACCCGGCCGGTGAGTTCATGCTCGGCCAGCTGGCCGCTGAAGGGGTGAATACCAGCGCCGTGAAGGTCGCCGCGGACCGGCCGACCGGCATGACAGTAGCGCTGTCCCGCGGCAGCGATCGCGCCATCATGACTGCAGTCGGCGCAATGCCCGAGCTGACTCCCTCCGACGTTCCGCCCGTCTTGCTGGCGCGGGCGCGGCATGTGCACGTCAGCTCGTACTTCCTGCTAGAACGCTCGCTTGGACCCGGCCTCGCAGCGCTGCTCGAGGCGGCTCGCCGCGGTGGCGCAATGACCTCCCTGGATACCAACTGGGATCCGGCCGGGCTCTGGGGCGGGGCGCAGCTGCACGCTGTGCTGGCGCACACCGACGTGCTGCTCCCGAATGCGGCGGAGGCATGTCATCTCAGCGGCAAGCCCACTATCGCCGCCGCGATTGCGGCGCTGAGCGCGGCCGGACCGAAGCTGGCGGTCAAGCTCGGCGCGGACGGGGCGGTCTGCTTCGACGGAGTCCGGAGCTTCGCGGTACGGCCGCCTGCCGGGTCGGACAGACTGATCGCCGATACAACAGGTGCGGGTGACTGCTTTAACGCCGGCCTGATCGCGGGCCTGCTGGACGGCCTGGAACTGCCGGCGGCAGCCCGGCTCGGCTGCGCTGCCGGCACCGCATCGACCCGGGGGCCTGGCGGGACGAGCGCAGCGCCGAATCGGGCGGTTGCGCTGGCTCTCGCCGAAGCCGTAACCGTTGATCCCTGCTAATCGCACTCTGCGCTGCCCCAGTCCGGCCTAGGGTTCGGCGTCGAGGTGCACCAGCCCCACCTGAGTCACTCGCTGCGGATCCCGGGAGTACAGATAGACAAGGTAGATCACACCTGCAACCATCCAGCCTGCCACGCCCGGAGCCATGTAGGAGTACGGCGGTGCAAGCGGCACGACAAAGGAGAAGACCTTGATCCCGGCTGCGGTGAGCCAGGCAGGTACGAATGCCGCGATACCGAGCACCGGGATGACCAGGTGCGAGAACCAGTTGAAGCCGCGGCCTCGGCGGGCAAAGTAACCCAAGCACGCCGCATTCATGAGGATATACACCGCCACTAGCGGGATGACGATGCCCACGCCCACCATCGCGAAGGCAACGGTCGGCGTGTACTTGAGCCCGAGACCGAGCGTAACCGCCACAGTTACCACGAACGCTACGACGATCGCCGCAACAGGCGACCGGTGCCGCGGGTTCACCTGGGCAAGGAAACGTGGCAGCGCTCCGATCCGGCCCATTGCGTAGCCAGTCCGGCTGGACACGTTAATTCCAGCATTGGCGTTGGCGATCGTGGAGTTGACGATCGCCAGGAAGACGAAGAACCAGAAGATCCCGTACAGCGACCTGGCCAGGCCCTCCCAGGACGCGCTGCCTGTGCCAGTGGTGAAGCTAGTGAACCGACTGGGCCCGAAGGCAACGTCGACCGCGTAAGTGGTGAACACATAGAGCGCGCCGATCAGCAAGGTGGCGAGCAGCACGGCTCGCTGGATGGTCCGCCGCGGATTCCTGGTCTCCTCCGCCAGCGGTGCCGCGCCCTCGAAGCCGCCGAACGCCAGGATGGTATAGACCGAGCCGCCGATGACCCCGGAGATGCCCCGGAACTTCGATGGCGTGTATCCGGTGCCAAATACCGACCACGTGTTGTGGCTGCCTGCGTGGAACACAAGGAAGATCGCCAGCACCAGGAACACCGCTATCTCGCTAATGCCGAGGACCGTGCCCTAGCCGCGCCGACGTGCGGATGCCGTAGAAACCGGCAACCAGGATAATCACCGCGCCGAGCAGCGACCACGGCCACCACAGGTTGGCCGGGTAACCAGAGAACTCGGAATTGATGGTGGCGGCGGTGGTGAAGCCGAGTTGGAGCAGGACGAGTGGCGGGATCAGCAGCCCGACGAGCACGTATGCCCAGGCAACGAGGAAGCCGACGGCCGGATGCAGGCCGCGCGCTGCGTAGGTGGCCATAGACCCGGCGGCCGGCATCTCACGAGCCAGCAGGCCAATGCTCCAGGCACACAGCAAGCACGCCACCAGCGCGAAGATCACCGACAGGGGCAGCGAGCCGCCGGCGAAGAGGACACCCGCCGGGATGGACGCGGCGATAGCCGCGCCCGGGGCCATGTCGGTGATGCTCTGGAACAGAACCTCGCGGAGCCCGATGGCGTCTTTGCGGAGCCCGGCTTGTGTGGCGGCTGGAGCTGACGCGGTCATTGCTGCCTCCGTGCCTCACGGGAATGGCCGATACGGCGATGATCCCACGCCAGAGTGCGCGGAAATAGCCTTATTTTGCCGCCATTTCTCGCTTGCAGGTCAACGCTGCATGCGGTCAGCTAGCGGCTCGGCCGCTCCTGGCCGGCCGTGGCAATGACCGCTTGTGGCCCCGCCTTGCCTGCCGACCAGGGCCAGGTCCTGGCGTCGCTGTCGGTGGAAAACACGATCGCGGCGGCGCCGGCTGCGTTGCCTGCCACTGGGTAAAGACCGGCTCCTGGACGGTTCGGCGGCTCTTGCCCGGCTGAGGCGGAGAAGCTGGTATTTCGATAACGGCCTCGGTCACGTCAGTGACAAGGCCATGCTGGGTCAGCTCCCAGTAATGCCGTCGGCTGGGCCTGATCAGCTGGATCAGGGCCTTATACGCTGCGACGCTCATGAGCGCCCAGTAAAGGGGGATGGCGAGCATCGTGCGCAGCCCGGCGTAGAGCCTGCGGTCCATGCACCCGGCCATCATCGAGTAGATCATCATCAGGTTCCCGGCCAGCAGCGAGATGACGCCGAGGTAGAGCACGGCAGCCGGGAACATCCTGCTGATGTGAGCGGGACCGCTGACGATGTAGACGCACGTCAAGAACCAGAAGATGGGGTTCAGCAGGCCGGTGAGGGCAGCGAAGCCCATCGTCAGCTGGAACGCCAAGAACTGCCGTGTGCCCAGGTCGCGCCAGAGCCGCCACGGAGACCGCATATGCACCAGCCAGGTCTGGTAGTAGCCCTTGACCCACCGGCTGCGCTGCCGGATCCAGCTGCCCAGCCTCGCGTTAGCTTCCTCCTCCGTTACCGAACTCATCATGCGCACGCTCCAGCCCCGACGTGCGATGCGCATGCCCAGGTCGGCGTCCTCCGTCACGTTGTAGGGGTCCCACGCGCCCAGCTCCCTGAGCGCGTCAGCCCGGAAATGGTTTGAGGTGCCGCCTAGCGGGATTGGCAGCCGCAACCTGTCGAAGCCGCGTAGTACGAGGCTGAAGTGGAGCGCGTATTCGGCGGCGAAGCACCGGGTGAGCCAGTTGGTCCAGGGATTCCAGTACTGCAGTTCCGCCTGCACGCAGACCACCCAGGCCGGCTGGGCCCGGAATGCCGCCACCGCCTTGCGTAGCTGGTCAGGCTCAGGTCTGTCCTCTGCGTCGTAGATCACGCAGAACTCGCCGCGGGCGTGCCGCAGGCCCACGTTGCATGCCTTCGGCTTGGTACGCGGCTGAGATGGCGGTATCAGCACGACTTCAAATCGGGAGTCAAGGCTGATCCGGTCGAGCACAGCACGGGTGGTGTCGTCGTCCTGCTCGATCAGCAGTAGCACCTGAAGCCGGTCGGCGGGGTAGTCGAGGCCGGACAGCCTGGCGATCAGGTTAGGCAGCACTTTTTCCTCGCGGTGGAGCGGAACGAGGATGCTGTAGACAGGCAGGGCTTGATCAGGAATGGTTTCGAGCTCGTCGCGGGTGAACGCGATGACCGCGGCACCGTCCGCGGCTATCGCCAGGATGAGCCGGTAGCTGATCACGACGATGTAGATGACTGTCGCCGCCGCGACCAGCCCCACGGCAAGTTCCGCGAAAGATGGCCCAGGTCCACCGGATGCTCGAGAGACCAGCGCAATCAGCACGCTGGCCGCTATCAAGCCGAAGGTTATTGCCTGGCCCCGGCTGAGCAGCGAGTGCGCGCTCAGCTGATGCGGGAGAGGCTGGACGGCTGGCGGTGTCATGGCTGGCGGTGCTGATGGCAGGCATGCGTCCGTCGGAGCGGCCGCAGGCGGGGCACGGTGCAAGGTTGGTCCCGGCCTCTCACTCGGATCGGTTGCTAATGCGGGTTACGGCGCACGCGGGTGGTCGGTCGCGGCCGAGCAGTCGAAGCCCTGCTGTCTATGGTGTGCGGGGCGGACTTCTGAGTGGCCGGGATGCCGGACCGCGCCGCTCGTAGATGAACCGCTCGGTATCCCGGTAGACCAGGCGGTAACCGGCCAGCAGAGCGCTGCCATGCAAACGCCGGAACACTTCGTCAGGAGTTCCCGGCCTGCGTCGCATAACGATCCAGCGGATGCCGTGACCTTCGGGATCGGCCAGGTCTGCGGCCCATTGACGGAAGCTGCCCTCGTAGACGATGCGTCCCAGGGGAATGCGAGACCAGAACGTCACGGTCTCGTTCCCGAACGATTCCATGAGCACCATGCCGCCCGAATAGTGCTTCCGCAGCCAATCTGCCGCAGCCAGGTTCGCCTGCTCAGCAGGGCTGGATCGGAACACGATCGCCTCGGTCAACGTCGCGATCCCGCCATGCAGGACAAGCCCAGTGCAGGCGAGCGTGCCCAGCACCAGACCTACGGAGCCTGCGCGACGCAGCAGGGTCTCGGACCAGATCTCGACGAGCGTGACTAGATAGCCAAGGAAGATAGCTATCGGAAGGACCATAAGCAGGCCGAACCGGACGTTATAGAGGTTGCCATTGATCTGCATGACGTGCAGAGGGCGCTGGCCGGCGTAGAGGGCATACACGTAGAACGGCACGAAGGCCATCAGCGCCATCGGTGCGATGGCGTCGCTGGCCAGCATGGTCCTGGCCAGGTAGGCCGCGAACCCGACGGCGGCCAGCAGGAGCGTGGCCGCCCCCGCGTTGTCGATGACGGCATCCAGGTATGTCAGCAACGACAGACCCAGGTGACCGACCGCCTTGTCGGCGTGCGACACCCACAGCGATGGCTTGGTGTACTGCCCGGTCTGAAAATAGAGCGCGTCGTGGAAGATCACCGCATTCCAGAGGATCCAGCCAGCGATGCCGCTCATGGCCAGGCAGCCGTAGAAGATAACGTGTGCCTCTGTTGCCTGGTAGCGAGGCGACCGCCGAACCGGAGCCCACGCGACGGCGCGGACGCCGGCCGGGCCGGCGCCCGCGGTGGCGGACCGCCGCCACGCCACGAATATCACGATCAACATGACCGATACGCAGAGCACCCAGCCCTCGTACCGGGTGAGGCTGCCCAGCAGGGCTGACACGGCGGTCGCCGCCAGGTGAATGTAACGGCCGTCCTGACACCAGCGCATCAGGTAGTAGACGGTGGCGGCGATGCAAGCAATCAGCAGCAGTTCTGTCATCGGCGTGCTCTGCATGTAGAGCACGTTCGGGTTGGCCCCGAAAGCCACGGCTGCCACGACGCCGCTAACGCGGCTCCGGGTGATGCCTGCCGTGATCAGGTACGCATACCTGACTGCCACCAGGTAGGCCGCCATCGAAATCAGTGATCCGGCGAAACCGGAGTAATACCACGCGTTCACCCAGATGAATGGCAGCGATAGCAAGTGCGGCAGCGGCAGCCAGGCTGCGCCAAGTTGCGCGACGCCTGCGGTTGGCGAGTCGATGACGCGGCGGGCAATCAGCAAGTGCGAGATCGCATCCGGATAAGCGAGCGTTACCTGCCGGTGGACGAAGTAGACGTAGCTACCGACAGACGCACAGGCGGCTGCGAGGGTGATTGCGCTGAGCACCGCATCCCTGGGGTGAAGCAGCCGGCGGAGAAAAGGACCGGGCGAGCGCTGGCTGGCGACCTGCACCGAGAGCCCGACGAGGCCGATGAGCGAGCGGATGATGACGGGGAGCTTCGCCCCGGTCTGCTCGCCATGCTCGCGGGGGAAGTGGTCGACCGGCCGTTCCAGAATGCGGGCGCCCGCCAGGCGCAGCTTCGCTATCAGCTCCGGCGATACGGTCGCCGCCTCGCCCTTGAGTTCCATCGCATCAAGGCAGCGCCGGTCAATGAGCTTGTAGGCGCAGTCCACGTCCCGCACCCGGACCCGGAGCAGGATGCGGCTTGCCGCTGTCCAGAGAAACGCGTTGATCCTTCGGTAGCGAGGGTCCGCGCGGCGGGGCCGATAGCCGACGACCGCATCGGCCCGCTCTCGGTACGCCGTTTCCAGGAACGCCGGTACCTGCGCTGCCTTGAACTGCCCGTCGGAATCGGTCAGGAAGACCCACTGATGATCAAGGTCAAGCGCGGCGGCAACGCCCGTCGATATCGCCGCGCCGTAGCCGCGGTTCACCTTGTGGTGCACAGCGAGCACCCGGCCTGGATGCTGGGCGGCGAGCTGGTCGGCGATGTCACCGGTTCTGTCGGTGCTGCCGTCGTTCACGACTATCACGGTGTGCGGGATGCCGGCTAGTCCCGGCACCTGCAGGAAATCGGCCACAGTCGCGGCCAGGTTCTCCTCCTCGCGATAGGCGGGCATGACAATGGCGATGCCCGCTGACGGTCCCGCTCCGGCGAGGTCCGCGAAAAACGACTGCCGTGGCCTGGACCTGGGCAGGGTTGTCACGAGTCTGGTCCCCCCTCCTGAGCCGGGCACGCCCGCTCCCAAAGCCCGAGAATCCATTCTCGGTGGCCGAGCGATAAGGGCGTCCGTCGCTTTACGTGACCCTACTGTGGGAGACGCCTAGATCCTGCGCTCAGATGACGTCGAATAATCACGGAGTGGTAACAGGGCAATAGGCGAGAGTAGAACGCGGCATCGTGTTTTGATAAGCATTACATTGAATCAATTTCCTGGCCTGGCGCTCCCGTTTGTGGACTTTTGCCGACAGTCTTCGCGCCGTCTTGGCCGGTATTATCCGTCATGGGTTACGGCGACTGGGCGATGAGAAATAAATCCTGGCCTGGGGTGCGAGAGTCGGGTGACGGGAAATAAATCATGGCGTGGGTTACCGGGGCGGGGCGGCACGATATTAATCACGGCGTGTTAACGAATGTAATAGTGAAGCGCGGGTCTAACCAAGGTTCAGGACTAATTCTGAGACGAACGCGCGGTTTGATGATCTGTCCAAGCGTCGGCGAGCCGCCAGCATGCTCCGAACGTTCTGTGGCAGGCGTGTCCAGCGCTACCGCTGCCGTTCGTCGTGCCTACGACGAACCGTGCGGCCACGCAGAGCGAATCGCGAGGAGGCGATCATGAAGGATGAATCGAGGAACGCGGGGATGCCGGACTCGGGCGGCGTTACCACTCCTGTCCTGCCTGCAGTCCTGGACCGGGCTAGCTGGCAGGCGCAGCTGGACGATCTGCTCGTCCGGGAGAAGGCGCACACCCGGGAAGGGGATGCGATCGCAGCGGCTCGCCGGCGCCTGCCCATGGTCGAGGTGGACCCCGCAATCCCGCTGACTGGCGAGCACGGCCCTGTCCCGCTGCTGGAGGTCTTCGAGGGCCGCCGCCAGCTGATCGCGTACTTCTACATGTGGCACGCCGGCCAGCCTGCCAAGGCCCAGTGCGAGGGCTGCACCTTCTTCAACGGGCAGGTTCGCGAGCTCTCCTACCTGCACTCACGTGACGTTACGTACGCCACCTTCTGCGCGGGCCCGTACCAGGAGAGCGTCGCCTACCGCAATTTCATGGGATGGGACGCCCCGTGGTACTCGGCGAAGGATTCCGCCGATGCACTGCTCGCCGGACGATGGTTCGGCATGCAGGTGTGCTACCTGCGCGTCGGCCAGCGGGTGTTCGAGACGTACTGGAGCAGCGGTCGCGCAGCGGAGGCGCTGGCGCCCAGTTACGCCCTACTCGACATGACGGTGTACGGCCGGCAGGAAACCTGGGAGGACTCTCCTTCCGGCTGGCCCCAGATCTTCGGCACCCGCGGTGACCAGTTCCGAACCGACGGGCGTCCCAGCGCCCAGTGGTCGCGGCTGGCAGCCGGATACTCCGACGACCTCGGCTTGGAAGTCAGCTGAACACCTGGAACTCCCAGAGCGAGTAGCCGTAGGGGGTGGCCCTTGCCGTTCCGTACATCCGGATGTAGCGGCCGGTGCCCGAGACGTTCAGGGTCTGCGTTCCGCCCGTCCCGGTTGTGGTCGAGTAGATCGTCGTCCACGTTGACCCGTCATTGGACGTCTGGATCTGGAACGCCGTCGCGTAGGCGTTCTCCCAGTTCAGCACGACCTTGCAGATCGTCTGGCTGGAGCCCAGGTCCACCGCCAGCCACTGCGGGTCAGAGAACGCGCTGGACCAGCGGGTGCCGGTGTTGCCGTCGGTTGCCGCCGATGCAGGGAACGAGCCACTCTGAATCGACGACGCCGTGGTCGGCTGGTTCAGCGCGACATTCGCCGTGCCGCATCCGCCGCCGCCCGAGCTGGAGAACACCTGGAACTCCCAGAGCGAGTAGCCGTAGGGGGTGGCCCTGGCCGTTCCGTACATCCGGATGTAGCGGCCGGTGCCCGAGACGTTCAGGGTCTGCGTTCCGCCCGTCCCGGTTGTGGTCGAGTAGATCGTCGTCCACGTTGACCCGTCATTGGACGTCTGGATCTGGAACGCCGTCGCGTAGGCGTTCTCCCAGTTCAGCACGACCTTGCAGATCGTCTGGCTGGAGCCCAGGTCCACCTCCAGCCACTGCGGGTCAGAGAACGCGCTGGACCAGCGGGTGCCGGTGTTGCCGTCGGTTGCCGCCGATGCAGGGAACGAGCGCACTCTGAATCGACGACGCCGTGGTCGGCTGGTTCAGCGCGACATTCGCCGTGCCGCATCCGCCGCCGCCGGAACTCACCGTCCAGGTGAACGACGCAGTGCCGGCCGCCCCGGTCGCGTCCTTAGCGGTCACCGTGACACTCGACGTGCCAGCCGCGGTCGGCGTTCCCGATATCAACCCGGAGGAGGAGTTGATCGACAATCCGGCCGGCAGGCCGCTGGCACTGTAGGTGATCGTCTGGCCGGAAGCCGAATCGCTGGCATGGATCTGCAGGCTGGCCGCGGTGCCGACCGTAGAACTCTGGCTGCCCGGGTTCGTGACCGTGACGGTGTTGCTGCCCCCGCCCCCGCCGGTGGGCAGGGTCCATTGCTGGTCAGCGGCGTCGCTACAGGTTTCGATGTCGAGCCGCGCGGCGGTGTTGCCGCCGGGGTCGGTAAGGCAAAGGCCGGAGTTCGGATTGACTAGCTCGCCGTTGGCCTGGTGTGTCCAGCCCTGCGCAGCCGTGCCGTTACAGGGATACCAGTCCACATTGGTTCCGCTCGAGGTCCCAGCGCTGACCACGTCCAGGCAGCCGCCCTGAGTCCGGAGCGTCCCGTCGGTGTAGGGCGACCACTGCTGCCCAGCGCTGCCGGCGCAGCTGCTCACCCCGATCGGGTTGCCCGCGGTGTTCAGCGAGTTCGCGTTGCCGAGGCACAGGCCGCCGGCGCCGGTGACCTGGCCGGTAGCAGTGGGGGTCGCGGTCGGCGTGGAGTTGCCGCCCTTCTCGTACACCGCGACGTACGCCACGCTCATCGACGCTCCTGAGGACGTGGCCGACGTCGGGGTTGTGGAGCCGTATATCCCGTTCGGGTAGTTGCCCCCCATGGCCAGGTCGAAAATGATGAAGAAACCGTGGTCGATGGCCTCCTGCCAGGCCGTCGTGCCTACGGACGCCTCGGTGATCGTGCTCTCGACGGTGCCGTCCATGACGAACTGCAGGGTTTCCGCGCTTGTGTTGGTCCGGTCGAGTATTACCGAGTAGGTGTGGTAGCCCGTCTGGCAACCAGAGCCCGCGCCCGGGCACGCGATCAGCGGGTGGCCGCTGCTGCCTGCCGCATCATGAAGGGTTTGGGAGGCCTCGTTCAGGCCGTTGACATCCTCCATCATGTCGATCTCCCCGGAGGTGGGCCAGCCGCCGCCCGTCCGCATCGGGGAGCCAAGCGCCCAGAACGCCGGCCAGTAGCCGAGGCCATTAGCTGGATTCGGCTGTTCGATGGACGCAGTCATCTCGAGCTCGCCGCCAGGGGGAGCCTGGAAATCGTCTCGCGTGCTCTCGATCCGCCCGGACGTCCAGGTGCCGCCGTTGTCGATGGCCTTCAAGACTAGGTGGCCGTTGCCGTCCAGGTAGACGTTGCTGGTCGAGTTGGTTGTGTGCTCGATTTCTCCGGTCCCGAAGCCGCTGCCGATGTCGTAGAACCAGTTCGCAGCCGACGGCGCGGATCCGGCCGTCCCGGCGAAGTTGTCGCCGAACACCGTCGTCCATCCGGAGGGCGCCGGCGGCACGGTGTCAGCCCGGGCCGAGGGTGCGCTGAGCGCCGTGGTAGCTAGGACGCCGGTCAGGCACCCGGCCAGTAGTGCCATCGCGCTCAGCACCGAGCGCAGCTTTAACGACCTCAGCTGGTGCCGGGGACGCCCTGGCAGGCGGGTAGCGGCTCGTGTCCCGAAGTTCATCTCGCGGAAACCTCCTGCCACGCTCCAGGCCGTCACGTGCGGGCCTTGAGCACCAACTTGGGCGCCAGTGTTAAAGGGGTCTGGCCACTCCGACAGGCTTTTTTCAGATCTTAATTTAAGGCTTCTATAAGAGATGTAACTCCGCTGCGGCGGGCTGTCAAGCCGAGTTCCGTGCGAATATGCGGGCTGATTCCGCACGGGTCAGCGCGCGGGCGGGGGCTGGGCCTCGTCAGGTGCTGGCCGCCAGGTCATTCGGGCCGGTTGCCCTTGACCGGGACTGGCGCACCCTCAGGTCGCCCAGTCGGTCTGCGCGTCTGCCGCTCACCCTCGCCGTCGTCTCACGTGCACTCGATCGTCCTGGTTTGCGGCGCCAACAGCAAGGCGGTCGACTTCCCGGCTAGCCCGTCCCGCTGCCGTGGCCAGCCTTGCCAGCTCACGGCGTGAGCTTCGCGAAAACGGTGCTGGAGTTCACGGTGGCGGAAGCAGTGGTGGTGCCCAGGCTCAGTATCACGCTGAAAGTCGACGACGAGGTCGAGGAATTGTTCGGAATCGTCACCGTGCTGGGACTGAGCACGCCTGCCGTAGTAGATAGCGAGACCGTGAGACTCGGGCCTGCATTAGTCACCAGGTTCTGGTTCTGGTCGATCAGCGTCACGTTCGCCGAATAGAACACCACCGAGAGCAGAGGAGCATTGATGGTGCAGTTGTAGGAGGACGTACCGACGGCGCCAGTGCACGTAATGCCGGTGGCTCCCAGAGCTGTGGTCACGTTGGCGAAGCTCAGCCCGGCCGCATTGCCCGCGGTGATGTTGAAGGCGTTCGCGTTGGCCGGAGCGGTCAGCGACGGGCTGCTTGAGGCGGTGAGCGTGTAGCCGGTGCCGGCCTTGGTGATGGCGCAGCCGGTGTAGCTGGCTACCCCGGCGACGTCGTTGACGGTGAGCCCGCCGGTGTTGGTGCAGGTCAGCACTCCGCCGCTGGGGTTCGTGCCGATCGCCAGCGTCACCGAGGTGCCGGAGTCACCGGTTTCGACGTTGCCGTTGGCGTCTTCGACCGAGACTGCGGCCGGGAAGCTGCCGGTGCCGGTCGCCTGGATGTTCTGGTTGACCGTGGGCTGGGTCGTGAGAACCAGTTTGGTGGCGGTGCCCGCGATGATGTTGAAGGCGTTCGCGTTGGCCGGAGCGGTCAGCGAGGGGGTGCTTGAGGCGGTGAGCGTGTAGCCGGTGCCGGCCTTGGTGATGGCGCAGCCGGTGTAGCTGGCTACCCCGGCGACGTCGTTGACGGTGAGCCCGCCGGTGTTGGTGCAGGTCAGCACTCCGCCGCTGGGGTTCGTGCCGATCGCCAGCGTCACCGAGGTGCCGGAGTCACTGGTCTCGACGTTGCCGTTGGCGTCTTCGACCGAGACTGCGGCCGGGAAGCTGCCGGTGCCGGCGGCCTGGATGTTCTGGTTGACCGTGGGCTGTGTCGTGAGAACGAGTTTGGCAGCGGTGCCCGCGATGATGTTGAAGGCGTTCGCGTTGGTAGGCGCCGCGAGCGACGGTGCTGAGCCGCTGGAAGCAGTCAATTTGTAGCCGGTTCCGGCCTTCGTGATAGCGCAGCCGGTGAAGTTCGCCACGCCCGACGAGACCGTTACGGTCAGCCCGCCGGTGTTGGCGCAGGTCAGCACTCCGCTGCTGGGGTTCGTCCCGATCGCCAGCGTCACGGTGTCGGTGTTGTCGTTGACGTCGGTGCTGCCATTGCCATCCACGATCGCCACCGAAGCGCTGAAAGTGCCCGTCCCGGTCGCCTGGATGTTCTGGTTGACCGAGGGCTGCACCGTGAACGTGAGCTTGGTGATCGAGGTAGTCGTGACCTGGAACGTAGAACTCAGCGGACTTGTCCAGCTGTGGAACGTGGCTTCCACGGCGTAGGTGTAGGTGGTGTTCGCGGCCAGCGACGTATCGGTGTCGGTACAGCTTGTCAGGCTGACCGTCCCGCTGCATCCGCCGTTGGCGGGCGGGGAGCTCGGGGTGCACGTTCCCGTGCATCGGAGCACGATATATCCGGACGGCGTATATCCCGATGGAGCCGTCCACTTGATGGGGATGGAGCTCGGGGTCGCCGTACCGTTCTGCGTGCCGCCAGTGGGAGCAAGCAGGGTGCCGGCCAGCGCGGCCGCGGGGTGGGAGGCATCGGTGGTCTGGAAGTAGGCGAACGCCGCTCCGGCAGCAAGCAGGGTAATGCCGCCCGCAATGCCCAGCAGGCTCAGCAGCACACCGGTGCGTCCGCGCCGGACGCGCCGCCGCCCGACACGCGCCCGCCCGCTGCGTCGGCCTTCGCGGCGGGCCCGCATCACTTGCGCACCGTGATGGTGACAGGGACGTGGAACGTCGTGCCCTGACACGCGTTGGCCGACGTCACGCTCATGGCCGCGGCAGCGGGCAGATCGACCTGCGTCGTACCGCTGGCGGCGATCGCAATGCTGAGACCAGTCTGATCGGTGAACGTCACCCCGGTGGGCGAGCAGCCATCGCTGGCGGTGATGGCCCCGTTTCCGGTAACGCTGATCAGTCTCACCACGAAGCTGTTCGGGTTGGTCAGCTGGAGTGTCACATCACCGCTGCCACCAGGCAGCAGCGCCGTGCCGGGCGTACCTGCCGTAGCCGCGACCGTGACCGTCAGCATGGTGGCCGTGCTTGCCGATCTGGATCCGCTGCCGGACGAGGTGAAATAGGCGTAAGCAGTGCCCGAGCCAAGGCTCAGTACGACGGCGACTGCGGCCAGCAGCAGCAGCTTGCGGCGTCTCATCTGGTCGCCTCGATCCCCGAATAGGTGAGGGTCAAGGTTGCGCCTTGACAGGCATCCTGATTCGTGTTGGTCTCCAGCATCTTGATGACGGGCCAGTCAGCAGCGGGGACGAGCAGTGCCGAGAGCGACAAGGGCGTCAGCTGGTGCGCGGGGATCGTCACCCTGGAGGTCAGGCCCTGGGTGACGGCGAAGTTCGATGGGCCGCAACCTGGCCGGTTGCTGCTGATCGTGATGTTGTCGACGGAGATGGCCCCACTAGAGATCGTGATGGGCCAGGAGTTCGGATTTGTGAAGGTCAGGTCCAGTGACTCGCTAGTGCCAGGGTAAAGCGGTGTCGGGAGATCCCCTCCGACAGTGAAGTTACGGGTCCGATGGTGGTGATGGTGCCGATGGTGCCGATGGAACGGGTTGCCAGGCGGCAGAATTCGCCAGCAGAACTGCGCTGTCGCCCCGATGTGTCCAGCCTCATCGGTTGCGTAGACGTAGAAGCAATGCGGGCCGTACTCAAGGTCCGCGTACCGCTGTCGGCCCGTGGATAGCCCGTGGCCACGAGTGTGCTGATGATGGGGTCGGGCTGGCCGGCGATCGCGGTGCGGGACTGGCCGCATGCACGGCCTGACTGGATCAGAGTCGAGCTGGCAGAAGAAGGTGACCGGCCGACTAGTGTCGGTAAACGCAAAGGCAGCGGTCCTGGACCTGGACGGGTCGGACGGGTGCAAGACGAACACTGGAGCGGCGGGACCTGATCGCTGCCTGCTCGCCGTTGTCGGATTGGCCTGGTGGGTGGCGATGGTAGGAGCCGGAGGCGCAGGGGCGGCCAGCGCGGTGACCACGACGTAGCTGATACTGAGGATCCCGGCGAGGCCGGCGAGGAGCGCGGAAGTCACAGCCCTGCGCCGTGCTGCCGTCATTCGCCGGAAGATGGTCACGTCATCTGCTCCCTGAACTCACGTGGCTTGCTGGAGTCACTTACGGCCCTCCGGGTGGCGGTACTGCAAGACCGCCACCCGGGTGGTTCGATTGGCCCCAATGAGCGTCGGCTCTTTTGGACCTGCCGTCTGAAGCGCTAGCTGACGGCCACTGTGACCGTGGGTGCGTCGCCTTCGCACGCGTCCTGGTTGACGGGCAAGTTCAGCAGCGTCACGGTGAAAGCCAGTTGACTGTCCGTGCTGGTGGTGGCAGCAGGAATGGTTATCGGAGTGACATAGGTCTGGGTGGCCGGGTTAGCGGCGGTGGTGATCCCGGGCCCGCTGACCTGGTACCAGGCCATCGAGCAGCCGGCCGTCGCGTGAGTCGCATCAGGGGCCACCGTGATGGTCGCGGTGGTGATCTGCTGGGATCCGGATGAGTTGTTATGCACTGTGTAGCTAAAGCCCTCCGTAGCCCCGCCCGGAGTGAGCGGGCCACCGCTGGGGCCGCTGACGACAACGGTATAAGCGCTAGCCGTTCCTACCGTGCCCGTGCCGGTGCCGGTTCCTGTCGACGTGAAGTAGGCGAACGCCGCACCGCCGCCTGCTAAAACGAGGGCAACGGTGGCGCCGACGACCGCGACACGCCGTTTGATTCTGAATAGACTCATCACTTACTCTCCTTTGTGGCTTTTCGGCGAACGACAGCGCGAATACTCACGCGGCTTTCGACGCGATTGGGACTACTGTGTTTGCTTATTCCGAGAACTACTGATCAGCTGCGGATAATGCTGCGTTTGAGCATCGACCTGCACGCATTCGTCTCACGTGACACCGCAGGCTAGAACGCGGTTGACAGCATAGCCAGATATTTAGCGGCTCGCATGGCCGGCGCGGATAGAGACTCCATTTCAGCATCGCATGCCACGGCAAAGCGAGACTAAATTAACCCGGCCCGTAAATACTTTGTGACTCGCCTTAGATTCGCTGATTTACATCCTGATCCAGGTTTTGCTTCATCTATCACAGGAAGACGGATAGCAGGGTGCGGGCGCTCGCGGGACCTGGAGCGCACCGGCGAGGCGGACCTGTCCCCCGTCCACGACGGCCGCCGGAGTGTTCCTGGTCGATGTTGCCCTCCGGTGTGTGCACGTGCGAGCCTTCCTGATAGCCAAGCCAGACAGGAAAACGGGCAAATGGGGCTCTACGCAACGCATGTGCTGCCGCGGATCATCAACACCGTCTGCGGCGCCGCGACATTGCAGCCACTGCGCAATCGGGTCTGCGAAGACCTGGCCGGGGACGTGGTCGAGATCGGTTTCGGTTCTGGGCTCAACGTGCCGTTCTACCCCGCCGCGGTCACAAATGTAGCGGCGGTAGAGCCATCCGATCTGAGCTGGAACCTCGCTCAGAAGCGCGTCGCGGCAGCCGGCGCCCCGGTGCAGCGAGCCGGTCTCGATGGCCAGTCGCTGCCATTTGCGGATGACAGTTTCGACGCCGCACTGTCCACCTGGACGTTGTGCACGATCCCAGACGTTTCCATGGCGCTGGGAGAGCTGCGCAGGGTCCTGAAGCCCGGCGGATCGCTCCACTTCCTCGAGCACGGGCTCGCACCCGACGAGCCGGTCCGCCGTTGGCAGTATCGCTTGGACCCGATACAGCAGCGGATCGCCGGCGGGTGTCATTTCACCCGTCCGATCATTGACCTGCTGACAGCGGCTGGCTTCACCATCGAGGAGGTGGATGTCTTCTACGAGAAGGGCGGCCCGAAGTTCGCTGGGGCCGACTCCCTGGGTATCGCGAGATCCGGTGTCCGGCGGGTCAGCAACCACCAGGCCAGGCATTCATGATGCGGCCGGTCAGCGCGGCCCGAGCCCGGTCTGGCCGTCGATCAGTTCCCTGGCGATGTCCAGGTGACCGGCATGTCGCGCGGTCTCCTCGATCATGTGCAGCACGACCCAGCGCACGTTCGGCGGTTCATCCATCTGCGGGTCGCCGTGCCTGCCGCGCGGCGGCGCCGACAGCGGCGTCACCGCCAGCACCGCATCCGAGCGCGCGCACTGGTCACGGTAGAAGCCGATGACCTCCGCTGAAGGCTCGTCACAGACGAACGCTGCCTTCGGGTCATAGGCAGGCAGATCCTCATCCCCCGGTGGCGGCTCAGGATCTGCGCCGGCCACGACCCCCTGGAACCAGTGCCACTCGGCGCCGCCCAGGTGCTCGACCAGCCCAGCCGGCGTCCAGCCCGACGGCACGACCGGCCGGTGCCACGCCTCCTCGTCCAGCCCCTCCACGATGGAAAGCACCGAGCCGCGCTGGGCATCGAGGAAGGCCAGCAAAGCCTGGTCCGCCGTGTCCTCAATCCGATTGCCGGTCATGTCCGTCCTCCGGGTACTTGTCGTGGTGGCGCAACTCGATGTCTTCGTCCATGCGACGAATACCACGGGAAGGCCCAGCCCATCCGCTGCCGGAACGGCTCGATCTTGCTGATCGGCGCCCTGGACACCGCGACGTAGGTGGTGTTGTGGGCATGCAGGTGCTCCAGCGGGCCCACATTATCGGCCTGGTAGGAGCACACCGGGCAGCCCTCGTCCCAGGCCGGGTCGAACATGAAGTGCTGGACGATGAGCTGAGTCCGGCCCTCGAAGAGATCCAGCAGGCTGGCCTTGCCGTCCTGGCCCTCGAAGACGTAGTCCTTTTCGATTTTGACGGCCGGCATCTCGCGGCGCCGGCTCGCGATCTGCTCGAGAGTGCGTACGGCCTCCTCCTCGGCGCCTGCAGCTCCTTGCGTGCGGCCAGCCACTCGGCGGCCGAGACGACTCGCGGACTCATTGCCCTCCTCCGTCCTCGATGGCGGGCTCCGTACACCACCTCAAGAGGTTGGACGGACAAGGGTCCCCGGAACTAATCGCCCCGCCCGGGCAATATTACAAGGCGGCAGAGAAGCCGAAGTACGTAAATAGCTCGGGAAACACATAGGAGTGCAGACCGGTGATCAGGCTGCCATCGGTCTCCAGCACCTGTATCGCCCACGGGTGATAGCCGCCTCGGCCGTCCGGCGGTATTGCGCGTAGGCAGCGCAGCTGTTCGCCGCGGTGGGCAGCAGCCGGGAGCCGCGACCCGAGCCCGGCCCCAGCATCCACGGCCGGATCTCGTCCTGGCCAGCCACAGCGGCAGCGGCGGCATCGAGTTCACCGCGTCGCTGCGCAGCAGCGCGGTAGCCGGAGCACGTCGTATGCCTCGAAGGCGGTGACGTATTCCTCCAGCAGGGCCGGGTCGGCCCCGCCCTGGGCCGGGGTCGTCCTCGTCGATGGGCGGCACCGTGGCGCGGGCACGCTGCAGCGTACTGTTCGCCGGGGCCACGGTGGTGCCGAGCTGATTCCGCGGTCTCGGCGGCGGAGAGCTGCAGCACGTCGCGCAGGATCAACGCCGCGCGCTGGCGCGGCGTCAGCCGCTGCAACGCGGCCACGAAGGCGAGCCTGACCGTCTCCTTTGATACCACCTGCTCGGCCGGATCGGCGCTGCCGTCCAGCGTGGTCTGGCATCCGGGATCGGTAGCACCCAGGTGCGCTCGTTCAGCGGCGGCGGGATCTGGGCACCGTTCGCCCGCGTGGGCGGCTGAACTTAACGGTGGGGGGTGCAAGCTACATAATGCAGCGCCGCGCGCTATTAATAGCCATTCTATGCCCTCGGTAGGGGCACAACCGCCCCCCCCCAACACCTTCCCCCAGCGTGTATATGCCCAGGTCAGAAGCCACATACGGCTAGCAAGACAGGCAAGCTGGGGGGCACTGAGGGCACTGCGCACTCGGGCACCAGCGCGCGCGTCTGACTCAGCACCAGACAACGGCACACGGGGAATTCAGGGCTAGTTGCTATTAAACTCACATAGGCCATTGTGTTAATGATGCCAATAACAGCACTATGCCAGCCGCAGGCATGCTGGCATACACAGCTCCGCTGTGTGAATACCACGCACGCACTAGGAGACCGTGTGTCAGTCCTATACATGGTGTGCTTCACCTGGGTCATACCTGGCCCCGAAAATCGGGATGTACTCAACGTGCGATCAGGGGGCGTGGTAGACCACACGGCGCGCGACCTGCATGGGGGTGCTCGCTGGCCACGTCGCCCTTGCCCTCGTTCTCCCAGTCGTCATAAACGGGGCTTGACCTGGTACACGCGTGGTGTTCTGCTCTTGCTGGGTAGCTCCATCTCGTCCCTGGGAAATCGAACCCTAACTCGCTCTGACCTAATTCAGGACTTTGACAGGTGGTCTTGACACGGCTACCGATCACGAGTCACAGTCGTGACCTACGGGGGAAGAGCAAATCGTGATTCCCCTGGGTAAAGAGGGATCGCTGAGGCGCGCGAACGCCCCAGCGATCCGGTTGTCCTCACTCCGTCCAGTCGAAGGGAAGCAAAGTGAGAACACGCGTTACTTTAGCGCGCCCCGGAAATGGCAGCCGTATGGCCACGCTGCTTGCCGCGTGCGCGCTGGCGTCATCGGCAGCGCTTATGGCCGCCAGTCCGATGGCACAGGCAGCAACCCGGCCCCTGACGCCAACGAGCAACATCCACTACGCCAACCCGGCCGCCATCAAGAACCCGGTTCTGCGGCGCGACCTTCTACTGATGATCCACTGGTCGCAGGTGCACAAGCGGCCGGTACCCGTGTACGTGCGCCTGGGAAAGGTGGGCCATCACGCCGATGCTCGCAACGCCGCAGGCGACCCTTGCACCACGTTCTACGCCGAGGCCGACGTGGTCACCGGGATCGCTGACCTCAAAGTGGCCTGGCTGCAGATGTACACCTACTTCTGCTACACCGGGCCGCCCATTGGCCCGCCCACCCCAACGGACAGGGTCACATCCCATTCCACCTGGATCAAGATTGGCGTAACAGGGCCGGGCCAGATGTTCGGCTGGAGTTACGTTCAGAACGTCACGGGGATCAAGTTCAACTGTTTCACAGCCTCCGGGGCGACGAACGCGTGCTCGGGCAACCACGAGTATGACCAGGTCGAATTCGACCAGTGCGTCCTCAAGTACGGGTGCGTATCCTATGCTTACCCGACTATGGATGAGTACGAGTACTGGAACGGCAACTACAGCGCGTCACCAGGGAACGTCGACTTGGTGTAGTCGCTAGGCCCTTTCGGACTGTTGACCCCGGCTGACGTGATCACGAACAGCCGGGGTTAGCAGTATCAGGATCTGGGCGATCACGAAGACGTACAGCGCACTGGCATAGGCGCTCCAAGCCCCGCCAAAGAGCATCAGCGCGAATGGGAGGATGTTGAGCCCGAGCAGAACAGCCCAGGCCAAGCGGCCACCGTGCCAGACACGCCAGACCAGGAACGCGTCCAGCGCCGTCCAGGCGACCTGCTGAGCGGTGAGGTCGATGTGGGCGTTGATGCGGGAGCCAGCCGTCTCGGTGTATGCCCAGATCGCGATGTCCAGAAGCATGAAGGCGATCAGCAGGAGACCAGCGTTAGTGCGCCAAAGTCGTGCCATAGTCTCACCTTCTGGATGAACAGCGCCTCAATTGTCAGTCTAGCGTGCCAGCCGTCGCCCCGAATTCCAATCCGTGTCGCGTGGTGATCATGCCCATGGACACGGGCGTAATGCAGGTGCATATGATGGCGGCAGCCAAGACACCACGACCGGGCAATACAGCCCGCAGCTCGCCAGTCAGCACCGTCACGGTACGACGTGACGTATGGGCCACGGCTCTTCGCGTAGCCGAGGGAGATCCCAGGCGCATACGCATAATCAGCGAGCGCAAGGTGGAGATCACCAGCAGCTAGGAAATAGCAAGCTGGGCTAAGGCGTGTGCGCCGGGTCATACCAGACCGAACTGCAGCCACGCTCCTGGCAGCTCACCCATCGGTGGCCGTTGTGGTTGCCTCGTCCCCCTGGGCATTCAGCGCACGGGAGCCAGCCGACGATCACTCGTCCTGGCCCCCACTCACGTAGACGTCGTCAGTCGTCTCGTTGGTGATGATGATGCGCTCGTAGTAGAGCGGCGCAGTGACGGTCGCGACGACGTTCAAGGTCAGCGGGACGACCTGGTTGGTGGGGCTCTGGCAGGATCAACGCCGCGCGCTGGCGCGGCGTCAGCCGCTGCAACGCGGCCACGAAGGCGAGCCTGACCGTCTCCCTTGATACCACCTGCTCGGCCGGATCGGCGCTGCCGTCCGCGAGCTTGGCGTCCGGGATCGGTAGCACCCAGGTGCGCTCGTTCAGCGGCGGCGGGATCTGGGCACCGTTCGCCCGCGTGGGCGGCTGAAGCTCCATCGGCACGGTGCGGCGGCTTCGCTTGCGCAGCATGTCGATGCACACGTTCGTGGCAATCCGGTGCAGCCAAGTGCGCAGCGACGAGCGGCCCTCAAACCTGGCGAACTCCCTCAAGGCGCGGACCATCGTGTCCTGCACCGCGTCCTCGGCGTCGAACGGCGAGCCGAGCATCCGGTAGCAGTACCCGGTCAGCTCTCGGGCCAGCCGCTCGTACTCGGCTCGCGCTAGCCCGCCGAAGATGTCTCCGGGCGCTGTCCCCCGCTCAATCGTCATGCCCAGAGCGTATGCCCAGGCACCGAGGCGCCGGCTGAGCCCGCCTGGCCGCGAGCGACTGGCGATGATCGGGCAGGCGGATCTGGTGACCGTCGCCCTAACGCTGGCACGCGTCAAGGCCTTCCAATTGGCGCAGCGCCTCGTCATCGAGCGTCACGCCTTCGGCGGCCATGTTCTCCCTCAGGTGACTGACCGAGGCCGTCCCAGGGATGAGCAGCACGTTGGGGGCTAGCTGTAGCAGCCACTGGAGTGCGACTTGCGCCGGCCTGACACCGAGCCGCGCTGCTGTCTGGATGACGACAGGGCTGGTGAGCACTGGGTTGTCCTGGCCGCGCGGCCAGCCAAGCGGACAGAAAGGCGCGAACGCGATTCCACGGCTGAGACACTCCTCGAGAATGGGAGCCCCGCGGCGGTCAGCCAGGTGGAACAGGTTCTGAACGCAGACAATGTCGGTCCCTGCCACGGCGTGCCGTAGCTGCCCGAGGCTGACATTACTGAGGCCGATGCCGGCGATGAGGCCCTCGTCGCGGGCCGCCACCATCGCCGCCAACTGGTCATCGAAGCGTGCGTCGACGCCTCCGCCACCAGGCAGGCGGAGGTTAACTGCAGCTAGCTGGCCGATCCGCAAGCGGCCCAGGTTGTCTTCGATGCGCTCGCGTAGCTCCTGCGGATAGTCGAATCGGTCAGCGCCGCCGCCGTCGTTTCGCCCGACCGCCACCTTGCTGACGATCGCCAGCCCGTCGGGGTAGGGGTAGAGCGCTTCACGGATCAGGTTGTTGACGGCGCCGGGACCGTAGTAGTCGGCCGTGTCGATGTGATCGACGCCGGCGGCGACCGCAGCCTGGAGCACCGCAATGGCTGACGCCCGGTCCGGTGGCGGCAAAGCCGCGAAGGGGCCCGCAAGCTGCATCGCGCCGTACCCAGACCGTCTGACGTGCATCTGGCCAAGTGCGAAGGTTGACATCATGTCGCCCTCAAGCCTGGGGTTCAGGCGCGTAGTCCGGCAAGATGGGCGCGCCGGGCGCGCCCAGGGTTGGCGATGTCACAGTTGACCTCCCCGGCTGATCTAAACGGCACTGGCCAGGAGCTCGCGCGCCTCCGGGTCCAGTTCAATGTTCGCGACGGCCATATTCTCCTCGAGGTGGCGACGCGAGGATGTGCCCGGAATCAAGAGCACATTGGGTCGCAGGCTGAGCAACCACGCCAGCGCTACCTGTGCTGGTGTGTGTCCCATCCGCGCTGCGGTGGCGACGACTTGAGTGTTGCCAAGAACTCGATTGCCCCGGCCGAAGGCCGAGCCGAGCGGGAAGAACGGCACGAAGGCAATGCCGCGCCTTTGGCACTCCTCCAGCACAGGCATTGAGGCTCGGTCGGTCAGGTTCATGGGATTCTGCACGCACACAATGTCGGTGTGCGCGAGCGCGTGCAACAGGTGCTCCCGGGTGACGTTGCTGAGGCCGACGCCGTCGATCATGCCCTCGTCGCGCGCTTGCATCATGGCACCGATCTGGTCATCGAATCGCTGGCCAGGTTCCGAGTCATCCATCAGCCGCAGGTTGACCGCAGCGACGCGGTCGACTCCGAGGCTGCGCAGGTTGTCCTCGATTCCTGCCCTAAGCTCTGCGGGAGCGTCATACCGAAGGATTGCGCCTGATTCGTCTCGACGGGCGCCAACCTTGCTGACCAGGGCGAGCTCCTGGGGGTAGGGGAACAGCGCTGCCCTGATGAGCTCATTGGCGACACCGGGACCATAGAACTGCGCAGTATCAATGTGATCGACGCCAAGCTCGGCGGCGCGGCGCAGCACGGCAATCGCCTCAGCGCGGTCTCGCGGCGGACCGAATACCCCCGGACCTGGCAGTTGCATCGCGCCGAAGCCGATGCGGGACACTGTCTGCGTACCCAGGCGATAACGCTGTGCACTGCGGTTGGTCATTGACCGTCACAATCCTTCGATACGCAGTTCACTCGTGGGTCGGAGATGCCGCGCGGCGTGCGACGGCGAATCCCCAAGGGATGCTGAGCAAAAGAACAACCGCGAGCGCGAGGACAAGCGGCGTCGGCCGGGCTGCGCCGAGCGCGAGGCACGCCACGGCCACTCCGACGCATGTACGGGCCAGCGGCCGATAGAGGCTGCGTTCGCTGTCCCAGGCTTGCAAGCTCGCCGATACCAGCATCGTCGTGCACAGCACGACGGCGGCGCCTGCGCACAGTACCCACGCTGCGGCGGCTGGCGTACGGCCGTCATGGACATGGTCGATGAGGCTGACCATCGCGGCGCCCATTGCCGCAACGGCTGCGGTGAGCGGCAGGTGGCCGAGCATCCACTGCACGCTCGCGGTCGTCTTCGGTCGGGGCGGCCGGTGTCCGGCGAAGTCGAAGTACGTCCACCAGGCGCCGAAGCCGATGACAACCGCGACGAGGCCGACGCTGAGTGTGAGCGCGCTGATCGGCTGGCTCGCCAATCCCGCTACGACACCGGTCATGATCTCGCCGAGCACGATGATGATGAGCAGTCCGAAGCGTTCGATGAGCGCGTCGGTGATGGTCAGCGCGGCCGCGACTTCACGGGTGGCAGTGAGGATCACCGCAGCGAATCCGGCCAGGTAGGCGGTGTCGATGAGGCCCCAGGCTGGTATGCGAGCGCTGGCTGGCAGGAGGGCGCTGGCGGCCAGCAGGATGGCGCATGCAGCTGTCCCGTTAACGAATAGCCGGCTCGAGCGGCGGTATTCGGGGCGGTCGCCGCGTGCGGCCAGCAGCCACAGGATGGTCAGTACAGCGAACAGCATGCCTGCGGCGATAGCGAACGCTGCCCCTCGCCGGCCATCTGCCTCAGGGATAAATGCTCCCATCGCCGCGAGCACCAGAATCTGCAGCAGGAACGTGCTGCGCGAGCGGGCGTCATCGTGCCCATGCAGCTCATGGTGGAGGCTGCCGTTGATCCAGGCGATCCACACGAGCGTGAAGACCACGGCGAAATCGCCGAGTCCGCGCCACGTTAGGTGCAGGGCCAGATGACGGGCGTCCTGGGCGATCAGCACTACCACGGCGAGGTCGTAGAAGAGTTCCAGCGGGCCGACCACGCGCTCGCGCGGTTGCTGGCCGTGCGGGCGCGGCGGCTGCCACAGGGCGCGGCGCAGCCGAGCCCAGCGTATTCGGCGAGAGGTTGAATCGGGCATCGAGCTCGACCGACCCGTCTTTCCGGCTGATTCGCTCACGACCGCGTCAGGCCGACTGACAGCAGGTGCAGTTCTCGAGCACGCTGCACGGCCGAGGAGCGGTCCTGGGCTCCGAGCTTGGCGTATATGTTGCGGATGTGCGTACTCACGGTGTTCACCGAGACGGACAGCTCGCTGGCGATCTCCAGTCTGGAGAGGTTCGTCGGCAGGTACCGCAGAACTTTGAGCTCACTGGGGCTGAGCTGCTCGATCTGCGGCGACGAGGACGCACCCCGGGGCGCCAGCGACGAGCCATGCACGACGTCCAGGATGTCGGCGAGAAGCCCAGCGTGGGATGTCTCGGGCCGGGGTATCGATTCGAGCAGCTTCACTGGGGCGATCATCGCGAATGGCAAGACCAGCCGGTCAGGTTCTGAGAGAGCCAGCGCATGCTCAACGGCCTGGGTCGCCGCACGCTGGTCGCCCAGGTCGCGGTGGGCGAGCGCGGTCAGTAGCAAAGACTCAACGACCGTGCCGTAACCGATCACCGGTGCCGTGCCGTCAACAACGGACTGCAACGAGCCGAGCACCTGGGCAGGGGCCTTGTCCGCCAGGCAGATGACCGCGCGCGCATTGAGGATCTCGCCGGAGTTCGCACGGCACTCGTCGAGGGCCGCGACCGAAGCCCGGGCATCGCCGAGCATCCCGACGCGAGCCTGGGTGGCTATCTTCCATCCAACGAGCTGATTCTCGAGCGCGTGCGAGCTGGCCAGTTGCAACTGCAGTCGCTCGGCACCGCTGAACTCGGCGAGAGCCTCCCGGTGCCTGCCGCGTCCTGCGTAGAGCATGCCGGTGGCCAGGCGGAGCAGGAGCCTGATGCCCGGCCCGGTGTCTGTTTGCAGGGCCTGTCCGGTGCGCTGCAGCCACTGCTCGCCTTGGCTGAAATCACCCATCAAGATCATCAGGGCGGCCAGCGTCACTTCCGCGGGCGCGACGATAGGCTCTCCGCCCCAGCCGTGTCGCTCCGCGAGCGATATCGCCTCGATGCAGAGCCGCCGGGTCGTGGCGAAGGGACGGATCTTCGAGGCGAAAGCGAGCTGCGCGAGGCAGCCGACTTCGAGGTACGGCCTGCCGATCCTCCTGGCAAGATCGGCGCCCTCCCGGAGGTGGCGCTCGCTCGCTGCGCTGGCCAGCGACCACGCCTCGACGATTCCCAGGTTCATGAGCGCCACCGCTCGGAGGTCGCTGTCGAGTGTTACCTCTTCGTCCGATGCCGCGCTGATCGGGGAGGCCAGGAACTGGACCTGCTCGATGACGCCGGCCAGGTTTCCGCGCCGCCTCGCCAGTGAGAGCTGCAGAGAGGCGATCGTCACCCGGAGGCGGCGCTGGCGCTCCGGGGGCGTCGTTTCGACATGCGTCTCGGCGAGTGCCAGATGCGCGGCCGCCTCGTCGAGGTCGCCCTGGGCAAGATGGGTCGTGGCGCGCGCTAGGGCAAGATCGGCGCCGTCCACCTCGGCGCCGGGCGGGAAGGCCCGCAGGACTGCCTGGATGGTCTGGGTATGCCCGTCGAGCGTCAGGCTGAACGAGTGATCGGCGAGCAGTCGTGCCGCGTCCGACCAGTCGCCCGCCGCTAGGGTATGCCGGATGGCGTCCACAACCTGGCCGTGCTGGACGAACCACGTTGCGGCGAGCCGGTGCAGAGCTGAGACCCGCTCGGGCTGCGTCCGGCGCAGCTCCAGCCGGAGGAGGTCGGCGAACAGGTGGTGGTAGCGGAACCATGTCCGCTCAGGATCGAGCGACATGACAAATGCGTTCGCGTCCTCGAGATCGAGCAGGATCCCTTCTGAGCCGGGGCGGCCGGTTAGCAAATCGCCCAGCTCGCCATTGACTCGGTCAAGCAGCGACGTGCGCACCAGCAGTTGCTGCACCTCGGCTGGCTGACGTTCCAGCATCTCGGCGATCAGGTACTCCGCGACTGTGCTACTGCTGCCGGAGAATTCGGTGACGAACCGTTCCGGGTGAGGGTGTCCAGCCAAGGAGATGGCGGCGAGTCGCAGGCCCGCGGCCCAGCCTTCGGTGCGCTGATGCAACAATCCTGCTCCGGCATCCGACAGCGCGATCCCTGACGCGTTGAGCAACTCACGCGTCTCGGGCCCGGTGAAGCGCAGATCTGCGGCGCGTATCTCGGTTAGCTCCCCTGCCAGCCGAAGCTGATGCAGGTGCAGGGGGAGATCGCGGCGCGTTGCCAGGATCGCGTGCACGTGCCGGGGCAGGCTCGCCAGCAGTCGGGAGAGCTGGGCGAGGGCCTCCGGCGAAGTCAGCTCGTGCAGATCGTCAATGAGAAGAAACATGCGGTCGGGATCCTGGGCCAGCACCGAGAGCACTCGGTCGACCATCGCCGGTCCGTCGAAGGCGGGTGTCGCCGGGGGATCGGCGCTGCTGTCTGTTCCGCCGACCTGACGGACCGCACTGAGCACTGCGAGCCAGAACTGCTGAGCGTCCCGCTGATCGCGCTGCACCTGCACGGCGGCAACCCGATGCCGTTGACCCGGGCCAGCTTGCCACGCACGCAACAGGCACGTTTTCCCGCTGCCCGCGGGAGCCGAGATTACCGTCACGATGCCTGCCGACGCGCGATCAAGAGTGGCGAGAAGGTCAGCCCGTTCGACCAGCGGCTGGGCCGCCGCTGGCGCATCGGCAGGTCTGGCCTTAACGGCCATGCCTGAGCCTGACCGCGAGCGCATTGCCCAGACGCCAAACGCCTCTCAGCACGTTGTCAGCGTACGTCGTCGATTGATGGTCGGCCTGACGGGCTACCCCGCGATCACCAGATCCTGGCGATGCGGGCTCACCCGGTCTCGCTCGACGATGGCGGTATGGACCCAGCGCTATACGCGATCCGGATCAATGGGCATCTGGGCGCCACATTGTTGTCCGCGTTCCCTTCCCTGGTGACGCAGCAGGAAGGCCCGGTCACCGTTCTCACGGCCGTCCTGGATCAGTCTGCGCTGTACGGCGTGCTGGCTGAGATCGAGGCGCTCGGACTGGACTTGCTTGAGGTTCGCCAGGTCGCGCCGAGGCCCGAATCACCAGAATCAGGTGAGTATCTATCACCGTGAGGGTCCCTAACCGTCGGGCGTATGCAGTGCCCAACACGACGACAGTGAGGCTTGAATGACCAGCGCGCCAGTCCGTGATCAGCTGTCGGACCATCTCCTTACGCCGCAGAACGCGGCCCTGGTGCTTATCGATTACCAGCCCTCGCAGCTAGCCGCGGTCCGCTCGATGGACCGCGACCTGCTCCTCAAGAACGCCGTCTCCACGGTGCGGACGGTCAAGACGTTCGGGATCCCTGTGATCCATTCGACCGTCAACGTGGCCTCCGGCCGGGGTAAGCCAACCCTGCCCGACCTCGCCAGCCTGCTGACGGACGATAAGCCCGTGGATCGGACCACGGTCAACTCCTGGGAGGACATTGAGTTTGTTGAGGCCGTCCACGCGACAGGCCGCCGCAAGCTCATCTTCTGCGCCCTGTGGACCGAAGTCTGCATGGCCTTCACCGCCCTCGATGCGCTTCGCGAAGGCTACGAGGTCTACCCGGTCGTCGACGCGATCGGCGGCACCTCGCCCGAGGCGCACCGCGCAGGGCTTGACCGGGTGACGCAGGCCGGCGGCCAGCCGATCAGCTGGGTCTCGCTCGCGTGCGAACTTCAGCGCGACTGGGGCCGCCTCGATACCGTCCCGGCAATCATCGAGATCGTGCTTACCGACCGCCTGCTGAAGGAGCAATAGCTGGTGACTTCCTGCTCTGCTTCGGTCCGCGGGGTTCACCATTCCAGAAAGGAGTCTTACGATGACCGACTTCCCGATGAGCGCCAAGGTAGCAATCGTGACGGGCGGCGGCGGTTCGCTCGGGCGCGCGACCGCCGTCACTCTCGCCGCCCGGGGCCTCACGGTAGTGGCGGTGGACCGGAACGAGCAGGCGCTCCGCGAACTCCCGGACAGCGTCGTGCGCGAGTCGGCCGACACGACTGACCCAGCCACCGCGAAGAGCCTCATCGACCGGATCGCGGCCGACGTCGGGCCGCCCGACATACTCGTGAACACGATCGGAACGTTTCACCTCGGAGACGCGCTCAGCACGACGCCCGAAGAGCTCCAGCTCATGCTCGACGTCAACCTCGGCGCCGCGCTGTGGCTCAGCCAGGCGGCAGCGCCGCATATGCAACGGCACGGTTCAGGTGTCATCGTGCACGTCTCCGCCCGCCCGGGGATTGAGCCATCTGCCGGCATGGCCGCTTACAGCGTGAGCAAGGCAGCTCTTGTTCACCTGACCCGGACTCTCGACGTCGAGTTGCGCCCGCACGGGATCCGGGTGAACGCAGTCGCGCCGCAGCTCATCGACACACCCGCTAATCGGGCCGCGCTCCCCGCGGAAACGATGGCGCATGCGACCGCGCCCGAGGCGATCGCCGAGGTCATCGCATTCCTCGTCAGCGACGCCGCAGCGCCGGTGAGCGGGGCGATAATTCCGGCGTACGGTGCTTAATCACCATGAGCCGGTGACGACCGTTCACCGGGCTGGCGATGAGCGGCCGCGCCACCCTTGAACAGCACGATCCGCGGCCGGTCAGCGTCGACCCCGGAACGCCTGACCCGGATTCGACCGAGGAGACGCAGTAACCTTGTCTAGGACAATGACCAGCTCAGCCGAGGACAAGAGCCGAAACGCCCAGCCGAAAAGCGGCTCGGCACCTGCAGCGAGCTCGGGTAGCGGGGATTCGAGCCGGGGCTCCTTGCTGCAAGAGGCGCGCTCCCACCTTCACGACGCCGATCCCGTGCTCGCGCGGCTTATCGACGAGCGGCCGAACTTCGACCCGAGGGCCTGGATAGCCCAGCTACCGGCGATGGACCTGTTCGGGGCACTGCTATTCCAGGTCACCGGCCAGCAGCTATCCGTGCCGGCGACACGCCGGACGCTAGCCAGGATCGAAGACCTGTTCGGCGGCCATCTCCCGTCGCCTGCCGAGTTGGTGCAGGTGGATCCCAGCAGGCTCCGTGAGGCCGGGCTCTCATGGCGGAAGGTCGGCACGCTGCGTGACCTGGCCGAGCGCTTCCGGGATGGCCGGCTGGACCCTGACGTGCTGAACGACTTGCCGGATGACGAGCTGCTCGCTGAGCTGACCGCGATTCCGGGGATAGGACCCTGGACGGTGCAGGGCGCGCTCATCGTCGCTCTTCAGCGGGAAGATGTCGTCCTGCCTGGCGATCTTGCGCTCCGCAAGGCGGTCCGGATTGCTTACCAGCTCGATCACCTCCCCACCCAGCAGGACGTGCTAGCCATCGCTGACAAGTGGCGGCCGTACCGCAGCCTGGCGACCAGCTACCTGTTCTCCGCCGCTTTCGAGCCGGCCGCAGCTCTGCAGGTCGCCCCGGCCGAGACCTAGCTCTTTCTTGGGCCACTCATCGCAGTTTGTTCTGAGCTACGAGAAGGCGCGCGCCGGTGGCCGGCCCCACCTCTTACGGAGCGAGGCCGGCCCTCGGTCAGCCAGCGAGATTGTGAATAGGCATGACATCTGGCGTGCCGGGGTCAATCCCGACCTTCTGCAAGATGGGCATGAGCGCCGGCCCATAATCCTCGAAGGCCTGCTGCGACTCCCACACCTCGTAGACCATCAGGTCCGTGTCGGGCCCGAAGCACGAATGGTGAATCCGGCCTGCCGGGTTCGCGGCTCCAGCTGCTTCGAGCTCCTTGATGGCCTCGTCGTACTGTCCCGCGCTGAGGGACTTGGGATGGAAGTAGGTTGCGATTGCCATGGATCCTCCTGCTGATTGGTACTGCTGGCCGGGCTAGCTGCCTGCCAGTGACTGCGGTTGGCACGACGGGGACCTGGCTGCGCCCAGGACGGTCAACGAGACGTCAGAACGGCACGTTCGTGGCCATCAGCCCGGTACCGGACTGGCGAGCTGCGACGATCCAGCAAAAGTCGAGCGCGTCAAGCTCGAGGCGTTCCCCGGCTTCTCCTGATCGCCACTCACCTCCGGCCGGGCCGGTCAGTTTCAGGGCAAACGGCTGGCCGTGGCGACGAGCCCATTCAGCGACGACGTCGGCCACTAGGCGGCCGTCGTGTCCTGCCGTCAGGTCCATGGGGAGTCTCGTCGCCCGGCTGATGTCGAGGCGATGCATCCACATGTCGCGCGTGAAGATGATGTCCACCAGGTAGCCATAGGGCCAGCGCTCGGCCTCGAACGGCGGATCGTTCTTGAGGCGCACTGCCCACCGCACGAGCGCCGGCGTCCGGCGTCTCGCCCGCACCGCCTTTGGGGCCACAGCCGCTAGGCGGCTAACGATCGAGGCAGTCGTCATCGCGGCCCGCTCGCGCACTTGGGTCGCCGACATCTCGTCGATCATCTTCCCGCTGGTCCGTTTGCCTGCCGCACGGAAGTCGTGGGCGAACTGGCGGAACGATGCTTGCGCCTCGGCCATGCCGAGCACGTGCGCGGCCATCCCGCGTACATCCCACAGGTCGCACACTGTCGGGAGCGCCCAGTCCGCCGGCGCCAGGGCGGATAGCTGTGCGTTCATCCGGTCGAACTCGGTCGCCGCGAGGGTCATCGCCGCCCGGTGCCCGAGCGGTGCCGCGACGTCGGCACCGACCATCGTCGTCTCCGCCATAGCCAGCTCCCGTATAGTCTTCGGAATTCCGAACAGTATTCGGATGATCGCAGGGTTATCGGCTAGAGTCAATTCATGTCCTCGACGATCCCTACCCGCCACGGTCACCACGCCCGCCGCGACCGCCGGCGCGATAGGCACGAGGCCACCAAGCAGGAGATCCTCGACACCGCGTGGTCCATGGTGCGTGCTGACGGCCTGGCCGCGCTGTCTCTGCGTGCGCTCGCGCACGCCGTCGACATGGAGCCCCCGTCGCTGTACACGTACTTCGCTTCCAAGAACGCCCTCTACGACCGCATGTTCGCCGACGGCAATCAGGAACTTGCAAAGAAATTCGCCGAGGCCGCAATCCCTGACGACGCGCCAGGTGCGCTGCGTGCGATCGCCGGCATCTTCACGGACTTTGCCGTCCAGGACCAAGCCCGTTACCAGTTGCTATTCCTGCGTGCGGTTCCCGGATTCCAGCCATCCCCCGACTCCTATGCGGTCGCGGTCGAGGTCCTCGATGGCGTCAAGATGATCCTCAGCCGCGCCGGAGTCCACAACGACGCAGATTTCGACCTCTGGACCGCGGTAGTAGCCGGCCTGGCGAACCAGCAAATCTCCAACGATCCGGGCGGCGACCGGTACATACGCCTCATCGACGAAGCGGTCACCATGTTCGCCAACCACATCGACGTACAGGCGCACCGCGAACTCGCCCCTGACGCAACGCCTGCACCTGAGACATGACGCCTCACCGGCGGCCCGGAGGCTGGCCGATAAGCCGCTCACCGGGCGGCCCTCAGCAGGCACCGCAAATACCTCCCGGGGGCGCCGTGCCCGAGCCAACGGGAGCCGTCGCGAGTCGGGGTCCAGGCGACGTGCGCAGCTGACGGGTTCAGCCGCGGATGCAGCACCGGGCCTGGTCAGCAGTCAGCCGCCACGGAAAGTGCGCGCTCATGCGCCGCTTCGCACGGCCTTTCGATGCGGATTCGCGGCCGCTACGCCAGCTGGTCGCGGCGGCGTGTCAGGTAGGCGATCTCGGCGGTGTTCCCGGCCACCTCGATGGCTTTGTCGTACGCCGCGCGCGACTGCTGACTGCGCCCCAGCCGGCGCAGCAGGTCGGCGCGGGTCGCATGGTAGGCGTGATAACCGGCCAACTTGTGCTCGAGACGGTCGACGGCCGCCAGGGCCACTTCCGGGCCGTCAAGCTCGGCGACCGCGATGGCGCGGTTGAGGGCGATGATCGGCGAGGGGTCGAGGTTGACGAGCTGGTCGTACAGTGCGACGACCTGCGACCAGTCGGTGGCGCGTACGTCGCGGGCGGAGGTGTGCACGGCGTTGATCGCTGCGAGGATCTGGTAGCGACCTGGAGCCACCCCGGCGGCCAGGCGCTCGCGCACCAGCCGGTGACCCTCGGCGACCAGCGCCGCGTTCCAGGCCCCACGGTCCTGCTCGTGCAGGGCGACCAGTTCGCCGCCCGCCGAAACCCGCGCGGTGCGGCGGGCCTCGATGAGGACCATCAGCGCCAGCAGCCCGGCCACCTCACCGTCCGCCGGCATGAGGGCCCGGATCAGTCGAGTGAGCCGGATCGCCTCGGCGGTCAGATCGTGACGTACGGGATCGGTGTCCGGGCCGGTCGCCAGGTAGCCCTCGTTGAAGACCAGGAAGAGGACGGCGAGTACGCCAGAGACGCGTGCCGGGAGATCCTCCGCGGACGGTACCCGGTAAGGGATGCGAGCCGCCTTGATCTTGGCCTTCGCACGGGTGATCCGCCGTTCCATGGTGGTCTCCTGCACCAGGAAGGCGCGGGCGATCTCGGGCACGGTCAGACCGGCGACCATGCGCAGCGTCAGCGCCACGCGGGTCTCCATCGCGAGGGCCGGGTGACAGCAGGTGAAGATCAGGCGGAGCCGCTCGTCGTCGATGGCCCCGGGAGGCCCGGGCGGGTCGTCGCCGCACACCATCTGAGCCTCCTTCTGCTTTCCGCCGCGCTTGCTCTCGCGCCGGATCCGGTCGATGGCCTTGCGGTTCGCGGTGGTGGTCAGCCAGGCGCCGGGGTTGGGGGGCACGCCGTCGGCCGGCCACCGCTGGACGGCGGTCGCGAACGCCTCGGCCGCCGCCTCCTCGGCGATGTCGAGGTCACCGAAACGCCTGGTCAGGGAGGCGACTACCCTGGCCCACTCCTCGTGGTGTGCCTGGGTGATCGCCTCCCGGGCGTCGACCAAACTCACAGGAACGGCCGCACCTCGATCTTCCGGTTGCAGTGCTTGGACCCCTCGGCGGCGAGCTTGAGCGCCACGTCGAGGTCGGGGGCCTCCATGATCCAGAATCCGGCGAGATACTCCTTCGACTCCAGGAAAGGTCCGTCGGTGAACATCGTCTCCTCGCCTCGGCTGTCGATGACGGTGGCCGAGCTGGGCGCCGCGAGCCCACCGGCGAAGACCCAGTGGCCCTCGGCCTCGAGCCGGTCGTTGAACGCGTCGATGGCCGCCATCTCGTCCGGGGTGGCGGAGCCGGTCTTGTCGTCGATCACGGAAACCAGGTACTGCATCTCGGATCATCTCCTGTGGTTTGGGGCGCCCGTCGTGGGCGGCCTCTCACCCTGCTACGAACACCTCTGCCCCGATCCGACACCGCCTCCCGGATGTCTTTCAAGACTTTCTGGTACGCCGGTTGGGAACGATCCGACTCCTCGAAGCCACCGCTGGAAACTGCGCCGGCCGTAGCCGTGGTCGGCGGCTTTCGCAGCGTTGCGGCGCCACGGACTGGCAGAACGCCTGATCGGCTTGCTTATCCTCGCGGACATTGCCGGGGTGCGCAGTGAGCAGGGCGACGGGAATCATCGGCCGCTGGGTGAACATGGCGGCCTGATCCTCGCCGCGCTCTGGCTCCTCTCTCAGTGTTAGGCGGTCCAGGTCTGGGTGCTGCGGCTCTCGCTCCTGCTCGCCGTCCCGGGTGACGGGGATGATGTCCGTAACGATGGTGGTCAACGCGGCCTTCTAGCGCGCTTCAGGCAGACGGGAGCCATGGCTCTCGTGTTGACTTCCGGTTCCCCGGCAGCTGGCCAGGGCGCAGATCGCGCAGCGCCAGTAGGCGGCTGAGTCTTACCGCCTGGCTGTCGGCATTGATGAACGGATTGGATCACCGGTCAGATGGCTGGGCTGCGCCGCTCGATGAGGACCACGTCGCGCCACCGGCCGTGATGGCGGCCGATTCGCTCGCGGGTTCCGACGGTCCGGAACCCGGCTGCCGTATGGATGGCGAGGCTAGCGGTGTTCTCGGGGAAGATGCCGGACTGGATGGTCCAGATCCCGGCGATCTCGGTAGACCGGATGAGGGCGGCCAGGAGCCGGCTGCCGACGCCATGGCCGCGGGCATCTGGCCGAACGTAGAGGGAGTGCTCCACGACTCCGGCGTAGACGCACCGGTCGGAGACAGCGGAGGCCGCGACCCAGCCGAGGACATTTGCGGCTGCGTCTGCGGCGACGTAGCTGTGCGCGGCGAGCCGGGCGGCCCGGAACTCTGCCCAGCGGGGCGCGCGGGTCTCGAAGGTGGCGTTGCCCTCGTCCATGCCTGCCTGGTAGATGGCCAGCACGGCGGTCGAGTGGGCGGCCGTCATCGGCGTGATCTCCACGTGCGGAGCTTCGCCATGGGCCGGTGGCATTGCTGGCATGGTTACGCGCCTGGGGCGGTCGGCCTGGCCGCGCGGATGATCGCCGAGTGCACGCCGCCTCCGGCTGGGTGCGTCGTGGTAATGGTGATGTCGCCGAACCCGGCGGCCCGCAGCATCTCGCGGTATCGCGGCGCGGTGAGGGTGCCGCTGATGCAGCCGGAGCGCTGCTCTGCGTCGGCGAGCCGGCCGGGGTCGATGCCGTCGTCGGCGATCATGTCGCTGATGCCCAGGCGCCCGCCTGGCCGTAGGACCCGGAAGGCCTCGGCCAGGACACGTGCCTTGTCAGCGGACAGGTTGATGACGCAGTTGGAGATGATGACGTCGACGTGCTGGTCAGGCAGCGGGATGGCCTCGATTCGGCCGTGCAGGAACCGGGCGTTGGCGACTCCGGCCTGCGCGGCGTTGGCGCGGGCCAGGTCGAGCATGTCAGCGCTGGCGTCCAGGCCGTAGGCGATGCCTGCGGGTCCGACCCGCCGGGCGGACAGCACCACATCGAGACCGCCGCCGGAGCCGAGGTCCAGGACGATCTCACCTGGCCGCAGGTCAGCGACCGCGAGCGGGTTGCCGCAGCCGAGGCTGGCGCGCAGCGCCGCCTCCGGGACCCCCGCCGTGCCGTCAGGGTAGGCGGCGGCGCCGAAGCACCCGGCGGTGAAGTCGCCGGGGTCGCAGTCGACGGGCATGCCGCCGGCCATCGCGGTCCGGGCGAGTGCGGAGTACCTGTCGATAACGGCGTCGGTCGAGCTCGCGGCGGTGTCGTGCGTCATGTGCTGCTCCTTAAGGCCTGGATACGGGGACGGTGGCTGGCTGGGCCGGAACGGGGCGGCCCATCACGATGTCGGCCGCGGTCGGGAAGCAGTCCACGCAGGCCTGGTTGATGCGGTAGTAGGTGGCGGTGCCGCGGTGCTCGGCCAGCACGAACCTGACCTCCGCGAGCACCTTCAGGTGCGCGGACACTGTCGACTGGCCGACGTGGACGGCAGCGACGATCTCGCCCACGCTCATCGGATCACCCCGGCGCGCCAGCAGGGACACGATCTGGATCCTGGTAGCATCCGCCAGCGCCTTGAACCAGGTTGCGTACTCCGTCGCAGTGGGCCGTTCGAGAGGCCCCGGTAGCTCATTCATCGTTCATCGACGATAGACGATGAAAGCTTCGAGCGGAAGAGCTGGCCGCGGGCCCGACGACTACGGCCAGCCGACCGGACGCGTCAGGACGACGGATCGCCGATGAGCGCACCCAGGCTTGCCAGCGCCCCGGTCCGGGCGCGGTAGTAGACCCACACGCCGCGCTTCTCCCGGTCCAGCAGGCCGGACTCGTGCAGCACCTTCAGGTGATGGCTGATAGTCGGCTGGGACAAGTCGAACGCGTCATTCAGGTCACAGACGCAGGCCTCGCCGCCAGGGTGCGAGGCGACCAGGGACATCAGCCGCAGCCGCACCGGATCAGCAAGCGCCTTCAGCAGCGGCGCAACCTGCTCCGCCTGCTCGCGGGACAGCGGCTCGGCCGACAGCGGCGGGCAGCAGGCTGCCGTGTCGGCCGGGCTCAGCACCATCAGGGACTTCGGCATGCATCTATATTGACAGACGTAAATGTCTGTGGCAAGCTCGGCACCGAGCCCAGATATAGACAGCCATCGATTCCCGGAGGTTCTCATGACCGGCCGCGTGCAGCTCGCCCTTAACGTCAACGACCTAGGCGAGTCCGTCGCCTTCTACAGCAAGCTGTTCGGCACCGAGCCGGCCAAGGTCCGGCCCGGCTACGCGAACTTCGCCATCGCCGAGCCGCCGCTCAAGCTCATCCTGATGGAGAAGCCGGGCCAGGGCGGAAGCCTGAACCACCTCGGCGTCGAAGTCGCCGATACCGACGCCGTCGACGCCGAGCAGACCAGGCTCGCCCAGGCCGGCCTCGCGTCCACCGACGAGCGCGACACGACCTGTTGCTATGCGAAGCAGAACAAGTTCTGGGTCGAAGGCGCCCCCAACGGCGAGCAGTGGGAGATCTACACAGTCCTGGAAGACAGCCCGACCTTCTGGGGCGACGACACCGAAGCAGAGGCCCGGTGGGGCCAGGCCGGCGAGGCCAGGAGCTGTCCGCGCAGGCAGCGACCGGCACGAGGTGCTGCTAGGACCACGGCTACTTCACACGGCGAGGCCGGGCCTTTCTCGCGGTCCGGCCTCGCGGCAGGCTGGTCGCAACACGCCATCTGAAGGCCGCCGCCGAGCCCAGGCTGATTGGTTTCTAGTCTTGCTTCCGTGGCTAGCCGAGTCAGCGCGACGTGTCGGACAGCAGCGCCGCGACGCGGTCGAGGGCGGCGGGCACTAGGCGGTAGTAGACCCAGGTGCCGCGGCGCTCGGAGTCGATGATCCCGGCCTCGCGCAGGACCTTCAGGTGGTGGCTGATGGTCGGCTGGGTCAGGTCGAAAGCCGTGGTCAGCTCGCAGACGCAGACCTCGCCGCCCTGGTGCGCGCCGATCAGGGACACCAGCCGGATCCGCACCGGGTCGCCGAGGGCCTTGAACACCTGCGCCAGGCCTGCGGCGGTGGCCTCGCTGACCGGCTCGCCGATCAGCGGGGTCGCGCACTCCAAAGGAAGCAGCTCCAGCCCAACTGGGGGATCGGACTCCAGCGCGCTCGGCTAGCCTGCATCGACATACCTCTATCTTGACGGCTGTCTATGCAGCCTGGCAAGCTGGCGAGCATCTGGATAGACATCCATCAATGAAGGCAGCTGAATGGCGATTCTGGCCTGCGCGGCCTGCGCTTGCGACAAGCCCGTGCCCGGCGACAGGGCCGCGGCCGGCGGTGAGTGACGTGACGCTGTGGCGGCGGCTGCTGGCCGAGCTGCTGGGCAGCGCGTTCCTGGCCGCGGTGGTGATCGGCTCGGGCATCGCTGCCGTGCGATTGTCGCCGGGCGACACGGGGCTGGAGCTGTTGGAGAACGCGGCCGCGACCGCGGCCGGGCTGTTCGCGATCATCTTGATGTTCGGGCCGGTGTCCGGCGGTCACTTCAACCCGGTCGTGTCGTTCGTGGACGCGGCGTTCGGCGGGCTGAGCTGGCGTGACGCTGCCGCCTACCTGCCGGCGCAGGTGGCCGGCTGCATCGTCGGCGCGGTAGCGGCGAACCTGATGTTCGCCCTTCCGGCAGCGAGCATCTCGGTGAAACACCGGGCCTCGCCCGCGCACTTCCTGTCGGAGATCATCGCCACTCTCGGCCTGATCCTGGTGATCTTCGCGCTGGCCCGGAGCGGCCGCAGCCGGACCGCGCCGGCCGCTGTCGGCGCCTATATCGGAGCGGCGTACTTCTTCACCTCCTCGCCAGCTTCGCCAACCCCGCGATCACCGTCGGCCGGATGTTCTCCAATACCTTCGCCGGGCATCGCGCCCGTCCTCCGCCCCGCCTTCATCGCCGCGCAGGTCATCGGCGGCGCCTTCGCGATCGCCGTCGTCCGGGCCCTGTATCCCGGCGTCACCACGGCGGAGGCAGCCGACATCGTCATTCCGCACCATCGGGACTGGCAGGACGAGCACGCCAGGACGGGTGACGACAGCAAGGCATCCGCCGACGGACATGACCCGGCGGCAGGTCAGGTCACCGGCCCGCACCGCCCTCAGTAGCGTCGAACCGAACGGGAGACTCCATGCACCTCATCGCGATCGGGGGCAGCGACGCCGGGATCAGCGCCGCGCTGCGGGCCCGCGAGCTGGACCCTGGCGCCGAGGTCACCGTGGTCGTCGCGGACTCTTACCCGAACTTCTCGATCTGCGGGATCCCCTACTACGTCTCGGGCGAAGTGACCCACTGGCGCAACCTGGCCCACCGCAGCATCGCCGACCTGCAGGGCACCGGGATGAGCCTGCGGCTGGACACCTCTGCCCGGCGGATCGACCCCGGCGCCCGCAAGCTCCTCGTCGCCTCCGCGAAGGCGGCGAGGAGCTCCTCAGCTACGACAAGCTGATGGTGGGCACGGGCGCGGTCCCCGTCCGGCCGCCGATCGACGGCCTGTCCGGCCCCGATGCTCTCGGCGCTGGCGACGGAGTGCACCTGCTGCACTCGATGGGCGACACTTTCGCCGTCATGCGCACCCTGGAGCAGGCCAGCCCGGCCACCGCCGTGATCGTCGGCGCCGGGTACATCGGCCTGGAGATGGCCGACGCCCTCACCACCCGCGGCCTGGCTGTCACCCAGATGGAGCAGCTGCCCGAGGTCCTGCCGACGGTCGACCCCGAACTCGGCGCCCTGGTCCACGCCGAGCTCGCCGCCCGCGGCGTCGAGGTCCTCACAGGTACTGCCGTCCGGCAGATCAGCCGCGCCGAGCCTGGCCAGGCCGGAGCGCTGCGGGTCGAGGCAACCGCCACGGACGGCACGACCGTCACCCGCCTTGCCGACATGATCCTGGTCGTGGTCGGCGTCCGCCCCGACACCAGCCTGGCCGCCGAAGCCGGTGCCGGCACTGGGATCAGGGGCGCGATCGCCGTGGACCGGCAGATGCGGACCAGCCTGCCCGACGTCTTCGCTGCGGGGGACTGCGTCGTCACCCACCACCGGCTGCTCGGCCAGACCTACCTTCCGCTGGGCACCACCGCGCACAAGCAGGGCACGGTCGCTGGCGAGAACGCGCTCGGCGGGAACCGGGAGTTCGCCGGCAGCCTCGGCACCCAGGTCGTGAAGATCTTCGACCAGGCCGCCGCCCGCACCGGCCTACGCGACCACGAAGCCGCAGCAGCGGGCTTCGTCCCGATCACCATCGGATCGCAGGCCGACGACCACAAGGCCTACTACCCCGGCAGCCACCGCATCACCATGCGGTTCACCGGCGACAAGACCACCGGGCGCCTGCTCGGTGTCCAGCTGTTCGGTCACCGGCATGCCGAGATCGCCAAGCGCATCGACATTGCCGCCACCGCCATCTTCCACGCCATGAATGTCGACTCCATCAGCGACCTCGACCTGTCCTACACCCCGCCGCTGGGCAGCCCCTGGGACGCCATCCAGATGGGCGCCCAGGCCTGGACTCGGCAAGCAGGCAGCCGCTAGCCGCCTCACCCGAATCCGAGGAGCCGCGGCAGTCTGGCGCGGCCGCCACTGTCAGCGCGAGCAGCGCCACCGCGGCCGGGGCGCCGCGACGCCGCCACGCTGTGCAGCGCTGCGCCCGGCAGCAAGGGCCACGGCTTCCGTCGTCGTGATGATCATTAGGCGGGTGCGCGCGGTCAAGCCTCCGGCGATCGGCCCGGCGACGCACGCAAACAGCCCAGGATCGGGTTCACCGCGGCCAGCACGGCCGCCGCCATGCCGCTAGGCACGCTGCTCACCGCGCCCTGCAGGCCAGCGACCAAGTCGATAGCGAGTGCCGCGGCTCGGCCGCCGGCCGCCACGAGCGAGGCCCCTGGGCCGACTCCTTGTGCATCCTCAGCCGGCTGCCTCAGCCGCGACGGTGCCGGTCATGCCCAGATCCCTTCCCCCAGCGGCGTCCCCGATGTTGATCCGCCACTATCTCGCCCCTGGCGAAGCCTCCGTTGCTGGCCGCAGCGGAGCGACCCGCGGCGCGATGTCATCCGGCGCGGGTGATGTGCCCGGCAGCCCGGGCTGCGACCGTGACTCTGAAAGAGCACTCGCAGTCAAAGGAGACGGCCTTGGAGCGCTATCCGGACATCGGTGATCACGGACTCATCGGCGACCTGCAGACGGCGGCGCTGATCACCACGGATGGCACGGTGGACTTCTTCTGCTGCCCGCGATTCGACTCGCCCAGCGTCTTCGCATCCCTGCTTGACGCGGATAAAGGCGGATACTTCAAGATCGCTCCGGATCGCAATGACTATGTCACTAAGCAGCTTTATTTCCCCGACTCCGCAATGCTGATCACCAGGTTCATGACCCCGGACGGCGTCGGCGAAGTGCAGGACTTCATGCCGGTCATCGAAGGCAAGCCCACCGCTAAGCACCGGCTGGTGCGGATGCTGAAGGTGGCACGCGGCACCATGCGGTTCAAGATCGACCTGCAGCCCCGATTCGACTACGGCCGCGCCAGCCACACGCTCGAGGTCACCGAGCACGGCGCGGTGTTCCGCTCCGATGCGATGGAGCTGACACTGCACACGTCAGGCAAGCGCGACCCGAGCGACCCGGAGGCAGCGCAAGTCACGGGCGCCGGTGACGGCCTGCGCGCGGACATCAGCATGCGAGAAGGCCAGGTCGGCGGCCTGGTGCTGGAGTCGATGGGCGGCCAGCCGCGGTCGCTGCGGCCCGCCGACATCCACCGGCTCGCCGACGACACCGCGCGGTACTGGCGGACCTGGCTGCAGCACTCGAGCTACCGGGGCAGGTGGCGGGAGATGGTCTCGCGGTCCGCGATGACGCTGAAGCTGCTCACGTACGAGCCGTCCGGCGCGCCGGTGGCGGCGGCCACGCTCGGACTCCCGGAGCAGGCCGGCGGCGAGCGGAACTGGGACTACCGCTACACCTGGATCCGGGACGGGTCCCTGTCCATGCACGCGCTCGCGAACCTGGGTTATCTGGAGGAGGCGGCCAAATTCGGCGTCTGGCTCCGGGACCGGGTCACCGAGAGCACCGCCGCCAACGGATCGGGCCCGCTGAAGATCATGTACCGGGTAGACGGCTCGTCCGATCTCACCGAGGAGAATCTCGACCACTTCGAGGGGTGGCGGGGCTCCCGGCCAGTGCGCCTCGGCAACGGCGCGGCCGGCCAGCTTCAGCTCGACATCTACGGCGAGGCACTCGATGCGATCCTGACCGGCGACGAGCACGGCCTCCCCATCAACCACCAGGGCTGGCAGTCGCTCACTCGGGTCGTCGACTGGCTGTGCGACAACTGGGACCAGCCGGACGAGGGCGTCTGGGAGACCCGCGGCGGGCGCAGGGACTTCACCTACGGCCGGTTCCAGTGCTGGGTCGCGCTGGACCGGGCCATCCGCCTGGCCGAGAAGCACGGCCGGCCCGCCAACACCGCCAGGTGGGCTATCGAGCGGGACCGCATCTACAACCAGGTCATGCAGCGCGGCTGGAACAAGAAGGTCAAGGCCTTCACCCAGCACTACAGCACCGACGTGCTGGACTCCTCGCTGCTGCTCATGCCGCTGGAGGGATTCATCTCCCCGCGGGACCCGCTGTGGCTGTCCACCCTGCATGCCATGGACAAGGAGCTAGTCTCCGACAGCCTCGTCTACCGGTACAACCCCGCCGCGTCACCCGACGGCCTGCACGGAGATGAGGGCACGTTCTCGCTGTGCACGTTCCTGTACGTCGACGCCCTCGCGCGGGCCGGACGGCTCGAGGACGCCGAGCTGACCTTCCAGAAAATGCAGACATACGGCAACCACCTGGGCCTGTACTCCGAGGAGATCGGCTCCACCGGCGAGCAGCTCGGGAATTTCCCGCAAGCATTCACCCACCTTGCCCTGATCAACTCCGCGATCACACTCAATGAGCAGCTCGACCACGGCCTGAATGTTGGCGCGCCTGTACTCGCAAACAGGTTAGGAAGGCCAGCTGATCTCGGGAGCCGTACCGCCGCGACGCAGCACGTTCGAGGGAACCGGCGACTCTACCGGATTCAGCACGAAGCGGCGTGACGGTCCGCATGCAGTTCGACGCCGACGAGCCCAGGCCGGGCACTGGCGGCACAGTAACCCTGTGGGCCAACGACCGCAAGATCGGTGAGGGCCGCCTGGACAAGACGGTCTCCGTCCGCTTCTCGGGTTACAGCGGAATGGACATCGGCCGCGACAACGGCCTGCCAGTCGACCGCAAAGCATACGGTGACCGATCGCCATTCCCCTTCACCGGCAGCGTGAAGAAGGTCGAGTTTGACCTTGCGCCCCACCCAAAGGAGGAACACCGCAAGGCGGTCCACCAGGCTCACCATCACATGGCCGTCGCGCAGGGGATCAGCGCGTTAGGGCTCCCTCTGACCCTCAGACGCCTGCGCGCGCGTCGAGCCGTCCGGACTGGACTGCCTGCGCGAACTCCGCGTAGTCGCGTTCGTTCTGGTCGGCATACCGACGTGAGAAGTCGGTCATCGCCCGGTCGAACGCGTCGCTGTCGCCCAGGTACTCGGCGATGGCAACCGGGTCGCCGGCGCGGGCGTGTGCCCGCGCCAGCGTCCACCCGCACATGCGCGCGTAGAAGGTGAGCGCGAGCGGTGCCATGGACTCGACCAGGGCCGAGCCCTTCATGTCGCGCAGCTGCCGCCAGTAGTAGTAACGGTTGGCCTGCACGCCCTTGGTCCAGCCCAGGTAGATGTCGCTGGCCGCCTGCATGATCCGCTGGCCCTGCACGACGCGCTCGCCGGGCTGACGGTACCGGCTCTTGCGGACGTGCTCCTCGAGCACCGACGCCGTCGCTTCCTTGACCTGGAGGAACAGGGGGTCGTGCTCGTCGCGTCCTTGCAGCAGCACAATGAACGCGCGGGTGCCGACGCTGCCGACTCCGACTACCTTCCGGGCCATGTCCACGATCCGGAACCGATCTAGGAGCTGGCGCATGTCATCAGGCAGGCTGTCGCGGTAGGCGCGGAACTGCTCGCGGATTACGCGGTTCAGGTCGCGGGCGGACACTCCGTAGGCGGGGGCCAGGTCACGGGCCGGCACGATGACGGGCGGCTGCGTGACGATCCGGTACTGCCCGTCGACTACCTCGCCCAGCTTGGACAGCGCCTGGAGGCTGTCGCGGGTGTGGGCCTTCTCGGCGGTCTTCTCGGCTCTCTTCGCCGCTTTCCTGGCGGCTTGCTTAGCCTTCTTCCCCTTGGCTGTTTTCGCCGCCTGGGTTACGGCGACGCGGATAGTGTTCCGTATCTCATCCTCAGCCAGGTGCGCGTACCAGATGTCCATCGTGGGCATCTGCGCGAACTCGGCCATCGCCTCGCGGTAGGCCGTCACCGACGCGCGGGTTGCCGCCTCGATATCTGCCTTGGAGAATCCGTTGTTGCGGCCCGCGATGGTGAAGCTCGCCGCCATCCGCTTCACGTCGTACTCGAACGGCCCCGGCAGCGTCTCGTCAAAGTCGTTCAGGTCAAACACCAGCGCCCGCTCCGGCGACGCAAACGCGCCGAAGTTCGACAGATGCGCGTCACCGCACAACTGGGCGCCGAGCCCGGCGGCCGGAGTGGTGCTCAGGTCGGCAGCCATGATCTTGGCCGCGCCCCGGTAGAAGGTGAACGGGGACACCATCATGCGGCCGTGCCGGACCGGCACGAGGTCCGGGTCACGGGTCTGGTTCTGCTGTTCGAGCAAGGCCACCGGGTCCGGCCGGTCCGGGGCCGGGCGCCACCACCCGTGGCTCGCGGCGGGAGCGCCGTCGCGCGCATCCCGGCCTCTGGCCTTCCGCTCGTCGACGCTCGCAGGCGTCGCAGATCTCGCCGGCATTCGCCTCACCCCACTGTTACGGCCGAATCCCCCATGATCAGCGCTGCCGATGCAGTCAGCATCACCCGGCAGGGATGATTCCTAGCCGACGCGATGACCGCGCTCACCTGACCGCAGCCGGCCTATCGTCCCACCGAGCCGGCTCAGGCCAGGCCGACGATGCCGTCGATGACCTGCCACGCGCCCAGCACCGCGAGCACGACGACCAGCAGGGTCCGCGAATTGCGGGAAAGCCAGGAATTCAGCGCTGCGAGCTTCGGCTTGGACCAGCCCGGAATGAGCACGATGATGAGGACCGGTACCCAGATCGTGATCAGCGTGATGGCGGCGATGATAACGACCCAGACGGCCGTCGCGGTGGCGCTCAGCTTCGTCGAGCCGACGTCCTGCTCGGCCGACAGGTACGCCGGCGACGGCAGGTACAGGATGATCCCCGCGGTCAGCGCCGCCAGCAGGCCGCCGTGCCTGGCGGCCCTGGTCACCCTGGATTCCCCGCTGCTCGTCTTCGGCCTGGGCGGCCTGCGGGCGAGGATGACGGCGCCGACGCAGAACGCGACGCCGATCGCTAGCTTGAGCCCGTACCGCGGCGTCTGCTGTCCGCTGTTGCCCAGTGCCGCCCCGTGCAGGGCGAACGCAACGACGAATCCGACAGCAAGGGTGCAGATGGCGGCGCCGGCCAGGAATACCGTGACCCGCCCCCGGTATCGCTCCGCCTCGGCTAGCAACAGCAGGACAGCAAGGCCCAGAGGATAGAGGCTTGCAGTGAGGGCGAGCGGTATGGCCTGGACCGGCATCCGTTACCCCCTTATGCCCGCGCTCTCGCCGCGCAGATCCCCGGCGGCCTCGGTGACCGGGTGCTTGACCGCACCGGCAGGCCGGGCACCCTGTCGCTGCATCCCGCGCCTTCCCGCACTGCTATCAATGTGACCCGCCTCTGGCCAGCAGCACGCCACCCTTCGCGGGTGATGCTGCCGGCGGAAGGAGCCGGCTAACCAAGGCCTGTCAGCACCGAGGCCAGGCCCCGGCTGCCATTCGGGCCCAGGTCCGCGGCAGGTGCTCGACCGCTCATTGCGATCTCTGTCCGGGCGCCCGGAACGCTGCCACCAAGCGGGCCACGAGCGTCGCCAGGAAGATCTGGCCAGTGAGCGCCTCCAGGACGGCGACGGCCCTGCCCACGTTGCCGACTGCGGTGAAGTCGCCGTAGCCCAGAGTCGTCAGAGTCGTGAAGCTGAAGTACTGCGAGCGTCCGGGTGTAAGCGGCGCCCCGTTGGCGAAGAACGGGCCTGCGGCCAGGCTGGCGGTGGCTGCGTAGAAAGCGGCGAACATCAGCCCGAGCATCAGGTATGCGCTGAGCGCGCCATAGATGCTCTGGATAGTGACGGTTCCGAACGAAAGCACTCGATACACAATCACCACTATTGCCAGGAGCAGCAGCAGCCCTATCCAGAAATGACCGATGCCGGGCCCGGCCGACGTGCTGAACACCAACACGACCGCCACCAGTGAGCCTGCCGCCGCCGCGACGACGATCAGGCGGACGGCGCGCCGCGAAAGCATGGAGGTTCGCAGCGCCAGCAGGGCAGCTATCCCGAACAGCACTATCTGCACTGCCTCTATCCGGCGGACCGTGACAAGCGCCGACAAGAAGTAAGTAGTGATCAGCACGAGCAGCAACAGGCCAAAACGGCCTGGCTGGGATGATGAGTTACTGGGCATCGGCGGTTCCGGCTCGCGCCGGGCTTCTGCCGTCAACCTTCCGCGCTCCTCGCGGTCATGGGCGGTGGACGTGGTGCTGGTCCCGCTGATCACCGGGGTGCCAGATCCGTCGATCTGCCGGCGCCGGCGGCTGGCGTGCCGGACGCGTTCCTGCGCCGCTGCGCCGTTGGTGTGCGCCGCGCGTGATCCTTGCCGCGGCCACGTAGGCGACGACCACGGCCACGATCACCAGCGGCATAACCGCGAGCGCGTCGGAGGCGAGCAGGAGACTGGCCAGCAGGACCGAGGTCAGCGGCAGGGTCAGCATCACCACCGACATCGCGCCGATGCCCATGGCCACCCCTGCCACCAGCGGCAGTCCTGGCAAGTGGGACAAGGCGATGCCGCCTGCCGCTCCGATGAACATCGCCGGGAACACCGGCCCGCCGCGGAAACTGGAGAGCGAGACGCAGTAAGCCAGTCCCTTGCACGCTATGAGCAGCAGCAGCGCGCCGACTGTATAAGTGGCGCCATGCTGTATCAGGGGCGGCAACGCGGTCTGGCCGGAAAACAGCACCTGGCCGGAGCCCTTCCCGGTTCCCTGCTGGTAGGCGACCGCGAGCGCGGCGACAGCCAGCCCAGCCATCGGCGTCACGATCAGCGGCCACCGGCTGGCATAGCGTTCCAGCCGCTGCGCCAGCCATCCGATCGCCGGGCCGATCAGCGCCGCCGCCACGCCGATGGCCACGGCCCAGCCGAACTCAGCCAGGTCCGGGTGGCCGAAATGCGGCAGGCCGGGGATGGCCAGCGAGAACGTGCCCAGCCCGGTCCAGGCGTCCAGGCCGATGAAGATCAGGGAGCCGACCCCGGCGGCCAGCAGCCCCGGCACCAGCACCAGGCCGAGCAGTGGGCCGCCGAGCCCGGACGCCTCCATCAGCAGGAAGGCGCCGATAATGGGCGAGCCCAGCAGCGTGCTGATGGCCGCGAAGCTGCCTGCGGCCGCGATCACTGTCCGCGCCTGGTCCGGGACCTCCCGCCGGGCCAGTCGGACCGACAACGCGGCGAGCCCGCCGCCGACCAGAATCAGGGGCATCTCCGGTCCCACTACGGCACCGAAGACCAGCGACGCCAATGCCACCAGGATCACCCCGGGAAGCTGCGCCGGGGCGGGGGCGCCATGCAGCCTAAACGGGCCAGCAGGTGACGGGCCACCCCGGCCGGGCAGGTACCTGATCGCCAGCGCCGCCAGCATCCCGCCGACGGCCAGCACGGGCAGTGGCCACCAGGCCGGCTCGGTCTGGAAGCCAAGACCATGGGGGAGGTGGGTGAAGATCTCCTTCTGCAGGTAGTCCACGAGCGCGAGGAACCCGTAGGCTACCGCCGAAACCGGCACTCCGACGAATGCCGCCAGTACCAGCAACCCCAGGTAGCTGCGGCTGCGCAGCAAGGCCACAGGATCGGGCGTCGTTGTCACCGGGCCATTGTCGCGGCAATGCCCGCACGCTTCGTAGCGGGGACGTCACTAACCGTGAATTTCTCGATGTCAGCGGATCGTGGTCGCGGGGCGAGTCGATCGCCAGGCCGCCAGGGAGATGGTAAGTAGCGCACGGCGAAGGTAAGACCGACGACCACGGCGAACCAGCCTTGAGGAGAGAATGCACCGGTTCCCGCACTCATGGCGAACGGACCCACAAGGTTGATCAAAGCGACCGGGACAGTTGATCAAAGCGACCGGGACACCTGACGGAGCATGCCCATGGCTCATGGTTGCTCCCGGGCGGTGCGCCATCTGGACCACCCGGCCCTGATGCCCAGCCGCACGGCAACGATCACCACTACGGCAAGCACTGCCTTCGACCCGGTGTTTCCGATTCGCTTGGCGACTTCCGCGCCGAGAAAGTACGAAATCCCAACGTACATTGCCGTAAAGAAAGAACCGGAGGCAAGCGCGCCCAGCATGAAGACGGGCAACCGTACCCGGAAGATTCCCGACATATATGCGGGCATGGTCACTGACGCAGCGAAGTCATGATCCGCGAAGGCTTTATCGCCCTTGGCGAGCAGTTTCCTGCGACGTATTTCCAGCCGTCCCGGGTGCTCGAGAAGCTGCGCCCCCTGCGTAGGCCGATCCCATATCCAACCAGCGAGCCGAGCATCCAGCCCACGATGCACGTCACGAGTACGACGGCTATGTTGAGTCGGCCCTCGCCCGCCAGCGCGCCCGCAGCGATCATCGACGCATCGCCGGGGCCCGGCACCCCGGCTCCCGTGCTTACGACCAGCACGAAGAAGATCAGGTATTCGGCCAGGCTCACAGGTGACCCCAGTTCCTGCTGCCAGGATGCAGCGGGCAGGCGGGGGAAGCATCACCCATCGAGGGCGGGGCGGGGCCGGAACGTGCTTGCCAGCCGCATATCGCGAACGACAGTCAAGGCTCAGGTGCTGTCCGCCGGCAGCTGACTGGCAGCTGACCGTGGATGAAGCCGCAGCTGACTAGCGCGGCGGTCGCAACGACGGCGAGGGCAGCAGCCGTCGGCGCTGGGCGCAGGTGCTTAGCTGCCGAGCAGTTTGGCCTTGGCGGCGGCGAACTCGCCTGCGGGCGATGCGGGCGGCGGCTGGAGTCATCCTGGTCCAACGGCAAGCCCGCCTACCGGTGCCGCCACGGCTACACCAGCGCGACTGGCGGCGAACCCGGCCGGGCGAGGAACACCTACGTCCGGGAGGACCAGGTACTGCCGCACCTGGCAGCGGTGGCCATCCTCCTGGCCGACAGCGACCACGCGGGCAGCGAGGGCAGCATGCAGATCACCGCGCCAGCCGAGACCGCGGGGCCTGATAGACCGGCTGCGGACCGCGGGCGTCACCCTCACCTACGACCCTGACACCCAGGCCGTCCCCACCAGCAACAGCAACCCATTGCAATTACCACAGGCCGAGAACGCTGACCCGGCCGGGCAGATCACGAGAAAGGAGCCGCAAACACCAGCCACCAGCACCCGCTGCGGCCGGAGGCCGAGCCCGGGCGATGCTTGCGCATGGCCAGGATCGGCAGGTTATGGGGATTTAACGTGCCCGAGGGGGGCGTTCCTCGGTCTTTCCTTATGCACTTCGGATCCTCGTCTGGTAATCGTCATCGGAGCCCGGCTGTTGCAGCTCAACTGGCGCAGCGAAGCAGGCGCGGAGAGGTGGTCAAAATAGGGCCTGGTGCCTAGCGCAGGCCGGCCCATAGCTGGCGCTCGTCGTTGTGCGGATCCTTGACGAGCGCGGTGTCAGTGTTGAAGACCATGGTCGCTCGTTGCTGAGTGGTGTAGGGGTCCCAGCCGGGGTCGCCGGTGCTGGCGAAGTTCACCCAGGAGCGGTGCATGGTGTCAGCCAGTGCCTGCGGCGGTCCGGAGCCGAGCAGCCAGTCGGCTCCCTCGGATCGCAGCGTATCGAAGACGAACGCGACGTCGGCGTAGTGGCAGGCACCGAGCTGGGGCGTTGGCCAGGCGAACTCGTACATCCAGGTGGGTGACCCTGTGCGTGCCTCGGCGACGCGGATGGCGGGGATGCGGAAGAACCAGTCCCCGGACACTGCCGCGAGGATGTCACCAGGCGCGGCGCCCGGGCGGCTGGACCGGTATGCCGGCAGGGCTGTCTCGTCAAGGCCGTAGGCCGCGGCGGCGGCCTGCAGGACCGTCTCGTCGATGTAGTCCATCGCGCCGGTCGGCACCATGAAGAACCGCTGCTCATCGGTGTTGGTCCCGATCAGGACATCCACGTCGCGGCCCGCGCCCGCCCGCAGTCCCTCCAGGGGCAGCGCGGGCAGTACGTCGCCGTCAACGACCGGCTCGAACACCATCAGGTTGCCGGTGATCTCGCCCCAGCGGGCGGGGTCGGGGGCGGTCTGCAGGTCAAGGCCTAGTGCGCCCTGCGCATCGAGGAGCTGCTGGAGCGGGACGGCGGCGATGGCCTCCCGGCTTGCCGGGATCCCAACCCGCGCGGCGAGGTAGCCGCCGACGCGGGCGGCCGTGCCCGGTGTGAGGGCGTGCTGGCCGGCTCCGCTCTGGGCGATTGCGCGGCGGAACAGCCCGGCTGCGCGCGGCATTGACAGCAGCGTGATGACGCTCATCGCGCCGGCGGATTCGCCGGCGAGGGTGACGCGCGCGGGGTCGCCGCCGAAGTTCGCGATGTTGTCCTGTACCCATTGCAGGGCGGCGACCTGGTCGAGCAGTCCGGTGTTGGCCACGCCGTCGTTGAGGAACAGGAACCCATCCGCGCCGAGCCGGTAGTTGATGGTGACGCAGACGACGCCGTCCCTGGCGAAGGCGGTGCCGTCGTACTGCGGGACCGCGCCGGAGCCGTTGGTGAACGCGCCGCCGTGGATCCAGACCAGGACCGGCAGGCCGGCCTGGCCGAGGGCCGGTGTCCAGATGTTCAGGTTGAGGCAGTCCTCGCCGAGGATGGCGGGCTCGGGGAGCAGCGTGGTAAACGGCGGCTGGTAAGGGCTCTTGGGAACTGTCGGCCCGAACCGGGTGCAGTCCCGTGTCCCGTCCCTGGCCGGCGGCGGCTCGGGCGGGCGCATGCGTCGCGGCCCGAACGGCGGCGCGGCGTACGGGATGCCCTTGAACACGTGCACGCCGGCGGCGTGCGTTCCCTCGACTGCGCCCTGCCTGGTCTGAGCCGTGGCCATGGTCTTGTTCCTCTCGTGCCTTGTGGTGACCGCTGAAGTTGTCAGGCTTCGGCGGGCTGTTCCGGCGGCGGGGCGATGCCGCCGAGGTAGGTAGCTTCCAGGACGTCCGAGCTGGCGCGCAGGTCCGCGGCCGGTCCTTCGGTCACGACCAGGCCCCGGCTGAGCACGTACGCGCGGTCGGCCACGCTGAGCGCGGCACCGACGTGCTGCTCGACGAGCAGGATGGCCAGCTGCTGCTCGCTGGCGATGGTGCGCAGGACCGGCAGCAGCTGTTCCAGCACGACAGGGGCAAGGCCGTGGCTCAGCTCATCGATGAGCAGCAGACGCGGATTCGACATCAGCGCGCAGCCGAGTCCGAGCATCTGCTGCTCCCCGCCGGACAGCAGGCCCGCCTTGCGCCTGGTGAGCGTCCGCAGCGCCGGGAAGTGGCCGAAGATCTCGCCGGCAGCGTCCGGCTCGCCGCGGCGCTGCCGGAGGCGCAGGTTCTCTGCGACGGTGAGCTGGGCGAAGACCCCGCGGCTCTCGGGCACCAGGGCGGCGCCCATTCGGGCGACCTGGTCTGGCCGCCTCCTGACAGCCGGCTGGCCGAGGATCTCGATCTGGCCGCTCATCGGGGTGAGCTCGCCGGCGATGCTCAGCATCATGGTGGTCTTGCCTGCGCCGTTCGCGCCGAGCAGCGCCACCAGCTCGCCGGCCTCGACGTGCAGGCTGATCCCGTGCAGCACCGGCACGTGCCCGTATCCGGCGGACAGGCCGGTGACGCGCAGGGCAGTCTGCGTCATCGCCCGCCCCCGGCGCTTGTGCCTGGCTGGCCTGTCATCGGCGCTAGGGGCTCGCCGGGGCTGGCTGCGCGGCCCAGGTACGCGGCGATGACCGCCGGGTTGGCGCGCACCTCGGCTGGCGGACCGGCGGCAATCAGCTGGCCGAAGTCCAGGACGTAAATGTAGTCGCAGACGGCCATGACCAGGCTGACGTCGTGCTCGACCAGCAGGATGCCGAGGTCGCCGCGGGCGGCGATGCCGCGCAGCTCGCGTCCGAGCTCGCCGGCCTGGGCGCCGGACAGCCCGGCCGCTGGCTCGTCGAGCAGCAGCATCTGCGGCCGCGCGGCCAGTGCCCTGGCGACGCTGACGAGTTTCTGCTCGGCGAGGGTGAGCTGGTCCGGCAGCCGCTGCGCCAGTCCGGCCAGCCTGGTCGGGCGCAGCAGGTCGCCGACCCGGCTGTCCGCGGCGCCGCGGCCCGGATGGACCAGGTCCAGCATCACGGCACCTGGCCGGGCCGCCCGGCCGGCCACGGCCAGGTTTCCCGTCACTGTGAGGTCGGCGAACAGCTCGGTAGCCTGCCAGGTGCGGGCGAGCCCGCGGCGTGCCCGGCGGTGCGCGGGCAGTCCGTCGATACTGCGGCCGGACAGCGTCACTGATCCGGTGTAGCGGGCGAAGCCGCTAATCGCGTCCAGGACCGTCGTCTTGCCCGCGCCGTTCGCTCCGATCAGGCCGACAATCTGGCCGGGCCGGACTTCGAGCGTTACGGCATCCGCGGCGACCGTGCCGCCGTAGCGGACCGTGACACCGGACAAGCTGAGCACCGCGGCGTGCGCGGCGGTCCCGCGGACCGGCACGGCAGCCCGGCTTCCCGGTGTGGCCTGCAAGGGAACCCCAGGCCGCTCCGGCAAGCGGCCCGGGGTCCCGTCCGGGGCGGCGCGCAGAGCCGCAGGCGAGTAGGCGCCGGGCAGGCCGGCCAGGCGCCGGACTGGGTGTCCCGGCTGGCGTAGTGCCCAGGGCCTCGCCTGTCCCAGCGTCGAAGGCAGCGTCCGCGGTGTGCGCCGGGCCGGCTTCCGGTTGCTGGTGCGCCGTCGGCTGCTCGTGCCACGCCTGCCCGCGCCCGAGGCGCTGACGCCAGGCTCCCGCCATTCCCTCCGGGTTGAAGATGGCGGTCAGGATCAGGCCGATGGCGACGATGAGCTGGTAGATGTTGTCTGACATCGGCGCGAGCCGGTTTATGACCACAAAGACGATGCCGAGCGTCGCTAGCGTGCCGGCGGTCAGCGCGCCGCCGACGCTCGTGATTCCGCCCACGTAGGCCAGCATCAGCCAGGACAGGCCGGTGAGCGCCGTGAACGATGCGACCGACACCGACCCGTAGCTGTAGCCGATCAGCGCTCCGCCCAGGCCGGCGATGAACGCGGACAGGCCGAAGCCGGTGAGCTTGGTGGCGGTGACGCTGATGCCGATCGACGCGCTGACGCGCTCATTTGACCGCACCGCCAGCATCCGCTGTCCGGTGCCGCTGCGGGTCAGGTTCGCCACGGCCCACGCGGCCAGGGTCAGCACGATCAGGCACAGCAGTCCGAAGCCGAGCCGGGCGGTGTCCAGTCCGCCGCGAACCGACAGGTCCAGTCCGGGCAGCAGCGGCGGCGGCACGACGGCGCCGAAGACGCCGCTCAGCGCGGTGTTGGAGAACACTGCCTGCTCGAAGGCCAGCCCGAGCGCGAGGGTGACGACTGCGAGCTGGGTGCCGCGGATCCGCAGCGCCGGCAGCCCGACCACCATGCCCAGGACGCCGGCGATGAGCGCGGCCAGGAGAGGTGCCCAGGGGAACCCGAGCCCGGCGGAGGTGGCGAGCTTGGACAGCGAGAACCCGCCGACTCCGGCGAAGGCCGCCTGGGCGAACGAGACCTGGCCGAGCAGCCCGGTCAGGACGACATAGGAAAGAGCCACCACGCCCATGATCATCGAGGTGATGACGCCGAACCGGTACGAGCCGCCGGTAACTAGCAGCGCAACGAGCCCGGTCAGCAGCAGGCCCGCCAGCAGCCGGAACCGGTGCCGGACTACCGGCACCACCGGCAGCCGGCCGGCGATCGCGGAGTCGCGTGATGGGAGCGACTTGCCAAGCAGGAACAGCACCACGATGACGGCGAGGAGGGGCACGGTCGAGCTGATTCCCGTGCCTGCCCAGGACGGCCACCATGGCTGGCTGGACAGGTAGGTCACCCCGGAGCCGATCATCCCGAGGATCAGGCCGGCGCTCACCGCCGCGCCGATCGAGCCGAGCCGGCCCACCAGCGCGCAGGCGAGCGCGGGCACGACGTACAGCGTGTACCCGGCGGGGCTGAGCCCGGTCACCGGCGCGGCCAGCACCACGATGAACCCGGCGATGCCGGACGCCAGCATCCACGAGATGGCGGCGAGCCTGTCGGTGTTCAGGCCCGCGACCGACGCCGTCCGCGGGTCCTCTGCTGCAGCCCGCAGGGCCAGGCCGGTGCGGGCGTACCGGAACCAGGCACCGGTCACGGCCGCAGCCGCGGCGACGATCGCCGCCAGCCACAGCACATCCTGCGGGATCGACACGCCGCCGACGGCGAGGCTGCCCGACGGCAGGATGGGCGCCACGATGACAGTGGAGCTGCCGAACCGCTGCACGATCAGCGCCTGCAGGGCCAGCATGACCCCGGCCGATGCCACCACCTTGGCCAGTGCAGGCGCCGATCGCAGCGGCCGGAACACCAGCGCGTGCACGGCGAGGCCGAGCAGCACGCCCGTGATGAGGCTGATCAGCAGGGCGGGCAGGAGCGGCACCTGCCGGGCCAGGTGCACCGACGGATGAATGAAGACCACCGGGAAGACCAGTGTGCCGCCGGAGCGCAGCTGGCTGCAGACATACCCGCTCCAGGCGCCCATCGCCCCGGCGGCGAAGTTGATGACGCCCGTTCCCTTGTAGGTGATGACCAGGCCCAGGGACAGCGCAGCGTAGGCGGCGCCGCTCCCCAGGCCGGCCAGCAGGATTGTCAGGAACGCGGTCACCGGTCAGCTACCTCAGCAGCCCGGCGGTGTTGAGCCAGCCGGTGCCCACCAGGGTGCGGACAGGGCCGTCCGGGCCGACGGTGACCTTGAACATCAGCATCTGCGCATTGCAGGCCGCCGGCTCGAGGGCGCCGAACGGCCGCTGCGCGCAGTTCACCGCGGGGCCGAGGAAGCCCGGCACATTCGCCTTGCCCAGGGCGGCCTTGAGCGAGGCTGCGGTCACCGGGCCGTGGATGGTCTTCATGATCTCGGCGAGTTCCATCATGGTGGCGAACGACGCGGTGGCGAAGCCGTTGAGGTTCGCGCTCTGCCCGTCGGCGTCCATGGCGGCGGTGTAGGTCGTGATCTGGGCCTGCACGGCCCGGGGGGCCGAGGATGCCATCTGCGGGAAGTAGTACGGCCACAGACCCAGGGTGTTGCCTGCCTTCTGTTTGAGGGCGGCGATGTAGGCGGTGCAGGAGCCGACCGAGATGGGGCCGCTGAACCCGGCGGTACGGGCGGCGCTGACCATCCCGATGCAGTCGTTTTCCTGCAGGATTCCCCACATCGAGCTGACGTGGTCGGCCATGGCTGTCGCGACGGCGGACGTCCAGTCGGCGTTCGTGGCCGCGATCGGGATCGGCACCAGCTTGATGCCGAGCTTCTTCGCGATCGCGGTGGAGAACTGCAGCAGGCCCTTAGTGGTCGGGAGCCCGTCGTAGTAGAAGTCGCCGACGGTCGTGGCATGCACGTCCTTGAGGGACTGCAGCGGGGCGGCGTAGAACGCAGTGTCGCCGCCGCCGAGGGCGAAGGAGTCCGGGCTGGACCGCTGCACCGTGCCCCACGGGAACTCGGTGACGTACGGGATCCCGGCGCTGGACAGGACCGGGATGGCCGCGTCCGCGCCGATGTCGATGCCGGTGTCGTAGACCACCGCGTGGGCGTCTACAAACTTGTTCGCGCAGTTCACCGAGCCGGCCGGCGAGCCGTCGTCGGTGCACTCGTCCAGACTGATCTTCGTTCCGTTGATCCCGCCGTGCGCATTGATGTACTTCACCGCGGCCTCGGCGCCGTAGCGGTACGCCGGGATCGAGATTGCCGAGCCCTCGTTGTTCGCGAACCCGACGGTGATCTGCGCCGCTGATGCTGGCGTGCTGCTGGATGGGGAACTGCCTGCTGTGGTCGATGGGCTTGAGCTGCCGCAGGCTGCCAGGCCGGCGACGCTCAGCGCCGCGGCGGACAGCATGGCCAGCATCCGGCCCTGCCGGGTTGTCATATGCACAACTGCTCCTGTCACGAGCTCGGACCGACGCTGGGATTGGGCGGGCGCGCCCTGGGCGGCGTCGGTAAGCCGTCCGGGGCAGCTGCGCCGGAACTGGTCCGGCTCAGGGTGGTAAGTGTGGCCACACTTACCTTGGTGGGTGATGCTAATCTTGGGCGATCGCCAGCGTCAATAGGCACAAGGTCACGGAAGGGCAGGATCGGCGAAGATGGCAGGGCCCCGGATGTCATCTGCCGAGCGCCGCACTGAGCTGCTGGCCGCCGCCCGCGAGCTGTTCCTGGCCGGCGGCTACCGCGCCACTACCACGCTGGCCGTCGCCCAGCGGGCAGGCGTCAGCGAGGCCCTGGTGGTCAAGCATTTCGGCACCAAGGAGAACCTGTACCGGCAGGCACTCGCCGAGCCCGTGCTCAGCATGCTCGACGCCGACCTGCAGGGAAACATCGACGAGCAGGCCGAGCTGGTCGCCGGTACCCTCGATGAGCACTACGAGAGCGTCCAGGAGTTCGGCGAGCACTGGGCCGCGCTGCTCGCCGAGCAGGGGCCGGCCCTGGCCGCGCTGATCAAGGACCTGCACGACTTCCCCGACATAGCCAGCTCGCTGATCAAGCTATTCACCGACCGGGTCAACGCGATCGCCGACAGCCTCGTCGACGTCGCCAACAGAGATGACTACAGCGGCTACGACGTCCGGGCCGCCACTTTCGCCGCGATCGGCGCCTACGGCGTCGCCGCACTCACGGGCGAGGACCCCGGCGACTACATCCGCAAGGTCACGCACATGTTCTTCTTCGGCTGGGCATCCGAGACCGGACGGCAGCGGGCCCGGCATCTGCATGACGTTCCGCCTGACCGGCACGGCTAGCCAGCATTTGCCCGGCACCGAGCCTGAATCGCCCCGCGTGACCACGGTGCCCCGGCACTCCCGCCGGTTGCCTCATCCGCGGCTGCCGCCATCCCGGCTGGGGCGCGGCGCGGGCGAGCCGGGACCTAGGGACTAAATACGATGTGTAACGCTAAACGGTTTATAACCTGGGCCTGGGCGGGGGATACTCAGCCGGACACGGAGGAGATGCTGATGGACACCGTCGTGCCAGCCGTCGGCGACCTCGACGCAGCTTACGACCAAGGGCCCGCCGGTCTTGGCGGCTATGCTTGCGGCCGATGTCTCAGCCGGACGGCAGCGAGCAGTCGGCCAGAACGACTGGCCAGCCCCCGCTGCTAGGCCAGCACTCCAGCTCCCCTTCCGGTACGAACCTGGCGAGCCGGGACGCGAGCATGGCGGCCGCAAGGCGACGTCGTTTACCGTCAACGGTTTGCCGCTCAGAGATCGGCCTCCGCCGGGCGCTCGGCGCCACCAGGAACCACATTCGCGTCCAGTTCCTCAGCGAGGCCATCCTGCTGGCACTGCTCGGCGGCGCGGCGGGCGTAACCGCCGGAGCGCTGGCCACCGCCATGTACGCGGCAGCGAAAGGCTGGGCCACCGTGATCCCCCCGCTCGCTTGGGCGGCGGCCTCGGCGCCGCGATTGCCATCGGCGCGCTCTCCGGGCTGCTCCCGGCCATCAAAGCTGCCCGCATGTCACCCACCGAAGCACTGTGGTCCCTCTGACAGCCAGGTGCAGGCTTGCGGCGGACGTCGCCCGGTTCCGTTCAACACGACCGGGAAGCGCCTCGCGCCGGGAAAAGATGGCTGCCGCGCAGGGGTGCTCGCGGGCGTCAGCGCCAGTGAGCATCCTTGATCCGAGGCGCAATGCGACGGCCGCTTCTCCGGCATCTCGCTCGGCTGGGCGAGCCGGGCGAGGGATCGGTGCCCGCCAGCCTGCAGCGGGCCAGCGCACTGGCATTTTCCAGGCAGTTTCCCGGGCGAGGTCACATTCGGGGCCGCTTGCCGCTCTAGTAAGGGACCACGCGCCGCGCGAGGCCGATGTCCCCCGACTCAAGTAAGGAACCAGTCGTTTATGCGGTCTGTGTGCCGAGGATCGATGCCGTGCGGGGCAACGATGTGCTGCCCGAGCCGGGCGGCGGCGCGGTGGCTCGCGGGCCAGAAGACGTCCGGCGGACGGCGGCTCGTGTACAGGGGCCCGGCATCGGGGCCCCGCTGGCATCTGACGGCCGGGCCCTCCCTGCCGCGCAGGTGCGGCCGCGTCCGGCGGGATAGCTTCCCATGCCCGGGCCGTGCGGGGCGGATGCGGAGGCAAAGTGGCTACCGTGACTGCCGGCCGTGAGGCCGGGGCATTGCCTGCAGGATCCGGCGAGCTGCGGGACGTCGCGTTCGCCCAGTTCTTCCGCGCCGAGCACAAGAAGCTGATCAGGTTCGTCATGGCAATCGGCGCAGGCGGCGACGAGGCCGCGGAGATCGCGCAGGCGACGTTCTTCAAGGCCTTTGAGGGCTGGGATGCGATTCGGGCGCCGCGCGCGTGGATCCGGCGGGTGGCCGTGAACGAGCTGACCGCTGCCCGGCAGGCTGCCCGCCGCGAGACGCCGCAGGCCGCGCTGCCGGACGCGCCGGTGCCGATATCTACGGCCTTGGCCGTGGAACTGTCCGAAGAAGCCAGGCAGGTTCTCGCGGCACTGCAGGCGCTGCCGCCCAGACAGCGCCAGGTCATGGCGTGGATCATCGATGGCTTCGGCGCCACCGAGATCGCCCGTGAGCTGGGGATCAGCCCGGAGTCAGCAAGGCAGAGCTACGCCAAGGCCCGCAAGAATCTCGGCAGGTTCTACGGACAGGAGCGGACGCGATGATGATCAGGCGGCTGCGGGATCCTTTCGGCGGCCGGGCCAGCAGAGAGGCCGCGGACGGCGCCGTTGGTCGTGGCATGGCCGACGTGCTGGCCGCGCTGGACAGCGTGGTCGACGATGACGCCGCGCTGGGACGCATCTACGCTGCGCTCGGCACGAGCATGTCCGTCGAAGAGCCGGGCCGGCGTGCCGGAACGACGGCCGGCCAGGGATCCGAGCTCGGATCGGCCATCATCACTGGCCGCGCGCGAGGGACTGTGACATCCCGTCGGCGGCTGGGTGCGCTCGGTGGCCGCAGTGGGCGGCGCTGGCCGCAGGCGCCGTGGCCACGGTGGCGGTCGTGGTGCCTGGTGCCCGGCACGGCGGCACCGAGACGCCGGCGGTCAGTGCCGCTTATGTGGTGCGGCAGGTCAACAGCGCGCTGAGCGCGGCTGGGCCCGGCGAGATCGCGCATATGACGGTCACGGCCGGCGGCGCTGCGACATCCGGCGGCGGGACAACCGCCGAGGAGTGGTCTTTCGGCCGCCAGTGGCGCACGGTGACGTACTCGGCGGCCGGGCGTCCCGTCTATGACGAAGGCGTGAGCGCCTCGTCTGTCTATACCGTCGTCAGCTACAAGACGAGGGCATGGGCCCGGAAGGCCGGACCGGGCCAACTGCCTCCGCTGCTCCCGTCGGCCTCGCAGGGCGGGGCCCTGGCCTGCATTCCGGCACGCCTGTGACTGTGCCCGGATTCCTGCGCAACGCGGTCTCGCACGGATCGCTGGCCGAGGCTGGCCGGCAGCGCGTCGACGGGATCGAGGCCATCAAGCTGACCAGCCCCCCGGGCAGCCTGCTCTCCGAGACGATCTGGGTCAGCCCGCGCACGTACCTGCCGGTGCGCGTGATCACCCGGCCGGTCCCCGGGCAGCCAGGCTCTGGGCAGACGGCGGACATCACCTGGCTCCCGCCGACCGGGCAGAACCTGGCCAGGCTCACCGTGCCCATCCCCGGCGGATTTCGCGAGCTCCCGCTCGCCGGGGTCACCGGGCCGAGTTCGGGGCTGATCCCGCCGGGGCCGCTGCCGTGGTCCAGGTGACGTCGCCCGGGCCAGCGCATCAGCGGCAAGAGCGGGCGACGTCGTGCTACTCGGCATGACGAACTGTCGAGATGAGGGAGAGGAACACAACGATGGATGACGTTAGCGGCGTACGCCGGGGACTGCGGCGTAGGTGGTCGCGACATACCGGGCTGCTGGGCATCGTGGCGGGCACCGCGGTGCTGACGGCCGCGTGCGGCGGCGGCTCCGGCGCCCCGCAGGTCGCCAGCCTGGCGCACGGCAGCGGAAGTGGCGCCGCGAGCTCGGCGAGCAACGGCGGCGGGAACCCGGCGGCCTCCGGGTCGGACGGCAACGTGACCCAGCTGCTAGACGAGTGGGCCGCGTGCATGCGCAGCCACGGCGATCCCGGCCAGGCCGACCCGACGGTCGACGCCAGCAAGGTGATCCATATCACCTTGGCGCCCGCGGTCCCCGGCGGGATCTACGGGACGAACGGGCAGGACCCCTCCGGAGGGCCCGGCGTGCACTGCGCAACCTACCTGAACGATGCCTCCAAGGCGCTGGCAGGCCCGGGGTCGTCTTCGCCGAAGACGCCGGACCAGGCCACACTGGATAAGTTCTCCGCGTGCGTGCGGGCGAACGGGATCCCGGACTTCCCCGATCTGAAGGAATCATCGAACCATTCTCCAGTCCAACGGGGGTGACCTGAACCCGGGCAATCCGGCCTTGCAGAACGCCATGAAGCTGTGCGCCGGGAAGTTCGGCGTGCAGGGCTTGGGCGGCCCGAGCACTACGCCGGGCTCGATCGAGCAGGACTTCGCGGGCGGCGGGCCGGGCGCCAATGGCTGAGTTCCTGGCCCGGAGGGTGCTGTCGGCCCGGCGGGTGCTGTCAAGGCGGGTCGTGGTGTTCGCGGCTGGTGCTGTGGTGGTGGTCGGGCGGGGCGGGCGCCGGGGCGGCGCTGGCGGCTGGCGGTGCCGGCGGCGCGGCGGCGCGCGGCGGGGGCGGCTCGGTCCGCGACGGCGGCGGTGGTGCGGACTGACCTGGTTAACACGGTGCAGGAGGGCGGGTCGCTGGGGTACGGCGGTTCGTATACCGTGTCGGTGCCGTCAGGGGCGAGCACGTCGCAGGTGGCCCAGATGCAGCAGGCGGTGGCGGCCAGGATGAGCAGGCCCTGTCGGCCGATGAGCAGGCGGCGTCGGACGCGTCGGCGTCGGGCAGCCAGTCGGTGTCGGCGGATCAGGCGGACGTCAGCAAGGACCAGTCGGCTCTGCGCTCGGATCAGGCTGCGGAGAAGAAGGCCTGCGCCGGTGCGGGGGCGTCGTCGTCGGAGTGCAGCACGGACACCCAGCAGGTCACCGCGGACGAGGCAGCGCTGACGCAGGCCGAGCAGCAGCTGGCGGGGGCGGAGGCGGCCGCGAAGACCGGTGATGACCAGGCCCAGGGCAAGGTCGGGGCGGATCAGGTGAAGTTGCAAAGTGACCAGGCCACACTCGAGTCGTTGCAGGAGACGGCGGTCAGCCCGGGCACGATCTATACCTGGCTGCCGGCGGAGGGCGCGGTCATCCGGCAGGACCAGCGCGTCTACTCGCTGAGCGGGGAGCCGGTGCCGCTGCTGTACGGCCCGGTCGCCGCGTACCGGGCGTTCTACGTCGGGATGCCGGACGGCCCGGACGTGCGGGAGCTGACCCGGGACCTGAGAGAGCTGGGTTACGGCGAGGGCCTGGCGCAAAGCAGCCACTACTCGCCGGCGACGGCCGCGGCGGTGCAACGCTGGCAGAAGGCGCGGGGCCTGCCGGCGACCGGCGAGATTCTCCTGGGTGAGGTGGTGTTCGAGCCAGGGCCGATCCGGGTCACCTCGGTTACCCCGACGGTCGGTTCGCCGGTCGGTGGCGGGGGCGCCGCCGGGGGCGGGGCTGGCGGGGGCGGGACGGTGCTGACGGCGACGGATACGACGCCGGTGGTGACCGTTGTCGCTGGGGGTGACGCAGGAGTACCTGGTGAAGCCGGGTGACGCGGTGTCGGTGACGCTGCCCGACGGCACCACCACGGTGGGCGGGCACGTGCAAAGCGTGGGCGCCGTCGCGATGTGCCCGGGGGGCGGCGGCACGGGCACCGCCAACGGCAGCAGCAGCGGGTCGGCCGGCCAGTCACCGTGCTCGTCGGACGGCAGCAGCGGCGCCGGGGGCAGCAACTCCTCCCCGACCGTCACGGTCACGATCACGCTGGATTCGACGCCGCCGGGGGCGGAGCTGGATCAGGCGCCGGTGAATGTGAACATCACCTCACAGCGGGCCGATAACGTGCTGGCGGTGCCCGTCAACGCGCTGCTGGCGCTGCAGGGCGGCGGGTTCGGCGTGGACGTGGTGTCCGGCGGTGCCAGTCACCTGGTCGGGGTCACCACGGGGCTGTACTCCGACACGCTGGTCCAGGTCAGCGGCCCGGGCATCGCAGCGGGGACGCGGGTGGAGGTGCCGTCATCGTGACGCAGGCCATCTCCGGTCCCGGCCCAGCGGCCCGCCGCCGGGCCGGCGCCGGTTCTGGAGCTGACTGACGTGGTGAAGGAGTATCCCGGTGACCCGCCGGTGGTCGCGCTGGCCGGGGTCGGCCTGCGCGTCGGCGCGGGGGAGCTGGCGGCGATCATGGGCCCGTCGGGGTCGGGCAAGAGCACGCTGCTGCACGTGATGGGGACGCTGGAACGGCCCACCCGCGGTGTGGTGGCGATCGCCGGAGAGGACACCTCGGCCATGACCGACAAGCAGCTGTCGGGGCTGCGGTCGCGGCGGCTAGGGTTCGTGTTCCAGCAGTTCTTCCTGCTCGACGGGCTCAGCGTGCTGGACAACGTCGCTAACGGGCTGCTGTACCGGGGCGGGACGGCCGCCGGCCGTCGAGAGCTGGCCCGGGCGGCACTGGAGCGGGTCGGGCTCAGCCACCGGCTGCGGCACCGGCCGAACCAGCTGTCGGGAGGGGAACAGCAGCGCACCGCGATCGCCCGGGCGCTGGCTGGCCGGCCCGCCCTGGTGATGGCCGACGAGCCGACCGGCAACCTGGACACCGCGACCGGCGCGTCCATCCTGGAGCTGCTGCGCGAGCTGCACGCCGACGGGACCACGATCCTGGTCATCACCCACGACCTGGAGGTCGCTGCGTCGATGCCGCGGCGCATCGAGATCCGCGACGGGAGGATCATCGGTGACACGCACACCGGTTCGTGACAAGCGACCCCCGGTGACCCGCCGCCGCGCCCCGGACACCGGCGGCGGATCGCGGCTGACCAGGGCCGACCTGCTGCGCGTCGGCAGCCTCGGGCTGCGCAGTCGGCGGGTGCGGGCCGCGCTGTCGGCGCTGGGGATCAGCATCGGGATCGCGGCCATCGTCGGAGTGCTGGGGATCTCGCAGACCTCCAAGGCCAGCCTGCTGGCCCAGCTCGGGGCGCTCGGGAACCTGGCCACCGTGCAGCCCTCCTCCTCGGCCCTGTCCGGCCAGCCGGCCGAGCTGCCCACCACGGCGCAGGGCATGGCAGCGCGGATCGGCCCGGTCACCTCAGTCGCATCGATCGGCGAGATCTCCGGGGTGAACGTTTACCGCTCCCCGTATGTCCCGGCGATCAACACCAGCGGAATCGCGGTGACCGCCGCCAGCCCGACGCTGCCGGCCACCGTGGGCGCGAAGATGACCCGCGGCACGTTCCTCAACCCGGCCACCGCCCGCTACCCGGCCGTGGTCCTGGGCAGCGAGGCGGCCGCGCTGCTGGGCATTGACAGCCTCGCCAACCGGCCCCAGGTGTGGCTCGGCGGCCACTGGTTCACCGTGACGGGGATCCTGGGCAACGTGCCGCTGCAGTCCCCGATGGACGCCATGGCCTTTGTCGGTTTCCCGGCCGCCGAGCAGTACTTCGCATTCGACGGCCATCCCACCGAGCTGTTCGTCCGCGCAGACCCCGCCCAGATCAGCGCCGTAGCCGCGGTACTGCCCGCCACCGTAGACCCGCAGAACCCCTCCGATGCGGCGGTGTCCTACCCCGCCGACATCCTGCAGGCCGAGATCGCCGCCAAGGGCGCCTACAACGGCCTGTTCCTCGGCCTGGGCGCCATCGCGCTGCTCGTCGGCGGCGTCGGCATCGCCAACGTCATGGTCATATCCGTCCTGGAGCGCCGCCCCGAAATCGGCCTGCGCCGCGCCCTGGGCGCCACCCGCCGCCACATCGCCGAGCAATTCATCACCGAAGCGCTCCTCCTGTCGCTGGTCGGCGGGCTGGCCGGAACCGTGATCGGCACTGCAGCCACCTCGGCCTACGCCCTCACCCAGCACAGCTCACTGCTCATCCCGCCCCAGGCCCTCTACGGCGGCATCACCGCCGCCCTGGCCATCGGCGTCATCGCCGGCCTCTACCCCGCCGGCCGCGCCGCCCGCCTGTCACCCACCGAAGCACTCCGCACGGCATGAGCGCCCGCAATGTCTCTGCGGGGGGCGGGACGGTGCCGCAAGCCGAACCCGTAGACGACCATGAACGCGATGGCGAGCACGCAGTCGATGGACCAAGGCGGACCCGTGCACGTGCCGACGGCGCCGCCCGTCACCGATGGCCGACGCCCTGGGGGTCAGCACGGATCCAGCACCGTGTTGGGAAACGATGGGAACCAACCGGGAACAACGGGCAAAGCGCCGAGCCGCCCGGCCCCGATGACCGCCTTCAGACCCGCCCGAATGGGCGAGAGCGCCAACCCCGGATCCAGGCCGCTGAACAGCGGAAACGCCGACCGCCGCGCTACCTCAGCAGCCGCCGGGCCATCACCACGCGCTGGATCTGGTTCGTGCCCTGGTAAATCATTGTGATCTCGGTACCGGAACGGCGCCAGGAGATCGGGCTGCGCCGGGCGCTGGGCGCCCGACCGTGGCTCCGCCGTTCATGGAGCCTTTCGGACCATGATCAGACTCTAGGCTGACGCCCTCCAATCTGCACCCATGCGTTCGTCGGCCCTCTTCGGCACGTTGGAACTTCGTGTAGTAATCGTCATCGGAGCCGGGCCGTTACAGCTCCTAGGGCGCCGGCCCGGGTCGTGCCTGGCGGTGACCGTGTGGCGTCCGGCGAGCCTGCATCCGACTTCGGGTACTGCCGGCCGAGCATCCGGCCATGGTTGCGGATGTGCCTTTGGTGGCCGGGAATCGTCGGCAAAGGCTCTGGATGGCCGCGCGCATAGCCGCCGATGCGGTTGTCCCTGCGGCGCCGCTGCTGCGCTGCCTGGCTGCGAGGGACGTTGACGTATAGTATCACTATTGATACTATCGAGGTGTGAGCAAGACAGCCAAGATCCTCGAGCAGATGCGACGCTCACCGCAGACCGTCCGTTTCGATGACCTGGCCAAGGTCTGCACCGACCACTTCGGTGAACCCCGGCAAGAGGGCACCTCGCACAAGGTCTACAAGACGCCATGGCCAGGCGATCCCCGCGTGAACATCCAGCGCGGCAAAGACGGCAATGCCAAGGCTTACCAAGTGCGGCAGGTGCTCGACGCCATCGCCAAGCTGGAAGCCGAGAATAACGAGGAGGGCGACGACGATGCCTGAGGCAACCCACTACACCTACCGGGTCGCGTGGTCCGCTGAGGACGGCGAGCATGTCGCCACCGTGGCGGAGTTCCCGTCGCTGTCCTGGCTCGCGCCCACCCCGGTTGAAGCGCTCGCGGGTCTCGCCGATGTCGTGCGTGACGTGCTCACCGACCTGGCTGCATCCGGCGAGCCGATTCCAGAGCCGTTGTCGGAACGCACCTATTCGGGTCGATTCGTGGTGCGTGTTCCGGCAGAGGTTCACCGCCGTCTTGCCCGCGAAGCTGCCGAACAGCATGTGAGTCTTAACCGGCTTGTGTCGGATCGGCTTGCTCGCGCCTAACCATGGTGATCGCCGGGTGCCGTGCCTTATCGCCGTCGCAAAAGGGCGCATCTGCTAGCCCGGACCTGGACCTGGCCCCGCTGCGAGGGCACGACACGGGTCGTATGGCGTGCGCGGCAGCCGCGCCCGCAACAGGTCTGTGATTGTCGGACCGCCTAGGTGTCGCCGGCAACATTGGCTACCCGCGCGACCTCCGGGTTAGCTCACCCGGACCAGGCGGGCCGGCAGTGCATGGCACGCCACTGTTCTCCAGGCGGCGAGCCCATGGTTCGTGCCGGTGTAGCACATCTGGGGCCGGGTACTCAGGGCGGGAGGAGGGCGGGCAATGGCGGAGAACGGCGAGCGGATTGCGTTTCTCGGGATCGGCACTATGGGTCACGGGATGGCGGTCAGCGCCCTGCGTGCCGGCCTTCCGACGATCGTGTGGGTCGCCACCCTGAGCGCACCCGGCCCGGCCCATGCCGTAGACGAGCTCGGAGGAAGGAGCCGGTGAGTCGGGAGGGACCGCGAGCGGCAGCGGGACCGGACACGGGTCGGCCGCGTCCGCCGCCACCACCAGCCATCCGGCCCGGCGGAGGGATCAGCGGGGCGGTCAGCTGCTCAGCCACGGCCGCCTCCTGTACGGAGGCTGGCAGCTGGCCAGGATGCCCCGCGCGTGTTCAAGCGGAGCGGGTGCGTGTTTTGGTGTCCGAGGGGGGACTTGAACCCCCATGCCCTTTTGGGGCACTAGCACCTCAAGCTAGCGCGTCTGCCTATTCCGCCACCCGGACGTGGGGCCTGGCCTGAAGCTAGGCCTGCCTCACCATAGCAAATTCGGGCACCTTCCTGCGACGTGGCTTTGGCCGCTGGCCGCCCCTGCAGGCCCCGACCGATGGTGCGACGATGGCGACATGACCGACAACATCTCCGTTCCCAGCGCCCGTGGCACCGCAGCTCAGGACGAAGTGGCCACCCTGGCCAGCGACCTGATCAGGATCGATACCACCAATCCTGGCGACCACTCTGGCCCAGGTGAACGGGCCGCCGCCGAGCACGTGGCCGCCCTGCTGGCCGAGGCTGGCCTGGAAGCCAAGATCTTCGAGTCGCACCAGAAGCGCGCCAGCGTCGTGGCCAGGATCGAGGGAACGGACTCCTCCAGGCCCGCCCTGCTCATTCACGGCCACCTGGACGTCGTGCCTGCGGACGCGGCCGACTGGCGGGTGCACCCGTTCTCGGGCGAGATCACCGAGGACTGCGTCTGGGGCCGAGGTGCCGTCGATATGAAGGACATGGACGCCATGATCCTGGCGGTCCTGCGCCAGCGGCTGGCCGAGGGTCGCCGGCCGCCGCGAGATGTCGTCGTCGCCTTCCTGGCGGATGAGGAGGCAGGCGGCAGCTGGGGCGCCCGGTGGCTGGTCGAGAATCACCCAGCCGAGTTCGATGGCGTCACCGAGGCTATCGGCGAGGTCGGCGGCTTCAGCGTCACCATCGGCGGCAAACGGCTCTACCTGCTGCAGACCGCGGAGAAAGGCATGGCCTGGATGCGGCTCCTAGCCCGCGGCACGGCGGGGCACGGCTCCATGCTGCAGACCGACAATGCGATTACCGAGATCGCGGAGGCGATCGCGCGGCTCGGCAGGCATGAATGGCCAGTACGCGAGACCGAGGCGGCGTTCGCCTTCGCCCGAGAGGCCTGCAGCGCGCTCGGCGTCGAGTTCGACCCGGCGAACGTCACCGCCATGCTGAGCAAGCTGGGCCCTATAGCCAAGATGGTCGGGGCCACATTCAGCAACACCGCGAATCCCACCATGCTATCGGCCGGCTACAAGGTGAACGTGGTGCCTCAGCTCGCCACCGCGCAGGTGGATGGGCGCTTCCTGCCCGGCCACGAGGACGACTTCTTCCGCGAAGTGGACGCGCTAATCGGCCCTGGCGTGACGCGCGTGCAGGTCCACCATGACATCGCGGTCGAGACCAGTTTCGACGGTGATCTAGTGACCGCGATGGCGGCGGCGCTGCAGGCCGAGGACCCCGATGGCCGCATGGTGCCGTACTGCCTGTCCGGCGGTACGGATGCGAAGTCGTTCTCTAGGCTCGGCATCCGCTGCTTCGGTTTCACGCCGCTCCGGCTGCCGCCCGATCTCGACTTCGCGGGCATGTTCCACGGCGTAGACGAGCGCGTGCCGGTGGACGCACTGCGCTTCGGGGTGCGCGTGCTCGACAACTTCCTCGATCGCTGCTAGCCGTTTTCCGAGGTCAGTGGCGGATTGGCAGGCCTGACCAGTTGGCCTTGATGAGTGGGGACGCGGGCGCCTTTTCGTTTTATTGACGCATGCACGTTGAGTAGTGCTATGGTGACTCACTGTGCGGGGCTGAATCCCCGGGGCGCAAACCCCTTTCTTAGTGCGCACCGGTCAGCGGCCTCGCGCCCTGGCGGGTCATGGGGACGACCTCTCTCTGGCCAGCGCCAGCCGGCCAGAAGAGGAGGGTCCGCCTTTGTTGCCGGAACAGGGTCGAAGCCCGGCCACGCCAGTCCGCAGCCGCGCCCGCTCGCGGCGGCACGGCGCCGCGATAGGCAGCGCGCGGACTAGGCGCCCGGACTACTTGCCGCTCCCGGCCGGCTGCGGGCATCCGCCCGCATTGGTGGCCACGGTCAAGGGCATCGCCTTCGTGGTATGCCCGGCCGTGGCCGCCACTGATAGGTCATCCAGCTAAACCAGTACCACCCTGGCGAGCCGGCAAGCACGCTTATGGCCGCCGAACCAGGCAGGCACAGCCAGCTCCACCGAGGTAACGCTTAGTAATTGATCGGAAACGCAGCGCACCGAAGAGCGCAAGAAACTGAATGATCAGCGGTATTTAACGGAAGAAGAGGAAAGCCATGAACGGAATCGCGGCTCTGGCGGCAAAGGAGGCAGCTGTCGCGTCCGGGTTCGGAGCGGGGCTGCTGGCGCCAAGCGCGGTCGACGGCTTCGCCGCCGGCACCCTGTTGTCTGGCCTATGCGTCCTGATAGTCATGGGACCGGCGCGCCGCATGCGCCGCCAGCGTTTGCCGTCGCGTGACGGCACATGGCCGACTGCGGCCTACGCCGCCCCACCTGTTTACTCAGCCGCCAGTTACTCAGCCGCCACGTTTTCCGATCCCTACGCCGACGAGTCCGCCGAGGCCCTCGTGCCTTCCGGGACGCCCGTGCCTTCCGGGACGCCCGTGCCTCCGGTGTCGTCCGCATCTCCGGTGTCGTCCGGTCGGGACGAGGCTGGGCACGTGCCCGAGAGCAGGGGCGGCGGGTACCGCAGCAAGCACCGAATGTCAGGGCCCGACGTCGGCGACCAGCGCCCCGAATCACGCCGCGCCGCGCCACGCCACGCCGCACCCTCGCACGGCATCGGCACCAGGAGGGCGAGCAGGCTCGCCGTGCACCCGCTCACGGTGCGCGACTGATCAGGCAGTCAGCACCTTTAACAACGCAGTACTCCAGAACCGCAGTACTTCAGAAAACGCAGTACTCCAGAAAACGCAGTACTCCAGAACAGGTACCAGGCCTGAGAACATAGATATCTCGTCATGTGCGCAGGCCCGCCGGCTGGGAGCTGGCGGGCCTGCGCGGTTCGGCTGAGTGCCGGGCGCGGTCGCTGTCAGTACCCGGTTCCGGAGGATTGCCGCCCGCTGAACGCCAGCTGGGCCCGCGTCTGCCTGATGATCAGGCGGCGTAGCGTGGCCTTGCGGCTTCCGTCCGGATACAGCCGCAGCCGGGACAGTTCCCAGTTGCCATACTCGGCATGATCGGTGAGGATGCGACGAGCTGCGTCCCTGGAGGTGCCCCGCGGCAGGTAGAGCACACGGTAGGAGTACTCAGTCATCAACTTATTGTGCGCGCCAGCCGGGATGGTTCAATCCTCTTGACGGAATCTGCAGCGAAGGTTCAGGCAACGCAACGACTGCGCAGGGAACACGGTGGCGCTCAACGCGAGTTAGCTCATTGGAGAGGGAACGGGGCCGCAGCGACCAGCTGGGCCGCTAGACGGGAGCTCCGTCCCGGACGGAACGGCCAGTGCGCCGCGTGGCTGCAGGCTTACCTGCGGTAGCCTCCTGGGCGATTGCTGGATGTAAAGGGTGGGAGACGTGGCAGCAGGGACCGAGAAAACTGCCGGGAGCCCGAAAGCCGGGGCTAACGGTGGCAACAAGCTGGTCATCGTCGAGTCGCCGAGGAAGGCGCGGACGATCGCCGGCTTCCTCGGCAAGGGCTACGTTGTCGAGTCCAGCATCGGCCACATACGCGACATGCCAGATAAAGCGGCTGAGATCCCGGCGAAGTACCGCGGCGAATCGTGGGCTCGCCTCGGCGTGGACGTCGACCACGACTTTGAGCCGCTGTATGTAGTCAACTCGGATAAGAAACAGCAGGTTTCCAAGCTTAAGGAGCTGCTGAAAAACGCCGACGAGTTGCTCCTCGCCACTGATGAGGATCGCGAGGGCGAAGCGATCGCGTGGCACTTGCTGGAGGTGCTCAAGCCCAGGGTGCCTGCCAGGCGGATGGTCTTCCATGAGATCACCCCCGAGGCCATCGCACACGCAGTGGCCTCGCCCGGTGAGGTCGATCAGGGCAAGGTCGAGGCTTACCAGACCCGGCGCGTGCTAGACCGCCTGTACGGCTACGAGCTGTCTCCGGTGCTATGGAAGAAGGTCATGCCGCAGCTGTCGGCGGGCCGGGTCCAGTCGGTGGCGGTGCGGCTTGTCGTCGACAGGGAGCGCGAGCGGATCGCGTTCCGGGCTGCCGAGTACTGGGATCTGGAGGCCGACTTCGCGCCGCAGGATGCGGCGGCGGCGGCGGATGTGTCCTCCTTCACCGCGACTCTTGTGTCCGTAGATGGCCGCCGGGTGGCCCAGGGCCGCGACTTCACCTCGACCGGCGACCTGCGAGCCGACGGCAAGGCTGCCGAGGCCGAGCAGGCGCTGTTGCACCTGGACGGCGAGGCTGCCGCCGCGCTGGCTCGCCGCCTTGCCGATTCCGCGTTCTCGGTGAAGTCAGTCGAGCGCAAGCCTTACCGCCGGTCCCCGTACGCGCCGTTCCGCACCACGACCTTGCAGCAGGAAGCGTCCAGGAAGCTTGGCTTCTCCGCCAAGTACACGATGTCGGTCGCCCAGCGGCTGTACGAGAACGGTCATATCACCTATATGCGGACCGACTCAGTCACGCTGTCGCAGACCGCGCTGAACGCCGCGAGGTCCCAGGCACGGCAGCTCTACGGGGCCGAGTACGTGCCGGACGCGCCGCGCATCTACGACAGCAAGGTAAAGAACGCGCAGGAGGCGCACGAGGCGATCCGCCCGGCCGGTGACGCCTTCAAGACCCCCGTCCAGTCCGGCCTGTCCGGTGACGAGTTCCGGTTGTACGAGCTGGTCTGGAAGCGGACTGTCGCCTCGCAGATGAAGGACGCGACCGGCGAGTCGATCTCGGTCCGCCTCACCGGCGCTTCCAGTCAGGGCGAGCAGGCCGACTTCGGCGCGTCGGGTAAGGTCATCGCCTTCCACGGATTCCTCAAGGCCTATGTGGAGGGCTCCGATGATCCGGATGCCGAACTCGACGACAACCAGCGCAGGCTGCCGCCGATGGCCGAGCGGGACCCGATGCGCGTGCTGCGGATGGACGTCGCCGAGCACGCGACCAGGCCGCCGGCCCGTTACACCGAGGCGACCCTGATCAAGGAGCTCGAAGACAGAGAAATCGGCCGGCCCTCCACGTATGCCTCGATCATGGGGACGATCCTGGACCGGGGGTATGTCTTCAAGAAGGGGAGCGCGCTCGTCCCGTCGTTCCTGGCGTTCGCGGTGGTCACGTTGCTGGAGCGGCACTTCGCGCACCTGGTCGATTACGAGTTCACCGCGCGGATGGAAGACGCGCTCGACGAGATCGCACGCGGCGAGGCCGAGCGGGTGCCCTGGCTGCGCCGGTTCTACTTCGGCGCGGACGGTGAGGAGGGGCTGAAGGATCTCGTCAGCGACCTGTCCGACATCGATGCGCGAGACGTCAGCTCGTTCCCGCTGCCCGACTCGGACATCGTGGTCCGGGTCGGCCGGTACGGTCCGTACCTGGAGCGCGACGGCCAGCGGGCCAACATACCCGACGGCACCGCGCCCGACGAGGTAACCGCCGAGTACGCCAAGGAGCTGCTTGACCGGCCGAGCGGGGACAAGATCCTCGGCACCGACCCGGAGACAGGCAAGACCATCGTCGCCAAAGCCGGCCGGTTCGGGCCGTACGTCACCGAAGTGCTCGAGGACGGTGCTCCGGCCGGTTCAGCTAGCGCCGGGGGCAAGCCGCGGACGGCCTCGCTGCTGAAGTCGATGGACCTGGACAGCGTCACCCTAGACGACGCGCTGCGCCTGCTGACCCTGCCGCGCACGCTCGGCGAGCTGGACGGGGAGCCGGTTACCGTGCAGAACGGGCGTTACGGTCCGTACGTGAAGAGGGCCGCCGAGAGCCGGTCGCTGGAATCCGAAGAGCAGATGTTCACGCTCACCATGGACGAGGCGAAGGCGCTGCTCGCGCAGCCCAAGCCCCGCGGCCGGGCGGCCAGGGCCGCGGCCGCGCCGCCGCTGAAGGAACTCGGCGAAGACTCGGCCAGCGGGAAGCCGATCGTGCTGCGGGAGGGCCGGTTCGGCCCGTACGTGACCGACGGCGAGACGAACGCCTCGCTGCGCAAGGGCGACACGATCGAGTCCATCACGCCGCAGCGCGCGATCGAGCTGCTCGCCGAGCGGCGCGCCGCGGCGCCTGCGCCGAAGCGGCGGCCAGCCGCGCGAACGACGAAGACCGCCGCCGCCAAGACAGCCGCCGCCAAAACAGGCACGCGGACAGCTAAAGCCGGCGCGGCCAAGACGCGGGCCAAGAAGACCGCGGGCTAGCCGGGCTTCCCAGCGGCCGCGAGTTCAAGGCGGCCCCGTTCCCTGACGAATTGTCACTGGCGAGACGGCAGCTTGTGCGCTGAACGCGACCGTGCCCCGGCCGGGCCTATACCCTGGCGCAGTGAACTTTAGATCCCCTTTGGGCGCCCGTGGGGCTGGCGTGCTGTCGATCACGCCGTTCCGGCGCCTGTGGATCGCGCTTTCGCTGTCCAGCCTGGGGGACTGGCTCAGCCTGCTCGCGCTGTCTGCGCTGGCTGCCACGCTCGGCGGCACGAGCGGCGGCGCGTACGCGGTCAGCGGCGTGCTGGCTGACCTCGCTGCTGCCCGCCCTGCTCTTCGGGCCGCTGGCGGGGGCCGTCGCGGACAAGTTCGACCGGCGCCTGCAACATGATCATCGGCGACGTGCTCAGGCCGGTGCTGTACATCACCATCCCGATCAACCTGACGTCGGCTTCGCCAACCAGCTGACCTGGCTGTACATCGTCCAGTTCCTGGCCTCGTGCGCATCGCTGTTCTGGACGCCGGCCAAGGACGCGTCGGTGCCGAACCTGGTGCCGCCGGACAAGCTGGAGCAGGCCAATCAGCTGAGCCTGTTCACCACCTACGGACCGCGCCGGTCGCGGGCCTGCTCTTCGCCGTGCTGGCCCTGATCAGCGCGCTCGGCATCTCGCACTACTTCACACTAACAGGTCAACCTGGCGCTGTACTTCAACGCGGCGACGTTCGTGGTGTCGGCGCTGACGATCTTCATGCTGCAGGAGCTGCGCCGTCGGCCGCGCAGCGCGATCTCCGCGCCGTCGGTGCTGAAGTCGATCTGGGAGGGCTGGCGGTTCCTCGGCCAGACCCAGGTCGTGCGCGGCATCGTGGTCGGCATGACCGGCGCGTTCGCGGCCGGCGGCGTCGTCGTCGGCCTCGGGCCGTCGTACGTCGCGCAACACCTCTGAGGGCGGCAGCGCAGGCTGGGGCGCGGTCTTCGCGGCCATCTTCTTCGGCCTGGCGCTCGGCATGTTCCTCGGGCTGCGGATCCTGCGCGGGCTTCTCCCGGCGGCGGCTGTTCGGCCTGTCCATCTGCTTCGCGGCGCTGCCGCTGGCGCTGATCGCGCTGATCCCGAGCCTGGTCCTGATCGTCATCCTGACCATCGTGCTCGGCGCGTGCGCGGGAGTCGCCTACGTGACCGGCTATACCGTCATCGGCCTGGAGGTCGACGACGACACCCGCGGGCCGCACGTTCGCTTTCCTGCAGTCGGCTATCCGGGTCATCCTGTTCGCCGTGATCGCGATCGCGCCGACGCTGGCCGGCGGGTTCAACGCGCTGACCACGCTCTCGGCGGCCGACCTGCGGATCGGCGACGTCGTCTACCGCAATCGTCGGCTACAACCTGGTCCTGCTGCTCGCCGCGGTGGTCGCCGCTGCTGCTTGGCCGGGTGTCCTACCGGCAGATGGACGACCGCAAGGGCGTGCCGCTGCTGGCCGACCTGGGCTCGGTGTTCCGGCGCGGCGCGAAGCCGGCATGCCGCGGCAGCAGCAACGGCGAACCGCCTGCACTGAGCCTGCCCGGCGCCGCGGCCCGGCGTGTTCCTGGCCCTGGAGGGCGGCGAGGGCGCGGGCAAGTCGACCCAGGCCAGGCTGCTGGCGATCTGGCTGCGCGAGCAGGGCTACGACGTGGTGACCACGCACGAGCCCGGCGCGACCAAGATCGGCATGCGGCTGCGCGCGCTGCTGCTGGATACCGCCCACACCGGGCTTGCGCCCAGGGCCGAGACGCTGATGTACGCGGCCGACCGGGCCGAGCATGTCCAGTCGGTGATCCTCCCGGCGCTGGAGCGCGGCGCCGATCGTGGTCACCGACCGGTACGTCGACTCCTCGCTGGCCTACCAGGGCGCCGGGCGCGCAGCTGCCCGGTAGCCGAGATCGCGGAGCTGAATCGGTGGGCGACCGGCGGCCTGATGCCCGATCTGACCATCCTGCTCGACCTGCCGCCGGTCGACCGGCCTGGGCCGCCGGCGCTCAGCTCGGCTGACCGGCTGGAGTCCGAGCCGGTCGAGTTCCACCAGCGGGTCCGGTCCGGGTTCCTCAGCCTGGCCGCCGCCGATCCGGCGCGCTACCTGGTGCTGGATGCGGCCAGGCCCGAGGCCGAGATCAGCCGGGAGATCCAGGTCCGGGTGCGGGACCTGCTGCCGGACCCGGTGCCGCTGGCGACCGAGGAGAACACCGGGTCGCTTCCCGGCGGTGCGGGAGTGACCGGGGCCGCCGGTGCGCGGTGGCTGACCGGCGCAGGAGGTCGCCGGTCGACCGGCTCCGGCGCGCTGACCGGCCAGGAGATCGTGGTCGATCAGCTGCAGCGTGCGGTGGCGGCGCGCGGTGCCGGTGAAGCGGTCACGGTGCGCGGGCGCAGTCGGCGGGCGGCGGATGACGCACGCGTGGCTGTTCACCGGGCCGCCGGGGTCCGGCCGGTCGCTGGCCGCCCGCGCCTTCGCGGCCGCGCTGCTGTGCGACCGGCAGGGCTGCGGCGCAGTGCCCGTCCTGCCGTCAGGTCGCTGCGGGCACGCACGCCGACCTGCTGCTGGTCCGGCCCGACGGGCTGTCGTACGGCGTCCGCCAGACCAGGGACCTGGTGCTCAAGGCGGCGGCCGCGCCGGTCTACGGGCGCTGGCGGATCGTGCTGTTCGAGGACGCCGACCGGTCCACCGAGCAGGCCGCGAACGCGCTGCTGAAGGCGATCGAGGAACCCGCGCCGCGGACGGTCTGGCTGCTGTGCGCGCCGTACGCCGATGACCTGCCGACGACGATCAGGTCGCGGTGCCGGCTCGTCACGCTGCGGACGCCGCGGACCGCGGCGGTCGCCGAAGTGCTGGAGCGCGAGGGCGTGCCGCCCGAGCGGGCGCGGGCCGCGGCGCTGGCGGCGCAGGGCCACATCGGCCGGGCGCGGCGGCTGGCCACCGACGCGGAGGCTGCGCGCCGGCGCGGCGAGGTGCTCGCGGGTGCCCGGCCAGGTCGGCGGCCTGGGCGAGGCGCTCAAGGCGGCGGCCGCCCTGGTCAAGGCGGCCGGAGGCGGAGGCCGCGGCGACGACCGAGGAACTGGACGAGCCCGAGCGCGAGGCGCTGCGCCGCGCGTTCGGCGAGGGCTCGACCGGCAAGGGCGTGGCCACGGCGCTGCGGGGCGGCGCGGGCGCGCTGCGGGACCTGGAGGACCGGCAGAAGTCGCGGGCGACCAGGCTCAAGCGGGATTCGCTGGACCGGGCGCTGCTGGACCTGGCCGGGTATTACCGGGACGTGCTGGCCGTTCAGCTTGGCGCGTCGGTGGAGCTGGCCAATGAGGCGCGCGATGAGGAACTGCGGCAGCTGGCCGCCGCGTCGGGCCCGGCCGACACCGTGCGCCGGATCGAGGCGATCATGCGGTGCCGGCAGCGGCTGGCGGCGAACGTCGCCCCGCTGCTCGCGGTCGAGGAGCTGACGCTGGCGCTGGCCAGGCTAACTCAGCGTCGGCACGGCTTTCGCGCGGCAAGATCTCGACTGGCACGACTCGGGGGAAGACGAGAGTCGTTATCGTCACCGTAATGTGGTGGCGTGGGCATGATGATGGCGGTGAGCTTCCAGCGAAGCGGGCGGCTGTATTACCTGGATCCTGGCCCGTACCAGCCCACTGTCGGGACCAAGGTGCTGGTGCCCACCGACGCCGGGCCCGAGGTGGCCGAGTGCATCTGGGCGCCGCAGTGGGTCGACGACGAGATCAGCGGCCTGCCGGTCTGCGCGGGCCTGGCCGACCGAGCAGGACCTGAGCCGGGACGAGGCCAACCGGGCGCGCCGCGGCCGAGGCCAGGGTCGCTGCCCGGCGGCTGGTCCGCGAGCACGAGCTGCCGATGAAGATCATCGCCGTCGACTACCTGGACGAGTCCAACGTCTTCACCATCTACTTCAGCGCGCCGCACCGGGTCGACTTCCGCGCGCTGGTCAAGGATCTGGCCGCCCGGCTGCGCGCCAGGGTCGAGCTGCGGCAGATCGGGCCGCGCGACGAGGCCAGGCTGCAAGGCGGCATCGGGCCGTGCGGCCGCGACCTGTGCTGCGCCACGTTCCTGAAGGACTTCGAGCCCGTCTCGGTGCGGATGGCCAAGGACCAGGACCTGCCGGTGAACCCGCTGCGGATCGCCGGGGCCTGCGGCCGGCTGATGTGCTGCCTGAAGTACGAGCACCCGCTGTACCAGGACTTCCGCGCCATCGGCGCCGCGGCATGGGCGAGCTCGTCGAGACGCCGGACGGCCCTGGCACGGTGGTCGGCCACAACGTGCCGGCCGACCAGGTCATCGTCAAGCTGGCCGAGGACGGCCGGCGCACGTCCTGCCCGAAGGCCAGCGTCTGCGGCTCCCGGAAGGCCTACGAGGCCATGCACGGCGGTGCGCGCGGAACCTGCGGCCGACCGGTAGACTCCTGTCGCTCGCGCGGTTCGCCGCGGCGTGCGCCGCCTTAGCTCAGTCGGCAGAGCGATTCACTCGTAATGAATAGGTCATCGGTTCGATTCCGATAGGCGGCTCCGCCCCACAGCCCTGGGTCACTATGCTGATGCCCAGGGCGACGATCGCCAGGCCCCGGGTACCCGCCATCCGGCCTGGGGAGCAGACTATCGCCGCGCTGAATCTCAAGTTTGCGGAGTCTGGCAGTAGCCAATGCGGGCGGTTCTAGCGTCAGGCTTTGCGCGGCGGTTTCTTGACTTCGGGGTCCGGCGGGCGGAGTAGCTGGGCTAACAAGGTCGCGGCGGCTGTGGACGCCCGTCTTGTCGAAGACTGCTTTGAGGTGGTCCTGGACAGTGTGTAGTGAGATGTGCAGCGTGCTGGAGATTGCCCGGGTCGATGTGCCGCGGAGGACCAGTTTGGCCACCTCCCCCTCGCGCGGGCTGAGCCCGTAGGCGGACAGCAGGAGCGGCACGGTGGCACCCGGCTCAGCGTTCTTGATGACGACCGTGATGCGCTGCACACCGGCGGTTCCCTGCAGCCGGGAGGCGTGCAGGCTGAGCCATTGCCCGGAGATCGTTCGGACTCGTGTTGCCGGCACGGTCCACGGTAGCGCCGTTCCTTTCTCGACCGCGCGGAGCGCCGCGGCGACGGTGTAGACACCGACCGGAAGCGGGAGTTTGCCCGGGCGGCTCTCCGCGACCAGCGAGAGCAGGTGCTCCGCCTCCGGAGTGACAGCCACCAGGCTCAGGTCATCGGCGAGTAGCACGACGCCCGGTTCGTTGGTGCCGCCGGCCGCGGAACCGTGCAGCAGCACAGCCTGGCGGAGCGCATGCGCCATCTGGGGGGCAAGGCCTGCGACGAGCGCGGTCTCCGACGCGGTGAAGCCAAGCGCATGATCGGTGCGATGCAGACACAGGTAGCCCCAGCATTGCGAGCCGGCGACGAAGGCCGCGCGCAGCTCGTCGCCCAGGCCGAGCGGGCTCATGATGTCGCGGTAGCGTCGGCTCAAGGCACGGTGGGAATGCGTCGCAGCGTCCAGAGAGGCGACATGGCCGGACGAGGTGGCTAGTGCCGCGAACTTGTTCACGTCGTCGCTGCCAAACTCGTTGTCCAGGAACAGCGGTGTTGCCCCGCCGAGTGGCTCCTCGGCATAGGCGCCGGTGAACAACAACGTCTCGGGGTCGGCCGTGGCGAAGAACGCAGCGTCGACCGGCATCAGCCGACGCACCGATCGCAGCAGCTGCCGCTGCAAACCGGGCACGTCCAGCCCGCTGTGGCAGTGGCGGACCAGATCGCGCACGGCTGTGGTCGTACTGGCTTTTCTCGGCACAACCCAAGTGTCCGCCCGCAGGAGCCGGGTGCATAATCCCAGCTTCCTGGGATGGTGCCGTGCCCTCGTGGGCTCGACGATCAGCTCATGACAACCACTCCCACGGTACGAAACAAGCAACTCGTCCAGACATTCATCCAGGAGCTGTTCACCGACGGCGATCTCGACGCCGCTGGCCGCTACCTCGACCCGGAATTCGTCAACCACGATGCGCCGTTCCCCGGTGCCCCGGACGGCCCCGAGGGGATGCGGCTAGCCGCCGCGGTGTTCCGCGAGGCGCTACCCGACTGGCACAGCGACGTGCACCAGCTCATCGCCGAGGGCGACATCGTCGTCGAACGATTCACCGCCAGCGGCACACACAGCGGGGAGCTCATGGGTGTACAGCCAACCGGCAAGACGATCACCCTCGCCGGCATCCAGATATTCCGCCTTCACGGCGACAAGATCGTCGAACGCTGGGGCAGGCTCGACGAGGTCAGCCTGCTCCGCCAGCTCGGACTAATCCCCGGCTGACCAGCGCGCGGCCCCTAACGACAGCCCACCCATCCTCGGCCCCTTGCCGGCCCGGCGATCAACGGCTGGCGGCACGCCGGGGGTCGCCAGCCCCACGTCACGTTCTGTGACCGGGCACGGCGGCACCTGGCGAGCTTGATGCTGGGGTCTTGCACTTGCACGGCCGATGGGGCGACTTCAGGCACCTGAGTGGGCGGTCGTTATCCTGTCGGCGTTCGTGCCGACCGCAGCCGGCTACTGGTGGCTATGCTCTCGGGCTACAGAGCGGTCGCCGCCATTGTCTGCTAGGCACGTGCTGAACGGCGTGCATGAAATGTCCGGGTAAGCGCGGCGAATGGCGGTCGCATCGAACCTGAGGTCGGCCTGGTCCATGACGAGCGCCGCGCGTGCCTGGCGGCCGACCTCGGGCCTGAGGTATCCCGCAGTACGGGCCATCAGCCGCAGCATCAGCGGAGGCACATGACGGGGTGCGGCAGTCCTGCCGGCGACTTGCTGGATCGCAGCGGCGAGCTGGTTGAACGAGAGGTTGTCGGGGCCGCCGACCTCGAGGATGCGGCCGCGTGTTGCGGGGTCGGTCACAGCTTTCTCGACGAGTGCGGCGACATCCATGACGGAGACGAAGTTGATCGGGTTGTCTCCGTGTCCGAAGACGACGGGCCTGCCGGAGCGGGCAGCAGTCTTTCTTAGCACATCGATCCACAGTTCCAGGAACGCGGTTGCCCGCACGATCGTCCAGTCGCCGTGGCCGGCCAGCAGGTGCTGCTCCGCGGCTTGCTTCATCCGGAAGAGTTCCATGGGGCTGTCTGCGGCGGCACCAACGACGGACATCAGCACGAGCGGAGCGCCGGCGGATCGGGCAGCGTCGATCAGGCTGACATTGCCCTGGTAGTCGATCGTGGCCGGGGACGTACCCCCGGGGCCCGTGAATCCCTGGATCGCTGAGACGACGAGGTCCGCGCCACGGACTGCCAGCGCGAGGCTGGCGGTGTCGCGCACGTCGCCGGTTACTACCTCGATGCCCAGCGCGGCGAGATGGCTTGCCCGCGCCGGGGCACGGGTCAGTACCCGGACTGCTAGCCCTCGGTGGGCTAGCCGGGTCACCAGAACGGTCCCGAGCCGGCCGGTCCCGCCGGCGATGAGGATCATCTCGCGCCGCCTGGTGCTAGCTGCCGCCGTACGGCCGCGTCGGCGTTGTCGCCATCAGCCTGGACTGGCTCGAGATAGAAGCGCGCCCACTCGGCTACGCCTTGACGCACGCCGAAGATCACTACGCCGCGCATGAGGTGCGGCGATCCGTCGGGCCGGGTACCGCGGTGCTCCCACTCAGTCCAGACCGTGTCCCCGTGGACTGCACAGCGCAGGACCTCGGCGGTGACATCAGGTATGGCGGCGAAGATCTGCTCCCAGTTCCTGCGCACCTGATCCTGCCCGGTGAAGCTGCGCTCCGGATGTGCCGGGGTCTCGTTGCGGTAATCAGTGGCGAAGCAGCTGACCAGCGCCTCCAGGTCATGAGCGTTGGTCGCCACGTGTAGCCGCTCGACCATCGCCGTCGGCCCGCCGTCAGTCCCGTTGCCGTCCATGCCGCACTCCCTAGATTTTGATACACTCACATGTAATCGATACATCACTATGGATCGGAATATGACTCCTGTCAAACCGAGGCGCCGGTATGACTCGGCCCGGCGCGCCGAGCAGGCCCGGCAGACACGCAACGCGATCATCGAGACGGCCCGGCGGCTGTTCCTGCGCGACGGGTTCGCGGCGACGACAATCGCCGCGATCGCAGCAGAGGCGCTGGTCTCGGTCGAGACGATCTACAAGGCATTCGGCGGCAAGCCCGGCCTGGTCCGGGCCATCTGCGACGCCGCACTCGCCGGAGGGGGCCCGGTCCCGGCCGAGGCGAGATCCGACCAGCTGCAGCTCCGCGAGCCCGATCCCCGGAAGATCATCCGAGGCTGGGGCGACCTCACCGTCGAGGTCGCTCCCCGGATCGCGCCGATCATGCTGCTGGTCCGCTCGGCGGCCGCGGCCGATCCGGAGATGGCGGGCCTGCTCACCGAGGTCGACGCCGCACGCCTGAGCCGCATGACCGCAAATGCGCATACCCTCGCTGCGGCCGGGCACCTGCGCCCCGACGTCACGGTCGAGCAGGCCGGCGAGGTGATGTGGACGTACAGCTCACCCGATCTCTATGAACTGCTAGTGGTCAAGCGCGGCTGGCCGGCTGTGCGCTATGGCGCCTTCATCGCCGAGGCGATGATCGCCGCGTTGCTCCCACCCGACCCGCTGGCGGCGAGGCACGCAGCGGAACGGCCGGGATGAGCGAGGCCGAACAGTGCGCACCCGAGCTCGGTCAGCACGGCGTCGATAGCACCGCGCGGCCGGGCCCGTGGAGACGACGAAAGACCCCACCTCTATGGTGGACCGATGGCGTCGGTCAAGCAGATCCAAGTCACTTTCGACTGCGCAGAACCTGAGCGCGTCGCTCGTTTCTGGTGCGAGGTGTTGGGGTACGTCGTACCGCCGCCACCGGAGGGGTTTGCTACCTGGGACGATTTCGATCACGCACTGCCGCCTGAGCAACAGGGTTCAGCGTTCGCATGCGTTGATCCCTCAGGTGTGGGCCCGCGACTGTTCTTCCAGCGCGTTCCCGAAGGCAAGGTCGTCAAGAATCGGCTGCATCTTGACGTGCGGGTTGGCCTCGGTCTCGTGGGTGAAGAGCGCCTGGCCGCACTTGAGGCCGAATGCGCACGACTGGTCGCGCTCGGCGCGGTACGCGTGCGACTACTGCCTGCCGATGGCGACAACGAGTCGTGCCTCGTGATGCAGGACATCGAGGGCAACGAGTTCTGTCTCGACTGAGTGGCCGCGAACGTAGCTGATGGCGACTGTAATGCAGGTGCTTCCGCGACTCGCCCCTCAGCTACCGCATTAGCGCCAGTTAGTGCCCGGCCGCGACGCATCTGCGGTCCCACCACCGGAATGGTGACCTCACGTGGTGAGAAGCGCTCGGATGGTCTGGGCTGTTTGCTCGGGTTCGCTACGGCCGCGGGCTGCGAGCCGCAGGTGGGTGACGGCGACGCCAGCGCGCCATGCGTGCTCGAAGCCGTCTGGAAGGGAGCCGAGAGCCCGGTATCCGGCGAGCATATGCCGGCTGTCGTCCAGCGACATCCAGGACCGCACATCCAGCGCGGGATGGGATCGGTAGGCGTCGCCGAAGTCGATGAGGCCGGCGAACCGGCCGCTGGCGGGGTCGACGAAGCAGTGCTCGGGTCCGGGGTTGGAGTGCAGCGTGACCAGCTGAGTGTCGGGGGGAGGCCAGCCAGGAACTGGCTGGCGGCGTTGTGCAGGTCGAGCTCGCCCGTCCAGCACTGCTCGGCGGTGAGCACGGCTATGAGGCGGTGGAACATAACCGACAGCCGGTCCCGGAAATCCGTGGCGGAGTCATCGCCGGGGATCAGTCCGGAATCCCGCAGGACCGTCTGGCTAACGTCGTGGACGCGCCGCAGGGTGGCCCCGAGTTCCTCAAGAACGGCGGACCGAGCGGGACCTGACAACGACGTGGTCTCGAGCGGAACGCCGGGGATGCGGGTCATAAGGACGTACTCGACGTCGGCCTCGCGCCCGTAGCCGAGGACCCGTGGTACCAGGACGGAGGTCTCCGCTGCGAGATGGCGGAGGATGAGGGCCTCTTTCTCCAGGCTGGTGCGTGGCCGGAGTTGCGGCGGCCGCTGGGTCTTGAACACAAGGTTGTCGTCGCACATGTAGGCGCGGGCTTCGCCGCCACTCTCGTCGACGGCGGTGATCTTCTGCACCGACCCGGCGTGGCGCCGGGCCAGCTCCAGGACCCGGTCGTCGCCCAGTACCGGGTCGGGCGCGTCGGGCTGGGAGTAGGTATCAGCCAAGACCATGTCATACCTCCTGGTTAGCGGATGATGTGTGCGGAACGACGAGGTCCGGCTCGCGGTCGGCGGCCCGGTGCTGGGCCGGTGCGCCGGACCAATCCCAGCCCGCCTCGTCTAGTGCATCGAGGGCGGCGAAGCGGCCGCCCGCCTTGGCCAGATCGCCGGGAGCGCCTTGCTCGACGATCCGTCCGGCTTCCATGACGAGGACGCGGTCGGCGTCGCGGGCGGTGGAGATCCGGTGCGCGACGGTCACGACCGCGCATCCGTCTGCCCACGCGGCCTTGGTGAGCGCGGCGCGGAAGGCCGCGTCGCTTTCGGCGTCGATCGCCGCGGTGGCCTCGTCGAGGAGGAGTACTCGCGGCTCGGCGACGAGCGCACGGGCCAGCGCGACGAGCTGGCGCTGCCCGGCGGACAGGACCATGCCGGTTCCGCCGCCTGCTGCGGCCATGACGCTGTCGAGGCCGTCTGGCAGGGACGTCACCAGCCCCTCGAGGCCGACGATCGCCACTACGCGGCCGATCGCATCGTGGTCGATCGCGTCGTCGCCGAGGGTCAGGTTGTCGCGAAGCGTGCCGGAGAACAGCTGAACCTGCTGCGGGACCACCCCGACGACTTGGCGCCGGCAATCTTCTGGGATGGCACCCGGGCGGCGGCCGGCGAGCCGGATCTCTCCAGCGGAGGGCTCGTATAGCCCGGCCAGGAGTGCCAGCAGCGTCGACTTGCCCGCGCCGGTGCGTCCGACGACGGCTACCTGCTCGCCCGGCCGCACGGCTAGGCTGACCTCCCGCAGGACCGGGTGCGAGTCGTGATAGCTGAAGCTGACGCCGGATACGGCGATCCCGTCCTCGTGTCCGTCCCCGCTGTCTCCCGCTAGTTGCGCCTCGGCAGGCAGGTTCAGCACCTCGAACACGCGCGCCGCGCCGGCGAGCGCGGCCTGGACCGAGTTCCACTGATCGCCCAGGGCGACGATGGGCGCGAAGAAGCCCTGGAACAGCAGCACGAAGGCGACGAGAGTGCCCAGGTTCACGTCGGCGGAGCTGAAGAGCCCGCCGGCACCCACCCACAGCAAGACGGCGATCGCCGAGGCTGAAAGCAGACCGGTGACCGGGGCGAAGAACGCGTTGTAGCGGACCGAAGCTTCTTGGGCGACGAGCGTCCGGCGCAGCCCAGCCCGGAAGCGGGCCACGAACGCGGCCTCGCGGCCGAAGGACCGGATCGTCTCCGAACCGCCGACGGTTTCCGACAGCTGGGTGTTGAGGCCGCCGATGGCGACGCGGGTCCGCCGCTCCGCGTCGCGCACCCGTACCTGCAGCCACCGGCTGGCCAGCGCCAGGGGCGGGATCACGACGAGCGATACCACACTGAGCACGGGACTGATCGCGACCATGGCGATTGCTACGGCGACCAAAGACGCCAATTGCCCGACGAGCGTAGCGATACCGTCAGTAAACAGAGTGTCGATCGTCTCGACGTCGGACGTTGCCCGGCTGATGGTGTCTCCCAGCGGGGTGCGGTCGAGGTAGGAAACAGGCAGCCGGGCAAGGTGCACGAAGAGCCGGACCCGGAGCGCGGCGATCGTCCGCTGCGCGACGACGGCCGCCAGGTAGCTGTAGGCGTAGCCGAGGACAGCGACCGCCGCGACCGCGCCGAGGTACACCAGGCCGGCCGGAAGCAGGCCCGCCGTGTGCCGGGGGACCAGGTTGTCGTTGACGACGTGGCGGATGACCAGCGGCGGCAGTACCCCGGCTATCGCCGCGGCGACGACGCACGCCACCACGAGGGCGAGCAGCCTGCGCCAGGGGCGCACCACCTGCGTCAGCTGCGGCCAGAACCGGTGCCGGGCGCCAGGCGGCATGACGGCACCAGCTGGGATGGCCGCGCTCATGGCGCCGCTCCGACCACGTTATCGAGGGCCTGCATGCGGGCCTGCGCACTGAATATCCGGGCATACAGCCCGCCTGCCGCGACAAGCTCGGCGTGCGTGCCGGTCTCGGCGACCCGGCCCGCGTCAAGGACGACGACCAGGTCAGCCAGCGGGAACGCGGCCAGGCGATGCGAGAACAGCAGGATTGTCGCCCGCTCGTTCGCGGGCGCTCCCGGTCCGAAGGCGTCGCGCAGGCGGGCCACGATTGCCGCCTCGGTGTGCACGTCGATGGCCGAGAACGGGTCGTCCAGGACGAGCAGGCCGGGCAGCTGCCCGGCGGCGATGGCACGCGCGAGGGCGATGCGCTGGCGCTGTCCGCCGGACACGCGGATTCCGAGCTCGCCGATCTCGGTGGCCAGCCCGGCTGGCATGGCCGCGAGGTCCTGCTCGAGTGCGGCCAGCCCGATAGCCCGGCGGGCCGCGTGACCGAGGCCGGGGTCATACGCGGAGCTCGCCCACATAGCGATGTTCTCTGCCACGGTCCCGGAGAACACCTGCGGCTCTTGCCCGAGGTAGCCGACCGTCCCCGCACGCACTTCCGGATCCAGGCTGGCCACCGGCCGACCGCCGATCTCGACCGTGCCGGTGTCGGGCAGATACAGGCCCGCCGCGAGGCGGGCCAGCGCGCTCTTGCCCGACCCCACCGGCCCGGTCACGGCGACGAGAGCTCCCGGCGGCACCTCAAGGTCGACCTCGAGCACAGCCGGAACGGGTGAGCCGGGATAGGCGAAGCTCGCGCACACCATCCGAAGCCCGGCCGGCCCCGGCGTCGCCCTGGCCGGCTCCGAGAGCGGCTGGCTGATGCCGGGGACATGAGCTGACCGGAACGAGGACCAGCGCGGCTCACCGCCCGGGTCGAGCGGGGGCGCGAGGAGGGGATCAAGGCGCCGGTAGGCAGCTCCGGCAGCTTGCACCCGATTGGCCATCTGCGGGATCCGTGGCGCTCGCGTGACGAAGCGTACGAACAGGGCCAGGAAGGCGACGAGGGCGCCGACCGACATCGAGGCGGAGACCACTCTTTCCCCGCCCAGCCAGACGATGAAGACTGCCCCCGACGAAAGAAGAGCTGTGTAAATGGCCGACAGTGCCTCGTCGAGCCGGATAGCGGCAATCTCCGCCCCGGCCTGAACGCCGGCGACCTGGTGGACACGCCCGGTTGCGGCTTCTACCCGCCCGAACAGCCGGAGCAGCCGCAGCGCTCCCAGCTGCTCCCGGAGGACGCCGGTAAGCTCGGCTTCTGACTCGCGGGCCACGGTCGTCCGGTGCGCCACCTTCCGCCCGGACCACTTGGCGAGCCACAGGGCGGGCGGGACCGGCGCAAGGGCAACCGTGGCCAGCCCGGGATCGTACAGGAACATCGTGACAACCAGGGATGCGGAGAACAGCAGGGTGTCCCAGGTCTCGACCATGACCTCGCCGACACCGGTCCCGAGCACGTCGACGTCGCCGATGACCCTGGCCATGACGTCGCCCACCGGCATCAGTGCCGACCGCTCGGGCGGCCAGCCGAGCACGCCCCGGAGAGCGTCAGCGCGAACGCTCGCGACGAACCGGGTACGGGCCACACCGAGGTAGTAGCGCTTGGCGATCCTCGGCAGCTCGGTCGCCGCCGTGCCCGCCACGAACAGCAGCGCCGCCCAGCCGACCTGAGACGGAGTGGCTTCGTGGCGCTCTACAGCCAATGCCAGGTTGACCGCGCGTCCAAGCAGTACGGCTGGCAGCACTATCGCGACATTCATCAAGATGCCGCCCACCGACCCGACGACGAGCAGCCCGGCGACCTGGCGGTAGTAGGGCCGCAGCTTCCACAGGAACCGCGGCCGAGGAGCGTGGGCGTGCACGGTCAGCCTGGTTCCCGTCCCAGCAGCAAGGCACGACGGCGGTACTCATACAGACCGTCGAACAGCGGCCCGGTCACCGCCAGGATTTCGTCATCGCCGGCCACCATCGACAGACCGCGGCAGATCACATCCAGGCCGAGCGCCTCCGGGGCGTCGTACCGGTCATCGGCCAGATCGGCCTCATGAACGATGCGGGCGAGGTCCCACAGCACTGCGTCCTCCAGTCCGTACCGGCGCAGGATCGTCTCGAAGCTGCAGTCACCCTCGTGATGGGACAGTTCAGCGCCCCGCACGTCGAAGGCCGTGGCATCTGGCGGCACGTCCGCCGGGTCGTCGACGAAGACGAATTCTGCACCGGGGTCGACGTAGTGGCGAACCAGCCAGGCGCAGGCTGCCCTGTCCACATGACAACCCCGCCTCGTCGCCCATTTCACAGCGCTGCCTCGGTTACCTCGGCGAGTGTCGCGGTCGCTTGCCGTGCCTGCTCGTGCTCAGGTGGCGGGAAGAAGTCGCGTCTCTCGATTCGGGACAGCTGTCGCCGGAGTCGCGCATGGGTCCGCCGCCGCACGGCCGCGGGCTCGCGGGCCGCCGCTTGGGCGTCGGCGACGACCTCCTGGTATTCGGCGCCGATCGCCGTAGCCATGCGGCCAGCCAGACGCCGCTCGTCGGCCGCAGAGCCCGGGCGGCCGAGCCAAACCGTGGCGTTACCGCCTGCCTCGATCACCTCGTCGGCCAGCCACTCCAGCTGCTCCTTCGTCCTCGCATCCGCCGGCAAGGCCACGAGGCCGTCCAGAACCTGGACGACGCCTAGGCGGCGCAGCTTGCGCCAGAGCGCGATCCGCGGCGTCGACGGCTCGCGAGGCAGCTGGTAGGCCAGAAGCACCCAGTCGATGCGGTCAGTCACCCTCGGCAGGCTAGGCGATGCGGCATAGATGTGCAACCGTGGTTACGTAACCCTCCGGCGGTGATGCGGCTGCCAGCGGGCAAGCGCTGCCCTGCCCGTGCCACGGGCGTCCGCGGCGCTCACGTGGGGGGAACAACCGCGCCCCCGGTGGTTGTTGGGTAGTGTTGGTTGTAGTCGAAGTTCGTGTTCGTGTGAGAGCGCCTGCGAAATTCTGACGGCGGGCGTCGTGATTCTCCAGACACCAGCCTCCAGAAGGCAGGCGGCCGCACCAACCCGGGAGACACGTCCGTGGATCCCGAAGGTCGTACAGCAGGAGAAAGCAACATGGCACAGGGCACTGTGAAGTGGTTTAACGCCGACAAGGGCTATGGTTTCATCGCCCCCGACGACGGCACCGCCGACGTCTTCGTTCACCACTCCGCCATCCAGACTGACGGTTTCCGCAGTCTTGCAGAGAACCAGCGGGTCGAGTTCACCGCCGGCCAGGGCGCCAAGGGCCCGCAGGCCGAGCAGGTTAGCCCGATCTAATCAGCCAGGCTCTCAATTCGGGGAGCCGTTAAGCGTATAGAGCCCGTATCGGTGTCGGCCGACGAGGCGTGTTGAACGACGCCAACTTTGGACGGCTCACTACCGAGGTCATCACCGGGCTCCATCCGCTAGCCAACAAGAGTCAGGGCCTGGGTCTACGGACCCAGGCCCTTTGACTAGTCGCCGCCGAGGGCCCAGAAGCCGCAGCGGTGCTCGACCGCGAAGCTCGTCTCCGGCTGCGGTCCGGGCGGGACCAGCGACAGCATGGACTGGCTGCCAGAACCGCCGGAGAGGAAACGCGGCCACGTCGGAGCGCCTGGCGAGGACGGCACCCCTGACTTGGCGAAACTTGTCCACTCACTCCGCATCGCGGCCGCGAGCCGCTGCTGCAGGGCTGACAACGTGCCGTGTGACGAGGCAGGCAGCCCGAACAGGTACTGGATTTCGGACGCGTGCGTGGCGCCATACGGGAAGCCCGGGCTCGGATAGGGATCCGGCGCGTTCTCGTCGCTGAACTCGTAAGCGTAGGTCGGCACGTACCGGGACAGTGACTGATCCAGCAGGAGTGTCGGGCACGCGAAGATCCCGTCGGTGCCGAGCGCGCTGAGCGCGAGCGCCGGGCTACGGTACGCGCTAAGCGGATACTGCGCGGCGATGACCTGGGCAGTCGCCCGGGAGACATGAAGCGTGGAAGCGATCATCGGCAGATAGTTGGCCGTGGTCACCGGGTGACCCTCGAAGGTGGCGAGCGCGACGAACAGCCGCCATTCATCATGGTTCGACCCGTCGATCACCGGTACGTGATTGAAGTCCCCGCGGGCGAGCGCGCTCTTCAGCGGCTGCGTCAGCACCAGCCCGTCGATGTCAGCGGTCGCGCCCGACTGGTTCTGGTCGGCGAGGATGGTGGAGACCGGCAGGCTGCGCAGGCACTGGGCGGTCTGGCTCCCGCAACCCGCCTTCGCCGCGAACGCGCGCCCTGCCGCCTCGGCGGCGGCCAGCGACGCCGGGTACAGGGCGTAGCCGCCGCTTTCCGCGATGGCGCGGGCGAACAGGCCGTGTGCGGTCGGCGAGGCGAGCTGGAGCAGCACGCTCTGCCCGCCCGCCGACTCCCCGAACATGGTGACGTTAGCCGGGTTGCCGCCAAAAGCCCGGATGTTGCGCTGGACCCAGCGCAGCGCCGCCTGCTGGTCCATGAGCCCGTAATCGCCCGACGGACCGCCCGGATGGTCGGCCAGGGCGGGGTGGGCGAGAAAACCCAGCGCCCCGAGCCGGTAGTTGATGGTGACGACGATGACGCCGTCAGCAACCAAGCTGCTCGGATCGTAGTCGTCGCTTTCGCCGCCCACGAAACCGCCGCCGTGGATCCAGACCATGACCGGCAGGCCGGTTGCGTGCTGCCGTGCGGGCCTGAAGACGTTCAGGTAGAGGCAGTCCTCTGATGTGCTGGCCCGGCCGAACACTCCCACTGGCTGAGGACAATGCGGGGCGAACCTGGTGGCAGCCCGGACGCCTGTCCACCGCGCGGGCGGCTGTGGCGGCCGCCAGCGCAGCGGACCCACCGGCGGTGCGGCATACGGTATCCCGAGGTATTCGTCTGTACCGCCGGCCCGGAATCCCCTGAGCGTGCCGTCAGCACTGGGCACCACGAGCGCTGACTGTGAGTGCCCGCGATGCAGCCGGCCTGCAATTACCGGACCCGGGCCCGGGCTCGAGCACGAGACCGATCCGGCGGCGATCGTCCCGGCGACAGCGAGGAGAGCGCTCCTGCGGATGGTGGCGCGGTTGCGGCTCTGGCGTTCCGGCATCAGCGTCTCCGTGCAGCAGGTGCCCCATGAGTGCCCTCACTCTCTCAGCCCGCGCACACGACGAAAAGAGGGCAGCCCGGTTTACAACGCGGAGCCTTCCTCGGCCGTCCAAATGGCAGGAAGGCCGCGGACCGGCCCGTACCAGGGGCTCCCTTGATCCGGCCAGCCGCCGCTGCCGCGGTGATCTGCCAGTACGCTCCGCCGTTGCCAGGCGGCAAGGCCGGGCAGACGCCGCTGCGCCGGATGGTGCTAGGCGGCGCCGGCGCGGCCGGACTGGTCGCCGCGCTGAACGAAATCGGCCCGCTGACGTCGCGCGCCAAGCGATGTGACCGCGAGGCGGGGCTGCTGCCTTTCGACCAGTTCATCTGGTTCACCTATCGCCATGGCAAGCCCGGCCACGCGATGGTGACCTTCACCGACTGCCAGCTAGCCGTGGTGGCGCTGCCGGCTGGTGCTCGGGACGCGGGGCCGAGCCCGCATTCACTCAGCGTGTTCCTCGCCGTCCGCCGGGCGCCCGCCTGCCAGCCTGGTCAGCTGCGACTGGACTACCGCGGTGGCGGCGCCGGAGCGGGCAATGACTTTGGCGGCATCGTGTTCCGCGATGAGGACCCTGCGCCATGCCAGCTTGCAGGCACGCTGACCATCACCGGCGTTAGCATGGCCGGCCGGCCCGTCACCAGCACTCTGACCGCTCAGGCTGCCCCGCCGGAGGTCCTCAGCCCCGACACGGCCCGGCTCCGGGACGGGGCCGGAGCGCCGGCAGACAGCATGGTGTACTACTGGGCCCTGGTCGCCGAGTACCGCGACGACGCTGCCTCGCCGAACGGGCTGTGCACCACGCATCAGGTAATCCCCGCCGCCTGGCGAGTCCGGCTGCCCGGCGGCTTCCTGGTAACGGTGCCGAACGCCGACATCCGCAGCCCGTCCCGGCTTGATTCATCGGGCGGCCTGGTGACTTGCCGCGGTCGTCTCGGCATTGCAGGCGGACCGGCGTTCGTCGGTTAACGCCGTACACCATTGGGCGCCGACACCCGCGGGGAGCGGTATCGCTGGTATCCGCGTCACGCTCTGGCCAGGAAGGGCGCATACTGGTAGTGATGAATACCCGCCCGGCGCCACGGCGCTTGCTGCCCGGAAGTCCCTTCAACAAGCCGACTCCGTTGCCGCCAGCGGAGACCTTCGCCTGCCAAGACCTGGTGACGCACGATAAGTACGGGCTTGGAACCGTGCTCAGCGTGGAAGAAGATGTCGCTGTCCTGGTGGATTTCGGCCAGCAGCACCGAGTACGGATCCCTGTTCCGTGCTCGAAGCTGAGCAAGCTCTAGCAGGCCCGGTCCCCGGCACCAGCCGGAGCCCAGGCAGGGCCGAGATCGTTACCAGGCTGCGCGCGGCTGGCTGCGTCTTCGCCGAGGATGAGGCAGAGCTGCTCATCACAGCTGCCGGCACCGGCGGCGACCTAGAGCACATGGTGGACCGCCGTGTCGTCGGCCTGCCGTTGGAGCAAGTCATTGGCTGGGCCGAGTTCTGCGGCCTGCGCATCCTGGTAGAGCCCGGCGTCTTTGTCCCGCGCCGCCGCAGCGAGTTCCTCGTCGCCCAGGCTGTCGCGCTGAGGCCTCCGCACGCTGGCCCCGGCTCCGCTGGCCAGGACAATCGTGCTGGACATGTGCTGTGGCTCTGGGGCTGTCGGGCTTGCCGTGGCCAGCGCCCTGGGCCGGGCGGACTTGCACGCCGCTGACATCGACGCGCAGGCGATCCGGTGCGCTGCCGCCAATCTCAGCGCCATCGGCGGCCACGTTTATCAGGGCGACCTGTACGAGCCGCTGCCTGGTACCCTGCGGGGCGCAGTCGACCTGCTGATTGCCAATGCTCCCTACGTGCCGACTGGCGAAGTCCGCTTTCTGCCGCCTGAGGCGCGCCTGCACGAGCCGCTGGTCGCCCTGGATGGCGGCCCGGACGGCGTGGAGATCCAGCGCCGGGTTGCGGCTGGCGCGGCCGACTGGCTTGCGCCGGGCGGTCACCTGCTGATCGAGACCAGCCAGCGGCAGGCTCCGCTGACGGCGGCTGCAGTAGCCCGCGCTGGCCTCCGGCCACGGGTTGTCGCCGACGACAAGCTGAGCGCGACCGTGGTGATCGGCTCCCCGAAACCCGGCTAGCCGTTAGCCGGTCGCGGCGCGCAGGCGCCCCGAACTCCCCGGCCAGCGTCGAGCCGGCGAAGACCACACTCAAGGGCGCGCTTCGCGCGTCACATGTGATGCCCTAACGGGCACCCTTGACTGTGCTCTTGGCCGGATCGGGATTTGCGCCTATCAGACGGATGGCCAGGAGCGGGTGTCGGCGGATGGGGCTGACTGTGAGACAGCTGCCTAGCGGGCCGCGAACGATCGGACGGCGTTCCCGCAATAAGAGGACAAGGAGTTCAACAGCAGCGACCGATGGAGTACCAGCACATGAGCGCACTGGACGCCAGCCAGGACCGGGAAGGGCACGAGATCGATAGCGGCGGTCGCTCGGAATCTGACGACGAATTTGACCAGGATTCCGTCGCCATCGGAAACCTAGCGGCTGCGGCGCGGGCGAAGCTGGCGGATCAACTGCTCGCCTCCGGCCGGGCTGATGCCGCAGTGGAAGCTGCCTTCCGAGAGGTCCCCCGGCATACGTTCCTGCCGGAGATGGATCCGGTGGAGGCCTATCAGGACCGCGCTGTCGTGATCAAATCGGATAGCGAAGGTTTGCCGGTCAGTGCGTCTACGCAGCCGACGATGATGGCAGTCATGCTGAGCCAGCTCGGGCTCGCCGCAGGCCATCGCGTACTGGAGATCGGTACTGGCACCGGTTATAACGCAGCCCTGAGCGCGCGCATCGTCGGGGATCAGAAGTCCGTCGTGACTATCGACGTGGTTCCCGATCTGATCGGCCAGGCTCGCGCGAACCCTGACCGCCGCCGGGTATGGCCGCGTCACAGTGGTCTGCGGAGACGGCTACCAGCCCACCAAGTTCAGCAGCGGCTGGCATCGCACCACAACCAACGAACGAGGCCACGCCACCCGAGGAGACCACGATGCGCGCAGCATTCGCCGACCCCCCAGTGCACACCCAGGCTGCGGATGCGCAGTCGCAGCCCGATCGCGATGCACCGCGACAGGCATTTGCACCCGCCGCGACACACGAAGCCATGGCGCCGCTCACTCGCCGCCTGCAGCGCATCGCTGGCCTACTGATGCGACTTTCCGGGACCCGTGCCAGCTACTACGACCCGTATGCGGAGGTGATCGAAGATGACTACTACCGGTTCCGGAATCAGCCCCGCGACTGACTGGGCAGGGCAGGCTGGCCTCGCCAGGGCCTGGCACCGGCAAGACGGCGCGAGTAGCAACCTAGTCGACGAGGCGCGTGAACTGGCCGACTCGGCTGGCGTTCCCGATCATGCTCCCTATGACCGGATCATCGTGACTACCGGCACGTGGGATCTTGCGACTCAATGGTGGGCGCAGCTTGGTCCCGCCGGCCGGATCGTGCTGCCCCTTTCGATCCGCGGGATCCAGCTCTCGGTAGGGCTAGAAACTGCCGGGGATCACCTGGTGAGCAGGTCGGCTTGCCGGTGCATCTTCATCAGAATGGCCGGCGCCATCACCGGTCCCGAGTCGCTCCTGGCGCTCGGTCCTCAGCCCGGTCTCCACGCTCAGGCCGTTGACGGGCCGGCGCCGGACGCCGACGCGTTGTACGAAGCGCTTTCTGGTCCCGTAACCGAGGAGCCCACCGGGCTGCGAGCCGGCGACCTCGGCGAGCTGGCGGATCTGGATCTGTGGCTGACGCTGGCCGAACCCGGCCTTACCCGGCTGAACTTGATGGGCAGACACGAAGCCTATGCCAGTCCCGCCCAGCAGCGAATTGCGAACCTGATGCCGCTCGGCGGCCTAGCCCAGGTCGGCAGCACGGGGAGACTTGGCGTCGCAGCATTCATCCCCGGAGACCAGCCAGCGCCGTACGACATCACTGCCCGCGGTTACGGTCCTAGCGGACCCGGCCTCGCGAAATACCTAGCCCGGCAAGCTATCGTTTGGCACGAGCTGGGCAGGCCGGGCGCGCAGGATCTGGAACTGAGTGCCTGGCCTCCAGGAGCGCGGCCAGAGACGATCGGAGGCGCGAGCATCGTCATCGACCGGCCCCATGTCCGCCTCGCCGTGCGATGGCCGACGTTGTGACGGCGCCAATTGAGGACTGACCTGACCGACGGCAAGCTGATAGCGCGGTCGCTGTGCGGCGAACCCGAAGCGTTCGTCGAGATTGTCGAGCGTCACGAGGTCGCTATTCACGGGTACCTCTCCCGACGCGCCGGGCACCAGGCCGCCGACGATCTGCTTGGCGAGGTCTGGGTACGAGCGTTCGGAGCGCGGCCCAGTTATGACCGCGGCTACGACGATGCCCGGCCCTGGCTGTACGGAATCGCGAGGAATGTGCTGCGAGCACACTGGACCACTAACCAGCCCATAGGTCTGACCACGCCAGAGGAGACGCTTGATCCGTGGGATGAGATCACCGACCGGCTCGACTCGGCCGTCAGGGCACGGGCACTGATTTCTGCAGTAAGGAAACTACCCTCAGCTGAGCGCGACGTACTGCTGCTGGTGGCTTGGGAACAAATGACTCCTGCGGAGGCCGCAGTCGCCCTCGGCATCGCGCCTGGGACCGCCCGTAGCCGCTTGCACCGGGCACGCGCGGCCTTGCGTCACATGCTGGCCGAAGCAGATGCGAATGAAGCTGAGGTACGAAAGTGAATCCGGACAGAGAGGACCTTGATATTACGGAACTGCTCAGCGTGATCGGCCAAGTCGGCCCGCCATCTTCCGACGCCTTGGAGGATGCCCGCGAGGTGCTGTGGTCGGCGGTAACTGAGGAGATGCTCTCCGCCAACGACGCGCGCACAAGGCCGGCGGAACATGTAGCGGATCAGCCGCAACAGACTGCTCGACAGCGCCGACAGAACAGTTCACGGCAGACCGAACAACACCGCAATGCGAGCCCTGGAGCGTGACCATGCTCGCAGGCTGGCTGTGGCGAACACGATTGAGATGTCAAGGTACGGTCATCACGCAGAGATGATCTTGCTAACTCGTTGCTAACAAGCGGCTGCGGATGGCTGCGGTCCGCAGTGGACACGGCAGGTGCGCCGACTTGGAATCACGCCTGCTCAGCGGCGAGCGATGGTCCCGCTGAGCACGCTCAGTCGTCGACATGCAGCCTCAAATCTCGGAATGCCTCTGTTAGCTTAGGTGTAGTCCATAGTGCGTTCAGGCCACTCGGGTTCGGGAGCACCCAAACCGCTGCGCCACCGACCTGGTGATCCTGCGGACCTACCGCAGCTGCAGTCCGCCCTGATCCGGCCCGGTAGGCGGTCACGCCGAGCACGGCCAGCCAGGCTGGCCGGATCCGGGCGGCTCAGCGCCTCCAGCTGCTCCCAGCCAGCGCGCAATTCGGCCGAGTCCAGTTCATCAGCCCTCGCCGTGGCCCGGGCAACAACGTTGGTGATGCCCAGCCCCAAGTCCAGGAGCAGGTGCTGCTCAGACGGGGCAAGCTGGCGGCCGGTGAAGCCAGACACCTGCATCGCCGGCCAGAACCTGTTGCCGGGCCGGGCGAAGTGGTACCCGACCGCGGCGGAATACAAGCTCGGGTTGATCCCTGTGAACAGCACCCGCAGGCCCGGAGCCACCAGATCCGGGATCGTCTGCCCGTAGGCTGCTGCGACCTGCGCCGCAGTCGGGCGAGCGGGCGAGCGGACCTGGTCAGGCAAAGCCACGCCCACAGGATAAGCGCGCCCGACGGTGCTGATTGTCGGGAACCGCGCTGGCTGTCAGACAATGAGCACGTGATCATCGTGGATCCCGAGTCATTCGAGCAGATGGTGGCGACCGCCCTGGACTCGCTGCCGGCGGAGCTGGGCGACTTGATGCGGAACGTGGCCGTGCTGGTGGAGCACGGCCGCGGCCCGCGCGGCTTGCTTGGCCTCTACGAAGGCATCCCGCTGACCAGCCGGACGACCAGCTATGCCGGAGTGCTGCCGGACCGGATCACGATCTACCAGCAGGCCATCAGCGCGATCTGCGATACCGAGGCGGACGTCGTCGAGCAGGTGCGCCGCACCGTGATTCACGAGGTCGGTCACCATTTCGGCATCTCTGACGAGCGACTGCGCGAGCTTGGCTGGTGACTGCCGAGGCCCGTGCAAGATAGCGGAACGGGGCCGGCTAAACCCCCAGGCTCCCTTTGGCCGCGGCCTCGAACACGCGGAATGGCAGCAGCCGTTTGGCAACCACCCCGGCTCGCTCGCCAGCCTTGCCAACTGAGACCCGGCGTGGCGGCCGGCTCGCCTCCAGCGCTCGCTGGACCGACGGCCGCGACCAGCCCGGCTGGCGCGCCGTTGGCCTCGTCGCGCGCCATTACCTCGACGGCCTTCCTCATGGTGGCCGCGTACACGCCAGCTCCGTCGGCGGCGTCGTCGATCTGGCGGCTGGCGGTGAAATCCGGTCGCGATATTGCCAGGCTGTACCAGGGTGACGCTGACGCCGAACGGGGCGACTTCATAGGCGATCGACTCAGCGAATCCCTCCAGCGCGAACTTGCTGGCACTGTAATAAGCCTGGTACGGGATGCCGATGACGCCGCCGATCGAGCTGATCAGCACGATGCGGCCGCGCGCCTGGGCGCGCATGGCCGGCAGTGCCGCCTGCACCACGCCGGACGCAGCCCCAGAAGTTGGTCTCGAACTGCGCCTTCGCCTCAGCCGATGCTGGTGTACTCGGCCGCTCCAGCGACTCCCCAGCCTGCCGCGGCGACGACCGCGTCGAGCCGGCTTGTGCTGCTCCGCAATCGCGGCCACGCCGGCCGTCACGGCCGCATCGTCGTCCACGTCCATGGCCAGCCCCGTCCAGGAGCCGCCGGCCGTGCTGCCGCTGCCCGTGCCGCGTCGGCTGGCACCGAATACCGTCCAGCCGGCCCCGGCGAGCCGGTCGGCGCATGCGCTTGCCGATGCCGGCTGATGCTCCGGTGACGAGGGCGACTGCCGTGCGCCTCTGTCATCCGCGTCCTTTCCCGTCAGGACCCGCTGTCAGTGGTCTGGCTACATGTCAGTGTCCATGACAGGGCTGCCTGGCGTTCTTGACAGCCTCAATGACGATCAGCGCCGTGCGGCGACGCATCAGGGCGGCCCGTTGCTGATACTCGCCGGAGCGGGTACCGGGAAGACCGGCACCCTGGTGGCCCGTGCAGCCTGGCTGCGTGATCAGGGCATTCAGCCGAGCCGGATCTTGCTGCTCACCTTCACCAGGCGGGCAGCCGACGACATGCTCGCCAGGGCGCAGCCGCCTGATGCCGCTGCCGCCGACCGGATGACGGGCGGAACGTTCCATGCCGTCGCCCACCGCATCATCAGGGCGAACGCCGAGGCTTTCGCGCTGCCGCCGGAGTTCTCCGTGATCGACCCGGCTGATGTCAGCGACGTGATGGACACGCTGCGTGACGCGAACGGGCTGGTCGGCACGAGTGCCGGCCGCCGCACGCCCCGGGCGGCGACCTGCGCCGAGATTTACTCCCGCTGCGTCAGTACCAGCACCCAGCTCGCCGACGTGCTGACGGAGGGTTATCCGTGGTGCGTGCCGTTCAGCCAGCAGCTCGCCGGGCTGTTCACCGACTTCGTCAGCTACAAGCGGCGGCACGGCCTGGTCGACTTCGACGACCTGCTGCTGCTGTGGCGGGCCGCGCTCGCGGACCGCAGGCCGGCCCGTCCTGCGCGGCCTGTTCGACGCGGTCCTGGTCGACGAGTACCAGGACGTCAATGCGGTCCAGGCGGAGATCGTGCGGCTGCTGCGGCCAGACGGCGCGGGCCTAACCTGCGTGGGTGACGACGCGCAGGCGATCTACGCCTTCCGCGGTGCCGATCCCGCGCACCTGCGCGCGCTGGCCGGCATGTTCGCCGACCTGGCCATCATCAGGCTGTCCCGCAACTACCGGTCCAGGCATGAGGTGCTCAGGCTGGCGAACGTAGATCAGTCCGCAGGCGGCGGCCTTGAGCTGGCGCTGTACCGCCGAGCGCGGCCAGGGGCACCGGCCGACTGCTGGTCCGCTGCCACGACGAGGCGACCCAGGCACGCGAGATCTGCGCCCGGGTGCTGGACAGTCATGAGGCGGGCGTCCAGTTCCAGCAGCAGGCCGTCCTGGTGCGGTCCGCGCATCACAGCGACCTGCTGGAGATCGAGCTAGCCGCCCGCGGCATCCCGTACGTCAAGTACGGCGGCCTGCGCTTCACCGAGGCGGCGCACGTGAAGGACTTCCTGGCGGCCGCGCAGGGTCGTCACGAATCCTGCCGACGACCTCGCCTGGTTCCGGATACTGCGGCTGCACGAGGGCGTCGGCCCGGTGCTGGCCCGGCGAGTGATCGAGGCGCTGGAGATCGCCGATCCGCGGCCGTTCGGCCGCTGGCCCGAGGCGGCGGAGCAGGTGCTGCCCCAGCGTCGGCCGCGGCCGGCGGTGACAGGACAGTCTGGCTAGCTTGCCCAGGCGGCGAGCCAGGAAAGCACCGCCGACCGGGCAGCCACCGGTCCTGGCCGCGCTGCGCGAGCCGCTGGCTGCGCGTTATCCCGGACGCCGCCGTGCGGTTCGCCGACCTCGAGCGGCTGGCGGACGCCGCCGCGGCGAGCCCGTCGCTGCACGATGCGCTGGTGCAGCTGGCACTCGATCCGCCGGTGTCGGCCTCTGATCTGGCGGGCAGGCCGCGGCTGGACGAAGACTATCTGGTGATCTCAACGGTGCACTCAGCCAAGGGGCTGGAGTGGCCAGTCGTCCACCTGCCGCAGCTCGTGGACGGCGCGGTGCCCAGCGACATGGCGCTGACCACGCCGGCCGGGCTGGAGGAGGAGCAGCGCCTGTTCTACGTGGCCGTGACCAGGGCCCGCGACAGGCTTTATCTGTACGCGCCGTTGCGGATGCACCACCACCGGCTGGCCAGGCGACGACCGGCACAGCTACGGCCAGCTGACCAGGTTCCTGCGATGCCGGCTGCCATGGCCCAGTGCGAGGTCATCCAGGCAGCGCCGCAGGCCCGCGCTGACGCCGATGGCGCCGTTGGCGGCGAGCCGTCGACCGCGAGCTGCAGTCCCTGTGGGGCGGCAGCCGATCGCGGGCTGCTAGCCAGGTGAGCGGCCTGGCGGGTACCGGCGGGCGTTTCGCTGAGCTTGGCATTTGCCGCGGCGGCCAGGTCGATGCCAGCACGTCGGCGAGCAGGATCAGGTAGAGCAGCACGTCTGACATTTCCTCGCTCGCCCGGTCCGCAGCGGCTCGGCGGCGGCGAGTTTGGCGGCGGTGCCGGCGGGCAGCCATTGGAACAGCTCCGCTAGTTCGCCTACCTCGCCCACCAGGGCAAGCAGGACTGATTTCGGATCATGGAAGCGGTTCCAGTCTCGCTCCGCGCTGAACTGGCGCACGCGGTCCCGCAACAGCTCAAGGTCGGACACATCGCCAGCATGACACGGCCGTCACCTGCGGACTAACTGGCAGGCCGACAAATGCGAGAAGATCAGCTCGAGGATGGAATGCCACCGGCTGAAGGACAGTTGGAGGATAGCTGTATGAACTCTCATCGGCAGATCCGCTCTGGTCGGGGTCGTGCGCGCTAGTCGCGCTGGCGCCGGCCGCTGCGGCGTGCGGCAGCAGCGGCCCGAGCAGCTCGAGCTCACCCCTGCCGTCGCCGGCCGCTCGATCTTCGTCGGCCACGACGCCCTCGCCAACGGTCGACCGGCAGCCACCTCAAGCCCGTCATCGCGCGGGCGCAGCCGCCACGATCAACGACCAACTGGGAGGCGTTCTTCAACACCAAGACGTCCGTCGCCAAGCGGGTGACGCTGCTGCAGGACGGCTCGCAGTTCCCTCGATCATCGACGCTCAGGCGGATACTGGCCTTGCCGCCGCAGGCGACGGCTAAGGTCAGTCACAGTCACGCAATGTGACGGCTACGCAGGCGACGGTGAAGTACGACATCCTCGTCGGCGGCACGCCGGCGCTGAAGAACCAGACAGGCACCGCGGTGTACCAGAACGGGACGTGGAAGGTGGGCGTGGCGAGCTTCTGCGGTCTGCTGACCCTGGAGAACGCCGGCAAGACCGCAGGTCTGCCCGCTCCTGCAAGTCGGCGCCGATAGTCGTGGTCAGCCCAGTAGACGTCTCCGAGGGCGAGGCGGCGGCCGTCCGGCGTGGCGGCCGCCCGCTCGCCCTGGCGGTACTGTGCGTCGTCCTGTTCCTGACGTTCCTCGACAACACGATCGTCAGCGTCGCCCTCGGCAACATGCAGAGCCAGCTGCACGCGGGCGTTTCGTCGCTGCAGTGGGTCGTCGGCGCCTACGCGCTGACCTTCGCCGGGGCGATGCTGGGCTTCGGCATGGTCGGAGACGAGTTCGGCCGCAAGCGGGTCATGCTGATCGGGATCGTCATCTTCTGCGCCGGGTCAGATGCTTGTCGCGCCGGAGGCGCCGAACGTCGGCGTCCTGATCGCCGGCCGGGCGATCATGGGCTTCGGCGCCGCCGCTAGCGAGCCAGGCACGCTGTCGATGATCCGGCACATCTACACCGACGAGCGCACCAGGGCCCGGGCGCTCGGCGTCTGGACGGCGGTGTCCGGGCTGGCGCTGGCGATGGGGCCGGTCCTTGGCGGCGCGCTGGTCGGACGCTGGGACTGGCGGGCGATCTTCTGGTTCAACCTCATCTTCGGCGTGGTTGCCCTCATCGCCGGGCATAGCCGTACTGCCGGAGAGCTCCGATCCGGACGCGCACCGGGTCGACATCGCGGGCACGGTATTCGGCCGCGGCCGCGATCTCGGCGCTGGCGTTCGCCGTCATCGAGGCCGAGGGCTCAGGCTTCGGCTCGCCGCAGGTCATCGCGCTGCTGTGCGTCTGCGTAGGCAGCGATCATCGCGTTCTTCTGGTGGGAGGGCCGGGCGCGCACCCGTTGCTGGACCTGAGGTTCCTGCGGGTGCCGCGGTTCCTGACCGCCAACGTCGTGGCCTTCTGCGCATACTTCGCGACCTTCGCGGTCTTCTTCTTCACCGCGCTGTATCTGGAAGAGGTCGTCGGCGATAGCGGCTACGAGATCGCGCTGATTTTCTTGCCGATGATGGTGCTGATGGCGATCGCGGCGGTGCTGGCCGGGCGCTGGACGGTCGCGGCGGGACCCGCGTGGTCGATCGTCAGGCTGCGTACTGTTCAGCCTCGGGCCTGCTGCTGACCTCGTTTGCGATTAACCCGGAAGCCGGCTTACCTGCCGCTGGCCGCCGCGCTGGCCGCTGACAGGTATCGGCGTCGGCAGCCACGGTAGTCCCGGCTACGTCATCGGCGCTGTCCGCGGTACCTCCAGAGCGGTCCGGGATGGCCGCCTCCGCCACCAACACCAGCCGCGAGATCGGCGCGGTTGCCGGCGTCGCGGTGCTCGGCGCCCTGGTAGACGCGAAGCTGCACTCGGACATCATCGCGAGCATGCAGGCGCTGCACATCGGGAAGATCTACCAGACGATCGTCATCAATGGCGTCGAAACCGGGCTGGTGCCCAATAGCGGCCAGAGCAGCAGCGGCACCGCCAACCTGAAGCTCGAGCATGAGGTGATCCAGGCCGCCTACCATGCGTTCTCGTCCGGCCTGCATGCAGCCCTCTATCTGTCCGCTGTCCTGGTGCTCGCGGCCGGCCTGTTCAGCTTTGTCTTGCTGACTCGGCGTGGGCACGCCGAGCCGGGCCGCGCATCGATTCCCGCGATGCCGCCGACCGACGGCTAAGTCCGGCCGTCCGCATAGGGTCCGCTCGCACAAAGGGCACCCGCGTGAGGCACAGTGGTGGCATGACTGCCGGGACTTCCGTCGTGCCCGCCTGCGTCGCTGCCTACGCCGCGCGACTGCACGCGGCTATCGGGCCCGGGCATCATGCGGCGTCGCCGCTGGGTGCGTGGCTGCTGCTCGCGCTGGCCGCCCCGGCAGCGCGCGGCCACGACCGGGCAACACTGACCACAGGTGCTTGACTGCGACATCGATGCTGCCGCTGCGGCCGCCGCCGACCTGCTGGCCGACCCGCACCCGCTCGTCGCCGCGGCGGCCGCAGTGTGGACCGCGTCCCGGGCTCGAGCTTCCCGAGACGTTCGAGACCTGGCGGCAGAGTTTGCCGCCGCAGGTCGCCGATGGCGAGCTTCCCGATCAGGCCGGACTGGACGCAGTGGGCCGAAGACCATACCTTCGGCCTGATCGACAGGTTCCCGATCGCAGCTGGACGCCCCAGCTCTACCTGGTGCTGGCCACCGCGCTCGCGACCAGGGTGTCGTGGAAAGTGCCGTTCGATCTGGCACCGGCGGCGATCGCTTGGTCCGGGAGCCCGTGGGCGGGACAGGTCAGCCAGGTCCTGCACACGCCTGAGCAGAGACCGGGCCCCGAGTCAGCACAGTCTGCGCACGTCCAGTTCATCGCGGTCACGCCGGAGGCAGGCGACGTGGTCGTACACATCGCTGCCGCAGTCGGCGGGCATGCTGGTCGTCTCCGTCGCCGCGTTGCCTGAGGTGCCCGGCGAGCAGCGTGCTCGCGGCCGCGCACCGGATCGGAACTGACTACGCGAGCGGACGTCAGATCAGCCGCCGCAGCCTGTCCGATCTGCCGCTCGGGGAAACGCCGTCATGGCTCTTGCGGGAGGAGATGGCGGCGGCTGACCGGGTCTACGGCGGTGCTGCCTGCCTGGTCGGCACGTCTGTGCACGACCTCGATGACCCCAGTCTCGGTTTCGGCGCGGCCGCGCACGCGCTTGACTAATCCTTTCGACCAGTGGGAGGCGAAGCAGGCGGTCCAGGCGACGTACTCACGGACCGGGTTTGAAGCGGCCGCGGTAACGGGGCTTGGCGTCTCTCTGCTGGCCATGTCTCAGCCGCGCCCGCACCGGGTCGCCGAGCTGCGATTCGGGCACCCGTATGCCGTTGTCGCGCTGACCACGGACGCGCCGGCGAGGATGGCGGGGCGCGCGCGTCAGCCCATGGCACGGGCTGCCGGTGTTTTCCGCGTGGGTCGCCGAGCCGACGGAAGCGTGACGGCGTGCTGGTCCTGCGCTAGCTTGTCGGCCATGCATAGCGTGGACCGCACGACGGAGCAGATGATCAGGTCCGTGCTCGCGTACGCGGAGAACCGGCTTCGGCTGGATCCGGTTCCGCTGGACAAGGGGTCGCGTGACCCGGCCGAGCTCGATGTGGCCGTTGCCGGGCTGCTGGGCGACGATGGGCACGACCCGGATCAGGTACTCGGCGTCTACGCGTCGATGCTCGCGCCCGCGGTCATCTCGGCCGACAGCCCGCGGTTCCTCGGTTTCATCCCGGCCGCGCCGACCAAGGCGTCCCTGCTGTTCGACATGCTGATCTCCTGTGCGTCGATCCAGGGCATCTCCTGGCTGGAGGCCGCCGGCGCGATTCACGCGGAGAACCAGGTGCTCCGGCTGATCGCCGACCGGGCCGGGATGCCGGCCGCGGCAGGTGGCTGCTTCGTGTCCGGCGGCTCGGCGGCGAACCTGTCCGCACTCGCCGTGGCCCGTGAGGTTGCCAAGCGCGGGCCGCGCACGTCAGGAAGCCAGGCAGGAGCCAGCCGGCGCTGGCGTGCGCTCGTCGGATCTGATGCGCATTCATCGGTCGGCAACACGCTCCGCCTGCTCGAGATGGACGCTCTCGTGGTACCGACCGATGACCACCGGCTCACCGGCGATGCCGTCCGCGCCGCTATCGCGGCCGACGGTGATCCGGGTTCGCTCGCGGCGATCGTGGCGACGGCCGGCACGACCAACGCCGGCATCATCGATGACCTTGCCGGTCTCGCGGCCGTTGCGGCAGAGCGCCAGCTCTGGTTCCACGTGGATGGCGCGTACGGCGGGGCAGGCTTGTTCGCGCCCAGCGTCCGGTCCGCGTACGCCGGGATCGAGCATGCTGACTCGTTCGTCGTCGATCCGCACAAGTGGCTGTTCGCGCCGTTCGACTGCGCCGCCCTGGTGTACCGCGAGCCGGCGCTGGCCCGGTCCGTGCACCGGCAGGATGCCAGCTACCTGGACGTCATCCACGAGCAGCCGGCCGAGTGGAATCCCACCGACTACGCCTACCACCTGACGAGGCGGGCCAGGGGATTGCCGCTGTGGTTCTCACTGTGCGTGCATGGCGTGCGTGCCTACACAGACGGCAATCGAGGCGGCCATCACCCTGGCCCGGCGTGCCGCGGTCGAGATCAAGTCGCGGCACTACCTCGAACTGATCCGAGAGCCCGACCTGTCGGTCGTGCTGTTCCGCCGCACTGGCTGGCTCGCGGCAGATTACGCCGCGTGGGCCGACAAGCTGCTCGAGGACCAGGTGGCGTTCCTGCCGCCGACGGCGTGGGAAGGCGAGACCGTCGCCAGGCTCGCCTTCCTGCACCCGCAGACTTCGATGGAGCTGGTCATCCAGATACTGGATCGGATGGCCGGCGCCTAGCCGTCTCGCCCGTCAGCGACAGCCGCGGACCAGCCGCATTACCTTGAACCCGCCCACGCCGTTGCCGTTGACACTGATGCCGCTATCGCCGCTGAAGGTGTACAGCCGGTGCTTGTGGTAGGTGACCTGCAGCCGGTGATGGCGCGCCGAATGGCTTGGTGCCGAGGCAGGGCGCGCCCTTCGCCACGGTCTTCCCGGCGGGCATTACCAGCCGCGGCCAGATCGCCAGGCACTGCCCGGTACATGGGCCACTCGGCAGGTAGTACAGGGCCCGGCCCTTGACTGTGACCAGAATCTTGCCGAAATGCCGGCGGGACGCTTCCTTGACGACCTTCGCCGACCTGTTCACGACTGTCGCCGACCTGGCCTGATGAACGGTACCGGCTGATGCGATCGCGGTGCCGGAAATCCCGGTGCCAGCGACAAGCAATGCGGCGCTAGCGGCGAGGAGCCGGCCAGAGCCTATCCGGGCGGGATTACGCATGGTCCTTACCACCTTCTCCTGCGGCTCGCGTCCAGCGCTGGCGCGAGAGGGGGGCCCCGACGACAGAACGGGCAGGCTGCCCTGGCGGTTCAGTCCCTGGCTGCCGCGATCGGCAGCCAAGTCGTAGGCTCGCCTGCACAAGCAGCACCGGGACGCTCTGCCGAGCGCGGCCGGCGCTCAGTCGAGGGAGGCCGGAGATCGCCAGTCAGCCCGAGCCGCGCATCACCAGGATTCAGGTCCCCGAGCACGCCGACGTCGCGTTGCGTTCTATCGGCCACCCGAACGCAGCTGCCAGGCAGTTCGACTTCTGGGACACCAGCTACGAATGGCGCCGCCTGTTCAGCGAACTGTTCGGCACATTCCTGCTCGTCATTGTCGCTGCCGGCGGCGGGATGGTGAACGCCAGATTCGGAGGCGACGTCGTTCCCGGTCCGGCCAGGGCCGTCGGACCTGCGCTGATGGTCATGGCGGTCATCTTGTTCATGGGTGCCGTATCCGGCGCGCACCTGAACCCGGTGGTGAGTGTGGCGTTCGCGCTCCGGGGTGACTTCCCGTGGCAGCGCGTCCCTGCATACATCGCCGCGCAAGCCGCCGGCGCGGTGCTCGCGACGCTGCTGCTAGCTGGCCTGATCGGGAAGCAGGGCCACGCGGGCCTGACGCTGCCCGGACCTGGCATCTCCGCAGGTACCGCGCTGGCGTGGGAGGTGCTGCTGACGACCGGCCTGGTCAGCGTTGTGCTCGGCACCGCTTCCGGGGCGCAGCAACTCGGCGCGGTCGCTGCCTTCGGGGTCGGCAGCTATATCGCGCTGGCCGGGCTGTTCGGCGCCCCGGTCAGCGGGGCGTCAATGAACCCGGTCCGGTCACTCGGCCCAGCGCTTGTCCTCGATGACTGGACGGCATGGTGGGTCTACCTCCTCGGGCCGGCAATTGGCGCGGTCATCGCAGTGGCGATCGCCCGGATTCTCCGCGGCCCAGGCGGCGGGGAGTCCGGCACCCGCGCCGCGCAGGGCACGCTCGGCATACTCTGGCGGCCGGAACCCATCGGCCAGCCCCAGCAGACTCCCGATGGCCCGGCTTAAGCACACTCACCTGGCCCGCTGCTTGCCAGCGCAGTCGATGCACGTGTCGGCGGCCGGCCGTGCGGCCAGCCGCGCGGTCCCGATCGGCCGGCCGCATCGCAGGCATTGCCCGTAGCTGCCGTCGTCGAGGCGCTGCAGTGCCGCGTCCAGCTGGCTGAGCTGCTCGCGGCCCTGGTCGAGCAGCGCGGCGATGTGCTGCCGCTCGAAGGCGATGGTCGCGCCCTCCGGGTCGTGTTCGTCGTCGGTATTCGCCGATCCGGCCGCCGCCACGATGCCAGCGAACTCGCGGTCAAGGCCGGCCATCCGGTCCACGGCGGCCTGCCGCTCTGCCAGCAGCCTCGCCCTCGGGTCGCGCCCTTCGTTCATCAATCCTGCTTATCACCGCGGACTGGCAGCCATCCTCGCCGGCCGGCCCGATGTGCGTTCAGGCCACCGATGCGGCAGGCTGGGACCATGGCAGAAACACTGACCCTGATGGCCGTGCACGCGCACCCCGATGATGAGGCATCGAGCACCGGTGGCGTGCTGGCGCTCTACTCCGACGAAGGTGTCCGCACGGTAGTCGTGACCTGCACGAATGGAGAGTTCGGTGACGCTCCAGGCCAGGTCAAGCCGGGCGAGAACGGGCACGACACGGAGGAGGTGGCGCAGCTTCGGCTAGCCGAGCTGCGCCAGTCCTGCAAGATCCTCGGCGTCACCCAGCTGGAGTTGCTCGGTTACCACGATTCCGGTATGCCCGACTGGGAGTACCGGCACCGGCCGGAGGCTTTCTGCAATATCCCGCTGGACGAGGTGGCCGGCCGGATCAGCGGCCTGATCGACACCTACCAGCCGCAGGTCGTCATTTCCTACGACGACAAGGGCATGTACCAGCACCCGGACCATGTCCACGCCAGCCTGGCGGCCGCGGCCGCCGTTGCCGCTAACGGCACCCCAGCGAAGTTCTACCAGAGCGCGATGCGCGGCAGCGACTGGCGCAAAGTCTGGGAAGCGCTGCGAGAGCTAGGCGCTGATGTGCCGGACCAGCGGGAGTTCACCGCGGAGCAACGGCAGCAGATGGACGAGGCGGAGCAGCGGATCACCACCACCATCGACATCCGGCCGGTGCTATCGCGCAAGCGGGAGGCATTGTTCGCGCACGCCAGCCAGATCCAGGACTCCTGGTTCAGCAAGCTGCCGACCGAGATTGCCGAGACCGCGTTCGGCCGGGAGAGCTTCATCCGGGCCATCGACTCCACTGGCGCCCCGGTACCCGAGGACGATCTGTTCGCCGGCCTGCGCTAGCGGGCATCAGGCTGATTTGGCGCCGTCGAGGTGGCGTCGGCGGTGGCGCGCCTGACGGTTCCTGCCCCGCTGGCCAGCGCGCGCCGCCACGGCGCGACGCCCTCGATCTCGGTCTCCAGCGAGAAGCTGAGGAACGTCCTTATCAGCACGATCAAGCCCAGGACCAGTACGTTCTCCAACGTGGGGGCGACCGCGACCGTCCGGATCAGGTCGGCGGCAACCAGGACCTCCAGGCCGAGCAGCAGCGTGCCGCCGAAGGCCTGGCGCAGCGCCGTATAGCCGCGGGCCGCCTGTCCCGAGCGGTGCCAGGCCAGCACGGCCAGGACCATCGACCACAGCACGCCTGCGACGAGGATGACCGCGCCGAGCGCCTCAAAACCCTGCGCAACGTGGTTCATCACAGTGGTGAAGGTCGAAGTGCCGGCCGCCTCGGTCGCCAGCGTCCGCAGCATCATGAAAGCCCCCCGACTACCTTTACCCGCCGGCTGGCGCCTGCTACCCGGCGGACGGCGTGCGGTCCGGCCTGGCTGCGGTCACACTGGACTGGTGAGCGATCGGGTCAGGACCGCGGTCCGGGTTGAGGGCGTCGTGCAAGGCGTCGGGTTCCGGCCTTTTGTCTACTCGCTCGCCACCAGGCTCGGCCTCGGCGGACTGGTCGGCAACGACATGGGCGGCGTGTTCGCCGAAGTCGAGGGCACGCCGGAGGCCGTACGCGAGTTCCTCGTCCTGCTCGAGCGTCAGGCACCACCGCTAGCCAAGATCGAGCGCGTTACCACCAGAAGCCTTCAGCTGACCGGTATGGACGGCTTCGCCATCGCCGCCAGCCAGCCGGACGGAACGCGCCGGACGCTAGTGTCCGCAGACAGCGCGACCTGCGCCGACTGCCTGCTCGAACTGGCTGATCCGGCCGACCGCCGATACCGGTACCCGTTTATCAACTGCACCAACTGCGGCCCGCGCTTCACGATCGTCAAAGACGTGCCCTACGACCGTCCGTTCACGACCATGAGCAGCTTTCAGATGTGCGCGGACTGCGCAGCCGAGTATCACGACCCCGCTAGCAGGCGATTCCACGCGCAGCCGGTCTGCTGCCCCGCCTGCGGGCCGCGGCTGCAGCTCGTCGGCAGCACCGGGACGCGACTGCCGGGCGAGGATCCGATGGCCGCCGCGGCGGCGCTGCTGCGGTCCGGCCAGGTGCTGGCCGTCAAGGGTCTCGGTGGCTACCACCTAGTTGTCGATGCGGGAAACGGGGCCGCCGCGGCATCGCTGCGAGCACGCAAGCACCGGGAAGATAAGCCCTTCGCCGTCATGGTCGCCGATGTCGCGGCCGCACGCAGGCTCTGCCAGGTGGACCAGATTGCCGCCCGGTTGCTGCGCAGCCCACGGCGGCCGATCGTCTTGCTGCCTCGGCTGCCCGCCGCGGACGCACAGATCGCCCCCGCGGTAGCACCCGGCAACCGGCAGCTTGGCTTGATGCTGCCCTACAGTCCGCTGCATCACCTGCTGCTGGCAGCGGCCGCCGGGCCAGTCGTCGCGACCAGCGGCAATGTCTCCGATGAGCCGATCGCTTTTACCGACGCCGACGCCTTCGACCGGCTCGGTGGCGTCACCGACGCGTTCCTGCTGCACGACCGCGCGATCCACATCCGCACCGACGATTCCGTGGTCCGCGTGTTCGGCGGCCGTGAGATGGTGATCCGGCGGTCCCGTGGCTATGTACCGGAGCCGGTCAGCCTCAGCCGCCCTGTTCCGCGGCCGGTACTCGCCTGCGGCGCGGAGCTCAAGAACACCTTTTGCCTGGCCAAGGGTGCCCGCGCGTTCGTGTCTCATCACATCGGCGACCTGGAGAATGCCGAGACGCTGCGATCGTTCACTGAGGGCATCGAGCATTTCCGGCGGCTCTTCGATATCGAGCCGGGGCTGATCGCGCACGACCTGCATCCGGACTACTTGTCGACCAAGTACGCGGCCCAGCTGGCCTGCGACGGTGTGTCAGGGGGCGCCGAGCTTGTCGGCGTGCAGCACCACCATGCGCACATCGCCTCGTGCCTGGCTGACAACGGCGAGGACGGGCCTGTCATCGGCGTCGCCTTCGACGGCACCGGGTATGGCGCCGACGGCACGATCTGGGGTGGCGAGTTCCTGATCGCTGATCTGGCCGGATACCGCCGCGCCGGGTTCCTTGAGCCGGTGCCGCTGCCAGGCGGGGCTGCCGCCATCAGGCAGCCATGGCGGATGGCCGCGTCCTACCTGGCTGCGGCGTACCCGGACGGAACGACCGCCGGTACGCCGCAACCGCTGGCCGTGCAGGCCCGGAACGCGCGGCAGTGGGATGCAGTCCTCACGATGGCCCGCCGCGGCATCAACTCGCCGCTGACCTCCAGCGCGGGAAGGCTATTCGACGCGGCCGCCGCGTTGCTCGGGGTACGCGACGCGGTGAACTACGAGGGCCAGGCGGCAATCGAACTCGAGCAACTCGCCGACGTCGGCGAGCGCGGCAGCTACGCTGCCTCGATCTCAGGCCGTGACGGGGCGCTGCGGGTGGCTGGCGCCGACCTGATCCGGGCCGCTGCCGACGACATCGCCGCAGGAGCGGAACTGCCGGCCATCGCGGCACGGTTCCACCGCGGAGTAGCCCGCGCGATCGTCGCCGTCTGTGCGCGACTGCGCGAGCAGACCGGGCTCGCAGTGGTTGCGCTATCCGGCGGCGTATTCCAGAACCTCCTGCTCACCGATCAGGTCGTCACCGGCCTGCAGCGCGAGCAGTTCCGGGTGCTGCTGCACAGCCGGGTTCCCTGCAACGACGGCGGGATCAGCCTCGGCCAGGCTGTGGTGGCTGCAGCGCGGGACCGCCTTGCCCGCGGCTAAGCCACTACTCGTGCGGAGCGGGAACGCGCCGGCGCAGCCAGTCGTACCAGGGCTGAAGGCCATCGCCGGCTGTCGCCGAGAGCTGCAGCAGCAGCGCGTCCGGCGCTGCCCGCCGCAGGTCAGACATATACCGCTTGAGGTCGAATTCGACATAGGGCAGGAGGTCGGTCTTGTTCAGTAGCACCAGGTCGGCCTGGCGGAACATGTGCGGGTACTTCAGTGGCTTGTCAGCACCCTCGGTCACCGCAGCCAGCACGACCCTGGCTTCCTCGCCGAGGTCGAACAGCGCGGGGCAGACGAGGTTGCCGACGTTCTCGATGATCACGATTGACCCGCTCGGCGGATCGAGGCCGCGCAGTCCCTGGGCTACCATCTCGGCGTCCAGATGGCAGCCGACGCCGGTGTTGATCTGCACGACCCGGCTGCCGGCCGCGAGGATGCGCCTGGCGTCTAGTGCTGTCTCCTGATCGCCCTCGATTACCGAGATCGAGAGCCGGCCCGCCAGGTCTCGCGTCGTGCGCTCCAGCAGGGTGGTCTTGCCGGCACCGGGCGAGCTCATCAGGTTGACCGCGAGGATGCCGCGCTCGCGCAGCCAGAGACGGTTCTGCTCGGCGAGCGCGTCGTTCTTGGCCAGAACCTTCTGCTGGATCTCCACGGTCCGGCGGTAGCCGCCGGAGCCCGCCGCGTGCCCATGGTCGTGGTCAGGCTGACCGTGCTCGTGCTCATGGCCCGCAACCGCGTTGCCATGATCGGGCCGCCCGCCCCGACCGGGTGTCAGCAGGGTGATGACAGCACCCGAGGAGCAGCCACACGTTCCGCACATCGCTAAGCCACCTGCACTGACGTTATCTTGAGTTCTTGTCCGGTAAGAACCGTCACTTCGGCGCTGCCGCACGGGCATATCGCGATCGGCCCGTCTGGCTCGAAATCCTTGCCGCACAACCGGCAGTGGCACACGGCGGGCGGCAAAGCGATTTCCAGTGCCGCGCCCTCGAGGCTGGTCCCCTCTGTCACCAGGTCGAAGCAGAACCGCAGCGAGTCCGCGACAACTCCGGACAGGGCTCCGATCTCCAGCCGGACACAAGTGACCCGCTGCCCTGGCAGCCGCTCTGTGACCGCGTCTACCAGGCCCTCGGTGATTGCCAGTTCGTGCACTGCGTCACTCTTCCTCGATCGTCCCTCGTCCGCCTGGTCAGCAAATCCGCGGGAGCGGGTCGCCGACCAGCAAGTCGACGATCCGGGTGCCGCCAAACGAGGTCTTCAGCTGGACGATTCCGGGCGGTCCGGCCGTCACGGCGCCGATCACCGCGGCCGCAGTGCCCTCGGGGTGCGCGCGCAGCGCCGCCAGGGCGGCGTCAGCATCCTCGGCGCGGACAACGGCCACCAGCCGGCCCTCGCAGGCGACGTACATCGGATCGATGCCGAGCAGCTCGGCAGCACCGCGCACTTCGGCACGGACCGGGATGTCATCCTCGTTGACCCGGACGCCGACGCCGGCCGCCGTGGCGATCTCGTTCAGGATGGTGGCCACTCCGCCCCTGGTGGCGTCGCGCAGCGCCCGGACCCCCGAAGTGGCGGCGAGCAGGCCGGCCACGAGGCCGTTAAGCGGCGCAGTGTCCGAGCTGACGTCAGCTTCGATGTCCAGCTCGCCGCGCGCGAGCATGATGGTCACGCCATGGTCGCCAATCGGGCCGGAGACGATGATGACGTCGCCGGGCCGGGCTTGGGCTACGCCCAGGTTCACGCCCTGAGCGATCACGCCAATGCCCGCGGTATTGATGTAGCAGCCGTCCGCCTTGCCCTTCTCCACGACCTTCGTGTCGCCGGTGACTACCTGCACGCCCGCGCGCACTGCCGCCGCCTGCATGGAGGCCGTGATCCTGGCCAGGTCCGCGACCGCGAAGCCCTCCTCGAGGATGAATCCGGCAGACAGGTAGAGCGGCGTCGCGCCCGCCATGGACAGGTCGTTGACGGTGCCGTTCACGGCAAGGTCGCCGATATTGCCACCAGGGAAGAACAGCGGTGAGACGACATAGGAGTCGGTCGTCAGCGCGACGGTAGCCCCGTTGACATGCAGCCGTGCCGCGTCTTCGAGCGGTTCGAGCAGCGGATTGCGGAAGGTGTCAAGGAATACTGCTTCGATGAGCGTCTGCGTCGCCTTGCCGCCTGCCCCGTGCGACATGGTGATGCGCTCTTCCTTCACCCGCGGGCGCGCGCGCCTGGCCCTGTCGATCCGCTCGAGTACCAGTTCCTCACGGACCGTGCCCGGCAGCGGCTGCGGTGAGCCGCGGCGGCTGAAGCTGGTGACCTCACTCCTGGCCTGCGCATCGTGTTCGCGCAGCGCGTCCTGAACCCAGCCGGCGCTAGCCGTTGGCTCCTCCGCGCCGCTGGTTTCGGTCGCGTCCGAGCCGAGGCCGCCGGGCAGGCCGGCCTGGTCCAGGTGGCGAGCGGTCATGACGTGCTCGCCTCCTTGACTCGTTGCCGGGTGAGGCGGCCATAGTTGTAGTACGCGGCGCAGGCGCCCTCCGGCGACACCATGCAGGTCCCGATGGGCGTCTCCGGCGTGCAGGCGGTGCCGAATACCTTGCACTCCCACGGCTTGAGCACACCCTTGAGCACCTCGCCGCACTGGCAGGCCTTGGGGTCAGCGACCCGCACGCCAGGTACCGAGTAGAGCCTCTCGGCGTCGAATTTCGCGTACTCTTCGCGGACCCGCAGCGCCGAATGCGAGATGAAGCCAAGACCGCGCCACTCGAAGTACGGGCGCAGTTCCATCGTCTGGCCGATAGCGCGAAGGGCGACCACGTTCCCGTCCCACGGCACGACACGGGAGTACTGGTTCTCCACGGTCGACTCGCCGCGGGAGAGCTGCAGCATGAGCATGTAGATCGACTGGAGGATGTCCAGCGGCTCGAATCCGGCCACCACGACCGGCTTGCCGTAGTCGCGGGCGATGAACTCATACGGCCTGCACCCGATCACCGTGGATACATGGCCGGGGCCGATGAAACCGTCGAGGCGCAGGTCGGGGGAGTCGAGTATCGCCTTGATCGCCGGGATGATCGTCACGTGGTTGCAGAAGACGGAGAAATTCTCCAGCCCCTCGCCAGCCGCACGCAGGACGGTCATCGCGGTAGACGGTGCCGTCGTCTCGAACCCGATGGCCATGAACACAACCTGGCGGTCCGGGTTCTGCCTGGCGATCTTGAGCGAATCGAGGGGTGAGTAGACCATCCGGATGTCAGTACCGCGCGCCTTGGCGTCAAAGAAGGATCCGTTACTTCCCGGCACCCGCATCATGTCGCCGAACGAGGTCATGATCACCTCGGGGTTGCTGGCTAGCGCCATCGCGTCGTCAACCCGGCCCATCGGGATGACGCAGACCGGGCAGCCCGGTCCGTGCACGAGAGTGACCTGTTCCGGCAGGTAGTCCTCCAGGCCGTGCTTGTAGATGGTGTGCGTGTGCCCGCCGCACACCTCCATCAGCTTGTACTCGCGGCCGGGTTCGCACAGTCCCGCTATCTTGGCTGCCAGCGCGTGCGCCTTGTCGGCGTCGCGGAACTCGTCAACGAATCGCATCGCGGCGCCTCCTACTCGATCCGGGATTCGGCTAGTGCGGCGAGTTCGTCCTCGTAGGCCTGGCCGATGCCTTCGAGGAATTGAAGCGCCGCGGCCGCCTCCGCCTCGTCGATCTTCGAGAGCGCGAAGCCGACGTGGATGAGCACCCAGTCGCCGGCGCTGACTTTCTCGTCGGCGAGCAGGCCGATGTTTATGACCCGCTTGACACCGCTGACGTCCACCTTGGCGAGGTCAGGCTGGTCAGGAAGGAACTCGATCACCTCACCGGGAATCCCGAGGCACATACGCCCACTCCTTCGTGACTAGTTGGTGCTCGTCGCCAGACTCGGCCGCGCGGGCAATGAGATCCACCACGATCGCGGCCGCCTCGTCGACGGCGGCTGCGACCGGCTCGCTCAGGCCGATGCCGTAGTCGACGTTGGCCGGTTCGCAACCAACGACCAGGATCTGCCTGGCTTCGGCGCCTAGCATTCCGAGCATGCCGAAGACGACATCCGGCTGCATGCCGTGCGCGTTGAACAGCGGGTTCTCGGCCAGCGCGGCATTGTCGTCAGCCGGGCCAGCGAATGCGCCGCTGAGATCGGGCTCGATCACGTAGATCGTGCCGGGCTTCCCGCCGCGGGCGGTCGCGTCCACGAGAATCGCGGAGCTGTAGCCGTTGGCCAGGTCGTAGGCGAGGTGCATGCCCCTGATCCCATAGTCGACGACATGCGCCCACGCTGGCAGGTCGGCGGAAGCAAGCCGGGTCGCCACCTCGACGCCGAACCCGTCATCGCCGAGGAAGATGTTGCCGACGCCCGCGATCAACACCTTGCCGGTCAAGGCGTCACCGCGCGCGGCCCGCCTTGACTGCCGCCGGGCTGATCGGCGACCAGAGCCGCCTGGCACAGCTCCCAGAGCACGTTATACATGGTCGTCTGCGCTTCCTGAATCCGGTGCACGGACGTCGACGGCGCGACGAACAGGTAGTCGATGCTGTCTAGCTCCGCCATCTTGCCGCCCGAGTACCCGGCGATCCCCACGGTCAGCATCCCGCGCCTGCTGGCCTCGTCGAAGGCACGCAGCAGGTTGTCGGAGTTGCCGCTCGTAGACATGCCGACGGCGATGTCGTTCTTGCCGCCGAACGCCGCGATCTGCCGCGCGAACACGACATCGACGCCGATGTCATTGCTCAGCGCCGTCAGCACCGAGGCGTCGCTGGCCAGGCTGAGCGCTGGCAGCGGCCTGGCAATGCCGCCTGGGTAAAGAAACTGGGTCGCGAGCTGCTGGGCGTCGGTCGCGCTGCCGCCATTGCCGAACGCGAGCAGGCGCCCGCCTGCGGTGAACCGGCCCGCCATCTCCCGTGCGCACGACAGGAGCCTGGTGCCATCGGCTTCCCTGATCGTCCGGCGCAGCTGAAGTATCTCTTCGGCCTTGGCCACCGTGGACTGGCGTACCTGTTCGAGGACGGCGGACACATCTGTCGTGCCGGCGTAGAGGAACGGGTACAGCGCCTCTATTGAGCCCGACTCGACCGGGCCAGTCCTTGCCCGGCCGGCGTCGGCCGGGGGCGCTGGCGGCCTGCCATTCTTCGACGTCTGATTCATCGCGGCAGCACCGCGATCGCTTCCCCGGCGTGCACGAGGATGGCGTCGCCGATGCTGGCTGTCACCAGCGCGACGCTGACTTCCTCGGTGCCCTGGCCGGTCTGGACCACGGCCAGTCCGTCGTCAAGCAGCTGCACGACGGTCACCTGGACAGCAGTGTCCGAGCAGGTAATGCAGATCTCGTCGTGGCACTCGGGGACGTTCACGCGACCACCCCCGGCGCTAGCACGCCAGGCTGCTCAAAGAAGACGTGCACCAGCTCCCAGAGCACGTGATAGCAGGTGACCTGCATTTCCTTGACGATGCGCGGGTCGGCAGACCGCGTGACCAGCAAATGGTCCACTGCGGGGCACGCGGCGATTGCGCCGCCACCGCCACCCACCAGCGCGATCGTGAGCATTCCGAGGTCGCGCGCGGTCAGCATGCCCGACAAGACGCTGGCGCAGTTGCCGTCCGCGGAAATGCCGAGCGCTATGTCGGCGGGAGCGGCTAGGTAACGGAGCTGGTGGGAGAAGATCGACGCCATCCCGCTGCGGGCGGCAATCCCGGTGACGGTGGCTACGTCCGACGTAAGGGAGATGGCGGGCAGTGCTCGTTTCCCGACGATGACAGGATGCACGAACTCGACCGCGACGTGCTGCGCATCCGTGCTCGGCCCGCCGGTGCCGAACACGACGAGCTTGCCGCCCTGATGGAACCTGATCGCCATCTGATGGCAGGCCGCTGCGACCGCCGCGGCCTGGCCGGCGAACTCCCTTACTGGCTGCTCGCGGCGGTTGAAGAGGCTGCTGACCTGCTCGTCGGCGAGACTAGGAGGCGGCTCCTGCCGCTGCTCCCGGCTCGAGTGCTCCGGAGCGGCGGTCATGCCGCCGACTCCTGCTCGGTGGCATCGGACAGGTCCACCTCGACTTCTACCTGCACGGCGTCTGCGACCTTGAGCGAGCCGAGGAAAGCCGAGTACGGCTTGATCCCGAAGTCAGACTGCCGGACGGTCGTGGTGGCCCGGTAGCGGCCAGGGCTGGGCTGAGTTACCTCAAGTCGCTGCGGCCTGGACTGACCCGCCAGGCTGAGCGTGCCGGCAATAACGCCGCCCGAGCCGTCCGGGCTGGCCTCGAAGCCGGTAGCGGTAAAGGTTGCCTCCGGCTGGCGATCCACGCCGAGAACCTTGCGAGCGGTCACCGAGATCTCGCGCTTATCGCGGTCCGAGAGCGGCTTGATGCCGCCAGTGCCCTGGCGCACGACGAGTGCGCCGAGGTCCACCCTGACCTCGAGGCTGGCAGGCGCCAGGTCGGCACCAACGGCAAGCTCGCCAGACCACCTCGCGGCTTCGATCGTCAGGTCGTGGCCGGCCTGGGACGCAAACCCGTCGCGGGAAGTCCGTAACGTAATGCTGCCCTCGTCCACGCCAAACTTGTGGCGGCCAGCATGAATCGCCATAGCAGAACCGTAGGACACTTGTGGGGGGACGTCCAGTGATCCGGCAAGACAGGTGTGGCCAATGCCCGCAATTGCCTGACGGAATTGCGTCCGCTATGGCAGCGGAACCTCGCCGAAAAGCTCCTGAATGCGCCTCAGGTCGCGCATTCTGGGCTCTGTCGCTCCGCCGACCCAGCGGCTCACGGTCTTCACCGACACGCCGAGCTGCCGTGCCGCAGCCTCCTGGGTAAGGCCCTCGCGCCGAAGTGCGCTTGACATCCATTCCGCGAAAGTCTCCGGCGGACTGGCTTGCGCCCGGCCGCCGGCCTCGGCCCCCGGCGGCCCGCCCGGGCCCGCCAGTGACGGCACGGCATGCAGTGGCGGCGGCTCGCCAGTTGCGCCGAACTGCTCGCCGGTAACAGCCGTGGCGCCCGGAGTCGGACGTCCGGCCGTGACTGGCTGCGGGTAGCTCACTGGCGGGCCGGGCAGCACCGGCGACTGGATCGCGGTGTCCGAGTGCAGGACGTCGACCTCGACATGTTCGGGAAAGATGCGGAACGCGACCTGGATGGAGCCGGTCGGGCCAGCCGCGTCCAGTAGCGCGCGAAACACGGTGTCACCGACTTCGCGAGTGCCTTCCTCGGTCAGCGGTGACTCGGCCAGGCAGCGCCGCACGAAATCCCTGATGTCCGGGATGGAGGACGGCCGGGCCGGGAACACCTGGGAGAGTACGACGACAGGGACGACCTCAATCGGTCCCCCCGCGGGTCCGTAGCTGGGCTCCGCCACCGCTCAAATCTCCCTCTGGCAGTCACCCCGCGGCGCGGCACAGCGGGGCTGCAAGCCAATGTACGTGGTACGGGCCGGAACGGGAACCCCGCAGTGGCCATCTACTTACCGCTCGGTACCCAGAGTATGGCATTTACTCCGCCGGTGACCGGTCACAAATGGCTGGCCGCCTTTGTAGGTTATTGAACTATTCTGGCCGGAGTTTGAGCATGCAGACAGACATTTATGTCTGGTGAAGTGACCGATCCTTCTTGTTACGGGAACGTGTCCGGTCTAGCATGACGACGTCCGCAGATCACCGAAGGCGAGGTGCGTTGTGGGTGTTGACGTCGGCGCATTTTCGCCGGTCGCGGAGGCATTCGCGGCGCCATTCAGGGAACGCTACGAGCGCGGGTCAGCCGCCTGGCCGGGCGCGGGCACATTATGCCGCGTGCTCAGCGAGGCAGGCCGCGTCCGCTGTCGTAACGACCAGGCCGAGATCGATCGGCATCCAGCCAGTAGCCACGCTGCCAGCAGTCACGCTGCCAGCACTCACGCTGCGAGCACAGAAGCGAGGAGGTGGCCTCGCGATGGCCACTACACAGACTGAATCAGTAGGGGCTGACACTGTGCAGGCCGACGCTGCCGAGCCGGTCGTGCACATCCTCTGGATGAATGGCGGGCTTGGCTGCGACGGGGACTCCGTTGCGCTGACCGCAGCCACCCAGCCAAGTATCGAGGAGATCGCGCTCGGCGCACTGCCAGGGCTGCCCAAGGTTGCTGTTCACTGGCCGCTGATTGACTTCGAGTGCGGCCCGGAGACCGGCGCCGACAACTTCATCGAGTGGTGGCACAAGGCGGATCGCGGCGAACTCGATCCGTTCGTGCTCGTAGTCGAGGGCTCTATCCCGAACGAGGCGATCAAGGACGAGGGCTACTGGTGCGGTTTCGGGAACAACCCGGCCACCGGGCAGCCCATGACCACGAGCGAGTGGCTTGACCGGCTGGCACCGAAGGCGATCTGCGTGCTGGCTGTCGGGACCTGCGCTACGTACGGCGGCATACACGCCATGGCCGGGAACCCGACGGGCGCCATGGGGGTGCCTGACTACCTCGGCTGGGACTGGCGGTCCAAGGCCGGGCTGCCGATCGTGTGCGTGCCGGGCTGCCCGATCCACCCCGACAACCTCTCGGAGACCATCCTCTACCTGCTGTACCAGGTGGCCGGCGCCGCTCCGATGATCCCGCTGGATGAAGCCCTGCGGCCCACCTGGCTGTTCGGCGCGACCGTGCACGAAGGGTGCGACCGGGCCGGCTACTACGAGCAAGGCGACTTCGCCTCCGAGTATGGCTCGCCCAAGTGCCTGGTCAAGCTGGGCTGCTGGGGTCCGGTAGTCAAGTGCAACGTGCCGAAGCGCGGCTGGATCAACGGAGTGGGCGGCTGCCCGAACGTCGGCGGCATCTGCATCGCCTGCACGATGCCCGGATTCCCCGACAAGTTCATGCCGTTCATGGACGAACCGCCGGGCGCCCGGGTTTCCACCGCCGCCAGCAGCCTGTACGGCACAGTGATCCGCACCCTGCGCGGGTTCACTGCCAAGACTGCGGACGAAGAGCCGAAGTGGCGGAAGAAGAGCGACGAACTGCTGACTGGCTACAAGAAGACCTGGTGACATCCCTGGCGGCAGCGCGCCTACCGGCCGCGCCGCGCCCTGCAGCGGAAGAAGGAACCGGAAATGACAGCGGTTGACGACACCGGCCTCGTCGAGATGGCCTGGGACCCGATCACCAGGATCGTCGGCAGTCTGGGCATCTACACCAAGATTGACTTCAAGCAGAAGAAGGTAGTGGAGTGCCACAGCACGTCCTCCATCTTCCGCGGCTACAGCATCTTCATGAAGGGCAAGGACCCGAGGGACGCCCACTTCATCACCAGCCGCATTTGCGGCATCTGCGGGGACAACCACGCCACCTGCTCGGTCTACAACCAGAACATGGCGTACGGCGTGCGCCCTCCGCACCTGGGTGAGTGGATCATCAATCTCGGCGAGGCTGCCGAGTACATGTTCGACCACAACATCTTCCAGGAGAACCTGGTCGGCGTTGACTTCTGCGAGCGCATGGTGAGCGAGACCAACCCAGGCGTACTCGAACTGGCGAACCGCACCGAGTGCCCGCACGCCGCCGACCACGGCTACAAGTACATCGGCGACATCATGCGGTCGCTGAACCCGCTCGTAGGCGAGTTCTACCGCGAGGCGCTCCAGGTGTCCCGGTCCACCAGGGAGATGTTCTGCCTGATGGAAGGCCGCCACGTGCACCCGTCGACGCTGTACCCCGGCGGCGTCGGCACGACGCCCACGGTGCAGCTGTTCACTGATTACCTGACCAGGCTGATGCGCTATGTCGAGTTCATGAAGCGCGTCGTGCCCATGCATGACGACCTGTTCGACTTCTTCTACCAGGCCATGCCCGGATACGAGGAGGTCGGCCGCCGCCGGGCGGACATGGTCTGCTGGGGCAGCCTGAACGATCCCGAGCACTGCGACTTCCGCTACGACCACATGACCAACTGGGGCCGCAAGATGTTCGTCAGCCCCGGCGTGATCAGGGACGGGCAGCTGCTGACCAACGACCTGGTCGAGATCAACCTCGGCATCCGCATCCTGCTCGGCAGTTCCTACTACGAGGACTGGGAAGACCAGGAGATGTTCGTGAGCCGCGATCCGCTGGGCAACCCGGTGGACCGCAGGCACCCATGGAACCAGCACACGATCCCGAGGCCAGCCAAGCGCGACTTCGACAACAAGTACAGCTGGGTCATGTCGCCCCGCTGGTTCGATGGCGAAAACCACCTGGCCGCGGACACCGGTGGCGGGCCCGATCGCCAGGCTGTGGGCTACGGCACAGGGCGGCCTGGTGGACTTCGGGTACGTCAAGTCGACAGGGCACAGCGTGCTGATCAACCTGCCCCGCACCGTCACCAAGCCTGAAGTGACCTTCGAGTGGAAGATCCCGATCGATGCCAATGGCGCGCCATTGTCGAACGCGATCGAGCGGGACCGGGCCCGGACCTACTTCCAGGCGTACGCCGCTGCCTGCGCGCTCCACTTCATGGAGAAGGCACTGGCCGAGCTCCGGGCCGGGCACACCAAGACCTGGGAGCCGTTCAACGTCCCGGATGAGGCGAACAGCTGCGGTTTCACCGAGGCCGTACGCGGCGTGCTGTCGCACCACATGGTGATCAGGGGCGGGAAGATCGCCAACTACCACCCGTACCCGCCGACGCCGTGGAACGCCAGCGTCCGCGATAGCTACGGCACTCCGGGGCCCTACGAGGACGCGGTGCAGAACACTCCGATCTTCGAGGAGAACCCGCCGGAGCGCTTCAAGGGCATCGACATCATGCGGGCCGTCCGCAGCTTCGACCCGTGCCTGCCCTGTGGCGTCCACATGTACCTGGGGAACGGCAAGGCACTGCAGAAGGTGCATTCGCCGATGGCGGCGATCTTGTCCACCTGATAGGCCTGGACTGGCCCGGACCTGCGGGCCCGGGCCAGCCCAGCACCCTGGGTCCCGGAAACCCGCGCGGGCAGGCAGCAGCCGCCCGGCAGACGGAGGCGAGACGCATGACCGGCGTGCAGAAGGTCAGCGCACGGGTTGAGGAACTGCTCGAACGCGCTCAAGTCCGGTGGCTTCGGCGGCGCGGCTTCGGCCGCCGAGGAACTCGTCGGGCTGCTCGTCGGCCTTTACGGCGATGGCCTCGCCCAGATCATGGCGGTGCTGGCCGACCAGGGGCCGCCAGGGCGAGGAGATGATCGCCAGGCTCGCCGACGATCCCGCTGGTGGAAAGCCTGCTGCTGCTGCACGACCTGCATCCGCTCGACGTGGACGCCCGGATCCAGCGGGCGCTCGACCGGGTGCGGCCCTACCTGGGCTCGCATGCCGGCGGCGTGCGAGTACCTCGGCGTCGTTCGACGGGGTGGCCAGGCTCAGGCTCGAGGGAAGCTGCCACGGCTGCCCGTCCTCAACCGTAACGGTGCAGCTCGCCATCACCGGTGCCGTGCAGGATGCGGCTCCAGAGGTGACCGAGGTCGTGGTCGAGGGCGTGACGGCGCCGCCGCCGGGCCGAAGCTGCTGCAGATCGGAAGGCGTCCGGAGGAGGCACGCGATCAGGAAGGGAACGGGGCCGGCTGGGTAGTGCTGCCGAACATCGGGCCGCCGAGTTCCCGGCCGGTCAGCGCGTCTGCGGACGGAATCGCGGTGCTGGTCTGCTCGGTGCGGGGCACGCTCTATGCCTACCGGGACTCCTGCGCCGGCTGCGGCTCGTCCATGGCCGACGGCCGCCTCGACCGCGAGGTGCTGACCTGCCCCGGCTGCGGCGCGCAGTACAACGTGCGGCTGGCAGGCAAGGGCGTGGACGAATCTGGCCTGCATCTGGACCCGCTGCCGCTACTGGCCGACAGCCAGGGGGTCCGGGTGGCCGTGCCTGACGCGGTGCGCTAGTGACTGGCGAAACCGGACTGCGCCGGTTCGTCCGGCCGCCGGCCGGGGCGCCGCCCGGCGGGTCGCCGCCGCCCGCATCGTCAGCAGCTGCCGGGTCAGTGACAGCCGGGTCAGTGACAGCCGGGTCAGCAGCACCGGGACCAGCGCCAGCGGCCCAGTCGGGGCCGGACGTGAGCCCGCTGATAGCGAGCATGCTGGCAGGCGGCGGCCGGGGCGCAGGTCGGCCGGCCGACCGGGGCCGTCAGGACAGTCAGCTGGGCCGGACGGGCGGGCGCAGGCGGCGGAGAGGTGCGAGCTGTGCGCGACCGAGGTGCCGGACGAGCATGGCCATATCGCCGACCTGGAAGCGGCTTCGCTGCTGTGCGCCTGCCGGGCGTGCTACCTGCTGTTCACGCGGCCGGTCGGCGGGTCGCAGGAAGTACCGGGCGGTACCGGACCGGTACTTGCACGATCCGGGCCGGGTGATGTCGCCGGCCGAGTGGGACCAGCTCGAGATCCCGGTCGGCCTGGCCTTCTTCCTGCGCAGTTCGCGGACAGGCGGCGAGCTGACCGGCTTCTACCCGAGCCCGGCGGGCGTCACCGAATGCAGCTTGACCTGCAGCGGTGGGCGCAGCTTGTCGCCAGGACTACCCGCTGCTCGGTGCGCCGGCACCGGACGTCGAGGCGGCCCTGATCAGCCGGTCAGACTCCGGCGTGGAGTACTTCCTGGTCCCGATCGACGCCTGTTATGAGCTGGCCGGGCGGATGCGCCTGACACTGGCGCGGGTTCGACGGCGGCACCGAGGCGCGGGAGAGCATCGCCGCGTTCCTGGCCGGCGTGCGCAGCCGGGCCCGGCCGTTCCAGCTATCCGCGCAGGAGGACCGTAGTGGCTGAGCTGGTCTTCGACTGCACCGGCGCACGGGCGGACAAGTTCTGCCGTGGTGCCGTCCATGTTCTTACGCTGCGGATCAGCGAGACGACGGGGCAGCGGGTGGAGGCGATCGCGCTGCGCTGCCAGATCCGGATCGAGCCGGCCAGGCGGCGCTATTCCGATGACGAGGCCGAGCGGCTGAACGACCTGTTCGGCGAGACGCAGCGGTGGGCCGACACGCTGAAGCCGCTCCAGTTCACCAACGTGTGCGATCATGGTGCCTGGCTTCACCGGCAGCACTGACATCGACCTGCCGGTCCCGCTCACCTACGACATGGAGATCGGCGCCACCCGCTACTTTGCCGGGCTCGACGACGGCGAGGTGCCGCTGCTGCTGCTGTTCAGCGGCACGATCTTCAGCATCGCCGACGGCAGGATGTCGGTGACGCAGGTGCCGTGGAGCAAGGAGGCGACCTACCGGCTGCCGGTCAGCGTCTGGCGGGAGGCGATCGACGCGCACTTCCCGAACACCGCGTGGATCAAGTTCAGCAACCTCACCTTCGATGAGCTGCTCAGGTACAAGGCCGCCAAGGGCTGCCGACCTGGGAGGCCACGATCCTGACCTGCTGTCGGAGGCGGCGGACCGCGCGGAAGGACGCCGGTGCATGAGACTCAACGCCGAGCATCTGGATCACGCCCGCCGGGTCGCCGACGCGATCTTGTACGAGGGCTACCTGCTGTACCCGTATCACCAGGCGGCGCAGAAGAACCAGGTCCGGTTCCAGTTCGGGGTGCTGATGCCGCGCGGCTACGCCGCCGGTCGACCCGAACGAGGCCAGCTCCTGCCAGACCGAGTGCCTGCTCGAGTGCCCGGACGACGCCGAGGTGCGGGTGCTGGTGCGGTTCCTGCACCTGCAGCGGCGGCGTGGTGCAGGGCGTCTCGCCGGAGACCGGTGAGCTGCACGACGTCGGCACCCTGTAGGTGGACGGCGCCGAGTACACCTCCTTCGACGAGGCGGCCGAGCGCGAGCAGCACATCGCGGCCGTGGTGTCGCGCGCTGCTGGCAGCGGACAACGAACGTCGAGTTTCACATCGGTCCCGGCGAGGCGGTCGAGGAGCTGACCGACTGCGCGCGGCCGCCTGGCTGGCCGGCTGGTCCGGCAGTGGAGCGCGCTGGACGGGGTGATCAGCGCTGCACGCCGAGCGGGTGGCCGGGCCGTACCAGGCGCTGCGCCTGCGGGTGCAGGTGGAGAACACCACGACGCCGCTGGCCGAGCTGCGCAACCGCGACGACGGGCTGCGGCACGCGCTGATCGCGGCGCACTCGCTGATCGCCGTTCCCGGCGCGAGCGTTCCTGTCCATGACCGATCCGCCGGAATGGGCGGCCGCCGAGGTGCTGCCTGCCAGCAACTCGGGCACCTGGCCGGTGCTGGCCGGGCCCGACTGGCTGCACTGACCTGGTGCTGTCCGTCGCCGGTCATCCTGTACGACCATCCGGAGGTGGCGGCCGAGAGCGCCGGGAACCTGTTCGACGCCACCGAGATCGACGAGATCCTGACGCTGCGCACGCTGACCCTGACGGACGCCGAGAAGCGGCAGGCCCGCGCGACCGACAGCCGCGCCGCCGAGCTGATCGACCGGCTGGATGACATGCCGCCGGAGATGCTCGAGCGGATGCATGGCGCGATCAGGTACCTGCGGTCTGCGCCCGCCGGCGCGGCCGCTTCGGCGACCGCTGCCGGAGGTCCCTGCGGCTCGTCCGCTGGCGGAGCCGCCGCATGCCGGAGCGCCCGGTGGCGACGGAATCGACTGGCCTGCCCCGGAGGTGACGGACCGGCCGTCGGTGCCTGGTGGGATCCGGGCTCGGATGCCTCGGTGTCGCCTGAGACCGACCATGTGCTCATCGACGGCGTGCGCGTCGCCAGGAACTCGCGGGTGCTGATGCAGCCAGGTAGCCCGCCGGGCTGACGCGCAGGACCTGTTCCTGACCGGCCGGGAGGCGATCGTCGAGGCGGTGCTGTTCGACGTCGACGGCCAGGTGCACCTGGCCGTCACGCCGGCGGACGATCCGGCCGCCGACCTGAACCGCAACCACGGCCGGTTCCTTTACTTCGCGCCCGATGAGGTGCGTGCCGTCTCCGAACAGGGCAGGACGAGACCGAGCAACCGGAGGGAGGGGAACGATGATCACGAGGCTGGTCAAGGCGGCGCTGCTGGCGGCGGTTATCGCTGCGATCGTGCAGTCGGTACCGGATATCAAGCGGTACCTGGAACTACGAGAGATGTACCGGCGGCAGCCCGCACGCTTGCTTTTCACCCCCACAGGCAAGGCAGGACCATGGAAACGCTCTTCGGTTTCGTGGCCGGCTACATCGCCGGCTGCAAGGACGGGCAGGACGGCGTCAAGCGGCTGCGCGCTACGGCTGCGGCGATCATGAAGTCGGACGAGGTCGAAGCGGCTCGCGGCCGAGGCGATGAGCTTTGCCGAGGTGGCGGTGCGGCGGGCCGCGTCCGGCCGGAGCTCTGTCGGGAACGGTCGGGACGGTCACCGACATGCTGGTGCATCGCGCGTCTGCGATCGGCAAGACCCGCGCAGCCTGATCGGCGGTGCGCCAGTGCGGGCGGCGACGGCTATGCCCGGCGTGGCGGTTCCGGCCCGGGACGATCGTCTTGATGCGGGAGGTCGCGGGGCCCGGTAGCGCAGGTGGCGCCGCGCGCTATCTTTCGTGCGCAAGGATCTAGGCCGTGTGCCATCCGGCGTACGCGCTGTTGCGGGGTCTGACGCGGCGGCGCGATGGCTGCATAGGCTAAGCAAGTGCCCCCAACGTCCCGCCTCCACACCGCGCTAGTCCGCCGAGCGCGCAAGATCAACCGGGAGCTGTCTGAGCTGTATCCGGACGCGCACACCGAGCTGAACTTCACTAGACCCCTTGAGCTGTTCGTCGCGACAATCCTGAGCGCGCAGACCACCGACAAGCGGGGTCAACATGGTTACTCCTGTCCTTTTCGCTCGGTACCGGATGGCTGCGGACTATGCGGCCGCCGATCGCGGCCGAGGTCGAGAAGATCATCCAGTCGACCGGCTTTTTCCGGGCCAAGACCACCAGTCTCATCGGCCTCGGCCAGGCGCTCTGCGACCGCTTTGGCGGCGAGGTACCCGCGGCGGCTGGCCGACCTGGTCACGCTCCCCGGGCGTTGGCAGGAAGACGGCCAACGTAGTGCTCGGCAATGCGTTCGGCGTAGCCGGGATCACTGTAGACACCCATTTCGCCCGGCTGTCGCATCGTTTTGGCTGGACGCGAAGCAGGATGACCGGTCAAGATCGAGCAGGAGGTGGGGGACCTGTTCCCGGAAGCGGAGTGGACGATGCTGTCGCACCGGCTGATCTGGCATGGCCGCCGGGTGTGCCATTCCCGCAAGCCAGCCTGCGGCGCGTGCGGGATCGCTGCGCTGTGCCCGTCCTTCGGCACGGGGCCGGCGGATGAGGCACCGCGCGAAAGCTCGTCAAGGCCGGGCCGTTTTCTTGACCCTGATGCGATCGTACCGAGGTGGCGCCAGACTGGCTCGCCAGAAGGGCCTGCGGCTGACCAGGATACCAAGCCGGACAGCTGACGGTGCCGGCCGCCGCTGCGTCCGCCGCCTGCCGCAGGGGGCAGGCCCGCCGCGGTACTCATCTTGTTCGGTCGCGGCCGGCCGGGCCTGAGCTACTGCTCATCCAGCGCGCAGCCGACCTGCGCAAGCACCCAGGGCAGCCAGGTTTCCCCGGCGGCGCGATTGACCCGGCAGACGGCGGCCCGGTGCGGGCAGCACTACGTGAGGCGGCTGAGGAGACCGGCGTTGACCCGGCCGGCGTCCTGGTGCTTGCGGTTATGCCGGAGCTCTATATCGTGCGGAGCGATTTCCGGGTAACCCCAGTGCTCGGCTGGTGGCACTACCCCGGTGCCGGTCGCTCCCGGCGATCCCGCGGAGATCGCGGCCGTGATCCGGGTGCCGGTCGCGGAGCTGGCCGAGCCCGGCGGACCGGATGATGATCCGGTATCCGGCAATGGCGAGGGTGGCCTTGCCTTCCGCGCTGGCGGGCTGACCATCTGGGGGTTCACCGCTGCGCTGCTGGATCGGGTGCTCGCCCTTGGCGGCTGGGAGGAACCGTGGGACTCCGGGCGGTTAACGAAGCTCGCACCAGACGAGCTCCCGGCAGGCTGGCCGCTGCGCCCATGACATCCGACGGTCTAGACGGCCGCTCCGGATCCTGCCTCCCTATAAGTTGATGCTGTGCCCGGTGACCTGCTCGACGTGATACTGATCGTGCTGATCGCGGCATTCGCCGTGGCCGGATACCGGCAGGGCTTCATCATCGGCATACTCAGCCTGGCCGGATTCGTCGTCGGAGTTGCTGGCGGGGCCTTCATCGCCCCCGGCATCTCCAGGCTCCTGGCCAAGAGCGTACCCTGGCAGGCGTTCGTCGCGATCCTGGTGGTGTTCGTCGCCGCTGTCATCGGCATGCTGATGGCTTCCGGGATCGGCGTGGCGGTGAGGTCGCGGCTTGACTGGCCGGCCGGCGACATCGTTGACTCACTTGGCGGCGCGGCCGTAAACGTCGTGGCGGTTCTCGTCGTGGCCTGGCTGATCGGCACCTTCCTCGCGCAAGCGCCGTTCCCGGCGTCGCGCGTCAGGTCGGCAATTCCGCGGTACTGCGCACGGTGGATGCGTGATGCCCCGCGGCACTTTGTACCTGCCGGTCTTCCCGCCGCTGCGGACGCTGCTGTGCAACGGGCTGTATTCCCCGGTCTTCAGTCTTCGGCGCGGAGAACGCGCCTGACCTTGCCGCGGCCGACGCCGCGGTACTGAAGTCCGCCGGCATCGCGCAGGACAAGCCGAGCATCGTGAAGATCGTGGGCGTGGCGACCTCGTGCTCGCTGCAGATCGAGGGCTCGGGATTTGTCATCTCGCCGGGACACGTGCTCACCAACGCGCACGTCGTCGCCGGCGTCAAGCAGGGCCTGTACGTCTATGCCACCAACAGCAAGTCCTATAACGCCCGCGTCGTCCTGTTTGACCCGATGCGCGACATCGCGGTGCTGGATGTGCCCGGCCTGACCGCGAGGCCGCTCCGGTTTCGCCGGCTCGGCCGCCGACGGCGCGAACGCGATCGTGGTCGGATATCCGCTCGGCCACGGGTTCACCCCACGGGCGCCGCGGGTCGGCCGCAGCTATAACCGCCTACGGGCCCAGCATTTATGCCACCGTCGGGGTGAACCGGCAGATCTATCAGCTCCGCGCTCTGGTGCAGCCTGGCAACTCTGGCGGCCCGCTGCTAGCTCCCGATGGCAAGGTGTACGGGGTGGTATTCGCTGCCTCGACGGCGTATCCGGAACCGGATACGCGCTTACCGCCGGCGAGGTCGCTAGTGATGCAGCCGCTGGCGCGGCCCAAACCGCACCAGTCTCGACGCAGGGCTGCCAGGGCTAGCCGCGGCACCCTCAGTCCTGGTCGTGCGACGAGACGAGCCGCAACCGCAGGTCAGTCTCCTGGATTCCGGTCAGGCCCGTGCTGTCGATCCTGGCGGCCAGTTCATACATCTGAATGACTCGGCAATAGCCAGGTCGTGCGGGCCGGACGCCGGATAGCGAGCTAGCCAGGCGCCTGGCCGCGGCGTGTCGGCCCGCAGCTGGATCCGCAGTTCCTTCAGACTCAGGCGGTCCAGGCCAGACTGCTGTCGATCCGGGCCGCCAGTTCATCACATCTGCATGACTCCGGCAACGTCGACGCCATGCGGGCCGGGCGCCGGATAGCGCGCCAGCCGGTCGCGACCGCGGCCCAGCAACGTCGACCGCTCCCCGGGCATTGCCGCGCAGTGCGTGGGTCAGCCCGACCGCGACCTGCGCGAGTCCCTGCCACAGGTCACGCTCGGCCGGTGGCGCCGCTTTCCATGCCGCCTCAAGGATCTCGTGCGCGTGGAAGGGCATGCCCTCGTCGAGCAGGTGCTGGGCGGTGGCGAGCGCCTCGGCAGGCGGCAGGGCAGCCGCGTCGCCGGAGCACGCCAGCCACCGCCTCCCTGGGCAGTGGCCTGCCGAGCTCATCGCGCGGCCTGGCGTTCCTGGCCCGGCCAGCGCCGTCCCGGTCCCTGGTGTCGGGTCAGTGCCGCGCTCGTTCCGGCCGGGGAGCGGGTCATGCCGGCGCTAGCGTTCCGGCTCTGGGTCGGCTAGCCAGGACTGAAGCTCAAGGTCGAAACGGTCGGGCACTTCCTCGTGCGGGAAATGCCCAGCCCCGTCAAGCAGCCGCCAGCGGTACGGCGCCTCGACGTGCACGCCGGAGCCGCGGGCCGCGTTCGGCAGCACGCACGGATCAAGGGCGCCATGCAGATGCAGCGTCGGCGCCTGGATCGGTGAGCGCATCATCCTGGTGTACTGCGATTCCGTCCGGCCGGAACCTGGACCGCAGGTACCAGCGGTGGTACTCCAGCGCAGAATGGGCGACAGACGGCACGCGCATGGCGTCCTCGATAACGGCGCTCGGTCTCCGGGTCGGGCCAGCCCGGTCCGGACCATGCGCTCAGCAGCCGCCCGACCCGGTGCGCGCCGTCCTTCAGCAGCCGGCGTTCCGGCAGCATCGGCAGCTGGAAGCCAAGCGCGTAGCTCATGCTCCGGGCCTGCGCGAACGGCGCGGACAGCACCGCCGCCCGCAGCCGCAGCGGGTGCGGCATCGAGACGATGGCCAGCCGGCGGACAACTTTGGGATGAGTACGTGGCCATCGTCCAGGCGATGAGCCCGCCCCAGTCATGGCCGACCACGATGGCGTTAGCCTCGCCGAGCGATCGGACCAGCCCGGCAGCATCCGAGGCGGCTGTGACCAGGTCGTAGCCGCGCGGCGGCTTGTCGCTGCCGCCATAGCCGCGCAGATCTGGCGCGACGACGCGGTAACCCGGCCTGGCTCAGCGAGCTGAGCTGCCGCCGCCAGGTCCACCAGAACTCAGGGAACCCGTGCAGGAGCAGGACTAGCGGCCCGTCGCCGCTCTCCGCGACGTGAAACCGCGTGCCGTTGGCGCTGACCGACCGGTGTGACCAGGGCCCGCTGAGGTAGATGGATGCGTTGCCGCGCGCGGTCATCGATTAGCCGGCTCTTGGCCGGCGCCTTGGCCGCCGCCGGGCCTGACTTCGCCTGCGGTGCAGCAGCGGAAATGCCGTCGGCGAGGCTGCGCCTGGTCTTGCTCAGGCCGGTCACCTTGCGCACCATCCGCAGCGCAATCAGCGCCGCGCCGCCGATGAGCAGAACACAGGTGCCGGCCACGATCAGGAACGCGGCCCATCCCAGATGCCGAGCGTGACCAGGCCGAAAGCGAAGGCGAAGCACAGCAGCATCAGTACCAGGCAGGCGGCGAAAGCCGCCATCACCGAGCAGCGCCGGCGCCGATGCCAAGGCGCTTAGCGTCGGCCTTCAGCTCGAGCTTGGCGAGATCCAGCTCGTACCGGACCAGCTGGGAGATGTCCCTGGCCGCCACGGAGACAAGATCGCCGATGGACTGATCGGTCACGCCGGCGGACGTGCGCCTGACCGCGGGATCGGCCATGAGATGCCTCCCTCTCCTCATGCTGTCAAGTCAAAGTCTTGCTTATACCCAATGGCGGCAGGAGCCGGCATCCGCGTAATTGGCAAAACACGCACTTCGCAAGTGCCGGATCGAAGCGGGGGCGGCATCTCGACTGAGTGACGCCGATGGCATAACTGCCGATTAACGCGTTTTGGCCGTCAAGCCGCGCGAAAGCGGCAGTGCCACATCGCGGTGATTCGGCCGAAGTCCGGGCCAGCCGGTAGGAACAGCAAACGGCGCCCCGTTGGGGGCGCCGCTCGCAATGACACGTCAGGCCGGGCTACCAAGCGTGCACCTTCACTGCCGTGGTAGGCGGACGCGCCTGCGCCGCTTGTCACGGCGCACTCATGGCTGATTCGCCTGCCACGGCACGCCTCCCGCGGCTGGTCGCGCGTGGGTACCCGGCTGCCGTGTACGGACCAGTCCGTCCGTGATTCCTTTCTACTGGCCTGCGGCTGCTTTGAAAAGCCCTGGGCGTGATCGATTCGTTATCTCGAATTGATCACGCGCTTTACATGCCAGCCGCGCCTACCGTCGAGCCCGCCGGTCTGGCTGAAGGCCAGTCCGGCCAGCCGCGCAGCCTGGCGACCTTGCCGCAACCCGCGATCGGGATTGACAACGTGCGGGTGGCCGACGGCTTCCAGCAGCGGGCAGATCGGTTACTGAGTCGCTGTAGGCGTAACAGTCGCTGAGCTGGTAACCGCGCTGAACTGCAAGTTCGCGGACATGATCGGCCTTGGCCTGGCCATATGCATAAAAATCGACGGTGCCGTTGTACCGGCCCGTCGGCGATCCCGAGCCGGGTGGCTATCACTGCGGAGGCACCGAGCATCGCGCCGATCGGCCCGACGATCTCCTGACCGGAAGTACTGACGATAACGACGTCGTGGCCGTCTCGTCGGTGGCGCTCCAGCAGTCCGCGCGCCTCGGCGTAGACGAAAGGGCCGATGATCTGAGTCAGGTTGTCGGACACAATCTGCGCTACCTTGTCGGCAGGCCAGCCACAGCACAGGGCGCTGACCTGGTCGCTGCACTCGTTCCATCTGAGAATGACCAGCGCCAGTGAAGCGAAAGCTCAATTGCGCGCAGGCGCCTCGCAGCAGGTGAATGCGAGTGATCAGGCCGAGCCGGTAAAACGACGGCGCGAAGGCGAGCGTACTGGACCTGGAGATGATCGTCTTGTCCAGGTCAAAGAAAGCCGCCGTAGTTGCGCGACTGCCCTCGACGGATGTGCCCACGGTCCGGCAGCATAGGGGAAGGCGCCAGATCCCTTTGCGGTTCGGCATGACCGGCTGGTAACTTGCCCCGATTGCAACTAGGCTTTCTTGAGTAACGGACCCGGCTCTGCCCCCCCGGAGCCGGACCGTCTGGCGACCCCCGTTCTCCCCCCCGACGGGGGTCGCCCCATGTCCGGGCTCAGCTGTCGTCGACTGCTCTGTCCCGGGAACGATGTCGACTCGAGCTGGTCAGCTAGCTGTCCGCCGGCTGATCGGCGCAGCCGGCCAGCAGGCAGCGAAGCAGGGTGACCGCATCCCGCTTGGCGAGCGGGTGATTGCCATTGCCGCACTTTGGCGACTGAATGCAGGACGGGCAGCCGGCCGCGCATTCGCAACTGGCAATGGCGTCGGCCGTTGCCGTCAGCCACGCGCGGGCCGCCGCGAAGCCGCGCTCGGCGAAGCCCGGCGCCGCCGGCGTGGCCGTCGTAGACGAAGACCGTCAGCTTCCCGGTCGCCGGGTGCAGGTCGGCGGACACGCCGCCGACATCCCACCTGTCGCACGCAGCGACGCAGCGGGAGCAGCCCGATCGCCGCGTGCTCGGCGGCATGCGCGGCGCCTGGCAGGTCGATCCCCGCCAGCTGCCAGCTCGGCGCGCTGCGCCGGCCGAGATCGTCCACCAGACGGCCCTGGTGGGCAGCCTGCGCTCGGGCAGGTCGAGGACGTCCTCGCCGATCAGCAGCCCGGTCTCGGTGCTGCGCCGGGCGTAGGAGACCACCTGCCGGGTCACCAGGACGTCGCCAAAGCACACGGTCGGCCTTGCCCCAGTCCGCCCTGGTCAGCTCCGCCGTCGACCTCGATGCTGGTGATCTCCCTGGCGACGGTCGCGTAGCCGGGATCGGCACAGTTCCACCAGCGCGATTCGTTCCGCCAGGTCAAGCTTGCTGACCAGGTACATGTCGCCCTGATGCGGGTAGACGGCGCCAGAATGGGCGAGGAAGTGCGCGGACGGCTCGTCCACCGTGCCGACGAGCCGGCCGGTGGGCAGCTCGACGATCCGGACCGGCCAGCCGCCTGTGCCGCGCAGCCCGGTCCGCGTGCCGAGGCCATGCCGGGTGCAGAACCAGCGGCCGCCGCGCGAGCGCAGCAGGCCGTCAGCGGTCAGCCTGGCGGCAAGCGCGCCGCCGCAGTGCTGAAGGCGGCCAGGTCATGCTCGGTGAGCGGGAGCTCAGCCGCCGCGGCGCACAGGTGCGGGGCCAGCACATAGGTGTTGTCCGGGTCCAGCACCGTGGCCTCGACCGGAGCGCCGAGCAGCGCCTGCGGGTGATGCACCAGGTAGGTATCGAGCGGGTCGTCGCGCGCGATCAGGACGGCGACGGCCTCCCGGCCGCGCGCGTCCGGCGCGGCCCGCCTGCTGCCAGAGCGCCGCCCTGGTGCCCGGCCAGCCGGCCATCAGCACCGCGTCCAGGCCGGTCACGTTGACGCCGAGCTCCAGCGCCGTGGTGGCGGCCAGGCCGGTGATCTGCCCGGCTCGCAGTGCTTCCTCCAGCGCCCGGCGCTCCTCCGGCAGGTAGCCGGACCGGTAGGCGGCGACCCGGTCGGCCAGGCCGGCCGCGCCTGCCTCGGTCAGCTGCCGCCGGGCGGATGCGCCACCGACTCCGCGCCGCGCCGCGACCGCACGAAGGCCAGCGCCGGCACGTCGTTGCGGACCAGGTCGGCGAGCATCTGGGCCGCCTCGGAGGTCGCGGCCCGGCGGACCGGGGCGCCCGCTTCGCCGCGCGCGCCGGTCAGCGGCGGCTCCCAGAGCGCAAAGGTGAGCGGAGCGCGCGGCGCGCCGTCGGTGCTGACCGCCTGCACTGGCGCGGCCGGTGAGCAGCTCGCCGCAGCGGGCGGGCTCGCTGATCGTGGCCGAGGCCAGGACGAAGACCGGGTCGGCAGCGCTGTGGTGGTAGGCGACGCGGCGCAGCCGGCGCAGCACGTGCGCGACGTGCGAGCCGAACACGCCGCGATAGGTGTGGCACTCATCGACGATGACGTAGCGCAGCCGCCGGAAGAAGCCATTCCACCTGGCGTGCAGCGGGAGCAGCGAGTGATGCAGCATGTCCGGGGTGGTCAGCAGGTAATTGGCCTGGGACCTGGCCCGGGTCCGCTCGGCCCAGGGCGTATCGCCGTCGACGACGGCGGCGCGCACTCCGCTCAGTCCGAGCGAGCGGACCAGCTTGAGCTGATCGGCAGCCAGCGCCCTGGTCGGCGCGACGTAAAGCGCGGTTCCGCCGTCCAGGATGGCGGTCAGCGCGGGCAGCAGGTAGCCGAGCGATTTGCCTGACGCCGTGCCGGTGGAGATGATCACGCTGTGGCCCGACCGGGCCAGATCGGCGGCCTCGGCCTGGTGCTGCCAGGGCGCGGTGATGCCCGCCCGCCCCAGCGCATCGATAAGCTCAGCGGGCACCCAGCCTGGCCAGTCGGCGAAGGTGCCCGCGCGCCCGGGCAGGTCGGTCCGGAAAGTGAGCCGGCCCGCCCGCGCCCCGGCCGCGAGGATCGCCGCTGCCGGGCGCGAATCAGCGCCGGGAAGCAGCGGCTCGCCGGGCACGAGCTGCGGTACCGAGGACATCGGATCCCAGTGTGTCGCACGACGTAAGGTGTCTGCGACAGCGATCTGGTATAGGAATGACGGTCAGGGCGTGGTTGAATGCGCGACAGGGCACGCCGCCAGTACGCGGCGCAGACAGTGCGACTAGCAGGCCGCCGCTGGACATAACCGCCGTAATTGGCGCTGGAGGATTTGTGGATCTGAAGCTGGACCACCACAGCAAGGATGGCATCGAGATCGTCGACGTTGAGGGCGAGATCGACGTCTACACCGCTCCGCGCTTGCGTGAACTGCTGATCGAGCTGGTCAACAGCCGCTTCTACCAGCTCGTGGTCAATATGGAGAAGGTCGAGTTCCTCGACTCCACCGGGCTCGGCGTGCTCGTCGGCGGGCTGAAGCGGGTTCGCGCCCATGATGGGTCACTTGACCTGGTCTGCACCCAGGAGCGGATCCTGAAGATCTTCCGTATCACCGGGCTGACCAAGGTCTTTGGCATTCACGACACGGTCGACGAGGCTATCGCTGCCCGCCGGGCAGAGAAGTAGGCTGCCGGGACTGGTGGCGAGACCAAGATGGCAACAGTCGAGTTGAGCTTCACCGCGTTGCCGGCCCATGTCCGGACGGCCAGGCTGGTGGCGACCGCCGTGGCCAGGCGCAGCGGAGTCGACGAGTCCCTGCTAGATGAAGTCAGGCTGGCAGTGGGCGAGGCCTGCTCGCGCGCCGTCGAGGGTCACCAGCTGTACTGCCCTTCCGAACCGGTGCGGCTAGCGCTGACCGACCTGGCCGGCCGGTTCGAGGTTGAAGTCACTGATAACTGCTCGGCCGACGCCCGCCCGGCCGGGTCAGCGGCGCGGCCCGGGCTCGGCGGCTCGGTACCGCGACTTGACGGTCAGGACAGTGCTGGACAGGCCGCGGCAGGCCGGGTACGGGCTGCTGCCAGCCGCGCTCGGCATCGCGGTCATCGAGGGCCTCGCTGACGACGTCCAGATCAGCGAGACCTCGGCTGGCACCAGCATCAGGATGAGCTGGCCGTCGGCCGGAGCCCGCTGAACCGGGCGCTATGGCCTGCCACCGGGCTCGCGGCGCCGATGGCGGCTGTCACCAGCAGGGCACCGTTACGTCACAAATTTGTCGCGACTGCGTAAGTAACCGCACCCGGTTTACTTTCTGCTTACATCGATGCGTAGACTCCCGGCACCGTCGCGGGTCGGCTCGGCGTGCTTTCGCATCGGCAGCCGGCGCCGGGTCGTTACGAACTAAGCCACCGGGACAAGCCATTCGCGTCGGCTCGGTACTAGCTTGTAATCCCCTGTCAAGGAGGACGGATGTTGCACAACCTCGCCCTGGCGGGAGGCACGCCTACGGTAAGTGGCGGCAACCTGGCCTGGGTAGCCGTGGTGGCCGTCATCGGTCTGATGGCGCTGGCCGTCGCGGGCTGGCTGGTCCGGGATGTACTGGCGGCCAGTCAGGGCACGCCGAAGATGCAGGAGATCGCCAAGGCCGTCCAGGAAGGCGCGGCCGCTTACCTGCGCCGCCAGTTCAGGACTCTGGGCGTCTTCGTCGTCCTGATCTTCTTCGTGCTCCTCGTGCTACCCGCCGTCAGCGAGTCGGTCCGGTTCGGCCGCTCGATCTTCTTCCTCGTCGGGGCGCTGTTCTCCGCGGTTACCGGTTTCACCGGCATGTGGCTCGCCGTCCGGGGCAACGTCCGGGTCGCGGCCGCGGCTAAGGAGGCAGGCGAGCGCCCGGCGATGCGGATCGCGTTCCGCACCGGCGGCGTGGCGGGCATGTTCACGGTCGGGCTTGGCCTGTTCGGCGCGGCCGTTGTTGTGCTCATCTACAAGGGCAACGCGTCTAGCGTGCTGGAGGGCTTTGGTTTTGGCGCCGCCCTCCTCGCCATGTTTATGCGGGTCGGCGGCGGAATCTTCACCAAGGCCGCCGACGTGGGTGCCGACCTGGTCGGCAAGGTCGAGAAGCACATCCCCGAGGACGACCCCCGCAACGCGGCGACTATCGCCGATAACGTCGGCGACAACGTGGGCGACTGCGCTGGCATGGCCGCGGACCTCTTCGAGTCCTACGCCGTCACGCTGGTGGCAGCCCTGATCCTCGGCAAGGTCGCATTCGGCAATGAGGGCCTGGTCTTCCCGCTCATCGTGCCGATGATCGGCGTGATCACGGCGGTGTTCGGCATCTTCATCGTGGCCCCCCGCCAGAACGACCGCAGCGGCATGACCGCCATCAACCGCGGCTTCTTTGCGTCGGCCCTCATCTCGCTCGTGCTGGTCGTCGTCGCGGCATTCATCTACCTGCCGTCCAAGTTCAGCCAGCTGCACAACGTCGGCCCGGCGATCGCTCGCCACAGCGGCAACCCGCGACTGCTGGCCATCGGCGCGGTCGTGGTGGGCCTGGTGCTTGCCAGCGCCATTCAGCTCCTCACCGGCTACTTCACCGAGACCAACCGGCGGCCGGTCAAGGAGATCGGCGAGAGTTCCCTGACCGGCCCGGCCACCGTGATCCTCTCCGGCATCTCGGTCGGCCTGGAGTCGGCGGTCTACTCGGCCCTGCTGATCGGGGGCGCCGTGTACTGCGCGTTCCTGCTGGGCACCGGCAACCCGACGATCGCGCTGTTCGCGGTAGCACTGGCCGGTACCGGCCTGCTGACCACGGTCGGCGTGATCGTGTCGATGGACACCTTCGGCCCGGTCTCGGACAACGCACAAGGCATTGCCGAGATGTCCGGCGAGGTCGAGGGCGAGGCGGCCCAGGTACTGACCAAGCTGGACGCGGTGGGCAACACCACCAAGGCGATCACCAAGGGCATCGCGATCGCGACTGCGGTACTGGCCGCGACTGCCCTGTTCGGCGCGTTCCGTACCCAGGTCACGGCCGAGCTGCTGGCCAAGCGCCTGCACGGGTTCAGCCTGGGCATAGACGCCCCGAACGACCTGTTCGGCCTGATCATCGGCGCATCCGTGGTGTTCTTCTTTGCCGGCCTGCTGATCATGGCAGTCGGCCGGGCGGCCGGCCGGGTGGTCTTCGAGGTCAGGGAGCAGTTCCGCACCCACCCCGGCATCATGGACTACACCGAGAAACCCGAATACGGCCGAGTGGTGGACATCTGCACCAGGGACTCGCTGCGTGAGCTGGCCACTCCCGGCCTGCTGGCGGTGCTGATGCCGATCACCGTCGGCTTCGCGTTCGGCTACGCGCCGCTCGGCTCCTACCTGGCGGGCGCGATCGCGGCAGGCGCGCTCATGGCCGTGTTCCTGGCTAACTCCGGCGGTGCCTGGGACAACGCCAAGAAGCTGGTCGAGGACGGGCATCATGGCGGCAAGGGCTCCGCGGCGCACGAGGCCACGATCATCGGCGACACGGTGGGCGACCCGTTCAAGGACACCGCGGGACCGGCGATCAACCCGCTGATCAAGGTAATGAACCTGGTGTCCCTGCTGATCGCCACCAGCGTGGTCGAGTACAGCGGCAACCTCGGCCTGCGGGCCGCAATCGCGATCGTGGCTTTCGCGATCATCGTGACGGCGATCATCATCTCCAAGCGCCGCTCGACCTCCATCGCTGGCGGCGATACGACAACGGAGGTCCCGGCGGACAAGGTCGCCGCCTGACCAACCCGGCGGCCCGGATTCCGGGCGACCAGCGATAGCAGCGGGCGGCAGGTCCTGGTGACCTGCCGCCCGCTTGGCATGTACCGGAAGTAACCCGGTGCGGCCACCTCCGCGCGCCGCCGGGCGGACGGCGGGCATCTGGCGGACGATAGTGGCATGCGGGAGCGGCATCGGCTGATCGTGATGCGGCACGCCAAGGCAGGCGAGCTGCCTGGCGGCCCCGACTTCGAGCGCGCGCTCCGGCCGCGCGGCCGGCGCGACAGTGCGGCCGCCGGCGCGTGGCTGCTGGCGGGTGGCTTCCGGCCGGATGCGGTGATCTCCTCAGCCGCCAGGCGGACCCGGCAGACCTGGCAATACGTCGCCGCGGCGCTCGGTGGCGAGCCTGAGTTCGCGGCGGATCGCCGACTCTACGAAGCCGACAGCGAGGACGTCGCGGACATCATCCGGCAGACCCCGGCCACCGTGCGCACCCTGCTGTACATCGGGCACAACCCGGCTGCGGCCGGGCTGGTCAGGCACCTGACCGGGAGCGAGCCCGATTTCCCCACGGCCGCGATCGCGGTGATCGCGTTGCCGGGACAGTGGTCCGGGCTCTCGGCTGGCGACGGCGTGATCCTCGCATCCTGGTCGCCGCGGCAGGAGGCCGCTGGCCCGGATGCCTAGCCGGGCGCCGGACGCGCCTGCGGGTGGTGTGCTTGCGGGTGGCGTGCTTGCGGGTGGCGTGCCTGCGGATGGAGTGACTGGGCGCCGTGCGGCTCGCTGCCGCCCGGCGGCAGTGAGGTGTCCTCGGCGTCGGCCGCCTCCACGTCGTCCCGGGAGATCCCGAGCAGGTACAAGATCGCATCCAGGTGCGGCAGGCTCAGTGACGTGTCGGCCGCATCGCGTACAGCGGGCTTGGCGTTGAACGCGATGCCGAGGCCAGCGGCCGAGATCATGTCGAGGTCGTTAGCCCCGTCGCCGACCGCGACCGTCTGGCTCAGCGGGACGCCAGCCTCGGCTGCGAACCGCCGCAGCGCGCGTTCCTTGCCTGCCCGGTCCACGACCGGACCAAGGACGCGCCCGGTGAGCTTGCCGTCGGCGATATCGAGGGTGTTCGCCTCGGCGAAGTCCAGGCCGAGCTCGACCGTGAGCCAGTCGGTGAACTGGGTAAACCCCCCGCTCACTACCCCGCACCGGTATCCGAGCCGCTTGAGCGTCCTGATCAGCGTCCGGGCGCCGGGTGCCAGCCGCAGGACGGTGAGCACCTCGCCGATGACAGCGGCGTCCAGCCCGGCGAGCAGCGCGACCCGCTGGCGGAGCGCCTCGGTGAAATCGATGTCGCCGCGCATTGCCGCGGCGGTCAGCTCCGCCACCTCGGCCAGGCGGCCGGCCCGCTCGGCCAGCAACTCGATGATCTCGTCCTGCAGCAGCGTTGAATCGACATCCATGACTACCAGGCGCATGGCCCGCCGGTGCAGGCCGGCCCGCTGCACCGCGACATCGACGCCAAGCTGGGCCGAGTCACGGGCTAGTGTCGCTCGCAGCGCGATCGGGTCCGCGCCGGAAACCTCAAATTCAATGCAGGTAACGGGGCGGCTGGCCAGCCGGGTGATCCTCTCGATGTTCGCGCCGCTGGCGGCGATCCGGCCCGCGATTGAGGCAATCGCCGACGGCTCGATCGGCTGCCCGAGGACGGTCACATGCAGCCTGCCGCGAAGCCGCTGCGGCGGCTCGCCCGACCCCGCGGTGATCTCGGCTTCCATGCCCATTTCCGAGGCCAGGCTAGTTACCTGCTGATGGATGGCAGTCAGGTCCGGAGCGCCGTCGCACGCCAGTAGCACGCCGAGCACCAGGCGGCCCCGGATCACGACCTGCTCGACGTCCATGACCGTCAGGTCGTGCCCGGCCAGCGCGCTGAACAAGCGAGAAGTAACCCCTGGCCTGTCGCGGCCTGTCAGGGTCACCAGCAGCGTGATCTGCGGACCGGACATCGCGCTGTCAACGCTATCCACTGGCGCTGGCACCAGGGTGGCCGGGTGCAGCCAACGGGGAGCCCTTCCCGGCCGGGGATCCTCCCTTGCCGGGCGCCGGACAGCCTGCCGGGGCCTGCGCGTGTGCGCTGGGCAACCAGCGGGCTAGGGCAGCAGCAGGTGCACGTCGCCGAACTCGTGCCAGCGGTAGCCGCGCCCGGCCGCCTCCTGATAGCAGCGGCTGAGCAGTTCGGCAGGGGCGAAGGCGGCCAGCATCCATAGGTGCGTGGAGCGTGGCTCGTGCAGGCCGGTGAGCAGCCCGTCGACTGCCGCCACCCCGCTCTGCGGTGTGACCACATGCGATGTCCACCCGGCTGAGGCCGCAACCTGGCCGCATCCATCGGGCCCGTGCCCCGCGGCTGCCGACTCAAGCGCCCGCACCACGGTCGTGCCGGCCGCGATCACCCGGCCGCCGTGCTGCCTGGTGAGGTTGACCAGGCGCGCGGTCGCGGCGGGCACCTCGTAGCTCTCCGGATACGGATCCTCGCCACCTTCGAGCGATGAGACGCCAGTGTGCAAGGTGACCGGCGCGATGGTGACGCCCCTGGCGACGAGCCTGGTCACGATCTCCGGCGTGAACGGCCGGGCGGCGCTTGGCATCTCCGCGCTACCCGGCCGGATCGCGAACACGGTCTGGTAGGCATCAATCGACCAGCGCACCGGAACGTAGGAATACCGGATCGGCGCGCCGTAGCGCAGCAGGTAGGGAATGACCGCGGTGGAGAGCCGTGCGCGCCAGAGCCGCCGGCTGAACGACTCGGTCAGGGTCAGCACAGCACCACCCGGCAGGCAGAACCGCTGGCCAGGCGTGCCGCCGCGGAACGGCACGGTCGCACTGCCGTGCCCGGACCGCAGCTCGACCAGCCAGTCGCCGTCGGGCATCGCAGTGGAGAAATGCACGCTCAGCTGGTTCGCCAGGGCCACGGCGGCCGGCAAGGTCGCCGAGTTGTTCACCACCAGCAGGTCGCCGGGCAGCAGCAGCTCCGGCAGCTCGGTGAAGGCATGATGGCTGAGCACGCCGGCCGCCGAACGGCTGACCAGCAGCCGCACCGCATCCCTGGTCGTGCCCCTGGCCTCGGGCGGTTCATGGGCCTCAAGTTCGGGCGGCAGCGCCGCGCCGGTGGGCGGCGGTTCGAGCGAGACGGTCATGGCGCCGCGCCCGCGGGCATCAGCTCTGCGGCCCGGTACCGCCCGCTGGGCATCCGCTCGGCGATCAGCCGCAAAAAGCCCGGCAGCACAGTCGCCGGCAGCGGCCGGTCGGAGATGTCCTCGCCGGGATAAGCCTCCTGGTGCATTTGGGTGCGGAGGTCTCCCGGATCAACCCACCAGACTCGCACCGCGGGCTCCTCAGCCGCCAGTACGTTGCACGCCTGCTCGAGCGCGGCCTTGGCGGCACCATAGCCGCCCCAGCCTGCGTACGGCTCGACGGCGGCGTCGGAGGTGACGCTCAGCACTGACCCGCCGAGCCTGCGCAGGTCAGGCAGCACGAGCTGAGTCAGGGCGACCGGGGCGATTACGTTGATCTCGAACGATGCAAGCAGCGCCGCGGGCGGGTAGGCGGCCAGCGGCGGCAGCGGGCTGGCGCCGAGGGTGCCGGCGTTGTTCACCAGCAGGCTGGCGCCACCCAGCTCGGCCGCGGCGGCGACCAGGTCCGACCGGTGCGCCGGCGTCAGTGATATCGCCCGGCAGCGCGTGTACCGCGCTGCGAGGCAGGTCATGCTGGGCGCGGATCTCCGCCGCGGCAGCCTCGAGCGCGGCACCGTCACGCGCATCGATGATCAGCCGGTAGCCCGCCGCAGCCAGGCCCCCGGCGAGGGCGAGACCAAGGCCGCGGGAGGCGCCGGTCACGATTGCTACGGGTGAACCCGTCACGGTTGCCATCGGAGAACCGGTCGCTAGTGAAGAATCAGTCATGCCATCGACGCTAGGCAGCTAGTCGCCGGTGTACATCGGCCGCCGGCCCGGCCGGGCCTGCGACTTTAGGCCTAGGACCAGCGCCCGATTCGCGTCGCCAGCCTGGCCGGTACCGTCATGACATGGGCCAGGACACCGGTCCGGTTAGCCAGGCCGGTCAGGATGAGATCTTCCAGCACGTCAGCAAGGTCGTGCTGGCGGTGGCGAGTCAGCTTTCCGTGCGTGACGTGCTTCAGATGATCGTCCGTTCGGCGCGGTCGCTGGCCGGCGCGCGTTACGCGGCTTTGGGCGTGCCGGGCGAAGCCGGCACGTTCGCAGAGTTCGTCGTCGACGGCCTGACGGTGCGTGAGCAGGCCGCCATCGGCCCGCTGCCGCGCCAGCACGGCATGCTGGCGGTCATGCTGCGCGAAGGCAAGCCGTTGCGGCTAGCCGACATCCGCCAGGACCCGCGTTTCTGGGGCTGGCCGGACGCGCATCCCGTGCTCACCGACGTACTCGGCGTCCCTATCAGGGAAGGCGAGCAGATCCTCGGCTTCATCTTCGCCGCCTGCAAGACCGAGCCGGGCGGGTTTACTGCGCGCGACGAGCAGCTTGTCAGCTTGTTCGCCGCGCACGCCGCGATCGCGCTGACCAATGCCCGGCTGTACGAGCGCGGGCGGGAACTCTCGGTGCTGCAGGAGCGCGCGCGGCTCGCCAGGGACCTGCACGATGCGGTCTCGCAGAAGCTCTTTAGCGTCCGGGCCAAGGCCAGGGCAGCGGCCGTGCTGGTGGGCCGGGACCCGGCCAGGGCGATCGAGGAGATCGGCAGCGTGGCCGACCTGGCCGGACAGGCGCATGCCGAGTTGCGTGCGGTCATCGATGGCCTGGCACCGCCGGAACTGGCGGCCGGCGGGCTGGCCGGCTCGGTGCGGGGCTATGCCGTCCTGGCCGGGCGGACTTACGGGGCGGACGTCACGGTGCAGGCAGGCGACGTGCCCGCGCTCGACCCGCAGCGCGAGACTCTCGTCTACCGGGTGGCTCAGGAGGCCATCGGGAACGCGCTGCGCCACTCAGGCAGCCAGGCGGTCACGGTGACGCTGGCCGGGCGTCAGGGCCGGGTCGTGCTGGAGGTTCGCGATGAGGGGAATGGTTTCGACCCGGCCACGAGTCAGTCTGGCCTGGGACTCGCCTCGATGCGCGCACGGGCTGCTTCGGCCGGCGGCAAGCTGACGGTGACCTCGTCGCCGGGCGCGGGCACGAAGGTCAGGCTCAGCATTCCGTTCGCCGCCAGGCGGAACGGCGCCGCTGGCGGATCGCAGTGACTAAGGCCATCACCGTGCTGATCGCCGACGACCATCCGGTGGTCAGGCAGGGACTGGCCGTGCTGCTCGAGGTCCAGGACGACATCGCGCTGGTCGGCCAGGCGGCAGACGGCGCGGAGGCCGTCAGCCTTGCCGTGACACACGATCCGGACGTACTGCTGCTTGACTTGAAGCTGCCCGTGCTCGACGGCCTGGGCGTACTGGCCGAGTTGCGCAGCCGCGGCCTGCGGACCAAGACGCTCGTGCTCACTAGCGCCGCCGGACCCACCGGTCCCGCGATGGCGCTGCAGGCCGGCGCGGCCGGGTTCCTGTACAAGGACGTCGATCCCGATGCGCTGGTGCGTGCCATCCGGTCGGTGCACGACGGCCACACGGTGCTGGCGCCGGAAGCCGCGAGCCTGGTGACGGCACGGCCCGCGGCCGGTGTCCGCGGCCTGGCCGCGCTCACGATCAGGGAACGCGAGGTGCTCGCGCTGCTGGCCGACGGCCGGTCGAACCGGGAGATCGCGCGGGTCCTGAGCGTGTCGGAGAAGACTGTCAAGACGCACGTGAGCGCAGTGCTGGCCAAGCTCGGCGTGGCCGACCGCACCCAGGCCGCGCTGCTCGCAGTGCGCCAGCAGGCTTAACCGGGACTCAGGCGGTCTCCTTTGCTCAGCCCAGGGCGCGGTCGAGATTGAAGGCCGCGCTGATCAGCCCCAGGTGGGTCAGTGCCTGCGGGAAGTTGCCCTGTTGCTCGCCGGTGAGGCTGATCTGCTCGGCGTACATGCCCAGGTGGTTGGCGTAGGTGAGCATCTTCTCGAACGCTAGCCGCGCCTCCTCCAGGCGTCCTGCGCGGGTGAGCGCCTCGACGTACCAGAACGAGCACGCCGAGAAGGTGCCCTCCACGCCCCGCAGCCCGTCCGGGCTGGCCTGCGGGTCGTAGCGGTAGACCAGGGAGTCAGAGACCAGGCTGGCGGTCAGCGCGTCGAGGGTGGACAGCCACTTGGGGTCGGTCGGGGCGATGAACTTGACCAGCGGCATCATCAAAACGGCTGCGTCCAGGACCTCCGCGCCTTCGTATTGGGCGAACGCATGGAGCGCTGGTGACCAGCCGCGGTCCATGATCCGCCGGTAGATCGCATCGCGAGCGCGCCGCCAGCGTTCCAGGTCGGCGGGCAGGCCCCTGCGGTTCGCCATCCGGATCGCCCGTTCCATGGCCACCCAGCACATGAGCTGCGAGTACAGGAATTTCCTGGGGCCGCCGCGGGTCTCCCAGATGCCCTCGTCGGGCTGATCCCAGTGATCGCAGAGCCATTCCGCCCGGGTAGTGATCGCGTCCCACTGGGCGCTGGAAATGGGCTGGTGCCAGTCGTCGTAGAGGTAGACCGAGTCCATGAGCTCGCCGTAGACGTCGAGCTGAAGCTGGTTAGCCGCTGCGTTGCCGATCCGCACTGGCTGCGAGCCCAGGTGGCCGGCGAGGTGCGGCAGTTCCCGCTCGGGCAGATCGGTGCGCCCGTCAATGCCGTACATGACCTGCATCGGTCCAGAGGCGCTAGCTTCGCGCGGGGTGGCGTGCCTGAGAACGAAGCGCATGAAAGCATCAGCCTCGGTGGCGAAGCCCAGCCGTAGCAGCGCGTAGATACAGAACGCCGCGTCCCGGACCCATACGTAGCGGTAGTCCCAGTTCCGCTCGCCGCCGATCTGCTCGGGCAGGCTGGTCGTCGGCGCGGCCACGATGGCGCCGGTCGGAGCATAGGTCAGCAGCTTCAGCGTCAACGCTGAGCGGTGCACTATCTCCCGCCACCGGCCCCGGTAGCGTGACGCCGAGAGCCAGCTCCGCCAGTAAGCGATTGTGGCGTCCCCCAGCTCCTTCGCCTCCTCGGCGGAACATCCGCGCGGCACGCCGCCGCCGGTCACCTCGTCCAGCGCGAACACCGCCGACTCACCCTCACCGAGCGTGAAGTCGGCGGTCACATCACGGCCGTCGTGCTGGACCGGCACCGTCGCGCTGAGACCCACAGTCAGGCTGTCGGAGGTGAAAACGACGCCACCCTCCGTCTCGGTGAGGGTGTGCGGGTCCATCGCGTAGCCAAACCGGGGCGCGATCCGCGTCCGGAACGGCATGATCCCGCGCACGCACACCACCCGCCGGATCAGCCGGTGCCGCCCCGTCTCAGCCGCGTCGCCGACCGGCATGAAGTCCTGGATCTCGCCGACTCCGTTCTCCGCGAAGAAACGGGTGATCAGCACGTTGGTATCAGGGAGGTAGAACTGCCGGGTCTTCGCGGGCACGGCGGCGGCCAACTCAAAGCACCCGCCGCCGTCCGCGTCCAGGATCGATCCGAAAACGCTCGGGGCGTCGAAAGACGGGCTGCAATGCCAGTCGATTGTCCCGTTGGTTCCCACGAGCGCCACGGTGTGCAGGTCGCCGATCAGCCCATGCTCAGAGACCGGTAGATAACCGGTCCGATCTGCCATTTCCGAACGGGGCTGCGGGGACCTGCTGGAGTCAGCCATGTCCGCCGCCGGCGACCGTTCTGGAACCACCTGACTTGTCCTTCCGTGAGCGGACCGCAGCCTAGGCCGGAGGTTGCAGCTGGCGCTGCCCGGTGAGCCGCATTCTCCGGCCAGCGCTGGTCGGTCAGCCGCCGTTCATTCGGTAGCTCCCGTGGCGGAAGTCGTCGACAAGTGCCGGATGCGACGGCTGCCAGCCGAGCTCGGCTCGAGCTTTGGCCGCGTCGGTGCCCTGGTCGAGCAGAAGGACTTCGGCAAAATAGTCACCGAGGCGTGCCCGTGCCTCACCGTCGGAGCCGGCAACCGCTCCCGGCGCGGCGGCTGCGACGGCGGCGGCCTCCGTCAGCTCGGCAACGGTCGAGTCGGCTCCGTTGCCGATGACGTAGCGGCCACGGGCCGAGTCGTCTTCCAGGACGCGCCGGAAGAAGTCCGCCACGTCCGCGACGTGCACCGTCGACCAGTGCTGTTGCCCGGTGCCGAGCATGATCAAGTTGCCGGCGTCGTCTCGGGGGGAGCCGAGAAGTATCCCGGGAATCCCTCCGCCGCCGTCCCCGTAGACGACGCTGGAGACGATCACGACTCCGCGCATGCCCGCCGCGTCGAGGACCCGGCGTTCGATCGCCTCCCGCCATGCCACCATCGCAGGTGCCTTGATCGGAGAATCCTCGGTGATGTCGGGATTGTCCCCGTAGATCCAGTCGCCGCTAATGTGGAGGTAAGGCTTGCCGGTGCCCGCGAAGGCGTCGGTCGCCGCGTCGACCACTGCGGAGTCGAGGTTCGCGCTCGTGGCGTCACCGGGACTGGCTGTGTGAATGGCGCCGTCTGCGCTGCTGAATGTGCTCGTGACGGCCGGCCGGTCGTAGAGGTCAACCACCGCCGGTGTGGCGCCGCGGGCCGCGACGACGTCCGCCTGGGCGTCATTGCGGACGAGCGCGGTCACTTCGTGGCCGTGCTCTAGCAGTTCGGTCAAGATGTGCGATCCGATGAAACCGGTAGAACCTGTGAGTGTCACGTTCATAGTCGTACGTCCTCCTGTCCTGAACCCGATGCCGCGTCCATGCAGCCATCGTCGATCCCTGGCAGGTGAGCCTGCATCACCAGGATCGGGTGAGCCCGTTCATGCCGTAAGTTCGACCTGAGGTTGGCGGCGCTCGAAGGGAACCGGATGGCGGCTGAGGTACTGCGGCTGCGCGGGGTAACGGTCCGATATGACAGGTCGACACTGCTGCGCGACGTCGACTGGACTGCGCACAGTGACGAGAGCTGGGTAGTGATCGGGCCGAACGGGGCCGGGAAAACCACCCTGCTGCAGGTGGCCGGAACGCTGCTGGCGCCTACCCAGGGGACCGTCGAGATACTCGGCGAGGCGCTGGCCGAGGCGGACATTGCTGACCTGCGGACCAGGATCGGCATGTCCAGTGCGGCGATCGCCGACCACGTGCCGCCCGCCGAGAAGGTCATCGACCTGGTGCTCACCGCGTCTTACGGGATCCTCGGCCGGAACGCCGAGGACTACGACTCCTTCGACGTCACCAGGGCAGTCGAACTGCTGGACGCCCTGGGCTGCGCGCACCTCATCAGGCGCCGGTTCGCCTCACTGTCAGAAGGCGAGCGCAAGCGGGTCCAGATCGCCCGCTCCCTAATGGCCGACCCAGAGCTACTGCTGCTCGATGAGCCTGCCGCTGGCCTCGATCTCGGCGGCCGGGAGGACCTGGTGCAGCGCATCGCCGAGCTGCTGCGCGATCCGCGCTCGCCGATGATGGTGCTGGTCACTCACCACGTCGAGGAAGTACCTGAGGGGTTCACGCACGCGATGCTGCTGCGCAAGGGCGCCGTGCTGGCCGCTGGCCCGGTGGCCCAGGTCTTTACCGAGCGGAACCTGTCCCGTTGCTTCGGCGTACCGCTCCGAGTTGAGCGCAGGGCGTCGCGCTGGTCCGCACGCGCCGTGCAGCTACCGTGACCTGCAGCCTCTCGACCTGCAGTTGCCCTGAGCCTTCGGCTGCCCTGATCTGACCGGGTCTGGGTAGCCTCGTCTACGATCATGAACGTGCAGGGAATCCGTGGGCCCGGCTGAGGCACTCGCGATCTTCGCAGCCGGCGGGGCCGCAGGCGCGGTCAACGCCGTCGTGGGCTCCGGATCGCTGATCACCTTTCCGACGCTGCTCGCGTTCGGCATGCCGCCTGTTGTCGCCAATGTGTCGAACAATGTCGGCCTGGTTTCCGGCAATGTCAGCGGTGCGGTCGGCTACCGCCGGGAACTGGCGGGCCAGCGGACCCGGCTGATCCGCCTGGGCGTGATTGCCGCGGCTGGCTCAGTGGCCGGCGCGGCCGCACTACTGTCATTGCCGTCCTCTTCCTTCCAGGTCATCGTTCCAGCGCTCATCCTGATCTCCTGCGTGCTGGTTGTGGTGCAACCCTGGCTCAGCGGGCGGATCTCCGCGCGACGCCAGCAGCGGGCCAGCCAACACGGCGCCGCCGGGCCGGGCCGGGAGCGGACCGGCGCGGTCCTCGGCGCGGGCGTGTTCGTCTCGGCCAGCTATGGCGGCTATTTCGGCGCGGCCCAGGGCGTGCTGGTCATCGGCCTGCTCGGCACCTTCCTGGACGAGAGCATGCAGCGCGTCAATGCCGCGAAGAATGTTCTGGTCACGGTGGTCAACGGCACGGCAGCCCTTGTGTACATCGCCTTCGCGCACGTGGACTGGCTCGTTGTGCTGCTGATCGCCGTTGGCTCGACGCTGGGCGGCTTCGTCGGCGCCCGGTACGGCAGGCGGCTTCCGCCGCTGGCGCTGCGGGTCTTCGTTGTCCTGATCGGCGTCATCTCGGCCATCAAGCTGATCTTCTTCTGAAGGCCCGCGCCGCGACCGACCGCAGCCCCCTGTCATAGCTTGCACCGGCGGCCAGTAGCCCGGCTCCGGCCGCGATCGCGAGGGCGACGATAGACGCCACTCCAAAGGCCGCCCGCAGTGAGAAAGCGTCGGCGACCCCGCCCATCATGCTAGGCCCGGCTAGGCCAGCGCCATAGCCAAGCGTCGCCACGCCCGCGATGCTGATGGCCGGGGCCGGCGGGCAGCGCGCGGCCGCTACGAACACAAGCGGTACCACCACGGCCACGCCGATGCCGACCAGCATGAACCCGGCGAACGCTACTACCGAGCCCGGCGCGACTGCCACCAGCAGGCTGCCGCCGGTAGCGATCAGGCCGCTCATGCGAACGCACCGCTCGGGGCCTAGCCGCCTGATGACGGCGTCGCCAGACAGGCGGCCAGGCTGCCATTGTCAGCGCGAACACCCCCGTCGCGGCCGCCGCGGTCGCCTGGCTGGCATGCAATTCCCAGCGCATGAACAAGGCAGACCAGTCATTGGCGGTGTACTCCACGAACACCGCGGCGAACGCCATCAGGCCGAGCAGTAGCGCCAGGCCACGCGGCCAGGCGAAGTACGGCACCGTTGATGCCTCGCCGGGTACCGTGGCGGCGCCCTGGCCACGGTCCGCCGGACGTGGCTCGTCGCCGAACCAGAAAGTGGCGGTAACGCCTCCGGCCAGGATGAGGCTGCCCATGACGGCGAACTGAAGGCGAGGATCAATCTGCTCGCGCGCGGCCAGCGACCCGGCGAAAGCGCCCAGGACGACTCCGACGCTCCACAGGCCATGCAGTCCCGACATGATCGACTTGCCGATCCTCCGCTCGACCGCGACGCCTTGCACGTTCATGGCCGCATCGGTATTTCCGACAAGGGCGCCAGCGAGGAGGAGCGCGAGCGCAAGCAGCACCGCGTTCGGGGCCAGCGCCGGGAGCACCAGGACGAGGCCTGAGCAGCCTATGAGCACTCTCGTGGCAGCCTTAGGGCCGTGGGAGTGGACGAAGCGCGCGGCGAACGGCATGGTGGTCACCGCGCCGACGCCAGCGGCCAGCCCAACCATGCCAAGGACGCCGCTGGACAGATGCAGCCGTCCGGCGATCCAGGGCAGCCGCGACACGTAGGTTCCGGTCCAGGCGCCCAGGGCGAGGAAGACGGCCGCCACCGCCCGTCGCTCCGCTGGCACCTCAGATGCCAGCGGACGGCAGGCCGGCGGCGTCCCCGCATCCACCGCTTCCAGAAGCGGGGGCAGGCGGCGCGAGTATCCCGTCATGCACCGCCCGGACGATCATCGATCGGGCGAATTGCCCCAGCTCGGCCGAACCTTCCTCGATCAACGCCACCTTCTCCAGGACCTGCTCGGCGCTGACGCCACGCTCCCGCCAGGTTCCGCCGCGCGCTTTCACGTTCTCCAGCATCGGCGCAAGGCGGTCCAGCGCTCTGGCAAACCTAGCTTCCGGGCTACGCCGTTCCTCAAATTCATCCCAGAGCTGACCGAACCAGCGCGCCTGGTCCGGCGGCAGCAGTCCGAAGATCCGGTCCGCAGCAGCCTTCTCGGCAGCGCGCTGCCTGGCCTGAGCTGCGTCGCCGGCGTAAACGAACAGGTCGCCGGCGTCGATCTCGACCAGGTCGTGCACCGCCAGCATCGCGGCGACCCTGGCCAGGTCGGTGCCCGCCGGGGCGTATTCGGCCAGCGCGATCGCCATCACGGTGAGGTGCCAGGAGTGCTCGGCAGAGTTCTCCCGGCGGGCCGGGTCGGTGAGCATGGTTTGCCGCTGCACGCCCTTCAGCTGTCCTGCCTCCGCGATGAACTCCAGCTGCCGATCCAGGCGTTCCATGCGCTCTATTGGATCAGGCTGGCCAGCCTCCTCGGGACAAGGGTTACGTGCCGGTTGTGGCCTGGCACCCGCCATGTGAATGAGCTAGGACGGTCTGGTCATAGGGATTGACCGGCGTGCCGGTCACCTTGACGTGCTCGGCGGGCCCGCCTGGGAAAGCCGGATGCACGAAACCATCATTCACGTCACATCGAGCGCCGGCGGCCCCGCCTTGCACGTCATAGATCCAGGCTTCAAGCGGGCCGCCCGGATCGTTCCATTGAGCGAAGTCCACGGTCACCACTGCATGCTGGACGATCCGCATCCTGGTTGATGCATAGCGGGGCTGCTGCACGGGATAAACGAACAGGTAATTGGCCACGACGCGCAGCACGCTGTTGCCGTGCTGCCGGACCGTGCCAGACGTCATCCAGCCGTGCACTTTGATGATCGGGCCGACGAACTCAGTGGTGCCGGGGGCGAAGGAGGTGACCCAGCCACGGGTCGACCGCTCGAACTTCTGTTTCGTCAGGCCGATCTTGTCCAGGTTCTTGATAAACCAGGATCGCTGCGTGGGGATCAGCAGCCTGGCGAATGCGGTGGGGCTGGCACCGCCCAGTGTCTGCGGGTTCAGGTAGGCGGCGATCAGCAGTTTCCTGGTCGCTCGGTAAGCCCCGCGGACCTGCGCGGCGGAGTACCTCCCGACCGTACGGGGCGCCGACGCGACGATCCCGGCAATGCCGTCGGCGAATTTCTCCGCCGGGGTACCCGCGAACGGGTCGGCGACGCTGAATGGCGGTGGCTGGGTGACGGGCAGGTTGGTGGCCAGGCCGGTCGGCGTGGCACCATTCTTGACGGACGTAAGGTCATTGGAACCGGCCGCTGAGCCCAGATAACCAAGCCGGGACAGGATGACCGGGGTCGCTATCAGCGCGGCGATGACCACGACAGTGATGACCAGCGCCCGCCGGCGACTGCGGGGCGCCGGAAGAGGCGTCCCGTACGAATACGGCTGCGGGAATGGCGGCTCCGCCCTGCTGCTGCTCCTCCGCCAGGCCCGCGCCTGGCCCGGCGTTGCGGGCCGCTCGCGTGCTGATGCTGTGACCGGCGCCCGGAGCCTGGCCGCGGTGCGCGCGTTGCGCCAGCGGCGCAATGGCCCCGGCGTGGCGGTGGCGGCAGCATTCGCTGGCCGGGACTGGTCCCGAGCTCGCTCAGCCGCACTCCGTTCCTTGAATCGGGCCTCCTTGGCGAGTTCAGCCGCAATCTCGGCCAGCCGCTTGTTGATGTCGTCGTCGCCCGCCGGGCCACGGTCACCCGAGCTTCTCCCACCGTCCATAACGGCAAGTATCAGATGATCAGCGCTAATATTGAGTAACGATTTGGAATAGCAGGCCGGATCAGGATGCCGGCGCATTCGTACCGGGAAACAGCTGCCCGGCCGACACGCAATGGACGAACATGCACCCCTCCCGCAACGGCCTGTAATGGGTGTGTCATCCTGTGTAGCGGGGGACCCATTCAGATGAATCCGGGGGGGACCGGTCATCGGGCTCGCCCTGGCGAAGCAGCTGCCTCGCCAGGGCGAGTTTCCTTTTCTGGGGTTTGCCTAATGGCGCGACTTGGCGACGGCATCGGCCATGCCGCGGTTGGCCAGTGCGTCAGCCCGCTCGTTTCCCGGATTCCCGGCGTGGCCCTTGACCCAGAGCCACCGCACGTTGTGGCGCGCCGCCGCGGCATCCAGCCGCCGCCACAGGTCCTCGTTCTTGACCGGCTGCTTGCTCGCTGTCCGCCAGCCGTTGCGCTTCCAGCTCGGCAGCCAGCTGGTGACCCCGTTGCGCAGGTAGCTGCTGTCGGTGTGCAAGCGGACGGCAGACGGCCGGGAGAGGGCCTCCAGTGCCTGGATAGCGGCCATCAGCTCCATCCGGTTGTTGGTGGTGGGGGCAGCCTCACCACCTGACAATTCCCTGGTCTTGCCGCGGTAGCTGAGCACCGCGCCCCACCCGCCGGGACCAGGGTTGCCGCTGCATGCGCCGTCTGTGTAGATCTCGACGACGTCCTGGCCGCCCGGCTCGCTTGTCATGGGCCGCAATCTAGTACCCTCGCCCGTCAATGCGCGTGCGTATCGGCGGGGGTTCTCGCCGTTAGGCGGCGAGCGACTCCTCACCCATTGTGGTGGGTTCGGCGGCCCGGGTACGGGCAGGACCTGCAGCCGCCGGCTGTTCGGACCGGTTGCGGTCGTCGTAGCGGTGCCTGCGATGGTCACGCCGGGCAGGCTGGCCGACCCGGCGGTGCTCGGTGTGAACGATCGGTGGCTGTGCATGACCGGTTTTGGCGGCCATGTTTTGCGCGCCCGCTACGTCGCGGTGGTGCAGTTTGCTGCAACTGTGGTTGGTGCAGGCCAGGACCCGGCCGCGCTTGACAGCGCTGGCCCCGCAGTCGGGGCAGACAGACGACGTGCCGCGCTCGTCGACCAGCATCACCGTGACCGCGCATTCTTCCAGCCGGTATGCCAGGGCCCGGGTGGTGTAGGACAGCAGCCAGCGGTGCATCCTGCGGTTGTGGGCGCGGCCGGGCGTCCAGGTCGCGCACCCCCCGGGGGTCCCCGACCGCGACGGTGCCGGCCTGGGCCCGGTCCACCACGAACTGCGCGGCGAAATTCGCGGCGGCGTTCGCCGCCGTCTTCACGACTCGCCGGTTCCTGGCTTCTGCCTTCCGCTGCCGCGCCGCGATCTTGGCCCGCCGCCGCGAGCCGGGCTGCCGCGGCGTGCCCGGCCCGGCCCGCACCGGGGCCTTCTTCCGTGCCATCGCCCGCTGCCGGCGTCTCTGATCCTGCAGGTGCAAGAACTCCTCGGCCCGCACAGCCCGACCCGACACCAGCAGCGCCCGGTCACCGGAGGCGACCGCCAGCGGGTGGATGATGCCCGGGTCAACCCCGGCCGCGGTCGCCCGGTCACAGCCAGCGGCGATGACCGCCACCCACGCGGTGATATCCAGGAACAGCTCCCCGGCTTCCTCGACCAGCCGCACCGCCCGGACCAGGCGCGGGTCGTACGGGTGGTCGTGCGACAGCGCGATCTCCAGGTTCGGGATCCCCCGGCGCGTCAGCAGCACTGCTCCGGGACGGGCGCCACCAGTCGGCGCGAGGAGCGTGAACTCGCCCTTGCGCCAGGTGACCGGCATGAGATGCCGTTTGCGCAGCGGTAGCCGCGCCCGCTCACCGGCATCTCGGTCACCGAGTTGGCGTTCGGAAGGCCCCGCCGGAAACGGTCATGAAACCGATCGATGCACCACGCCCACACATCCCCCGCATCCTCCAGCAGCGCGAAACACCGCGCCTTCTTGCCGTCGGCGGACATGACCTTCACCCGGAAGGTCCGCACCACGTGCCTCTCCGGCACCACCGCGCCGCCGAACGCCATACCACAACGCTAGCCACCGGGTCTGACAATCCGCGGACCAGATCGCAACCGAACTTACCTAACCGCAGCACTAAGCCCGGTGCGGATGCGGGCTCGGTGGCAGGTCGAGGGCGGGGTTCCGGTCGAAGAATCCCCACGGTTTCAGCCAGAACGAGGTGCGGTCCGCCGGCATTACCGGCCAGTCCTCCGGCCTGGTGATGTGGTGCAGGCCGAAGACGTACCACAGCACGACGTCGGTGTCCGCGATCGGCCGGTCCGCCGCGGTCCAGGCTGGCAGCCCGCTGTCAGCCGCGCTCAGGTTCGGGAACTCACCGCACGGCCAGCGCTCGTCCGGGTGGTATGGCGTCACCCAGAGCGTGTGCCCGATGACCTCGGCCCGCTTAACCACCGGCGAGGACGGGTCGATCATCGGCGGGAAGCTGCCGCCTGGCACCAGCTTGTAGGCCGGCGCCTGGCCGAGGCCATTGCGGGTAACCGACGCGGCTACCTTCCAGCTCCGCTGTGTCGGCCAACTGACGTCCTGCCTGCCCTCGGCTTCTGTCCGCAGCGGCGTCTCGTCGCTGACTAGCGCAAGCCCGTATGGGTTGCCGGGCCCGGCCGGCACGGCCCGCGAGTCGGCCGCGAACACGGTGTTCTGCGTGCCATCCACGTCCAGGTCGAGCCGGGCAACGATGAAGTGCTGGTGGTACGGCGCGTACGTGCGCTGGTCAACCAGTGCGCCGGTGGCCGGCTGCCGGCCGGGCGGGAAGAACGAGGTGACCATGATCCCGGTCGCTCGCACCTCGCATTCGATGTTGCCGTCCTGGTAGAAGCGCCAGTAGACCAGGTATTCGTAGTTGGCCACGGTGACGTGGAACGAGATCACCAGCCGCCTGGCGCGGCGCACCTCGGCGCCGGTGCGCTCGTCGACGTGCTTCCACAAGATGCCGTCGTCTTCCTCATGGATGCAGACGGCGTTGCGGATCGTCCGCGGCTCGCCGCGCGAGTCGTGCAGTACCGCGTCCAGGTAACGGGTCTCGCCCAGGCAATCGCAGCCCAGTTCCAGCGAGGTGGTCATGAACCCCAGGCCCCACTCGCCGATGTCGAACGCGGTGCGCCGGTAATGGTCGGCCGTCGTGTCCCGGTACGGCACGATCATCTCGGCGAACGACATGCGGTGCGCGATCGGCCGCAGCCGGCCGCGGTCACTGAAGCCAACGGTGTGCAGGACCAGGCCCTCACGGTGATTGAAGCCGAGTCTCAGCTCCCAGTTCTGCCAGCGCAGCAGCCGCCCGTCCAGCGTGAAGGAAACCCCTGCGGGCTGGCTCACTTCCATCGGGCTGACCTCGCGCAACGGCGTCGCGATCAGCCCGGGCAGGTACTCGCCCGCTACCTCGGGCCGCCCCGCCCCGCCTTCGGCGTCCTGGCTGTCCTCGAGTTCAAGCAGTTCCATCCGGTTCAGGTCGACGACCGGATGCAGCCCGGTGACGTGGTGCGCATACGGGTTCCCGTCCGCGCTACCACGTGCCCAGACGTCTGCCCAGCCCAGCCGGAGGCCGCGGTACCGCTCGGGCACCAGGTCCGCGCCGTACGCCCAGACGTCCGTCAGGACCTGGCTCAGATCGGTGATGCCCCGCCTGGCCAGCGCCTCGGTTAGTGCCGGGTGACCACGAAGCATGTGATCGCACTCGTGCCACTCGTCCACCGTCATGTTCGGCTGCTGCCCGGGCAGGTGCTCCCACCGCGTCACGGTGTCGTCTGCGAGCGTGACCAGCGCCCTGTATGCGCGGCCGTCGGCGGTATTCCAGCAGACCACCCGAGCCGTCCGGCTGATGCCGTCCGGGCCGGCCGCGAGCTCGTCCTTGACGGGTTCGGCCAGTTCGATTGAGGCGAAGCGCCAGCCGTCGTCCAGGCCCTTTTCGGACCGTAACGTGGCCGCCACCCGGCTGATCTCGTCCGCCCTGAGCGGGTCCAGCGGGTGTGATGCGGACGGCACGGGCTGCTCGGTTGTGCTCGCCAAGATGCCTCCTCGGTCGACGTTATTCTGCCGTAGCGGCCACGGCTCGACAGTGCTTGCGGCGGCGCGGCTGACTTCAACGGCGATGGCAAGATTGACCTGCTCGCCAGGGACACCTCCGGCCGCCTCTGGCTCTACACGAACTGGAAGCTGGTCAAGGCCATCGCGTGACCCGACCGCAGGTGCCTTCGCCTCCAGGCCGGGCAGCTAGCCGCCTTCCCGCAGCCTCGCCAGGTGCTTGCGAATGATCTGCTCCATCTGGTCGTAGAACTCGACGATGAGGCGCAGCTCATCGTCGGAGTAGTGGCTCGCAAGCTGCTGCCAGTCGCCGACCATCGGCGCGAATAGGGGCGCGACCTCGCCCAGGGCCCGGTCGAGTGAGATCGCGACCACGACCCGCCGCCGGTCGGTCGCGTCTCGCTCCCGGCTCACGAATCCCGCCGCCTCCAGCCGGTCGACGACCCCGGTAATAGACGCGGTGGTCAGGCCGGTCGCCCTGGCTAGCTCGCCCGCCGTCATGTTCCCGCTGAAGCTGAGTATGTTCAGGCAGTTCAAGTCGGTCGCGTTGATGCCGATCCTGTCAGCCGCCGCCTGACCCATGAGCTGCATCAGGGACCCTGTCTTGCGGACGGCCACGGCGAAGGCCATCGCGAGGAGCCGGCGCTCCGGGCTCCAGGCCGAAGCCTCCTCGCCTTCTGCCCACGGAGCCTCCCAGACCGTCTCCTTCGCCCATGGCACCTGCCATGCCTGGTCGCCCGGCCCAGTCGCGGCCGGCCCAGTCGCACCCGGCTCAGCCGCGGTCTCGCCGTGGTCCGCAGACGGCCCTGGCAGGTTATCCATCATCCCTAGGACTCCTGATAGTTAGGATAACTAGACACTAGCATTCCAAGACGCTAGGTTGGTTACGTAATCACGACTGGCCTTCCCGAGCGGAGAACTCCGATGGCTACCGACTCTCAGATCCTGGCACCTCCGCCCACCGCTGGCGACGTGCCTGACCCGCGGAGGTGGCTGACGCTGGCCATCCTGCTGCTGGCCGCGTTCATGAACCTGCTTGACGTGTCCATCGTGAACATCGCGATCCCGTCAATCCAGCGCGACCTGCACGCCAGCTACGCCGATGTGCAGTGGGCGCTGGCCGGCTACACGCTCGCCTACGCGCTGCTCCTGATCACCGGCGGCCGTCTCGGCGACACCTTCGGGCGTAAGCGCCTGTTCCTGATCGGGGTGATCGGGTTCACGATCATGTCGGCCCTTTGTGGCGCGGCGCAGGGACCTGGCATGCTGATCGCCTCCCGTGTCGTGCAGGGCGCGATGGGCGCCATCATGGTCCCGCAGGTGCTCGCGGTGATCCAGGTGATCTTCCCGCCCGCCGAGCGGATCAAGGCGCTCGCTGGCTTCGGCATCACCGCAGGCCTCGGCACCGTGAGCGGCCCGCTGCTCGGTGGCCTGCTGATCCAGCACAACCTGTTCGGGCTGACCTGGCGGCCGATCTTCCTGATCAACGTGCCAGTAGGAATCATCGCCGTGGCCGCATCGGCTGTGCTCGTCCGCGAGTCACGGGCTCCGCGGCCGCCGAAGCTTGACCCGATAGGCGTAGCGCTGGTCAGCGCCGCACTGCTACTGCTGTTGTACCCGCTCGTGCAAGGCCGCCAATACGACTGGCCGACCTGGACGTTCATCTCGATGGCGGTGTCCGCGCCGGTCTTCGCCCTCTTCGTAATCTACGAGCGGGCCAAGTCGCGCCGGGACGGCTCGCCCCTGGTTGAGCTCAGCTTGTTCCGCGAGCGAGCGTTCAGCGTGGGCATGGCGGTCGCCGTTACCTTCTTCCTCGGGATCGCGTCGTTCGCTCTGGTGCTGACCCTCTTCCTGCAGCTCGGCCTCGGCTTTAATGCGCTGCACGCGGGGCTCACCTTCCTGCCGTTCTCGGTCGGCGTGCTGTTGTCCTCAGGCGCTGCCGCGCGGCTGGCACCTCGCTTCGGCCGCGGGGTGACCGTGGCCGGCGCGCTCATCATCGCGGCGGGCATGGCCGCCATCATCGGCAGTGTGCACCATTACGGCGTCACGGTCACGACGTGGGATCTGGTGCCTGGCCTGGTCGCGGCTGGTCTCGGCCTGGGCGCGGTCATCGCGCCGCTTGCCGACATCGTGCTGGCCCGGGTCCCCGAGCAGCACGCAGGCTCAGCCTCCGGCGTATTCAACACCGGGCTTCAGGTCGGCAACTCGATCGGCATCGCGGTCATCGGCGTGATCTTCTTCGGCATGCTGGGCAGCCAGTCGGCGACGGCCGCATCAGCCGTCACGCCGCAGCTGCGCACTGGGCTGGTCGCGGCCGGGCTGCCCGCCGCTCATACCGGCCCTGTCGTGGAGCAATTCGGCGTGTGCCTGCATGACCGGCTGGTGGCCGCCGACCCGTCCGGTCCTGCCAGCGTCGTGCCAGCCGAGCGGAGCCGCGGCCGCGCTGCCGGTCGGCGCGCACCGGGCGCTTGCCGCCGCCGGAGGCGCGGCGATCCGGCTCGATTTCGCCAGCTCGGTCGTGCGGACGCTGTGGTTCCAGGTCGGCGTATTCGGCCTGAGCGCGTTGCTGATGCTGGCATGGCCAGCCGGCGTGGGGCGACGGCGCCGCGAGACGGTCGGCGAGGCTGACAACGCCGGTGCGGCAGGCGGGGCCGATGACGGCGCCGCCCTGATTGGCGCGCACCAGCGAGGAGACAGCGATGTCTGAAACCGCACATCCTGTCCGCCTCAGCCTGCCCGGGCGACAGCGCCGCGGCCTGCGCGTCCAGGTCCTGGCGGTCTCGCTAGCCCTGCTGTGCGAGTTGCTGCTCGGCATGGTGGTCAACCTCGATGCGACGATTCCGGCCTCAGACACCGGAGCCGGGGTCGCCCTTGCCATCGGGCGCGCGGTGTCGCACGGCCCGGCGGCGCTCGGCGTGCACGCTGTTCTTGGCCTGCTGCTCGTCGTCGGATCGCTCGCCGCCGCGATCCGGGGCGTCGCGTCGCGCTCGCCGTTGATCGCCATCCCAGCGGTCATTGCACTGCTGTGCATGGGTGGCGCCAGCGTGAGCGGTGCCACCTTCGTTGGCAGCCAGCATGCCGCCGCCTCGATGACGATGGCGACGTGCACGGCGCTGGCGCTGGCGTGTTACGCGATCATCTTGTTCGCGCTGGCGAGTCCTGGCGATCGCATGGGCGAACCCGTGCGCGTGCGCGGACGCAGTGCCGCGACCGAGAACGCACCGCAGACTGGAGGTAACTGACATGCAACTGGCGATACTTGGTGGCAGCGGCCGGATTGGCGGCCACCTGTTGACCTGGGCCCTGGAATCCGGACACGACGTGCGGGTTCTCGCTCGCAGCCCGCAGTCGCTGCATGACGCCGCTGTCCCCGGGGCCGCTGGGCTCACGGTGGTGACCGGCGACGCGACCGACGGCTACGCCGTGGCCGAGACCGTGGCCGGCGCCGATGCGGTGCTGTCGGCGCTCGGACCGCGCGGCGCGAAGACACCGGACCTGCTGGCCACCGCTGCGCGGAATGTCGTCGCCGCGATGGATAAGGACGGCGTTTCCCGGCTCATCTGCGTGTCCGCGGCAGGCGCTTTCATCCAGGGCGATCCGAATATGGGCGCGCTCATCAAGTGGGTCCTCCCGCGATTGCTGGCCAAGGCGTTTGCCGACGTACGCGCGATGGAGGCCGTCGTCGCGGCAACTGGCCTGGACTGGACGCTGGTGCGGGCCGCCCGGCTGGTGGATTCGCAGCTAACCGGCCAGTACCGGGTCCACCCGGAGTTTCCGCCGCCGTCCGGGCGGAAGATCTCCCGCCCGGACGTAGCGCACTTCATGGCCTCGGTGCTCACCGATGGTTCCTGGGTCAGGGGAGCGCCTGCGCTGGCGTACTGACCCGGCCAGCGCAACAGTGTGACGATTCCGGTGACTTCGGCGACCGTAATGCCCGATTTAGGGCACTGAAAGCTTCACTCTGTTGAGGCACCCCCGACCGCAGAAACGCCACCGGGCTGTCCGGCAGCACCGTCGGCCGCGGCAAACGGCGAGATCCGCAACGGGCCTGGCCTACCGGCCGGCCCGCTGTGCCGCGATCATGTCGCGATACCAGGCGAACGATGCCTTCGGCGTCCGGCACTGGGTCTCGAAGTCGACATATGCGAGGCCGAAACGCTGGTGGTAGCCCTCGGCCCACTCGAAGTTGTCCATCAGGCTCCAGACCAGGTAGCCGCGCACATCGACGCCCGCGGTCATCGCGTCGGCCACGGCCCGGATGTGCCTGTCGAGGTAGGTAATCCGCGGCTGGTCGTCGATGACGCCGCCGTCGTCAGGCTCGTCCGCGACCGAGCAGCCGTTCTCGGTGATGTAGACCGGCGGCAGCCGGTCCGCGTACCTGCCTTTCAGCGTGGTGAGCAGCTCGGTGAGCCCGGCCGGGATGACCGGCCAGCCGAAGTGAGTGACCGGGTAGCCGGGTATCGGCTCCATCTGGAACGGGAGCGGCGAGTCCGGCAGGGCGGACAACCGGGTCGGGTTGTAGTAGTTCACGCCGAGCGCGTCGACCGGCGCGGAGATGATCGCCAGATCCCCGTCCTGCACGCAGCCGAGCCCGCCCACGCCGGGGCCTGAGCCCGCGCCGAGGCCGAACGCGGACAAGTCCGGGTACCGCCCCAGCAGCACCGGGTCGGTGAACATCCGGTTGTGCAGCACGTCGTATGCCGCCGTAGCGGCCAGGTCGGCCGCACTGTCGGTGGCCGGCCAGGCGGGCGAGTAGTTATTGGTCAGCGCGATCTGCCGGGCGCCGGCCGAGCGCAAGGCCGCAGTGGCGAGGCCATGGCCGAGCAGCTGGTGATGCGCGGTCGCGAGCGCGTCCAGCATCAGGGCCTTGCCGGGCGCATGCATGCCGAGCGCGTAGCCGAATGCCGTGACCACGAACGGCTCGTTCAGGGTGATCCACAGCGGGATGCGGTCGGCGAGACGGTCCGCCGCCAGTGCGGCATAGTCAGCGAACCGGTAAGCAGTGTCACGTGCCATCCAGCCGCCGCTGTCCTCGAGCGGCTGTGGCAGGTCCCAGTGGTACAGGGTCGGCATCGGGGCGATGCCCCGGGCCAGCAGGGCATCGGTCAGCCGGTCGTAGAAGTCGAGCCCGGCCAGGTTGGCTGGCCCGGATCCACCCGGCTGGATCCGCGGCCAGGCCAGCGAGAACCGGTAGGCGCTGACGCCGAGGTCGGCCAGCAGCGCGATGTCCTCGGCCCAGCGGTGGTAGTGATCAGCGGCGACGTCACCGGTCTGCCCGTCCCTGATCGCACCGGGCTGCCGGCAGAAGGTGTCCCAGATCGACACGCCCCGGCCGTCCTCGGCGACCGCACCCTCGATCTGATAGGCGGCCGTTGCAACGCCCCAGCCGAAGCCGGACGGGAATCGCGGGAACTCAAGATCGCTCACCAGGCGATCGTAGTGGCAGGCGGCGAGCCGCCCGGCCCGCACCCGAGTACTTTGGAGAGATGAAGAAGCTTGTCGAACTTCTCCTCTGCTTCCTGCATCCGCTGGCCGTCGTCCTGATCTGGATTGACCTGGCGACGCGCCGGGATATCTCTGCCGGGGCCAAGCTGGCGTGGGCCGTCTTCAGCCTCATTCCGCTGGTCCCGTTCATCTACGTGCTCACCGGCGGCGACCTGTGGTGAGCGACCGGTGGTAGCTGGCTAGAACGCGTCCGCGGCCATGGCGATGGCCTGGCTGACCTCGTCTTCCCGGGCAGCAAGTTCGGCCGCGTACTTCTCCTCGTCGATCTTCTCGGCCAGTTCCTCGTCAGCGCGCATGAGTAGCTCGAGGTCGCTGTCGGCGGCCTCGATCACGCCGAGATCCGCGTAGGCGTGCTGCACCTTCGGTCCCCACAGGCCGATGTCCCTGACGCACGGCACGATGCGTGAGAACAGCAGCGTGCGGAAGGCTTGCTGGACCGGCGACTGCTCGGTGAACTCCAGGCACTCGGCCACATCGAAGCCCATCCGCTCCCAGACCTCGCGCGCGGTGAACCGGTCGCGCATCAGGTAGCAGCCCTCGACGATGAACTCCTCGCGGTCTGCCCGCTCGGCTGACGTCAGCTCTTTGTAGTAATCCCGCAACGCCAGCCGCCCGAAAGCAACGTGCCTGGCCTCGTCCTGCATCACGTACGCCAGCAACTGGGTGACCAGCGGATTGTTGGACATATCCCGGTGCACGCCGAACGCGGCCAGCGCTAGCCCTTCGATCAGGACCTGCATGCCCAGGTAGGGCATGTCCCAGCGGGAGTCGGATAGCGCATCGGCAAGAAGCTTGGCCAGATCCGGGTTGACCGGGTAGTACAGCCCGATCTTCTCCCGCATGAACCTGGCGTACAGCTCGACATGCCGGGCCTCGTCCATGACCTGGGTTGCGGCGTAGAACTTGGAGTCCATGTCCGGCACGGACTCCACGATCCGGGCGGCCACCGTCAGCGCGCCCTGCTCGCCGTGCAGGAACTGGCTGAACAGCCAGGCAGACAGGTGGTGGCCAAGCTCGTCTCGTTCGGACTGGTTGAGCAGGTCCCATTGCCGGGAACCGTAGATCGGGCACAGCTCGTCGCCCTGCTCCATGACGTTCGCCGGGTTGACCGGGATCGACCAGTCGATCCGCTTGGCCGCGTCCCACTGCTTGTCCTTGCCCCGCTGGTACAGGTCAAGCAGGCGGCTGCGGCCGTCGTCGTACTCCCAGCTGAAGCGCGCCGCGCCGGCCGCCGGGATATCCCAGGTGCCTGGCGCTACCGGCATGGTGTAGTGCTCATAGGTGCTCACGGCGGCCTCCAGGGTGCGGCGATACCGCCGATATTACTCGCGAGTACGGCTGTGCTCCAGGGTTCGGGCTCTAGTGGCAGCGGCCAATGCCGTGGTAAGGAGCGAACATGGACTTCGACATCCCCGCTGACCTGGCCCGTTACCTCGGCGAGCTGGACGATTTCATCGATCGGGAGATCCGGCCGCTCGAGCAGCAAGATGACAACATCCGGTTCTTTGACCACCGCCGGGAGGACGCCAGGACAGACTGGCACCGCGGCGGCCTGCCGAACCGCCAGTGGGAGGAACTGCTGGCCGAGGCGCGGCGCCGCGCCGACGACGCCGGCCACTACCGGTACGCGTTCCCGCACAAATACGGCGGGCGTGACGGCACCAACCTGGGCATGGCCGTCATCCGCGAGCACCTGGCCAGCATGGGCCTCGGCCTGCATTGCGACCTCCAGAACGAGCACATGGTGGTAGGCAACAACGTCGGCTTGCTGCTCATGATCGAATACGGCAGCCCGGAGCAGCAGGCGCAGTGGATCGACGGACTGGCCGCTGGCCGCAGGGGCTTCGCGTTCGGTATCACTGAGCCCGCGCACGGCTCTGACGCAACTTTCATGGAAACCACCGCAGTGCGCGACGGCGACGACTGGGTGATCAACGGGGAGAAGACCTGGAACACTGGCGTGCACGCGGCCTCGCACGACCTGATCTTCGCGCGGACCGCCGGCAAGCCAGGCGACGCGGAAGGCATCACCGCGTTCCTGACCCCGATCTCGTCGCCCGGCTTCACCGTCGATGAGTACCTGTGGACGTTCAACATGCCCACCGACCATGCGCACGTGAGTTTCCGCGACGTCCGCGTGCCGGCCAGCGCGATATTCGGCGGTGCGGGCCGTGGCCTGCAGGTAGTGCAGCATTTCTTCAATGAGAACCGGATCCGCCAGGCGGCCTCGAGCCTGGGTGCGGCCCAGTACTGCATCAACGAGTCGGTCGCCTACGCCCTCGAGCGCAAGCCGTTCGGCAAGCCGCTGGCCGCCAACCAGGCGATCCAGTTCCCGCTGGTGGAGTTGCAGACCCAGTGCGAAATGCTGCGGGCGCTGATCCACAAGACAGCCTGGCTGATGGACCGCGACGGCCCGTTCGCCGCCTCGGACAAGGTCTCCATGTGCAATTACTGGGCCAATCGGCTGTGCTGCGAGGCGGCCGACCGGGCCATGCAGGTCCACGGCGGCCTCGGCTACTCCCGGCACAAGCCGTTCGAGCACATTTACCGCCACCACCGCAGATACCGGATCACCGAGGGCGCGGAGGAGATCCAGATGCGCCGGGTGGCCGGCTACATGTTCGGCTTCATGCGCCAGCGCGCGCCGAAAGGTGTCACGGAGAACTGATGACCGGGAATTTGGACGGGAACGCGCTCGCCCAGGTGCTGCGGTCGGTTGCCGGGCCGGTCACCATCGAGGGCCTCACGCGGCTGCCCGGCGGCGCGTCTAAGCAGACTTGGTCCTTCGATGCCGTGGGCGCGGACGGAACGCGGACCGAACTCGTGCTCCGGCGGGACCAGCCCGGCCGGCCAGCAGACCCGGCAGTGGCACAGCGCGAGGCGGAGGCTATCGGCCTCGCTACGAAGGCCGGCCTGCGGGTGCCCGAGTTGCTGGTTATGCCAGCGGGAGCCGGCTGGGAATCCGGCGGTATGGTCATGCGCCGGGTCGCCGGTGAAACCATTGCGCGCAAGATCTTGCGGGACGAGCAGTACGCACACGCCCGCGGCAGGCTCGTCAGCGAGCTAGCGCAGTTCGCTGCCGGGCTGCATGGCCTGGCAGCGCCGGCCGGTTTCCCGGCTCCGGATCCGCTGGCCGCGCTGCGCGAGCAACTGGACTCTTTCGGGCGGCCGAGTGAGGTGTTCGAGCTGGCCATGACGGAACTGGCCGCCAGCCAGCCGCCGCCACGCGAGCCCGTGCTGGTGCACGGCGATTTCCGGCTCGGGAACCTGATCGTCGGGCCAGAAGGCCTGCGCGCGGTATTGGACTGGGAGCTGACCCACGCCGGGAACCCGGCCGAGGATCTTGGCTGGCTCTGCGTTAAGGCGTGGCGGTTCGGCGCCGGTGCACCTGTCGCGGGCCTCAGCTCACGAGCAGAGCTACTGGCGGCCTACCGGGCCGCTGGCGGCGCGGACATCGGCCTGGACGAGCTGCGCTGGTGGGAGCTGCTCGGCACGCTGCGCTGGGGCGTCATCTGCCTGACCCAGGCGTGGACGCACTTGTCCGGCGCACATCGCTCGGTGGAGCTGGCCGCGATCGGCCGCCGGGTCTGCGAGCAGGAGTGGGACCTGCTGTTGCTTCTCGACCCTGCGGCGGCGGCGCGTGCCGCCAGCCAGCGGCCCCGGCCGGGCGGCCTGCCCCGGGCCGAGCCGGCGCCCTACGGCCGCCCGACGGCCAGCGAGCTGCTCGACGCCGTGCGCGAGTTCCTGACCGACGGCGTGATGCCGGCTACCACCGGTCAGCTGGCGTTCCACGCCCGGGTGGCCGCCAACGTGCTGGCTATCGTCGCCCGGGAGATGGAACTCGACGAGCGCCAGGCCGAGTCCGGGACCGACGGCCCCGGACTCGCGGACGCCGTCGCGGCCCGCCTCGCGGTGGCGAATCCCCGATACTTCGGCGATTCCTAGCCAGCGCCGGCAACCGGCGCACAGCACGGTTACTCGTGCATGGGCTGCTCGTGGTCGGCATGGCCGGCTGGCTCGAGCTGGAAAGTGGAGTGGTCCACGTCAAAGTGCCCGCGCAGGCAAGCCTGGAGCTTGTCCAGCATGATCGCGCTCTGGCCTCGCTCGATGACCTCCGGATCGACGACGATGTGCGCGGAGAACACGGGCAGGCCCGAGGTGATTGTCCAGACATGCAGTTCGTGGACCTCGCGGATGCCTGGCAACTCGGTCATGTGCTGGCGTATCTCGTCCAGGTCGATGCTCGCCGGGCTGGCCTCGAGCAAGATGTCGATGGCCTCTTTCAGCAGTCGCCAGGTCCGCGGCAGGATCAGGATGCCGACGGCGAGCGAAGCAATCGGATCGGCCACCGTGAAGCCGGTAGCCGTGATGATGATCCCGGTCACGATGACCGCGGCCGCGCCCAGGGTGTCGGCGGCAACTTCCAGGAACGCGGCGCGCACGTTGAGGCTGTCGGCCTGACCGCGCCGGAGCAGCAGCAAGGAACAGGCGTTGCCGACCAGGGCGGCACAGCCGAATGCTACGAGCAGCCCTGAGCTGACGGCGGGCGGTGACATGAGCCGCCGGATCGCCTCGGTGAAGATCACCCCGGCCATCGCCAGGAGGAGCAACGAGTTCGCCATCGCAGCCAGGATCTCCGCCCTGGCGTAGCCGAAGGTGCGGCGCGCGGTTGCCGGGCGGGTCGCGAACCAGGCAGCCAGCAGTGACAGGCCGATCCCGGCGGCGTCCGCGGCCATGTGAGCCGCGTCGGCGAAGAGCACGAGCGCGCCGGTGATGATCGCGCCGACCACCTCGGCAACGGCGATGCCGCTGCTGATCAGCAGGACGGCGGTGAGCGCACGACGCTGGCCGCCCGTCGCGGTATGCCCGGGGTGGTGTCGGTGGCCGGCACCTGGCGACGGCGGCCGCGACATCATGTCTCCTGGTCGTCCCGGCGGTTCCGGCCACGGCGCGGTTCGGGGCGGATCTCTGGCTCGCCGGGGTCCGGTTCGCCGGCCGCGAGCAGCTGGTAGGCCGGATTGATCATGACTGGCCTGCCAGACTTCATGCCGACCTGCCCGCGCAGCCTGACCTTGGAACCTGGCCGGAGCCCCGGAATGTGCGACCGGCCGTAGAAAAGTGCCGTCAGCTGACCAGTGGAGTCCTCAACATCGCAGGCAAGCACCGTGTTGTGCTCGACCGGCCTGATCTCGACGGCGTGCACCCGGCCCTCGGCGACCGCCCGGCCCGGCCTGAGCTCCCCTATCGGCGTGACGCCGCGCGACTGCGCGGGCCGGTCGTAGGCCTTGTCTCTGCCGGCGTCGGGTGCGGTCGGCACCGGCTCGTCCGGCGGGCGCGCGACCGGCCGCGGTGCCGCGTCGCCCGGTGGTGGCTGCGAAGTATCCGCCGAATCGGCGGCGCGCGCCATCGCACCGCGGGCCGCCAGGCTCTCGACCCTGCTCTCGACGTCGAAGGGGACAATCGTGGCCGCGGCGTGCGGGATGCGGCTGATCGCGGCCGCCATCTTGTCAGCCGTCCTGTCGTGCAGCAGCCGGCCGACAATCGGCGCGTAGCTGCGGCGCGGCAGGATCGCGGTGACGCCAACTCCGGGCAACTGCGCCTCGGTGCTGACCATCGCAGCGGCGCAGTTGGCGAGCCGCCGGTCGGGGCAGTCCACGAATTCGAGCGGGATCCCGGTATTTGCCCGCAGCCAGTCCTCGCGCAGCTTGTCCGCCTTCACGTTGTCGACGACGAAATGGACGGCGCGCAGTGAGGTGGGCCGCAGACTGCGGGCGTACCGCAGTGCGGCGATCGTGGCCAGATCGAAGTCGTCCACGAAGACATGCACGGTTCGCCGCGAATAAGTCGGCGGCTCCCGCGGACCGCCCCGGCTGCCGATGCTCTCCAGCACCGTGGCTTCCATCCCGTACTGCCGGTTCAGCCTGATCAGCACTGGCACGCCGACCGCAAACAGCACCACGACGAGCCAGGCTCCCTCGGTGAATTTCACGATGGCGAAGATCAGCACGACGATCAGCGACGTGACACCGGCCGAGAAGTTGATCACTAGCTTGCGCCGCCAGCCAGGCTCGCGGACCCGGTGGTGGTACTTGGCCATGCCGAAGCCCGCCATGGTGAAGGCGGTGAACACGCCGAGAGCGTAGAAGGGCACCAGCCGGTTGACGCTCGAGCCCACCACCGCCAGCAGCGTGATGGACACGGCGGCCAGCAAGACGATGCCGTTCGAGAACACCAGCCGGTGACCGCGCTTGGTCAGCCAGCGGGGCAGGAACGCGTCCTCGGCCACGAAGCTGGCCAGGAACGGGAAGCCGTTGAAGCTAGTATTGCCGCCGGTGTAGAGGATCAGGGCGGTGGCGGTCTGCACGAGCGCGTACATGGCCGTGCCACCGAGCGACGCACCGAATATCAGCTTCGCCTCTTGCGATAGCACGGTCGGTACGCCGAGTTTGTACGGCGTGGCATGGGTAACGTGGGCCAGCCAGGAGATGCCGGCCACCAGCGTGCCGAGGATCGCGCCCTCAATGACCAGCACGCGGCGCGCATTGATGCCCTCCGGCGGCTTGAACGCGCTCACTGCGTTGGACACGGCCTCGATGCCCGTCAGCGACGAGCCGCCGTTAGCAAAGGCCCGCAGCAGCACGAAAATGAGCGCGAACGAGATCAAGGTGTTGTGATTCGGGGTCACGCCCTGTCCGTAGGCGCAGTGGGGCATACCGGCGGGGCATACGACGTGCCACCGCGGCAGGGTGCCGAAGATCTCCCGCAGCAGGCCTACGATGATCATCAAGATGATCACGCCGGAGAACAGGTAGGTCGGCACGGCAAACGCCCGGCCGGCCTCCCGGATGCCGCGCAGGTTGCCATAGAGCATCAGCAACACCACGCCGATGGAGATCACCGTGATCGCGGTGGAATTGTTGATGGGCGAGTTCGGGAACGCCGAGGCCACCGCCGCCGTCCCGGCCGCAACCTGCACGGCCACCGTGACCACGTAGTCGATCAGCAACGCGACGGCCGCGATCTGTGCCACTCGCGGCCCGAAGTTCTCCCGGGCGACGACATAAGACCCGCCGGCCCTGGTGTAGACCATGACGACTTCGCGGTAGGACAGGACCACCAGGATCATGACGAAGAGCACGACACCGGTGAGCGGCAGGATGAGGGTGAACGCCGCGAGCCCGAGCCCGCCCATCAGCAGCTCGATGAGGATTTCCTCGGTGCCGTACGCCGAGGACGAGATCCCGTCAGGCGAAAGGACGCCCAGCGCCAGGATCTTGGACAGCCGTTGCTCGCCCAGCTGCTCGTTGATGAGCGGCTTGCCCAGGAGCTTTCGCTTGAGCGTGTAGCCGAGACCCTCGCTCAGGTCGCCGCCACCCACCAGCGTGCCGACGGCTTTCCGCATCGCCACGCTGCCTGACCCTCCCCTCGACCGTACCTGACGTGGCCTTCATACCACTCCGGCCGGGCGAGGGGGGCTCCGCACCCCGAGAAGCGGAAGCTTCGTCGGTCGACTGACGGTCCGGGACCCCAGTGGGTACTCCCCGCGTGGCGATGAAAGCCGTGACAAGCTGGTTCGGAGCACCCGCGGCAGTCGCGGCCGGATCGCGGGCCTGTCCCAGCCGTTGCGCGGAGGCAGTTCACATGAGCACGACACCAGCGGCCCCGGCGGGGCAAGTAGGCGGCTTTCGCACCCTGCATCTGTCTGAGCTGCTGCGTCGAACGGTGACCGGCAAGGACAGCCAGTCCCTTGGCCGCCTGTCCGATGTCATCGTCCGGTTGCGCGGAGCCGGTTACCCCGTCGTCACCGGACTCGTCGCGGCGGTCGGCGGGCGGTCATTGTTCGTACCGATCGAGCAGGTCGCCGTTCTCGACGGCCCCGAGCTTCGGCTCACCAGTGCCCGGCTTGATCTCCGCCAATTCGAGCGGCGGGAGGGCGAGGTGCTCCTGCGGGCTGACGTGCTCGGGCACCGGCTGCTGGACGTGGAGAGCGCGCACCTGGTCAGGGCCGGCGACCTTGAGCTGGCGCCGGGCAACGGCGAGTGGGTTGTCACCGGAGTGGACAGCAGGCGGCGCACGCGCCGCCTGTTCAGCCGAGCTGCTGCCGATCAGGGTCAGCACCCGTTCCGTGAATGGGACAAGTTCGAACCGCTCATCGGCCACGCCAGCAGCGCAAGGTCGCGGTATCCGTTCGGCCGTATCCGCAAGCTCAAGCCAGCCCAGATCGCTGACCTGCTTGAGGGTGCGTCGAAAGAGGAGGAGACCGAGATTCTCGGTCACGTTCACGCGGATCCCGAGCTGGAAGCTGACGTCTTCGAGGAGCTAGACGAGGACAGGGCCAGCAGACTGCTCGGCGCCCGTACCAATGCCGAAATCGCTTCGGTGCTGACCAGGATGCGGCCGGATGATGCAGCGGACGCCATCAGCGAACTGCCCCAGTCACGCCGCCAGCCAGTCCTGGACCTGCTGCCGCCACCGTCGCGGGCGAAGATCATGACGCTGATGGGTTTCAACCCGACGAGCGCGGGCGGCCTGATGGGCGTGGATTTCGTCGTGATCCCGGCGACGGCCCAGGTCGCGGAGGCGGTGGCGGCCGTCGCCGATGCGGTCAACGTGCAGCCAGAGGCGATCACGAGCGTCCATGCCGTGGACGAGCGCGGCAAGTTGCGCGGCGTGGCGAGCCTCGTCCGGCTGGTCCAGGCGCCACAGGACGCGCCGGTTGCCGACGTGTGGGACGACGATCCGGTCCGGGTGGGCGCGGATACCGACGTTGTTGACGTCGCTGTGCTTATGAGCGACTACAACCTGATCACCGTTCCGGTGGTCGACGAGCAGCGGCGCATGATCGGCCTGATTACGGTCGATGACGTCCTAGAGGCAACGCTGCCAGAGGATTGGCGGCGAAGGGAGGCAGCCGAACCACCGGACGCACACCGGGGCGCGAAGTGACGACCGGGCCGCGAGGATGACCAGGCCGCCGCCTGCACACGACGGCAGTGACTCGCGGGACCCCGTTACCGGACAAGGCGCGGTCAATCCCGGCGGCGCCGGGGCACCGTCCCAGGAGCCGCAATCCGGGCCAGCACTGACTCGGCCGAGCGCGGTACTAGACGAAGCGCACCTGGGCGATATCGAGGGCGCCCTGGGGCGGATCCGGCTCGGCGAGGACTCCGATCGCAGCGCCTGGCGCCGACGGCTGGTGACCTTCCTGGCCATCGTCGGTCCTGGGTTGATCGTGATGGTCGGCGACAACGACGCAGGCGGGGTCTCGACCTATGCTCAGGCTGGCCAGGACTACGGATACAGCCTGCTCTGGGTGCTGCTGCTGCTGATCCCCGTGCTGATCGTCAATCAGGAGATGGTGGTCCGGCTTGGCGCGGTGACCGGTGTTGGCCACGCACGCCTCATCATCGAGCGGTTCGGCAAATTCTGGGGCGCCTTTAGCGTCGGGGACCTGTTCGTGCTCAACTTCCTGACGATCGTGACCGAGTTCATCGGCGTCTCGCTGTCCCTGCGCTACTTCGGAGTCAGCCCGTATATCTCGGTGCCGCTTGCGGCGGCCCTGCTCGTGCTCATCACCGTGACCGGCAGTTTCCGCCGCTGGGAACGATCGATGTTCGTGTTCATCGCCGCAAGCCTGGTGCTGGTGCCTGTCACCTTGCTGTCCGGCCCGCGATATGGCTCAATCGCCTATCACTTTGTCGTGCCGGGAATCCAGGGCGGCATCAGCTCGGCCGCTGTGCTGCTGATCATCGCGATCGTCGGCACGACGGTCGCGCCGTGGCAGCTGTTCTTCCAGCAATCCAACGTCATTGACAAGCGGATCACGCCGCGTTTCATCCAGTACGAGCGGGCGGACACGATGCTCGGCTCGCTTGTCGTCGTGGGGGGTGCTGCCTCCGTCCTGATAGTGGCGGACTACGCCGTCCGCGGCACTAGCCTGGCCAGGCATTTCAGTGACGCGCTCGGGGTCGCGAACGCGCTCGGCACGCACAGCCGCGTGCTCGGTGCCCTGTTCGCGATAGTGCTGCTCGACGCCAGTATCATCGGCGCCGCTGCTGTGACGCTGTCCACCAGCTACGCGTTCGGCGACGTGTTCAACATCAAGCACTCGCTGCATCGCAGCTTCCGCGATGCCAGGGCCTTCTACGCCATCTACGCCGCCATGGTTGTGGTGGCAGCCGGGGTCGTGCTGATCCCGCATGCTCCGCTCGGCTTGCTGACCACCGCGGTGCAGGCCCTGGCCGGCGTGCTGTTGCCGAGCGCCAGCGTGTTCCTGCTACTGCTGTGCAACGACCGCGAGGTCCTCGGGCCGTGGACGAACGCGCGCTGGCTGAACGTCACCGCCGCCGTGATCATAGCGACGCTACTGATGCTGTCCGGCACCCTCGTGGTGACTACTCTCTTCCCGGCTATCAGCGCCACCAAGGTCGCGCTCTGGCTATCGGCCGGCCTGGCGGCCGGGGCTGTCGGGGGCGGCGGCTGGGTGCTGCTCACCCGGTCCCGCCGCCCGCAGGCCGTGCCGCCCGCGCGCGCGACCATGTCCCGTGCTGAGCGGGCCAGCTGGCGGATGCCGCCGCTGGCCCTGCTCAAGCCGGTGACCTGGTCGGCGGGCACCAAGCTGAGCATGATGGTGCTGCGCGGCTATCTGGTGATCTCAGTCCTGCTGCTGATTGTCAAGGCCGTGCAACTCGGCGGGGCCTGACCCGCCGGGCGCATATCAGCGGCCCATGGCGAGTTCGACGATCTTGATGATGACCAGGATCATCGCGACGCCCAGGTAAAGCCGCAGCGCGGACATCCCGATCTTGCGGCCGTTGGACATGGCCGGCCGCTGCAGCAGGGCCAGCGGCGGCATCCGCCAGTTATCCCGGCCGGCCCGGTCCACGGCAGCTTGGACAGGGCGCCGGCCCGCATCCGCCGGGCCGTGGCGTACCCGGCCGCGACCAGGATGGCGGCGCCGCAGGCGGCCACGATGTCAATGATCTGGCTGGCCGTGATGGCGGGGAACAGCACCGAGGCGGTCAGGATGACCGACAGCGTGACCAGGATCGCGACGACGGCGGCGGTGAACAGGTTGGTCCTGCGGCCGTTGACCCACGGGCCCAGCACCTCGCGGTCGTTGCACAGCAGCAGCAGGAAGACCGTGGCCGACGGGAGCAGCACGCCGGCCAGCACCTGCACGCCTACGGTGAGCAGGCCGAGCGGGGAACCGGGGATCAGCACCACGGCCGCGGCCAGGCCGATCAGGCCCGCGTAGATGGCGTAGAAGCCCTTGGCGCCCTGCACGCCGCGGTGCAGCGAGTGCTTGAGGCCGAGCACGTCGCTGACCGCGTACGCGGTGGAGAGCGAGACCGCGAACGCGCCGATAATGGAGGCGTCCAGGAGCGCGATCGCGAACAGGACGCCCAGCGTCCGGCCGCCGTAGGCCTGCAGGCCCCGGGCCAGCCCCGCCGCATCGGTGAAATGACCCAGGCCGTGGGTCCCGGCGAACGCTGCGGTGGTGGCGCCCATGATCGCGGCGCCGCCGATGACCACGATGACGATGCCGATCCACAGGTCGGCCTTCTCGTACTTCATGAACCTGGGCGTGATCCGCTTGTCGATGACGTAGCTCTGCTGGAAGAACAGCTGCCACGGCGCGACCGTGGTGCCGACGATCCCGATGACCAGCAGCATCACCGCCGACAGCTGGCCTGCGCCGCCTGGCAGCTGGGGGACCAGGAAGTTATGCGCGAGCTGCGATGCGCGCGGGTGGGCCAGGAAGTACACCGGGATCAGCAGCAGGCTGCCGGCGCAGAAACCGACGGCGATGCGCTCGAACCGGCGGAAGCTGCCGGTGAACGCCGCGCCGACCACCACCAGCGCGGCCAGCGCGACCGCGCCGAGCTTCGGCAGCCCGAGATAACCCGCCGCCAGGGTGATCCCGATGAACTCCGTCACGATCGTCAGCGCGTTCAGGACGAACAAGTCGATCACGCTGAACGCGCCCCAGAACTTGCCGAACCGCTCCAGGATCAGCCGGGCATGCCCCACCCCGGTCACCGCGCCCAGCCGCAGCACCATCTCCTGGTTGACATACAGCACCGGGACCAGCAGCAGCAGCGTCCACACCAGCCGGGTGCCGTAGTTCTGGCCGGCCTGCCCGTAGGTCGCGAACGCGCCCGCATCGTTGTCGCCGACCATCACGATCAGCCCGGGCCCCACGACCGCCAGCAGTGTCTTAAGCGCGGCCGACCGGCCCCGCCTTGGCGCGGTGTCGTCCAGCCGGATCGTGCCCAGGGCACCGCAGATGTCGCCGACATGCTCAGAGTCGAGTACGGCGCTCCGGTTGCGCAGATCCCAGGTCGCGGTCATGGTAATCCCTCCCTGTCCTCAGCTGAGGAGTCGTGAGAGGCACGCAGCATCCGGCCGCGCTGCGCTGACGCACAGCATGGTGCGGGGATCGAAGCGGATCCCGGGCGGATCGCGCAGTAAGGCTTGCGCAGAGCGGGCGGTTACCGCGTGCCAGAAGAGTACGAGAACGATCGGATGCGGGGCCGTTCATGGCCCGGTGTACTGCTATCCATGTCTCGCCTCCTCCAGCCATGACACGCGCGGGTGCCAGCCAACAACAGGCAAGGGGAGGATTCCGGCGGCCACGCCGGCGCACCCCTACTCGTCAGAGCTTTGGCACGACAAGACGTAGCACCTTCCGGCGCAGCCACTTTGGGTCACCCCTTAAGCCGGGGAGACCTGTCCTGACCCTGGGCGTCTCTCGACGTCGTCGGATCAGTGGCCTGTGTTCATGTCGACGCCTCACCGAACGAGGTGCCTGGTTCAAACCAGGGTGATCTTACCGTCTACCGGGCCGACCAGGCAATCCCACCCCGCAGGGCAGCCTGGCGGACAAGCTCACGGCGGGCGCGCGTCAGTGCCTGACGGCGCCGGTGACCAGCCAGCGGGAGCCATGCGCCCGCATCGTCAGGGTCACGAACCTCGCCAGCATCCAGGCCGTGTAGGCCAGCCAGAGCGCTACCAGGCCGCCGCCCGAGGTGACGGCCACTGCAGCCGCCGCACCGAACACGGCAAGCGTCGCCAGTCCGGCCAGCGCCAGGTAATCCTGGTCGCCCGCGCCGATCAGAACTCCGTCCAGTACGAAGACCACGCCTGCCACCGGCTGCTGGGCGATGACCACCAGCAGGACAGCGAGGAGCAGGCTCCGTACCTGCGGCGTCACGCCGAATAGCCCGGGCAGCAGCGGCCTGATCGCCAGCAGCACGACCGAGAAGACTGCGCCGTAGGCGCCGCCCCACCAGATCATCCGGCGGGTGGCCGCGCGGGCCCCGGCGATGTCACCCGCGCCCAGGCACCTGCCGGTGATGGCCTGGGCGGCGATCGCGATCGCGTCCAGGGCGAAGGCGAACAGGCTCCAGATTCGCATGGCGACCTGATGCGCGGCGATCGCCGCATCTGACTGCCGGGCGGCGATGGCCGTCATCAGGACGAGCGCCGCCTGCAGCGCTAGCGTGCGCAGCACCAGCGAAGCCCCGGCGAAAGCCGCGGCGCGGATGCCGGGCAGGTCGGGCCTGAGGCTGACGCCCGCACGGCGGGCCCCCTTCGCGACGACGAGCAGGTACGCCGCACCAGTTGCCGTCTGCGCGATCACGGTGCCCCAGGCCGAGCCTGCGATGCCCCAGTGGAGCCCGAGCACCAGCGTGGCGTTCAGGACCACGTTCAGCGCGTTCGCGGCGACGGCGACCAGCAGCGGCGTCCGGGTGTCCTGCAGGCCGCGCAGCACGCCGGTGCCGGCCAGTGCGGACAGCATCGAAGGCGCGCCGATCAGGCTGATCCGCAGGTAGATGACGGCCTGGTGGCTGACTACGGCAGTACCGCCGAAGGCCCAGACGATCCGCGGGACCAGCGGCCAGCCCAGGGCGAGCACGGCCAGCCCGATCAGCGCGGCCAGCCAGACGCCGTCGATGCCCTGCCGGACGGCCGCCCGAGGCTGGCCGGCGCCTACCTGACGCGCGACCGCGGCCGTCGTGCCGTAGGCCAGGAAGATCGAAACGCCTACCAGGGTGGTAAGCGCCTGGCTGGCAACCCCGAGACCCCCGAGCGGTGCCGTACCCAGGCGCCCGACGATGGCGGAGTCGGCGAGCAGGAACAGCGGCTCGGTGACCAGTGCTCCGAAGGCAGGCAGGGCAAGGCGCAGGATCTCCCGGTCTTGCGGGTTGCTCCTAGCCAATCACGCCCCTGTCCCGCAGGTCAGCGATCTCGGTTCGGCTCAAGCCGAGGCTGGTCAGTACCGAGTCGGTGTCGGCGCCCAGCCGTGGCGGGGCGACTGGCGCGGCAGGCGGCGTCCGGCCGAAACGCGGCGCGGGGGCAGGCTGGGTCAGCCCGTTGACGTCGACGAACGCCCCTCTCGCGGCGGCGTGGGGGTGCCGGGGGGCTTCGGCAAGGCTGAGCACCGGGGACACGCATGCGTCGGTCCCGGCGAACACCTGCTCCCAGTCCGCGCGGGTCCGGCTGACGAATTGCTGCGCGAATGCCTGCCGGAGGGCCGGCCAGCCTGCACGGTCGTGCTGGCCCGGCAGTCCGGTCCCGGCGAGGCCGAGACCATCAAGCAACGCGGCGTAGAACTGCGGCTCAAGCGCGCCCACTGCCATGTATTCGCCGTCAGCGGTTCGGTAGGTGTCGTAGAACGGCGCGCCGCCGTCCAGCAGGTTGCTGCCGCGCTTGTCCTGCCAGGCGCCAGTCGCGCGCAAGCCATAGAGGAACGATGTAAGCAACGCCGAGCCGTCGACCATGGCCGCGTCGATGACCTGACCGAGGCCGCTGCTGGCACGCTCCACGAGCGCGGCGAGGATGCCGAGCGCCAGCAGCATGCCGCCGCCGCCGAAGTCGCCGAGCAGGTTGACCGGCGGAACTGGCGCCTCACCGGTGCGGCCGACGGTGCTGAGCGCTCCGGAGATCGCGATGTAATCGATGTCATGCCCGGCGGTCTGGGCCAGCGGCCCATCCTGGCCCCACCCAGTCATGCGCGCGAAAATCAGGCCAGCGTTGCGCTCCGCGCAGACTTGCGGCCCGAAGCCAAGCCGCTCGGCCACGCCCGGCCGGAAGCCTTCGACTAGGACGTCGGCGTCTTCGATGAGCCGGAGCAGCAGTCCGATCGCGGCCGGATCCTTCAGATTGAGGCCCAGCGATCGCCGGCCGCGGCTCAGCGGGTCGGCCGGCTGCGGAGAGCCTTGGCCGCATCGCTCGGCGCGGTCTACCCGCAGCACGTCAGCGCCGAGATCGGAGAGGATCATGCAGCCGAACGGGGCGGGGGCAAGGCTGGCGATCTCGACAATGCGCACGCCGCTGAGTGGGCCCATGATGCCTCCGTTACGGTCAGTTCACCGAGCGAGCGTACGCACGGCGCCGGTCACGCTGCCTCGTCGGGTCCGTCGTCAGGCGGCCAGCCCGCCGTAGTCTGCACGGTCCCGTCGTCGCGGACGAGGCGGGCCGGAAGTCCTGCGGCACTAAGCCAGCCGGGCGCGGCCGCACCGCGAATGATAGCCGCCGTGCTAGCGGTGTTCGCGTCCGTGCAACTGGCCGCCGCGACGCTGACAGTGCGCCAGCACGACCGGGCGGGCTCGCCGGTGGACGGGTCGATAATGTGGTGGACCTGCTGGCCGCCGACCGTCCAGGTCCGGACGGTCGTGCTGGAGGTGGCGAGCCCGCCGGTGGCGATGGCAACAGTCTGGCCGGGCGCGGAGGCAGGCGCGGCGTGATCGTCGGTGACCCTGATCTGCCAGCCTCCGCGGGGCGCTGGCCCGGCTACGGCCACATCTCCGCCGAGGCTGACAAGGACGCCGCAGGCGAGCTTGCTGGCGATCTGCTCGGCGCACCTGTCCGAGGCCCATGCCTTGGCAGTCGCGCCAAGATCGACTTGCGCGCCATGAGCCAGCCTGACCCGCCGCATCTCCCGGTCCAGGTGGATGTTCCGCCAGCCAGGCACCGGGCCGAGCGGACGGGTCGCCCTGGGCGGCGCATCACCGGCGGCGCGGACCGCGGCGAAATCACGGTCGTAGCCGAGAGTGGCGAGTGCCCGCGCGCACGTGGGATCAACGTCGCCGCCTGTAAGCCGCGCCGCCCGGATCGCAGTATCAAGCAGCTGGGCAAACGTCGGGCTGATATCGACCGGCTGCCCCGCCGCCGCGTTGAGCCTGACTAGCTCGGAGTCCGGCCGGAACCGGCTGGCCGCGAGATCGACCGCTGCAAGCACCTGGTCGGCCAGGGCGCGGGCCTGCCCGAGCGCCGCTGGCTCGGTGACGACGAGGACTGCGGTCGTGCCGAATACCTCGAAGGACTCCGCGGCCGCATCCGGCGGCTGGCTCATGCGCCCTCCCTCGGATTGCCGCCTACTGCTCGACGCGCTCTCCCCGGTCGCCGAGCCGGGGCCCGTCGCCGGGGCGGGGCCCGTCGCCGGGGCGCGGGCTGGCGCCGGTGAGCCGCCCGAAGGCCTGGAGATTAGCGAGGCTCTCGCCGCGCTTGACCCGCCATGCGTACTCCTTGCGGATGGCGGTGGCGAAGCCGATCATCAGCGCCTGGTCAAAGGTCTCGTCGGAATAGGTCAGCAGGCAGCCGAGCAGCCGGTCGACCTCAGCCGCGCTGATGGACTCCAACGGCAGCCTCCCGGCGAGGTACACGTCACCGACCGGGTCCAGCGCGAAACCGATGCCGTACATGCGCGCATTGTGCTCCAGCAGGAAACGGTAGAACTCAGCGTGATTCTCATCCGGCTGGCGGCAGAAGAAAGCTTCCACGTGCAGGCTGTGCGTCCCCGCTATCAGCCACGCCATGGTCTGCAGCTTGTGCTGGCCCGGCAGCGTGACCAGGTAGCTGCCGGGCTCCGGCGATTCGTAGCTGACGCCGAGGCTGGCCAGCGCGGCGCCGAGCGCCTCCGCGGGCGAGGGCTTAGTCACGCGTCTACCGCGGCGGCCTCGGTCACCGTGGCATACAACTGCAGCAGCGAGTCCACGGTTGCCGACCAGCCGAACTTCGACGCGTGCTCCCTGGCTCCTTGCCGCAGCCTGGCGAGCGTGCCCGGCGCGGCGAGCAGGTCGCGCACCGCGCGGGCATAGTGGCCAGGGTCGTGCGAATCAATCAGGATGCCGGACAGTCCGTGCCGCACCGCGGTGCGAAGCCCTCCGACCGCGGCGGCCACAACCGGCGTACCGCAAGCCTGCGCTTCCATCGCCACCAGGCCGAACGACTCGGAGTAAGACGGCACCAGGACAAGTGTCGCGGCCCGGTACCACTGCGCAAGCTCGGGCTGCGGGCATGGCGGCTCGAGGCGAACCTGGCCGGTCAGGCCGAGCCTGGTGGCAAGCTCGACGAGCCCGTCAGGATCGTTACGGCCTGTCCCGCTCGGGCCGCCGACGAAGGCGACGGTAAGCCGGCCAGCCAGGCTGGGATCGTCCCTGATCAGCTGGGCGGCGGTGTGCAAGACGATGTCCGGGGCTTTCAGCGGCTGTACCCGGCCGGCAAAGACCAGGACCACGCCGTCGGCTGGCAGGCCTAGCTGCTGGCGTGCCCGGAACTGCGACCCTGGCCGGAAGACGGACAGGTCAACGCCGGGATTGATGGTGGTCACCCGCGCCGGATCGGCATCGTAGTGACCGATCAGCTGCTGGGCCTCGTCGTCGGTATTGGCGACGAGGCGGTCCGCGGCGGCCACAACTTCGGCCTCTCCCCGCAGCCGGACCGCGGGCTCGGCGGCGTCACCGGCGGCGAGCGCCGCGTTCTTTACCTTGCCGAGGGTGTGCATGGACTGCACGAGCGGGACGCCCCAGCGCTCTTTAGCCACGGCGCCCACCTGGCCAGATAGCCAGTAATGACCATGAACGAGGTCATACCGGCCGGGCGCGTGCGCAGCCTCGGTTCTCAGCAACTCGAAGGTGAACTGGCAGAGCTGGCCAGGCAGATCAGCCTTGTCCAGATCCTCGAAGGGCCCGGCGGCCAGGTGCCGGACGAGCACGCCCGGTGCTAGCTCAGCGACCTGCGGCTGGTCCCTGGAGACCGCGCGGGTGAAGATGTCTACCTCCACGCCCCGTTCGGCCAGCCGCTTGGCGACCTCCACCACATACACGTTAAGGCCGCCTGCGTCGCCGGTTCCCGGCTGCTCAAGCGGCGATGTATGAACGCTGACGGTCGCGATCCGCCGTGGGTAGCGTCGCGGCACAGGCATGCACCTCCGGAAAAGACCAACCCGTGAGCCGGCCTGCATGTTCCCGGCCGGCCTGACCAGATTTGCGGCATTGACCAGCGAAAACTCTCTTTTACCAACATGATTTATAGAGTTTTCAGCAACCCCCGTCAGCAAGGGCCGGCCGCCATGATCGGGCAGGCTAGGATCTCGGTCATGAGCACGCTGGTCCTGGTTCGGCACGGCGAGAGCGAGTGGAACGCGAAAGGGCTGTTCACCGGCTGGGTCGACACGAGCCTGTCCGGGCGGGGCAAGGCGGAGGCCGATGCCGCCGGGCGGCAGCTGACCGCAGCCGGGCTGCGGCCCGACGTCGTGCATACCTCACTGCTCAGCCGCGCCATCCAGACCGCCAATATCGCCCTCGACACGGCCGGGCTGAGCTGGCTGCCGGTGCAGCGCTCCTGGCGGCTGAACGAGCGCCACTATGGCGCCCTGCAGGGCAAAGACAAGGCGCAGACCAGGCAGCAGTATGGCGACGAGCAGTTCATGACCTGGCGCCGGTCTTACGACGTACCGCCGCCGCCGCTGCCAGATGACGACCCGTTGTCCCAGGCAGGCGATCCCCGGTACGCCCTGCTGCCAGACGAGCTGCTGCCAAGGACCGAGTGCCTGCGCGATGTTGTGAACCGGCTGATGCCGTACTGGCATGACGTGCTCATCCCGCAGCTTGCGGCGGGCCGGACCTGCCTGGTCGTCGCGCACGGTAACTCGCTGCGCGCGCTGGTGAAGCACCTCGATGGAATAAGCGACGCCGACATCGCCGAGCTGAACATACCGACTGGCATGCCGCTGGTCTATGAACTCGACGAGGCGTACCGGCCGCTGAATGCGGGCGGCCGGTACCTGGATCCAGAAGCTGCGGCGGACGCGGCCGAGGCGGTGCGGACACAGGGCCGGTAGCTCGCCGGGCCATCCGTGTCGCCCGTTCCGCCCGCCGCCTCGCCGCGCTCATCCGTCCGCTGCTAGCGGCAAACCGGGTGGCCGGGTTATGTTCGGCGTCTAGTCATTCCATCAACGCCCAGGCGGCAGAATCGACATGGACGGAAGCTTTCACCGTGGTGAACATTCAGCGAATAGCCGCAGGTAGAAGCGCTCAGCGGTGGGCGAAGACAAGGCCGCGCGCATAACATCAAACCGTGGAGATGGGGGTGCAAGCAGTCATGTCTTCGGACATGCCAGACTCCGGCGAGGTTCGGGACGGTCGGCTGCCGGCTGGGGTTAGCTCTGTACTCGCGGTCCTGCTGTCATCGGCTGTCGTGCTCGGCAGCGACGACCGCGTCCTCAGCTCCAGCGCCGCGGCGCGTGAGTTCGGCCTTGTCGACGGTGACCGGCTGGCGGTCGGGGAGCTGCTGGCCCTGGCTCGCCAGGTACGCCGTGAGGGCATGCCCCGCGAGGGCGAGATAGACATCATGACCAGCCGTTTCAACGGCCGGGCGACGAGTTTCGCGGTACGGGTCGCACCGCTCGGCCCCGCGGTCGGTGACGGCGGGCTGATCTTGCTGCTGGCCGAGGACCAGACCGAGAGCCGCCGGGTGGACGAGGTACGCCGTGACTTCGTAGCGAACATCAGTCACGAGCTCAAGACCCCGGTGGGTGCACTCGCCCTGCTGGCCGAGACAGTCGAGGAAGCCGCCGACGATCCCGAGGCCGTGCTCCGCTTCGCTGGCCGGATGAGGCAGGAGGCGTCACGGCTGACCGACCTGGTGCAGGACCTCATCATGCTGTCCCGGATCCAGGCCGCCGAGCCGGTTCCCGATCCGAGCCCGGTTGTCCTTGACGACGTGGTGGCCGAGGCACTTGATCGCTGCCGGATGCGCGCCACCGCGCGGGGCATCTCGCTCGAGGTGACCGGCGGACGCGGCATAACGATCCTGGGCGACGAGGATCTCCTGGTCACCGCCCTGCGGAACCTGCTGGAGAACGCGATCGCCTATAGCCCGGACAAGACGCGGGTGATGATCACCACTCGGACGACTTCCAGCTGGATGGCCGAGATCAGCGTGACCGACCAGGGCATCGGCATCCCAGAGCGCGACCGCGAGCGCATTTTCGAGCGGTTTTACCGGGTCGATCCGGCGCGGTCACGCGCGACCGGTGGCACTGGCCTCGGACTTGCCATTGTTAAGCACGTCACCGCAGCACACGGCGGCAGCGTCAGCGTCTGGAGCCAGGAGGGCGGCGGGTCTACCTTCACCCTGAAGCTCCCGATCCGGCCCCGGCGCCCGATGGCGGCCAGCGGCCCTGCGGCGCCGGCAACCGCTAGCTCGGCGGCTGGCAACGCCGACCCGGATAATGCTGGCAAGGCCGCTTCAAGCGGGCACGCTTCGGCTCGTGCGGACCACGCAACGGCGCGATCTGTCAGGGAGGCAGTCAAGTGACACGAGTGCTCGTTGTCGAGGACGAGGAGTCGTTCAGCGACGCGTTGTCGTACATGCTGCGTAAGGAGGGTTTCGAGGTCGCAGTATGCCCGACCGGCCCGGATGCAATCGAGACGTTCGATCGGACCGGCGCAGACCTGGTGCTGCTCGACCTCATGCTGCCTGGCCTGCCCGGCAGTGAGGTCTGCCGGACGCTGCGAGAGCGGTCTAACGTGCCTGTCATCATGCTGACCGCCAAGGACAGCGAGATCGACAAGGTAGTCGGCCTTGAACTCGGCGCGGACGACTACGTCACCAAGCCGTTTTCCTCCCGCGAGCTTGTCGCCAGAATGCGCGCCGTGCTGCGACGCCGCGGCGACTCCGAGGAGACCGTCAGCTCGATCATGGAGTCGGGGCCGGTCCGGATGGACGTAGACCGGCATGTCGTCACGGTGCGAAGCGAGCAGGTGCAGCTCCCGCTGAAGGAGTTCGAGCTGCTGGAGGTCCTGCTCCGCAACGCAGGCCGGGTGCTGACCCGTATGCAGCTCATCGACCGGGTCTGGGGCGCGGATTACGTCGGCGACACCAAGACGCTCGATGTGCACGTGAAGCGGCTGCGCGCCAAGATCGAGACTGAGCCCACCAACCCGCGGCACATCGTGACAGTCCGAGGGCTCGGATACAAGTTCGAGCCCGTCGGCTGACCGCTAGCAGGACAGCGCAGGTTCAGTCGGACGGCCCCCGCGCAGCGGGCAGAACTGACCGTCAGCGGGCAGTACCTGACCGTCAGCGGGACGGGCTGGGCGACGGCGGGCTAACCGGTGGAGACGATCCGGGCGCTGCGGTCGGCGTCGCCCCGCCGCGGTGATGCCCGGTGGGGCTGGCGCTCGGCGTCGGGCTCGGCGGCGTTCCGTACGTGACGTAGTGCGCGGCTCGCGGCATCACGGGCACCACCAGCATGACCGGCCCGGCGATGCGGAAATTGAGCACAAGCTTGATGTTCGTACCGCCGGAGATGCTCCGGGTCAGGCTGGTCAGGAAGACGGCGGGCTTGGGTCCGGTGAGCAGTACCGGGTGCTGGTCCCTGATCGTGATACCGCCCGCGGGCAGCGTGACGGAGGTCGCCGTGCCCGGGGCGCTGATGCTGGTCAAGGTGTCGGGCGCGCCGTCGTTGACCACGGCCAGGAACAGGCTGGCCGACTGGCCCTTGCGCAAGCTGAACCCGAGCGGAGGGCCGAGGACGAACACGTTCCTGATCGAAAGCTGGCCTACGACTGTGCCGGCCGCGTCCGTGGGGTAATGAAACTGCAGCGTCGGCGCGTTGCTGCCGGCCTCGCAGCCGGCCAGAACCGGAATGAGCGCGGCGGCCGCCGCTAGCACCAGCCGAAGCTGCAGTGCCCTTCCCCAGCCGCTCCGGATCACGGCATGCTCCCCTCGTCGTGAGGACGTCCCTGAGACGTCGCAAAGCGTAGCCACCTGGCTGGTTCGTGCTGGCGCCGGCCCGCCCATTGCGTGCTGGCGCCGGCCCGCCCATTGCGCGCCGGTCCGGCACGCACCCGGTCTGTGGCGCGCCCGTCCGGCGCCCGTCCCGTGGCGCGCCGGTTTGGCACGCGCCTGGCCTGTTTCACGTCTGTCGGCACACGCTGGTCCGTGGCCGCGCGGCCCTAGCGCGGCCACGGTGGCGCAGGCCTCAGCGAGTGAGCGCAGGCGCCAGGCGATCGAGATGCCTGTCGGCCTGCAGGTTGCCCGCGACGGCGGCTACCTGGTCCGGTCCGACCAGGATGGCCGTCAGCCCGTGCTGGTACTTGCTCAGAGCGTCGCTCGAGTCCACCGCCACGGTGATGCTGGCATGGTGCTGGCTGCTGACCTGGGCGGCCAGCCCCGCAGCGGCCGGCCCCTGGTTGGCGGGGCTGACCAGGTAGGCATTTGCGCGGGCGTTGGCGGCGATCCGCGCCAGGGCGGCAACTGCCACTACGCACGCGCACTTCGCCGGGACGAGCACGAGCATGGCCGGGCCGAGGCTGCGCAGCTGGACAGGTTTGCCGCCTACTTGCAGGGTGATCTCTGGCAACGTAAGCGGCCCGGCCTTGCCATCGGTTGGCACGGCTGAGCGGCCGGCGCCGGGAGTGGCCGTGGCCCCTTGGCTCGGGGCCCTACTGGCCCTAGCAGCGCTGGAAGAACCTGCCCTGGAGGGGCCGGTGCTGGCCTTGCCCGTGCTGCCCGCCTGCTTGCCGGCTCCGGTCAGGCTCGGGAAACCCTGGTCGGACGCCGCGGTGAACACGGTTAGCAGGGTGCCGGTGATCAGGGCCAGGATCAGGCAGCAGGCAAGCAACGGCAGCACGATCCCGTCCTTGGCCATGAGGCCGTGGAGCCGGCTCCGGCGCTGCTGGCGCCGCAGGGCTCGCTGCTCGCGGTAATACGCCTGCACGTCACGGTCGAGTTCCCGCGCGTCGTCGGGGATCTCGATGTCGACCGGTGGCAGGCCAGTGTCGTCCCGTTCCGGTTCGCCGCCTGGGTTCAACGTTTACCTCTCCGGCAGGAGCGAACGTCTCCTCTCAGTATGAGCCAGTGATACCGGTCACTGGACAGCCCTCGGGCCCTAAATCCGTGACGCACCGTCTGGCCAGGTGAGATGATCATGCTTCCAGGCGGCCGCAGCGACTACTCGCACTGCCTGACCCCGCGCCCGGCGGACGTCCGGCAACCGCCCGGCGCAGCCAGCCCGGACCCGCCGCCGACGGCGGGTCTTTGCGCTGGTCAATTTCCGGGCCTGGCAACTGCGCCATTGACCTGCACCTTTGCCACTAACGACGGCTAATCGCCCGTGACGAACGTGGTAAGATGGCTTTCAGCGGAAGGGGTACATGCCACATGTCATTTAAGGTCGGCGACACCGTCGTCTACCCCCACCATGGGGCTGCTCGGATCGAAGAGATCGAGACCCGTTCGATCAAGGGTGAGGATAGGACCTACCTCGTGCTCAAGGTCGACAAGGGCGACCTGACTGTGCGTGTTCCCGCCGACAACGCTGAGCTGGTCGGTGTCCGGGACGTGGTCGGACAGGAAGGGCTGGAGCGCGTCTTCGAAGTGCTTCGCGCCCCGTTCACGGAGGAGCCGACCAACTGGTCCCGCCGGTACAAGGCCAACCTGGAGAAGCTCGCGTCCGGTGACGTCAACAAGGTCGCCGAGGTAGTTCGTGACCTCTGGCGCCGGGACCGTGAGCGTGGCCTGTCAGCCGGCGAAAAGCGCATGCTGGCTAAGGCACGGCAGATCCTGGTGAGCGAGCTCGCGCTGGCTGAGAAGACGAACGAGGATAAGGCCGAGGCCCTTCTCGACGAGATTCTCGCCTCCTGACCGCTGATGGCCGACTTGCTGCCGCGAGTCGGCATCGGCGTTGACGTTCATCCGGTAGGCAAGGGCAGGCCGCTGTACCTGGCTGGCCTGTTCTGGCCGGACGAGGACGGCCTCACCGGACACTCCGATGGCGACGTCGCTGCGCACGCTGCCTGCAGCGCTCTGTTGTCCGCGGCCAGCCTGGGCGACCTGGGCTCCCAGTTCGGCACTGACCGGCCCGAATGGGCCGGCGCGTCGGGTGCGGCGCTGCTTGCCGAAAGCGCCCGGCTGGCAGCTGCCGCCGGCTTCCAGATCGGAAACGTGGCCGTCCAGATCATCGGCAACAGGCCGCGTATCTCCGCCAGGCGGGAAGAAGCGCAGGCAGCCATGTCAGCGGCGCTTGGCGGAGCTCAGGTCAGCGTCTCGGCAACTACCTCCGACGGGCTGGGCCTGACCGGCCGCGGCGAGGGCATTGCCGCAATCGCCACGGCCATCCTCGGGCGCTCCGAGCAGTAACCCGGCCAGTACTCGCGCGCGCTCACACTCCGCCCGGCGGCACAGGCGAGCTCGAGATCCGGTGGAACACCGGCATGTCCGGGTCGGGGCTCTCTGCCGCGCTTGTCGGCGCGGGACTAATGGTGCCGGCAGGCGTGCTGGCCCGGTCAGTACCGGCTTCGGCCAGCGCGCTCTCCGCCGGCCCGTCGGTACCGATCCGGTACGAGTCAGCAGCTGGCTCGGCCGTCGGCCCGCCCGGCCGGGACTCATCACGCGGTGATGCTGGTACCGCGGGCTCGGTTGACGTCGGCTCGACGGCCGGCTCGTCGATGTCCGGCTCGTCAGCCGCGAGGCCGGCCTCGATCGCAAGGTCAGCTTCGGGCCCGAGGTCAGCGTCGGCCCCAGGGTGAGCGTCAGCGTCAGGCCCAGGGTCAGCGTCAGGCCCAGGGTCAGCGTCGGGCCCAGGGTGAGCGTCAGCGTCGGGCCCAGAGTCAGCTTCAGGCCCAGAGTCAGCTTCAGGCCCAGGCCCAGGCCCAGGCTCGGCGTCAGCGTCGGCCTGCGGGCCGGTCGCTTCCTCTTCCTGACCGCGTCCCGCCACCCCGGGATCCGCCGCGCCGGCGTCAGTGTCGGAGGCCGGTTCCCGCTGCCGCGGCACGGAAATCCTGGGCTGCAAGATGGCGCCACCTGCTGTTGGCCCACTTCCGGCAGGTTCTGAGGAGGCCGCCGCCTGGGTGTCCGCGACCGTGGCCGCCTGGGCGGCGGCTGTTGCGTCCGGCGCGGTAACGGGGCCGACCTGGCCCGGCAGGGTGCGGAATCCCGGCAGGATGTCTGGCGCAGCGGTCGGCTGCTCGGCCTGCAGGCGCCGCAGCCTGGCATGCCGCAGCATCGCCAGCAGCAGTACGAATGCCAGCAAGACCAGCACCCACGGCAGCACCGCCGCGGTGATCTCCGCAGCCCTGGCGGGCAGCTTGTCCTTAGCGGCGTGCAGGGCGTCGGCGCCGGCCGTGGCGCCGAGCAGCGCGACCAATGTCAGCCACGCAAGCAGCTTGCTCGGCACGCCAGCGCCGCGCAATGACAGGACCGCGGCAAGCACGACCACCAGCATGGCGTCCAGCAGCAGCGGGTAACCCCTGGCCAGCCGCGGACTGATGCCAGCCTGCAGCGCGATCGCGTGAATGCCGGGGTAGGACAGCACGAAAGTAGCTGCGGCCAGGGCAGCGAGACCGACGCCCACGGCCGCGAGGCCGAAGATCCGAAGGGCGCGCGGGGCTCCGCCGGGCTGGGTTCCGCCGGGCGGGCCAGTGGCTGCAGGCAGCGTGTCACTCATAGCTTGCGCTCCTCATCGGCTCTGAGGTGTCCTTCCTGGCAGCGTGGGTGTGACCGCGTTCCCCTTATAGTCAGGAAAAGGCGGTCCTGCAAGCAGGTGACGGGCCGGCGATCGGCGAGTCGCGAGCAGGGTTTGTCAGGCAGCGCGCTCACGGCCTCCCGGGGCCGGCTGAATTGCGTGCACGGCGTCGAAGGAGACGGTATGCCGTACTACCGGGTAGCTGGCGAAGTTCCGCGAAAGCGCCACATTCGCTTCCGTGGGCCGGACGGCGGTCTCTATGCCGAGGAACTGATGGGCGAAGAGGGATTCGTCTCCGATTCCTCCCTGCTCTACCACGAGCATCCGCCGACGGCCATCGTCAAGAGCGAAGGCCTGCGCGACGACGCGGCGGAGGCCCGCCTGACGGCGAATCACCCGCTGCTCCCGCGGCATTACCGCACCCAGGACATGACGTCCGGCGGCGACCTGGTGCTGGGCAGGCAGCTGATGATGGCCAATGACGATGTGCGCATCTCTTTCACGGCCGCGGACGCCGCCTCTGAGCTCTACCGCAACTCCATCGGCGATGAGGCCGTCTACCTGCGGTCGGGGTCAGCCAGGTTCGAGTCGGTCTACGGCGCCATCGAGGCCAGCGCCGGCGACTACGTCATCGTGCCGCGCGGCACCATCCACCGCTGGCTGCCCGCGGACGGCGGCGTGCACGCACTGGTCGTGGAGGCATCCGGTCACATCCGCCCGCCCCGGCGTTACCTGTCCGCATACGGGCAGTTCCTTGAGCACGCGCCTTACTGCGAGCGGGATCTCCGCGGTCCGGTCGGCCCGTTGCTGGCCGAGGGCGAGGACGTTCCGGTCATCGTCCGGAACAGGGGCGGTCTGACCAGGCTGACCTACGCTTTCCACCCGTTCGACGTGGTCGGCTGGGATGGTTACCTGTACCCCTACGCGTTCAACATCGCCGATTTCGAGCCCATCGTGAAGCGGACGCACGCGCCGCCGCCAGTGCACCAGACGTTCGAGGGACCGAACTTCGTCATCTGCTCGTTCTGCCCGCGGCCGCTGGACTTTGACCCCGAGGCAGTGCCGATCCCTTACAACCATCACAACGTCGACTCGGACGAGATGATGTACTACGTGGCCGGGGACTACTCGGCGCGCAAGGGATCAGGCGTTGGCCTCGGCTCCATCACCCTTCACCCGTCGGGCTTCACCCACGGGCCGCAGCCCGGCGCGGTCGAGGCCGTGATCCAGGGCCTGGCCGAGGGCAAGACAACCACTGACGAAACCGCCGTCATGATCGACACCTTCCGGCCCCTGCTGCTTGCCGAGCCGGCCAGGCGTCGCAGAAGATCCGGAGTACGCCTGGAGCTGGGCCAATGCGGCACGAGGCAAGGTCAACCCGCAACGCGCCGACCAGGGGCCCGGATTCTGACGGACGCTGGCGTGCGTGCCTAGACCATGATCTTCCCGCCCGCGATGTCGAGGGTCGTCCCGGTGATCCAGGACGATGCGTCGGAGGCCAGGAACAACGTGGCGGCCGCGACGTCGTCTGGCTGGCCGATGCGCCGCAGCGGGAAACTGGCGCCCAGTGCGGCGCGCTGCTCCGCCGACATCCACGCGCGCATCTTGTCGTTCTCCGTCGCAGAAGGCGCGACGCAGTTCAGGCGGATGCCGCGCGGCCCCATCTCGCTGGCCAGGTGGCGCGTCAACGCGATCACGCCGGCCTTTGCCGCGGCATAGGCGGCGGCCGACTGGGCAGGCTGGCGCGCGGCTGCCGATGCCATCGTGACGATCGTGCCGCTGCCCCGCTCGATCATGGCGGGCAGGAACGCGCGGACGGTGTAGAACGTCGAGTTGAGGTCTGTCTCGATGACCTCGCGCCAGTGTTCCGGGGTCTCCCTGTCGGTGGGCACGGGCATGCCATTGCCGCCAGCGAACGCGGCCAGTATCTGCGCCGGGCCAAGCTCGGCGGTGACCGTCTCGGCCAGCCGCGCCAGGTCTGCGGGCACAGTGCAGTCGCACGCCGCCCACATCGCCTTCCCGCCACGTTCGGCGATGCCGCCGGCGACAGCCTCCAGCGCCGTCTTGTCCCGGCCGACGACCGCAACCGCTGCCCCGTTCGCGGCGAAGGCGTTAGCAGTGGCCGCGCCGATCCCGCGCGAGCCGCCGGTAACCACGACGGTCTTGCCCCTCAGGTCGGGATAGCGGCCGTAGTGCACCGGAAGGTTGTTCGCTGCCCGCTCGATGTCGCTCATCTTCAGCCCCTTCATCCGAACGCGCCCGGCTCCGGGCGCCGCTCCTGCGCTTACTACCTCTAAAGCTTAGGGATCGAATGGTTAGGTGTCAAAGGATTGCTCCGGTGCGTCGAGTAGCAAACACCCTAATCCGGACAAAGTGTACTCAAGATCATCCATGAATGTGAATGGCACATGGCTATGCCCATAGCTAGCTCACATCGATGAATGATCCTTGAGGCTGACCGGCGCAGCCCCGATAGCTTCATCGGTACGGGACGGCTGATAGAGCATTGGCAGGCGTCCGCGTAGCGCTGCCGAAGAGAGCGGCGTTGCCAAAGACAGGAGCTGTACATGACAACGCTGCCGGAACTAGCCCGCGAACTGGCCGACGGGGCGAACTTCGCAACGGTCGCCACGCTCGACCCAGACGGCAGCCCGCAGGCCAGCGTGGTCTGGGTTAAGCGCGACGGCGATGACATCTTGTTCTCCACCATCAAGGGCAGGCGCAAGTACGCGAACCTCGGCGCCGACGCCCGGCTCAGCGTGGTCATCGTCGACGCCGCCGACCCTTACCGCTATGCGGAGATCCGCGGCACAGCCACCATCACCGATGACCCGAATGCGCAGCTCATCGAGGAGCTAGCGGTCAAGTACACGGGCGAGTCGTTCGGAACCAGGCCCGGGGAGGAGCGGGTGATCGTCCGGGTCAGCCCGGCGCACGTGGTGGCGTATGAGTAGACGGCCGTACCGGCAGGGCACCGTCAGCGGCCGGCCGCGCGCATCCCGTAACCTTGGCGGGTGACGCTACGCCTTTACGACACCGCCGCGCGCTCGGTGCGCGAGTTCTCCCCGCTGGTTCCGGGGCAGGTCTCGCTGTACCTGTGCGGCGCCACTGTGCAGGCGCCCCCGCATATCGGGCATATCCGCTCGGGTCTGAACTTCGACATCCTGGTCCGCTGGCTACGCGCGTCCGGTTACGTCGTTACCTACTGCCGGAACGTCACCGACATCGACGACAAGATCCTGCATGCGGCCAGTCATGAGCACACCGAATGGTGGGCGGTCGCAGAGCGGAATCAGCGTGCCTTCACTCGTGCCTACGACGCGCTCGGCTGCCTGCCGCCGGACGTGGAGCCCCGCGCAACTGGCCACGTTCCGGAAATGATCGTGCTGATGCAGCGGCTGATCGATTCGGGACATGCCTACCCCTCAAGCGGTGACGTCTACTTCGACGTCAGGTCGCTCGATAGCTACGGCTCGCTGTCCGGCCAGCGGCTCGAGCACATGCGGGCCGCGAACGACACCGAGGATGCCGGCCACAAGCGGGATCTGCGCGATTTCGCGCTGTGGAAAGGCGCCAAGCCGGGCGAGCCGAGCTGGCCGACGCCGTGGGGACCGGGCCGGCCTGGCTGGCACCTGGAGTGCTCGGCGATGTCCACCAAGTACCTCGGCAGCACCTTCGACATTCACGGCGGCGGCCTCGACCTGCTCTTCCCCCACCACGAGAACGAGCTGGCCCAGTCCCGCGCGGCCGGGGACGGGTTCGCCCGGTACTGGCTGCACAACGGCATGGTGCGGATCGGCGGGGAGAAGATGAGCAAGTCGCTCGGCAACTCACTGCTCGTCGATGCCATGATCAGCCGGGTCCGGCCGGCCGAGCTGCGCTACTACCTTGGCCAGGCGCATTTCCGGTCGGAGATCGATTACTCCGAGGCAGCGCTCGACGAGGCCGCGACCGCCTACCGCCGGATCGAGGGCTTCGTGACCAGGGCCGCCGAGCTGCTGGTGGCCGGCGACGCCGGGGCCGGGGCACCCGCCGACGCCGGTCCCGCCTGCCTGCCGGCCGAGTTCAGCACGGCCATGGATGATGACCTTGGCGTCCCGCAAGCGCTGGCCGTCCTGCACGAGAGTCTGCGGGAGGGGAACGGGGCCCTGTCTGCAGGCGACGTCGCCGGCACTGCGAAGCGGCTGGCCGAAATCAGGTCCATGCTCGGGGTGCTCGGGCTCGACCCGCTGGCTGCGCCCTGGACGGCCAGGCAGGCTGACGACGACCTCCGCCCGGTTGTGGATGCACTGGTCGGGGTCGCGCTTGCGCAACGTCAGGCGGCCAGGGCCCGCAAGGACTTCGCCGCCGCGGACGCGGTCAGGGACCAGCTACTCGCAGCGGGCATCGTAGTCGAGGACACCCCGCACGGGCCGCGATGGGAGCTGAGCAAGTGAGCGGACGCGCTTCAGGACGGGGTGCCGGGCCAGGCGGACGGACCAAATCAGGCAAGCCGCGGCCGGGTACCGGCGGATACGGCAAGCGAAAGCTCGAGGGCAAGGGCCCGACGCCCCCTGCCGAGATGCGGCCCGGCCACCCGGCGCAGCGCAAGGCGAATAAGGCAGCTCAGGCAAAGAGCAGCCCGGCCGTCGGCGGCGCACGCCGGGGCGGTCCCGACCGAGCCGCAGGGTATGAAGCTGCCAGCTACGGTGGTCGTTCCGGCTACGACGGCGCCGGGCGCGCGGGCGCGGGGCGCGCGGGTGCGGGGCGCGCTGGTGCGCGGGCAGAATCGCGATCGCGCGGGGCCGGTAGTTCGGTGCCCGAACTCGTAGCAGGCCGCAATTCGGTACTCGAGGCGCTCCGCGCGCATGTGCCTGCCACCGCACTGCACGTCGGGCCCCGGCTGGACAGCGACGAGCGCATCGGAATGGCCGTGATGCTCGCGGCGGACGCCGGTATCCCGGTGGTCGAGGCCGGCCGGGCGGAGCTTGACCGCATCACCGGCGGAGCCATTCATCAGGGCCTTGCACTACGGATCAAGCGGTACTCGTATGCCGATCCGGCCGACCTGGTCCAGGCAGCTCGCGACGCGGGAGCGCAACCGCTGATCGTGGCGCTGGACGGGGTTACCGATCCGCGCAATCTGGGAGCCGTGGCCAGGTCAGTAGCCGCCTTCAGCGGGCACGGCATCCTGGTGCCCGCGCGCCGCTCGGTCGGGGTGACGGCCGGTGCCTGGAAGGCATCAGCCGGGGCACTTGCCCGGGTCCGGGTGGCCCAGGCCTCGAACCTGACCAGGGCACTGACCGCTTACCAGGAAGACGGCCTGTTCGTGGTCGGGCTCGACGGCAGCGGGCCGGCCGATGTCGGCGACCTGGAGCTTGCTGACTCACCCCTCGTGCTTGTTGTCGGCTCCGAAGGCAAGGGCCTGTCCAGGCTCGTGACCGAGCACTGCGATGTCATCGCCAGGATCCCGATAACCGGGCCTGCGGAATCGCTGAATGCCGGGATCGCGGCCAGCATCGCGCTCTACGCCGTGTCCAGGCTCCGGGCTGAGAGCGGGTAGGCCGCCGGCCTCCGCCTATCGTGGGTGCCAGGAGGTGGTCGCGATATGCAGGATCGCGAACCCACCGGAGCCGGCCGGGAGCCTGCGGTTCAGCCGGACGACGCTGACGCCGACGCTGCCCGCGCGCGGATGGCAGCCGTCCTGCGCGACGGCGGCCGCGCGCTGAGCCCGGAGACGCAGCGGGCTTTCGGGAGCGTGCCCCGGCACGTGTTCGTGCCCGAAGTGGAGCCGTCGGCTGCTTACCGGGACGAGGCCTTCGTGATCAAGTGCGGGCCGGACGGCCTGCCGGTCAGTTCGTCGTCGCAGCCCGCCATGATGGCGATCATGCTGGATCAGCTCGGCCTCCAGCCGGGCCACCGGGTGCTGGAGATCGGCACCGGGACCGGCTACAACGCGGCGGTCATGTCAGCCATCGTCGGCCCGGCCGGAGAAGTCGTCAGCGTCGACATCGATCCCGAGCTCGTGGCCAGGGCCCGGTCCGGCCTGCGCGCGGCTGGTTATGACCGGGTCAGCGTGCGGTGCGCGGACGGCGGATACGGATACCCGGACCGCGCGCCGTTTGACCGGATCATCGTGACCGCTGGTGCCTGGGACATCGCCCCGGCCTGGCTGGGTCAGCTCACCGCAAGGCGGCCGGCTCGTATTGCCGCTCTCAGTTCGCGGGATCCAGCTGTCGGTCTCGCTGGAACGGCAGGACGGGCGTTGGGTGGGCACCTCGGCGTGCCGATGCGGCTTCGTCCGAATGCTCGGCGCGTTCGCCGGCCCCGAGCAGGTACAGCGCCTCGGTACCGCGCCCGGCTTGTACGTGCAGGTGGCAGACGGCAGTCCGGCTGAGCTGGAGGCACTCCACCTAGCTCTGACGGGCCCGGTCGCCGACGTCTGGCTCCCGCTGCAGGTGTGGAACCTCGCTGACCTTGCCGACGCGGATCTGTGGCTCACCCTGCGGCATCCCGAGCTCGACCGGATCACCGTGCTGGCCGTGCCCGGCGGCTGGGTCCCGCAAAGTCCGCTGCCGCCACTGGGCGGACTGGTGAGATACGCCTGCGCGCCGGGCAAGCTCGGCATCGCCGTGCTGCTGCCGGGGGACACTGTCAGCGATCATCCGGCGCCGGCCGGGGACGGCGTGCTGGTGCGGGGCTACGGTCCTGGCCGGGCGGAACTGGCCGGCATCCTCGCCGGCAGCGTGACGGACTGGGCTGATCAGGGCCGCCCCGGCACGCACGACCTCGGCCTCGCTGTCTGGCCGCGCGATGCGGCTGCCCGGCCGTCGGAGCGCGACGGCATGATCTTGCTGGACCGTCCCAGCGTCGTCATTCAGGTCGGCTGGCCACGAACCTGACGACCGCAGGATCAGCTAGCCCGATCGACCCTCTCCTGCCGCAGCTGCAGCGGCTCCTCCGCGATCAGCGGGATCGGCATTTGCTGCAGCACCGGGATGGCCTTCTCCCGCAGCAACGGGGCCGGGCCAACGATCAGCGGGTCTGGCGTGCCCACCAGATCGGCGTCCTTCCCCTCGTACGGGAAGACGGACAGTACATGCCGCATGGCCTCAAGCCGCGCACGCCGCTTATCGTTGCTTTTCACCACCGTCCAGGGCGCGTCGGCAAGGTCGGTGAAGACGAACATGGACTCTTTGGCTGCGGTGTACTCCTCCCATTTATCGAGCGAGGCCACGTCGATGGGGCTGAGCTTCCATTGCTTGACCGGATCGAGCTGGCGCTTGGCGAACCGCCGGAGTTGCTCCGCGCGGGACACCGAGAACCAGAACTTGACCAGGGTGATGCCGTCCCTGGCCAGCATCCGCTCGAATTCCGGCGCCTCGCGGAGGAACTCCATGCACTCATCGGGCTGGCAGAAGCCCATCACCCGCTCGACCCCTGCCCGGTTGTACCAGGACCGGTCGAACAGGACGATCTCGCCAGCTCCCGGCAAGTGCGCGATATAACGCTGGAGATACCACTCGCTCTGCTCGCGGTCGGTGGGCTTCTCTAGTGCGACGACCCGGGCCCCGCGCGGATTGAGGTTCTCGGTGAAGCGCTTGATGGTGCCGCCCTTGCCTGCCGCGTCCCGGCCTTCGAAGACGATGACCAGGCGTCCGCCCGTGGTCTTGATCGAGCGCTGGAGCTTGAGCAACTCGATCTGCAGCCCGCGCTTGGCCTGCTCGTAACGCTTACGGCTCAGCAGCTGGTCGTAGGGATAGTCTTCCCGCCACGTCTCGAGTGGGACGCCGTCGCGGCAGACCAGGGGGCCGTTCTTGGTCCGCTTGATACCCAGACCGAGCTGTGCCGCCAGTTCATCGAGCATGGTGGTGAGGCGCGCGGGTGAGTGCTTACCGGCTATGGCGGGTCCGGCCGTGATCAGCGGCCTGTCCGGAGCGGCCTTCATCTATCTGCTGAACCGCTGGCCGCGGCCCCATGGCCTGCCCGCTGCCCCCGACCTTCCTCGACGAGATTCACCGCTGCCCCCGTTCTCCGCGACTGGATCCCGCGTCAGGTCCCACCCCCGAACGACCAGCAATAAATACCCGCGAGGCAACGTTGCACACCTCGGTAGGTGCGACCGGAATATGCCCCGACCGGAGCCAGCCGGGCCTGTCGGATGGCGGCTGCGAGACAACCAACGGCTACCCTGAAACGTCTAGAAATCCGTACAAGTCTTCGTTGGCTTTTCCCGCGCCGCGCCGTGCTCCCAGCGGCCAAAGCATTAGCGTCGGGCTAACAGTTGGAGCGTTCATGAGGCAGTTGGTTCGGCGCTGGATGTTGGGAGCCGGGACGTGTGCCGCGGTTGCGGCGGTGGCGTGCGGGCAGGCCGGAGTGGCTGGCGCGGCCCAGCTAACTTCCGCCGTGCACGACGGCCGGGCAACGCCCGCCGGCGCGTACACGCCGCCCGGTAAGCCCTTGTATTTCGGCCAGAAGAGCGCGGCCGTCCGCAGCGTGCAGCGGCGGCTGGCCGACCTGCATTACTACCCCGGCCCGATTGACGGCAAGTTCGGGCCGGACCTGCAGGAGGCTGCCTGGGCGTTCCGTGAGGTCCAGGGCCTGCGGATGAATGCCAGGCTCGCGGCGCAGCCGATCAACAGGGCTTTCGAGCATGCTCTGATCAACCCGAAGCGGCCGTATGCCCGCGACCCTCACGGCGGCGCGAACCGGATCGAGATCAACCAGAAGATCCAGGTCCTGGTTCTCTACCAGGACAACAAGCCGCAGGTGATCCTGCACGTGTCGACCGGTGGCGGATACACCTACCCGTGCCCGGGAGACCCGTCGGCCACGTGCGGGCCCGCCATCACCCCGGACGGCAAGTACAGCGCCTTGTCCTTCGCGCCAGGCTGGATCAAGGTCCCGCTCGGCACCATGTACAACCCGATCTTCTTCATCAGCACTGCCTACGCCATTCACGGCGACGTTCCGGTGCCGTGGTACCCGGCGTCCCATGGCTGCGTCCGGATCTGGATGGATGCGGCCCCCTGGTTCCACAACCACGTGCGCATCGGCGGCCGCCACCCGACGCGGATCTACATCTACGGGACGGCCCCGTACTACCTCTAGCCAGGTCGCCGGCGGTTACAGCCGGGACCGCGATCATGCCCGCCCTGGCAGTCCGTGGCCGGGGCGGGCATATCACGCTCAGCCGGGCAGATAAGCTAGCGCGAACCTGGGAATTAGTAGGGAGCTGAGCAGGCAGATGAAGGCGCGATTCGCCGCGGCTGCGGTCGCCGCGGTTGCCGCCGCCGGGCTTGCGGCTTGCGGCGGCAGCGCCGCACCGAGCGGGGGAGCATCCGGCGCGAGCACGGCTAGCTGTACCAACAGCGGTATCCAGAGCGAGCTGTACCAGAAGGGCGCGCTGACAGTCGCCACTGACAAGCCGGTCTATTCGCCCTGGTTCGAGAACAACGATCCGGCTAACGGCAAGGGCTACGAGAGTGCGGTCGCTTACGCGATCGCCAAGCAACTCGGCTTCAAGCCGTCCCAGGTGCACTGGGCGTACGAGCCGTTCAACAGCTCTTATGCGCCTGGCCCGAAGAAGTTCGATTTCGACATCAACGAGATCTCCTACTCGCCGCAGCGTGCCCAGGCGGTGTCCTTCTCGGCCGGCGACTACGACGTGCGGCAGGCCCTGGTGGCGCTCAAGCACTCGGCCATCGCCACCAAGCACACGCCCGCCCAGCTGAAGACCTACGTGTATGGCGACCAGATCGGGACGACGAGCCTGGCGTTCATCGCCAGCCAGATCCAGCCGACCACCACGCCGAAGGTGTACCAGTCGCTGAACGTGGTCAAGGAAGTACTGCAGACGCACCAGATCGACGCCTTCGTGACCGACACCCCGACAGCGCAGTACATCGCCGCCTTTCAGGTGCCCGGCTCAGAGATGGTGGGTCAGTTCCCCTCTACTGGTGAGCACTACGGCCTGGTCTTCAGCAAGGGCAATCCCCTGGTGGGCTGCGTCAATAAGGCGATAGCGACGCTGCAGGCCAACGGCACGCTCACCGCGCTGCAGAAGAAATACCTGCAGATCTACCTGAGCGTCCCGACCATCAAGCCGTAACGGCCTCGCCGTTTCGGCACACCGTCCATGACCATCAATCCGGACCAAGGTCCAGGCAGTCTTGGTCCGAGCGCGGATCCGCTCGGACTGACGCCCGCAGGCCTGGGGCTGGGCGGCGGGCTCGCGCCGTTCGGCGCGTCCGGCCGCGGGCCGAGGCTGCTATCTGGCGGCGGCCGTAAGGCGACCGTCATCTCCACTGTCAGCACCCTGATCGTGCTGGCCGGCCTGGCCTCGGTCTTCTGGCTGGCACCGGGCAGCGCGGCATTCCGGCACGCCTTCTTCAGCCCGCAGGACATGTGGCGCTCCTTCGTCGGGAACCCGAAGCAGGGGTATTACTCGGTGGGCGCGGCGATCTGGCTGAACATCCGGATGTTCCTGGTGGCCGAGGTCCTGATCCTGATCCTTGCGCTGGTCATCGCGCTCATCAGGCAGTCGGTCAGCCCGGCGCTGTTCCCGTTCCGCGTGCTGGCCATGATTTACGTGGACTTTTTCCGCGGCGTTCCGCTTCTGCTCGTGGTGTACGCCGTCGGCCTCGGAGTGCCGGCGCTGCGGCTGCCGGTCATCTCTTACCAGTCCTCGACGGTCTACGGCGTGGCGGTGCTGACGCTGTCGTACTCGGCCTACGTCTCGGAGGTCTACCGGGCCGGCCTGAATTCCGTGCACCAGAGCCAGGTCGCAGCGGCCCGCTCGCTCGGCCTGTCGCAAGGCACTGCCCTGCGCTATGTGATCTTGCCGCAGGCGTTCCGCAACATCATCCCGCCGCTGCTCAACGACTTCATCAGCCTGCAGAAGGACACCGCCCTGGTCGGCGTGCTCGGCGCCATCGAGGCGCTGCAGGCGGCGGGGATCTACGCCAGCTCGGTGTTCAACTACTCCAGCTACACAGTGGCCGCGATCCTGTTCCTCATCCTGACGATCCCGCTCGCCAGGTTCACCGACCGGGTCATCGAGCGGGACCGGCGGCGGCGGCTTGCCGGAGTGCTCCGGTGAGCGCGACGTCGGCCGGGGCCGACCAGCGCGGTGCCGGTGCCGAGGCGGTCAGGATCGAGGGCCTGCACAAGTCCTTCGGGCCGAACGAGGTGCTCAAAGGGATCGACCTGTCCGTGGCGGCGCACGAGGTCATCTGCCTGATCGGCGCTTCCGGCTCCGGTAAGTCCACTTTGCTGCGCTGCATCAACCTGCTCGAGACGATCAGTGCCGGGCGGATTCTGCTGGCAGGCCAGGACATTACCGCGCCGGGCGTGGACGCGAACCTGGTCCGCCGCCATGTCGGCATCGTCTTCCAGTCCTTCAACCTGTTCCCGCACATGACGGTGCTGAGGAACGTCACGCTGGCGCCGGTGAAGGCGCTGCGGATGCCGAAGGACGCCGCCGTCGGCGCGGCGATGGAGCTGCTGGCCAGGTTCGGCCTGGCCGACAAGCGGGACGAGTATCCCGACCGGCTCTCCGGCGGCCAGCAGCAGCGGGTCGCGATCGTCCGCGCCCTGGCGATGCAACCGCAGATCATGCTGCTCGATGAGGTGACCAGCGCGCTGGACCCGGAGCTGGTGGCCGAGGTACTCGACGTGATCAGGGAGCTGGCCGCGGGCGGCATGACCATGCTGCTGGCAACACACGAGATGGGCTTCGCCAGGGACATCGCGAACCGGATTTGCTTCCTGGAGGACGGCACCATTGTCGAGCAGGCCCCGCCGGCGCAGCTGTTCACCAACCCGCAGGACGAGCGGACGCAGCGGTTCCTGCGCCGGATCGTCGAGTCCGGCCGGATGTAAGCCAGCCTCCCGGCGATTTATTTTTCCTGCTTCGCACTAGCATGCGGGGCGCTTTGCCAGGTTATGGTCCTATGAGCAGACGGTAAACGGTGTGTTAACCCGAGATAGCGCATAGGAGCGTGAGTCGTGCACATACGGCCTAGCCTGACCTGGCTACAGCACATACCAGGGCTACGGGGCACATCCGGGCTTACCCGGCCGGCCAGGCTGCTCGCGGCGGCCGCGGTGGTGGCCGCGGTGGTGTCGCCCGCGGCGGCATCCGCAGCCCGGCAGACCTGCGGCGGTACGGGAACGCCGACCACGGTATCCGCCGCGCTTCCGGACGGCGCGACCTATGAAATCCAGTGCCCGGGGGGCAGCTGGAACGGCACGCTGTTCCTGTACAGTCACGGCTACGTTGTGCCCGGCACTGCCAATCCGGCGCAGGATGTTGGCGACCCGGCGACGGGCGCCTGGCTGCTCGCCCATGGCTTCGCGCTGGCGGGCTCGTCGTACTCGACCACCGGCTGGGCCATCGCCCAGGCGCTGCCGGACCAGATCGCCACGCTGAACGTGTTCCGCCGCGCCTACGGCCATCCCAGCCGAACGATCGCATGGGGTCATTCACTTGGCGGCATCATTACCGCCGGCCTGATCCAGCGCTACCCCAGCCGGTTCACCGCCGCGCTGCCGATGTGCGGCGTGCTGGCTGGCGGTGTCGCGACCTGGAACACCGCGCTAGATTCGGCCTTCGCGTTCCGCCAGCTGCTAGCGCCGGCGGCCGGCCTGCAGGTAGTGAATATCACCAGCCCGCAGGCGAACCTCGGCATCGCCGAGACCGCAGCAGCGCAGGCGCAGGCGACGCCGGCCGGCCGCGCCCGGCTCGCGCTGGCCGCGGCGCTCGGCGACACCCCTGGCTGGTACACGCCGCTGTCAGCCCAGCCCGCCAAAACCGACTACTCCGCCCAGGAGGCCAACCAGTTCCTCTGGGACACCAGGGTTGACTTCCCGTTCGTCTTCGACTTCCGGGCCAACCTGGAGCAGGATGCAGGCGGGAACCCGTCGTGGACCACCGGCGTCAACTTCAGCGCCCAGCTGCGCAAGTCGGCCGATTACCGGGAAGTCATCCACCTGTACAAGGCAGCTGGCCTGAGCCTGCGGACGGACCTGCGGACGCTGAACACGGCGGCCAGGATCAGCGCGGACCCCAAGGCCGTGGCCTACCTGGCCCGCAACATCAGCTTCAACGGCAACATCTCGGTGCCCGTCCTGACCCTGCACACCACCGGCGACGGCCTGGTCGTGCCGGAAAACGAACGCGCCTATCGCGCGGTCGTCGCCAGGGCAGACAACCGCAGCCTGCTGCGACAGGTATTCGTCAGCCGGGCCGGGCACTGCGCTTTCACCCCGGCGGAGACCATCGCTGCCGTTCAGGTCCTGCTCAATCGCCTGCAAACCGGGAAGTGGGACGCCAAGGCGCTGCGGCCGGCGAGCCTGAACGCGGCAGCGGCGGCGCTCGGCCCCGGATACAACATCTTCAGCGCCCAGAACGGCACCTGCCCGCAAGGCGCCCCGGTGGGCGGCGTCTGCGCGACAGCGCCGGCCTATATCCGGTACCGGCCAACTAGGTATCTGCGGCCGTTTGATCTCGGTGCGCCGGAGCACCGGCGGTAGCAGGCAGCAGATGGGGCCGGCTAGCGCCGCTTGGCCGGCCCCATCTTGGCCAGCCGCCACCAGGTAATCAAGGCGAAGGCCAGCGCCAGCAGCAGCATGACAGCCACGTCGGTCACCCACGTCGACAAGGTGTGATTCCACAGCGGGTCGGTCGGCACCGCGGCACCCGAAGCGGCCGCCTGCGGCGCCGGCGCCGGCTCTATCTTGTTCAGGTTCGCGGTCGCAGCCGTGGCCGCGAATCCCCACCGGGACGGCGAGAGCCACGAGATCTGCTCGAGCCCGGTCTTGCCATGCAGCGGGAAGATGCCGCCGCTGAGCACGACCTGGGCCATGACGGCTACTACGAGCAGTGGCAAGGCCTTGTCGGTGGTATTCACAACCGCGGACACCAGCAGGCCGAGAGTCATCGAGGCTATCGACAGCCCGGCCATGGCGATCAGGAGCTCGACAAGCGGAAGGTGCGTGAAAGCGGCGCCGTGGGCAGGCAGTGGCCTGCCGGTCAGCCCGATCGCCAGCATCACGGCCGCCTGGACAGCACTGATCAGCCCCAGTACCAGCAGTTTGGACAGCAGGTAGGCGCCGGCTGACAAGCCCGCCGCGCGTTCGCGGCTGTAGATCGAGCGTTCCTTCACCAGTTCCCACACCGCGTTGGCCGCGCCCGCAAAGCAGGCCCCGACAGCGAGGACGAGCAGCAACGACACCGCATCGGCGTTGTTGCTGCCGGTGAGTCCCTGCGGTGACGGCACGGCCCGGATCAGCAGCCCGAGTACCAGCGGCAGGATGCCCAGCACGCCGATATACACGCGGTCAGAGGTGATGACAGACAGGTACCGGCGGCACAGCGTGCTCAGTTGCGCCAGCCGGTTCCTCGTGGCGGGCGGCGCCGGAGCCGAGGCCGACTGCCGGGCCGGCCCGGGCATGTTCTTCAGGTCCGAGGCGATGTACTGCGCGTGATAACGGGACCGGCGGAACTCGCCTGCCCAGTCGCGGCCCGGCTCGGCCTCGAAGGCCTGGAACACCTCGGCCCAGCCTGGCTTCCCGAAGTGCCGCAGGCCGTCAGCAGGCGGCCCGAAGAACGCGACCTTGCCGCCCGGGACGAGGACGAGGAGACGATCGCACAGGTTCAGGTTGGCCACGCTATGGGTCACGACGATGACCGTGCGGCCATCGTGCGCGAGCTCTGCCATCATCTCCATCACCGACTTGTCCAGGCCCGGGTCAAGGCCGGACGTCGGCTCGTCAAGGAACAGCAGCGAGGGCTTGGTCAGCAGCTCGAGCGCGACATTGACCCGCTTTTGCTGGCCACCGGACAGCGCCGACGTCCGGGTGTCCGCGTGCCGCGTCAGCGACAGCTCGGCCAGGACCTCGTCGATGCGGCGCCTCCGTTCGCCCTTGGTGGTGTCACGCGGGAAACGGAGTTCGGCGGCGTAGCCAAGGGCGCGCCGCGCGGATATCTGGGTGTGCAGGATGTTCTCCTGCGGTACCAGCCCGATCCGGTGCCGCAGCTCCGCGTAATGCTTGTACAGGTCCCGGCCGTCGTAGGACATGCGGCCGTCAGTAGCCGGGCTGATGCCGGTCAGCGCGCCCAGCAACGTCGACTTGCCCGCGCCGCTCGGGCCGATCACGCCCAGCAGGCAGCGCTCGCCGAGCGCGAAGCTCACGTGGTCGAGCAGGATCTTGCCGCTGGACAGCCGGACGGTCAGGTCGGTGGCGGCGAGCGAGATGTCGCCGGTATCGATGAACTCCTGCAGCTCCGAACCGACGAGCCGGAACGTGGCCGGCCCGATGCCGATCAGGTCTGCTTCTGTGACCGGTGCCGAGGTGACCCGCTGCCCGTTCAGGAACGTGCCGTTATGGCTGTCAGAGTCGACGATCTCGAACCCGCCCCGGCTGGCCCGGCGGAGTTCGGCGTGGTTCCTGGAGACGCTGAGGTCCGCAACAACGATGTCGTTGTCCGGTGCGCGGCCGATGCGCAGCCGCCGGGTAGGCAGGCTCATAATCGCGCTGGGGCTCCGGCCGCCATCTGATCGCGGCTGCGGCTGGACGCCGGGGACGGGCGCTGCGACTTGGCCGGCACGCGGCTGGTCCGGCCGCCACCTGGCGGTCGCGGCCTTCACAGCTGCCGGGCCGCCGCCTGCGCCATCCTGGCTGGCCTGCATCGAGCACGACAGCAGCGGCCCGTCATCGGGATGCCCGAGGCGGATCGCGCAGTCACCGGTAATGGCAATCTGGGGGACCCGCTGCCGGTTTACGAAGGTGCCGTTCGTACTGCCAGAATCCTGCAGCAGCCAGTTGCCGTCCTGGTTACTGACAATGGCGTGCTGCCAGGAGACGCGCGGGTCGGCGACGACGATGTCGGCTCCGGGATCGCGCCCGATACGATAGCTCGGGCCAGCCTGCAGCAGCCGGTCAGAGCCCTGTGCCTGGATCCTTAGCTGCCCTTCGGCGGAAGGCCGGGCGCTAAGCTCGTTGCTCATGGGCCAACTGTAGAGCGATTGATTGGCAGGTGGGATAGCGGCACAAACCATTTCCGACCCGATTGGCAAAGCCGCCTGTAAACATCTGCGATCCGGCAAACTGGATGCCTGGATCTTCTGGTCGGCGCATTGGCAGCGCCTGCCTCGTGCGTTGTGAGCTTCCGGGCTGGAGGAGCGGTGACCGAGCAATCCCCCGGTGAGCCCGGCTCGGGCGCTCAGGTCGCCGGCTACCGGCTCGAGGAGCGCATCGGCCAGGGCGGGATGGCCGTGGTTTACCGCGCCTACGACAGCCGTCTCGACCGCCACGTCGCGCTGAAGATCCTGGCACCGGGCCTTGCGGCCGACGAGGCGTTCCAGCGGCGGTTCATCCGGGAGTCCCGCGCGGCAGCAGCCGTCGACGACCCGCACATCATCCCGGTGTTCGAGGCAGGCGAGTCCAACGGCGTGCTGTTCATCGCCATGCGGTATGTCCGTGGCGGGGACGTTCGCCGCCTGATCGACACCACCGGGCAGCTGCCGCCGGACCAGGCCGCGGAGATCGTCTCCCAGGCTGCGTCTGCGCTGGACGCCGCGCACGCCAGGGGACTCGTGCACCGAGACGTCAAGCCCGCCAACATGCTCCTGGAGGCAAGCAGCGGGATCGACCGGCCAGGCCACGTGTACCTGTCCGACTTCGGGCTGAGCAAGACCGCGCTCGCGGTTTCAGGGCTCACCGCGACCGGCCAGTTCCTCGGCACCCTGGACTACGTCGCGCCCGAGCAGATCGAGGGCCGCGTGCTCGATGGCCGGTCCGATCTGTACTCGCTGGCCTGCTCGGCGTTCGAAATGCTGTGCGGCGAACCGCCGTTCCGCCGGGAGCAGGGTGTCTCGGTGATGTACGCGCACCTGTCCGAGGTGCCGCCGTCGCTGCGGCTCCGGCGGCCGGAGTTGCCAGCCGAGATCGATGCCGTGATGGCCCGGGCACTGGCCAAGGCACCCGCCGACAGGTACGCGACCTGCCGGGAGTTCGCGGCCGCCTTTCGCTCCGCGCTCGGCCTGGACATAGCCAGGCCGAGACCCGGCCAGCCACCCGCGCACCTGGTCACCGAGATCGCAATGCCGTCGCCGGGCGCTGGCAGCCCAGGCGCGGGCGACGCGAGCCGGGATGCCGCGGCGGATGCGCCCGGAGCGGCGGCTGGCCCACCGTCCCCGGCAGTTCCGCCGCTGACCCAGCCGGCCGGGATCATCAAGCCGACCCAGCCGGGGCTGACCGACCCGGGCAGGGGCGCGTACGTGCCTGGCGGTGCTGTACGCCCGGGTGGCGAGGATGGCGGTACCGGGCCTGCCCGGCGACCGTGGTGGCGGTCCCCGGCGCCGGTTGCGGCGGCCCTGGCCGTCGTGCTGATCGCGGGCGCGGGTACCTACCTTGCGACCAGGGGCGGGCACAAATCAGCCGCCAACGGGCCGGGCAAGGTGCATGTCGCTCAGCTGAAGCTGCCCGGCTGCACGACCAGGACGGCCACCGCCCGGACGCTGACCGTGGCCTCGGCGACGACCCCGGGTGGCGCCAACCCGTTCGGCGTGGCGGTAAGCCCGAAGGGTCAGTACACCTTCGTATCGGGCGGCGGGTCGGTTTCGGTGCTGCGCAACGGCGCGGCGCTCGCGCCCAGCGTCGTCAGGACATTCCCCGTGCCGGGCGCCGACAAGGGCGATGCCATCACCAGAGACGGCAATTTCCTGCTCGCCGCGTCCGGCAGCGGCGCCGCGGTGATCAACGTTTCGCAGGCTGTGCAGGGCGCGACGAACCCGGTCGTCGGGATGCTCACGAGCCCGAGCGGCGCCGGCGCCGTTGAGGTGCTCATCACCGCGAACGAGAAGTATGCCTTCGTCACCCTGCAAAACAGCGCCGAGATGGCCGTGTTCAACCTGCACAGCGCCCTGACTCAGGGCGTCACCCCGTCCGACTTCATCGGCTACGTGCGGTTGCCCAGCCAGCCCGTCGGCATGGCAACTGACGGCACCTGGATGTACGTGGCCAGCATCCAGGGAACCGTCACTGTGCTGAGCATGAAAAAGGCCGAGACCGACCCGCCGCACGCGGTCGTCGCGCACGCGCCCGCTGGCTGTGGCGCGGCGCGAGCCCTGCTGTCGCCCGACCATAAGGTGCTCTGGGTGACGGACCGGCAGGCCAACGCTGTGGTGGCGTTCAGCGCGCCCAAGCTGCGCTCAGACCCGACGCATGCACTGCTGGCCCGGGTAATGATCGGGGAGACGCCAGTGGGTGAGGCGCTTTTCCGCCATGGCTCCCGGCTCGTGGTGGCCGATGGGAACCTGAACAACCTCAAGGGAGTCCGCTCAAACCTGGCCGTGATCAACACGGCGGTGGCGCTGACCGGCAAGCCCGCGCTGCTCGGCTACGTCCCCACCGGCTTGGTGCCCCGCCAGTTCGCGATCGAACCGGGGGGCAAAACACTCCTCGTTACCCTCCAAAAATCGGGTGAGCTCCAAGCCTTCGCACTTGCGGACCTGCCGTGAGCCCGTCGGCGAGCTTGCCATTCCGGCCGCCCCGGCGGTCGCGTACCATCGGGCAAATGAGGCACCAGCGGTGACCCAGATGGCCTCGCGCGGCATGCGCAGCGGCAGCACCCGCGGACGGCGAGCCAGGCGGTGGGTCATCTCGCTGGCAGTCATCGTGGTCGTGCTCGTTGTGCTCGACTTCGCCGCCAGGGTCGTGGCGCAGAACGTGATGGCCACCAAGATCGAGCAGCAGGGCCTGTCCCGCAAGCCCACCGTCAGCATCGGCGGTTTCCCTTTCCTCACTCAGGTGGCGAGCAAGAACTTCTCGCAGGTCAGCATCTCGGTCACCGACCTGACCGAGGGGCCGGTCACGATTACCAAGGTGAGCGCGACGGCGCACGGGATCCGGCTCAAGTCGTTCGCGTTCAGCAGCGGCACGATCAGCACCGTGTCGGGAACGGCGCTCATCAGTTTCGCCTCATTGGGAAACGCGCTCAGCAAGCAGGTGGGACCGCTGGGCTCGCTGCTGAACGGGGCTGGCCTGAACCTGACCCAGGCCGGACCTGGTGAAGTCAAGGCGAGCCTTAATCTTGTCCTCGCCTCCGCCTCGGCCACCTGGCGGGTCAGCCGGCTCAGCGGCAACCGGCTGAACGTCCGGCTGGTAAGTACCGGCGGCAGTCTGCCGGGCTCGTTGCTCAGCTCGATCCGGAATGTGACGCTCAAGCTCCCGAAGCTTCCGCTCGGGCTGAAGATCGATAGTGTCAGCGTCACCCCGCAGGGCGTGACCGGCCGGGTCAGCGGCCGCGACGTGTCGTTCGGCGGCTAGGCCGTCTATGGCAACTCCGCAAGTTTTGCAGTTCCGGCCGGAGCCCGGCCAGTTCGCCTGGACCTTCGGCGGCGCAGCACCAGTCGCCCGGATCAAGCCCGGCACCATCCTGGAGCTGTTTACCGAGGACTGCTTCGCTGGCCGGGTTCGCGGGACTGACGACCTCGTCTCCCGGGTATGCGAATTCCCCTACCTGAACCCGCAGACCGGCCCGTTCTTCGTGGATGGTGCGCAGCCGGGTGACACGCTGGCGGTGCATTTCATTTCGATCGAGCCCGCGCGCGACTGGGCCGCGTCCACCACGGTCCCGCTGTTCGGCGCGCTGACCTCCACGCACCTCACCGCCACGCTGCAGGAGCCGCTGCCTGAGGTCGTCTGGATCTGGGAGCTGGACAGGGCGGCACGACTGTGCCAGTTCCGCGCCCGGGACAGCGAGTTCACCGCCGCGCTGCCGATGAACCCGATGCACGGCACCGTCGGCGTCGCCCCGGCCAACCTCGAAGTCCGGTCGGCGCTGGTGCCGGACGCATTCGGCGGCAACATGGACACTCCGGAGATGCACGCCGGGGTGACGTGCTATCTGGGCGTCAACGTCGAGGGCGCGCTGCTGTCAATCGGCGACGGGCATGCGCGTCAGGGGGAAGGCGAGACCTGCGGCGTCGCGGTCGAATGCGCGATGAACACCGTCCTTGCGGTGGAGCTGATCAAGGGCGGCGCGGGTGGCGGCGCCGGGCCGACGCCGTGGCCGCGGCTGGAATCAGACACGCACATCATGTCGACGGGTTCAGCCCGGCCGCTGGAGGATGCTTTCCGGATCGCCCAGCTCGACCTGGTCCAGTGGGTTGCCGGCCACAGCGGGCTGTCGGCGCTGGACGCGTACCAGTTTCTCAGCCAGGCAGTGGAAGCGCCGCTGGCGAACGTGGTGGACACCAACTACACCTCGGTCGCCAAGCTGCGCAAGGACTGGCTGCCCGGCGGTGCCAGGCCGGTCATGGGCGGCATGCATGATCACCTGCGCGCGCTGGCACGGTCCTATAACGGCTAACGAAGCTTGCCCCGCTGATAGCGATGCTGGGCCCGGGAACAGCGATCGCTCTGCGGCCTTGCGAGGCTGGTCGGACTTGGCCATTATTGGCTGTGTCCGGGATTGGCTGCATTCGCTTTCCGTGCGGGCCCGGAGACGTTTCTTGTCTTTCTGACAGGAATGCAGCTTCCAGGGAGGTTTTGCCGTAGATGAACCCTTGCGAGCGGTAATTGCCTGCTGCCAAACCTATCCCGGCTGCACCAGCGACTGATTCCGGCGCGGACACAGTACTGTGGCCGATCCGAACAGGCCATGTGCCACCTATCGCCAGTAGATTCAGCGACCGGCCGGAGTCGGCACCCAGTTTGCGGCTGGCCCTGCAGCGCAGTCCAGCGATCGCGCTGACCGCGACTGACCCCGGTAGCGGGCGAGCACCAGGCTGGTCCGCCGCAGCTGGCAAAACGCAGCTAGCCGTCTTTCATGCTGAGTCGGTGTGGCAGGAACGCGCTATCGATCTGCTCGTCTGGATTGACGCGAGCTGCAGATCCTCGATTCTGTGCGGTTATGTCAGTGCTCTCAGCGCTACTACTGGCGCCCCGCAGCTCGGCGACCCGGAATCGGTGGCAGCTAGTTTTCTCAGCTGGCTGGCCCAGACCGACAGAAAGTGGCTCGTGGTTCTCGACGACCTGGCAGACGCTGAAGCCGTCGAAGGGCTGTGGCCCGAGGGCCGTTCCGGTCAAGTCCTCGTGACCACGAGGAACTCCCGGTCGGTGAACGGGCGGGCACCCTGCATTGAGATCGGCCCGTTCAGCCGACGGGACGCGATGAGTTATCTCGTCAGCCGGCTCAGCGTGGATCCGGAGCAGCGCCGCGGCGCGATCGACCTCATCGAGGAACTTGATTTCCAGCCCCTTGCGCTAGCTCAGGCCAGCGCGGTGATCGCGGGTTCCTGGATCACTTGTGTCGAATACCGGAATTCTTTCTCCGGCCGGAGGAGGCGCGTCGCCGAGGCGACCAGGATCTGGCCGTCGGCCGCCGGCGTTACCGCGACGATGGCCGCCGAGCAGGCCAGTGTGCTGCTGCCCACTGGTGCCGCGCCGACCTGCCTTGCCTTTGCCGTTCTTCTTGACGGACGCGGGATACCCGGCGACGTGTTTACCACCGTTGCCGGCTGTGGCTTCATCAACGGGGCCGGCGGCCTGCGATCAAGGCCGGACGAGCCGGTTCTGAGCGCACTTGCCGTGCTGGAACGCGTCGGCTTGCTGACAATCGATTCGTCGGTTGAGCCGTCAACGGTGCGGTTCAACGGCGACGCCGCGGCGGCGGTCAGGGGCACGATGAAAGCCGGCGCACTGCAGCGGGCTGCAGGCGCGGTCATGACAGCGCTGCTAGAAGCCTGGCCGCGCGGCGACCAGCGGACTCTGCGCGCCCAAATGCTCCGGTCCAATGCGGCGTCGGTGCAGGCGTCCGCCGGCGACCTGCTCTGGGCCAACGGCTGTCCGGCCCTGCTGATCAGGGCCGGGCAGAGCCTGGACGAGGCCAGCCTGACGGGGCCTGCCGTCAGCTACTGGCGTGATCTGGCCGCTGCCAGCGACCGCCTGCTGGGGCCCGGGCATCCCGACACGCTGACGCTGGTAGAGCGGCTGGCAAGCGCATGCCACGCGGCCGGGCGGACCGCAGACGCCATCGCCTGGCACCGGCGCATCGTGGATGACCGAATCCGCATGCTCGGGCCACGGGACATGCGCAGCGTCGCGGCGCTCGTCAGCCTCGGCCGGGCGCTAGCCGCGGCCGGCGAATTCAGCGAGGCGGCTGCCGTGCTGAACTCGACGCTCGCGGAGTGCGAGCGCGCATACGGCGCGACCCACCAGAACACGATCGGGATTCGCGATGAGCTCGCCGCCGTGTACCTGGCGGCGGGGGAGGTACCGCAGGCTGTCCAGTTGTACCGGCGCACGCTGGCGGAGCGGGAACGGCACCAGGGACCTACGAGCCCCGACACCATGGCAACACGGCAGAAGCTCGCCGACGCCTACCTGGCGGCAGGCCAGGTCAAATATGCAATCGCCCAGTACAAGCGCGCGCTAGCCGACCGGCAGCAGACCGGTGGGCCCGATCACCGTGACAGCTTGCGGGCCAAGGGCTCGCTCGCGGCCGCCTACCACCAGGCCGGCCGGATGGCCAAGGCGCTGCAGCTTTACGAGGAAACGAGGGCCAGCTGCGAGCGAGTGCTCGGCGCCAGCGACCCGGAAACGCTAGCGGCAAGTGTGAGCCTCGCCCGCGGGTACTACGCGGTAGGCCGCCTGGGCAACGCGACCGAGTTGCTCCGTGACACAGTCACGCGCAGTGAGACGGTGCTGCCAGCTAACGATCCGCTGCTCAAGTCGGCGCGCGAGACGCTGGCAGCCATCGTCGGCTGATAGGAGCGCCCGTCCCCCTTACCGCCGGAGACGCCGGGCAGCGCCTCGCGGCCGCGGTCAGCCTGCCCGGAGTTGTGCGACGATGGCGTCCGCCTGCTCCATGGTGAGCGTCGGACCGAAGCTTGGCAGCGGCAGCACGCGACTTCCGCCAGCCAGGAAGATCACCTTGTCGGTCAGGCAAGCACGCAAGTCCGGATAGCGCTCGGCGATCGCGATCTGCGTGCGCAACATCTGCTCGCCCTGGGTAGCAAGGGTCGGCAGCACCCGATCGGTCATGGTTTTCTGCACCCGGCGGCTGACGGCCCGGCCGATAAACCGCGCGGCCGCGCCCAGCGCCACATCGGCGATCGCCTGGTCGATGCCGTCGTTGAGCGGGCCGTCAGTGTAATCCCTGGTTCTGCGGGACCAGCTTCCCGGTAGCGGTCCTGCCTGCGGCTGGCCGGCGAAACCGGGCAGCGGCCCGGACCGCGGTTGCTGCCCCGCGTATCCCGGCGGCGGCCCGGCCTGCGGCTCGGCAGCCCAGCCGCCCGCTTGCGGCCCAGCCGCAGGCCCCGGCTGCGCTTCGCCTAGCTTCAGCTTGGCCATGTCGGCAAGCTCGCTGATCGAGTGCACCGCGGCGGTGCTGCCGCATTGCGGGCATGGTGCTGTTAACTGCGCATCAGTCACCGCTCCATTGTGCTCGCGCATACCCTCACACGGAAGGCCTCCAGGGGACGCCGTCAGCCGGCCGCCCGCGACGACGAGACTGGCGTGATTCCTGCGGCGTGGCGGCGCGCTAGCTCGCGGTAGACCTCCGGGTTGGTGTCGACCCATTCCTTCGCCCTGCCGCCGACCTCGCGCATGATCCTGGCCGGCGTACCCGCGGCCAGCATGCCGTCGGGGATCGTCATACCGGGTGGCACCGTGCAGCCCGCGGCGACCAGGGCCCGGCCGCCGACGATGGCGCCGTCGAGGACGGTCGCCCCGTTCCCGACCAGGGCTTCGGCGCCGATGACCGCGCCGTGCACGACGCACAGATGGCCGACTGTCGCGCCCTCGCCGACCTCGGTGACAGGGTCGGCCCCGCCGTGCAGCACCGACCCGTCCTGGATGTTGGCGCCTCGCCGGACAATGATCGGGCCGAAGTCGGCACGCAGCACGGCGCCATACCAGATCGAGGCCTCGTCCTCGACGCGAACATCGCCTACCAGTGTGGCGGTCGGGGCGATCCAGGCTGTGGGGCTGACCGTCGGGGCATGTCCCTCAAAGGCGAAAAGCGGCATCCGGCAATGATCGCATTCACGGCCGCCGCCGATCCTTGCCGGGCACCAGTCGCTCGAGCCTAGGCGAGGTGGACGTACTCATAGTCGAACGGCTTGCCGTTGATGCCGTGGCGCGGCGGCGCGATCCAGGCCGCTATCTTGCCGCGGTCGTGCACTGGCTGCATCAGGGACCGGACGTGAGTCTTGTCGACCTCTGTGGGCAGCCACTGCACAGACCGGCGCTGCCACTCATCGGCGGTGAGCAGGTCGCCGTCGGGGCTGGCTTCGGTGCCCGCGAAGGCACCGACCTTCCGGTTGAACGCGATGTGCGGGAGCTTCAGCCGCTGCGGCAGGCCGGCATCGGCCAGGATCTTGTTCCACCGGTTCACGCCGCTCTGGCAGTCGGCGATGTACTCGCGGCGCAGGTCAGTGTTCAGCCCGGTGAGCGCGGCCACCTCGGTCAGCCCGATGCTCTGCTCGCCATTTCCGGCGTCGACCAGCGCGTCGACCATGATCGCGTCGCTGGTCAGCTTGTGGTCGTCCTTGCGCCGGTCCTCCGACCAGCGTCCCTTGAGGCCCGCCGTGTAGTAGTTGGCCACGTTGGTCGAGGTCTCGCCGCCAAACAGGTCGAGCGACACCGAGTAGTGAAAGTTCACGTACTTCTGGATCACGCTCAGCGGGATCGCCCCGTGCGGTCCCGCGTCGTCGGTGTCGTGCTCCACCATCAGCTGCGCGGTTCGCTCCACCACCCGATCCACGCCGGTGGTGCCGACGAACATGTGGTGCGCTTCCTCCTTGAGCATGAACTCACAGGTGCGCGATAGCGGGTCGAACGCCGACTCCTTCAGGGTGCCGAGCTGGTATTTGCCATCCCGGTCGGTGAAGTAGGTGAACATGAAAAATGACAGCCAGTCCGGGGTCTCCTCATTGAATGCCCCGAGGATCCGCGGCGAGTCGACGCTGCCAGAGTTCCGGTGCAGCAATTCCTCGGCCTCCTCCCGGCCGTCGCGGCCGAAATAGGCCTGCAGCAGGTACACCATCGCCCACAGGTGCCTGCCCTCCTCGACGTTGACCTGGAACAGGTTGCGCAGGTCGTACAGGCTGGGCGCGGTAGCGCCCAGGTTGCGCTGCTGCTCAACGGAGGCTGGCTCGGTGTCACCCTGGATCACGATCAGCCGCCGCAGATCTGACCGGTACTCGCCAGGCACCTGCTGCCAGGCTGGCTCGCCTTTGTGCTGGCCGAAACCGATCCTGCGGTCCCGCTCCCGCTCCGCGAGGAAGATGCCCCAGCGGTAGTCCCGCATGGCGACGTGTCCGAAATGCGCCCAGCCTTCCCTGCCGACGTTGACTGCGGTGCGCAGGTACACGTCCTGGGTAGGCAATGTGGGACCCATCGACTCCCACCAGTTCAGGAAGTTCGGCTGCCACGACTCGAGCGCCCGCTGCAGCCGCCTGTCCTCATGCAGGTCGACATTGTTCGGGATCTTCTCGCTGTAGTCGGCTCCCGTGCCGCCGAACGCAGTGCCACCGGATGCAGGGGTCATGGCTCAGACTCGCTTCCTGTCGAACTCCGCGCGCTGGCCGGTGCCGAACCTGCGCAATGCACCTGCCGGGCCGGATGCGTTTGGCCGGTTGAAGATCCAGTTCTGCCAGGCCGTGAGCCGCCCGAAGATCTTCGTCTCCATTGTCTCCGGGCCGGCGAACCGGAAATTGGCCTCCATCCCGGTCAAGGCGTCGGGGCTGAAGCTGGCCCGTTCCTCTACCGCCATCCGCACTTCGTCTGCCCAGTCGATGTCATCCGGCGCGAAGGTGATCAGGCCAAGCTCGGCTGCCTCGGCTGCTGCCAGTGGCTGCCCGGCGGCCGCCAGGACCGCGGCGAGGCCGTCCTCATCGCCGAAGAAACGCGTCTGCAGCCGGGTGAGCCCGTTGCCCATCGGCAACCGGCCGAGGTTCATCTCGGCCACGGTAACGGTGGCCGGCCCGGCGTCGCGATCAGCGACGGAGGATTCGCCCGACAGCTGGTACGAGCGGTCTGCGGCCAGCGCCAGCTCCAGGAGCGAGCCGGCGAAGCAGCTACCCGGCTCGATCAGGGCAATCAGGCTGCGGCTGGTAACGTCCAGGCGCTTCAGGGTGCGCTTCAGGTAGTGCGTCACCTCGTTCGCGAGCCAGTCGCCAGGGTTGGCGAGCAGCAGCTGGTCATAGCTGACAACCCGGCCTGCGTTCCCGGTCGTTGCCAGCAGCCAGGTGCCAAGCTCAGGCTCGTTCGCGCGCAGGTCGAGGATGAGGTCGTCGAGCTCGCGCGTCATCCGCAGCGTCCAGAAGTCCGAGCCTTCGGCATGCAGAGCTGTCAGGTCAGCGGGCGCGTCCAGGTCCGGCCCCGAGATCGTGATCTCGGCCACGCCGCTGTCGCGATCCAGCCGGGCCGAGACCGCGGAATAACTGATTTCGTCATCCCCGCGTTTCTTGGGCAGCGCAGTGAGCCGTATCCCTGTCGCGCCGTCCCGGCGCTTCGACCGGGCGGCAAGCTGCCCGGCGCGGTCCGCGACTGCCTGCGCCCACTGCGCCCGAGGTACCGTCTCATCCACCAGCCGCCAGCTGACCGCCTTCTTGCCGGTGACCCCCTCGGAGCGGGTGCACAGGTAGTCGGCGATATCGCGCCGGACATGCCGCTTGTCCACCAGCCGGGTGAGGCCTCCTGTGCCGGGCAGCACTCCGAGGAGCGGAAGCTCCGGCAGCGACACCGCCGAGGACCGATCGTCGACGAGCATGATGTGCTCGCAGGCCAGCGCCAGCTCATAACCGCCGCCGGATGCGGTGCCGTTAACCGCGGCAAGGTACGCCTGACCGGAGTGAGCCGCCGCATCCTCGATGCCGTTACGAGTCTCGTTGGTGAACTTACAGAAGTTGACCTTCTGCTCGTGCGCGGCGGCGGCCAGCATCCTGATATTCGCACCCGCGCAGAAGATCTTGTCCTTCGCGCTGGTCAGTACGACCGTCCTGACCCCCGGATGCTCGAACCGCAGCCGTTGCACCGCGTCGTAAAGCTCAATGTCCACGCCGAGGTCATAGGAGTTGAGCTTGAGCTCGTAGCCAGGCGCGAGGCCGCCGTCCTCGGCCACGTCCATGACAAGCGTCGCGACCTGGCCGTCCACGGTGAGCTTCCAGTGACGATATGCGGCCGGCTCGGTCCGGAACTCGACATGGTCGCGGCCACTGCCGGCGGCCCCGGATGCTGCTGTCTCCGTCACCCTAATCATGCTACATCCACGTGGTTGAGCGTCAAGGCTACGTAGCATATTCTATCTGCCGGAGGATAACTGATGCCAGCAGCCATGGAGGGGAACGGGGCCGCGACGGGGCTAGGCCTCGAACCGACGGCGGCGCAGCCTGCCAGCCTGTCCGGTCGTCCGGACCGGGGGCCGAAGACGGCGCGCGGACTATTGTTCACAGTGCTGGGCGAGTTTGTACTGCGGTCCGGCGGCGTGGCCTGGACCGCATCCCTCATCGACGTGCTCGGCCGGGTAGGCGTCGAGGAGAAGGCGACGCGGCAGGCGCTGATGCGGACGGCGGCGGACGGCTGGCTGTCGGCGGAGCGAAGCGGGCGCCGTACCTGCTGGCGGCTGACCGGCAGCGCACAGCAGCTGCTGACGGAGGGCACCGAGCGGATCTACGGCTTCACCGCGGCCAGGCAGGCATGGGACGGCACCTGGCTGCTCGTGCTGGCCAGGGTCCCGGAGGCAGACCGGCCCGCCCGGCACCGGCTGCGCACGCGGCTTGCCTGGGCTGGCTTTGGCAGCCCGGCTCCGGGTGTGTGGCTCAGCCCGGATACCAGCCGCCAGGCGGATGCCGAGCGGGTGCTCGCGAGCGCGGGCCTGCTGGCGGACTCGCAGATCTTCCGGGCCGAGTACGCCAGCGGGAGCCCGGTTGCCGCGATGGCGCGCGCGGCGTGGGATCTGGACCAGATCGAGCGCCGTTACGAGGAGTTCATCGCGGACTTCGCCGGCCAGGCCAGGGCCGACGGGCTGGCCAGGCTAGTGGAGCTCGTGCACCAGTGGCGGCGGTTTCCCTGGATAGATCCGGTACTGCCGGCCGAACTGCTGCCGGATCCCTGGCAGGGCTCAGTAGCCGCCCGGCTGTTTCGTGAGTGCCATGCGGATCTTGCGCCTGGCGCCATGGCCGAATGGCAGCGGATAATGCAAGCAGCGTCATGAGTCCCCCCGATAACGCGCCGCCTGACGATCGCCACTGGCCCGCGCGACCACCTGACGACGCGGCCTTGTCATGGCTGCGACCGTCGCCGCGCCTGCTGCGGGCCCGCCGCATTGAGCTCGTCATGGTCGCGGTGCCGCTGGCGCTCATCGGCGGGCTGTCCGGTCTTGCCGCTTCCGCCGCGGTGGGCGCTGGTATCGCCGCGGCGATCGTCCTCGCGGCCCTGCTGGCGGAGCGCTTCCTGGCACGCCGGGTGGCGGCCTGGCAGTATGCCGAGCGCAAGGACGACCTTATGGTCCGTCGCGGCGTGCTCATCCGCCGTCAGTCGGTGATCCCGTACGGGCGCATGCAATTCATCGACGTAACGGCCGGCCCGGTCGAGCGCAGCCTCGGCCTTGCGACGCTGCGGATGCATACCGCGGCGGCAGCCAGCGACGCGCGGATCCCCGGCCTGGATCAGCAGGTAGCGGCAGGTCTGCGTGATCAGCTTGCCGCGCTTGGCGAAGCGCAGGCGGCCGGCCTGTGACAAGTGGTGTGCCGCCTGGACCGGCAGACGGCGGCCCGCTGGCAGCCGATTCCCTGGCAGCCGATTCCCTGGCGAGCCACTCGCCGGCCGGGATCGTCGCTGACATGGGAACCTGGCATCGCCTGCATCCGCTGTCCCCGCTGGTCAGCGCGGGCTCGCGGCTGGCGGGAATCCTCGTCGTGCTGCTCGGCATCGCGGTGGCTAAGCAACGCCAGGCGGGCAGCGACCTGATCAGCGACGGCGTCGTCGTGGTCTTCGTGCTGGCGGCCGGGGTGATCAGATGGCTGGTCACGCGCTGGCAGGTGGCTCAGGGAGTTCTCCGGGTGGAGACCGGCCTGCTGCGCCGCGATTCTCGGCGGTTCCCGCTGTCTCAGGTGCAAGCGATCGACGTGGTCCAGAGCGGGCTTGCGCGGGTACTTGGCCTGGCAGAGCTGCGGCTGCGAGTGGCCGGCGGCGACGCGTCCCGTGGTGGTCGTCTCGCCTGCCTGCGGCGCGCTGACGCAGAACGGCTGCGCACGCAGTTGCTCGCGCTCGCCAGCGCGGCGGCCGCGTCTGCGCATCCGGTAACCATGCCGATGACGACCGGCCCGGCAGGCTTGCCGGCGGCCGCACATGGTGATCCTGCATCTGTCCCGTCCTCAGCGTGGCCTGCCCCGACGTCCGAGCGGCCGCTGTTCCGGGTCAGGCCCGGCCGGCTGGCTGTCGCCGTCATGCTGAGCGACGCCGGCCTGATCGCCGCGCTCGCGGCCGGGCTTCTGGTCACACTCGCGGAGTTGACTGGCAGCGTCAGCGTGGTCGCGCCGTTCCTGCCGGTAGGGCTGGGCGCGATACTCGGCACCTGGCGTAAGTTCAGCGCGGAGTTCGCGACAACGGTGGCTGATGCTCCCGACGGGCTTCGCCTGCGGTCCGGCCTGATCCAGACCTCGGCCGAGACCATCAGGCCCGGTCGTGTCCAGGCAGTACGGCTCGTCGAGCCGGCGATCTGGCGCGCCTTCGGCTGGTGCCGGCTTGAGGTCGACATCGCCGGGCCGCGTCAGCACAGGGAAGACCGGTCGGAGGCGCGGCGCCTCCGGACGCTGATCCCGGTCGGCTCGCGCGCCGACGCCGAGCAGATGATGAACGAGTTGCTCACTGACCGTCCCCGCCCGCTCAGCCGCCCGCCCGCGGCAGCGCGCTGGAAGGCGCCGCTGCTGTATCACTTTCTCGGCTGGGGCGGCGACCAGCGGTACGTTGTCGCCTCACGCGGTCGCGTCTGCCGTAAGACGACCTGGATTCCGCTGGAGAAAGTGCAGAGCATCCGATGGGTGCAGGGTCCCCTGCAGCGCAGGCTCGGCCTGGCGACGGTCCGGCTCGACGTGGCCGGCCGCCGGGTGACCGGAGCTCTTCAGGACCGCGCTGCGGCCGAGGCGGCGAGCCTGCTGGCCCGGCTCCCCGATCTGGCCCGCGAGGCGCGGGGCCGGTCACGCTGATCACCGGCCGGGTGTCGAGTCTTCAGGACGGCGAACACGATGACGTTGCTGAGATAGTGGCCCGTGGCCGAGTCGAAGGTGCCGCCGCAAGTGATGAGCCTGAGCTGGGAATCCGGCACGGGCCCGTACACCTGAGCCGTAGGGAAGCGAGTCTTGGCGTAGGTGTGCACGGCCGTGACCCGGAAGACAGCGAGACTGCCGTCGGTGCGGCGCACGTAGATGAGGTTGCCTGGCCTGACCTCGCGCAGCCGGAAGAAAACCCCGGGCCCAAGGTAAGAGTCAACATGCCCGGCAATGACTGCCGATCCGGCGGCACCCGGTCGCGGGCTGCCGGTATACCAGCCGGCTACCGCCGTGCTGGCCGGCACCTGCAGTGCGCCCGAGGCCGTCAGGCCCAGCCTGATGAGGCGCGTGCGGACTCCGATCGCCGGAATGTCGAGTGACTTTGGCGCCGCCACCGGGATTGGCGTGGCTGCTGGCGCCGCAGCCCAGTGGCCCTTCGGTATCGGCACGAGCGGCGTGGCGCCCAGCGGCGCGGCCGGCCGGGCCGTGTGGCTAGCCCAGGCGAGCCCGGCCGCGGCCCCGCACACCGCGACGACCCCGAGAACCGCGGTCAGGGCGGCCCATGGCCGGCGAATCAGCCGGGCTCCGGAGGCATGCCTGCTGTTGGCACGCCCCCGGCGCCGAGCTGCGGCCGCTGGCTCAGCGGGCATGCAGGGCGGGCCTGCGTCGCCTGCTGAGCTGGACAACGCCAATCATTGCTCCGGCCAGGCCAGCCAGGCCCGCTGCCGCCCACGGCAGCAGCGGAGCGCCCGGCCGGGGAGCGGTACCACCCAGGCCGGTGTGTACCGCGCCGGCCGGGGCCACCTTGCTGCCCGAGGCGTCCAGCAGGTCGTCTATGGCTAGCTTGCCCGGCTCGTCCAGCACGACGAGCGTGTGGATAGAACCGGCGCTCAGGCTGATCGATGCAGTCGTCTTCTCGCTCGAGCCCTTGACCTTGACCGTCCATGTACCCGGGCTGACCGTCTGGAAGGTCGTCACGCTGGCGAACTTGAGATTGGAGGCGAGTGCGTCCTTGCCGGCCGTGACTGTCACCGTGTCCTGCTGCATGGAGGCCTGGATGACCCGCACGAGAGCCTTGCCGCGCGGAGTCGTCAGCCGGTCGGGAATGACCACGAGCCGCAGGCCAGCGGCGGGACCCATGCCAGCCACCGTGTAGGAGCGCCCCGCCTTGACATCGACCGCCGTCGAGAGCACCGGCTTCGACTTGGGCTTCGCCCCGGCAGCTCGCATGGCGACGGTGTAGTCACCCGCGGCCACCTGCTCGTAGCCGGACACGGTGCCATAGCTCACGTGCTTGAGCACGATCTGCGCGGTCGGGTTGCCGAACGAGTACAAGTACACGTCGACGGCCGGGGCATTGGGTGACAAGTGGGCAAGCCTGATCCAGCCGACCTTCGCCGACGCCGAGGCGAACGGCGCCGCGACGGCAAGCTGGCTGACGGCCAGGACGATGACCGCGGCTGTCATCGCGGCTGCCACTCTGGCAAGTCGTGCTGTCCTCTTAGCGAGCATTAGTGGCATCCCCTTCCGGGAGCAGGAGTTAGCGTTCCGCGAGCCGCAGGCGTCACTGCTGCGTACCCCCGGTCAGCAGCCCGACGGGGCTCGGGGCGGTGAATTCAATCTGGACAGTTGCTGTTTGGCCGTGACGCTGGAACGAGACAAGGCCCTGCAGCGGCGGCCGCTGCGCATGCAGCAATCCGAGCAGCCGCTGAAGGTACGGAAGTGTCGGGGCGGTCAGGACTACCACGCGAAGCGGGGCGCCAGAACCGGCTCCTGGTCCGGCGTCGGTGAAGCCGTGGACGCTGACGCCGAGCTTGGCCGCTAGCAGCGCGAGTGTCATGAGCACCCGGGAGTCGACCTGGCCGGCGGATAGCTCGTGCTTGGCTGCCGCCGGCGCGCTGACCCGCACGTTGCGGTCGAGTTCGAGGCCGGCCACCTTGCGGGCGTCCAGGTCGGCCCGCAAGGCCGAGAGGAAGGCTGACGCGCCGCCGACCGCCGCGATCCGGACCTGGACCTGGCTCGGTCCGCTGCCGAAGCTCGCGATCACCACCGGCGCGTATACCTTCTCGAGGCGGCTGCCGAACTGGCTGCGCATCGCCGTCGTCGAGATCACGACGCCGGACCCGAGCGGGTCGCGGGAGGCGGCCCCGATGGTCGCGAGGTCCGCTGCCGGGAAGCCTTGGCGCTGAAGCGCCGCGCACATCAGCGGGTCGCACGCGACGATCACGCCATGGCTGACCTGGGCCGCCACCCACGCGGCCGTTTGCTGGCGATTGGCTGATGCCGCCGCCAGCGCGGCCGCATCGGGTCCTGACGCCGGTCTGGCACCGTCCGCCGATCGCAGGGCCGCGTTGCCGTGCGCGCGGGTGAAGGCGAGAACCGCTCCGGCACCGACGAGGATGACGACCGCAAGGGTGACGGCTGTCGCTCGCCCGTGACGTGGCTGCCCGGGCAATGGATCACGGCGCGCCGGAAGGATGTGGCGCTGCACCCACAGTCGGAGCGTCGTGCCGATGACTTTCGGCCAGGACGGCACCGCTAGCGGGCGATTTTCTCCGATCACCCAGCCACCCCCAGACCGCGCTAGCGGAACGACGCGGTCGTAACTGTGCTAGTTCACCACAACACAACCTGTGACCACAGCAGAACGCAGAGATTTATCGCATGAAATCTCATAGTCCGAGTGAAACAGGAAGTTTGCAATATGAAACCTGCATGTTGCCTGGCTGTCCGATTTGGCCTGCCCCGCGGGCAGGACGGTCGGTGACTGCGCCGTCACGTCGCGTTCCGCTCCCGCCGGGACCGCCAGAACTTCGGCGGTCCGCGGGTCAGCAGGCCTATGGTCTTGACGTCAGTCCACTGGCGCGGGCGCCGCCTACTGACCACAATGGGTCGTTGCGGGCGTTCTCGGTAATATGCGGTCTGCTCAGGCTCGGACGGCAATGCCCGGTATTCATGGTTTCAAGGTGGTTGGCTATATTATGATAAAGAACCTGTCATACCGGTTTGTCGCCGCGTTCGGGGCTGGATTGCTACTATGCGTCGCGCTGGTCGCTGGGACCGGGAGCGGGGCCGCCGCGAGCGTACATCCGCGGGCGGTCGGCTCCCAGGACTGGCCGATGTTCCTGCAGAACACCTCCCGGACGGCGGCCACCACCGATCGCGGGCTCAGCCTGGCCAAGGCCCCCGACCTGGCCCTGAAGTGGGCCTACCAGACGGGCGGCCCCATGGCGACGTCGACGAGCATCGTCGGCACCACCGCCTACGTGGGGTCGTGGGATGGCTATGAGTACGCCATCGACACCGCGACTGGCACGCTGATCTGGAAGACCTTCCTCGGTCAGACCACCGACCCGGCGTGCAACCCCAACGTCATCGGCGTCACGTCAGCGGCGACGGTGGTAGGCGGCGTGGTGTACGTCGGCGGCGGCGGCCCGTACTGGTATGCGCTCAGCGCGGCCACCGGCGCCGTGGAGTGGCAGGTGTATACGGGCCTCAACACCCAGGCCGGAGCGTATTACAACTGGTCCAGTCCGCTCCTCGTTGGCAACTACGCCTATATCGGGATCGCCAGCAACTGTGACGCGCCGCTGGTGCGCGGCAAGCTGCTAAAGGTAGCGATCTCCGGACCGCAGCAGGGCCAGATCGTCGCTACCCACTACTTCGTGCCGGCCGGGCAGGTCGGTGGCGGGGTGTGGACATCGCCCACCTATGACGCGGCCACCAAGACTATCTACGTGTCCACGGGCACGCTCAACGACTACACCCAGACCCAGTCCGACGCGCTGGTCGCGCTTGATGCGAACACGCTTCGCACCAAGAGCCACTGGCAGCTTCCGTTCGAGGTCTCTGTGTCGGATTCCGACTGGGGGACCACGCCGACGCTGACCACTGACTCGGCAGGCCATCGGCTGCTGTCGGTCGCGAACAAGAACGGCGTCCTGTACACGCTCAAACGCAACGACCTGGCGGCCGGGCCGATCTGGCAGCGCCGTGTCGCTATCGGCGGCGACTGCCCCACGTGCGGTGACGGGACCATTGCCTCGGGGGTGTTCGCCCATGGCGTGCTTTACTACGCCGGAGGCAGCAACGTCTCGCACGGCCGTGGCTCCAGCGGCTCCATCAGCGCGTTCAATCCTGGCACCGGAAAGATCCTCTGGAGCCGCCAGACCGAGGGGCCGATCTTGGGCTCGCCGGCCTACGTAAACGGCATGATCTCCGAGGTCGAGGGCAGCACGTTCGAGGTTCTGAACGCGGCCACCGGTGCGCTGCTGTACAGCTACCAGCTGCCTGCGCCGGTCTACGGGGCGGTCTCGGTGGCCCGCGGCATGTTCTTCGTCGACGCGGCGAACGGCGACCTGTATGCCTTCGGCCAGGAACGGGTGGCCGGCCCGCCGCCCGACCCGAACTGCCCGAAGGGGTTCACCTGCCGGAACATTGGCAAGCCAGGCCTGGCCGGCTCAGAGCTGACAAGCGGCGGCGTGCTGTCGGTCACGGGGGCAGGCACAGAAGCCGCAACACAGGATAACGGCCGCCTCGTCGCCAAGCCGGTCACCGGCGACTTCCAGGCCAGCACCGAGATCGTGTCTCAGACACCGGCGAATCCGGCCGGGCCCAGGCCCAATGGCGGGCTGATGGTACGGCAGGCCTTCGTCTCGGGGTCGCCCGAGTACGCCGTGCTGGAGGGCCCGAGCGGCCCTACCGATGGCGGCGGGGCGCTCCGGCTGATCATCTGGTACTGGAGCGGGTTCGGCGCGGCCCGGATCGAGGCGACCAGGGTCTTGCCGGTCACTCTGCCGGTCTATGTGATGATCCAGCGCCGGGGGAACATGTTCAGCACCGGGATCTCTTCCGATGGCGTCCACTACCAGCTGGTCCCGGGGTCGACCGTCGACCTCGACCTGCCGGCTACGACGGACGCGGGCTTGTACGTGAACTCCGGGTCTTCCAAGCTGACGAGCACGACGGCGTTCAGCCACACCGCGCTCGGCGCCCTGGCCACGAACTTGGCGCCGCAGCCCACGACGGACCCATGCCCGGCCACCTGGACCTGCACCGATATCGGGAACCCGAGCCCGCGCGGCGACACCACGTCGAGCAGCGCTACGGCGCTCACGCTGGATGGCACCGGCACGGGCATCACCCTCGGCCCGTCTGACTCCCTGCACTACGCATACCGGCAGGTGTCCGGCAACCAGACGCTCAGCGCGCAGGTAGTCACGACGGCCACCAACCCGCCCGGGGCGCAAGAGGGCATCATGATGCGGGCGACCACCCGCCCCACATCCCCCTACTACGCCGTCTTGCTCAATCCAGGCGGCTCGGCCACGGTCCAGTGGCGCAGCTATGACGGCGTCCCGGACCGTACCGCGCAACTTGCCCTCCCGTCGGTGACCTCGCCCGCGTACGTGCGGATCGTGCGGTGGCAGGACCGCAGCCTCAGCCCCGCCCGGACCTTCTTCTCCACGCTCACCTCGACCGACGGCACGACCTGGACGCCCGTGCTCGGATCCACGGCCGAGATCGACATGGGGACCTCCTACCTATCCGGCCTTGCGGCCACCGCCGCCGCGCCGCGGGTCACCCCGGCGGTGAGCTACAACGCCATCGCGATGAAGGCGGCCAGCTCCCAGCCGCCCGGGATCTGCCCAAGCGGGTTCAGCTGCAACGACATCGGCGTGGACATTCTGCCGGGCAACCAGGTCTACCTCACCCCGCAGCAGAGCGGCACCCCGGCCGGCAGCTGGGACATCCAGGCAGGCGGGTCGGACATCTGGTCGGTGTATGACAACTTCCGGTTTATCTCGCAGAAGTTCCCGCAGGACCCGGCCAATTCGCGGAACGGTGACGGGACGGTCAGCGCGCGGATCGTCTCTCAAGGCACGTCGCCTGCCGAGTGGATGAAGACAGGCGTCATGATCCGGTCCAGCGCGACCGACCCGCAGGCGCCCTACTACGGCGTGTTCATCACGCCGCTGCACGGCGTGGTGGTGCAGTGGCGCCCGAAGGAGGCAGGCGCGAGCGACCAGGTGCTGGGCAGCCCGGCCGCGGCCACCCCGATCTGGGTAATGGCCAGCCGCTACACCGACAAGGCCCATAATGCCGTGCTGTACAGCGCCTACACCTCCACCGACGGGAAGCACTGGGCCTACGTCGCCGGCTCCACCGTACGGTTGAGCCTGCCCGGCAAGCTGGTCGCCGGCATCGCCGCCGATTCCTACCAGCAAACCTTCAGAGCAACGTCCCTCGTGGACGACCTGGCCTCGGTGCCGGGATCCAATGCGCCGCCGTTCATCTGCCCAAAGGCCTGGTCGTGCGCGGACATCGGCGGCGCGCTGCCGCCAGGTCAGGACCAGCGCACAGCGTCAGGTACCTGGAATGAGACCGTCGGCGGCGGCGATATCTGGTCCACCACCGACAGCTTCCATTTCGACTGGCAGTCGCTGGCCGCGGACGGTACGGTCTCGGCCCATGTCACTGCCCAGCAGCCGGTCAGCCCCTGGGCCAAGGCCGGCGTGATGATAAGGGCCACCACCGCGGCCGGCTCGCCCGACTACACGGCGCTGGTAACCCCCGGCAACGGGATCGCCGTGCAATGGCGAACCAAACTCGGCGGCACAACCAGCCAGTTGCTAACCCCGGGAACCGCGCCCGCCTACCTGAAGGTCGCCCGGTACACCACGAGGGGCCATAGTCCGAAAACTTACTTCACGGCGTACACGTCGGCTGACGGTAAGACCTGGACCGCGGTTCCCGGCTCGTCCGTCGTCATCAAGATGACCGGTCGCGTGCTGGCCGGCATCGCGATGACCTCGCACGGCCAGGGCACTGCGGGGTCGGTCACTCTCAACAGCGTGAAACTGGCTTCGGTCAAGCTGCCGCCGCCGGCGGTGAAGATCTTCGGCACCTCTGACGTCTTTAATTTCGTCTGGCAGTCGGTCGCAGTGCTGCGCGGCCTGGTCCACCGCTGACAGCTGCTACGCCATCCTCGTAACGGCCACGGTGACCGACATGGTGCTGCCGGGGGCACCGTTGTAGATGCCCTTCAGCGGCGGGACATCGCCGTAGTCCCGGCCGGAGGCGACCAGCACGTGCCGCTCGCCGACCTGTGCTCGGTTGGTCGGATCGCAGGCCATCCACTCACCAGTCCAGTACTGCACCCAAGCGTGGCTCTGGCCCTCTTCCTCATCGCCTGGCTCGGCCTCCGGCTGCGGGTGCAGGTAACCCGATACATACCGGGCAGGCAGGCCGACCTCACGCATCAGCGCGACAGTGAGGTGCGCCATGTCCTGGCAGACGCCCTGGCGTTGGTCCCAGGCTTCCTGGGCGCTCGTCTGAACGCCAGTCGCGCCCTGTACGTAGGCGACCTGGTCGCTGACCCAGGAGGCGATCTCGGCCGCAGCCTCGACCGGATCGGCGTTCGCGGTGCGCTGCCTGGCAGTATCCGCCAGCTCTGGGTCGATAGCCGTGCGGCTCGTCGGGGCGAGAAACTCCTGCAGCCGCCCCGCCGCTGCGCGCTCCCGCAGGACGTCCCACGGCAGTGGCCGGGCCGGACGGGGTGCAGTCGTGGTCTCGACGGTGGACTCAGCGCGGATCACCAGCTCCTGGTGCGGCGCGTGAATGTCGAAGGAGCTGACGAGCGCACCCCAGTAGTCGCTGTAGGTCCAGATCGGTCTCGGGACATCAATCGAAACGTGGCTCTCCAGCACGGACTGGCTCGCCATAGTCTGCGGAGTCATGCGTGCCTCGTTATAGGACGCGCGCGCCGATCCCTCATAGCGCACGTGGGTCCGGTGCACGATCCTGAGCCGCCAGCCAGTGCTCAAGCTCCCCGCTCCCACTCCACCGGTGCCGCGTAGGTGAAGTACCGCTCGGCGATGGCCTCGCTTGCTTCGAGGCAGGTCTGCTGGAGCGCGATCAGCAGCTCGGCGAGCTGGCCTGGCAGCAGCTGCGGGTCGGCATACTCCAGCCTCGTCCGCATCCGCCCGATCGACCGGCGTGCCTTATCGCCAAGCCCGGCTCTGGCCGGGTCGGGCTCGAGTGATGTCATGCATTCCTGCGCCGCCGCCAGCGAATGCAGCACGGATCTGGGGAACAGGTGGTCGAGCAGGAGGAATTCCGCGACCTGCGATCCGCCGGTCCAGCTGCGCGTGCGGATGAACGACTCGTAGGCGCCGCAGGCGCGCAGCAGCATCGGCCAGCCGAGCTCATAGGCAGAGGCCGGCATCCAGGCTCGCAGCAGCCTGGCCGTCATGTCGACCCGCTCCAGGCTCCGGCCGAGCATCAGGAACCGCCAGGCGTCATCGTGGCTCATCGTCGAATCGGCGAGTCCGAAGAACAACGCCGCGCGCTCCCGGATGAACTGCAGGTAAATGTGCGGGCCCAGCCGCTCGGCTGCCCTGCGCTGACCCGCCAGCCCGAGTCCCGTCACATTCAGGCACTCCCACATTTCGCTGGAGATCACCCCGCGCACGCTGCGCGCACCTGACCGCGCTGCCATGACGGCGCCAGCGACGGCGCTCGGGTTCTGCTGGTCATAAGCGAGCTGATCGAGCGTGATCCCGATGTCCAGCCGGCTGTCCTCAGGAGGCGGCATCCCCAGCACGGCCAGCAGCGCGCTGCAGCCCGCGTGCTCGTTTGCCCGTGGCTCCTCCAGCATGCGATGCACGTAGACATCGACCATCCTGGCCGTGTCGTCTGCGCGCTCTATGTAACGCCCGGTCCAGAAGAGCGTCTCGGCGATGCGGCTGAGCAGCCCGGTGCGCTCGGTAGTGTCGCTGCTCACTGCTGCTCCGAGGCCGGACCGCCCTGGCGGCCGATGGCGTCGAAAGCAGAGGCTCGGGCAGCGGCCGGCGCCTGCCGCAAGGGGCTGGCCGCAGGCGGGAGCTGATCGTCGGCGAGCACCCAGGTGTCCTTGGAGCCGCCGCCCTGGCTGGAGTTGACTACCAGGGCGCCTTCGTCCAGCGCCACCCTGGTCAGGCCACCGGGAAGCAGCCACACGTCGCTGCCGTCATTGACGGCGAACGGCCGCAAGTCGATGTGCCGCGGTACCGGCCGCTCGTCGATCAGTACCGGTGCGGTGGACAGGGCCACCGGGCGCTGCGCCATCCACCCCCTCGGCCGCGCGGCTACCTGGTCACGCAGCGCCGTCAGGGTGCGCTCGTCAGCATGCGGGCCGATGACGATGCCGCTGCCACCAGCACCGTCCACGGGCTTGAGCACCAGCTGGTCGAGCCGGCCAAGCACCCACTCGAGCACCTCGGGATCGTCGAGGCGGTAGGACTCGACGCTCGGCAGCAGGGGCTCCTCGCTCATGTAGTACCGGATCAGGTCCGGCATGTAGGTGTAGAGCAACTTGTCATCGGCGACGCCGTTGCCGACCGCGTTCGCTATGGTCACGTTGCCCGCTCGGGCGGCGTTGAGGACGCCGGGACAGCCAATGACGGAGCCGGGCAGGAAGTGCAGCGGGTCGAGGAAGTCATCATCGATGCGACGATATATAACGTCCACTGGCCGGTTGCCGTTCGTCGTGTACACGAAGACCTGGTTGCCCGAGCAGACGAGGTCGCGCCCCTCGACCAGCTCTACCCCCATCAGCCTCGCGAGCAGTGTGTGCTCGAAATACGCGGCGTTGGAGACGCCCGGGGTAAGGACGACGACTACGGGTTCCCGTACGCTGGGCGGGGCCGCGGCGCGCAGCGCACCGAGCAGCCTCGCCGGGTAATCATCTACCGGCATGACGTGCTGCTCAGCGAACAGTGCAGGGAACGTCCTGGTCATCGCCAGGCGGTTCTCCACCACGTAGCTGACGCCGGACGGAATGCGGATATTGTCCTCCAGCACCCGGAACTTGCCCTGCTCGTCCCTGATCAGGTCGATGCCCGCGATATGCACCCGGACGCCGTTGGGAGGCGTCAGGCCCATGACCTCCCGGCGGAAGGTCTGGGAGGTGAAGACGGCCCGCCACGGCAGCACTCCGTCGGCGAAGGCCCGGCCGGGGCCGTAGACGTCGGCCAGGAAAGCCTCAAGCGCCAGCACGCGCTGCCGCACCCCGCGCGCGATAAAGTCCCATTCCACCGCATCGATGATCCGGGGAATAAGGTCCAGCGGGAAGGGCCTTTCCTCGCCCGCGTAGCCAAAGGTCACGCCGCGGTCGGTGAACGTGCTAGCCATCTGTTCGGCCCGGTAGCGCAACTCGGTCGGGTCTAGCGGCTGGAGGGCGGCGAACAAGGCCTGATAGGGGGGCCGCGGCACGCCGGGCCGCTCGAACATCTCATCCCATGCAGCGGCAAGCTGATAGGTATCGAAAATGTCCGTCACGACCAAAGCCTAATCGCGCTATGTTGCGGCGTCATTACGGAAATAACCCGGTTATCTGCCGCGCGCTCCTCTGGCCGTCCGTCGGCGCTGGTCAGGCGGCTGCGAGGACGCCTACCCGGCGGTCGGTCGTGAGGCTGCCACCCGCGGCGCCAATGTAGGAACCTGACGTCGGTGCGACGTCACGGTAGTCGCGGCCGGTAGCGATCGTGACGTAGCCATTACCCGCACGCCGGCCGTTGCAGGGATCGAAAGGATAGGCGGCAGCTTCATCCCCGCTGGGCACGACCACCTCGACCCAGGCGTGGGTGCCGCCCTGGCCGAGCAGATGGCCGGACACGTACCGCGCGGGCAGTCCGACGATGTGGCACAGCGCGAGCATCACGTGCGCGAAATCCTGGCAGACTCCGCGACCTCCGGCCAGTGCCTGCGCAGCAGTGGTCCTCACCGACGTCACGCCGTACTGGTAGGTGATCGCCGAATGTACGAGGTCACATATCCGCTCCGCCTGCTCGATCGGGGTGTCGGCGTTCCTGGTCAGGTCACTGCCGAGGGCTAGCAGCCGGTCGTCGGCGGCGGTGAGCCTGGTGGGCCACAGCAGGCCCGGGCTGCGCAGCGCCTGCGCCGGGAGCACGGTTGACCCGTAGTCGCCGACCCGTTCGAGTAGCGCGGCGATCCGGAACTCGATGCTGTGCGCCACGTAATCGGCGTGCAGCCAGGCGACGACATTGCCGCGTGAGTCCCGGCGCAACCGGCGGCTGGCCCGAGCGCCGGCCACCGCCAGCAGGTGGGCGCGCCGGTACTGGCTGCCGTGGCGGGGCTTCGGCACGACGACGAGCCGCTGCCGCAATGATGCAACCGGCGTTTCGTATTCGTAGCGGAAGCCCTGTTCGAGGATGTAGGTAACCCGCGCGGCAGCATCGAGGTCCAGCAGCCGATGGTCGATCAGTGGTGCGCTGAGCACCTGGGCATCGAGCATCATCGGGGTTCCTCCTCGGCCTGGACCACCATCGCCTCGAGTAGCGGACCCCCGAAGGTGGTCGCCATGGCCACATCCGAGGCGTCGCGTCCCCGGCCGATCACGATGCGTCCCTTGCGCCGGATGTTGTTGCGGGGATCGAAGGTCCACCACCGGTCACCGAGCCACACTTCCATCCAGGCGGCGAAGTCCATCGGAGCCGGGTCCGGGGGAACGTCGAGGTCGGGCAGGTACCCGAAGATGTACCGGGCCGGAATGTTCAGCGCCCGGCAGAACGAGATCGCCAGATGCGTGAAGTCACGGCAGACACCGCGGCCAGCGGCGTTAACGTCCGCAGCTGTCGACAGCGCGCTCGAGCTGCCGTACTGGAACGCCAGATGGCTGTGAACATGTGCGCAGATCGCCTGCACGCGGCCATAGCCAGGCGCGATCCCGCCGAACCGCGACCATGCCTCGTCGCCGAGCAGGTCGGGCAGGCAGTACCGGCTCGGCAGGGTATAGATAAGGGTGTCATCGGGCAGGTCAGCGGGTGCGCACTCGCGCGCATGCTGGTCGGCGTCCTCGGTGACGTCGGGGACGGCGGCAACCGCGCTGTAACCGAAGCTCGACCGGCCGGCCGGAAGCACCGCGCGAGTGCACGGATTCGCGTAGATGTCGGTGTACCCGCGGATCGCCATAGCGGGCTCAGATAGCCACCGCTCCTGCTCGATCAGCAGGGATGCCGATGGACGCGGCTGTACCTGGAAGATCACCGGCGTCTGGATCTCGGCCACGTAGGTGAAAACGCATCCGACCCGGATGCGCCGCGACGTCATCTTCCCCATTATCCGCGCTTGATGTTTCTGTGCTGTTACGGCACGCAGGTGGCCGGCTGGTCAAGGCTGGGCAGCAACGCCGGACATGAACGTGCTGTCCCCGACATGAGGCGGATCATGGAGCACGAAGTATGACAGCAGGCCAAAGCCAGATTCGCACGTCAGTGCTCGGTTCCGCTACCATGCAGCCCCCCGAGCGCACGCATTACTGCCGGGATGCAAGCAGCCTTGATCCTGATGGCGTTCTCGAATGCCTGCCGGGTCATGATCTGCGACGGGCGCACGTCCTCGCGGGCGAGCGCAACGATGCGCTGACCCGCGCGCTGGGCGGTGAGGTGGCGGCGCGAGTCGGCAGCCGATGACGGGCCGGCCGTCGAACACTTCCGGGGTGAAGCCCTCAGCCCGAAGCCAGGACCGGTAGATCATTCCGGGCCTGCCTTCGGCGGCGAACCATTCGTGGCTGCGCGGCCGGCCCGCTAGAGCTTCCTGATCGGCTGACATAGCACTCCGTTATAAGCAAGACGTATTCGATGCGCGCGGGCCGACAGAAGACCTGACATATCGCGGCCTGGTGACCGAGGTTCCTGACATCGTCGTGCGCGTCGCCCGAAGCGCCTGGTTCCAGCCTGGTCACGGGGGCATGGCCGGGCGCGCTGGCCCGTCACGGATCGCCCTGGCAGGGCCGCGCAATCCATTGACGATATTAGACCTGATGATCTAGCTTATCGCGTCACAAGGTCTTATTGTCTCAACCATGTGAACGCTCACATCAACGATGGCGGCTGCGGTCTCCGACGGAGGAGGGCGTCACTGAGGCTCAGAATTTCCGCCCACCGCGGTCTCCCGGCACGCAGGAAGCTGCCGCCGGGGCACCTTGCGCGTGGGCGCCCAGTGGTGGCGGAAGGCGAGTCGGCGATGACGAACAGGCAGGCTCCTGAGTCTGGCAACTGTGGCCCGCTGGCGCTACCACCAACGTGCTCGTCCTGTGGGTTGCACGGTCACAGGGAGAGGATCTGCTGTCACCTGGCGGCGTCACGGCCAGGCACCCGGACGCCGAGCATACGCAGCGTCGGCGGCGTTCCGCCTCAAAGGAAAGTAACTGGAGGTCCGCGATGGTAAATGTCGATCCGAAGGTCGACGAGGCAATCCAAACCCTCAACATGAAAGACGGGCCCACGCGCCGCAGACTGCTTGCAGGAACAGGGCTGGTCAGCGCGACGGCGGCGGCCAGTGCCCTGCTATCGGCGTGCAGTTCGTCCGGTAGCGCGGCCACCACCAGCGCGGTCGGCAACTTCCCGAAGACGCCTCCTTGGCAGTTCTGGTTCGTCAACCACGTCACAACGAACCTCTTCTTCGTTCCCACCAGGTCCGGGTTCGCGGATGCCGCCAAGCTGCTTGGCCTGCCCACGCCGAAGTGGGGCGGGTCGATTGGCGGGCTTGTCCCGCAGATGGTCTCCTATCTGCAGACCGCCATCGCGGCGAAGGCGAACGGCATTGCGACCGTAGTGACGACCGCGAACTCGTTCACCACCCCCGTCGCCGACGCCATGAACGCCGGCATCCCGGTGGTCACGTACAACGCCGACGGAATTTACCAGCCCAACGGCACTCCCGTGATCGGAACCAACCGGCTCTGCTACGTCGGCCAGGCGCTTTACCTGTCCGGCCAGCAACTGGGAGGGCGCATCGTCTCCTTGGTGCCGAGCGGCGACGTGGTCATCTGCATCGCAACACCGGGCCAGGGAAACATCCAGCCTCGTTATGACGGCGCGGTGGCCGCCATCAAGGCATCGGGCAAGCCGATCACGCCGCACATTCTGGCCACTGGGGCCCTGACGGCCCAGGAATTGGCCGCGGAGAAGGCATATTTCATCGGCCACAAGTCCACCAAGGGCGCCTTCGCTGTGGACGCGGGGTCGACCGAACTGTTGTCCCAGGCGCTCGCGGCGACGGGCCTTAAGATCCCTGCGGGCGGATTCGACCTCACGCCGGGCACACTCAGCGCCATCCAGGCAGGCACGCTCGACTTCACCATCGACCAGGAGCCTTACCTGCAGGGCTTCCTGCCGGTGCTCTACCTCTACCTGTACAACCTGACCGGCGGCCTGCTCCTGCCGCCGGACACCGATACCGGCCTGACCTTCGTCACCAAGTCGAATGTGGGCCCCTATCTGAGCTCCAAGACCAGTTACGAGGGGTCGACCGGGGTGACCAAGCCGACGCTTGTGACGCGATCCGGCGCGATCAACAACGCGATGGCCACCACGAGTACCTGACAGTTCACCGGCGATGGCTTGGCATTACGCTCCGGCGACCGTTTACTTGCCTGCAAGAGGCGAGCACCGGTCGCCGCGGCGCCTGAGGGAAGGATGGCGAGTGCTCGCACGGAAGGAGGGCGCGAGGTGAGCGAAATCGTCCAGCGCGCCGCAGATGCTCTCGGGACGCCGCCGAGCAGGCCCGCAGGCGGAAGCGGCTGGTCGCCGCGGCTACGGCGGACAGCCGCGCTGGTAGCTCAGCAGCGCGAGATGACCGTCCTGGTCGTCGTGGTCTTCCTCGTGGTCTACTTCGGATTCATCTCTACCACCGGCCGGGCCACGTTCTTCACCTCAGTGAACATCGTCAACATCAGCCAGATAGCGGCGCCGATCGTCATCATCGCGATCGGCGAGGTGCTACTGCTGATCTGCGGCGAGATCGATCTTTCGCCGGGGTTCGTCTACCTCTTGGCGCCCTTCGTCATGCACTACATGATCGACCTCTACGGCTTTCCCGTTGTTCCGGCGATACTGATCGCCCTGCTCATGGGCCTCGCCGTCGGCTGGCTCAACGGATTCCTGACTGTCACGCTGGGGCTGCCATCGTTCATCGCCACCCTGGGCACGGGCTTCGTCCTGCTAGGGATCACGCTCACTACGTCCAACGCTACCCAGGCGAGCATCCCGCCCGCGGCGGTCGGGATCGGGAAATGGCTCGGCGGCTACTCCTACGCCGAGATCATCTGGGCGCTGGCCCTCGTGGCGATCTTCCACGTCGTCCTCACCCGGACCAGGTGGGGGCTACACACCATAGCGACGGGGGGTAACCAGCTCGGGGCGCGCGAGGCGGGTATCAACGTCGGCAGGATCAAGTACGGCAGCTTCATGATCACCAGCGTGCTCGCCGCGCTCGTCGGCCTGCAGATTGCCTTCCAGACCAGCGTGATCGACCCGAGCTCCGGCGGCTACACGCCGATGTTTTACGCGGTGACCGCAGCGGTGATCGGCGGCACGGCGATGCTGGGCGGCTCAGGCACTATCGTCGGCGCGTTCCTCGGGTCGATGATGCTCGCCGTGCTGACCGACGGCTTCAATGTCATCGGGGTCAGCGCGTATGCGCTCCAGTACGTTTTCGGCGCGGCGATCCTCATCGCGATGATCGCCAATATCCAGCTCGCACGGCTGCGCGCTACCGGGAGACAACGATGACTGCTCCAGCGGCTGACCTTCCGCCGGGTGCCACCGCGCCGCAGAACGACGTGCTGCGGGCCGAGCACGTTTCTAAGCGCTTCGGACCGGTGAGTGCACTTGTCGATGTGGACCTGCACCTGGCCCGCGGCGAGATCCTCGGCATGATTGGCGACAATGGCGCCGGCAAGTCGACGCTACTGAAGATACTGTGCGGCTTCCAGCGGCCCGACGCCGGCCGCATCGTGATCAACGGGCAGGAGACTGTGCTCAAGTCCGTTGATCACGCCCGCTCGCTGGGCGTTGACGCTGTATACCAGGATCTCGCCCTGATCAACCAGCTCAGCGTGTACCACAACCTGTTCCTCAACCGGGAGCGCATCCGCTGGCCACTGCTGAGCAACCGGTCCATGCGCAAGACCGCCCGGCAGTATCTCGACGACATGGGAGTCGCCATCCAGTCGGTGGACACCCAGGTCGCCGATCTGTCCGGTGGCCAGCGGCAGGCGATCGCGGTGGCCCGCGCAGTCTATTCGGACGCGAAAATCCTGCTCCTGGACGAGCCGCTGGCCGCCATGGGCGCCAAGGAAGTTGCGATCATCCTGGACCTGATCCGCGACCTACAGCGCAGGGGTGATGTGTCGATCCTGATCATCGCGCACAATTACGGCCAGGTGCTGGAGATCTGCGACCGGGTCAACCTGCTGCAGCACGGCCGGATCGCCCTCGATAAGCCCAGCAAAGACACCTCTGTCCAGGAACTCAACGACATCGTGGTAGCCGAGTACCGCCGGGCGCTCGAGGAGCGCCGGCGCCCGGCGTGAATCAGACCTGGACGTACTCGATGCCGGCCAGCTGGCAGAACACCTGCCAGCTTGCCGCGTGATGGCCGAGGTTCATGACTTCGTGGTGCGGGCCGCCCGCGGCCAGCCACCCGTTAAGGCAGGCGCGGAGCCCGGTCGCGGGACGGAACTGACCGTACGGCATCTGCAAGGCCGGCAATTCCTGGCTGTCCAGGTTTTCGCCCTCCGCGACCACGAGGCGGAACCGCTCGCCTTCCAGTGAAACGAGGGTCGCGAGCGTGGCCGGTCCGGGCTGGTACTGGAACAGGAACGTCGGCGGGTCGGCCAGCCTGCCAATGCCGAGCGGCCGCTTGATCAGCTTCACCGGGCGGTCGGACCGGGCGATCTTCCAGTTGCCCTCGCCCATGTGGCTCATGAGCACCGAGTCAGACGGGAAGTCCATCGCGTACATCTCGGTGAAATGGGCATCTCCGATCAGCGTGTGCCCGGCGGAGACCAGGCAGGCAGTCAGCACGTCGCCCTCTGCTGCGTAGCCGTAGCCAGCCGCCATCAGCGAGGATGCGGCGGCAAGTGGCAGGCGGGAGAACCGGCCGTCCTCGCCAATCGCGTCGAAGTGCGCGGTATATGCGCCGTAGCCGCCATGCTCGAGAATGGCCTGGATGGCGACCTGCATGCGCGCGTGGTCGGCCCGTTCGGCCGCCGACAGTGCCGGGTCGATCTCGAACCGCGCGTCCTCGACCGCGATCACCTCGGCCACCTGGGCGTCGGTGACTGCGAGCATGCCGCGGTACAGGTCGCCGGGCGCCACGGCGCGAATCTGCGGGCCCAGGCTGCGGATCAGGGCGCTCTCGTCCACCCGGATGTCGCCCATGTCGTTCATCGCGTAACCGACAAGCGCGACCTTCAGCGACCGCCACGCGCTCACCGCGGCAGCGGCGCGCGCCCACCGGCCCACGTCGGCGCGGAACGCGTCGCTGCGCCAGTCGTCGGTGAGCACGGAGAACCGGCGTCCTGCCCGGACCATCGCGTTGGCGGTGTCCTGCGCGCCGTGTACTCCCTGGTTATAGGTCATGTCCGCCATGTCCCAGGCCGGTGTGACCGTCGGCTCGGGCTGGATGTTGGCCAGGCAGATGGGCAGCCGGGACTCGGCCAGCAGCCGCGCGATGCGCATCGCCGGCCCGTAGGTCAGCATCACTACCAGCACGCCGTCAATATCGGAATGCTCAAAGTCGCGCATGACGAGCTCGGCGTCCTCGCGGTACTTCACGACCTTGCCGGGAATGAAGTCGCCGACGTCGGCCAGGCTGGCGGCCAGCTCGGCCGCGTACCCCTCCTGCCTTCGGGCGATACCGGGGATCATGTCGTCGTACAGGTCCTGCATGATGCCCAAGATCCCGATTCGGGGCCTGCGTTCGGTCATTCACGGCCTCCCTCGTGCGGATTGAAATACAGCAGACTGCAGGTCGAGGCCAGGTCAGCGCTGGCCGTACTCGTTTTGGTACCGGCGATACAAGGCGTCGATCTGGTCAGGCCGGAGCGGCGTGAGCTGACCGCGGAGGCTGGCGAGGTGAACGGTGCACGCCGCGTCCTCGCACATCACGGCCGCTTTCACGGCGTCACCTGGGGTGGCACCGATCGTGAATACGCCGTGGCTGCGCAGCAACACGGCAGGCGAGCGATGACCGGACAGGGTCGTCACTACCGCCTTGCCTATCTCCTCGCCGCCGATCGGCGCGAACGGGCCGACCGGAATCTCACCGCCGAACTCGTCGGCCATTGCGGTGATCACGCACGGAATCGGCTCGCCTCGGGCGGCCCAGGATGTCGCGTACCTGGAATGCGTGTGAACGACCCCGCCCACCTCGGGCATGTGCCGGTAGATATAAGCATGCGACGCGGTATCGCTAGACGGGCTGAGCGTGCCATCGACCGCGACACCGGTCAGGTCGCATACCACGATCGAATCGGGAGTCAGGTCCGGGTAGGCCACCCCGCTGGGCTTGATGACTAGCAGGTCGGCACCCGGCACTCTGGCCGAGATGTTGCCCGATGTCCACGCCACCAGGCCGTTGGTCACCAGGGCCGCATGCAACCCGGCTACGGCGCCACGCAGCTGACGGACTGCGGCAGTGACGGCCTGATCGGTCTTCACGATCGCGTGCCGCCGGATGCCGGGGCAGCCGGGACGAGCTCGGCGGTCGCCCGGTCACGCAGGGCGCGGAGCCTGTGCATGACGTCGTTGAGTCCGCGACCGAGGTAGTCGTGCAGCAGGACGTACTCGGCGTAGAGCTGATCGTAGACGTCCGCGCTGAGTTCGTTCGGGGTGAACACGGCCCTGTGCATCCGGCCCATGGCCGCGGCGGCGGCTGGCACGTCCGGGTAGGCGCCGGCCGCGACAGCAGCATGAATCGCCGAGCCCAGGGCCGCGGCCTGCTCTGAGGCGACCAGGCTGAGCGGCCGCCTGGTGACGTCGGCATAGATCTGCATGAGCAGTTCGTTGCGCATCAGTCCGCCGGCAATGACCAGCTCAGTGACCGGCAGGCCCGCGGCCAGGAACGCGTCGATGATGACCCTCGTGCCAAACGCCGTTGCCTCAAGCAGTGCGCGGTAGATATCCGGGGCCCGGCTGGCCAGGGTGAGGCCGACAATGGCACCGGACAGGTGATGATCGACGAGGACGCTGCGGTTGCCGCTCAGCCAGTCCAGGGCAATCAGTCCGTGAGCACCCGGCGGTTGAGCGGCTGCCTCGGCGGACAGCAGGCCGTGCAGCGTGACGTCGCGCTGGCGGGCCTCGGCGTGGTACCCGGGTGGCACGGCATGGTCAGCGAACCAGGCGAAGATGTCGCCGACGCCGCTCTGCCCAGCCTCATATCCCCACAATCCCGCGACGATGCCGCCGTCGACCACCCCGCACATGCCTGGTATCTCGGCCAGCGCGGCACCGTTCATCACGTGGCAGGTGGACGTTCCCATGATCGCCACCATCTGGCCGGGCGCTATTGCGTTGGCGGCGGGTGCGGTAACGTGCGCGTCGACGTTGCCGACCGCGACCGCGATGCCCTCCGGCAGTCCGGTCCACGCTGCAGCCTGCGCGGTGAGCGAGCCTGCCCGGCTTCCCATCGGGAGAACCGGATGTGCCAGCTTGTCGGCGGCAAACCCGGCGAAGCCGGGATGCAGGGCGGCCAGGAACTCCCGCGAGGGATAGCTGCCGTCCTGCCAGATGGCCTTGTACCCGGCAGTGCACGCGTTCCTCGACTCGGCTCCGGTCAGCTGCCAGATGATCCAGTCGGCTGCCTCGATCCATCGGCGTGCGTGGCGGTACGTGCGCGGGTCCTCCTCGAGCATCTGGAGCGCCTTGGCGAACTGCCACTCAGCAGAGATCTTCCCGCCGTAGCGGGCGAGCCACGGCTCGCCGCGTACGCGCGCTAGGTCGGTGATCCTGTCAGCTTGCGGCTGGCTGGCATGGTGTTTCCAGAGCTTCGGATATGCATGCGGCCGGTCCTGGAACTCCGAGAACTCACACAGCGGCGTGCCATCATCGAGGACCGGCAACACCGTGCATGCGGTGAAGTCGGTGCCGATGCCGATTACCTGGGAGGGGTTGACGCCAGCGTCGGCGATGGCGCTCCGCACCGCGTACCGCAGCACGTCCAGGTAGTCCCCGGGATCTTGAAGAGCCCAGTCCGGCGGCAATGGCCTGCCAGAAGATGCCAGCGCAGTGTCCATGACGCCATGCCGGTACTCGTGCACGGCAGTACCAAGTTCCACGCCATCTGCGACCCGTACCACGAGGGCCCGCCCGGACAATGTACCGAAGTCAATGCCAACGACGCAGGCGCCCGGACTGCGGTTGTTAGCGCTCACAGTCACATTATGTCGCATTGGCCCGCGCCGGGGCTATAGCTCAGTCAGGGCGGCACGGGACACGGCCTGGACTGGCGTGCGATAGCGAAATGCGCTACCGGCCGGCCGGCGAGGCGGGAGCGGCACTGGCGCGCACGACGAGTTCAGGTTCTATGGGCTGCACCGAATAGACGCGGTGATCGCCTGCGATGCGGTCCATCAGAAGGTGTAGTGCACGCCTGCCCAATGTCCCGAAATCCTGGCGCACCGTGGTAAGCGGGGGAAGGAAATACGCCGCCTCTGGGATATCGTCGAACCCCACGACGCTGACATCGCGCGGTACCTGGCGGCCGCGCTCGGCGAGGGCCCTGATCAAGCCAAGTGCCATCGGGTCGTTGGCGCAGAGAACCGCGGTCACCTCAGGCATGGCTGCAATCCGGTGGCCGAGCTCGTAACCGGATCGTGCCGACCAGTCGCCGCGCAGCATCTCCGGTTCCGGCCTGCCCGCGGCGCCCAGCGTACCCCGCCAGCCTTCGACTCGCTCCTGGGCATCAACCCAGTTATCCGGCCCGGCCATGTGGTGGACAGTCTGGTGGCCGAGGTCGAGCAGGTGCTGCGTCGCCTTAGCCGCTCCGGCCAGGTTGTCGATGGCAACCGACGGCAGCGGAGCGCTGGTACCGCATCCCACGGCGACGAGTGGAACGTCGCCGGCCAGCCCAGCAAGCGCCTGCACTGCCAAGATCTGCGGCGCAATCACGATGATTCCCTCGACAGCTTGGCCAAGGGACCACTCCACGGCCTCGGTCATCGACTTCCTGTCAAAGGCCGGCAAGCTGGCGATAGCCACCGAATACTCCGGATGGGCCGCCCGCTCAATGCCGTAGAGCATGGACGCCGGGCCATAGAGCGTGGTGTCGAAGCTGATCACGGCCAGCGCGTTGGTCTTTCCGGTGACCAGCGTCCGCGCGGCGGCGTTCCGCCGGTAGCCGAGGTCGCGGATGGCGGCCAGGACTCCGGCTCTGGTCGCCGGGCTGACGTTGGGGTGACCGTTGAGCACCCGCGAGACCGTCTGGTGGGAGACCCCTGCCAGCCTGGCAACGTCGGCCATTACCGGCCGGACCGACGGGCCATTCGTGGTTGACGTCAACGGCGCGCCCCTTAGTTACTGCTGCCTCTGCCGATATCGCGCGGCGGTCGTCAGCGGTCACGCTCGCGAGGTGAGCAAACTATAGCTCAGCTTCGCGCAGCCGAAAGAACGGCGAACCTTTCGCCTGACCTCGGTCCAATCTGCCGAACAGGTGCTCCGGCCAGGCTAATGGGACCTGGCAGCAAGGCAACAAGGCCAATGTGAGCGATAACAACGGGCAGGTCTCCACCCGCTGGGGCGCGGAGCCTCACTTACCCCTGCCGACCAGGCTCGAACAACCTTCAGGCCGTCCCGGCGGGCCGCCGCCCGCATCGCGTGAGCCGCAGCGTCGAGTGGAAACCGGTGCGTGACCAGCGGGGCGAGATGAACCGTTCGGCTTTCCGCGAGCCGGATCGCGCGTGGGTAGGCATCATTCATCCGCCGGGCGTCGCGATCGTCAGGCCCTTATGCAAGGCTAGGGATGCCTGGAATGTGGTCTGGTAACTGCAGGGAATGCCGACCAGCACCACCCTGCCACCGGGCCTGGTGGCCGCGGCGGCACGCGCCGATCGCAGCAACTGGGTTCACGAGCAGCCCGAGCTCTGCGAGCAGAGGTTCGGCGGTTGCCGCGCAGCCGGGCACGGCTGCGGCGTCTGCGCGAGCCGTGAGCGCAGCAGCGCCGCCTGCTCGCTGACCTGCCGGTTTTTCATGTACAGGTCCACGAACACAGAAACCTTGGCGCGCAGCACCCACGAACGGCTTGGCGATGTAGTCGACGGCGCCGGCGGAGTAACTGCGGAACGCGAAGTCGGCTCGCTGTTCAGCGCCGTCAGGAAGATGATCGGCACGTCCCGAGTCCTGGGACGTCGCTTGATATGGGCAGCAGTCTCGAGTCCGTCCATGCCTCGCATCAGGACGTCGAGAAGTATGACGGCGAACTCGTCGCGAAGCAGTGCCTTGAGCGCGGCGTCCCCGGACCGCGCCGGCACCGGCGTCTGACTGAGAGCTGAGGATGGCCTCGAGCGCGACGATGTTCTCCGCGCGGTCACCCACCAGCAGGATCCTGGCCTTGTCTGCCACGTCGGAGAGCCTGCCCGGGCGCGTGCCGACGCCGCCGGCGGCCCGTGCCGGGCGATGGAGTTGCAGCCATGAACGCAGGTCAGCGGGCAGTGCGCACGTCAGTGCTCGGTTCGGCTACCATGCACGGAGTTCCCGCCGGTGTAGCTCAGTTGGCAGAGCGGCCGTCTTGTAAACGGCAGGTCAGCGGTTCGAATCCGCTCACCGGCTCCACGAGGTATTCACACCTCACCACGATTCATGGTCACATCTGGGTCTGACATTCCGCCGACGGGTCTGCGCTGGCTTGCGTTGGCTGGTTTGTGGCTCCCGGCCTGCGCTGGGAGGGCGCTGCAGACGCGTGCGAGGGCGCTGTGAGCGTGCCGTTCGGGACCCCTTCTGGCACAAGCTCTAGCCCGTCACCCGCCAGTACCCCGAGCGCGTCACATATAGGGCCGCCCGCCCCGAATCCTGAGAAAGGACACCAAGGTGAAGAGACTTCTCCCATTGGGCGCCGCGATCGCGGCGGCGGCCATGTCCCTGGTGGCGGTCCCAGCGTTAGCTGCCGTGTCCCGATCAGCGGCAGCCGGGCCGCCACTGCACGTGATCAGCCTGCATTCAGCCTTCACGCGGGCACTCCCGCACGTGACACTGAGACCGGAAGCGGGCGTCGTCCCGCCCCGCGGCAAGCGGCTCCCGGCACTGGCAGCTGCCCGCGCGCCGGCCAGCTGCACCGAGCCGAACTGCGTCCTGTCCTACGGCGGCGGCGCCGTTCAGTCATCCCCGCACGTCTACCTGCTGCTATGGGGACCGAACTGGCCAAACTCCTCGCCCGCCTACGCCGACCTGTACCACCTCTACGACGGGCTTGGCGTCACCACGCACGACACCTGGTCGACGATCACTGCCCAATACGGCCCCGGCTTCTCCGGCACGGTGTTCGAGGGCGCCTGGCAGGACAGTTCCGTGCCTCCGGACCCGGTGACCGAGGCTGACCTCGCGGCCGAGGCGGACGGCTTCGCCACCACCGTCGGCATCACTGACCTCGCCGACGCGCAGATCGTCATCGCCTCCCAGTCCGGTACCTGCTTCAGCGACGGCTTCGTCGGCAGCTGCGGCATCATCCATCCGAACGGCCTGTACTGCGGCTGGCATTCCTATTCGGGCACGGTGTCCTACACCAACCTGCCGTACCAGACCGACGCCGGAGCCTCTTGCGGGGAGAACTGGATCAACCCCGGGGCTGCGGGCGCCTACGACGGGTTCTCCACCATCGCAGGGCACGAGTACGCCGAATCGGCGACCGACCCCAACCCGGACACTGGCTGGATCGACCCGGGCGACACCGTCAGCGGCGGCGAGATCGGAGATAAGTGCGCCTGGGGCGGCAGCAACTGGGGCCGACTGGGCAGCGACCCGTACGGAGACGTGAAGCTGTCCACCGGGACCTTCGCGATGCAGAGCCTTTGGAGCAACGCCGCGGGCCGATGCCTGCTGACCTCCGCGCCAGCGATCACGGTCACCACGCCCGGCACCCAGAAAAGCACTCTCGGAACCAGCGTCAGCCTCCGAGTTCACGCCAGCAGCAACACCGGCACGGCGCTGACCTACGAGGCATCCGGTCTGCCCGCAGGGCTCTCGGTCAGCAGTACGTCGGGCAAGATCACCGGCAAGCCCGCGGTGACGGCAGGAACGTTCAACGTGGCGATCACGGTTTCCGATTACGCCGGCTCGGACAAGGTCACTTTCAGCTGGCAGGTGAGCTCAAAGGCCGGGCCCGTTGAGGGCTTCGACGCTAAGTGCGCCGATGACTACCGCAGCCGGAAGGGCAACGGCAACAAGATCGACTTGTGGTCGTGTGACGGTCAGGCACGCCAGCGGGTCACGTTCACCGCCAGCAGCGAGCTGCAGGTGGCGGGCAAATGCATCACCTCGGGCAAGGGCGCCGTCCTGGAACCGTGCACCGGTTCGGCCGCGCAGGCCTGGACCCGGCACGCTAACGGCGAGTACGTGGTCAAGTCGACCGGCCGCTGCCTCACCGATCCGGCCAAGTCAAAGAAGAACGGCACGCAACTTCGCCTCGAAGCCTGCTCTGCGGCAGCCGGTCAGAGTTGGTCGCTGCCGTAGCTGGCCGGCACTGGCAACCTCGCGTGCGAAAGACGGCACCTCGATGACCTGCGAGATCATTGCCCATCTCCTGACCTGAGGCCTCGAAACCGCGGTGAAGGCGGCAGCAGCTGAGATCGTATGCATTACCGTCGCAGCTTTGATGGTCAGTGAGTCGTGGCTGCGAGTATGCGGGCGATGCTGGCGACGAAGCGGGGAAGCGCGTCAGGATCCCCGGCGCAGCGGGTCGGGTTGAGTTCTCCGATCGACAGCGCGCGCATCCGCTGATCCCGAGCCGCCGCTGTGAGCGCCTCGGTGGCCTGCTCGAGGCTAGGGCCTGTGTTACGGCAGTCGGTGTTCTCCGCCAGCGGGGCATCGATGAAGTCAAGGACGTCGACGTCGATGTGGAGAGCAAGCGGCCCGGCCGGAAGCTGGCTGAGTGCGGCCGCGGCGGTGCCGCCCGGATCGGCGGCGAGCGCCTGGCTGGTGGTGACGTGCAAGCCGAGCCGGTCGGCCTGCTCGCGCTCCCACTGCGTGGCCATCTGCGGCTCGACCCCGAGCCAGGCCACCTGGTCCGGCTCCAGCAGCGGCCGGGGCCCGAACGCGCCGGTCAGGGTGTCCAGGCAGCCCGGCAGGGCAAGCGCGTGCGCTAGTCCCATCCAGTCCAGCGCCCCGTCGGTGGTGCTTTCCGGGGTGTTGAGGTCGTAATGGCGGTCGACGTACAGCAATCCCGGCGCCCCGACGCCCAGGTGCCGCAGCGCCGCCACTACCCCGAGCGCGATCGTGCAGTTCCCGCCGAGCACGAGGGCAATGTCGCCGCGCGCCAGCAGCGGGTGGAGCCGGTCCGCCAGCTGCTGCACGGACACAGTCGACGGGCCGGCGTTCTGAGCCAGCGGATGATCCCGGTCCGGCCGCCAGGCCTGGTGAGGCAGGTCCCCGTCATCATGCACCTCAAGCCCGGAGGCGATGAGCTGCTCGAGCAGGCCGGCCGAGCGCAACGCCGCAGGCGCCAGATCCTGGCCGGCCGCATAGCTGGCCGCGCTGCTCGGAACGCCCACGACTGAGATCCTGCTCACCAGGGAGAGGCTACCGGCGCCCGCGGGTTGCATGTTGCCGGTATCGACCTGTCCCTAGGTCAACTCCGGGCCAGCGATGTTCCGGGGCTCGTCCAAGCCCGATATGCGCAACCTGCCGCTGCAGACTCGCTCGGTGCACGGCTTCTGGTGCTGGCCACGCCACTACAGTTTCTGCATCGCACACGGAGCCACACCCAGAACGCGGATCTGGGTTCGCCGTTGTCGAGCTAACCTGCTCGCGGTTACGGGCGCGGTCGCGTCCCAACACTGGCCGCCGCCCGCTGGCGAGCAGATCTGATTATCAGATATGATCGGGGTGTGCGAACGATGACCGCTACCGATGCCTCGCGGAACTTCTCCGAGCTGCTCGACGCGATCGAGCGAGGCGAGACCGTCACGATCACCCGCGGGCACCATGCTGTTGCCGAGATCATGCCGGCCCGGCGCCGGACCGGGGCAGACCTGCGCGCGGCGCTTGAACAGGTCCCCGCGCCTGATGAGCGGTTCGCAGAAGACATCGCTGCCGCGCTGGCGATGGTCTCCAGCGAGGGCGAGGATCCGTGGGCCGGCGCCTGATCCTCGATACCAATGTCCTGATCGCCTATGAGCGCGGGACGATTGACCGGGCTGCGCTGGACGCGGACGAGCTGGCCGTCGCGGCCGTCACGATTGCGGAGTACAGGGTCGGCATCGAGCTAGCTGACACTCCTGCCCGGGCGGCAGACCGAGCGCGGGCCCTCGTCGCGATCGCCTCTGCGGTTGAGGTGCTCGACTACACCGAGAGCACCGCGGCACGCCACGCGCGGCTGGTCGCACATGCACGGCGGTCCGGAACGCGGCGCGGCGCCCACGATCTGATTATCGCCGCACACGCCGCGCAGACTGGTCGGATCATCGTGAGCTTCGACGCGAAGGCACGGTTCGCCGAACTGTCAGGAGTCACCGCCGCCGAGCCGTAAGCCGTGCGCCACAGCACCGGATGGAAGGCTGACGACCAGGAAGTCAGCTCCATAAGGCCGTTCCGCGCCCAGCGTGTTCAGAGCAATCTGCACGTACCTGAGTCGCAGGAATACGAGCAGAAGGAGTCGCCAAGGTCGTTGGTGTCGGCGAGATGGTCGCCCAGATCGGCCGCGCCTAGACCTGCCCGAACAGACGCCGCGCGGCTGCGCCGCTGATCACGGTCCGGCACACCTGCGCTGGCAGTTTGTCCAGAACCCGGTCACTCACCGACCCGGCCAAGACCTCGCGGGCTCCGAGGTTTCGGCCGCAGCATCAGCCGCTGCACCCACGGGAACACGTCGGTGCGGGTAGCCATCCAAGTGCCGGATACCGTGGCGCGCCTAGTCGTGCTCTCGCGTCCAGTGCGGGCGGCCGAACATGCGGCCGATGAAGTCGTGCAAGTTGTGGCCCGAGTACTGGAGCGCGTCGACCCGGTATACCGGCGGGCCGTCCGGCGGCGGCAACTGACTCACCTCGGCATCGTCGAGCCGGGCCTGAACGTGGTTGCGGGTGATCTCGCCGACGTGATCGGCATCGATGAACCGCAGGCCGGCCTTGGTGGCCACCACGATCCCGTCGAAGATGTCCAGTTCGGGGACCTGCAGCACGTGCTCAAGCGTGCCAATCTTGGCGCCCGAGCTGCTCAGCACAGGTGTCCCAAGGACTGCGGCCAGGTAGGAAACTGCCGCATCATCGGTCATTCCGAAACCCCGATCGTCATCAACCGGACCGCGTAGGGCCGCCGAGTAGCCAACGTGACGACGTTAACACCACGCTCACCAGCCGCAGCCCGTCCCGCGCTGGCTAGCCGGCACGCGCAGGCCTGTTGGCGTCGCGACCCGAGGCCACGCCGAACATCGGCAGGCACGGCTCCAGCCCGCGGATGGTGACTGGCACCGACCGGGTCCGCTGCCAGGTTTCCCGGTCCAGCCGCAGCCGCAGTGATGTCGCTGCCTTGCCCCGGATTGCGTGCCGCTCGATGCCATCGTCGGCATATCCGAGCTTGCGCGACACCGCCAGCGAGGCGTGATTGTCGGCGAACGCGCCAGAAGTGGCGTACTGCGCGCCCAGCCCCTCGAACGCCAGCTGAAGAACGGCAGCACGCATCTGCGTTCCGATGCCTTTCCCCTGATGCGCCAGCCCCAGCCAGGAGCCGGTACTCACCTCGCGCAGCACCGCGAAATCGCTGGCGCCCATGCCCTGCGTCCCGACGACACTGCCCTCATGCAGTACCACCAGATCCAGTGACCATTTATCGGGTCTCCAGGCGCCCCACTGACGCCACTGAAACTGCAGGGTACTCAGCGCCCGGGTGGTCGGCGGCGCGTCTGTCCACGGGAAAGCGAAAGGCTGGACGCCGGGATCGTGCACGCCGTCTGCCGCAAGGCCGGCCAGCGCGTCCAGATCGGCCGGCGAGCCGAGCCGCAGCTCCAGGCTCGGCGTCAGCAAGCGAAGTCCGGCCAGTGGCCACCAGTCTGGATTCATGCAGGTCATTGTCCCGGAACAGGCCGACCTGGGCATCCGAATAACGTCGCCCCGCCGCCTCGGCCGGGCCAGGCTGCGCGACCAGTGCCAGGATGGTCGCAGTGGACATCACGCTCTATACCGCCCAGCCGCCGCCGCAGGTGACCGATGGCTGCGTCGCCGTCTACGCGGCGGCGTTCGGTCAGCCGCCTTATGCCGAGCCTCCTGCCGACGCCGAGTTGCTGCGCGAGCGGGTGGCGCGCTACTCCGGCAGGGACGGATTCCAGTTCCCGGTGGCAACCGAAGAGCACGGGCGCGTCACCGGCTTCGCGCTCGCGGTAGGGGCGTACCCAGGCGACTGGTGGCGGGATCAGGTGGCCGCCGCGATCGGGCCAGAGCTGTCGGCGCGCTGGCTCCCGCCGGGCGTTCTCGAAGTCGTGCACGTCGCCGTCGACCCGGCCCTGCACCGTCGCGGCATCGGCCGCCAGCTGCTGGCCAGCCTGACAGGGGAGTGCGCGGCGGCTGCCGTGCTCAGCTGCGACCCCGCCGCGCTCCCGGCCCAGCAGCTGTACCTGTCACACGGCTGGCAGGTGATCACCAGCGAGCTCAGCTACCTGCCGGGCATGCCGCCCCGCTGGCTCATGGGCCTGCGCGCCCGGTAGCGCGCCGTTACTGGCCGATCCGGGGAAAGGTCCGCTCCCAGTTGCGCTCCCTGATCAGCATTCCGTTCTCCCGGAGCTGCCGTCGGTAGGAGTAACGGAGCCTGCTCTCATCGCTGCCGATGGACAGCTCGGAATTCACGGTGACAAGCCGGTCGGCCAGGTGGATCTCGGTGCGCGCCTCGCCGCGCATCGAGGCGTGCGCCGGGTCTGCGTCAGCCACCTCGTAACGCAGGTACTCCTCATCCACGACCCGGCCCCAGCTGAACTCCGAGCCGCTGGCTCCGCGCCACCAGATCGCGGCGCGGCCAGCGTCGTCGCGTTCGGAATTCCAGCGCACCGGGACCATGTCGCCCCAGCCGCTGACACCGGGCATTTCAGGGACGAGGGCCGGTTCTGCGAACCGCGGCACCGGGACCGATTGCGGGTCAGCTGCGGGCGGCACGACCGGCAGTACAAGGCGGGTGCCTGCCCGGCCGAGCTGCAGCGTAGCCGTGGCCAGGCGCGGCGTCGGCCAGATCATCGGCCACATGGCATTCGACACCGACAGCCTGATCCGGTGGCCGCGGCCGAAGACCCAGGACGTCACGTGCAGGTCGAGGGGCAGGCCGCCGGGCGTGGCCGGCGAAGCATCGCGCAGCGGGTCAGGCGAGGCTGGCCGGCCAGCTCCGGTGACCAGCGTGACAGTTCCGTCCGGCGCCACGTCGCACAGTCGGCCGAACCAGTGCAGCGGCCCGGCGTCACTGCCGCCGTGCAGCTCTACCTGCGGGAAGCCGAGTATCTCGGTGTCCGCGTCCAGCGGCGCGGTATCGAACGTCAGGCTGAAGGCATCCGCGCCGCGCTGGTCCGGGGTGAGCTCGCCCCACCAGTGGCCGGCTTCGATGCCGGCCGACGGCACGTACCGCAGCGCAACCTCGGCGTCGGGACCCGGGACCGCTGCCAGCCCGCCGTCAGCGTGGCAGTAGAGCACCTCGAACCGGGTCCGCTCCGGCGGCAGCGCGGTCTCGGCGCGCCAGCTGCCAGGCAGCTCGGTCAGCTCCAGATCGGGCGCGTGCCAGTGCTGGACGTAAACCGTCACCGGCGGCTCGGACATGATGCCGGTGTCGACGCCCTTCAGCCAGTGATCCCACCAGCGCACCGCTTCCGCGCGCCACTCGATGGCCGGGCCAGGCACCGCGTTGTGCGGGAATGTGTGGTTCCACGGGCCGAGCAGCGCCTTCACGGGCCCGGCAACGGCCGCGAGCATGCGCGGCACGGAGTCACGGTAGCCGTCATACCAGCCGCCGATCAGGAAGGCGGGCAGTGTCAGCCTGGCGTAATCGGGCCGCAGCGAAGCGCGCCGCCAGTACGGTCCGTCCTGCTGCTGGCCCAGCCAGCTGATCAGCCAGGGCTCGCTGTCGAACCTGGCGAGCAGGGTCTCCTCATCCAGCGGGTAACCGGGCGCGGGCGGCAGCGCGTTCAGGTGGTCGATCATGAGCGCGTACTCGTCGATGTGCAGCAGGCCGTCGATGTAGTGCACGTCATCGTGAAACAAGTCGTCGGAAGCGTCGACGGCGATGATGGCCTTCAGCGCGGGCGGCCGCCGCATGGCCACCTGGATGGCGTTGAATCCGCCCCAGGAGATGCCCCACATGCCGACCGCGCCTGTGCACCAGGGCTGGCGAGCGAGCCACGCGATGACGGTCTCGGCGTCGAGTTGCTCCTGCTCGGTGTACTCGCCCGACGGCAGCTGGCCGCCGCTGGAGCCGGTGCCGCGGATGTCCACACGCGCCCCGGCATAACCATGCTCGGCCAGGTAGGCATAGAGGCCATAATCGCGGGCCAGCATGGCGTCGTCTTTGCGGTACGGCAGGTACTCAAGCAGCGCCGGGACCGCAGTGGCCTCGAAGTCCGGCGGCAGGTACAGGGTGACCGCGAGCGCTGCGCCGTCCGGCATCGTGATCGTGTCCTGGCGCACGACCATGCTGGCTGGCTCAGCCATGTGCAGGCTCCTTGCCCGGCTGGGTGCTGCGGCTGGCGCCAACGGCACCGCGCAGCAGTTCGACAAACTGGCGCACGCGCCGCTCGCGCAGTTGCCGGGGCTGCATGTTGAGACCGAAGAGGCCCGGATCGAGCTCCTCGCTCACTATCTCGTCCTGCAACCGGTCCATGAGCCAGTCGGTGAGCGAAACGATCATCGCGGCGTCAATGTCGGTGCGCACCTCGCCCTGCTCGATCCCGAACTGCACGAAGGCGCGGGTGCCGTACGGATCCTCGAGCCGCAGGAATTGCGTGATCGAGCGCCTGAGGTCCAGGTCGGAGCAGTAGTTACCGAGCAGCGTCACCCGGTACGGCACCCAGCCTCCGTGGACCAGTTCGGGCGTGTGCTCGAGCCAGTAAGTGATGACAGCGAAGAAACCGCCTGCCAGCACCTCGTCCGGGGCATCGAGATACCGGCTGAATGAACGCGTCGCCGTCTGATAGGCGGCGAGGAACAGGCCCGCCTTGCTGTCGAAGTAGCCAAAGACGGCGCCCTTGGATACGCCCGCGGCAGCAGCGATCACCTCGACTTTGGCGCCTTCGTAGCCGCCGGCGGCGAACTGTTCCATGGCGACTCGGACGATGCGCTCCCGCTTGGCCTGCTGCCGTTGCGGCGCCCGCACTGCAGCCTGTCGCTGTCCAGTCGCAGCAGCGGTCACTAGTTGACCGAAAGTCATTTTAGATCTAAATCCAAACGTTGACGTTGAGCAGCAGGTTAGTCATACTCGCGGCATCGATCAAGATGCTAACTGGCCAATGGTCAGAGAGTGAGATGGCCGGGTGAATGCGGCGCGCGACTGGGACGTCATCGTGGTCGGCGCCGGGCACAACGGCCTGACCGCAGGCGCGCTGCTGGCCCGGGCGGGCCTGCGGGCGCTGATAGTCGAACGACGCGAGCAGGTCGGCGGATGCTGTGTCACCGAGCAGCTAGCGCCGGGCTGCCGGGCCTCGACGACCTCGTACATCGCGAGCATGCTGCGGCCCGAGGTCATCACCGCGCTGGACCTTGGCCGTCACGGGCTGCGGATGATCCCGTGCGAGCCTGCCGTCCAGGTCGCGCTGGACACCGGCGAGGTGCTGGCCGACTGGAATGATCACGACAGGACCGCGGCTGAGATCGCCCGGTTCTCCCCATCAGACGCGCGGTCCTTCATTGCCGTCACGGCGGAACTGCGGCGGCTGAGCGCCCGGCTTCAGCCACTGCTGACCGAGCTGCCGCCGGATACCCGGGCGACGTCGCTGCGCGGCCTCGCTGAGCTGCTGCGGCTGGGACGCCGGTTGCGCGGCATGCGCGGCACCGACGTCGAAGGCCTGACGACGATGCTGACCGGCAGCCTGGGCGAGTTCCTGGACGCCCGGTTCAGCTCGCGCGCGGCGAAGGCGCTGATGCTGGCCAACAACTTGTACGGCAAGCATGGCGGCCCGTACCAGCCGGGCACTCTTATCGGGCTGGCATTCCACATGCTGACCGGCGGCGAGGAGTCGGTGCAGGGCTTCTTCGGGCACGTGCTCGGCGGCATGGGCTCGATCAGCGACGCCATCGCCAGCGCTGGCCGCGGCTACGGCATGCAGATCATGACTCACGCCGAAGTAGCCAGGATCCTGGTCAACGACGGGGCGGCGGCCGGTGTCGCGCTTGAGGACGGCACCGAGCTGACCGCGCGCGTCGTGCTGTCTGGCGCTGACCCGAAGCGCACCTTCCTGCAATTGGTCGACAAGGCCGAGCTGCCCGAGGAATTCCGCGAGGCGGTCCGCGGCATCAAGATGGACGGACCGTGCGCCAAGGTCAACCTGGTACTCGACGCCGAGCCGCAAGTCACAGGAATGCCAGCCGGCGCCGGTCCTGGCCGGCGCGCGCTGTTCACGCTGCCGCCGGACCTGCATGTCGCCGACGCCTGCTACGACCTGGCCAAGCGCGGCGAACTCGCCGCCGCCAGCCAGCTGTTCGTCGACTGCGTCGTCGCCTCCAACGTCGACGACTCGCTGGCGCCGCCGGGCAAGCACATCATGACCTGCTTCGTGCAATACGTGCCGTACCGGCTCGCCGCCGGCAGCTGGGATGAACGGCGGGAAGAGCTCGGCGACCGGGTCATCGAGCGGATCAGCCAGTTCGCGCCGAATGTCGCGGGCTCGGTGCTCGCCCGGCAGGTACTGACACCGCTGGACCTTGAGCGCAGCTACGGCCTGACCGAGGGCAACATCTTCCACGGGGATATCCGCCCCGACCAGCTTTTCCACATGCGTCCAGTGCCCGGCTGGGCCCGCTACGCGACGCCGATCAGGGGGCTGTACCTGTGCGGGGCCGGCGCCACCCCGGCGGCGGCGTCACCGGCGCACCCGGCTACAACGCCGCGCACCGGGTCCTGGCCGATCTACGGCGAGGCCGCCGGTGAGCGGGGAGGCGATGCCCGACGTGGTCGTCGTCGGGGCCGGGGTAATCGGCGCCGCCACCGCTTTCCACCTCAGCCAGCTCGGCGCCGGCCAGATTGCGGTGGTCGACCGGGCGACAGCGGGGTCCGGCATGAGCAGCCGGTCGTCGGCCCTGGTCCGGATGCATTACACCTTCCCGCCCGAGGTGGACCTCGCGGTCCGCAGTGACGCCCTGTTCGACGCGTGGCCTGACGTGGTAGGCCGTCCTCGCTGCGTGCGCCGCACTGGCTTCGTGCGGATCGTGGCGCCCGGCGAGGAGGATCAGCTCAGGCGCAACGTGGCGATGCAGCGGGCGCGCGGCGCGCGGGCCGAGGTGGTCGACGGGGCGGCCCTGGCCGCCCTTGCTCCGGGCCTGTCCACGATCGACGTCGAGTGCGCGGCCTGGGAGGAGCACGGCGGTTACGGGGACGGTGCCATCGTGGCGGGTGACCTGATGGCGGCGGCCAGGGAGCACGGCGTGCGGTACCAGCCGCACACCCAGGTCCGCTCGCTGGTACTGGCCGGCGACCGGGTGACCGGCGTGCTGACTGATGCTGGCAGCCAGCAGGCTGGCCTCGTCGTGCTCGCGGCCGGGGTGTGGACGGCGCCGCTGGCCGCCACTGCCGGGCTGAAGCTGCCGATCGAGACCGAGCTGCATCATGTCGCCGTGCTCGCGCACCGGCCCGGCCACGGCGCCAGCGTGGCCTGCATCGACTCGGTCACCCAGACCTACTTCCGGCCCGAGGCGGCCGGCTCGATGACACTAGTCGGCGGGTTCGACGGGCCGCGCGGAGTCGTGCCGGACGCTGTCCCGCCGCAGGCCAGCGCCATGGATCTGGCGGCCGTGGTCGGCCGGGCCGTGCACCGGGTACCCGCACTGGCCGAGGCCGGCATCGCGCGCGGGGTCACCGGCGTCTACGACATGACCCCGGATGCCCGCCCGCTGCTCGGCGCGGTTTGCGGCCTGGACGGCCTCGTAGTGGCGGCCGGCTTCTCCGGCATGGGCTTCAAGATCGCGCCTGCGGTGGGCGAGTGCCTGGCGCACCTCATCGTTTCCGGTGCGGCCGCGCCAGTGGACCTTACGCCCTTCCGGCCGGGCAGATTCGACGACGGGCACCCGATCGTGGCCCCGTTCCCCTACTCCGATGATTGAGGGGTGCCGTGACCAGCAGCAGTGACCAGCAGATTCCGCTGGCGCGGAGCCTGTCCCGGGCAAGCTATGTGGATGAGGCCGAGTTCAGCCGGGAGCGGGACGCGGTCCTGTTCGCGGACTGGTTCTGCGCCGGACGGGCCGAGCAGGTCGCCGGGCCTGGCGATTACCTAACCTGCGGGGTAGCCGGCGAGAGCGTGGTCGTGGTCCGGGGCCAGGACGGCGGGCTGGCCGGCTTCTACAACCTGTGCCGCCACCGCGGGTCCCGCCTGGTTCCGGCAGGCGACGGCGACCCCGCTGTGTCGCCCGGGCCGGCTGGCTGCTTCACCGGCACCGTCCGGTGTCCGTACCACGGCTGGACGTATGGACTGGACGGCACATTGCGGGCCGCCCCGTTCCTGCCGGACCTGCGACGGCACCGGTCGACGCTGAGCCTGCATCCGGTGGATGTGGCCGAGTGGGGCGGCTTCCTGTTCGTCCGGCTGGATCCGCGCGGCGGACCAGCAGACTCCCTGGTGGACTGGCTGGGCGAGATGCCAGCCAGGGTCGCCGCTTACCCGCTGGCCGAACTGCGGACCGGATACCGGCTGGTCTACCGGGTGGCCGCGAACTGGAAGGTCATCCTGGAGAACTACAACGAGTGCTACCACTGCGGCCCGGTACATCCTGAGCTCTGCGATCTCGTGCCGGCCTTTCGCGGCGGCGGCGCCGGACTGGACTGGGACTCCGGCATTGAGCACAGGGACGGCGCGTACACCTTCACGATGACAGGGACGACAACCCGGGCGCCGTTCCCCGGCCTTTCCGAGACCGAACGGCAGCGGCACAATGGCGAGCTTGTGCTGCCCAACCTCATGCTCAGCCTGTCCGCGGACCACGTCGCCGCGTTCACTGTCTGGCCGCGTTCGGCCGGGCACACCACCGTCGCCTGTGATTTCCTGTTCCATCCGGACGAAATCGCCAGGCCCGGATTCGACCCGATGGACGCGGTGCAGTTCTGGGATCTGGTGAACAAGCAGGACTGGGCGATCTGCGAGCTGGTCCAAGACGGCATGAGCTCGCGCCGGTTCACCGCTGGCTACCTCGCTCCGATGGAGCAGCCGAGCGCGGATGTCGGGCGCCATGTGGCCAGCCGGCTGCCGGACCGGGCCACGGCGGGCAGTCCCGTCAACTCCGACGGAGCAGTCCGGGCACCGGGCAGCCCGGGCTAATCTGTGACATGCCGCGCGGGGACGCCTGAAGTTCCCGGCGCACGTTGAGCGGGAGGCTCGGTGCAGTATCGGTTGTCCCGGATGGTCGCCGGACCGCTGTTGCGCGCGCTGGCCAGGCCCTTGGTCAGCGGCGCCGAGCACATTCCGGCCGCCGGGCCGGCGATCCTCGCCTCCAATCACCTGTCCGTGGTCGACTCGATCTACTTGCCGCTCATGGTCGAGCGGCCGGTGACGTTCGCGGCGAAATCCGAATACTTCACCGGCACCAGGCTTCGTGACCGGGTCGTCGGCGCCTACCTGCGCGGCACGAACCAGCTGTCGACCGACCGCGCCGGGGCGCGAGCCGCCCAGGAGATGCTCGAGGCAGCGCTTGGGCTGCTGGGCTCCGGCCAGCTGTTCGGCATCTATCCGGAGGGCACGAGGTCCCCGGACGGGCGGCTGTACCGGGGCCGCACCGGCGTTGGCTTCCTGGCCCTGCACTCCGGGGCGCCTGTCATTCCGGTAGCAATGGTCGGGACAGAGCGGATCCTGGCGCCAGGGCACCGGATACCACGTCCGGGCAAGATCGAGATCCGGATCGGCGAGCCGCTCGACTTCGCCGGACTCCGCGGCCAGCCGCAGGCGCCCGGCAGCGTCGTGCCGTCACCGACGAGGTCGTTCAGGCCATTCAGAAGCTTTCCGGGCAGGAGTACGCGCCGATCTACGCGTCGGTCCGCAAGGAGGAGCTCGCCGCGAACGGCACTCCGGTCTCGCGCTCCAGTTAAGTAGGCCGCGGCATTTACTCGCCGGCGCCCGGGTCCGGGTTCCAGACGTAGATCGGCCGGCTGCCGGGATCCTGCATGTCGTTCCCCTGATCGGCCGCATTGGTCTCGGCCGGCTCCCACAACGACCCACTGGGCGACAACGGCCGCGGGGCGTTGGTGCCAGGTTGCCTGACTGGCAGGCCTGAGCCCGCGGTCCGCGGCGGAGGCATCCCGGGCGGCGCGGCAGGCTGCGCGAAGCCAGGCGATGAAACGGCCCGACCCTGGTCGGGGCGCCCATGCGCCGGCGTCCAGCCGGGCTGTCGCTCGGAGTCGCGCGGTCGCTCATGGCTGGGCGGCTCGGGCTGGAACTGGCGTCCGGCCTGGGCTGGTACCCCTGGCCACGGCTGCTCGGCCGAGGCGCCAGGTGGTTGGGCTGGCCGGGCGCTGCCCGGTCGGCGTCCTGGGACGGCAGTCCAGGGCAGGTCGCTATTGGGAGGTGAGGCCGGCGCCCAGGGCGGGGTCCCGGATACGGAGGGCCGTCTGTTCATGGCGCGCGATGCCGGTCCGTGAGTTTGCCACGAGCCGCCGTCCGCGGATCCGGGAGGCTGACGGCTCCCAGGGGCCGCGCCAGCGCCTGGACCGGCCGTCGCGCTCGACCGCCCTGGTGCGCCTGGCAGGCCCCCGGCGTCAGCCGTATCCGAGAATCCAGCCGCGCCAGCTGGCCCGCCGCCTGCGCGCACGGGCCCGCCCGGCGCTAGCGCGCGCCGCGGTCCGGGCGGCCCCGCCGCAATCTGTCGTCCGGCACCCGGGCCAAACAGGCCGGAGTCGGATCGCGGTGAGCTGACGGGCTGGCTAAGAGCCCGCTCCGGCCGGGCCATCGGGGCTGAGAAGGACTCGAGCATCGGGTCGTCCCCCGGGCTCGCGGTGGGGTACCGCGATTGCGCCTGGCGGTGCGCCCATCCGGCCGCCAGCACTGGCTCGGTGTCCCGCCAACGCCGGCCGATAGCGGCGTAACCAGCGATGAGCAGCAGCAGCAGGGCGAGCACTCCGGCCGAGATCTCGCCAGCCTGCAAAATCTGCCCGCCTACGCTTTGGGACCCTGAGCTGGCGAGGCTTCCGGATGGCAGCTGGCGGGGCAGCGCCCCGATGCCGGATCGGTGGGCCGCTGAAGTGGCTAGCTGCCCGGCTGCGGTCAGCGCCTTGTCAGCATCCACCGCCCCGTAGCCGGACCCGTTGGCCAGCCCGCCCGGCCAGGCGGTACAGGGTGCCAGAGATCAGCGCCTTGCGCACCTGGGCCACGGTCAGCTGCGGGTACCGAGCCCTGATCAGGGCCGCGACACCGGAGACGATCGCGCTGGCCGCAGTGGTGCTGTTGATCGTCTGGTAGCCCGCGCCGCTGGCGGCAATGACGCCCGCGCCCGCGGCGGTCACCATTACGTAGCTCCGGTGGCTTGACCAGGCGGTCTTGTTAAACGCCTCGTTGAACGCGCCCACGGCGATCACGCCGGGGTAGGCAGCCGGGTAGTTGGGCGCATCGGTGCTGGCGCCGTCATCGCCGGCCGGGGCGACCAGCACGACGTCGTGCTGGAGTGCGTACGCCACAGCCGCTCGCTCCGCCGCGCTGCCGCCCGCTGCTGCCGCCGCTCCGCCAGTGCCGGCTGTTCCCGGCTGGCCAGGATCGATGGGCAGGTCGATGACGGTGGCACCGTGATTCACTGCGTACCTGATGCCAGCCGCGATGGCGGCCGGGATTGCAGCCGCCACGCCAGCTTGGCTGAGCTTCGGGTCGTCGGCGGGGAGCGTCACCGGGACTGACAAAATCTTCGCTTGCGACGCGACGCCGATGATCCCCGAGCCCCCGGCTGGGCCATGGCCGTGCCCGGCGATGAGGCTGGCGATGGCGCTGCCCTGCTCGCCGAAGTACCGGCCGGAGGCAACCGGTGCGCCGGCCGGGGCTGGTGCGGCTGTAACCGAGCCGGCCAGGTCCGGCTGGCTGGGGCTAACGCCGTTGCTGAGTACAGCGACGGTAACCCCGGAGCCTTTGGACCCCGCCCATGCGCTGGTTACGTGCTGTGTCGTGAGCCAGTACTCGTGGTGCCTGACTTGGTCGGCGGAAGCGGGCACGGCGCGGAGGCCGATCGAGACGACCGCGATTCCGGTGGCGATCAGTGCCATGACCGGGCGGGGGAACCTCAGTGGCACGCCGTCCTAGCCTTCCGTGCTGGGTACCGCACATTGTGCCACGAACCAGCTATTTGCGTGCTATCTGAGCAAATTAGAAGGTCTGCTGGACCTCACTTGGCGTGCGCCTGCGAAAGCCTGACGTGCGCGCCTGGCGGCAGCCCGAGCTGCTGGGCGGCGTCGCCGGCGTTGATCGCCAGCGAGATGAGCCCGGCGCTGTCGGTGAACGCGATGATCTCGCCCGGCGCCCCGGCCGCGAACGTGTCCAGGTAGGGCACGGTGAGGTGGCGGCGGCCGCAGCGCACGACCACCGGTGAGCCGATCCCGATCCCGAGCCGGCCAGCGTCGGCGGCCGGAATGGACAACTGCACGTTACCGAACCGGTCCACGGACATGACCTCGCCCTCGGCTGACCCGTCATGCAGCCGGCTCGTCGGGGCTGGCAGGACGATCAAGTCGTCGACCCCGATCTCGTCGCCGGCGTCGGCCAGTTCTGCGCCGGCCGCCAGGTGCGCGGCTACCGGCATGAAGATGTCGCGGCCCTGGAAGGTGGCCGAGACCGGGTGCAGCCACAGATCGCCGTTGGTCAGCTGCACGGCCAGCCGGCCGCCGCCCAGCGCGTCGATCGCCCAGGAGAGCAGTCCGTTATCGGGACCGACCAGGATGCTCTGGCCCGCGGCGACGGCCACGGCACGCCGTGTCGTGCCGACGCCAGGATCGACGACGGCCACGTGCACGGCGGGAGGCAGGTAGCTGACAGTCTGGGCCAGCACGGCCGCCCCGCGCCGTACGTCGCCAGGCTGCACGAGGTGGGTGATGTCGATGATCCTGGCTGCGGGGGCGATCCTGGCCGCCACGCCGTGGCAGGCTGCGACGAAGCCATCCTCCAGGCCGTAGTCGGTAAGGAAGCTCATGTGGTTGAAGACCGTCACGTCTGGTGAGCGTACGTGGCCGGGTGCCGCCTCGCATAGGGACCCAGGGGCATGCGTTGCCCGGATGGGCACTGCCTAAGATGTGGTCAAGCGCGGGTTGCCGGGAGGCCGGGATGGCTGGATTGTCCGAGCGCGACATGCGCATCCTGGCATTCGAGCGAAGCTGGTGGCGCCTTGCGGGCGCCAAGGAGCGGGAAATCCTGGAGGTTTTCGGCGTGCCGGTTACCCGGTATTACCAGTTGCTCAACGAGCTAATCGACCGGCAGGAAGCGGCTGAATTCGACCCGGTGCTCGTCACCAGGCTGCGCCGCCAGCGCAGCAGGCGGCAGCGGATGCGGTCGGCTCGCACGGACTGAGGCCGCGCTGAACGCGATAACGGGCGGGTCCGGGTCGGGCGGCGGCACTGCGCTGCCGGCGCCGGGCACCACGGCTGGCCGGGCGGGTCTGGCGGCCCTGATCGCCGAGCCGGGGCGGGCGCTGATCGCGGTGGACTTCGATGGCACGCTGGCGCCGATCGTGGCAGACCCGGTGGCGGCACGGGCAACTCCTGAGGCGGCAGCCGCACTGACCCGGCTGGCCGGGCGTGCGGGCACGGTCGCGATCATTACCGGCCGCCGGCCGCCGATGCAGCCGCCTATGCCGGCATACCGGCCGCGAGCAGCGTCATCGTGCTCGGGCACTACGGCAGGCAACGATGGGAACGGGGTCGCCTGACAGGGCCGCCCGCACCGCCTGGCCTCGCGGTTGCCCGGGCTGAACTGCCTGCCGCGCTGGCAGCGGCGAGCGCCGACGCCGGCACCTGGGTAGAGGACAAAGGCGATGCGCTGGCGGTGCACACCCGGCGGACCGCCGACCCGCAGGCCGAGTTCGAGCGCCTGGCCGGGCCGCTTGCCACGCTGGCGCAGCGCACCGGGCTGATTCTGGAACCGGGCCGACTGGTACTCGAGCTTCGACCGCCAGGTGCCGATAAAGGCAAGGCAGTCAGGGATCTCGCCGCCGAGCGGCAACCGGCGGCCATCTTGTACTGCGGCGACGACCTGGGTGATAAGCCCGCGTTCGAGGCCGTCCGCGAGCGGCGCGCGGCGGGTACGCCGGGCCTGCTCGTCTGCAGCGGCTCAGTCGAGGTGCCAGAGCTGGCCGCTTCCGCCGACCTCGTGGTGGACGGGCCAGCCGGCGTCGCCGTGCTGCTGGCCGGCCTCGCCGACGCCTTCGACGGCACCGAGCGTCGCCAGCCGCGGCCAGCGGGCGGGTAGCCGGACTAGCGGCTGGCGCTCAGCCGGCTGAGGGCATCAAGCTGCTCGGCGAACCAGCGCGTTGGCGGCATCGCGGCCGCTGCGCTGGCAAGTGCGGCGCTGCGCCTGGCGCGCTCGGCGTCATCCAGGGACAGCGCCTGGTGCAGCGCGTCAGCGGTCTGCAGCACGTCGAACGGATTCACCAGGAACGCATGCTCGCCTAGCTCGGCGACGGCACCGGCCTCGGTGGACAGCACTAGCGCGCAGCCATGGTCGGACAGGATCGGGCCTTCCTTCGCTACCAGGTTCATGCCGTCCCTGATCGGGTTGACGAGCAACACGTCCGCGAGCCTGCACGCGGCCAGCGAGCGCGGGTAATCATCGTTGACCTCGAGGATCAGCGGGTCCCAGCCTGGTGCGGAGAACTCATCGGCTATCTCCCCGGCCAGTCGCAGGACTGCCGCCGTGTACTCACGGTATTCGGGCAGATCGTGCCGAGACGGATACGCGAAGGCGACGTGGACAACTCTGCCCCGCCACTCCGGGTGAGCACGCAGCAGCTCGCGGTAGGCGGTAAGGCCGCGCGCGATGTTCTTGGACAGTTCTGTGCGGTCGATGCGAACGATCAGCTTGCGCCCGGCGGTCGCGTCGGCCAGCGCCTCCATCCGCGTCTGCACGTCCCGCTCGGCGGCCCGCTGCCGGATCTGCCCGGCGTCGACGCCGAGCGGGTGCACGCCGATGCTGGTGACGTGACCGGCATAGGTCACCTGCCCGCGGTCCCGGTCCACGGCGGCGCCAAGGAACGCCTCGCAGCAGTCCATGAACGCGTCGGCCCAGCGCTGGCACAGGAAGCCGGCGTGATCGGCACCCAGTATGCCGGCTAGGACCTCACGGCCGACCTCGGCCGGAAGCATGCGGTAGTAATCAGGCGGCGCCCACGGCGTATGGGAGAAATGCGCGATCCGCGTTGCAGCCGCCTTGTCGGCCAGCATTCGCGGCACCAGGCACAGGTGATAGTCCTGGATCAACGCCCTGGACGTGGCTGGATCGGCGGCGTCGGCCAGCGCGGCCGCGAACATCTCGTTGTATGTGCGGAAGGCCTCCCACTCCCGGCGGAAGGCTGGCCCGAAGCTGGGCCGGTTCGGCGTGTCGTACAGCATGTGATGGACGAACCACAGCGTGGAGTTGGCGACGGCGTTGTAAGCCCGCTGGAAGACCGCGGGCGGGATGTCCAGCATCCGCACCGCTGCCCCCGGGCCGGCCTGTGCCGGGTCGAGCACGCCGCCGGCGCTCGCTCTCACGGCGGCCCGGTCCGCGTCGCTCAGCGCCGCGCACACCCAGAGCATGTCGGTGCTGTCGGCGACCGTGTTGTCGGCCGCGGTGTTGTCGGCCACGGAGGACAGGCCGGAGACCATGCCCCCGCCGCCCCGTTTCGCGGCTAGCTGCCCGTCGTCACCTCGCGTGAAGGAGACGGGCCCACGGTTGGACGCGATCAGGACTAGCCCGCCGGATTCTGCTTCGTCCATGTGCCGTCAGATTATCGGGACGTCTCGGCGGCGGCTGTTACCGGGCTGGCGGATGAGAAACAGACACACTTGTGGTGCCGGATGGCTTTCCTGGTACTGGAACGGCGTATCCGGATTGGGCTGGGCGGCCGGTCAGCAGTTACAGTTGGACCCACAACTTCATATCGCTCATCCAGAGGGGTGGAGGGAACGGCCCGATGAAGCCCCGGCAACCATCACGTTGAGCGTGCGCCCGCAGTCGTCGGTGCGAGGTCGTCACGTGACAGGTGCCAACTCCGGCCCAGCGGCTGACCAGCCGTCGGGATAGATGAGGAGAGGCCTCGCCAGTGACTACCGCGCCAGTAACCCCAGCACCCGCGCACGCTCCGTCCCGTTTCGGGTTCGCTACCCACCTGGCCTGCCGTGAGTGCGGGCACACCTGTCAGCTCGGTTCGCAGCACGCCTGCGACCAGTGCTTCGGACCCCTCGAAGTGGCTTATGACCTGCCGCCGCTCAGCCGGGAAGCAATTGAGTCAGGTCCGCTCAGCATGTGGCGATACGCGAGCATGCTGCCAGTCCCGGCCGACGTCGCGACCAGGCCGAACCTGGACCCCGGCTGGACCAGACTGATCCGGGCCGACCAGCTCGCTGGCACCCTTGGCATGCGCGAGCTGTGGATCAAGGATGAGCGCAGCAACCCGACGCACTCCTTCAAGGACCGCGTGGTGGGCGTCGCGCTTGCGGCAGCCATCGAGCTCGGCTTCAAGGTTCTGGCCTGCCCGTCGACCGGCAACCTGGCCAATGCCGTCGCCGCTGCGGCGGCCAGGGCAGGTATCAGGTCAGTCGTCCTGATACCCGCTGACCTTGAGTTCCAGAAGATCATCGGCTCCGCCGTCTATGGCGGCACCATGGTGGCGGTCAAGGGCAGCTACGACGACGTGAACCGGCTCGCGTCCGAGCTGGCGGACGAGCGGGAGGACTGGGCGTTCGTCAACGTGAACGTCCGTCCCTACTATGCGGAGGGTTCCAAGACCATCGGCTTTGAGATCGCCGAGCAACTCGGCTGGCGGCTGCCAGAGCAGATCGTCGTCCCGGTGGCCTCCGGTGCTCAGCTGGTCAAGATCGACAAGGCGTTTCGCGAGCTGATCGCTACCGGACTGGTCGAGGAATCGCCCTACCGGGTATTCGGCGCGCAGGCGACTGGCTGCTCGCCCATCGCCGCCGCGTTCCGGGCCGGCCACGACGTCGTGCAGCCAGTCCGGCCCGCGACCATCGCAAAGTCGCTGGCGATCGGCAACCCGGCAGACGGACCGTACGTCCTTGACGTCGTGCGCCGTACCGGCGGACAAGTCGCTGACGTCAGCGATGACGAGATCGTGGACGCTATCAGGCTGCTGGCCGCGACAGAGGGCGTGTTCGCAGAGACAGCAGGCGGCGTGACGCTGGCGGTGCTGCAGCAGCTGATCAAGGAAGGCCACCTCGACCCCGATGCGAGGACGGTCATCATTAATTCAGGCGACGGCCTGAAGACGCCCGATGCGGTGGCGCCCACGATCAGTACCGCTACCCCGATCCCGGCCACGCTTGCGGCATTTGCCGAGCGCGAGGCGTTGCTTACTGAGTCCACGTTCCGGAAGGCAGGCTGAGCATGTCCGTGTCGGTGCGCATCCCGACGATCCTGCGGACTTACACCGGCGGGACGGCTGTGGTCAGCGGTTCTCCCGGGACCCTCCGCGAGGTCATCGCCGGGCTCGAAGCTGATTACCCGGGCATCGCCGCCAGACTGCTCGACGATGCTGGCAAGCTGCGCAGGTTCGTGAATGTCTACGTTGGCGACGAAGATGTCCGGCTCGCGCAGGGCCTGGACACACCCGTGCCCTCCGGCGGCCAGGTATCGGTGATTCCGGCGGTAGCCGGCGGCTGAGCGCCGGGCCCGCCAGGGCTCTTTGGACCGCAATCGCCTAGCACATTGCATCAGACACAGGCACAAGTTGCCTCCGTTGCCTGGCGCACGATGTAAAGTCGTAGCCGGTCGCTGTTGGTAGTGGAAGAGCGGCAAGCTGAGCTTGCTGGTGAGGCCAGGACTGCGCCGCGATCAAACGGGTTCCGCAAAGCAAGGGCGGGACCCGCAGCCCGAGCAGAGTTAGGGAGTTGTTGGTATGGCTCAGGGCACCGTCAAATGGTTCAACGCGGACAAGGGCTACGGCTTCATCGCGGTCGACGGTGGTAGGGACGTCTTCGTCCACTTCTCAGCTATCCAGGCGGATGGCTACCGCAGCCTTGAAGAAGGCCAGCGGGTGGAGTTCGAGATCACGCAGAGTGATCGCGGGCCGCAGGCTGAGGCCGTGCGGACCGTCTAGTTCCTCTGTATGGAGACTGCCGGGAAAGCCCGGTACCCCGTTTTGGGGTACCGGGCTTTTCGCATCTGTGTTGCCGTAACACGGTGAACTAGGACACTGTGGTCGTGATCTGACACTGTGGGTCGTGATCTGACACTGTGGCCCTGACCTGCAAGAAGTCGGCATCAAAGACCCCTTAGCTTGCACTCTAAGTAGGAGAGTGCTAAACATGTCGTTGGCACTCTCGGGGTGAGAGTGACAACGCAGTGACGTGATCGGGGCGATGAGGCCGGTCTGGCGGCAGGCAGGGACTGACCGTCGGGCAAGCCGTCCGTCGCGGGCGTCGGCCCGGTCGGCACGCAGGCACAAAGTTCCGGGAGGACTGGAAGCCTATGGCAGCGAAGATGATCGCGTTCAGTGAGGACGCCCGGCGCGGCCTCGAGCGCGGCATGAACCAGCTCGCCGACGCCGTGAAGGTAACCCTTGGCCCGAAGGGCCGCAACGTGGTGCTCGAGAAGAAGTGGGGAGCCCCCACGATCACCAACGATGGTGTATCCATCGCCAAGGAGATCGAGCTCGAGGACCCGTGGGAGAAGATCGGCGCCGAGCTTGTCAAGGAAGTAGCCAAGAAGACTGACGACGTCGCGGGCGACGGCACCACTACGGCGACCGTGCTCGCGCAGGCGCTGGTCCGCGAGGGCCTGCGCAATGTAGCTGCGGGTGCCAACCCGATGTCGCTCAAGCGCGGCATCGAGGCAGCCGTTGAGCGCGTGAGCGAGGAACTCTCCAAGCTGGCCAAGGACGTGGAGACCAAGGAGCAGATCGCTTCGACCGCCTCCATCTCCGCTGGCGACACCGCGATCGGCGAGATGATCGCCGAGGCGATGGACAAGGTCGGCAAGGAAGGCGTCATCACCGTTGAGGAGAGCAACACCTTCGGCCTCGAGCTTGAGCTCACCGAGGGCATGCGCTTCGACAAGGGCTACATCTCGCACTATTTCGTGACTGACCCTGAGCGGATGGAGGCCGTCCTCGAGGACCCCTACATCCTCATCGTCAACTCGAAGGTGTCGGCCAACAAGGACCTGCTGCCGCTGCTCGACAAGGTCGTGCAGTCAGGCAAGCCGCTGGTCATCATTGCCGAGGACGTCGAGGGCGAAGCCCTGGCGACCCTGGTCGTGAACAAGATCCGCGGCCTGTTCAAGTCCGCTGCGGTGAAGGCACCCGGTTTCGGTGACCGCCGCAAGGCCATGCTCGGCGACATCGCGATCCTGACCGGCGGTCAGGTCATCAGCGAAGAAGTCGGCCTCAAGCTGGAGAACGCCGACCTGGACCTGCTCGGGCGGGCCCGCAAGGTCGTCGTGACCAAGGACGAGACGACCATCGTTGATGGTGCCGGCGACGCTGAGCAGATCTCCGGCCGGGTCAACCAGATCCGCGCCGAGATCGAGAACACCGACTCCGACTATGACCGCGAGAAGCTGCAGGAGCGGCTCGCCAAGCTGGCCGGCGGCGTTGCCGTCATCAAGGCCGGCGCAGCGACCGAGGTCGAGCTGAAGGAGCGCAAGCACCGCATCGAAGACGCGGTGCGCAACGCCAAGGCTGCTGTCGAGGAGGGCATCGTCGCTGGTGGCGGTGTCGCCCTTCTGCAGGCTGGCAAGAACGCCTTCGACAAGCTCGAGCTCTTGGGCGACGAGGCAACTGGTGCGCAGATCGTGCGCCGGGCGCTGGAGGAGCCGCTGAAGCAGATCGCCTTCAACGCCGGCCTCGAGGGCGGTGTAGTGGTCGAGAAGGTGCGGTCACTGAAGGAGGGTCACGGCCTGAACGCTGCTGACGGTGAGTACGTCGACATGTTCGTGGCTGGCATCATCGACCCGGCGAAGGTGACGCGCTCTGCTCTGCAGAACGCTGCATCGATCGCGGGCCTGTTCCTCACGACCGAGGCAGTGATCGCGGAGAAGCCGGAGAAGGACAAGGCTCCGGCTGCTCCAGGCGGCGGTGACATGGACTTCTGATCCGGCCGCGCCCGCACTGCGGGTCACGCAGGATCTCGAGTTCGCGCGCATAGCGGGAGGCGGTACCACGGCGATGCCGGGTACCGCCTCCTGGCGTTTCTGCCGGCGCTGCTGCGCGATAGTGGTCCGGCGGCCGGCCAGACCCAGCGCATCCGGCGTGCGTGCCAGGCTCCACATTGTCGGCCCGAAGAGGGATTATCAGCGCATGAGCCCGCCAACCGAACAGCTCATCCGGGACTACATCAACCGATTGTCAGTTGCTGCCCAGGGTCGGCTGAGCCGCGATGACAGACGCGCACTGATGGACCGGACTCGCGGATATATCGAGCACAACACCGGGTTGTCCGGTCCCGTGACAATGCCCGAGGTCGCAGCGGTGCTGTCCAGGCTTGGCGATCCGTCCCTCGTCGTCGCCAAGGAGGTGGAGCGGCTCGCGGAAATACGCGGTCATGGCGGCGCACCGCCGCCCGCGCCGCTGCTTGGTCGCCTGGCCAGGACCGGCCGGCGCGAGCCGGGCCAGGCTCAGCGCGAGCTGGCACTGGCCCGCCCGGCCGGGGAACCCTGCCGACCTGCGCGCCATGCTGACAGGCGGCCGCACAGCAGCGGCGGGCACGAATGCGGGCGACGTGGCCGCACGGGACGCTGACGAGCGCGATGCCGACATGCGGGTCGCGGGGATTGACGGCGGCGGCGCCGACACCGCGGGCATCGATACCCGCGCCTCCGCCTCGGGCCTCGAGGCGCTTGGCCTGGTCGGCTCGGGCCGAGACGATGCTGGCGCTGACGGCGCCATCGGTGACGCGGAGCCTGGCAGTTCTGGCCAGGCCGGGGCCGGCCCGCTGGCCGGGCTGTTTGCAGCGGCCGACGCGCAGCGTCCGAGCTGGCCGCACGGCCCGGCCATCCGGCGCGACGAAACAGTGCCCGGGCGCGCGCAGCAGGATGCTCAGGACCTCCCTGCGACCGCGACCGCAGGGACAGGCCAGCTCGCTGCTGCGGGCGTCGCAGGCCCCGAGGCGACCGGCGGGCCCGTCGTGGCCGAACCGGCGGCGGAGACTGGTTCACGTGCCGATGAGGATGCAGGCGAAGGCGGTGACAGCGTCGGCGACGCCGAGGCCAGCGAGGCCTCGCGCCTGGTCGGGGTGCGACGGATGTCGACGGCTGTAGTCGCGTGGTCCAGAGAAAAGACGCTGGAGTCGGTTGCGACGATACTGCTCGGCGTCGGCGGGGTGATCTTCCCGCCAATCTGGCTCCTGGGCGCTGTCGTGGCCCTCGCGTCAAAGGTATGGGACTACCGCGACAAGTGGGTGGGCCTGGCGGGCCCCATCCTGCTGACCGTAGTCGGCACAGCCGCCGGGGTGATCCTGGCAGGCAGCCAGTCGTCGCTGGGTCACGACCTCCACGTTGGCTGGTTGTCAGCTGACATTGCCAGCCGGATCTCAGCCGCGCTTGGCACCGCGTACCTGGCCTGGCGTTCTGTGCACGGCCGGCGACCGGCTGCCGTGCCGCCGTGGAACAAACCGCATCGGGTGGGCTGAGGTCAGGACGATCAGCCCGACCAGCGACATAGCTACTGAACGGACCCGTTACCCGCATAGCGATGAGTCGGGGACCCGCACAGCGCGGGAGACGGTCAGGTGACGATAGCCTTACTGGCGCACGGCGTTCAGCGTGCTGTCACATCGTTCCTCTCGGGTAAGGTCTCGCTCGTGCCTACTGGCAAGGTCAAGTGGTATGACGTCGATAAGGGCTTTGGCTTCCTGACTCGTGACGACGGCGGCGAGGTCTTCGTGCATTCGACGGCTGTCGAGCCTGCCGGGACCGCCTTGCGGCCCGGACAGCGAGTGGAGTTCGGGGTCGCGGAGGGCCGTCGCGGGACGCAGGCGCTGCAGGTCCGGGTGCTCGAGCCGCCGCCCACCATAGCCAAGGCCGCCCGGAAGAGCCCCGACGAAATGATCATGATCATTGAAGACCTGATCAAGCTGCTCGATGGGGTGTCCAATACCTACCGCCGCAACAAGCACCCCGACAGCCGCGATGCCAAGAAGATCGCCTCGGTGCTGCGCGCGGTGGCTGGGGACCTCGAGACCTGACCCTGGCCGCGCACCCTGGTCAGGCGCTGAGCGTGCGGGGGACAATCCGGCACGGCACGGGGTTCTTCTCGTCGAGGTGATAGCTCGCGCACACGCGGTGATAGCCATCAGCGATCCACAAGGGAGCCCCCTGAACGAGTAGGACGGGAGATAGCTTCCGGCCCGCCTTGACCTTGTCGAGGTCCGCGGCAACCTCTGAGTCGTTCTTGGCCAGCAATGGCAGGTCGGCGGCCCGCAAGATGTCCTTGGCGGCAAAGTGCTGCAGCGCTTGCTCCTCGCGCATGGCCTGCACCAGTTTCGCTGCCGCAGCACGCCCGGTCAGCAGCGAAAGATAGGACTCGGCGGCCGGAAAATCCTGGTCCTCTGGCTCGTTCTTCCAGTGCTCGCTTGCCACGGGCCACTCACGCTCCTTAGCCGACGGGCCTGGCCGCCGGTTGCGACCGCAGGATCCTGCGGCGCCTGGTCAGCAGCAGCGCGCATAGCGCCAGGGCCAGTCCGATCGCGGCCACCGTCAGGCCGGTCAAGCCGCTTCCGGTCAGCGATAGCAGCAAACCGATGAGGCCGCCGGTCACTAGGGCGAGCTGATGCACCGTCTCGGAGAAGGCGAAGGTCGACGACCTGGTTTCCTCGGGGATCTCGCGCTGGAGTACGGAGTCGAGCCCGACTTTGACCAGCGTCTGGCCGATCGCGGCCACCAGCGCGATGGCCAGCACGGACCACAGGCTGAACAGCACCGCACACGCTGTCGCGGCTATCGTCGCGAGCGCCAGCACCACGAACATCATGACCTGCGGTGATCGTGCCCGCAGCGCAGAGCCGATGCCGGTGCCGAGCATGCCGCCGGCCGCGATCACTGCAGCCAGCCCGACGAGGGCGACCTTGTCCGATGTATGGCCGAGTCCGGCAGCGACAGGCCTGCGCAGGATGAATGCCAGGAAGAAGATCATGAAGCCGTAAAACATGCGGATGGCAGCGTTAGCCCCCATTGCCTCGCCGACCACCGGGCCGACTGCCGGAATCGCGAAACGGCGCCGCCTTGGGCTGCCTGCGCGCGGCAACGGCATAGTGGCAGCGTTGGAGCGCCGGCCAGAGCGGTTGCGGCCAGCGCCGTTCAGCCCGGCGGCGGCCGGATCAGCGGGATCGGCAGCGGCTCCAGGATAGGGCGCCGGGCCTGGCCGCGGGCCCGCGCCTGGCCGCGGGCCCGCGCCTGGCTCCGGGGTGCCCCCGCCGAGTGCGCTGTCCGCGTCCTGCGTTGCGTCAACCCGGTCGGGCAGGCGCATGGCCAGGGCCGTCGCGGCCAGGTAGATGACGGTGCCGACCCGGAGGACCCAGGCCGCGCCGCCGCCATGGCCGCCCGCCACGATGTCGACCCCGAAGGCGAGTATCGCGCCGGCCGATGTAGCGATGAGGGATGCGAGGTTGGACCTGGCGTTCGCCTTGACCAGGGTGATCTCGGACGGCAGCAGGCGGGGCGTGACGGCGGCCCTAGTCACGCCGTAGGCCTTCTGCAGCACCAGCACGCCGAACGCGGCCGGCAGCAGTGTTACCGCGTCGTTGGGCTGCACCGCGCTGGCCATGCCCCAGCAGAGCAGGCCGCGCGCCAGCAGAGTGCCCATCAGGATGTACCGGTTGCCTTGCCTGACCCGGTCAAGCAGCGGGCCGATCAGCGGCGCAAGAATGGCATACGGAGCAATTGTTATTAGCAGCGCAATTGCCGCTCGACCGCGGGCCTGATCCACCGACGCGCTGAAGAACAGGCTCCCGGCTAGCGCCACCGCGACGAAGGCGTCGCCGACGCTGCCCGCGGCCGTGAGCTCGATCAGGTTAGACAGCCCGGTTCGCCCGGCGCCCGACGCCCTGGTCATCCGGTGCACTGTTCTGCTGGCGCCGCTGGCCGCGGCCGCTCCGGCCCGGGCGGCGGTCTGCGACGCGGTATAAACCGAACGACCCGCCCGCCTGGCCCGTTCCCCCGTGCCAGTGTCTCCCATGCCTCAAGTATTCTTCCTCGGCGAGCCTGCACAACACTGCGGCGAACCGATTACCCGCAGATACAGGGCTTGACCACGCGTGCACCCCATCGAATGAGGAACAATTACCTAACGTGAGCCCCTCTCGTGTACGCACCGCTGTCGTGGATGAACTCTGCGCCCAGGCGATAGACCAGGCCCGTGTCGCCGCCGAAGAGCTGGCCGGCCGGGGCAATGTCGGCCCGCATGAGGGCGTCTTCGCTGACGACGAGCGTGTCGTTACCCATCTGTTCGGCTGCACCGACCCGGCCTACCGCGGCTGGCGCTGGGCCGTCACGGTCAGCCGGGCATCGCGGTCCAAGACTGTGACGGTCAGCGAGATCGTGCTGCTGCCGGGGCCGGATTCGCTGCTGGCGCCAGACTGGGTGCCGTGGAGCGAGCGGGTGCGGCCAGGCGACCTGGGCGTCGGGGACCTGATGCCGGCCGCGTCAGATGACGAGCGCCTGGTCCCAGTCACGCTGCTCGAAGGCGACGACGGGGTGCTGGACTGGGATGACAGCGCCACCTGGGAAGAAGGCAGCGACCTAGCCGCTTCACTCGGGCTAGCGCCCGGGCCAGGAGGAGTCGGCTGCCGTCGCGCCGGGCAGGTCCAGGGTGCTGTCGGCCATCGGCCGGGACCTGACTGCTGCCCGGTGGTACTCCAGCGAGCACGGACCGGGTACGCCGCTGGCGCGGGCGGCCCCAGGCCCTTGCGTGACCTGCGGCTTCCTGACGCCCCTTGCCGGCCCGCTCGGCCGCGTCTTCGGGGTGTGCGCCAACGAGTTCGCGCCAGATGACGGCCGGGTCGTCTCCCTGGACCACGGCTGCGGTGCGCACTCAGAGGCTGCCGCGCGGGGCGGATTCGGCGCTGTGTCGCCGGTCATCGACGAGGTCGGCTACGACCTTGTCGACATGCCAGGCGTGGCGATGGCTGACACCGTCTTCGAGCAACTCGATCACGGCGACCAGTAGCGCCACCTGGCGGGCGGCGTCAGCTATCAGGGGCACCGTTCCGCTGGCTTGCCCGGCTCTCCTGGCTTGCCCGGCTCTCCTGGCTTGGCCGGCTCTCCTGGCCGCGGGCAACGCGCTCGCGTTCCGCCCCGTCCGCCGGCGGCCCCGAAGGCACGCGGTCGCGCTCGGCTTCACTCCTTCGCTCGGCCGCCCGTTCGCGTGAACGCTTGAGATAGGGAACGTAGGCCAGGCCGAACAGGCCCAGGAACGTCCCGAACGCAGCCACCCAGATCCACCAGCGGTCGGCGGGTGCCAGCTGGCCGCGTACGGCCAGCAGGACGATGAGGCCGATGGCCCACGCTGCGGTGATGACGGCCGTTATCAGGCGGTCATCGCCTTCCAGCGGCGGGGGGATCGGACGTTCGGGGCGGCTCACCGGCCCAGGCTAGCCGATCGCACTGCCGGCGCCGCGGCACATGTCGCCCGGCCCTTACGGTGCGCCCGGACTGCGGCCAGGCGCCGCGCTATGCGACGATGCTGCCGGGACCGGACGCATCGCGCGGCGGACATGGCCAGCGCGGCCGGACGCCGTGATCGCCGAGGTCCCCTGCTCTCTCCGTGCGCTAACTGCCTTGGCGGACTGCTCCACCATCGTATATAGTTAGCAAGAGTAATGACTCAGGTTAACGAAGATGACGACGCCACAGCAGACCAGGTCAGATGCGGGCCTGGCCACCGCCCTCAGGATCTCGGTGAGCAGGCTCGCCCGCAGGCTCAGGGCGGAGCGGCTGGCCAAGGGCCTGGAGCCGGGCCTGTCCGACACCCAGCTCGCCGCCCTCGCGGCACTCGAGCGGCACACGGCCATGAGTCCTGGCGAGCTAGCCGACCACGAAAAGGTCCAGCCGCCGTCAATGACCAGGGTCATCACGGCCCTGGAGGAGCGGGGCCTGGTGACACGGGAAGCGCACGCCACGGACCGGCGGCAGGTAGTGCTGACCGTGACCGACCATGGCAGGACGGTAGTACAGCAATCCAGGCGCCTGCGCGAGGCATGGCTGGCACAGCGGCTGCGGGAGCTCACTCCGCAGGAGCGGCAGGCGCTCCGCGCGGCGGCGCCGATCCTGGAGAAGCTCAGCCAGTCCTGACCGGCCCACTCCTGACCGCCAAAGCCAGGTGGGGAAGCAAGACCTTCGGGTCCCTGCAGACCAGGAATTACCGGCTCTTCGCCGCGGGCCAGGTCGTCTCCAACACCGGCAGCTGGATGCAGCGGGTAGCGCAGGACTGGCTGGTGCTTCAGCTCACTCACGACAGCGGCACGGCGCTGGGCATCACTACCGGCCTGCAGTTCCTGCCCTTGCTCCTGTTCGGCCTGTGGGGCGGCGTGATCGCGGACCGGTACCCCAAGCGCCGGATCCTGATGGTGACCCAGAGCGCGATGGGCGTGCTGGCGCTGGTCCTGGGCATTCTGGCCCTGACCGGGTCTGTCCGGATCTGGCATGTGTACCTGCTGGCCTTCATGCTCGGCCTGGCCACCGTTGTCGATAACCCGACGCGTCAGGCCTTCGCTGTCGAGATGGTCGGCCGGACCGGGATGGCCAACGCGATCGCGCTTAACAGCGCGGTCTTCAATCTCGCCAGGATCGCCGGGCCCGCCGTGGCCGGCCTTGTGATCAGCGCGGCCGGGACTCCCGCAGCGTTCCTGGTGAATGCGGCGTCGTTTGGCGCGGTACTGGTGGGACTCAGGCTCATGCGGGCCGATGAACTGCACCCTGCTCGGCAGGTGCGGCGCGCGCGCGGTCAGTTGCGGGAGGCGATCAGCTACGTCCGGTCCAGGCCCGACCTGAGCATCCCGCTGATCCTGATCTTCTTCGTCGCCACTTTCGGCATGAACTTCCAGGTCACGACGGCGCTGATGTCGCGGACCGTTTACCACACCGGGGCCGGCGCTTTTGGCGTGGCGTCCGCGGTCTTCGCCCTCGGGGCCCTCGGCGGCGCGCTGCTGGCGGCCAGGCGCAGCCGCCCGACCTTGCGCCTGCTGGTCGCGACCGCGATGGCCTTCAGCCTGCTGGAGATCCTGACCGGCATGATGCCCGGTTACTTCTCCTTCCTCGTGGCGCTGGTCCCCACCGGGCTGGCGCTGCTCACCTTCACCACGGCGGCGAACTCACGCACTCAGCTCAACACTGCTCCCGACATGCGCGGCCGGGTGATGGGCTTGTACATGCTGGTCTTCCTGGGTGGCACGCCGCTTGGCTCCCCGCTCGTGGGCTGGGTGGCCGAGACCTATGGCGCGCGCATGAGCGTCATCGCAGGCGGCGTCGTCTCCGCGGCCGCCACGCTGATACTGGGAGTCGTGCTTGCCCGCAGGCGGGGCGTGCAGGTCCGGTCCTACCTCCGGCCAGCCGAGCTGGCCCGCATCATGGACTGACCCGGGTGCCTTCGACGGCGGCCTCAGGGCACGGCCGCGGCGGGCAGACCGCCTTCTGGTGCGGTGTTCCGGCCAGCCTGCTACGAATGACACGTGAGGCTGTTCGTCGCCATCATGCCGCCGCCGGCCGCGCTGGCCGAGCTTTCGTTGCTCGTCGACCAGCTGCGGACCCAGGCTGACCCACTCTGCGCCAGCGTGCCGCCGGGCGGGGTCGAGGCTGGCCTGGTGCCAGCGGATGGTGACCCAAAGCCGGTCGCCCCCGCTCAGCGCTTGCGCTGGACGTCCAGCGAGCAATGGCACCTTACGCTCGCCTTCCTGGGCGAGGTGGACGACGCGGTCGTGGCTAAGCTGCGCCCCCGACTGGAGCGCGCCGTGGCCCGGCATCCGGCTCAGCGGCTGGCGATCGCCGGTGGTGGCGCGTTCCCGTCCCCGCGCAAGGCACGCGTGCTATGGGCGGGATTGCGGGCCGACAACCGGACCCTGGGTGCGCTCGCAGCATCAGTAGCGGCCGCGGCACGCCGTGCCGGTGCACCGTCGCCTGACGAGGAGCGTCGCTTCAGGGCGCACCTGACCCTGGCACGGTGCCGGGATATTACCGACCTTTCCGGCCTCACGACCACGCTGGCGGGATTCGCCGGCCAGGCCTGGACCGCGGATTCGGTCCGCCTGGTCCGCAGCTACCTTTCGACCGGCCCGCCCCGCTACGAGACGGCAGGCGAGTGGCCGCTCAAGCCTGAGCCTGCCCGCGCCTGAGCCTGCCCGCGCCTGAGCTTCCGTGCGAGCCTGGCCCGGCCTCTGCTACCCGGCCGGGCCACCACGTCGCTCGCGACTACAGGCGCTCCAGGACATAGTCGATGCAGGCGGTCAGCGCTTCCACGTCGGACGGCTCGACCGCAGGGAACGTGCCGATGCGCAACTGGTTGCGGTTCAGCTTCGCGTACGCCCCGGTGTCGACGATGCCATTGGCGCGCAGCACGCCGGACAGCTTTTTAGCGTCCACGCTGTCGTCAAAGTCGATTGTCGGAGCGACCTGGGAGCGCTGCGCCGGGTCGGCCACAAACGGGGTTGCCAACGGCGATTTCTCGGCCCAGTTGTACAGAATGAAGGACGAAGTGGCAGTCCGCTCTGTTGTCCACGCCATGCCGCCCTGGTCCAGCATCCAGTCAATCTGCTCGGCCATCATGATCAGCGTCGCGATCGCGGGGGTGTTGTAGGTCTGCTGCAGCCTGGAGTTCTCGATGCCTGTCTGCAGCGAGAGGAATGCCGGGATGTACCGGTCGTCGGCGCTGATCTGGGCCGCCCGCTCCAGTGCGGCCGGTGACAGCAGGGCAAGCCAGAGGCCGCCGTCCGAGCCGAAGCACTTCTGCGGCGCGAAGTAGTACGCGTCGAACTCGGCCGGGTCGACGGCGATGCCGCCCGCCGCGCTGGTCGCGTCGACAAGGACGAGCGCCCCCGCGTCGGCCCCCGTTACCCTCCGGATGGGCATCGCGACGCCGGTCGAGGTCTCGTTGTGCGTCAGGGCGTACGCGTCGACGCCAGCCTCAGCTGCAGGCACCGGGTGGGTGCCAGGCTCGGCCGCGATGACGCTCGGCTCAGCGAGCCACGGCGCCGACTTCGTGACCTTGGCGAACTTGGAGGAGAACTCGCCGAAGCTGAGGTGCTGGGCTTTCGACGAGATCAAGCCGAACGCGGCGGTGTCCCAGAACGCGGTTGTCCCGCCATTGCCGACCACGACCAGGTAGTCGTCAGGCAGGCCAAACAACGTCGCGAGGCCCTCGCGCACCCGTTGCACCAGGGTTCGGACCGGCGCCTGCCGGTGCGACGTGCCGAGCAGGTTCTGCCCGGCCGCAGCCAGGGCCGCTACCTGCGCAGCCCGCACCTTGGTAGGTCCGCTGCCGAACCTGCCGTCGACAGGCCGGAGGCCAGCCGGAATCACGATTTGCGCTGGCGCCGCAGCGCCTGCCGCCTCAGACATTCTGATCAAACACCTCGTCAGCGCCGGGGACCTCCCGGACGGACCGGGCCTTGGGCCCGACGTATCTGGCACTCGGCCGGACCAGCCGCCCCGTCCGCTTCTGCTCCAGGATGTGCGCAGCCCAGCCGGCCGTCCGGGCGCAGGTGAACATCGAGGTGAACATGTGCGCCGGAACCTCGGCGAAGTCCAGCATGATCGCTGCCCAGAACTCCACGTTGGTGGCCAGCACCCGGTCGGGCCGCCGGGCGTGCAACTCATCCAGCGCGGCCTTCTCCAGCGCAGCGGCTACCTCGTAGCGCGGCGCGTCGAGCTCCTTCGCGGTGCGGCGAAGAACCCTGGCCCGGGGGTCCTCGGCCCGGTAGACGCGGTGCCCGAAGCCCATCAGCCGGTCGCCGCTGTCCAGCGCCTTCTTCACGTACGCGGTGGCGTCGCCGCTCTTCTCGACTTCTTCGATCATGTGCAGCACCCGTGCGGGCGCGCCGCCGTGCAGCGGCCCGGACATGGCTCCTACCGCGCCCGACAGCGCAGCGGCTACGTCGGCGCCTGTCGACGCGATGACACGGGCAGTGAACGTGGAAGCGTTCATGCCGTGTTCGGCGGCGGAGGTCCAGTACGCGTCGATGGCCCTGACGTGCTTGGGGTCAGGCTCGCCGCGCCACCGGATCATGAACCGCTCGGTGATGGTCCTCGCCTGGTCAACCTGCCGCTGCGGCACCATCGGCTGGCCAAGGCCGCGGGCGGCCTGGGCGACGAACGACAGCGCCATGACCGAGGCCCGCGCCAGGTCGTCGCGGGCCTGCTCGTCGCTGATGTCCAGCAGCTGGTGCATGCCCCAGGCCGGCGCCAGCATGGCCAGCGCGCTCTGGACGTCGACCCGGATGTCGCCGGAGTGCACCGGGATCGGGTACGGCTCGGCGGGCGGCAGGCCGGGCGCGAACTTATTGTCGACCAGGAGGCCCCAGACGTGCCCGTAGGAGACGTGGCCGACTAGCTCCTCTATGTCAACGCCGCGGTAGCGGAGTGAGCCGCCCTCCTTGTCGGGCTCGGCAATCTCAGTCTCGAATGCGACGACGCCCTCTAGCCCGGGCACAAAGTCGGACATTCGCGCTTCCTCCGTCTTCTCGTTGGCGGCGGGCCGGCGGGCTGGCCGGGGGATCAGGCCGCTTGTTTGTCGGGCGGCGGGGGCCAGCGGGCCTTGATGGCCTGCGCCCCTATTCAACCGCGAGACGGCTACGGGCCGGTAACCGGTCCGGTCGTTTCCAGCCGGGTGTGCTGGGCCGCAGGCAGGCCCCAGCCGGCCGGTGCGTGACTGCCGCTCGGCCAATGCGAGAGGATCTGTACCCGTGGCACCGACAGCGCACCCCAGCACGAATGACGGCAACGATCCTGGCAGCGGGCGGGCCGCCAGCCCCCCGGCGACGCTGGACGAGTCCATGCTGCCTGCCGACCCGCTGGACCTGTTCGGTCAGTGGATGGCGGACGTGGTCAGCGCGGGCCTGCCCGAGCCGACCGCCATGGTGCTGGCCACCGTCTCGGCCGACCAGCGGCCCCGGGCCAGGACAGTGCTGCTGAAGTCGGCGACCCCGGACGGATTCACGTTCTACACGAACCGGACATCTCGGAAGGCCAGAGACCTGGCCGAGGTGCCGCGTGCCTGCCTGCTGTTTCCCTGGCACGCCTTGCACCGGCAGGTGATCATCGAGGGCGAGGTGGAACCGCTGTCCACCGCGCAGAGCGAGCCCTATTTCCGCAGCCGCCCGCGCGGCTCGCAGCTGGGCGCCTGGGCCAGCCGTCAGTCGACGGTGCTGCCCTCGCGCGCCGTGCTAGAGGACCGGTACGCAGAACTGGAGCGGCGCTGGCCGGAGGGAGCCCAGGTCCCGATGCCGGACTTCTGGGGCGGCTACCGCCTGGTGCCCGGGCAGATGGAGTTCTGGCAGGGCAGGCCCAGCAGGCTCCATGACCGGTTCCGGTACACCAGGAGCGGCCCGTCCTGGAGGGTCAGCCGGCTCGCGCCATGACTTAATGCCGGAAACGTGGCCGCATTGGCGCTAGCAAGCGGGCTGGCTTCGGGCCAGTTGCCGCCGCAAAGGCAAGCGGCGCCCGCTGGGCCGCTGGCCGGTGCACTACGGCCCGCAGCGGCATAGCATCAATGCCGGAGGTAATTCCTGGTGACAGCGCACGGGCTAATCGATACGACCGAGATGTACCTTCGAACAGTCTTTGAGCTCGAAGAAGAAGGTATCGTCCCGCTGCGTGCCAGGATTGCCGAGCGGCTGTCGCAAAGCGGCCCCACTGTGAGCCAGACCGTGGCCCGGATGGAACGCGACGGGCTTGTGCGCGTGGAGGGCGACCGGCAGCTGGCCCTGACCTCGACCGGCCGGATGCTGGCGATGCGCGTCATGCGGAAGCACAGGCTGGCGGAGTGCCTTCTGGTTAGCGTTATCGGGCTGCCATGGGAAGAGGTTCATATTGAGGCGTGCCGCTGGGAGCACGTCATTTCCGACAATGTCGAGCGCCGCCTGGTGGAGTTGCTTGGCTATCCCGTTCGCTGCCCGCATGGGAACGTCATTCCCGGCCTGGCGGAGCTAGGGGTGCCCATTGATGCGACTATGCGCGCGGATGTTGCGGCCGCCGAGGCGGATATTTCGATGACCGACATTGCCATGACGGAGATCGCCATCATGGGTGGCGTAGTGCCCGGCGAGCAGGTCGTGGTGACCCGCATCAGTGAACAAGTCCAGAGCGATGCGGAACTGATGCTTAGACTCAAGAACATTGGGATACAACCCGGACGCGAGGTAACCCTCGCGGCTAGCGACAACGGTGTGCGGGTGACTGGTGCGGACAGGGTCGGCGATCTCGGGGCGGAGCTGCCCGCCGAGATTGCCACGCATGTGTTCGTCACCCGGCAGTGACGGCGGCTGGTGAGCCCGGAATGAGACCGCTAGGGGACGCGCCGCTGCCTTCTCTTACCGCCAGCGACGTGCTTGAACAGGTAGCGACCGGGGTCGTGGTCACCGACAGGGACCTGGCGCTGCTGTACGCGAACGACTTTGCCGTGTCGCTGTTCGGCTTCCCCGATGACTCCCGCCACCTGATCGGCCGCTCGCTTGTCTCGCTCGGCCTGGAGCAGGGTGACGCTGCGATCGTGCAGCATATGGCCGAACACGTGATGCGTGGCTGGCCGTGGGAAGGCACACTCGCCAGCCAGCGCGTGGACGGATCGCGGGTCTTCCTGCGGGCGCACGCCGCACCGCTCCGCGGGCAGTCGGGCGAGATCACCGGCATAGTGATCATGGCGCGCGAGGCCACCCGCCGCGGCGGGCAGCGGGCCAGTGACCGGATCGGCCTGCTGGAGCGGATCGGCGAGCGGCTAGCCAGCTCACTTGAGCTGGACGTGACCTTGCGCGAAGTGGCCGAGACCCTCGTTCCGCAGTTTGCCGATCACTGTTTCGTCGATCTCATGCACGGTGACTCGCTGGTGCGTCGCGCCCAGCTGCACTCGCGCGGCTGGATGCCCGAGCCCGGTACCTGGGCCATGGTGGGCGAGCCGATCACGTATCCCAAGGGTCACTTCTGCAGCTGGCCATGTCGGGGCTCGACACCGTGGTCGTGGCAGACCTGGGTGCGGAAGAGTATCCCGCCCCTACCGCGGCCAGCCTGCAGACATGCAACGATGTCCGGCTCACGTCGGTCATGGCCGCTCCGCTCATCGCCCGCGGCCAGCTGCTGGGCGTCATGAGCCTGGCGCTTTCCTGGCTGACAGACCGGGACGAGCGGCACTACGGCGCGGACGACCGCGATTTCCTCAGCGCGATCGCCAGCCGGGTCGCCATCGCGATCGACAACTCGCTGCTGTTCGAGGAGGAGCGGCGTACGGCGCTTGCCTTCCAGACCAGCCTGCTGCCGAAAGACCCGCCATTCGTCGACGGCCTGGAAGTCGCCTACAAGTACGTTCCCGCGAAGCCGCTGGAGACCCACGGCCAGGGCATTCAGACCCAGGTTGGCGGCGACTGGTACGACATCATCCCGCTGTCGGCCGGCCGCGTCGGCATCGTGATCGGCGACGTCGAGGGCCGCGGCGCCCGCGCAGCGGCGGTCATGGGGCAGCTGCGGGCGGCGCTTCGCGCCTTCGCCCAGGATGACAAGTCCCCGGCGGAGATCCTCCGCCGCCTGGATGACTGGGTCCGCGCGCTCGGGCCGCCGGCCGCGGAGGCGCATGGCTTCGCTGCCGCCGACCCGCCGACTGTGAGCTGTACGTACCTGGTCTACGACGCCTGGGCCCGGACGTTGTCATTCGCCAACGCAGGACACGTTCCCCCGCTGATCGTGCGCGGCCGTGACGTCAGCCAGCTTGAGATCAGGGACCGCGGCGTGCTCCTCGGCGTGCGCGGCAAGGGAGTGCGGGGCCTGCCGACCTACCGGGAAGAGGTGCGGTACCTCGCGCCGGGCTCGACGCTCATCTTCTACACCGACGGGCTGATCGACCGGCGGCAGCGAGCCGACGGGAACGGCCATTACACCGACGCCGAGGTCCAGCAGATGCTGCGGCAGGCGGTGCGCACTGCCGCTGACGGGACCGTGGCGCAGATCGCCGACGCCGCAGAGCACGCGGTGCCGGGCGAGATCGACGACGACATGGCCGTGGTCGTCGTCCGGACCTCAGAGGTCGACCTCGCCTCCTGGGAGGGCCAGTTCCCGGCTGAGCCGATCCGCGTGTCGGAGGCCAGGCGGCTCGCGCACGAGACGTTCACGAGCTGGGGCCTGGACATCGAGCAAGCCGATCTGGCCTGCCTGCTCGTCTCCGAAGTCGTCACGAACGTGGTGCTGCATGCAGCGGTGTCGCCGACGCCGAGGCATGAGCTCGTCCTGGAAGGCGCCGGGCCCGGCCCGCTCGGGATCCTCGGCGACTGGGAGATCGCGCCGTTCGACGAAAGTTTCAGCAACCCGGCGGGCAAGGACTTCACGCTCCGGCTTCGGCGCGGTCATGAGGCGATCTGGGTTGAGGTCTTTGACTCCGACCTGAGGCTGCCCAGGATCAGGAGCGCGGGCGAGAGCGACGAGGGCGGCCGCGGCCTGTACTTGGTCGATCAGCTCGCTACCCGGTGGGGTTCGCGGCCCACTAAGGATGGCAAGGCGGTCTGGTTCGAGATGCCGATCAAGGGCGGCCTGGGCCGCGGCGCCTTGCTCTAGCCGGTCGGCCTAGTGCGTCTGGCTGGCCCACAGCGCGAGCACGCCGATCACCACGCCAGTCATGATCACGAGCCAGGTCCTGCCGGTGACGAGCATGCCCATCCGGCGGCGCGTCCTGATGAGGACGTAACTGACGACCAACGCGATCAACAGCAGCAAGATGATGCCCTGGCTCATTCGCCGCCTCCCGCGATCCTGCTTCCGAGCATAGAACGTAGCGCTGCAGATCGCGGTCACTGTCGCTTGTGCCCGTTGCTAATCCTGCCAGGACTTGCCGTTCCAGTGCTCGATCAGGGTGCTGGACCAGTCGGTGCTGCCCACGGCCCAGGCATCGGACGGCGAGACGGCCACCACGCCGAGCAGAGCGTCGAGGAAACCGGCCGACGGATTGGGCGTGGCCACCGTGCTCCAGGACTTGCCGTTCCAGTGGAACGCGGCAGTGCCGCAGTAGCAGCCGTTCGGGTTGGTGTAGCCGACCGCCCACGCGTTCGTGCGCGAGCTTGCCGACACGCCCCAGAGGTCTGTCGACCCGGTGGGGTTAGGGCTGGCCACCGGGCTCCACCGCTTGCCGTTATAGTGCAGGATCAGACTCTGGTACGTGGGCCCGTCGTTGTTATAGCCGGCTGCCCAGATATCGTCCGGCCCGGTCGCCGTCACTCCTTGCAGGTCGCCGCGGCCGTTGGCGGTGCCCGGCCAGACACGGCGCCACCGCTTGCCGTTCCAGTGCTCGATCAGCGCGCCGTTTGGCCCCCGGTTGCCGGTCCATCCCACTGCCCAGGCGTTACGGGCGGACGTCGCGGCCACGCTCATGAACTGCCCGCTGTGGATGGGCAACGGGAAGGTCTGCTGCTTCCAGGTCTTGCCGTTCCAATGCTCGATCAGCGGAATGGCATAGCCGAGCGCGCCGGGACCGCCGCCGATGGAGCCGACCGCCCAGGCATTCGTCGGCGAGGTGGCCGCCACGTCGTTGAACCACGCGCTGCCGCCCGGGGTCGGCGTGGGCACTTGGCTCCAGGTCTTGCCGTTCCAGTGATAGGCAAGGGTCTGAGTCGGGTAGAACCAGGCGGTTCCGCCGACCGCCCACACGTCCGTGGCCGACTGCGCCGACACGTCTTGGAAGCCCGTGCTGAACTGGTACTCCGTCCAGGATTTGCCGTTCCAGTGAGAAATTTGCCCGCCTGCGGCTGACAGGCCGACCGCCCACACGTCATTGGCCGATGCCGCGCTGACGCTGTAGAAGCGGCCCGGCACGCTGGGGTAGGTCGCCGGGGACAGCGGTCGGGTGGCCGCGGCGGCGATGCCGGCCGGGGCCAGGGTGAGTAGCGTGAGGATCCCCGCCGCGGTAAGACCTATCAGCTTCTGCCTGCGCAGCATGGGCACGGCCCTCCAATGCCGGACGTGCGCGGAACGCAACGAGGTCCAGCGAGTCCATGCTGCGTCGACAGCGCGGGGAGGACAAGGGGAGGCCTCCCCAGCGTCGGTGCCGGGCGGAGGGTTGTCAGGCTGCGCCGTCGTCTGGCAGCGGCGGGACCACGCTGAGGTCGGTCCGGGCCGCTGCGGCCGTACCGAGCACCGCGGACACCGGCAGGTCCGCGTCGGCCACCTCGACCGAGGCGTGCAGCCTGCGCAGAACCGTCACCTGCCGGGCTAATGCCTCGATCTTGTCCTCGACGAGGCGAGCCGCCGCCTCCCGCTGGCTCTGGCTGACCGAGCGCCCGGCGGCCAGCCGCGCCAGCGGCCTGACCTCCTCCAGGCGGAAACCGAGGTCTTTGAGCGCGAGCGCGGCAGCGATGTACCCGCCATATTCCCTCGGGTACTGCCGGGTGCCGCCAGCCGAACGCCGCGGCTCAGGCAGGATGCCCAGTTCCTCGTAGTACCGGATGGTGCGGCTGCTAACTCCGGCCGCCTTGGCGAGCTGGCCAATGCTGACCAGGCCCGAGGTGTCATCGATGATCTTCGTCATGTAGCGGATTCCCCCGTGCGAGCGCGCAGGGCGTGATGCGGACCGAGCCCTGCTCGTGGCGGTTAACCCTGCGTGTGCGAACCTGCCCCCAGGAAGGCACGCACGGATAGTAGCCGTTCTGACACGCGCCACGGGGTGTAATCGTCCGAGCAAGGTCACCCGCCAGGGCTATGGCGCTTGCCAAACTGCGCGGTAGCCTCAAATGACGGCAACCGCTCGCCGCGCACATCCCGGGCTGCGCACGAAGGCGGGCAGCGGGCCGCTGGGTCATGGAGGTCACTGGTGTCTGAGGCATACATCGTCGGGGCAGTCCGAAGCCCGATTGGGAAGCGGAACGGTGGCCTCTCGGCAGTCCACCCGGTAGACCTGGCAGCCCACGTGCTGCGCGAGCTCATTGCCCGTACCGCTATCGACCCGTCAGCGGTCGAGGACGTGATCATGGGCTGCGTCTCGCAAGTCGGACCGCAGGCCATTGATATCGCCAGGAATGCCTGGCTGTCGGCCGGCCTGCCGGAGAACGTGCCCGGAGTGACCATCGACCGGCAGTGCGGCTCGTCCCAGCAGGCCGTGCACTTCGCCGCGCAGGGCGTGCTGTCTGGAACGCAAGATCTTGTCGTCGCGGCCGGCGTGGAGAGCATGAGCATGGTGCCTATGGGCAGCACCGTCGCGATCCCGCACAAGGCGGGCCTGGCGCTGCCGTTCGGGCAGGGCTGGCGCGACCGCTACGGCGACCAGGAGATATCTCAGTTCCGCGGCGCGCAGCTCATGTGCGAGAAGTGGGGCATCAAGCGCGCCGAGCTCGAGGAGTTCTCGCTGGAGAGCCACGCCAGGGCGATCAAGGCAATCGACGAGGGCAGGTTCGACCGGGAGATCACCCCGGTCGGCGGGATAACGACGGACGAGGGGCCGCGCCGGGACTCGACGCTGGAAAAGATGGCCGAGCTCAAGCCACTGCGGCCGGGCTGGGAGCTAACCGCGGCCACTGCCTCGCAGATCTCCGACGGGGCCGCGGCGCTGCTGATCGCCTCGCCGGCCGCCGTTCGCAAGCACGGCTTCGTGCCGCGGGCCCGGATCCACGCCATGGCGGTCACTGGCTCCGACCCCGTCTACATGCTCACCGGGCCGATTCCGGCCACCGAGCAGGCTTTGTCCAAGGGTCATCTGACTGTCGACGACATTGACGTATTCGAGGTAAACGAGGCGTTCGCGCCGGTGCTGATTGCCTGGTCAAGGGACACCGGGGCGGCGCTGAGCAAGACCAATCCGAACGGCGGCGCGATCGCCCTCGGCCACCCGCTAGGCGCAACTGGCGCGATCCTGATGACCAAGCTGCTGCACGAGCTGGAGCGGACTGGCGGCAGGTACGGCCTGCAGACAATGTGCGAAGGCGGCGGGCAGGCCAACGCGACGATCATCGAGCGGCTGGCCTGACCCACGGCCACGGGGGGCTCCGCCCCGTGAGTCCCCCGGATACCGGCCGCCTGTCGGCCGGAAGGGATGTTTCCAGGCACGACCCTGCTACCAAGAAATATATAACTCCAGTTGTAGGTTCACTCTGACCTTCGGTTCGACCTACCGGGCATCGACACTGAGAGCATCGACGTCACGGTCGACCGGGGCGTGCTGACCGTCAGCGCGCGGCGGTCGGAGGAGTACGCCGAGGGCGAGAAGCCATTCATCCGGGAGCGGGTCATGGGCTCGTTCACCAGGAAGCTCAGGCTGTCGGACGTCGTAGACGCGGACAAGATCTCTGCGTCCTACGATGGCGGCGTGCTGGCCGTCAGCGTTCCGCTGACGGAGCGGGCGCAGCCGCGCAAGGTGGAGATCAGCACGCAGGCCAAGGCCGCAGTCACGGCCTGAGCCACGCGATAACCTGCGAAGGGCCCGTGCTGCTGCTCAGGCCGCGCGGGCCCTTGGCTGGTGGGCCGCCGGCCGCCGGGGCTGTCAGGACAGGCCGGAGGCTGGCCGATTGACCGGCGGGAGGTAACCATGGCACCGTTGCCGCTCGATGACGCGAACATGCCGTTGTTCACCGTCGGACAGGTCGCGGAGATGCTCGAGGTGCAGCACGCATTCCTGCGGCGGCTCGATGAGTTCCAGGTAGTTCGCCCGTCCCGGTCTGCCGGCGGGCAGCGCCGGTACACCAGGAACGAGATAGTCGTCGTCAGATATGTGGTCGAGCTGATAGACGGCGGCCTGACGCTGCCGGCCATTCGGCGCGTGCTTCAACTGGAAGCGCGGGTGCGCGAATTGGAGGCCGAGCGGGACGCGCTGCGGGCCGCCCTGGGCATGCTGCGATCCCGGCGTCAGTAGACCTGCGCGGACGCCGGGCTTTTCCCGATGGCGATTAGTCGGACTGCGCCAGCGCGGCGATCGCGGCGTCGGGATCGCCGCGATCATGGCCCGCCCGGCTGACGAAAACCTGCGGGCTGATGGTGTGCAGCGCGGTGAGCATGTCACCGAGCTCGTCGTCGCGGGGCAGTTCGAGCACGACATCGCCCGCCAGCTGGGTTCCGGCCCCGGCGCGGGGCGTCAGGTTCATGGCGCTGACCCGCTGCCGTGCCAGCACCTCCTCCAGCCGTGCCCTACTCCGCGGATCGTCGGAGAGGTTGATCCTGATCCTCCACATGGCCATGAGCTGGCCCTCCAAGTCTGAGTGGCGCACATTCACAAAGATGCCGCCCACCCGTTGCCGACGTGATTCGCGTTCGTAACGGCGGCGTGAAATGAGCCCTCTTCGCTGCTACCGCGGCGGGTGATTACGCTCCGCTACCGAAGGTCGCACAGAGGTGAGACGGTAGCGGAGGTAACGGCGCTCAGACCTTGGATCGGTAGAAATTCAGATAAGACTTGGACGGGGTTGGACCGCGCTGATCCTGGTAACGCGAGCCGTATACCGGCGATCCGTACGGATGCTCGGCCGGTGAGCTGCACCGGAACAGGCACAGCTGGCCGATCTTCATGCCTGGCCAGAGCTTGATGGGCAACGTGGCCACGTTCGACAACTCCAGCGTCACATGCCCGGAGAAGCCCGGGTCGATCCAGCCGGCGGTGGAATGCGTCAGCAGTCCGAGCCTGCCGAGCGAGCTCTTGCCCTCCAGCCGCCCGGCCACGTCGTCGGGCAACGTGATGACCTCGTAGGTGGAGGCCAACACGAACTCGCCCGGATGCAAGACGAACGGCTCCTCACCGTTGGGCTCGACCAGCCTGGTCAGGTCCGGTTGCTCGATGGCCGGGTCGATGTGCGGGTAGCGGTGGTTCTCGAAGACGCGGAAATACCGGTCAAGCCGCACGTCGACGCTGGACGGTTGGATCAATTCTGGCAGGAACGGGTCAAGCCGGACGCGGCCCGACTCCACTTCCTTCTTGATGTCGCGATCAGAGAGCAGCACGTTGGCAACCTACCCGTTCCGGTACGATGGCGGGCGAAGCCCGGACGGGTCGGCCGTGACCTGCATTGCGACCGCGACACCGGGCGGCCACGCGGGTGTAGTTCAATGGCAGAACATCAGCTTCCCAAGCTGATAGTGCGAGTTCGATTCTCGTCACCCGCTCCACCCAGAAAATACCCAGGTCAGGCGTCCTTTTCGGTGTGATCATCTGACCCTCCCGCTTGCCGCTTCGTGGCCCGGCGTCAGCGTCGGCCTCCGGGCTTGGGGGAGGCCCCGGCCGCCGCACGCTGGGCACCCTCGACCGTCGACGAACCACCCAGACGCTAGAGGGGTACCTGCCTTCATACGTCCAGGAACTCGCGCACGGCGCGCTTGGATCGGAGCACGTACATCGCCACATGCTTTCCGTGCTGCGACAGGATCTTCAGCTCTCTTTCGCGCTCAGAGCGGCGGACTCGCCAGATGCGCCAAACCAGGCACCATTCATCGCGAATCCGACGCAATCGGGACTCGTCACAGCCGTTTGGCAGCTCGAAGTCGACCGGGCGCGTTCGAATCCCACGCACGAGCGCGCGCCATGCGCAGATCCACCACCGTATGTCGAGGAACACGACCGTGTCTGCTCGCTCGAGTCGAAGATCGAGCGTGGTGTGGTAGTTGCCGTCGGCGATCCAGTCGTCGCCGGCGAGCAGTCTCTTCTGCTTCTCGCGCCACTCGGCCTCGATCGGCTCGGCCCAACCCGGCAGCCAGAAGTGGAAGTCGAGAACAATGATGGGGAGGCCGGTCTTCGCCGAAAGCGCTCGCGAGAACGTACTCTTCCCCGCCCCGGCCATGCCGGTCACCACGACGCGGCGTCCGACGGAAATCGCTCGTGGGATGTCGCTCATTCAGACCAAGGGTCCCTGAAGCAGCCATTCGCCACCAGCTCATAATCCCGGATGCCGGGACTCCTTGGAGAAGTGCTGCGCCGCAACCGGCCGCTCTTAACTCCCAGGAACACGAAACTGCCCGGCCCAGGCCAACTGATCTGCAACACATGTCGCCGGCTGATGTGCGACGGGTCTAGCAACCTGCCGATCACATGACGGGCGGACATGTGTTGCAGATCTTTGCTCTACCGTGGCGGGTCTCCTTCGATCAGACGTCGTCGGGCCGTCACCATCGCCTGTCAGCCTGGCGGAGCATCGCGTCTTGTTCGGGGTCGGGCAGGATCTCCCGTACCTCTTGCGGCACAGCGGCACGCGTCGGCGATCTTGGCAGCCCATTCCAGCGCCTCCTCGCGTGAGGGCACGTCGACGACCGCGAACCCGCCGATGACCTCCTTTGTCTCCGGGTAGGGGCCGTCGGTGACCAACCCGTCGGTGGTCACGACGCTCGCCCGCTGGCTTTCCAGTCCGGCGCCGAAAACCCACACGCCGGCGTTCACGGCCTCCTGGACCACCGCGTGCGCGGCCTTGCCCACGGCGGGCAGATCCTCCTCGGGGAAGGTCATCGCTCCGTCATCGAACGAGATCAGGTACCGCGTCATCGCATGGCTCCTTGTCCCGGCGGCTCTTCCGGCCGCCTGTCACCTCATGCACGAACGAGTCGCTCCGGATTCGACACTCTGCCAGAAGAAATTTCTCACGGAGCTCCGCCGTTCGGCCCCGCCGGGAGTCATGTGACCGCTGTTCGCGGAGATATCGCCGCTGCCACCGGCTACAAGTAGTCCGACCGCACTCTTGTAGGCGCGTTCCGCGCTATGGACCGTCGCAGATCAGCTGACGGACAAATGTCGCGCATTGCCTGGCGGAGGACACGCAGGTAAAGCAGCCACACTGCCGAATTCCGCTTACTAGATCAAGGCGCGCTGCGCCGCGCTCAGCGGCAGCGGCGCTGCCCGCCCCGCGCTTTGCTTGAGGCCCCGCTCGCGCGGGCGCGCCCGCACTCAACGCGAGATCGCCTTTTGCTCCGGGTGGCTCATCCCGCGCGGTCAAGCCGGTTACAGGCGAAAGGCTGAGGCCAGGCCACACACGCATGAGTAGCCGACCGCGGCATCGCGAAAAAATCCGTTGCCTGCGGCCCCGTCGGTTGACCAAGATGGCGACCATGGATTTGTAAGCAGTGGCGCACGTGCGGAATGAAGACGGGGTTCGAGTCACGACCCCGTCTTTCTCGCGACGTGCCGTTCGAAGCCCCGCGCTTTTGTGATCAGCGCGGGCTTCCTTTACGCGACGTCGATGTGCAACGTCGCCGCTAGTCAGCGCGCTCCACTTTCAGCGCTGCCTTATGCCACTGGATCCAGGAGGCAGTTCATAGCGCCGCGAAGCGCTGTCTGGCGCCTCCTTCGTAACTCTTGGAAGAAGCCATAAACGACTTTCGTAGTATCCGTGTGCCCGCTGACGGTGACGGTAACTGTGACGGATCTGATGTCGATCGGAAAGCGCTCTGGGTGATCAAAGAGCTCGGCCTGCCCGCCATCGTCAAAGCATGCGTGACGTGCAGGTCCACGCGTCACCATCCCACCGGAAAGTTCCGCGTGAACGCGAACGGCAAGCTACTTGACGTCTGGATGCTGATCAACTGCGAGCTGTGCGACCGCACGTCGAAAATCCCCATCCACGAGCGCATCCACGTGCGGGCGCTGCCGAATGAGCGGCTGGTGATGTTCGAGAAGAACGATCCGGCCATGGTGCGACGTCTGGCAATGGATACGTCGTTGGCCACCAGAGCCGGATATCGGCTCGACTGGAGTGGCACATGGGAACTGGAAACCGACATGCCGTTTTACGAACTCGAACATGCGGATCCGGCGCCACTTGAGGTCGTCGTCGGATTCGAGCTCCCGGCGCCCATCCGGGTCGAGAAGCTACTGATGGCCGGGTTCGGCCTGAGTCGATCTGCCGCGAGAGGCATGGTCGATTCCGGGGTTATCCGCCTGCCTATAGCCATCGACGCGAGGGCACGCGAAGACTTCACCTTCTTGGTCATCACCATCCCTTGGCGGCGATGACTCGGTACGGGCGGCAGAGCGCCGCCGGAGACCGGCCTGGCCTGCCGATTAGCGGCGGGCCTCGTCGTCGTACCCGAAGTCCTCGTCGTCCCCGGATTCCTTAAACTGCGGCGGCAGCGAACGCAGCGCCTGCGACCGAAGCACCGCGACAGTGAATATCAGTGCCGCCGCCGCGACTGCGAGATAAGTGGCGTAGGAGACGAACCAAATGCCAGGCCGCACGCGGGGGCTGGCCCCCAGGGCACCGAGCCAGCTAAGCAGGCCAAGGCCGAGCGTGACAGCCTGAATCGAGACCGCGGCCTGTACCACCTGACGCGCACGATCCGTCAGACCGCCCGCGAACGCTACGAGGATCACCGACACCACCGGCACCGCGATGATGCCAAGGGTGACAAATTGCGGCGCCACAACGGATGCGCGGAACGCGAAGGTCGATACCGGGACTGGAATGGGACCGGTAACAGGAGCTGAACTGGGACCGGAAATAGCCGGCGCACCGGGCAGGCCAAACAGCTGCCATGCGCCGACGAGCAGGCCGATGGCCGTGAGAATGAGGAGCGTCCAGGCGACGGGTTCGCGGATGCGGCGCGCACCGTCCCATGCCAGCGCAGTTCCTGACGGCACCTCTGTGCTTAGCTGATCACTCATGCCTGGCCCCATTTCGCAGGAAATATACGAAAGCACCCCAGCCGCCCTCGCTACTGAACGGCGTGCGCCGCCGAGTTGACAGCAACAACAGCGGCCACGGGCAAGCGACGCGGCTAGCGACAGCGCTCAACGCTCGCACGATCAGTGACGACTTGGAAGATGCTCGGCCTGAAAAGGTCACTAGGCGGACCCCGAGGTCGTGCCTGCTACGTGCCCGACCGGATGAAGGCGCCCGACATCCACGGGCACTCACCAGGTTCTTTGCGCCTACCGAGGAAGGACGTAGCGGAGTAGCCACCCACCGAGCCTGCTGACTTTCCAGTGGCCGCGGCGGTCCCGGTATTCTCTGCGCATGGCACGCAGCGAGAAGCACGGGGTTACGCCTCAGGGCACGGACTTTTCCGCCTGGTACAACGAGGTTGTCGCCAAAGCGCAGCTCGCCGACCGGGGTCCAGTCAAAGGCACGATGGTCATCCGCCCGTATGGATACCGCCTCTGGGAGCTGCTGCAGTCTGAGCTGGACCGGAGAATTAAGGACACCGGTCATGACAATGCCTACTTCCCGCTGCTCATCCCTGAGTCCCATCTCCGGCGCGAAGCTGAGCATGTCGATGGCTTTGCGCCTGAGTTGGCCGTAGTGACGCACGCCGGGGGGAAGGAGTTGGACGAGCCTCTTGTCATCCGACCGACGTCCGAGACCATCGTCGGCGAGATGATGGCCAAGTGGATCTCCTCTTATCGCGACCTGCCTCTGCTACTGAACCAGTGGTCAAACGTCGTCCGCTGGGAGCTAAGGCCCCGAATGTTCCTTAGAACAACCGAGTTCCTGTGGCAAGAAGGCCACACGGCTCACGTGAGCGAGGCCGACGCGCTTGAGGAGACCATGCTTGCTCTCGGCTTCTACACTGAGGTAGCTCGCGATGTCGCCGCCCTTCCTGTTGTCCCTGGGGAGAAGACCCCTGGTGAGCGTTTCGCCGGAGCGGCACGGACATTCACCATAGAAGCGATGATGCGCGATGGCAAAGCACTTCAGGCGGGTACGTCTCATTACATGGCGACAAATTTCGCCAAGGCTTTCGAGATCCAGTACACAAGTGATACAGGCCGCCTTGAGCTATGCCATACCACATCCTGGGGAATGTCCACCCGGATGATTGGCGCAGTCATCATGGCTCATGGTGACGATCAGGGTCTCGTTCTACCGCCAATGCTCGCCCCATATCAGGTAGTTATCGTTCCGATCGGTCGAGGCGACCAGCTCAATACCGTGCTTGCTGCGGCTCAGATTCTGACTGCTGAGCTTCGCCAGGCAGGCATTCGGTCTCATTTGGATGACCGGGTACAACTGTCGCCCGGATTCAAATTTAACGACTGGGAACTACGTGGCGTGCCATTGCGTCTTGAGCTTGGACCACGCGACCTAGATGCAGGGACAGCAAGCATTGCAACGCGGCTCGGCGGCCAGGGTAAGAGGGCGATCCAGCTCGCCAACGCATCGCAAACGCTCACCGCTATGCTCGATGATTATCAGAATTTCCTACTGGACCGAGCGACTGCCTTCCGCGATTCGAACACCGTTGTAGTCAATGACTGGCCCGCTTTCCAGCAAGCAATCTCGACTGGTTGGGCGCAGGCGTTCCACTGCGGCAACCCAGCGTGCGAGGACGACATCAAAGCCGAGACTGCCGCCACACCCCGCTGCGTTCCAGCTGATGGCAGATCCGAGGCCGGAACGTGCGTGCGCTGCGATGGCCGGTCAGCATACGGCAAGCGTGTGATCTTCGGGCGCGCTTACTGAGCCGATAGTGCGAGTTCGATTCCGGCGACCCGCTCCACGTGCGGATCACTACCTGGAATTCCCGGACAAACGGAGGAGCGCAAGCGGCCCTCTCCTACTGTAGGAGTCACAGTGTCGACGGAAGCTGCCGCTCATGAAGCGCCGGTGATCGCGTTCCGCGACGCCGCGGATTTCGAGGCTTGGCTGGACGCGCACGTCGACCGGCGGGCCGGTGTGTGGCTGAAGATCGCGAAGAAAGCGTCGGGCCGCCCGTCCCTGACCGCTGACGAGGCAGTCGACCTAGGCCTCTGCTATGGCTGGATCTCCGGCCAGCGCAAGTCCTGCGACGAGGACTACTACCTGCAGAAGTACGTACCCCGTCGGCCACGCAGCCGCTGGTCGCAGGTCAACGTGGCCAGGGCCGAGGAACTGATCGCGGCTGGGCGGATGCAAGCGTCCGGCCTAGCCGAAGTTGAGGCCGCGAAGGCCGACGGCAGATGGGCCGCCGCATACGAGTCGCAGCGCAACGCCGCGGTACCCGCCGATCTCGCCGCAGCCCTGGTGGCGAGCCCGCAGGCGGCGCAGGCGTTCGACGCACTCAACAAGACCCAGCGGTATGCCGTCATCCTTAAGCTCATTACCGCCCGCACCGCCACGGCCCGCACCGCGTGGCTCCGCAGAACGATGACTGCACTCGAAACTGAGCCTGACCCGCTTTGACTGACATCCTGATCATCCGTCATCAGGGTTGATCTTGGTTCGAAGCCAGCCATCACAACATGATCAGGAATGTAGCCTGAAGACCCGATCAGTCCTGTGCGTCAAGCGGGCAACCTCACGGCCTGGGAGGCAACATGCAGCGCACAGTTCGTACACCGGACGGCCGAACGCTAGCTGTCGAGGAGGGCGGTGATCCGGCTGGCCTGCCGGTGCTGGCCCACATGGGCACGCCCAACTCCCGGCATCTGTATGGCTCGCACTCGCAGGATGCCGCCGAACGGGGGCTGCGGCTTATCAGTTACGACCGACCCGGCTACGGCGGCTCCTCGCCCCAGCCAGGGCGCAGCGTGGCCGACTGCATCGAGGATGTGCGCGCGATCTGTGCTGAACTCGGGATCAACCGCCTTGCGATGTGGGGCATCTCCGGTGGCGGTCCGCACCTGCTCGCATGCGCTGCCCTGCTTCCCGATCTGGTCACGGCCGCCGCCTCGCTCGCGTCACTCGCGCCGTTTGACGCAGCGGGCCTCGACTATTTCGCCGGCATGGGCCAGGACAACGTCGATGACACCCTCCTCTACTTCACCGATGAGGCCGCCGCCAGGGCCCAGGTTGACGAGGCTCGCGAGGGCTTCCTCGCCGCGTCGACGGACGAACAAGCCAGCGCGATGGAGTCGCTTCTCTCGCCGGTAGATGCCGCGTTGCTGGGTGGGGAGCTCGACAAGTTCCTGGCGTCCTCGATGAGGGATGGCCTAGCGCAGGGCAGCCAGGGCTGGTGGGACGACAACTGCATGGTCAGGCCGTGGGGCTTCGACCTGGCCGACATTGCTGTCCCTGTCATGCTGCTGCACGGGAAGCACGACAAGTTCGTGCCGTTTGGCCACGGCGAATGGCTGGCCGCGCATATTCCCGGCGTCGAGGCGCGGCTGTCCGACGACGATGGGCACCTGACGCTGCTAGAGAATCGCATACCCGAAGTACATGCCTGGCTGTCGGATCGCCTGTGACGTCCCGTGCCAGGGCCGGTCAACGCCCGTTGCCTCCGCTTGTCCCCAAGGCTTTCGCGGTTCCCGGCGGCCTCCGCAGCGAACTGTTTGTCATCGAGCCACTCGACGTCCACCACAACGTGGCTGATCACGCGGCCTGGACGTCAAGCATCGGCCACATCAAGGCGACCCCTGGTTTCGCGGGCCGCCCATGGCCGGACAAGCTCATGTCGGTGGATGAGAACGCCGTCGACGTTGCCCGGCACGCCCGGGACTTCGCGGATAGAACCGGATTCGCCTACACAGTGCTCGACGGCGCTTCAGGCGACGTGATCGGCTGCGTCTACTTCTACACGGCACGCCGCAGCGGCTATGACGTCGACGTGCGGTCCTGGGTCCGGGCGGATCGGGCCGAATTGGATAAGCCCTTGCATGATCTGGTCCGCAGTTGGCTGGCCGAGGCTTGGCCGTTCCAGAAGCCGGATTATGCCGAGCGCTGAGCTTCACCCGTGCGGCGCACCTGGGCGGGCGAGAGTCCCGCTGAGCGGTTCCCTGTCGAGGCGTTCCAGACGGTAGCGACGATGTGGATATCGACAGACGTGGACGACTTCGCGCCCGTGCTGGCGGAGGCCGCGAGAGTCCTGGGGCCGGGCGGGCTGCTGTTTTTCTACGGCGCGCATCCCTGTTTCAACGGGCCGCATAGTGAATGGATGGACGATGGCGGCATTCGCGCCCATCCGACCTACCGCCATGCTGGCTGGCATCAGGTCTCGCCCTGGTGGGGCTATAACATCCGGCGGCGATTCGGGATGCGTCACCATCTGCTCGGTGAGCTACTCAATGCGTTCATCAGCGCCGGCCTAGCCATCGAGCACGTCGAAGAACCCGGCGATCGGCCGGTCCCGGTGACCCTCGGGATCCGTGGTCGCAAGCCCGAAGCAAAGTCGTTGAGCCCAGATCATTCATAGGGTGGCTTGGCGATCAAGCCACCCGCGGCGGTTCGGCGCCCGGCCCGAGATCTGCCGTCAGCCATCGCTTCGGACGCAGGTAGATCGCGACCTGCTCGCCCAGTTCCGCCCCGGCGAACTCGATGTAGGCCGGCACCTTGTCCGGCGGCAGATATCGCGCAGCGATCTCCCACAACAGCTCATCGGTCCCCGCAACCGTGCGCGTGACCGGTCCCTCCACTGATACATACCGAACAGTGGGCATGACCCGTTCGACCATCAGCGTGAAACGTCCGGCTGCTTCGATGAGCCGGGCCTTCCGGGATCCGGCCTCTGTCAGCACCCACGCCTCCCCGCCCGGTGTGTACTGATACCAGATCGGCACGGTAAACGGCCCGCGACCGTGACCGGCCGATACCGACAAAGCCGCGACGTGCGGCTCGGCCAAGAAGAATTCGCGATCGCGTACAGACAAGCTGCTATCTGCCATGAGCCCGAGCCTAGGCAGAGCTACTGACAATCCGACGAGCACAGCTAGGGACGATGTCATCGCAGGCGCGGCTCCCGGCGAAGATCACGAGGTCAGCGACCTCATCACCGCCCGGCTCGTGCCTGCACGCGTATCACCACCAGCGGGGCGTGTCGTGGCCGTTCGCCTGGATGCGGTCGCAGACCTCCGACCATGCAAAGGCCGTGCTCCTGGGCATTAGGACGGGACGGCGGCCGCCGACCAGCTAGTCGGGTAATTCTGCGGCAGCACGCCGTAGGCTGCCTGGCCGGCGTTGTTTGCCGGCGGCACTCCGAGCGCGAGGAGCAGGTTGTCGAAGTTGACGCCTACTGCCGTCGGGAACGGACCGCCTCCGCTGACGCCGCCGGCGACCGCCAACTGAGACTCCGCGGAGGATCCGTCTGGCATCGCCCAGCCCGTCTCGATCCCCGCGCCGCCGTTATACATCTGGGCAATGACCGTCGAGGACGACACCTGTTCGCCTACCTGGACGGTCGGCGTCACGTCCTCGGCGACATAGACCTGCAGGCCGGCCGCTGGTCCATCGGTCAGCTGGTAAGTGATCCAGCCGCCGCCTGGCCAGCCTGGCGAGGTGCCGGTCGCGTTGGTGATGACTGCGTCGCCGATGGCATAGATCGGGCCAGTCCCGCCGAAGTCCGCACCCATGTCGATGCGTTCGGATAGCAGTCCGGCGATGGCCCGCAGCGGGTTGAGGTACACCGGCGGCGCGGGCTTGACCGGCTTGGGCCGGGGCGTGCGCGCGGGCTTGGCCGCGGGCTTACTCGCTTTGGCGTCCTTGATCGGCTTACTGGGCTTCGCCTTCGCCGTCCGCCTCGGCGTCTGAGCCGGGGTGAGCGTGCGGAGCTTGACGCCGGCCTCCACGAGCGCTGCCGCCAGCTGGCCGTCCGGCAACTGCCGGGCGGCGCCCGGGGCCGCATACCCGGCATGACTGCCGGCAGTTGCTAGCTGTCCCGGTTCGCCAGTCTGCGCCTGCCAGGCGAACGCGGTAGCTGCGGCCGCCGCTCCGACGACCACGGCGGTCACTGCCATCGCGACGATCGGCGCGGGCTTGCGTCTTGCTACGCCTTGGGGCGCAGGCGGCTTAGCGGACTGGAAGGGGACGGGCCGACGGCCGGTAGTGTGCCTCAGCGGCTTCCGGTGGCGGGCGGACGTGCGGGACACAGCGAGCCTTTGATCGGGCAGGACTTGGCCTCTGCTGTCACCCAGGACTCTGGTCACGCTCGAACTACTGCGACCAGTGGCGTGCGGACGCCGCGCGGGGATCAGGGCGACGGATCACGGTCAAGTGCCATCACGCACGCTAGGTGCTGTCGGCTCAACACCCTGCACCTATTTCGGCCTCCTCATGACCGAAACCGCAAAGATTAACTATGACATAAGTCACTCCTGGCTATGAATCGCCCACCGAGCAAACCGGAACGGGTAACCGGCCACTACTGGGAGTGCAGACCGGCCCAGCTCGCCGGGTAATTGGCCGGAAGCAGGCCAAATCCACCCTGCCCCCAGTTGTTGGCGGTCCCTACACCAAGGGCCTGGAGCAGCTCGTCGAAGTTGACGCCAACCATGGTCGGAAACGGCCCCGCTCCACCGATGGCGCCGGCCAGCAGCAGCTGCGACTCCGCCGAGGCGCCATCGGGCTGCGCCCACCCGGTCTCGATACCGTCGCCGCCGTTGAACATCGTTGCGATCACGGTGGCGGAGGTGACGTGCTGCCCGACGATGACGGTCGGCCGGACGTCCTCAGCGAGGTAGACCACGAGCCCGTCGGCCGGGCCGCTGGTGAGCTGGTAGGTGATCCAGCCGTAGCCAGGCCAGCCTGCGTTGTTCCCGGCCGCGTTGGTGATGACCGCGTTCCCGATCGCGTAGACCGATCCCGTTCCGGCGAAGTCGACGCCCATGTCGATGCGCTCTGGCAGCAGGTTCACGATGCTTCGGAACGGGTTCCGGTAGGCAGGCCGCGCAGTCGGTTTTGGTTTCGTGGGCGGTCGGCGATGCTTGCGGTGCGCACGCAGATGCTGGCGCAGGATGTCGGCATTAACCGTCAGGCTGGACTTGTCACGGCGTGTTATGAGGTCGGCCCAGGGGTGCGAAGCCAACCGCAGGCCGGCCGCGGCTGCGCTGGCCGAGTGATTGGCGGGCGCAGTCACTGGCCGGCCGTGAGCTACCTCGGCAGCAGCTAGCCGAGCATTCTGCGCATGACCTGGCCAATGAGTCGCGCCGAATAAGCTGGCGAATATCACCATTGCGCCCGCAACGGAAATCCCGACAGGCCAGCGGCTGAAAGCGGCGAATAGCAGGAGCCGCTTCCGGTGCCGGGAATGCCGGAATCCGCTGGATACGGAGAACCGTGATTGCTTCCGGTGCCTAGCGGAAGTGCGGGACACGGGCAAGCCCTTTTGTTGGGCGCGGTTGGCGCTCAGCTGCCACCTAAGGCGCTGGCCAGCGTCGAACGCTGTTGACCAGTGGCGTGGCGACGCCGCCCTGGCTGATCACGACAAAGTAACGGTACGTAATCAGTCGCGCACGCTAGGTGCTGTCGCCTAACAACGATGCACTCCTTTCGGCTGTAGTAAAGCTGAAACGCCGAAAGAGAAGCGTGACTTAACGCGCGTGCGGCACGAAATTCGCAAGTCGCTGAGCACGCATCTCGCACCGATCAGCCTTTATCAATGATTAGCCGACGGCAATCACCGGCGCTTGTTGTAACGACCGGAGGCGAGCGCCCGAATGCAGTCTGGGCGTCCATGACAACTGGGCGTCCATGACAAAGAGCCGCCCGGGCAGTGCCGGCCAAGCAGAAGCAGCAATCAGCCAATCCGGACTCCCGGGACATCGGCCAGGCCGTGCAACGCGGCCCGCGAACGAGCAGGGGGCATCAATGGACGCGGTCATTACGCGGCCGGCATTTCGCTCCGTGCCGTCCCATCCCGCTCGCCGGGCTGTGCGAGCGGCGGCAGGCTACGCCGGCGTCGCCTGCATCCTCGGTTGCGCGAGCGTACTGTTGGCTCCCGCCGCCTGGGCAGGGCCGGCCGTGCCATCGACTGCCGTGGCAGTGCGAGCCGGGTCACCGGTACCGGCAGCCTCCCGGACCGTACGGGTGACCAGCCTCAACGATTCAGGCCGGGGGACTCTGCGGTGGGCCATCCGGCAGGCGAACAACGCCGCGCCAGCCATCTCGACGGACATCGACTTCAGTGTCACCGGCGTCATCACGCTGCTAAGCGCGCTGCCGCCGATCACGGCCGACATTACGATCAACGGCCTGTCGGCACCGACTTACACAGCCGGCGATCCGCCGCCCATCGAAATCGACTTCAGCGGCCAGCCAGGCCTCCGGTTCGCGGCCGGCTCGCAAGGCTCGCAGCTGCTCGGCGTGGCAGTGGACAATGCCGGGGGCAACGGCGTGACGCTCGACGCTGGCGCCATCACTCTCACCGCCGATTACGTCGGACTCGCGATCGACGGCACTGCGGCCGGCAACCAGGGTGCTGGCATCTATGCGTCCGCGCGCTCCCAGCGCGACCGGATCGGGCTGAACCCATCCGGTGACCCCGGTGTGGTCAGCAATGTGATCTCGGCGAACGCCGGCGATGGCATCGTGCTCTCCGGCTCGTCGCAGGACACGATCGAGGCCAACCGCATCGGCACTAGTGTGGCGGGCACCGCAGCGATGCCTAACGGCGGTAACGGCATCTTGCTCACCGGACAGGCTGACGGCAACGAGATCGGCGGCACGGAGTTTGTCGACCCCGACACCGGCCAGGCCAACAACCCGACCGGCAGCAAGGGCACTGTGCCGCCGGTTTTCGTCACTCCGCCGCTGGGCAACCTGATCTCCGGAAACCGCCAGAACGGAGTAGCGATCAGCAACGGCTCCGTCAGCAACGTGCTCAACGGGAACTTCATCGGGACTGCCGCCTCCGGCGACAGCGCGCTCGGCAACGCCCGGAACGGAGTCTGGATCGACCACGCCAACGGCAACTCGCTCGTCGGGTGCAAGTTCGTCAACGACCCCTTCGTGTACTACAACGTGGTCAGCGGCAACGGCCTGACTGGCTTGCGGATCACCAGTTCCGACAACGTCGTCGTGCAGGGCAACTTCTTCGGCATCGGCGCGAACAACACCGCACTAGTCGGCAACCGCCGCAGCGGCATCCTGATCGACGGCTCGTCAGCGAACACGCAAGTCGGCGGCGTCATACCGCTGGGCAACGTGTCGGCCGGCAACGGCGCGGACGGCATCGAGGTCACGGGCCGGGTACACGGCTTCATCACTTTCAACACATTCGGCGGCCTGCTCGCGTTCAAGGGCGCGGCGCCGAACGGCAACGACGGCCTGCTCATCACCTCGACCGGCGGCGACAACCTGGCCCGCACCAACGTCTTCTCCGGGAATCGCCGCAACGGCATCGAACTGGCCGGCAACGCGTCGGGTGTCACGGTCGATCCCGACATCGCCGGGCTGTCCACCAACGGCCAGTCCGCCCTGGCGAATGGAGGGAACGGGGTCCTCATCGATGGAACGGCGCATGGCAACGTCATCGGCGGATCGGTGAGATCGGTCATTCCGCAGGACACGTTCTCGGGAAACAAGGGGTACGGCGTGGTCATCACCGGCCGCGCCTACGGCAACCGCGTCTTCAGCAGCTACATCGGCACCGAGATACTCGGGCTCAAGCGCGTGGCCAACGGCAAGGGCGGAGTGCTGCTCAGCGGCATGGCGCGCGGGAATGTCATCGGCGACGCGGCCAGGACCCCGGCCAACCTGATCAGCGGCAATGCCGGCAACGGCGCGACACTCGGAGCGATGACAAGCCGCAACTTCGTGATCAGGAACTACCTGGGCCTGGATAGGCTCGGGCGGCTGCTGCCCAACACCGGCAGCCCGGTCGTGAACCACGGGCGCGACAACACGATCCTGGATAACCGATCGCGGCGCGGCTTCGGCTAGCTGCTCAGGACCATGATGCGGATCTTCCGGTCCTGGATCCGGCGGGCGTAGGCCTCGTAACCGGCGTAGATCGTCCGTGCCTTGTCCCAGATGAGCTGCCACTCGTCTGCGTCGGCCTCGCGGGCGATCGCCGTGACGCTCTTGTCCCGGAACGTTACGTGCAGCCGCGGCTGAGACCTGAGGTTGTAGAACCAGCCGGGCGTGCCGTGCTGACCGAACCGGGTGCCGATCACCGCAATGTCGTGCCCGAAGGGGATGCCGAGCAGTGGTGTGGTACGCGGCTGCCCAGTCCGTGCTCCGGTCGTCGTGATGGTCAGGACGGGTATCCCGGCCGCAATGCCGGGAAGAGTGACCATCCCGCGGCTGATCCGCAGCAGGAATCTGTCGATGTGATGCATTGATCTCGAGAACAGCCATGCGCCTGGACGCGATGACGAAACGTGCCACATCGCGCGCTGAGCAGCATTTGGGCGCGGAATCTCGTAGTTAAGCGCCTGGATGATTCCCACTCCCGGAGCATAGAGCGGACCTCATGACAGCCAGCGCGCCAGGTAGATCATCGGATCGGGCGCGTGCGTGGCAAGAGCTCGCGCGCGCTCGGCACTCACGGTTGACCGGCGGGCGTTCCTGACGAGGATGGGGAGGTGCTGCGGTCGCCGGTCTTCCTGGGTGGGCAGGCCGTGTCGATGCTCGGCGACGGGCTGGCGATCCTGGCCATCCCGCTGCTTGTGCTGCAGGCGAGCCACAGCCCGGTACTGGCCGTGCTTGCCTCGCTGCCCGGTAGCGCCGGGTATCTCACCGCCGGGCTGCCGGCAGGCGTCCTGGCTGACCGGCTGAATCCGTGGCAGGTGCTGATCGCGGCTGACGTCCTGCGCGCGCTGGTCTTCCTGCTGCTGTTCGCCCTGACCGGTTCGCAGGCGATATCTGCCTGGCTGATCCTGTCTCTTGCGTTCGCGGCCGGGGTGCTAACTGTGTTCAGCGATACGGCGCTGGCCATCGCGGTGCGGGACGTGTTCGCGGGGCCGCGCCTTGTTTCCGTCAACTCGTGGCTCGAGGCAGCCAACCAGGGCGGTCAGATTATCGGCCCCGGCGTGGCAGGCCTGCTGGCCGCGGCCGGGCTGTTGCATGTCTCATTGCTGATCGACGCGCTGACCTTCCTAGTCTCACTCGCGACGCTCGGCGCCGTCCGGCAGCGCGGCCGGGCTCGAGACCTGCCCCCCGCTTCCGCCCGCGCTTTGCGCCGTGAGCTGTCCCAGGGCCTGCGTTACCTGGCGGCTACCAGGCTGCTGTTCACGCTGCTGTGCTTCATGCTGGTCCTCAATCTGTGCCTGGGCGCCGACAAGTTGATCATCTTCATGGCCAAGAGCACCCTCGCGCTGCCGGCCACGCAGATCGGCCTTGTCGTTACCGCAGGCGGGGTTGGCGGCCTGCTCGGCGCTGCGGGTACGGGCATGCTGGTCCGGCGGGCCGGGCCGCTGCCTGCCGTGGTCCTTTGCGCAGGGGCGTCGGGCGTCGCGCTGATAGTGGTCAGCGCTGCCACCACCATGCCTATGCTGCTCGCCGGAAACTTGCTCTACACCTGGGCCGTCGTGGCCGCGAGCGTGACGATGAGGTCGCTCAGGCAAGCCCTGGTGCCGCGCGCGCTACTCGGCCGAGTGACGGCGTCATGGCGGCTCGGCGGCCAATCCGTCACGCTTGGAGGAGCGGTTCTGGCCGGGACCCTTGCGAGCCTGCTGGGCGGCGATCCGCGGCCCGTCTTCGCTGCGGCCGGGGCGGTAACGATGCTGACGGTCGGCGTCGCCTGGCTGACCGGGTTGCGCGACGAGGACACCTCGGCTGTCGCCGTGACGCTGCTCGGCACGCAAGGGCAGCACCCCTGACGTGACCCCGTTTCCATTCCTATTGGCGTCGGAATGAAGATGGCCGGGACGCGGCAGGCTTGCTCAGCCAGTGGCCGGCCGCCGCTCGAAGCCGATCTGGCTCTCCGCGTCCGCGAAGCCGACTGACCTGTACACGCGGATAGCGACGTCGTGCGGGTCGGCGACCATGACCAGCGTGTTCGCGTCGCCGAGGCCTTGCTGGCCGGCGCGCCAGACCAGCGTGCCCGCCAGGCCCTGGCGGCGGGCCGCCGGGTGCGTCTCGACGTTCTGGTACCGGGCGATGCCGTCTCCGTCGGTGATGAGGCCAAGCTGGGCAAGTAGCTTGCCGTCTAGGAACGCGCCGTACCAGGCGCCGTTGCCGGCCTCCGTCATTGCCCGTTCGGAGTCGATCCGGGCCTGACGGAACGCTGGCTCTGCGCCCGGCTCGCCTTCGCTCAGCACAGCCCGCAGCTGTGCCGCCTGCCGCCAGTCATCATCGTCGGCCAGCACCCGACAGATGGCGGCAAGATTGGGGTTGGGCGGCTCATGCACGTCCGTTGCCACCATCACCGTGGACCGCTCCATGCGCAGGCCAGCGGCCACCAGTTCGGCTGGCTTCACCGCGCTGGCCTCGGTGACGTCGATGCCGAGAGCCACGTGCCCGGCGCCCGGGAATTCGGCGGCGAACAAGTCCAGCCACTTGGGGGTATCACCGCGGTTGGGTGGTGCAGACAGCAGCAGGAAGTTGCCCCACCAGAAGGTGGGATTCGGCGGGCTGCGGATGGCGAGATAGTCGCCACGATCCTCGACCTGACTGCCCTCGAGGAGCCGGACCATGAGATCGGTGCGGTACCCGAGCGAGCGAACCTCCACGCGGTTGAGCGTAGTGGGGTGGCGGGCACCTGGGCGGGCCGATGTGTAGCCTCGGCAGCGTAAGCCCCGGCTCTGTTACCTCTTTCCTAGGGAGCGCACCGACATGAGTCTCTTCCAGCGGGCACACGACATCGTGGCAGCCAAGACCAACAAAGCGCTCGACGCGGCCGAAAACCCCAACGAGATGCTCGACTACTCCTACGAGCAGATGCTCGACCACATCACCCAGGTGCGGCGCGCGCTCGTGGACATCGCGGCCTCGAAGAAGCAGCTTGAGCTGCAGGAACAGCAGCTGCAGCACTCGATAGACCATCTGCAGGAGCAGGCTCAGGCGGCACTGGGCCAAGGCCGGGAGGACCTTGCACGGGAGGCTTTGTCCCGCAAGGCTGCCGCTCAGCAGCAGGCCAACGACATGGAGCCGCAGCGTCAGCAGCTCGACGAGGAAGAGCAGAAGATGGAGCAGACGCTTAGTGCGCTGCAGCAGCGGGTCAATACATTCCGGTCCCAGAAGGAAGTGATGAAGGCGCAGTACACCGCGGCTCAGGCGGAGAGCTCGGTGAGCGCGGAGGCCGCGGGCATTTCCACCAGCTTTGGCGATTCCGGCGCCGCGCTGCAGCGGGCTCAGGACAAGATTGCCAACATGCAGGCCAGGGCCGGGGCCATGGATGAGCTACTCCAGTCAGGCGTGCTCGAGGACGTCGGCGGCGGGACCGACGACATCCAGCGGGAGCTCGACGAGGCGGGCGCGAACGCCCAGGTGGACAAGGAGCTGGCTGCCCTGAAGGCGCAGATCGGCTCCGGCGACGCCAAGCCGGAGCTGACCGCCGGCAGCTGACAAATGCAGGGGCGCCGGGTTGATCATGGCGCCGGGCTGATCATGGCGCCGGGCTGATCATTGGGGAGCCAATCGCGCCGTTGGCCCGCTGCGGGCTAGCATCTGTTGCATGGGTTTCCTTTGACTGTGACCTGATCTAGCGGCCCGCGGCCCGCCTTCCTCGTCTGTCCAGGCAACTGACAACGAGGAAGGAAGAGGCATGAGGTCCGCGGAGCTGAAACCCGGTCCGGCCCGGAATCTCCGGTCGGCCTGGCGTCGACGGTCGTTTCGGCCTGGGCTGATCGCATTGCTTGCCGCGCTCTCAGTCGAGTTCGCCGACGAGCTGGTCGATGGCACCAAGAGTGCGGCGATGCCGCTGATCCGGCACGACCTGGCGCTCAGCTATGTCCAGATCGGGCTACTCGGGGCCGTACCGCTGATCGCCGGGAGCATCATCGAGCTTCCTGTCGGCGTGCTGAGCGGGACAGGTGCGCGCCGTCGGCGAGTAACCCTGGCAGGCGGGCTTGTGTTCGTCGCTGCTGTCCTCGGAGCGGGCCTGGCCAGGTCGTTCGTCGGCCTGCTGATCGCGCTAGTGGTCTTCTTCCCGGCATCGGGCGCTTTCGTCAGCCTGACCCAGTCGGCCCTGATGGACGCGGCGCCAGACCGGCGGGCCCAGCACATGGCCCGCTGGACGCTCGCAGGATCGGCTGGCGCCGTGTCCGGACCGCTTCTGGTTGCGGCGGTGCTCGGAACTGGAGGCGGCTGGCGGTTGGCCTTCATGCTGGCCGCTGGCTGCGGCCTGGCGGCCTGGCTTGCCGTCGCCATGACGGGCCGCCGGAGACCTGCCCGCGCCTCAGTCTCCGGCTCCGGCTCCGGACCGACCTTCTCCGGCTCCGGCGATGAGGATCCGGAGAAGTTCGGTCCGGGTCAGGGGGATTCCCGGGCCGCCGAGGCCGGATCGCCCGACGATGAGGGTGATTCCGGCTGGCCGGGCTGGCGCCCGGCAGCGGCCATCATCCGGCGCTCGGGTGCACTGCGCTGGCTGGTGCTGCTGGAGGTGTCGGACCTGTTGCTGGATGTGCTCACCACCTTCCTGGCCCTCTATCTGGTCGGGGTGGCGCACGCCTCCCCGTCAGCAGCCGCGCTCGGTGTTGCCGTCCGGCTTGGGGCGGGCCTGGTCGGGGACGTGATCCTGATTCAGCTGCTGGCGCGGTACGACGGCGACCACATCCTGCGGGCCAGCGCAGCCATCGCCGGGCTGCTGTTCCCGGCCTTCTTGCTGGTGCCCGGCCTGGGCCCGAAGCTGGCCGTGCTAGCTGGGTTGACCATCGCGACCGCGCCCTGGTACCCGGTGCTGTCGGCGGAGCTGTTCGGTAGCCTGCCCGGACGCAGCGGGCTGGCAGTATCGCTGTCAAGTGCGGCCGGCCTGGTCGGCGGACTAGGCCCGCTCGCGGTCGGCGTACTGGCCCAGCATTTTGGCCTGAACTGGGCAATGGCGACGCTCTGCGTGGTCCCCGCGGCGATGCTCGCCGCTCCGGGCCGCCGGGCCAGCCGGGGCACTGAGTAAGGTGGCCGACCGTCAGTGGTGCTCAACCGGAGGCAGGGTTATGAGTGATCTTGAGATCGTGACGACCGCGGCGCGCCATGATCTCGATGACGAGGCCAGGGCCGCGTTCCGGCAGAACTGGCCCGAATTCATCTTTCACGACCCCATATCGGCACAGTACATCGCGCGGGTCGAGACATTTTTCTCTCACTACGACATCATGCTGCTCGAGAGCGGCTCGGTCGTGGCCGGGCTGCTGGGGCGTGCCGCTCAGCTGGGACGGGACCATCCCCGGGCTGGCCGAGGGCGGCTACGACGGGGCGCTCGTAGCGGCGGTCACGGGCTATGAGCAGGCGCTGCAGCCGGACACGCTCTGCATCATGGCGGCGGCTGTCCGGCGCGATCGTCAAGGCGGCGGGCTGGCTGGTCAGGCGTTGTCCGCGCTCCGGGACCGCGCGACGAGCTCGGGCCTGAAGCGCGTTATTGCGCCCGTGCGGCCGTCGCTCAAACCTCGATATCCGCTTACCCCCATGGAGAAGTTCGCCGGCTGGTCGCGCTCCGATGGCTTGCACATCGACCCGTGGATCCGCACTCACCAGCGGCTCGGCGCCACCGTACTTGCTCCGGCACCGGACTCCATGATCATCCAAGGCACTGTCGCGGAGTGGGAGGAATGGGCCGCTATGGCCTTTCCGGAGTCAGGCAGCTACGTGGTGCCGGAGGCCCTCGACCTCGTGGAAATTGACCGCGAGCAGGATCGTGGTACCTACGCCGAGACCAACCTGTGGATGCGCCACGTGTAGTAGCGAATCCAGGATGGCTCACCAGGGCGGTCAGGGTAGCTCGGCTAGACTCGGCTGCCGTGGCTAGCACGGCTTCTCCGATCAGGGTACGGTTCGCTCCCTCGCCAACCGGCATGTTCCATGTCGGCAGCGCTCGTTCCGTCCTGTTCAACTGGGCATTCGCGCTCCGGGAGCAGGGCACCCTGGTGCTTCGGATCGAGGACACCGATGCCGCGCGGAACCGGCCAGAGTGGATCGACGGCATCATCAGCGCGATGGCCTGGATCGGCATCGACGGCAGCCAGTACGAGGGCCCGTACCTGCAGTCAGACAACCTGGCTAAGCACACGGCCGCCGGCCAGCGGCTCTACGAGCAGGGCCGGGCTTATTACTGCGACTGCACGCGAGAGGACGTGATCGCGCGCACGGGCGACCAGCACCGCGGTTACGACGGCTACTGCCGGGACCGGGGCCTGGAGCCTGGCCCGGGACGGGCGCTGCGGTTCCGTGCCCCGGACGAGGGCGCCACGGTCATCGATGACCTGATCCGGGGCAAGACGGTCTTCGAGAACTCCAGCATCGAGGACTTCGTGCTCGCGCGCAGCGATGGCTCGGTGCTGTTCCTGCTGGCTAACGTCGTCGACGATGTCGACCACCGGATCACCCACGTCATCAGGGGCGAAGAGCACCTGCCGAACGCGCCCAAGCAGCAGTTGCTGTTCGAGGCGCTCGGGCACCACCCCCCGATCTGGGCGCATTTGCCGGTGCTTGTCAACGAGAAGCGGCAGAAGCTGTCCAAACGCCGGGACAAGGTCGCGCTTGAGGACTTCCGCGATGAGGGTTACCTCGCCGCCGCCATGCGCAACTACCTGATGCTGCTCGGCTGGGCGCCCAAGGGCGGCAGGGAGATCGTGCCGTGGGAGGAGATGGTGGCCGAGTTCCGGATTGAGGACGTGAACCCGTCGCCGGCTTTCTTTGACGTGAAGAAGCTGCGTGCATTCAACGGCGATTACATCAGGGCGCTCTCGCCGGCCGATTTCATCGAGGCATGCGAGCCGTGGCTGGAGGCGCCCCGTGCACCGTGGCCGCCAGAGCGCTTCGACACGACGGTCTTCGCCGAGCTGGCACCGCTAGCCCAGACGAGGGTTTTCGTGCTGCCGGAGATCATCTCCATGGTGGACTTCGCGTTCCTCGCTGAGCCCGCCATCGACGACGCGTCCTGGGCGAAGGCGATGAAAGAGCCCGCTGCCGAACTGCTTGCGGCAGTCGCGGCGGCCTACGCGGATGCCCCGTGGCAGGCTGACACCCTACGCGAGCAGCTTGAGGCGGTCGGGGCCAGTTTCGGCCTGTCACTCGGCAAGGCGCAGGCGCCGGTCCGGGTCGCGGTGACCGGCCGCACCGTCGGCCTGCCGCTCTTCGAGTCGCTACAGGTGCTCGGCAGGGAAGAGACCCTGCGCCGGATCGCCGCCGCCCGCGAGCGCTTGACGAACCTGGCATAACCAGGCCTTGGGCGCCAGCGGGCCCGGCGTGCTCCGCCGGCTGCGCCGTCTACGGCGCTCGCCAGCGCGACATTGGCGATCACTGGTGGCTGATCGCGGTGGCCCGTGGAAGCGATCTTGTTATTGAGTGCGTTCGTCAGCGATAGTTACTGACAAACGCACTCAATAACGCGCGTGCCCTTGGCCCGCTCAAGAGCCTCGGCGGAACCGGCGTCCCCGGCGCGACCAGGGCTTAGCTGAGCCATGATCCAACCGGCCGCTAATCCTAGGCCCGGTGCATATGGGCACGGGCACTCAGCGAGCCTGGCAGTGCTAGCTGCGGCCCCGGGATGTGCTTGGCTTAGCCGGTGACAGCTGACAACTTCTGCGAGCGGGTACGTGGCGGCGAGACCGTGTTCGGCGGGTGGGCGGCGGCGGCCGGCCCGCTGACGGTTGGCGCGCTGGCCGCTACCGGGCTCGACTACGTAGTCATTGACCTCCAGCACGGCGGCGCGACCGAGCACGACCTGCCAGGCATGACCGCCGCGATCCGGCTGGCCGGCGCGACACCGATCGGGCGCGTCCGGCACGCGCACCCGGCTGACATCGGTCGTGCGCTCGATCTCGGCTGCGAGGGCGTGATCGTGCCGAACGTGGAATCCGCCGATCAGGCCGCCGCGGTCGCGGGCGCGTGCCGTTACCCGCCAGCCGGGTACCGCTCCGCGGGCGGGGTCATGGCTCGCCAGCAGCAGCCGCTGTGCATCGTGATGGTCGAGTCGGCTCAGGCCATGGCCGAACTGCCGGCCACGCTCAAGCTGCCCGGCGTGGACGGCATCTACGTAGGCCCGCGGGACCTGTCGTTTGCCCTCGGTTGCCAACTCGACCCGCATGACCCGGTCCTTCGCCGGGCGTTCGAGCAGATCTGGGCCGACTGCGCGGCTGCTGGCAAGCCGGTCGGGGTGCACGCGACCGATGGCGCAACGGCCCGCCTGTACCGGGACAACGGCTGCCGGCTCGTCACTGTCGCTGGCGACGTCATGGCCATAACGCGGGACGCATCCGCGGGACTGGCCGTCGCGCGCGATTAGCGGTTCCAGGCGGGATCGGGCAGTAACCAACCTTCTACGCAAGCGTGCCTGCAGTCCTATGCTGCTGGCAGAGCACGCGGCGCATGGTCCGCTGAGCTAGGACCCGAAAGGCCCACCGGAGGCGGCAATGGGACTCATGGACAAGGTCAAGGCGCAGGCTACGCAGCTGGCGCAGAAGACCCAGGAAGCTGCGGCCGAGGGCAAGGCGAAGCTGGATCAGGCGCAGGCAGGCCGTCGCGGCGACGCGTTGCTACGTAACCTCGGCGCGGCGGTGTTCGCCGAGCGCACCGGGCGCGGCACCGCGGATAGTCAGGCCAAGATCGACAAGCTGATCGCCGACATCTCGGCGCACGAGCGGGAGAACGGTCTAAACCTGGCCGACTCGCAGGCTGCCGCGCCGCAGCCGGGCTTCCCGGCCGACCCGCCGAGCCCGTTCCCGGGTCCGGCTGCGAGCACCTTCCCCGGCGCCGGGTCGACCTCGTTCCCGGATGCGGGCGCCACGTCGGTCCCGGACGCCGGCAGCCCGTCGGTCCCGGACGCCGGCAGCCCGACGTTCCCGGACGCCGGCAGCCCGACGTTCCCGGACGCCGGAAGCCCGTCCTTCCCCGGAGCGGGCGACACGGCGCCTAGCCAGCTGCCCAGTTTCTTCCAGAGCCCGGACGAGCCAGCTACGCCTGAGTCGGGCGGGGCGAGCGCGTTTCCTCCCGAAAGCTGATCCGGCCCGGACAGCTGCAGGCTAGCGGCAGGCAGCCTGCGCTGCGGTGCGCTGCTGGCCGGGCGCAGCGATCTGGCCAGCGGAAGTCGGTGCCGGTTTGAGAGGCGTGCCGCTGACCGCGTAGCCGGTGGCGCCGAGTACCAGCCTGATCCGGGCGAGGCTGGTGACCGTGCGCATGCTCGCGCCTGGCAGCACCGTGCGAAGCAGTGCTGCGGCCGCGGCCTGGCCGGGCGGGTACTCGATCACAGTCTGCTTCAGGTTGTGCCGCCGCCAGTTCAGCCCGGCCTTGTGCACGCCGAAGCTCAGCCTTGCCAGCTTCTGCCCGGTCGCTGCCGACAGGCCGCCTACCAGCGTGCCGTTGTAGACGTCCACCGAGACCTGTGCCCTGGTAACGGCGTCCTTGACAGGGTTGTGCGCTCGGTGATGGCGACGCCCTATCCGCAGGCCGGTGTCATGCCGCAGCCGGGTAAACAGCGCGTCGGCGGCTTGCTTGTCCCAGAGCACCGCGGATTGCCGGGTCGGGGTCAGGTAATTCACCGACGCCAACGGCACCGTCGTAAAGGTGACATCTCCCGGCCGGAGGCCGCGGAGTTCGTCCGCTAGCCGGATCAGGTTGAAGCCGCGGTCCACCTTGATGGCCGCGGTAACCGACGACAGGAACTGCTGAAGGCGAACCGGGTTGGCGAGCACGCCGGAGCTCGTGACCTCGCCGAACAGAGACGACAGGAGTTGTTGCTGGTCGCTGATCCGGGCCAGGTCGGACTGCGCGAACGAATGCCGGTCACGAGCGAACTCCAGCGCCGTTACGCCGTCAACATGGTGCCGCCCGGCCGGCAGCTTCAGCCCGCTGTAGTGATCGTTGACCGCGAACGGAACGCAGATGTTCACGCCGCCAACGGCATTGATGACCTTCACGAAGCCGAGGAAGTCGATCTCGACGTAGTCGTTGATGACCAGTCCGGTAGCTTGCTTCACGGTGCGGACCATGAGCCGAGGTCCGCCGATCCCGTCAGCAGCGTTGATCTTGTTCATGCCGTGACCGGGAATGTCGACCCAGCTATCCCGCGGCAGGCTGACTACCTGCACACTCGCGTGGTTGGCAGGTATGTGCACCACCATCATCGTGTCGGTGTTAGCGCTGACGTCGTGCCCGACGTGCAGCAGCCGCTCCTGGCGGTGAGTGAGGCCGCCCCTGGTGTCGATGCCAACTACCAGGATGTTGACCGGGCCGCTGGACGGAGTGCCGGAGGTGTCCGCGTTGACCCGCCCGATACTCGAGCTCACGTAGCTCGTCAGCACCCAGGCGCCGCCGGAGAGCAGCAACGTCAGTGCCGACAGGCAGCCGATGGCTGCGGTGGCAAGGCGCTGACGCCTGGCCTTCCGCCCCGCCATTACTTGCTGCGCCAAGCGCAGCTGGCCGATGCCTGACCCCGGCACCGGCCTGGACCCCGGTGCAGCGTCGTCGGTCATCGGCCCCCCAAGCGTGCTACCGCTGGCTAGGCTAACCCGGCCGGCCGGACCTGATCGGTTAGCGACGCCGACGGCACCGGGAACTTTACCCAGGGGTGACCGCGGGCCGGGATGCGCGGAGGCGTCAGGCGAGCGGCGGCCCGGGATTGCCCGGCGGCCCGGGATTGCGCGGCGGCTCGGGATTGCGCGGCGGCTCGGGATCGCGCGGCAAGCCCAGTATCCGCTCGCCGATGATGTTGAGCTGAATGTCGGTGGTGCCGCCGCCGATGGTGAGCGCCCTGGTCACGAGCACGAGGCGGCCCCAGTGCGCGCCGTCCGGCTGGCCATCCGGGCCGACCGGCTGGCCTGAGCCGCCGGCCAGAGCACCGGATTCGGCGGACATCTCCCAGCACAGCTCCGCTACCTGCTGCGCGTGCCGCATGCTCAGGAGCTTGCGCACGCTGCCGGTCGCGCCCGGCTCGGTCCCGGACAGCTGCTTTAGCGTCGCCCGCAGCGATAGCAGTTCGATCGCGTGCCCGGCGGCGACAAGCTCACCGACCTGCCCGGCCAGGCCGGCGTTGACCAGCCCGGCGTCGGCGCGGACGCCGTCGGCCAGGCCGCCTTCGGCCGAACGGGCATCCGGCGAAGCCGCGCTAGCAGCCGCGGCGACCTGCAGCAGCTCGGGCACGCCGCAGCCGAAAGTCCACGACCGCGACAGCGAGACGCGCTCATTGGCCAACGTCGTCCGCGCGATCCGCCAGCCCTTGTTGACCTCGCCCACCAGGCAGTCGTCGGGCACGAACACCTCGTCCAGGAAGACCTGGTTGAAGAACGCGTCGCCGCCGATCTCGCGCAGCGGCCTGACCTCGACGCCGGGCGCTTTCATGTCCACCAGGAAGTAGCTGATGCCGTCGTGCCGCGGCTGCCCAGGATCGGTGCGTGCGATGCAGATCGCCCATGCCGCCTCGCGGGCCAGCGAGGTCCATATCTTCTGGCCGCTGATCTTCCAGCCGCCGCCGACGCGCTCTGCCCTGGTCGTGATTCCGGCCAGGTCCGATCCCGCGCCAGGCTCGCTGAACAGCTGACACCACAGGTAATCCATGCGCAGGGTAGCGGGCAGGAAGCGCTGCTGCTGCTCCGTCGTGCCGTACTGGATCAGCGCGGGCACGACCCAGGCGCCTATCGCGAGATTGGGAACGTGGAGGCCGGCGGCCCGCAGTTCCTCGTCGATAATCAGCTGCTCAAGCGCGCCTGCCTCGCGGCCCCAGGGCTTGGGCATGTGCGGCATCACCCAGCCACCGGCTGCGAGTGCTGCCGCCTGCTCAGGGCGAGGGAGCTTGGCGATCCCGGCGAGCTCGGCCCGGATCGCGTCGCGAAGGCCGCCGTCCCCGCCCGGCAGCTCGAGCCGGACCGGCCGGCGCTGGCCAGCGAGGGCCAGTGCAGCCGTCCGCTGCTTCCAGTTCCGCTCCGGGGCCGCTGCCGGGACCAGCAGTGCCCGCAGCGTCATCGCCCGGCGGTAATACAGATGAGCGTCGTGCTCCCAGGTGTACCCGATGCCGCCCAGAGTCTGGATGCACTCGTGCACGCAGGACACGGCCGCGTCGGCTGCGAGCGCCGCCGCGGCGGCGGCGGCGAAATCGCGCTCTGCCTCATCCGCTCCATCGAGCGCCCGGGCCGCGTCCCAGACGACGGCGCTGGCCTGCTCTGCTGCGACAAGCATCCGGGCGCACCGGTGCTTCACGGCCTGGAACTGGCCGATAGCGCGGCCGAACTGATGCCGGATCTTTGCGTACTCGGCCGCGGTCTGCACCGCCCAGCCGGCTATGCCGACGGCCTCCGCGCCGAGCAGCACGGCAGCTATGTTCGCGGCCGAGTGCGCACCGAGGCCGGTCAGCCGGCGGTCGGCGGGCACAACCACGCCATCGGCCCGCACCCGGCCGAGCTGGCGGGTGAGGTCGAGGCTGTCGACCTGGGTGAGTTCCAGGCCCGCGGCGTCGATAGCCAGCCAGACCGTGTCCGCGCCGAGTCCGACCGGCGCGATCACCAGGTCGGCGCCGACCGCCCCGAGCACTGGCCCGGCACTGCCCGTAACAACGAGGCCGCCGTCCGGCGCCGCCGTCGCGTGCAATCCCTGCGACAGCGTGACGGCCCCGTTCCCTGACCCATCGGCAAGCGCCGACATGAGCTTCCCAGTCAGGCCCGCTGTCATCAGCACGGCGCTCGCGAGGACGGTCGGCACGAACTCACCGGGCACGAGCGCCCGGCCGAGCTCCTCCACGGCGACGCTGAGCTCCGCCAGGCCGAATCCCTGGCCGCCGTCGGCTTCAGGCAGGTGCAGGCCGAGCAGGCCCTGGCCGGCCAGGCTCGGCCCGAGGACGTCCCGGTACAGCGCCGCGCCGTGGTCCGGGCTGTCGGCCGCCGCCCGTACCGCCGCCGCCGGACTGTTGCGTGCCGCCCAGCCGCGCACCGATTCGGCAAGCTGCGCGTGCTCGGATGTCAGCGCAAGCGTCATGATCCACCTCATCTGCCACGTTGGCTGGTTTCGCCGAGCATTCTAGAATGCGATTCGGTTTGAGGCCATAGTCAGCTGCCCCGCCGGTCCGCCAACCGGCCGGTGAACATCGAATGAAGTCGGCACTCGGAGTATTGCCCGGTGCCCGCTGCCGTCTTTGAATAGAACACGCGGCCATGGTGCCCATGTCGTCCGTGCCGAACGAATCCCTGCCGTTCGTTAGTGTCTGGGAGGCACGAGAAATGGGCACCGCCCTGCTGGCCAACTCCACGATCAAGCTGTCGTTCGCCTGGAACGCCTTCTACTTCTGGGGTACCTGGGCAGTCTGCATCACTGGCGTCGCCATCGTCTTGTGGGCGGCGCTGAAATCCAAGCGCTGGAGCCGCTGGACGACCCAGGACATCCTTATCGTCGCCGCGCTCGGAGTCGTGCTCGAGGTCTACGACAACATCATCGGCGACCAGTTCCTCAAGCCGATTATTGACATTATCCCCGGCGCAGACCTGCTGCAGGTGCATGACCTGCCGTACATGTTCCTGCTCATGGTCGGCGTCGCGCTGGTGCGCAAGCCAGGCTGCGTCACCGCGATGGTCTTCATCAACTTCCTGCTCGCCCAACTGCTGTTCGGCAGCGGGCACGGCGCGCTCGACTGGACCGACGGCCTTACTCAGGCCATCTTCTGCGACTTGTACATAGTGGCCAGGCGCGGCAAGGTCTACGCGCCCGGCGCGAGCGTCCGCTCGATGATCATCGACGGCCTGATGATCGGCTTGCTGCGTGGCGGGCCTAATGCCTTCCTCACCGACTGGACGTTCGATCCGTACCTGAACTCGACCTACTACACCTGGTACGCGATGTGGCGCGACACCTGGTCGAACGCGCTCGCGAACGGGGTCGAGGCCGCTATCAGCGCGCCGCTCGCGCTGCGGGTCGCCCGCGCCGTGATCCCGTCCATCGGCGCCCGGCACAGGGGCGCGGATGAGGTCGACCCGTTTGCCGAGCCGGCGCCCGCAACAGCAGGCGCGCCCGCTCAAGCGGCCGCCCCGGCTGCCACCGCCCCGGCCGCCGCGGAGGGTGCGCCGTCGGAAGGAGAGCTGGCATGAAGCGGGTGGCAAAGATCAGCACCGCCATCTCGGTCGTGCTGCTCATCATCGGGATAGTCGACTGGGCCACGAACTACAACTGGGCGCAAGGCGATCAGAATCCGCTCTTCAACAACCAGCACGTCCTGCTGAATGACGGGCAAACCATTGTGATCGTTTCCGGACTCCTGCTAGTGGCGTCCGCCCTCGGGTGGATCATGGCGGCGCGGAAGGAGCACGGCGATCAGCACGACCCCTGAGCTGGTTGCCAGCGACGTATCGTTCGCCTACCTGGGCGCTAAGACGGCCGCGCTGCGCCATATCGACCTTGGCGTCGCGCCGGGCGAGGTCGTGCTGATCACCGGCGCCTCCGGCTGCGGCAAGTCGACGCTGGCGCTAGCCCTGTGCGGGCTGATCCCGTCGCGCGTGCATGGTGAGCTGCGCGGCGGCGTCACTTTCCGCGGGAAGCCGCTCACCGGGTTGCCGCCGCACGAGACGTCCCAGCTTGTCGGCATGGTGTTCCAGAACCCGAACCTGCAGCTGATCAACCAGACTGTCGTTTCCGAGGTGGCGTTCGGCCCGGAGAACCTGGCCCTGCCGCAGCCGGAGATCGCGGCCCGGGTCGAGTGGTGCCTGGACGTGACCGGGATGGCCGGAATGCGGCAGGCCGGGACGGTGACGCTGTCCGGCGGCCAGAAACAGCGCACCGCGATCGCCGCGACGCTGGCGATGCGACCGCGCATCCTGGTGCTGGACGAGCCGCTCTCGGACCTGGACCCGGTCGGCGCCCAGGAGGTACTCGGGACGCTACGGCGGCTCGCGCGGGACGAGGGCACCGGCGTCGTGATCATCGAGCACCGCGTGGACGAGGTCGCGCCCTGGGCCGACCGCGTCGTGCTGATGGACGACGGCCGCGTGCTGCTCGATCAGCCGCCGCGGGTGGCCTGGGCCGACTCGGCGATCTGGGCAAAGACCGGCGTCGGCGTGCCGGACGTGGTTCAGCTCGCGCACCTGGTGCCCGATGCATTCCCGGCCGGGATCGCACTATCGGTCGAGGAGGCAGCCGACCAGCTGGCGGACGGCTGGCTGGTGCCGGCGCTCGCGCAGGCAGCGTTGGCTCGTTCGCTGGCTGGAGATGATCGAGGAAACGGGGCCTCGGGTGCCGACGCCGTGCCCGGCGGCAGCCCGGTCGTGGGGCTCCGGTCGGCCGGCCAGGTCCCGGTGCTGTCGTGGGAAGGCGTCAGCGTCGACTTCGGACCAAACCGCGCGGTGAACGACGTGACCCTGGCCATCGATGATGGCGAATGGGTGGCCATGATCGGCGCCAACGGCTCCGGCAAGAGCACGCTCACCGGGCTCGCGGTCGGCATGGGCAAGCCAAGCACCGGCGGGGTGAGCTTCCGTGGCCGGCCGGTCCGCCCCGGCAAGGTTTTCGAGAACGCGGCCCACGTCGCGCTGCTGCTGCAGGCGGCCGACGAGATGCTGTTCGAGGAGACCGTCATCGGCGAGCTCAGATTCGGCAGCAGGTTCCGCGCACTGCCGCCCGACCCGGTGCTCGACGTCGCTGGCGCGATCGACTTTTTCGGCTTCCGCGGCCTCGAGCAGACGAGCCCGTGGGAGCTGAGCCAGGGCGGGCGGCAGCGCCTAGCCCTGGCCGCGCTGCTGGTCGGCGCTCCCGGCGTGCTCGTGCTTGACGAGCCCACGACCGGACAGGACGCAGAACGGATGCGGTCGTTCCTGCGGCTGCTCGAGGCCGTCCGGAAGCGGACCGGGCTGACAGTGCTCACCGTTACCCATGACATCAGGGGCCTGGCCGCCCGCGCAGCGCGGATCGTGCTGCTCGGCGACGGCGAAGTCCGGATGGACGGGCCCACCAGGCAGGTCTTCGCGCGCACTGAGGAGCTGAAGCGCTGGGGAGTGCTCGCGCCGCCGCTGGCCAGGCTGCAAGTACAGCTGCTCGGCCGGTGCGACGACGTGCTGCTGACGGTAACCGAGGTGGCGCAGGCCGCCGCCGCCTACCGCGGCATGCCCGCCGGGACGGGAGGCAGGCCATAATGCACTCCCTCCTGGTCCGGACTCTTATCGCCTACCTGATCGTCTTCGCCGTGCCGATGGCGCTGCCGGTGGCGTTCGTCAAGCTGGTAGGCCTCGGCGGGCTGCGCGAGCTGGTCACCTACGAGGCAAAAGACACACCGCTGCACAAGCTCGACCCGCGGCTGAAGGTGCTGTATCCGATCGCGATGGGCGTGCTCAGCATCATCCTGAACTGGGATTACATGCTCATCGTGTTCGGGCTCAGCCTGCTGCCCTGGTTCTGGCTCAGGCCGTCGCGGGCCAAGACCCGGGTGCTGATGGTGATGGTCATCGGCCCTGCCCTGACCGGATTCTGGTCGCAGGGCCTTTACTACCTGCCGAACCCGCCGATCCACTACCTCTACCAGTTCCCCTGGACAATCAGCTGGCTGGGCTCACCCGGTATCACCGGCTACGGCCTGGTTTTCGGGCTCGAGCAGACATCGCGCGTGCTGGTAACCGTGTCGACCTCCATGCTGATCCTGGTGAGCACCGACGTCGGAGACTTCACCTGGGCATTCGAACGGTTCCGGATGCCTCCCCAGGTGGGGTTCGCGCTGACCGCCGCGTTGCGATTCCTGCCCGACATGATCTCCAGGACAACGCTGGTACTGCGGGCGGTGGAACTGCGCGGTTATGACTTGTCCAGGCCGCGTTTCGTCGAGGTCGGCAAGTGGCCGGATTACGCACGGCGGGTTGTCCGGTGCGTCGTCCTGATCACCGTGCCGCTGCTGGTCGGCAGCCTGCGCGGCACCACAACCATGGCCATGGTGGCCGACGCGCGCGGGTTCGGCGCTAACAAGCGCCGCGGCTCGCTGCGCGAGCACCCGCTAACGGCTGTCGATATCGGCGGCTACGTCATCCTCGTCGTGCTTGTCGGCACGGCGATCGTCCTCAACCACTTCCACATCGGTGCCCGCCCCTACTGAGCTCGACCCGCTGCAATGCCCGCGGTCGACCGGGAAAGCCGCCTGGCAGTTCCGGCCCGCATCGTCCGCCTCCATGACTGAAGGAGACCCGATGCGTTACGACGCAGTCCTGTTCGACAACGGCGGAACTCTCACCCACCGCAGCTCACCGGTGGCTGCCGTGTGCAGCCTGGCAGCCCGGCTCGGCGTGGAGATTTCTGAGGAGGACGCAGCCCGCTACTGGCGCCGATCGAAAGAGCACAGCCGGACCCTGATGGCGGAGAAGCGGCTGCGCCGCAACCTGTCCAGGGAAGATCACCGGGCCGCCTACGTGACCGGATACTCGCCGTTCGACGAGATCGCGCTCGGTCTGGCCGACCTGATGTACGAGGAATGGAAGACCAACCCGCAGACCATGGTGCCGTACCCGGACACCCCGGCCGTTCTCAAGTCGTTCGCGGGGGCCGGTATCCCGATCGGGATCGTCAGCAACACCGGCTGGTCGATCAACGAGGGCTACGTCGCCACCGGCCTGGATGCCTTCATCCAGACCTTCGTCCTGTCCTGCGACGTGGGCGTCGCCAAGCCCGACCCAGCGCCTTTCCTCACCGCCTGCCACCGGCTGGGAGTGTCGCCCGACCGGACCCTGATGGTCGGCAACAACCGGCTCGCCGACTCAGGCTCCATCTGCGTCGGCTGCTACTGCCTGATCCTGCCGCCGGTGCCGCCGGGGGCCACCCGAGGCCTGCGTGCCGCCGCAGACGTGGCCGGCATCGCCTGGGCCGAGTGAGAACGAGCAGGGCGTCGCACGTTGGTCGCGCTTGCTCCTCGGCCAAGGGCCTGGCGCCGAGCTTCACCGGCCTGAAGATCGGCGGTGCTGGCACGACCTTTGGCGGCTGACGTTCGGCCAGCGCAGTCATATAGCGGTGCGGCGGGACTCATTTGGTCCCGCCGCACCGTGCCGTCTAGGGGAGGTGACCAGCCTGGATCGCAGCCCATGGTGCTGGCTGGCGGCCGGGCGTGACACCCGGCGGGTCGTTAGGTACTATTGAGTAAGTTACCGGCCAGTAGCAGTACGCATATGGGGCGGAGTACGTCAATGGGGCACTTCAAAAGCAACCTCCGTGACATTGAATTCAACTTGTTCGAGGTGCTGAAGCGGCAGGACCTGCTAGGCGCCGAGCCCTTCGCCGAGGTTGACGAGGAGACGGCCCGCGGCATCCTTGACGAGGTCAACAGGCTGGCTGAGGGCCCGATCGCCGAGTCGTTCGCCGACACTGATCGCAACCCCCCTGTCTTCGACCCGGCCACCCACACCGTCCAGATGCCAGACTCGTTTAAGCGCTCTTACCAGGCGTTCATCGACGCCGAGTGGTTCCGGCTGGAGCTGCCAGCCGAGCTTGGCGGCACCAGCGTGCCGCGGTCGCTGGCCTGGTCGGTGGCGGAACTGGTACTCGGGGCGAACCCGGCCGTCTGGATGTACTCGAGCGTCGGCTCGTTCTCGCACGCACTCTGGCAGTTGGGCACGCCCGCCCAGAAGAAGGTCGCCGAGCGCGCGATCGAGGGGCGGTGGGGCTACACCATGGTGCTCACCGAGCCCGACGCTGGCTCGGATGTCGGCGCTGGCCGGACCAAGGCCGTACAGCAGCCTGACGGCACCTGGCACATCGAGGGCGTCAAGCGGTTCATCACCAGCGCCGAGCACGACATGGCCGACAACATCCTGCACATCGTGCTGGCCAGGCCCGAGGGCGCGGGGCCGGGCACCAAGGGCCTGTCGATGTTCCTGGTGCCCAAGTACCAGGTCAACGCCGACGGCACGCTCGGTGACCGTAACGGCGTGTATGCCACCAACGTCGAGCACAAGATGGGGCTCAAGGCCTCGACCACGTGCGAGCTCACCTTCGGCGCGCAGCACCCGGCCGTGGGCACGCTCATCGGGGATGTGCACGACGGCATCCGGCAGATGTTCATGATCATCGAGTTTGCCCGGATGATGGTCGGCACGAAGGCGATCGCCGCGCTGTCGACCGGGTACCTGAACGCGCTGGACTACGCCAAGACCAGGGTCCAGGGCGCTGACCTCACCCAGATGACCGACAAGAGCGCGCCGCGCGTCACGATCATGAAGCATCCGGATGTGCGCCGCAGCCTGCTGCTGCAGAAGGCCTACGCCGAGGGTATGCGGGCGCTAGTGCTGTACACCGCCAGCCAGCAGGACGCGATCCAGCTCGCCGCGGCCCGCGGCGAGCTGGATGAGCTGGCCGCCGCGCTCAACGACCTGCTGCTGCCGGTCGTCAAGGGCGTCGGCTCGGAGCGCGGTTATGAGCTGCTGGCCCAGTCGCTGCAGACGCTCGGCGGCTCCGGTTACCTGCAGGACTACCCGATCGAGCAGTACATCAGGGATGCCAAGATCGACAGCCTGTACGAGGGCACCACCGCGATCCAGGGCACGGACCTGTACTTCCGCAAGATAGTCCGCAACCAGGGCGCAGCCCTGGCCTATTTGCTGGGGCAGGTGCGGGAGTTCGCCGCAGCCGACAACGGCAACGGCCGGCTGAAGACGGAGCGAGCGGCGCTGGCCAGGGCAGCCGACAACGTCGAGGCCATCGTTACCGCGATGAACGGGTTCCTGGGTGCGAGCCTTGAGCAGAACGCGGAGATCTACCGGGTCGGCCTGAACACGACCAGGCTGTTGCTGGCGCTGGGCGACCTCGTTGTCGGCTGGCTGCTTGGGCGGCAGGCCGAGGTCGCGCTCGGCAAGCTTGACCAGGGCGGCCTGAGCGCTAGCGACCAGCTGTTCTACCAGGGCAAGGTGGCAGCAGCCGGGTTCTTCGCGGCGACCGTGCTGCCCCGGCTGGCAGCAGAACGCGAGATCGCCGAGGCCACCTCGCTCAATCCGATGGAACTGCCAGAAGAGGCGTTCTGACCGCTGCACGGTCAGCCACCGCAAGGCGCCCAGCGCCGACCACATTTGGCCGGTCCGAGACAATAATGTCTGGGCGTACGCTCTGGCCATGTCCGTGCAGGTTATCGGCCGGGATGCCGAGCAGCAGACGATCGGCGCGTTCCTTGATTCCGTGCAGCACGGGGCAGGCGCGCTTGTCCTCGCCGGACCAGCGGGCTCGGGAAAGACAACCCTGCTCCGCGCAGGATCCGAGGTGGCAGCCGCTCGCGGCTATACCGTCCTGGCCACGACCCCGGCCCGCAGCGACATGCGGCTGGCCTTCGCTGGCCTGGCCGACCTGTTAGAGCCGCATTGGAACGCAGTGGTCGGCGAGTTGCCTCGACCGCAAGCGCGTGTACTCGGCGTGGCACTGGTGCTTGAGGAAGCCCCCGCGCACCCGCCGGAGCCGCGCACGATCGCCACCGCCTTCCGCGCGGCGCTGGCGGTGCTGGCCAGGTCGGCACCCCTGCTTATCGTCATTGACGACGTTCAGTGGCTCGATCCGCCGAGCGCGATGGCCGCGGGTTTCGCGGTCCGCCGCCTGGACGATGAGCGGGTCGGCGTCCTTGGCGCGCAGCGAACCGATCAGCCCGGCACTGAGCTGCCGCTGGAACTCATGCAGGCCCGGTTTAAGGCCGATCTTCTGCCAGTTGGCGGGCTGAGCATCGGTGCATTGCACAGACTGCTGAGGTCCCGGCTCGGGATCTCGTTCCCCCAGCCGACGCTCCGCCGGATCTGGGCGGCGTCGGAGGGCAATCCTTTCATCGCACTGGAAATCGGTCGCGCCATAGCGCGCAGGGGAATCTCAACCGCCGCGCCTTCCGCGGTGCCGATGCCGGACACGCTGAGCGGCCTGGTCGCCGAGCGACTCGGCGAGCTGCAGCCGGAGGTGCTGACGGCGCTGCACCTAGTCGCCGTCATGCCCGGAGTCCCCGCCGAACGGTACATAGCGGCCGGGGCGGTCGCTGCCGACCTGGACGCCGCGGTAGCGGCGGGAGTGCTTGAGCTGTACGCCGGACGAGTTCGGTTCTCCCACCCGCTCGTGGGCTCCGCAGTGGCCGCGTCCATTCCGCCAGGGCGGCTGCGAGAGCTGCATGCAGCCGCCGCCGCTGTCAGCGACCAGGTTGAGGAACGGGCCAGGCATCGAGCCCTCGCCGCTACCGGGGCCTCGGCCTCTGTTGCCGCGGACCTGGACGCGGCTGCCCGGGCCGCCGTCGGCCGCGGCGCGCCTGAGACCGGGGCGGAGTTGTTCAAGCTGGCCGCGTCGCTGACGCCGGAGGACCAGCCAGCCGACGCGATCACCCGCAAGCTTGAAACGGCCCGCCAGCTCGTGGTCGCGGGGGAGACGCGTGCCGCCCGGGCAGTGCTGCAGGACCTGATCGATTCGACGGCACCGGGACCTCAGCGCGCAGAGGCGCTGAGCCAGCTCGCGTCGCTGCACGAGGATGATCTCGCGGTAGCGACTGAACTCCTGCAGCAGGCACTGGCGCAGGCTGGTGCTGATCCGGGCCGCACCGCCGACATTCGCCTCAACCTCTCCGAGAGCTGGATGTTGCGCGGAGATCAGGCACGCGCCAGTGCCGAGGCATGGCGGGCTGTCGCCGACGCCGAGCGCGCAGGCGATCCTGCCTTGCTGGCCGCCTGCCTTTCCGAGGTCTTCCTGGCGGACTTCATGCGCGGCGCGGCGGTAGATGAGCACCAGCTGGATCGGGCACTGGAGCTTGAGCGCACAATCGGTAGCTCACCACTTCGCCTGTCACCGACGCAGATTGCCGGGATCTGGTATTTCCTCCAGGGGCGTCTGGACGAGGCGGAAGCGATGCAACGACAGGCGCTCGCCAGGGCCGAGGCCGAGGGTATCGAGCCATGGCGGGCCGAAGCCTTCATGCGGCTCTCTCGCGTCGCCGGCCGGCGCGGAGACCTGACTCAGAGCGCCGAGCTCGCCGCCGAGGGGCTTGAGATCGCCGAGCAACTCGACCTTCGGCGCCCTACCATCGCATTGCTGTACGCCTACGCATTCGCGTTGCTGCAGCTGGGGCAGACCGACAAGGTCCGTGCACTGGCGCGCCGGGGACTGGAGCTGGCCCAGCAGACCGGAGATCTGCCCTACGTCGTATGTCACCAGGCGCTGCTCGGATCAGTCGACCTTGCCCTCGGCGATTACCGTGCCGCGGCTGCCCGGCTAAGTCCGCTAGCCCGGAAGTTGCCGGAGATCGGCTGGCACGCGACCACGCAGAGCATCGCGCCTGACGTGGCGGAAGCGCTGATCGCGACCGGAGAGCTGGACGAGGCAGGAGAATTCCTGTCAGAGCTGCAGCGCGGCATGCGAGATCCCGTGACGGCGGCCCTCGCAGCGCGGAGCCGAGGCTCGCTCGCCGCCGCGCGCGGAGACCTCGGCGCGGCCGTAGCCGAGTTCGGCGATGCGCTTGCACTGGATGACCTCGTCTCTCCGCATCCGCTCGAACGGGCTCGTACGCTACTCGAGCTTGGCAGCGTCCAGCGCCGACTCAAGCAACGGGCAGTCGCGCGGGCCACATTGTCGGGGGCGCGTGACATCTTCGAGCGATGTGGCGCCACACTGTGGGTGGCGCGGGCCAGCGCAGAACTGGCCAGGATCAGCGGCCGGGCAGCCGGGATCAGCGGCCGGGCGGCCGGGGCCGAGGGGCTCACGGCGACCGAACTACGCGTCGCCGAGTTGGTGGCCAGAGGCCGGAGTAACAAGGAAGCCGCGGCAGAGATGTTCATCACCGTGCGGGCCATCGAGTCCACTCTTACCAAGGTGTACGCAAAGCTCGGCGTCCGCTCCCGGACCGAACTGGCCGCGCGTCTGAGCGCTGCGGCCGCCGGCCGTACGTCATCGGATGAGACCTCATAGCATGTGGATCTCCGCGTTCACAGCGCGGATAGCGCACGTCTAACCTGCTGGCATGCTCTTCCTGGCGGAGTGCTACTTGCCTCGTCCTGCGTTACTCGACGATGTCGCCCGCCTCGCGCGCGACGCGGCCGAGGACACCGCGCGCGGCGGCGTGCGGATCCGCCTTATCCAGGCCATTTTCGTGCCACTTGATGAAACCTGCTTTGTCCTCTATGAAGCGGAATCCGCTGCGGATGTCGTCGCGGCCGGGATGCTCGCCACATTGGATTTCCACCACGTTGCCGAGGCCCTTGCCGCCTCCTGATCGGCATAATCCTCCGCCGTAACGCCGGAAAGCTCCGGCCAATGTGTGTGGGTTTCCGCGTTCACGCGGAGCGTTGCGTCTCCTAACGTCTCAGATGCACCAGCCCGCGCCCGCGGGCTCGCGGCAAGGCCTAGCAAGGGGCGACGGGAATGCCTGAGACCAGAATCGTCAAGCTCTGAGGGGGGACTGGCTACGGTCCCCATGGCCGCAGCCAGCCGAGATGACGGCCTGGCCGCCAGCCGTGTGCTCGCGGCCAGGCCGTCAGGTCTGCTCAGATCTCGTACTGGACCGACGCCCGCGATGCGGTATGGGGTCTGCTGAGCCGGCCGATGATCTCCTGATGCTCCGGGTTTTCCCGGTAAGCCAGGTAACTGTCCGCGTCGTCGAAGTCGGCCACGACGGCGAAGTCGAAGTTGCCCTCGACCAGGCCAGCGTCCGGGCCGGCGTGATAGGCACGCAGCCCCGGCATCGCCTGCGCGAGCGCGGTCAGCTCCGCGGCGAACTGCTGCTCCATGTCCTTGGTCATGGCGTCGTCCCAGGTGAACAGCACCACGTGCCTGATCATCGGATTCCTCTCGCTAGCCGCACCTGATCACTGGCGAACGCCCGCCTGGCTCAGGACCAGGCGAGCATCCGCAGCGGGTCGGTCAGCATGGCGCCCACGTCCCGCAGCACGGCCGAGCCCAGGTCACCGTCGACCAGACGGTGGTCGAAGGACAGCGCCAGCGTGCATGCCTTCCGCACCGCAAGCTCGCCGTCCACGACCCACGGCGCGTCCTTAACCTGCCCGAACGCGAGAATCGCCGCCTCACCGGGGGACAGGATCGGAGTCCCCGTGTCGACGCCGAAGATGCCGACATTGGTGATTGTGATCGTGCCGCCGGACAGATCAGCCAGCGTCGCCTTCCCGGCCCGCGCCGTCTCGGCGAGCTGCGCGAGTGCCCTGGCCAGGTCCGGCAGCGTCAGCGCGTGGGCGTCCTTGACGTTCGGCACTACCAGGCCGCGGTCGGTCGAGGCAGCGATGCCCAGGTTCACGTAGTGCTTGACCACGATCTCCTGCGCCGCCTCGTCCCAGCTCGCATTGACCATCGGGTGCCGCGCGGCCGCCACCAGCAGCGCCTTAGCGACGAGCAGCAGCGGCGACACGCGCACGTCGGCGAACTCGGGCAGCCCGCGCAGCCGGGTTGTCGCCGTCATCGTCTCGGTGATGTCGATCTGCAGGAACTCGGTCACATGCGGAGCGGTGAATGCGCTCGCCGCCATCGCCGCCGCGGTGTGCTTGCGCACGCCCCGGATCGGCGATCCGCTCCTCCCGCGCGCCGCCGCTCCGCCGGCGGTCTGGACAACCGCTCTGGCGAAGGAAACGGGGCCGCCATCGCGAACTCCGCTCGCTGCCTGCTGGACGTCTTCCCTGGTAATGGAGCCGTCCGGGCCCGTCCCGGTCAGCCCGGCAAGGTCGACGCCGAGGTCCCTGGCCAGCTTCCGCACCGGCGGCTTGGCCAGCACGCGAGCTTCCGCCCGACCGTCGGCGGCCGGGGTGGCCAGTGCCGTCGGCTGGCTCGCGGCCGCTGCAGCCGGAGCCCGGCGGCGACCGACGCCGGCGCGCGGCCGGCGCGAGCGCCAGCGCTGCCGGCCGGCTGGATCGGCACGTCTTGCGTGCCCGCCTGCTGGTCGTGCCGAGCTTGACCCCATAGCCGACCAGGACGGCCTGCCGCTCGGCCTTGGGGGCCGGGCTGCCGATGCATGCCCGGCTCGACGGCGCCCTCGATCGGCGGCGCCGGGACCAGGTCCTCGGTTGTCGCTGATCTCCCGCTGCGCCACGAGCCTCGGCTGGACGATGTCCGGCCACCGCCGGCGTCTGCGCGGGCGCGCCGCCGCCGACGTGTCACCGAGATGATCGGCGTGCCGACGTCGGCGGTGGCGCCTTCGGGCACGAGCAGGTCGGCCACGGTGCCCGCGTACGGGCTCGGCAGCTCGACGACGGCCTTGGCCGTCTCGATCTCGACGATGATCTGGTTGACGGTGATCTGTGTCGCCCGGCTGGACGTGCCACCGGACGATGTCGGCCTCGGTCAGGCCTTCTCCGACATCAGGGAGCTTGAACTCCTTGAGATCTGGCATGCGGGCCCTCTCAGTAGCCGAAGGTGCGGTCGACCGCGTCCAGGATCCGGTCCAGGTCCGGGAGGTAGTGCTCCTCCAGCCGGGACGGCGGATACGGAGTGGTGTAGGCGCCGACGCGCAGCACCGGGGCCTCCAGGTTGTAGAAGCACTCCTGCGAGACCCGCGCGGCGATCTCGGCGCCGATGCCGCCGGTCACCACGGCCTCGTGCACGACCACGCAGCGGCCGGTCTTGCGGACCGAAGCGAAGATCGTCTCGGTGTCCAGCGGCGCGAGCGAGCGCAGGTCGATGACCTCGAGCGAACGGCCGTCGTTGGCCGCGGCGACGGCTGCCTCCGCGCAGGTGCGCACCATCGGGCCGTAGCACAGCAACGGTCACGTCGGTGCCCGGCACCAGCACCCGGGCCTGGTCCATCGGCAGCGCCGCGGCCAGCGCCGCCCTCGACGTCGACCTCGGCCTTCTCCCAGTAGCGGCGCTTGGGCTCGAAGAACATCACCGGGTCGTCGCTGCGCGCGGCCTGCTGGATCATCGTGTACGCGTCCGCGGGGTCACCGCAGGAGACCACCCGCAGGCCCGGCGTGTGCGCGAACAGCGACTCCGGCGACTCGCTGTGGTGCTCGACCGCGCCGATGCCGCCGCCGAACGGGATCCGGACCACGATCGGCAGCCGGAGCGAGCCGAGCGAGCGGTACCGCATCTTGGCGAGCTGGGTCACGATCTGGTCGAACGCCGGGAACACGAAGCCGTCGAACTGGATCTCGCAGATCGGCCGGTAGCCCCGCAGCGCGAGGCCGATGGCGGTGCCGATGATGCCGGACTCGGCCAGCGGGGTGTCGATGACCCGGGCCTCGCCGAAGTCCTTCTGCAGGCCGTCGGTGACGCGGAACACGCCGCCGAGCTTGCCGACGTCCTCGCCCATGATGAGGGCCTTGGGGTTGTCCTCCAGCGCCTTGCGCAGGCCCTCGTTGAGCGCCCGGGACAGCGTGAGCGTGGTCATCGTGCGGCCTCCTCGCCGACAAACGAGTCAAGGTAGGCGGCAAACTCGGCGCGCTCGGCGGCCAGCTGCGCGGTCTCGCTGACGAGGACGTCGTCGAACATGGACGTCGGTTCCGGGTCAGGCATGTCCAGGCAGGCGGCGCGGACCCGGCCGCCGACCCTGGTGGCCTCCGCCTCGACCTCGTCGAAGAAGCTCATCTCGGCCTGCTCGGACGCGGATCAGGTACTGCTTGACCCGCTCGATCGGGTCCTTCAGCTTCCACGACTCCAGCTCGGCCGACAGCCGGTACCGGGTCGGGTCGTCGGTCGTGGTGTGCGCGCCCATCCGGTAGGTGAAGGCCTCGATCAGGGTCGGGCCCTGGCCCTTCGCGGGCGGCCTGCATCGCCTTGCGGGTCACCGCCAGGCAGGCGAGCACGTCGTTGCCGTCCACCCGGACGCCGGGGAAGCCGAAGCCGCGGGCCCGCTGGTACAGCGGTGTACCGGCTCTGCCGCTCCAGCGGCTCGGAGATCGCCCACTGGTTGTTCTGGCAGAAGAACACGATCGGCGCGTTGTTGACCGATGCCCAGATGAAGGCCTCGTTGACGTCACCCTGGCTGGTCGCGCCGTCGCCGAAGTACACGATCACCGCCTCGCCGTCCTCGCCGACGGCGCCGTCGCGCTGGATGCCCATCGCGTAGCCGGTGGCGTGCAGCGTCTGGCTGCCGATGACGATCGTGTACAGGTGGAAGTTGTGCGCCTTGGGGTCCCAGCCGCCGTGGCTGACCCCGCGGTACAGCTCAAGCAGCTTCGTCGGGTCCAGGCCGCGGCACCACGCCACGCCGTGCTCGCGGTAGGTGGGGAACGCCATGTCGCGCGGCGCCGAGCGCGCGGCCGGAGCCGACCTGCGCGGCCTCCTGGCCGAGCAGCGACGCCCAGATCCCGAGCTCGCCCTGGCGCTGCAGCGCGATCGCCTCGAAGTCGATCCGGCGCACGATGACCAGGTCGCGGTACAGCGACTTGCAGTTCTCTCGGCGGAGATCTCCAGCGGGTAGTCGGGGTGCTCGACTCGCTCCCCTTCCGGGGTGAGTAGCTGGATCAGCTGCGGCGAGTCTGCCTGCTCTGGCTGGTCGCGGGCGGGTGCCCGTTCCTCGTGCCCGTCCTGCTGGGCGGGCGGCGCGTCCGGCATCTTTGACGGTCACGTGCCACTCCTTGCATGCTCATGTCCGGTCGTGGGTCGTGACCCGGACCGGCCAGGCCGTCAGGTCCAAGTTGTGCTGCGACAGTACTAGCCGGGTCGATCCGGTCAGGTACTGCGCTGGCGCGAGGCCGTACGCTGACGCATGTCCCGACATGCCCACCGGCGGCCCGACTGCGGTCCGCCGCATAAGCGCCGCCGGTTCCATGATCACGTCGACTAAGCGCCGCGGCTGCAGCCTCGGACGTGATCACGGATACACTTCCGCTGTGCCGAGAGTCGTCATTGACGTCATGCTCAAGCCGGAGATCCACGACCCGCAGGGCGACGCGATCGCCAGCGCATGCCGCCGGCTCGGCTTCGGCCAGGTTGCGGGCGTCCGCCAGGGCAAGCGATTCGAGCTGGAGCTGACCGGCCCGGCCGACGCAGGAGCAGATGGCCCAGCTCGCGGCCGAGCTGCTGGCCAACCCGGTCATCGAGGTATTCTCGATCAGTCGCTCTGGCCTGAAACGGCGGCCTTACCTGATCGTTATTCTCCGCAGCTGGCTGCGTACCGGCCGCAACTGTTGCACCTGCACTGGGCCCTGCATCGACCGTGAAAGCGCAGGTCAGAGGCCTGAATAGCGGCCTGACCGGTCTGCCAGTACCGCACTGTTCGTCCAGAGATCGCCTAAGTTCATGATTACCGCAGCTCAGCCGGGGAAGCCTGGACAATGTGAACTGTCTGTAACCGCGACGGGGCTGAGGAGCGGATGCGATCTCGGGTGTTCCATTCTGGGGAGCCAGACCGCGGACATGGAGTTCTGCCTGGTGTTCCCCAGGGAAGCGCTGAGCGTCCCGGTGATGCGCCGGGTGCTCGGTGATACCCTCAGCCGCCTCGGCATGGACGAGCGCTGCGTCGGCGACATCCTGCTCGCGGTTACCGAGGCGTGCTCCAACGTCGTGCGGCACGCGGGCCCTGGCCGGCGCTACGAGGTAGTCGCCCATGTCGGCAGCAAGCGATGCCTGCTTGAGGTCGTGGACAGCGGCCGCGGCTTTGACCCGGCCACGGTCCGCGCCGGTCGGTGATCCGGCGTCCGGTCCGGCCGGTGCCCGGCTGCGCCGTCACCCGACCCGCCCGCCCGGTCCGTCGACCACGCTGCGCAGCCGGATCACCAGGCCACGGCGGCTGGCCAGGGAGCGGGCCATCGCCCAGCTGCCCGAGTCCGGCCGCGGCCTGGCGATCATGCGGGCGTGCGTCGATGACGTGACAATGCAGAGCAAGCCAGGCCAGGGCACGGTCGTCTCGCTGCAAAAGCGGATCGAATGGCGCAGCGACGCGCCGCTGCCGCTGCGCCGGCCTCACAGCTCAGGGACGCTGGCTGAGCCGGTAACCTGCAGGCATGCGCCGCCCGCGAGGACGCCGATGACGGCCCGGATCGGAGTCGTCACCTTCCCCGGCTCGCTGGATGATCTTGATGCGCGCCGCGCCGTCCGGCGGTCCGGCGGCCAGCCAGTAGAGCTCTGGCATGGCGAGGCGGAGCCTGCACGGCGTCGACGCGGTGATCCTGCCCGGCGGCTTCTCCTACGGCGACTACCTGCGCTGCGGCGCCATCGCCCGATTCGCGCCGGTGATGAGCGAGCTGATCCCGGCCGCCGCCAAGGGCCTGCCGGTGCTGGGCATCTGCAACGGCTTCCAGATCCTGTGCGAGGCGCACCTGCTGCCCGGCGCGCTGACCCGCAACGAGCGCCGCCACTTCGTCAACAGGGACATCAAGATCACGATCGAGAACACGACCTCGGCCTGGACCGGGCAGGTACCAGCCAGGTCAGCAGATCAGCGTCGTGCTCAAGAGCGGCGAGGGCGCCTACATGGCCGATGAGCAGACCCTCGCCGAGCTGGAGGCAAGCGGCCAGGTACTGGCCAGTTACGCAAGCGGCAACCCGAACGGGTCGGCGGCGCGACATCGCCGGGCGTCGTGAACGAGGCGGGCAACGTGGCCGGCCTCATGCCGCACCCCGAGCACGCCATCGACCCGCTGACCGGCCCGGCTGCCGACGGCCTCGGCTTCTTCACCTCGGTCCTTCGGCGGTCGCCGCCGTATGACCAGCTCGGAGACGGTTATCCAGGACCCCGTTACCCGCATGATCGTCCAGGACACAGTGGCGGCAGCGCGGCGACGCCGGACCGGCAGCAGCCGTTCGCGGCGCTCGGCCTGACCGCCGAGCGAGTACGAGCGCGTCGTCGCGCATGCTCGGGCGCCGGCCGACAGACGCCGAGCTGGCGATCTACTCGGTTATGTGGAGCGAGCACTGCTCGTACAAGTCGTCGCGCAAGCACTTGCGGCAGTTCGCGGACAAGGCGCCGAAGACCGACGTGCTGCTGGCCGGCATCGGCCAGAACGCTGGCGTCGTCGACATCGGCGACGGCTACGCGGTGACCTTCAAGATCGAGTCGCACAATCACCCGTCCTTCGTGGAGCCGTTCCAGGGCGCCGCCACCGGCGTCGGCGGCATCGTGCGGGACATCCTGGCCATGGGCGCGCGGCCGGTCGCGGTCATGGACGCGCTCCGCTTCGGCCCCGCCGATGCGCCGGATACGCGCCGGGTGCTGCCGGGAGTGGTCGGCGGCATCTCGTTCTACGGCAACTGCCTCGGGCTCCCCAACATCGGCGGCGAGCTGGCGTTCGACCCCTGCTATGCCGGCAACCCGCTGGTCAACGCGTTGTGCGTCGGCGTACTGCGGCACGCGGACCTCAAGCTGGCGGCCGCCACCGGGCCGGGCAACAAGGTGATCCTGTTCGGCTCGCGGACCGGGCCCGACGGCATCGGCGGGGCGTCGGTGCTGGCCAGCGCGTCGTTCGGCGGCGCGCGGTGAGGGTGCCAAGCGGCCGAGCGTGCAGGTCGGCGACCCGTTCATGGAGAAGCTCCTGGTCGAGTGCTGCCTGGAGCTGTACCAGGCGGGCGTCGTCGTGGGCATCCAGGACCTCGGCGCGGCCGGCGTGGCCTGCGCCACGACCGAGCTGGCGGCGGGCGGCGGCACCGGCATGCGGGTCAGCCTGGACGCGGTCCCGCTGCGTGACTCATCGCTCGGCCCGGCCGAGATCCTGATGAGCGAGTCGCAGGAACGGATGATGGCGATCGTTACGCCGGCGGACGTCGCGCCGTTCCTGGCTATCTGCGCGCGCTGGGACGTGCTGGCCACCGTGATCGGCGAGGTCACCGGCTCGGGGCGGCTGGAGATGAGCTGGCACGGCGAGCAGGTCGTCGACATCCCGCCGGGCAGCGCGGCCGACGACGGACCGGTCTACGACCGGCCGGTGCGCCGCCCCGCTAGCCAGGACGCGCTGACAGCCGACGACCCCGGCGCGGCTGCCGCGGCCAGCATCGGGGGCTGCGCTGCGCGCCGCGCTGCTGACCGTGGTCGGCCAGCCGGACGCGGCCGACAAGACCTGGGTCACCGAGCAGTACGACCGCTACGTCCGCGGCGACACCGTGCTCGGCACGCCGCACGACGCCGGGCTGCTGCGGATCGACGAGTAGACAGGCCGCGGCGTCGCGCTGGCGACCGACGGGAACGGCCGGTACTGCCAGCTCGATCCCTACGCCGGGACGCAGCTCGCGCTCTGCGAGGCGCACCGGAACGTGGCGGTCACCGGCGCCAGGCCGCTGGCGGTGACCAACTGCCTCAACTTCGGCTCGCCCGAGGATCCCGGCGTGATGTGGCAGTTCGCCGAGGCCGTGCGCGGGCTGGCCGACGGCTGCCTGACACTGGGCACGCCGGTCACCGGCGGGAACGTGAGCTTCTACAACCAGACCGGCGGCGTGCCGATCCAGCCGACGCCGGTCGTCGGGGTGCTCGGCGTGCACGAGGATGTCCGCCGCCGGGTCCGGTCCGGGTTTCGCCTGCCGGCGCCAGCGTCGTGCTGCTGGGCGCGACCAGGGCAGAGTTCGGCGGCTCGCTGTGGGCCTGGGTGAGCGCACCGGCACCTCGGCGGCCGGCCGCCGGCGGTGGACTTCGCCGCCGAGCGCGCACTCGCCGAGGTGCTGGTCACGGCGGGCAGCCGCGGGCTGCTGGCGTCGGCGTCACGACCTGTCCGACGGCGGGCTGGCGGTCGGCGCTCGCCGAATCATGCCTGGCCGGCGGTACCGGCGTGCAGCGTGACGCTGCCCGGCTGACCCGTTCGTCGCGCTGTTCAGCGAATCCGCGGCGCGGGCGGTTGTGGAGGTCAGGCCGGGCGCGGAGGAGGAATTCGCGCCTGCTGTGCGCCAGCGCCGGCGTGCCGGCCTTCGTGATCGGCACTACCGGCGGCGACGCGCTGCAGGTCACCGGGCTCTTCGAGATCCCGCTGGACCGAGCTGGCCGCGGTGCACTCCGCGCCGCTGCCGGCCCTGTTCGGCTGACGCCGGCGCGAGTCGGCTGAGCGCGGTCGGCGCGTCCACCAGAAGGCCAGCAGCTGGCTGGCGGGCCGGGCCGGGTCGCAGGCGGCGAGCCCGGCGGGCAGGCCCTGGGCGGCCGAGCCGCTGCCCTGCGTGATGCACTTGCCGGACGCCATATTGGCGAACTGGTAGAAGTCGTGCCCGTCCGCGACGACGGCGCTGCCAGGCGCCGCCAGCGCTGCTGCCGGACTCAGATCGCAGCGCCGCGGGGAGCCGCGGCCGCGCGCGCGGCCCGCCGGAAGCCAGGCACTGGCTGGTCGGCAGGTAGATGAAGATGTACCCGCCGCCGGTCATCACGTCGGCGATCCATTCCGGCTGGCCCTGCTGCTGCTGGCTGATCCCGACCGGGCGAGAAGCCGGGCGCCGCTGCGTGGCTCAGCAGCTGCTCGAGGCCGGCGGCAGCCCGCCGGCGCGGGGGGCTCGGCGACCAGGCCGACGGTCAGCGTGGACGCCACCCTGGTCGGCAGCGGGGCTGGCGCGCTTGCCCGCGGCGGGATGGAACCCGGCGACGTAGGCCGCCGCGCCGCCGGCGGCCAGCACGACGATCACGGCGAGGCCGGCCAGCCTGGGCAGCCAGGAGCCGCGCGTGCGCGGGCGGGCGGTGTGGCGCTGACCAGGCATACCGAACGATTACCGAACTTCCGCCGCCGACGGAATCGCGATCGGGCATAAGTCCGGAATAACGGTTCGCCCAGCAACCAGGATCGATGAAATGTCTGCGCTCAGCCCTAGCTGGCCCGGGCGGAGCGCCACATCCGCTAGCCTGCATAGCCGTGCCAGCGCGCGGTTTTGACGCTCCCGGGCTGCTCGCCGCCGTCAACGAGCAGCTGACGGCTCTCGGCGAGCCGCCTGGGCCGGCCCGGTCACGCGCGCCGCGCGTCGGGCAGGCCAGCGTGGCCGCGGTCACGGCGGCGGCCAGGCGGGCGCTGAGCCGCTGCGGGCGGTGCTGCGGGCCGCGGTCAGCTACACCCTCGGGGCTGCTGGCGACCGCGCGCCGGGCCGCACCGTCGAGGTGCGGGTACCGCCGTTCGCGGCCGTCCAGTGCGTGCCCGGACCCAGGCACACCCGCGGCACGCCGCCCAACGTCGTCGAGACCGATCCGCTGACCTGGCTCGAGCCTCGCGACCGGAGAGCTGAGCTGGGCGGCCGCGGTGGCCACCGGCCGGCTGCGGGCCAGCGGGCAGCGGGCGGATATTTCCGGCTACCTTCCGGTGGTGGCCAACGGCCCCGGCGGGCCGGCGGGGTCACTAGAATTGGCTGGTGATCAAGCCCGACGGCCGTCTGTCACACGATCCCGATCCCAGCCGATGACCAGCCGCCGCGAGACGCGTGCGGCGTCTTCGGCGTCTGGGCCCCGGACGAGGAAGTCGCCAAGCTGACCTATTACGGCCTGTACTCGCTCCAGCATCGCGGCCAGGAGTCGGCGGGCATCGCGGTCAGCGACGGCTCGCCGGATCGTCGTCTACAAGGACATGGGCCTGGTCGCCCAGGTCTTCGACGAGTCGGTGCTCAACACCCTGCGCGGGCCACATCGCCGTCGGGCACTGCCGGTACTCGACCAGCGGCTCGTCGGTCTGGGAGAACGCGCAGCCCACGTTCCGGGCAACGCCGTCGGCCAGCCTGGCCCTCGGCCACAACGGGAACCTGATCAACACGCTCGAGCTCGCGGCGCTGCTGGCGCGGCACGGCGGCGGGCTGGCCAGCCGGGCCACCTCCGACACCGACGTGCTCACCGCCCTGTTCGCCGCACCGAGCCGGCGTGCAGCGGGAACGGCGAACGGTCCTGCGCATCGCATCCCGGCATCGAGGCGGCCGCGCTGGCGGCGCTGCCGCTGGTCCGCGGCGCGTTCTCGCTGGTCTTCATGGACGAGCAGACCCTGTACGCGGCCCGCGACCCGCAGGGATTCCGGCCGCTGGTACTCGGGCGGCTGGCGAGCGGCTGGACGGTCGCCAGCGAGACGGCGGCGCTGGACATCGTCGGCGCGACGTTCGTGCGCGAGATCGAGCCGGGCGAGATGATCGCGATCGACGAGGACGGGGTCACGGTCGCATACCGTTCGCGCCCGCCGACCCCGCGGGGCTGCCTGTTCGAGTACGTCTACCTGGCCCGGCCGGACACCACGATCTCGGGCCGCAGCCTGCAGGCCGCGCGGGAGGAAATCGGCCGGAAGCTCGCCGCCGAGTGCCCGGCGGACGCGGACCTGGTCATCCCGGTGCCGGAGTCGAGCACGCCCGGCGGCCATCGGGTACGCGCAGGCCAGCGGCATCCCCTACGGGCAGGGCCTGGTCAAGAACTCCTACGTCGGCCGGACCTTCATCCAGCCGAGCCAGACGATCAGGCAACGCGGCGTGCGGCTGAAGTACAACCCGCTGCGCGAGGCCATCGGCGGCAAGCGGCTCGTCGTCGTGGACGACTCGATCGTGCGCGGCACTACCCAGCGCGCCATCGTGGCGATGCTGCGCGAGGCCGGCGCAGCGCAGGTGCACGTGCGGATCTCGAGCCCGCCGGTGGCGTGGCCGTGCTACTTCGGCATCGACTTCCCGAGCCGGGCCGAACTGCTCGCCGGCAACCTGACGGTCGAGGAGATCAGGCAGTCGATCGGCGCGGACTCGCTGGGCTTCGTGTCGCTGGAAGGCCTGATCGAGGCGACCACCGTCCCGTCCGGACGGCTGTGCCACGCCTGCTTCGACGGCAACTATCCGATCCCGGTGGCGGACAGCGAGAAGGGCAAGCACCTGCTCGAGCCCGTCGTCGGCAGCGGGCAGGCGCGCTAGGTGACGCGGGGCCAGGCGGCCGGCGGACAGCCGGACGGCGCCGGTGCAGGCGAGCTACGCGCGCGCGGGCGTGGACATCGCCGCCGGGCGAGCGCGCGGTCGACCTGATCCGCGCCTCGGTCGCGCGGACCGCGGGCCCGGAGGTGCTCGGCGGCCTCGGCGGGTTCGCCGGGCTCTTTGACGCGACCAAGCTGACCGGCATGCGCCGGCCGCTGCTGGCCACCTCGACCGACGGGGTCGGCACCAAGGTCGTGATCGCGCAGCGGCTGCGGCGCTACGACACCATCGGCATCGACCTGGTCGGGATGGTCGTCGATGATCTCGTCGTGTGCGGGGCCGAGCCGCTGTTCATGACCGATTACCTGGTCTTCGGCCGGCTGCAGCCGGAGCGAGTGGCGGCAATCGTCGGCGGCATCGCCGAGGGCTGCGTGCAGGCGGGCTGCGCGCTGATCGGCGGCGAGACCGCCGAGCATCCCGGCCACTTCGGCCCCGATGACTTCGACATCGCCGGCGCCGCCACCGGCGTCGTGGACGCCGACCGGCTGCTCGGGCCGGATCGCGTCCGCGCCGGCGATGTCGTCGTCGCCATGGCGTCGTCGGGCCTGCATTCCAACGGGTACTCGCTCGTGCGCAGCGATCATCGACGCGCCGGGCGCCGGGCTGGAGCTCACCGCGCAGCCGGCCGAGCTCGAGCCAGCCGCTCGGCGCGGAGCTGCTGACGCCGACGCAGGATCTACGCCAGGGACTGCCTGGCGCTGGCGGACGGCTGCGAGGTCAGGACGTTCGCCCACGTGACCGGCGGCGGGCTGGCCGCCAACCTGGCCCGGGTGCTGCCCGACAGCGCCGACGCGGTCCTGGACCGGGCGACCTGGCAGCCGGGCGCCGGTGTTCGGCCTGCTCGCCGGGCGCGGCAAGGTGCCGCGGCCGGAAATGGAGCGGGTTTTCAACATGGGCGTGGGCATGGCTGCCATCGTGGCGCCGCCGACGCGGACCGCGCGGTGCGGATGCTGGCCGAGCGGGGCGTGCCCGCATGGGTGCTGGGCGAGGTCTCCGCCGGAGACGGGCCGTGCGCGGCTGGCCGGCAGCCATCCAGGGCTGAACCGGTCAGCAGCCCGTCACCCAAGAACCTGCTAGTCAGCGGCCCGTGCTGCCGCCCGCGACACTGTGCTCGCCGAAGTCCTGTCGAGGTCGCCCTCGTCCCAGTCCTCGTCGCTCTCGTCTCAGCGCGGTCATCGTCATCGGAGTACCGGTCGCCGAGGTCCGCGTAAGGGAATCCCCGTGCGCGCTGGGTATCCGCGTCGACGCCCAGCTCAGCCCGCAGCCGGTCAAGATCCGTGCCGCCACCGCTGTACTTCAGCTGGCGGGCCACCTTGACCTGCTTGGCCTTGGCTCGGCCGCGCCCCATTGGCTCGACCCCCTCTAACGTACGGACCCGAAGGGTCCCTGGTCACCGCACTCTAAGTTGCCCGTTACCACGCCAATGCTCGCGGTTCGTGCACACAAGGCTAACCCGCCGCCACTCCGCCACCGGGAGGCCCGACGCGCTCGCCCTGACGTACAGGTACAACCGTACCTGCTTTGGGCGGTAGGCGCCTCCGCTGATCCCGGAGAAAGTGATCAGCTGCCCAGGTATATGCCCGCGAGCCGGCCTACCTCGGCGATCCGGCGCTCGGCCAGCCGGTCCGCGGCGACCGCGGGCGGAACGCCCGTCGGTGTCCGCCGCGGCCAGGATCTGCCTGGTGGTGGCGAAGATCTGCTCCGCCCTGGCCTTGGCCCGCTCGAAGTTGAATCCGTGCAGCTCATCGGCCACCTGGATGACGCCGCCGGAGTTCACCAGGTAGTCGGGCGCGTAGACGATCCCGCAGTCGGCCAGCATCTTCTCCACGCCCGGATGGGCGAGCTGGTTGTTGGCCCCGCCGCAGATGATCTGGCGCTGCCGAGCGAGTGCACGGTGTCGTCGTCGATGGCCCCGCCCAGCGCGCAGGGCGAGTACACGTCGAGCTGGCTGGCGAGCAGGTCGGCCGCGGCTCGCGCGACCTCACGTCCGGATGCGCTGGCGACGTACCCGTTCCGACGCCGCGGGGTTGGTGTCGAAGATCACTACCCGGGCGCCGTCAGCGCACAGGTGGTCGGCGAGCCGGTGGCCGACCTTGCCGACGCCCTCGATGCCGACGGTCTTGCCGCCCAGGCTGGTGTGCCCCAGAGATGCTCGGCCGCCGCGCGCATGCCCTGGAAGACGCCGAAGGCGGTGAGGACCGAGGAGTCGCCGGCCCCGCCATTCGGCACCGTGCGGCCGGTGACGTGCGCGCACTCGCGCGCGACGATGTCCATGTCCTCGCTGTAGGTGCCGATGTCGCATGCGGTGATGTAGCGGCCGTTCAGCGACTCGACGAAGCGGCCGTAGGCGCGCAGCAGGGCCTCGGACTTCAGCTGGGCGGGATCGCCGATGATCACCGCCTTGCCGCCGCCGAGGTCGAGCCCGGCCAGCGCGTTCTTGTAGGCCATGGCCCTGGACAGGTTCAGCACGTCCGCCAGCGCCGCTTCCTCGCTGGAGTACGGGTAGAAGCGCGTGCCGCCGAGCGCGGGCCCGAGGGCGGTGGAGTAGATCGCGATGATGGCGCGCAGCCCGGACTGCGTGTCCTGGCAGAAGACGACTTGCTCGTGGCCGGGCTGGCCGCCTGCATGCGCCGGCCTCGAAGACGTGTGGTCACGGTGAGCTCCCGAGATCCTGCCCGCGTCTCCGTTGACGCGGGATCGGCGACCAGCCTATAGCGGCGCTGGACCGAAGAGACTGATCGCGTCGCGGATCTACCGGCGCGTAGGTCTTTGCGCAGAGGCGTACGGCATGTCACGATTAGTCATGCTGCCTATTGCGCGGCGTGTGCCGGAGTTCCGCCGGTTTCACCGGGCAACGAGCATCGGCTGCGTACCTGATGTGCTCACCGAGCGTCGCGCGGATGCGAACTAGGCTGCGGTCGAAATCCCCCGAAGCAGATTATCTGGCCGCAGTACGGGGGATTAACACAGGACGCGGGCTGGTTGCATCGAAACAACTCAGGTGTCCTGCAACTGCATGCGAGCATCCTGGCTGAGGGCCAGTGATCGCACCGGTAGGGGGCCAGATCGCGGCGCTGGGTAGCCCGACCCGGAGGGAGGGATTCGCCGCGCAGCGCCGGGGAACGAGTATCGGGGCTCCTGGCGTGATCATGCCCCTGAAGGTGCCGAGCTGGAGGAGATCGGCCCAGGTAGACAGGGGTGTGCAAGACGTGGCGGCAATCGAGCTAAGTAGCTGATGGGAGGCGCGGATGACTTTTCCGAATCCGCCCGTTGCGACGATGCGTGTCGCTAGAATCACGCAGCGTGACAAGTCGCAGCGGGGAATTGCGGCGACTCGCAGAAGAAACTTTGCTCCCGGTTGTCGACTTGTCACCGCTGGTGATGGCAATATGGTCCGAGTGGACTATATGGGACATCCGAGGCAGGCTCTCTGATGAGAGCCACGAACAGCAAAGAAGAAGGGATCGCAGTACCGGTCCAGGAGGAGAGGCCGTCAACATGTCAGCACGCACACCAGAGGCGGAGCCGCTGCTCACGCCCGCAGAAGTCGCGACAATGTTCAGGGTGGACCCGAAGACAGTTACCCGCTGGGCAAAGGCAGGAAAACTCACGTCCATCCGGACGCTCGGCGGGCACCGCCGTTACCGGGAGACTGAGGTCCGCGCCCTTCTTGCGGGCATCCCGCAGCAGCGCTCGGAATGAGGCAAGGCCGCATTCGGCGCTGGCGGTTCGCAGTCAGCCGGCGGCCAGTTGCCAAGCAGTTGGGGGGGTCGACCCCGGCGGCCATCTCACCGCATCGGGGGGCGCGCTTCGCGTTCGATGCGATGATGAGCATCGGTCACGGAAGCCGGGGTCGATCCGGCCTCCTGGGCAGGATCCAGGAGCGGAGCTGCCCGAGGCAGCATGAGAAGTGATCACTAGCAAGATCAGGAAGCTTGCACCGGCACCTGGGGCCGTTCCGGCGCGGCGCCGACGATGTGGCGCCATGCCCCGCATGTTCCGCCGTTATCCCGTGCACCGGCCGCGCGTGTGGTGGCGCTGTCCAGCCCGCGCAATGCCCCGCGTGTGATGCGGCTGTCCCGCCGTGCAGCGCCCGCGCGTGTGGTGCCGCTGTCCAGCCCGCGCGATTCCCCGTGTGTGCGATGTCGCTATCCCGCCCGCAAACGCACGCGACCCGCGCCCGCGACGCTCGCCGTCGCCGTCTCCGTCAGCGCTTCCCGCACATCTTCCGGTCCGGGTCTGGATATATCTAGCTAACCGTTTGTAGCCGCATAACAACTTTTCGTAATCGCGTCTCCCGGGCCTATCGCGAGGCGATACTGAGGGCACGTGCCGCCGCAGGCCGGCGCCCCGGCGGCAGGCGTGACGTCCGTGCATCACTATGACAGCCAGACCGTCTGCGTAGGTGTGTGCGTAGCGTCCCTGGGGATCCCGCCCTCCTGGGCGGAATGCGGCGCTATGGGGGAGGGGGAGGAATGCGTGATCCGGGCTTAGTGCAGCGTGCGGAGCGTGCAGCGATCGCACTGGAGCGTGCATGGGGGCAATGGCGTAGCCAGCATGGGCTCGGCGCACAGCCGCCAACGCCGGTGTCGAGCTACGTCGGTTATTCGCTCGATGAACCGTGGGGCCAGCCTCGAGTCGTATTCGGGGTGGGAGCCGACGAGGCAGAGATGCTCGCTGCCCTGCTCGACGGCCACGATTGCGTCGGACCTGTGCACGCGGAGGTGACCGACTGGCGTCGCGCGGGAGGGACTCAACTGGCCATCCCGCCGATCCCGGCTGACAACCGCCTTGCGGTGCCAGTCCAGGCACCATCGCCGGTTGAGCCCGCGCCGTCGCCAGCGGAGTCAGCTGAACACGAGCCGGTTGACGACGAGCCTGTGGCGCACGAGCCGGCCGGCCGTGAGTCAGCCGGGCACGAGGCTCTGCTGCTTGAGGCAGTCCCGCTGGAAGAGCTAGCGCCGCTGCCGCCTAACGAGGCTGGTAGCGGCGCGTTTGACACCCCAAGCCCGGGGCCCGGTTACTGCGGGCCGAGGTACCAGGGCTTCCCGCCGCATTACCAGCCTGAGGGCGCAGTACGCTCCGATGCCGATGCGACCGTTAGTGACGACGACGATGAGGCAGAATCTGCCGGTGATCAGCCTGATCGTGCGCTGCCACTACTGATTTCTAAGCTGGGCCGCTCGCACCGCTCGCAGCGAGGCGCGCACGAAGCCGGGTCCTGGGCGCAGGAGCAAGAGCGCGAGCAGACGGCGGACACGGCCGTTTAGGCGGCGCCGAGTGGCTCGCGCGGTGGCAACCGAGCGAGGTGCATGGTCTGCTCGGCCGCTGCCCGGCACATGAGCGCGCGTCGGCCCGGGCCGCACTGTCGGCGGGATGCCGCACAATTCAGCTTGTGCGGATAGCGCTGGTGCCCGGCCCGGGCCAACGGGGCCTGCTGTGTCGCCTGCGCGACGACGGTACCGCGGTCGAGTCTGCCTGGCTCGAATCTGACTTTGCGACCGCCGTGGCCCGGCTTGAGGCAAGCGGTGACGTGCGCTGGGTATGGCCCTCGGCGGCGGATGTCTATCCCGCGCTGCTGCGAGCGGGGACAGTGGTGGCCCGCTGTCATGACGTCCAGCTCGTCACCGCGCTGCTGCAGGCCAGGGACGGTCACGCCGCCAGCGAACCGGCCGGCACTGCAGCGGCGCGCCTAGCGCAGAGGCCATCACCCGGCCAGCCCACCGGAGTGCAACGGGGACAGCTGTTGTTCGATGCCAGCCAGCAGGGTGAGCCCGATCTGCAGGCCGTCATGGACGACCTGCTGAGCGTTCATGCCGGCCAGCTCATTGCCATCGCCGCCGATCCGCATCCAGCGAAGTTCGGGTTGCTAGCCGCCGCCGAGTCCGCTGGCGCGCTGGCAGCCGCCGAGATGACCGCGGTCGGCCTGCCCTGGCGGGCCGAGGTGCACCAGCGGCTGCTGGCGGAGCAGCTTGGCCCGCGGCCCCCTGCCACCGGAGGGCCACCGCTGCGCCCGGCCAGGCTCAGCGCGCTCGCCGCGCAGATATCCGCAGCACTGGGCGCCGCACGCCCAGTCAATCCCGATTCGCCTGCACAATTGCTGCGCGCGCTGGCGGCCAGCGGTATCCGGGTAACGTCCACCCGGTCGTCGGAGCTGCGGGGCGTCGACCATGCGGTGATCCCGCTCCTGCTGGAATACAAGGAACTCGCCCGGCTGCACACCGCGAACGGCTGGTCATGGCTGGACACCTGGGTCAGCGACGGCAGGTTCCGGCCCGAGTACGTGGTTGGCGGAGTCGTCTCGGGTCGCTGGGCCTCGCGCGGCGGCGGCGCGCTGCAGATCCCCAAACTGCTCCGGGCGGCAGTGCTAGCTGACCCCGGCTGGACGCTCGTGGTCGCCGATGCAGCCCAGCTTGAGCCGCGGATCCTGGCAGCCCTCGCCGGGGACCGGGTGTTCGCGCAGGCAGCCACCACCGGCGACCTGTATGAGGCGGTGGCGACGGCGATCGGAGCTGACCGCGCTACGGCCAAGGTCGCGCTGCTATCGGCCATGTACGGCGGGACTGGCGCCGACGGCGGACAGTCGCTCGCCCTGTTCCGGCGGCGGTTTCCCCAGGCGTCCGCATTCGTCGAGAGCGCCGCACGCGCTGGGGAGGAGGGCCGCGTGGTCAAGTCCGTGCTCGGCCGGACTTGCCCGCCCCCATCGTCGGCGTGGCTGGCGACGACGGCGGAGGCCGCTGACCCGGAGCAAGAACGAGATCCGGGCGCCGGGGCGGCGGCGCGGGCTCGCGGCAGGTTCACCCGGAACTTCGTCGTGCAGGCCAGCGCTGCCGACTGGGCACTGGTCCTGCTGGCCACCTTGCGCGGGAGGCTGGCTGAGCTGGGTCAGCCCCGCCCGCAACTTGTGTTCTTCCAGCATGACGAGGTGATCGTGCACACCCCAGCCGGGCGAGCAGCGGAGGTTGCAGCAGCCATCGAGGCGGCGGCCGCCGCGGCCACGGAGCTGATCTTCGGCCCGACGGGGGTGAGCTTTCCGATGACGACGGCTGTCGTGGATTGTTACGCCGACGCTAAGTGAGCCCGGGCCGCGGCCCGAGCTCAGGACTCACTCGGGCGCCAGGTGCCTGTGCCGTGCCTGCCTGGGTGCCGGGACATCGGTCGCCGGAGCGGGGACCGGCGGCACTTCGCTGGTGCAGTACATGCACTTGCGCGCGGCGACCGGGATCTGGCTCAGGCACTCAGGGCACTCCCGCGTCGTGGCGGCATGCTTCCGGGCCGCAATCGCGTTCAGCCTGGTTGTAGGCGCGACGATCAGGTAGTAGACGACCGCGGCGATCACGACGAACGACAGCAGGGCGTTGAGGACGGCGCCATACGTGATCGCGACGCCGTTCACCGAGAACGACAGTTTCGCGAAGCTCTGCTGCCTCGATCCGCCGATGGCCGTGATCAGCGGCGTGATCATGTCCCGTACCAGGGCCTGCACGATCGCGTTGAAGGCAACGCCGATCACCACCGCGACCGCGAGATCGATCAGGTTGCCGCGCATCAGAAACTTCTTGAAACCGCTCATGCTCTGCCCTCCAAGCCGGGTCCGTCCGGAGCGTTGGTGACCCTGATTGTGCATCTCCGGACCTCCGCGACGCTATCAAGTCGCGGCGCCGCCGGCGTGCCCGTCGCTAACGCGATGCTGTTAGCACGACGTCGCGGTGTAGGCGAGCAGCTCCTGGTAGGCGTGCTTGTCGATGGGACTGGCCTTCACCGTCGAGTCAAGAAGCGCCTTGACCGACGTCGCCTTCATCGTCAGTGCCTCGTAGTTCCTGAAGTCCGACACGATCAGCGTGATCGGGTGCTTCAGGCTCGCGGGTGCCTTGGTCTCCAGTGCGGTGAAATTCTTGATCCCGTTGTTCAGCAGGCTGTCGAGCGCATGCCGCGCTTGCGTGAGCGTCATCTTGCTCGTCGGGTTCTGGCCGGCCAGGCTCGCCATGGCTGCCGATACGTCGTTGCAGAATTTATGCGTGCTGGCCGGGATCGACGTGCTGGGCGCCGCTACCTGGCCGGGCGTTATTCCCGCTGACGCGCCGCACGCGCTAAGCCCCAGGCACACGGCCCCGGCAATGACGCCCAGGATCGCCGCGCGGTGCCCACCGGTCATTTCCCCATCCATCATCCTGTCTCCCCTGTTGCAGCTGACCCGAGGAATTCTTCCTGAACAGACCCGCTGTTGTAGCGGATTGTGATGAACCGGCTACGGATTAGCACCGAATGAGCGTTGTGATAAGCAAGGTGCATGCCCGCAGTTGCCGCACGCGCACCGGAGTCGGTGTGAGCCTGGAAGTCACGGTGCGCGGCATCACAATCCCGCCGGAAGAACTGTCGTGGCGGTTTTCACGTTCTCAGGGCCCTGGCGGGCAGTCGGTCAACACCACCGACAGCCAGGCCGAGCTGTCCTATGACCTGGCCGGGTCCGCGGCGCTGCCCCCAGTGCTCAAAGAGCGGGCGCTCGCGGCATTGTCCGGCCGCCTTTCCGGTGGCGTGATCGCGGTCGCTGCCAGTGAATATCGCTCCCAGCTCCGCAACAGGGAGGCAGCAGCCGCCAGGCTGAGCGCCCTGCTCACAGACGCGACGGCGCCGCCGCGCACGCCGCGCAGGCCGACAAAGCCGACGCGCGGCTCCGTCGAGCGGCGCCTAGCCGAGAAACAGCGCCGCTCTCAGCTGAAGCGACTGCGCCGCTTCAGTGATGAGTAAGCGTCGCGGCGACCCCGTTCCCGTCCGGAATGTGGCTGGCATGCGCGGTCAGTCACTCGTCATGCTGGCGAGCCTGGTCACCGTGTTCCAGTTGCGGGAGGTCGCGGCGACGCCCAGCAGCTTCTCCAACGCGACATTGGTCAGCTTGGTGTCCGCCGCCCCCGCCGGGCACCACAGGTAGGCCTCCCGGCCGCGAACCCAGAGCGCATCAGGTTCGAACGAGACGCCGTCGAGCGCTTCGAGCACGCGGGCAGCGGGCCGGGCGCTGAGGAACGCGACAAAGTATCGAGACGGGTTCTCCGGCTCGCCGTCCATCGGGCTGCCGCTGACCGCGGCCGCCAGGTCGGAACCGGTACGCACCATGACCGCGCAGCTGACTCCGAACTTCGCGGCCACGGCCTGGGCGATTTCCTGCTCCAGCTCGGCCGCTGGCGCCTGCGAGCTGAAGACCGCATTGCCGCTCTGCAGGTGCGTCGCCAGGTCGGCGTAGCCAAGCTCGGTGAGCATGGCGCGCAGCTCGGCCATCGGCACCTTGTTGCGCCCGCCAACGTTGATCCCTCGCAGCAAAGCCGCGTACCGCATGCAGTCGCTCCGTTCGGCAGCTAATTCATGATGACGTAAACAAAAGCACCTGCGACGAAGCTTTGTTTACGTGCTCATCATGCAGCGGCACGATCGGCGCGGCGCGGCCGGTCAGTACCCTGGTGCGATGGACACCTCCGGGCGGCGCCAGCCCAGGCCGGGCGCCGGAGGGCGTACCGAACGTGACCGGCGCCGCCGCGAGCTGTCGCAGAACTACTTGCGCAACCCCGACGCGGCGCGGCAGTTCCTCAAGGCCGTCCGGGGTGATCCGACGGGTTTGTGCCTTGAGGTCGGGGCTGGCGAGGGCATCGTGACCGCCCGGCTGGCGGCGATGTTCGCCGAGGTCATCGCGTATGAGGTGGACGAGAGCCTGGCCGGGCGGCTGACCGCCAGAGTCGGTAGCCGCCCGCAGGTCAAGGTAGTAATGCGCGACTTCCTGTCGGCCCGCCCGCCTGCCCGACCGTTCCAGGTTGTCGGGAACGCGCCCTTCTCGCTCACTTCGCCGATCATCGACTGGTGCCTCCGAGCGCGCCGTCTCACTGCCGCCACGCTGATAACCCAGCTGGAGTACGCGCGCAAACGGGCCGGCGGTTACGGCCGGTGGAGCCTGCTGACGGTGAGCACCTGGCCGCAGGTTCGGTGGGAGCTACGGGGGACGATCCCCAGGACCCAGTTCCGCCCGGCGCCACGAGTCGATGCCGGCATCCTGAAGCTGGAGCGGCGAGCCGAGCCGCTGATCAGCCCGGCGCGCCAGGCTGCCTACCGGCGCCTTGTGCAGGCCGGGTTCAGCGGTGTTGGCGGGTCCGTGCAGGCCTCACTGCGCCGGACCTACCCGCCCGACCGGGTAGCAGCTGCCTGCGCCAGCGCGGGCCTGGAGCGGCGGACCGTGGTCGGCTACGTGAGCCCGGACCAGTGGATCGATATCTTCCGGGTACTGGACGGCAGGCCATCCGATACTGCCTCAGTAACGATCAGATAGCTCACCGCGTTTCTTAGTGCGGTATTAGCGACTAATTCGGGCAACTCTGATAACGTCCCCGACCTGGGGCTTTCATGTTGCGGCCATGCTTGCCGCCGTCACGGTGAGGCGTTCTTGATGCGACGATTCTTCTTCACGCCGGCTGCGCATGCCCGCGCCAAGGCTGGTGCGGGGCTGGTCGTGGTCGCGGCCACGACCTTGGCCGTGGCTCAGGCAGGTGCTGCCGCGGCGGCGCCTGTGAGCGCAGGGCACGCCAGCGCAGGGCTGGTGCAGCAGAGGCCGCTGACTGCCGGTCAGGCCACGGTTCTGGCTGCCAACGTCAGCCAGCATGTGATCGTCTTCCTGAAGAACGAGCCAGTTATCCGCTCTGCCGCCCGGCCGCAGCTATCCGCCAGGTCCGCCGCGATCGCGGCCAGCCAGAGCGGCCTGGTCCGCGAGTTGTCGCGAGTGCACGCCAGACACGTCCTCGGGTTTCGCCTCGTCAATGCCGTGGCCGCGACCGTCTCGGCGGGCGAGGAAGCCCGCCTGAAGGCTAACCCGGCCGTCGCCAAGGTGATCCCGGACGCGCTCATCCAGGGGCCATCGGCTGCCGCCGCGCAGGCCAACGCCGCCGCTGCGGCCGCAACGATCAAACCGCTTCCGGGTGCTTGCCTGGCACGCGGCAAGGCCCAGCTGGAGCCTGAGGCTCTCCAGGTCACCAACACCCAGTCGCTGGTCAAAGGTGCGAAGACAGCGCGTTCGCTCGGCTTCACCGGCAAAGGCGTGACAGTCGCCTACATTGCCGACGGCATCGATATCCACAACGTGAACTTCATCAAGGCGAACGGCAAGTCGGTCTTCACCCAGTACCGGGACTTCACCGGGGACGGCACGCTTGGCCCGAGCGGCGGCGGCGGCGAGGCCTTCCTGGACGCGAACTCGATCGCCGGGCAGGGCCGGCACGTCTACAACGTGCAGCACTTCGGGGCCCAGACCCTGGCTCACCCGTGCAACATCAAGATCGAGGGGGTCGCGCCGGACGTCAGCCTGGAGGGCCTGCGGGTCTTCGGGGTCGCCAACGCCACGACCACATCGGCGTTCCTGGACGCAATCAACTACGCCACCGTCGTGAAGCGGGTCAACGTGCTGAACGAGTCGTTCGGCAGCAACGGCATCCCGGACACCTCTGTCGATGCGATCAAGCAGTTCGATGATGCCGCCGTCAAGGCCGGCATCACCGTGGTGGTATCGAGCGGCGACGCCTCGCCGGGCACGAACACCATCGGCTCGCCGTCTACCGACCCGAATGTCATCTCGGTCGGTGCCACCACCGACTTCCGGGCGTACGCGATGTCCAACTCCGCTGAGGCTGACAAGTTCGGCCGGACCGGCTGGCTGGACAACAACATCAGCAACATCAGCTCCAGTGGCTTCAACGCTGTTGGTGCCGGGATTGACCTGGTCGCGCCCGGTGACTCAAGCTTCACCTCGTGCACGGCCACCGGGACGTACCCGCAGTGCACGAACGATCTGGGCAGGCTGTCGCCCGTTCAGCTCACCGGCGGCACCAGCCAGTCGGCGCCGCTAACCTCCGGCGTCGCGGCGCTCGTCATCCAGGCCTACCGGAAGACTCACTCCGGCCAGACACCCGCGCCCGCGGTCGTCAAGCAGATCATCATGAGCTCGGCCTCCGACCTCGGCGCGCCAGGCGACGAGCAGGGCACCGGCCTGCTGAACGCCTACAAGGCCGTGCAGCTCGCCGAGTCGTATGGCAACCCCACCGCGGCAACCGGCGACACGCTGCAGACGAACGTGACCTCCGTGTCCGGCCTGAACGCCGCCAACCCGCTCGACCAGCGGCAGGGCCAGATCGACATCCAGGACTACCCCGGCACACCGGAGACCGGCACGTTCACGGTCACGAACACCGGCTCGGGCACCCAGACCGTGCACCTGTCCACCCGCACCCTCGGTCCGGTGAGCAATGTGCAGCATGGCAAGGTGACGATCTCCAACGCCCACAGCCGCCACTTCATCGACTTCGCCGGATTCAAGGACAACTACGGGGAATTCCATTTCACCGTTCCGTCCGGGCAGCAGCGGCTGAACGCGGCGATGGCGTTCCCCGCCAAGATCAACCAGTTCCAGGCCACCTACCCGCTCACCATGATCCTGATCGACCCCAGGGGCAGGTTCGCCGCGAACTCGCTGCCCCAGGGGTACGACCGGAGCGCGAATGAGGACGTCATCAACCCGGCGCCGGGCAAGTGGACAGCCGTCATCTTCGGCCCGGTCGGCGGCAAGCCGCTGGACGGCACGACCGGCACCGTCCGGGTCACGGCCAGCACGCAGAAGTTCGTCAGCTTCGGCGTCCCTCAGCCAGACCACGCTGACGCTGACCAAGGGCCAGCAGTCCGCGCCGATCACGCTGTCGGTCTCAACGCCGTCATCGCCCGGCGACCTGGCAGGCTCGGTCGTGGTGACCGCCGGCCACGGAGCCAGCACGATCCCGGTGCTGCTGCGCAGCTACGTCCACCTGGCCGGGTCGCCAGCCAGCGGTACCTTCAGCGGCAACCTGATCGGCGGTAACGGCCGCGGGCCTGGCCAGTTCGCCTACTACCAGTTCAGCGTCCCGTCGGCGATCAACCAGGACATCACTGCCTCAGTGCATCTGGCCAACGACCCGAACAACCTGGTGAACACCTACCTAGTGGACCCGGCCGGGGAGATCGACGGGTACGGCTCCAACCAGTACGCGTCGGGCTCGGCCAGCGGCTACTCCGGCCAGCTGACCGCGTCTTCCTCGGCGGTGAACGCGCAACCCGGGACCTGGACGTTGGTGGTGGAGTTCGTCGACCCGACCGGGGCAATGAGACCTCCGACCCCTACACCGGCAAGGTCGCGATCCAGCCGGGCGCCTCGGTGACGGGCCTGCCATCGGGTCCGATCACCGACGGGACCTTCACGATTCAGGTCAAGAACACCACCGCCGCGACGCAGGACATATTCCTCGACCCTCGGCTGGCCGGTTCGAGGTCTTACACGCTGAGCTCGCTGAGCAGCAACAGGGTCCGGGTGCCGATGAACGGCTCAGGTCCGCCGGCCGCGTGGCTGGTGCCGACCGAGTCGAGCGGCGTGATCGTCACGACCGGAAAGGCGGCGCATCCGTTCACCTTCGACTTGAGCCCGCTGATCGGCGACCCGGACAGCGCGTCCTACCAGCCCGGCGCGGTCAACGGCTCGACGACCCCGTCGGTGACGGTAACTCGCGGCGGCACCCAGGGCCCGCTGACTCCGGGTGCCTGGTCTGCGGCGCCGGCACCGCCAGCCGGAAACGGCTTCCGCACCGGCGATGCCAGCCACGAGAACGTGACGTTCAAGGCGACGATCCAGACTCAGCCGTTCGACACCAATTTCAACTCCGCTCCCGAGGACTTCTGGTACGGCTCGGTTCACCTCGCCACGCTGAGCACCTGGAGCCCGGTGACTGTCCCGGCCGGAGCGACCGCGTCGATCAGCATCACGCTGAGCGGCGTCGGGCCGGTGTCCGGCACGCTCTACGTCGACAGCTTCGTGCCGATCCAGTACCCGGTGGGCCCGTTCCAGCAAGCAGGCGGCAGCGAACTGGCAGCGATCCCGTACTCCTACACCGGTAGCTGACGGAGCCAGGGCGTCGACGGCCGGGCGGTGCGCGGACTAGGGTCTGCGCACCGCCCGGCCCGTCTCTGCCGTTCTTGCGGCCGTTCTTGCGCGCTAGCTGCCGTGTCGCAAACTCGTCACGGCGCGCTGGTGCCCGTCCGCCCGTATCTGTCTTCCAGCCGCACGACGTCTTCCCGCCAGCCTGGCTGGGCGGTCGATGCCTCGGCAAAGGCCAGGTCGGTGATTGCCGTGATCCGGTGCACGGCTCCCGGCGGCAGGTGGATGGTGTCGCCCGGGCCGAAATGCTGGCTCGGTCAGCGCCTCGCCGGACGGGCCGTACTCGATCAGCGCCGCGCCTGACAGTATGCTGATGGTCTCGTCCTTCTGCAGGTGATACTGCAGGCTGAGGGAATGACCGGCGGTCACGTGGATGACCTTGCCGACGTACTTGCCCTCGACCGCGGCGAAGATGACCTCGTGGCCCCAGGGCTTGTCCTGCCTGGCTGCCTGATAAAACGTCGGCGGTGGCTTCCGGCGCGGCCGGCCCGCCATTCTGCGCAGCAGTCACGGTGCCCCTCTCGGTGGTAGCCCGAGCCCTGTGGTAGCCCGAACCCGGTGGTAGGCCGAACCCTGTGCTAGCCCGAACCTGATGCAGCGCCCATCCTAGTGAGGCCGTCGGCCCGGTTAGCCGCTGGCCCGCAGCCCGCGCAGCCGTGCTGCCGCGTCGGCCAGCACCTCCTCGCGCTTGCAGAAGGCGAACCGGACCTGGCTGCGGCCTGCCTGCCGGTCGTCGTAGAAGACCACGTTAGGCACGGCGACGACGCCGCAGCGGTGCGGCAGGCTGCGGCAGAACGCGAGCCCGTCTGGCTCACCGAGGCCGGCAATGTCGGTGGTGATGAAGTAGGTGCCCTGCGGAGTGAAGACTTCAAAGCCCGCATCGCGCAGGCCTTGCGCCAGCAAGTCGCGTCGCTTGCGCAGGCCGTCGCCGAGCCCGGCATAGAAGGAGTCCGGCAACGCCAGCCCGGTCGCAATCGCGTACTGGAACGGTCCGCCGCTGACGTAGGTAAGGAACTGCTTAGCGGTCCTGACGGCAGTCACCAGCTCCGGCGACCCCGTTACCCACCCAATCTTCCAGCCGGTGAAGGAAAACGTCTTGCCTGCCGAACCGATGGTCACAGTGCGCTCGCGCATGCCCGGCAGGGTGGCCAACGGGATGTGCTCGCCCGCGAACACGATGTGCTCGTAGACCTCATCGGTGATCACCAGCAGGTCGCGCTCGATTGCCAGGGCGGCGATCGCCGTCAGCTCCTCGCGGGTGGCTACCATCCCCGTCGGGTTGTGCGGTGAGTTGAGCAAGATCAGCCTGGTGCGACCCGTCACCGCGTCGCGAAGCGCATCGAGGTCCGGCCGGAAGTGCGGCGGGCGGAGGGTAACGGGGACCCGCTTAGCCCCGGCCATCGCGATGCAGGCCGCGTAGGAGTCGTAGTAAGGCTCCAGGGCGATCACCTCATCGCCCGGCTCGAGCAAGGCCAGCATGGCCGCGGCGATGGCCTCGGTCGCACCCGCGGTGACTAGCACCTCGGTATCAGGGTCGAGATCTAGCCCGTAGAACCGCTTCTGGTGCGCGCAGATCGCCTGCCGGAGCTCCGGAATCCCTGGCCCTGGAGGGTACTGGTTGCCCCGTCCCGACAGGATCGCGTCGACCGCAGCCTGTGCCACTTCGGCCGGGCCGTCGGTGTCCGGGAAGCCCTGGCCAAGGTTGACCGAACCGGTCTCCACGGCGAGCGCGGACATCTCGGCGAAGATTGTCGTGCCCATGCCCGCCAGGGCGCTGTTGAGCAGTGCCCGCGTCATCTGGCTGCCTCTCGCCTAGCTGCCGGGCCTGGCGGCCCGCGGTCGGCGAACGTCGCCGCCCGTTCGGCGACGATACCGGCTGCGGTGCGGTTGCGCGAAAATGGACTCGTGCACGGCGACCACATGCGCGAAGACCCGGTGGGTGGTGATCCGGTGGGTGGTGATCCGGCGCATGGTGATACTGCGCTGGCGCGGCTGCGGGCGATCTGCATGAGCCTGCCGGAAGCCGCCGAACGGCAGAGTCACGGCGAGCCCGCGTGGTTCGCCGGCACCGGGAAGATGTTCGCCTGCTTCGCCGACCATCACCATGACGACGTGCTGGCATGCTGGTGCGCTGCGCCGGTCGGCCGGCAGCAGGAGCTCACCGGACTGGAGCCAGCCAGGTACTTCGTGCCGCCCTATGTAGGCACCCGCGGCTGGGTCGGGGTACGGCTTGATGTGCCCGCGGACTGGACCGAAGTCGCCGAGATCGTGCAAGACGCCTACCGGGAGGTGGCCTCACGGCGGCTGGTGACACTACTGGACGCTGTGCCGCGGACCGCGTCGCCGTGACGGCGGACACCGTGCCGCCAGCGCACGGCCACCGCGGAGACGATCACGTTACTGAGGTATGACCCGGTGCCCGGGTCGAAGATGCCACCGCAGGTGATCAGGCGAAGTTCAGCGGCGGGAACGGGGCCATAGACCGCGCTGGCAGGAAAGCGGGTCTTGAGGTACGTGCGGACGGTCATGACCCGGAACGCGGCCAGCGACCCGTCAGTCCGGCGGATCAGGATGAGGTCGCGGGGCCGGAGCAGGCGCAGCCGGAAGAATACGCCTGGCCCTTGATAGGAGTCCACGTGGCCAGCGATCACCGCGGCCCCGAGTTCACCCGGCCGCGGGCTTGCGGTGTACCAGCCGGCCACGGCCGCAGAGGCAGGCACCTGCAGCGTTCCGGCAGCGGTGCGGCCAAGCCTGACCAGCGCCGACTTGACGCCAATCGCCGGGACGATCAGCTCGGCCGGGGCTGCCACCTTAACCGGGCGCGCGGCAGCTGGCAGCGTCCCGGAGCGGCCGGCGGGAACGGCGACGAACGGAGCCTTGCCCGGCAGCGAGGCGGCCCTGCCCGCTTGGCTTGCGAAGGCGAGGCCAGCCAGCGCGGTAGCGCAGATCGCCACCCCGCCTAGCGCAGCACCGGCAGCAGCCGGGTGCCGACGGGCACGTGCCCAGCCTCGCGACCGAGCCGGGCGGGCGCTGACGCCAGTGGCCCGGTGCCGTCCGGCTGGGCCGGGTGGGCGCGGCACGGTAGCCGTACCCGCCCGGCCGGGGCCGGCCACCTAGCGAGCGTGCGCGCCGGCTCGCCTCCGGCGCAATCTTGTCGCTCCGCCCGCGGCGATCAGCAGGCCGGCCATGGCCGCAGCGAACCACGGGAGCAGAGCCGGGCCAGGCCGTGCCGCGGTGCCACCGAAGCCGGTGGCAGCCGCGCCTGCCGGGATGGCCGAGCTGCCGGCCGCATCCTGTAGCACCTGGATCGCGAGGTGACCGGGGTCGTCGAGAACCACGATGGTGTGAATGGTGCCGGCTGGCATGGCCTGATTGGCGGACACGTGCTGGCTGCTGCCGGTCACGCGCACGGTCAGGGTGCCTGGCTTGACCGCCTGGTAGCCGGTCGCGGTGCCAAAGCTGAGCTGACTGGCAATGGTCTGGGTGCCCAGGCGCACTGTCACCCGCTTCTGCAGCAGGGATGCCTGGATGATGCGCACCAGCGCCTTTCCGCGCGGCGTGGCAAGCCGGTCGGTGAGGACCTGCAGCCTCAGTGCCTTGAACGGGCCCATCCCGGCCACGGTGTAGGCGTGCCCGGCGGCCACGTCCACCAGGGTGGACAGGACGGGCTTGCTGCCCGGAGCAGCGCCAGCCGCCCGCATGGCAACCGTATAGTCGCCACTTGCCACCCGCTCATAAGGTGACTCAGTGCCATAAGCGACATGCTTCAGGACAAGCTTGGCGGCCGGTTTTCCTATCGAGTACAGGTAAACGTCAACGGCTGGCGTATTCGGCGATAGATGCGCCAGCCGAAGCCAGCCGAATCCGCTCGCCGAAGTAGCGGCCGTTGCGCTAGCCGGCGCCGCGATTACGGCCAGTCCGAGTATTGCGGCGAGCGCCGTCAGTGGCCTTGCAAGCCGTAACCTCCAGGTTGGTTGCTGCATTTCTCCTCATTCCGCCCGGCGGTATGCACGCCGGGCACTTATTTCTGGGGTGGGCGGGTTATCTGGCCGGGTTGGCTGCCGCTGTCAGTAATCCCAGCGGGCCTGGTGTTGGGTACTCAAAGCGCACGGCGAGCTGGCCGCGGGCCAGCCGCACAAGCGCTGCCCGGACCGGCCGGTAAGGCGGCTGCTGAGCGGTCAGGAAGGCGAGCACTGGCGTAGGCCAGCCAGCGCCAGCGTTCGGTAAGCCGGACTCGATCACGACCGAGCGCAGTGGCACAACGCCGCTGGCGCCTGGCCCGGCGTCGCCGAACCCGACGATCTGGAGCGGGCGCAGATCGGCGAGCGTGGCGAGAGCGGCTAGCAGGCGCGTGTCGACGCGACCGGATCGCAGCAGGCGTGCTGCCGTGGCCGGAATCCGCAGCCGCGGGTTGCGCAGCAGCTCAGCCCCCAGTCGCGCCCGAGAGCGGAGGTCTGCCGCGAGCTCAGACCGGTAGGCGGCCGCGCCATCCGGGGCGACCGCACGGATGTCGACCCTTGCGGCGTCATCCCCGAAGCTCGCCAGGACCACCGGAGCGTAAACGCTGGCGAGCCGCGTGCCGAACTCATCACGCACTGGTGCGGTCGCTACCACGACGTTCGACGCCAGCGGGTCGGTGGCGCCACCCGGGCCTAGAACGAGCAGGTCTCCGGCCGGGACTCCATGCTGCTGGATGGCTGCGCACATGGCCGGATCGCAGCTGATTACTGACGACCTGGCTACCTGGCTGGCGACCCACGAGGCTGCTTGCGCACGGGTCAGCCGCGCCTGGTCACTGCCCTGGCCAGCTGGCCGGATCGCAGGCTGACGACCGGTCAGCAGCGCCGCACAAAGCCCGGCAACGGCTATTGCCGGTGCAACGATGGCAACTGCGACAACTCTGGCACGCCGGGATCGCGGAGGTCTGGTCCGCCGGTCTTGGGTCGACGGCGCTGCTTGCGAAGCGGGCGACGCTAGCTGCCTGTCACCGTGCTGGGGAGCAGCTGGAACCTGCCCCACGGGGGCCAATGGCGGAAGCGCCGGCTTGTATACGGGGCCGGGCGTGCTGACAGCGTCTGGAGACCGGCGGCCTGCGGGCGGAGGGCTGAACTCGAGCGCCCTTGCTTCCCCGCTGACCTGGGCAATCGCCGGCACCGGTGCCGGGGTTCCGGCCTGCTCGGCAGACGCGGACAATCCATCTGGTGGCTCGCCGCCGGGCGCTGCAGTCCGGTTTGCTCGTCGTTCGGCGGCGGCAGCCCTGCGGTAGTGCCGTTCCGCCTTCCGGTACTCGCCCTGTGCCTGGGCCAGTACGCCGAGACTGTGCTCAGCCCGGGCGACGCCCTGGTGATCGCCCAGCGCCGAGCACATCGTTGCCGACTCGCAGTACCAGTGCGCGGCTGCGGCGTGGTCCCGGCGCACTGTGGCAATCGCGCCGAGCTCAGCCAGCCAGCTGGCCCGCCCGGCCGAGACACCAGGCAGCATGTCCAGGGTTGACTGGATCAGCTCAGCCTCGCGCCCGAGATCGCCCCAGGCGTGCAGCTGCGCACAGACCACCCGGGTCACGTCGCTGGCCTGCGCCCGGTCCCCGGCACAGAAGAGGTGGTGGCGCGCTTCGAGCAGGTCGTGAATGTCGGCGCGGCGGTCTTGCGGCCATGCGGCAGCGCGCCACTGCCAGTAGGTCGCGGCGCGTCCGTGCGCCGCGCTCAGCTCAGCCCCGCGCCCTCGGGCCTCAAGCTGGCTATGCAGTTCGGCGGCGACCCACCGGTCAGCGAGCCAGGCATTCGCCGAGTCAGTGCCGCTCGCCCCGGTACCGCGGACAGACAGCAGGCCTGCCGTCACGCACATGGCGAGCAGCTCAGCCAGATCGGCAGGACCCTGATACGGCGGCGCCGGTCCCTGCCGATCGGGGGCGCGCGCCGCGGCCCAGTCGTGGCTGCCCACTCCGAACAGCACCGCGTTGCGATCGGCTGGCTCGCGATGGACCGACACTGCGATCAGCAGCGCCAGGGCACGAGGGCTGAGACCCGGGCCGTCCAGGACACAGGTGCCCGCTACGGACGGGCTGGGCACACCAGGGCCCGGTACCGAGGTGCCCGGTAAGAGGGTGTCGGGTACGGAGGCACGCTGTACGGAGCCACGCGATACGGAGGCACGCGATATGGAGGTGTCGGCCGCAGATGTCCCGGCGGCCTGGTCCGCGAGAATCGACAGGACTGAACCGTTACCGAGAGTAGGCGATAACTCGGTTTCTTCCGCGGATCGGGTTGGCCTCTTTACTAGCAATGTGCTCTCTTTATCACAATCGGCTGCCGCGATACGACGGATATATAGCACACCACCCGGCCTGGATGGTGCGCTATTAAACGGTGACAGCACGGGAATGGCGGAGATTCCATGGACCGCCAGGATTTAGCAGCAGTTATCGATGCCTTTCGGCCGCGTCGACCGAGTTAGCCAGTGTTAGTTACGCTGCGCAGCAATGCCGGCGGCGGCAATAAGTCCCGGCACGCAAGAAGACGGCCCCGTTTCCGGAGCCGTCCCCTTGAGTTATGCAGAGCCTTGAAGCTATGCGTGCTTTACCGGCCAGCTGGCCGGTCCCTGGCTAGAGCGGGCGGACCTGCTCAGCCTGCGGGCCCTTGGCGCCCTGGCCGGCGGTGAACTCGACCCGCTGGTTCTCTTGCAGACTACGGAAACCGTCAACCTGAATCGCGGAGTGGTGCACGAAGACGTCGGCGCTGCCGTCGTCTGGGGCGATGAACCCATAGCCCTTGTCGGCGTTGAACCACTTCACGGTGCCCTGAGGCATGTGCCTTCTCCTACTGGGTGATCTCCGGGATCCACGGACGAGGATCCTGGGTCGCCACGACGTCGCGCTCCTGATGGCGGGCACCCGGGGACGCAGTCCCCATCGGCCGGTCATCAGTAGCTCGCGCCGCGTACGCAAAATACGAATGCAACCACGACTATCAAACACCATCCGCTGAGCTGAGGTGTCAGGGTCCCGCCGACTTGGCGTGCCGGTAATCGATGGCGGGGGGCCGGGAGGGTGCAAATTCCCTAGCTGGCAAGGGATCCAGCGGGCTTGCGGCGCCTCTGAGCCCGGCTGAAATTATCTTCGGCTGGAGGGCGCTCGCTACCCGGCCAGCTGTCCTGGAATAGCCTGCCGTATCGCCAATAGATCCTGGACTTTATGGCATTAGTGTCCACATCCGCTAATGGCTGTTATAGGCCCTAAACATACGAATACGGCCGGTGGTCGCTAGCGCACGGCGCCCTGGCCGGAACGGCGCCGACCGTACTTCCGCTCCGCCATGACCTTGAAAGCGCGGCCACTAGCGCCTCAACTCTTGTTGACGTAACTGATACTCGCTATCTATCATAGTGATATCAGTTTTAGTCCGAGCCGCCCGCCCGCCTGCAAGGCAGTCGCATGATGACGCCGGAGCGAGGATGCGCGGCCCCGGGAGGAGAGTCTGATGAAAAGCACAAAGACTGCACGAGCCTCTCTGTGGGCCGCCCCGGTCGCCGCGGTTAGCTTGCTGCTGGCGGCCTGCAGCGGCGCTAGCACGCCGGCCGGGACCACCGTCACGAATCCCAAGGCGACCAGCCCCGCTGGGTCGTGGCCGTACCCGAACGGCGATCTTGCGAACACGCGGGACGCCGCGGGCGCCACGATCTCGTCGGCCAATGTGGCCGGCCTGCAGCAGGCATGGACGTTCAGGCTGCCGGCCGCACTGGTAACCTCCGGACCTGGCTTTGGCTCGCTGACCGGGACGCCGATCGTGACCAACGGAGTCGTCTACCTGCAGGATCTCGGTAACAACGTGTATGCGCTGGCGCTGGCCACCGGGAAGCTGAAGTGGGAGTACCACGTCAGCCCGAAGATAGTCGAAGGTGGGCCGAACGGCGTCGCGGTCGCGGGCGGTGTCGTGTACGGGGAAACCACGACAACTGTGTTCGCGCTCAGCGCCCGCACTGGCAAGTCCATCTGGGTCGACAAGGATCTGCTCAACGCGGGTCAGGGCACGTTCGGCATCGAGCCGCAGGTGGCCAACGGCCGTGTCTACCTGGCCAGCTCTATCGGAACCGGGCCGAGCGGCGGGGTGCTGCTGGCGCTGAACGCCTCCACCGGCAAGCTGCTCTGGAGATTCAATACGATCCTTCGCGGCAGCCCCAGCCGTTTCGGAACAGGTGGCGCGTGGGAGACCCCGCTGGTCGGCAGCGACGGCTCGGTGACGTTCGGCATCGGCAATCCCTATCACACGGCCGCACAGGCGATTGCCCATCCTTCCGCGCAGCTCTACACCGACAGCGAGGTGAATCTGGACGCGGCGACGGGCAAGCTGCGCTGGTACTACCAGGCTGTGCCCAACGACTTCATGGACCACGACATGCAGACCTCGCCCATTGCCGCGACTATCAACGGAGTGCCAGCGGTCATCGGCGCGGGCAAGATGGGCGTGGTCTACGCGATGAACGCCAGCACCGGCAAGCTGATCTGGAAGACGCCGGTCGGCGAGCACAGCAACTCCGACAACTACTCGCTCGAGGCGATGAAGCACAAGCTCACGCTGACGGCGCCCTACACAATCCTTCCCGGCTCGCTCGGCGGCCTGCTGTCCAACCCGGCCCTGGCCGGCAACACCGTGTACGTGGCCACCGTCGACCAGAAGTTCACCCTCGCCAAGATGAGCTACCCGCTGGGCGCACCGGACGGCAAAAGCACCGGCGAGATAGAGGCCCTCAACCTCACCACCGGCAAAGTCGAGTGGGATACCAAGGTGCCGGCCATGCCACTGGGTGCCGTGACCGTCTCCAACGACCTCGTCGTCACCACCCTGTACACCGGCGTGCTGATCGCGCTGAACCGGGCCACCGGCGCCATCGTCTACCAGCACAAGCTGCCAACCTCGGCTAACGCGCCCATCGCCATCGCCGGCAACGCGATCCTCGTACCCGCAGGCGGGCCCAGCCTTTTCGGGCCCAAAGGCGGCTCACCGCAGCTGGTGGTCTACACGATTCCCTAACGCACTCACGCAGCCACGCGGCGCCTCGCCGCTGTCAACTTGGAGCCTCCGGACCACAACTTTTCAGCCAGTCTGAAGCATCGTGCGGTGTGCTGAGGACGGTAAGCCCGGCGGTCAGGCGGGATCGAAGACCCCCTCGCCGGGCGGCGAGCAGGAGGATCCAGATGCCCAGCCTGATGCGGCAGCGAGCGCAGCTTGAGGAGCGATGGCGGGACAGGCTCGAGCGAGTTACCGCTCTCTCCCTTGCCTATCACGACGTGGCACAGCAGGACTCTGAGTCCAGGCGCGCCAGGCTGATCGCCCGCCAGACAGTGGCGGAGCGCCAGGCGCTCGCCGAGATCGAGGCCGCGCTGGACCGGCTCGCGGGCGGCACTTACGGCCGCTGCGAGCAATGCGGCCGGCCAATCGGGACAGCGTTGCTGTCCGCACGCCCGCAAGCGCGCTACTGCGGCGTTTGCGGACAGCATCGGCGGAAGCCGCACCGCGTCGCCTATGCCTGATAGGCCAGGGCTGGGTGCCGCTCAGGAAACATTCACCGCGTTGCCATCGTCCAGGAAGCTAGTGATGTGCACGCCGCCGAGCCTCTGCACGCCGGTCAACGTGATCGTGATGGTCTTCCCTGCAAAGGGAAGAAGCGAGAACGTGTGCCGGACATAACTGGCCGCGGCGTCCAGGTTCGAATACTTCGCGAGCGTCACCGGGCCGCTACCGCTCGGCGTGACCTGGATTGTCAGGGTGTCATAGGCATGCCCAGCAGGATCGTTGCTGATGATGTCCAGCCACAACGACAGCTGCACGCTGGCGCAGCCGGACGGGATCGTAACGGTCTGCGCCAGCGTGTCGGTGTGCCTGCCCACGTACCCATCCAGCCAGGCCAGCCACGTGCCCGCGTGCGCGGGAGTTCCTGGCACGGCGCGCTGCAGCACGTTTGCCGACGACGTCCATGGCGCGATTTTCCCGGTCTCGAATCCAGGGTTGCCGAGCAATTGCCGGGCCGGGCAGCCGCTCCCTGCCGCGCGGACCGTCCATCTGAATGCGGTTGATCCGGCCGCGCCAGCGCTGTCGGTCGCGGTGACGACCACGTTGTAGCTGGCCACTGCTGTGGGCGTGCCCGTAATCAGGCCGGTGCGGCTGATCATTAGTCCGGCCGGAAGTCTGGCGGTGCGGTAGGCAAGCGCCTGGCCGGAGGCAGAATCCGAGCCACTCAGCTGGAGCCGGACCGGGCTCCCGGTCACACCCGACTGCGCGCCCGGATTGGTAACGATCACAGTGTTACCAGGCGGCCTGAACGCGGCGACGCCGACCGACGCGTAGGCGTAGGCGACGGCCGGAGCCCGGATGCTGTCCCCGCCGGCTGCCGCCCGGCCGGGCTGGTCGCTGGTCGTGGCCTTGGCCGCGGCGCTGAGACAGACCGGAACAGCCAGCGCGAGCGCACTCGCGCCGGCTAACCGCGCCAGGCGCCGTCCCGCTGGTCCTGCGGCCTGCGTAGCTCCGGTCCGGACTCGCACGAGGTGCCCTCCTGTGGGGTGGGGCGCAGGTATAGCGCACTATCTGGCCAAGGATGGCCAGGCATTTGCTCTCATCCTGCCGGCCGCGCCCGGGATCCGTGCGAACAACGGGTAAACATCCAGCTACCGAACGTTATCGGTGGAGACAGGCGGAACCTGCTGTTGAGCCCGCCCAAGCCGCATCGGCCGAGGGCAGCGGCTAGCCAGGCGGGCCACCGGAGCTGTGTGTGCGAACAATCCCAATCGATACCAGGGCCAGGATCGGTCACGTTCCACTGGCTGGATCTGGGCTGGCGGTCACGCATCTCCGCGCGGGTGTCAGGATGTTTGCGGCCGGCGAGGGCGCACCTCCTGGCGATTAGCCCGGCTGTCTTCCGGCCGGCGGGAGGCACCGCAGCCGCTTGCCGCCGGGCCGGTTTGATGATCGTCGTCGGCCGGGTCCGATCGGTCGTGCGCATAGCACCCGCGCGCCTGGGTAGGCCAGAACCAGGAGGATGACAGCCATGTCGATCTCAGAAACTGCTCACATCAGCGTTGACCTGGCCGAGGCTGCGCGGCAATTAAGTCAAGCCGCGCACGACGCCCAGGTCGCCTACGACAGCATCAGTCTCGGCGACCTTGACTGGGCGCACACCCACGCGATCACCGCCCGCACCGAGGCCGATGCTGCAGAGAACATCCTGCGCGCCGCCCTGAGCGCTGGCAACGACGGCCCCGACTATCGGTGAGGCCCGGCGATGTCGCGCTGTGACCGTCGCCCCGCCCCGGTGACGTGAAGCACATTGATCTCGGACTGGTGGCGCACATCGTAATAGTCGACGGTCTCGAGGGTGCCGAGGCCCATGACCCTGCCACGTTGTGCCTGGCAGCCGCTGTGTGGCCGACCGAGGCAACCGCCGGTAGGCGGGAGTGTTGCTCGGAGGGCGCTCCGGAGCCCGTGCTGACTGGGCCGTGGCCCCCAACGTTTTCGTGTTCGTCGGCGGCTGCCGGGAAGGGCCAGCAACACCGCATCTGATCGCCGCGACGGCGGCACTGCTTGGGCGGGGTTTGCGTCTAGGTATCTGCTACTGCGCGTGCCAGGGCGTCGTCGCTGGCGCGTTCCGGGCGGGCTGGTCAGGGGCGCGGTCGCCCAGGACTGCGCTGCCCCTTCTGGGGTGGGTCCTCCGCCGGTTTGGTGCCCGCCGAGGGCGCGGGTTGCGGCGGCGGTGTGTTGTCGTCGCCCGGTCGCGGCGTCGGGCTGGATGTGGTGGCGCGGACTGGCGGGGTGCTGAACGATACCTGTACGTGCTGGTCGTCGCGCCGCTGGTTCTGCAGTGCTTGAGCTGACAGGACGGCCCGGTCGGCTTCGGTCAGGGGCGGCTGGACGATGGTGCGCGGCCACAGCCGCCGCGCCAGCACCACATTGGTCTCGGCGGCGTACACGGTGATCTCCACGGCTAGGTAGATCCAGGCCAGCAGCCCCAGGACCGTGGCGAACACGCCGTACACCGAGTCGCTGTGCAAGAAGTGGTGCACCAGGTAGGTGCCGAGGGCCTGCAGCACCGTCCACGCGAGGCCTCCGGCGACTGCGCCGGGCACCAGCTGGCGGATCGGGATGCCGCTGGGGGTCAGGACGCGGAAGGCGACGAGATACATTCCGATGTTGGCCGCCGCCGCGAGAGCGTCCACGCCGACGACGATCACCGTGCTGTCGTGACCGAAGGTTCCGAGGCCGGTCAGCAGCGTCGTGACGATCACGCCCAGCCCGAGCACGCCCAGGAACAGCGCGGCGCGACCGAGCCGCTGCAGATAGCCGGGCCGGGCCGGGCCGGGCAGGTTCCATACTTGCGCCATGGTGAACTGGCCTGCCTGGGCCAGCCCCGCCATTCCCCAGACCAGCGCGGCGAACCCGATCACCAGGCCGACGACGCTGGAGCGCCGTAGCGTATGGACGTTGCCGGTAAGTTGATGGCCGATCAGCGGGACCTGCTTGGCCACCGCGTTGACCGCCTGCTGGCGCAGTGCGGGGTCGCCGGAGGCAACCAGGCCGAGAATGGTTACCAGGACTAGCAGCAGCGGGAACACCGACACGAAGGAGGAATGGGCGAGATTCGCCGTCAGGACGCCCCCGTTGTCATCCCCGTACTTCTTGATGATCCCGAACACGAACGCGGACGCCTTGTGACGCTGCTGCAGCGCATCCACCCGGCGGACCGCTCGCTCGATCGGGTTCATCCGACACGACCACCTGTCCCGGCCTCGTCAGCACCATCGCTGCCCGCCATGACGGCGGCTAAACCAAGACAAGATGTCCGCGGTGTGACCCGGCATGCGACGCCGCGGGCCTGCGGAGATACCGGCCGGTCCGCACCAGGGGCCATACGGAACTGGGCCAGGAAGTGCTGCCGCGGCAGTCCGGACTCGTCGGCTCGTCCAGCCGCCTACGTCCCCAACGCCGCTTTGGTGAATGGGCTTCAACGATCGCGCGATGTTATGTCCCGCGCCACGGCGCTGTCGGAAGTCGTCGCCGCGGCTAGGCGCCGGTGGTTCGCGCTACCGGGCTGCCCCAGGGTCAATGATGCACCGCTCGCTGAGCCCGGTTACGTCCAGGAGCCGGAGCACGGCGGGTGCAGGGTATCGGAGCACCGGCTTGGGGCCACCCGGCGGCAACACAGACGAATGCACGATCGCCTGCGCGCCGGCGCAGTCGATGAAGCCAACACTGGCTAGGTCGAACACCAGCTGCCGGGGCTGCGCTGACTCGACCTGCCGCAGTTGCTGTGCCAGCGCCGGCAGGGTGCTGATGTCGATGTCGCCAGTGATCGTCACGACCGCTGTGCCATCGGCGCCGATGACGGCGGTTACCGAGAACGCGGGCTCGTCGGCCTGCAAGCCGCCTCCATGTCCGCAACGCCTGCCGGCTCGGACACGAAGAGTTAGGGCGGAAGCCAGCCAGACGTGGCCAGGTCTGGCTGACTGTTCAACCGTCCCGGCGCTCAGCCTAGAGCATCAGGTCGGTCGATTAAGGCGCGATCAGCCAGCGCTGCGCGCAGCACGATCTGGATCATGGGCGAGACAGGATGGAGGCAGTGGGCGTCAGGGACGGGAGGCGCATATGCAGCCGGGTCGTGGTCCCGCCTGGCCCGGTCCAGACCTCGGCTAGATCAGTCAGCTGGTGCACCAGCCACAGCCCGCGTCCACGGCCCGGCCAGCCGGGATCGGGGCGCCGGGCTCCGGCTAGCGGATCGCTAATCTGGCCGCCATCGTGCACCTGGCAGATCAGCTCGCCGTCATCTGTCCAAATGCTCACCTCACCCTGCCCGCTCGTATGGGCCAGCGTGTTGCCGGTCAGCTCTGCGACAGCGAGCACCAGGTCAGTCTCGCGGTCGGCCGGAAGGCCTGCCAGGTGGGCCTGCGCGGATGCCAACGCCCGTACACCGGCCTGATCTTCCCGGTAGGAGAGCACGGTAGCCCCCTCAGGCGGGGCGGCCGGGGGCTCGTCTGGCTGCGGCATCGTTGCATTGGTTACATAGCCGGGATTCGGCTGCCATCGCCCGTCCCGCACCAGCTCCGGGTGGGTGCGGCGTGCCCTGTCCAGCGTACGGGCGTCAAGTTCCGCGTCATAAGCGCACAGCACGGTGACCCAGGCATCAGCGAGCAGCTGGTTAATCAAGGCCTCGTGCCGGACTGCCTCACGCAGCTCACCAGCCGGCCGCGACCGCCAGCCCGAGTCCTGCACGCACCGCACAGCCGCTCCATGATGCTCCTGCGCGAAGAGCCAAAGAGCTGAGGTCAGGCGGCCAGGACTGATACCGGCTCCTGCCACTTCGGCCCACCGCACCAGGCGGGCCTGGCTGTCCAGCTCCGCCCGGATTCGCGATAGGTTCGGGCCCGCGACGGCGACTAGGACAGCCTCGCCCGCCTCCGTTCCAGCCTGCACAAAGTCCGCCACGCCAACGGCGAACTCTTCCGCAGAGCCGTAGAGCATGGCACCGTGGCGGAAACCGCTCACGCCTCCCACTGGACAAGACTCCCAACCAGGGCTGGCCAGACACCGCGGCCACGCTGCGGGGTCCCAGCTGCGACACAACCCAGCCCGCCATGAGACTCGCTTCTAGGACACCCCATTTACCCAGCGCGCTTGGCTGAAAACCCATGAGCTGCGCACGCCTGCACGCCAGGCTAAGGCGTCCGGTGCCGATTACGGGCACGGGCATGGTGACCCCTCATGGCCTGGCGCACCGGGTCGCCGCGCCCGATGGGGCAGCCGCGCAGGCCGCCCATGCCAGCGCGGAATACCTGTGGGTCGTAGCGCCCAGCCATCAACGGCAGTGGCCGGCGGCCGAGCCAGTCAGGACCCTGCCCATCAGCGTGCGCTGACCTGCCCGTCCACCTCTGTCTCCGTGCTGGGCGTAGCCTTCCCGTCGCGCATCTCCGCCGCGGGTGCCGCGTGGTCTGTCTCGGTTCCCGCCGACGGGGTCAGGTCGGCCTTGGTGCGGTTGCGGAGGACAGCCGCTACTGCACCGGCGGCGGCCGTAAGCATCGAGATGCCGGCTAGCTTGCGCCAGCGTCGGCGCTTCGGTTTCGCGGGCTCGAGCCGATGCGCCGCTGACGACAGCATGGCCGAGATCTTGGGTGCGACGCTGTCTTGCAAGGTCTTGCCGGTGCGCTCGACTTGCGGCGCCGCCCAGGCGCGCGTTCTGTGAATGCCGCGCCCGGCAGCTGCTCGCGTGCTGCTGGCAAGGGGCTTCGCCTGCGCCGCCACTTGCCGCGCGCGGTGCAGCGCGCCTGTGGCTGTCTCGTTGGCCTTATCGATTCTCTTTGAGTGCGACATTGAGACCTCCCGAGTCTGCTTCGCCCCGGCAACTTCCCCTGGCGCGCCGGGCCAATCATCATGGGCAATGAAGAGTGGTCTGGTGGATCGTCGCGGCGGGCGAGGTGGCCATTCGGCCGCAGTCAGCCGCCGACCAGCAGTGCGTCGAACACGTCGCGCAACCGTCCGACGCCGTGCTCCAGCTGGTGCATGGACTGGGTGATGGCGGCGTCTGAGGTGGCCGTCTGCCGGGAAAGCATGGTGACCACTTCCTCGACTGCCGCGAGCCGCACGGAGAGCTCTGCCAGCACTGGTTCGGCGGTCACCGGGGCGTTCTCGGTCGCCTGCAGCGAATCCGCAGGCTGCGCGCGCAGCAGGGCCGCCTGCTCGCTGAGCTGCCGGTTCTTCATGTACAGCTCCACGAACACTTGCACCTTGGCGCGCAGCACCCACGGATCGAACGGCTTGGCGATGTAGTCGACTGCGCCAGCCGTGTAACTGCGGACAGCGTAGTCGGGTTCGCTGTTCAGCGCAGTCAGGAAGATGATCGGCACGTCCCGCGTCCTCGGCCGTCGCTTGATGTGGGCAGCAGTCTCGAATCCGTCCATTCCGGGCATGAGGACATCGAGCAGGATAACGGCGAACTCATCGGTCAGCAGTGCCTTGAGTGCGGCGTCCCCGGAGCGCGCCGATACCAAGGTGTGATTGAGCGAGCCGAGGATAGCCTCGAGCGCGATGATGTTCTCCGGGCGATCATCCACTAGGAGGATCTTGGCCTTCTCTGCCACGTGAGGGCTCCTAACCTGAGTTAGCGAGTGCGACCGCCGGGGCCTGGCCCGGCGCTGCGCTGCAGCCACTGCCGCATCAGGTGCAGCAGGTGGTCAGTCTCCACGGGCTTGGGGACGTAGTCGGACGCGCCGGCCCTGATGCTCTTCTCGCGGTCGCCCTTCATCGCCTTCGCGGTGAGAGCAATGATGGGCAGCTCGGTGAACTGCGGCATCCGCCGGATCGCCCGCATCGTCGCATTGCCGTCCAGTTCCGGCATCATGACGTCCATCAGCACCAGCGAGATATCCTCGTTACGCTCAAGCGCCGCTATGCCGACCTGTCCGTTCTCGGCATAAAGGACCTCGGCACCTAGCCGTTCAAATACGCCCGTGAGAGCGAAGACGCTGCGCGCGTCGTCATCGACGATCAGTATCCGTGCACCGTTCAGTGCGTCTTCGCCGTCGGTGGCTGCGGACGTCGGGCCGGCGGCTGTCGCCAGCTCCGCGGCGTCGGTTGCCCTGTTTGCCGGAGAGATCGCCATCACTCCGGCTCCTTGCGGCGGCTGTCGGGCCCGAAGGTACAGCGTGAACGTGCTGCCCTTGCCTGGCCGGCTGGACGCCCGGATCTCACCGCCGAGCAGTCGGGCGATGTCCCGGCTGATCGAGAGGCCGAGGCCGGTGCCGCCGTAGCGGCGGCTAGTTGTTCCGTCTGCCTGCCGGAACGCGTCGAAGATTGTACTGAGCTTGTTCTTCGCAATGCCCACGCCGGTGTCTGATACCGCGAACCCGATGACGTCGGATGCACCGTGAAGCGCGCCACTGAACTCGACCCCGTCGGCGCGGCCGATGGTGAGCCTGACGTCGCCGGCCGTGGTGAACTTGACCGCGTTGGACAGCAGGTTGCGTACGATCTGCTGGAGCCGCTGTTCGTCGACGTAAAGCCGGGCCGGCGTGCCGGAACGCACCTGGATACTGAAGCGCAGCCCCTTGTCTTCTGCCATCGGGCGGAACGTGGCGTCGACGTACTCGACAAGCGCTGTCAGCGGCAGTTCGGCTGGGTTGACATCCATCTTGCCGGCCTCGACTTTGGACAGGTCCAGGATGTCGTTGATCAGCTGGAGGAGGTCAGATCCGGCCGCGTGGATCGTGCGGGCGAAGTCCACTTGCTGGCCGGTCAGGTTCCCGTCCTGGTTCTCCGACAACAGCTTGGCGAGCACCAGCAGGCTATTCAGCGGCGTGCGCAGCTCGTGCGACATGTTGGCGAGGAAATCCGATTTGTACCTGGAGGAAATCGCGAGCTGCTGAGCGCGCTCTTCCAACGTGCTGCGCGCCTGCTCGATCTGGCGGTTCTGGATCTCGATGGCGCTGTTCTGCTTTGCCAGCAGGGCCGCCTTGTCCTCGAGCTCGGCGTTGGACCTGCGCAGCTCAGCCTGCTGGGCCTGCAGTTCGACCGAGCGCTCCTGCAGCTGCGAGGTGAGCCGCTGCGATTCGGCTAGCAGGGCCTCGGTCCGCGAATTTGCCACGATGGTATTGATGGCAACGCCGATGGTCCCGACGAACTGGTCAAAGAAGGCCAGGTGCACATCGCTGAAGCGGGTTAGCGAGGCCAACTCGAGCACGCCGAGGACCTGGTCCTCGAAGAGGATAGGCAGCACGGCAATGCTCACCGGCGCGGCCTCGCCCAGACTCGATCCGACCGTGAGGTATCCGGCCGGGGCATCGGTGATCAGGATCGGCGTACGGTCAATGGCTGACTGTCCGGCCAGCCCCTCTCCCGCCTCGAAATGAGTCAGACCGCCCTTGGTGAAGCCGTAGGTGGCGATCCGGGTGAACTGCTGCTGCTGGCGCTGCGGGCCCGCAGCATCGCTGGCCAGGTAGATCGCACCGTACTGCGCGGCGGTCAGCGGCGTGAGCTCGCCGAGGATCAGCCGGGCTAGCTCCAGCAGGTCGCGATGGCCCTGCATTAGCCCGGCGATGCGGGCGAGATTGGTCTTCAGCCAGTCCTGCTCCTGATTGGCGCTGGTCGTCTCGCGCAGGTTCGCCACCATCAGGTTGACGTTGTCCTTGAGCTCGGCGACCTCGCCGCGGGCCGCGACTTCAACGGACTGGGTCAGGTCGCCCTCGGCGACGGCGCTGGCCACCCCGGCAATGGCGCGTACCTGGGTGGTCAGGTTGCTGGCCAGCTCGTTGACGCTCTCGGTCAGCCGCTTCCAGGTGCCGGATACTCCTTCCACCTCGGCCTGGCCGCCGAGCCTGCCCTCACTGCCTACCTCGCGGGCAACCCGGGTCACCTCTGAGGCGAAGGCGGACAGCTGGTCGACCATGGTGTTGATGGTGGTCTTGAGCTCCAGGATCTCGCCGCGGGCGTCCACGTCGATCTTTTTGCTCAGGTCGCCGTTGGCAACAGCGGTCGCGACCTGGGCGATGTTGCGGACCTGGCCGGTGAGGTTTCCGGCCATGCCGTTCACGTTGTCGGTCAGGTCCTTCCACACCCCGGACACGTCACGGGCGTGGGCCTGGCCGCCGAGCCTGCCCTCGGTACCGACCTCGCGGGCAACCCTCGTCACCTCATCCGCGAACGCCGACAGCTGACCGACCATCGTGTTGATGGTGGTCTTGAGCTCCAGGATCTCGCCCCGGGCGTCCACGTCGATCTTTTTGCTCAGGTCGCCGTTGGCAACAGCGGTGGTGACCTGGGCGATGCTGCGGACCTGGCCGGTCAGGTTGCCGGCCATAAAGTTGACGTTGTCGGTCAGGTCCTTCCACACCCCGGACACGTCACGCACATACGCCTGGCCGCCGAGCCTGCCCTCGGTACCGACCTCGCGGGCAACCCTCGTCACCTCATCCGCGAACGCCGACAGCTGACCGACCATCGTGTTGATGGTGGTCTTGAGCTCCAGGATCTCGCCCCGGGCGTCCACGTCGATCTTTTTGCTCAGGTCGCCGTTGGCAACAGCGGTGGTGACCTGGGCGATGCTGCGGACCTGGCCGGTCAGGTTGCCGGCCATAAAGTTGACGTTGTCGGTCAGGTCCTTCCACACCCCGGACACGCCGCGGACCTGGGCCTGGCCGCCGAGCCTGCCCTCGGTGCCGACCTCGCGGGCAACCCTCGTCACCTCGTCGGCGAAGGCTGATAGCTGGTCGACCATCGTGTTCACCGTCTGCTTGAGCTGCAGCATCTCGCCCTGCGCGTCGACCGTCACCTTGCCCGTCAGGTCGCCGCGGGCCACCGCCGTGGTAATCAGCGCGATGTCACGCACCTGCGCTTCCTTCTGGGTGACCTCGGAGTTCAGCGAGGCCAGCTGGGCGCCGAGCTCATCGGTCAGCTGGCCGATCTCGGCCAGCATCGCGCCTTTCTGCCGGTCGCCGGCCCATCCCGCAAGAGGGCGCAAGTCGCCGCGTGCGAACGCCGCCAGGGTTGCCCGGATGTGCTCGAGATCAGCGTCGGCGTACCGCTCGGTTAGGTTGCCAGCGCCAGATCCGTTGTCTGAGCGTCTGCCGGTATCCGCGTGTCTCCCGTTTCCATTGGTGGGATGGGAGCTGCCCGTAGCCCGAGCCATCGCGTGTCCTCCTCCGCCACCGGCCCTTATCGCCCGGGCGTGGCGCTGCGGGACCGGACTGCGCATACACATGTGCCGATGTCACGAGTCTGTCACGATGAGACCATCTGTCAGTTGCAAACGCCGCCCATTGCATCAAGAGCCGGGAGCCGCACAGGTCAGGACACGTGGACGACGAACACGAGGATCTCGTAGCCACCGCAGACTTCCTGCCGCACCCAACGGCGGTTGCCGCCGCGCGCCGATTCGTCCGCGAGGTGTTGAATTCCTGGCAGCTACCCTGCCGCGATGACCTGGTGTCCGACGCGGTCCTGTTGACCAGCGAGCTTGTCACCAACGCCGTCGTGCATGCGGGCACCGGAGTCCAGGTGGTCTGCAGGCTCCACGGCGACGGCGTCGAGGTGTCGGTCCTGGACCGCCATCCGGCCCGCATGATCCCCGACGACCCGCAGACTGGCTCCGCCGACCGGCCCGGCGGTCGCGGGCTGCTGCTGCCCGGCGCGCTTGCGTCGTCGTGGGGGGTAACCTACGCGCCCGCCGCCAAGGTGGTTTGGTTCCGGCTCGGGCTGCCCCGGCCAGACGGCGTCCCGGCCGTCGCGCCGGCCGCGGCCATGGCCGCCGCCCGGCGGTCGAACGGCGGACAGCCGGAGCCCTTTCCCCCGCGCCCAGGCCAGCGGGGCGGCGCCGACCAGCTTCAAGACGGTTACCACGAACTGCCCGGTCATGCGATAGAGCTGGGCAGTGCCCCGGTAGAGGACGGTGCCGTGGACGGCCTGATCGCTGGGGAGGAAGCCGAGTCGCAGATGCGAGTCGGTGCCAGCCGTTGCGCTACTCAGCCAGCGCGGGCCGCCGCAGATACTGAAGCGGATCCGGCCGGCCGCTTCACGGATGCGCAACTGGCCTGGGCGCTGCAGGTAACCGACATTGCGGCAGTTCCGCTGGAGCAAGCTAGGCCGAGTGAGCAGGACAGGGTCTGGCGCGGGCGGATGAGCTTCCTGGCCGAGGCAAGCCACCTGCTAGCCGGAACGCTGGACGAGGACCGTACGATCGCTCTCGCCGCCCAGATCGTCGTGCCGCGGCTAGCCGCTTGGTGTGCCGTACTGCTGCCAGATGACGGGGGCGAGCTCAGGCTGGCTTACGCCTGGCACGCAGACGAGTCTCGTGCCGATGGTCTGGTCTGCCTGCTGAACCACACTCCGCCGCCCAGGCTCCTTCCAGGTGTCGGCGCGCAGCGTTGGTCACTGGCCGCGACTCCCCCGGAGCGGTCCACCGCGATAGCCGCCGAGCTTGCCTCCGATCCGGCCTGGTGTCTGCCGCTGCGTGCCCGCGACCGCAACCTGGGAGCCCTGGTGATAGGCGGGCCGCGTGGCGGGGCAGTGGCGAGGGATGCTCTGGATCTAGCAGAGGATCTCGCGCTGCGTGCGGCGCTTGCCCTGGACAACGCCAGGCTCTACACCCAACAGTTGCAAGCCACCCACGCGCTGCAGCGCAGCCTGCTCCCGCCCCAACTGCCGGACATCCCTGGCGTGGAACTGGCAGCGGGATACCAGGCAGCGGGCGATGGGAACGAGGTTGGCGGCGACTTCTACGACGTGTTCGAGGTCGCTGAGCGGCGCTGGAGGTTTGCCATTGGCGATGTTTGCGGCAAGGGCCCCGAGGCCGCCGCTGTAACAGGCCTTGCCAGGCACGCGCTGCGCATCCTGGCCAAGGAAGGGCACGATGTTCCGGCCGTGCTCCAGCGGCTCAATGCGCTGATCCTCAGCGAGGATTCCCCGGTGCCGTTCGTCACGCTGATCTATGGGGAGCTCGTCGCTGCGCCAGGCGGCGGCGCCACCATATCCCTGGCATGCGCGGGCCATCCGCTGCCCCTGATCCTGCGCGCTGCAGGCGGGGTTCAGGCCGGGGCGAAGGCCCAGCCGCTCCTCGGCGTAGTAGACACAGTCACGTTCTGTACTGACGACATCTGCCTGTCGCCGGGCGATGTGCTGCTCTGCGTCACCGATGGGGTGACTGAACGCCGGGCCTTCGGCCGGTTGCTTGACGATGACGACGGCCTGAGCCTGCTGCTCGGCAAATGTTCGGGTCTCAACGCCGGCGCGCTCGTTGCCAGAATCCAGCGTGCAGTCGATCAGTTCGGATCCGGCCCGCCCGCCGATGACCAAGCGCTGATCGTGTTCCGCAGCCTATAGGCGGGCCGGACCGCGGTCCTGGCGGCGCCGAGCTTGCCTGCAGGGCCTGCGGCTAGTTGGCGGCGCGCGGCCCGACTAGGCGCGCCTGCCCCACTGGCAACGCGCGAAACAATCGGAATTACTTAATGCGCTATGATCCGCTCAATTCCGTTGATAACAATCCGGTAAATGTGATTTACCTCATACCCTTGTAATACCAATTTGCGACCACATGCCTGTCGAACATCGGGCAGAGTATGCGTTCGACAGCACCCCGCGTGCGTGACGGCCGCTATGAGCGGCCACGTCGCCTTGGACCTGCGACACGTCCGTACGCTGCGATGCCTGGCCGGAACCCCCGTCGGCAGGCAATGAGCGCAGGGTGACAGCCGAGCGCGTGACCACGCGCCCGACAGAAGGCCCATCTTGTCCCTCCTCAGGACATCCAACCTCCCCCAGCACGATCTCCAAGAGACCCAAAGCACGATCTCCACGAGCCCGGCCCGAGGCTCGCCAGGACAGCCAGCCGGCACCTCGCGGTGACGTGCCCGGCCATGATCCTGGTGGCGGCAGTGGCCGGTTCCCTGAGCACCTGGTCCGCCGGCGGCGCTGCTCAGCCAGCCGCAATGTCGCGGCCCGCGCCCATCGTCAGGCAGGCCAACCCGATCCGCCCGGGGCTTGCTACAGCCCATAATCAGCCGGCCGTGCTGGACGCTCTCCTCGTGACGACGGCCGGCCGGACCGGGGCAAGGCCCGATGCCAGCGGCGGCGGCGTTACCGAAGGCGGCAAGGGCGTGCGGCTGACGCCCAAGCGGATTGCGCGGCTGTTGCTGCACAGGTTCCACTGGCGCCAGCGCCAGTTCCGCTATCTGAACCGGCTCTGGTCGCGGGAGAGCAGCTGGAACATCCACGCCCTCAATGCCTACTCGGGAGCGTATGGCATCCCGCAGGCGGTCCCTGGGTCCAAGATGGCCGCTGCGGGTCCGCACTGGCAGACCAGCGCGCGCACCCAGATCCTGTGGGGGCTGCGCTATATCAAGGTGCGCTACGGGTCGCCGGAGGGCGCCTGGAATCATGAGCTCAGCACCGGCTGGTACTAGCCTTCCTGACTCGCTCGGCCCGAAGGCAATGGGTATGCCCGCTGCCTTCGGGCTGAGATAGGGTCGGACCGGTCCGGAACCAGGCACTCCGGCCAGGAAGGGCTGGCTGGTGCGATGGAAGCTCTGACCGGATTCGTGCTGCGCCGCCGCCGCGTCATCGGCGTGTTCTGGCTGGTCGCATTCTTGGTCGGCGGCTACGCGTCATCGGTCCTGAGCAGCCACCTCAGCATGAGTTTCGACATCCCCGGCACGCACAGCGACATCGCGGACGTAGCCATCACCGCCAAGTACCACAGCGGCGGCAGCGAGATGCCGCTCGTGCCGGTCGTCAGGCTGCCTGCCGGCATGACGGCCGCCCAGCCGCATTCGCGGGCCGACCTGCTGGTCGCGTTTGCCGCCGCGGCGCGGCTCGGCGCGAGCCACACTCTCGGCGCGAGCCGGGTGGTGTCGTTCGCCAGCACCGGCAACCCTGGGTTCGTTTCCGCCGACGGCCGGACAACCTTCGGCCTGGTCTTCACGCCCACCAACGGCAACACGCAGCAAGACCCCGTCATCCCGACGCCCAGGTCCGCGCCGCGATGCTGCGGTCACCTGCCGCCGGGCTCCCAGGTCCAGGTGACCGGGCTATCGCCGCTGACGACCTCCGGCGGGTCGCGTAACGGTCCGGGCGTGCTCGACGAGATCCTGATCGGCGGGCTGGGCGCTCTCGCCGTGCTGGCCTTCGTCTTCGCCTCGCTGCTGGCCATCGTGCCGTTGCTGATCGCGGCCGCGTCGGTGACGACCGCGTTCCTGGCGATCCTCGGCCTGACCTACGTGCATGAACGTCAACTTCGTCGTCCAGTTCCTGGTCGGCCTCATCGGGCTGGGCGTCGCCATCGACTACTCGCTGCTGCTGATCACGCGCTGGCGCGAGGAACTGGCGCTCGGCAGCGACAACCACGCAGGCGATCGGCCGGGCGATGGAGACGGCCGGGCGCGCGATCGTGTTCAGCGGCGTCACCGTCGCGCTGGGCCTGCTCGCCCTGATCGCGCTGCCGATCCCGTTCATCCGCAGCATCGGCATCGGCGGCATGCTGATCCCGCTGATCAGCGTCGCCGTCACGCTGACTCTGGTGCCCGCGATTCTGGCCGGGATCGGGCCGCGGCTGGAGTGGCCGCGGCGTGCGGCACGAGGGCAACGCCGAGCCGGGGCTGGACAGCCTGGGCGCGCCTGGTGGTACGCTGGCGCTGGCTGGCCGCCGCAGCCGGGCTGGCCGTCCTGCTCGTGCTGTGTCGTCGCGGCCCTCGGCATGCACGTCGGCGACGCGAGCACGAACTCGCTGTCGCAGACGGGGTCCGGCCCGCGAGGGCGTCGTCATGCTCGAGCAGGCCGGCATCCCGGTGGGAGTGCTCGCCCCGATCGAGGTGCTGGCGCCGGCCGGTCCGGCACCCAAACCGTCGTCACGGCGCTGACGCGCGTGCCTGGCATCCGGGCGGCAGTTGCGCCGTCCGGCCCTGCCTGGCAGCGCAGCGGGACTGCGCTGGTCGAGGCGCTGCCGACGGCGGATGGCGCTGGCCCGGCTGGCCTGACGACTGCGGCGCCGTCAGGGACGCGCTGGCGCGGGCCGCGCCGGCCGCCCTCGTCGGCGGTTACTCAGCCGGGCCTGGTCGATCAGATCCACTCGCTGTACGGCGACTTTCCCTGGGTGCTCGCGGGCCTGGCGCTGATCACGTTCATCCTGCTGGCCAGAGCGTTCCGCTCGCTGCTGCTGCCGCTGAAGGCCATCGTGGCGAACCTGCTGTCTGTCGGCGCGGTCTACGGCGTGCTCGTACTGGTCTGGCAGGACGGTTACGGCTCGCGGCCGATCTGGGGCCTGCCGGCCACCGGCGCGATCACCGGCTGGATTCCGCTGTTCGTCTTCGCCTTCGTGTACGGCCTGTCGATGGACTACGAGGTGTTCATCCTCAGCCGGATGCGCGAGGAATACGACGCCACCGGCGTCCACCGACCAGGCGGTGATCACCGGCGTCGGCCGCACGGGCAGGCTGGTCACCTCTGCCGCCCTGATCTTGTTCTTGGCCATGGCGGCGCTGGCCAGCGCGCCGTTCACGTTCCTGAAGATCTTCGCGACCGGTGTCGGGGCCGGCATCCTGCTGGACGCGACCGTGGTCAGGTCGCTGCTTGTCCCGGCGGTCGTCTCACTGCTCGGCCGGTGGAACTGGTGGCTGCCGGCCTGGGCGGCCAGGCTGCTGCGCGTCGCGCCGTCCCCGTTGCCCGAGGACACCCGCGTCCACGAGGTAACGGGGTAGCGCCCGCCCTCCCGGTCAGCATGACGCTGGCTCTGGTCCGGGCAGTTCGCCCGACCCGTGCCCGGCGGACCGGAGGCGATGCGGTGCTAGTGCCGGCTAAGCCGCCTGAAACTATCTATTTGCGAGCAACCGGAAGCCGATAAGCCCAGCCGGGCACCGGTATCCCGTTGGGCGCGTCCGGCCAGCCGTGTCCGGTCAGCAAGGAGAGGACGCAAACGTGGCGTATCAGGTCCCGGCCAGCGACATCGTCTCGATCATCGATGCGCCGCCAACCCCGGCCGCATCGCCGGGCCCTGGCCGCAGGTTCGTGGCACTGGTGCACTACGAGTCCCATCCGCCGGTGGCGCACCTGGCTCGTCCGTGGCGGGCGCTGGCCGGGCTGCGGCTCGATCCTGGCATCGCCGGCCGGCAGCGCACCCGCAGGCTGACCGGCATCTCAGTGATGGCGCTTGCCGGGCGGTCAGCCGCGCCGGCTCGAGCTGCCGGCGGGCAAATCCGTCAGCGTGCCGACCTGGGCACCGGACGGCCTCCGGTTCGCCTTCACCGTCGACGAGCCTGACGGCATAGCGGTCTGGGTGGCTGACGCGCAGGCCGCGACGGCCGCCGAGGTGCCGGGGCTGCGGGTCACGCGACGTGCTCGGCGGCGACCCGACTTCATCCGGGTCCACCATCCGATGGGCAAGGGACGGGGCGTCGCTGATCGTGCTCGGCGCGCCCGGCGAGCATGTCAGCCTCGGGGCTGAGCCGATCGAGCCGCAGGTCGAGGAGGCTGCGGGGAAGCACTCGCAGATGGCGACGTTCACTGACCTGCTGCGCACAGACGCCGACGCGGATGTCTTCGAGACGCTGGCCACGACCGTGCCGCTGCGGGTCGACCCGGAGTCGGGGGCCGCCGTGCAACTCGGGCCGCCCGGCCTCTACTACCACATCAGCGAGTCACCGGACGGCTAGCATCTGCTGGTCTACCGGCTCCAGCGGCCATTCTCCTTCCGGGTGCCGTTCCCTTACTTCGCCCGCCGGGTCGAGGTCTGGTCGGCGGCCGGGGAACTGCAGCGGGTAATCGCCGACCTGCCTGTCAGCGATGAGGTGCCGCGGCATGGCGTGCCGACAGGCCCGCGGATGGTGTCGTGGGAGGAGTCCGTTCCGGCCAGCCTGGTCTGGACCGAGGCGCTGGACGGCGGTGATCCGGTAGTCGAAGGCCGAGCACCGCGATCAGGTCTTCCGGCTGCCGGCGCCGTTCGACGCCGAGCCGCAGGCCATGCGTCCTGGTCCAGCACCGCTGCCTGGGCTGGTACGACATGGTCGCGGCAGGCAGCCTGCTGATGGCCGAGCACGACCGCGACCGTCGCTGGCTGACCTCACGGCTCACTGACCTTGCCGATCCCAGTGCGAGCCGGGTCATCTTCGACCACTCCGCTGACGAGGCCTACCTTGACCCTGGCTCCCCGATGCTGACCGTGCACCCGGACGGCACCCGCACGGTGCTACAGGACGGGAGCCAGATCTACCTGCGCGGCGACGGCGCCAGCCCGGAAGGTGACCGGCCCTTCCTGGACCGCCTTGATCTCGCCGATCTGAGCACCGAACGGCTGTTCCAGTCGCCGGCGGCCGAGCGTACGAGCAGGTCCTCGGATTCGTCGGCGAGGACAGGGATCCGTGCTGATCTGGCACGAGAGCCGCACGCGAGCCGCCGAATCTGGCACGTGCGCCGGCTCGACGGCGCCGCGCAGCCAGCTCACGTCCTGGCCGGATCCGCATCCGCAGCTGACCGGCATGGACAAGCGGCTGCTGACCTACGACCGCGGCGACGGCGTCCAGCTGACCGGCATGCTGCACCTGCCGCCCGGCTACGACGGCCGGAGCGCGACGGGCCGCTGCCGCTGGTCATCTGGGCGTATCCGCTCGACTACGGCGACGCCGCCACGGCCGGCCAGGTTCGCGGCAGCACGCGAACGGTTCACCCGGCTCGATGCGCGCCGACCCGGTGTGGTTCGTGCTGCGCGGTTACGCCGTGCTGCAGAACGCCACCATGCCGGTCATCGGCGACCCCGAGACGATGAACGACAGCTACGTCGAGCAGATCACCGCGGCCGCGTCGGCGCACATCGAGGCGCTGGCCGGACTGGGCATCGCCGACCCGCGGCGGGTCGCGGTGGGCGGTCACAGCTACGGCGCGTTCATGACGGCCAACCTGCTCGCCCACACCGACCTGTTCGCGGCCGGCATCGCCCGCAGCGGCGCCTACAACCGCAGCCTGACCCCGTTCGGCTTCCAGACCGAGCGGCGCAGCTTCTGGGAGGCGACGGACGTCTACGACCGGATGTCGCCGTTCCGGTACGCCGACAAGATCACCACGCCGCTGCTGCTGATCCACGGCGAGCGGGACGCCAACTCCGGCACGTTCCCGATCCAGTCCGAGCGGCTCTTCCAGGCGATCCAGGGCACCGGCGGCACGGCCAGGCTGGTGATCCTGCCGCACGAGAGCCACGGCTATGTCGCCCGCGAGTCGGTGCTGCACGTGCTGGCCGAGCAGTTCGGCTGGCTGGAGCGCTGGGTCGACGCGGGGCCCGGCCGAGGCAAGCCAGGCCGCGGCAAGCGAGGGCTGCAGGAGCGACCGGGTAGACTGCGCTCCCACGCCCGGCTTGCCGGCTCACACCGTGCTGCGGTCTAGTGGAGCAGGCGGAGCGTGTTCTGCGGCGTCGTCCACGTAGTAGACGCCGCGCGCGGCCGGGCCGCACCGCCAGGCCGAACAGCGCGCCTGCGCCCTTCGGGCTGCCAGTGGTGTCCAGGAAGCGCCAGAAGATCTGGGCGCCTGCCGGAGTGGTCTCCACGATCCGGCCGTTGCCGCCATTGACGGTCAGCACGTGGCCGTTCGGGGCGATGGCCAGGCCGAGCGGCATGTTCACGCGCCGCCCTTGGTGACCAGGAGGCCGGGCCTGCGCTGCTCGGGCGCGTCAGCGCGTTCGGGATCGCGAAGATCCGGCTGGTCAGCGTCTCGGCGACATAGAGCGGCCGTCGCGGCCGAGCCCGACCCCGGTCGGCCCGAGCACGAACGCGGTCGGTCGTTCTCTGCTCGGCGAAGCCGGAGCCGATCTTCGTGGACGTGACCAGCTCGGCGCCGCGTGCCGGTGCAGCCGCAGCGTCAGCCGCAGCACGGTACCGCGGTGCACGACCTTGCCGTCCGCGGCGACCGTGCCGTTCAGCACGTTGGTGACGAACAGGTCGGCGACGTTGCCGTGCGACGACGGCCGTCGAGTCCCAGGGGCCGTTGATGCCGTGGCCGCTGAGGGTTTCCTTGACCTGGCCCCTGCTGTTCAGCACGATCAGGCAGCCGGCCTTGGCGGTAGCCGCCATGCCGTTCCTGGACGGCGTGCTGCCGACCACGACCCAGCCGCCGGGCAGTACCTCGAGCGCCGTGGTCAGGCCCACGCCGCCCGGGCACGTGCCTGGCAGCTTGCTGCGTTGATCTTGGCGAACAGCGTCCGGTGGCCGCTCGGGCGTGATCTGCACGATCGTCTTGCCGGTGCCCTGCACGTTCGCCTTGTTGTTGAAGTTGCTGATCAGGACGTTGCCGGCACGCAGGCGGCCGGTGCTGTGCCGGACCACGAAGATGCCGTACGGGTTGACGTCCCCGTTGTGCGGCACCGTCGAGGCGATGGTCTTGCATCTTGCTGAAGTGACTGAGGTAGGACGGTGGCCCAGCTGGCTGCGCCAGAGGCCGCGGGCGACGCGCGAGCCCCAGAGCGGTGACGGCCCCGGCCGCGGCGGCTGCCGCTGCCATGCGTTGACGTGCAGGCATGCGTGCTCCCTTCGAGGCTCGGTCGACGGTGCGGCCGCCCCGAAGCACGGCGGCCGCACGCGTCGGCGCGGCGGCCGGGCGCGACTGCCCAGGCCGCCTCGCAGGGAACGGTCAGCGGCGGGCCTGGCGGTTCAGGCGTTACCGGAGGTAGCGCTCGGAGGCCGAGGGGTACTCGTAGATCTCGTCCTTGGCGAACCACACGCCGATCTCGTGCGCGGCTTCCTCGATTGCCGGAGGCATGCACCAGATTGGCCACGGCAATGCCGCGCTCGTTGGCGTAGGCCTGGCTCATGTGCGCGAAATCACCGCGGATGGTGCCGGGCGGAGCCTGATCGGGGTACGTCGAGCCGACGAGCTTGCGGGTGCAGGCAACCGCCTCGACGCCCTCGAGGACCAGGGCGATGACCGGGCCGCTCTGCATGAACTCGGCCATCGCGTTGTAGACCGCGGGCCCGAACCGGTCTTCGAGGTCGAAGTAATGCCGCCGGGTGAGGTCGGCGTCCATCCAGACCATCTTGCTGGCAACCACCTTGAGCATGGCATCTTCGAAGCGGGCGAGCACGCGCCCGACCAGGCCCCGAGCTACGGCGTCGGGCTTGAGCAGCACCAGCGTCCGCTCAACTCCGGTGTCGTTACTCATGATGTTCCTCTCAAGTCTGGTCTGGCCCGCCGCGTTGCAGGCCCGCACAGCTTAGCGACGTTGCTGGCATGCCCAGCCGCAAGCCGGGGGAGTGGGCGGGCCAGCTGCGGCAGGACAGGCTGCGGGCGGCTGATTCCTGGCCGCGCCCAGGTCGGCGGCACCGGGCAGGACGGGACGAAGGCCACATCGGCGCGCTGCGGTGCTCTATTCTCGCTAGTCTCGTAACTGCCGGATACATCGGCCCTGGCGTTCGTGCCGGGGCGAACCCGACGATCCAGGGACCCGGTCGAGCCCCGATGGTCTCCGGCCAGGTCCCGGTTAGGCAGAAGTTCGTGCATGACACCTGGGCAGCCAGAGATCTGCCGGTGCTGGACGCTACCGTCGGCCTGCTCGAGCAGAGCTACATGGTCACGGTCACCGACATCGCCACCAGGACCGGGCTGGACGTGGCGGTGGTGGCCAGGGCGCTGGAAGCCCTTGACCCCGTCTACGTCGACTTCCGCAAGACGACGACCGGCGGGGATCCGCGATTCTGGTATGTGTTCAAGGTCACGCCGGAGGCCCGGCGCGCTGTCGGCCAGTGGCCGACGGCGCGAGGCGCTGGTCGGCCGGCTGGCCGAGCGAACTGGCAGCGGCCGCGCAGACGAGACCGATGCTGAGCGCCAGGGGCTGCTGGCCTACGCGGCCCGGCTGATCGGCGACACGCTGCGCGATGTCGCCGTCGTGCGGCGGCGCAGGTGCTGGCCCCGGCGCTGCGGTGGCGTCCCGCAGCCGGAGCCCGAGCCGCTGCCCGCGCCGGCCCAGGCGGTAGCGACCCGGTTGCAACGCTGAGGAGGCCGGCCGCGAACCCCTGGGTGACCAGCCGGGAGAGGTGGAGACGCAGACGCCCGGCGGCCGAGCCTGGCGGCCAAGCCTGAGGTGGCCAACCCCGAGGTGCCCAAGCCCGAGGTGGTCGCTTCCCCGGCCGCCGAGCGGCCCCCGGTGCCAAGCCCGCCGCGGCCAACCCTGAGGTGGTCGCCTCCGCGCGGCCGGATCTGGGCAGGCCAAGCCCGCGGTGAGCTGGTCCCCGCCGCCCTGGCCTGATCCGCCTGTACCGGCGCCGCCTCCGGCAGCGACGGCTGTAGCCGCGGGCAGGGGCAGCGGAGCGCCGGACCAGCATCGCCTGACTGGTGCCGTTGCCCGAGCCGGCCTCGTTCCCGCCATCATTTGCGGGACATAGAACGACTGCGCGCCGCGCTTCGGCGTCCTGGCCGACCGGCGCCACAGCCGCGACTGAGGCTGACGGCGCGGACACCGACCAGAATCCTGGCAGGCGCCAGGGGAGACCGCGAACGCCAGCTAGGCGGGCTTGCAGGTGTTAAGGCTGCCGCTTAGCGCTATGCGGCTTCGCGGCGTGCGGCTTCCCGGCAGGCTGTTTCGTGCCATCGGCGGCCGTCCCAGCGGCGGCCGGATCGGCGGCATCGGCGGGTTGCGCGGTTCCGGCGCGGGCCTGACCAGAGGGCGGGTACCGCGTCCACGGCCTCGGCGATGGCGAAGGCCGCCTGCTCGTAGTTGACCCGCCAGCCGACGAAGTCCGGCCAGGCATCCTCCGGGTCGCGATCGGGTCGATCGGGAAGTCGACTTGCCGCATCCGGGCGATGGCGTCGAGGAACTCCTCATAGGTGAGGCTGATGCCGAGGTCGGGGTCCGGCTCGTCGGGGACGTCGAAGCCCATCGCCCTGGCGATCTCCTGAAAGCAGATGAAGCCGGCCCGCAGGCAGAGCCGGGCCGGCACGACCGGGGCTGTCGACGGGTTCAGCGACAGGATCAGCGCCGCGGAGTCGAGGACCGCCAGCAGCGCGGTCACCCAGGACGACAGCGGCCGGGGGACCGGAACCGGACCAGCGGCAGGTACGTGGTGTGGCTCTCGGCGACGTCGGCGGCCCAGCGCTCCCAGTCCGCGTAAAGGTCGGGCAGCGTGTCGATCGGTGGAGACGCCCGAGCCGAGGGCGTAGTGCGTGCGGGCGAGCAGCTCGGGCCCCCAGCTCGGTACGCCGGCCCTGGCGTTCAGCAGGGCCACCTCGGTCTCCCGCCGGTTGAACTCCGAGTACAAGCGTGGGCAGGTAGGCGATCTGCAGCGTGACGGTGATGAGCCCGGTGAGCGAGGCGATGTCAAGAATGGCCGATTCCAGGCCGCGAATTCGCGCGATCCGAGCCGATCTGCCCACAGGGCCGGGCCTGCCGTGCCGAAGGCATCGGTGATGCCGCCGTGGACCAGCGGCCAGAAGATCAGCGAGAATCCAACGAAGAACATCCCCAGCCAGGCGACGAGCTGGCCAGCAGCAGCGTGGCCGCATGCGTGGCCAGGATCCGGTCGCGGCGGCGGTAGTCGTGCGATCGGCGTGGTGACCAGCACGTAAGCTGCGTTAACTAGCTGGTCGACCTTCTTGGTCAGCCAGCTGGCGACCGACCGCGGCACGATCAGCGTGCCGATGACGCTGCTGGCCGAGGTGGCGACAAGCAGCATCCCCACGACGGCCGCGATTAGCGCGAACAGCCTGCGGAACGACCATGTTTCTCCTCGTCACGATCAACTGAGCCGCGCGGCGGCAGACTAGCGCACCGTCCGTGGGCTGTCGGACCGGACCGACACCGGGCCCAGATGGCTGGGGCGGAACGGCCGCCGGCCCAGGGCCCGCCAGGGTGGTCGCGGGCACGCAATCGCATCTCACGCACTTGCGTGCGGCGGGCTTGCGTGCAATTCTCGAGATGCAGTTCTCGTCCCTGCCGATAATGGTGCGAGAACTAGGCGGGCAGGTACGGCATTGGCCCGCTACGGGAGGGACCGCGCAGGTGAACGCCAGGGAGTACCAGCAGGTGCTCGGGCGCAGGGTTGCCCAGGAGCGCCGCAGGCACGGCCTGTCCCAGCCTGAGCTAGCCGCCAGAGTCGGTCGGCCGGTCGCCTGGGTGTCCGAGGTCGAACGCGGCACCCAGCCCATCGACCGGCTTTCCGTGCTGAAGACGCTCGCTGATGCGCTCGAGCTACCACTGGCTGAGTTAGCGCCTGGCGCGCCTGGTGACGTTGGCCCGCACCGGCGGTCCTCAGCCGCTGAGGGCATGCGGGTGGTGCTGGCCGGTGCGCATTCACTCTGCGCAATGCTGGGCGAGAGCATGCCGCCGTCGCTCGCAGAGTTGCGGGCGAGCACCGAGAGGGCATGCGCACTGGCGAGGGCCGAGGGGTACGACGAGCTCACCGAGGTGATGCACGGCCTGTTGCCCGGTCTTGAAGCCGCAGCGCGCTGTCACCACCCAGCCAGCAGGCCGAGGCCTACGAGCTGATCGCGGTGGCCTACCAGACCTGCGCGGCGGCGCTGGTCAAGCTAGGCGAACCGAGGCCGCCTGGGTCGCATGCCGACCGGGCGATGGCCGCCGCGGAGAAGGCGGGGAACCTGGTCCTCGTCGCCGCCGGCCCGTACCGGCTGGCGTTGGTCTTCCTGGACGCCAGCGATATGAGCTGGCAAACGAGACTGCGCGGACCACGATGAGGCGCTGCGCGGCCTCGCCGGGCTGGGCGACCCGGACGCTTTCGCGCTGTGCGGCGGGCTGACCTTGCTGCGCGCCGTGGTCGCGGGCAGGCTCAATCATCCGGCAGCGGCCTACGGCCAGCTGGCGCGGGCACGCCTGCTCGCGCACCGGCTCGGCGGCCAGCAGGCAAGCGGCATTCCTGAGTTCGGCGCGCAGTACGTCGCGCTGTACGAGATCGCGGTCAGCGTGGACCTCGGCGACGCCGGCCACGCGCTGAGGGTCGGCCGCCTCGATCGATCCCGCTTGCTGTCGCCGGGCCGCCGGGCGCGAATGCTCATCGACGTGGCCCGCGCCTACGGGCTGCGCGAGCAGGTAGATGACGCGACCGCGGTGTTGCTGCGAGCCGAGGAATCCGGGCCGTTCTCCGAGCGCGACCACGACCGCGCCAGCGAGCTGGTTCGTGAGCTGCTGGCGATCCGGACGCCGCCACCGGGCGCTCTGGCTCGCCTCGCCGAGCGGCTCAGCGGCTAGCCTTCACCTGCTCCGGTCCTGGGTGCGCGCAACGCGTTAAGGTCGGCGAGCGGACCGAGGTGCCGCAGCTTGGCCCGGCTGATGACCGAGCGGACCGTCTGGACCTGGCCGTCGGCGATGTCGAGCTGAGCACGCTGATCAGGCGAGCCGTCCGGGCCGAGGCACAGCGCGCCCGGCTGGCCGTTGACCTCGGCCAGCCGAAGTGAGCCGCGCGCTGCGCGGACCTGCTTGCCGAGCGCGGCCAGCAGCCTGCCGACGTGCTCACGGCCCGATGATCGGCTTGCGCCAGGACGGCGGCACGCCGCCGCTGTCGCCGTGCACCTCGGCGTCGGCGGCCAGCAGGCTCGACCAGGCCGTCCATGTCGCCGTCGCCGACAGCGGCGAAGAACCGGTCGGCCAGCTCGTCGCGCTCGCTCGCTGCGACGTCGAACCGGGGCCGCTCGCCTCGATGTGCTGCCGGGCCCGGTGCGCGAGCTGGCGGCAGGCGGCCTCGCTCCGGCCGACGATGCCGCGCCGTCTCGTCGTAGCCGTAGCCGAACACGTCGTGCAGCAGGAAGACCGCCCGCTCCAGCGGCGTCAGCCGCTCCAGCAGCAGCAGGAACGCCATCGACAGCGAGTCGGCCTGCTCGGCCTGCTCCGCCGGGTCGACCGCCGGCTCGGCCGAGTGGCGCCGGGCCGGTCAGCAGCGGCTCGGGCAGCCATTCGCCGACGTAGGCCTCGCGCCGGGCCCGGGCCGAGCGCAGCTGGTCGATGCACAGCCGCGTGGTGACCGCGGACAGGTAGGCCTTCGGCGAGTCCGGGCTGGCCGCTGTCCGGCTACGGCCCGGTGGTAGCGCAGGAACGCCTCCTGCACGATGTCCTCGGCCTCGGTGACGCTGCCGAGCATCCGGTAGGCGATCGCGAACAGCAGCGGCCGCAGGCCCTGATAGACCGCCGTGATCTCCCCGGAGCTGCTGGCCGCCCCTGCCGGGCCATCGGCCGGCATCAGCTTGCAGCCATGCCGGACGGGTACGCCTGCGTCGAGGCCGTGCAGGAAGCCGTCCCGCCAGCTCGGCCAGACCGGCTGCCAGCCCAGCTCCGCTTGGCCTTGGCGTTGGAGCAGCCGCGGATCTGCGTCATCATCGACAGCGCCGGCCTCGCCGCCGGCCAGCCGCCCGAGCCAGCGCCGGCACATGCAGCGGCGGCCTGCGCGCCGGCGCCGCGGCCAGCACCGGCAGCCACTCCGCCACCGGCGGCGGGCTCGTCATCGACGACGTTGTAGATGCCCGGCTGGCCCGCCGTGCACAGCCGCGACTGTCGCGCCGGCCGCGTCGGTGACGTGCAGGAACGACCAGACCCCGGCGCCGTCGCCGATGACGGGCACCTGCCGGCGCTTCAGCAGCCGGACGAATGGCCTCGGACGAGCCGGGCCCGTACAGGCTGCCGTAGCGCAGCGCCAGGCCCTCCAGCGGCGCCGCGGTCACCGCCTGCTCGAGGTGCCGGATCGCATCCAGCGTGGCCCGCTGCGCCGCCGGCGGGCTCCGGGTCAAGCGGATCCTCCTCGGTCTTCACCGGGCCGCCGGACCGGATGTTCGGCCAGCCCGCGTAGCTCTGCGCGATGAACCGCCGCACGCCCTGCGCTGACGCCGCCGCCAGCAGGTGGTCAAGCCCGGCAGTGCGCAGCTGGTTGGTGGCGGCGAAGGTCTGGTCGAACTTGCGCAGGTTCATGCTGGCCGGGATCGCGGTCATCTCGTGCACGATCACCTCGGGCTCGGCGCGGGCCACCGCCTCGCCGACGGCCGCGCCGTCCAGCCCGTCCAGCACCAGCGGGTCCGCGCCCGCGTCGCGCGCAGCCCGGCGAGCTTGGCCGGACTGCGGGTGGTCGCGCTGACCTGGTGCCCGGCGGCGACAAGCTGCGGCACCAGCTGCCGCCGATCGCGCCGGTCGCCCCGACTACCAGCACGCGCATCGCGAGTTACCTCCCGGCCGGCGAATCCTCATCCGATCAGACTCTGATACAAGACCTGAGACGAGGCAGACCGCCCGCCTGTGACACTGGCGGTGCGGTATCAGGAAGACTTAGCGATCTCTGCCTGCGCGCCAGGAGCCAGCGATCGGCGAACTCGGCGCGGACGCCGAGCAGCCGCACCGGCCGCGGTCGGTGAACTGGTCCAGCGCGGCCAGCGCCGCGTCCTCGATGGCGGCCGGGTCGCTGGTCGGCTCCGCCAGCGGCACGCCGTGCGTGCTGGTGAAGAACGGCCGGTACCGCACCTTGACGACGATCCGGGCGGCTGGCCGGCCCTCGGCTGCCACGTCCTGCGGTGACCCGGGCGCGATCACCGCGACCTCTGCGCGGACCTGCTCCCAGTCCGCGAGGTCCTGCTGGAAGGTGACCTCGCGGCTGCGCGACCTCGGCACGTAGGGCTCATCGGTCACGACCGACGGATCAAGCCCGCGGGCGGTCTGGACCAGCCACGGGCCCGATCGTCGGGCCGAACCGCCCGGCCACGACGGCGATGTCGGCTCGCGGCCAGCTCGGCGACCGTGCGGATGCCCAGTTCGGCCAGCTTCGCGGCGGTTTGGGTGCCGACGCCCCACAGCGCGCTGGCGGGCTCGTCGCCGAGCATCTCGAACCAGGTCCGGTGGGTCAGCCGGAACACGCCGGCCGGCTTGCCGAAGTTGGTGGCCAGCTTGGCCTGCAGCTTGTTCTCGCCGATGCCGACGGTGCAGTCGAGCTGCGTGGCGGCCCTGACCCGCTCCTGGATGAGCCGGGCGAAGCCCTCCGGGTCGGCGAGTATCGCACGGCCAGGAACGCCTCGTCCCAGCCCATCACCTCGGTCACCGCGCCAAGGCTGCGCAGCGCCGCCATCACCGCGCCGATGCGGCCTCGTAGGCGGCCCGGTCGACGGGCAGGAAGACGGCATCCGGGCAGCGGCGCAGCCGCCGTCCGCATCGGCAGCCCGGAATGCACGCCGAACACGCGCGCCTCGTAGGAGGCGGTCGCGACCACGCCGCGCTTGGTCGGGTCGCCGTCACCGCCCACCACGACCGGCAGGCCGCGCAGCTCGGGCCGGCGCAGCACCTCGACGGCCGCGATGAACTGATCGAGGTCGACATGCAGCACCCAATCCGTCACAGGCCCAGTCTGCCCGGTGCAGCCGCCGTCCCGGCGGCGGTCGTCCCGGCGGGGGATGGAGATCGAGCTGGCCCCCGCGGACCTGGTAGCCGCCGCGGGCGGGCGGACCGCGCCCATCGCGAAGTCCTGAGCCGGCCACGGGGAAGGCGCCCGCTGTTCAGCCGAGCGTGTCCTTGCGGCGCACCTTGCCGTTCGCCTGGTGACTGGGCCGTTCGGTAGTGCCGGTCAGCAGCCGGCGTGCCTCCTCCTGGTCGTGCTCGATCACGTGCATGACCGCGTTGATGAGCGCGAGGTGGGTGAAGGCCTGCGGGAAGTTGCCGAGATGCCGCCCGGATTTCGCATCGATCTCCTCGGCATACAGCAACAGCGGGCTTGCATAGGACAGCACCTTCTCGCACAGGTCACGGGCGCGCTGGTGCTCGCCGATCTCCGATAGCGCCGAGACAAGCCAGAACGAGCAGATGGTGAAGGTGCCTTCCTCGCCGCCCAGCCCGTCGTCGGTCTCCTCCACCTTGTAGCGCATCACCAGGCCGTCTTCGGTCAGCTCATCGGCGATGGCCAGTACGGTGGCCTGGATCCGCGGGTCGTCCGGCGGCAGGAACCGCAGTAGCGGCATCAGCAGCAGTGACGCGTCCAGGGCCAGAGTGTCGTAGTGCTGGCAGAAGACGCCGCGGTCGTCGAGAGCGTTCGCGCAGATGTCGGCGTGGATCTCGTCAGCAGCCTGCTGCCAGCGACGTGCGGCGTCGACGTCGTCCCGGATCCTGGCCAGCCTCGCGCCGCGGTCAGCGGCCACCCAGCACATCAGCTTGGAGGAGGTGAAGTGCCGCGGTGCCCCGCGTACCTCCCAGATCCCGCGGTCGGGATCGCGCCAGCGCTCGAGCGCTCGTTCCACCTGATGCTTGGCCATCTGCCAGACTCGCTCGTCGAGCCGGTCCCTGGACCGGGTATGCAGGTAGAGCGAGTCAAGCACGACGCCCCAGACGTCATTCTGCTGCTGCGCGTACGCGTCATTGCCGATCCGGACCGGCTGGGCACCCTGGTACCCCTGCAGGTGCTTGAGCGTGTGCTCGGACAGGTCGCACCGGCCGTCGATGCCGTACACGATCTGCATGTTCCCGCGGTCGCGCTCCACCACCTCGGTAAGAAAGGCGAAGTAGTCGCTGGCCTCCCACTCGAAGCCAAGGGTGTACAGGCCCCACAGTGCGAACGTGGCGTCCCGGATCCAGCTGTACCGGTAGTCCCAGTTGCGCTGTCCGCCCGGTGTCTCCGGCAGCGATGTGGTTGCCGCCGCCGCGATCGCACCCGTCGGCGCGAACGTCAGGCCCTTGAGGGTGAGAGCGCTGCGGGCTAGGTAGTTCCGCCAGCGATGGTCGGGAAATTCCCCGCGGGCCAGCCAGTGCTGCCAGTGGTGGGCGGTCCACACCAGTCGCCGGTAAGCCTCCTTATAGGTCTCCGGCGGCGCTGCACGGCCCCACGACAAGGCGCAGAACCTGGTGTCACCTTCGCGCAGCAGCGTGCGCGAGCGCGCGCTCGGGCCTTCGAGCCCGATCCGGATGTCCGAGGTGAGGGTCAGCGTGAGGTCGTTGTCCTCCGGGCTTATCTGAGCCTGGTAGTAACCGCGTTTGGTGTGCCGCCAGCTAGCCCGCTGACGGCCGTAGTCGAAGACCGGCTCACAGTCCATCGTCAGCTGTGCTGTGCCATGCACGCACCGGACGGTTCGCAGCAGCGTGTGCTCGGCGTCGTAGTCGGTCGGCGGCCTGGTGTGCGAGGTGCGGCCCGGGTGCTCATGCCGCCACGGGCCCATGAGCAGGCAGTCGCGCACGATGATCCAGCCGTCGCCGCAATCCCAGCTAGTTTCGACCACCATCGTGCCCGGCAGGTACCGGCGGTCGGCGGGCTCGGATATGTTGTCCGGCCCGAACAAGAACCGTCCTGCTTCGCGGTCCAGCACCGCGCCGAACACGCTCGGGCAGTCCATCCGCGGCAGGCACATCCACTCGATCGCGCCGCTCGGCGCCACCAGTGCCGTCACCTCGCAGTCCGACAGGAAGGCGTAATCGGCGATCGCGGGGTAAGGCGATGCCGCCGTCTGCGCTAGCATGCCCTGCCCTGCACCGGGGGTCGCTCCTGTCGCCGGGTCACTGCCGGGCTGGAGGGATACCTGCATGGCTTCCGCGCCTGCTAGCCCGGTGTCGGCTAGACCTGGGCCAGCCAGCTCCGTGCCGCTCTCCTCGCTGTCGGCAGTCACCTCGGATTATCTGCCCGCGCGCGCAGAGTGCCAACCGTGCAGCCGCGCCAGCTGCGAACGTCGGCACGCAATTTCGGCAAGCTTCGCTTAGCGGACGCCGTGCGGGCGGAACTGGACGCTGATCCGCGGCCCGGTGGGCCTTGCCGATTTGGGCACCGCGTGCTGCCAGGTGCGCTGGCAGCTACCGCCCATGACGAGCAGATCGCCATGGCCGACGTCGTATCGCAGCGCGGGCTGGCCGCCGCCGACGGGGCGCAGCAGCAGCGGGCGCGGCGTGCCCAGCGAGAGGATCGCCACCATGGTGTCGTGGGAGCTGCCGCGACCGATGGTGTCGCCATGCCAGGCCACGCTGTCCCGCCCGTCCCGGTACAGGCACAGGCCCGCGGTCACGAACCGCTCACCGAGCTCGGCGGCGTAGTGCGAGTCCAGGGCGTCCCTGGCAGCGCCCAGCATCGGGTCCGGCAGCGGCTCGTCCTCGGCATAGAAGCACAGCAGCCGGGGAACGTCGACCACCCGGTCGTACATGGTTCGTCGCTCGGCCCGCCACGGCACCACCCGGAGTAGCCGGCTGAATAGCTCGTCGGCCCCGGTCAGCCAGGCAGGCAGCACGTCGATCCAGGCTCCGCGGGACAGCTCGGTGCGCCGGATCTCACTGAGGGGGCCAAGCCCGGGCGCCCCTGCCAGATCCAGCAATGAAGCCTGCAGGCACTCGTTCATGAGTTCGATTGTACGACTCGCTACCAAAAAGATGTTCGCATGGTCGTGACGACCCCGCGCCACCTGCGAGGGATACTCAGAGCGGCACTGGACGCCGCTCTTCTACGTCGGAATTCCGCCGCCAGCGTTAGCTACAGTTGCTGGCCCGGGGAGGCATACATGCCAGATGATCAGTTCAGCCAGTCGCTGGAGATGCTCGATAACGGCTGTCTTCCTGATTCGGCAGTCGATGCCGAGGACGTTCTGCTGACGTTGGCTCAGCGCTATGCGTACGTCTTTCCCAGCGATTCCACGCTGGCAATGCTGGCCGGGCTAGGACCACTAGTTGAGATCGGCGCCGGCACGGGATACTGGGCGCACAGGCTGCGCTCGATCGGCGCGGATATTGTCGCCTTCGACCAGGCGCCCCTCGACGGGGAGCGTACCAACAGGTACCACTCGCGTACCCGGCCATGGACCCGCGTCGAACAGGGCGATCAGACCGTGTTGTCCGGTTACGCCGACCGTGGCCTGTTTCTGTGCTGGCCGCCGTTGTTCTCGTCGCTGGGTGACTGCCTGACGTACTACTGCGGGGACACCGTCGCGTACATCGGGGACGGAGGTTGTCGCACCGCCAGGCTGGACCACCTGCGCGAAGCCTTCACGGAGGTTGCCACGGCGCCTGTCAGGGCGCTCGATCCCTGCCCTGGGGTCCGGCCCCAGCTCACGATCTGGAAACGAACGCCAGGATGCATGTGATCAATTCCGTGGGGCCGGGATCAGCTGAATGAACTTCTGGCAGGCCTGGCCAGTGGCCAGGCCCGCCTAGCTAGGTAGGCCGCAGTTGCCGTGTCCGGCCGACCGGCCAGGGCCGGCAGATGCCGCTCTTGCTCGCACGCCACGGCCTTAGGCCGCGCGTGACACAGATGACGTGCACGCGGCGCCAGCCGCAGCCTGGCCAGCCGGGCTGTGGCTGGGCGCCACCGCCTTGGCGACTGAGTGCCGGGTGCCGGTGCGCGTAGCCACCGCGAGCCGCGCCCTGCGGTTCGCCGCTGCGGCCCGCCGGAAGTCGGCGTTACGCTCGGCCGCTACCGCCTGCGTCAGATACGGGTGCATGGTGTTCCTCCTTGAGTCCGGGCCCTGGATTAGGCCCGCACCATGCACACTCGCGGTAAGGACCGGTGCCACGGATCGGCAGTACTCCCTATTTCGGCGGGGCGGGCTGCCTTAGGCGGGCGGTGCCGGGCGGCTGGGCCTTAGGCAACCGGTACCAGAGACGTTCCGGCCTGTCACCGACTGCCAGCTGCCGGCCAGGTCCCATGCACTGGTCATTTCCGGGCCCGCGGCTGGAAGTTCAGCAGTACGCGATCACCGACCGCCAGGTAACCGAGCCGCTGGTAGAGCGCGTTGCTCGTCGGATTGGCCAGGTCGGTGAAGAGCACGACCGCTGCCGCCCCGTCGTGCAGCGCGGCCTGGCTCACGGCGGTGGTGATGGCACCGCCATAACCCCGCTGGCGGTGATCCGGCGCCGTGTAGACCGCCGCCACCCGGACCACCCCGGCGACACTGCGGGTGAGCCCGGCCATCGCCACCGGTTCTCCGCCCGTCTCCCAGAGCATCAGGCCGTGATGGCTGAGCCGGTCGGCGACGGTCCGGCGCGCGTCTTCTGCCGCGCCGGCGGCGGTTTCGGCCCCGAACGCGGCATGCCAGCTGACCAGGAGTTCACAATCGTCCTGGCCCGCCAGCCGGGCGGCGCCAGCCGGGAACGGGTCCGGTGGCATCAGGCGGCCCAGCCGGAATAGTCGCATCCGGTGGTGCACGCTAGTCGTACCGCCGGTTGCTGCTGTCCAGGCGGCGCCGACCGCTGCCTCGTCGGCGCCCGCCACGTTCGCCCCGGCCGGCTGCCTGCCGTCCGCCGTCAGCAACCTGACGAGGGAGTCGGCTGACCCCGGCGGCAGCGTCCCCATCAGGACAGGGAACGGGGGAGTCTGCAGGAGCGCGCCGTCCACTGCGGCGCCGGCTGGCTGGTGCCAGCCGAACAGCGGCGGGTCGCCGCCGAAAACCGATGTGCCGCTCTGCCGCAGTGTCTCGGCCACAGTGAGAAGCACGGTGTTGACCACAGGCTCGGCGCGGAGGTGCTCGCCTACCGCTGACATGTAATCGTTCAGGCTGCTCGTGAGTGTCCAGGCCATGTCCACATCCTCGCTGGTGGCTGCCTTCGCGACCTGGACGTGCACGTGAATATCCTCGGAGGCTATAGCCGACCAGGTACGGCGAATGCGGCGGCGACCCCGTTCCCCTCACAATGGGATGAGGCGGGCGCGGGCAGGAGGCGGGGATGCGAGTGATCGTCATCAAGCATCACGAGATCGACGACGCCGGCTTCATCGCCGACGCGTTCCGTGCGCGCGGGGCCGAGATTGCGGTCCACCTGGTCCCGGATGACGGCCCGCTGCCAGCGCTCGACGGCGTGGACCACGTGGTCGTCCTCGGCGCGGCCTGGTCTGTCTACGACGAGCAGAAGGTTGGCCGCTGGATCGGCGGCGAACTCGACTGGCTGCGGGCCGCCGATGCAGCCGGCGTCCCCGTCCTGGGCATCTGCTTCGGGGCACAGGCGCTGACGGCGGCGTTCGGCGGCCAGGTCGAGGCGGCGCCGCGGATGGAGATCGGCTGGACCACCGTGGAAACGCTGGAGCCGCGGCTGATCGAGGAGGGTCCGTGGCTGGAGTTCCACAGTGATCTCTGCGTTCCGCCGCCGGGCGCGCGGCTGCTGGCTCGCACCGACGTCTGCGCGCAGGCATTCACCGTGGGCAGGCACCTCGCCGTCCAGTTCCACCCGGAGGTGGACGCTGCCCAGCTCAGCCGCTGGCTCGCCGACGGCGGCACGGCAGAAGCCGAGCGCGCGGGCCAGGACCCGGACAAGCTCATCGCGCAGACCGAGGCCGAGGAGCCGCGGGCGGCGGCGCGGGCGGACCGCCTTGTCGCAGCGGCGCTGCGCCTGGCTCAGCCGGTCTGAGTGCAGTGGATCCGTCCGACCGCGAAGGTGACCTTGATCGGCTTGCGCGCCGTCGTGGTCCAGACGCCCAGCGACACGCAGGCCGGCACCTTGGCGATGACGAAGCCGCCCCAGAACTCCGTGTATCCGGGGTAGAAGTCTCTGATCGTCTGACCCGGACGGCATCCCGCGAACGTGACACCGGGCACGCCGTCGCGGAGCGTGTAGCTGCCGCTCCCGGTGTTCGACGCGCCATAGAGGAACCGGAAGTAGTGGCGGGCGGCACCGATGACGCGCACCCAGGCCACGCTGCCGTCCTTCGCGTTCACCGGCAGGTTGCCGTATGCCTGCCGGAGCGTTACGCCTTCTTTGAAGATGGCGAAGGTCTTGCGGACGTCAATGAACCACAATGGGCCGGCCTGAATGCTGTGGTGCTGCCAGCCCGTGCCGTACTGGCCGCCAATCTGGTCGGAGCAGTTCTGCAGGATCGTTCCTGGCCTTGCCACCGGGGTAGCCGTCCTAGCCGCGCCCGGGCCGCTGCCGGGACCAACCGCTATCGGCCCGCTAGACAAGGCAGGCACCGCGAGCGGCAGCGTGATCGCGGCGACGGCTGCGGTCGCTGCGAAGCCGGCGACGCCCACCCTGGCCCGGTGGCGCCGATGCCGCCGCCGGATCTGGTCGAGCAGCCGGCCAGGAGGCAATGCCTGGTCAACTGCCTCATGCAGCGCGTCCGCCAGGCGCCGCTCGAATTCGCTCATGGCCGGGCTCCTTCCCGCTCAGGCGCGTCTTCCCCGATAGCGCGCCGCATCGTAGCCAGGCCGCGGGAGGCATGGCTCCGGACGGTCGCGGTACTGCACCCCAGCATCGAGGCGATCTCGGCAACGTCCAGGTCGTCGAAGTAACGCAGCACTATCACTGAGCGCTGGCGCTGTGGCAGCCCGGACAGCGCGCGGACCAGCGCATCCCTGTCCGCCACCTGGATCGCCCCGTCTGGCACGGCCGGTTCGCTAGCGGCGGACTCGAACGGGCGCTCAGGCCGTCGGCCCAGCCGGCGCCACCTGTCATTGGCTGCGTTCACCAGGATTCGCCTCGCGTAGCGCTCTGGCTCGCCGCCTTGCCGCGCGATCCTGGTCCAGTGCCGGTAGGCGCGCTCCAGGCACAACTGAAGCAGATCCTCAGCCTCGGCCACGTTCTGGCCTGTCAGCAACAGCGCGGTGCGGAACAGGCCGGGCGACCGGGCCTGGACGAACTCCTCGAATGCGAGTGCATGCTCCCGGCCGGCTTGCATACTCCATTAACGACCTGCCCGGCGCAGATGTTGAGTCAGCGCCGCGGATTGGTCGCCGGCCCGCCGGTCACCCGGTCAGGCGGCACAGACCGTTGCGGCAGAAATCCGATGCCCAGATGATGACAACCGAGCGTCATTCGGTACAGGGTGTACCTGGGAGTAACGAGGGTCAGCTCGATGAGGGGCAGGTGCGATGCCAGACATCCTGACGGTCTACGCCGGGACCCAGCCGGACAAGCTCGCCGTCATTGATGACAAGGGCAACGGGGATATCGTCCAGTGGACTTACGCGCAGTTCGAGGCGCAGGCCAACAAGGTCGCGAACGCGCTGCTGGCGCTCGGCGCCTCGGCTGGCCAGAAGGTGATCTGGTGCGGCCCGAACTCGCCGGAAGTAGTCGCGGTGATGAGCGCCACCCGCAAGATCGGCGCAGTGGCGGTTCCGCTGAACTACCGGCTGACCGTTGAGGAAGCCAGGTACGTGATCGGCCACTCCGACGCGGAGATCGCCTACGTGGACGCCGAGTACGCGCACCTGTTCGCGGGACTCGTCGGGGACCTGCCGAAGCTGCGGCACGTCATCGTGGTCAACGGCACGCCGCCGGCAGGCATGCTCGGCAGTGAGCTGATCGCCAGCTCCTCGGCTCAGCCGCCACCCGAACTGAGTGACGAGCTGGCCGCCGGCGCGACGATGATCTACACGTCCGGAACCACGGGAAAGCCGAAGGGCGCCGTCCGGTATGGCACCGATCCGGATACGGTGGCGGGCCTGCTGAACCTGATCGGGTACCGGCCTGACGACATCTACCTGACCTCAGGCCCGCTCTACCACAGCGGACCGAGCGCCTTCATGACCGTTGGGCTGGTCTTCGGGCAGACCATCGTGGTCCAGCGCAAGTTTGATGCTGAGGACTGGCTGCGGCTGGTCGATACCTACAAGGTCACCTCCACGTTTTCCGCGCCTGCGCTGGTCCGCATCGTCTGCGCGCTGCCCGCTGAGGTGAAGCAGCGCTATGACCGGTCATCCATGCGAATCATGCTGGCGAACGCGGCGCCGTGGAGCTTCGCGCTGAAGCAGCGCTACGTTGCCGATTTCCCGCCCGAATCGCTCTGGGAGATCTACGGCTCTACCGAGCTTGGCGTGGACTGCGTGCTGGAACCCAAGGACCAGATGCGCAAGCCCGGCTCCTGCGGTAAGCCTGCCCCCGGCACCGAGATCGTGCTGCTCGACGAGAACGGTCGCGAGGTGACCGGCACGGGACCGGACCATCCGGGCGAGCTATTCGTTCGCTCCAAGGGCGTGTTCAACGAGTACTACAAGCAGGAGGACAGCTACGAGGCGGCCAGGCACGGCGACTACCACACCGTGGGGGACATCGCCTACTGGGACGACGAGGGCTATCTCTATATTTGCGACCGCAAGACCGACATGATCATCTCCGGCGGCATGAACATCTACCCGGCCGAGATCGAGGCGGCGCTGGAGCAGCACCCGGCGATTTACGATGTCGCGGTCTTCGGTATCCCGTCGGAGGAATGGGGCGAGATCGTGCACGCAACCGTGGTGCTCGCGCCCGGCAGCTCGCTGTCTCCGGACGAGATCGCTGCGTATGGCCGTGAGCACCTGGCCAGCTACAAGATCCCGCGCTCGGTCTCGTATCTGGACGAGCTACCGCGAACTGGCTCAGGCAAGATCCTCAAGCGGCAGCTGCGGGCGCCGTTCTGGGAAGGACGGGCAGCGAAAGTCGGTTAAGTCGTCGCATATCCTTCACAAGGTGATCGACGATCAATGCCCGGCTGCGTTGGCGGTGCTGGTGCCTGACCCGGAACGCTCCGTCGTGGCCATCGAGCCGCCCGGAACCGAGCCAGGTACCTGGGCGGGGGCCCCCAGTGCCGTCGTCGCCGGCGACGAGATCTTCCTTGCCTACCGCCTGCGCCGGCCACTGGGAATGGGCCGCGGTTACGCGGTTGCCATTGCCCGCTCGGCTGACGGCGTTCGGTTCGAGACCATCCAGGTCATCAGCAAAGAGGAGATGGACTGCGAGTCGCTGGAGCGGCCCGCTTTGGTGCTGACTCCGGACGAGACCTGGCGGCTGTACCTGAGCTGCGGGACCTGGGGGACCAAGCACTGGCGGGTTGAGCTGCTGGAAGCATCAGCCCCGGACAAGTTCGAGCCGGCTCGGCGGACGACAGTGCTGCCTGGCGACTCGGCCTCGGGGGTGAAGGATCCGGTCATCGCCTGGCATGGCGGGATCTGGCACCTGTGGGCATCGGTTCACCCGCTCGATGATCCGGACAGCACCGACCGGATGAGAACGGACTACGCCACCAGCCCGGACGGATTTGGCTGGACATGGCATGGCAGTGCGCTGCAGCCGCGGCCAGGTGCCTGGGACTCGCGCGGGGTCCGGGTCAGCTCGGTGCGGTTCGAGGCCGATCGGCTGGTGGCGTACTACGACGGCCGGGCCAGCGCGGCAGAGAACTACGAGGAACGCACTGGCATCGCGGTTGGCAGCTCGCCGGCCCAGCTGACCGCGGTCGGCGCGGCCCCGGTCGCGCAGTCAGGCGCCGGGGCGGGCGGCTTGCGCTATCTCGAGATCGTTGAACTGGCAGACGGCCGCGAGCGGATGTATTACGAGCTGACCCGCGCCGACGGGCGGCACGAGCTGCGGACCGAGCTGCGCTCCGCGCGGCCCTGACCGTCGGCCGTGGGCCGTCGTCGGCTGTCGCCGTTGTTGCCTGTGGCCGTCGTTGGCCAGCTGCGCTGGCCTGTTAGTACTCGCGCGGCCGCCCGTTGCGGGCCTGGGACTGGCCCGCTGGCCTGGCACCCACCAGGCCACCCGAGTTCTCCCTCGGCCGCACCCAGTCGGTGAAGTCGTGGCCTGTTACCGAACTCAGCAAGGCCACATCTTCCTCGAACTCTCCGATCAGCTGAGCCCGCTGGTCCCAGGTGAGCGGCCGCCGGGGTGCGGCCCCCTGCTGCAGGCTGCGTTCCAGCCGGTCTGTCAGCGCCGAACCTGCATGCCACGGCAGCCGCGCAGTGATCGCTGAGCCTGCCCGGGCCAGCCGGGCCAGCGCCAGGTGCCTGCGGGTTTCGTGCGGATGTGCGGTGACGTTCTCCCGTGGCACCTCGCTGACGACGCACGGATCGACGCCGAGGAAACGGCAGATCCTGTCGAGCGTGCCCGGCGGGTCCTCGATCATCTCCCGGTAGCGGATCATGAACACCTGGTCAGGCGGGAAGACGGTGTACAGTCGCTCGATCTGACGGCCGTACCGTCCGAGTTCCTTGTAGTGCCAGAAATCTGCCCAGCCTGCCGCCTTGCGCTCCTCCTCGGCGCGGCAGGCCTGGACAAAGTCGCCGATGGGGTCCAGCCCGGCGGACCACAGGTGCGCCCAGTTCGAGTGCGCGCGCTCGACCGGGTCCCGGAGCACGATGATCAGCCGCGCGTGCGGGATCAGCTCGCGGATCCGCAGCTGGGCGTCGTGCCGGTACAGGTAAAAGGGCGTCGACTCCCCACTCAGCGCTCCCGGCGGCGCCGAGCCGAACAGTGCCTCGTAGTCGGCCCGCCGCCAGACATGCTCCCGGTAGGTCTTGGCATCACCGGGGCCGCCCTTGGCAGGCGGCGGACCGTCGGTGAGGAAGAACTTGGGCTCCTTAACTGCGGACATGAAGAGCGAAGGGTGGCGGGCCAGCGCTGAGTGCAAGGCCGTCGTGCCGGCCTAGGCGCGCCCGCAATGAAGAAGTCCGGCAGCGCCATGGCTCCTCCCGGCGATAAAACCTACTAGGGAAATTGTAATAATAGGATAGCGTCCCGCCCGTTGAGCGCTACCCACTCGGCCCATCCTGAATCTGGCAGTGTGTGATTCTGCGCCACGGACCAGTCACGGGCTTGCGCCGTTCCGCCTAGCCATCTGAACCGAGCAAGTCGGAGATCTGGGTCATGATGCGCCGAGCGCGAGCTGGCGCACCTGCTTTTGGCGCGCTCACCGGTCCGGCCGGGGAGGGGCGGGCGGGATAGTCGTGATGCCGGGAGGGGTCTCGGGCCAGACCAGCAGGACTGGGCAGGGGGCATGGTCGACCACGAAGCGGGTGGCGGGACTCAGGCTCCGGGGCCCCAGGTGCGCGCGGTCGCCGTCCCGGGCGAGGATCAGGAGATCTGCTCCTTCGGCAACGGCAACGACTTCGCGCTCGATCCGCCCGGTTCGCTCCAGCCAGGTGCTGGGCCGGCCCAGGCGCTCGGCAGCAGCTTGCTGGAGTTGCTGGGCGGACTCGGCGGCCAGCTGCTGCAGCCGGGTACCGGGGTCGCGCTCACGGTGGCCGCGGCCGAACAGGCCGGCATAGGCACCGTGCGCGGCAGCCGGGGCATCGTGGCCGGTGACGTGCAGCAGGACGATATCGGAGCCTTCGGGAGCGTGGGCACTGGCGGCATCGACGCAGGCCGGCCAGGTGCCCTCGGCGATCCAGGCGATCACGATCACGGAAATCAGCCTCCGATGGCGTGCAGCGAAGCCCACAGTGCCAGCACCGCCAGGATCAGGGCAGCGGGCACGGTGAGCAGTCCGAGCCGGGTGAATTCGGCAAGGTCGACACCGGTGTCGTGCTCGCGCGCGATGCGGCGCCACAGCAGGGTGGCCAGGGATCCGGCATAAGTGAGGTTGGGCCCGATATTCACGCCGAGCAGTACCGCGAGGACAGGGCCGGCCCCGGCGGGGGCGGCCAGAGGCAGCAGCACCAGTACTGCGGGCAGATTGTTGATCACGTTGGCCAGAACGGCGGCCAGCGCCGCGGTGCCGAGCAGCGACGGCAGCGTGATGCCCGTGGGTACCAGCTGCCCCAGGGCACGGGCCAGGCCGTTATCGACCACCGCGGCGACCACGATCCCCAGGGCCAGCACGAAGAGCAGGAAGGGGACGTTCGCTGCGCCGACGATGGCGGCAGGGGTTGTGCGGCGCTGCGCCAGGGCGCGGGCGGCGAGCACCGCCGCGCCGGCCGTCGCTGCCCACGCCGGGTTCACCCCGGCGGCGGAAGTGACCACAAACCCGGCAAGCGTGCAGGCCACAACCGCGACGACGAACACCGGCAGCTCGGGGGCTGCTCGGCGGCAGGTCGGGGCTGGGCACCGGCGTCCAGGTCGGAGGCGAAAAACCGGCGGAAGACCGCGTACTCGGCGCTGATGGCGACCAGCCACGGCAGCGCCATCAGCTCGGCAAAGCGAGTGAAGCTCAGGCCGCTGGCTGCGAACGCAAGCAGGTTGGTCAGGTTGGAGACGGGCAGCAGCACAGAGGCGGTGTTCGCCAGATGGGTGCAGGCGTAAACGTGCGGCCTGGGACGCGCCCCCAATCGAGCGGCAGTGGCGAATACCACCGGGGTTAGCAGCACCACAGCCGCGTCCAGGCTGAGCACAGCCGTGATCACCGATGCCAGAACGAAGACCGCAGCAAGAAGCCGCCGCGGCCGCCCCGCTGCGGTGCGGGCCATCCACGCACCGCTCGCGCGGAACAACCCCTCGTCATCACACAACTGGGCCAGCACCAGCACCGCTGCCAGGAACCAGACCACCGGCCCCAGCCGCTCCGCGTCAGAGCGGGCTTGTTCCAGCGAGATCGCCCCGGCGCCCAGCACCACAGCGGCGGCCGGAACCGCCACGACAGCCTCCGGCCAGCCCCGCGGGCGCACCAGCGCGCAGGCCAGCACCCCCACGAGCAGGACGACGGACAGGGCTTCCGCAAGCGATGTAGTCAGGACCCGACACTCCCAGACTGGCGAAAGGCTAGTCCCTCATCGAACCAGACCCGCGACCCGACGGAGCCGGCTCCGGCCAGAAGCCTCCGCTTCGGCATCTGGCAGAGGCAGGCCTCGAATTGTCGTACCGGGCCGGTAGCGTTCGTGACGAGGCAGGGCAGCTCCTGCCTTCTCGAACCGCCGGGAGGTCATGATCATGAGCAGTGCTGGGCGAGCTACGGTGACGGGTGAGCGCGCCGACCTGATACGGGCGCTTGACAAGCAGCGGGGACTGCTGCTCAAGACCGTCCGGGGCCTGACCGACGAGCAGGCCGCTCAGCGCACGACGGCTAGCGACCTGTGCCTGGGCGGCATCGTCAAGCATGTCGCCGAGGTCGAGCAGCGCTGGTCAGACTTCATCACCGCGGGTGCCGCCGCGATGGGCAGCGCCAACTGGGATGACGAGTCCGCCGTTCAGGCTTACCTCGATGGTTTCCGCATGCTGCCGGGCGAGACGCTGGCCGGCCAGTACAGAGCGCTATGAAGCGACAGCTCGCCGGACCGACGACCTGGTCGCGGAGTTCCCCGACCTCGATGCCAGCCATCCGCTGCCGGAGGCGCCCTGGTACGAGCCGGGAGCCCGCTGGTCGGCCAGGCAAGTGGTGCTGCACATCATCGCTGAGACGGCCCAGCACGCCGGGCATGCCGACATCATCCGCGAGTCGCTGGACGGCGCGAAGAGCATGGGCTAGCACGAAGACCATCGGCTAGCAACGAAGACCATCGGCTCCGGGGCCTCGGCTGGCCGCCCGGCCGCACCTTCCGGCTAGCTGGTGCTCCTCCCGCGGTCGGCTCGCACCGAGGAGAGGATCACGGCGCCCAGGATGACGCAGCCGTAGACGATCTCGAGCGCAGCGGGCTGCAGGCCAAGGATCGGCAGCAGGGCTGCCAGCACGGCCAGCGCGAGAGCGCCGGCCGTCGTGCCGACGAAATTTCCGGACCCGCCGAGTATCGATGTGCCGCCGATCGCCACCGCGGCTACCGAGGCGAACAGGTACGGATCGCCCATGCCCAGGTAGGACTGCCCGACATAGCCGGCCAGCGCGATCCCTGCGAGGGCGGCGGCGATGCCGCTGATCATGTAGACCGCCACGGTGACGAACTCCACGTTGACCCCGGCGAAGGTCGCGACGCGCTGGATTGAGGCCGGTGGCATACAGCCGCCTGCCGAATGGCGTCTTGCTCAGTACGAGCGTTGCCGCCACCAGCACGGCGAGCCAGAGCACGGCAAGGACGGGCACCGGTCCCCAGCGGTGAGTGGCGAGGTAGACCGCGGCGTTCGGCGCGTTCTGGCCCGAGCCGCCGTTGGTGGACAGCAGGAGCGCTCCCTCGACGATCGTCGACATGCCGAGCGTCATGATGATCGGCGGTATGCGGAGGAACGCGACCCCGATGCCGTTGACTGCGCCGACCAGCGCGCCCCGGCCAGCAGGACGGGCACGATCCACACCATCTTCGCCGAGTCGCCCTTTGCCCACAGCGTGAGGTAGATCGCCGCGGCATTCAGGACCCACGGTATGGAGAGGTCGACACCGCCGGTGAGGATCACGAAGGTCTGGCCGAGGCCCACCAGCGCGATGAAGCCGCCAGTGATGATCAGCTCGTCAATGTGGCTGATCCGCAGGAACCCTCGCGATACCATCTCGCCGGCCGCCGCTAGCACGAGCACGAGCAGATAGCCGAACAGCACTGACCGGTTCCTGGTCAGCAGCCTGCGAACCGCTCCGGTCGGCACGGGTTCCTGGGGCGTCGCCGGAGTCGTCATGCTTGCCTCCTTCGGACCTGCAGCGCTTGCAGTCCGCTGCCGGCGAGCACGGCAAGGATCAGCAGCAGGCCGTCGGCCAGAACCGTCCAGTAGGTCGGCAAGTTGAACGCGAAGATCACGTCGCCGAGCAGCGTGAGGGTGAGCGCGCCGGCGACGGTGCCCACGAATCCGCCCTGCCCGCCGCGCAGGCTGGTGCCGCCGATCACGACAGCCGCGACCGATGGCAGGATCAGCCCGTCGCCGGCAGTCGGGATCACCCGAAGCCGTGAGCATCGCGTAGAAGATTGACGCGCCGGCCGCGCAGAACCCGCAGATCGCGTACGCGGTCATCAGCGTGGGCGCGATCCGCACGCCGGCGATCTGGCGGCCTCGCGGTCGGAGCCGACGGCATAGATCCTCTTTGCGGTCCTGGTACGCCTGAACCACAGCCACAAGACGATCATTATCGCGAGCGCCCAGATGGCATTCGGGATGCCTGCCGCCGCGCCGTTGATCCAGTTCGCGAAGCCCGCTGGGACCTGGCCTCCCGCCACCGGCAGTACGTAAAGGGCAATACCATCAAAGATCGACCAGGTCGCCAGGGTCACGATGAACGGCTGCAAGCCGAGTCGGCCGATAAGGACGCCATTGATCAGCCCGGCCGCTCCGCCGATAGCAAGGATGGCGACGCTCCAGATGATCGTGGTCTCGCCGTTGGTGAAATGAGTGGCCGCGATCGTCGTGCCAAGTGCCAGCACACCGCCGACCGACAAATCAATGCCCGGCGGTCAGGATGACGATTCCCTGGCCGAGGCCGAGCGTGGCCAAGCGCCACCGTGTCCGCCGCGAGGATGCCGAGCGAGCTTCCCGATAGCGTGCCGGGCTGCTTAGCGGCATAGGTGAACAGGAAAATGAGGGTCAGCGCCCATGCGGCAGCCGGGCGGATGTCGGCCGCCACGCTATAGGCCCGCAGGTCGGCCACCGCGGCTGCCCTGCCGGCCGGGCGGCCGACCCGGCTGGCAGTGCGCGTGCCCGTGCCCGTGCCTGGCATCATGGCTGGCTCTCCGCCGTGTCCTTGCTGGTCGTGGCCGCCGGGCCGGCGGTGGCGCCGTTGGCCCCGGCTGAGCCCGGCGCCGCCGATCCGCCGACCATGGCCGCGACCAGATCTTCTTGGCTGGCTGATCCGTGCCGGAACGTCGGCGACTATCTGGCCCTCGAACATCACGCAGATCCGGTGCGGTACGTTCTCGATTTCGGCCAGGTCGCTTGAGTAGAAGAGGATGGCGTATCCCTGCGCGGCCAGGTCGTCCATCATCCTGAAGATCTCGGCCTTGGTCCCGACATCGACGCCGCGGGTCAGGTCGTAGAGCAGCAGGATCCTGGCGCCCGTCAGCAGGAACTTGCCGACCACCACCTTCTGCTGGTTGCCGCCGGACAGGCCGCCGACCTGCTGCTCGGGATCGCCGCTGCCGATCCGCAGGTCCGCCATGGCCCGCGCCATCAGCTTTCGCTCCGCCTCCCCGCTGATCAGGCCTAGCCTGCCTGAGCTGGCGCAGGCTCGGCAGGGACATGTTCTCCCGGATGGAGAGCGTGGGCAGGATGCCCTCGTTCTTCCTGTCCTCGGGCACGAGAGCCAGGCCGATGCCCGCCCGTAGCGCGTCCCGCGGTGACCGGACGCGGCGCGGCACGCCGCCGACCGCTATCGAGCCCCGCGACCTGATCACGCCGTAGGTAGCAAGGAAGAGTTCTAGCTGACCCTGGCCTTCCAGGCCGCAGAGCCCGAGTATCTCGCCCCGGTGCACGTCGAGGTCGACGCCGCGAAGCCGCCGCCCGGCCGACAGCGACCGGATGCTGAGCACTGTCTCCGACTGCGGATCGGACCGCTGCTCCGGATACAGCTGCGCGAGGCGCCGGCCGAGCATCGCCGAGATGAGCCCGTCAGGGCTGATCTCGCCGGCTGCCCAGGTGCCGATGCCGCGCCCGTTGCGCAGCACCGTCACCCGGTCGCTGATCTCGTCAGTCTCCGCCAGCCGGTGCGAGATGAACACGATCCCCTTGCCCGCCGCGGCGAGCGCCCGGGTGTGGTCGAAGAGCCACGCCACATCGGACGGCCCGAGCGCGGAGGTCGCCTCGTCGAAGATGACGACGGCCGGGTCGGCCGCGAGCACTTTCGCGATTGCTACCAGCTGCCTGGCAGCGATTGACAGTTCGCGCACCTGCCGGGTCGGGTTGATGCCGGGCAGCAGGAGCCTGTCGAAGAGCTCCTGAGCCCGGGCGCGCATCCGGCGCTTGGAGATAGTCCGGAGGGCGGCAAGCGGCTCCTGACCGAAATAGATGTTCTCCATGACGGTCATGTCCGGCAACAGGGGCAGTTCCTGGAAAACCACGCCCACCCCGGCCGCCAGGGCTTGCGCCGGATCTCGCGGCTTGAACGGCTGGCCTCGGAACATGACCTCGCCGTGATCTGCCTTCAGCACCCCGGAGACGAGCTTGACCAGGGTCGACTTCCCGGCGCCGTTCTCCCCGAGAAGTGCGTGTACCTCGCCTGCCCGCACGTCGAAGCTGACATCCACGAGCGCCTGGACCCCGGCAAATGCCTTGCTCAGGCCATCCGCTGTCAGCAGGCGATCGCCGCCTGCGTCGATGCCGGCCTGCTGTCATCCCTGTCCTCCTGGGCGTGGCGCTGGCCGGCTCGCCGGGACGCGAACCCGGCGGCCGGCCAGCCCTGCTGAGCCTGTCGTTACGGGACTACCGGACGCCGGCTGGATCGTCATGAACGGCGGGCTCGGCGGCAGGGTAAGGCCCGGCGACAAGTTCGGGAATGCATTGACACCGATCTTAATCGCCTGACATGACGCGCCTGAAGGGGACGAACCGCCCACGAAGAAGCACGGCGGGATGAGTTCGTTGGACTTGACCGGGTGCTGGCCTTCGATGACCTCGACGGCAGTCTTCATCGCGAGTACTGACAGCCAGGCCGGGTTGGCCATGATGAAACCAGAGGCGCCCTTGTCGGTGGCAAGCGCGACATAGGTCTGGTTGTAGGACTGGCACAGCATCGGGACCAGCGCGTGGCTGGCAGCCTGCAGTGCCTTGATGGCTCCCGTGCAGTAACCCTGCGTCAGGATGCCGTTGACGTTGGAGTGAGCGGCCACAAGGCTAGCCACGCCCTGCTGCTCCGGGCCGAGCGCGTACTGGCCCTGGTAGGTGCCGATCACGTGGATGTTGGGGTAGCTCTTGAGCACGGAGGACCAGGCGCTGGTGATCGTCGAGCTGATTGGCGCGCCGGCCAGCCCGGTGTCCTCGAATACGTTGCCCTTGCCGTGCAGCTGCGCGACCATCCATTTCGCGCTCAGCTGCTCGCCGAGCACGAAGTTCGTGAAGATCTTGTAGGCGCACGGCGCGGTCACTGTCTGGTCGAAGTTGATGACCACGATGCCTTTGCTACAGGCCAGCGTGATCACTGGGTTGAGTGCGGTGGGGGACGAGGCGTCCACCAGGATGGCGTCGGGCTTGCGAGCCACGATCGCCTGGAGGGAGGCGATCTGGGCGGGCACCGTCGCGCCGGCGTTGGTGATGGTCAGGGTCACATTGCCCTTGAAGGGGGCGAGCCCGGACGCGACCACCGCCTCCTTCTCCATCTGGAGCCGCCAGTCGTTGCCGACAAAGTTGTTCGAGAGGTAGATGGTGTAGGGCTTCTTGGCTGCCGCTCCCGACGATGCAGATGACGACGGCGTACTGCTGGCAGAGCTGCAGGCAGCGGTGACGACGGCGGCGAGCAGTACGCCACATGCCCCGGCGGCCTTGAGTGTTCGGCTATTCATGTAACCCGCCATTCGTTCGCGCACCACCGCCTAGGTGGTGCTGCCAGGGTCCGCAGCTGCCAGCAGGTGCCGCCTGGTGGTGGCGCTGGCTGACTGCGGCAAGACTGCGCTGCGTCCTCCTTCCTCCCTAAGCTCGCCCGGCGGCCGCGTTACCGCCATCGCCGGCCGTGACTCCAGCAGCCAGCCCGACCGGATTGCGCAGCGATCCGATCTGGTCGATCCATGCCTCCATGACGTCGCCGTCGGAGAGGAACCGGGGTGGTTGCTGGAAGGCGCCGGTGCCGTGCGGCGTGCCGGTGAGCAGCAGGTCGCCAGGCTCCAGGCTGATGCTGGCCGTGATCCACGCCAGCAAGTACGGGACATCGAAGATCATCTCGGCGGTGCTCGAGTCCTGCTGCACGGTGCCGTTCACGTCCAGGCCCAGCCGGAGGCTGGCCGGATCGCTGATCTCGTCCGTCGTCACGACGACGGGTCCGAGCGGCAGGAGGGTATCCAGTGATTTCGCTCGCACCCACTGGCCGTCCGCGCGCTGCAGATCACGGGCGGAAACGTCGTTTCCGATCGTGTAGCCGAGCAGCGTGCCTGGCGTCGCCGGCCGGCCAGGCCCGGAGTGCGCGCCGATCACCGCTGCCAGCTCGACTTCCCAGTCGAGCTCGGCCGTCGAGGCGGAATGCAGGTCGACCGGCGCGTCCGGGCCGACGATTGCGGAGGAGAACTTGGCGAAGATGACCGGCTGGGCTGGCTCTGCGATGCCGACCTCGCGGCAGTGGTCCCGGTAGTTAAGCCCGACGCAGATGATCTTGCCGGGCCGGCGGAGCGGAGCCAGGATCTGCACGTCCTCTGCGGCCCATCGCGGCGCCAGGCCGTCGGCTACGCCAGCAAGCCGGCCGAGCCCGTCCGGGTCGGCGGCCAGCGCCGCGCAGAGCATGTCGAGCGACGCGAGCGTGCCCCAGCCAGGGAAAGCGCCGGACAGGTCGACGATGCCAGCGTCGGTGACGGCGGCAAGCGCGGTCCTGCCGTCAGCGCGCACCGTCGCGAGCTTCATGGCCTGCTCCTTCCGGGCTCGGATTTCTCCAGGGCGCGCTGAATGACATCCAGGTGATCGCGCATGGCCTCCGCTGCGGCTTCGCTGTCGTGCTCCCGCAGTGCGGCGACGATGGCGAGGTGGCCCCGGTGAGCGTGCTGCCTGGTCGCGGGATCGCGGGCAGTTCGCTTGCGGCTCTCGATCGAGAGGTCGGCGATGCTCTGGTAGAGGCTGATGTAGATCGGGTTGCCGGTCGCCTCGATGATCGCCGTGTGAATGTCGAAGTCCAGCTGCAGGAACTGGGCCGGCCTCCCGGTCACCCGCTCGGCGTGCTCGGTAAGCTCGGCCAGCGCCTCGAGCTGCTCGGCGGTGATCCTCGGAGCTGCGAGCCGGGCAGCGCCCACCTCGAGGACCTGGCGTACCTCGAGCAGGTGGCGGAACGCCATCCGGTCGATCTGGAGCAGGAAGTTGATCGGCTGCGCTAGCTGCCGAGGGTCAAGCGAGGTCACATAGGTGCCGCCCCCGTGCCGCGGCTCGACGACGTTCGTAGCGCGCTGAGAACCCGGATCGCCTCGCGCAGCGATGGCCTGCTGATGCCGAGCATGGTGGCCAGCTCGCGCTCGGGCGGCAGCGTATCGCCTGGCTTGAGTTCGCCTGACACGATCAGGGCCTTGATGGCGTCGGCGGCCTGCAGCCCGATCGAGGTCTTCTCCAGCGCGGAGAAGGACGGCATCGCGCTGGTACCCGCCCGCGGAGCCCGGCCCGGCTCGCGCTGGCGGCGGGGCACCGCCAGTCTGTGGTGTTCCTGTCATCTGCCGCCTCCAGCGGTGTGCGTGGCCGGGGGCTGGTGCCCGAGCCGCCGCTCCCACCCTGCTGCAGTGACGTCCAGGAAGGCGTCCGGATCGTAGGGATGCGCGCGGCGACATCGAGGTCGAGGTCGACGCCGAGGCCCGGCGCGTCGGGAAGGTCAGCTGCCCGTCGCGGGAGTCGATCGCGGCGTCCAGCTGACCAGGGACGCGGGTCCACGGCTCGTTGAACGGATCGAAGTGCTCCTGAATCAGGAAGTTGGGCAGGCACGCGGCGAGCTGGAGGCAGACCGCGGTGGCGACCGGCCCGCCGCTCTGGTGCGGCGCGATCCAGGCGCCGTCCGCGGCGGCCATGTGCGGCGACCGCGAACGTGGGCAGTGATCCCGCCCAGCGACATCGGCTCGGGCTGGAGGATCACACGCCGCCGCCGGCCATCAGCGTCAGGAAACTGGCCGACGGAGTGGAAGTTCTCGCCGGTGGCGATGCGGCCGGCGGTCTGGCCGCGACCGCGGTCGTCGGCTCCTCGCGCTCGCGCGTCGTGGGCTCCTCCCACCAGAAGACGTCAAGGTCGGCGCACGCCTCGATGAACGCGACCGCTTCGGCCGGCGCGAGCCGGGCATGCACGTCGATCAGCAGCCGCACGTCGGGCCGACGGCCGCGCGCAGGGCCGCAGATGATCGTCACCGCGAGCTCCAGCTCGCCGGCGTCGAAGAAGCCGTTGGCCGTGCCGAACGGGTCGAACTTGAGCGCGCGGAAGCCGCGGCCGGCCACGCCGCGCGGCAGTCGCGAAGCGCCTCGGGCGTGCGCTCCGTGCGGTACCAGCCGTTGGCGTAACCGGCGACCGCTGTCCCGCACCTGCCCGCCCGAACAGCTGGTGGATCGGCGACGCCGAGCGACTTGCCGAGGATGTCCCAGCACGCCGATCTCGATCCCGGCGATCGCGGTCCGGTGGATGTGGCCGCCCTCGTTGGACACCGCTGCGTAGAGCGTTCGGCCGAGCCGCGCACCTGAGCTGGCGCGGGTCGCTCGCCGAGCACCAGGCGCTCCAGCTCGTGCACGGCGGCCTCGCACGGTCCGGCCGAAGCCGTTCAGCGTCGCCTCGCCGATCCCGTACAAGCCCTCGTCGGTGACGACCCGGACGAACAGCCAGTTCTTCCAGCCCGCGCCGACCAGGTAGGTCTCGATCGTCCACGATCTTCAACAGCCCCTGCCCCGCTCGCGGCCGACGGCAGCCTGTCTCCCGGCGAGAATTCGTAATCAGGTGGCCAGGCCACTTGTCTAAGGCACGATAATGACCCGTGGTGAGCCAAGGTCAACACCCTGAATCGAGACTGTCGTGGAGGAACCGCGCGTAGCGGGCGTCACACGATGACGCCTTAGCCAGCGGCGGCATCGCGGCTGTTCAAGCACAGCTGCGCCCGGTGACGCCGGTCGGGACCACGGCAGGTCGCGCACTGGCCCGCCAACGCCTGGCCCAGGCTCGAGGGAGCTGACCTGGTTATGGAATTGCCGATCAGGAAGGCAGCACTGGTAGAGAAGCTGGTCGCCGAAGTTCGCCGCGAGATTACGGCTGGCCGGCTCGCGGTGGGCCAGCAACTGCCGACCGAGGCGAGAATGGCGGCCCAGTTCGGCGTGAGCAGGCCACTGCTGCGCGAGGCGCTGGCCGAGCTGCGAGCCGAGGGCTTTGTCGAGACGATCAGTGGCCGGGGCACCTTCGTCCGCCACCCCAGCGAGATCCGACCTGGCCGACGCCTCGTCCGCCAGCTGCTGCTGGCGGCCCGGCCCAGAGCCCCACGGTCGATCACCTGTACGAGGCCCGCCAGGCCATCGAGATGGCGCGGCCGAGCTCGCCGCGCAGCGGGCGACGCCTGAAGCTGACTGGAGACGCTGGAGGGCCTGCTCCAGGCCATGACCGACAGCCGCGGGCGACGCCGCCGCCTACACGGCCGCTGACGTCGGCTTCCACGTCGCGGTGGCCCGGGCGACCGACAACCCGCTCTTCCCTGCGCTGCTCGCGCCCATCGCCACCTGATCATCAAGGGCATGTTCGAGAGCCACAGGACGCCCGGACGCCGTCCGCGCTGGGATCGAGGCCCACGGCAAGGTGCTGCAGGCGATCAGGCGCGGCCAGACCTGCGGCGGCGAGCCGGGCGATGGCCGCCCACCTGTCGGAGTCCCGTCGATTTCCCCGAGCAGGTGGTCGGACCAGCCGCCGCGCCTGACCAGACCGCGGTGGCGGGCTTTGGTGCCATACCGCGTCGGGCCAGTCCGCTCCGTCGCTCCGGACTGTCACGATGTCGCAACCAATCAGGTGGCTTGACCACTTGGTTGCCCCGTGCCTACTGTTGTCGCGAACGCCCGACGGGCGGCGGAGCGGCGAACCGGCGTTAGCGTCGGCGGCAACGGCCTCAGGCGAGCCGCCGTGCGCAGCACTGGCAAGCCGCGGCCGTTCCCGCTCCCGCGCCCGCAACTGCGGGCATTGCCAGACGGAGGCGCGAGTGCGGCTGGAGGACCGGGTGGTGTCGTAACTGGCGCGGCGGGCACGATCGGGCGCGAGGTATGCCGGGTGCTGGGCGATGCGGGCGCCTTGCTGGCCGTGACCGAAGTCGACGACGCCGGCCTCGGCGCACTGTGCACGGAACTGTCGGCGCTGACGTGAAGAACTGGGGACGCGCTGCCGACGCCGCCGACGCTCGCTGGCTTCGAGGCCTTTCTCGCCGCTGCCCGCGCTGAGCTACGGGCCGGTCAGCGGCCTGGTCAACGTGGCCGGAACTTTCAAGATCGTCGACTTCGTCGAGTCCGGTCCGGCGCGACTGGGACGAGATGATCGCTCGCCAACCTGATGACCGCCTCGTCGCCTGCCGGGCGGTCCTGCCGGACATGCTCGGGGCCGCGGCGCGCGGCCCGATCGTCAACTTCGCCTCGACCGCCGGCGAGTACGGCTCCATCCGGCCGTCCGCCGCCTACGCCGCGGCGAAAGGCGGCGTGATCGGCCTCACTAAGTCGCTGGCCCGGGAGGTCGCCCGGCAGGCGTGCGGGTCAACGCGATCTCGCCCGGCCCGATCGACACCCCGGCGCTGCAGGCGGCGTCCCCGGAGCTGGCCGCTGCCACCGCGGCGCAGGACGCTTGCTCGGGCGGCGTCGGGTCCCCGCGCGACATCGCCGATCGGGGTCCTCTATCTGGTCAGCGACGAGTCGGCGTTCGTCACCGGCACCGTGCTGCAGGTCAATGGCGGATCGCTACTGTGACCGGCCCCTCCGGCTCCTCCGGCTCCTCCGGCGCGCGCCGGCTGACCGGGCAGCAGGAACTCCTCGGCGCCGCAGGCGGCCCGCGACCTCGGCACGATCGCCGCGATCAGCACGGTCCGCTGGGAGGCGCAGCCGAATTTCTCTGGGTGCTGGTGCACACCTCGGCCGGGGTGACCGGGCTCGGGGAGACCTACTACCTGCCTGGCGCGGTCGAGTAGCGTGGTGCATGATCTCGCCGCCGACGCTGCTCATCGGGCGAGCCAGCGGGGTCGATTAAGAAGATCTGGACGCACGCTTTTCTCCTGCGCCAACTTCTTCGGCTTCGCCGGCGCCGAGATGCGGGCCATCTCGGCCCTGGATATGGCGCTCTGGGATGCGCTCGGCCAGGCAGCCGGGCTGCCGGTGCACCAGCTGCTCGGCGGTGCCGTGCCGCACGTCGGTCCGCGCCTACAACACCTGCGTGAACGCCGGGCCGTACCGGGACTGGGACCGCGCCGTGGAGGACCCGGCAGGGCTGGCGACCGATCTCGCGACCGCCGGCTATCTCGGCATGAAGGTCTGGCCCTGGGACAGGTTCGCGCCGCAGGTCGAGGCCCGCGGATCGACCGGGCCGGCGGGCTGGACGGCGATGGGCCCGGCCGGCAGCTACCTGGCGCCGGCCGACCTAGCCGCCGGACTGGCGATGCTGGAGCAGGCCCGCGACGCGGCCGGCGCCTGGCCTCGAGCTGCTTATCGAGGGCCACAGCCGCTGGGATCTCAACATGGCGATCCGGATCGCCCGCGCCGCCGAGCCGCTCGGGGGTGCTTGGATGGAGGACATCTGCCAGCCCGACAGCGCCGAGGACCTGGCCAGGCTGGTAGCCGAGACCAGGGTCCCGCAGGCGGTCAGTGAGCGGCTCATCTCCCGGTTCCCGTTCCGGGACGTGCTCCAGCGGGCGGCAGCCCACGTCGTGCTGGTCGACGTGGCCTGGACCGGCGGGCTGACTGAGGCCCGGCGGATGGCCGAGCTGGCCGAGACATACCACCTCCCGTTTGCCCCGCACGACTGCACTGGCCCGGTGACCGCGCTGGCCAATCTGCACCTCGCGCACTCGATGCCGAACTGCATGGCGATCGAGGTGGTGCGTGGGTTTCATCGAGGGCTATTACCGGGACGTGCTCGATCCGGCTATCGAACTCGACGGCGGCTGTGCCAGCTTGCCGGCCGGGCCCGGCCTCGGCGCCATGCTCCAGCCCGGCTTCATCAGCCGCGCCGGGAACCATCGTGCGGACCTCATCCTGACCGATTCGCGGAGAACGGAGCAGCATTCAGATGACGGAAACTACCGCCGCGACGGGCCCGCCCCTGCTCACCGGGACAAGGCCCGTCGCCACCGCGCCGACGGTCAGCGCGCCGTTCGGATCGGCCCTGGTGGCGGCCGGACGCCAGCGTCGCGATGTCGTGGTGCTCTCGGCGGACTTGTCGAAGTACACCGACGTTGCACCGTTCGCGAGCGCGCACCCTGACCGGTTCTTCCAGGTCGGCATGGCCGAGCAGAACATGATGGGCATCGCCGGCGGGCTGGCGAAGACTGGCTTTACGCCGGTCGCCGTGACTTATGGTGTCTTCGCCACCCGGCGGGCTGGCGAGCAGGTGCAGATGGCGCTGGCGACCGGAGGCGGCACCGCTGTCGTCGCGGCGTTCCTGCCCGGCCTGACTACTCCGTTCCGGGCAACCCACCAGGCGACTGACGACCTGGCCATTATGCGCGCCGTTCCCGGCATGACGGTCATCGATCCGCTGGACGCCACCGAGCTGGCGGCCGCGGTGCACGCGGCGGTCGCCGCGGGCGGTCCCGTCTACCTGCGAGCCGAGCGCGGCGAGGTACCCGAGATCCTGCCGCCGGGCACCGGATTCGAGATCGGCAGGACCCTGCTGCTGCGCGACGGTGCCGACGCAGGGCTGATCGGGACCGGCCTCGGCACCAGGTGGGCGCTGGAGGCGGCCGAGATCCTCGCCGTCCACGGCGTCGAGGCAGCGGTCCTGCACGTGCCGACGCTGAAGCCGCTGGACACGGGCTCCGTGGCCGGCTTCGCCAGCAGGTTCAGCGCGGTCATGACCCTGGAGAATCACTCGGTCATCGGCGCGCTCGGATCCGCAGTCTGCGAGGTAGTCGCGGAGGCGGGACTGGGCTGCCGGGTCATCCGGCGCGGCGTGCCCGATATCTGGGCACCAGCCGGGCCGCTCGACTACCTGCGGCGCAAGCTCGGGTTGGACGCCGATTCGATCGCGGACACCTTCCTCAAGAGACTGGGAGCTAGCTGATGCCAGCAAACTCGGCCAGCCCGGCCGACATGAGCGAGATCGCGACCCGGATCCGGCTGCGCGTGCTCGACATGTGCTCAGGCCGGGGGCAGGGATACGCCGGCCAGGGCCTCGCGCTGGCCGATGTGCTCGCGCACCTGTACTTCCGGGTCATGCGCCGCCGCGATGACGGAAGCTACCTGGACCGGTTCGTGCTGTCGACCGGGCATAGCGCCATCGCCCTGTTCGCCACGCTCGGCGAGGCGGGGGTGTACAGCCAGGATGAGCTCCACACCTACGGGCAGCCAGGCTCCCGGATCGAGGAGAGCCCGTTGCAGGGCACGCCGGGATTCGAGGTGACGGGCGGCTCACTCGGGCAAGGCCTCTCCCAGGCGGTCGGGATCGCGCTCGGCGAGCGATTGCGGCGGTCCGGTGCCGAGGTCTACTGCCTGCTGTCGGATGGCGAGCTTCAGGAGGGCCAGGTCTGGGAGGCCGCGATGTCGGCCAGCCACCACCGGCTCGGCAACCTGACTGTCCTGGTGGACAACAACAACATGCAGGCCGACGGCGTCACCTCCGAGATCATGAGCGTCGAGCCGGTGGTCGAGCGGCTGACCGCCTTCGGCTTCGCCACTGTCCGCATCGACGGGCACGACCATGCGGCGCTAGCAAAGGCCCTGCCAGCGGCCGGCCAGGCCCGCGAGGCCAGCGGCGGACCGCGCGCCATCGTGCTGCAGACGACGCCCGGCAAGGGCGTGGACATCTTCGAACGGCACCACAAGGTCCATTACCTGCGGCTTGAGCCCGAAGCCTGGGCCGATGCCATCGCCGCGCTCAGCTGACGCGGAGGGGAGCTAGCACATGAACAGTCCGGCAGAGCTGTGGCAGGAGATCGACTCGGCGCAGGTCGCAGCGGGCACGCTGGCATTCTGGTGGCTCTACCAGGCGGGCATCGTGCTCAAGAGTCCTGGCGGCACCATCCTCGCGGTCGATCCGTACTTGTCGGAGTCGGTGATGCGCTCCTACAAGCTTCCCCGCGGCGTGCCCGCACCGCTGGATGCGGCCGACGCCGACGTTGACGCGCTGCTCGCGACGCACAGCCACGAGGATCACCTGGACCCGGACTCGATCGAGGGATTCCTCGGCCATCAGCGGACCAGGTTCATCGGCCCGCCGATGGCAGTGGAGAAGGTGCTCGGCACGGGCGTGAACCCGGCCCGCACCACGTCGGTCGCCCGCGGCGATGTCGTTCACGTGGGCGACATCGCGGTCCGCGCGGTGCACGCCCGGCACCTGTTCGGGCTCGAACCGACACCGGACGCCGTCGGCTACGTCCTGTCGGCCGGCGACGTGTCGGTGTACCACAGCGGCGATACCGAGTACGACAGCGAGATCATCGCCGATACCCGGGGTGTCGGCACCTCGCTGATCTGCATCAACGGCACCACCGGCAACATGAACGTGCACGAGGCGGCGCTGCTGGCCTGGCAGCAGCGGGCCGGGCTGGCCGTTCCCTTCCACTATGGCCTGTGGCGCGACGCCGACTATGGCGACGGCGCGACGCTGGACCCGCAGGAATTCGCCGACACCTACCATCGCCTCAATCCGGAGGGGAACGTGCTCGTGCTTGAGCCGGCGGTGCGCGTTGACGTCGCCGCCAGTGGGCTGGATGCATAGCCGGCCCGATGAGCAGGGTCGTGCTGACCGACAGCGACAGGTTCCCGTTCGGGGCGGCGGACCTGGAGGTGCTGTCGGGCGCGGGCCTGATAGTCGATGAGGTACCCGGGCACGACCCGGACGCCATCGCGGCAGCGGCGGCCGGCGCCGCAGGCGTCTTCGTCTACTCGGGAAGGTTTGACGCGGCCCTGATCGGACGGCTCACGGGCTGCCGGGTGCTGGCCCGGTGCGGGGTCGGCTACGACAACATCGACGTCGAGGCGGCACGTGCGCGCGGCATCACGGTCACTTACGTGCCCGGATACGGTGCCGAGGACGTGGCGGAGCACGCGATCGCGCTGCTGCTCGCCTGCGCGCGCCGGCTGGCCGCCAGCGACCGGGCAGTTCAGTCGGGCGGCTGGCCCAGCTTCGCCGAGCTTGGCCCGATGCGGCGGCTGGCCGGCCGGACGCTCGGGCTCGTCGGGTTCGGCCGGATCGCCCGCGAGGTTGCTGCCCGCGCCCGCGGCCTGCGCATGGAGGTGATAGCGCACGATCCGTACGTCGGCCCGGCAGCGGGCGAGCCGTTCGGAGTGAGCATGCTGCCGCTGGCGCAGGTGCTCGCGGCGGCGGACTATGTCTCGATACACGTGCCGCTCGGTCCGGCGACGCGCCACCTGATCGATGCCGCGGCGCTGGCGATGATGCGGCCGGACGCCTGCCTGATCAACACCAGCCGCGGCGCCGTGGTGGACCAGGAGGCGCTGGTCCGCGCGCTGGACGCCGGGCGGCTGGGCGGCGCGGCCCTGGACGTGCTCGAGCAGGAACCGGCGCCAGCCGGCGCGGCGATCCTGACCCATCCGAACGTCCTGATCACGCCGCACACGGCCGCCTACACCCAGGAGGCGTTCGACGAACTGCGGCGCACGGCGATCACCGACGTCCTGCTCGTGCTCGACGGCAAGCAGCCGCGGTTCCCGGTGCCGGATCCTGCGGGCGGGACAGGCCGATGACCGATCTCTTCGCCCTGGCTGGCGAGGTCGCGGTGGTGACCGGCGGCGCGAGCGGGTTTGGCCGCGCGATCGCGGCCGGGCTGGTCGAGCAGGGCTGCGCGACGGCGATCCTGGACCGCGATGAGCAGGGCGTGCTCGCTGCCGCCGGTCAGCTCGGCTGCCTTGGCCTGGCGGCGGACGTGCGAGACCGGGACGCGGTCGCGGCGGCGTGGCGGGAGATCGGCACGCGGCTAGGTCCGCCGGACATGCTGGTCAACTCGGCCGGGATCGGCGGCTGGTCTCCCGCGCTCGGATATCCCGCGCAACTCTGGCAGGACGTCATCGACATCAACCTGACCGGCACGCTGAACTGCTGCCTGGTCGCGGCGGAGACCATGGCAGAAAAAAGCGGCGGGGCGATCGTCAACATCGCGTCGGTCATGGGCGAGATCGGCTTCCCCGGCCTGGTCGGCTACGCCGCCAGCAAGGGCGGGGTCATCCAGGTCACGCGCGCGCTCGCGGTCGAGTTCGCGGCGTCCGCCATCCGGGTCAACGCGGTGGCGCCGTCGACTTTTGACACGCCACTGGCGGTCGGCAACCGGGCGCGCCGGCCCGACGTCTACGAGCGGCTCCGGCAGCGGACGCCGCTCGGCCGGTTCGGCCAGGTCGGGGAGATCGTCGGGCCCGTGCTGTTCCTGCTCAGCAGGGCCGCTTCCATGGTGACCGGCCACGTCCTCGCCGTCGATGGCGGCTACCTGGCCAGCTAGCCGGCGGGGCGCCCGGCTACCGCCGATGGCGGCGGGTAATGATCAGGTGTGACGGAAACCGGGCGGCGGCCGCCGCCTGACGAGCTTCGGCCGATGCTGGCGACGGCGGGTCAGTTGCCCGCCAGCGACGCAGGCTGGGCCTACGAGATGAAGTGGGACGGCCTCCGGGCACTCGCGTTCGTCGACGACGGCGCCGTCAGGTTCAGGTCGCGGACCGGCCGTGACATCACCCACGCCTATCCCGAGCTTGCTGGTCTCGCCGCCGCGGCCGGGGTCGGGCAGGCAGTCCTCGATGGCGAGATCGTGGCGTTCGCGGGCGGGGCCTGGCCGGAATTCGAAGCGCTGCAGCAGCGGATGAACATCAGCTCGGCAGCGCAGGCCAGGGTCCTTGCTGCCCAGGTGCCGGTGACCTACCTGGCCTTCGACCTGCTCTGGCTGGACGGCAAGCCGCTGCTCGGCCAGCCCTACTCGCGCCGCAGGCAGCTGCTGGACGGTCTCGGCCTGCACGGCGCGAACTGGCAGACACCGCCGTCGTTCACCACGGAGACTGGCGCCGACCTGCAGGCCGTGTCGAAGCAGAACGGCCTGGAAGGCATCATGGCCAAGCGCGCGGAGTCCCGTTACGAGCCAGGCCGCCGGACCCCGGCCTGGCGCAAGATCAAGAACGTGCACCGGCAAGAGGTAGTAATCGGCGGCTGGAAGCCAGGGGAGGGCGGCCGGGCGGGCCACATCGGCTCATTGCTGGTCGGCGTCTACGACAACGGCGAACTGGTGTACAGCGGGCACGTCGGCACCGGATTCAGCCAGCAGGCACTGCGGATGCTCGGACAGCGCCTGGCGCCGCTGCGCCGGGCTACCTCGCCATTCGCGACACCGATTCCGGTCGAAGATTCCCGTTTCGCTCAATGGGTAGAGCCTGAGCTGGTGGCCGACGTTGAATTCGCGCAGTGGACCAGGACAGGGCGGCTGCGTGCGCCGTCCTACAAGGGACTGCGCTCGGACAAGGAGCCAGCCGAGGTGATCCGTGAGCCCTGACTCGCGCAAGGTGACGGTCGAGGTCGAAGGCCGGACGCTGGCGCTGTCCAACCTCGACAAGGTGCTGTACCCGGAAGCCGGGTTCACCAAGGGGCAGGTGATCGACTATTACCATCGGATCGCGTCCGTGCTGCTGCCGCATATCGCCGGGCGCCCGGTAACTATTAAGCGGTACCCGGACGGCGTGGACGGCAAGTTCTTCTTCCAGAAGAGCGCGCCTAAGCATCCCGACTGGGTGCCGACCGCGGAGATCGCGTCGCCGGGCTCGACGAAGTCGCGGGAGACCATCGAGTACCTCATCGGCGGGGACCTGCCGACGCTGATCTGGGCGGCCAACCTGGCCGCGCTCGAGCTGCACACGCCGATGTGGCGTTACCCCACGATCGGCGAGCCGGATTTCCTGGTGTTCGACCTGGATCCCGGGCGCGCCGGCCACCATCGTGGAATGCTGCCAGGTCGCGCTCATGCTGCGGCCGCTGCTGACGGAATGAAACTAGACCCTGTCGCGAAGACCTCCGGCGGCAAGGGCATGCAGTTGTACGCGGCGGTCACCGGGATGACGTCCGAGCAGACCAGTGACCTGGCCAAGGGCCTCGCCGAGCGCCTTGAGCGCGAGCACGAGGACCTTGTGGTGTCGAAGATGACCAAGGCACTGCGGCCGGGCAAGGTCCTGATCGACTGGAGTCAGAACAACTCGGCGAAAACCACGGTCGCGCCCTACTCGCTGCGGGCCCGATCGCAGCCGACAGTGTCGACACCGCTGAGCTGGGACGAGGTCGAGTCGTGTAAGCGCGCAGCCGATCTCGTCTTCACCGCTGGTGACGTGCTGGACCGGGTCGCCGGGTCGGGCGACCTGTTCGCCGCGACCCTGCCGGACGGGCGCAATGCCGGCCGCCGCGCACGCTCCGGCCGCTGACCGTGCAGGATCCATACGCCGCGGCGAGCGGCATTGACTAGGCCGCCCGGCGGCGGCGATGTGGCCCGCTGGTCGACACATGCGTCCTAGCCGGACGAATCCGGTAGTTGCTGCAACGAGCAACCAGCAGCCAAGTAGGGTGGCTGCCATCCTGCCGGAGACATCGCTTTTGTCAGGAACATTCGGGAGCCGCCGGTATGCGGTTCAGCGTTCTCGGCCCGCTCTCAGCGGAGGCGGACGACGGCACGCCGTTAGTGCTGAGCCGGCCGTCACAGCGAGGCACGCTCGCCGTGTTGCTGTTGCACGCCGGCCAGCCGCCTACCCGCAGCCTGCTGATCGACGCGCTCTGGGGCGAACGGCCGCCAGCTGATCCCGAGACCGCGCTGCGAGTCCGGATGCGCGACGTCCGGCGCGCCTTAGCGTTAGCCGGGCACGACCGGCTGGTCACGCATCGGTCCGGCTATCAGATCCGGGTCGGCCCGGGTGAGCTGGACGCCGATAACTTCCGGACCATCGCCGGGCACGGCCGCTCGGCCATGGATCAGGGCAACCCGGATGACGCCGCCCGGTTGCTCGAGCAGGCCTGCAGCATGTGGCGTGATCCGGCGCTCGCGGACGTACCCGACACTGAGCCCATGCGGCCCATTGCGACTGAACTCGAAGACTTGCGCCGGGACGCCCGGGAGTTGCTGCTTGACGCGCGGCTGGCGCTTGGCCAGCACCGCGATATCCTGCCGCGGATCAGGGCTCTGATCGCCGCGGATCCGGTTTGCGAGCATCCGCACGTGCAGCTGATGCTTGCGCTCTACCGATGCGGGCAGAAGGCGGCCGCGCTTCAGGTCTACGGCAGGCTGCGTGACCTGACGGCACGCGAGCTCGGGCAGGATCCTGGCCCGGAGGCCAGGATGATGCTGGATCAGATTCTGGCCGACAGCCCGGCCCTGCAGTACCGGTCAAGGATCCTGGCGGTCAGCGCAGATCCGCGGCGGGCCTGGGCGCCGCTGTGCCAGTTACCGGCGCCGCCGCCAGATTTCACCGGCCGGGTCACCGCGATCGAGGCAATCGCTCGCTGTCTGCCGCCCGGCGAGCACGCCGTCACCGTGATCACCGGTCCGCCGGGCGCAGGCAAGACGGCGCTGGCCGTCAAGGCCGCTCACCTGGCCAGGGGCACGTTCGGCGACGGTCAGCTCTTCACCAGCCTTGGCGGCCCGTCGCAACCGCGTGAGCCTGCCGATGTACTGGGCGAACTGCTGCGCTCGCTTGGCGTTCCGGCCGGACGGGTACCGGCCAGCGTCAGCGAGCGGGCGGCCTTATACCGGTCGGTGCTGGCCTGCCGAGAAGGTGCTGCTGATTGCTGACGACGCGGCGACCGCGGCGCAGGTGCGCCCGCTGCTGCCGGGTACTACCGCATCGGCTGTTCTGGTTACCAGCCATTCACGGCTGGCGGACTTGGAGGGGGCAGGCCGGGTCTGCGTTGGCGGGCTGAGCACCGAAGAGGCGCTGACGCTGCTCGGCAAGATCGCAGGACCTGGCCGGGTCGAGACCGAACCCGAAGCGGCAGCGCGCATCGCCAGCGCCTGCGTCGGGCTGCCGCTTGCGCTGCGAATCGCCGGTGCGCGGCTGGCGGCCAGCCCGGCACTGAAGCTGGCCGAACTGGCCCGCGCGGTTTCCGACAGCGGCGCGGTGCTGCGCGAGCTTGTGGTTGGTGACCTGTCCGTCAGTCGCCGACTTGACACTGCCTGGCAAGCTCTGAGCCCGGCCTCGCGTCGGGCCCTGCGCACGCTGGCCCAGCACGGTCAGCGCGACTTTTCCAACTCGCTGCTTCTGGCCTCTGCGTCGGGCGCGCAGGCGGTCGCCCAGGCCCTGACGGACGCGGCCTGGTCATCGAGAATCCGAGACAGGCGAGTACCGCCTGGCTCCGCTGGCCGATCGTCATGCAGCTGCCCAGCCCGCGCCGTCCCGCGAGTAGACCGCAGCCCCGGCAGTAGCTCTATGTCCCTCGGAAAGCTCTGAGCCGCAGGACCCGTTATTGCCACACCCACACCCCCGCGGACCTGGGCGCTAACGCATCGCTAACCGTCCGCTCACGCTGCCGCCCCTACTGTGCAGACCGCTGGCTCGCGGACCCGACGCCTCACCCCATGCCATGCCAGTCAGCTGCAGCTATAGGAGCACGAATGACGGACATTTGCCGAGCCCGACGGCAGCCTCAGCGCGATCGCCCGCCATCGCGAGGCCGGCGCGCGCAGCTGGTCCGCGGCCTCGGATGCTGCTATCTCGCCTCCGCCGTCGCCCTCGCATTGGCCGCCTGCTCTAGCGCCGTCGGGCAGGTCCTGCTACCGCCGGAGTCCCCCGATGCGACTCCAGCGGCGACCGTGCAGCAGGCGCCCACCCAGCGGCAGCAGGTGCTGGCCGCATTCGCCGGTTACACGGCAGCCCTGCACGCTGCCGATTTGTCAGGTGACGCGGCCCGGGCCCGCCGACTCCTGCGGCCGTTCCTGGCGGCCGCGCGCATTCCGGGAGTTGTGCAGACCGAGCGCAGCATCTGGGCGAAGGGCGAGCGGTTCTACGGCCAGGCTGTCCTGCATGTACTGAGCGTGAAGATCGACGGGCGGCACGCGTTCGTGCACGACTGCGACAACACGAGCGCGATGGGCCTCCAGAACGCGTCCACGGGCCTGCCTGTACCAGGAACGGCGGGCATCCCCGAGGACAATGTCATCACCAGGCTTGACCTGGTGCGCCGTCACTGGCTGGTCGCCTTCCAGCTCATCGAGGACGTGCCATGCAAGGCATCAGACGGCTCGCCGGCCTCGCCGGGCTGACCGCGGGACTGCTGGCAGCATCGGTCGCCCCGACAACCGCGAGCAGCGGAACCTGCAGCCCTTACATAGACGGGAACGTGGTCCCCGTTCCGTGCTCCGCCATCGGCTCCAGCAGCGGCAGCACCGGCGGCAGTGGCGATTCGATCACCAGCACCTGCACGATCACGCCGCTGGACCGGGCCCAGGCAACGGGACTTGGGCTCGCCTGGCCGCCGCCTTCGGGCTATCGCTGGGCGTTGCTGACCTGCTTTGGTGGCACCTCACGCTCGGCTCCGCAGGCCGGGCTGGTGAGTAACGCCACTGGCGCGCCCGAGGTCACCCCGCGGCAACTGCTCGAACAGGCGCTCGGTGAGCTTCGCGTTCCCTACCTTGAGCCCGACAGCGCGCCGCCACGAGGCACGGACGGGCTGGTGGGCCTGCCGGAATGGTTCTGGATCCCGGCCGCCCACTGGGTCCCGAGCACGGTCACGGTCCGCGCGGCCCGGTGTGGGCGACCGTGACCGCGACTCCTTCTGGCCTCACCTTCGCTCCAGGCGGCGGCCTGGCTGCGGTTAGCTGCGCAGGCCCAGGAACCGCCTACGACCCTGGCAGGCCGGCGCTGGCGCAACACACCGGCTGTTCCTACACCTACGAGCAGCCGTCGGCCGGCCAGCCCGGGAACGCTTATCAGGCATCCGTGACTGTGAGCTGGCGCATCAGCTGGACCGGATCGGGCGGCCAGGGCGGCGTGCTGACTGCCGCGCTGCCGCTGCCGGTTAGCTTCGAGTTGCGGGTAGCGCAAGGCGAGGCGCTGGTGAGCGGCCCATGACGCACCAGCCTCCCGCGGACATTGGCCGCGCCTTCTTCCCCGACTCCGACGTCTCGCCCAACGGATCGGCCGCTGCCAAGCGACCCCGGTCCGAGCCCAAGCTGCCCGCGCTGCCCCGCCGCCGCAGGCCGGCGATGCTCGCGCTTGCCGTGGTCATGGCGGGAACGGGTGCCCTGACCAGCGCAGCCGTCTACCGGCACGCCGATCACAGCGTCCCTGTCGTGCTGGTCACGGCGCCGGTACCTGCGGGCGCACAGATCAGCTCAAGCGATCTGTCCGAGGCGAGCGTAACGGTCTCGTCCGGCATCAAGGTCATACCTGCGGCGCAACTCGGCCAGGTCGTCGGTGAGATAGCGGCCGTGGGCCTGCGGCCAGGAACGCTGCTGGCACCGGGTGACCTGACGACCCGGCAGCCCCCGGCTCCGGGCGAGCAACTCGTGCCTGTTGCCGTCAAGCCCGGCCTCGCTGCCCGCCAGCGGGTTGTCTCCCGGCGACCACGTGCTCCTTGTCCCTACCCCTGGCAATCAAGGCGCGGCGGGGTCTGCTGGCGCCGCGCCTTCGCTCGCCGCGCCAGTCCCGGCGGTAGTCGCCGCCGTGAGTGCCGTTGCTGACCAGGGTGGCTTCGACGTGGTTGACCTGCTGGTCCGCGCCGCGAGCGGGCAGGCCGTCGCGCAGCAGGCATCGACCGGCCAGATCGCGCTCGTCGTGACGAAGCGGAGTGTCTGACCATGGGCGACATTTACGCGCTCGTGTCGGGAGGCGGAGCGCCAGGGGTGACCACGTCTGCTCTCGGGCTCGCCCTGACCTGGCCGTCGCCGGTCATCCTCGCGGAATGTGACCCGAGTGGCGGGGACATCCTGGCGGGCCTGCTGGGCGGGCAGGTGCCGGCCCGGCGAGGGCTGACGGAGCACGCGATCGAGGCTGGTCGCGGGCTTGAGGCCGCCCACTCCATCCTGGCCAGTCAGCTCATCCCGCTCGACAGCGACCACGGCAGAATGCTGCTACCGGGCATGACGGACCCACGCCAGGCGGCGGGGCTAGGGACAGCGTGGTCGGCAATCGCAACCACGCTGGCAGGCCAGCCGTCCGACGTCATCGCGGACTGCGGGCGGCTAGATGCCGGCGACGGTCAGCCGCTGCCGGTCTTGCTGGCAGCCCGGCTCGTCGTCGTCGTGCTGCGGCCTACGCTGCGCCAGGTATGGACGGCCCGATCACGGATCGACATGCTCGAGCGGCTTCTCGGCGGGACTGGCCGCCTCGCGCTGCTACTGACGGGACCGGGCCCGCATTCCACCAGGGACATCGAGGCCGCGCTCGGCGTGCCGGTATCCGCGCGGCTGCCAGCGGACGCCCGGACCGCCGCCGCGCTCTCCGACGGAGCGTCCGGGCGCAGGAAGCTCGTCGCCGGGCGACTGGTCAGGTCCGCCGATGAGGCCGGCCAGGCGCTGCGCGGGCACAGTCACGATGTCGCTTCGCGCCCGGCTGAGGCGGGTGCCAGGTTATGACGCTCAACTGGCCGCCCGGCTCGCCCGGTGTGCTGACCGGGACCTGTCTGCTCCCGTCACCGCTGCCCCCGTCGCAGGAAGTGCCCTCACCGGAAGTGGCCGCGTCAATGCAGCTAGCTGACTCTCCAGATAAAGCGTCGGCATCGCAACCAGAACCCGCAGCGGCCACGATCGGGCTCATCGATCCGCTTCTCATCGCGGGCGTCACCGAGATCACCGAGATGATCGCGGCGGAGTTGCACGATAGAGCGGACGCGGCCGACGTGCTGCCTGCCATCAGGTCGGCCGCGCGCGGCTGGCTGGAACACCAGGTCCGCGCCGGGCTGCTGCCCCCGTCGGCGGGCAGGCAGCTCGACGAGCTGGTCGGCGCCGTGTACGACCAGCGCTACGGCCTGGGTCCCGTTACGCCTTACCTTCGTGATCCCCAGGTCGAGAACGTCGACATCAACGGCTGCGACCAGGTCTGGATCACCTACGCCACCGGCGAGCGGGTCGGTGGTCCGCCAGTAGCTGCAAGCGACGAGGCCCTGATAGCGATGATCCGCAGCTGGGCCGCCCGTGGCGGACAGACGGCCCGCGATTTCTCTGCCGCGGCCCCGCTCGTCAACGTCGCGCTTATCGGGGGGGCGCGGATGACAGCAACCATGTCCGTCACGCCGCGGCCATGTGTGTCGCTACGCCGGCATGGCCAGCCCGATGCCACGCTGGCCAGGCTCATGGCACTGGGCACTATCGATCGGGTGGTTGCCGCATTCCTTGCGGCAGCGGTGCGGAGCCGCTGCAACGTGATCATCACCGGCGGCGTTAATGCAGGCAAGACCACGATGCTAAGGGCGCTGGCGAGCGAGATACCGCCGGGTGAGCGCATCGCGACTCTGGAGTCGGAATACGAGCTGTATCTGCACGAGACGCGGCAGCACCCGGATGTCATCGCTTTCGAATCACGGGAGGCCAACTCAGAGGGCGCCGGCGGCATCAGCCTGCATGATCTGATCGCCCATGCGCTGCGGCATAACCCGCGCCGCATCCTCGTCGGCGAGGTACGGAAGAACGAGATCATGCCGATGCTTGAGGCGATGAACTCTGGCCAGGCAGGGTCGATGTGCACGCTGCACGCCAACTCACCGACCGAGGCATTTGATCGAATCCTGATCTTGAGCCTGCGAGGCGGCCTTGCGCTGGCCGAACGGGCCATTCACATCCTGGTTGGGATGGCCGTCGACTTGATCGTGCACGTGCGCCGTGGCTTTGACGGGTCCCGCACGGTCCGGTATGTATCGGAGATTCTCGAGGTCATGCCGCCGGGGGACACCGACCGCCCGGCCGTCAACAGGCTCTTCTTGCCAGACCCCCAGACTGGCAGGGCATACCCGGCATGTACGCCGTCGCCCGGCCTGCTGAACCGGCTGAATGTAGGCGGCTTCGATGTCGACATACTGGGCCGGAGCTGGCCATCGGGCCACCAATCCGCAGGGCGGCAGCGGTGATGGGGCTGGCAGCCCTTGCGGGCGGGCTTACGGTCGCCGGACTGATCGTGCTGCTACGAGAGGTCACCCGGCGGGCGCCAGCTACCGGCTCGCCGCAGCGAGGCCGCATCACCATACGCCGGGCGACCCGGAGGCGCGCGGTGCTAGCAGCGATCGCGGGCATCGCCACCCTGGCCGTCACGCGCTGGCCGGTGGCGGCCCTCGCAGGCGGCGCGGCAGTCCTGTTCCTGCCCGGCGTCACCTCGGCTAAGGCGGCAAGACAGCAGGCAGCAGTCCTCGAAGGGCTAGAGCAGTGGACCAGGCGGCTGGCCGACATGTTGACCGCGAGCCGGGGCCTGGAAGATGCCCTGGAAGCATCCGTGCGGACCGTGCCGCCCGCGATCGAGTCCGCAGTTGCCAGGCTCGGCTGGCGGCTCTCGGCGCGGACCGGCACCGAGGCGGCGCTGCGCGCATTCGCAGCCGATGTCGGCGACCCGGCAGGTGACCGGATCGCCGCGGCGCTCATCATCGCCACCGGTCGACGGGGCGGCGGCGTCCGGGCCGTGCTCACCTCGCTGGCCGCCATGCTTGCCAGGGACGTCGCGGCCCGCAGGGAGATCGACGCCGATCGGGCGCAACACAGGACGACGGTCAGGTGGCTGACGGCGTTCGTCGCTGGTTTCACCGCGTTCGCGGTGCTGAACCGGTCGTATTCGGCGCCGTATGGCACCGTTGCCGGGCAGGTGGTGCTCGCAGTCGTGAGCTGCCTGTATGCGGGCGGGCTGTGCTGGTTGCGTTGGCTTGGCTCGGTGCCGGCGCCGGGCCGGTTCCTCGAGGACACGATCGGCCGGCGGCAGACGTGAGCCCGTGGGTTGTCGCCTCCGGCCTGCTCCTAGGTCTTGGCTGCTGGCTGGCGATCGGCGAGCTGTGGCCAGCAGCGCCGAGCCTGCGGGCTGCCCTTGACCGGCTGGACGGTCGCAGTATGGCTGTCTCAGCGGAACCTGGCACGGGCCGCGCTGGCCTACTCGGAGCCCGTGTGGCGACTACGGCGCCGTGGCTGCCGGTCCCGGCAGCAGACCTCCGGCTGCTTGGCCAGAACGCGAGCGACTGGCTCGCCAGGAAGGTCGCGTGGGGCGCAGTCGGGCTGTCCCTCGCGCCCGTCGTCACAGGTTTGCTGGCCATCAGCGGCAAGCCGATGGCGTGGACGCTGCCGGCAGTCGGGACGCTCGCGGCCGGGGTTGGGATGTTCTTCGTGCCCGACATCGTGACCAGGATGCTGGCGGCACGCCGACGGACTGACTTCAGGTACGCCCTGACTAGTTACCTGGACCTGGTGGCGCTGGAACGTGGCGCGGGCGCCGGGCCCACCGAGGCGCTGGAGGCGGCGGCCGAGGTCGGCAAGGGCTGGGCGTTCAGCCGCATTGCGGCCTCGCTTGATCAGGCCCGCCGGGCGAGCAGGCCGCCGTGGGACGGCCTGGCACAACTCGCTGCAGACACCGGCATCGATGAGCTCGCCGACGTGGCCGATATCGCTGGCGTGGCCGGTCAGGAGGGCGCCAGGATCCTTGACACGCTCAGCGCCAGGGCCGAATCGATGCGCGCCGAGGCGCTCGCGGCCACCAGGGCCCGGTCCAGCGCCCGCAGCACGACCATGGTGCTGCCGATAGCAATGCTGGCCGGCGGCTTCCTGGTGCTGCTGATCTTCCCGGATTTCTACCGGCTGTTCGGCTGACCTGAGAGGAATGCCCCGATGAACCCTGCCGTCATGGCCATCCGATATCTCGGCTGGCAGTTTCGTGTGCGACTGGCCGCCGTTCGCTCCGGCGACCTGGATCGCGGCGCGCTGAGCCTGGAGTGGGTTGCCATCGCCATCGTTTTAGTAGCTGCGGCGCTCGCTCTTGCCACCTTCCTCACCGGCAAGCTCAGTGCTCTCGAACAGCTGATCAAGACCTGACCCGATGCGCTGCACGCTTCGCAGCAGCCTGGCCAGGCACACGCGCAATGACGACCGCGGCGCGCTGACGCTGGGCTACGTGGCGATCCTGCCGTTCCTGTTCCTGTTCGTCATGGTCATGATCCAGTCCTCCTTCTGGTTCCTCGCCAGGCAGGCTGCGCTCGCGGCCGCGCGGCAGGGCGCGGATGCAGCGCGTGTCCTGGGTGCGTCCAGGGCTGCTGGCCCGGCGGCGGCCCTGGCTTTCGCCAGGCAGTCCGGTCGCGGATACCTCGATGATCCGGCAGCAAGCAGCGCTGGCAGCAACGCCCGCACGGTGTCGGTCACCGTCACTGGGCGCGCTCCGAGCCTGGTACCGGGCCTGGTCGTGGCGGTTTCCGAGACGGTCCAGGCGCCAGTCGAGAAGTTCCGGCCGTGATCCGACTTCGCCTACGGCTGCGCAGGTCCAATTGCCGGCCGGGCGGGCACCACCGCCATGGCTGGCGTGCGGCTGATGGCAACGCGGCGCTGGAACTGGTGATCCTAGTAACGATCTTGCTTGGGCTGCTCGGATTGGTCGTTGCGGCCGGGCGGACATCGCTGGCGCAAGGATCGGTGGACGCCGCTGCACGGGACGCTGCGCGGCAGGCGTCTATCGCATTCACCCCGACGGCCGCTGTGTCCGCAGGCTCGGCCAGCGCCACGGCGGCGTTGCGCCAGGATGGTCTCGCGTGCGCCGCGGTCGTGAGCATCGACACATCGGGCTTCCTGGCCCCGCCGGGCCAGCCTGCCATGGTGTGGGCAACGGTAACGTGCACCGTGGCGCTCGCCGGCCTTGCCCTGCCCGGCCTGCCTGGCCATCTCACTATGCGGGCGCGGTTCGGCAGCCCCCTTGACACTTACCGGTCGAGAGCTCTAACCCGCCGGCTAGGACGCCGAGGTGAGAGGCGCGAGGACGCGCTCGACCGCGCCCCGGACAGCCGGCCAGCCCACATGAACGTGTCGACAGGCCGGCGGCGCGGCCGGGCCGATGCAGAGCGCGGTGCGCTGTCGCTGATGATCGTTGTGCTGTTCGTGGCTTTCGTGGCGCTGGCCGGGATCGTCGTGGACGGTGGCGCCAAGCTCAACGCGGACGAGAATGCTGCCGCCGCGGCGCAGGAGGCGGCCAGGGCCGGCGCGACCACTGTTGACGTGTCCGGTGCTTATGCGACCGGGTCGTTTGTCGTCGACCAGCAGCGTGCGATTGCCGCAGCCAGGGCTTACCTGGCTGGCTCCGGCTACGACCATTACTCGGTGACGACGGCCGGCAGCCGGGCCATTCGCGTGAGCGTAACCATCACCGAGCCCACGAGGTTCCTCTCGATGATCGGCGTGCGCTCCTTTACCTGCACCGGAACTGCAACCGCGGTGCTGGTGATCGGCGTGACGGGAGGACAATGAAGGCTCGGGTGCGCGACGTCCTGACCGGGCTCGCGGCGATCGCGGCACTAGCTGCCGTCATTGTCGGACTGCCGGTCGTGTTGTATCGTCTCGGCGGCTCACCATGGCCGCAACGTCTGGCCAGCTGGCACCGCGTCGCGGCGATCTTGGCCAGCAGGGATGACAGCGGCATCCTCCTGGCGGTGATCAGGGACTGTACCTGGCTAGCGTGGCTGCTGTTCTCTGTCTCCGTGCTCGCCGAGGCAGGTGCCGCGATGCGCGGCGACAGTCGGTCGCGGCTGCGCCTGGGCAGCCTGCAGCCCGTCGCGTCGCGGCTGGTCGCATTGGCCGCGCTGACATTCGCTGCGCCCCCTGCCCTGACGGTGACGGCATCAGCCGCGGTCGTCAGCGCCCAACATGGCATCACATTGCCAACGCCGGAGCCAGCAGCGGCGCCCATCGCTGCGCCGGCAGACTTAGCTAGCGTCGGCCTGCGTGCCGACAGCAGGCTGGAGGCAACAAACGCGACCAGGCTGATGACCGTTCACACCGGCGATTGCCTGTGGTCGATCGCGCAGCGATACCTCGGATCCGGTGAACGCTTTCCCGAAATAGCCAGCCTGAACTACGGCCGTGATATGGGTAATGGGCTGATCTTCACCAATCCCTCGCTGATCGAGCCTGGGTGGCGGCTCCTCATCCCGGGCGGCAGTGCCACCGGCGCCGCTCACGCCGGGCAGGCCGATGCCGGCAGCGCGGCCGCCAGCGGCCTGGCCAGAAGCACGACGGCCGGCCGTAGCGCCACCTCCCAGCACCTCGGCCATGCCTCCCACGATCCTCATTACCAGCGGCGGCACCCCGCCGCTTGGGACAGATCCCGTACCGGCCTCGCCAGCAACGGCCATCGATCCGGCCAGGGAACTGGCGAAGGCAGAACGCCTGGCACCGCGGGTGACAGCGGCATTCCCGCCAGCCCGGCGCAGTCCGAGCCGCCCGACTACAGGCTGCCCGCGAGCGGCGTCCGGCCAACGTCGAGCGGCGTCCGGCCAACGTCGAGCGGCGGTCTGCCCGGTGATCAGCTGCCGGTGCTCGGCGCATTCGCCGCCGGCGCGCTGGCCGGCTCGATCCTGACCAGCCTGAACGCCTGGCGTTGTCGGCAGCGCCAGGAGCGGCGAGCCGGCCGCAGGATCGCGCTGCCAGTTGATGCGGAGGTGCTCGCCGCCGAGCAGAAACTGCGCGCAGCCGCTACTGCCGAGGCGCCGGTTACCCTGCGAAACGCGCTTGCCTGCCTGGAGTCGGTGATCATCGCCGCGGGCCAGGCGCTGCCTGACATCGTCGGCCTGCACGTCACACCCGACCTGCTAGAAGTACTGCTGGGGGCGCCGGCCGCAGAGGCACCGCCCGCGCCCTTCCGCATCAGTCCCGGCCGGCAGGGCATGTGCTGGCAGCTTGCCACCTCTGATCTCGGCGAGCTGGAGCATCGGGGCTGCCACCTCCTTCCCGGTCTGTTCACAGCGGGAACCACGGCCAGCGGCTACCTGTTGCTCGACCTGGAGTCGCTCCAGGTCACAGGCTGCGACGGGCCGCCGGACCTGATCGACCGGCTTATTACCACCGTCGCGACGGAGCTCGCCACCGGCCAGTGGGCCGGCTGGTACGAGCTGATTCTCGTCGGCTGCGACGAACTCGAAGCGGTGGGGAAAGCCGAGCACGCGAGCAGCCTGGACGAGGCAATGAGCCTGATCGAGGCCCGCCGTAGGGCCGCGCGCCGAAGGCTCGACGGCCGCGCGCAAGCCGACGTCCGCCAGCTAAGGCTGGCTGCGCCGGACGACGAGGACTGGGCGCTGACCATTCTGGTGAGCCGGATCGAGCCGTCGCCTGGGCAGCTCCAGCGGCTCATCGACCTCGCGGAGGAGGAAGCCGGCGGGGTCGCCGCGCTGCTCGCAGGGGATACAGAGACGCCGGCCGGACGGATGGCGCCGACGGTCTTGCAGCTGGCCCCGGACCCGCAGGAGCCTGGGGAGATCATCGCGAACGTCGTGCCGCTACAGATCACGGTGCGACCGCGAGTCCTCTCCGCTGCCGACTACAACGCGGTCAGCACGCTGTTCAGGGTCGGAGCCGACACCCGCGACGTCAGCCAGGACGACCCGGCGTATGCCATGTGTGCCGCGCCGCTGTGGATACCGCAACCGGCTGCTGACGGCGATGACGGTCAGCTATCGGAACTGCAGCCATCGGAACAGGGGCCGTGGCAGGTGCATACATCGGAACGCCTGCCGTGGGAACAGGCGCCGGCTGACCCGCCAAACACGTCCGGACCGGATGGCCAGCGCACCGGGCCGCGGCACGCTGCTATTAGCCGGCTCCAGGTCAGAGTCCTCGGTCCCTTCGAGATCAGCGGGGCCGCTGAACAGCTCCAGCCCAAGCAGGCCGAACTAGTCCTCGCCCTCGCGCTATGCGGGCCTGCTGGGCTGCCCAACTCGGCACTGGGGAACTTGCTTGGCGCTGATCCCGACCACCCGAAACCTGGCGACGCGATTAGGCAGATCATCGCGAGGACACGGCGTCGGCTAGGCCTGGCGAGCGACGGACAGGAATACATCCAGCATGCCGGTAGCGGAACCTACGTGCTGCATCCCGAAGTGTCACTCGACTGGTCCGAATTCCGGGCGCTTGCCGCAGCTGGGGACGCCGACGCTTTGCGTGCCGCGGTCGCGCTGATCCGGGGGGAGCCGTTCACCGGCAGCTATTTCTGGTGGATCGACATTCCGCTGCTCGAGACAGTCCGCGCGGAGCTTGTTGATGCTGCCGTCGCACTGGCCGAGCTTGAGCTGGCGAGCGGCTCGCCGCGTGCTGCGGCGCGAGCGGCCAGGGCCGGGCTGCAGGCCGAGACCTCCGCTGAGCAGTTGTGGCGCGCGCTCATGCGTGCCGAGTATGCCGCCGGGAACCTGGCCGGTGTCGGCGAGGCCTGGCGCAGTTGCCTCGACGCTATCGAGGACGTCTCGCCTGGCGGAGAGCCGCATCCCGACACCGAGGCTCTGTATTACCAGCTCAGCCACGCCGACCGCCAGCGTGCCCAGGTGCGCAGCTGACCGTCGGGATCAGGGCACCAAGCTGACGCGAAAATGAGCTGGCGGCGAGCGCGCTGGCGGGCACTGACCTCACGCCCGTCATGGCCAGGCTGGCGCCGGCTGACCTGGAAACCCTCGACACGCTCATCACCGCGGGCATCGCGAGCTACCGCGCCGACGCCGTCCGCTGGACGCTCGCCCGGATCAGGGAACGGCCCGCCTATGAACAGCTGCGCGCGGGCCCGCGAGATCGAGGAACTCAAGGCCCAGTTCTAACCGAGCGAGCGGCTAGCTGCCCCGCTGCGGGTCAGTACGAGTCGTGCCGCCGGAGCCACGCCATGGACCAGGGCAGGTCCTGCTCGTCCCGGCCCCTGGGCGCAAGGTCCAGCAACTGGTAGCCGCTGTTGATCGGGTCGAGCCCGCGGCCATAGGTGGAATAGGTGTGGAAGACCTGGCCCGCCTCGTCCAGGGCGAAAACACTGAGCCCGGGCAACTCTTCCGCCAGGTCCGCGAACTGCCGGTAGTTGTACTCGGCGCCGGCCGCGCGCTGCTCCGGCGTGAACGAGACGCCGTAATCGAAATTGAAGTCACTGCCCGCCGATGACACCCAGCGGAACGACCAGCCCATCCGCCGCCGGTACTCCTCGATCTGCGCGAACGGGGCGCGGGAGACCGCCACCAGGGACGCGTCCCGGTGCGCCAGGTGCACCGGCATGCCGTTGAAGCTGTCCGCCCAGAACGAGCAGCTCGGGCAGCCTTCCTCCCAGTCCGGGCCGAACATGAAGTGGTACACGATCAGCTGACTTCGCCCGTCGAACAGGTCGCGCATCGTCAGCCGGCCGTCGGGTCCCTCGAATTGGTACTCCTTGGTGACCGGCACCCACGGCAGCCGCCGGCGCTCGGCTGCCAGCTCGTCGCGGCGGCGGTTCAGTTCCTTCTCCCTGGCCAGCAGGGCGAGCCGCGCTGCCAGGTGCTCGGCCTCGCTTCCCACCACAGGCCGGGCGGTTCCTGCCTCGAAGTCACTCATCCTCACTCACCTCTCCGCCGAGGCTAGCGCCGGGACCTGCTCGTTCGCCGCCGAAGCGCGGCGCCGCCGGACCCCGAGTGCGGTCAGCGCGCCCGCCAGCGATAGCGCCGCCGCGGTGCCAACCGCCGGGCGTACGCCCGAGATCACCGCGCCCGGGGATCCTAGGTGCCCGCTGGCGGCGAAGACAGCAGCGACGATTGCGACGCAGAACACTGCTCCGAACCGCTGCAATGTGTTCTGCACGCCGGATGCCTTGCCCAGGTCGGCGGCCGGAACGGCGTCGAGCGCTGCGGTCGGCGTGGCCGGGATCGTCATTGAGATACCGACTCCGGCGATGATGATCGGCAGCACGAGCTGCCCGTAGCTCGCGCCCGATGTGGCCTCGAGGGCCGTCCAGGCGAGGCCGCCGGCTTGCAGCGCCATCCCGCTCACCATCAGCGGCCGCGCACCGATCTTGTCGACTCAGCCGGCCTGCGAGCGGCGCGACGAGCAGTGGCGTCGCCGTCCACGGCAAGAACCGCAGGCCAGTGGCGAGCGGTGAGTAGCCGAGCCCGAGCTGGAAGAACTGCGACATCAGGAACGCCGCAGCCGTGATCGAGCCCATCATCAGGAACCCGGTCGCGTTAGCAGCCGCAAATGTGCGGTTGCGGAGCATCCGCAACGGCAGCATCGGCTCGGGAACGCGGCGTTCCCAGGCGATGAAACCCCCGACCAGCAGTGTCCCGAGCGCCAGCGCGGCGATCACCTGTGCGCTGCCCCAGCCCACGTCAGTGGTCCGGACAAGCCCCCAGGCAAGGGCAATTGCAGCGCCGGCCGCCAGCGTCACGCCGCCGATGTCCAGCCGAGCTTGCGGCCCGCGGCTCTCAGGCAGCCGCAGGGTGGCGAGAATTGCCGCTGCCAGTCCGACCGGCACATTGATCCAGAAAATCCAGTGCCAGCTCAGCCCCTGCACGACCGCGCCGCCGATTAGCGGGCCGCCGGCCACGGCCAGGCCGCCGATCGCGCCCCAGATGCCGACGATCGCGCCGCGCCGCTCCGGCGGGAACGCTGCCGGCCAGGATGGTCAGGCTCAGCGGGCTGACCAGCGCCGCCCCGAGGCCCTGGATCGCGCGGGTAGTGATCAGCACCTCGGCGTTCGGCGCGAGGGCGCAGGCCGCTGATGCCGCGGTGAACAGGACCAGGCCGGTCACGTACATCCGGCGCCTGCCGAACTTGTCGCCGAGCGCCGCGGCCGTAATGATGCCGGCGGCGAAAGCGAGCGTATAGGCGTTTATCGTCCACTCCAGGGTCGACACATTGCCGCCCAGGCCGGCGTGGATCGCGGGCAATGCGGTGACCACGACCAGCGCGTCGAGGGCGGTCATGAAGAAGGCCACTGAGGTCAGCGCCAGCGCCCACCGCTGCTGCGCTCTCATACTCTCCACCTCCAGGGACCGGGCAGTAGTGCCGCGCGGCACCTGCGGACTGCCCTGGGTCACCCCTCCTACGGCGGGAGGTGCTCGATATCGACAGGGCGCCTTAGCGAGTTTGGGCGGCCCGGCGGATCAGCCCGTCGCGCATCGGCCCGTTATCGGTGGCGTCGATGGCCCGCGCCCAGGCAGCCGCGGCCGCCGCCGGCTGCCCGGCCCGCTCCAGCAAGTCCGCGTGCGCCGCGTGCAGCGGGCCGTATCCGTCGAGCTGCCCGGACTGCAGGACCGGTGTCAGGATCGCCATGCCTGCTAGCGGGCCGTCCGCCATGCCGACCGCCACGGCGCGGTTCACCTCGATGACCGGTGACGGGGTGCGGCGGGCGAGTTCGCCGTACAGGGCCGCGATCTGCGGCCAGTCGGTCTGCTCGAACGAGGGTGCCTGGCCGTGCAGGGCCGCGATGGCCGCCTGGATCTGGTACGGGCCGGAGGCTCGCCGGGCCACTGCCGCGTCGAGCAGCGCGGTGCCCTCGGCGATCATGGCAGCGTCCCAGGCACGCCGGTCCTGCTCTGCCAGCGGAACGGGTCTGCCGTCCGGGTCCTGCCGCGCGGCTGCGTGCGAATGAGTCAGCAGCATCAGTGCGAGCAGGCCCGCGCTCTCCGCGTCGCCGGGCAGCAGCCGGTGCAAGACCCGGCCCAGCCAGATCGCCTCTGCGCACAGATCGACGCGGACGAGTTCGTCCCCGCCGCTGGCCGCGTAACCCTCGTTGAAGATGAGGTAGATAACCGCACGCACTGTGGCCAGGCGCGCTGCGATCGCGGTCGCGGGCGGGATGTCGAACCTGATCCCGGCCGTCCGGATCTTCCGCTTAGCCCGGACCAGCCGCTGGGCCAGGGTCGGCTCGGGGAGCAGGAACGCGGCGGCGATCTCGGGCGTCGTGAGCCCGCCGACATAACGCAGCGTGAGGGCCACCCGAACCTCCGAGGCCAGCGCCGGGTGGCAGCAGGCGAAGATCAGCCCGAGGCGGTCATCCTCCATGCTCAGCTCCTGCCGGTCCGGCCCGGGATCACCGGGGGCGACGGCGGCGTCCAGCGAGGAGGCGCCCCGTTCCGATATGTGCTGGCGGATCCGCAGCTGATCGATCGCCTTCCGCCGTGCCGTCACGGTCAGCCAGGCTCCCGGTTTCGGCGGCACGCCGTCGCGCGGCCAGGTGCGGGCGGCCGCGACGAAGGCCTCGGAGACCGCGTCCTCGGCTGCCTGCAGGTCGCCGAGCGCCGCGGCCAGCGTTGCCACGACGGCAGTCCATTCCTCCCGGTATGCGCGCTCAAGCGCACCCGACACGGCGCCGGTCACTCCAGCGGTGCCCGCCACGCCTGGCCTTCCAGGACCGGGCGAGCCTCGACGGTGCCGTAGCGCATGATCGGCATCTTCGCTGCCCAGTCGAGCGCGGTATCCAGGTCGGGTACGTCGAGCAGGTAGAAGCCGACCAGGTGCTCCTTGGTCTCCATGAACGGGCCGTCGGTCAGCAGCCGGTCCCCGTCGCGCAGCGTGACCGAGGTGGCAGTATCAGCCTGAGCCAGTTGCTCGGCACCGAGCAGGACGCCGGCCTGCCTGAGCGCGACCGTGTAGTCCAGCCAGCTGTCGATGACGCCGTCGCCAGCCACGGGAACCGCAGCCTGATTCGCGCCCGGCCTCGCGTAGATCAGCAGCGCGTACTTCATCTGTTCCTCCGGTGGCTCGGTGGCGGCAGGCGGCTGCCCCGGTGGTCCTGCCCCTGGCTACACAACGCGGGCGGAGCCGCCGAATCGACAGCCTGGGCAATGAAATGTGCCGAGCCCGTGCCCGGTCCGGAGCCGGCTGTCACGATGGCGCGGCGCCGGCTTCCTCCTCGGGGCGCAGTGCCCTCAGCACGCAGAACTCGTTGCCGTCCGGGTCGGCCAGGACCACCCAGGTCACGTCGGCGCCCTGGCCGACGTCGACCCGGCGCGCGCCGAGTGCCTCCAGCCGCCCGATCTCGGCTGCCTGGTCCTTCGGCCGCAGGTCGATGTGCAGCCTGTTCTTCCCTGCTTTGGCCTCGGGAACTCTCTGGAACAGCAGGTCAGGCGCGACGCCGTCCTCCCGGCTGCCGGCAGGCGGCTCCAGCACGATCTCGTCGTCCTCATCGAATGTGCGACGCCAGCCGAGCGCCTCTTCCCAGAACGAGGCGACCTTCGCGGGATCGGTGGAGTCGATGCAGAGGCATTGAATGCGAATGTCCATGGAGCGACTCTGACCCGCCAACCGCCGGCCTGTCGACCCATTACCTGATGCCAGCACGGTCTGGCCACGAGGCCGCCGCTAGATTGAACGGGCAGCTGCATCCGCAGAAAGGACCCACGGTGTCATCAGCCGACTACCCGGCCAGCGAGCCCGCCATGTGGAACCCGTTCGCCAGCATGGCCAGCATCGCGGGCAAGACCGTGACGATCGTCCGCGGTGAGGGCTCCACGATCTACGACGTATCCGGCCGCTCCTACCTGGACGCCATTGCCAGCCTCTGGTACTGCAACGTGGGGTATGGCAGGGATGAGCTGGCCTATGCCGCCACCGCGCAGATGCGGGAAATCGCCGGCTATCACGCTTACGAGATGTTCACCAACGAGCCGGCCGAGGAACTCGCCAGCCGGGTGGCCGCACTCGCGCCGATCAGCGGCGCCAAGGTGTTCTTCACGCCGGGCGGGGGCTCGGATGCCATCGACACGGCGGCCAAGCTGACCCGCGCGTACTGGCGCGCCGTCGGCAAGCCCGGCAAGCAGGTCATCATCGCGCGGTCGCACGCCTACCACGGGGTGAATGCCTACGGCACCTCGCTGGGCGGCATCCCGGTCAACTCCGATCCGTTCGGCCCGCTGGTCACGCTCGTCGAGCACGTGCCGTGGGATGACGCGACGGCGCTGGCCAAGCTGATCGAGCAGGTCGGCGCGGACCGGGTGGGCGCGTTCTTCTGCGAGCCCGTCATCGGCGCGGGCGGGGTCTACTTCCCGCCCGATGGCTACCTGCCGCAGGTGCAGCAGATCTGCCGGGATAACGACGTGCTGTTCGTGGCTGATGAGGTCATCACCGGGTTCGGCCGCACCGGCGAGTGGTTCGGCAGCGGCCGGTATGGCCTCGAGCCCGACATGATGACCGTGGCCAAGGGCCTGACCTCCGGCTACCTGCCGCTCGGCGCGGTGCTGGCCGGACCCAAGGTGGCCGAGCCCTTCTGGCGCGCCGGGTCGGCCGAGATCTTCCGGCATGGCTACACCTACTCGGCGCACCCGGCCGCGTGCGCGGTCGGCCTGGCCAACCTGGACATCGTCGAGCGCGAGCAGCTGGTGCGCCGGGTGCGGGACCTCGAGCCGGTGCTGGCCGCTGCGCTCGCTCCGCTGGCCGGGCATGAGCTGGTGGGGGAGGTTCGGACCGGCGCCGGCTTGCTCGGCGCCGTCGAGATCTCGCAGGCAGCCAGGGATGCCGATCCGGCACTCGGGGCCCGTCTCGTCACCGCAGCGCGCGAGCGCGGCGTCATCACCCGGCTGCTGCGCGGGGTAGCGCTCCAGGTGTCGCCGCCGTTCGTCATCACCGCCACCGAGATCAGCCAGATCGGCGAAGTTTTCGCGGCGATACTCGACGCGGAATTGCGCTAGGTGCTGGGGGCTGCTTCCGGCGACGAGCTCAGCGCGGCGGCGGGTGCGGCCGCGGGCGCGGTGAAGGGGTGCTCGCGGGCCATCCGGATGATGGTGCCGAGCGGCAGCGCCAGCCAGGGGATGTTCAGCAGCAGCACAATGCCGAAATGCGGGCTGGCGTGGATGCCGTTGTATTCCTCGGCCAGGATGATGAGCACGACCGCGCTCATGGAGCCGGACCAGATCAGCGCCGGCACCCGGATCCACTCCCGGCCGCGGCTGATCGCATACAGCGCCGCGACATAGAACGGGCCGTTCCAGAGGACGTCAATCCAGATCGTCATGCGCCAGAACGCCGGCCGGGCCATCAGCAGCGGGTCGTACTTCGCGCCGTAGGAATGCACCATGTCGACGATGGCCCGCGGCGGCCAGGCAGGGTAGGAGAAGTGGACCGGGTTCGCGATGGTCAGCTGCTCGATGTCCACGAAGTAGGTGATGAAGAACAGGTTGACCGCGAAGAAGGCCAGCAGGATCCAGTCGACCCGGCGCTGCCGCAGCGGGATGATCCGGCGGGCGGAGGTGGTGTCGGTTGTCGTGCCAGATGTCACAGAGTCCACTAAATTATGCTAGTGGCTAATCTCTCGGTTCTGCCGGATAGTGATCATCAGCTGATGACCGGTGTGCCGCCGTTTCCCGTGGAACAGCAAGTCACGCTGGCCAACTGGCAGGACCCGCCGTTCAACCGGTGGGCGTTCCAGCACATCCGGGAGCTGATCCCGACAGCGCGGATCAGCCGCGGCGCTGGCCGGGCCAGCCCGCTGCCGCACGCTGAGCGGGACATCTCTGGCATCACCTTCCGTTCGGGTGATCAGGACCTGACCGTCGGGGACATGCTGGCCAGCACCTACACCGACGGCTTCCTGGTCCTGCACCGGGGCAGGATCGTCTGCGAGAAGTACTTCAACGGGATGTCGCCGGATACACCGCACCTGCTGATGTCGGTATCGAAGTCGGTAGTCTCCACGGTCGCCGGAATTCTCGGGGAACGTGGCCTGCTCGACGTCTCGGCCGCGGTCGAGGAGATCGTGCCGGAGCTCGCCGGGACCTCGTTCCAGGGCGCGACCGTGCAGCACCTGCTGGACATGCGGGCGGGCACGCAGTTCGACGAGAGCTACGACAACCCGGAGTCGGACGTCCGCACGTATGAGCGCGTCTATCTCTGGCGGCCCGATGGCGCCGCGCCGCGGCCGGCCGACGCGCTCGAGTACTTCGCAACCCTGCACAACGACGGCGAGCATGGCGGGCCGTTCCGGTACCGTTCGATCCTCACCGACGTGCTCGGCTGGGTCATCGAGCGGGCCGGAGAAGGCCGGCTGCACGATCTGATCGCGCGACTGGTCTGGCAGCCGATGGGCGCCGAGTTCGAGGCGGCGATCACCGTCGACGGGCGCGGGAATGCGATGGCGGACGGCGGGATCTGCGCGACGTTGCGGGACATGGGCAGGTTCGGGCTGCTGTTCGCGGGCGGCCGGCGGTCCGACATCGTCCCGGCAGACTGGATCAGCGACATCGTCGCCGGCGCACCCGATGGCGCAGCCGCCTTCGTCGCTGACGAGCCGGGCTACCCCGCGGGCGCGCATTACCGGAACTGCTGGTGGGTGCGCGATCCCGCGGTCCCCTTCTTTCATGCCTCCGGGATCAACGGGCAGAACGTGTTCGTGCACGTGCCCAGCCAGACCGTGGTGGTCAAGCTGTCCACCTGGCCGACCGCGCTGAGCCCGGCGATCCAGATGACCGTCGACGCGGTCCTGGCCATCGCCGCGGCTCTGGACGGCTAGCCGGGCGGGCTCAGGGTGCGGTCGCCGCGGCTGCCGGACATCACCCGGTCGTCAGGGTGCTTATCGCACGCTTGAGTTGATGATGGTCGGCGCGGTGACGTGACCATTGACGCTGTCGAAGATGCCGGGAGCGTTCTGGAAGGTCCCGCGCGGGTTGTGGTTCAGCCTGGAGTGCGCCCTGATCGTCAGGGTGCCGCCCTTCGCGTCCACCACGAAGAAGATCGCGCTGCCGCCTTCGCGGGCATGGTTGTAGTGCATCAGCGTCCCGGCGATCGTCACGTTGTAGGCATCACCGTCGGTGTAGATGGCGCCGCCGCTGCCGCCGCCGGGCGTCCCGCCCGGATTGGGATTCGCGCCATAGCCAACGGCCTTGTCATTGGCGAACAGGCTGTTGAACACGTCCCAGCTCGCGTCAATGCTGCTGAGCGCGCCGCCGTTGGAACATCTGCCGCCGGTGAATGTGTCCTTGGTGATGTAGACCGGACTGCCCTGCCACATGCCGAGGGCGCGGATCGCCGCGCCGCCGAGGTCGGGGCCGTACTTGTAGCAGCGATTGTTGATGAAGCCAGCGTTCACGACCTTGAGCTGGCCGCCCTCGTCAAAGATGGCCCCGCCGCCGTAGTTGGAAGTCTTGGTCTGGCGAGTGCCCGAGTAGGCATCCTTGAACGCGATGTTCTGAACGATGAGCTGTGGCCACTGCTGCTCCCAGCAGTTGCTGGTGGTCCACTTCTGCTTCTTGTCGCAGGTGTTCATGTACAGGATCCGGCGCTTGCCGCCGCCACTCAGCGTCACCAGACCGCCGCCGTCGATGACGATCCGGTGACTGGTGTTCACCACCTTCGCGGTGGCGGCCATCGCGATGGTGACCGGACTCGGGCCGCAGTTGAAGGTGATGATGCCGCCCTTGGCTACCGCGCGAACCACGGCAGCGGACGTGCAGCTGGCCGGCGTTCCCCTGCCGATGACGTGGTTGGGGTGCGCCGTGCTGACCGCGCGGGCGGCGGGCGGGACATGAGCATGGCCGCCCGGGTTGCCGAAATCAGGCACCGGCCGGGTGGCGAGGGTGATCGCGGCCCGCGCGGGAAGCTGCCGGACTGTCATCGCCCCGGCGGCTGGTCCGCTCTGCTGCGTAGCCTGCGCGTACGCCGGGTAACCCGCAGCGCCGCCCGCCACGACCGTGAGCCCTGCCGCAATAGCCGTCACGAATCTTCCGAAATCGCCCATTGACCGCATGGCGCACCATGCTAGCCCCGACCGCCGAGATCAAACTGTTAAGTTGCAAAGTCGGCTCCGGTAGTCTCGGCGCCGTGCGGGAATCTCGCTTCGTGGTGCAGTTGCACGATGCAACCCGGCTACATTACGACCTGCGGATCGCCTCCGGTGGCGTGTTCCGGTCGTGGGCAGTGCCCAAGGGGCCGTCGCTGGACCCGGCAGTCCGGCGGCTCGCCGTGCCGGTCGAAGATCATGAGCTCTCGGCTGGCGACTTCGAAGGCGTGCACGCAGGGCAGAGCCGCGGCAGCGGCGCGGTCATCATCTGGGACGAGGGGCCGGCCGAGATCGTCCGGGACGAGCCAGGTCACCTGTCGGTGCGCCTGCACGGTTCGAAGCTGGCTGGCGGATTCGGCCTCACCAGGACCGGGAACCGCCGGTGGATTCTGGTCAAGACCCGCGATGAGCACGCCGCGCCGGGCTCGGACGTCGCCGCGCAGCGGCCGGACAGCGTTCGCAGCGGCCGGTCCTGGCAAGAGGTGGCCTCCCGCGTGTAGGCCGGGTGCCAACGGGCAGGGCTGCCAGCACGCGAGGAGCAAGGCCCGCACCGCGAGGAGGAAGAACCGCCGTGACTGCGATACCAGAGATCATGCTGAACAACGGCCAGAAGATCCCCCAGCTCGGGTTCGGGGTCTTCCTGGTGCCGCCCGCCGAGACCCTCGACGCCGTGACCGCCGCGCTGCAGGCGGGCTATCGCCATGTCGATACCGCCCAGATGTACGGCAACGAGCGCGAGGTCGGCGAGGCGATCCGGAAGTCGGGGCTGGATCGTGCCGAGGTGTACGTGACCAGCAAGCTCAACAACGGGGCGCACCGGCCGGACGACGCCCGCCGGGCTTTCGACGGCTCGCTGGCGGCGCTCGGCTTCGACTACCTCGACCTGTTCCTGATCCACTGGCCGCTGCCGACCAGGTATGACGGTGACTTCGTGTCGACCTGGCAGACGCTGGAGGAGTTTTACCGCGACGGGCGTGCCCGGTCCATCGGCGTCTCGAACTTCCAGCCGCACCACCTGCGGCGGCTGCACGGCGAGAGCGAGATCACCCCTGCCGTTGACCAGATCGAGGTCAACCCGTACCTCACCCAAGACGAGGTGCGGCGGTTCTGCGCCGACTACCAGATCGCGATCGAGGCCTGGTCGCCGCTCGCGCGCGGCAAGGCGCTCGGCGATCCGACGATCCAGGCGATCGCCAGGAAATACGGCAAGTCGCCAGCTCAGGTAACCCTGCGCTGGCATATCGAGCGCGGCGACATCGTCTTTCCCAAGTCGGTGACGCCCGCGCGGATCAGGGAAAACTTCGACATCTTTGATTTCGAGCTGTCCGGCGAGGATGTCGAGGCGATCAGCGCGCTCAACCGGAACGAGCGGACCGGCCCTGACCCGGACAAGTTCGACGCGCTGCCCGGCTAGTCCGCCAGCAGCAGGAATGCCTGCCGGGGCCGCGATCCTGCTGCGGCCCCGGCAGGCATTCCGTTGTCAGCGCGCCCTATCCGGTTGGCGTCGGGCTCGGGGTTGGCGTCGGTCCTGGCGCGACCACGACGTGCTCAGGGTCGAGCCCGTGCCACGCAGGCACCCGGACGGTGCGGTGCCCGTGGGTGCCGCCGATGATGACCTTCCGCAGCGAGATGTCGTTCGTGGTGCTGACCTCGTGCAGCAGGTGCTCCGGGTTGGCGATGATCTCGATGTAGTAGGTGCCGTTCGGCAGGTCAGTGACCTCGAACGACTGGTACGGCACCGACTGGAAGTAGGTGTCGCCCCAGCCGAGCGGCAGTAGCTCCTGCACCCACAGCGCTGTCGGGCTGCCGCAGTTGCCGGCGATGCCGGTGTACAGCGGCTGCCAGACGGCGTGCCGGAGCAGCATGTCGATGCCGTCGGTGGGCGCGATGCAGAAGCCGATCTTCCGGCTGACCACCACCACCTTCTTGTGCGCGTTCAGCAGTTTGTACTGCGCGAATTGCTGGAAATGCCAGGCGTTGTAGTTGGCGAACCCCATGGTTCCGACGCGGGCACGCCCGATCAGGTGACCGTTCTTCCAGAAGTACTGGTAGGCCTGCATCAAGTTGGACCCGTTGCTGCGGAAGCCTTCGACGTCGAGCTGCGCGTGTCCCGCAATCCACACCGTCGCGCCGAAGTCGAGATAGGTGTCGCCGCTCTTCTTCTCATTCATGGCGGAGATACCCCAGGACGGCAGAGGGATGAGGTCGGGCAGCGCGGAGACCGGCGGGTTCTTCAGCGTCGGAACTGCGGGCAGGCTGGGCAGCGCCGGATGCGCGGCGCCGGGACGGTTCGTCTTCACCCTGACGAAATGCGCCGGGACGCGAGCGGTCCCGCAGCAGCTGATCGGCGAGCAGCATGTGCTGGCCTTGACCACCTTCACCTTGACGGTGACCGTGGCGTCCTTAGCGGGAACGCGGAACAGGTGAGCGTAGGCCGGACCGATGCTCTCGGTGAACCGGTAGGTGCCAAGATGCAGCCGGTAGGGGGTGAAGAAGAAGCCAGACGGGTCGACGGCCCAGCCCCGCGCTATGCCCCAGACCTCGCCGAGAGAGAACGGGTCGAAAGCCGAGCACTGCTGCGGGTAATTGTCCGTTTTGGCGCTGCCGGGATTGGTCCGCGACAGTTGGTAACCGTCTGGGCAGAACGTCAGACTACTGCTCGCGACCACTTTGCCCTTGCGGTTGCGGATAGTGATGTGCAGGAAATGACGGAGCCCATTCCAGCTGTCGAGAATCTTGCTCGGCAGGGCGTGCCGCACAACCGAGCCGTTCGGGGTCCGGATCGCCTGGCTGATCGTCAGCGGCTTGGTATAGCTAGCGCGCTTCACGTCGAGCTGGAACGGGCCGCCGAGTGACGCGACCCAGATGCCCGGGTCGAAGAACACGCCGCCCTTGCCGAACTTCCCCACGGTGATCGTGTTCTGTGCCGCGATCAGCTTGAGCGTCGGGCCTTTGATGGCGGCGGCCGCTGGTCGCGCGGCCCCTAGTGCTGACCCCGCCGCCCCCACACCGCTTACCCCGAAAGCCAGAAGGCCCGCCGACGCCGCCAACGCGATGGCTCGCATTCGCTTCGTGGGGGCCAGCCGAGATTGTCCCACCGTTACCTCCCGTCACGGACAGTTGCGTCCGCAAATAGCCGATGCATCCGCACTTTAGACGCTTCCTCACCCGGCGACGGTTGCAATTCGGCAGCAAAATAAAAGGGCGGGAATTTCCGGCCAGCGCGCCCGACCCGCCGCGTTCTTTCCTGCTCCGGCTACCCGGGCCCGGCCATCTCTGACGCCTGCGCCGCGACGGAGAATAGGAGCGTGCCTGGCAGAACACGACGTCGCCAATCCGGGGTCGCCAGAGGTGTCACGTTCGGTGCGGTGCTGCTTGTCCTGGCTGCCTGCGGCTCGGCCGGACACGGAACCGCCGGCCCGCCGAGCTCGAGTCCGCCGCTGTCGGCCGGGGCCCGGACCGGCAACACAGCCGGGGCATCGCCTCCGCCGAGCCCGTCCGGGCTACCCAGGCCGGCGCACACGGTCGTCGTCGTGATGGAGAACCACTCCTACGCCGAGATCATCGGCAACTCGGCTGCGCCGTTCATCAACTCACTCGCCGGCCGCGGCGCGCTTTTCACGCACTCGTACGCGATCACGCACCCGAGCGAGCCGAACTACCTGGCCCTGTTCTCGGGCAGCACGCAGGGCGTCACCGGCGACAACTGCCCGGTGAGCTTCGCCGCGCCGAACCTCGCCAGCGGACTGCTCGCGGCCGGCCAGAGCTTCGCTGGCTACGCCGAGGACCTGCCCGCCACCGGATCACAGGCCTGCCTGGCCGGCGGGTACGCGCGCAAGCACGTGCCGTGGGCGGACTTCACCAACGTGCCTGGCATGCTGAGCAAGCCGTTCGCCAGCTTCCCGGCTGCTAGCTTCGCGAGCCTGCCGGCGGTCTCCTTCGTGATCCCGAACCTGTGCGACGACATGCACGACTGCGCCGTCGCGACGGGCGACTCCTGGCTCCGCGCGCACCTTGCTGGCTACGCGAGCTGGGCGATGACGCACGACAGCCTGCTCATCGTCACCTGGGACGAGGACGACGGAAGCCAGGCCAATCAGATACCGACGATCTTCGTCGGCGAGCAGGTGAAGCCAGGCAGGTACGCCGAGACGATCAACCACTACAGCGTGCTGGCGACGATCGAGGCCGCGTACGGCGTGCCGCGCACCGGGCACGCGGCCACCGCTGCGCCGATATCCGACATTTGGGCGAGGTAGATCCGCCGCTCACCGCCCTGACAAGATCGCCGCATGCGGCTCGCCGCATGATTCGGCTAGCCGGCCCCGATGGCGGCGAGCGTTCCCAGCATGAACGTCAGGATCGCCATCGTCCCGTGCGCTATCGGGACGAGGGGGCGATAGTCGAGCCGGGGCGGCCCGGGCTGCTCCAGGTTGGCGGCCAGCAGCCGGTCGACAAGCTGGCCGGTCAGTTCCTCATCCGCCAGCGCCCTGGCGAGCAGATCGTCGGGGATCGACCTGGGCGCGGCCTCGTTTCCCCGGTAAGCGGCGTCGCGAAGGTCCCCGGCCGGACTGGCCTGCCGCCGGTGCGCGGGGTAGGGCGTCCATACGGTCACCGTCGAGATGCCGAGGCCGATGGCTGGCGTCAGGAAGCCCAGCGCCGAGCCAGGCCGGCGACTGGCGCGGCCGTGACCAGGAAACTGACCCAGCACACGAACCCGGTGAACGCGAGCCCGGCATGCCCGGCCAGCACCGGCACTGACGGCGCGTCCGGCCGGGACCTGCGCTGCCGTGCGCTCCCGCTGGTGATCCAGCTCCTCAGCATGTAGGCGCCGAGTGCCTCGGTGACCAGCCAGCTGCCGAAGGCGACGAAGGCAAGCGCCCGGCCGCCGAGGTGGCCCAGGACGTCAGTCCCGGCGGCAAGCAGGCAGCCGTGCAGCTGACCCGCGATCGGGCCGGTCCAGATAGCGCAGCTGCTGGCCATCGTCCACAGTGGAGCCGCCAGGCCGGATCGGCGGCACCTCCCTCAGTCCACATGATCACATCGCGGCCCTGGCCGCTAGCCTCGGGCCGGAGTTGGCCGGCTGGCCGCGCTGGCGGTTGCCAGACCCGCCCGCCTCGTCGGAAGTAGGACGGCATACTGGGAGTCGTAGCGGTATGCCGGCATAGGGTGGGCGATGCGGTTCCGGGCAGGCGTGGCGATCGACCTCGGCACGGTAAATACGCTTGTCTACCTGGCAGGTCGCGGCCTTGTCATCGACGAGCCGTCCGCCATCGGCATCGACCGGCTGACCGGAGCCGTCGCCGTCGTCGGCCGTGCCGCGGACGCGCTGACCGGCAAGGACACCCAGGACATCGAGGTCATCCATCCGCTGCGCGATGGCGTCATCGCCGATCTTGGCGCGACCGTGGCCATGCTGCAGGCGTTCCTGCAGCGAGCCCAGTTGCGCCGGGGCCTGCTGCGGACCTCGGCGGTGATCTGCCTGCCGGGCGAAGTATCCGTCGTGGAACGCGGCGCCGTGATAGCGGCAGCCGAGGCGCTGCGGCCGCGCTCTTCGGTACTGCTGATCGACGAGCCGGTGGCGGCAGCCGCCGGAGCCGGCGTGGACCTTTCCGCCGGGACGGGCGCGTTCGTCGTGGACATCGGCGGCGGCACGACTGAGGCGGCCGTGCTGGCCGGCGGTCACGTGGTCCGGGCCCGCTCCCTGCGGGTCGGCGGCAACGCGATGGACGAGGCGGTCCGCCGCGCGGTCCGGCATGAGTTCGGGTTGCTGCTCGGCCGGGACGCGGCCAGGAACCTCAAGATGACCGTCGGGCTGGGTGACGGCGCGCCTGCGGCCGTGGAGACCGTCGGCGTCGACGCCGCCCGCCGGACGCCGCGGATCGAGCGCGTGCCAGCCTCGGTGGTGGCGTCGGCGGTTGAGCCGGCGGTCCGGGCAATCGTCGACTCGGTGCAGGAACTGCTCGCCGACATCCCGCCGAACCTGGCCGAGGACGTGTTCCGCGGCAAGATCCGGCTCGCCGGAGGCGGCGCGCTGCTGCCCGGCCTGGCGTACCGGATCGAGGCTACCGCCGACATACCGGCCGTCGTCGTCGACGACCCGTTGCGCTGCGTCATCCGGGGTGCCGCGCACATCCTCGAGCACGGCGCCGGCCTGCCCGCGCGGACCGCTGCCTGATTAGCCGGCGGCCTCTGTCGGCACCGAACCGGCCTGGTCCTGACTGGGTGCTGGCGCCGGCACGCTGACCAGGCTCGCGGCTCCGCCGGCCGCCACGCTCGCTCGCCACCGCGCCCCGCCGGATTCCGGGTCGGCGCCGCAGCATTCGGCGATGAGCTCGGGCGTCAGCTCGCCGCCATAGGAGAAGAACTTGAGCCTGCGCACTTCCAGGTCGGTCAGCAGGTCACGCAGGTCGGCCGGGACGCGGCGGAGCGCATCCTCTGTCAACTGGCGGGGTGGCTTGTCAGGCCGGTCGACCAGCGTGATGACATCCGGGTGGGCGCGGAGGCAGTCGGCAAGGCCGGGCCACCGCGTCTCGATGATGGCCCAGAGCGCGAGCGGGTCGACACCAACCGGGATGCCCTCGATGATCCGCACGGCACGCAGGATGCTGTAGTCGTTGACGAACCGCTTCATGGCCCGCGGATTGGGCGACAGCAATGGCGCGAAGCGCTGCAAGTGATGCTCGGTCGCCGCCGCCAGCGCCGGAGCGCTGAGCTTGTCGACCGCAGTGCCCGCCACCGCATCCCGAACTTCGGGACTGGCGCTGCGCAGCACCCGGACGACGTCAGCCTCGGTGGAGCTGTTCGCCAGCTCCGCCCGGACCCTGGTCGCCGCAGCGAGGTCCGGGCCGGCTGACCCGAAGCCGTCGCGCTCGCGCAACAGCTCCTTTATGTACGACAGCTGCCGGACCGGGTCGACGGTCGGCACGGGAACGCGAAGCTGGAAGAGCTTATCGAGGAAGAGGTAGCCCAGAGACAGGCCCGGCTCGCCCACCGATTCCTTGAACTGCCCGTACGCGATCTCGAAGCTCCGCCTGATCCACGCTCCGTCGGCCGCCACGACGAAGCACGGCGCACTCGTGCCGGCTCCCGGCGCGGACGTGCCCGCGTCGCGGATAAGCGTCTGGACAGTCTCCAGCAGTTCGACGACATAACTGTCGGTGCAGCGGTCGAGGTCGTCGATGAAGAACACCACCGGGCGCTTGGTCTTGGCGATCAGCCAGCTGAAGTGCTGAGCGATGTCCTGCATGGGGTTCAGGCTCGATTGCTCGTAAAGTCGCGCGCCCCGGGCGGAGTCCCACAGCAGGAATCGTGACGCCACCTTCGCCCCTGCCCACAGCGTCCCCAGCGCCGCGAGTACAGCTGTCGTTCCCTCCGCGACGCCGACACTCGATCCGAACGTCAGCTTGTGCGGCCTCAGGATGAAGAAGAAGACAAGGACCAGGATGAGAACGGCGAGGACAGCCGCGGCGAAAGGAGCGCTGGTCCGGCGAAACCGGGCCCAGGATTCGGCGATCCTCAGCGCGACGCGAGTCCGCAGCTTCTGGTTGCGGCCGAGGTTAGCGCGAAGCGCCGCGAGCAGTGCCCACCAGGGCGTTCCGACACGTGACTGCTGCCAGGCGTTGAAGTCGATGGTCAGCCAGTCCATCGGGCCGGTGCTTACGGTGGTCGTGCCTGGCGCGTGCTCAAGTTGCTGCCTGAGCAGGTTGAGCAAGGTGCTCTTGCCGGCCCCCCAGGGTCCGTCGATATGAACAAGGAATGAGGTGTGCGGCTCCTCTTCGTGGAACCGCCGCAGCCGGGAGGCGAGGGCTCGGGCGAGCGGCTCGCGCCGCAGCAGATCCCTGCTGGCGGGGGAGTCAGGCTGCCACTCCACCCGGTCTCGCTCCGGCTCTTCGCTGCCGGGAGCCTGCCCCCAGGCCTGGCTAGTGGCTTGCTCACGGCCGAGCCACGACTCTGGCGGATACCACAAGCGTGCCATGTCGTCCTGGTGTGAGGTGACGAGAACGCGGTCGTCCAGGCTGAAGGTCATCCGGTTGACCGGGCTGGGAGCGGCGACCCTCAGACTGGAACCGCCGACTAGGTCAGCGAACTCGATCCAGCTCTCATAGCCGACTGCAATCACCGTGCCCGTGCTGTTGACGGCGATCCGCCTGATATCCACAGGCGCCGGTCCGATGATCCGGCCGCCCGCGTTCGCGGTTTCGACCCACACCCCGTCCCGGGACGCGACCACGACACAACCGTCCGAGCAGTCCATCGACTGGACAAAGTCGGTGTTGAAGACGTGGATCGGCTCGTCGACGTTGGTGTCGGCGCCAGCGGCGCGCTGGTAGACCTCGATCGTCCCGTCCACTGCCGCGCACACGAGCGAGCCCGACGGGGAGATCGCGACTTTCCGGTACCGGACGTCGTGACCGATGCTCGCCGCGATGCCGGTGCCAACGTCGAGCACGCGCAGGCCGGCTCGCTGATCGCGGAAGACCAGGGTGCGCGCGTCGCGGGACATCGCGATGCCACCGACGCCGCTCGTGCTGTAAACGGTCGTCCCGCGGTCGTCTGGTCGAGCCACTAGCCAATGCGTGACTTCGGCGCTGCCGTCGTCGCTGGAGAGCAGAGCTCCCGCTAACCCGGTCTCGTCGGTAGTAAACCTGACCGTCATCGGCGCGCGGCTCGTCGGTATCCATCTGCTCAGCTCGCCCTGGGTATCCAGAAGCCTGATGCCGAACTCGAGGGCGTCGGCTCCGTACATCGCGACGAAACGGCCGGTCGCGGAAACCGCGGCGGACCGCAGCGTGGTCAGGCCAGAGCTATACGACGGTCCCGCGGTCACTGCCAGCGGCGGCTCGGCCGAGCCCGCTCCGGACTCGACGGCCGCTTCGGACTCGGGTTCGTCGCCGGCTGACGTGGCGCTTCGGCCCCTGCGGCGGGGCGGCGGCGCATCGCGCTCGGCCATCAGGTTCCCTCCCAGCCGGTTAGCCACTACGCGATGCGAACATACCTAACTCAACGGGTCTTCGTCGTTACTGGCCTTACGCAGCCGGTAGTAGCTTGCGTACGCCTCGGTCAGCAGCCGGTCGCGGTCCGGGAAGCCGCCGAGCTCGCCGAACCGGCCGGGCGCGAACGGGGCCAGATCCAGGCCGGGGTCGCCGTCGGTGATCAGGTTCGCGACGGCCTGGGCGGCGCCGCCCGCGGCCGCGATGCCGGCGGAGAAACCGCAGCAGTGGATCAGGTTCGTTAGCGTGCCGTCGGTCCCGATAAGCGGCTCGGCATCCGGGGTGAAAGGGATGGGACCGTTCACCCACTGACGAATGCCCGTGTCAGCGAACACCGGGATCCGGCGGGCGGCGGCTGCCGCGAGCGGCTCGAAACGCTCGTGGTCGGGCGGGAAAAGGTCCGGCCCGAGATCGTCTGGCGGCACCGGCCACGGCATCCGGGTGCCGTCCTCCCAGCCGCCGATCAGCAGGGCGCCCGTCTCTGGCTTGAGGTAGATGCGTGCGTCGGGGTCCCGCAGCGTCGGCAGGTTCGCCGGCAGGCCTGCGATCTGGCCGGTGACGACGTACTGGTGCTCGACGGCTCCGACAGCCAGGTCAGCGCCTGCTAGCCGGCCCGTTCGGCGGCCCCACATGCCGGTCGCGTTCACTACCACGTCGCACTCGATCCGGCCGCGATCGGCGGCAACGGCAATGATCCGGCGGCCGTCGTGCTCGATCGCCTTGACCGGGCAGTTCTCGATGATCGTGACGCCTGCCGCCCTTGCGGCGGTGGCGAACGCATGCGTGAGCTGGCTTGGATCCGCGTAGCCGTCGGACGCGACCCAGACTGCGCCGCGGACACCGTCAGTGCTCAGCAGCGGGAAGAGTTCGCGCGCCTGCGCCAGCAGAGATGAGGTGCGCGTCGAGTCCGGCGGTGGCCGCGACCGCGGCATGCCGTTGCAACTCGGCCCAGCGGGCGTCGCTGGCGGCAATCCGGACGCTACCGGCCGGGTGCCAGCCGGTCGCGTACCCGGTTAGTTGCTCAAGGCCGGTGTAGGTCTGCACGCTCGCGCGCATGAGGCTGGTCAGCGCCCGGCTGCCGCGCAACTGGCCGACGAGGCCGGCCGCGTGCCAGGTCGTTCCCTCCGTCAGGCGTCGGCGCTCGATCACGGTGACGTCGGTGCGACCACGGCGCGCGAGCTGCCATGCGATGGCGCAGCCGATGACGCCGCCGCCAATGACGACGATCTCGCTCCGGTCCGGCAGGGAGCGAGGAGCCATAGCACGCTCACCCGGCGCAGGCGCAGACAGCGGCGACGCTGCGATCGATGTCAGCCTGGGTAGTGCTCCAGCCGCTCACGCTGACCCGCATAGCCCGTACGCCCTGCCATGTAGTCGGTCCGCACCAGCAGGTCCCCTCGGCCTGGACCGCGCCGATGACCTCGTCGGTCCGGGCCGCGGATCCGAAGGAAACGAGCACCTGATTGAGGCTGACATCGTTCAGCACATCGAAGCCGGCGTCGCGCATCCCGGCCGCGAACTGGCGGGCCAGCCGGCACGACTGGTCCACCAGTGCGGCAACTCCATCGCGGCCAAGAGATGCGAGCGCTGCCCACACCTCGACGCCCCGGGCCCGCTGGGATGACTGCGGCGTGAGGCCCATGCCATCCGCGCCCGCGCTGCCCGGCAGGTACGACGCCGACGCCTGCATCGCCGCCAGCAGGGCTTGCTGGTCGCGCACCAGCGCAACGCCGCAGTCATAGGTCGTGTTCAGCCATTTGTGGCAATCGGTCGCCCACGAGTCGGCCGCGGCCAGGCCGTTGACGTTGCCGCGGAGCTCCGGCGACGCGGCCGCCCAGAGCCCGAACGCGCCATCGACATGGATCCAGGCACCGCGCTCGCGCGCCCACTCGATCAGCGGAATGAACGGGTCGCTTGCGCCGGTGTTCACGTTCCCTGCCTGCAGGCACACGATGGCCGGGCCGCCGACCGCGGGCAAATCGCGCGGGTCGATCCGGCCCTGGCTGTCGACGGGCAGCACGACCGCGCGGTCCCGGCCGAGGCCGATGATGCCGAGCGCCTTGCGTACCGTGGTGTGCACCTCAGCGCCCACCACGACGGTCACCGGCGGCGCGCCCACCAGGCCCTGGCCGACCGCGTCCCAGTCGTGCCGGGTCAGCACGGCATCCCGGGCGGCGGCCAGGCAAGTTGCGTTGGCCATGGTGGCTCCGGTGACGAAGCCGCCCGCAGTTCCAGCCGGAAGGCCGAGCAGTTCAGTCATCCACCGCAGCGCCACCGCGTTGAGGCGGGCGGCGACCGGTGACATGACGGCGAGCGCTGTGTTCTGGTCCCAGGCCGCGCCGAGCCAGGCTGCGGCCTGCGCGCCGGGCAATGCGCCACCGGTGACGAAGCCGAAGTAACGCGGCCCGTTGCTCGCGACTGTCGCTGGCGAGCCGGCGTCGTCCAGCATGCGCAGCACGTCAGCCGCGGCCAGGCCCGGTCCCGGCAGGTCGAAGTCGAGCTCGCCCAGCCGCGCGACCGCTTCCGGGCGCGGCGCGACCGGCCGGTCCGCGAGTCCGCCGAGGTAGGCGAGTGCCCGGTCGCACGCGTCGCGCAGCAGCGCGGCACGGCCGGACAGAATGCCCTGGACATCAAACTCGGCCACTGGCCTAGCCATCCACATCCGCGATGAACTGCTCAAGCAAGCTCGCGAACCGATGCGGCTTTTCCAGGTGCAGCGCGTGCCCCGCGCCGTCGATGATCATGATCTCGCCGCGCCACAAGGTCGGTACCGTGATCTGTTCCAGGTAATCAAAGCTGACCAGTTGCTCGCCGGCGCCGTGCAGGATCGCGAGCGGCTGGGGTAGCTCGCCGACAATCGCGAGTTCGTCGGCGAATCTGCCCGCGCCGATGCTGGCCAGCAGGCCGGCCCGGGCCGCGCCGTCGGTTGCGAGGATATCGGCGACGAAGTCGTCCAGCGCAAGCGCGGATCCCGGCGCGGTGAAGCTGGCCGCATAGGCTTCGGCGTCATTCCGGCTGACGTCCGCGGTGAACCCCACGTTCATGACCGGGTTCGGCAGGAATGCAACGGGCAGCTGGCCGGCATCGGACACCGGCGGCGTGCCGAAGATCGCCCAGCCGGCCGCGTCCGGCATGTCCGGAGCGGCCTCTAGCGCGATGTGGCCGCCAAGGCTCCAGCCAACGACGACGGCATCCGAGGCTTCCACATTCCGGGCGAAACCGGTGAGTATGGCGGCGTAGCCGGGCAGCGAGTAGTCCGCGTGATCGCTCGCCGGGGCGGACTGGCCGTGCCCCGGCAAATCGAGAGCCAGGCTGCGGAACCGGCTGCCGAACTCCGACTCGAGCAGGGGCTGCCAGGTCCGGGCGGAGGACGAGTTCCCGTGCACGAAGATGACCGGACGCCCGGTTCCCTCGCTCTCGAGATAGCTGATCTCCTGCGCGCCGATGCTGACCGTGTGGCTGTGCACGAGCCCGTTCCCCCTCACGTCTGCGTCGCTTGTGGCCGATTGTGTCAGCCTCCGCACGAAAGCTTCGGCTTGACCGCGAAGGTTCAGTGGGTCAGGGTCGATGTCATACCCGGCGGCCATCGCCGGGTCGGCAGTCCGGCCCTAATCCGGAGGTTGCCCGGTGGAGGACATTGCTGACAGGTTCCTGGAACTAATCCATGAGCTAGAGGACATAACGGGCAGCGTGACCGCGCGACGGGCGCTGGCCGACTTCGACGAGACGACGTTGCAGGTGTTCTGGAAGAAATGGCCGCACCTGTCCTCGTGGGCCGGGTCGCTGTGGGGCATGCTGTCGGCCGAGCTGGCCGCCCCTTCGTCGCAGCACGACCCCGACCTGGACGAGATCGGCGAGAGTGGCTAGGCGATGGCCTCGCTGCGCGACCTGATGAGCACCAAGGTCGTGACCGTTGCGCCTGGCAACTCGGTGGCGCACGCTGCGGCCGCGATGGTCGCGGCCGGGGTGGGCTCGGCCGTCGTCCTGCAGGGACGTTTCCTGGCCGGCATCCTCACCGAGCGCGACGTGCTGCGCGCTGCCGCGTCGGGTCAGGACTTGCGCGGGTCAGCGGTCTCGGAGTGGATGACGGCCGATCCGCAGTCGGCCGCCCCCGACGCGCCCGCCGAGGAAGCCGCGCAGCTCATGCTGCTGAACGGCTTCCGGCACCTGCCGGTCGTCGAGGACCGCGAGGTGCGCGGCGTGGTCAGCCTGCGCGACCTGTTCGCCGCCCGCATCCGCCGGTAGGCGCCTCAGCTCTAAGATCGCGCCCCAAGCAAGACAGCTAGGCAGGCAAGGAGGCGGCGCGGAGGGAGCGGTAGAGCAACTGCTGGTCGCCGAGGCGGCGGCGCAGTTCGCGCTCGAGGCCGCCGATCGGGACGAGGTTCTGCGGCGCTCGCGGATCCTTATGCGGCGTGCTAGCTAGCGGCGGCAGCACGCGCGCGCTGAGGTCGGCTAGCCGCCTTATCTCGGGAACGGGGAGGTCGGCGGAGCACTCCAGCCGTACCACGCCCGACCAGGGGGCGCCTGACGAACCCGGCAGCTTGAGGTACCACGAGTTGCGCCGCCACGACGTGCCCATGGTGAACGCGGGGGTGCGCTGGCCGACCATCAGCGCGCTGACAACGGCGCCCTGCTCAGGTGGCAGGTAGGTGGTGTGGTGGGTCTTGATATAGCCGATCGTGCGGTCCAGGTGCGTCCGCCCGCGCAGCGGCCCGTCGACGAAGAGCAGATCGTCGGCGTCCGGGTTCTCCTTGCGGAACAGCAGCGCGAGCTGCACCTCAGTGTCGCTCAGCCGCTGCTGCAAGGCCAGCGACAGCTTGTCCATGCCCGGACCGGAAGCGACATAGGCCGGGTAGCGCGCATGCCGGCTGTCGATGCTGGCCGCATCTGGCGCCCCGGTGAACAGGCCGCGCTCCACCGCCACCTCGCTGATCTTGGCTGACCCGTTGCAGCAGACCAGGCCGGCCGCGAACGACGCCGCGATGCCAGGCGTGGGCTGCGGATCCGAGCCGTGCACCCAGATCCGGGCGTCAATCCGGCGCACGCCATCCAGGAACAGCAACGTTTGCGGCACCCGAACGGAGTCGTCTGGGCTCAGCGGGCGCCACTGGCCGGCGGGCAGCTCCAGGTCGAGGTCAAGCTCGGCACTGGAATCCGGGAGCGCCTCTTCGCCCATTTCCTCGCCGAACGCCATGCCGTAGCCGGGATCCCACGGGTCGACCGAGAACGTGACCGGGGTCGCGACCGTGGTCATGCGCGCTCCTTGACCAGCGTGGACGTGGTGCCACTCCGGCTGACCACAAAGCGGACCGGGACCCGGTCGGCTAGCTCGGTCACGTGCGTAATGACGCCGACCATGCGGTCGGAATCGGTAGCCAGTTTCTCCAGCGTGCTCGCGACCGTTTCCAGCGTGTCCGGGTCGAGCGTGCCGAAGCCCTCGTCGAGGAACATGGAGTTCAGCTCGCGCATCCCCGAGGACAGCCCGATGACCTGCCGGGACAGCGCGAGCGCCAGGGCCAGCGAGGCCTGGAACGTCTCGCCGCCAGACAGCGTGTTGACCGGGCGCCGTGTCCCGGCGTCCGCGTAGTCGATGACGACCAGCTCGTTGCGCTCGTCCCGGTCGAGCTCGTACTGGCCGCCGGACAGCTCCATCAGGGTCGCAGACGCCTCGCGCACCAGCGAGTCGAGTGCCTCGGTGCACAGCCAGCCCTCGAACGAATTCGCCCGCAGCAGCTTGCCGAGCAAGGCCGCGACCTGCCCGTCTACCTTGTGCGCAGCGATCTGCTTATCCAGCGCGGCCGCCTTCCTGCGGTCGTCGCGAATCGTCTGCACCAGTGCCTCGGCGCGGACCCGCTGCGCTGCGACGGCGGCGGGCGCGCCGGACAGCTCACCGACGGCCACCCCGTGATCGGCCAGTAGCTGAGTCAGCGCGTTGGACGATTCCGCGCACCGTTGCTGCAGTCCGGCGACTGCGGCGCCCAGCTCCGGGAACCGGCGCGTGCGCTTGTCCCGCTCCGCGCCGGCCCAGCTGACCAGGGCAATCCACGCTGCTGCCAGATCGCCGCCGACGCCTACTGGCGGGGCGCCAAGGCTAACCAGATTGTCCCGCGCGGCTGCGAGCGCAGCCCACGCTTCCTGCTCCTCGGCAACCAGAGCGGCCCGGGACTTCTCCGCGGCGGCGAGCTCGGTGTCGCCAGCCGCGGCCTCGTTACGGGCCTTCGTGACCGCCTCGTCAGCGGCCTGGATGGCCGCGAGCTGCCGCTCGGCATCTGCCTCGGGCGGCACCTCGGCCATGATGTGCGCGGCCTTGTCGAGCCGGCCCTGCGTGCCAGCCAGCGCCGACTTTGCTGAGGCCACCGCATTGGCCGCCTGCTGGTGCGCGGTTCGCGCCTGACCTTGCGACCGCACCGCGCCGTCCACGGCGGTCCTGGCTGCGGCGAGGTCGGCTGGAGCCTCGTGCTGCGGGAGCGTCCGGATCTCCTGACGGCATACCGGGCAGTCGTCGCCGATATGTAGCGTCTCGGCCAGCCCGGCCGCAGCGTGGGCGCGCTGCGCTCGCTCGAGAGAGTCCTGGGCGCTGATGGCCTCGGAATCCGCGGCGTGGAGTTGCGCTGCCAGCTTCTCCTGCATGGCGACGCACGTGTCCAGTGCCTGCTGCTGCGCGTCAGCGTCCGCAACCAGCTCTCGCCGCAATCCGTGCAGGTCGAGCTGGCGCTGCGTCTCGGTCTTGTCGGGCAGCTTGGCGCGGGCGTGATTGGCCTGCTGGACGGCCTGGGCAGCGTGCTCGCGCCGGACGCGGCAGTTCGTGACGAGAGACTCGGCGGCGGATATCTGGCCAGCTAGCCCCGGAACTTCCGCCGGCATGTGCAGAGCCGCGAGGAGCTCGGCCTCGTTCCGTACATCATTAAGAAGCCGTTGCGCGTCGGCCGCCTGCTGCCGTAGCTCGGCGAGCTCGGACAGGCTCTTGTCAACCGTCCCGGCGAGGTCGCTGAGTGCCTTGACGTGCTCGGCTGCGGCGGTCTCGGCCTCCTGCGTGGCATCTGCTAGCTGGTCGCGAGCTTGCTGGGCGGCGTCGCGCAGGCTGTCGGCGCGCTGGGCGCGTTCCCTGGCCCGCTGCCCGATCTCCTTGTAAACGCCGAACGCCAGCAGCTCGACGAGCAGGCGCTGGCGGTTGGCCGGGGTTGCGCGCAGGAACTCGGAGAAGCCGCCCTGCGGCAGCAGCACCGACTGGGTGAAATGCTCGTAACTGAGGCCGAGCAGGTGCTGGACGCCGGACTTGACCCGATCGGGACCCTCGGCCAGCTGCTCGACGCTGGCTTCGATGATCTCGCCGAGCGGAGCGTCCGCCGGCACGGACGGGTCGAGCCGTTCGAGCCGGGCGGCCTTGGTGGTGACCTGCCCGCGCTTGTCGCGAGATAGTGAGCGCATCGCGACGTAGCGCTCGCCGGCCAGCTCGAAGACGAGGCAGACCTGGCAGGTGTTCGCGGACGGGGCCAGCGCGAAGCCGATGGCGTTCTCGTTCCCCCAGCGCGGGACGGTGCCGTAAAGCGCGAAGCAGAGTGCGTCGATGACCGTGCTCTTGCCGGATCCAGTGGGCCCGACCAGCGCGAAGAAGTCGACGTCGGCGAAGTCGATCTCGGTGGCGTTCCGGTACGTGCCGAAGCCGTCGAGCAGCAGTCGCAGCGGGCGCACCGTACGCCGACCTCCCGTCTCGCCCTGCTGGCGGCCGGACTGGCTCGCCCGGGCGACTGGACCAGTCTGGCGGACGGCACCGACACTCGCGCTCGTTCCGCCGCAACTGTCCATCTCGGCCGCTGCCGTGCGTCGTCACGGTGACGCGGACCGACCGGCCGCGTGACGACGGACGCGGAGCTTGCCATGACTCTTCCCGTATCACGAGATGAGGGCATCTCAGCCCGGCGGACTGGTGATGTTGCGGGAATCGGTTGGTCCTGACTACCGGGGCCAGAGCCAGCTGATTAAGCTCAATCGTGGCCGGGCCGGGGACGACCCGACCCTCTCAAGATTGGCCGATACGCAATGCTCGTTGTGACCGGCAGTCTGATCATCGGGCTCGCCACCCTGGCCGGGGCCTGGCTGGGCCGCCGCAAGGGTGCCCGGCGCGAGGTCTATTTCGGCGCCGCGGCTGGTGCCCTGCTTGTCATCGCGGGCGTGCACATACTCCCGGACGCCTGGTCTGCAGCTGACCGGGCCGGAATCTCCGTGTGGGCAGTATTGGGCGTGGCCGGGGCGTCGTTCTGGCTGGCCGGGCTGGCGGTACGCAGAGGCTGTGCCTGCCAGCTCGACCGGGAGGCAGCCGGCGGTGCGGGAACCGCATCCGCGCTTGCCGCGCACCGGCTGCTGGAAGGCGTCGCGCTCGCGCTCGGCGGTTCGATCGTGGTAGCGGTGGCCCTGTTCGTGCATGCCTTTGCCGAGGGACTGGCCGCGGGCACGCTGCTGAACTCGGCGACTAGGCGCCGGGCGGCCCTATGGCTGGCGGCTATGTGCGTAAGCCCGGTCGTGGGTGCGGCAGTGGCCACAGCCGGGGTTTTTCCTGCTCGCGCGGAGCCGATACTCCTCGCCGTGGTCGCCGGGGTGCTCGGGCAGGCCGCCAGAGTTAGCTTCGGCGCGGCGTTCCGGCTTTCGGACCCGAGCCAGCCGGGACTCGTGCAGGCGCGGCTCGCGCGGCTTGTGCTGTCCGCGCCGGCCGCGGCCACCCTGGTCGCAGCAGTCATCACGACGTTCGCTGTTCGCGCCGTAGGCTAGGCCGCTCGCGATCAGGCGGTCGGCCGCGGGCCGGTTCGGCTCCGGGCGCTGGCCGCGGAACGGATCAAGGATGGAGCACCATTGAGGTACATGCTTCTTCACTACATCGACGAATCACTGGAGCTGGGTTCTGAGGAGGAGGCGGCTTTCGACGTCGCGCTGGATGCCTGGGACACTGAGATGCTGAACCGCGGCGTGCTGGTCGGCGGGAACCGTCTCCGGCCTGTCTCCGAATCGACGACATTGCGCGTTCGCGGCGGCGAGGTGCTGGTGACTGACGGCCCGTTCGCCGAGACCAAGGAGCAGATGGCGGGCTACAGCGTGCTTGAATGCGCGGACCTTGACGAGGCGCTCGAGGTGTGTTCCAGGCATCCGACCGCCGAGATCGGGACGTTCGAGCTGCGGCCGTACTTGGCGGACTGACGCGATCCGATGGGACCCCGGCGGGGCAGGTAGCGCAGCATCTCCTCGGCGATTAGGGCTCCGGGATGGGCCGCTCAGCCAGCGCAGCCGAGCGGCCCGTCACCCGAGGCGGTTACGAGTTAACCGGATAGGAAACCGCGGCAAGTGATGTATAGCAATCAGCTGTGTTTTGAGAGGCGCAAATGCCAGGGCTGTACGCGTTCATAATTCCGTTATGGCCGATGTAGAGCGTTCCTGAGGTGTCGCCGAAGGTGTAGACGGTGATGTACAGGTTGTGGGCGGGGCGGTACTGCTTGGGCAGCACTGCGAAGGTTTTGCTGCCCCCGGACCCGTGCATCGATCCGGACAGGTAAACGATGCCGTTTTGCAGGCTCACACGTGGATTGCCGGTGTCATAGGTGCTGTTGGATGACTTCCATCCGTTGCGCAGGCTGATGTTGTGCCAGGACACATGATGTGCAGCCGGGGCGTGCTCGGACACCACGCGAGTCGCGGCGTATGCGCCACCGCCGAGCGATAAGGCGAGTGCTAGCACCGAGATGACAAGCGCTGGTGTCTGTGTGGCAAGTGATCGGACGCGATTCATGTCTTGACCCTTTCGTTCGCTCAGCCGTCCTGCGCGGCTAGTGCTGGCAGCAGTATGGAGCCAGGCGCCGGTCTAGCACAGCACCCTGCCGGATGGGCCGCCAGGCTCGGCTAAAGCTCCACCTTGGAGATGACCGCCCACGAGGTTGTGGCCTTGACAGACCGTGAATGGATGCCAATTATAGTAGATGGTTGTCAACAATAGCTGGTATGTGACTGTAATACTTGGCGCTGCAGGCGGGAGGCGTTTTGTGCAACTGAACCGGCCGTTCCTGGTCATAACCCCCACCGTGGATGGCGACGTCCTGGCGGCGTTGGCGACAGCAAACTCAGCTTTCACCGGGCGGGGCCTGCACCAACTAATCGGTCGGTATTCGGCCGAAGGCGTGCGTCGTGCATTGGAGCGGCTAGCCAGGCAGGGCATCGTCCAGGTTGCCGTCGCGGGCCCGTCCAAGCTCTACAGCCTCAACCGTGATCATCTGGCAGCGCCGCACATCATCGCGCTGGCGCGCCTTCGTGAGGATTTCCTTGACCTGCTGCGCGAGCGATTTGCGGACTGGGATGTGCAACCTGCTTACGCTGCGCTCTTCGGTTCCGCGGCGGACCGGGAGATGCGGACCGATAGCGATATCGACGTGTTCATCGTCCGACCGCAGTCGGTCGCGGCCGACGATGGCGGCTGGGCCGATCAAATTCACGGCCTGGCGCGTGACGGATCGATGTGGACCGGCAATGACCTCCGGGTCTTCGAAATGTCAGAAGCAGACGCCAAGCTCGGAGTAGCGGAAGACGAGCAAGTGCTGGGCGACATCCGCGACCGCGGCATCAGGCTCATCGGGCAGGCGAGCTATCTGCGAGCACCGGCGGCAGGAGCAGGCGGGAGGGCGCGTCATGGCTGAGAAGAAGTGCACCGCTGCGACCTCTGCCGGTCGCTTGAAGAAGGCGCGCGAATTCCGACTGGCCGCCGAACTCGTCCAGGATGGCGCTGTCGGCCAGAACGAGTTAAACGACGCTTATATCACTATGTGCGTGCATGCGGGCATTGCCGCGGCAGATGTCATCTGCTGCCGGAGGCTGAATGTGCACCACCAGGGCGAGAATCATAATGAAGCAATCACGACGCTGGGGCGCGTTGACCGGCAGCTCGCTAGCGACCTCGCTGTGCTGTTGAGGAAGAAGACCGCCTCGGGTTACACCGAGAGGACGTCCTCGGCTGCGGATCGCAGGCAAGCGAAACGCGCGATGGAGCGACTCGTCGACGCAGCCGAGGCTGTCGGCGGCGCTCCCTTGTGACATCGCGAAGCTGTGACCGGCACGTTGGAAACAGGGCTGGTGCGACGCTTTGAATCGTCTGAATTCACTTCGGTTTTTTCGAAGCGTCGAGCAGTGTTACTAGCCGTATGTAAGACGGATTTGTTTAGCCCTCGCTCGTTTGATTTGGTCAAGGCGAACGGGTACGGCAGCAGGCCAGGACCACATGGATCCGCCAGCACACAGCGTCTCCGGACCCTACGGGTCAAGGTCCGGTCATTTCTTCCAGAGACAGCGAGTGGAGCGGATCAGCCATCCCGCGCGTGATCCTCCGCCACAAACGCATGTTCCTAGGTATGTCGGCGCTGAACCGCCTCGTTTCGCCGGGCCGCAAATCCAGCTTGACGCGTGGACTGAGGAAATACCACAAGCGGGCGCGCAAGACGTGCTGGCCTGGCTCCACCTGCTTGCTGAATGTCCCTCCAATCGGCGCAATCCCAGCGCGTTTACTGTCCACGTAGACAGTGAACCCTGCCGCCCTGGGATTGCCGATCCAGTGATTGTCGTTGGTGACGAATATCTGACTCGTGTTCTCAACTGCTGACCGTGAAACCACGCGATTCCCCTAGTGGCCCGTGAAACCCGGCTTGTTTTAGTCTCCACGCGTTTGATGCTGGCTAAGATCTCGTCGGCAGGGGCTGGATGATCAGTTCAGCCAGAACCTCCTGCCAGTTTCGCGTAAGTGAAGGGGCAAAACTACCTTGCCTCCACGCGAAACCGTCAGGAATGCAGGCGAAGCCGGTCTACCCGGCTGGCTACTCCTACTCGGCCGCGGCGCCGGCGCCCGCGCCAGCTTGGCCGTCGGTCATCTCCTCCAGGAGTTCGGCGAACATGCGCTCCACCCGCTCGTCGGCCACGTCCTGCTCGGCCAGGTAGTCGCCGAAGAGCTGGAGCGGTGAGCGGCCGGCCCGGCTCGGCTTGTCCCCGTGAGTTCCCGGCCGCGGCCGGTGCGCCTCGTCGAGCTGGACTTCCAGCGCGTTCGGCAGCTTCTCCCTCACTAGGTCGCCAAGGCCGGCCCGCGCCGACTCGGCCAGGACCACCCGCAGGTAGGCATCGCCAGCTCGCTCGCCCTCCTCGATGACGTAGTCGAGCGACCCGCGCAAGGTCCGGAGCGGACGGCTGCCAGTGACATCAACCCGGCGGGCGTCGGCGCGGATGCCCGGCGCGGCCGTGACGATCAGGGCGCCCGGCTCGTTGGCCTCCTCGCCGAAGTCGATCGCCAGCGGCGAGCCCGAATAGAAGGCGGGGCAGGGCGCCGGGATCTCCTGCTGGCGGTGCAGGTGTCCGAGCGCCGCGTAATGCGCCGACGAGGGGAAGATGCTCGACGGCACCTCGTACTCGAAGGTCGTCTGCACGTCCCGCTCGCCGCCACCGCGACGGCCGCCGAGCAAGGTAGCGTGCGCCATCACGATGTTCACGCTGTCCGCCGTGAACTGCTCCGTGAGCAAGGTGATCATGCTGGCGACGCGGCGAGCGTAGTCGAGAGCATGCTCGGCAGCCTCGTGCAGCAGCAGCTCGGCCGCCCGCACCGCATACCGCTGGGATAGGAACGGCATCGCCGCAACCCTCACCGGCTCGCCGCCTCGGGCCGTCAGGCGCAACGTCCCGCCGGAGGCCGGTGCCTTCGGCGTGCCGAGAACGTCCAGTCCGAGCTCGCCAAGGACGGGCCGGTAGACATTGTCGAGCAAACTGGCGTTGTCATGGTTCCCGCCGATAGCGACGACGTGCCGGCCGTCCTCCCGCAAGGCGAGCAGGGCACGCATGACCATGCCCTGCGCCTTCGGGGTGGGCGCCGACGACTCGAACAGGTCGCCGGCGATCAGCACCAGGTCGACATCCTCGGTCCTGGCCGTCTGGACGATGCTGCGGAGGACCGCTTCGTGTTCGTCGGACCGGTCTCGGCCCTTCAGCACCTTGCCGACATGCCAGTCGCTGGTGTGCAAGATCTTCATGTCGGACCTACGCGATTCTTCGGCGGCTGCATCCGGGCAGCAGCAACTGTAGGCCGCCCGTCTGGATCGTCGGCAGGTTCAGGCAAGTCGGCCGGATATGTGACCTGAACTTCTGTGATAGTCGGCGGGAAGTCGCGCTGGTTGTCGGTAATGAACCGGTCGGCTCCGATCCCTACCGCGGTCGCGAGGTGACTGGCGTCTGCCGCACGCAACTTGTAGGTACTGGCCAGTGCAGTGGCAAGTTCGGCGGTTGCTCGGTCCAGTGGGCGCAGGTCGATGCGCGCGAGCAGGGCCGCCAGGACGCGAACTTCGCCGGCATCCCCATCGCGTATCGGCTTGCCAAGCAATTCGGGTAGTAGCAGCACCGACCCAGCCCCGGCGAAGCGCTGAGACGAGTCCCGCAGCAGGGCCAGTACGCGCCGCCCGAGCGGGTGGCCAGGTACGGCGGCGTATATCAGCACGTCAGCGTCGAAGGCGTCCATCAACGGCTGTCACGCCCGGCGCGGATCTGGCTGATTAGCTCCTCGGCGCGCTGCTGAGTGAGTCCGGGCTGCACGGACAACTCGGACGTGGCCGCCGTGACGAGAAGGTCATGCACTCGCCCGGCAGCTTCGATGATGACGTTCGCCCTGGACCGCAGAACGTCGGGTCGGACAAGAACAGCGACCGCCCGGCCGTGCCGGGTGATCGTGACCTCCTCGCCTTCTTCAACCCTGGTCAGTAGCTCGGGCAGAGAAGCGCGTGCCTGGGAAACCGTCAGTGTGGTCACGCTCAAGTGTACGTCGCTGTACGTCTACGTACAATTATGCGTCCGGCCATTCGAGGCCGGAGTCCGCGCCAGGCAACTGCTGCGTGCCGGTCTCGGGAATAACAGCCCCATGAGCAACGAGGATGATCTGCCCGGCGCGCAGCAGTGGCTGTCGCGATGGCTCTGGCGCCGGCGGCGTACCCGGCTCGGAATATCCGCTGCGATCGGGGCGGTCGCCGCCGCGCTCGTGGCGGCGTTTGGTAACTGGGTCCTAGCGCCTGCTATCGGCTGGGACGCCACGGCGCTGGTGTTCACCGCGACGGTGTGGCTCGGCATCTGGCCCCAGTCCGCGCGCACCACAGCCAGGCGAGCCACCAGGGAAGATCCCAGCAGGGCCGCGAGCGACGTCCTCACGCTCTGCGCGTCGGTGGCCAGCCTGGCGGCGGTCGGCATCGTGCTGGTGCGCGCCCATAACGCGCATGGTGCGGACCGGGCCATGCTGGCCGCTCTCGGTCTACTGAGCGTCGCGGTGTCCTGGCTGACCGTGCACACGATCTTCACGTTGCGGTACGCGCAGCTGTACTACGCCGAGCCCGTGGGCGGTGTCGACTTCAACTCCGATGAGTGGCCTAGTTACCGCGATTTCGCCTATCTCGCGCTAACGGTGGGGATGACATACCAGGTCTCTGATACCAACCTGAAGTCCACGGAAGTCCGCTCGACGGCGCTCCGGCATGGATTGCTGTCCTACCTCTTCGGCTCGGTCATCCTCGCTGCCGCGATCAACCTCATCGCTGGACTGGGGTAGCCGGCAGGTCGGCGGGTGCCACCCGATCGAGGAGGTCGGTGAGCGCCTCCTGGTCCTGCGGGCTGAGCCCGCTGATCGCGGCGAGGTGCGATTGCTCGGCCAGGGCAGCCGCGGCGGTGAGCTGGCGGCGGCCGTCCTCGGTCAGGCGCAGCAGGGTGATCCGGCGGTCGGCCGGATGCGGGCTCCTGGCCACCAGGCCCCTGGCCTCAAGGCCATCGATCATGTCGGTGATGGTGCGCGGCGAGACATGCAGTATCTCGCTGACCTCGCGCATCGATTGGTCGGAATTTTCCAGGGCGCGCATCAGCTTGTAGGCGGCGAATGACAGCCCGCTCCCGCGCAGCCTGGCGTCGGCAGCTGTGCGGATGCGGCGGGCCGCGAAGAGGATGGCATCCACGACGTCGTTCCCGGTCTGAGGCTTCATCGCAGGCACCTCCTGGCGCTTGCCGATCGGCCTGTGGCCCGCCCGGTCAGGGAACTGGCGCCGTCGGCTGCAGGCTGGCGGAATAAAGTTCTGCACCCGCCGTTAGTGCTGAGGATACTCACTATCCGGTACCTCCGCGACCCCCGCTGGTTGCCGGAATCGGAGCAGCGCCCGAGCAGCCAGGAGCAGGATCGTCGTGCAAGCACGCATCAGCCAGAAGGTAGCTGTCAGCGTCGTCTTCGTCGCCGCCATGTTCATGTCGATCATGGATGTCACGATCGTCAACGTCGCGCTCCCGACTATCGGCCGTGACTTCGCTGTCACCCCGACGGCGATCGACAGCATCTCGATCGCGTTCCTGGTCAGCCTGGCCGTATTCATCCCGGCCTCCGGCTGGCTCGGCGACCGGTTCGGCGGCAAGCGGGTGATGCTCGTCGCGATCGTCGTATTCACGGTCGCATCCGCGCTGTGCGGACTGGCATCGAGCCTGGGCGAACTGGTGGCCTTCCGCGTCTTGCAGGGCGTCGGCGGCGGCATGCTCGCGCCGGTCGGGATGGCCATGCTCTTCCGCGCGTTCCCGCCTGAGGAGCGCATCCGGGCCTCGTCGATTCTTACGGTGCCGACCACGCTGGCGCCAGCGCTCGGCCCGGTGCTGGGCGGGCTGCTGGTCACCGACCTGTCGTGGCGCTGGGTCTTCTACGTGAACGTGCCCATCGGCGCGCTCGCCTTCGCCTTCGGTGCCCTGTTCCTGACGAGCGCTCCGCAGGCCCGGCCCGGCCGCTTCGACCTGCCCGGCTTCCTGCTCTCCGGGATCGGCCTCGGCGCGCTGATGTACGGGATCTCCGAGGGCCCTAACCACGGCTGGCACGCGCCCGAGGTGCTCGGGACGATCGCGGCCGGGGCGGTGCTGCTCGCGATCATGGTGTTCGTCGAGCTGCGCACGTCCGAGCCCATGATCGACCTGCGGCTGCTGATGAACCGGCTGTTCCGGGCCAGCAACGGCGTGATGGTGCTGGCGTCGATCGCCTTCCTCGGCAGCCTGTACGCGATCTCGCTCTACTACCAGGACGGCCGGGGCCTGACCGCGCTCGGATCGGGACTGAGCACGTTCCCGGAGGCCTTCGGCGTTATGGGCGGCGCGCAGCTGGCCAGCCGCTGGCTATACCCGCGGCTTGGCCCGCGCCGGCACATCTCGATTGGGCTGGTCGGCACGGCTGCCTCGATCGGGCTGCTCGCGCTGCTCGGACCGGCGACGAGCCTGTGGTGGCCGCGACTGCTGATGTTCACCCTGGGACTGTCGATGGCCCAGGTGTTCGTGCCGGTGCAGGCTGCTGCATTCGCTACGATCACGCCTGCGGCGACGGGGCGCGCGTCGACCATGTTCAACACGATCCGGCAGCTCGGCGGCGCCATTGGCGTGGCGGTGCTGACGACGGCCATCGTGCTGGTCGGGCCGGTTCACCTCGTCGGCGGGCACGCGGTGGCCAACCTGACTGCCTACCGCGTGGCCTTCCTGGTGGCAGCGGCGATCTGCCTGCTGGGCCTGACCGCGTCGCTGCGGATCAGCGACGCCGACGCGGCCCGGACGATCCCGGCACGGCGCGGGGCGAGGCGGGCCGCAGAGTCCGGGCCCGCGAAGCGGGCGCCGGTCATGGCTGACTGATCGCGGTTGGCCCGGTACGCCCAGGCCTTCGCAAAGACCTTTCAGAACGGGAACGGGGCCGGCCGGACACGCGGTGGCCTGGCCGTCCGCAGCTCTCGAGCGAACTAGTCTCTACTCGGCGGGGCAAGCGCGCTCATCGCAGCGCGCTGAGGAGCGGAGCAGCGGTGGACGACGGGATCGGCGAGCTCTCAGCGGAGGCGATTGTCCGCGTGGGCGGATGGCACCCGGCGTACGCACGTGTCCTCCTGATCGAGCAAGACGGTGATCGTGCAGTCGTCTTGGTCGACGGGAACGGCGACGGTGCCGAGCTCGAGACCGAGTACTGGCAGCGCGACGCCGATGGTCTCTGGCGCGGCGGCTCAAGCTCAGGCCACGGATCGCTCGACGGTCTCCCGACCTTGGAGCGGTGGAATGCCGGCGATTTCGTGGTGGCGCTAGGCAGGGTGCAGCCTTCGGCGGCGGTCAGCGTGTCGTACGGCGGCCACGTCTACCGCCGCCAGGCCAGCGAATCCGGAACATGGGGCTTTATCCACGCGGCCGACTCCGAGCGCCCGGACGAGCTACCGGCCGCCGCTGTCGGGCCGCCGTCGACATAGCCGCAGCCAAGAGCGGGTTATGCGGCCAGGCCCTTTTGGCCGGTAGCAGCAGAGCCAGCCGTCGCGCGGAGGCGGCTCGCCTACTTCTTAGACTTCGAGGTCTTCTTGCTCTGGCCCAGCTCTCGCCAGCTGGACTCGTTGACCTCGACGTCGTACTTCTTCGCGGCTTTGAGGATCCGCTTCCACGCTGCGTCGCGCTCGGCGTCGCTGACGCCTTCGACCTGGTCGAACCGGGCAATCGCGTTACGGACGCGCCTGCCGTCTATCAGCGGCTCCTTGCGCTCCTTCGGAAACGCGAACGCGCTGTCAGGAAGCTTGTCCTTGTCCGCGGTGCTCAGGCCCTGGCTCTGCTTAGGGATCTTGGCGCCGTGCGCCCGGGCGCTCTGAACCTCCCTGGCCTTGGCGATGTTCTTCTTTGCGGCTTCCTTCTGCTTGGTGGTGGCCATCTAGGCTCCTCTTGAGCTGGATCACGACCGTTCGCAGTTGCCTACCCGAGATCAGCGCGACCACACAGGGCCGCCAGCAATGGCGGGAGGTCTCAGCGGCCGTGTTCGGTTGCTGTCCAAGGACCGCGGCGATCTCGCGGCGTTCGGCTGGGGTGATGAGTGCATTGCCTCGCCATGTGGCAATCGTCCCGCCGTGATCGGGCCTTCAGTCATCATGAAGACGCGCGTTCATCTCAGAAGCCTCCCGTCCCGTCGGGCGAGCCGAGACCGGTGGGCGCGTCGTAGCCGTTCTTGGCGACGCACAGGTAATCGTGACCGCAGGCCGCCCCCCTTCGGCGGAGAGCCAGTCGTTGTTGCCGACGGTGATGTCGAACAGCGACCCGGCATGGGTGTACTCGTATCCAGGCTCGATCTTCGCCGCGTTGCCGGCCAGCCCGTAAACGCCGGCAATTAGCGGTGACGACGCGCTGGTGCCGCCCGCCTCGATCCAACCGCCGTAGTCCTTGTTGTAGATGGCGATGTCCCAGGCCAGCGCGGACACGTCCGCGACGGTGCGGCCCGGGCAGTGCGGGTCGTGCTGCCAGGACGGCTTGCTGACATAAGCGGAGCACCCGGATGAGCCTGCCCCTGCACCCGGCGTGTTCCATACCTGTTCGGTGTACCCCCGGCCGTTCGGTGCCCCGGACAGCTGAGTACCTCCTACGGCGGTCACCGTGGCCAGATTCGCCGGGAAGCTCGCCGCTGTGTACCCGTAGTCGCCAGAGGACGCCACGACCGCATGGCCAGGGTGGTTGTAGGCGCCGGCGTAGGCCTGCGTGAAGCCGTTCTCGCGGGCGCCGTAGCTGTTGGAGATCGCCATCGCGCCCAGTTTCGCGGCTGCGTCCTCCGCGGCGGCCAGATCAGCGAAGCTGGCCGTGTTGGCCTCCACCACGAGGATGCGGCACCGGGGGCATGCCGCGGACACCATGTCGACGTCGAGCGTGGTTTCCAGATCCCAGCCGCTGAGCGTTCCGTTGGCCGGCAGCGGTGCGGCCTTGCCGTCCTGGTTTACCTTGCGGAAGCAGCCGTTTGCCGTCGTGCACGGCGGCAGGCCATACTCCTTCCGGTAGGTGTTCAGGTACGACTCCAGGTTCGGCGTGTCATAGGCATCGACCACCGCGACAGTCTGGCGCGGGTTCTTTGACACCGGCAGCTTGTACGCCGCCTCGATGTCCTTCGCGCCCCACCCGGCCGGCGCCGCGACGGCGGCAGTGAACCCGGCTGCCCGGGCCCGGGTCGTCGCGGTCTGCGGCGAGTACAGCGTCAGGCACCTGGCGTGACCCGTCACCGGCGCGGCGCAGGCGGCCTTGTACCCAGCGCTAGCCGCAGCCGCGGTCGCGTAGCCGCGAGTGATCGTCTCGGCGATGGTGCCGCCCGCCGCGTCGGCGGCTGTGACCTTGAGCGACACGTAGCTGGCGGGCGGGGCGCTGAACACCGCGTAGCGGGTGTCGCCGGTCCCGACGACCTGTGCGGGCCGCCATGTCACGCCATCGTCGAAGGAGACCTGGACGGTGACCGAGGTGATCTTCGGGCCGGCTGCGAGCTGCTGGTGGCCTGTCTCAACGCGGAGCACCTGGGCGCCCGCCGGGGCCCTGCCGTGAAGGCCGAGCCCGGCGACGGCGTAGTCCAGCGTCAGCAGCGGCTCCGGCGAGCAGGACCGGGAACCGTCTCCGCAGACCCAGCCCTGCGGGATCGTGCCCCCGCGCTCGTGCCGGGAAGCCCAGGTCCACGCGGTCCGGGTGGCGGTGGACAACGGGTACTGCGCGCCGGTGCGGGACGCGTTCAGCACGAACCTGACCCGTGACGGATCCGGGGACAGCTTCACTTGGGTGAAGAAGTCACCCACCGGACTCGTCAGCTTCACGGCATCACCGGACGCAATCTTGGTCCCGTTCTGGTCGACCTCGTAGGTCCCGCTGACGCTGGCGGAGTTCAGCCCCGAGCCGGTGTGGCCCGGCGTGCTGTCGCTGAACGGGGTGACATCCAGCGACAGGATGTCGCCCGACCGGCTCGCCGATAGCAGCGTGCTATGACCGTAGGCGAGCCCCGGGCCGAGCATGTTGACGTTCGCCGCGCCGAGCTGGTTCACGTTGAGCGCCGTGTGCAGCGGGTATGCGTTCCAGTCCTCGTCCGTATCCTCGCCCGGGCGGAAGGTGCGGGTGGCCTCCAGCTGACCGCCGTCCAGCTGGTCGCTCTGCCAGTACTCGGTCAACCAGTAAACCGGCGGTTTGCCGGCCGTCACGTACTCGACCTGCTGCACGGGGACGTTGAGAGGGACAACCGCCAGTGCGAAAGCCGAGGACCGCTCGGCATCCTGCGCCTGGAGGGGGAACAGTCCCACCCGCGCCATGGCAGCAGCGGACGGGACGCCCGAGTAAAACCGCGCGTGCACGGTGGCGAGGCTCGCCGGGTCCACCGTATAGTGCTGCTGCTTCGCGATGAGCCCGCTGAGATCCTCGAACGCCACGTCGTAGGTGTACGGTGTCTTCTCCGTGGCGGGCGAAACCAGCCGCGCTGAGGCGAACACCTGCTGCCCGCCTGCCGCGGGCGGCTGGGTGGTCGGGCTGACCCACAGCCGGAACGCGCCGTAATACTGCCACGTCCAGTCCCAGAAGTCGCCTGGCAGGTTGTCGGTCCGGCGTAGTTCCCAGCTCAGGGTCTGGATAGCCGCGGGCCGTGGCGTGGCAACCGTGACCTGGCTCGTCGCGGCCCGCTCATCGATGCTGACGGATGCGCGCCCGGAGACGCTGAACCGTGGCAGCACGACCATGCGTTCGCTCACCGGGTTGCCGTGGGAGTCGAAGTCCGTGAAGTCACCCAGCGCCCAGTAGTGCCCGCTGGGCACGCTGAACTTCGCGGTACCGGCATCGAAGAAGCTCAGCGCCTCGTTCGGGTCGCCGAAGAACGCGAAGTTGTCCGAGTTCACGACGTAGACAAGGCCGCCGGTGTCCGGCTTGCCGTTGAGCGCCGTGCCGTGCACGGTCAGCGTGTGCATCGGGAACAGCGGCCGGGGGCCTGGTGCGGTCACCGCTCCGGCCAGGCTGATCGAAACCCCGTTCGCGAACAGCCCGTCTGGGCCGTGACTTCCTCTCGCGTGATCTGCGGCCAGTTGGCGCACCAGCGCCGCGCCGAACGCCCGCGCGCCCGCGGCGGTCAGGTACCCGTGCGCGACGCCGTCGGCCGCGCTGGTCATGGTGATTCCCGGCAGCCTCGGCGCGGCGCCGCGGTAAGCAACCCGCACCGGGAGGGTGTCGTTACCCGGGAGAGCTTTCACGTCGAAAAGGCTGATGTCCAGGCCGCGGCCCAGATACGACAGCGCGGCGTCAGGGATCGCGTACGCCTTGCCCGCCAGGCGAAGCTCCGTCAGCGACGCGGCGAACCCGGTCCCGGCAGGGACGACGGCGACGTCCCGGGCTTTGCCGCCGATCACCTCGAGCCGGTCCCCGTTGATGAGCAGCTCACTGCGCGACTGCTCTCTGCCGGTGGCTGCCGCCTGCCGCGCAGCGGCAGCGGCCACGGGGCGAGCCGACGCCGGAACCCCGGATCCCGCCGAAACTACGGCGGCGGCCGCAACGGCAGCCATTGCGGCGAACAGGACATTTCGCACACGCGATGTCAGGCACATTAGTTCGTCCTAGGAGGTCGAGGAGGTTACGTCACACCCGGATGGAACCAGAGGCGAGCGGGCCTGCTCGCCCGCTACCGGCGCGGCCGGTCAGCCGATGGCGAGATCGGCGGAGGCGGGGGTGAGCCGAAGTTAGAACTTCCGCGGCATGGCGCGCGCGCCCGCGGGCGCCTGGACGCTGACCGGCACGCCGTAGTCGGAGAAGGTCATCACGGTCGTGAACGTCATCCGACCGCCATCGGCGATCTGCGGGTTGGCTCCGGTCACGCTCGTCTGCATGGTGATCCTGGCGATCAGGTTCGACTGGTCGTGCACCACGATCGTGCCGGTGAGCCGGTGCGGCTTGAGCGAAGCGTCCCCGGCGATGTTGTACCTGAAGCTGTAGGTGTCCAGGGCCCGAGCGCCGCGGCCGGTCTTGCCGGCGAACTGGACAGTGCCCAGGCGGCGCACGGCGGCGAGCAGGACCGCCGGATCGGCCGAGGCGCCGTCCGTCGGCGCCCACGCTCTCCCGCCGTTCAGGACCAGCGCCTGAACCAGGGTGCCCCGGCCCATGTACCAGGGTTCGCCTTTCCCCGAGTATCTGATGTAGTAGTTGTCGCCGACGATCCGCACCTGGACGTAGCCGTCGACCTTGCCGTACGAACTCGGATCGGTGAGGGTCCCGGACTGTTGCCGCATGATGTTGACCCCGGCGCCCGAGCGCGTTCTCGGGTCGTAAACGCCGGTGTAGTCGGCGTACCAATTGATCAAGTCACGGGGCTGCGAGGTCGGCGTCATCTGATGGCCCGGCAGTATCGACGTGTTGACCAGATACAGCCGGTAGCTGAGCTGGGCGGAGGTGGTCATCGCCGCCACCAGCCGTGCCTGCGGCGAACTGGCCGCCTGACGGCCGGCCTTGACAGCGCCGGGTCCCGTCCGGACCGCGCCCGGGCCGGACGAGGTCACCGTCAGGCCGATCGCGACCGCCACGGCGATCCCGGCGGCGCCGGTCACCGACGCCGCCAGGCGGACCCTGGTGCGCTGCCGATGCCGCTTGGCGGCCCGCGCCACCAGGTCGGGAGCAGGCGTGAGGCCGGCGACTTCTTCGCGCATCGACGCCGCGAGCATATCTGCGATGGTGCGGGTCATGACCAGACTCCGTTCACTAGTGGCTTCTTGGCCGGGGCGCCTTCGATGGCCCAGGCGGCGGTGACTTCCCGGAGCCGGGCTAGGCCACGAGACGCGCTGGATTTCACGGTGCCGAGCGAGCAGCCCAGCATGTCGGCTGCCTCGGATTCGCTGAGCTGCTCCCAGTACCGCAGGACCAGCACGGCTCGCTGCCGCGGCTGCAACTGGGCCAGCCCCTGGATGAGGGCCAGGCGCAGATGGACCGTGTCGGTCCCGTCTGGCTGGGCTGCCCGCAGCGCGGCGACCTCAAGTTCGGTCTCGGTCTTGCCGAGCACCTCGGGGCGCCGCCGCCGGGCCCGCCACTGGTCGACCGCCAGGTGATAGATGGTGCGTCGCAGGTAGATCTCCGGTTCATCCCCGACCCGGTGCCAGTGCCGCATTACCCGTTCCAGGGCGGCCTGGAGGAGGTCCTCCCCGGCCGCCGGGCCTCCTGCCAGCAACGTCGCCGTCGCCAGCAGGGCGTTGCCACGGTCGGCGACCAGGGCGTCCAAGCCCTCAAATCTTTCTTCCGATCGCACGCATACTCCTTGGGGCATTCCTTGCGGCCATCTCTGACTCTCACCCCGACTGACGACGCTTCACCCCGGAAGGTTGACTGCCCGCTCCCACCGAGCTACGTGAGACGAAGAACACCACAAGGTTCCGTCGGCGACAGCTGGGCTAGACGCCCGGGCACCCGGCACGTAGACGATCTTCGCGAGACCCCTTCTCTCCGGGGGGTCCGCGTCTGACCGGGCGATCTGACCTAATGTCTGCGTGTCTGCGCGGTCGGCCCCGCTCGACGCGATCAGGTGGTGTAGGTGATGAACGACTTGGACGGCACCATCTGGCCGGTCACCTTGTAGCAGACGACATCGCGGACGAGCACGTTGCCGGGCGGAGTCGGCGACAGGATCGTGGCCCAGATCGTGTTCAGGTTGCACACCCGCGCCACGCTGGAGGCCGCCGTGACGAACAGAGTGTTCGGCAGGATGCCCACGCGCGGCATGCTCACCAGCCACTCGCCGAGACCGGACCGCTTGATGGTGTTGAGTCCGCCGCCAGTGTTCACGTTGACGGCGGGCGGCGCGGGCGCGTACGGACCCGCCACCGTTGGCTTGTTGTTCAGCGTGTAGGCGAACAGCTTCGGCTTCGCGCCGTTGATGGCGCGGCCTCGCTGGTAGCTCAGGTTCCACCCGGTCTTCATCGGCTTGCCTGCCGCGGTGTAGCAACGCACGATGATCACTTGCTTGGCGGGCGTCCACGTCTGGCCGCCGACATCGCAAATGGCCGGATGCTTCGGGTCCACGGCGGTCACCTGGATGCCGCCGGAGTGGGTGGAGGGCCCCGCCCCGTGCAGGGTGACTCGCCACACGCCGGTGCCCAGGACGCTGACGGTGTCCGGCATCCCGGTCGAGTTGTACGTCGCGACGACTCCGGTGGGGGCGTCATGGACGTAGGCATACTGCAGGCCGCCTGGCAAAGTCCCGGCGCTGGAGGTGAAAACGATCGTGAACGGCACGAAGGTCGGCACGCCGCCCTTGCGGTAGCAGCGCACCGCGACAATCTCCTTGCCGCCCAGCGGATGCCAGCTCTGCGCCTGGCACCAGGCGAGCTGGTCGGTAATCGCGGTCACATGGACAACGCCCTGCTTGAAGAACCCGATCCTCGGGAACTTCACGAACTCCTGACCGACCAGGCCCGGGCTCGCGGTGGGCGTTGGCGAAGGCACGCTTTCCCGCCAGTGGTTCGCGAGGACGGGTCCGCTCGGCTTCAGGACCAGCGCGTACGCCCAGGCTTGCGGGGCCGCTTGGGCTGTCCCGGCAGCAACTACCGCCAGCCCGCAGCTCATGCTCGCTACTGCCAGCGTTGCCGCCAGCCTCCGGCCCAATCGTCGAGAGCTGATCATCTGCCGCTCCTTCGCGGGCGATGCAACGCGGGCAGGCAAAGGCCCCCCTCGTTGAGGGTAACGGCTAGGTAATGCCGTTACCAGGGCCAGAATGGCCGCGGAGTCATCGAGAACGGCGGCCGGGAATGCATCTAGAACGGCGGCGGGTCGTCGCGGGCGCCGGGAATGGTGGCGAACGGGTCCGACGGGACCGACGGCCCGTCGTCAATGCCGGACCACGTTCCCCTCTCGCTCGGCCTGGTCGCCCACGCCGGGAACGGGAAGTCGACGGCCAGCGGCACCGGGATGTCGGGCTGTGCGATGAACATGGTGCCCGGCTTGGCGATCATCGCCCTGGCCCGCTGGGCGGGCGGCAGGTAGCCGTACTCGGGGCGCTCGGCCTCGGCGGCGTCGAGGCGCCCGGCGACGCGGATGGCGCAGTTGGCCAGGATGCGGCGCTCGACTTCGCTGGCGGTCTGCTGCGCGCCGATGAGGATGACGCCGAGTGATCGCCCGCGTTCGGCGACGTCGAGGAGGATCTGCTTGATGGGGCTGTCGCCCTCGCGCGGCGCGTACTTGTTGAGCTCGTCGAGTACCACGAACATCAGCGGCCGCGCGGTGCCCTGACGTTCCTTGCGGGCGAACTCGCCGCGCAGGGTGACGCCGACGACGAACCGCTGCGCCCGGTCGGGCAGGTTGTGCAGGTCGACGACCGTGACCTGGGCGCGGGAGGTGGAGATCGAACGCTCGCCGCGGTGGGTCAGGTCGCCGCGGATGATGGGGGTGAGCGGCTTCACCGCGGAGCGGAGGCGGCGCAGCAGCGCGTTGATGCTGCCGGTGACCGCGCTGCCGGCGACCCAGCTGCTGCGGAGCTGGTCGTCGCCGAGCTCGGCCTCAAGCAGCTCAACCAGGTCGCCGAAAGACCGGATGACCTTGTCATTAGCCGGGTCGGTGCCGCTGACCTTGATCGCGCCGTCCTGGCCCGCCGGGATCGCGTCGCGGCGCAGGCGCGCGGCGACCTGGCCGATCAGCATCGTGTACTGGGCCCGTTCGTCCTCGGCGTCGGCGAAGACGAAGGGAAGCAGTTCGTCCGCGCAGAATTCGGCCAAGGTCCAGTAGAAGGGGCTGACGGCCTTGTCGCGGGCGGTAACGTCCGGAGTCCCGGCGGGGTCGCCGGGTCGCGGCGGAGCGAAGACCCTGACGTTCTGGAACGGGGTCGCCGGCAGGCCGAGCGCGCTGTAACGCTCGCGGTCGTTTGGGGCGAGCCGGGAGTTGGCGTAGTCGAGGAACAGCAGGTCCTCGCCCTTGACGGAGAAGACCAGCATCTTGGTGTTGTGCGCTTCGCTGGCTAGGACGCCGGAATTCAGGATGGAATGCAGCAGGAACAGCGCGAACGAGGTCTTGGTCGCGATGCCGGACACGCCGGAGATTGAGACGTGGGCGCCGCGGGTGCCGTCGACGAACTCGAAGTTGATGAATACGGGCTGGCCGTCGCGGCCGAAGCCAACCGGTACCTTCGCGTCGCCCATCTCGTCGAAGTACAGGGCTTGGTCACGCTGCTTCCCGGTGGCCCGGTGGACGGGCGCACCCGGCATCGGCGGCACGTAGATCTCGGGCTCGACCCTCGTGACCGAGACTTGCGCGACCTCGGCGACCTCGGCCGGCAGCGCGCCTTGCTGGATGAGGAACACATCGGAGGCGAACCGCGCGCCCTCGTGCACGGCCTCGACATTCGTGACGACACCGGAAACCTGAACGGGCGGCTGGTCGGGCAGTTGTCGTTGCGTGACGACGACGTCGTCGAGCTGGAGATACTGCTCCGGGCTGATCGCCACCGAGAACTGCAACGGCGTCGCCGCGACCGTGCCGACGACCAGCCCGACGGGGTCACCGTCCTGTCCGCTCGCGATGCTCATGGAGCTCCTCCGCTGGCCGATCTGCCGTAATTCGCTCGTGCCGCCACCATCGTGCCAGCAGGCAATGCCCGGAGCATGCCATTCCGGCGGCCAGGCGCGCTGGCGAATATATGCGTCATGATTGTCAGCCAGGCAGCAGCAGATGTTGTCTGAATCGCGATCAACACACAGCAAGATGTACCATGATTGTGTGCTAGACATCACTGGACGTTGTCACAGTCTCACCAGAGACACATTGGGGTGCCGGTGTCGGCCCCCGGCGTAGCCGTGCCACCACGTCGGCTGAGTGACCATCTGCTCGCGCACGGGCGCCAGATCGTGACGCTTGCAGAGGTCTCCGCCCTCACCGGGCTTGGGCGGAGGGAAGTGGCAGCCGCGATGACGCGGCTGCGAAGGTCAGGGCAGTTCTTCAGCCCACAGCCGGGGCTCTATGTAGCGATACCGCCGCAGTACCGGACGTGGGGCGTTGTCCCTGCCACCGACTTCATCGATGCCATGATGACGGTGATGGGGCGCCGTTATTACGTGGCCCTGCTGTCAGCTGCCGAGATGTACGGCGCCGCGCACCAGATGCCCCAGGTGTTCCAGGTCATGGTCGACCGGCCGGTGGCGGACAGGGACCTGGGCCGAGTGAGGCTCCGCTTCTATACCAATACTCGCCTCAGTCAGGTGCCCGTTCAGCTGCACAACAGCTCCACCGGCCAGGTCCGCCTGTCCACGCCTGAGGCCACATGTCTTGACCTGGCCAGCAGGCCCGGCGACTGCGGCGGCCTGAGCAATGTGGCTACTGTGATGGCCGAGCTGGCGGAGGAGGCAGGCCTGGACCCTGCAGCGATCGTGGACGCAGCGGACGCGTACCCGGCCGCGAGCTTGCGCCGGCTGGGCTGGCTATTGGAGAAGGTTGGCGCTCCGCTTGACCTCTGCGTGTTGCGTGACGCTGTGAGACGTGGCGGGGCAGGGAAGCGCCCGGTGGCGCTGCTGGATCCCGCGGGCCCGAGGCGCGGCCATGTGAATCAGGGCTGGCGAATAGTGGAGAACGTAGAGGTGGAGCCCGACCTGTGATACCAGCTAACGCGATCACTTCATGGGCGACCACCCGTCCATGGCCGAGCCGGTTCGCGATAGAGCAAGACTTGCTGCTCGCCCGAGTCGTCGTGGCCATCTACCAGCATCCTGTGCTCAGCCAGGAGCTGGTGTTCCGGGGAGGAACCTGTCTCCATCAAGTGCACCTCGCCGTGCCGAGGCGCTACAGCGAGGATCTCGACTTCGTGCGCCGCACGCACACCGGGATCGGCCATGTCCTGGATGCCGTGCGGGAGGTAGCTGCCGAGGTTGGCCTGGGCATCGCGGGCCGCAGTATCAGCGAGCATCCGAAGATGACGCTTCGGGCTGCTGCCGAGGACGACCCGGCACGGTCACTGAGGATCAAGATCGAGATCAACACGCATGAAACGTCTCCGGCACTCCCGCTCTTGCCGCTTCCGTTCCACGTGCGCTCGGCGTGGTTCACCGGAAGCGCCAACGTACTCACGTTCGCGCCGGCCGAGCTGGTTTCCACCAAGATCCGCGCGCTCTACCAGCGCAAGAAGGGCCGTGACCTTTTCGACCTGTGGCTGGCGCTGACCGAGATGCGCCTCGACCCGACAGAGATCGTCGGCTGCTTCACAGCGCGCTACCGGCCGGACGGCTACACCGCCGCGCTCGCTATCGCAAACCTCGACGCGAAGCTCACCGACCGGGCGTTCCGAACCGACCTTGAACCGTTGGTCGGCGCCTGGCCTGATGGCTATGACATCGACATGGCGGCGACGTTAATCCGCGAGCGATTGCTTCAGCGCACCTGACGGGACGTGAGCATTCGCGGTTGCCGCTTCTGCCAGCCCGCGGGAGGCCGATGTCGAGCGACGATACTGAAGTATGGTTCGCTGAAGTACGGTCCAGTAGCCGGGTTCGGACGGTCTGAAGTGTGGCTCGGTGCTCCGGCCAAGCTGGGCAGGGACCTCGACTTTCAAGGACCGCAGGTCGACTCAGATCCATCTATCGTTGACGGACCAGGTCCTGTTCGGTCGCGACGCGCGAGATCCCCTTGTGCGCTCGCGGCGGTAGATCGAGCCTGGCCGGTCTCGCTAGGCGGCGCGGCACTTGCGGATGGATTCTCCTGTGCGCACTGTTCCGGAGACGACGACGCGGGCGTTGAGGCCGCGCAGCCGTAGCCTGCGGCCGACCCTGGAGTTGACGAACCGCAGCGCGTCCTCGCCGAACCGGGCGGCAAACTTGGCGCAGCCCAGGTGCGGCTGATCAGTGACTTCGAGAACGGCCGAGCCCAGGGCCAGCCGGCTGCCGGGTGGCAGGTTAGCGGCGCTGAGGTCGAGGTCGACATAGAGCTGATCACCGGCCAGCACCCGCCGCTCTGGATCATGAGCGATCAGCATGGCCGCACGGCAGTTCATCACGGTCACCTGCATGCCCGGATGCGAAGATCCGTCGCGGGTGCGGCTACTCCCGCGGACCGGCCAATTGTCACCGGCCAGGCCGGCTTCCCTATCAAGCGTCGCCTCGGTGAGTATCTCGCGCGCATCCACGGCTGGGCGGCGCGCGATCAACTCGACCGTGCCGTTGTCTGACGGCGAGTCTCGGACCTCGCTCAGGCCGACCTCTAGTTCGGCAGTGCTGAGGTGCTTCATCCGTTCATGATGTCTTGCCCGGCAGCCAGGAAGCGACCCGGTTTCTCTCGCAGCGAGTAGATCCCGCCGGCGGCCGCCGCCAGATCTACCGATCGGCGATCCAGCTTCCGTGGAAGCCCAGCGGGATTCTGGCCGGCAGGTGAACGCGCGCGACCGGTTCCCCGCCAAAATCCTGCGCGGCGAGGATGACGAGGTCCGCGGCACCGCGGTCGGGGTTGTGCACGAAGCCCATCACGTACCCGTCGTCCTCCGCGCCCTCGGCTGCGGCCGGGGCGAACACGGCCTCGCCCACCGTCGCATCCCGCCCGAATTCGTGCGCCTCCGCCGTTCCGGTCTCCAGGTCGTGCTTCAGCAGCACATTGGCGAACGCGTCGTCGGCAAAGTCCCCGGCGCCCGACACCGTAGCGCGGCTGACCTCGCCGATCATCGCGCTGTAGCCGAACCGGTGCGGCCGGGACGTCAATCGCTCGTCGATGCGCGGGAACTCCTGCGCTCGATCATCGAGGCGTTGTTGGGCAACCTTTCCCGCGGCCGGATCGATGATCCACCGGTCCAGCGTCAGCGGACCGCGGCCGTCCAGTACCGACACGTCGTAGGCGCCCTCGTACCGGCAGAGGTCGACCACGACCCTGTCTTCGTCGTCGTAGGCGTTGAGAGTGTGGAACACCCAGCATGGGTCGACCTCGAACCACCGGACATCGCCGGGGCCACCTGACCGCGGCAGCAGTCCGACACGAGCTTGGTGCTCCGGATTCCAGGTGTAGGGCAGGTGCTTCGCCGGCCGAGACAGCATCCATGCTGAAGGTGACCGGCAGGTCGAACAGCACGATGTACCGGCGGGTCAACGCGAAGTCATGCATCATCGGGCCATCGGCCACCGGGATGTCGGTCGAGCTCGTTACCGCACCAGTGCCGTCGACGATGACGTGCTGTACGTAGGGCCACGCCCAGTAGTAGGCGATCGCGTGCAGGTCGCCGGTCACCGGGTCGCCTTTGGTATGCGCGGCGAAGCCGCCCCGCAGCGTGCCGCCGAAATCGCACGGCCCGGCCGTCTCCAGTTCATCGGTGAGCTCGTAGGGCAGCGGGCCCGACTCAACCGTCGCCAGAGTGCGCCCGCCGACGCCGATGACGTGCGTATTGGCGGCGAAATCCCGGTCATCGTGGACCGGGCCACCTGCCCACTGTTCGCCGAGCGCCTCGGCCACGGCCTTGGACCGGACCCACCGGTTGCGATACCACTCGGCCCGGCCGTCGCGTAGCCGGACTCCGTGCACCATCCCCTCGCCCAGGAACCAGTGATGGTTAGGGTCATCCAGTCCCACCGGGTTCGGCCCGTTACGCAGGTAGCGCCCGTTCAATTCGCTGGGCACCTGGCCGGTGACCGGCAGGTCAAACGCGGTGACTTCCTCGGTCACAGGACGGAACGGGCCTTCCAGGAAGCGATCCTTGGTAGGCATGACAGACGTCCCCCTCCTCGGCAGGTATACGTGCCGCCCTTCAGCGCCCGTACGTGCCGGTCTCCCCAGCATGACACGCCCGCATCAGCTGGTCGCGGCGTGCGCGTCGCGGTAATGGGCGAGCAGAATGTCGTCGCCGAAGTCACGGCGCGGGCGGCGCAGCACCGTGTGGGTGTGGTTGCCATCACTCGTGGTGTTGTCGTACTCGATCAGCAGGTCATCGCCCTGCACGCGGTAATAATGCGGCGTGCCTGGTGCCAGCGGGCCTTCCCAGGCAAAGTGCAGGTCGCCGCGCGCGACGCGGGCGGCTTCCCGGGCGGCCAGGTCCGTGGGCAGCCGGTCGAGGTACAAGGCCACGAGTTGCGACAGCAGCGCCCGCGGCATGGGCCCGAGTGCTGCTGCAGACACGCCCATCGGCTCAAGCGCGGTTTGCGCACGCGGGGCGGTCGCGGAACGGATATCGGACGGCGCGCGGTCAGCGACCACGGCGGCTGAGCGTCCGGCCGGCCCGAGAGCATTCAGCAGAGCCAGCGCGAGATCCTGCTCCGGGGCGAGCGGCCGCGTAATCGCCCGCCCGGCATAACTCACGCTGGCGGGGTTGGCCCCGAGGAAGACCGGCGCAGGTGAGACATCATCGCCGCGCACCGTCATCGTTACCGACAAGTGGTGGCCCTCGAATCGCCATGACCAGGGATCGTCGCCGGCCGGGTTACCGAAGACGGTCACCCAGTAGTCGCCGCTGTGCCGGCCGAGCTCGCCACGCTCCTGCCGGTCAAGCACTTCCTCCAGGGCGATGATGACCATCGCCTGCGCGAAGCAGTGTTCGCTGAGCCCGGTAGCTAGCAGCCGGTGCGAGGCCTTGCGGGCCGCCGGGCTGAGCACCGCCAGGCACGCACCTGGCCGGGGCAGCGGCTGGTACTCCAGCCAGCGCCGCGCTGCCTCATCGCTGAATGGCAGCGCTGCCAGCTCGCGCTGCTCGTCGTCCAGGAGCTCAACCAGCGCGGCCGCGGCCGCCCGCATCGGGGCCGCCGCACCGTCGTTATGCATAGGTCCGGTATATCAGGACAGGCCGGCCGCTCCACAGCGCGCGCAGAGCGGGTTCGGGCACCGCCACAACTGGTCAAAGGCCCGTCCGGCGCTATACATCAAAAGCTTTGTTCGGCATGCTTTGAACAAATAGCGGCGCAGGAGGGGCATCGTGACCGAGCAGCTTAGCAGCCCCGGCAGCGAAAGCGCGGGAGCGAAGATCCTTCGTCAGCCGGGCTCGCTGCCCTACCCCGACCGCCCGGCGGGCACGGATACGATCCCGAAGATCGAGCACATCGTCGTCCTGATGATGGAGAACCACTCCTACGACAACAAGCTCGGCATGCTGGGCCGCCAGGGTGCCGACGGGTTCCAGTTAGCCGCGGACGGGAAACCGACGGCCACCAATCCTTACGCCAACGGCGACATCCAGCACGCATTCGCGATGCCAACTACCTGCCAGTTGCACGGCAAGCCGAGCCAAACCTGGCAGGACAGCCACATTCAGTTCGCCGCCGGCCGCAACACCGGCTTCGTTGAATCAGGCAGCGGACCGGTCTCGATGGGCTACTGGGGGGAGAACGACCAGCCGTTCTACTACTCCTTAGCGCGCCAGTTCCCGATCGCCGACCGGTATTTCTGCTCGGTGCTTGGCCGGACCTTCCCCAACCGGCGCTACCTGATCTCCGCCACCTCGCTTGGCATGATCGATGACACCATTCCCTCCTTCATCGCCTACCCGCCGAACGGAACCATCTTCGACAAGCTGGATGACGCCGGGATTACCTGGAAGGACTATTGCTCCACGCTGGGGACCGTCATCTCGACCACCGAGCTGTACCCGGAGCTTTACGCCAGGAACGTCGGCACGAATGTCATCGGGATCGACCAGTTCTTCGAGCACGCCGCGGCAGGACAGCTGCCGGGCTTCTCGCTCGTTGAACCGAACTACCTGCTCGGGTCCGAGGAGAACCCGCAGAACATCGCGATTGGGGAGCATTTCGCTGCCAGGGTCATCAACGCGGTCATGGCCGGGCCCGGCTGGGAGCGCACGCTGCTGATCTGGACCTACGACGAGCACGGCGGGTACTTCGATCACGTGCCGCCGCCGCCGGCCATCCCGCCCGATGACATCCCGCCAGACACGCAGGCCGGCGTGCCCGCGTACAACGGATTCGCCCAGTACGGCTTCCGGGTACCCTGCGCGGTCATCTCGCCGTGGGCCAAGCCGGATTACGTCTCCCATCAGATCTTCGACCATACGAGCATCTGCGCGCTGGTCGAGGCCAAATGGAACCTGCCGGCGATGACCAACCGTGACGCCAACGCCAACGCGATGCTGGACATGCTGGACCTGCAGCAGCCGGCGTTCCTGCACCCGCCGGCGCTGGCGCAGCCACTGCTCAACGCCGATCCCCTGGATGCGCTCGAGTGCGAGGTGACGGGACCGGGCACCGTGCCGCCGCCAAGTTCGGTGTCTTCGCCGCCCCGGTAATTAAGTCCCAAGGCCCGAGCCGCCAAATAATGGCGTCGGCATGGACATTCCCGTTCCCTTCTCAATAAGGGGAACGGGCTCGTCTTGTGCCACTCCGCCGCGAATGGCTCGCCTGCGTTTCGGGTGTTGCAAAAGTGGCTAAAGAGAGAGTAATAACCGTATGCCGGCCTGCGCTCTAAGGTGGGGGAGCCGATGCGGTCGCTGAGTATCGCCTGAGCAGATGGCTGCGGAGGGAAGATGTTCGGTAGGCGGAGTCGCCTGGGCGCACGGCGGAAGCGCAGGATGGGGCCCAGGCTCGCCCGCCTGTTCGGCGGTCCGCGGCCGCGTCGCCGGGATCGCAGCGGTGTCGACGAGCCGGCCAAATGGCGGTCACGCCGGTCGGTCCGCGATCGTGACCTTTGTGACCGGTCTTGCCGCGCTCGGCTTCGTCCTGTGGGTCGGCTGGGTTGTCTACCTGTACGTCGTCCGCAATGGGCCGTCGGGCGCGGCGCTCGACCCCGACCGGAAATGCGCAGCGCTCGGATTCTCCTGCGGCGTCGCTACCAACATCCTGGCGTCCGGCGTGCTACTCGCATTCGCGTCCACGTTCGTGCTCTGGCGGCTCTTCGGCTTACAGCGCCGGTACCGGGCCAGGGCACGCGCGGAGTCCCGTGAGCTCGTGCCGACGGCGGGCGCCATCATCGATCAAGTCGTCGGCCGCGACGAGCTGTGCATGGCGGTGATGACGGATCTGCATGACCGCGGCAGCCGCCCGCACGTCATCGTCGGCGGCGTCGGAACGGGGAAGACCGCCGTTCTCGTCAGGCTGACGGAGTTCCTGGCGGAGAAACGCGCGATCCCGGTCCCGATCCGGCTCCGGGACGCCACCAAAGAACTGGACTTCGAGTCCATGGCGCGAGACCGGTTCCTCAGCGAGGTGAACCCGGGCCTGATCTCCGCCGCCGAGGGCGAGACGATCTGGCGGCGGCTGCGCAAGGACGGCAAGATCATCGTGCTCGCGGACGGGCTGGAAGAGGCCATCGTCGGCACCAGCGCCGAGCCGGAGCGGGACAACATCATCCGTGAGGCCATCCGGCGAGCGCACCAGCAGCGGCTGCCGCTCGTCATCGCCTCGCGCCCGCATGATCCGCTCCGGGCGACGGACGCCGCGATCCTGAACCTGGAGCCGCTCAGTTACGAGGCGGCGCTGGCCTACATCGGCAGCGACGGCACGAGCGAGGACGAGCGCAGGCTCGCCTGGATCGTCGAGACCGCAGACGTCGTCGAAGCGCCGCTGTACCTGCAGATCACGCGGGAGCTGCACGTCAAGGGCCTGCTTGAGCCAACCTCGGCTGGCCAGGTCGGCGTCGTCGACACTCGCGGCGTCGATCGTTCCAAGCTCAGGCTCAGCCTGCTGGAAACCTGGGAACGCGCGCTCGTGAACGGCCACCTCCGCGAGGAGATCCCGCTGAACCGGGCCGAACGGCAGGCGGCGCTCGAGCAGATGTCCGCGCTGGCCTGCGCTGGCCTGCGGGCAGACCGGCTCGAAGCCGGATTCGAGATCGACCTCGGGCCGGGCGATCCGGGCCGAAGTTCAGCTGCGGCTCGCGCGGATCGACGAGCAGACCGGCCAGACTCCGGGGGTCCGGACCATCGATGTGCGTCTTGCTGCGGCGTGGGCGGCGCAACTGGACTTGGTAGAGGTGCGCGGGAACAGTGTCAGGTTCCCGCATAGCCTGATGCAGGCTTACCTGGGCTCGCGGCTCCTGGACGCCGCGCTGCAGGATCCCGATTTCCTCCGTGAGGCTATGCAGTTCCCGAGGCCAGGCAGGGAGTTCGTCATCGCTCTCGTGCTGCGTTCCCGCGCGGCGGACCGGGCCGACGGTACCGATCGCGCCCGTCAGGAAACCTCTCCGCCGGACTCCGCTTCGCGCGGCAGCCGCCGCCCTCGCCGTGCCAGCATTTCCGATCCTGGCACCGCAACAGATTTCCTTGCGCCGCTGCGCGCTGGTGCCGCCGTCCGTGACGACAACAAGGTCCTGGACATGTACGCGGCCGCGCTGGAGATCGATTGCGTCGCGGCCGAGCCCGCGCACGACGCTATCGCCAGCGAAATCAGGGCACGATGGTCCCGGATCCACGCGCAGGACCCCAGGACGCTCGAGGAAGGCAAGCAGGCGCTCGTGCGCCGCTTCGGCGAGGCGGCGCGGATGATCGATGAACGGCGCCGCCGCGGCGAGCCGCTCCAGGCCAGCCCGGCCTACCCGCAGCTCTACGGGATCGGCTGCGCCGATCGCTCCTATCCGGTCCAGCTCGCGGCAGCACAGGAGATCGGCGTTGGCGGCGAGGCAGCCTACGAGGAGCTGCGGCACAGTGTCGCCGCGCCGTGCATGACCTGCGAAAGCGAGCGTGTCGAGCGGGGCCAGCGCCCGCCTGCCGAAAGCGGCCGGCCTGCATCCCGGCCAGAGCGCACGCCGGAGAGCTCGCGGGCGGAGATCATCAGTGCGTGGCTGGCCCCGATGCTGGTCGGCTCCATCGGCGGCCGGGGCAGCACGCCCGCCGACAAGCTCATCGCCGAGCAGGCGCAGGCAGATCTGGTCAATGGCTCCGGCACATCGCGCAGGACGGGCGCCTCGACGGCGAGCAGGATTTGCCCATTGCGCTGGAGATCGCGCTCGCGCAGGGATTCAAGTACGCCGCCAACCGGCGTCCGGCCCAGCCCGACGTGCTGCGCGAGTCGCGCATGTTCCTGGCCGAGCAGGCGCTGGAGATGCTCAAGAGCGCACGTTACTGGTTCTCGCAGCTGACCCTGATCCACGCCCTGACCCTGCTGAACCTGTCCGAATCTAAACAGCCCTGGGACAAGTACGGCGCCAAGCCAGAGGCAATCGTCCAGCATTGGCTCGACGTCGGCGGCCGCGAACGGGCCGACCGTAACCGTGCAACCGGGCGCCCATCACGAGCCGCACCCGTTCGTCAGGGAGGCCGCGCTGCTCTGCGTCCTGGCCCTCAAGACCGAGCGCCCGCAGCGGTACCTGTGGATCGATGAGAGCGGGATCGTCGGTCAGGTGGGCTCCAGGAACCTTAGCCAGGTGGCCCAGCAGCGCCGTCACCGGCTGTGGATCCCGCCTTCCGCGGGCTGGACCGCTCTCAACGGGCGCGCACAGCAGCTCGTCGCTGACGTGCTCTTGCTGCGCAATCTCGCGGACCGAGGAGACCTGCCCCGCGAACGCGAGCGACGCCTGCGGCGCTCGAATCGCGAGGACCTGCCGCCGTGCATCACGCACTTCAGGGAGGCGCTCGAGCCCGGGCTCACTGTCGGCACAGCCGTGTCGGTCGTTCCTGGCGTCAGCTGCGTGGACGGCTGTGCCTTCGAGCTGTGCCCTTATCCGCCGAAGGGCGGTCAGCCGCGGGTGGAGATGAGCGAGGCCTTCTGCCGTCGCCAGCGGACGCTGCTGGACAGGACTGCCAGGCATCCGATGAGCCGTCAGGCGCCGTGGCAGCAGATGACCGCGGCGCAGCTCAGCCGGTTCTGGGCCGAGATGGCCGATCGCGCCCGCGGACCGCGCCCGCAGGCCCAGCCCGGCAGATCCGCCCGGGGTGGTCGTCGCTAGCGAGCCTGGTCGCCGCGGCGGTCTGGCGCCGGGGAGACGAGGTCGTGGTCGAAGGCGTAGACCACGGCGGCGGCACGGTCGCGCAGCTGCAGCTTGGTGAACACGTGGTTGATGTGAGTTTTGACCGTTCCCTCGCCAACGAACAGCCCGGCGGCGATCTCGCCGTTCGTCTTGCCCTGCCCGATGAGCACAAGCACTTCGCGCTCGCGGCTGGTCAGTGCGTCGTGGCCAGGGCCCCGGCCGGACACGGGCGCGATCGCGGCGGACCGGTAAATGGCCAGCACCCTGCCGGTAACGGCCGGATCGAGCCAGGCTCCGCCGTCGGCGACCACGCGAACGGCCCGTTGCAGGTCCTCGGCCGGCACGCCCTTCAGACTGAAGCCGGACGCACCCGCCCGCAGGATGCCTGCCAGCACCTCGTCATCGTCGAACGTGGTCAGCGCCAGTACCGGCGGGCTGTCCTCGCGGCTGCGCAGCTCGCGGGTCGCCTGCACGCCGCCGACCACCGGCATCCGCACGTCCATCAGGACGACGTCCGGCGACACCGCGTCGACCGCAGCCGCTACCTCGCTGCCATCAGCGCATTCGCCGACGACGTCGAAGCCGAACTCAGGGCGGAGAATGCCGCGCAGGCCGGTTCGCACTAGCTCCTGGTCGTCGACCAGCAAGACCCGGATCATCGCGCGTCCTCTCGCCGGCGGATTGGATTGAGCGGGAACGAGGTCCTGACCAGCCATCCCTGCCCGCCAGGGCCGGCGGCGCATGTCCCCCCGAGTGCCTCGGCCCGTTCGCGCATGCTGAGCACGCCAAGCCCGGTGCCGGTGCCAGGCGCGCCCGACGTGTCGACCGCCAGCCGCACCTCGTCGGCATCGATGTGGAGGTGCACCGCGGTGCGCGCGCCAGCTGCGTGCTTGATCGCGTTGGTCAGCGCCTCCTGCAGGATGCGGTAGAGAGCAAGGCCGGTGGTAGCCGGCAGTCGTCCGGTGTCCCCGTCAACGGTGAAACTGGCGTCGGCGCCTGCGGACCGGTACCGCTCGATCAGCGCTGGCAGGTCGCCCGCGCCAGGTAGCGGCGCCGTCTGGCCTGCGTCACCGTCCTGGTGCAGCATCCCGACCGCCCGGCGCACCTCGTCCAGGCTCTCCCGCCCGAGGCGCTCGGCTTCGGCCAGGGAGCCCGCCGCGCCGTCAAGGCCATGCTCGACGGCCAGCCGCGCGCTCGAGACATGCAGCAGCGAGACCGTCAGGGTGTGCGCGATGACGTCGTGGAGCTCGCGGGCGATGCGATTGCGCTCCTCTGCCCGGGCTCGTTCGGCCAGCCCGGCCTGCGCCTCCCTCAGCTGCGCGGTGAGATCGCGCTCGTGCCGTACTAGCAGGCCTGCCGCCACGGCGAGCGTGGTGCCCGCCATCCAGGCGCCCCACCCAGGGTCGGGATGAATCCATCGCCATTCGACCGCGAACAGGATCAGCGCGCCCGCCAGGTACACCACGTAATCCCAGCGCCTGCCAGCGAGCGCGCACCAGATCCCGAGCAGGCAGACAGCGAACCACCCGACGTTGGTCGATTCCCCGTTCCCGAGGACTGCGACCCCGGCGGTGGCGACGGCCGCGACCGGGAGCAGGAACCGGGGCCGCCGCTGCCAGACGAGCACGACGGCAGCGCCAATCGCGACCGGAGCCGCGAAGCCGGCGGCCGCCGGGTTCGGGTTGAGCGGGACCAGCCCGACGCCGATCAGGGCAGCGAACACTGCCAGAGCCGTCCAGCGCGCCCATCCCGCCGAGAACTCGGCGGGATGAGACGTGCCCGCATCGCAGCTCATGCCTTGGATGCTACGGCGGCGGGCTGCCGTGCCATCCGGGCAGTTCGTTCTGAGTCACAGTGCCGTCCGGCGGGCCGCGATCCCGGTGGCGGCTATCGCTATCGCGCCTATCGCCACCAGCGATCCGGTGGCTGACCCGAGCCCGAGCCATGGCTCGCGAACGGCATTGGTGAGCAGTGTCAGCGGCAACGGGCCGGCGACCTGTCGCACCACCGAGCCCATCACGTGCGGCGGCGGCCCGCCCGCACCCAGCAGGAACGACGGGAAGAAGATCAGCAGGCCGACCGCCTGGGCAGACCGGGCCGACGGAAGGACCGAGCCGAGCAGCACGCCGATGCTGACGAAGGCCACCGCTCCTAGCGCTAGCGCGGCAACGACGCGCCACGAGCTGTGCAATGCGGGGATCCCGTATACCGGGGCCGCGACCACCAGCAGCAGCGTGCAGGCGACGAGCGTCGTCACGAGGCCCACGACGAGCTGCGCGATGGCGAATGACCACCGCGGGAACCCGGCCGCCGCGAACCGGCGCAGTACCCCGCGCTCCCGGTAGGAGGCCAGGTGCACCGGCAGCATGACCAGGCCGATCGCGGCTATCACGACGGTGAGGTAAGACGCCACGTACCAGTGCGCAGGGTTCACGAAGTCGAACGCCGCAGTCGGCTGGGTGCCGAACGCGCCGCCGATGATCAGCATCGTGACGATCGGGAACGCGAACACGAACGTCAGCACGAGCGGGTCGCGGGTCATCAACTTCAGCTCGGCCTGGATCAGTCGTCCAACTGCTGTGTTCATTGCCGTCCTCCGACAAGCTCGCTGTGCGCGGTCACGGGCTCGCTCGAGCCCGTCGTCCGGTCCGTGCGCCAGCATCGTGAGCACGGCGTCTTCAAGGCTCGGGACATGCACGCCCAGGTCGTCGGGCACCATGTCGTGACGAACGAGGCTGGCGCCGACATGCGCGATGATGCGGCGGTCGCCGAGAACGATGACGTCGGCCCCGTTCCGTTCCATCTCGCGTACTCCATCGAGCTGCCGGAGCTCATCTAGCAGCGCCACCGGCTGGCCTGGCAGGCTGGTGGCCAGCGCTGGCAATGCGAACCGGACGGTCGCCGTGCGTGCGTACCGGCTCACCAGCTCGGCTGGCGTCCCCGCGTCGATGACGCGGCCGGCCGCATCACGACGACCCGGTCGCACAGGGCCTCGGCCTCGTCGACCTCGTGAGTCACCAGCAGCACCGTGGTGCCCGCGTCGTGCAGCCGGCGGACCGCGGCCCAGACTTCGCGGCGTGCCGCCGGGTCGAGTCCCTGGGTCAGCTCGTCGAGGATGACCAGCCGGGGGCGATTGAGGAGGGCGAGCACAAGGAACAGCCGTTGCCGCTCACCGCCGCTCAGCGACGAGAACGGAGAACGGCGCCGGGCGGCCAGCCCGAACTGCTCGAGCAGCTCGTCGCCGTAGCGCGCATCCGAGGTGGCAAACAGGCGAAGTGCCTCGGCTACGCGCAGCCGGTCGGGCAGCGCGGAGTCCTGGAGCTGACTGCCGATTAGCGGCCGCAGCTGCGCAGCCTGAGTGCCGGGGTCGTAGCCGAGCACCGTCAGCGATCCTCCGTCAGCCCGGCGCAGGCCCTGGATGCACTCGACGGTCGTGGTCTTCCCGGCGCCGTTGGCACCGAGCAGGCCGACGACTTCGCCAGCGCGGACGTCGAGGTCCAGTGAGTCGACCACGATCCTCGTGCTGTAGGCCTTGCGCAGGCCGCGGACGGTCACAACATTGCGTTCTGTCATGCCCTCAATCGTCACCGCGCCCGGGAGCCAGCACATCTGCCAGCGGGTAGAACCGCGTCTCTTACCAGGGGTGGAGGCCAGAAGCCTGACGGACGGAATCACGACGGCACTAGCACCCGCTGACATGGTGACTTTCTGCTGGGTCGTGGTTAATGTCCAGGGAGGGAACGAGGCCGGATGCACACACCGCCAGCGCGATGCGTGATGCGCGATGCGCGCGGCCGCGAACACGGATCCGGTCCGCACGAGCGAGGAGACCCCCAATGGCTTATGACATCGCGGTTGACGTCCGGCTGGACCCGAGGATTAAGGCGCTCCTGGCCGGCTTCCCGCTCGAGGCCGGCAGCGATGTGGACAGCCGCGAGACGATGGTGGCCGAGGAGAACACCGACGAGGCGCGGCAGCAGGCCGAGCTGTTCAGGGCGTTCATGGACTTGTGTGACAGCGAGGAGGCTGCTCCTTCGGCCGGGCTGCGGGTCCACACCGAGAAGGTCGTCTCCGCGCCGGACGGCAACACCATCAACCTGCAGGTGATCCGCCCCGACAATGACGAGACGGTCGCCTGCGTCTATTACATTCACGGCGGCGGGATGGCGTCGCTGTCGTGTTACGACGGCATGTACCGCGGCTGGGGGAAGATCATCGCCGCGAACGGGGTGGCGGTGGTAATGGTCGACTTCCGCAACGCCGTCGCTGCGTCGTCGGTACCCGAGGTGGCCCCGTTCCCCGCCGGGCTGAATGACTGCGTCTCCGGGCTGAAGTGGGTCGTCGCCAATGCCGGGCACCTGAACATTGACCCGGCGCGGATCATCGTGGCGGGGGAGAGCGGCGGCGGCAACCTGACCCTGGCGACCGGCCTCAAGCTGAAGCAGGACGGCGAGCTCGGGCTGATCAAGGGCCTGTACGCGCTCTGCCCCTACATCCGCGGTACCTGGCCGACCCCCGAATGCCCGTCGTCGACCGAGAACAACGGCATCCTGCTGGACCTGCACAACAACCGTGGCGCGGTCGGCTATGGCATCGAGGCGTTCAACGAGAGCAACCCGCTGGCCTGGCCGTCGTTCGCGACCGCCGCCGATGTCGAGGGGTTCCCGCCGACGGTCATCAGCGTCAACGAGTGCGACCCGCTGCGTGATGAGGGCATCAACTTCTACCGGCTGCTGTTGTCGGCCGGCATCCCGGCCCGCTGCCGGCAGGTGATGGGCACCATGCACGGCACCGAGATCTTCACCATCGCCTGCCCGGAGATCAGCCGCGACACCGCCCGCGACCTCGCCGCCTTCTGCAAGGGTTAGCTGATCAGGAGTTCGTGACCATCCGTGGGCGGCGGGCAGTGCTCCGCGCGTCTTACTGATCACCTGCCAGCCGGGTGGCCCGGGCGTGCAGATAGCGCTGCTGCGGCAGGTTAGTTGTTCGCTCCGCGGCCGCCTGGTAAGACGCGCGGGCACCCGCGCGATCACCAGCTAGCTCGAGCAGGTGCGCACGGACGGCATGCAGCCGGCGGTCCTCCCCGAGCCGCTCGTCGGCCTCGAGCTCCGCCAGCAAGCGAAGACCAGCCTGCGGGCCGCTGGCCATCCCCACCGCGACGGCGTGGTTCAGCGCGACCACCGGGTTATCGGGGGACAGCCGCAACAGCAGCTCATACAGCGCCACGATCTGCGGCCAGTCGGTGGCCTCGGCGGTTGGCGCCTCGTCGTGGATTGCGGCGATAGCTGCCTGGAGCTGATAAGGGCCAGTAGCACCGCGGGGCAGAGCGCCGGTGATGAGGCTCACGCCCGCCGCGATGTAGTCCGCGTTCCAGCGGCTCCTGTCCTGCTCGGCCATCGGGATCAGCCCGCCGTCAGGTCCCGCCCGCGCGGGCCGCCGCGCGTCGGTAAGGAGCATGAGTGCGAGCAGCCCCGCCACCTCGCTGTCGTCGGGCAGTAGCCGGTGCACCATGCGGGCCAGCCGAATTGCCTCTGCCGACAGCTCGCCGCGGTACAGGCTCGGTCCGGACGTGCTCGCGTATCCCTCGTTGAAGATCAGGTAGAGGACGTGCAGGACCGCGCTGAGCCGGTCGGCGAGTTCGGGTCCCGGCGGCATGGCGAAGGGAATGCCGCTTTCCTTGATTCGCTGCTTGGCCCGGCTGATCCGCCTGGCCATTGTCGCCTCCGGGACGAGAAACGCCCGGCCAATCTCGGCGGTGGTAAGGCCACCGACAACCCGCAAAGTCAGGGCGATCTGCGATGCCGGCGACAGTGCGGGGTGACAGCACATGATGAGCAATATGAGCGTGTCGTCGGCCGCCGCGGCCGGCTCGTCGGCGGCGGGCGCCAGCCACTGCCCAGGAACCGCCTGCTGGGCCGAGCTTTCCTCACGGCGCTGGCGGGCCTGCTCGCTGCGCAACATGTCGGTCAGCCTGCGCGAGGCGACCGTGATCAGCCAGCCCCGCGGACTGTCCGGGGCGCCATCGCGCCGCCATTGCGTGGCCGCCGCTAGCAGCGCTTCCTGCACCGCGTCCTCGGCGGTGTCAAAATGCCCGTAACGCCGCACCAGCGCGCCAAGGACCTGCGGTGCCAGCTGGCGCAGCAGGTCCTCGATCTCGGTGCCGGGCATGCTACCGATTAGACATCGATGTCGGCCTGGTGTTCCGCGATGGGCCGCACGTCGGCATAGGCGCGCACGCGGACATGTTCCGGACCCGGGCAGTCCGACAACCGGGCGGCGATCTCCGTCGCGCGGTCGAAGCTTTCGCACTCCACGATCCAGTAACCGGCCAGGACTTCCTCCGTCTCGGCGTAGGGCCCGTCCGTGACGACCGGAACGCCGCTCTGCAGCCGGATCCTCCTGCTGTGGACCGGTGCGTCGAGCCCTCGCGTCTCGACGAGCTCCCCGGACTGCTCGAGATCGTGGTTGAACGACGCCATGAACGCGCCCATTGCCGCGAAATCGTCCCCGGACCATGCCTGCTCGCCGGCGGCCTTTCCGGTCATGCCGTCGTAGTCCCCCTGGGAGGCGAAGGTCAAGATCATGTATTTCACGGTGCTCTCCTGTTCTCTGCCGGCACCTCTGCGGTCCCGTTCGCCGGGGACGTCGGAGCCACCGGCCCAGGCCGGACATTCTCTGGGCGCTGAGCATCAATTTTCTTGCGGTCGGCCGTGCGTGTGGAGAGGTTTACGACTGTGATGCCCATCGGTGCCGTCTGCGGGCTCGATGATCCCCTGGTCGGCCAGGGTGACCGGCGGCCCGAGCTGACACAGTCGGCGAGGGCATGGGCAACCCCGTTCCCCTCCTAATGAAGGGAACGGGCTCGTCCTATGGCGACCGGCCGCGGAAGGCCCGGCCGGTCGCGTGAGCTCAGCGCTCGGCCTCGCCCGTTGCTGGCGCGACGGAGAGCGGGGACGCCAGCGCTGTCCAGGTGGCCAGGATGATCATCGCCAGCGATTCGATAACGAGGGATAGCACGACGAAGGACGCCGTGATCGACTCGTGAAAGCCGAATAGCCCGACCGTCAGGCTGACCAGTAGCGCAGCGATCGTGCCCGCGGTGAAGGCGGCGGACACCACGCCGACGATTGGCCGCGGCCACACCAGCAGCACGGTCGCGAGGGCGAAGGCGACTACCGCATCAAGCAGGAAGAACGGGCCGTTGGTCGGTATGAACCGGTAGCCCTCCTGCCACAGATGCAGATGGACGTAGCCGATCCAGAAGAGCAACGCTGCCCCGGCTAGCCGGCTGAGCAGCATGGCGGCTCTGCGGCCGGGGGTGCGCGGCCGGGCGGCCACACGCGGTGAGGCGAGCACCGTCAGCCGGCCCGGGATAGTTCTGCTATTCATGGTGGTGTCCTTTCATCGGACCTGGTAGGCGGCTACTGCGCGCTCGAGCAGCGGAGCGGACGCCGCCCAGCGCGATGCGGGGGCTGCGGCCACGACGACGCTCGCGCTGGATTTGCCCTGGACGAAGCACGCCAGCTCGTCGTAGTGGTGCGCGCCGATCTTGCTGACATAGCTGTCGATAACGCAGGAGCCCGTGCCGCCGCGGAACCGCACGTTGGCAGCCGCTATCTCATGCGCAGTCGACGCGTCATCGGACCGGAGCAGGCGCAACCGGAACTGCGGCCAGTTCCGCAGGTTCTCGGCGCCCTCGCGCGGCGTCGCGTTCAGGTAGAGCAGGTAGCTGCGACCTGGGCCGAATCGCGCGGCGGACACCGCGACGGCGTCTCCATGAACACGCCGCATGCTCGGTGGATAGGAGAGCACCGCATCGCCGCTCGGGAGTACGGCCGCGAGAAGCAACCACCGGGCAGGCATGCGGCGTCGGGTAGATCCAGTGATCATCAGTTCTTCCTCCGCGACTGACCCAGCTAGATGTTGCCGTCGCCGTCGCTCGGGCCGCCGTTGTTGTCGCCGTCGTGGTCACCGCCGTTGCCCTGCGGGATGGGATTGACGGGCGGCGGCGGTGTCGTGGCCGCAGGCGGGGCCGGAGGCTGGGTCACGACCGGAGCCGGCGCGGCTGGCTGCGTTGCGGGCGCGGTATGCATGCGCACGTGGTGAACGGAATGCGCGCGCATGGGGTCAGGATCCGGGCCGCGGAGATTTCGCAGCCGCGGGCTTTACGGGCGCTGTTGCCGGTGCGGGCGAGTGGGATTTCGGGTGCGCTTTGCTAGATCCCGTCTGGGCAGCGGCGCTACAGCCCGCAGCCAGTACGGCGAGCAGCGCAAAACCGGCCGCGGATCGGTTCAGGGAGAACATGGCTGTCCTTGTCATTCTCTCGACTGTTTCCTGGAACCGGCGGCCGCCGTGCGTACACATGTAGTTACGGGCAGGCAGTGCGCTGGGTTCGATCTCGGGCGAAAGTCTGGCCAGCCAGGCGGCTCGCTTGCCCTGACCTGGTAGCCGGGTCGCGTCAGACCACAGCGAGTCTGATTCGCTGTACCCCATGACTGCACCACCTGATGCGCTCACTGATCCGGCGGGGCTAGCCGATCCCGCAACTCCGCCGCAGTGGTTTACCGATGCGATGGCCGCGAGCGTCGAATGCGGCTCGGTCGAGGTCGGCGGCACGCCGATCGCCTACCGGGCCTGGGGCGAGCGGGGACCGGCCGGCCTGGTGCTCGTGCACGGCGGCGCGGCCCACGCCCGCTGGTGGGATCACATCGCCCCGCTGCTGGCGGCTGGGCACCGGGTCGTAGCGCTGGACCTGTCCGGGCACGGCGACAGCGGGCGCCGCGATCGCTATGACCTTGACCAGTGGGCGAACGAGGTCCGCGCCGTAGCGGCCGCGGTCGGCATCTCCGGGCCGCCGGTCATCATCGGGCACAGCATGGGCGGGTTCGTCGCGTTGCGGGCGGCGGGCCTGTTCGGCGCCGAACTAGAAGGCGTGGTCGTCATCGACTCGCCCGTGCAGGATGTCACCCCCGAGGAGCAGGCCGCGCAGGACCATCGCGCGTTCGGCCCGCTGCGGGTGTACCCGACCCGGGAGATTGCCCTGTCCCGGTTCCGCCCGATCCCCGACCAGCCGGCCCTGCCCTACATCGCCGAGCACATCGCCGCCACCTCGATCCGCCAGGTCGAGGGTGGCTGGAGCTGGAAATTCGATCCGCGCATCTTCGGCCGCACCCGAGCAGGCCCGGCGCTGCTAACCCGCCTCGACTGCCGGGTCGCGCTGTTCCGCGCTGAGCACGGCATCGTGACCCCGCAGACCAGCGAGCAGATGTATGACGGCCTGGGCAGACTGGCCCCGCACATCGAGATCCCGGCTGCCGGGCATCACATCATGCTCGACCAGCCCATCGCCATGGTCACCGGCATCCGCACTCTGCTGTCGGACTGGGACCACTCGCTGCCAGCGGGCAGTCAGGCATAGTTCGCCGCGCTGAGTGGATTGCCATTCCTGGCCTGTCCAGCATGGCGTCCTCGAACGTCTGGGTCGGGCACCTTGCCTGGAATATCCGACGATCGTCTAAGAACTCGGAGCAAGCCGCTCCCAGGTGTAGGCGCTGCCGCAGGTGCCTCTGCGCTCGGTGCACTGCATATCGTGGACAACGTGGCCCTGCGCCACGACGCCACCACAGGGGAATGGCAACCGGCGCGAGATCGCTGCCGCTGAAGTCCCCGACCGTCGCTGCCCCGCTGTGGCGGGCCAGCGGCCAGCGGCGCCGAGCAGCACAGCCCGGTCGCCGACGGACTAAGGCAAGGTGAGGGTAATCAAGGTCCAGAAGCGCATGGTGGTCGAGTACGGATTTGAACTGGATGGCGTCTGGCTGCCGCTCGCCATGCTGAGGCGCCTGGACGAGCACGGGCCGTGGAACGTGCCGTTCACCGAAGCGACTACGGAGCAGGCCAGGGTGCTCGTGGCCCATGGGCTGGCCGAGCGCCACAACAGCGGACTGGCCCGAGCTAGCGGACTGCAGAATTTCATCGACGCGCTGCCCTTCGCGCCGACAGAGTCGTTCAGGAAGATCACACCGGGCAGCGACGAGCAGGCAGGTGACCAGTAGGCCAGGCGGCTTCCCTGGATTGTCGTGGCGCTGCGCGGTTCGTTTCCGTCTGCGGAGACAGCAGTGCCCGCCTCGCCGATAGCGAGACGGGCACCGCTGAGCCCCCGTTCCGGGCCAGCCAGCTGTCAGGGCAGCGCAACTCCGAAGTGGTTCGTCCAGCCCATTGCCTCGTAGACCGCAAGCCCGCTGTTCCGCTTCAGCACGGTGCCGGGCTGCACTGGCCGCGAGGTGTAGGCGAGGAGCTGGGCTGTGGCCGGATCGATGAGCAGGTAGCCGCTAACGCCACTGCCGATGGCATCACCGGTGCGGCCTAGCGGGTCAGTGACCTTGGCCGCGATCGTGACGCCGGGCTGGCTGGCCAGCAGCTGGTAGATAGCGGCCTTGGTGCCGGCCCTCGTCGGACTGGTGAGCACGACATCCGCCCAGGCGATGAGGTACTGGGCGAAATCCGGGTGCGGCAGGCCGACAGCTGTCGCCTTATCGCGTTCGGCGTTCCACATCTTGCGCAGGACCTTGCCGAGAGCAGCCGGGTTAGTCGGCAGCTTCCCGATGCCCTTGAAGCTGAGCTGGCTGCTCCCCAGACCCCAGTGGAAGCTCATCTCGTAGTTAGAGACTGACGAGCCGGCCTTGCCGAATCCGGCCGGTCCGGCAAGCTTCGGGCTGCCGGCGGCTTGCCAACGCGCCTTGCCGGCTGCGGAGGCAAAGCCGAACGTGAGGTCCTCGCCGACGATGGTCCGCGTACGGTGCGGCCCGGTCCAGCTCTCCTCGGTGGCCTCATACAGAGCCCCGAACGACGTGTTCTTGGACAGCGGCGCCGTCGGCTCGTAGTCCCGTTCCCTGACGTACCAGTAGGCGCCGGTCGCGGTGGCGTGCCGCGCTGTGACGTCGGCGCTGGTCAGCAGGAAGGTGCGGGCGCTAGGCGCGGAGCGCGACGCGACGGCGGGCGCGTGTCCGCGGGTGCCGTGTGGCGCCACGACTACGACCGCTGCGACGGCTGCCGCCGCCGCGACCGCGGCAGTGGCTGCCAGGCGCCAGCGCGGGCTCAGGTTCGCCGGCCTAGGCGCGCGGCCCGGCAGGTGACCGCTACCGGATAGTCGACCGTGGCCCGGCACGATGCCGCGGCCGACCGGGGCTGAAGGCTGCCGGGTGCCATCAGCCGTCGCTCGGGCAAGGTCGGAATGGCGGTTACGGGCATAGGATTCCTCGGCAAGCTGGCTCAGCATGGCCAGGCTCAAGATCGGCGAGGACCCGCAGCGGATCAGTGACAGTGCTCATGCCTATCTCCTCGGGATCGACGTGCTGGGCTGGCGGAGCGGGGCCACGGCCGCGGGCCGGGCCACGGAGAACTGCGGTGCCTGCCCGGCGGAATTGAGTGCTTCGGCGAGCCTGCGCCGCGCCCGGTGCAGCCGGACAGTGAACGCGCGCGGTGAGCAGCCCACTACTACCGCCGCTTGTGCCGCGTCGAGGCCATGCCAGGTGACCAGGGTCAGCGCCTCGACGTCGCGCCGCGGCAGCGAGGCGAGCGCGTCTAGTGCCGCAGTCCGCTCCACTACCTGCTCGCCTGCGTCCCAGGCCAGCACGTCGGCAGAGCTGGTCAGCGCCGCGATCCGGTCGGCGAGCATGCGCCGGCGCTTGCTGGCCGTGGCTTGCTGGCGGAGCAGGTTGCGGGCCACCGCGAGCAGCCAGGCCAGCGGCGGCTCCGGAAGGTCAGGCAACTGCCGCCAGGCGATCAGGAACGTTTCGCTGGCCACGTCCTCGGCGGATGCCTGCTCCGCGTGTTGCAGGGCATAGCGCAGCACGTTCCGGTAATACCGGTCGTACAGACCGCCGAACCGCTCGTGCGGATCGTCCACTCGGCTCTCCTTCGCAATCGTGATGTTGCGGTCGTATCGGATGATGCGCCGTCACCAGGTAGTCCTCCGGAGAGCGCGAGAATCACAGGCGACTTTCAGTGAGCCGGGTAATCGCTGCGCACCTATTGTCCGGGCACGCTCGGGACGCTTAAGGCCGGTCCGCTCTACGCCCACCGCGAACGTGGTCACTTTCCGCCTGTTATTGACTTGGCTGGTACCCCAGTCCAGCCGGTAGGTTCGGTCGTCGGACGTTGATGGGAGGGTACGGGTGTCACAGACCAGCTCGGGACCGGCGATTGTCGTCGAGGGACTGACGAAGTCCTTCGGCGATGTGCACGCGCTCCGCGGCATCGATCTAACGGTGCCGCGCGGTACGGTGCTCGGCGTGCTTGGCCCGAACGGAGCAGGTAAGACGACTGCTGTCCGTATCCTGACGACCCTGCTGCGGCCGGATAAGGGACGAGCCCTGGTGGAGGGCCGTGACGTCGTTCGCGACGCTGCCGCGGTCCGCCGCTCAATTGGCCTGTCCGGGCAGTCGGCGGCGATTCAGGAGGAGCTCACCGGCCGTGAGAACCTGGAGATCATCGGGCGGCTCTTCCACCTGAGCTGGCCCACTGCACGCTCCCGCGCCACGGAACTGCTGGAGCAATTCGACCTGATCGATGCCGCGGACCGGGCGGCCAAGAACTACTCCGGTGGCATGCAGCGCCGCCTGGACCTGGCCGCCAGCCTGGTCGGCCATCCGCAGGTGTTGTTCCTCGACGAGCCGACGACCGGCCTGGACCCGCGGTCCAGGCTCGGGATGTGGGACATCATCCGCTCGCTGGTCGCCGGGGGCACCACGCTGTTGCTGACAACCCAGTACCTGGACGAGGCCGACGAGCTGGCAGACGAGATCGTTGTCATTGACCATGGCCTGGTCATCGCCGCCGGAACCGCGGAGGAACTCAAGAGCCGGGTCGGCGGGGACGTGCTCGAATTCACGGTGCCGGACCGGTCCCGGATCAGCGATGCGGTGACCGCAGTCGCCCCGGTCGGCGAAGGCGAGCCGCACGCGGACAAGGAAACCGGCGTGGTCAGCGTCGGGGTAGGCGGCCGCGGTTCTGACGCGCTCATCGACGCGGTGCGCAGCCTGGACGCGGCCGAGGTGCGGACGAAGGGCCTCGCGCTGCGCCGGCCGTCCCTCGACGACGTGTTCCTCGCGCTGACCGGTCACGCAGCCGAGGAGGAAGTCGAGCCGGCCAAACGCCGCGGCCGCCGCAGGGATGCCAAGAACGACGCCGCGAAGGAGATGTCATGACTGCCGCCACAGCGGCCACGATCGCGCTGCCCGAAGACCCCGGCCTGCTCGTCCGCAGCCGGTGGGCGGTGAGCGACACGCTGACGATCACCCGGCGCAACCTGCTGGTCTGGACGCGAGTGCCCGCCTACATCGTGTTCACCGTGATCCAGCCAGTGATGTTCGTGCTGCTGTTCCGCTATGTCTTCGGTGGCGCGATCTCGGTGCCCGGCGTCAAGGGCGGATACGTCAACTTCCTGATGCCGGGGATCATCGCGCAGACTGCGGCATTCGCCACCTTCGGCACCGCCATCGCGCTGGCGCAGGAACTGAAGAAGGGCGTGATCGACCGGCTCCGGTCCATGCCGATGGCGCGATCGGCGGTGCTGGCCGGCCGCCTGGTCGCCGACACCGGCAGGATGCTGGTGACCATCCTGATCATCGTCGCGGTCGGCTACGCGGTCGGGTTCCGGTTCGAGAACGGTGCGCTGCTGGCTGTTCTCATGATCGTGCTCGCCACCGTGTTCGGCCTGTCCATCTGCGTTATCTCGGCCTATACCGGGCTGGCCATCGGCGACGAGGAGTCGGTTCAGGCGTTCGGGCTGATCTGGCTGTTCCCGCTGACGTTCCTCAGCTCAGCGTTCGTGCCGATCCAGTCGATGCCCGGCTGGCTGCAGGCCTTTGCCAACAACCAACCGGTCACTTACGTGGTCAACACCATGCGCGCGATGGCAATCGGCGGCCCGATCGAGGCGAACTTGTGGAAGAGCCTGGTCTGGCTGGCCGGGATCTTCATCGTCTTCACGCCGCTCGCCGTCCGCGCCTACAAGCGGGCCAGCTGACGGCGCGCGTTAGCTGGCGGCCATGGCCTCGAGGGTGATGGTCATGTTCTTGCGGAGCAGGTCGAGCCGGTCCTGCAAGATGCCTGCGGCCTGGTCGGGCTCCGTGCGCATGCCCTCGCTGAGGCCGGTGCGCCCGGAGCCGTGCACGAACCGGTGCAGCACCCGGGTCTGCCCGGCTGAGCCGCCGGCGGTGAGCTCGTAGCGCCAGGTCGAGCCAGGGCTGGCGACATCCTTGCCGGGATCGAGCACGACCCACTCGAACACCGCCGGGCGTTCCGCCTCGGTGACCACGCAGGTCACGGTCGACTTGAAACCGCCGCCGAACTCGTTGCGGCCCTCGAACCTCGCGCCTGGCCGGGCCGTGCCGCCGTCGAGCCACGCGGCGCCGGCGCACTCCGGGCTCCACTCGCCGATCCGCCCGACATCGGTGATGAGGTCCCACATCTCGCTGGGGTTCTTGTCCACGAGGATCTCGACTTCGACCGTGGCTCCGGTAGCTTCCGTCATCTCGCACCTCCGCGTCGCTCCGCCCGCCTGCCGTGCTCGGCCCGGCCGGGCTGTCACCGGGACGACGAACGACGATCGCGGGTATGGACATGCCGCATTTGCGTCAGCGGGGCCGGTGTTCAGCCAGGGCGCCGGCACGAGGGTGAATCAATGCGCGCCTCGCGGGTATGGCGAAGGGCCTGCGGGAGGGGGACAATCCGAGGGGGACCGGCTGCAAGGGCGCGGCCGGGACCGCCGCTGGAGTGACCATGATGGCAACGCCCACAACGACGTGGATGAAGCTCAATCGCCGGCTCGGTCGTGACGGTAACCCGCTGCGTCGGCGCTCGGACCTCATCGAAGCCTGGCTGCTGCCTGCCGTGATCGCCGTTTTCCTGGCCCTCTGCCCGGTAGTCGCGGTTGTGACCGGGGCGTGGGTTCACGCGGACAACGCGGCGGCGCGACACGCGCAGCTGTCCTGGCACCGGGCAGAGGCGGTTCTGCTGCAGGCGGCACCTGGTCCGGAGATGTCCGATAACGGCGCTAATTCCTGGGTCGTGTGGACGCTGGCGCGCTGGACGATGGACGGCCGGCGGCATGTCGGCGACGTCCCGGCCGCAGCCAAGTCCCGGGCAGGCAGCACTGTGGCCGTCTGGCTGGACCATGCGGGCAATATCCGGACGCCGCCGCTGACGGCGGCCCAAGTGGGAGAGCGAGTCGTGACCGCGACATCGTTCGTCCTGGCCGGTCTTGCGGTGCTGCTAGCCGGGCTGGCATGGCTGGCCCGGCGGGCCCTCGACAAGCGACGGCTCGCGGGCTGGGAAACCGCATGGCTAGCCGTAGGCCCACGCTGGAGTCGTCAGGGCTAGCCCATGGGCTCATGTCCCACAGAAGGGAACGCACGTGAGACGAACTATGGCCCTGTCGCAACTCCGAGGTCCCTCGCCGCGGTGAAGCTCTCCGGTACCGCCAGCACGTAGCTGGCTCCGCGTGGCTCCGCGTTCTTCCAGCCAATCGCGCAAGGGTGTGTTCTGCCGTAGGTCTGATCGTCCGCCCACGCGTCCTCGGCACTCGCACTTCCGCCCGCGCAGCCTGACAAGGCAAGGCCGGGTTCGGCCGGCGCGGCGGGCCCCGCCGGCCTCAACTCCGTTGCGGGACGCGGCGGCTAGGATCACTGGTCCTGGTGTCGCCGCTCGGGCTTGCGAGCTGGCGCTCCAATGCTGTGAACGCCGCGATTACATCAGGCGCCTCGAACGCACGGTTGCGCCGGCCGACGCTGACCTGGCGAAGAATATCGGCTTGGGTCAGCCTGGCGATCGCGTCATTGGCGGCCTTGAACGAGCGGCCGATAAGGCCGGCTGCGGATTCGGCAGTCACGATCGGCGCTCCCGGCAGCTTGCGTAGCAAGATGTCTGCAGCCGAGTTAGCGCGCACCGAGCCGAGACGTGCCCGCCAGGATTCCTGCAGCAGCTGGGCACGTTGCTCGAAGCTCGTCGCGTCGGCCACCGCACGCTGGCATGCCGCGGCGAACCGCCCTAGCCACAGGTCAAGGCCATTCCGAGCGGCTGCCGATGCGGCCTTGCCACGGTACCGGGTCCCCTGAAGCCCGAGCACGTAGTCATCGGCCCAGGTGGCCAGTACCAGGGAGACGGGCGGCAGGACGCGGGTCGCCAGCCCTCTTCTGCGCAGCACAAGGTGGATAAGAGCGCGGCCGGTTCGCCCATTGCCGTCAACGAATGGGTGGATCGTCTCGAACTGCGCGTGCGCCAGAGCAGCTTGCGCGACGGCAGGCAGCGTGTCGGTGTTGCAGAAATCGCAGAGATCGCGTAGAAGGTCAGCAACGTATTCTGGCGGCGGCGGAACGAACGCAGCTGAGCACGGATTGTAGCTGCTTCCGCCGATCCAGTTCTGCTCCGTTCGAATCGATCCGGCGTGAACATCTAGCCGGGTGCCTGCAAGGAGCTGCCGGTGGAAGTCCAGCAGCATCTCCATCGCGATCGGGTCACCCGGGCTAACGGTACGAATGGTTGATGCCATCGCGTTGATGTTGGCGAGCACCTCGGCGGCGGTGACGTCGCCTGGCTCTTCACCGAGAGCCATGGCCGCCTCTGCCCGGAGCAGTCGCCGGGCGCCGACTTCGAGGCCCTCGATCCGGGACGATGCAACGCTCTCCGCGCGCAACAGGATTCGCGCGAGAGCCTCAGTGTCGAGCAGCGTCGACGCGGTAGTGTCCAGCACGGCGATGGCTCGCTCAGCATCAGCGATGTCGGCGGCAGTTTCGCTGCTCAGCGCAATGTCCCGGCCCGTTAGGGCGTCCGGAATGTAGCATTCGTACTCACAGGAACGACGGTCGCGCCGTGCCAGACCAGCGCTGATGTCGGTGACCCATCGCCTCCGGATAACCGTCGCCATGATGCCCTCTTATTTTAGGTTAACAGTCAACCTATAATAACAGCGACGGAGGTGACGAGCACAGCTGGCTTCCCAGACCTACTCATGGTTTTCATCTGCATGCCGCATAGGCTCGCCTCGCGCCTATGCGGCAGGAGAGGATCGACATGAACGGAGCCGAGGCCGTCGTCCGTACGCTGGCCGAGTGCGGCGTGGACACCTGCTTCGCCAATCCCGGCACCTCGGAGATGCATTTCGTCGCTGCACTGGACGCGGTACCGCAGATACGAGGCGTGCTGTGCTTGTTCGAGGGCGCGGCGACGGGCGCGGCTGACGGATACGGCCGGATGACCGGCCACCCGGCGGCGGCGCTGCTGCACCTCGGCCCTGGCCTCGCCAACGGGCTCGCCAATCTGCATAACGCTCGCCGAGCGCACACGCCGCTGGTAGCGATCGTCGGCGATCACGCCACATACCACAAGCGATTCGACGCGCCGCTGGAGTCCGACATCGAGGCCCTGGCAGGAACGGTCTCCGGCTGGGTCCGGCGTAGCACGCGCAGCGCTGATGCCCCGGCCGATGCAGTTGAAGCGGTCGCTGCTGCGTTGCACCCGCCGGGTCAGATCGCCACGCTCATCCTGCCCGCCGACGTCACCTGGACTGACGGCGCCGAGCCCGCGTTTCCGCGAGAAGCCCGGCTGCCGTCGCCGGTCCCGGACCGGCTGCTCCGCCGGGGCACAGGCGTTCTGCGCGGCCTGGGTACCACATCGGAGGGTGGGGAGTCCCGCGTGATCCTGCTCGGCGGGACTGGGCTGACTCGGCCGGCGCTGGAGTCTGCCAGCCGGATCGCCAATGCCACCGGCGCCCGGCTGCTCGCCGAGACGTTCCCGGCCCGGCACGAGCGCGGCGCCGGCATCCCGGCCGTCGACCGGCTCGCCTACCTGGTCGAATTCGCGGCTGGCCAGCTCGCCGGTACGCGCCATCTGATCCTGGCTGGCGCCAGCGCGCCCGTTTCCTTCTTCGCCTATCCCGGCAAGCCCAGCACTCCGGTCCCGGAGGGCTGCCACGTTCACGTGCTGGCCGGACCCGGCGACGACGTGCCGGGCGCGTTGGCCGCGCTGGCCAATCTCGTCGCCCCGGATGCCGCGCCGTCCCTTCAGCAGCCGGGGCCACCCGGCCTGCCAGACGGGGAACTGACAGCGGAGTCCGCTGCGGCAGTCATCGGCGCGCTTATGCCCGAGGACGCGATCGTCTGCGACGAAGCCAATACCTCCGGGCTGTGGCTGCCGGGCGCCACTGCGGGAGCGCCGCCGCATGACTGGCTCAGCCTGACCGGTGGCGCGATCGGCCAGGGCCTGCCTCTCGCGACGGGCGCGGCGATCGCCTCTCCCGGGCGGCCAGTCCTCGCCCTGGAAGCCGATGGCAGTGCCATGTATACGGCGTCGGCCTTGTGGACGCACGCAAGAGAGCAGCTCGATATCACCACGGTGATCTTCAGCAATCGCTCCTACGCGATCCTCCACATGGAGCTGGAGCGGACCGGCGCGCCGACGACCGGCAAGACCGCGCGGGATCTGCTCGATCTGTCCCGGCCCACCATCGACTTCGTCGCGCTCGCTACCGGTCTCGGCGTCCCGGCTACCAGGGCACTTACGGCAGCTGAGTTCGCCATTCAGCTCCGGAAGGCACTCGCAGAGCCCGGTCCGCACCTCATCGAGGCCGTGTTGCCCCCGATCCGATAGCGGTCATGCAGTTGCCCCGGCAGCCCGCGCGCCGGGCCAGCGACTGGCGCGCACCTATAGTCGAGTAATGCCGAAGATCGCTACCGCCGAGCGGGTCGACCGCGACAAGCTCCTTGCCTTCGTACGGGCGCGTCACCGGCTCAGCTTGCTGACAACCAGGCGGAACGGCGGCCCGCAACTCTCGCCAGTCACCGGCGGCGTCGACGCTCTGGGCAGGATCGTGATCTCCACGTATCCCGACCGGGCGAAGGCCGTGAACGTGCGCGCGAACCCCGCTGTTTCCGTCTTGGTTCACTCCGATGACTGGGACGGCCCGTACGTCCAGGTGGATGGCACGGCCGAGGTGCTGGACATGCCGGACAAGCAGGCTGAAGACGCGCTGGTCGAGTACTTCCGCTGCATCGCCGGCGAGCATCCTGACTGGAACGAGTACCGCGAGGCCATGCGCCGCCAGGGCAAGTCGCTGATCCGGATCTCCGTCGACAGCTGGGGCCCGATTGCGACCGGCGGGTTTCCGCCAGGCCGGGCACCGGAGTCCTGACCGGTCATGCGCGTGGCTGATGACACCGGACATGCCGCGGCCGAGGTAACGCTGGCTGGCGAACTGGAGCTGTTCGTCCGGGCGCACGGCCGGCCGGGGCCAGTGCTGGCGAGGTGCGATGGCGTGTCCTCGCTGGGGCACGTGGTGGAGGCCATCGGCGTTCCGCTCACCGAGGTCGGTGGCCTGGCGGTCAACGGCCAACCAGCTGTCCCCGGATACCGCCCGCGCGGCGGCGACGTGGTGAGCGTCCTTGCCATGCCCCGGCCGCAGCGTGTGGACTCAGCGCGGTTCGTCCTGGACGTCCATCTCGGCACGGTGACGCGATGGCTGCGGCTGGCTGGCGTGGACGCGGCCTATTCTCGCGATGCCGACGACGACGAGCTGATCGCACAGGCCAACGCTGAGCGCAGGGTGCTGCTGACACAAGATCGCGGCCTGCTCCGGCGCCGCAGGCTGTGGCTCGGCGCCTACGTCAGGGGAGCCGGTCCGCCGGGCCAGTTCGCCGACGTGCTCGGCCGGTTCGCCCCGCCGCTGGATCCCTGGACGCGCTGCACCGCGTGCAACGGCAGGATTGCCCCGGCCCGCAAAGCCGACGTCGAGGCGGCGCTGGAAGCGGGTACCCGCCGGACCTACCAGGACTTCACTCGCTGCGAGTCCTGCGGCCGGGTGTACTGGCGCGGCGCGCACGGCCGGCGCCTTGAGGCGATCGTGGCGTCGGCAGCGCGTTTTGTGAGCTCGGCCTCCGCCGGGGAGGGAGCCTGGACTGGATGACTCCCTCCCCACTGCGGGGGGGTGTGACAGGGCCGCGGAGCTTACCGATGCCACTCGTGGTGGCGCCACTGGCTCCCGTCACCGGGCTGCCAGTAGCGGCGCGCGTGCCGCCGGAACCGGGCCGCGGCGAAGATCCCCAGCACCATCGTCGCGAGCCAGATCAGCAGGGCGACCTTGAGGAACGCGAAGAATACGAAGCCCGCTCCCGGCAGCACGGCCGCGGCAATGAACGCGATGAGCAGCAGCGGAAGCAGGCGCGGCCCGCGCCGAACCACGACGCGCGGGGGCAAGCCCAACGGCGGCAGCGACCCGGCCTGCGGTGATACCAGGTCAGGATCGGGGAGGTCCGTCATGACGCCGCGCAGGTCCCCGAAGGTCTTCGCGTTCAACGTCGCTGTGATCCGCTCCTCCAGTTCCTCGGAATTGAGGCGGCCTTCCGCGTAGTGCTCGCGCAGCCGGGACGTCACGCGTTCCCGGTCGGCGTCTGAAATCCGGATGCGATCATCCATTACCGTTCCTTACCTAGGCTTCCTGCTCGTCTTCGTCTGTTTCGTCGTCCGCGTCCTCGTCGTCGGCGAGGATCCGGTAGAGCTCGCGCCGGGTCCGCTCCAGCAACTTCTCGGCCGCGCGGATCTGGGCTGGCGTGCCGGCGTGCGCAAGCTGGACGATGCCGCCGCCGAGCCTGGCCGCTTCGGCGAACAGGCCGGGCACCTGCCAGGCTTCCTGCTGCTCGGTTGACTCCCAGGCGCCGCGGGCCATGTCGGGGTTCTCCTCCACGTACTGGCGCCCGGCCTCTGTCAGCCGGAACGTGCGCCGGCCGCCGGACTCCTCGCCTTCGATCAGTCCCTCGTCGGCAAGCGCCGAGAGCGCCGGATACACCGCGCCCGGGCTCGGCCGCCACGCGCCGCCGCTGCGCTCTTCGATGTCGGACATGATCTGGTAGCCGTTGCGCGGGCCTTCCCGCAGCAATGCCAGGATCGCGGCGCGTACGTCGCCGCGGCTTGCCTTCTGGCCGCGCGGTCCTCGCGGTGGGCCTGGCGGAGCCGGCGGTCCGGGCCACCATCCGCTCCGCGCGCCGACAAAGCCGCCGCCCCAGTGCCCGGGCCCGGGGCCTCGCCGGCCGCCGAAGTCCTGCTGCCACGGCCCGCCGCGACTGTGCCCGTGGCCGCCGGACATCGCCTTGACAGCGCGGCGGAGCTCGCCGAGCACATCACAGCTGAACAAGCCGAGGGGTCCTGCCCCGAAGTCGCCGGCCGGCGACGACGCTGCTGCCGACATCTGACTACCGCCCATCTCGCGATACGATCACGATATATCGACAGCCTACGTCGCGCTCGTGCGGATGACAAGTCATATCTCGATCATGGCACTGCGCAGGAGGGTTTCCGGCGAAGGCCTAGTCTCCGCCGCCCCCGCCGCACTGAATGGTCTCGGGCGACTGGGCGCTGGCCGACTTGGTGCCGCTGGTCACCGTCAGCTGAACTGGCTGCCCACATGCCGAGGACCCGCTGACCTGGATGAGCATCGCGCCCTCCGCCTGGCCGCCGGCTGAGATGCGGGCATGGTGGCAACTAGCGCCCGAGCTCGTGGCCTGACAGGTCCAGCTGTGATGCCCGTGATGCCAATGAGAACCATCGGCGGCAAACGAACTGCCCGGCGGTAGCACGATCGTGGCGGTCAGCCCGCCTGTCGCTCCCTTTCCCGTATCGGTCACGCTGAACACCACCCAAGCCGGGCCTCCCTGCCCGTAGACGTCGACGCTCGCAGCCAGCTTGACGTCCGGCTTCCGGGACGGACTGGCCCTCGGTCGAGGACTCGGCGACGCCGGCCGGCTGGCAGTCGCGTTCGGCGTCGGCGAGACGGCAGGCTGGGATGTCGTTACGGCCGCTGAGGGTGTCGTATGAGTCGAGGTGGCAGTTGGCCTTGGCTTCGGCGTGACCGACTTATGCGGCCGGGCTGGCTGCCCGATGACGCGGATCGAGCCCCGCGATGCTGCCGCGCCCTGATGGCCCGGCGGCGGTGCTGACGTGGTGTTTGCGGGCAGGCTGATCTCGTAGGCGCCTAGCGCGATCGCCGCGAGCACGACCGCGGCGCCTGCCGCGAGCAACCGCTGTTGCCCGCTCGCGTGCATGAGCCAGCGGCCCGAGATCCACCGGCCGCCTGAGCCGCGCCAAGCTGACGTCCGGGTGGCCAGGCCGCGCGGTTCCGCAGCGTCATGACCCGGCACGGCAACATCTGAGCCGGTTGCCGAGCCCGCGGCAGCATCGCCGTCGGCGAGGGAAAGATAGGAGGCCGCCGCGGTACCCAGGAAAGCCGGAGCAACCTGGTCGCGCAGCGCCGCGTTGAGGTCGGAAAGCTCGTCGCAGACAGCCCGGCAGTCGCTGCAGCTGTCGAGGTGCTCAGAAACCATCACAGTGTCGCGCCCTGACAAGGCGTCCCTGACGAAAGCGCCCAGCCGTTCCGCCACTGGCCTGCATTCCTGCCGGGTGATGCGGGCAATGTGCATCTGCAGGTATGCCTGCCGAAGGCCGTCCTTCGCGCGGCGGCTAAGGGCCGCCACGCCGTTGCGGCTGAGTCCGAAGAACGGCGCTACTTCGGCCGGGGTTGCTCGCTCGATCTCGGTGTGCCAGAGCACCGCGGCCCAGCGCTCCGGAAGGGATAGGAAGGCGCGCAGGATCAGCAAGTTGTCCGGGCCTGCTACCCCGGGGTCGGTCAACGGAGCTCCCGGATCGGGCAACTGCAGTACGTAGTCCGGGAGCTTGCTCTGCTGACCAGAAAGCCGGTCGTCACACATCCGCCGAAGCGCGGTCAGCACGTACGCCCGGAACCCGTCTGACGGTCCGCCGCCCACCCGCAGCGCAGCCAGCACGCGCGCGAACGTCTCAGCGACAACTTCGTCCACGTCGGCTGGAGACACGACCAGATCGCGGGCCAGCCGACAGGCCGCCTTCTCGTGGCGCAGATACAGGACGCCGAACGCGGAGCCGTCGCCGGCCCGCACCAAGTTCAGCAGTTTCGCATCGTCAACGTGCTGTGGGCTCGCTGCCGCGTCCGTCACTAGTGCTCCCGCCCCGACGTTCTACGCGCTAGTAGGCAAACGAATCATCTCCGTTCTCGCGTTGTCATGCTGCGGATTCGCCGCCATTCCAGGTAAAAGCAGTACACGGGGGCTGCCGGTCCAACAGGGCTGCCGGTCCAACAGGGCTGCCGGTCCATAGGGGCGGTGGCCTGTTCCCGTGGCTGGCGCGGACGTGGCATCGCCTGTGCGCTGCCGGGCCGTCGCGGACTAACGAGGGTCAGCTGGACGCCGTCGATGGACGCCGGAGCCGCGCCTGTCGCGCCTAGGCGTCCGCGCCTTCTCGGCTGGCCTGGTCGCCTTCTCGGGCGGCCTGCCTTCGGAACGGGTGCTCTCGCCGCGTTGCTCGCCGGTTTGAGCTGGCAGTTCCGCCGCCAGCCGGGTCGGCCAATCTTCACCCGCCAGGCCGCCAGCGACGAGCACATCGCGCCAGTCGAGTTCTAACTGCCGCAGCTGCCGCTCGAACCGGCTCCATTTGCCGGCTGCGCCGAGCACCAGGGCCGCCTGGATGCGTTCGCTGGAGTCGTCTGGCGCCAACGCGGTCAGGCGCCTGATGACTTCGTCGTCGGCTCCGCGCCCGAAGTCCTGCCGGATCCGCCGTATCAGCCTGTCGGTTGGCGCCGTCACGGTCCCGCTCCCGTTCGTGTTCAGCCTCACCTCCCAGTCTTCGAGACTGCCGAGCCGAGTCAACCGTTACGGACTCGGCAAACTCGTTTATCCGGCGAGCAGGTGCCCGCTGGCGGTGTCGGAACCAGCGGATGTCCGCGCGCTCACCCCGCCGTCTTGCTGACTGACCCGACCCGGCGCCAGAGCCCCGGATAGTCAGTAACGAAGCCGTCTCGGTCGACTCGCAAGTCGGAGCTGAATGAGCCTGACTCGTACCGGAATTGCGCCTCGCTCCGGTCATCGTCGCGAGCCAGCAGCGTGTAGCGCTGCCGTGCCGGATGCACCTTGAGGGAGGGCACGGGAATGTAGACCACATCGATGTCCTGAGCCGCTCCGGGTGACCAGGCAAGACGCTGGATAGGCAGTGTGTTGGTTAGTGGCGTGCAGCTGATGTCGACGTCGACGCAGCCGTCCAGTTCAGGTGCGGGCCAGCCGTCTACCAGCCAGTGCCCGCCGTCGGCGGCGGCCAGATCCAGAGTCTTGCCCCACGCGGCGCTCGCGACCTTGATCTTCAGGCTGGTGACCCGCCAGCCCGTTGTGCACAGCAGCTGATAGGTCACGCTCGCGAGGCCATCGTCGGCCAGAACGACCTGGCCTTCTGCGCGGAACCCGTTCCCGTCGCCGGACACGACAACGTGCTCCATGCCGGGCCACTCGAGTGCTGTCCATGCCAGGTCGGCTGCCATCTGTGCTCCGAAGTGTCTAGGTAACTGGCTAACTATTTAGCAAGTTACAGACTCGCTGAGCGAACTGCAACCGGTATAGTGATTAGATGGTTAGCACGCGAGAATCCGACGCGCATGCGGCTCCGGCCGGGCTAGAGGCAGTCCGCGCGCTGCTGAATAGCTGGCTCATTCCCAACGACTCGCGCCAGCCGACCGACAGGTTCGGCGAATTCGTGAGCCAGCAAGGTTGGACCGAGCATGAGGCGGCGTCGGTTCGCGCGCTTCGCGCTGACCTCAGGAGCCTGGTCGAGTCGGGGAGCGCCGCCGAGGCTGCTTGCCTGAATGAGTGGATTGAGCGGCTGGCCGTGCGTCCCGCCGTGGTCGACGGCCAGGTCACCTACTCGCACGAAGGCAGCCCGGCAGGGAACTTGTTCGCCGCCGTGCTCGCGGCGGTCAGCACGGGCACGTGGAAGCGGCTCAAGGCCTGCCCGGACTGTCGCTGGGTCTTCTACGACCACACTCGCAACGGCAGCAAGCGCTGGTGCCTCATGTATGCGGGCGGCCCGGAAGGCCGGGCGTGCGGAACTATCGCGAAGGTGCGGCGGTACCGGGACAAACAGCGCGCCTAGCGGCGTCAACGGCTGCCTGGACGACTCCGGTTGACAGTGTCACCTCGACGTCCCGGATCCGTGGCACTTAGCGTGGCTCAGTGCTCGTGGCCGAAGATCCGCCGCGCTAAGCGAGGGATCGGCAGTCAGGGGCCGACTCGGTGGACGTTAGCGGCGACGATCTTCCCGTTCTGCACAGTGTCAGTGCCGGCGAAGTGCTGCACCTGCCCCGTGCAGTTGTTAGTCGCGGCCAGGGAGAAGATCACCTGATCGCCCGATTGGCCCTGCTCGGTCAGCTGCTGCGCTCCCGTGCAGGCGAAGCCGTCGGCGAACTGCTGGTAGGTCTGCCCGGTCACGGCGCCGTTATCGATTAGGGCCCACGCCTGGGAGTAGTCGCCCGACTCTATGTCGCCGTAGTACGCAGACACGACCGCCCACGGATTCGTCACGTTCGGAACACTGACCGGTCCCGGCGGGCTAGGCGTCCCGCCGCTCCGGGAGCTCGCTACCGGGGGAGCGGATGGCTGGCCGACGCTCGCCGGTGCGCTTGGCGCCGGGGAACGACTGGTGGCTGCGGGCGGAGGCGTTGCGGACGAGGAAGCAGATGGTGACAGGGGTGGTGTCGACGACGAGCCCGACTCATGCACCGTTACCGTCGTGCAGGCAGCAAGCCCGAGCGCGGCAATGAAAGCCACTGCTGCAGTGCTGATCTTCATGACGCACCTGCCTCGCAACCAGTCCGGGCAGTCCCGCGGTTCAGGAGATGCTGGCAGTTCGGTCCGTTTTGTCAGCTGTCAGCTCAGCGTAGCCGATCGACTACTCGGCGTTACGTCCGGCCCCGTTCCCTCCCTACGAGAAGCGGGACGATGGTTTCGTCTGGCGACGCGCATCCGTTTCCGCATGCCTTCGGTATCGAGCAGGAACGAGGTCGCGATTACCACGGCGATTGCCAGCGCTGCGCCGCCGACGGTGTCAGTGAAGTAGTGGTAGTTCAGGCCGATCATCGCGATCGCGACCGCTGAGCCGACCAGCGCGGCTCCGGTCGCGACGGCGACTTTCAGCGCAGTGGGGAGCTGGCGGCTTGCCGGGTTGAGCAGGAGCACGACGATGACCGCAGCCAGGGTGAACGCCCGGCCCGCGTGGCCGCTCGGGTAAACGAAAGCGCCGCCGAGGGTCCGGCCGAAGATCGGCTTGAGCACGAACTCGGTCGCCACCACTGACACCACGACACTCACCGCTGTGAGCACGGCGCCGTTGACCCGGCGGGCGGCCAGGCAGGCCAGCATTATGATCAGCGTCAGGGAGGCCACCTCGGCCGGGCTCCCCGACGTCCTCCAGCAGGTGCAGGATCCCGCGGTGCGCGCCAATGCTGCGCTGGATCCAGGAGTCGACGGCGCGGTCCAGAACACCCGGGTGGGACGTGTGCGCGGTCAGCACGCCCAGCACGAGGGTGACCACAATGCAGCAGGCAGCGATGACCGCGGCCGGGCGGCGGGCCCCGGACGGCAGCAGCGGGCGAGCAGCGCGCGCTGGCTGGTCATCCACGATGCTTGCCTCCCGTTGACCGCGATGAGCTGCCAATCTTAAGCGAATCCGGGACCTGCCCACGGCGCTTGCAGGGTCCGGTCAGAGCCGCGTTATCGTCGCCAGCCAGGCCTCGGCGGACGTCGTGGAGTTGACCGGGTTGATCTCGAAGGTCGCCGCCTCGATTGACTCGACGGCCCACCCGTCATTGAATGACTCGCGCAGTTCCTGCTGGCGAACGCGGCGCGGGCCGAATCCGCCCGGCTGGCGGTCGCTGAAGCACATCAGGTAAACGGTTCCGCCGAGCCGGAGCACGGACGCCAGGTTAGCGACGTAACGCGGCCGGTCCTCATCGCTGAACACGTGGAACAAGCCGCAGTCGATGATGGTGTCCGCGATCACGCCCAGCAGACTCAGGTCCGTCGCGTCCGCGACATCGAAGCGCGCCGCGACTCTGCGATCGGTGGCCTTCGACCGGGCGCGCTCGATCGCGGTCTTCGCTAGATCGATGCCGACAGCCTCGGCTCCGTGTGTGGCGGCCAGTAGTGTCTGCTCGCCGGTGCCGCAGCCAACGTCGAGCACCCGCCCGGTCAAGCCGGCCCGCCTCGGCTAGCCGGATGAAGGCAGGTTGCGGTCGGCCGATGTCCCACGGGGGCGGGGTAGCAGTGAGGTACGCGGGATCCCACGAGCTGGTCATGGGTGCCAGTCTTCCGTAGCGGCGCGGGCAGCCGTCAGGCGAGATCATTTTGGCTGGCTCTTCTGTCTGGCGGCGCGCAGTACGGTGGCCAGCATGCACACCAAGCTCACCCTGGTCGTCCGGTCTGACCTTGGCATGGGACGCGGCAAGATAGCCGCGCAGGCGGCGCATGCTGCTGTAGCGGCCGCGCTGGCCGGCCTCGGCACGCCCGACTTCCGGGCCTGGCTGCGCGATGGCCAGCCGAAGGTGGTCCTGAAGGCAGTCAGCGAGGATGACCTTTTCGCCATCGCGGAGCAAGCCAGTGATGCCGGGCTGCCTGTGCAGGTGATCCACGATGCCGGCCGGACCCAGGTAGCTGAGGGAACGCCGACCTGTTGCGCCATCGGGCCAGCCGAGGACACCCGGATCGATGCCGTTACCAGCGGCCTGTCCTTGCTCTGAAAAACGGGCGAACAACGGCATTCGCGCGGTGCCCTGGTTTATCGTCTAACCCGGCAATCAAAGGGTTGGCTCAGGAGGTCCGCGTGTCCCCAATCGACTCGCCAACCGACCTAGCCGAGCGCACAGATCTGCGCCGAGGTGGCTCACCCTCGGACTTAGCTGACCGGCAGAGCAAACTGCCCCCTGGGCACCCGTCACGGCCCAGATAACGGCCAGCCGCTGGATGGCGGCAGCAAGGCCGCCGACAACCGTCCGCCTGGCCGACGAGGAATACGCCGAGCACGTCGCCGACGCGGAGGAGCGCTTAGCCGACGCACTGGGCCAGGGCTGGCTCGGATATCCGCCATACCGTCGACAACGCCGGGAGAAGTCTGGATCGGACGAACGCGACGGCGCGCACCACTCGATCATCGAGGATCTGTATGCCGGCGCAAAAGACGTTCCGTGCGAGCGCAAGGCGATCTTGGCGGGCGGTCTGCCGGGCGCGGGCAAGACAACGATTCTCGCCGAGCACGCAGGCATCGATCTGACGCAGTACCTAATGATCAATCCCGATCTCATCAAGTTGGAGCTTGCGCGTCGGAACATGATCCCGGAGGTCGAAGGCCTATCTCCGTTGGAGGCGTCCGATCTGGTTCATGAGGAGTCCTCTTACATCGCCAAGCGGCTTGCCAGCAAGGCCGAGGCTGACGGCAAGAACGTCATCTGGGACGTCACGATGTCGAGGACCGACACGGCGATCGAGCGCATCGAGTCGCTACTGGACGCTGGCTACAGCCCAGTCGAAGGGATTTTCATCGACATTCCGATCGAGGTTAGCTTGCGCCGTGCTGGCGCCCGGCATCGCAAAGATCACGACGAGTACTGTGCCGGGAATGGCCTTGGCGGCAGGTATATCTCGCGAGCGACGATCCTGGATCACGCCGACTCGGCTTGGGGCAGCGGCAACCGCAGGAACTTCGAGGAACTCAAGACCACGTTTCGGTGCCTGGCGGGTATACGACAACTCGGTCGACGAGCCGGCTACCAGCGCTTGTCGACTCCCGTGGTGCGGGCAACGTCAAGGAGCGGCCCGATGAGCAGTAGCGAAGTCACCGACTTGATCGTTGCCCTCCGCTCGGGAACGATGACCCTTGACGAGGTCGCGGAGCGCTTTCAAGCTGCGAAGCTGGCCTCGCACGAGGGGTCCAAGGCCGGGCAGCTACGCCGAGCTTGCCGCCGCCGCGCAAGTCGACCCCGGAGCAAATGTCCGAGGCTCGATCGACGATCTTACGGCGGCGTATGACCGTGGCGAGATCACCCGGGAGCAGTATCGGACGCTCGCTCATGCCGTCGCGGACGCCATCAATGCGGAGGCGCGGAGTGAGGCCGGGAACGGCGGCACGACCGGCTGAGCTGCCGTCGATCCTCAGCGCCTGATGAGCACTTTCGAGATCTGCGATAGCTCGGCGTTGGCTTCGGCTGCGCTGAAGTGATCCGGATCGAACTCGGCGGGAGACTCGATCCCCAGCCATTCGAGCATGACCCGGTGTTGTGGGCTCCGCCGGTTAGCAAGGACGTTCAGCAGCTCGTAGTATCCCCAGAGACCGCCGCAGTCTTCAGGCGGACAGGCCCGCCGGCCCGTCACGCAACGCGGGTACCTGACTCCGGGCTCAGCAGGCAGGACAGCCTCCACGAGAATCTCATGCTCCCAGCTGTCACCAAAGTCGTATTCATAGCGGATGCGGTCGCCGGGCCAGTCGGCGACCGCTGACAGCTTCTTATTCGCCGCGCTGCGGCAGCCACTGTCAGGGTCCGGCACGCCGTACTGGCCGGCCGCCGTCTCGAACACGAACAGGTGACAGTCCTGCCAGCCGAAGCCCAGCTGGATAACGTCATGCAGCCGCTTCAGCGTGATGTCGGATGGCACCTCAAACCGCCGCCAGATCGGCGGCTTACTGCCGCGCAAGGTCACCTTGATCCGGTGGATATTCTTCGGCCCGGCGGTCCCCTTGGTCGCCGCGCCCGCCTTGTCGCGCGCCCGCCTTGTCGCCGCGCCCGCCTTGGTCGCCGCGCCCGCCTTTCCGGCCTTGACTGTCTCGGCCTGGCCAGCCTGCGCGGGCAACGGCAGCAGCGCCACCCTCGCCCGCACCAGGTCAAGCAGTTCGTCAACCGAGTCGACCTGATCGTCCTCAACCGGGCATGGCTGCCTGGATAGCGCCTCCTCGACGATCGCACGCGCCCGCGCGCCGTCGAAATCGCGGAACTCCAGGTAGTCCTGGCGGCCGACGGCACGGTACTCGTTCTTGAGCCCGGTGACCTCCTGGGTGAAGAAGCAGTCCTTGATTCCGCCGCCGAGTATGTAGTCGACCAGGACCACGAGCGCGTGTTTCTTCCGCCCGTAGCTAAAGGTCATCGCGAGCGACCGCTGCTCGCCGTAGATGTCCTCGTAGCCGAAGCAGGCTCCCGGCACGGGCGCACCCAGGTTTGCTGCCCATGGCGGGTCGGGCATGCCCGCCGCGACCAGTTCGGCCGCCGCGGCCGCAGCCACGGGCTTTACGTCATCAGGCCCGACGACCGTCAGCACGCGCGTCATGGCGAGCGCCTCAGCGCTCCGAGTCCCGGGCAACGAGCCGAGGACTGTCCGTAGCAGCATGGCCACGTCCGATTCGGACGGCAAATTGCGACGCAGCGAGGCGACGAACTCGGCCCCGACCACCTCGGCCGTCAGCTGGTCACAGTCCGGCTCGAGCAGCGGCGCAAACCAGGTCAGCAAAGCCCCGACAGGATCGGTGTCCGCGGGCATCAGCCCGGCCCCGGACAGCAGATCCATCGCCTCGTCCGCGGTGGCCGCGCGGTCGATCACCCGTCTCACCTCGTCAGGAGCGCTGCTGCTAGCCGCCAGCTGGCGCAAGTGGGCGAGCCGCTCGAGCTCGCTGGTGTCCCACAGCTCCGGCTGCTGGGCGTCATGATCGGCGGACATGCGCCGGCCTGTCTTGCCTGGCTCCATGCGCCCGGTGTTAGGCACAACTCCCATCGTGTCAGGCAACTGGCTGTCCACGCGGCGGATCCCCGCAGTGTCGGTGGAACGGGCTACGGTGCTAATCATGGGGCGCGTCACGCTCGACGAGGTCGACCTCGGCTCGGTCGAGGACGCCGTTGGCATGCCCGCTTACTCGGCCGGTCACCGCGCAGTCGAAGACGGCGCGGTGCGGCGAATGGAATGGGACGCCGCCAAGCGCGGGCTGCACGGCGTCGTGCAGGATCGCGGCGGCGAGCTGCACGAAACGGTCGTCTTCTTCACCGACGGCTGCCCGATGATGTTCGTGCGCAGCTTCTGCAGCTGTCAGGCCGGCTCTGAGTGCAAGCATGCGGCCTCGATTGCGCTGGCTGGCGCCCTGGCATCGGGGCAGGACCTGACCACGCGGCCGCAGTCGGTGCACTGGGAGCACTCGCTGACGTCGCTGCTGGAATCGCGCCGCGAGCCTGGCCGCGAAATTCGCACCGAGACGCCCATCGCCATCGAGCTGACCCTCTCGGACCCGGCCGCCCGATACGGCTATCAGCTGGCGCAGGGTGAGCGGACACTCGAACTGCGGGCTCGGTTGGTGCAGCCCGGCAAGAAGGGCGGCTGGGTCGGCGGGTCGCTGACTTGGGCCAAACTGAGTCCGCGGCTCAATTACGGCGGCTATGGCGGCACCGTCGGCCCGGGCGAGTATCCCGAGCAGCATCTTCGCCTGGCGCGCGAGTTCTACGCGGCATACCGGGCAGGCGACGAGCTGGCCGGCCGCTACGGCTATTACCCCGGCAGCGAACGGCACCTGGACCTGGCAGGCTTCGAGTCCCGCCAGCTCTGGTCGCTGCTCGATGAGGCTTACTCGATCGGCCTGCCGGTCGTCTACGGGCGCAAGCTCGGGCCGGTGCCGGCGCACGACACCGCTGAGCTGTGCTTCGACGTCACCCGGCGTGATCCGTCCGGCCCGCTTCTGGTTAGCCCGCAGCTGCGCGTGGATGACCAGGTGGTCGTTCCGCTGGTCGTCATCGGATCGGAAGGGAACGGGGTCGCCTATGCCGACCCGGCCGAGACCGGGCGGACGCCCCATCCGGCGGCCTGGCGATTCCGGCTTGCCCGGCTTGCCGAGCCAGTGCCTGGCGGGCTGCTGCAGATGACCCTGACCGGGCAGTCGATGCGGATTCCGGCGGCCGACGAGGGCCGGTTCCGCGAGCAGTTCTATCCGCGGCTGCGGCGTGCAGCAACGCTAATTTCCTCCGACAACTCGGTGGCGCTGCCCGCCGTCTCGGCGCCGAAGCTGGTACTGGGAGCTCGTTATGGCGACGGGCACGAGCTGGACGTCAACTGGGAGTGGGCCTACCAGGTCGGCGACCAGCAACTGCGCGCGCCGCTTAGCTCCGGTGCGTTGGCCGCGGGTTATGGCCCGCGCGCCTACGCTCTGGCAGCGGGTGCGCACGCGAACGATGGTCCCCGCGCGATCGATGGCCCTCGTGAGGCCGAGGCCCGCGCGGGGGCCGAGACGAGCTTCCGGGACCTGGACGCAGAGCAGGCTATCCTCGCCGGGCTTGATGTGCCAGGCCGGACGAGTCCGGTCCGCGCAACTGGCCGGCATCGACACGATGCTGTTCAGCACCGAAGTGCTACCGCTGCTGGCCGGCCAGCCGGGCGTCGAGGTCGAGATCAGCGGCGAGCCTGCTGACTATCGCGAGGCGGGTGACTCGCTTCAGATCGGCATCTCGGCGGGCGCGCTGAACGGCGACAACGACTGGTTCGATCTCGGCATCACGATCACGGTAGAAGGGTCCGAGGTTTCGTTCGCCGAGCTATTCAAGGCTCTCAGCCGCGGCGATCCCTATCTGCTGCTGGACAACGGCGCCTATTTCTCGCTGGACAAACCCGAGCTGCAGGCCCTGGCTGACCTGATCGATGAGGCCCGGGCGCTGCTCGACTCGCCGGCCGGACCGCTGCGGATCAGCAGGTTCCAGGCAGGGCTGTGGGCGGAGCTGGCCGAGCTCGGCGTCATCAGCGGTCAGGCGAGTGAGTGGAAGCGTCAGGTGGAGGGCCTGCTGTCGATCGGCAACGTGGACACGGCAATGGCCCCGCCGGCGACGTTGACGGCCAACCTCCGGCCTTACCAGCTGCAGGGCTTCCGCTGGCTGGCCTTCTTGTGGCAGCACCAGCTGGGCGGCATCCTCGCGGACGACATGGGCCTCGGCAAGACGGTGCAGTCGCTCGCGCTGATCAGCCACGCGCGCCAGGCGGATCCGGCTAGCCCGCCGTTCCTGATCGTCGCGCCGACGAGCGTGGTATCCAACTGGTCGGCGGAAGCGGCCAAATTCGCCCCGGACCTCACGGTGGCGCTCATCAGCGACACCATGGCCAAGCGGAGGACGGACCTTGCCGCGCTCATCGCCGGTGCCGACGCTGTGGTCACCACGTACACGCTGCTGCGGCTTGACTTTGCCAACTACGCCGCCGCTGCCTGGTCCGGGCTGATCCTGGACGAGGCCCAGTACACCAAGAATCATCAGTCGAAGGTTTATCAGTGCGCCCGGAAACTGGCGGCCCCGTTCAAGCTGGCCATCACCGGCACTCCGATGGAAAACAACCTGATGGAGCTGTGGTCGCTGCTGTCGATCACGGCGCCCGGGCTGTTTCCTAATCCGGACCGCTTCCAGGACTATTACGGCCGGCCGATCGAAAAGCAGGGCAACGCGGATCTGCTCGGCCAGCTCCGGCGCCGGATCAAGCCGCTAGTGCTCCGCCGGACCAAGGAACAGGTGGCGGCTGACCTGCCCGCCAAGCAGGAGCAGGTGCTTGAGGTCGAGCTGCACCCGCGGCATCGCAAGCTCTACGACACCCATCTCCAGCGGGAGCGGCAGAAGGTCCTCGGCATGATCGAGGACATGAACGCCAACCGGTTCACGATTCTGCGGTCGCTGACATTGCTGCGCCAGCTCAGCCTGCATGCCGGGCTCGTCGACCCGGAGCACATGGAGATGCCGTGCAGCAAGATCGACGCGCTGCTCGGCCAGCTCGGCGAGGTAGTGGCCGGCGGGCACCGGGCGCTGGTGTTCAGTCAGTTCACCCGGTTCCTCGACCTGGTCAGGTGGCGGCTTGACGAGGCTGGCATCCGCTACTGCTATCTCGACGGTAAGACGCGTGACCGGCAGGCGGTCATCCAGCGGTTCAAGGACGGCGCGGCTCCGGTGTTCCTGATCAGCCTCAAGGCCGGCGGTTTCGGGCTGAACCTGACCGAGGCCGACTACTGCTTCCTGCTCGACCCATGGTGGAACCCTGCGACCGAGGCGCAGGCCGTGGACCGCACGCACCGGATCGGCCAGACCCGGAACGTCGTGGTCTACCGGCTGATCTCGGCCGGCACGATTGAGGAGAAGGTCATGGCGCTGAAAGCGCGTAAGGCCGAGCTGTTCTCCTCCGTGATCGATAGCGGCAACGTGTTCGGTGGCGGCCTCGACGCCGACGACATCCGCGGCCTGTTCGAGTAACCGCCTCGTGCGGCGCAGCGGAAGTGATCTTGTTATCGAGTGCGTTCTTCAGCGATTATCGCGGACAACGGCACTCAATAACTGCCTACTCACGTCGGAGGGCTCGCCAGTGACCATTCATGACATCGTCCTGCGCGGCGGTCGCGTGCTCGACCCGGAGACCGGCCTAGACGCCATCTGCGACGTCGCCGTCTCCGGCGGCCGCATCAGTGAGGTCGGGACAGGCCTGGGCCCGGCCGCGACCGACCTCGACGTCGCAGGCCACGTCGTCACTGCCGGTTTCATCGACCTGCATAGTCACACGGCTGACGTCGCTGGGCTGCGGTTGCGGGCCCTGGACGGCGTCACCACGGCGCTTGAGCTTGAGGCGGGCGTCAGCCCGGTGCAGCCGGCGTACCGGCGCGCCGCGGCCGAGGGCAGGCCCGTCAACTACGGTTTCGCGACCTCCTGGGCGCTCGCCCGGATGGAAGCCGTCGCCGGGGTCGAGCTCGATGGCTCGCTACGCACGTTCCTGGCCAACATCGCGGCTCCGGCCTGGCAGGGCTCCGCTTCGCCGATGCAGATCAGCGCGATCCTGACTCGGCTGTCGGCAGACCTGGCCGACGGGGCAATCGGCATCGGCGTGCTCGTCGGCTACGCGCCCGGCACCGACCCGGGCGAATACCTGCAGCTTGCGGCTCTCGCCGCGGAAGCCGGAGTGCCGACGTTCACGCATGCCCGCGACCTAGTCGAACTCGCGCCCGCCGCGCTTGTCGACGGTGCCGAGGAAATCGTTCGCGCGGCCGGAGAGACTGGCGCGCACATGCACTACTGCCATATCAACAGCACGTCGTTGCGCCACATCGACCGAGTCCAGGATCTGGTCGGCCGGGCGCAGGCGGCCGGTTCGCGGGTTTCGACCGAGGCTTATCCCTATGGCGCGGGCATGACGGGGATCGGCGCGGCGTTCCTTGCGCCTGAGCGCCTCGCCGAGCGCGCCCTGTCGCCTGCCGACCTGACCTACGCGCCGACGGGCGAACAGGTAACCAGCGAGGCGCGGCTCCGGGAGCTCCGCGCTGCCGATCCCGGCGGCCTGGTAATCATCAGGCATCTCGACGAGGAGAACCCGGACGACCTTGAAGTCCTGCTGCGCTCGCTGACGTTTCCTGGCGCCGTGGTCGCCAGTGACGCGATGCCGCTCACCTGGCCAGGCCTTGTTCCCGATCAGATGACCTGGCCGCTGCCCGACGGCGCGTTCACTCACCCGCGCACCGCCGGGACTTTCGCTCGCTCGCTGCGGTTGCTGGCATCCGCGGCGGCCCAGTCGGCCCGGCGGGTCCGCTCGGCCTGACCGAGACGCTCCGCCGCTGCAGCCTGCGCCCGGCCCAGCTGCTCGAGGACCGCGTACCCGCGATGCGGCTCAAGGGCCGAGTGCAGGCGGGCTGCGACGCCGACCTCGTGGTATTCGACCCGGCGACGGTGAGCGATCAGGCGACCTACACGCGCAGCACGCGCCCGTCTGCCGGGATCAGGCACGTCCTGGTGAACGGAACCCTGGTCGTGGCGGACGCCCAGATCGTGCCGGAAGCTCTGCCCGGCCAGCCTGTCCGCGCAGCCCCGCGCTGACGCTTCGGAGGGAACGGGGCCGCCCTCAGCCGGCCGCAGCACGCAGCCTCGCGCCCGTTCCGACACGGCTGGCCGCAAGTCCGCCGGGTCGGCCCGACTGTCAGCGCCGGCCGCTAACGTCACCCCCGATATGACCGAACAGTTACCCCTGGCCGCGTTCCCTGACTGCCACGGCTGCCGCAACTTCCGCTCCGGGCCAGCTCAGGTCTGCCTTGGCTGTGCCACCCGCAAACTGACCAGGCCGGGCGCCGGCTCATGCGCCGTCTGCGCGCAGCGCCTCGCCGCAAGCGGTGCATGCCCGAACGAATTGTGCCGCAGCCCGCGGCGCCGGATCAGCCGGATTCACGCCATCGGCTACCAGTCGGGGCCATTGCGCCGCGTGATCAACGAGTACAAGTACCGCGGTGCCCGTGACTGGTCGGCCGTGTTCGGCAGGCTGCTGGCGGCTTGGCTCGAGGAAACCATGGCCGCCGACCCACCCGGCCTCATCGTTGCCAACCCCAGCTTTGTCGGGGCAGGCGGGCAGCAGTTTGGGCATACCGAAGCCGTCCTGCGCGCGGCCGATGGGGCCGGTCCCAGGGGCCGCTGGCCGTTCGACACCGCCACCCCCGCCGCCATCGTCAAGAGCGGGCCAACACTGAAGTCCGTCGATGCGCAGGCCTGGTCCAAGCGAGCCGCCGGCCAGGAGCTGCGGGCCGCACTCCAGGTAACCGAGCCCGGCCGGACGGCCGGCAAGTTCGTCCTCGTCTACGACGACGTCTGCACTACTGGCACCCAACTGGACGCCGTTGCTGGTTGCCTGCTAGACGAGGGCGGTGCATCGCGGGTCGAGGGCGTTGTGCTTGCCCGCGCGCCCTGGCATAACCGTGCAGCCGAGTGATTTCCGCCCTGGGATGGCCCGCACGCCGGGGCCCGGTTGACGATGTGCCGCGCAACGCAGGCTGCGCTGCAGTCAGCCGAAGTAGCTGAGCCATCCTTGCGTGACGGCGAGCAGGCGCGCCGAGTCCAGCCGGTACACATGTTCCCGGCCGCGCAGCTCTACTGAGACCAGCCCGGCTTGCTGCAGAACGCGCAAGTGCTGTGAGGTCGTCGGCCACGAGTGCTCGAACCACCCGGCGATAGCCCCTGACGTCATCTCGCCGCCGTGGCTGTGCAGGGCTGAAAGGATGGTCCGCCGGGCCCGATGCGCCAGTGCGCTGAATACGGAATCGAAGTCATCGAGCTCGCCGGATCCCCTGGGCTTGGCTGTCACGGGCCGAGCGTGACGCGCTCGTAGTGCGGAAACTCCCATTTAAGCCGTCCCTCGCGTTCCTCAAGCAGGGAGTCCATCGGCCCCCAGATGGCCAGGACTGCCGGGTGCTCGCGCGCTTGCTCATAGCCACCCTCGACCCAGGTGAAGATCTCGACATACGTCGGGCGCTCATTGAGCTCGCGGTAGATAACTGACGGCTCCGCGGTCACGAACCCTAGCTCGCTCAGGATGCGCCAATGGCTGCCGAGCAACTCGACGAACTCGGCCTCTGCCTCGGCATGGACCCGGTAGGTGCAGATCACTGTTTGCTGAGTCATAGGACTTAGTATTAGCCAATTGGCTTAGCATCGCAACAGCCATGAGCCTCGCACGTTAAGACTGTTCCGTTAATAGACGACATCTGTACTACTGGAACTCAGCTCGACGCCGTTGCAGCCTGCCTGCTCGACGGCGGAGGCTCGGCCCGCGTCGAGGCCGTCCTCTTGGCCCGCGCGCCATGGCGGCTGATCGTGCACCGATGATGCCTTGCCAGCGCCTACCTAGCCGTCGTCGCCACTGCGGGCGGCCTCACCGTTGCCCTGGGAGGATTCCCGGGCGCAGCCGGATGCACTCTCTAGCGCAAATCGATTTGTGTCGCTAACCTATTGCTCATGACGAGTGAAACTGCGTTCTCCGGAGACGACCCGCGCCGGCTGCTGTCGGGCACGCGCGAACTCTCCCGCCGGGTGCGCAAGACTCAGCGCGCGACCTGGTTCCCGCTCCTAGTGCTCGCGGGGGTGACCTTCGTCGCCATTGCCTTCCGCTACTCTCCCCACCGCCTGGGGACCTGCGCCGCTACGGGACCTAGCAGGGTCTGCACCGCTTACCCCCCCGCGCTGCTGGCATACTGGCCGACCGCGCTGGTGCTGGCCTATGCGGCGATCGCCGCCTTCTACATCCGCCGGTCCCGGGCCCGCGGTGTCGGGACCCGCGTGCGGCCATACGTCGTCGCCGGGATCATCCTCGCCCTGGCGATGACCGGCTCGCTGCTGTGGACGCTGTATCACCCGCTGGCCTTCATGCCCGCTGGCCCTGGCCTGTTCTCCGCGCTGCGCAGTTACCCCTTCGCCATCGGCCTGGCGCTGGTGGTGCTGGCATGGGCCGAACGCAACGGGGCACTGCTCGCCCTGGCCCTCGGCTACCTGGCGGTCGTGCTGGTGGCCCTCACCTTCGGCTCGGTCAGCGGCCACCGGGGGCTGGGCTTCCCGGTGCAGCTGGTCGGCCGCCGGCAGCGTGCTGCTGCTCGGCGGCATCGGCTTCCTCCTGGCCCAGCGGCCCTGGCAGCGCGCCGCATGACCAGCCATCCCGCGAACGGGCTAGACGACATCGTCCATCAGCGGGCGCGGCTCGGCATCCTCACCATCGCCCACGAGGCCCGTCAGGTGGAGTTCAGCTACCTGCGCGACACGCTCGAGCTGACCGCGGGCAACCTGTCCCAGCACCTCGGCGTGCTGGAAAACGCCGGGCTCATCGCCATCGAGAAGGGCTACGCCGGAAAGCGCGCCCGCACCTGGGTCACTCTCACCAAAGCTGGCCGCGCCGCCCTCGCGGTGGAGATCACCCAGCTCAAGCTCCTGATCAGCAGCGTCGAGCACCCCGGCACTCCGCCGGACTAGGGCAGATCCGGCGCCGGCAGGCCCGGCTGTTCGCAGCACGACAACAGCCCCGGCGACTAGCCACGTGTTTTTCACTGCCTACGAAAACGACGACCTGCCCGGGGCCACCGTGGTCCTGTCCGGGGCAATCGGCGACTTCGGTGCGGCGGTCAGCGTCCTCCGGAATGGGGCCGTTTCGTTCCGTTAGCAGAACGAGGCCTCCGGGATGACCTGGACAGCCGGGCACCGCACATCACGTCGGAATGCACCACCCAGGCTAGGCAGGTGCCGGAGCGCATAGGTGGCTGCGCCGCCCAATCCGGACTGTCGGTAGCGGGGTCTATACCTGGGAATGTGGCCGCTGCGAAAGCGCGGCAGTGGCCTTCGCTAAGGAGGCGATCCCCGTGTCAGTTACCCTCAGCTTGCCGGTCGACGGACCTTTCTCCCTGGCCGCGGCCGCGTCGTTCGGGTTCGGGCCGAACACCGGCCGCCCGGAGCCGGACTCAGGGCTCATGCGGTTCGCGTTCGCTGGCGACGACCTAGACACATATGTGGGCGCGGTCGTCAGGCAGGAAGCGGACGGCTGCCTGTCGGCGGAGATCAGCGGCGACGAGTGCGACATGGGCATGGCGGCCGACCAGATCAGGCGCATCCTCTCGGTGGATACTCCGGCCCGCGGCTGGCTCGAGGCTGGTCACGCCGATCCCGTGCTCGGCAAGATTCAGGCCGAGAATCCGGGCCTCCGGCCGGTACTATTCCACTCGCCTTACGAGGCTGCCGCCTGGTCCGTGCTGTCGCAGCGCCGGCACCGGGCGCAGGCCGCGGCGTTGCGAAGGCGGCTCAGCGAGGCGGCGGGGGAGACATTCGAGCTGGCCGGCGAGTCTGTGGCGGCGTTCCCGCTGCCTCGGGATCTGCTGAAGGTCGAGGTGTTTCCGGGTATCGAGCCGGAGCGAATGGCAAGACTGCACGGCGTGGCTCGCGCTGCTCACGACGGGCACCTCGACGTAGCCCGGCTGCGCTCGATGTCGGCCGACACGGCGATGGCTTCACTGCGGCGGATCAAGGGGCTAGGCCCGGTGTACACGATGCTCGTCTACCTCCGGTCCGTCGGAGTTACTGACGCACTGGCTGTCGGAGAGCCGAGGCTGGCCGGCTGCCTGCGGCATTACTACGGCCTGCCGGAAACGCCCGACGCCGCGACTATGGAGCGGCTGGCTGAGCCCTGGCGGCCATTCCGGACCTGGGCCGGAGTGCTATTCCGGGCGGCGGGTGACCGCGAGGGCCTGCCGTTCGAGCAGCAGACTCGCCGACCGCGGCCAGCCGAGATGGCGGTCGCCGCCAGGTAGCGGTCTAAGCGGGCCCGTAGGCGGCGCGCCCAGGTCGCCGCCAGGTACCGCGTATGGGTTGCCGCCAGGTAGCGCGCCCGGGTCGCTGCCAGCGGCGCGCAAAGGTTGTCGGCGGACCCCGCTGCCAGGTCGTGCGCTGGGGTCGTTGGTAGCGCCCGGACGCTGAGCCGATGCGGTGCTTACCCGGCTCGCCGCATACGAAGAGGGGCGACGCCCCAGGGCGCCGTCCCTCTCGGTTCTTGCGGCTGGTACTGCGCGGCCGGTACTGCGCGGCTGGTACTGCGCAGCTGATGCTGCGCGGCGCTACCGCAGGACCAGCTCGCGCGCGTTGTCAGTCTGAGTCGGGTGCTGCGCTGGCGCAGCGCCGTGGATGGCGTGGCTAGCACGCGCCTTGCTGCGCTCGAAGAAAGCGCCGATGGTCAGGAACGCCACGGAGAGAGCTACCGCAACGCCGATGGTGACAAACACGGCGATGAGTGCGTCCTGCAGGCTCTGCATGCTGATGGTCATTGGAGTGTCCCCTTGCCCGGTGTTGGTGTTTACGCCGTTTACCTTTCTCATTATGCAATGCCGAACTAAACACTGTCAACTCACGCGAGCATCGTTTGCGAACCACGGCCTGAGCTGGGCATCGCGGCCGCGCAGGCGGGCGGCCGGAGGATGCCTGTGTCCTGGGACAACACCAGTTTTGGCCGAAGGCCAGGCCGCGGAAGGGACAGTCGGTACTATGCGGAACACAACAGGCCAGCTCCGGGTCTCCGATCCGGGCGTCCGATCCCAAGCGCCCCGAGGAGACCGGTCGCAATGACTTTCCTTCCGTATGACCGCCCGGTACGCGCCGCCTTCATTGGCCTTGGCCGGATCTATGACCTGAACGTGCGCGGTTACCTCGGCAACCCGGACGTCGAAGTGGTCGCGCTCGTCGATCCGAGCGAGGAGCGCCGAGCGCAGCGCCAGGCCGACTGGCCGGGCGCGCGCACATTCGCGTCAGCCGCGGAACTGGCGGCGAGCGACCTGCAGGTCGACGCGGTGGAGGCCCTGCTGCCGGCCCCGCTGCACGGTGACGGCATCCCGGAGCTGCTCGACTACGGCTGGCATGTCAACTCGCAGAAGCCCATGTGCAATGACCTTGCCGAGGCCCAGCGAATCCTGGACGCAGCGAAGGCGAACGACCGGGTGTTGCGCGTCATGGAGAACTACCTGTTCTACGAGCCGCTGCGCAAGCTCAAGGCGGTCGTCGAGGCTGGCGAGATCGGCGAGGTGTCCGGCTACCACATGAAGATGATCGGCACCGGCAACGGTGGCTGGGACGTTCCGTTCAGCAGCTTCGAATGGCAGATGCAGCAGATGACCCTCGGCCGCGGCATCATGGTGTTCGACGATGGCTGGCACAAGCTCTCCACGGCCATCTGGCTCTTCGGCCCGATCAGGGAAGTCCGTGCCTGGATTGGCAACACCCACTTCGGGCCTGGCGTCGACGTGGACGCGCCGACGATGATCGCCTGGGAGCACGAGAGCGGCGTGCGGGGCGGCTGGGACATCACACTCGGCGTCGACATGTACCTGCGGTCGGACTACTACACCAACGACGAGCGCTGGGAGGTAACCGGCCGGCTTGGCTACGCGCGCCTCAATCGCTGCACCGGGCGCGGCATCCAGCAGCCCAGCCTTGAGGTCTATCGTGACGGCGAGATGCGCGGATATCACGCGCTCGATGACGACTGGGGGAGCAGCTTCCGCGATTCGGGCCGGCACTGGCTGCGCTGGCTGCGCACCGGCGACGGCCCCCTGCTCTGGAGCGGGAGCGAGGCCGTCGACGTGCTGAGGTTCGCGCTCGCGGCCTACGAGAGCAGCGCATCGGCAGGCAAGGGAGTCGACCCGGCGACGGTCATCTAGCGCGCCGGGCGTGCCCGGCTCGGGCCGGAACGCGCACCCGATAAAGTGCGGCATGTGACTGGTCGCGAGGTACGCGTGGTGTACACCAAATATGACGGCAGCCTGCACTGGCACCAGACCATGCGATACCTCGGCGAGGACGAGCATGGCATCTGGCTGGGAGCGCCCGCCGGCATGATCACGCAGCGGGGGAGCGAGCCGCCGATAACCATGAAGCAGCCGATGGTCCTGCTCTTCCCGGACGGTCAGTGGTGGACGGCAACGTTCAATGGCGAGCCCTGGGGCGCCGACATCTACTGCGATATCTCCACGCCGCCACGATGGCCGCATCCGCGCGAGGTGACCATGGTCGACCTCGACCTTGACGTGATCCGGATACGCTCCGACCAGAGTGTGCAGCTACTCGACGAGGACGAATTCGCCGAGCATCAGGTCCGCTACGGCTATCCCGCCGAGGTGGTGAGCGAGGCCGAGCAGGCGGCAGCGTGGCTGCATCAGGCGATCATCGCGGGCGCCGAGCCGTTTGCCTCCGGCTACCGCGAATGGCTGGAGCGAGTCAGCTAAGACCGGCCCCGTTTCCATAGGTAATCGGAGGCGATCGCCGCGCCTTCCGCCAGCGCGGCAAGCTTCAGCCACGTGATCCTCGGTTTCACCGAATAAAAGCCGGCGAACGTGCCGAAGCCGCAGTCGGTGCCGGCGATCACGTTCTCGCGGCCGGCGACCTCGGCGAACCTGATGATCCGCTGGGCTACGAGTTCGGGATGCTCGACGAAGTTCGTAGTGGAATCCAGCATGCCGGGGATGAGGACCTTGCCCTCGGGGAGCCGGATGTCCTTCCACACCTTCCACTCGTGCTCGTGCCGCGGGTTGGCCGCCTCGAAAGCCAGCCCGGCCGGGCGCGCCTCCAGCACGATATCGACGATGTTGGCCATCGGAATGTCGGTGATGTGCGGCCACTCTCCGTTTCCCCAGCACAGATGCATCCGCATCTGCTCCGGCGGGATGTCGCGCAGCGCGTGGTTCAGCACGCGGACGTGCATCCTGATCTGGTCCCGGAACTGCTCTTCTGTCAGCCCGGCGTTGCTGACCATCGACCGCGTCATGGCCAGGTCGGGGCAGTCGAGCTGGAGCACGATCCCGGCGGCCGCGATCGCGTCGTACTCCGGCTTCATCGCATCCGCCAGCGCGTAGAGGTACTCCTCGTCGGTCGGGTAGTAGCTGTTGGACAGGAACGCGGCGATGACACCCGGCGAGGCCGCGGTCATGAACACGTCGGCTGGCTCGCGGCGCGCCACGCTCTCCTTCAGGTTCGCGATGTCGCGGCTGACCGCGTCCGGATTGCTCAGGGCAACAGGTCCGATGCACGCGGGCTGGTTCAGCGCGCGGGCGAGTGCCTCGTCGCCGGCGAGACTCTCGAAGACCTCCGGATAGTCGATCATCTCGGTGCTCGCGATCGGGCGGCCACTTCCCCCGAAGCCGGTCAGCCTGTCCTTGACGTAGGTCGAATAGCCGCTCTTGCCCATCTCGCCGTCCCCGACGACGGTCACGCCGGCCTGGAGTTGCTGCTCGACGACTTCCTCGACGGCGCTCCGCACTCGTGCATCGAAGGCGGCCTGGTCGACGTCCTTGCCGCTGTCGTGCTCGGCTATCAGCTGATCAAGGTCGGCCGGCCGAGGCAGGCTCCCGGTGTGCGTGGTCAGGATCCGGTCGGCACTCCGTCGCATCCTGCTGCTCCTTTCGGACTCGGCTGGACCTTGCCAGGCACCGGGACGCGGCGATCGTCACCGGGCAGTCCCCACATTGCGCCCGTAATGAGGGAACGCGCTAGCCCTGGGGCACTAGGTATTCCGCACGCTCGCGGGCGCTGGGGTTAATGACATCGCGCCCGTGTCGACGCCGACGTAACGTGGCGCTATGGCCTGGCCCGATGTGTCAGCGGAACTGCTGGCCGGCCCGCGAGGACGGCGGCTGTGCTTCGAGCTCGTCAGCCCGTGGCAGGCGGACGGGTCGGTTCTGGCGAGCCCGGGCTGGCGTGACCTGCGGTTCCTTTCGGCCGACGCGAACCCGCAGCAGCTAGCAGCCGAGCTTGCCGCGCTCGTCTCCGGGGCTGACCTGACCGCGTCAGCGGCCGAGGCGGGCCTGCTCGTCCAGCTGCAGTCCTCGGTGGACGCGGCCATGTACTGGCAGCCGCCGGACGAAGTCGATCAGGCCCTGGCCGAGCCTGCGGTGGCGGAGGTGCTGGGGCCGGTCGCGCGGGCCGTGACTGCCCTGCCTGCCGTGGCATGGTGGCGCAACCCCCTCCCGCGAGACAACCAGCAGTTCGTCGAGGCACTGGATACCGGGCGGGATCAAGCCGGTCCCGATGGCGGGCCGGCGCTGTCGGGCGCGGCTGATCGGCTCGCCGCCTGGCGGGTCAGCACCGTCGAGGATGAGATCGGCGCGGCGGACAGGCCAGCCGATCCGGCTGCGCCCTACAGCGGGTACTGGTGGTCGTCGCCAACAGCTGCCGGGCTCGTGACTACCAGCAGGGCGCTGCCGGGGCTGCCCGCTGTGGGCCTCGATCTGGTCGAAGACGGGGCAGGCTGGCGCGAGGCTGCCTGCTGGCAGCTGGTGCCGTCGGCGGAGGCGCGTATCTACGAGATCCGCGGCCCGCGCGACTGGGCCGGGCTCGCGGCGCGTTACCCGCTCGAGGTCAGCAAATCCAGGCGGCATGACTGGTGGCGGGTGACCGGATGGGCTGGCCCCTGGATGATCCCGGATTTCGCCGCCGTCGCCGCGGACTATGACGCGATCCACCTGACCGTCGGCGGCTACCTCACCACCGCTGGCCGGGCGCTGGTCGTAGGCGATGATGGAGCCGCAGGCGCCCGCACCATGCTGGCCGGCTGGAACCCGGACGAGACCTACTGGCTCGCTGACGTGCTGACCTCAGCCGGCCCGCCGGAACGCTGGGTCAACCCAGACCGGGAGACGCTCGGCTGGATTCGATCAGGCTAGCTTCGCGCAGAGCTGGTCGCGGTCCATTCCAGGCCGGTGGCTACCAGCAGGAAGCGAGTGTGGCCGGCCTGCTGGGTATGAGCTCGAGTCAGGCATCCCGCACGAATCTGAAAGGAAGACCGATGGCGCAGGCAGCAACTCATGAGATCACCGTCTCCCGAATCTTCGAGGCACCGCGTGAGCTGGTCTATCGGGCGTTCGTGGACCCCGACCAGCTCTGCCTGTGGTTCGGCCCGGATGGCTTCTCGGTGCCATGCGAGACCGTCCAGATCGACGCGCGGCCTGGCGGATTCCAGCGCTTCGTCATGGTGAGCGACCAGGATCCGACTTACCGCAACCCGGTCGACGCGACGTTCACCGAGGTTATCGAGAACGAGCTGCTCGTCGGTCACCAGGAAGTGACGGGCATTCCCGGCACCACCGGCAGCGTCCGCTTCCGGCTGAGGCTGGAATTCCACGAGGAGGTCAACGACAAGACCAGGCTTGAGCTGCGCCAGGGTCCCTACGCCGAGCAGATGGGCGACGACGCGACGGCGGGCTGGCAGAGCTCGTTTACTAAGCTGGACTCGCTGCTCCGGCGCTCCCTGTAGAGGTCTGATGAGCTACATCTTCATGGCCGTGCACTACCCGGATCCTGCCAACCGGGATGAGATCTACGCCTCGATGGCGGCGATGGCCAATTCCCTGTCCGGTGTGCCTGGCCTGCTCGAGATCGGCCCGTGGCTGGATCATCAGGGCGACAGAATCGTCGGGGTGTCGAGATGGGAGTCACGGGAGGCATTCGAGGCTGCGATGCCAGGCAGCGGGATACCTAATGACACCCTTCACGATGGCGAGACGAGGCCGCGCGAGTACTTCCACCTCAGCCAGCCGTAGCCGGAGCCAGGTGCGATAGCCTCGGCTGAATGATCAGTCAGACCATCGGCCGGGCCGGGACGGAGTGAGGTGGCGAAAGCTGACCGGCTAGCCCTGCCATCTCGCGTCCGCTGGCTGCAGTTGTTCGTCTGCGCCCTCGTCCTCGTCGACACGATCTTCTTCACCGCGCTGACGCCGCTGTTGCCGCATTACGCGCACGCGGCGAGCTTGTCCAAAGCGGGCGCGGGCATCCTCGTCGCCGCCTATCCGCTGGGCACCTTGGTCGGGGCGCTGCCGGGCGGGCTGCTCGTGGCGCGGCTCGGAGACCGGTCGGTCGTGCTGCTCGGCCTTGCCCTGATGAGCGCGTCCACGCTCGTCTTTGGCTGGGCATCACAGCCGGCCATCCTTGATGCCGCCAGGTTCGTCCAGGGCCTTGGCGGCGCCTGCACGTGGGCGGCCGGGCTGGCCTGGCTGGCCACCGCCGCCCCTGAAGGCCGCCGTGGCGAACTGCTCGGCAATGCGATGGGCGCGGCGGTCGGCGGCGCCCTGCTCGGGCCGGTGGTCGGCGCGGTCGCCAGCAGGGTAGGCACCGGCGCCGCGTTCAGCGCGGCCGCGGTGGCCGGGGGGGCGCTGATGATCGTCGCCTTCGCGGTACCGAGCCCGCGAGTAGTCGAACCGCAGGGACTGAGCGCTGCCTGGCCGGCCCTGCGTGACCTGAAAGTCGCTGCCGGGATGTGGCTCACCATGCTGGCCGGGATCGCCTTCGGCGTCATCGACGTGCTGGCGCCGCTGCGGCTCGGCCGCCTGGGGGTCGACGCCACGATCATCGGGGCGACATTCCTTGCCTCGGCGGCGATCGAGGCGAGCCTGGCGCCGCTGACCGGGCGGCTGGCCGATCGCCGCGGCCCGCTCGTGCCGGTGCGAATATCGCTCACGGCGGCCGTGGTCGTCAGCCTGCTCGCTCCCGTCCTGGCCCCGGCGCCATGGCTGATTGCACTGCTCATCCTCGGCATGCCGGCCTACGGGACCCTGTTCACCCCGGCGATGACGCTGCTCAGCGCCGGGGCCGACCGTATGCGGCTCAATCAGGGGCTGGCCTTCGGCCTCGGCAACCTGGCCTGGGCTAGCGGGCAGGCGATCTCGTCCGCGGCCGGCGGCTCGATCGCCCAGGCAACGTCGGACTTCGTGCCCTACGCGCTGCTCGCTGCGGCCTGTATGGGCACGCTCGTTGCCATCACGCCGGCCGGCCGCCGCCTCGCCCAGCGTCAGCGCAGGGTGAGGTAGGCGAAGCTGCCGAGCCCCGCGACCAGGCAGTAGATGCCGAACGGAGTCAGCGTGCGGGACTGCCGGAAATAGCGGACAAGGAAACGGACAGACAGATAAGCGCCGATGCCCGATAGCAGGCTGCCGAGCAGTACCTGACCGCGAATCCCGTTGCCCAGCGGCCCCATCAGGTCCGGAACCTTGAGCACGCCGGCTGCGAGGATGACCGGCGCGGCCAGCAGGAACGAGAATCGCACGGCGTCCTCGCGGGACAGCCCGCGCAGCATTCCGGTCACCATGACGACGCCATCCCGGCTGATGCCGGGCAGCAGGGCGAATACCTGTGCGGTGCCGATGAGCACCGCCTGCCCGAACGTCATCCCGGCCAGCCGGCCGTCTGAGGCAACTGCGTCGGCGGTCTCCTGCCGCCGGTCGGCCGCGTGCCCGGAAGCATGCCGCGGGCCATGGCCGAGACCGTCGGCGCCGTCGGCGTACCCGGATTCCGGCGCGACCTCTGATCTTGCCCCCGTGGTCTCGAGCGCGACTCCCGACGGAATGCCCGGAACTGCCGCCATTGACAGGACCGCCGGTCCGGCGCTGACGGGGTTGGCATCGGCAGCGGTGCCGGCACTGGCGGCTGCGTTAGCCAGCGAACGCCGCCGGAGCCGTTCTCCGCCCAGCAGGATTACCCCGTTGAGCGCGAGGAACAGCGAGGTCGGGACCGGCTTGCTGAACACGACCCGGAACGCGTGCTCAAGAGCCAGGCCCGCGATGCCCACCGGGATACTGGCCAGGATGATCATCCAGGCGAGCCGCTGGTCGGCGGTCTGGACCCGGCCCTGCGTCACCGAACTGAGGAAACCGCGGATGATGCGCACCCAGTCCCGCCAGAAGTAGGCGATCAGCGCCAGCGCGGTGGCGACATGCAGGCCCACGATGAACGCGAGATACGGCGACTCCGGGGCCGACACATTCAGGTCGTGCGCCCAGCTGCCGCCGATGAGCGCCGGTATCAGCACGTTGTGACCAAGGCTGGAGACCGGGAACAGCTCCGTCACGCCCTGGACGAGTCCGACAACCATGGCCTCGGCATAGGTCAGATGCGACATCATCCAGCTTTCTGGCTCCGGCTGCCATGGGCGGCCGCTTTGGACGGGAACGGGGCCGGCATTCGCATAAGGCCGCCGGCAGGCGCGCGGCCAGGAGCGAGCAAAGGTCCGGCCGGAACTTCTACGCGTGTGTAGATGATAGCGGCCGGGCCTGCGCAGCTGCCGCACGGCATCTACACTCGCGTAGAAGCTTGAAATGCGAGAGCCAGGCAGGAGCCTGATCGGGTGGTCCAGGACAACCTCGCCCGCGGCCTAGGCGGGCAGCGGCGCGCGGCCGGGCAGCTGGAGGCCGCGGCGCTGGAGGTGCTGCAGGCCGCTGGCGCTCCCCTTACGCCCGGCGAGGTCCGTGACCGGCTGGGCGGCGAGCTTGCCTACACGACGGTGGTGACGATCCTGTCCCGCCTGCACGCCAAGGGAGTCCTTACCCGCCTGCGGTCGGGGCGCGCCTACAGTTACGCTCCTGTCGCTGACGAACCTGGCCTGGCGGCCCGGCGCATGCGCGGCGTGCTTGAGGCCGAGGCCGACCGGGAGGCCGTGCTGGCCCGCTTCGTGTCCGGGTTGTCTGCCGCTGATGAGCAGCTGCTGCGGCGCATGCTCGGCGATCCGGGCACGAGCAGCTGACGGCCAGCATGCACGCCCTGGTTTACCTGCCCCTGGTCGTCCCGCTGCTGGCGGCGGTAGCCGCCCGCCCGCTGGCCGAGCGGCTGCCGCCGCGGACCGCGACCTGGCTGCTGGCAGGCAGTGCAGTCACCCTGGCCGCAGCCAGCTGTGCGGTGCTTGGCCTGCTGGCACTGGCCGCCGCAGTCCGCGTGCCGCGGATCGACCTCGCTGGCGACCTTTCACGGCAAATCATGAGCCGCGCCGACCCGGCATCCATGCCGCTGGGAGTGGTCGCGGGCGGCCTGCTGGTGGCCGCCGCAGTTGCCGCCGCGCGGGCCGCCTGGTTCCGGACTGCGGCCCTCATCGCAGCGCATCGCCAGGGCCGGAGCCTGCCCGGCGCCGGGCAGATGCCCGGGGCCGCAGAAGTCATCGTGGTCACTGATGATGCCGTCGATGCCTATGCCGTGCCCGGCTGGCCGAGCCGGATCGTCGTTACCTCCGGCATGCTGGGCGCCCTGAGCCGGGCAGAGCGCGACGTGCTGCTGGCGCATGAGCGGGCCCACGCCTCGTCGTGCCACTACCTCTTCACCGCGGCCGCGCGGCTCGCGGCGGCGGCCAACCCACTGCTGCACCCGCTTGCCGCCGCGGTTGGCTACAGCGTCGAGCGATGGGCCGACGAGCAGGCGGCCGCCGCTGCCGGGAGCCGTCCGCTCGCCGCCAGAGCCATCGCGAGGGCAGCTCTGGCTGCTTCCGCGACCCCGCCCCGCCGGGCAGCGTCCGCAGCCGTGCTGGGGGTACTGCCCGCACTTGGCCGCGACGCGGGCGTGGTACCGCGCCGGGTGGCGGCGCTGCTCGCGCCGCCCCCGCGGCCCAGGCTGCTGCTGCTCATCGTGGCGGTAGTGCTGGTGGCGATCTCCGGGCTGTCGGCTCTGGATGCGGCTCGCGACCTGCATGGCATTATCGAGTTCGCGCAGGCTGCCGCAGGTGCCTGAGCGACAGACAGCTTGAGACTGGCTGCCGGGACGCTCGCGGGCTAGCCGCGCGGGGCGCGGTTGCTGACGGATTCCTCGGTCGGTGCTGGCGGCTCTGCCTGGGACTCATGCCTGAGCTCCCGCAGCCTGACGACGACGAAGGCAACGATCGCGGCGATGACGAGTGCCGCGATGATGTAACCGGCTACGGACATATACCGCTCGACGGTGTGCCAGGCGGAACCGACGCCGTAGCCGATGCTGGCCACGACGCTGGCGTAGATCACCGTCCCGATCGCACTGAGGATCCCGAAGCGCAGCGCCGGGACTCCGGTGAAGCCAGCCACTACCGAGGTGAATGACCGGACGAGCGGCAGCATGCGGCCCAGCGGGATGGCCCAGGCGCCGCGGCCTGCCAGGAACCGCTCGGCTCTGTCGATGTCCGCCTTGGTGACGAGCACGCGACGGCCAAGCCGCTCGACCACCGGGCGCTCGGCCACGCGGCCGACGCCGTAGGAGACAAAGGAGCCGGCCAGCTCGGCGAGGCTGCCGACCACGATGACGAGAACCAGGCTGAGATGTCCCTGATAAGCGAGGACGCCTGCAAAGCCGAACGTTATCTCGGACGGGATCGGGATACAGCACGCCTCGAGGAAGCCGAACAAGATCAGCGCGGCGTAGCCGTAATGGATAAGAAAGGAATTCATGGCAACCTTCGGACGGCGCTCGGGGACATCGCGGCGAGCTTCTACAGGCCTGTAGAGACAGTACTCCAGGACAGCACCTGGCTCGTCCGCAGGCCGGGTATGTGCATGAGTACCGTATGAGTTCGGGCGCGGCAGGTTCGCCGGTGCCGGCTGCGGTTAGCCTGATGGGTAGGGACTCCAGTGCGGGGCGGATGCGCGAAATGAGCAGCCAGGGCTCGGCGTCGGCCGGGTCACCGAAGGATGGGGCGGCGGATGTCCGGTGGCGGCCCAGCCGCGACACCGTCGCGGTTGCCGCCGGACTAGCGGGGCCGCTCGCGCTGACGGCAATTCTTGTCCCGTTCCGGACGAGCTTCGCCAACACCGATGCGGCACTAGCCCTCATCGTGATCGTCGTCGCGGTCGCCGCGGCCGGGAGCAGGATGGCGGGCTACCTGGCAGCGGCCTCCGCTGCTGTCTGGTTCGACTTCTTCCTTACCCGGCCCTACGAGCGGTTCAGTATCAGCCGTGCTACTGACATCGAGACGACCGTCCTTTTGCTGGTTATCGGTATCGCCGTCACGGAGATCGCGGTCTGGGGCAGGCGCCAGCACGCGACCGCGAGCCGGCGATCCGGTTACCTTGCTGGGATCAATGACGCTGCGCGCGCCGCAGCGGCGGGCGACTCGCCGCCGTCATTGATAAGCCAGGTGTCGGGCACGCTCAGTCAGCTACTGGCGCTGCGATCATGCCAGTTCCAGTACGGGGTCGCAGGCCTCGGCAGGCCAGCCCGCCTGGAGCGAACCGGTGCGGTGACCGTCGACGGGGAAGTCTGGGACGTCCAGGCCAATGGCATGCCAGCAAGCACCGAGCTGCTGGTGGAAAGCGGCGGACGCCTCCAGGGCAGGTTCCTGATGCAGGCCGACCCGTCATCCCGTCCCACTGCCGAGCAGCTCCTGGTGGCGGCCGCTTTCGCTGACCAGGTCGGCGCCGCGCTGGCCGCCAGTCACACCGTTACGCAGTGAGAGCGGCGGCTACGCAGTGCGAGCGGCGGCTACGCAGTGAGAGCGGCGGCTACGCAGTGAGAGTGCGGCGCTGACCTGAGCCGCGGTCGTGCCTCGGGCCTGCATGGTTGGTCGTCGAGAGGTTCACGGGGAGCGGAGCTTCCGCGTGAGTTGAGCAAGCGCTTGGGAGGTTTGCTCTCAGCCAGCAATAATGGCGCCGTGGGCGCGACGCGAAAGAGCCAGCCGGCCGACCGCAACGATGCAGCGAACGGGACAGTCCGGTCGCAGCGCCGTGCCGACATGGTCAGGCTGGCCGGCGACCTGTTTGCCCAGAAGGGCTTCCGGGCGACGACGGTCCGCGAGATCGCTGACGCGGCCGGGATATTGTCCGGCAGCCTTTACCATCATTTCGACTCTAAGGAATCGATCGGGGACGAGATCCTCTCCGGGTTCCTGAACGAGGTGCTCGCCGATTACCGGGCGGCCGTGGCCAGTTCGGCTGACCCGGCCGAGGCCATCGAGCGGATCGTCCGGTCCAGCAGTCACACCCTCGCACGGCACCGGGCCGCGCTGACGATGCTGCAGAATGACTGGAACTACTTCAGCACCCAGCCGCGGTTCGCCTACCTGCGCAAGGACCTGCGGGAGATCGAGCAGATCTGGATCACTCAGCTGGAGCGGGGGAAGTCAGCCGGCGTCTTCCGGCCCGACCTGGATGTCAAGCTGACCTACCGGCTGCTCCGCGACATCCTGTGGCTGCCGATCAACTGGCGGCAGACCGGCGGCTTCAGCACCGATCAGGTCGTCGACGCGTTCCTCGGGTTGCTCTTCGACGGCATCACCAGTCCCGCTGCCCGCCGGGCCGATAGGACAAGCCCCCAAGGCGAGCTTTTCACGGATTCGGGTTCCACATATGGGATAAATAGCTATCCAGACCGACCCGGATCGATGAAAAGTATCGGAGCGCCGCATCGCTCGCGGCTGCGATGCGGGCCCGACGGGTCAATTCATCCGTTTTGCGGTCACGCGGCCCGTGAAAACTAACCCCGGCGCTGTTACCCTGCTGACCAAGCAAGCGTTTGGTACGTGTCAGTCCGCGGCCGGGCCAGGCACGGCGTGATTCCAGGAGTGACGATGGGTCGGCTCGACGGGAAGGTAGCGCTCATCACCGGGGGCGCCAGGGGCATGGGCAAGTCGCACGCCCGGCATTTCGTGGCCCAGGGTGCGAAGGTCGTGCTGGGCGACCTGCTTGACGACAAGGGCAATGAACTGGCCGCGGAGCTCGGCGAGGACCACTGCCGCTACCTGCACCAGGACGTGACCAGCGAATCCGACTGGGCAGCCGCGGTAGCTGCCACCATCGAGGCCTTCGGCACCATCAATGTCCTGGTCAACAACGCGGGCATCCTGAAGAACGCGAAGATCGCCGACATGCAGCTGGCCGATTTCCGCCAGGTCATCGAGGTCAACCTGATCGGCGAATGGCTTGGCATCAAGAACGTGATCGCCCCGATGACGGCGGCCGGCGGTGGCTCGATCATCAACATCTCGTCGGTCGAGGGCTTCACCGGCGCTGCCGGGATGTCGGCCTATAGCGCCAGCAAGTTCGGCGTTCGCGGCATCACCAGGTCGGCCGCGCAGGAGCTCGGCAAGTTCGGCATCCGGGTCAACTCGGTCCATCCCGGCGGCATCATGACCACCATGACGGCGACTGCGTTCGAGTCGTTTACCGACATCAGCGATGGCGAGGGGTTCATGCGTTCCCTGCCGATCTCCAGGTTCGCCAAGTCGTCGGAGGTGTCTCACCTGGTGGTCTACCTCGCATCCGACGAGTCTTCCTACTGCACGGGCAGCGAGTTCGTCGTCGACGGCGGCATGCTGTCGGGACCCGGGTACTGACGAAGGAGCTCGCGGATGACTGACGAACTTAGCCTCGACGGCCGCGTCGCGATCATTAGCGGCGCCGGGCAGGGACTTGGCCGGGCAGAGGCACTCGCACTCGCGGGCGCCGGCGCCAGTGTCGTGCTCAACGACCTGCCAGGCGAAGCGGTCGACGGTGTTGCCGCGGAGATTGCCGCAGCCGGCGGAAGTGCCACCGTTAGTGCCGGTGATATCGGCGAGTGGGCGACCGCCGAGGGGCTGATCGGCACCGCGCTCCGCGAGTACGGTCAACTCGACATCCTGGTCAACAACGCCGGGGTGCTCCGTGACCGGATGATCTTCTCGATGTCGCCGGACGAGTGGGACGTGGTGCTGCGGACCCACCTGCGCGGCCATTTCCTGACCAGCCGCCTGGCCACGGCGCACTGGCGGGAGCAGAGCAAGCAAGCCGGCGCGCCGGTCTACGCCAGGATCGTGAACACCTCGTCAGAGGCGTTCCTGCTCGGCTCGTCCGGGCAGCCGAACTACTCCGCCGCGAAGGCGGGAATTGCCGCGCTCACTGTTACCACTGCGCGCAGCTGCGCCCGCTACGGCGTCCGGGCGAACGCCATCTGCCCGCGGGCGCGGACTGCGATGACCGCTGACCTGATGGGCTCGGCACCGGACGCCGGGCCTGACCCGCTGGCACCCGAGCATGTTGCGCCGCTGGTGACCTACCTGTCCAGTCCGGCGGCCGCGGCCATCAACGGCGAGGTCTTCGTAGTGCACGGAGGCGTTGCAGCGGTCATGGCGCCGCCCCGGATCAGGACCACGTTCCTGGCTAGCGAGCACGGGTCAGCGGACGGGATGTGGTCGCTGCCGGCCATAGCCAGCGCACTCGCAGGGTTTGAAACCGGCGCCTCGGGCGCCGGCTTTGCGTGCGAGGACACGCTCGCGCTGGCCAGCGAGACGATCGGCTTCCGGCAGTGAAGCAGCGTGACCGGGTAACGATGACCCCCGACGAGGTCGCGGCGATGCTGGCTGGCTGCCGCAAGGTGCAGCTCGCAACGATCAACCCGGACGGCATGCCGCACCTAGTGACCATGTACTACACCCTGGTCGACGGCAAGATCGCGTTCTGGACATACCGCACCTCGCAGAAGGCGCTGAACCTCGCCCGCGACCCGCGCATCAGCTGCCTGGTGGAGACCGGGGATCAGTACTTCGACTTGAAAGGCGTGCAGATCCAGGGCGTGGTTCAGACGATCGAAGACCCTGCCGCGGTGGAGGGCATCGGCCACGGCATCACCGAGGTCATGGGCACTGCGGTCACGGGTACTGACACCGCCGGGGACGCGGCCGACGCGCTCCGCGACTATGTGGCGAACGCGGCCCGCAAGCGCTTCGGCTACATCGTCGAGCCACGCCGGGTGATCTCCTGGGACCACAGCAAGCTGCTGCCCGATTAGCACGTCATCGCGGCAGCGATGAGTTTCGCTGCGCTGGCTCGTTTCACCTGGTAGTACATCGCACGGGTCGTGGCCACCTCGGTGAGCTGGCACGATCCTCTATCAGGGAGGCTGCTGCCATGGACTTCAAGCTAGAACTCGTGATCATTCCGGTGACCGACGTGGACCGCGCGAAGGACTTTTACACCGAGCGGGCTGGTTTCCGGCTGGACGTCGACCACCGGGCCGGCGAGGACTTCAGGATCGTCCAGGTCACGCCGCCGGGCTCGGCATGCTCGGTCACGCTCATGCGCAACACCGAGGCGGCGGGCTCGGTTCAGGGCCTGCACCTCGTCGTCGCGGACATCGACGAGGCGCGCGCGGAGCTCACCGGCCGCGGGGTCGGGGCAAGCGAGATCTTCCACTTCGGTGCGGCCGGCCAGACCCCAGGACATGACCCGCAGCGGGCCAGCTACAACTCGTTCCTGTCGTTCTCCGACCCGGACGGCAACGGCTGGCTGGTGCAGGAGGTCAGGCCGGAAACCCGGCCAGCATGATGACCGCCGCGGCGGAGGCGGACCGGCTCGTTGCCGCCGCGATCGCCGGCGATGAGCTCGCCTTCGGCGAACTGACCAGGCGGTACCGGCGCGAGCTGCACGTGCACTGTTACCGGATGCTGGCGTCGTTCGATGATGCCGAGGACGCGGTACAGGAAACCCTGCTGCGGGCCTGGCGCGGCCGGGCCGGTTTCGAGGCCGGGACGCAGTATCGGGCCTGGCTCTACCGGATCGCCACCAACTTCTGCCTGGATCTGCTGCGAGCGCGTTCCCGGCAGGCAAGGGCGATGCAGTCCTATGCCGAAGTGCCCTGGCTGCAGCCCTATCCCGATGAGCTTCTCGATCGGGCGTCTGCGGGCGAGGAGCAGCCGGACGCGGTAATCGTGGCGCGCGAGACCATCGAGTTGGCGTTCCTTGCTGCCCTGCAAATGCTGCCGCCGCGGCAGCGCGCCGCGCTCATCGTGCGTGACGTGCTGGGCTGGCCGGCCAGCGAAACCGCCGCGCTGCTGCAAACCAGCGTCGCCGCGGCGAACAGCGCGGTGCAGCGTGCCAGGTCCGTGCTGCGCGAGCAGTTGCCGCCGCGGACGGAGTGGCAGGCCGCCCGGCCTAGTGCCGCCGAGAAGGAGCTGCTGCGGCGGTTCATCGAGGCACACGAGCGGTACGACGCGGCCGCGGTGGCGGAGCTCTCCGCCGCCGATATCCGCGTGACCATGCCCCCATACCCGTACTGCTACCAGGGGCTGGCCAATCTCGCACCGCTGCTCGAGCGCGCCTTCGGGCCGGACCGCGATGGCGACTGGCGGCTCCTGCCCACGGCGGCCAACCGCATGCCGGCCGCGGTCAGTTACCTCCGCCGGCCAGGCGATACGGAGTACCGCGCGTTCAAGCTCGACGTCTTGCGGATCTCCGGCGGCCGCATCGCGGAGATCACGACATTCGGCGTCGCGCTGCTGCCTGCTTTCGGCCTGCCGCCTACCCTGCCGTGACCCGTGATTCCGGCAGCGCGCGCGCCTTCAAGGTGTCGGAGTTCCGGGCGCTGCCCCGGCAGGCGCTCAGAACTCCGACACCCTGCGTCATTTCTGACGTCCCCCACCCGGTCAGGTCCGGAACAGTCGCGTCCGGACCCAGATGTAGGTTGCCATCCGCCGGTTTGCCCGCACTTTGCTCATGCTTTCGGGCTAGCGAAATGGCGCTGATGGATTGGGCGGACCTGGGCTGACAGGCGGGCTGGCTGGGCCCGCCGTCTCCCGCAGCCGGGCCCGGATCCGTTCGGTGTCCGGGTGATGCAGGTCGCCGAGCATGTCGATGGCCTGCTGCCAGGTCTCGCGCGCCGCGAGCAGATCGCCAGCCGCATCATGGGTGTCGCCGACATAGATCAGGCAGTACGCCTGGGCCCACCGGTCGCCTAGCTTGGCCGACAACATCAGCGACTGATGGAAGCAGGCGATCGCGTCCGCGTACTCGCCCAGTTGCTTGTGCAGCGTGCCGAGGCTGTGCCAGGCGTCGGCCAGGCCACCGAGGTCATCGAGTTCACCGTAGAGCTCGACCGCCTGCATGCAGTGCTCCCGGCCGAGCTCCGCGTTGCCCAGCTGGCCCAGTTCGAGCCCTACCAGGTGCAGCATGAACGCCTCGCCGATCCGGTCGCCGGCCGTGCGGAACAAGGCGAGAGCCCGTTCCCCGTGTTCGAGCGCGCCTTGGTGATTGCCTTGACGGCCGGCCGCGATACACAGGCCAAGGCATGCCGAGCCCTGCCCGGCGATGTTCCCGGCCAGCCTGAATTGACTCAGCGCCTCCATATTGTGGGCGATGCCGTCGTCGATTGCCCCGGACAGGCTGCTGACCTGAGCCATCCGGTGGTGGGTCCAGCCCAGGCCGTTGTGGTCCTGGAGCCGCTCTGCCGCGGCGAGCGCGATCTTGTTGACCGCGTCCCAGTCCTGCCACAGGCCCTGGCCGTCCAGGAAGCTCCGCAACGTCCAGGGCAGTTGCCACGCCTGTTTGTCCAGCCCGCACGCTGCGGCGAGCTCGGCGACGGCAAGCAAGACTGCCAGCTCGGTCCGGAACCAGGCCAGCGCGCGGTTGCGGTCGGCGAGCCGTTCCGGTATGACGCCTAGCGGCGCGGGGTCGAGGATGATCGGGTGACCGATTGGCGCGAGGAGCAGCGCGCCCATGTAGGCAGTGTGCAGGTAATGGTCAACAAGGCGGGCTTGCGCGCTGCGGCGCTCTGACCCGGGCTCGGTCGCCGGGCGTTGTTCGGCCGCATAGGCGCGGAGCAGGTCATGCAGTACGTAGCGGCCTGCTGCATGCTCCGCCAGCAGGCTCGCGGAAACTAGTTCACCGAGGGCGCGCCGGGCCTGCGGGGACGGCAGGCCGACCATGCTCGCGGCCGCGGCGACCGAGATGTCCGGCCCGGGATGACCGCCGAGCAGGCTGAACATCCGCGCCGCGGGATCGGATAGCTGCCGGCAGGACCACGAGAACGCGGCTCGGAGGTTCGTCATCTGATCGCCAGTGTCGAGTGCATCGAGGCGGTGCTGCTCGTCTGTCAGCTCATCGGCGAGCGCGGAGAGCGGCAGCGTCGGCTGCGCAGCAGCGCGGGCCGCGGTGATCGCAAGGGCCAGCGGAAGTCCTCCGCAGAGCCTGACAAGAAGCGTGACAGCTGCTGGATCGGCGCCGGTCCGGGTCGGGCCGAGCCTTGCGGCGAGCAGTGCCTCGGCATCATCGTCGCCGAGCAGCCCGAGCGGGACGGGATGTGCGCTCTCCGTCGCCACCAGCCCGGCCAAGGCGGACCGGCTTGTCACCAGCACCAGGCAGCCGTCGCTGCCCGGCAGCAGCGGGCGCACCTGATCAGCGTCGAATGCGTTGTCGAGCAGTACGAGCATCCGCAGGCCGGCCAGCATGCTGCGATACAGGCCCGCTCGTGCCTCAAGCGAATCGGGGATCTGCTCACGTGGTACGCCGAGGCCGTCAAGAAGCCCGCGGAGGCAGTCGGCCGGGGTGACCGGCGTGCCGGACGGGTCGTAGCCGCGCAGGTTCACGTGCAGCTGGCCATCAGGGTAACGGCGCGCTACGCGGTGCGCCCAGTGCAGCGCCAGGGCAGTCTTGCCCACGCCCCCGGTGCCGGTGATCACGATCACCGCGGTAGCGCCGGCCTGATCAGCCTCCCGCAGCACCCCGTCTAGCTCGGCGAGTTCTGCGTTCCGGCCGGCGAAATGCCGCGTTCCCGCAGAGAGCTGCCGCGGCACCACGGCCAGTTGGCGCGGCCCGGTGGCCAGCTGCCGCGGCCCGGCGGTCGCGGCCGTGGGCTGGCCGGCCCCGGCGAGCTGCTGATGTGCCGCCGCCGACCCGGTCTGCTGGCCGCGCTGGCCGCGCTGGCGGCCGTGCTGGCCCTGCTGGCCGGAGGCCACCGCCGGGATCACCGAGTCGTGCGCGCCCCGGGCCTGGGCCGGGATGACGCTGGCTGACTCCCCGGGCTGGTCTCCCCGCGGTGGCGAGAACGCCAGCCGCGGATCGGCTGTCAGTATCTGCTGATGCAGCGCCTGCAGTTGCGGGCCGGGGTCCAGGCCAAGCTCGTCGGCAAGCACCTGCCGCGCGTCCCGGTAGGTGCTGAGCGCATCACCCTGGCGGCCGCACCGGTACAGGGCGAGCATCAGTTGTCCGCGCAGCCGCTCCCGGAGGGGGAACTGCGCGATCATGGCGGGCAGGTAGCCGGCCAGATAGCTGTGCCGGCCAGCGGCCAGGTCGGCGTCGGCCTTGTCCTCCAGCACCGCCAGCCGCTGCTCTTCCAGCCCGGCTGCCTCCGCCTCCAGCCGCGGGCTGGCGTATGCCACGTCGCAAAGCGCAGGGCCGCGCCACAGGCCGAGCGCCTGGCCGAGCGTCTCGCTGGCCGCAGCAGGGTCGCCGGCGCCGGCCAGCAGTCGGCCGCGCCTGGCCAGCGAGGCAAATGACTCGGCGTCCAGCTCGCCGTCGCTGATCGACAGCAGATATCCGGGCGGGGCGGTGACGATCCGCGACGTACTGCGCCCTGGCTCAAGCTCGGCCAGTCGGCGGCGCAGCACGTGCACCTGGACGTGCAGGTTCTTTTCCCGTTGCCGGGAAGCGTCCTCCTGCCACAAGGCGTAGATAAGTGTGCTGACCGGCACGACGTGATTGGCCGAGAGTGCCAGCATCGCCAGCAGCACCTTGAGCCCCGGCTGGGAAATGCCGGCCGCCGCGCCGGAGACGTGCACGTCAACCGGACCCAGCAGGCCGACTACCAGCCTGCCAGTCTCGTCCGGCTCATCCCCGATAGGCATCACGCCAATTATCCGCCGTCAAATAACGCGAGGTCATGTTTTACCCGCGCAATACGGCCCGCAATCCGGCGCCGTTACATCATCTCGTCGGTAAATGGCAGCAGTACGGTCTTGACCTCGGTATAGGACTCGATGGCGGTTCGCCCGCCCTCCCGTCCGATGCCGGATTGCTGGTACCCGCCGAAGGCCGCGTGCGGCTCGAGCTGGTAACCGTTGATGCCGACCGTCCCGGCCCGCAGCGCCTTGGTCATCCGCATGGCCCGCTTGATGTCAGCGGTCCACACCGTCGCCGCCAGCCCGTACTCGGTGCTGTTAGCAATCTTGATGGCCTCGTCCTCGTCGGTGAACGGGATAACCGACAGCACCGGGCCGAAGATCTCCTCGCGGGCGATCGTCATGTCGTTGTGCACATCGGTGAAGAGCGTCGGCGCGACGAAGTTACCTGCGGCTAGCTCGCCCTCGCCGCGGGTGCCGCCGCAGACCAGGCGCGCGCCTTCCGCTTCACCCGTCCCGATCAGGGCGAGCACTCGGTCGAGCTGGCGCTGGTTGATCAGCGGCGCGGCGGTGACTGCCGGGTCGAACGGATTGCCGTAGCTGACCATCCCGGCGATCATCTCGGCCATGCCGAGGAACTCCTCCGCCTTGTCCCGGTGCACCAGTGCCCTGGTCTGGGCCAGGCAGACCTGGCCGGACAGGCCGAGGGTGACCGTGCCCATGGTCATCGCGGCCGCCGTGGAGACGTCCGCGTCGGCGAACACCAGCGCCGGGCTCTTGCCGCCGAGCTCCAGGCTGACCCGCTTGAACCCGGCCGCCGACGCCTCGACGATCTTGCGGCCGACGGCCCGGCTGCCGGTGAAGGAGATCTTGTCCAGCATCGGGTGGTTGATCAGCGCGTCGCCGGTCGGATCGCCGGGCCCGGTCACGACGTTCAGCACGCCGGCCGGGAGACCGGCCTCTTCGATGAGCTTGACCAGCCGGAGCACGGCGAAGGTCGCGTATTCCGACGGCTTCAGCACGACCGTGCAGCCCGCCGCGAGCGCGGGAGCCAGCTTCTGAGCTGTCAGCAGCAGCGGGGCGTTCCACGGGACGATCGCCGCGACGACCCCGATCGGCTCGCGCAGCGTCATCACCAGGTGGTCGCCGCCCTGGTAAGGCGGCAGCGTTTCGCCAGCCAGTTTGTCGACCCAGCCGGCATGGTGGTCGAAGACGTCGGCGACGAACGCGGCCGACATGCCGTACACGGCGCCGAAGCTCAGCGGAACGCTATTGTCGAGCGCCTGCAGCGCGAGCAGTTCGTCGCCGTGCTCGCGCACCAGGTCGGCGATCCGGCGCAGCACCCGGATGCGCTCCTGAGCTCGGGCCCTCGGCCAGGTGCCCTCGTCGAATGCCGTGCGCGCGGCGCGGACCGCGCGGTCGACATCATCGGGCCCGGCGATCGGGAAGGAAGCGACTTGCTCGCCGGTGGCGGGGTGCGAATGGCTCCAGGTCTGCTCCGCCGAGCCCGGTCCCCAGGAGCCTTCGATAAACAGCATCCCGTCGGTCAGGCCGACTTCATCGCGGTGAGTCTTGATCGATGCGACCATTGCGCGCCCCTCAACTGAAACGTGTTCTACTTCCCCGGAGGTTATACCGGCGCGACGGCCGAGGCTATACCGCCGGGCGGTCAGGTGCTACCGCGCGCGACCTGGAATGCGGGCGGCTCGCCGCCGCCGTGCACGACCAGAGTCGATCCGCTGATGTACGAAGCCGCCGGGGAGGCGAGGAACAGGCAGGCGGCGGCGACGTCAGCGGGGGTCGCGAGCCGCCGAGCGGCACGGTCGCGAGGATTGCCGCCGAGCCGCTCACCTCGCCGTAATAATCTGCGGCGGCCTCGGTCGCCACCATGCCGGGCGCCACGCAATTCAGCCGAACCTTCGGCGCCCATTCGATGGCAAGGCTGGTCACCAGGTGATGCAGCCCTGCCTTGGCCGCCCCGTACGCTGCCGTGCCCGGCGACGGCCTGGTGCCGCTCACGCTGCCGATCATGATGATCGCGCCGCCATCCTGCTGCGCCTGCATGACCGCGTTGGCGCTCTGTGCCACCAGCAGCGGCGCGGTCAGATTGAGTTCGATAATTTTCTGAAGGAAACGGGGCGACGCGTCCGACGCGGCCACTTCCGGCGCGCCGCCGGCGTTGCTGATCAGAAGGTCGATCCGGCCGAACTCGTCCGCCGCGGCGCGGATCAGGGCGCTAGCCTGCCCTGGATCGCGGACGTCGGCCTGGCGGAACACGGCAATCCGCCCGCCCGCCGCCGGCAGTTCGCCAGGCGTGGTGCGGCCGCAGATCATGACCCGGTCGCCCGACTGCAGGAAGGCACGCGCGAGACCGGCCCCGATGCCCCTGGTGCCGCCGGTAATCACCACAGCAAGCTCATCCGGCCCGGTGCCGTCGGCCGGCTCGCGGTAGTCCGGGCTGGTGCCGCCCGGGTCCGCCTGGCCTGATCGCATGCGCCACATGCTAGGTGACCGAGCAAGCGCTAGGTGGCCTGCGCGGGTTCTCCTCGCGCTGCGGTTATCTCGCCGTGTCGCTGTCATCGGCGGTGCTGGCCGGCCGGGGCACGGCTGGCAGCACCGTGTCGAAGTATGACCGGGCGGCCGCGGTCGTGCCGACGTCGCGGCCCGCCTCCTCGGACATGTACCAGCGGTGCTCGAGGATCTCGTGGAAGATCTCGGGTGGTGGCAGCCGTCCGCGCAGCTTGGCGGGTATCGAGGCCACGACGGGGTCGTACACCTCTTCCAGCCAGCGGTGCGCGGCGACGGTCTGCGATACCGGGCCCCGCTGCTTTTGTTCTTTCCAGGCCCGGAAGCTGGCGATGTCGTTGAGCAGCCTGCGTGCCTGGTTCTCCTCGGCGGTGATCCCGGTCTGCCGGAACAGCTCGCGGCTGCTCTGGCCGGACTCGGCGACCCTGGTGCGGACCCGGAGCTTGACGCCCGCGGGCTCGGCGATGAGCTCCACCTCGTCGGCGTCGAAACCAAGCTCGTTCAGCCGTCGCAGCCGCTTGGCGATCCGATGGCGCTGATCCTCTGGCCGGAAGAGCTCGTCATGGTTGAGTTCCGCCCACAGGCGCTGCGTACCGGCGCCCGAGCTCCTCGCTGACCTCGATCGGGTCAACGTCGTCGGGCAGCAATTCGCCGGCCTGCAGGTCCATAAGCTCGCCGCACACCCGCTCAGCGGCGAGCTCAAGATCGAAGTTCCGCTGGCCGTCGCTCAGGGTCGGGTGCTGCTCACTGGTCTCGGTATCCACGAGGTATGCCTGGAACGTGCCGGCGTCCGTCCGGAATAGCGAATTGGATAGCGAGCAGTCGCCCCAGAAGAAGCCGGACAGGTGCAGCCGGACGAGCAGCTCAACCAGGGCGTCGAGCAGCCGGTCGACCGGCGGCCCGCCGCGCGGGTGGGAGAACACCGCCCGGTAGGTACTGCCGTAGTCAAGGAACTTGGTCACCAGGATCGCGTCCAGGTCGGGGCCGCGGTCGACCACGACGCCGACCACCTCGACGGCGGGGATGCTCAGGTCAGCCAGCGAGCGCAGCATCCGGTACTCGCGCCGGGCCAGCATTTCGCTGATCGACTTCAGCGCGAACAGCTCGCCGCTGTCGGCCGACGAACCTGACCACGTGCCGGGAGATGCCGCGCTGCCGGATCTCCACCAGGCGCTCGTCACGCCAGTCCTCAAGCGGCTGCGCCCACGGCAAGGTCAGCAGGCCCGCGACTTCGCCGGCGGGCGGGCTGAACACAAACCGCATAGTCCCTCGGCTCCCGGCTGCCAGTGCTGAAACCCAGTGTCACTGTAAGCGGCCGCAGGTGCCAGCCTGTTGCCCTGGTACATGCCTTTTGCAACTTCATCGGAGGCAGACCGATAGGGGGATTAGATGGCTACCAGCCGGCAGGCTTCGCCCGCGGCCTAGTGTTACCCTGACCAAGCAAACGCTAGGTTGAGTCGCGAGCGAGGTGCCGGCGATGGCCATCGAGCTGAACACCGGCGGCGGTGTTGCCGAGGTGGTGATCGACTTCCCGCCAGTCAACGCGCTGCCAGCGCAGGGCTGGCTAGACTTGGCCGACGCCATAGCGGGGGCCGGCGGTGATCCCGGCGTGCGGGCCGTGGTCCTTGCCGCAGAGGGACGCGGCTTCTGTGCTGGCGTCGACATCAAGGAGATGCAGCGCACTGACGGCCATGCTGCGCTAATCGCCGCGAACCGAGGATGCTTCGCCGCGTTCGCCGCCGTCTACGAGTGCGCGGTCCCGGTCATCGCCGCTGTGCAGGGCTTCTGCCTCGGCGGCGGGGTCGGCCTGGCAGGCAGCGCTGACATCGTGATCGCAGCGGAAGATGCCACCTTCGGGCTGCCTGAGGTCGACCGGGGCGCGCTCGGTGCGGCCACCCATCTGGCTCGCCTCGTACCACAGCAGCTGATGCGCGCGATGGTCTATACGTGCGACCCCGTTCCCGCTCTAACGTTGAAGAGTTACGGCACGGTGCTCGACGTCGTTCCCCTGGCCCAGCTGCGGGCGGCAGCTCATGCGGTCGCGGCGAAGGTCGCGGCGAAAGACCGGAGATCATCAGGCTCGCCAAGCAGTCGCTGAACGGCATCGAGCCGGTGGACATGCGCCGGTCCTACCGGTACGAACAGGGGTTCACCTTCGAGCTCAACCTGACCGGCATCTCCGAGCGGGCCCGGCAGGCGTTCGTTGACGGGCAGTAGCGGCCCGAAGGTCATGACCGCCGCCGACGTGGTCGGCGAGCTGCGGTCCGGGATGACGATCGGAATCGGCGGCTGGGGCTCGCGGCGCAAGCCGATGGCGCTGGTCCGGGCGCTCGCCGCATCCGGCCTCGCCGATCTGACCATCGTCAGCTACGGCGGCCCCGACGTCGGGCTGCTGGTCGCGGCGGGCAAGGTGCGGCGGGTGGTCACGGGTTCGTGTCGCTTGACTCGATCCCGCTGGAGCCGCATTTCCGGCTGGCCCGGCAGGCCGGCGCGATCGAGCTGACCGAGCTAGACGAGGGCATGCTGCACTGGGGGCTGCTGGCCGCGGCGCACCGGCTGCCGTTCCTGCCGATGCGCGCCGGGCTCGGCTCGGACGTGCTGCGGGTCAACCCGCGACCTGCGTACCGTCCGCTCGCCGTACGCCGACGGCGAGGACTTCGTCGCGGTGCCCGCGCTGACGCTGGACGCCGCGCTCGTGCACATGAACCGGGCTGATGCGCGCGGCAACGGCCAGTATCTCGGCCCGGATCCGTATTTTGACGACCTGTACTGCCTGGCGGCCAAGCGCGCCTACGTGTCCTGCGAGCGGATCGTGCCGACTGCGGAGCTGATGGCCGGCGGGGCCGCTGCAGAGCCTGCTGATCAACCGGGCGATGGTGGCCGGCGTGGTCGAGACGCCCAACGGCGCGCATTTCACCAGCTGCGTGCCGGACTATGGCCGGGACGAGGCGTTCCAGGCCGCTACGCAAGGTCGGCAGCGAGCCCGGAGGCCTGGGAGGAGTTCCGCGCCGAGTTCCTGTCCGGTGGCGAGGACGGCTACCAGGCAGCGGTGGCCAGTTCGGCCGGTGCCGCTGATCCGGCGGCCGCGAGGTGCGGGCATGACCGGTCCGAGCCCACCTGGCCGAGATCTGCGTGGTGGCCTGCGCGGAAGCCTGGCGCGGCGATGGCGCGATGCTGGCCAGCCCGATGGGCGTGATCCCGACTCTCGGCGCCGGCTGGCGCAGCTGACGTTCGAGCCTGACCTGCTGCTGACCGACGGGGAGGCGACGCTGCTCGCGCCCGCTGGTACCGGCGAGACGGTCCGGCGAGACGCGGAGCGGACAGGCCGGGTAACCGAGGGCTGGCTGCCGTTCCGCGAGGTCTTCACCATGCTGGCGGCGGGCAAGCGGCACGTGATGATGGGTGCCTCGCAACTGGACCAGTTCGGCAACCAGAACATCTCCTGCATCGGCGACTGGGCCAGGCCCAAGGCGCAGCTGCTCGGCGTCCGCGGGTCGCCCGGCAACACCGTGAACCATCCGGTGAGCTACTGGGTGCCCAGGCACACACGGCGCGTCCTGGTCGACCAGGTCGACATGGTGAGCGGTGTCGGCTACGACCGGGCGGCGGGCCTGGGCGGCGCGGCGGCGCGGTTCCACGAGCTGCGCCGGGTCGTGACGAACCTGGCGGTGCTCGACTTCGGCGGCCCTGACCGGGCCATGCGGCTGCGATCCGTTCATCCCGGCGTCTCGGTCTCCGACGTGGCCGACGCGACCGGCTTCCTGCTCGCGGCGCCGTACCAGGTGCCGCAGACCCGGCTGCCGACGGCGGCGGAGCTGGCGCTCATCCGCGAGCACCTCGACCCGGAGTTGCGCGCGGGACCGGGAGCTGGCATGACGGTGCTCACGACATGACGGCGACCACGACATGACGGGCCACGACATGACGAGTGCGCAGCACATGACAGGGATCAGGACCCGGCTTACCGAGCTGACCGGCATTCGCTACCCGATCGTGCAGACCGGGATGGGTTACGTGGCGGGCGCCCGGCTGGCCGCAGCGACGCCAAGGCCGGCGGTCTCGGCATCATCGGCTCGGCGACGATGACGCTTGACGCGCTCGCGCGCCGCGGTTGCCGAGGTGAAAGAGCGGACGGACGCGCCGTTCGGGGTGAACCTGCGTGCCGACGCGCCCGATGCGGCCGAGCGGATCGATCTGATGATCGCCGAGGGCGTCCGGGTCGCGTCTTTCGCGCTGGCGCCGAAGCCGGAGATGATCAAGCGGCTGAAGGACGCTGGCGTCATGGTGATCCCGTCTGTCGGCGCACGGCGGCACGCGGAGAAGGTAGCCCAGTGGGGCGCCGACGCCGTCATCGTGCAAGGCGGCGAGGGCGGCGGGCACACCGGCCCGATCCCGACCAGCCTGCTGCTGCCGCAAGTGGTCTCGGCAGTGGACATCCCGGTGGTTGCGGCGGGCGGCTTCTTCGACGGCCGGGGGCTGGTCGCCGCGCTCGCGTACGGAGCCGAGGGCATCGCGATGGGCACCAGGTTCCTGCTGACCAGCGACAGCCCGGTCGCCGACGCGGTCAAGCAGGTGTACCTGGGCAAGACGCTGACGGACACAGTGGTCACGACGCGGGTGGACGGGATGCCGCACCGGGTGCTGCGCACGCCCCTGGTCGACAGCCTGGAGCGGTCCGGGCAGCTATCCGGGCTGCTCCGCTCGGCTCGCAACGCGGCCGCGTTCCGGAACCTGTCCGGCCTGAGCTGGCCGCAGCTGATCCGGCAGGGCCGGGCGATGCGGAGCGGCAGCGAGCTGTCCTGGAGCGAGGTGCTGATGGCGGCGAACACGCCGATGCTGCTGAAGGCGGCGATGGTGGACGGACGGCCCGACCTTGGCGTTATGGCCGCCGGCCAGGTCGTCGGCCTGATCGAGGACGTGCCGTCGTGCGCGGAACTGATCGAGCGGATCATGGCCGAGGCCGGCGACTGCCTGGCCCGGCTCGGCGGGCTGGGTTAGCTCGGCAGGCTGGGTTAGCTCGGGAGGCTGGCTAGCTCGGCAGGCTGGGCTGGCGCCCGTCGGCAGGCTGAGCGAGGCGGTAGCGCGGGCAGAGGTAGGTCTCCAGCACGAACTCTGTCCTGGTGCTCCAGATCTGATGCAGCTCGCCCTTGCCAACGGTGGCCAGAAACGCTTCCTGGTTGTCCCGGAAACAGGCGAGACCACCGAGGAAGTCACTGCCGCGAAACGGCGGGTAAGCCGCCAGCGAGCAGGTCACGCATGCCCGGAGCGTGACGCCGGGCAGAAGCTGACCAGCAAGGTCGTCGAGCGCTGTCTCGAAGAGGTCATGCGACCCGGTCGTCCGCGCGCACATGCCGTCGTATTCGAGCGTCAGGTCGAGGTTCTCGTAGTAGAGCCCCGGCCGGTCGGGCGGGTCGCCCAGAGTCAGGGTGCAGATGAGGTCAGCCTGGCGGACTCCAACCGGAGTATCCAGGCTGACCGGCATGGTCCACTCGATCGTGCAGGCGCACAAGGCCTCGTAGTACAGCGCGAACGGCGCGTCCGGGGCGAGCGCGGTGACCGGCGCGAGGTCGTTAAGCGCGTTGCCGGTGAAGGTGACGCCGCGCAGCACGGTGGTGACCTGATTGCCCTGGGCGTCGACGGTGATCTCCTCCCGCCCATGGGCATCGGTGTAGAAACCGTGCCATCGCGCCTTCTTCATGGGCAGGACGGTAGCTCAGGCCGGCGGCTGGGCGGTTACGGCAACGTTGCCAGTTCCCGGCTCGCAGCCGCCCGGAACGTGATCCGCGCGCGCTGATCGTCAATGCGACACCGCCGCCGTTACCGTGTCGTCAGTAATCTTCAGATTCGCCACCAGACATGTTTCTGGCTGCCAGCTGGCAGTTGCGGAAACCGTGGAAGAAATCTGCCGGCCGTGTCGATCTGGCCGCTGCGCGTTCGACGCATGGGTGACACCAGCCCGCGGGATCGCAGCCATGGTCCCGCCAACCGAAAGGAAAGCGAACATGAAGTTCCTCGGATACACCCTGGGCGACCCCGAACGACCCCGATGCCGGAGCTGGCCCCAGAGGACTACCAGAAGATGGGTGCTTCATCGAGGAGGCGACCAAGGCCGGGGTGCTGCTGGCCACCGGCGGCCTGGCCGATCCCAGCGACGAGGCATCAAGGTCAGCTACCCGACGGCGAGTACACCGTCCTGGACGGCCCGTTCACCGAGGCCAAGGAACTGGTCGGCGGCTGGGCGCTGATGGAGTGCCGGGACAAGGACGAGGCCATCGAGTGGACCAAGCGGTTCCTGGCCGTCGTGGGCTATGGCGAGGCGACGATCCGGCAGGTCTACGGTCCATGATGGACCGGGCCGTGGCACGGCCGCCGCGCCAGTCGGCGGACCGGCGCGGCGGCTCGCCCATTCCTCGCGCTGCTCTGGATACTGGATTCCTACCTGCGAGAACTCGCCCGACCGGTCTCTTGCAGACCGCCCGCTGACTTGCGGGGGCCGTGCTTGCCCGGCGGAGCGGCGGGTGATGTGATCGGATTCTCGTGGCGGAATCGCGGGACTCAGGCGGCGATCGAGACCGTCATCCGGCTGGAATCCGCCCGGCTGATCGCGGGCCTGGCCCACTACACCGGCGACATCGGCCTGGCCGAGGACCTGGCCCAGGACGCGATCGTCGCCGCGCTCGAGCAGTGGCCCGCCGAGGGCGTTCCGCGCAATCCCGGCGCCTGGCTGATGACGGTCGCCAAGCGCCGGGCGATCGACTTCTTCCGGCGCAACAGCGAGCTGGAGAAGAAGTATGCCCAGATCGGCCGGGCGCTGGAGGCCGGGGCACGCGTCACGCCGGACTTCGACCAGGCGTTCTCTGACGACATCGACGACGACCTGCTGCGGCTGATCTTCACCGCCTGCCATCCGGTGCTCGGCGTGCCAGGCCAGGGTCGCGCTGACGCTCCGGGTGCTCGGCGGCCTGACCACCGCCGAGATCGCCCGCGCCTACCTGGTACCCGGAGCCGACGATCGCGCAGCGCATCGTCCGCGCGAAGAAGACGCTGGCCGAGGCGCACGTGCCGTTCGAGGTGCCGGATGCCGAGCAGCGGCCTGCCCGGCTGTCCTCGGTGCTCGAGGTCATCTACCTCATCTTCAACGAGGGATACTCGGCCACCGCCGGCGATGACTGGATGCGCCCGGCGCTCTGCGCCGAGGCGGTCCGGCTCGGCCGGGTGCTGGCCCAGCTCGCGCCGGCCGAGCCCGAGGTGCACGGCCTGGTCGCGCTGCTGGAGATCCAGGCGTCGCGGAGTCGCCGCCCGCGCGACGGGGCCGGCCGGTGGCCGGTGCTGCTGCTGGACCAGGACCGGACCCGGTGGGACCGGCTGCTGATCAACCGCGGGCTGGCGGCACTGGAAAAGGCCGAGGACCAGGGCGGGGAACGGGGCCCGTATGCGCTGCAGGCGGCGATCGCTGCCTGTCACGCCAGGGCATTCCGGGCCGAGGACACCGACTGGGCCCGGATCGTCGCGCTGTACGGGATGCTGGCCGAGGTGATGCCGTCGCCGGTCGTCGAGCTGAACCGCGCGGTCGCGGTCTCGATGGCCTATGGCCCGCAGGCCGGACTCGACCTTGTCGACCAGCTCGCGGCCGAGCCTGCTCTGCCGTGATTACCACCTGCTGCCGAGCGTCCGCGGCGACTTGCTGCGCAAGCTCGGCCGGAAGCCGAGGCGCGGGCGGAGTTCGAGCGCGCCGCCGCGCTGACGAGTAACGAGCGCGAGCGACGCTGTCGCAGGAGCGCGCCCGCGAGGCCGCCGGCGACCCGTGATTGATCCTGCGGAACCGGCAACCGGCTCGGCCTCGTACAGCCCACCCCGGCACACCGCTGCCGGACCATGTGTTGCCAGGCGGCTGACCTTACATGCGAAAATTGCTGCATGACCGACCCGTTCGCCGCCCGGTTCGCCGCCGTCCGGGCAGCTCAGGGGCCGCTGGTGTTCGGGCTTGACCCGTCGGCCGATCTGCTGGAGGCCTGGGGCCTGGGCGACACGCCGACGGGCTGGACCGGTTCGCTGACATCGTGCTCGAGGCGGCAGTCGGCACCGGTTGGCCTGGTCAAGCCGCAGTCCGCGTTCTTCGAGCGGCATGGCTGGCGCGGCATCCGCACGCTGCAGCGGCTCGTCGCCGGCGCGCGCGAGCGCCGGGCTGCTGGTAATCCTGGACATCAAGCGCGGCGACGTCGGCTCCACGAACGACGCCTACGCCGAGGCTTACCTCGGCAAGGGCGCGCCGCTTGCGGCTGATGCCATCACTGTGCATCCCTACCTCGGCCTTGCCGCGATGGGCACCTTCGTCTCCCGCGCGGCCGAATCGGGCAGCTGCCTGCTGGTCGTGACGCGGTCCTCGAATCCGGAAGGCCGGGCCATCCAGGCGGCGGTCGGCTGCGTGAGCGGCGAGCGCTCCGTCGAGCAGGACCTGCTGCGTCAGATCGGCGCGCTGAACGCACGGCTGGCGCCCGGCGGGATCGGCCCGGTCGGCGCCGTGATCGGCCCGACGCACATGAGCGCCGCAGCTCGATCTGGCCGCCGCCAACTGCCTGTTCCTCGCGCCCGGCGTCGGGGCGCAGGGCGCTACGCCGGCCGATGTGGCGCCCGTGTTCGCCGCCTGCCCGGACCGGGTGATGCCGAGCGCGTCCCGGTCGCTGCTGTCGGCTGGCCCGCAGGTGCCGGCTGCGGGACGCGGTGTCGGCGCTGGCGGCCGAGTTCCGCGCCGTGCTGCCCGGTTAACGGCCTGGCCGACGGTATCGCCGACGGCCGGCCGCGTGGTCAGCCGGGCCCCGTTCCCCGCTTAGTTGCTGTAACCAGGGATTCCGGTGCCCGTGATCGTGGTGCTCACCTGCAGGTAGACCGGACCGCGGCGGGCGCAGCCGCGGAAGGAGAACGGGACCTGCATCGACGCGTAGTCCCCTGGCGCGAACACCCGGAGGGCGACCGCGTTGGCCGGGTGGCAGGCCGACGACGCGAAATTGCTGACATCGGTGATCCGCAATACGACGTGGGCTGTCGCGCCTGGCGCGAGCGTCACCAGCAGTTTCGTATGGCCAGGGCTGCGGCCCGCCGCGCTGCCGAGCTGACCGCCGCCGGCCTTCAACGCGGAAACGCCGGGGAAGCCGTACAGCGAGCACGTCTGGCCCGAGGTGTTGGAGATCTCAAGCTGGTAGTACGTGCTGCCGGCCGCGCCGTCGCCGGGCACGCCCAGCCATGAGGTCAGGTAGCCGCGGGGGCACCGGAAGGTGGCAGTCGTCGGCGCGCTCGCCGCACCCGATGACGCGAGCGCGACCGCCGGGACGAGGATCGCGGTGGCTGCGATGGCAGTCGCGGCGACGGTTCGGCCCAGAACGGTGCGGCCCAGAACCGTGCGGCTCACAGTGGTCAGCTTCATTTCAGTTCCTCCTTAGGGACAGTTCCGTCGGTTAAGACGCTGCTGTGCTCGCAGCAGTTGGAACTTTCTGAGACAGCGGAGCGCCTAGCCCGCCTGGCGGTCCGGCGGGATCATGAAAGCCCGAACCTTCATGGGAGAGACTTCATGATCTTTATTACGGCCAAGTTCCGGGTCCGGCCCGAGCACGCTGACAACTGGCCGGAGATCTCCGGCCCGTTCACTCGCGCTACTCGCGGCGAGCCAGGCTGCCTCTGGTTTGAGTGGTCCCGCGGCCTGGACGACCCGACCGAGTACGTGCTGGTCGAGGCGTTCCGCGATGGCGACGCCGGCGCAGCCCATGTGCAGTCCGACCACTTCAAGTCCGCGCAGCAGACGCTGCCCGGGTACCTGGCCGCGACGCCCAAGATCGTGAATTTCACCGTGCCGCAGGACGACTGGTCTGAGCTGGGCGAGATGGCGGTGGCCGGCAACGACTGAGCGCGCCGGGCCAGACGCTATCGCTGGAAGGTGAACAACCGGCCGGCCTGAAGCAGATCCGGCGTCGTCCTGTGCGCCGGGGCGTTTCGCAGCCGGCCGGCCCCAACCCCGACGCGGGTCGCCGTGGGCGGCGAGTCGAACGCGATCTCCGCGAACCCTGCGGCGGCGAACCAGGCCCTGATCTGTGGCGTCAGGTCGGGTTCTCGGCGGTGCCTGGTCCAGATGACGGTGCCGCCTGGTCTGCACATTACGGCCGCCGCCCTCGTAGTACGGCGGATGTCGTCGTCGCTGATGTTCCCGAAGATCCCGCACAGAAGCAGGACATCCGCAGGCAGCGTGTCGGCGTAGCTGGCCACCAGCCCGGCGTCGGCCTGGCGCACCTGCACGCCGGCCAGGCCCGCAATGGCAGCCCGGCGCCTGGCCTGGTCGGCGATGTCAGCGCCGGACTCGACAAGCACGGCAGTGACGTCGTCTCGCCGCGGATGGCCGGGCAGCACGCCGATCACGTCATGAGCCTGCCCGGCGCAGAGGCTCACTAGCCTGACTGGCCCCACTGCCGCGCTCGTCAGCGCATCGGCGAGGTGCCCCTGGACCAAGTCAAGCCGCACCCGCAGTGGGGAAGCTGGGTCGTCGTACTGCTCGTGCCAGCGTCCCCAGTCTCGTGTCACGGCGTCAGCCAACGTGGGTGGGTCAGAGCCCGAGGGCGCCGGCCAGTTCCGCGTAACCCGGCATCGGATCGGTATCGGAATCAGTCAGCAGCTGGATGCAAACATGATCGGCGCCGGCGTCCAGGTGGCCGGAAAGCTGCGCGGCGACCTGGTCAGAGCTGCCGTGCGCGACGAGCGCGTCGACGAGCGCGTCGCTGCCGCCACCGGACAGGTCCTCGTCAGTGAAGCCGAGGCGGCGCAAATTGGAGGTGTAGTTGACCAGGCCGAGGTAGGGGTTACTGACCCGCCTGCGGCCAAGGCTGCGCGCCTCGGCCAGGTCGGTGCTCAGCACGACCTTGTGCTCCGGCGCCAGCAGCTTTGCCGGGCCGAGGATCTCGCGCGCCAGCTTCGTGTGCGCCGGGGGAACGAGGTAAGGAATGGCGCCGCCGGTTCGCTGGCCAGCGAGGCTGAGCACTTTAGGTCCGAGGGCCGCTATCACGATGCTTTCCGCCGGAACGCCATCCGCCAGGAGCTGGCTGACATAGGTCGACAGGGTCTGGTAGGGGCTGGCGTACTCCGCACTCGCCTCGGGGTGGCCTGCCCCGACGCCGAGGATGAACCGGTGCGGGTAGCTGCCCTCGATTCGCGCGAACGACCGGGCGACGGTCGCGGCGTCGTCCTGCCACATGTTCACGATGCTCGTACCGACTGTCAGCCTGCTTGTCGCTGCGAGCAGGCGGTCGACCACGGCGAGGTCGCCAGTGGGTGAGCCGCCAAGCCAGACCGCACCGTAACCGAGCGCCTCAAGCCCTGTCGCGATGCCGGGCGTTGTCTGGTCGGCGCGGCGCCACACGCCGAATCGGCCGATCTGGTCACGCCACTGCGCTGTCATGTGATCTCCCTCGCTCTGGCCGACCGCACGTTGTCCGAACCATCGGGGCAGCACGGCTGTTCCCCTGTCAGAGGCCCATCAGGCCCGCCATCAGCTCCATCTGCTGATCAAAGAATTCCTCGCGAGCCCCGATGACGTTGTTGAACTGGCCGAACAGCTCGAAGCTGACGGTGCCGAACAGATGCGTCCAGCCTGCCATGCCGAGGAGCAGCAGGCCTTCGGGCAGGCCGGGCGCGATATCGTCGCGCACCCTGGCCAAGTCGGCGCGGACCGCCTCGTCGAGTGGCGGCTGACGGGCTGCTCGTCTGCGGTGAGCAGCGCCTGATGCGTAGCCGTCGGCCAGCATGCGGACCAGGACGAGCGCGATCCTGGTGGCCGCTGCCGCCGTTTCCTGCGGCGCCGCGTAGCCGGGCACCGGGCTGCCGTACAGGAGCGCGTACTCCGCCGGCGTGGCCAGCGCCCAGCCGCGAACCGCGCGGGCTGACGCCAGCCAGCGATCCCGAAGGAGGCTGCGGTCGGTAACGGCCGCGTCCGCCGCCTCCACCGCGTCGGCGAGGGAGTTGTACGCGTCGAGGATCAGCGCGGTGAGCAAGTCGTCCCGGCTGGCGAAGTAGCGGTAGAGGGCGGAAGACACCATGCCCATGTCGCGGGCGACGGCGCGCAGCGACAAGTTCGCCCCGTCGGTCTGGAGGTGCTCGCGGGCGATCGCCTTGATCTCCGCCGTCATCTCGGCGCGGACTCGCGCCCGGATCGATGCTGCAGGCATATGGAGATTGTTGCACACATTCAAGAGCACTGCTCTTGCATTTGCTGCCTGAATGTGAGACTGTTGCTTCTAAGAGAGAGCACCGCTCTCGCAATCAGCTAGTTCGACATCTATCAGAGGAGATGGACAAGATGGCACGTAATCGTCGGCGCCGGGGCAGTCGGATCGCAGGCTGCGCTGCTGCTCGCCGAGCGCGGCGAGCAGGTTCGCGTCATTAGCAGGCGGGGGACCGGACCGCAGCACCCTCAGTTGAGCTGGTCGCGGCCGATGCCACCGACGCGGAGAAGCTGACCGCGCTGGCTAGCGGAGCCGTGGCGCTGTACAACTGCGCGAGCCCGCTGTACCACCAGTGGTTCACTGACTGGCCGCCGCTCCACTCCGCGCTGCTGACCGCGGCCGAGCGCAGTGGCGCGGTGCTGGCCGCGATGAGCAACCTGTACGGCTACGGCCCGGTCGACGGGCCGATCACGCAGAAGACCCCGCTCGCCGCCACCCACCCCAAGCTCCGGCTGCGGGCGCGACATGTGGCGCGATGCGCTGGCCTTGCACGAAGCGGGCCGGATCCGGGCGACCGAGGTACGGGGGAGCGACTACATAGAGGCGAACTCCGTGCTCTCGACGGTGATGGGCAAGCCGCTGCTGGCGGGCAAGCGCGCTTACTCGCCGTCCCCGCTGGACGTCCCGCACAGCTGGACCTCGATTAACGACGCTGCGCGCACGCTGGTCACGGCGGCCACCGACGAGCGGGCGCACGGGCAGGCGTGGCTCGTGCCGACGAACCCCGCGCTGACCGTCAGGCAGCTGGCCACCCTGTTCGCCGAGGTCAACGGGGCGCCAACGGCCAAGATGATGACCATTCCCTACCCAGTCATGTGGACGAGCGGGCTGTTCTCGCCGATCGTGAAGGAACTGCGGGCCACGCGTTACCAGTTCACCAAGCCATTCATCATCGACTCGAGTGCGACCACGGAAACCTTCGGGCTGGAGCCGACTCCCATGGACGAGGCCCTGCGCGACGCAGCCGGCAGGCTGCGTAACTAGCCGAGATGACCGCAAGCCCCGGCCAGGAAGGCCGGGGCTTGCGCTGTCTCGACGACGTTGCAGGCTCGATGACTCCGCGGCGATGATTCGCGCGATATGCGGGGCCGAAATCGGGGAATGTCAGGAAGCGGTGCCGGTGGGAGTCCCGGAATGTCGGTGGCCCGGTTTAGCGTCAGGTCCGTGGCAGACGTTCGTGTTCGTTACGAGGACCTCGTCGATGAACTGATGGGCATCGACGGCGTGACCCCGCCGCCCGGTGGCAGTGGCTTCGGCCGGGGCACACTGCGTTACCACGGCAAGATCTTCGCGATGCTGGTACGCGGGCGGCTTGTTGTCAAGCTCCCCGCCGACCGGGTGTCCGCGCTCATCGACTCAGGTGACGGCGTTGCCTTCGACGCGAACAAGGGCACGCCGATGCGCGAGTGGCTGAGCCTCGCGCCCGAGTCTTCGCTGCCCTGGCTACCCCTGGCCCACGAGGCGCTGGAGTTCGCCCGTGCTACGGCGCGACAGCCTCGCTGACCTGAGCATCGAGGCCGTCGCCAGACGGACCGGCTACGCCAGCAACGCATCGCTGTCCAAGGCGTTCAAGCGCCAGTTCGGCGTATCGCCTGGCACTTACCGGCGCGCCAATGGGCGTGCCCTCCCGGGTGCCTGAGCCAAGTTGAAGCGTCAGAGCCGTTCGATGATGGTCACGTTCGCCTGGCCGCCGCCCTCGCACATGGTCAGCAAGCCGTACCGGCCACCTGTCCGCTCAAGGGAATAGAGCAAGGTGGTGAGCAGCCGTGCGCCGGTCGCGCCCAGCGGGTGACCGAGCGCGATCGCGCCACCGCACACATTCACCCGGTCGAGGTCCGCGCCGGTCTCCCGCTGCCAGGCCAGTACCACGCTGGCGAAGGCCTCGTTGATCTCGACCAGGTCGATCTGGTCCATGGACAAGCCGGTCAGCTTCAGCGCATGCGCTGTCGCCGGAATCGGCGCTGTGAGCATGAGTACAGGGTCGGCTCCACGGGCGCTGATGTGATGGATCCGGGCCCGCGGCGTCAGGCCGTGCTCGGTCAACGCGGCTTCCGAGACGACAAGGACCGCAGCGGCAGCGTCCGCAATCTGGCTCGAGAGCGCGGCGGTGATCAGCCCGTCTTCCCGAAGCGGCTTCAGTCCGGCCATCTTCTCCAGCGACGTATCCCGGCGCGGGCACTCGTCAACGGCCAGGCCGCAGTACGGTGTGGTCTCGCCAGTAAACGCGCCGCTGTCGATGGCCTGAGCTGCGCGCTGGTGGCTGGCCAGGGCAAAGCCCTCCATCTCGGCTCTGCTGATACCCCACTTCTGCGCGATCAGGTCCGCGCCGCGGAACTGCGATATCTCCTGATCGCCATAGCGTGCCAGCCAGCCAGCCGATCCGCTGAACGGGTCGGCAAAGCCGAACTGCTGTCCGGCCAGCATCGCTGACGCGATCGGGATCTGGGACATGTTCTGCACGCCGCCGGCCACGACGGCCTGAGCGGTCCCGCTCATGACCGCCTGAGCAGCAAAATGCACAGCCTGCTGAGATGAACCGCACTGCCGGTCAATGGTGACTCCGGGAACCTCCTCCGGCAGGCCGGCCGCAAGCCACGCGGTTCTGGCAATGTCGCCCGCTTGCGGGCCGATCGTGTCGACGCACCCGAACACGACGTCGTCCACAGCCAACGGGTCAAGACCGGTCCGAGCAAGCAGTGTGCTCATCACGTGACCGCCCAGGTCGGCCGGATGCGCTTTGGCGAGCGCGCCGCCGCGCCTCCCGACGGGGGTACGGACCGCGTCAACGATGTAGGCCTCGGCCACGCTGTTGCCCTCTCCCTAGAACACGTTCTATTTAAGCCGGCTGGCTTTCGTCGCGCACATTGCCTATCGACTGCTCGTGCACCATGTTCTAGCCGCCTTCGATATGACGCCCATGGACCACGTGGCGAGCAGGAGAGCACTACTGGGAGTACTGGCTAGCCAAGACCAACGGACGCTGGAGAGGTTGGCCTGCATCGACTTCAGGTTGTCGGACTGGACGCCTTGGGCGCCGAGATCACGAAACCTCCCTACGCGCACGGGTTACATTTACCTTGTGGATGGGCGTCGCGGTGCCGTTCTTCATTAAGTAACGTTCCGCCCGGGGAGGTAGCCGCACATGGCGCAAATAGCGGACTCTGCCGTGCAGAACCCGCTGTTTCCGCCGAACTGGACTGAGGCGATCATCGGCACCATCGCGTTCTTCATCGTCTTCGGCGCACTCTGGAAGGTACTGCTGCCCAGGATCAGCAAGACCCTGGAGGAGCGCACGGAGGCGATCGAGGGCGGGTTGACCAGGCCGCTGAGGCTCAGGCCGACGCGAACCGCCTGCGCGATCAGTACCAAGCACTGCTGGCCGATGCCCGGCACGAGGCCGCCCGGCTGCGCGAGAAGGCCTGGGAAGAGGGCGCCACGATCATCGCTGAGATGCGGGCCGAAGGCGACGCCGAGAAGCAGCGCAACATCGCGTCCGGGCACGCGCAGATCGAGGCCGACCGGCAGCAGGCGTTTGCCTCGCTGCGGGCCGAGATCGGCACGCTGTCGGTGCATCTGGCGAGCAAGATCGTCGGCGAAGCGCTGGATGACGAAGCGAGCCGGAGCCGGGTCGTTGACCGGTTCCTGGTCGACCTCGATGCCAGCCAGACCACGACGTCAGGGGCGCGGGCACCCTCATGAGGGGCATCACCAGCGGACGCCACTGACACTTCCCGTACCTATGAGCGATCGAGGGTGCACGCCCGATTTATAGGTAATCAAGATCATCTTCAGAATAAGCCTTTTCAGGCGGTCGTTGTCTGGTCACGGACGAACTGCCAGACGGGTGCCCAGCAGTGGAATGACTGCGCAGATCGGCCAGCCAGTTAGTCACCCGGCTGCGGCAGGGGCGGCACCCGTTGGCCCGCCCTTGCTCCGCCGGCGATCACGCTGCGCCGTGCAAGGCCGCCGGCAGCATCCTGAGCTAAGTCCGCGAGCGGCATTCAAGCTCGTTGCCTCGATTCAGCCTGTCCTGTATAGTTCAGGGGTGACTGTATCAACAAATCTGGACCTCGATCTCGGCACGCTCGCCCGGATCGGCATGGCACTGGCCGATCCGACGCGCCGGCGCGTGCTTGTTCAGCTGATCGCAGGGCCGGGTTACCCGGCCGAAATGGCCGAGCAGTTCGGGGCCACCCGAGCCAACCTGTCCAACCACCTGGCCTGCCTGCGCGAGTGCGGGCTGGTGACCGCGACAGCGGAGGGCCGCCGGGTCCGCTATGAGCTGGCCGATGCCCGCCTGGCTGACGGCCTGCGCATCCTGGCCGGTCTCGACCTTCCCGGCAGCTGCGGCTGACCTGGGCTGGCATTACGACGAGCAAGGAGGCTACGGCAGTGTCTCGCGTTCAGCTGTCCATCAACGTCAGCGACTTCGACGCGGCGGTGGCGTTCTACTCCAAGTTGTTCGGTGCGCCGCCTGCCAAGCTGCGACCCGGCTATGCCAACTTCGCGATCGATGACCCGCCGCTCAAGCTGGTGCTGAACTCGCCGGGTAACGGGCCGGGCGGGACGATCAACCACCTCGGCGTCGAGGTCGCTTCAACCAGCGAAGTCGAGCAGGCACAGGCCCGGCTCTCAGCTGAAGGCCTGGCTACTGAAGCTGCACCTGGCACAACGTGCTGCTACGCGCTGCAGGACAAGGTCTGGGTCCATGACCCCGATGCGGTGCCGTGGGAGTACTACACGGTTTTGGAGCACGTCGAGACGCCGTGAGCCCCGTTCTGCAGCGCAGGCCGCGCGCAAGAGGGCCTGACCTGCTCATGCCGGGTTCGCAACAGTGGCTCCGGCTGGCGGGGCTGGCGAGGCTGCTGTCTTGGCTGACGCTTGGCTGGCTAGGCATCGAGGCGGCAGTGGCCATCGGGGCCGCCCTTGTCTCCGGGTCCGTCGCGCTGCTGGGGTTCGGGCTCGACAGCGGCATCGAGGCACTAGCGAGCATCATCGTGATCTGGCGGTTTACCGGCACCCGGCTGACCAGCGCTACCTCCGAGCGTCGCGCGCAACACCTGGTAGCAATCAGCTTCTACCTGCTTGCCCCCTACATTGCTGTCGAGGCGATCCGGGTTCTGGCGGCCGGTGAGCGTGCCGAGACCAGCATTATCGGCCTGGTGCTCACGGCCGGAACAGCGATTCTTGAGCCTGCCCTCGGTGTGGCTAAGCGACGCATCGGTGCCCGGCTCGGATCATCGGCGACCGCCGGGGAGGGAACGCAGAACCTGCTCTGCGCGTACCTCGCGATAGCGGTGTTCGCCGGCCTGGCCGGTAACACGCTGTTCGGTGCGTGGTGGCTCGATGGACTGGTGGCGCTCGGGATCGCTGGCTGGGCAGTGATGGAAGGACGGCGGGCTTGGGCGGGGAGATCGTGCGGCTGCGCATCCGGGCCGGGGGCGCATTGCTGAGCGTTGGCCGGGAAGTTATGAGCCGTCTGCGCGCACATCGGGTCTTAACAGTCTTGTCGTTCGTCCTCGCCCAGACGCGCTGTGGGCGCTCCACAGCGAGTCTCCATCTGGATGTGACCACACAGCCAGACCAGACCCCGCTGCCAGCGGAAACGCATGAGACCCACATAAATGACGCACACCCAGCGATCGATGGGCTTGCCGATAGTGGAGCGCCTGCCGGGCAAAGCGCAGGCCTGGGTAGCGGCAAGCAGTTCCGCTACTATTTGCTAGAACACGTTCTAGTTGAGCGGCAGGGGCACGGATGCAGATCAGCTACACGGCGGAGCAGGAACAGCTCCGCGCGGAGCTTCGCGAGTATTTCGCGGGCCTGATGACCCCGGACCTGCGAGCGGCCCTGGCCAGCACAAGCGGCGAGTACGGCGACGACGCGGCCTACAAGCAGGCCGTCCGGCAGCTCGGCAAGGACGGCTGGCTCGCACTCGGCTGGCCGGCCGAGTACGGGGGCCAGGACAGGTCCGTGCTCGAACAACTGATCTTCACTGACGAGGCGTCGATCGCAGGCGTCCCCGTTCCCTTCCTGACCATCAACACGGTCGGTCCGACGATCATGCGATACGGGACGCCGGAGCAGAAGGAACGGTTCCTGCCCAAGATCGCGGCGGGCGAGCTGCACTTCTCCATCGGCTACTCCGAGCCTGGCGCGGGCACCGACCTGGCATCGCTGCGCACCAGGGCGGTGCGGGATGGCGACTGCTACGTGATCAACGGCCAGAAGATGTGGACGAGCCTGATTCAGTATGCCGATTACGTGTGGCTTGCCTGCCGGACCGACCCCGACGCGCTCCGGCACAAAGGCCTGTCGATCATCATGGTGCCGACGGACGCGGCAGGGTTCTCCTGGACACCGGTGCGGACCATGGCCGGGGTGACCACCAGCGCCACCTATTACGCCGATGTCCGCGTTCCCGTCGACAATGTCGTCGGCGAGGAGAACAAGGGCTGGTCACTCATCACCAATCAGCTGAACCACGAGCGGGTCGCGCTGACCTCCGCCGCGCCGCTGCTGACCGCGCTCGCCGAGGTTGTCGAGTGGGCTCGCGCGACGAAGCTGGCCGACGGCAGGCGCGTGATCGACCAGGAATGGGTCCAGCTCAACCTCGCGCGAGTGCACGCCAAGACCGAGTTCCTCAAGCTGGAGAACTGGCGGATCGCGGCCCAGGCCGGGTCGCCGGGGCCAGCCGCCGCGTCAGCAACCAAGGTGTTCGGCACCGAGCTCACGATCGAGGCGTGCCGGCTGATGATGGAAGTGCTCGGCGCCAACGCCGAGGTCCGGGCGGGCGCGCCCGGTGCGCTGCTGGCCGGCCGGATCGAGCGGATGCACCGCTCCGCGCTGATCCTGACCTTCGGCGGCGGGACCAACGAGGTTCAGCGCGACATCATCGGCGCCGCCGCGCTCGGTCTGCCGCTGAACCGCCGCTAACCCCGCCGAAGATCAAAACCACTACGAGGGTAACGATGGACTTCACGCTCACTCAGGCGCAGGACGAACTCGGTGCACTGGCCAGACAGATCCTCACCGACCTGGCCACGCCGGACCGGTTGCGGGAGATAGAGGCAGGGGAGACCCGCTTCGATCCGGCACTCTGGGAGGAGCTGGCCAAGGCCGGGATCTTGTCCGCGGCGTTGCCTGAGTCGGCCGGGGGCGCTGGGTTCGGGCTGCTGGAGCAGTGCAGCGTGCTGATCGAGATCGGACGGGCAGTGGCGCCGGCCCCGTACCTGTCCTCGATTGTGCTCGGCGCCGCGGCGCTGGCCACGTTCGGCACAGCCGAGCAGCAGCAGCGCTGGGCGGAGCCGGCCGGGCGCGGTGAGGTCATCCTGGCAGCTGCGCTCGCTGAGGAAGACAGTGATGACCCCTGCGCCCCGGCGACTACGGCGCAGCAGACAGCCGACGGCTGGCGGCTAACTGGCACCAAGACCGCGGTGCCAGCCGGGACGCTGGCCGAGTTGCTGCTCGTCCCCGCGACCACTCCGTCCGGGGTGGCAGTGTTTCTTGTCAGGCCGGATGACCCCGGGGTGACGGTCCGGCCTCAGCAGGTCACCGGTGGTGACGCGACTGCGGAGGTGGACTTGGCGGGCGCGATGGTGGCGGCCGACCAGGTGCTGGGCGCAGAAGACGTGGCCGGCTGGCTAGCTGCACGTGCTACGGCCGGCCTGTGCGCACTGCAACTTGGCGTCACCGAACGGGCACTCGAGCTGACCGCGGCCTACGCACGCAGCCGGGAACAGTTCGGCAAGCCGATCGGCAGTTTCCAGGCCGTCGCGCAGCGGCTGGCAGATGCTTTCATCGATGTAGAAGGCGTCCGGCTGACTCTCTGGCAGGCGGCCTGGCGGCTGGCCAGCGGACTTCCGTGCGAGACGGAGCTGGCCACGGCCAAATTCTGGGCGGCCGAGGGCGGGCACCGGGTCGCGCACACCGCAGTGCACGTGCATGGCGGCGTAGGTATCGACATGGACGGCGATGTGCACCGCTATTTTGCCGCGGCCAAGTACAACGAGTTCGCGCTCGGCGGGGCGACCGCTCAGCTGCGCCGGATCGGCGCCGCGCTTGCCGCGGGCTAGGCGCGAGCGATCAGGGAATAAGGACAGACCATGAGTGACGCGGGAGCCGGTGCGAGCATTATCCTCACGCGCGACCGGGGCGGCTGGCGCGATTTTGCCCGCTCCTATGCGGTCATGATCGACGGCGAGCAGGTGGCGAAGGTCAGGCGCGGCCAGCGGCTGGAGCTGCCTCTTGCGCCAGGTAGGCACGATGTCTTCCTGAAGATCGACTGGTGCCGGAGCCCACGCCTCGATGTCGATGCTCGGCCTGGCGAGGTTATCCAGCTCGCCTGCGGGCCGGGCGGCTCGCCTGGCGCAGCGCTCGCGACTGTCGTAGTGAACACTGAGTCTTATATTCGCCTGACCCGCCTTCAGGACTGACCGGCAGCTGTCAGCGGCGGAGGTTGGCCAACCCGCCATCGACCGGGATCACGGCGCCCGTCAGGTAACGGCCAGCCCGTGAGGCCAGGAAGATCGCCGTGCCCGCCACGTCATCGGGATGGCCAACCCTGCCCAGCGGGACGCTCGCCGCGATGGCGGCCCTGGTCCGCGGGTCGTCCAGCGCGAACGCCATCATCTTGCTGTCGAACGGGCCAGGCGCGATCGCGTTGACCGTGATCGATTCCGCCGCGAGCTTGCTGGCCAGGTGCCGGGTGAGCATATGGACGCCTGCCTTGGTGGTGCTGTAGGCGTAGCTCTCCATGGCAGGGACGCCCAGGCCGTCGATCGAGCCGATGTTGATCACCCTGGCGGGGTCGTCTGGGCTGGCCGCGGCCCGCAGCAGCGGCAGGCTTCGCACTGTCAGCTCGAATAGCGCCTTGACGTTGATATTCCACAGCTTGTCGAATGCGTCGAGCGGATACTCTTCCAGCGGCGCGCCCCAGCTGGCACCGGCGTTGTTGACCAGGATGTGCAGCCGGTCCTCGCGCTCGCCGAGATAGCGGACAAGGTCGTCGACGCTGCCGGGGGCGGCCAAGTTCAGGGGAACCGAGATGCACTCGCCGAATGCCGACAGCTCCGCGGCCTTGGCGTCGCAGGCCTCCTTCTTGCGCGCGGTGATGTAGACGCGGCAGCCGGCCCGGACCATGCCCTCGGCGATCATTGCCCCGATGCCGCGCGACCCTCCGGTCACCACGGCGACCTTGCCGGCGACCGAGAACAGGTCGCCGGACGGCTGGGCACCTTCGTTGCTGCTCGCGTTGGACACCGCCACGTTCCCCTCAAATGATTAGTTATGAGCCGCATAATGCCAGGTAGCGCAGGCGAAACTCTAGTCCGCCTGAGTATCCCGACTTACCATCACACTCATGCTGCTTAGAGGAGTTGGCCGGGTAGCGGCCAAGGTGGGGACTGCGTGCATACTGGCCGGCGGCGCGTTCGCGCTGTCTGCTACCGGGGCCCAGGCCGCACCAGCGGCGCTGGCCAACCACTCGATAAGCGGAATCTCAGGCGCGATCTCGTGCATGACTGCTTCCCGGTGCGTGGCCGTCGGGTATGGCGCCAGCGGCGCGCACAACCACGGCGACGTCGTCGCGCTGACCGGCGGCAAGCAAGGTCACATCTCGGTAGTGGCCGCCTCACAGCAGCTCTATTCGGTGAGCTGCCCGTCCAGCGCCGGGTGCTGGGCGATCGGCCCGCAGAACGGCGGCGCGAACCTGGTGCTCGTGCGGATCGGCCCGACAGGCCGGGTGACCAAGGCACTGAAGGTCACCGAACCAATCGGCGCGTCGATCGGCAGGATCTCGTGCGCCAGCATGAGCTCGTGCGGCGTCCTCGGCAACAACATCTTCGTGAGCCCGGCGGCCATCGAGATCGGGATCTGGAACGGGTCGAAGCTGATCGTGCACAAGGTGGCCGGCGCGGCCGGATCAAGCCAGACGATCGACGAGGGCATCTCGTGCTGGAAGGCGACATGCCTGGCGGTCGGCTATTACGATCTCAAGTTCCCCAAGACGGCCGGGTTCCTGCTGACGATGAGCCGCGGCAAGCCCGGTAAACAGCACCTGGTCGGCAATGACTTCTTCTACGGCGCGTCCTGCGTGAGCGCTTCGCGGTGTTACACCGCCGGGTTCGCCGGCCACGCTGCCGGGATCGTTGTCACCGTGACTCACGGCGTCGCGACTCATACGCAGAAGGAAGCTGCGGACATGTTCGGGATCGAGTGCGTGGGGAGTTCCTGCCGGGCGTCGGGTGAGGAGCTAGGCGGATCGAGCTACTACGGCGTGATCGTGACCCTGTCTAACGGCAAGAACACGGGCACACCACTGGTCGACATGGCTGTCGCGGGGTTCGACGGCCCGAACACCATTGCGAAACGTGGTAACGGTTTCGCCGCGATCGGCCCGACGGTGAAGGGCGGCGGGTCCGAGGTGGTGACCGGCTAGCCGGAAATATCAGTTACAGAACGCGAGGACCTACGAGATGTCAGCCAGCGCGTCGGCGATGCCCGTAGTCCCGTTGGGCGGGAGCGAGCTCCAGGTCAGCCGGATGGCGCTCGGATCGTGGCGAACCTACGAACGGATACCCCGGGAGCAGGGCGTGGCCGTGATGCGAGCCGCCCAGGAGGCCGGCGTCAACTTCCTTGATGATGCCCGTTACAACGACGAGACGGGCGATGCGCCGATCTCGAACGGGTACTCGGAGATCGTGTTCGGCGAGCTGTTCCGCGCGGCCGGCTGGCGCCGCGACGAGGTGGTCATCTCGAACAAGCTGTGGTGGGAGTTCTGGCCCCGCGAGACGCCCGCTGCGGAGCTGACCGGGTCGCTTCGGCGCATGGGCCTGGATCACGTCGACCTCATCTACTCCGAGGTACCGCCCGAGGGCGTCCCGCTAGAGGCGGCGATCGAGATGATCACTAGTCTCATCACGGCCGGCCTGGCCCGTGCCTGGGGAACGCTGAACTGGCCGCCGGCACTGATGGAGCAGGCGTGGCAACTAGGGATGCCGGGTCCCTGCGCGACGCAGCTTCCGTACAGCCTGGTCACCAGGAACGTTGTCGAGGACCCGCAGCTCGAGCGTGTAGCGGCGGACCGCGGCATCGCGATAGTCGCCTCGTACGCGCTGGCCGGCGGAGTCCTGACCGGCAAATACGCCGATGACCAGGCGACCGGCCGGGCTGCTGGCCAGCTCGGCCTGCCGCGTTACGCTGCCGGGGCGGCAGCCGGACGCGAGCTCGCGGCGTTTGCGGCGGACCTTGGCCGTGACCCAGCGCAGCTAGCGCTGGCGTTCGCGCTGCTGAATCCGTCCGTCACCACGCTGCTGTTCGGCGCGACGCGGCCGGAGCAGGTCTACGCCAATGCCGGCGCGCTCGCGGTTGCCGCCGAGTTGACTGAGGCTGAACGCGCGCGCTTGTCGGGCATCGGCCGCTAGACAGGGGCAGCTTCTCGACGTTCGGGGATGCGGTGTTGTGGGAGCCACACCGGATCCCCGAACGTTCAGGCGGTGGGGTCCCGGCGGATGCGCAGACCGTCGAAGGCGACCGCGCAGACTGCGTCGCCGAGGCGTTCCAGGGCCCATGCCCCGCTGCCCGGCCGGTACCACTCCACCAGGGAGTTGATCATTCCGAATAGCAGCTTCGAGGTCACCGCCGGATCAATGTCAGGCCGGATGTCCCCGTCCCGCTCAGCCTCCTTGACCAGGTCGGCCACGATTTCGTCGAACTGGCGCCGCCGGGCGAGCGCACGCCGTTCGGTGTCGGTGTTGCCCCTTGCCCGCAGCAGCAAAGTGACGTAGGGCAGGCGATCGGCGAGCACGCCGACGCTGCCGCGGACGAGCCGTTCCAGTCGGTCGATCGCGGGATCCGCACTGGAAGTGACCTCATCTGCCACTTCGAACAGGCCGTCCAGGGCCCGGGCAAGCGCCAGCGCGAGCAGGTCTTCCTTGCTCTTCACGTGGTAGTAGATCGAGGACTTGGAGATGCCAAGCCGACGCGAGAGGTCCTCCATGCTGGTGCCGTCGTAGCCGCGCTCGTTGAACACGGTGACTGCGATTGCCAGCAAGGACTCGAGGCCATATCCCGGTCTGCCTCGGCGCGGGATCGGCTGAGGACCCGCGGGCCGGGCACTACCGGCCTGGCCATCCGCCATGCGGACACGATATCTTACCGAACGACCGGTCAGAAAGTACGGCGGGCGAGGAGCTGGCGATGACGCTGCTACCTAGTTACCTAAGCGGGAACTGGACTACCGGGGCAGGCGAGGGGCGACCGGCGGTTGATGCCGTCACCGGGGAGGAAGTGGCCCGGATCTCCGCCGACGGCCTGGACATGGCAGGAGCGCTCGGTTACGGCCGGTCGGTCGGCGGGCCGGCCCTGCGTGAGCTGACCTTCCACCAGCGCGCCGGGCTGCTGAAGGCGCTCGGCTCTCAGCTTCGCGAGCACCGCGACGAGCTGTATGCGCTGTCCGCGCGGACCGGAGCGACGCTCGGCGACTCCAAGTTCGATATCGACGGCGGCATCGGCGTGCTGCTCGGCTACGCCAGTAAGGCCAGGCGCGAGCTGCCGAACGACACCGTTTACCTGGACGGCGCGGTTGAGCCGCTCGGGAAGTCAGGGCAGTTCGCCGGGCAGCACATCATGACCTCGCTGCGCGGGGTGGCCGTGCAGGTGAATGCCTTCAACTTCCCGGCCTGGGGTCCGCTGGAGAAGTTCGCGCCCGCGTTCCTGGCCGGGGTGCCGAGCCTGATCAAGCCCGCCAGCCAGACCGCCTACCTGACCGCCCGGCTGATCGAGCTGATCGTGGGCTCCGGGCTGCTGCCGGAGGGATCGCTGCAGCTAGTCTGCGGCGGTGTCGGCGACCTGTTCGACCACCTGACCGAGCAGGACCTGGTCTCGTTCACCGGGTCCGCGGCGACAGCGCGCAAACTGCGTGCGCATCCGGTAGTAGTCGGACGGGCGGTGCGGTTCAACGCCGAGGCCGACTCGCTGAACTGCTCGATCCTGGGTCCGGATGCCCGGCCCGGCAGCGCCGAATTCGATCTGTACGTTAAGCAGTTGGTCACCGAGATGACGGTCAAGGCCGGCCAGAAGTGCACCGCGATTCGTCGCGTCCTCGTTCCCTCCCCGGTGGCAGATGCAGTGACGGAGGCCGTGCGCGAACGGCTCGCGAAGGTCGTGGTTGGCAGCCCGGCAGCGGAAGGCGTGCGGATGGGCGCGCTGGCCAGCCTGGAGCAGCGCGAGGAGGTGCGGCGCAGCGTCAAGGGCCTGCTGGCGGCGGCGCGGCTGGTGTACGGCGATCCTGAGCACGTCGAGGTGGTCGGCGCCGACGCGGAACGCGGCGCGTTCATTTCGCCGTTGCTGCTGCGCTGCGATGACGCGGGCCGGGCGGAACCGCACGAGATCGAGGCATTCGGCCCGGTGGCGACGATCATCGGATACTCCGGCACCGACGATGTCATCGAACTGGCGGCACGGGGGCTGGGCAGCCTGGCCGGGTCGGTAGTGACCGGGGATGCTGGATTCGCGCGCGAGGTCGTGCTGGGGGTCGCGCCGTGGCATGGCCGGCTGCTGGTGCTCGACACCGATGACGCGGCGGAGTCGACCGGGCACGGCTCGCCGCTGCCGCCGCTTGTGCACGGGGGCCCTGGCCGGGCCGGCGGCGGCGAGGAACTGGGCGGCATCCGGGGTGTCCTGCACTACATGCAGCGCACGGCCGTGCAGGCCAGCCCGCGAGTGCTGGCGGCGGTCACCGGCCAGTGGATGCCGGGCGCGGCGCGCGACACCAGCGGCGGGCACCCGTTCCGCAAGTCGCTGGCCGACCTGCGGCCTGGCGACACCGTGGTGGCCGGGCCGCGGCGGGTGACGATCGAGGACATCGAGCATTTCGCCGAGTTCACCGGCGACACCTTCTACGCGCACATGGACGAGGAGGCAGCCCGGGCGAACCCGTTCTTCGACGGCCGCGTCGCGCACGGTTACCTGGTGCTGTCGTTCGCGGCCGGGCTCTTCGTGGACCCCGATCCCGGCCCGGTGCTGGCCAACTACGGCGTGGAGAACCTGCGTTTCCTCACGCCGGTCTATCCAGGCGATGAACTGACGGTCACGCTGACCTGTAAGCAGATCATTCCGCGGGAGGACGCCGGGCACGGCGAGGTGCGCTGGGATACCGACGTGACCAATCAGGACGGCGCCTCGGTCGCCAAGTACGACGTCCTCACCATGGTCGCCAAGCAGTGGCCACCCGGCTAAGCCTGGTGCCCGGCCGGCTCACCAGTCGCGCGGGCCTGCTCCGGCGCCGCGCCGTCTTCGCGGGCCGCGCTGCTGGCGCCAGATGATCAGGCCGACGATAGCGGCAACGATCAGGACGGCGATGAACGGGCCGAATGTCGGGATACGCCAGATGAATCGCATGAAACGCCAGATCTCATGCCAGATAAACAGCCGGACGATCCAGTGTGCCAGCCCGCCGCCCAGCGCCTGGACCGAACCATGGAGCCGGGCCGCAGCCTCGCTAGCAGCGGCGTACATCACGATTCCAGCCTGCCATGCGCGGAGCCGTGCTCGGGAACAGGCCAGGTGCCCTTGCGCTGGCCCGGCCGGCTGCCGCAGTATAATTACTGACCGAATGATCGGTTAATAAGGAGCCCGGATGACCGGACCAACGGAGCCGGCAGGTACGGAGCCGGCTGGTACTGATTCGGCTGGCACGGAAGAGCTAGAGCGGCATTTCGAGGAAACGATCGCGCGCGACCGGCGGATCGAGCCCCGCGACTGGATGCCCGACGCCTACCGCAAGACGATGATCCGCCAGATCGCTCAGCATGCCCACTCGGAGATCATTGGCATGCAACCGGAGGGCAACTGGGTGACCAGGGCGCCGTCGCTGCGCCGTAAGGCGATCCTGCTGGCCAAGGTCCAGGACGAGGCTGGTCACGGGCTCTATCTGTACTCGGCCGCCGAGACGCTCGGCGTGGACCGGGCCGACCTGACTAACCGGCTGATCACCGGCGCGCAAAAGTACTCGTCGATCTTCAACTACCCGACACTGACATTCGCCGACGTGGGCGTGATCGGGTGGCTCGTCGACGGCGCCGCGATCTGCAACCAGGTGCCGCTGTGCCGTTCGTCCTACGGGCCATACGCGCGTGCGATGATCCGCATCTGCAAAGAGGAGTCGTTCCACCAGCGTCAGGGTTACGAACTGCTGCTGACCATGATGCGCGGCACCCAGGCGCAGCGGGAGATGGTGCAGGATGCCACGAACCGATGGTGGTGGCCGTCACTGATGATGTTCGGGCCGCCGGACGCGGAGTCGCCGAACACCGGGCAGTCAATGCGCTGGCGGATCAAGCGGCACACTAACGATGAGCTGCGCCAGCGGTTCGTGGACATGAGCGTGCCGCAGGCCGAGGCGCTCGGTGTCACGCTGCCCGACCCGCAGCTGCGCTGGAACGTCGAGCGCGGGCAATACGACTTCGGGCAGCCGGACTGGGCTGAGTTCAAGCGCGTTCTTTCTGGTAACGGGCCCTGCAATCAGCAGCGGGTCGCTGCCAGGCGCGCAGCGCATGAGGGCGGCGCCTGGGTCCGCGAAGCCGCGGCGGCGTACGCGGTCAAGCAGGCGGCCCGAGCCAGGCAGAAGGAGGCGGCAGCATGACGACCAGTGGCGCGGCAGCCGACAGGGGTGCCGCCGAAGTCGCGGCGCAGCCCCGATCCAGCTGGCCGTTGTTCGAGGTGTTCCTGCGCAGCAAGCGCGGCCTCAACCACGTGCACGTCGGGTCACTGCACGCGGCGGATGCCACCATGGCGCTGCATCACGCGCGTGATCTCTACACGCGCCGGAACGAGGGCGTCAGCATCTGGGTCGTCCGGGCTGCCGACATCACCGCGTCCAGCCCGGACGAGAAGGATCCGTTCTTCGCGCCCAGCGGCGACAAGGTGTATCGGCACCCAACGTTCTATGACATCCCCGACTCGGTCCCGCACATCTGACATGGGCTTCGACACCGCCTATGAGGCGATCACCGAGGAAACCGACACCGGTCACCGGTGGGCGTTCGGCACGGGTTTCACTGACCCGCTTGCGGGTGTGGATACCACGGTGCCAGCCGGGGTCGATGGAACCGACCTGGCCGCGTACTGCCTGATGCTCGGCGACGACGCGCTGATCATGTCCCACCGGCTGCAGCAGTGGCTGGCCAGGGCGCCCGAACTGGAAGAAGACACCGCGCTGGCCAACATCGCCCTCGACTTGCTCGGCCAGGCACGGCTGCTGCTGACGCGGGCCGGCAAGGCCGATGGTTCGGATCGGATCGACGATGACTTCGCGTTCGGCCGGGCGGAGCGTGAGTTCCGCAATGTCAGGCTGGCCGAGATCACTGATGCCGATTTCGCCGGCCTTATCGCACGGCTGCTGGTGTTCAGCACGTGGCGGCTGGCGCTGCTTGACCGGCTCCGGGACTCGGCGGACCCGGTGCTGGCCGCGGTCGCCGCGCAAGGGGTCAAGGAGATCACCTATCACCGGGATTACGCGGCGCAATGGCTGATCAGGCTGGGTGACGGTACCGACTACTCGCGCACAAGAATGACCGCCGGCCTGGCCGCAGTCGTGCCGTACGTGGCTGAGTTGTTCGAGCCGACGGTGATCGAGCGGCGGCTGGCCGAGGCAAGTGTCGCGGTTGATGCGGCAGGCGTACGCCCCGAATTCGACGCCGTGCTGTCCCAGGTGCTCGCCGAAGCAGGCCTGGACTGGCCGGACAGGCCAGGCCTGGCCGGCGTATCCGGTCATGCCGGGCGGGATGGCGTCCACACCGAGGCGATGGGCTACCTGCTGGCGGAGTTGCAGAGCGTGGCGCGCGCGCTGCCGGGGGCGACATGGTAAGCACAGCGCGCACTAGATGGAGGGACCAGGCGATGCTGGTCAGGGCACGGCAGGTTGCGGCGTCGGCGCCCGACCCGGAGCTGCCCATGCTGACCGTCGGTGATCTCGGCATCCTGCGCGAGGTGACCGTCGACGGCGGTCGCGTCATCGTCTCGCTGACCCCTACCTACTCCGGCTGCCCGGCGATGCGTGAGATTCAGCAAGATGTGTCCGGCCGGCTCGGCGCCGCCGGGTTCGGCGATGTCGAGGTGCGCATGGCGCTCAGCCCGGCCTGGTCCACCGACTGGATCACAGCCGAAGGCCGCCGGAAGCTCGCAGCTGCCGGGATCGCTCCGCCGGGGGCGGCCCCGCAGCGGCCGGCCGGCCCGATTCCGCTCACGCTTGGGCCCGGCCCGGCCGCAGTCTCCTGCCCTGCCTGCGGATCGGCGGACACCCGGCGAACAGCCGCGTTCAGCGGCACCGCCTGCAAGGACCTGTACCGATGCCTGGCCTGCGCCGAGCCGTTCGAGCACGTCAAGGAGATCTGATCGCGTGCGCTGGCGAACGCAGTCAGCACCTGGCCGTAAATGAGCCATCAAAGGCGCGGCGGTAGTACTTGCGGCGGACGCCGCTGCATCTCGCCGTCCGCTGTCTCGCTATCTCAGTACGAACAGGGCTGCGCCGTGAGCTGGCACCCGCAGGCGGAGGCCGCGCACGGTGATCGTGACGCGGCTCCAGGCATCGGTGCGGTGCACGCTTGCCCGCGAGCCGAAGCCGAGCGCGCGCAGCGTCACGTTTATGTACGGGCTCATACTGGACCCGGCGTTGTAGACGAGCACCGCCCGGCCGCCAGCGTACGGCTTGGAGACGACGCTGACCGCTCCGATGTGCGCTACCAGCCGTCCCTGGTGGACATCCTGGTCGATGCCGATAACAACCCGGTTGCCGAGGTCCGCGACTGTGCCCGCTCCCCACGGCGGCGCAGTACCGAATATGAAGGGCGACGATTCTTCCGCCCAGATGCTCTCCTGCGCCCGTGTCTGCGCCCTGGGCCAGGCGAACGCAGTGTTGCCTGCCATCAGGTAGTCCAGGTCATTCCAAGTGCCGCCGAAGACGCCGGTCGGGCTAGCGTATTTCCACAGCGCCAGGTCTGTGCTAAGCGCGGTTGCCAGTATCTGGTGGGGATCCTGGCGGGGCTCCTCGTCGGGAGTGATCCGCCACATGTTCGCGGTCCGGGCGCTGTCCGCCACGAACTGCAGGAAGCGGGGGTTTGTGTGCTGCGGGTCGCCCTGGCGCGGCAGTTCCTGGCTGTAGATGATCGAATGCCCGGCCTCGTTGACGGCGGCCAGCGCAGCAGAGAACTGGTTAAACAGCATCTCCTGCGTCAGCGGATCTGCTGACCGCGGGATCGGTGCCATGACCTGGCACGAATCCATCTTCACGAAGTCCGCTCCCCAACTGGCGAAGGTGCGCGCGTCCTGCGTGTAATGGCCCCAGGAGCCGGGATGCTGCGTGCATGTCCGAACGCCGATGGACTCGTAGAGCCCGAATTTCAGGCCCATGCCGTGTATCTGCCGCGCCAGCCACGGGATGCCGCGGGAGAACGTGGCGCGGTTCCAGGTCAGGCTGCCGTCGGCGGCGCGGTTGTGCGCCATCCAGCAGTCATCGAGCACGACGTAGTCATAGCCGCGCGCCGCCAGGCCGCTCGACACGAGCGCGCGGCCGGCCGCCAGTATGTCGTTCTGGGTGACCGCGCATCGGTAGGCGTACCAGCTGTCCCAGCCCATCGGCGGCCGGGGAGCCAGCGCCGGCGCGCTGACTTCGGCCGCCCGCTGCATCGTGGTGCCCTGAGTCGCCGGCATGGCCCTCCCGCCGGCGGTCACCGCCGCCACGATCAGCACCGCCAGCGCTATGAACCGCCTGGCGGTCCGACCGTCGCGGCGGAGATGCGCATGCAGGTAGCTGTTCGGTGATCGGAGTGCGGCCAGGCACTTGGCGGCCATACTGCCGCTCATGCTGCCCGCCTGTGGAAATGACCCGACGTGGCCGCGGTCGCTGACCTGATTAGAGCCGTCATAGCCGGTTAAATCGTGCCACGAGTCCACGTGACTAGGCTATCCGGTCGAGCTCACATCGGTGGCCAGCTGGCATCGCCTGACGGCCCGATGACGGCCCAAGGTCGGTAAAATGGCGGCTGACGTGCGGTTTCCTAGTACAAGGAGATCTGACTATGACGGCGATCGCTGACCAGGGCTCTCGGTCGGCCCGTCGCCAGTTCCACGAACTGACGGTCGCCACCATCGAGCGGCTCTGCGATGACGCGGTCGCCGTTACCTTCGACGTGCCGGACGAGCTGGCGGACGAATTCCGGTTCCAGCCCGGTCAGTCGCTCACCGTGCGGCGGCTCGTCAACGGCCAGGACGAGCGTCGCTCCTACTCGATCTGCTCGGCGGCCGGGCAGCAGCCCCGAATCGGAGTTCGCGAGGTGCCGGGCGGTGCGCTATCGGGCTGGCTAGTTCGCGAAGTGCGGCCTGGCGACCGGATAGCGGTGCAGCCGCCGTCCGGCTCGTTCACCGCGGACCTGCAGGAGCCCGGCCGCCACGTGCTGATCGCCGCCGGGTCGGGTATTACGCCGGTGCTGTCGATCACGGCGTCGGCGCTGGTAAATCCGGCGTCCGAGGCAACGCTGCTGTACGGGAACAGGCGCGCTGACTCGGTGATGTTTGCCGACGAGATCGCGGACCTGAAGGACACCTATCCGGTGCGGCTTCAGCTCGCTCACGTGCTATCCCGCGAACCGCAGGAGGTGGAGCTGTTCAGCGGCCGGCTCGACGCGAACCGGCTCCGCCGGTTGCTGCCGGTGTTGTGCGACGTGGCTGCTGTCGATCACTGGTGGTTGTGCGGACCATACGGGATGGTCACTGACGCCATCGGCGTGCTCGCAGACCTCGGTGTGCCGGCCGATCGGGTGCACCGGGAGCTGTTCTACGTCGAGGAAACCCCGCCTGAACAGGAGCGGCACGAAGAGCAGCCGCTGACAGGCGGCTGCGAGGTGACAGTCGTGCTGGACGGCCGGACAACGACGACCACGATCGCGGCCGGCACCCCGGTTCTCGACGGCGCCCAGCTCGCGCGGCCTGACCTGCCGTTCGCGTGCAAGGGCGGGGTCTGCGGCACCTGCCGGGCCCGACTGGTCGCCGGTGAGGTCCGGATGCGCCGGAACTTCGCGCTCGAGCAGGCAGAACTCGACGCGGGCTTCGTACTCACTTGCCAGTCACTGCCGGTCTCGGATCAGCTGACGGTCGACTACGACGCCTGAGCTCGTCCCGCGTGCATTATCTCCGGCACATGGCGTATCCGTCACCGATGTGCACACGGCTACCATGGCTCGCGTGCCCGCTCACTGGCGCCAGGCGGCCGAACTGGAGATCACCAGCCCGGCCAATCCCCGGATCAAGCAGCTTGTCGCGCTGCGGCGCCGCCGCGGCCGGGAGCACGCAGCCGGGACGCTGGTCGAAGGGCTCGCCGAGATCAGCCTGGCGCTCGCCGCCGGGGTTCGGCCGCAGGCACTGTATTACTGCCCGGAGCTCATCGCGCCGGACTCGCTCGCTGTCACCGCGCAGGCGGCGTCGGCCGGGGCCGACATCATCAGGGTCAGCAGGCCGGTGTTCGAGAAGATCTCCTACCGCGAGGGGCCGGACGGGTGGCTCGCGGTAGTGCCGGCGGTGCCGGACCGGCTCGACCGATTGCGACTGTCCGCGCAGCCGCTCGTGCTGATCTGCGCTGGTCTGGAGAAACCCGGGAATCTGGGAGCCATTCTGCGGACCGCAGACGCGGCTGGCGTGGACGCGGTGATTGCGGCAGACCCGGTCACCGACTGGGCCAACCCGAACGTCATACGGGCCAGCAAGGGAACGGTGTTCTCCGTGCCGGTGGCCTCGGCATCCACGCCGGAGGCGCTGGCCTGGATCAGCGACCACGGGCTGCAGGTTGTCGCGGCCACACCCACCGCCCACCAACTGGTCACCGAGACCGACCTGACCGGTCCCACCGCCATCGCGGTAGGAGCCGAGCAGGCCGGGCTGTCAGCTGAATGGCTCAAGCGCGCCGACGTAACGGTGCGGATCCCGATGTTCGGGCTGGCCGACTCACTAAACGTGTCGACCTCGGCCGCGATCATCAGCTACGAGGCAGTGCGCCAGCGCCTGGCCGCCGGGCCACGTTAGAAAGCAGACACGGCTCATGCATCCGATAGACCTCTCGCTCCTGCCGCTGACCGCCAGGCTGAGCCCCGAGGGCTCTCTCGCGGTCGGCGGAGTAGACCTGCTGACGATCGCTCGAGACTTCGGGACGCCTGCATTTGTCTATGACGTCGAGCACCTCAGGCACAACATGACACGGGCCCGGGATATTTTCGGCGACGACGTCGCGTATGCGACTAAGGCCTTCATCTGCAAGTCCCTGGCGAAGCTCGCATACGAGAGCGGGATGTCCCTGGACGTCTCGACCGCGGCGAGTACCACGTGGCCAGGGCCGCAGGGGTGCCGGCCGGAAAGCTAGTACTGCATGGCAACAACAAGACCCGGCAGGAACTCGAGCGAGCCGTGACTGAGGGCGTTCAGTGGATAGTGCTCGACAGCTTCGATGACATCAACCTCGCGGCTGAAGTCGCGGCGGAGCTCCGTAAGCGCGCGCCGGTCCTTATCAGGGTCAATCCAGGCGTCGAGGTCCACACGCATAGTTTCCTGGCCACCGGAAACCGGGAATCGAAATTCGGCTTCCCGCTGTGGACGGGCGACGCTCAGGCTGCGGTCGACAGAGTGCGCGACACGCAGTGGCTAGATTTCCTTGGCCTCCACATTCACGTGGGCAGCCTCGTCTTCGCCATCGGGACTTTCCTGTCGGCCCTGGACTCCGTGCTCGACTTCGTGCTCGCCATTGATCCCGAGGTGTTCGTGGTGGGTGGCGGGCTTGGCGTGCGTTACCTCGAAACAGATACTGCGCCCAGCATGGAAGAGTGGGGCGAGGCGATCCTGAAACGCTGTCACGAGGCCGGCGTTTGAGCGCGCGTGCTGGCAGAACCGGGCCGGTCCATCGTCGCCGCAACCGCTGTCACCCTCTACACGGTAGGCAGCGTTGCGACCAAGGACCGGACCACCTACGTGGCAGTTGACGGCGGGATGAGCGACAACCCCAGGCCGTTGCTTTATGACAGTGGCTATGAGGCCTTCCTCCCGCGCGTGCCCGAGGCGGCCAGAGATAAGGCGGTCACCATAGTCGGACGCCATTGCGAATCTGGCGATACCTTGGTTCGCGATGGCATTCTGCCGTCCTCGGTCCGCATCGGCGACATTGTCTGCACGCCGGTAACCGGGGCTTACGGCTATTCCATGGCATCCAACTACAACATGATGCCCCGGCCGGCCGTTGTCTGGGTCGATCGCGGGAAAGCCGACGTGGTGATTCGCAGGGAAACGCTGGACGACCTACTCTCCTGCGACCTGGGCTGACGGCCTGCCGCATGCGGGCCGTCAGGGCCAGGCCACCGGTCCGGTCAAGTTGAACAAGGACCCGCCAGTCGGGTAAGCAGTGCCTATGCCAGATCTGTCCTTGCTGCCGCCCACGGCTGCCGTTGATGGCGACGACCTGCGGATTGCGGGTTGCTCGCTGACCGAGATCGCTGCCGAGTACGGCACGCCTGCGTACGTCATCGATGAAACGTCGCTGCGCGCCAGGGCCCGCGCTTACCTGACCGGCCTGACTAGCCGCCATCCCCGCGGCCGGGTCTGCTTCGCGATGAAGTCGTTCCCGTCGCCGTCGATGGTGTCGGTCCTTGTCAGCGAAGGCCTCGAGCTCGATGTGGTCGGCGCCGGCGAACTCCGGCTGGGCCTGGCCGGCGGGGCGGACCCGCAGGGCATTGTCATGCACGGCAACGCCAAGTCCGATGCGGACATCCAGGCGGCGCTCGACGAGCGCATCGGCTACATCGTGATCGACGGTTTCGACGACATCGACAGAATCGACGCCCTGGCCCGGCGCAAGACGCCGGTCCTGCTGCGGGTCAGCCCAGGGATCGAGTCGGCGACTCACGCGGCCCTGGCCACCGGTGGGAAGTCCGCCAAGTTCGGCGTGCCGGTGGAGCAGGTACCGGAGGCCATCGCCAGGATGCGGGCCGCGCCGATGATCGACATGCGCGGCCTGCACGCGCACATCGGATCGCAGATCCTCAAGCTCGACCAGTTCGAGGCGGAGGTCGCGGCGCTCGCCGCGCTGGGCGAGTTCGAGGTCTATGACCTCGGCGGCGGCCTGGGCGTGCGGTACGAGCCAGGCGACGTGGCGCCGGATATCGACGACTACCTGGACCGGCTCGTCACCGCGGCTCATCACTATCTCGGCCCGGACATCGAGCTGCTCGTCGAGCCAGGCCGCTCGCTGGTCGCCCCAGCGGGCCTGACCCTGTACCGGGTCGTCACCATGAAGCAGGCCGGGCAATTTCATGTGGCCGTCGACGGCGGCATGGGCGACAACCTGGAGCATTCGCTCTACGGCCAGCGCTTCACGCCGCTGGTGGTCGGCCGGTGGGACCAGCCCGAAGTCTTTGCCGATCTGGTCGGCAGGCACTGCGAGGCCGGCGACATCGTCACGCCGCAGGTCCGGCTGAATAGCCCTCAGCTCGGCGATCTGGTCGTGGTCCCCGTTACCGGCGCCTACTGCTTCACCATGGCCAACAACTACAACGCGGCGCTGCGGCCGCCCGTCATCTACTGCGCCGACGGCCAGGCCCGCCTCGGCGTCCGGCGGGAGACGCTGGCGGAGTTGCTGGCCCGCGAGGTCGGCCTGGTGACGGCCCTTTCGCCGGGCTAGGGCCGTCAGCTCGCTAACTGCCGCCGACGCCAAGCGCTGTCAGCAGGACGAAGGTTAAGGTCCCGGCCGCGAACGCGCCGTGCGCGATGACTACCGGCAGCGGGAAGTTGCGCTCCGGCGGTCCCGCGCGGACGGCCGGGCTGGCGACCGCAACACCGCCCTGCCCGCTGACCAGCGTCAACTCGACGCCGTTTCGGGTCGTGCGGGTGGTGGCACGGCTGCTCCGGGTAGCCCGGTACACACCCAGCCAGCGGATCGCCATGAATGTGCCGAGCATGGCGGCAAGGCAGATCGCTGCTACCGCTGTCCAGGCGAGCCGCTCCTGATCGAAGACCAGGTAGCTGGCCCATACCAGCAGCCCGCCGCCTGCTAGCAGTACGTGACTGGCCAGAACGAGAGGCGGCAGCCTGGTTTGCGCCACTGACTGGAAGTCCTGGTCGTATTCGATCAGCCAAATCGACAGCAGGTACAACCCGCCGCCGGCGGTGGTGATCCAGAAGGCAAGCGCGATCAGGCTCATATGGGTCCCCAGCGGGTGCGACAACGGCGGCTGGCACGCCGCCGGGCCGCATCGACGAGAACCGCCTGCCTGCTACACGAACGCCACAGCCGCGCAGTTCACCGCCACAGCCATGAATTCAGGGCATTTCCCGGCGCGCGGCGTCCGCTGCAGCTCATCTCATCACTGGCCATGGCGCCCGAGCACCAGCACGCCCGCGGTGGCGAACATGCCCCCGTTCCCCACTATCACGCTGATGTCGGCAGCGGGAAGCTGCGCCGCGGCCTCGCCCCGGACCTGCCGGACGCCTTCGGTAATGGCGAACATGCCGTACATGCCGGTGTGCGTGTACGACAGGCCGCCGCCATTGGTGTTGAGCGGCAGCACGCCACCGGGTTCGGTGTTGCCGTCGGAGATGAAGGCGCCTGCTTCGCCCTTCGCGGTGAAGCCGAGCGCCTCCAGCCCGTAAATCGGCAGGTGGGCGAATGCGTCGTAGATCATCAGGTGCTTCACGTCGGCGGTCGTGATGCCGGCTTCGGCGAACGCGGCCTGCCCGGCCAGCCGGAACGCCTGCGCCTGCGTGAAGTCGACCATCTGGGAGATCATCGGCGTCTCGGCCGATTCCCCGGTGCCGAGCACGTGCACGGCTGGCTTGGGGAAGTCGGCCGCCCGGTCCGCGGACGTCACGATGAGCGCGCCGCCACCGTCAGTGACCAGGCAGCATTCCAGCAGGTGGAACGGGTAGGCGACCATTCGGGACGCCAGCACGTCCTCGACGGTGATCAGGTCGCGGAACATCGCCCGCGGGTTCCGCGCGGCCCATTTGCGCTGCGCCACCGCGACGTAGGCGAGCTGCTCGTGGGTGAGCCCGCATTCCTTCATGTAGCGGAGCACCGGGATGGTGAAAGCCGTGGTGGGGCCTGCCGTGCCGTACGGAGCCTCGAACTGGCCGGGCATCGACGACGCACCGCGAGGAAACGGGGTCGCGCCTACCCTCGAGCGGCCCGACTCCCCGTGGGTGATGAGGACCGTCTTGACGTAGCCTGCCCGGATCGCCGCGGCCGCGTGCCGGACATGGAGCAGGAACGAGGTCCCGCCCACGCCAGTGCCGTCCATCCAGGCCGGGGTGATGCCGAGTGCGTGCGCGACCTGGACCGGGCCGGGCGCGTTGACGGTGGCGACGCCGTCGATATCGCGCATGGTCAGCCCGGCGTCGGCGACCGCGTTCACCGCGGCCTCCAGGTGCAACTGGAGCGTTGACTTGCCCGGCAGTTTCCCGATCTCGTCGGTCTCCGCCGCTCCGGCGATGATGACGCCCTGTCCATGGTCTCGTGCTCATGCACTCGCTTCCGGCGGGTGCGAAGACCGGGAGGCTGATCTCCCCGCGCTGCTCGAAGGTCACCTGCAGTTCCATGTCGAGGATGAGGTCCTCCGGGGTGTTCGGGACGCCGGTGATGTTCGTCATCATCCGCGGTCCCTCGGCGAGCTGTACGACGGCAATCGCGTACGGGCCGTCGTTCTCGAAGCCGCGCGCGGGCCGGTGGTTGATGACGTAGGAGTACAGGGTGGCCCGGCCGCTGGCGGCAAACCACTCCACGTTGGTAGAACCGCAGGCCGGGCAGACCGGCCTGGGATAGAAGTAAGGCCTGCCGCAGTCGAGGCAGCGCTGGAGCAGGAGTTCGCCGCGGGCGCAGCCGTCCCAGAACGGCTGCGTATCCGGCGTCGGCTCGGGGACAGGCTTGCTCGTGGTTGCAGGCATCGGCGCGCTCAGCCCTGCCTGCCGGGCTGCGGTTTGAAGGACCGCTCGACCTGGTCGGCCAGATCGTCAAGCTGCCATGGCTCCGGGCCGATCAGCCGGACGACCGGAGCGGGGTTGTTGTACAGCGAGACCTCGTAGCCGGAGGAGTGCACGATCCGGCCGGTCAGCCAGCCAGATCGCTCGCTGGCGAGGTAGGCGACGACCGTGGCCACGTTGTCCGGCGACCACTCGTCGGCTTCTGGCCGTCCTGCCCGGCGGCGCACCGTTGGCACCGAATCGGTCATCCGGGTCGCGGCGCCGGGGGAGACGGCGTTGGCCGTGACCCCGTACTTGCCAAGCGAGTTCGCGCAGGACCAGGTCAGGCCCACGATGCCCATCTTGGCGGCGGCGTAGTTCGGCTGACCAGGCGCCCCATGCAGGCCGGAAACGGAGGTGAAGTTGATGATGCGGTTCTGTGCATCCTCCTCGCGCAGCGAGCGCCAATGGGCGGCGGCGAACTTGGAGGTGTTGAAGGTGCCCTTCAGGTGCACCCTGATGACGTCGTCCCACTCCTGCTCGGACATGTTGAAGATCATCCGGTCGCGCAGGATGCCCGCCACGTTGACCAGGACATCGAGCCTGCCGAACTCGCTGATCGCGGTCTTGATCAGGTCCTCGGCAGCCGCGTGATCGGATACGTCGGCCCCGTTGGCGATGGCCTTGCCGCCTTCACTGGTGATCTCGGCGGCCACCTGACTGGCTGGCCCGGCGTCGCTACCCGAGCCGTCGACGGCACCGCCGAGGTCGTTCACTACGACGCTCGCCCCCTCGCGTGCCAGCAGCAGCGCGCTCGACCTGCCGATGCCGCGGCCGGCGCCGGTAACGATCGCAACGCGCCCGTCCAGGCTGCCCATACTGCTCACCCAACCTTCCGGTAGTGAAGATCACCGATACTAGAACGCTCTTCTGAAATTATCTCGGATTATTACACCAGCAGCGAGAGCAGGCAGCTTCGCCGCCGGAGCCGGAGAGAGCCGTTTGGCCGGACCAGCGGCGCGCCTTTCGCTACATGGTAGATTTGATCTACATAGATGTCAGCTACGTAGATGGGATCTACCTCAGTGCGTGACTTCTTCGGCCGACAGCTGGAGCTTGCCCTGCTCCGCAAGCGCTTGGATCGCGTGTCCGAGTCGGGTCGAGCTACTGCTGTGGCTATCCGGGGACGACGGCAGGTCGGGAAGTCGCGCCTCGTTCAGGAGTTCTGTGATCGAGCAGAGCTGCCGTACCTGTATTTCACCGCGATCAAGGGCGCCTCGCCAGTCGAGTCAGTTGCCGCCTTCCTGGCCGCCGTGCGCGAGTCCAGCCTCCCTGCCAACCGGGATCTGGTCCCCGTCTCTGCCGCCGCAACCTGGCCAGATGCCTTTCGCGTCCTGGCTTCGGTATTGCCCGATGCGGCGTCGGTCGTTGTCATCGACGAACTACCGTGGCTGGCCGAGCAAGACGATCAGTTTGACGGGGCGCTTCAGGCTGCCTGGGACCGGCAACTGGCGCCAAAGGCGATGGTCTTGATCCTGCTAGGCAGTGACATCCACATGATGGAACGCCTTACCGGGTACGATCGGCCGTTCTTCGGCCGGGCGGACAACCTGGTCCTCGGCCCGTTGAATCCGGCTGAGACTGGCGACGCGCTCGGGCTGCGGTCAGATGAGGCAATCGACGCGCATCTCATCACTGGCGGTCTTCCCGGCATCATCCGGACCTGGCCCCGCGGCACGTCGCCGATGGCATTTCTGGCACGAGAATGCGCGGACCCGGCCGCGCCGGTCTTCAGCGTGCCCGAGTCGGCGCTGCTGGCCGAGTTTCCGCTGCCCGATCAGGCGCGGCGGGTCATTGAGGCCATCGGCGGCGGTGACCGCACGTACGCCAATGTTGCGGCTGTCGCCGGCAGCCGGGCAGGGGCACTGCCCTCCGGATCGCTGTCACCACAGCTACGCCGGCTTGTCGAGGAGAAACACGTCCTGGCGATGGATGAGCCGCTGTCGGTGCGCCCAGGCAGACCCGCGCTGTATCGCGTCGCTGACAGCAACCTGAAGCTGTATCTGACCGCGGGCCGCGCCGCACATGACCAGATCCGCCGCGGCCGTCCGGATGCCGCGCTGCGTCTTCTGCAGCGTCGATGGCTGACTTGGCGCGGCAAGGCCGTCGAGCCACTGGTGCGCGAATCACTCGCGCTGGCCTGCGCGGCCGGGGCTACGCCGTGGCCGGACGCCGAGGTGGTGGGCGGCTGGTGGAACCGCCAGTTCGATCCCGAGGTTGACCTTGTCGGGGCAGATCGTTACCCGGTCGCGGGCCGCATCTATTTCGCCGGCTCGGTCAAGTGGCTGGGAACTCCGTTCGACCGACACGATCTTGCGGCCCTGACTCGCGGTGCATATCAGGTGCCCGGCTTTGTGGCCGGGGAGGCTGGCCTGGCCCTCGTTACCCTATCCGGGACGGACCTGGGCCAGGAGTCCGGCGCTATCCAGCTGACCTGGGGTCCTGACGAAGTGCTCGCCGCCTGGCAAACTGCGGGGAGCGGTGGTAACGACAGAGCCTGAGCGAGGTGGTAAGGATCCACATGGCTGAGCCGCAGGCGCGCAGGCCAGGCACCAGCTCCTGGCAGTGGGGGCGCACCGCGCAGACACAGCGTGCGCTGCTTGACGCGGCCCGCGAGGTGTTCACCCGGCAGGGATTCGCCGACGCCAGCATTGCCGACGTGGTCGAGCGGGCCGGCTCCAGCGTGGGCAGCCTGTACCACCACTTCGGCGGCAAGAGCGAGCTGTTCCTCGCGCTCTGGCAGGAGCATCAGCTGGCCTATGAGGACGCGGCCAGCACGGCGGTCGCTGCCGCCAGGCAGTCGGGTATCAGCGATCCGGCCGCGCTGTTCGCGGCCGGTGCGCGCGCCTTCCTCGAGGGCAGCTGGCAGCGCCGGGACCTGGCCCTGCTGTTCTCGGCCGGCGACGGGCCGCCCGGCTTTGAGGTCATGCGGCGGCAGCGCGGGCACGAGTGGATCCGCCAGAACGACGCGCTTCTGCGGCTGGCGGACACTTCACTCGACCGGCTCTACGCGGCGGTGCTGACCTCGCTGATCGGCGAGGGCGCACGGGAGGTCGCGGCGGCGAAGACGAGGGCGCAGGCCATGCGGATCATCGAAGCAGTGATCGAGTACGTGGCCCGCATGATGGCCGGTGGCCCCGTCAGGCAGGACTGAGCGCCGCGGGTCACCACTCAGCCGGATGCCAGTCGAAGCCTATGCAGTCGACGACGCGTTCATAGGGCAGGCCGGCCCGGTCAGTGAGCACCCGCACCCCGTCCCTCGGGCCGGCGAACACGAAGAGCAGCACTTCGTCCTCGGGCACGAGCAGCGAGCCGAGGAACTTGACCTGGGCCAGATCTGGCTGCCCGAGTTCCTCGGCGATGCGCTGTCCCATCTCGGCCGCGTCGGCGGCAGTCACGCCTGGCACCAGGCATTCGGTGATTTGCCAGGCCGGAGCCGGAGCCGCCCCCTCCGAGGTCGGCTCCGGCCGCGGCGATGAGTTCGTCATGCTGCAGGTGCCCTGAGCGTTTGGGTTGCTAACCGATCGCGGTGAGCACGACCGAGTGGGCCTGGGCGCCGCTGCCGAAATCAGCACAGCGGAAACTGATCGACGACTTGTGCTTGAGCGTCACTACAGCGCTCAGCACGTTCACGCCGGCCGAAGAGCCACCGGCGCCGCCGACCTTCGGCGCATTGAATGCACTGTTGTCCAAGTACTTGCTGCCATTGAACAGCGAGCAGCCGACGACTATGTTCGTGGTCGTACTTGTCGTGCTATCAGCCCACATCTTGCCGGAGATCAGCCAGCGGCCGGCCGGCAGCGACAGGCTGACAAGCTTCTTGTTGACCGAGCTCAGCTTCACCGGGCCGGCCACCTGCGCCGACTTGATCTGGATGCCGCTGCTTGTTGCGCTGTTGCTTGCCCCGAGGGCCGGTACGGCCGCCAGTGACAGTGAGATGACCAAGGCGGCTGCGCCGCACGTTCCGGCCGCTATGGCGGCGCGGTTCCAGCTGTTCTTACGCATTGCGTCTCCCTGAGATCTGGCCTGTTGCGCCGGACGCTCTGAGGCTAGATTCCGGGTGCTCGCGGTCGCGTCGGGGAAAACCCTACGGTTGGAGCCTAGGCTCAGGTAGCGGAGCCGCGTCGACAGCGGCGTGAGCAGCTAGCTCGGTCCGGGACCTGACCCCGAGCTTGCGGTAGGCCCTGGACAGGTTCGCTTCCACGGTCTTGCCGGACAGGAACAGCTTGGCCGCTATCTCCGAGTTGCGCAGTCCGGCCGCGGCCAGGTCCGCGACTTGCTGCTCCGAAGCGGTCAGCTGCCCGTCGGTGCCCCGGCGGCTGTGCGCCCTGCCGAGCTCTTCAGTGGCGATGGCGGTCCAGGCGGCTGCCCCGGCCGACTCGAACTGCGTAATGGCCTGGGTCAGGTAAGCCTGTGCGCGCTGCCGTTCGTTTCGGCGGCGGTACAGCCGGCCGGCCACGAGCAGGGTCCGGCCGAGCTCGGTGGGCATGTCCAGCGATTGGTGCGCGTCCAGCGCTCGCTGGTAGTCAGCAGCTGCGAGGTCAAGCTCTCCACGGGCGGCATTCAGCAGGCCTCTGGACCGGGCGGCAACTGCCAGTATCCACGGGCGCGGCAGCGCCTCCGCTCGCGCCTCTAGCCGCTTCACCAGGGACTCCGCTCGTTCCAGGTCGCCGAGGCCGATAACGGCCTCAGCGTGGTCCGCGTGAGACCTGTCGCTGGCCGGCTCGCGACTGTGCAGCAGCTCGACTATCTCGTCCGAACGACTGAGCTGCCGGTCAGCTTCGCCGAGGTCGCCGACAGACAACGCCGCCAGCCCGAGGATCGCCCTCGTCATGCCCTCAAGCACGACGTCGGGCTGCGTGCGGAGCCGGTCCAGCACCTCCGCGCACGCAGCTCGTGCCGACTCGAGCTCACCTGCCTGTACACAGACGAAGCCCTTCGCGCACAGCGCCATTCTGAGGTACGTTTCCTGTTCGGTCTGCTCGGCGAGCTCTAGCGCTTCCTCGGCCAACGCGCGCGCCCGGTCCATCCGTCCCGTCATCGCTTCTATCCGAGACAGATGAGTGAGCACGGCGGTCACCGTAGCCTCGTCTCCCTGTTCCCGGAAAGCCTGGACCATGTGCTCGAACCGTGTCCTCGCGGTGTCGAAGTCATCGAAGTTGCGGGCCCAGAAGGCGGGCACGGTACTCATTTCCCAGGCCGCCGCATCGCGCTGAAGCTGCATGCCCTTCTCGATCGCCGCGTGGTCGGCGCCCCGCCCCGAGTACAGCCGGAACAGGGCTACGTTGTGCAAGGCGAAACAGTAAAGATCCGGGTCGTCGGCCTCGCTGATGAGGGCGAGAGCTGCCTCGCCATGCTCAACGGCGATATCAGCATCATCGGACTGCGCCGCGATCCGCGAGTGGATGCGCGCCCGCAACGACTCGGTATCGGCCTCCTGCAGCGCCGCAAGCATGTGCGCGATACCAAGGTCGCTCTCGCCCTGCACCCACTGGATGCTGCCAAGTTCAAGCAGGACTCGCGCCCGGTCGCCGCCGGCGGGTAGCGCCGCGAGAGACCGTTCTAGCTCGTGCCGGGCCCCGGCCGGATCCCCGGCGAAGTATCGCCGCTCCGCCAGCTCGAGCTCCCTGCGCACCAGGCTCTGCTGGTCGTCTCGCGGGGTCAGGCGGCAGGCGAGGTCCATCAACTCGACTGCCGCGTCGGCCGCGCCGCGGGCGCCGGCCGCGGCCGCAGCCCGGTCCAGTGCCTCCGCTGTCTCGCGGTCTGGTCCGTCCGCGGCCAGGGCCAGATGCCTGGCCCGCTCCTCAGGGCTCGCGGCCTGGTCAGCCAGCTCGCGGTGCAAGCTGCGACGGTCGGTTTCTGTCAGCGCGGAGTACACAGCGGAGCCGTAGAGCGGGTGAGTGAACTCGACCCTGCCGTCTGCCTGCACCCTGACGATCCCGGCCCGCTCGGCCGGCGCGAGCGCCTCGAGGTCCAGGTCGACTGCGGACGCGCGGGACGACGCGGCCACGATGGCGAGCACGTGACGCGTCGTCCGTGGCAGCCGCCGCAGCCGCAGCTGAATCAGCTCGCGATGGTCGCCAGGGACCGGTAGCGGCCGGCCAGGCGCTGGCACGCCGACACGGATGACTTCCCGGCCGATCTCGAGGGCGTAAAACGGATTACCGGCGGCAGCCCGGTGAATTCGCGCCAGCACCGGGCGGGGAAAGGATCTACCGAGCGCCTGGCGGAACATCTGATGCATGGCGGCAACGGTCAGCGGCCCGACCGGGACGCGCAACAGGGCTTGCGAATCGAGCGCCGACTCCAGCAACTGCAGCGCGCCGTCCGCGCGGCTGGTCGACGCATCGGCACGGATGGCGGCAGCAAGCTGCAGTTGAGAGCCGCCGATCCGCCGGAGTGCGAAAGCCATCGCTCGCGCAGAGGCCAGATCCAGCCACTGCGCGTCATCGACCGCGATCAGCAGCGGCCGATCTCGCGCCAGCGTGCCAAGAAGCGCTGTCAGGCCAGTGCCGACGGCACGCGCATCGAGGTCATCAGCGCCGGCCTCCTCTTGCAGCAGCGCCACCATCAGCGCACGTCGCTGCGGCGCGGGCAGCTGGAGATAGGTGGCCTCAGGCAACGGCTGGAGCAGGTCGGCCAGTCCTACCAGCGGCAGTCCGGCATCGGACGGTGCCGGGCGGCAGGACAGGACTAGCCATCCCAGCCCTTGGGCGTGGTCGACAGTCGCGGACCACAGCGTGGTCTTGCCAATGCCCGCCTCGCCTTCGATGAACAAGGCGCGGGCCGACGCCGCTCGGCCAGACCCGGCGCGATCAGACCCGGCGCGATCAGGCGGGGCGCGATCAGGCGCGGCGGGCTCGTCGGTTTGGCGGGCATGCAGCCAGGCTTCGATCTGGCGCAGCTCGGCGTGCCTACCGAGGACGGCCATGAGCGTCAGGACTAGCGGGCAGCCCCGCGGCGGATCGTCCGAGGTTTGCCGGGCCCGGCGGCACGGGTGTTAACGGCGGCGGGCTAGATCGGCAGGGCTTCATGCGGGCCTCCATCTGGCCGCCAGCACGGCTTTACCGATGAGCCAGTAAGCCGATGAGGCAGACTATAGCCAACAAGCCATTCCGCACCGAAGCATTGCTGGCCGCCCGAACCGCGCCAGACCGACCTGGCAGCACCGCCCTACGGCAGCACTACCCTCACGCAGCAGCACCGCCTTGACAGCAGCAGCGCTGCCGGGATTTCATCGGTCTAGAACGTGATTCTAGGATTTGTCCGCTGCCCAGCTGGTCCGCTGCTGGCAGCGACCCACCGCAGACGGCTCCAGCCGGGGAGGTTTCGATGGATCTTGACCTTGGCCCGGAGATCGCGCAGTTCCGCGGGGAGATGCGGGACTGGATAGCTGGACACGCCCCGCCTGGCCTTGCCGAGCTGACCGACTGGAACAACGTCGTCACGACCGGCGGCTACGGCAGCGGGCGCCGCGCCGCCGCGGCCGAGCACCCGGCTTACGCGCGGTGGGAACGCGAACTAGCCGATGCCCGGCTGATCTGCCCGCAGTGGCCCGAGCAGTTCGGCGGCAAGGGCCTCGACGCGGTCCGGACGGCGATCTTCAATGAGGAGCTGTACCGGGCCGGCCTGCCACGCGTCGTCAGAGGCATGGGCGAGAGCCTGGTCGGCCCGTCCGTCATCGTGCACGGCACACCCGAGCAGCAGACGCATTTCCTGCCCCGGATCATCTCCGGCGAAGACGTGTACTGCCAGGGGTTCTCCGAGCCTGGCACCGGATCCGACCTGGCCGGCCTGCAGACCAAGGGCGAGATCGACGGCGACGAGATAGTCGTCACCGGCCAGAAGCTGTGGACCTCCGGCGCGGCCAGGGCGAACAAGATGTTCGTGCTCTGCCGCACCGATCCGGATGCCGAGAAGCACGCGGGCATTTCCTTCGTGCTGATCGACTTCACCGACCCGAAAGTCAGCTACCAGCCGGTCCGGCAGATGTCGGGCGCCGCCGAATTCTGCGAGGACTTCCTGGATGGTGTCCGGGCCCCGCTGTTCAACGTGATCGGGGGCTTGAACAACGGCTGGCGGGTGGCGATGACCACGCTTGGCTATGAGCGCGGCGGCAGCGCCACGATCTTGCACCTGGCTTACGAGCGCGAGTTCTGGGAGCTCGCCGAGACTGCGCGCAAGCGCGGCAACAGCACCGACCCGCTGATCCGCCAGCAGCTGGCATGGGCTTACGGTCAGGTCCAGCTCATGCGGTTTAGCGGCCTGCGCACGCTGGCGCGGCTGGCTGAGGGCCGACAGCCCGGCCCGGAGGCGTCGATCTCCAAGCTGTTCTGGAGCGAGTACCACAAGCGGCTCGGCGAGATTGCGATGGACATCGAGGGAATCGACGGCCTGGTCCGGCCGCCAGGCGATGGTTACCAGACCACCAGCTGGCAGAACGTCTTCTTGTCCAGCCGGGCGGGCACCATTTACTCGGGCACGAGCGAGATCCAGCGCAACATCATCGCCGAGCGGGCCCTCGGGCTGCCCAAGGAGCCGCGGGTGCGGGCGTGACCAGCGCGGACACCGCTGCGCGGGCCGCCGGCCAGGGACTGACGCGCTGGCCGCCGGCTCAGGGACGCAGGGGCCGGCCGCTGGCCGGGTACCGCCCGAGCAGCGGCGCGTCAGCTCATCACGCCGGACCGGCTGGCAGAGTTCTTCGCGCCGCGCAGCATCGCGATGGTCGGCGCGTCGGAGAGCTCCGGCTGGTCCAGGTTCATCGTCGCGGCGAGTAGCGCGGTCGGCTTCTCGGGGCCGCTGCTGCCGGTGCACCCGCGGCACCAGAAGATCTTCGGCCGCCCGGCGGCTCGAAGCCTGCGGGACCTCGCAGAGCCGGCCGACCTGGCTTTCATCCTGGCTCCGACGGAGGCCGTCGCAGGCGTGATCGAGGACGCGGCCGCTGCCGGGGTGCGGCACGCGATCGTCCTCGCCTCTGGTTACCGGGAGGCGGGCCCGGCGGGCCGGGAGCTGGAAGACGACCTGGTGGCGAGAGCAGCCAGCCACGATATCGTGCTGCTCGGCCCGAATTGCCTCGGCTTCCTGAACACCGCAGCCGGGGCCGCGCCTTATGCGCTGACCGTGCCGCTCCCGCTGGCGGCCGGACCGGTTGGCATAGCGCTCCAGAGCGGCGCGCTGGCCAGCGCGTTCTTGGCGTTCGCCCGGTCGCAGGCCATCGGGGTCAGCACGGTTGCCTCGCTCGGGAACGAGGCGATGATCACCACTGCCGACATGCTCGACTACCTGGTCGCCGACGAGCAGACCAAGGTCATCTGCATGTTCCTGGAGGAGATCGGTGATCCGGCGGCATTCAGCGCGGCGGCCCTGCGAGCCGACCGCGCGGGCAAGCCGATCGTGGCGATGAAGGCAGGCACCAGCCAGGCGGGGCAGCAGGCCGCGCTGGCCCATACCGGCGCGGTCGCTGGTGACGACGCCGTCGTTGATGCCGCGCTCCGCCAGCTCAATGTGATCCGCGTTACCAGCATCGAGGAACTGCTGGGCACTGCCGCATTCCTTGGCTACCAGCGCTGGCCCCAGGGCCGGCGGATGGGCGTGCTCACGGCGTCTGGCGGCGCCTGCGACATCATCGCCGACCGGTCCAGCTCGGAGGGCATCGAGATCCCGACGTTCGCGCCGGAGACGACCCAGGCGATTGCGGCGCACCTCCCGGCCTTCGCGGCCGCCCGGAACCCGCTGGACGTGACCGGCTACGTGCTGGCCAACGCCCGCAGCTCGCCGCTGACGGCGATCGATCACGCGCTCGACGCTGCCCTCGCCGATCCCGGCCTCGACTTCGTCGTATTCACCGGTTTCACGATTCCGGACGCCCGGCCGCCGGACGACGCGATGGCAAACCTGCTGGAGTCCAGGATCGACTGGCTGGCACAGCGGGTGGCGTCGGCACCGATCCCGGCCATCCCGCTCGGCATGACATGCACCGACGTCAACGGCTACGCCAGGGAACTGCTAGGCAAGCACGACGTTCACCTGGTCGGCGGGATTGAGCTGGGCATCCAGGCGCTCGGCCACGCGCTGCGCTGGCAGGAGGGCCGTGGTCAGGTCCGGCCGCTGCCCGCGCGCCAGCCAGCGCCGCCGGCCCCGCCACGGCGTGGGCCGAGGCCGACGCCCGCGACCTGCTGACAGCGGCGGGCATTCCCGTGGTGCCCGGCCGCCTGGCCCGGTCCGCCGACGAAGCGGCCGAGATCGCGCGCGAGCTCGGCACCCCGGTCGCGCTCAAGATCAATTCGGCGCACGTCACGCACAAGTCCGACATCGGCGCCGTGCTGCTGAACCTGTCCGGCGACGCCGCCGTCCGGGACGGCTACGCGCAGGTGGTCGCCGCCGCCCAAACCCATAACGCGGGGAACGAGGTCCTCGTCACGGCCATGCGCACTGGAGGTGTCGAGGTGCTGGCGGGCGTGACCATCGACCCCGGCTTCGGGCCGGTGCTGGCGGTCGGGCTCGGCGGCATCTGGGTGGAAGTGCTCGGCGATAGCAGCCTGCGGATCCTCCCGGCCGACGCGGCCGAAGTGCGCCGGATGCTGGGCGAACTGCGGGCACTGCCCGTGCTCCAGGGGGCACGCGGTGGGCCGCTGCTGACCTCGATGCCGTTGCCGCCGTCATCGCCCGCATCGGCGAGCTGGCCGGTTCGATCAGCGGACTGCAGGCACTGGAGGTTAACCCGCTCTGGGTTAGCGGCGGCCAGATAGCAGCGCTGGACGTGCTTGTCGTCGCCGACCGGGGCCCAATAAGTTGGTATGATCATAAGGAATGAATGGAGCCGGATAGATGATCCTCGGAGTCAGCGCGGAGCAAGAAGAGCTGCGTGCGTCGGTCCGCCGGTTCCTGGCCGACCGGGCGCCGCTCACTGCGGTGCGCGAGCTGATGGAAACCGCCGACGGGCTCGACCCGGCCGTCTGGCGGCAGGCGGGCGAACAGCTTGGCCTGCAGGGCATAGCGATCCCCGAGGAGTATGGCGGGTCCGGCTTCAGCTTCGCCGAGCAGGCGATCGTGCTGGAGGAACTCGGCGCGGCGCTCTACGGCGGCCCCTACCTGGCTAGCGCGGTGCTCGCCGCGACCGCGCTGCTGGCCAGCAACGACGAGGACGCCAAGAAGGCGCACCTGCCCGGCATCGCCTCTGGCGAGCTGATCGCGACTCTCGCGTTCACCGAGGAAGACGGGTCATGGGACCCGGACGCGATCCGGCTGGCGGCCGGTGAGGGCACGGGCGGCTGGCAACTGGACGGGCGCAAGAGCTTCGTCCTGGACGGTCATACGGCGAACCTGATCCTCGTAGTCGCGCGCGCCGGCGGCGAACTCAGCCTGTTCGCCGTGCCTGGCGATGCGCCCGGGCTGACCCGTACGGCGTTGCCGACGCTGGACCAGACCAGGAAGCTGGCGAAGCTCGACTTCGCCGCCGTGCCCGCCACGCTCATCGGATCGGCCGCAGCCGGCGGTGCAGTGCTGAACCACACGCTGGACGTCGCCGCGATCGCGCTGGCCGCCGAGCAACTCGGGGGCGCGCAACGCGCGCTGGACATGGCGGTCGAGTACGCGAAGGTCCGGCATCAGTTCGGCAGGCCGATCGGCAGCTTCCAGGCGATCAAGCACCGCTGCGCCGACCTGCTGCTGGAGGTCGAGTCGCTGCGCTCGGCCGTGCAGTACGCGGCGGCCGCGGTGGCCGAGAGCTCGACGGAAGTCCCGGTCGTGGCCGCGCTGGTCAAGGCGTATGCCTCCGACGTGTACTTCCATGTGGCCGCGGAGAACATCCAGATCCACGGCGGTATCGGCTTCACCTGGGAGCACGACGCGCACCTGTACTTCAAGCGGGCCAAGTCCAGCGAGCTGTTCCTGGGCGACGCCAGCTACCATCGCGAGCACCTGGCCACCCGCATCGGACTCTAGCTGGGAAAGCAAGCGGGGTCAGCGGCAGACACCGGGCACCGGCAGGCTGCTGACAGTGGATGGCCCCACAGTACCGAGCACCGACCCGGTGCTGAAGTAGACAGTTCCTGAGGTGGCTGCCAGCGCGACCACCTGGCCGTGGACCGGCAGAGTCGTGACCGGTCCGATCCTGGCGCCCGCGCGGAAGCACGCCAGCCTATGACCGGGGACAGCGGTCGCGACCCAGACAGTGGCACCAGCAGACCAGACTTGCTCGGTCTTAGTGAGTACGGGGCTTGTCCGAACCGACTGTGGCGTGGTCGGGCGCAGGCGGCTGTCAAGCCGGACCAGCGGCCCCGCGGCAGACTCATACTTGCCATTGAGGAGCCTGAAGGTCGCAGCCCACAAAGCGCTGCCCGTGCTTGTGAAGGATCCGACGTTACGGTCCGGGCTGCCGCCGAAGTTGACACCGGGGTGTCCGGCGATCACGACATGACTGTGGAAGCCGCCGCTGTTACTTACCTGCACGGCCACCTGCCATCCAATAGCGCGGCCGAATGGCCCGGCGCGGTGTTCAGGCTCGGGCCGAGACTCGTGCCTGGGTTCAGGTGCGCGGTTGCCCGGCCTGGCTGACCCGGCGTGGGCATCCCGACCCTGACCAGGCCGTCTTGCGTCGGGACCCACGCTGTGGTCCGGCTTGACGGCACGATGATGTCGGCTCCGATTCCGGGCTCGGCCGAGCGCTGTCGCAGATCAGGGCTCAGCAGCCAGATTCCGGTCGGCCCGCCACTCTGATTCGCGTAAAAGGCGAGCCAGACCAGGCCGCTCGGTCCGACTGCCAGGGCTGACGGTGTGTCTGGCACCCTGAGCATGCGCAGCAGCTTTCCGCTGACCCGGTCATAGGCGCTGAGCGTGTCGTTCGAGCTGGAGTCGACGTAGAGGTACCGGCCGCTAACGGCCAGCTGCTCGATCGGAAAATCGGCGCGCACCAAGGTACGCGCAATGCGCCCCGTTGGACCTCGATGGTGGCGCGTCACGGATGCGTCACGGCGGAGGCCGGTGGCCAGGTAGGACACGCCAGTGGCGATCAGGATGAGCGCGCACGCGACCGCGACGGTGGTAACCATCGCGCGTCGCCGACGCGCAGTCGCGCGGACGCGGCTGGCGAGTTCGGGGCCCGGCTGGATGAAGTCACTCGCCTGCTCGAACGCCGTTCGCAGCTGATCCTCGAGCCCGCTGTTCATGGCATGCTCCCGTTCGCGGTCTCCGTCGTTTCCGTAGTCCTACCCCGGCCAAGCCGCCTGGGGCGAGCTCGCGCAAGCGTGCCAATGCGCGGGCGTGCTGAGATTTCACGGTGCCGATGCTGCAGCCGAGCACTCGCGCGGTCTCGGCCTCGGTGAGGTCGTCGAAGTAGCGCAGGACCAGCACGGCGCGCTGCCCGGTCGGCAATTCACGCACGCACGCCAGCAGGGCGGCCCGGCCGGGCAGGTCCTCGGCCAGGTCGCCGGTGATGAGGTAGGCACTGCGCAGCAGGCGGCGCGAGGACGCGGCGACGAAGAGCGAAAAATCGGCATCGTCGGCCGCCCGCATGCCGTCTCCGTCCGCCCTGTTGCTTGCCTCGCCCGGTCTTGCCAGTCAAGACGTAACAGACCATGGTGATGGTTGTCATCGGCGGAATGTCAGCTGGGCGGGTCGTCAGACTTATCGGTGAGGCGGGCTCTCAGCTCGTCGGCCAGACCGGTCAGGTATGGGCGCAGCCGGGCGATCTCGATCGCGATGTCGGCAGCCGGGTGCCATGGCCTGTGCTCGCCACCGACGTCAGACTGCCGTTCTGCCAGGTGTCCATGAGGATCGAGGCTGGATGGATCGCGCACCGCAGCAACGATAACGAGATCAGCTCGGCGGACCCGGCTCCGACACGTGTTCAGTGCCCTGCCTCTGGCCATCCGGCGAGCAGCTCGCGAATCCTGTCGAGTTCCGCCTAGGGCACTCCGCCGAAGGTCCGACGGAGGTTGGCAATATTGTGGTAGCCCGCTCGCCTAGTGTCGGGAGTAGCGATGAGTGGTGAGACCGAGACCGCGATCGGCGGCCTCAATGAGAGCGAATGCTGGTGCTGCGGCCGGATCACCGCAGACGAGGCGCTGGTCCACCTCGGGAATCACCCCGAGGTGGGCGTGTGCGTCAGCTGCGTCCGGTTCCTCGGCCGCCGGGCCAGGGACTATCAGGCGTCAGTCATGCGCAAGAAACTCCGGGGCACGGCTGACTCGATCCGCGGCGAAGTCATGTCGCGCGGCTGGCACGAGCGCCCGGTGATCGGTCCGGCGCTGCGCTGGATCAACCAGCACGTGCCCTGGTAGCGGCTGGCTAGGAAGCTGCCTTCGGCCGCCTGGCATACCGTGGTGCGTGCGGGCGGTACGCACCGGTGATGTCCGCTTGCTGGAGCGCGCTCAGGAAGTCCGCCGGGCCGTCGAAGTCGGGCAACTCGAGATAGGCGGCGCCAATGCCCTCTGGATCGTGGGCGTCCGAGCCCGCCGCGCCTGGCAGTCCGAAGCTGGCCGCGAGCGCGGCTGCCTGTTCGTTACAGGGCTGGTCCTCGACCTTGGCGTTGAAGACCTCGATTACGTCTGCGAGGCCGTTGGCGCACAGATGCTGCGCTGCCGCGCCAAGGCTGGACCGGCCAGGATCGAATGGATGTGGCAGGTAGACCAGCCCGCCCTGGGCCTTGATCAGCCCGACCGCCTCGGCAAGCGGCAGCACGTAGGGGATTCGCTCGGTGAGGAACAGCCCGATCAGGTCGCCTTCCCGGGTCCTGATCTCCTCGCCGATGATGACGCGCGCGCCGATGCCGCGCTCTGCGGCGGCGACTGCGGCGGCCGTCACGTTGTGGTCGGTGATGCAGACAACGTCGAGTCCTTCTGCCTCGACCCGGGCGGCGAGCTGATCGATTGTCGTGACCGCGTCGCCGGAGAGCGCGGTATGCAGATGGCAGTCCATCCGCACCCAGCCATCCCGGCCCATCAGGCCTGCGGCACCGGGACGCCGAGCTCGGCCAGCAGTTCCTGCGAGTAGGTGACCCGCCCGGTGAGGCTCTGCGGGTCACGATGGCACAGCATCAGCGCAGCCTCGGCCATCACCGAGGTCGGCTCGGCGTTCGGATCGTCGTCGCCCGTGGTGAGGTGGTGGAAGATAGTCCCCGGCGTTGGTACTACCTTGGTCGGCGAGAGCGCATTCACCGCGATGTTGTCGGGGTATAGCTCGGCGGCCAAGCCGGTGGAGAACCGCTCGATCGCTGCCTTGCACATCCCGTAGACGGTGCCGCCCCGCCCGGCGAACGGCCCGGCGGGATGGCGGGGTGCCGTGCCGCGATCGAGGAGATATTGAGGATCCAGCCGCTGCCGCGCTCCCGCATTCCCGGCAGCACCAGCGTGGCCAGCTGGAACGGCGCCTCCACCTGCACCGCGAACATCAGCGCGTACCGCTTCGGGGTGAAGTCCTCGACCCGGGTGAAGTAGGTGACCGCGGCGTTGTTCACCAGGATGTCAGGCGGGCCGAGCTGGCTGACGGTCTCGGCCACCAGCCGTTCCCGGTCCTCGGCCCTGGCCAGATCCGCGGGAATCGCGATCGCGGTGCCGCCCGAAGCGCGGATCTGGCTGGTTGTCTCGTTGATAGTGCCGCCAAAGGGTGAGCTGCCGGGCTCTACGGTCCTGGCGACGACCGCGACCGCGGCACCCTCGGCGGCGAATCGCCTGGCGATCTCGGCTCCGATGCCGCGGCTTGCCCCCGTCACGATGGCCGTCCGGCCGTCGAGCAGACCCATCCAGGACCTCCCTAGTGCGTTGCGATGGGGCCTTGCTGTCGAATCTGGCTATGGAGCGAAATACTAGAAGCGTGTTCTACTAAGCCATTGGACCCAGCCGGCTTCCCCGTGTCAATGTGGTTGGCCGACCCGCCAGGAGGTAATCGATGCCGCTCAATCACAGTCTCGTTGGCGTGCAGGGCGAGCCGCAGGAGCGGTCCTGGACGTCCACCGACGCGCTGCTGTACGCGATCGGGGTCGGGGCTGGCCTCGGCGACCCGCTCAAAGAACTGGAATTCACGACCGAGAACACCGCGGGTGTGCCGCAGCAGGTGCTGCCGACTTTCGGGGTGCTGCTTGCCCAGGCCAGGATGTCCGGCGATCTCGGCGACTTTGACCGGGCGATGCTGGTGCACGCGGAGCAGTCCATTGAGCTGCACAAGCCGCTGCCGGTCGCCGGCACGCTGCGCACGGCCTCTATCGTGACCGGCATCTACGACAAGGGCTCTGGGGCACTGGTGGAGTCCGAGAATCACGCCGTGGATGCAGCGACCGGCGAGCCGGCCGTGACGACGCGGGCGAGTACGTTCATCCGCGGTGAGGGCGGATTCGGCGGAGACCGCGGCACCAGCGAGCCGTGGGAACTGCCAGACCGGGCGCCCGACCACAAAGTTGTCCAGCAGACAAGACCCGAGCAGGCCTTGCTCTACCGGCTCTCCGGAGACCGGAACCCGCTCCATGCCGATCCCGCTTTCGCGGCCAGGGGCGGGTTCAGCAGGCCGATCCTGCACGGGCTCTGCACTTATGGCTTCACGGGCCGCGCCTTGCTGCATGAACTGTGCGGGTCCGACCCGGCCAGGTTCATCGCCATGTCGGGCCGGTTCAGCCGTCCGGTCCTGCCTGGCGAGTCGCTGGTGATCTCGATCTGGCTCGGTGACAGCGGGACGGCACAGTTCCAGACGGCGAAGGAAGATGGCACTGTCGTCATCGACCGGGGCACCGCGAAGTTCCGCGAGCCAGCGTAACTGCGGCTGCCGAGCCCGTCTGGCACGCTGGGGACCGTGGATCCTGATCTCACCCGGCCGGGAACGACGATCCCGGATCCGGCGGTCGTCGTGCTCGTCGGGCCGTCGGGGTCGGGAAAGTCGAGTTGGGCGGGCGAGCGCTACCTGGCGCGCGAGATCGTCTCGTCTGACCAGCTCCGCTCCGTGGTCGGGAGCGGCGAGAACGATCTCGATGCGTCAGCGGACGCGTTCTCGCTGCTTGACCAGATTGCGGCCGCACGCGCCCGCAGGCGGCTGACCACGGTCATCGACACGCTCGGCCTGGATGCCGACCGCCGTGTTGGCTATCTCGCGTTGGCCAGGCAGGCCGGCTTGCCGGCGGTTGCGGTGCTGTTCGACACCGACTCGGAGCTATGCCGCCACCGGAACCGCGAGCGCAGTCGGCCGGTACCCGCCGCAGTGCTGGATGCGCAACTCCGCAAGATGCCGGACGTCGCCCGCCAGCTCGCGGCTGAGAGCTGGGACCTCGTGGTGCACCCGGCGGCGGGGGCCGCCGAGCCCGCGCACACACCGGGCAGCCGGAGGGCGGAAACCGAGCAGCGAGCCCGGCCCGCGCAACTGGAGTTCATCTTGCAGATCTCGCGGTTCGGGTGGGGCGATGACGCAGCCGGCTGGCTGACAGCCGTGACACTCGCGGCGGCCGACGCGGGCTTCGCGGGCATCGCCCTGATGGACCATCTCATCCAGATCCCGCAGGTCGGCCGCGCCTGGGAACCAATCCCCGAGCCGTGGGTCACGCTAGGCCTGCTGGCCGGGCTCGACACCACACTGCGGCTAGGCACCCTGGTCACCCCGGTGACGTTCCGCGCGCCCGGGCTGCTGGCCAAGACCGCAGCCACTCTCGACGCGCTGACCGCGGGCCGCACATTCTGCGGAATCGGGGCTGGCTGGTGGGACCGTGAGCATGCCGCTTTCGGGCTCGCATTCCCGCCGCCGTCCGAGCGTCTTGACATGCTGGAGACGGCGATTGAGACGTTGCGGGCGCTCTGGCAGCCTGGCACCAAGGCCTACGCCGGCGAACGGGTGAGCCTGCCCGAGACGACCTGTTACCCGCGCCCAGCAGGGCCGATCCCGATCATCGTCGGCGGCAACGGAGAACGGCGGACGCTGCGCATCGCGGCCAGGCTCGCCGACGGTTGCAACCTGCCGTCCCAACTGGAGCTGCTCGACCGTAAACTCGCGGTCCTGCGCGCGCATTGCCTGGCAGTGGACCGGGATCCGGCCGAGGTCGCCGTTACCGTGCTGGATGTGCCGGTCGTCGGGCGGGACCGCGAGCACGTCGCCGGACTCGTCGAGGCGCTGCGGGGCCGCACCAGCGCCGCCGCATTCGCGCGCAGTCACCACGCCGGAGTCGCCGCCGATCACGTTGGCCGTTACCGGCTGCTGGCCGAGCGCGGGGTCAGCACCGTTTTCCTGGCGCTGCCGGACCTGGCGGGCCCTGAGGACCTGGCCCGGCTGACACCTATCGTCAAGGCGTTTGGCTAACCCGCACCGGTGGGCATCCGTCGTACTGTGAGCTTATGGCGGAGGCAGAAAAGGGGGAGACGGAGACTGAGCCGGGCGGCGAGGCCGAGTACGTTCTCCCGGCCATACCGGTGTCGGCTGGCGCGCTGATCTTCGACGGCACCGGCCGCCTTCTTATCCTCAACCCGACCTACAAGTCGGGCTGGACGATACCTGGCGGGGTCATGGAGGCCGACGGCGAGACACCGTGGGAGGCGTGCCAGCGCGAGGTGCTAGAGGAAACCGGCCTGTCGGTCACTGCCGCGCGGCTCGCGTGCGTCGACTTCCGGCCGCCCCGCGACGGCAACCAGGGTGGTGTGCGGTTCCTATTCGACTGCGGTGCGCTCGATGATGCGGCGCTGAGCGAGGTAACGCTGCAGCCCGAAGAGGTATCTGAGTACCAGCTGGCGGCAATCCCGGATGCGCTTAAGCTGCTGCGCGGGCCCATCCGGCGGCGGGTGAGCGCTGCGCTGGACAGCGACCGCGGGACCGTTTATCTCGAAGACGGACGGCCGGTGCCAGCCGTAAGCGCGGGCTAGCTAATGGTGGGCGGCCGCCAGCCGGTGCTTGGTGAGCGAATGCGTCACCGACGCGATGAGGATCTCCCTGACCGAATCCCGCCTGCGGGCGTCGCAGAGCAGCACAGGCACGTCGGAGTCCAGGTCAAGGGCGTCCCGGATCGTCTCGGTGTCGTATTCTGGCGTGCCGTCGAACTTGTTGGCGGCGACAACGAACGGGGTCTGCCGGCGCTCGAAGTAGTCGATGGAGGAGAAGCAGTCGGCAAGGCGTCTGGTGTCAGCTATGACCACCGCGCCGAGCGCACCGAAAGCTAGCTCGTCCCACATGAACCAGAAACGTTCCTGGCCGGGCGTGCCGAACAAGTACAGCACGACTCCGCTCGGAAATGTGATCCGGCCAAAGTCCATGGCCACGGTGGTTGTTCGCTTCTGCTGCACCGAGGCCGTGTCGTCGATCCCGACTCCGACCTCACTGAGTAGTTCCTCCGTACGCAGTGGCCGAACCTCACTGATCGCGCCTACCAGCGTGGTCTTGCCCACGCCAAAGCCGCCCGCGATCAGGATTTTCGTGACGACCGGCGCAGCGGCGGCTCCGGCCACGGCCTCATAGCGCCCGGAGTCCATCGAGCACGCTCCTCATTACGCTTTCTTCTGAACTGTCCGCCCTGGCCGCACTGGCGACGGCTACTACACCCCGTTCCAGCAGGTCGCCGAGCAGCACGCGGACGACACCGAGCGGCAGGTCTATCTCGGACGCGAGATCGGCGACCGCCGTCGGGGTGCGGCACAGGCTAAGCAGTTGCCGGTGCTCAGGCCCGAGACCCTTGGCATCGACGACGAGCGGACCGGCCGTCGATATCTGGTCGATCAAGCCGAGCGCAGCGCCTTGCGGCCGGGTCCTGCCGCGCGTCAGTGCATAGGGTCGGACGACTGGGCCGGCTTCCCTGTCGAGCCACCTGTCTCCGCCGTCAATCATTCCATCAGCCGTTCCACTGCCCCTACGGCGACTGCCGCTGTCCTCGGGTTCGCGGACAAGTACTGACCAAGGCGTTTGACGAGCATGGCCATCTCATAGGCAACGAGGCCATGATCTGCCTCGGCGGGGCATAGCGCCGCGAGGCAGCTACCCTGTCCGGCCGCCATGACGAACAGCAGAGCCGTGTCCATGTGAATAATTGCCTGGCGAGCTTCGCCGCCATCGAAGCGGAGCGCTGCGCCGCGCGCGAGGCTCTGCATCCCGGCCGCCACGGCAGCCATGTGCTCAGCATCCTCGCGACTCAGGCCGTGGGATGCGCCGAGCGTGAGGCCGTCACGAGTGAGCAGCACTGCCTGGCTGATCCCGCTCACCCGGTGCACCAGATCGTCGAGCACCCAGTTCATCGTCGCCGTGAATCCCCCCTGCTCCATCACGGTCCCCCGTCGTCCTCCGGCCGGGCGGCCAGGTCCAGATTGCCCGTGGGTGACTGCCAGGGCTCGCTAGCCTGCGGCGGCCAGGATTCACCAGCGGGTGGCGGCCAGGATTCATCGGCTGGCGCATCTGTTGTCCGGGCGAGTTCCAACCCGAACTGCAGCGACTGCACCAGAGCGCGAGTGTCGGCTGGATCCGGCCCTTCGGGTGCCAACCCGTTCGCGTCGTCGGCCCCGCCCGCGGTCACCCTGGCATCTTCGGGGACGGCCGGGACTTCGGTCTTGAGCTGGGGCGCGAGACTGGCCTGCCGGACCCGGCGCGGTAGCCATGGCTTGTTCGCGTCGGTTGCCGCGCCCGTCCGCCAGACCAGGGAGTCCGGCCATGAGCGACCGTCGTCTGGCGTGCCATCGGGTGTGCGCCCACCGTTACCGGCGGCGAGCGCTGGGTCGGATGCCCCGTCGGCCGGATCGGCGGGCGGCATCTCCGTCCGGACGACATCAATGGGCTGCGGGCTTGAGTCGCTGCGCCGCGCGTGAGCGCCCGCGCTAGCTGGCTCCCGGCCGTTGCCGCCGGGCTCGTAATCGTTGCCGACGGACTCGGGGCCGTAACCGGCCGCGTCCTGGCCACTGCTGGCTGCGGGGTCGCGGCCATTGCCGGCCTGGTCGTTCTCGTTGCCGGGCAGTTCCCGAGCGGTGCTGATCAGCTCCCGGCCGTTGCCGGCGATTCGCATGCCTGGGTGACGGCTCCGGGCCTGTCGCTGACAGCCATGATCTGATGGGGCAACAGCACGATCGCCGACGTCCCGCCGTACGGCGACGTACGCAGCGTGATCCTGATGTGGTGCTTTCCGGCAAGCCGGGCCACTACGAAGAGGCCCAGCTGATTGCTGTCGGCGATATCGAACTCAGGCGGGTTCGCGAGCATCTCGTTGAACGCGGCCGTCTCCTCGGCGCCAATGCCGATGCCGCGATCATCGATCTCCATCACGAAGCCGTTCGCCACGCGCTCGGCCCTGATGCTGACTTCGGTGCTGGGCGGCGAGCACGTGGTGGCGTTCTCTATGAGCTCGGCGAGCAAGTGAATCACGTCGGTAACGGCGGACCCGATCACTGCATCCTGCGACTCACAGATCACGGCGACACGTTTATAGTCCTCCACCTCCCCGATCGCGCCGCGCAGCACGTCCATGACCGGGACGGGCTCACGCCACCCGCGGCCGGGCGTCGCGCCGGACAAGATGATGAGTCCCTCGGCGTGCCGGCGCATGCGAGTGGTGAGATGGTCGAGCTGGAACAGCTCGTCCAGCGTCTCCGGCTCGCTCGACCTGCGCTCCATCCCGTCCAGTAGCGCCAGCTGCCGGTGCAGCAGCGACTGGCTGCGCCAGGCAAGGTTGCGGAACACTTGAGCGACACCGGCGCGCAGCCGGGCCTGGCCGACAGCCGCCTCGACGGCGGTGCGCTGCACGGAAGAGAACGCCGCGGCCACCCGGGCCGTCTCCGCGATCCGTCCTTCGGTGAGCGGCGCTGCCTCGGCAGCCACGTCCACGTCCTCGCCCCGGCTGAGCCGGGCGACCACTCGCGGCAGCCGTTCTTCGGCTAGGTCCAGAGCCGCGTGTTGCAGGCCGGTAAGATCCCGGCTGATCCGTCGTCCGAAGCGCACCATGAGCAACACCGACAGCGCGATGGCGAGCAGTCCGGCACCGCCGGCTAGCCCCACCTCCCAGAGCAAGTGATTACCGACCTGCGTGCCCAGGCTGGAAAGAGCAAAGCGATCTTGTGCCTCGGCGGCCTCATACTCCTTGAATAGCCCGGCCGCGCCCAGGCCAAATGCCAGCGCGCCGGGGACCGGGCGGTTACTCCCGATGCTGTTAACGATGCCCGCCTCATGCGCAGCGAAGCTCTGGTATGCCGGCGAGGCATCGGCGCGCATGTAGCCGGAGCCGAGGCTTGGGTCCAGTTGCCTGAGCGCATCAGCCATCAGGTACTGCCGGGTGGCGGCGGTTTGCGCGAACAGAATGCGCTCGGCCTTGCCCATCCGGCCTCCCGACAAGATGGCACCGGTAACGAGTGTCACCTCGCGGCTGGCCATCTCCACCGCGCGGCCGGCCTCTACGCTGGCGGCCGCCTGCATGTAGAGCGGCGTGTTGTTCACCACGACCAACTGGGCGTAGAGATTGAATTCCGAGCCAATTATTTGGTTATAGTCTCTGAAAGCAGTAATAGCAGGGATAGTTCCCGCTTCTACCGGTCGGCGGATGCCCGTGAGCCAGGCAAGCTGCGTGTTGAAGTTTGCTAGCGCCGGCCGGGCGGTCGACACGATGGGCGGGCCGGAAGACAAGCCGTTCCGGAACGCCGTGACAGCCGCGTCGGTCGCCCGCTGCTGTGCGAGGTACGCCTGGTCCGACCCATGGTGTCCGGCGGCGAGCCACTCATAGGCTTGCAAGCGTTCCTGAGCCAGCTGCGTGAACAGGCTCTGCGCCCAGCCGCCGTAGAGCCGATCCTCGGTGTTGAAGTTGTGCTCCTGGATGGCGTTCGACACGGTAACGCTGGCCGCGAATCCCCACAGGCCTAGCAGTGAGGCGAGCGGGACGATGAAGATGACGGTGAGCAGGACCCGGATCGACCGCTGACGCTTCCTGCGTGTGTGCGGGGGCATAACTCTCCTTCCGAGGCTTCGCCCGCGGTGGTTAAGTGCCCCGTGCCAGTGCTCGTCGCGGTCGTTGTTAGCTCCCCGCCGCCGACGGCGGTAAGACCAGCGAGAAGCCTTCGGTACCGGCGAGCCCGGCAGTCCGGGCAGACCGCTCGCCCCGGCGTAGCGCAGCCAGCACAATCAATCCTGGCCGCCGGGCGAAGCGCGAGGACGCAATTGCGCAGCGCAAGACTGGGGCGCGACCGCTGGTCAGTCGGCGTTCCGCCCAATTGACGCCTCGCCATTGCTGCACATTGCATTTGGGCAATTGCACTCATACACGTTTGATCAGTATGGAAGATATTGAAGAGCCGCGAGAAGGTTAACACCATCTGAAAAGGCTTACTGGTCCTTTATCTAATGAGCCATTGACCGTGCCGCAGTGAACTGAGGCACCGGTGAGCGCCAGTCAGCGACATGCTCGCGGCGGCCAGAGCAGGCATGCCGCTCCGCGTCGCGGCTTGGTGGGATACGGCGACGTGACAGAGCGGGCAGGCGCGGTACCTTGTCCGGATGTCCACATTCATCACGCGGCTGCCCTGCCGTGGCGACGGCATCCGGCTGGCTGTTAAGGACCTTATCGACCTGGCGGGCCTCCCCACCACGGCTGGCAGCCGCGCCGTCGCCGCGATAGCCATGCCTGCCGAGCAGGACGCACCGTGCATGGCCGGCGCGCGGGCCGCGAACGCGCTGATCGTCGGCAAGGCGAACCTGTATGAGCTGGCGTTTGGCGCGTCCGGGGTGAACGAGTACTTCGGCACTCCGGTTAACCCGCTCGATCCCGGCCTGGTCCCCGGCGGTTCGTCCAGCGGATCGGCGGTCGCCATCGGCGCTGGCGATGCGGATGTCGCGTACGGGTCGGACACCGGAGGCTCGATCCGGGTGCCGGCCGCGTTCTGCGGCGTGACCGGCCTCAAGACCACGCACGGCCGTATCTCGCTCGACGGCGTCTGGCCGCTGGCACCGAGCCTGGACACGGTGGGGCCGATGGCCCGTGACGTCGCCGGCGTCGCAGCTGGCATGAGGTTGCTTGAGCCTGGATTCGTGCTGGCTGCCGACCCGGCCGTGCGCATCGGCCGCATCCGCCCGGACGGCTTCGGAGTGGATCCGGCGATCGACGAGGCGGTCGATGCCGCGCTGCTGCGCAGCGGGATTAAGGTGACCGAGATCGACCTGCCCGGCTGGCTGGCCGCGCGGGAGACCTGCGGAGTTATTCTCGACGCGGAGGCGGTCGAGTCGAACAGGCTGCTGCTGGCCGACCCGGTCCGCCGGGACCTGCTCGGTGGCGAAGTACGCGACAGGCTCGACGCAGCCGCGACGGTCACGGCCGGCCAGCTCGCGGCAGCACGAGCAGCACAACCTCACTGGCGTGCGGCGATGGCAGCCGCGCTGCGCGAGGTTGACGTGCTTGCACTGCCGACCGTCCCGTTCTTCCCGCCACCGCTCGCCGAGGCGCGCGGGCATCATTACACTGCCTTCACGAACCCGGTCAATCTGTCCGGCTTTCCGGCACTCGCGATGCCTATACCAAGCAGCGGGCGCCTGCCCGCCAGCCTCCAGCTGATAGGACCGCCCGACGGCGAAGCACTCCTACTAGCCACGGGTGCCGTCATAGAGTCAGCGGCCGGTATCGGACTGGCATAAAGCAGCCATTTCTCCGCCCTGGCTGCTTGGTGTCACTTCGATGCTGGCTGCTACGGCAGCTTCCAATCGACGGCCTGTGCGCCCTGCTGCTGCAGTAGCTGGTCGGCGCGGCTGAACGGCCGGGATCCGAAGAAGCCACGGTCGGCCGACATCGGGCTCGGATGGGCCGACTGAATTGTCGGCGTACCGCCAAGGAGCGGCGCGAGATTGCGGGCGTCGTTCCCCCACAAGATCGCGACCAGCGGACCGCCTCGCGCGGCCAGTGCCCGGATCGCCTGCTCGGTCACCTGCTCCCAGCCCTTACCGCGGTGCGAGCCTGGGCTACCAGGCTGAACCGTGAGCACTCTGTTCAGCAGCATCACGCCGCGTTCGCTCCACGGGCTGAGGTCCCCGGTCGATGGTCGCGGATGACCGAGGTCGGCGGTGTACTCCTTGAAGATGTTGACCAGGCTGCCCGGCAGGCGGCGGACCTCCGGCGCGACCGAGAAGCTGAGCCCGACCGGGTGGCCGGGGGTCGGGTAGGGGTCCTGGCCGACGATGAGTACCCGTACATCGGCCAATGGCTGGCGGAATGCGCGCAGGATATTGGCGCCGGCCGGCAGGTAGCTTCGGCCTGCGGCGATCTCGGCTCGCAGGAACTCGCCAAGCTCGGTGATCCGGCCCTCGACCGGTTTGAGCGCCTCGGCCCAGTCCGGGGCCACGAGTTCGGTTAGGGGGCGCGCCGCCATGTCAGCCAACTGTAGGGGACAGCGTCGATCGCCGGCCGCGCCTTTGGGCCGCCAACTCACAGCGTCGTAAGTGGATCTGGTGTTGCTGGGTCAGCACCACAGCCACATACGTCTGGGCATCGTCGGCAGAAAATCGCGCACTTCGGCAACATCCGTGTCAGGATTCGATGGTGCTGCGGCTAATCGGACATTTCGCGAAGCGGCGAACGGGCCAGCCGATTGCTATCGCGACGCTGCTCGCGATGTGCGTAGCGGGTTGCGCTACCGCGTCCGCCACTGATGTGCCGACGGGATCGGCCGGCGCAGCTGGCAGGCCGGTGCTGAGCACCTTGGTGCCGGGCGCGCCGAATTGCACGATGTTCCCCGCGGACAACGTGTGGAACACCAACATCGCCAAGCTGCCGGTCAACAAGCACAGTGCGGCCTGGCTGGCCAGCATGGACGCCGCCGGAACCTACCTGCACCCGGACTTCGGCCCGAATCCGGGCGGCTATCCGTACGGAATCCCGTTCAAGATCGTGACCAGCAAGCACAAACTGGTGAAGATCAAGTTCAGATATGCCAGCGAAAGCAACAAAGGTCCCTACCCCTTTGGTCCGGATATCCCGATCGAAGGCGGCAAGAAAGCGGCCGGGGACCGGCACGCGATCATGGTGAACGCCGCCACCTGCACGCTGTACGAGCTATGGCAGGCTCACTACTCGGCGAAGGGCTCGACCGCGGGCTCGGGTGCGATCTGGCACCTGCGATCCAATGCGCTGCGGCCGGCCGGCTGGACCTCGGCCGACGCGGCCGGCTTGCCGATCCTGCCGGGGCTGCTCAACTTCGCGCAGGTCCGAACTGCTGTCCTGACCGGCAAGCCGATCACGCATGCGATCAGGTTCACCGCGGCGGTTACCAGGTCGTCCTACCTCTGGCCGGCCCGGCACGAGGCAGGGGCCGGGCTGAGCATGAGCTTGCCGCCGATGGGCGCCAGGTTCCGCCTGAAGGCCAGCTTCAGGGTGGCGCGATTCTGCCGGAACTCCGCGCCATACTGCCGCTATGCCAAGGCGGTACTGACGGAGATGAAGAACTACGGCCTGATCCTGGCCGACAACGGCAGCAACTGGTACTTCCAGGGGAGCGCGTTGCCGGGCTGGCCGGACGCCCTGGTGTCGCTGCTCAAGGGAATCCCGGCCAGGGACTTCCAGGCGGTCGATGAATCGTGCCTGATGGTGCGCCGCAACTCTGGCCAGGCCCGCGCGAAGCCTGGCTGCCCGATCGGCTGATCTGCCTGACCGTCAGCTCGGGCGGACCAGCGAGTCCAGCACGCGCTGCACGTCTTGCTCAAGCACGCCGGCGGCGTCTGGGTCACCGGCCAGGTGACGGCTCAGCGCGTGCTGGAACAGCCCGTCGAACACCGCGTAGGTGGCACTTCGCGACAGCGTCACGGGCGCGTCGGCGAGCTCGGCAAATTTGCTGACGATCCGCCAGATCATGCGCTCGAGGCTCTGGTCGATCTCCAGCACGTCGGCGCGGAACGTGTCGTCGAACATGCTCTGGTTGCGCAGGTCGTACCAGAGCCGGTGCATCGTCCCCTCATCCCGCAAGGTACCGGCCATGACGGCGCCGAAGCCCCGCCTGAGTTCACCGGGAGAGCCCGCCGAGGCAACGATGCTGTCGTAGCGCTTGACGCATTCGGCCTTGTACTGACGGACACAGCAGGTAATGAGCTCGATCTTGTCGCTGAAGTAGTAGTGCAGCACGCCATGGGAGAACTCGGAGTTCTGCGCGATGTCCCGCAAGCTAGTCCGGGCATAGCCAAGTTCGGCCAGCGTCTGCAGGGCCGCGGCGCCAAGCTGGGCCCGCCGCTCGGCGAACTTGTCGACCTGCCGCCGGGCGATCTTGTCCCGGTTTCGGTCCGCTACCTCGGTCACTGTCCCGCTACCCCACGGCTTCCGCATCCCACTGGGGGCTAGCCCCCAGTGGGATGCGGAACCCCATAGTCAAAGGCTCTTCGTTTCGCCTGGTCATGCCGACTTCGGTGGCGTTGCCCGCTGAGTCTAACCGCCAGCAGCCGGGCAGGATTCCCAACCTTCTTGACGGCCGTCCAGATTTCTCTGGACAATTGTCTGAATAACTCTTGACAGTTGTCAAGTCAGCCATGAAGGTATGAGCACATCACACGATTCGTACCTGCCGCCACCGGCGATCCTGGCGGCGGAATCACGGCAGGACCGCGGCAGGACCGCGGCAGGACCGCGGCAGGAAGAGGGGCCCGATGAGCGTTTACGAGCTGGCCGGACGCAAGGCGCTGGTGACCGGAGGTGCCCAGGGGCTCGGGGCCGGCATGGCCGAGGCGCTCGCCAGGGCTGGCGCCTCCGTGGTCATTGGCGATGTGCAGGAAGAGCAAGGCAAGGCGACCGCGGAGTCGCTCCGGCAGTCCGGCGCTGAGGCCGAGTACGTGGTCCTCGACGTCCGCCAGGATGCGAGCTGGGAGCACGCGATCGCGCAGGCGGTCGGGGCGCTTGGCGGCCTGGACATCCTGGTGAACAACGCCGGCATCGAGATCTCCGGGCTGCTGGCTGATCTGGACGCGGAGAGCGCCAGGCGGATGCTCGAGGTTAACGTGCTCGGTACCGCGCTCGGCATCAAGCACGGCTTCCGCGCCATGCGGCCGGGCGGCAGCGCCGGAACTGGCGGCGCGATCGTCAACGTCGCTTCGGTCGCGGCGACCATCGCGTTCCCCGGCATCGCGGTGTACTCGGCCACCAAGTCCGCGGTCGACCGGCTCACCAGGGTCGCGGCGATGGAATCGGGCAAGCTCGGCTACGGCGTGCGGGTGAACTGCGTCTATCCCGGGCTGGTCCCGACTCAGATGGGCATGCGGCTGGCCGCAGACATGGAGACGCTCGGCTTGTTCCCGACCGCGCAGGAAGCAGTCGGCGCGGTCGTCGGCCTCACCCCGCTCGGACGACTCGGCGAGGTTGCCGACATGGCCGACGCCGTGGTGTTCCTGGCATCCGAGGGCGCCCGATTCATCACCGGTGCCGGCCTGCCTGTCGATGGCGGCATGGGCACTTGAGTCCAGCCGCGAATGAGCAACCCGAGAGGTGCACCCATGAGCTCTGACAAGCCAGTTGTCGTCTACGGGGCGTCCGGTTACACCGGCCGCCTGGTGTGCGAATACCTGCGCGAGTTCAACGTGCCGTTCATCGCAGCGGGACGGGACAAGGCGCGCATTGCCGAGGTACTTGACAAGATCCCCGGCATTGACACCGTCGCGCACGAGATCGTCGAGGTCGAGCACCAGGTCGCGCCGTTGACCGAGTTGCTCGGCGACGCGCAAGTGGTGTGTAACACCGTGGGGCCATTCGCCCAGTACGGTGCCGAGGTAGTTGAGGCCTGCCTGGCAACCGGCTGTCACTACACCGACACCACCGGGGAGCAGGACTGGCTCATCAGCTGCGACGAAGCCTACGGTGCGCGGATGGCAGAGAAAGGCCTGCTGCTGGCGCCAGGCATTGCGCAGATGTACACCACCGGAGAGATCGCGGCCAGCCTCTGCCTGGAGACGCCCGGCATGGACACGCTCGACATCCTTGTCTTCTGGAAGGGCATGCCCACCATCGCGTCGACGCGCACCATCCTGGTTAACGCCGCGCTGGCGAAGGCTTTCTACCTGGAGCGTAACGGGTACGCGGAGTGGCCAGCCGATGGCGGCCTGTACGACGTCGTCGTCCCCGGCCAGCACGAGACCGGACTGGCGCTGCCGTGGGGCGGCACCTCGCATCCGGTCTGGTTCCGCCGCGACCCGCGGGTCGCGAACGTGCGGGCACTGGGCGGGGTGTTCAACCGGCCGCTGATGCAGGGCGTGCCCCAGATCGTGGCGGCCGTGCTGGCCCAGATCCAGGACCTGCCCGAGGAGGAAAAGATCCGGGTGCTCACCGAGCAGGCGGCCGCGGTCATGAACCAGATGCCGCCGCGGGAGAGTACGCAGGTCAACACTTCGCTGGATTCGGTTCATGCCAGCGGGCCGATGACCCGCGCGCACTGCGTCATCCACGGCAACTGCAACTACAAGCAGACTGGGCTGCTCCAGGCTTACGCTGCCTATTCGCTGCTGCAGCAGCCGCCGCGGCGGGCCGGGTTCGCGTCCGGCTGCCAGGCGTTCGGCCACCGGGAGCTGCTCGCCGTGCTGCGCAGCTTCGGGCTGGTCATGGAGCCGTCCCTGACGGTGCAGCATTGACCAGGATCAACTGACCGATGAGGCTGGCTGATTACCTGGATAAGGGCGCGTCCCTCGGACCGGGCGCGCCATGCCTGACGATGGCCGGGCGGACTCGCAGTTACGGCGACGTGCAGCGGCTGTCGTGGCTGATCGGCCGGGCGCTGGCCCGGTCGGGTATCCGGCCCGGTGACAAGGTCGCCGTCTTGTCGGGCAACGACCCGGTCGCGTTCAGCTGCGTGTTCGGCATCTCCAGGGCCGGGGCGATCTGGTGCCCGGTGAACCCGAGGAACGAGGCCGCAGAGAACCGCGAGCTGCTTGACCTGCTTGAGTGCTCCTGCCTGATCTTCCAGGAGGCATTCGCGCCGCTGGTGCAGCGGATCGCCGGCGACCTGCCGAGGCTCACCACCCTCGTGTGCCTGGATGGGGACGTGCCGACCGCGACCGGGTTCCGGCGGTGGCTAGCCGGCCTCAGCGAGGAGCCATTCCAGGCGAGCGATAGCACCCGCCACGACGCTGGCGCGGCGACCGGCCAGGCGAGTCAGCCAGCGGCCGACGTGGTGATGATCGCCGGGACCGGTGGCACCACGGGCCGGCCGAAGGGCGTGCTGCTGACCGGGCGCAACATCGAGACGATGAGCGCGCTCACGCTGGTCAGCTATCCGTTCGCGGGCCGGCCGGTCTACCTTGCGCTCGCTCCGCTGACGCACGCCGCGGGCGTGCTGAGCTTCCCGGTCATGACGCTTGGCGGCGAGATCGTCATCATGCCGGCCCCCGACCTGACCGAGTTCCTGGCGCTGATCGGCGAGCATCAGGTCACGCACACGTTCCTGCCGCCGACGCTTATCTACCTGCTTCTCGATCATCCTGGCCTGCCGGCGGCCGAGTTGTCGTCGCTGCAGTGCCTCTGGTACGGGGCGGCGCCGATGTCCTCGGCCCGGCTGGCGGAGGCAATCACCAAGATCGGTCCGGTGCTGGGGCAGCTCTTCGGCCAGACCGAGGCACCGATGATGATCTCGACCATGGCTCCGGCGGCCCATCTCCGCGCGGACGGCTCGATGGCCACCGAGCGTTTCTCCTCGGCCGGGCAGCCAACTCCGCTCACGACCGTGGCGATCATGGATGACGAGGGCAGGCTGCTGCCGGCCGGGGAACGCGGCGAGATCGTCGTGCGCGGCTCCCTGGTCATGGCCGGCTATTTCCGGGACGCTGCGGCGACCGCCGAGGCAGTCCAGGTATGGCTGGCACCACACCGGCGATGTTGGCTACCTGGACACAGACAACTACCTGTACATAGTCGACAGGGCCAAGGACATGATTATTACCGGCGGCTTCAATGTGTACTCGGCTGAAGTTGAGCAGGCGCTGCTTCAGCATCCGGGCGTGCTTGACTGCGCGGTGGTCGGGCTGCCTGACCCCAAGTGGGGCGAGCGGGTCACGGCCGTCATCCAGCCGCATCCGGGCAGTGCGGTCACCGGCGCCGAGGTGCGGGCATTCGTGAAGGACCGGCTGGGCAGCGTGAAGACGCCCAAGCAGGTCGAGGTCTGGCCGGACTTGCCGCGGTCCAGGATCGGCAAGGTCCTGAAATCCGAGGTCAAGTCGCGGCTACTCGGGAGCTCCGGCTCCGGCTAGGGTCAGGGCCGGGGGCCAGGGGCATCTCCCGCTGCTCTGGCTGCCTTCCAGGTGTCTGTTCGGGCGGCGATGTAGTTCTCCAAGTCGGCCGGCGTGTGCTGGTTGGCTAGCAGCGGCGCGTCGTGCAGCTGATTCAGGGGGACCTGGAGATCGGAGATCTGCTGTGCGTGCAGTTGCAGTAGCTGGGACACCTGGCCTGCAGACGGGTTAGCGCCCGACGACCTGGGCGCCACTACTCCGGCCAGCGGGTCGTCAGTCCTGGGCGTAGTCAGGGTCAGGACCCCGCCGAGGTCTGGTGCGGCCGCGTCCCGCGCGGTCAGCGCCGGGAGGCCCCAGCGCAGTTCGATGGTCTTGAGCACCGAGGTGTGATCGATCGGCGTGCTGCCCGTGGGTACCCGGTAGATCGTCCCGGCCGGGATTAGCGGCGAAACGAGCACGGCCGGCACGCGGACGCCGAACCGCCTGAAGTCGAAACTGAACTCGCCCGGCGTGCTGTCCGGCGGCGTGGCCCCGGTCGGCGGCGACACGTGGTCATAGCACCCGCCGTGCTCGTCATAGCTGATGATGAGCAGGGTCTGATCCCAGCCCGGACCGCCGCGCAGCGTCTGATAGACCTGCTGGATGAGGGCCTCGCCCAGCGCCACGTCGTAATTGGGATGCTGGCTGTTCCCCGTTGATCCCCAGCTCGGCTCCAAGAACGAGTAGGCGGGCAGGGTGCCAGCCTGGGCGTCGGCCTGGAAATCGGGGAACTTGCCGAAGCAGGTCTCGGGCGCGTTGATCGTGTCGGGGTAATTGCCGCGGGTCAGTGGCTCGGAGTTATAACCGTAGATCTTCCAGCTCAGCTGATGGGCCGTCATCAGTCCGAAGATGCTCTGCACCGTGTAGGACCCGGTGGCGTCGTTCATGTGCCCCTGACTCGTGCCGGCACAGGCGAAGGCGCGGTTGGGGAAGGTCTCAGTGGGCACCGAGCTGTACCAGTGGTCGCACACTGCGAAACCGCGCGCCAGCCCAGACAGGACAGGCAGCGCTGACGGCGGGAAGATCCCCATGATGTCGGACGGCGTAGTGCCGGCCTGGATCTTGCGCCCCGAGCGCTGGTCGTAACTGATGGCGTCCGCGAAGTTCGTGACGAACCCCGTGTTGGTGGCCACCGGCGGGGTCGGCGGGGCGCCGCTGCTGAACAACTGGGCGTTGGTGTTCGAGTAACCCTCGCCAGGATCGGCGCCCGGCATGAAGTAGGCGCCGGCGTTGGAAGTGACAATCTGAAATACGGTCACCGGGTTACCGTCTGCGCCGTTGTTGGATTCGGTTCCGAGCAGTCCCTCGAACGGCTGGCCATTCGGCCCCGTCTTGCCTGGATAAAGGAAGCCGAGCATATGGTCGAAGGACCGGTTTTCCAGCATTAACTGGACAATGTGCTGGATCTCGCCGAGCTGGTTAGCTGCCATGTCCCACATGCTGATGGAAGACGCCCATCGCAGACAAGGGTTCCGGCACACACGGTCGCCCATTCCGGACGCGGGGGAAAGGCAGTGCTGGCCGGGAAAGGCCGGGCCGGCCGGGAAAGGCAGTGCTGGCCGGGAAAGGCAGTGCTGGCCGGGAAATGTAGTGCTGGCCCGGAAATGCTGGGCGGCCGGGAGGTGGAACCCGGCCGGCCCAGCGGCTCCTGGCAGGACCACGTCAGGTCCCGCGGCTTGCCGGTTGGTCAGGCGGTCGCGAGCAGCCCGGACAGGTCGGTCGGCGCGGTAGCCCCACGCCTGCGCAATTCCGGCATAACACCCTCACCGAACCAGTAGGCCTCCTCCAGATGCGGGTAGCCCGACAGGATGAATTCCTCGATGCCAAGCGCCGCATACTCCTCGATGAGATCCGCTACTTCGCAGTGGCTGCCGACCAGCGCCGTGCCAGCGCCGCCGCGGACCAGCCCGACGCCGGCCCACAGATTGGGGTAGATCTCCAGGTCGGCGGCTGAGCCGGTGGCCCGGAAGCCTGAGTGGAGCTCGCGCATCCGCTCCTGGCCAACGGACACCGACTTCGCCAGCGCGCTTTGCGAGCTGGCGATCTCCTCCGGGCTGAGCTCGGCCAGCATCCTGTTCGCCTCGGCCCATGCGTCCGCGGCGATGTCCCTGGTGATCACGTGCAGCCGGATGCCGAACCGCAGTGCCCGGCCCGCCGCGTCGGCGAGTTCCCGCATCCACGCGATCTTCTGTGCGACCTGCGCTGGCGGCTCGCCCCAGGTCAGGTAGACGTCCGCGTACTTGGCTGCGACCGGGCCGGCCGCCGCCGACGAGCCGCCGAAATAGACCGTTGGGACCGGATCCGGCGGACCTAGCACCGTCGCCCCCTCGACCTTGTAATGAGCGCCGTCGAAGTCATACGGCCGGCCACTCCAGGCACCGCGGACGACGTTGAGGAACTCGCCAGTCCTGGCGTAGCGCTCATCGTGCGGCAGGTAGTCGCCGAACCTGCGCTGCTCTGAGTCCTCGCCGCCGGTCACCACGTTGAGCAGCAGCCGGCCGCGCGACAGGCGCTGGTAGGTGGCCGACATCTGGGCAGCCAGCGTCGGCGCGTTGAGGCCCGGGCGGAACGCGACCAGGAACTTCAGTCGCTGCGTCTGGCTGATGAGTGCGGCCGTCGTCAGCCAGGCATCCTCGCACCAGGTCCCGGTCGGGGTCAGGACGCCGGTGAAGCCGAGCTGTTCGGCTGACCGGGCAATCTGGCCGAGGTAATCGATGTCTGGCGCCCTGCCTGCCGCACGTGCGCCCGTGGCCAGGGCGGACGGGCTCGGCGACCCGCCGATGAGCGGGATGCTGTGGCCGCGGCCGACAATGCCGCGCCCGTCGCCCGAGGTGGGCAGGAACCAGTGGAACACCAGGCTCATGACGCGCTCCCCAGGATGCTGTTGTAGCTGGTGACGGCGTAGTTGCTGAAGTTGATCTTGGATGGGATCAGCCCGGCGGTGGTGAACGCGTTCGCCACACCTTGCTCGGCGCTGAGGACCGCCGGGGTGATGGCGACTGGCTGGGAATGGCTGTCATGGACGGCCTGGAGCATCACGGTGGTCGGCAGCCCGGTCGCCTTGGCCCAGGTAGTGGCCCAGATCGCCTGGTGGGTAGCAGCCCATTTGTAGGCCTGGTCGAGCAGGGTCAGGTAATCGTGGATGGCCTGCGCCGTGGCTGGATTGGCGAGCGCGGCACGCGATGCCACCTCGAACGAGTAGGTCTGGCCGATGCCCGCGCCAGTGGCCAGAACCCGGGCGTGGTACTGCGCCTCCGCCTGCTCGACAAAGGGTGACCAGATGTCCCAGGCGGCGACGTGGCCGGTCGCGAAGGCGGCCTCTGCCTCCGCTGGCTGCAGGTAGTCAGGCGTCACGTCCTTGATCGTGAGACCGGCCTTGGTAAGGACGGCCAGCAGGTGGTAGTTGGCCGAGCTGCCTTGCGTCACGGCGACGTTCTTGCCGCGGAGCTGCGCGACGGTGCGGATGGGCGAGTTCTTCGGCACCAGGATCACCGAGCCCAGTGGGTTCGCCTTCAGCGCGCTGACCACGGCTATCGGGCTGCCGCCGGCGGCTGCGAAGATCGGCGGGGCGTCTCCGACACCGCCGATGTCAACCGATCCGGCGCCCATTGCCTGCAGCATCGGCGGTCCGGAGGTGAAGTCGGCCCAGTCCGCCTTGAACGGGAGCTTGCCGATCAGGCCCGCCGCTGTCAGCAGCGCCTGCGCGCCGGACCCGGCTTGGTCTCCGATGTGCAACGTGACGTTCGAGACGCTGACCGTGCCGGCCGATGTGCCCGTCGTTCCCGATTGGCCCGTGCTGGCGCTCGGGCTGGCGGAGCCTGACGCGGCGCCGCCCGAACCGGACGACGAGCAAGCCGTTGCACCGCCGAGCAGCAGCAGGCCAACCACGATGGCGGCAGCGCGGGTCCGGTGTCCCGAAAGGCCGCGGCCCGGCTTAGCGCCGAGACCGGATGTGGCCACGTTCCTCATATTTTTCCTTCCGTATCGACGCCCAACTCGGCGAGCAGGCGTGTTCGCAGAGCCACCAGGCCCGCGTGGTGCCGGTCCCTGGGCCGCGGGGTTGTGACCTGGCAGCTATGGCTGATCTGGCCCGCGGTAAGCACGAGCACGCGGTCTGCGAGCGTCAGCGCTTCGTCCACGTCGTGGGTGACCAGCAAGACAGCCGGACGATGGCGGTCCCAGAGGCGGAGCACGAGCCGGTGCATGGCGATCCTGGTCAGCGCGTCCAGGGCGCTGAACGGCTCGTCGAGCAGCAGCAGGCTCGGATCGTGGACGAGTGCCCTGGCCAGCGAGGCGCGCTGGGCCTCGCCGCCCGACAGCGTGAGCGGCCACGCGCTGGCCCGGTCGGTCAGGCTGACTTCCGCGAGCGCGGCCGCCGCCTTCTCGCGCGCGGCGGAGGAGCGCAGCCCCAGGCTGATGTTGGCGCTGACCCGCTTCCATGGCACCAGCCGCGGCTCCTGGAAGGCAATGGAAACGGTGCCCTCGACGGCAAGCTCGCCAGTGACCTGGCGGTCCAGTCCGGCGAGTGCCCGCAGCAGCGTCGACTTGCCCGAGCCGCTGCGGCCGATCAGGGCGATGAACTCGCCGGCCGCTATGTCGAGGTCAAGGTTTCGCAGGACGCTTTCCTGGCCGAAGGCCCGGCTGAGGCCGCGCACCCGGACGGCGGGTGCCGCCGGGCCGCCGCCTTGTTCGGCTCGCCGTGCCTGCCTGTCGTGAAGGTCGGTCACGCTGCCACGAAGCTGCGACGCCACGCCAGTGCCCTCCGCTCCAGTAGCCGGACGATTGCGTCGGTGGCCAGGCCGAGGACGCAGTAGACAAGGAGCGCGACGAAGATCACGTCCTGACGCTGGAACTGGGTGGCCTGACTGATCATGAAACCGAGGCCGGCATTGGCGTTGATCTGCTCAGCTACCACCAGCGCGAGCCAGGCGACGCCGAGGCTCTGCCGGAGGCCGACGAGGATCTGCGGCATCGCGCCTGGCAGCACGATCTGCCTGATCAGCGCTAGTCGGCGCAAGTGGAGCACCTGGGCTAGCTCACCCAGCCTGCTGTCGACCCCGCGTATTCCGGCGAACGCGTTCAGGTACATGGGAATCGCCGCGCCGATGGCGATGAGCAGGATCTTCGGCTGGTCGCCGATGCCGAACCAGACGATGAAGACCGGGATCAGGCCGAAGAGCGGGAGCGTCCGCAGCATCTGCATCAGCGGGTCAACAGCGTGCTCGCCGATCCGGCTGAGGCCGGCGGCTAGGGCGAGCAGCAGCCCTATCGTGGCGCCGACTGTGAACCCTATGGCCACTCGCTGCACCGAGACCATGAGCGCGCCTTGCAGCGTGCCGTAGGCCGCCGATTGGGTGGTGACGAGCGAGACGGCCGTGGACCAGATCTGGCTGGGCGGCGGCAGTTTCCAGTGAGAGACGAGCCCGCTGCCGCTGACGAGTTGCCAGAGGACCAGCACGGCCAAGGGGCTGATCAGCCTGAGCGCGTTGCGGCCGCGCCCGCGCGCTTGCGGCGTGCCCGCGCGGGCGCGGTTGCCGCCGCTGCCGCGGCTGCCGGCGCTGCCGCGGCGCCGGCCCCGGCGACGGCGCCGGCGTGGCGGAGGGCGCGGCACGGGGCGCTGTCACGGCCGGAATGTCCGGTTCGGCCAGGGCCGGTCGTTGTCCGGGCATGGCTGCACCTCCTCTGGACGAAGTGGGGGTGGTGGTTGACGCTGCGGAGCAGGCCGGGCGGACGACGGGCTCAGCCGGGGCCGGCCTGCGGGCTGCTCATGCCGCAATACTGACTAAGAATTCCTATAATGTCAATAGACAAACTCGAATTTAACTCACTCCGGGGCCGACCGTCGGGCCGACCGTCGGGCCGACCGTCGGGTCGGCTGGCTGGCTGGCCGCCGCTGGCGGGCGGGCTGGCGGCGGCCGCGGGCACGCGGGCGCATATACCCGTAGGGGGTATAGAGTGGCAGCCGGGCTGGCCGGAGGAGACCGCTAGATGCACGCGATCGGGCACGCACTCGCCTTGGCGGGGTCGATGACGTGGCAGATCACCTGGGCACTGATACTGGGGTTCGCGCTGTCGGCGGCCGTGCAGGCACTCGTGCCCAAGGCATCGATCGTGCGCATGCTCGGCGATAACCGGCCCCGGACGCTGGCAGTCGCGGCTGGCCTTGGCGCCGCGTCATCATCGTGCTCGTATGCGGCAGTGGCGTTGGCGCGGTCGCTGTTCCGCAAGGGCGCCAGTTTCATCGCCGCCATGGCGTTCGAGATCGCCTCGACCAACCTCGTGATCGAACTAGGCGTGCTGCTGGCGCTGCTGATGGGCTGGCAATTCACCGCAGCCGAGTTCACCGGCGGCCCCGTCATGATCATCGTGGTGGCGTTGATCCTGCGGAAGGCACTGCGCCCGCGGCTGCTGCGCGAAGCCCGTGACCAGGCGGATCGCGGGCTGGCGGGGTCGATGGAAGGGCATGCGGCCATGGACATGTCAGTCCGGCCGGACCAGCGGCTACGCCGCAGGCTCCTGTCTGGTGACGGGCTGACTGCGGTATCGCACGTATTCGTGATGGAGTGGGCAGCGATCATCCGTGACCTGGTCGTCGGGTTGCTGATAGCCGGATGCATCGGCGCCTGGGTGCCCGATAGCTTCTGGCGCGGCTTCTTCGTGGTCGGCCACCCGCTCGCGGCGAAACTGTGGGGACCGATCATCGGTCCGGTGGTCGCGATGCTCAGCTTCGTGTGCTCTATCGGCAACGTGCCGCTTGCCGCGGTCCTGTGGAAGGCGGGCATCAGCTTCGGCGGGGTGACCGCGTTCCTGTTCGCGGACCTGCTGATCCTGCCGATCCTGAACATCTACCGGAAGTATTACGGCGTCAGGATGATGCTGGTCATCCTGGGCACCTTCTATGCGGCTATGGTGGCTGCCGGTTACCTGGTCGAGGTAGTCTTCGGCGGCCTCGGCCTGGTGCCTGGCCACAATTCGGCCAGGGTCGCCGTAACGGGCATTTCCTGGGACTACACAACCTGGCTTGACCTTGCCTTTTTGCTGCTTGCGGGCATCCTGATAGTGCGCTTCGCGCAGACTGGCGGCATCGGCATGCTGCGGATGATGGGCGGCCCGGCCGACGCCGGCCATGATCATTGCGCGCATGGCCAAGGGGCTAGCATGCGGGGGGAGCAGGACGCCGCCCGTAATGAGTAAAATTGTGCGATCGGCTTGCCTGCCGGAGTGGCATGCGGGCTGCGGACCCTGGACGCTGACCAGCAGGCCATGACGGGCTCCAGGCAGGCAATGCGGAGGATGAGATGGCGCTTCGAGAGCGCGGGCTGACCGGGCGGGCCATGGCGTTGCCGGAGCCGTGGAGTTCAGCGGCGCTAACCATCGTGCTGCCGACCTACAACGAGGCCGCGAACCTGCCGGTGATAGTCGAGGCGCTTTTCGCGCTGCCGCTAACCGGCCTGCGGATCCTGGTGGCTGATGACAACTCTCCCGACGGCACAGGCGCGATCGCGGATGAGCTCGCGGCGAACTATGGCGCTGACCGGATGATCGTCGTGCACCGGCCGGGCAAGCAGGGGCTCGGCCGCGCATACGTAGATGGCATGACGCGCGCCCTGGAAGCTGGCGCGGAGTTCGTGGTACAGATGGACAGCGACCTGTCCCACGCGCCTGAGTACCTGCCTCAGATGCTCGGCACCCTGCTGGCTACCGACGCCGACGTCGTCATCGGCTCCCGATATGTCTGCGGGGCAAGCCTGGCCCGGGAGTGGGCCTGGCACCGCAAGGCCCTGTCGAGCTTCGCCAACATGTACGTGCGGGTCCTGCTGCACCTCGGCGTCCGCGACGTCACGGCGGGATTCAAGCTCTGGCGGAGCTCGGCCCTGACCGCGATCGACGTCGCCAGCGTCCGCAGCAACGGCTACAGCTTCCAGGTCGAGATGAACTACCGCAGCGTCCAGCACGGGCTGAAGATCGTCGAGGTGCCGATTCATTTCGCCGACCGGCGCGAGGGCGAGAGCAAGATGAGCCTGAAGGTGCAGCTCGAATCCGCGATGATGCCGCTATCCCTGCGCCGCCGCGCCCGGTAGCCGGCCGGGTACTGCCGCAGCACATGCCAGCGCCCCGGTAGTCAGGGACCGACTACCGGGGCGCCGCTCTAACCGCTCGGAGCGCGACCCTGAAACCCTAGGCCGCCACCGCCGAGCGAGCTGTTGCCGACTCCAGCGCTAGCTCGAGCACCTCGCGGACGTCGCTGACCGGGTGGACGCTCAACGCCTCGCGGACGTTCTCCGGCACATCCTCCAGGTCCGGCTCATTCCGCTTCGGGATCAGCACGGTGGTGATCCCGGCGCGGTGCGCGGCCAGCAGCTTCTGCTTAAGCCCGCCGATCGGCAACACCCGGCCGGTGAGCGAGACCTCACCGGTCATCGCCACGTCGGATCGGACCAGCCGTCCGGAGAGCAGCGACGCCAGGGCGGTCGTCATGGTGACGCCCGCGCTCGGGCCATCCTTCGGCACCGCCCCGGCCGGGACGTGCACGTGCACGCCGCGGTCCTTGAGGTCGCCGACCGGCAGCTCAAGCTCGGCACCATGCGAGCGCAGGTAGGAGAGCGCGATCTGGGCCGACTCCTTCATCACGTCACCGAGCTGGCCGGTGAGCGTGACACCGGTCGTACCGGTCTCCGGGTCGGCCAGCGACGCCTCGATGAACAGCACGTCGCCGCCAGTGCCGGTGACCGCGAGCCCGGTGGCGACGCCCGGCACCGCGGTACGCTCGGCCGACTCCGGCGTGTGCCGCGGCTGACCGAGGTAGCCGGTCAGCTCATCGGGCCCGACGAGGACAGGTGTCGTGGCCGTACCGGACTCAGCCTGAGCCGCGATCTTCCGCAGCACCCTGGCGATGGTCCGCTCCAGCGACCGGACGCCAGCCTCCCTCGTGTACTCAGCCGCGATCCTGCGGAGCGCCTCGTCGGTGAAGGTGACCTCTGCAGCCTCCAGGCCCGCGCGATCGACCTGACGGGGCAGGAGGTGCCCGCGGGCGATCGTGACCTTCTCGTCCTCGGTGTAGCCGTCCAGCGTGATCAGCTCCATCCGGTCAAGCAGCGGAGCCGGGATCGCGTCGACCACGTTCGCAGTGGCGATGAACAGCACGTCGGACAGGTCGAGCTCGACCTCGAGGTAGTGGTCGCGGAACGTGTGGTTCTGCGCCGGGTCAAGCACCTCCAGCAAGGCCGCTGTCGGGTCACCCCGGTAGTCGGCGCCGAGCTTGTCGACCTCGTCTAGCAAGATCACCGGGTTCATGGACCCAGCCTCGGTGACGGCCCGGACGATGCGGCCCGGAAGGGCGCCGACGTAGGTACGCCGGTGACCGCGGATCTCGGCCTCGTCCCGGACGCCACCCAGGGCAACCCGGGCGAACTTGCGGCCCATGGCACGGGCGACGGACTCGCCGAGGCTCGTCTTGCCGACGCCGGGCGGGCCGCCAAGCGCCAGCACAGCACCGCTGCGACGGCCGCCGACCAGGGTCAGGCCGCGGTCGGACCGCCGCTTGCGGACCGCCAGGTACTCGATGATGCGGTCCTTGACGTCGTCCAGGCCGGCGTGGTCGGCGTCGAGCACGGCCCGCGCGCCGGTGATGTCGTAGGCGTCCTCGGTGGTGGAGTTCCATGGCACCTCGAGCAGCGTGTCCAGCCAGGTGCGGATCCAGCCGGCCTCAGGCGACTGGTCCGAGCCGCGCTCGAGCTTGCCCGCCTCCTTCAGGGCCGCTTCGCGGACCTTCTCCGGCAGATCGGCCGCCTCGATCCTGGCCCGGTAGTCCTCCTCTTCGGAGGCAGGCTTGCCGTCCAGCTCGGCCAGTTCCTTGCGGATAGCGGCGAGCTGCTGGCGCAGCAGGAACTCGCGCTGCTGGCGCTCCATGCCTTCCTTGACGTCGTTGCTGATGGTCTCGGCGACGTCCAGCTCAGCCAGGTGCTCCCTGGCCCAGCCGACGAGCACTTCCAGCCTGGCCTGCGGGTCGCTGGTCTCCAGCAGCTGGCGCTTCTGGTCCACGCTGAGGTAACCGGCGTAGCCGGCGCTGTCGGCCAGAGCCGACGGGTCGGTCAGGCGCTGGAGCACGTCGACGAACTGCCAGGCACCCCGCTTCTGCAGGATGGTGGCTGCCAGGCCGCGGTACTCGCGGGCCAGCTCAGCGGCGCGCGGAGTCGGTTCGGGCTCGTCGATGACGGTACCCTCGACCCAGAGGGCCTGGCCTGGTCCGACGGTGCCGGTCCCGATGCGGACCCTGTCGGTCCCGCGGACCACCGCAGCGCGCTCGCCGCTCGGCAGGCGGCCGACCTGCTCGATGGTGGCCAGGGTACCGATGGGGGCGTAGCCGCTATCGGGCCGCGGCACGAGCAGGACCTGGGCGTTCGCATCGCCGCCGGCGGCCGCCGCGGCGAGCTGAGCCGCCTCGATCGCGGCACGCGGCTCGGCAGCTGAGAGGTCTAGCGGGACCACCATGGTCGGCAACACGACGTTGTCGTCCAGCGGCAGAACCGGTAGCGAAAGAGTCTCGGCCATGAAAGGGGTCACTTCCCGAAGCGTAGGGGAACCTTGCTTACGTGATTACGAGGCTACAAGCAAAGTTGCAGCTTTTTTGTTCCTGGCCGAGGAGACGTTCGCGGCGAGCGGACCCGGATCTGCAGCCACGCTAAACTGATATAGCGTGCTATATCAGCCTGGCCGCACTCGAAGTAACCGGGCAGCGTTAACCAGCTTGGGGGCGCCGCGCTGTGTCTACCGAGACATGAGCCTCGCGTATCCGGGAGCTACAGCCTCGAGTATCTGGGAGCTAGTGCCGGGAGGACATGTCGGCTGGCTCAATGCTGATCTGCCGCTCCAGGTCTTTGATGTGCCGGTAGTCCGCCCGCACGGCGTCTTCGTCGGGTGAGGCGAGCACCACCCAGCCGAGATAGGTATAAATGTCATCGGTCTGGCGTACGTAGTCGCCGGTGCTGCCGCCGAACCACTGTTTCCAGTAGGTGGGCAACTTGTCTACATGCGCGAAGATCTCGGCATTGCGCCATATCCCGCTCACGGGTGCGGAGATCACGACGCTGCACACGTGCTGCTTCAGCTCATAGCTCGGCCAGAACTCGCCCCTGGCACGGTGTGCCACGGTCCGCAGGATGTGGTTGCTGCCCGTAGCGAGTTCGGTGATCATCTGATGGCCGCCGCCGGCCGGCCGGGCGCCAATCTCCAGGAAGCGGGGCCCGTCGGCAGTGATAATCACCTCGCTGTGGCCGCAGCCATTGCGCACGCCCACTGCATCGAGAACCTGCTGCATGAAGGGCCACACCGTGGCAACGGCCGGGTCGTCCGGCGCGACGAAGTCGACGAGCTCGTAGATGCCGATCCGGTCGGACCGGCGGGACTTGGTGTATCGGCACACATCGACAAGACCGTGCCGGCCATCCACGGAGTAGGTGTCGATCAAATACTCCGTGCCCTCGGCGAACTCTTCCACGAGGACTGCGTCGTTGATCAGCCCGAGTTTGTTGACCTGGCCGCAGATCTGGTCGAAGAACGGCCGCCAGTCTGCCCCAGCGGGAACGATGTGCACGTTGTCGGTCCCGGCGCTTTTCGGCGGCTTGATTACCATCCGCCGCCCGCGCAGGCCTGTTTCCCGCAGCCATCGGTCGATCTGATCTGGATCGTCACTGCAGGTCTGGCGCAGGCCGGGGATACCGGCCGCCTGCACGGCCTGCGCCATCGCCCACTTATCCCGCCGGGCCGCGGCCAGTTCGGGCACGTTGCCGGTACCCGGTAGGACGAGCTCAACAAGGGCGTCAGCGAGCTCGACACCGGTTTCTGATCCTGCTATCACGCAGCCAGGCTGGTAGGAGCGTAGCTCTTTAGCCAGGATTGCCAGATCGCCATCGAAGACGTGGACGTGCTCGAAGTTCTCCGGGTGCCAGGTGGGCTGGAAGTGCTCGGCTGGCTCGGCCACGGAGAGGACGGCCACGGTCTTCAGGCCGGCTTCGCGGAAGGCTGCCGGGTACTCCTGACCAGTTGACACAGGGTCCACGACGACCGCGTACGGTTGCATGACGCTCCTAGTAATCCTCGATCCGGCCGGTCAAATCACCCGCTCAGCTGCTGGAAATCCGAACCGGCGGGCACGGCTGTCACCGTAAGCGCGGCCCGCGCCTCGTCAAGCGCCGTGGCGCAGTCCGGGGCCGTACCGGCTAGCGCAGTGGCGCAGGCGACGCGCCCGGACAAGATTCCTTTAGGTGGCGGCGACACGACGTCACCAGGCTTGGCCAGCGTGATGACTAGATCCACCGCCGCCGGCAATCGGGCATGGTCGAAGCTGACCGACTCAATGCGCGTGTCGTCGTGGTCGACATAAAAGAAGCGGATGGCCCCGGCCAGCCGACGGCAAGGGCTGACGGCCGGCGCTCGCCCGCACGCGACCGCCGCCGCGGCGAGGCCAGGATCGATCCCGCTGGCCCTCATGCCGAGGTAAGGGATGAGATCACCACCGAGACGCGCGTTCACCTCGATGATCTTCGGCCCGGCCTGGGTGAGCTTCAGCTCGGTGTGCGTCATGCCGTCGGTGAATCCGAGTCCGGCATGGGTGTCTTGCACCAGCTGGAGCAGGGCGTGGTCAGACAGCAGCTGGTCGTCGGCGTCGACGACATGGCCGACTTCCTCGAAGTATGGCGCGTAGCCGACTTCCTTGCGGGCCACGAACATCGGGTAAGCCCGGCCGCCGTGCACCGCCGAGTCCACGCTGATCTCTGGTCCAGTCAGGTATTCCTCAACGAGAACGCCGAGGTCATAACGCCAGGCTCCGGGCAGCGTAGTGTCGCGGGCGAAGTCGAACTGGGCCGTCAGCTCGTCGGCATCGGTGACCAGTACCGCGCCCAGGCTGGCTGCCATGGCGCGCGGCTTGAGCACCACTGGGTAGCCGATCTGGCCGGCGGCAGCCAGGGCCTCGCCAAGCGATGCGACGAGAATGGACTGCGGCTGAGGTATTCCTGCCGAGGCTAGCGCTTGGCGGGTCAGGTATTTGTCGCGGCACCGCATAGCCGCGTCCGGGTCCCCGCCGGCTAGGCCCAGCGCGGCCGCCACCTTGGCGGCTTGCAACACGCGGGCCTCATCCCACGTCAGGACTCCATCCAGTGGCTCCCGTGCGGCTAGCTCCCGTGCGCTGGCGATCATCTCGTCGGCATCGATGGTCTCGGTCACCCGGCTGAGCACGGTCCAGCTGGTCACGTAGTCCAGTTCCCAGCCTGGCTCGGCCCACAACAGCAGGTGCACCCGATACTGGGTGCTGATCGAGGCGAGCAGATACTCGCGGTAGTCCCGCGATCCGGTGCCGATCAGCAGCAGCAGCGGCCGCTCCGTACGGGCGTCGTCGGTCATCCGATAATCTCCTCGAGCACAGATATGCCCATCGAACCGTCCAGCCTGCGCCAGTGCTCAGTGAGCCGCACCCGACCATCGGCCAGGAGGGTCGGCGTGCTCTCGCAGTTGCCGGCTATCGCCGTTCCGTCGCTGGTCACCATGCAGTATGCAGCGTCGATGAAGCCGTCCGGGCAACACGTGCCCACCAGCCACCCAGATCGCACGCCGGGCCCGGCGAACCGCGCCCAGACCAGGTCGCCGTCCTGGTGGTAGTGGCCGGTCGCGGCGTCCGCGCGGCCGTCGGCCGTCGGTGCGGCCGGCGGCGGGCCACCACTCGCCCGCTGGCCGTCCGCCGGGCGAAAGCGCCTGCCGTCGTAGTCGATCCGGACCCCATGTCCGCGGTTGTTCGCTGCTGAGGTCATGGGTCAGCCCCAATTGACGGGGCAAAGGTCGTCGCGGATCTTGTACACCTCCCGGCCGAACATCGAATTTATGACCATCGCCGCCCGCACCGGGAGCAAGGTGACGTTGGCGTCGGTCAGTCCATGCGTTGCCCGCGCCCGGTTCAGCACGTAAATCTGATGGCCGTTCATGCCTTTCCAGCGCACCGAGAAGTCGTCTTCCACGATCAGTCCCCCGTCCTCGGCTACCTCCACTCGGTTGGCCAGGTCCTGATCGAAGGGAATCTCAACGTTCTCGCGTCCGGTGGCGATCACCACGTGCCGGGCCCGGTGCTGCTCAATCGTCTCCGGCCCCTTGCAGGTGAGGACGATGTCGTCGCCTCCCACCGTCGCACTGGTCACCTCCCGGCCGGGGCAAAGGATGAGCGGGAAGCGACCGAGCTCCAGCATGCGGTCATAGTTGGCCTGATAGAGCCACCGCAGTGCGCCGGGCGTGAGCCCGTCGCCGGTCGGGTCGAGTCCGGCCGTGACTTGGCGCCTGGTGGCGGGCGACATCCGGAACAAGGCTTGCAGGTGCGCGGGACGGTACACGTCGTTCGCGTTCGGCGAATCGTCGATGCTGTCGAACCACAGGCGTCGGCCGAACCAGGTGATGTTGGTGAAGCCCTGGCCGAGCAGGTTCATGACGGCCTCGAAGCCAGTCTGGCGTCCGCCGACCACCGCGACCGGAGCGTCCAGATCGGCCCTCATCGCGGTGATGCGACTGGCCAGCTCGTCCGCGATGAACGCGCGCTCGGGCGGCAGGCCGGAAAGCTCGGGCGGGATGAAAGGCATGGTGCCCATGCCGATCACAAGGTGCTCGGCGCTGGCCACGGCCCGGCCGGCCGAATGGACGGTGAAGCCACCCTCATCGAAGCTAATCCTGTCCACAGCCACGTTGTAGTGGATGTTTGGCAGCTGCTCTGCGGCCCATTCCAGGTACCGTACATACTCCATCCGCGGCATCACGTCGAACTGAGCGTTCAGTAAGGCGAACATCCGACCGGTAGTGACCAGGTAATTAAGAAACGTCAGTTCGTGCCGCGGCTCGACCAGCGATACCAGGTCCTTGAGCCAGGAGGTCTGCATGCGCACGCCCGAGTGGAGCAGCGTGTTGTGCCACGCAGGCCCGGGCTGGCGCTCAAACAAGGCGATCTGCTCGGTCGTCGCGACAGCGAACAGGGCTGCGAGGCTTAGGTTGGAGGGCCCGGCCCCGATGCCCACCGCGTAATAGGCCGGAACTCCAGCGGGCTGCCTCGGATCATTCGTCATAGCTGGCCTTCCTGCGAACGGATCTTCGTTGATTGCACGCATCGGTTTGCTACTGGCTGGTCCGTGACGATGGCGGTTCCCGCCCGGCCAGTGCGGCGAGGGCCACTGAGTCGGTCCCGGTTCCGGCGGTGAGTGCCGCGATCACGCAGCGGACCGCCAGTGCGGAGTCGAACTCGGCCGGGCGGAGCGCGTGCTCTGCGCGCTGGATCTCGGCGCCGGCCAGCGCGGCCGGTAGTCCCGCCTCGCCCGCCGTCGCACCCGCCAGCAATGGCCGGACGTAGTCGCAGAACGCCTGATATGACGCAAACGTGAAGTCGCTCTCATACCTGTCCGGGCGATCCCACGACAGGTACAGGCGGACGAGTTCAGGGTCCTCGGCGGCGAGGAACTCAAGTGCCCACACGGCGTGATTGCGCGTTGTGGAGAACTTGCTGCCGTCGAGCAAGTAAAGCTCGTTCACGACCGCGCCGAGCGCCGTGGCCCGGGGTACTCCGGCCGCGGCCAGGATCGCCGGGTACAACACGGCGAAATAGAAGGTATTGTCCATTCCGTTGAAATGCCAGACGCCCTCGACGTGCTGCCACGCGGCGACGCATTCGGCCAGGCTTTTCGCTCCTGGGCTCAGCGCTTGCGCTGGAGCGTAGAAATAGCCCAGTCCGAGTTCGGTCGGAAAGTCCACTCGCAGCCCGGCCAGCGGCCCGTCGCACTCGGTGCCCCAGTTGGTGGGGTAGGCGAGCGGGATGGTCGGCAGTGGCGCGTTGCGGTACTGCGCCAACACTGCCCGCGTGCTGACCGGCCACTCGCCGCGCAGCCACTCCGTGACGAGGCGCTCGCGGTAGTCCTCGAGTCGCAAGACCGGCACGGTGGCCACTAGCGGTTGCGCGCTGCCGCCGCATCTGGCGCAGCTCGGGTCGATAAGTATTTGTGCTGAAGTGAACCCTCCGCATCCTTCGCATGACGTGCCGTTGGATCCCGTGCCGCAAACCGGGCATTTGCCCACTACGTACGAGTGGTGCAAGGTGCGCCCGCAGTCGGCGCACTGTTGCAGGGTGTATTCCTCCATCGGCACGGTGCCCTGGTCCACCAGTTCGGCCAGTATGTCGGTGATGGTCCGCTTGTGCGCAGCGGTCTGCGGGTCGACGAATATGTCGTGGCTGATGCGGGCCTTCTCATAGACGGCCGCGATCTGGGCGCGGTAGGTCGCGACCATCTCGTCGACGTCCCGGCCCAGGAGCTCTGCCTTGGTGAGCACGTAGTTGGGCTGGACATCTACACCAGCGAGGGTGAGCACCTGCTCGCCGCGCGCCTTCGCTGCCCGCGCCGCGATGTCCCCGGCCAGGTAAGGTCCCGTCAAGTGGCCGATATGCAGCGGGCCGTTAACGGTTGGCTGGGGAATGACGAACACCGTTACTCTGTCCGGCTTCTCGGTCATGACTGGGCCTGCGCCTCCCCCTCTGGTGCGTCACCCGCTGCCGCCTGCGCGGCGGCGTTGGCGCTTCCATCCAGCGGCATCCAAAAGGTGGTGAAAACCATTAGCGGCTGATCGGCGGCTCGGTTGTGGATGACGTGCGCTTCTTCTGAGCCCAGCAGAAAAATGCCGCCCGCCGCCACATCGGTAATCTCGCCACTTGCCTCGACTGACGCTATTCCGGTTACTACAACCGACAGCTCAACCTCGGGGTGGCAGTCCTGCGGGCTGGTCGAGCCCGGCGGAAGCGTGTACCACTGCGCCCCGAAAGGCAGCTGCTGCCCAAGCGAGAACTTGTCCCAGGGAAAGACGTTGACCACGCCGACCGCAAACGGCTCGGTAGCTTCTTTGACTAAATGACGCACGCGTACCTCCAGCTCACGGATGCAGGGCGGCCGATCCGGCCGCCCTAAGGCAACGAACCAGAGGGAACCCGCCGCAGATCATTGCCACCTACCTCGCTACTCCGCGCCCGGCCACATGCAGGAACGGGCCGCGGCATATGGTCTGCCAGGACTGGAACAGCGCTAACTATATGCGGGTTTCTTCGCGCCTGCCAGAGCCGAAAATGGCCTTTGCCAGCGCCACTCTGGTCATTATTGCGAGCCAATTACCCAGTGCCAACTCTGGTAATCTGAGCGCCATTGGTATCAATGCTGCCACCGGCCACACGAACCCCATGAGACTTAATTCTCAACAGCGACCTGCCGCGGCGCGACCTCGGCGGCAGGTCCGCCGCCCGGCCTCCAGCCGACGCCGGTATTGCGGCTAGCGCCATGGTCGATTAGCCTTCCCGGCGGAGGGCAGACCGCCTTCTGCCGATTCGACAGCTGCGGCCTCTGTCGCGCCGCGACGAAAGGGAAGAGCGCACTGGCCTTCCGTTCGCCGTATCGTTGCGGCGGCTGGCACGCGGTTGGCGGTTCAGCGCCAGTGCCCGTACTTTTAGAGTTTCTGCCGCCGGAGACTCGCCTGAAATGCTGGCGTGTCATCAGCGACGTTATGTCGACTCTGCTGTCAATGATGCTTGCGACCCCGCCGCAGCTGCGGCGCGAAGCCAATCCGCGGGCGTCGGCACTCCTTTTGGCCTGGACCGGGTGACCAAACGTGTGGTATTTGCATAGCAACAACTGCATTGCCCTGGAGGCTGGCTTCGCGGCCAGCGCTGCCGTGCTTGCCTAGCCGAAGGTGACGAGGCCATTGACTCTGAACGCATTGACGAACGACTATCTCACCGAGATCGCCAGCCGCGAGATGCCCGCCAATGAGCTCGTAGAGCTTGCCAGCCGACTAGTGAACCTGCCGGCGACGACCTATGCGAACCGCTGCTTGACCAGGCCGGTTTTTCTGGAGAAGGTCGATGTCGCCAGGATCGCCGCCGATGTCGAACGACTGCATGCCGCGCTCATCAGTCTTCCTGGCCGGCTGTTCGGCGGTGATATGGCGGCGTTCGGCCGGGCGGTGGGAGTGACGGCCGCTCAGGCGCGCGCGATCGCGCGCGGTGCCGTCTCGGCGCCCACCAGTATGTCGCGCGCTGACTTCTACCAGGACGATGACGGCTTCCGAGTGCTGGAGGTCAACATGGGCACCACGCTCGGCGGCCTCGACAACAATCTCCTGAACGAGGCTCTGCTCACCCACCCCATGATGGCCGACTTCGTTTCCTCGCACGGTCTTACCTATGTAGACACCCTCGGTGTCGTGGTCGACACCTTGCGGGCCGAGTGCGGCATCCCGGCCGGTGCGAGGCCGTTTGTCGCGGCCGTCGACTGGCCGCAGTCGTATCAGACGCTGGCCCCGCAGCTGCATTACAGCGCGGGACTGCTCGGCCGATACGGCCTGGATGTGGACGCCTGTCACTTGGGGGAACTCAGCATGCACGACGGCCGGGTCTGGTTGAAGGGCCGAGCCGTGGACGTGATCTACCGCGTCTTCCTGATCGAGGACTTGCTTCAGCCCGAATCGGCCGAGCTCATCGACCCAGTGATGGAAGCGGTGGAGCGCGATGAGGTGAAGATGTTCGTGCCGGTCGACGCCGACATCTATGGCAGCAAGGGCGCTCTTGCGCTGCTGTCTGACGAGGCCAACAGGCACTTGTTCAGCCCGGATGAGCTGGCCAGCCTGGACCGGATCCTGCCGTGGACTCGGATGGTGCGGAAAGGATCAGTCACGACGCCCGGCGGCGAGCGCTGCGAGCTCGCCGACTACGCCATCGCCAATCAGGCTGAGCTCGTACTCAAGCCGGTGCTGCTGCATGCCGGCCTAGGCGTGCTGCCGGGCTGGACCGCAGACCGCGAGGAGTGGCGTCAGCAGCTCGCCGCGTCGATGGATGGCCCCTACGTTCTGCAACGGCGCGTCCATCCGCTGACCGAGCCGTTCCCCGCTGTCGACGGATTGCGGTCGTGGGTGCTCAGCTTGTCGGTCTACCACGGCGTTCGGGGCTTCAGCGGCTTGTGGGTCCGCGGCAATACCGATCTTGACGGCGGCGTCATGAACATGGCCAACGGCGCGTTTGCGACGTGCTGCTTTCACCCGCAGCTCGGGTGATCACCCGGAGGAAGTGGCGGCAGGCGCGGTGGTGTCGGCGGCCGCGATGGTGCGCATGCCGAAGCGGGCGCACAGCAGACCGATCACGCACGCCGCGCCGCACCACAACCAGACCGCCCGGCCGAATAGATGCCAGACGGTGACTCCGGCGACCGGGCCAATCGCCGTGCCCAATGCGAACATCGCCTGCGATGCCCCCAGGTACCGGCCGCGGAGCCCGTCCGGGGCGACCACGGCGGGGTACGCGAAGACCGTCGGCCCGGCGATAATTTCGGCCAGCGTCCAGGTCAGCGTTCCGACCACGAAGATGCCGACCCCCCATGGCACGGAGTACAGCGCCATGCCGCCGCCGAGCAGCGCGAACCCGAGCATTACGACGGTCCTCGGTTGCCGGCGCTGGGTCAGCTTGGTCATAACCAGCTCGCAGGTGATGACGATGCCGCCGTTGAGCGCCACCATGGCCGCGTACCAGGCGGTGATAAGCCCGGCCGATCGCATCGCGAGCGGCAGAACGGACACGTACTGCCAGTAGACGAGTGCATTGATGAACAGGGCGAACAGGTAGATCACGAAGCGGCCGTCGGAGACCACGCCGAGGAAGCCGCGCCACTCCCGCTTGTTAGCTGCTGACGGGTCGGCAACAGGTGTGGGCGCAGCCGAAGCGCCGTGCCGGGGCACTGCGAACGCCGCGATAACCGCGTAGCCGAGGGCCGCGGCGGCCTCACCCCAGAACAGCAGGTTCCACGAGACCGCGATGAGCGCTGCGCCCAGCAGCGGCGCCGCCGTCGTGCCCGCGTTCAGGGCCAGCCGGTATAGCGCCATGATCATCACTTGCCGATTCGGGGGGGTCAGCTCGGACAGCAGTGCCGCAGCGGCTGGCCGGTACACGACGCCGACCGCACCCAGCAGGGTCACCACCACCAGCAGCGCAATGTAATTGCGCGCGTACAGCACGCCAAGCACCAGCGCGGCGGTGCCGACCATGCTGACGAGGGTGGCGCGGCGCGGCCCAAGCCGGTCGGACAGCGAGCCGCCGGCCAGGATGCCGAGAACCGCGCCCGCCCCGTCCGCGCTGAGCGCGGCGCCGGCCTGGACTACGCTAAACCCGCGATGAGTCAGGAACAGCACCAGGAAGACCTGAATGAAGGCGCCGAGCTTGTTGACGAAGACGCCCGCGAGCATTGCCTTGACCGCTAGCGGGGATTCTCGGACGGTGACCCAGATGCCCGCATCGTCGCGCGGCCGGACTTTGGTCTCAGGGCTGCCAGATTGCGTTGTCATCGGGCTCGCCGCCGCACCTTGATCCTCGCCGCCGACAGGGACACCGTCGGGGCCGGAAGTAACGCCAGCCTGAGATCCATGGCCAGGCCTCTCTGCGAGGAGCGCGCGTCCGCATCCATCATCGGCGCACCTATCCCGAAATGCGAGGCGCACCGGCCGACCAGCTGACCGGCCCGGCGCCGGCCAGCGCGGCGGCAGCCTGCGCGCTGGCGGCGAGGACGGTTTTGGCGGCGCCGCCGGATCCGCCGGTGAAGGTGAACAGGCCCGGGCCGGCTGCCCGGACTGGCCGCAACGACAGTACCGGCGGGTCGCAGTAGCAATCTACGGCGCACACCCGGCTGCGGGCAGGCCCCAGTCGCAGTCGCGGGAACAACCTGGTGGCCAGGTCCAGCGCCTGCCTGTCGTATCGCGGATCAGCGGGCGGACGGCCGGGCGGCACGTGCCATCCGGTCGTCGGCACGCCAAGCAGCAGGCCGCCGTCTGCGGTGGGCTTGCCGTAAAGGCCGGTGGCGTCGTCGGCGAACGAGGGCGGGCACCATTCGCCCGGCGGATAGACGCTGTACTGGATCGACTTGGTCCGGTACCCATCGGCGGGCAGGTCATTGGCTCGCAACAGAGCCGGCGTCCACGCCCCGGCCGCGAGCACCACCTGGTCATACTCCGATGTCACCGCGGCCGAGGTAATCCGGACCGGGCCGGCCGGCCGGACGTTGACCGCGTCGAGCGATGCCGAGGCGATACTGACGCCGCGCCGGGCCAGGTCGGCCAATACCGCGTCTCGCATCCGGGCCGGGGATATGTAGCCAGCCTGACGCTCTACGACTGCGACCGCGTCCGGCCGGCCTGCCCACGCCGGGTCCCGGTAGCGCGGTCCGGCGGCCGCCGCGTCCTCGAAGGCAGCGCCAGCGGTCGCGAGCGCAGCCGAGCCAGGCAGGTAGTGCTCGATCTGCGCCACTGCCGCGGCCAGGTCATCCCCGTCGTCGGGCAGGTAGACGAACCGGCTCTGCCGGAAGTCCCCCCATTGCCGTAATACCGGGCTGGCGAGCAGTTCGGCCAGGCTTAAGATGGCCAGCTGGCGCTGGGTTGCCAGTGACTCGTACCCGCGCACTGCGCCGCCGGAGGCACCGGTCGCGTCCCGGCCGCCTTCCTGCCCCAACAGCAGGTCAACGTCTATTCCTGGCTGCTGGGCCAGCCGCCAGGCCAGCAGCGAGCCGGCCAGCCCGCCACCCGCGACGCACACTCGCACTGATCCCACTGCCTTCCTGAGCCGAGCCAACCAGATCCTCGGGGAGACCAGCCAGATCCTCGGGAGATGTGCGTGGCCCGCCTCGGAACGGGGCGGGCCACGCGCTGGCCTGGCTATTGGCCATCGGATTTCTGTCAGGGATGGAACTTCACCGAAGCGGGCTGGAACGTCGGCGGCACCTGGACACCCGAATTCGGTCCTGGGTTGGCCAGTTGCACGTTGAATCCGCATTCGCGGATCGCGTTGCCGGCCACCCGGTTCGGCGACCCGGCGCTGTCACCCAGCTGCACGGCCGGGTTGTTGCCGGAGCAGACGAGGTTGCCGTAGACGGTGTTGGTGGCGACTTCCGTCGAGTCAGCCGCGCCGAAGAAGACGCCGCCTGTGTTATTGGCGACGATCATGTTGCCGCGGACGGTGTTGCGGAATGCGCCAAACCAGCACGTGTCGGTCCCGCTGACGACCAGGTTTCCGCCGATCGTGTTGTTGGCGTAATCGCTGTACTCGGGCAAGCCAAAATACTTGTTGAAGATACCCACTGCTACGCAGCCGGTTCCGGCTCCGCCGCCAGCCTCGACCACATTGCCACGGATGGTGGTGTTGTGCACCACTACCCCGAGCGGGTTGTTCGCGATCAAATTGCCATCGACCACGTCATGTGTGTTCAGGGTAGGTGCGCCTGCATTCGGGTCGTCGGCGCATGGAAAGTCCGGCACGTCGATGATCGCGGTTGCACTCCAAACCGGGGTGATCAGGGAATAGCAGCCAAGCATCAGGCTGCCGCCGTTATCGACAGTGAGATTGCCATGCACTGTCATGTTGGAGTTGCCGCTAGTGGTCTGGTCGTTTTGGCCGAAAATAGCCGTCAGCGCGGCGCCGTTGGCGATTGTGAGGTTGCCATTCACCGTCACTGGACCCGCGTTGGCAATGCAGGCACCTTCGATAACGAGGTTGCCATACGTCCCGGCGAGCGTGCCCGGTGAGTCGACCGTGCCGGTGCAGGTCTGGGCACCCGGGTGAGTCCGATGCGCAGTCGCAGCGGATGCTAAGCCCGGGCTCGCGAGGACGGCGCCAAGCATAAGGCCGCCCATTCCGAGCCAGCAAGACAATGTACGCATATTTAGCGTCATTGAATTTTTGCCCTCCCTTTGATCGACACCCGCGTCGTCGCGGCGGATAATAGTCCACCTTGTAGCATCATTGGCAGGGGTCGTCAAGCTTTGCTGCTATCTGTCCGCAACTGTTGATGCAGGCTTCACGCGCCAGCGCCGGCGCCGTGCCGGGCGATTTGATGTGATTCATGGCGGCGATATTGGCCGCCCTAATGGCGACCGCTGCATCTGGCGGGGCAAGGCCAGTCTCGCGGGGGGGCGGCCCTCCCCCCCAGGGCAGACCGGACCGCGCTTCCGCGCCTGGCGCTTGCCACCCTGTGCCGCGCAGCCGCGGGCCGCGACGCGCGGGCTTGACCGTCCGGTCCAGAACGACCGCGATCGCGCGGGCACACGCCAGGACTGCCGTCGGCTATCACGGCGCTTCGAGCGGCAGCCGAACGCAAGCCAGGGACGACAACGAAGGATTGAAGTTAAACGCCAGCGTTGGCCTCAGTGAATTGGGTGCGAATGAGAAACCAGTCAAAACTGCGCTCTGTCGGGCGACGCTTCCGAACAGCGCGACGGTAGCGCACAATCAACTGTGAACATTAGCCTCAATAGGCGTATTCGGTAGCCACACACCCCGGCAACCTCCCTATTCACGCTGGTCTCGCCAGCTTTCGGCAGCAAGCTGGGCATTGCGGCGACCGGCGGCGGCAGTTAGCCTTCTCGCAGAATGGCAGTGCTGCCCTCACTGCTTAGGTGCGGCGCCGCCGAAGCGACGCTGCTATCGGGAGGCGGTGATGCGGCCGACGCCGCGGGACCGGGCCCCGTCGACCGTCGTAACCGACCCGTCGCGAGACCTAACTGGCCGGAGATTCCGGATCACTTAAACCGCTGATCGACGCTAACTGGCATGCGCGATTTGCCGCCTGACCGGACGGATAACCAAGGAGGCCGGGTGACCAGCTCAGACCCGGGCAGAGATGCCGCCGCTATTCCATTGTGGAACGATGCATACAGCGAATCGCATTTGAAAGACCAGCAGAATCTCTGGGGCGACCCGCCAGTTCCGTATGCGAAGACCGCCGCGCAGCTATTCGCGTCGCAAGGATCAGCTGTTGTGCTTGATCTGCCGTGCGGCGATGGGCGGAATCTGCCACCGCTTTCAGCCGGCGCTCCCATTCTGCTGGCTGGCGACACCTCACCAAAGGCGATGACCATAGCCGAGGACGTGGCCGAGAGGGCAGGCATTAGGTCGAAGGTAGTATTCGTCAAGATCGACGTGTTTTCGACAGGCTTACTAGACAACTCGGTAGACGGAATATTTTGCTGGGACCTGCTCGGCCATCTGACCGATGCTGCCGATGCGCTGCGTGAGCTCTACCGGATCACCCGGCCGGGCGGCCACATAGTGGCCAACATGTGGACGATGAATGACTGCCAGGTATCGGATCCGAATATCCGGGAAGTTGCGCCGAAAGAATATATCGATCATTTCGACTTCTATTGCCGGTTCTATGATCGCGACGACCTTACCGCGCTACTGGAATCGGCCGGGATGGCGGCCGAGTCGGTCGAGATCTCCAGCTGGCGAGAGCCTGGGCACGCCGATTACCGGACGTACGAGCACGATCACGAGAGTCTGGTTTTCACAGTCAGAAAGACGACGACCTGAGGGCGCGCATGACGAGGCGGGGAGCCGTGCCCGCCCGTCGGAGCAGGAAAGAGGTCTGACGACGTTGCGCGATCTGCGGGAGCATCCGTCATCCCCTCGCCACGAGGGCTACCAGCCACAACAGTTCGAGGTCGGGATTGGCTATGCGCCGGCGCATCATGGCGAACTTCTGCAGGGAATGTTCGATGACGGGTCGGGCCGGCTTCGCCGGGCGCTGGTCACGCTGCCCCAGCCCGGCCGCGGCAGCCGGGCGATCTTCCGGCCGAGCGGCAGCCACTGGGGCGTCGTCGGAACTCCAGAGTTGATCAAGGTCCGCCGCGCTGCCGTACTTGCCCTTCGTGAGTTCGCCACGCATCCGGCGCCGGTGAAGGGCGGCCAGATCGAGATCACCAGGGACTTCCCGCTGGGCATCGGCATGGGGTCATCGACCAGCGACGTGACCGCGACCATTCGGGCCGTCGCCAACTATCACGGTGTCGTGCTGTCACGAGAGGAAGTCGGGCGGCTGGCGGTGCTGGCAGAAGTCGCCTCAGACTCGATCATGATTGACGACCGCGTCGTGCTGTTCGCGCACCGCGACGGGAAGGTGTTAGAGACGTTCGGCCACCGACTGCCGCCGATCGTTGTCGTCGGCTGCGATACCGAGCCGGGTGCGGCCGTCGACACACTCGGCATGCAGCCGGCCGAGTACAACGACGCCGAGATCGGATCCTTCCAGGTGATGCGGGCGGCCATGCGGCGCGCAGTCAGCACGGAGGACGTGGTGCTGCTCGGCCGGATAGCCACCGCGAGTGCGCGTATCAACCAGCGGTTCCTGCCCAAGTTGCTGCTGGAACCCCTGCTCGAACTTTGCCTTCGCCACGGCGGCTGCGGCGTTCAGGTTGCGCATAGCGGCACCGTGGCCGGGCTGATCTTCGACGCCCGGTTGCCAGGAGCCGAGGCCGTCGTACAGCGGTGCATAGTGGGGATCGAGGAACTTGGCCTGACCATCACCGGGCTGATCGGCGCGGAGTGGCCCACCGCGGCCGCTGCCTGGCGGGCAAGCCGCAGCATCGCCGCGGCGGCGGCTACCGCGGCTGACGCGATGGCTAGCGCCTGATGGGCATCCGGTCGGCTTACGAGGAGGCAACCGACGCCTACCAGTTGCCACGGCTGATCAGGCTCGGCCCGAACCTCTACGCCGCGTGCTTCACCCTGATGAAGATGATTCCCGCCAGGTTCATTCTCCGCCGGGCGGCGGCGGAAGGCAGGCTGGCACCAGGCACCGTCATCGCCGAAACAACCTCTGGCACGTTCGGGCTGGCACTGGCCATGCAGGCCGTGCACATGGGCCACCGGCTAGTTCTGGTCAGCGATCCGGTCATCGACGAGCGCCTGTACCGGCGGCTGACCGACCTTGGCGCGGAAGTCGACCGGGTGCCCGCCGCAGCCCGGTCAGTCGTGGGCGGCTTCCAGGCTGCGCGCTTGCAACGGCTGGCAGAAGTGCGGGCTCAGCATGACCAGAGCTTTTGCCCTGAGCAGTACTCCAACCCGGACAATCCGCGTTCCTACGCTGCCGTCGCCGAGCTGTTCCTGGAATGCCTGGGGCAAGTTGACTGCGTCGTCGGGCCGGTCGGGTCGGGTGGTTCGATGTGCGGGACCGTCACGTTCCTGCGGTCAGTGCTGCCCGAATGCCGCGCTGTCGGCGTCGACACGCACTCCAGCGTGCTTTTCGGGCACGCCGATGGCCCGCGGGAGTTGCGCGGTCTGGGCATGAGCCTGATGCCCGCGAACCTGGATCACCGGGTGTTCGACAGCGTCCACTGGTGCTCTGCGACGGACGCATACTTGGCCACCCGGCAGCTGCACCAGCAGCATGCACTATTCATGGGCCCGTCCAGCGGCGCGGCGTTCCTTGTCGCGCGCTGGTGGGCTGACGCCAATCCAGGCGCTGTCACGGTTGTGATGCTGCCCGACGAGGGATACCGATACCAGGACACCGTTTACGACGACGACTGGCTGCGCGATCACGGCCACCTGGGCCGGGCCCTGCCGACTGAGCCGGTCACGGTAACGGATCCGGCTGTGCCCGAGGGCTCGTGGACGCAGTACAACTGGGCGCGCCGCTCCTATGCTCAGGTCCTCGCGCCAGCCGACGATCGCGTGAGCGCGCGATGAGCGGGACCGGTCGGCTGCTCGGCCAGCTCGGCGCGCGAACTCAGCGCGTGGTGTATGGCGAGCTCACCCAGGCTGAGATCGACGCGGAGCTGCCGCTGATGATCGAAGTTGACCGTGCTCACCTGGTGATGCTCGCCGAACGGGACTTAATCTCCGCCGCCACCGCCGCAAAGCTGATCCGCTGCATGGACGGGCTTACCGCCGAGCGGTACGCGTCGCTGCTGTCCCGCCCGGCGCCGCGCGGGCTGTACCTGATGTATGAGGGTTATCTCATCGAGCGGCTGGGCGCGAATGTCGGCGGGGTGCTGCAGTCGGGACGGTCAAGGAACGATCTCAAGGCGACCATCGCCAGTTTGCGGCTGCGGGACTGGCTGCTCGGATTCGGCGCGCAGGCGGTCCGGCTGGAGGCAGTGCTGCTATCCCGGGCCAGGGCGCACCGCTCAGTCGTGATGCCGGCCTACACCCATTTCCAGGCAGCGATGCCAGTGACCTACGGGTACTACCTGCTCGGGGTTGCCCTCGCCATCGGCCGTGAGATCGATTCGCTGCGCGTCGCGGCGGCCGGCCTGCAGGCCTGTCCGCTTGGCGCGAGTGCAGTGGCCGGGACCGACCTGCCCATTGACCCGGAACGCACCGCACGGCTGCTCGGCTTCGCCGGACCCGCCGTGCATGCGCTAGACGCGGTGGCAAGCAGGGACGTTCCGCTGCGTCTGCTGGGCGCCGCCACCGGCCTCGGGATCGTGCTGAGCCGACTGGCAACTGACCTGCAGTTGTGGAGCACCGCCGAGTTCGGCTTCATTGCCTTCCCCGACCGGCTGGTGGGCGGCAGCTCGGCAATGCCGCAAAAGCGCAACGCGTTCCTGCTTGAGCACGTCAAGGCCAAGGCAGGGCAGGGGCTTGGTGCGTGGGCCGGCGCGGCCAGCATGATGGCTGGCACGCCGTTTACCAACTCGATCGAGGTTGGCACCGAGGCGATGGCCGGCATCTGGCCGGGGCTGCGCGCCGCCGAGCAGAGCGTGCTGCTCAGCCAGGTGCTCGTGAGCGGCGCCCAGCCGGACGCCGCCCGGATGAGCGAGCGCGCGGTGAACGGCTTCACCACCGCGACCGCAGTGGCCAACCGGCTGGTGCGTAGCGGAGTGCCGTTCCGGACTGCGCATCACATGGTCGGCGATGCGGTCCGCAAGGCGGTTGCCGCGGGCTCAGTCCAGCTAGCAGACTTTGGCCCGCCCGGGTGGCTCGATCAGATCGGACCCGCCAGCTTCGATCTGCGCGCCGTAGTGCGGGCCCAAGCTCACGGGGGCGGCCCGGGCGCGTTCGACGAGCCGTTCCGCACCGCCACTGCGGCGTGGACGGCCCACCAGGCATGGCTTGGCGCGTGGCGGAAGTCGGTGGCGGCAGCTGAGGTTTGCCTGGCCGCGGCGGTACGGCAGTTGTGCCTGCCCGACAGCGATAGCGCCAAGCCGCCCGCTCACACCGACCCGGCCGGACAGGAGCACTGACCGTGGCCGGTGGCTGGTTCGTGCTAGTCGAGAGCAATACCACGGGATCTGGTCGGCTGTTCTGCGACTGCGCGCGGCGAATCGGCCTGCGGCCGGTCCTGCTCGCTCGCGACCCGGAGCGGTATCCCTATGTCAGTATCGATGAGATCGACAGTCGGGTAGTCGATACCGCGGCGCCGGACGCGATCCGGGCGGCTTGTGCCAGCCTGGCCGGGCGGATCGCGGGCCTGACAAGCAGTTCTGAGTACTACATCGGGATCGCGGCTGAGGTCGCCCGCTCGCTAGGCCTGCCGCATCCCGACCCGGCAGCGATTGCGTCCTGCCGGGACAAGCCAACACAGCGCGCGCAGCTGCATCGGGCCGGGTTGCCGTGCCCAGCATTCGGTGTCGCACAGACCGCTGACGAGGCCGTTGCGGTAGCGGCCAGGATCGGCCTGCCAGTCGTGATCAAGCCAGTAGCTGGCTCGGGATCGGTGGGCGTGCGCCTGTGCGAGACCCCGGCCGAGGTAGCGATGGCGGCCGGCCACGTCCTGATGCTGCCGCCAGCCAGGCTCGGCCTGCCGCAGCCGAAGACAGTGCTCATTGAGCAATTCCTGGCGGGCCACGAGTACTCGGTTGAGGTGGTGACCGGAACAATTGTCGGGATTACCAGGAAATGGCTCGGACCGCTGCCGTACTTCGTCGAAACCGGCCACGACTTCCCGGCGCCGTTGACGGCAGCTGAGTACGCGGCCATCCGTCGTTCAGCGCTAGCCGCACTGCGCGCCCTGGGGCTCGGCTGGGGCGCCGCGCATATCGAGCTACGGCTGGCGGCGGCGGGACCGGTCATCATTGAGGTCAACCCGAGGCTGGCCGGCGGGATGATCCCGCGCATGGTGCAGGAGGCCACCGGCATCGACATGGTCGGGCAGGTGGTGGCAGAGGCAGCCGGACTGGCCGGCCCGCCCCAGCCCAGCAAGTCCAGGGCGGCATCGATCCGGTTTCTGCTGGCCAGCACCGCCGGGCGGCTGACCGAGGTCACCGGGGTCGAGCTGGCCAGCAAGCAGCCAGGCGTAGTGGAGGTGGGCCTGACCTGCGAGATCGGCCAGGAAGTGGTGCTGCGTCACTCGTTTCAGGACCGGCTCGGCTATGTGATCGCGGCCGCCGATGAGACTGCCGCAGCGGCGGGCGCCGCAGCGGCAGCGTTGCAGCGGCTGGACGCCCGGATCGCGGCGAGCGTCACGGCGGAAGGCGCGCGGACCTGATGGGCTCGCGGCACGAAAGGTCGGTGGCCGTCGTGGGCCTAGGCTCCCGCGGTCTCAGCGTGCTGGAGCGGATCGTGACGCTCGCCAGCAGGCCCGGAGCGCAGGCCGGCCAGATCCGGGTAGAGATCATCGACCCCAGCTGCTCGGGGTCGGGCGTGCACGATTCCGGCCAGCCCGACTACCTCCTGCTCAACACCACCTGCTCGCAGGTATCGATGTTTCCCGATTCGCGCTCCGTGGGTCCCGAAACTGGCCCGCCGGGGCCGAGCCTGTACACCTGGGCCGCCGACCGAGGGCTGCGGCTGGCTGCGGACGGCTATACGGTCGGCCGGACGGGCAGGCCGATCCGGCCGACAGACTTCCTGCCACGGCGCGTTCTCGGGGACTACCTCAGCTGGTTCTTGGGGCAGCTGCGGGCGCGCGCGCCCGCGCACGTCCGGTTGAACTTGCATTGCGCAGTGGCGCTCGACATGACCTCAGAACCCGGCGGCATGCTGGCCATCACCCTGTCCGATGGCAGTCTCGCCCGGGTTGGCTACGCGTACCTGACGACTGGGTATACCGACAACACCAGGCCGGCGCTAACGACAGCGCAGGCCAGCGGCCCCGACCGCGTTATCGCAGACCCGTATCCGCTGCCCGGCCGGGTAGCGGACGTAGCGCCAGGCGAGCGGGTGGCGATCGGCGGGTTCGGCCTCTCCGCCATGGACCTGATGTCCTGCCTGACGGTTGGCCGCGGCGGCCAGTTCGCCGAGCGCGATGGCCGCCTGGAGTACCAGCCAAGCGGCCGCGAGCCGCTGCTGCTGATGTACTCACGCTCTGGCGTTCCGTGCCGTGCAAGGCCGCGCGTGGTCGAATTCGGCCCGAAGTATCAGCCATTAGCCTTCACCGAGGCCGCCATCGACGCGGCGCGCGGCACTACGGCCGGCCCGCTGGATTTCGACGAAGACCTGCTGCCCCTGGTGCTGACCGAGATGCGGATCGCGTACCGGCGATGTCAGGCAAGGCGCGCGGGCATCGACGCCGAGCAGGCCCTGGCCGGCGAGGTCGCGGACCATGCGAGCATTGCCGAGCTCCGCGTCGCGCTCGACCAGCTCGATGCCCGGCTCGGCAGTTTCGACCCGGGCCGGATACTGGACGGGTCGGCGGACATGAGCCTGGCCGACAGCGCTGCTTACCAGCGGTGGCTGGCCGATTACGTGGCCGAGGACCTGGCCGAGGCCGTGCTGGGCTTCTCCGGCAGCCCGGTGAAGGCAGCCCTGGACATTCTCCGGGAGCTGCGAGACACGTTCAGGTACGGCGTCGATTTCGGCGGCCTGACGAGCACATCGCTCGATGAGTTCACTAGGCGGACGATTCCGATGATCGATCGGGCCGTCGTCGGTCCGCAGTACGAGCGGCATGTCGAGCTGCTGGCGCTGATGGCGGCCGGGATCGCGCAGACGCCGTTCGGCCCAGCGCCGCGCATCCAATGGAACGACCGTCGGGATGGCTGGACGATCTCGTCGACCAGGCTGGGCACGGCGCTCTCGCTGGATGTCGACTGGCTGGTATCCGCGCACGTCCCGCTGCCATCCGTCGAGTCGTCCGCGAACCCGCTGATCAGCGCGCTGTACAGGAAGGGCTGGATCCGCGCACACAAGCCAGGCAGCAGCTTCGTGCACGGCATCGACGTGGACAGAGACCAGCATCCACTGGATCGCCGCGGCTGCCCGGACGTCCGGCTGTGGGTGCTCGGGCCGTTGTGCGAGGGTGCGACCTTTTACAACAACCTGGTTCCGTCGCCGGATGTGTACTCGCGGCCGGTCTTCGACGCCCACCGGTGCGTCGCCGCGATGTTCGCCAGCGGCGAGCAGAGTCCGCGGCACGGCACCGGCGGACCACCGGCGGTCGCCGTCGGCACCGTAGCCAGCGGCAGGCCTGCCTCGCTCACCGGGTAGTGCCGTGACCCCACCGCATACTCGCGGGTGTTTTCGATCCGCACTTCGACCGACCCGGCGTATGCTGCGGCGTTGTGCTTCCGCGTGTCCGGGCAACTCGCTACGTCACGCCACTGCGCGAGGGCGGGTCGTTGCCTGCCGTAATGGAAGCCGACGATTTCGGCACCTACGTGGTCAAGTTCCGTGGCGCGGGGCAGGGCAGGAAGGCGCTGATCGCGGAGGTGATCAGCGCTGGGATCGCTCGCGCCTGCGGCCTGCCCGTACCCGATCTGGTGGCCGTCGAGCTCGATCCGGCCCTGGCGCCGGGCGAACCGGATCAGGAGATTCAGGACCTGCTGCGGGCCAGTGACGGGCTGAATCTCGGCGTCGACTTCCTGCCGGGGGCATTGGACCTCGATCCGGGCGCGTCCACCATCGATGCCACGCTGGCCAGCCGGATCATCTGGTTCGACGCGCTGAATCCAATGCGGACAGGTCCTGGCGCAATCCGAACATGTTGCTCTGGCACGGCAGCCTTTACCTCATCGACCACGGCGCGACCCTGACCTTTCAACATCGCTGGGCCAGCGCCGTCGCCGCGGCCGGCCGGCCGTATGACGTCGCAGAGCACGCCCTGCTTGGCTGCGGGGCGCTGATAGCGGAGGCGGACGCCGAACTGGCGCCCCGCGTCAGCGCCGCGGTCCTCGACGCGACGGTGCTGTCGGTGCCGGACGAATGGCTGGCTGGTGAGCCGGGGTTCGACGACGTGGCGCAGCTACGCGCTGCGTACGTGACTCAGCTGACCACCAGGCTTGATGCTCGGCCCGGCTGGCTGCCTGCGCTCGAGGAGGCGGCGGCGAAGGCGGTCTCGCGGCCCTGGCAGGGCAGGGACGCCAGGCGGACAAGCCGGCCTGCCTGGCTGACCGGGGGAGACGTGTCGTGACGGGCCAGCCGCACGCATTTGAGTACGCGGTCCTGCGGGTCGTGCCGAGGGTGGATCGCGGCGAGGCGATGAACGCCGGAGTCCTGCTGTACTGCAGGCCGCTGCGGTATCTGAAGGCCTGGTTTGAGCTCGATGCCGACCGGGTGATGGCGCTGGACCCGGCGGCGGACATCGCCGGGATCGAGCGCGCCCTCGCCGCGATCGCCGAGGTCTGCGATCAGGACCCGGCGGCCGGCCAGGCCGGGCTGCAGGACATCGGCCGTCGGTTCGGCTGGCTCACAGCGCCGCGCAGCACGGTGGTGCAGCCAGGTCCGGTACATACCGGACTGACCAGCGATCCCGACGCGGAGGCAGCCAGGCTACTGGCCTCCCTGGTGCGCCGTCCAGCCTGAGGAAACGCCTGCGGACGCCCGGCCCGGCAGCGCTGGCCCGGCAGGCGGCCCGGCACCCGGCCCGGCACCCGGCCTGAGGCCGCGGCTTATCGCTAAGCTTGGACGACTTGAGCCCTGGCAGTCAGCTAGGTCAGCGCACCGCTGGCTGCTTCCCCCGCCGGGGTAGGTGAGGGGAGCTGGCCACTCGTGCGGGACACAGTCGAGCAGGGAATGCAGGAACGCGCGCCGCTGAAGGTCGCGCTGCTCGGCTGCGGTTCCGTCGGGTCGCAGGTGTACCGGCTGCTGACCGAGCAATCCGCCGACCTGAAGGCCCGGGCAGGCGCTCCGCTGGAGATCGCAGGCGTGGCTGTCCGCGATCCCGGCAAGCCCCGCGACGTGCCGGTCGCTGCGCACCTGCTGACCACCGACGGCCTGGCACTGGTAACCAGGCCCGACGTCGACATCGTCATCGAGCTGATTGGCGGCATCGAGCCTGCCAGGACGCTGCTGCTGGCCGCGCTCAGCGCGGGCAAGTCGGTGGTCACCGCCAACAAGGCGCTGGTCGCATCCGATCGCGCCGTGCTGCACAAGACCGCCAGCCAGGCGGGTGCGGACCTGTACTACGAGGCCGCGGTGGCGGGCGCGATTCCGCTGCTGCGCCCGCTACGCGAGTCGCTGGCTGGCGACGAGGTCAAGCGCGTGCTCGGCATCGTCAACGGCACGACCAACTTCATCCTCGACAAGATGGACACATCAGGCGCTGACTTCAGCGCCGCCCTAGCCGAAGCCCAGGCCCTTGGCTACGCCGAGGCTGACCCGACCGCGGACGTCGCTGGATTTGACGCGGCGTCCAAGGCGGCCATCCTGGCGAGCATCGCCTTCCACACGGAGGTCACCGCCGACGATGTGTACCGGGAAGGCATTCTGTCGGTTACCGCAGCTGACATCGCCAGCGCGAAGGCCATGGGCTACGTGGTCAAGCTGCTGGCCATTTGCGAGCGGGCTAACGGCGGCATCTCGGCCAGGGTGCACCCGGCGATGATCCCGCGCACCCATCCGCTCGCGGCCGTGCGCGAGGCCTACAACGCGGTCTTCGTCGAGGCCGAGTCCGCCGGCAGGCTGATGTTCTACGGGGCCGGGGCGGGCGGGCAGCCTACCGCCAGCGCCGTCCTCGGCGACACGGTCGCGATCGCCAGGAACCTGCTCGCCGGGTTGCGCGGCCCCGATTCCTCCACCTACGCCCAGCTCCCGCTGGTCCCGATAGGCGACGCTCGCACCAGCTACTACGTGCAGCTGGACGTGGCCGACCGGCCTGGCGTGCTGGCCCCGGTCGCGGACGCGTTCGCCCAGCAAGGCGTGTCCATCAAGGCGGTCAGGCAGGAGGGCCGAGGCGAGGACGCGAACCTGATCATCATGACGCATGTGGCCAGGGAGGCCGCGCTGGCCAAGACCGTGGCGGTACTCGGCGCGATGGAGGCCGTGCGGAACGTCGACAGCGTGATGCGCGTCGAGGCGCTGGAGGGCGAGTGAACGGCGCGATCACCAGGCCCAAGCCGTGGCGCGGCATCATCGCCGAGTACAGGTCCAGCCTCCCTGTTCCCGACGGCGTGCCGGTCGTTTCGCTCGGCGAAGGCGGCACGCCGCTGCTGCCCGCGCCGGTGCTCTCAGAATTGACCAGTTGCTCGGTCTACCTCAAGGTTGAGGGGGTCAACCCGACCGGCTCCTTCAAGGACAGGGGCATGACGGTCGCTGTCACGCTGGCCGCCAGCCGGGGCGCGACCACGGTGATCTGCGCGTCCACCGGCAACACCAGCGCGAGCGCGGCCGCCTACGCAGCGCGAGCCGGCCTTGCCTGCGCGGTCCTGGTGCCCAAGGGCAGCGTCGCGGTCGGCAAGCTGGCCCAGGCGCTGGCCCACGGGGCGCGGCTGCTTCAAGTCGACGGCAACTTTGACGATTGCCTGGAGCTCGTGCGCAAGATCGCCGCGGACTACCCGGTCGCGCTGGTGAACTCGGTGAACACCGAGCGGCTGCATGGCCAGAAGACGGCATCATTCGAGATCGTGGACGCCCTCGGCGATGCTCCGGACGTACATTGCCTGCCAGTTGGCAATGCGGGCAACATCGCGGCCTACTGGCTCGGTTACCGCGAGTACCTGGCCGACGGCAAGACGGCGAAGACGCCGCGGATGCTCGGCTATCAGGCTGCCGGAGCGGCCCCGATCGTGGCCGGGCGGCCGGTCCTCGACCCGGTCACGATCGCGACCGCGATCCGGATCGGCAACCCTGCTTCCTGGCATCTCGCCGAAGACGCGCGCGCCGAGTCCGGCGGGCTGATCGGCTCGGTGACCGATGAGCAGATCCTGGCTGCCTACCGGCTGCTCGCGCAGCGCGAGGGCGTGTTCGGCGAGCCCGCCTCGGCTGCTGGCGTAGCCGGCCTGCTCCAGGCACGCGCCGAAGGCAGCGTTGCCGCCGGGTCGGTGGTCGTCTGCACGATTACGGGGCACGGGCTCAAGGACCCCGACACCGCAGTCGCGGGCGCGTCGGTACCGGCAACGGTCCCGGTTGACGTCGGCGCGGCGGCTGCGGCCCTGAATCTGAGATGAGCACAGTACCTGCGATGACCACCGGCGAGACCTGGCCCGGCGGGCCTGTCACCGTCCGCGTCCCGGCGACAAGCGCGAACCTCGGCCCTGGCTTCGACTCGCTCGGCCTGGCGCTGAGCCTGCACGACACGGTACGAGCGCAGGTGCGGCCAGGCGGGCTTGAGGTGCAGGTCACCGGGGCCGGCGCCGGAGAACTCGACCGTGGCGAGCGCCACCTGGTGGTAAGGGCCATGCGGGCCGCTTTCGCCGCGATCGGCGCGCAGCCGCCGGGCCTTTCGATTAGCTGCCGGAACGAGGTCCCGCAGGGCTACGGCCTTGGCTCGTCGGCCGCGGCCATAGTGGCAGGCCTAGTCGCCGCCAGGGAGCTTGCCGTCAGCACCGCGAAAGCCGAGGTGCTGCCCGGACCAGGAACTGTTCGAGATGGCCTGCGAGCTGGAAGGCCATCCAGACAACGTCGCCGCGTGCCTGTATGGCGGGCTGACCGTGGCCTGGGCAACGGTTACCGGGGTCAGGGCCGCCAGGCTGGCGCCGCTGGCCGGGCTTGCCCCGGTGCTCTGCGTCCCGGCTGAGCCGCTGCCGACAGAGGCAGCCCGCCAGGCGCTGCCCGCGGAGATCCCGCACGCCAGCGCGGCGGCCAACGCGGCCAGGGCCGCGTTGCTGATAGCCGCTCTGACGAGCCGGCCGGACCTGCTGCTGGCCGGCACGGAGGACTTCCTGCACCAGCAATACCGGGCCGCTGCCATGCCGGCCAGCGCGGCCCTGATCGCCCGGTTGCGTGCGGCTGGGCTCGCAGCCGCCGTGTCGGGGGCTGGCCCAGCCGTGCTGGTGCTCACGATGGCGGGGCAGCATCCTGGTGCCGCCGAGGTGGCGCAGCTTGCCGCGGAAGCTGACGCGGCCTGGCAGGTCCTCTCGCTGCCGGTGGACTCAGCGGGCGCGACTGTGCTCCCCGGTCTGTCTGTCGTCTGACATCTTCTGTCGGCGGCCGGTCATTCCGGCACTCTCGCGCGGCACCGGTAGCTGCCAGCCGAGATGATGACGTCATGTCTGTCAGCGGGCCGTCTGCACAGGACCCGGGCACCGGTCCCCGGCAGCCGCCTGCGCGCGTGCCGCTCGCGGTCATCGCGCGCGAATGGGGCAGAATCGGCATTACTGGCTTCGGCGGCCCGCCAGCCCATATCGCCCTGCTGCGCGAACTCTGCGTGCGGCGCAACGACTGGCTGCCGGAGTCGGAGTTCGAGGACGGCATTGCCGCGACATCGCTGCTGCCCGGGCCTGCCTCGACCCAGCTGGCGATCTTCTGTGCCTGGCGGCTGGCCGGCACGCTGGGCGCGATCGTCGGCGGACTGTGCTTCATCGCTCCCGGTCTTGTCATCATCCTCGGCCTGTCGGTGCTGTTCCTGGCCCACTCGCCGCCGGCCTGGGTGCGCGGGGCAGCCGCTGGCGCCGGGGCCGCCGTGCCCGCTGTCGCGGTCAGCGCGGCAGTCTCCCTGGTGCCCGCGAGCTGGCGGCGCGCCGGGTTGGTCCGGCCGGCCCGTGCCAGGTGGATCTGCTACCTGCTGGCCGGAGCAGTCGCGGCGAACCTCGCAGGCCAGTTCCTGGTCGGCGTGCTGCTGGCTTGCGGACTCGTGGAATGGCTGGCCAGCCGCCCGTCTGCAGCGGCGAAGGCCGGGTCCGACAGCGGTCCGGGCGCCGGGCGGACTGGCGGCCTGCTCCTGCCGCTGGCGGCCGGAGGCGTGGTCACCGCCGGCGTGCTCGCCTCGCTGGCCTGGGTCGCGCTGAAGGTTGGCGCGCTGTCGTTCGGCGGCGGCTTCGTGATCATCCCGCTCATGCAGCACGACGCGGTCCACACCTACCACTGGATGACCACGGCTCAGTTCCTGAGTGCCGTAGCGCTCGGGCAGGTAACGCCGGGGCCGGTGGTGCAGACCGTGGCAGTCGTCGGCTACGCCGCCGCCGGGCTGACCGGCGGGCTGCTCGCCGCGGTGATCGCGTTCGCGCCTTCGTTCGCGTTCGTGCTAGTCGGCGGCCCGCGTTTCGACCGGATCCGGCGCAGCGCGGTCGCGCGGGCCTTCCTCGGCGGGGCCGGGCCGGCCGCGATCGGCGCGATTGCCGGCGCCGCCGTTACCCTCGGCCTCGGGCTGACCCAGCTCTGGCAGGTGGTGGTGCTGGCAGCCGCCGCCTGCTGGCTGCTGCTGCTTCGCCGCGGCGTGGTCGGCGCGATCCTCGCGGCCGCCGGGATCGGCATCATCGTCGCGTTGGCCGGCGGCCTCAGGTGACGCGGGCCATGCGTTGACGATCGCGTTTCAGTACTCGTCGTGCAGGCGGAGCCAGCTCATGGTCGGATCTTGTGGCCAACCATCGGGGGAGTCCTCCCAGTGCTCCTGCCGGCCATACGGAGTCAGGTCCAGCAGGTTGAAGTCGAGCCTGAGCCGGTCCACGCCCCGGCCGGTCGTGAAGTAGGTGCGGAACACTTCGTCACCGTCGCGCAGCAGCACGCTGAGCCCGAACCCGGCCAGGCCCATGTCGTCGTTGAACTCGCTGCCGTGCGACGAATACCAGGGGACGCTCCAGCCCATTCGCTGCCGGACCGGCTCGATCTCCTGCTGCGGTGCGCGGGCCATCAGGATCAGCCGGGAGTCGCGCGCACTGAGGTGCGGCTGCGCCTGATTGTCCAGGTTGTCGGTGAAAGTGCAGCAGCCTCCGCATAGCCAGTCCTGGCCTGGCTCCAGCATGAAGTGGTAGATGATCAGCTGGCTGTGGCCGTCGAACAGGTCCGCCAGCCCGACGTCAGTACCGTCTGGCCCGGTGAAGCGGTACGTGCCCGTATCGAGCGCCGCCATCGGCATCCGGCGCCGCTCTGCCGCGAGCGCATCCAACGCGCGGGTGTGCTCCTTTTCCTTTGCCAGCAGCGCCGCGCGAGCGACCTGCCACTCTTCTGCCGACACAACCGGGGGCCTGCTCACGTTGCTCGCCTGCTTGGTCATGCTGCTCGCCCTCCTTGGGTCCCCTAAGGGAACTGACGCTAGCACAGTGAGTTCCTTTAAGGAACCCTTGTGATATACATTGGATCTATGCAGCGCACAGACTTCGGTGAGATGGCCTGCTCCATCGCCCGGACGCTCGACGTGATCGGTGAGCCGTGGTCACCGTTGATCTTGCGGAACGTCTACATCGGGATTACCCGGTTCGACCAGTTGCAGCAGAGCCTCGGCGTTTCCCGCAAAGTGCTCGCGGAGCGGCTGAGGTGGCTGGTACAGCGCGGCGTGCTGGCGCGGCGCGAGTACGCGAGCAAGCCTGCCCGCCATGAATACGTGCTCACGCAGATGGGCTCGGAACTGTGCGACCTGCTGCTGGTGATGGTGCGCTGGGGCGACCGCTGGCTGGCCGGCGAGGCCGGCCCGCCAGTGCTGTACCGGCATCACGCCTGCGGCCAGCTAAGCCATGTCGAGCTGAGCTGCTCGGTCTGCGGTCAGCCCATGCGGGCGACCGACGTCGACGTGCTGCCCGGCCCGGGCACGGCGGCCTGAGCGAGCCGGGCCCGGCAATAGCTTTCCCGCCATTGCCGGCATTTCATGGCTAGTTCACCGTCGTGTTCTTTGCGGTCATCAGGCTGATCTCAGTGATTGGCGTTTCCGGCATTCCTCGCAAGTGAAGGTCGTGACCTGATGACGATCCGAGTCCTGCCCAAGCCAGCTTCGAAGGGCCGTCGCTGGCGCGCGTCGCTGGCCGCGTCCGCGGCGCTGCTGGCTGGCACCCTGGCGGCCGTCGGCGCGACGGGCGGCTCACCCGCCCACGCCAATGACCACCCCTGGTTCCTGCCCGGCTACCTGGTAGTGAGCCGGTCGGTCTACGTAGGCACGGCCGGCCTGATCCAGCCGGGCGTGACGCAGCTGCCAGCCGGCTGCGTCGGCGCGAACTGCATGCCAGCCGTGGCCGACGGCTCCTACCCTGGCGTCTGGAACAACGACTCGGCGGACGGCAGCTTCGGCATCACGTCGCCGATTTTCCTCGATCAGATCACGCCTGACGGGCACCTCATCAACACGCTGCGCGTGCCCGACGGCACCAGCCAGTTCGGCGACAACAATGGGCGCGACAGCGAGTACGCGGTCACCAGCTTCTCCTCCAAGTCCGAGATTGCCCTGAACCTGTCGACCAGCGGCCGCGACCTGACCTTCATGGGCTACTACGTCAAGCCCAACGCACTCGACGTGTCCAACTCGAACACGCCGGGCGACATTGACTCGACGAACCCGGTCACCGGCGCCACCTACCGGCTCGTCGCCACGGTGAACGCGCGCGGCCAGATCCGCTACACGCTGACGAACGCCTACAGCGGCAACAACGGCCGTGCCGCGATCCTCAATGACACCGCCCGGCATCCCGTCATCTACACATCGGGAAATGCGGGTAACGGCAGTAACCCGCAGCCCGATGGGATCATCGTCGGCGCAGGCGCGCAGATCATGAGCCCGCAGCAACGGCTGGAGCGACTGCAGAACCCTGGCCAGCCCACGCCGGTCGGCAGCTTCAATGTCACCCAGCTGGGCTACAAGGCCGACAAGATCGGCAAGGACACCAACTTCCGCGGCCTGACGATCTACAACAACGTCATCTATTACACCAAGGGCAGCGGCGGCAACGGCATCAACACCGTCTACTTCCTGGACACGACCGGGAAGGCGTGCCCGAACGGCGTCGGCGTGCCGCAGCCCGGCGCGAAGCTGCCGACGTCGCCGATCGCCTACAACCCCGCGCTGCTGCAGACCGAGGGCGTGACGCCGTACAACATGTGCGTCCTGAACGGCTTCCCGACGACGCTGGCGAAGAGCGCGACCACGTTCCCGTTTGGCATGTGGTTCGCGAACCCAGACATCCTGTACGTCACCGATGAGGGTAACGGCACCAACACTTACGATGCCGCCACGAATACCTACACGGCTGCGGCCGCGCAGACCACCGCCGGCCTGCAGAAATGGGTGTTCAACGGGACGAGCTGGAACCTCGCCTACACGCTCACCGCCGGGCTGAACCTCGGCACTCCGTACGCGGTGGCGGGCTACCCCACTGGCAATAACGCGGCGACGGGCCTGCCCTGGGCGCCCGGCACCGATGGGCTGCGGAACATCACCGGCCGGGTCAACCGGGACGGCACCGTGACCATCTGGGCCGTGACCTCGACCGTGAGCGGGAACGGCGACCTGGGCGCGGACCCGAACAATCTGGTAGCCATCACCGACAGCCCGCCGGCGACCGCCCCTGGCGCCGGGGAGCAGTTCGTGACTGTCCGGTCGGCCGGCGACGGCGAGGTGCTGCGTGGGATCTCGTTCACGCCGGGCACATTCGACAACCACAACAGGTGATGCGCTAGGAGCTGAGGAGCACCACGCCGCTCACCGCCGCGACCACTCCGATGCTCTGCACCGGCCGTAGCCGCTCGGCCAGGATTCCCCTGGCCAGCAGCGCGGTTACGACCGGATAGAGGGACGCGAGCACCGCGGCGATGGATAGGTTGCCGCGACTGGCCGCCAGCGCGTAGGAGCCGTTGGCGGCGATGTCGCAGCCGCCGATGGCGGCGAGCGCCGCGATCCGGCGCGCGGTCAGCTTGACGCGGGTGAGGATGCCCGCCCGCAGCACGATCGGCCCGAGCACCACCAGGCCGCCAATCCGCTGCAGCAGCAGCGTGCCGTAAACGCCGGAGCTCGCCGCGAGCGCGAGCAGCGTGTAGGCCAGGCCGAAGCCGACGGCAGCGGCGATGGCGAAGCCAAGCGCCTGGCGACGCACTGGCGCGCCGGAGCGGAACTCGGGCCCGGACGCGAGCACGATCCCGATGAACGTAACGAGGATCCCGGCGAGCTGGAACGCGCCGAGGTGCTCGCCGCGGACCAGGCCGGCTATCACCGGTATTCCGGTGCCGCCCGCGGTGATCGGCGCCACCAGGGACATCGGGGCTGCCGCCATGGCCCGGTAGAACGCGGCCAGCGACAGTGTGGCGACGACCCCGGCGGCAGCGGCCACCAGCATGTACGGGCCGGCCGGCACGGTCATGAACGGCAGCAGCGCGACCAGGCCTGCCAGCGCCAGTGCCTGTGAGATCAGCACCGCGGCGGACGGGTCGAGGCGCCGCGAGATGAGGCCGCCGCCGAAGTCGGAGGTTCCCCACAGGGCCGACGCGACGAGCGCGAGCAGCGCGTTCACGTTCCCGCCGGGCCGGGCGGTGCGAGACGATCATCGGCCGGAGCGGCCTCAGCCGGCCCGGTCCTGCCAGCGCCGGTCCGCCCCGCGGCTGGCCGGCCCGGGCCTGCAAACCGGTCAGGGCCGCCAGCACGTACTCGCCCAAAGACGGCAGGTCATAGCCGCCCTCCTGTATCACCGCGACTGGGCCGAGGGCTCCGACCAGCTCTCCGGCGGCCCGGTAGCCGTCGGCCGTGACCTGCAGTGGGCTTTCCGGGTCGGCTGCGGCGGCGTCCACGCCGAGAGACAGCACGATCGCATCCGCGCCATGAGCCGCGACGGCCGCGCACAGCTGGCCGACCGCTTCCAGCCACGCGTCGTCGCCAGTGCCGGGTGGCAGCGGGACATTGCGGTTAGCTCGGCGGCCGGCCCCGTTACCATCCTCGTCGGCGAATCCCATGTAGTGCGGGAACCAGCCAGCGGCCGGGTCGACATGGACGCTGCCGTAGAAGACGTCGGCTCGCTCGTAGAAGATCGCCTGCGTGCCGTTGCCGTGATGGGCATCGATGTCGATGATCGCCACCTGACCGGCACCGCCGTGCCGCAGCACATGCGCGGCGATCGCGGCGTTGTTCAGGTAGCAGGAGCCGCCATAACCCCCACGCCCGGCATGGTGGCCAGGCGGCCGGCAGAGCGCATAGGCGGCCCGCTGCCCGGCCAAAACGAGACGGCTGGCTGTCCTGGCGGCGTCGGCAGCAGCGCGGATCGCGGCCCAGCTGCCGGGGCCGACAAGCGTCATCGTGTCGTAGCAGAACGTGCCCACCTGGGCGTGCGTGGCTGCCGGGCGGCGCAGCGGGAGCCCGGCCAGCATCGCGGCGGTCGGGAACACGTACGGGACCACCCGGTCCCGGCCGTGGTCGGCGGGATAACGGCCAGCTTCCCAGTCCGCCCAGATGGTGGCCAGATGGTCAATGAGCGCGCGGTCATGGACAGCCAGCAGCGCCGCCGGATCGTGCGGCTCGGCCGGCACTACCGGGGCCCCGGCTGCGGTGAGTGCGCCGAGGATCACGGCGGCCCGCTCGGGCAGCTCCGTGCCGGCTTCGCGCAGGCCAAGCCAGACCTCGCCGCCGGGCTCGTGCAGCAGGCAGTCCTCGTGCCACACCACTGGGATATCCAGCTGGGCACCCTCGATGGTCTTCACGGACGCCCTTTCGTGGCATGCTCGCCGGGTGAGGCTAGCGAACGGCGGGACCACCCGGGCCCGCGACCTGGGCATCAGGATAGGGGTCCTGCCGGCCGGCCGGACCGCCTCGATAGCGGACGTGCCGGGCGTGGGCGTCGGTCACGTAACGATCTGGCGGGACGAGCCGCCGCCGCCAGCCGGCCGCGGCGTCGCCAGGACCGGCGTCACGGTCATTGACCCAGGCGGCAACCTATTCCGCGAGCCGGTGCCGGCCGGCGGCGCGGTGCTGAACGGCGCCGGGGAGTGCACCGGGTTCATCGCCGCCGCGGAGTGGGGCCTGGCCGAGACTCCGGTCTTCCTGACCTCGACTATGCAGGTGGGCAGGGTCTACGACGCCGCCTGCGAACTGCTGATGGCCGAGGATCCCGGCATCGGCACCGACGACGTGATCATCCCCATCGTGGCCGAGTGCGACGACAGCTTCCTGTCCGATGCCCGCCGGATGCAGGTGGCCGCGTCCGATGTCGCGATAGCGCGGGAGGCGGCTAGGGCGGCGGCCTTGGCGCAGGTGCGCGAGGCGCCAGCCGAAGGTGCGGTCGGGGCCGGCACCGGCATGAGCTGTCTTGGCTTCAAGGGCGGCATCGGTACTTCCTCGCGACTCGTGCCGTCCGGGCACACCGTTGGCGTACTGGTCATGTCTAACTTCGGCGACCGGCAGCGGCTGACCGTCGACGGCGTGCCGGTCGGGCGGCTGCTGCTCCCGGACGGGGCGAGGGCCGGCCGCGGACTGGCCGGGCGGCCGCCGGCCGGCTCGTGCATCACGGTCGTGGTCACCGACGGGCCGCTTGATTCCGCCGCGTGCGCGCGGCTGGCCAGGCGCGCTGGCCTTGGCCTGGCCAGGACCGGCTCGACCGCGCATCACGGCAGCGGTGAGATCTTCCTGGCCCTGGCGACCGGCCTGCGCGCGCCGCGGGGTGAGCGCGCGCGGGCAGGCGCAGGCCACGTCACCGGAGCTGCTCTCGATCCGTTCTTCGACGCCGCAGTCGAGGCGACCGAGGAAGCCGTTCTCAACAGCATGCTGGCGGCCCCGACTGTGACGGGCCGCGATGGCAATACCTCACCAGGCTTGCCTGGCCGCCAAGGTCGCGGAACTCCTGATCGCGGCAGGCCGGATCGCAGCTGAGCCGCCTGCCCGGCACGAGCCGCCCACGGCCGACGGCGTCGGCTGCTCGCTCTGACTGGCGCGGCGTTGATCATCGCGGGATTTACCGGGCGCGGGGCAATAGCACCGGTAACGCCCCAACGACGGTGTCGTGCGTCGGGCGTTGGCGCTAACGGAGAGTAGTCGGACGCGTTTCCTGTGGCGTGCGGGGCGGGCTTGGGTCGCCGCGCGTGACGTCGCCGCAGCGCTGGGTTGCGGCAGTCTTGGCCGATCGCCAAATTGTGCCCGTTTCGTGTCCTGAACAGCCTTCTTGACATGTTTGCGGCTCTGGCGTTCTGTGTTAGCATCGCGCAACTTGAACAACGACTCAAGCGGAAAAAGCCGATCAAGACCATGTTGTACTGATCGGTGTACCGGTGCGTGGCGGCTCACAACGATATGAGAGCTGGCGACGCCCGCCGCCGCGGCCCCGATCGGCAGGACCCCCCGCCGCTGGCACGGCCGAGCGAAACCCGGCAGCCAGCCGACGTGCCGGCACGTTATGTGCCGCCGTCGCCCAAGAACGAAGGTGACGCAGCGTGAGACTCCGTCCGACGATGCCAGCACGCACCAAGCGCCGAATGCGGCGCGCCACTGGACTAGTCGCCGTGGCGGCCGCCGTCGCCTTCTCCGTGGCCGGTTGCGGTTCTGCCGCGGCCGGCGGCGGCGTCAAGGACGGCGGCGTGTTCCGGCTGGGCAGTAGCTCGACCATCGACTCGATGAACCCGTTTATCGCCTTCCAGGCCGACGCGTACGTGACCTTCGAGTACATCTATCCGATGCTTGTCCAGTACAACCCGAAGCTGCAGTGGGCGCCCGACTTCGCCCGAAGCTGGCAGGTATCCCCAGACGGCAAGACCTGGACCTTCCATACCCAACCCAATGCGAAATGGTCGGACGGTAAGCCACTCACGGCAGCCGACGCCGCCTGGACGCTGAACACCATCATCAAGTTCCAGGCGGGCGCGACTGCCAACTCAGCGGGCTACGTCGCGCACATGAAGTCTGCGGCGGCCCCGAATGCGACTACTCTGGTGCTCACCTACTCGCGGCCAGTTGGCAATGTGCTGGCGCAGATGCAGCAGACGGCTATCCTCCCTGAACACATCTGGGCCAAGTACGCAACCGGCAACGGCAAGGCGCTGAAGACCTTCACGAACCCGGCTCCGGTCGTGTCCGGAGGCCCGTTCGAGCTGGTCAAGTACACGCCGAAGGTTGCCGTGGACTTCAAGCGCAACCCGTATTTCTACGGCGCGAAACCACACATCGCAGGCCTCGCGCTGCAGTTCTTCGGCACCAATGATGCGGAGATCACCGCGCTGAAGAGCGGCCAGCTTGATGGCGTCGAAACCGTGACGCCCACGTCCGTGGCCACGGTCAAGGCGGCGCATTTCGTCGTGTCGGAGAGCCCGGGCGTGCAATTCGACGACTTCATTATCAATTCCAACCCCAAGCAGGACGCCAGCCATGCCGAGTTGCTGAATCCGCTGGTTCGGCAGGCCTTCGACGCAGCGATCGACCGCCCGGCGATCATCAACACCTCGCTGCTCGGCCACGGGACGGCCGGGGCGTCGATCATTCCGCCGGCCACCGGACACTGGTCTGACCCGGCGGTCAAGCCAGGTTCGTTCGACCTGACCAAGGCCAACCAGCTGCTCAACCAGGCCGGCGACAAGATGGGCCCGAACAATGTGCGGATCGCTAACGGCCATCCGATGTCCTACACCGTGGTCATGTCGAGCGACATCGCGAGCGGCTACGGCAACCGGAGCTTCCAGATCGTTCAGTCGGACTTCGCGAAGATCGGCGTCAAGCTGAGCCTTAATGTCCTGGACCCTTCGGCCGCCTACAACGCGATCACGGCGAACAACTACAAGAGTTTCGAGCTATCGATGTGGGACTGGTATCCGCTCGCTGACCCGGACTTCATGCTCTCGGTGCTGACCTGCGGGTCGTGGACCGTCTGGAACGACACGGGCTACTGCAGCAAGTCTTACGACCAGCTGTACGCGGCTCAGAGCGCAGCCACAAACCCCGTGCAGCGGCAGCAGATCGTGTACCAGATGCAGGAAATGATCGCCGCTGCCAAGCCGTACCTGGTGCTCGACTACGCGAATTCGATCGAGGCGCACAGCACCAAGTGGGCTGACCTGCCGCTGGTCGCGGGCATCTCCTGGAACTCGATGTCCAAGATCCCGTTCGAATCCGTGCACCTGGCCGGCTGAGCTTCCGGCCAGGACCGGACCAAGGACGCGGAACGGGAGGACTATCTACTGTGCATCGGGCTGATTATGTAATCAAGCGAGGTTTCTTCGCCCTCGTGACAATATTCGTCGCGATCACGACCAATTTCTTCCTGTTCCGCGTCCTGCCCGGCAACGCGGTGAGCGACCTGGCGCGGGTGCCCCAGTCAAGCTCGCAGCTGCGGCACGCGCTCACCGTCCAATTTGGGCTCGACAAGCCCAAGTGGGAGCAGTACGTCATCTACCTCAAGCAGTTGCTGCATGGGAACATGGGAATCTCGTTCGGCTCCCAGCAGCCAGTCAGCCACCTGCTCTTGGTTGACTTGAGGAACACCATCCCGATGGTCACGGTCGGCACCCTGGCCGCCGTGGTCCTCGGCGTGTTTACCGGCGTGCTGTCCGCTTGGCGACGCGGGTCACCGGCCGATCACGTCAGTACGAACCTGGCGATATTCGCCTACGCCTTCCCGACGCAGTGGCTCGGCCTGATGCTGCTGATCCTGTTCGCCCGATTCGGCTTGCCAGTCGCGGGAATGTCCAACCCGAATGCGGGCGTGTTCTACCCGGAGTCATTCTGGCAGCACCTGGGCGACATCGGTACCCACATGATCTTGCCTGCCCTGACGCTCATGCTCACGGCCTACGGCAGCTACACGCTGGTGGTCCGGTCCTCGCTGCTGGAGACGCTCGGCGAGGACTACATTCTGACCGCGCGGGCGAAGGGCTTGCCGGTCCGGCGGATCGTCTGGCGGCACGCGGTCCGCAATGCGCTACTGCCGGCGGTCACGCTGATCGCCCTGGACTTCGGCTACATCGTGGGCGGCGCGCTGCTGATCGAGGTGATCTTCAGCTGGCCGGGCATCGGCGAGTCCATGTTCACGGCCATAACCCAGCGCGACTACCCCATGCTGCAGGGCGGCTTCCTGATCCTGACCGTAGCGGTGATTCTGCTGAACTTCCTGTCTGACCTTCTCTACTTCCGGCTTGACCCGAGGATCACCGCATGAGCGTCATCATCTCCGAGCCGGCCGGCGCTGGCAGAGCCTGCCGGACTGCAGCGCCGCGGCGGCTTCTTCCTCGGCGTGCTGCGCGAGCGCAAGGCGGCGGTGGTCGGCCTCGCCCTCATCGCGCTGTTCGTGCTGCTGGCGATCATCGCGCCGCTCATTTCGCCGTACAGCGCCAGCGCCCAGACCTGTGCCGTGTACGCGCCGCCGTCGATCCATCACTGGCTCGGCTGCGACGACGGCGGCATCGACATGCTCAGTGAGCTGATGCAGGGCGGGCGCACCTCGCTGGTGATCGGCTTTGCCGCGACCTTGATCGCCATGGTCATCGGCGGCGGCGTCGGCATCGTGTCCGGTTACTTCGGCCGGTGGATCGACGTGACGCTGATGCGGATCACCGACTACCTGCTGGTCATCCCCGACCTGGCCTTCGCGATGGTGATCGCCGACATCTGGGGAGCGAGCCTGTTCCACGTGATCCTGGTGATCGGCATCCTGGAATGGACCTCGACTGCGCGGGTCATCCGGGCCCAGGTGATGAGCGTGAAGGAACGCGTCTACGTGAAGCGGGCCAAGGCGATCGGCTCGGGCCACACGCGCATCATCTGGAAGCACATCCTGCCGCAGGTAGGACCGTTGCTGATCGCCAACACCGTGCTGACCGTGGCGATCGCTATCTACCTGGAGACGGCGCTGGCGTTCCTGGGCCTGGAGGATCCCACCGCCACGACCTGGGGCACGATCCTCGAGCACGCCTTCGACCGGACCGCGGTCAGCTCGGGCGCCTGGTGGGCAATCGTGCCGGACGGGCTCGCCATCGCGGCCGTCATCGTAGGCTGCTTCCTGTTCGGCCAGGCGGTCGAAGACGCGCTGAACCCGCGGCTGAAGATCGCGCATCTGTCGCTCACCCGGTGGAAGATCCGCACGCTGGCCGGACGAGGGGCGGACGCGATATGAGCAGGCTGCTGGAGGTCGACAACCTGCACGTCTGGTTCGAGCCGCCGCACGCCGACCCCGTGCACGCGGTCCAGGGCGTGAGCTTTGACCTCTCGCCGGGGGAGCGGTTCGGCCTGGTGGGAGAGTCTGGCTGCGGCAAGACCACGACCGTGCTGGCGCTGATGGGGCTGCTGCCGCCCAACGCGTCGCTGGCGGGCGAGGTGCGGATCAACGGCACTAACATCCTGGCCGGCGGCGAGGAGTCGGTCCGCCAGTACCGGTGGAAAGACATCGCGATGGTGTTCCAGGGCGCGATGAACGCCCTGAACCCGGTGAAGAAGGTCGGCTGGCAAATTGCCGAGCCGATGGGCTTCCACGGCATCGCGGAGGGCAAGGCCGCGCTGACCCGCGCCGGCGAGCTGCTCGAGCTTGTCGGCATCCCGGCGAGGGCGGCGGAGCGCTACCCGCACGAGTTCTCCGGCGGCATGCGACAGCGCGCCTCGATCGCCATGGCATTGGCCTGCGAACCGAAGATCTTGCTGGCTGATGAGCCGACCACGGCGCTAGATGTGATGGTGCAGGCGCAGATCCTGGAACTGCTGACCAGGCTGTCGGGCGAGTTGGGCCTGGCTATCGTGCTGGTGACCCATGACTTGGCGGTCGTCGCCCAGGTATGCGATCGCGCCGCGGTGATGTACGCGGGCAAGATCGCTGAAACCGGCGCGATGGAGACGCTGTACCACGCGCCGCAGCATCCCTACACCCGGCTGCTGTTCGCCGCGACGCCCGACCTGTACGGGGCGGAAGCAGTGGCGTCGATCCCCGGCTCGCCGCCCCGGCTGGACCGGGAGAGTCCAGGCTGCCCGTTCCGGCCGCGTTGCGACGTGCCGCTGGAGCGCTGCGCGACCGACCATCCGGATCTGCTCCAGCTGGGCGGCGGCCATCTAGCCGCCTGCCACCGGGCGGGCGCGCCGAGCCAGCAGCTTACGGAGGCGAAGTGAGCGAGACCCAGGCGTTCGTCCCGCCCGTACCCGCCGATGCGGTGCCAGCCCAGGCCAGTCCGGCCGGCGCCGATTCGCTGGCGCAGGTGCAGCCGGGCGAGGCAGCAGGCAGCGACATTAGCGCTGGGACACCCTTGCTAGAGGTCAGTGACCTGGTCACGCATTACCCGGTCCGGCGGCCCATGACCGCGGCCATGACCGGCAAGCAGCGCCGCTGGGTGCATGCAGTGGACGGGGTCAGCTTCAGTCTTCGCCGCGGCGAGATGATGGCACTGGTCGGGGAGTCAGGCTGCGGGAAGACCAGCACGGTGCAGACCATCATGGGCATGGTCAAGGCGACCAGCGGCGCGGTCCGGCTGAACGGCACCAATCTGGCCGGCCTGTCGGATCGGCAGCTCCGGCCGATGCGGCGCAATCTCCAGATGATCTACCAGGACCCGTACGAGTCGCTCGACCCGCGGTTCCGGGTCCGGCAGACCGTGGAAGAGCCGATGCTGGTGCACGGCATCGGCAAGTCGGCCAGTGAACGGCGGGAGCTGGCCATCAAGGCGCTGGAGCAGGCCGGCTTCACTCCGGCCGACGCCTATCTCGAGCGGTACCCGCATGAACTGTCTGGCGGCCAGCGGCAGCGGGTCGCGATCGCCGCCGCGCTGGTGCTCGGGCCGGACTTGCTGCTCGCCGACGAGCCCGTCTCGATGCTCGATGTCTCGGTCCGGGCGGGCGTGCTCGCCCTGCTCGACGGCCTGCGCAAGAACGCTGACATGGGCATCCTGATGATCACGCACGACCTGTCTACCGCGGCGCACTTCGCCGACAAGATCGCGGTCATGTATCTCGGCCGGATCGTCGAGCAGGGCAGCGCGAGCCAGGTCGTGCGCGATCCGCAGCACCCCTACACCAAGGCGCTGCTGTCGGTCGTGCCCAAGCGCGACCCGCGGGACCGCGCAACGCCGCAGATCCTCGCTGGCGAGACGCCGGACCCGGTGGACGTGCCATCCGGCTGCCGGTTCCACCCGCGCTGCCCGATCGCGGTCGAGCGATGCAAGTCCGAGGACCCGCACCTGCGCGTCCCGGCTGGCAGCGCGGCCGGGCACGTGGCTGCGTGCCACCTTGCCTAGAGCCGGGACCGGCATTGCAGACCAGCACTCGATGTCCGGCACGCCAGCATGACCGGTACCGGGCGACCGGCCGCACCGCGGGCCCCGCGGATCCCGTCCCGCCGGGTCAGGCACGGCCATACCGATATCGACAACTACGCCTGGATGCGCGCTCCCGCTGCCCCCGCGCTACGCGACTACCTCACGGCTGAGCGGGCCTATTACGACGCGCAGACGCGTCACCTTGCCCCGCTGGCCGATGCGCTGTTCGAGGAGGCAGCCGCCCGCACGGCGAGCGCGGCCGACTCGGTCGCCTGGACGCTGCGCGGCTTCCGCTACTGGTACCGGACGACCGACGGCGCCGAAGGACGCCAGTTGCTGCGGGCACCGCGAGCTGTGGCCGGATCGGCCAGCACAGCCAGCCAGGCAGTCGAGGCTGGCCAGGAAGGCGAGGCCAGCCAGGCAGTCGAGGCTGGCCAGGAAGGCGAGCAGGTCCTGCTCGACGAGAACGGGCTCGGAGCTGACACCGGCTTCGTGGATATCGGCATCAGCGAGGTAAGTCCGGACGACCAGCTGCTCGCCTGGTCGGCCGACACCTCCGGCGCGGAGATATACCGGCTCAGGTTCACTGACCTGCGGACCGGCCATCTGCTGCCCGACGTGATCAGGCGCAGTTACCCGGGCGGCGCCTGGGCCAGCGACTGCGAGCACTTCTTCTACCTGGTACCCGACGAGCTGAACCGGCCGCACCAGGTCTGGCGGCACCGCGTCGGCACTCGGTCGGCCGAGGACGTCCTGATCTACGCGGAGACCGACGCGCGGTACGAGCTAACGCTATGCACGTCGCGCAGCGGCGGACTGATCCTCATCACGGCAGCCAGCCGCGATACCACCGAGGTTCGGATGATCCCGGCCAGCCAGCCGCTCACGGCGCCGGTACTGGTGGAGCCGCGCCGCCGTGGCGTCGAGTACCGGGTAGACCATGCGGCCGACCCCGCCGGGGGCACTGGCGATCTGCTGATCGTCACCGACGACGGGGCGGCCGAGTTCATCCTGATGCGCGCGCCGGTGTCGGCGCCCGGCCGGCGCAACTGGACGCCGGTCGACTGCCCGGCCGTCGGCCCCGCGCAGGCCGGCACCCGGCTGCTGAGCTGCGACGTATTCGCCGACCACATGCTCCTTACGGTGCGCCGGGGTGGCTCGCCGATGCTGATAAGCACCGACCGCAGCGGTGGCTCGGTCCGCGAAATCGGCCCGGCCCTGCTCGCCGGCTCGATCGCCGTACAGCACGCGGCGGACTACCACGCGGCTACGGTGATCATCGCGGAGGAATCCCTTATCGAGCCGCCGCGCTGGTCCGAGCTCGAGCTGGCCAGCGGTGCGCGTACCGAGATCAAGCGGGCCGAGGCGCCGGGATACGAGGCCGGGCTTTACCGCACCAAGCGCATTCAGGCGCGGGCGGCCGACGGTGTCGAGGTCCCCGTTACTCTCGCTTATCGGTTTTCCACACCGCTGGATGGCACGGCCGCGTGCCTGCTGTACGGGTACGGCGCGTACGAGGCCTGTCTTGATCCGGAGTTCGACCGCAGCCTGCCGTCGGTGCTTGACCGCGGCGTAGTCTACGCGATCGCGCACGTCCGCGGTGGCGGCGAGTGCGGCCGTGACTGGTGGCGGCAGGGCCGGCTGCGGAGCAAGCCGCGGACATTCAGCGACTTTATCGAGGTGGCGGACTGGCTGGCCGGCTCGGCCGACGGCGCACCCGCGCTGATCGACGGGACCAGGATCGTGTCCCGCGGACTGTCCGCGGGCGGGCTGCTGCAAGGCGCGGTGTACTCGCGGGCGCCGGGCCGGTGGCGCGCCGTAGTCGCCGAGGTTCCGTTTGTGGACTGCGTGACCACGATGCTGGACTCGTCGATTCCGTTGACCATCAACGAGTGGGACGAGTGGGGCGACCCGCGCGACCCGGCCGACTTTGCCTGCCTGCGGTCCTACTCCCCGTACGACAATCCGCCGCCAGGTCGGCGGCCAGACCTGCTGGTGACAGGCGCAGTGCACGACCCGCGGGTGCTCGTGCACGAGCCGGCCAAGTGGGTGGCCAGGCTGCGGGAGACCGACACGCACGGGAGCCGCATCCTGTTCCGGGTCGAGCTGGGCGCGGGCGCGCACACCGGGCCGTCCGGCCGGTTCGGTCACCTGCGGTATGAAGCCGAGGTCTATGCCTTCGTGCTCGACGCCATGGGCCTGGGCGGCCCGGCAGCTCCCGGCGATCAGGTCATCGCCATCAGGCAGCCGTCCCAGTAGGCCTGGACCTTCGGCCGGCGGCGGCCCTGCATGCCGATCTCCAGGATGTCCGGACTCAGGCCGCCGAGCGGCCGGAAATTGAGCCGGACGCCCGCCGTCGCAGCGGACGTGGCGCCGGCGCTCGGGGCGCCGGCGGACGTGGTGACGTCGGCGGACGCGGTGGCGTCGGAGGTGGTGGCGGCGGAGGTGGTGGCGTCGGCAAACTCGACGACGGCAAACCCAGTCCGCCCGTCCGGCTGGCTGAACGCCGTGTGCATCAAGGCCGGAGTGCCGGCGCAGCACATGCGGGGCCGCGCGGCCCAGATCCACAGCTCGCCGCCGTTCGCCCGCACAAAAGCCGCGGCCTCCGGGCTGATGAGCACCTGCATGGTTCCACGATAAGCCGCAGCCCCGAACCTGGGCCGGCCGAAAACAATCACGTATGCTTGCTTCTGCCGACAGCCGGGTTAGGGTGACCGTTCTCAGCGGTATTTGCTGAGAATCCACCGCGCGGGCAATGGGAGGGCGATCAGATGCCGCATGGTGAGGCGCGGCCGGTCCGGGTCGGCAACATGTCCGGCTTCTACGGTGACCGGTTCTCTGCCATGCGGGAGATGCTCACCGGCGGTGAGCTCGACGTGCTCACCGGCGATTACCTGGCCGAGCTGACCATGCTCATCCTCGGCCGGGACCGCCTGAAGGACCCGTCACTCGGCTACGCGCGGACGTTCCTGCGTCAGCTGGAGGAGTGCCTTGGCCTGGCGCTGGACAAAGGCGTCGCGATCGTCGCCAACGCCGGCGGCCTCAACCCGGCAGGCCTCGCCGCGGCCCTGCACGACCAGGCCGCCCGTCTGGGCCTGGACCCGAAGATCGGCTACGTGCACGGCGACGACCTGCTGCCGCGCGCTGCCGAGCTTGGCTTCGGCGAGCCGATCGCGGCGAACGCCTACCTAGGCGGCTGGGGCATCGCCGAATGCCTGCATGCCGGGGCGAACGTCGTGGTCACCGGGCGGGTCACCGACGCCTCCCTGGCGGTCGGCCCGGCGGCCGCGCACTTCGGCTGGTCCCGGCACGACTTCGACGCACTGGCCGGCGCGGTGGCCGCCGGGCACGTGATCGAGTGCGGGGCGCAGGCCACCGGGGGCAACTACTCGTTCTTCACTGAGATCGCTGACCTGCGCCGGCCGGGCTTCCCCATCGCGGAGATCTTCGCGGACGGCACTAGCGTGATCACCAAGCACCCTGGCACCGGCGGCGCTGTGACTGTCGGCACGGTCACCGCGCAGCTGCTGTATGAGGTTGGCGGGGTGCGCTACCCGAACCCGGACGTCACGCTACGGCTCGACACGGTCCAGCTGAGCCAGGACGGGCCCGACCGCGTGCGCATCTCCGGCACGGCAGGCGAGCCGCCGCCGCCGACGCTCAAGGTGTCGCTCAACGCACTGGGCGGGTACCGGAACCAGGTGGAGTTCGTGCTGACCGGGCTGGACATCGAAACTAAGGCCGAGCTGGTGCAGGCTCAGCTGGCTGACATCATCCCGGACACGGCGGAATGGACGCTGGCGCGCACCGATCAGGCCGACGCTGCGACCGAGGAACAGGCCAGCGCCATGCTGCGATGCGTCGTCCGCAGTCAGGACGCCAACGCGATCGGCCGGGCGTTCTCCGGTGCCGCCGTCGAGCTGGCGCTGGCCAGCTACCCGGGCTTTCACATGACCGCGCCGCCGGGCGACGCGCAGCCGTACGGCGTGTTCACCGCCGCCTATCTGGACCGCGAGCAGGTTCAGCAGGTTGCCGTCCTGCCTGATGGCCGGGCCGTTGCGGTGGCGGAACCGGACACTTTCCGCTTGGTGGACCCGGCCGTGCCCGCGGCCATGCCGTGGTGGCCGGCCAGCGGACCGGTGCGCCGCGTCCCGCTGGGGCTGGTGGCGGGCACGCGTAGCGGCGACAAGGGCGGCGACGCCAATATCGGCGTCTGGGTCCGCGATCCCGCTGCCTGGCCCTGGCTGGCCGCCACGCTGACCGCGGACCGGCTGCGCGAGCTGCTGCCGGAGGCGGCCGGCCTGCCGGTGACCCAGCACCTGCTGCCGAACCTGCACGCCGTCAACTTCGTCATCGAGGGCCTGCTCGGCCAGGGCGTCGCGGCCGCGGCGCGATTCGATCCGCAAGCCAAAGCGCTGGGTGAGTGGCTCCGCGCTCGTTACCTCGACGTGCCCGAGGAGTTGCTGTGAGGGGAACGGGGCCCGAGCCGGGGCTAGGCCGTCAGCCGGCTCGCGGCCGGACGGGCGAACCGCGATGACGGTGCTCCGCTCGCTCCTGGATGACCGGTCCGCCGACTATGCCGAGAACGCCGCGGCCATGCGGGACAAGCTCACCGAGATCGCGGCCGAGCACGCCAAGGCGATCGCTGGCGGCGGCCCGAAATATACCGACCGGCACCGTAGCCGGGGCAAGATGGCCGTCCGCGAGCGGATCGAGCTGCTGCTGGATCCCGACACGCCGTTTCTTGAGCTATCACCGCTGGCGGCGTGGGGCACCGAGTTCGCGGTGGGCGGCAGCGTGGTCACCGGGATCGGCGTGGTCGAAGGCACCGAGTGCCTGATCTCGGCCAGCGACCCCACTGTCCGCGGCGGCACGAGCAACCCGTGGACAGTCCGCAAGAGCTTCCGCGCGCATGACATCGCGCTGGCCAACCGGCTGCCGGTCATCTCGCTCGTCGAGTCCGGTGGCGCTGACCTGCCGACGCAGAAGGAGATCTTCATCCCCGGCGGCCGGACGTTCCGGGACCTGACCAGGCTGTCAGCAGCAGGCATTCCGACGATCGCGATCGTCTTCGGCAACTCCACGGCGGGCGGCGCCTACCTGCCCGGCATGTCCGATCACGTGGTCATGATCTCCGAGCGGTCCAAGGTATTCCTCGGCGGTCCGCCGCTGGTGAAAATGGCGACCGGCGAGGAGTCGGACGATGAGTCGCTGGGCGGGGCGGACATGCATGCCCGGAAGTCTGGCCTGGCCGACTACCTCGCCGCCGACGAACAGGATGCGATCAGGATCGGCCGCCGCATCATGGCGCGGCTGAACTGGCGCAAGCAGGGTCCGGCGCCGGCTGCTGTGGCTGTATCGCCGCGGTTCGACGACGAGCAGCTGCTCGGCATTGTGCCCGCGGACCTGCGGATCCCGTTTGATCCGCGCGAGGTGATCGCGAGGGTGGTGGACGGCTCGGACTTCGACGAGTTCAAGCCGTTGTACGGCCCGAGCCTGGTGACCGGGTGGGCGAACGTGCACGGCTATCCGGTCGGCATCCTGGCCAACGCCCAGGGCGTGCTGTTCAGCGCCGAGTCGCAGAAGGCAACCCAGTTCATCCAGCTGGCCAACCAGGTGGACACGCCGCTGATCTTCCTGCATAACACCACCGGGTACATGGTCGGCGCCCAGTACGAGCAGGCCGGCATCATTAAGCACGGCGCGATGATGATCAACGCCGTGTCGAACTCGGCGGTGCCGCATATCTCGATCCTGATGGGCGCCTCCTACGGAGCCGGGCACTACGGCATGTGCGGCCGGGCCTATGACCCGCGATTCCTGTTCTCCTGGCCGAGCGCCAAGTCCGCGGTGATGGGCCCCGCGCAGCTCGCCGGAGTGCTGTCGATCGTGTCCAGGGCGGCCGCGCAGGCCGCCGGGCGGCCGTTCGACGAGGACGCGGACGCCGCGATGAAGGCGATGGTGGAGAGCCAGATCGAGGCCGAGTCGCTGCCGATGTTCCTGTCCGGGCGGATCTACGACGACGGGATCATCGACCCGCGCGACACCCGCACGGTGGTCGGCCTGTGCCTGTCGGTCATCCACGGTGCGCCGGTCCGCGGCGCCACCGGCTACGGCGTCTTCCGGATGTGACAATGACCTATGAATGTGACGTTGCTATGGGTATAGACATAGGAATCTCACATCCACGCCGGCGGTCCCCGGCATGCTGAGCACGGTGCTGGTCGCAAACCGGGGCGAAATAGCCAGGCGGGTGTTCCGGACCTGCGCGCGCCTCGGGCTGTCGACCGTGGCTGTGTACTCCGACCCGGACGCCTGCTCGCCGCACGTAGCGGAAGCGGACGCCGCGGTCCGGCTGCCGGGCGAATCCGCGACTGACACGTACTTGCGCGCCGACCTGCTGATCGACGCGGCGCTCCGGGCCGGTGCTGACGCCGTGCATCCCGGCTACGGGTTCCTGTCGGAGAACGCAGCCTTCGCTCGCGCCGTGCAGGACGCCGGCCTGACATGGATCGGCCCGCCGCCGGCCGCGATCGAGGCGATGGGCAGCAAGATCGAGTCGAAGCGGCTGATGGCCGCGGCCGGCGTTCCCGTACTCGGCGCGCTCGACCCCGGCGTGCTCACCGAGGCAGATCTGCCGGTACTGATCAAGGCGTCGGCCGGTGGCGGCGGCCGTGGCATGCGCGTCGTCCGGTCCCTGGCGCAACTGCCCACCGAGCTTGCGGCGGCCCGGTCTGAGGCTGGGTCGGCGTTCGGCGATCCGACCGTGTTCTGCGAGCCCTACCTGGCGGCGGGCCGCCACATCGAAGTGCAGATCCTCGCGGATGCGGCGGGCACAATCTGGACCCTGGGCGAACGGGAATGCTCGATCCAGCGCCGGCACCAGAAGATCATCGAGGAAGCGCCGTCGCCGCTGGTCCAACGGCTGCCCGGCATGCGGGAGCGGTTGTACGAGGCAGCCCGGGCTGCGGCCGCCGTCGTCGGGTACGTGAACGCCGGTACCGTCGAGTTCCTGGCGGACGAGTCCGGCCGGTTCTACTTCCTGGAGATGAACACCAGGCTCCAGGTCGAGCACCCGGTCACCGAGTGCACCACCAATACCGACCTGGTCGCGTTGCAGCTACTGATAGCCGGCGGCGGCTCGCTGCCCGGGCGTCAGCCGGAGCAGACCGGCCACGCGATCGAGGCGCGACTGTATGCGGAGGATCCGGAGGCCGGCTGGCGGCCGCAGAGCGGCACAGTGCACAAATTCGAGCTGCCAGGCTCGCCCGTCGAGTTCGAGGTGCCGCAGCAGCGTGCGCTGAGGCTGGACTCCGGCGTCGTCGATGGCAGCCGAGTCAGCGTCTTCTACGACCCCATGCTGGCCAAGGTCATCGCCTGGGCGCCGGATCGGGCGCAGGCGGCGATCGTGCTGGCCGCTGCGCTGGCGCAGGCGCGGATTCACGGCCTTGTCACCAACCGGGACCTGCTGGTGCGGGTGCTGCGCCACCCCGAGTTCCTGGCCGGCCAGACCGACACCGCGTTCTTCGACAGGCACGGCCTGGCTGACCTGGCCGCACCGCTGGCAAACCAGGACACGGTGCAGGTGTCCGCGCTGGCGGCCGCGCTCGCCGACGCCGCTGCCCGCCAGGCCACCGCCAAGGTGCTCGGCGGCCTGCCATCCGGCTGGCGAAACGTGCCGTCCCAGCTACAGCGCAAGCAGTATGGGGGCCACGACGTCGGCTACCGGATCGAGCGCGGCGCACTGATTCTCGACAGCACTGTTCTCGAAGCATGTTTCCGACGGCGCTGCCCTCGACGCCACTGTCCTCGACGGGCGCGCGGGCATCAGCCTGCTGTCGATGGCCCCGGACGCGGTCGAACTGGACATCGGCGGGATTCGGCGCCGGTTCGAGGTGGCCAGGTACCCCGGCCTGGTGTGCGTTGACTCGAGCCTGGGCCCGGTCACGCTGAAACCGGTCAGCCGGTTCACCGATCCCGGCGCCACGGCAGTCGCCGGCTCGCTGCTGGCGCCGATGCCCGGCACCGTCGTCAGACTCGGCACCGCGGTGGGCGACCAGGTCACCGCCGGGCAGCCGCTGCTCTGGCTGGAGGCTATGAAGATGGAGCATGTGATCGCCGCCCCAGCCGCGGGGATCATCGCCGAACTGCCGGTAGCGGCCGGTCAGCAGGTGCAGGTGGGCAGCGTGCTCGCCGTCGTCAAGCCTGAGGAGGATCCCCAGTGAACTTCACCGAGAGCGACGAGCAGCGCGCGTTGCGGGCGGCAGTAGCCGACCTCGGCAACCGGTACGGCTATGCGTACTTCACCAAGCAGGCCCGCAGCGGTGGCCGTCTCACTGAGTTGTGGCAGGAGGCGGGCCAGCTCGGCTTCATCGGAGTGAACCTGCCCGAGCGCTACGGCGGCGGCGGGGCCGGCCTGTATGAGCTCGCCATCGTGCTGGAGGAGCTTGCCGCGGCCGGCTGCGGCCTGCTGATGATGGTGGTCTCGCCTGCTATCTGCGGGACGATCCTCGCCAGGTTCGGCACCGATGAGCAGAAGCAGCACTGGCTACCGAAGATCGCCAGCGGATCGTCGATCATGGCCTTCGGCATCACTGAGCCGGACGCGGGCTCCAACTCGCACAAGCTGACCACGGTGGCCACCCGCGATGGCGACACCTGGGTGCTGAACGGCAGGAAGATCTACATCTCCGGCGTGGACGAGGCTGAAGCCGTGCTGATCGTCGGGCGCACCGCGGACGCCAAGACCGGCAAGCTGCGCCCGGCCCTGTTCGTGGTGCCGACCGATACGCCCGGGTTCAGCTACCAGCCCATCGAGATGGACATCGTCATGCCGGAGAAGCAGTACCTGCTGTTCCTCGACGACGTCAAGCTGCCAGCAACCGCGCTGATCGGGGATCACGCGGCGGCGTTGCTGCAGTTGTTCGCCGGCCTCAACCCGGAGCGAGTGATGGCATCCGCGATGGCGGTCGGCTCAGCCCGGTACGCGCTGGAGAAGGCCATCGGATACGCGAAGGAGCGGACGGTGTGGAGCGTGCCCATCGGCGCGCACCAGGGACTGGCGCATCCACTTGCCCAGGTCAAGATCGAGCTTGAACTCGCCAGGCTGATGATGCAGAAAGCGGCCACGCTCTACGACGCCGGCGACGATATGGGCGCGGGTGAGGCCGCGAACATGGCCAAGTACGCCGCAGCCGAGGCCAGCATCAGGACTGTCGATCAGGCGATCCAGGTGCTCGGCGGTAGCTCGATGACCGCGGAGTTCGGCCTGGCGGCCATGCTCGCGAACGTCCGGACTACCCGGATAGCGCCGGTCAGCCGCGAGATGATCCTCAACTTCGTGGCTCAGCACTCGCTCGGCCTGCCGAAGTCCTACTAGGAGGCGGCAGCATGGCAGAGCAGCTTGTGCAGTACTCAGTAGACCGGGGGATCGCCAGGATCGCGCTGGATTCGCCGCGCAACCGCAACGCGCTGTCGGCCGCGCTGGTCGGGCAGCTAACCGAGGCATTGGCGGATGCAGCAGCCGACCCAGGCGTGCGCGCAGCCGAGCTGACCCATACCGGCTCTACCTTCTGCGCTGGCGCTGACCTGAGCGAGGCAAGCCAGGGCGGCATGACGGCCGGCACCGGCGGGGTCACGGCGCTGCTGAAGCTCATAGTGACGCTGCCTAAGCCGGTGGTAGGCAGCATTGACGGGCACGTCCGTGCGGGCGGCCTAGGACTAATCGGCGCCTGCGACATCGTGCTTGCCGGGCCGGCGTCCACGTTCGCCTTCACCGAGGTCAAGCTTGGCTTGGCGCCCGCGATGATCTCGCTGACGACCCTGCCGCGGCTGAACTCGCGGGCTGCGAGCCGGTACTACCTGACCGGGGAAAAGTTCGACGCCGTGACCGCAGCCCGGATCGGCCTGATCACCGAGGCCGTCGACGACATCGACGCGGGCACGACCGCGGTTCTCGATGCGCTGCGCGCCGCTTCGCCCCAGGGCCTGCGCGAGACCAAGCCGCTGCTGACCGCCGGCATGCTCGAGGCGTTCGACGCGAAGGCGGACGCCCTTGCCGCGTTGTCGGCACGGCTGTTTGCTTCTGCCGAGGCAGCCGAGGGGATGGCCGCGTTCCTGCAGAAGCGACGTCCGTCCTGGGTTGCCGACCAGCCGTGACCCAGGCAGCCAGCCGGAACGCGCTCCGCCAGCCACGGCAGGACCGCAGCCGGGCGACGAGGGCCCGGCTGCTGGAGTCCGCGATCGGCTGCCTGGCCGAGCTTGGCTGGAGCGGCGCGACGGTGGCCGTGATCGCCGAGCGGGCCGGAGTCTCCCGCGGCGCGACCCAGCATTACTTCCCGACCAGGGAAGACTTGCTTACGGCGGCGCTCGAGCAGATGGCCGAGGTCCGGCTCGCTGAGATCAAGCGTGAGGCGGCCCGGTTGCCTGCGGTCAGCGCGCACCGCACCAGGGACGTCGTCGGGCTGCTCGTCGGGCTCTATACCGGGCCGTTGTTCCGCGCCGCACTGCAGATCTGGGCGGCGGCGTCCGCCAGCGAGTTCCTCCGCGGACTGGTCCTGCCGCTGGAAGCCCGCCTCGGGCGGGAGGCGCACAAGGCCGCGATCGAGTTGCTTAACGCTGACGAATCCGTGCCCGGAGTGCATGAGGCGGTCCAGGCGACCTTGGACCTGGCCCGCGGTCTCGGGCTCGCCGACACGCTGGCCGACGACTCCCGCCGCCGCGAACGCGTGATCGCGCAGTGGGCAGCGATGCTCGACGCTGTCGTGGTTCCCGGTCGCTGAGGTTCTGTTCCTCTTGACAGTAGCCGGGTGAAAGTACAGCATCGTACGCTATGCCCGTATCACTACTTTCATACCGAGTACTCGCCATCACGGCCGGCCTGACCGTCATAGGCACTGGTGCTGTCGGCGCCGCGCCAGGTGCTGTCGCGGGCACTGTGCGGCCCGGATTTTCGCAGCGAGTTGTCGCGCGGGTCAGCGGTCGGCCGCACGCGCCGCTGTCAGCGGCCGGGCATCGGAAGCCGATCCGGGTCGGCTCGGTGACGATCCCGCCGTGTACGTCATCCGGGCTTGCCTGGTGCACGACGATCAATGTGCCCTACGACTACGGGCACCCGGCGGCCGGCACGATCAAGCTCGGCTTCGAGTGGTATCCGGCGGCCGAACCGGCACATGGCAAGGCGGCGGGCACGATCCTGGCCATCCAAGGCGGTCCGGGGTACGCGACCACCGACTACGCTCCGTCGTACCGGGCAACTTTCCTGCCGCTGCTGAAGACCCGCAACCTGCTGCTGGTGAACCTGCGCGGGACAGGAAACTCGTCATCATTTACCTGCAAAGCGCTGCAGGACTGGACGCTCGCCGACGGCATTGCCGCCTACACCACTGATACCGGCAAGTGTGGTTGGCAGCTCAATCACTCACGCAAGCTCAGGGGTAGCAGCCGCTACGTACAGGGCAGCGACCTGTACACCACGGCGATCGCGGCGCGGGACGTGGCGCTGCTGCTCGGCCGGCTGAAGACAGGCAAGGTCGACTTGTACGGCGACTCCTACGGCACGTTCTTCAGCCAGGTATTCACCTCGCGTTATGCTTCGCTGCTCCGGTCTGTGACGCTGGATGCCGCCTACCCTGTCAGCCAGACCGACCCCTGGTATCCGGACACAATGCTCACCGCCCGGCACGCTTTCAACCTGGCGTGCCGCCGGAGCGTCGCGTGCTCGGTCGCCGCGCCTGGTTCGTCCTGGGGACGCATCGTCAAGTTCGCCAGCTACCTGCGCGCGCACCCGGTGAGCGGCAAGACGCTCGACCCCTACGGGAGCGTGCTGACCGAGACGGTCGGGGTTGACCAGCTCATCGAGCTCATCAACATCGCAGGTGCGGACCAGGGTGTCTACCGGGAGCTGGACCCGGCGATCCGGGCAGTCCTGGACCACCGTGACAACGGACCGCTGCTGCGGCTGGCCGCGATGGAGATCTACACCGGCAACTCGGGGCCGGCCGAACCAGTTCAATGACGGTTCCTACCAGGCCACCACCTGCCTGGACTACCCGCAGCCGTTCAGCTACGCAGCCAGCCCGCGCAACGCCAGGTTGAGTACAACGCCGCGGTGGCCGCGCTGCCGAAGAACCTGTTCGCCCCGTTCAGCGTGCACGAATGGATTACTGAGCCACAGGAGGAGTTCGACGCCTGCCTGGACTGGCCGGCCCCGCCGAAGTGGCTTCGCCCGATCAACAAGACCCCGACGCCATATGCGCCGAAAACTCTGCCGGTGCTGGTGCTGTCGGGGGATCTGGACTCGCTGACGACCCCGTATCGAGGGCCGCGCGGTGGCCCGGGACATGGGCCCGTCGGCGCGCTGGATACTGATCCACAATGACGTGCACATCAACGCCCTGGACGACACCTTCGGCTGCGCAGAAGGGCTGGTGCGCACGTTCATCGCGCGACCCGGCTGGGCTGAAGACCATGACGGCCTCGTGCGCCAGGCACACCCCTGAGGTGCGGGTGCTCGGCTCGTTCCCGGTCAAGCTCGGTCAGGTGACGCCGGCTCGCGCGGCGGCCGGCAACAACGCGATCGCTAACGGCAGGCGGCTGGCCGCTGTCGGGCGCGGCCGTCGTCGGTGACGCGATCTGGAACTGGTACTACGGCGACGGAGTCGAGGGCTTCGGGCTTCGTGGCGGCCACCAGACATTCGGCGGCTCGGCGAGCCGCACCGTGATCAAGTTCTACGGCGTCCGCTGGACCAGGGATACCAGTGTCCACGGACACGCACTATGGAACCAGCTGACCGGCTTCGTCCGGGCCTGGCTGACCATCAGCGGCCCTGGTGGCAGCAAGGCGACAATCCGGCTGAGCTATCACGACTACGTGTGGCACTCCGTGGCGACCATCACCGGCAGCTTCGGCGGCATGGTCATCTCGGCCAGAATGCCAGCGCCCTGATCTCACGGGCGGCGATGTCGATCGCGTCCTGGGCCAGCCTGCCCAGGCCGCGGTAGGTCGGTAGGAGGATGACCGGAAGCCTGGTCCCAGAGGGGGCAGGCCCGGGGGGCGTGGGACCGGGCGTGGCGGCCTCGTTCACTTGGACGGGCATGCCCGGACTCTGCGCCTCGAGGTCGGTCTTGCTGCCGGTGTAGACCGCGTAGATGATCGCGACGAATTTGCCGCCGCCGCCGACAGCCGTCTCGCTGAAGTACCCGCCGGCGCTCGTCTTCACCGGCTTGCCGAGATGGGCCCAGTAGGAAGTGCCCTTCTCGTTGTAGACGATGTCCACCTTGCGCTTGCCGTAGGGCTTCCAGGACTTGCCGCGCAACCACAGCCGCCCGGTGATCTTTACCTTGCCGCCGGTCGAGATGGCACGAGGGCTCACCTTGTAATTGGTGATCCTGGTCTGGTAGCGCCAGGAGTGGACGACTGAGCTGGTGGTGTGCTGGAAGCTGAAGTTACCCGGGAAGTCTGCGCGGTAGTAGGCGTTCGGCAGCTTGGCGCGGATGCTGCCGCCGAAGTACGACTCGTTGGCGTCACGGCACAAGGCCGGAGCGCCGGCGATGGTGTGGAGCTGAAGCTTGCCGAGGGTCTTCCACGGGCCGTGCGACTTGGCAGCGTACTGGATGACGATCTTCGACTCAGGACTGTAGCGGACGGGAACCGTCACTTGCAGGCAGCCGGAGGTCTTCACGATCCCCAGCACGTCGAGCTTGGCAGCGAAGGACTTGGCTTTCATCGGCACGGAGATGCTCAGGTTCCCGATCGCGGAAGCCTGCTGAAGCAGCGCCGCTCCGCTCACCATGGCATGCCAGGATGTGCCGTTCGTGGTCGGTAGCGTTCCTGTGAACGAGCCGCTCTTTCCGGTGTGGACGCCGCCCAGGCCTTTCTTGCCCTCGAAGAGCTGAACGGCGGCCCCAGGCAGGGCGGTCCAGGTCGTCCCGTACCGATACTGAATGGTGCCGGTGAGCGTCGCCTTCTGGCCGTATTTCAGGTGCGCCGGACTTACCTTTACGCCAGTAAACCTGGTGGCCGCTGGTATGACGCCGATGGCAACGTTAACTGTGGCGCCGGTGTAGGTCGGCGCCGAGGCAACACTGAAGTCGAACTGGCTGGCTTTGCCGATATTGCTGACCTGGTAAATGAACTGGCCATTGGCCTTTGTCGTCGCGACCGGAGTCTTGCCGCCGTTGAGAATCACCGGCACGCCCTGAATTGGCTGGGAAGTGGTGGGGCTACTCGGCGAAATACCGGTCACTGAGCCCATAAACGTAACGGTCTGCGATCCCTCCGTCACGTTCGTCTGGTCAGGTGTCACCGTCACGTTGGTAGTGAGCTGGTCGAGGTTGACAGAAACCTGGTAGGTGGCGCTGGTGTAAAGAGTTCCTGCGCTTACGCTGAAGTTAAAGGTGGTGGTCTTCGTGACCCCGTTAGCTACGTAGGTGAAGTCGCCACTCGTGTCTGTTGTGCCAGCGGCAACGGGTGCGGCACCGTCGACGCTCACGTAGACCTGCGTGCCCGACGGCACAGGTAGAGCGGCGGTGCCCACAGTCACAGCGCCGCTGAATGTCACGGTCGAGGACCCCAGGTTGACGAACGGTGGATTGGCAGTAGCGGCAATATTGGTTGTCCCGGGAGTCGCGGTCACCGTCACCAAGTCGGGGGTAGGGGCGTTGTACAGGTTCGTGGAGTTCACGCTAAAGGTGTAGCCAGTGGTCTGCGTTATGCCACTGACCGGATAACTGAACTTGCCGTTGGAATCTGTTGTAGCGATCGGGTTAGTGCTGCCGTTCAGGTACACCGGGGCGTTCGGAACGGGGACTGCGGTAGTGCCGCCGGGCGGCAGCGCGGTCACAATCCCGTTGAAGGTCACGTTCTCGGAGCCAAATGTGACGAAGGCCGGGCTCGGGTTAACCGTGATGGTGCTCGGCGCCGGGTTCACCTGGACGGTCACCGGCACTGGGGTCGGCGATGTGTACAGCGGCGTCGAGGCGACGCTGAAGGTGTACGTGGTGGTCGCCGAGATGAGTCCGGCCGGGTAACTGAAGTCGCCCGCCGCATCAGTCGTGTTGACCGTGGTGGTTGGTATGCCGTTGATGGCCACGTTCACGGGCACGTTGGCGCCGATACCGGTGGAACTCGTCGACCCTTGCGGCGTGACGGTCACCTGCCCAGAGATCGTGACGGGGGGCGATCCTTCGGAAACACTGGCTGGGATCGCCGTCGCGTTGATGGCCGAGGTCGCCTGCACCGCCTTGACGGTAATGGCCTGGCTGTCAGCCGAATAGGTGCTGGTAGAGCCCACGCTGAAGGTATAGGTCGTGGTGTCCGAGAGGGCTGGCGGCTGGTAACTGAAGTCCCCGGCCGCGTCGGTTGTAGTGACCGTGGTCGTCGGCACGCCGTTAATGGCGACGCTGACGGGGATGCCGCTGCCGAGGCCAACCGGCGTCCCACCGGTTGCCGTGCCGCTGACCGTTCCGGTGATGGTGACGGTCTGTGAGCCAGCGGTCACGGTTGGCGGGTTCGACTGGAGCGAGCCGATAGTTGTCGTGTAAGAGAACGACAATGGCGCCGGTGCCGCTACGCCTAGATCGCTCTCCTGCGTGTCGTACATGTCGACACTCATCGTGTACGTGCCGGCGGGCAAGCTGGCCTGCGGGATCTGATCGGTTTGCTGCCAGATCTGGGCGGACGTGGGGCCGGAGACGTAGGCCATGGTCGTCACGTCGTAGACGTCCGTAATGCCGTTCATTATGTGCACGGTCATCGCGGGCGTGGTACCACCGTCGGGGCTGCTGAGCTGCAGCCCGTTCAAGTCGTTAACCTGGACCGTCAGCTGATACGGGTTACCGCTGGTCGGCCCGGCGGAGATGATGGAGATGTTGGTCCCTGGCGGCGGCAGCGCAAAGGCCGGCCCGCCTAGGCACACCATGGCGACGAACGTGGCCACGGCCGCCACCATCGCGCCCAGGCTCAGACGAAGACGCGGCACTCATCCCCCCGCGGCTTTAACGGACTGAACATAACGTAGGGACCCTAGCGCAAGGGAATGCCGTAAGAGGTACCATCCGGCCTTCCGGTATTTAATCGTTTCCGCAGTCGGCGCTGGTCGCAGATCTACCCTGCCTCCGGACGACAGGGCGTCAGCGCCCTCGGATGAATCCGGCCGTGAGCGGCGTGCCTCACAGGGGGTGAAGCCAGGATTCGCCGATACTGGATCGGACAAATACCCCAGTTAGCTGGAGGAGATCCAGTGCCCAGCGGGCGGTACGGCAGCACGCGGCGCGGCGACGGGCATTACGGCGACAGGTACCGTGACACCGTGCTGGCGGCGCCTTCTCGCCGGCCGGTCCCCCCGCCCGCGATTCCCGCGGAACGCGGCCTGGTGGTCGAGGACGGCGCAGGAGATTTCTGTGGTGCGGTGGTCAGCTGCGAGAAGGACACAGTGACGCTGGAGGACAGACTCGGCAAGCGCCGGGTTTTCCCACTGTCCGGCACCTTCCTGCTGGACGGCAAGCGGGTGGTGCTGGTAAGGCCGGTTCCTGACCAAGGGCGCGCGCCCGCGCGGACCGCGTCAGGGTCCATCGCGGCGCCGCCGGCCAGGGCGAAGGTCGCCAGGGCCAGCCGCATCTATGTCGAAGGCAAGCATGACGCCGAGTTGGTGGAGAAGGTCTGGGGCGATGATCTTCGCGACGCTGGGGTGGTCGTGGAGTTCCTGAACGGCATCGACGACCTGCCTGCGATCGTCGCCGGATTCTCCGCCGCCAGGCCGGCGGCTCGGCGTGCTGGTCGACCACCTGGTAGCTGGCTCCAAGGAAAGCAGGATCGCGGCCCAGATCAGCTCGGATCACGTCCTGATCGTCGGCCACCCGTTCGTCGACATATGGTCGGCGGTCAAGCCTGCCGTGCTCGGCATCGGCCGCTGGCCCGACGTCCCGCGGGGTACGCCCTGGAAGGAAGGCGTCCTGGCGGCGATCGGCTGGCCGCCCGATCCGCCCGCTGGCTGGCGGCGCATCCTCGGCCGCGTACAGTCCTACGCGGACCTGGAGCCGGAGTTCCTCGGCCGGGTGGAAGAACTGATCGATTTCGTGACAGAGACGGCTGATGACTGACGAGGACGAACTGGCCGAGCTGCAGGGCCGGTGCACCCGGTTCCTGGCCGGACACGGGCCGGTCAACGCGGCTGCCATGCTGGCGACCATCCCGGCGGACACCAAGCCAGACACCTATGGCCAGGGCGGCGTGGTGGCTGAGCTCGAGGCCGAGATGTGCGGACTGCTGGGGAAGCCCGCGGCGACGTTCCTTCCCACCGGGGTGATGGCACAGCAGGCCGTGCTCAGGGTGCACGCCGACGACCGGAATCGCCGGACCGTGATTTTCCATCCGATGTGCCATCTGGAGCAGCACGAGGAGCAGGCGTATCAACGGCTGCATGGCCTGATAGGGCGTCCCGCTGGCGGCCGGGACCGCCTTATCACCATGGATGACTTGATCGCGATCGCCGAGCCGCCGGCCGCACTGCTGCTCGAACTGCCGCAGCGTGACATCGGCGGTCAGCAGCCAACCTTCGACGACCTGGTTGCGCAGGTCGGCTGGGCGCGCGGCCGCGGCGCCGCCGTGCATCTGGACGGCGCCCGGCTGTGGGAGTCGGCGGCGGGCTACGGGCGCGCTCCGGCCGCGATCGCCGACCTGTTCGACACCGTATACGTCTCGTTTTACAAGGGCATCGGGGCCTTGCCCGGCTGCTGCGTGGCAGGTCCGGAGCAGGTGATCGCGCAGGTCCGGGAATGGCGGCGCCGGATGGGAGGGACGATGTTCGGCCTGTGGCCGAATGCGGCATCCGCGCTGACCTGCCTCCGCGACCGGCTGCCGAAGTTCCCCGGCTATCTCGGCCAGGCCCGCGCGATCGCGGCCGCACTCGCCAACGTGCCGGGCGTCATGGTACTGCCGAACCCTCCGCAGGTGCCGATGATGCACCTGCTGCTGCGTGTAGCCAAGGACGACTACGGCACGGCCGCCCGGCAGCTAGCGGCGGATCGCAAGATCTGGATCTCGCCCGTCACCAGGCCGACTGTCGATCCGGCTATGCAGCGGATCGAGCTCTCGGTAGGCGACGCAACGCTGGAGTTCGATCCGGACGAGGTTGCGGAGATCTTTGCCGGGCTCACCGGGATCTGAGCGCTGCCGCCTCCTCGGTGGCCCGCACCGGGTGGCGTTGCGCAACGAGCACCGACAGCACCACGACCAGCGGCCACAGCGACTGACCAGCGGTCACGGCCCGCTCGGCCAGGCCGAGTTCGCTGCCGTGGAATAGTTGCGCAGTGAACCAGAGCAGCAGGCCGAGCGTGATCAGCCCGGCGGCCCAGCCGACCGGCGGCCGCAGGCCGAACGGCGCGCCAGGATCCTGGCGTATTGCGGTGACCGGCCACAGCGTCATCAGGACGACGCCGGTGCAGGAAAAGACCACATGTGCCAGCGATCCGCCGCCGGGATGCTGCGGGTTGGCGCCGATGAGCATACCGCTGACCCCGCCGAAGATCAGCATGAGCCGGCCAGGCGCCGCTGCAGGGCCTAGCGCCAGGCCCGTCGTCAGGTGACAGGCCCCGACGCCGATTAGGGCGAGTGTGATCAGCCAGCGATACGGCATGCCTTGGGCAGCCAGTGAGCTGATCGTACTTGATATCGGGTCAAATGGGACGGGCTGAAGGTCGGCCGACGCTGTCCAGCCGCCTATCAGGAGCACGGGCGCAAGCGTCGACGACACCACGCCCCACCATGGCATGCGCACCATTCCACCGTAAGGGATCGCCATCCGGATATTGGAGGTACCCTCCGGATGCGCGTGTCCGGTCATCGGGCTGGCATGATGCGGTGCATGACCGTGGTAAAGATCAATGCGATAACCGTCCCGCCTGACGGCGGGGATGAGCTCGCCCGCAGGTTCGCCGCGCGGGCGGGCGCGGTCGATAACCAGGACGGCTTCGAGGGCTTCGAGTTGCTGCGCCCCACCGACGGGCGTACTACCTGGCTGGTCGTGACGCGCTGGCGCGACGAAGAGTCGTTCGAGGCCTGGCGGACCTCGGCCGCGTTCGGGCACGGCCACCGTCCGTCGGCTGACTCGCCGCAGGCTGGCTCCGCGCCCGCTGACTCGCCGCCGGCTGGCTCTGCGCCCGCTGACCCGCCCCCCGCAGCCGCGCAACGGCCGGTTGCCGTTAACAGCGAGTTGTGGTCCTTCGAGATCTCGGGCGGATCGGCCGGCTAGCCGGACTTGGTAGCCAGGAAGACCGGGATCTTGCGGGCCGTCTTCTGCTGGTACTCCGCGTACGGCGGATACGCGGCGACGGCGCGCTCCCACCATCGGGCCCGCTCGTCGCCCTCCAGCTCTCGGACCTCGACGGGCATCGGTTCCGGGCCATCCTGGATCACGACAGCCTTAGGATCGGCCTTCAAGTTGTAGTACCAGACCGGGTGTGACGGTGCGCCGCCCTTGGACGCGACCAGCAGGTACTCACCGTCGTGCTCCACCCGCATCAGCGGCGTCTTGCGAACCTTTCCGCTCTTGTTGCCTTTGGTGGTCACGATGATGACCGGAAGCCCGGTGTTACCCAGGGTGTTGGCCCGCTGTCCGCCAGAGGACTCATACAACGCGACCTGGTCTCGGACCCACTGCGCGGGGCTCGGCTCGTACTCGCCAGAAATGCTCATGTGCCGACTTTATGCGCGCTCGAATTTGGCCGCCAAGGCGGCACCGAGCGACGGCACAGCGCCATGCCGGCGGCGAATGATGTCGGCGATCAGGCCGGTCCAGCCCGTCTGGTGGGATGCGCCCAGGCCAGCTCCATTGTCGCCGTGAAAGTACTCGCTGAATACAAGGTTGTCACGCCAGTGGGGGTCGTCGGCCAGCAACGGCGCGCCGCCGAAGCACGGCCGGCGGCCGTCCGGCCCCGGCAGAAAGATCGAGATGAGCCGGTCCTGCAGGTCTGCGGTTATTGCCGCTAGTGACAGGTGCTGACCTGACCGCGACGGGTACTCCAGCCTGACCTCGTCGCCGAAGAACCGTTCATACCGTTCGAGCGCGCTGATCACCAGGTAGTTCACTGGGAACCAGACCGGCCCGCGCCAGTTTGAGTTGCCGCCGAACAGCGGCGTGGTCGACTCGGCCGGCTCGTAGTCGATGCTGGCCTGGTAGCCCTCGACGTCGATGGTGTAGGGATGGTCGCGGTGCCAGGCGGACAAGGCCCGCAGGCCGTGCGGGGACAGGAACTCTGCCTCGTCTAGCAGTGCGGTCAGCAGCCGCAGCAGCCGGTCCGGGCTCACCAGGGTGAGCAGCATCCGCTGATGACCCGGATCGCCGCGCAGCAGCCCGCCATCGGCTAGCTGGCTGGGCCCGGCCAGACCGTTGCTGGTCATGCCTTCCTCGGCCAGCAGACAGGCGAAGCGCTTGCCGACGGCCACGGCCAAGTCAATGGCCTCCTCGCCGACCACGCTCATCGCGAGTGCCGGCAGCACCGAGACGAACGATCTGACCTTGACGGGAACCATCTCGCCGGCCGGGGTGATGAGCCGGTCGTAGTACATGCCGTCGTTCTCGTCCCACAGGCCGCGGTCGTCAAGAGCCTGCTTGATCGCGGCGAAGTGCTCGAGGAACTTGAGCACCAGGTCGGTGGCTGGGCGCATGCCGGTTCGCTGCAGGATGGCCGCGATCGTTGCCATCGCCATGGCATAGAACGCCATCCAGCCGGTCGCGTCGGCCTGCTCGAGGATGCCACCTACCGGCAGATGCGACCTGTCGATCGGGCCGATGTTGTCCAGGCCGAGGAAGCCGCCTTCGAAGAGGTTGTTGCCCTCGGCGTCTTCCCGGTTCACCCACCAGGTGAAATTCACCAGCAGCTTGTCGAAGATGCGGCTCAGGAAGTCGATGTCCCGGCAGCCATCGACGGCGAATACCTCCAGGGCCGCCCAGGCCTGCACCGGCGGGTTCACGTCGCCGAAGTCCCACTCGTAGGCGGGCAGCGCGCCGCCCGGATGCTGGAACCATTCCCGGCACAGCAAGATCAGCTGATACTTGGCGAAGGCCGGATCGACGTGCGCGAGCGCGACGCAGTGGAACGACAGGTCCCACGCCGCGAACCAGGGGTATTCCCACTTGTCCGGCATCGACATGATGTCGAACGCGTCGAAGCTGCGCCAGCGGGAGTTCCGGCCGGTGAGACGCTGCGCAGGCGGCGGCGGCTGGGCAGGGTCGCCGTCGAGCCAGCGGCCGACGTCGTAGTAGTACAGCTGCTTACACCAGAGCATCCCGGCGAATGCCTGGCGCATCACCGCGGCCTCGTCGGCGCTGGCTCCGGCGGGCGTCAGTTCCGCGTAAAACTCGTCGGCCTCGGTCCGCCGCTGCGCGACAATTGCCGCAAACTCGGCACCCAGCGCCCCGCCTGCAGCCTGCGCAGCGTTATTGAGTGCGTTTGTCTGCGCTATTTGCTGAGATACGCACTCAATAACGGGGGTCGGCCGCAAGCGGAGCCGCAACTCGGCCGAGGCGCCCTCAGCTAGGGTCAGCTTGTACCAGTACGCACACTTTGTCCCAAGGCCAGCAGGGTTCACGGTCGCGGCGCCGCTCACCACGTGGTCGTTGATGCCGTCCTTCGGGTACGGGGTGACCGGTCGGGCTCCGAACAGCCGCGCCTCGTTCGTCTCGTTCTCGCAAAACAGCGCCGTCGGCAGCACCCCGTCCGGCCCTGGCCCCGCAAGCAGCTCCATCGGGCCGCAGATCGGGTGCTCCAGCGTCACCCGGCCCTCACCGGCACCAGCTAGCTGAGGCTTCTCCGCGCCCTCCTCCCAGGACCAGGTGTTGCGGAACCAGGCGGTCGGCAGCACGTGCAACTCGGCCTGATCCGGGCCCGCGTTGGTGACCTGGATGGTCATCAGGAGGTCGTCCGGCCCGGCCTTGGCGTAGTGCGCTTCAGTGATCCAGTACCGGCCGCCGTCGAATGCCCCGGTGTCGATCAGCTCGTACTCCGGCTGCAGCCGATTGCGGGCCCCGTTTCCCTCAATGAGATCTTCATAAGGGAAGCGCGCCTGCGGGTAGTGGTAGCGCCACCGGTTCCACGCGTGACTCGGCAGCGCGTCCAGGTACCACCAGTACTCCTTGACGTCCTCGCCGTGGTTGCCCTGCGCGCCGGTCAGCCCGAACGCGCGCTCCTTGAGGATCGGGTCCTTGCCGTTCCACAGCGCGAGGCCGAGGCACAGCCGCTGCTCGATGTCGCAGAATCCGGCCAGCCCGTCCTCGCCCCAGCGGTAGGCTCGCGACCTGGCGTGGTCATGCGGCAGGTAGTCCCAGGCCTCGCCGTCTGCGCTGTAATCCTCGCGGACCGTGCCCCACTGGCGTTCGCTGACGTACGGTCCCCACCGGTACCAGTCGCCGGCCTGCCGCAGCCCTTCTTCCAGCCGCCCGAAGCCGGCTACCCGCTCGCTTTCCGCGCCCATCTGCCTCCGCCCGACGATTCGCTGGCCACTATAGGAGCCGCCCGGAGAGTAGGCTCGCTTGGCGATGGCCGAAGTGATCAGCAGCGCGGCGAACCCCCTGGTCAAGCGCGTACGACTGCTCGCGGACCGGAAGCACAGACGGCGCGAAGCCGCGTTCGTCGTGCAGGGCATCCAGCCGGTCTGGCAGGCGGTGGAGGCGGGCGCCAAGATCGAAGTGCTGATCGCCGCGCCAGACCTGCTCCGCCATCCCGGCGCGGTCGCGATGGTGGCCGCCCAGGAGGCGGCCGGCGTCAGGGTGGCCAGGCTCACCGCGGAGATGTTCGGCCGGATTGCCGACCGCGACGGGCCGTCCGGTCTGGCCGCGATCGTGCGGGCCGCACCGCTGCGCCTGACTGACCTGACGGTCGGGCCTGGCTCGGTATTCGCCGCCCTGCACGAGGCAGGTAATCCCGGCAACATCGGCACGATCGTCCGGACGGCGAGTGCGGTCGGCGCCGCCGGAGTGATCCTGATCGGCCCATCCGCTGATCACCACGACCCGGTGGCGGTGAAGGCGAGCATGGGCGCGCTGTTCACGGTGCCGGTGGTGGCCGGCGTGCTGTCGAGCGAGTTTCTCGATTGGGCGGCGGGTGCCGGCGTGACCGTCGTGGCAACCTCAGCCCGGGAGAGCGTGTCGTGCTGGCAGGCTGCCCTTAAGCTGCCGCTCGCCCTGCTGCTCGGCAGCGAGGGCAGCGGCCTGCCCGCCGGCCTGCTGGCGGCTGCCGGCGAACGGGTGTCAATCCCGATGACAGGCACCGCCGAGTCGCTGAACCTGGCGGTGGCCGCGGGCATCTTGCTCTACGAGGTCCGGCGCCGCACCGGCCTGCCAGGACCAGCAGCAGGGCCGGGCTAGACCGAACGGGGTTCGACTTGACAGGATCGGGGCACACGGAACAGGGCTCGGCAACACTGCCGACTGCTGACTGGAGGCTGGACACGGATGGGCGGACTGCAGATCGAAGTGGACCCGGCCGAAGTCGGATTCGATCAGGCACGGCTGGACCGGATCGACAAGCATTTCGCGCGTTACGTCGACGAGCGGAAGCTGGCGGGCTGGCTGATCACCGTTGCCAGGCACGGCAAGCTCGCGCACGTGTCCAGCTACGGTCAGCGGGACATCGAGGCCGGGCTGCCGGTGGAGCCGGACACCCTGTGGCGGATCTACTCCATGACCAAGCCGATCACCTCGGTCGCGGCGATGATCCTCTACGAGGAGGGTGGCTTTCAGCTCACTGATCCGGTGTATAAGTACATCCCCTCGTTCCGCGATGTCCGGGTGTTCGCCGGTGGCAGCGATGTCAGCTACCGGACGGTGCCCGCCGCCGAGCCGGTCCGGATCTGGCACCTGCTCAGCCACACCTCGGGGCTGACCTACGGCTTCATGCGCAACCACCCCGTCGACGCGATCTACCGGGCGCGCGGGTTCGAGTGGGGCTCGCCGCGGGGCGCGGACCTGGCCGCTTGCTGTGACGAGTTCGCCTCGATGCCGCTGCTATTCCAGCCGGGCAGCGAGTGGAGTTACTCGGTGGCGACCGACGTGCTCGGCCGGGTCGTCGAGGTGGTCTCGGGCCAGCGGCTCGACGAGTTCCTTGCCAGCCGGATCTTCAGGCCGCTAGGCATGACCGACACCGCGTTCTTCGCCAGCCCGGACGACGCCGGCCTGCTCGCTGCGCTCTACACCCGCAGCCCGGAGGATCACAAGGCCACCCGGCTGGATGCGATGGGTAACGCGGCCTTGCGTGAGCCGGCCTACCTCAGCGGTGGCGGCGGCCTGATCGGGACCGCCGGAGACTACAACAGGTTCACCCAGATGCTGCTGCACCGCCCGGACAGTCCGGCCGGCGAACTGGACGGAGTGCGGCTGCTCAGCCCGCGCACGGTTGCCTACATGACCAGCAACCACCTGCCGGGCGGCGCGGATCTGGAGACATTCGGGCGGCCGCTATACGCGGAGACCGTGTTCGCCGGTGTCGGCTTCGGCCTGGGCTTCGCCGTGGTGATCGACCCGCTCGCGACCAAGTCGCTGGGCTCGGCCGGCGAGTTCAACTGGGGCGGCGCGGCTTCGACCACCTTCTGGGTGGACCCGGCTGAGCACGTCACCGCTACGTTCTTCACCCAGCTGCTGCCCTCGAGCGCCTACCCGATCAGACCGCAGCTGCGCCAGATGGTGTATCAGGCCCTCGTTGACTGAGAGCTAGGGCGCTGGTGCTCGCCCGCCATCGCTGGATGCACTTACAAAGCGTCGGTGCGCAGCCAGGCGGCGGTGTCGGGCGGCAGCAAGCCGCCGGGAAGCGGGTCGCTGGCCAGCAGCAGCTGTTGGTGAGCCGGCAGCGCGACGGGCTCCCCGGACAGGTTCACGACGCAGCGCAAGTCGTCTGGCCGGTCGAAGGTCAGGACGCCGTCGGGAGCTTCCTGCCAGGTCAAGCGGTCGTCGGACAGCCTGGCACGCGCCCTTCGAACGCGCAGCGCGGCCCGGTACAGCTCGAGCATTGAGCCGGGGTCACCAGCCTGCACGTCGGCTGCAAGCTGCCGCCACGGCTCGGGTTGAGGAAGCCAAGGGCCTGCGCCGTCGGCCGGGCCGAAACCGAAGCCAGGCCTGTCCGCCCGCCACGGCAGCGGCACCCGGCAGCCATCCCGGCCGCGGACGAAGTGGTCAGTGCGCTCGAAGATCGGGTCGGCAATCAGCTCATCCGGGATGTCCTCGACCTCCCACAGCCCCAGCTCCTCGCCCTGGTACAGGTAGGCGCTTCCCGGCAGGGCGAGCGTCAGCAGGATCGCGGCCCGGGCTCGTCGTGTGCCGAGTGCGAGGTCGGGGCGGCCCGGATCGGCCTGCCACTCGCTACCGGTGTTCGCCCGGCCGTACCTGGTGAGGTGCCGGGTCACGTCGTGGTTGGACAGCACCCAGGGCGCTGACACGCCGATGCTGCCGAGCGTGGTGTCGATGACGGCGCGCAGCCTGGCGGCGTCCCATGGCGCGCCGAGATAATCAAAGTTGAACGCGGTGTGCAGCTGGTCCCCGGCCAGGTACGACCGCAGCCGGGTCAGCGGCTTCAGCCAGATCTCGCCTACGAACACCCGGTCGCCTGGGTAGGACTCGATGAGCTGGCGCCAGGACCGGTAGATGTCGTGCAGGCCGTCCTGGTCTTCCCAGGGCTTGCGGGCGCCTTCGGGAAGGCCCGCGACGTCGGGCAGCGAGGAGTCCTTGACCAGGAAATCAGCCACGTCGATCCGGAAGCCGTCGACGCCACGATCGAGCCAGAACCGCAGGATGTCCTCGAACTCGGCCCTGACCTCGGGATTCTCCCAGTTCAGGTCGGGCTGCTCGCGCGCGTAGAGGTGCAGGTACCACTCGCCCGGACTGCCGTCCGGCTCAGTGACACGGGTCCAGGCCGGGCCACCGAACATGGACGGCCAGTCGTTGGGCGGCCTGCTCCCGTCGGCGCCACGGCCGGGCCGGAACCAGAACCTCGCCCGCTCGGCCGAGCCGGGACCGGCGGCAAGCGCCGCAGCGAACCACCGATGGTGATCGGAGCAGTGGTTAGGCACGATGTCGATAATGACCCTGAGCTGCTCCCCGTGCGCCGCGGCGATGAGTGCCTCTGCCTCGGCGAGGGTGCCGAACAGCGGATCGATATCCCGGTAATCGGCCACGTCGTAGCCGCCATCGGCCATCGGCGAGACGTACCAGGGAGTGAGCCAGATCGCGTCAGCGCCGAGCATGCGCAGGTATGTCAGACGAGCCTGAAGACCAGCCAGATCGCCGACGCCGTCGCCGTTACCGTCGGCGAAGCTGCGCAGGTAGACCTGGTAGACGACAGCGGTGTGATGCCAGGCTGGCTCGTCAGCCACCCTTGCTGTCCGAGCGAGCGCGGTGCCGGGGCCCCGACACTGGCGCCTTCTCGTCCGCGGGGCCGGCCGCCGCGGCGTCGGCCCTGTGTTCCTTCCTGATCTCGTACGCCTTGTAAGCGATGAGCACAGCCAGTACGAGCACAACCAGCACTACCAGGGCGTCGCTGGCGTGCGAGAAGTTCTTCGACACCTTGCCCCAGTCGCTGCCGAACTGGTAGCCGAGCACGGACAGAGCGGTCGCCCAGACCACCGTGCCGATCAGGTTGAAGATTTCGAATGGCAGCGCCGGTACCTCCATGAAGCCGGCCACCAGGCCGGCGAAGGCCCGGACCAGCGGGATGACCCTGGCGACGGCAACTGACCAGGCACCGCGGCCGGCGAAGAAGCGCTCGGCCCGCTCGACGTCCCTCCTGGTCATGAGCAAGTACTTGCGGTACCGCTCGACGGTGTGGCGGCCACCAAGCTGGCCAAGGCCGTACGCGGCGGACGAGCCGGCCAGTTCCCCGAGTGCGCCGACGACGATCACGAGCACCAGGCTGAGGTGACCCTCGTAGGCGAGCACGCCAGCGAACCCGAAGGTGATCTCCGACGAGATCGGAATGCAGCAAGCCTGAACGAAGGCAAAAAGCAACAAGGCCCAGTACCCGTACTGGGTCAGGAAGGACGTCATGACCCCATGTTCTACCAGGTGGGCAGGCATGTGTTGGCCAACATTGCCGCGGCATTGCCGCAGCCGCGGGCAGGCCGGCCTGCGGTGTTCGCAATCGCAGGCCGGTGACGTGCGGAAGCGCGGCCAACATGACGGACTCATGAAGAAAAATTCGTGCCACCGAAATGCCGCCGCAGGGCTGTCTGAGCTGGTGCACGACAGAATGTGCCCCGCCCCCTCGGGGAGGGCGGGGCACATCAGGCCGGCCTGGCCGGGCGGGGGGATGCCCGGCGGCTGGCGGATCCGGTTCGGCCCAGGGGGGAGAAGGCCGGCACCGGACGCTACGGAGTCGCAGGCCCCGGGTGGGTCGCGATCTGCTTGACCAGCGCAGCGGCCTGGGCTTCCCACTTGGCGTAGGCGTAAGGGAACGCCGACTTCTGCACGCCCTGCGCGGCCTGCCACAGTGGCTGCGCGGCCCAGCCGGGGTTGCCGGCCTGGTACTGCTGCAGCGCAGTCAGGAACGCGTCCGCAGCGTAACTGGGGTTCATGATCTGAGCAGCCGTACCCCAGCCCATGTTCGTTTGCTGCTGGAACAGGCCAAGCGAGTTCCCGGTGCCGTAGTTAACGTTGACCAGACCAGACTCCTGCATGGCCGTGGCCACCGCGACCACTGCCGAGCGGACTCCCATCTTCCTGGCCAGGGCCTGCTTGACGATGGTGCTGGCGTTGGCAACCTGGGCCGGGTTGAGCGGCATCCAGGTCTGCGGGCCGCTGTTGCCGACAGGAGTCAACTGGTCGGCGAACGGCAGCTGGTGATGGGCGGCCGCCACCGGGTTGGTCTCGTGGTTGAGCTTGCTGCTCACCTGCTGCCAGGTGATGACATGCCTGTCCGCGCCGGCCTTGACTGCGCGGGCCTTGACTGCGCCGGCCTTGACTGCGCGGGCCTTGCCTGCGCTGGTCCTGTCCGCGCTAGCACCGCGGGCGCCAGCGTGGCGGGCGACGGCGTGGGCCGCGGCGGGCCGGGCCGCGGCGGGCCGGGCCGCGGTGTGCCGGGGGAGGGCATGGGGCGCGGCGGTGTGGTGCGTGACGACCTTCGGCGTGGCGGTCTGCTTGGCCGCCTCGTGCCGCGTGGTGGCGTGCGGTGCCGCAGTGTGCGCTGCCGCAGCGTGCGGTGCCGGAGTGTGCGCTGCCGCAGCGTGCCGGGCAACCGGATCACGGTCCACGGCGTGTGCCGCTGGCCGGTGGACGGTTACCACCCGCGGGGCAGAGTCCCGGTCGGTCGTTGCGGTGGCATGCAGGACGCCTGCCTCGGCCCCGGCGGCATGAGCCGGAGTCGACGCGGATTCCGCCACGGTGGCAGCGGTGGCGGTGCCGGCCCCGGCGAGAGCCAGGGCTGCGCCGACGTACAGGAGGGACTTCTTCCGGCCTCGGACGGCGCTGGTCAGGCGGTCAGTTCCGGCGTTGATCGCGGCATTACCGTGATCGCGGGCGGCGCTGGTCTGCCGATCAGTGCTAGGCATCAGGTTCCTTTCCCTGGGGGCCTCGCCGCCCGCCTGGCCGTGGCCAGGATGAGAACGCCTGGCGGGGGGCGCCAGCGCTCCCGGGCACGCGGGGGGTGCGCGCCGTGCGGGTTCAGGCGGGCCGGGCCGGTCGCGCTGGTGGCGCCGGCGGCGGCCTGTCACTCGGGAGCCAGTAATCGGACTGGGCGGCTCCTCGGCGAGGATCAGGAGGTATAACGCCAGGCCAGCCAAGGGCCCATCCCGATATGACCCTTGTCACTACCGCTGAGTAACAGGAATAAAACACTCAGTAACCGGCATCCCAAACTGGCCCGATCCTTCGGCCAGCGGGCTACGACCTAGATAAGCGGCTATCAGCCAAGATGCCCGGCTCGTCCCCGGCTGAAGACGCCTTCCGGTCCCGGCGCGCCGAGCGTGCACCAGCCAGGCCAGCGAATGCAGCCAGCGCGGCAATGCCGACCGCCGTCCAGGGCACGTAATCGCCGAGCCGGTCATAGATAGTCCGGTCGGCGGCAGGGGGCAGTTCCACCTGCACGATGAGGACGCCGCGGAAGCTGGTCACAGCCAGCGCCAGCTCCCGGCCGCGCCCATCGAAGGCCGCTGAGTCACCCGTCAGCGCGGCCTGGACCACAGGCCTGCCCGTTTCGGCCGCGCGCAGCGCCGCGAGCGCCGCGTGCTGCGCCGGCGCCCAGCTGTCCTGGAATGTCGAATCCGAGGTCTGGTAGACGATGACCTGGGCGCCGTGGTCGGCGTCCACCCTGGACATATCGGGGAATGCGGACTCAAAGCAGATCAGCGCGCCGATGGTGACGGGCCGGCCGCGGGGTGTCGTTATCAGCAGGACGTGAGCGCCCGTGCCGGGGACAACATTCTGGGGCGCCGCCCGGCTTATGCTGCTGAGCCAGCCGAGCGCCGAGCGCAACGGAATGTATTCGCCGAAAGGCACCAGCCGGGTTTTGACGTAGCTGCCTGCCACCCCGTTCGGGCCGATCAGGGTGGCTTGCTTGGACTTGGCGCCTGACCTGTTAACAGCATCCTGACCCACCAGGATGTCGGCCTGGGTGACTCGCGACAGCCGCTTGAGCGACGCCAGCAAGGCCGGGTGTGCGGCCAGGTCATATCCCACGCTGCTCTCGCCCCAGACGAACAGTGCGGCGCGGCCGGCGTGCGCGGCGGTGAGCTGCTCGTTCCTGATCACCCTGACGGCCGGCCCGGGCACAATGCCGGGCTGCACAAGCGCGATCGCCAGCGGACCGGTGGCCGGCATCGGCGCAGTCAGCGCGAAGGCCACTGGCCCGGCCGCGATCGTCAGGCCGGCCGCGACCAGGCCCGTTAGCCGCAGCACGGCAGTCCTGGCCACCAGGGCCAGCAGCAATCCGGTGTTCACGGCGACCAGGGCGAAGCTAACCAGCCAGACCCCGCCAACGGCAGCCAGGCCCAGCACCGCCGGGTGCTGCCACTGGCTGGCGCCGAGTACTGCCCACGGTCCGCCGAGGGCCTGCCACGACCTGATCCACTCGGTGACCAGCCAGGTGCTGGGCACCACCACGAGCGCGGCAATGCCGCGTAGCGGGCGCACCGGCGGCCGGAGCAGCGACCAGACAGCTATCCCGACCATGCTCCACACCACGCCGATCACGATGCCCACGAGCAGCAATCCCGGACCGAGGTTGGGGGCTAGCCAGTACATGGCGGCGAGCAGATAGCCGGCGCCGAACCACCAGCCCCGTATCGCCGCCTCGCGCCCGGTCGCGGCGCTGCGGATGAGCGCAAAGCCCGGGACCAGCCCGGCCCAGGCCAGCCACTCCAGGTTGGCCGCGGGGAAGGCGAGCACAGGGATGGCACCGGACAGCAAGACCGCAAAACGAGCGGGCCGCCAGAAACCGCGCCAGAGTCGCACCTTCCTATTCTGCTGCCTTGCCGGTCGTCCGATGATCACTTCGCCTGCGCCGGACCAGAGCCCCGCAGAATGCGGCCAGCGTGCCGAGCGTGAGCATGGCTTCCGGCCAGCCGCCCGCCTTGTCGGCCGGGGTCGTGGTGGTCAAGAGCGGCACGGCGGCCTCGATCTCAGCTTGCCGCCAGGTACGGGTGCTTGCCAGCAGCGAGCCGTCCGGCGCGATGATCGCACTCACGCCAGTGGTCGATGCGACAACGACCGCACGGTCATGTTCGATGGCGCGGATCCGTGCCATGGCCAGTTGCTGCAAGGTCTCGCCCATCTGCCCGTCAAGCTCGAAGTCGGCGTCGTTGGTCTGCACCGACAGCAGGTTCGCTCCAGCGGCGACCTCGGATGACACAAGCCCGTCGAAGCCGACCTCGTAACAAATCACGTCGCCAAGGCGGATCTGGCCGACCCGAAATAGGACGGGCCGGTGGCCGGGGGTGAAGTTCACCGGCTGCAGCGACGGCAGCGAGGTGACAAGCTTCAGCAGCCCGCGGAACGGTATGACTTCGCCGAACGGCACGAGCCTGCGCTTGACATAAAGCGTGGATGGCCCCGTTCCCGGCCGCCAGAGAACGCCAGCGTTCCGCACCGGATGCTCGAGGACGGCTCCCACCAGCACGGGCCTGCCGATCTCGGAAACAGCGCCAGCGATCGTGTCATAGATGTACACGTTGAGCCGCGGGTCCTGATCGGTGGAATTCTCCGGCCAGATAACCAGGTCGGGTGCCCTTGCTGCGCCGCTGCGGACCCTGGCCGCGAGCCGCTGGGTGGCGGCGGCATGGTTCTGTGTGACGGTGGTCGCGCGCAGCAGGTTGGGCAAGTTCCGTGAATGCGGAACGTTGCCCTGGATGGCTGCCACGACAGCCGTCCGCGTCCCGGCCGGGACCTGCCCGGCCGGCAGGAAAGCGCCGGCCATGGTCACCGCCGCTGCGCCGGCAAATCCCATCGCGGGCCGCAGCCACGATGGGGCCGCCCAGCGGGATGCGCCGCGCGGCGTTGCGGTGAGCGCGTTGGTCAGGGCGATCACCAGCCACGCCAGGCAAGCGCCGGTGAGCGCGACCAGGAAGGTCAGGAACGGTGGTCCGCCGATGGCAACCCAGTGGGCGGAGGGCGCAAGGGCCTGGCTCATCACCAATCGGCCCCACGGGAAGCCGCCCCAGGGCCAGCGATCGCGGACGGCCTCGGCGGTCACCCACCACCCCGCGACCCAGACCGGCCAGGCCCGCAGCCGCAGCAGGAGCCACTGTCCGGCGACGAGCGCCGCGAAGATCACGGTCTCGGTGACGGCGAGCGCTGCCCACACATACCAGGCCACGTTGACCAGCCAGGACAGCAGCGGGAAGAAGAACGCCAGCCCGAAGACGGCGCCGGCGGCGAGCGCGGTCCGCAGCCGCTGCCGCCACAGCGCCAGCACGAGCAGCGCGGGACCCAAGAACGCCAGCGGCCAGACGCCGATTGGCGGGAATGCCGCAGTGAGCGCAAGCCCGCCTGTCAGCGCGGCCAGCAGGGCCAGCCGGGCAGGCGGCACGCGCCCTGCCGATAGGCGCGCCTGCGCGGCGGCCGTCGGCACGGCCGCGCCCGGACTGGTCAACCGCCCAGTGCCTCTCAACTGCACGGTTCCCCTCTACTGCCCACTGCGTCAGCAGACATAGTGCCTCCGCGGGCACAGTCCCCGGCGGGCACAGTCCCCGGCGGGGCACAGTCCCCGGCGGGCACAGTCCCCTGCAGGTCGGCTGCAGGCACAGCCCCTCCGCAGACCGGCGCTGGTTTTCTCTGGTCTAGCGAGCGTAGCCGGGCCTGACCGCAGCTCAAACGGGGTCGCCCCGACCGCTCGTCCGGGCCCGATCGGTTGTCGCATCGGCGAGCGTGGCGACAGTAATGGCCGGGATCGGCCGAGACGAGCGAATTGCAGATTGCAATTTGGTCATTGATGGGATTGCAGTTATCCACCGTGATACGGTCGTCACCGTCTGTTTGGGGGGCGGCCACAGGATCGCCACCGTTAGGTGCACTGCGAGGTCGGCTGATGGTCAAGATCCGTTATACGGACCTTCCGGCTGGCTTACACGTCGCGGTTCAGGCGCAGGGTCGGCGCACGACCATTTACCTGCTGCCGGGACTGACCGCCGATCAGCGGCGGGCGGCCCTGGCCAGAGCGCGCAGCAGCGGTCACATGGGCCAGGGGCCGGTCCTGCCACCGTTGGCGCTAGCCAGGGCGGTGGCCGCCGACCGGACCACCACGCTGGTGCGTAACGGCGCCGCAGCAATGCGCGGCCATCCGATGCTGCTGCTTCCGCCGCTGATTGTGCTGGTCTCCAGCGCGATCGTGTTCATACTGACGTCGTTCGTGACCCTGACGGTGCGGGGAGGACCCGCGGTGGCTGGCCCCAGTGCGACGGCGCCGGTCATCGGCACGCACCCCGATCCGGACGGGAAACACCGGCTGCCCTCTACCGGGTTCCACGTGGCCACCCCGCTGCCACCCGGGGTGTCGTCCGCATCGCCATCACCGAGCAACACGATAACGCCGCCAGGTACACCGTCGTCAGTGCCCGAGCCGACGCCGACCATCACGGATCCATCGTCGCCGACCCCTACGCCGTCATTGGTGCCGACGCCGACGCCTACGGCCGTGCCAAGCCCTACGCCCACGTCATCGGCGTCTAGTGCCTGCATCAAGCTCGGGCCGCTTGGCCTGTGCGTGACCATTTGAGCTCGAAGCGAATCAGGCCGCTGTCAGGGGTGGTCTGGCCGGCGCCGCGGCACGGCTAGGCTCTGCCGCAATTGCGTTCAAGACGTTGATGGCCAGCCGTCAGACCATGGAACGAGACCGTTTCCGACGAAGGAGCCAGGGTGAGCCGCCGCGGCTGGTGGTTGTTCGCAGCAATGAGCCTGATCTGGGGCGTCCCGTACCTGCTCATCAAGGTGGCAGTCGGCGGTGTCGCCCCGCCTGTGCTGGTCCTGGCCAGGGTCGGAATCGGCGCTGCGCTGCTGCTGCCGATCGCGGTACGCAGGCGGGAACTCGGCGCGCTGCGCCCGCATTGGCGCTGGCTGGCATTGTTCGCGACGGTCGAGATCATCGTGCCGTGGCTGCTGCTGTCGGAGGCTGAGACCCGGCTGTCCAGTTCGCTGAGCGGACTGCTGATCGCCTCGGTTCCGATCCTGGTGGCGGTTCTCTCGCGGCTCACTGGAAGCCGCGACAAGCTCACCGGCGCCCGGTGGACCGGGCTGCTCGTCGGGCTGGGCGGCGTAGCGCTGCTCGTTGGCGGTGGCGCGAGCGGCGCCGCGAGCTCTGTCGCTGAGGTTCTCACGGTCGCACTCTGCTACGCCACCGGCCCGCTGATCGCGGCACGTAAGCTCAGCGAGCTGCCACCGCTCGGGATGACCGCGGCCTGCTTGGCGTTCGCGGCGGTGGTATGCGCGCCGTTCGCCGCGCTGACCTGGCCATCGGCGATGCCTGCCGGCAAGGTGCTGGCTGCGCTCGCAGGGCTCGCGGTCATCTGTACCGCGGTCGCGTTCCTCGGGTTCTTCGCGCTCATTGCGGAGGCAGGGCCGGCCAGGGCGACGGTGATTACCTACGTCAATCCGGCTGTGGCGGTCGTCCTCGGTGTACTCGTCCTCGGAGAGCGGCTGACCGTGCCGATGGCTGCCGCGTTTGTCCTGATCCTGAGCGGCTCGGTGCTTGCGACCAGAGCAGGCGGTGGTGCCGCAGCCAGCCATGGGGAAAGCGACCCGGACCAGGAGCGAACCGCCGCAGGCGGTTATCTCAGCGCGCGGTCCGGAGCGCCCGACTAGACTCGCGCGGGTGATCGACCTCAAGGCTGCCCGACAAGATCCCGAAGGCTACCGCGCTGCCCTCGCCAGGCGCGGCGCAGCCGCCGACTTCGACGCGCTGCTGGCCGCGGACGCCCGCTGGCGTTCGCTCACCGAGCGCGCCGAGGCGCTTCGTGCCACTCAGCGGGTCTCGTCCAAGGGCAAGCCGACGCCGGCGGAGCTCGATCAGTTGCGCGGCCTTCGCGACGAGCTCGCGCAGGCGCAAGCCGAGCTGGCGCAGGCAGCGGAGCAGCGTGACACGCTCCTGGCCAGGATCCCGAACCTGCCCGACCCTACTGCCGCTGACGGCATGGATGAGGAGGACGCGCAGCTGGTGCGGACGTGGGGCGAGCAGCCTAAGTTCGGCTTCCAGTTGCGTGACACGACCGAGATAGCCTCGGCGCGCGGCTGGATCGACATGGCCCGCGGGGCACGGCTGTCCGGCTCGCGGTTCGCCTACCGGATCGGCGACGTCGCGCTCGCCGAGATGGCCCTGTACCGGTACGTGATCGACAAGCTCACCAGCCGCGGATTCCTGCTCGTGCTGCCGCCGATCCTGGTGGGCGAGCGCGCCATGTACGGCACCGGCTTCTTGCCCACGGAGGAATCGAACCTTTACCACCTGGACCATGACAACCTCTACCTGACCGGCACTTCAGAAGTGGCGCTGGCCGGTATCCACACCGACGAGAAGCTGGAGGAAGATCAGCTGCCAGCCAGGTACACGGCGTTCACCACGAACTTCCGCCGCGAGGCGGGAGCGGCCGGCAAGGACACCAAGGGCATGTTCCGCGTGCACCAGTTCGACAAGGTAGAGATGTTCGTCTACTGCGCGCCCGAGCAGTCCAGGGACATTCATGACCAGTTGCTCGCGTACGAGGAAGAGATCGCCCAGGAACTCGGCCTGCCGTACCGCGTGATGAACATCCCCGTCGGCGACCTAGGCGCGCCAGCGGCGAAGAAGTACGACATCGAGGCGTGGTTCCCGGTGCAGGAGCGTTACCGGGAGATCACCTCGTGCTCGAACACGACCGACTACCAGGCGCGGCGGCTGAACATCCGTTACCGGCGGGACGGCAAACTGGACTTCGTGCACACGCTTAACGGCACGGGCGCGACTGCCAGGGCGCTGCTCTCGATCATGGAGAACTTCCAGGACGAGCACGGGACTGTGGCCGTGCCCGAGGTGCTGCAGCGATTTGGCGCGCCCGCGACGATCGGCACGCCGCCGGCCAGTTAAGCGATGCCAGCAGCGCCAGCGCGAAGACGCTGCAGCAGTGCGGTGCCGTCGGGCGCGCCAAGGCCAGTGCATGCGTCCCAGCCCGGTCCGGCGTGGTAAGCGCCGTTGTTCCCGCTGGTGATGTCACGCAGGCCCGGCGCTGGCGCGCCAGGCGTTACGCCTGCGTACAACTGCTGCTGCACCAGGCCGAGCGAGTGGCCCAGAGCCTGAGCAAGGCGGGCGGCAAGCGCGGCCCACAGCGGAGCCACGGCGCTCGTGCCCCCGATCACTGTTGGCTGGCCGTCGATCAATACCTGGTAGCCGGTGGCGGGATCAGCGTTACCCGCCACATCAGGCACGCCGCGGCCGAGCTTGCCTGCCGGGCCGGCCGGCACCCCAGCGCTTGCCTGCCAGGACGGAAGCCCGAACGTGGCGCTGACGCCGCCGCCGGTGGCGCCGCCGCGGGCTCCGTCGTTCCAGACGCTCTCGCTGCTGATTGTCCCCGCGTTCGCGTGCAGGCTCGTGCCGCCGCAGGCCAGGGCGTGCGGGCTGGCGGCCGGGAAGTCCGCGTGCGGCTGTCCGTCGCTGCCGCCGTCGCTGCTGCCGTTGTCGCCGGCCGCCACGCAGACGGTGACGCCGAGCGCGGCACCGTCGGCCATCGCTCCGTCAAGCGCTGTCATTGCCTGGCCGGTCCAGCCCGACTCCGACTGGCCCCAGCTGATGCTGATCGCGGCGGGCGTAGGCGAGGCGTGCACGGCGGTGGTAACCGCGTCGACGAAACCCTGATCGGTGTTGGGCGCGAAGTAGACCAGCTGCGCCGCGCCCGGCGCGACGGAGCCGACGACCTCGACGTCGAGCAGAACCTCGCCGTCTGCGCCTTGCGGCGCCTGGCCGGCCACGTTCGTCGCACCGTCAACGCTGACCGCGGTGATGGAGGGGGTGGCGATGCCCAGGCCGGAGAAGTACCTGTCCAGGTCGGTGCTGGAGAAGCCGCCGCCTAGCTCGATGATGGCGACTACCTGGCCTGTGCCGTCAGTGCCGGCCGGGAACTGGTAGAGCGCGGCTACTTGCGGCGGCGTGTAGGAGACCTGCTGAGCGGCCGCCGCGGCGAATCTGACCTGGGGAGCTGCCTGGGGCCTGTTGTCGAGACCGAGCACCGCCACGATGATGCCGTCGAGCTCAGCCGGGATGTACAGGCTGCCGCTGCGGTGCCGGTGGGTGACGGGAGCACCGTCCGGCCCAGGGCTGGTGACCAGGCTGAGCTCGGTGCCGAAGGCGGCTGCGAGCGCTCCGGCTGGACCGGCAAGCGTCATTCGCCGTGCGCCGGGTTCGCTGCTGGTGACCTCGATGGCCGGGTCCAGCCCGGTCATGACCTGAGCGATCAGGTCATGGTCGTGAGCCTGGCTGCCGTGGCGCAGCCGCAGGTCCTCGCGGGACAGCCAGCCCAGCAGCCCGTCTGGCGTTCGCGGCAGGCTCGCCGCGCGGCGGGTAATCACCGTGACCTGAATGCGTTCATTCAGATCCAGCGCTCCGGCCGACTGAACTCCGGCCGCCGGCCCCCGTTCACTACCCGCTAGCGGGACTAATGACGCACCTGTCATGACATGCCCTTCCGCGCGAAACATACTGTTATGAATGCCTGGGCCAGCGCTGGCGGCGCTGTTATCAGTAAAGCGTTCGGCCCACCGGCTTGCATTTACTTCTCCAGCCTCTTGGCCACCTGCAGGGCTGCGCCCCAGTGCCGTCGCAGCCGGCCGTCAGGCCTGCGGGCAATCCTGCGACGGATCTCGCCGTAAAGCCGGTCGCGCTGCCACTGCGCCATGTCGATGTGACCGGAGAAAGTGTCGAGCAGTGCAATGTACTGGCCAGCGTCATACTCGACTGCCCAGTCAAACTGCCGGACAGTCGTGACGGCGAACAGACCGCTGGCATCCATGTCAGCACTTTCGTCGGGCACCTCGCCTGGCTCGGGGAAACGGGAGCCGACTGGCAGGCCTTCGCCTATCTCGTCGTAGACGGCCTGGATCTCGCCGAAGAACGGATCGCCGTCGGCCGGGACCACATGGGTCGCGGTCCAGATGGCCAGGTGGCCGCCAGGGCGGAGCGCTTGCCAGGCACGCCGGTACCGCACGGCGGGGTCGATCCAGTGCCAGGCAGTGGCGGCGAAGACAAGGTTGAACAAGGCCCCGCCAGCGGGCTGCCAATCCTCAAACGAGGTCTGCACGACCTCGACTGCCGGCCAGCCGGCCAGGTTGCGCCGCGCCTGCCCGGCCAGTTGCGAGCCTGGCTCCAGGCAGGTGATGGCGAGTCCGAGTCGGGCGAGCGGGAGCGTCGCCTTGCCAGTGCCGCAGCCGACTTCCAGCAGGGTGTCGCCCGGGCTGAGATCTGCCGCGTCGAGCAGGCAGTCGTAAAGCTCCGCCGGATACTCAGGCCGGGCCTGGTGATACGAGCTGGCCACGCGCTCGAACGTGGCACGCAGCCGTTCCCGGTTAGCGCGGTCCTGGCCCGTCACGACGCGATGGCCGTCGCCGTCTGGGAACACCGCCTTAGCCTATCGACCATGCCAAGCCGGACAATCGTCAGCCGATTTCGACGCGCTCCCGCGGCGCCGGCTGCTGCAGGCACGCGCCCCAGCGCTCCTCGATCCGCCCGTACCGCCAGATCAGCAACGCGGCGATCCAGGTCACGACGAACAGCCCGACGATCATGAATCCGGCGGTGTTGAGATTGAAGTTGCGCATGAGGCCCCAGAAGCCGCCGGCATGACGGAGGCTGGTGACGTCATTGGAGATCAGGCTGAGCGTCTCGATGCCGCCGACGAGGAAGCAGATGCCGACCGATAGCCCGGTGATCGCGAGGTTGTAGTAGACCTTGCGGACCGGATTAAGGAAGGCCCAGCCGTACGCGAGATTCATGAAGACGCAGTCGGTGGTATCCATGATCGTCATGCCCGCGGTGAACAGGACCGGCAAGCAGATGATCGCGTACCAGGGGATGTGCTGCAGGGCCAGGAAGGCCGTGGTGCCGAGGAACAGCACCTCGGTCGTGGTGTCGAACCCTAGGCCGAACAGGACGCCGACGGGGTAGAGCTGCCATTCCTTGCTGATGACGCGCATCCACTTGCCGAAGAACCGGAAGAAGAACCCCCGGTTGTCCAGCTGTCGTTCGAGCTCGGCCTCGTCAAACTCGCCGCGCCGCATGCTGAGGAACACCCTGGCGATGCCGGCCAGGATCACCAGATTCAGCGCCCCGATCAGGAACAGGAACGTGGCCGACACGATCGTCCCGAACAGCCCGCCGAACTTCTCCAGCTCTGAGCCGGCGCCAGTGAACTGCCGGAAGACCACCTTCTCGGCAAAGATGATGGCCACCCCGACGCCCACAACCACCGTGGAGTGGCCGAGAGAGAAGAAATAGCCGAAAGAGAACGGCCGGGGCTTTCCAGTTCCCTGCCGGTCACTCATCACCTTGCGTGTGCAGTTGTCGATGGCCGCCAAATGGTCGGCGTCAAATGCATGCCGCAGGCCGAGAGTGTAGGTCAGCACGCTGATGCCGATGCCCAGGCCCTTGTAGTGAGCTGGCACCACGAACGCGATGAAGATCGCGAAGCCCAGCAGGTGCAGGCCGAGAATCGAGCCGTACATCAGCGAGACGCGGCGGCGCTCGGTCGGAGTCATTGCCGCGAACGACTGCCGGATCATCCGGCCGAGCCGGGGCTGGCGAGGCGCGAGCGAGTCGGACATTAATCGCACGCTAATCTAGTTGCACATTACTTGCAAGTACATTAGTCACGCACAAGGCCATACCGCCCTGGGCCTAGTCTGGTGAGACCGGGTGCCAGAGGCAGGAGAGACAACGATGACGACCTACCGGGCAACTGAGGCAGTCCTGCATGCGGATCAGAACGCCGCGCCAGCACAGAGCGTCGTTACTGTCGGCGCCGGTCCGCTTACGGCAGGCGACGTCGTCGCCGTCGCCCGCGGCGGCGCTCGGATCCAGCTTGCTGCCGAAGCCCTGGCCTCGATCCGTCGCGGCAGGGAGATCATCGACGCGCTGGCGGACGACACCGAGCCGCATTATGGCGTGTCGACCGGATTCGGCGCGCTCGCGACCCGGCATATCCCAGTCGGGTTGCGCGCTCAGCTTCAGGCCAGCCTGATCCGCAGTCACGCGGCTGGGTCAGGCCCGGAGGTCGAGCGCGAAGTAGTCAGGGCCCTGATGCTGCTCCGGCTTTCGACGCTCGCGACTGGACGCACCGGGGCGCGCGAGGAGACCGCGAATGCTTACGCGGACCTGCTCAACGCCGGGATAACTCCGGTGGTGCATGAATACGGCAGCCTGGGCTGCTCAGGAGACCTGGCTCCGCTGGCACACTGCGCGCTCGTCGTCATGGGCGAGGGCGTCGTCAAGGGACGCGGACGGGCGGGAGCGGTCCGCCGCCGACGCGCTGGCCGAAGCGGGGATCACGCCGGTCCGGTTGCGCGAGAAGGAAGGCCTCGCGCTGATCAACGGGACAGACGGCATGCTCGGCATGCTGGTCCTGGCCATTGCCGACATGCGCGAGCTCTTGAAGGTCGCCGACATCACCGCGGCGATGAGCGTCGAGGGACTGCTTGGCTCTGACGCTCCGTTCGCCGCCGACTTGCAGGACCTGCGCCCTCATCCCGGCCAGGCGGTGGCCGCCGCGAACATGACGGCGTTGCTGGCAGGCAGCCAGATCATGGCGAGCCACCGGGGGCCGGAATGCACCAGGGTGCAGGATGCTTACTCGCTGCGCTGCGCGCCGCAAGTCGCTGGCGCCGCCAGGGACACCGCCGACCATGCCGCCCTGGTGGCATCCCGAGAGCTAGCCTCGGCAATCGACAACCCGGTCATCACCGTCGACGGTCGGCTGGAGTCGAACGGCAATTTCCATGGTGCGCCGCTTGGCTACGTGCTGGACTTCCTGGCTATCGCGGCTGCCGACGTGGCCAGCATGTCGGAGCGCCGCACTGACCGCTTCCTTGACGTGGCGCGGAGCCAGGGCCTGGCCCCGTTCCTCGCCAATGATCCGGGCGTGGACTCCGGGCACATGATCGCGCAGTACACCCAGGCCGCAATCGTGTCCGAGCTCAAGCGGCTGGCCATGCCCGCCAGCGTGGACTCAATCCCCAGCTCGGCGATGCAAGAGGACCACGTGTCCATGGGCTGGTCGGCGGCGCGCAAGCTGCGGCGGTCGCTCGACGGCCTGACCAGGGTGCTGGCCATCGAGTTGCTGACCGCGGCGCGCGGCATTGACCTGCGCGCGCCGCTGGCCCCCGCCGTCGCCACCGGCGCCGTGGTCGCTGGGCTGCGGGCCAGCACGCAAGGACCAGGCGCCGACCGCTTCCTGGCGCCCGAGATCGAGGCGGCCGTCAGGTACGTGGCCGACGGCGCTGCGCTGCGCGCCGCCGAGGCGGTTACCGGTCCGCTGGGCTAGCTGTCGCTCGCCGGCCATGACGACGGCCAGGTTGCCCGGCGCAGCCGATCGCGCCCGTCCGCACTCCCCGCCGAGTGCATGTGGAGGGGAACGGGGTCCCTCACGAGCCCCCGGTCGGCGGCGGCGCGCGGTGTCAGCCGGGCGGAGAGAGCGCGGCTGCGATCGCGGTGCCGAGCGCCCTGGCCACCGGCGGCGGGAAGGCGTTGCCGACCTGGCGGTAGGCCGCCGTCTTGCTGCCGCTGAACACCCAGCTATCGGGGAAACCCTGCAGCCTGGCCACCATGCGCACGGTCAGCTTCGGCGGCTGGCTGGCCGGGAAGTCGGGTCCGGGCGGGTCTGCGGCGATACCGAGCCCGTCGACGCCGAGCTGCCGCCAGGCCGCACGTGCTCTGGTCGGGCCGAGGTCGGGGCCGCCGTGCTTCTTGCTGCCGCCGACGATCGTGGGCGCGACCCGGCAGGCCCCGGCCGCCCAGGCGCCCGCGCCCGGCCAGCCGCCCGAGGCCATCAGGTCGGCTAGCGTTGCGCTGACCGTGGGCGGGGGGCCGGGCAGCGGGTCCGGCCAGCGGAAGCCTGCTGCCCAGCGTCGGCCGATCGCGACCAGCACGAACCTGGGGCGTAGCTGCGGGACGCCGTGGTCGCTGGCATTGACCAGCTGCCACCAGGTCCGGTACCCGAGCTCGTCGAGCTGCCCGAGCACCTGGGCCCGGTAGCCGTCGAACCTGGCCGTGCCCAGGCCGCGGACGTTCTCCAGCAGGACGGCGCGCGGGCGGATCTCGGCGATCAGCCGCAGGGCCGCAGGGAAGAGGTCGCGCTCGTCGTCGCGGCCAAGCTGCTTGCCGGCCAGCGAGAATGGCGGGCATGGCACGCCGCCGGCGAACAGGTCGATCCCGCTGAAGGCGTGGCCGTCCAGGTTGGCTACGTCGTCTTCGATGATCTTCCAGTCGGAGCCGCGATTGCGGCGCAGGGTCTCGCAGGCGTTCGCGTCGATTTCCACCGCCGCAGCGTGCGTGAAGCCCGCCTGCTCGAGACCTAGTGCCTGACCGCCCGCGCCCGCACAGATCTCGACCACGGTCAGCTCGTGCACGCATCCTCCTGGCGGGGCATCCATGGCTGATTCTGCTCACTGGCGCTGCCGCGCCGGGTTTCCCACGCCGCCGTCAGCCCGGAGAACGCAGCCTCCGGCCCTCGCCCCGTGCTCCGCGCCGCCTAGCCGGGTGTCAGCGCCGCGGCGGTAATCGTCTGCGCGGCGTGCACGGCCCGGGCGATCGCCTCGTCGGGCGATAGCCCGCACAGGTCTGTCAGCGTGAACAGGGCCTCGGCGCTCATGACTATCGCGAGCTCCCGCTTCAGTGACTCGAAAGCGGCAGGATTCTGCTGCCCCCAACTTCGCTCAACCGGCGCGAGGGCAGCGTCGATGAGCCCAAACCGCTGTCCGGGCCGGAGCGAGGCCGCGCCCGGCCTGGTGATGTCGGCTGCGATCGTCGCCCTGACCGCGCCCTGATAGGCCTGCACATGCTGGAGCAGGTAGCTGGTCGCGTAACCGACCCGCTCGACCGGGTCGTCGCTGCCCGCGACCGGCTGAAGCGCCTCGGCGGGGCTCAGCCAGACTCCGGCGAGGGCCTCGCGCAGCAACGATGGCAGATCCGGAAAGTACCGGTAGGCGGTGGCCTCGGACACCAGTGCCGCCTCTGCGACAGCGGGCATGGTGATCTCGGTGCCGCCCTTCGCCAGGCCGCGAGCCGCGTCGACGATCGCCGACCGGGTGCGCTGTTTCTGGTTCGCCCGCCCGTCCCGTACCTGCGTCGTCATCTGCCCATTGTCGGCTGTCGGCAGGGTTAGAGTCAAGTCAGCTCTCTTTATGAGAGTCAACTTGCATTATGCGATCCGGACCTCTAGGGTGACTGTCGTGAGAGTTAACTCTCTCCAGACTCAGCACTACTCGAAGGAGAGCGACATGACCACGCCGACGCAGTCTACGCACGCTGTAATGACCGAGCGCCTCGGCACGGTGCCCGTTACCCTCATCGAGCGCGGGAGCGGCCAGCCGGTGCTGTTGCTGCACGGTGGCGCGGGGCCGTTCTCCGTGGCTGGTTTCGCGGAGCTGCTCACGTCCGCGAACGCCAGGGTGCTGACACCGGTCCATCCCGGCTTTGACGGCACGACACGCCCCGGCCAGCTGGTCAGCATCAAGGCGCTGGCTGCCGTGTACGCGCAGCTGATCAGCGATCTCGACCTGGTGGACGTGTGCGTGATCGGCAATTCGATTGGCGGCTGGATCGCGGCGGAGATCGCGCTGGCCGAAAGCGCCAGGCCGACCGGCCGCATCAGCAGCGTCGTGCTCGTCGACTCCGCCGGGCTCAAGCTCGATGCCGCGCCGGTGCCCGATTTCTTCCAGCTTTCCCTGGACGAGGTGTTCGCGCTGAGCTACTTCGATCCGGACCGCTACCGGATCGACCCCGCGAGCCTGACCGACCAGCAGAAGGCCGCACGGGCCGGTAACACCGCCACGCTGCTGACCTATGCGGGCAGCGCGATGTCCGACCCCAGCCTGCTCGGCAGGCTGCCGGGCGTCACGATCCCGACCCTGGTCGTCTGGGGCGCCGCCGACCGCATGATCCCGGCTGACCATGGCCACGCCTACGCTGACGCGATTCCCGGTGCGGAGTTTCACCTAATCGCCGGAGCTGGTCACCTGCCGCAGCTCGAGACACCAGCGGAGCTGCTCGCGGTGGTCGCTGAGTTCGCGCGCAGCCACGCGGGCAGCATTGCCGGCTGACGGTGCCCGACTCCCGTCGGAAAGGACTAGTGCCATGGCTAACGTCTCGATAGTCGGCCCGGACGAGGGCGAGCTCGCGCTCTCCGGTCCGGTCCAGATGCGGATCCTCGAGGATGGCAGTACTACCTCGCACCGCCTCGGGCTTGGCGAGATCACGATCGCGCCGCGCGCGATCGGCCCGCCGCAGCACCGTCATGCGCAGCACGACGAGGGCTTCTACGTCGTGTCCGGTACGGCGCGATTCACAGTCGGGGAGACCACGTACGAGGCCGGGCCCCGCACCCTGGTGATGATCCCGCCGGGGGCGCCGCACACCTTCGCGAATGCGGGCGACGAGCCCGCGGTGTTGCTGAATACGTTCACACCCGACTTGTATGTGCAGTATTTCCGGGACCTGCGTGACATGGTCGCGTCCGGACAGCCGGTGTCCGCTGACACGCTGACGGCCGTTATGGCGCGCTACGGCACCGCGCCTGCCACGACTTTCGCTGATTCGGACGGCTGACTCGCGGGCGTGCTCCGGCATGGCGACGGGCAGGCCTGCCCAGCGCGGAACGCTGGGCCAGCCGGCCCGCTCGATTGGCAGCCTCCGCGGGCCCGCCTAGAAGCGCGGGGTCGCGGTCGTGATGTCGTAACCCGAGCCCCAGTACCACTGGGTGGCGTCGGCGCCCGGCACCATGTGCGGGTAACCGGTCGGGTCCGCGATCCAGTACCGGACGTGGGACCGCATCTGCGGCGGCAGCGTGGCCACCGCGGCCTGCACCGCCGGCCATTCCGACTGCATGGTGTACAGGCGAGCGAGGGCGTGCGGGTTAGCGCTCAGCTTTGCCCGGACCCAGCCGGCAGCCATCGTTGGCGTAGCGTCGCCCGGCTCGATGTCGAGAGCCGAGGCGTGCGGGTCGGAGCCGTTGGTGTCGATCCACAGCACCCGGCGTCCGGCCACCTGCGCAGCCGGTACTGCGTAGCCGCCGGTTGCGTAAGTGGCGACCAGGTGGTGCGCAGGGATCGAGCCGGGCGTGACCGAGTCGTAGATGAGGTACGGCCCGATGTGCCTGGCTCGCTCCGCGTGCCGAATCCTGGCGGCGGCCTCTGGCCGGCTCCTGGTGACGGCCCGGTGCGGAGCACGCGCCGGCCGCGCCACGGTGGCGTGGTGACCAGCAGTGCGCTGGGCAGCGGCCTTCGGAGCAGCCGCGGGCTTGGCGACTGCGTGCTTGGCAGCTCCGTGCTTGGCGACCGCAGCGTGCGTGGTCACTGTGTGCGAGGTCACTGCGTGCCGTGTGGCGGCATGGGTAGGTGTACTGCGGTGTGCGACATGCGCCACGGCGTGCTGCGCCGGGAGCGCTGCCGGGGACGCCGAGTGTGGCGCGCCTGTGCCGAGAGGTGACGCGTGCGGGGCGGTGCCCGCACCTACGGACGCGCTGACAGGCGCGTTGGCGAGCGGGGTTGCCGCACTGCTGCCGGCCACGGTGGCAGCGCTGGCGAAGCCGGCCCCGGCAAGGGCCAGGGCTGCGCCGACGTACACGAGGGACTTCTTGTGGCTCCGGACGACACTGGTCAGGCGGTCAGTTCCGGCGTTGATCAGGGCCTTGCCGTGATCGCGGGCGGTGCTGGTCAGCCGAACAGACGGGGGCATCAGATTCCTTTCCCGGGGTGTCCTCGCCGCCCCGTTCCGGCCGGGGCCGGGCACGGGGAAGAGAACGCCTGGCGGGGGGCGCCGGCGTTTCTCGGCACACGGGGGTTGCGTGCCTCGCGGGTTCAGGGCGGGCCGGGCCGGTCCGCTTTCGCGGTCCGGCGGTGGCCTAGATTCGGGGGCCGACCGTTCGGTGGGCTAGCCCCCCGGTGAGGATCTGCACGTATAACGCCACGCTGAGTAGCGGCGCATCCCAATATGACCCTTGTCACTACCGCTGAGTAACGGGAATAAAGCGCACAGTAACCGGCATTGCGCGCGGTGACGAGGCGCCAGATGACGGGTCATGTCGCTGATAGATGAGTATTGCCTGGTTATCGACGCTCCGGCCGCGCTGTCCAGTGCGGCGCCCGCACCGAGAATCACCGGGTGGGCACGGCAGGTGGCGTTCCGGACCCAATACGGGCTGTGATCAGATCGGGGTGCAGCCAATCAGGCCGCCGATGGCAGCCGGCGGCGACGGATGCCTCGTGCATGTTGAGCAGTACCAGCGATGCCGGCAGCGGGCGCGGTTTGGTAGCCGACGCTTATGATCTGGTCGTGAGCACCCGGCTTGAGACAGCACGCCTGGTCATCCGGACATTCGAGGCCCGCGACGCTGGCCCGTGGCTAGCGATGGTCAGTGACCCAGAGGTCCGCCGGTTCCTCCCGGCCGGAACAGCTCCGACGGCGGAGCTATCCCAGCGCATTATCGGTGAGCGCCATACGATGGAACTCGAGCTTGGTCACGCAATGTGGGCCGTCGAGGACAAGACGACAGGCACGTTCGTCGGGCAATGCGGCCTTCGGCCCGTCGATGAGGGAGCAGGACCGGAAATCGACCTCGCGTACCACTTCACCAGAGCCTCCTGGAACAAGGGGTATGGCACCGAAGCGGCGATCGCGGTGCTCGCTCACGGTCTCGGGCCGGTAGGCCTTGACCGCATCATGGCGGTCGTTGTCCCGGAGAACGTTGGTTCGTGGCGGGTCATGGAGAAGGCAGGCATGCGCTACGAGAGCCTCGTCGACTATTACGGTCTGGAAGGCCTCAAGAAGTACATCGCCGCGCGGGAATGGTGGAAATCGCCGCTGGCCTCATGAAGAGGTCCCTGCGGCCCGGGCGACGACGCGCCGACGTTCGCGCGCGAGGGTGATGGAGAGGTGCTCAGGGTTCTGACCGAGAATGGGAGAGGCGGATGACGGTCCGAAATGCTGGCACAGGATGGCTATTCGCCTCTCAAGTCTCCGCTGTCCGCGCGTTTGGTCCGCCATGGCCGTGATCGAGCAGCTGGCGCGGGAGCGTCTAGGCTTCGGGCAGCTTCGGCCCGGGCAGCTAGGCGCAATCAAGGCGCTGGCCGCTGGCCGTGATGTGCTGGCCGTGCTGCCAACCGGCGGTGGCAAGTCGGCCATCTACGAGCTGGCGGGGATGCAACGCGCAGGGCCGACCATCGTCGTCTCGCCCCTGATCGCGCTGCAGGATGATCAGCTTGCCCACCTGCGGGCGGCTGGGCTGCGGGCGATCGTGTTGAACTCGCTGCAGGCGGCTGGTGAGCGGACGGCGGCGCTGCTGGCCTCGTGCGATTCAGACACGTTCGTGTTCCTCGCGCCAGAGCAACTGGCCAAGGGCGAGACCCGCGACATGCTGCGGCGGGCAGGTGCGGGGCTGTTCGCTGTGGATGAAGCGCACCTGATCAGCCAGTGGGGCCGCGACTTCCGGCCCGATTACCTGCTGCTTGGCGCGCAGGCCGAGTCGCTTGGCGCGCCGGTCCGCCTGGCCCTGACCGCAACCGCCGCGCCGCCGGTGCGGCACGAGATCATCCGGCGGCTCGGCCTGCGCGATCCCGAGGTGGTGATCGGCGACTTCGACCGGCCGCACCTGTATCTCTCGGCGCAGCACGTAATCACCATTGCCGACAAGGAGCGCGAGCTGGTCCGCGCGGCGCGGGACTTCGCCGGCCCGGGGATTGTGTACGCGGCGACGCACGCCAGCGCGAAGGCGGCCCACGATGCGCTCGCGTCGGCCGGGGAACGGGTGACGCTCTATCACGCCGGGCTGTCCGGGCGCGAGCGGCACCAGGCGATGACAGCCTTCCTGGACGGCTCGGCCCGCATCATCGCGGCAACTGTCGCGTTCGGCATGGGGATCGACAAGCCGGACGTCCGCTGGGTACTGCACGCCGACCCGCCGCCGTCGCTGGATGCGTACTACCAGGAGATCGGCCGTGCCGGCCGAGACGGGCAGCCATCGCAGGCCCGGATGCTGTACCGCTGGGAAGATTTCGAGACCGCGCGGCACCTGACCGCCAGAGGGATCTCCAGCTTGGCCGTTGGTCGGGCCGCGGCCGCGCTCGCGGCCGGGCAGCCGGCCGAGCCCGGCGCGCGACAGCAGACGGCCGCGCTGACCCGGCTGGCAGATCTCGGCGCGGCGGCCTGGCAGGCCGACGGCGACGTCCGCTGGACCGAGACGATGACCGTCGCGGCAGCGGTGGACGCGTCGGAGGCGGAGACGGAACGCGAGGACGAGGTCGAGCGCACGCGGCTGACGATGATGCGCCGCTATGCCGACCACACCGGCTGCCGTCGTTCGTTCCTGCTCACGTACTTCGGGCAGGACTACCGCGGCCCCTGCAACAACTGCGATAACGATCTCGGGCAGGGTGCGGCCGCGCCCGCTGAGGTCCCATTCGCTGTGGGCGCCCGCGTCGTCAGCGAGCGCTGGGGCGGGGGCACGGTGCAGCGGTATGACGGCGACCAGGTCACCGTGCTGTTCGACCAGCACGGCTACCGCCAGCTGTTCGTGCCGGTCGTGCTGGAACGCAGCCTCCTCCGGCCCGCCGCACCATCTGAACCGTAACGCGGTTGAAGGGCGCTGGGGCTGCGCATGCCCAGCGTCACGCCTAGAGGTTGGTCATCCGTTCCGCGGCGTCGTTGTAGCGACCGCCGTGCACCTCGATCCTGGATGCGGCGGCCTCGATCTCGGTGAGTTCGTCGGCCGACAGTTCGACGTCGGCGGCGCCGAGGTTCTCCTCCAGCCGGTGCAGCTTGCGCGTGCCGGGGATGGGGACGATCCAGGGCTTCTGGGCCAGGAGCCAGGCCAGGGCGATCTGGCCCGGCGTGGCGCCCTTGCGCTGGGCGATGCTCGCGAGGAGGTCGACGATGGCCTGGTTGTGCGCCAGCGCGTCCGGCTCGAACCGGGGGATAGTGCCGCGGATGTCGTTGCCGGCGTCGAAGCTGGCCGATGCGCTGATGGTGCCGGTGAGGAAGCCCTTGCCAAGCGGGCTGTAGGGCACGAAGCCGATGCCCAGCTCCTCGCACGCCGCCAGGACCTCTTCCTCGGGACGCCGCCACCACAGCGAGTACTCGCTCTGGACGGCCGTCACGGGCTGGACCGCGTGCGCCCGGCGGATTGTCCCGGCGGCCGCCTCGGACATGCCGAAGTGCCTCACTTTGCCGGCCTCGATGAGATCCCGGACCGAGCCCGCGACATCTTCGATGGGCACCTCCGGGTCGACCCGGTGCTGGTAGTAAAGCCCGATGGCCTCGACGCCGAGGCGGCGCAGGGAGCCGTCGACAACATGCTTGATGACCTCAGGGCGGCTGGTGACCCGGCCCCTGGGCTTGCGGTCGACAGGATCGATGTCCCACCCGAACTTGGTGGCTATGACGACCTGGCTCAGTACGGGGGCGAGTGCCTCGCCGACAAGTTCCTCGTTGGCGTAGGGACCGTAGATCTCGGCTGTGTCGAAGAACGTGACGCCGCGGTCCACGGCGGCGCGGATCAGCGAGATCATCTCCTGCCGGTCCCCGGGATTGGGGCCGTAGCTCTGGCTCATGCCCATGCAGCCGAGCCCGACCGCTGAGACCTCGAGATCATGGCCGAGGATGCGCTTCTTCACGGTTCTGTCTCCTGTCGTAGCGGGTCTTCAGAGGCACAGAAGGGTCTTGATGGCGGCGCTCTTCCATAGCCTGGTAACCCCGGGCGACCTGGTCTAGGGGAACGGTCAAGTCGAACAGCTGGCCGTGGTCGATCTCCTGTTTCCCGATCAGGTCGATGAGGTCGGGCGGGAAGCGGCGCAGGGGAGCGGGGCCGCCGCGCACGTCGACGTGGGATAGAACAGCTCCTGCGCCGGAAGGATGACGCCGTGCGGCACGCCCACGAACCCGATGTTGCCGCCTGGGCGGGTGGAGCGCAGTGCCTGAGTCATGCACTCGCTGGCGCCGACGCATTCGAGCACCGAGTAGGCGCCGACACCGTCAGCGAGCTCCTGCCGGGACTCATGGCGGCTCACGGCGATGCCGTCGGCCAGCGGGACCTGCAGCAGCTCGGGCCTGGGCGCCGCCGACGAACTCCCGGTGCCGGCCCGGCAGGCGGCGCACGAGTCCCGGCATGCAAGGGCCGTCAGAGCGCTCTGCGATCTCCTATCGCCCGAGAAGACTGTGGGGAAACGGTGGAAGCTGGCTATTTATGCACTTCAGCTCATGCTTGGGTCGCATCTGCTGCACCGCGCAGCGTCCCAGGCGTTGCTATAGTTACACCAATGTGATTATTGCCCGAGTCCTTTGGTGAGCGCCCATGGCTGTTGCGCCCGCTCCTGAAGCGGTGCACGTCCCCCCGAGGTACCCGACCGCGCTCATCTTCGTTGACGAGAGCGCCGTCAAGGTCAGTGCTGGGCGCTTCTTCGTGATCGGGGCCGTCAAGGCCCGCAGGTCCGGGCAGCTCCTGCGCGCCGTGAAGGACATCCGCGATCGGCATGGCTACCAGGACGAGTTCAAGTTCAGCAAGATCACCCGCGCGCGTCTGCCCGTTTTCTGCGAGCTTGTTGATGTCCTGGAGCAGTCGGATGCGCACATCGCGGCCTGCGTCGTGGACCGCACGAACGGCACCAACCCGTTTGCTTCGTCTGACCCGCAATGGGTAGCGCACGCCAGGGTAACCGCCAAGCTCCTCGTCGGGATCATCAACAAGCGCGAGCTAGCTGCGGCGATGATCGATGAGGTCAGTACCCCGAGGGGTAGCGCGTTCGATGACACTGTTCGTGACATGGTCAATCGGAGGATGAAGTCCACGTCGCTCGTCGCGGCATCGTGCGTCGACTCCGCGTGCAATGACGGCGTACAGCTCGCAGACCTGGTCGCCGGGGCGGTAGCCCACCAGTGCGGGCAGGCTGCTGGGACTGCCCGGACCAGCTCTCACAAGGGTAAGATCGCGGCTCGGCTGGCCGCTGCCTATGGAATCCCAAATCTGGGCGATGTGCGTACAGACCGTGTCAATATTGCTACACTGGGCATACCAACTGCGAGTCGGCTGCGAAGCGTCAGCCAGGCTTCACCCAAGGCCAGTTGAACTGCCTTTCTACAAGCAGGTAATGTAGAAGGCGCGGTCAGAGCTACGGGCTCACAACTGCGCACCTAGGTCAGAGCTACGGGCTCACAACTTAGGGAACGACTCCAAACGCAGCGAAGCACCCCATGTGCACAACATGGGGTGCTTTCGCTTTCGGGGCGTGGGTTTCACTCCGCGCAGTTCGATTCCAATTACTGCCTCAGCTCCTGAGCCCGGAAATTGTTGACACTACCTCTGACCTGTGATTCCTGGGTGGAGCTGAGGGGATTTGAACCCCTGACCCCCTCGATGCGAACGAGGTGCGCTACCGGACTGCGCTACAGCCCCTGGAACGCCAGTCAGCGTAGCAAATGCTGGGACTTCTCGCTCTCGGCGATCGGTCCCCGCCATGCGGCGGCAGCCTAGCGTGAGCTGGCGAGGATACGGTCCTTGCTCAGTTCGCCTAGGTGCGCGCGCACCGCGGGCCAGTCGGCCGCGGTGATCGAGAACCGCGCGGAGTCCCGGGGCTGTTCGTCGGCGGCGAGCCGGTGAGACCGGAGAATGCCCTCGTAATGGGCGCCGATCCGGCGCAGCGCTTGCCGGGATCGGTCGTTGCGAGCGTCGGTGTGGAAACAGACGCTCTGCACGTCCCAGGTTTCGAAGGCGAAGGCCAGCATGAGCCGCTTCATCTCCGTGTTGGCCACGGTGCGGATCGCCGATCTGGTCAGCCAGGTGTGCCCGATCTCGCAGGTGTCCGGACCGTCATGGCCGTGCCGCGGATGTCCGGCTGGCCAGGCCCACCACTCCAGGTCGAACAGCCGGGTCGAGCCGATGACCGCGGCATCTGCCAGCCTGATCACGGCAAAAGGCGCTGCGATCCCGGCCTGGCGAGCTGCTACCGCCGCCTCGATGTTGTGCCTCACCTCGGTGGCCCCGACAGGCACCTTACTCATCCGGTAGAGCTCGGGATCGCCCGCTGACGCTGCGACCAGGCCATCTAGATGGCTTAGCCGAAGCGGCTCTAGCCTGACGTGCTGGCCGGTCAGCTCCGGGTCCAGGAGAGTCATCGTTGTCTTCCTCGCCGTGATGCAAGACTTATGTTACAGTACAAAACTGAGATTATGCCTACACAATATCTACCAACTGGCAGCAGCGCCAGTGAGATAGCGGCCGACGTGGAGACGGCAGTCCGCGATGGTCGGCTGCAGCCTGGGGCGGCACTGCCACCTGTTCGCACACTGGCTGGCGCGCTTGGCCTTAGCCCGGCAACCGTCGCGGCTGCCTACCGAGATTTGCGGCTCAAGGGAATTGCCCGCGGGCAGCGGCGAACTGGCACGCACATCACCGGATCGCCGCCGACGGCACCGAGACCGCCGTTCGGCGTTCCGGCCGGGGCGCGCAACTTGATCAGCGGTTCACCGGATCCTGCGCTGCTGCCCTCGCTGCCAGCGCTTCGGCCGGCCGCGCGCAGGCCGGTCTCACCGCGGCTCTACGGCGACTCGCCCGTTTCGCCGTTGCTGGGCCGGCTGGCGGCGGACAGGTTCAGGGCTGACGGTATCGATCCGGCCAACTTGGCTGTGGCAGGTGGTGCGCTGGACGGCGTTGAGCGGATCGTCGGCGCCTGGCTGCGGCCCGGTGACCGGATCGCAGTCGAGGACCCCGGCTATCCGCCGCTGTTCGACCTGCTCACGGCGATGGACCTGGACATGGTGCCGGTAGCACTTGATGAGTTCGGCGCCCGGCCCGAGGCGCTCGCGCGGGCATTGTCAGGAGGCTGCCGGGCGGCCGTCCTAGTGCCGCGAGCCCAGAGTCCGACCGGTGCGGCCTGGGACCGTCAGCGCGCCGCAGAGCTAGCGGAGGTACTGGCCGGCTTCCGCGACATGCTGGTGATCGAAGACGATCATGCAGCCGATGTGGCCGGCGCGCCGGCGCTGACGGCGACTCCCGGCCACGGCCGGTGGGCGGTCATCAGGTCGGTGTCCAAGTCGCTCGGGCCCGACCTGCGGCTGGCCGTGACCGCTGGTGATGCGGTCACCATCGCCAGGCTCGAAGGTCGCCAGGCACTCGGCACTGGCTGGGTAAGTCACCTGCTCCAGGACACCGTCAGCGAACTATGGCAAGACCCCGGGACAGCAAGTTTGCTGGCACGGGCGACCGCCAGCTATGCGCGCCGCCGTGAGCAGCTCATCCGGGATCTCGCCGCGATGGGCATTGCCGCTACCGGCCGGTCAGGGATGGCGGTCTGGGTTCCGGGCCCCGACGAGTTCGCCGTGACATCCGCGCTGCTCGAGCGCGGCTGGGCGGTGGCGCCAGGAGAGCGGTTCCGGATCGCGTCCGCGCCCGCTATCCGAATCGGTACCGCGACACTCGACGAACCTGAATCCGCGCAGCTCGCCGCAGACCTCGCGGAGTGCATTCGCCGCCGGCCCCGTCGCACTGACTAGGCGCGTCAGAAACCGCATTGGTTCCTCATGATCACGAAGGACAACTTTCGCGGGCGAAACGAATCCTTCGCGATCACGAAGGAGTGGCGGATCGGGGAGCCAGCGCTCAGTCGCCGACAGCGCGAATGGTCGCGTCCGCGTACTGGTCGTACAGCTGATCGCCGACCCTGGCCGAGATGTCGATGATCTCCGCTGAGTGCTCGTCCGCCTGCGCCACCCATGCTGCGTCCGCGCGCTGGCGGACGGCCTGGACTCGCAATTCCATGGCCGCCCGCCGACGCGTTTGCTCGGCATCCGCGAGCGCGGCCTCGCGGAGGAGGAGGAGATACATGCCGAGCATTCCTGCTGGCGGGACGCAGGCCCACCAGGACGTGAGCTTAAGAACCGTGCAGGCAGCCGCGGCCGCGCACAGCAGTACAAGCAGCGTGAGCAACCGCCGACGGGCCTGCAGCACCCGTGAGCGGGGAAGCGGCGGTACCGGCAGTCGCGCGTCCGCCGGCTGCCGCCTACCTGGCCCGGTCGCCGCTGTCGTCGTACCAGCAGCCGTCTTGGCCGTCGCGGCCTCGCTCCCCGGATCGGCCGTGCCCTGCTGGTACCCGTCATGCTCGTTGACACCCTGCTCGTTGTCGCCCAGCTCGTGGCCACCCTGCTCGTAGCCGTGCGGCTCGCCGTAACCGGCGTCGTCGGAGTAGCTCGCTTCGAACTCGGCCGCGGGTTCCGGAAGCGCCTGGGGTCGCCGCAGCCACCTGGGTACTAGCACGAATGCCCAGATGGCGACGATGCCCACATAGAGGAAGGCGCTGCTCAATGGCACGCCCCGTAATCGGCCGAGAGATGCGCTGATTGCCGGGCCTGCCGTCTGCGCCGCACAAAAACTGGCGAGGCCACGTCACGCACCGTAAGGGGCGGCGCCGGAATTGACGAGCATTCGGCCCGGTGTGTCGCGAGATCTGCGTTACCCCGCGTGCAGCCGGCCAGCCTTCACAATGCTGCGCCATCGTGCCATAAGGCCATTCGGCACGTCCTCGACGGTCAGCGCATAGCAGATGTGATCGTGCCAGGCTCCGTCGATGTGCAGGGACCGGCGGCGGATGCCCTCTTCGCGGAATCCGAGCTTCTCGACCACACGGCGGCTGGCCGTGTTCTCCGGACGAATCGTCGCCTCGACCCGGTGCAACCCAACCCCGAAGAAGCACTGGTCCAGCGCCAGCGCCAGGGCCGTCGGTATCACTCCCCGCCCGGCGAACGCCTCATCAACCCAGTAGCCGACCTGAGCGGACCGGGCCGAGCCCCAGACGATGCTGCCGATAGTCAACTGGCCGGCGAACCGGCCGTCATAGGTAACCACCCACGGCAGCGCGAGGCCCTGCCTGGCTTCGCGCCGCATGGTCCTGGCCATGGCCACGTAGGGACCGAGGCTGGACCGGTACAGCGGGCGTCTCCGGGTTGGTCGGCTCCCACGGCCGCAGCCAGGAGGCATTGCGCACGCGCGCATCCCGCCAGGTAGCGGCGTCGCTGACCTTAATCGGGCGCAGGCTGACCGGGGCATCGAGAAGTGCCGGCTCGGTGAGCGTTACCCATCCGCGCGATCGTGCCACAGGACAATCATCGCGTGGTGATGCCCCGCTTCGCCATCGGGTCGCACGACGAAAGCCCGTGCGTACCGAATGTGCCGGATCGCCGGTCAGCCGGGCGGCAGGGTTCCGTTGATGTCCGGACGCGCATGATCACCGCCGCCAACCTGGTCAATCGCGTGCGCGAGCAGTTCGCTCAGCACTGCCATGCCATCCCTGACGCCGCCGGTGGAGCCTGGCAGGTTCACGATCAGGGTGGCGCTTGCCAGGCCGGCGACGCCGCGGGACAACGCAGCCGTCGGCACGCCCGCCGCGATGCCGACCGCGCGAATGGCCTCTTGGATGCCGGGGATCTCCCGGTCCACCACGAGCCTGGTCATCTCCGGGGTCAGGTCGCCTGGCGTCAGCCCGGTCCCGCCGGTCGTCACCACGACGTCGTAACCGGCCGCGATAGCGTCCTGAAGGGCTGCCTGCACCGCCGCGCCGTCGGGGATCACTACCGGGCCATCCACCGTGCAGCCCGCCTCCCGCAGCAGGTCGGCGAGGACAGGGCCGGACTTGTCGGCGTAGACGCCGGCCGCGGCCCGGTTGGACACGGTAACCGCCAGCGCTCGGATCACGGCCGCTGCCACCTCCCGGTCTTGCCGCCGGTCTTCTCCTCGACGCGGACGTCAGTGATGACCGCGGCCGGGTCGACGGCCTTGATCATGTCGATCAGCGCCAGCGCCGCCACGCTGACAGCAGTCAGCGCTTCCATCTCGACGCCTGTCCGGTCCGCCGTCCGGGCTGTGCAGGATATTCGTACACCGTGGTCGGCGACCTCGAGCTCGACCGAGACAGAATGCAGGCCGATCGGATGGCACAGCGGGATCAGCTCCGGCGTCCGCTTGGCGGCCTGGATCCCGGCAATCCGGGCGACGGCGAGCGCGTCGCCCTTGGGCACGTTACCCTCGCGCAGCGCCGCGACAGCCGTGGGCGACAGCAGCACGGTACCCGTCGCGGTCGCCGACCGCGCCGTCACCTCTTTGCCGGAAACGTCGACCATATGGGCCTGGCCGGCCGCGTCCAGGTGAGTGAGCCGAGGCTCGGTCATGGCAGCCGGACGATTTCCACTGCGGTTCCCGCGTCCAGCGAGGTGACCTGCTCCGGAACGATGACCAGCGCGTTGGCCCTGGCCAGCGAGGCGAGCTGGTGCGAGGCCTGGCCGGATACCGGCGTCACCTGCCCGGCTGCGCTGTCCAGGACGCCGCGCAGGAAAGAGCGCTTGCCCGCCGGAGACCGGACCGGCTGGGTAAGGGCCGCGTGTTCGGGACGGCCCCGTTCCCCGGGAAAATCCTGCAGCGCATCGAGCGCTGGCCGGACGAACAGGAAGAACGAAACGTAGGCACTCACCGGGTTGCCAGGCAGGGTGAATATCGGCGTGCGGGCTTCGCCCACGGTGCCGAAGCCCTGCGGCATGCCGGGCTGCATCGCGACCTTGCGGAAATTGACGGTGCCGAGCGTCGCCAGCGCAGCCTTGACGACGTCGTGCTCGCCGCCCATGCTCACGCCGCCGCTGGTGATAAGCAGGTCGGCGCCGTCCAGCGCATCCTGGACAGCGGCGAGGACAGCGTCGGTTTTGTCCGGCACGATCGGGTACCGCCGGGCGTCGCAGCCCGCCTCGCGAGCCGCGGCCGCCAGCATCGTCGCGTTGGACTCCCAGATCTGGCCGGGAACCAGCCGCGTGCCCGGCTCGACGAGTTCGTTGCCGGTCGAGATCACGGTCACCCGCGGCCTCGGCCTGGCCTGCACCGTGCCCTGGCCGGCTGCCGCTAGCAATCCGAGGTGCACGGCGCCGAGCCGCGTCCCGGCAGGCAACAGCAGGTCACCCGGGCGCGCGTCTCCGCCGGCTCGCCGGACTGACGCCCCGGCCTCGACCGGCTCGCGGATCGCGACCTGGTCAGTGCCACCATCGGTCAGCTCGACCGGCACCACCGCGTCGGCTCCGGACGGCAGCGGTGCCCCCGTCATGATCTTGATGGCGCTGCCGGGAACGAGGTCGTGCCATGCGGTGTCGCCTGCCGCGACCTCGCCGTCGACGGGGAGGATGACGGGCGCCTGGCCGGTGGCCCCTGAAACGTCAGCGGCGCGGACGGCATAGCCATCCATGGCCGAGTTGTCGAACGATGGCAGCAGCCATTGTGCCGTGACGTCGTCCGCGAGGACGGCACCGAACGCGTCGGACAGGGCGAGTTCGCGCGGCGGCAGCGGCCGGATGGCGGCCGTTATGTCGCCAAGGTAGGTCTCCACGGAGTCCATGACGGCCTGCCCGATGTGCTCGGCGGTGGTCATCGCAGCCTACTTACCTGGCCTGGTGGCTTACAGCCCTGCCTCGGGCTTGAGGTTGGCCACGTACTCACGCAGCCATGGCACGAACTCGGGTGCGACGTCGGGCCGCTCGCAGGCGAACTGGATGACAGTCTGGAGATAGTCGAGCTTGTTGCCGGTGTCGTACCGGCGCCCGCGGAACAGCACGCCGTGCACGCCGCCGCCGTCGATCTCCTGGCCGCGGTCGGTCCTGGCCAGCACCCGCAGCGCGTCGGTGAGCTGGATCTCGCCGCCACGGCCCGGCTTGGTTTTCCTCAGCACATCGAAGATCGCCGGATCACAGACGTAGCGGCCGACGATGATCCAGTTCGACGGGGCGTCACCCACGGCCGGCTTTTCCACAAGGTCGGTAACGGCTACAACATCGTCCGCGTCGGTTGGCTTGATGGTGGCGACTCCGTACGCGGAAACCTGCTCCGGCTCTACCTCCATCAGGGCCACGATGCTGCCGCCGTACTGGCGCCTGGCTTCGAGCATGCGCGCTAGCAAGCTTTCTCTGGCGTCGATGAAGTCGTCGCCGAGCAGCACGGCGAACGGCTCGTCGCCCACATGCTCGGCTGCGCACAAGACTGCGTGCCCCAGGCCAAGCGCCTGGCCTTGCCGGACGTAGTGCATCGAGGCGATCTGGCTGGAACGGCGAATGCTGGCCAGCCCGTCTTCGTCGCCCTTTGCAGCCAGAACGTCCTCTAGTTCAATATTACGGTCGAAATGATCTTCAATGTTGGTCTTGCCGCGGGCGGTGACCATCAGCACGTCCGTCAAGCCGGCCGCGGCGGCTTCCTCGACCACATACTGGATCACCGGCGTGTCGATGACAGGCAACATTTCCTTCGGCATTGCCTTGGTGGCCGGCACGAACCTGGTGCCGAGGCGGCCGCCGGGATGACCGCCTTGGTGATGGACCTGTAATCAGCCATGCTGAGAACCTTAACCAGCGGGCGAGGAGTATGCGTGCGCGGCTCAGGTTCGGAGGGGGAACACCCCAGGTCAGGTCCTGTTCCTGACGGGGTAGCTGGTGCTCCGGGGGTAGGTGGTGCTCAGGGGGCCGCCCGGCCTGGGGCGGATGCCGGGGTCGCGGGCGCCGGGGTCGCGGGGTTGGCGGGTGTGGGGCCTACGGGTGTGGGGCTTACGGCCGCCAAGGCGTCGATGCGGGGCGGGAATCCTGGCTGCCCGGCGTGCGATGGAGCCTGGCCAGCGGGCCGAGGCTGGCCGCGCGCTCCGCGATGCCCTGCTCGAGCTGCCTGAGATGCAGATGGCCGGAACCGTCGCTGCCTACATCTCGGTCGGGACCGAGCCGGACACTCGCGGGCTGGTCTTCGCCCTCTGGAAGCGCGGGACCTATGTGCTGGTGCCGCTCCTGCGGCCCGACGGTGACCTGGACTGGGCCTCCTATGAAGGGCCAGACTCGCTGGCTCATGGACCGCGCGGGCTGCTTGAGCCAACCGAGCCAGGCCGCGGTGTGACCGCAATCACAAGCGCAGATGTGGTGATCGTGCCCGCGCTGGCGGCCGACCACAGCGGGAACCGGCTAGGCCGGGGCGGCGGCAGCTACGACAGGGCCCTGGCCAGGGTCGGGCCGTCAATTTTGACCGTGGCGCTGCTGTACGACGGCGAGCTGGCCAGCCGGGTGCCGACCGGACCGCTCGACCAGCCGGTACGTGCCGCCGCGCTGCCGGGCGAAGGAATCACCAGGCTCCGTTAGCCGTTGCTACCATTTAGCAGTTGACAGCGGTGAGTGCTAAGCCGCAGAGGGAGGAAAAGTGCCGACGTATCAGTACGCCTGCACCGAATGCGGAGACCGGTCCGAGGTCGTGCAGCGGTTCACCGATGATCCGCTGACTGTTTGCAGCGCCTGCGGCGGCAAGCTCCGCAAGATCTTCTCGCCGGTTGGCATCGTCTTCAAGGGATCGGGCTTTTACCGCACGGACAGCAGGAAGGCTGCGAGCACCGTAAGCGCGGGCAAGGAGTCGTCGTCCGCCGCGAACGGATCATCGCCCGCCGGCTCGGAGTCTAAGAACGGGTCGTCCGGTGACTCCGGCTCGGGCTCAAGTTCGGGCTCAGGTTCGGGATTCGGGTTCGGGTTCGGGTAGCTCGTCGGGTTCGTCGAGTTCCACGTCCGGCAGCGACAAGAAGTCCTCGTCTGTAAGCACCACCAGCTCGACCTGACACCAGCCAGGGCTGGCGTCGGGTCGCGGACGTCCGGGTCGCGAACGTCCGGGTCGCGGACGTCGAGTCGTGGTCAGCGAGTCCCGGTCAGCGAGTCCCGGTCAGCGGGTCCCGGTCAGCGGGGTCCCGGTCAGCGGGTCGCTCGCGGGTTCCTGCCGGAGGCGCCATCCCCGCCGCAGCCGATAAATTAGCCGGGTGGGCGAGCGTGCAGAAATCGGGATCATCGGCGGATCCGGTTTCTATGAGTTCCTGGACGCAGCCGATGAGGTAACGGTCGAGACGCCGTTCGGCCGGCCCAGCGACCCCGTGGTGATCGGCGCTGTGGGCGGCAAACGGGTCGCGTTCTTGCCACGGCACGGGCGGGATCACCGCTACCCGCCGCACAAGATCCCTTACCGGGCGAACTTGTGGGCGCTGCGCTCGGTCGGCGTCCGGCAGATCCTCGCGCCCAGCGCCGTCGGCTCCCTGACTACCTCCTATGGTCCTGGCACGCTGGTCATACCTGATCAGCTCGTGGACCGGACGACGGGCCGGACCCAGACCTTCTATGACCAGGATGCGGCAGTGCACGTCCAGTTCGCCGACCCTTATTGCCCGGTAGGCCGGGCACGCGCAGTCACCGCGGCGCGCTCGACCGGCTGGGTGCCAGCCGCGTCGGGCACGCTGGTGGTGATCGACGGGCCGCGGTTCTCAACCAGGGCGGAGTCCCGCTGGTACGCAGCGCAAGGCTGGACGCTGATCGGGATGACCGGCCACCCGGAGGCCGTTCTCGCCCGCGAGTTGGCGCTGTGTTACACGGCGATTGCGCTGGTTACCGACACTGATGCCGGCGTCGAGGAGGGTGAAGGCGTCAGTCAGGATGAGGTGTTCCGGGTATTCGCGGCCAATGTCGCGCGACTACGGGACCTGATCGTCAAGATCATCGAAGAACTGCCCGCCGAGCGAACCTGCGGCTGCCCGGCTGCCCTCGATGGCATGAAACTGCCGATCGAGCTGCCGTAGCCGGCCCGGCTCGGCAATGTCCTAGCGGTTTCGCGGCCGCGTACTGACGGCTTCGCGGTCCGCAAATCGGGCGAATCGGTCCAGGGCATACGCGTAACCGTCAGGACCATCGCTACTCCTGCGGCGTGTGCCGACCGGCCAGGCCGACCAGATTGCCCTCGCCGTCCTCAATGAACGGAGCCGTGAGCTGGCGAATGTCGTGGGGGAGGGAAACAGATGGCTAGTCGAGGTCGCCGTGCTCGATCCTGGCCAGTCGTCGCTGGCGAACGAGCTGGTCGAACTCGTGCTCCACCCGGACGCTGCCGGTTGCCATCGCGGCGAAGACACCGGTCACGTCGCGCATGCTGACAACGCCGAGTAGTTTTCCGGCCTCCACGACCGGCAGGTGCCGGATCCAGCGGGCCGCCATTTCCCTGGCAGCATCCTGCAGCGGCATCTCCGGCGGCACGGTAAATACTTCAACGGTCATGGCGTCATCGACTGTGGTCTTGTCCGGATCGGCGCCCAGGGCGACGGCGCGGAGCAGATCGCGTTCGGTGATGATGCCTGCCAGCTGGCCATCCTCGGTGATGACGAGCGACCCGGTTTGCTGGCGCCACATCCGCTCGGCGGCCGACCGGATGCTGTCCTGCGGCGACTCGGTGACCGTCGCCTGAGTCATCACGTCTCGTACCTGCACCGCACCGCTCCCGTCCGGGCCGTTCCACTTGGTTCCACCATATTGTCAGGGCTGTCGCGGCCGCCGGCCCGTGTCGATTCGGCGGGCTGCGGACGTTGGCGATGCGGCCAGATGCCGAGGCAGTGAGGAGCCGCATTACCGGCTAGGCTTAGTCCGGCCCTCGGCCGTCGCACTCTGGTGCGCGCCGGGCTGGTCAAGGCCCCGATAGCTCAGGCGGATAGAGCGACTGCCTCCTAAGCAGTAGGCCGCAGGTTCGAGTCCTGCTCGGGGCGCCATACCAGCACGTGGAGAATGTTTTTCGCCATTCCGTTCAGGACTATGTAAACTGCCTGCGAGCAATCGCTCGTTGCGGCCGAATCATATTGCTTGAACTGTGCATATTGTTCGGACAGCCGACGGCCGAGAGCCAAACTGAGAGAGCCAAAGTACCTGCACTGCCTGAACGCCGGGCCCCTTCGAACTCGCCGGAATAGCGCCAGGATCGAGAAGAGATAGAGCAGAAGTGGGCCCGCCCCGCGCCGAGCACCCGACGGGCAGCGAGAAGCAATCACCAGCGGGCAGCAATTCGCCATTGGCGAAGGCAGGCGGACCCGCTGGGTTCGGCACCTCAGCCAGGTACTGGACTAACAATCGCTGGTCCGGCCGAGCGGCCGGACCAGCGGCCCCCGGCAGGCTGGCTCGCTGCAACAGATCCCGGCTGCCAGGGACCAGACCCGAGGCCAGCGGGGCCACGAGCAGTGAACACGCGAGTCGCAGCAAATGGGGATGTTCAGCAGGCCTGTTCTTGCGTCAGCGGTGGCGGCCTCATGGGATATCGCCTGCATATGCTCGTGGTTGACATGCTGATCCGTGATGTGTCCTATGAGGTGCTGGCCGCTGTCGACTCGCGGGCCAGCCGCCTGGGCTTGTCGCAAAAGTGAATATGTCCGCCACCGGCTGGCCGAGGACGCGGCCGCGCCCAGTGCGGCAGGGAGCACTCAGGACGTGGCCCCGGTTCTGAGAGCTCTTCTGCGACCTGGGCGATCCGGGCGTGTCGCAGGCGTGGCGGTGACGGACTGGCTGATCGACAAGTCGGCTTTGGCCCGGCTGGCTGCCTGCCCTGGCGCGGCCGAGTGGGCCGAACGGATCAAGCGGCGGCTCGTCCCGATCACGAGGTGACACGGCTGGAGGTCGGGCAGCGCCGCCCAGCGAAGGAGCCGACATCCGTCGAGGTGGCCGGGCAGACGGCCGACTCCAGAACGCGATGAACGAGACCCGCATTGGAGATGAGCCGCTGAGTCCAGGCATGTAATCGCGTGTTGCCCACATCGCCGTACATGTAGCGAAGATCCCTATATGGTAAGCACGGATCTCCCCGGTACGACACCCTATGACGGAGCAGAAGCGCACGATCAATGGATAACAACTCTAACATTACGAAACGACTCTTCTTTATCCAAGCGGCATGCAATGCAGCCACGGTCGCCGGCGTCTTACTGACCCTATTCACTCCCAAATGGTGGATACTTGCTATTGCCGGACTCTTAGCTACGCTCCTGGCGCAGATGAGACTCTACAGTGAATCGACCAAGCTAACGTTGCATGAATTCGCAGATGAACGAAGTGCACCTTTCGTAAAATTCTTCGCTCAATGGTACGACACGAACGGAAGCCACGATATCTATTGTAAGGATTTGGACTGGCTTGATCGTCCAGAACTTGAACCGATTGTCGAAGTACTGATGCGCCGTCGGTCCCAGGTGAACATCTTCCTGCGCGAAGTCGAAGCGTCCGTATGTCAGCGCCTGCGCGATGCCGGAGTGAGGATCTACCTTGTGCCGCAGGTGGCCAGGTCGGAGATTAAAATGTCGCTCAGGTCTGACAATGACGACAAGGAGCTAATAGTCAGGAGAAAGCCACCCGGCTCCACCGCAGTTCGGTTCGTTCGCACTGAAGATCAACATATGCTGGGTCTCGCTGAAGATCTCTTTACCCTATATAAACTTGATCGAGCCTAACTGAATCCTCTTCCTTTGCGTCTGGAACGTTAGTCTGTGCTCTCGGCCCACTGAATAGGTAAGCGCTATGATGACAGAACGGGTGCTAGCCAACATCTTCCGAGCACATGGCGGGCGCTTGCTGCCGGAACAGCTAGATTCTGGCAATTCTGCAGTAATTACCCCTTGGGACTCCAACGTCGACTTCCGTGCTGACGAACTCTCCAATGGCCGGGATGCCGCCTATCTGGGGCTGATAGACCTTGTCCTTGGGTTTCTGAAACAAACCGCGGCCGCCAATGGCTCAGTTCTAGATGCTGGATGTGGCCTGGGATATCTCACTGACGCTATAGCTGCTGCGGGGTTTCATGCAGTGGGAGTCGATCCCTCATGTCATTCGATTGACTACGCGACTAAGAAATTCAGTGCGATCAGTTTCATCACTCAGACGCTAGAGCTGTATTTGTCAGACGACCGTAACGTAAAGCGCTTCGATGCGGTAGTGGCGAATATGGTCATGCATGCTACTCCACAGCTTGATATGTTCGCGACAAGTGCGGCACGAGCGCTGCGGCCAGGCGGCAGCTTCGTAGCAACTATCCCTCACCCTTGTTTTTTCCTGACGGGCAAGAAGATGGCCTCTGCTCCGTTCGACTATACGGAACACTATGGGCTTATGATTCCATTTCGGATTAACGGTGGACGTACTCATCCTGAGCTTGTGCCATATTTTCACAGGACGATCGAGACTTATTGCGAGGCGATAAGTCGTGCTGGCCTGTCGGATCTAAGAATTCGGGAGCCACAGCAGATTGGTCATAGCAGGCGCCACGACATGCTGGCGATAGTTGCGTCCCGCCAGGGCTAGCCAGCGTAGCCATCATCAAGTTTGCACAGGTAAGCCTCTTGCTTAGACGTGACTCAGGACGGGCGAGCGTCGGTGATGCTCGCGGAGCATGCCGACTTACTTGATGACATGCCGCAACAGCGCCGTTGACAGAGCCTCTGGCCGACGCGACGGCGAGTTGGAAATGGGGCGTCGGATCGTGACCGCGTAGATGTTCGTCACAAGCGTTTGGCGACGTGCGCGAGGCGCTTGAATCTGCGATGGATCAAACGCCCGCTATTCGGCATCTGCGGCGAACTGGCCTATGCGGCGTGCGGCGCGATTTCGACGATGAGGTCCGCGTCGAGGGCAACGGAAATGCGGTCGAGCAGGGGGATGGTGGGGATGACGCCGCCTGCCTCGAGGCGGGACAGCGCTGGCTGGGTCATGCCCGCTCTGGTAGCGAGTTCAACCTGGGACAGGCCGAGCGCCAGCCGACGGTCGCGGACAGCCTGTCCGAGCAGGTAGGCGCGGCGCGCTTCGGCGTAGCCTTCGCGGTAGTCGGCGCTGTGCCGCCTCTGGGTGGCCAGCTGCTCGTAGGACGTGTGCTCGGCGGTCATGCTCAACAAGATGGTCGTCGTCGGCATGCAGCGCCA
>CAWICK010000009.1:0-189323 GCA_963834665.1 uncultured Actinomycetota bacterium
CAGGGCGGCACCGGCAGGGTCGGCTGGACAGGCGCCGGGCTCCGGTTCGGCGACGGAAGGCGAGCTATGCTTGCCGCAAGTGGGCTCATGTGCGTGCTGGCGGCAGTCATCGGTGCCTTCATCGTGCATGTGCATGCTGACGCTCAGCCGCATAGACGGCCTTATCGGCCTACGCCGTTGCCCGCGGCCCCCGACTCCTATTTCGGCTTGTATGTGCAAGGCGTACCTGCCTCGTACTCCGGGGTGACATCGTTCACAAGGGGACGGAGGTCAAGCCGGGCATCGTCGGATACTACAGCGGTTGGTTTGAGCATTTCTGGGTCAGTTTCGCGAGGGCAGCGGCCAAGCGTGGATCTGTGCCGCTCGTGCAGATCGACCCGGCACGCGTCAGCCTCGCTGCGATTGCATCCGGGCGATACGACAGTTATCTGACCGCCTACGCAAAGGCTGTTCGCGCGTACCAGCACCCAGTGATCCTGAGCTTCGGCCACGAGATGAATGGCTGGTGGTACTCCTGGGGCTATCGGCACACGTCCCCCGGAGTCTTCGTCGCAGCTTGGCGGCACATCGTGACCGTGTTTCGCGCTCAGCGAGTCGAGAACGTGACGTGGCTGTGGACGATCAATACCATCGCTCCTGGGCGGAAGAGGATTCCCAAACCAGACGCCTGGTGGCCTGGTAGTGCGTACGTGACCTGGGTGGGGATCGATGGCTACTATCACAAGCGATCGATAGGGTTCCCTGCCTTGTTCGGACCAACCATTAGCGTCGTACGTGAGCTGACCCAGGATCCGATACTGATCGCCGAGACAGGAGCGGCGGTTGCCGCGGGGCAGCCGGCCAAGATTGCCAACTTGTTCGCGGGCGTTCGCGCGTACCGGCTTGCTCGGGTTCGTCTGGTTCGACGACATCGCCTATCGCGACTACCGCATCAAAAGCCCCGCTGCCATCGCCGCACTACAGCGGGGCGCCAAAACCTATCGACAGCCTGTGACGCAATAGTGAGGTCTCGGCTGGTCGTGCTCGTGGCAGTCGTGCTCGCGGCAGCCTCGGTGGCGCTCGTGGCCGCGCGCCTCACCTCCGGCGGTCCGGTCCGCCCTCCGGCCGCGGATGCCTCGCTCCCGGCCAGGCCAGCGTCCTATCTGGGGGTTTATGAGGCCGGGGCGCCGTCGGGCTACGGCCAGATCGCGGAGTTCGCGGCGGTAGCGGGCAGGCGGCCGAACCTGGACGGGTACTACAGCGGCTGGCCGGAGCAATTCAAGCCCGGGTTCGCGAAGACGGCACTGAGGCACGGTGCGGCTGCGCTGGTCCAAGTTGATCCGACTGATGCCTCGGTCGCCGCGATTGCGGCGGGCGACTACGACCGATACCTCCGTGCCTACGCCGATGCCGTGCGGAACTTCGGGCATCCCGTGGTGATCGGGTTCGGGCACGAAATGAACGCCACCTGGTACTCCTGGGGATACGGGCACGTCCCGGCGGCCACCTTCGTGGCGGCCTGGCGGCACGTGGTAACGGTGTTCCGTCGGCAGGGAGCAGACAACGTCACCTGGCTATGGACGATCCAGGCCGACATCAAGGGCAGTGGACCGATCCGGGGCTGGTGGCCAGGTGCCGACTACGTCACCTGGGTCGGGATTGACGGCTATTACTACCGGCCGTCGGACACCTTCGGGACTGTATTCGGCGCGACCATCGCCCAGGTGCGGTCGTTCACGCAGAAGCCGCTGCTGCTGTCGGAGGCCGGGGTGGGACCGCAGGCGGGCCAGGCAGCCAAGATCGCGGACCTGTTCCGCGGGATGGCCCAGTACGGGACCCTCGGCCTCGTCTGGTTCGACATCGCCCAGCACGACGGCATCTACCACCAGGACTGGCGGATCGAGGACAATCTCGCCGCCGAGCGCTCGTTCCGGCTCGGTGTCCGGGACAAGCTGGCCGCCGCCAGCCGGGGCTGACAGCCCTAAGTGTGCTCAACTGCCTGCAGAGCGCACTCGATGCTGTATCGTGTACAGCGAGTAATGACCAACAGATTTCCATCCGGGCAGGAACCAGCAGTGAGTCCCCGCAGACACCTCGTACTTATTATCACGTAGCGCGAAGCCCGCACGGGCTCGCGCTACACCTCTTTGCCGGACGGCAGGGAGGTTTTTTGTTGGACCCGCGCAACCCCAGACCACGCAAAGAAGGAGCCCGTCGTGCAAGAGCTCACCGGAGCCCAGGCACTCGTCCGCAGCCTCGAGCAGCAGGGTGTCGAGGTAGTCTTCGGGCTTCCCGGCGGCACGATCCTGCCGACCTACGACCCGCTGCTGTCCTCCTCGCTCCGGCACGTACTGGTCCGGCACGAGCAGGGCGCCGGCCATGCGGCGGAGGGGTACGCGTGGGCGACCGGCCGGCCCGGCGTGTGCATGGCCACCAGCGGCCCCGGCGCCACCAACCTGGTCACCGCGCTCTCCGACGCCTACATGGACTCGGTGCCGATGGTCGCGATCACCGGCCAGGTCGGGACCAGCCTCATCGGCACCGACGCGTTCCAGGAAGCCGACATCACCGGCATCACGCTGCCGATCACCAAGCACAACGAGCTGGTCACCGACGTGGAGCGGATCCCGGCCGCGGTCGCCGAGGCGTTCCACATCGCCACCACCGGCCGGCCGGGCCCGGTCCTCATCGACGTGCCCAAGGACATCCAGCAGGCCACCGGGCCGTGGCGGCTGGCGGACGGGGAGTGGCCGCCGGCCATGGACCTGCCGGGCTACCGGCTGCCTGGCCCGCCGGACCAGGCCGCGATCGAGGCCGCGGCCCGGATGCTGCTGCGGGCCCGCCGGCCGGTCCTGTACGTCGGCGGCGGCGTGGTCAAGTCGGACTCGCACGCAGACCTGCTCCGGCTGGCCGAGCTGGCGCAGGCGCCAGTCACCACGACGCTGATGGCCCGCGGCGCGTTCCCCGACACTCACCCGCTCGCGCTCGGCATGCCGGGCATGCACGGCACCTACCCGGCCGTCGCGGCCCTGCAGGAGGCCGATCTGGTGGTCGCGCTCGGCGCGCGGTTCGATGACCGGGTCACCGGCAAGCTCGCCGCGTTCGCGCCGCGGGCCAGGATCGTGCACGCCGACATCGACCCGGCCGAGATCGGCAAGAACCGCAGGCCGGACATCGCGATCACCGGCGACCTGCGGCTGACGATGGGCCGGCTGGCCGACGCGGTCGCGGCCGACCTGGCCCGCGGTACGAAGCCCGACACCACCACGTGGCTGGCCACCCTGGACGGCTGGAAGTTCCAGTTCCCGCTGCGCTACACCCAGGAGCCCGGCGGCCCGCTCAAGCCGCAGTACGTGACCGAGCGGCTGTCCGCGCTGACCGGCGGCGACGCGATCGTCGTGGCCGGCGTCGGCCAGCACCAGATGCACGCCTCCCAGCACTACTCCTTCACGCGGCCGCGCAGCTGGATCAACTCCGGCGGTGCGGGAACCATGGGGTTCGCCGTGCCGGCCGCGATGGGCGCGCAGGTCGGCCGGCCAGGCGAGCTGGTCGTCGCGATCGACGGCGACGGCTGCTTCCAGATGACCGCGCAGGAGCTCGCCACCTGCGCCATCGAGAAGATCCCGATCAAGGTGCTGATCTTCAACAACGGCTTCCTCGGCATGGTCCGGCAGTGGCAGGAGCTGTTCTACGACGAGCGCTACTCCTCGGTCGAGCTCGGCACCGCGATCCCGGACTACGTGAAGCTGGCGGAGGCCTACGGCTGCATCGGGCTGCGCTGCGACCGGGCCGACGAGGTGGACACGGTGCTGGACAAGGCCCTGGCGCCGAGCGACGTGCCGGTGGTGGTCGACTTCCGCACGCACGACCGGGAGGGCGTCTTCCCGATGGTCCCGGCCGGCAAGCCGAACGACGACATCGTGCTGGGCCCCGAGTTCACCGCAGACGAGCAGCGCGCCGCAACGCGGCGGGAAGTGAAGGGCTGACCGATGAGCACGCACACGCTGTCCGTCCTGGTGGAGAACAAGCCCGGCGTGCTCTCGCACGTCGCCGGCCTGTTCTCGCGGCGGGCCTTCAACATCTCGTCGCTGGCCGTCGGCCCGACGCACGACGAGCGGGTCAGCCGGATCACGATCGTGGTGGACGGCGCCTCCACGCCGGTCGAGCAGGTCAAGAGGCAGCTGGACAAGCTGGTCCGGGTACTCAAGGTCGTCGAGCTGTCCGACGGCGTCCGCCGTCGAGCGGGAGCTGGCGCTGATCAAGGTGAAGGCCGATCCCGCGCTGCGCGGCCAGCTGCTCGAGGTGGCCGGCGTGTTCGGCGCCAGCGTGGTCGACATGAGCCCGACCACGCTGGTGCTCGAGGCCGTCAGCAGCCCGGCCAAGCTCGACTCGCTGCTGGCCATGCTCGACTGCTACGGCACCTGCGAGCTGGTCCGCACCGGCCGGATCGCGCTGGCCCGCGGCGCCGGCGTGATCACCGACGAGGCTCCGGCCCTGACGCCGGTGCCTGGAACGGCAGTCCCCGACGCGGCACAGTCAGCCGCCTGACGACCCCGTTCCCATCCAAAGACCTTACTGAGAGGACATCTCCGACATGGCCACCGTGTACTACGACACCGACGCAGATCTCAGCCTGATTCAGGCCCGCAAGATCGCCGTCCTCGGCTACGGCTCGCAGGGCCACGCGCACGCGCTGAGCCTGCGCGACTCCGGCTGCGACGTGCGCGTCGGGCTGCCCGAGGGCTCGCGGTCCCGCAAGCGCGCCGAGGCTGCCGGGCTGACGGTAACCACGCCGGAGCAGGCCTGCGCCTGGGCCGACGTGATCATGGTGCTCACCCCGGACACCACCCAGCGCAAGCTGTACGCCGAGGCGATCGAGCCGCAACCTGCAGCCGGGCGACGCGCTGTTCTTCGCGCACGGCTTCAACATCCACTTCGGCTACATCACCCCGCCGGACAGCGTGGACGTCGCCATGGTCGCGCCGAAGGCGCCCGGCCACCTGGTCCGGCGGCAGTACGAGGAGGGCCACGGCACGCCGGTGCTGGTCGCGGTCGCGCAGGATGCCACCGGCAAGGCCTGGGACCTGGCCAAGTCGTACGCGGCCGCGATCGGCGGGACGAAGGCCGGCGCGCTGGTCACCACGTTCCAGGAGGAGACCGAGAGCGACCTGTTCGGCGAGCAGGCCGTGCTCTGCGGCGGCGTGACCGCGCTGGTCAACGCCGGTTTCGAGACCCTGGTCGAGGCCGGCTACCAGCCGGAGGTCGCCTACTTCGAGTGCCTGCACGAGCTGAAGCTCATCGTCGACCTGATGTACGAGGGCGGCGAGAGCTGGATGCGCTACTCGGTCAGCGACACCGCCGAGTACGGCGACCTGACCCGCGGCCCGCGCGTGATCGGCGACGCGAACCCGAGCAGGCCATGCAGAAGCTGCTGGCCGACATCCAGTCGGGCGAGTTCGCCCGCGAGTGGGTGGCCGAGGACGACGCTGGCCGGCCGAACTTCGCCAGGCTGCGCGAGGAGGCCAAGACCGCGCAGATCGAGCAGGTCGGCAAGCCGCTGCGCAAGATGATGAGCTGGCTCAACTCCGCCGCGAACGAGATGGACGAGTAATGGCGGGCGACGTACGGCGGTGACGTAGCCGCGGAGACGCGGAACCGACGCACGTCGTCACGCACCTGCCCGGTGACGGCGTCGGCCCGGAGGTCACCGACGGTCGCCCGGGCCTGCGTGGACGCGGTCGCGGGCGGCACGGATTCGCCGTCGACTGGCGAGCGTGCCACGCTCGGCGGCCAGCACTACCTGCGGACCGGCGAGGTGCTGCCCGACGCCGTGCTCGCCGAGCTGCGCAAGTCCGACGCCATCCTGCTCGGCGCGGTCGGCACCCCGGAGGTGCCGCCGGGCGTGCTGGAGCGCGGGCTGCTGCTGCGGCTGCGGTTCGAGCTCGACCTCTACGTCAACCTGCGGCCGTCCAAGCTGCGGGCCGGCGTGGGCGGCGCGGTCGGCAAGCACCAGCTGCCGGACCTGGACTTCGTCATCGTCCGGGAGAACACCGAGGGCCTGTACGCGGGCGCGGGCGGGACCGTGCACCGGGGCACCGAGTTCGAGACCGCGACCGAGGAGTCGCTGAACACCTGGGCCGGGGTGCGGCGCTGCGTGCGGTACGCCGCTCAGCTCGCGGCCGCGCGGAGCGGGCGGCTGACGCTGGTGCACAAGACCAACGTGCTGACCCACGCCGGCGACCTGTGGTACCGGATCGCCACGCGAGGTGGCGGCCGAGGACGGCGTCGAGCTGAGCTACGCGCACGTGGACGCGGCGTGCCTGTGGATGGTGGACGACCCGAAGCGGTTCGACGTGATCGTCACCGACAACCTGTTCGGCGACATCATCTCCGATCTGGGCGCGGCCCTGACCGGCGGGCTTGGCTACGCGCCGAGCGGCAACCTGAACCCGGACCGGACCGGGCCGTCGGTGTTCGAGCCGGTGCACGGCTCGGCGCCGGACATCGCCGGCAAGGGCCTGGCCAACCCGGCGGGCGCGGTGCTGTCGGCCGGGCTGATGCTCGCGCACCTGGGCGAGGACGCGGCGGCGGCCGACCTGGACGCGGCGGTGAACGCGGTGCTGGCCGCGGGCGCGCCGGCCAGCACGGGGGAGTGGGAGAAGGCGCTGCTGACCCGGCTGGACGGGGGTGCGTGATGGGCACGGCGAGCGGCCACGCCGAAGGTAGAGATCTACGACACCACGCTGCGGGACGGCTCGCAGCAGGTCGGCCTCGACCTGACGGTCGCCGACAAGCTGCGGGTCGCCGACGGCGCTCGACAGCCTCGGCGTGGACGTCATCGAGGGCGGCTGGCCAGGCTCGAACCCGAAGGACGCCGAGTTCTTCGAGCGGGCCAAGCACCTGGAGTTCAAGCACGCGACGCTGGCCGCGTTCGGCGCGACCAGGCTGCCGGGCCGGCACGTCGAGGACGACGCCTCGCTGGCGGCGCTGCTGGCGGCCGAGACGCCGATCGTGACGCTGGTCGGCAAGTCGTGGACGCTGCACGTGGACGAGGCGCTGCGCACTACCAGGGCGGAGAACCTCGCGATGGTGGCGGACTCGGTCGCCTACATGGCGGCGGCCGGGCGGCGGGTGGTGTTCGACGCCGAGCACTTCTTCGACGGGTACCGGGCCGACCGCGGCTACGCGCTGGAGGTGCTGGCCGCGGCCGCCGACGCGGGCGCGGACACGCTGGTGCTGTGCGACACCAACGGCGGCACGCTGCCCGACGACGTCGGCCGGATCGTGGCCGAGGTCGCCGACCGGTCGCGGACCGCGATCGGCGTGCACTTCCACAACGACGCCTCGTGCGCGGTGGCGAACTCGGTCGTCGCGGTCGCCGCCGGCGGCCTGCACGTGCAGGGCGCGGCCAACGGCTACGGCGAGCGGTGCGGCAACGCCGACCTGTTCTCGGTCATCGCCAGCCTGGAGCTCAAGCGCGGGCACGCGCTGCTGCCCGACGGGCGGCTGGCCGCGCTCGCCTCGACCGCGCGGACGATCGCCGAGCTGGCGAACCTGCCGTTCGAGGCCCGGCAGCCGTACGTCGGCTCGTCGGCGTTCGCCACCAAGGCCGGGCTGCACGCCTCGGCCATCGCCCGGCGGCCGGACGCCTACTCGCACGTGGACCCCGGCACCGTCGGCAACGAGGCGCAGGTGCTGGTCAGCGAGCTGGCCGGGCGCAGCAACGTGCTGGCCAAGGCGGCCGAGCTCGGCCTGGACCTGTCCGTCCGACCCGTCGCCTGGCCGGCCAGGTGCTCGACCAGGTGAAGGAGGCCGAGCACCGCGGCTACGCGTTCGAGGCTGCCGACGCCTCGTTCGAGCTGCTGGTGCGCAAGAGCGCGGGCGTTCTGCCGGCCTGGTTCGACGCTCGAGGGCTACCGTGTGGTCATCGAGCGGGCCGGCGACGCCGACCGCAGCGAGGCGATCGTGCGGCTGCGGCTCGGTGACCGACCGGGTGGTCGCGGTCGGCGAGGGCGTCGGGCCGGTGCACGCGCTGGACCAGGCGCTGCGCCGCGGGCTCGCCGAGGTCTACCCGGCGCTGGCCGGCATCCACCTGGTCGACTACAAGGTCCGCATCCTGGACGGCCGGGCGGCCACCAGCGCGGTCACCCGGGTGATGCTCACCTCCGCCGACGCCGACGGCGAGTGGACGACGGTCGGCGTGTCCGACGACATCGTGACCGCCTCCTGGGAGGCGCTGGCGGACGGCGTCGCGTACGGGTTGCTGCGGGCCGGCGCCGAGCCGCTGCGCGGAGGATCAGCTAGCCCAGCCCGGTACCCCGTCGGGCCGCCGAGCACGAGATCTCGGAGGCCTGTATGCCAGCCTTCGCAGCCTGCCCCGGCCGCGGTCCGGTCCGCTCACGACCGGGCCGTCCCGCGCGGCCGCGCGCGCGATGCTGCGCGCCGTCGGGCTGTCGGAGGAGGACCTGAGCGGCCGCAGGTCGCGGTCGCCTCGTCCTGGAACGAGGTGACCCCCTGCAACGTGCACCTCAACGGGCTGGCCGCGGCGGCGAAGGAGGGCGTCCGCCAGGCCGGCGCGGTGCCGCTGGAGTTCGGCACCATCGCGGTATCCGACGGCATCTCGATGGGCACCGAGGGCATGAAGGCCTCGCTGGTCAGCCGCGAGGTCATCGCCGACTCGGTCGAGCTGATGGTGAACGCCGAGCAGTTCGACGCGCTGGTCACGATCGCCGGCTGCGACAAGTCGCTGCCGGGCATGCTGATGGCCTGCGCCCGGCTGGACATCCCGGCGATCTTCCTGTACGGCGGGACGATCCTGCCGGGCTGGGCGCACGGCAAGGCCATCACGATCCAGGACGTGTTCGAGGCGGTCGGCGAGCACTCGGCCGGCACGATGTCGGACGCGGACCTGCTCGCGGTCGAGCGGGCCGCGTGCCCCGGCGCCGGGTCCTGCGCCGGGCATGTACACGGCCAACACGATGTCGACCTGCGCCGAGGCGCTCGGCATGACGCTGCCGGGCGAGTCGTCCGCGCCCGCGGTCTCGGCCGAGCGCACCGACCTGGCCCGGCGCACCGGCGACGGCCGTGGTGCAGGCCCTGGCGGCCGGGCTGCGGCCGCGGCAGATCATGACCAGGACCGCGTTCCTGAACGCGGCCACGGTCGTGATGGCCACCGCCGGCTCGACCAACGCCGTGCTGCACCTGCTGGCCATCGCCTACGAGGCCGGCGTCGAGCTGACGCATGGACGACTTCGACGAGGTCAGCCGGCGCACGCCGGTGATCGCGTCGATGCGGCCGTCCGGGCTGTACGTGATGAGCGAGCTGGACCAGGTCGGCGGCGTGCCGGTGATCCTGCGGGAGCTGCTGACGGCCGGGCTGATCGACGGTCGACGCGATGACGGTCAACGGCCGGACGCTCGGCGAGAACGTGGCGGACGCGTTCGCGCCGGACGGCAACGTCGTGCGGCCGGTCAAGGACCCGTTCAAGCCGGACGGCGGCCTCGCGGTGCTGCGCGGCAACGCTCGCGCCCAAGGGCGCGGTGGTGAAGACGCCGGGCATCGAGACGCTGCGGTTCGAGGGCCGCGCGCGGGTGTTCGAGCGCGAGGAGGACTGCTTCGAGGCCGTCACCGCGGGCCAGGTGCAGCAAGGGCGACGTGCTGGTGATCCGGTACGAGGGCCCCAAGGGCGGCCCGGGCATGCGCGAGATGCTCGCGGTCACCGCCGCGATCAAGGGCGCGGGCCTGGGCAAGGACGTGGTGCTGCTGACCGACGGCCGGTTCTCCGGCGCGACGTTCGGCGCGTGCGTCGGGCACGTGGCGCCGGAGGCGTTCGACGGCGGCCCGATCGCGCTGGTCGCCGACGGCGACCCGATCGTGCTCGACGTGTCGGAGCGGCGGCTTGAGCTCGCTGTCGACGACGCCGAGCTGGAGCGCCGCAGGGCCGGCTGGAAGCGGCCGGCGCCGAACTACACCAGCGGCGCGCTGGCCAAGTACGCGGCGCTGGTATCCGGCGCCGACCGCGGCGCCGTCTGCACGGTGCAGCAGGGTTAGGCGCGGGGCTGCGCGCCCCCGCATCAGGGGGCGCGGCTCCCGTCCCGATACGGGCTGATGCTCGATTACCCGTAGGTGGCGAGGAACATTTCCACGGCCGCGTCTGCGATGCGGTTGAGCCTGTCGGCGGGCGGGCGTGCGTCTGTCCCGGCGAACATGACCTGGTTCATCGGCTGGTACATGACGAGTCCGGCGAACTGGTAGGCCGCCAGGGTCGGGTCGCTGAGGTTGTGCAGGAGGCCGCGGTCGGCGAGGCCCCGCATTGCTTCGCCCAGGATCACCAAGGTGCGGTCGAAGCCGAGGTCGAACCAGGCTCTGCCGACTTCGGGGAAGCGGTCGGCTTCGGCGATCACGAGCCGCCGCAGCCTCACAACGTCCGGCTGCAGCAGGCCGCGCATGAAGCCGTCTGCGAGATCGCGGAGGGCTTGGCGCGCGTCCTGCGCGTCCTGCAGCGTGCTGGCGACGGCGGCGGACAGTGCTTCGACCACCTGGACTGTCGTGTCCATGATGATCTCGGCAAACAGGCGCTGCTTGTCGCCGAAGTACTTATAGAGGGTCTGCTTGGACACCGATGCGCGGGCGGCAACCTCGTCTGTGGTCGCGCCGAGATAGCCGTGCTGCAGGAACACCTCGGTGGCCGCCTGGATGATCGCCTGCCGGCTGCGTTCGGACCGGCCGGTTCCCGCGGTGGCGCCGGGCTGAAGATCCACGAGTCCTCCTGAGGTCTTCCTTGCGCTAGTACTGTACAGTACCGTACATTCAGAGTACGGTACCGTTCAGTACCGAGGCCGGGTCAGTAGACGGCCGGTCGACAAGAAGGGATTCATGACATGCGCAAGGTGTACGCGGGGCTGTTCAGCTCGCTCGACGGCGTGGTCCAAGCGCCCAACGAGTGGCAGCCCAGCTTCGACGATGAGATGGGCGCGGCGTTGTCGCGCATGCTGGACGAGCAAGACGCCGTGCTGCTCGGCCGGGTGACCTTCACCGAATGGGCCGAGTACTGGCCGACGTCGACCGACGAGCCATTCGCAAGCTGGATCAACAGCATGCCGAAATACGTCGCCTCCAGCACTCTCGACTCCGTCGACCGGTGGTCGAACAGCACGCTGATCAAGGGCTCGGTGGCCGACTTCGTCGCGGAGCTGCGCCAGCAGGACGGCGGGACGATCGGCATCGCCGGCAGCCCGTCGCTGGTTCGATCACTGATCGAGCAGGGGCTGCTCGACGAGCTCACCCTGATGATCAGCCCGGTGGTCGCCGGCGGCGGCCGCAAGCGGCTGTTCGCTGACGACGCAGCCCTGACCAAGTTCGAGCTGGTCGAAGCCCAGCCGACCAGCAGTGGCGCACTGATCGCAACCTACCGGCCGATCCGTTAGGGCAGATCCGGTGGCAGCAGCTCGAAGCCCTCGGCTGCTGCCGCGGTGCGCAAGGAGCGGTCAAAGGCCGCGAACTCGGTGCAGCTTCTTCGACCCGGCGCACAGCCAAGGCACTGGACAACTGGACTGCGTCATAAGCTCGAAGGCCATGCGACGCGCACCGCCTGGCAGCCTCGTCGAGGAGGGTCCCAGCAGCCGCCACGGCAGCAAACCGCGGCAGTTCAGAGTCGGTCCCGAAATAATCAGCCTCGAAGTCGGCCGTAAGCAATCTGGCGTCGCTCGCGGACAGCTCACCCATCCGCTGCTTCCGCCATATGGCCGCCGGAACCTCGACCCGCGCCAACTGCGCGACAGCAATGTTCCCTAGGGAGCGGACCTGCTCGTGGCCAGCCTCGTCCGCATAAAGTTTCCATGAGCGCTGAGGAGTCGGCAAACGTACTCAACGATCCTCACTGACAAGCTGTGACAGCTCCGTCCCTGCGCCTGCGCGCCTGCGCGCGGCAGCAGCTTCCTCGGGCTGCGGACGTCTGCGACTTTCGCTAGGCTCAGCCAGCAACCCGGCCTGGTCGAGGCGTTCGCGCAGGCGCTCCGCCTCGCTGCCGGCCAGACGGGGGTTCGTCGCGGCGTCGAGTACGGCCGTCACGTAATCATTCATGCTGCGGCGCTGGCGCCGAGCAGCACGGCGGACTCGTCGAGGAGGTCGGCTGGTGCTCGCCACGTCATCTGCTCCATGCCTCCATGCTAGCAGGCATGCATTCACAGTGGGTGACGCGGCGAGGATCTGGAAGCGCGAGCGTGACTGGAACGAGCTGGCCGACGCCACCCAGGTGTTCCAGACAATCAAGTCAGCAATGCAGCGTAGACACGTAGAACGCTCGTTCGTATTCTGGGCCGGTGGAGTGAGGTTCGGCGACCGAGCTGGTGGCGCTCATCCACGCACTGCCACCGCGGCCATGAATGGGGGCCAGGCAGAGTCATCCTCGGCTGGCTGCCGTGCGCTGAATGCCCAGGGGGACGAGGCAACAACAACGGCCATAGGTGGGTGAACTGCCAGGAGCCCGTTTCCTAGGCGGCAGTTCTGTAGCGGCATGTTGCTCTAGGAGGCTCGGCGGGCCGTGCTACAGCGTTTCTCTTCTGGTGTGGTGGCTGTTGCTCGTAGTAGTTCTTCTGGCTCTTGGGCGCCGACGCGGGGGTGACGGCCTGGGCCGTCGCTTGGTCTCGCAACTTGCCTGGGGGATGAGATGCGGCCTTTCCTGTCACGCTGCCGTCTGGTGCCCGGTACTGGACTGTGCTGGACGGCTCCTACCCGACTAGTGATGCCCAGCGAAGAAGCCGAAGCTCCCCTGTCCATACCTGCCGAGATGGCGGTGGCTGAGTAGACACGCAGTCCTTGATGCCGATGTCCCAGCCCGCCGTGTTGTTCACATCCTTCATTCCAGATGCAGGCGTCGTGACCGAAGTAAGTTGAGTCGTACTGGTTGATCAGCTCGTACGCGTAGCCGGGATAACTCTTGACCTGGGCTCCCCACCACAGGTTCCAACTGGCGGTGGAGCACTTGGCGTACCGGATCACGGGGTAGGGAACCGCACCGTTAGTGTTGTTATCCGCCTGCAGGCGGTACCCGTACTGCTGACTATCTCGAACCATTTGCCGGTGATCTCGACGGTCTTGAAGGTACTGTACGGGCCGGTATCCGTAGTCAGGTAGCACCCGATGCCGCACTGACCGGTCATATACGTGCTATCGAACTCGGACGCGATGTAGATGTAGCTCGGCGTCGTCTGACTCACCGCGACACTGGCCGCTCGCAGACTGGGCGCTACTGATGACGGGTCCCAACACCAGCCCGCCAAGGCTGATGATCCAGCCAGCGATGATGATGCGCTTCACGCGTGACATGTTGCCTCCTACCTGTCCAGCCGCAGTGAGCTGCTCACCCTAGGCGTGGTGTCGGCCAGCCTGACACTGCCTGAGGTCGCTGGCGACTCGCTGGCCTTGCGCTCAGCTTCGGGTTGGAGCCTGTCTGCTCGGCCTTCTGCTCGGCAACTCACCCGCAAATGCCCACCTCGACCATTGTCGGCACAAGCACACACAACCCATGACACCGATATCGCACCCGGGCCGCCAGGCATGCCCCCGCCTGCATTTCGCGGATAACGCCACCACGCTGGCCATGATCCCTCGCCCATGGCCATATTCGAACATACGCTCGAACACGGGAAAGGGGCGGGCGGGCCTCACCGAGCGGTTGGCTTGCTCCTGAAGTTCAGCCCCCGACCAGGCGGATCAGCCTGAGCGTGGCCTTATCAAGCCGTCGACGCCGGGGCCACGGCAGGTTGACACGGCACCCGGTTGATCGGCGAACGGATGCGGCAGGTTCAGCGGCTCAACCGGTCTCGTAGGCGCGTGCCGTAACCAAGGACGATCAGGACGTCTCGGGCGCGAGCGCTGCGGTGACCGTGATCCACAGGCCTGGAGTACCGCGGCACAGGCCCGCGGCACAGGCTCCGCCACGCAGACTTAATTGCGTTGTCAGCTCCGTGCCTGGCCGGTTGACTGCCTGGTGCGTATTGAGAGATTCGACGCCGTCGCCGACCAGCAGCGCCTGCGAGCCTGTTTCCAGATCGTGGATGCATGCGGCCACCACGACGATCCTGAGCTTCCGCACCAGTCCTTCGAAGGTTTCGCCAACGACTGGGCGCACGGCTGGGGAAACCCCACGCAAACCTGGCTGGCCTGCGACGAGGCGGCGAGCCGATCGGCTGCTACCTGCTGGTGCTGCCTGACCGGGATAACCCGACCATGGCCTCCTGCGCGCTGTTCATCGCGCCCGCATACCGCCGCTCGGGTCACGGGCGAAGGCTGCTCGCGCACTGCGCAGGCCAGGCCAGGCTGGCAGGCCGGTCGCGGCTGACGGCGCGGTCGCCCAGGACTCGCCGGCCGCGGCGTTCGCCGTGTCCGCCGGTGCGCGCATCGGCATCAGTGAGGTACTCAGGGTGCTGACGGTCGACGATGCGGTGAGGTCGCGGCTGCCCGGCCTGCGCGCGGAGGCCGCGCAGGCGTCCCGCGGGTACTCGCTGGTCTCCTGGCTGGGCGCGACCCCGGAGGAGCACATCCACGGCGCGGCCGGCATCGAGCTGGCCATGGCCGACGCGCCACGAGATCCGGGGGTGGAGCCGGAGAGCTGGGACGCCGACCGGATCAGGAAGGTGGAGCAGCTCGGCATCGCTGCCGGGCAGCAGTTCTACGCGGTCGCGGCCCTGCATGACGACAGCGGTGAGATGGTTGCGCTCACAAAGATCGGTACCTCTTCCGGCGTGCCCGGCTGGGGCTTCCAGTACCTCACGGCTGTGCTGGCCGACCATCGCGGGCATCGGCTCGGACTGCTGGTCAAGACAGCGAACCTGGAGCTTGTGCTCGGCCACGAGCCGGGCCTGCGCAGCATCGTCACGGGCAACGCCGGGCAAACGACCACATGATCGCTATCAACGACATGCTCGGATTCCAGGTGCGCTCAGTACGCAGGAACTGCGAGCTTGACCTGACCGCGCGCCTTAACTAGCTCGTCAGTCGTCCGATATACCACATTTACGACAGGCGGGTTGGGGATCGACATTAAGCGTGATAGTGGCAGCACCGCTCAACTATTAGCAGCCCCGCCACAACCACGCCAAACGTCGGGCGCTCAGCGATCACGCCGTAAGCACAGCTGACGCAAACCGGCATTGACCCGGGCCCCGGTCACACGGAAGTTTGAACCATGGTGATGGCGTTGATCACGGTGGACGCCTTACGCGGCGAGCCGATACCTGTTCGAAACATATGAGCGTCATCCTTGGTTTCGGCCGCATTGCGCCACACCGGCAAGTGACTATCGCCAGTCTGACTGCAACTAAAGGGGTAAACGCCCAGTGACCGAGACCAAGAGCGCGAGCGGCACCGCGCTGATCGAGGCCGATGTCCGCGAAGGTACATATGGCGACAAAGTCGCCGCGATCGAGCCAGGTGGCGCTGAGTACATCCCGCTGAGCGAACGCCATGGCAAGCCGCTTGAGCAGTTCTGGATCTGGGTGTCGCCGAACATGGAGTTCGCGACGGTCTTCGTCGGCTTTATCGGCGTCTGGTTCTTCGGCCAGTCGTTCTGGCTGGCGACGCTAGCGATCGTGCTCGGGACCGCGCTCGGCTCCGTGTCGATGGGTGCCCTAGCCGCCCGCGGGCCGCTGTTCGGCGTGCCACAGATGGTGCTGTCTCGCATGGGCTTCGGCTTCCGCGGCAACATCCTGCCCGGCCGGGATCAACGCGCTAGTCGCGGGCGTCGGCTGGTTCGCTGTCAACAGCGTCAGTGGCGCCTTCGCCCTGAACGCGCTGCTGGGCTGGAACACCAAGCTCTGCCTGGTGATCATCGTGGTGGTGCAGCTTGCGGTCGCCTTCTTCGGCCACAACCTGGTGCATGCGTTTGAGCGGTGGGCGTTCCCGGTCCTGGTGGTTGTATTCGCTGGTCGCATCGATCGTGATCCTGAGCAAGGCGCACCCCGGGACGGCCATCGCACGCGGCCGGCGGCCTGGGCGGCTGGCTGATCACCTTCGGCGCCGCATTCGGGTACGCGGCCGGATGGAACCCCTATGCCAGCGACTACACCCGTTACCTTCCCAAGGACACCAACCGGCGGGCTGCCGGTCTGTGGGCTGGCCTGGGCGTGTTCGTTTCCTGCGTCGCTGCTCGAGGTCGTCGGCGCCGCCGCGGCGACGATCACCAGCATCGCCAAGTACGCCAACAACCCGACGGCCGGGTTCGTCAGCCATCTGCCGACGTGGATCGCTGACCTCACGCTGCTGGCGATCGCGCTGGGCGCCATCTGCGCGAACGCGCTCAACGTGTACTCCGGCTCGATGTCGTTCCTGGCGCTCGGCATGAAGCTGCCGCTGACGCTGCGCCGCGCCATCGTGGCTGTTGTCTTCGGCATCGCCGGTTTCTTCGTCGCGCTGGCCGGGCTCAGCGACGCCGGGCGTCAAGTACAACAACTTCCTGCTGGTCATCGCCTACTGGATCGGGCCGTGGCTCGGCGTGTTCTTCGCCGACCAGTTCCTGCGCCGGGGCAAGCGCGTCGCTGGCTTGCTCTTCGACCGCAGGCACAACCCGTGGGCCGGCTTCCTGGCGATGGCTGTCGCGACGGCCGGGTCGATCTACTTCTTCGCCAACCAGACGGGCAGCCTGGGTACGTGGGCGTCGTGCCCAAGCACCATCCCGGCCTTCGGCGACCTCACCTTCGAGGTCGGCTTCGTGCTGGCTGCGCTGCTGTACTGGCTGTTCTTCCGGATCCAGGGCGAGAGCAAGGTCCAGGAGGATCTCGTTATCCCCGGCGAGTCGGAGCCAGCGGCGGCTGCCTGAGCAAGGACCGCCGTTACCTCGCTCCAGGAAGGTAACGGGTTCCTCCTCGCCAGCCCAGACCACAGTGTGCTGGGCTGGCGAGGTGCGGGCGACCACCTGGCCCGCCCGGAGCACGAGGGTGCGCGGCGCGATCAGGCGCAGCGCGTCGGCTTCCGACGGCGCGTCGAAAACGACCAGGTCGGCGGGACCGCCTTCGCGCAGGCCGTAATCCGGCACGCCCAGCGCCGCGGCCGGGTTGACCGTGATCATCTCGATGAGCCGCCGCAGTTCGCTGTCGCCGGACATCTGCCCGAGGTGCACCAGTACGAAGGCGGCCTGCAGCGGGTCCCCGTAGCCGAGCGGGTACCACGGGTCCATCACCGAGTCGTGGCCGATGCAGACGTTGACCCCGGCCTCCTGGAGCTGCTTGACCCGCGTGTGCCCGCGCCGGATCGGCCCGGTGTCGAACCGGCCTTGCAGGACAGAATTGTCGAGCGGGTTGGTCACCATGTGCAGGCCTGCCCTGGCGATGTTGTTGATCAACCGGTAGGCGTAGGCGTTGTTGTAGGAATGCATGGCGGTCGTGTGGCTCGCGGTGACCCGGCCCGACATGCCGCGTCGGATCGTCTCGGCCGCCATTACCTCGACAAACCGGGAATGGTCGTCGTCGGTCTCGTCGCAGTGAATGTCGACGCGCAGTCCGTGGTCGTCGGCCAGGGCCATGGCGAACCGGACCGATTCCACGCCGTCCTCGCGGGTCAGCTCGTAGTGCGGGATGCCGCCCACGACGTCCGCGCCGAGCTCGACCGCCTTGCGCATGAGCTCCTGGCCGCCGTCGAAGCTGAGGATGCCTTGCTGGGGGAACGCGACGAGCTGAAGGTCGAGCATGCCGCGGACTTCTTCCCGCAAGTCGACCAGGGCCCGCAGTGCCCGCAGCTCCGGATCGCAGACGTCGACGTGGCTGCGCACGTGCTGGACGCCGCAGGCCAGCTGCCAGCGCAGCACCTGCCGGACGCGGCTCTGCACGTCCTCGTAGCTAAGGTCGGCGGCCCGTTCGGCCCAGACGGCGATGCCCTCGAACAGCGAGCCAGACTCGTTCGGGCGTGGCTGGCCGACGGTGAGCACGGCGTCCAGGTGAATGTGCGGCTCGACGAGCGGCGGCGTAACCAGGCGGCCGCCCAGGTCGATGGACTCGGCAGCTGTCGTGCTTGCGTCCGTGGCGACAATGACGCCACCGCTGATGCCGATGTCGGTGCGGGTGTCCTGGCCGGCGATCCGCGCGTTGCGGAGGATCAAGTCGATCACGACGTCATCATCTCGCGCGCAGCCCCCGCAGCGGCGACCCGTGGGTCAGCACAGCTGATGTCAAGGGCTGGGGACGGGTGTCCAGGCCGTACCGGACCAGTGCACGATCATGGTTCGAGATGTCGTCGAGTCGGTGGAGAACCCGACAGCCCAAACGTCGGTGGATGAGGTGGCAGCCGCGGCATTCAGTATGTAGTTAAGAGAAGTCCCGGCAGGATCGGGGCTCGGGACAATCGCCCAGGAGCGTCCGTTCCAGTGCTCGATCAGTGTCTGGTCTACCAGGTTGACCTGGTAGCTGCCGACTGCCCACAGGTTGGAGGGTGACGTCCCGGCGATGCCATCAAGGAAGCTGAAGTTCTGTCCGCTGCTGGGGTTCGGGTGCGTCACGAGGGTCCATGTCCGGCCGTTCCAGTGCTCGATCAGGCTCTGCAGTGTTGCGGTGGTGAAGTAATGGCCAACGGCCCAAGCGTTGGCGCGAGAGAAGGAGCGGGCGCCGGTCAGGTAGCCCCCGTCCTGGGCGCCGCCGAGCTTCGGGCCGCTCATCGTCTGCCACCTCCGCCCGTTCCACCTGAAGGCGATCGTCTTGGGGGTGAACGTGGCGTCGTCGTGATGCCCGAGGGCAAGGACGTTCGACGAGGATGTAGCGGCCAGCGTGTCGATCCCGTCGTTTAGCGGACCGCTGTTAGAAATCGGCTCTTGCCGCCAGCGCTGTCCGTTCCAGTGCAGCAGCAGGTTGCGCTCGAGGTGAGACGTGCTGACGTAGCCGCCAGCGGCCCAGGCGTTCTTCGGCGAGATCGCGGTCACGGCCTCAAGCTGGTTGCCGAACATCCGGGACGGGTCAGGCCCTGGAACCGTGCTCCACCGGGTGCCGTCCCAGTGCAATATCAGGGTGTGCTCATGGGGCGCCCGGCTCAGCGAGTAACCGACCGCCCAGATGTCTGACGGCGATACCGCAGCTACCGCATTGAGGACATTCTCTCCACTGGCAGGGTCAGGGCTTTTTACCGTGCACCACGCCTTGCCGTTCCAATGCTCGATTAGGGTCCTCGACCGGTTGACATTGCCATGATCGCCAACTGCCCAAGCGTCGGACGCGGACAATGCGACGACCGCATTCAGCACGCCGTTGATCACTGCCGTGGCGCAGCTAGGTTCGGGCGCCTTGGCCGGGTCCGCGACAGCATTGGCGCTGCCGGCGATCACGGTAGCGACCGCGACCGCGCCAGTCACCCACCGACGTGCGCGCATAGCTTCTCACCGATCCTCACGAAATGTCAGCTTATTCTGCGGCCCGGTGCAAGAGGCGTCAATAGGTCGAAAAGGACACGCCGTCGGCGCAACGGCGCGACCAGATCCGGCAGACGGAGTATCGGTTGACGATATACCGGATGACGAAGTAGCGTGCTTGGCATGTTGACGAATCAGATGGCGAGTCACAGGCCGGCGGGCCAGACCGCGACAACGGCGGGCGCGCTGCCCGACAGCGGGGCGGGGATGGTGAGGCTGGCATCACGGCGGCGGGTCAACGGCGGAAAGAGCTGGGTCTGGCTCCTGGTGGCATTGGTCCCGCTGTCCGCCGTCTTGGCGTTCGTGGTGCTGCAGGTGATGGCATCGGCTTCAGCGGCGGCGACTGGAGGCTGCGGTGGCGGCTGAGCTCGCGCAGGCGACGGCGGCGCCAGCTAGGGGGCCAGCCAGATCCCGCGCCGCGCGCTGGTGGCTGGTTGCGACAGTCGGCACCACGATCGGTGCCGCGGTGACGGCTATCATGCTCGCGCCGCCGGGGTCGGCCCGCGCCCCGGAAGCGCTGGCGTTCTTGCTGTTCGTGGGTTCTTCGGTGCACGTCGCATCGACCGCCTGGTTCTACACGGTGCCGGAGGTGCGGGCGTACATGCGCACGCGCAAGGCGCGTTATGTGTGGTGGCCGCTCGCGCTGATTTCCGGGGCCGGCGCGATCGCCCTGCTGGTACCCGCGGACGCGCTCAAGTGGCTGCTGCTGCCCTATTTCGGCTGGCAGTTCTTCCACTACCAGAAGCAGAACCTCGGCGTGGCTGCACTGGCGGCGGCATCAGCGCGACTCGCGCCGCTGCGGGCGGCCGAGCGCCGCGCGCTTACCGCGGCCGGCCTGGCCGCTGTGGCGGCGTTGATGTCGCGGCCCAGCTTGCTCCAGTTGCCGGTCAGGCCGGTGCTCCTATCGGTCTTCCCGCTGGCACTGCTGTTCCCCTTGGCGGCGGTCGCGTTCGCGGCGTCGGTGGGCGCTGGCTTGTACTGCCTGGCCAGGCGTGCCGACCGGTCGGCCGGCTTCTCCGCCGCGTACCTGACGTCGCTCGCGTTCGGGCTGCCGGTGTTTGTCTTTAGCTCGCCGTACGCTGCCGTGGCCGGCCTGACGATCGCGCATGGCCTGCAGTACCTGCTGCTGATGGGCATGGTCGCGGCAGGCGGGGAACGCGGCCGGGGCCGGATCGTGCGACTGGCCGCGCTGTGCAACATCGCCCTGGTCGGCGGAGCCGTCCTGTCCATGGCGTCCGATCAGGCTGCCGCGGGCAGGCAGATCCTGTTCGGGCTGTTCCTCGGGGCAGTGATGGCGCACTTCGTCATCGATGCCGGATTGTGGCGGCTGCGCGACGAGTTCCCGCGAGCGTTCCTTGCTTCGCGGCTTCCTTACCTGGTGAGAGCCAGTCGATGAAGTACCGGCTACCGATCGATCGTCCGGCGATATACGATACGAGCATGCCGCGATCACAACCTGCCGCCGCGGCCGGCGGCTCGCTAGGGACCTTCGGCCGGTACGCGGGCCGGCGACGCTGATCTTGTCGAGCCTCGCTGACGGCGCGAAGCATGGCTACGCGCTGACCAAGGATATTGAGCAGTTCGCGAGCATCCGGCTGGCGCCAGGAACGCTGTATGAGGCGCTCGCCCGCCTGGAGGGCCAGGGCCTGATCGAGGCGCTGGCAACCGATGACCGCCGTCGCCCCTACCAGCTGACGGCCGCGGGAGCTGAGGCCCTGCGCGCGCACCTCGATGATCAGCGGCGGGTGGCCGATGTCGGGCTCGGCCGGCTGGCTCGCAGCTGGGGCCAGGCGTGACGAGGCGCGGCGAGGCGGATGACGCGGCTCAGGTGCGGCGGCTGCTCCGCTGGTACCCGGCGTCCTGGCGGGCCCGGTACGGCGAGGAGTTCGCCGAGCTGCTGCTGGCCGAGCTGGCCGAGCGGCCGCGGAGCTGGCGCCGCACCACCGACGTGATCACTAAGGGCCTGCTCGCCCGGTGCACGTGCGCGGGCCTCGACCAGCCATCGGCTGCCGGCCACGGAGCAAGCCAAGGCCGGGCTGGCCTCACTTGGCTGCGCGCTGGCGGCGTTCATGGCCTTCGGAATGGCGATGCTGGCCCAGCTCGCTACGGGCTGGCAATGGGCGTCGCCGCGGTCGGCGGCAGCCACGGCGGGCACGGTGGTGATGCTGGGCGCGGCCGCGTGCATGGTTCTCATCGTCCTCGCCGCGATCATCCCGGCCGCCTGGCAGGCGGCGGTGACGGCGCGCGCGTAATCTCCGGCTCGCCTGGCCCGGTGGCCTGGCCCTCGCCAGCGCGGCAGTGCTGATCGTCGGTACCCGCCATTTCCAGAACGGCTGGCCCGGTACCGGCGGCACGCATCATGGCCTGATGCCAGCTGGCGTGGCCGCGTTCGGCTGGGCATCGACGCTGTCGGTGTCGTCCTACTGGGTGCATCCCGCACTGCTGGCCCGGTTCCCGCTTGCCGAGCTGGCCTGGATGACGCTGAGCCCGGTTGCCTGGATCGGGCTGCTGACCGGGCTGGTCATGATCACGCGCAGACTGTCCTGGCCGCGGCGGCTGCTGCGCTATGAGGCAATGCTCGCGGCCGGGGCTACCGTGGCGGCGGTCGCGTTCCTGGCCGGCGCCGCGAGCTGGGTCCTCGGGCGCGGCCAGACCGGCATGTTCCGGCCGGGCCTGGTCGACGGCGCGGAGCTGGCGATCATGGCGGTCACGCTCGTGGTCGCGCTGCGGGCCGCGGCTGGCATCCGCCAGGCCCGCAGTTAACCGAAGTGCGGCTGCGACGGCCAGATCGCCTGCCAGCTTTCGCGCAGCCCTAGCGTCATCGGCACGATGGCCAGGCGACATCGCTCACTGGCGATCCAGGCCGAAGCGAATCAGCGCGGCGGCGGCGTCGAGGTCGGCGCGGTCGGGTAGCTGCCGGTGCGCGCTGATAACGAAGCCGTCCCCGGTATTACGCGGCAGGACGTGCAGGTGCACGTGGAAGACCTCCTGGCCGGCTACGGCGCCATCGGCGAGGAACAGGTTGACTCCCTCGCACGGCAGCCCAGAGGCGCGCAGCGCAGCAGCCAGCCGCTGCGCGGCAGTGAACATCCGCGCACCGACCGGCTCCGGCAGCGCGGCGAGGCTGGCCGCGTGCAGCCGCGGCACGACCAGCAAGTGACCGGTCGTCAGCGGCTGGATGTCGAGGAAGGCGACCACGTCGTCGTCGGAGTACACCTGGCTCGACGGGAGCCGTCCGGCGACGATCGCGCAGAACGGGCAGTCCGGGTCAGTCATCACGCCATTATCGCGAGATTCCACAGCCCGGGCAGTCCGCGCGTAAGGGCGGCGTGAAGACCTCAGGCTGTGCTGTTAAGAAGCTGTGAAGATCATTGGGAAACGGTGCCGGCCGGGGTGAACTGGGCTGGATGAGCACTGAGCCCCGGCGCCGGCGCGGCCTGGCCGCACCGCTCGCGCTGCCAGCTGGCTTCGGCGCCCTGCTCGTGGTCGGCGCCGCGGCGGCAGCCAGCCATGCCTCCGGCGGCTGGGTCCTGGTGCTCGCATCGGTCATCGTCGCTGTCGGCGCCGGGGTCGCCGAGCCGGCGGCCGCGGCGGTGCTCGGCGTTATCGGCTGGCTGACCGTGTGCGGCTTCTCCCGTGCCCCCTATGCGCGGCTCCAGCTCACTGCCTGGCCAGCAGGGCGAGCGGCCATCGTCGTGGCTGCATGCTGCCTCGCGGGGCTCCTGGTCGGCGCCGGCGTGCGGCGAGCGCTGTCATCGTTCACACTATGGGTTGTGGACGTATCTGGTCAGCCGCGACTGGTGCCGACGACTGGTGAACCAAGGACTGGTGAGCCGAGGACTGGCGAGCCAAGGACCAAGGCAGGCCCGCGCCGCCGCGGCCCGGGCCGGCTCGCGGACTTGACCGGCGGCATCGGCAGCCGCCGGGTGATAGCCGGGGTCCTGCTTGTCGGCGGCCTGCCCCTGCTCACGCTGGCGCTCTCGGGCAGGCACCTGGATCTCGGCGATGACCTGCTGATTTACCTGGTAGCGGTGGTCGCGGTTGCGGTCGTGGGCGGGTTCTGGCCCGCCGTGCTGGCGGCGGTGACCGCCAGCCTGCTAGTCAACTGGTACTTCACCCCGCCGGTGCACACCCTCACGATCGCGGACGGGAAGAGCCTGCTGGCACTGCTGCTGTTCGTGACGGTGGCCGTCACGGTGAGCAGCGTGGTGCACCTGGCAGCGCTTCGCGCCCGGCAGGCGGCCCGCAGCACTGAGGAGGCCGAGGACCTGCTGGCCCTGGCCCAGACGGTGCTCGGCGGCCAGGACACCCCCGCCGCGGTGCTCGATCACCTGACCCGCAGCCGCGGTGGCAGCGCGCGAACTGCTGGAGCGGGCTGGCGGCCAATGGGTACGAGTTGCCAGCAGCGGTGACCGGGGCGAAGCCGGCGAACAGGACCGGATAGCCGCGAGGCCTGACCTGATCCTGGAGCTTTCTGGTCAGCGCCGGCCGCTATCTCCGCGGCTGCTCGATGGCCTGACCGCGCAGGTCGCGGCCGCCCTCGACCGGGACCGGCTGCGGACCCAGGCGGCGCAGGCCGAGGCGCTGGCGGAGGGCAACCGGATGCGCACCGCGCTGCTGGCTGCCGTCAGTCACGACCTGCGCACGCCGCTGGCCTCCATCAAGGCGAGCGTCAGCACCCTGCGCCAGACGGATGTGGAGTGGACCGAGGATGACGAGGCCGCGCTGCTGGCCACCATCGAAACGTCGGCTGACCGGCTGGATGCGCTGATCGGCAACCTGCTGGACATGAGCCGGCTGACTACTGGCTCGCTGCAGCCGTTCCTGCGGCCGACCGCTATCGACGAGGTGGCGCCGGTAGCGCTGCGCGGCTTGGATGGCGGCAGCCTGCTGGAGCTTGCGGTCCCGGACGGGCTGCCGCTGGCGCTGACCGACCCTGGCCTGCTGGAGCGGGTGCTGGCCAACCTGTTCGCGAACGCACTCGCCTACTCCCCGGCTGGGCGGCGGCCAGGTCTGCGAGCTAGCTGCGGCGCGGACGGCCTCCTGCTGGAAATCATCGACCACGGCCGAGGCGTGCCGGACGAGCTCAAGTCCGCGATGTTCGAGCCGTTCCAGCGGCTGGACAGCCGGACTGGCGATCCCAGCGGCGGCGCTGGCGTCGGTCTCGGGCTTGCTGTTGTCAAGGGCTTCCTGGACACCATGGGCGGCTCGGTGCAGGCTGCCGATACCCCCGGCGGCGGGCTGACGATGCGGGTAACCCTGCCGCTGGCGGCAACCACGGCGAGCGTGACCGCGGAGCCATGACGCGGGTCCTGGTTATTGACGACGAAGCGCCCATCCTGCGCGCCCTGAAGATCAACCTGACCGCCCGCAAGTACGACGTGAGCACCGCGGTTGACGGAGCGTCCGGCCTGGCCGCGATGGCGCGGGAGCGACCGGACGTGCTGATACTCGACCTCGGCCTGCCAGACATGGACGGGACAGAGGTGATCAGGGGCGTCCGCGGCTGGACGTCGACGCCGATCATCGTGCTATCGGCCTGGGGTCAGGAAAGCCAGAAGGTGGCGGCGCTCGACGCCGGCGCTGACGATTACGTCACCAAGCCATTCGGGATGGACGAGTTGCTCGCCCGGCTGCGGGCGGCCGTCCGCCGCGCCTCCCCGGCTCCGGACGAGCCGGTTGTCTCGACCGCCGAGTTCACCGTCGACCTGGCCCGCAAGATTGTCAGTCGGGCCGGCGCCGACGTCCGGCTCACGCCTACTGAATGGCAGCTGCTCGAGGTGCTGGTCAGAAACTCGGACCGGCTGGTGACACAGCGGCAGCTGCTGACCGACGTCTGGGGCCCTGGCTACCAGAACGAGGCTAACTACCTGCGCGTTTACGTCGCCAACCTGCGCCGGAAGCTCGAGCCTGACCCGTCCGCGCCCCGCTACCTGCTGACCGAGCCAGGCATGGGATACCGGTTCAGGCCTTAGGCGCAGTATGCGATGGGTGTCGGCGGCACCCCGAACCACCGAGCGACCGGTCCCCAGTTCGGCGAGTCCCTCAGACCGGGGTGTCTTGCTGGCCGGCTGTCGGCTGCAGTTCGTAGGCGGGGTTGAAGATGGTGCGCACGCCTTTGACGCTGGCCAGCCTGCCATGGACCACGATCTTCCGGCCCGGCTGGACGCCGGGGATGTCACGCCGGCCGAGCCACACCAGCTGCAGGCAGCCGGTGCCGTCCCAGAGTTCGGCCTCCATGGTCTGGCTGCTGCCGCGTGGCCGCAGCGTGACCGCGCGCAGTGTGCCGGCTACGTCGACGATCTCGCGAGTGCGGCTGTCGGCGATGGGGACAGTCTGGACGTGCGGGCGTGGCAGCTCGCTGATCTGCTTCTTGATTTCCTCGGCGTCAAGTGCCTCCCGGCTGGCCAGCAGGCGCGGCCCGGCCAGCGGGTCGGCCTGCGTCCGCTTGGCGGACGCGAGCTGATAAGGCACGCTCGCCACGACCACGCCACGTTCCATCAGCAGCCGTGCCTTCAGCCGGAGCGCGCTCTGGTTGTGCAGTGCCTGCTCGTACCAGTGGCCGAGCACGTACTCGGGAATGTAAACGGTGACGATGTCCCGGGGGCTTTCGCGGCGCAGCCGCCGGACATACTCGATCACCGGCCGGGTGATCTCGCGGTACGGAGAGGTGATGACTGTCAGCGGGATCGGCATCAAGCTGCGATCCCAGTCGTCGGTGAGCCGCCGGGTCTCGGCCTCGTCGAAGTCGACCGTGACTGCCTCCAGCCTGGCCGGCCTGGTGGCCATGGCATAGGCGAGGGCACGGATCGTCGGCCGGTGCAGCTTGGACACCAGCACGATGGAGATGTTGCTGGCCGGCAGGGTGATGGAGGCTTCCTCATCCGGGGTCAGCTCGAGCGCGACCGCGGCGTAGTGCCGGTGGATCCCGCGCATGGTGAACCAGATGACGACCATGGCCGCGACGGCGATCCATGCTCCGTCGGCGAACTTGCTGACCACGACGATCACCAGGACCGCCCCGGTGACGAAGGCGCCGATCGTGTTGATGGTGCGCGACCTGATCATCCGCAGTCGCCCGGAGGCGTCGGTGGCGGTGCGCAGCAGCCGGTTCCAGTGCCGGATCATGCCGGTCTGGCTGCAGGTGAAAGAGACGAAAACGCCGACGATATACAGCTGGATCAGCCGTGTCGGTGAGGCATGGAAGGCGACGATCAGCACGATCGCGAACCCGGACAGCAGCAAGATGCCGTTGCTGAAGGCCAGCCGGTCACCGCGGGTATGCAGCTGGCGGGGCAGGAACCCGTCTTTGGCCAGGATCGAGGCGAGCACCGGGAAGCCATTGAACGCCGTGTTCGCCGCCAGCACCAGGATGAGCGCCGTGAAGATCTGAAGCAGGTAGAACAACGGCGAGGAGTATCCGAAGACAGCGCGGCCGACCTGGGCGATCACCGTCGGCTGCACGTAACCGCCGGGAGTGCCCAGCAAGGTTCCAGCGTGCACGTGACTAGCAAGCGCGAGCGCGGTGACGCCGCCGAACATGACGACGGCGATGCCGCCGAGCATGGCCAGCGTGGAGGCCGCGTTCTTGCTCTTCGGCGCCTTGAACGCGGGTACGCCGTTGCTGATCGCCTCGACGCCGGTCAGTGCGGTGCAGCCGGACGAGAACGCCTTCAGCACCAGGAACAGCAGCGCGAGGCCGGCGAAGCTGCCGGTCGACTTGATGGCGTAGCCGGCGGTCTCGGCATGCAGGTGGTGGCCGAGCGCGAGCCTGATGCCGCCCCAGATGATCATCAGCATGACCACGCCGATAAATAGGTACGTCGGGATCGCGAAGCCGGTGCCAGACTCGCGCACGCCGCGCAGGTTCAGGACCGCGATGATGGCGACGACCAGGGCCGCGATGAGCGTGACGCTCGAGTTCAGGGCCGGGAACGCCGAAGCGAGGTTCGCGACGCCGGCGGAGACCGACACGGCCACCGTCAGCGTGTAGTCCACCATCAGGGCACTGGCCACTGTCATGCCGACGCGGGTGCCGAAGTTCGTGGTGGTGACCTCGTAGTCGCCGCCGCCGGATGGGTAGGCGTGCACGTTCTGCCGGTAAGAAGCCACTACGACCAGCATGAGCAGACCGACAGCGAGCGCTATCCAGGGCGTGTAGGCGAGGTAGGCGAGGCCACCGGCGGCGAGGACGAGCACGATCTCCTGCGTCGCGTAAGCAACCGACGACAATGCGTCACTAGCGAAAACCGGCAGCGCTATCTTCTTCGGCAGCAGCGTGTGCCCGAGCCGCTCGTTGTGCATCGGGCGGCCAACGAGCAGCCGCTTCACCGTCTGGAATGCCATGGCCACGAGCGCATGGTAGGCCCGCGGGCGGCCGCCTGACTATCCCCGCAGACTCGTCAGCCCAGCGAGAGCCTGTCTACGTCGCGCAACAGGTCCTGCTCCGCGGCCGAGAGTGGCGCGCGGCCGGCCAGCCGTGCGATCAGGCCGGTCTTGTCGACACCGAGACTCGCGCACAGCCGCGCAGCCGTCCCGGCTGGCAGCATGAGCTCGGCCAGGACCTCCGCCGCCTGCGGCGTCAGCCACGGTTCCCGGCCAAGCCCGGCTGCGACGTCCAGGCCGTGCAGCCCGAGTTCGACTACCCGCGTCGTGGCGAACTCGGTCAGCAGCATCCGGTCGCCATGCCGGGTACTGACAATCCGTTCAGCTGGCGCCTGCTCGAGCAGTTGACAGCCGTGCCGCCAGCTCCTGTCCAGTTCCGCGGCGATGGCGGCGGCGGTGCGCAGGCGAGCGGCCAGCGCCTGGGCCGCTGCGATCCGGTCGTCGTTGACGACGGTGGAGAATCGCTGGCCGGGGCGGTAGTAGCCGGCCGCCGTTACCATGCCATCGCTGGCGGGACCGTCGTGCGGAGTTTCCAGCGCCTGCCCGAGCCGGTTTACTGCGATGATCACGTGGGCGAGAAGGTCGGCGACTGTCCATGGCGGGCAGCGAGTCGGCCGGGCCAGGTCGGCCTCGCTCAAGCAGGCTGCCACATTGGCCAATGCTGCCGCTTCGGCCCTGACGGCAGCTATAGTCGCGGACGCCATGGACTGCACCATACGACACGCCGAATCCAGGGTGCTTCTGGCTGCCAGACGCACGGATGAAACGATCTCCAAATGAGACTGGCATGGCGGCGGCCGCCCGAGGACGCATCGAGGGTGCGTCAGCGGCGTCACGGTCAGTCGCCGGCTGAGTCACTCTGGACTAGCTCAGCAAGTCGGACAGATGTGGCCCGGCGACGGTGACGCGGTGGCGGCGAGCGAGGCGTCGGCGGCCGGACTGGCGGCGGCGGTCACCGTCGAGGATCACCTGGAGCCGCGCATCCGGCTGCCGGCCGACCTGCTGCGCTGCCTGACCGCGTGCGTCGAGATCGCGCTGCTGACGATCCTCGGGCTCATCGCCAAGAGGACCACCAACGCGGTGGAGTTTGAGGTAGTCCAGGCCAGCAAGGGCCTGGTCAAAGCGCTGATCTCGCCACTGCACACGATCGCGTTCATTGCGCTGCTAGTGCTGCCGGTCGCGCTGGCCGTCCGGCTCCTCATCATCAGCCAGTTCCGGCGCCTTGCCGAGGCAATAGTCATCGGGCTGATAGCCGGGGGAGTGGCCGCGGCTCTTGATGTGATCCTGCGGCTTGACTCGCTGGCGCGGCTCTACCAGGCGCTAGCTCGTCAGGGCGCTGCCCCCGGCGCGGACTCGCTGGACTGGTACCTGGCTGGCCTGGCTGCCTTCCTGACGGTGATCGGGCTGTCCGGCCGGCCGCGCTGGCGCACCTGGTTCTGGCTGACGATCGGCTTCTACTGCGTTACTACGCTGGCCCTGCCGGCCACAGCCACGCTGCTGTCGTTGCTGGTCACCCTGCTGCTCGGTGCCGCTATTGGCTCCGGCCTGCGCTACCTGATCGGCACGAACACCGAGCGGCCCACCGCGGCGGAGATAGCAGCGGCGCTGAGTGCAACGCTTGCTCCCGTAGTCGCGATCCGGCGGATCTTCGACACCCGGACCGAGAACCGCAGGTACGCGGCCCGTCGCAAAGACGGCAAGCTGCTGGACGTGACGGTCTTTGACCGGGACCAGCAGGCTGCGGATGCGCTGTACCGGATCTACCGTCGGGTGCGCGTGACCAGCCAGGTCTCCCGGAGCGCGCCGCTGACAGTTAACCGGGCCGTGGAACGCCGGGCGCTGATGGCGTACGCGGTCGAAGACGCCGGGGTGCCGACGCCGCGCCTGCAGGCCGCGGTGCGGGTCGGACCCGAGGCAGCGGTCATCGCGACCAGCCACCACGACGGCAGGACGCTGGCCCAGCTGCCAGGCGAGCTGGCCGACGAACAGCTCAGCCGGGTCTGGGATGCGGTGCTTAAGCTGCATGCGCGCCGTGTCACCCACCGGTCTCTTACCGCCGACCACGTTTTGCTGACGGGCGAGGGGCACAGCGAGGTGATGCTGCTCGACCCTGGCGATGGCGACGTTGCCGCCAGCGATCTCCAGCTTCGGCTGGATCTGGCCCAGCTCACTGCGACGATCGCGCTGCTGGTCGGGCCCGAGCGATCGGCTCGCCTGGCCACGCGCAAGGTGGGCCAGACCGAGGTGGCCAGGCTCGTGCCGCTGCTGCAGCCGGTCGTGCTGCACCGGTCTACCAGGGCAGCGTTGCGGCGCCGGAAGGATGTCCTGCCAGCGCTGCGCAAACGACTCATGGGTACCGCGCCCGCCGCCGCGCCGGAGCAGCTGGAACGCGTCCGGCTGCGGAGCGTCGTCACGCTGGTGGCCGGCATCTTCGCCGCGTACATCATCGTCGGCCAGCTGAACCGGGTCAGCTTCGGCCATGTACTGCGGGAGTCGGACTGGCGCTGGATCGTGGTCGGCCTGCTGCTGTCGGCGGCGACCTACGTCGGGGCCGCCTTCTCGCTGTCGGGGTTCGTGCTCGAGCGGCTGAACTTCATCCGGACCTTCCTGGCCCAGCTTGCCGGGACCTTCGTCACGCTGGTCACGCCCGCGGCGGTGGGCGGCGTGGCGCTGAACATCCGGTACCTGAACAAGGCGAAGGTAGCGGCGGCCGACGCGGCAGCGAGCGTCGGCGTCTCTCAGGTGTTCGCGTTCGGGCTGCACATGACGCTGCTGATCATCTTTGCCGCCATTACCGGCGCGTCCACCAGCAGCAACCAGTTTCATCCGCCGGGCTGGGCGTACATCCTGCTCGCCGTGGTCGGCGCCGCGATCCTGCTGGTGTTCGCGTTCCCGGCAGGCAGGCGCCTGGTCCGGTCCCGGGTAGCCCCCGCGCTCGGCCAGGTCATTCCGCGGCTGCTGGACGTAGCGCAGCGGCCGGCCAAGCTTGCCGAGGGCATCGGCGGGGCGCTGCTGCTGACCTTCGGCTACATACTCTGCCTGGACGCCTCGGTGCGGGGGGTGGGCTCGCACGCGCAGTTCGTCCCGCTGGCGGTGGTCTATCTCACCGGTAGCGCGCTCGGTTCCATCGTGCCGACCCCCGGCGGCATCGGAGCGGTCGAGCTGGCTCTGTCCGGCGGCCTGAGCACGATCGCGCACGTCCCGCTGGCCTACGCGACGAGCGCCGTGCTGCTGTTCCGGCTGCTCACCTTCTGGCTGCCGATCCCCATCGGCTGGGTCGCCATGAATTACCTCCAGCGCAAAGGCGCGCTGTGATCGCTGCTGCAGACACAGGGACAGGGACAGCCAGCGTTTGAGCTGGCCTGCACAGTCAGCGCGGGCCTGTCGGGCGGGGATGGGGACGCCTCCCCTTTCGGCGGTGCTGGCTGACTGCTTATGGTTGGGCGTCCGCCACGGGCGGCGACCAGAGGGCTGTGGCAATGGACAGATCAGCAGGGAGCCGGGGCAGCCGCTGGGCGGGCGCGAAGGACATCATGATTCCCGGCAGTAATCGGGTCGCCCGAGGCACCCTCGCGATCGGGTTCGCCTGCCTGACGGCGGCGGCTCTGGCGTCCGCGGGTACGGCTAGCGCCGTAGCGTCGCGGCCGGCCAGGGCCGCCTCGGTGCCCAAACAGCCCGCCGAATGCTGCGCGGCCACCCGCGCTGACGTGCCCAAGGTCGGCGGTGATTACGGGAATCAGGACTTCTCGGCCCTGGCTCAGATCACCGCCGGCAACGCAGGTACCCTGGCCGGCGCGTGGCTCGACCACCTCCAGGGCGGCATCGCTGGCGATTCGCAGGAGAGCACGCCGGTCGCCGTCGGCGGCGTTCTGTACCTGCAGACCTTCGAGGGCGACGTCGTTGCCGTCAACGGCGCCACTGGTCAGGTCATCTGGACGTACAGGTCCGGCCAGCCAGGGAAAGAGCGTGGTGTCGCGGTCGGCGCCGGGCGCGTGTTCGCGGCGCTGCCGGATGAGCATGTGGTCGCGCTTGACCAGAAGACCGGTCTCCCCATCTGGAAGCACCTAGTCGGCACGCCGGGCCAGGACATTTCGGCCTACGGAGCGTCCACACCGTGGACGCTCTACTATCGCGGGCTGGTGTTCGTCGGCACTAAGAACGGCGGCGGTGACGGTCACGGCATGCGCGGTCACATTTACGCGCTACATGCCGCCACCGGCAAGCTGGCCTGGAGCTTCGCGGCGACTGCTGGACCAGGCCAGCCAGGCCACCATAGCTGGAAGGGCAGCTCGTGGAAGCTCGGCGGCGGGGACGCCTGGATGGCGCCTGCCATCGACCCCCGGCTCGGCCTGATCTACCTTGCAGTGGCCAACCCGGAACCGCGGACCGACGGCGCCATACGGGCCGGGAATAATCTCTACACCAATTCCCTCGTCGCGCTGCACTGGAACACCGGCAAGCTGGCCTGGTGGTTCCAATCCGTGCATCACGACCTGTGGGACTACGACAACACGATGTCGCCTGTCATCGCCGACGTCGCCTTCAGGGGCGGGGTCAGGAAGGTCGTCATCTACGGCAGCAAGACCGCATGGCTGTACTACCTGGACGCCAGGACCGGCAAGCCGGTGCTGCCGGTGCGCGAGGTGAAGGTTCCCACCCTGGCCGCGCAGGCCACGTCGCCGACCCAGCCGATCCCGCGGGGGGACTCCCTGGTGCCTGCCTGCCCGAAAGCCGGGACACCTACCCAGCCAGTTCCCGGCTATGTGAGCGGCTGCGAGTTCACGCCGTACCTGCATCGTGCCGTACTGGTCGCACCGGGCGGGGAGGGCGGCGCGGACTGGTCGCTGATGTCCTTCGACCAGCACAACGGCCTGGTCTACGTGCCGGCCTCACTGCTCGCTTCCGCCTACACCGACGGGCATCCCTATGGCCAGCCAACATTCTGGCCGCCCGAGGGAGAACTCACCGGCGGCGTCCTGGACGCGGTCAACCCGGCGACCAACAAGATCGTCTGGCAGCTGCCTACCCGGTTTCCGCAGTCAAACGGCGACGGCATCCTCACCACCGCGAGCGGGCTGCTGTTCGAAGGCTCGCCCGATGGCTATCTCGACGCCCGCAACGTGAGCAACGGGAAGGTGATCTGGAGCTGGCAGACCGGCGGGGAGATCAAGACAACGCCGATCACTTACTCCGTCCGCGGGGTGCAGTACGTGGCCATCTTCGCCGGCCGAGTGCCGGCTGGCGGGGACAGCCTCTGGGCGTTCAAGCTCGGGGGCAGCGTGCCCCCGGCTGCGCCACCGCCGCCTCTCCCCAGCCGGGAGCCCGTGCAGGGGCCGACAGTGGCCGGGAGCGTCACCGGCGACATCGTCGTCCTCGGTCGCACCTGGGATACCTCGGCCGGCTCGCCAAGTCCGAAAGAGAACCTCGGCAGCCAGGCGGCTATGGCGCCGCCTGTCATGACCGTGCCCGCCGGAACGACCGTGACCTTCGAGAACCCCGCCGGCAACGTCAAGATGCACTGCGCGCAGTCATTCTTCGACCCGGCGAACTTCAAGATCGGCCCGCTTGCGCCCGGCCAGTCCGGGTCGTTCCGGTTTGCCAAGCCGGGCGCGTACTTCTACAACGACTGCGCCGGGTTTCCCTGGAACACCGGGGAGATCGTCGTCTCATAGCCGCTCGGCTTCTTCTCTTCATGAAGCAGCGGCGGCGGTTGGCTGTGCCTGGTTGCCTGTCGTCGTCGAGTCGACGGCCGCTTGCTCGAAGGCTGTTTCCCACGCAGGGTCCTGAGGATTCCCTACTGGAGGGACGGTAACCGCCTCGGCGGTAGCGGTATTGAGCTCAGCGCCCCACAGGGGCCGTTCCAGCTGCGCCGCGATAGGCGCAACGCGGGTTCGGATTACCTTCCATATCGCTGCGAAGGTGCCGGCGATCGTCGCGACGCCGGTCGCGGTCCGTGCCACCGCGGAGCCGGGGATGAAGACGAGCACGAGGACAACCGCTGCCAGGAGAAGCAGCAGGAGGAGAAGGAGCCACGGCGTGGTCCGCAGCGCCCGGCCGACCAAGTCGACGTAGTGGCGGGCTAGCCGGTCTCCGGCGCGCAGGTAGTCCTGCGGGGTGAGCAGGTCGGTGCATAGTTTGTCCCCGTCGAGTACGCCTCGCCAGAGCGCCCCCTGGCGGGCCACTGCCGCCGCGAGGCTTCCGACAGGGGGTGGCTCAGTTTGGCTGGTTCTTGCTCCCTGGCGGTGTGACGTGAGTGACGCAGTTGCTTGCTTCCACCGGCCGGGCCGGCTGTCTTGGCTGCTCACGTAGCTGGCCGGCATGGAGCTCGTGCTGAGTTTTGATCCGGCGGCTGCGGCAGTGACCGCTTGCTGCCACCAGTCGAGGGATTGCGCTACAGCCCGCGCGGCGTGGGGAGGGAGCACTGAGGCCAGTTCGTCCAGCCAGACGTAGAGCTGGCCGATCCGGTGGCTCTCGAATGCCTTGGCCAGCTGATCGGGCGTCTGCTGTGGGCAGGTCGTATCCGCCAGGGCCCGGCCAAGGCCGTAGGCCTTGCCGTAGGAGGAGCCTGCCGCGGTGAGGGTGATGAGAAGGTCCACGTGCAGCTTGCTCAGGGCGGCCCGGTATTCCTGCCGCCGTGCCGCCGCCCCGTCTGCATCTTCGATGGTGGCCTGCAGTTTGCCGCGCGCATCTGTAGTGAAACTCAGCGCGGCAGCGGTCGGTGTGCCGACTTTGGCGGTTACCTGGCTGACGACGAAGTCGACTTGGTCCAGTCCCAGGCGCTGCCAGTCGTAGGAGGTCAGCTTGCTGAGTCCGGGCAGGTACCCGAGGTCGTAGGCGCGCGGCGGACGTTCTGGCACCTCGAATTGGCTGAAGAGTTCCTCCATACGCCAGCCGAGCCCGAGACAAGCGCTCGCAACCGGGTCCACCGCTGAGGCTTCAGACCCATCAGCTACCACAGTCATACTCCCGTGCACCGCTCTTTCCGTATCCAACAAACGCAGGCTGCAGGCGTCGTGAGGTACGGAACGATGATGGCAGTGCAGCCGGCGGAGCGCGACGGGGTCAGCGCAGCATCAGCCGGGTAACCGAGTTCGTGCTCGCGTTGGCGACCCATACGCCCCGGCCCGCTGCCGCGATTGCGTCCGGACTATGGAATCCGTAGCGCTTGCCTGACAGCACCCGGATTACTGTGCCGGTTCGCGCAGAAATCTCGGTGACGGAGTCGGCCAGCGCGTTGGTCACCCAGATCACGCCGCCGGACGCGGTGAGCGCGGACGGGTTGCTCAGGCCGTACTGGCGGCCGGGCAGGACCTTGATCAGCTTGCCCGTTGACGCACTGATCTGCGTGATCGAGTCGCCGCTCTGATTGTCGACCCAGACCGAGCCGTCCTGAACCGCCAGGGCGACCGGACCATTCAGGTGGTAACCGGCCCGCAAGGTGGCCTCCCAGGCTCCGGTGGCAGCGCTCATCTCGGTGACCGAGGCACGGCCGGAATTGGCCACCCACACAGAGCCGTCGCCCACCGCCAGCGCGTCGGGGTTACTGAAGCTGTACCGGCCGCCGCGGAACGTGGCGATCTTCCGCCCGCTGACTGCACTGATCTCGGTGACCGAGTTGGCAGCGGCATTGGCTACCCATAGGCGCCGATCGCTGAGCGCGACCGCATCCGGGTGGGAGTTGTAACCGGTCGATATAACGCGTTCCTGTGCGCCGGTTTTGGCGCTCAGCTCAGTAATATAACTGCCCGGCGTATTTACCACCCATGCATGGCCTTGACCAACGGCGATGGCATTTGGCCCGGCGAGGGTAAATTGACCGGCAGGAAAGTAACTAAGGTATCTGCCGGACGATGCGGCAAGCTCGGTTACGGACTGGCCGTACGGACTGGTCACCCAGACGCCGTGGCCGCTGACGACCACGGCGGTTGGCCGGTCAAAGTGGTATCGGTTCGCAGCCAGGATCCGGACGCCCGGCGGCGCGGTGAGGCTGGCCACGCTTGGCGCGCGGGCTGCGGCGGTCCTCGATGCCGTGCACCCGGAGCTGGAAGAGCCGTTGGCGCAGGCCTTGACCTGCGCCGGACTGTGAACCGTGGCCAGAACGATGACGATGGCGAGCAGCGCGAGGCCGAGAGCCGATACCGTCGCCACCTGAAACCGCTTGCCGCCGGATCGTAACGCTGCGATGCGGCTCTTGTGCCTGTACCGCTCGGGTTGGCCCGCCCTCCTGCCCCGTGCGCTTCGCCGCCCTGATCGCGTGCCCCGAATGCCGGGGTGTATACCCGGAATTCATCATTATTTTCAGCCTTTACTCGTCCTCAGCAATTCTCCTGTGCCATCCCCAGGAATCACTCTAATAAATGCGCCTGTCAAATAAAGGGATAGCGCGGAATGGCCGATTTTCAGCCCAGCCGGGTGATGGCGAGCGCCGCTGCGAGGAGCACGATGCTCCAGGCCAGGGCTCGCAGGGCCCGCTCCAACGGTGCCAGCATTCGCTCGGCGTCTACCGGCAGCGCGCTGCCGTCGATAAGGCTGATGGCCCCGGTGACGCTCGTCGCGCGGCGCCGGATCAGCCGGGCCGGGCGTGCTGAGGCTGCGCTGCGCCGCGGAGAACGCGAACGCGCCCGCAGCGGCCAGCGCCGAGCCGGCCGACACCGCGCCGGCCTGGGCGACGTACGAGGTCAGCAATGGGAAGGCGCCCCAGGCGGCCGCGAAGCCGGCATCGGTGTGCACGATGCCGCCGAACAGCTCAGCGTTATAGGCCACCACCAGCAGCGGCCCGGCCAGCAAGAACGGGACGAGCACCCAGCCGACCCGGCTGACGCCGACCACGCCGAGGCCGACCGCGCCGGCCAGCGCCACGACGGCAACCGAGAGCAGTGCGCCGCCCGGGATCTGCGTCCGCAGCGGTCGGCCGTGATATTCGTCGAGCGCGTGTGCGGCCAGGCCGACCGCCAGGAAGAACGCAAGCAGAGTGGCCAGCAGGGTGCTGAGCCGCACGTGCGGCGCGAGCGACGCCCCGATGACCACGTAGGCCAGGTGCCAGGCGGTATACGGCGGATGGAGCAGGGTCCACCAGTCGCGCCAGCGGCCAGGGCCGGCGGCGTCGTACGCCGGCCTCGCTATTACCTCCGCACGCGCTTCCGCAGCCGGGTCACTCACCTGCCCGGGTTCCCCACATGACCAGGCCGCCGCCGAGGCTCATGAACGCGAAGCCGACGTCCTGGATGCCCGCCTTGCGCCACGCTTCGACCGTCCACGAGACCGGGTACTTGCGGTAGTGGCCGGCGATGCTGGGACCGAGGAAACGGCCGACCTCGTACCACTCGCGCCCGCCGGTGAGCAGGCCGCCGAGAGGTAGCACCAGCCAGGTGTATGCGCGCCACCAGAAACGCCAGAAGCCCGCGGGCGGTACCGCGAACTCCAGGCTGGCGATAGTCCCGCCAGGCCGGACGACTCTGGCCAGCTCATTGAGCGTGGCCTGCGGATCGCTGACGTAGCGCAGCAGGTAAGTGAAAGTCAGTGCGTCGACGGATGCGTCGGCAACCGGCAGTTGTTCGCCTCTGCCGTTCACCAGGGCGATTTGCGCGGTAGCGCCGGCCGCGGCCACGTTCTGAGCGCCCTGCCGGAGCATCTGCTCGGTCAGGTCCAGACCGATGACCCGCGCGCCGGTGCGGCGGGCGATCTGCAGCGACACCCCTGCGGTGCCGGCCGCGACGTCAAGCACAACCCGCCCGGCCGGCCGCTGGCCGTCGACGAGGTGACCGACCATGGCGCGCCGCCAGCGGCCGTTCTGCCCGAACGAGAGGATCTCCGCGAGCTTGTCATAACGCGCTGGCAGCGGAGCGAACAACTGCCTGGCGAAGCTGTTGCGGTCGTCGTGGAGCACTGGAACCTGCACGGCGTCTCCTCAAGGGCTCTCGCTCACCGTACGCCACGACAGCACCAGGTGCGCAACTCCGGCCGTGCCAACACGGCTTGCGGCGCGAGTACGATCACCCCGTGGCGCAGGAGATGATGACGGCACGGACTGGCGACGGCCGGAGCCTTGACGTCCTGGTGACGGGGACGCCGGATGGCCTGCCGGTGGTATTCCACCACGGCACGCCGGGCGGCGTTGCCGTCTACGGGCCGATGGTGGCGGCCGCGGCCGAGCGGGGCTTGCGATTGGTGCTGTACGGGCGGCCAGGTTATGCGGGCTCGACGCCGCAGCCAGGACGGCGGGTCGCCGATGCGGCTGCCGACGTGGCCGTGATCCTGGACGACCTCGGCGCGGACCAGTTCGTCACCGTCGGCTGGTCTGGCGGCGGTCCGCACGCACTTGCGTGCGCCACGCTGCTCCCCGGGCGCTGCCTGGCGGCGGCGACGCTGGCCGGCGTCGCGCCGTATTCTGCGGACGGGCTGGACTGGCTGGCAGGCATGGCCGAGGACAACGTCAATGAGTTCGGCGCCGCGCTCGCCGGGGAGCATGATCTGACCACCATGCTGGAGATGGTCGCGCCGCTGCTGCGGGACGTTTCCGGGGACGAGCTGGCGGCAGGCATCGGCGACCTGGCCTCGGCGTCCGACGTGGCGGCGCTGCACGGCGAGCTCTCGGAATGGATCGCGGCCATGTTCCGCGCCGGACTGCAGGGCGGCATCGCGGGCTGGCGCGATGATGACCTCGCGTTCACGCGCGACTGGGGATTCCCGGTCGCCGCTGCGGGCGACGCCACTCCCGTGGCGGTCTGGCAGGGCGACGAGGACCGGATGGTGCCGTTCGGCCACGGTGACTGGCTGGCCAGAGCCCTGCCGGCAGCGCGCAGCCACTTTGTGCCCGGTGTGGGCCACATGAATCTGCCGTTCAGCACGGTCTTCGAGGAGCTGCTCGAACTAGCGGGCCGCTCTGGATTACCGTCTGAGTGACGAGATTCCCGAGTCGACGGCGTCTCAGGCGCAGGCGATGAGTGTTGACTGCAAGCTGGGCGAACCCGAGCTGACAGCCTCAGCCGGGCTGACTCCAAAACTGCTGCATACGGGCGATCGCCTCGTCCTTGGTCAGCAGCGCGATCTCGGCACTCGATAGCTGGAGGCGCGTCACCAGCAGGTGCGCGAGCTCGGCAGGCAATGCCTCGGCTGGCGCTTCAGCCAGGCCGCGATCGGGTTTCACGCCGTTCTGTACGCATGCCCAGAAAGTCTTCTCGTCTACGTCCAGCTGGTCGCGGAGGATGTGGCTCCAGATATTTGCTCCGTAGGTGCTTCCATCCGGCGGATGAGAGATCCGCGTCCTCAGGATCCGGCCGTCGTGCAGTGTGAGCTCGTAGGTGAGGGCATGATGCCCGCTGGTCTTGCCGCGCGCGTTGCGTACCGGCTCCCAGCCCTCGTTCTCGCAGAAGGCCTGATGATCGCTTCGGGCGGGAGCCGGCCAGGTCATTGCACTGACCCGGTGATCCACTGGCGAAGCTGGTCGTCGTCACTCAGGGCAACCAGTTGCACCAGCCCCCAGTGTTCCCGGTGGTTCGGCGCGTGCTGCAGGCGAGGCCAGTCTTCGGCATACTCTCGCAAAGCGTCCGCCACGTCAGCTACTGCCGCGTCGAGCGTGGCACCTGCGCCGGCTACGGGCAGGCCAGGCACGAACGCCGACCATCCTTCCGCCTCGGCCACTACCTTGACGCATGGGGTGACGACCGAAGCTAGGTAATGCCGCAGGCGATTCGCATCGAGAACAGCTGCCGTGGCGGAGTCTCGCCGGACAGTGACCACCTCGCCATTTTGAGCGCGGTCCAGAACGTCCTTGAGATGCTCCCTGGCCGCGCTGTAGCTGTCATAGTCAACGGCAGGCATGGAGGTGCTCCCCTGTGGTGGTGGTTGATAGTAGTCAACCCGATAATCGTACGTACGTCAAGTACGTGACGTACGTAGAATAGTTTACTACCCCTGTCTGCCCATATTGGGCGGTCTCGCTGAAGCACGCGACCTCCCCGGCCTGCAGCGCATGAGCGCTCCGCTGCGGACCGCCGCCGGTCTGAGGTTTACTCGCGCTCGATCCTGCGCATCCCGTGCGTGGGGGTCCACCACTCAACGACGAGCATCGTGGCCTTCTCGTTGAGGTGCGTGTGCACGACCTCAGCGATGTCGGCGTGAAAGCGGTCGCCGTCGGATCCCTCGGTGAGTGGCCTCGCATAGATCGCCCGTCCAGAGATCTTCGCCTCACCCGGCCACTGCGCTTCCGCGCCCTCGACTGGGTCGATCGTCGCGCTGTGCAGTGCGAACCGCGGATCCCGAACCAGATCCGCACCCTTGCGCGCGCTCGGCATCGAGCCGAAGGCGAGCTCGCCGTCCTCGAAGGCCACCTCGATCCCGGAGATCCGCGGCGACCCGTCGGCTCGCAAGGTGGCAATCGTCCTGTGTCTGTGCGCGTCGAAGAGCCCCCGCACGCGCTGCGCGAACTCAGGTTCCGCGCTACGCAGCCGGAACCGGCGTCGGCCTGCAGCCACGAGCCATCAGACAGCACCAGTCGATCAACAACCCAGGTGCAGGTCAGGTCGGTGAATATGGAGCGTATTCCCATTTCAGAATTGCGATTCACGGTTTGCCGCGATTCTAATGGAATCGCTGCTCTGGTTGAGAGCCAAAGACCGCGCTGCTAGGGATGCAATACTGCTGGCAATTCCAAATGCCTGGACCCTGATACCGCGGCAAGCAATGCCGTAAGTCCGATTCCGGCAACCGCGCGCTGGGTTAGATATTTCCGCCTGGCTCGTGTCCGCGTGCTTTAAAGCAATCGATGGAGCTTCCGTCCGTGAATGCTAGCGCTATGACTTTTAGGCGTAGGTTCGAGAAAAAGGATGGGCTGAACAGTAAGCGCACGTTAAAGACATTACCCGTGCGCGCTACCTACAGACCTGCAGGCAGGGCGGCCATCGTTCTGCTGAGCGCGAGCCTAATTGGCGGCGTGGCGCTGGGCACCGGCGTGGCGGGCGCCTCGGCTAGTACGGCCGGGTTATCGACCTCCGCCAGGCTGACCGGGCCGTCGTCGATCCTGGCGACAGACTGGCCCGCCTACCTCGACGGTCCGCTGCATCACTCCTACAGTCCAGCCGAGACGGCGATCACTCCGGCTACCGTTCCGGATCTGCAGCAGGAATGGCAGGACGGGCTGGGCGGCAATCTGCTGGCCAGCCCGACGGTCGTTGGCGGATCCGTGTACATCGGATCAAGCGATGGCTGGTTTTACAAGCTCAGCGAGGCCACCGGGAGCGTACTCGACAAGGTGTACATCGGCCGCATAGCCCGCAAGACCTGCGGCGCGATGGGCGTTGTCTCGACGGCGACGGTTGCTATCGACCCGGCCAGTCGTCAGAACACCGTGTACGTCGCTGGCCCCGACGGATATCTGTACGCGCTGAGGGCATATAACCTGTCGCGCGAGTGGCGGTCGGTCATCGCGATTCCGTCTAGCAAGATAAGCGACTATTTCGATTGGTCCTCGCCCACTGTGGCGAACGGGAAAGTCTACGTTGGCGTCGCGTCGCAGTGCGATCGCCCTCTTGTCCGCGGCGCAGTGATCGACTACCAGCAGGCTACAGGCAAGAAGATTGCCGAGTTCTATACGGTCCCCAAAGGCAGCATTGGGGGGTCAGTCTGGTCCAGCATCGGGGTTGGCGCCGACGGGGATGTGTACGCAACTACCGGCAACGGGCCTGGCCATGAGGGCCTTGGCAACTCGGAGTCCATCCTCAAGCTCTCCGCCTCCTCGCTCACGCTGCTTGGCCGGTTCCAGGTGCCAGCGGGGCAGGTCACCTTCGACGGAGACTTCGGCAGCTCGCCGGTGATCTTCGGGAGCTACGTCGGCGCCTGCAACAAGAACGGAATCTTCTACCTGCTAAGTCAATCCACCATGAAGGTGGCCTGGGAGCAGCAGATCGGCCTGGCGTCCGGCCAGGCCGGATCCGGCGCCTGCCTAGCGACGCCGACATATAACGGCACCGACCTGTTCTTCGGCGGCAACACGACGACTACCGGCCAGAACGGGTTCCCGAGCGGCATCGACGGCTCGGTCCAGGCGCGCGCCGCCACCAGCGGCGCGCTGGTCTGGGAGACCGTCGTAGCAGGGAATGTACTCGGCAGCCCCACGTTGGACGGCGGCGGCGTCATAGCTGCCGGGATTCGGGGCAGCCAGACACGCAACGGCGTCGAGCTCCTGGACGCATCCACCGGGTCGATCATTGAGCAACTCGTCCCTGGCAGTGTCTTCGCCCAGTCCGTGTTCGCAGACAATTCGCTGTTCTGCGCGACGGACAACGGCCTCTACGCCTTTGGGCTCAAGGGATCGAGCTGGCTCCCGGCAGCACGGCGATCATCGCCGCGCCGACGCTGAGGGAGCCTATGCGGAGCATGCAGTTAGCATGGCCAGACCCTAGGGGACGGTGACCGGCTGGATGACGACCGGTCCGAGGGTCGGGTTGAGCTCGTTCGCCTGGGAAACGCCGGCCGGGGTGATGACGTCCATGGCTTTGGGCACCGTGTTTGGGTCGACCTTGCAGATCGGGCTAGTGTCGCCGGCTGGGCAGACGCCGAACGTGAAAGCGCCCGCCGGCTGGGTGAACCCGCGCGCCTTATCAGGCGAGAATCCGTCCTGCCCGGTCAGCACGACAGTGAATGCCCAGCCGGAACCTGGCGTGCCGAACTGGGCCTCCGGCAGCGCGATCGTGACGGTGCGGCTGGCGACGTCGGTCAGCATGAACGCGGTGCCAACAGTGTTCCCGCTGGCATCCACCCAGACCGGCGGGAGGAATCCCTGTACTTCGACGCGTTCGCTCCAGGCGCCCCCGGGCGCGATGGTGTAGTTACGCGAAGCGTAGGCGGCCTGCGTCGAAGTCTGGGCGGCGCCCGCCGCGTGCACGTAGACGTCGAGAAGCTGGGCGCCGAAGTTCGAGCCGAATGTCGGCTGGAGATTGGCCAGCGTGGCGCGCAGGTACACGGTGGTGCCGTCGCTGATCACCTGGAAGTCCGTCAGGTCGAACGCGCCCGCTTGGAAGTTAGAGGAGGTCGGGTACTGGTAGGTACCAGGACCGTTGTCGTCGCCGGTCGGGTCGGTGACGTTCAGTACCGTGGTCCCGCCGGTGACATTGCCGATAACGCTTACCTGCGCATATCCGGTGCTCCGGCCGTCGGCCGAGGTGGCGGTCGCAGTGATCACATCGTCGCCGAAACCAACCGGCACGGTCGCGGAGAATGACCCGTCAGCAGCCGCGATCGTGCTGGTGACCGACGGCAGGGCGCCGGTCGTGGTGTCGGCCGACGCGATGTCCACCGCCGCGCCAGGTGACGTCGTCCCGGTGACCGTGGTGGTCGAGGACCCGAGCGTGGCGCCGGAGGCCGGCGCGGTCAGGGCAACCGTCAGTGTTCCCGGTGGCCCGCTGGTGAGGTATCTGGCCGTGGTGACGGCGGGCGTCTCGACAGTCCGTCCATCCCCGAGTCCCATGATCAGCCGAAGCTCCTGCGCCTGCGCCCAGGTCAGGGGTGACGCCGAGCCCGCCGCCTTGCCGTCGGTGAACCCGATGGAGGCCGTAGCCGGGTCGCTGCCGTAGGGCGACGCGGCCAGGTTCGGGTCCTCCCAGGCCTGTTCTGGCACCAGCCCGACGCCGGAGGAGAAACTGAGCATCGCGTTCAGCAGCGACGCGGCAGCAGAACTCTGGCCGGCGGCGATATCGCTCTCGGCGCGCTCGCCGGACAGTACTGGCCACAGGTGCCCGGTGCCGATGTCAGTGGGTGGCCACGGCGCGCCGGTAGTCGTGCACGAAGTCTGACTCGGCTGGTAGCAGTCGCCGTAGCCGTCCGCGCTGCCGCTCGCGGCGCTGGTGCCGTACCGGTAGTAGCCGGTCCCGCTGGGCGTGCTGACGGAGATCTGGTTGTCCAGAACGCTCAGGGACGCCTGCACGTCCGGGTCGGTGACCGGCAGCTCGCCCAGTCGCACCAGCTCCTGGAAGCCGCCGTCGATGACGCTGCGCTGGTCGACTGTGGTGCTGCCGTTGCCAAGGTTGTAGCTGATCGCAGCGTTCGGGTCGCCGGTCTTGGACAGCCTGATGAAGTAACGGGCGGCATCCTTCCCGGTCGTGGTGACCGCCCAGGACTTGATGCTGCGCTGGAAGTAGTCGGCAGTCGCCTGGTAGAGCCGCGACCGCTGCTGATCGTGCTGCTGAGCGGCGATCGCCGACGCGGCGGTGAGCCCGGCGATCTCGGCCGCGATGGTCGAGGGGGAGTAGCCGGACTGTTCCTCCCAGCGCTCGTTGCCCTCTGACGGCCCGTGCGCGACCAGGAAGTCGGCAGCCGGCCGGACATGGTTGGCCCACAGGGCGGCATCCCCGCCAAGGCCGGCCTGCAGGTCCATCAGGATCGGGTAGGCCACCTCATCCAGCTGGAGACCGCCGGTGTCGGGGGCCGCCTCGCCGTTGAGCAGCGAGTTACGCGGCATCGATCCGTCCGGCAGTTGCTGGCGGTCGAACAGGAACCGTACTGTGTCTCGCGCGGTCGCAAGGTCGCCATCGGCCAGCAGGCCGGTGAAGGCCTCGTACAGGTCACGGGAGAACACCTCGCGGTAGGAACCGAAGTAGGCAGGCTCGCCGTTGGAGCTGGTGCCGGCTGGCACTGCCTGCCCCCACGGGCTAGCCAGCGACGCGACGATCGCGCCGGGGAAGGTTTTGTCCTCGCTCGCTTTGATGACGTTGGCAGACAGGTAATAGTGCTCATCGAGCCGCAGCGTGGCTGTGGCCGGCTCGCCGGGATAGTGCGCTGGCGGACGGTTCAGGCTGGCGTCGTAAGCGGCCCAGCCTCCTAGGTACCGCAGCTCCTGCAGGATGAACGGTCCGGTCAGCGAGTTCTGTGCTGTGCTCACGGCGCTCGCCTGGCTGCGGCCGAAGCCGAGCGCGAGGGTGATCGTGCCATTCGGACTCGGGGCGAGTTCCTGGGTGGCCACGATGTGGCCGTCCGGCGCGGAATCGTACGGGGTGAGAGCGCGGGCGGAGTCGAGCTGGGTCAGGCCGTCGCTGGCGGAGCCGGCGTAGCCGACGCTCGCGGCCGGCGATGGGTTGCTGTCGGCGAGCGCCATGTAGGTCGGCACCGCGTAGGTGCGGTTGGTGGCATTGGTCACGGTGTTCGTACTGGACACAACCGGCACTGCCGAGCCGTCGGCCGTTGTCACGACGCCGTCATTGCCGCCGGCGTTCTGGGTCCCGCCGCCGCCGTTCCCGTTGACGTGAGCATCCAGCCGCGCGTACAGGTGCAGATCGGACACGTGCGTGCCAGAGCCGGGGATGGCCGTCAGCCGGGTATGCATCAGCACCGTGTCGCGGGCTGTATCGGTGATGTAGGTGGTCGTCAGCCGGTAGCCATGCTGGGCGTCGGTCGCGGTCACCGTGCAGGCCATGCCGGTCGGATCGGCGCTGACCGAGTAGGTCATGTCCCTTGTCTGCAGGTCAGTGAACGTGGACCCGTCAGTGACGATGTACTGCAAGGTGCTCACGTTCGTGTTGTCGATGGTGGGCTCGTAGGTGTCCGAGAGCACGCCGCCGGCGACTGTGTACCAGACCTTGGACTGGGTTCCTGCCGACGTGCCCACGCAGTCCTTCCGGGCCAGGTCGAAGTAGGACATCGCCCCGGGTGCCCCCGGAGCCACCGCGCTGGCGGAAACCGTAACCGCGTCAGCGCCGGCGGCTGCCAGCAGTACAGTCGCCGCTGCTGTCGATAATGCAGTCAGACCAGCGATGACGCGCCCGCGGGCGCGTGCCGATGTTGCCATCTGGCCCTCCTCGCGACAATGCGGCCAGCTCGAAACCAGTCGCCGGACAGCTACCCACTAACCCTGCCGAAGCGTCCCCTTCCGCACCGCCGATGTCAAGGGCCAGCAACGCGCCGGGCAAGCTTACGATGGGTGGATGCAGTGGACAGCGGGAGCGGATCGGTGGCGGCGCCCATGTCGGTGACGGCACCGGCGCCGGCGCCTGGGACGACCGCGGCGGCCGCGCGCACGGCAATCGTGACCGTCGACGATGACCCCGGCGTGTCCCGGGCTGTGGCGAGGGACCTGCGGCGCCGCTACGGCGAGCAGCACCGCATCGTGCGCGCGGAATCGGGCGCGGCCGCCCTGGACGCGCTGCGCGAGCTGAAACTGCGGGGTGACCTGGTCGCGGTGATCCTGGCGGACTACCGGATGCCAGAGATGAACGGGATCGAGTTTCTCGAGCGAGCCATGGACGTTTATCCGGGAGCTCGGCGCGCGCTGCTGACCGCATACGCCGACACTGGTGCCGCCATTGATGCCATAAATGTGGTGGATCTCGACTATTACCTGCTTAAGCCGTGGGATCCGGCGGAAGAGAAGCTCTACCCGGTCGTCGATGCGCTGCTGGAGACATGGCTGTCATCAGATCACCGGCCGGTCCCGGAAACGAAGGTCGTCGGGCACAGGTGGTCGGCGCGCTCGTCGGAAGTGCGCGAGTTCCTCGCCCGCAACCAGGTGCCGTACAGGTGGTATCCGTCCGACGAGCCGGAAGGGCAGCGGCTGCTAGAGGCGGCCGGGGCGGACGGGCTGGTCCTGCCGGTGGTGATCACGCCGGATGGCGAAACACTGATCGAACCGTCCGACCCGGAGCTCGCGAGCCGGGTCGGGCTGGCCACCACGCCGTCGGCCGGGTTCTACGATCTCATCGTGATCGGCGGCGGTCCGGCGGGCCTTGGTGCCGCCGTCTACGGAGCATCTGAGGGGCTGCGGACCGTGCTGGTCGAGCGCACTGCGACCGGCGGCCAGGCAGGCCAGAGCTCGCGGATAGAAAACTACCTCGGCTTTCCGGACGGGGTGTCCGGGGCGCAGCTCACCGATCGCGCGCGGCGGCAGGCCGCCAAGTTCGGCGCCGAGGTACTCACCACCCGCGACGTCGTCGGCCTGGAGGCCAATGGCTCGGCGCGTACCGTCCGGTTCTCCGATGGCACCGCGATCGACGCTCACACCGTGGTGCTGGCGAGCGGCGTTGCCTACCGGCAGCTGGAAGCGACCGGGGTGGCCGAGCTGACCGGCCGCGGCGTCTACTACGGCTCCGCGCTTACCGGCACGACGGGGTGCGCAGACCAGGACGTTTTCATCGTCGGCGGTGCAAACTCAGCCGGCCAGGCTGCCGTCTACCTGGCAAAGACAGCGCGGTCAGTGACGATCCTGGTCCGCGGCCCGTCGCTGCAGAAGTCCATGTCGTACTACCTGATCCAGCAGATCGCCGGAACTGCGAATATCTCCGTCCGCACCTGCACCGAGATCGCCGGGGCTGCGGGCACCGATCACCTGGAGCAGCTGACGCTGCGGGACAGCAGCTCCGGCGCCACGCAGACCGTCGACGCGCAGTGGCTGTTCGTGTTCATCGGCGCAGCGCCCCTCACCGACTGGCTGAACGGCGTGGTGGTGCGGGATGAGCGAGGCTTCGTGCTGACCGGGCCTGACCTGATGCACGACGGGCACGTGCCGGGCGGCTGGCCGCTCGACCGGCCGCCCTATCACCTGGAGGCGAGCGTGCCAGGCGTGTTCGTGGCGGGCGATGTGCGCGCCGAGTCCGCTAAACGGGTGGCGTCGGCGGTGGGGGAGGGCGCTATGGCAGTGATGCTGGTCCATCGGTACCTGGAGAAGCTATGAGTAACGAGGACCTGGCCAGCCGGCCCCTGTCCACGGCGTGCGACGCCGACGAGCTGCGCCACCTGTTCCTGTTCGCGAAGCTGACCGATGACCAGCTGGCGTGGCTATGCCGGGAAGGGCGCGTCGTGCTGGCCGAGCAGGGCCCGGTATACACCGAGGGCGACCCGGCGACGTGCCTGTACGTGCTGCTGGAAGGCACGGTGGTGCTGTCCCGCCAGGTGGCCGGCGACGACGTCGAGGTGAACCGCACCTCCAGCCCCGGGGCGTATGCGGGCGCGTTCTACGCCTACCTGGGCGACCGGGTCCCGCAGGTCTACAACAACTCGATGCGGGTCACCGAGCCAAGCCGGTTCTTCGTGCTCGATGCGGCGAAGTTCGCCGAGCTGATGACTACCTGGTTCCCGATGGCCGTGCACCTGCTCGAGGGGCTCTTCTTCGGCATCCGGAACACCCAGGAGGCCATCGGCCAGCGGGAGCGCCTGCTCGCGCTCGGCTCCCTGTCGGCCGGGCTGACGCATGAGCTGAACAATCCGGCGTCGGCCGCGGTCAGCGCCACGGCGGCGCTGCGCGAGCAAGTGGCCGGCATGCGCCACAAGCTTGCCTTGATCGCCTCGGGCCCGCGCGACCGAGCGACGCTGATGAGCCTGGTCGGGCTGCAGGACGAGGCCGCGGCCCGGGTCGCCAAGGCGCCCGTGCTGACCCCGCTGGAAGCATCCGACCTGGAGGACGCAGTCACCGACTGGCTCGACGAGCATGACATTTCCGACGGCTGGCAGCTGGCAGGCGTGTTCGCGCAGGCAGGATTGGACACCGCCTGGCTCGACCAGGTCGCCGCGACGGTAGCCGAGGACTCAGCCGACGGCGCCGTGCTGGCCAGCGCCCTGCACTGGCTCGGCTACACGGTCGAGACCGAAGTTCTCATGAATGAGATCGGGGACTCCGTTACCCGCATATCGTCCCTGGTCGGCGCCGCGAAGCAGTATTCCCAGCTGGACCGGGCGCCGTATCAGGTCGTGGATGTGCACGAGCTGCTCGACAGCACGCTGGTGATGCTCGGTGGCAAGATCGGTCCTGGCATTACCGTGGTGAGGGAGTTCGGCCAGAACCTCCCCCGGGTCCCGGGCTATCCGGCCGAGCTCAACCAGGTCTGGACCAACCTCATCGACAATGCCGTTACCGCCATGAACGGGACAGGAACGCTGACGATCCGCACTTCGCTCGACCGTGACAAGCTGCTGCTCGAATTCGCGGACACCGGCCCCGGCATACCGGCAGACATTCAGGACCGGATCTTCGAGCCGTTCTTCACCACCAAGCCGGTCGGCCTGGGCACCGGCCTGGGACTGGATATCTCCTGGCGGATCATCGTGAACAAGCATCACGGGGACCTGCGGGTGGAGTCAGTGCCCGGCGACACCCGCTTCCAGGTCCGGCTTCCGCTCGCGAGCCCGGAGGCGGAGACCGCTACCGCGGGCTAAAGCCGGCCACGTTCCCACTTTGGCTGGCGCTTGTCCAGGAACGCGCGCATGCCCTCACGGGCGTCCGGCAGCTGGCTCGTCGCGGCCATCACCTCGATCGCGTAGTCGTAGGCCTTGGGCTGGTCGAGGTCGATCTGCGCGTAGAGCGCCTGCTTGCCGATGCCCTTGCTCAGCGCGGACCCCAGCGTGACCCGGTTCAGCAGGTCGTTGACCGCGGTGTCGAGCTGGGCCGCGGGCACGACCTTGTTGATCAGGCCCCAGTCCAGCGCGGTCCGTGCATCGATCACCTCACCCGACAGCGCCATCTCCGCCGCCCGCTTGCGTCCGACATTGCGGGCTATGGCCACCATCGGGGTGTGGCAGAACCAGCCGCCCTTGCCGCCTGGTGCGGCGAAACCGGCGGTCTCGCTGGCCACTGCGAGGTCGGCGGAGGCGACCAGCTGACAGCCCGCCGCAGTAGCCAGGCCGTGCACCCGCGCCACGACTGGCTGGGGCACGTGCTGGATGAGCGTCATCAGCTCGGTGCAGGTCATCAGCAGTGACCGGACCGCGGGAAGGTCGGCGCTGGCGACATCGGCGAAGTCGTGCCCGGCGCTGAAGACCGGGCCGTTGCCGGCCAGCACGATGCCCAGCGCATCGCTGTCGCCGATCTCGCGGAACGCGGTGATCAGCTCACGCATGTGCGCCAGCGACAAGGCGTTACGGCGCTGCGGCCGGTTCATCGTCACGGTGACGAACTCGCCGGACCGATCGACCAGTATGTGCTCGAAGTCCATCAGCCCAGCCTACGTCGCCGCTCCCTGGAGGTTAGCTTCCCGGATAATCGGGCGGCCTCGGCGCCGGTCCCCACGGTGGCGAGCCGACTACCTTGGGCCGGGCATTGCCCTGGCTGGCAGTCGTCTGGACCGGGACGTGCCTAGGCGTGTAAGGCTGGTAAGCCGGGGCCAGCGCGGCTCCCTGTTCACGGGCAGGCGCATGGCCCGGCGCATGTCGCGGAGCATGCTCGTGCTTTACCTGATCGGGCGCCGGAGAGTCGTACTCAGGCTCCGCGAGCGTGGCGGCTTCGGCTGACGAGGTTCCGGTCCATGACGGCGCGCGAATGATGGTGACCATAAACCCCGCCAGTAGCAGCGCCAGGAACGCCCATAAACCGGCGATGCTGTCGGCGGCCATTGACATGGGCCCACATGCCTTTCTCTGTGCAGGTACGCCGTCATTATGGCCCCTTTCACCGACAGTGACCGGGCCTTTGGCCCATGTTCGCCTGCAGCGACGGGCGGACGTGGCTGCGTCACATCACCTCCGGCGGGTGATGCCCGTCACCGCCGCAGAACGCATAGTTGGCAGAGCGCTCACGTCAGCCGACGCGGGCGCTTCGCGCTGGTTGTACACGGGACACCAATGTGGCTGCCGCCGAGGCAAACGGAGGATCGTTAAATGGGCTGGATTATCGGGATTATCTACTTCGTGCTTCTGGTCACGCTGGGCATCGTGGCGCTGCGGAAGGGTCACTGGATCATGTTCATCGTGGGCGTGTTTATACCGCTTTTCTGGTTGATCGGTGCGCTACTGCCACGACGAGTCGTCCGAGTGTAAAGCGCCGTTTGGCAAGGATCGGGCTACGACCGCCCTGCCTAGTGATCCGGCTGATTCTGGGCATACCGGAGGTACACGGCACCGTTTGCGAACCGCTGCATGTCCAGGAGTTCCAGATCCAGGCGGACACCGTTGGGCAGCGCTCGCTTGCCGCCTCCGACGATGGCGGGAACCAGGAACAGCTGCAGCTCGTCGACGAGCCCGGCCTTGATGGCCTGCCCGGCCAGGTCCGCACCCGCCACGGTCATGTCGTGCTCGGTGGCCGACTTCAGCTGCCGGACCACGTCGGGATCAAACTTCCGTTCGATCCGTGTCCGGGCGCTCGATACCGATTGGAGTGTCGTTGAGAACACGATCTTGTCTGCCGCCTGCCAGATGGCGGTGAAGTCCAGGTCCGAGGACGGATGGCCCGGCACGGAGTGGGCAGTCTCCCAGTAGACCATCGTCTGGTACATCCGGCGCCCGTACAGATAGGTGCCGACCGGCCGCTCGAGGTCGTTGACAAACGACATCAGCTCTTCGTCGGGCGCCGCCCAGTCGAAGCTCCCGCCGGCGTCTTCGACATAGCCGTCCGCCGAGGCAATCGCCGAGTAGATCAGCTTGGCCATCAGAACTCCCTTCGCCGCATCATGCGGCTCGATCACCGCGGCGTGGGCACCTATTATCTCTTCCAGCCAATCGCGGCCGGTCGCGATAGGCAGCGCAGGGTTGGCAACCGGTTCACCGCAAACGACGTTTCTAGGTTGTGACGACTTGCGGCGCAGCCACGTGAACCCGGGGGCCGAGTTCGACGACTTCGTGCGCCGCGCTTCACCGCAGCTGCTGCGCACAAGCTTCCTGCTCGTTCGCGACCGTGGGCACGCGGAGGACCTACTGCAGGAAGCGCTGGTACGCACTGCCAGGCACTGGCACACAGCCAGTGCCGCGCCTGAGGCCTACACCCGGCGGGTCATCGTCAACCTGGCCGCCGACAGGTGGCGCGCTCGGCGGAGCCGTCCCGTCGAGGTGTCGCTGCCAGACACTGCCGCCGACCGGCTCGGCGCGGCATCCTGGCCTGGCGACCGCCTAATCATCGTTGGTGCCCTGCGGCAGCTTCCTTATCAGCAGCGCGCGGTAGCCGTGCTGCGGTACTGGGAAGGGGCCTCGGTCGCTGAGACCGCGAGTCTCCTCGGAATCTCCGAGGGCACCGTCAAATCGTATGCGTCCAGGGCCATGGCCCGGCTACGTGAACTCATCAGCGAGCGAATCGAGGCACCACCATGCTGAGCGATAGCGAAATCGCTTACGCCGCCCGCCAGTTGCTGGCTGACGAGCTGGCCGACCTCATCCCGTCGAACGACCTGCCCGCGATCGTGCGCGCCAGGCACGCCAGGAGCCGCAAGACCCGCCGCGCGCGCGCTGCCGCTCTCGCCTGCGTCGCCGCTGGCGCGGTGACAGCAGTGGCTGTCACCTCCGGTGGCCCGCAGCGGAAGGCAGCGACGCAGACAATCGTCCTCGACAACTACGCCTTCAGCCTCAGCCGGCAGCTGCACCCGCGGGCCGAGCCAGCCGGCTACTGGCTGGTGACAACCACGCTGGCCGGTCGCCGGGCCCAGATGCAACTCCACCTGCTGGGCGGCCAGATTCCCGCCGCAGCGGAGCCGGTGCCGATCCCTGGCTGGCACCGGGCCTATCTGCTCCGATCCGGTGACAGCCTCAGCCTCTACCTCCCCTACCCGGGGCAGGCTTGGGTGTACTCGCTCGGCGGCAAGCCTTTCGTCGCTGGCGACCGGACTGTACTGGTCATCACAGCTCAGGGCGTCCCGGAAGCACCGCTGCTGCAGGCCGCGTCAGAAGTTGTCCCCCAGGGCTAACGCCCGCCGGACTTGTGGTTCGCTCGGGCCCTGCTCAGGGAAAGCAGGCGGCCGGCCGAGGGTAGCGTTGCCGGCGTGACCGCGAATCCTGCCGTTGATGGCCGGCCGCGGGCTGTCGTTCTGGTTGAGGGACTGAGTGACCGGCTCGCGCTTGAGGTGCTGGCCCGGCGGCGCGGCCGTGACCTCGTCGCCGACGGCGTCGCCGTCATCGCGATGAACGGCGCGACGAACCTCGGGCGCCATCTGGAGCAGTATGGTCCGGGCGGGCTTAATGTCAAGCTGGCCGGCCTCTGCGACGCAGCCGAGGAGGACTACTTCCGGCGCGCGTTGCGGCGAGCCGGGATCGGTGCCGGGGCCTCTCGTGCCGCAATGGAGGCGCTCGGATTCTTCGCGTGCACCCTCGACCTGGAGGATGAGCTGATCAGGGCGCTCGGGACTGACGCGGTGGAGCAAATTATCGCGGCGCAGGGCGAGCTCAGGTCGCTGCGGACCCTGCAGCGCCAGCCGGCCCAGCGGGGCCGGCCAGCACAAGATCAGCTCCGCCGCTTCATGAGCGGCCGATCGGGCAACAAGCACCGCTACGCGCGCTTGCTGGCCGACGCTGTGGATCTGAAGCAGGTGCCCCGCCCACTAGACGGCGTTCTCGCCTACGTCTGATCCAGGCATGCCGCCCAGCGCGGGCGCCTGTTCAGACTCCGGCTGGCACCGCGTCGGCAGCGTTCCTGATGAGCTGGGTGACGTCGTCTGGGTGCGAGACCATCGCCACATGGCTGGAGGGGATCTCGATGGTGACCGCGCCCATCCGACTGGCGAACTGACGCTCGGCGTCGGGCGGGATGGCCTCATCGTTAGCGGCGACGAGGTACCACGCCGGAAGTGACTTCCAGGCCGGGACGCCCATCTTGGTGCCGAAGGCGGAGGCGGCTAGCGCCTGCTGGACGGCGTGCATGGCCTTGGCCTGGACCGGGTCGACGTCAGCGGCGAAGTGGGTGACGAAGTCGTCTTCGGATAGCCAGGTAAAGCCTTGCTGGTCGGTGACCATGTGCACCAGAGCCGGGGTCACGGGGCCTTGAGCCAGCAGCGCGCCGAGCGATTCGCCCTCGTCGATGCCGAACGCGGCGATGTAGACCAGGCCGGCGACGTTAGGGGCGTCGGTGCCCAGAGCGGTCATGATCTGGCCGCCATAGGAATGTCCGGCCACGATGGTGGGACCGTCCTGGGCGGCGAGGACCTCGCGCAGCCGGGCGACGTCGGCCGCCAGGTCGGTCATCGGGAACTGGGGCGCGGTGACGTGGTACCCGTCGGCTTGCAGGCGCCGGATGACGGCGTCCCAGCTGGACCCGTCTGCCCATGCACCGTGGACCAGAACGATATTCGGCCGAGTACTCATGTGAGCGATTCCTTCCTTCGGTGGTGGCTGAGCTCAAGGACGCAGGCGCCAGGCCGCACAACGCGAGACGGACGAGATGACCGGGACGACGCCGGCTTTCTACCGATTTCGGAAAGGAAACTGCTGACCACTGGCGCCAGCTAGCGGCTACACCGCTGCGGGCAGAATCGGAACCCGCTCGCAGGCTGACGGTGCTTCGATCGCTGTTATCTCCGCGCGCCGATGAGATTAACCCGGGCCGTTCGGACTGCCCTGGCCAGTCGATGATTCCGGGGTGCCGTCCGCTACCCGCCCACGCGATCCGGGACTGACTGCAGGAGCAATTGTCAAGGCCTGTGGATGGGCGCCGCGCCGACCCAGCGGTGATAGGCGTCTACGTCGACGTTGCTGCCGCACACGATGGTGACTGCGTGCCGGGCGGCGAAGCGGTCACGGTCTTCGAGGATCGCCGCGATTCCGAGCGCGGCCGATGGTTCGCCGACGAGGCCAGCGTGGTTAAGGAGCATCCCCATAGCGGCGATGATCGACGCCTCCTGCACCAGGACGGCATCGTCAGCGACTAGGAGGAGGTCATCCAGGACGGCCGGGATGGGACGCCGGCCGACGACGCCGTCAGCGATGGTGTTGGTCGAGTCGGTGGTGACGACACGCCGTTGGAGCCACGAGTGTGTCATCGCCGGTGCGCCCAGTGGCTGGATGCAGATCACTTCGACTTCGGGCGCCAAGGCCTTCACCACATGACCCACACCGGTGGCCAGCGCCCCGCCGCCGAGAGCAACCAGGACGGCGTCGAATGCCGGCTTGGCGTCCACCAGTTCCAGACCGATTGTCGCCGCGCCCTCGCACGTCTCGATGTCCAGGCTGTCTTCGAGCAGCCGGATGCCGCGCTCCTGTGCGATGGCCGTTGCCCGGTCACGAGCCAGCTCATGGTCGCCATCCACCAACTCCAGCTGGGCGCCGGGTTCGCCGTTTCGAGCTTGATGCTCACCGCGCACCCGAGCGCGGGCTCCAGCGCCTCGCAGCGGTACATGGGAGTGTCGAGAAAGACGGGGTCGATTACCTGCCGAGCCGCCTGGATTCGAGCAGTGTCGAGGCGCGTCTGTTGCACAACACGGCAGCGTAGCCCCGCGCAGCCGACGGGATGAGGAAGCCATGACCGTGTACGTGCATAAACTGGGAGGTCAGGGCAGAGCCTTCTTTGGCAGGACTGCCAGCCCCGATCCCTGGTTTGTCCTGACCGCCGACACTGACGATGAGCTGCATGCCTTCGCTGCAAGCCTCGGTCTCACGCCTGTCATGTTCCGGCCCGGCACGCCAGCTGGACCGCACCAGGCACCGGTGGCCGCGCACTATGACGTGACCCTCGGCGAGCGTGATCGGGCCGTGGCGCTCGGAGCACGGGCGATCACGCCGCGAGAAGCTGACACGATGGAACGGCAGCGCGCGGCCGGGCTGGGGTAGCCGACCAGGCGGCGGGAGATGTAACGGCTGATGGGATCACAGGTTCTCGGAACCAGCGGGATGGACATGGTGAGCTTCCAGACAACTCCTGGCGGTACCCGAGGCGGCCGCGGTCTCAAGTCGAATGCGATGACGCGCGCCATGATGCGGGTCATGACGAGCTGGCACCGGCGGTCCGGCGACAACTTCCTGGGCATGGACTTGCTGTACCTGACCACGGTCGGGGCCAAAACAGGTCAGGAGCGGCAGTCCACCGTGGCCCGGTTCGCAGACGGCGAGGATGCCTGGCTGGTGATTGCCTCGGCCGGAGGATCGGCTCATCACCCGGCCTGGTACCACAACATCGCCGCGCATCCTGACCAGGTCTGGATCGAGTTCGGCGGCCGGCGAATGCGGGTGACGGCGGCGCAGCTCGACGGAGATGCGCGCGCGCAGGCGTGGCAGCGGATCACCCAAAGCCAGCCACGCTACGACGGCTACCAGCAGAAAACCGACCGCGCCATCCCGGTCATCCGGCTGTCCCGCGCCGACTGAACCGCGGCGCGGGCGCGACGTCATGGTCTCGCAGGTCGGCTGTCCAGTGTTGTCAGGAACTGAACGATCTTTGTCGACGTTTCGGCCGCTCCGCGGCGTGGGAGCTGGTGACCAATGTCGCTGAGGAGCTCAACCCGGGCATCGGGCAGTGCCGCCGCAAGCTCGAGGGTGGCCCGGACCGGGATAAGGGTGTCGCTCGGATCCGCCAGCAGCAGGACCGGCTGAGATATGTCGGGAAGGACGGCAGTCAAGCCAGGCAGTTCGGCCACGAGCGCGCGCTGCTCGGTGAGGAAGCTGCGCCACACCGGCCCGTAGTCGTAGTGCGCGTTGCCCCAGATATGCCAGTTCACATGCTCGCTAGCAGCAATTGGCCGCCGCCGCTGGCGAGCGATGGCAGCAAGCCGAACTCGGGCCAGCCACGGTGTGAGCCACCACGCCGCGAGTGCGCACACCTCACCGGCGACCGGCGCGACCAGCAACCGGTCCCAGCCGGTCAGGCACCCGGGCCCGACGCTGGCCAGCAGTACCAGCGCCTCGACGCGCTCTGGTGCCAGCGCCGCGACCGCCAGCGCGACGCCGCCACCGTAGGAGTGGCCGACCAGGACGGCCCTGTCGACACCGTTGGCATCCAGGTCCGCGATGACGGCGCGGGCGTTAACCCCGAATCCGCCCGCCGCCAGCGGGTTAGCCCCGTATCCGGGCCGGTCTAGGGCAATCACGCGCAGGCAGTCCGGAAGCTGGTCGGCAAGCTGCTGCCAGTCCGAACCCGAACCCGGCTGGCCGTGCAGCATGACAACGGTACGCCCGCCCATGCCATCAGCCTAAGTGCCGCCCGAACCGGCGGGGCTGGCGAGACCACCGGGGCTGTCATGCGGCGGACGAGACGGCGATGACGGCGCCGTTAACCGGTGGGCACCGGCCGCATGCCGCGTCTATTGGACTGGCGGCCAGGCCGGGTCTACTTCCTGACGTTTCTCGAACCCTCGCGGGACGACCGGACTCTGGCCCTTACCGCCAGGTCGGCCAGCCACATGCAACCGTAGGCGCGGGCAGAGTGGGAGATCGACTCATTTTTCCGCTTACTATGCCGCGAATCGGGGGGCCGAGTGGTCTGCAAACTGTGGGTCGTAGATTGCCGTCGGTACGGCAAGCTGCCTACGCTCCAGCTGCCACCGCTTCACCATGCCGACCTCGCCAGTCAGGGTTACATATTGAGGTTTTCTCACCGACTTTCATGTGATCATTTTGAGTTCGAACTGCACCAGGAAGAACAGCCTGGGCGATCTCGCCAGGGCTTGCGGCTACCGTATGGGCATGAGGCAGGCTCCCCGCGCCGGGCAGGGCGGACCGGCCCAGATCAAGATCACGGCAGGGACCGGGGACGACCTTCCGGCGATCGTCGGCATCCTCAACTACACGGCTGTCAGCTCGATCGCCCGCTTCGAGACACGGCCGGTCAGCGTGGCCGAGCGACGCGACTGGTTCGGCCAGTTCTGTGCGACCGGGCCTTACCGGCTTGTGGTGGCCCGGGGTGGCGATCAGGTCCTGGGTTATGCCTGCTCCCAGCGCTACCGGGATCTCGAGGCTTTCCGGGAGACCGTTGAGGTCAGCATCGCGCTTGATGTCAGCAGCCGGGGCCAGGGCGTGGGCACCGCGCTGTATCGAGCGCTGTTTGACAGCCTGGCTGTTGAGCCGTCGGTTCATGTTGCCCTGGCTGGGATAGCCCTGCCTAACGACGCGTCGGTCGCGCTGCACCGGAAGTTCGGCTTCACGGAGGTGGGCACTTTCCGCGAGTACGCGGTCAAGAACGGCCAGTACATCAGCTCGGTATGGTTGCAGCGCGTTTTTCACTCCGCTCTGGCGGCTCGGCGACAGCCGCTGTGAGCCGGCTAGCTGGGGGTTCCTCAGCGACTTTCAGGTGATCATCTTGTGCTCGAACTGGACGAGGACGAGGGCGGCCCCGGGCGATGTCGCCGATCTTGCCGGGGCTGAGCATGACGCGCTGGAGGGTCCGCCAGCGCTGGGACATCAGCGCCAAGCCCCGCTCGCCGAGGCAGCGCAGCGAGCACAGCAGCGCGTTGCGGGTCCGGGTATTCAGGTCAAGCTCGCCGCCGCCTGCTGGCCTTCTTACCGGGACATGGATGCCGCAGCCTGCGCCTTCGTACCCGGAATCGGCTAGTACCGGCAGGTCTTTCAGGTATGGCCGCAGGATGCCGCGGGCCTTGCCGGAGTACCACCGGTCGATCTGCTTGCCTTTCCTGCTGACGGTCTTTTCCTTGCACCTGTCGGCGGCGACGACCTTGCCGTCCAGGATCAGGTGCGGCAGCCCGTGATCTTTGGCCTGCTCCAGGGTCTCGCGCAGGGCGGGTGCGCGGGCTGCCAGCACCGTGATGGCCTCGTCCAGGTACCGGTAGGCGGTGGCCTGCGAGATCCCGAACCCGCGCCCGAGCCTGGCCACGTCGGGCCGGTCGCGGAACCAGGCCAGGGCGAAGACCGCCTGCCGCCAGGTGCTCAGCGCGCGGGTCCCGCGGCGGGTGCCGATCTCGCGGCGGTGCGCCGCCAGCAGCCTGGCGACGAACAAGACCAGATGAACGGGAACGTCGAGCATGACGCGATAGGACAGCACGCGGAGCCTTCCCCGGTAAGCAGATGATCTTCAGCGAGACCTCTTCTACGGGGGGCTCCGCGTCTAGCCGGGGAACTGACGTTATGTCTGCGTGTCTGCCGGACCGGGCCTGTCACGTCCTGGGTGACCGGATCGACCTTGGTGAGAAAACCTCATTAGGACGGGTATTCGAAGACGACGTTTTCCCCGAAAGAACGGCAATAAGCGAAGAGGCCTGGCAAGCTCGCACAGGCGCCCCGGAGAGTCTCCTCGTTGCCTATGATGATATCTAGGCTATCGAGGCGTTCATCATATCCACGCATCAGGTCGCCTATTGTTGTTCTCGACCCTCGTTGTGTCTTCGTAAGTACGTGCTGCTCGAGCTTGTACTTGTCAACGAGCACCTTTTCTTCGTCAGTGAGGTCCAAGAGAGCCCTGACTCTATAGGGTTCTGGGAATTTGTCCTTGGGCGACGGCGCCTCGTAGCTGCGGTTTATGATCAGTCGCATCGTGTTCTCCTGGTGAAGGACTCGCACCATCCTGCGTTCCGCACACGCAGCCGCGACGCCAGCCGTGTGCTTTCTCGATTACATTACCGCTGTAACCTGTAACCCAGCGTCACCGGCAGTTACTGCCCCTCCATGCGTCAGGGCATTTGATTCCCTTGCCGTCGCAGCGATCACAGTCGCGCGTCCCAAAGGGCGAGAGATCAAAATGACCTCTGCCTCTGCAGTGGTCACACTCAATCTTCCACTTGCCGCAATATGAACACTTTTCGTTCCGCACGTAATTGCGCCTCGATAAAAGGCCCGCCTTGAGCCAAGATCCGCCTGGCGCGCTTCATTTAGGAAGCGTTACACCTAAGACGCGCGAACCCCGCCGAAGGATGGCAACGCCCTAGCCTGAATCTCGCCGTCGCCTTTTCCCGGGGCCGGCTGGTACGGCCGGCCCCAGGCGCGGTCACTGCGAGCCGCGCTTGACCCGTCCGCGGAGGGCGGCAAAGCACATGCTCATGCTGATCACACTGACGACGGCAATCGCTGCCAGGGCCTGGCCGAGCTCGGTCCACTGCCAGCTGGTGCCTAGCACTAGCGACCGCAGGCCGCCGAGCAGATAGGTGACGGGGTTGAGGCCCGCGACCGTGCTGAGCCAGCCCGACAGCTGGCTGCGCGGAACATAGGACGACGTCAGGAACAGGAACGGAAAGAACAGCAGGAAGCTGGAGTTCACTGCCGCCGGGTTGCCGGTCTTAAGCGCGATGGCGTACCCGAAGCCAGAGAATGCCAGGCTCCACAATGCGGCGAGCAGCACGAATGCCGCCACTCCTAGCGCCCCGTCGGCGAACCGGACGCCGAGGATCGCGCCCAGGATCAGGATGGGCGCAGTCAGCGCCGCGGCCACCGTGATATCTGCGACCATGTGGCCGACCAGAATGGCAGTTCGCCGCACCGGGGTCAGCAGCAGCCGGTCGAGGTAGTGCGTCTGCACGTCCAGGACGAGCGCTGGCGCCCTGGACACCCCGGTGACACCCAGAAGTATCGCGGTCGCCATCTCGAAAGCGGTGTAGCTGAAGCCAGGATGGCTGCCGGTCAGCTTCTTCAGGGTGGCGATGTTCACGATGAAGAAGAACAGCGCGATGAATACTGGCGGGACTACAGCTGCCGGGTCGCGAGGCACGGCGCGCAGCGCACGCCCGGCGATGGACATCAGGTCGTGCAGGAAGCCTGCCGGACGGGGCCGGCTCAGCTCGCCGGCTGCGGGCGGGGCGATGGTGATCGCGGTCATGACGAGTCCTCCTCAGTGCGCGTGATGTCGATGCGGGTGCCGGTCAGCTCGAGGAACACGTCATCGAGCGTCGGGGTTCGTAGGGTCAGTTCGCGCACGGCAATCCCGCTGCCGGCCAGTGCGACCGCCACCGGGCTGACAACTGCCGCGCCGTCGCTGGTCGCGATTACCAGCTCGTTACGGTGCGCCTCGACGCCCTGCACGCCAGGCACGGCCACGATCACCTGGCGCACGCGCGCCGCATCGCCGTCGATGCGGGCGATGACGATGTCAGATCCGACCGACCGCTTCAGCTCAGCGGGCGTGCCTTCGGCGACGATCCGGCCGTGATCGATGATGCCGACCCGGTGCGCCAGCTCGTCGGCCTCCTCCAGGTACTGCGTTGTCAGGAAGATGGTCATGTCCAGCTGCTGGTTGAGTCGGCGGATCTCGGACCAGACCCTGGCCCGGCTGGCCGGGTCCAGGCCAGTGGTCGGCTCGTCCAGGAACAGGACCTCGGGGTCGTGGACGAGCGCCGCGGCTAGGTCCAGCCGGCGCTTCATGCCGCCTGAATACGTTCCGATCGGCCGGTCGAGGGCATCGCCCAGCTCGATGAGATCGCCAAGTTCGGTCATTCGCCGGCTCAGGGCCCTGTTGGACATGCCGTACAGCCGTCCCTGCAGGCGCAGCAGCTCGGTACCGGTTTGCTTGGGATCCAGAGCCGCGTCCTGGAGTGCCACACCGATGCGAAGCCGCACCCGGCCTGGCTGGGTAGCCACGTCATAGCCGGCCACCAGCGCCCGCCCGCCGGTCGGAGCCAGCAGCGTGCACAGCATGCGCACTGTCGTCGATTTTCCGGCCCCATTGGGTCCCAGGAAGCCGTAGATCTCGCCCGCGGGGATGCGAAGCTCGACCCCGTCGACTGCCCGAATGCCGTTGAAATGGCGGACTAGTCCCTCGGCGTAGACGGCGTGACCGGCCAGCCCAGAGCCGGGATCACAAACCTCAGCCGCCTCCTCCGCAATGAGTGTGCCCATCGAGAATCTCCTCTGATCGGTTCGTCAGGCCGGGCCGTCCGGGCCGGTGCCCGGGTGGCCTGCTACTGACATGTCGATCGGGAGGCGGCCAGAAAGACATCCCGGCGCAGAATTCTTGCCGGGGATTTCGCCAGCCGGTGATCACGCGCGCGGTTCGGTGAGGTTGTAAACGGTTTCGCCGGCGACGGTCTCGGACCGGAAGTGGCTGGTCACCCACTTGGTGATTGCCTGCGCATCGCCAGATCCGCCACCGAAGCTGCTGGCGTTGGCGCCGACGAAGTAGTGCACCTCGTGCTCCGCGACCAGATGCTCGAACTCGGCGAGGGTCGGGGATGGGTCGGTCCCGTTGAAGCCGCCGATGGACATGACCGGCTGCCGGGTTGCGAGCTGCAGCGGCGCCGCGCTTTCCGAGCCCACGGTTGCTGCCGCCCACCGGTAGGCGACCGCATCCTGCTCAAGCAGCCTGGTCAGCGCCGTGCTCACGGTGGTAGCCCCGCTGAGCCCGCCGCCTGGTCCGCCGCGCAGGCCAGTCCCGCCGCTGCCAAGACCGCCGCCCCCGCCGCTGCCACGACCGCGGCCCGCGCCGAGGCCACTGGGCCGGCCGAGACCGCTACGCGTGCCACCGCCTGGGGGCTGGCCTAGGCCCGAGCCGCCCGGACGCGAGCCAGCCCCCGGCAGGCCGGCCCGGGCGCCAAATCCGCGGCCGAAACCAGCTCCACCGGGGCCGCCTGCTCCGCCTCGTCCGAACGCAGCAGCGACCGCCGGGCCTGCCGTCGGCAGCGCGCCGGCGTGGCTGCTGGCCGCGGTGTCGATGCTGTACGCCACCGGTCCGGCCAGCGCAGCGAACGCGGCCGTCCCCGCTACGAGCGCGGCGACGGCGCGCCGCCGCAGCGCGCTGCCTGCCAGAGCGCCAAGCTGCGGCGCTGCCAGCAGGGCCGCGGCTGAGGCCAGGCCGGTTAGCAGCACGGCGTACCGGAGCAGCGGCAGCCAGGTCGGCGACAGGTCGAGCAGCACGAACGACCACACGGCCGTGCTCGCCACGCCGATTGCCAGCCAGCAGCGGGCCTGCCAGCTGGCGGCCGACTGCCACAGCCGGACCGCGCCGATGCCGACCAGCGCGCCGATGGCCGGAGCAAGCGCAATCGTGTAATACGGATGAATGATGCCGGCCATGAAGCTGAAGACACCGCCGGTAACGAGCAGCCAGCCGCCCCACAGCAGTACCGACGCCAGGTCCCGCCGGGCCGGGTGACCGGACTGTGCGGCCTGACCGCCTTGGCTCGCCCCAAGCACGGCGAGCCGGCCGCGGCTGCTGGCCCAGGCGAGCCAGAGCAGCGCGCCGATGGCGATCAGCGCTGCGGGCAGCAGCCAGCTGATCTGGCCGCCCATATCCGAGCCGAACAGCCGCCCCAGTCCGGCCGCGCCGCTGAATGCGGGGCTGCCACCGCGGTTCGCGGTGAAGCCGACCGAGCCGGTCTCGTTCCCGGTCAGCCGACCGAGCCCGTTATAGCCAAGGGCAAGCTCAAGGATGCTGTCGTTGGTCGAGCCGCCCACGTAGGGCCGGCTGGCGGCGGGGGTCAGCATCACCGCGGCTACCCACCAGCCGGCCGAGACCACGACGGCCCCGAGCCCGGCAAGCAGCTGCAGCAGCCGGGCGGGCAGCCGCCGCGGCCCGGCTACCAGGTACACCAGCCCGAATGCGGGCAGTACCAGGAACGCCTGAAGCATCTTGGTCAAGAAGCCGAAGCCGATAGTCGTCCCGGCCAGCACCAGCCAGCCGGTCCGGCCGGACTCGACCGCCCGCACCATGGCGTAGGCGCCGACAGCCATCAGCAGCACCAGCAGCGAGTCCGGATTGTTGTACCGGAACATCAGCGCCGCGACCGGTGTGACCGCTAGCACCGCGCCGGCGAGCAGGCCAGCCCACGGCCCGTACCACCGCCGGACGGCTGCATACAGCACCGCCACGCTGGCGACGCCTTCCAGCGCCTGCGGCACCAGCATGCTCCAGTAGTTGAGCCCGAACAACCGCACCGACAGCTCCATCACCCACAGTGAGGCGGGCGTCTTGTCCACGGTGATGAAGTTCGAGGCATCGAACGAGCCGAAGAAGAACGCCTTCCAGCTCGTGCTGCCGGCCTGCACGGCAGCGGCGTAGAAGTCATTCGCCCAGCCGTTGCGGGTCAGGCCGGTCAGGTACAGCGTCGCGGCGACGGCTAGCAGGGACCAGAACAGGTAACGGTGCCGGCGCGCGGACTGGCCGGCCAGGACTTGCGCGTGTGCCGGGGTCCGACGCCCGGCGGTGATGGCAGTCACGCTCCGGCCCCCCTGAACACCCAGCTGCGGTACAGGCTGAATCGCAGCAGCGTGGCCGCGAGGCCAGCGACGATCAGGACCCCGAGCTCCGCGCTGCGGCCGGGATCCGAGTCGGCCGCATGCAGGGCCGCCAGCGCGCCGGAGGTCAGGGCAAGGCCCGCGGTGAACGCGATCAAGCCCCGAAGCTGATGGCGGAACGCGTGCCGGCGGCCGCCGATGCCGAACGTGAGCCGCCGGTTAGCTGCGGTGTTCGCGAGCGCGGTGATCAGCAAGCTCAGCGCGTTCGCCGCCTGGGCCGCCAGCACGTGCCGCAGGGCCAGGTAGATCGCGGCGTAGGCGAATGTGCTGGCCACGCCGATGGCGGCGAACCTGGCCAGCCGGTGCCCGCCGCCGAGCCGCAGGATCCCCCGGATGTCGGCCAGCGCCGTGGCGCGGACGTTGACGCGCGAGTCGGAATCGTCGGTCCAGTCGACCGGTATCTCATGGATGCGCAGGCCAGCGCGCTCGGCGAGGATTAGCAGTTCTGTGTCGAAGAACCAGGAACCGTCCCTGGTCAGCGGCAGCAAGCCCAGCGCCCGGTCGCGGCGGATCGCTTTGAAGCCGCATTGCGCGTCGGAGAACCGGGCGCCAAGCGTGGCCTGCAGCAGGAGGTTGTAGCCGCGGGAGATGAACTCCCGGCGCGGGCCCCGGATGACTCGCGCGCCCCGTGCGAGCCGGGTCCCGATCGCGACATCGCTGTGCCCGGACAGCAGCGGGGCGACCAGCGGCAGCAGCGCTTTCAGGTCGGTGGACAGGTCCACGTCCATATAGGCGAGCACCGCGGACTGGCTGCGCGACCAGATCTCGCGCAGCGCAAGGCCGCGGCCCGGCGTCGGCAACCGCACGGCGCTGACCTCCTCATATCTGGCGGCCAGCTCGCGGGCGATCGCCGGGGTGGCGTCGCTGCTGCCGTTGTCGGCGATGGTGACGTGCGCGCTGAACGGGAATGATCCGGCCAGGTAGTCGTGCAGCCTGGCGATGCTGGGCGCCAGATCGCGCTCCTCGTCCTTGACCGGGATCACGATCTCGACCTGGGCCGGTTCTATCTGCGCTGGCACCAGGGTCAGTACCGGGGCAGCCGGTACCAAGGGGTTCGCGGAAGTTCTCATGCAGAGCAGGATTGGTGATCACGCTGGCCCGATCCTGCGCTGCCGTTCTGAGCCGCCTATGAGCCACGCCGGTGAGCTGGCCCGACGCGGCGCGCAGGCAACGGCCTTGTGGCCTGATCGGCCCCGTTCCCTTGCATAATGAGGCAACGGACACTGGGAGGCGCGATGTCGGAGTTGCTGTGCGAGGTATCCGGCGCTGTGGCGACCGTGACGCTCAACCGGCCGGACCGCCGCAACGCGCTGTCGGGCGCGCTGCTGACCCAGATGCGCGCCGCGCTGGCGGAGCTTGATGGCCGCGCTGACGTCAGGGCCGTCGTGCTGACCGGCGCCGACCCGGCTTTTTGCGCGGGCCTGGACCTGACCGAGCTCGGGCAGCCGGGGAGTCCCTTGTCGGCGGCGACGGCGGGACCGGTCGTCCCCGCGCTGGGCAAGCCCCTGATCGGCGCGATCAACGGTGCCGCGATCACTGGCGGGCTCGAACTCGCGCTTGCCTGCGACTTTCTAGTCGCATCCGAACGGGCCAGGTTCGCTGACACCCATGCCCGGATCGGCATCCTGCCCGGCTGGGGGCTTACCTACGAGCTGCCGGAGGCGATCGGCCTGCGGCGGGCGCGCGAGATGAGCGCGACCGGCAACTTCGTGGGCGCCCGCACGGCGATGGAGTGGGGGCTGGTCAATCACGTGGTTCCGCATGCGGAGCTGGTCGGCTTCGCCCGGCAGCTCGCCGCGGACGCCGCGACCAGCGATCCGGCGGCGGTCCGGGCGATCTTCTCGACCTACCGGCAGGGCTCACTGGTGACCCGCGCCGAGGCGCGGAAAGTGGAGGCCAGGGCGCACTCTGACTGGCACGCTGCCGGCATAGACGGCGACCAGGTCGCCCGCCGCCGCGATGCCGTCATTCAGCGCGGCCGCTCCCAGGTCGGCCGTTCCCAGGTCGGCCGCTAGGAAACCCCGTTCCTGGCCGCTGAAGCCGGGTCGACCTGGCAGTGCGGCCGAGGTCAGTGCCGGGATATTTCGGCTCTACAACAACCCAGAACAGGCGGCCTGCAGCCGTGCCGTCCCGTCCGCGGTCAGCGGGTCGCCGTGGCCGAAGCCCACGACCTCGACCTCGAGCGCTGCAAGCCGGCGGAAGGACAGCTCCGCGGCGTTACCGTCGGCGTTGAACACCCCGAGCATGACCCGCCCGTCGGGTGCGCGCGCGATGGTGTCGCCGGCGAGCAGCACGCCGCGGCCGGGAACGTGCAGGGCGATGCTCCCGGGCGTATGGCCTGGCACCCCGACGACACTGGCGTGGGTACCGCCGAGGTCGACTGCGGTGCCGTCGTCCAGTTCGGTATCCACTGGGACGGGGTTGGCGCTGGTGCTCGGAAGCTGGCGGTTCACCTGGTCGAACAGCGGCCGTTCCCAGTCGGCGAGTTCAGGTGGCGGGCCGCCGCGCTGTCCGGTGATGAAGGGAGCGTCAGCCCGGTGCGCGAGTACCTGCGCGTGGCCCCAGCTCATGACCTCGGCGGCCGCGCCCACGTGATCGAGATGGAAGTGCGTCAGCAGCAGCTGGCTGACCTCGGCCGGGTGATGGCCGAGCTCGCGGATCGCCGCGGCGATGTCCGGCCCGGAGCCCGGCAGGCCGCAGTCGATGAGAGTCAGGCTGTCGTTACCTATCCAGAGGTAGGCGTTCCCTATCGGGAAGCGCAGCAGGTAGAGATCCGGCACTACGGCGACGAGTTCCATGATGGCCACGCTAAATGACCTGCCGGGCGACGCCGCGCCAGTCAGCTGTGCGCTGATCAGCTCTCAGCGGACCGGGCGACTGACGAAGGCGTGGCTGTTGATGGCAAACTTCCTGCATGACTTACGTGGCTGCGCCTGACCGGTATGACGACAAGATGCCCTACCGCCGCTGCGGACGCAGCGGTATCAAGCTGCCGGAAATATCGCTCGGACTCTGGCAGAACTTCGGCGAGGAAAGCCCGCTGGACGTGCAGCGCGCGATCGTCAGGCGGGCTTTCGATCTTGGCGTCACCCACTTTGACCTGGCGAACAACTACGGCCCGCCGTACGGGTCAGCCGAGTCGAACTTTGGCCTGATACTGCGGTCGGATCTGCGGCCTTACCGCGATGAGCTCATCATCTCCACGAAGGCTGGCTACGACATGTGGCCGGGACCGTACGGGGAGTGGGGGTCCCGCAAATACCTGCTGGCGAGCCTCGACCAGTCACTTGCCCGGACGGGTCTCGACTACGTCGACATCTTCTACAGCCACCGGTTCGATCCGGACACTCCGCTGGAGGAGACCATGGGGGCGCTCGACACCGCGGTCCGGTCAGGAAAGGCCCTGTACGCCGGCATCTCGTCCTACTCGGCAGAGCGGACCGCCGAGGCAGCGGCGATCATGCGGCGGATGGGCACACCGCTGCTGATTCACCAGCCGTCGTACTCGATGCTCAACCGGTGGATCGAAGGCGGCCTGCTGGACGTGCTCGAGAACGAGGGAATCGGCTGCATCGCCTTCTCGCCGCTGGCGCAGGGATTGCTGACGACCAAGTATCTCGGCGGCATCCCGGCCGGGTCTCGCGCCAGCAAGGGCGGGTCTCTGTCCGCCGACCAGATCAGCGAGGAGAACCTGGCGCACGTCCGGGCGCTGAACGAGATGGCCAGGTCGCGCGGCCAGTCACTAGCTCAGCTTGCCTTGTCGTGGGTGCTGCGCGACGACCGAGTGACATCGGCGCTGATCGGCGCGAGCAGTGTCGGGCAGCTGGAGGAAAACCTGGCTGCCGCCGGGCGCTCGTCGTTCAGCGACGACGAGCTCGCCGCCATCGATCAGCAAGCGGTCGAGGCCGGCATCAACATCTGGGCGACATCAAGCGCCGACTGAGGTACCCGGAAGCGCGCGGCACGGACCATGCCGGTTTCTCCCCGGCGCAACCGCAGCTAACCGAAGGCAAGGCTCAACAGTATGCTGGGTTCAGTGGCACAAATCCTACCAAATGGTTACCCTACCCGACTGAAACCTACATAGAGAGATCCTAGGCATAGGCAAGTTAGGTATTAATCTCGGCCAACGCAGACTGAGAAGCCAACGCAGACTGAGAACATGCGAATTGCCGTCCGGGTGCGGCCCGGCTCGAGCCGGCCGGGTGTTGGTGGTGAGCACGACGGTGCGCTGGTCGTCCGGGTAAGCGCCCGCGCCGTGGACGGCGCGGCGACGGCGGCCGCCCTGGCCGAGGTGGCGAAGGCGTTCGGAGTCCGGCCCGGTGCGGTGACGCTCATGTCGGGGGCGACCAGTCGGACGAAGATCCTGGACATCGACGGCGGCAATCGGGCAGTCCTCGAGCGCTTGCTGGCGGGGTGAGGTCAGCCCGCAACTGACGGCACGAGTGAGCGGCACCATTTCGGCAAGATAGGTGCCGTGGGTAACGACGAAGCGCCATCAGAACCCAGGCCCCGGGCCCGCGTGGCAGAACTCCGCCTCGCGGTCGCCGGCTTTGACGCGGTCACCGATCGCGAGATCGCCTCGCGTGAGCGGTTCCTGGCCGAGCTTGATCGCCTCGACGACCCGTTCGATCGCGACGCTGATCCGGTGCACGTCACTGGGTCCGCCATCGTGACAGGCCCGCGCGGCGTCGTGCTTCACCTGCACAAGCGCCTGGGCATCTGGATGCAACCGGGCGGTCACGTCGATCCAGGCGAACAACCGTGGGAGGCCGCGCTGCGCGAGACGCGGGAGGAAACGGGCTTGCTGGTCCGCCATCCGAACGGCGGCCCGGAGCTGATCCACCTCGACGCGCACCCGGCGGGGCTGCATTATCACCTGGACCTGCGTTACCTGCTGCTCAGTGAGGACGTTGATCCGGCTCCGCCGCCCGGCGAGAGCCCGGACGTCCGGTGGTTCCCGCTGGCAGACGCCATCGATGCCGCGGACGACGCGCTAATCGACGGCCTGGTCCGGCTCGCCGCCGGCCTCGGTTCAGGCTCGCCAGCCGAGGGCCCGACCTGACATGCCGACCAGGCCGCGGGGCCGGCCGGCTAGACCCGCACGCCGGTACGGTCGGCCGCGGTCTTCGGCTCGTGGCGGACGTCGCCCGGCTGGCCCATGACGCGCCGCCAGCAGGCGAATTCCAGCAGGATCCCGTCCGGGTCCTGAAAGTAGAAGGAGCGCACGAACACGCCGGGGTGCAGTTCCCTGGCCACGCCGAACTCGCTTTCGTCGTGATCGAGGATCGGGCTGACCCGCACCCCTTTCGCCTTGAGCTTGGCCCGGTACTCAAGGAAGCGTTCCTCCGGCACGTTGAACGCGACATGGTTCATTGAGCCGACGGCGCTGGTCCACTCGCCCAGGCCCGGCACTGTCACCGGGGCTGAAACGCCGGGAACGGGGTCAGGCGCATCGGGAAACCAGAAGAACGCCAGCGCGTTGCCACCGCCCATGTCAAAGAAGAAGTGCTGGCCGGACGCGGCCGGCAGCTCGATCGTCTTGATCAGCCGCATGCCCAGGACCTGGGTGTAGAACTCCACGGTGCGCTTCATGTCCGAGCACACCAGGGCAAGATGGTTGACGCCGCCGAGGTCAAACTCCTCGTTCCGCCATTCCATGACGACCTCCTCAGGCCTAGCGCCACCGACAAGCCAAACCTAAAGTCAGTTCCACTTCCGCGCCAGGGCGCAGATCGCCTGCGTCCGCTGCCGATCGGAGGACCGTTGACCGGCATCGCCAGGGAATTCGTCGGGCTGCCGTCCCCGGTGGTCGGCCGGGCGGGTGCGGGCGGCCACCCGTGCCAGGGCCTGTACCACCGGCCAGCCGGGCGGGGCCAGCCAGGGGGCCAGCTGGGCGCGGGCCAGCCACGGCGTTCATCGCGACGCACTACAACATCGACTTCTCCGAGCACTACCTGGCCAGCCTGATGGCCGAGCGCGGCTTCGGGTTCCTGGGCTGGAATACCCGGTTCCGCGGCAATGAGGCGCACTTCCTGCTGGATCACGCGCTGGCCGAGATCGGCGTCGGGGTGCGCTGGCTGCGCGAGCAGGCCGGAGCCCAGCGGATCGTGCTGCTGGGCAACTCCGGCGGCGGCTCGCTGATGGCCGCTTACCAGTCTCAGGCCGTCGAGCCTAACGTGGTGCCGAGCACTGGGATGCGCCCCGTTCCCGCCATCGAAAGCTTGCTGCCGGGCGACCTCTTCGTGGCGCTCGCGGCCCATTCGGGCCGGCCGGAGGTGCTCACGAACTGGCTCGACCCGTCAGTGACCGACGAGCGCGACCCGCTCGGCGCCGACCCGGCGCTGGACCCGTACAACCCCTCGAACGGTCCGCCGTTCAGCGCGGAGTTCCAGCTGCGGTACCGCGCGGCGCAGCGCGCGCGGAACGAGCGGATCACCGACTGGGCGCTCGCGAGGCTGGCTTCCCTGGCCGGGGAACGAGGCCGCGATCAGCTCTTCGTCGTCTCCCGCAGCTGGGCCGACCTGCGGATGATCGACCCGTCGATCGAGCCGTCGGACCGGCGGCCGAACTGGTGCTACCTGGGCGATCCGATGAAGGCCAATTACGGGGTGTTCGGTGTCGGCACGGTCAGCACCCTGCGCAGCTGGCTGTCGATGTGGAGCCTGCGCACGTCCCAGTGCATTGCGGCGCCGCACCTGGCCAGGATCACCGTGCCGTCGCTCGTGGTGCACGCCACCGCGGATGCCTGCGTCTATGAGAGCGACGCCCGCGCGCTGTATGCCGCGATCGCCGCCACCGACAAGCGGCTCGAATTCATCAAGGCCGACCACTACCTGCAGGAACCGGACGGCTCGCGGGAGCAGGCGGCCGACCTGATCGCGGCGTGGGTGACCGAGCACGGCGGTTAGCGGGCCTGTGCCGCACGTTGATTTCTGCCACGACACCAATTGCGGACGAAGCCAATCGGTGTACGTCAAGCAGTCTGATGTGCGCGCATCTGCCGGGCTAGGTCGGGAATGGCTGCGTCTCGGCGAGGCCACCGGCGTAGAAGTGGCGCGCCGCATCGAGCAACTCATCGAGCGGCGGCCACCACGGGCCGTGCTCCAGGGATCTCAGCGTGTCCACCAGGCGGGCTGCCCGGGCAGGTCCGGTCGCGATGTCGGCTACGGCGACCCGGCGCGGGCGCACGGCTCGCAGCGGGCCTAGGTACAGGTCGGGGCCGATGCCGCCGGGCGTGGGCGGCGCCGCGACCAGGTAGTAATCGGGCAGCTCGAACTGCTTACCCTGCCATGCAATCAGCGCGTCGGCGACGCTCGCCTCGAAGCCTGCCGCTCCCCGCGACTCGGTAGACATTTCCCACATCGCACGCCACTCTGCAGCCACTTCAGCCAGCGGGTCATTCGGCACGATCACGAACGTGGCACGGAGGCGTGCCGCTTGCCGCATGGCCAGCGCGCCTGAGCTGCCAGCCGGGACGTGCCGCGGCGGCCTCATTGGTGGCAGGCGCGTCCGTATCGGTAGTCGTAGGGCGAGCCACTGCCACGTTAGGGGATCGGGCGAGCCCGGCCACGAGGTCGTTGTCAACCTCGCCGACCAGGGCAACCACAGTGGAAGACTCGCGCCGCATCGGGTTGATAGTAAGACCTCGCCGGTGGTGTCTGTGCTCGCCCTGGCGCTTGTCCATCGGCCAAGACTAAGGCGATCATTCGTGGATGGCCGCCGACCGCAGTAGCAGTACTAGCCATCGAGCAGCTGCCGCTGCAGCGCCGCCGCGTCGGCGGACCGGGCAAGTCGCGCTGGTTACCGGCGGTTCGGGCGGCCTGGGCCTGGCAATCGCCACGGCGCTGGCGCAGGCCGGCTCGGACGTGGTGCTTGCCAGCAGGTCGCAGGCGCGCTGTGAGCAGGCCGCTGCTCGTCTGTCGGCTGACACCGGCCGGACTTGTGCGGGGCGATTGGCTGCGACGTTACCGACGAGCTGGCCGTGGCCGCCTGGCCGACCGGGTCCTGGCCGACCATGGCCGGCTGGATGTCCTGGTGACCGCCGCAGGCGTGCAGGCACGCGGCGCCCTTGATCACCTCGACGTGCGGGATCTGCGGGCATGCCTGGACGTGAACGTGGTAGGGACCTGGCTGGCCTGTCGCGCCGCCGCTAAACCCATGCGCGCGGCGGGATACGGGCGCATTGTCACGCTGGCCAGCGCCCTCGGCCTGGTCGGTGCCGCAGCCCGCTCTGGTTATGCCGCGAGCAAGGGTGCCGTCGTTCAGCTGACCCGCTGCCTCGCGGTTGAGCTCGCCGGAACCGGGATCACGGTCAACGCGCTCGCGCCGGGACCGTTCCGCACGCCGCTCAACGCCGGGCAGGACAGCGACCCGCAGGTGCGGCGGTTCCTGGATAGCGAGGTCCCGCTCGGCCGCTGGGCGGAGCCCGCGGAACTCGCCGCTGCCGCCCTGCTGCTGACCGATCCGCAGTCCAGCTACCTGACCGGCGTTGTCCTGCCGGTCGACGGCGGCTGGACCGCGCACTGAACGCAAAGCTCCCGGCCCACGTACGCTGATTGCCATGTCGCCCAGGTCGCGCAGCGCGCGGGTTGAGGACGTTCATGACCTGGCCGCGAGCATGCCTCATGTCCGGGTCGCGGATGGCTCCCGCGGCAACGCCGTCTACCAGGTAGGCAGCAAGTCGTTCGTGTTCTTCCGTAACCCTCGGCCCGACGCGGTTGACTCGCAGACCGGTGAGCGCTACCCGGACGTGATCATGTTCTGGGTGCCGTCGGAGTCCGACAAGGAAGCGCTGGTCCAGGACGAAGCCTCGCCGTTCTTCACTACGCCTCATTTCGACGGCCACCCGTCGGTGCTAATACGCGCCAGCCGGATCGGCGAGCTCACCCTGCAGGAACTGACGGAGGTAGTGCAGGACGCCTGGCTCTCTCGAGCGTCCCCGGCCAGGGCCTCCGCCTGGCTCGCATCCAGCGGGCGGTAACACCAACTGCCGGGTCCCGAACGTGCCCGCGGCCCGCACCGCAGGGGCTGCGGGCGGTTCCGGCTACTGCTCACGCCGAGGGTGAAACAAGCTGTCGCTGGTGGCACGTGCCAGAGTAAGGCCGACCTATTGTCGCTTACCCGAGTTAGGCCCTACTATGCGGGCACTATCGATAAAAGTCATACTTCGGGGAGCAGGCAAGTTATGGGACCGAGCATTGCCCGCCGAGCGCTGGTCCTGACCGGATCGGCGGCACTAGCACTGGCCGGGGCCATAGTTCCCGCAAGCGGCGCCACGTCACCCGCCTGGCGGGTGGTCAAGACCTTCGGTCCGGCCGAAGGCGTGTGGTCGGCCAATCTCGCGATCTCCGGCGCCAAGGACGCCTGGTCGACGTGGATCGCGTGCAAGCCATGCGGAGGCGGCAAACCGGTCACGCACTTCTACGTCGAGCACTCAGCGGGCACCGGCTGGAAGGACATCCGGGTGCCGGCATCGCTGGAACACGACGCCGAGTCCAGCGTGGCGATCGGGGCTAGCTCCTATCGAAACATGTGGCTGTTCGATCCGCCGACTCCTCAGTCTGCGCGAACAACGGTGCTGCGCTGGAACGGGCGCGCCTGGCGTGCGCGGGCCATCCCGGCATGGGCCGTCCACGGGAATCTCAGCGGCACCTTTGACATCGTGCCTGCCGTATTCGGGTCCAGGTCGGTGTGGGTGTTTAGCATGGGGCAGGACGCCTTCACCAACCCTGATCACTTTGTCGCCCGCTACGACGGCCACACCTGGACCAAGCTGCCGATGCCAGCTGTTCCATCTCAGGTGAGCATCCTGTCGCAGCAAGACATCTGGGCTCTGGGTTACACCGTAGCGACCAAGGCCAAGCCATCGACCAGCATCCTCATGCACTGGAACGGCAAGCACTGGCACACCTTGGCCGTGCCAACGGCACGTGTCCCAGCGCACAGCGTCGAATATGTGCAAAACCCGGTCGCGCTCGGCCCGGCCGATGTCTGGCTCCAACGGGACATAGTGAGAGGCACGGCGGGTGCTGCGACGCTCTACCTGCTGCACTGGAACGGCCGGTCCTGGCATCGCGTCGCTATTCCGTCGCAGATAAGCGGCGTCGATTACATGACTCAAGATGGCCATGGCGGCCTGTGGCTGGCGGCCAACGGGCCCAAGCCCGCCTACCGCTGGTACTTCTATCACTTGAACGGCAAGTGGACCAGGTACAGCGTTCCGGCTGCCAACGGCACCACAGTGGGTGATCTGATCGGCGTCAGCTGGATCCCTGGAACTCGCTCAGTCTGGGCAACCGGGAACATGTTCCTGCCGGGTACCAACGGCGGGATCATCGGTGCGATCCTCAAGCGCGGCGGTTAAACGTCGAAGTTCTTCAGCTCTCGGCGGAGCACCTTGCCGGTCGAGGTCCTCGGCAGGTCGGGCACGAACCTGACTGACCGCGGCAGCTTGTATGCGGCCAGGTGCGGCCGGCAGTGCTCGATGATTTCCTGTTCGGTCGCCGACAGACCGGGCCGCGGCACGATGTAGGCCCGGGCAATCTCGCCTCGGATGTCGTCGGCCACGGCGCCGACAGCCACCATGGCCACTGCCGGATGAGCGGCCACGACGCGCTCGATCTCGGCCGGGTACACGTTGAAACCGGCGGTCAGGATCATGTCCTTCATGCGATCCACGATGTAGTACCGGCCTTCCGCGTCGCGGGTGGCGACGTCGCCGGTGTGCAGCCAGCCGTCCGGCTCTATCGCGTCGCGGGTGGCGGCCTCGTTGCCGAAGTAGCCGGAGGTGACGAAAGGACCGCGGACCATCAGTTCGCCCGGCTGTCCGTCGGGCAAGGTCACGTTGGCGTCCTCGATCGAGGCGATCCGGGCTTCCAGGCCGGGCAGCGGGAAGCCGATAGAGCCGTGCACGTTGGGCATGTAGGCGACGTTGGCGATGCCCGCGCCGGCGATCTCGGTCATTCCCCACAGTTCCAGCAGGGGAGCGCCGCTGCGCTGTTCCCACTCGGCCATCTTGGCGGCCGGCATGGTCTGGCCGCCGACCGAGCAGACTCGCAGCGAGGACAGGTCGGCCAGCGGCAGCGACGGGTCGGCCAGCATCATCGCGTACATCGTGGGGACGCCGTCGAAGCATGTCGCCCGTTGCGCCCCGATCGCGGCGAGCATGCCTGCGGAATCGAAGCGGTCGTGCATGACCAGTGTGGCGCCGGCCATCAAGGTCCCGTTGAGCACGACCGAGCCGTAAACATGCGGCAACGGCAGGGAGTTAATCGAGACGTCGTGCTCAGTCCGGGCCTGTGTGGCGGCGACGGCGGCAGTGTTCAGGTAGACGGCCTGGTGCGACTGCATTGCGCCCTTGGGATGGCCGGTTGTCCCTGAGGTGTAGCCGATGATGGCGACGTCGCCAGGAGCCGGTACAGGCGCGCCATCCATCTGGGCGGGTGCCGAGGTGAGCAGGTCACCGAACGCCGTGACACCGCTCCCGGCAGCATCGAAGCTGATCACCTGCCTGAGGCTCGGCAGGTCACGGGTCAAGGCGGCCAGCGCCCCGGCCTTGTCGCCGCGAGGTGAAGATGGCCGCAGCGGCGCAGTCGGCCAGCACGAACGCGACCTCTTCGGTTGTCAGCATCACGTTGATCGGGTTCACGACGGCACGCGCCCGCAACGCTGCGTGATAGGCCACGACCCATTCCCAGCGGTTGGGAGAGTACAGCGACACCCGATCACCGGGCCGGATGCCCATCTGAACCAGACCCCCGGCAACCCGGCCGCACAGGTCATCGAGCTCGTGGTAGCTCAGGTTCTTGTGGCTGGTCACTAGTGCCGTCTTAGCGCCGTGCCGACCCGCTGCGCGGCCTACTAACGTCCCCAGGTCAGCCGTGATGGGTTCGGAGGCAGCGTTGATCGCTGCGGCCGGCCTCATGATGTCGGCCATGTCAGGCCTCCCCGGGATTAGAGATACGCCTTCGTGGCCACATCGTCCCCGCTGGTATTGGTGACGCACAAGACGATGGGCCCGTGAGCTCCGCGATGCGGGTCATGGAACGCGGCTTCTGAGGAGCGGACCGTCCGCATGCATACTGACGGCATGCCCGTGCGACTGCATCACATCGTGTTTGATGCTCATGATCTGCCAGGGCTGGCACGGTTCTGGACGGGAGTCCTGGGCTGGCAGGTTCTGTCGGAGCGCGACCGCGAGATCGTGATCGGTCCGGACGAGAACTCGCCGGTTGGCATCTGCTTCATGCCGGTGACAGCTGCCAAGATCATCAAGAACCGTGTTCACCTGGACCTCACCAGCGGTGCCGCGGATCGTGACGCAGAGATTGAGCGCCTTGTTGCGCTGGGTGCACGCAGGGTCGACATCGGGCAGACCGGGACTGAGTCGTGGACAGTGCTCGCCGATCCCGAGGGAAACGAGTTCTGCGTCGTTCGGCCGAAGGAAACCCTCGTCAGCTAGTGACCAGCGGCCCGGTGGAACTCGAACTGCCGGACAGCGCCACGCTTCTGGACGCCGACCGGCAGAGGGTTGGTCGAACCCCCTCCGGTGTCTAAGCCGTCCGGCCAGCCACTCTTATCTACATTGAACCAGGTCAGAGCCTCACTGTTCGGCAAATCAGGTTTTGGGGCGGAGGCGACTGGCTTTCAGGACGGCGTCGCGGATGGTAACGGGGTCGCCGTCAGGGCCCGTCGCCCGCTCAGGGCTCAGCGCCTGACGTTCCGGCGCCGACGCACCCTTACCAAATTGCGCGTAACTGACAGATCCTTACATCTTTGAAGTTAAGGTGAGATCGATCACTGCCGGTATCGGCTGATATTGGCGTGGAAGTGACTAGCCGCTCACAGTTGCTCACGCAGTGGCAGAACCGAAGGCTCAATGACTAAAGGTGGGGGCACCGTGAAACTTCGGCCGATTGCAATCGCGTTTGCGAGCGCAGTGATGTTCGCCAGTACTTTCGCGGGCAGCGGACTCGGGATGGCAAGCGCCACGACCATGAACGGCGCGCGGACCGGAGCGGTGCATCGGGCCGTCGTCCGCCAGCACCCCACGACTGCGGGCCTCGGCGTCATCACCGGCGTCGTCGACGGAGCCGCCGGACGACCGGTGACCGGGGCCTGTGTTATCGCGACGGGGCGCACGGCGGGCGCGATGGCCATGACCGGGACCGACGGCCGCTACGTCCTGACGAGCCTGCGTCCGGGCAGCTATACGTTGCACTACACCGACTGCGCCGACCCTGGCCGTTACCTCGAACAGTGGTCGGGCGGTGCCTCCTGGCCTGGCAGTGCCGCATCGGTCACGGTTGCGGCCAGCCGGGTCAAGAGCCTGGCCGCGGTGACGTTGCGGAGCGTGCTGCCGTCAGCTAGCTCACCCGCCAAGGTCGGGGCCGCGCACGCGGCCGGCCTCACCCCGGCCGGCCTCACCCCGGCCGAGCTAGCTTCGGCTGGTCTGACCCCAGGGCAAGCTCGCGAAATGCTCTCGCCTGCGGCGCCCGTCGCTGGCACAGCGGGCGGCGCCATGTCCGGGCGGGTGACCGGCGACGGCAAGCCGGTCCCGGGCATCTGCGTCAACGCCTTCGGCCCCGGCGTCTTTGGGTTCGCCCGCACCGGAAAGGCAGGTAATTACCGGATCGGCCACCTGGCGGCCGGGCGGTACGAGGTTGCTTTCTACGGCGCCCCGTACTGCGACAGCACCAGCAACTGGCTCACGCAGTGGTATCGCGGCTTCACTACTTCTTTCCCGCCGCGTAAGCCAACGCTCGTGCGCGTGGCCGCCGGCCGGACCACGGGCAGCATCGACGCCGCCTTGAAGCGAGGCGGAGAAATCGACGGAACGGCGCGGAGCAAGTCAGGCAAGACGCTCTCGGGCGTCTGCGTCTCTGCCTCGCCCGCCGGAAAGCTCCGTCGCCCGAACCGGTTCCCTGGCGCCTTCACCAGGTCGGGCCGCGACGGCGGTTATGCCCTGCACGCGCTGTTCCCCGGCAAGTACGTCGTCGAGTTCACGCCCGGTTGCGGTAACAGAGGGAATTACGGGCCCGAATGGTGGCGCGGTTCCGCGACGCGAGGCCACGCTACGGTCATCCGAGTCGCGGGCGGCAAGGTGGTCAGGCACGTCGATGCGGCCCTGCCACCGGGCGCCACGGTTTCCGGCTTGGTCAAGGCGTCGTCCGGCAAACTCCTGAGCGGGATATGCGTCTTTGCGGAGAGTCGGACCGCACCTTTCGCAGCCGCGACGACAGCCAAGAATGGCAGCTACAAGCTCATTGCCATGGCCACGGGCCGTTACCAGATCTACTATTCGCTGTGCCGCAACCGTGGGAACTACCTTCCGCAGATCCGGTCATTGAGCGTCAGGACGGGCCAGAACGTCAGGCGGTTTAACGCGCTCCTGCGGCCGGGAGCGATCGTCTCCGGCAGGGTGACCGATAGTCATGGCGCACCGGTCCGTGGCATCTGCGTGGATGCCCAGGGTCCTGGATTTGGCGGGACTGCTACCGGTGCGGATGGCACCTACTCGATTAACGCCTTGCGATCTGGTTCCTACGCCGTGCAGTTCTCCGGCGGCTGCGGAAACGCAGGCAGCTACGCAACCCAGTTCTACAAGGACCAGACGAACGGCGCGGCGGGCGATTCCGTGCCGCTGATCGCCGGCCAGACCACTGCCGGGATCAATGCCTCCATGCAGCTTGGCGGCACGATCACAGGAGTGGTCTCCGACAACACCGGCCATAAACTGTCTAATGTCTGCGTCCGGATGGCGAGCCAGGCGCAGGCAGAGACGACGCCGTACTTCTTCGGCGGCACGTTCGCGTTCACGAAGAATGGGGTCTTCACCGCCAGGAACCTGAAGCCCGGCCTGTACGCCGTGGACTTCGGCTGTGGTTTCGGTTACCGCAACTTCGCGCAGCAATGGTTCATGTCGCGGCCGGACGTCGGCAGCGCCAACCTCGTGTCGGCCGGTCCCGGCGTCATCACGTCCCACATCAATGCGACGTTGCAGCCAGGCGGTGCCCTCACCGGTACCGTCAGGAACCACGCTGGCAGGCCGCTCTCCCAGATCTGCGTGCTGGCGATCCCCGCTGGCAGCCAGTACCGCGCGTCTGCGCTCTTGTTCGGGTCCGGCATCAGCGCGACTGGCGGCAACGGCAGCTACCGCATGCGCGATCTTGCCGCAGGGAAATACGACGTACAGTTCCGTGCCTGCGGCAGCAGTATCTACGGGAACCAGTGGTACGGCGGAAAGGCGACCGAACAGGCATCGACGCCGGTCACCGTTCGCTCGGGCGCCAAGACCAGCGGGATCAACAGCGTCATGACGCTCGGCGGGTCGATCTCCGGCCTCGTCGTCAGCCGCCCGCACCGGCCACTAGCCAGGATCTGCGTCACAGCGCAGGACATCGCGACTGAGTCCGTAGGTACCGCCGAGACGGGACGGACCGGCCGTTACGTGATCATCGGCCTGAGTAAGGGCACCTACCAGCTCACCTTCGCTGACTGCGGCCACTTCCCGGCTCGTTGGGGTTCGGTCACCAGGGCGGGCGCCGTCCTGGTCACCGGACGAAACGCGGTGACCGGAGTCAATCAGCGCCTGGCTGCATCCGGAACGATTTCGGGAACCGTGGACGGGTCTTGGTCGGCTCGGCCGCTGACGGGAGCGTGCGTGGTCGTCGTTCCCGTCAGCCCGAACGGGAGCTACGGGACGGCGCTGACCGGTGACGGCGGCAGCTACCAGATGACCGGCCTGACCGCAGGCAAGTACCTGGTCTACTTCGGGGATCCGTTCTGCCCATCCAACGGCTTCATCCCGGGACCGTTCGCCTTGTTCTTTGCCGACACGAACCTCGCGCCGCAGTGGTACAACGACCAGCCCACCCGGTCAACCGCGACCCAGGTGACCGTCAAGGTCGCAACCAACACCATCGGAATCGACGCGTCGCTTGCGCTGGATGGCGGGATCTCTGGCACCGTGACAGATGCTTCACACGCGCCCGTCGCCGGGGAGTGCGTCACGGCTGTTCCGGTCGGTCCGGAGCCGGACCCGTTGTCGGGCGAGACGCTGGATAACGCGATAGCAGTGACGGCCTCCAACGGCAGATATGCGCTGGTCGATTTGCTGCCTGGCCATTACAAGGTGCGCTTCTCACCTGGCTGTGGCGCCTCAGGTTTTGCGGCGCAATGGTGGGACAACGCCCCGTCGGCGCAGACCGCGACGGCCATCACCGTGTCGGCCGCCGCAACGGTCACCGGAATCGACGCTGCACTGCACCACTGAAACCGTGCCCGGTCACGGGGCAGGCTCAAGGATGTGGGACAGGAGAGGAGCTAGCTCAGGCCGCTGACGTCAGCGCCGCTGATGTCAGCGCAGGCGAGTGGCCTGCAGGACGGCGTCGCGGATGGTAACGGGGTCGCCGTCAGGGTTCACCGCCTGACGTTGCGGCGCCGCCGCGACGGTGATGGTCCACTCGTCCGGGTCGAGCGTGGCGGCGACTTGCTCCGCGGTGAACATCAGCTCGGGATGATGCGGGCGGCCTATCCCGGTGTCCAGGTCCGTCGGGTGATGCCCGACGATCAGGAGCACGCCGCCCGGCCGGACCGCTGCCGCCAGCCGGCCGTGCAGGGACTCAAGCTCGGCCCGCGGCAGCTGCATGAACTGCGCGGTCACCAGGTCGAACTGGCGAGCGGGCGGCACCCAGGTCAGCACGTCTGCCTGCTGCCAGGTGATCCGGGCAGCGACTTGCTCGCCGGCGGCGGCAGCCTGGCTGGCGGCCCGGTCCAGCGCGACCACCGACACATCGACGCCGGTCACGTGCCACCCCTGCGACGCCAGCCAGATGGCGTCGGCGCCCTCGCCGCAGCCGACATCGAGTGCCGTGGCTGGCGTCAGCCCCGCGACGGCCGCGACGAGCTGGGCATTCGGGTTCCCGCTCCAGATCCTGTCTGCCGAGCCGTAGCGCTCATCCCAGAAGGCCTGGCTGAAGTGCGCCATGTCGACCGGGGAATCGTCGTGGCTGCCATGGTGCTCGTGATTCACCCGAACACCATGCCCGTGAGCTCGGCCGAATGCAAACTAGGCGGTCAGCACTGCCGGGCCCGGCTCATCGACAACGGTCGCCGGTCGTCCACCGTCAGCTCCGCGGCCAAGTGGGCCGCATCGGCCGCACCGATGCGCTGAGCGATTGCCTGCGCCTGCGACAGCAGGGCGGACGCGGCCGCCAGGTCGCCGGCCACCCGGGCGCAGCGGCCGAGGCCCGCCAGTGCGCATGCCTCTTCCAGGGGCATGGTTATCCGGCGGGCCAGGTCCAGGGCCTGCTGATAGCACCCCGCGGCCTGGACGAGGTCACCACGGGCCAAGTGGAGCGCCCCAGTCTCGTTCAGCGCCTCTGCCTCGTCGCCCCGGTAGCCGACGTCGCGGCACAAGTCGAGCGCCTGGGTCAGGTTCTGGCCGGCGGCATCGTAGTCCCCGGTTAGCCGGCGCAGGCGGCCGAGCCTGGTGAGGGCGATGCCCTGCCCGAGCCTGCTGCCTATGTCGCGGTACCCGGCCAGCGCTTTGGCTAGCATCCTTGCAGCACCCGAATAGTCGCCGGTTCGCAACTGCACGTCACCCAGACGGAGGAGGGTATGAGCCTGGCCGAGTCTCTGGCCGACGTCTCGGAAGATACCCCGCGCCTCAGTCAGAGTCTCGACCGCACCGGCGAGGTCACCGGTCTGCAGCCGCACGCCACCCAGGACAAACAGGGTATTGGCCTGGCCCAGCCGGTTCCCGAAGTCGCGGTAGATGGCCATTGCGCTGGCCAGGTTCGCCGAAGCGGCTGGGTAGTCCCCGGTGTCTAGCCGCAGGTTACCCAGCGCGAGGTGCGTGCTGGCCTGGCCGTACTGGTCACCCAGGTCAGTGAATATGGCCAGCGCCTCGGCCAGCGCCTCGGCCGCACCGGAGTAGTCACCGCCGCGCATCCGAGCCTCATTCACGAGGAGGAGGGCGTTAGCCTGGCCGAGCCGGTCACCTAGATCAGTGAATATTGCCAGCGCCTCGTCCAGCGCCTCGGCCTGACCGGAGCAGTCGTCGGTCAGCATTCGGGCCTGCGTCAGGCGGAGGACAACGGTGGCCTGGCCCGGCCGGTCTCCTAGGTCCGTGAATATGGCCAGCGCGTCGGCCAGTGTCTCGGTCGCGGCCGTGTAGTCCGAAGTCTGCAGCCGCAGCAGCCCCAGGATGTCCAGTGCGGCGGCCTGCCCTGCCCTGTCACCCACGTCACCGAACACGGCGATCGCCTCGGTTAGGAGCTCGGCCGCAGCCGGGTAGTCTCCGGTAAGCTGCCGCATTTGCCCCAGATTCAGAAGCGCACACGCCTGACCGGCCCGGTCACCGAGGTCACGAGCGGCCTGGAGGGCGGCAGCATGGCGGGTCAGCGCGTCGGCCCATGGGCCGTCCCGGCGCAGCAGCTCCGCTATACCTGCGGTCAGCGCCACTAGCCGGGCACTCTGCCGGGACCCGGTGACGAGGTCGAGGCAGGCTAGCAGCGCCGGCCGTTCAGCCCTTGCCCATGTGAGCGCCTGGCCGGCGTCCGCAAGGGGCGGTACCGCTGGAAGCGGCACAGCAGGATCGGGGACGGGCACGCTGCCAGCCCGTCGGGTCAGCTGTGCCGTCGCGCATGCGGCGGTCTGCTGGTAGTAGTCCAGCAGGCGCGTCGCTGCCGCCTGGCGCTCCCCGGCCGTCATCGTCTCGGCGACACGGTCTGCGGCGTAGCGCCGGATCAGGTCATGCATGCCGTAGCGACGGTGTCCGGTCTCGGTGATCAAGCCCTCGGCATGGAGCCGGTCGAGCAGCCATGCCGCGTCTTCCGGCGCGAGTCCGGCGAGCGCCGCGGCCGAGTATGCGTCGACGCTAGTGCCCACCTGCAGGCCGAGGTAGTCAAAGAACTGCCGCCAGCCCGGCTCCAGGTGCTGGCACGACAGTTCGAACGCCGCCGCGACGCTGGCATGCTCGGCTGTGAGCGTCAGCAGCTTGGCGTGGGTTTCGGCGACTAGGTCCCGCAGGGTCCATGTCGGATGCCGGGCATAGACCCGTGCGAGCAGGCTGATCGCCAGCGGCAGGTGTCCGGCCATCGTCGCTAGCTCGGCGACGGCTGCCGGATCGGTGACGGCGCGGCGAGCCAGCCGGGCAAACATCTCCTGCGCCTCCTCGGGCGGCAGCACTTCCAGGAGCACCGGCACCACCACGCCCGGGAGGTCAGCTAGGTGCCGGCGACTGGTCACGAGCACGAGACATCCACTGGAGGCGGGCAGCAGCGGGGCGACCTGGGAGCTGCTGGCGGCGTTGTCCAGGACCAGGAGCGCTCTCTGCCCGGCCATCTTGTCTCGCCACAGCGCTGACCGGCCGTCCAGGCTGGCGGGCATGTGCTGGGGATCAACCCCGACCGCCGCCAGCAGATCGGCAAGCGCATCGCATGGCGCCAGCGGATCACGACCAGGTGTATGGCCGTGCAGATTCAGGAACAGCTGCCGGTCACAAAACCTGCGGGCCATTAGGTGTGCTGCGTGCACGGCCAGCGCAGTCTTGCCCACCCCGGGCATTCCGTCGATGGCCCGGATCGCTACCACGCCGCCGGTGCTGCCATCGGAACAGCCGCCCTCAGCAAGCGCCGCCGTAATCCGGTTCAGGTCCCCGCCGCGGCCAGTGAACGCCGCCGTGTCCGGCGGAAGCGAGTGCCTGACACCCGTCGCAATCACGGTCAGGCCGCCTTCGGGACGCGGCGAGGCATTGGCGACCGCTGCCATGGCGGGTACGTCCGGGTGGGCGGGCAAACCGAGCTTGGCGCTCGCGCGGGATGCGCGGACCAGGTGTTCCCGCAGGGATCCTGGCAGCTCAAGCGCGTCGGCTAGCGAGCTGACTGAGCGCCGGTACGGCCGGGCAGTCCGGCCGCCCTCCATGTTGGCGATCGTCCGCACGCCCAGCCCTGATCGTTCGGCGAGCTCCTCCTGGCTCAAGCCGGCCATCAGCCGGTGCCGCCGCAGCAGGTCGCCGAATTCCTTGCCTGGCGGAGGCTGGTCTGCCTTCAAGCACCCTCCCGGCCTCGAAGTCGCTGGCGATGCGGCCGGTCAGGTCGACCGTTATGCCGGGAACTCTACCGGAAAGTCTGCCGGTGCGAAGTCATGGTCACGCGTCAGCATTGCGGACAGGCTGATGCAAGGCGGCTGCCGGATGCAACACCTGGCATTCGCCTTCCGAAGAGAGATCGCCGGAAGCGGCAGGCATTGAAGGGGCATGTCTGGCGTGGTCGCAACCCGCTTCGGAAGCAAGAACGTGAGAGGTCTGGTCGCCGCGCACTTGCCAGTACGGGCTCAGATAAGAGGTCCAATGAATTCTTCAAGCAGGCGGCTCCTTGGCCGGGGCCGGGGCATTCGCCGAGTCCTCTACAGCGCCGCTGCGTGCCTGATGGTGGGCTTGCAGTTCGCCGGATCCCCTCCGGCGCATGCGAGTGACGGGCCGTCTGGGTTCGTCTATGGCACCGACAGCAACGGCCCGGCGCCATTCACTAGCGGGTCTGGATACTGTCCTTCTAAGCCTCCTGCGCCTTGGACCGAGCCCGATGTTAAAGGCGCGCAAGGCTGCGGCTCATTCGGTGCCTACATGGGCGAGGTCGGCGGCTACTACCGGACCCGGGGCTGCACTGGATCAAACGTCTTCAACGCCACGGCTGCCGCCGATGCATCAACCAATCTCGCCCTCCTGCCCGGCGACGACGGCTTCATGCCCTACTTCCAGCTCGGTGGGCCAGGAATGGACCCCAAATACAACGGCACCACCGCTGAGGCAACGGCCTGGGGCAAGCAGCAAGCGGCAACGGCCGTATCCGAGGCGAATGCAGAAATAGGCAAATATGTCGGCGCTCAGATTCTATGGGCAGACATCGAAGCTCAGGTTGCATCGGGATGGAATGCAGAGGAAAAGAATTCTAACTGCACTCAGTCCGGCAGTGCATCTATCCCGTCCAATGTCGACATGGCTGTCATCAATGGTTTCGACAGCGGAGTGCTCGCGTCAGGCTACTGGGACCCTGGAATCTACACGAGCCCGGGAATCTACCAGTCAGTCTTTGGCGCTGGCTATAACCTGCCCAACGTCATGATCTGGACGGCGGAATGGGGCAGCAATACGAACTGCCCGAACCCGGCGCCAATCGGCTGGACTCAGCCTTCGGATTCCTGTAATTCTAGTCGCAGCCCCACGTTCTTCGGTCAGTACGGTTCAGGTAGCAATTGCGCTGTTGCCTGGCAGTGGGACAGCTACAAAGGTTCTGCTGACTTCAATCAGTTCGATTCGAACAGACTGTACGCCTGTATCCCGGCCTGATGCCGGATCTGCTTGCACCGCTTATCATCCGCACTGTGCCAAGCCGAGAACGCAGTAGTGAATGATCATGAACCTGACTCAGCTATCCCGAGAAAGCGAGCCCGCCAATGGCACGCAGGCGGTCACCAGTCAATGCGACCGTGACACAGAAGGCTGGATCACGCTTGAAAGGCGATCGAACAACGGGGCGCTTGCTGCACGCACTGGCGGCTGCGCTTTCCATTGCTGTCGTCGCGGCCGGGGTCACTGCAGTTGCCGTCCATGCCCGTGACGCTCAGCCGACCGGTAATGGTGGCTCGTCCGCCATCGCCCGGCAAGCGGTGGCGGCGACCGAGAGCCATCCAGGCGCTTTTGTGCCATGGAGTAGCAGGTCTGCCCCGCGTTACATCGTTAAGGTCCAGGAGCCGGAGCCCCCTCGTGCCGCCTACAGGCAATGTGCCGCGGCCGACCTCATGGCTACATCTGGAAGCTTCAGCGAAGCTCTCGGGACTTACACGCGATACGTGGTGCTCGCGAATCGCAGCAATCATCCCTGCACTCTCACGGGCGGCCCAAGCGCGGTGACCGGCATCACCACCCAGGGCAAGGCCGTCGGACTTGCCAGTGCCTACATAGGGGCTGGCCAGAGCACGGACAACTTCAACCTCATCGGACCCGCGAACTTGCTGCCCGGTCAGAGCGCGCAGGTGGCCATCAGCACGGCTGCGGCCGGCTTTTGCCCGGCCCGTTCGTATGCCGGATCAGGCTCATACGGGGCCCTGGCAGTCTCGATCGGTGGTACCGGCCAGGTTAAGGTCGTCATGCCGGCTCGCACCCGGTTTGACGCCGCCTGCGGAACCAGTGCCAGCGCATTCGGTGTTCCTATCCCGCGGCAGCCCGCCCTCCCCAGGTCGCCGCTGAACGCCCTGACCGCGCGGATCTCCATGCCCCGTACTGCCGTGGCCGGAATGACGGCTACCTACAGCGTGACACTGGGTAACCCGACCGGCCGCCTTGTCGCCTTGAGCCCGTGCCCGTCCTACTTGGAGTTCGTCGACGGCCGCGGCGGGTCCAATGTCCTCAGGGAGTACTACCTGAACTGCAGCGCTGCTCCGGCTATCCCGGCCCGGAATTCTCTCACTTTCCAGATGACCGTGCCGCTGCCAGACCGAGTCGGCACGACGAGCCTCGCCTGGATTCTGCAAGGCACGACAGTGCACGCCGGCGGCCTGCTGCAGGTGACTGCGGCCGCGGCGCGCTCCTAGGTGACTGTGCCGCGAAGTCACTCCTCACCCGGCGACGAACAAAGAGCATCCTGGAGGATAGATGAAGGTTATGTCTCGGCTAGTGGCATTGGCTTCGGTGACCGTAATTGCGGGTGCGGCCCTGGCGACCGCAGGCGTCGCGTCGGCTAGCTCCGGAACTGCCATCCACAACAACCGGGGTGAATACCTCGAGGATGCCTTCGGATTCCGGCAGCCAGTTTACGTGACGACGACCACAGTGCTGGCGACACCTTTCGTCCAAGTTAATAAGTCATACTGGTCGGGAAACAAGAACCGGCCAACCTATGAATACCAGGAAGCTGGCACAGACGCCTGCCTCGAATACAGCGGGACGCCGGGATCCGGATTCAACAAAGTCATACTGGATACCTGCACTTCCGGCCGCGCATCGCAGCAATTCTGGCGCGGCTCATTTAATCAGCAGCTAGTCAATGTCTACGCCTCAGGTCCCACTCAGTATGACGGTCAGGCATGTCTGGACGTATTTGCCTCCGTGGCCGTAATTCTGTCATGCCAGTCAAACGATGCCACCCAGATCTGGAACTGGTGACTCGCTGGCCTGCAGGACGGCGTCGCGGACGGCAGCGGACTCGCGTTGCGGGCTCAGCGCCTGCCGTTCCGGGAGCCGCGTTCACGGTCATCCCGCACTTGTCCGGACTGACCCGCGGTGGCACCGGCAAGGCGTGGTCAGGAGCCCGTGCCGTCGGCCAGCGGCAGCGTAATGGTGAACCTGGTCTCGCCGGGGCGGCTATCCACCGTGGCGCTGCCGCCGTGCGCCACGGCTACGGCATGCACGATGGCCAGCCCGAGGCCGCTGCTCCCGGCCGTGCGGGACCGGGAGCTGTCCCCGCGGACGAACCGCTCGAAGATGTCTGGCAGCAGGTCCGCAGGTATGCCTGGCCCGTTGTCGGTGACGCTGAGGATGGCGCTGACCCCGGTTCCTGGCGTCAGGGCGACGGTGACGACGGTGCCGGCCGGCGTGTGCTTGGCCGCGTTACTCAGCAGGTTCGCTAGCACCTGGTGCAGCCGCAGGTCGTCGCCGCGCACCATGACCGGCTCGTCGGGCAGGTCGAGCTGCCAGCGGTGGCCGGGCGCGGCCACTCGCGCGTCGCTCGTCACGTCGATGACCAGCCTGGTCATGTCAACCGGCTCGCTGGCCAGCGGGCGGCCGGCGTCGAGTCGGGCGAGCAGCAGCAGCTCATCGACAAGGACGCTCATGCGCGCCGACTCGGACTCCACCCGGCTCAGCGCGTGTGCGACCTCGTCGGGCAGCGGCCCGGGGTGGCGCCGGGCAAGCTCGGCGTAGCCGCGGATGGCCGCCAGCGGGGTGCGGAGCTCATGGCTGGCGTCTGCCGCGAAGCTGCGCAGCCTGTTCTCGCTGGCCTCGCGCCGGGCGAGCGCTGATTCCACGTGGCCGAGCATCCGGTTGAAGGCAGCGCCCACCTGGCCGACCTCGGTATCGGGGTTAGCGTCTGGCACTCGCTCGGGCAGGCTCACCTCGCCGGTGCTGAGCGGCAGCTGCGTCACCCTGGTAGCGGTCGCGGCCACCCGGCGAAGTGGCCGCAGTGAGGTCCGCACCCAGGCCGTGCCGATCACGCCGGTGATCAGCAGGGCAGCGAGGAACACCGCGAGTTCGGCTACTGCCACCTGGTGGAGGGTAGTGGTGACGTTGCTGAGCGGCAGGCCGCTCACCAGCACAGTTCCGTCGCTAGCGTGCTCGGCGGTCATCCGGTAGTCGCCGTGCGAGGTCAGGTCTACCGTCACCGGGCGCCCGACCGGGACGCTGGCGATCAGGGCCTGATCCGCGGCCGTCAGGTGGCAGGCGCTCGTGCTGCCAGCTAGGTAGGGATCGCTAACCTGGCCGTTCCCCTTGACCACGGCGGTGAATGCCGCGGTTGCCTGACGCTGTGCGCAATACGGCGGCGGGTGGCTATCGTCTGGGCCGCCTGGGCGGCTGGCCGGGCGGGGGAGTGGGGCTGACGCATTGCTGATAACGCGTATTGGCGGAGGTCAGCTCGGTGTCGAGCTGGCTGATCAGGACCGAGTGCAGGTGCGTGTAGGTGACGACGCCCACCGTGGCGCAGGCAAGCGCGAGCAGCGCGAGCAGGCCCGCTACGAGCCTGCCGCGCAACGTGCGGGCTGACAGCCACTGCCGGAGCCGCGACGCCCCGCCTGGCTGTGCGTTCACCGTCATCGCTAGGCCGGCGGCTTCAATACGTAGCCGACGCCGCGGACGGTGTGGATCAGCGGCTCACGGCCCGTGTCGATCTTCTTGCGCAGGTAGCTGATATACAGCTCGACCACATGCGCCTGACCGCCGAAGTCGTAATTCCACACCCGGTCGAGGATCTGCGCCTTGGACAGCACCCGGCGCGGGTTGCGCATCATGAACCTGAGCAGCTCGAACTCGGTGGCGGTCAGCTCGATCAGGTCGCCGTCGCGCCGTACCTCCCTGGCGTCCTCGTCCATGGTCAGGTCCGCAACAGTCAGCTCGGTGCCGTTGCTGGCCCGCGCCATCCCGGCCCGCCGCAGCAGGCCGCGCAGCCTGGCCAGCACTTCCTCGAGGCTGAACGGCTTGGTCACGTAGTCATCGCCGCCCGCAGTGATGCCGCTGACCCGGTCCTGGACCGAGTCGCGCGCGGTGAGGAATAGCACGCAGACGTGCGGCAGGATGCCCCGTACCCGGCGCAGCACCTCGAGGCCGTCAAAGTCCGGCAGCATGATGTCCAGCACGATGGCGTCCGGCTGGAACTCGCGCGCCGTCCGGACGGCACTGCTGCCGTCCGCGGCCGTCTTGATCTCCCAGCCTTCGTACCGCAGCACGCTCGCGAGCAGCTCGGCCAGGCTGGGCTCGTCGTCGACCACGAGCACCCGGACCGGGCTGCCATCAGCGCGGTGGATGCTCGCCTCGGCTGCTGTGGCCTGGCTAGCGGTGGAATCCATGACTGTCATCATCTCTCCAGCATGGCCGCGTCCGCTCAGGCAGGCGTCTGAGCATCTTCTGAAACGTCTCTGAGGGTCAGCGCGAGCGCGGGGCAGTCGGTGACCGCCCGCCGGGCGGCCCGGGCGAGGCCGCGGGGAACGTCGGCGTCGGCCAGCAACGGATAGCCCCATTCATCGGTGTAGATGAGCTCCGGCAGCAACTCGGCGCACACGCCGTGACCGCTGCACGCGATCGGGTTGACCCGCAGGCGGGTGGCACGCTCAGCCATGATCAGCTCCAGTCAGACTCGGTCAGCGGGGGTGCGGGCACGGGCAGGAACTGCCCGGCCCGGGTGCCGGTGCACCGCCCGCGGCCATGTTCGGCGAGTTCGGCCGCGAATACGTCCAGCGCGCTCGCGATGAACCGGACGGTGCCGTCCGGGTGGTGGCACGCGCCCCGGCCGGTCACCAGGCCGGCCCAGCGCCGCAGGCGCGCCAGTTCCCGTTCGGCCGGGCGCGGCCGGGCGACGGCGGACATCGCGGCCGCAATGGCCGGCAGCCCGTTGAAGCAGGGACCGCACTGGCCGGCTGATTCCAGGGCAAGGTAACGGGTTACTGCCGCAGTCTCGGCCAAACCGCAGCGCGCGGCCGGCAGGGCGGCCAGGATGCCCGCTCCGGCGATCACTCCGGCTGGCCGCAGGTCGGCGTTGCACAGCGCCAGCTGGCGGGCGCGTGTCACGCTCAGCCAGCCGCCGTGGTAACCGCCGACCAGCACTGCCTGCACATCGTCGCCCAGCCAGACCAGGTGCCGCAGGGGCGTGCCGATCGCGGCCTCGACGATGCGGACCCGGCCGTCGGGATCGCGAACGGTGCAGAGCATCGAGCCGGGCTCGGCTGGAGTGCCGACGCCGCGGAACCAGGCCGCGCCGTACCGGGCGATCATGGCCAGGTGGCCCAGGGTCTCCACGTTCTGCACCAGGGTGGGCCGTCCGGCAATGCCGCGCTCAAACACCCGGGGCTGCTTGAAGCCGGGCCGCGCGGCGCCGCCGTTGATCCGGGCGACCAGCGCGGACTCCTCGCCGGCCAGGAAGCGCGGCGGCGCCTCGGCTAGCTGGACGGCTATCCGGTCGACCCCGGCCGCCGCCCGCAGATCCAGCGCGTGCCGCAGCCGGGCCGACAGGTCGGGTGCGCCGGGCCGGTCCGGGACGTGCAGGTAGAGGAACGCGGTGCTGGCGCCGGCAGCCTCGGCGGCGAGCTGGAGCCCGTCCAGCACCAGGTGGGGGGAGTACCACAGCAGTGCGGCGTCCTTGCTGCTGGCCGGCTCGCCTTCGGCGCCATTCCCGACGGCCACTGCGCCGCCGCCACCGGCCGCGACTGCCGCGAGCTTGCGTGCCACCGGGAATCCGGCGCCGCCGCGTCCGGTCAGCCCCGCCGCGCCAGCTTCCTCGATGAGCGCCGCACCGCGGAAGCTGGCCGGGCCGAACACATGGTGATGCGCTGCCAGGTCGAGGCCGGCCGGGTCGTCCTGGAGAAGCCTGGGCAGGCCGGATTCGCCGATCGCGACGCGATGTCCCGTGCGGCCAGACCAACCAGCCACGCCGGCTTGGGCGTGGCCGGGTGCGGCGTGGCCCGGCGTGGCCGGCGAGTGCGCTGCCCGGCCTCATCGTGCGCCTGCCCCGGTCAGCTGGCGGTCGGTGGTGGCCCCGTCAGCCTGCCCCGGCCGGAGGCGATCGGCGCCGCTAGCGCATGCGCTGCCCGTTCGGCAGGCCGCGGAGCCCGCGCCGCACTGGCAATGCGCCACCCCGTCGCCACCGCCACGGCCGCCGTGCAACCGACTGCGAGTGCCAGCAGGACCCCGTTCCCCATATCCGTGCTCGATCCGAAACCGTGTGCGAGCGCGATCGGCCAGCACGCGTAGGCCAGCCAGTGCACGGCCCGCCAGGTTCGGCGGCCGATCCGTCCCCGCGCGAGGCTGGTGAGGATGAGCGCCGCCATGATGTCGAGGGAAACGGCGCCGAGCCCGAGCCACAGCGGTTTATACGGCGAGGTGAACGGGATGACGGCGGCGGCGATGCCGATCGTGACGTACGGGTCCAGGATGGCGGTGACCACGTGCACGGCGACGAACGCGACCGCGAGCAGTGACAGGCTTCGGTGCAGCCCCGTCGTGGCGAATCTCGGCAGGCCCGGCAGCCGCCCGTGGCGGTTGACCATGATGCCCAGCAGCACGACGGCTGTCAGCAGCACCAGCGCCACCACTCCGGTCGCCCTGCTGGCGTACCAGAGCGCGGTGCTTCCTGTGATCCCCACGGCGGGCCTCCCGGCGAGTCTGGGCAACGGCACCCGCCGCTGCGTCCACTAGCAGGATGCGCGACTCACCAATGCGGGAGATCTAGCCGACCTCTGCGCCGGCTCTGAACGTGGCATGCCGCTCGACCCTGGGGACTGGCCGGCCAGCATGCCTGCTACCGCCGCCGCCGCCGCCACCGGCGGCGGAACCGCCGGCAATCGCATATGCCGCAATCACGGCCGCGCCGGAGATGCTCGTGCGCATCAACACTGTGGCCGCAGCGGCAGAGGCTGCTACTTGTGCGAGGCACGGGCGCACAACCAAGCCCGCGCGGATGCTCGTCGCCGTTGGCAGTGGCCAACCATAATCGGCGATCTACTTCGATCACGGGGAGCGACATTAGCATGGTGCATTAGGCAATTTGCAGCATTGTTAACAGGAGGTGTCACGTTCGGATGGAGACTGACTTAGCCGCGGTGCTGAATCTGACGGAAAGGTATGCCTTTGTCCGGTCTGATCTCGGTAGGCATGCCCAGCACCTTCTCGGCGAGGATGTTCTTCTGGATCTCGTCAGTTCCGCCAGCGATCGACACTGCCGGAACCGATAGCAGAACCTCGGTGATCACACCGCCGAGCGGCGAGTCCGGTCCGGCCAGCATTGCGCCGGCACCGGCGATCATAGCGTGCACCTTGGCGGACTCGCGCGCGATGTTGCTGGCGGCCAGTTTCCCGATCGATCCCTCCGTACCCGGCCTAGCGCCGAGCGCGCGAGCGACCCTGGCCCGCTCTGCGGTCCATGAGCTCACCCGTTGCATCGTCAGCAGCCTGGCGATGGCCTGCCGGATCACCGGGTCGTCGGCTGACGCCGGCCGCCCGCGCGTGGTCGATTACCAGGTCAGGACGCCCAGCTCGCTGCGGGTACCAGGAATAGGTGGCGAAATGCGCGTCGGCCTCAGCCCTGGCCTCGTCCAGGGCCCGGCCGGGGGACGGGCTGTACTCGGGCCGCCGTAGGGCGGCGAACCGCCGTTCGTAGGCGAGCGTGGTGAGCGCTGCCTGCCAGCCTTGGCCGACCTCTCCGATCACGTTGTCTCGCGGCACTCGTGCGTCGGTCAGGAAGACCTCGTTGAAGGACGCGTGGAAATTCATCTGGCGCAGCTGCCTGACCTCAACCCCGGGCTGGTCCATCGGCAGCGCGAAGTAGCTGATGCCGTTGTGCTTGGGCACGTCCGCATCGGTGCGGGCGAGCAGCATCCCCATGTCAGCGTGGTGCGCGCTGGTGTTCCAGACCTTCTGCCCGTTGATCACCCAGCTGTCGCCATCAAGGACTGCCGAGGTGGACAGGCCCGCCAGGTCGAGCCCGCGCCCGGCTCACTGAACAGCTGGCACCAGGTCTGCTCACCGGTCAGAATCGGGCCGAGCAGGCGCTCCCGCAGGTCATCGCTGCCGTGCGCGAGGATCGTCGGGGCGGCAAGCCAGGTGCCGCTGCCGACCGGCGGGCCGACCGCGCCCAGCCGGATCAGCTCACTGCCAGCCAGCTCGTCTGCCCAGGCCGGAAGGTCGCGGCCGTGCCAGCGCGCTGGCCAGCTCGGCACCGCCCAGCCGGATGCCAGGAGCAGATCGCGCCAGTCTCGCAGTGCCATGCCGGGATCCCAGTGCTTGGCCACCCAGTCGGCGAGCTCGGCCCGGATCAGGTCAGGGGAAGTCGACGACGCTCCCTCCGCGGCGGCGACATGGTCGAGGAACGCGCGCACTTCGGCGTTGAACAGGCTGGGCTTGTCGATGTTCGGCGCGTGACCGGCGTCCGGGATCACCACTTGCGCGGCGGTCCGGGATCTTGCCCGCCATGTAGTCCGCCGCGCCGAGGAACGGCGTGTCCTCCGCGCCCACGATGATGAGGGTCAGGCACCGCGATGCCCGGCAGCCCGTCGAGCACGTGGGAGTCTTGCTGCGTCAGCGTGCCGCGCGCGGCCAGCATGAGCCCGGTCGCATCACGGTGCTCACCGCCGTGCAGCTCCGCGCTGCCGCGCACGGCGGCCAGTCCGCGCTCGCCAAGGCGGGTCGCGGTCACCTCGGCCCGGCGGTTCCAGTCATTGCGGGCAGCGTCATTGCGGTAGCCGGGACCGGTGTCGATGAGGACCAGCCCCGCGACGCGATCCGGATTCCTCAGCGCGAAGGCGAGCGACAGGTAACCGCCCAGCGAGTGCCCGCCGAGGACAGCCCGGTCAAGGCCGCGCCGCGTCCAGTCAGCGCGGCCATGTCCGCCAGGGCCGACGCGGAGCTGTAGCAGGCCGGGTCGGGCGGAGACTCGCTCCCACCGTGCCCGCGCAGGTCCCAGGTCAGCACCAGGTTACGCAGCGACAGGGCCGGGATATTCACTGCGAACATGCCCGACGTGGCCGCGAATCCGTGCGTCAGCAACAGCGCCGGGCTGCCGCTGCCGCTGGCCTCGTAGTGGATGCTGCCGTCTGGCCGGGCTAGCACTGGCATGCCGCGTCCTGCCTTCCCTGGCCGGCGTCGCCGAGATTGTCGCGCACGGCTAACTGCCCGAGAAATGCGCGGCGCGGCGCTGGCTTACCGCGGCCAGGCCCTCCCGCCAGTCGGCGGTCTGCATGAGCCGTTCCTGCTCGGCGCGCTCGCGTGCCATCGCCGCACGCGCTTGCGCGGCCAGTTCGCCGCGCATCGTGGTGCGAATGGAGCGGACGGCGAGCGGCGCGGCCGCCGCGATCTGGGCCGCCAGGGCATGCGCTTCGGCCCGGAGCCCGTCCGACCCGGCGAGGCGGTCTGCCAGGCCGATCGCCAGCGCCTCTTCGCCGCCGACGCGGCGGCCGGTATACAGCAGGTCAAGTGCGGCCTGCTGACCGACAACGGCCGGCAGGGTGACGGTGAGCGCGAAGCCCTGATGGATGCCCAGCAAGGCGAAATTGGCTGCGAACCGGGCCTCCGGCGCGACCACCCGGAAGTCGGCCGCCATGGCGAGCCCAAGGCCGCCGCCGATGGCTGCGCCCTGGATCGCAGCGACTACGGGCAGCGGCTGCTCGAACAGCCGGATGGCATAGTCATACAGGTGCGGGCCGCCGGGACTGCCGATAGCGCCGGCATCGGAGAAGTCGGCACCGGCGCAGAAGACGCGGCCCGCGCTGCACAGCACGATCGCGCGGCAGCGCCCGTCAGCGGCCAGTTTCTCGCAGGCGTCAGCGATCTGGTCGATCAGGCCGACGCTGAAGTAGTTGCTCGGCGGCCGGTTGATCTCCAACGTGGCCACGTAATCTGTGCCAACGTCGATAGCCAGCTCCGGGCCCGGTGCGGCCGAAGTCTCACGATCCGTCATCAATCTCTCCCGGCCGCCGCGCAGTTCTGCCTTCCGACATCGTAGGGCTACCGGGCGGACCAGGGCGTAGGGCGTAGGGCTACCAGGCGGTCAGGGCACGGGACGGTCACGAGCCGCCTGAGGTCACGGTGCCGGATCCGGAGCTTGCGGACGGCGCGGACGTGCTCTTGAGGCCGCTGCCTGAGCTCGACTTGGCGGAACTTGAACCAGCGGAGCCTGAGCTGGATGAACTCGCGCTGGATGAGCCGGAGCGTGATGACGAGCCGGACGACGAGTGCTGGGTGGACGCGGCGGCCGTATGAGTTGATCCCGGCAGGCTGTAGGCAACCGCTCCGGCTGCCAGCACGCTGGCAAGCCCGGCCGCAGCGGTCGCCGTTCGCACCCTGGCCCGGTTGCGGTCCCTGGCCGCGGCCCGGTCCGCCGGGTCCGGCGGAACGCGGGCTGGCTGTGCATCAGGCGTCATCGGCTGTCCTTCCACGTCGTTGATGTACCTATCGTCGCCGGGCTGCCTCTGCGGACCTTCTGAGCAGGCTGCCAGTAGCCGCAGTGTTCAGCAGTTGCCGGCCCGGCGGTAATCCACAGGAACTGTGGATGGACCTGTGCACGGTCCAGTGGAAAGGAACTGTGCACAGGGGATAAACGGCAGATGTCCTGTGGACGACAAAAGAATCTTGAAGAGATGGCGGAAAGGCCTTGTGCAGCGGGTGCGGTTGGCAGTAGAAATTCCTCACCACTGAAGACGGGTTCAGCCCAAGGGAAACCGAGGGAGACGCGGGAAGGGCCGGGCGACCGGTGCTGACAGCGGAATCTGACACCGGTGGGGGCTGCGAGGCGTTCGGCCCCCGAGCAATCGGGTGACCAGGGCCTCGGGGCAAGGCGAGGCCCCTCCATCTCATACATGGAGGGGCCTCGTCGCGTTGACGCGCCAATATTCAGCGCGGCCTTGCAGGCGTGGTTCCCATGACTGCCGGCCGGCAAACCTGACCGTCGGCCTGGCCGCGAAGGTCGCGCAGCGGAGCGATGCCGACGGTCCTGCGAATCCTGCTCGGCACTCAGTTGCGGCGGCTGCGCGAGACGGCAGGCCTCACGCCCGAGGAGGCCGGAAAGCACGCAGATAAGACTGATGCGTCACGGTGTGTATACGTGACTTTGGCACCATCGGACTCACGTGTCTCAGCGGGCAGTCGCGTCGCCGCAGTCCCAGCTCCCGCCTATCAGCCCGATTCCGCCGCGTCAGCCTGGCCTAACCGTCGGCGCCCGGCTTGAGCCCATGGATTATTGAGTGCGTTTGTCCGCGATAATCGCTGACAAACGCACTCAATAACAAGATCAGCGAGACTTGCTCGGGCGGACCCTACGTCTCCATGCCGCGACGACGCTCGCAATGCCGACAATCGTCCTTTACGGCGCAAACGAGTGCGCCGCGCGTGATCGAGTGCGCACGGCGCTTAGCGCCGTTGTGGCAATACCGGTCAGAACAGCGGCGTGGGCCAGGGGCAACCCGTTACCAATAAAAAATGACAGCAAATCAGCCAAGCCTCGCGCAACGGGCAGATGGCTGTGCTGGCGGCGTGGCGTGTTCGGCGCGTGCCCGGCCAGCTACGGTGCGAGACTAGAGATAACGCTCCGTTAATTCCGAAGCGGCGGGGGCCGCGGGCCGAGCCGGGGCGGGCGTGCGAATTCGGGGAGCGCGAGGCGCCGCATGCGCGGGTGCGGATGCAGGCGCAACGGGGATCGGATGACCATCAGTACCAGCCACGACAGTGCCATCAAGGACAGCGCCATCGACAGCCGCGCCATCGACAGGGACCGGCGCCATCGACGGCCGGGCCATCGGCGGCCGCGCGATCCAGGGCTATGAGCCGGTGCACGTGCCGGGTCACGTCGCTCGCGTCCGGGGTGAGACGGCGATGTTCCGGCGGCGGTCAGTTCAGCCGACCCGGCGGGCCTTGCTGCACGTTCAGGCAGCCGGGGATCCCGCGGTGCCGCCTGATCTGGCGAGCTGGTACACCGAGCGGGCCTTTCACTTCTATCTGGCCGGCCTGCGGCTGCCCGGCCCGGCGCCGCTATCGCTGCCTGCACGCAACCCGGCGCGGCGGCTGGGCGCCGCCTTCGCGGATCTCGATGCGGCCTGCGCGCACCTGCGAGCGGCTGACGGAATTGACACGGTGATCGTGATGGCCAGCGGCCCGGGCGCGGCCGCCGTCGCGATCTGGCGCGATGCCCGGCAGCACGCTGCCGACGCGCTGATACTGCATTCACCAGAGTTTGCGGCCCGGCCCGGGCTCACTCTTGACATCGAGTGCCCGGTACTGGTGCTGGCCGAGCAGCGGCAGCAGCGTCGCCGTCGGCCGGCAGCCGCCGGGATCCACCTGGGCGGGCACGTCACCTGGCTCCGGCTGGCGCCCGGCAGCGCGGCTGACAGCGCGCCTGAGGGCCCAGGCGGAGACGCGTATTTCTACGAACTCGGGCGCTGGCTCGGGGCCTACATGTACGGACAGGGCCGCGATCAGCTGCTATGAGGCCGAACGCGCCGCCGCCTAGCTCACTACCTGGACGAGCGCTTGCGGATAGCCGGACGCCCCGTTCGGCTCGGGCGGCGCCTGCAGCGGCGTCTGGGTGTACCCGGTCTTGTCCGTAGCGCGGGCCTCGACGAGATAGTTCCCGGGCCGGACGCTGGCGTTCCAGTCATAGACCCATTGCCGCCAGCAGTCGATGCCCGGCACCGTCGCGAGCCGCGCTTCCTGCCACGGGCCGCCTGCCACCCGGACCTCGACGGCCTCGACGCCCTTGTGCTGGGCCCAAGCCACGCCTGCGATCGCGGCCCGCTGGCCGGCCTTGACCGGGTTCGTGCCCGGCACGTCAATGCGCGATTCCGTCTTGATCGGTCCCTGCGCGGACCAGCCGCGCAGCGCCCAGTAGGCGGTGTTCGCCGCGTACGTGGTGACCTCGATGTCGACAATCCACTTGCACGCCGACACGTATCCGTACAGGCCGGGCACGACCAGCCGGGCCGGGAAGCCGTGCGCCACCGGCAGGGCGGTGCCGTTCATGGCGATGGCCAGTAGCGCGTCCCGGCCGTCCATAGCCGTCTGCACCGGGGTACCAGAGGTGAATCCGTCCGCGGATGTGCACAGCAGCTGGTCGGCGCCGGCCTTGATGCCGGCTTCCTGCAGGAGGCTGCGCAAGCTCGCGCCGAGCCACTTGGCATTGCCGACATATGGGCCGCCGACTGGGTTCGATACGCAGCACAAGGTGATGTAGTCCTCGATCAGCGGCCGCTTCAACAGGTCTTTGAAGGAAAGGACCAGCTCCCGCTGGACCATGCCGTGAATCCGCAGCTGCCAGGTCGCCGGCAGGACCTCCGGGATGACGAGCGCGGTGTCGACCCGGTAAAAGCTGCTGTTCGGGGTGATGAAGCTGCTCAGTCCGGGGATCTTCAGGTCGGCGCCAGCCGGTATCGGCGGGGCCGGCTGGGCCGGCCGCGGGAGCTTGAGCGCCGCCTGAATTGCGTTGACGTTCCTGGTGGTGGCCAGCCAGGACCCGCCAGCGTAGGTCGCCAGCGAGACGCCGGCCGCTGCCGCGCTGACCAGCAGGAACTTGCGGCGATCCGGCAGGTCGTCAGCCCGACTCGCTGCGCGTCGCGGAACTCGCCGAGGCGGCCAGCGCCCGGCCCGCGGGCGAGCGTGACAGATACTGCAGGGCATAGGCAGCGACCGCGGCGCCGAGCAGCGTGGGCAGCGCATCCGCCGGCCTTTGCGGTGGGCTGGCTGAGGGCGGCATAAACGCCGATCGCGGCGAAGACCGCCAGCCCGACCATGCCCTGCCAGAGCTTGCGGACCGCGAGGATGCCGATGACGACGGCGAAGATGATCAGGACGCCGCGGATGCCCCAGACCAGGACGGTCTTGTCGCTGGACCCGAATTCCCTGATGGCGAAGTTCTTGACCGAGGGCGGCGTGTGGTTGATCGAGAGTTCGCCGACGGCGTCGACTGGCGCGCCGAGGGACGAGCGGATGATGGCGGCGACAAGCTGAGCCACCGCCGAGTGCGACGAGCGCGGTCACGATGCCGACGCAGCCCGCCGCGAGCGAACAGCGCAGCGCGGCCCGGATGCGCCGGGCGCTGCCTGGCCGGGGGTAGGTGCTTGTGGGGTCACAGTGCGTAATTCGTATCAGCGCGCCGTGCGGATTGCCCTCGGCGGGACGCAATGATTGATCCGACCAGCCGGGCCAAGCCGAAACGGGTGCCGGTGACGAATAGAGGGATGTGGACTTGATAGGCGGCTGACCCGGCTGACTGCGCCCGGGCCAGCCGGACTCCGGCCAGCGCGCCGGGCGGCCGGCGAGCCTGGAGTCCGTCCTCATCGAGGTCGCCAAGGGCGACCATGCGGCCTTCACGGGCATCTACGACCAGGCCGCGCCGGCGGTGCTCGGCACCGTGCTGCGCGTGCTGCGGGATCCGGCGCAGTCTGAGGAAGTCATGCAGGAGGTGCTGCTGGAGGTCTGGCGCACCGCGGCGCGGTTCGACCCGTCGGCGGGCTCGGCGCGCGGCCTGGATCATGACGCTCGCGCACCGGCGTGCCGTGGACCGGGTCAGGTCCGAGCAGCGCGCCGCTGAGCGGGAGTTCCGGGCCGCGACGCGCGTCGATCGCATACGACGAGGTCAGCGACGCGGTCGAGACGAGTCTGGAGCATGAGCGGGTGCGGCGCTGCCTGGCTGGGCTCACCGACCTGCAGCGCGAGTCGGTGACTGCTCGCCTACTACGGCGGTTACAGCTACCGCGAGGTCGCGCAGCTGCTCGGCGTCGCCGTCGGCACCGTCAAGACGCGCATGCGAGACGGCCTGATCAGGCTGCGGGACTGCCTGGGGGTGGATTGATGCGAAGCCGTGGCGCTGGATTGCACACCCTCGTGGGTGCTTACGTCATGGATGCGGTGCCGACGAGGACCGGGCCGAGCTTCGAGCGGCATCTGCAGACATGCGAGCAGTGCCGCGAGGAGATCCGCGGCCTGCGGGAGGCGACCGCTCGTCTTGCCGCGGCCGCCGCCATCACGCCACGGGCCGAGCTGCGCGAGCAGACCCTGCAGGCGGCCGGCAGGATGCGGCAGCTGCCGCCGCTGGTGGCCGGGCAGCAGGCCGCGGCTTGGCAGCCGGCTTGGCCGGCCGCTGGCGGCGCTGGCGCGTCCGGGCCAGGCTGCGCGCGTCTGGCGCGACGTCCTGGCCGGTGCGCATGGCGGTACCGTCGCGGCCGTGCTGGCCGTGGCAGCGATCGTGCTTCGGCCTGCACATGGGCGTCGATGCAGCGACACGGCTGACCGCGGCCCAGCAGCGCGAAATGCCGCGATCGCGGCGGTACTCGGCGCGCGTGACGCGATCAGCTCTGACTGCGCAGGTCAGTACCGGCGGCACCGCAACTGTGGTGATGTCGCACCGGGCGCGACGCGCTGGTGTTCATCGCCAAGCGGCCTGACAGAGGCTGCCCGCTTCGAAGGCGTATGAGCTGTGGCTGATGGGGCCCGGCGGGGACCGGTCCGGCGGGCATGCTGCCCGCGCCGCGGCACGGAATGACTGGCCCGATGGTGGTGGGCCGGCTGGCACGCGGGGACCAGCTCGGGATGACCGTGGAGCCTGCCGGCGGGGTCGCGCCGGCCGACGTCAGCGCCTGTCGTCATGGTCGGGCTCGGCCACTGACGGCCCGGTCCCGACGGATGCGCCAGTGCTCACGGCGCCGTGACGGCCCGCGCTTACGGCACGGGCGGGGCGACATTTGCGACCGGCGGCAGGCTAACGTGGCGAGCAATGAAAGCATCCCCGGAAGCGCAGCTGCGGCTGCTTGAGCTTGCCGATCTTGATGCCGAGCTGGGCAGGCTGGAGCACCGCACGGCGGGGTTTGCCCGAGCACGCTGAGCTGACCCAGCTAGAGCAGCGGGAAACCGGGAGCTACGTGACGAGATGGCCGCCCTGGAGGCCCGCGAAGGCGACCTCAGGCGGGAGCAGGCCAAGGCAGACGCCGATGTTGAACAGGTTCGCACCCGCATCGGCCGGGACCGGGCACGGCTGGATGCCGGGCCAGGTCAGTTCGCCGCGAGAGCTGGAGAACCTGCAGTCGGAGATCGAGTCGCTGCTGCGCCGCCAGTCGGATCTGGAAGATGTCGAACTCGAGGTGATGGAACGGCTGGAGTCGGCGCAGGCCAGGCTCAAGGAGGCGGCGCCGAGCGGGCCAGCGATCGCCGCAGACCTGCATGCCGTCACGGACCGCCGCGATATCGCGCTGGCGGAGCTGGCCGAGCTGTCCGGGAAGGCGGCGGACCGCCGGGCAGTGGTCGTCGCGGAAGAGCCGGCCGACCTGATCGAGCTGTACGAACGGCTGCGCGCGCAGCACGGCGGCGTAGGCGCGGCGGCGCTGCGTCGCGGCCAGTGCCAGGGCTGCCATCTGTCGCTCAACACCGTGGATCTCAATGCGATCCGCGCCGCTGCCGCTGACGAGGTCGTGCGATGCGAGGAGTGCCGCCGGATCCTGGTCAGGACGGATGAGTCCGGGCTCTGACTCAGCCCGGTGCTCAGACGGGACAGCTGCGCGCCAGCTAGCCGGACTGGCGGGCCGGCGGCAGTGCGCAAGGCCACGACGACGCTGCTGTTGCGGCATGGGCAGACTGCGCTGTCGGTGGAGCGTCGGTTCGCCGGCCGCGGTGACGTCCCGCTGACCGAATGCGGGCCTGCAGCAGCGGCGGCCGCCGGCTGCGCCGGCTTGCCGCGCGCGGCGGATGTGACCTGGTCGTTACCTCACCGCTTGGCCGGGCATGGCAGACAGCTGAGGCTGTTGCCGAGCGCACCGGTGCGGCGCTGGTCGATGGAGGACGGGCTGGCGGAGACCGACTTCGGCAGCTGGGAAGGGCATGACCTTCGCGGAAGTCATGGCGCGCTGGCCCGATGAGATGGCGGCATGGCTGGCCGACGCGGACGTCGCGCCGCCGGGCGGGGAGAGCTTCGCCGCGGTGGCCGGCACGAGTGGACGCGGCGCTCGACCGGCTGCTAGCCGCGCATCGGGGGCAAGACGGTGGTCGTTGTCAGTCACGTGACGCCGATCAAGACGATCGTGTGCCGCGCGCTGCTGGCGCCGAGCGCGGCGCTGTTCCGGATGCACCTGGACGTGGCGTCGATTTCGGAGGCCGACTGGTTCGCCGACGGACCCGCCTTGCTACGGTCGCTGAACGACACCGCGCACTTGCGGATGTAACTTCGACTGGGGCCTCAATCCGCCGCGAGTACGGCACGATTTCGGTCCCCTTGCGTTCATTGTTCTGAGCGAACAAGCTCGCCGTGTGTGTAAATACTCTCCGTGTGTGGAATAGCACTCCTCGTAATTGATCAAGACGGGGGGAGATCAGTGCCTGTTCAGTCCACGACCCGTGCGGCCGGCCCGCCGTAGTTCGGCGAGTACCGCCCGCAGCAGGTCGGTGAGCCGCAGTGCGTCAAGGGGCACTGCGAGCCGGTCAAAGACAACATCCAGTTCCAGGACGTCAAGCGCAAGCCGAAGGCCACTCGCAGCACTGCTGCGAAGCCGGCCCGGAGCACGGCGGCCAAGACGGCTACCCGGAGCACCGCGTCACGGTCGACTCGCAGTACAGCGTCACGATCGGCCGCGTCGCGCTCCACCGCATCTCGTTCAAGCGGATCGCGTTCGACCGGATCGCGTTCGACCGGACCTCGACTACCGCTTCGCGGTCGACGCGCAGCACTGCTGCTAGCCGGAGCTCGGCGACGCCAGCAACCGCAGCCAAGACCGTGTCATCGGCAGCCACCAAGGTGACGTCGGCGGCCGACCAAGATGACGGCTGCTGCTATCAAGGCAACGCGTCGGCAAAGACCATGTCGTCGGCCATGCAGTCGATGAACACCGCCACCAAGGCGATGTCGACGGCAGCCAAGGCGCTGACGGTAGCGGCCAAGTCGATGTCCTCGGCTAAGCCAGCCGCAAGCAGCACCCGGTCACGGTCAGCGGCGAAGCCGCGGACCGCAGCGAAGCGGACGGCTAGGCCGTCAGCCAAGCCGAAGGCCTCGTCCGCGCGTCCAAGGACGGCCGCGCGGTCCAGGACGGCCGCGAAGCCCAGGTCTGCGGGGTCGTCTATTACGGCCGCCGGTAGCGCCGCCAAGCCTGCCGCGTCGAGGGCGAAGCCCAGTACGACGGCCAAGGCCAAGACGGCCGCCAAGCCGAGGGCGACGTACGGCCAAGCCGAAGTCGACTCTGTCCCGTCCGAGGACCACTGGGCCGAAGTCGCGCCCGGCGGTTCGGCGGACAACAAGCAGGCCAGCGGGTCAGCCGGCCGTCAGCATCGTCTTCGTCGGTGCGGCCAGCTTCCGCTCTGTAGCTGTCAGCTCCGTCCCGGAGCAATGGCGAGTACGGCAGTCTGCTCGGCAGCCTGGTTCACTAAGCGCGCTAGTTCGCTGGGCGCGTAGCACATCGCGGGGCGGGCGGCTGCTGGCGGATGATGCCAGGGCCGCCCGCTTCGTCCTGCACCCTGGCTGGCTCGGTGCCATATCTTGGTGCAGCGGCGGGCGAGTTGGCCGGGCGGCCGCGTCGCGCCAGTCCTGGCGTGCCGAGGAAGGTCCGGGCTCCGCAGGGCAGGGTGGTCGGTAACGCCGACCCGGGGTGACCCGCGGGATAGTGCCACAGAAAACAGACCGCCCCCGGATTCGTCCGGGGGTAAGGGTGAAACGGTGGTGTAAGAGACCACCAGCGCTCAGGGTGACCTGAGCGGCTCGGTAAACCCCACCCGGAGCAAGGTCAAGAGGGAGCTGGCGCCGCAGAGGCAGCAGCTCCTGCGCGAGCGATTGAGGGCGGCCCGCCCGATGCTCGCGGGTAGACCGCACGAGGCTGCCGGCAACGGCAGTCCTAGATGGATGGCCGCCGGCCCGCGCAAGCGGGTGCACAGAACCCGGCCTACAGGCTAGCTCGCCCGCCGCCTGGACTCTGACCTGCAGCTTTGTAGTCATGAAGGCTCCAGTTCCGTTCCGGTTCCGTCAATACGGGCCGCCGATCTGCCTGTAGAGGTCCAGGACTCGGTGATGGCCGCCGATCGCCACGAGTTCCGGTACGAAGAGCGGATGAGATAGTGAAATCGTGAACGCCGCAGGCCAGTTGCGCATCGGCGCGTGCCTCTCGTTGTCGGGGCGTTTCGCTCCCTTCGGGCGGCAAGCGGCTCACGGCCTTGAAGTCTGGGCGACGCTCGACGGCGGTGCGGATGTCCTGATCGAAGACGATGCCAGCGATGTGCGTCAGCTCCAGGCGCGCCTGCCCGGTGTCGCCGCGAACTCCGATCTGCTCCTCGGCCCGTATTCCACCGTGCTGATGCGTGTCGCCGGGGACATGGCCGCCGAGAACAGATGGCTGATCTGGAATCACGGGGGATCGGGCGACGACGTTGAGATCGCTCACCCCGGCCACGTCGTCTCCGTACTCACGCCTGCTAGTCGCTACATGGAGCCGTTCCTGGATCACCTCTACGCAGAGGCAGATCCAATCCAAGAACTGCGCATCATGCGTGGCCGGGGCCGATTCGGGCGCCAGGTAGCTGACGGAGCAGAAGATTATGCCCGGCAACTCGGATTCACGCGGACGATCATTGGCCCGCCGGATCTGATCCTGGCTGATGATCTGCCCGAGGACTGGATTCTCATCTCAGCCGGGACCTTCGAAGATGACACTGATACGGTCATCCGCGCGCAGAGGCTGGCGACCCCACCCAGGGTGATCTGCGCCGTCGCCGCTGGAGTGCGCGAGTTCAAGAAGCCTGTCCAGTGCCGCAACGGCACCTTCGGGGTAGGCCAGTGGTTCAGCGGAAGCGATCCGGCCGCCGTGATAGGTCCCGGCGAACGCGAGTTTCTGGACGCTTACCACGCGGTCGGCGAGACACCCGACTATCCGGCCATTCAGACAGCCGCCGCTGCCTCACTTGCAGTTCACTGTGCAAGACAAACAGGAAGCACTGAGCGGACCCGTCTATGGTCAGCGGCGACGGCCCTGGACACCAGTACGCTATATGGCTCCTTCAAGATCGATCAGGTTACCGGCGCACAGATTGGCCATCGGACGGTCCTGACACAGTGGATTGACGGCGAGCTGGTTCCTTCGCGCCCCATGCTCGACTTCGATGAGCTGCGACCAGTCGTAGCGGCCATCGTGACATCGGAGCATGGTGTCTTAGTCGGGCGCCGCAATGACGGCAAGCCGTCCTGGACTTTCATCGCAGGTCAGACCGAACCCGGCGAGTCGCCGGCGGACGCCGCGGCCCGTGAAGTCATGGAAGAAACCGGGGTCCTGGTCCTGGCTGGTCAGGAGATAGGCCGTCGAGTACACCCGTCGACCGGGCGGACGATGATCTACGTTGCCGCACGGCCGATAGACAACTCCGTTGCTTCCGTAGTCGACCACCAAGAACTCGCCGAGGTACGGTGGGCCAGCCTCGCCGAAGCCGAGGACCTGATGCAGCAGTCCGGCATCTTCGATCCTGTCCGGGACTACTTGAAGATCGTGCTGTGACTGCGCGGCGGCTGTGTCACCTGTCTACCGCCGATCACAAGCCGCCTAGAGCCTGTCCGGTCGATCATGTGTCGGTAGCGTTCCGGTGTGGCCAGGACAGATGTGCAGGGCCCCGGAGTGTTCCCTGGATGTCTGATTGATCATGGGATGCCGGGGAGCGCGAGGACGCTGATCGGGTCGAGGTGGGCTCGGCGACCGGCTTCGTCACTCCAGGCCCGCCAGTCACAACAGCCTCAAACCCGGTCAAGCACGGAACACTCCGGGGCCCTGCCGCTCCATGGGCTGCGAGCCGCCATTCTTTTTCATCCGAGGAACGCTTGCCTTTATAGGCGGGCTACGATCTCTTCGTCTATTAGGGCTGTTATAGAGGTTCGCTGGGAGCCGCCCCCTTCCACGTGGGCGGTTACGGTTACCACCGCTTCCTTATCCGGGGAGATTATGCAGAGCTGGCCGTAGAGGCCTGCCATTTTGTACGTTTTTTCCCCGGGGGTGCACCAGACGCCGAGGCCGTAACTGTCCGAGAGGCGGAAGCCTTCGTCTGTTGGGTCCTTCACGGTCGGGACGGTTTCAGTCGCGATTCGTGCGCAGTATTCGGCGGGGACCAGCTGGCGGCCTTCGTGGCGGCCCTCGTCTAGCAGGAGGCGGCCGAAGCGGGCCAGTTCGGACGTCCTCAGGAAGAGGGCGGTCTCCGCTACCGGATGGCCGAGGGGGCAGGTGTGCCACTGGGGGTTGTGGATGGCCAGCGGGGTGAAGAGGCGGGGCAGCAGGTAGTCGCGGACGTTGGCGCCGGTCGCGGCGCGCAGGGCGCGGGCCGCTACGTACGGGCCGATGCCGGTGTAGCTGAAATACGTGCCGGGCTCGTGCGCCAGCGGGGTCGCGAAGAAGTCAGCGGCTAGGTCCGGGACTACGACGGGGTCGTAGGCGGACCAGGAGTACGGGCTGCCGGACGTCATCATGAGCAAGTGCCGGAGCGTGACCTGGTCCAGGCGGGGCGCGGCAGAGCCGGCTAGCTCGGGGTAGTACTTGAGGGCGGGGTCATCCAGGGCGAGGCGGCCTTCGGCTTCGGCGATGCCAAGCGCTACGGACGTAAAGGTCTTCGAGACCGACCGCACGTCGACTCGGTCGTCCGAGCGGAGCCTGCGTTCGACCGGCTCGGCACCGCGGCGGTAGATGTGCACTCCGTAGAGTTCCATGCCCTCTCGTTCGGCGGACCGGACCAGGGCGTCAATGAGTTCTCGCATGGCGGGGAGCCTAATAGCGGGGTCTGACATTCGCGGCTGTCTGCGCATTCGTACGCGAGGGGGGCGGAGCCGCCCTGATGATACGCAGAGGCCTATTCGATAGTGCAGCCAGAAAGGGTTGGCGCCAAGCAGGCTTCGCCGCTAATAGCTTCGCTGATGAGTGCATTTACGGCTTCCAGTCCACCGTCCTCGGCGGCCACGAGCACAGCGTGTTCCAGACCGGCGGTTCGTGCACGAGACCAGACCGGACACTGGATGACGACGATCAGGTTGCCGCCGATGTCCGCCGCGGCTAGCTCTTCATCGCTGCGTTCAGGTTCCGTGGCCGACCCAGCCATCATCGCCCGAAGGCCCCGTGACCAGCGCACGGCCGCAAGGCTGCGGGTGGCGCGCTTGTACTCGTGCCAGAGGTCGCGGTCGCGGGTGTCGCCGGTCTGGTAGTAGTCGGCGAGGATCTGGAAGGGTGTGCGGCTCCGGTTCGGCTGGTCTTGAGGTCGCCTCTGGTCATTTCCTCTGCGGGTGTCCATGGCCGCCTTGGTGACGTAGGCACCGGCGGCGGTGGCGGAGACGTTGGGGTCAATGCGGACGGCGTGCAGCTGACCGGGCTCGCGGAGCCCGGGTCACTGCAGGCCGCCACAAGCCGCGAATGAATGTGCGCGTGCAAGGCGGCGATGGCGGCGGCACCGAGGTCCTGGTCGTGGACGAGGAGGACGTGGTAATGCGGGTGCCAGCCGTTCTCGTCGCCCCAGGTGAACTCCAGCGCGATAATGTGCCCGGCGATGCCGAGGCGGCGCTTGAGCCGCTGCCAGGTCGCACCCTGGGTGACGCGCTTCCACGCGGCACGCTCGGCATCGAGCAGCTTGGACAGCCGGTCGGTCAGGTCATGAGGGACGGTGATCGTCACCAGGCTCGCCGCCTGGCCCTGTGCTTCCCAGGGGGTGAGGGCTTCCCGGAGTTCGGCGGCGCGGCGGTGGTGGATCTTGGCGGAACAGACGGGGCACAGCCACACGTTGCCGCAGGTCTCCAGGCCGCAGTAGTACGCCGAGCCGTCCTTCATCCGGATCTCCACCCGGTCACCGACCGGGACGGCGCCGCAGTTGCGCTGCCGTTCGGGTGTGTCCGGGTCGGCAGCGGCGAGTGCCCGCAGGTTCATCCTTGCGCCGCGTCGCCATCCGGCCGGATCGTCGCAGGCCACCAGAGGGTGGTTCGAAACTTTGCGTCTATACCGAGACAGTCCGTTCGCGGGAGCGCTGGTTGGAGAAGACGAAGGGAAGGATGATCGGCGGCCTACTGCGCTTCGCGCCCGGCCGCCTCGGGACGCGCCAAGACCGCGCGCCCGCGGGCTGCGTGATAGGTCGGTGGGTAGGGTCGCGGTTGCCATGTCGTGCCTCACACGTCGAGCTGGACACCCGAGGCCCGCACATGCGGGTCCGGTCTGGTCGTGTCGGGCCGGGATGGCAACCGGCGGCGCTTACGCGAGATGCGTCAGCGATGGCTGGCTGAATTGGATTGGGAGAGGGCAGGCTGGTCTGGCCTGCTGGCGTTAACGACGATGGCGGATGCGGTGGCCGGGCTGCGCGGCGGAGGGTATGGCCGTGCCCCTCGCCGTCAAGGATCTTTGACCGCTACGCGGCGCCTTCGGCGTCCTTGACCGCGAGCCTCCGGCACGGCATCGGCAGATAGAGGGGCAGGCCAGGAGCCTGCCTCAACCCGACGCCGCGCAGCCCTCTAGAGCCGGTCGTCAGTTCCGTGTCTGTTCCGCCGGTAGCCCTGCAGAGCGCGAATCACCGCGAGTTGGCGATGCTTGATCCGCTGCTAACGGGCATGCGCGGGGGAGCGCGGGACGTGCCAAATCGGGCGCAATGAGTGCCCGGCCTACAGGCTGACTCGCCCGCCGCCTGGACGCTGACCTGCATCTACTCTGCGCGAACATCGCTCTCGGGGCACATCGGGGCACACTGCCTGACATAAAGGCCCGGTCCAGGGCATCACGAGCCCAGCCTTACTGCGGGCGGCGATTCCCTCGCGCCTTCATTGTCCGGCGTCGGCCGGAACCCGTCGAGAGCGCTGCGCGTCGCTACGCGATGGCCTACGGCCACTCCCGACTGAACCCGGCCGAGAGTCGCCGGTGGTGGCAGCTATCGAGAGAAACGGGGCAGGCGAGCGCCCATGGTGGTTCCGCGCAACTTCGTATCCCGTAAAACCAGTTTCAATGCCGCGGCTCCCGGTTCTATCCTGCTCGCCGCCAAGAGCAGCGACGGTGAGGAGCAACGGATGAGGATGCATACCGATGAGGTCGACATCAGCGCCGACCTTGTTCGCAGGCTCGTCGCGGACCAGTTCCCGCTCCTGAATGACCACCCGGTAACCGAGTTCGAATCGACCGGCACCGTCAATGCCATTTACCGGTTGGGTAACGAGCTATACGTCCGGCTACCTCGTGTTGAGCGTCGGTGGGCGCGGGGCCTGCAGAAGGAACTGAAATGGCTGCCCGTGCTAGCTCCAGGATTCACGCTCCAGGTACCTGAGCCCGTAGGTGTCGGCAGGCCGACCGCAGAGTATCCGTTCACATGGGCCATCTTCCGGTGGATCGAGGGCCAGACCTATGAGCCCGGACGGGTAGACGATGAGCGCCAGATGGCCGCCGACCTGGCCGGTTTCATAGCCGAGCTGCGGAACAAAGAACTGCCTGCCATTGATGACGAGACGCCTTACGGCGGACGGCCTCCACTCGTCGAGCAAGATGAGGCAACCAGGGACTGGATCGCGCAGGCAGGAGACCTCATCGATGGTCCGGCGGTGATCGCAGTATGGGAAGACGCACTAAACGGGCCGGCATGGGACGGCACCTACAGCTGGATCCACAGCGATCTCGCGCCACCGAATCTTCTGGTTCGCGAGGGTCGTCTCCGGGCGGTGCTCGACTTCGGCGCGACCGGCCTCGGTGACCCCGCGACAGACCTCAATCCGGCGTGGAGCATCTTCAGCGAGGACTCTCGTCACGTCTTCCGTGACTTGGTCGGTGCCGACGACGACACCTGGCGCCGCAGCCGCGGCATCGCGATCAGTCAGGCAGTCGGGCTGGTTCCGTACTATGCCGTCACAAACCCAGCGCTGAGCGCGCTGGGCAAGCGCATGCTGCGCGAAATTCTCACCGACGCCCGACGCAACGGCTAGACGAATACATGCTGCAGAGCACTACCCCTGCTCAACGCGAACCCCGCACCTAGCGCACCATCGCATGCGGCCAAGCGTAGACGCTCGGCACGTGCCCGTTGCGTGCCCGATGGCACGTGAAACGGCGGTCAGCCGCGGTAGTAGGCCGCCAACCTCGCCCGGCCTGGACCTGCAAGGGCGCCGGTCCCTCACTCGTCCTTGGTGATCTCCTAAGCAGTGGCCCCCCGGCCGGCGCTCCCCGGGGCACATCGGGGCACACTGCCCTACGAAGCGACGTGCGATCGTGAGAAGTGTCGAGGTGTCGGCCCGCAGCTAGATTGCATTGTGCAGACGAACGCCGAGGTCGCGACCACCCAGGAACAAGACCCGGCCTACAGGCTGACTCGCCCGCCGCCTGTCCTCTGACCATTGGTGGATGGCTCACAGTGCGCTCCTGTTCCGCCAGAGTGCGCGCGAGAGCCTGGTCGATTGCCGTCCGGCCAAGGTTCCTCGGGTCGGGGAACAGGTCCCGTAGGTGTCCATCGTCTCGGCGATATTCGGTCGGAGCTGGGAAGCGGCGGGAGGAGCCAAGAACGCCCGCCGCGGGATATTAGTTGGCCGGCGCCGGCGGCTTAGCATCGCCGGGGATGAGCAGCACTGTGCCCTTCACAACCTCAAGCGGAATCTGCCCGAGCACCTTGCCATCGACTGAAACGACAAATTCGTACCGGCCGACGTGGTCGAAGCTGACGTTAACGAAGGTGGCAGCTACCGATGCAAACTGGGGAGCGCCGTGAGCTAGGCCCGGAGCATGTCCGATGGACGCCTGCCCTCCTGCTCTTACGCCAGTAGAGTCCCCGTCAAGCATCAGATCGAATAGCACGTTGAACGTCTTCGGTGCCTCGCTGTACTCGATTCTGATGACGATGACCACTGCCATGCTCGGGTGAACTGCCGGCAGGCTCGCCACAGTGATGCGGTCCCACTGACCGCCAAGGATGTAAAGCTTGCCTTCCGCCACGCGGGCGCCGTCGGCCAGCATCGCCGTTGTGAGATCCATGTATTACAATGTAACACATGAGCGATGGTAAGGTTGCCGCGTGGCCGACGACCCCTTCGATTACGAACACCTCGATGAGGAAGATCTCTTCGACTATGAACTCCTCGATGAGGAAAATCCCTTCGAGATCGATCACCAGCGTGCGCACCTGTTCAAGCATGCTGGCCTGGGCATTGCGGATCTATACGACGTCTGGGCTGGTGAGCGCATCTACTATCCAGCGCGTCCGCCTGCGGATTGGCTGCTCCTTGCCGAAGTTCCGGGTGGTGACGTCCTGGTGGTGCCGCTCTGTCCGGGATCAGCTCCAGACAAGGCCAGGCCCATTGGCGTGTACCTGGCCCTACCCGGCTCCAGCCTTGACATCGATTACCGAGCCGACAGAAGGTTGCTCTATGGCTGAGGAGATGGATCCAACGCAGGCTTACGAGCACTACATGGATTCGGCGAACCTAGTCCCCGCCGGCGCGGCACATCGTCCCGTGCGGCCTGCGAAAAGCTCAATGGTGCCAGTGCGTTTCGCACCCGACATGATCGCGGCCGTCAAACGCTTCGCTGGCTACGACGGCATGACCGTCAGCACGTGGATCAGGCGTCTTGTGGCTAAGGAAATAGAGCGCAGACAGCCGCCCGCAACGTCAACTGCGCCAGCCGAGCCAACGGCTGCCGTCCAGATGGGTGACCCGCCGACCAGCTCGACCGTGGCCATGACGACGGTGACCGAGCCGGTGCTCGTGGTGTGCTAGTCGGCACCGGTGATCGGGCAATGAGCCCGCATCGGCAGTTTCCCTGACCTACAACGACCCGAGTCCATCGCCCAGGCGCCGAGGAGTCGCGCCTGCGTGGGAGTTCCTGCCCCGGGATCCGCGGTCGGCGCTTGTCTTTGCGGAGGGCTCGTGTCCGGTCGAGGCCGCTGCCAGCGCCACCAGCAGCGCCAGCTCGCCGGCCGCGATGCAAACGTCGGGCGCCAAGCCCGCCCTGGCGAAGCTGCGGTGACGTTGGACCGGGAGAGCAGGGCCATCGGTGGGCCGCGGTGATGGCCTAGTCGCGGTCTTCGCTGGTCCGCCGGGAATCCGACCCACCTTCCGCGATGGCGCCGTCAGGGTCTGGGCTGGCGGCCTCGCCGGGGGCGGCTGGGCTGACCGCTGGTGGGCTGACCGCTGGCGGGCTGCCTACCGTATGCCCGCGGCCCGTCAGCACGGCAAGCGACGCGAGGATACCGGTATCCCTGTCTCCGACGAGTTCCCACGCCCGGGCGATTCCGAGGATCAGCGACGAGACCATGGCATAGCTGATGACTGAGACCGCCGTGCTGTTGCCGGCGTTGGCAAGAAGGACGATGCCGCCGGCGAGTTCGGTCCCGAATATCAGCAGCAGCAGGATGACCAGCCCGAGCTGATGCCACTGCTGCTGCCGCGCGGCCTGGCTGGACACGATAGACCGGACTCCAGCGGCGGTGAACAGGGTGCCGATCACGCCCATCACGACGGCGGGGTAGCCGGCGCTCGTGCCGGGCACGAGGCTGTAGAGCGAGACCACCAGCGCGTTCAGGAAAGCCAGCAGGGCGGCGGCGACGCGGACTTGCCGGATGACGGGATGAACGGTAGACGGACCGCGGAGGGGCGCGACCGAGAGCGCCACGAACAGCAAGCCGGTCAGCGCGCCGCCAGCTCCCGCGGTCGCCACGAAAAGCGCCGGGTAGGTTCCGAACGTCACCGCGCAACCCTACTCGCGGCCCGATGAGGGGAACGCTGACGGGCCGGTACCGGCCGCGGCCGCAGGGTCAGGAGCGGAACGCGGCGTAGATGATGGCCGTCACGCGGTCGATCATCTCGTCCCGCGGCAGCTTGACCTCCACCGCGCTGAGCAGGTAGTTGATCCGCTCGAGCATCATCAGGCAGGCGAACGCCGTGAGTTCCGCGTGCTCCGGCGGCTCTCGGTAGCCGTCGGGGCCCTTGGAAGCGGCGGCCGTCATGCCCTGCGTCATGGCCTCGGATAGGCGGAACAGTTGCTGCAGACCGTCGCCGAACACGCTCTCTCCGACGACATCAGCCTGGCTCAGGATCCGGATGACTGTCGCGTGCGCGGCGTAGATGTCGCAGAAGTTCTGCACCCACTTGCGCAGCGCGGCCCGTCCGGCCTCGTTGCTGGTAACGATGGGGAATTCGTCGGTGATGACCGCCATGTCATGCAGCGCGTCTTGCAGCAGTGTGCGGAACAGGTCGTCCTTGTTCGCGAAATACAAATAGAACGTGCCGTGCGACGTCTTCGCGCGCTTGACGATGTCCTCTACGCGCGCACCCTGGAGGCCCGACTCCTCGAACTCAGCCAGCCCAGCCTCGAGCAACCTGCGCACAGTCTCCCGGCCGTGCGCACCCAGCTCGCGCTGACGGGCGGGCAGGCCGCCGCCGAGTGACGGCCGCTGCGGCCGTGGCGTGACTGCCTGGCGGCTCACCGGCTGGCCGCCCGCCGGGGACCCGTCGTCGGCCGGTGCGCCGTCCTTAGTCGCCGTCTGCCCTGCCATTCCGCTCTCCGTGGGCGAGTAAAGCGCTTCGCTGGGCACAGCGGTCGCCGCTGCCGTGCTGGCCGAGGTGCTGGGTGCTCGTGGCCACGGGAGATCTGCCCGGCCGACCCAGGCTGGGTTCCCGGTCCATGAAAGAGAGTAGCCCCTGATCGGTCCGGCGGCCACGCCGGGGGTTGTGCTGACCTGCGGGACGGGCCAGAGTGAGAGGCCTCGCGGCCGGGCCTGGCGTGACCGATAAGCGAAACTTTGGTGGCGATAGCGGAATGCAAGAAATCAAGATCAATAGCGCCTCTACGCCGTGATTCAGCGCTCTGGAACTGACGCACATATCAGGTGACGCGCGCGTCATTATTTGCATTCAAATAGCCAGCCGTGCGGAAATAGAGATCATGATTCGCGACCAGCCTGGGGCTGACGTGACGCTTGCGCGCGCGACAGCCAGCAGCCTGCCGGGGCTGGCCGATCCGCAGACCGGGGTCATCGCGGCAAAGGCGGCAGACGAGAACTTCCCGGTAGCGCTGCGGCTGCTGCCGAGCCGCTACCGGGGCCACCTCATGGCGGTCTACGTGTACGCCAGGACTGTGGACGACGCGGGCGACGAGGCTGCGCCCAGTGAGCGAATGCACTTGCTGACCGAGCTTGAGGAGGACTTGGTGCGGCTGTACTCGGCCGGTAACCCGCAGCTGCCTGCGGTGGCCGGGCTGGCCAGCACGGTTGCTGACTGCGGGATCCCGATGCAGCCCTTTCTCGACCTCATCAAGGCGAACCAGCAGGACCAAGTAATTACCCGATATGAGACATTCCGGGAGTTGGTGCGATACTGCGAGCTCTCCGCCAACCCAGTCGGGCGCATCGTGCTTCGCGTCTTCGGCTGCTACACGCCGCAACGGGTGCAGCTGTCCGACGCCATCTGCACCGGCCTCCAGCTAGCTGAGCATCTGCAAGACGTGGCCGAGGACCTGCGAGCAGATCGCGTTTACCTTCCCGCTGCGGACATGCGCCGCTTCGACTGCACCGAGCAGGACCTGGCGGGCAGCCACGCGCCCCCGCAGCTCCGCCGGCTGATCGCGTTCGAGGCCGCCCGCGCCCGGCGGCTGATAGATGGTGGCGCGCTGCTGGTAGGCACGCTGCGGGGCGCGCCACGGGCCGCCATCGCCGGTTACGTGGCAGGCGGCCGGGCCGCGCTGGCCGCGATAGCCGCTGCCGACTATGAGGTTTTGGCAGCCACCCCGCGGTCAAATAAAAGCCGGATGACACGCGAACTTGCGGCTGCCTTCGTCCGGGGCCGGTGACTATGGCCCTCAGCGCACCCGAGGCGGCGGAGGTCGTCGCCGCGTACCAGCATTGCGAGACGGTAACCCGTCAGCAGGCGAAGAACTTCGCTTACGGCATCGCCTTGCTGCCTGCGGAAAAGCGCCGGGCGCTGTCGGCGGTCTATGCATTCGCGCGGCGCATCGACGACATCGGCGACGGCGACCTCCCCGTTCCCGACAAAATATCCGAACTCGCCCAGGCACGTGCCGCCGTCGGCTCGCTGGGGGACGGCGCTGGCACCGATGACCCGGTGCTGCTCGCCTTGCAGGACGCGGCACGCCGTTTCCCGATCCCGCTCACCGCCTTCGGCGAGCTCATCGACGGCTGCGAAGCCGACGTCCGCGGCACCAGCTACGCGACCTTCGCCGACCTGGAGCATTACTGCAGGTGCGTAGCCGGATCGATAGGCCGGCTCTCGCTGGGGGTCTTCGGCAGCGCCGACCTGGCCACCGCCAGCCCACTCGCCGATTCGCTGGGTGTGGCGCTACAGGTCACCAACATCCTGCGCGACATCAGGGAGGACCTGGGGAACGGCCGGGTCTACCTGCCGGCTGCCGACCTGGCCCGGTTTGGCTGCACTTTGCTGCCCGCAGGGGCGGACAGTCCCGCAGCGGACAGTCCCGCAGCGGACAATGCCGCAGCGCACAATGCCGGAGCGCACAATTCCGGAGCGAACGGCACGGCGCCGAACAATGGCGGCACCATCGCGGGCCCGATGCACGACCTGATCCGGTTTGAGGCCGACCGTGCCAGGGACTGGTATGCCGTCGGCATGCAGCTCATGCCGCTGCTGGACCGGCGCAGCGCGGCCTCAGCCGGGGCGATGGCGGGCATCTACCGGCGGCTGCTCGAGCACATGGCCGCGCGGCCGCAGGAAGTCCTGCAGCACCGGATGTCGCTGCCGACCAGGGAAAAGCTGCTGATCGCGGTCACCGCCCTGGCCGGCATGGGCAGGCCCGGCAGAGGCGCCCGGCGCCAGGCCGCGCCAGAGTCGACCGTGACCGCAGGTGACCTGCCATGACGCGCGAGGTAGTTGTCGTCGGCGGCGGACTGGCCGGGATCACCGCCGCGATCGCGCTGCGCGACGCCGGCTTCGGCGTTACCGTGCTGGAATCCCGCCCCCGGCTCGGCGGCGCCGCGTCTTCCTACGCCCGCGGCGCGATGACCATCGACAACGGCCAGCACGTGTTCTTGCGCTGCTGCACGGCCTACCAGGAGCTGCTGGCCAGGCTTGGCATGACCGGGTCGGTGGCGATCCAGGATCGCTTCGACGTCACGGTGCTGTCGCAGGCCGGGCCAGCCAGGCTGCGCCGGTCCGGGCTGCCGAGCCCGCTGCACCTGGCCGGGGCGCTGGCCCGGTACCGACTGTTGTCGGTTCCGGAGCGGGCCAGGGTTGCCCGGGCCGCTCTCGCCTTCCGGTTCGCCGATCCGGGCAGCCCCGCGCTGGACCAGGAGCGGCTGGGGGACTGGCTCGCCGCGCGCGGCCAGGGCGAGCGGGCCAGGCGGCGGCTCTGGGACCTTTTCGTGGTGTCCGCACTGAATGTCGCGGGCGATGACGCCAGCGTGCAGCTAGCGGCCACCGTGATCAAGACCGCGCTGCTCGGCGCCAAAGATGCCGCTGACATTGGCATGGCGAAGGTGCCCCTCGGCGAACTGCATGACACCGCGGCCGCGAGACTGCTCGACCGGATCGGCGTCCGGGTCCGGCTCGGCACCCGGGTCGCCGCGCTCGAGCAACTGGCCGCCGGCACGTTCCGGGTAGGCCTGGCGCACGGCGAGGTGGCGGACGCGGAGGGCTTGCCCGCCGACGGCGTCGTGCTGGCGGTACCGCCGGCCCAGGCGGCCCGGCTCGCGGGCACTGCGGGCCTGCCCCGGGCGCCGGCCTGGGCTGACCTCGGCTATTCGCCCATCGTCAACGTTCACGTGATCTACGACCGGAGGGTAACGGGGTTGCCATTCGCTGCAGCGGTGGATTCGCCGGTTCAGTGGGTCTTTGACAAGACAAGGCCAGCTGGCCTGCGCAGCGGACAGTACCTGGCGGTGTCGCTGTCGGCAGCAGACGGCTTTGTCGACAGGCCGGCGGCCGAGCTCAGGGAGTTGTTCGTGCCGGCCCTCCAGCAGTTGTTCCCCGCCGCCGCGGGGGCCGCCATCACTGATTTCTTCGTAACCAGGGAGCGTCAGGCGACGTTCCGGCAGGAGCCAGGTGCTGGCGCCCTGCGACCCGGTACCAGGACTGCGGTGCCGGGACTGACGCTGGCGGGTGCGTGGACCGACACCGGCTGGCCGGACACCATGGAGGGTGCGGTGCGAAGCGGGCATCTTGCCGCGCAAGCGCTGATTGGCGAGCTGGCCTCCCGGCCGGCGCCGCGGCGACCATCAGCACCGGGGCCGGGAGAACTCGACCCGGCCGGAGCAGGTGTGTCATGACGATGACCATGCCTGCCGGAGTCGAGACGGCGCGCGATCTCGTCGGCCCGGCCATCGCGGAATCGGTTGGCCGGCTCAGCCCGCAGATCGGCCTGGTGGCCGCCTACCACCTGGGCATCTGCGACGCGGAGGGCCAGCCGACCCCGGCCGGTGCGGCTGGTAAGGCGCTGCGCCCGGCGCTGGCGCTGCTGTCCGCACGAGCGGCCGGGGTGTCGGCGGAGCGGGCTGTCCCGCCCGCTGCCGCGGTGGAGCTGGTGCACAACTTCTCCCTGCTGCACGACGACATCATGGACGGCGACACCGAGCGACGGCACCGGCCAACGGCCTGGACGGTGTACGGGGTCGGCGCTGCCATCCTGGCCGGCGACGCACTGCTCATGCTCTCCCAGGACCTGCTGCTGGAGAACCAGCCGAACGGCGTATGGGCAGCACGCTGCCTGTCTGCGGCCGTGCAGCGCCTGATCACCGGCCAGGGGGCCGACCTGGATTTCGAGAGCCGCGATGACGTACAGGTCGCCGAGTGCCTGGACATGGCGGGAGACAAGACCGCGGCGCTGATGGCGTGCGCTTGCAGCATCGGCGCCATCTACGTGGGCGCGCCGCCCAACCTGGCCATGGGGCTGGCGGCCTTTGGCTCTCACGCGGGCCTGGCGTTCCAGCTGACCGATGACCTGCTCGGCATCTGGGGAGCCCCGGAGACGACCGGCAAGCCAGTCGGCTCGGACCTGCGCGCCCGGAAGAAGTCGCTGCCGGTGGTGGCGGCGCTGGCCAGCGAGACCGAGTCCGGGGCCGAGCTGGCCGAGCTGCTGGCGCAGCCAGGTCCGCTCACCGAGGATGACGTGGCCCGCGCGACCCTGCTGGTGGAGGACGCGGGCGGCCGTAAGCAGGCAGAGGCGATGGCAGATGCCGAGCTGGCCGCGGCGGCGGCCTGCCTCGCCGCCGCGGACATGCCCGATGACGTGCGGGCGGAGTTCGCCGGGATCGCCGCGTTCATATCGGCGCGCCAATGGTGACGAGGGACCTGCAGGCCGAGCTGCCGGCGGACCTCGTCGGCGAGCCAGCCGCGGAGCCCGCGCTGGCAGCAGCGCAGGCCGCGCTGGACCGTGCGACCCGGCACCTGACCGGGTTGCAGGACGCAACCGGCTGGTGGCAGGGCGAGCTGGAGACCAACGTCACCATGGACGCCGAGGACCTGTTGCTGCGCGAGTTCCTGGGCGTCCGGACAGCCGAGCAGACGGCTGCGGCGGCGCGCTGGATCAGGTCCCGGCAGCGAGCCGACGGGACCTGGGCGAACTCGCACGACGGCGATGCTGACCTGTCCACCACGGTGGAGGCGTACGTGGCCCTGCGGCTGGCGGGCGACCAGCCGGACGCCAGCCACATGACAGTGGCGGCGGACTGGATCCGCGATCGCGGGGGCATCGCGGCGACGCGCGTGTTCACCCGTATCTGGCTGGCCCTGTTCGGCCAGTGGCCGTGGGACGAGCTGCCGGTGATGCCGCCCGAGCTGATCTACCTGCCGCGGTGGTTCCCGCTCAACGTTTATGACTGGGCCTGCTGGGCGCGGCAGACCATCGTGCCGCTCACGGTCGTGTGCTCGCTGCGCCCGGTGCGGCCGCTGCCGTTCAGCCTCACCGAACTCGACGCCGGCCGGCCGTGTCGCCGCGCGCAGGGCACTGGCATCGGGCGGGCGGCGAAGCCGGATGGCTGGACCATGGCCTTCCGCGGCCTGGACCGGATGCTGCACCGCTACGAGCGGCAGCGCGGCAACGTTCGCCCGGCGACGGCGCTGCGCAATGCCGCGATGCGCCGCTGCGCGGAATGGATCATCGCCCGGCAGGAACGGGACGGCTGCTGGGGCGGCATCCAGCCGCCCTGGGTCTACTCCCTGATGGCCCTGCACCTGCTCGGCTACGACAACTCGCACCCGGTCATCGAGCGCGGCCTGGCCGGCCTGGACCGGTTCACGATCTGGGCGGACGGGCCCGACGGCAAGGTGCGCCGGATCGAGGCATGCCAGTCGCCGGTCTGGGACACCGTGCTGGCGATGATCGCGCTGTCGGACGCCGGGTTGCCGGCCGATGATCCCGCGCTGCAGTCGGCGGCCCGCTGGGTGCTCGCCGAGGAGATCCGCGGGCCAGGCGACTGGCAGGTGCAAAGGCCGGGACTGGTGCCGTCGGGCTGGGCCTTCGAGTTCGACAACGACGGTTACCCCGACGTCGACGACACCGCTGAGGTGGTGCTCGCGCTCAGCCGGGTCGCGCTGCCCGGCCAGGACGCGGAGCGGTCAGCAGCGCGCCGCGCGCCGCGCCCTGGACTGGCTGACCGGGATGCAGTCGCAAGATGGCGGGTGGGGGGCGTTCGACGCGGACAACACCTCCAGGCTGGTGACCAAGCTGCCGTTCTGCGATTTCGGCGAGGTGGTCGACCCGCCTTCTGCTGATGTCACCGCGCACACCATCGAGGCATTGGCGCGCGCCGGCCTTGCCGAGACCCGCCCGGTCCGCCGCGGCGTTGCCTGGCTGCTGCGGGACCAGGAACCGGACGGCTCGTGGTTCGGCCGCTGGGGCGCGAACTACGTGTACGGCACCGGTGCCGTCGTGCCCGCGCTGATCGCTTCCGGCGTGCTGCCCGGCAAGCCGTGCATCAGGCGCGCGGTGGCGTGGCTGATCAGCCACCAGAACCCCGACGGCGGCTGGGGCGAGGACCTTCGCTCCTACGGCGATCCCGCATGGGCCGGGCGGGGTGAATCGACCGCCTCGCAGACGGCCTGGGCGCTGCTCGCGCTGCTGGCAGCGGGCGGCGACGACGCGCTCAGCAGCGCCGACCGCGGCGTCGCCTGGCTGGCGGCGACGCAGCGGCCGGACGGGACCTGGGACGAGCCACAGTTCACCGGCACCGGGTTCCCCGGCGACTTCTACATCAACTACCACCTGTACCGGCTGGTGTTCCCGGTCAGTGCACTCGGCCGGTACGTGCGGAGCATGCGATGAGCCGGCTGACTATCTGCGCGCCGCTCCGGATCGAAGCCCGCGCGGTGCGCCGCGGCCTGGCCGCCGCCGAGCTGGCCGGCGCTGATCAGGTACAGGTGATCAGGGCCGGTTACGGGCCCGCCCGCGCAGCCGCGACGGCGGCCGGACTCGCCCGCTCCGGGGCCGAGGCACTGGCGGTATGCGGCGTGGGCGGCAGCCTTACCGCCGAACTGCGGACCGGTGACCTGGTGGTCGCATCCGAGGTAAGCGACGGCACCACGACGGTGACCTGCGCGTCGGCGCCGCTGCTGGCCGGCGAACTACGACGAGCAGGGCTGCGCGTGGTGACAGGCCCGGTCGTAACCGTCGACCGGCTGGTCCGGCACAATCACGCGGCGCTAGCGGCGGGCGGCGCGATCGCCGTCGACATGGAGTCGGCACCGCTGATCGCGGGGGCCGGGTCGCTGCCTGCCGTGGTCGTCCGGGCGATATCCGATACTCCTGAGCACCGTCTGCTCAGCCCGTCGATCATGACCGGGGGCATCGCAGCGCTCCGTTCCCTCCGAAATGCCGCGCCGGCGCTGACCCGCTGGGCCGCGGCTACCGGCTCCCGGCAGGTGCTGCTGGCCAGCCCGCGGTCATTCTGCGCCGGGGTGGAACGGGCCATCGAGATTGTCGAGCTGGCGCTGAAACGGGACGGCCCGCCGGTGTACGTGCGGAAGCAGATCGTCCACAACCTCACCGTGGTCGCCGACCTGGAACGGCGCGGCGCGGTGTTCGTCGACGAGCTGCATGAGGTACCCGATGGCGCCAACGTGGTGTTCTCGGCGCACGGCGTGTCGCCCGAAGTCCGGCGCGAGGCGGCGCGGCGCGGACTGAACACGGTGGACGCGACCTGCCCGCTGGTCGCCAAGGTGCACGCGGAGGCGCGCAGATTCGCCGCCGACGGCTACCTGGTCGCGCTGATCGGGCATGCCGGGCACGAAGAAGTCGAGGGCACGATGGGCGAGGCTCCGGCGGCCATGACGCTGGTCGAGACCGCCGCCGACGTCGCCAGGCTGCGCCCCGCCGATCCGGGCAAAGTGGCATACCTGATGCAGACCACGCTCGCGGCGGACGAGGCGAGCCATATCGCCGGCGCGATCACTGAGCGGTTCCCGGCCGCCACCGGACCGGGCAGCGACGACATCTGCTATGCGACGACGAACCGGCAGCGCTCGGTACAGGCCATCGCGCGCGAATCAGACCTGGTGATTGTCGCCGGCTCGGCGAATTCGTCGAACTCCCGGCGGCTGGTGGAGACGGCCGAGCGGGCCGGGATTCCTGCGTACCTGGTGGACAGCGCGGAGGACATAGAACTCGGCTGGCTGGCCGGGGTATCGACGATCGGCCTCACAGCCGGCGCGTCTGCTCCGCCGGCCATCGTCAGCGACATCCTGGCGGCGCTGTCCGGCCTTGGCGCGGTCGAGACCAAGGACGTCGTCGTTACCACCGAAACTGTGCAATTCGGACTTCCCAAGGAGCTGAGACATATATGAGCATGCCGCTACGGCAGAGCTTGCGAGTCGGGACTTACCTGATGCGCCAGAAGCTGGCGCGCCGGGAGAAGTTCCCGCTGCTCGTCGAGCTGGAGCCGCTGTTCGCTTGCAACCTGAAGTGCGCGGGCTGCGGGAAGATCCAGCAGCCGGCCAGCCTGCTGAAGCAGCGGATGCCGGTGGAGCAGGCGCTCGCCGCGATCGAGGAATGCGGCGCTCCGATGGTGTCGATCGCTGGCGGCGAGCCGCTCATGCACCCGCAGATCGACGTGCTGGTCGACGAGCTGATCAAGCGAAAGAAGTTCGTGTTCCTGTGCACGAACGCACTGCTGATCCCGAAGAAGCTGGACAAGTTCAAGCCCTCGCCCTTCTTCTCCTGGGTCGTCCACATCGACGGGCTCCGCGAGCGGCACGACGAGTCCGTCTGCAAGGAAGGCGTGTTCGACGAGGCGGTCGCGGCCATCAAGGAGTGCCAGCGGCGCGGCTTCCGGGTGAATACCAACACCACCTTCTTCAACACCGACACCCCGCACACGGTCATCGACGTGCTCAATTACCTGAACGATGACCTGAAGATCAACGACATGCAGATCTCGCCCGCATACGCCTATGAGAAGGCGCCGGACCAGGAGCATTTCCTCGGCGTGACCGAGACCAGGGAACTGTTCCGGAAGGCGTTCGCCGACGGGAACCGGAAGCGGTGGCGGCTCAACCACACCCCGCTGTTCCTGGACTTCCTGGAGGGCAAGGCCGAGTACAGCTGCACTGCGTGGGGCATCCCGTCCTACTCGCTGCTCGGCTGGCAGCGGCCCTGTTACCTGATGGCCGACGGCTACACGAAGACCTACAAGGAGCTGATCGAGACCACCGACTGGGACGCTTACGGCCGGGGCAAGGACCCGCGCTGCGCTAACTGCATGGCGCACTGCGGTTACGAGCCGTCTGCGGTGCTGGCGACGACCTCGTCACTGCGCGAGTCGATCCGCGCCCTGCGCGGCGCGTAGCGGTTGCCGATCGAGCCAGATCTGTTTGAGGACGGCCGCCAGTCACCGGTAGTCCATCATGGAGGGGTGGACACTCTGGACGTGCGCGGGCTGGCGGCGGTCGATATGCACGGTGCCGCCGGGACGTTACGGCGACGGCGGCTGATCCGCGCCGAGTTCCTGGCCGGCGCGGTCTGCGGGATCGGTCTGGGCGCTTGGGTCGCGGTCGCATCGGCCACTGCAGGCGGCCGGTGGCTTGGCGTCTGGATTGCCGGCGTCGGCGTCAACTACATCGCGCTGGCATTGCAGGCCGCGAGCTTGTCCAGGCCCGGCGCGCTCGAGGCTGAGCTCGACAGCGCCAATCTGGGGGCCGAACTGCGGCGCTACTCCCGGCTGCAGTTCTGGATCTTCGCGCCGCTGGCACTTGCAGTGCTGGCTTTTCGCCAGCGCCGCAACCGTGCAGCGACTAGGTAAGGCGGCGCCCGGACCGTCGAGTAGCAGGCAGGTTCCGGCGATGCTGACTCCATGATCCCGTAGACTTTTCGTGCGTCGGCGACGAAAAGTCTTCCGGATCATGAGGCTGCCTAACCTGGCGGCGGTAATGCGTGGGCTAGCCGGAGTGACGCGTCAGGAAGTCCAGGGTGCGCGCGTTGAACTCCTCGGCGACGGGCCCGCCACGTGCGCCAGGCCGATGCCGGCTGCCTGCATGAACGCCGCAACGTCCGCGGCGAGCAGTTCGGTGGAGTAGTCGCTGTCCCGGCTTGGCTGACAGGGCGGCACCGCGCAGGTCCAGGCTGCGGCCTGATCCGATACTGCTCCGCCAGCCCGGAGCACGCTAGCGATGCGGGCGATTTGCGCCTAGCATCACGGCGTGGCTGACAGGGTGCTGATCTACGGTGTCACCGGGTCGGGCAAGACCACACTGGCCGCGCAGATCGCAACCGCGACCGGCCTGCCATGGCATTCGGTTGACGACCTGACCTGGGAGCCAGGCTGGATCGCGGTTCCGGCCGAGGAACAGCGGCGCCGGATCGAGGCGATCTGCGCGGCGGAGCGGTGGATACTCGACACTGCCTATGGCAGCTGGCTCGACATTCCGCTCGGCCGTGCCGAGCTGATCGTCGCGCTTGATTACCCGCGGTGGCGATCTCTTGCCCGGCTCATCCGGCGCACCGCGCTGCGGGCCATCGATCGCCGCAAGATCTGTAACGGGAACACCGAGAGCCTCCGGCAGACCTTCTCCCGCGACTCCATCATCGTGTGGCATTTCCGGTCGTTCGCCCGGAAGCGGCAGCGGATCCGCAGCTGGGCGGCTGACTCTGCCGGGCCGGACGTTGTCAGGCTGACCACGCCGAAGGCCACGCGGCGCTGGATGGCGGGCTTGTGATACTGTCTGAGCAATTGCTCAAAGCAATAGCTCAGCAGAGGAGATCGGCCGATGGCCAAGGCAGGACCGCGGGCCGCCGGCGGCCCCGCAGACCGCCACACCCGGTCGGCCGACGTCCGCGCCGCACTGGTCAACGCCGCGATCGAGGCGCTGCGCGAGACCGGTTTCGCGGGCGCCAGCGCGCGGGAGATCGCCGGGCGGGCGGGCTGCAGCCAGGCGCTGGTCTTCTACCACTTCGGCTCGGTCAATGACCTGCTGCTGGCGGCACTCGACGAGGTGAGTGCCCGCCGGATGAGCGCCTACCGCGGCATGCTCGAGCAAGCCAGGTCGACGGCAGCGCTCGCGGAGTCCGCCAGGGCGATATTTCTCGAGGATCTCGAAGCGGGCTACGTCCGGGTACTCGTGGAGATGATCACTGGCGCACAGTCGGTGCCGGGCCTCGGCGAGCAAGTGGCGCAGCGCCTGCTGCCGTGGCGCGACTTTGCCAGGGAGGCGGTGCAGCGGGCGTTCGGCCGGTCGGCAGCCGCGCGGCTGCTGCCGCCGGCCGAGGCGGCTCACGCCCTAGTGGCCGGATTCCTCGGCCTCGAGCTGCTGGCCACGCCTGGACGGGGACAGCACTGCCGCGCTCGCGGTGTTCGACCGCGCCCAATCGGTGGCAAGGCTGCTAGACGTGCTCGCCGGGATCAGGCTTCCCGGCGAGCGGAAAGGTGCACGATGACTCAGCTCGATGTCGTAACCGGCGCTTTCAGCTATTCCGGCGCGGCTATTGCCCGCCAGTTGCTCGGCCGCGGTCACGAAGTCAGGACACTCACCGGACATCCCGAGCGGGCCGCGGCTGGACCGGGATCGAGGTCCGTCCGCTCGACTTCTCCGACCGGGCGAGGCTTGGCCGGTCTCTGGCCGGCGTGCACACGCTCTACAACACGTACTGGGTACGGTTCTCCCACGGCGCGGTCGATCATGACGTCGCGGTCGCCAACAGCCAGATCCTGTTCGCTGCGGCGGCCAAGGCCGGCGTGCAGCGCATCGTGCACATCTCGATCACGAACCCGACCCGGCCTCGCCGGACTCCTACTTCCGCGGCAAGGCGCGGGTGGAGCAGGCGCTCGCGGACACCGGTGTGCCGCATGCGATCGCCCGGCCCGCCGTCCTGTTCGGGGGCAACGGGGTCCTGATCAACAACATCGCCTGGCTGCTGCGGCGGCTGCCGGTCTTCGCTATCGGCGGCGGCGGCGATTACCGGCTGCGCCCGATTCACGTGGACGACCTGGCCAGCCTGTGCGCGGACCTCGGCGCGCGTACCGGCGATGTCGTCGTGGACGCCGTCGGACCGCAGTCGCTGACGTTCCGCCAACTGGTCGAGGAGATCCGGGCCGCTGTGGGCAGCCACTCGGTCATCGTGCCGGTGCCGGGAGCGCTGGTCCCGCCGCTCGCCGCAGTCCTTAACCTCGCGCTGCGAGACACGTTGCTGACCGCGCGACGAATACGCGTCGATGGCGGCCGGCCTGGCCGACTCGACTGCGGCCGCGACCGGGCAGGTCGCCTCACCGACTGGGTGCGCGAGCACGGCGATCAGCTCGGCCGCAGTTACGCGAATGAGCTGGACCTGCATTTCCGCCGTGGTCCCGGGCTGGCGCGGCGGGCATGACCACGCCGAACATGACCACGGCGGGCATGAGCACGGGGCGCTGGCGCGGCGCGCTTCAGTTCGCGCTCTGGGTCATCGTGGGCGCGGGCGCCGCACTCGGCCTGCTGACCGCGCCGACCATCGGCATCTTCGTGCTGCCGGTGACGGTCGTGCTGGCCGCACTGCTGGCCTGGCGACGCCAGCTGCGGCTGGCCGGTCCTGGCATCCTCACCGGGCTGGGCCTGCTTCCGTGCTACATCGCCTACCTGAACCGCGGCGGCCCTGGCACTGTCTGCACGACCACGGCTGCCGGCGGGTCGTGCACGCAGGAGTGGAGCCCGTGGCCCTGGCTAGGCGTCGGCCTGTGCTTCGCGGTGGCGGGCGCAGCACTGTACGTGCTGATGACGCTGAACGTCCGGACTACGCGCCATCAAGGACCACGCGGCACCCGCGGATGACTGCCCCGCGCGCGTGCCAGGCGGTCGGCTACTGCTGGTAGCTGGCCAGGAACGTAGCGAGCCTGCCAATGGCGTCGTCGAGTACCGGGACCCGGCGCCAGGAAGACCAGCCGCAGGTGATCGGTCGTCGGCAGGTTGAACCCGCTGCCGTGAGACAGCAGCACGTGCTGCTGCTCCAGGAAGTCGATCATCATCTGCTCGTCGTCGGTGATCCGGTAGACCTCCGGGTCGAGCCGGGGGAACAGGTACAGCGCGCCGGCGGGCCGCACGCAGCTGATGCCGGGGATCGCGGTCAGTCTGCTCCCAGGCGTGAGTCGCGCTGGTCGCGCAGGCGGCCGCCGGGCTCGAGCAGGTGGGTGATGTCGACGCGGCCGCCGAGGGCGGGCTCGATCGCGTGCTGGGCCGGCACGTTCGGGCACAGCCGCATGTTGGCGAGCAGTTCCAGGCCGTCAAGATAGTCAGCGGCATGCTCGCGCGGACCGGAGATCACGAGCCAGCCGGACCGGAAGCCAGCCAGCCGGTAGGTCTTGGACAGTCCGCCGAGCGTCAGTACCAGCAGGTCGGGCGCGAGCGACGGCAGCCGAGTAATGCACGGCGCCGTCGTACAGGATCTGGTCGTAGATCTCGTCGGTCAGCACCAGCAGCCCGTGCTTGCGGGCCAGTTCGAGCAGGCCGAGCAGGATCTCGCGCGAGTAGACGGCGCCGGTCGGGTTGTTCGGGTTGATGATCACCAGCGCCCTGGTGCGCGCGGTGATCTGGCTGGCCACGTGGTCCAGGTCGGGCTGCCAGCCGCTCCTCCTCGGCGCACCGGTAGTGCACGGCGTGGCCGCCGCAGAGGTTGACCGCGCCGGTCCAGAGCGGGTAGTCGGGACTCGGCACCAGCACCTCGTCGCCGGTGTTCAGCAGCGCCTGCAGCGCCATGACGATGAGCTCGGAGACGCCGTTGCCGAGGAAGACGTCGTCAGGGCCGAGGCCGACGACGCCGCGGCGCTCGAAGAACTGCGCGACGGCCAGCCTGGCGGGCTGGATGCCCGCGCGCGTCGCTGTAGCCCTGCGCGTCGCGGATGTGCTTGACCACGTCGCTGAGCACGTCGTCGGGGGCGTGCAGGCCGAAAGGGGCCGGGTTGCCGAGGTTGAGCTTGATGATCTCGTGCCCGGCGGCTTCGAGCTGCCGGGCCCGGCGCAAGACCGGTCCGCGGATGTCGTACCTGACGTTGCTGAGCCTGCCGGCCTGCTCAACCTGCACTGGCGGTTCCTCCGCTCCGAGCTGGGTTCCCCCGCGCAGATTCTGCGCGGCAGCTGAGGCCGGGGGGTGCCAGGCATCGCCACCTGCAATCGCAGCCAGCGAATACAGCGTGCTGAGAGCACGTCCGCGATCTTCGCGGCGGCGCCGGGCGGGTCGCTGGCATCGTGCAGGAGCTCGCCCCAGGACCACCGGTAGAACCAGTGCAGGCGGCCCTCCGCGTCGGTGCCGGGCACGCAGTCAATGCTCTCGGTAAGCATCGACGCACCGGGTATGAAAACGTGCAGCGCCGGCGGGTAGGAAGTCTTAACAGTGGCGTGAAACCCCTCGGTGTCCAGCGCCGTAGCAAACTTGTGCAGATGGTAACTACGCGCGTGATCTCGGGCACCGTCCTGCATGTCACCTGCTTTTGGGGTCGGCACATTGTGGCGGCCGACAGCAGGGTGTTGTCAAGCCCGGTCCTGCGACGCTGCCTGACCGGGCTTACGCTGGCGCTACCGCCCGTTGCCTCCGTAGCCCGGGTAACCCGGATAGCCGTCGTGGCCATAAGCCAGGTCGGGTGCGCCTATCCACGCTGTTCATAGTGGCCGCCGAGCTGGCCGTGCTGCTGATAACTGGCCGGGTCGGGCTGGCCGCCGGGGATGGCCCCGCCGGCGTAACCGTTGGCCGGGAACGCGGCAGCCGGGTAGCCGCCCTGATACGCGCTATCGCCGTAGCCGCTGCCATAGTCAGCCGCGGGTAGCCGTTAGCCGTTGCCGGCGTAGCCAGCGTCGCCTGCACCCGTGCCGCTCGGAGCGGTGCCGTTGTAGCTCGTGTCGTAGTAGCCGTTGCCATTGCCGTTATCGGCCGGGTACCAGCTGGCGTCCGGTACGGCGGGCTGGCCCGGGTCGGCGTAGCCCGGTCCGTAAGCCGAGCCGTCGAGGTGACCGGTCGTCGCATCGGTGTATCCGGCCTGCGGCGTGTTCACGAAACTTCCATACGGATTAGCAGCCGGAGCCACGGGTGCCTGGACCGGATAACCGTTCGGCGCGCTGGCTGACCGGTCCGGCACCGCCGGCGCAGGGAACTGGTGTGCTGGCCGGCTGACCGGGGCTGGCTGGCTGATCCCGCCCGGCTGGCTGTCGCCGGCCGGGCCGCGATCCTGCCCGCTGTCCTGCTGCGAGCCAGCATGCTGAGATCCGGGCCGGCGCGTCCGGTAGGACCTGCTGTCCGAGGTGTTGATGGCGGGGAACGACGGACTGGTCAGCGGGTCGTCATCCAACGGCAACGGCAGCCTGCCCTGGGCGCCGGGGTAGGAGACCGGGGCAGGAGGTGGTGGGATTTGGGGCGCGCGGGCGGCGGCGCGGCCGCGGCGCGCGTGCGTGGCTGGTCGGTGCGTGGCTGGTCGGGTCGCAATGCAGGCCGCTGCCCCGTAGCGAAGGGCTGGCAGGCCGGCGGCTGGCCGGTAAGCGGCGGCTGCGCGCCGAGCCGGGCGAGCGCCGCAATACTCTGGGTGGCCGGCTCGGGCGCTCGTGGCTGCGCCCGCTGGCGTACCGGCAGGGCGGATTGATCGCCCCGTGAGGAGGGCCGGCTGTCCGAAGGCTTGCGGTCAGGCTTGGCGTCGCGACCGCGCCGGGCGGCAGGCCCCGGGCCAGCCCCAGTCGGGCAGCCCCAGTCGGCCAGCCCCAGTCGGGGAGGCCGCTGTCAGCGGCTTGTCCGCTGCCAGCTCGCTCCAGTAATCGACGTCCGACATCGCGTCCCAGCTCGCGGTGGCCTGGGTGTCCGGGTCCGCCGTGCGGCCTGGCCGGGTGGCGCGGGATGCGGTCGCCGGCACCCGCTGGCCGGTGCCCGGCCCGCGGCGCTCCGAGCTGACGGGCCGCTGATCCCGTTCGCGGTATCCGGCAGGTACGCGCTCATCTGAGGTTCGTTCCGCGGCCCTTGGCAGCGGGCGCGGCTGTTGATCCCGCGCGGGCTCGCGGCGCATGGGCCGCTGGCGCGGGACGGGCGCCGGCATCGGCTGGGAGTCAGCGAGTGCACGGCCTGGCTTGCGCGGCTCGTCAGGAAGGTCGTCGAAGGTGTCTGAGTCGTCTGCCCGCAAGAATCGCAGGGCAGCGAAGGCGATTATCAAGATCACCACGACCACGGCTACTAGGGCGATCAAGATCTCTTTGATCATCGCACCATCCCACCGACGTGGCCTCGGGGCGGCGCTGGCCAGGCTCGCGCGGCCATCAAACGCGAGCCTCCCCCGGACTGCAAGCACCCTAGATTCATTGCGAAGGCAGAACTGCCTGAACAGTGATTGTGTCGGACGCTATACGCCTTGTCACGCAATTCGGGAACTTTACCCAGGTGTGTCGACCACTTGTATACGGACAGTTACGCTACGAGACCGAATTACGGCGTGCACTGACCGTTACTGGCCGGCAAGGCGTTCGGGCACGCCTTGGCCGTCATGGTTCCCCGCGCGATGACGTGCTTCGCGATAGTAGTCCAGGCCGTCAGGATCGGCGCGCGGTTGGGCAAAGCCTTGCCGAGGAACGCGTTCAGCGCGTACACGGTGAAGCGGTAGTTGTGCGGCGTGCCGACCGGACAGGGCGGGGTGTACTTCGCCTTACCGGCGCTGTTCTGCGCCACCCTGGCATGCGGCGGGAGCACCCGGACCTGAAGATCGGTGGTGCTCGGGCTGATGTCGAAGACGATCCAGTAAGCCCGCGGCGTGATCGGTGTCGCCGAATCGTCAACGACGATCGCGATCGACTTGGTGCCGGGCGGCGCTCCCGACCAGAAGATCGGCGGGCTCTCGCCCTGGCCGTAGCAGGTGAATCTGGCCGGGATTGTGTGATGGGAGAAGACCGGGCTGTTCACCGTAAGGCTGAGCGGAGCGGCCGGGCTGAGCGGCTTCGTGCTGGCCAGCAGGCCGCACCCGCTAAGGAGCATGCTTCCGGTTGCCAGCAGGGCCAGCAGGGCCAGCAGCCGGGCCGGCCGGCCGCGACCGCCATGATGACCCCGGCGCACGCCACCTCACCCTGGTAGAACCTCAGCTCAGCCCGTATCCGGCCACGCCGGCGCTGGCATCTTACCCGCCGGCGCATCAGCCGGCAGGCGCTAGTCAGGCTGCCTGGAGGTGCCGAACATGATCTCGTCCCAGGATGGCACGGAGGCCCGCCGCGACCGGCCGCTAACGGCCTTCTTCGCAGGCGGCGCGGCGACCGCGACATCGGCGGGCTCGGCCTGGCTGGGCTCCTGGGCCCGATCGGCGCGACTATGGTCCGCCGCCGGCTCAGGGGTCGTGGCCGGAGCCGCGGCCAGCCCGGCATCACGCGGCCGGGCAGCTATCGCCGCCGCGCGGCGTTCCTGTCCGCGGGCCAGGTCGGCCGGCTGAGCTAGCTGCCGAGATCCGATCGGCGTCACCGTGGCTGCGCCAGAGTTGCGGTCGGCGAACCTGCTGGCTGCCCACTCTTCCTGGGGCAGGCAGAGCCGTACGGCCTGGTCATCGTCGGGGATCACGTGGCGGCGGCGCGGATCGTAGATCCACTCGGCGAAGCCGGGCCGACCGCCGATGGCGAACCGGAGCTGAACCTGCCAGTTGCCATCGGGCCGCTTGCGGGAGTCCCACTCGGTACTCTCCGGGCTGGCCCCGACGCTCGCGAGCCGTTCCGCCACGATGTCGCCGACGCGGGGGCCGGGCCCGCCGTCGCTGCTGCCGCGGATGGTCGCTCGCTGCGCCTCCTGGGCCCGGTATTGCCGTTCCGCGAGCACCGGACCCTCAAACCGGCGGACCCGATCGGGCGGAATGCCCGCTGCGTCGGCGATCTCGTCCGCCGTCTCGCCTGCCCGGATGCGGTCCTGGATCTCCTTGGGACGCAACGGATTCTCCACTTCGATCTCGTACTGCGCGAGCCGCGAGAACTGACCCTTGGCAACCGTCCTCAGCCGGTCATCAATGGGCAGCAGGAACCGGCCGCTTCGCCCCGGCACCGCGAGGATGGCGTAACTGCCGTCCTCGCTGACTGCCACGAGGCGCAGCTCCTGCATGGTGTCCCTCCTGCGGCTGCCCGCGCCGCGCGGAGGCGGAACACGGACCTGCCCTAGACGAGTCTGCCGGCATAACAGCTGACAGGCCAGTACCTAGCCCGGCATGTCCCTGACTATCCAGGCTCGCGACAGCATTGTCCGGCAGGTTATTCAGCCTACGGCCGGCTGCCCGGCGGCGCAGTAGGATCGCAGGCCAGCGCCGCTACCGACCGATTGGATCGCACTAGTGTCCGCAGCTAACTCGACGCACCTCCAGGCGGATCCGGCTGGCCTGGCGCTCGCGGATGCGGTGTCCCGGCTGCGACGCGCGATGCGCCGGGCGGCCCGCGCCTACGGCCCCGGCGGGGCGCTGCCGGGCGGCCTGTCGGTCGCCCAGCTGGAGTTCCTGTCCTGCCTGGCCGAGAACCCGGCGGCACGGCCCGGTCAGCTGGCCCGGCTGCTGAGACTGGCCCCGAGCTCAGTGGCGACGCTGGTGAACGGCATGGCCAGGGCGGGCCTGGTGCTGCGAGCCGGCGGGACCGACGACCGCCGCACCGCCGTGCTCGACCTGACTGCCGCCGGGCGCGCAGTCGTCGCGGACTGGCAGGACGTCAACGCCCGCATCCTGGCGTCCGCGCTCACCTCGCTGAACGCGGCGAGCCGCCGGAGCCTGGAGTCATCGCTTCCGGCCCTGCGGGCGCTGACCGGAGCGGTGGACGCACTGGCCGACACCGTCCCTGCCGACGGACACGACGAGGAACCAAAGACAGCCAAAAGACCTTAGCGGACACCGATTGAGCCAGCTCAGCCGCGTGCCCCTTAACCTCGCCGTTACGCGCGGTCCCGTAGGATTCGCAAACATGCGAGTCGATGCGATCTACGGGGCGATTGGCCGATTCGGCGTCCGTTTCCGCTGGCTAGTGCTGCTGATCTGGATTGCCGCAGCTATCGCTGCTGTTACCCAGCTGCCGTCGCTGGCAAGCGTTACCCAGGGCAATAATCAAAAGTTCCTGCCAGCCAGCGCGCCGAGCTCGCAATCCGCGACTCTGGCGGCGCCCCTGGGCACCGCGGGCAAGCTGCCCATTCCGGTGGTGGCCGCGACGACCGCAGGACCGCTGACGGCGGCCGACACTGCCGCGCTGACCGCCCTGAGGGCGCGACTCGCGACGGTGCCGAACGTCACTAAGGTCATCGACGCCGGCCAGTCAGCGGACGGCCGGGCGGTGCAATTCGTCGCACTGGCCAGCCCGGCCGGCAGCGGCAACCCGCAGTACGCGACGAACCTTGTCAACGCCCTGCGCGCCAAGATAACCAGCGCGCACCTGCCGGCCGGCTTGCAGGCGCACGTGGCGGGCGATCTCGCCATCCAGGTGGACCAACAGAAGGCATCCGGAAACACCGGCAACAAGGTGCAGCAGCTTTCGGTGCTCTTCGTCATCGTGCTGCTGGTGCTCATCCTCCGGTCCTTCTCGCTCGCGATCGTGACGGTGCTGCCGCCAGTGTTCTCGGTAGCTATCGCTGGCCCGCTGGTGGCCGAGGCGGCCAAACATGGCCTGCAGGTATCCCCGATCGCCCAGTTGCTCCTGATCGTGCTGGTGATCGGCGCGGGCACGGACTACGGGCTGTTCCTGGTGTTCCGGGTGCGAGAGGAACTGCGCGCGCGCCAGCACGGCACCTCGGGCGACAACTACCCGGGGACGACGCGCGTTGGCGGCAGCGTGCTCGCCGATCTCATGCATTCGAGGCCAGCTGCGCGCGACGCCATCGTCACATCATTGACCAGGGTTGGCGAGTCGATCAGCGCGTCCGCCGCCACCGTGATCGCCGCCGTGCTGACCTTGCTGCTGGCCAGCTTCTCTTTCTACTCCGACCTCGCCTGGCCGTTCGCCATCGCCGTGGTCGTCATCCTGCTCGCCGCGCTCACGCTGCTGCCAGCAATGCTGTCCATCAGGTTGTCGCTGCTCGCAGTGAAGCGATCGCTCTTCAAGGCCATGTTCGGCCGGCCAAAGCTCATCCCGTGGAGCATCCAGGGGTCGGGTGGGGCAGGCGTGTGGGGCCGGGTGGCCGGCCGCATCGTGCAGCACCCGGGTCCGACGCTGATGGCGGGCGTCATCTTCTTCGGCGGCCTGGCCTTCGGCGTGCTCGGGTATGCCTCGGGCGGCTTCGGCGGCACTACCAGCCCGCCCGCGGGCAGCGACTCGGCCGCCGGCACAGCCCTGCTCGCCAAGCACTTCCCGCAATCCTCGGCCAACCCGACGAGCCTGATCTTCAAGTTCAGCACGCCAGTCTGCTCGAACCCGGCGCCGCTCGCGAAGATCACCAGCGAGCTGCGGGCCAACGGACTGTTTAACCAGGTCACCGGCCCGCTCAACCCGGTCGGCGGGATCACGCTGACCCCGGCGCAGTACGCCGGACTCTGCGGCGCTCTGGGGCCAGCCAAGCTGCTGGCGCCGACGGCGCCCGCCAAGATCGCTGGCGGCAGGATCCCGGCTCAGGCGTACGAGCTGTACCGGGCTACCGGGAACTTCGTCGGCCAGGATGGCCGGACGGTGCAGTTCCTCACCGGCTTGCGCGGCGGCAGCACCGGGACGCTGGACCCAGGCAGCACCGCTGCGCTCAACAAGGTTCCGGCTATCCGGGCGGCCACGACCAGCATCGGCACGTCCGCCGGGGCGGTCGCCTCAGGAGTGAGCGGCCAGGCGCCCATCCTGTACGACATCAGCCACATCTCGACCACGGACCTGAAGCACATCATCCCGATCGCGATCATCGCCATCGGGATCCTGCTGGCCCTGGTGCTGCGCAGCCTGATCGCGCCGCTCTACCTGATCGCGTCGGTCGGCATCTCCTACCTGGCCGCGCTCGGGCTGTCGGTGCTGATCTTCATCAAGCTCGGTGGCAGCGGCGGCCTGGTGTTCTTCATGCCGTTCCTGATGTTCATCTTCCTGCTCGCGCTGGGCGAGGATTACAACATCCTGGTCATGACGCGGATCAGAGAGGAGGCCCACCGGCTGCCGCTCCGGCAGGCGGTGGCGAAGGCGATCGAGAAGACCGGCACCACGGTTACCTCGGCAGGCCTGGTGCTGGCCGGCTCGTTCATTGTGCTCACTGTCGCGGCCGGGAGTGGCTCGGGCGCGAGCCAGGTCCGCGATATCGGCCTCGGCCTGGCCCTGGGCATCCTGATGGACACCTTCCTGGTGCGCACTCTGCTGGTGCCGTCGACCGTGGTGCTGCTCGGCAAGTGGAACTGGTGGCCATCCAAACTGCAACTGGATGAGCCAGGAGAGCTTTCGATCGGAGCGGCGGGCGAGGCTGCTCCAAGCGAGGCGCGCTAGCTGGCCGCCGGCCAGGTCACCGTGGCCACCAGGCCATCGCCGACAGTCACCGTGGCGACCGGTGTCAGGCCGTCACGCCAGATCACGTAGTCACCTGGCGGCAGTCCAGGGTAGACGGCTGCGTACCGTGTCCCGCCGGCGACGTGCCGGGGCCGGACCATGGAGTGCGTCCGCTGGCCACGGCTGCCGGCCAGGCTGATATCGATCTCCGTGCCGTTCAGCTCCGCCGGAGTATGGAGCACCAGCGCGCCCGCGCCGGGGCCCAGCTCCAGCACGACAGTGCCAGAACCGGACGGCCCGGCGGCGGGCTCAGCGGGCGTGTGCATCAGGACGGGTGGTGGTAACCGTCGTACGGCACGCCGAGGTAGGGGAACGTGGTCAGGTACGGCCCGCCCGGCGACGTATCGTCGAGGCCGTCGGTGATCGCGTTCACTGCGGCATCTGGGGTGAAGCTCGGGTCGACCAGGTGGAGCAGGGCGCCGGCGACCGCGCGCAGCTCGACCGTGACGACGTCGTCGAAGACGCGGCGGCCGTTGGGGAAGCCGGCCAGGTCGCCGGCGACGACACCGAGCTGGTTCGGGCTCGAAGCAGGCTTGATGGAAGTGTTGAGCCTGAGCATGTCAGCCAGCACCGGGCCGGTGAGGTTAGTGAACGTCGGGGCCGTCGGGATGACACCGGCCGGAATGCCGGTCAACAGGATCGCTTCCAGGTCGGCGCGAACGGTGCCAGCGGTGACCGCGGCCTGCAGGTTCGGGAAATTGGGCGCGTACAGGGCGGCGATCAGCCCGGCCAGCTCCGGGTGCGCGACGAAATGCGCGAACTGCTTGTCGTGCTCTGGCTCCTGGGTGTTCCAGTAGTCCTTCTTTCCCATCGGGATGATGACTTCGTTGATGAGAGGATTACCGAGGCGCGACACCTGAGTGTGCGGGCCGCTCCAGGTCCAATCGCCGCCGCCGCCGTCCCGGATGCCGACACGCTGCCTGCTCGCGCTCGTCCAGACGCCGATGACCGGCCGGTTCGGTGCGGTGATCTTCGAGATATCCACCTGCAGCGCGATCGAGTCAACATTCAGGAACTTGGTCGAGTTAACCCCCAGCGCTGATGTCAGGCCGAGCGCCTTCGCATAGACGTTCAACTCCTGGATTGGCCGCAGATTGCCGAGGTCGAAGATCGAACCGAGGTCGACGTAGAAGCCCTCAGCGCGCTGGCCGGCGAAGACCGAGCTGCCATCCGAGAGCGTGTGCACGGCGGCTGGGGCGAGCACGGTGTCGTAGTGCGGCGTCGACAGCGGGCCGATGTTGCACGGCGGGCAGGCCAGGCCGGAGCCCAGGTGGTGGGTGCCCCAGCGGTCCACGCGCGTGACCGAGTAAAACTGCTTGCGGTTCCAGGCTGAGCTGGACAGCGACGTGATCGGCGCGGTGTTGTACAAGAACGTGTCCGGGTCGCCCACCCGCGTCGTGAACCGGAACTGGTAAGTAATGTCGGGCTCGGCGTGCCCGTTAGTGTCGATGTGAATCTCGTACAGCACGTCCTCGCCGAACTCGTAGAAGTTCGGGCCGCCCGATGGCAACTGGAGCGGGACGTAGTTGGCGATGAGCGTCACTGTGCTCGGCTTGTCCGGGCTCACGAACGCGTACACGTCGGTGCTGTCGGCTACCGGATCCTTGGAGATCTCCGGGGCCTCGCGATGCGATGACATCAGGTATTCCCCTCTCGCTACTGACTGGCCCTGGCCAGCCGGGCGGCCAGTGCACGGTCGTGCACCCGCACATGATTGGTGCCGCGGTAGACATCCATCTCGCCGCTGCGGACGTTCCGCACATGCACGACGACAGCTTCCCCATCGGCGATGTGGTCGGGCAAATGCTCCGCGTGCTCCTGCTCGGCGTGCGCATGCGCGCTCGCCGCAAGGGCCGGACTCGCGGCGAGCGCGGTCATGGCCAGGCCTGCGGCGCCGGCGCCCGCGGTGCTGCGAAGCATGGACCGGCGCGACAACGGCGCGGGCGGGGTGTCACGCGGCGACGGGACGGCTGGCGTCGCGGCATCGTCTGGTGATGGCATGGCGATCCTTTCGGAGGTGATGGCGCGCAACTTAATGGTGCGCGAGCAGATTACTAGGAGTGAGCGACCAATAACTGAATGCAACGAAGAGTGGCAGTAAAAATCCTGGCGGCGGCGACCGTGCCAGAGCTGTCCGGCCCTGGTAGCCGTCTAACCGCAGGGTGACGATGATCTGCACGATCTGCCTTCGTGGCGACGGCGACCGCGGATTGGCGGGGGTCACACTTTTTTCGCTACCAGGCCGAATGGCGGCGCGCCGTCACCTGCACATGCAGCAACACCGCGGGCGGCGTTCTCGCCGCCCGCGGTGTTGTGCTGATGCCGCGCTAATGCGCGGCGGCGAACTGCTCTGCCTCGGTCGAGCCGGCCAGGGCCGTGGTGGACGCGCCGGGGTTGATGGCCGAGGTGACCTGGTCGAAGTAGCCGGTGCCGACTTCGCGCTGGTGCCGGGTGGCTGTGTAGCCCTCGGCTTCGGCGGCGAACTCGGCGTCCTGCAGTTCCACGTACGCGGACATGCCCCGGTCGGCGTACCCGCGGGCCAAGTGGAACATCGACTGGTTGAGCGCGTGGAAGCCGGCCAGGGTGATGAACTGGAACTTGTACCCCATCGCGCCGAGCTCGCGCTGGAACTTAGCGATGGTCGCCTCGTCCAGGTGCGCGCGCCAGTTGAACGACGGCGAGCAGTTGTATGCCAGCATCTGGTCGGGGTAGCTGTCCTTGATCGCCTCGGCGAACCGGCGGGCGACCGTGAGGTCCGGAGTCGACGTTTCCATCCAGAGCAGTTCGGAATACGGCGCGTAGGCAAGGCCGCGGGCGATGCACGACTCGATCCCGTTACGGACCCGGTAGAAGCCCTCGGCAGTGCGCTCACCAGTGACGAACCGCTGGTCCCGCTCGTCGATGTCGCTGGTGATAAGGGTCGCCGCTTGCGCGTCGGTGCGGGCCACGATCAGGCTCGGCACGCCGCACACGTCGGCGGCAAGGCGCGCTGCGCTCAGCGTCTTGATGTGCTGGCCGGTCGGGATCAGCACCTTGCCGCCGAGATGGCCGCATTTCTTCTCCGACGCTAGCTGGTCTTCCCAGTGCACCCCGGCTGCGCCGGCCGCGATCATCGACTTCATCAGCTCAAACGCGTTCAGCACGCCGCCGAACCCAGCCTCGGCGTCGGCGACGATCGGGGCCAGCCAGTGCGGGGCACCCTCGTTCTCGGACTCGGCCCAGGTGATCTGGTCGGCCCGTATCAGCGCGTTGTTGATCCTGCGCACCACGGCTGGCACGGAGTTAGCCGGGTACAGGCTCTGATCCGGGTAGGTCTGGCCGGCCAGGTTCGCGTCGGCCGCCACCTGCCAGCCGGACAGGTAAATGGCTTGCAGGCCTGCCTTTACCTGCTGAACCGCCTGGTTGCCGGTCAGCGCGCCGAGCGCGTTCACGTAGCCGCCTGAGTTCAGCAGGGACCACAGCCGCTCAGCCCCGAGCCGGGCAAGCGTGTGCTCCTCCTGCACAGATCCGCGCAGTTTCACGACGTCTTTAGCGGTGTAGGTGCGGTCGATGCCAGCCCAGCGCGGATCTGTCGCCCACTGCTGGTGCAACGTCGCTGCCTGGCTGTCAACCTTGCTCGGGCCCTGCTGCTTCGGCACGGCATGGCCGTTGACGTGCCCGTTGCCTGCGCCGTTGGATGTGCCCTCGAGGCGACTCTCGTCCATCACGTTAGCCCTCCTGGTGTGTCGTCCCCGGGTGATGTCTCTCACGCTGCCCAAGGTGATAGCCGGTTACTAGGGTTCTAAGGCCTGAAGATCTCCTAGTCTTTGGTTATAGTGAAGAAGTGACGATATTCAGCACGGAAGAAACGCGATCTTTGCCAGAAGCTGGGCTGGACCTCGGCTTGTTCGGTCAGCGGCTCCGCCACATCAGGCGCGCCCGCGGGCTGACGCTGGCCGAGCTTGGCGAGCGGGTCGGCCGGGCGCCCTCGGCGCTGTCACTGCTGGAGAACGGCCGGCGAGAACCGAAGCTGTCGCTCATCGAGGCGCTCGCGTCGGCGCTGGCGGTCCCGGCCGATGAACTGATGCGCAAGCAGCCGCCGAACCGCCGGGCGCAGCTCGAGATCGCCCTGGCCGAAGCCCAGCGTGATCCCGCCCTGGCAGGGCTGGGTGTGCCGCCGCTGCGGGTCGGCGCGAAGGTGCCGAACGACGTGCTCGAGCACGTGCTCGCACTGCACCGGGAACTGCGCCGCCAGCGGGAGAAGCACACGGCGACGCCCGAGGAGGCCAGGGCGGCCAACGCGGAGCTGCGGGCCATGATGCGCGATCGGGGTAACTACTTCGCCGACATCGAGCTGGCGGCCGCGGAGGCGCTCGCCCCGGTCGGGTACAGCGGCGGCGCGCTCTCGCAGGGGATGCTCCTCTCGGTGGTCAGTCACCACGGCTTCACCGTCCGGTACGTGCAGGACCTGCCGCGCTCGGCCCGCTCGGTGACCGACCTGCACAACCGGCGGATCTACCTGAAGCAGGAGCCGCTCGGCATGCATACGCCGCGTGCCGTGCTGTTGCAGACCCTCGGCCACTTCGTGCTCGGCCACCAGGCGCCCGAGGACTTCGGCGAGTTCTTGCGCCAGCGGGTCGAGGCGAACTACTTCGCGGCCGCGGTCCTGGTCCCCGAGCAGGCAGCGGCGAAATTCCTGCGGGAAGCCAAGGACGCGCGAGACATCGCGATCGAGGACGTGCGGGATATCTTCTCGGTGTCCTACGAGATGGCCGCTCACCGGCTGACCAACCTGGCCACCCACCACCTGGACATCCCGTGCCACTTCGTCAAGAACGACGAGGGCGGCATCATCTCCAAGGCATACGAGAACGATGGCGTGGTGTTCCCGGCCGATGCGTCCGGCGCGATCGAGGGCCAACGGATGTCCGGCTGTGGTCGGGCCGGCAGGTGTTCACCGCGCCTGACCGGTTCAGCCCGTACTACCAGTACTCGGACACGCCGTCTGGCACGTACTGGTGCACCGCGCTCGTCGACTCCGGCCGGGAACGCGGCTTCGCCGTCACATTCGGCGTGCCGTACGAGGACTCCCGCTGGTTCCGCGGTCGGGAAACCCGGATAAGGATGACCTCGGCGTGTCCCGAGCCCGAATGCTGTCAGCGCCCGCCGTCCGCGCTGGCCGCGCGCTGGCACGGGATGGCCTGGCCGTCCGCCCGGGCGCACTCGCACATCCTGCTCGCGCTGCCGTCGGGCAGTTTCCCCGGCGTCGACGAGGCCGACGTGTACGAGTTCCTGGACCGGCACGCGGCTAGCTGAGCAGTCGGCGGCGGCGGATGAGGAAGCCGTTACCTTCCATGAGCTAACCGAATTGCGGAGCTCGCTTCTCGCGCAGGGACGCGAGGCCTTCCTTCACGTCTTCGCCCATGAAGGTGAGCATCTCGTAGGCGGCCGACTGATCGAAGATAGGCCCGGCGCTGCGGATCCAGCCGTTCAGCGCGCGCTTGGTCAGCCGGATGGCGAGTTGCGGGCCGGTGGCCAGGTGCCTGGCCACCCGCATCGCCTCGGCCAGCACCTCATCACGGGGCAGTGCCTTAGAGACCAGCCCGATGCGCTCGGCTTCCTCGCCGCTGATCATCTCGCCGGTCATGAGGTAATACTTCGACCTGGCCAGGCCGCAGAGCAGGGGCCAGATGATGGCAGCGTGATCACCGGCGGCGACGCCTAGCCGCACGTGACCGTCGCCCAGCCGGGCGTCGGTAGCGCAGATGCTGATGTCGGCCAGCAGGGCCACGACCAGCCCGGCGCCGACGGCGACGCCGTTGATCGCCGAGATGATCGGCTTCTCGCAGTTGACCATGTTGTAGACAAGATCGCTCATCTCGGCAAGCATGCTGGTGACCAGGCCGTAGTCACCGATCTGCCGCTCGACCATGGCGAGGTCGCCGCCGGCCGAGAAGGCCCGGCCCGCCCCGGTGACTACCGCGACCCTGGTCTCGGCGTCCCGGCTGATGTCCGCCCAGACCGTAGCCAACTCGCGGTGCATCTGCTCATCCGCGGCGTTCAGCACATCCGGGCGGTTCAGCGTGACGAGCAGCACGCCGCCGGCCTGCCGCTCGAGCACGAGGTGCTGGTAACTGGCGATGTCCATGGCGCGGGCGCCTCTCCTTGCCTTAGCGGACAAACCGGACTCACCTGATTATCAGGGAGAGTTGGCGTCGGCAGAAGACGCGAACTTTACCGGATCATGGCGGGCGCGGCCGCAGCCCGCGGCGGGCCAACGTAACCTATATGCATGCGCACGCATCAATATGACCAGCAGCCGGCGCCGGGCGAAGCTTTGGTCGAGGAGCTGAAATGGGTCCACGACCTGATCCGCCGCGACTTGGGCACGGTCAGGCGACTGGCCGGCGAGCTTAGTAACGGGCTAGCGGGCGAGGCTGCCGCCACCACGATCCAGTCTCTCGAGGTCGGCAGCCCGCTGTGGCAGCTGAAGATCAACTGCTTGCAGTACTGCCGGTTCGTGCACTCGCACCATCATGCCGAGTCCGCGCTGCTGTTTCCCCGGCTCCGGCTCGCGAACCCGGCGCTCGGTCCGGTCGTCGACAAGCTCGAATCGGACCATGCCCGGGTCTCTGACCTGCTCGATGATGTCTCGGCGGCCGCACTAGAGCTGGCCGAGCAGGAGGACGCCGCTGTGCGGCAGCGACTCATCGACGCGCTGCAGGTTCTGAGCGCCGAGTTGCTCGCGCACCTTGCCTATGAGGAAGAGCATGTCTCCGGCACACTGCGTTCCTGGTCGAGCTGGCCGTGGTGGTAGCCGTGGCATCCGGCAGCCAGGCGGCCGGGCGAGCCAGCGAGCGAGTCGGTGACGCCGGGGAATATGCGTGCGCTCTTGCGTGGGCGGCCCTCACCGCGGCGCATGCCCGGATCGCCGGCCTGCTGGCGGGCGCGCTGGCCAGCCGTTGCGGCCTGACCATCAACGAATTCGAGATCCTGCTGCGCCTGGACCAGGCGCGCGACGACGGGCAACCGGACGCGCTGCGGCTTGGCGACCTGCAGTCGGCGGTGCCGCTGACCCAGCCCGCGCTGAGCCGGGCGGTCGCGCGGATGGCTGACAGGGGCTGGCTGGCACGGTCGGCCACTCCCGGCGATGGCCGCGGCGTCCTCATCGCCATCACCACGGCCGGGCGTGACGTACTGCGCCAGGCCATTCCCGTGCACGCCAGCACGATCCGCTCCGCCCTGCTGGACCACCTCTCCGACACCGAGCAGGCCCTGCTTGCCGACGTGCTGCGCCGGGTGGCGGCCGGCTGACCTTATGCCAGCCGAGCCGCCGACGGCAGCATGTGATGGAGGTACCCGTTACCTTCCTGACGGTTGTAGCGCCGTGGCCTTGCACGCACTAACCTGTTACTGTGCGGTAACTTACTGGCCCGCGCCATCGCGTGAGTGAAAGGCGAGCAGCACGATGAGCCATCCTGAAGCGAACGCCGGCGGGTTCTCCCTCGCGCTGTCCGATGACGTCCGGCACACCAGGGACTGGGTGCATGAGTTCGCCAGGGACGTGATCAGGCCGGCGGCAGCCGAATGGGATGAGCGCGAGGAGACTCCCTGGCCGATCATCGAGGAAGCGGCCAAGATCGGGCTCTATTCGCTGGACTTCTTCGGCACTCAGTGGCTGGACCCGAGCGGGCTGGGAACTGTGGTCGCGTTCGAGGAATTGTTCTGGGGTGACGCCGGGATCGGCCTGTCGCTAGTCGGATCGGGGCTGGCGGCCATCGCGGTGGCCAGCAACGGGACCAATGAGCAGATCGGCGAGTGGCTGCCGCAGATGTTCGGCAGTCCAGGCGACATCAAGCTCGGGGCGTTCTGCTCGTCCGAGCCCGACGCGGGCAGCGATGTCGGCGCGATCCGGACCAGGGCCGTGTATGACCAGGCCACCGACGAATGGGCGCTGAACGGCACGAAGACCTGGGCCACCAATGGCGGCATCGCCGACGTGCATGTCGTGGTCGCGTCCGTCGAGCCGTCGCTCGGCAGCCGCGGTCAGGCCACCTTCATCGTGCCGCCTGGCACGCCGGGCCTGTCGCAGGGACAGAAATTCCGCAAGCACGGCATCCGCGCATCCCACACCGCGGAGGTGATCCTGGACAACGTCCGGGTCCCGGGCCGGTGCCTGGTCGGCAGCAAGGAACGACTCGACGCGCGGCTGGCCCGGATCGCCGAAGGCGGTGCGAGCGGCGAGCAGGCCGCGATGAAGACGTTCGAGCGGTCCCGGCCGAGCGTGGCCGCGATGGCCGTTGGCGTGGCCAGGGCGGCGCTGGAGTTCGCCGCCGAGTACTCGACGCAGCGGGTGCAGTTCGGCCGGCCGATCGGGCAGAACCAGGGCGTCGCGTTCATGCTCGCCGACATGCAGGCCTCGGTGGACGCGGCCCGGCTGCTGACCTGGCGGGCGGCGTGGATGGCGCGGAACGGCGTGCCGTTCGAGCACGCGGAGGGCTCGATCTCCAAGCTGGTCGCGGGGGAGACCGCGGTCAAGGTGACCGAGCAGGCGATCCAGATTCTTGGGGGTAACGGGTACACCAGAGAGTTCCCGGTCGAGCGCTGGCATCGGGACGCGAAGATTTTCACCATCTTCGAGGGCACCTCGGAGATCCAGCGCATGATCATCGGAAGGGCCGTCACCGGGCTTAACGTGCGGTAATTAACCGCAGGCCATGGCGCTGCGGCGTACTCTGCGTACTCTGCCACTCCTCTGTTACTCTATCGATAGACTATCTAGTATGCGACCATGTACCACGTTGGCGGTCGCTGCGGCGCGGAGGAAGGCAGTGGACTTTGCTGATAGCCCGGACCACGGGCTGATCCGGGATGCTGTCCGGGAGATCTGCGCCGGGTTTCCGGACGAGTACTGGGCGGCGAAGGATGCCGCTCATGAGTTCCCGTGGGAGTTCTACGCAGCGATGGCAGCCGCGGGCTGGATCGGCATTGCGATCTCCGCTGAGTTCGGCGGTGGCGGTGCCGGGATCACCGAGGCGTCGATCATTCTGGAGGAGGTTGCCGCCTCCGGAGCGTGCATGAACGGCGCGAGCGCTATTCACTTGTCGATCTTCGGCATGCATCCGGTGGTGAAGCACGGCAGCGAAGAGCTCAAGCAGCGGTACCTGCCGCGAGTGGCCGCGGGGGAGATGCATATCGCCTTCGGCGTGACCGAGCCGGACGCCGGCCTGGACACCACCGCGATCACCACCCGTGCGGTGCGCGACGGTGACGGGTACAGGGTGACCGGCCGGAAGGTGTGGACTTCCAAGGCGCTGGAGTCGGACCGGGTCCTGCTGCTGACCCGGACGACGCCAGCCGGCGAGGTCCAGCGCCGCACCGACGGACTGACGCTCTTCGTCGCGAATCTCAAGGACCCGGCGGTCAGCATCCGGCCGATCCCCAAAGTCGGACGCAACGCCGTTGCCTCCTGCGAGGTGGCCTACGACGGCCTGTACGTCGATCCTGCTGACCGGGTCGGGGAGGAGGGCCGGGGCTTTTACTATCTGCTGGACGGGCTGAATGCCGAGCGGGTGCTGGTCGCATCGGAGGCACTCGGCGTGGGCCGGGCCGCGCTGCGCCGGGCGGTTGCCTATGCCGGGCAGCGGGTCGTGTTCGGCAGGCCGATCGGCGCCAACCAGGGGATCGCGTTCCCGCTGGCCGACGCGCACGCCCGGCTGAGCGCTGCCGAACTGGCGATCCGGCAGGCGTCGTGGCGGATCGACCAGGGCCTGCCCTGCGGGGAGCAGGCGAATACTGCTAAGTACCTCGCCGCCGAGGCCGGCTTTGCCGCCGCTGACGCGGCGATGCAGACGCACGGCGGGTTCGGCTACGCCAGTGAGTACCACGTCGAGCGGTACTGGCGGGAAGCCAGGCTGCTCAGGATCGCCCCGGTGCCGCAGGAGATGGTCCTCAACTACCTCGCCGATCACGTTCTCGGCCTGCCCCGGTCTTACTGAGATGGTGCAGGCGGTGAACCGTCCGCTGGACGGCGTGCGCGTCCTGTATCTGTCCCGCGCGCTGTCCGGGCCGCGCCGGGGCGTACCGCGGGCAGGCGAGGACAGCGCGGCCGAGATCCTCAGGGAGTGGACGGCCGGGCCGCCCGCGGCGGCTAGCCCCTGATCTGCGCGCGGATCCCGGCGAGGGCTGCGGGGAAATCGGCGCCGCGGGTCGCGTAGGCCTGGCCCCTGGCCTCGAGTTCCAGCGCGAGGTCCAGCGACGGTGCTGCCAGGTTCGCGTGCAGTGCACGCTTGGAGATTCCCATCGCGAACACCGAGTGCCCGGCGATCACCTCCGCGACCGCGAGGCTGTCGGCTAGCAGAGCGTCATCGGGGACGACCCTGTTGGCCAGCCCGATGCGTGCTGCCTCGGCGGCGTCAATCGCCGCTCCAGTGAACATCAGCTCCGCTGCATGACCGGGACCGACGACCCGTGGCAAGAGCCACGAGCAGCCCATGTCACCCGCGGACAGGCCGAGTCGCACGAACGGGGCGCTGAACCCCGCACTCTGGCCCGCGATCCGGAAGTCCGCGGCCAGTGCCAGGCAGAGCCCGCCGCCCATGGCTGGCCCGTTGACAGCGGCGATTACCGGCTGAGGGATATTCCGCAGTGCCAGGACGCAGGACTGTGCCATGTCTTGTCGGGCCAGCATGTCCGCGGGAGACAACCCGGCTAGTTCCTGTGCCTCATCCAGGTCGTAACCAGCACAGAAGCCTCGGCCCGACCCGGTCAGCACGATTGCCCGCACGTTCTCGTCGGAGCGCAAGCCCTCGCAAACCGTCCTCAGCTCAGCGAACATCGCGACATTCAGGGCGTTGAGCTGGGCGGGGCGGTTGAGGCGCACGATGGCGATACCAGGGCCAGTGCGCTCGACGAGGACAGTTCCGGTTTCGCGCATTGGCTCCTCCGGGATGAGTGTGGCACCAGATGTTCGTGGCTGTCAGAATACTCGCAGGTTCGATGATTGTGTTCTAGAGTAAAGTCGAGGTTCCCGAGTGAGGCGGGCGATGTGACGACTGTTCAGGGCGGCTGGGGCAGCGAGGTTGCCCGCAGCACGGGACCGGTGCCGTTCCTGCAGTTCGCCCAGCGACGGCACCGGGTCACCGAGTTGCTGGACGACACAGCATCCTTCCGCGACCGCGATCACCTGGTTCAGGGCGGCCGGCGGGTCAGCTTCGGCACCATGATCGATGCCATCCGGCGGGTATCGCGGGAGCTTGCGGCCCTGGGGCTGCGGCCGGGGGACCGGCTTCTGCTCCTGGCCGGTAATTCACCGGACTGGGTCATCGCGCTCTGGGCGGCCCTGCGGCTTAATGCTGTGGCGGCGCCGGGCAATAGGTGGTGGAGCGCGGCAGAGGTATCTCACGCCATCCGGCTCATCACGCCGGGCGTCATTGTGGCGGATGCGCCTATGGCAGCGCGGTTGCCAGAAGACCACGGTGCGGTCATCGTCACGATCGACCAGATCCGGGCGTGGTGTGACGGAGCAGAACCAGCGGCGCCAGGGCCGTCAGCTGGGGCCACCGCGCAGCCGGGGAGCGAGGATGATCCGGCCCTGATCATCTTCACGGCCGGCACAACCGGGCTGGCCAAGGCCGCCATCCTGGCGCATCGCTCGGTCATCGCCAACCTGCAGAACCTCCTCGTGATCTCCGGCCGCCTGCCAGGCCAGCGAGCCAGCCGAGGCGTCGTAGTCATCCTGCAGAGCGGGCCCTTGTTCCACATCGGCGGCATCCAGTCGCTGCTGCTGGCACTGCTCGGCGGCAACACCGTGGTCTTCCTGGAAGGACGGTTCGATCCGGGCCAGGTTCTGGACGTCATCGAGCGGGAGCGCGTCACGGTCTGGGGCGCCATCCCGACCATGGCGATCCGGGTCCTCGAGCATCCCTCTGTCCCGCATCGCGATCTCGGGACCGTGCGATCGATCTCGTTGGGCGGCTCGCCAGTCACGCCCGAACTCACCGACAGGCTGCGGGCGGTGTTCCCTGCCGTGCGGCGGGGCGTTTCGACCGTCTATGGCATGACCGAGGCAGGCGGCACCGTTGCGGCCGCGTCCGGTGCGCTGATGGCTGACCACCCGGGCACGTCGGGCCGCGCCTTGCCGGTGGTGGAGCTGCACATCGACTCGCCGGACGACGCCGGGACTGGAGAGATCCTGGTGCGTTCCCCGGCGCAGATGATCGGCTACTGGAACGACACCGGAGGCAGCCTCATCGATCCTGGCGGTTGGCTGCATACCGGCGACCTGGGACGGCTCGAGGACGGCTTGCTGTATGTGACCGGGCGGGCCAAGGACATCATCATCCGCGGCGGGGAGAACATTGCGGCCGCGCACGTCGAGGAGGTCCTGCACCGGCATCCCGCGGTAGCCGCGGTCGCCGTGGTCGGGCTGCCCGATCCTGACCTTGGAGAGATAGTCGGCGCCGTCGTCCAGGTGCGGGCACCCGTCGCCGAGGATGAGCTCTCGGCGTTCGCGGCCGAGCACCTGGCACGGTTCGAGGTACCGGCCAGGTGGCTGCTCCAGCCCGAGCCGCTGCAGATGACCGCAGCCGGCAAGATCGCCAAGCACGAACTTCGGGCCGACTGGCTCGCCCGGGACGCGGAGACGCCGGCCTTGACTACCGACACGCCGGTGAGCTGGTCGGAGGACGGGCCGGCGTTCGTCGTGACCCTGAACAACCCGCCCGCCAACCAGCTTGGCGCCGGCCTGATTACGGGCGCGAACGCGGCTCTCGACGCATTTGCTGAGTCAGCCGCCCGCGTGCTGGTGGTCACCTCTGCCATCGACGGCTTTTTCGCAGCGGGTGCTGACATCAAGCTTATGGCGGCCGCCGACACGGAGGCCTTCAGCGCGTACGGGACCTCGCTCCGGCGACTGCTAGACCGGATCGCGCGTCTCGGCCGGCCGTCGATCGCCGCGATCGAAGGCCGAGCCCTGGGCGGGGGCCTCGAGCTGGCACTGGCCTGCTCCCTGCGCATCGGCTCGTCCCGGGCGTTGCTTGGCCTGCCTGAGCCGAAGCTCGGCCTGATCCCTGGGGCAGGCGGGACGCAGCGCCTGCCCCGGCTGGTAGGCCGGGGCAGAGCGCTCGACATCATGCTGACCGGGCGAGAGGTCTGCGCAGCGGAGGCATTCGCCATCGGCCTGCTCGACCGGCTCGAGGCGACTGATAGCGCCCTGGCCGCTGCCGTCACGCTGTCAGGTGAGCTTGGTAGTCTGTCCCGGCCTGCGCTGGCGGCCATCCTGGCCTGCGTCGATGAGGCAGGCCAGCTGCCGCTCGCCGAAGGCATGGCGCACGAGGCCCAGCGGGTCGAGCGCCTCTTCGACAGCCCCGACGGCAGGGAGGGCCTGGCCGCGTTCCTGGCCAGGCGGTCCCCGCGGTTCAGCTGACCATGGCCACCCGCGGATTCGCGATCCTGCGCGGCGGCGTCCGCGACGCGGCAAAAACTGCCGCTGCAGCAGAGAGCCTCGGCTACCACAGGGCGTGGAGCCCCGAGTTCTACACGCGGTCGGCCATCGTCAGCCTCGCGGCGATGGCGCAGGCAACGACGACGATCCGGATCGGCAGCGCGATCGCCTACGCGGTCGGCCGCACGCCGCTGGTCCTAGCCACCGAGGCACGCAGTCTCGATGAGCTATCAGGCGGCCGGCTCGCGCTCGGCGTGGGCACCGGAACCACCCGGATGATGGCGGACTGGCACGGCATGGATCCGGCTGGTCCTGCTGCCCGGATGGAAGAGCTGCTGCCGCTCCTGCGCCAGCTCTGGCAGCTGCATGCGAAACCGGTTCGCCACGACGGTCGGTTCTATCACGCCGACATCGCGCCGACAGCGGAGATGACCGCTCCTGTCCGGGACCGGATCCCCGTGTTCACGGCCGGGGTGAACCCGCGCATGGTGGAGGTCGCCGGCCTGGCTGCCGACGGCTACCTCGGCCATCCGCTGTTCACCCCGCGTTACTTCGACGAGGTCGTGCGCCCCGCGGTCGCGGCCGGAGCGGCCCGCGGTGACCGGGATCCGGCCGATGTCGAGATCGCCGCCCTGGTCATCTGCTCCGTCGCCGACGACGAAGAGCAGGCACGGCGCGAGGCGGCCGCGCAGATCGCGTTCTACGCGGTGCCCAGGACCTATCAGAAGGTCCTCGACGTCAGCGGTTTCGCCGGGGTTGGCGAGCGGGTCAGGGCCGCGTTCAGCCAGCGGGACTATGCCGCCATGGCCGCCGCCGTGCCCGATGACCTGGTCGACTCGGCCGCAGCGGCCGGCTCGCCAGCGCAGGTCGCGCGCCGGCTGCGCCTGCTCAGCCAGCTCGCGGATCACGTCATCGTCTACCCGGCGAGCTTCGGGATGACGGCGGAGCGAAGCCAGCAGGTCGTGGCGGATGTCCTTGCGGCCGGTGCGCCTGGGCCAGAGCCGGCCTCGAGCACGGCTAGCTGATGTCCCCGATCCGCAGCCGCACCTGGCGGAGGACGCTCACGACCCGGCCGGCCAGCCTGTCATCGACGCCGGTCAGGCCGAAGCTGGCATCGGCCAGGTCCCGGGTCACCTTGTCCAGCAGCTCGTGCCCGGCGGGGGTCAGCGAGGCGAGGATGGTCCGCCGGTCGCTGGGATGAGGCCTGCGCTTCAGCAGCAGGCGCTTCTCCAGCTGGTCCAGGGCCAGCGTCACGGTGGTCGGATGCACCATCAGGTGCCTGCTGAGCTGGCCGAGCGGCCGGGTGCCGTCACGCGACAGCAAGAGGGTCGTCATGAGCAGGTAGCCGGTCCTGGTCAGGTCGTAGACGCGCAGCGTGGCGTCGATCGAGGCAGTCATGGCCTGATGGGTACGCAGGATGGCCGCCATCGCCGTGAACTGCTCGGGCGCGGGCTGGCCGCCCGCGATCCAGTGCTCGCGCGACCACTCGACCGCATCGTCCCGCTCTGCCATGCGCGTCCTCCGCGTCGCTCGTGCCGGTGATCTAGTCTAAGCCCAAAATAACGGACGCCCAAGGGTATGTGACCGTCGGCTGACACTTAGATCCTCTAATACTCTACTATCTAGTCATGGAGAAATCGGTGGTGGTGGCGGCTGCGGTCCGGACCGCCGTGGGCAGGCGCAACGGTGCCTACGCCGGCGTGCATCCGGCCCGGCTGCTCGGTGCCGCCCAACGCGCGGTGGTCGACGGGACCGGCATCGATCCGGCTGCCGTCGGCCAGGTTATCGGCGGCACAGTCACGCAGGTCGGCGAGCAGGCTTACGATCTGGCCCGCACGGCCTGGCTGGCCGAGGGGCTGCCGATGACGGTGCCGGCCACTACCGTCGACGCGCAGTGCGGGTCGTCGCAGCAGGCGTTCACGCTGGCAGCCGGACTAGTCGGGGCCGGGCTAACGGACATCGCGATGGCGTGCGGTGTGGAGTCCATGAGCCGGATCCCGATCGGCGCGAACTACGGCAAGTCCGTAGGCCTGGGTCGCCCGGTCCCGAAGGCATACCGGCGCCACTTTGAGTTCCTCAACCAGTTCCAGGCGGCCGAGAAGATCGCTCAGCGCTATGGCGTCGACCGGGAGGCAGCCGACGAGCTGGGACTGCGCTCCCAGCAGGGGGCAGCCGCGGCGTGGTCCGCAGGCCGCTTCGCTGGCCAGATCGTCACCGCGCCGGTCGAGACCGAGGACGGGGAGCTGGTACAGCTGGCCACGGACGAGGGCCTGCGGGACACCAGCCGCGAAGCGCTGGCCGGGCTCAAGCCCGTCATGCCAGACGGCATCCACACCGCCGGGTCATCGTCGCAGATCTCGGACGGGGCCAGCGCGGTCCTGCTGATGACCGAGGACCGCGCTGCGAGCCTGGGCATCGCGCCGCTGGCACGCGTCGCCGATTCGGTAACCGTCGGCGTCGACCCGGTGATGATGCTGCTCGGCCCGCACGCGGCCGTGCCGTTGCTGCTCCAGCGCAGCGGGATCGCGCTCGGCGACGTGGACCTGATCGAGATCAACGAGGCATTCGCATCGGTGATCCTGTCCTTCATCGCCGAGCTGAAAGCAGACCCCGACCGGGTCAATCCCAACGGCGGCGCGATTGCGCTGGGCCATCCGCTCGGCGCAACCGGCGGCGTGCTGATCACCAAGGCGGCTCACGAGCTGGTCCGGACTGGCGCCCGCTACGGCGTGGTCACGATGTGCTGCGGCGGCGGGCTCGGCACCGCGACGCTGCTGGAACGACTCTAGATACCGGCTATCGCACTCACGTACTGCAGAAGGGCACCGATGAGCTACGAGGATATCCGCTACGAGGTAGACGGACCGGCAGCAGTCATCACCATTGACCGGGAAGACCGGCTGAACGCGTTCCGCGGCAAGACCATCGAGGAGCTCATCCATGCCTTCAAGCGAGGATGGGCCGACACGTCGGTACGCGGCATCATCCTGACCGGGGCCGGCACACGGGCATTCTGCGTCGGCGGCGACGTCAAGCAGCGGGCCGAGACCGGTGACTACGGGCCAACGGAGAACGGCCTGTTCGAGGCGACGTACCTGCACCGGCTTATCCGGGACGTGCCCAAGCCGGTGATTGCGGCTGTCAACGGCCTGGCCATCGGCGGCGGGCACGTGCTCCATGTGCTGTGCGACCTCTCGATTGCGGCCGAGCACGCCACCTTCGGGCAGGCGGGGCCGCGGGTAGGCTCCTTCGACGGCGGCTTCGGATCGGCCTACCTGGCCCGGGTCGTCGGCGAGAAGCGGGCGCGGGAAATCTGGTTCCTGCTCGACCAGTATCCGGCCGACGTCGCCGAGCGCTGGGGCCTGGTCAACAAGGTGGTTCCGGCCGAGGAACTGCTGCCGGCCGCCAAGGCCTGGATCGCCCAGCTGGCCCAGTACAGCCCGACGGCGCTCCGCTTCCTCAAGCATTCGTTCAACGCCGACACCGACCACCAGGGCGGGCTGTCGCAGCTGTCCCAGGCCGGGCTGGACGTCTTCGCCGTCACCGACGAGGCCCGCGAGGGCGCAGCCGCATTCGCCGAGAAGCGGAAACCCGATTTCACAGCACACCAGGTCGGGCACTAAGAGCGGGAGCAGCCAGACATGAGCATCTCCATCGACCTGGCCGGCCAGGTCGCCGTGGTGACCGGCGGAGGCAGCGGCATCGGTGAGGCGACGGCCATGACGCTGGCGCGCGCGGGAGCCGCCGTCGCGGTCGCGGACCTGTCCGCGGACTCAGCCCGCCGTGTTGCGGCAGACATTGAGGGGAACGGCGGTCGCGCTCGCCCGGTCACTCTCGATATCTCGGACCGGGACTCCGTCGCGGCCGGCCTGCGCGGCCGTCCGGGCCGATCTCGGCCCGGTCAGCATCCTGGTCAACAACGCCGCAGCCTGGGCCGTCAAGCTCTTCGCCGACCACACCGCCGAGGAAATCGACAAGGTCGTCGGCGTCACGCTCACCGGGACAATGGCCGTCACCCAGGCTGCGCTCCCGGACGTCGTGGCCACATCCGGCAGCATCGTGATCATCAGCTCGGACGGGGCGAGGATCGGCGAGCGCTACATGAGCGTCTATGCCGCGGCCAAGTCCGGGCTGCTCGGCCTGGCCAAGAGCCTGGCCCGCGAGGTCGGCCGCGATGGCGTCCGCGTCAACGCCGTCGCGCCGGGAACCACTAACACTCCCGGCGGTGCCGGGTTCATCGAGCAGGCCGGCGGCGCGGACAAGCTCGCCCGCGCCTACCCGCTCGGGCGCATCGGCGAGCCGCAGGACATCGCCAACGCCGTCCTGTTCCTGGCCTCACCCCTGGCGTCCTGGATCACCGGGCAGGTCCTTTCGGTCAGCGGCGGGTTCACGATGTCATGACGGCGCTGCGATTCGATGGGCAGGTCGCGCTCATCACCGGCGCCGGCCGTGGGATTGGGCGCGCTCACGCGCTGGAACTGGCGCGCCGGGGAGCCACGGTGATCGTCAACGACCCCGGCGGGGCAGTGGACGGCACGGTCGGCGACGGGTCAGCCGACCCCGCCTCGGCTGTCGCCAATGAGATCCGCGCGGCGGGTGGCGCGGCGGTCGCCAGCCATGACTCTGTCGCCACCCCGGATGGCGGCGCGGCCATGGTCGCGCATGCGCTCGCCGAGTTCGGCCAGCTGGACATCGTCGTGCACAACGCGGGCATCCTGCGCGACAAGAGCTTCGGCAACCTCAGCCCGGAGCTGGTTGACCCGGTCCTCGACGTCCATCTGCGCGGCGCCTTCCACGTCCTGATCCCGGCCTGGCAGCACATGAAGCAGCGCAGCTACGGCCGGATCGTCACCACGACCAGCGCATCCGGGCTTTTCGGCAACTTCGGCCAGGCCAGCTACGGCGCCGCCAAAGCCGGCCTGGTAGGTCTGACCCGGGTGCTGGCCGTCGAGGGCCGCAAGAACGGCATCCTCGCCAACGCCGTTGCTCCTGCCGCCGCGACGCGCATGAACGCCGACATGCTCGGCGCTCAGGCCAGCCTGCTCGGCCCGGAGGCCATCGCGCCGGTGGTGGCCTTCCTCGCGCACCGGGACTGCCCGGTCACCGGCCAGATCGTCGCGGCCGGCGGCGGCCACGTCGCCGCGATCCTCATCTCGGAAACCCGTGGTATCACCGAGCGCGATCTGTCCGCCGAGACCGTGCGCGACCGTTTCGCGGAGATACTCGACTCTGACCGAGCGATTGCACCCCGGCACATCGGTGATGAGCTCACGAAGCTCACCACCGCACTTAAAACGGTGCAGGGATGATCTCTTTCGCCTTCAGCCCGGAGCAGGAAGCCTTCCGCGCCGAGCTCCGGCGTTTTGCGGCCGCCGAACTGGCGCCCCGGTACCTGGACCGGGCCTCCGCGGCGGAGTTCCCCTGGCACGCTCACCGGCAGCTTGCAGAGATGGGCGTACTCGGCCTTGGCCTGCCAGAGCGGCTCGGCGGTTTCGGCGACTCCGACCCCATCACCCTCGGCCTGGCTACGGAGGCGCTTGCCTACGGCGACCCGAACGTCGCGGCCGCGCCGGTTCAGGTTGGTCTCGTTGCCGCGCAGCTGGCGACTCTCGCGCAGGATGCTGTCGCCGAGCGGTACGTGCCGCAGCTCATCAGCGGCCAGATCGTGGCGGCTATCGCGGTGACCGAGCCGTCAGCCGGCTCCGATGCCGCGAACCTGGCCTCAACGGTGCGCCAGGTGGCGGGCGGCTGGCAGCTGTCCGGGGAGAAGATCGCCATTACCAACGCCACCTGCGCGACCGTGGCCCTGGTCTACGCACGGCACGCCGGAAGCCGTGGACACGGCGGCATCAGTTGCTTCGCCGTCGACCTCGAGTCCACCGGCGTCAGCCGAAGTCCGATGCCGGGCATGGGCGCGCTGCCACTGTGCTGGGGAAGCCTCGCATTCAACGAGGTGTTCGTGCCGGCGTCCGCGCTGGTCGGCGAGGAAGGGCGCGGCTTCGCGGGCGTCATGCATCACTTCGACTTCAGCCGGCCCGCGCTGGGACTGCTCTGCCTCGGCGCCGCGCAGGCCAGCCTGGACGAGGCCATCTCCTGGGCACGTCAGCGGGAGGCGTTCGGACGTCCGATCGCCGCGTTCCAGGGCGTCTCGTTCCCGATCGCCGAGCACGCTACCCGGCTGGAGGCGGCACGGTGGCTGTGCTACCGGGCGCTCTGGCTGCGCGCCACCGGTCAGCCGCACACCGACGTGGCCGCCATGTGCAAGTGGTGGCCGCCGCAGATCGCCAAGGACGCGATCGAGACCGCCTGGGTGACCCACGGCAACATCGGCTACTCCGCAGAATCACCTCTGCAGCAGCGCTACCGGGACATCGCTTGCTACCTGGTCGCGGACGGGACAGCCGCCATCCAGAAGCGCATCATCGCGACCAGCCTGATCGGCCGGGTAGCGGCGCAGTGAACGTCAGCACCCGTGTAGGCATCTCCGTCCACGACATCCTGCTGAACCTCGGCCCACCCAGGCGGAATGCCATCCTGGCCCGGACGGAGCAGACCGGACTGGACTACCTCTGCGTCGCCGACCACGTCAGCTTTCACGACGGCGCCGGCTTCGACGGGCTGATCTCGGCCACCGCGGCGCTGACAGGTACTGAGCGGCTACCGGTGCTCGTCGGTATCTACCTGCTCGCGCTGCGCCACCCGCTGCTGACGGCACGCCAGCTCGCCTCGATCAGCCAGCTGGCCCCCGGCAGGCTGATCCTGGGGGTGGGCGCGGGCGGCGAGGACCGGGCCGAGATCAGCAACTGCGGCGTCGATCCGGCAACCCGCGGCCGGCGGCTGGACGAGTGCCTGCAGATCCTGCGCGCGCTCGCAAGCGGTGCCGCGATAGACCATGCCGGGGAATTCTTTCGGCTGCGCAGCGCCGCCATCCGCCCTACGCCGCAGCCTGAAGTCCCGATCGTTATCGGCGGCCGCGGCGAGGCCGCCGTGCGCCGGACGGCCTGGTACGGCGACGGATGGCTCGGCATCTTCTGCTCGCCTCGCCGGTATGCGCTTACTCGCGAGCAGATCTCGGCCGCCGCCTCCGCCGCCGGCCGGGAACCGCCGGGATGGTACGGGCTGAACATCTGGTGCGGCCTGGATGACGACCCGGACCGCGCCCGGCAGATGCTCGCCGGCCAGCTGGAGAGCATGTACAGGCTGCCGTACGACAAGTTCCGGCACCTGACGCTGGCCGGTACCCCGGCGCAGGTTGCCGCCGGGATTGCCCCGTTCGTGGGCGCCGGCGCGCAGCACATCACGGTCATTCCGGTGGCGGCGTCCCCGGAGGCGGCCGTCGAGCATGCGGCCGCGGTCCGGGCGGCGCTGATGGACCTGCCACCGGGCCGGGCTCCGGTGGCGCCATGACCGCCGCCGCGGAGCCCGGCAGCGCCGCAGCAGCGCGGAGCGGCGAGCCCAGCAGCAGCGCAGCGGATCACGATCCCGTCGAGTGGATGCGCCGGCGCTGGCTGGAGCGGGACGCCCCGCTGCCCGACCACTTCGCCGCCATGGCCGCGCTGTTGCGCACCTCGATCCTGCTGACCGAGGAGCTCGACCTGATACTCCGGGAGCACCAGCTCTCCCGCACCGGCTACCTCATCCTCATCACGCTGCTAATGTCCGACCGCGAGACCCGGCCGCTCGGCCAGCTGAGCCGCGCACTGCTGGTGCATCCGACCACGGTGACGCTGGCGGTCGACCAGCTCGCGAAAGGGCGGCTAGTCCGCAGGGTGCCCCACCCGTCGGACCGGCGGACCATCCTCGCGAAGCTCACGCCAGCCGGCCGTCAGGCGGCAGTCACCGCCAGTGCCGCGCTCGCGGACTCCTGCTACGGCCTGACCGGGCTATCGGGCAACGCGGCCAGCAGGCTGACCGCTGACCTTCGCGCGGTCCGGTCCGGCTTGCGCAGCCAGGCGGCCGCGCGCCGAAGCCAGGCCGAGACGGCCGGCGAATAGTCTAGCGATAGACAGTTGTGCATTAGAGATGTATAAAGAGCATACGGATAAGCTCCAGCCTGTGAGGTCGCAGATGACCACGCTTGCCGCACCGCGGCCCGAAGACGTCTACGACAGCGCCACGATCGCCGCGTTCCGGTCGGCCGGGCACTGGCGCGACGAGGTACTCACCGCGACGCTCGATCAGCTTGCGACCGCCCAGCCGGATCGCGTCGTCGTCAGCGACGGCTACGGGGAACTGACCGCACGGGGCCTGCGCGCGCAGGCGTACCGCCTGGGTGCCGCATTGCTCGGCTTGGGGCTGCGGCCCGGTGACCGCGTGCAGGTGCAGTTGCCGAACTGGAACGAGTTCGTCGTCGTCTATGTCGCGCTCGCCCGGATCGGCGCGGTCCTGGTCCCGACCATGCCGATCTACCGGCACGACGAGGTGGGCTACGTGCTCCGCCACTCCGGGGCCAGGATCTCCATCGTGCCGCGGGAGTTCCGCGGCTTCTACTATCCGGCGATGCTCGCCCAGGTCCGCGACTCCGCGCCGGACCTGGAGCACGTCATCACGGTACGGGGTTCGAGAGTGCCGGGGGCACTCCGGCTCGAGGAGCTGACGGCTGGCGACGGCATACCCGGCGAGGACGTGCTCGGCGCACCGCTGTCCGGCGACGCACCGCACTGCATCATCTACACCTCCGGCACCGAGTCCCGCCCGAAGGGCTGCCTGCACACGCTCAACACGGTGACGTTCACCGTCAACGCCCTCGGCGGCCAGGTCATGTCCATGAGGCCGGACGACGTCATGTTCATGCCCTCCCCGGTGACGCACGCAACCGGCCTGGCGATGGGCGTGACCGCGCCGCTCATGCTCGGCGCCGGCATCCACCTGATGGATGTCTGGGAGCCGCGCGCCGCCCTGCAGCGGATCGCGCGCCACGGCTGCACGTTGAGCATGACGGCGACGCCGTTCGTCCAGATGATCCTGGGGGAGATCGGCGCGGATCCGGCGGCGGCCGACCAGCTCGGCTCGCTGCGCTGCTGGGCGTGCGCCGGCGCGCCCATCCCCGAGGTCATGCTGCAGGGCTGGGCGAAGAAGCGTTCCCGGCTGCGCACTGCTCCCGGTGTACGGGCGATCCGAGGGCCTGCTGGCGACCGCCTGCTCGACGACCGACTCGGCGCGGCACGTGCTGTCCTCCGACGGGCGGGCATTCCCCGGCGTCGTGCTCGAGATACGGGGTGAGGACGGCAAGCCGGTGCCCGCGGGGACCGAGGGCGAGATCTGCCATGGCGGTCCCGGCCTCATGCTCGGCTACTGGCAGGACCCGGAGCTGACCGCGGGCTCGGTCGGCCCGGACGGCGTGTCACGCTCGGGTGACCTCGGCCGGGTAGATGAGGACGGATACCTGCGGGTGACCGGCCGGATCAAGGACATGATCATCCGGGGCGGCATCAACATCTCCGCCGCCGAGGTGGAGAACCACCTGCTCGCGCACCCGAACGTGGCCGAGGCTGCCGTGGTAGCCGTTCCGGATGAGCGCCTGGGGGAGAAGGCGTGCGCCTTCATCGTGCCCCGCGGCGAGGCGCCGACCCTGGCCGAGCTGACCCGGTTCCTGCGCGAGGAGCGCCGGATCGCGCCGCAGAAACTCCCCGAGTATCTGCAGATTGCCCAGTCCCTGCCCACCACCATGACCGGCAAGGTGCAGAAGTTCCTGCTCCGTGACCAGGTGAAGGGCCTGGCCGATGCGAGCTGAGCGTCAGGCGGTAATGCCGCAGGCGGTGATCACCGACGAGATGATTGCTGCGATGGCGGCCAGGGCCGGGACGACACTCCGGATCGATCACTCGGTGAACAACGAGCTGGCGTCGCGGATCACCGTCACGAAGTTCGCCGGGGGCATCGGCGACATCAACCCGCTGTGGACCGACCAGGAGTACGCGCGCCATTCGCCATACGGGGCGCCGGTCGCGCCCCCGTCATTCGTCATCGGCTGCTTCTCCGGCATCCAGTTCGGCTGGCCCGGACTCGGTTCGTTCCACTCCCAGTCGCACGTGACCTTCGAGCGGCCCGTCTACTGGGGCGACACCGTGCACGCCAGCTGCGTGTACGAGGGCTTCGACGGCCCGTCGCCGAGCACCTTCGCGGGCCGGACCGTCACCGACAAGTTCCGGAACTCCTACGTCAACCAGCACGGCGACCAGATAGCAGCGATCCGGTGGGACGTCATCAACTTCGAGCGCGGCCGGGCCTCGACCCGCCGGGCCGACAGCGCCGACGGCAGGCACCCGGACCCGGTGCTGCCCCACCCCTGGACCGAGGACGAGGTCGCCGCCATCGAGGCGCGGGTCCTGGCCGAGCAGCCCCGAGGGGCGGAGCCGCGCTACTGGGATGACGTGCAGGCCGGTGACGAGCTGGACGTCATTACCAAGGGCCCGATCGGGCTCACCGATGAGATCGCCTTCGTGGCTGGCGGCGGCACCCCGATCCCCAGGCTCAAGGCACACGCGGCCGCCCTTCATGACTACAGCGCGCACCCCGCGTGGGCGTTCCGGGATCCGGTCACCGGCGCGCGCGAGCCGATCTACTCGGTGCATTACAACCTGCAGGCAGCTAGGGCCATGAGCGTGGCGTTCCAGTACGACGTCGGATTCCAGCGGCAGTGCTGGCAGATCCATCACCTCACCCACTGGTCCGGCGATCATGCCTGGGTGAAGGAAACCAGCGCGCAGTACCGGCGCTTCGTTTACCTGTCCGACGTCGTCGAGCTGCAGGGGACGGTCACCGGCACCCGGATCGACGACGACGGCGATCATGTTGCCGACATCGAGACGAGGGCCATCAACCAGCGCGGTGAGAACGTGATGCCCGGCAGCGCGGTAGTCGCACTGCCCGCCCGCCACGGCGGCCAGTCGCCAGCGGCCAGGCGGGCCCGGAGCCGCGCATGACGACGATCCCGATCGGGGACTTCCTCGCCACCGCAGAGGCCTGGCTCGCTGCCCGGTATCCCGCCGCCAGCACCGCCGGACGGCGTTTTACCTGGGGCGAGGGCGACGACGAGGTGCAGGTCTTCCAGGAACCCGACCCCGTGGCTGAGGCCGACGCGCTGCCAGCCATCAGACGCTGGCGCCAGAACCTGTGGGAGGCCGGCTACGCCTGGATCGACGGCCCGCCTGAGTACGGCGGCGCGGGCCTCCCGGCCGCATTTGCGCGCGGCTTTGAGCAACTGGCGCGCCGCTACCAGGTGCCGGGCGATTCCGCGCTCACGGTAAGCCTCGGCATGATCGCCCCCACGATCCTGCGGCACGGGACGGAGGAACAACGGCTGCATTGGCTGCCCCGCCTCTACAGCGGGCAGCAGATCGCATGCCAGCTGTTCAGCGAGCCCGGCGCCGGATCGGACCTGGCAGCGGTCAGCACCAGGGCCGTGCCCGACGGCAGCCGATGGCGGATCTCGGGTCAGAAAGTCTGGACCTCCGGCGCCCACCTGGCGGACATCGGCGAGATCCTCTGCCGGAGCGCCGACGAGCCCCGGCACCGGAACCTCACCGCGTTCCTCATCAGCATGGATGCCCCGGGAGTTACGGTGCGCCCGCTCCGGCAGATGACCGGCGGGGCCGCATTTAACGAGGTGTTCCTCGACGACGTGCCCGTCGACGACCAGAGGCGGCTCGGTCCGGCCGGGGACGGATGGAACGTCGCGCTCACGACACTGGGCTACGAGCGGCGCGCCATGGGCCACCCGGCGTTCGGCGGCGCCGGGATCCTGTCCACTCGAGCGGCTCATCGGGCTCGTCCGGGCTATGAACAAGGACGGCGACCCGGTCGTGCGGCAGGAGTTCGGCGAGCTCATCTCGCGGCTGCGGACCGCCCGGTACGTGCAGGAAGTCCAGGCTGCGCAAGCGCGCGCCGGCGAGCCAGCCGGGCCGGAACTCGCCCTCGGCAAGATCGCCCTTTCGGACAACTTCCGGCGGCTCGCCGCGTTCGTCGCCGACGTGATCGGCCCCGAAGCTGTCGCGGACACCGGGGCATGGGGAACCTACGCGTGGACGTCTGTGCTGCTCGGCGCTCCCGGTTACCGGCTTGGCGGCGGCACCGACGAGATCATCAAGACCACAGTTGCCCAGCGCGCTCTGGGCCTGCCCCGCGCAACCTGAGGATCCTGACCCCGATGGCGACACGCGACCGGCTGGCTCTGTCACCCGACGAGCGCGCACTGCAAGCGACGCTGCGCGACTTCCTGGCTGAGCAGTCTCCTGCGGGGGCCCGGCGGGATGCGATCGCCAGCGAGACGGGATTCAGCGCCGGAGTGCATGACCGACTGACGAAGGAACTCGGCCTGGCCGGCCTTACGGTGCCGGAGGACTACGGCGGTCTCGGCCTGACCGCTGCCGAGGCATCGGTCGTGCATACCGAGCTGGGCCGCGCTCTCTACGGCGGGCCTTTCCTGCCCGGGTGTCTGGCAGCAAGCGCACTGCTGTCGTCGCCCGACGACGTGGCCCGGAGCCGGTGGCTGCCCGGGCTGGCAAGCGGCTCGCTGACGGGCACCGTCGCCGCGGCCGGCCGGGACGGACGCTGGCATGACAGCGACACCATGGTCGTGGCGGAGAGGGCGGCCGGGGGCTGGCAGCTCACCGGGACCCGGTGGTACGTCATCGGCGGCCAGGTGGCCAGCGTCTGCGTCGTCCCTGCCGTCTCCGCAGCAGGTCTCGGGCTCTACGTGGTCGAGCTTCCGGCGACCGATGTCACTGCCGCGCCGATGCCAGCGCTGGACCTGACCCGCCGCCTGTCCGCGGTGGAGTTCCGCCGCGCACCTGGCGTTCAGATCGCCGAAGGGGAGGCAGGGCGGAATGCGCTTCTCACGGTCCGGACGCAGCTTGACCTCGCGGCAGCCGCCGAAGCGGCCGGGGGTATTGCCTGGTGCCTGGACACCGCCGTCAGCTACGCGAAGGACCGGTCCCAGTTCGGCCGTCCCATCGGGTCGTTCCAGGCCGTCGCGCATCAGTGCGCGGACATGCTCGCCGGCCTGCAGGCAGCGTCAGCGGCGGCCCGGTATGCGGCCGCAGCGACGGCGGAGGGCGCCGCCGATGCAGCACTTTCTACTAAGGTCGCTGTGCTGCGGGCCGGCGAGGCCTACCGTTCTGCGGCCGAGGCCGCGATCCACATACTCGGCGGTGTCGGATTCACCTGGGAGCACGATGCTCACCTGTACTACCGCCGCGCATGGTCGGCGCAGCAGCTCACCGGGGGCGCCCAGGTCCAGCGAGCCGCGATCGCCGGCCTCGCGGGCTTGTAGGAGAACCAGGGGACGTCGTGACGCAGCAGCCGGGCAGCTCGCCCGCCGTACTGACCGGAGCCTGGCATCCCGGCCCAGGCGACCGGTGCGGATCTTCTCTAGCCTTAGATACTTGATTGCTAGACTAACCTGCGGATAGGATCGCCGCATTCCTCCCTACCACGGAGCGGCTCGTGTTCACTTTCGCCAGCAACGCTGATGGCACCACCATTTACGTCCATGAGTGGGAGCCAGCCGGGGCACCGCGTGGCGTTGTGCAGCTGTCCCACGGCATGGGCGAGCACGCGGGCCGGTACGCGCATCTGGCGCAGACCCTCGCGGCCGCGGGATTCGCCGCGTACGCCGACGATCACCGCGGACACGGCCACAGCATCGCGGGAAGCCCCGGCGACCTCGGGAAGGGCGGCTGGAACGGCCTCGTCGACGACATGGTGCAGCTCTCCGGAATTGTCAGGGACCGGCACCCCGGCCCGCCCCTGGTGCTGGTCGGGCACAGCCTCGGCTCGTTCGCCTCGCAGCAGTACATCCTCGACCACTCCGGCGACATCGCCGGCGTGGCGCTGTCGGGAACGACCGCGCTGGACGCGCTGCTGCCGCATATGTCCGGCGATGACTCCGGAGGCAGCGTCCTGGCTGCCTTCAACAAGCCCTTCGAGCCGGCCCGCACGGACTTTGACTGGCTAAGCCGCGATGAGGCGCAGGTCGACGCGTACATCGCCGATCCGTGGTGCGGCTTCGACCTGGCACCATCCGCGCTGGCCGAGCTCTTCGGTGCGGCCGGCCGCTGGGCAGATGCCGCCAGCGTGCGACCGGACCTGCCGATCTACGTCTTTGTCGGCGCGCACGACCCGATCAACGGCGGGCTGGCTTTCAGCGACATCCTGGTCCAGCGGTACCGGGACTCCGGACACTCGGCGGTGACCTACAAGACCTATGCCGAGGGCCGGCACGAGATTCTCAACGAGACTAACCGTGACGAGGTAGAGGCCGACCTGCTCGCGTGGATCGAGGGGATCCTCTGAGCCCGTGGCCCTACGCCGCGACCGCGGCGGTCGTAACTCGGCTCTGACACCGGCCGGGCGGTCACAGGTCGGCTAGCCAGGGGCCAGGAAGTCTGCGACGACCCGGCCGCACAGCTGCGCGTCGTCCAGCCACGGCAGGTGACCCGCATCCGGGATCGTCACCAGCGTGTGATCCGGTATCGCATCGATCGAAGCCGCCGCGTCCTGCGGCGTCAGGAATACATCGGCGGTGCCCCAGACCAGCAGCGTCGGTGCTGCCAGCGCAGCGAGCTCGTCTCGCGTCAAGGCAACGCCAACGCGGACCCGGCGAGGCGTGATGAGGCGGCGGAAGAAGCTGGACACGCTGGAGGCGAAGCCGGGACAGCGGCCGGCGAGATATCCGACCTCCGCCAGTGCGGGCGGGTGGCGGTCCAGTACGCCCCTGCCCAGCATGGTGTCGTTACTGCGCCGGTATGCCGAGCGCGGCATCGGCACCGCGAGTATCGCCCGGCCGAGCACCGGCACTGACAGCAGCCGCATGGCGGCTACCGGCTGCACTCCGGCGAACCCCGCGCCTGGTGCGCCGATCAGCACGAGCCTGCGCACGATGTCCGGGGAGTCTGCCGCGAGGTACAAGCCGAACTGGCCGCCCAGCGAGTGCCCCACCACGTCGACCTGGCTGATCTCCAGCGCGGCGCACAGTTCGCGGAGCACGCCCACCGCGTGCTCGCGCAGGGAGTCGGTGCGGGCGAGGATCACCGGGCCGGACAGGCCATGGCCAGGCCAGTCAACCGCGATCACCCATCGACGGGCCATGTGCTCCAGCAGCGGTGCAGTAGCGGCCGAGTTGGACGCGATGCCGTGCAGCAGCAGCACCGGGATCCCTGCTCCTGCGGCAGGCCCGAACTCCGTTATTCGCACCCTGACTCCGGCCCGGGCGAGCTCGACAATTCGCTCCTGCGGCTGAAGGCCGTAGTGCTCGTACAGCTCGCGTTCACTGGCGCGGATGCGGTTATCGAGATCGTTGCTCACAGGCCATCATCCCAGTCGCTAACTAGTCTAGTGCCAGATACTAGATCACTCGACTGTTCTTGGCATGGGCATCGAGTTGGCTGGCGTGGCCCCGGCACGGGGCTACCTGGGATCAGGTGACCGCTGTCGCGGACAAGCGGCCCCAGTCGCGGTAGGCACCGCGCAGCACGTACTTCTGTACCTTCCCAGTGGCGGTGACCGGCCAGGTCTCCACGATCTCGAGCCGTTCGGGCACCTTCCACACGGCCAGTCCCTGTTCCCCGGTCAGGTAGTCGCGGACCTGCACGAGGCCAGGCCCGTCGTGTCCCTGAGCCAGTTCGATGACCGCGCACGCTCGCTCGCCGACGGTGGGGTCGGGCAGGCCTATGACGGCGGCAGCCGTCACCGCGGGCACGCCGAGGAGCGTCTCCTCGACTTCGCGCGCGCTGATGTTGAATCCGCCGCGGATGATGGTGTCCTTGATCCGGCCGGTGACCCGGAGGTAACCGGCCTCATCGAGGCGGCCCGTGTCTCCGGTGCGCCACCGGCCCTGGCCCAGCGCACCGCGCCGGACTATGAGCCTCCACGGCAGCTCGACATCAATCCCGAGTGGGTTCAGCTCGACGTTGCGTCGCAGCCCGGCGGTCAGCTCAGCGCGGCGATTCCCGGCCAGCACCGCCAGCCGACCAGTATCTCGTGGGCTGGACGCGCGACTTCATCACTGTCCTGGGCTAGCTGGCCAAAGCGACAGCGGCCGCGGGTAAGCCGCAGCGAGTCCTATGCCGCTCCTCGGCGTGCCCGTTGATGGGCGACTGTTCGACGGCGGCCATGACCGAGCTTAACGATCTTCGAGGGCAGGTCCGAGATCGGGTGCATCGTCATCGGCAGCGCTGTCGCAGGGTTTGACGCGCGCTAAGAGCCGCGGCTCATGACGCTGCTGCGGGCCACAACGGAACGCCAGATGGAGTTTGATAGGGGCGTTTGCCCGCTATTCCTGTTTGGTTCCTCGCCTGTTCCTAACCTGCGAAGGCGTGGTCCGGTGGTCCGGTCACCATATCCACTGCTGAGGACGGAAGTCCCTTAGCTTTATGCCGTTGCGCTCACGACTTCGGGTTCACCGTGCGGGAGGGTGGCAGCATGAGGAGTGGTTTGCTCTGCCGGGCGGCTGCCTGGTTTGGCCGGCGGTCGGCGGTGCTGCTGCTGGGCGTGACGGCCGTGGGCCTGGCGGCCGGGGGACTGGCGTGGCTGGCGGGCGGCCGCGGGGCCGCCGATGCGTGCTGGCTGATCGCGGCGGCGTTCGGGTTGGGTTATGCGTTGTGGTCAGCCGTCGATGCGATCCGCCGCGGGCGTCTGGGCGTGGACGTGATCGCCCTGCTGGCGCAGCGCTTTCACACAGCGAGCCGATGCGCATTTGCCGGCGTCACGGACGCGGTCCGCGCTGAGCTGGTACTAACCCGCGCAGGGCAACTATCTCGCTGCTTATTACACCGGGCCTGCCGTCTGGTGCCGGCGCGCGGCGAGCCTGGCCTGCCCGGGGCCGGACAGCTCGTTCACCACGCCGGGCCGGCCCGCGATGGTCATCAGTATCGCCTCGGCGCTGCCCTGTACCTGCGGGCCGATACCGGCGGAGAAGCGCAGGTCGGTGGCAACCAGGCGCACCCCGCGCAGCGGCCAGAGTTTGGCGATGTCGGGGGCGATCAGGGCAGTATGCAGCGCGGGCCGCAGCCGCTCTGCCGGGATGGCGCGGGGGAGGCGGAGCGCGCGCCGGATGTCCTGGTGGTGGATGAGCGTCTCGACCAGGCCGACCCTGCCACCCAGCGCGGCGGGGACCCCGCGGGGCTGCAGGTGGTCAGCAAGGAGGGTCAGCAGCTGTTCCGGGCTGTGCCGGTCGTATCGTGCGAGCGCCACGTCGTTGATGCGGCCGGGCCGGAACCGGGCCTGGGCCGCGACCGCGACAAGAGCGCGGCTGTCCTGGTCGTCGTAGCTGATGACGTGCGCCACCACGTCCCGGACCCGCCACCGCGCGCACAGCGTCGGCGCGTGCCACTGATGCGGTGACAGCGTGGCCAGGAACTCGCCGAAATCAGCGCGTTCGGCTCTTGCTAGGCGGCGAATGTCCACGGCGGGCACGGTAGCGCGCTAGCCCCGGCTGATACCGCAGTCAGCCCAGCGGCGAGCGCCAGCCACGCCGTGGCCGCGGCCGGTGGCTGAAATCGATGATGGCGGAGCGGTGGAGCCCCGCTGCGCGCAATTCGGCGTCCGGCACTGCGGCGGCGGGCGGACAGCCCGGCGATCAGCACCCTCCGTTCCGCAGGCCTTAGCTATTACGCGCATGACTACTGACCTGCACGCCCGCGCGTCTGGTGCTGCGACGGCGCTGGTCCGGCGCTGCAGCCTCCGTCCTGCTCGCCCCGCGGTGGCGCCGAAGGTGACCCGGCCGGCCGTGGTACGAGCAGGCTGACGCGGTCGTCCTCGGCCAGGGTGAGATCCGGGTCGGGTTCTCGCAGGCTGCGCTGACGCAAGATGGCGACCGGCATGCTGGCAGGCGGCCAGCGGATGCTTCGCAGCGGCCGGCCAACGGCCGACGAGCCTGGTCCGACAGAGATCTCGAGGACCCGGTAGCCGTGCAGCGGCGCCGGTGGCTCCGCCGGACGTGGCTGCCGCCCAGCCGCCGAGTCGCTGGCTGTGCTCTGCCGGGGCGGAGAACTGCCGATCCGGTCGGCGAGGGTTTGCAGGACGCTGTGGTTGGTGATCCATCCGAGCACCTGCCGCCCGTCCCCGGACAGCACCGGCAGGCCGTCGCGGCCGTAGGCTTTGAGCTGGCGCAGTGTCTGGGCCAGGGACTCGCCGGCGTACACCGCCTGCGGGTCACCCTCGTAGATGAGCCGTCCGGGCAGCGGCCCCACGCCGGCAGGAACGCCATCGGCGTCGCGGTCATGGCCGTCGGGGACGGCCAGCGGGACCGGGAACGGCCGCATGGCGTCGGCGGCCCTTAGGTCGGCGAAGGCGCGCCACGGGGCGGCGCGGTCGATGTCCTGGCCGCGGCGCAGCAGCTTCGTGGTGTAGATGGTGCCGTAGCTGAGCGCCCCGGAGGTCGCGGTGGCGATGGCGACAGCGAGCATCACCGGCAGCGTGAGGGTGAAGTCGCCGGTCATCTCCACCACGCTGGCCACCGACGTCAGCGGCGCGCGGGCAGCAGAGGTGAAGACCGCGCCCATCGCGACGACCGCGTAGAGCGCGGGCTGCCCGGCGGACGGCCCGAAGATGTGGACCGCGACCTCGCCGAACGCCATCCCGGAGGTGGCGCCGACGAACAGCGACGGCGCGAACACGCCGCCGGAGCCGCCGATCCCGAGCGTGGTGCTGCAGGCGATGATCTTGCCCGCCGCGAGGACCAGCAGGAACCACAGGACGTAGCCGCCGCCGACTGCCTTGTACATGACCGGGTACCCGACCCCGTACATCTGCGGCAGGGCCAGCAGGATCAGGCCGAGCGCGATTCCGCCGATAGCGGGCCGGGCCCATTCCGGACGGTTCTTCCAGGCGGCGTCCCACAGGTCTTCCATCTTGTAGACGACCGCCTTGAACAGCAGGCCGATCAGGCCGGCGACCACGGCCAGCACCGCCACCAGGAGGTAGTCGGCGGGGTGGACGAGCGTGATCCCGGCCGGGAATCCCTGCAGGAACGGCTTGTCGCCGAGGATCGGGATCGCGACCGCGTCGGCGATCATCGCTGACAACATGACGGTGAACATGGCGTCGATGGAGAACTCGCGCAGGATGATCTCCACGCCGAAGAACACGCCGGTGATAGGGGCGTTGAAGGTAGCGGCGATGGCACCGCCGGCGCCGCACGCGACCAGGATCCTCATCCGGTTCTCGGGCATCTTCACCAGCTGGCCGAAGCCGGAGGCGAGCGCGGAGCCGATCTGCACGATCGGCCCTTCCCGGCCGACGGACCCGCCGGTGCCGATGCAGATCGCGGAGGCGAGCGCCTTGACGACGCTGACCTGGGGCCGGATCCGGCCGCCGTTCTCGGCGACGGCGACCATGACCTCGGGTACCCCGTGGCCGCGGGCCTCTCGCGCGTACCGGTAGATGAGCGGCCCGTAGACCAGACCGCCGATGACGGGGATGACGACGAAGAACGCGAGCCCGAGCCAGGGCAGATGGGAGCTGCCCGCATACCCGGCCTGGCCGAACTGAGCACGGCCGGTGGCCAGCCAGGTGAAGAAGTAGATCAGGTACCGGAACACGACGGCGCCAAGGCCGGACCCGGCGCCGACGACCAGCGCGATCACGAACAGCCCGGCCCTGGATTCGCGCAGCCATCCGGCCGCTCGGTTCGCCAGTACCGCTGCGCTGCGCTCGGTCCTCGCCGCTTCGGCTCTCATGCACGCTCCCGTACGCCGGCCCTGGCCTCGGAGCCGGCGTCCGTGCCGTCCCCAGCAGGCTTGTCCGGTCCCGGATCGGCCGCGCCGCCGGCCGCCGCGGCTGTCCGGGATTTCCCCGGCCGCCGCGAACGCGCGCAGCGCGGCAGCCACCGGCAGCTGCTGCCCGGCAGGCAGAACGCGCGGAGAAGCGCGGTTGCCAGCGCGAGGCATCTGGCCGGTCTTCGGCACGTGCGAGCCCAGGGCGGGAACGCAGCCCAGGTATGCGTACGCGTACACAAGCCTGATTATACGCGTACAAGTACGCAACCTGGGGTAGGGTAGCGGGCATGGCTGAGCCAGCCCCGGTCACCAGGCCGCCCGGGCAGGAGCAGGACGACACTCCGGCCGTTCGCGCCCCGTGGGGGTCCATCTCCCGCGAGGACATCGTCGGCGCGGCGGTCAGGATCGTTGAGGCCGGCCGATACGAGGAGATGTCGATCCGCACCCTGGCGGCGGATCTGGGTGTCGCGCCGATGTCGCTCTACCGGCATATCCGCGATAAGGACGACCTGCTGGACGAGGTCGTCGACCGGCTTCTCGCGCGTGCGTGGCGCCCGGCTGCCGGGGAGGACGGCTGGCAGGCCTGGGTCATCGAAGCAGCCGCCAGGCTGCGGCAGTTCCTGGTGAGCCAGCCCGCGGCGCTGCACGTCTACCTCCGGCATCCGGTCGTGTCGCCGGCCGCCGTCGAGCGCATGGACGCCATGATGGGCGTCCTGCGGCGGGCCGGGCTTGACGAGGCAGCCGCCCGCAGCGCGTACGGGGCCCTGCACACCTACACCATCGGCTTCGCGGCGCTCGAGGCCTCCCGGGTCGGGTCGGCTGGTGACAGGGACATCAGCAGCCTCGCGCACCAGCTCGCGGCCTACACCACCGCCGGGCAGTTCATGGAGGGCCTGCGCTACCTGCTGCAAGGAATCGGAACGCAAGCCAGGGCAGGCCGGGAGCCGGCTCGTGACACGCTGAGGGACGGCCGCCGGTGAGGCAGTACAGGTTCACAGCTCTCATAACCTTCGACGGTCCGGCGCGACCAGGTGCCGCGCAGGGATGCCCGGACGGTACGCGGAGCCGGTGTGTCGTCCAGCCGTATCCTGGCAGGTACTTCCCGGCGTCGATGTGGCGTAGCCAGCCGCCACCGCCGCAAGTTGCGGTGCGTGCCGTGCTAAGCATCCCGCTGCTGCCTGGTGAGGCCGAAGCGTTCCCCGGACCTGCCCGTGCGCCGCTCCGCGGCGCGGCGGCACCGCCGCTGCGGCTGCCTGTGGGCGCTTCGACCGCTGGACGGCCCCGGTGACCGGCAGCTGGCGCGGCCGCGGTACCAGGCTCCGGATCGACCGCGCGGGCGGCGCAGGCGATGACCGGGCTGCCGTGGCCCGGCTCCTGGAGCGCGCGCGGCCGTGGCTGGCCGCTTTGGGCTTGGCACTCGCGTTCGTGGCGGTCCTGCCGCCTGCCGCGACCTATGCGCGGCAGTACGCATTTGCCGGGGCGCTGCAGTTCGCGGTCTTCGCCGTCCTGGCGCCTGCGCTGCTCGGGCTCGGCATCCCAAGCCGCGCTGCCAGGCCGCGGCGCCTGACCGGCGAGGACGCGGGCATGCGGCTGCCGCCCGCCCGGGTGGCCGCCTGGCGGCTGCTTCCGTTCATAGGGTTGGTCATCATCTGGCGCCTGCCGGCAGTGCTGGACGCGCTGGCGCGTTATCCGGCGCTGCCGGCAGCGGAGCTGGTCACGCTGGCCGGCGGGCCTGGGACTGTGGCGGGCGATCGCGGGCCTGACACAACCAGGGCCGCTGCCCCGCCCGCTGCGCGCCGCCATGGCCGCCGCCGCCATGTGGACGATCTGGATCATCGCCTATGTCACCGGCATGTCCGCCGCGACCCTGACACCCCGCACCGCGGCGGCAGCGCGATCGCTCGGTTCCGCCGTGGATCGGCAGATCGCGGCCGCCGTGCTGTGGGCAGTCCCCGCGATCTGCTTCGCGCCGGTCGTCTACTACATGCTGGTCACCTGGCTCGGCGACCGCGACAAGCAAGAGGACGAGCACCTCGCGCTGACCGGCCCGGGGCCTGCCGGCCTGATCCCGGGTCGCCGCCCGCCACGCGGCTGGCGCGACCGCGGCAGCCACTGACGGTTCTGGGAATCAGATGAGCGGCGAGCCGGCCGGGCCGGCTGACGTGCTGTACGTCGACAGTGATCCGGCCGACGCGCTCATGGTTCAGGAAAGCTTCGCGCAGGCTGGTAACGGGGTACATCTTCACATCGCTCGGGACGGCAGGCAGGCCCTGAGGTTCGTCCGCGGGCTGGGGGAGTTTCGCGGTGCGCCAAGACCACGGCTGATCCTGCTGGAGCTCAACCTGGCTGATGTACCCGGCCTCGATGTGCTCGCCCAGCTGAAAGGCGACAGCGATCTCATGACCATCCCCGTGGTCATCTTCTCGTCTTCACAAGACCCGGGCTCCATCGACGGCAGTTATGCGCTGCACGCCAATGCCTACATCGTCAAGCCCGCCGACTTCGACGGGCTCGCTGCGGTCACCCGGCAGCTTTCAGCGTTCATCTGGCAGATACAGCCTCCGCCGGGACGGCGAGCAGGTGAGCGGCGGACCGGAATGCGACAATCCTGGCTGGGCTGCTCAGCTTGCTCAGTGTGCATATCGCGGCGGCTAGGCCGGCTATCGGAGCGGACGGCGACCACGCCGAGGCGCGATGCGGCCAGTGCTACGTGACCGGCCGGCGATGTCCGGGCCCGCGCCGATGCCACCGGCGATCTTGCGTCTCGCGGTGCGCCCGGCGCAGGACCCGGCGGATGAGATGTACCGGGTTCGGCTATCCGGTGATGTACAAGGCCGTCGCGGGGGACTACGTGCTGTGGATCCTGCTCGTACTCGGGGCCGGCAAGATGTGCATGAGTCGCCGGACGGTGGCATGTGGTCGGCCGACGGCAGTGCCTGTTCCCATTTGCAGATGGCGGGCGTCTTCGGTGAGCGGAAGGCCGAGGCATACGATCACGCTCCGCCGGCTGCCATCGCACCTGCCTTTGTTGTGACGCGCAGCCGACCGGGCTCAGCAACTGCAAGGAATCGGGCTGCCTGTGCGCAGCAGGTCGGCCGGTGCCGTATGCGACGCCCTGGCCGGCCGCGCGCAACTGGGACCTCGACCAGCCCGGATAAGCCCGTGTCCTGGGTGCCTGGGCTGGACGCTGACCGGGCGGGCGGTGGTTGTTCCGCCGCGGCGCGCAGGTCCAGCCGGCCGTTGCTAAAGCGCCGGCTGCGACTGGTCTCGGAGGCGCGATCGCGGCGGACATGCGGATGCGCACGAGCGGCAAGGCACGCTCGCGCCTCCGTCCGCTCCTCGGGCAGAAACCCGCCCGATGCGAAGACACGCCAGGCAGTCGGCCAGATGGCCCGCCTCCGGGATGTAATCAGCATGGGTGATGGGTCATCGTTGCTGACATCGCAACGGCTGCGACGTGTTCCTGTCTTTCGTCGTTGGCAACGGCCGGTGCCGGGTCTAACCTTGTTTGCAGGCGCGCCGGGAAGCCTGGTCGGCAGACGAACTGGATGAGTTTCTGCCCGCCGAGGTTCCGGATGAATGGTTGTGTCGTCATCTCAGATAGCGCGTCGCGGCCTGCGTATGCGCGGCGGCGTGAAGCAGCGCGGCCGCAGAGTGTGCAGCGGTCGTGGGTTCTCCGAGGCCGGCGGTTGTCGTGTCGGGCGTGAGCCGGGTGGTTGCGGGGATTAGCGGCTCGCCGGGGAGCCTGGCCGCGCTGCGTTACGCGGAGTATCTCGCGTTGTCGCATGGCGCTGTGCTGGTACCGGTTCTTGCGTGGCAGCCGCCTGGCGGTGACCGGGCGGCGCGGGTTCAGCGCGAAGCCGGGCTCATGCAGGCGTGGCGCGATATGGCGTGCCAGCGGCTGGGCGAGGCCCTTGCGGCCGTGTGGGGCGGATCGCGGCCAGAGGGTTTGGTGCAGCCGCAGGTCGAGCGGGGCCCGGCCGGCTGGGTCCTGGTGAGCATCGCCGATCACCCTGGGGATGTGCTCGTGCTCGGCGCAAGGCACGGGAGCCCGCTTCGGCGGGCGGCCCGGGGCCGGGTTGTCCGCTACTGCGTGGCGCGAGCACGCTGCCCAGTCGTGCTAGTGCCGTCCCCGGAGCTGGCCGGCGAGATCGGTCATCCCTGGATTGCGTGGCGGCTGCGGCATCGGACCCTTACGCCCGCGCAGGTCCTGGCGGACCAGCGCAGGCCGCCGCGCCGGTAACAGCATGCCGGGTCGCATGCGATGGCGCGACCGAGTTATGGGCCGCTAGAATGGAGCGAGGTGAGCCGGGAAGCCTGGTCGGCGCAACGTCCCCGATGGGCGGAACCTGCGGGCTCCGCGGCAGGAGCACCGGTCATGGCAATAGGCGCACCCTCCGGCGGAGCGTCACGCCCCGGCGGTCCCCGCGCAGGATCTCGCTGGCGGCTGCGGCGCTGGCCGAGCAGGTTGGGCACGTTTCCAGCGCTGCCCGTTTCCGGGAGTGCCGCTGACCGTCCGGCCCGGCATCCCGGTAATACTTCCGGCCTGCGGTGATGAGCTTGCCTGCGGTGATGAGCTTGCCTGCGGTCCGCCGGTGACGTCGCGGGTGTTGCCGGGCAGGGGGAGAGGCTAGTGCTCGCCGTCATTTTCGCGGCTGGGGCGGTGGTCAGCCTGCTCGCGAGCTGGCTGCTGGTGTCCCGGCTTGAGCGGATCGGCGAGCGGCTGGGCCTGTCGGAGGCACTGTTGGGACTCGTCGCGGCGCTGGCGGCTGACGCCCCGGAGATAACTGCAGCGATCGCCGCGATGTCGAGCCACCAGCAGCGGATCGGCGCGGGCGTGGTGCTCGGCTCGAATGTCTTCAACCTCGCAGCCCTGCTGGGCCTCGGGGCGGTGGTGGCGGGGCGCATCGGCCTGCACCGCCGGGTCGTGGCCCTAAGCGGGACGGTCGCAGTGTGGGTCGCGCTAGTCTGCGTGCTGGTCGTCGTCGGCGCCCTGCCGACGCTGGCCGGCCTGGTGCTCGCGGCGGTGGTGGTCGCGCTGTACGTGGTTGTGCTGGGGACGGGCGGAAATGGCTTGCGCCTGCCCGCGCCGTGGCGGGCGTGGCTGCGGTCGGCGGTCGCCGAGGAGGAACTCGAACTGGAGGAGGCCATCCGGCCCAGTCGCGGGCGGTGGACCGATGCGGCCACGGCCGCGGGGGCGCTGATCGTGGTCGTCGTCGCGAGTATCGCGATGGAACGGGCTGCCTTCAGTCTCGGCAGGTCCCTAGGCGTCCCGGAGATCGTCACCGGCGGGCTGGTCCTGGCTGCGGTGACCAGCCTGCCCAACGCCGTCGCCGCGGTGTACCTGGCCAGCCGGGGCCGTGGGGCCGCGACACTCAGCACCGCACTGAACAGCAATACCCTGAACGTCATCGCCGGGCTGCTGCTGCCCGGCGCGCTGCTCGGCCTCGGAGCATCATCCGGGCAGGCGCTACTCGTCGCCGCCTGGTACGGCGGCCTCACGCTGGCGGTGCTCGCGCTCGCTTGGCGCCACCGGGGACTCAGCCGCCGTCAGGGCGCTGCCATCATCGCCGCGTACGCCGCGTTCACGGCCAGTCTCATCGTCAGCGGCTACGCCGCGCCAGGCGGCATCGCCCTGATAACCGGGCTGAGCGTCCTGTCGGCAGCGGCGCTCGCGGCGGCCATGACGTCGGCCGCGAGACGCGGCTATCGCGATGGGCATGCGCCGGTGCCGCCTTCCCTGAACGGGCAGAAGCGCCGGCGGCGCAATCGCCAATGCACCTCCCCGCCGCGCATCGCTGCTGCCCGGCTGGACCGCCCGGCGGTTGTGGGCCGCCAGCATGATCGCGGCTTCCACGGTCGGAGCCATCGACGCCGCCACCGGCCACCGGGTGGTGCTGATCGGGCTGCTCATCGTCGGGCCTTGTATCGCACTGCTCACCGGGCGGTGGCTTCCGGCCACGATAACCGGCGTGTGGGCGTGCGGCCTGGCGGTGCTCCTCGGACTACCCGACGGGATCTGGGCAACCGGCACTCACCTGGCATTCATCGCGGCCACCGCCATCGTCGCAGTGGCCGCAGCCATTGGTGCGGCGATGATCGACCGCGCCGACCGGCGGCACGGGACAGAGCGGCTCCGCTGATCATGCCCGGACCTGCGCACCTGCCGCCTGCGGGACGGACCCCCGGGCTTGACCAGGGCACATCCGCCGCGGCGCGGTCGTTTTCCGGGCGGACGGCGTGGGCCCGGAATATGTAGACGCCGCTGCGGACGTTCCTGCGTGCCGAGACCGGTCGCAGTGGGCCTGGGCGGGCTGGTGGTCCCGGTCGCTCTACCTGGCCGTGAACGCCGGCGGTCCGGCGGCTCACGGGTGGGGCACGGCGATGTCCACCGATACCGCGTTCGCACTCGGCACGCTGGCGCTGACCGGGCCGCGGTTCCCTGACCGTAGTCGACGCCGGCGTTGATCAGCCGCAGCGAGATGAACCGCCAGTCCACGGCGTAGTCGCGCTGCGCCGCTATCGTGCGGATCCACTTGCTGGTGATCCAGGGCGAACGGGCACACCGGGTCGAAGTAGAAGCTGTGGTCGGCCGGCCGGTCCGGGCTGGCGGGGTCATTGGCCGGCCGCCGCGTGCTCGCGCAGGTAGCGCACCAGGCCCAGCACGTCCTCGGGCACAAGCCGGCCGATGGCGCCGCTGGAATAGACGCTGACGACGACGCTGCCGGCGGGGTTGAGGACGAACCCGGTGGACTGCAGGAACACCGGGTCCGGGTTGACGAACGCGCCCGTGAGGCCGGCGATGGCGCGGGCGTCAGCGCTGTGCCCGACCGGGAAGGTCAGGCCGTGCTTTGCGATCAGCTCGGCGGTGGTGGGCTCGTCATCGACCGACAGCGCGGCGATCTTGATCCCGGCGTCGGCGAGGCTGTCGCTGGCCCGCTGGAAGGCGCGGAGCTGGGCGTTGCAGTACGGGCACCAGGATCCGCGGAAGAACAGCACAACACTGAAGCCGCCAGCGAACGCGTCCGGCACCGTGATCGCCGGCGCTCCCGGCGGGGTAAGCGACAAGGCGGGGAACGCGGCCCCCGGGCCTAGCAGTGGCATGACAGTCCTCCTTGTAATGGCGGAGTGGACCCGCCGCGCTCGCTGCAACCGAGGCGGTCACATCGGCTGTTAGCTGTGCCTGCTGGCGGGGGTCTTACCTGCCCGTCCCGGATTTCCTGCCTTCACGGGGTAAGACCGCGGGCTCGCAGCACGCCAATCAGCTAATGCGCCGCCGGCCTGGTGCTGGCGGGCTGGTGGAGGAGGAACAGGCGATGGCGGGCCAGCTGACAGGGAGGACAGCGCTGATCACCGGAGCGGGCCGCGGGATCGGCCGTGCGATCGCGGTCGAGCTGGCCCGGGCCGGGGCCGACGTACTGCTCAACGCGCGCTCGGCCGGCGAGCTGGCCGATGCGGTCAGCGCGGTCGGCGCGGTGGGCGCGGTGGGCGACCGGGACGCGGGGCAGGCCAGGACGGTGGCGGCCGATATCACTGATGACCGGCAGCGGCAGCGGGTTGCCGGAGCGGGGCTGGCCCGCGGCCGCATCGACATCCTGGTCAACAACGCGGCTTCGGTCGAGCCACTTGGCCCGACCGTGGCCCTGAGCGCAGATCAGGTTCGCCGGGCCTTTGAGATCAACGTGATCGCTCCGGCCGTGCTAGCGGCCGCCTGCGTCCCCGGGATGGTCGAGGCCGGATGGGGGCGGATTGTCAACGTCTCGAGCGGCATCGTCGCCGACCCAGGCGCGATGGTGGGCGGCAACATTTACGCGGCGAGCAAGGCCGCGCTGGAGGCCCACACCCGTAACCTTGCGGCCGAACTGGACGGTACTGGCGTCACCGTCAACGTCTACCGGCCAGGCGGAGTCGACACGGCCATGCAGGCCTGGATCCGGGCCCAGGACCCCGGCCGCATCGGCGGGCTCCTGCATGAGCGGTTCGTGCGCAGTTATGCTGACGGGGGCTTGCTCACGCCGGGTGAGTCGGCATCCGCGCTGATGGGGCACCTGCTGGGCCCGGACGGGGAGCAGACGGGCCGTATCTGGAGCCTGGCTGACACCGTTGAGGTCTGACCGCCGGGCGGAAGGGGGCGTCGTGGGCGGGTTCCTGCTCTTTGACCTGTACGGGACCCTCGTCGACCCGCTGGCCATCGCAGCCGAGCTGAACGTGCTGGGTGTGGATGGCAGCGAGGTCGCCCGGCTGTGGCGGCTCAAGCAGCTGGAATACTCCTTCCGGCTGACGGTGATGGGCCAGTACCAGGACTTCCGGCAGGTGACGAGCCGTGCGCTCGCGTTCGCGCTGGCGTCAGCCGGCGTCACCGCAGACGGCGGCCAGCTGCAGCAGATCCTCGCGGGGTATGACCGGCTCCCGGCCTTTGCGGACGCGGAGCCGGCCCTGCAGGCGCTTGCGGACGCGGGCTGTGAAATGGCGGTCCTGTCGAACGGCACGCCTGGCATGATCCGGAGCTGCCTGGCCAGCAGCGGCCTTGACGACTATCTGTCCCGCGCAGGTCAGCGTGGATCCGGTCGGCGCGTTCAAGCCGGCGGCGGCCGTCTACCGGTATGCGGCCGACCGGCTAGGACGGCCCGCCGGGCAGATCAGGCTGGTGTCAGCCAATACGTTCGACAGCGCCGGCGGGGCTGCGGCCGGGATGCGGACGGCCTGGGTGAACCGGTCCGGCGCTCCGTTCGACACCATCGGCCAGCAGCCCGATATCACCGTGCCGGCACTGGACCGGCTACCCGAAGCGCTGTCCGGCTCAGCGCCCCCGGGCTGACCTGCCTGCGACGACCCGGCGCATCGCGGCTCCCAGGACCGGCAGCGGCGCGGTCCTTAACGGCACGTGATCCTGTGAGACCACCGCGACGGGTCGCCATGGTCACCAGATGGCCGCGATCGCGCATACTGGCGCGGGCCGCTCCGCTCCCGCCAACATGCCTGGCCTGGGAGCCGCGGTGCGCCCGACGACGAGACCGCCCTGCGGGTGCCCGGAGCTCAGCCGCCGCGCCGGCCGGGGTCAGGTCACCGGACCGGAACTTGACGAGCTGGCCCGGCAGTCGGCCGACTACGCGCTGCTCGCCAACACGGTCAGGCTCTGGCAGTTGCCCAGTGAGAATCCAGGCGTTGGACCGGACTGCGCCGACGTTACCGATGCTGCCCGGCACCCCCGAGCGCGCGACCCATAGCTACGAGCGCAACGGGACCACCAGCCTGTATGCCGCGTTGAACATCTCCTCTGGCGAGCTGATCGGCTCGTTGCATCAGCGTCACCGCGCGGTCGAGTTCTCGACAACGCTTCCAGTCACAAGACCCCGAAGGTCAAGCGCTGGCTGGAGCAGCACCCAAGGTTCGCGCTGCACTTCACCCCAACCTCCAGCAGTTGGATCAACCTCGTCGACATCGAGCGCTGGTTCTCCGAACTGACCACGAAGCTGCTCAAACGCGGGTGTCAACGGCAACCGAAAACTGACCAGCTGACGGCCTGCCGTCGACAGCGGGCAGCACCGCTCGGTCCGAGCCCTCAACACGACATCCGGAACTGGATCGAGGACTGCGAACGAACTAAGTCACGCACTAGCTGCCGGCCATCCGATGGGCATGAATCCGACCCGCGATGCTATTCCCGCACCGCGGGTCGAATCCGGATTGGGCATCCTCCCTGGCATCTCGGTCGAGCGAGCTGATCCAACGGCGGGCGGGCCTGCCCCGGGCATCGCGGACTGGGGCGAGGATGCCGGTAGCTCCCGATCCGAGCACGACGGTCGGGTAGCGGTCGCTCGCTTCGTTGGCAGGACGATTGAACCTCAAAACCGTTCACCCGCGGCGGGCGACGACCTTGACCACCGGATGCGTTCGCGACTGCCCAGGGAGCAGGCTTGATGGCCGCCCATCGAGATAGGTTTCGAAGAAGGCGTCGAGGTATGCGCTTTCGGCGCCGACCGCCGCCGACGCGTTCACCGAGCCCGGTGCGAGCGTCGCGGCCAATCTTGGCGCGACCAGCCGCACGAGGACCGATAGCCATACGGTGTCTGTGAACGCTTCGTGTCGGCTCGCGTCGAGCTGGAGCACGAGATACGGCCCCGTCAATCGACGTACGAAGGGCCGGAAGTACGCAAACGCGCCTGGGTCGAGCATGATCATGAACGGTCGCGAGAGTCCGCTGCCGAGCACTGGGTCGTGGATCGCCCCGTCGAGGTCGGCGCCAGCACGAATCTCGGGGTCGGTCTTCATCGCGTTAGCCGCGGTCGAGCCGCCCAGCGAGAACCCGAACGCCCCGACCCGCGCGAGATCGAGCGCGCCGCGCAGCACCGGATTTCCGCGATCCAGCTTTGACATTTCGGCGACGACGAACTGCAGATCCTTGACCCGGCGACGCGCCACCGCCGGCGTGGACCCGTACGGACTGCTCGACGTGTACGGCACGCTCCACGGAACGATCCGCCCATCCGGGAACTGCACCCACTGTGCCTCATGAGTGTGGTCGATCGCGACCACCACGAAGCCGTCGCTTGCAAGGTTCTCCTCCAGCGCCGTGTCATCGGAGCGCATGTCACCGAGTCCCGGCGAGTACAGGAGTACTGCGTGACGCCCCGGGGTGATCGGAGCGTCGGTGTACGCGCGGGTCCGCAACCGCTCGACCAGATGGTCCGGGATCCGGTAGTAGCGCTCGGCCAGCTGTGCGACTTGCGCGGGCATGTATGGAGCAACCGCGTGACCCCGAGTCGACTGAGCCGGGTACCAAAACTGAACCATCAGCTCTCGCACGCCCGACGGCGACGACGGGTCCCGCCGCGAGCGATCGGTGAGGCGGAGCGACATCGTGCCGACGGGAAACCGACCGGTTAGAGGCGGTGTCTGCAATGAGACGCTCCGCGCTGCCGGCAGCGCGGCGCCCGCACGCGTCGGAGGAGCCGGGCCCGTCGTCCGCGGAGCGGGCCCGCGCGCGATGAACCAGGTCGCGACCGCCGCTACCAGCACCAACCCCGCCAGCAGCAACCCCGCGAGCATTCTCGAGAACCTGAAGTTGAGCGATGCGAAAGCGAACATGGCAAGTCTCCTCTCTGAGCGTCAGTGGATGCGGACATCGGCAGGTGTACGCCACCGCGGATGACATCGAACCCCGCCCGCCCCGGCGGGTTCGCCGGGTGGCCTTGGCCATGGCGGCGTATACGCGGTCGACCGCGTCCTGGGCGCCCGCGACCTCATCGGGGCAGAGCGCACCCCGGATGATCAGGTAGCCGTCGCGTTCGAAGGCGGCCCGCTGCTCAGCCGTCATCGGGCCGGACGGATCGGCGCACCTTCCTGCAGCTGACAGCTGCGTCATTGTTACCTCCACTCTCGTGAGCTGTCGTGCAAACGAACAGTTACTGTTCAGGGCCCGTCTGCTAGGCCGGCACTGCATGCGGCCTGTCGCCGGCGAGAGGGTGTCCCACTGCGCGAGTTTCCAGGCCATGTTGTCGGCCGATGTCTGCGACCGTCGGCGACCACGGCTGGTCGTAACTCACTCGGCTCGCAGCGCCGTGGCGGGAGCGGAGCGGGCTGCCCAGCCAGCGGGCAGGAGCGCCCCGGCGACAGCGATCACCAGGCCGGCGAGCGCCAGCACCGCCAGCTCCGCCGCACTGTAGACGGCGATGTAGCTGGCCGGCACGTTGGTGGCCCCTGCGTGTGCCATGACCGGGAGGACGTACCGGTGAACGGCCAGGCCGGCCGGTACCGCGACGAGCCCGGCCAGCAGCCCGGTCCCGGCGACCCAGCAGATGACCATGGCGATGGTCTGCCGCGGCGTCATGCCGAGCGCCCGGAAGATGCCCAGGTCGTGCACTCGCTCCCTGGTGTGAAGCAGCACGGTGTTGAGGACGCCCAGTCCGGCTACCACGGCAAGCAGCAGGGTCAGCAGCGCGATCAAGGCGGTCAGGGTCAGGAAGAACGGGTCATTGGTGTTGAGGCTGACGGCACTGCCTGACCCCAGTGCGTGGCCCACCGCCCAGGCGTACCGCTGCGGGTCGGTGCCAGGCCGCAGGCCCACGTCGTAGGTCGCGGGGACGAGCCGCGGGTTAGCGGTCGCGACGGTCCGCCAGTCGGTGAGCATGTCGAGCCCGTGGTTGCTGGTGTCAAAGATCTCGCCGACGATCCGCACGGCAATCAGCCCGCCAGCGTCGCTGATCGTGACCGTGTCCCCGACCGACGTGCCGGTGACGGTGAGGAAATTCGTGGGAACGACCGCCTCACCGGCGCGGTTGTACCAGCGTCCGCTGATCAGGTCGTAGCCGGTCCAGCGTGCGTCGCCACGGAACGCCGTCAGGTCCACCTGACCGGTAACGCCGACGACGCTGACCCGCTCGTCTGCCTCGGCCACGTACCGCAGTGTGCCCGGCTGGGCGCGCAGCGCCGCCTCGGTCGTGCGCTCGGCCACCGCCACCGGAAGGGCTCGCGGCGCGCCGCCCGGACCGAAGTTCTTGGGGCCGCCGCCCGTAGCGCCCGACGGCAGGTAAACCTGCACCGGCTCGGCCTGCGAGTGCGATAGCCCGACGACGATGCGGTTCAGTGAGCCGGTCAGACCGGTCGCGAAGGTGACCGTGGTGGCGCCGAGCAGGACGGCCGCGAGGGTGACCGCGGTTCGCGCTGGCCGGGTGAACGGCGCGGCGAGGCCGACGGTCACCGGTCGCGGCAGCCGGAGCCTGGCGAGCAGGCGGTGCGCGGTATAGCCGCGGCCCTGGAACGGAGCGCGCCCGGTTGCGATCGCCTGGACCGCGCTGAGCCGCCCGGCCCGGATGGCCGGTGCGATCGCTGCGAGGCCGGCCAGGCAGCACATCGCCGCCGGGACTGTGACATCCACCCATGGGGGCACCGCCAGGGTGCCGACCTGATAGACGTTCGCCGTCCTGCTGAGCAGGGGAATCGCCAGTACATTGCCGGCCACGGCGCCGGCTGCGCAGCCGATCAGCGCGGGCAGGGTGATCTGGCCGGCGTAGGTGGCGACCACCTGACCGGGCGTGAAGCCGATGCTTTTCAGCACCCCGATCCGCCGGTAGCCGGCGACGACGGCGCCGCTGACGACGTTGACGACGATGAGCACCGACAAGATCAGGCCGATGATGCCGAAGGCCACGACGAACGGGACGATCGGCGCGATGCCGGTGTCCTGCTGCTGCTTGACGGCCAGGTAGGACTGGGTAGCGACGATGGTGCTACGGGGCAGCGATCCGGCCAGGGCACGGACGTCGGCGTGCAGGGCGGCCGCGGACCTTGCGGAAGCGAATCGGTACAGCATCTGCGCGGTCCGCGGGCTACCCGGCGCGCGCAGCGCCGCGACCTCGCTCGGCAGCACCCAGCCATCGGCGGACTGGCCGACGGAGTTGGCGACACCGACCAGGGTCAGCACCGGCAAGCCCGGCACCCCGTGAGCGGTGATGTGCGCGCCAAGCGGAAGGCCAAGGGGAGAGTCAGTGGACAGCACGAACTCGCCTGGCCGCTTCGGCCAGTGGCCCTGCGTGAGCACGAGGTCGTCCAGCCGCCCGCCCGGCGACGAGCGGCCGACGAGGGTGATCGGCGGCGCGCTGTACCCACGGCCCGGGCCACTCCCGATGACTGGCGTGATGGTTGCCTCGCCGTACGGGCCGGACTGCGCGGCGACGCCTGGCAGCCTTCCCGTGGCCGCCAGCTGCGCGGGAGTAGCCCGGCTCGTGTCGACGGTTGCCGTCACGTCGGCGCCGTGCTGGGCGGCGAAGGCGGCGTCGAAGGGCGAGCTGGAGTCGACGACGAGCCCGAGGGCTAGCACGCAGGCTGCAGTCGATACCAGTACGACGATGCCGATCACGAAGGTAGTGGTCCGGCGGCGCGCCACGCCCCCGCGAGCGGCCACCGCGACCGCCCCGGGCGAGCGGCGGCTCATCGCCATGCCCCGTTCATCGTCTCGCTGACGACACAGCCGTCGACGAGCTGCACGGTCCGGCTGGCATAGCGGGCCGCCAGCTCCGGGTTGTGGGTGACGAGCAGCAGCGTCTGGCCGGCCCGGCTGAGGTCGAGCAGCACGCCACCGATCTGATCGCCGGCCGCCGTGTCGAGCGCGCCGGTCGGCTCGTCGGCGAGCAGCAGGGCCGGCCGGTTGATCAGCGCTCTGGCGATCGCTACCCGCTGCCGCTCGCCGCCGGACAGCCGGGCCGGGTAGGCGTGCGCGTGCTGCGAGATCCGCATGGCGGCGAGCAGCTCGTCTGCTCGTGCCCGGGCGCTGGCCCGGCGCACACCGGCGAGCTGGGCTGGCAGCAGCACGTTGTCGAGGACGGTCAGGTCGTCGAGCAGGTTGAAGAACTGGAAGATCATGCCGATCTGCCCGCGGCGGAATCTGGCCTTCCTGGCCTCGGTCAGCTTGTCGATTCGCTGCCCGGCGACGGTGACCGCTCCGCGGGTCGGCCGGTCGAGACCGGCGACGAGATTGAGCAGGGTCGACTTGCCACTGCCGGACGGTCCCATGATGGCGACCGCCTCGCCAGGCGCGACCTCCAGGCCGATGCCGTCCAGGGCGGCACGGCCAGCGCCGCCATAACGCTTCGTAACATCGTCGAGCCGTATGAGTGCATCCATGCCGAGCACGGTAGGCGGGCGGGCCAGCGCGACGCGTCCGCCGGAAGCGGCAATCTCACTACCTCATATGGGGGACCAGGGCCCCGCATCATACTTTTGAGGTAACGGGCTACCGCCACCGGCGGACGCCACAAGTGGTCGCGGAGCGCGAGAATAGGGCCCATGATCAAGCTTTCCGAGCTCCGCGCCTGGCCGGCCCGGCTGCTTGCCTTCGCCCGGTCCACCGAGCCGCGACGCGCGCCGAGCGCTACGGCCCTTGGTTCTGATGCGCTGCTAGCGTGCATTGCCGCGACGGCGTCACTGATGATCGGCTCGGCGGCGGTGGCGGCCGTGCTGCCCCTGGCGCTGCGCCGGGTCTACCCGGTTGCGGTGTTCTGGGTTGTGCTGGTCGCCATCATCGCCGACAGCCAGGACGCGAACTTCATCTCGTTCGCCGCCATCATGCTCGCTGCCTACTCCGCGATCGTGCATAGCCGGCTCCGCGGCGCGGCGGTGCTGAGCGTGCTGCTCGCCGGCGTCATGGTCACGGCGGTGTATCCGGACACGTCAGTACCGCAGTCGGGCAGATTCACCGTTCTTCTTGTGTTCGTGCCGGTCGTCGTGGTCGGCAGCGCCATGCGCCGGTGGCGGCACCAGGCCGGGGACTCCGCCGAACGGCTACGGCGTGCCGAGGCCGAGCACAGGGCGGCCACCTTGCGAGCCCTGGCTGCCGAGCGATCGCGGATCGCCAGCGAACTGCACGACGTCGTGACGCACAACGTCAGCGTCATGGTCGTCCAGGCCGGCGCGGCACGGCGGATCCTCGCGGGGTCGCCGGACGACGCGAGAGCAGCGCTGCTCGCCGTCGAGGCGAGCGGCCGGACGGCCATGGTCGAGTTGCAGCATCTGCTCGGCCTGCTGTCCCCGATCGACGGCATGCAGCCGGAGCCCGGCTCCGGTGAGGCCGACACCGCACCGCTCCGGCCCCAGCCGGGCCTCGGCCGTCTTCAGGCGCTCGTCGACGGGGTCGCGGCGGCCGGACTGCCGGTCCGGCTGACCGTGACCGGGCAGCCGCGGGCGCTGCCGCCGGGCCTGGACCTCACGGCATACCGCGTCGTGCAGGAAGCCCTCACCAACGCCATGAAGCACGCCGGGGCGGCTTCGGCCGACGTGATACTCGACTATCGCGACGAGGGGGTGGTCATCGACGTCAGCGATGACGGCGAACGTGATCACGGGCCCGGTCTCGAGGCGAGCCCGGCCCGGACCGGTCCAGCGGCCGTCGCGGGCAGCGGGCGCGGCCTGCTCGGCCTCAGCGAGCGGCTGTCGCTCTACGGCGGGGACTTCGACGCCGGGCCCAAGCCGTCGGGTGGCTGGCGCGTGACCGCCCGGCTGCCGGATGCCCCGGTGCCCGTCCCGTCATGACCGTCCCCGGCCCGCCGTCGTCGCTCGCCCAGCCGTATGGGCAGCCGAGGGTCGTGATCGCCGACGATCAGATCCTCGTCCGCACCGGGTTCCGGCTGATCCTGACCGAGGCCGGCATCCCCGTGGTCGCGGAGGCAGCGGACGGCGGCGAGGCCGTGAGCGCGGTGCTCAAGCACAAGCCCGACGTCGTGCTCATGGATATCAGGATGCCGGACATGGACGGGCTCGAGGCGACCCGCCGCATCCTCGCGGCGCGGCCGGCCAGGGATTGCCGGATCATCATCCTGACCACGTTCGACCTGGATCAGTACGTTTACGCGGCGCTGACCGCCGGGGCCAGCGGATTCCTGCTCAAACACGTGACGCCGGAGTATCTGGTATCCGCGGTCCGGCTGGTGCGCTCCGGGGATGCGCTGCTATCGCCGTCGATCACCCGCCGCCTGGTGGAGCGGTTTGCGCCAGTGGAGCCCGTGAACGTGCCGGTCCACGCTGACGTGGGTGCGCTCACGCCCCGTGAGCTCGAAGTCCTGCGGCTGCTCGCCCATGGCCTCAGCAACGCCGAGCTGGCCGGCCGCCTCACCCTCAGCGAGGCCACGGTCAAGACGCACGTCGGGCGCATTCTCACTAAGCTCCAGCTCAGGGACCGGGTCCAGGCTGTCGTGCTGGCTTATCAGACCGGACTCGTGGGACTTCACGAGGGGACGCTGGAATGAATCGCCGGCCCTTCTGACCTTCACTGGTCGGCAAGCGGGCGGATCTCGATACGCCCGACATGGGCCATGGGATGGCTCCGGGCAACCTCGATTGCTGTCGCTCAACACCTCGAGTGGGCGACCGCGACGGACCGCGGCGTCAGTCAGCTGTGCTCGCGTGCGGTCACAAGCCGATCAAGCTGCGTCACGCCGATTGCCTGGCGGGACTAAATGTGCTGGCTTGGTGGCCTGGATGATGGCCGAATGCACACCCTCGGCCGTAATTACCTGGCTTCGGGGCCGGGCGCTGCGGCCACAGCGGCCGAGGAGGCGCATGCGGCACGCCATGATCACGGCGGTCCCGATCTCGCTGTTCGTCCACAGCCAGCCCAGGAACTCCGGGTGCTGATTGAACCAGCGACCGACGCGTTTCCTCTATAGCGCACACCGGAACCAGTCGGTCATGAGCCAAATAGCGTGCTGAGTTGGTGCTGATATGCGCATGGCTATCACGCCTCCTACCTGCGGAAACTGCCCGCACCTCCACGGGCTTCACCATCTTCGAGGGCACCTCGGAGATCCAGCGCATGATCATCGGAAGGGCCGCCGAACGTGAGGCGCGATGCGACGAGCAGCGGCCCCGCGCCCACCAGGACGCCGTCAGCGGGCCTGCCTTCGGGAGTGCGCGCCGATCAGTGAGATCATTCGTGCCATGAGCACCGACGTGATCATCGGGACCGACGGGACGCCACGCTGCGCCTGGGCTGGCGCCAGCGATACGGCGTCTGCCCGTTATCACGACGAGGTCTGGGGCGCCCGCACCTACGACGAGTCCGCGATGTTCGAGGCGCTCACCCTTGGCGTGTTCGAGGTCGGGCTGAGCTGGTCGATCGTGTTCGGTAAGCGGGAGGCGTTCCGGAAAGCCTTCCGGGGTTTCGATGTCGCCAAGGTGGCCGTGATGACCGGGCGGGACGTCGACCGGCTGGTAGAGGACGTCTCCATCATCCGCAACCGTGGCAAGATCGAGGCCACTGTCGACAATGCCCGCGCGATGATGTCGGCATCGCCAGGCCTACTGACGCTCGCGAAGTCCTACGAGATCAACCGCAAGCGGGCACCGCGGTCCATTGCCGATTTGCCGAAGTCCACCCCGCAGGCAGAGACGCTCGCGAAACAGTTGAAGTCGCAGGGGTACCGGTTCGTGGGGCCCACGAGTGTGTATGCGTTCATGCAGAACGTCGGCGTGGTCAACGACCACCTCCACGGTTGCTTCCGCGCGACCGACTACCCCACCGCAGCCCAGACTCCCTGAAATCGCAAGCCGCGCCTCCGGCAAGAAGAAGATCGTCGCGGCGCGGTTCGTGCACGACGACAGGCTCATCGACGCCCCAATGATCCAGGCCTTCGCCGGCTCGTGAGGGTAGCCATTCCCGCTGTGCGAATCGACGATTTTGGTGCTGAGTCGGTGCTGACAAGCGGCCACGTCGCAGGCCATCCACCTGGGGAGACTGGCTGTACGTCCACGAGTGTCACAGTCTCCGAGAGCACCTCGGAGATCCAGCGCATGATCATCGGAATGGCCGTTGGTCAGCGCCGGGGTCAAGGCGCCCGGGCGTATCCGATCGCGGACCGGAAGTAGCGCTTGGGAGCCGTAGCGAAGGGCCACCTAGCGGGGCTGATGCGTCGTCAGCGGGCGAACTTGTCGATGGCGGCCTGGGTGACGGGGGTGAAGAAGTTGACGAGGTTGCCGTCGGGGTCGCGCAACAGCAGCGACCTGTTGCCCCATGGCATCGTGGTGGGCTCGTTGACGAAGTCCTCGACGAAGCTGGCCAGGTTCTGGTGCGCCTCGTCGACGTTGTCGACGAGGAACTCGATGATGACGGTGTTGTTGTCGGCTGGCCGGGCGGCGCCGGGCGCGAACAGCGAGACGGTGCTTGTGCTGGCGATGGCGAGGGTGGCGGAGCTGGTGGAGAGCTCGGCGAAGTTCTCGTTCGACCAGGTCGCTTGCACGCCGGTGGCGCGCTCGTAGAACTGAGCCAGGCCGGCGACGTCGTCAGTGATGATGCGGATCGAGACGAACTCCATGGTGATCTCCTTGTCAGCGGGAACATCCTGCAACCCACGCTAGAACGAATACTGGACAGAATCCGCCCGGTATCGGTGCGATAATTGTGACCATGGCCCGGCCGACAGCTCGCGTCCTTTCTCTGCTGGAGCTTCTGCAGTCGGGCGGCGTCCGGACGGTAGCGGAGCTGGCCGGCCGGCTCGACGTCGATGAGCGCACCGTGCGGCGGTACGTGGATCACCTGATCGACCTCGACGTGCCGGTCGAGTCCGTACGTGGCCGGTACGGCGGGTACCGGCTCCGCCCCGGCTACCGGATGCCCCCGCTCATGCTCAGCGATGACGAGGCGCTTGCCGTCATGCTCGGCCTGGTCGCGGGCCGCCGGACCGGGCTCGTGACGACCACGGGCACGGCGAGCGAGACGGCGGCGGCCAAGATCCGCCGGGTTCTGCCAGAGCGGCTCGCCCGCAGGCTCGACGCCGTGCTCGAGTCCCTCGCCTTCACCGCGCCGTCCGGTGGGACTCCCGCTCCGGATACCGGGGTCCTGCTGTCGATCGCCGACGCCGTGCACCATCACCGGCCGATCTCGATCAGGTACACCACTCGCGACGGCCGGCGCAGCGAACGCACGTTGCACCCGTACGGGCTGGTCGCCCACTCCGGCCGCTGGTATGTGACGGGCGCGGATCCCGGCATCGGCGAGGACCGGACGTTCCGGCTCGATCGCATCGACGACTCCAGGACCCTGCCGGGCTCGTTCGAACCACCCGCCGGATTCGACCCGCCGCTGCAGGTTCTGTCCGCGCTCGCAAGGACTCCGTTCCGGCATGAAGTGACCCTGCGCATCCAGGGCACGATGGAGCAGATCCGGGCCCGGCTCCCCGCCAGCATCGCGATCGTGGAGGAGCTGCCAGCTGCGGGCGGCGCGGGCCCGCAGACCGAGCGTTGGTTCCGCGTCGAGCTGCACGCCGAGCGGCTCGACTGGCTGCCTCCGCTGCTCGCGTCCCTCGACCGGCCGTTCGCCGTCGAGCGACCAGACGAACTCCGCGACCTCATCGCCGCCCTCGCCGGTCGGCTCGCGACTTCCGCCCGGCGGAATGCATCTCGCCGATAGCCACTTCCCGCGCCGTCGGCGGCGATTCTCTCCAGAGCCGCCTATTCCCGGGGCTCGAAGTTGACGGTCGTTAGGGAGCGCGCGCGGCCTTGTGAGACTGGTTCCGAGTACGGGGTTGTAGAGAAAGCCGACGGGCTTGACCTGGGCACTGCCGTCGGGCCTGGATGGTAGCGAGCCGCCCGAGCGCCCGAGCTGCTGCGTCTGCAGGTAGCCGATCTCGGCACTGGTGAGTGTCGTGCGCTGCTCCGGTCTCGCCCGCCAAGGGCGTGGGGTTTAGCTGAACTCTGCGGCGTTGTCGGCGGCCCAGTCGGCGAACCTGCGGGCGGGAGCACCGGTGATGGCCCGGACCGCGGGGCTGACGGTCTCAGGGTGGTCCACGAACCACTCCCACGCGTCCACCGCGGTCTCGGCGAAGGCCCGGTCACCCCAGGCAGCGGTCAGTGCCTCCAGCGCTGCGTCCTTCGGCAGTTCCTCCCAGGTCAGGTCCCGGCCGATCGCGTCTCCGATCGCTGCCAGCTGCCCGGCCTGGGTGAGTACTTCCGGCCCGCTCAGCACATACCTGGCGCCCGCGTGACCGTCCTCGGTCAGCGCGCGCACCGCGACAGACGCAATGTCCCGCTCATCGATGAGCGCCCGGCGCGCGGCACCAAACGGCCACCGCACGACATTGCCGGAACGGATCTGGTCGGCCCACATCAGCGTGTTAGCCGCGAAGCCGCTCGGCCGCAGGAAGGTCCACTCGATCCCGGACTCCTCGATCGCCTGCTCGACCAGGGCCCAGAACGAGTCCGGCTGGTCGGCGGCAGGCTGCGCCGACAGGTACACGACCCGGGCAACATGGCGGGCTGCCATCTCGGCGACCTTCGGTGCCAGGCCTGCGGTGACCTCAGCTGAGGTGAACGGCCACAGCAGGAACATGGACTGTGCGTCCTTAAGGTGCGGCTCGACCGATCCGGGGTCAGCCAGGTCGGCGCGCATTGCCTCGACGGCCGGGGGCAGGCTGCCTGGATTCAGGCCACGGCTGACCGCTCGGACCGGCAGCCCCCGCGCGGCGAGCTGGCTGACAACCTGACGGCCGACCCTGCCGGTCCCGCCTACCACGACGATCACTGTGACTCCCTCTGCGAGGCGGCCCGCCTTGCGCATGCCGCTAGTACAGGACGCTAGGACTTCAACTAATGTTGAGGTCAAGGGCGACGTTCGCGGCTTCTGGCCGGACTGACCCCTGGCGGCGGGTGGCGATGGATTCCTACGACTGGCACGAGGCTGGCCTGACGGTTGGCCAGGTAGCCGGGCGCAGCGGCGCGGCGCCGTCGGCTCTGCGGTTCTACGAGCGGCAAGGGCTGATCAGCACCGACCGCACCGCCGGGAACCAGCGGCGCTATCGGGGCGACGTGCTGTGCAGAGTCGCCATGATCCGGGTATGCCAGCAGGCCGGGCTGACGCTCGCGCAGATCAGGGCCGCGCTCGCCGAAGCGGTACCCGACGGTCAGATCCCCGGCCCGCAGCACTGGGAGCTGCTGGCTCAGCACCTCAGGCGAGAGCTAAAGACGCGCATCCATGACCTCAATCGCCTGCTCGGCGAGCTCGGGTCAGACGTCACACCGCCCGCCCCATCGGCCTGACTCCATTCGCACGCCTCCGTCTCCTTTCGCGAGCCTCATCAGGCGCGCGTGCTGTAATAGGCGCTGGTCATGGCGCTGGCCAGGGTCAAAACGAGCCCCCAAACCACAGCACACCCAACGCTGCGTA
>CAWICK010000010.1:0-1103484 GCA_963834665.1 uncultured Actinomycetota bacterium
CGAAGCCCCAGGCGCGGTATGCGTAACGCCACTGCACTTTACGGATGCCTGTTCGGCGTGACCGGCATCGTCGACATCACCGATGTGCGCCGCGAGCTGCTCGAATCCTGCTCGAATCCGGCGTTTCCGGCAATGCTTGATGTGTGTCAACCTCATCAGCCTGCGCGCATCCCGCGGCCCGTGGCTGGCAATGGCCTGCGTGTTATCGCGTGGACTGTTCTCACCGCGAAGGTGAGACGCCGTTTCAGCTATGGCCCCGGCAAAGCGGGCGGCCCGGCGGCTGGCCAATAGTTGCACCACCGGAAGAATCCCGGCATGGCGCGCGGCCCGAGCTAATCCAGGTCCGCCTGCTGCTGACGGCCGATCGGCCAGCTAGCTAGGTTCTAACGAATTTAGTTTCTATCGGCTTTGACAAAAGTGCAGTAGCGCTCCGGATACCACGCTGCCAGCTTCCTGCCGCACGGTCGAAGCCGGGGGCTTTCCCTTAACGCCTTCGACGCGACCGAACGGACGCTCGGCATCCCCGGAAAAGGAGACCACAATGAACATCGCCCGACCCGCAGAGCGCGCGTGGCTGCGCCTCATAATCCCAGCGCTGATCATGGCGATCGCCGCCCTGATCATCCCGCTCAGCCAGACCTCCTCCGCGCACGCAACGACGCGCGATGCCGCCACCGACGGGCCCAAGCCCACCATCGTGCTCGAGCACGGAGCCTGGGCCGACACCAGCAGCTGGAACGGCGTCATCAGGCGCCTGCAGGCGGACGGCTACACCGTCTCCGCTCCTCAGAACCCACTGCAGGGCCTGCCCTACGACTCGGCCTACCTGGCCGACTTCCTGCACACCATCTCCGGTCCCATCGTGCTAGTCGGCCACTCCTACGGCGGGGCCGTCATCACCAACGCCGCCCCCAGCGACCCGCAGGTCAAAGCCCTCGTCTACGTAGACGCCTTCGTGCCCGCACAGGGCCAGACCCTTGCGCAGCTCCTCGCCTCCGTTCCCGGAACGTGCGCCGTGCCCGCGAACCTGAACGTGGTCCCGTTCCCTGGCGCCCCTAGCGGCGTTGGCGACGCCTACATCTCCCAGAGCGCGTTCCCCTCCTGCATGGCCGATGGCCTATGGGCCGCGGAGGCGCAGGTGCTCGCCGTTACCTGAGCTGCCGATAGCAACGATCGCCCTCACCCAGCCGTCTGGTGTCCCAGCCTGGCAGACCATCCCGTCCTGGGCCGTGGTCGGGACCGCCGACCACGTCATCTCGCTGGAACTGCAGCTAGCCATGGCCGAGAACGCGAACGCCCACATCACCGAAGTGAACGCCCCACACCTCTCCATGATCTCCGACCCCGGCGTCGTGACGAACGTGATCTTGCAAGCCGTCCGCGCCACCAACTGACCCGGCCGCCACGGCGTCGGCGGATAAGGTCGGCCGCGACTTCACCGCCGACGCCGCGAAGGTGAACAGCCGCTGGTGCGGCGACATCACCTACATCGGGACATGGGAGGGCTGGCTGTGCCTAGCGACCGTTATCGGCATCGCTTCCCGCTGCGTCGTCGGTTACTCGATGGCTGATCACCTGCGCACCCGCCGGTGCTCCGCTGGGCGTTGTGTGAAGCAGGCAAGACCCAGGCCAGGGCCAGCGCCCTCGACCACACCTACTACGCGCAGGTGAATATCAAGGACGGCTAGCGCGCCGCCCTGTCGGAGGCCCGCAAGATCTTCCGGCAGGCCTGTCACATCCTGACCGAGCTCGGCGAGGACGCGCTCACCGCCGTCCTGCCGCACAGGACCAGGTGGACGGCCTGATTAGACCGAGTGGCCGCATCCCCGCAGGCGGGGATACCCAATCAATCATCTTGTCGCCGGGGCTACACCACCCCCCGGGCACCCAGGTAAGGCTGGCTGCAACCCGTCCCGCCCCCTGCCGCCACAGCCGGTCACCTCTCACCGGAGGGCCTGCGCCCTGGACCGCAAACAGGGAATGGCATGGTTGGTAACTTTACCTTCCGGATGGTAAAGTTACGGGATGCGACCAAGTTCGAGGACCCAGATTCTGCAGGCCGCGGTGCGGGTGACCGAGCGGCACGGCATCACCGCCCTGACCCTGGAGGCGGCGGCCGAGGAGGCCGGCCTGACCAAGCCCGGGCTGATGTACCACTTCCGCACCCGCGACGACCTGCTGATGGCGATCCAGCGGCACCTGACCGAAACGTGGGAGGAGCTGCTGCTCACGGAACTGGGCAAGCCGCTGGAGCAGTCGACGGCGCAGGAGCGCGCGGCGGCCTATGCGCGGGTCAATGCGCACGGCCCGGCCAGCAAGGCGGAGCTGGCGTTCATGGTGGAGTCGGCAGCCAGCTCCGAGCTGGCGCAGGTGTGGAACGACCTGATGGCGCGCTGGGTGCCCCAGCCGGCGGTGCCCGATCCGGCGCAGCTGGACCTGTTCCTCGCGCGGCTGGCCGCCGACGGCCTGTGGCTGTTCGAGGCGACCAGGCCGGCCCCGCTCGCCCCCGAGGTCAAGGAAGCCCTGATCCGCAGGATCGCCGCGCTCACCGAACCGCCGGCCTGACGCACCCCGCCCGGCCCCCGCACAGCCCATCTCCGCCCGGAAGCCATAGGTGCACCATGAGCAAGACACGACGCTGGCTGGTCCTGGCCACCGTCTCGGCGGGACTGCTGATGGTCTCGGTGGATACGACGGTGCTCTACACCGCCCTGCCCACCCTGACCCGTGACCTGCAGGCCGACGCCTCGCAGAAACTGTGGATCATCAACGCGTACCCGCTGGTGATGGCCGGGCTGCTGCTCGGCGCGGGCACGCTCGGAGACCGCATCGGCCACAAGCGGATGTACCTCACCGGCCTGGCCCTGTTCGCAGCCGCCTCCCTGCTGGCCGCGTTCGCCCCCTCCCCGCCGGTGCTGATCGCCGCCCGGGCCTTCCTGGCGGTCGGGGCGGCGGCGATGCTGCCCGCCACCCTGGCACTGATCCGCATCACCTTCGACGACGAGCACGAGCGCGGCATCGCCATCGGCGTCTGGGGCACCATGGCGGTACTCGGCGCCGCACTGGGCCCGATCGTCGGCGGCCTGCTGCTCCAGCACTTCTGGTGGGGCTCGGTCTTCCTCCTCAACATCCCCGTCGTGCTGCTCGCCCTGGCCGCGACGGCCGCTCTCGTGCCGGGCGGCTCGGGCCACCGCGACCGCCCCTGGGACCTGATCGCCTCCCTGCAGGCCATGGTCGCCCTGGCCGGCCTCGTCTACGCCATCCAGGAAGCCGCCAGGCCCGGCCCGATGCCGCTGGCGATCGCGGTCGCCCTGCTGGCCGCAGCCGCCGGGGGCTGGATGTTCGCACGCCGCCAGCGCCGCCAGGCCTACCCGCTGATCGACTTCTCCCTGTTCCGCAACCGGAGCCTGCTCACCGGGGTGATCGCGGCCGCACTGGCGATGGCCGCCACCGCCGGCATCGACCTGCTCCTCACCCAGCGCCTGCAGCTCGTCCTGGGCCTGACCCCCCTGCACGCGGGCCTGATCGTGACAGCGTTCGCGGCCGGCTCCCTGCCCGTCGGCGTGCTGGCCGGCGGCCTGCTCCACCGCACCGGGGCGCGCCCGCTGATCGGCGGCGGCCTGCTCCTGGGCGCCCTCGGCGTCCTGGTCACCCTGCTGCTGACCCCGGGTGCGGTCCCCCTGCTGGGCGGCGGCCGGAGCCCGGCATGGGTCGTGCCGGGCCTGGTCCTGGCCGGCGCGGGCCTGGGCATCGTCATGGTCGCAGCCTCGGCCGCGATCATCAGCGGCGCCCCGCCGCAGCGCGCCGGCATGGCCTCCTCCATCGAGTCGGTCTCCTACGAACTAGGCAGCCTCGCCGGCGTCACCGTCCTGGGAACCATCCTCACCGCCGTCTACACCCACACGATCCACCTCCCCGCAACCGCCCCCGCCCGGGCCGCCGGCAGCATCGACCAAGCCCGCGCCGCCGCAGGCCACCTCCCCGCCGGCCAGGCCCACACCCTGCTGGACGCCGCCGCCAGCGCCTTCGACAACGGCTACACCCTCGCCCTGGCCATCACCGCCATCGCCCTGGCCGCAGGCAGCGCCTTCACCTACCGCTACCTCAAGCGGCAGCCCACCACCCCCGCAGAACAGGCCCAGCACCCCGAACCGGCCCAGCACGGCGGGCAGCCGCTTGAGCCGACCGGCTCCGGAAGACAAGCCGCCCCGGCTCCCCGAAGGTGACGTCCAGCCCAGCCCGCACAGGAGGTTCCGATGACCGTACACGTGTCCTCTAAGCCGGCCGACGGGGCATCCAGGCTGCCCGCGGCGGCATGGCTGGTCCTCGGCATCGTCCTGGTCGCGGACATCATGGACCTGCTTGACTCCACCATCACCACCATCGCCGCGCCGACCATCAGCTCCTCGCTGCACGGCGGCCCGGGCCTGATCAAGTGGCTGGGCGCCAGCTACGCGCTGGCCCTGGGAGTGCTGCTGGTCACCGGCGGGCGGCTGGGCGACAAGTACGGCCGCCGCCGGACCTTCCTGATCGGCATCGCCGGCTTCACCGCAGCCTCGCTGGCCTGCGGCCTGGCCTGGGATCCGCCCTCGATCATCGTGGCCCGGCTGGTCCAGGGCGCGTTCGGCGCGCTGCTGATCCCGCAGGGCTTCGGCATACTGGGCTCGGTCTTCCCGCGCGAGCACATCGGCAAGGCGTTCAGCGCCTTCGGCCCGATCCTGGGGCTGTCGGCTGTCGGCGGTCCGCTGCTGGCCGGCCTGCTGATCGACGCCAACCTGTTCGGGCTGGGCTGGCGGCCTATGTTCCTGATCAACATCGTGCTGGGCGCGGCCGGGCTGGCCGCCGGGCTCAGGCTACTGCCGCGCGACGCCGGCGACCGCGCGGTGAGCATCGACGCCCTGGGCTCGGCGCTGCTCGCGGCGTGCATGCTGGGCCTGCTGTTCGGCCTGATCCAGGGGTCCACCGACGGGTGGACTGCCGCGCCGATCGCCGCCCTGGCCGCCGGGGTGATCTTCTTCGCCGCCTTCGCCCAGCGCCAGCGGACCGCGGCGGCGCCGCTGATCAAGCCGTCGCTGCTGCGCAACCGGGGCTTCACCGCCGGGCTCATCCTCGGCCTGGTCTTCTTCGCCACCGTGGCCGGGCTGCTCTACGCGGTCTCGCTGTTCCTGCAGCGGGGGGTCGGCTACAGCCCGGAGCGGGCCGCGGTGACCGGGTTCGCCCCGGCCGCCGTCGGGATCGTCATCGCGTCGGTGGCCTGCAGGAACCTGGTCACCAGGCTGGGCCGCCGGCTCAGCCTGGCCGGCATCGTGGTGACGGTGGGCGGCGTAGCCGTGCTGGCAGCCATCGTGGCGCACTCGGGCACGGCGGCCAGCGCGGCCGAGCTCGCCCCGGCCATGACCCTCATCGGCCTGGGCATGGGCGCCACGTTCTCCACCATCTACGACATTGCCATCGGCGACATTGACCCGGCCGAGGCCGGCAGCGCCAGCGGCTCGCTCAGCTCGATCCAGCAGCTGGCCAACGCGATCGGCGCGGCCGTCATCACCACCATCTACTTCGGCGCGCTAGCCGGCGGCCCGGCGCACGCCATGACCCTCAGCCTGCTCACGGTCATCGCCATCGGCGTGCTGAGCTGCCTAGCCATCCCGCTGCTGCCGCGCCACGCCCAGCCCGCCGCCCGCACTGACCACGGGCAGCCCGCGGTCTTCACCAGTGAGAGCTCAAAGGCGGCCGGCGCCGCAGCTGTCCTGGTTACCGCAGCGGACGAAGAAGTCGCGCAAGGCGAGTCACCCTCCGCCGGCCTCAGGCTGGCCTTCCCGGCCAGCCGCGCGGAGAATGCTAAACGTCTCTCAACCGTCGGCTGCGGTGGCGACGTGCCTTAGGCGAAGCACCCCACCGTCGAAAGGGGGCTTCATGTTTCTTTCCAAGATCGGCACCGGGTTAGCGATCGGCGCGGCCTTAATCCTCGGTGCCGGTCCCGCGCTCGCCGCGGGCAGCTGGACCATCGTCTCGGTTCCGCCGACCGGGCAGAACGCCAACCTGTTCGGCGTCAGTGCACCCTCTGACACCAACGCCTGGGCGGTCGGCACCTCGAACGGCCGCGCCTACACCGGCCTCGGCTCGAAACCACTCATCGACCACTGGAACGGCACCGCGTGGTCACAGGCGACCGCGCCGGCCATTTCCGGGTCGGTCAACCTCGGCGCGGTCAGCTCCAGCGGCGCAAACGACGCGTGGGCCGTGGGGTACCAGCGGCCACAGCGCTACACCTTCGTCCCGCTCGCCCTGCAGTGGAACGGCACGTCCTGGGCCACCTCAGCCGGCATGGGCACAGCCCTGCCGGGAGACACCTACCTCGTTGGGGTGGACGACATCAGCCCCACCGACGCGTACGCGATCGGCGACAACACACCGCTGGCAAGCGGGGAACTTGCCCACTGGAACGGCACCAGTTGGGCACAGGTGACGTATCCGCTGCCAACCAACACCGGTTATCCGAACACTCTCAACGCGATATCCGCCGACGGCCCCAACGACGTGTGGATCACTGGCTCCTACATGATCCAGGTCAGCCAGACCAACCTGCGGTACGAGACCTTCTCGCTGCACTGGAACGGCAGCACCTGGAGCGACGTGTCGATGCCGAAGGTCAGCGGCTCCGACAACCTGCTGGCCTACGAGTTCAGCTCGATGCAAGCGATCAGCCCGACCAACGTCTGGGCAGTGGGCGGCAGCGGCGACAACGTCATCGGCATCGGCGGGTCGCCCAGCAGCACGCTGATCGAGCACTGGAACGGCAAGGCGTGGAGCATCGTGCCGAGCCCGTCGCCCGGCACGAATGATGCCCTGACCGGCGTGACCGAAAGCGGCACGAACAACTTGTGGGCCGTCGGCTACGACACGCCGTCCGGGCAAGCCCAGGCGCAGACGCTGACCCTGAACTACAACGGCACGGCATGGACGACGGTCGCGAGCCCGAATCAGGGCAGCCCCAGCCTGCTGACGTCCGTGTCCACGACACCTGGCGCCGCGATCGTCTGGGCGGGCGGATACAGCGGCCTCACAGGCTCGTTCAACCCGCTCGTGCTCCAGAATGGCTAGGAAGAAGGAAGAGCCCGGGCATTCGTAACGCAGTCGTCGAGGCAGCCGCGACGGTCTGTCCACGGTCATTCGTGGCCGAGCGGCACCGGCGCCGGGACCTGTCTCGCCAGCCTCGGGCTGCCCTTCGATCCGGCGCGGCCCGTTGGTCTTGCGCATCTCACCAGGATGTGCGGATGTCGGCGGGTGGACTGGGTGCCGTCCTTGGGGTCAGCCGGTAGTAAGGCCGAACAGGTGCCGGCACTGCTCGAAGCCGGTGATGTGGATGCCGGCCGCGGCGCCGCTGGCCAGCCAGTCGGCACGCAGCAGGCGCATGTGCATCATGACATCAGCGCTGTCGCCACGCGCCTGCAGGGACTCGCCGTTGGGCTGGTAGCCCAGGGCCTGGGAGACACCGAGAGAGGCGTGGTTGTCGTGCCACGCCGAGGTGATGGCCGCCTGCGCGCCCAGCGGGCCGAACGCCAGCGCGAGCACCGCGCGCCGCATCTGCTTGCCGTAGCCGCGTCCCCGCGCTGAGGGGATCAGGAACGAGGCGGTGTCAACCGTGCCCAGGGCAGGGAAGTCGTTGCCCTCCAGTTCCTGGGCACCGAGGATCTGGCCTGGCTGCCGACACCACGAAGTTGACCCGCCAGGCCTCGGGCCGCCACGTCCCGTAGGCCTTCCAGTACCCCTGGTGCACGACAATGCCGCGTGCGACGCGCGCGTCCGCGGTCGCATACCGGGTGGCCGCCGGGTCCAGTTCCACGTCGTCAGGCAGCAGGCCGGCGATCGCCCGCTGGTCGGCCTCGGTCATCGGGCGAAGATTCAGATCGGGCGTGTCAATCCGCAGATCGAACAACGGCCAGTAACGGTGCGCCATCACGCCACGCTACGGCGGTCGCCCGCCGGCACAACACTAGGCAGCGCTTAAACGCTCCTGCAGAGGAGTGCGGTTGGACTACTCGCAGCCGGTGGCAGCGGCGATGATCTCCGCGAACAGCGGTCACATGACGCCCGGCGGGGCCGAACGGCGGGGGCTCCGTGAGAAATTGCTTCTGGCAGAGTGTCGAATCCGGAGCGAGTCGTTCGTGCATGAGGTGACAGGCGGCCGGAAGGGCCGCCGGGACAAGGAGCCATGGGATGACGCGGTACCTGATCTCGTTCGATGACGGAGCGATGACCTTCCCCGAGGAGGATCTGCCCGCCGTGGGCAAGGCCGCGCACGCGGTGGTCCAGGAGGCCGTGAACGCCGGCGTGTGGGTTTTCGGCGCCGGACTGGAAAGCCAGCGGGCGAGCGTCGTGACCACCGACGGGTTGGTCACCGACGGCCCCTACCCGGAGACAAAGGAGGTCATCGGCGGGTTCGCGGTCGTCGACGTGCCCTCACGCCAGGAGGCGCTGGAATGGGCTGCCAAGATCGCCGTCGCGTGCCGCTGTGCGCAAGAGGTACGGGAGATCCTGCCCGACCCCGAACAAGACGCGATGCTCCGCCAGGCTGACAAGCGATGGTGACGTCCCGACGACGTCTGATCGAAGGAGACCCGCCCACGCTAGAGCAAGACCGCTTGGCGGCGGTCTGACGACGCGGGTCTGCGGGGCTTCAGCCAGGGAGGTCCTCCGGGCGCTTCGCGGCAAGCTTGCCGTGCAACAGGCCGGTGGCCTGGCCGACCTCGATGAGATATCCGTCCGGGTCCCGCATGTAGCAGCGGATCTCGGCTCCGCGGTCGATGGGCGGCGTGACGAACTCGGCCCCGTTCCCCTTCCAAACCTCGTAACAGGCCTGGATATCAGCAACCCGCAGGTTCAGGAAAATCGAGGCGGTGTCACCAGGCTGGTAGTCGACCACCGTAATGCCTGGCTTGTCGGGAGTGGGCGGCCCGCCTGGATTCATCAGTATCCACGAGTTGAACAGCCTGACGATGCACGGATTCTCGTCCAGGACAACCGTGCCGCCGAGGACACGCGAGTAGAAGTCCCGGGACCGTGCAACACTCCGGACGGTGATGAACAGCGTCACCAGGATGCCCTCTTCCGGCGCGGGAAGATTGGCGAAATCGATGCGGGGCGCTTGTTCTGTCATGGTTGCTCCACTCCGGCGGTATGAGGGGGCGACTCCTCGAGCGACGGTCCTGCTGGTCAACCCTTCCCTCGATGTGGCCTCACAGACCTCCGAGCGCGCCGGCGCGAGATATTCGGGAGGGGCGACAGCCCGCGGATGCGGGCAATTAGCGAACCCGGGCCCGCAGGAACGTCGCGATCTGCGCGATGGCCTGGGCTGCGTCGGGGGTGCCGAGCAGGATCTGGTAGACGTGGGGCAGGCCCTCGCCGATCTCCAGGGTGACGTCGACCCCGGCTTCGGCTACTGCTCTGGCCAGGCGCTCGGAATCGCTGAGCAGCAGGTCGGCAGGTCGGCCGTGCCCACCTGCACCAGCAGCGGCGGGAGCCCGGACAGTGAGGCGAACAGCGGCGAGGCCAGGCCAGGCTTGGTACCGCCCTGGCCGGCCCGTTCTCACAGGTCGAGGGCGATGTCGCCGCGCGGCTGCGAGCAGCAGATCAGCACATCACCGTCGGCCGGATCGTCAACTGGGTCAGGCGCGTAGCCGACCTCCCCCGATACCAGGCCGGACTCGCAGGTATGGCACACGCCAGTCCGGCAGGACCAGCGCACCGGCACGTCGCAGGCTTCGGCAAGCTCCAGCAGGCTCGCGTAGCGCTGGTCCCAGCGGGCGGTCAGGCCGCTGCGCGCGAACGCGACCTCCGGGCCGGTGCCCGGCGACCCGGCCGGCTGGTGCGGCGGCACCGCGGCCGCCGCCGCGATGCCGGGCGTCAGCGCCGGCCGCGCACCGAAGATCTCGGTCATGATCTGGCCGTCGCCGAGACCGAGCTTGGCCAGCGCCGCCGCCACGTCGGTCATGAATCCGGCCGGCCCGCAGATATAGGCCTCCGCCTCGCGCGGCAGGTCCAGCTCCGCCAGCACTGCCGCCGACAGCCGACCTGCCGACTGGTAGTCGCGGCCGAGCACGTCGTCAGCGCCCGGCTGGCTGTAGCAGACGTGCAGGTGCGCCCGCGGCAGCCCGGCCAGCAGTGACCTCGCTTCGGCCGCGAACGGTTCCTCGGCCCGGCTCCGCGCGCCGTGCAGCCACCACACCTCGCGGCCGGATCCAGCGTCGGCCAGCGCGTGGAGCATCGCCAGCACCGGCGTGGCGCCGACGCCCGCGCTGATCAGCAGCACCGGTGCCGCGCCCGGCCGCAGGATGAAGCTGCCGCGCGGCGCGGCGACCTCAAGCTGGTCACCGGGCCGCACGTGGTCGTGCATGAACTGGCTGGCCGCGCCGTGCTGCTCGAGCTTCACGCTGATCCGGTAGGACCCGGCATCCGGCGATCCGGACAGCGAGTAGCTGCGCAGCAGCGGCGGCTGGTCAGGCTGGGGCTGCAGCCGGACGGTCAGGAACTGACCAGGACTCGCGGCTGGCAGCGCCGCCCCGGCCGGGTCGGCCAGTCGCAGCGAGATCACCGACCGGCTCTCCGGCTCGATCGCCGTCACCGCAAGGGGGCGGAACCCCGGCCAGGCGGGCGGCGGGCTCGCGGCGGCCAGCCCGGCGTTGCCCGCGCCCTGGCCGCCGTCCGGCTGGCTGGCCAGCTCGCGGAACGATGCCTTCCAGCCCTCCGACAGCGCCGGGATCGTCAGCGCCCTGCGCACCTGCTGCGCCGGGTGGCCGGGCAGGTACAGCAGCGCGTCTATCTCGGCCACGGTCATGGCCTGCGGGCCGCGGGCCACCCGGACGATCTCGTCTCCCGCCCGGACCGCGCCCTCGCGCAGCACCCGGAAGTAAAAGCCGGGCCGATGATGCGAGACCAGCAGCGCCGGGATCCGGGCGTCATTCATCCGGATGCCGACCCGGAAGCAGGTCACCCTCGGCTGCGTCACCTCGAACAGCGCCTCGCCGATCTGGTACCGATCGCCGATGCAGACCTCGTCGTCGGCCAGCCCGCGCACGGTGAAGTTCTCGCCGAACTGGCCGAACTCGAAGTCGTCCCGCCCTAGCTGCTGCTGCCAGTACCGGTACGCCTCGATCTGGTACACGAACACGGCGCGCTGCTCGCCGCCGTGGCCGGCCAGGTCACCCTGGCCGTCGCCATCGACGTTCAGCCGCCGGGCCAGCCGCGGGCCGTCAACCGGCCGCTTCCACACCGCGGTGCGCACGGTGCGGCCCTGCCAGCTCACATCGCGCGGCAGGCCCACGTTCACCGAGAGCAGGCTGCCAGCCTGCCGGTCCATGGTCACCCCCCGGGTAGCGTCGCCGGGCAATCATTCTCTCAGGCGGCCCGGTCACCGGTTCATAACGGCCGCCCGGCCCGGTATCACGGCTACCATGACGCAGCTGATCTCACACGCGACTGCCCTGCCCTCAACCGAGCCGTGACGCCACGGTGCGGGGCAGCTTGAGGGACCAAGCCATGGGGTATCAGGTGCCTGGGCTGTTCCGCTGCGCAACTGCACGAAGCTGCCGCTGCCGCCACTCAGAGCTGCCTGGCGATCTGCTGAGGAATGAGTGCGCACGAGGGCGACAGGGAGGGCAGACGTCGGGCCAGCCCACGGCATGCGATCAGGCACTGGCGCGGTCCATTGTCAGGTGCACGGAGAGGAGCCGGTGTCGTGGACATGAAACTCGAGGTCATGGTGCTGCCCGTCGCTGACGTCGAGCGGGCCAAGGACTTCTACGGACAGCTCGGCTGGCGGCTCGACGCCGACCGCACGGGCGGTGACAACTTTCGCATCGTCCAGCTCACACCTCCGGGCTCCGAATGCTCGATCCAATTCGGCACGAACATGACATCAGCCGCGCCCGGCTCGGCTCAGGGCCTGTACCTGATCGTCTCCGATATCGAGGATGCGCGCGACGAGCTTGCCGGGCGCGGCGCCAATGTGACCGACGTGTTCAACGAGGGGACGCCAGGCGCCCGGTTCCGTCCGGCGGCACGGACGGCCGCGTCAGCGGCCCCGCGCCCGAGCATGGCAGCTACGGCTCGTTCGCCTCGTTCAGCGACCCTGACGGCAACGGCTGGCTGTTGCAAGAGGTCACGACGCGGCTGCCTGGCCGGGTCGACGCCGCCGCGACGACGTTCGCGTCAGCGGCCGAACTGGCGGGCGCGATGCGGCGCGCGGAGGCAGCCCACGGCGAGCACGAGAAGCGCATCGGCGCGGCAGACCCGGACTGGCCAGACTGGTACGCCGCCTACATGGTGGCCGAGCAGGCCGGGATGGAGCTGCCGGCATGACCGATTATGACGTGATCGTGTTCGGCGGAGGGGCGCCCGGGGAGCACTGCGCCGCGGCACTGGCTGCGCGCGGGCTGCACGTCGCCGTCGTCGAGCGGGAGCTGGTCGGCGGCGAGTGCTCGTACTGGGCCTGTATCCCGTCAAAGTCGCTGCTGCGCCCGGGCGAGGCGGTGCACGGCGCGCGCGAGGCCGCCGCGAGCGCACAGGTCGACGTTCAGGCCGCGCTGGCCTGGCGGGACTTCATGGTGTCGAACTATTCCGACGCTGGCCAGCAGCGCTGGCTGGCGGACCGCGGCATCGACCTGCTGCGCGGCACGGGCCGGCTGGCCGGTGTTGGCGTGGTCGAGGTCGACGGCGTCCGCCACACCGCGGACCACGTTGTGGTGGCGACCGGCTCAGATCCGGTCGTGCCGCCGGTCCCGGGGCTCCGTGAGCTTGAGGGCGTCTGGGGCACCCGCGAGGCGACGAGCATGAAGACTGTCCCGCGCCGCCTGCTCGTGCTGGGCGGCGGCGCTGCGGGTGTCGAGCTCGCGCAGGTCGTGCGGCGCCTCGGCGGTGAGGCGGTGATCGTCGATGGTGCTGACCGGGTGCTTCCCCGCGAGCCTGCGCCGCTAGGCCAGGCGCTCGGCGAGGCCCTGCGCCGGGACGGGATCGAGCTGATGCTCGGGATGCACGCCACCGCGGCGCGGCGGGCGGGTGACGAGTATGTGCTGGAGTTCGATGGCGGTCCGGACCTGCGCGGTGACCGGCTGCTCGTGGCAACCGGCCGGCGCCCGCGCGTCGAGGGGATCGGCCTGGAGACAGTCGGCGTCGACGCCAACCCCCGCGGGATCCCGGTCGACGAGCACCTGCGCGCAGGCGAGCGGCTCTGGGCGATCGGCGACGTCAACGGCATCTGGCCGCTGACCCACGTCGGCGAGTACGAAGGCGACATCGTCGCGGCGAACATCGCCGGCGAAGCGCGCCCGGCGAACTACGAAGCCGTGCCCCGGGTCACCTACACCGATCCGCAGGCAGCGTCGGTGGGCGCTGCCGAGGCGCAGTACAGCGCCACCGCGTCGCTGTCAGAGGAGCCGAAGACCGCCACCTATACGCACGCCTACGCCGAATCCACCGGGTTCCTGACGCTGCTCAGCGACGGCGAGCGGCTGACCGGCGCTTATGCCCTCGGGCCGGAAGCCGGTGAGTGGCTGCAGCAAGCGACGCTTGCGATCCGCGCGCACGTCCCGGTCGAGGTGCTGAGCGATACGATCCAGCCTTTCCCGAGCTTCTCCGGGATCTACAATGCGGCGGTAATGGCGCTCCGCATGCAGATCGCGGACATGCCGCCGCCGGCCCGGCCGATGGCCGCTCAGTCAGCGAGCCTGTCCGGATGACCATCCAGCCGGAGGAACCATGAGCCGCACGACCACTCCTGTTCCGGCCCAGCGCGAACCGGAACTGGCCGGGCAGACCGTCGTGGTGATCGGCGGCAGCGCGGGCATCGGGCTCGAGACAGCCCGGCGCGCCCGGGCTGAGGGTGCTGATGTCATCCTCACCGGCCGGAATCCCGACCGGCTCAGGCAGGCGGCCGCAGAACTCGGCGCGCAACGCACCGCGGCCTTCGACGCCACCGACTTCGGCCAGCTGGAGACGTTCTTCCAGGAGCTGCCCGCACCGATCGACCACGTGCTGGTCACCGGCCCTGGCCCGTACTATGCGCGCCTGGCCGACCTCGACCGCGAGCGGGCACACCACGATTTCGACGCGCACCTATGGCTGCACGTTGCCGTCGCGCAGCAGGCCATCGGCAAGGTACGGCCAGGCGGCACGCTGCTGTTCATGGGGGGCACCGGCGGGCGGGCACGCGGACCCGGCCTGTCGCTCATTGCCGCGGCCACCGCCGCACAGCCCGCGCTGATCGCCAACCTCGCGGTCGAAGTGGCGCCGATCCGGGTCAACCTGATCGCGGCCGGGTTCGTCGACACGCCGCTGTCCGCGTCGCTGCTCGGCGACGACCTCGAATCTCGCCGCGACCAGCTTCGCGCGACGCTGCCGATCGGGCGCGTGGTCGGCCCGGCCGACGTCGCCGCGCTCGCCGTTCACATCATGGCCAACACCGCGCTGACCGGTGCGACCTACGATATCGACGGCGGCCAGCAACTGGTTTCGCCCGCCACTTGATAACGCAGGGCGGCGAGCCGTCGGCGTGTGCGGCCGCTGGCCGGCGGCTTCCGTCAGCGGTGCTCAGCGTGGCAGGCGGCCGGGCTCGGCGGCATGTCAAGTGCAGGGTTGCCGTCGAAGAACCCGACTGGTTTCAAGTGGAAGCCGACAGCGACGACGGGCATGACTGGCCAGTCTTCTGGGCGTACCACGTGGTGTGCGCCGACGGTGTACCAGAGCACGATGTCCTGGTCCGCGATGGGCTCGTCGGCGGCGATGTATTCTGGCAGGCCCTGCGGGTCCGGTGACTGGTACGGGTAATCGCCGGCCGCAAACTTCTCTTTCGGGTCGAAAGCAGTTACCCATAGGTTGTGCTGGACAAACCGCGCGCGATCGTAGATGGCTGATCCGGGCTGCAGCATTGGTGGCACGACTGCCCCGGGGATCAGCTTGTAGGCGACCTCCTGCCCAAGCTCGTTGATCACCGACGGGTTCGTGATTTTCCAGAACCGCGCTGTACTCAGGTCGGCGTTGCGGCGGGCACTACCTTCGGTCATGAGCAGAGTTTCCCTGGTAAACCAGGCGTTGTTATGGGGATTGTCAGGACCTGGTGGCTCGGGCACGGAGTCCACCTCGTAAACGCTGTTGCGTGCCCCGTCGACGGCCATGTCCAGCCGGATGCTGAAAAAGTGCTGGTGGTGCGGCCCGTAGATGCCGGGTGCTACCAGGTTGCCCCACCGCGGTGTCTCACCTTCGGCTATCGCCCCGGTGGTGAGCACGCCGGTGAGCTTGACCTCGTACTCGATCGTGCCGTCGGTGTAGAGGTACCAGTAGAAGCCGTATTCGTAGTTGCCGACGGTGGCGATCGTGGACAGGACCAGGCGGCGGGAGCGTCGGGCTTCCACGGCTCCGGTGCGGAAGTCCGTGTGCTTCCACGAGATCCCGAAGTCCTCCTCGTGCATGCAGATGGCGTTGTGGATTGTGACGGGCTGGCCGCGGGAGTCATTGACGATGCCATCGAAGTAGTAGATCTCCCCGAGACAGTCGCACCCGAGCGTGAGCGAGTTGGCCATCAGGCCCATGCCAACCTCGCCCATGTCGAAGACGTTCTTGTTCCAGTGCGTCGGTGAAGCGTCGCCGTACGGAACGACCATCTCCGACAGTGAGGCCCGGTACACCACCGGGCGTTCGCGGCCGCGGTCGTTGTAGCTCAGCTGATGCAGCACCAGGCCCTCGCGGCCATTGAAGCCCACCCGCAGGCTCCACTTCTGCCAGCGCACCGCCCAGCCGTCGACGGTGAAGCTCGGGCCTTCTGGCTGGAGGATCTCGATGGGCTTCAGGTCGCTGCGCAGCTCGCTGTAAGCGGGCCGGTTCTGCGGGTCGAGCATGAACTGCGGTTCGTAGTTGCCTGGGTGTGCCGGGACAGGAACGACGCCGTGATCGACGACGTCCACCACCACTATCTTGTCCATGTCAACGGTAACGATCAGCCCCTCGATTGGGCGCGCGTATCCGTGCTCTCCGGGCGCTGACCGCATCCAGGTCAGCGGACGGCACAGCCGCGGGCTGGTGGAGGGGTGATCCGACGGACCGGTGTAACCAGCTGGCCACGGGTCGATCATGGCCAGCGAGAAGTCCGTGAATCCGCGCTTGCGCATTGCCCGCTGCCACTGCGGATCCCGCCGTACCACTTCCTCAATGGCAGGCAGGTCTTCCCAGAGAAACGACGGGAAGCGGCCGGGCACCGGCGTGCTGCTGATCAGGGCGCAGCTTGTCAGGGAGACCAGCGCCTCGTGCAGCAGCGCCGCCTCGCAGTCGTAGGTGACCACAAGGGCGACTCGGTCGGGCGGGGAGCCAGGCTCAAACGTCCATCCCGTGGGCTTACCCGGCTCGGCCAGGGTAACGGTGACGAACTTGGTCGCCGGACCCGTGCTGGCGTGCGCCGCGACGATCGCGCTGGCCATGCGGATCTCGTCCGCGGTCAGCGGGTCCAGCGGGTGCTTTGCCGGGCCGGGAACCGTGTCTGGGCGACTGTCGGGAGCTAGCTGAGCGGTCATCGGTCCTCCGTAAGCTCGGGTCTGCTGGCAGTCTGGCGATTTCACGAGCTGAGAACCGGCTGAGGCCAGGTCCACACCGAGGAATCGCGCTCACCGCCATAGGCATTTTGTACCGCGCTAGGCGGCCGGTGGCGACCTGTGTTCCAGCCGGCCGCAACGCAGGCTCGCTCTGCCGCGGAGGCCAGGCGCCTAGCCGGTGGCTCCGGCAGCTTCGGCCAGCGGCGTCGGGTCCTGCGGCCACGCCCCGAAATGCGTGCACGTGCGCGCCGCTGCTGCCGATGCAGCATGCATCGCCTGGTGCACATCGGCGCCGGCGAGCCGGGCATGCAGGAATCCCGCCGTATAGCTGTCCCCCGCGCCGGTGGTATCCACGACATCGACCGGGACGGCCTCGGCGCGCCACCAGGTCAGGCCGTCGAACGCGATGCTGCCGTCCGCTCCGCAGGTCACGACCGCAAGCCGCGCCCCGCCCGCGACGGCGCCCGCCGCAATCTGCTCTGGCGGCTTGCCTGCCGCCTCCTGGGAGCAGAACGCGATGCCCAGGTACTGAAAGTTCTCTGGCGGCCTGGTCACTCCGCAGTCCTGGCTGACCAGGACGCCGCGCCCGGCCAGGTACTCTCGCACTGGCCCGGCGCCGGGCAGCAGCCCGATGTGGACGGCGCCGCACTCCGCCGCACGTTCCAGCGCCCACTGGCCCGGAACGTAGTCATCACAGACGCCGAAGTCCTCGTACTCGAAATGCCGGACACCCGACTCATCCACCCGGATCCGCGAGGTGGAAGTCCGGCCCGGCAGCACTTCAAGTCCCGCTACGTCGATCCCGTGACCGGTCAGCGCGTGCCGGACTTGCTCACCGAGCGCGTCCGGGGCGACTGCGCCGAAATAGCGCGCGGGCCTGCCGATCAGGGTCAGCTGGACAGCGACGTTCAGTGCGTTACCGCCCACGAAGCTGTAAGAGTCCTGCCCGATGTACAGGTCGATGGTGTTGTCGCCCATCGCGGCGATCGCGTCACCCACGGGGCGCCGGTTAGTACTCGACTCGCTTGTAGTACCGGCGGGTGGTCAGCGGATGGTCGCGGAGCACCTCGAGATGGGCACTCACTCGCTCAAGGACGGTGGCCAGGATGACCGGCGATATGAGTTCCCGGACCGCGGGCGAGAAACCCGGCAGGTCATAGTCCGCCGCATCCAGGACGGTGAGCTTGCTGGTGTACCGGAGGGCGAACGCCTCGACTCGGTCGGCCAGCGGCCGCGCGGCGTCCTCGCCCTTCAGCAGGACCACGCTGACGTCGTCCTGCACCAGCTCGAGAGTGCCGTGGAAAAAATCTGCCGCGTGCACCGGCCGGGTGCGGATCCACTGCATCTCCTCCAGGATGCACATCCCGTAGTAGTAGGCCTGGGGCCAGACCGAGCCCGCGCCGGTAAATATGTGGTAATCGCTGGCGGCGATGTCTGCCGCGATCGCAGCAGCGCGGTCTTCCGCGCTCCGCTTCACTTCGACCAGCAGCTCGGGCAGCCGCCGCAGTTCACTGAGGACGGCGTCGAAGTCCGCGAACTCCCCGCGGGCCCGCATCACGGCCAGCGCGATCACCAGCGATTGCAGGTAGAAGGACTCACTGGAGGTGTCGTCCGCGGCGGCGTTGCTGAAGTTGTAGTCGGATTCGACCGCGAGCGGCGAGTCCGGCGCGCCGGTCAGCGTTATCACGGTCGCGCCCGCCTGCTTGCAGTACGCCAGCGCGGCGATGCTCTCGGCCGTGCTCCCGGACAGCGACGGAATCACCACGATCGTGTGCGGGCCCAGACTGCGTGAACCGGTCCGCACGATCTCCGCCGGCCATGGCACGAAAGCGCTGAACTCCGAGCGGGCCTGGAGCAGCTGCGCGGCCGGCTGCATCAGGATCCCGGCCCCGCCCGAGCCGAGGAAGAAGAGGTTCTGCGCGCCACCAGCCAGGCACTTATCCACGACCTCATGCAGGCCGTCCGCCAGCTCCAGCGCGCCAGCCTGAATGGCGGTGAAGCGGGCTTCATCGAAGTTCAGCATGAACCAATCCATTCCCATCAGTGTGCGTTTCCTCGGCCAGTGAGGCCGGTCCGGGCCTGCCGAGCCCATACCGGCAAACGGTCCGCGAGACGCGGCTCATGACGTCGTCTTCGGCTGGTAGACCATGCCGAGGTGGGCACCGCCGCTGACAGTGAGCATCGACCCGGTCATGTACCGGCTGTCGTCGCCGAGCAGGAAACCAACGGTGTCCGCGACGTCCTGCGGCTCGGCGACCCGGCCCAGCGGGGTACTGCTCTCATATCCCGCCAGTATCTCGGCCGGGGTCGTGCCCAGCGCGGCGGCTTCCCACTCCAGCTCCCGGTGCTGCATCGGGGTGCGGACGTACATCGGGCAGACGCCGTTGATCCGGATGCCGCGGGTGGCAAACTCGGGTGTCGCGGCCTCGATCATGCCCGGTGACCGCGAACTTGGACGCACAGTACGCGGACAGCAGTGGTGCGCCGCGCAGCCCGCCGCACGAGTCGATGACGACGATCGACCCGCCGTCGGCCATCAGCGGTACCAGCGACCGGAGGCAGTTGAACACTCCGAACGCGTTGACCCGGAACTGGAAATTCCAATCCTCGTCAGTGGTGTCCACGAGCAGGGCCATCCGGGACACCCCGGCGGCGAGCACGATCTTGGTCACCGGACCGGGCAGGGCGGCGGCGGCAGCGCGGACCGACGCAGTGTCGCCGACGTCGACCGGCGGCACGCTCGCGATGTCCCATCCGACTACGTCAGTACCAGGAAACCGCTCGGCAACGGTGCGCGCGATCGCGGCGCCGATCCCGCTGGCGTTCCCCGTGACCACGGCAAGGCTCATCGTTCACCATTCGTCTGACAAGACTCGGAGATGTCTGACCAATGAAAGGTACCGAGCCGCGCGCAACCGGTCAAGAACGGGTCCAGGCGCGCTGAGAGCTGAACGAGACAAGCCTGAGATCCACGGGATTGAGACCCTGCATCGGCGTCGCGCAACGCAACATCCGCTGAGAAGTCGCACCACAGGTTCTTGACGGCGAGGCGGCGGGTCCCGGACCATACAGACAACTCATCGACCATGTCAGACATCAGCTTGGCCTACCGGACACGGGCCGGCCAGATCTGGAAGGCTCGCAGGAATGGCATCTGAAAATATCCAGGGCGCTGGCGGCCGGCGCACACGGACGCGCCAGCCGCGGCTGCGACGCAATCTGGGGCCATGGCAGGTACTGGCGGTCTCACTGGGCGTGACAGGCCTGAGCCTGTCCGCGAACATTAACCCCCAGGGCGCGGTCACCGAGCGTCGGCCGGGCGATCCCGCTGGCATTCGCGATCTCGTTCGTCGCTGTCCTGTTGCTCTCCTACAGCTTCGTCCGGCTGAGCCAGCACTTCAACACTGCCGGATCGGTGTTCGGCTTCGTGGGAGCGACCCTCGGCGCGCCGGCGGGCGCAGTCGCGGGCTGGTGCCTGCTTGGCGGCTACCTGATCTTCGGCGCGGGCAGCTGCTACGGAGCCGCGGTGTTCTTCAACTCGCTGCTCAACACCATGGGCGTCGCCAACCCGCCGCAGTGGGTTCCGTTCGTCGTCACGCTCGTGCTGCTCGATGGGCGCGACCCTGCTCACGGTCATCCCGGCCCGGCGCGGCACCGACCTGATGCTGCTCGCCGAGGCCTGTCACGGTCACGCTCATACGTGATCATCAGCCTCGTCGTGCTGGTGAAGCTCACCTGGCACGGCGCCCCGGCCGGGCAGCATTTCACGCTCTCGGTATTCAGCCCGGCGCCAGGGCACGAAGCAGCTCGAGCCCTGTTCTTCGGAGCGGTCTACGGCATCCTGGCGTTCATCGGCTTCGAGGGCGCGGCCACCATGGGCGAGGAGGCCAGGGAACCGCGCAAGAGCATCCCGCGCGCGATCTTCGGCACCGTGCTCATCGCCGGCGTGTTCTACGTCTTCACGGCCGCCATCGAGGTGATGGGCTTCGGCACCGGCACCCAGGCCTGACTGCGTTCCACAACTCCGGCTCGCTGTTCGGAGTGCTGGGCGGCAGCTACATCTCGCCATGGGTCGGGGACGTGGTCACGATCGGCACCATGCTCTCGGCGTTCGCGGGCGCGATCGGCTGCGTCGTCGGTTCCAGCCGGCTGATCTACGCGATGGCGCGCGCGTCCAAGCCAGCCGGCAGCTCCGGCCGGAAGGCTGCTGCGGATCTCGGCGCGTCACGGCACGCCGGTCGGCGCGATCTGGGCCGGCTTCATCGTGATGGTGATCTCGATCGTCGCGCATCGGCTTCGTGTTCCGGCAGACCATCCTGAATGCGTGGGGCTGGACCGGCTTCGTCGGGACGCTGATCGTGCTGGTCGCTTACATCCTGGCGACCATCGGCGCGGCCAGGATGCTGCGGCAGAACCGGAACATGCCAGCCTGGGAGATCGTCATCCCGATCGTGACGCTGCTGGTGCTGGGCTACACGATCTACCGCAACCTGGTCCCCTATCCGACCGGACCGACCTACTGGCTGCCGATCGCCGCTGGCATCTGGGTGGTGATCTCGGTTGTCGCGCTGATCGCAATGCCGGCCATGGCCCGGCGCATCGGCGAGGAACTGTCCAGCGAGGACGGCCTCACCGCCGCCTCGGCAGCGATTCCCGTGTCAGTGCCGGCCGCCGACAGCGACCCCAGCACCGCCTGACATCGCGGCGGGCACGCCAGCAGGAACGGGGCCGCCAGCTCATTTGCCGCGGAGCCGGGGCCCGTTCCGAGCGGAATACACTATGTCCCGCACCAGGCCCGCACCTACCGGAAGCGATCATGACAGAGTCACAGTCCATGTCGGCGCGGGTCCGTGATCAGCTCATCGAACTGTTCCATGCGCGCAACATGCGTCGCCGGCGATCGCGTCCCGACCGAGGCAGACATCGTGGAGCTGTGCGGCGTCGGCCGCAGCACTGCGCGGGAGGCGCTGAAGCTCCTGGAACAGGAAGGCATCGTGCTGGTCGAGCGGGGCCGCGGGCGATTCCTGTCCTCCCTGGCGGCTCTGCACATCGACCGGCCGATTACCCGGTTCGAGTCGGTCACTAGCCTGCTGGAAGCGCTCGGCTACGAGGCGCAGACCCTGGTGCTGTCGGCGACTGAGGATGACCCAGACGAGGCCGAGCAGGCCGCCCTCGACCTGCACGACGGCGAGCCTGTCATGCGGCTGGAGCGGCTGCGTTCCCAGGGCGAGGAACCGCTGGTATATAGCGTGGAGACACTCCCGAGGGACTGCATCCCTGGCCCCGTCAAGCACGTGAACTGGGCGGGCTCGCTGACCGATCTGCTCGCCGCCCAAGGCCACCTGATGGTTTCCTCAGCCGCCCGGATCCAGGCTGTAGACCTGCCGACGGATGTGCAGGAACGGTATCAGCTCTCGGGCTTCGGGCCATGGCTGCTGATCTCGGAGACCGTGGTCACCAACGCGAGCAGGCCGGTGCTCCGTTCCCTGGGCTATCACCGGGGCAGCCTCTTCGCCTTCAACGTCCTGCGCCGCTGAGCACCGCGCTCAGCCGGGTCGTCCGTCGGGCAGACGGCGACCGGGTCGCCGCCAGAAGAACGTGTGGGTGCCGGTCTCGCCTCTGATGGCGAAGTCGACCGTGAGGAGCTCCCAGCCTTCGCGCGCCATAGCGTTCATGTGGCGCGCGAGCGTCTCCGGGTCGTGGGCGTTCTGCGTGCAGAAGTACTCGAGCGTCTCGTCGGGCATGCCGTCAGCGTAGGGCCCATCCAGTCACGTCCGAGAACGTCTGCGCCGATCAGTGAGGTGAGGGCCGGAAGCGGCGCAGCCGGAGGCTGTTGGTGACCACGAAGACCGAGCTAAATGCCATCGCCGCGGCGGCGATGAGCGGATTGAGGTAGCCGGCCGCGGCCAGCGGGATGGCGGCGACGTTGTAGGCGAGGGCCCAGAACAGGTTGCCCTTGATGGTGCGCAGCGTGCGCCGCGACAACGCGATCGCGTCGGGTATCGCGAGCAGGTCGCCGCGGACCAGAGTGAGATCAGCCGCCTCCATGGCGGCGTCGGTGCCGGTGCCCATTGCCAATCCCAGGTCGGCCTGCGCCAAGGCAGCCGCGTCGTTCACGCCGTCGCCAGCCATGGCGACGATCCGGCCCGCGTGCTGGAGCCCCCTGACCGCGTCGGCTTTGCCGGCCGGCAGCACCCCGGCGATGACCTCGCTGATCCCCACCATGGCGGCGATATTCTCGGCGGCTCTCTGGTTGTCGCCGGTGAGCAGCACCGGCTGCAGTCCCATAGCCCGCAGCTCGGCGATCGCCTGCGCGGAGGTCGGCTTCACGGTGTCGGAGACGATCAGCACGCCGCGGGCGCGGCCGTCCCATCCCGCGAAGACAGGGGTCTGCCCGGCCGCCTCCGCCTTATCCGCGCGGGCGGCCAGCTCAGCCGGGATCGGCTCTGTCCACTGCGTCCCGGCCCAACGCTGGCGGCCTGCGGTGACGGTGTGGCCGTCGGCGATCCCCGTGACGCCGAGGCCAGCATGGCTGGCGAAGTCCGTCACGTCTGGCAGGCTACTGCCGAGCCGCTCGCGGGCTCCGGCGGCGATTGCCGCGGCGATCGGGTGGCCGGACGCGTGCTCGACAGCTCCGGCCAGGCGCAGCAACTCGGCCGGATCCTCGCCAGCGGCGACCTCCAGGTCGAGAAGCGTCATCTGCCCGGTCGTGATGGTGCCGGTCTTGTCGAGCACCACGGTGTCGATGACGCGAGTGGACTCCAGCACTTCAGGACCCTTGATGAGGATGCCGAGCTGGGCGCCGCGACCGGTGCCGGCCAGCAGGGCAGTGGGAGTGGCCAGGCCCATCGCGCACGGGCAGGCGATGATGAGCACGGCGACCGCCGCGGAAAACGCGGCCCCGGCCGGCTGCCCCATTGCCAGCCAGCCGGCCAGCGTTGCCAGCGCGATCCCGATGACAACGGGAACGAACAGGCCGGATATGCGGTCGGCAAGCCGCTGCACCGGCGCCTTCCGGGCCTGCGCGTCCGACACCAGCCGGGCGATCCGCGCGAGCTGGGTATCGGCGCCGACCGCGGTAGCGCAGACCACCAGCCGGCCGCTGATGTTGACGGTGGCGCCAGTCACGGCATCGCCTTCGGCAACCTCAGCCGGAACGGGCTCTCCGGTCAGCATGGAGGTGTCGACAGCAGAGCGGCCGGACTCCACCATGCCGTCGGCGGCGATCTTCTCACCCGGCCGGACGACAAACCTGTCGCCGGCCGCAAGCCGGGTCACCGGAATCCGTTCCTCCCGTCCGGCGCGCACCACCGCGACGTCCCTGGCGCCGAGCTCCAGCAGCGTCCGCAGCGCCGCGCCGGCCCGGCGCTTGGCGCGTTCTTCCAGGTAGCGGCCCAGGAGGACCAGCGCCGTCACCCCGGCGGCGGCCTCCAGGTAGATATCAGCAGGTCCGGCGCCCCGCGCCAGCAGCGAGAGGCTCATGTGCATGCCAGGCTGGCCCGCGGTGCCGACGAACAGGGCGAACAGGGACCAGAGGTAAGCGGCAGTAACGCCGGCCGAGATCAGGGTGTCCATGGTCGCGGCGCCGTGCCTGGCGGTGGCGAACGCGGCCCGGTGGAATGGCCAGGCGCCCCAAACCGCCACCGGTGACGCCAGTGCCAGCGAAGCCCACTGCCAGTTGCGGAACTGCAGCGCCGGCACCATCGCCAGAATCACCACCGGGATAGCCAGCGCGGCCGATACGAGCAGCCGGCGCCGGAGCGCCGCCGTCTCCCCCGGCTCATCGGCCTGCCGTGTGCCCGCTGCGGGCTCTGCGTCAGCGGCGGGCCGGAGCTCTGCGGTGTATCCCGCGTGTGACACAGCCGTGCGGAGCTGGTCCACGGTCACCGCGGCCGGGAAGCTCACCCGGGCCGTCTCGGTGGCGAAGTTGACTGTCGCCGTGACCCCGTCCAGCTTGCTGAGCTTCCGCTCGATGCGCACAGCGCACGACGCGCACGTCATCCCGCCGATCACCAGCTCCACGCTGCCGACCTGGCCGTCGGCTGTGACGCTTGCCCGGTCAGCGGTAACGGCGCTCACGAACGTCGACTCCCTTCAGGCAACTGGGCGGCGCTGGCGACGGGCAGGTCTTGTGTCAAGCGCCGGCCAGGTGATAGCCGCCGGCCTCATCAAGCGCGACGGCGACTGCCTGCTGGTTCAGCGGCTCGTCGCTGGCTACGGTCACCACTGACTCGCCCGCGGGCACCAGCTCGACGCGGACTGACGACACGCCATCCAGCCTCCCCAGCTCATCGGAGACCGCAGTCGCGCAGTGCTCGCAGGTCAGGCCGATCACCTGGAACGTCGCATTGCCTATCACCGTTTGTTCCTCTCGCACCGCGCCCGGTTAGGAGCGCACAAGCCGGGCGACCGCGTCGGATGCCTCGCGGATCTTCTCGCCGGCCGACTCGCCGCCCTCGGCGATTGCCTGCGCCACGCAATGCCCCAGGTGCTCCTGCAGCAGGCCCAGCGCCACCGACTCCAGCGCCCTGGTCGCTGCCGATACCTGGGTCAGGATGTCGATGCAGTACTTGTCCTGGTCGACCATCCGCTGCAGCCCGCGCACCTGACCTTCAATCCGCCGCAGCCGGCGCAAATAATCGTCTTTGTTGTCGGTGTATCCGTGCACCACGCCTCCCCGGTTCGGCACGAACATACCATACCCCCGATGGGTATTGCGCGCCCGGGCCATGTCAGCGAGGTGGCAGCAGCCCGGCCAGGGTGACAGTGACGAGCCGGCGGACCGCCGCTTCCGAGCGCAGGCTGCCGGCCGCGGCCAGGGCATGCAGGCAGTAGCTGGCAAGCTCACCTGGGGCCACGTCAGCTCGCAGCTCGCCGGCCTGCGCGCCCTCGGCCAGCAGGTCCCGGACGAGGTCGTGGAGCTGCCGATGCGCGCCGGCCAGCTGCTCGTCACTGTGCAGGAACGCGGCGAGGTCGGTGTCGTGGTGCGGGCCCGCCTGGCGGGCGATGCGGGCGTATGCCTCCAGCACAGCCGCTAGCCGCTTACCCGGGCCGCTGGAGTTGTCTCGGACCGCCGCGAGATGCTCCAGGTGGCTGGTGACCTGCCGATGATGCCAGGCCTGCAGGATCGCCTCGACATCGGCAAAGTACTTGTACAACGTGGCGCGCCCGATGCCAGCCTGCTCAGCGATCTGCGACATGGTCACCGCCCGCAGGCCGTGCTCGGCCACAAGAGCCGCCGTGGTGTCCAGCACCGCAGCCTGGACATCCCGGCGGTGCGCCTTGATCGTCTCGTTCCAGAGCCTGGGCACTCGCCAACTATACGCGATGACGTGGTGCAGACATCTCGTCTTGACTATAGACACTATGTCTCGATAACTTGGCAGGACACCCAGGAAGGAACCAGATGCTGACTGCCGTCGCCCAGATCGAAACCGAGCGTCCGAGCCGGTATCTCGTCCAGCTCTGCCAGCACGCAGCCGCGATGGCAGGCAAGGGAGCCGGCCACCGGCCCCGCATGCATGCCGGCCGAAATCCTGCGGCGCAGCGCGACGTCCAGGTGCACGCCGAATGGTCGGAAGCCGACGGCTCGATCAGCTTCGACCCGTGGGGGCTGTGCACGATCACCGCCACCGCGGGCACGCTGACGCTGCGCGTCCAGGCCATCGACGAGGAGGCGCTTGGGCTGATTCAGGATGTGCTCAGCAACGACGTCGACAGGTTCGGCCGACGCGAGAGCCTCACCACCAAATGGCAGCGGCCCGAGACACCTGAGATCTGAAAACGGGCCCGGCCGGGTCGGCTAGTGGAAGCTGCCGTAGAAGGTGCTCCAGCTAGCTGACATGTGCATGGTCGCCGCGGCGACTCCGACGCCGACCGCGAGCGCCGCGGTCAGCGCCAGCCACCGGGCCGGGCCGCCCGGCACTGCCTGGCCGTTCTCCGGCTGCCGCGCGGACAGCAGCCGGGGCAGCTTCGGCGCGTAGGACAGCACGTGAATGGTCATTGCGCCGAACCACAGCACGAACGACGCCTTGTGCAGGAACAGCCACGGCCCGCCGTTCCCCGGTCCGACCACAGCCAGCATGACGCCGGTCCCGAGTACCGCCAGTGAGGTGAGCATGACCAGGGGGCCGAGCACGCGCGGGATCGGCGCTGGCGGCCCTTTACGGATATACGGCCGCGAGCCAGCGTAATACCGCGCGAACCGGTAGACGGTCGACGCGATCTTCAGCAGCACCGGCCCGATCAGCAGGAAGCCGACCACGAAGTGCATGACGATCAGCTGATGTATCGAGAGGATCGTGAAGCCCTCGACAGCAAAACCGAGCAGCAAGATGGCCCCGGTCATCGCGGTCAGCTTCGCGTTGCCCTCGACGCCGGTCATTGACGCCGTCTCCCGGCGATGGTGCGCGCTGCGCTCCGCAGCTTGCTGGCCCACCTATCGTCTCTCCTGTTCTCGCTGCGTTCTGACGAGCTTAAGCGCTAGCGCTGGGCATGAGCTGACCGCGCGGCGCGCGTGCGCCGCCAGGCCAGCCGGGACATGATCGGGTAGCAGCGGGTAACCCCACTCATCCAGCTCGATGAGCTCGGGCAGCAGGTCCGCGCACAGGCCGTGCCCGGTGCAGGAGATCGGGTCGATCTGGATCCTCATCGTCATTTCCAGCCCCCGTCCGCCGACGGCCGGGGTGTCAGCACGGTGGTGCGCTCCTGCCCGCCGGGTCCGGCCAGCCGATGCGGGACCGGACGGAGCGCGGCCGGACCGCACGCGGCCAGGCGATGCGTGGCCAGGCAGGAGCGGCGACGCGAATGTGCGTGCGCGTCAGCCCCGAACGCCGACAAGGCTGTCGATGCCATCCGGACCGCGCCGTCCGGATGGCGGCAGGCTCCGCGGCCGGCGATCTGCGCGAACCGGCGCTGCATGCGCTCGAGCGGATCACCTTCGGGCCGGTTCGACGCCAGTTGTGCCATGTCGTCGGCGATCGCCGGCAGCCCGAACATGCACGGCCCGCACTGCTGTGCGCTCTGGCTGGCCAGGTAATGCAGGATCCGGGCCGCCTCCGCCAGGCCACAGGACCCGGCGGGCAGCACCAGCAGCACGCCAGCACCGGGAGCCGCGCCAGCCGGCCGCAGGCCTTCGACCGTAAACGGCAGCCCGGCGACGTCGGAAAGGTCATGCCAGGTCCCGAAGTACCCGCCGATCAGCAGTGCCTGGCTGTCCTGCCTGGCTCCGGCCATTGCGAGGATGTCCGCCACCCGGACGCCGGCCTCGATCTCGTACACGCCGGGCTGCGATACCGACCCGGTCACCGTCGTGAGCATTGTGCCAGCGGTGTCGGCCGTCCCCGCCTGGCGGAACCAGGCCGCGCCGTACCGGGCGATCAGTGCCACGTGGGCGAGCGTCTCGACATTGTCGATCAGCGTCGGCCGCTTGCCGACCCCGCGCTCAAACGGCCGGGGCGGCGTGGTCGTCGGCTTCGCCTCGCCGCCGTTGAGCCAGTGCACAAGCGCGGTCTCCTCGCTGGCCACGTACTGATGCGGGACCTCGTGCACCGCGATCGGCACGCCGTCCAGCCCCGCCCGGTGCCGCTCGCCCACCGCGCCGCGTACTGCGTCGATGAGCCATTCCCTGGTCCGCGGCACGCACAGGTGTGCTTCGGTCGCGCCCACCGCCGCTGCGGCCAGCGCGATGCCGTCCAGCACCAGGTGCGGCGCGCGGGCCAGCAGCGCCTGGTCCTTCTCGCTCGCGGGCTCGCTTTCCATTCCGTTGGCGACCACTACCGACGGCCCTCGCCTGGAGGCCACCGAGCGCATTTTCGTCCCGGTCGGGAAGCCGGCTCCGCCGCGGCCGGTGAGACCAGCCGCGGAAACTTCGTCGAGCAGGGCATGCTTGCCGCGGCTGACGACGCGCGGCATCGGTCCGTACCTGTCTGCGTGCTCGTGCAGCGTCGCTGGCCGCCGCGCGTCATGCCACCCGGCAGTGAGCCGTGCCGCCGGTGTGCGCAGTGACCCGTTCGTCGCCGGCTGCGCGCTCATGCCTGTCCTTCCGGCCGGATCACGACCCGGCCAGTCGCCCGGCCACCGGTGATCACCAGCGTGAGCTGCGCCTGCGCACGCTGACCCGATGGGCCGCGGAGCGCTGCGGTCAGCCGCTGACCGTCGAGCACTGTCACTGGTCCGGCGTAGGTCTGGCCGCCTGGCACAGCGTCGAGCCGTACGGTGCCGCTCGACATGCTGATCGCCGAGCCTTCCGGCGTGCCCTTGAGCACGATGGTCAGCGCATGCGCCGGTTGCGCGGTCGTGCGGGCGCTGACCCGGATCACAACTTGTGCCGGGCCTGCCAGGTCGCGGCGCACCCGGCCGGTGTAGCTGGCCGACACGGTAAGAGCGCCGGCTTGCGTGGTCGTCGGGGACCCGAGCAGCGCGACCGGCGTGCCCGCGCGCCTGGCCCAGCCGGACTGCAGCGGGCCAATCGCCACGAAGCCGACGGTCGCCGCCAGCAGGCTCCAGGTAGTCACGATTCCGGCAAGCCGCAGGCCGCTTCGCGGCGCGAGCGCCAGCCGCCACGCCACGGTGGCGGCAATCGCTACGACGCAGATCGCGTCCAGCACCAGCAGCCAGGACAGCTTGCTGTCGGTGCCGGTACCGAGCCCGTGCCACAAGGCGACCGGCCAGGATGCGTACGCCAGCCAGTGCACCGCCCGCCAAGCCCGGTAGGACAGCCGCGACCTGACCAGGCTGGAGATCACGATGGCCAGCAGCAGGTCGAAGGCGATCGTGCCAAGGCTCAGCCACAACGGCCGGTACGCGGAGCTAAACGGGATAATGGCCGCTGCGAACCCGATTGCCGCATACGGGTCGAGGACCGTCGTCAGCACATGTAGGGCGACAAAGGCCACGGTGAGCAGCGACACGTTGCGATGCAGCCCAGCGCGCACGAGCCGCGGCAGCTGCGGCGTCGAGTAGCGCGCGGTTCCGGCCACGCCTAGCGCCACCGTGATGGTCAGCAGCACCAGGGCGACCACGCCAGTGGCACGAGTGGTGAACCACAGCGGACTCGGACTGTAGCTACCTGCCGCCAGCGCGTGACCCGAGGCGAGTGATGAGGGGAAAACGGCGGAGCTCACCATGGATCACGATCCGCCGGAGCTGACCACCGGCGGCGGGGCTGGGGTGCTGGCCGGCTGCTGCGGAGGCTGCGCAGGCTTTGCGAGCGCGTGCTGGTGGTGACGGCTGCCGGACTCGCGCGGGGACGTCCTGGGTGCTCCTGACTTGGCAGTCCCGCGAGTCTGCGGCGAACTGCCCGCGGCCGCTCCGCCGCGGCTGGTGCTGTTAGTGGCCGGGCTGGCATGCCCGGGCAGCTCGTGGGCGAACGTGATGCCCAGGCCAAGAGACGCAGCAGCTGCACAGCCGGTGATCCAGAGCGACAACTTCCGGACTCGGGCAAGCCCGTCGTCACGCCGCCTCGACGCGTGGTGCATGTGCTCTCGCATGCAGAGATTTCTCCTGCGGTGGTCCGGGGATGCAACGTCAATCAGCTTGCCCGCCACGATCAGGAAGACCGGTTCAGGAAACGTTCAGAACTGGTAAATCGTGGTCAGCCATGCGGGTGATGATCATCACCAGGCCGGCTTCATCGCCGCTGCCACCGCTGACCAAGCGGATCAGACTGGGCGGAGCTGCCCGAAATCGCGGCGATGCCGCGTCGCTGAGAGCGCTCGCGAGCGGCCGACGGCAGGTCGATTGTCACGGTAAGTCCGCCGCCGGGAGTATCGGACAGCGTCGCTGAGCCGCCGTTGGCCACCGCGAGCCGGTCCACGATCGCCAGGCCGAGGCCGATCCCGCCCGCGTCACCAGTGGCAAATCGCCGGAACGCCAGCTTCTGCTGCTGAGCGGGCATGCCAGGGCCGTTATCGGCCACCGTGATCACGGCCCGGTCCGCTGGCGCCACGCAACCGATCCTGATGCTGCCGCTGGCCGGCAGGGCGTCGAGCGCGTTCGCGATCAGGTTGTCCAGGATCTGCTCAAGATGACCGTCGCCGAGCCTGGCCACGACCGGCGCCACGGACGCGACCAGCGTGATGTCCCGTTCTTCGGCGGCCGGCCGCCACGCCGCCACCCGGCTCCCGATCACCGAGTCGACGGCCACCAGCACCGGAGCGGCGGTGATGTTCTCTGCCCTGGCCACCGCCAGCAGCCCGTTCACCAGCCTGGATAGCCTGGCGATCTCTTCCTGTGCCCCCGCCAGCTCGCTAGCCGTCTGCTCGTCGGAGTCCTGCGCGAGCAGGTCGAGCCGCAGCCTGAGCGCGGCCAGCGGAGTCCGGAGCTGGTGCGAGACGTCGGCCATGGTCGCCTGATGACCGTGCACCAGGGCTTCGAGGCGGCCAGCCATCTGGTTGAAGTTCGCCGCCAGTCTGCGCACCTCGCTCGGGCCAGAGCCAGCCGGGGCGCGAGTGCCGAGCGCTCCGTCCCCGAGGTCCCTGGCGGCGTGCTCAAGCTCGCTCAGCGGCCTGGATACCCAGCGGGCCAGCCCGATCGCGACGAGCGCGGCCGCGACAAGCCCGGCGCCTGCCACCCCGGCGATCAGCGTCCAGAGCAGCGCGACACGGCGGTCGACAGCTGTCGTCGGCCGCTCCAGCACGATTGTCCCGAGGATGCGCGCGCCCCTGGTTGAGTCGCTGCGGACAGGCATGACGACGAGGATCCAGTCGTCGCCGGTGTAGACGCCAGTGCGGCCGGTGGCCTGCGACCGGGACAACTGGGCCGTGGCCAACGCGGGCCGCGACGGTGTGCCGGCGATCCTGAGCCCCGCGGCATTCAGGACGGTGACTGAGTTGCCAGTACTCCCGAGCTGCGCAACGGTGCGGGCAAGTGCCAGGCCCCCGTTCCCGTCATCGAGGCGTTCCTCGGCAACATTGGCGAGCGTCGTCGCCGCGGCGATCGTCTCGTCACGGAAGTCATGCATGTCCTGGGCGGCGGTGAGCAGGCCGAGCGGGACAGCGATGACGCCGAGGACCGCCACGATCAGCGCCAGGACCGACAGGACGATCCGGCGGGCCACCTACGCCTCGCCGAGCCGGAACCCCCGGCCGTAAACAGTCTCGATCAGGCCGGGAATGCCCAGCTTGCGGCGCAACGACGCGACATGGACGTCGAGCACCTTGGTCGGACCGTACCAATGCGCGTCCCAGGCGGTCTCCAGTATCTCTTGCCGGGTCACCACCCGGCCGGGGTCGGCAGTGAGGCACTCCAGGATGTCGAACTCTTTGGGCGTCAGGAAGACTTCCTCGCCGGCGACGGTCACCCGGTGGGTCCGGATATCCACCACCAGCGCCCCGTGCCTGACCACATCCCCGCCGGGCCGGACGCGCCGGAGCACGGCCCGGATCCGTGCCTGGAGCTCGGCCAGCCCGAAGGGCTTGACCAGGTAATCGTCGGCCCCGGCGTCGAGCGCCATCACCCGGTCTGGCTCTTCGCCGTGAGCGGTGACCACGATGATGGCCGCGGTGCTGCGCTCCCGCATCTTGCGGCACACCTGTACGCCATCGAGGTCGGGTAGCTCAAGGTCAAGCAGCACGACGTCGGGCTCACCCCAGGACAGCGCCTCGTGGCCGGTCATCACGTGGGCAACCTGGTAGCCGCCCCTGCTCAGCCCGCGGACGAGCTGCGCGGCGATGCTGGCGTCGTCCTCGACGACGAGCACGGTAACGCCCTGATCGTCGGTCCCGGGGCCGGCGCGGCCTCCTGGCGCTTTCATGCCCCCTACGGTAGGCGACCACGCCGATTGCTAGCCGTCGGACGCGATACGCAGTTCAACGCCTTGCGCTGGCTCCGCAGGTTTGCGGCTGGTTTCGCGAACCAGCCGCGGATCGCCATCTTAACTATTTCTGAAGAAGATTCACGAAGCTTCTGAATTCGTGCTTAGTAGCTAGCCGTGATACGGCCTATTAACCTGCAGGAATGGCATCAACTAAGTCGGTACCAGACCGTACTCGACCGGGTGACTGACGTGCGGGACGGCAACTCCCCCGGCCCGCGCGCCTTCGTCGTGCTCGGGCTGGCTGCCGTCGCCGGGATCGCACTCGGGGTACACGGCTGGTCGACGCGGCACACGCCAGCCGCACTGGGCTCGGTAGGCGGCGCAGCGGCGACCGCTACGCCCGGACCTACCGTCAGCGCCAGACCTACCGTCAGCGCCGGACCTACCGTCAGCGCCGGGCGTGCCGGTAGCGCGACCGCGGGACCGCAGTCGCGGCCAACTAGCTCGCCCTCGTCTCCGGGGCCAGCGTCGCGGCCGCTGCTGAGCTCTCAGTCTTACGCTCAGTATTCATTTCAGGTCTGGCCCGGCAAGCTGAGCCCGGCGGCGCACTCGGCGGAGATAGGCCTGGCGATCACAGTCGGCCGCAAAGGCAATGGGCTGGAGGTGTCGGCGGGTGTCAACGGCCAGGCGGCCAGCGCACCGCGGTTCTACCCTGCAGGGACCCGCGTCTACGTGGTCGAAGCCTCGCTCGGCGACGACTCCGGCAGCAGTGATTACAACCTGGGTGACGACGGTCTTGTCGTCACCGACGCGCGGGGAAGGATCGTCCAGTGACCGCTCAGCGGAGCTCGCCCGGGCGCCCGGCCGAGCTGACAGCCGCCTGGGCACCGACGACTGCCCGGATCCTGCTTGGGCTTGTGCTCGGATGGTTCGGCTATCACGAACTTGTCCAGCCCGCGCTGTGGACGGGGTACGTGCCACTGGTGCACGCGCAGTCGGCGTTCGCCATCGCGGCAGTGCTGGCTCATGGCTGGCTGCTGCTCATGCTCGCCGTTGCTCTTGTCGCAGGCATTATGTCCAGGGTCGCAGCTACCGTGGCGGCGGTCCTGCTGCTGGAGGTCGTGATCTCGCTGACTGTCACGGGCGGCCTGTCCGATCTGACGCTCCGCGACGTAGGGGTTCTCGGCCTTGCCATCGTCCTGGCCGCCCCGGGTGAGGAGCGCCTGAGGCTGACCTGAGCCAGCGCCGTGCGGCGAGCCATTCTCCTTGTCCTGCGGGTGTCGCACCGGGGCGGCAAGCCGGCGCAGGAGGCGCAGGGGTCGCGGCTGTACGATCAAGTGCTCGAGGGGATCAGTTCTTGTCACGGGGGACCCAATGGCCGTACTGGCAAAGATGCTGGCTGCCGACATGGACGCGGATGCCTACGATCGGGTATCGGCATATCCTCTGCAGCTGCTGAAGAAGCAGCCCGGTTTCCTGATGCATGCCTCATATCCGGGTCCGGCCGGCTTCTACGTCGAGGAGATCTGGGAGAGCCAAGATCTCTTCGAGGCCTGGCTCGACGAGAACGTCAGGCCCAACGTGCCCGATGTGCAGCACGAGGTGATCGAACTTCACGCCGTCGTTTGGCCTTAGCTGGCGTTAGCTGGCCTTAGCGTCTGCTTGCCTCAGATCGCGGTTTGGCGATGCATGAGCTAGGGGGAAGGCTACGGAGGAGGCAGGCACGCCGCCTCGTCACTCGACCGCTGAGCGGGGGCAGTCACGGTCATGGAATTCCTTGGTGCGATCTTCGATGTCGACGGGGTGCTGGTGGACTCGCCGCACGACAAGGCCTGGCGTGAGGCGCTCCGTGAGCTGATGGATGGCGACTGGCGGGATATTCGCGACAGGACCACCTATTCACCAGAAAAGTTCACGAAGGCCGTGTACCAGAAGGTGATGGCCGGCCGGCCGCGCCTCGCGGGCGCCACCGCCGCGCTGAAGTACTTCGGCGTGCCGGACCCGGACAGCAGGGCCGAGCGCTACGCGGCGGCCAAGCAGGAGCACGTGATCAAGTTGATCGAGACGGGCCAGTTCGAGGCCTTCGCCGATGCCCTGCGCTTCATCATGGCCGTCAAGGCAGCGGGTATCCCGGTCGCGGCGGCATCGTCGTCGAAGAACGCCAACCTGTTCTTGCGCCAGATCCGGCTGGATACTTTCGCGGCCGAGCAGCGGCTTGACTATCCGTTCATTCGTCCGGGCCTGACGCTCCTCGGCTTGTTCGATGCCGACATTTCCGGCCGCGACTTTCCTCGCGGCAAGCCCGATCCCATGATCTTCCTGACCGCGGCTGAGGAACTCGGTGCTCCGCCGGGCAGGTGCTTCGTGGTGGAGGACGCCGTGACCGGGGTTCAAGCCGCCAAGGCAGGCGGGATGGCAGCTTTGGGCGTAGCCCGCCTCGGCGACGAGGAGATGCTGGCCAAGGCGGGCGCGGACCTGGTGGTGACGTCGCTCGACGAGGTCTCCCGGCAGGCCCTGACCTCGGGCCGGCTCGAGCTTAAGTCCGCGCCCGCGGCGCACGTGCCGCGCCAGCGGGAACAGCCGCCAAACGTGTGGTCGATTGTCTACGAAGGCTTCGACCCGGAGAGTCAGGGGCTGCGCGAGACCTTGTGCGCCCTGGGCAATGGTTACTTCGTAACCCGCGGTGCGCTGCCCGAAGCGCACGCCGACGATGTCAACTATCCCGGCACCTACGTGGCCGGACTGTATAACCGTCTGCAGAGCCGGGTGGCAGGTCGCACGGTCGAGAACGAGGACCTGGTCAATGTCCCGAACTGGCTGGTGCTGACGTTCCGGATGGCAGGCGAGCCATGGTTCGACATCAGGGACGCCGATGTTCTTGAGCACCGGCTGCACGTGGACATGCGCACCGGAATGCTGACACGGAACCTGCGCTGGAGCGACGCTCGTGGCCGCCGGACCAGCATGGTGCAGCGCCGGATCGTCAGCATGAAGGACCCGCACCTGGCCGGGCTGGAGACGGTGTTCACGGCCGAGAACTGGTCGGGAACGATGGAGGTCAGGTCTGGCCTGGATGGCCGGATCACCAACTCCGGCGTGAAGCGCTACCGCGACCTGGACGGGCGCCACCTGGCCGTGCTGCAGGCTGGCGAGGCTGCCGAGGACACCGTCGAACTGCAGGCAGAAACCACCCAGTCACACATCCGGATCGGAATGGCCGCAAGGACCAGGGTCCAGGCGGACGGCTCGTCCGCGGCGGCCCCGCGCATCGTGGTCACTGAGCCGGGCTATGTCGCGCATGCGCTCACTGTCCGCCTCGATCAGGAGCGCCCGGTGACCGTGGAGAAGATCGCTGCGCTCTACACCTCGCGGGATCGCGCGATCTCGGAGAGCCTGCTGCAGGCGCGCCAGACAGCCGAGCGCGCACCAGACTTCGCCGAGCTAGCCGCGCGCCACGCAGAGGCGTGGGACATCCTGTGGAACCGGTTCGACATCCGAATGGACTGCGGCAGCGACTGGGTCGAGACCGTACTGCACCTGCATATCTTCCACGTCCTGCAGACCGTCTCGCCCAACTCCACCGACCTGGACGTGGGCGTTCCGGCCCGCGGCTGGCACGGGGAGGCATACCGCGGTCACGTCTTCTGGGACGAGATGTTCGCCTTCCCGTTCCTCAACTTCCAGCGGCCGTGGCTGGCCAGCGCACTGCTGAGATATCGGAACGCGCGCCTCGACGCGGCTCGTGCCGCGGCCGGTGCGGCGGGGTACCGGGGCGCAATGTTCCCGTGGCAAAGCGGCAGCGACGGGCGCGAGGAAGCCCAGCTTCTGCACCTGAACCCGCATTCGGGCCGCTGGCTACCCGACCACTCCCGCCTCCAGCGGCACGTCAATATCGCCGTCGCCTACGACGTGTGGCAGCACTACCTCGTCACCGGCAGCATCCAGGACCTTCGCTTCGGCGGCGCGGAGATGCTCATCGAGATCGCCCGGTTCTGGGCGAGCCTGGCGACCTACAACCTGAAGCTGGACCGTTACGAGATCCTCGGCGTGATGGGCCCGGATGAATACCACGATGCGTACCCGGACGCCGACCGGCCGGGCCTGGACAACAACACCTACACCAACGTGATGGCGGTGTGGGTATTGCTCAAGGCGATGCAGGCGGTAGACGAGCTGCCGCCCCACTACCGCCGCGAGGTGATCACCGAGCTCAAGCTCGGAGCGGAGGAGCTCAATCGCTGGCGTGACATCACCCGGAAGATGCGGGTGGTAATCCACGACGACGGCGTGCTCGCCCAATTCGAGGGCTACGACCAGCTGCAGGAATTCGACTGGGACGGCTACCGGGCCCGGTACGGCAACGTGCGGCGCCTGGACCGTGTGCTCGAGGCCGAGGGCGACAGCACCAACCGGTACAAGATCTCCAAGCAAGCGGACGTCCTGATGTTGCTGTTCCTGCTGTCCCGCGACGAGCTCCGGGAGCTGCTGCGCAACCTGGGGTACGACGTCACTGCCGAACAGCTAACGCGGACTGTCCACTACTACCTCGACCGGACGACAGACGGCTCCACCCTCAGTGGCGTGGTGAGCGCCTGGGTCCTGGCACGCATAGACCCCGCGCAAGCATGGCGCTTGTACGTGGCGGCGCTAGAGAGCGACGTCAGTGACATCCAGGGCGGCACGACCGCCGAGGGCATCCACCTGGGGGCCATGGCCGGCACGATCGATATGGCGCTGCGCTGTTTCACCGGCATGCGGGCTCGCGGCGAAACGCTCCGGTTCGATCCGGTCCTGCCGCCGGACGTCAAGCAACTCCGCTTCAGCGTTCACTACCGCGGCCACCGGGTCGAGGTCTCACTCGGGCAGGACCTGATGTCGGTCAGCTCCCGTCCCGGGCCAGCTCCGCCTATCAAGATCCGGGTCCGCGGTGAAACCCGGGAGCTCGCGCCAGGCAAGCGCGCCGACTTCCGGCTGGCACACGCCGGCACCGCTGCCATGACCGACTGAAGCAGATGATCGGACGCTGACAAGCCCGTCCCGAGCCAGCGGAATCGCAGGACGCCGCCGATCAGGGTGCCTGCGGCCGGGTTGAGGATGCACCGTGAATTCGTGTCTTACAACGCCACCACGCTGGTGTTACGCTCTGCCCGAAGCTCGGCACAACGACGTGCTGGGGTCTGCCCAGTGGGTGCCGGGCGCCATCCGGGAGGCGCTGGAGCGTGAAGCGGAACCGATTAGGGATCGTAGCCGGGGGACTCTTAGTGGCATGTGCTTCGCTAACGGCGGTGGGGGGCGCAACGCCAGCACAGGCCGCGTACGGCGGCAAACACATGGCGATCAATTGCGCGTACAGCAGTCTGTGCGCCGAAGTGGCCGACCGGAAGGCTGTCTTCGGGAATCGGTACGTCGGACACGATGAGCCGTCCGTTCTGTTCTATTCAAACAAGCCGGGTTCGGGCAACAGCATGCAGTATTCGCTGACGCTGCCCCGCGACCCGTCGCCAAGTAACCCCAGTGCCGCCGGCAAGTCGTATCAGTTCGAGTTGAATGGCGCGTTCTGGTTCGGCATGGCGATGTGCGACACGCAGTCATACCCGGAGCAGGTGTCCACGTGCCCGCCGGACAGTGACAGCAACATCGTCGACCCGGCGGTCTCCCCCAACCATCCGGGGACCGCGTTCATGGAGATGCAGTTCTACCCGCCGGGATGGGTGCCGTGGCCCACTTGGGCGGTCGCGGTCGGCGCCAGCAGCTGCAACCCGACGCAGTGGTGCGCGGCACTCAACATTGACAGCCTGTCCGAGAACCCGGTGAACGGGACGGTGCAGAATCCAACCTGCGCGAGTCAGGTCGGCACGGAGTACGTCAACTTCGCCTTCATCACCAAGAACGGCGTCGCCCAGGCGCCTGCCAACCCTGTCGACTCGACGCTCGCCACCTTCACCCCGGACCCGTCCAAGGACCTGTTCATGAGCTCGGGCGATAACCTGCAGGTCGGATTCCGCGACACTCCGGACGGGTTGCGGGTGGCCATCAACGACCTGACCACCGGGCAGACAGGCTCCATGACGGCCAGCGCAGCCAACGGGTTCGCCCAGGTCAAGTACGACCCGACCGGCACGAGTTGTACCGCGCTGCCCTACAACTTCCACCCGATGTACAGCACCTCGTCCGAGCAGACCCGGGTCATCTGGGCGGCGCACACCTACAACGTAGCCTTCGCCGATGAGATCGGGCATTTCCAGACCTGCAACGGCCCCGTTTCCATACCGGCCACCCAGTTCGGGATTGACAGCAACGGCAACGTGACCACTTGTCCAGCGGGCGACACCGAAGGGACGGCGGCCGGACCCCAACCGCCAGATGGGGATGACTTCTTCTGCTTCCCTGGCTCCGAGGCCTCGCTGATCAACGTCAGCGGCTGCACATATACCAACACCGGCTTCGACGGCTCCTCGTACCAGCCGATCTGGCCCGACGGTAACACCGCACTGCACCCGGAGCCGATCATGTTCAGCAGCCCGCTGACAGGACCGCACTACAACGTCAACTACCCCAGGATGGGGTTCGAGGCCGACCTGCCGGCCATCGAGCAAACCTGCGACCCGTTCACCGGTGCGGGCTGCACCTTGATCCCCACGACCGACAGCGGGACCCCGGCCGCGTTCTACCCGTATTTCAGTGCCATCCCGGCCCGCCGGTCCGGCCATGGGTGCGTGTGGGCGCTCGGCAGCACGTTGCCAGGGGCCAATGACTTCGGCGGCAACGCCCAGTACGGTTCACTGCTGTTCTCGACCTTCCTCGCCTTCGGCGGAGGCGGCTCCACCGTGAATGTCACCCAGAACTTCCACCAGACCCTGCAACCGAACCCCTGCCGCGCGTAGCGGCGTGACTTGCTGCTCCGGCCGGCGTGCACCGCGTCGGCCGGAGGCTTGCCGCCTATTGTGATGCCGCCTCGGCAGCGAGCAGCTCGGCAACGGCGATCTCGGCCTCAGCGGCCACCGGCAGTTCCGCGCGCAACGCGGGGACCTCGGGCAGCCGCCCATCGGACTCGTAGCGTCTGATCAACCTTGGATCGATATACGCCGCGCGCGCCACCGCGGGGGTGTCGCCCAGCCACTGCGCCACGCCACGCACGCTGGCGGCGATGACCCGGCTGCGGCCGCGGGCCGTCGGTGGCGGCTCGATGTTCGCTAGCAAGAGCGCCATCAGCACGGTCGCGTTCCAGGTTCGGAACTCCTTGGCCGTGAAATGCGCGCCAGCCCGGGCGGCGATGTACTCGCTCACGTCGTGCGAGCGCAGCGAATGCCACGCCCCATCGTGCTCCCAGCAAAACAGGGCGTCCAGGCCGTTGTCGCTCCGGGCGAGGGCGCGCATTGTCGGCAGGACAGCCGCGTCGGTGACCGTGATCTCCCGGCGTTTGCCCTCCTTGGCGACATAGTCGAACCGGACTCCGTCGCGCCCCACCGCGATGTGCCGCTTCTCCAGTGTCGCGATGCCGTAGTGGTGATCCAGTTCCGCGTATCGCTCCCCGCCGATCCGGAACAGGCCCAGATCGATGAGCCGGACAGCGCCGGAGACCACCCGCTCCCGGCTGAGGCCGCGATGGCGCAGGTCGTGCAGCGTGGCCGCCCGCAGCGCGGGCAGCGCGTCGGCGAACCGGAGCATGTGCGCGAACTTCTGGGCATCACGCTGCTCCCGCCAGATGTGGTGGTAGCGATATTGCGTTCGGCCACGGTTGTCAGATCCGGTGGCCTGGATGTGGCCGAGCGGGTCGGGCGAGATCCAGACATTCGTCCAAGCCGGCGGGAGCGCCAGTGCGCGGATCCGCCCCAGCGTCTCGGCACTGGTGAGCTCCGCGCCGGACGGATCGAGGTAGCGGAAGCCGTCGCCGTCCCGGCGGCGGCGGATACCTGGCCCGTGCGGGTCGCTGCGCGTCAGCCCCCCCACTGCGGCTGACCTGGGCTCCGGGTCGATGATCATTACCAATCCCTCCCGCACCTGGAAATCACTTCCATCTAACGTGCTTCCATACCCTGCCCGGGCCTGCCAGTGTTCTGCGGGCCGCGCTCCGGGTACGGGGTGAGTCAGGCGAGTTTCGCGCTGGGCAGTGCGGACACCTGAGATAGCCGGCCGGGCGTTCCGGTCATCCGATAGCGACATGGAGTGCAGCATGAGCTTCGATCTGACAGCGGCAACCGCGGACCTTGCCACCCTGGACGATCTGCGCGAGCTGGGTCAGCAGCTGAGGGTTGACTCGATCCGCGCGAGCACGTCGGCAGGGTCAGGACATCCGACCTCCAGCATGTCAGCCGCCGATGTGCTCGCTGTGCTCGTCGCCCGGCATCTGCGGTACGACTGGGCCAGCCCGCGCGAGGCCAGCAATGATCACCTGATCTTCTCCAAGGGACACGCCTCGCCCCTGCTGTACTCCGTATTCAAGGCAGTAGGGGTCATATCGGATGAGGAGCTGATGACCGGCTACCGGCGCCTCGGGTCGCGGCTCGAGGGCCATCCGACGCCGGTTCTTCCGTGGGTGGATGTAGCGACCGGCTCGCTAGGGCAGGGACTGCCCGACGGAGTAGGGGTGGCGCTGGCCGGTAAGTATCTGGACAAACTGCCCTACCGGGTCTGGGTGCTGTGCGGTGACAGCGAGATGGCCGAAGGCTCGATGTGGGAGGCGCTGGACAAGGCCTCGTACTACCACCTGTCGAATCTGATCGCGATCGTCGATGTCAACCGGCTCGGCCAGCGCGGACCTACGGAGCTGTCCTGGGACATCGACGCCTATGCCCGCCGGGCCGAGGCGTTCGGCGCCAGGGTCCTGCCGGTCGACGGGCACGACGTCGCCGCGATCGACGCGGTGCTGGCTGACGCGGGCCGCATGCACGGCAACGAGCCGGCCGTGATCCTGGCCCGCACCGAGAAGGGCCGCGGGTTCAGCGAAGTGCAGGACAGGGAGAACTGGCATGGCAAGCCCCTGCCTGCGGAGATGGCCGGACGGGCGATCGCCGAGCTTGGCGGCGAGCGGGACATGCGGGTGCGCGGCCAGCGGCCTCAGCCATCGGGCCGGCCGGAACACCCGGCGCCAGGTGACGCCAAGGTGACCATGCCCAGCTATGAGGTCGGCGCTGCCGTGGCGACCCGGAAGGCCTATGGCGATGCGCTGAAGGCGCTGGGTGCCAGGCTTGACGTGGTTGGACTGGATGGTGAGGTCAGCAACTCGACCTTCGCCGACGAGTTCGCGCAGGCCTACCCCGAGCGGTACTTCGAGATGTTCATCGCCGAACAGCAGATGGTGGCGGCGGCAGTCGGGTTCAGCGTGCGGGGTTACGTACCGTTCGCCTCTACGTTCGCGGCGTTCCTCACCCGCGCGCATGACTTCATCAGGATGGCGGCTATCTCCCAGGCCAGCATCTGCCTCGTCGGCTCCCACGCCGGCGTCGAGATCGGCGCGGACGGGCCATCGCAGATGGCGCTGGAGGACCTGGCGATGATGCGCGCCGTGCATGGCTCGACCGTGCTGTATCCCAGCGACGCCACTAGCACTGCCGCCCTCGTTGCGGCGATGGCTGATCGTTCCGGCGTCAAGTACATGCGGACCACGCGCGGCGCCTATCCCGTCCTCTACCCGGATGGCGAGCAGTTTCCGGTCGGCGGCGCCAAGGTGCTCCAGGCAACGGGCGACGACCAGGTCACCCTTATCGGCGCGGGCGTCACCCTGCACAACTGCATCGCCGCTGCCGGGACGCTCCGCGATGAAGGCATCTCGGCGCGCGTCATCGACCTCTATTCCGTCAAGCCGATCGACGCCGCCACCCTCGCCGCGGCGGCGCGCGAGACCGGTCGGCTCGTCGTGGCCGAGGACCATCACCCCGAGGGCGGACTCGGAGAAGCGGTCCTTGAGGCTCTCGCCGGCTCCGGGGTCCGCGACGTCGCGCTGGCACACCTGGCCGTTACTGACATGCCCGGCTCGGGGACGACGGCGGAACTGCTGGCCGCGGCAGGCCTCTCCGCCGCCGATATCGCAGCAGCGGCACGAACTCTGATCAGCGCCGGGCCGCAGGGAGGCGGATGAAAGTGCTGGCGGCACGTGGCCGTCGTGCCGCGTTAGCCCTGCAGTTGTGGCCTGCCGCCAGCTGAGGCGCCCCGCGGCTCAAGCGACTCGAGCCGCGGGCCAGCGCGTTCGGACAAATCCGACGCGATATCCGCGGGAAGGGGCACCGTGGAACCCTGGAAACCGCGGAATGGGCGGAACGCGCCGAGCTTGGCATCAGCGAGCAACTCAGCTCTCAGCAGCGGCGGATCGATACTGTAGTCAAACCGGATGTCGGTCCGCCACCGCCCGAAGGCGGAGCCGACGTCATGCCACTCGTGGTCCTCGTAAGTCGGGGCCGTGATCGTCGCGACGTAGTAGATACCGGGGCGGTCCGGGCCAACGACCTGAAGCCAGACGCGATCGCCGGCCGCTGTCCGGTCCCGGTATCGTGGCGTGCTCCACCGCTGCTGCCGCGACGCAGCTATGGCGGCATCCAGGTCATACCGCTTGCGATTGCCCTGGAAGATCCAGTCGGTCATTCTCCAAGCGCTCCCGATGCGTCGGGCAATTGACTCGCGTCCTCAGCGTCAGGGTACCGAGGTGATAACCCGGCCGACGGCGGCGCGGGTTATGGTGGCGCATTGGAGGGAGCCACTATGTCATCGAGCCAGGAGCCTGAGCACCTGAGCAGCCACCACCGCAACACGCTTCGCCAGTTGTTCCAGCATCCCGTGAGTCACAACATTGAGTGGCATGCGGTGGTGTCTTTGCTGGAGGCGGTCGGCTCAGTTGCGCAGCACCATGACGGCAAGGTTGCCGTGACCGTCGGGTCAGAGACCGAGTTCCTCGATCCTCCCGCGCACAAGGACATCGACACGCAGATGGTGGTTGACCTGCGTCGGCTACTGGCCAAGCCGGCTACCAAGGGTGACCCCGCTGGATACTCGGCCGGTACCGTGCCGATGATCGCGAGGCACTCAACGAAGAAGTAGATGGTCTTGAAGAACTCGAGCAGATCGCCGTCTTCGAGCAGGATCTTGCGGTACATGACCGTGCGCTGGGCGTCGTAACCGTCGTGCATCGCCTTCCAGTCGGCGTAGTCCATGCCCAGCACATAGGTGGCCGTGAGCGGTTCGTCCGGCCCGATGATCTGGCAGTCGGTGACTGCGCCATCGGCCCACTGAACGTACAGGTATGCCGGGCCGTCACCGAGGTGCGCGGGCAGGTCCCGGCAGCCGAGCGCCCAGGACGCCGGGTACATGCTCTTGATCAGCTCGAAGAAGTCCCAGTACATCTGCAGTTTGCCGGCCCGGGCCTGCTCTGACGGGCCGGCCGTCAGGACGTCCCGCACCGCGTCGGCCCACTCCTTGCTGAAGAACCTCGGCTCTGCCATGGCTCAGCCACCTGCCAGCACGGGCTGCACCTGCTGCAGGAGCTCTTCGAGGTCAGGAGAAAGATCGATGCCGACGTCGTTCAGCTTGCGGCGCAGCTGCTGGAAGAACAGCATCCGGACCTCGTCCTCGGTCCAGCCCAGCGGCTCATAGTAGATCTCGCGGCTGTTCACGCCGGATATGAACAGGATCGTCCGCAGGGTGTCGTGGATTTCCTTGATCATCGTCGGGTCCTTGCGGACCGCGTCCTGCAGGTATCGCATGCCGCCTTGCACGTGCCGCGACTCGTCCCGGCAGGTCGCCGTGAAGCCCGTGTAATAGGCGGGCAGGAACCCGCGCCACCGGGCATACGACAACGTCACCTTCATGACCGACAGGGCGAGCACGCCCTCGATCCACAGGAAGTAGTTCGTGCCGTAGCGCACCCGCGCCCGCTCGTCGTAGGGGTTCTTCCGCACCTCATCTGCCTGGTAGGCAAGCAGCCCGAACGGCCCGACGAACGTCTCCGCCACCAACGGGAACGACGCGTCCAGAACGTCCATGATGTTGTCGCCCTCGAAGCCGACGACCTCCCGGTAGAACCGGTCGAAGAAGACCGTGTGCCGTGCCTCGTCCTCGATCTGCGCGGCGATGTGAAGCTTCTCCTCCTCGGTGGCACCGATCATGAACACTGGCAGCTCGATCTCAACCTGCCGTTCGCCATGGTGGAATCCGGACGAGATGGCCATGAACGACTGCCGCTCGGCCTCGCTCATCTTCTCGGTCCAGTCGATCTTGTCCTGGGTGAAGTCGAGGTCGTAGACGTCCCACCGCTGCTTCAGGTACTTGCGGTACAGCGTGGTGAAGTCCGGCAGCGACTTCAGGTCCTTGTGGACGTACTCGATGACGTCGTCAATGTCGATGTCGAGCACTCCGCCAAGGTCGGACTCTTCGATCTCGCGCACCTGCTGGTCGCTCAGCGCGCGGGGGCCTTCGTGAAGAACCGCCGTGGGGCTCTTGCGTTCGGTCATTCCGGCGAACCTCCCTGCGTAGTCGCGAGCACCAGAAACGGCGCAATCGCCGCTCCCCATCATCGATACTAGAACGCGATTCTGTAAACCCCTCGATTCACTCGAGCCGCGGCCGCTACGCTAACTCGTGGCGGCATCCGTCCCAGGGGCCCCGCCTGGCTGTGCAGCGCCGACTGTCGGGTACAGGCGAATGAGCTGGTCAACTCCGGTGAGCCGGATCACGCGCAGAACGCCGGCGGATACGGCAGCCAGCCGGAGTTCAGCGGACGCCGTCGCTGCTCGCTTATGGGCCATGACGAGGGCAGCAATCGCCGCCGAATCGCAAAACGCGGTCATCGACATGTCCACGATGATGATGGCGACGCCGCTGTCGAGGAGCGACAATAGCTCGTCGCGCAGCTCGTCCGCGGTGGACATATCGACTTCGGCCGGAAGTTGCACAACGGCCGTGGCGTCGGCACGCTCGACAGGGTACAAGCCCATGACACACTCCCGCCTAAGCTGGATAGCGCCGGGCCGCCGTTATGACCCGAGAAACCGGCGACCCGCCGGGGCCGCCGTCGGAAGAGATATTTAGCATTCCGCGGCTGCCTTCCGCAAGGTAGGCGGCCAGCCCTGACGGGTCAGCGGCCGAGCCGCATGTGCAGCCGGACTACCGTCCCGGCGGGCGCAGTGCGGATCTCGACTAGGTCACAGAGCTGGTGCACCACCCACATGCCATGGCCCCCGAGTGAGTCCGGCGCGGGAGCGTGGCGCCCAACCAGCGGATCGCCGATGTACCCGGCGTCTTCGACCTGGCAAAGCAGCTCGCCGGCCGCGATCCAGATAGCCAGCGTGCCCTGCCCGCCACCGTGGCGCAGCGTGTTGGCGGCGAGTTCGCTAACCGCGATCACGACATCGCGCGTCCGGTCGGGCACCAGGCCGCTTCGGCGGGCGTGCCACGTCGTGAATGCCCGGACCGAAGCCAGATCCGCCCGGAATTCCAGTGCGTCAGCTTCGCCGGGCGGAGCCTCTAGCGGCCGCTCGCATTCCTCGGGAACGACCGCGGAGCTGTCGAATCCGGGGCTGGGGTGAGCGCGGCCGTCGCGGATCACCACCGGGTGAACCCGCTCAACGGTCGCGATCACGTCAGGGTCCAGATGGACAGTGTCATACGGACAAATGATCGTGACCGGCTCGCCGGTGAACGCCAGGTTGAGCAGAGCCTCATGCCGGAGCGCCTCTCGCCTCTCCGCTGTACTGCGGCTCTCCCAGACCGGCTCATGCACACAGAAGGGCCGACCGCCGAGGGTGCCGGCGAAGGCCCGAATCGCCGGTATGATCCGCGCTGGGTTGGCGCCAACCTGTGCCAGATCGGCCCACCGCACCCGGTTATCGCGGTCGTTTACGTAGTCGCGGAGAACGCCGACCTTGGCTCCTGGCACGGCGGCCAGCACCCGGCCGCCCTCCTTCAGGGCCGCCGAGACAAACCCGGCTACCCCCGTCAGGAACTCGTCCATGCTCTCGTACAGGAAAGCCGCGTGAACGCCTCGAACCGCGCTGGCAAGCGCCGGCTCGGTCATCCGTTCCTCCAAGATTCCCGCGTGTCACATCCCAGCACTGCGCACTACCCGCGCCGGCGGGGCCGACACAACTGATTCTCCACGCGATCTCCGCGGCAGTGCATGACCAGGGTTAGAGACAACCGATGTCACCGGGGCCGCGGGACAGTTGCCCGCGGGCGGCGCGCGGCCTGCTGGTTTACCGGCACGCAACAGTCCGTAACTTGTCGTAAACAAGACTGAGCTACTTTGTCTGATCCGCCGCAATCGGGGGCGCGCGATGTCCCGTTAATCCGAAGGGTTGGTGCTCGTCCACGTTAGTTGGCAACAGTCGGCTATCCCCGCACTTATCTCGCATGCCGCGGGCCGGAACGAAGGTCAACAGAGACATGACCATCTGGGAATGGTTCCAGCAGCGCACTTTTCACTTCCACGACTTCGCTGACCTGGCTGCTCCCGCCGGCGGCGCCCGCGACCGGACGGTCAGCCTGATCCTGCCGGCCCGCAATGTCGCCGACACCATCGGCTCTGTCCTGGACACTGTCAACCGCCTGCGCGACACCAGCGGCCTGCTCTGCCAGGTCGTCGTCGTAGACGCTGACTCGCCAGACGGCACCGCGGACATCGCCCGTGCACGGGGCGCCGAGGTGTACTCCGAGAACGAACTGCTGCCCGACTTCGGTCCGGCCCAGGGCAAGGGCGACGCGATGTGGCGGAGCCTCTCGGTAGCCCGCGGCGACATCGTCATGTTCGCCGACGCCGACACCCGTGACTTCGGCGAGCACTTCATCTACGGCACGCTCGGGCCGCTCCTGCTCGGCCCGGATATCCAGTTCAGCAAGGCGGCCTACCGGCGCCCTTTCACCGCCGGGGAACAGTCGGTCGCCGACGGCGGCGGCCGGGTCACCGAGCTGATGGCGAAGCCGCTGCTGAACTTCTTCTATCCGGAACTCACCGGGTTCGTGCAGCCGCTGGCGGGGGAATTCGCGGCCAGCCGGGACCTGCTCTGGTCGATCCCGTTCCTGACCGGTTACGGGGTGGAGCTTGGCATCCTCATCGATGTGTTCTCGGTGGTCGGCCTGGCCGGGCTTGCCCAGGTAGATCTGGGCACCCGGCAGAACCGCCATCAGCCGCTGCTGGACCTGGGCAGGATGAGCTCCACCGTGCTGCGCGCCATGGCCCGGCGGGCGCAGCTGTCGGAACGAGAGCTCATGGCACCGGGCCTGCCCGGCGTATGGGCGCTGCGCAGGCCTGAGATTTATCTCCATGCGGTGGCCACCGAGGACGGGCTGCGTCTAGACGAGCACCTTAACCCGCTGCTGGAGCGGCCGCCGCTGGCCGAGTCACTCAGCGGGCCGGAGGCCACTCGGGCAGCCTGGCGACCTCGCTGAGGCGATGCCAGGCTTGGCGTGATCCGGGTGGATGACGGGAGCTGTCAGCCGCTGCTGGCGAGAGCCCCGTCCCCGATAGCCCCGTCCTCGATAGCGCCGTCATCGATGGCCACAATGCTGTCCGCGACGGCGCCGTCAATGTAAGTAACGGTGTTGGCGGCGATGCCGGGTACGCGCGGGCCTGGCAGCACGATGCCGGTCAGGTTCAGCGGATCAGCCGCCGAGATCCGCACGACCTCGCCGCTGCGACGCTGCTTCCGTAGCGCCTTCAGGACATCGAGCGCGTCCGGGTGCGCGTACTGCTCGCCGCTGAAGCCGGAGACGAACCGGCCGCCGCGCATCGTTCCCCGCGCCTCCAGCCGCCGGAACGCCCACAGCAGGTCACGCCACGGGACCGTAAGGCTCTCCCGGACAGCGAGATCGCGGAACACCACGCCCCACCGCGCGGCCAGCTGCTCGGCCACGGCCTCCGCCAGCTCGTCCCGGTCAACCCCGGTCGCAGGCTCCGGTAGCAGCGACCATCGTCCGGACGGGCCGCCGGTGCTTCCGCGCAGGCCGCGCCGCAGCCCGCGGGCCGGGCGCATGGCGTTCGGGGCCGCCCCGCCGCAGCAGGGACCGGACGGCGCGGAACCCGTCGGCAGTAACCAGTCCGCGGGCCACGCCGTCCCAGAGCGCCTCGTCCACCTCATAGGGCAGGCGCCCGGTCAGCTTCGCCAGGTCCGGCCGAAACAGCGCACCGCGCTGACGGAGCGCATCCAGGACCTCACGGGTCCGGCCGGAGGCTGGCTCGGCCGGCACGAGATCGCCGCGGGCTGCCCGCAGCAGCCACGGCAGGTCGTCGCGCAGGGCCAGGGTGATGGGAGTGGCGCGGGACGGGGTCATCCCAGCGCGCTTCGACGCGGATTCAGGCTCGCCGTCGCGCACCGACAGCCGCCCCCAGCAGGCCTGCCCGGACATGCACAACTCGTCCAGCCACTCGCGGCGGTAGCCGTCCACCCGGCCGGCCAGCACCGCATTCTCCCAGGCCCCGGTGGCAAGCTCGAAGCCCTGCAGCTGCTCGATGACGGCCAGCACGCCAAACCGGCCCTCGCGTCGGGTGCCGTCCGCCACATGCTGCCAGCGCAGCAGGAAACGCATGAAATCCTGTGCGGTGACTGGCTCGATCTCGCGCCTTCGCCGCTCCCTCGTGTACGCGTGGATCCTCGACAGCAGCCTGCGTGAGCAGAACTCCTCATCGGACCCGGGCCTGGTGAAGTGCCCGCGGATCGCGAAGCCCTCCGCCTCAAGCACCGCGAGCGCGCGAACGACCAGCGGCTCTGGCAGGCCGGTGACCGCCGCAAGGACCGCCACGGCAGACGGGCCGCTGCACTCCAGGTGGCCGCGCAGCAGATCCGCCGCTGCGGTCTCCTCATCCGGCGGCGCAGCGGAGACCGGGCAGGGATGGTCGGGAACGGGGACCGCCCCGGGGAACAGTGCGTGTACCGCTGGCAGCCGTTCCACCGCCGACCAGAGCACGCCTGCCGGGGTATGCACCGCCACGGCCCGCCTGCTGGCGACCAGTTCGCCGAACCAGCACTGCCAGGCTTCCGCGGGCCGTAGCGCCACCAGGTTCATCAGCAGGTCGTGCAGCTCGTGCTGGTCGCGGGGGTCAGGGCGCACCTGCTCGATGACCCGCTCGATCGCGGCCGGGTCCAGGCTGCCCAGCTCGTGAGCGTCGACCGGCAGCCCGCGGCGCAACGGCACTGCCCGGCTGCGGCGCTCCTCCAGCGGTGCGTCGTCCAGAAAGGTGAACGGCCGTCCGTTGAGGATCTCGTGCGCAAGCACCGACGGCTCGGTCGTGTCTCGCACGACGACCGTCACCCGGCCCGACTCGATGCCCGCGACCAGCTCCTTCAGGCCGTCGATATCCATGGCCTCGCGCAGGCAGTCTTCCAGCGTCTGCCGGACAAGCAGATGATCGGGAATCTCTAGCGGGCCGGGTGCGACGTTTTCCTGGCAGGCGGCCAGCGTGGGGAACACCGCGGCCATCAGGTCGTCGGCTTCCATCCGCTGAATGGCCGGCGGGTTCTTCCGGCCACCGCGCCATCGCAGCACGGCCAGCGACGTATTCAGGTTCCACCGCCACCTGGCGGCGAACATCGGCGAGGTGAGGACGGCCTGCCGCACCACCCCCTCGACGGTGCCCGACGCCAGGAACTTGGGCACCCGGTCCAGCGGGAAGCTGTGCTGCGGGCCCAGCGACAGCAAGATGGCGTCGTCGCTGGCTGCCGCCTGCAGTTCGAAGTCAAACGTGACGCAAAACCGCTTGCGCAGTGCCAGCCCGAGCGCCCGGTTCAGCCGCGCTCCGAACGGAGTGTGCCCGACCAGCTGCATGCCGCCCGCGTCGTCGAAGAATCGCTCCAGCACGATCGTGTCCATCGTGGGCAGTACCCCGAGCTGGGCAAGCCCGGCGCCCAGGTAGGCGACGATCGTCTCCGCGGCTGCCTCGCCAATGCCGCAGTCGGCCGCCAGCCAGGCCGCGGCACCAGCTGGCCCGGAAGCGGTGAGCCGCTCGGCCACCGCGGACCTGATCGCGCAGACTTCCTCGGACAGCTCGACAGTCCGGCCCGGCGCCTCACCGAGCCAGAACGGCACCGAAGGCGGCGCGCCCTGAGCGTCGACAACCCGGACTATGCCGGGCTCCACTCGCCGGATCCGCCACGACGTCGTCCCGAGCAGGAACACATCGCCCGCCATGCTCTCGATCGCCCAGTCCTCGTTGACCGTGCCCACGGCCGTGTCGTCGGGCTCAGCCAGCACCCGGTAATCGCCGAGCTCGGGAATCGCCCCGCCAGAGGTGAGCGCTGCGATCCGGGCACCCCGCCTGCCGCGCAGCTCGCCGCTGACGTGATCACGGTGCAGGTAGGCGGCCCGGCGGCCGCGCCCGGTACGGATCCCCTCCGACACCAGCTCGGCCACGTCCGCGAAGTCCGCCGCGGACACCGACGAGAACGGCGCCGCGCCGCGCACGAGGGCCAGCAGGTCGTCGGCGACCCACTCCGCCGCCGCGCACTCGGCCACCACCTGCTGGGCCAGGATGTCCAGCGGGCACTGCGGGATCCGGAGCTGATCCAGCCGGCCGGACCGGGCGCCGCGTAGTAGCGCCGCGCATTCCACTAGCTCGTCACGCGTCGTCGGATACAGCAGTCCGGCCGGGATGCCGTCACGCGTGTGATTAGACCGCCCGACCCGCTGCAGGAACGTGGCGAAGCTACGCGGCGAGCCGATCTGGCACACCAGCTCCACCGGCCCGATGTCGATGCCGAGCTCCAGCGACGCGGTCGCCACCAGCGCGCGCAGATCCCCGTTGCGAAGCCTGGCCTCGACCCGTTGCCTGCGCTCCCTGGACAGGCTGCCGTGATGAGCGGCCACTTGACCGTCGCCCAGGAGCTCGCCGATCTGATGCGCGAGCTTCTCGGCCATCCGCCGGGTATTGACGAACACCAGCGTGGTCCGGTGCTGCAGCACGTGCCCGGCGATGAGGTCGTTGATCTCGGCCATCTGCTCCGTGGTCGCAACCGCGCCGAGCTCGTCGCCTGGCAGCTCTAGCCGAAGGTCAAGCTCGCGCCGGTGGCCAGCGTCGACGATCGCGCAGCGCGGCCCGCCATCAGCCGCGGACCGGCCCGGCCCGGCCCCGACGAGCAGCCGCGCCACCGCCTGGATCGGGCGCTGGGTGGCGGACAGGCCGATGCGCTGCACCGGCTGCTCGGCCACGTGGTGCAGCCGCTCCAGTGTCAGTGCCAGGTGGGATCCGCGCTTGTTGCCCGCGACGGCATGAATCTCGTCGACGATGACGGTGTTCGTCGCGGCCAGCATCGCCCTGCTTCGCTCCGCCGTGACCAGCAGGTACAGCGACTCCGGGGTCGTGATCAGGAAATCCGGCGGCCGCTTCAGCATGGCGGCGCGCTCGGCCGCAGCGGTATCGCCGGTCCGCACCGCCACCCTGATCACTGGCGCGGACAGCCCGAGCTCGGCGGCCACCCCGGCGATCTCAGCCAGTGGCCGCTCAAGGTTCTGCCAGATGTCCACGGCCAGCGCCTTCAGCGGCGAGACGTAGACAACCTCCGGCCCGTCACCGGGTGGACCGCCTGCCTCATGTGCCCGGTATATCCGGTCGATGCAGACCAGGAAGGCGGCCAGCGTCTTACCGGACCCGGTGGGTGCCGCGATCAGCGTGTGCTCCCCCGCAGCGATCTGCGTCCAGCCTTCAGCCTGCGGCTCCGTCGGCCCCGCCGGGAACCGCCGCTCGAACCAGGCCCGCACCGCCGGGTGGAACTCCTCCAGCACGCAGCCACCCTAACCCAGACGTCGGACAACCTGTCTCAGTCGCAAACCCCAGCCAAACTGCTCGCGAGTCCCCCCACGCTGGACTCTTCATCGATCCGGGTTGCTGCGGATGACCCTTTGTCCTAGTTTGCGGAACCAGTATCGGTGAAAAGTTCCCGGGGGCGTGGTTATGCCGCGCCGGTAAAGGTGTCAATACTCTCAATTCGCCACTTGCCGTGCTGGCTGACCGCCGTGACGGCGAACATGGCGCCGCCATAGCTCGTCTTGCCCGTCCCGGCGGCGCTGTCCTGCTGATTAGCGAAGACCAGCACCCGGGCACGGTTGCCGGTCAGCAGCTCGACCCCGACATTGGTGACCCGCGTGGTCACGACTAGCTTCTCTTTCGGCGCCTCCTTCTCGACGATCGCGAAAAGCTGGTTGTACTGGCGGATCGCCGGGCCGGTCAGCAGGCCCTGCGCCGCAGCCCTGGTCCGCGCGCTGTCCGCGTAGCCATAGGAGAAGATCGTGTTGACGGCAGCCGCGACCTGCTGGTCCACGGACCGAGTGGCTGCCGAGTCGGTGAATGCCCGGTTGGCGTCCGCAGCCGATGCCCGCAGGCCGTGCGCCGCCACCGCGGCCCAGATCCCCAGGCTGCCGATGAGGATGGTAGCCGCGCTGATCGACGCCAGCACGATCCGCCGCCGGCGGCCAGCACGCGGGCCGCGCTCCGGCACTGCGGCGGTGACGGCCGGCGAGTAGTCTCCGTGGCCGTGGTCTCCGTGGCCGTGGTCTCCGTGGCCGTGGTCTCCGTGGCCGTGGTGTCCGTGGCCGTGGCGTCCGTAGCCGTGGCCGTGGTGTCCGTGGCCGTACCGTTGGCCGCTGCGGGCGTCCCGTTGAGCACTGCGCCAATCCCGTTGGCCGGGCCGCCGCCGCCCTTCGCCTCGTCGGCAGTCATCTCAGCGATGGCGCGGGCCCAGTCCTCGCCCGGATCGCTGGGGGCACCGGGGATATCAGGCTTGCTGGGCACGTCAGCCTCCCCCGCCCGGTGCCGTGCTGCTGCCGGCTGCTGCCGCCCCGACCGGCACCTGGCCGAGCGCGCTGAGCTTCCAGCCCGACGGCGTCCGGGTGAGCTGGCCCGCCAGCCGGCTCTGCTTGGTCGCGGCAGTCCCGTGCACCGGGGTCACAGTGATCTGCAAGGCCACGATGACGCCGGCCGTGCCGGCCCGGACATTCAAGCCGGTGAGCGCGCCGTCGAGGATCTTCGCCGTGGTGATCGTCTTCGCTTGCACTATCTGCTGCTCAAAAGAGGCCTGACCAGCCACGACCTCGTTGTGCAGGGACCCGGTAGAGGATTGCGCCCAGAGCTTCAGGCCCTGGCTGACGGTGCGGTAGTCGAGCGTATTGAAGTTCAGCACTGCCTGCTCGCCAGCGCGCAGCGCCTGGTCACGCACGTGCGCGTCGGCTGAAACTCGCGGTGCGCTGACCCAGGACCAGCCCGACCAGGCGGCGAACGCCACCGCGGCAGCCAGCAGCACGCTGGCTGTGACCAGCAGCGGATCCCGCCGCCAGCGACGGCCGAGCGGCCGGTCTGCGGCATTGTCCACTGGTTTACCTCCCGCCTCGAGTGCAGTCATGTTAGCCGCTCGCGATCGTCACGGAGATACCCCCAGAAGCTGGGCGAATCCCGGCTGTGCCGCAGGCGGCACGCCGCCGCCGGCGGGCGCATGGGCAGAACCGCGGACGTCAACACCGCTGCTGGCGGGCGCGGCGCAGCCGGCGGAGGTGTTTAGTGCCGGGGCCAGGCCAGTGTCGAGGCCGTTCCGGTACACCGTGCCGCCGTAACCGGCCGTGCACGGCAGCGGGCTGAAGAACGTCAGCGCCACCCCGAAGCGGGCGCCCTTGGACGTGATCACCGTCGAGCCGATCGCGACATCGGCCGGCAGCGCGGACAGCAACTCGTCGAGGGCCTTGCCCCGGCTGATCGTCACCTCCGATGTGGTCAGCAGGTTCGCGATCAGCACGCCGAGGCTGGGGTTGCTATTGGCGAGCAGGTTAGCCACCTGCGCCGCGGCCTGCGGCGCTTCGATGATGAGCGTGCGCAGGCTGCTGTTCGACTTGTCCAGCTGCGCGCGCCAGCAGCAGGGCCGTCTTGCCGAACGAATCCAGCGCGCCGGACTCGGCGATCTGGGTCGCTAGCACCGTCCGGCCATCCCGGAGCAGCGTGACGGTCTGCGGAAGGGTCGCGTCCGCCGCGCGGGCGAGCGAGCTGTTGCCGTCCACGATGGCCCGCACGTTCGCGCCCTGCCCGGCGAATCCGGTGGCGAGCTCGTCGGTCAGCGCACGCAGTGACCCCAGGGGCAGCGAGGTCGCCAGGCCATTGATGCTGGTCAGCAGGCTGGTGACGGGCAGCGGCAGCTGGGTTGCACGCTGCGGGATCACGCTGCCGTCGGCGAGGTAGGGCCCGGCCGGGGTGTCCGGGCGCAGGTCCAGGTACTGCTCGCCGACCGCGGACAGATCGGCCACGGCGGCGTGCAGCCTGGCCGGGATCGGCGGCGCGGTGTCGCTGATATCCAGGTCGACCTCGATGCCGGTGGCGGTCAGCCGCATTGCGCCGATCCGGCCGACCGAGACGCCGCGGTAGGTAACGTCAGCGCCTGGGTAGAGACCGCTGCCTTCGGCGAGATCGACACGGACCACGTAGTAGCCGCGCAGCCCGAGGTATCGGCCAAGGTTTGCGTAATGGACTCCGGCGAAGCCGAGGACAAGGACGCCTATCACGGCGAACGCCGCGAGCTTCAGCTTGATCGACCGCGTCAGCATCAGTGCCTTGCCTTCCGGTGCGGCGGCACGACTGGCGGGATGACCGTGGTGCCCTTGGCCGCCCGCAGCGATAGATAGGCGTTCAGGTAATCGCCCTTGACGTCGTTCAGCACCTGGTTGGTGAACGGGTAGGTCAGCAGCACCTGCAGCGCCAGCGGCAGGCTCTGCCCGGCGTTTGCCAGCTCGCGCAAGGTCGGCGCGAGGTTGCGAAGGTCGCTAACCAGGTTGGCCTGGCTGGCGTTGATGGTACTGACCGCTACGCCGGTCAGCCGGTGCAGCGAGTTGAGCATGTCCACCAGCGCCGCGCGCTGATCGGCGAGCACCTTCAGGCCGGGGGTGAAGTCCGTGAGCACATGCCCGATCTGGCGGTCGCGAGCGGCGAGCGTCGCCGAGAGCGAGTCAGCCCGTCCAGCGCGGTCTCGATGTCATGCCGGTGGACGTTCAGGTTGACCAGCAGCGTGTGCATCTGCACGAGCAGCGAGCGGATCTGCGGCTCGTTCCCGGACAAGGCAGCGTCGAGTTGGGTCGTGATCGTATGCAGCTGGCTGATGCCGCCGCCGTTGAGCAGCAGCGACAGCGCCCCGAGTACCTCCTCGACGGTCGCATTGGCGGTCGTGCGGGACACCGGGATTACCGCGCCGCTGGGCATCCTGCCAGCCGGCGGGACGCCGGGCGGTGCGGACAGCGCGATGAACTGCTCGCCCAGCAGGCTGGCCTGCTGCAGCTCGGCGATCGCGTTGGCGGGCAGGCGCACGTTGCCGTTCACCAGCATCGTGACGCTCGCCGTCCAGCTGCGCGGCGGCAGGTAGATCCGGGTCACCCGGCCGACCGCGACATCGTTGACCATCACCGCGGACTGCGGGACGAGGTCACCGACGTCGGTGAACTGCGCGGTCACCTTGAAGGGATGACTGCCGAGGCTTGCGCCGCCGGGCAGCGGGATGCTGTAGATGCCGTTGAAGCTGCCCGAGCTGCAGCCAGCCAGCACCGTCGTGATCAAGGCGGCGGCCAGGATCCGCGGCGCCAGCAAGGCTGCGCGCCAGCGGACGGCTGGCTCGCGACGGTCTGGCGACTGGCGCCTCATCGGCTACCGCCTCGCAGAGGCCTGCGGAGTCGCGTACACGGTGCCCACGGCCGGCAGCGGCAGCGGTGGCAGCAACAGCGGCGGCAGCGAGCCGGACCCGGCTGACGGCACTGGCACTGAGCCAGGCGGCGGGGCCGGGAAGCCCGGCTGCGTGGCACCGGATTCGTGTCAGCTGTGGTGATGGCCTGTGTCGCCGCCCCCTTGATCGCTCCCCGGCCCATGCTCAGCTCGTTCAGGTCGCCGCGGCCGACCAGCGTGTGTGTGGCGGCGTCGTAGGCATTGACCAGGTTGTCCGCCGCGAGCGGCGCGACGTCCAGCGTCTCGGCCAGCGAGGCCCGCTCGCGGCATCAGGATCGAGGTGATCGCAGGCCAGCTTGCTGACGTTGGCCGTGATCAGGCCGCGGTTGCTGCCGATGAAGGTCTTGATCTGCCCCAGCGCGATGGCAAGGTCGCTGATGGCCGCGGACAGGTCCTGGCGGTCGCCGGCCAGGAACGCCGACACCTCGGCGAGCTGCTGCTCGGCCAGCTTCACCTGGCCGTTGTTGGTCTTCAGCATGCTGGTGAATTGCTGCAGGTTGAGCACCGTGGCGAACAGGTTGCCCGCGGAACCGCCAAGCGTCTTCGACAGCCCGCCGAACTCGGTGATCATCTGCCGTGCAGGTAGCGCGCCGTTGCCAGCCAGGTTGGCCGCGCCGGTCTTGATCAGGTTGCTCAGCGCGCCGTGCGAGTTGGCCCCGTTCGGGCCGAGCGCGTTGGCGAGCTTGGCCAGGCTGGCGTAGACCTGGTCGACCTCGACCGGCACCGCGGTCCTGGCCGCCGGCAGCACCGCGCCATGGCAAGCTGCGGCCCGCCGGTGTAGGCGGGGGTGAGCTGGATATAGCGATCGGCCACCACGCTCGGCGCCACCACCACCGCGTCCGCCCGGGCCGGGACGCGACGCCGGAGTTGATCGTCATGGTGACCTTGAACCTGCCGGTCCGTCCGGCTGGACCGAGTTCACGGTGCCGACCGGCACGCCGAGCACCCGGACCGTCGAGCCCGGGTACACGCCGATCGGTCTCGGTGAAGTACGCGGTGACTGTGCCTGCCCGGATTCGCGGCCTGATAGAGCAGGACTCCGCCGCACGACCAGGCCCGCGAGAACGACCGCGGCGGCGTAGCCGAGCGGCCAGCGGTCGCCGTTCTCGTCCGCAGCAGCAGCCGGGCGCAGCCTGCGGCGCCGGCCAGCCGTCATAAGTGGCGGTCATCGGCGTGGCACCTCAACCTCAGGGTTTCGGGGGCTGGCAGCCGTGCGCGGGGTGTTGCCGGGTGCGTACGAGTGCGGTATCAAGCCGCACAGGTAGACGTCGAACCAGCGGCCGTTGCCGAGCGCGTTGCCGAGCAGGCGGTAATACGGGCCGGCCAGCGCAAGCGCCTGTGCAGGTTGGCCTGGTTAGCCTGCAGCACGCTGGTGACCTGGTTGAGCGCCTGCAGTGCCGGACCCAGCCGGGCCTGGTCGTCGCTGACCAGGCCGGACAGCTGGCTGGCGAGCGCCTGGGTGTCGATCAGCATCGCGTGGATCGCGGCCTGGCGCTGCCGCAGCTCGGCCAGCAGCAGGTTCCCGTCGCCCAGCAGCGCCTGGAACCTGGCGTCCTGCGCCGGCCAGCGTTCCGGTGACCTTCCTGGCGCCCGCGAGCAGGCTGGTTACCTCTGCGTCCCTGGAGGCTACCGACGTCGACAGGTCAGCGAGGCCGTGCAGCGCGCTGCGCACGTACGGCGGCGTGGTGGCGAACGCAGCCGACAGGGTCTGCAGGCTCTGGGCTAGCTGGCCGGTGTTGATCTGGCTGATCTGCTGGCCGAGCCCGCTGAAGGCCTGGGTCACGTCGTAGGGCGAGGTGGTGCGGGACAGCGGGATCGGCCTGGCCGGATCCTGCGGGGCGTTGCCCGAGCGGGTCCAGCGGCCAGGTACTTGTCCCCGAGCACGGTCTTGATGTCGATGGCGGCTGTGGTCCGGTCGCCGACCCATTCGCCCTTCACCCGGAACGTCACCGCGACCTTGTCGCCCGGCCAGGTACACCCCGCGTGACCTGGCCGACCGTGACGCCGGCGATCCGGACCTCGTTGCCGGCCTGCAGGCCGGCCGCCTCGGCGAAATACGCGGTGTACCCGGTGCCGCCGCCGATGATGCGGCAGGTCCCGGAGAAATAGATCCGCAGCGACGATGACGGCGAGGATGGCAAGCCCGGCGATCGCAACGCTGATCGGGTTCCGCTCCCGGACCGGCTTGATGCTGAGCCGCTTGAGGATTGAGCGCTCGAAGCTGATGCGGCTCATGACGAGCACCTCGCCGCCGTGACCGGGACGCCATGCGGCGGCGGTGCCGCCGAGGCGAGCTGCGCACGCCGGTCACGGTGGCGTCGCAGAGGAAGAAGTTGAGCCAGGAGCCATAAGAGGCGAGCCTGGCGATGTCGGCCATCTTGGCGGGCAGGTCCTGCAGGAACGTGTTGACCGTCGGTGAGTTGGCCGCCAGGTTCGAGGCCAGCCGCTGGAGCTGGGTGATGTCGGTCTGCAGCGGCGCCCGGCCGACCTGCAGCAGCCCGGCAGTGGCGCTGGTCAGGCTGGCGATCGCGGAGATAGCGGTGCCGATCGGCTGCCGGTCCGCGGCAAGCCCGGACACCAGTTCCTGCAGCGAGGTGACCAGGCTGGCCAGCGCGTTGCCGCGGGAGGTGATCGTGTGCAGTACCGAGTTGAGGTTGCCGATGACCTGGTCGATGACCTGGTCTTTGGTGGCAAGCGCGTTCGTCAGCGAGCCGACCGTGGCCACCAGCGCGGTGACGTTCGGGACTCTCGCCCTGAAACACCTGGATGATGTCGCTGGTCAGCTGGTTGACGTCGCCCGGCGACAGCGCCTGGAACAGCGGCTGGAATCCGTTGAACAGCACGGTGAGGTTGAGCGCGGGCGTGGTGCGCGACAGCGGGATGGTCCCGCCCGGCGGGAGCGCGGCCGAGCCGGGCCGGTGCCCTGGCCGAGCTCGACGTAGCGCTGCCCGACGAGGTTGAGGTACCTGATCGTCGCGGTCACCGAGGACGGCAGCGGCCGGCCTGGCTGGACGCGAGAAGCCGACCAGCGCGAGGTTGCGGTGGTAGACGCTGATCGAGGTCACCTCGCCGACGCGCACCCCGGCGATGTCCACGTCGTTGCCGACGGTCAGCCCGGTGACGTCGGTGAACACCGCCTGGTAGCCCGACGGTGGCCGATACGCCGGTGTAGGCGATGCTGATGCCGAGCACCGCCGTGATCAGCGCCGTGATGACGACGAAGATGATCGACTTGACCAGCGGTGCCGCCAGGCCCTTGCGCTTCATGGCCGCCTCACCCGCAGCACCACGCTCTGTGCCGCGGAACAGCGGCGCGGTGAGCAGGCTGCCCCAGGACGGCAGCGAGCTGGGCGGCCGGCCGAGCCAGAGGCCGTCCAGTTCGGCGACGAGCTCGCTCTCCGCCGGCGAGCCCGCCACCCCGCCAGGCCCGAAGTCGGCCAGCAGCGTGCCCCCGGGCTGGGTGTGACGGGCTGCTGATGCGCGCGCGGGTGGCTGGCCGGCCTGGTGCCGTCGTTAAGGCGGATGCCGGGGAACGGGACCGGGTAGCAGTGCGGGCCGAGGTTGTCGCCATAGCCGGGGTGTCCCGGCCGGCCAGGTACCTGCCGGGTGACGGCACGACGACCACCTGCACGTGCAGGCCTGGCTGGCTGGTGCCCGCGCCGAGCACCTTGTCGACTTCGGGCACGAAGTTGGCCAGGCCCTGCAGCGTGCACGGGAACTCCGGCGCGTACCGGGCCAGGATCTGCAGCGTCGGCAGGCTGTCGGCGGACAGCCTGATCATGTTCGGCGCGTTCGCGTCGAGGAACGCGCGCAGGTCGTCGGACGCGGTGGTGACGTTCGCCAGCAGGGCCGCGAAGTCGGCGCGCTGCGCCGCGATCGTCTTGCCGGTAACACCGAAGTCGTTCAGCGCCTGCAGGATCGCCGGGCGGCGGCTTGGTGTAGGTCCTGGCCAGCCCGGTAAGCAGCCTGATGTCGGTGTCCAGCTTCGGCAGCTGCGGGTTGAACTGCCGCAGGTAGGAATTAAGGGTGACCAGCGTCTGGCCGAGTTCGCTGCCGCGGCCGCGCAGTCCCTGCGCGATCGCGGTCAGGGTGAGCGAGAGCTTGTCTGGCTGGACAGCGGCACAGCATCGGCAGCAGGTTGTTCAGCACCCGCTCCAGCTCCAGCCCGTCGGCCGACCGGTTCTCGCTGATCACGCTGCCGCTGGCCAGCGTGGCCCGGGCCGGGCTGGAGGGCAGGATCAGGTCCACATACCGCTCGCCGAACAAAGTGGTGGGCAGCATCTCGGCGGTCACGTTGGCCGGCAGCATGGGCAGCTCGCCCGGCTGGATGGCGAGTTCCAGCCTGGCCCCGTTGCCATCCGCGCTGATCTGCCGTACCTCGCCGACCTGCACGCCGCGGACCATCACCTGGGCGCCGGGGTGCATCTCGTTCCCGACGCTGCTGGTGTAGAGCGTCACCATGGCGACCGTGCTGAACTTCTTCTGGTAGAGCGCCACCGACAGCCAGGCCAGCAGCGCCAGCACCACCAGGAACGCGGTCCCGGCCAGCCGGCGCCGCGCCTTGAACCAGCCCGGTGACGGTCTCATCCAGCTACCCGCACGGTTGTCGTGGCGCCCCAGATGGCCAGGCTCATGAGGAAGTCGATGATGTTGATCATGACGATCGCGGTGCGCACCCGCGGCCGACCGCGACGCCGACGCCGGCCGGGCCGCCGCTTGCCCGGTAGCCGTAGTAGCAGTGCACCAGGATGACGACCACGCTGAAGATGAGCACCTTGAGGAACGACCAGAGCACGTCCACCGGCGACAGGAACAGCCCGAAGTAGTGGTCGTAGGTGCCCGCCGACTGCCCCTCGAAGTACACCGTGACCAGGCGCGAGCCGAAATAGGAGCTGACCAGGCCGATCGCGTACAGCGGGATGACCGCCACCGCACCGGCGATGATGCGGGTGGTGACCAGGTAGGGCAGGCTGGGCACGCCCATGCCTTCCAGCGCGTCGACCTCCTCGTTGATCCGCATCGAGCCGAGCTGGGCGGTGAAGCCAGCCCCCACGGTGGCCGATAGCGCCAGCCCGGCCACCAGCGGCGCGATCTCCCTGGTGTTGAAGTACGCGGAGACGAAGCCGGTAAACGCCGACGCGCCGATCTGGTTCAGCGCGGCGTAGCCCTGCAGCCCGACCACGGTGCCGGTGAACAGCGTCATGCCGATCATGACGCCGACCGTGCCGCCGATCAGGGCCAGCGCGCCGCTGCCGAAGCTCAGCTCGGCGAGCAGCCGCAGGATCTCCCGGTAGTAGCGCCGGATGGCGCGCGGCGTCCAGGCCAGCGCCCTGTGCATAGAAGGACAGCTGGTCGCCGAGCAGGTCCAGCCAGCCGAGCCAGCGGTCCAGTTGCGGCCACGCGGCCGGGCTCGGTTCCGGCTGGTGCCAGGCGCTTGTCCGCCCGGTCGCGGCTCGGCTCGCTGGCCGCGGCTCGGCTCGCTGGTCACCGCACCCATCGTGGTCACGCTCCCTTCGGGGGGACGATCTTCAGGTAGATCGCGGTCAGCACCAGGTTGACGAAGAAGAGCAGCAGGAACGAGATGACGACGGACTGGTTGACCGCGTCGCCGACGCCCTTGGGCCCTGGCCGGGGGTTCAGGCCCCGGTACGCAGCGACCACGCCCGCCAGGAAGCCGAAGATCAGCGCTTTGATCTCGCTGATATACAGGTCAGGCAGCTGCGCGAGGGAGGAGAAGCTGGCCAGGAACGAGCCCGGCGTGCCGTGCTGCAGGGTAGACGAAGAAGAAGTAGCCGCCGAGCACGCCGACGACCGAAACCAGGCCGTTCAGCAGCACCGCGACGCCGGAGGCGGCCAGCACGCGCGGGCACGATCAGGCGGTGGATCGGCGAGACGCCCATCACCTCCATGGCGTCCATCTCTTCCCTGATGGTGCGGGCGCCGATGTCCGCGCAGATCGCCGAGCCGCCGGCCCCGGCGATCAGCAGCGCCACGATGAGCGGGCTGGCCTGCTGCACCACCGCGAGCACGCTGGCCGCGCCGGTGAACGACTCCGCGCCGAGCTGCTGGGTCAGCGAGCCGACCTGGAGCGTGATCACCGCGCCGAACGGGATCGACACCAGCATCGAGGGCAGGATCGTGACGCTCGCGATGAACCAGAACTGCTCGATCAGCTCGCGCACCTGGAACGGGCGCTTGAAGGTCAGCCATAGCACGCTGGCCGCGAGCGCGAACAGCTTGCCGGTCTGTCGCAGTGCGCCGGTGCCCGGAAACTGGCTCTCCTGACTGCTCATGCGCCGCCGCCTCCCGGCCAGTGCGACGGCCAGCCGCCCTCGCGTTCTGGCAGCTCGTCAGTCCCGTCGTCGGATTAGCGGCTGCGTCGGTAAGCGGCTGCGTCGGTACAGCGGTCTCCGGCTCCGCTTCCGCCTCCGCCTGCAGTGGCCACTCCTGCGCAGGCTGGGCAGGCCGGGGCTGGTCCGGCGGAAGGCTGTTAATGATCGCCTGCTGCGCCTCGGCCGGCAACGTGTGCGAGGAGGCCCAGCACCCTGTCCATGCGCCGCTGCACTGCGAGCCGCTCCGGCATGCCGGCGCTCGGCGAGAGCTGGGGCACCAGCGCCGGCAGCCCCTCCGGGGCCCGGCCGTTCCTGGCCTCGGCAGCCTGCTCGAGTGCCACGGTAGCTTCGTCCTTCTCCTCCGACATGCCGATAGGCCCGGCCCGGCGGCCGTTCACGAACTGCGTGATGACTGCGTCATTGCTGGTCAGCAGCACCTCCCTGGGCCCGAACATGACCAGGTTGCCGCGGAACAGCATGCCGATGTTGTCCGGCACGGTGCGGGCGATCTGGATGTCGTGCGTGACGATCAGGATGGTCGCGTCGATCTCGGCGTTGAGGTCGATCAGCAGTTGGGAGAGGTAGGCGGTCCGCACCGGGTCGAGCCCGGAGTCCGGCTCGTCGCACAAGATGATCTGGGGATCGAGCACGAGCGCGCGGGCAAGGCCGGCCCGCTTGCGCATCCCGCCAGAGATCTGGCCGGGAAACTTGTGGCCCTCATCGGCGAGCCCCACCATGTCCATCTTCTCGAGCACGACGCGGCGGATCTCGGCCTCGGTCAGCTTCGTGTGCTCCCGGAGCGGGAAGGCGACGTTCTCGTACAGGTTCATCGATCCGAAGAGGGCGCCGTCCTGGAACATCACCCCGAACAGCTTGCGCGCTTGGTACAGCTGGCGCTCCGAGCAGGACACCGTGTCGATGCCGTCAACGAGCACGCGGCCGCGATCGGGCCGGACGAGGCCGACCAGCGACTTGAGGAATACCGTCTTGCCGGTGCCCGAAGGGCCGAGCATGACGCTCACTTCGCCGGCCGGCAGGGACAGCGAGACGTCGCGCCAGACCACATGGCGGCCGAAGGACTTGGTCAGCCCCTCGACGACGACCTCGATGCCCATCTCACCTCCGGCACTGGGTCTGCGGCGGCCCGCTCGTCGTCCGGGCGCTGGTCGGCCAGCCCGCCGGATGTCCGGGCGGCTGTGGCCCGGACATTCGATGACGTGCCGGACCTATCGCCAATCCTGGTGCATCGGGCGGCAGCAGTCTTGCCCGTTGCGTCAGCGCAAAAGGCACGAATTACCAAGCTACTGGCCGGTAGATTAACCAAGCCAGACATTTGCGTCAAGGCCGCCGCCCAGGCAGAGAAGAACTCGCAGCTCGCCTCTCGGGGCAAACTACGCAATACGGGCGCAGCGTCATCAGCCGATCTTCGCCTTGCCGAGCTTAAAGGTGATGGTGTTCCCCGAGCCGGGAATGGTGACGTTGATCAGCAGGGTGGCCAGCCCGCAGTTGCTGAAATCCGGGATCGAATACGTGCCCGCCAGACTCCCGCCCTTGAGGATATTGAATTTAGGCTGGCTCGCGAGCGGCACCACGACCGGAGTCGAGGTTTCGCAGGAACTGCCGACCGGGATACTGAGCCCGGCGACCGTCAGGCTCACAATCCGCATCGTGATCTTGGATGTCGTCTTGATGGCGCCGGTTTTCAGGTTCACCTTGCCGGTGGTCGGACCATCGTTGATGAGCTGCGTGGTCGCCGTCACCGGGACGATCCCGAATTGCTTGAATGACCCGGTGGCATCTGGCAGCGAAAGGTTTGCCTTGAGCTTGCCGGTGGCAGCATCCAGCGTCGCAGAAAGCGTGCCCGGACCCAGCGCGAGGGTGAAGTTCGGGCTTTTGAGGAAGGTGCTGCCGGAGACTTTATATTTCGCGTGCACGAGCGTGGCCGCTGACGCCATGCCCGGGGAGAGGGCCAGCGCCCCGCCTCCCGCCAGCGCACCAGCGGTAACCGCTGCCGCGAGCCTGGTCTTCGTTCTGCGCGTAGGTCGTGACACGTGATAGCTCCTTAGTCGAGTGCGCGAGCTTTCCTTCGCGGTGATGGAATGGGGATCAATGTATTGGCCTGGGAACGGGCGGCGGGCACGACCAGTTCTGCGGCTGCGAGGGACCGCAGAGCTTGCCCTGAGTCATCTGCACGAAATTGCGCGGACCCGATATCGAGCCCGTGAGCACGGCGTCGAGATTCTCCGTCACGCCGCAGCCGGTAAATGGCGGAATAGTTAGCCTGCCGGTCAGCGGTCCGCCGGTTGGCACCGTGTAGCCCTTCGGCGGGAGGGTGTTGTCGCCGTTGCCGATCAGCACGAGCCGGACCGAGCTCGCCGGCCTGCAGTGTGGTCCTATGGCTAGCGGGACCCCGTTCACGTCAACGTTGGACACGCTGATGGACACGGTGCTGGTGGCGCGGACGGAGATCGGATAGGGCGGCGCCGTGATGCCCGAGACGGAGACGATGCTGATCGGCGTCAGTTCGGTGATGCTGAGCGTGGCGGTAACCGGCACGAACCTGAATGCCAGGAAAGTCGCGCGCACCGGGGGCAGCTCGTGACGCCCCCCGTAGTACAGCTCGGCAGTGGAGTATTCGATGAGCTTGCCGTGCTTGAATACATGCCGCTCGGCAAAGTCCACGTTGACCAGGCCGGGCTGGGCTGGCCGTCTGGGCTGCAGCAGCGCGGCGCCGTAGAGCTTCAGCACGTCCGCATAGCCGGTGATGAAGCCGCAGGTCGCGACCCCGGTTCCGACGACCTTGATGTGGCCGCAACCCTTCGGCAGCTTCAATCGGTGCCGGGCCGGGCCGCCCTGCTGCGTCCCGGCGGTCGCTTTCGGCGATGCGGCAGGGCCAACCGGGACCGAGGCAAGACGCGTGCGTGCCCCTTTGCCCGGCGTACAGGCGACCTGAACGATTGCCGGGCTGGTGGCCGCGCCGCCTGCCGTGCGCGGGGTGAGCGCCAGGGCGAGGCGGCCGACGGTGAACGCGACCTTGCCCTTGTTAGCCACGGCCGCAGGCGGCGCCGTCCCCGCTGCCGCCAGCTGCAGGCTGCCGGATGCCGGGACGGCGGCTGCGGCCGGCGTACTGGCCTGCCAGTCGGCTGGCACCGATTCCCCTGGGTAGGTCTCGGTCACGGCGAGCGTGTCCGAGCCGCTGACCGTCGCCGCGCCGGCTGTGCGCAGGCCGGTCACGGCCGGCTCGGGCAGTACCGCCGTGATCTGAACGGCCGGCTGGATGGGCCGCCCTGCCGTGGCTGCCAGCGGGAATGCGGCCGCGATTACGACACTGACCTGTTGGCTCCCGGCTGGGAACCGGCAAGCATAGGTGAGACTGAGCCGAACCGAATGCATCGGTGTGGCATCCGTCAATGTGGCGCCCGTCGTCGTAGTACCTGTCGCCGTAGTACCCGTCGTCGTCGCGCGCCGCCGCATCGCTCGACGCTCCCGCGAGCACGCCCGCAGCGAGGAAAATCCCGCTGGCCACGGCCATCGGGCCAGCGCTGCGGAACCTCCTCTTGCGGATGCTGCTCACGTCGGCCTCGATTTCCCTTGATGGCGGACGGCATCCGATCGCCCGTCCCGCTGCCCGGTAATGCAGGTGCCGGTGACCGTGCCGCGGTCACCGGCACCTGCCCGGCGGGTCAGCTCGACTTGATCGTGATCTTGCGGCTTAGCGAGTAGGTGGAGACGTACGTCGGGTGGTCGCCGTTCTTGACCAGGCCAGCGCAGCCGTTTACGCCCGAGACGGTCAGCTGGGCGCTCTTCAGCGGCTTGACGGGCAGCTTGGACTTGGTCGTCATCGTGAGGGTGTGCTTGCTGTTGGTGTAGTAACCGGCAGTTGTGCCGGCAACGGTGAACGAGCAGCCGGTCATGCTAACCGCGACCTTGATGCCGCTGATGATGCCGTCGGTCTGGCCCTTGCTGTTGGTCTTGGAGTCGACGCTGACCGTGTACGGCGTCTTCTCTGTCTTCGTCGTTACCTTGCCCAGCGGGCCGGAGCAGTTGTTGAACGCGAGCTTGGCAGCCGTGCCGACACTGACAGGCGCGGCGTGCTTGTGAGTCCCGCTGGCGATCTTGCCGGAGGCCGTCGAGGCTTTCTTGGAATGGGTGCTCGTGCAGGTAACCGACACGCCGTTGTCGCTCAGAACGGTCTTAGTCGCGCTCGCGTTGTATGAACCCCCGCCGGAGACCTTGACGGTGAGGGTCGTGGCCGCAAGCGCCGATCCGGCGCTCAGACCGACCACGGCGGCTGCCGCGGCAGCCGAGAAGAGAACGCTGCCCGCACGTTTCCTAATCGTCATGAATCCGCTCCTTGATCGAGTTCGCCTGGCACCCCGGCTTGCGGGGCATTGCTCTGGTCACGCGGGTCACGCGGGTCACGCGCTCCGGTCACGCGCTCCGGTCACGCGCTCCGGTCACGCGCTCTCACCGCGCACTGCGTACGCAGCTTTGCTACTGGCGAGTACGTTACGTCTCCGTAACATGGCGTGCAAGGGCATGCCGGAAAGGCCAGGGCAGGCTCCGCGAATCGGCCTGGTTTCTTGTCACATCGGTGCGACTCATTGGCAAGTTCTTGTCACAAGATGAGCATTCAGCGCCCGCCGGGCTGGTCGGACGGGCTCCGTTGGTCAAGTTTTGTCGGCCGGGAGTTAATCCGAGCGGCTGCATAAGCCCGCCTACGGGCGTTACCGTCGGAACTGTGCCGGATCGAGCAGTAGCGGATAAAGCGGCAGCGGACCGTGCCCTGGTGGCCGCGGCCCAGCGCCGGGCGAGCAAACCGCCGGTCATGCGCCCGTCGCAGTTGGCGGCGATCATGCGCCCCGAGCTCCCTGACCTCGCCCATGACATCATCGCGGAGATCCGCCGCAAGATCCCGGAGTACGCCAGGCCGATGGACGGGCCGTACGGGCACGCATTGCGGGTAGGCGTGCAGCGGGCGCTGACGTCGTTCTTCGATTCCGTCGCCGATCCGTCCGCGCCGCAGAGCAGCGCGATCACATGTGCCGCACGCTGGGCCAGTACGAGGCCCAGGAAGGCCGGAGCCTGGACAGCCTGCAAGCGGCATACCGGATCGGCGTGCACGTTGGCTGGCGCCGGGTGATGGAGGTCGGCCTGCGCTGTGCGGCGCCTTCCTCGGTGATGTCCTGGCTCGCCGACGCCATGCTCGCGTACATGGACGAGCTCGCCTCGCTATCGCTGCAGGGCTACCTCGAGGCGAAGGCCCGCTCGGCCCAGTCACAGCAGGAGTGGCGGCGGCGTCTGCTGCGGCTCATCGTTGAGCGGCCGCCCGCCCCGGCTCGTGCCATTACCGAGCTCGCCGACCTCATCGGCTGGCCGGTGCCCGAGGAAGTGACGCTGGTCGCGCTCGAACCGGGATGCGACGCCGCGATGGACCTGCCAGACGACGCGCTGGCCGATCTCGGCGGTCCGCAGCCGCATCTGCTGCTGCCGGGCCGGGCTGACCAGCTCGACCGAGCTGAGCTTGAGCGGTCGCTGGCAGGCCGGCGGTGCGCGGTCGGGCTCAGCGTTCCGCTGGCCGACGCCGCGCACTCGCTGCGGTGGGCGCGGCGCGCGCTGGCATTGAGCCGCGACGGTGTCATCGGCGAGGGCCAGCTGACCTTCTGCGAGGACCACCTGGTCGAGCTGTGGCTGCTTGCCGACGACGCGCTGATCGACCAGCTTGGCCAGCGTTGTCTTGGCGCGCTCGGTCCGCTGAGCCTACTGCAGCGCCAGCGGCTGACCGAGACGTTCAGGGCGTGGCTGGAGACTAGGGGAACGGCTCCGGCAATGGCCGAGCGCCTGCAGGTCCATCCTCAAACTGTGCGCTATCGCATGCGCAAGCTGCGGGCAATTTTCGGCAGCCAGCTCGCCGATCCGAACGCGCGCTTCGCTATCGAGATCGTGCTGCGGGCGAGGCGGCTGCGGGAGCGGGCCCGGCTGGACGGGCGCATCTCGAGCGACGAGCCCGACGAGCGCGATCAGGCGGGCGCGCTGACTGACGCAATCGGGCGGAACGACGCTGCCGGGGCTAGCTCGCGGTCACAGATCGCGCATTGGTAGCCAATTCGCCAGACTCGATGCCGAACGCGATGATGCGCGCGGGCCGGATGCGGACGATGGTGTCCTCGAAGTTCTCGCCAAAAGCCTTGCCTCCCGACGGGACCACCATCGCGCTGCCGCGCACTTCGATCATTCGTGGCTGCCATGGCGGCAGCACGTCGTCGATCACGATGCTCGCTCGCCCGCTGCTCTGCACATCGCGCAGCTTCTTGGTCTGGCTCATCCGCAGGCCGCCCACGTCGATCGCGTCGTGCTCAGCGTTGTAGCGAAACGACGTCGGCACCACGTGCGGCTGCCCGTCCGGCCCGACGGTCGCGATCCGGCCCAGGCGCTGCCCTGCCAGGTAATCGAGTTCCTTGTCGGTGAACACGCTCATGCCCGGGCTAACCTCGCCCCCGGCTGCGGCATTCCGCTGCCTGTCGCCCTAGGCCTCTGACGGGCCTGCGGATCCGTTCGCCGTCTGTGCTGCACCGGCTGACTCGCTCAGGTAGGCACGGCGGCTATGGCTCAAGGTGGGCCGGCGCGACGCGAAGTCCGGCTGCATGCGCTCCGGCGTGCAGGCGGCGATCCCAGACGGCCACTACCAGGTCGGTGTCGCTGATGGCTAGCGCGCTGGCGAGATGCACGGCATCGGCGCCGCTCAGTGCGTGGGTACGTGCGAGCTCGCCTGCATGCTGCTCGACGGCGGCAGATAGCTCGACAGGTCGGGTGGCCGCCCAGTAGCCGGCCCAGGTTTGCTCGGCTGCGTCAAGGTCGCCGTCGTCGAGGTCATGGTCGCGGGCTGCGGCGGCAAGCGCGGCCCGCACCTCGGGGTAAGACAAGCGGCTGGACATCGCGGCGTCGCAGCCATCCCACAGCTCGGCTGCGAGCTCGCTTCCTTCTTCCTCGGCAAGCAGCTTCACGAAAGCGCTGGCGTCGAAGTAGACCAGGGCCACCCAATCAGCGCCGCTGGTCGCTGACGATCTCGGCTAGCGGCAGGCGCACGCGCGGCCTGGCACGTCCCGATGCCCTGGGCCGCTGCGCACTAGCTGGCCCGCCGACTACCCCCTCGGCGGTCAGCCGCTCAAGCGTTGCCGTGGTGGTGATGCCGAGCAGCCTGGCAACGGGTACGCCACGATCGGTGATCACGATCTCTGAGCCTCCGCGCGCTCGTTCGAGCCACTCGCTCAGGTGCGCCCGCAGGTCGCTGATGGGAACGTCCATGGGCCTCACTGTACACTCTGGGTATCATCAATTTGTACAGCAGCAGCTGCTCGTCTGGACGCGCCTACCGCCGGTCCGTGAACCCACAGCGCGTGGAAGGCTTATTGCGTGGCCGTGTTACACCGAACTACAGTGGACTACATGAGTCATCCACTGAGCGTGCGCCTGAACGACGCCACCATCAAGCGCCTGGGAGTCCGCGCCCGGCGCGTTCACCTGCCACCTCGCACCCTTGCGCAGCGCTATGTGGAGGAAGGACTGCGGATGGACGAGCATCCGTTGATCCGGTTCGCTGACGGCCCGGCCGGGCGCCGTGCCCGGCTGACCGGAACCGGGAAGGACGTCTGGGAGATCATCGTCGTCGTCCGCGACAACGGCGCCGACGCGACCGAGGCTGCACGCTACCTGGAGATCCCGCTCGGCATGGTCCAGGCCGCCATCGCGTACTACGGCTCCTACACCGCGGAGATCGACCAGCAGATCGAAGCCAACGACGAAGAGACAGCCGAGGCACACAAGGCGTTCCTAGCCGGGCAAGCTGCCGTCTCGCGGTGAAGCTGCTCCTCGATGAGATGCTGACCCCGGCCATCGCCCGCGAGCTGTGCTCGCGCGGGCACGACGTTCAGGCCGTCGCCGGCCACCCTGACCGCGAGGCATTGTCCGACCCAGAGGTTCTGGCGCTCGCCCGTGCTGATCACCGGGCTGTGGTCACTAACAACCTGCGCGACTTCCGCCCGCTGCACCATGAGGCGATTCTGCCGGGCGGGGCCGGGCACTTCGGCATGGTGTTCATACCCGGCAGCTATCGCCGGACCAAGGCCCACACCGGCCGTATTATCACCGCGCTCGAGGCAATCCTCTCTCGCTACCCAGGCGAAGAGGATCTGGCAAATGGGGAGACCTGGCTTTAGTCCGGCGGCGTTGGGCCCGATAGGCCTGGCGTGAGTGGCAGCTTCTTTGCCAGTGTGGCGCTTTCGGCGGGCGGGCGCTGGGGATGAGCAGCTTGACGGCGGTGCAGGGAACGACCGTAGGGAGGCGCTGCCATGGAGTACCTCGTTACCATGACGACCCGTGTTCCGGACGGAACGTCGCCGGACAGCGTCAACGACGTCCGGGCCCGCGAGGCGGCGCACTCGAAAGAGCTGGCCGCCCTGGGACACCTGCTGCGCCTCTGGCGCCCGCCGCTGCATCCGGGCGAGTGGCGGACCCTCGGGCTGTTCGCCGCCGACGACGAGCGCCAGCTCGAGGATGTCCTTGCCTCAATGCCGCTGCGCGTGTGGCGCACCGACGAGGTCACGCCGCTCTCGCCGCACCCGAATGACCCTGCTCTCGCCCAGCCAGGGAAGAAGCGGCGGGATACCTGACCACATTCGCTGTCCGTCGTGGCCAGTTCCCGCAGTATCAAGCCCGCACAGGATCTTTCCTACGAAGCCTGCCGACGGGAGGCAAGGAGCACCGCTCAGATCGCCGTCCGTCCGCCGTCGGCGGCGACGATCGCGCCGGTGATGTAACTTGCCTGCGGCGAGGCGAGGAACGCGACGACGCCGGCGATCTCCTCGGCACGCGCGGCGCGCTGCAGGAGGGTCGTGGCGCCCAGGGCGGTGGTGCGCTCGGGCTGCGCACCGTCGGTGTACACGGGGCCAGCCGCGACAGCGTTCACCCGCACGCCGCTAGGGCTGTACTCCGCCGCCCACGCCCGGGTCATGGACTCCAGGGCAGCCTTCGTCGCGCCGTACACGGCGCCGCCTGAGAGCCCGATCCTGGCCGCCATGCTGCTGATACTGATGATGCTGCCGTTGCCCCGTGCTGCCATCGCCGGAGCCAGCGCGGCCACCAGGAAGTACGGTGCCCGGACATTGCTGGCGACCAGGGCGTCGAACTTCTCGGCGCTGAGATCGGCGGTGGGGCCGAACCAGGAGAACCCGGCGTTGTTGACCAGCACGTCCACGTCCGCGGCGGCCTCAGCCAGGCGCGCGACGTCAGCGGGATCGGCCAGGTCGGCGGCAACGAAGCGCGCCCGGCCGCCAGCGTCGGTGATGGCTTTAACAGTCTCGTCGCCACGAGGGCCGCTGCGGCCATGGACGATCACCTGAATGCCGTCGCGAGCCAGCCGTACAGCTATCGCCCGCCCGAGACCGGATGTCGCGCCGGTCACCAGTGCCGTATCGGGACTGCGGCTAGCAGGCAGCTGTTCATGAGTCATTACTTGTCCCAGGGTCGGACTGCGAAGCCGGAATCGCCAGCAGCAAGCGAGACGCAGTGCCAAAGACGGTCTCGGCGACGCCGCATTCGACAAAACCGGCGGACCGGTAAAAGCCCATCGCGTGCGGGTTGGCAGTTACCTCCATGCACTCCGCCCCGTGGTCCCGCAGGACTCCGGCGATGCGGTTCAGCAGGGCCGTCGCAATGCCGCGCCGCATCCAGTCCGGGTCGACGAACAGGTCTTCCAGCTCGATATGGTCCCCGGTCTTGACCCAGGTCCCGAAGCCGACCACAGAACCATCCTCTTCGGCGACATACATGCGGCCCTCCGCTAGCCCGTCCGGTCCCAGGATCAGGCACTCCGGATGAGCCAGCAGCTGCTCTCGGTCACCGGCATTGGACAACGACGCACGGCGATAGACGCCGGTGACGGCGGACTGGTCGGCAGGAACCCCAAGCCTGATCTCAGCCATAGCTCGGACGACCGGTCAACCTCTCATGTCGATCGCGTTCACCCGAACGGGACGGATGGTCACCTTGACCCTCGACTGGCCCGGCTGGTCGTGGTCCCGCAGATTCGAGTTGTACTTCGCGCCGACCTCGTCGGCGAACGAGTAGTCATCGTCTGGCGTGATTTCGGCATCGCCCCGGATCTCCAGATACCGGTACGGCACGGCCAGGTCGAGGATGAATAGGTTCGCCGCGGGGTTCGCCAGCAGGTTCTTCGTCTTCTGACGAGAGGTATTGAGCGAGATACTCACCGTGTCGCCAGCTGCGAGAAACCAGACTTCCGACAGCTGCGGGCGGCCGTCCGAGCCGACCGTGGCCAGCGTCGCTACTTGGCCATCGAGCAGATCGCGGTGGGACGCAGGGATCGCGGGCATCGTTGTTCCTTTCGTTGTCCGCAGGCTACGGCATCTTGCCTGACCGGCCGAAGGCCGACTGGACCCGTTCCCGGCTGGGCAGGAAACGTAGTCATACAACCGCGGCAAGCGCGACAGCCAGCCGGAAATACAGTCAAAACTGGGGGAAACATGCGGTTTGGGCTGCACGCTCTGGGCATCGGAACCGGTGCCCGCCCGCAGATCATCCGCGCCGTCAGCGCGGCTGCCGAAGCGAGCGGGTTCGCCACATTGTGGTCCGGGGAGCACGTGGTCATGGTGGACCGCCCGGCGTCCCGTTACCCCTACTCAGACGACGGCCAGATTGCAGTTCCTGCCGACGCCGACTGGCTCGACCCGCTGCTGGGCCTGACTTTCGCGGCCGCCGTCACGAGCCGTATCGGCCTCGCGACCGGCATCTTGCTACTGCCCGAGCACAACCCCATACTCGTGGCTAAGCAGGCCGCAACGCTGGACGTCCTGTCCGGGGGACGGCTGACGCTCGGGATCGGCATCGGCTGGTCCGCGGAGGAGTTCGCTGCCCTCGGCATCCCGTTCGCCCGGCGCGCGCAACGCACCGCCGAGTACGTCGCGGCGATCCGGACGCTGTGGTCCGACGACCAGGCGTCCTTCAGCGGCGAGTTCACCCATTTCGACGCGGCGCGGGTATACCCGAAGCCGGTTCGTGACCGCCGCATCCCGGTGGTGGTCGGCGGCAACTCCGATGCCGCTCTCAGGCGGGTCGCAGCCTTCGGGGACGGCTGGTATGGATTCAACCTCAGCTCCGAAGCGGCGGCACAGCGCGTCAGCGTGCTAGACCGATACTGCCGGGAACGAGGCCGGACCGTCGGCGACCTGACCGTAGCCGTCGCGCTCACTGATGGCAGCCCTGCCATCCTGCCGGATCTGGCCAGGATCGGCGTCACCGAACTGGTCCTAGTGGGGGCGCCGCCGGAGCCCGCATCGGCGGCCACCGCATGGATCACGGAACTGGCGGCGGACTGGGGTGTCCGGCCTGTCAGCGACGCGTGAGGAACTTGGTGATCGCGGCCGCGAGCGCACGGGCAATGCGCCGCTGGACACTGGGTCGCGTCAGCAGCCCGGCGTCTGCCTTGTTGTTCATATTCCCGCACTCGATGAGGATCTTCGGCATGGTGGTGAGATTCAGCCCAGCCAGGTCGTTGCGGAAAATGTAACCGTCGTGGCCGTAGTAGTCGCTTACTGGCATCGGCGCATCGCGGCGCATAGCAGCATGCACGTCGTGGGCGAACCGGACCGAGGACTTGATCACCTTGTTATTGGGGCCGTCGGCAACCGGCTCGAGGATGGTGAAGCCGCGTCCGGAGGCCGGGCCCCAGTCGGCGTGAATGTCGACCGAGACGTTCGCGTGCGCGCGGTCCAGGATCTTGGCCCGGGTGTTCACGCACGGCCCGACGCCGTGGTTATTGTGGCGGGTCATGACCACCCGCGCCCCGGCCTTGATCAGGTCCGCACGCAGGTACTGGGCCACGTTGAAGTTGAACCTGGCTTCGGTGTAGCCAGTGGCCGTCTGCGTGCCGGTGGTGTCGCAGTTCTCCCACTCCCGCCCGTTCCAGACCTGGCGGTTGATGTAGCCGGGGTGGGCCCAGTTCCGGCCATTGTGACCGGGATCGATGCCAATGATCTTCCCCGCCAGCGGCTTGCGGATGGCCGCGTGTCCCGGGTGGCTGCTTGCCGACGCCGCGCCCGCCGCCAGCAGCACCGGCACCATGGCAACCGGCAGTGCCAATGCCAGACGTCGGCCACGCTGACGTCTGCGGCTTTCAGAATCCATGATCGCCTGTCCTCCAGTCCGGAATGGCGGTAAACCGGACTTGGGACTCCGGCCGTGGAACAAGCTACCCGGCAGCGAGTCGGTCCGCCATGGCAACCAGGCCCTGAGCTGCCAGCTCCACAAGCACCATGAAAGAGAGGCCGGAAGCATGCGAACCACGACGCTAGGCCGCAACGGCCCGGAGGCCGGCGTCATCGGCCTGGTTGCGGGCCAACCTGGCAATCGTCGCGCGGGTCCGCGAGATCGCCGAACGGGCCGGTGCCACCCCGCCGCAGGTCGCGCTGGCCTGGGTGCTGGGTCAGGACCCGCACGTGATACCCATCCCAGGCACCAAGACCCCGAAATACCTCGTCGACAACGCAGGGCGCCGCGAGCATCCAGCTCAGCCCAGCTGACCTGGGCGAACTCGATGCCGTGCCCGTTCCGCAAGGCGGCCGCTACTGAGCTCGCAGCGTGCCTTGCGCTATCGGCCGTCCTGCTTTCACGGCTAAGTTAGTCGTGTAGTGCCGGACAACCCGGCGCGGGTTCGCGCCGGACCTGGAGGTAGCGATGCCGGTCATCGTGGTTACCAGGCTGCGGCTGAGGGACCCGGCGTTCTTCGATCACTTCTTCGCCAGCGCGGTGGCAGCGATGGAGCAGGCCAAAAACTCTGAGGGCAACCTCGGTGCGGACGTGCTGGCCGAGGCGAACAATACCTACTGGACCCGAACAGCCTGGCAACAGCGCGACTCGATGAACGCGTTCGTGGGGAGCGAACCGCACCTGAGCATCATGGGCCGCCTGGATGACTGGTGCGATGAGGCAACTTTCGTCGACTGGGAGCAATCCAGCCCGGTTCTGCCGGACTGGCAGGACAGCTACGGGCGCATTGTCGCCGACGGGCAGACGGCGAATCTTACGAATGCCACAGATGCCCATCAGGCCCGCGATTTCCCCGCCCCTGTTGTGCCCTCATAGCTGCTGACCCCACCGCGCTCAGCGCTGCAGTCCGTCCCATGACCACCGCGGAATGCTCATGCGCTCGGGCACCTCGTCAGCGGACTCGTGGTAGCGCGACATGGTCGTCGTGGTGGCCCAGGCGAAATAGTCGTGCAACACCTGCCGCACGACACCAGCCGCTTCGAGCCCGACGTCCTGCATCGCCTGGTCGAAACAGGCGATCGCCCGGAGGTTCATGTCGTCGTGCTCGCCGTTGCCGCTATGGATCCGTACAACCGAGGTCTCATCTCCGTAAGTGCCGGAATAGGTCGCGGGGCCGCCGAGGGCCTCGGCCCAGTACGCGGCGAGCCGCTCACTGTGCTGCGGATGAAATCCGTAGCTGAACGCGTGGCTGACTATGTCGTCGGCCATCACCCGGGAGTGCCACGCCTCGGCCAGGCGGAGCAGGCCCTCGCCGCCACCTGCGGCCTCATACACGCTCTGCATGCCCCCAGAATGCCACCACCCAGGCTAGGTGCCACTCTCGGCTCGTGCGGGATATCCATGACCGGCAGACACATATTGAGCCAACCACCCGAAACCGCAGATAGCAGTCACACCGACATCCTCGGCGCTTGCTGAGCGGGCTCGCCTGTCGTTAGGGCAGCGGGCATACGGGGCAGTGATAAGCCACCGGCAAAGTCAGCGTGCGAGCGAAGAATCGGGGGCCGATGGCTACCTATCAGATGGTCTACGGAGACGGTGACCAGGTCGTCACAGAGACGTTCGAGAATATCGACAATGTCCAGCGCGAGGATGGCTGGGTCGTCTTGTTTCGTGGTCCAGAGGCGATCCTTCGCGTGCAGGAGACACACGTCCAGTCCCTGGAGCGGCTTGACTGAGCCTGTCGGCCCGCCGTGCGCCCGGCGTGCCCGATTCGTGTGCCTGGCGGTATCGCTGCGGTCACCACAGGTACGGAATCATCCTCCAGCGGACCCGGCGCTGATAGGCCAGATAACCAGTTGAGGCCGACAGCAGCCGCTCCTCCGCCACAATACGGCCGACGTTGCAGCCGGTCGCCGCGACGAAGACGAGAATGTTACGCAGGGATATGGCCTGCAGCACGTAGCCGGACTGCATCAGCAGATACGACGCGTACACGGGATGGCGGACAACAGCGTAAGGGCCCGAAGTCTTGAGGCCACGGTCAGCCGCTACGTAGCCAAAGGACCGGCCGAGCGCCAGCAACGCCACAATGCAGATCACCAGGCCGACCAGTTGCAAGACAAACCCGGTCGCGACACCCCAGGACGGATGCGCGCCGCCGGGCCGCAACAGCAAGGCGAAGGCGGCGCCGAATGCTACGAGCCAGGTACTGACCCGCCTGCTGACGGCACGCTGCGGTCGCCGGATCAAGAATGCGACCACGAGCCACGTCTGCTCGATGACGAACAGTCCGCCGATGAGGCGGTGGGTCTGCAGGTAGAACAGCACACTGGCACGCGCAAATAGCGCGGCACCAGTGGCCCCGATCAGGTTGACGCCGATCGCGATGAGCCTGTCCCGGCCCGGCGAATCCGGCGTCGGCTTGCCAGCGAGCTGGCCCTGGTGAACAGGGGCCCGCTGCACCGGGGCCCGATTCGCCGCAGGCAATTGCTGGCCGGATGAAGTACGCATTCGGCGTCCAAAACGACAGGCCGACCGAGGTCGGCGCACGTGGCGGACAAAGCCTGACAAGCGGCGCAGCGACCGTGCCGGCGTCGCCCTGCCAGCTAACCACTACACGAATACGGCAGCACAGCCGGTTCAGCGGTGCGCTCGGTTCACGGAGGTCGCGAACAGCTTTGGAGGTCTGGCGAGCAACGCGATCACCGGGAGGACTGTAGCGCGACGAGCAGCACGATGCCGCGCAGCCCGCGGCCGGATTGCGCGCGATCGCCGCTGAGCGCCAGGGCGACGACGGCTGAACCGCCTGCCTGGTCCGCATCCGGCCGTCCTGGACGCCGATATCGCCTACCGGCCGGCAGCTGGCGGTCACGCCGCTTGTTCGCGGACTTGCATCCAGACCTGAAGCTCCGCGACGGCACTGAGTCTGTCGAGGTCCGGCTTGTGGGAAACGGCCTGGCACCGATAGCGCGCTGGCGGCCTGGTCCGGTACCGTCGTGCGAGGGCCGCCATACGTGCTGATCAAGCTGCGCACGACCACAGCGCTCGCGCGCGCGGCAAGCGCACGCTCGAGCGCCGTGCCGCAACATCTCCGCGTGCTGCGCGACAGCGGCCTCGTCGCCGCGAGCGATATGGCCGCAGCGTGCTGCACGTGACACCGAACGGGGCATGGCCCTGCTGGAACCCGGGCCAGCATCTAGCCATGCCAGCCATTCTGCGCGCAGGCGCGGCCTTACGCTGAGGCTTCGGCGCCGCTACGCTTCGACTGTCGGCTTCGCTGCCGAGACTAGGACAGATCGCCGCGCTAGTCGCTCGCATGAGCATCCGGGAGGCAGACCCGTGGGGGCTGCAGCGATGATGGGCAGTTCGGATCCTGCAGGCGCCGATGTCAGCGATGTAGTGATCGACGTCTCGGGCCTGCAAATGCGCTACGGCCCAGTCGAGGCTGTCCGCGGTATCGACCTGCGCGTCACCCGCGGCGAGGTGTTCGCGTTCCTCGGGCCTAACGGCGCCGGGAAAACCACGACGGTAGAGATCCTCGAGGGCTACCGGCGGCGTACCGGCGGCGAGGTCAGCGTCCTTGGTCAGGATCCCCGCCATGGCGGGCCGTCGTGGCGCGCCCGGATCGGAGTAGTCCTCCAAGAGTCCGAACCCGAGCGGGACCTGACGGCCGTTGAGTGCCTGGAGATGTACGCGGGCTACTACCCGGCGCCCAGGGACGTCGGGGAAACGCTGGAGCTGGTCGGGCTGTCCGACAAGGCGAGCTCCATCGCGACCCGGCTATCGGGCGGCCAGCGCCGGCGCCTGGACGTGGCGCTGGCCCTCATCGGCGACCCGGAGTTGCTGTTCCTCGACGAGCCCACGACCGGCTTTGACCCATCAGCCAGGAGGGCTGCCTGGGAGATGATCTCCGGGTTGCGCGCACTTGGCGTCACCGTCTTCCTCACCACCCATTACATGGACGAAGCCGAGCATCTTGCGGATCGGGTGGCCGTGATCGCGGAGGGCCGGATCGTCGCCGAGGGCCCACCCGCAACGCTGGCCGGACGCGAGCATGCGGCCGCCGAGATTCGCTTCAGCCTGCCGCCCGGCGCCACCGTGGCGGAGTTGCCCGAGCCGGTTCGCTGCGCGCTGGCGGACACTGAGGGCGACCGGGTGCTACTCCGCGCCAGCTCCAGCGTATCGGTGCTCGGGCCGCTGATCCGCTGGGCCGAATCGAAAGGCGCCGACCTCGACGACCTCGACGTGCGGAAACCCAGCCTCGAAGACGTCTACCTGGCGCTCACCGACGCGAATGCGGAGGGCAGCCGATGACGACCCACGTTGGTTCCGCTCGCGCGGCGGAAGCATCCGGTCTCGGCCAGGCAGTCCGGCTCTCCTTCCACCAGTTCCGGTACGACTTCCGGGGCTTCATCCGCAACCGCCAGTCACGCTTCTTCACCCTGGTCCTGCCGGTGCTGTTCCTCGTGATATTCGCGTCCTTGTTCCACAGCAGCACCGTGAAGGTCGCAGGCGGGACGATCCCGGCGTCGGTCTCCTACGTTCCTGGCATCATCACCCTCGGGATCATCTCGGCCGCCTTCGTCAACCTGGTGATCTCGGTGACCGCACAACGCGAATCGGGCGCGCTCAAGCGGCGGCGGGCAACGCCGGTGCCGGCCGCGGCTATCATCGCTGGGCGAGCCCTCGCCTCGGTGATCGTCGCGCTCGGCATCACGGCCTTGCTGCTGCTGATCGGCTGGCTGTTCTATCACGCAAATGTTCCCGGCCGTACTGCCCCGGCCTTGGTCGTGACGGTGATCGTCGGCGCGCTTTCGTTCTGTTGCCTGGGCTTCGCCCTGACGTCGGTGATCCGCAGCGAGGATTCAGCACAGCCCATCACCCAGGCGACGATGCTGCCGCTCTATTTCATCTCGGGCGTGTTCGTGGCCATCTCGATATTGCCGCACTGGCTGGTCGATATCGCCAACGTGTTCCCGGTACGTCATCTGGCCGCGGCGCTGCTGACGGCCTATAACCCGCACACGACTGGCGCAGGCTTTGCCGGCACCGACTTGCTGGTGGTCGCGCTGTGGGGTGTCGGAGGCCTCGCCTTCGCGCTCTGGAGGTTCAGCTGGCTGCCGCTCAGCAGATGAGCGGCGGAACCTGACATCACTCAGGGAGGCGTCATGGCACGAGAAGTTGAGACCCAGACCGGACGCTGTCCGGATCACGGAACTGTCCAGGCCACCAGGGAGATCCCCGCGATCGGATTCCCTTTCGTCTATTTCGCGGTGGCCCGCGCGATGGCCAGGCGTCGGCCGTTCCGGTGCCCGACCTGCGGTGCGGCCGTCACGGTGTGACGTGAAGGCAGATCACGCCCCTACCAGGACTGCGGTGCAGGCGCAGCTGCCATGACGTGCTCCCTCGAGACGGCGGTTTTACGGTGTGGCCACGAGGTCGAATTCGTTGCCTTCGGGATCGCCGAAGGTTGTCCACCGGCCGCCTTCGTGCTGGTAGTCGTTCAGCTTGACGGCGCCCAGCCTGATCAGCCGCTGGGTTTCACGTTCGTAGTCAGTTGGCGGCCAGGTGCCGGGGATGGCAACTGACCCAGGCGGGCCGTCGCATGGGGAGGTGCCACGGGCGGAGGCCGTTCGCGGCCGGTCATGGGATCCAGGTCCTCCGATTCCCAGACCATGATGACCCAGTCGCAACGGCTTGTGCTGACGGCCTGGTCGCTCAGTGGTTAGCGAGGCTGGGCGCCGGGGTCCCGGGTTAGCCGTCGTGCAGCATCTGCTGCGACTGGCTTACGTCGCCGTAGTCGAGCACGAGGCGGCCCCGACCTTCACGCTGATGTGGGAGCCGCAGGGGTGTAGTAGAGGAGGATCGTCACAGACCCGGCACCGTTGGTGTCATCGCTCCAGGTGTCGCCGGGAGAGGAGGCAGTCGCCTTGGTGTACGGCTGGTTCGAGGTGATGTAGACGTTCTCGTCTTCCGGGTACCCGTCATTGGCATTGGACGCACTGGCCCTGCACCACGCTCCAGTCCGCTTATGCTTCGGGGGGAGCCAGATGGCCGTCACCGGGTGCAGTTCTATGTCGTTCGGCGCTGCGCCGGTCACGTTGTGCTCCTCATCGAAGAAGCCGAGACCGCGGATGCTGATCGTCCGGTTGACGTAGTGCCAGGAGTCAATGCTCACCGGGTATCGGCTGGTGACCGCCTTCCGGGCCGACGTGATCGCGGCCTTCCACGGCGATGCCGAGCTGACGCAGCGCGGCAGGGGGATCTCCGCGATCATCTTCTTGCCTGCACTGAGCAGCCGCAGGTGAATGTCGCCGTCGTCTTCCAGTTTGACCGCGACTAGGGTTATCCGCCTGAGCTGCCAGGTGTGGAACTCGGGCCACTTGATCCGGTGGTTCTGCGCGTAGGACCCGAAGGACGACGGCGGCTTGAGGCCGTCCAGGTGCTTGATCGTCGTGTAGTCGACCGCCTTTTTCACCCGGTGGCGGGTGGCGTCGGAGCCAGTCTTGACCGGCCAGCGCCAGTGGCCGCAAGTTACCGTACTGGCCGTCGCGGCTGCCGCCGGGCCGGAGGCTAGTGCGATCGGGAGGATGCCGGCCGCGGCCAAGGCCGCGGCGGCCATGATCCGTACTGTTCGTCCTCCCATGATCCAGCCTTTCCTGGTTGCTGTGCTGATTGTCCGACGCGGAGCGCGCCGGGCTGGTTTACCCGCTCGGCGGTCACGTGGCCCCGACCCGCGCCAGCCGGTCGGCCAGTTCGGCCCCGGACAACGACAGCAAGATCGCTAACTAGCGCGGCTAAACGTGTGGGGCTAAGGCAAGGGTCGAGCGCGACAACGCCCTGACCAGCGGATTCCTTGATCATTACCATCACACGCCATCATGGCCTGTAGCTGTGGATTCCTTGATCAAGTTCGTTCGGAACGATCTAAGCGGCCTGGTGACGTTAAGCTCAGGTCAGGAAGCGGGGCGAGTTCCCACAAGCTCGGGAATCGTTCTTAAGACTGTCTGGTTGCCCTCGGGGACCTGGTGGAAGATGAGCCGCAGTCCGCTGGCGGTGTCGATGGCGGCGGAGCCGGCGGAAGCGCCGGGGCTCTCCCCGGCTCGAGCAACTCATCGCCCGCGCGCGGCATCCTCGCCCGTCGCACCCGGCCGCCCATCACACCGCATAGGTTTCAGTGTCATAAACCGGGTATTCCGGTCGCTCACTGAAACTGTCTCACAATGTTGCGGCCGACCCGGCCAAGTCAGAGGCCTGTTTTGATTCGGGGCTTTCCAACCCCGTCGGCGACCAGTTGCCATTTGAGCGGGCACAGCTTCGCCTCGACTACGCCGAATGGCGGCGGCGGCGGCGGATCAACGAGGCCAAGCCCGTACTGGTGGAGGCCCTGGAGACCTTCCGGCGACTAAGGGCCCGATCCTGGGCGCAGCGCGCGGAGGCAGAGCTGAGAGCGTGCGGGGTGGCTGTCGCCGACGCGCCGGGCGAACGCCATGCGCCGTGGGAGCTCACGCCCAGCAGCGCCAGATCGTCCGCCTGGGACGGCTTGACCAATGGCCAGATCGGCGACCGGCTCTTCCTGTCACCGCGCACGGTCAGCTCGCACTTGTACAGGTCCTATCCCAAGCTTGGCGTGCCGGCCGCACCAGCTACGCGACGTGATCGCCCGTGCCACCACGCCGCGCCCAGAGCTGGAAGACGCGCGGGTCGCCGATGACAGTGCTGTCGGTTTCAATGAAGGCGGCTAGGTCGCTGATCGCGCTGGCCACCTCTGGCTCGGTGGCCAGACCAGCGGCAACGATCGCATCAGCGGCAGCCTGCAGGTTCGACAGCGCCAGTGTCTTGCCCTCACCAGTAGCGGCGACGCCTTGCACGACGTGCAGATCGGGTCCGGGATGCCCACATCGAGGAAGTACCCGTAGAGCTTCCGGCCCGCTGCCGGGTCGCCGCCGCTCTGCCTGAGCACGCGCGCGTACATCGGAACGTAGAAATCGAAGGCGCAGTAGGAACCGGCGGTAGACAAGGTCGTAGCCGTCGGGCTCGTGCCAGTCGTTGACATTGGCAGCCCGGAATTCGACGTTGACCAGGCCTCGCGCCGCGGCTTCCTGCCGGGCGAGTTCGAGCTTCACTTCGTCCATGTCCACGCCAACGACATGGCCAGCGGGCCGCGGCCGCCGGAGGCAAGAGACTAGGCGGCTGGACCATCGTCACGGATGCAGCGCCTGCAAACCAGTGACCCAACTGCACCCGTCCTGTACCGTATTTGCCGTGCTCCTCGCAGTTGTCGTTCTCCGGGCTATTGGTCCATGCCCTGTGCTCTGGCCCGGCTGCGCGCCCGCAGTCCGGTGACTACCACAGCGGTCGCGACGCCCAGGGCGTCATTTGGCGCGAAGGCGCTTGGCAGAGTCCAGACGCTGATCTACGTCGTATCGGCGTGCACATCGGGGTCTGGATCGTCAGTGCCCTGTATTACGACATCACCCAGGTGCGGTACGTGATCGGCGGGCACCAGATCATGTACCTGAAGCCCGGCTGGGACCACCTGCCGAAGTACTTCGGCTTCCGCACTTATGCCTGGTGGACCACGGTCAGGCATGCCATCCGCAACGTCTACGAAGGCCTGCTCGGCGGCCTGCTGGGCTTGGTCGTCGGGATCAGGTGGAAACCACCGAAGCCCGCGACCAGGTTTGACAACCTGCTCGTCAGGCTGCACTTCCCGAGCAGGCACCAGCAGAAGCGGACGACGCCGATTCAGGTGATCTTGTCCCCGCTGACCGTGAGCCTGGCCGGCTTGCCTGGGTTCGTGGTGGCACTCACAGCCGTCCTTGGCGGGTCCTGGCTCTTCCGTCATTTTCACGCGGTCGTTCACCTGCCGACAGTGACCATGCCGCACGTGGCACTGCTGCAGTCATACCTGGCGACGTGGGCGTGGCAGTACCAGCTGGTTGGCCTGGCGGCCGGCCTGTTCTACGGGCGCAAGGCGTTCTTCAAGATCGCGGAGGACATCCAGCTCTTCTTCATCGAGCGGCGAATTGCCTCAGGCCGGCGGCCTGGCTGGATTTATCCATGGAACTACCGCGTGCGCTACGACCAGGTCCTGGCCGAGACTGGCGGCGCGGTTCCCAGGCACGGCCGGTGGATCTCGGTCTTCATGCCGGTAGTGCTGTTTGTCGGCCTCCTGCTGACAGCAGACGGCATCTATGTCCGGTTCTGGATCGCCAAAGGGCACTAGCCGGCACGCCAAGCGCCTGACGCAGATTCCCAGCCCAATCTTGTCACACCTGACAGTTCGAAGTAATCTGTCAGGTGTGACAGAACGTATGAACGCGGTCCCCGTTCCCCTCCGGAGAGGTGCGCTCTACTGCCTCAGCATCCTGAGCATCGCTACGGCGGTGATTCATTTCGCCGTGGCGGGCGCGCATTTCCAGGAGTACTGGCTGTTCGGGGTGTTCATGCTGGTTGTCGCGTGGTTGCAGTTGCTCTGGGCGGTCCTGGCCATCGCCAGGCCAGGCCGGTGGCTGTTGCGGAGCGGCGCAGTCCTCAACGTCGGCGTCATCGCGGTTTACATCGTCACCAGGACGGCCGGGGACATCATCGGCCCGACTCCGAACGCGGTCGAGCCGTTCGGCTTCGGCGATGGCCTGTGCACGATCCTGGAGGCCGTCGTCGCCGCCGGGTGCGCATGGCTCCTGCTCAGCAAGCTTGACCGCGCAATCACGCGCCAGGGCCTGGCCCTAGCGTCGGCAGGCGCCGGCACCGTCACCGCGGCCCTGCTGAGCGTCGCGCTGGTGGCGGGCGGCCCGGACATGGTGATGACCTTGAGTGCCGCGGCCGCCACCGGGACGCCTCGGCCGATGCACATGGCCGGGACTGTGACTGCCAGGATCAGGCTGGCTACCTCATCGCCGGCCGGAGATATCACCCTGCCTGATCCGAACATGCAGATGGCTGCCGGGATGAAGATGGCGAGTTCGGTACCGTGCACGACAGTACCCACCAAGGCGCAGCAACAGGCCGCCGTAAGGCTCGTGGACGCCAGCTGGCTGCAATCCCGGAAGTACCAGAGCCTGGCAGCGGCCAGGGCAGCTGGCTACCGGCCGATAACGCCGGTCGGCGCCCCTGTTGTGCATTACCTGAGCAGATCCGCCTACCTGGCCACCGAGCTCGGCGGTCCGGCCCTCAACCTGGCGGCACCGCAATCACTGGTCTACGCAAATACGCCCCGCGGAGCCGTGCTGGTGGCGGCGATGTACATCACCACTCCCCACGGGGCTACCCCGCAACCGGGCGGCTGCCTGACCCAGTGGCACGTGCACACCAACTTGTGCATGCGGCCGGGCCTGGGTGTCGTCGCGGCGATAACTGCGGCACACCAGAGCTGCCCGGCCGGATCCGTGAACCGGGTAACGCCTCCCATGATGCACGTCTGGTTCGTGCCGATACCGGGCGGGCCGACCGCTATCGATGCATCCGACGCACAGATTGTGCACGCAGCCGAGCAGGTGACGGGTCCCCGAAATGGCGCTGCGTGACCGGGCGGATCCGCGCGCTTAGCTGCTGATCGCCTCCAGCTTGCGGGTCAGCGTCTCCAGCACCTTGTCCTGGGCAAGCAGGTGTTCCTGGATCTTCACCGCTTCGTGCAGCACCGCATCAGCGTCCTTGTACGTGGCCTCCGAGCGCTTGTCCGCGGCTGCGGCCAGCACGTTCTGGCCGACAATGATGACGCTCAGCAGGACCAGCTGGAGGAACGTCTGTGAGATCCAGGACACCAGCGTGACCGCGCTGCCGGAGCTGATGGCCGAGGGCAGGCTGACCAGCGCGAGCGCAGCGAAGGCGTAAGCGCACCACATCGTGCCCACGCCATCGGTGACCTTGACCGCAAGCCAGGCGTTGAAGCGCTCGGCGGCGTTCCTGTGCGGCAGTTGGTCTGCCGCCCTGACGGGGCCCGGCGGGCGGCCCGCGAGCTTCTCCTTGGTCCGCACGTGCGGGACGTAGTTGTAGATCGGCACATCGGCCATCAGCGCGCTCCTTACCGTCCGCCGTCTTTGCATCGGCCGCCCCCGTTCCGGGCGCTGCGGCGTGCACTCAGTTGATCACGCCGCTTGTGCTGACTTGTTACTGATCCCGGCTGAATCGCCGGCCGTCCTGAACTGCCGGCCGCGCTCCGGGCCGGCCGCGCTCTGGACCGGCCGCGCTCTGTACCGGCCGGCTCAGCAGCCGCCAGCCGGTCCAGGCACGCCCTCGCCCGAAGACGGCTGATCGACCTCGCCGACAACCGCGGCGCGCAGGACGGCACCAAAGTGAACCACGTACCAGCGCCCCCGCCAGGAAATCAGCGATGCGATCCCGATGGATCGCTGCTGGCCGCGGACCTTATAGACGATCCTGGCACCGCCCACGTGCCAGTAACCGACCGAGTTGTAGCAGGCGCCCGCCGGGACCCACTGAGCCTCGAGCTCAGGCACCACGACCCGGACCAGCCGCGCATGCCGGGCGCCGCGGCCGAGAAACTGGTGGGCCGCGTCGATGTCGAGGCGGAAGTCGTAGACCAGCCTGTTACGCCAGTCAGCGGCCGGATCGTAGATCGCCTTGACCTGCTCGTAGGCGAACACCGGGAAGAATGCGGGCATGGCCAGCCGCGGCTTGCCAGCCACCACCGCCGCCCACAGGTCTGTCATCTCAGCGTGCAGGACCGGGCTGTGCGCTGGCGGTCGAGTAGCTGTCTGGTGCAGGCCAGGCGGCACGGCCGGGACCGGAAGGACCGCGGGCCACGTCGGCCGCGGGGTGAGCGATGGCGAGGGGAGCGGCGTCGCGGCAGGGGGCGGGCTGTTGGTAGTCGCCCGGGCAGCGGTCGGGTGCGCCGAGGGGGAGGCTGCCTGGCCGCAGCCGGCCGTTACCGCCACCGTCGCCACCAGCGCAAAACCACTCATTGTCCGCGCAAGCCCTCGCCCCATGCGGAGAATAGTAAGCCCGGCACCCGCCAAACCGGCGCGGCAGCCAGGCGATCATCCCCACCGGGCCTTGCTTTCGCCATGGGGCCGCAGGTGCTGCCATAACGACACTCAGGACACCGACGACCGGGCCAGCAGGCCACTTCACCGCTAGCCAGGACGGTGGCCGATGAACAGCACCCGCGGCGAACGGACATCGTTCCCGGCGGCGATGCCTGTTGCTACCTGTGCGGTGAAACCTGCATCGGCCAGGAGCCGCAGCCACGTCTGCCTCCGGAACGATCCGAGCCGGTGGGCCTCGCGGACCACCCGCACCCGCCCGTCGGCCTCGCGCAGGGTGAACTCATACTCGGCCAGGATCCAGTCGTCCCCAGTGTCCGGATCGGAGGTCCGCTCCCGGAAGGTCGCCTGCCTGCCGCCCTCGCGGCGAGCGCCTCCCCCGCTGACGTCGCCTCCCCGGCTGACGTCGCCTCCCCCGCCGCCTGGCTCGCTACCGCCGCCAGCCCCGGTGCCGGGCCGGAACGTCTCGGCCGTGTGGTCAGGGGCGAGCACGGCCACGCCACCGGGACGGCAATGGGCGAACGCGGTATCGATCACCAGCCGCAGGTCGTGCTGCGTCGTGACGTAGTCAATGGAGTCGTGCACGAGGACGCCGTCGAACAACTCACCCAGCCGGATGGTGCGCATGTCGCCCTGCACATGAACGCACTCCGGATTAAGTCTCCTTGACACCTCGAGCATCTGCTCGGAGAGGTCGACGAGCGTCAGGCGCAGGTCGTCCTTCAGATGCAGAGCGACATGGCCGCCGCCACTGCCGAGGTCAAGCACGGTCCGGATCGGAGTGCCCGCCGACTCGAACACCGCTGCGATCGCGGCCGCGTCGGCGGCGTACTCAGCCGGCGGCGAGATCAGCGACCACCAGGGAGCGAGTTCCTGGTACAGGCTGTACTCACTATCGGCGCCGGCCACTCCTGCAGGCTAATAGCCTTACGCACGGGTGAAACGACCTACTGCCTGGAGGACGCTACGTGGCGAAGGTACCTGACATCGGCCAAGCCGCCCCCGACTTCACTTTGCCCGGCGTCGTGCTCGCCGACGGCGAGGCAGCGCGACACGAGTACACGCTGTCTCAACTGCGCGGCAAGCCCGTCGTGCTCGCCTTCTACCCTGGCGACAACACGGCGGTCTGCACCCGCCAGCTGTGCTCCTACACCTCAGGCCTGGAGAGCTTCACCGGCTTCGGCGCGACTGTATGGGCCATCAGCCCGCAAGGCCTGGCCAGCCACGAGCAGTTCGCCCGGAAGTACAACCTGGCGTTCCCGCTGCTGGCAGACGAAGGACTGACCGTCAGCAAGCAATACGGGATTACGCTCGCCGGAGCGGGGCTGCGCCGCTCGGTGTTCGTCATTGACTCCGGCGGCATCCTGCGCTGGAAGCACGTGACGCTGGTCGGGCTTACCTTCCCGAGCGCCGCCACGATCTCGGCCCAGCTGTCGGCACTAGGGGCACGGTGAGCATGAGGATCCTCATCGTCGGTGGCACCGCCTTCGTCGGCCGGCATATCACCCAGGCCGCGCTCGACGCCGGGCACGATGTCACGCTTTTCAACCGCGGGCAGACCGGACCGTCGCTGTTCCCGCAGGCACAGCACCTGACCGGGGACCGGAACGGGGACATGTCGGTGCTGGCCGACGATCGCTGGGACGCGACCATCGACGTGTGCGCCTACTTTCCCCGCCAGGTCAGGTCGCTCGCGGCCGCGCTCGGCGGCCGCGGCGGACGGTATGTCTTCATCTCGAGCGTCTCGGCGTACAGTCCCGCGGTGCCGCCGAATTACGACGAGAGCGCGCCGCTGGCCGAGATCGAGGACCCCGAGGCGACACAGGTCACTAACGAGAACTACGGCGGCCTGAAGGTGGCCTGCGAGGCGTGGAGCACTGACCTGTTCGGGCCGGACACGACGATCATCCGGCCGACCTATGTAGTCGGCCCGTACGACCGCACCTACCGGTTCACCTGGTGGGTGGATCGGCTCGCCAGGGGCGGCGACGTCCTGGCGCCCGGCGACCCCGACGATCCGATCCAGCTCATCGACGCTCGGGACATGGCAACGTGGATCGTCTCGCTGCTGGAGCGCGCGATCCCCGGCATTTTCCATGCCGTGAGTCCAGCGCCGCCGTTCGGTTTCGGGCAGATGCTCGAGGTGATCGCCGCCGAGGTGGCGCCGCCTGGTACGCGTCTCATCTGGGTGGCCAGCGACTTCCTGCTCGCTGCGGGAATCGACGGAGCTGCTCTGCCGCTCTGGCCCGAAGGCGAGGGCGACGACGCGAACATGAGCCGGGCTGACCCGGCGGCAGCCGCGGCGGCAGGGCTCGCGCCCCGGCCGTTGCGCCAGACGGTCGCCGACATCGCGGCGGAGGTTCGCCCGGACGGCGCGAGCAGTCCCGACGTTGGCCTGACGGCCGAGCGCGAGACGGAACTGCTCGCCCGCTGGGCGGAGGTCGCCGGCTGACCCGCATGCCGCGGGCCTGCCGCCGCACCCCTGCCATGGTGCTGCCGCCTGCCCGTAGCCGCCGCGTGCCTCCGGCCGCGGTTACGAACCGCCGTCGGGGCAAGGCTCCCCGTGTCAGGCCTTAACGGCCTCAATCTCGAGGTGCAGCGTGATCTTGTCGGCTACCACGACACCACCGTTGGCCATCGGGGCGTTGAAGTTGACGTTGAAGTCGCGCCTGTTGATCTCGCCGGTGGCGGTGAAGCCAGCCCGGGTGCCGCCGAACGGGTCCGGCCCGAAGCCGTTGAGCTCGAGGTGCAGCGGCACGCTCTTCGTCACGCCCTTGAGGGTGAGGTCTCCGTCGACGATGTACTCGCCGTCCTCCACCCGGACGCCCGTGGACTTGTAGGTCATCGTCGGGTAGGTCTCGACCTCGAAGAAGTCGGCTGACTGAATGTGCGCGTCGCGCTGCTCCTGGCCGGTGTTGATCGACTTCAAGTCGATCTCCGCGGTCACGCTGGAAGCGGTCGGGTCGTCGGCAGTCACGATCTCGCCGCTGAAGGTGTTGAACCGGCCGCGGACCTTGCTGACCATCATGTGCCGGACCGAGAAGCCAACCTCAGAGTGGACCGGGTCGATGGTCCAGGTGGCGGCCTCATAGCCGGGGACGGCGGTCTCGGTATTCGTTGCGGTCACTGGCATTCACTCCCGTGGGCAAGTAGTTGAAAGCGATGTGTTTGAATACTCAACGAATATCACGTCTCACTACGGTTGTCAAACGCTCAACTACCTGGGTATTCTAGGAACGTGGCGGATACCCAGACGCGGTGGCTGAGCACCGACGAGCAGCAGGCGTGGCGTGCCTTCCTGACGGCAACGCACACGCTGTTCTCGACTGTCGATGGTCAGTTGCAGCGGGAGTCCGGTATCCCTCATGGCTACTACGAGATCCTGGTGCGGCTGTCCGAGTCCCCCGGCCGCGAGCTGCGGATGAGCCAGCTTGCCGAGGCGTCTACCTCAAGCAAGAGCAGGCTGTCCCATGCCGTGGCCCGGCTTGAAGAGCGCGGCTGGGTGCAGCGGCTGGACTGCGAGACCGACCGGCGGGGGCAGGTGGCCCGGCTCACCGAGACCGGCTTCGCCGCCCTCGAGGCAGCCGCGCCTTCGCACGTCGAGCAGGTCCGGCGAATGCTGTTCGACCGGCTCACCGACGAGCAGGTGGCCCAGCTGATGGCGATCAGCACCGCGATCACGTCCGGATGCGAAGCCGCTGGGCCGCCACCAGAGAGCTGCCTGACTCCGTGCGACGGCGAGGACGAGGACGAGCCCGGCTGCGCGGGTTAGCCGGAGCGTCAGCGCTCGCCGCCGGCCATCTGCTGCCATCCGGTCCGCGATAGCGGCCGGGCCGGGCCCAGGCTCCGCGCGAAGCCCGTCAATGACCCACTCGCGGTCCAGCTCACTGCGATTCTGGCTCAGCTTCTGCTTGGCTTCCACCGCCGTGATGGCCAGCTCGACGCCGACGATCGCGCGCAACTGGCCGTCAACGTAGTCAGGCGGGGCATCGGTCACCGCCCACGGATGCTCCCGCCCGGCCTCATGCAGCTGGGTCAGCCTGGTCACCAGATCTCGCAGCCACTGCGTGTCCTGGTGGAACGTCACCGTGCCGGTCAGGTGGACAGCCTCGTAATTCCAGGTGGGCACCACCCGGCCGTGCCGCGCCTTGGCCTCGTACCAGGTCGGGGAGATATATGCCTGCGGCCCGTGCACGATGGCGAGCGCTTGCGCACCCGGCAGCGCCGTCCGCCACTGGTCGTTCGCGATCGCGATATGGCCGAGCAGCCGCCCGTAGCTGGCGGACGCCCCCGCGCCATCCTGCCCGGTGTCCGCAGGCCCGTCAGGACGGTCCCAGATCACCGGCAGCAGCGTTGACACTGGCTTGGTGCCGTCGAAGGTCACCAGGTCGGCTGCCTGGGCCGCGTCGACGAACGCCTCGACCTGGGCCATGTCGGCAAGGCTGAAATGTCGCGGAACGTACATGCGCTGAGCCTACGGGAACCGGCTATCCTTGCTAGCAACGCGCTGACGGAGACAAGTAGCGCCGGATCATGTGAGCGGCCAGCCGGAGACCGGGATCGGTCACCGGCCGGCAAGAGAGTCGCCGGAAGCTGAGAAGGCGACCTCGCACCCGGTAGCGAAGACACTCCCGAGCGTGGGGAGGAACGGCAGCCGCAGCCAGCGGCCGCCCAATGCCCCGCCGGCCAGCCCCCGTCACCGGGCCCAACGAGGTCGTTCCCGGCGAGTCCCCAGCGGCACCGGGCAGCGGCGAAAGTGCGGTGGCACCGCGAGTTCCCTTATCGCCCGCACTCCCAAGGGGTCGCGCATATCCCTTAAGGGAGCTGTGATGATCTCACGAATACTGGCCGCCGAACTGCCTGAGCACGTCGGCGAGCACGTCACGATCGCCGGCTGGCTGCACCGCCGCCGGGAACTGAAGTCCGTTACCTTCCTCATCATCCGGGACCGGACCGGCCTCGCCCAGGTCGTGCTGCCGCCGGATGCCGCCTGCACCGCTCCGGAGGAGACGGTGCTGCAGGTCAAGGGTGTCGTGGTCGCGAACGTGCAGGCACCCGGCGGAGCCGAGGTAACCGAGCCGGTGCTGACGCTGTTGTCCGGGCCGGCCGTCCCGCCGCCCTTCGACCTGTACCGCCCGGCGCTCACCGCCACGCTGCCCACGATCCTGGACCACGCCCCGACCACGCTCCGGCACCCGCAGCTACGAGCCGGCTTTGAAATCGCTGCTGCCAGCGCGGCCGGGTTCCGCGCCGCGCTGGACCGGCGTGGCTTCACCGAGATCTTCACCCCGAAGATCGTGGAGTCGGCGACCGAGTCTGGCGCGAACGTCTTCGGCCTCGACTACTTCGGCCGCCCCGCCTACCTGGCCCAGTCACCGCAGTTCTACAAGCAGGCCATGGTCGGGGTGTTCGAGCGGGTCTACGAGGTGGGGCCGGTCTTCCGGGCGGAGCCGCACGACACCGCCAGGCACCTGGCCCAGTACGCGAGCCTAGACGCCGAACTCGGCTTCATCACCGACCATTTCGACGTCATGTCGGTCTGCCGGGACGCGATCGCGGGCATGATCGATTCAGTAAGGGAACGAAGCGCGCCTGCGATGCGGCTCCTCGGCGCTGCGCTGCCGTCGGTACCAGACCAGCTCCCGCACCTCCATTTCGCCGACGCCATGGAGCTGATTTCCCGCGCGACCGGCGAGAACGTGCGGGATGAGCCGGACCTGGCGCCCGCACACGAGCGGTGGCTGTGTGACTGGGCGCGGCGCGAGCACGGCAGCGAACTGGTCTTCGTCACCGGCTATCCGCTGGCGAGCAAGCCGTTCTACACCTACCCCGACCCGGACCGCCCGGCCTACAGCTATGGCTTCGACCTGCTGTTCCGCGGCACCGAGATCGTGACCGGCGGCCAGCGGCTGCACCGGCACGAGGATTACCTGAAAGCGCTCGCCGCGCGCGGCATGGATGCTGCCCCGCTAGCGGGTTACCTCCAGGTGTTTGAGCACGGGATGCCGCCGCACGGCGGATTCGCGATCGGCCTCGAGCGGTGGACGGCGCGGCTGACAGGCGCGGCGAACGTCCGGCAGGTGACGCTGTTCCCGCGCGACGTGCACCGGCTCAGCCCCTGAACCAGCGGGCGGGCGGCGACCGGCCGCCCGCCTGCAGTCACGCGCTCTCGGCCTGCAAAATCTCCGCCACTGCGAGCCGGCTGCTCATACGGGCCGGAATCACGGTCAGCACCGCGAGCGCGGCCAGCGTGCCCGCCACCATGACGGCCAGCCACCAGGCAGGCGGGACTGTGACTGTCGCGCCGTGGCTCACCACTCTCACCAGCGCGACTCCCGCCGGGATGCCAAGCAGCACGGCCGGCACCGCAGGGATCAGCTGTGCCACGCACAGCGCGGCAGCAACCTGATCGGCCGTGGCGCCGAGTGCACGCGTTAGCGCCGAGGAGTGCCTAGCGTCCGCCGCGGCCGCCTGCGTGACGAAGATCGCATTGACCGCTGCCAGCGCCGCCAGCGTGACAGTGAGCACGAGCAGGACCTGATCGATACGGTCCTGACGGGGGTTGGCAAGGGCGGAGAACCCGGCGACCTTCGGCTGAGCCTGGTGCGCATGCACGGTGAGCACGGCGACGACCGTAGTCGCGGTGACCAGGACGCTGGCTCCGCTCAGCACGCTGCGGCGCGGCCTGCGAGCGGCCAGCCGCACCCCGAGCAGCAGGGGCGTGGGCAGTGGTCGTGACAAGACGACCACCATGCGCCGCCGCCGCGGCGGACGGGCGGCGTCCGCCAGCGCGCCCACCGTGCTGGCACGGGCCGCCCGCACGGCGGGCACGAACGTAGCGAGCATCGCGACCGCAACCGCGAGGGCAACGACCCACCCGACCGTGGCCGGGGCAACCGACGGGGGCCCGGGAGAGCCGACTAGCCCAGCGCCCGAACTTGTCAGCAACGGTGCGGCCAGCCAGCCGACGCCGAGCCCGGCCGCGGCTGCGAGGACGGCCAGCAGGACGTTCTCCGCCAGCAGCACAGCCGCGACGAAACCTGGCGTGCCGCCAACGGCCTTGAGCAGTCCGACTCGGCGGGTTTGCTCTGCCATCCGGCTGCCGACCAGGACGGCCACGCTGGCGACCGCGAGCAAGCCCAGCAGCCAGCTGCCGAGCAGTAGCACACGCTGCGCGTTCTTCACCAGGCTTGCGTCCTGCTGGGCGATCTGCTGCCATGGCGTCAGGGCAAGCACACTGAACCGGCCGCCGGTGTGAGCCTGCGCGAACGCTGACGCGCTTGCCGGGCCTGCCAGCCTGAGGTTCAGCACATACGACAGCGGCAGCACCCGGCTGGCCAGGCTCCTCGCTACCGTGTCGCTGACCCAGACCATGCCGCAGTCATTGCTGGGGAACGGCGTGCCCGCCGTCACGAGGTCGGCATTCGGGTAGGGGGCATTGGCGGCAGTGACAGCGATGCCCGCGACGCGGAAGGGCTTGCCGTCGAGGGTGACACGCTGGCCCACCCGCACGCCGAGCGCCGCCGCGAAACTGCGCTCGAACACCACGCCATCAGGGCTGATCCAGCTGCCCTGAATCAGCTTTGGCTGATCAATGACGGCTCTGGTGCTGTCCCGGCCTTCGGCCATCACCCCGGCAGTGAACGTCCCGGCTCGCAGCGTGGCCCAGCCGACCGGGTAGGGCCCGCCGTGCCCGCTGACGCCCGGAGCGCTGGCGAGCGCGGCCATGGCCGCGAGCGCCGCTGCCGGTGTGGCCCCGCGGGGCGCAGGTGGCAGGTCGAGGTAGCTGGCCACCACGTCGGGGCCGGACGTAGCCGTTCTGGTCTGCTGATATGGCTGGCTGGTCACCCCGGCCAGGGCTAGCCCCATCGTCAGCGTGGTCGTCGCTGCCATGATCGCCACGAGCAAGAGCGCGGCCTGCAGCGGCCGGCGCCGCACGTCGCGCGCGACTAGGCGCAGGATCAGCCGCAGCCGGCTCACCGTCAGCCGTCCAGGTCGACGAGCGCGGAGAGCTGCCCGCTGGTGCCGCCAGTCAGCCTGGTCTCATCGACCAACACGCCATCGCGCATGGTGATCAGCCGGTCCGCGGTAGCCGCGACCCGCGAATCGTGGGTAACGATGACCAATGTCTGCCCGGCCGCGTGCAGTTGCTCGAACAGCCGGAGTACGTCCAGGGTCGACTCACTGTCGAGGTTGCCCGTCGGCTCGTCGGCCAGGACTACCAGTGGCTCGTTGGCCAGCGCCCGGGCGATCGCGGCCCGCTGCCGCTGGCCGCCAGACAGCTGCGACGGCAGGTGCCGGGCGCGGTCAGCGAGCCCGACTTGCTCGATCAGCTCGGTGGCCCGGCGCCGCGCAGCCCGCGGCGAACGTCCCGCGAGCAGCAGCGGCAGCTCGACGTTCTCTGCCGCAGTCAGCTCCTCCATCAGGTGGAACGCCTGGAAGACGAAGCCGACCGCATCGCGGCGCAGCGCAGCCATGGCGCGCTCGCTCAGCTGATCGATCCGCTCGCCAGCTAGCCAGACTTGCCCGGCCGACGCCCGGTCGAGGCCGCCGAGCAGGTGCAACAGGGTTGATTTGCCACAGCCGCTCGGCCCCATGATCGCAAGCGTCTCGCCAGCGGCGACGTCCAGGTCGACGTGATCGACGGCGCGCACCAAGCCTGCGTCCTTTCCGTACTGCTTGCAAAGGCCGCGGGCGCGGAGCATGAATCGGTTGGCGTCATCGGTCGTCATCGGGTCCTCGGTGTCGTTGTTGTCTGTCCCGCGTCTTGCTGACTGCGGTCTCATCACTTGCCTCGCCGGCCTGCCCAGGCGCGCTCGCATGCCTCCAGCCAGTGCAGGTCCGCCTGCAGCCTGAGCACGATTCCCTCCAGCAGCAGCGCAGCCTCCGAGTGTTCGGGCTCGGCCATCGCGGCGCGCTGGGCGTCCCGCAGCCGGCGCAGCAGCTCGCGGCGCTGAGCGTCGACGATTGCGATCGGGTCGGCGAGACCGGCTGCGGCCGCGGCCAGCAGCTTGAGGTGGAACTCGGCCAGATCGGGTTTTGGCCAGCTGACCTCCGCGAGCCACTCGGCGACCCGCTGCTGTCCCTCTGCCGTCAGTGCGTAAATCTTGCGATCGGGGCGGTCAGGACCGCCAGCGGCTCGCTCACACACCACCTGGCCAGCCTTTTCCAGCCTGGCCAGCGTGACGTATACCTGCCCGTCGTTCATGGCATCGCCAAGCGGGCCGAGTGCCTGGCGCAGCCGGGCGCGCAGCTGGTAGCCATGCGACGGCTCTTTGGCCAGCAGTGCCAGCACGACTTCCTGCTGCATCGGGCACCCCAACTAACGGGTATCTAGCTAACGGTTAGCTGAGACTATAACCGTTAGCTATGGCGCGCGCCAAGGGATCGGGAGACGCGCCGCGCAGTCAGCCGTCAGCGCGGGCTCCGCAGAGCGGACGTGCCGGGGAGTCACGGGATCTCCAGGACCACCTTTCCCACCGCCCCGCTCTCGACCGCCTCGTGCGCGGCGGCAATCTCCTCCAACGGGAACCTGATCACCGGCAATTCGGTGAGAGACCCGGCGGCGATTGCCTTGCTGATGTCCTCGGCAGCGTGGTCAAGCGCCGCTGCGGGCACTCCGTACAGCAGGATGAACCGGAGCGTCACGTTGGCAGTCATGCACTTGCGCACTGGCAGCACCGGGTCGGCCGGCTCGGCGGCGTAGGCCACGATGTGCGTATTCGCGCCAGAAACGGTCAGGTCAAGCTCGAGGTTCGCGCCGAGCGCCACTTCCACGATCCGGTCCATCTGCGGGGCGAACTCCCTGAGCTGGTCGGCGGCGCCGGGGTCCCGGTAGTTCACCACCAGGTCGGCGCCTGCCCGCCGGGCCAGCTCGGCCTTCTCCGGTCCGCTGACGGTGGTGGCCACCCGGCCACCGAAGTACTTCGCCAGTTCGATCGCGAAGTGCCCGACGGCACCCGCCCCCCCGGCCACGAGCACGTTCTTGTGCTCGACCGCACCATCGGCGAACAGGCTCCGGTGGGCTGTCATGGCCGGGACGCCCAGGCACGCGCCGAGCTCCGGTGACGCGCCGTCCGGCAACGGCACGGCCTGCCGGGACGCCATGACCGACCATTGGGCAGCCGTGCCCCAGCGCTGGCCACCCGCCGCCATGAAGGTCCACACCCGCTGCCCGACGCGCCCGGCCGGTACGCCTGCACCGACGGCATCGATCACGCCGGCTCCGTCATGGTGCGGGATCTGGAATCCGTCGATCGGCCGGGGCGTCGCTCCGGACCGGGATTTCCAGTCGGTCGGGTTCACTCCGGATAGCTGCATCCTTACCCGTACCTGGCCTGGTCCCGGCTCCGGCCGGTCAATCTCCTCGATCCGCAGCACCTCTCCCGCGGGCCCGTGGTGCTCAAATACTGCCGCCTTCATCCGGGCTGCCTGCATCCGCGGAACTCCTCTCTGCAGAACTTCCAGTGGCCGGCGCCTGGTCTGTTCGCCAGGTGCTCGGGCTGCCCCGGCGGCCTCAGCCGCCGGGCACGATCTTGGTGACCTCGGCAAGGTCGGCTGCAGTCGGCTCCCAGGCTCCGGCGGTCGCGTTCGCCTGTACCTGCTCGGCCGACATTGCCCCGGCGATCACGGACGCGCAGCCCGGCAGCGCCGCGAGCCCGGCGATGGCAACTTCGAGCAGTGACTTGCCGCGCTTGGTCGCCCAGTCGGCGAGCGCTTCGACCTTGTCCAGCTTCTCCTCGGTCACATAGTCCGACCGGGCCGCCAGCCGCGTTCCTGGCGCGGGCGCCTGCCCGCGCCTGACCTTGCCGGTTAGCAGGCCGTTCGCCAGCGGGAAGTAAGGCAGCACGCCGAGGCCGAACTGCAGCGCGGCTGGCACCACATCGAGCTCGGCCTGGCGTTCCAGCAGCGACCACTGATTCTGCGCGGAAACGAAAGGCACGCAGTGCTGCTCGCGGGCCGCTGCCGCGGCGGCAGCTATCTGCACCGCGGAGAAGTTTGAATTGCCGATGTAACGGACCTGCCCGGCCTGCACCAGCTCGGTCAGCGCCGCCAGGGTTTCCTCGATCGGAGTTACCGGGTCCGGGGTGTGGATCTGATAAAGGTCGATGTAATCGGTGCGCAGACGGCGCAGCGACTGCTGCACCGCCCGGCGGATATAGGCGCGCCCGCCCTTCGCCCCGGCGGCCGGGCCGTAACCCAGGTCCGCGGCCTGATGGCCGAACTTCGTGGCCAGCACGACCTGGTCGCGACGGCCAGCCAGTGCCTCGCCAAGGATCTCCTCCGACCGGCCGGCGCCGCCGTAGCTTTCCGCGGTGTCGAACAGCGTGATCCCGGCTTCGATAGCCGCGTCCACGACCGGGCGGGCCCGGTCAGCGTCCACCGGCGCCCGAAATTGTTGCAGCCGAGCCCGACGACCGAAACTATGAGGCCTGAGTTGCCGACGGGCCGGTACCGCATGCGTTCAGCTTTCTGTGCGGGTAGGGTGACGTCCTCCGCGATGGTACCGGGAGCGCCGCGCTGGCATGCCGGCCAGGCCGGGCGGCCGCGAAAGACCCTAGCGTGAAATCGCATCTGCGATATCATCAGGTAAGCGGCGTTTTAAGAACAACTTCAATACGCACTTGCGCCAAAAACGGGACTTGAAAAGTGCGGCCCCGGCCGAAAGCGTTATGGCAGCAGGATCGGCCGTGCCACCATGGTCAGGACACGGGGCGCATTCGGGAGGGGAGCGCGGCTCATGGCGGATGGCACTATCACGCCTGAGGGGATCACCGCTCGTGAAGCTGTACCGCATTCGCCAATTGTCCGGCTCGCTTGCAGGCCGGACGGGCGTTACCGCACGGACCAGTCATGAATGACATCACAGAACCGGGCCAGCCATCGCCCGTCGGCCCCGGTGCACCGACGGTCCTGCGTATCTTGCTCGGCACCCAGCTCCGGAAGCTCAGGGAATCCCGCGGGATCTCCGCGCAAGACGCCGCACGGGCGATCCGCGGTTCGGAGTCGAAGATCAGCAGGATCGAGCTCGGCCGCAACTCCGTCCGCGAGGTCGATATCGCCGACCTGCTGAACTTGTACGGCGTCGCCGACGCGGCCGAGCGGGAACAGCTGCTGACGTTAGCCAGCCAAGCCAATCAGCAAGGCTGGTGGCACCGCTATCAGGATGTGCTGCCGACCTGGTTCCAGGCCTACATCGGACTTGAGGAGTCAGCCGAGTCGATCCGCAGCTTCGACGCCCAGTTCGTGCCGGGGCTGCTGCAGACCGAGGATTACTCCACGGCCGTGATCCAGCTTGGCGCCTACTCCCCCGAGGACACTGACAGGCTCGTTTACCTGCGTAAAGAGCGTCAGCGGCGGTTCGCTTCCGGCGGCCTGCGGTTGTGGGCCGTGATCGACGAGGTGGCTCTCCGGCGGCCGGTCGGCACCCCCGCCTTGATGCGCGCGCAGCTTGAGCACCTGCTCGACATCTCCGACCGGCCGGGGCTGACCATTCAGATCACGCCGTTCCTTACCGGGGCCTCGTACGCGGCGCCGGGCAGCTTCAGCATCCTGAGCTTCGCCACCGACGAGCTGCCCGACGTCGTCTACGTCGAACAGCTCACCAGTGCCATGTACCTGGACAAGCCGGCGGACGTCGAGCGGTACGCGAGCGCCATGGACCAGATCAGCGCGACCAGCACGACACCGGAGCAGACGACTGACTTTCTACACATGTTGCTCGCGGAGTTGGAGGGACCCTAGTGAGCACGATCAGCATCGGGACAAGCAGCCGTGACACCGGCATCACCTGGATCAAGAGCAGCTACAGCGGGCCGACCGGCGGTAACTGCGTCGAGGTCGCGTTCCTGCCCGACGGCGATGTTGCGGTACGGAATTCGCGGCACTCCGACGGGCCCGCACTCGTCTTCACCAAGTCCGAATGGGAGGCGTTTCTCGGCGGCGCACGTGACGGCGAGTTCGCCGCACCCGGCTGACCGCACCCGGTTGACCGCACTCGGTTGACCGCACTGGGGCGCGCCACCAGCTGCGGCAGTGGGCCAAGCGGATTGCCGTTACCGTAGTAGCTGCGGGACACTAGGCACGTGCACGCGATTACCGGCTTCATCGGCAGCTACTGGTGGCTGGCGTTCATCTTCGGGCCGGCTGCAGGTGGGATACTGCGCCAGCATCACCAGCGCAGGCTCGCCGTCATCGCGGCCAAGGCTGAGCTGGCCGAGAAGCGCAGCGTCGGGCTGCAGGCGCCGCCCGAGCCGCAGCCAGTATGCGGATGCAGCCATCACCTCAGCTTCCACAATCCGCACACGTCGGCTTGCGCCGTAGACGACTGCCGTTGCCAGCATTATGTGGGGCCTGAGCCACTCGGATATATATTCGCGCAGCCGCTGGTCGATCCGGAGGCAATCGGCCCTGGGGCCGGATGACCCGGTGACCGGCCACGCTGGCTAGCGGACGCCGACAGCCCCCGGGATCATGGCGCGGGCCAGATCCCGGGGGCTGCCAGTCTCTGCCCCGCCCGGCTTAACTCACCGGCAGATCGAAATCGCCGGTCTTGATGCCTGTGACGAACGCCGACCACTCCTCGCTATCGAAGATGTGCGCCGGCTTTGAGATGTCCTTGGAGTCCCGGAGCGCCACCATGCCGCCAGGCAGGTGAGCGATCTGGACGCAGGCCGAGTTGTTGCAGGCGCGGCTGGTGATCCACGCTGCATTGGAAGTGTCGTATTCGGACATTCGGATGTTCCTTTCAGGTGGATTCTACGGATTCTGCGGAAATGGACCGGATAAGGCGAGCCGAATCAGCTGGCGGAAGCGCGATGGCGCGAAGCAGGTCAAACGTCTCGGAACGAGCACGCACTTCGCGATCACGCTCTTCTATGTATGCTTGCCCCGTCACCCCCTCCGTATATAGCACGTCAGGATCGAAGCGCTCAGGGAACTCGATAATCGCGAACGAGCCGCCCATGCCTGCGTGCAGGCCGCTGCCGAAAGTGAGTACCTGCAGCGTGATATTGGGGCATTGGCTCGACTCGTACAGGTGGTCAAGCTGCTCTCGCATCACCTGCGACGGCCCGACCATCCGGCGCAGCACGGCCTCATCCAGGATGATCCAGAGTTCTAGCGGGTCCGCGCGGGTGAGCACGTCCTGCCGCTGCATCCGTAGCTTTACTAGCCGGTCGATCTCCTCCGGCGTCTGCCGCCGCCGCACTGTTGACATGACCGCGCGGGCGTAGTCCTCGGTCTGCAGGAGCCCGTGCACGACCTGCGCCTCATATACCCGCAGCGAGGCTGACTCTGCCTCCAGGCCCACGTAGATGCCGAATCCGGTCGGCAGGACGCCGTCCCATACCGCCCACCAGCCTTTCCGGTGTCCTTCCCGCGCCATCTCCAGCAGCACCTGGCGCTGGGAGGGATCCTCCACTCCGTACAGGTCGAACATCGAGTTGAGGTACGCGGTCCGGGTGGGCGCCTTGCCGGTCTCGATCCTGGACAGCGTCGATGGCGCAAGGCCCAGCCGCTCGGCCACTTCCTCGAGCTTGATCGACTGCGACTCACGCAGTCGCCTTAACTCGCTCCCGAGCCGACGGCGGCGGACCGTGGGACCGACGGACATTTGGCACTCCCCCTTTTGCGGGAAACAGGCAGCCAGATTGGTGGCAAAGTGAGACTGGGCTGCCTGGAGCACTCTCCTGAGCTCGACGATACACGACGTTGCCGTTCTCCGTGAGATCCCATCTGAGATTTCGCCGGCGTTATTTGTGCCATGCACTTGCGTGGCATGCACTGTCACATCATGATTGATGGCAAGAAGGCGTTGCTCCTGCGCCGTCAGTTCTCAGGCTCAGGTCGCGTCGCCAATGCTAGAAATGGCTGACACGCCGTTCTTGAGCTGCCAGTTCGGGCTCTGGCGCACTGCGGGAGGGAGCAACGGGGATGGCACCCACCGCGATGGGAATGAGCGACGCGGCCCAGGATCTGGCCAGCATGGCCGGCGCGGCCGTGCTGGGCAGCCTCACGATCCCCGGCAGGCCCGAGCGCGTCCGGGAGGCGCGTTCCTTCGTCGCCAAGGCCCTCGGCGACTTACACCCGAGCCGGGATACCGCGGTCCTGCTCACCTCGGAGCTCGTCACCAACGCCGTTACCCACAGCAGTTCCCGCTGCGACGGCGGCACCGTCACGCTACTTGTCATGGAATCGGCAGGGGGCGTCCGTGTCGAGGTCGCCGACCAGGGTTCGGACTGCAGCTCGCCAGTGGTTCGCGGCGATGTTTTCGCTTCCGACGGGCACGGCCTCTTCCTCGTGCAGACTCTCGCCGAGCAGTGGGGCTACTTGCGCGAGCCGGCGGGCACCACGGTCTGGTTCTGGCTCAGCGCGGCCCGGTCCGCCGCCAGGTAACGGGCCCCGGACGCAACGGGCGCGAGACGCAACGGGCGCGAGACGCAACGGACGCGAGCGCGGCGGGACTCAGGCGCGGCCCGGTCCGCGCGCCGCGCGGCCGGACGGGCCCGTACGCTTCTCCCGCAACCGCATCGTCACCTGTACCGGAGTGCCAGCGAAGCCGAACTCCTCGCGGAGTTTGCGCTCGATGAATCGCCGGTAGCCCGCTTGCAGGAAACCACTGGTGAACAGCACGAAGTGCGGCGGCTTCGTCCCGGCCTGAGTGGCGAACATGATCTTGGGCTGCTTGCCGCCGCGCACCGGCGGCGGGGTCGCCGCGATCAGCGCCGACAGCCACGCATTCAGCCGGCCCGTCTGAACCCTGCCCTCCCAGCTCTCCAGGGCCAGTTCGAGCGCGGGCACCAGCCGGTCGACGTGCCAGCCCGTCTTGGCCGAGATATTGACCCGCGGTGCCCAGCGCGCGTGGTGCAGCTGGCGGTCGATCTCCTTGTCCAGGTATTCCCTCCGGTCGGCATCGACCAGGTCCCATTTGTTGTACGCAATGACCAGTGCCCGGCCCGCCTCGATGACCATCGAGATGATCCGCAGGTCCTGCTCAGCCAGCGGCTCGCTCGCGTCCACCAGCACCACGGCTACCTCGGCGCGCTCAAGTGCCCGCTCGGTGCGCAGGGCGGCGAAGTAATCGGCGCCCTGGGTCTCCCGCACCCGCCGCCTGATGCCGGCGGTGTCCACGAACCGCCACGTCTTGTCGCCCAGCTCGATGAGCTCGTCGACAGGGTCCCGGGTAGTGCCCGCCACCGAGTCCACCAGCACGCGCTCAGCGCCGGCCAGCTTGTTCAGCAGGCTGGACTTGCCCACGTTCGGCCGGCCGATCAGGGCGACCCGCCGCGGGCCGCCCTCATCCTCATCCCGCTCCTGCGGCGCTTCCGGCAGTGCGGTCAGCACGGCGTCTAGCAGGTCACCGCTGCCGCGCCCGTGCAGGGCGCTGACCGGGACAGGCTGGCCGAGGCCGAGCGACCACAGCGAGTGCACATCCGGCTCCCCCGGCGCATCGTCGACCTTGTTCGCCGCCAGCACGACCGGTTTGCGGGAACGGCGGAGCACCGCGGCGACCGCGTCGTCGGCGTCAGTAGCGCCGACCGTGGCGTCGACCACGAACAGCACGGCATCGGCCGCGTCCACCGCGATCCGCGCCTGCGCAGCGACCCGCGCGGCTAGCGCCGGGGTGCCCTCCACCGACGGCTCCCAGCCGCCAGTGTCGACGATGGTGAAGGCCCGGCCGCGCCAGTTGGCGTCGTAGCTGACCCGGTCGCGGGTGACGCCCGGGGTGTCCTCCACGACCGCCTGCCGGCTCCCGAGGATCCTGTTCACCAGCGTGGACTTGCCGACATTCGGCCGGCCGACAACGGCGAGGACGGGAACGACGACCTGCGGTCCGGCCGCATCCTGCTGCGGCTCACCGTCCGTCGGCTCAGCCACCTGACATCGCCTGCCGCGACCTGACCAGGCCCACGATGCGCGCGACCACGTCGTCCACCCCGAGTCCAGTGGTGTCGATCGGCACCGCGTCCGCGGCCATGACCATCTGCGCCGCGTCCAGCGTGTCCCGGGTGGCCTGCTCCCGCCTGGTCGCGTCCACGGTGGCCGCCGGATCAGCAGCCAGCTCGGCGCTGCGGCGCTGCGCCCTGGCCTCCTCGCTCGCGGTGAGGTAGACCTTGACGGCCGCGTCTGGCGCGACCACGGTGCCGATGTCGCGGCCTTCGGCGACGATGCCGATCGTGTCGGCGGCCGCCTCGATAACGCGGCGCTGCATGCCGATCAGCATGTCGCGCACCGGCTGCAGCGCGGCCACCAGGCTGACGGCGTTGGAGACCTCACGGGTCCGGATCGGGACCGCCACATCCTGGCCGTCGACGTAGATCTGCGGCGCAGCCGCGTCGGGCACCACGGTGATGCGCGGTTCGCTGAGCCGGGCCCGCACGGCATCGGAGTCGGAGAGGTCAACCCCCTGACCGAGCATCCACCAGGTCAGGGCCCGGTACATCGCCCCGGTGTCGAGGTAGCGCAGGCCGAGGGCAAGCGCCACGCGCCGGGCGGCGGTCGACTTGCCCGACCCGGCCGGGCCATCGACGGCGACGACCAGCCCGGGCTCTCCGCCTCGGTCAAAAGTCCGGATACCAGGCGATACCGTTCTGGCTGCTGATTCGGTCACGAAGCGATGCTACCGGCGAACCGGCCAGCCTCCGGCAGCCAGCACGCCGGAGAGCTGCGAGGCCACCTCCGGCCGCACCAAAAGCTCGGCTACGCCGACCGGCAGGCCCGGCGAGTGCTCGATGCTGACATCCTCGATGTTGACCCCCGCTTCCCCGGCGGCCAGGAACAGCCTGGCCAGCTCTCCTGGCCGGTCCCGAATCACGACCTGAACGGTGGCGAAGCCCCTGGCAGGGCCGCCGCGCTTGCCGGGAATCCTTGCTACGCCCGCGATGCCGCGCGCCAGCAGTTCGGCGAGCTGCTTGGCCGCTTGCTCGTCCCCGGCCGCCAGGCTCGCCAGCGCGCCGGCTGCTTGCGCGAGGTCGGCCGCGACCTCGCGCAGGACCGTGCTAGCCGGGCCGGCATTCGCGGCAAGGATTTCCAGCCACATGTCCGCGCCCGAGGCCGCGATCCTGGTCACGTCCCGCAGTCCCTGGCCAGCCAGGGCGAGCGCGCTGGCCGGGGCATGCTCAAGCCGGGCCGCCATCGCCGCCGCGACTGCATGTGGCGCGTGGGACACCAGCGCCACCCACTGGTCATGCTCGGCCGCCGACACCGAGACGGGCAGGCCGCCGCAGGCCTCACACAATCCCGTTACCAAAGAGAGTGCCTGCTCATCGTTATCCGGCTGCGGGCAGATGACCCACGGACGGCCGACGAAGAGGTCGGCCCTGGCCGCCGCGGGGCCGGACCGCTCGCGGCCGGATAGCGGGTGGCCCGGCACGTAGCTGGCCAGGTCACAGCCGAGCTCTCGGGCCGCTGCCAGCGGCAGCTCCTTGACGCTGGCCACGTCGGTGTAGCAGGTGGCCAGGCCCCGCTCCTGAGCCGCAAGCAATTCCGGCCCGACGGCCGCTGGCGGCACGGCGAGTACTGCCACGTCGGCGGGACCGCCAGGCACTCCGCCGGCCGGCAGCGGCTGGCCAGCGCCGATCTCGGCGGCCAGCCGTACCGACTCGGCGTCGCGATCGGAAAGCCAGACCGTGACGTCCTGCTCGCGCGATGCCAGCGCCACGGAGGTACCGATCAGGCCAGTTCCGACGACCACGATGCTGGCCTGCCGGACCCCTGTGGTTGACATCGCTGTGGTTGGCATCGCTGTCATTGCGCGATGTCCAGCCGCAGCGCCGCGGCGCCGCGCAAGTACACGTGCTGCAGCACGGACCTGGGCTTGCCGGTCTCGACGTGCATCATCAGCCGGACGACGCGGGGCATGGCGCCCGGCACGTTCAGCTCGGACGCGCAGAGCAGCGGGACTTCCTGGAAGCCGAGCTGGCGGGCTGCCAGCGCAGGGAACTCGGCGGTCAGGTCCGGCGTCGCGGTGAAGATGACGCTGATGACGTCGTCGGGGCTGAGCTCGTTCCGGCTCATCACCTCGGTCACCAGCTCAGTGGTGCCAGCGAGGATCTCAGCGCGGTCGTTGCCCGCGACCTGCACAGCTCCGCGGACTGCGCGGACAGCCACTTGCCCTCCTACGATCCTCGCTGGTTGCCGGTGCACGCCGCAGGCTACAGGCCTACCGCCGCATAAAGCTCGCCGACCTCTTTAGTGGACAGCCGCCTGGTCGTCCCCGGCCGGAGCGAGCCGAGCGCTACCGGGCCGACCTGAGTCCGCACCAGCCTGCTGACCGGATGGCCAGCCGCGGCGAGCATGCGCTTGACGATGTGCTTGCGCCCCTCATGCAGGGTAATCTCCACCAGCGCGCGCGTACCTAGCCGCTCGACCACCCGGAACCTGTCGGCGCTGGCCACACCGTCGTCCAGCTCGACCCCGGTCACGAGCTGCCTGCCCAGGTCCCTGGGCACCGGACCGGATACCTCCGCCAGGTAGGTTTTCGGAACGCCGAACCGCGGATGCGCGAGCCGGTGCGCGAGCTCGCCGTCGTTCATCAGCAGCATCAGGCCCTCGGTGTCGTAGTCAAGCCGGCCGACGTGGAATAGCCGTTCCGGCGTCTCGCCCAGCAAGTCGGCCATGGTCGCGCGACCGCGGCTGTCCGACATCGTGGTGAGCACCCCGGCGGGCTTGTTCAGCGCGACGTAGACGAGGTCTTCACGGGCCGGGATGCGCTTGCCGTCCACCCGGATGATCTGATGCTGCGGGTCAACCCTGGCGCCGAACCTGCGGACGATCTCGCCGTCAACCTCGACGCGGCCCGCCCCGATGAGTTCTTCGCAGTGCCGCCTGCTGCCCACTCCGGCGGCCGCCAGCACTTTCTGCAGGCGGACACCGCCCGGCACGTCGGTGAGGGAATCGCGGTCGCCTGGCCCGTCGGCGGACGTCCAGTCGTCAGCTTCGAATCCAGGACCGGACAGGCTGGCTGCCGCGGCCCTGGCGCGAGCCAGGTCTGGCGCGCTCAGTCCGGGTGCGCTCGGTCCGGGCGGGACTGGGGGCCGCCGGCGGCCGCTACCGGACCGCGTCATGGCCCCGGATCCAGCTCGTCATCGAGATGATCAGGCAGGAACGGGGCCAGCTCCGGCAGGTCAGCGATGCTGGCCAGGCCGAGCCGCTCGAGGAAATAGCCGGTGGTCTGGAACAGGATCGCGCCGGTCTCGGGATCGCTGCCCGATTCCTCCACAAGGCCGCGCAGCACCAGGGTGCGCATCACGCCATCGCAGTTCACTCCGCGCACCGCCGATACTCGAGCCCGGCTGACTGGCTGCCGGTAGGCGACGACCGCCAGGGTCTCCAGCGCCGCCTGGGTGAGCCTGATCTCCTGGCCGTCGCTGACAAACCGCTCGACAACGGCGGCACACTCGGCCCTGGTGTAGAGCCGCCAGCCGCCGGCGACCTCGCGCAGGTCGAACCCGCGCTGCTGCGCGGTGTAAGCGCTGGCGAGCTCGCGCAGTTCCGAGGCGACTGTCGCGGGCGGGGCCTGGACTACTTGCGCCAGCAGTTCCTCGGCGAGCGGCTCGTCGGCGACGAGCAGCACCGCCTCCAGGCTCATCCGGAGCGAAGGCACGTCGGTAACGACCGCGGCCTGTCCGTTATCCATCGTATTCCTCGATATCGTGATGAATGCCTGGCCCACCCTGCTCGACCCAGGTGAGGTAGAGGTCGCCGAGCGGCGCGACCTGGTCCAGGCTGACCCGCCCTTCACGGTAGAGCTCAAGCACGGCCAGGAACCGGGCCACTACCTCGTACGTGCCACCGCAGTCGGCGATTAGCTGGCGGAACGTGGCGCGCCGCACTGATCGCAGCCGTGCTAGCAGTATCTCAGCCTGTTCGCGCACCGACGTGCGCGGGACATGCAGATGTGCGGTCGACACCGACGGCGGCCTGCGCGGCGCGAGCACGCGCGCGGCAATCGCCGCGAGTTCCTCGGCCCCGATCCCGATCAGCACCTCAGGGAGCAACTCGGCAAATCTGGGTTCCATCTGCACCCGCCGCGGGAACCTGTGACCTTCGGCGGCGAGCCTGCCCGCCAGCACCTGCGCCACTTCCTTGTAGGCGCGGTACTGCAGCAGCCGGGCGAACAACAGGTCGCGTGCCTCCAGGAGAGCCAGGTCCTCCTCGTCGTCGACCTCGCCAGACGGCAGCAGCCGCGCCGCCTTGAGGTCCAGCAACGTGGCGGCGACCACCAGGAAGTAGCTGGCCTGATCGAGGTCCCAGCCACCGGCGAGCGCGCGGATATAGCCGATGAACTCATCGGTCACGCTCGACAGCGCGATTTCAGTGATGTCGAGCTTGTGCTTGGAGATCAGCGCCAGCAGGAGGTCGAACGGGCCCTCGAAGACGTCGAGATGCACCTGAAAGCCGCCTGCCGCTGGCGCAGCCTCCTCATATTCACCGGTCGTCATGATGGTCATCGAGGATTCGCTGGCGGATGTCGCGCCGTGCGGCCCGCCGCCGATGGCACTGCCGCCCCTGTCCCCCCAACTGTGGAGAGTATCCGATTCGATCACGAGCTCGCGCGCAGCCGCTGCGCCAGCAGGCTGTCCTCGCCGACGGCCTCGACGTCGGCGAGCACCACTGCCAGCGACTCGCGCACGATCCGGCCGCGGTCGACCGAGATCCCGTAGGACCGCAGCGTAAGGCGCGCCCGTTCAAGTTCCAGCAACTCAGCGCCGGACAGGTAAACAGTGATCTTCTGGGGGTGGCTTTCCCTGCCGCTTGCCTGCCGATCGCCGGGGGTGGCCGGGCTCCGTGCAGGGGGTCGTAGTATCTCCTCGACTCCTGGCAGGCTTACCCGGCGCGGACGGGACCCGCGGGGACGCCCTGACGCCACCTTTCCAGTACCTCCTTGGCCAGCTCACGGTAGGAGCTAGCGCCGTTGCAGGCAGGATCGAACCTGGTGATCGGCTCTCCTGCCACCGTAGAGTCAGGGAAGCGAACTGTCCGGCTGATGACGGTGTGGTAGACGCGATCGCCGAATCCCTCGACGACGCCGGCGAGCACTTCCCTCGTGTGCAGGGTACGGGAGTCGTACATGGTCGCGAGCAGCCCGTCGATGGTCAGCTTCGGGCTGAGCCGGGATGACACCTTGTCGATGGTCTCCATCAGCAGGGCGACGCCGCGCAGCGCGAAGTATTCGCACTCCAGCGGCACGAGCACGCCGTCGGCACAGGCAAGGGCGTTGACGGTGAGCAGGCCGAGTGACGGCTGGCAGTCGATGAGGATGATGTCATAGTCGGGGATCACGGGCTGGAGCACGCGGCCGAGCACGAACTCCCGGCCGACCTCGTGCACGAGCTGGACCTCGGCACCAGACAGGTCGATGTTGCTCGGCAGCAGGTCCATGCCGTCGACGCGGGTCTTGATGATGACATCGTGCGCGGTGAGGCTGCGCTCCATGAGCAGGTTGTACACGGTCGCGTCTAGCTCATGCGGCTGGACGCCCAGGCCCACCGATAGCGCGCCCTGCGGGTCGAAGTCCACCAGTAGCACCCGGCGGCCGTTTTCGGCCAGCGCGGCACCGAGGTTGATGGTCGTGGTGGTCTTGCCGACTCCGCCCTTCTGGTTGCACACCGCCGTTATTCTCGCGGGGCCGTGCACGATCAGTGGCTCAGGATCGGGGAACACCGGCAGCGGGCGCCCGGTGGGACCACGCAACCCGGGTCTGACCTCGAGGGTTTGGGATGCTGACACAGCTACCGCACCTCCCGGCGGCTAGCGCAGAAATGCGCTCACTGAAACCCGGACTCTAGAGCCTGCGATGGCCTGCGGCAAGCCGACTCACCGCGAAGCGGCAAATGAGCCATCCGGCGGCTCGCGCACCAGGCCAGCCGGTATGGCCGGGATTAGCCCATGGCCCGCGGATGGGCGGCTGCGTACACCTCGCGCAGCTTGTCGACGGTGATCAGTGTGTAAACCTGCGTGGTCGTGACGGACGCGTGCCCCAGCAATTCCTGCACGACGCGCACGTCGGCGCCGCCGTCCAGCAGGTGCGTGGCGAACGAGTGCCGGAGCACGTGCGGTGATACTTCCGCCAGTCCGGCCCGCTCCGCTGCGGCTCGCAGCGCGCCCCACGCGCCCTGCCTGGTGAGCCGTCCGCCACGGGCGTTCAGGAACAGGGCCGGGCTCGGCTGGCCGCGGCTGGCCGCGGAAGCCAGCGCGGGCCGGGCTCGCACCAGGTACGCGTTGACGGCGTCCCTGGCGTAGCTGCCGACAGGCACCAAGCGCTGCTTGCCGCCCTTTCCGTTCAGCCGGATGGTGGCCGTCCCGGCCAGCGCCCGTGCGCGCCCCCGATCACGTGGGCGGGCCAGATCATGTGAGTCCGCCGGATCACGCGGGCCGGCCGGATGCCCGGAACCTGTCAGCTCGGCGGCGTTCTGGTCGCGCAGGTCCAGGTCGTCGACGTCGAGCCCGACGGCTTCGGAGATCCGGGCGCCGGTACCGTACAGCAGCTCGAGCAGCGCCCGGTTCCGTAGCGCGGCCTGGCCGTTGGCTGCCGCTGTGAGCAGCTGCTCGACCTCCCCGATGGAGATGGCCTTAGGCAGGCGCCGCGGCGGCGCCGGCGGGCGCACCGCCCGGGCCGGATCCGCCGCGGTCATGCCCTCAGCGAGCGCGAATGCGTGCAGGCCGCGCACGGCGACCACGGCCCTGCCCGCGGAGCTCGCGGCCAGTGGCGGATGATCGCTGTCGCCTTCCCGCAGGCCCGCCAGGAAGTCCGCCACGTCCTGCGTGCTGACGTCCTCGATCTCGGCCCGCCCGGCCGCGGCCAGCGCCGCCGCGTAACGTTGCAGGTCACGCCGGTAAGCCTGGAGCGTGTGCTCGGCCAGGCCCCGTTCCACGGCCAGGTGGTCGAGATACCGCGCGATCGCGCGCGCGAATGTTGTCAGCTGAGCACCTCCGCCAGCGTCACGGACGGCAACCCGTGCGCTTCGGCGACCGGCGCGCAGGTCACGTTCCCCTCATGCGTGTTCAGGCCGGGCGCGAACGAGGGATCGCGGCGCAGCGCTTCACGCCAGCCGAGATTGGCGATCTCCACGACGTACGGCAACGTCACGTTGGTCAGCGCATACGTCGAGGTGTGCGGGACCGCGCCTGGCATGTTCGCGACGCAGTAGAACACCGAATCGTGCACCCGGTACGTGGGGTCGGCGTGCGTGGTCGGGTGCGAGTCCTCGAAGCAGCCGCCCTGGTCGATGGAAATGTCGACGAGCACCGAGCCTGGCTTCATGCGCGACACTAGCTCGTTGGAGATCAGGGTGGGCGCCTTGGCGCCCGGCACGAGCACCGCACCGATGACGAGGTCGGCGTCAATGACGGCGCGCTGGACTTCGTACGCGTTCGACGCGACGGTCTGGCAGTGGCCCTGGTAGATGGCGTCGGCCTGGCGGAGCCTGGCGATGTTCTTATCGACAAGCAGCACCTCAGCCTGCATGCCGAGCGCGATCGCCGCGGCGTTCATGCCGGAGACGCCCGCGCCGAGCACCACGCATTTGGCCGCGTAGACGCCGGACACCCCGCCCATCAGCACGCCGCGGCCACCGCCGTCGCGCTGCAGGTGATGCGCGCCGACCTGCGGGGCCATCCGGCCTGCCACCTCTGACATTGGCGCCAGCAACGGCAGCGAGCCATCGGGAAGCTGCACAGTCTCGTAGGCGATCGCGGTGATGCCGGAGTCAAGCAGTGCATCGGTGCAAGCACGGCTGGCGGCCAGGTGCAGGTAGGTGAACAGCACCTGGTCCTTGCGCATCCGGTGGTACTCCTCGGCCACCGGCTCCTTGACCTTGAGGATCAGGTCGCCGGTCTGCCAGACAGCATCCGCATTCGGCAGGATCGTGGCGCCGGCCGCGACGAAGTCGGCGTCCGGGATCGATGAGCCGGTGCCTGCGTCCTGCTGGACGAAGACCTCGTGCCCGTTCATGACAAGCTCGTGCACGCCGGCTGGCGTGATCGCCACGCGGTACTCGTGATTCTTGACTTCCTTAGGAACGCCGACCTTCATTGGCCCGTTGTCCTTTCTTGCCTGCCGAACTACCCGGCTGCTGCCGGGCGGTCCCCCTGCCCAGACCGCGCCCGCGGTCATAGTGTCTCTGGCTCACCGGCCTGACGAAGGGTCCTGAAACCGTCCCCGTGAGCCACATACGCGGACAAGATACCCACGATCGCCACCCCGTTGTGCAGGTCCCCGGCCAGCGCACCGCGGACCGCATCCGCGAGCGGCACCCAGGCAACTGTCAGATACGCCTCCTCGTGCTCTGGAACATACTCGCGCTCGGCGTCAGGAACGATGGTCAGGTCCCGGGCCAGGAAGATCCGCAGCCGCTCGGTGCTTATTCCGGGCGAGGACAGGTAATCGGCCAGCACCCGCCAGTCACCGGCCTGGCAGCCGGCCTCCTCCAGCAGTTCCCGCCGCGCGGTCGCGAGCAGTGGCTCGCCAGCGATGTCGCGAAGCCCGGCCGGGATCTCCCAGAGGGTTGCCCCGGCCGGATGCCGGTACTGCCTGATCATCAGCACCCGGTCGCGATTGTCGATGGCCACCACGGCCACGGCACCAGGATGTTCGACAACCTCCCGGCCGACCAGGGTCCCGTCGGGCAGCTGCACGCAATCGCGGCGCAGCGTGACTACCTTGCCGACCGCCAGCACGGCGGAATCGGTCACCGGCCAGGACCCGGCCTCGTCGCGGATGTCGCTCACCGGGTCGCCCTTTCAGCCGGTCGCCGCCGGCCGCTGCGCCGCGGCCAGGGTCTCGGCGGCTGGCATGGCCCGGCTCCTCGCCAGGGCCGCGGCCACCAGCCCGCTGAACAGCGGATGCGGCCGGGTCGGCCGCGACAGAAGTTCCGGGTGCGCCTGGGTGGCCACGAAGAACGGGTGCACCTCGCGGGGCAGCTCGACGAACTCGACCAGGCGGCCGTCTGGCGACAAGCCCGAGCAGTTCAGGCCTGCTTTCTCCAGTTCGTCCCGGTAGGCGTTATTGACCTCGTACCGGTGCCGGTGCCGCTCCTCCACGACCGGCTCACCGTAGAGCTCGCGGACGAGGCTGCCCTCAGCCAGCACCGCCGGGTACAACCCGAGGCGCATGGTGCCCCCCATGTCCCGCTCCCCCGCGACGACATCTTCCTGGTCCGCCATGGTGGCGATCACCGGGTACGCGGTGTCGGGGTCAAACTCAGCGCTGTTGGCGCCCTCGAGCCCGGCCAGGTCGCGGCCGACTTCGATGGCCATGCACTGCAGCCCCAGGCACAGGCCGAGCACGGGTATCCGGTTCTCCCGCGCATGCCGGACCGCGCCGATCTTGCCCTCGATGCCGCGCACGCCGAAGCCGCCGGGCACGAGCACCCCGTCCACATCGGCCAGTTGCCTGGCCGCGCCTTCAGGGGTCTGGCAGTCATCGCTCGTCACCCAGCGAATGTTGACCCGGAGGTCGTGGGCGAAGCCGCCTGCCCGCAGGGCTTCAGCCGGCGAGAGATAAGCGTCGGGGAGATCGACGTACTTGCCCACCAGCGCGATAGTGACGCTTCGGGCCGGCCGGTGCACCCGCCGCAGCAGGTCGTCCCAGTCGCTCCAGTCAACGTCACGGAACGGGAGCCCGAGCCTGCGTACGACGTACGCATCCAGGCCCTCCGCGTGCAGCACCTTAGGGATGTCGTAAATCGACGGCGCGTCCGGCGCCGACACGACTGCTTCCTCGTCGACGTCGCACATCAGGCTGATCTTGCGCTTAAGCCCGTCGCTAATCGGGCGGTCCGACCGGCACACGATGGCATCGGGCTGGATGCCGATGCTGCGCAGCGCGGCGACCGAATGCTGGGTTGGCTTGGTTTTCAGCTCGCCGGAAGGACCGATGTAAGGCAGCAGCGACACGTGCAGGAAGAAGCACCGGTCGCGGCCGATCTCGTGCCGGATCTGGCGGATCGCCTCCAGAAACGGCTGCGACTCGATGTCCCCGACAGTGCCGCCGACTTCGGTGATGACCACGTCGGTTTCCGCGTTTGCCATCTCCCGGATCCGTGACTTGATCTCGTTGGTGATGTGCGGAATGACCTGCACGGTGTCGCCCAGGTAGTCGCCCCGGCGCTCCTTGGCGATGACATGCGAGTAGATCTGGCCGGTGGTGACGTTAGCCGATCCCGGCAGCCTGATGTCCAGGAAGCGCTCGTAATGGCCGACATCAAGATCGGTCTCGGTGCCGTCATCGGTGACGAAAACCTCACCGTGCTGGAACGGATTCATCGTGCCGGGATCTACGTTCAGGTACGGATCGAGCTTCTGCATGCTCACCCGCAAACCGCGCAGCTTCAGTAGCCTGCCGATGCTCGAGGCGGTGAGTCCCTTGCCAAGGCTGGACGCGACACCCCCGGTGACGAACAGATGCCTGGTCTCGGCCGGCCTCGTGCTGCCGGGTCGTGATGGATACGCTGATATGGCCACTAACACTCCCGTGGTCAGATTCGGCGGAATTCCCGCTCGCCCACGGGGTATCAGGATATCAGGCGCGGGCCATCGCGCCGGGCAGGCAGCGCCTGGCCAGGCCTGACGCTGCCAGGGCAGGCGTGCTGCCGCGGCCCGGCGGAGGCACGCGGCTATGGCCGGTCGGGCAGCTCCCGCGGTCCTAACGCCGCCCGTCGGCCCGCCGCCTGCGTCATCGCCTCTGGTTCGAGCCGGGCCGGCTGCGGCTGCTGTTTCTCGCCCGCCTCACCGAACCTGGCCAGGGCGACCGCACAGGCAACGGCAAGGGCGAAGCCCAGGACCGCGACGGCGGCCAGCCCGTGCCGGGTTGTGTCACCGAGGAAAATGACCCCGACGACGGCCGGCGGCATGGTCTCGGCCAGGACGACCGCCGCAGTCGCGGTGGTCACGCTGCCCCCGTCGAGCGCCGTCGCATACAGCATGAACGACACAATCCCGGCCGCCGCCAGCGTGTAGGCAGCAGGGTCACGGAGGAGCTGATGGGGGGTGAAGCCGGGCAGTATCCGGGCCGACACGGCCAGCACGCCGTAGCCAAGGCCGGCGATCGCTCCCAGGGCTGGCGTCCGGACCGGATTCGGAAGCTTGGCCGCCGCGAATCCGGCAACTCCCACCCCGACGACTGCCACGATCAGCCCGAGCCGGAAGGCGCTGCCCACGTCCGCGGCGCCCTGGGCGCCAGCCGATGACCCGAGCAGGCCGACCCCGACCACGACACCGGCCACCGCCAGCCATTCCCGCACTGCCAGCCTGGCCTTCATCAGCCAGGCCGCGAAGACCGCAGTCACGGCAAGGTTGGATGCCATGATCGCCTGGACGGCGAACAGCGGCAGCCGGCGCAGCGCGACGAGCTGCGCGACAAATCCGACCATATCGATGGCGATGCTGGCCAGGAACAAACCCTGCCGCAGCATGCGCACGATCAGGCCAGGGTCGACTCCTGTTCCGGCCGCTCCGTCCGCAGCCGTGCGGTGGCTGGCCGCGCGAACGGCCATTGCCTGCATGACAGCCGCGACCCCGTAGCACAGGGCCGATACGAGAGCGGCAACCAGGCTCGCCAGCATTATTCGACCCTACGCTGCTGGGAACCTTGACGTTCTCTTGACGCCCGCTTAGCGGGCACACTCCGCCCATCAGGGCGCGAACCGGACGACCTGTGCGCTTGGTTCAGCCGGCCACCCCGCTAAGCCGGTGCACAAGCTCGCCATTGAGCGGAAGCTTCACCGGCTGGCCCGGCCCCGAGACCGCCGCAATCCTGCCAAGCTCGGCCAGGAAGGACTGCCCCGGTACCAGCCAGCGGACCGGGCCCAGGCCGGTCACCTGCGGGCAGCCGCCAGCGTGCACCGTCACCACCGGCAGGACCCGGCCCGGAATGGTGAACGTCAACTGATACTGGTGATATTGCAGGGCTGGCGGGCAGAGCCGGATCCCTCGCGGCCGGACTGGCAGCGCACATGCCGCCTCCGCGACGGATCTGGCCATCGAGTCGGTCACAGTGACCGACTCGGCACCCTGGCCGACTACGCCGCCGCCGGGGAGATCGCCAGACGCCGGCTCGATCACCACCGGGCCGCCGATCCGCACGATGCGAACGCTGAGCGGAGCCAGGAGATGCTGGCATAGCAACGCCCTGACCGGGACCGTCTTGCGCGGCCGCTGGGCGGTGCCATCCGCCGAGTTGGTGCCGCGAGCGACTGCAGCCGGCCGCGTTGGCGCTGGCGGCGCCGGTCCGAGTCGGCCCCGAGCTGACCGCGAGACTGCCACATCCAGTCAGCACTAGGCCCGTCGCCGCCAGCGTGGCAACTGTCCGGAGCGCGCCGGGCTTTGCCGCGCCGGGGTTTGCCGCACTGCTGGTTCCGGCCGGGCGGCCGATGGGGCGGGTCATCATCGGGACTCACTCCTGCCCGGAAGTGACTCGGGCTGCATTAGCAGGGTAACGCGGCCCGTCTTCCTCGTCTGGTGCTTAGACGGCGCACTGCCACAGCCGGTTCCCGCGAGCTGGCACCACGAGCAGGCAGGCCCGACCGCCATTGGCAAGCCGGCCACCGTGCATGCGGGTAATGGCGGCCTGGCTAGACGCCTGCGGCCTGCATGCCGCGCAACTCGTGCTTGAGCTCGCGCACCTCGTCCCGGATCCTGGCCGCGATCTCGAACTGCAACTCGGCCGCTGCCACGTGCATCTGCTCGGTCAGCTCGCCGATCAGGGCAGCCAAGTCGGCCCGCGCCGGGCCGCCACCCTGGCCTGGCTTGTCGCCCGATGCCGCCGCCGCCGCTGCCCTGGCCCTGGATGAGAGGCCCGGCACTGGCGCCTTGCCGCGGCTCTGCTGCCGACCCGACCCGCCCAGCAACTGCTCGGTGTCTGCATCTTCGCGGGCCAGCTGATCCAGGATGTCCGCGATCCGCTTGCGCAGCGGCTGCGGATCGACGCCATGATCCCGGTTGTAGGCGATCTGGCGGTCCCGCCGCCGGTTGGTCTCGTCGATGGCGCGCTGCATCGACGGCGTCATCTTGTCGGCGTACATGTGGACCTGGCCGGACACGTTCCTGGCCGCGCGGCCGATCGTCTGAATCAGCGAGGTGCCCGACCGCAGGAAGCCTTCCTTGTCGGCGTCCAGGATCGCCACCAGCGACACCTCCGGCAGGTCAAGTCCCTCCCGCAGCAGGTTGATGCCGACCAGGACGTCGTACTCGCCGAGGCGCAGCTCGCGCAGCAGCTCCACCCGGCGCAGGGTGTCGACCTCACTGTGCAGGTACCGGGCCCGGATGCCGAGCTCGAGCAGGTAATCAGTCAGGTCCTCGGCCATCTTCTTGGTGAGCGTAGTGACGAGTACCCGCTCCGACTTCTCGGCCCGGTCCCTGATCTCGCCGATGAGATCGTCGATCTGGCCCTTTGTCGGCTTGACGATCACCTGAGGGTCCACCAGCCCAGTCGGCCTGATGACCTGCTCGACAATCTCGCCGCCGGTCTGGCGAAGCTCGTAAGGCCCCGGAGTCGCGGACAGATACAGCGTCTGGCCGATGCGCTCGCAGAACTCATCCCAGGTCAACGGCCTGTTATCGATGGCGCTGGGGAGCCGGAAGCCGTGATCGACCAGGACCCGCTTCCTGGAGACGTCCCCCTCGTACATGGCTCCGATCTGCGGCACAGTGTTGTGCGACTCGTCCACGACCAGCAGGAAATCCTCGGGGAAGAAGTCAAGCAGCGTGTTCGGCGCGCTCCCCGGTTGCCGTCCATCGATATGGCGCGAGTAGTTCTCGATGCCGGAGCACGAGCCGACCTGCCGCATCATCTCGATGTCGTAGGTGGTCCGCATGCGCAGCCGCTGTGCTTCCAGCAGCTTGCCCAGCCGCTCCAGCTCGGCCAGCCGCTCTTCCAGCTCGGCCTCTATGCTGGCGATGGCCCGCTCCATCCGTTCGGGGCCTGCCACGTAATGCGAGGCGGGGAAGACGTACAACTCGTCATCCTCGCTGATCACCTCGCCTGTCAGCGGGTGCAGCGTCATAAGCCGCTCGATCTCGTCGCCGAACATCTCGATCCGGACGGCGAGCTCCTCGTACTGGGGGATGATCTCGATGGTGTCCCCGCGTACCCGGAACGTGCCGCGAGTGAAAGCCAGGTCATTGCGGGTGTACTGCATGCCGACGAGCTTGCGCAGCAGTTTGTCCCGGTCAAAGGTCTGGCCGACCTTGACCTTCAGCATCCGGTCCACGTACTCCTGCGGCGTGCCAAGGCCGTAGATGCAGGACACCGATGCGACCACGATGGTGTCCCGCCGGGTCAGCAGCGAGTTGGTGGCCGAGTGCCGGAGCCGGTCCACCTCGTCGTTGATCGAGGAGTCCTTCTCGATGTAAGTGTCCGTCTGCGGAACGTAAGCCTCAGGCTGGTAGTAGTCATAGTAAGAAACGAAATACTCGACAGCGTTCCTGGGCAGCATCTCCCGCAGCTCGTTGGCGAACTGCGCGGCGAGCGTCTTGTTCGGCAGCATGACCAGGACAGGCCGCTGGAGCCGCTCCGCGAGCCAGGCCACAGTCGCGGTCTTGCCGGTACCGGTCGCGCCGAGGAGGACAGTGTCCTTCTCGCCATTGCGGATGCGCTTGTCCATCTCGGCGATGGCGCGCGGCTGATCCCCGGCAGGCACCATCTCGGTGACAACCTCGAACGGCGCGACCCGGCGCTGCAGGTCGGTCACCGGGCGCATGACGGCCTCCTTTGCATGCTCGGCTCGTTGCATCGAGCTCGTCCATGTTCCACGGAGCTCGTTCCACTGTAGGACGAGCTGCCGACATTCCGCGCCGCCAGCGCGAACCGCAGCTGCGGTTTAGCCGGTTGCCACGCTGGCTGGCGCGAACAGCCTGGCCCGGTCGCCTGGCAGCGCGCCGCCGTAGGTCATCACCGCGTTGCCCGCGCCGACCTGCAGTCCGCGCTGCAGCGCCCAAGCGGCCAGGCCGGGGTGCCGGCTGGTCACGTCAAGCCGCACCGGCCCGGCGTAGCCGTTGGCCAGGCTGCTGATCAGCGCGGTCGCCGTGGGCAGGCTGTCAGCCACCACGGGGCCCATGATCATGGTGGGCCCGTCGGCCCACGCAGCGGCATAACCTGCGCCCGGTCCCCCGCATTCCACGAAGCCCTCAGCGAAGGTAACGAGCTCCGCGAGCAGGCGGCTGCGGTCCGCACCGAACACGGCCGTGTCGGCCGCTACCACCCCCGGCAGCTGGGCCGCGCCCACCAACCGGACGACATGCGCCGGGGCACGGAGCTTGTCCGGGTTGAACATCCCGATATAGCGGGTGCAGGTCTCGACCACTTGGAATCCGAGTCGCGCGTACAGCGAGCGGCCAAGATCGGTAGCAAACAGGAAGACCACCGCGCCGTCGGCCACCCCGAGCGCGTAGGTCATCAGCCGCCGGCCAAGTCCCTGGCGGCCATGCCGGGTTGCCACCAGCATCATGCCGATCGCGGCCAGGTCCGGCCCGTACCTGGTCAGTACCACGGTCCCGGCGAGTCCGCCAGCCGGGTCATCGACGCCGTACACCTCGCTGACAGCGAGCATCAGCCGCCAGCTGCGCTCTTGGGGCGGCCAGCCGCGGTCAGCGGCAAGCTCGGTGCAGGCCGCCAGGTCGGCGAGGCTCAGCCGACGAATCACCAGGCCGGTTATGCCGGTGCTGCCCATTGGGCTGCTCCGTTAGCTGATGGCCAGCGTTGCGCGCCTGCGCAACTCGGCCCACAGCTCACCGGCCTGCCGGTCCAGCTCGGCAAGCGACCCCGAGTTGTCGACCACGATCCCGGCGATCGCCAGCCGCTGCTCCCGGCTTGCCTGCGCAGCCATCCTGGCCTGCGCCTGCTCGCGGCTCATGCCGCGGAGCCGCACGAGCCGGTCGAGCTGAATCCTCGGCGGCACGTCCACGACCACGACCAGGTCGTACTCGCTGGCCAGCCCGTTCTCTGCGATCAGCGGGACGTCATGCACGACAATCGAGCCGGGGCCGGCCGCGTCCTCTAGCGCCCGCATCCTGGCGCCGACCAGGGGGTGAACGATCGAATTCAGCCGGGCGAGCTTGTCGGGGTCGGCGAATACGGCGTCCCCGAGCGCGGTCCTGTCGAGCGCGCCGTCTGGCCTGAGCAGGGCCGCGCCGAAGGCGTCGACCACTTCGGCCAGCCCGTCAGAGCCAGGCGCGACAACCTCGCGGGCGATCAGGTCCGCGTCGATCACGATCGCGCCCTGGGCAGCAAGGCGCCGCGACACCTCGCTCTTGCCGGCCCCGATGCCGCCGGTCAGGCCCACCCTGAACATGTCAGCGCCCGCCCGCCCAGTGCCCGAGTGCCCTGCCCCGGAGACGGCAGTGGCGGGCACCCGGCGCAACGCGCCCGGAGCCCGCCACCGTCAGGTACCGGGGAGCCGCTGCCGTCAGCTCTGGCCGCCGGACAGCTTGTCGCGGAGCGCCGCCAGGGCCTCGTCGGAGGCGAGAGTGCCGACCCGCTCGGAGTCGCCACTCGACGACGAGCTGTGGTGCTCGGCGGCCTCGCCCTCACCGCCATCCTCGGCGGCCGCATCGGCCTTGGTCCGGGCATCGGCGACTTGCTGCTGGTGCGCCTCATACCGGGCCCGCGCCTCGGCGTACTGACGCTCCCACTCTTCGCGCTGGCTGTCGAAGCCCTCGAGCCACTCGCCGGACTCGGGGTCGAAGCCCTCGGGATAGAGGTAGTTGCCCTGCTCGTCGTAGGCGGCCGGCATGCCGTACAGGGTGGGATCGAAGTCCTCGCCCGAGACCTCGCCCGAGGCGCCCTCGTTGGCTTGCTTCAGCGACAGGCTGATCCGCCGCCGGTCCAGGTCGATGTCGATGATCTTGACGAAGATCTCGTCACCCACCTGCACGACCTGCTCGGGAATCTCGACGTGGCGGTCGGCAAGCTCGGAGATGTGGACCAGGCCCTCGATGCCTTCCTCGACCCGGACGAACGCGCCGAACGGCACCAGCTTGGTGACCCGGCCGGGCACGACCTGACCGATCTGGTGGGTCCTCGCGAACTGCTGCCACGGGTCTTCCTGGGTCGACTTCAGCGACAGCGAGACGCGCTCACGATCCATGTCGACGTCGAGAACCTCGACGGTGACGTCCTGGCCGACCTCGACGACCTCACCAGGGTGATCGATGTGCTTCCAGGACAGCTCGGAAACGTGCACGAGTCCGTCCACGCCGCCAAGGTCGACGAACGCGCCGAAGTTGACGATCGAGGAAACGACACCCTTGCGGATCTGGCCCTTCTGCAGGGTGTTGAGGAAGTTCTGGCGGACCTCGGACTGCGTCTGCTCCAGCCAGGCACGGCGGGACAGGACCACGTTGTTGCGGTTCCGGTCCAGCTCGATGATCTTGGCTTCGATCTCCTTGCCAACGTACGGCTGCAGGTCACGAACCCGCCGCATCTCGACGAGCGAGGCGGGCAGGAAGCCGCGCAGGCCGATGTCCAGGATCAGGCCGCCCTTGACGACCTCGATGACGGTGCCGGTGACGACGCCGTCCTCCTCCTTGACCTTCTCGATCGTGCCCCAGGCGCGCTCATACTGAGCGCGCTTCTTGGACAGGATCAGGCGGCCTTCCTTGTCCTCTTTTTGCAGGACCAGGGCCTCGATGTGCTCACCGGTCTTGACGACCTCGTGCGGGTCGACATCGTGCTTGATCGACAGCTCACGGGACGGGATAACGCCCTCTGTCTTGTAGCCGATGTCGAGCAGAACCTCGTCTCGATCGACCTTGACGACGGTGCCTTCCACAATGTCGCCGTCATTGAAATACTTGATGGTCTCGTCGATCGCGGCGAGGAAGGCCTCCTCGGAACCGATGTCGTTGACCGCTACCTTGGGGGTCGAGGTGGCCTCTGTGCTGCTCGTCATGTGTAGGTGGACTCCGGATACGGACAGGGATGGTTTGCTGGACAGTACCGTGCACGGCGAGCCCGACAACGGAAAGCCATGGATTCGTGACTTGCCCGGCCAGCATGACCGGCCGCGGCCTGCAGTAAGACTGCCACGCGGCTGCCTGACCATTGGCGGACTGCACCAGAACACAGTGCAGCGTCTAGCATATGAGAGCCTGGCCGACGGGTCAATCTGCCGGCCCCCCATCTGCTCACCGATCCGGCCAGGCCGCCAGGCGCTCCCGGAGCCGGTCTGTCGCTATCTGCCAGGTAGTGCCTATCACGGCGGCACGGAAGCCGAGCTGCCGGTTGACGGCGAGCATGGCGTCGTTGCTGCCGGCATTATGGGTGATCACCCACCGGACGGCGGGCAGCTCGGTCATGATCCGCCGGGTGATCGCCGCCTTCAGCCACTTCCCGAGGCCCCGGCCGCGATGCGCCGGGTCGACAGCCGTATCCCCCACGTAGACCCGGTCTGGCAGCGTCGGCGGGATGGTGATGTTCGTGATGCCGACAAACCGTCCTGACACGCTGTCAACCGCGTAGTACGCCCAGAGCCCGTCCCCGGCGGCCAATGCCGCCTCCTCGTACTCGCCTACCAGCTCAGGCGTGATCTTGATGTCAGCGATATCTAGATTCTCGCGTGGCGCGGTGTTCATCACATTGAGCACTTCTGCCACCCGGTCAGCGAGCTCCGGCGGCGTGCGCCCGGGCACGAATTCCAGCTCGTAACCCGGCGCCCGGACCGGGCCTTCGGCGATCCAGCGGTCCACCAGATCCTGGTTCACGCCCTGCAGGTCAAGGCGGTTCTCCTCGCCCACCATGGCGGCCTCCAGGCCGAACTGACCGCAGAACGCCGCACCAGAGGGGACGTTATCCCTGGTCCGGCCCATGATCAGGCGCAAGCCTTGCCGCTCTGCGATTGCCGCTGATTGGTCAAGCAGCAGCAGGCCGAGGCCCTGGCGCCGCGAGCCGGGTAGCACCTCGATCGCCGTGAGCAGCACGTGGTCTTGGCCAGGCAGCCGTTCCCACAGGCACCACGAAATGCCGGCGACGACTCCGGCAGCATCTCGCGCTACCAGCACGACACCGTCTTCGGGCGCTGGCAGGTGCCGTACCGCCGCGATCTCGTCGGCGAGGGGCTTCCTCGGATCGTCGGGCGTCGCCTCGTGGTGCAGCACGGCGCCGGCCTCGTACAGCTCAGCCAGCAGCTCGTCGGACTGCTCTCGAAGCGGCCACTCCTCGATCGTCCATGTCAGCACGGGCACTGACGGTAGAGCGGCGCGGTGTAACGGTCAACTGGTTTCCGCGGCTAGCCCGGCACGAGCGTGATCCGCTCCGCCGCCGCCTCCTGCACCGCCCGTGGTGAATACGGCGCGGGCAGCAGCTGGCCCGCGCGCCACGCATCCTGCTGGTCATGAGCGTGCCGGCTGCCCGGATCGCCTGCAACCCCGAGCGGGACAACCCAGCCGGATCGATCCCAGTCCGCCAGGTCGAATGCATAGCGGGCCACCGAGCCTGACGAGGTGCGCAGGCCGTCCACCGGTACATACGAACTGGCCTGCACGGTGTCCATGTCGCCGCCGTACGGCACGGACGGCGGGTCCAACTCGGCCCGGCCGAGCGGGTGGCGCTGGCCGGTGGCATGCAGTTCACCCCACGGCTCACCGCCCCAAGTACGCTCGGCCCGCGCCACGGCCTCGGTCAGCGCCCGGCGCCAGGACCAGCCGCCTAGCAGCGACTCGTCGCCGACCTGCAGGTGATCGCCGGCTACCCGCCAGACCACAGACTCGGCCCGGACTCCGGGCAGCAGCCGGTTCCAGGGATGCTCGACGAATGCGGCCAGGCCCGATCGCTCGAGTACGAGCAGGGCAAGCTCCCGGCGCAGCACCGAGTAGGCCGCAGCCGCCGTCGAACCAGCCGTCCATCCGGCAATCCCACCCCGCCAGCGGGGCCCAATCGCCGAGCAGCCGGACGATCCGCCTGGCGGGTAGCGAGACGACGTCGCGGTGCAGCGCCGCCATGTCCTCGATGGTCGCCGCGGACAACCCCGAGAGGGTTTCCGCGATCCGCTCGGCGCGCCACGGGGCGGCCACGTCAAGGCCTAGATATGGCCCGGAGTCCGCGGCAAGTATCCGGTTATTGGCGCTGAACAGGAATCCGCAGTCCGGGTTGTCCAGCCGCGGCATGTCTGCGAAGGCCACGTGGCCGCGCCAGCCATACGACGGGTCCTCGGCCGGCACCGGCGCCCAGGCCGCTTCAGGCCTGGCCCGGATGGGCACCCGGCCCCTGGTGAGATACCCGATGCTGCCGTCGCGGTCGGCCGCGAGCAGGCTGTTGACAGGCTCGGCCCAGGGCCGCATCGCCTCAAACAGCTCGCCGACCGACCGGGCCCGCAGCATCACCGGCAACGCGTCGAACCCGTTGTTCGGCTCGGCGGTCGCGGCCCAGGTGAGCGCCAGCTCGTCAGTGACCAGCGGTCCGCGGTCGCTGTGCCTGACATCGATGCTGACCGCATCGCCACCGCGCACGCTGATGAGCTCGGCACTGCTGCGGCCACCGGCTTCCGGCGGCCAGGCTGCGAACTGGTACAGGTCCTGGTCGTCTGCCATCGCGTGGGTGATGCACCAGGCAACTCGCGCGTTATGGCCGAAATGCGGGAACCCGGGCACACCTGGGATCGCCAGGCCGAGCACGTCCCAGTCAGGCCCGGACACGTGCCCCTGGACGTAGACGTTCGGCATTTCAAGCGGCCGGTGTGGGTCCCCGGCGATCAGCGGCAGGCCGGAAGCGGTCCGGGTGCCCGCTAGTGCCCAGTTGTTGCTGCCGCCATCGTCGAGGCCGACCCAGGCTGGCGCCGCGCCCTGGCAACGGGCACCCGGCGGCACGCACGCGAGCTGCCATGCGGACCGGCCCGCGGCCATCTTCCTGGCCAACGCGGGGCCGAGGGCATCGCTGACCACCGCTCGCCAGAGTTTGGCCGCCGCTGACCCCATGGCCAGGTGCCTGACCCGGTACACGACCAGGCAGTGCCACGGTTCCCAGCGCTCCGGCGGCCCGGCGGCCAGATCGAATCCGGCTGACAGCGGCCCGCCCTCGGCGAGCCCGCCGGCCAGCCCGTGCGCGTGGCGCGAGGCAGATCCGGCCCGCCGGCGGTACGAGGCCGGTGTCCCGATCACTGCGTTGACGCCGGCGGCGTACGCGGTGAGCATGTCCCGCGCGGCCGACGAGAGCCGGGCCACATCGCTTCGCGCGCTCGCCGCGAGATCCAGCCGCCGGTACAGCGAGTCGCCGGGGACAGCGGCCGGGCCGATCACCTCGGCGGAGCGGCCAAGGCCGCGGCGCCTGTCATAGTCCATCTGCCAGAGCCGGTCGGTCGCGTGCGCGAAGCCCTGGGCGAAAAACGCGTCATGCTCGGTGACCGCGCGGCAGTGCGGCACCCCGAAGCTGTCCCTGGTGATCTCGACCGGACCGTCCAGTCCGCGCAGCCGCGACTCCATGAGGCAAGCATCCCAGGTTGCGCGGGTATGTGCGCGCGTCGCCAACCAAGCGCTCTAGTGTGCCGCGTCGGCCCAGCTGTGACCCCAGCCCATGGAGACCTCCAGCGGCACGGCAAGATCGGCCGCGCTGCCCATGGCGACTCTCACGAGCTCCCGCACGGCGTCCAGCTCGCCCGGCGCCACTTCGAACAGCAGCTCGTCGTGGACCTGCAGCAGCATGCGGGACCGCAGGCCAGCCGCCTTGAGCTCGTAGTGGGCTGTCAGCATCGCCACCTTGATGATGTCCGCGGCCGAGCCCTGGATCGGCGCGTTAAGTGCCATCCGCTCAGCCATCTCCCGCCGTTGCCGGTTGTCGGAGGTCAGGTCTGGCAGGTAGCGGCGACGCCCCAGCATGGTCTCGGTGTAACCGTCCATCCGGGCCCTCGCGACCACGTCCCTCAGGTAGTCGCGGACGCCGCCGAACTGCTCGAAGTACTCGTCCATGTAGCCGCGCGCTTCGTCCGGGGAGATCCGCAACTGCTGCGACAGCCCGTAGGCGGACAGGCCGTAGGCGAGGCCGTAATTCATCGCCTTGACCTTGCTGCGTAGCTCCTGGGTGACCTCAGTCGGCTCGACGCCGAACACCCGGCCGGCCGTGGCGGCGTGGAAGTCGTGCCCGGAGCTGAACGCGGCAGACAGTGCCACGTCGCCGGACAGGTGGGCCATGATCCGCAGCTCGATCTGGCTGTAGTCCGCGGTCAGCAGGCATTCGTACCCGGCACCGACGATGAAGCCGCGGCGGATCCGCCGGCCTTCCTCGGTACGGATCGGGATGTTCTGCATATTCGGGTCGGTCGACGACAGTCGGCCAGTAGCCGCGATCATCTGGTTATACGTGGTGTGAATCCGGCCGTCGACGTCCGCCATCGGGATCAGCGAGTCGACGATGCTCTTCAGCTTGGCCACGTCCCGGTGCCGGAGCAAGTGCGCGAGCACCGGGTGCTCGGTCTGCGCCAGCAGCCCCGTCAGCGCCTCGGAGTCGGTGGTGTACCCGGTCTTGATCCGCTTGGTCTTGGGTAGGCCCAGCTCGGTAAACAGCACCTCTTGCAGCTGCTTGGGCGAGCCGAGGTTGAACTCGTGACCGGTGACCGCGAACGCCGCCTGCTCGGCGGCCTTCACCTCGCCGCCCAGGCTGGCCGACATGTCAGCGAAATGCTCGCTGTCGGCCGCGATCCCGGCCCGCTCCATGTCCGCGAGCACGCCGACGAGCGGCAGCTCCACCTCTGCGAGCAGCTCGGCCGCGCCGCGCTTGGCCAGGTCGGCGTCGAGCGCTTCGGCCAGCTCGGCCGTCGCCTGGGCCCGCTGGGCAAGCGCGGTGGCAACTTCCGACTCGTCCTGCACGTCCAGGGTTAGCTGGCCGGTGGCAGGCTCTGCATCGCGCAGTTCCCTGTTCAGGTAGCGCAGCGCCAGGTCGGCCAGGTCAAACGAGCGCTGCCCGGGCAGGGCAAGGTAGGCGGCAAGCGCGGTGTCGCTGGTCAGCCCGGCGAGCTCGAACCCGCGCGCGGCCAGCGCGTGGATCGGTCCCTTCGCATCGTGCAGCGCCTTGGGCCGGGCGGCGTCGGCCAGCCACGCACCGAGGGCCTTGTCGTCGGCCTCGGTCAGCCCGGTCGGGTCGAGGTAGGCGGCCACACCGCCTGGCGCGGCGATCGCCAGGCCAGTGATATTGCCGGTGCCTCGCCCCCAGGTACCGCTCACCGCCAGGCCGGTTCGGCCAGTCCCGGCCACGTTTCCGTCAATCCAATCGGCAACCTGGCCCGGCCCGAGCACGACGGCGGCCACGTCGAACCCGGCGGCATCACTGGCCGGCGCGTCGGCGGCGGACGCCGGTACGCCGATGCCGTTGGGAAGCGTCGTGTAGAGCCGGTCGCGCAGGACCCGGAACTGCAGCGTGTCGAAGAGCTGGTGGATCCGCTCCCGGTCCCACGGCACCGGGCGCAGGTCGGCCGGGCCTACGTCCAGCGTCATGTCACGGACCAGCTGGGTGAGCTGGCTGTTGCGCAGGACGCCGGACAGGTGCTCGCGCAGCGCATCGCCTGCCTTGCCCTTGACCTCGTCAACCCGGTCCACTAGGGCGGCCAGCGAGCCGAACTCGGCGATCCACTTGGTCGCGGTCTTCTCCCCCACCCCCGGGATGCCGGGCAGGTTGTCGCTCGGGTCTCCGCGCAGCGCAGCGAAATCGGGATACTGCGCGGGCGTCAGGCCGTACTTGGCCATCACCGCATCCGGCGTGAACCTGGCCATCTCGCTGATCCCGCGCATCGTGTACAGCACGGTGACGTGATCGGTGACGAGCTGCAGGGCGTCCCGGTCGCCGGTGACGATGAGGACGTCCATGTCCGGCGCCGCCTGGGTGGCCAGTGTCGCGATGACGTCGTCGGCTTCGAAGCCGGGCACTGACAGCCGGCTGATCCCGAGCGCGTCGAGCACCTCGAAGATCAGGCTCAGCTGGTTGCGGAAGTCGGCCGGGCTTTCCTTCCTGGTGGCCTTGTACTCGACGTACTGCTCGTGCCGGAAGGTCGGCTCGCTGCGGTCGAATGCCACCGCCACGTGCGTCGGCTGCTCGTCCCGGAGCACGTTGATGAGCATGGCCGTGAAGCCGTACACGGCGTTCGTCGGCTGGCCGGTAGTGGTGGAGAAATTCTCCGGCGGCAGTGCGAAGAAAGCCCGGAATGCCAGCGAGTGACCGTCGAGCAGCAGCAGCCTGCCACGGCGCGCCTGACCCTGGCCCGGCTCGGCTGTTGCCTGCCGGGCCAGCTCCTGCTCCCCCGCTTCGCTCGGTTGCGCTGCGTCGTTCGTTGCGCTGCGTCTCGATTGCGCTGCTTCCCTCGTTGCCACGTCCAGATCTTAGTGCGTGGGCCCGACAGTTGGCCGGGCGTTGCCAGCCGCGTGGCCGCCCGGCGCGGGCCACCCTTACGCTGGCTCCAGCCGGAGGGAACGTCTGATTTTCCTGGGAACGTGGAGGCAGCAGGTGTCGGTGTCGTCCGATCGTGAGCAGCAGATCATCGCAACCTTCAATGACCTGGGAGCCACCACGCTGTCTGGCCGGATGGGCATCAAGATCCTGGCAGCGTCGCCCGAGCGCGTTGTCGGAACGATGCCGGTCGAGGGCAACACGCAGCCATACGGGCTATTGCATGGCGGCGCCTCGTGCGTGCTAGCCGAGTCGCTGGGCTCGCTTGGGGCCGCGCTGCAAGCCGGGCCGGACCGGTTCACCGTGGGCATCGAGATCAACGCGACGCATCACCGCGCGGCCAGATCGGGCCTGGTCACCGGCGTGGCGACGTTGCTTCACGGCGGCCGCACGATGTCCACGTTCGACATTGCCATCACCGACGACGATGGCCGGCGGGTGTGCACGGCTCGGCTGAGCTGCCTGCACCGGGACGGCGTGCCGGGCGAGTCTATGCCCGCCAGGGCATGAGGCCGCCCGACCCGGGCCGCCGTTGAGCGCCGGGCGCGCAGAAGGCGCCGGGCGCGCAGAGGGCGCCGCGCCAGCGGTCAGGCGCTGGGAGCCGGGCTGGAATGCGGCCACCGAGCGGCCGGCGGATGCTCGGGTCATAGCTAGCGATAGCCGGATTCGACGGCCAGGCGGTCCGAATCCGGTCTGGCTAGGCCAGCCGGCAGCGCCGTCAACGGGATGTTTCGCTCATTCCGGCAAGGGAATCGCCGTGTCTTTGCGCGCCCCCGCCACGCGTCGCTACCGTTGTCCGGAGAGCTCGGCGACCGAGTAGAGAACGTGCCGGCCCGGGGAAGGCTGACATGGCACCAAAGGTTAACTGGCTCATTGACCGTCGACCGCTTCCGGCGTCCGGCGGCCGCAAGCGGCGGGCGCCGGCTACAACGGGGGTTTGGTGCCGGCCCCGCCCGCTTGCCAGACAGGCCGGGCCAGTTTCGCCCGGCTTGGCAGTCCAGCCCGGTGAACCTGGCCAGCGCGGCCAAGACACCAACCTCCTAACGGTTTCGCGTATCTCACGGGCGATTTGTCCAGTATGTAGACGCGAAACCGTTAGGACGTGAACTGGCAGGCCGTCAGTCGGTCTCGGGCTTTACAGACGCCGGGTCTGCCGACACAGCGGCCTCGGCCGCGGCCTTCTCAGCCTCGGCTTTCTCAGCCTCGGCGAGGATCTCCTCGGCAACCGCGCGCATCGTCTGGCGGCGGTCCATCGAGGTCTTCTGGATCCACCGGAACGCCTGGGCCTCGGTCATGCCGCGGCCGTCCTGAAGCTCACCCTTCGCACGGTCGAGCAGCTTGCGTACCTCAAGGCGGTCGCGCAGGTTCGCGGCCTCCTTGTTAAGCGCGGCGATCTCGGCGAACCTGCTGGCTGCCACCTCGATGGCGGGTACCAGGTCCGCCTTGGTGAACGGCTTGATCAGGTAAGCCATCGCCCCGGCCTCGCTTGCGCGCTGTACCAGGTCCCGCTGCGAGAACGCAGTCAAGATCACTACCGGCGCCAGTTGGCTAGCGGTAATGCGCTCTGCGGCGGAGATCCCGTCCAGGCCGGGCATCTTCACGTCCATGATCACGAGATCCGGCCGCAACTGCTCGGCAAGCTTGACGGCCGTCTCGCCGTCACCTGCCTCGCCTGCTACTACGTAGCCCTCCTCCTCCAGCATTTCGCGCAGATCCATCCGGATCAGCGCCTCGTCCTCGGCTATCACCACTTGAAAGGGGCTCTTGCTCACGAGCCGAGCGTACCGAAAACCCGGTACATTAGCGTTCGGCGCTCCCCGGTCAGGACGGTGCGCGCCGACGTGGCCCGTCGGCCAGGCGAACAGTCTCTTGCGATGGTCCCGCTCCGACTGCCGCACAGATGCCCGACGGATACTTATGCAGGTAGATTGAGCGTGTTAGCCTGAGTGCGCTATAGGATCCCAAAAGGGAAGAAAGCTGATATTACTGAAATATGCCGGGATGACGGAATTGGCAGACGTGGATGCCTCAAAAGCATCTGCCTGAAAGGGCGTGCGGGTTCGAGTCCCGCTCTCGGCACTATTAGCTTTAGCCGTCACCAGGATTGTCCGTGGTGAGGGCAACAATGAGGCCATGTATCCGCGAAGCACCGTCAACGTTGCCTTACTGCTTTCGAACTGCGGCATCTTGGATCGTGAGAATGCCGTCATCTGCGATGTCTCGGTCGGCGCCATCCGCCACTGGCGTAGCGGCCGCCGGCGCTGCGCGCAGTCCCAGCCACGGCGGCCTGAGGCTCGCTGCCCGCGCTGTCATGGGCGCCCGCTGGACGAGCGGGCCTACGCCTACCTTCTCGGGCTCTATCTCGGCGACGGTCACATCGCCGGTCATCGCCGAGGTGTCTACGCGCTAACCGTAGCGTGCACAGACAGCTGGCCTGGGCTTTTAGCGGCGGCAAAGGAGACCTTGTCTGCCGTCATGCCTTCCTCTCGCGTTTGCTGCGTTCAACGGATCGGCTGCACTGCAGTTAAGAGCTATTCGAAACACTGGCCATGCCTATTCCCTCAGCATGGCCCAGGACGGAAGCACAATCGACGGATAGAGCTTGCACCGTGGCAGGAAACGATCAGATCGCGGTACCCCGGCGCCTTCGCACGAGGCTTGTTTCACTCAGACGGCTGCCGCGTCGTAAACCGAGTCACGCGGCATCTCGCAGGTGGAGACCGGACTTACGAATACCCGCGGTATTTCTTCGCGAACGAATCATCAGACATTCTCGGCCTCTGCGGGCGGACTCTGGATCAGCTCGGGGTCAGCTGGCGGCTGCCCCGGCGGAACACGATCTCCGTCGCACGACGGGAGGCTGTAGCCAGGCTTGATCAATTCGTCGGCTCGAAATACTGAGGCCGCCGCCGCCCCGGCTCCCGCAAGGTCCGCGGCGAACCCGGGACCCGGACGCTACCGCACGGTGAGCCGTCCGTCTTCGATCGCGAGCACCTGGTCAGCAAGCTCCAACAGGGCCTCGTCGTGTGTTGCCACCAGCGCGGTGATGCCTTCCGACTGGACCACGGTGCGCAGCAGGCGCATGATCTGCCGTCCGGTTTCGGAGTCCAGCTGCCCGGTCGGCTCGTCGGCTATCAGCAGGTCGGGCTGGCCGGCCAGGGCACGGGCGATCGCCACCCGTTGCTGCTGGCCGCCGGATAGCTCGTTCGGCCGCTGCTGGGCGTGCCCGTCGAGGCCGACGACGCTCAGCATCAGCCGGACTCGCTTCTCCCGAATGCTCCTGGGTGTCCCGGCAATGCGCAGCGGGATCCCCACGTTCTCCGCCGCGGTCAGCATGGGTATCAGTCCGAAGGACTGGAAGATGAAGGAGATCGTCTTACGGCGCAATTCCGTCCGCTCGCGCGCGTGCATCGCGGTCACGTTCCGGCCCCCGATCACTACCTCTCCCGAGGTCGGGCCATCGAGCCCGCCGACGATGTTGAGCAGCGTCGTCTTGCCTGAGCCCGAGCGGCCGACCAGCGCGACCAGGTCACCGCGCCTGATCGCGAAGGATGCCTCGCGAACGGCATGGACGGCGGTGCTGCCGTGGCCGAAGGTCCTGCTGACCGATCGGACCGAGACCAGCGGCTCGGTCTCCAGAATCACGCCGCGTCGCTCCCGTGCCGCCTCCGTCATCGGCCCTCCTCGCCGTCAGGCCTGCGAGCGTGCCGGCCAGTCCTGGCCGGCCGGGCGCTGGGCTCGGATGCCAGCTGGCGGTCCGGCCAGACGCCAATGTGGTCTGGTTCAGCCTCAAGCCGCACCCGGTCTCGCATGTCGAGCTGCTCGGTCATCTCCCGTGGGAGCTGCACCCGCCCCGCCCTGTCCATGACCGCGTATTCCACCGCATGCCTAGTGGTGTTACCGAGTTCGTCGGCCAGGTCATGCCGCAGCGTCTCGCTGCTCGTGCGGCCGTCCCTGATCGCCACCGTGCGCTGCACCTGCGAAGACACGGCCGGGTCGTGAGTGACAACGAGCACCGTCGCACCCAACTCGGAGTTAGCTGTCTGGATAGCCCCGAAGACGTCCTGGGCGGTGGCGCTGTCGAGCTCGCCGGTTGGCTCATCGGCCAGCAGCACCCGGGGGTTATTAGCCATCGCGGTGGCGATGGCCGTTCGCTGCTGCTCGCCGCCGGACATCCGCGCTGGCGTGCGATCGGCACAATGCGCCACGCCCATGGCCGCCAGCAGTTCCATGGCCCGGCTGTCACGGCGCCCGCGGCTGAGCCCGGCCAGCCGCATCGGCGTCATCACGTTCTGCTTGGCGGTCAGGTAGGGAAGCAGGTTGCGCGAGGTCTGCTGCCAGACGAAGCCGACGTCGCCGCGGCGATAGCCCAGCCGCTGCTTCGGCGTCAGCAGGCCCAGGTCCAGCCCGGCCACCCGGACCTTCCCGGCAGTTGGCGTATCCAGCCCGGCCAGGATGTTCATCAGCGTCGACTTGCCGCTGCCGGAAGCGCCGACCATCGCCACCAGCTCGCCCGGTTCGATGAGCAGATCCAGGCCCTGCAAGGCCTGCACCTCGATGCCGTCGCCAGAGTAGATCCGGACTACCTGATCGCACACGATCAGCGCGCCCTCGCCGTAGGAGGTGCGACCACGCAGCGCCTCGGCTCCCAGCTCGGCGATACCGCTGGCAGCTGTCACCGCGGGCCGGGGCGGCCGCGTTGGCTGGCTGCCCGTTAGCTGTGTCATGACAGCCTCCTCATGTCAGTATCACTCGCCCATCCGAAGCGCCGTGGCGGTCCGGCGGCTGGCTACTGCCGTCTGCACGGTCAGCGTGAGCAAGGCCAGCAGCGCCAGGCCGACCGCAGTCCCGGCTAGCACGGCGTATTCGATCCGCACTGGGACGGCGGTACTGGTGCCGGTGAAAACCGAGAGGTCGAGCGACGGGCCTACCAGCGGTCCGAGCAGTGCCGCGCAGCCTGCGCCCCCGATCACCGCGGCGAGGATCAATGGCACCGTTTCCAGCATCGCCATCCGTCTGCCTTGGCTGCGAGACAACCCCATGGTGCTCATCCGGGCCAGCGTTTGCTGCCGCGAGCGCGCACCGATGACCAGCGTGAGCAGCAGCACGAGCAGACTGAGCGCGGCCGCGGCCCCGCTGCCCAGGGCGAACGCCAGGTAGGCGCCATGCTGCAGCGGCGCGCTCTGCAAGCCAGCGAGCACCGGCGCGCGCAGGATCAGCGATGTGCCAGCGGGCAGCTTGCGGACTGCGGCCGCCAGGACAGGCCGATTGAGGTGAGCGCCGATGAGGAGCATCACCGATGGCGGCCCGGCGCTGGCACCTAGCACTGATCGCGGCAGCACGAGATATTGCGCGCCGATGACAGCAGAGATCACCGACGAGACCGGCACCTGGCCAGCCAGCCGGACGGTTACCGGCTGCCCGCTAGCGCCTATGTCGAGTTTGCTGCCGGTCCTGGCCAGCGAAGCGCCCAGGCCGCCGGCGGCCAGTGCCCAGGCTTGACCACTGCCGTCAGAAGCGGAGTCGGCACGCAGCGTCGCCGCCTGGGCTGCCGGGCCGGGTGTGCCGGCCAGCAATGCCGCGTACTCGCGCGGGTCGACCAGCACGACGCCGAACTGACGATAGCTGCCGGGAAAGATCCCGCTCGTCAGGATCAGCGCAGCGCTACGCTGCACGCCAGGCAGCGCAGCAAGAGCGCGCTGCGCTGACGGGCTGAGCCCGGGCGGACTGTCGATGCCTGCGTCCGCGCCGACTTGCTGCCAGGATGCAGTCACCTCTCCGCGCAGCACGGCGCCGCGTACCATGCCCGCGAACGCCACCAGGGTAAGGGCCAGCACCAGGGCAAACACCGGTAGCGCGGCCGTCGGGCTCGTCCTGACTGCGCGCGCCAGCCCGACGAAGGCAGTAACCCCGCGCCGACGGCCGGTGAGCCGCAGCAGCGGGCGCACCGCTGGCGGGTAACACCGCAGCACGATCACGGCAATGGGAACAGCCACCAGCACCGGCCCCAGGCTGGCGTACGGATCACTGCGGCCGGGCGCGAGTCCTTGGTCGTGCAGCAGGACGAGGCCGCCAGCAGAGCCGAGCACGAGCGCGCCCTCGATCACCAGGCGGCGTGCAGCGGCGCGGCGGCCCGACAACCGTTCCGGCCGCCTGCCCTGGAGCGCGGGACCACGGTGGCGCCGTATGGTGATTACCGGCAACCCCGCCAGTACCACTAGCACCGTCAGCGCGGTCAGCCACCAGCTAAGCGCCGAACTGCTGCTGGCAGTCAGGGCGAGAGCCGCCGCGGCACCAAGCCCGGCGCCCAGCAGCACGGCCAGCGAGCTGCCCCGCACCGCGAGCATGCTGAGCTGGCGCCTGGAAGCACCTCGAGCTCGCAGGGTCTCGAACTCGCCGTAGCGCTGCTCGGTTAGCAGCCAGATTGCGAGTAGCAGGACTGTTGCGCCGATTGCCGTGAGGCTCAGCGATAGCAGGCTCAGCAGGGTGTTGATCGCGTCGGACTGCAGCACGAAGCCCGTCAGGACGCCGGCGATGCCGGAGGAAAGCGTCGCGCTGAAGGTGTAGTTCGAATTCGCGAAGAGGCTGTTGCCGTCCTGAGTCAGCGCCGCCGGGAGCGCGACCGACAAGGCTCTGGCCTGGCCGATGGTCAGGTTGGCGATCTTGAGCGGTAGCACCCAGCGCAGATTTGCGTTCGATGTGCCTAGCACATTTTCGAAGGGCACGAGCTCACTGGCGCCGATGAACGCTCCGCCTTGCCAGTACGGGCTTCCCTTGGACGGAGTCACCAGGCTGGGGACGTACTCGATCGGGTCAACGGCCCAGAAGGGGCTGGTCGGTATGGCTGGCTGGATGATGCCGGTGACCAGCAGCATCACCTTTGAGGGCGGAACTGGCAGCCGGGACCCGACGGAGAGCCCCAACTGGCGTGCCGTCGCCTCGGTGACAGCGATCGGGAATGTCACCCTGGATGCCTTGGCGCTCAGGTGACCCATCGATGGCAGCGTCCCGCGGATGAGCCTGACGTTGCCGTTGAGATGGCTTGAGTAGATGAACTCCAGCGACACGCTCCTGCCACGCAGGATTGGCGCGGTATCACCGACCCCATTGAAGTCGGAAGTGAACGCCGCGAGGTCGGCCGAGCGGCCGGCCAGCGGAAGCTTCCCGAGCAGGTCCCGGAGCTCTTGCCCGACGGCTGCGATCTGGCTGACCGAAAGGGAGTACCGCGTTGGCTCTGCCTGGCTGTACGGAACGCTCGCCTCGACGACCTTCCCGTCGGGCGGAGTTCGCGCGACCAGTTGCCGGACGGCGTTCGTCTGCAGCTGCGCATTGGCGCGCGGCCCCGCCATCGCCACCAGTACGCAAATAAAAAGCAGCAGACCCAGACCGACGGTGGCCGCGGACGCGGTCCCAGCGGAAATCTTCCACCTGCCGGTCACCCGGCTCATCAAGCCGCTCATGCCGCCTCCGCCGCTCGGAGTTCGGCCGCCGGGTCGGGCTGCCGCACTGCGCTCACGGCCGCGGCGAGCACGGGTATGGCCGGCACCGCCAAGGCGAGGCCGACGGCCCACCAAATCGGAACCTTGACCAGCACTGACGGAGTCGGCACCCCCGCATTAGCACCGAGGGTAAGCGCCGGGACCAGCAAGTGGGCGAGGCCGATCCCGACAGCCAGCCCTACCGCTGCGGCTGGCACGCTCAGCAGTAGCTCCTCCAGGCAGAACAGCCTCGCCTGAGCGGCCGGCGTCATGCCCAGCGCACCCAGGAGAGCTCGCTGCGACCGCCTGGCCCGGGCGCTAGCCGCGACGCTCACGCAGAAGCCGACGGCAGCCAGCAGCGCCGCCGCCGCGGAGATCGCCACGGCCGCTTGCACGGGCGCTGCCAGCAGGGGGTTGTCTCGCATCGACTGCGCCGTGCCCGCGGCCGTCGTGACAGCGGAGCCGGACGGCAGCCGCCGCGGCACGGTGCCGCCGGCGGTGCGCAGCCACCAGGCAGACACCGGCAGCGGCGCCGACTGCTGGCTCACCAACGCGGCGTCGAGCGAGCCCAGGTCGACAATGATCGCTCCGGTACCCGTGACGGTCGGGAACTGCGACACCGCATTGACGATCTGCAACCGCACGATGCCGCCGCTGATCGGTACAGAGACGGTCGAACCGACGTGCAGGTTGTTGCTCGCAAGGAAGGCCCTGGTAGCTATGGCGGGAGCGACCCGGGAAGGATCCCGCGCCGTGAGCGTCAGCAGTCCTGGCAGCCTCTGCAAGCCATTTGCGCGGACTACCGCTGGTTTCAGGTGCGGCCCGTTTCCTGGCAGGAAGGTGACCACCAGCGCTCTGCCGCTGCGGATCGACGACGGCAGGGACGGCGCTAGCGCGCCGGTGTCCTGGTTGTTACGTGCGAGGAATGCCAGATCGGGGGCCGACGCTGTGGATCGCCACGCGGCGAGCGTCGAGCCGGACGCGAATGGCGGCCCGAACGGGCCGGACGCAGCGGCGCTCTCAGCCATTCCGGTGATGGTGACGGTAGCCGAGCTAGGCGTCGTCCCGTAGGGCGGCCAGTTATAGGCCAGCGCGATTCCGAGCAGCCGGAGCGGATAGTCCACGCCAGCAGCCGGGCCAAGCTGCGCCGTCAGGTCGTGCTGCGATCCGTCGGCGGCGATCGTCCCGGCCGGCAGCGTGTACGAAGCGCCGCTCGCGTCCTGCACTGTGACTGTGACGGAGGCCGGTCCCAGCGCCTTGCCGGCTGGACCGGGCTGCAACCTTGCCATGATCGCGAGCCGCGCAGGCCGTCCAGGCAGGGCCAGGCCAGCGGATGCGGGCGGGGTGATAGCGCGCCACAGCCGCGCGACCGGAACTCTCGCCAGGTCTGGCCGCATCAGCACGGCTGACGGGGCCTGATGCGCCCCGACGGCCAGCACGATGTCGGTCCCGCTGCCGTAACCGGCCTGGGCGACCGCCATCGCCGACGTCACTCCTGGCAGCCGGCTGACGCTGGCAACTATTGCGGATGGCTCAATGCCGGGCAGCTCGACCCGCACGTCCGCGCCTGCGGAAAACGCGGCCTGATCGGTCACCGACTGCCGCCAGCTCTGGTACTGCGCCAGCCCGAGTGTGCCGGTGCCGACAGCCAGAATTGCCAGCAGGACCGGGCCGCTCTGTCGTACCGGGCGACGGCTGATCTCCCAGTTCGCCATCGCCGCGGTCAGCCGACGACTGCGCGCGCTGAGCCGCTCAAGACCTCGGGCAGCAAGGGGCAGCAGCCGCAACGGGATGATGGCCAGCCCGGCCAGCGCCAGCGCCGGCGCGGCTGCGATCACAGGATCGACGTGCGTCCCGGCGGCTGCCTGCGCAGCCGAGTAGGCATGCAGCTCGCGGACAGCCAGCACCGCCAGCGCCAAGAGCGCTATGTCGGCTCCGGCCGCTGCGGCGCCGGCAACGATCGCCTGCCTGCCGCGACGTGCCCTGATCGCGGCTATGCCAGCCGGGCGTACCGCCGGCCAGATCGCGATGACCAGGCAGAACAGGAAAATCGCGATGGCACCAAGCCACACGGTCTGCGGCGAGCCCGCAGCGACCGCGCCCTGACCGGTAACCCTGGCCAGCAGCGCCGCCGCAAGCCGGCCGCCGACCACAGCCCCGCCTGCCGCAGCGACGGCGCACGTCAGGATTGCCTCAACCACGCTGGGCCTGGCCAGCTGCCAGCGCGCCGCGCCCCGCGCGGCTAGCAGGCCGCTCTCTTCGTCTCGGTGACTGGCCAGGAGCCGCCCGGCAAGCGCCAGCGCAGCTGCCGCGAGGATCAGCAGTTGCAGCGCGCTGATGATCAGCAGCGACCTGGCCGCCGCCAGGCTGCGGGCGGCCCCGGTCAGTAGCGGGGGCAGGGCGGTGCTGGCGGTCATGCCGGACAGCTGGGCGGAATTCTCGATGGTGGACGCTGCCGAGCTGAGCCGGTTCGCCACGGCGATGAGATCGCCGTTGGCAACGTCAGCCGCAGCTGGCAGCGCGACAACGGAAAGCAGATTGGCGCTCAGGCCGCCGGCCGGGCCGAATGCGGCCGGGCTGACCACAGCGGGCCCGTAGCTGAGGAACCCGCCCTGGATGCTCACGCCCGCTGAACCGAGCGGATCGGCGGCCCAGTACAGCGAGGCCGGCTCCGCCGCCGGAAAAGCCCGGTCACGCGCATGCGGACCGTGGTGCCGGTAGCCCTGTCGGTGAGCTTGACCACGGCTCCTGCGCGCAGTTTCAGCTGATCCGCGGCGTCAACTGGCAGCGCAGCCGGAATCGGCTCGCCCGCGACCGGCCTGGCCGGCCATGTCCCGCTGACGAGCTCTGCGAATGCTGTGACATGGCCCATGGCGGCGGCCTGGACAACGGGCAGGTTGCCGGCCACCGGCCTGCCGGGCAGGTTGAGGTCATCAGACCAGGTGACGGGATACGCCTGATACGGAACGGCGCCTAGCGCGTGTCGTATCCAGGCATCGACGGCCTTGGTCTGGGTCGCCAGCTGAGAGCCGACGGTCCCGCCGCTGACGACCACCGACATCTTGCCGGATGCGATGAGGTTCTTGCGGACGGCCGTGGGTAGCGCGCTGGAGTAAAAGGTGATCATGGCCGAGATGAGCACGGAGGTAATGAGGACCGATGCCGCCAGGCAGGTCAGCAGCAGCCAGGCTGACCCCATCCGGCGCGCGAGGAACCCGGCCCGGAGAATGCGCATCGCTGGACCGCTCCCTCCGGACGGGACGCCGTGGGCCGCGTGACGATCCCCTGTTACAAACCACGCTATTTCGACGCACGCCAGTCAGCTACAGCTGGCCGCGGATGGTTACCAGACCGTTGGCTGGACGTTGCCGATGTGGAACCTCGCTGCCTGTAATCCGCCCTAGTGCGCGCGAAGACCGGTTCATCCTCCCCGATGCGCGGTCAGCCCACGTCACCTGGCGCTGAATCGGCCGGTTCGGACGCTGGCGGCAGTCCGACCTCTAGCCCTATCCTGCCGGCAGTGGCGTTGCTCGACCTCGGCTGCAGGGCCCGCATCCTGACCGGTGGCTCGATCTCCTGCAGCCCCGGGAAACGCAGCCGCCGCCGCTGCCGGTCGAGGATTGTGTAGCCGCAGCCGACCACCAGGATCACCAGCATTGCCAGCACGTTGGTCCGAATGCCAAGCAACCGCGGCGAATAGTCCGCCCGCATCGTCTCGGCGATACAGCCGGCGGCCGCGTACATGGCGCCGTACAGCGCGAAGGCGCGGCCCCCGGTCAGGGCGTACCTGCGGATCGCGTAACTGACCCCGGCCGCCACCAGCAGGTCCAGCAGCGACTGGTAGAGGAACACCGGCTGGAAGGTGGCATAAGCCTGCAGGCCCGCCGCCCGGTGCTGGGGGGAGATCGCGACTGCCCAGGGCAGCCCGGACGGGCTTCCGTACAGTTCCTGGCTGAACCAGTTCCCCCAAACCGCGATGGCCTGCCCGACTGCCAGGGCTGGTGCCGCCGCGAGCGCGATCGGCCCGATCCCGAGGCCGGACCGGCGGCAGTAAGCCCAGGCGGCGATCGCGCCGGCGACCACCGCGCCGGCAATCCCGAGACCGCCATCCCAGACGCGGAACACGTCGGTCCAGTCGCGCCCCGCCCCGAAGTACAGTCCGAAGTTCGTCAGGACGCTGTACAGGCGGGCGCCCGCCAGGCCCACCGGGACGGCGACCGTGGCCAGATCCAGGATGACGCCCGCCTGGCCGCCAGCGCCGCGGTAACGCCTGTCGGTCAGCCACAGCGCGGCCACCACGGCGGCCACCATGCACAGTGCGTAGGCCCGGACCGGGATCGCACCGAGGTGCCAGACAGCGCTGGCCGGGCTCGGAAGGTAAGCCACCGGCATGATCTGGACGCTACCCGTCTGCGGCTGGTGATCGGGCCACATTTAACCGCGCGGCACCGCGGACCCCGCGTGCGGCTACCGGAACGGCACAGCAGCCGGGGTGATGGCGGCCGGCAGCGACGAGTCCCCGCACAGGTACGCATCGACCGCCGCCGCCGCGGACCGGCCCTCGGCGATCGCCCAGACGATCAGCGACTGGCCCCGGCCCATATCCCCGGCGACGAACACGCCAGGAACCGAGGCGGCGAAGGTGGCGTCCCTTGCGATGTTGCCGCGGCCGTCGAAGGCAACCCCCAGCCCTTCGGTCAGCGGCCCCTGCTCGGCACCGGAGAAGCCCATGGCCAGCAGCACCAGGTCGGCCGGCAGCTCGCGCTCTGTTCCCGGCACCGGCGCGAACCCGTCCGGTGACCGCGCCACCTCGGTCAGCGCCAGTGCCCTGACCCGGCCGGTCTCGTCGCCGACGAATCGCTGCGTCGATACCGCGTACACGCGCTCGCCGCCCTCTTCGTGCGCGCTCGATACTCGGAAAACGGCCGGATGCACCGGCCACGGCTGGCTGGCCAGGCGCCCGGCCGGCGGCCTGGGCAGGATCTCCAGCTGCGTTACCGACGCCGCGCCCTGCCGGTGCGCGGTGCCCAGGCAGTCGGCGCCCGTGTCGCCGCCACCGATGATTATCACGTGCCGCCCCCTGGCCGAGATGGCGGGCTCGGGCACTTGCACCGCCCCGGCGGCCTTGCGCGCCTGACTGGCACTCGCGCCGCCGCGCCGCCGGCCATCACCGGCTCGGCCGCCGCCGGCGTCGGCCGCCGCGGCCACGGCCCTGTTCGCCAGCGGCAGGTATTCCATGGCCTGGTGGATGCCGCCGAGATCGGCGCCGGGTACCGGCAGCCCGCGGGGAATGGTGGCGCCGCCGGCCAGCACGATGGCAGCGTAGTCACGGCGCAGCTCCGCGGCCATGATGTCGACTCCCGCCTCCACCCCGCAGCGGAACTCGGTGCCCTCGGCCAGCATCTGGATCAGCCTGCGGTCCAGGTGCCGCTTCTCCATCTTGAACTCAGGTATCCCGTAGCGCAGCAACCCGCCCGGCGCGTCAGCCCGCTCGAATACCGTGACGGCATGCCCGGCCCTGGTCAGCTGCTGGGCTGCCGCCAGTCCGGCCGGGCCGGAGCCGATCACCGCGACTCTCCGGCCAGCCGCCAGCGCGGCCGGCGCCGGACGGCGCGGCGGCACCCAGCCCTCGGCCCAGGCGCGGTCGATGATCTCGACCTCCACCTGCTTGATCGTCACCGGCTCCGCGCTGATGCCGAGCACGCACGCCGACTCGCATGGCGCCGGGCACAGCCGTCCGGTGAACTCGGGAAAGTTGTTGGTCGCGTGCAGCCGCTCGGCGGCGGCGCGCCAGTCGCCCTGGTGGACCAAGTCGTTCCACTCGGGGATGATGTTGCCGAGCGGGCAGCCGGCATGACAGAACGGTATCCCGCAGTCCATGCACCGGCCGGCCTGCCGTTCCACCTGGTCCGTGCCGAACTCCGCGTAAACCTCGCGCCAGTCAGTGATGCGCACATCGACCGGACGCCGGGCAGGCAACTGCCGCGACGTGGTCAGGAAGCCCCTGGGGTCTGCCATCTGTCCGCTCCCTCAGCCCCGAGCCGCGGCCATCACGGCCTCGCTCACGTCCAGGCCGTCGCGCTCCGCCCGCCGGGCGGCGGCCAGCACGCGCTGGTAGTCCCTTGGCATCACCCGGGCGAACCGCCGCTGGGCGGCCGGCCAGTCAGCCAGCAGGCTGGCCGCGACCACCGAGCCGGTCTCGGCCTGATGCCGGCCGATCAGCTCGCGCAGGAAATCCTCGTCTTCGGCCGTCAGCGGCTCCAGGTCGGCCATCTCGGTGTTGACCCGTGCCGGGTCCGGATCGAGCAGGTAGGCGATTCCGCCGGACATCCCGGCGGCGAAGTTCCTGCCGACGCGCCCGAGCACGGCCACCCGGCCGCCGGTCATGTACTCGCAGCCATGATCGCCGGTACCCTCCGCGACCGCGGTCGCACCTGAGTTACGTACGCAGAACCGTTCCCCGACGACGCCGCGCAGCAGCATCTCGCCGCTTGTCGCGCCGTACCCGATCACATTGCCCGCGATCACGTTCCGCTCGGCCGGGAAGCCAGCGGCCGGGTCGGGCGCGGCGATGATCCGGCCGCCGGACAGGCCCTTGCCCAGGTAGTCGTTGGCGTCGCCGCGCAGCCGCAGGGTGATGCCGCGGGGCAGGAACGCGCCAAGCGACTGCCCGGCGGAGCCAGTCAGCACCACCTCGATGGTGTTATCGGGCAACCCCGCGCTGCCCCACCGGCGGGTGAGCTCGCTGCCGAGCATGGTGCCGACGGTCCGGTTCACGTTCCGCACCGGCAGCTCCAGCCGGACCGGCGTGCGGTTCTCCAGCGCGCCCTCGGCCAGCAGGATGAGAGTGTTGTCGAGCGCCCGGTCGAGCCCGTGATCCTGGCCGGTCACGCGGTGCCGCGCCGAGCCCGGCGGCAGCTCCGGTACATGCAGGACCGGCCGGAGGTCCAGGCCTGCCGCCTTCCAGTGGCTGACGGCCGCGCGGACGTCCAGTAGCTCGGCCCGGCCAATGGCCTCGTCCAGCGACCGGAGCCCTAGCCTGGCGAGGTACTCGCGCACCTCCTGGGCCAGGAACTCGAAGAAGTTCACCACGAACTCCGGCCGCCCGGTGAACCTGCGCCGAAGTTCCGGATTCTGGGTGGCCACGCCCACCGGACAGGTGTCCAGGTGGCAGACCCGCATCAGCACGCAGCCCGCGACCACCAGCGGGGCAGTGGCGAAGCCGAATTCCTCGGCGCCCAGCAGCGCCGCGATGATCACGTCACGGCCGGTCTTGAGCTGGCCGTCGACCTGCACGACGATCCGGTCCCGCAGGCCGTTACGCAGCAGCGTCTGCTGCGTCTCGGCCAGGCCGAGTTCCCACGGCGCGCCGGCGTGCTTGATGCTGGTCAGCGGGGAGGCCCCGGTGCCGCCGTCATGCCCGGAGATCAGTACCACGTCGGCGTGTGCCTTGGACACGCCGGCCGCGACCGTGCCGACGCCCACCTCGGCGACCAGCTTCACGTGCACCCGCGCCCTGGGGTTGGCGTTCTTCAGGTCGTGGATCAGCTGCGCCAGATCCTCGATGGAGTAGATGTCGTGGTGCGGCGGCGGCGAGATCAGCCCGACGCCCGGAGTGGAGTGCCTGGTCGCGGCGATCCACGGGTACACCTTGTGGCCGGGAAGCTGGCCGCCCTCCCCCGGTTTGGCGCCCTGCGCCATCTTGATCTGCAGGTCGTCGGCGTTGACCAGGTACTCGCTGGTTACCCCGAACCGGCCGCTGGCCACCTGCTTGACAGCCGACCGGCGCAGGTCACCGTTCCCGTCTGGCAGGTACCGGCGCGAGTCCTCGCCGCCCTCGCCGGTGTTGGATCGCCCGCCGAGCCGGTTCATCGCGATCGCGATCGTCTCGTGCGCCTCGGCCGAGATCGACCCGTAGGACATCGCGCCGGTTGAGAACCGGCACACGATGCTGGCGACCGATTCCACCTCTTCGAGGGGAACGGGGTCCGGAACCGGGCCAGTGCCTGCCGAGGGCGCGCCGTCATCCACCCCGCGTATGCGCAGCAGCCCGCGCAGCGTCATCAGGCGCGCCGACTGGTCGTCCACCAGCGCGGTGTACTCGCGGAATACGTTCTCCTGCCCGCTGCGCGTCGCGTGCTGCAGCTTGAAGACCGCCTCCGGGCTGAATAGGTGCGGCTCACCCTCGCGGCGCCACTGGTATTCGCCGCCGGTTTCCAGCCTGCGATGCGGCTGCCTGCTGCCGCGGGCCGGGAACGAAACGGCGTGACGCCGGCCCACTTCGGCAGCGATCTCGGCGAAGCCGATACCGCCGAGCGGCGAGGACGTGCCGGCGAAGCAGGAGCCGATGACCTCGTCGCCGAGGCCGACGGCCTCGAATAGCTGCGCGCCGGTGTAGGAGGCCACGGTGGACACGCCCATCTTCGACATGATCTTCAGCACGCCCTTGCCGAGCGCCTTGATCAGGTTGGCTGCCGCCGCCCGCTCGGTGACGTCGCTGAGGACACCGCGGCGCACCAGTTCTTCGACCGACTCGATCGCCAGGTACGGGCAGACGGCGGCGGCGCCGTAGCCGAGCAGCAGCGCGATGTGGTGGCACTCCCTGGCATCGCCGGACTCGACGATGAGTCCGGCCATTGTCCTGGTGCGCTCGGCGATCAGGTGGTGGTGCACGGCGCCGGTGAGCAGCAGCGAGGGTATCGGGCCAAGGAGTGCCTGGGTTTCGTCGTCCGGCTGGCCGCCAGCGGGCAAGCCGGCCGCAGGCTGCCCGCCGCCTGCCTCCGCCCCGCGGTCAGACAGCACGATGATGCGGGCCCCGGCCGCGATGGCGGCCGATACCTCGGCCCGGATCTCCGTCAGCCGGGCTTCAAGCGCGGCGCCGCCGCCGGCCACCTCATAGCGTCCGTCCACCACGTGCGCCGCGAAACCCGGCAGGTCACCGTCGTCGTTGATGTGCACGATCTTGGCCAGGTCACCATCGCTGATGACCGGGAACGGCAGCACGACCTGACGGCAGGACGCAGGTCCGGGCTCGAGCAGGTTGTGCTCAGGCCCGGTCGACGCGCCCAGCGAGGTGACAAGCTCTTCCCTGATCGCGTCCAGCGGCGGGTTCGTCACCTGGGCGAACAGCTGGCTGAAGTAGTCGTACAGGAGTCGCGGCCGGTCGGACAGCACGGCCAGCGGCGTGTCGGTACCCATCGAGCCCAGCGGTTCGGCCCCGGTCCTGGCCATGGGCGCCAGCAGCACCCGGATGTCCTCCTCGGTGTACCCGAAGAGCTGCTGCTGGACCAGCAGGATCCGGCTGTCCGGCAGCTCCCGGCTGCGGTCCGGCAGGTCATCCAGGTGCACCAGGCCAGCGTGGAGCCAGTCCGCGTACGGATGCGCGGCGGCGAGCTCGGCCTTGACCTCCTCATCCTCGATGATCCGGCCGGAGCCGGTGTCAGCGAGGAAGATACGGCCAGGCTGCAGCCGGCCCTTGCGCACCACGCTGGCCGGGTCGATTTCCAGCACGCCGACCTCGCTGGCGAGCACGACCAGGCCGTCGCTGGTCACCCAGTACCGGCCCGGCCGCAGGCCATTGCGGTCGAGCACGGCCCCGATGACCGCGCCATTGGTGAAGGCGATCAGGGCAGGCCCGTCCCACGGCTCCATCAGCGCGGAATGAAAACGGTAGAAGTCCCGCCTGGCCGGGTCCATCTGCTCGTTGTTCTCCCACGGCTCGGGGATCATCATCAGCACGGCGTGCGGCAGCGACCGGCCGCCCAGGTACAGCAGCTCCAGGCATTCGTCGAAGCTGGCCGAGTCGCTGACCGAATCGTCAAGGATCGGCAGCAGCCGCTCGATGCCCCGGCCCGCGGTGTCGGTGCCGAGCACATCGGCGGCGAGGTGGGCCTCCCGGGCGCGCATCCAGTTCCGGTTGCCGCGCACCGTGTTGATCTCGCCGTTGTGGGCGATCAGCCGGTACGGATGGGCCAGCGGCCAGGACGGGAACGTATTGGTCGAAAACCGCGAGTGCACCAGCGCGATAGCAGACCGGTACCGCGGATCGGTCAGGTCGGGGAAGAACGGCTCGAGCTGCAGCGCGGTGAGCATGCCCTTGTAGACGATCGTGGCACTGGACAGGCTGGCGAGGTACAGGCCGGTCTCATGCTCGGCTCGCTTGCGCAGGCAATATGCCTTCCGGTCCAGCGCCAGCCCGGACTCACCATCCAGCCCGGACACGACGAGCTGGACAAGCTCGGGCAGCACTTCGGCGGCCCCGTTCCCGCAATAATCGGTGTTGTGCGGCACCTCGCGCCAGCCGAGCACGGCCAGCCCCTCGTCCGCGGCAAGCCGCTTGACGGCCGCCTGCACCTCGGTCCGGCTCAGCCGTGCGGGCAGGAAAGCAAGGCCGGCCGCGTAGCTGCCCAGGGCCGGGAGGTCGAAGGCACATTCGGCGCGTAGCAGGTCGTCGGGCATCTGAGTGACGATGCCCGCGCCATCTCCGGACTCCGGATCGGCCCCCTTTGCGCCGCGATGCTCCAGGTTGCGCAGCACCGTCAGCGCGCTCGCCACCGTCTGGTGACGACGTTCGCCGGTCAAGTCGGCAACGAAACCGACGCCGCAGGCGTCGTGCTCGTTCCTGGGGTCATACAGGCCAGGACCGGGCCGGGCAAGGGCAGATGCCATCAAAGCTCCTGTCGTCTCGTCCGCTTCGCGCTTGCGGTGGGATCGGGACGACACTGGCCCGTGGGCGGGACAACACTGGCCCTGAGGTGCGATGTCAGGCATAGCGCCCGGGCACCGCAGACCAGTATAACGAAACGCGACCGTAATGCTGAGGCCCCGTAGCCCGGGAGATTTAACCCCGCCCCCTGCAGCGCTGGCCAGTCGGTCAACGTCTCTTGATGGTGAGAGCCGCAATGGCAAGGATCGGCAAGACTGGGGACGAGGCCCGTCACGCGACGGTGGCCGTGACGGACCTCTTCCGCGAGCATCACCTTCAGCTAGTCCGCCTGGCCCTCGCCATGACCGGTGACCTGGCCACAGCGGAGGACGTGGTGCAGGACGCCTTTGAGCGGCTGCATAGCGGCTGGCACGGCCTGCGCGAGCCGTCGAATGGCCTGGCGTACGTGCGATCCAGCGTGCTCAACGGCTGCCGGTCGGTGCACCGCCGCGCGGCGGTGGCGAGAAAGCACGTGCCAGAGCTGGCCGGGACGCGGGTGGCGGAGCCGGATGCCGGATCCGCCACCGATGACCGTGCCGAGCTGGAAGGCGCGCTGCGGCTGCTGCCGCACCGCCAGCGGGAGGTCCTTGTGCTTCGTTACTACCTGGACCTTGACGTCGCCGAAATAGCCGACCTGCTCCGGATCGCACCGAGCGCTGTCCGCTCGAACTGCAGCCGCGGGCTCGCCGCGCTCGGCCGCGTACTACGGGAGGACCAGCAATGACCGACATTGAAGACCGGCTCCGCCGCGACCTGGTGACCATTACTGAGCGTGCTCAGCCGGGAACGATCCGGCCGCTCCGTACTCCCGAGCCCAGGCGGCGGTCCAAGGCCGTTCGCTGGCTGGCCCCGGTCGCGGCGTTGGTCGCCGTCATTGGGATCATCACCGGAGTCTCGCTCGCCGGACGGTCGGCTGGGAACCGGCCGCTGTCCACCGCGCTGCCGCCCGGCACGCCGAAGTACTACGTCACCCTGACATTCATACGCGGGAGCGTGACGGCAACCGTGCGGAAGTCGGCAACCGGGACGGCCCTGGGGTCGGTGCTGATCGTGCGCACGTCGACCGCCCAAACCCTTCCCGACGTTCCCGTCTCGGTCAGCGCTGCCGCCAACGACCGCGTCTTCGCGATCGGCTATGGCCCTTCCACGCTTGACATTCTGCGGCTGGGGCGGGGCGGCCGGATAGAAGGCCTAACCCAATTGCCGAAGAAGATCGAGGGTTACCAGTTTGCGCAGCTGTCACCAGACGGTACCGAACTTGCGCTGCCAACAGTGCCCTCGACCGTGTCATGCACGAAGTCCACGCCCTGCGCTTACGGAGTGACCGTGGTCTCCTTGGCCACCGGCGCCACCAGGACATGGCTTGACCGTTCTCCTGCCGAGCGGGGGCTGTACACAGTGAACTGGCTGGGCAACGGCCACGAGGTCAGCTTCGTCTACGGCGGCTACCGCCTGCTGAACGTCGCCGGACCCGGCGGCAGCCTGCTCGCCAACTCCCGGCCGATCGCCTTCCCGCACGGTCAGCGGGGCTGGGAACAGCAGTCGTCGCTCGTCACGCCCGATGGCAACGCCGTCATCTCGGGTATGGTCCGCCCGACTAGCGGCAAGCACGGCGTGACGGCGGGCCGCGTTGCGGAGTTCTCCGCGCGTACCGGCCGATTGCTCCGGGTGCTGTACGCCGCGACCGCGCACACGGGATCCCCAGGTAGCCAGCCGTTGTGCATTATCGAGTCAGTTGGCCCCACGGGACTGCATGTGCTGATCCAGTGCGCCGGCTTCGGCCGACTTGATGGCAGTCACTTCACCGCGCTCCCTGGCCCGCCCGCCCATCCCTTGCTGGGCGCGCAGGCCGGCTGGTGAGCCGCCGCCCAGGATCGTTAGCACGTAAACAAAGCCCGTCCGGTGAGGCTTTATTTACGTGCTGACGGTCTAGCTGCCCGCGCGGACGCCTGCTGCCAGCTCGGCCGCCAGCTCGCGGACGCTGGCCAGGCCTGCCTGCTCGTCGGGCGCTGCCAGCAGCCGCTGCACGAACGCCGAGCCCACGATGACGCCGTCAGCGAAGCTGGCCACCTGCGCCGGCCTGGCTGCCGTCTCGGACGCCGAGCCCGACGGCGACCGGCAGGTCGGTGTGCTGGCGGACGCGGCTGACCAGGCCAGCAGCCTCGCCGCCGACCGAGTCCCTTGCTCCGGTGATGCCCATCAGCGACGCCGCGTAGACGAACCCGCCGCATGCCGCGGTGATCAGCTCGATCCGCCGGTCCGAGGAGCTCGGCGCGACCAGGAAGACCGGGTCCAGGCCGTGCTCTGCCGCCGCAGCCAGCCATGGTCCCGCTTCCTCGGGCGTCAGGTCAGGCGTGATGAGCCCGCTGCCGCCGGCCTTGGCCAGGTCGGCGGCGAACTCGGCTATCCCGTACCTGTCCACCGGATTCCAGTAGGTCATGATCAGGGTGGGCACCCCGGCCGCGGCCACCGCCTCGACAGTGGCCAGCACGTCGCGGACATGTACGCCGCCAGTGAGCGCCCGGTGCACGGCCTCCTGGATGACCGGGCCGTCCATCAGCGGGTCGGAGTACGGCAAGCCGATCTCGATGATGTCGGCGCCGGCCTCGGCGATGGCGATGGCCGCCTCGGTGGCGCCTCCGACGGACGGGAAGCCGGCCGGCAGGTACCCGACTAGGGCCGCCCTGTTCTCGGCCTTCGCCGTGGCGAAGGCGCTCGCGATCGTGCTCACTGCAGTGTCCCTAGATAGCTCATGGCTGCGTCCCGAGATGACCGAACCAGCGGCCGGCGATGTCGACATCCTTGTCGCCGCGGCCGGACAGGTTGACCAGCAGCACCCCATCCGGGCCGAGTTCGGGGCCAAGCTGGAGCGCCCCGGCCAGCGCGTGCGCCGACTCGATGGCCGGGATGATCCCCTCGGTGCGGCACAGCACCGAGAACGCGCTCATCGCCTCCGCATCGGTAACAGGCCGGTAGCTTGCCCGGCCAGTCGCGTGCAGCCAAGCGTGTTCCGGCCCGACGCCGGGGTAGTCAAGGCCCGCGGAGATCGAGTGCGTCTCTAGCGTCTGGCCCTCGGCATCCTGCAGCAGATACGTCCGCATCCCGTGAATCACGCCAGGCGAACCCCCGGCCACCGTGGCCGCGTGCCTTCCCGTCGCCAGCCCGTCACCGCCGGCTTCGCAGCCGATCAGGGCGACCGACTGGTCCGGTATGAAGGCATGGAAGACGCCGATGGCGTTGGACCCGCCGCCGACGCACGCGATGACCGCATCCGGCAGCCGGCCGGCCGCGCTGCAGGATCTGGGCCCGCGCCTCAACCCCGATCACCCGCTGGAAATCGCGCACCATCATCGGGAACGGGTGCGGTCCCATGACCGAGCCGATGCAGTAGTGCGTGGTCTCGACGCTGGAAACCCAGTCCCTGAAGGTCTCGTTGATGGCGTCTTTCAGCGTCATGCTGCCGGTGGTGACCGGCACGACCTCCGCGCCCAGCATGCGCATCCGGGCCACGTTCAGCGCCTGCCGCCGGGTGTCCTCTTCGCCCATGTAGACGACGCATTCCAGGCCGAGCAGCGCGGCTGCCGTGGCGGTGGCGACGCCATGCTGGCCGGCGCCGGTCTCGGCGATGATCCTCGGCTTGCCCATCCGCTTGGTCAGGAGCGCCTGGCCGATCACATTATTGATCTTGTGAGATCCGGTGTGGGCCATGTCCTCGCGCTTGAGGAAGACCCGTCCGCCGCCGGCCTTGGCGGCGAACCTGGGCACCTCGGTCAGCAGCGTCGGCCTGCCCGCATATCCGGTCAGCAGGGCAGCGAGCTCGGCCTGGAACGCGGGGTCTGTTTCGGCCTTGAGATAGGCAGCGGTCAGCTCCTCCAGCGCCGACATCAGCGCCTCGGGCGCGAGCCTGACCGCCGAAACTGCCAAAGCGGCCATCGGCATCGGGAACGGCGAAGTTCTCCGGACCGCCTGGGCTGCCTGGGCTGCCGGTGCTAGTCGGGCTGGCGAGGTTCGCCGGGCTGGACGCTGTCATGAAGGTGCTCCCCCTTGGCCGGATGCTGGCCCGTCCTGTTCGGCCCGTCTGTCCGCGCCTGTCCCGCTCGGAGCCGCCCTGCTCGGACCGCTGCGACCGCCCTGCTCGGGACGGCCCGGGTCGGCCCGGCCCGACCCGGTGTCGGCCTGACCGCCGCTCTTCGGCGGCGCTCCGGACCAGGCGGTGCGGCCCGATCGCAGGGCCGGATGCGAGCCCGGCGGTGACCAGGTCAGCGACCGCTGTGCGCGGGTCCTTGCCGGTCACGAGGCTCTCGCCGACGAGCACGGCGTCAGCTCCGGCGGCGGCGTAGGCAAGCAGGTCATGCGGCCCGCGCACCCCCGACTCCGCGATCTTGATGATTCCGTCTGGCACCTTGCGGCGCCAGCCTGGCGAACACGCCCCGGTCAACCTCGAGGGTAGCCAGGTTCCGGGCGTTGATGCCAAGTACCGTGGCGCCGGCCTCCAGGGCCCGGTTCAGCTCGGCATCGGTGTGCACCTCGACCAGCGGGACCAGGCCGATCGACGATGCGCGCTCGACCAGCGACACCAGCGCGTTCTGCTCCAGCGCCGCGACGATGAGCAGCACAAGATCGGCTCCGTAGGCTCGCGCCTCCCAGAGCTGATACGCGCTGATGATGAAGTCCTTGCGCAGCAGGGGGATCTGTACCGCGTCCCGTACGGCGGCGAGGTCCTCAAGACTGCCGCCGAATCTGCGTGGTTCGGTGAGCACGCTAATGACGCGCGCGCCGCCTGCCTCATAGTCAGCGGCCAGCCCAGCGGGATCAGCAATCGCCGCTAGCGCGCCCTTCGACGGGCTCGCTCGCTTCACCTCGGCGATGACTGCTACTTCCGGCCCGCTGAACGCCGCCGGCCACATCGCGCGGCGACGGCGCCCTACTGGCCGTAAGTTTCAGCCGGTCCAGCGGCACCGCTTCCTGGCGCTCCGCCAGGTCTGCACGCACTCCAGCGAGGATGTCGTCAAGCACGCTCACGCGGTTCTGCCGCCCCCTCGGGTGGGATGCCTTCGCACAAAATCGTAGCGATGGCGCCGTCGGTCGATCTCGCGCCCCCTGTTGTTCTGGCCCGTCCTGAACGGAGCCCGCCGGGCAGCTTGCCGCCGAGGTAGCGAGCGTGGGCGGACCTGAACAGGCCGACGGCAGCAACCACAGACTCGACGCTAATGGCCTGCAGCCAGGTCTGCCTGACACTGCTCCACCGTACGTGGTGGGTCTCCGAGGGTTTAACGGTAGATGTTGGCCCAAGTAGGGTGGTTTGTCCAGATCGCGAGCCCCTCAAATCGCCAGCTTGCTCAGATCGCCAGCTTGTTCCTATCGGCTGCCGGAACAGATCAGCGAGGCCGGTCCCGGTCACCGTGCGCATCGGCTGAGGTGGGATCGTCGCCGCGGCTCAGGGCCTCCCACATCCCGGCCGAGTCGGTAGGGGCCAGGCTCGGCTTTCCGTACCGATCCGCCGTTCCGGCTCACCCTGGCTTGCCGGACTACCGCTCCCCCGTCGTGCGCCTCGCCGGCCTGAGGATCGCGGTCCCGCTCCTCGCTGACACCGGTGCCTGCAGATGCGACCCGAACCGCGCCGACGTTCTGGCCCGCGCCCGATGGGGCGTCATAGCGGCTGGACATAACTGCCATGCGGTCCGCCCGCCACAACACCAGAGCACCCGCGGCAACCAGCATGATGGCGCCGGCTACCGCGAAGACCTGCCAGCCAACTGCGACGAACGTGACGTGGGATGACGCGCCGGCGACATTGGGCATCGGCCGATGATGCCGACGCGCTGCCCTGCGTCACTGAGCCGGCGCCTGCCGTTGCCGGGCTGGTGTTAGCGGCGGCGGCGGCGACGGCGCCGGCCTGCGACAGCGAGACGACTGAGGCCGCCAGGATGGCTCCGAGAACCGCCAGCAGCAGGCCGGTCAGCCTGCGCAGCAGCCGTCGGCTCGCCAATACCGCAGCCAGGCTGGCCAGGCTCGCCAGCGCCAGTGCGTCGGCGAACGGCACCATGGCCGCGCCAGTGACCGTGACCACGCTGGCTGGCAACGGCTTGGGCGGCGTCGTCCGGACTTGCGCCCAGCCCTGCCTGGTGGCAAGGAAGATGACCGCCGCTCCGGCAGCCCCGAGCAGCAGAGCCAGCGTTAGTTCCTGCCTCGCCGAACCCGGGCGTGGGCCACGACGCCAGCGGGCACGGCCCGGGCGGCCTTCACCGCCCAGACGGCGTGCATCACCGCGTCGGCACCTCCCGGCCGGCACCGCCTGATTCGGCGAGCCCGGCAGGCACGTGCGCACTGCCGCTGGTCATCCGTGTGCCTCCTGGTCTGTGCTTCCTGAAGGCTAGCGCCACCGCGCTACGCCGCAGACCCGGGCACGTGGCGAGCCTGGATACTCGCCCCGGCGGCTGCGGCCTCATCACCTACGAGTCACTCATGACGCACGCCCAGGATGAGCGCCGTGCCCTTTGCACCCTGCTTGCCGAAATCGGGCCTGACAAGCCGACGCTGTGCACCGGCTGGCGAACCTCGGACCTGGCTGCGCACCTGGTGCTGCGGGAGCGGCGCCCGGACGCGGGCGCTGGCGTTATGGGCGGCCCGCTGGCCGGCCACACCCGCCGCGTCCAGGCCCGCCTGACGCAGCGGACTCCTTATCCTGGCTGGTTGAGCCCATCAGGACCGGGCCGCCGAGGCTGTCGGTATTCGGGCTGCCCGGGGCCGACGAGAGGCTGAACCTGGTGGAGTATTTCGTGCACCACGAGGACGTGCTCCGGGCTCAGCCGGACTGGCAGCCGCGCGAGCTCAGTGCGGACTTGTCCGAGGTGCTCTGGGGCCGCCTCGGCATGGCGAAGCTGATGCTGCGAAAGGCCCCGGTCGGAGTGGAACTGGTCCGGGCCGACGCCGACGGCGGTCAGGCGCAGCCGCGGTAGCAGCCGTACCACTAGCAGCGGTAGCGGTCGCAGCGGCGCCGGTCAGCCGGGTCCGGATCACAGCCAAGGCGCGCACGCCCGTGGTGACCGTTACCGGCGATCCGGCCGAGCTGACCTTGTGGACGATGGGCCGGACCAGTGCGGCAGACGTGCGCATGGACGGTGGCGACTCTGACGTGGCCGCGCTGTGATCGGAGCGTGGCGGAACTATCGGGCGGTTGTGAACAGCGGCCAGCCTGGCTGGGCGGCTAGCTCCCAGCCAGTCGCTCCAGCGGGAACGGCGCTGCCATCCGCAACTCGACGTTGCGATCGGCTTGTGTCCCGGACCGTGTCGAGTCCGTGCCGCGAACGGCATGTTGGCGGCAAGCTCGCGGTGCAGGAGCTGCCAGATCGCTGCCGGAGTCCGAGGACACGGGGTAACAGGGCTGTCATGGTCGACCATCGTGCAGACGATGGACAGCTGCCCCGCCGACTCGACCAGCTCCACCAGGCGGGCCTGGCAGGGCCAGTCAATGATGCTGCTGGTCGTCACCTCCCAGAACCCACGTGCCGGGTCGCCGGGACGTGCCGGGGCCGGACCGCGTTTAGGTGAGTATGACCGTTAAGCCACAGCACCACGTTCGGGAAGCGGTGGAGCAGCGCGAGGATTTCGTCGGCGCCGAGCAGCGGCTGACCGTCGGGCCCGGCATGGCCGACCAGCGGGTGCGCGAGACTCGCGACGCCGTGGTGTGAGAACACGACCACCAGGCGGTCGTCCTGCTGGGTCTGCGCACCCGGCGCCATCTCGGCCGCGATAGGTCGAATGCACTTCCGCGAGCCGCTCCTCCAGCCACCGTGCCTGATCGCGGTCAAGGCAGCCCGCCGCGCCGCCTGCCAGGCAGGCAGTGTCCAGCGCGATGAGCCGCGCGCCGGCGTGTCGTAGCGCGTAGTAGGCCGTGCCGTCGAGCCGGTTCCGCTCGGTGAATCCGTGCCCGCCGGGCGGGCCCCGGCCCGAAGTGAGACGCGACGAACTCCTGCCGGTGATCGGCCTGCGGTCGGGTCGGCGGTGCACCTGCCTGGACGGGCCGGCCATGAATACCTCAGCGTGCAGCGTGAAAAGCTCCAGCGCCCGATCGTGATCGAAGTTATCCGGCAGCCGCCACGGCTTGCGGTCGGCGATCAGGGCGCAGGCAAGATCGGCGGTCACCACGCCGACGCCCTGATTCAGCGCCTCATGATTGCCAAAGCACGACAGCCACGGCATCCGCAGGCCGGGCGCGGTGAACTCGGCTTATCGCTCGCTCCAGCAGGCCCGGATAGTGCGGGAAACCAAATGCCGCCCGGAACAGGTCGGGTCCGCTGGCCGCGATCCCATCTGGCTTCCAGAAGATGTCATCCGGCCAGTCGAGTCGACTGGACGCCCTCATAGCCGAGACCGCCTGAATTCATCGTTACCCGGCCGCCATCGAAGAGCGCGAGGAAGGCCTGCACTTCGTTCCACTGGGCATTGTCGATGGCGTCGCCGGTGGTGATCGCGATGTCGAGGGGCGCTTCGGTGGCGGGCGCCGCCGCGGCATTCACCGTTCGCAGCATGGCATCGATGGCGTGCGCTGTCAGCGCCTCTTGCGGGCGCTGGACCGGCACGATCTCGGCATATCTCGGATCGGCGAACTGACGGTTGAGGAACTCGAATCTGGTCGGCGACTGAACATCGGCGAGCTGGAGATCGGTCAGATGCGCCAGGCAGAGCAACGGTCGTCCGCGACTGCCGCTCCCTGCGTCGACGGCACCAAGATCCGGCGCGAACCAGATGCGGCTCGCCCTGGATGATCTTGACAGCCCGGTACGAGCGCGAGCGATCCAGTTCGCTGGACGGCCCCGGCGCCGAGCCGACGGACCGTCGTCAGCGGCGGATGGCCACCGCTCACTCCTCGCTCGCGACCGGACCGATCAGCCGACACCAGCACCGGGTCCGGCCGGATCGTCAGCGTCGACCCGGCTGCCGGCCGGCAGTTCCGACGCATCCGACGTCGTCAGCTGCGCCAGGATCGTCGTGTCGCCAAGGTCGACGGTGACCCGGCTGGTCGCGCCGAGGAACGTCGTGGCGATCACGGTGCCGACCAGCGGCCCGGACTCGCTTGAGCTGTCCGATGACAGCGTGACAGCTTCTGGCCGGACCAGCGCAATCACCGGCCCGGCCGGGGTCAGGAAATCAACCAGCGGCAGGTCACGTCCCCGTACCGTCACCGTTGTCCCGCTGACCGTGCCCGCGAGCCGGTTGCTGAGACCGACGAACTCCGCGACGAACGACGTCGCCGGGCGCGAGTAGACATCAGTCGGCGGCGGCGAGCTGCTCGATGCGACCTGCCCGCATGACGCCGACCCGGTCGGCGATCGCCAGGGCTTCCTCCTGATCGTGGGTCACGAACAGAGTAGTGATGCCGACCTCCAGCTGGATCCGCCGGATCTGGTCGCGCAGCTGCGCCCGGACCTTTGCATCGAGCGCCGACAGCGGCTCGTCGAGCAGCAGCACCTGCGGCTCGATGGCCAGCGCGCGGGCCAGCGCGACTCGCTGCTGCTGGCCGCCGGAGATCTGGTGCGGGTACCGGTCCGCCTGCGAGCTCAGCTCGACGAGCTCGAGCATCTCCAACGCGCGCCGGTCCCGCTCCGCTGGCGCTGACCCGCGCAGCCGCAGCCCGAAAGCGACGTTCTGCTTGACGGTCATGTGCGGGAACAGCGAGTAGGCCTGGAACACCATCCCCATGTCCCGCTTGCTCGCCGGCAGCCTGGTGATGTCCTTGCCGCCGACGGATGATCGTGCCGGTGTCGGCGTCCTCCAGGCCGGCCAGCAGCCGGAGCGTGGTGGTCTTGCCGCAGCCCGAGGGGCCGAGCAGCGCGATCAGCTCGCCTGGCTGGACGGTCAGGTCAAGATTGTCGAGCGCGACGACCGGTCCGTAGTGCCGGCTGAGTCCCTCCATCCGCACCTCGACCGCTGTCCTGGTCGCGTCGGATTGGGTGCTGGTCGTTGGTGAGCTCACGTGCTCCACCTCATGGCCGGCCGCGGCGCAGGCGGCGCCCGGCGTAGGACAGGATCAATAGCAGGATGAACGCGAACAGCAGCGTGGCGGCCGATGCCGAGAAGAGCACGCCAGCATTCTCCGTGCTGCGGCTGATCTCGAAGAGATTCACCTGCAGGTTGACGTAGGTCAGCAGGTAGGCAATCGTGAACTCGCCGAGGACCAGCGCTACCGTCAGCAACAGGGCGTTCAGTATCGCCTGCCACATGTTCGGGACGATGATCCGGAACATCACGGTGCCCCAGCGCGCCCCGAGACTTCTCGCAGCTTCGGACAGGGTCGTCGCGTCGACGGCATTCAGCCCGGCGGCCAGCGCGCGGTAGGCATACGGCAGCGCCAGGATGACATAAGCCCAGAACAGCATCAGCGCCGAGACGTTGTACCGCTCGATCCGGTTGTAGATCGGGGCGAGGCCCACCACGAGCACGATCGCCGGGATGGTCAGCGGGAGCAGGCAGAAGAACTCCATGATCCGGCTGAACCACTGCACGCGCAGCCGGATCCAGATCATGGTCGGCACCACGAGCACCAGCATCACCACGCTGGTGATGACGGCGAGCTCCAGCGTGATCTCGATGGAGGACAGCAGCGGGGGCGGACCCGGATACGAAGCGAGCTGCGTCCAGGCCGCCACCGACCAGCTGCCGGGCGTGGTGCCCTCCAGGGAGAACCTGACCATGGAGAGCAGCGGCAGCAGGAAGAACAGGCCGAAGATCGTGAATGCCAGGTACCTGAACAGGTTCAGCCGCCTGCGCTGGCTGGCCCGCAGGCCGCCGGGCCGCCTGGCGGCCGCGGGGCCGGCCAGGTCCGCGGCCAGGTCGCCAGCGGCTGGGTTAGCGCTGCCATCGTGCCGCCCGTCGCTGCAGCAGGAAATACCCGCTCATGACGATGACCACCATGACGATCATTCCCAGTGCGAGGGCGTCGCCCTCATGGGCATTGGCAAGGCCGACCTCGCTGATGAGAGAGCCGCTGATCGACTGCGGCACCACATAGTTGATCTGGTCCTCCCATGCTTCGATGGTCGCGAAGGCGGACAGCGCGTTGGCGAACAGCAGCAGCGCGGCACCCGTGAACGCCGGCGCCAGCAGCGGGCCGCCGACGTAGCGCCAGTAGTGCCAGGTCGATCCGCCCAGGTTCTCCGCCGCCTCCCGCCACTGGACCTTCAGTCCGTCGATCGCGGGCAGGAAGACCAGCACCATGAGCGGGATCTGGAAGTAGCAGTAGATCAGCGCGATGCCCCAGGGAAAGTTGCTGTACCAGCTGGCGTGCAGCAAGAACCCGGCCGGGCCGATCGTGGCGAGGAACGCGAAGGCGAGCGTGACGCCGCCGAACTGCGCGAGCACGCCCGAGCCGGCCATGTAGAGCCTGCGGATGATCCCGTCCGGGTTGCCGGACGCCACCGCGTACGCCAGGATCGCGCCGCAGGACGGCACCGATCGCCGAGGAGATGAGGCAGAGCTCCAGGGAGCCGTTGAAGGCGCTCCGGACCGGGCCGGTGTTGAGCGCCGAGATGTTGGCGAGCGTCCACCCGCCGGTGTTCCCTTGGAACGCGTTCCAGATCACGATGCCCGTCGGCAGCAGCAGGAAGACCCCGGCGTACGCCAGGAACGGCACGGTGCCGACCCAGGCGAGCGGGGCCGGCGCCCGGCCCGTACGGGCCGGGCGCCGGTCTCGGTCGCAGTCGCGACGGCCATTACCGGTGCCTAACTGATCGCCTTGGGCCAGTTCGCCGCGAGGTAAGTGGCGGCGGCGGTGGCCTGGGCCTGGGTCAGGAAGATCGGCGTCCCGGCCACCGGCGGCAATGCCGCGGCGGCCGACTTGTCGATGGTGCCGTTGCTCGTCATCGCGATCTGCTCAGACGGCCGGGCGCCACCCACCAGCCACAGGTTCTGCCCGCCGACCGAGGCCTGGGAGAACAGGAACTCCTCCCACAGCCGCGCGGCCGCCGGGTGCGGCGCGTTCTTGTTGATGGCCTGGTAGTAGAAGCCGCCCAGGGTGGCGTTGGCCGGGATGAAGACCTTCCAGGTGGAGGCTGGCTGCCCGACGACGGCCGCGGTGTTGAGGTAGTCCCAGTTGAACACCACGGGCGTCGTGCCGGCCTTGATGGTCGCCGAGGTGGCCTGCGTCGGTGTTGAAGTTGCCGGCCGCCTTGAGCTGGTGGAAGAAGTTCACGCCATTGGCGATGTTGCCCGCGCTGCCGCCCTCGAGCCAGGCTCGCCATCATCACGCCGTTCAGCGCGGCGTTGGCCTGTGTCGGGTTGCCGTTGAGCGCGACGGCGTTCTTGAACTTGGGGCCCGAGCAGCTGGCTCAGCGAGGTGATCGTGCCGAACTTCGCCGAGTCGTAGCCCACCGACATGTAGCCGCCGTAGTCACCCACGTAGAGCCCGGTTGCCTCCTTCAGGCCAGCCGGGATCGACGACCAGGTGGCGACCTCGTAGGGCGCAAACAGGCTGGTGCTGGCGGTCGCCACGCTGCCGCCGACGTCTAGCACGTCAGCCGCCAGCGACGTGCCGTTCTTCTGCTGGATCTGGGTCACTTCCTGCGCGCTGCTGTCGGACGGAGCGATGGAAGTGACCTTGATCCCGTACTTGGCCGTGAAGTCCTTGATGATGTTGCCGTAGTTCGCCCAGTCCGCGGGCAGCGCGATGACGTTGAGCGTGCCTTCCTTCTTGGCCGCGGCAACGAGCGTGGACATGCCGCCGCCTGCGGATGCGGACGTAGCTTTCGACCAGTTGTAACCCGCCGCTCGATGCCGATGACCGCGGATTTCCGCCATCCAGCCGCCAGCAGCGACAGTGCCTGCGAGCCCGGCGAGCGCGAGTCGGTATGGTGCTCTCACTACTGCCTCCTGTTAACTTCCCCACCTATTGGCCCCGAGCGACGGCCTCGAGAAAGTCGCGCTGAATCCGCTAGCGCTGCTCGCCGAGTGCCTCGAGGCCAGTCTGCGAACGATGTCGCTCTAAGGTCTAAAACGTTTAGCATTTGGCATGCTGACCTAGTATCTGCGGATGTGTCAAGGGCCGTTACCGACTTGACGCTCGCACCCACGCGGCGTCCATCCGCCCAGGTAAACCGGCATGACGAGGGGATTTCCGGAGCCTGAAGAGATGCTCGCTCGACGAGTTCGACGGGCGCGGCAAAGTCATCGGGCGGGGCCTGGGCGAGCAGCCGCGCCATTAGCGCCCGGCCCATCTCCCGCCGTCCACTCGAATGGTCGCCAGTCGGCGGATCCAGCAGCTCCGAGGTAGGCAGGTCATCGTGACCGATGACCGAGACCCCGGGTCCGATCCGAAGCGACAGACTCGCGTGCCGCCTTATAGATCGCGTGGGCTGTATAATCGGAGTTGGTAATGATGGAGGTCGGCGAGCCTGAGGCTGACAGCAGTGCGCGGGCAGCACGCCTGACATCCTCGATCGTCAGCGGCGAGTGCACCACGTGCGCGCGCAGCGAAAGGTCACGGGCCAGCCGCCGGAAGTGGCTAAGTCGGTCGGAGTCTGCCATCACGTTGCGCGGGGCCGCCACAAAGGCCGCCGAAGCATGCCCGAGCTCAGCGATGCGCCGCATCGGTAGCGAAACAGCCGCGGCGTTGTCGGGCATGACCGTGGTACGCCCTTGATTGCGCGGAGGGACGCGTTCAGCGCCACGACCGGGGCGCCTGGGCGCAGTTGCTGCCAGAGCCGGATCGAGGCGCCCGTCCCAGCGGTGCGATCGCCAGGCCAGCCAGCCGCTGCGCCGCCATCTTGCGCATCAGCTCGCGCCTCGCGATCGCCGAGTAGCAGGAGTCCAGCACGAGCAATGTCGCGCCCGACTCGCTGGCAACCTGCTCGGCCCCGCCATCACATCCAGGAAGAACGGGTTGGCGAGGTTCCTGACGATGAAGCCATAGGTCAGTAGTGCGGCCGCGGCGCAGCGCCTGCGCTTGCGGGTTGGCACGGTAGCCGAGCTGCTCGGCGGCTGCGGCGATACGCCGCCGTGTCAGTTCCGCTACCCCGGGCTGGCTGTTCAGCGCAAGGCTCGCCGATGCCACAGAGACGCCAGCCAGCCTCGCGACATCACGAATGCCGACCGGCTTAGCCGTCGCGGTCACCTGCTGCGGCACAGGCGTTTCCCGAGATTTCACGTGGCGGTCGGCTCCAATGTCGCAAGAAAGCCCACTTGCGCTGGTGCAATGAGGTTCCCCGTCAAGTCACCTTGCAGGAGTGCAGCGGTCACTGCAAGCCCGACGTCAGCTGGTGCCCGGGCAGCCAGCGATTCTGTGGTGCCAGTAGGACTGGTGGGGCAACTGATGCTTCTGGTGCACCAGGACGGACTCGATGGCGTCGTCGGCACCGGCACATGCGCTGTTGAGCTGTGCCGCCGGTCAGCCGTTTAGCTGTGCCGCCGGTCAGCCGTGCCACCGGCGCGAGGACGCGGCGGGACGGTTCAGGCCAGGCTGGCCGGGCCGAGGCCAAGTAGCTGAACGAGTTCGGTCACCGAGTCCAGTACGCACGGAGCACCTGCCTCGGCGAGCGCTTCACGGCTGCAGGCACCAGTAGTTACCCCGGCGACCAGGCCAGCGCCGGCACGCAGTCCGGACTCGATGTCACTGGGGGTATCGCCGACGACGGCCAGCTCTGTCACAGCACCACCGCCCAGCCGCAGCAGCGCGGTGAGCGGCAGGTCTGGCCATGGCCTGCCGCGGCCTGCGTCGGACGGCGACAGCGCCAGGTCGATGAGCGGCCACCAGCCGAGCACATCCAGCAGCGCATCCCGGGTGACCGGCGCGAAGCCGGTGGCCAGGCATACCTTGATGCCAGCCGCGCGCAGTACCGTGAGCGTCTCGGCGGCGCCCGGCAACGGCGCGACCAGCCCGGCCCGGACCGACTCGGCGTAGCTCTCCTCGAAGATCTGGTTGCCCCGCTGGGCCTGTTCCTCGCTGGCCAGGATGTGCCGGAACACCTCGATCTTCGACTGGCCCATGGTGCTGCGGACGAAGGTCATGGCGTCGTCATAGCCAGGCGCATCAGGCACTAGCCCGAATTCGGCCGCCGCCGCGGCGAACGCGGCCATCACGCAGCCGTCGTCAGCCACCGTGGTCCCGGCCATGTCCAGGCAGGCGACCGTAATATGGCGCGCGACTTCCGCTGGCACCTGCCCGGGTGGCGAAGTGATCATGCGAACGGCTCCTCCGCAATCGCCGGCGCCCACGTCATGCCGCGGCCACCCGGCCCGTTACTAGCACGACACCCTATGCCGATTGGTGGAGCCCGAATCGGTGAGAGGTTGAGGCAGAGTCTGTTTTACCCGGCAAAGAACCGGGAGCTCGATGTCGCGTCAGCGCCGCTTACGCGATGAATGTCCCTTTGGCTGGGAGTGTCACGACCAGGCCGCGCTGTCTGAGCTCCTCCACGGCGCGCCTCGCGGTGCCGACTGCCACCTGGTAATCGGCGGCCAAATCACGCTCGGCGGGCAACCGGGCACCAGCTGTCAGTTCGCCTGCTTCGATCCTGGCCGCGATGTGGTCGGCCACGCCAATGTAGACGTAGACCGGCCCGAGCGCGTTGGCGTCGAACTTAGGCACCTTGACCACGAAGATCACCCTAGAACGCCTGTGAACTGCCCAAAGAGTCAGGACGCGGTCTACTGCTTCACACTGCTCTATGCCGCGCTATGATGTATCTGAACCTGGCCCTGGCAGCCATCAAAGGACGGAGCCGACCGTCCAGTCAGGGCGCGGTAGTGGAGGCGCTTACGGACAGGAACGAGGCGTCCGCGCTTGCGGACCTGCAGATGCACTGGGACGAGGCGTACGTCATCGATTTCGACGGTGACGTCTGGTCGGCCCGTTTCCGTACTTCTACAGATGCGCTCTGCGCCCGGACGAGTTCCGACCTGCGCGAGCTGATCCGCGCTGACTACGTTCACAGGCAGCGTCCCCGTCGTCCGACCTCGTCAAATGGCTCGGCACGCACCGCCGACAACCCCGCAGCGGATGACCCCAGTGCCGATGACCCCAGCGCCGATGAGCGCCGCAGTGCTGACAACCCCGCAGCCGACAACCCCGCAGCGGATGCCGACGTCTTCACCAACGCTGCCGACGCCTCCGATAGCTCTGCCAGGGCACTCGGCACCATCGACTTCGCCGCCATCCGTGGTGAGCGAATGTCGACCTGATGGCGTCAGCGGCCGAGCCGCCGTTCCCACGTCGCCCCTAACAGGCCGACACAGCCGGGCCGTACGCTTGGCTCGAGGTCCGGTCCGCCTGTGGCAGCCTGCCCGCCAGCGCAGTCTGGCGCCGCCTGACCTCCGAACCGCCCGCGGAACGACGGAGGCACGCGCAATGGCTCATGTGCTCGGCATCGACATCGGCGGCAGCGGCGTCAAAGCGGCTCCCGTCGACACTGCGACGGGACAGCTCCTCGCGGAGCGTGTCAAGCTCGCCACCCCGCACCCGGCGACCCCGGACGCAATTGGCGCCATTGTGGCGGAGCTGGTCAAGACCTTCAGCGGGACCGGCCCGGCCGGAATCACGTTCCCCGGCGTCGTCGTCAATGGCGTGATCCGGACGGCGGCGAACGTCGATCCGTCCTGGATCGGAGTCGACGGCGCGACGAAGTTCTCCAAGGAGACTGGCCTGTCGGTCACCATGCTGAACGACGCAGACGCAGCGGGAGTAGCCGAGATGCGCTTCGGCGCCGGCAACGGCGAGCACGGCACAGTCCTGCTCCTCACCCTCGGCACCGGAATCGGCAGCGCGCTATTCATCGACGGCATCCTGGTGCCCAACACCGAGTTCGGGCACATCCAGATCCGCGGCAAGGACGCGGAGAAGCGCGCCTCTGAGCTGGTGCGCGAAGAGCAGGGCTTGAGCTGGGAGAAGTGGGCGGCCAGAGTCGATGAGTACCTAGCCGAGATGGAAGCACTGCTTTCTCCCAGCCTGATCATCATCGGCGGCGGCGTCAGCAGGAAGGCCGACAAGTTCGTGCCGCTCCTGACCGGCCTGCGGGCGAGGCTGGTGCCGGCGGCGCTCCACAACGACGCGGGAATCGTCGGTGCGGCGATGTCGGCTGCGGGCTAACACCACAATCAACGTAACTCACAGTGATGCTGCTGTTACGATCCGTCGAGTGAGGGAACCGAGACGAGCTCAGCGCAGATCAGCACCACTGGCAGTGGTGGCAATCACGGCGCTGGCGACGGTCGGCGCGCTGGTCGGGGCGGACCGACTCGCCCCGGCCGCTGCACAGGCCACCTCGGCACAATTAGCGACTGCACAGGTAGCCAGGGCGCAAACTGCAACCGCCCAGGAAGCAATCGCCCAGGAAGCAACCGCCCAGGAAGCAACTGGCGCGGCGGCCACCGGCAGGGTCACCATCGCCGGCACGCACCCCTCCTGGGCCTTCCCGTCACGCCAGGTAGCCAGTCCCGCTACGACGCTGCCCGTGACCGCCCGTGTCTATCTGGCCGGCCGTAACCCGGCCGGGTTAGCCGCTTACGCGACGTCGGTCTCCACCCCTGGCAACAGCAGCTATCACAAGTTCCTGACAACCAGCCAAGAACGGCGGCGCTACGGACCGACTGTGGCGCAGGTCAAGGCGGTAAAGTCCTGGCTCACCGGATCCGGGCTTCGGGTGACCGGCAGCACACAGCACTATGTCTCCGTTACCGGCACGGCTGGCGCGGCCGAGACCGCCTTCGCTGTCCGCCTGGCGGATTACCGGACGTCAGCCGGGGCGGTGGCGTTGGCCCCCGAGAGCGACGCCAGCGTCCCGGCGGCGGTGGGCAATGCCGTCCTCACCGTCACCGGACTCGACACAGCCGCCGTTCTCATGCACCCTGCCCTGCTTCCATCAGCACCCACCCGGGCAGTACTCACCCGGGCAGCAACCACCCCGGCAGCAACCACCCGGGAAGCACTCAGCGGGGCAGCACCCAGCGGCGCAGGACCCAGCGGCGCAGCAAGCGGCCGGACATTGTTGCCGGGGCCGCCGCAGGCCTTCTATACAGCCGGACCGTGCTCAACGTACTACGCGCAGAAGCACGCCCTCGGTAAGCCAAAGGCCTACGGCAAGCGCGCACCGTGGGCCGTTTGCGGGTACACCCCGGCGCAGCTACGGGGTGCGTATGGCCTGTCCGGCAGCCTGGCGACAGGTAAGGGCGTTACCGTCGCAATCGTCGATGCTTATGCGTCGCCGACGATGCCCGCTGACGCCAACAAGTACGCCGCGTCCGTCGGTGATCCGGTATTCGGCCAGACCCAGTACCAGCAGCGGCTGCCCGCATCCTTCGACGCGTTCGGTGAGTGCGGGGCGTCGAACTGGTACGAGGAACAGACGCTCGACGTCGAGGCCGTGCACGCGATGGCCCCTGGCGCGAACGTGCTCTACGTGGCGGCGGCGGACTGCACATTCGGACCGTTGCTCGACGCGCTCACCGCCATCACTGACAATCATCTGGCGGACGTGGTCAGCAACTCGTGGACGGGCCCTGAGCAGGGCCTCGACGCATCTGTCAGTGCCGCTTTCACCCAGGTATTCGAGCAGGGCACAGTCGAGGGCATTGGTTTCGACTTCTCCGCTGGCGACTGCGGTTACAACAACCCCTACACGACCTGCGGCGCCCAGGACCTGTCCAACTACGACCAGGCCAATTTCCCGCCCACGTCGCCCTGGGTTACCGCGGTGGGCGGTACCACGCTGGCGGTCGGCAAGACCGCGAATTACCAATGGGAGACTGGCTGGGGCGACATCGTCGTGCCGCAGAAGGGCAGGCACTGGAGGCCGAGGCCGCCCGGCCAGTACCCGGCTGACTACGCCTTCGGCGGCGGCGGAGGTACCTCCACCTTCTTCGGGCAGCCGTCCTACCAGGCAGGCGTTGTCCCGGCGGCGCTGTCGAGGCGGCTGCCCAACGGCCGCCTAAGCGCCCGCCCGATGCGCGAGGTCCCGGATGTCGCCATGGATGGCGATCCGGCGACGGGCTTCCGCATCGGTGAGACCGTCATGCTGCGCGGCGGCAAGATCGGCTTCCTGTTCAGCCGGGTCGGCGGCACGAGCCTTTCCTCGCCGCTCTTCGCCGGGCTGGAGGCCGACGCAGCCCAGAACACCGGCGGTCACACCCTGGGTTTCGTCAACCCGACGCTTTACTCGCTGGTCGGCACCAGTGCTTTCCACGATGTGACCGATACCCCGCTCGGGGCCGGCCTCAGGATCGCCGCGGTCAGGAACGAGTGGGCTAATCCGGCCACTGGCACAGGCGGCGTGCAGACGTCTCTGTACACGTTCGGGATGGACGGCGGACACAGGTCGCGCCTGCGTGCGACCAGGGGTTTCGACAACGTCACCGGTCTCGGCTCCCCCGCGGCCGGATTGCTGGCGGACCTGGCCGGCAGCTAACCCGGCTGGCCCGGCCAGCCGCCCGAGCCGCGCTGCCCTGGCGCCGGCGGCCGGCCATAGTTGTCCAGCCCCGGCATCGGCGCGCTGCCGTACGCGGCCCTGTGCCGGACCCGCAGGACGCTGATGAGCTCGAGCCCGCCCGCCACCGCCGCCGCCGCCAGCGGCCAGAAAGCCAGGGCGCCGTGCGAGCCCAGCGAAATCGGCGCGTGCAGCAGCTCGCCGAGCTTGCTCGTGGCCAGCGCGTGATCGAAACCCCGCCCGCCGGAAAGCTGATGGCCGACCCATTGCGCCAGGAAGGCCGCCGCGGTCGAGCCGATGACTACCGCGGCCATGGGCGCCGGCCCGTAGCGCCGGACGGCGAACACGTAGCTCAGCAGGCCGATCAGAGCGCCGCCGACCAGGGCGATGAAGCAGTACCAGCCGTCGGCGGCGATGAACCCGCTCGTCTCCGGGTTCACCGCGTACGCCGTCGGCGGCTTCAGGGTGTAGACCTGGTATACGACCCGCGGCGCAACCGCTGACCAGAGCGCCCCCGCGGCCAGCCCGAGCAGGGCGCTGCCGACGATGATCACGAGGACAGAGAGCAGCACGCGACCGCGCGGCGGTGGCGGCGCCGCGGTAGCCAGCGGCCACGCCGGACCGTCCGCGGGCGGGCGCATGCTGTTATCGGTCATAGCTCGTAGCAGCGTACTGGCCACAATGGCCTGCCCGGATACCGGCCGGCCGCATTTGGTGATCTTTACCGGCTTACTCCGGGTGCGTTCAGATCATGATTTAAGAGGGTAACGAGGGCGCCCTTACCCCCGCCGACTCTGATAGCTTGACCACGCGATAGGACTCAACTGCCAGCTCCGCCGTATGAGGACGCCGATGATCGAAGTCAGGGACCTGACGAAGAGCTTCGCGGGCAAGGTAGCGGTCGATCACCTTTCCTTCACCGTTGCGCCCGGCCGGGTGACGGGCTTCCTGGGCCCGAACGGCGCTGGCAAGTCCACGACCATGCGGCTGATCCTCGGCCTTGACCGGCCGGACAGCGGTTCCGCGACCATCAACGGCCGGCCGTACGCCGAGCTGCCGAGCCCGCTACGTACTGTTGGCGCCCTGCTGGAGGCCAAATCGTTGCACGGCGGCCGCAGCGCGCGTAACCATCTGCTGTTCCTCGCCCAGACCCAGGGCCTGCCAGCCCACCGTGTCGATGAGATGCTCGCCCTGGTCGGGTTGACCCCCGTGGCGCGGAAGCGGGCCGGCGGCTTTTCGCTCGGCATGAGCCAGCGTCTCGGCGTTGCCGCCGCGCTGCTCGGCGATCCTGAGGTGCTGCTGCTCGACGAGCCGGTCAACGGCCTTGATCCCGAGGGCGTGCTGTGGATCAGGAACGTGATGAAGGACCTGGCCAGCCAGGGCAAGAGTGTGCTGGTGTCCAGCCATCTCATGAACGAGATGGCGGTGACCGCTGATCACCTGATCGTGATCGGGCGAGGCCGTCTGATCGCCGATGCCGACACCGAGGAACTCATAGCCCGTGCAGCTGGCCAGTCGGTGCGGGTGCGCACGCCCGATCCCGGCAAGCTCACCGGCCTGATCACCGCCGAGGGCGGCAAGGTGACCCCGGCCGACGACCCCACCAACGGTCCCGGGCGAGCCGGGGAGGGCACTGGCGGAGGCATGGAGGCCACCGCCGGACGCGGGGAAGGCACCGCCGGACGCGGGGAGGACATCGCGTCCGCAGGGACGGCGGTCACGCTGACGGTGACCGGGCTGCCGGCGCCCCGCATCGGCGAGCTGGCTGCCTCGGCATCGGTCATCCTGCACGAGCTGACGCCACTGCTTGGCACGCTCGAGGATGCCTTCCTTGAGCTCACCTCCGACAGCCTCGAATTCGGCCACCAGCCGGCCAGCCCGCCGGTGCCGGCCGCCGCCGAGGGGAGCGCCCGATGAGCGCAACAGACACCACCGCCGGCACATCCCAGCCGGGGACCGCCGGACCCGCCCGCCGGCCTGGATTCGGCAACCTGCTGGTGGCCGAGTGGACCAAGATCCGCTCGGTCCGCTCCACGGCCTGGACCCTGATTCTCTTCGTGATCATCACGATAGGGCTCACCGCGCTGTTCAGCTGGCTGACGGCATCGAACTGGACCACCGGGCGCAACGCCTCGGATCGCGATGCACGAGTGCTTGCCGACCCAGTCGGCTTCATCTTCGGCGCCGGCATCGGCCTCGGCCAGCTGACCATCTGCGTGCTCGGCGTGCTGCTTATCTCGACCGAGTACTCGACCGGTGTCATCCGCGCCTCGCTGCTCGCGGTGCCCAAACGGTTGTCGATGCTGACCGCGAAGATCGTGGTGTTCGGCGTGCTCGTGCTGGTACTTTCCGAGATCGTCGTCTTCTGCTCGTTCTTTCTGGGCTCGGCACTGCTGCGTAGCCATGTCCACGTGTCGATCAGCGACCCGGGCGTGCTGCGCGCGACCATCGGGGCCGGCTTGTACCTGACGGTCCTCGGCATCTTCGCGCTCGCGATCGGCGCGCTGATCCGGCACACCGCGGGGGCGATCAGCACTGTCATTGGCGTGATACTCGTGCTGCCGATCCTGGCCGGGCTGCTCCCCAGCAGCTGGGGAGCGCACATCAACGCCTACCTGCCCGAGCAGGCCGGCTCGCTGATCTCGCCGCCCGGCAGACATCCACTGACCTGCTGAGCCCATGGCAGGGGTTCGGCGTCTTCTGCATCTGGACGCTGCTGCTGCTGGCCGCGGCAGCGTATCTTCTCGACCGCCGCGACGCCTGAGCCGACTGCCAGCCCAGGGACGGCGTCAGCGCACCTGCTTCTGGCGCGCAGCTACCTGACCTCTGGCGCGGGGGCGGCCAGCGCCGGATGCCCGGCCACAGCAGCCCGGGCCGCCAGCACGTCCTGGTACGCGCTGCTGACATCTGCCCGGTCAGAAGGCTCGTCAACGGTGCCCGCGCTCAGCCGCTCGATCATGGCTGCCTGGTCAAGCAGCACCTGCCGGTCGGCCTCGGTCGTTGTCCGTTCCATGATCTTGGCGAGCGCGTCGAGCTGCCTGATCATCACGGCCGGCATACCCCGCCCGGCCTGACGAACCTTCTCAAATGCGCGCTGGACCAGCCGTTCCCAGGTGGTCTCGGTGGTAATGACTCGCACGGCGCCAGCCGAGTCCCGGTAGACCCTGGTTGGCTGCCAGCGCCCGGTAACCTTGCACAGGCTGTCACCGATCCAGTCGATGCAGGTAAGCGCCGTGAACGTGTCGTTGACGGCCGGCGACAAGGCCCTGATGCCGATCTCCACAAGCTGGTCCACCCCGAAGGAGACATCCTGGGCCAGCGTGCGGTACGGCCCGGTGACGTGTGCCCCTGCCAGTTCCTCGGCAACCCGGCCAGCTGAACCAGCCGGCCAGACCGTGGCGTATGGATGCCCCTGCACGAGGAAGTGGCCGGGACGGTAACGCACATGGATCACCGCATCGAATTCGGACGCGATCGTGACCAGCGTCTCGTGCTCGATGTACTGCAAGTAACCGCTGCGCGGCGCGCCGACGGCGCCGCCGTCCCCGCCGAGATTCGCGATCAGCAGCCTGGCAAGCTCCGCATCGGCGCCGACCGACTGATCCCCGGCCTGGAGCTCGATAGCTTTCTGCAGATCGCCGGCAATGTCGGCGATCACCTGCGGCAGCTGGATCTGGTTGGTGATGTGGTGGAGGAAGTAGATGAGCACGGCCAGGTCGGCCACCATCAGCACCAGCGTCATGGTGACGCTGATGTGTGGCACGAACGAGCCCGCTTGATAACTCCGTCGACGATGACGCGCCCGCCCTGGCCGACCGAGCCGAGCGTCAGCACCGCGTAGACAAAGGTCGCCACGAACGTGCCGAGGGTGAGCTGGGTACCGCGGTCCCGGATGAAGTTGCGCAGCATCCGAGGGCCGAATTGGGTGGACGTTAGCGTCAGCGCGACGATCACGATCGAGAACACCACGCCGACCACCGTGATGACCGCGGCCGCGATGGCCGTCAGCACGGTCCTGGCCACGTCCGGGGATCCGCTAATAGCCCAGCCAGGCACTGTGAACACGCCGTCGTAGGCTGCCCGGTCAAGGCCATAGGTGCAGGCGAACAGGATCGCTGCGCCCAGCACCTCGATGGCAGGGACCAGCCAGAGGTTCGTCCGCAGCACCTCGCGGCGCCATTCCGACCCGCGTAGCAGCCTGCGGATCACTGGCCCCCGCCCCCGGTGCCGACTATCACGATTCATGGCGAGCCTCCAACGCTGATCCGGATGCCGACCAGGCTTCCCGGCTCACCTCAGAGCCCGATCTTACCCAACAAGCCGCTCACCGACCCCGTCGGCTGGGCTGTGGAAAGCTAACCGACGCAGCCAGGCCCGAGCAGTTGCTTCAGATCGGCCAGCAGTGACGGAGATGGTTTGACCCGCAGTTTGTCGTCCAGCCGGAGCACCTTAACCCGGTGACCGGTGACCAGGCGCAAGTTCACCTCAGTTGCGCCCGGGTGTGTCCGCAGTACCTCCTTCAGGCGCTCTACCACCGGCGGCACGCACCTGCCCTCAACCATCGACACCACGAAAGGGCCGGTCTGGCCAGCAGTGACGTCCGGCGTGCTCACCTCCATCGCGACAAGCTTCGGCACGTCCTCGCGCCGGTCCAGCCGTCCGCGCACCACGACGATCGCGTCATCGATCACCTGGCTCATGCACTGGGTATAGGTGGCCGGGAAGAACAGCACCTCGATCGCGCCCTCAAGATCCTCTAGCACGGCGGTGGCCCAGGTGTTCCCTTGCCTGGTGACCTTCCGCTGCACCCCGGACAAGATCCCGCCCACCGTCACGACCTGGGCGTCACCACGATCTCCGCGCACGCTCCGGTCCGTCTCTTCCTCGGCGGACCCGACCAGCTGGGCAAGGGAGCAGTCGGTGGCGGCAGCCAGCACGTGCTCTACGCCGAGCAGCGGGTGGTCGGACACATACAGTCCGAGCATCTCCCGTTCAAAGCCGAGCAAGGTCGACTTCTCCCACTCCCCGTCCGGAATCGGCACGTCAAAGCTCACGTCCGGCTGAGACTCGTCGCCGAACAGCGAGTCCTGGCCGATGGCCTCGTTGCGCTTGACGTCGATGATGGCGTCAACGGCTTGCTCATGGATGAGCAGCAGGCCGCGCCTCGGGTGGCCGAACGAGTCGAATGCGCCGGCCTTGACCAGCGACTCGATCACCCGCTTGTTGCAGACGTTGACCGGCACCTTGCGGAGGAAATCGGAAAAGCTGGTGAAAGCGCCTTTGGCTGTCCTGGCCGCGACGATCGATTCGACCACCGCGATGCCGACATTGCGCACCGCAGCCATGCCGAACCTGATGTCGGTACCGACCGGGGTGAACATCGCCGTCGAGGAATTCACATCCGGCGGCAGCACCTTGATGCCCATGCGCCGGCACTCGTTCAGGTACAGCGCGGACTTGTCTTTGTCTCCAGCCACCGAGGTGAGCAGGCCTGCCATGTACTCGGCCGGGAAATTCGCCTTCAGGTAGGCGGTCCAGTACGAGATGAGCGCGTACCCTGCCGCGTGCGCCTTGTTGAAGGCATACCCGGAGAACGGGACCATCACGTCCCAGATGGTCTTGATCGCAGCGTCGGAGTACCCGTTCGCCTTCATGCCGGCCGCGAACGGCTCATACTCCTTGTCCAGGATCTCCTTCTTCTTCTTGCCCATCGCCCGCCGCAGCAGGTCCGCGCTGCCGGCCGAGTACCCGGCCAGCTTCTGCGCGGCGAACATCACGTCCTCCTGGTAGACCAGCAGGCCGTAGCTCTCGCCCAGGATGTCATTGAGAGGTTCGGCAAGCTCGGGATGGATCGGCGTGACCGGCGCGCGGCCGGTCTTGCGATCGGCGTAGACCGGCGCGCTGGCCATCGGGCCGGGCCGGTAGAGCGCGATGACCGCCGAGATGTCGCCGAACTTGTCGGCCCGCATGGCCCGCAGCAGCGCGCGCATCGGTCCGCCATCGAGCTGGAATACGCCGAGTGTGTCGCCGCGGGCTAGCAGCTCATAGGTTTGCTTGTCGTCCAGTGGCAGGCGGTCCAGGTCGATATCAATGCCCCGGTTCGCCTTGATGCCCGCCACCGCGTCCTCGAGCACGGTCAGGTTACGCAGCCCGAGGAAGTCCATCTTCAGCAGGCCGATGTCCTCGCAGGCCGGATAGTCGAACTGGGTGATGATCGCCCCGTCCGCCTCGCGGCGCCAGATCGGGATGTGATCGAGCAGCGGCTCCGAACTCATGATCACCCCGGCGGCGTGCACGCCGGGCTGGCGGATCAGGCCCTCCAGGCCGCGGGCGGTATCGATCACCTGGCGGACTTCGGGCTCGGCCTCGTACAGTGCGCGGAGCTCCCCTGCCTCGCCGTAGCGCGGGTTATCGGTATCGAAGATCCCCGACAGCGGGATGTCCTTGCCCATCACCGCCGGCGGGAACGCCTTGGTGATCCTGTCGCCGAGCGCATACGGGAAGCCGAGTACGCGGGCCGAGTCCTTGACTGCGGCCTTGGCCTTGATGGTGCCGTAGGTGATGATCTGAGCCACCCGGTCGTCGCCGTACTTCTCGGTGACGTAACGGATCACATCGGCTCGCCGGCGCTCGTCGAAGTCGATGTCGAAGTCGGGCATCGAGACCCGTTCAGGATTGAGGAACCGCTCGAACACCAGGCCGTAGCTGATGGGCTCAAGGTCAGTGATGCCGAGCGCATAGGAGACGATCGAGCCGGCGCCAGAACCGCGGCCAGGACCCACCCTGATCCCGTTCCGCTTCGCCCACATGATGAAGTCAGCCACGACCAGGAAATACGAGCAGAACCCCATCGTCTCGATGACGCCCATCTCGTACTCGGCCTGCTGGCGGCGCTGCTCGTCGAACCCGTCCGGGTAGCGCCAGTCCATGCCGCGCCAGACTTCCTTGCGCATCCAGCTGGTCTCGGTCTCGCCGCCGGGCAGCGGGAACACGGGCATCAGGTTGCTCTTGGTGAAGGTCGCCTCGGACCGCTCGGCAATGAGCAGCGTGTTGTCGCAACCGGACTGCCAGTCCTCGTCGCTGCGCAGCGATCGCATCTCGTGCGGAGTCTTCAGGTAGTAGCCGTTACCCTCAAGCCGGAACCGGTTCGGGTCGGCCATGTTCGTTCCGGTCTGCACGCACAGCAGGACCTCGTGCGCCGCGGCGTCGGCCGCCCGGGTGTAGTGCGAGTCGTTAGTGACCAGGTAGGGCAGCTTCAGCTCGGTGGCAACCCGGCGCAGGTCTTCCGCACCCCGCCGCTCGATGTCCAGCTCGTGTTGCATCAGCTCGACGTAGAAGTTGTCCGGGCCGAAGATGTCCCGGAACTCGGCGGCAGCATGCAGAGCCTGCTGGTACTGGCCGAGGCGGATCCTGGTCTGCACCTCGCCGCTCACGCAGCCCGTGGTGGCAATAATCCCGTTCGCGTATCTGGACAACAGCTCGCGATCCATCCGTGGCTTGCGGAAGTAGCCTTCCAGCGATGCCAGGGAGGACAGCTTGAACAGGTTGTGCATGCCCTGCGTGCTTGCGGCCAGCAGGGTCATGTGCGTATACGCACCCCCACCGGAGACGTCATCGTCCTTCTGCGCGGGCGTCCCCCACCTGACGGGCTGCTTGTGGCCGCGATGCTCGGGCGCCACGTACGCTTCGATGCCGATGATGGGCTTGACGCCGGCCGCCTGGGCCTTCGACCAGAAGTCGTAGGCACCGTAGAGGTTGCCATGGTCGGTGATCGCGACAGCTGGCATGCCAGTGCGCTCGCACTCGGCAAACAGGTCCTTAAGGCGCGCGGCGCCATCCAGCATCGAGTACTCGGTGTGGACGTGCAAGTGCACGAACGAGCGTTCTGATCCGCCGCCTGCCTGGCCTGCCGCCATGAAGTCCGCCTCCTTCAGGCATGCTGCCACGAGCCTGCGGGGGCGACCGGACTAACCAGCCGACTCCGGTGGCAGGGGGCACATCACATGGGTGTCTGCTGACAGTACCGCCGGCTGCCGACAGCCGCGTCTCCGACACGCGGCCATGGCTTCGCGCGACCGTCGGCGCCAGACTGTCGCGTCCGTCAGGCCGCGGCCGTCAGGCCGTTCGGCCTGCAGACCCGTGGTCAGGGACATCGAGACAGTTTGCAGCCTGCGGCCGTCAGGCCGTTCGGCCTGCAGACCCGTGGTCAGGGACATCGAGACAGTTTGCGGCTGCGGCCGTCAGGCCGTTCGGCCTGCAGACCCGTGGTCAGGGACATCGAGACAGTTTGCCGGCTGCGGCCGTCAGGCCTCAGCCTGCAAACTGTCCAGCGCGCTCTGCAGATCAGCGGGGTAAGGGCTGGTGAACTCGACCGGTCGGCCATCCGCTGGGTGGGCGAAGCCGAGCTTGACCGCGTGCAGCCACTGCCGCGTCAGGCCGAGCCGGGCGGCTAGCACCGGGTCGCCGCCGTAGAGGCGGTCGCCGACGCAGGGGTGCCTGACCGCAGCCATGTGCACCCTGATCTGGTGGGTCCGGCCGGTCTCCAGCCGCACCTCGACGAGGCTAGCCGCCCGGAACGCCTCCAGCGTGTCGTAATGGCTCACCGACGGCCTGCCGTCGGCAACGACCGCAAACCGGCCGTCTCCGGCCGGATGACGCGCGATCGGCGCGTCAATTGTGCCCCGCAGCGGATCGGGATGTCCCTGAACCAGCGCGTGATAGCGCTTGTCCACGGTTCGGTCGCGGAACGCCTGCTTCAGCGCGCTGTAAGCGGACTCGCTTTTGGCCACCACCATGACGCCGGTCGTTCCGGCATCGAGCCGGTGCACGATGCCCTGGCGCTCCGCCGCGCCGCTGGTGGCCACCGTGTGGCCGGCCGAGAGCAGCCCCTGGAGCACTGTCGGCCCGGTCCAGCCCGGTGTCGGATGTGCTGCCACGCCGACCGGCTTGTCTACGACGATGATGTCGGCGTCCTCGTAAAGGACCGTCAGCCCCGGCACTGGCTCAGGGCTGACCGACATCGGCACGGGCGGCGGTGGCAGGGTCACCTCAAGCCACTGTCCGGCCGGCACCCGGTCGGATTTAGCCGCCGGATGACCGTCCACAAGGACGTCCCCGTTTCCTATCAAATCCGCAGCCTGGGCCCGGGAAAGGCCGAACATCCTGGCCAGGGCCGAATCCAGGCGCTCTCCGTCCAGCCCGTCCGGCACCGGCACGCGACGGGAACCGGGCGAGGTCATTTCTGCTCGCGCCGACCGTCCAGCCGGACGCCGCGAGCTGACAGCAGCACCGCCAGGATGCCGCCGCAGACAATCGCCGAATCCGCCAGGTTGAAAACTGGCCAATGCGGAACCTGGATCCAGTCCACTACGTAGCCGCGGAAGACGCCCGGATAGCGGAAGATCCGGTCGGCGAGGTTGCCAGTAGCGCCGCCGAGCAGCAAGCCGAGGGTGATCGCCCACGGCAGGCTGCGGATGCGCCTAGATGTGCGCAGAATCACAACGATGACGGAGATGGCGATCGCCGAGAAGACCAGCGTCATCGACGTGCCCAGGCTGAACGCAGCGCCGGGATTGCGGGACACACGCAACGTCAGGAAGCCGCCGAGCAGGCGGATAGGGGTACGGTTCGACAGCGTGGCGACGACGGTTACCTTGCTGGCAATGTCCAGCGCCAGGACGAGCGCCGCCACGATGACCAGCGTCGCAACGCGGCGTCGCGGCATGCCGACCTCAAGGCCGGTCGGCGCGGCCGGCCCGCCTGGCTCAGTGAGCTGCTCGCCTGGCTGGCTGCCATCGTCACCGGGCTCAGCAGAAGGGCCGGCTGCCACCGGCCCGGTCAGCGGCGTTCCTCGCGCTGTTTGCATGTCACGCAGAGAATCGCGCGGGGGAACGCCTGGAGCCTTGCCTTGCCGATCGCCTCGCCGCATGATTCGCACGTACCGTAGGTACCCGCCTCGATCCTGGCGATCGCACGCTCGTTCTGCGTGAGCAGCTCGCGCGCGTTGTGGGTGAGCGCGAGTTCATGCTCGCGCTCGAACGTCTTGGCGCCAACATCGGCCTGATCGTCTCCGGCGTCGCCGACGGCATCGCCGAGCCGGCTCGCGATGTCGGACTCGGCTCGTCCGATGTCGGTACGCAGCGCGTCCGCCTCGGCAGCAAGCTGGTCGCGTACCGCCGCGACTTCGGCGTCGGTCCAGCGCCGTTCGCCGGGGCGCACCGGAAGAGTGGCAGCGCCGGAATGCGCGGTAGCGGTCATTTTCCGCCTCCCTCGGGGCACTGGGCATGGACCATGAATGCGAACAGTCACCGGAGGATAAGTGGTGACTGGCGCAATCCGCAAACATACCCGGTTGCGACACTCCGCCAACCGTGCAATTTGCAGCCGCTTAGGCCGTTGGCAGGGCCTGGCCGGTGGGCGCCTGCCGGGTGCCAGGGGCATGTTCGGCTATTGTGATGCCCACCATGCCGCGCCAGTTTTCCGCGATCTCCGGGATCTCCGCGCCGCGAGTCAGCTCCCGGACACCGCCCGCGACCAGGGCACTTCCCGCCAGTCCCGACCTGCCAGCGCTGGAGCACGCGGTCCTGCGCCGGTGGCGGGCGGACCGGGTTTTCGAGCAGTCACTCGAGCAGACATCGAGCGGCCCGCGGTGGAACTTCTACGAAGGTCCGCCTACAGCGAACGGCATGCCTGGCGTCCATCACATCGAGGCCCGGGTGCTCAAGGATGCCTTCCCTCGGTTCCGGACGATGCAGGGCTATCACGTGCCCAGGCGAGGCGGCTGGGACTGCCATGGGCTGCCGGTTGAGGTAGCGGTCGAGAAAGAGCTGGGGCTCGGCGCAAAGCGTGACATTGAGGCATACGGAGTAGCTGCCTTCAATGCCCGGTGCCGTGAGTCGGTGCTGCGGCACGTGGACGCATTTGCCGAGTTCACCGACCGGATGGGTTACTGGATTGACCTGTCGCAGGCCTACCGGACGATGGACGCCAGCTATATCGAGTCGGTCTGGTGGTCGCTCCAGCGGATCTTCGCGAAGGGGCTGCTCGTCCGGGATTTCCGGATTAGCCCGTACTGTCCGCGCTGCGGCACGCCGCTATCCGATCACGAAATGGGCCAGCCGGATGTCTACCGGACCGTGACCGATCCGTCGGTTATCGTCAGGTTCCCGTTGCGCACGCTGCCCGCCGGGGCGCCGCCACAGCTCGCCGGAGCAGACCTACTGGTCTGGACCACCACGCCGTGGACGCTGGTCTCGAACACCGCAGTGGCCGTCCATCCGGATGAGCTGTACGCCATCGCCCGGCGGTCCGGCGTCGGCGACCGGGTCGTGGTCGCCGATGCGCTGTTCGCCAGGGTTCTCGGGGACGGCTGGCACGTCACGGAGCGGCTGACGGGCGCACAGCTCGCCGGTGCCACCTACGAGCCGCCGTTCAGCCTGATCGAGGTGCCAGACGCACACCGGGTCGTCACCGGGACGTTCGTTACCACCGAGGACGGAACCGGCCTGGTACACCTGGCGCCCGCATTCGGTGCCGACGACATGGCCGCAGGCCGGGCGCATGGGCTGCCGGTGGTGAACCCCGTCATGCCGGACGGCCGGTTCGAGGAGCACATCCCGCTGGTCGGCGGGATGTTCTTCAAGGCCGCCGACGAGCCCCTGATCACCAACCTGGCCGATCGCGGCCTGCTTTTCAGCTCGCACTTGCATGAGCACAGCTACCCGCACTGCTGGCGGTGCGGGACGCCGCTGCTGTATTACGCACTGCCATCCTGGTTCATCGCCACCACGAGAATCGCCGCCGAGCTACTCGCGCAGAACGAGGCGACGAACTGGCAGCCGCCCACGATCAAGTACGGCCGGTACGGCGACTGGCTGCGGAACAACGTCGACTGGGCGCTATCGCGGACCCGGTACTGGGGGACGCCGCTGCCGATCTGGCTGTGCCCGGCTGAGCACGCGACCTGCGTCGGCTCGCTGGCCGAGTTGTCGGAGCTGGCCGGACGTGACGTGACCGGCATCGATCCGCACCGGCCGTTCGTCGACGACGTGGTGATTACCTGCCCTGACTGCGGAGCGCTCGCGCACCGCGTGCCAGAGGTCATCGATGTCTGGTATGACTCCGGCGCGATGCCGTTCGCCCAGTTCGGCGCGCCACTGCGCAACCACGAGGAGTTCGAGCGCAGCTACCCGGCGCAATTCATCTGCGAGGCAATCGACCAGACCCGCGGCTGGTTCTATTCACTGATGGCGGTCGGCACACTGGTATTCGGCCAGTCCGCATACCAGAACGTGGTCTGCATGGGCCTGCTAGCGGACGAGCGCGGCCGCAAGATGAGCAAGCATCTCGGTAATGTCCTCGAGCCCATGCAGCTGATGGAGGCGCATGGGGCCGACGCGGTCCGATGGTTCTTCGCCGTCACCGGGTCGCCGTGGGCGACCAGGAAAATCGGCCCCGGAATACTGGACGAGATAGTCCGGAAGGTGCTGCTCACCTACTGGAACACTGCCTCCTTTTTGCTGCTGTACGCCGGAGCCGGTGCCGGAGCCGGTGCCGGTGCCCGAGCGAGCCGGTGCGGGCCGGAGCGGGCGCGGTTGCGAGCGGCGGGGCGGATGCCAACGCGGCGGGTGCTGGCATCGTCGATACGGGAGCGCCTCCAGTAGCCGCCCGGCCGGTGCTGGACCGCTGGCTGCTCAGCGAACTGAATGCGGTCGTGCGCGATGTAACTGCGGCGCTCGAGGCATATGACACCGCATCGGCCGGCCGGTGTATCGCCAGATTCATTGATGACGTGTCCAACTGGTATGTACGCCGGTCCAGGCGGCGGTTCTGGGCTGGGCCTGCCGACTCAGGACGGCGCGGCGGCCTTTGCCACGCTGACGAGCGTGCTGGACACCCTTACCCGTCTCATGGCGCCGATCACGCCGTTCATCACCGACTATGTCTGGAACGCTCTTCGCGACAACGGCGCGCCCGCGTCCGTGCACCTAGCGGAATGGCCAGTCGTCGAGGAGTCACTCATCGATGATGAACTGGCCGGGCAGATGGCGCTGGCCAGACGCCTGGTCGAGCTCGGCAGGTCGGCCAGGGCGAGCGCGGTGGTGAAGATCCGCCAGCCGCTCAGCCGGGCGCTGATCGCCGCACCGGGTTTCGCGGGCCTTGGCGCCGACCTGCGGGCTCAGATTGCTGAGGAGCTCAACGTCCGGACCCTGGAGCCTCTCGACGGTTCTGGCGGTGAGCTTGTGAGCTATTCAGTGAAGGCCAATTTCCGCGCGCTCGGGCGCCGCTTCGGCAATGCGACACAGGCAGTGGCTACCGCGATCGCGGCAGCCGATGCCACCGAGCTAGCCCGCCAACTTCGATCCGCGGCGCAAGCGCACGTTCAGGTCGGCGAGCAGACCGTCGCGATCGGGCCCGATGATGTTGTCGTCACGCAGACCCCGCTGGCCGGCTGGGCAGTAACGAGCGACGGCGGCGAAACTATCGCGCTAGAGGTAACGATCACGCCGGAACTTCGCCGGGAGGGTCTAGCCCGCGAGTTCGTGCGGCTGGTCCAGGAGGCGCGCAAGGCAGACGGCCTGGACATCACCGACCGCGTCGCACTGCGGTGGTCGACTGCCGACCCCGAACTCGCTGCGGCGCTGGCGGAGCACCACGCGATGATCAGCGCTGAGGTGCTCGCTGTCGACTTCGGGCCGCGGCAACCAGCCGCAAGCGGAACCGGCCAGACCGGGGCGGATCCAGTGGTCGAAGCAGAGGCCATGGGTCACCGGCATGAGAGCCCGGAGCTGAATCTGACCTTCTGGGTACTAGCAATATAGGGCTTTTATTACATATCATCCTGACGGACTGCCCTCTGATGACAGATGGTTTAGCGTGATAGTGGCAACACTGATGATCTTTCATCGGTAAATCCGCAATCACGACTAAACGACTCACTGGACCCGTCCGGGCGAAAGGTGCAAAGCAGTATAAACTGAGTTATCGAAGGTGCCATCGCGGCGAAGTAAAGCGGCCCTCGATCAGTTGCTGCCGACCGATGCCGGAACTGGGAAGCTCGGTTAGCTCTCTGCGAGCACTTTGTCTGGTTTGCAGGCTCGGCAGGGCACGCAGTCCACGGCCTCAGCCTGCTGCCGGGACATAGTCTCCAGATCCTCATCGCCGAGGAACCGGATGAGAATGCAGTCGGCGTTGTGGTACCTGGCAATGCCAGGAACAACCATGACCTGGCCAGCGTCACCCGTTCCCGCCGAGCCCGCAACGGCTGGAATCGCGGCGCCGGTGCCAGATCCGTTGCCATTGCGCGCGGGCTGGCTGGCGGAGGCCGACGAAGCGGCGGACTCGCCGGTACTGCCGGCTGTTTCCGTTGCCTTGCTGGCAGCTGACCCAGCCGGGACACTTGCGCCGGAGGCGGTCGGGTCAGCTGCCGGGCCTGCGCTCTCAGCCGCAGAAGCCTGCCCAGCCATTGCGCTAGCCGCGCCCTGTGAAGTCGCCCCGGTCGCCGAACGCGAGCTGGCAGCGGTACCTGCCACGGTGGGCGAACCCACCGCCGCGCCCGCAGCCGTCCCAGGCACCGCAGCCGTCCCAGGCACCGCAGCCGTCCCAGGCACCGCAGCCGTACCAGCCACGCCTGCGGAATCCCGCTGCGAGCTTTCGCCTGAAACTCGGATGGCCTCCGCTGGTCGGGCCGATGGCACGCCCGGCGTGGGTAGCTGCAGTCCCGGCTCCATTGGCTGCCTGGTCGTCGGGCGGTCAGCCGCCCGCGACTCCGCGGCGGCAGGCGTTCCGGCCCGAAGCGTTGCGGCCGGCTGGTTGCCCCCCGAACCGGCTCTGACGGCGTCCGGACCGGCTCGGATCCTGGTTTCACCGTCTCGGTGACCTCAGCCGGACTGATCCCCGAGCGTTCGGCCGCCACACGTTCCGGCGTTCCACGCTCCGTCGCCGCGGGGGCTGGTGCCGGCGCGCGTGGCGCCGACCAATCGGGCGGACGCCTGCCGAGCGTGAGAGGGTCAGGCACCGGGCGATCTGGCGTTTGCCGACCGGGGTAGACCGGGCCACGCTCACGTCCGTCTCGGCGCGGTGGCTCAGGCTGTACTACTGACTCGGGTGTCCCGGGTCCTCTGCCAGCCGGCCGCGTGGACGGCTCCGGTGCGGGCTGCTCTGGCCCGGCCGCCTGCCCTTTCCGGATCGGTTGCCCGGGCCGGACCGATTGACCAGGCTGATCGGCCTGCTCCGGTGGAGCCGCCGATGCTGCCAGCCCAGGCTCAGGTCGCGCTGGCCCAGACCGTACTGGCCCGGACCGTGCTGGCTCAGGATCACGCCGCGGTGACTCGGCCACCCGTGCCGGCGCAGGATCACGCCGCGGTGACTCGGCCACCCGTGCCGGCTCAGGATCACGCCGCGGTGACTCGGCCACGCGTGCTGGCTCAGGATCACGCTGCGGTGACTCGGCCACGCGTGCTGGCTCAGGATCACGCGCCGAAGAGTCGGGCTGGCGCGCTGGCTCTGGCCGCTCGGCGGCCGCGTCGGGTTCTCCGCGCGCTCCGCGGGTCGCCTCGCGTTCTCCGCGCGCCCTGCGGGTGCGACCCGGCCCGCTCGGAAGGTTCGCTGCGGCGGGCTTGGAAACGGTGCTTTGCTCGGAGGCCGCTCCCGCCCCGGCCTCGGCGACCGCTCCCGCGCGGGGCTCCCCTGGCGTTCCTGCCGGGGGAGCGACGGTCCCGGCCGCTACGGTCCCCGGCGCGGTAGATGCCGCAGCAGCCTCTTCCGGAGTAGCTGCGGCCGGCGACACGGCGCGCGCCGACGCAGCTCCCGTCGTCGCAGAATCGCGCGCAGGCGCTGAGCCGAACACCTCGTCCCGCCAGATAGCCACGCCAGCGATCAGCATGACCAGCGCCAGCCCGGCTACCCCGATCGAGATGTAAACCAGGGCGAGCTTGCCGGAGACAGCGCCCGCGACTAGCAAGCCGATCGCTACCGCTACGACCGAGACAATTGCGCCGAACCGGATCACCTGCAGGCTCCGTTAATCATGAGCGCAGCCAGCCACCCGATGGGGCTAGCGACGGTCGTGCTGTCCGGCGTCTGACGGGTGGAAACCGCCATTGTGCGCTACCGGCTCAGGAATCCCCTGGTAGCCGCCGGACTGGTTACCGTTGCGCATGTCCATGCGGCCCATGCCTGCCCCGACAGCCGACTGCGGTCCGGTGCCGACGGCAGGGAACACGCCGCTGTCGGCCGCGCCCGCCTCCAGGTCGCGGAGCTGGCCTTCCAGGTACGCCTTCAGCCTGCTGCGGTACTCGCGCTCGAACGCGCGCAGGTCGTCCACGCGTCGCTCCAGTTCCTCGCGGGACTGAACGAGCGAGCCCATCGCCTGGCGGTGCCGCTCCTGGGCATCGCGCTCCAGACTTTCGGCTCTGGCCCGTGCGTCGCTGGTGACCTGCTCAGCCTGCCGGCGTGCCTTGGTGAGGATGTCGTCGGCCTCGCGCCGGGCGCGACCAAGCGTCTCGTCGGCCTCGCGGCGCGCGTCGGCGATCGCCTGGTCCGCAGTCTGCTGCGCCAGCGCTAGCACCCGAGCGGCGGTGTCCATGTTGTCTTCGACCGGCTTCATCGGCGCCATCATCACTGGCTCCGGCCGGCGCTCAGGCTCGTGCCGCATGGACTCGGGCATCATCATGTCCGGGACCTCGGCCTGCGGGCTTAGCGAGACTGGAGGCCTGCCGCGCAGCGCCTCAGTCAGCTTCGCTTTGAGCTCCTCGTTCTCCTGGATGAGCTCATCTAGCGCTGCCTCTACCTCGTCGAGGAAAGCATCCACTTCCTCTTCGTCGTAGCCCGGCCTGAGCCTGGTAGTGCTGAACTGCTTGTTCCGCACATCCGCGGGCGTCAGTGGCATCTCTTCTCCCTGGAGCTTTGTCCCTTTTGGACGCTACCCGATGACCTTACCCTCACCTGGCGACTTGCCAGAGCACGTAGACCACCAGGAACAGCAGCATGAAGCTGAGGTCAAGGGCCACACTACCGAGCCTGACCGTGGGAATGTAGCGCCTTAGGAATCTCAGTGGTGGGTCTGTGGCGGAGTAAACACCCTCAGCTATCACAAGAACGACGCCTGTCGGGGTCCAGCTCCTGGCGTACACCTGAATCCAGCTGAAGATCATACGGCCGATGAGCAGCACAAGGTAGACCGATAGCGCGTAGAAGGCCACGTCCCGAAATATGTGCACTTACCCCTGCCTGCCTTAGCTCCCCGCAGGCAACGAGGCCTGCTCTGCCGAGCGGCCCGCTGGGCCGCCGTCAGCTTTGGTTGAAGAAGCCTCGCTCCGCGATCCGGGCCTTGTCCTCGGCCGCCACTTCGACGTTGGCCGGGGAGAGCAGGAACACCTTGTTGGTCACGCGCTCGATGCTCCCGCGCAATCCGAAGATCAGTCCCGCGGAGAAATCGACCAGGCGCTTCGCGTCACTGTCGACCATCTCCGTCAGGTTCATGATCACCGGAGTGCCCTCACGGAAGTGCTCTCCGATCGTACGTGCCTCATTGTACGTGCGAGGATGCAAGGTCGTGATCCTGGCCAAATCGGTCGTCTGGACCTGACCAGTAGCACGCCGGTCAACGGCTCGGCCGCCGGCCGGGCCATCGGCTAGGTGCGCATCCAGCCGGTCATCCTCTTGCACGAGCTCGGCGCCATATTCGTCGTACTCGTCGCCGTACTCGTCCTGGTACTGATTTTCAAAGCGGTTGTCGTCCTCTACCAGGCCGAGATAGACCGCCATCTTGCGCATCGCGCTGGCCATCTTCTGTCCTCCGTCATGCACGCCAGGCTGCCCGGCGCAGCGCCGATTCGCTGGCCAGGTGCCATGCGACGGACATTACCTGACGAAGGCTCGCCGGCCGCCGAGCAACGCCGTACCGACTCGCACGTGTGTTGCGCCTTCTGCGATGGCGTCGGCCAGATCACCGCTCATGCCCGCCGAAATCACCCGCGCGTCCCGATGCGCAGACTGCATCGTCTCCGCAATTTCCCGCAGCCGGGCATAAGCGGGCCTGGCCGGCTGGCCGAACGGTGCCACCGCCATCACCCCGGCCAGGGTCAGCCCTTCTTCGGCCGCGATCGCGTCGGCAATGCGGCTGACCTGCGCGGGCTCCGCGCCGCCGCGGGCAGCGCCGACATCCGCGGCACGCATTCCGGCAGCCTGTCCGCTGCCCGGCGCCGATCCGCTGCCCGGCACCGGGTCGTCGAGGCTGACCTGGACCAGGCATCGAACGAGCGGCCCGCCAGCCGGGCTCTCCGGCCAAGCGCCTCAACCAGCCTGATCCGGTCCACGGAGTGCACCATGTCGGCGTATCCGGCAACGCTGGCAGCTTTATTGACCTGCAACTGGCCAATGAAATGCCAGCGGACGGCAACCCCGGCCGACGCGCAGGCGGCGGCCTTGGGCGCTGCCTCCTGATCCTTGTTCTCGCCGATGTCGACGACGCCCAGGCGGCGCAGCAAGATGACGTCTGAGACTGGGAACGTCTTCGTTACCGCTATCAGGGTGAGTTCGTCGGGCTGCCGCCCTGCTGCCTCGCATGCTGCCGCCATCCTCGCGCGGACTGCGGCCAGGTTGGCCGTGAGCTCGGCTAGCCGCCAGTTCTCTTCCGCGGCAGGCGGCGAGCCCGCTCCTGTGATCATGGCACTGTGATCATGGCAACAGCCAGGTCAGGGCAGCGAGCCGCCCTGTCGTCCCGGAACGCCGGTAGGAGAACAGCTCCGGCGACTCCTTCGTGCACTGCCCGTCGGCGCCGATCCAGCTGAGTCCAGCAGCGGCCAGCTGGGCCCGCACGCCCGCGGCGATATCCAGGCCGGCGGTTCCGGCCGTGGTGCGGCAAGCCGACGCCGGGACGGCGGCCGCTACCCTGGCCTGCATCTCGTCGGGCACCTCGTAGCAGCCGCCGCAGATGGCCGGGCCGGTCAGCGCCCGCATCCGGGCCGGGCTCGCGCCTGCTGCCATCATGGACTCCAGAAGGGCCAATACCACCCCGGCCGCCAGTCCCTCGCGGCCCACGTGCGCGGCCCCGACGAGCCGTGCGACCGGGTCCGCCACCAGGACGGGCACGCAGTCGGCAACAAGCACGCACAGGGCCAGCCCGGGCACGTCAGTAAAGATCGCGTCGGCCGGCTCAGCTGGTCCTGACGACCCGGCGCCGACGTAGCTAACGTGCCGACCATGCACCTGCCGCATCCAGGCCAGGTCGGTTGCGCGCAGGCCGCAGGCGGCAGCCAGTGCAGTCCGGTTGGCGGCCACCGCAGCGGGGTCGTCGCCGACGCCCAGGCCCAGGTTCAGCGAGTCGTACGGCTGTCCGCTGACGCCGCCGGCCCGGCTGGAAAACGCGACCCCGATCCCCGTGCCCAGGCTGCCCATCTTGACGACCGCAGGCCCGGAGACGGGTGGCACCGGGACCGCAGGCCCGGAGACGGCTGGCCCGGAGACGGGTAGCCCGGAGACGGGTGGCCCGGAGACGGGTGGCACAGTGGCGCCTGCAGCCCAGCCGGTCACTTCAGGAAGTCGGGCACGTCGAGTTCGTCGTCCTCCTCGAACACGACCGACTTGCGCCTCGTGCCAGCTGACTCGCCCGGGCGGCCGCCCGGCTTCTGCTGGGCGTCTTTGCCGAGCTTGCCGGAGGCGGCGTCAGAGCCGCCGGCCCGCGGCGCGGGCACGCCGTCGACGCGCGCGCCGTCCTGGCCGCTAGCGCCCGCTGCAGCGGCTGCGCTCGCATCCCCCGCGGCCACGTCCGCAGCCTCAGCAGAGGTACGGCCGACGCTGGAGCCGAAGTCGCCGTCGCTGCCGTTGCCGTTGCCGGTCGCGGCCGGGGATCCGCCGCTGTGCCCGGCCGGAACAGCGGTGGCCGGGCTCAACGCCGACTTGCCATCACTCAGCTGGAACGGGCGCCAGTCTGACGGGCCATTCGGCTCGGCCACCGGCGTCGCGCTGGCATACGCGGGGGTCCGCGGCCGTGCCCGCCCCACGTTTGGCTCATCGAAGCCGGCCGCGATGACGGTGACCCGTACCTCGTCACCGAGCGCGTCGTCGATTACCGCACCGAAGATGATGTTCGCGTCGGGTGCGGCCGAGTTGGCGACGAGTTGGGCGGCCTCGTTGATCTCGAAAAGGCCAAGATCCGAACCGCCCTGGATGGACAGCAGCACGCCATGCGCACCGTCGATGCTCGCCTCAAGCAGCGGGCTGGAGATCGCCATCTCGGCGGCGGCGACCGCGCGGTCGTCGCCCCTGGCGGTGCCGATGCCCATCAGGGCCGAGCCCGCGCCTGACATGACAGATTTCACATCGGCGAAGTCGAGGTTGATCAGCCCCGGGGTGGTGATCAGGTCGGTGATGCCCTGGACGCCGGATAGCAGCACCTGGTCAGCTGCCTTGAATGCATCCAGCACGCTGACATGGCGATCGGAGATCGACAGCAGCCGGTCGTTCGGGATCACGATGAGGGTGTCGACTTCGCTGCGCAGCTTCTCGATCCCGGTGTCGGCCTGGGCTGCCCGTCGCTTGCCCTCGAAGCCGAACGGCCTGGTCACCACGCCGATCGTGAGCGCTCCCAGGTTGCGCGCCACCTCGGCCACGACCGGAGCGCCGCCAGTGCCGGTCCCGCCGCCCTCTCCGGCCGTGACGAACACCATGTCGGCGCCCTTGATGACTTCCTCGATCTCCTCGCGGTGATCCTGGGCTGCCTTCGAGCCGATGTCAGGATTAGCGCCAGCACCCAGGCCCCTGGTGAGCTCGCGCCCGACGTCCAGCTTGACGTCAGCGTCGCTCATCAGCAGCGCCTGGGCGTCGGTGTTGATCGCGATGAACTCAACCCCTCTGAGTCCTTCTTCGATCATCCGGTTAACGGCGTTGACGCCGCCCCCGCCGATACCGACGACCTTGATGACCGCCAGGTAGTTCTGCGGTGCTGCCACGAGGAGCAACCCTTTCCGCTCGTCTGAAGTCCGCGCGACCGGGCGGACACCCCCGAAGTCCCCCGGATCCCCAGGGACCTACGTCGCCGTCATGGCCTGTCCCTTCCGCCGGAACCCGGCCGTCCCGGCTTGCGGCCAGCTCCGTCCGTGACTCCCCCGGAGGCGATCTGGCCACGTCCCGTCAGGCCAGCGGACTCCGGCTCGTCAAACTCTCACCCTCAACTTGAGATTTAGAGTTATGTCAAGCTGCCGACTGATAGGGACAGTAGGGTTGCACGCTGCCCTGGTCAACCACTGCCAGCCAACACGGCGCGGCGTGTCGCGCCCGGTCGGCCGCAAGGCGGGCACTTCCGATCATCGCCTGGCCACCACCGTATTCGGGTCGCTGACGTCGAAATACCGGCCACGCGTGCGCAGTAGTGCTGCCAGGGCAGCTGCCTTCTGCCCGGCATCGCCGGCACCGCCCCACATCACGCTGATGCCGCCAGCCAGCCGCAGCGTCACCGCGCTTGCAGCGGGCGCCGACACCGATACCACTAGCGATCGCAGTTTCGCTGGCAGGCGTGTCAGCACCGTCACCGCGGCCCGGACGGCCGGGCTGCCGCGCAGTACCGCCGGAGGCGCCGTCAGCACCGGCATGCCAGCGGGCTTGCGAGTGGCAAAACGCACCAGCACGCCATCGAAATCGATGAGCTGGTATCCCCCGACGCTGGCAACAGCCAGCTCCGGACGGCGTTCGGTCACCGTGATGACGATGGTGTCTGGCCACGACCTGCTCACCTGGGCGAACAAGACGGGGGCCAGCCGCTCTACCCGGTGCGCTGCTGCTCCGGTGTCCACCGTCGCCAGCGGCGCTCCCGGCCTGATCCTGGCCGCGGCCCTGATCTCCGCGGCCGGCACCAAGCGGTTGCCCGTTACCTCCACATGCCGGACGACCAGCAGGCTGGAGCCGAGCAGCGCCCAGGCGGCGCCGCCGATGATGGCCAGCCCCAGCACGGCGAAGAACGCCGTGCGCCAGGACGGAAGACCGCGCCGCGATCCGCCGCTGCCAGGTGCCGGCTTTCTCGGCCTCATCAGCGGTCTCCGGCCCGCTCCCGCAGCGCGGCGACAATCTGCGTCCCGAGCGCCGTGACATCGCCGGCGCCCATCGTCAGCACCAGGTCGCCGGGCTTGGCCAGTCCGGCCACCATGGCCGGCACCGCTGTCCGGTCGGGCATGAAGACTGCGCCGCCTGGCACCGCGTCGCTGACCAGCCTGCCGGTAACCCCAGGCTCCGGGTCCTCTCTGGCCGCGTAGATGTCCAGCACCAGCACCTCGTCGGCCTGGCCGAGGGCCGCGCCGAAGTCCGCGGCAAAGATCCTTGTCCGGCTGAACAAGTGCGGCTGGAAGATCGCGATCACCCGGCCGCCGCCAGCGACCTCTCGCGCCGCTGCGAGATCGGCGGCCAGCTCGGTCGGGTGATGCGCGTAACTGTCGATCACCTGCACGCCGTCGGCCTCGCCCTTGAGCTCCATCCGCCGCCGCGCGCCGCGGTAGGCCGCGAGCCCGGCCGCCGCCTCACGCGGCGGCACGCCAAGCTCGACGGTCAGCCCGAATGCGGCTGCGGCATTCAGCGCGTTATGACGGCCGGGCACTGCGAGCTCGAGCCGGACCGGACCGGCACCTGCCAGGACCGTGCCCGCCCCCCCGGTGACGGTCAGCGCTGTGCGCATGCCGTCCGGCCGGAGGCGCGTCACCCGGTACGAGGCATCGGCCGCTGTGCCGTAGGTGAGCGCCGTCACGCCCGGCGCCACTCGCTCCGTCAGCGCCCGCGCCCCGCGATCGTCGGCGCAGGCAAGCAGTAGCCCGCCTTCGGTGATCTTGCCGGCAAAGGCAGCGAATGCCTTCTCGATCTCCGCCAGGGTCCCGTAATTGTCCAGGTGATCGGCTTCGACGGAGGTGACCACGGCGGCGGCTGGCGCCAGCATGAGGAATGAGCCGTCGCTCTCATCCGCCTCGACCACCACGGACGGGCCCGCGCCCTCGGCCGCGCCAAGGCCAGTCTCGGCCAGGATGCCGCCGATCACGTACGACGGCTCCGCGCCACTGTGCAACAGCACCGTGGTGATCATCGACGTGGTCGTGGTCTTGCCGTGCGTGCCGGCGACCGCGATCCCCTGATGCCCGAGCATGATGCTGGCCAGCGCCGCGGCCCGGTGCAGTACCCGGATCCCGCGCCGCTGCGCCGCCAGGAGCTCCGGGTTGTCCGGCCTGATCGCAGTCGACACCACCAGCGTGTCTGCGTCGCCAAGGTTCTCCGCCGCGTGCCCGAGGTGGACCCGAGCGCCGGCTGCGGCGAGCTCGTCGACTAGCCCGGAAGCCGCCACGTCGCTGCCGGACACGGCGACGCCGCGGGACAGCATGATGCGCGCGATGCCGGACATGCCCGCGCCGCCGATCGCGACGAAATGAACCTTGCCGAGGTCCGCGACCGGTACGGGGTCGACGGGAGTCACCAGGCCCATCGGTTACCTCCTCCGGCGCCGGCCTGGCCGCTTCCAGGCAACCGACAGCACAAGCTCGGCCAGCTCGGCGTCAGCGTTCCGGTTCCCGGCCGCCGCGGCCGCCTGTGACATGGCCCCGACCAGCGTCCCGTCGGCCAGGATCGGCAGCAGCGTCTGCATGATCCAGTCCGGGGTCAGGTCGGCGTCGTCGATGATCAGCCCGCCACCAGCCGCCTCGATCGGCTCGGCGTTCAGGCGCTGTTCGCCGTTGCCGTGCGGCAGCGGCACGTAGGCGGCCGGCAGCCCCACCGCGGTGAGCTCCGCGCAGGTCATAGCGCCGGCCCGGCAGAGGGCGAAATCCGCAGCCGCGTAGCCGAGGTCCATCCGGTCCAGGTACGGCAGCACGATGTAGGGCACCCGTCCCGGCGGCACCGTCACCTCGCCCGCCTTTGGCCCGACCACGTGCAGCACCTGAACTCCGGCCGAGCGCAGCGCGTCAGCGGCACCGAGCACGGCCTGGTTCAGCGACGCCGCGCCCTGTGAGCCACCAGTGACAAGCAGAACCGGGAGGTCGGGCTGCAGGCCGAAGTGCGCGCGCGCCTTATCCGCGAGCGCGAGCCGGTCCAGGGAGGAAATCTCCCGCCGGATCGGGATGCCGACGTATCTCGCGTGCGGCAGCCGCGTACCGGGCTGGCCGGTGCAGACGTGACTGGTCAGCCGGGCGCCGAGGCGGTTCGCCAGGCCGGGCCTGGAGTTCGCCTCATGTACGACGATCGGCACCTGCCGCCGCCGGGCAGCCAGGTAAGCGGGTGTCGCGACATAGCCGCCGAAGCCGACGACCACGTCAGCCCTCGTGCGGTCCAGAATCCTCGCGGCCGCGCCAACCGCGCCGGCCATCCGGCCCGGCACCGAGAGCAGCGCAGGCGTCGGCCGCCGCGGCAGCGGAACGGGCGGGATCAGCGCAAGGTCGTACCCGCGCATCGGGACCAGCCGCGTCTCCAGTCCGCGCTCGGTGCCCAGGCAGGTGATAGCGGTATCCGGGTCGGCCCGGCGCAACGCGTCAGCAAGCGCCAGCGCCGGCTCGATATGCCCGCCGGTGCCGCCGCCGGCGATGACGACGCTAACCCCCATCGGTGCCTCACTTCCCTTGACGCGCCACCCTACTTCGGCGGAGGCGGATCACGCAGGCCGGCGGCCGGTCACTCCAGCCGGCGGCCGGTCACTCCAGCCGACCGGGCGGCAGGTCACTCCGGCCGACGACGGAGTCCGAGCCAGCCCAGCAGCCGCCGCGGCAGACCCGGCCCGGCCGCCGCGAGAGCTTGCGCGGCGCCCGGCTCGGTCCGGGCGAACGCCATCAGCATGCCAAGTGCGGCCATGGTAGTGACCAGCGATGACTCGCCGTACGAGATAAGCGGCAACGGCACGCCGGTGATCGGCAGGATGCCGAGCACGGCGCCGATGTTCACCAGCGCCTGCGCGATCAGCCAGACGGTTATCGCCCCCGCGGCCAGCCTGGAGAACGTGTCGGTAACCCGGCGGGCGATACGCAGCCCGGCGAAACCCAGCCCGCCGTAGAGCAGCACCACGCAGAGCGTGCCGACAAGGCCCAGTTCCTCGCCCAGGATGGCGAAGATGAAGTCCGTCGGGCTGTTCGGCACGTAGCCCCATTTCGCCCGGCTGGCGCCGCTGCCCACGCCGAACAGGCCGCCCGAGCCCAGTGCGTCCTTGCCCTGGATGAGCTGGTAGCACGCGGGCGTCCGGCAGTTAGGATGCATGGCGGCCAGGAACCCGCTGATGCGGTCAAGCCGCCACGGCTGCACCACGATCAGCATCATGACGACGAAGGTCATCAGGCCGACCATCCCGGCCAGCACGCGGCCCGGCGTCCCGATCACCCACAACAGCGCCAGAAAGATGACGAGCATCAGGAACGTCGTGCCGAGATCGTCGCCGAGCATGACCAGCATGGCAAAGATCGCCATTACCGGCAGCAGCGGGATCAGCAGCTGGCGGCCGTCGGTCAGCTGGCCGAATTTTTCCTTGCGGGCGAGTAGGTCGGCACCCCAGACGACCAGCGCGAGCTTGGCGAACTCCGACGGCTGCACCTGCAGCCCGCCGATCACCAGCCAGCGGGTGGCGCCGTAGATGTTGACGCCCAACGCCAGCACCGCCATCAGGCCGACCACCGCTATCAGCAGCATCGGGTAGGCCAGCGCCCGGAACAGCCTCGGCCGGGATCTGGCCGCCAGGAACATCACCGCCAGGCCGCCGGCCGCGCCCAGGCACTGCTTGATGAACATCGAATACGGCGGCAGGCCGTTATCCAGGTCGTAGGCGGTCGAGGTCGACAGCACCATCATCATGCCGACGGTGAGCAGCAGCAGCGTGCAGCCGAAAACTAGGTAATACGAGGTCAGTGGGCGGTTGAGCAGGGCGCGGAGGCGGCCGAATGAGTCACGCAGACCGGCCGCCAGCTCCCGCGCGCTGTCGACGCTGACGGGCGCCGCGGCCACGCGCAAACCTGCCGCGTCCGCCTCCTCGCTGGTCCGCTGGCGTGACGGGCCCAGCGCGGAGCTCACCTCGAATCCGCCAGCCTGCCGACCGCCGCGGCGAACGCATGGCCGCGGGCCGGGTAGTCGCGGAACATGTCCCACGACTGCGCGGCCGGCGCCAGCAAAACCGTGTCGCCGGGCCGGGCGACCGCCGACGCCTGTGCTACCGCCTCATCCATGACTCCAGTTTCGGTGCTGGAAAGCTCAGCGACCGGGACATCGGGGGCGTGTCGCGCGAGTGCGCTGGCGAATCGCGCCCGGTCGGTGCCGATCAACACCGCCGCGCGCAGCCGGGGAGCGGCGGCTGCCACCAGCGCGTTGAGGTCGGCGTCGGTGCCGCGGAACAGTCCTCCGGCCAGCCAGACGATGGAGGGGAACGAGGCCAGCGACGCAGCCGCGGCCGCCGGATTGCTCGCCTTGGAATCGTCGATGTAAGCGACGCCGCCGAACTCCGCCACCAGGCTGATGCGGTGCGGCTCCGGCACGAAGGCCGCCAGACCCCCGGCGACGGCTTCCGGCGGGTCGCCGTAGGCGCGGGCCAGCGCGGCCGCCGCCAGCGCATCCGCGACGTTGTGCGGCGCGGCCGGGCGCACTGCGGCGGCTTCGGCCAGCCGGGCACCGGCGGCGAAGGCATTGTCGACAAGCCAGCCGTCCGCGACGCCCAGTTCGTCCGGCCCTGGCGGCCCGAGCCGGAACGCGACCTTCCGGCTCGCTCCCGGCTCCGCGGCGAGCGCTGCGTCGGCCATCGCGGTCGAGCGCGCGTCCTGCGCGTTGCAGATCGCGATCGTCCCGGGCGCGAAGATCCTGGCCTTGGCCGCGGCGTAGGACTCGATGTCGTCGTGCCAGTCCAGGTGGTGCGCGGCGAGGTTCAGCACCACAGCCGCCAGCGGCCGGATAGTGGCGCTCCAGTACAGCTGGAAGCTCGAGAGTTCGACCGCGACGACCGGGTACGGGTCTGGATCGGTCACCACGTCGAGGATCGGCGTGCCGACATTCCCGGCCGCAACGCTGCGATCGCCGGCCGCCGCGAGCATCGCGGCCAGCATCCGCACCGTGGTCGTCTTGCCATTGGTGCCGGTGACCGCCAGCCACTGCTGGCGCGTTCCGTCGGCCAGCGTCGGCCGTAGCCGCCAGGCCAGCTCGACGTCGCCGATGACCTCGATACCCATCGCGGCAGCGCTCGCCAGCAGCGGCGTATCCGGCCGCAGCCCGGGCGAGGTCACCACCAGGCAGGTGCCCGCAGGAGGGCTGGCGCCCGGGCCCATTGCGTCCGCGCCTAGCCGGACCTCGACGCCGCCGGCAGCCAGCCCGGCGGCAATCTCGCGCCGCTCAGCGTCGTCGCGCGAGTCCACCGCAGTGACGCTGGCGCCCCGGGCCGCAAGCAACCTGATGGCCGACTGCCCGGTGATGCCGAGCCCGGCCACGCAGACTTCCTGGCCAGCTAGCCCGGCTATGGATGCGGCCTTGCTAGTGCTATAGCCATCGCTTTGCCGCACCCATGCTGGCCCGGTGTCGGTCATGGCGCTAAGTCTGCAGCCACTCGGCGTAGAACAAGCCCAGCCCGGCCGCGATGCACAGCCCGGAGATCAGCCAGAACCGGATCACGATGGTCGTCTCGGCCCAGCCGCTCAACTCGAAATGATTATGCAGCGGGCTCATCTTGAAGACCCGTATCCCCCGCCCGCTTCTGACCTTGCTCACCTTGAAGACGCTCACCTGGATGACCACGGACAGCGTAGTGATCACGAACAGGCCGCCCAGGATGCCGAGCAGCAGCTGGGTCTTGGTGCAGATGGCCAGCCCGGCCAGCACGCCGCCGAGGGCCAGCGAGCCGGTGTCGCCCATGAAGATCTTGGCGGGCGGCGCGTTCCACCAAAGGAAGCCGAAGCACGCGCCCAGCACGGCGGCCGCCACGATCGCCAGGTCCAGCGGGTCCCGGATCTGGTAACACTGCTGGGCCAGGGCGATCGTGCAGTCATTGCGTTCCTGCCAGATCCCGATCAGCACGTATGCGGCCAGCACCAGGACGGTGGCGCCGGTTGCCAGCCCGTCGAGCCCGTCGGTCAGGTTCACCCCGTTGGACGCCCCGGCGATCAGGATGACAACCCAGATGACGAACGGGAGGGTGCCGATGGCAGGCCCGATGTCACGCAGGAACGAGATGTGCGCGTCCGCGGGCGTCAGGTCGTAACCGTTGGGGTGCTGCAGCACCTCGAGCGCGAACACCGCGCCTACCACCGCCTGGCCGGCCAGCTTGGCTCCGCTGCGCAGCCCGGCGCTGGTCTGGCGGAAAATCTTGATGAAGTCGTCTATGAAGCCGACCAGGCCAAGGCCGGCCATCAGCAGCAGAATGAGCACGCCCGAGGTGGACATCGGGTTGTGGGTCGCAAGGTGTCCGACGAGGTAGCCCACCAGCGAGGCGATCACGATCACGAGGCCGCCCATGGTTGGCGTGCCGCGCTTGATCTCGTGGGTCTTCGGGCCCTCGATCCGGATCGGCTGGCCATAACCGTACTTGCGCAGCACCCTGATCAGCACCGGGGTGCCGAACAGCGCGATGACCAGCGAGACGGCACCCGTGAGCAGGATGGTCTTCAACTGCGCGGCCCCGCTTCGCCTGCCTGAGCATCGCCGGGCCTTGCTTCGCCGGTCAGGGCCAGCGCGACGCTCTCCAGGCCGATCGCGTGCGACGCCTTCACCAGCACGACGTCGCCACTGCGCAGCCTGTCACGGACGGCTTGCAGAGCCGCGTCAGCATCCGGTACGTGCAGGAGCTCGCCTTGCCAGGAAGGCACGGCTTTGGTGCCTGCCAGCATTGGCGCGGCGGCATCGCCCACCACGATCAGCCCGGCCACGCCAGCCGCAGCCGCCTGGGCACCGACGGCTTCGTGCAGCTGATCGGCCTTCGCGCCGAGCTCTGCCATCTGGCCGAGCACCGCGAACGCACGGCCTGACCGTGCCATGCCGGCCAGTGCGGCGATGGCCGCCTTCATCGAGTCCGGGCTGGCGTTGTAGGCGTCATTGATGACGGTCACGCCATTGGGAAGCTGGCTGACCTCCATCCGCCACCGGCTCCGGGCCACCGCCACGGACAGCCCGGCGGCGACGGCGTCGGCCGTCATGCCGAGCTCCATGGCCAGGGCCGCCGCTGCAAGCGCGTTCGTTACGTTATGGGCGCCGTGCAGCCGAAGTTGCACCGGTGCGGAGCCGGACCTCGTTACCAAAAGGAAGCCGGGTCTGCTCATCGCGTCGCTGGTGACTCGCTCGGCCCGTATGTCGGCTGACGGCGACATGCCGAACGTGACGACACGCGCCCGGGTCCGCGCGGCCATCGCCGCGACGAGGTGATCATCAGCGTTCAGCACGGCCACTCCGTCGGCCGGCAGCGCTGCGGGCAGTTCACCCTTGGCCGCCGCGACCCGCTCCAGGCTGCCGAACTCGCCAGCGTGCGCGAGGCCGACGCAGAGCACCGCGCCGAGCCGCGGCGGCGCGATCTCGCACAGCGCCGCGATGTGCCCGATGCCACGCGCGGACAGCTCCGACACCAGGTACTGAGTCTGCTCGGTGATCTTCAGCACGGTTAGCGGGTGGCCGATTTCGTTGTTGAATGATTCGCGGGGCGCCACCGTGGGACCGAGTGTCTCGATCAGCTGAGCGGCGAGGTCCTTGGTCGTGGTCTTCCCGGCTGACCCGGTGATCCCTACCACGGTGAGGCCGGGGGCCCGGTCGATGACGGCCCTGGCCAGCTTGCCGAGCGCTGCCTGCACGTCCGGCACGATCAGGGCCGGCCCGCCCACTGGCCGGCTGGCGAGCACCGCCGTGGCCCCGGCGGCTAGCGCCGCGGCGGCGAATTCGTGCCCGTCGGTCCTGCTGCCGGGCAGCGCCGCGAACAGGCCGCCCGGGCCCGCCTCCCGCGAATCGATCACGACCGGCCCGGTGATCAGCGCACCCGGGTCAGGCAGGTCGGCCAGGACGGCTCCGGTTGCCGCGGCGACCTGGGCCACCGACAGCGGGATCACACGCCCTCCGGGAAATCGATGGACTCATCGTCGCTTTGGCCGGCGGTACTCCAGCCTGCCGCTGCCGGGCCGCCGGCTATCGTCGCATCCTCGATGGCACGGCGGCGCAGCAGGGCCTGCGACGCGACCTGCCGGTCGTCGAACGGGATTACCGATCCGGCTAGGTACTGGCCCTGCTCATGGCCCTTGCCTGCGATCAGGACCACGTCGCCTTTCCCGGCCGATCCGATCGCCAGGCTGATCGCCGCACCCCGATCAGGTTCGATGATCACATGCCCCCGCTGCTCTTGCGGCACTTCCAGCGCGCCCGCCAGCATTTCGGCCAGGATGGCGAGCGGGTCTTCAGAGCGCGGGTTGTCGCTGGTAAAGATCGCGATATCGGCAAGCCGGGCCGCTGCCGCGCCCATCAGCCGCCGCTTGCCACGATCCCGGTCTCCCCCACAGCCGAGCACGATGGCAAGACTCCCCTGAGTGACCTGGCGCATCGTCGTGAGCGCAGCCTCTACCGCGCCAGGCTTGTGAGCGTAGTCGACCAGCACGGTGAAATCCTGGCCCTGCTCTACTCGCTCCAGCCTGCCAGGCGGACCAGGGGATGCCGCCACGCCCTGCACCGCGTCGGCGAGGCCGACCCCGGTTTCAACGAGCGCCACGATGGCGGCCAGCGCGTTGGCGACGTTGAACTCACCGGGCAGCGCCACCGATCCGTCGGCCTCGACGCCGCCCGGCCCGATCACCCGGAAGGTGGAGCCGTCTGCGCCAGAGCGGACGTCAGCCGCTCGCCAGTCCGCGGCCGGGCGGCCGGCCGCGGAGAAGGTGGTCACCGGGATCGGGGCATCGCGGGCCAGCTCCCGGCCGCGGTCATCGTCGATGTTGACCACGCCTGTCCGGGCATAACGGGGGGTGAAGAGTTCCGCCTTCGCCGCGAAGTACTCGTCCATGCTGGCGTGGAAGTCCATGTGATCTTGCGAAAGGTTAGTGAAGACAGCCACGTCGAAGTGCGTGCCGACCACCCGGCCGAGGACCAGCGCATGGCTCGACACCTCCATGGCCGCGGCCCCGACGCCGCGCTCGGCCATGGCTGCCAGCAGCGCCTGCAGGTCAGTCGCCTCGGGCGTAGTGAGCTGGCTGGCGATAGCGACGCCGCCGATCTTGCTCTCCACGCCGCCAACCAGGCCGGTCCGGTAACCGGCCGCGCGCAGGCCGGACTCGAGCAGGTAAGTCGTCGTGCTCTTGCCAGCCGTGCCCGTCACGCCGATCAGCAGGACTCGCCTGGACGGCTCGCCGTAGATCCACGCGGCCACCTCACCGAGCCTGGCCCTGGGGTCGGCGACCACGAACACCGGAAGGCCTGACTGGATCGCCGCCTCGCGACCGGACGAGTCGGTCAGCACGGCGACCGCACCTGCCGCCGCGGCGGCCGCACAGAACCTGGCCCCGTGCACGCGGCTACCGGGCAGCGCCGCGTACAGGTCGCCTGGCTGGACGGCCCTGGAGTCATGCGTGATGCCGGTCAGCCCGGTCCGCTGGCCGGGCGCGGCAGCGGCCTGCGGTCCTGATGACCGCAGGCCGAGCAACTGCGCAAGCCCGGCTAGCGGGCGCGCGGACACGCGTTCTGGGCGGAAGGCCGCTGGCACGGGCTGAGATTACCTCCGTTCACGGCGCAGTGAGCCTGATGTGGGGCGGCTTGGCATAGTCTGGCGGGATCTTCATGGTCTGCAATGCGAACTTCATCACGTCGTAGAAGGCCGGGCCCGCGACTTGCACACCGTAGTACTTACCGTGCGGGTCCTGAATGTTGACGGCGACGACCAGCTTCGGGTTGTCAGCCGGCGCGATTCCGATATAGCTGGAACCATACTGACAGAGGCACTGGCCCAGGCCCGGCCCAGAAACCTGGGCGGTCCCGGTCTTGGCCGCTACCGGGTAGCCCTGTATGACTCCCCACGGCTCGCCGCCTTGGGCGTTCAGGCCAGGCACCTGCTGCAGGATGGTCATCAGCTCGTGAGCTGTCTTGGCCTTGATGACCCGCCGGCTGGGCGGCTTTGGTGCTGGGCTGAAGGTGCCGTTGGCGTTGGTGGTGCCGGCCACGATGGTCGGCTGCACGCGGACCCCGCCGTTGGCGATCGTGGCGTACACGCTGGCCATCTGGACCGCAGTGACATCAAGGCCCTGCCCGAAGGAGTACTCGAACGGGTTGTCGGCCCAGTATCCGGCGGTGCCCGGCTTCGGCAGTATGCCGCCGCTCTCTCCCGGCATGTTCAGGCCGCTGGCCGAGCCGAGGCCGAAAGCGCGCAGGTAGCCGTACTGCTGCAGGGGCGTGATGTGCTGCACGACCTGGACCATGCCGACGTTGCTTGAATGCGCCAGGATGCCCGCGATCGTGTATCTCACCGTCGGGTGCGCCTCGGCGTCATGGAACGTGAACTGGTGATCCATGGTGATCTGCGGCGGAATCGTGTAGGCGCTCAACGGCGTCTGGCCACCCTTCTCCAGCGCCGCCGCGACCGTAATCGGCTTGAGCGTGCTGCCGGGCGCGAAGACATTGGCGACACTGATGTTGGCGGTGGCCGCGATGCTTGCCGGTGCGGCAGGGTTGTAGGTAGGCCACTGCGCCATCGCCAGGATCTTCCCGGTCCGGGTCATCACGATGATGGAGCAGTTGCGAGCGTGGTCCTGCTCGACCCGCAGCTTGCACTCGCGCTCGGCTTCCCACTGGATGCCCGCCTGGATGGTCAGCCGCAGGTTCCTGGCCGGCACGGCGGGAGTCACATTCGTCTCAGTCAGCGGGATCGGGTCGCCGTTGGTCCCCGTTTCCACCTGCTCGCTGCCCGCCCGGCCCGCCAGCACGGGGTTGTATTGCTGCTCCAGCCCGGCCTCGCCGACCAGGTTGGTCGGACCTTTGAGGTCGGTGAAGCCGACGAAGTTGGCGGCCAGGTCGCCCGTCGGATAGACCCGGATGTAGCTCGGCGTCATGTCGATGCCGGGTTCGTTCAGGGCGGCAATCCGGGTGCCCGCGCTCGCCGGGACCGTCGCCAGCACGTCATAGCCAGGCGACGAGGGGTGGTTCAGGTCGTTCAGGATGGTCGCGACGGACAGCCGGAGCGGGCCGGCCAGCTTGCTGGCCACCGACGGCCGCATGGACGCCGGGATCAGCAGCGGGTCGGCATAGACGTTCTCGGTCTCCACGGTCATCGCCAGCACGGTCCCGTCACTACTGGTCACCGAGCCGCGGACGGCCCGGACCTTGATCGTGGCCAGCCGCTCGTGATTCGCCGCAGTGCGAAACCTGGCCGATTCGAACCCCTGAAGCTGGATCAGCCGGGCAGCGAATACCGACAGCAGGAACGCCATGCACAGGATCGTGATGTTCAGCCGGCGCGCCGGGCTCGCCCGGCGTAGTACGGGTCGGGCCAGTTTCAAAACGCGCCGCGACGGCGCCGCCATGACCCGCCGGGAACGCGGCCCGCGCCCGGCCCGGGCATGATGGTCTTCGCCGCCAACTGGCCGGCTGTGTCCGCCACCAGGCCGGGCTCGGCGACTGTCGCGGGAGGTGGGCCGTCCCAGCCCGGCCCGGACTGTCCGCGGCCCGCCTCAGGCTTTCCCCGGGCCGCCTCAGGCTTTCCCCGGCCAGCCCTGGACTTTCCCCGGCCTGGCTCAGGTTGGCTCAGGCCCGCCCTGTTGTCGCCCCTGCCGGGTTCCCGGCGGCCAGGGCGGCGCCCCGGCCAGTCCGGGCCGCGCTCTGGCCAGTCCGGGCTGCGCTCTGGCCAGTCCGGGGGGCGCCGTGGCGAGTCCGGGGGACGCCCTGGCCGCCGGCCACGTTCGGGCCCGGCACCTGGTCGCGTCTCGCCGCCTGGCCCGGCAGGCCGCGCCGGCCCGGCCGGGCCGCGCGAGCCGCCCGGTGCCGGCTTGCCCGGTCGATTCCCCCCGCCCTGGCTGCCGCGCCCCCCGTTCGCGGTCACGTGGCCGACCCCGCGCTGGCCTTCGGCCGCGGCCGCCTCGTGCCGCGGTGGCGTGATCCCGTCCCGGTTCTACCCGCGCTGCCCGATCCGCTGGACCCAGCCGCTGGCTTTCCTCCTGCCCGTGTGCTACCGCCGCTCTTCGCGCGGCCGTTGGGCGTGGCGGCGCGGACGCTATTGGCTGCGCTGCTGGGTACGAGTGGGTTGACAGTTCCCAGTCCCCGCGCCCCCACCTGATAGATCCGGCCGGTCGCCGAGTTAAGGAAGTTGAGCTGGGACTGCCACCGCATGCCCAGGGCGTATGCCCGGCGGGCAATCTGACCCGGTGCTCCCTCGTTGGCGATCGCCTGCTGCAGGGCCTGGTGCTGCTGGGAAAGGCTGGCATTGGTGCTCTGCAGCTGGGTTATGCGGAAACTGGTGGCGCCCAGGGTCGTGTTGATCACCAGCAGGCAGATGAGACCGCCGCCAAGCAATGCGAGCACCAGCAGGACGAACGGCATGCGAGGCAAGCTGACGGCGCCGCCAGTCCAGGCTTGCTCAGCCCGTTCCGCCGCAGTGCGCTGCGGCACGATGCGCTGCGTCGCAGTGCGCTGCGTCGCAGTGCGCTTCGGGATAGTTCGCGGCGGAACTCCCCGTGGCGGAACTCCCCGTGGCGGAACTCCCCGTGGCGGAACGGCTCGCTGAGCCGCCGGACGCTTGGTCGCGGTTAGGTGACTTTCGGTCGGCCGTGCCGCCGTACGCGAAGGCGCTGTCCGGACAGCGGGCATGCCGGCCGCGGGCATGCCGTCCGCCGGCCTGCCTGGCCGACGTCCGGGATCCTGGCTTTGGCCGGGACGCCGCCGTCCGCGCGCGCTCGTCGCATCGATCCGGGTTTCTACCATCCGGTTAGCTCGCCCCTCCCTGTGGCACCGGGCTTCCCGCCCGACTGCGCTCCCGCCCCTGCGCTGCGCCCGTGAGATACATGGCCGTCATGTCGCGGCTGGCACCCGCGCCGCCGCCCGCGGCCAGACTGCCCGCGCTCACGCTGCTGCCCGCGCTCACGCCGCTGCCCGCGCTCACGCCGCCGCCTTGATCCGCTCGGCCGCCCGGAGCCTGGCCGGAGCCGCCCGCGGGTTCGCCGCTAGTTCCTCCGGACTTGGCCGCTCGGCCCCCCTGGTCAGGAGCCGGAACTGCGGGCGTGACTGCTCCAGCGACACCGGCAGTCCGCGTGGCGTGGTATCAGCCGTTCGCGCCGCGACGGCCCGCTTGACCGCGCGGTCCTCCAGCGAGTGGTAAGCGAGCGCGACAAAACGGCCGCCGACCGCGATCGCGTCCAGCGCCGCCGGAAGGGCCCGGTCCAGCGCCGCGAGCTCGCTATTAACCTCAATGCGCAGGGCCTGGAAGGTGCGCTTGGCCGGATTGCCGCCGGTGCGCCGGGCGGGCGCCGGTATGGACTCCCTGACGATCTCAGCCAGCTGCGCTGTCGAGGTCAGCGGCGACCTCGCGCGCTCCCTGACCACCGCGTCGGCGATCCGGCGCGCGAAGCGCTCCTCGCCGTAATCCCGCAGTACCTTGGCCAGCCGGTCGGCGGGGTAGGAGTTGAGCACGTCGGCCGCGGTCAGCTCGCCGGCCTGGTTCATCCGCATGTCGAGCGGCGCGTCCTGGGAGTAGGAGAATCCGCGGCTCGGGGTATCCAGCTGCGGCGAGGAAACGCCAAGGTCGAACAACACTGCCTGCACCGCCGACAGCCCGGCACCGGCCAGGATCCGCGGCAGTTCGTCATACACCGCCTGGACCAGGGTGACCCGGTCGGCGAAGCCGGTCAGGAGTTCGCGCGACTCCGCTATGGCCGTCGCGTCCGTGTCGATTCCGATCAGGGTGAGGCCGGGATGTGCCGCGAGCAATGCGGCAGCGTGCCCGGCGCGGCCAAGAGTCGCGTCGACTAGCACGGCATCCGATGCTTCCAGCGCAGGCGTGAGCAGCTCAATGACCCGGTCGCGCATGACCGGCAGGTGCCCGGCCGTAGCCGTTCCCATCGTGCCCCCTCGCTCCCTGCTCGCTCGCCGCCGACAGCGGCGATCACTGCCGGCTCCGGCTGCCGCGATGCCCGGCCAGGCCCCCATCCGCGCCACTGCACTGACGGGCCGAGTGCTCCGCCTGCCGCCGGGGAAGTGACGTCAGCCGGGCCATCGGACCTCCAGCACGGGTGGAGACCTCGCCGGGCATCCAGCGCCGTTACAGAACTCCTGGCAAAACCTCCTCAGATGCGTCGGAAAACGCGTCCTCTTGTTGCTCCAGGTAACTGGTCCACGCTGTGGCGTCCCAGATCTCCAGCCGGGTGTTCGCGCCGATCACCACGCAATCCCGCTGGAGCCCGGCGTACTCGCGGAGGCCCTGCGGGATCGTGATGCGGCCCTGCTTGTCCAGTTCTTCGTCCGACGCGCTGGCGAAGAACACCCGGCTGTAATCCCGGACCGCTTTGGCCGTTACCGGTGCCGTACGCAGCGCATCGGTGATCCGGCCGAACTCGCTGACCGGGAACACGTACAGGCATCGCTCCTGGCCCTTGGTCAATACCAGCCCTGCCGATAGCTCCTCGCGGTACTTCGCAGGCAGGATCAGGCGGCCTTTCTCGTCGAGGCGCGGCGTATGGGTGCCAAGGAACACCCGCCTCACCTCCCCAAGTCCCCCACCTGTCGCCCTCCGTGGGCCCTTCTCGCCCCACGGACCACCACTGTACTCCACTCTCCCCCACCGTCAATCACAACAAACCTCTGAGCCGGGCATTCGAGCCAGAAGTTGGCAGGTCAAGACGGTGGAGTGAAATGGAGTCACAGTCCCTGCCCAGGATCAGGAGCCGCCCCAGCGCCCCTTCGTATGGCCCTGTGAGGTGGGCAGTCACCACAGCGTTACGGCCCCGATATAAGAGCGGCATCGCCCTCAGGGCATACAAGGACGTACTGTCTGAACGCACGGCTCGTCACGACCGCGGCCGCTGTGATGTGCTTGATTGACGTTGATGTGCTGCGATAGCAGTAATAAAGAATGGCCGCCAGGAGGGGCACGTGGTCACCGAGACCGATCAGCAGGCTGGCAGGACGCTGAATGAGCTCGTAGAGGTTGCCCGGCAGGTGAGCTCGGCGGTGCAGACCGTCATCTCCGGCAAGCCTGGAGCCGTTCGGCTGGCCTTGACCGTGCTGCTGGCAGAAGGGCACATCCTTATCGAGGATGTGCCAGGAGTAGGCAAGACTCAGCTTGCAAAGGCCCTGGCCCGTTCGATCGACTGCACAGTCCGGCGCGTGCAATTCACCCCTGACCTGCTGCCGAGCGACATCACCGGCGTGAGCGCCTACAACCAGGAACTGCGCGAATTCGAGTTCAAGCCGGGGCCGATATTCGCCAACATCGTGCTCGGGGACGAGATCAACCGGGCGTCGCCCAAGACGCAGTCGGCATTGCTGGAGTCGATGGAAGAGCGGCAGGCAACCGTAGACGGCACGACCTATCAGCTCGATCGGCCGTTCATGGTGATCGCGACTCAGAACCCGATCGAGATGGAGGGCACCTACCCGCTGCCAGAAGCGCAACGGGACCGGTTCATGACCAGGATCTCCATCGGGTACCCGGACCGGGAGTCCGAGCTCGCCATGCTCGACACGCACGGCTCGAGCTCTCCGCTGGACGACCTTAAGCCGGTCGCTCACGCCAGCGACATCCGGGCCCTAGTCGCAGCGGTCAGGGAAATACACGTCTCTACGGCGATCAGGCAATACATCATCGACCTGGTGACCGCCACCAGGAACTCCTCCGAGCTCCGGCTCGGGGCATCGCCGCGTGCCGCTCTGCACCTGCTGAGGGCCTGCCGGGCCCATGCGGCCCTCGACGATCGCGACTTCGTCATCCCCGATGACGTCCAGACGCTGGCAGTACCGGTACTCGCGCACCGCCTCCTGCCAAGCGCCGAGGCCATGGTGGGCAGGGAACTACCCGATCAGGTCATGGCCGCGCTGATCCGGCGGCTGCCGCTGCCCGCCAGATAGGCCAGTCATTGTTCGCGCAGGGCAGGTGGGAGGAATAGGCGGATGCGGACCTCGCTGCTCGCCGGGCTAACCACCCGCGGCTCCTCGTTCCTGGCTGCAGGGATCGCATCGGCACTGGCCGGTTACGTGCTAGGCGAACGTGGGCTGCTCTGTGTCGGCATTGCCTTGCTCGCGTTGCCGCTGCTCGCTACGGCCGCGGCCAGGCGCGGCCAGTACCGCCTCAGCGCCAGCCGCATCATCAGCCCGCCGCGCGTGCCGGCTGGTCATACCGCCCAGGTGACGTTGCGGGTGGAGAACGTGTCGCGGCTGCCGACCGGGCTGATGCTGGCAGAGGACACCGTTCCCTACGCACTCGGCGCGCGGCCGCGGTACGTCCTTGACACGATCGAGCGGACAGGGCGCCGCGAGCTGACGTACTCGCTGCGTTCGGATCTTCGCGGCACCTTCGAGATCGGCCCGCTTCAGGTACGGGTAGCCGACTCCTTCGGGCTGGTGGAGCTCACCCACTCGCTATCCGGGCGCACCCGGTTTGTGGTGACCCCGCGGGTCGTGCCGCTGGCCAGGACCGTGATCAGCCGATCCTGGGCGGGCGAGGGAGAGGGCAGGTCCCGGTTGGCCTCCACCGCTGGCGAGGACGATGTCATACCGCGCGCCTACCGGGATGGCGACGAACTGCGGCGGGTGCACTGGCGGTCTACGGCCAGGTACGGCGAGCTGATGGTGCGGCGCGAGGAACAGCGCTGGCGGAATAAGGCAACCGTGCTTCTCGATGCCCGCGCGAGCGCGCACATGGGGTCAGGCGCCGGCTCGTCGTTCGAGGCCGCTGTCAGCGCCGCCGCCTCGCTGGGCGTGCACATCGCGCAAGAAGGACTCACCGGCCACTTCGTCACCGAGTCCGAGGTCGTCCGCGGCGGGCCGTTCTTCGAGGACATGCTGCTCGATTCGCTGTCAGTCATCAGGCCATCCGGCCGCCGGAACCTGAGTACGGCCCTGAAGGAGCTGAGGGCGTCCGGCGCCGGAGTGATCATCGCGGTCACCGGCCTGCTGACGCCTGCTGAAGCCCGTGAACTAGCTGCCTGTCGGAGCGAAGGCTGTCAGGGCATCGCGCTGCTGCTGGCGGTGTCTAGCTGGCTCGACCGGCCGCAAGCCGGCCGTCCGGCCGAGGGGAACGCGCAAGGCGACGCCGATGCGACCGGCGATCCGGCCAACGGCAGCCCGCGGGAGCCCGCAGACCGGGTCGCTGCCGGGCTCGCCAGCGGGCAGCGGCGGCGGCCGAGACCGCCGCGGCCACGGGCATCCTGCGCGCCGCGGGCTGGCATGTCACCACGCTAGACGCGACTACTCCGCTGTCCGCCTCGTGGCAGCGGCTCCCCAGGGCAGCAGAGATGCTTGTCCCGGCGGTCATGGCAGCCTGGGGTGAGGCGGCGAGCCAGATGAACCTGCGCCTGACCTTCACGGCGGCTATTGCCGTATTGCTCACGTCGCTTTCGCTGAACGCCGTGCTAAGCGGGAACGGCTGGCTCATTGCGGGCATCGGCGCAGTGGCGACGGTGGCACTGGCCGGGATCCTGACCAGGGTCACGGGCCAGCAGTCAGCAGCGGGGACCACGTTTCTTGTCCTGGTGGCGGTAGTCCCGCTGCTCGTTGGCCCGACTTGGCTCGCCAGGACAGGCGGGATCGTGCTCGTGCTGCTGGCAGCCGCCAGCGCGACCGGCGCCCGGCTGCTTCGCGGCTTCGCGATTATCGCCACCTACCTGGCCAGCTTGCTGATCTTCCTGTGCGCAGCCTTTGCCAGCAGTGCTTGCTATGCGCGCCTGATTCCGTCGCGGCACGCGCTGACCTTGCTCGGCAACTTGTACACACGGGCGCTCGCTGAATTCAAGTACGCGCCGCCGATTCCGGACATCAGGGCGGTGACCTTCGTCAGTGCGGCGGGGATCGGCCTGGTCGCCATCACCGTGGACGTTCTGGCAGTACGGATGCGGCGCCCCGCACTGGCTGGCTTGCCATTGCTGCTGCTGTTCAGCGTGCCTGTCGCGACCAACCTCAAGCAGATCGCCGTCGGCCAGTCGATAACGTTCGCGCTGAGCCTGGCCGGGTATCTCGCCCTGCTGTCGGCTGACGGGCGTGACCGGCTGCGCATGTGGGGCCGGCTGGTGACCTTCCGTCATGTCCAGACCGCCGATGAAACCGGAACGGGGCCGGACACCAGGGAACTCTCGGCATCCGGGCGGCGCATTGGCCTGGCCGCGCTTTGCCTCGCTGTCATCGTCCCCGCTGTCGTGCCGCCCGGCCATGGGCGCGACGTGTTCGGCACTACCAGCACAGGCTCCGGGCGGGGCTCGGCAAGCGTCGCCCTCCAGCCGTTGCTACAGGTACAGCAGCAGCTAGAAGGCAAACCTGAGCCGGTGCTGTCGTACACAACGAATGACCCAGCCGCAGTGGATCAGTATCTTCAGGTCTACGTACTGAACTACGACGCGAACAAGAACAACTGGCTGCCGTCGTTCAGCGGCGACCGCTCCTTCGGCGGCTTCCAGTTGCCGTGGCAGCCGCCGGGCGTTACCTCCAGAACGCCGGTCACCACGACTAAGACCACGATCCGGATGAGCCGGGATCAGGCAGGGCAGGCAATCCTGCCGTTGCCGTACGCACCAGAGACGCTGAGCCTCTCGGGCAGCCCGTGGCTGGAGGCCCGGAACTCGCTGATGGTCTTCAGCGCCACGGCGCCGCTGGCCGGCCTGCAGTACACGGTCACCAGCAAGGAGCCGCAGCCGACTGGCGCTCAGATCGACAAGCCGGGAGTCATACCCGTCGGCATCGAGGCTTCCTACGTCAACTACAGCGGCCCGTACTCAAGCCAGCTGAGGGTGATCGCGCAGGACCATACGGCGGGGGCCACCACCGACTTGCAGGCTGCGCTCGACCTGCAGAACTGGTTCCGGTCCGGGGCGTTCACCTACAGCCTGCGGACGAACTTGCCAGCATCGTCGAACTGGCTGGTGAAGTTCCTGACCACCGGCAGGCGCGGCGTGTGCCGTCAGTTCGCCTGGGCGTTCGCGGTCCTCGCCAGGCTGGTTGGCATTCCGTCGCGGATCGCGGTCGGCTACACCGCGGGCAATTATTCAGGCCGTACCGGTAGCTGGCAGGTAACGACAGCCGACGCCCACGCATGGCCCGAGCTCTATTTCCCCGGCTATGGCTGGCTGCGGTTCGAGCCCACGCCAACCGCCCACGGCCAGGGAACGGCCACGGTGCCGAGCTACGCGGCGGGCTTGAGAGGGGGCGGATCGAAGATCCAGCCGACACCTGGGCAGTCGCCGACGAGCCCGGGTTCACTGAAAGCAGGCAACGGCCGCGCGCCCAACAGCCGGGCGACGCACCTGCCCGGCGCCGTCGGCAGTTCCGTGCAGCAGGCTCGCAGTTCCAGCCTTGGCATCGTCATCGCTGTCCTCGTTCTGGTCTTCCTCCTGCTGGTGTGGCCGTCGGTGACCAGGCTGGCGACTAGGCGACGCCGGTGGCTGATGGCGTCGGGCGACGCGGAACTGGCCAATGCGGCCTGGCGCGAGCTAGTGGATGACATGGCAGACCTCGGCCTGCCGGGCAACCCCAGCGAGACTCCGCGTGTAACCGCCAGACGGATTGCCCGCGAGGGCAAGCTCGATCCGCACGCGGTGCAGGCAGTGACGAGGCTAGGCGCCGCGGAGGAGCGGGCCCGCTACGCCCACGGTCCGCAATCAGGTGCGGGGCTCGCAGGCGACGTGCGAACGGTGCGGCGCGCCGTGGCCGCCTCGGTTAGCCGCAGACAGCGGCTGCGGGCCTGGCTGCTCCCCGCCTCGACGCTGGCGGCAGCGACCAGGCTGCTGCAGCGCGGCGGCGAAATGCTCAGCTGGCTGGAATCGTCCTGGCCGAGGGTGCGCCGGCAACTGCGAACGGCCCTGCATCGGACCGGCTGACCGCCGGCGGCCCGTTTAGCGGTTGCCTTCCTGGCGGCGACGCCAGCGCTCCTCGATGCGCTCCATCAGGCCGGCACTCGCAGCAGGTTTCGGCCCGCGCCGGTTCCTGCCGCGGCGGCTTCGGCCGCGATCGATCCCGCTGGGATCCATCCCGTTGCGATCCCGGCCGCGCCGGCGCTCCAGCACGATCCCGGACATCCGGCGGTAGCTCGATACAGCCAAGGCGCTGCAGGCCAGCATGACCGCGAAGCCAGCCGCCTCAAGCCAGGAGTATTTCAGGATGAATCCCGCGGCAACTCCGCCGATGCCGACGACGAAGCCGACGGCGGCCAGGATCACTCTGCGGCGGTAGTGTACTTTCGGGTCTTTCGCCCGCATTTTCTTGGCGAGCCGGGGATGATCAGCATAGAGCGCCTGCTCAATCTGCTCGAGCTGACGCTGCTCGTGCTCAGAGAGCGGCACTGTGCCTCCCGTGGACTCGGCCCTTGCTTACCGCGACGCGGCCCATGCATTACGCCCAGAATACGAGCGCTAGGCCGCACTGTGGAAGGGTACACGGCACCGAGAGCCGAACCGGTACGCCAGAACTACGGTCAGTGACTGCTTTGCCCACTCTGGTCCCACTGGTGTTGTCAGTTTCATCGTCACGAACCAGCATTTCCCGGTGCCGGACCCCGAGCCGGGCGAGGCGGTTCATTGTCGCCAGTTGCACGGCCCGGGTGAACCAGCGTTGCCGGGCGGATGGCGTCCGGCCCGAACCGGCCGGATATCCGGTCGAGCGCGGTCTCCGCGTCCCGCCAGGGCGCCCCGTGCTCGCCGAGGGCCAGCTGGGTCGATGCGGTAGCCGCCGCCACGAGTCCGGCGGCCCGCACGCCGACAAGCCGGAGCCTCGTCCGTTCACTGAGCCCTGACGCCGCGTACAGGGCGCAAGCAGTGGCATAGATCCGCTGAGTCTCGTTAGTGGCCTCCGGGAGCGTCTTCGACCTCGTGATCGTGGTGAAGTCTGCCTTGCGCAATTTCACCACTACGGTCCTCGTGGCGTAGCCCGAGGACCGCAAGGCCGTGGCGGTGCGACGGGACAATCGGAGCAGTTCGCGCCTGATGACGTCCGGGTCGGTGACGTCCACGTCGAACGTCTCCTCGGCGCCGACGCTCTTCTCCCTCACGGCCGACTCGACGCCGCGGTCGTCCCTGCCCCAGGCGAGCGCGTGCAGGTGGGCCGCCGCGGCCTTGCCGATGTCCCGCTCCAGCGCGGCCACGGGCGTGCCCGCGATGTCGCCGACAGTACGCAGGCCCAGCCTGGCTAGTGTCTGGCCGGTCTTCTCCCCTACGCCCCACAGCGCCGAGATAGGCAGCGGATGCAGGAAGGCAATCGCGCTGTCCGCGGGTATGACCAGCAGGCCGTCAGGCTTACAGTGCACCGACGCGAGCTTGGCGAGGAACTTGGTCGCCGCCACCCCCACCGAGCAGGTGATCTGCTGCTGTTCGGCAACCTGGCGCCTGATCAGCTGCCCGATCGTGGCGGGCGGCCCGAGCAGGCGGATAGCGCCGGAGACGTCCAGGAACGCCTCGTCCAGCGAGAGCGGCTCCACCACGGGCGTCACCGACTGGAAGATCGACATGACTTCCTTCGACACCGCCCCGTACAGGCGGTGCCGCGGCGGTATCACCGTGGCCTGCGGGCAAGCGCCGGCGCGCTCGCGACATCGGCATCGCCGACCTGACGCCGAAGGCCCGCGCTTCATAGGTCGCCGACAGGACCACGCTCCGCCCCGATAGCCCGCCGATGATCACTGGCTTGCCCGTGAGCTCGGGCCTATCCCTGGTCTCCACGCTCGCGTAGAAGGCGTCCATGTCGACATGCAGGATGTGGCAGCCGGTGTCGTCCCCGAGGGGACTGTTCACCCCGCCAAAGCGCGGCTGGACCTGCCTGCCCACCACTCACCCGCCATAGTCGCGCGCCCGCAGCTGATACGACTGTAACGCCAGGTGCCGACAGTTCCTGGGGCGCCGCCGCGACTCCGGGTGTAGCACGTAAATGTAGGTGACTCGCTCTGGCGGACTCAGATATCGCAACTGTCTGAATGGGTGTGGTCAGAGCGGGTTGAGGATCATCAGGATCTCGTCTCTGGTGTCGTCGGGGGCGAGCCGGAGCTTGCCGGGCCAGCGGCCTGTTTCCCGCCAGCCGAGCCGAGCGTAGAAATTTTCGAGTCCTGTTCCGCCGCGAGCCGCGAGGTGGAGTTGCTCGAGGCCCATTTCGTCGCGGGCGACTTGCCGGATCCGGTGCATCAGCGCCGAGCCGATGCCCTGACTGCGGTATGCGGGCTGGGTCTGCAGGTGGTTGACGGTGCCCCAGTGGGCGATGAGGGGATTGGGGTCGCGGCTGAGGACCACCCATCCGGTGAGGGCGCCGCTGCTGCGGGCGAGCAGTATCCGGCTTCGCTGCGGGTCGAGGCGGCTGGCGAGGGTATCGACTGCCGGGTCGACGTGGCTGGCGTTGACCGGGGGAAACGGGAATCCTGCGGCGCCGCCGGCGTTGGTGACCGCGATCCAGCACGCCGGTCAGCTCCTGCCTGACCGCCGGGCCGGCGTCGCCCGGGTGGGTGAGCTGGATGATGTCGAGGGCGCGGCGGGTCGTCATGGACCGGCTGTTTCACGTCGTGGTGTCATTCCCTGTTCCCTTGCGGCGGCTGAATTCGGCAGCGTATGTGGCCCAGTCTCTGGCGGAGGCGCGCTGCCAGGCGACGGCGACGGTGATGTGGATGCCGAGCATGCGGGCGAGCACGGCTGCGGGCAGGTCGGTGGCGAGCTGGAGCATGGCGGCCGAGCGCGACCGCCCGGGGTGCACGCCGAGCTGGCGCAGGCGCTCGGCGAGCTGGAAGGCACTGATCGGCTGGCCGGGCTGGCCGCGCGGGGAACAGCCACGGCGAAGTGCCCTGATCGCCGATGACAGCGTGACCGTGCCGGCCGGCGGTGAGCTCCAGGATGAGGGTGTCCGGGGGCGCGGGAAGCACGACGGGCTCGCGGCCCAGCCGTATCCGCACCTGGCCGTCTGCGATCTGGACGAGTAGCTAGCGGATTCCATCAGCGCGGTCACGGTATCCCTGCCGCTGCGGTCACAGGCCGCTGCGGTCACAGGGTCAGGGTTGGCTTCAGCTCGAGTAGCTTGCCGAGCAAGCCGTTCACGAACGCCGGAGAGTCGTCGGTTGACAGCTCGGCCGCAAGCTGGACTGCCTCGCTGATCGCCACCGGGTCGGGAATGTCGTCGCGCCAGAGCAGTTCGTAGGCGCCGATCCGCAGGATGTTCCGGTCAACCGCGGGCATCCGGTCCAGCGTCCAGCCCTGTGCGTGCGTGGCCAGCAGGCGGTCTATCTGCTCCTGGTGTTCGCGCACGCCCTGGACTAGCTCGGCTGCGTACGGCGACACCGGCGGGCTGCCTTCGCTAGTCCGCAGTGCCAGCAGTTCCAGCACTGGTTCGCCACGGATCTCCGCCTCAAACAGGACGTCAAGCGCCCGTTTGCGGGCTTTACTGCGCGCTGCCATGACCGCGTTTCAGTTGGCTAGTGGGATCGCCGGGTCAGGCCCGGCCGAGGTAATCGCCCGACCGGGTGTCGACCCGTATCTTCTCGCCGGTGGTGATGAACAGGGGAACCTGGATCTGCGCGCCGGTCTCCAGCGTGGCTGGCTTAGTCCCGCCAGTCGACCGGTCGCCCTGCAAGCCAGGGTCAGTATGGCTGACCGTCAGCTCGACAGCCGCCGGCAACTCCACGTACAGGGGGTTGCCGTCGTTGAAGGCAATCGTTGCCATCTGCTCTTCCAGCAGGTAATTGGCCGCGTCGCCGACGACCGACCCCGGGATGTGCGGCTGGTCGTAGTCCTGGGTGTCCATGAAGACGAAGTCCTCGCCCTCGCGGTAGAGGTACTGCATCTCGCGCCTGTCCACGTTGGCGACCTCGACCCGCACGCCTGCGTTGAAGGTCTTGTCGACGACCTTGCCAGACAGCACATTCTTGAGCTTGGTGCGGACGAAGGCGCCGCCCTTCCCCGGCTTGACGTGCTGGAAGTCCACCACGCTCCAGAGCTGGCCGTCGATGCTCAGCGTTATGCCGTTCTTCAAATCGTTGGTGGTGGCCACGTCTATGTGTCTCCTGCGTGCATCCGGGACCGCCGTGCCCAGGTCAGAGCACGAGCAATTCCTTGCTGGTAGTAGTAAGCAGCTCCGCTGGTCCCGCCGCCTCGGTGCCTGCTCCGGCCGCGGCAGCACGGACCACGAGCGTGTCCTCGATCCTGACGCCGCCCTTGCCGGGCAGGTAGACCCCGGGCTCGACTGTTACGGGAACCCTGTCGCTGAGTGTACCTGTCCGGCCGGGTCCCATCATCGGCGCTTCGTGCACCTCCAGCCCGACGCCATGGCCAAGGCCGTGCCCGAAATGATCGTCGTGCCCGGCGGCGGAGATCAGGTCCCTGGCGCTGGCGTCGACGTCACCGACGTCCGCGCCCGGCACGGCCGCAGCTATCCCGGCGAGCTGGGCGGCAGCGACAAGGTCGTAGATCTCCCGCTGCCAGTCGGCGGGCTGACCCAGGGCGACCGTCCTGGTCATGTCCGCGTGGTAACCCCCGTATCGGGCGCCGCAGTCGACAGTGATCAGGTCGCCCGTCTCGAACGCCCGGTCGCCAGTGGAATGATGCGGGATCGCGCCATTTGGCCCGCTGGCGACGATCGTGTTGAAGGCCAGGCCCTCCGCGCCGAGATCGACCATCGCGCGCTCAAGCAGGATGGCGAACGAGCGTTCGGTCCTGCCGGGCACGATCTCACTGAGAACCTGGGCGAACGCTTCGCAGGTGATGGCGCACGCCCGCGCAAGCAACTCGATCTCGGTCACGTCCTTGACCATCCTGAGGTGCTCGATGGCCCGGCCCAGGGGCACGAGCAAAGGGCCGCCGTCCATCGTGGCCAGCGCCAAGTGCCGTTGGACCGTCATCTCCTGTGCCTCGAACGCAAGCGTCGGCCAGCCTCGAGTTACGGCCAGCGCGGCCAGGGCGGGCTCGATCTCGCGCGCCACCAGCAACTCGAGGTCCGGGCAGTCACGCTGAGCCGCCTCGGCATAGCGGAAATCGGTCGCCAGCACGCCGCGCCCCTCGGCAGGAAGCAGCACGGCCGCGTTGGAGCTGACCAGGCCGGACAGGTACCGCACGTTCGGCGGGCTGGTGATCAGCGCCGCGTCGGCGGCGACGTTAGTGATCTTCTGCTGCGCCCTGGCACGACGGGCTGCGTGAATCTCGGCCATATCAGGACTCTAGAGGCGCCCGCGGCGAGCCGTGGCACCAGACCTTCCGGTGCCGCGGCATGATCCGCACCTGCATCGCGTCCGCGCTCGTGCCTGGCTTCACCATGCGGTACCCAGGATCAGCGGCGTGCTGGTCAGGCCTGCGCTGATGTGAGCTCCCCGCGCGGAGCCCGCAAGCGTCATCGTGACCGGGGCATTACTCGGCGACTGAATCGCGCCGGCGGGCGCCGACTCCCAGCCGTGGGCCGAATAAAACCCGGCCAGTTCGCGCTCGCAGAACAATATTGCGAGATCCGCGCTGCTTTCTTCGATAAGCCGCCCGGCGGCAGCGACAATCGCGGACGCATGACCCTCTCGCCGGTAGGGCGGAACCGTGAAGACATTGCTGAGGCCGAGCACGTCGATTCGATCGCCTGCCAGGATCGCCTCGGCCCTGATGATGTCGGCATAGCTGAGCAGCACTTCTGCGTCGGTGCGCACAAGGTGCATCGCAGCCGGCTCCCCGAACGGCCGCGTTCGCAGCCGGTTGGCACCAGTGAACAGAAATGGCCACTCGCAGCGCAAAAAAGACAGCGATTGCCATACCAGGCCTTGCGGTAGGGAGCCGCCCGCGAATCTTCGAGTCGTTACCGTCATGCGGCAACCCTCACATTATCGTGCATTCATTTCAACTCGGTAGATTTAAGCCGGGAAAGCAGGCCGCGGGGCCCTTCGCGAACTAGTCCTCGTCGGGCACGTCGTCGCCGACGATCACCCCGCCGCCGCGGCTCCAGGTCAGGTAGCGCCAGGACAAGTTCACGAACGTGACGAGCCGGTTCCTGCCGCCCAGCAGATAGAGCAAGTGCAGCCCCAGCCAGGCAAGCCAGGCCAGCGTGCCCCGCAGCCGGATGCCGACCGGCAGCTCGACGACTGCCGAACGCCGGCCGATCGTCGCCATGATGCCCTTGTCGTGGTAGCTGAACGGGACCGTCTCCCGGCTGGCCAGGAGCCGGATGATCTGCTCCCCGGCATGCCGCCCTTGCTGAATCGCGGGCTGGGCTAGCTGCGGGACCGGCTCGTTCTCGCTGACCGATACGTCACCGACCGCGAACACCCGGTCCTGACCGACAACCCGCAGGTCGGGCTGGACATCGATCCGGCCGCCCTTGCCCCTCGGCAGCCCTCCGTTCCAGCCCGCATTCGGAGCCGAGATCCCAGCCGCCCAGACTGTGATGTCGCTGCGGTGCTCGGTGCCGTCAGAGAGCAGCACAGAGCCCGCCCGGACTTCCTTGATGGCAGTGCCCAGCAGTACCTCAACGCCGCGGTCTAGCAGCTGCTGCCTGGTGTACTGGCGCAGCGAATCACGGTATGGCGTGAGCAGCGCCGACGCCATCTCGATCAGCCGCACCCGGAACGCGGACCTGTCGATCTCGGGGAAGGCGGCTGGCAGCGCGATGTTCCGCAGCTCGGCCAGCGTCCCTGCCAGCTCGACCCCGGTCGCGCCGCCGCCGACCACCGTCACGTCGAGCTCGGGATCAGCCAGGCCCTCGTTGCGGCGCTCGAGCGCATCCAGCAGCGTGTTCCGCAAGGCCACGGCGTCCCGCCGGGTGTACAAGCTGATGCTGTGCTCGGCCGCGCCGGCCACGCCGAAGTAGGCCGCGCTCACGCCCGTCGCGATGATCAGGTAGTCGTAGCTCAGGTTCTCACCAGACGTCAGCGTGGCGACCCGGTGCACCAGGTCGAGCCCGCCTAGCTCGCCCTTGCGGAACCGGGCCCCTGCCTTGCCTGTCGCGGCCCACAACGGGTACGCCACATCGGCTGAGGTGAGTCCCGCTGTGGCGACCTGGTACAGCAGCGGCTGGAAGGTGCTGTAGATGTTCTGGTCGACCAGGGTCACATTGGCTCCCGAGCCGGCCAGCGCCTGCAATGCGGACAGGCCGGCAAAGCCGCCGCCAATGACCAGCACGGCTGGCCCGTTGCCGCGCTTCCGCCTTCTAGCCCGCATCATGCTCCGTTCACATTGGCGCTCCTGCTGACTTTGCCCGTCTCACCGCTCCCAAAACGGACAGATGCCAGCCGCACCGGCTTATCCCACGGCAGCTCGACCAGCTCCCACGGCAGCTCGCCCAACACCATGCAAGTTTCAGTGGCCTAAATCGGGCATTCCAGTCGCCAAAGGCACTGGAGTCGTCATTGTGTGAGCGCCCCCGCGGTCCTTCGACGTCTTGAGCGCACCCACGGTCCGTCGGCCTGTCAGGCGATGCCGACGCCGCAGCGTCAGCCAGCTAGGTCGCGGATCTGCTCGATCAAGGCAATCCGTTCGGCGTGCGTCGAGGCCATCGGAGCGACGTTCAGCGTGGTAACGCCTGACTCTTTCATGGCGGCGACCCGCTCGGCGACGTAGGACTTCGGCCCGATCAGCGAGACGTTCTCCAGCAGCTCCTGTGGAATGAGGCCGGCCGCCTCGTCTTTGCGCCCGGCCAGGTAGGCGTCCTGGATAGCCGCCGCTTCCTTGGCGTAGCCATACCGCACGGCCATGTTGTTATAGAAGTTCTTCCCTCGGGCGCCCATGCCGCCGATGTAGAGCGCCTGGACCGGCCGGATCAGGTCGATCAGCCCCTTGACGTCATCGCCGATGGCGAGCGCGGTCTGCGCGATCACGTCAAGCGGACCTAGCGCCGGGTCGCGCTTGGCAGCACCAGCCGCCAGGGAGGGGCCCCAAACGTGCTTGGCCTTCTCCGGGTAGTAGAAGATCGGCTCCCAGCCCTCGGCCAGCTCGGCGGCCATCTCCACGTTCTTCGGGCCGAGCGCGGCCAGGATGATCGGGATCCGCTCGCGCACCGGGTGGTTGATCAGCTTCAGCGCCTTACCCAGGCCAGTGCCCCGGCCTTCCGGCAGCGGGATCTGGTAATGCTCGCCGTCGTACTCAAGCCGTTCGCGGCGCCAGACCTTCCGGCATATCTCGATGGTCTCCCTCGTCCGGGCCAGCGGCGCATCGTAGGGCACGCCGTGCCAGCCCTCGATCACTTGCGGACCGGACGCGCCGATGCCGAGCGCGAACCGGCCGTCAGACACATAATCGATGCCAGCCGCGGTCATCGCGGTCAGGGTGGGCGTGCGCGAGTAGAGCTGCATGATCCCCGAGGCAAGCTGGACCCGCTCGGTCACTGCCGCAAGGTAGCCCAGTTGGCTCACCGCGTCGTAGCTGTAGGCCTCCGGCACGAAAACGATGTCGAGCCCGGCCTTCTCGAAGTCGGCCAGCTCAGCGGCCGTCTCCTTGAACCCGCCCGCATAATTCAGAGCCATTCCGATGCGCATGCAGTGGACCCTTTCGCGCCGTGACGGCCACCCGGCAGGCAGCCAGTGGCCGGACCGGCCACCTTGCTTATCTAGGGATGAATCGTAACTGTCGCCGTCAGAAGTCGACAGCGCTGGCTGTCACGAACTGCGCCCCCAGTGTCTACGCCCGATGGCTGGAGTGACGGTGGATGCCCCGAGCACCTGGCAGGCAGCGCGGCCAGGAAACCCGCGGCCATGAAGACTTCTGGCCCGAGCAAGACGACCGGCCACGAATCACGCATATGCGACTTATGCTAGAAAAACGCCCGAGAGAGCTGGAGCAAGCGGCAACGTCGTCCATCATCAGCTTTGCAGTAGCCGGGCGATCGCGCGCAGGGCCAGTTCATAGGACTGCAGGCCGAATCCGGCCACTGTCCCATCGGCGACCGCCGACACGACCGAGGTGTGCCGGAATGACTCGCGGGCCGCCGGGTTGGACAGGTGCACCTCGACTAGCGGCGCGGTTCGCATGGCGAGCGCGTCCCGAAGGGCGTAGGAGTAATGCGTGAAGGCCGCCGGGTTGATTATGACCGGGATCCGCCGGTCGGCCGCCTCGTGCACCCAGGCCATCAGTTCCGCCTCGTCGTCAGTCTGCCGGAGATCGATCTTGAGGCCGAGCGAGGCGCCGAGCGAGGTGCACGCCGCCGCGACGTCATCCAGCGTGGCCGTCCCGTAGATCTCCGGCTCACGCGAGCCGAGCCGGCCCAGGTTGGGGCCATTGAGAATCAGCACGGTGGCCAAAGACTCAGTGGTCACAGGCTCAGCACACCTCCGCGTAGGCGACCTCAAGCAGTTCCTCCGGCGGGTCCGCCATGATCCCCGGCTTGGCGAGGCCGTCGAGCACGACCAGCCGGAGTTTGGCCGCCCTGGTCTTCTTGTCCACGCTCATCGCGGCGCGCAGGGCCGGCCAGGCACCCGGACGGTAGCGCACAGGGAGCCCGACGGCGGACAGCACGGAACGATGCCGCGCCGCGGTCGGCGCGTCCAGCCGCCCGGCTAGCCGGCCCAGAGCCGCAGCGAAGCACATGCCGATCGCGACCGCCTCGCCGTGCCTGATGGAGTACTTCTCGACCCGCTCGATCGCGTGCCCGAGGGTGTGCCCGTAGTTCAGCATTTCCCGCTGCCCGGCTTCCCGCAGGTCGGCGGACACCACGGCGGCCTTCATCGCGATCGCACGCTCGATGAGCTCCCGCTCGTGCGGCCCGCCCGGCTTCGCCGCGCCCTGCGGGTCATTCTCGATCAGGTCGAGAATCACCGGGTCGGCGATGAAGCCGGCCTTGATCACCTCGGCCAGCCCACTGACGTACTCGGCAGCCTGCAGGCTCGTCAGCACGGACAGGTCCGCGAGCACGCCGGCCGGCGGGTGGAACGCGCCGACCAGGTTCTTGCCGTCTGGCGTGTTGATGGCCGTCTTGCCCCCGATCGCGGCGTCGGTCATGCCGAGCAGCGTCGTAGGCACCAGCACCACGCACACGCCGCGCAGCCACGTGGCCGCGACGAACCCTGCCAGGTCGGTGACCGCGCCGCCGCCGACGCCGACGATCGCGTCATTGCGGCCGACGCCCGCCGCCGCCAGCCGGGACCACAGCCGGGCCGCGACGGCGATGTCCTTGGCTGCTTCCCCGTCCGCTACCGGCTCGGGATGCACGGCGTAACCAGCCCGCTCGAGCGACTCGCAGACACCTGCCACGAGCCCGCCCATGGCGGCGGAATGAATGACGACCACGTTCCCGGCATCGGTGCCGATCAGCGACGGAAGCTCGGCGAGAACGCCGGTACCCACGACGATCTCATACGGGCGCTCGCCGCCAACCGCGAGCCGCGTTGCCGTCACCAGCCGTCCCCAGGCGCGGCCCGGCCAGTCACTCTCGCCGCGATCTCCGCCGCGATGTCCGCCGGCTCCCGGCCGTCGGTGCTCACGGTGAGCCAGGCAAGCTTGTCGTACACCGGCAGCCGCAGCTCGAGCAGCGACTTGAGCTGCGCCCGCGGGTTCGTCCCGATCAGCAGCGGCCGCGGCCGGTCCAGCCCGACGCGCTTGGCCAGCTCGGTGAACCCGGTCTCGAGGTAGACAACGTGCCGGCCGGCCAGCCGTGCCTGGCTCTGCTCGTCCATCACGGCCCCGCCGCCGAGCCCGACGACGCCGACCGGGCCGTCGCCGCGGTCGCTGGCAGCCAGCGCGGCCTCGACCGCCGCTCGCTCCATGCGCCGGAACTGCGGCTCGCCATCGGTGATGAAGATGTCGCTGACCGGCTTGCCCGCGGCCGCCTCGATCGCGGCGTCAGTATCGGCGAAGCCGGTGCCGAGCTGAGCCGCCAGCATCGGGCCGACTGTTGACTTGCCGGCTCCCGGCGGTCCGATCAAGATGATCAGCGGAACGGGGCCGGCCGGACTCGGGGCCGCTGGCTGCTGCGCCGTCACTGGATCACCATCGCCTTGAGGTAAGCCTCGGCGTTGCGGGCCGTCTCCGCGACGCTGTCGCCGCCGAACTTCTCGAGCATCGCGTCGGCCAGCACGAGCGCGGTCATTGCCTCGGCCACGACCCCGGCCGCGGGCACGGCGGTAACGTCGCTGCGCTGGTTTATCGCCCTCGCCGGCTCGCCGGTGGTCACGTCCACGGTGCCAAGGGCACGCGGCAGGGTGGAGATGGGTTTCATGGCTGCTCGCAGCCGGACCGGATCGCCGGTGCTCATCCCGCCCTCGATGCCGCCGGCCCGGTTGGTGATCCGCCTGATGCCGTCGGCCGTTCCCTCGATCTCGTCGTGCGCCTGCGACCCGCGGCGCATCGCGGTCGTGAAGCCGTCGCCGACCTCGACGCCCTTGATCGCCTGGATGCTCATCAGGCCCCCGGCGAGGCGGCCATCCAGCCGCCGGTCCCAGTGCACGTGGCTGCCCAGGCCAGGCGGCAGCCCGTAGGCCACGACCTCGACGACGCCGCCGAGGGTGTCACCGTCGCGGTGCGCCGCATCGACCTCAGCCTGCATGGCGGCACTGGCAGCCGGGTCCAGGCAGCGGACCGGATCCGCGTCGATGCGCGCGGCGTCCTGCGGCTCGGGCACGTACTCCTCTGGCGCCCGCACGCTGCCGAGCGCCACGACATGACTGATGATCTCCGCGCCCAGCACCTGGCGGAGGAGCCTGCGGGCGATCTCGCCGAGCGCTACCCGGGCCGCAGTCTCGCGCGCGCTGGCCCGCTCCAGGATGGCCCTGGCGTCGTCGTGACCGTATTTCTGCATACCGGCCAGGTCCGCGTGGCCTGGCCTCGGCCTGGTCAGCGGGGCGTTGCGGGCTTGCGCGGCCAGGATCTCCGGGTCCACCGGGTCGGCCGCCATCACCGTCTCCCATTTCGGCCACTCGGTATTGCCGATTCTGATCGCGACCGGCCCGCCGAGGGTCCGGCCGTGCCGGACGCCGGCGGTCAGTTCGACCTCGTCCAGCTCGAACTTCATCCGCGCCCCTCGGCCGTAGCCGGCACGCCGGCGGGCAAGGGCGTGCGCGAGGTCGGCCGTGGTTACCTCAACCCCGGCCGGAACTCCCTCGCAGACGGCCACCAGGGCACGCCCGTGCGACTCACCTGCGGTCAGCCAGCGCAGCATGCTGCCGATCCTGCCATGCCCGGCGCGCTGACGTGCGCCCGCCGGCGGTTGCAAGCCGCGCTTCTCGCCCGGCGCTCTGCTTGCTGGCGTGCGCCCGGCAGCGGTTGCCTGGCAGCGTTTGCCCAGTAGGGCACCGGGTATCACGGCACCGCACTACGGGGAATCGTCAGCCTTGCACCCGCCCGCGGCGACCGCGGGCGGCACAGGCATCGGTGCTAACGCGGTCTTCGGGGGAGGAACGTACATGCGCCCATTCAGGCATTTTGCCGTTTTCGTAGGGCTATCCGCTGGCTTGCTCAGCTCGGCTGCGCTCGGGGTCGGTGTCATCGTCTCCGCAACGGCCGGCCCGGCCGCAGCCGCGACGGTTAATCCCCCGGGCAACGCAACCGGGGCCGCGTCGCCGAGCACCGCAACTCCCGGCAGCCAGGTCAGCTTCGCGGTGTCGTGCGCCAGCGCGGGCGCCTCGTCGGCTACCTTCTTTGGCACCACGCTTGGCTTGCCGGCCCGGATTCCGATGGGCCAGGGCGCGGCCAGCGGGGACTTCACCATCACCGTCACGCTGCCCAGCGGCATTCAGCCGGGCACCTACACCCCCTCCATAGACTGCTCTGACGGCAGTTCGACGTTTGCGCACTTGACGGTCACCACGGTTGCGCCTAAGGGCGGCGCGCAGACTGGCGATGGCACGACCTCGACGCGGACCAGCGGCGGCCTGTCTGCGGTCGGCCTCGCGCTGATTGGCGCTGGCGCAGTCGGTGGCGGGTTCGCGCTTCGCCGCCGCGGCCCGTCTCGCCGCCGCTAACAGTCAGGCCGGCCCGGACAGCCAGGCCGCCGCTGACTTGCGAGGCCGCCGCTGGCTTGCCCGGCTGACGGCCGCTGACCCCGCCCTGCGCACCGCTGCTAACGCCGCCCGGCTGACCGCCGCTGACCCACTCAGCGGACAGACCGCCCACTGCATGACAAACCGCCCGGCGCTAATGGCGCTACTCCCCCCCCGCCAACTGGCACTCAGCTATTGAGTGCGTTTGTCAGCGATATTCGCGGACAAACGCACTCAATAACCGAGTCGATCGCAGCCGGCGACCGTTATGTGCACTATTTGGCCGCGCATCGACAGGGCCGGGCACCTGCCTCGGCTCCTCCGCTCGATCACCGCAGCCGGAAAAGCAGCCGTGGTAGCCTTGCGATGATCATCTGCGCGGCGTTTTGTGCGTCTTGCCGCAGGGCCATCCACACAGCACCGCGTCGTGAGTTATCCGGTGACCAGACAAGTTATCAAGCTCGGCTCAAGCTCCATTGCCAGCCGCGACGGCCTTGCTCTCGACGTCATTGCCGGCCTTGTCAGCCAGATCGCAGCAGCCCAGCGGGCAGGCCACGAGATCATTCTGGTCACCTCCGGTGCCGCCCGCCTTGGTCGGCGGCTGCTCACCTTCGAGGGGCCGACCGCGGGGGCAGCGCCCGCCCTGCGCGCCCTGGTGGGTTCGGTCCGGTCATCGATGCGCGCGGCCGCTGCCGAGCAGGCCAGCTCGGCAGACTATGTCCGGCTGATCGAGTCCCTGGAAGGGACCCTGAGCCAGTACGACAGTGCTGGTTATGACAAGGCTGACGGCGCGACGCAGGCCGTGGACTTTGCCCTGCCAGCAGCCGTGGGCCAGCCAGCGCTGATGGCGCTGTACCGCCAGCTGGCGGCGGCTGTCGGCATCGAGGTGTGCCAGATTCTCGTTTCCCGCAGCGACCTTGAGTCGGCAAGGGCCATGGGTGACCTCGGTCAGCTGCTGCGCGAGGCGGGCGGTCGCGGCCTGCTGCCCGTCGTCAACGGCAACGACGCGACCGACCCTCTGTCCAGGCTCGATAACGACCAGGTGGCTGTGGCTATCGCAGTCGCCGCAGAGGCATCGCGGCTGCTGTTCCTCACCGATGTACGGGCCGCCTACCGAGACGCGGCGCTCACCGAGCGGATAGTGCGGCTGACCCCGACCCAGGCCCGCAAGGTCCGCGTGACGGCTGGCGGCACGGGCCGGGGCGGCATGGGCTCGAAGCTGGGCGCGGCCGCGCGCGCAGCTTGCTGCGGCGTCGAGTGCGTCATCGGCTCGGCCCGTGAGCCAGAGGTTGTCAGCCGAAGCCTCAATCCCAGGGCGCGGATGGGCACTATCGTGCGCCCGGCCGGGGCGCAGCTTGAGCCGTCCAAGAGGTGGATCGGCGGGATGGCGCAGTCTGCAGGCTCGGTCTACGTCAACCGGGACGCCGAGGTTAGCCTGCGCACCGGGAGCACGCTGTTCCTGTCCGGAGTCAAGCGCGTTGACGGCGACTTCGGAGCCGGGGCGGTCGTCGAGCTTGTCGACGTTCGGCATCCGGAACGGCTGGTCGGTCGCGGCTCCGTCGCGCTGCCGTCTGGCATTCTGCGGCTCCTGCGAGCACTGTCACCGCAGGAGGTGGCGTGCGTGATCTCGATCCTGATGCGGCTCAGGTACTCCAGTTCCGGGCCCGGAGATTCCGAGGACGACACGGACGCCAGCTCACTGGTCGACCCGGATGTCTATAAGGACTGCCGGGAGCTCGCAGACGGTACCTCGCGCGCCAGCCAGGAGGCGTTCGGCCAGCTGACTAGCTTCTCCCAGGACCGCGTCGTCGATCTCGCCGACTCACTGATGCTCGCTCAGCCTCAGCTGAGCACAACGTTCCTGCTGCACAGAGGTTTCTTGCACGGTCACGTGCCAACCGAGGCAGCGGCGCGGCGGGTCGTGAGGAGCATTCACGCGGTGCACCGCGAGTCGCTGGTGGTCTACCCGGCGGAGCCTTAGGAGGCTGCCTTGGGTACGACCACGTACTGCCGCAGGTAGAGGTCGCGGAACGTTACCGGGCCGCGCGGACCGGGCACGACATCGATGTTGATACCGGTCTCGGGCACCGATAGCAGCTTGAAGCCGTCCAGCAGCCGCGGGGTCGCATTCCAGAACGCACCCGTGCCGGAATAGTCGTCGAGGAAGCGGCGGGCAGCATCGGCATCCGACGCGACGATCGACGCGGCCAGCCCAGAGGTCTCGCGATTCGCTATCGCCGCCGCGTCCTCGGCGCCTGCGGCCGGGGCCATTGTGATGGTGGCCTCCGAGCCGGCGTCCAGTGCCCACTCGTGCCCCAGCTCATGCTGGTGCGGCGGCAACGAGACCGCGATTCCCAGCCGCCCGGCCAGGTCGCGCACGACGGGAACGGTGTCATCCCATGCCGACTCCTGCACTAGCAGCAGATTCAGCCGGTTGCACACGCCAAGACGGTCGAGGCTCCGTTCGATGACCTGCATGGCAAGTGCCTGATCCGCTGACTGGTCCAGGTAGATGACCGCTCCGCCGTCTGCGTGCGCGAGCGTCCGCACGCCATGCAAGGCCGCCTCGCGCGCGAGCGCTCTGGTGCTGTCGCCACTGCCGCGCAGGATGACAAGCGGTATCAGCCGTGGCTGCCGTACCAGCGCGATCGCGGCCTCGCGGCCCACTACCCGAAGCAGCTGGATGGCCTGCGGGTCAAGCTCGCTCGCCGCCATCGCCGGACCGACGACCTCGTCGACCAGGACGCTCGCGGACTTCAGTGCACTGGACCCGGTCCGCAACACCCCAGCGTTGCGCGACTTGATCAGTTGCGACGCGATGTCCACCACGACGTTGGGCCGGGCCTCGAAGTTAGCGCCGATGACGCCGACCGGGCGACGCCGTTCGGAAAGCTCAAGCCCGTCCGGCAGATCTCGGATCGGCCTGCTGGCGGGCTCGGCCGGGACCTCTGCAAGCGCCCGAAGCTGATCGCAGATTGCCTCGATCCGGCTCCCGTCCAGCGCCAGCCGGTCGACGAACGCATCCGCCAGCCCGTCGGCGCGTGCGGCGCGCACGTCGTCCCTGTTCGCGGCCAGCACGCTTGCGGCCCGTTCCCGCAATCTGGCCGCGATGGCAAGCAGCGCCGCGTCCAGCCTGTCGGCGGATACCTGCCGCAGCGAGCCCGCTCCTGCCTGCGCGGCCTTGCCCGCAGCGCCAACCGCAGCGTCAGCCACGGCTCCGGCAGCAGGCACAGCTCCGGCAGCAGGCTTGGCGTTGACCGCGACGGCCGAATCCTCACGCACACGGATATCCGGACCCCTGCGAGCGCGCTCGCTGCGAAGGGCGGCATCCTGGGCCTTGCTCGCCATGGTTAGCTGTCTCCCGCGCGGTGACTGACTGTGCCGCTATCGCGACGGCCCGTGGGAAGCGCCGCCGCCTTTTGCCGAGCATAGCCGTCGCCGCCCAAGCAGCCCGAAGCGAACGGCCAACGGTCCGCGAACAGCTAGCGGTCTGTGTAGCCACGCTTGCGCATGCGTCCCTGCAGTCACGACCGCGTCCGGACCGTCTCGGATCAGCATGTCGGTCATTAGCCGATCCGAGTGATATCCCCTGATATAGCGTGCTCGGCTATCCAACGGGGCGGCGCGCCAGTTCGAAGGCGAAACTGACTTCCTGACGCAGCGGCCTGTCCGCCGCACAGGCTTCGACGGCGCGGCGCAGATCTGCCTCGAATTGGCCGGCGCGGTCGCCGAGCGCGACGCGGGACAGCACCGAGGTGGAGAAGGCGAAGCCGGCTAGTTCCGTGACCGTCCATTCCTTCGTGGCTGTCACCTCGCACTTGCCCGCCAGCTCGAAGCCTGCCTGGCGCAGGACCGCCTCATCGGGCAGCTCACGCCGGGCCTGCTCGTAACCGGCCGGCAGGCGGTCGCGATCGTCCAGCCTGGCCTGCCACCGCGCCATCGTGGCCGACATCGCCAGCTGCCATGGTTCGGCCCCGTCCCATGGCGACGCAGACCAGACCAGGGCGAGCTGCTGGCCGGGCCGCAGCCAGCGCCAGACGCTGCCGGCGACCTGCGGCCGAGGCAGCCGATGGAACGCGTTACCTATCACGATCAGGTCGAACGCCTCCGCCGGGAGGTAAAGGTTCTCAGCCGGGGAGGTGATGAATCGCATGTTGGTGATCCCGGCGGCTGCGGCCTTCTCGCGTGCGAGCCGGACCATGTCCGGTTCCTGGTCGACGGCCCATGCCTCGGCGAACAGCGTGTGCAGGGCGAAGCTGAGCTGGCCTGTTCCGCAGGCGAGGTCGAGCAGCATGCCGGTGCCGTTCGCGCCAGAGCGAGTAGCCAGTTCGGTAATCAGGTCTGGCGGGTATGGCTGACGATAGGTTTCATAGTCACCGGCAGTTCCCCGGTACAGGTCGCGGCGGAATCCATGACTGCGCACCCGCCCATTGTCGCCGGGCATCATCCACCGCAACGGAGCGAGGGAGAACTCTCCATGGCTTCACGGCTGAACCCCTATCTCAACTTCAATGGCAACGCCCGCCAGGCGCTGGAGTTCTATGCCAGCGTCTTCGGCGGTACTCCGACCTTCAACACCTTCGCAGACTTCGGCATGGCCGACTCGCCAGACGCCGGGCGCATCATGCACGGGATGCTCGAGACGGATCTCGGATTCACGATCATGGGTGCCGACGTCACCAGCGACATGGCATACGAACCAGTCGCCGGAGCCTCGGTCAGCCTCAGCGGTGACGACGGCGATGTCCTGCGCGGCTACTGGGAGAAGCTGTCGTCGGGCGGGACCACCACGATGCCGCTTCAGAAGCAGGTCTGGGGCGACGAATTCGGGATGTGTGCCGATAAGTTCGGCGTGCCGTGGCTAGTCAACATCTCCGAAGCACAGTAGGACTCCGGCAGGGCTTGGCCGCCAACGTCAGAACACTGCCTGGCGCAGGCCACAATGGTCGCTGTGTCAGCAGTACCAGGCTCCGCGGAAGAGCCAGCCGCCGGGCAACGCGCCGAGCCCGAGGGCGATCAGCGCGGCCGTGAGCTGCTACGGGACCTTGACCGGCCCAGGGCCTGGATGCTGATGGTCAACGGCACGCCTCAGTCGTACGTGGACCTGGACGATCCGCTGTACCTGGAGTTCGAGTACGTGCGGAGGCTCGGGCACGTCCTGGATCTCGCCGCGCCCGCAGGGCGGCCGCTGCGGGTACTTCACCTCGGCGCGGGCGCCCTGAGCCTGGCTCGCTACGTCGCCGCAACAAGGCCAGGATCCAGCCAGCTGGCGGTGGAGTCGGACGCTGAGCTGGTCGCTCTCGTCCGGCGGCGGCTGCCGCTCAGTCAGCCGGCCCGGCGTACGGCAGGCAGCCGCGGCCGGATCCGCATCCGGGTGGCTGACGCGCGTGAGGTTCTCGAGCACGTTCCGGCTGGGTCGTTCGACGTCGTGATTGCTGACGTTTTCGCTGGCGCGCGAACCCCTGCGCATCTGACTTCAGTGGAGTTCGATCAGGCCGTGGCCAGCGCTTTGGCTCCATCGGGGTGTTACGCGGTCAACGTGGGCGACGGGCCGCCGCTGGCGCACGCGCGGGCCAGGCTCGCCGCGATCTGCTCTGCTTTCCCGGACGCATGCCTGATCGCCGAAGCGGCTGTATTGCGCGGCCGCAGATTCGGCAACCTTGTGCTCGCCGCGGCAAAGCACGAGTTGCCAATCGCAGCGCTGGCGCGCCGCGTGGCCGCCGACCCCTTCCCCGCACGGCTGGTCCATGACGGTGAGCTCACGCAGTTCCGTGGCCGGGCGCGGCCGATTACGGACGCCTCCGCGGAGGATTCCCCTGCTCCCCCGGCGAACGTATTCGCGCTCAAGCCGAAATCAGGCAAAACTGCGCAGTGAACGACGCCATCATGGAGATCCAGCGCAGCCGTGTGCCGCATGTAGGGCGCTAAGCCTTGCGGCTGGCCGCTTTCCTCTGGGCCTGGGCTAGCCTCCGCTGAGCGGACTCAAGCTCGCTGGCCGCATCCGCCACGGCCCGGTCGGCCTGTTTGACGTCACGCGCTAGCTGCGCGTCCTCGGCCTTCGCTTGCTCCAGTTCGCGCTTCAGGTGGTCGATACGGCGGCCAAGGAACTGCCGCTGTTCGGCCAGGCTTGCCGTGCGGCGCTGTGCGGAGTCCATGGCGGTCTGAGCATCGCCAGTGGCGGCTTCGGCCTGCGCCAGAAGCTGGGCTGGGTTGTCCGCCCCGGGTGCTGGCTCGCCATCGGTCGCCGCGCCTCGGGCTGTGCCACGTGCCCCTTCGCCGCGCGTTGTCCCACCGCGCCTCGCATTGCCCGGCGCCGCGCCGCCGGCTCGCCGGCCCGGCTGAGCTGGCAGCGCCAGTGCAGCCGTCAAGTCGACCTCGCCCAGGCCGGCATAGGCAAGTGCCTTTGTCAGATGGCCCGAGCGCACCGCGTCCCCGGCCTGCGGATCGGCCAGCGCAGCCTCCAGAGTCGCCCGAACCTCGCCAAGTACTCCGGCACTGGCCGGCTGGCCCGCGTCCGCGGCTAGCCCGGCCGCGAGGGGTAGCAAATCGGCCACTACCTGCCGCCGCTTCGACGACAGTTCCCGCAGCCGGTCGCCGGCAAGCGTCCGTTGTGCCTCCTGCAGAGCCAGGCCGACATCAAACAGCCGGGCCAGTTCGTCCGGCGCCTGCCGCGCTAGCTGGTTCACTAGCCACGCACTGGCAGTCGGCCTGGCGAGCTTCTTAATCTCGCCAGAAAGGTCGCGCTGCCCGGCCGCGCGCACCCGCCGAGCCTGCTCATCGCGCGCAGCAGTGAACTCGGCCGGACTGAGTGAATACAACTCGTCGGCCACCTCGGCAATAGTGATTGCCTGCACGCATCGTGATGCTAATACCGCTGACGAGTCCAGGCCGACTCGGCTGGCCATTGAGATCAGCTCGCCTTGACAATCTGGTGCCAGCGGGCGTAGCAAGCGAAATACACCAAGTGCGCTGATCTGCCGCTTGGCCACCGATCTTGTGTTGACTCCTGAAGGGAAGGCAGCGCCGATGAGCGATGCGCGGCCGGAGATCCACGGGACTTGCAAGCCAGGCTTCGAGCCCGTTCGCGACGCATTTGCCGCGAATTTTGCCAACCGCGACGAGATTGGCGCGACCGTCGCCGTCGTCTATGGCGGCGAGCCGGTGGTGGAGCTCTGGGCTGGCTGGGCGGACCCGGCCCGAACTCGGCCGTGGCGGGCAGACACGCTCACGAACGTGTGGTCAACAACCAAGGCGATGACCTCGCTCTGCGCGCACCTTCTCATCGACCGCGGCGAGCTAGACGCGGACGCCCCGGTGGCCACGTACTGGCCAGAATTCGCCGCGAGCGGCAAGGGCGAGATCCCCGTCCGCTGGATCATGTCGCATCAATCTGGCCTGACCGGCCTCGTCGTGCCCGTTACCGTGCAGGACTACTACGACTGGGAGAAGATCACCGGGCTGCTCGCGACGCAAGCGCCGCTGTTCCCGCCAGGCACGACCAGCGGATACCAGGCGATCACCTTCGGGTACCTGATCGGTGAGTTGATCAGGCGGATTACCGGCCAGAGCGTGGGCCGCTTCTTCGCCGCGGAGATCGCCGGACCGCTCGATGCCGACTTTCACATTGGCCTGGCTGAGCCAGAGCTAGACAGGTGCAGCGACCTGCTGGGCGTGCGGCCGACTGAAAATGAGCAGGCCGCACTGGCCCAGGCATATGCCAATGCCCATCCGGCGGCAATGGCGGCGTTGGTGAACCCGCCGCTCACCGGCGATGAGGCCAACTCTGACGACTGGCGGATGGCCGAGATCCCTGCTGCCAATGGCCACGGCACCGCATTGGCTTTGGCCACCGTCTTCGGCGCGGTCACCGACGGATCGGAACGGCTCATCTCGACTCGCACCTTGGAGGTCGCGAGGACCAGTAACGGCCGGCACACCGACCTTGTACTCGGCTTCCCGATCGAGTTCGGCCTCGGCTTCGGCCTGTCCGGCAATGAGCATCATTTCGGGCCGAACACGGCGGCGTTCGGCCACGACGGCTTCGGCGGGTCAACGGTCGGCGGTGATCCGGAAGCGGGCGTCGCCTTCGCCTACGTCATGAACCGCATGGGCATGAGCCTGGTCGACGACCCGCGCAAGATGGCGATCATCGACGGCGTCTACAGGAGTCTTCAGGGCTGAATACGCACAATCCGGTCAGCAGCAACGGGCCGGCCGGTACTCTTCACCGATCCGGGTCGCTCAGCGGGACTTTATGCCCGATTTGTGGAATCCGGATCCGTGAAGAGTCGGGGCCGGGCGGCGAAGCGACATCCGCTCCAGAGCTGCGTACAACGGCGATACCCGATCGCGCCCGGCCAGCCAGCAGGCTAGTCAGGGCCTCGGCGACGCGGCCGGATACGTCTTCCGGAACTGGCTGGGCAGCGCCTTGGGGAGGCGCCAGTTCCAGTGTGAAGTCAAGCCCGTCCGGCGGCGCGCTCAGCTTGACCCGGATGCCGGGCGCAATCTGGCCCGCGGCAGCGGCCGCGAGCTGCCACACGTCTGGGTCCTCGTGCAGGGCCGGGATAGCGGCGCCGGACGCGAGCGCGGTCAACCGCGCGCCTTCCACGGCCAGTGGTACCGGACCGGCGATGTCGATGACCACGGCGCCGGATTCCCGGGCCGCCGACTGCCACACGCTATGCGCTGGCACCGGCACCGGGCGTGCCTCCGGCTGCCAGCGGTGCAGCGCTTCCAGGCAAGTAAAAGCGGGCAGCGCCCGCCGGCCGTCCCTGCCCACGATCGCCGGCGTGGTCATCTCGCTTGCCTTGTCGCCGCTAGCGTCTGGAACGGGGTCCTTGCCCTGGTCGGGGTCGTTAGCGAGAGCTGCGACCACGGGAACCAGCAAGCGAGCCTCCGCCAGTGCCGCCAGGGCAGCCTGCTCGGTGCCAGCCCCGGCAGCAAATGCGGCCAGGGCTGACGTCACCGCTGGGTCCGCACCCCCCATGTCATGGCGGAAACGCTCTTCGCCTGCCGTCAGATGAACCATTCGGCTCACTGTAGTGGCCGCCCGGAGAGCGGTCCGGCCTGCCGGGCCTGAAGCGCTTATACCCGTTCGGAAGGGTTCCGGGCGCACTTGACCGGCCTGCGGGCCACCGCCCGGCGGTAGCCTTGCCCCGACACCCGATCAGCTCGGCCGAAGCAGTTGAGGGCGCATTTCGCGATATGAGAGTCTCGTGGGACTGCAGGTGAATGCCCGCAGCGTGACCGGAACCATGGGGGACAGCGTGAGCCAGGTTGGCCGAGAGCCGGGGGCCGTGGAACCTGGAACGCTGATGCACAAGGCCATCCCACCCAGGATGGTCGAGCCGTATCTGACCGGCCGCCGGTCGGTCATATCGGGCTTCGTGCACCGGGTTTCGGACAGCCCGTTCAACAATCCGAGAGACCTTCACCGCGCGTTCGGACTCGGCTATGAAGGATCGGAGTTCAGCGCGGACTCCGACGAGATCTATGTCCTGCGCTGGCGCGCGATCGGCACCGAGAGGTACCGGGTGCCATATTCGGCTGCGCACGGCGGCGATTGGGCGATGAAGCCGCCATTTACTGGCACCGGATTCACCGCTGATCATGATCACCCGGTCGCCGAGTACTTCACAGACCCGGTACCCGTACCCGTCGGCGCCGAGATCCACCGAGTGGCCACCGACAGGACCGACTTCATTGCTCGTTACGACGGCCAGGTGTGGCTTCGCCCGGCAGAAGGGCCTGAACTGTGCGCTACCGGCTAATGGCGAGCTACCAGGGATCCCCGTTCGAGGCCGGCATCGGCCCGACCGACAGCGACATCGTCCTGTTCGCTGCGTGCCCTCCGCCTGAGGAGCTCGGCTTCGAGCCCGCGACCGGGCACTGGCGTAAGCAGCTCAGCATCCAGGATGTCCAGGCCGTGTGGGAGTCCAGGCCAGTCGGAATATTCCGGGGCGAGCGCTGCATGGTGCTGGACGATCTCGGTGAGAGGCTGCACATTGGCTACCTCGGTCACGACGCGTACAAGGCCGAGCAGCTTGGTTACTGGCAGGTTGACCGGGGAGTATTCGAACTGGTCGCGCCGAGGACTGAGGTCAGCGAGATCCTTGAGGAGCGGAGCGACTATCCGCGTGCGCTAGCTTCGGGCGGGCTCGCTAGCGAGCACCCGGCACCAGGGTCGGGTTACCAGCACTCTGGCTCACACCCGGTCCTGCCCAGCCCGCCGGCTGGACCCTCCGACCTGCAGGCTGGACTCTCCGGCCCGCAGCCGATCATCTCGGGCCAACCCACGCTGCAGCCTGAGGCAACCCGGTTTGGGGAGGCAACCTGGCCCGTCGAGCCAACCAGGTCCGCCCTGTCGGGACAGCACGCGGTGCCGTCGGCATACCAAGCCCAGGACCTGGCCGGAGGCGCACCTGCCTACCGGCCGCCAGGGAGCGCCGAACTCTACCCGGAGCTAGCCGAACGCCCGCAGGGACCGTACGCGGGCCCCTTGTCCTATCCGCCGACCGATATGCCAATGGCCAGTTCGGCAACTCCGGCGGCCTATGCGCCGCTGCTCGATGACACGACCGGTGTTGCCCTGCCTGTGACGGCCGAGGCGCCGCTGCCGCTGGAGGCCGAGGCCATGCGGGCCGCATCGGCGTCGCGCCGGCCTGGTCAGTCAGCAGCGCGGCAGCGCAACGCGGCAGCGGTCGACCGGCCTGCACCAGTACTGGCACCGGGCGCGGAAGCTCCGGCGCCCCTTGCAGCAGCCATGCAAGCGCCCGCACCGGGCATGCAAGCCTCGCGGGCACGGGCCATGCAAGCGTCGCCTGCAGCGGCGCCTGAGAGCCAGGCCGTGCCCGGCTTCCCGACCGGGCTGGCCAGCGAGCCCGGTGTCTCCGGCGAGCCCCGTCTCTCCGGCGAGCCCGGTCGCGCTCGGGCCGCCGCTGAGCCAGTCGAGCCGGTCCCAGGCGGCCCGCAGTATGTCGCGCCGCTCTACGTCGTTCCCGACCCAGTGTCCGGCCCGACGGCGTTCGACGTGGCTCAGTCCGGCCTCGCCCAGCCCGACTTGACCCAGCCCGGCCTCGCCCAGCCCGACTTGGCCCAGCCCGGCCTCGCGCAGTCCGGCCCCGCACAGCCGGGACCGGCGCACTCTGCTGTCGCTTCGCGGCAGCGCCGGGCGGCCCGGCGGCGGATGGCGACCGAGCGGCTTTTCGCTGACCTGGCCAGCCAAGCCGGAATCCCGCCTGACACCTACGCGGTCGGCGAGGAGGTAGAAGGCGCCATGTGCCTGATAGAGACCGACGACGGGTTCGAGGTGTTCCACTCGGCAGACGGTGCCCGGCACGAGCTTCAAGTCTTTGCGACTGAGGAATCGGCCTGCTTCTACTTGTTCGGCGTGCTGGCGGCAGAAGCTGTCCGGACGGGCTCACTGGTTCGACTCCCGGCCACCCGGACCTGACCCGCCGCGGAACGGGCCACCACGACGCTGGCGCGCCTGACCCTGAACCGGCTTAACCGCCGGGCCGGGCGGGAATGACCCGGACCGATCGCCGCCGATCGGGGGAACATCATGCGTCGAGGCGTGGCCGCCCATTCCTGCCGGAATGACCGCGCACCAGGCGCTTGACGTCCCAGATGCGCAAGACGGCCTGGCTCAACCTGGTCGCGGTGGCGATGATCGTCACCGGGATCGTGATCGCCTTCGCGGGCCATGACACCCTTCGCTGGGCGCCGCCGCCGGTGCCGCCGGCTTGGGCCGCTGCGGGCGGCCAGCCGCCCGGGCACAGAGATTCCCGGCCGGTCAGCCGGTCCAGCCCAGTCCGGATCGACATTCCGGCCATCAAGGTGCATGCGCGGATCATCCCGCTCGGCCTGAAACGGAATGGCTCGGTGCAAGTCCCGCCGCTTTCTGAGGCGAGCGTGGCGGGCTGGTACGACAAGGGCCCGACACCGGGGCAGCATGGCGCGGCCGCCATTCTCGGTCATGTCGACGCTAAGGGCATCGGCCCGGCGGTGTTCTACGAGCTGGGCAACCTCCGGCCGGGCGCCAAGATCTACGTCACCCTGCGCAACGGTCGCACGGTGATCTTCGAGATCTACTCCGTCGCGCTCTACCCGAAGACCCGGTTCCCGACCGTGAAGGTCTACGGCTACACGACCTGGCCGACGCTGCGACTGATCACTTGCGGTGGCGTGTTCGACCGGCGGTCCGGGCATTACCTGGGCAATGTGGTGGCGTTCGCCAGTTATGTCGGCAGCGAGCCGCGGACCTGAAACTGGGCGCGGTGTTGGTGAACTTCGCACGGACGGACAGCCGCGCCAGCTATGGTGCAAAGTGCTGGCGGGGCTGAAGGTCCCCCGCTCCCCAAGCAGCCCCGCCGGCATCTAACAGCTCTAGCGACCGGGCGCGCCGTCTGCGTAGGCGCACCGCCAGCGGGCACTATGGGACCCATGGCAGATCACCTGAGCGGCGCGCCGAGCGAGGCCGCCACCTCTGGAGTTCCGGTCACTGGCGCGCAATACGCCATAGCCGCCGGCGGTTATCAAGCCATCATTGCCGAGCTCGGCGCCGGCCTGCGGACGCTCACGTTCGGCGGGCAGCCGATCGTCACGGGCTACGCGGCGGACGAGCTGCCGCCTGCGGCAGCTGGCGAGCTACTCGCACCCTGGCCGAACCGGGTCGACCGCGGCCAGTACACATTCGGCGGCCAAAGTCTCCAGCTCGAGCTGACCGAGCCGGCCCGCGGGAACGCGATCCACGGCCTGACCAGGTGGGCCACCTGGCAGGTCCGGACGCACGCAGCCGACCACGTCGAGCTCGGCCAGCGGCTGCTGGGACGGCCCGGTTACCCGTTCTGCCTAGAGCTGAGCGCCAGCTACCGGCTCACTCCGCAAGGCGGCTTGGAGGTTACCGTGACCGCCTTGAACGCCGGGAGCAGTGCGGCCCCCTACGGCACGGGTTCGCACCCGTACCTGCTGGCAGGCACGGGACTGATCGACGACTGGACACTCCAGGTGCCCGCAGCTCGGTGGCAGCCCGCCGATGAGCGCGGCATCCCGTCCGGCCCGCCGCAGGATGTCACCGGCTCGCCGTTCGACTTCCGCCACCGCCAGCCAATCGGCGCCACCGCGCTCGACCACGCGTTCACCGGGCTCGATACCGACGCCGACGGCCGCGCCTGGGCCGTGCTGGCGGGCCCGGCCGCGCAGGTGGCGCTCTGGGCCGGTGCGGGTTACCGCTGGCTGCAGGTTTTCACCGGCGACGCGCTGGGCCCAGACGCACGCCGGCGGGCCGTGGCGATCGAGCCCATGACCTGCCCGCCAAACGCGTTCGTCAGCGGCATCGACCTTCTGGCACTTCAGCCGGGTGACAGCGTCACGCATCACTGGGGCATTCAGGCCACAGTTTCTTAGGAAGGTAACGGGGTCCGGTCCACCAGTAGCCGCCCGATCCGGTCAAGGTCCTCCAGGGTGTCAATATCGTCAGGGCGGCCGGTGTCGCTGCAGTCAACGAGAGTCACCAACTCGGGATGGGCGCGCAGGAACGGCCGCGCGCCGACATCGCCGGTCGCGAGGCCGGTGACGTCGGCCCAGTGCTGGCGACCGATCAGGACGGGGTTGCGCGGCTGGCCCTCGTAACACGCGACTGCGACGCTCGCGCCACCGGCATGCGCGGCGATCAGCCGGCGAACGGACTGACTCCCGACGAGCGGCTGGTCGGCCAGGGCCAGCACGGCGGCAGTGCACTCGGCCGGTACTGCTGCCAGTCCGACGGCCAGCGAGGACCCCATCCCGGCGCGCCAGTCCGGGTTGCGCACCGTGACGATGGTCGCCACGTCAGTGCCCGCCACGTCAGTGCCCGCCACGTCAGTGCCCGCCACGTCAGTGCCCGCCAGGTCACGGTCGTCGTGCCTGAGGTCCGCCGCGCCGGTGACGACGATGACCGGATCGGCGCCGCCGTCACGCAAGAGTGCTATCCCGCGGCGCGCCAGCGACTGACCGCCGAGCATGATCAGCGCCTTGGGCTGACCGAGTCTGCTGCCTTCTCCGGCGGCTAGCAGGATGCCGGCCACGTTCCCTGGCAATGTCATGTGGGCTGCACAGTCAGGCGAGCTGCTCGTCCGGCACATCCCCGCGGCCCCGGTCGCCCGGCAGGTGGCCGTGGTGGATGCGGCCGGTCGTCGCGGTCAGCGGCCGTCCCGAGCCGCCCCAGCGCAGCTGAATGAGCTCAGCGGCGATCGCGATGGCAGTTTCCTCTGGCGTGCGCGCACCGAGGTCGAGCCCGATCGGCGAACGCAGCCGGGCAAGCTCGGCCTCGGTCAGGCCGGCCTCGCGCAACCGCGCGAGTCTGTCCTCATGCGTTCGCCGGCTGCCCATGGCGCCGATGTACGCGGCAGGCTGGCGCAGCGCCACTTCCAGCAGCGGGACATCGAACTTCGGATCATGGGTCAGTACGCAGATCACGGTCCGCTGATCAGTGCTGGTCCCGGACAGGTAGCGGTGTGGCCAGTCGGTAATGACCTCATCCGCATCGGGGAACCGCGATGCGGTCGCGAATACCGGCCGCGCGTCGCAGACTGTCACCCGGTAACCGAGGAACTTGCCCGCCCTGGCCACAGCCGCAGCGAAGTCGATGGCGCCGAACACCAGCATCCGCGGCGGCGGCGCGAATGACTGGACGAAGATAGCCAGCTCGTCCCGGCGCCGCTCGCCGTCGGGGCCGTACCGCCGCACTCCTGTGAGGCCCTGTGCCAGCATGCCGCGCGCGTCATCGTCCACTGCCTGATCGAGTCGGTCACCGGCGCCGAGCGTGCCAGTTGCGCGTTCGCCTTCCCAGATCACCCGCCGCGCACCGATGTCGCCCGGCCCCTCGATCACGGTCGCGACGGCGACCGGGAAGCCCTGACGAACCGCCTCGCCGACCTCACGCAGTTCGGCAAACCGCTCCCGGCTGGCCGGCTCGACGAAAATGTCGATAATGCCGCCGCAGGTCAGCCCGACTGCGAACGCGTCGTCGTCGCTGATGCCGTACCGGCGCAGGACCGGCTGCCCCGTTGCCCGGACCTCGGTGGCGAGCTCGTACACCGCGCCTTCCACGCAGCCGCCGGACACGCTGCCGACAACTTCGCCGTCAGCAGAGACTGCCATGGCCGCGCCCGGCTCGCGAGGGGCACTGCTGAACGTCTGGACGACGGTGGCCAGCCCGAACGTCTCGTCCGATTCCCACCACTTGGTGATGGGGTCAAGAATGTCGCGCATTGCCGGTCACCTCTGTGCCCTTCACCTGGCCGTCCCCGGCCCGTCTGGTCGGCCAGCGACGTCCGGATCTAGCCTACGTTCCTGCTTATCCGGCACTGTGGCCATGAGCGCCGGGACGTTCGCAACTATTCCGCGGAGCGCGCCTCCGCGCCTCCGCGCGCTCCGCGCCTCCTTGCGCCTTGAGCGGGTTGTCAGATTATTCTCGGCAATAGCTGCTTTCAGGGCGATAGCTGCGTAGCTCGGCCTCCAGAGCCGTCAGCATCGACCGTTGCCCCCGGCCGATTGGAACGCCCCAGTGGGCCCGTGGCTTGCCGCCCCTAGTTGCCGTATACGCGCGACGGCGTGACGAGCACGGCTGCCCGGCCCTGGGATTCCATGACCCGGTCGTACTCGTCCCAGTCGTCGTGACTCCCGCCGGCCGCGGTGAAGATCTCCCGGCGCAGCAGCCGGAGACGGGCCTCGTCAATTCCCGGCAGTGGGTCGGCTGGTCCGGCTATCTCGGCCCAGCCCTCAACCGCCGCCCATTGCCAGCCAGCGCGGAACGTGAGCGTGACCTGCGGCCTGAATCGCAGGTTCCGCAGCTTGGCCGCGCCGTAGGTAACGAACCCGACCACATCAGCGCCGGAGACGGGGTGCGCCAGCAAACCGGCGTTGACCACGGACGACTGCACGGTCCCGTCTGTCCGGACCGTGGACACCACCGCCAGGTAGCCGTCGCGGCTGCCGATCTCAACTGCCTCGGACAAGGTCACCATGTGCCCATCCTCCCGCCTGTCCTCGGCGCGTGCAGCCGCCGGAGCCCAATACGCCAAATGCCGGGATGGCGGAGGCCCGAATGCTGGCGCGCTAGGCGGATGGCGACCTGGCTCCCGCCATGCCCGCACCTGGCACGAGTGCACCTGGTATGAGAGGCCTGGCAAACTGACCCGGTGGCGATCTCGATCGATGACCTCGAGCGAGCTGCGGCACTGGGCTGGCGCGCGCCGGAAGAGGGGCGCATTGGAGACTGGCTGCTCCGGGCGGCTAGCGGCTTCACCGGACGGGCCAACAGCGCGCTCGCCGTCGGCAAGCCAGGCGTGCCGCTGAGCGATGCGATCGAGGCCGTCTGCAGATGGTACTCAGGCCGCGGCCTGCCGGCGATGATGGCTGTGCCTTACCCGCGCACGAACCCGCAGGCAAACCTCCTGGACCGGGTATTGGCCGGGCAAGGCTGGACGATCCGCGCAGGCGCTGCCACCGTGATGGCGGCCAGCGCCGACGGCGTTGCCCGGCTGGCGGCACAGAATGCGGCCGGAATGGTGGAAACGCATGCAGAACCGGATGCGGCGTGGCTCGCGCGGTATCACTATCGCGGCCAGCAGCTTCCCCCCATCGCGGTAAAGCTCCTCACGTCGGCACCGTGGCAGTCGTTCGCCTCCGTCCGCGTGAACGGCCAGGCCATCGCCATCGGACGGGTGGCGGCGGCCGGCCAATGGGCAGGGATCACTGCAGTCGAGGTAGACCCGGAACACCGCCGCGCGGGCCTCGCTACGGCCATTACCAGCGCCCTGGCCGCCCAGGCCGCCACCCATGGCGCGACCGGCCTGTACCTTCAGGTCGAGGACGACAACGCGGCGGCACGGGCGCTGTACGGCCGGATCGGATTCGCTGACCACCATGGCTACCACTACCGGATCGCGCCCGGCGGCCTAGCATAGAAAGTAGCGGGCTGGCGCCAACGGCGAGAGGGGCGGCCGTGGACCCTGGAGACATCGTCGACCTGCTCGGCGAGCCGCTGCAACTAGCGTTCGAGCGCGCGGCCGACTGGCTCTTCGCGCCATTGCCGAAGGCACCCAAGGTGACCGTGCCCATGGTGACCGGTTACTCGGTCGACGAGGGTCGCCGGATCCTCGAACAGTACGAACTCCGGATTCAGCTGCTGGCAACCGCGGCCGACCCGGCGGTCACGATGATCACGAGCCAGACGCCGCGACCGGGTGCACGCGTGCGCGCCGGCTCCGCCGTCACTGTCCGCGCGTCGCGGGCGGAGCCACCGCCCAGGGCATAACTCGCCGCGCACTGGCCCGGCGATCAGGCGCGGACGGAGCGGAGCACTAGCGCCGTCTCCAGCGCCGCGACTACGGCGTCCCAGCCCTTGTCCTCTGCGCTGCCCGCCGCCCCGCTGCGGTCGATAGCCTGCTGGAGCGTGTCGCAGGTCAGCACCCCGTTGCCGACAGGTATACCGGAGTCAAGGGACACCCTGGTCAGGCCATAGGTCACCGCGTCGCAAACGTAGTCGAAATGCGGCGTACCGCCCCGGATCACGGCTCCGAGGCAGGCCACCGCATCGTGCCGGCGGGCCAGTTCGGCCGCAACCACAGGCAGTTCAATTGCACCGGGAACGCGGACCACCAGGGGGCTGTCGATATTGCAGGCTCGGGCCGCGGCGACGGCCCGGTCCACGAGCTGGTCGGTGATCTCGGCGTGCCACCTGGTCACCGCGATGGCCAGGCTCAGCCCGGCCGCGTCGATGGTGTGCCCGTCAGGTCGGCCTGCGCCGCTCATCGCTCGCCCGCGACGGGCAGGTTTTCAATCTTGTGCCCGAGCCTGTCCCGCTTGGCGGTCAGGTACCGCAGGTTCTGCGCAGTCGGCGTGGACGGCAGTCCTACCCGCCCGGTGACCTCGAGCCCGAACCCGGCCAGACCCTCCAGCTTGGCCGGGTTGTTGGTCAGCAACCGCAGCGAACTGACACCCAGGTCGGTGAGCATCTGCGCGCCGGTTGAGTACTCGCGCGCGTCGACAGGCAAGCCAAGCTCGGTGTTCGCATCCACGGTGTCAGCGCCCCGGTCCTGCAGCTGGTAGGCCCGCAGCTTGGCCAGCAGCCCGATCCCCCGGCCCTCGTGCCCGCGCAGGTAGAGCACCACTCCCCTGCCCTCGATCGCGATCGAGGCCATGGCGGCGTCCAGCTGGGCACCGCAGTCACACCGGTGCGAGCCGAACACGTCGCCAGTGAGGCATTCCGAGTGCATGCGGACCAGGACTGGCGGGCCCGGCGCGGCAAGGTCGCCGAGCACCAGCGCCAGGTGCTCAGTGGCGTCCACTGTGTTGAGGTAGCCGATTGCGCGCCATTCGCCGTGCTGATTCGGCAGCCGCGTCTCCACGACCCGGCTGACGACCCGCTCGTGCTGGCGGCGATAGGAGATCAGCTGCTCGACCGAAATGAGCGCCAGCCCGTGCTCGTCGGCGAACTCGCGCAGCCGCGGCAGCCTGGCCATGGTTCCGTCATCATTGACGATCTCAGCGAGCACGCCGGCCGGGGTCAGGCCGGCTAGCCGGGCGAGGTCGACGGCTGCCTCGGTGTGACCGCGTCGGCGCAGCACGCCACCCGGCGCGTACCGGAGCGGGAACACGTGTCCCGGCCGGACGATCTCATACGGCTCGGTGGCGGAGTCGACCAGGACCCTGATGGTCCTGGCCCGGTCCGCGGCCGAGATCCCGGTCGTGACGCCGTCGCGCGCGTCCACGCTGATGGTGTAGGCGGTGCGCATGCGCTCGGCGTTCTGCGTGGTCATCAGCGGCAGCTGGAGCCGGTCCAGCATCTCGCCCGGCATGGGCACGCAGATCACCCCGCTGGTATGCCGGATTGTGAAGGCCAGCAGTTCGGGCGTCGCCTTGCTCGCGGCGAAGATGATGTCGCCCTCGTTCTCCCGGTCGGCGTCATCGATCACGACCACGGGCCGGCCAGCCGCGATGTCAGCGACCGCCCGCGCGACGTCGTCAAACCGCGTCGCAGCGGCCTCAGGCACGATCATGACCGGCTCGCAGGCAACAGCCGCTCGACGTACTTGGCAATCAGGTCGACCTCGAGGTTGACGATCTCGCCTGGCTGCTTGCGGCCGAGCGTAGTGCGCTCAAGAGTCTCGGGTATCAGGCTGACCTCGAACCACGGCTCCTGCTCCTGGCCGCCCTCGCTGATGGCCGAAACGGTCAGGCTGACGCCGTCCACGGCTACTGATCCTTTGTGAACAACGTAACGGGATAGCCCTGGGGGCATCGAGATCCGCACCACCTCCCAGCCCTGCGCGGCCAGCCTGGCCACGATGGTGCCGGTGCCGTCCACATGACCCTGGACGATATGACCGCCGAGGCGGCCGTCCGGGCGTACCGGGCGCTCCAGGTTGACGGTGGCGCCTGTTGTCAGCGCGCCGAGGCTGGACCGGTCAAGCGTCTCACCCATCACGTCGGCGGTGAACTCGCCGTCGCTGGTCTGCGTGACGGTCAGGCAAACGCCGTTGATGGCAATCGAGTCGCCCCGCGACGCATCGGCCGTGATCTGCGGCCCGCGTACCCGAAGCCGGGCGGAGCCGCCATTCAGCTCAAGGCCGACGACCTCGCCGAGCTCTTCCACTATCCCGGTAAACACCGTGTCCTCCTCCGGAGCCGCTACCAACCACAGGCTCCGGGGGGGTGCGCGGAAAGGCGCACTTACGGCTCGCAGTCTGTCCCGGCGCCTCGCCAGGACGGCTCGCCCAGTGCAGACTCACACCGGGCCGATTACGGCCGCGCACGTGCTGCCTCCCATCCGGACTTTAACCGTCGGTCCCGGAATTCCACCGGATCAGCCAGCCGATGGCGTCGGCCGGGTCGCGGACTATCACCGCCGGTTCGGAATTACACCGACCCCGGAGCACGCGTACTTGCGCAAACTAGTATGCCATGCCGGGTATTCCCCTGCTCCGATGGTCAGCGATGGAGGCGACGGGCCTGCCCCGGTGGTCACGGCAAGAAATGGAAGCGGCGGCCGGCCCGGTTCTTTCCGGGACGGGCCTGCCCCGGTGGTCACGGCAAGAAATGGAAGCGGCGGCCCGTCCCGGTTTTCCGGGACGGGCCGCCGCTGCTCTCTCCGGCCGCCGCTGCCTAACCTCAGGTCGCTTGCGTACCCCGGCGGGCGATCGCGTCCAGCGTGACCGCTGCCAGCAGCACCAGGGCGGTCCAGATGTACTGGCCGGCCGCGCCGAGGCCGAGCAGGGCCACGCCGTTGTTGATGACCGCCACGACGAACCCGCCGAGCACCGCGCCGAGCATGCGGCCACGTCCGCCGAACAGGCTAACGCCGCCGATGACTCCGCCGGCTACCGAGTACAGCACGTACTGGCCGCCGGGGAAGTTCTCGTTCATGGACCCGAGTTGCGACGCGTACAAGATGCCGGTGATACCGGCGAACAGCCCACAGAGGGCGAACGCCGTGACCCTGATCCGGTTGAGGCTGATGCCGGCCCGCCGGGCCGCCTCGGCGTTGCCGCCGACAGCATAGATATACCGGCCGAACTTCGTCCTGGTCAGCAGGACCGATGTGGCTACCAGCAGCACTAGCACGATCGGCACTACCCATGGCACGCCTCGCAGTGTGCCGATCGAGGCTCGGTTGACGTTCAGGACGATGACGAGGACCGCGCCGATCGCGGCCGCGGCGCCGACCTTCAGCAGCGTCACGCCGATCGGCGGCGCCACTAGGCCGGCGGCGTGACGCCGCCGGTCTCGCATGATCAGGAACAGCCCGCCGAGCACGACCGCTGCGATGAGCACGATCCAACCCACGGCCGGACTCAGGTTGCCGGAAACAAGCTTGTCGAGGAAACTGCCCGACAGGACCGAGATGGAACCGCCCTGCCCGACGTTGCCGGTTTTCTCGAACAGCCAGATCAGCACGCCGTTCAGGCCGAGCAGACCGGCCAGCGTCACGACGAACGAAGGGATCCTCAGCCAGACGACGATCAGGCCCTCGACCGCGGATATCGCCGCGGAAACGACCAGCCCGGTGATGATCGCCAGCCAGACCGGATACGGATTGTTGATCGAAACCATCCAGACGGTGATCAGCCCGCCGATCGCGGCGTTGAAGCCCACCGACAGGTCGATCTCGCCGAGCAGCAGGATGAAGGTCTGCGCCATCGCGAGCGTAATAATCCAGCCTGCCTGGCCCATCAGGTTGGCGATATTGGTCGCGCCGAGGAAGCTGCTCTGGCTTAGCTGGAAGTAGATCCCGAGCGCGACCAGGCCGATGATGACGGGCAGCGCGCCGCTTTCCCCGCTGCGGACCCGCCGCAGCCATACGCGGGTGTACTCGCCGAGCGAGTTGACCAGCAGGTCCGGAGAGGTGGCCAGGCCGACAGCGGCAGCCGCCTGTGCCTCGGTTGGCTCGCCAGCGACTGCGACTGACCCGGCTTTGTCCTGGTCCCGCTCGCCGGGGTCCGTTGCTGCCATTACTCAGTCCTCCGATTCGCGCCGACGCCCGGCGAGGCAGCGGAGTTACCGCCGCCATTGACCTCGCGGGTCGAGGCGCCGGTCGTCATGACTTCGACGACCGACTGCCTGTCGAAGTCGGCTACCGGGCCCTCGGCGACCAGGCGGCCCAGGTACAGCACAGCGAGCCGGTCAGCGACCTGGAACACGTCGTTCAGGTTGTGCGAGATGACGATGACGGCATGCCCGCTGCTGGCCAGCGTCCTGATCAGGTTCAGCACCATCTCGGTCTGGCTGACGCCGAGTGCGGCCGTCGGCTCGTCCATGATGACCAGCTTCGCGTCCTGCATAACGGCCTTGGCCACCGCGACAGCCTGTCGCTGGCCGCCGGACAGCGATCCCACCGGCTGCCGGATCGACCGGACGGTGGTCACGGACAACTGCTGGAGGGTCTGCTTCGCGGTCAGCTCCATGCTGATCTCGTCCAGCAACCCGAGCTTGACCTTCTCATGGCCCAGCAGCATGTTCTGCACAATGTCTAGGTTGTCACAGAGCGCCAGGTCCTGATATACGGCGGCGATACCCAGCGCGTTCGCATCCTTGGGAGTGTGCATCTGGACGGGCTTGCCCTTCCAGAGCAGGTGGCCGCTAGAAGGCTGCCAGATCCCGGCGATGCACTTGATCAGGGTGGTCTTGCCAGCGCCGTTGTCGCCGACCAGCGCCGTCACCTGGCCGGCTGGGACGTCCAGGTCAACTCCGCTGAGCGCCTGCACCGGCCCGAAGGCCTTGCCGACGCCCCGGAGCTGCAGGAGTGGCCCCTCTTCAGTCATTGTCGTGCCGGGCACGGGCGGTGCCACGCCCGCGGCTGCGGGCGTGGCACCGTCCCCGGCGCTTCCAGCTACCACCGTGCCGCCTGGGCCCGGTCACTGGGGTTAGCCGTCATTACTTGATCCCGTACTTCGTGCAGTCCGCCGCGAACGAACCTGCGCACAGCTGCGAGGCCGGCACGAAGTTGTCCGTGATGACGGTGGACTCGATCGACTTGCTGTTCGCCGTCGTCGTCGGCGTGACCCACTCCGGGGTCAGCAGCACAGACGCCACCTTGACGTTCTCCTTGCTGTCCAGCGTCTGGCCGTTGACCAGCGACGTCGGAGCCGCAACGCCAGCGCGCGCGTACATGGCGAGCGCCACAGCCGCCTGGGCCTCCAGGTAGATCGGCTTGTACACGGTGCCGCACTGGTAACCGGAGATGACGTTCTGCAAGCCGGTGAGGGTTGCGTCCTGCCCGGTCATCGGGAAGGTCATCGCCTTGACGTGCCGCGTCTGCAGGTAGTGAATGATCGGCGCGGCATTCTCGTCGTTCGGCATGAGCCCGGCGTTGATATTCGGGTTCTTGGTGTAGGCGGCCTGGAACTCGGTCAGCGCGACCGTCGGCGTCCAGGTGCCGGCCGGAGCGGCTATGAGCTTATAGGTCCCGGCATGGAACAGCGGGTTGAGCACGGAGTAGTACCCGTTGGCGAACAGGGTCGCGTTGTTGTCTGTCGGGTCGCCACGCATGACGATGACCTGCGGCTTCTTCACCTTCCAAGCGGTGATGCAGGCTTGCAGGCCCTTGCCGAGCAGGACGCCGACGTTGGTGTTGTCGAAGCTGACGTAGTACTTGCGGTTACCGCCGAGGACGAGACGGTCGTAGTCGATGACCGGCACGCCGTGCGACTTGGCGTAGGACTCAATCCTCGCGCCGACGCCGGGGTCGATGGGGTCGACGATGAGAACCTTCGCGCCGTTGGTGATGGCGGCCTGCGCGTCCGAGTACTCGGTCGAGTCGCTGCCCTGCGCGTTCTGAATCGTGAACTGCGACGTCGTGAGCCCGGCTGCCAGCAGTGCCTTCTTCAGGTACGGCGCGTCGAACTCCACGTACCGGGTTGAGGACACGGTGTCGGGCAGGATCGCTGCTACCTTGCCCGAGCCGTGCGTGGCCAGAATCTTCAGCTGCGACATCGCCGAGAAGTCGAGCGTGAAGGAACTGGGGGTGAGCTGCGGTATCTGCGATGGACTCAGCGTGCTTGTTCCGGTGCCGGAACTGCTGCCGCTGCTGCCGCAGGCGGCGATGAACAGCGCCGCGCTGCTGGCGATGGCCGTCGCGGCCACTGCCTTGGTGACTGAGCGCAAGAAAACCACCTCGTTTTTAGGCGGAACGCCGATGGACATGGGCCTGCGTCGCAGACCCATCGGGGTCACGCGCGGGATCAATCGTCTTCTGACGCAAACACTAGGGGCCGGCGGATGAACGGCTCCGTTAACATCGACGTAACCCCGTGAAAATTTTGTTAACAGAATACGCGCAGGTCAGGCCGGGTGTACAGGACCGGGGGTGAGCCTATGACCCGATTTGCACCCGTGCATCTGCTCACCCCCGGGCACGGCTGGGTTACGTTCCGGATACAGCCAGGTAACGAGGACCGCTTACATCATCGGCCTGACTGCCGGCCGCCGCCGGATGGCCGCGTGACCACACCCGGATGGGCTTCGCGTCAGTCGGCCAGGATCCGGTAGCCAGCCCGCGGCTGCGTAACGATCAGCGGAGTGCCGTTTGCTTCTAGCTTCGCCCGCAACCGCCGGACGTAAACCCGCACGTATTCGGTCTCGGTCTCATAGCCACGGCCCCACACCCGACGCAGCAGGTGCGCGTGGCTGAGCAGCTTGCCTCGGTTGATGGCCAGCTCCCGCAGCAGCGCGAACTCCGTCGGAGTCAGGTGAATGGCCACCCCAGCACGGCTGACCTGCTGGCTTGTCAGGTCGATGACAAGGTCGGACACGGTGATGACCTCGGGCGCCGTGGCGGCGGGCTCGGTCGCGGCCGGCCGGGTCCGGCGCAGCGTGGCATTGATCCGGGCGAGCAGTTCCTCGATGCTGAAAGGCTTGGTCATGTAGTCGTCCGCGCCGACGTTCAGGGCGCTGACCTTGTCTCGTTCGCCACCCCGTGCGGAGACCACGATGATGGCCACCGACGACCGCTCGCGGATCTGCCGGCACAGCTCGAAGCCGTCGATCTCCGGCAGCATCAGGTCGAGCAGCACGATATCCGGCGACTCGGTTTCCAGCAGGCGGAGCGCCCGCAGGCCGTCAGCCGACACGATCGTGTCGAAGCCGCGGACCGCGAGGTTCGACCGGATCAGGTCGACGATGTTCGGGTCATCCTCGACCACGAGCGCACGCGTCGCCGCCTCAGTCGCCACCGATCATTACTCCCGTCCGCCCGCCAGCTCGATCTCCCTGCTGAGGCTTCGGGGGGTGCACGGGGGGCGGAGCCCCCAGTGGGAGTAGCTGGCCCGCCAGTTTAACCTCGGCCTCGATCGGCAGGCAGATGCGGAAACAGCTGCCGCGCGCCTGCCTGACCAGCTCAATCTCGCCGCCGTGTGCGGCAACGATGCCCTGGGCGATCGACAAGCCAAGCCCGGCACCGGCCGTCGGCCCCCGGCGGCCCCTGGCGGGCTCGAATAGCGACTTGAGCTGATCGGGCGACAACCCTGAGCCGTCATCGGCCACGGTGACCTCGACGTGGTGCGGGCCGGCCACTGCCAGGACCCGGACGTTGGTGCCGGGCGGGTTATGCCCGACGGCATTGGCCAGCAGGTTCACGAACACCTGCTCCAGCCGATCGTGGTCTGCCCAGATCACCGGCAGGTCCGGCGCGCAGGACATCTTCACCGGCGGTGATACCTCCGGCGGCAGGCAGGCAATGGCGGCTTCGAGGACCAGCGGCAGATCGCACCAGTCTCGCTGCAGCCGCAGGATGCCTGACTCGATCGCGGAGAAGTCCAGCAGGTCGTCGACCAGCCGGCCGAGCCTTGCCGATTCGGCGGCGATCCGCCCCAGGAACCGATGCTGGGACTCGCCGTCCCAGGTGACATCAGGCTGCATGAGGCTGGACGCATAGCCCCTGATCGCAGTCAGCGGAGTGCGCAGCTCGTGACTGAGCCGCGACAGGAACCCGCGCTGCAGTTCCTGCGAGCGGCGCAGGGTCAGCGCTTCCTGATGCGCGACCGACGCCTCCTCCCGCTCGAGCGCGAGCTGAAGGGACCTGGCCGCGTCGTCGAGCAGGGCAGCCGCATCGGCTGGCGGCAACCCGGTCTGCCAGCTTGCCACCAGCGCCGCATCGCCACCCGGAGCGGCGAACGGCACCGTCATCAGCTCGCTGCCGTCGCTGCCCGCGCGGTGCACCGTCACGTCGGTCCCACGCGCCTGCTCGAGCACGCCGGTGGCGGTCGCGACTAGCTCCGTGCTGGCCTCTCCCGGCTGGCCTGCACCGGGCCGGCCTACACCCGGCCGCGCGGCCGCGCGAAGCTGGGCGTGACCGCCCGCCGGGCGGATGACCAGGGCAGCCTCGTCAGCCTGAAGTCCCAGGCATAGCGCGGCCAGCGCTACCCCGAGGCTCTGGCTCACAGGCAGCGGCCCGGCCAGCGTTTCCAGCATCTCCCTGATCGTTTCCAGCACCCGGTTGCGCGCCGTGACCTCGTCCAGCAGCCCGTCACGCTCGATGGCACTAGCCGCGTAGCCCGCGTACAAGGTGGCGAGATCAAGATCGTCACGTTTCGGCCCGCCCGGTATCGAGCGGAGCACCGTGATGACGCCCACCAGTCCACGCGGGCCGAGTACTGGCACCGACCACGAGCTCGCTACCTTGGCAGGCCGGGCCAGGGCCGCGAACGGTGCCCAGCCCGCGCCGGCCCGGACGTCTTCCTCGATGACCGGTTCGCATGCCTCGGCGGCCATGCCCGCCGGGCCACCCGCCGCGCCAGTCGGCAGCGCGGACCAGGCAGACAGCAGTGCACCGGACATGCCGAGGGAAGCGGCGCAGACCAGTGAGTCGTCCACAAGCAGGTGGATACAGAGCCGTTTGCTGCCAAGCGCGGCGCCGAGAGCGGACAAAATGAGCGACAGGCTGGACGAGGGATCAGCGGATACCAGCCGGTCGGCCAATCCGTGCAGCCGGGTGAGCTGCCTGCGCGCCGAGGAATCGGCGTCCTGCCCGGACAGCAGCGCGATCACGTCGTCGGGGTGGACCTCGCGGGGCGCGACCTCGGCTGCCACCTGCCCGTGTCGCAGCACCACGATGCGGTCCGCGAGCCGGAACATCATGTCGATGTCATGGCAGGCCAGCAGCACCGAAGCACCCTGCTCACGCAGGCCGACGATCAGTTCCTCAACCTGGCGGGCCATGGCTACGCCCAGCGACGACGTCGGCTCGTCCAGCAGCAGTAGCCGCGGCCGGCTGGCCATTGCCCTGGCTACCGCCACAAGCTGGCGCTGGCCGCCGGACAGCGTCCGGATTCCGCGCGTGGTAGCGGGCAGGCTGATGCCGAGATCTTCCAGCAGCTTCGACGCTTCGTTGTGCAGCCGCACGTCCGAAGCCAGCTGCAGCCGCCGCTCGCGGCCGAGCATGAGATTGGCGGCGATGTCCAGGTTGTCGCAGAGCGCCAGGTCCTGCCAGAGCACGCTGACGCCTTGCCGGGCCAGCGTGGCCGGATCGGACGGTACCTGCGCGCCGCCGATCCAGATTTCCCCGCTGCTCGGGGTGATGTCGCCGCCGATGCAGCGAACCAGCGTGGTCTTACCCGCGCCGTTCTCGCCCGCCAGCGCGACCACCTCGCCCTCGCGCACCGACAAGCTCACCCCGCTCAAGGCCTGGATCGGCCCGAAGCTCACCGCGAGGTTCCGGATCTCCAGCAGCGGCGCACCCGTCTCCGCGGCCTGTCCCGCGGTGTCACGCGAGCGGTGGCTCACACTGGTCGCTGCTGTCATGAGCACATTCTGTGCCCGCCTGCCCGCGCGTCACCAGCCGGTTCGCCGCGGACGCCCGCATTCGCCAGGCCTGGCAGAGCCGGGGCCAAGGGCAGGATCGGTTCGATACGCGACATAGGGGCCAGGCTAACCGACCGCCGCGACTTATAGGGTGCCCGGCGGCTGGAACCTGATCAACGACGTTCAGGGCCGGCCCTCGCTATAAGCGCCGCGCGCTGACTAGTCGGCTTCCCCGACGGCGTCCCCGTTCCCCTCCTTATCCGGTTCCTGCACGCGCCGCGCCCTGGCCCGCCGCTTGCCTTCGTGCATGGCCTGCACCCTCGCGATCGGAATCTGCAAGCCTTCGTCTACAAGGTCAGCGGGCAACTGCTGTGGCTCGGGCAGCAGCCCGGCCCAGCGGTCCTGGCCAGCCAGCAGGCTCGCAGCGTTCCGCACCGTGAAATCCCGCGGCTGGACGCTGCCGATGTCGTCCCAGCTGACCGGGAAGGAAACGGGGACGCCCGGGCGGACTCGCGGACTGTATGCGGCCACCACCGTCGCGCCGCCCGCCCTGGTGGCGTCGATGAAGACCTTTCCGCCGCGGTCCTGCCTGATGAATGCCGTGGTGCTCATGTGCGGCGCAAGCTGCTCGGCCCGCGCCGCGATCGCCCTGGTGGCGGCTGCGGCGTGCTCGCTGGTCTGGCCAGGTGCCAGCGGCACGAAGACATGCACTCCCTTGGCACCGCTGGTCTTGACCGCGCCGGCCAGGCCGACGGCCGCCAGCGCCTCCCGCACCGCGAGTGCGGCGTGCACCGCCTGGCCAAACGCGCCCGCGGCGTCATCCGCCTGCCCGCCGGGCGGATCGAGGTCCAGCACGAGGTACTCGGGGTTATTCCAGTGCCCTGCTTGCATCAGCGTCGGGTGGTACTCCACCGCGCGCTGGTTGGCGAACCACAGCAGCGTGCGACGGTCGTTGCACAGCGCGTAGGCGACCTGGCGATGCGAGGCCTCCGCCCAGACCTGCACCGTATGAACGAAGTCCGGAGCGTACTTCGGCACGTTCTTCTGCATGAACGGCTCCTGGCCGCGCAGCACGCGGACGACCGACAGCGGCTTGTCCCGCAGCTGGCCGATGATCATGTCGCTGACGGAGTCCAGGTAGTCGACCAAGTCACGCTTGGTCGCCGCCGCCCCGGGGAACAGCTCCTGGTCAAGATTGGTCAGCGAGACGCCGTCTCGCTCCTCTCCGCTCGCCACGTCGCCGGCCTGCTCAGCCGTAGCTAACCGGGCTCGCGGCGACTGCGAGATCGCGGAGCGTCTTGACCGCGGCAGCCGGGTCTTCGGCGCCGTACACGGCCGAGCCGGCCACGAACATGTCCGCTCCGGCCTCGGCGCAGCGTCCGATGGTCTCCTCGCTGACGCCGCCGTCGACCTGCAGCCACACCTCGCCGCCGTGCGCGCTGATCAACTCGCGCGCTCTGCGGACCTTCGGCAGGACCAGGTCCAGGAATTTCTGGCCGCCGAAACCCGGCTCGACGGTCATGAGCAGCAGCATGTCGACCTCGGACAGCAGGTCGGCATCCGGCAGCAGCGGCGTGCCCGGGTTGAACGCGAGGCCGGCCCGCGCGCCGGCCGCCCTGATCGCCCGCAGCGTCCGGACCGGCGCGCTCGCGGCCTCGACGTGAATGGTGACGCTACGCGCCCCCGCCTCCGCATAGCCCGGCGCCCACCGATCGGGATCGGAGATCATCAGGTGGCAGTCAAGCGGGAGCCGCGCATGCCGGTGCAGCGCGTCGACGACAGGCAGGCCGATGGTCAGGTTCGGCACGAAGTGGCCATCCATGACATCGACATGCAGCCAGTCGGCCGCGCCGGCGACCGCGTCCGCATCGTCGGCGAGCCTGGCGAAGTCGGCGGCCAGCAGGCTCGGTGCTATCTGCACGCTCATCTCAGGGCGATTCTAGGCTCGGCAGTCCGGCTAGCCGCGAGCGGATTGTCATAGCGCACCGCTAAGTTCAGACGCGCGAACATTCCGTCAGCCCGGGGAGGCCGCGATGACTGTAGAAGCACCCGACCGCCTGCTCGACCGGGTCCGCAAGCTGCTGGCGAAGGCCGAGGCTGAGGGCGTAACGGCGGAGGAGGCTCAAGCTCTGACCGCTAAGGCGGCCGAGCTGATGGCTAAGTACGGGATCGACCGGGCGCTGCTGGCCGCGGTCAGGCCCGAGACCGACAAGCCGGATAACCGGATCGTGGAGATCTACAACCCGTGGGCGCGGGTGCAGGCGCACCTGCTGTGCGGTCTCGCCGCCGCACTGCGATGCCAGTGCATCCTGCTCCCGGCGAGAGCCGGACAGCGCGTGCACATGTTCGGCTACGCCTCCGACATCGAGCGGACCGACGTGCTCTACACCTCGGTGCTGATCCAGATGTGGCACGGGCTGATCGCGGCCTCGGTCCCCGCCTGGTCGGACAGTCCGCGCGCCTGGCGGCGCAGCTGGCTGCTCGGCTACGCAGCTGCGGTCACGGCCAAGGTGAGGGCGGCCGAGCAGGGCGCCGAACGGGCGGCGGCGGAGAGTCCTGACCCCGGGTCATCCAAGGCCGCGCTGGTGCTCGCCGACCGCTCGCTGGTGATCCGGCAGAACGTGGCGCGCGCGTATCCAGTTACCCGGGCGGCGCGGGTGACCTATACCGGGAACGGCTACGGAGCGGGCTACGCGCAGGGCAAGCGCGCCGACATCGGGACTGGCCAGGTGGGCCAGCGGCGCCCGCGCTCGCTCACCAGGTGACAGTCCGGCGGGCCCGGCCCAGCCGACGGCGCGAAGAGCTGGTCTGCGCGGGCTAGCGGCGGCGCAGCAGCGCCAGGAAGATCGCGTCGGTGCCGTGCCGGTGCGGCCAGAACTGCGCGTACCGGCCCCCCGCACCGCTGCTGAGGTCCGGGACCTCAGCAAGGACGGCAGGCGCGTCCAGCACATCGGCATCCCCGCGCGCGGCCAGCACGTCCGCGACGACGTCCCTGGTCTCGCCCAGGTGCGGCGAGCACGTGACGTAGCCGACCACGCCTCCTGGCCGGGCCGAGTCCAGCGCCGCGGTCAGCAAATTGCGCTGCAAGCCGCCAAGGCTGGCGATGTCTGCCGGGGTACGTCGCCACCGTGATTCCGGACGGCGCCGCAGCGCCCCGAGGCCAGAGCAGGGCACGTCGGCGATGATGCGGTCGAACCGCCCTTGCTGCCAGGGCGGCCTGGTCCCGTCCGCTACGACGACGCCGCAGCTGCCGGCCGGGGCGGTCGCCGACCGGACCATCCTCGCCCGGTGGTCGCGCAGCTCGGCAGCGACGAGCCTGGCATTGGCTCCGGCGGCCAGCCCCGCGAGCAGCCGTGCCTTGCCGCCTGGCCCCGCGCACATGTCGAGCCACCGGTCATCGGAGCCGGCCACCTCGACCCTGCTCACGGCGATGGCCGCAAGCTGGCTGGCCTCGTCTTGCACCCCGGCCCGGCCTTCCGCCACCACGGCGATGGCCGCCGGATCACCACTGGCCAGGTAACCTCCGAAAGCTGACCACCGCGCCGGGCTGCAGCCAGCCGCCACCAGTTCTTGCTGCTCCGCCAGGCCGGGAACCGCGCACAGGTGCACGGCCGGGCGCCCGGAGTCCGCGGCCAGCGCGGCCTCAGTCTCCCGCAGGTCTCCGCCTGGCTGCTCGCCCAGGGCTGCCGCCAGCGCCTCGACGATCCAGCGCGGATGGCTGTACCGCACAGCGAGATGACCAGGCAAGTCGGCCTCGCGGGCTGGCGCTGCGATCTCTAGCCAGGCGTTCATGTCCCTGGTCGAAACGCGCCTGAGCACTGCGTTGACAAAGCCGGCCGGGCGCTGGCCGATGGCGTCCTTCACCAGGTTCACCGACGTTGCCACCGCGGCGTGCGGTTGCACCCGGGTAGCGAGCAGCTGATGCGTGCCGAGCCTGAGCACCTGGCGGACAGCCGGATCCAGCGAGGCCAGATCCCGGTCGCTGCAGATCGCCAGTACAGCGTCGTAGGTGCCCTGGCCGCGCAATGTCCCGTAGCTCAGCTCGGTCGCCAGCGCTGCGTCCCGTCCGGTCAGCCGCCGCTGAGCGAGCAGGTCTGGCAGCAGCAGGTTCGCGTATGCGTCCCTTTCGGCCACGGCGAGCAGCAGGTCAAGTGCGGCGCGCCGGGCCGGGTCCCTGGCCGGGCGCCGCGCTGCGCCGGGACTCTTGGCGGTGTTGCTGGCCTTGGCAGTATTGCTGGCCTTGGCAGTGTCGCCAGTCTTCGCACCGTCGCCAGTCTTCGCACCGTCGCGACTCTTCGCGGGGCGCCCGCCTGATTTCGCGGCGTGGGCTCGCCGACTGCCCGCTCCCGGTTTCGCGGTCACCTCAGCCGAGCACCGCCCGCGTGCCGTCCAGGTGCAGGCCGCGGGCCCAGTCGGCGGCCCGCATCCTGCGCTTGCCGTCCTGCTGGACCTCGCCGAGCTCCAGCGGCGACGTGACAGTCCCTACCAGGACCCGGTCGCCAAGGATCTGCAACTCGCCCGGGCCGAGCGGGCCTGCCCCCGCCTCATCCGAACTGCCGGCGCCGGGCACGGAAACCGGGCCGAGCTTGACCCGAACGCCGCGCAGCTGGGTCCACGCGCCGGGCGCGGGCGTGCAGGCACGGACGAGCCGGCTGACCGCGACAGCCGGCTGACGCCAGCTAACCTCAGCGTCCGCAGTAGTGATCTTCGGTGCCAGGCTGACCCCGTCGGCTGGCTGCGGACGCGCTTCCAGCTCGCCGGACTCGATCCCGTCCAGGGTCGCCACCAGCAGGTCAGCGCCAGCGATGCTCAGCCTGCCTAGCAGGTCACCGGCAGTATCCGTGGGCCTGATCGGCTCGGTTAGCATCCCGTAGACCGGCCCCGCGTCGAGTTCGCGCACGATCGCGAACGTAGTGGCGCCGGTGACATCGTCACCGTGCAAGATCGCGTGCTGCACCGGGGCGGCGCCGCGCCAGGCAGGCAGCAGTGAGAAATGCAGGTTCACCCAGCCGTGCGGCGCGATATCGAGGGCAGTCTGCGGCAGCAGCGCCCCGTAGGCGGTTACCGGACAGCAGTCAGGCCCGATCTCCCGCAGCCGGGCGAGGAAGTCCGGATCGGACGGCCTGGCTGGCGTTAGCACATCGACCGCGGCTTCCGCTGCCCGCTCGGCGACTGGGCTGCGGCCAACCCTGAGCCCGCGGCCTGCCCTGGCGTCCGGCCTGGTGATGACGGCAGCGACCTCGTGCCTGGACTTCAGCAGCGCGTCCAGCGACGGCACGGCCGCTGCGGGCGTCCCGGCGAAGACCAGGCGCATGCCTTAGAAAACCTTGCCATGCGTTGGATGCGGCGACACCTTCACCAGCGGCACCGGCTCTCCCCACCACTCTGACGCCCTGATTTCCTTCATCGCCAGCTTGCGCTGCGCGGCGTCAAGCCGGTCGATGAACAGGACGCCGTCCAGATGGTCAGTCTCGTGCTGGACGCAGCGGGCCAGCTGGCCGGTACCCTCCACGGTCACCGGCTCGCCATGCATGTCGAAGCCGGTCGCCACGACGCCGAACGCGCGGTTGGTCGGATAGGCCAGGCCGGGGAAGGACAGGCAGCCCTCGTCGTCTAGCTCCGTCTGTTCCGACAGCTGCAGCGACGGATTGATCAGGTGACCGACCACGTCGTCGACGAAGTAGGTGAAGACGCGCAGCCCGACGCCGATCTGCGGCGCGGCCAGGCCGACGCCTGGCGCGTCCATCATCGTGTCGGTGAGATCCTTCACGAGCTTGCGCAGCTCGGCATCGAAGGTCGCGACCGGGTCCGCGGGGGTCCGCAGCACCGGATCGCCGAACAGGCGGATCGGCCGGATACTCACCAGGTCCTCCAGGAAGGTGCAGGCAACAGGCCGCGAGCGCGGGCGGCGCGGCTGATCAATTCTACGAAGCTGGCCGACCGTCACCGGCACCTGGCGAGCGGGCCTTGAATGCCGCCTTCCTGGCAGCCCTGGCCACGCCTGGGTCAGGATGGTGTTCGCTCAGCGTGGTCAGCAGGTCGATCACGCCGGGATGGCTGACCTGCCACAGGCCCGCGACGATGTCCGCCTGGGCGTCAGGTGCCACCTCCGGCAGCAGCTCCGCGACGACATCCCTCGGGTCTGCTTCCTCCAGCAGGCCGGCGCCCAGGTCGACAAGCAGCCAGGTACGGTCAGCGGGGCCAAGTTCGGCCTCTTCGCCGTGCTCGTGCAGCCAGACCGCGGCGTGGGCGCGCAGCAGCGGCTCATCGAGGGCTGCGCGCACGAAAGGCGCGGCGGCCTTGCCGATGCGGTCAAGCACGGCGAAGGCGGCGCCACGCAAGCCCGGCGAGCCTTCGGCGGCCGCCGCGATCAGCTCGGCGGCGGCTTCCTCGTCCGACCGGCACTGCAGCCATTCGTTGATCTTCGACTCGCCGTCCTCTGCATCGCAGCTGGCCAGCGTCATGAGCAGGCCCACCGCGCCGTCCCGGTCGGCCCCGCCGAGCACTGGCACGTGCCAGCCCTGGGCAAGCAGGCGGCGATGGACTCCCCACACCCCGAGCGGCGACAAGACCACGGTGAGGCCGCCAGCGGCCTCCTCGGTACCGAGTTCGACCACGCCGAGGTCAGCGAGAGTCTCGAGGGCGTGGGAGAGCGCTGCCGCCTGGTCGGCGTCGGGCTGCGGCTGCTGGCCATCCGGCTCAGGGCCACCGGCAGGCGTTGCCGCGCCGGCCGCAGCGGAGTAAGCATCGAACAGTGCGTCAATCCGTACCGGCGCGCCGACCGTATACAGGGCCGTAGCCAGGCCATCAAGTTCCTCGGCGGCCAGCAGCGCAGCCAGCGCCCCGTCCCACTCCCGAAGCACGTCCTCGGCGCCCGCCGAGCTGAGCGGGGACCCGCCGGCCGGCGGCCAGGCACCGTTACCTTGCTGCTCGCTGGCGGCCGCTACTACCTGCCAGGCGGAGTCGAGCTCGTCGAAGGTCAGTTCCAGGGCTTCTGCCGCGGCCCGGGCGTCGCTTCCGTCGAGTACCCGGCTGGCGTCGACCTCGGGATGCGCGGCTGCCCACGTACCCAGGTCCCTGGCGGCCCGCAGCAACGGCGCCACCCGCGCTGCGGCGGCTAGCTCGTCGCGCGGCGCGAGCCGCACAGGCGGCATCCGCGGGCGGTCGCGGCGCAGCTCCTGATCGGCGGTGCCGACCGAAGCAGGCTGAGCGCGATGGCCGCCCGGTGAGTTGGTCACCCAAGTACCCTACGGCCTGAACGGTACGTAGTCAGACCAGTGTGGCCGGGTCGAGCTGAACGCGCACCACGCCCGGCTCCTTGGCCGCGGACCGCGCGGCCTGCCCTGCGCGCAGCCCTGTCGCCAGTTCCCCACCTTCTGACCTGGGCACTCGTACAAGGTAACGGATGAGTTCGTGTCCTGGCCCGGCCGCCTCCTGCACCCCGTCCGGGCTCGCCGCAATCCGCACTGCCCGCCCTGCCCGCCCGGTCCGGCTGCCACCGGCGCTGCCAGCAGTGCCGGCGGCGGGCAGCGGCCCCAGCAGCTCGGCGTGTCCGGGCAGTCTGGCCGCTGTTAGCAGCATCTCGACCGCGGCGGCGGGGCCGGTCACTGAGGCCATCCGCGCGGCCGGCGGGAATCGCAGCTCGGCACGATCGGCGAGCTCGCGGCTGGCAAAGGTAGCAGGATCCCACCTGACCAGCGCCTGCACCGCGCGCTGCGACGCGTCGGCCACCACGACCACGCTGCCGCCTGCCGGACCCGGCCGGACCAGCGCGGCCGCGGTCATCCACCGTCGCAGCGCCTCCTCGGCGGCGCGCAGGCTGGCGAGTCCCAGCATGACCCAGCCATCGACGAGTATCGCCGCCGAGTACCCCGACTCGGCGACAGGCTCCGCGCCCGGAGTGGCGACCACGACGGCGGGCTCCGGTCCGACCTGGCCGAGCACGCGGTTGCCGCCAGAGCTGAGCACCGGCACCGACCCGAATGCCCTGCCGAGCTCTTCGGCCGTCCGCCGGGCGCCGGTCACCAGCGCCCGCAGGCCCTGATGACCGCAGCGGCGGCAGGTCCGTCCGATCGCCGCGCCGCACCAGCCGCAGCGCAGCGGCGACTGCGGACCAGGCAGCTCGGCCGGCCCGCCGCATTCGCACCTGGCCTGAGTGCGACAGCGCTCGCAGCCGACGGCGGCCAGGTAACCTCGCCGCGGTACCTGGAACAGCACCGGGCCATTGGCCAGTGCCTCCCGCGCGGTGCGCAGCGCGATGCTCGGCAGCCGCGCGGACCTGGCTGCCTCGTCCCGGGCGAGCTCCGTCTCCTCGCCCGCGGGCAGCACCACGGGAGCGGACAGCCGGACGGCTGCCCGGTCCGCTGCCAGCGATCGCGCCCAGCCGGTGGCCACTAGCAACTCGGCCTCCGCCGTACGGGCGAACCCGCCGATCAGCGCTGCCGCCCGATCCCGGTGCGCTCTCAGCGCAAGCACCTCGCGCGCGTGCGGATACGGCGCCCGCGGCTCGGCGTGCAGGTCGTTACCCTCGTCCCAGAGGACCGCCAGGCCCAGGTCAGCCACCGGGGCGAACACAGCGGACCGCGTTCCGGCGACGACCCGCACTTCGCCGTGCGCTATGGCAAGCCAACGCCGGTAACGTTCCGCCGGCCCGAGGCTTGCCGAAAGCACGGTGTGGCCTCCCGGCGGCAGAAGGCCGGCGTTCGACGCGGCCAGCAGGGCGGCGTCTACACGCTCGAGATCGCGCGCGTCCGGCACGACGACCAGCGCACCGCGACCCGACGCAGCGACGGCGGATACCGCGCCCGCGATTTCGGCCGGCCAGTGCGGCCCGGGCAGGGCAGACCAGACCGCACGCGGGCTACGGCCATCAGCAAGTGCGGCCAGGAATGATGGCCCGTCCCGGTAGCGGTCCCAGCGGCCCGGCGGAACCGGCGGCAACAGTGCTGCCGGAGTCGCCGCTGCCGGGGTCGCCGCTGCGGGGGTCGCCGCTGCCGGTCCGGCATCGCCAGCCTGGCCGGGCGGCCCGGTTGTACCGCCGGCCGCGTGCCGCGGCGGAATAGCGAGCCGGAGCACGTCGGCCATGGTGCCGCCATACCGATCGGCCACCGCCCTGGTCAGGCTGGCGAGCTCCGGCGTGAGGACTGGCTCCGCGGACACCACCCGTTCGAGGTAGCCGAGCTTGCCCTGATGCTCGCTGTGTTCGGTCCTTGCCAGCAGGAATCCGCCGGTGAGCCGCCCGGCGAACCGCACCCGGACCCGGCAGCCCGGCACTGCCGCGCCGGCCAGAGCGGCGGGCACCAGGTAGTCGAATGGCCGGTCCAGATGCGGCAGCGAGATCTCCACCGCCACACTGGCGACCGGCAGCTCGGCGGCAGGCTCGCGCGCGGCCGGCCGGCGGCGGGCCGAACTGCGGTGTGACGGGCCGCGGCCCGCGTTATCGCGGCCGGGCGCAGCGCTATCAGCAGTCCTGCCGCGCTCCTCCAGCGTCCTGTCCGCCACGCCTCCTGTCCTACCAGAGCCTTAGGACCGTACGGGCGTCACGACCGTCCGGGCGCGGTGCCGGAGATCCAGAACAGGTTCGCCGCTACGGCCGCGACGTGCGGCAGGCCGCGCATCCCGAGGGGCCCCGTTCCCTTATGCGGATGCGTCCGGAAACCCGCGGGCGCCTGGTCGGGGACCTGCCGGCAGATCTCGCCCCGGTGGTAGTCAGCCCGGGCAAGAGTGAGGGAACGCGGTGCCGTCTGACCTCAGGCTCGTGAGTACGTACGCCGGCACCGGGCGACTGGAGACCACGTCCTCCTGGACCTGCCGCATGTCGCTGGCCATACGGAACAGCGCGGCCCGGACCGGTATCTGCGCCGTGTCCGCTGCCGCTGAGTTTGCCTTGCTCGCCGCAGCGGCCAGGTCAGCTGCCTGCGCGGCGGCGGGAGCCTTGCCGGCGATGTCGCTCATCACCTTGGCGTAACCGGCGCGCACGGACGCCGGGTAACCGACGCAACCGCCGCCCGGGGACCCAGAGCCGCCCGCGATGAGCACGGCGATGATGACCGCCCATGCCACCGAGAGGCCGATCGCCGCCCAGTAAGCCAGTCGTCCCGTTCCTGCCTGGCCGGCCCGGCGCAGGCCCAGGATGCCCAGGACAAGGCCGGGCACTACGAGGGGCACGAATCCCGCGACGACCGCCGTGGGCGCCTGCCAGCTGGCGGCCTGGCCCGGGCTGCCGCCGCCGGCCGGCTGGTCGGCCGCGGACTGGCTGGCCTGACGCGCAGCCCCGGCCGTGTAGCCGATCCGGCTCGGGCCGCCGTTCGCGGCCGCCCGGCCCGCTGGGGCTCCCTGCGCCGGGGCCCCTCCCCCGGTAGCCGCCTCGCCGGGACCCGGCCACGGGCCGGATTCCCACGGTGGCGGGCTGATCGCGGTCCGGGCCGGCTCCTCGCCTGCCCACGGCGGCGCGCCCGCCGCTTCCGGATGACTGGGAACCTGCTCGGCCTCGTCGTTCCAGGACTCGGTGATGGATTCGGGCAACAGCCCGGCACGGCCGGCTGGCAGGAACCATTCCTTTTGCCGATCACCCGGACCGCCGCCGGTATGGGCCGCGTGCTCCTGGGCCGCTAGCTCCGGCTCATCCGGCTGGGCCTTCTTCGGCTCCGGCTCGAACCAAGGGTCGCGCGACCGCCCGGCATCGCGGGCCCCGTCTGCCTGGCCGTCGGGTCCGCCGTTGTCGGCATTCGCGGCCTGCCCGGTGAGCCCGGCCGGCCCGATGTCGTCACCCGGCGTTTCCTCGCCGTGCGCTGCCGCACTGCCAGGCTGCGCCGTTACGGCGACCTCACCGGACATTTCTTCAGACGTCATCATCACCAGACCAGCGTTGAATCGGCCACCAATAGGTAAAGAGGGTACGCCAATGCCCCATCAGCGGGTGGATAATACAAATTAGCCGATAGCGATCTTAGCGGCAGGCACTGGACAGCCAACTTGCCTTTCGGTTGTGCCCTGGTCAGTGACCTATCGCGGACCGCAGGGCCTCAGCACGGTCGGTCCGTTCCCAGGAGAAGTCCGGCTCCTCGCGGCCGAAGTGCCCATACGCCGCCGTCTGCGCGTAGATCGGCCTCAGCAAGTCCAGGTCCCGGATAATCGCTGCCGGGCGCAGGTCAAATACCTGCAAGACAGCGTCCTGAATCCGCTCGACCGGGACGCGCTCAGTGCCGAAGCACTCTACGAACAGGCCAACCGGCTTGGCCTTGCCGATCGCATAGGCGACCTGCGTCTCGCATCGGTCCGCGAGGCCGGCCGCTATCACGTTCTTCGCCACCCAGCGCATCGCGTATGCGCCACTGCGGTCGACCTTGGACGGGTCCTTACCGGAGAAGGCGCCGCCGCCGTGGCGCGCCATCCCGCCATAGGTATCAATAATGATCTTGCGGCCGGTCAGGCCGGCGTCACCCATGGGGCCGCCGATCTCGAATCTGCCGGTGGGGTTGACCAGCAGCCGGTAACCAGTCGTGTCCAGCTGCAGCCCGGCAAGCACTGGCTCGACAACGTGCTCGCGGATGTCCGGGGTCAGCAGCCCGGCCAGGTCGATAGCAGGCGCGTGCTGTGTCGACACCACGACGGTGTCCAGCCGGACTGCCTCATCGCCGGCGTACTCGATGGTGACCTGAGTCTTGCCGTCCGGCCGAATGTAGGGCACCGCACCGCTGCGGCGCACCTCGGACAGCCGCCTGGCCAGCCGGTGCGCGAGCGTGATCGGCAGTGGCATCAACTCCGGCGTGTCCCGGCAGGCGTAGCCGAACATCAGGCCCTGGTCTCCGGCACCCTGGCGGTCTAGCTCGTCCGAGCCCTCGCCCTCGCGGTGCTCGACCGCCTCGCGCACGCCCTGCGCGATGTCGGGCGACTGCGAGCCGATCGATACCTGCACACCGCACGACTCGCCATCGAAGCCCTTGGCAGATGAGTCGTAGCCGATCTCGAGGATCTTCTCCCTGATGATGCCTGGAATGTCGACATAGGTCTCGGTTGTGACCTCTCCGGCCACATGCACCTGGCCGGTCGTGATCAGCGTCTCCACGGCGACCCGGCTGCGGGTATCGCCCTTCAGCATGGCGTCCAGGATCGCGTCGCTGATCTGATCGGCCATCTTGTCGGGATGGCCTTCAGTGACGGACTCCGATGTGAACAGACGACGAGCCACCTGGCACCTTTTTCCTCTGGTCGCGGCGCGTTGCCGACAGTTGCCGCGCCCAGCTACCGCGCGGGATCTCCGCCGAATTCTAACGGTGCGGCAGCGGCGGTGGGACGCACGGCCGGTTTCCGGCGGAACGGCCGCCGTCAGCTGCGCAGCAGGCCACCCTGCCGCTCGTGCTCGGTCACCAGCCAGCCGGTGATGCGGCTGTCGCGGGCTGGCCGCCATGCCTCCAGGTCATCGAGGTAGCCGACGTCGGCTGCTACCCGCCGCCGGAACTCGGCTGCATCGCCAGCATGACCATGGCCTGGCACGACAACGCGAACGTCCAGCGAAGCCAGCCGGTCCAGGCCCTCGCGGTACCGCGCGATGGCGTCAGGGCCGATGCCGCCCAGCAGCGGGATCTCGATGTCCGAGCACATGTCCCCGGCGACCAGCGTCCTGGCCGCGGGAAAGAACACCGCTCCGTGCCCTGCTTCGTGGCCATCGTGCACGATCACCTGCGCAGCCGGACCCTGCCACGGGATGTGATCTGCGTCCAGCGGCCGGAGCTGACCGAGAAGTTCCAGGTCGTGACCAGGTACCTCCCGCTCGGCCGCCTCGATCAGGGCGGCGCGGTCGCCGGCGGCGGCCGCAGCGGCGGCGGGTGCGGCGTATCTGGGCACATCGCCAAGCTCCTCGCACCAAAGGACGTGATCCCAGTGCGGATGGGTAGCCCAGCCCGCCGCTGCCCTCAAGCCACGGACAGCCAGTTCCGCCGGCCAGGCCGCGCACGTCCGCGACTGTGATAGCGGGATCGATCACCAGGCAGCGGCGATCATGGCCGGTGACCACGGTGCTCGTCGTGGTGTACGGCTGGCCGGTGGCCACCAGTACGCCAGGCGTGACCTCGGCAAGCTGCCTCACTCCGCGGCGCCGTGCCTTAGCCCAGCCGGGCGGCGATGAGATCCCAGATGGCGTCGGCGATCTCGTCCTTGGCGGCGCGGGGCAACTTGACCTCGGCCCCGTCGGCGGTCAGCACGACAGCTTCGTTGTCGGCCGTGCCGAAGGCCAGGCCGTCACCCACCTGGTTGACGACGAGCATGTCGCAGCCCTTGCTCGCTAGCTTGGCCCGGCCGTTGGCGAGCAGATCGCCGGTCTCTGCCGCGAACGCCACTATCAGCTGGCCGGGTGCCTGCCTGGCGGCGACCAGGTCACGGACTATGTCACGGTTCTCCGCGAGCACGATCGGATCCGGCCCGGCGCCAGTCTTCTTGATCTTGGCGTCACTTCTCGCCAGCGGCCGGAAGTCGGCTACCGCGGCCGCCATCACGATCACGTCTGCCTTCGCGGCGGCCATCAGCAGCTCATCCCGCAGCTGGCTTGCGGACTTCACCCGGATCAGCTTCACGCCTGCCGGGTCTGGCAGCTCGGTGTTGGCGGCAAACAAGCTCACGTCGGCGCCACGGCTAGCCGCGGTCCTGGCCAGTGCGTAGCCCTGCCTGCCGGACGACCAGTTGCCCAGGTAGCGGACCGGGTCAAGTTCTTCTCGCGTGCCGCCAGCTGACACCAGCACCCGCCGCCCGGCCAGATCGGGCACGAGCCCGGCAGCACCCCTGGCGAGCACCCGAACGGCCGCGGCGTAAATCTCGGCAGGCTCGGGCAGCCGGCCCGGCCCGGTGTCCCTGCCGGTGAGCCGGCCGGAGGCGGGGTCCAGCACGATGCAGCCACGGCTGCGCAGCGTCGCCACGTTGGCCTGCGTAGCCGGGTGCTGCCACATTTCGGTGTGCATCGCCGGAGCGAACATGACCGGGCAGCGGGCGGTGAGAAGCACCGCTGTCAGCAGGTCGTCGGACATCCCCGCGGCCGCCCGTGCCATCAGGTCGGCGGTGGCCGGCGCCACCAGCACCAGGTCGGCCTCCTGGCCGAGCTGGACATGCGGCACCTGGGCCACAGAGTCCCATGGGGTTACCGACACCGGCTGGCCGGACAGGGCCTCCCAGGTGGCCGCGCCAACGAAGCGCAGCGCGTCCTGGGTCGGCACCACCCGGACCTCGTGCCCGGACTCGGTCAGCAGCCTGAGCAGCTCACAAGCCTTGTACGCGGCGATGCCGGCCGATACGCCGAGGACTATGCGCACGGCGCTCCCCTGGCTGGTCAGGCCTCCGGCGTCTCGGCGCTGAGCAGCCGCTCACTGATCTCGCGCAGCGCGATGGAGAGTGGCTTCTCCTGGACGCGGGTCTCCACCAGCGGGCCGACGTATTCCAGCAGGCCCTCGCCAAGCTGGGCGTAATAGGCGTTGATCTGCCGCGCGCGCTTGGACGCCATGATGACCAGCCCGTACTTGCTGTCCACGACCTCGAGCAGATCGTCAATCGGCGGGTTGATAATGCCTTCTAGGGCTTGAGTCCCTGCCACCTTGCGCCTTCCAGATCTGGATCACACTAATTTCCCGGCTCGGCATTGGCCTGCTGGGCAAGCATCAAGGCTACCAGCTGATCGCACACTTCCCTGACAGACGTGTTGACCAGCGTGATGTCGAACTCGGGCTCCGCTGCCAGCTCGGCCCTGGCGGCGTCGAGACGCCGGCTGATCACCTCGGGTGATTCGGTGTTCCGGCTGATGAGGCGGCGCTCTAGCTCCTCCCAGGAGGGCGGTGCGAGGAACACCAGCAGGGCGCCTGGCACTGCCGCCCGCACCTGGCGGGCCCCGGCTACGTCGATCTCCAGCAGAGCCGGCGCCCCCTGGTCGATCCGCTGCTGTACCGGCGCGTGCGGGGTGCCGTAGCGGTGGCCGGCGAAAGTGGCGGACTCGAGCAGTTCACCGCGCGCCGCCATTTCGTCGAATTCGCGGTCGCTGACGAAGAAATACTCACGCCCGTCCATTTCGCTTGGCCGCGGCGACCGGGTAGTGACAGAAACCGACTGCCAGATCCACGGGCATTTGCTGCGCAGCCGTGCGACAACAGTGCTTTTACCGACCCCGGACGGTCCGGACAGGACCGTTAGCCGGGCGGGGACAGGGGCGCCGCGGCGCAGCCCGCGTGGCTCGACTGCGAGCATGCCTCGCGCGGCCCCCTCCCCGACTGCTGCTCTCTCGGTCAGATATCTCCGCCGAACTCGCCTTCCAGCGCGCTTCGCTGGTTAGCGCCCAGGCCGCGCACGCGCCGCGACTCCGCGATGCCCAGCCGTTCCATGATCTGCTTCGCCCGCACCTTGCCGACGCCCGGCATGGACTCCAGCAGTGCGGACACTTTCATCTTGCCCACCACGTCGTCGGTCTGCCCCTCCTTGAGCACATGGGGCAGCGTGGTCGAGCCGTGCTTCAGCTTGTTCTTGATTTCCGCACGGTCTTTGCGGGCCTGGGCAGCCTTCTCAAGTGCCGCTGCCCGCTGCTCGGGAGTGAGTGGAGGAAGAGCCACGCGAGGTCACCTCGGGTTTCGTATCGAAAAAGTCGCTCCGCGAGGGGAAACTAGCGAGTTCGGCTCGCATCGGCAACGCGAACCCCCGTTTGTAGCGGCACAAATTATCCAATATGACGCAACGTACAAGGCTGTACACTAAGCGTAGTTGTATTTTCGCAGGTAGCACAAGGTTTTCGCTAATTCCGCCAGCGGCCAGCGGGCCGATCTGCTGCCCTGGTACGTACCAATCGGCCGTGTGTTGCCAGGGATGCGCCCAATCTGGATGAATCGCCGGGGGGCGCGTGATCGCCTTCGCGCTTTCGAGCGCAGCGCACAACGCGGCCCTCGCCGACCAAATGACCGCACGCGGCGGCACTCGGCGGCCAGATGACCACACGCCGCGCGAAATGATCTTATGAATGTGAAGTTGCTATTGCCATGGCCATAGCAACGCCGCATCCATGAGTCCGGGCATTCGGCGATGACGAGTATCCGCTCGGATTGTTCCTAATATGCGGCCTTTGGTCAAACGGCTCACGGGATCGGCGGGCGCAGTGTTGGCGAACCGGGGCCGCCGGGTCCGCCAGGCCGCCGGGTCCGCCAGGTCTGCTTGAGTCCGCCAGGCCGCCGGGTCCGCCGGGTCCGCCAGGTCTGCTTGAGTCCGCCGGGTCCGCCGAGTCACGGGGGTCCCGGGGTTCCGACGGGGTCCGCCGAGTTCCCGGGGATCCGCCGGGGTCAGCCAGCGCCGACCGCCGAGGGTGGCGTAGCCGTAGCAGACGGCTAGCGGCGCATCACCTCGACGCGCCGCAGCGACGCCGCGATGGCCGCGGCCGCCGCGCCCGGATCGGCGGCGCCGGTGATCGGCCGGCCGATCACGAGCAGATCGGCGCCCGCGCGCAGGGCCTCCTCTGGGGTGGCGACCCGCGCCTGGTCGTTCATGTCGCTTCCGGCCGGACGGACTCCCGGCGTGATCAGCAGGACGTCATCCCCGACTTCGGCCCGGACTGCCGCTACCTCCTGCGGCGAGCAGACCACGCCGCCGGCTCCGGCCTCCACCGCGAGCACTGCCAGGCGCCTCGCGGCATCGCTGACCGGGCCTTCCAGTCCTATCCGGATCAGATCGCCTTCGCCCAGCGACGTGAGCACTGTCACCGCCACGATCCTGGCGTCCGGGGCGGCCTGCGCCGCCGCCTTGATCGCCGCCGGGCCGGCGGCGGCGTGCACCGTCAGCAGGGCCGGGCGGAGCCTGGCCACCGCGCGCGCCGCGCCCGCCACGGTGGCCGGGATGTCATGCAGTTTCAGGTCCAGGAAGACCTGGACGCCACTGGCTCCGCGGACCGAGGCGACGGCATCCGGTCCGTACCGCAGGTACAGCTCAAGCCCCACCTTCACGGTGCTTACGTGCGGAGTGACCAGCCCGGCCCAGCGCGCCGCTGTCTCCAGGTCGGGCGCATCCAGCGCGACTGCGATCGGCGCGTAGCCGGCCATCAGGTCCTCCTCACCCTGGCGCTCGGGCTCAGCGGGCGGCCCGCTATCGCACGGGCTTCGTGGGCGAGCCCTACCACGTCGGCGAGCCGTTCAATCCCGCGCGCGGTCAGTTCCTCTTCCAGTTCCCGCAGAATCCGCACGCAGGCCGACGGGTCGTGGAAGATCGTGGTGCCGACGCTGACCATCGACGCGCCGGCCAGCATCAGCTCCAGCGCATCCCGGCCCGTCCGCACACCGCCCATGCCGATGATGGGAACGCCGGGCAGCGCCTCGCGTACCTGCCAGATGCAGCGGACCGCGACAGGCCGGATGGCAGGCCCGGACAGGCCGCCGGTGAGCCCCGCTAGCCGGGGCTGCATCGTGTCGGTGTCGATCACCATGCCGAGCAGCGTGTTGATCATCGACAGCCCGTCGGCGCCGGCTGAGACGCATGCCTTAGCGATCGCCACGATGTCGGTCACGTCAGGGGAGAGCTTGGCGAATACCGGGATGTCGTAGCGCGCCCGGCTGCGGACTGCCTCGATCACCGCCGACGACGAGTCCGGGTTGCAGGCGAAGACCTGGCCCCGGTGCTCGACGTTCGGGCAGGAGATGTTGACCTCGATCGCCGTGACGCCGGCGGCTTCGGACAGCCGGGTCGCCAGGTCGGCGTACTCGGCGACAGACCCGCCGGCGATCGACACCACCGCCCTGGCCCCCCTGGACAGCAGCCACGGCAGGTCACGCTGCAGGAACGCGTCGATGCCGGGGCCCTGCAGGCCGATCGAGTTCAGCATGCCGCTGGGCGTCTCGGCCATGCGCGGCGTCGGGCGCCCGGACCGCGACCCGAGCATCACCGACTTGGTGACGATCGCCCCGATCTTGGAAACGTCCATGAACTGGGCAAGCTCACGGCCGGCCCCGCACAGCCTGACGCGGTCAGGATCGGGTTCGGCAGCTCGATGTGGCCGAGCTTGGCCCTCAGGTCAACCGGCATGGCCCTGCCTCCCTGACCGGCGGCCAGGCGGCTCAGCCGCGCGCCCGGGCCGGGCCTCGTTACCGGCCTCGCCGTTCTTGGGCTGGTGACCGTTCGGCCCGTCGGCGGGCTGCGCCGCGCTATCCGCCGCCGCCCGCCGCGACCGTGGCTCCCAGCCGGGCGCGCCGAAAGCATCGAACGGGATCGTGCCGACGTCGTCCCAGCGAACCTGCTCGCCGCGGAACACCGGGCCGTCCACGCAGGAGCGGGACATCCTGGTGATGCCGTCGCTGCCGATAACCGGCAGCACGCACGTCATGCAGACCCCGAATCCGCAGGCCATGGCCTCTTCGACGGCGGCCTGCACCGGGATGTCATACCGGCGAGCCAGCGCGGTGACCTGACGGAGCATCGGCATCGGCCCGCACGCGTAGATCACGTCCGTGCGCCCGTCGTGAATCACCTGATCCAGCATGTCGGTAACGAGGCCACGACTGCCCAGGGAGCCGTCTTCGGTCGTGATCGTCGCCGACCGGCCGGTACGCCGCGCCGTCAGCGCGCCGAACACCCGGTCGCCGCTACCCGCGCCGAGCAGGAAATCAACCTCGCACCTGCGCTCCCGCAGCTTCGCGGCCAGCGAGAACAGCGGAGCGCTGCCGTAGCCGCCGCCAATCAGCAGGCAGCTGGCCGGATCGCGGGGCAGCGGGAACGGCCGGCCAAGCGGGCCGGTGACATCCACTGCGTCCCTGGCTCGGCGCTCGGACAGCCACTGCGTGCCGCCGCCGTGCACGGCGAACACGAACTCGACCGTGCCGCCATGATCAGGCCGCACGTCGTGGATGGAGAACGCCCTGCTCAGGAGCATGGAGGTGTGCGGCCCGCCAACAGCCAGCGTGATGAACTGGCCGGGCTTGAAACGGGCCGCGATTGCAGGCGCGACCAGCGTCATCGCGTGGTAGGCGTCGACCCGGCGCACTGTCAGCACCGTGCCGCGCACCTGCACCGGGCCCGCCTGGGCATCCATTTCGCTATGTGTCATGGCGTCTTAGGCCCTGTCGGCGCTCCGCGCAGGCGCGCCGCGTGCTCCTGCAGCGACCGCACGCCCACCTCATCCCTGTTAATCGCCTCAATGCCCTGCACCGCGGCGGCCAGCCCCTGCACCGTCGTGATGCACGGGATACCGCGCCGGACGGCCGCGGTCCGGATCTCGTACCCGTCCCGGCGGAAACCCGACTGACCCGGGCCGCCGAACGGGGTGTTCACGATGAGATCGACCTGACCGTCCAGGATCCGTTCCACGATGGTCGCCTCGCCATCGGGTCCGCGGCCCTCACCGTGCTTACGCACGATCGTGGCACGCACCCCGTTGCGGCGCAGAACCTCTCCGGTTCCGCTCGTCGCCCAGATCTCGAATCCGAGCTCCGCCAGCCGTTTTACCGGAAAGATCATGGAACGCTTGTCTTTTCCGGCGACGCTGACGAACGCCCTGCCCTTGACCGGCAGCGAGCCGTAGGCGGCTGCCTGCGACTTGGCGTAGGCGGTGCCGAACACCTCGTCGATGCCCATGACCTCGCCAGTCGAGCGCATCTCGGGTCCGAGCACTGTGTCCACGCCCTCGCCGCTGGCGTCGGCGAACCGCGCGAACGGCAGCACCGCCTCCTTGACCGCGATCGGCGCGTCCAAGGGCAGCGTCCCGCCGTCGCCGCTGGACGGCAGCATTCCCTCCGCCCGCAGCTGCGCGATTGTCGCGCCGAGCATGATCCGCGCGGCCGCCTTGGCCAGCGGGACCGCGGTCGCCTTCGAGACGAACGGGACCGTCCTCGACGCGCGGGGGTTGGCCTCCAGCACGTAGAGCACTCCGGCGGCGAGCGCGTACTGCACATTCAGCAGGCCGCGCACGCCGACACCGCGGGCGATCGCCTCGGTCGAGGACCGGACCAGCGCGATGTACTCCTGGCCGAGCGTGATCGGCGGCAGCGCGCAGGCCGAGTCACCCGAATGAATCCCGGCCTCCTCGATGTGCTCCATCACGCCGCCCAGGAACAGCTCCTGGCCATCGAACAGCGCGTCCACGTCAATTTCGATCGCGTCGTCGAGGAACCTGTCGATCAGCACCGGGTGCTCCGGGCTCGCCTCCGTTGCCCGGCGTACGTAGTCGGCCAGCGAGCTGTCGTCGTAAACGATCTCCATGCCGCGCCCGCCGAGCACGTAGGACGGCCGGACCAGGACCGGGTAGCCGATCTCGTGCGCGACGATCTCGGCCTGCGCCACCGAGGTCGCCGTTCCGTGCCTTGGCGCCAGCAATCCGGCAGCGGCCAGCACCGACCCGAACTCGCCACGGTCCTCAGCCAGGTGGATGGCCTCTGGTGAGGTCCCGACAATCGGCACGCCCTCGGCTGCCAGTGCCCTGGCCAGGCTGAGCGGCGTCTGGCCGCCTAGCTGCACGATGACCCCGGCCACCTCGCCGCTGCGCTGCTCGGCATGCACGACCTCGAGCACGTCCTCCAGCGTGAGCGGCTCGAAGTACAGCCGTGCGGACGTGTCATAGTCGGTCGACACGGTCTCGGGGTTGCAGTTGACCATAACTGTCTCGTAGCCGGCGTCCGCCAGCGCGAATGAGGCATGCACGCAGGCATAGTCGAACTCGATCCCCTGCCCGATCCGGTTCGGGCCGCTGCCCAGGATGATCACTTTCGGCTTGTCCGAGGCGGGCACCTCAGTGCCCAGGTCATAAGTCGAATACAGGTACGGTGTCCGGGCCGCGAACTCGGCCGCGCAGGTGTCCACCGTGTGGTAGACCGGCCGCACGTTCTCCGCCCGGCGGATCTGCCTGATCTCGGCCTCGGTCTTGCCGGTGAGCTGGCCGATCTGGGCGTCGGAGAACCCGTCCGCCTTCGCGGCGGTGAGCGCGCGAGCGGTTGCCGGGCCGCCCACGCCGATCCCGTCGTCCCGAATCGCCCGGGCGTGTTCCTCGATCCCGGCGATCTGGTCGATGAACCAGGGGTCGATGCCGCTCGCCGCCGACACCTCGGCGGTTGACGCGCCCGCCCGCAGGGCCTGGTGCGCGGTAGCCAGGCGGCCGTCGTGCGGCAGGCTGCAGGCTGCCAGTAGCTCCGCCTTGTCCCCGGCAGGCCCGGCCCAGCTGAACATCGCGCTGCGCTGTTCCAGCGACCGCTGCGCCTTCTGCAGCGCCTCGGCGAAGCTGCTGCCGATAGCCATGGCCTCGCCCACGGACTTCATGTGCGTGGTCAGCACGGGATCGGCGCCTGGGAACTTCTCGAACGCGAACCGCGGCACCTTCACCACGACGTAGTCGAGTGACGGCTCGAAACTGGCCGGGGTCTCGCCGGTGATGTCGTTGCGGATCTCGTCCAGGGTGTAGCCGATGGCCAGCCGCGCGGCGATCTTGGCGATGGGGAATCCGGTCGCCTTCGAGGCCAGCGCGCTGGACCGCGACACCCGCGGGTTCATCTCGATCACGACCAGCCGGCCGGTTTCCGGGTGCACGGCGAACTGGATGTTGCAGCCGCCGGTGTCGACCCCGACTGCGCGCGCAGTCGCGATCGCCACGTCGCGCATGTGCTGGTACTCACGGTCGGTCAGCGTCATGGCCGGCGCGACAGTCACCGAGTCGCCGGTATGCACGCCCATCGGGTCCACGTTCTCGATTGAGCACACGATCACGACGTTGTCGCGGCAGTCGCGCATCAGCTCGAGCTCGAATTCCTTCCAGCCGAGGACGGACTCCTCGAGCAGCACCTCGGTTACCGGGCTGGCGTCCAGGCCCGCGGCCGCCATCCGGTCCAGCTCGGCCGCGCTGCGCGCGATACCGGAGCCCGTGCCGCCGAGGGTGTAGGACGGCCGCAACACCACCGGGAAGCCGAGCTCAGCAGCCGCTGCGCGGCACTCCGCCAGGCTGTGGCAGATCCGGCTCTCCGGCACCTCCGCGCCGACACGGGTCACGATCTCCTTGAACTGGCTGCGATCCTCACCTGCCCGGATCGCGTCAATGCCCGCCCCGATCAGCTCGACGTCATACTTGGCCAGCGTGCCGTTATCGTGCAGCGCCACGGCCGCGTTGAGCGCGGTCTGGCCGCCGAGAGTGGGCAGGATCGCGTCCGGCCGCTCCCTCGCTATCACCTTCTCCAGGACATCGGGGGTGATCGGCTCCACGTAAGTCGCGTCGGCGAACTCGGGGTCGGTCATGATCGTCGCCGGATTGGAATTGACCAGGCTGACCCGGATGCCTTCGGCCCGCAGCACACGGCAGGCCTGGGTGCCTGAGTAGTCGAACTCGCAGGCCTGGCCGATGATGATCGGCCCGGAGCCGATGACCAGCACCGACTTCAGGTCGGGCCGCCTAGGCACGGTGCGCTCCGCCCGTCATCGGGACCTCCATCAGCTCGCAGAACTCCGTGAACAACCCGGCTGCGTCGTGCGGGCCGGGCGCGGCCTCCGGGTGGTACTGAACACTGAAGGCCGGGGCGTCGAGCAGCCGGAGTCCCTCTACAACGCCGTCGTTGAGGTTCAGGTGGGTGATCTCGGCCGGCCCGAAATCGGTGTCGAACCTGCCACCCGGCTTGCCCTCCGGCAGCGCGACGGCGAATCCGTGATTGTGGCTGGTGATCTGTACCTTGCCGGTGCGCAAGTCCTGCACCGGCTGATTCACGCCGCGGTGCCCGAAACGCAACTTATAGGTGCCGAGGCCAAGCGCGCGGCCGAGCACCTGGCTGCCCAGGCAGATGCCGAAAACCGGCTTACCTGCCGCTAGTACGCCTCGCATCGCGGTAACGGCGTAGCCGATGGCGGCCGGGTCGCCCGGCCCGTTCGAGAAGAACACGCCGTCCGGGTTACCGGCCAGGATCTCCGCGGCGCTGGTGGTCGCAGGCAGCACCTGCACGTCGCAGCCGAGCGCCGCCATCGCCCGCGGGGTCGCGGTCTTGATACCCAGGTCAACCGCGGCGACCCGGAACCGCACCGGCGTGCCGGGCGGCGGGCTGACCCGGTATGGCTCCGGCGTGCTGACCTGCCGGGCCAGGTCCGCGCCCGTCATCTGCGGGCTCGCCAGGACCCGCTCTAGCAACTCGGCCGGATCGGCAGTAGCCGCGCTTATCCCCGCTCGCATCGCACCCTGATCGCGCAGGTGGATGGTCAGGGGCCTCGTTCCCCTCATCGCGATCCCGGTGATGCCCTGCGCCGCCAGCTCATCCTGCAGGCTGCGCTGGGATCGCCAGTTCGAGGCGAGCCTGGCAGGCTCGCGGACCACGTAACCGCTAACCCAGATCTGGCGCGACTCGGGGTCCTCGTCGTTCATGCCGGTGTTGCCGATGTGCGGCGCCGTCATCGCCACGATCTGCCGGCAGTAGGACGGATCGGTCAGCGTCTCCTGGTAGCCGGTCATGCCGGTGTTGAAGACCATCTCGCCGAATGTCTCGCCGTCAGCGCCGAACGTGGTGCCGCGGAAGGTGGTGCCGTCCTCCAGCACCAGCATCGCCGGGCGGCCTGGCCGCGGCGCGCTCATCGGGCCAGCTTCCCGTCGAGTACCGTGGCGACCCCGCGCAGGAACGTCGCATGCACTTGCCCGGGCAGCGTCATGCCGGTGAACGGCGTGTTGCGGCTGCGGGACGCATGCTGCGCGGGATCGATGACGCCCCGCGCGGACGGGTCGTACAAGACCAGGTTTGCCGGGGAACCCGCCGCGAGCGGCCGGCCCTGGAGCGGAGCGCCGCCGCCGTCCAGACCGCCGATCGCGGCCGGGCGGGCCGACATCCGGTCAGCGACCCCGGCCCAGTCGAGCTGGCCGGTCTCCACCATTGCCGCGTGCACAACCCGGAGCGCCGTCTCCAGCCCGGTCATGCCGAACGCCGCCACCTGCCACTCGGTCTCCTTGTCCTCCATCGGGTGCGGCGCGTGATCAGTGGCGACGCAGTCGATCGTGCCGTCGGCCAGCCCCGCGCGCAGCGCCGCCACGTCGGTCGCGGTGCGAAGCGGCGGGTTCACCTTGTAAACCGGGTCATAGCTAGTCGCCAGCTCTTCGGTCAGCAGCAGGTGATGCGGGGTTACTTCGGCGGTGACACGCCAGCCCTTGGATTTGGCCCAGCGGATTATCTCGACCGAGCCTGCGGTCGACACGTGGCAGACGTGCAGGGCCGAATCAACGTGGGCGGCCAGCAGGCAGTCCCTGGCGATGATCGCCTCCTCGGCCACCGCCGGCCAGCCGGCCAGGCCCAGGGTGGCGGAGATCTCGCCCTCGTTGACCTGTGCGCCATCTGTGAGCCTTGGCTCCTGCGCATGCTGAGCGATCACGCCGTTGAAGGCCTTGACGTACTCGAGCGCGCGCCGCATCAAGACCGCGTCGGAGACACAGCGGCCGTCGTCGGAAAACATCCGGACCCGTGCTGCCGAGTCGGCCATCGCGCCGAGTTCGGCCAGGCGGCTGCCGGCCAGCCCCATGGTCACGGCGCCGATGGGCTGGACGTCGCAGTAACCGGCCTGGCGGCCGAGCCGCCAGATCTGCTCCACCACGCCAGCGGTGTCGGCAACCGGGTCGGTGTTGGCCATGGCATGCACAGCGGTATACCCGCCGAGCGCGGCAGCGGCGGTACCGGTCTCGACGGTCTCGGCGTCCTCCCGGCCGGGCTCGCGCAGGTGGGTGTGCAGGTCCACGAGCCCCGGCAGCGCGATGAGACCGCGCGCGTCCAGCACCTGCGCGCCCACGTGGCTGAGCCCTGGGCCGGCCTCGCTGATGAGCCCGTCGCTGAGCAGCAGGTCGGTGGCGGCGCCACCGGGCAGGATGGCGTCCTTGATCAGCCAGGTCTGGCCGCTGGTCATCGGGTCCCCCCTGGCGATATCTCGCGGCCGGCCCTGTCGCCGCCGAGCAGCAGGTAGAGCACGGCCATCCGGACGCTTACCCCGTTCGCGACCTGCTCGACAATCGTCGACCTGGCCGAGTCGGCCACCTCCGCGGCTATTTCCACGCCCCGGTTCATCGGCCCCGGATGCATGACGATCGCGTGCTCGGGCAGTTGCGCCATCCGGGCTGCGTCGAGCCCGTACCGGCGGCTGTACTCGCGGACAGTCGGGAAGTACGCGGCGTTCATCCGCTCGGCCTGCACGCGCAGCATCATCACCACGTCGCTCTTCGGCAGTGCCGCGGACAGGTCGTAGCCGACCTCGCAGGGCCAGCTCGACACCGCCACCGGCAGCAGCGTGGGCGGCGCCACCAGCGTGACATCGGCGCCAAGGGTGTTCAGCAGCAGCACGTTGGACCGGGCTACCCGGCTGTGCAGGACATCGCCCACGATGGTCACCCGCAGGCCGTCCAGCCGTCCGAGCCTGCGGCGCATGGTGAAAGCGTCGAGCAGCGCCTGGGTGGGATGCTCGTGCGTGCCGTCGCCTGCATTGACCACGCTGCCCCGGACCCAGCGGGCCAGCCGGTGCGGGGCGCCCGATGCGGAATGCCTGATCACTACCGCGTCGGCTCCCATCGCCTCGAGGGTGAGCGCGGTGTCCTTCAGGCTCTCTCCCTTGGCGACGCTGGATCCCTTAGCCGAAAAATTGATCACGTCAGCGGACAGCCGCTTGGCAGCCGCCTCGAACGAGATCCTGGTCCGGGTCGAGTCCTCGTAGAACAGGTTGACCACAGTGCGGCCGCGCAGGGTCGGCAGCTTCCTGATCGGCCGGTCGGCCATCTGAGCGAGTTCCTCGGCCGTGTCCAGGATTACCAGCGCGTCGTCGCGACTCAGGTCACCAGCCGAGATCAGGTGCCGGTTCACTGACCGGCCCCCGTGCGGCCCGTTTGGCCATGACCGCCGGGCGCCGCTGCCGGATGGGACAGCTCTCCCGCACTCATGCCGAGTATCACCGCGTCCTGGCCATCGGTTTCTGTCAGCAGCACCTGAACTACCTCTCGCTGCGATGTCGGCAGGTTCTTGCCGACGTAGTCGGCCCGGATCGGGAGCTCCCGGTGGCCGCGGTCGACCAGCACAGCGAGTTGCACGGCGCGCGGCCTGCCGATGTCGCCGAGCGCATCGAGCGCCGCCCGGACCGTGCGACCGGAGTAGAGGACGTCATCCACCAGCACGACAACCTTGCCGTCAATGCCGGTGGCGGGGACCGCGGTATGCCCGAGGGGCCTGGCGGGCCGCAGCCTCAGGTCGTCGCGATACATGGTGATGTCAAGCGAACCAGCCGGCGCGGGGCGGCCCTCTGCCTTGGCTAGCCTTGCGGCCAGGCGGCTGGCCAGCGGCACTCCCCTAGTCGGGATGCCGAGCAGTACCACCTCGGAGGCGCCATTAGTGCGCTCGAGGATCTCGTGAGCGACCCTGGTCAGGGCGCGGCCGATCTCTTCCGGCCCGAGCACTACCTTGCCGCCTGGCAAGGCAGCCCAGCGAGGCTGGCCGCCAGTGCTAGCTGGACCGCCAGGGCTACCTGGATCGCCTCTACCACCTGGGCCGCTGACGGCGGCCGATGCTGGTCCTGACGCCGACCCGATTCCTGCGGACGACCCGGAGCCGGCAATGTCCGGGCTGCCCGGTTCACGCACATGCATCAAAAGGACCCCCTTTCCCGCCTCACAGGACGGGGCTTAAAGGACGTCTGTCCGCACAACAGTATCAGGCGGTGCCTCCTCGAACCAGTGCAGCTGCGTCCTGACCGGGCGCGCGACCGCGCTCGGCGCCGATTAGCGAGCCAGGCGCGTTGCGAACTCGCCGCTGCTAACCGGACCGGCTTAGCCATGGGGTTGGCGTTGCAGGTGGGATTGTGGTTACAAACCGTGATCGATGCAGAACGCGTTGCGATCAGTGATATCGCTCACAGCTCGAGCGCGCAAGCCTCACGATATCGGGCAAACCGGGATAGGGTCAGCAGGCAGTCACGGACCCGGAATCGCCGGCCCCGTAGCGCTTTCCGGATCACCCGCGCCGAGACTGTCCGGGCCGGCATGGGATGAGCCGAGGCGCGCAGGTTCATCCGCTTTTTGCCATTCGGCTTGACCTTGCGCTCTGGGGCGCCTACCGTCACTGTCCGTAACCGTTACTTTTAGCTATGACAGGCCAGGGGGCCGTAACTATGGCATCTGAGTACGCCAAGACCTTGGGCGCGCGGCTGCGCGCCATTCGCACCCAGCAGGGTCTTTCGCTCCACGGCGTTGAGGAAAAGTCTCGCGGCCGGTGGAAGGCCGTGGTGGTTGGCTCCTACGAGCGCGGCGACAGGTCAGTGACCGTCCAGAAGCTCGCCGAGCTAGCCGAGTTCTACGGGGTGCCAGTATCGGAACTGCTGCCAGGCGACGTGATGCCCAGCATCATTACCCCGGCACCGAAGCTAGTGATCGATCTTGAGCGAATGGCGCAGCTGCCGAAGGACAAGGCTGGTCCGCTGTCCCGATACGTCGCCACCATTCAAAGCCAGCGGGGTGATTACAACGGCCGGGTGCTATCAATCCGCCAGGAGGACCTCCGCTCGCTCGCGGTCATCTATGACAAGAGCCCTGCCGACCTGACCGAAGAGCTCATTAGCTGGGGAATCCTGGACTCGGACGCGCGCGGCGCGATCGACCAGTTCTAACCAGAACCGCGGCCGTCACCGCAGTCAGGCCGGGCGGGCAGCCCCAAGGCTGCCCGCCCGGCCTGACTGATGTCCGGGCTGACTCCCGCCGACCAGGCCCTCACCTAGCCTGCAGTCGGAAGCGGGAGAAGCACCTGCTGCTGCTGGACGCCGAGCGCGCCTTCAGCTAGCGAGACGAATGCGGCGGCATCCCGCATCAGCTCATCGGCTTCGTGCGCGGACACCGCGCGCGATAGCCCGGCTTCAGCGGCAGCCCGCTTAGCCGCTCCGGCGGCAAAGAACGCCGCCCACTCACGCAACGCTGGCTCGACCTTTGGCAGCAACTCCCATACGCTCTGCGGCCTTCTCCGCCTGGCTCCGGCAGGCTCAGCCCTGGCGGCCACCACCGCAGCCGCGGCACGCAACGCAGCCAGGTGCGCATTCACGTACCGGGCGCCAGCGTTCGTCTCGTCTTCGGCTGCAGCCAGCCCGTGCCGAGCCGACTCCATCAGCGCCAGGGCCGAGGGCGCCACGCGGCACTGCTGCCATTGCCGTCCTGGCCTCGCCTGAACGATCGCGCTCATCGACACTCCTTCTCAGGTGCTCGGCCGGGCGGGGCGCTTCCCCACGCCACACCCGGCCGATCGAGCAGCCGAGGGGGCCCGGCTGCAATTCGCACACTGCCATTCGAACATACATTCGTTCGGTTGTCTAGCGGTGGCATCTGAGTTCGAAGTTACATGCAGGGTCTGACAAAATGGCCCGGCAACCGGCTGACCAGCCACAACCGCCACTCGTGCCGGGGCAATGACAATCGAGCGCGGCTGGCCCCGGCCGCTTGCTCGCGGGCTGCTGAGCCGGGGGCGTCGCAACCGCCTGCGGGCCAGGAGGCAGCCCGGCCGCGGCGGGGCTACGGCCGGGCTACGCTGGCCGCGTGCAGGACGAAGCAAGCGTCCGGGACCTTGCCCGGCCGGACTTCCTGGCCATGCTCAGCGACCTGACCGCCATCTACGCCGCGGCGATGGACGCTGCGCCAGCAGAGCTGCCAGCCCGGCGGGCGATCATGGAACGCCATACCGGGAATCCCAGATTCCAGGCTGTCGCGGCCACGGCCGGGCACCAGGACCGTGTGGTGGCCTTCGCTTACGGCTTCCGAGGACTTCCCGGCCAGTGGTGGCATGACGTCGTCAGGGCTGGCATCACGGCTAAGGCCGGACCCGCCGCCGCTACTGCGTGGCTCGATGACGTGATGGAAATAGCTGAAGTCCACGTGCATCCCGACTATCAGGCCCGGGGCATCGGCCGCGATATGCTGCTCTCGCTGACCAGCCGCAGGGACGAGCGGGTGGCGTTGCTGTCCACCCGGGACGCGCCGACGCGCGCGCGGCGGCTCTATCAGCGCCTCGGATTCGCCGAGTTGCTCACGCAATTCGAGTTTCCCGGCGGCGGCCCGCTGTATGCCGTGATGGGCGCCGTGCTGCCGCTCCAGCCAGGCTAGAAGTCCGCGACCGCGCCGCCGACCAGCCTGCGTGCCTAACTGGCCGCGTTCCCTGCCACGCGATCGCGGCAGCGTCCAGTGACCTGATCAAGGGTGGCAGGATTACACCGACATGCGTGCTGACGCGCGCGGTGCGGAGGCTACAGGTGGAAGACCACTCTGCGGGTTGCGAGCGCAGAGACCATCAGCGCGGATCCCGAGCGCGTCTGGTCGCTCCTAAGCAGTCCCGCTGCCTCGGCCAAGGCCCAGCACCTGGTAGATCTCCCTGGTCGCGCGCGATCCGTTCAGGGTGTAGAAATGCAGGCCTGGCACGCCCTCGCTCAGTAGCCGCTCGCACATGCCTGCCGCGAACTCGACCCCGATCTTGCGCACTGCGGACTTGTCATCTGCGTGTGCATGAAGGTCGTCGGCCAGCGCGGGAGGGAACCGGCAGTCCGACAGGAGTACGGAGCGCTCGATGCCCGGCACTGAGATGATCGGCATGATGCCGGGAATGATCGGAACGTCACAGCCGCGAGCCGCTACCGCGTCGCGCAGCCTCAGGTAGTCCTCCGGATAAAAGAACATCTGCGTGATCGCGAAGTCCGCTCCGGCCCGGACCTTGCGCACGAAGAAGTCAACCTCCGACTCCCAGCTCGCAGACCGGATGTGGCCCTCGGGGAATGCGGCAACCCCGACGCAGAAGTCGCCCGAGGCACGGATCAGCCGGACAAGCTCCTCGGCGTAGCGCAAACCCTGCGGGTGCGCAGTCCACTCCGCCCTGGGATCCCCCTGCGGGTCGCCCCGGAGCGCGAGCACGTTCCGCACGCCAACGTCGGCGTACGAGCCGATGACATGCCGGAGCTCCGCGACAGAGTGGCTCACTGCTGTGAGGTGGCCGAGCGGGGTGAGTGTCGTCTCGGCGGCAATGCGGCCTGTGACCCGCACCGTGCGGTCACGAGTGGAACCGCCCGCGCCGTATGTGACGGAGACAAACGTCGGCTGGAGGGGCTCAAGCTGGCGTATCGCCAGCCAGAGTCGATCTTCCTCAGCCTCGGTCTTGGGCGGCATGAACTCGAAGGAAAATGACTGGCGGCCCGCGGCCAGCACGTCTCTGATCACGGGGGATGGACCAACCGGCATGCCCCCAGGTTATCGGTACTGGTAGCTGGCCGGGGCGGCCGCCCGCTCGCAACGCGGCTAGTCTCACGGTCATGGCTACCGACCGGACCAGCCGGACAGACCGGCATGACTGGTCAGAGCGGCATGACCGGCCTGACCGGCATGATCATGATCCGGTTGGCACCGATCCGGCCGGGCTACGGCGCATCCGCCTTGAGGTCGGCAAGACGCTCGACCTGTTCCTCGGCCAGCAGCGGGCCGTGCTGCGCGCCATCGGCGAGGAGATGGTGCCCTGGCTGGATGCGGTGGACGGACTGCTGGCCGGTGGCAAGCGGCTGCGTCCCGCCTTCTGCTACTGGGGCTGGCGAGCCGCGGGCGGCAGTGACTGCCCGGAGATCTACACCGCGGCCGCTGCACTGGAGCTGCTCCAGGCGAGCGCGCTGGTACATGACGATGTCATGGACGCCAGCGATACCCGGCGCGGCCAGCCGGCCGTGCACAAGCAGTTCGCGGCCCGTCATCAGGCGGCCGGGCATGCTGGCTCGGCAGACCAGTTCGGCGTCGGCGCTGCGATCCTGATCGGTGACGCGTTGCTGTCGTGGACTGACCAGCTCTACCACGACAGCGCCTTGCCAGCCGACGCCCTGCGGCGTGGCCAGGCCGCCCTCGATGCGATGCGCACCGAGGTCGCCGCGGGCCAGTACCTGGACCTGGTGAATCAGGTTAGCGGCAGCGCATCGGTGGCTGCCGCGATGCGGGTGGTTACCTACAAAACCGCCAAATACACCATAGAGCGCCCGCTGCTGCTGGGCGCAGCGCTGGCAGGCCTGGGCACCGTGGCTGACACATGCTCGGCGTACGGCATCCCGCTGGGGATCGCGTTCCAGTTGCGCGATGACGTCCTTGGCCTTTTCGGCGACCCGGAGAAAACCGGCAAGCCAGTCACCGGCGACATCAGGGAGGGCAAGCAGACTGTTCTGGTGGCACTTGCCCGCGAGCGAGCGTCCGCGCCGCAGGCCGAGTTGCTCGACCGGCACCTCGGCGACAGGGAGCTGTCGGATACAGCAGCCGCAGCCGTACGCCGGATCATCACCGACACCGGGGCACTGGCCGAGTGCGAGGCGATGATCGCAGCGAGCACGAAGGAAGCGGTGGCAGCGCTGGACGGATCGTCGGTTCCGGACGAGGCACGAGCCGCGCTGACGGCTCTCGCCGCCATGGCGACCGAACGCGAGGAGTAGTGCGCACCGGCGCGGCGCCGAGCGCGCCCGCCGAAAGTTAGCTCCTCAAAGCCGGCGAAGAGCCAGGAACCATGCGTTGTGGCCAGAACCGCTATCGCAGCCGGGCCGCGAGCCGCGCGGCGGCCGCGCCGGAATCGGCCGCGTCGGTGATCGCGCGGACCACCACGACCCGGGTAGCGCCGGCGTCAAGAACCTGATCCAGGTTGGCTTCGTCGATGCCGCCGATGGCGAACCACGGCGGTGCCTTCCGCAGGCCCGCCGCGTACCGGACCAGGCCCAGGCCAGGCGCTGGCCGGCCTGGCTTGGTGGGCGTTGGCCAGACCGGGCCCGCACAGAAGTAATCCGCGGCCGGATCGGCACTGGCAGCTAGCGATTCGGCCTCGGCATGCGAGGACAGCCCGATCAGCGGGTCCGGGCCGATGAGCTGGCGCGCGACCGGGGCGGGCAGGTCGTCCTGGCCGAGGTGCAGTACGTCAGCGCCCGGCCGCGTAGGCAACGTCGGCGCGGTCGTTCACCGCCAGCAGTGCCCCGTGCGCCTCGCAGGCCGCCCGGAAGACCTCCAGGTACCGCAGCTCCTGGCCTGCTTCCAGGCCTTTCTGCCGCAACTGGACTATGTCCACGCCCGAGCTGAGCACCTTGTCAAGGAAGCGCCGCAGGTCACCCTGCTGCTCCCTGGCGTCGGTGCACAGGTACAGCCGGGCGGCCGCTAGCCGGTCACGCAGGCGCTGACCCAAGCTGTCTGGCACGCTCAGAAGGCTAGTGCCTGCGCTCGCCTGTTCACCTCGGTACGCCGATGCTCGGCGAGCGCCTGCACCGGAGTGCCGGGCAGCGAGTCGTCAGCGGTGAACAGCCAGCCCAGCGCTTCGGTCTCACTGAACCCGCAGTCGAACAGCAGGGTCAGGGTCCCGCCGAGACCGTGCAGGACCTGGTCGCCGTCGAGGAACCCGGCAGGGATGGCGAACTCGCCGTTAGGACGCTGAACCGCAAGGAGCTTGCGGTCGCGCAGCAGTTGCTTGACCCGGCTTACCGGCAGGCCAAGACGGTCTGCCGCGTCCGGAACACTCAGCCAGTCACCGACGATGGCGTCGGTCGGGGGGTCGATCTGTGCCACGTCTTGCAGCTTCCCACATCGAGGTGACAACAAAACCTCTCGCACCCCGCCAAGTCCGGCGCGCCACGGGCTGTCAGCCGGCCAGCGCGCAGTCCCGGATCGCGATCGCAGGGTCGGCCAGCCGGCTGGCGTCGACCGCGGTTCCGGCCTCCATGAGCCGGCGCGCCTGCAGCAGGTCCCTGGGCAGGCTGACGGTGAGCACCGCGGCGAGCTGGTCGCCCGCCAGCCAGCACGCCGCCCACCGCGCGCCGGCTGGCTCGCCGCGCCAGATCAGCCTGTCGGCGGCACCGTGCCACCCCACGTACTGCACCATCCGCCCGAACTGCTCGGACCAGAAGTACGGAACGGGGTCGTAGTTCGCCTCTCCGCCCAGGATGCTCGCGGCCGCTATCTCGGGAGCGTGCAGCGCGATGTCCCAGTGCTCGAACCGGAGCTGCCGCTGGTACCGGCCAGACCAGAACGAGGCGCAGTCGCCGACCGCGTACACCCCGGCCACGGAACTCCTGAGCTGCCCATCGACCAGGACGCCGTTGTCCAGCCGGACGCCGGAACCAGCCAGCCAGGCCACGTCCGGCCTGACCCCGACAGCCGTCACGACCACATCGGCCGCTAGCCAGCCGCCATCGGCCAGCGCGACGCCGCCAGCCTCGATCGAGGCAACCGCGGTCTGCAGCCGCAAATCCACTCCGGCTGCCAGGTACCAGGCCGCGGTCACGCCGCCCACCTCGGCCCCGATCGCCGCGCCGAGCGGCGCCGCGGCTGCTTCCAGCACCGTTACCTGACAGCCGCGGCTCGCCGCGGCGGTGGCGAGCTCGGCCCCGATCCAGCCAGCGCCGACGATGGCAAGCCGGGTACCTGGTTGGAGCAGGTCGCGCAGGGCCAGCGCGTCGTCGGCGGTGCGCAGCACACGCTGCGGGCCGCTCCCCGGCAGCCGGACCGGACTGGCGCCGGTGGCGACGACAAGCACATCCCACTCGTGCTGGCCAGCGTCGGTCACGAGCAGCCCGTCGCGCAGCCCGGTCGCACGCTCGGCCAGGCGCAGGCTGACCGACAGCGACGCCAGGTCCGGCCGCAAGCCAGTGTCGTCAATCTCGCCAGTCAGCACCTTCTTCGACAGCGGCGGCCGGTCATAGGGCGGCCTCGCCTCCGCCCCGATCAGCGTCACCGATCCCTCATAGCCCCCGGACCGCAGCTCCTCGGCCGCCCGCAGCCCGGCCAGCCCGGCACCGGCAATGACCACCCTCGCCGGGCCCGCCATCCGCCCACCGCCTCTCCCGCCGCCACTGCAACCGCCCGGCTCGGCCGGCTGTCCAAGCCACCATCATCGTGCCGCAGGGAGGGTGAGCGAGATGATCCGGTGCCGACACGGCGGCCTGGTTACCAGCCGGAATCGGCCCGCAGAGCGCACCGAAGGTGTACCGGATGTCGGATTCTGGGCGAACCTGGATGTCATTCGTGGCTCGCCAGGCCTGACGTCCGCCGCCGGACTACCGGTGGCGGATAAGCTGAGCGGTATATCGCGCGGGAGTCCGGAGCTGACCGGGCTGAGAGGGCGGCTGGGAGCCGCCGACCGCAGGAACCTGATCCGGGTCATGCCGGCGAAGGGAGCCGAAATGAGCGCTCAGACCAGTACCAGCACCGACGCGGACGTCCTGATCATCGGCGGCGGCGTGATCGGCCTCAGCATTGGCTGGCGGGCCGCCGGGCAGGGCATGCGGGTCGTTGTTGCCGACCCGCACCCTGGCCAGGGTGCCACGCACGCAGCCGCCGGGATGCTCACCCCGATCGCCGAGGCCGCCTATGCCGAGCGGGAGATTTTCACTCTCGGCCGGGACTCGCTGCGCCGCTATCCGGCCTTCATCGCGGAACTTGAGTCCGTTACCGGCCTGCCGACAGGCTTCCGGCAGACCGGTACGCTCCAGGTCGCCTACGACAGCGACGACCTGGCCATGCTGGCCGAGCTGCGGAAGCTGCAGGAGACATTCGGCGTGCACCTGCGACAGCTGTCGGCGCGCGAATGCCGGGAAGCCGAGCCGATGCTCGACCCGTCAGTCCGCGGCGGCCTGCTGGCAGCCGACGACGGCTCGGTCGATCCGAGGCGCCTGGCGGCGGCGCTGCTCACCGCCGCTGAGGGCGCGGGTGCCCGGATCATCCCGCAGCCGGTTGCTGAGGTCAGCTGCGCGGACGGGCGGGCCAGCGGCGGATGGCTTGCCGACGGCAGGCAGGTAACGGCGGCCCAGGTCGTGCTGGCGGCCGGCTGGCAGTCCGGCGCGCTGCCGGGGCTGCCCGCCGGGGTCGCCCCGCCGATCCGGCCGGTGAAGGGACAGATCCTCCGGCTGCGCAGCGCGACGGCCACATCGGCCGTCGGGCTGCCGCCCGGGCTACTGCGGCGCACCGTCCGCGGCATCGTCCGCGGCGCCAGCGTTTACCTCGTGCCGAGGGACAACGGCGAGCTGGTGATCGGGGCGACCCAGGAGGAGCTGGGCCCGGACACGACAGTGACGGCAGGCGGTGTCTGGGAGCTGCTGCGCGACGCCCGGACGCTAGTGCCGGGCATCACCGAGCTTGAATTCGCCGCCGCGGTGGCCGGGCTGCGGCCGGGCACGCCCGACAACGCCCCGGTCATCGGGCCCAGCCAACTGCCCGGCCTGGTGCTGGCCACCGGCCATTTCCGGGCTGGCGTCCTGCTTGCCCCTGTCACGGCCGACACCGTCACGCATTACCTGACGACGGGAACAGCTGACCCGCTCTGGCAGGCCTTCGGCCCCGGCCGGTTCCCGGCCCGCCGCACTGGTAACCCCGGGGCACCACAGGAGGCAGGCGCATGGAGGTAACGATCAACGGTGAGCCGCGGACCTGGCAGCCGGGCAAGTCGCTGGCTGAGGCCGTGGCCGCGCTGACCAGCGCCAGCTCCGGCGTGGCCGCGGCCGTCAACGGCGAAGTGGTTCGCCGCGCCGCCTGGCCGAGCACCAAGCTTGCGGACGGCGATCAGGTCGAGGTGCTTACCGCTGTGCAGGGAGGCTGACAAATGGACGATCCGCTGCTTCTCGGCGGGGAGAGCTTCAGCTCCCGGCTCATCATGGGTACGGGCGGAGCGCCGAGCCTTGACGTCCTCGGTCGCGCCCTGGCCGCATCCGGGACCGAGCTGACGACGGTGGCGATGCGCCGGGTCGACCCGGGCTCGGCCGGATCGGTGCTGGAGGTACTGGCCGAGCGCGGCATCCGGGTGCTGCCCAACACGGCCGGGTGCTTCACGGCCGGCGAGGCCGTCCGGGTCGCCCGGCTGGCACGGGAGGCGCTAGGCACCAGCTGGGTCAAGCTGGAGGTGATCGCCGATGAGCGGACCCTGCTGCCCGACCCGATCGAGCTGCTGGCCGCGGCCGAGCAGCTCGTCGACGACGGCTTCACCGTTCTGCCCTACACCAGCGATGACCCGGTGCTGGCCCGTCGGCTCGAGCAGGCAGGGTGCGCTGCCGTGATGCCGCTCGGCTCTCCCATCGGCTCGGGCCTTGGCATCAGGAACACCCACAACATCGAGCTGATCGTGGAGTCTGCGGGCGTCCCAGTGATCCTGGATGCCGGGATAGGGACGGCCAGCGACGCAGCCATCGCGATGGAGCTTGGCTGCGCGGCGGTCCTGCTCGCTACCTCCGTCACGCGAGCTCGCGACCCGGAATTGATGGCCGAGGCGATGCGCCTCGCGGTGGCCGGCGGCCGGGCCGCTTTCCTTGCTGGCCGTGTCCCGCGGCGCCGGTATGCCCTGGCATCGTCGCCGGCGGACGGTTGAGGATCGGCCCGGATTCCGGGCGTTCCCGGCCTGCCTGCCCCTTCTGCCGCATCGTTACGTGGGCACGGAGTGCTAACGGCCCCCTACAATTCTCCCGATGGACACGACGTTGTCAGCCCCGATCGGGCAGTTGCTTGACGGCCGGTACCTGGTCGATTCGCAGCTGGCCCGCGGCGGGATGGCCACTGTGTACCTCAGCCGCGACATCCGGCTCGACCGAACCGTCGCGCTCAAGATCGCTCATCCGGAGCTAGCCCGCGACCAGGACTTCGTCGCCAGGTTCATCAGCGAGGCACGGTCCGCGGCACGCCTGTCCAGCCCCAACGTGGTTGCCGTATTCGACCAGGGCTCTACCGGCGACCTGCACTACATCGCGATGGAATACGTGCCCGGGCCGACGCTGCGCGACTTGCTGGTCGCACGCGGCCAGCTCAGCCCGCGTGAGGCGCTGGACATCATCGAGCGCGTGCTCGCCGGGCTCGCCGTCGCCCACGAGGCAGGCATCATCCACCGGGACGTGAAGCCCGAGAATGTCCTGCTCGGCAACGGGAGCTCGGTCAAGGTCGCCGACTTCGGGCTGGCCAGAGCGGCGGCCGGCGGCAGCAACACCAAGACCGGGCTGCTGATCGGCACCGCTGCCTACCTGGCGCCGGAGCAGGTGTCCGGCAGTGTCTCGGACCAGCGCTCTGACGTCTACGCGGCCGGCGTGATGCTGTTCGAGATGCTCACTGGCGTGCAGCCGCATACCGGCGAGACGCCGCTGGCGGTCGCGTACAAGCACGTGAATTCCGTCGTGCCGCCGCCCTCGACGGTCAATAGCGAGCTGCCCGGCGCGCTGGACGCCCTCGTCGCCCTGGCCACCAGCCGCGATCCGGAACTGCGACCGCCGGATGCGCGCCACTACCTGCGGGCGATCAGCGAAGTGCGCCGCGGCCTGCCGCTTCCGCCGCTGCCACGGCATGGCCGCGCGCCCGCGGACGGCAGTGCGCCGGGTCCGGCGGAGCGCGACAGCTACCCGCGGCACCGGGCGGCCGCCCTGGCCGGCAACCCGGCGGTTACCGGACCGCTGCCAGCGACAGCGCCGGACGGGCCCGGCACCGGCGGCTACGGCGGGCCGCCGTTCCCCGGCACCGGCGGCACGGACGGAGGCAACGGCCTGGCGGGCAGCAACCCGGGTCCGAGTCACCCAGGCGGCGGCGGCGCCAACCGCACGATGATCGTCCCGACCGGCGGCCTGGAGCAGGACTTCCGTGCTGGCGGCCACTCCCAGGGTGGCCGCGGCGGGTCCCGCCGCTACCGCGACCCGTGGCTGCAGCGGTGGTTGTTCAGCCGCCGGATTCTGATCATCATCGCGGTCGTGATACTGGCCGTACTGGTCTGGTGGCTGGCGGCCGGTCAGTACTTCAGGATGCCGTCAGTAGTCCGGCAGACCGTTCGCATCGCTAAGGCGGACCTGTCGAACGCTGGCCTGGTGCCAGTCGCCGGCAAGGCACGGCACAGCAACGTCCCGGCCGGCGAGGTCATCGCGACCAGTCCGTCGGCTGGCTCGCAGGTCACGCGAGGCGAGAAAGTCATCCTGATCCCTTCGCTGGGCCCGGTGCTTGTCACCATGCCGCCGGTGACGGGACAGCAGCTGGCGCAGGCCGAGCACGCCCTCAAGGCCGCCGGGCTCAGCTATGACAGCCCGACCGGCGAGACCTCGGCCAGCATCCCGGCAGGCGTGGTGATCGCGACCGACCCGGTGGCTTACACCGACTGGCCCAAGAACCGGGCCGTGCACCTCGTGTACAGCCAGGGCGCTCCGTTGCCAAACTTCGTCGGCGGGCTGGTGAGCGCCGCGCAGACTGCCGCGCAGGCGGGCGGCTACTCCATCCAGCAGCAGCCGGTGGCCAGCAGCTCGCAGCCGCCGGGGACCGTGCTCAGGCAGGAACCACTGCCCGGCACGCCGATCACGGCCGGCGAGGTCGTGACCGTATATGTCTCGCCCGGGCCCGCGCAGGTCCCCGTGCCGAACGTGGATGGCATGTCCCAGCAGGACGCGCAGGCTGCGCTGCAGGCGGCCGGTTTCCAAGCCAACTTCACCGGGTTCGGCGACAAGGTGGCCAGCTACAGCCCGACCGGACAGGCACCGCCGGGCTCGACGATCACCGTCTCAATGGGCTTCATTCTGCCCTGACGCGGGCGGCCGAGTCCGGCTGCTAGATCGGCGGGCCCTCGCCCGCCCGCTCCTGGTAGGAGTACCGCTGCTCGCGCCACGGGTCGGCGGTGTTGTGATAGCCGCGTTCCTCCCAGAACCCCCGGCGGTCTGCAGTGAGGTACTCGATAGCGCGCACCCATTTCACGCTCTTCCAGCCATACAAGTGCGGCACGACCAGGCGCAGCGGGAAGCCATGGTCAGGGCTCAGCCGTTCGCCGCCCCGGTGGGTTGCCAGCACCGTGTCCTCGGCGACGAAGTCACTGATCCGCACGTTGGCGCTGTAGCCGAAGTCGGCCCAGACCATCACGTGGGTGACGGCGGCGGCCGGCGGGAACCTGCGCAGGATTTCCGTCGCCGGTATCCCGGCCCAGCAGATGCCGGGCACGGTGAACTTGGTGACGCAGTGGAAGTCCGCCGTGACCTCGCGGACTGGCATGGCCTCGACGTCATCCCACCGCAGCCGGGACTCAGCACCGGACTCGGTGGCACCGAAGACGCGCAGATCCCAGGTCTGCTGGTGGAATGTCGGCACCGGCCCGTAGTGCAGCACGGGCAGGGTCCGGGGAATGTACTGGCCGGGTGGCAGCGCCGGTTCCTGCGGCCTGCCGGTGCCAGGCGGCTCGCCAGACGGGGCCTGGTCAGCGGCGCCACGCTGGGCTTCACCATCAGCCACCAGCGCACCCTCCCCCGCGGCTCGCCAGCGATCGTCACGCTGGCCGCGCTCACGCGCACCGGTATCGGGCTGCGTCATGTCCAGCCGACCTGCCCCTTCCTGCATCCGCACGGTAGCTAACCGCGACGCCGACCCTTGTCCCCCGCAGGTGGGGCTATCTTGCCACTCCGCCGAAACTGCCTTTGCCTTGCCCACCGGGGAGCGCGCAGCCAGAACCGTGCGCTAAGCTACCGACCGTGCGTACCGAGTATTGGTTTGGTTTTGGCTACCGGCCCGGCCCTGGGACGGTCGCCCGCCAGACTCTGCGCTGACGCAAGGCGACACTGAACTCCAAGCCCCGGGCCGAATCGGCCGGGGCTTTCTTCATGCGGAGACGAGGAAACGCGATGGTGGTAGTGATGGCTCCTGAAGCAACGGAGACCGATATCGACGCGATAGTCGAGCTGGTGAACGCGGCGGGCGGCGAGGCATTCGTCAGCCGGGGCGTGTCCCGCACGATTATCGGCCTGGTTGGCGACGTCGAGCAGTTCGGCGCGCTTAACCTGCGCAGCTACCGCGGCGTCAGCGACGTGATGCGCATCTCGGCCCCGTACAAGCTGGTGAGCAGGGAACATCATCCGAACCGGTCGGTGATCTCCGTCCGTGGGGTGCCGATCGGGCCCGATACCGTAACCGTCATCGCCGGGCCTTGCACCGTAGAGAATCCTGAGCAGACACTCATCGCGGCCCGCATGGCGCAGGCAGCGGGCGCATCGCTGCTGCGCGGGGGTGCCTTCAAGCCCCGCACGTCGCCCTACGCGTTCCAGGGTCTTGGCGAGGCAGGGCTGCGCATCCTGGCCGACGTCCGGGCCGAGACGGGCCTGCCCGTGGTGACGGAGGTCATTGATCCTGCCTCGGTCGACCTGGTCTGCTCGTACGCAGACATGCTTCAGGTCGGCACGCGCAGCATGCAGAACTTCGCGCTCCTCCAGGCAGTCGGGTCAGCGGCCAAGCCGGTGCTACTCAAGCGCGGCATGAACGCCACCATCGAGGAATGGCTGATGGCCGCGGAGTACATCGCCCAGCGCGGCAACCTCGACATCGTGCTCTGCGAGCGCGGCATCAGGACCTTCGAGACCGCGACCAGGAACACCCTCGACATCAGCGCCGTGCCGGTCGCGCAGCGGCTGTCGCACCTGCCGGTCATCGTGGATCCGTCCCATTCCGGTGGCCGCCGGGACCTGGTGCTGCCACTCAGCCGGGCTGCGATCGCGGTCGGTGCTGACGGCATCATCGTCGACGTGCACCCGCAGCCAGCGGCCGCCATGTGCGACGGCGATCAGGCGCTCACTGGTGACGACATCCGGGAACTCGGGGAACTAGTGACCACCCTGCCGCAGCTACTCGGCCGCAGGCTCACGCCTGGCCCCGTTACCGCAACGGTCCGGTGATCGGATAAGCAGTTGACCCATGATCAGTTGACCCGATGATCAGAGGCCAGCGACCGCCGGGATGACCTTGCTGCCGATTACCTCCAGCGGGGCCAGGCTCCAGACATCGTTCACTGCACCGATGGCCATGGTGAATCCCATCGCCGCCAGCTCAGCCAGGTTGTCGGTCACCTCGCCCGCCTTCTCCCCACGCTCGCCGACGTCGAAGATGAAGTAGCAGGTCTTCTCGATGTCGTCGTAGTCGCGGCCTTCGGCCTCGCAGTGCGCGCGCAGGACATCGAGCTTGCGGGCAAGGTCCGGGCCGGCGAACAGGTTGCATGCCTGGGCGTAGCGGGCAACCAGCCGGAGGGTCTTCCGCTCGCCGCTGCCGCCGATCATGATCGGCGGATGGGGCTTGGTGAGCGCCGCAGGAGCGTTCAGCGGCCGGTCAAGCTGGTAATGCCGACCGCGGAACGGCGACTGGTCGCCACGCCACATCTGCAGGCAGATCTGCAGAGTCTCCTCCAGCCGCTCAAATCGCTCCGCGACGGGCGGGAACGGTATGCCCAGGCCGACCGCCTCTTCCTCGTTCCACGCGGCGCCGATGCCGAGCCCCGCACGACCACCCGAGAGCACGTCAAGAGTGGTGATGATCTTGGCAAGCACGCCAGGATGCCGATAGACAACGCCTGTCACGAGGGTCAGTAGCCGAGCGCGCGACGTGCAGGCGGCCAGGTATCCCAGCGTTGTGTAGGCCTCGAGCATGTCGTGCTCAGGCGGCCCGATCATGGCGATCTGGAAGAAATGGTCCATGACGGCGATGCTGTCGAAGCCGACCGCGTCCGCGGTCTTCGCCACGGCCGCCAGCTTGCTGCCGAGCTGATCGGCAGAGCCCGCACCGTTGAATTCCGGAACCTGCAAGCCAATTTTCACGGCTATCACCTCGCTAGTCAGCCTGCCATAGGCTCCGCCGCCGCAAGTTCCCTTCCCCAGGACCACCGATTACCCGGTATCTTGTGCAAGTCTTGACCTGAGCCTTGCTTGACTGCGACCAAAGCGCTATGACCGGAATCGCGCGGAGAGATCCATGCAGACGATCCGCCCCAATGCTGCCGTCTTGGCGGGTCTAGTTCCGGTCCTTGCATTCGCTCCGCCGGCCGCGCAGGCCGGACCCCCCGCGGCCACCACGAGCGCCAGCGCCACATTCCAGATGAGGCTTCGCCAGCACTACGGGCCAGCCGCCAACGCGTCGGATTACTCGGTCATCGTGCCGGCTGGCAAGCGGGTTGCGTGGGTGTTCGGCGGCACGAATCCTGGCGGCGCCAGCGCGCCCGTTGCCGAGCGCTGGGACGGCCGGAGGGCGACGCCGTCCCGGTTGCCGGCCCGGCTGACGGGATTTATCAGCGATGCCAGCGCACCATCGGCGCATGATGTCTGGGCGGTCAGCGAGTACGGCGGGTATGCCCTGCACTGGAACGGTCGGCGATGGTACGTCGCCAAGCGCTGGCGCGGCGGGCAGATCACCGGCGTGGCGGCCGTTACAGCCAAGGACGTCTGGGTTTTCGGCACTACCGCGTCGGGCTTTGCCGGCACCGGGACCTGGCACTTCGACGGGAAGTCGTGGCGCAAGGCCCATGGCCCGGCCAGGGCGGTGTTCCGAGCCAGCGCGGTGTCACGGCGTGATATCTGGGCGATCGCGGCTACCAGCCGCGGCGATTACGTTCTGCACTTCGACGGCTCGGCCTGGCGGCGAGTGCGGGCTGGACGCCTGTTTAACGGCGTCCACCTGCGCGACATCCTCGCCTTGTCCAATCGGAACGTGTGGGTCACCGGCAATACCACAAGCCGGTCCGGGGCAACCAGCCTGGCGCTGTACCACTGGGCAGGCCATGGCTGGATTAGGGTGCTGACGCGTCATAACGCGCTGGCAGGCAATCTCGCCAGCGGACGGCATGGCACCGTGCTGCTCAGTGCGACACCTGGCGCCCTGGCCGCGACGGGCCTGATCATCCAGGCGTCGGCTCGAGGCTTGCTATCAGCGACGATCATCGGCTCGGCTCAGGGCAGCGGAGTCAGCGACGTGGCGCTACTCGCCGGGGCCCGGGACATCTGGGCGAGCGGCGGAGTCCTGACCAGGCAGGGGGGCGACGCGGCTGTCTGGGTCGGGCCGGTCGCGCGCCCGGTCAACCCGTACAGGATCGATGACGACTTGGCCACGGCCGCGGCAGCCAGGGCCGGCCGTTAGCCCCGGCGGGACCAGCCCAGCAGGACCAGCCCAGCAGGACCAGCCCGGCGGGACCAGCCAGGCGGGCTAGCCGTGGCCGGGACGGTGTTCTTGCGCGGATGCGGCGAGTTCCTGCGCAAGGTCATCGGCATCGAGCCTGGCCTCAATCCGGCGCAGGTCCTCGATCCTGGCCCTGGTCTCCACCTGTCGCGGTGTCAGCAGCGAGCAGCAGTCCTGGTCGGGCAGCTCGGAGATGGCCAGCGTGGCGATCTTGCGGGCCTCCGCTATGATCTCGGTCTTGTCCAGCCCGATGAGCGGCCTGAGGATTGGCAGCGGCACCGCGTCGTCCAGGGCAGTTATGTTGGTGAGCGTCTGGCTGCTCACCTGGCCCAGCGAATCGCCGGTGACCAGCGCTGTGGCCCGCAGCCTGCGCGCCAGGGCCGCCCCGGTCTTCAGCATGAGGCGCCGCTGCGCGACGATCTGCAGCCGCCCGGCGCCCGAGCTGGCCAGCCGTTTCTGCGCATTGCCGAACGCGACCACGAACAGCCGGGAATCGACCTGGTAGCGGTCCAGTTGCCGGGCCAGGCCGTACGCCTTGTACACCGACTCCGGCCCGGTCAGCGGCATGCCGGAGAAATGCACGAAAGCGCACCGAAGCCCGCGCCGCATCATCCGGTAGGCGGCCACCGGCGAGTCGATGCCACCGGACATCAGCACGAGCGCACGCCCGCTCATGCCGACCGGCAGACCGCCCTGACCCGCCCAGCCCTGGGTGAACACGAACACCTCGCGCTGATCAACCTCGACGAAGACGGTCGTGTCCGGCGCGCGGAGGTTCACCGGATAGCCGTATTCCTGCTGGATCCGCCGTCCGATCTCCACCGCCAGCTCGGCCGAGGTGACCGGGAAGCGCTTGTCACGACGCCTAGCGCGCACCGCGAACGAGCCCTGGCACCCGGCAGCCAGCGCTACCGCCGCGCGGATGGCCGCCTCCGGATCCTTCGCGACCCGGACGGCCCGGCAGACCCTGGCCACCCCCATGACGTAGGTCAGCCGCTCGGCCACCATGTCGACGGCTGATTCGGCGATCAGGCCGCCTGCCGCCGCACCCGGCACCCGCACCACGATGACGCCCTCGCGCTGCCAGACGCGGACCTCCACGCCAAGGTCGCGGACCGCGCGCCTGATGTTCTCGTGCAAGAGCCGCTCGAACTGCTGGCGGTTCCGCCCTTTCAGCACGATCTCACCGAGCTTGAGCAGCACGCACGGCTCCTGATCGGGCCCAACAGCCAGATCAGGATCGGCGGGCTTGACGACCGGCAAGGCGGACATCCCATCAGTCTGCCACTGAACCGGCACGCGAACGCCTGGGCAGCGGACGGCGTCAACCCGGTCAGCAGCGACCGCGGCAACCCACCGTCGGCGGAAATGGCAGGAAGTGGCGACAATCGACATCTGGGCAGCGTCGGTGAGTATCTGCTCAGATACTTATGGTGAGATCACGCCGATCGGCAGGAGGCGTTCAGCATGGCACGCGCCGCGGATAGCCCTCAGGCTCACGGCCTGCACAGCGGCCGCTGGATCGCACTGACTGCGGCCACGACGGTGCTGGTCATCGCGGCTGCCGCCGTCGTCACTGTGGCATTGGCCCATAGCCACTCTGGCACCGGCGGCGCGGCGGCCCGCGCCCGCGGCCCGGTTCATCCAAGCCGGGCAGGCCGGTTCGACGGCTCCGACCACCGTGACCCCGGCCACCGCAGTGGCCGGCGCCGGCCGCATCGCGGTCGCTTCGGCAGCGGCGGGCTCGCCGCATGCTCACGCGGTCGTCTCGTTCCTGACCCGCTACTTCGCCGCCATCAACGCCCACGACTACGCGGCCTACCGCCGCTTGTTCAGCCCCGCGATACGCAGCGGGCTATCGCGGCCGGCGTTCGCCGCGGGGTACGGCACCTCCAGGGACTCGCTGGCCAGACTCCGCAGCATCGGCGTGAGCGGTCCAGGTCAGCTCGATGCAGTTGTCACTTTCACCAGCCATCAGCGGCCGGTCCAGAGCCCGTCGCAATCCTCCTGCACCTTGTGGCGCATCTCGCTCTACCTGGTCAGGGAGGGTAACGGGTACCTGCTCCAGACGCCGCCGTCCGGCTACCGGGCGTCGTTTCGCGCCTGCTCCTAGCGTCCGTCGGGTCGTCCGGCCAGGCGGGGACCGTTAGCCAGGCGGGGACCGTTAGCCAGGCGGAGACGATTAGCCCGGAAGGACGGCACAGAGCAACCGGTTCTCGCCGCGCTGCCAGAGGGTGCCGATCTCGGCGAACCCGGCCGCCCGCATCAAGCCAGCATGCACGCTCAGACGGCAGGCCGGCGAACCGTGGTGCTTGGAGTCCACCTGGCGCGCCTGCCGCTCGGCGTGCAACGCCGACAGCGCCGGAGCAGCGGCAGCCGCTATCCACCAGTCCGTCCAGCTCTCAGCCTGGCCGCCGGGGAAACGCCGCTGGTCCTCCCGATCGATCAGCGCGCGGCCCAGGCGGCGGAGCACCGGGGCGGTGTCGTCCTCGGGCAGGTGATCCCCGTTCAGCACGAGCCCGCCTGGGCGGAGCAGTCCGGCAAGCTCGGCGTACAGAGCCGCGAGCGCCTCTTGCGGCAGCCAGTGCAGGGCCGTGGTGCTGACGGCGGCGTCCGGCTTCCTGGCCAGGCCAAGGGTTGCGGACCAGCCGGGAACACGCAGGTCGGCCTCGGCGAAGCGGAGTGCGGTCTGGTCCGCGAACGCGGCGCGCCCGAGCGCCAGCAACAGCGGATCTGCGTCCACCGCGACGACCGTGGCCAGCGGCAGCCGGTCGAGCAGCCGGACAGCCAGCGAGCCGGGCCCGCAGCCGAGGTCAAGCACGAGCGGGTCCGGCCGACCCGCGGCTTCCTCGACGGCGTCGATGAGCGCGGCGAACCTTTCCTCGCGATCCGGCAGGTAAGCCTGCTGCTGCGCGTCCCAGCGCTGCACCCACGCTTGGGACTGCTCCCGGCTCACCGTGTGCTCGCGGACACCGTCGCCTGCTGCGGCCATTACGCTGCGCTCCTTTGGCATATGTGACAAGTGACTGTCGTATAGAGTTTTACCAGTCACGACGCTAGACAACAGAGAATAACTGGTCAAGTGAATTTCGACAGTCACGTAAATACCGTCATCGCGGTGGCCGTCAGCTTGGTCAACGTCCTGACGCCGGGCGAGTCGCACGGCCGGGACTATCAGCCGCCGAAGGGTGACAAGTTGCGCGCCGCCGTGACCACCTCGCTGCGTTCCGGCGGGTCCAGCGCGCCGGAGGTCAGCAGCCAGGAGGCGGCCGCGCTGGCAACGGTCGCGGCGAAGCTGCGGGCCGTCTTCGACTCAGTCGGCCTGGGCGATATCGACGGCGCTGCCCGGCTGGTCAACGACCTGCTTGCGGCTACCGGAGCGCGGCCTCAGCTGGACCGGCATGACGGCGAGCCGTGGCACCTGCATTTCCACGGCCGCACCGACGCGCTGGCGCAAGGCTGGGCGGCCGGCTGCGCCACTGGCCTGGCCGTGGTGCTCGGCACCGAACTCTACGACCGGCTCGGCGTCTGCACCGCGGCTCGCTGCGACCGCGTCTACGTGGACGTGTCGCGTAACGGCACGCGGCGGTATTGCTCGACGTCGTGCCAGAACAGGGTGAAAGCCGCGGCGTTCCGGGCAAGGCACGAAGCTCCCGGCTAGCCCCAGTCGACCCGAGCGGGCTAGCGGCGGGCAGCCCTGCGACGACCCCGTTCCCCTCCCTCATTTTGGGTTTGTGTCAGCCGAAGAAAACCTCAGCCTCGGCGTACCGCTCCGGCGGCACAAGCTTCAGCTTTGTCGTCGCCTCCGCGAGCGGCACCCGGACAATGTCGGTCCCGCGCAGCGCCACCATGCTGCCGAACGCGCCGTCGGCGACCGCCCGGATCGCCTGCACGCCGAATCTGGTTGCCAGCACGCGGTCGAAGGCCGTGGGCGTGCCGCCACGCTGGATATGGCCGAGCACCGCGACGCGCGCCTCCTTGCCGGTGCGCCGCTCGATCTCATCCGCGAGCAGCTGGCCGACTCCGCGGCGGGCGAGCAGCATGTGGCCGAACTCGTCGAGCTGCTCCTCGCCAGCCTGCCCTTCGGCGGCCTTGGGGTGGGCGCCCTCAGCGACGACCACGATCGGCGCGTAGCGGGTCTGGAACCGGTGCTCCACGTACGCGCAGACCTGTTCCATGTCAAACGGCTGCTCTGGGATAAGGATCACGTTCGCCCCGCCGGCCATTCCCGCGTGCAGCGCGATCCAGCCGACGTGCCTGCCCATCACCTCGACGATCAGCGCCCGGTGGTGGCTCTCGGCGGTCGTGTGCAGCCGGTCGATCGCCTCCATCGCGATGTTCACCGCTGTGTCAAACCCGAACGTGTAGTCGGTCCCGCCCAGGTCGTTGTCGATGGTCTTGGGCACGCCAACGACTCGGACGCCCGCTTCGTGCAGCCGGGCGGCGACCCCGAGAGTGTCCTCGCCACCGATCGCGACCAGGGCGTCTACACCAAGGCTGTCCAGGTTCTCCCTGACCCGGTCAATGCCCGACTTGCCGTCCACGGTGTTGGACTCGGCCGCGGGATTAGTTCGCGAGGAGCCAAGGATCGTGCCGCCCCTGGGCAGGATGCCGCGGACTGCGGCCACGTCCAGGACCATCGTGTCGCCCTCAAGCGGACCGCGCCAGCCGTCCCGGAAGCCGATGAACTCCATTTCGTGCTCGGCGACGCCCGTCCGCACTACCGCACGGATCACCGCGTTCAGTCCGGGACAATCGCCGCCTCCGGTGAGGACTCCGACTCGCATGCTGCTCCCTCTCGCGTTCCCAGCCGTCACACTAGTGCTTATGAGCGTCCTTGCGATCGACGCGGGCACGACCGGTGTAACCGCTCTTATAGTTACCGCCAACGGCACGATAGCGGGTCGCGGATACCAGGAGTTCCGGCAGTATTTCCCTGAGCCCGGCTGGGTTGAGCACCTGCCGGAGGGAATCTGGCAGGCCACGCTGGCAGCCTGCGGTCAGGCGGTCGCCTCGGCGGGAGTCGGCGGGGTCGGCGGGGTCGGCGGAAATTTCCTGCGTCGGCATCACCAACCAGCGGGAGACCGCGGTGCTGTGGGATCGCACCACGCTAGCCGCGCCGCGGCGGGCCATCGTGTGGCAGGACCGGCGGACCGCGGCGATCTGCGACCGCCTGCGCGCGGCCGGGCACTCCGAGCGCGTGGCCGAGATCAGCGGGCTGCGGATCGATCCCTACTTCACCGCGACCAAGCTGACCTGGCTGGCCGAGAACGAGCCGGCGGTCTGGGCCGGGGTGACCGACGGGTCGCTGGCAGTCGGCACGGTGGATTCCTACCTGATTGCCCGGCTGACGGGCGGGCGGCGGCATGTTTGTGATGCCTCCAACGCGTCCCGGACGCTGCTGTTCGACATCGAAGCGGGTCAGTGGTCGGCGGAGCTGTGCTCACTGTTCGGCGTGCCGCCGCACGCGCTGCCCGAGGTGGTGCCGTCCACGGGCGTCGTGGCGCATACCGACCCGGCCGCGTTCCTCGGCATTTCGGTACCGATCGCGGGCATCGCCGGCGATCAGCAGGCGGCCATGTTCGGACAGGCTTGCTTCGCGGTGGGATCGGCCAAGTGCACCTACGGCACCGGATCGTTCGTGCTGGTCAACACCGGGCACACCGTGGTCAGGTCGCGAGCCGGCCTGCTGTCGACGGTTGCGTGGCTGGAGCCGTCGGGTGAGCTGACGTACGCGCTCGAGGGCTCGGTGTTCGTCACCGGGGCGGCGATCCAGTGGCTGCGGGACGGGCTCGGCTTGCTGGATGACGCGTCGCAGAGCGAGGCGCTGGCGCGATCGGTGCCCGATTCCGGCGGCGTGGTCTTCGTCCCGGCGCTGACCGGACTCGGCGCGCCCGACTGGGATCCGTCAGCTAGGGGCGCCATGTTCGGCCTGACGCGGGGCACGACCAGAGCGCATCTGATCCGGGCGGCGCTGGAGGCGATCGCCTTCGAGGTCCGCGACGTCGTGGACGTCATGACGGCCGAGGCCGCCGCGCGGGCTGACCGTCCCGATGAGCCAGGCACCGGCGCAGCTGATGGGTCCGGCGCGACCGCCGCAGGCCCCTCGGACAGCGCGAGCACGCTGCCCGTCGACGGCGACCCGAGCGCATTGCGAGTCGACGGCGGCGCGAGCGCGTCGCGGGTCGACGGCGCGAGCGCGCTGCGAGTCGACGGCGGCGCGAGCGCGAATGACCTGCTCATGCAGCTGCAAGCCGACCAGCTCCAGCGCGCGGTAGAGCGACCGGTGATCGTGGAGACCACAGCGCTGGGCGCCGCGTTCCTGGCCGGCCTGGCCACCGGTGTCTGGTCGTCACGCGAGGAACTCGCGGCAACATGGCAGCTGGATCGCCGGTTTGCGGCCGGCCCGCCTGATGACGCCGCCCATGCCCGCTGGCGCGACGCGGTAGAACGGACAAAAGGGTGGTCCGCCTAGGCCCTCATTGCTCCGCCGCGGCCTTGGAGATCAAATCCGTTGACATTTGGGGATGCGGTGTTGCCGCCGCAACACCGCAGGCCCAAACGTCCCGAGTGAGCGCTCCAGCAGAGCCTTGCGCAGCCGCTGATGTCAGTCCTTCGGTGTAAATCTGTCCGCTATGAGCCAAACATCACCTGGGCCGGAGCGCCGGACCCCCACAACAGCGCCTCGCTTGGTCACTCGTCCCGCTGCGAAGGCAAAGGATCCGCTCAGTTGGCTACTTTCGCGCCAGCACGGCGTCATTTCACGTCGCCAGGCGGAAAGCATCGGCCTGACGGCAAACACTCTCCGGCACCGAATCCGGCCAGACGGCCCCTGGCAGCGCTTACTGCCAGGCGTCTACCTCACAGTTACCGGAACGCCGACCTTGGACCAGATGGACATGGCGGCGCTCCTCTACGCGGGGCATTACAGCACCATCACGGGGATGGCGGCGCTGCGCCGCTATGGCCTCTTGGTACCAGCGACCAGATTCACCGACGTCTTGGTGCCCACGACCTGTTACCGGAGGGACATCGGCTACATCCGGCTACACCGGACCAGCAGAATCCCGGAAAGGGTAGCGGAGAACGCTTACGTCCAGATTGCCATGATCCCGAGGGCCATCGTTGACGCTGCCCTCAGCCTCACGAGCGTTCGGGAGGTCCGCGCTCTGGTGGCAGGGCTTGTTCAGCAGGGCCGATGCTCGATCGGGCAACTGGAGGCAGAGCTCGGCCAGAGCAGGTTAAAGAACTCGGCCTTGCTGCGGACGGTACTGGCTGAGGTCGCGGCCGGCGCCGAGTCGGCGCCGGAGGTCGACCTGATGGACTTGATCAAGCGCGCGGGCTTGCCTACGCCCCTCTACAATCCCAGTCTCTACCTGGGTAGCAAGTTCCTCGCCAGGCCCGACGTCTGGTGGAGGGAGCAGAGCGTTGCCGCTGAAGTCGACTCGCGTGAGTGGCACCTGGGACCCGAGGACTGGGAGGGGACCATGAGCCGCCACGACCGAATGGTGGCGGCAGGCATCCGCGTGCTGCATTTCACTCCGCGGCAGATCAGAGCCGAGCCGGCGGACGTCGTAAGCCTCATCCGCTCCGCGCTGCGGACAGGCACGCCGCTCCCTGGCATCCGGACAGTACCGGCGGCGGCATGACCTGACCCGGGCGGTTAGCTCGGCAGGTCCCCAGGCCCAGAGACGGGCGCGTCCTTCTCCGGCATCGGGGCGCCATCCGCAGGACCGGCCATGCCATCCGCAGGACCGGCCATGCCATCCGCAGGACCGGCCATGCCATCCGCAGGACCGGCCATGCCGTCGGCAGCAACCGCCATGCCCTCCGCGCCCGCAGCGATGCCGTTTGCGCCGCCGGCGGCGCGGTCCTCATCGCCGGCCTGCTGTGCCGCAGAGCCGAGGTCAGCTTGCCCTTGGCACGCTGAGCGTATTGATCGACGTATTCCTGGCCGGATAGTTTCATCAACTCGTACATGATCTCGTCGGTCATGGCGCGGAGCACGATCCCGTCCTGCTCCAGGCCGTAGTACCGGGAGAAATCGAGCGGTTTGCCGAACCGCACGCCAGGCCGGATCGTCAGCCGAGGCGCCAGCTTGCCCGGCGGCTGGAACTCGAATCCGCCGACCATCGCTGTCGGGATCACCGGGGCCCTTGCCTCAAGGGCCAGCCTGGCCACGCCCGTCTTGCCGCGGTAGAGGCGGCCATCCGGAGTCCGCGTGCCCTCCGGATAGATACCTAGCACTTCCCCGGCCGCGAGCACCCGCAGCCCTGTGCGCAGTGCGCGGTCGCCTGCCTCTCCGCCGGTGCGATCCACTGGTATCTGACCGACGCCGCTGAAGAATGCCCTGCTCAGCAGGCCTTTGAGCCCTCGGCCGGTGAAATACTCGGATTTCGCCAGGAAAACCACCTTGCGCGGCAGCGGCAGCGGCGCGAAAAAGTGATCGGAAAACGAAAGATGGTTGCTGGCCAGGATCGCCGGGCCATCCTTGGGCACGTTCTCGGTGCCTTCCGCCCACGGCCGGAAGACCAGCCGCAGGAAGGGGCCCAGTATCGCCTTGACCACCCAGTAGAACACGGTCATACCTCAGATCTGAGCAATCGGGCCTGCTCAGAGCACGTCTGCAGTGGCTGCGTCAGCATTGCATCAGCACGCCGCGGAATGAAAAGCACTGGCCACCGCCATCAGGAGATGCAACTGCTCCGATGCTCGCCGATGCAAACACGACTGGATAGCGCGTTACCGCGCTCGCAGGCGGCCGCGCGAGAAGACACTCCCGCATGACCGCAAGGTTGCCGCCAAAGACCACGCCGCGCAAGTGGCGGTCGACCGCCCTCACTGAAGCAGGCCGCTTGATCTCGGCAACGCCATCCACAGCAATTACTTCGACGCCGCCGTCAATGGCAGTGGCCGAGGGCTGGTGCCCGGCACCGACCCGGCCCTCGGATATCCCGTGCCATAGCCGCCGGGCCGCACGCCTCGTCGGGATGCATCCAGCTGTATCGGTCCGGCCATGCGTCGGCCCTGAAGGTCCCGCTGGCTGATCTGCTACCAGGGCCGGGCCCCAGGCGCGAGGCCCGAGCGCGCACAACCCCCTGTCAACATCCGATCCGGCATGCGACGATTCGGGAAGGTAACGGGGCCGGCCGCAAGGTCGCGGCGCAACGTAGGCTTCAGGCCGAGAGGACACAGCACATGCCAGTAACGCCAGGCGCAGAAGCCTTTGCCCACGATGGCGGGCCGACTGGCGTTCTGCTCTGCCACGGCTTCACCGGCAGCCCGCAGTCACTGCGCCCGTGGGCCGAGTACCTGGCCCAGGCTGGCCTGAGCGTCTCCCTGCCCCGGTTGCCCGGTCACGGCACCACCTGGCAGGAACTGGCCAGGACTCGCTGGGAGGACTGGTTCGCCGAGGTGGACCGCGCATTCGACGAGCTGCAGGCCAGAACTGCTGAGATGTTCGTCATGGGCCTGTCGATGGGCGCCTGCCTCGCGCTTCGCCTTGCCGAACTCCGCGGCGAGGCCGTGCGCGGCCTGGTCCTGGTCAATCCTTCGGTCGCCCCCGACACCAAGCTCTTCATGCTGGCGCCGGTACTGAAACTTGTCGTCCCGTCGCTAAAGGGCATCGGCAGCGACATCAAGAAGGACAACGCACATGAGGACAGCTACGACCGGACGCCGGTGAAAGCCGCCGCCACGCTCCCCGGCCTGTGGCGAACCACTCAGCAGCACCTCGGTGAGTTGACTCAGCCGGTGCTGGTGTTCAAGAGCGTGACCGACCACGTCGTCGGCCCGGCCAGCCTGAAAGTGCTGACATCGGCCCTGCCTGCCGGCCAGATCGAGGTCCGGGAGCTTGCCGATAGCTACCACGTCGCTACGCTCGACAACGACGCTGACGCAATATTCTCCGGCAGCCTGCAGTTCGTGCATATGCACAGCAAGGTTGGCCGTGAGTCAGCGAGCGGGACAGGCAGGGAATCGACTGGCGGGGATTGACAGCGGATGAGCAGTTCCGGGGACATCGGCGGCGAGGTCAGCGGCGAGGAGGCGGCCTGGCGGGAGCTTGTTGCGCGTTTTGATACGCAGGCTGACGTGCAGCCTGACCTGGCGCCGTGGCCATCGCGGGAGGACCTGCCGGTTACCTCGAAGCCGGCTGCGGACCAGGCGGCAGGTACTGACCAGGCCGCAGCTACTGACCAGGCCGGACGTACCGACCAGGCCGCAGGTACTGACCAGGGCGCAAGTACCGACCGAGTCGCAGGCACTGACCAAGTCGTGGGTGCTGGGCAGCCCGGCGAAACGGCGGCCGGGGTTCTCCTGCCCGCGGACCGGACCAGGGTGATCAGGTATGCCGGGGATCCGCGCTCCTACTCGCCCCCGGAGGAGGAAGACGAGCCTTACCTCCCGGCACCGCTACCGCCGCCGGCGAAGCTCGACGCCATTGCCAAGGCCGCGTGGGTGGGACTGATCGGCGGCCCGTTGTACTTGCTGGTGGGCACGTTCCTGCATTGGACGTTCTCAGGCGTTGAGGCGTTCGCCGCCGTCGCCGCGTTCGTCGGCGGTTTCGTCACGCTCGTGCTCAGGCTCGGCGACCGCGACCGTGATGATGACGATGACGGCGCGGTGGTCTGAGCACCGAGGCTTCGTCAGGCGGTCCTGGCCAGGTCCGACGCCCCGATCAGCCCGGCATCTGGCCCAAGCTGAGCCAGCCTGATGTCGGCGAACTCCCGGTAAGAACTGCCGGTCAGCCCGGCCTGGTACGCCGCGCGCGCAGGGCCCAGCAGCAGGTCGCCCGCCTCGGACACCCCGCCCCCGATGACGAAACATCCCGGATCGAGTATCGCGGACAGGTCAGCCAGGCCGGCGCCCAGCCAGCCGCCGACGATGCCGAAGCAGCGCAGCGCTCCTGCATCGCCTTCGAGCGCCGCCTTCGTAACCGCCGGCCCGCCGATGCCGTCCGCACTGCCGCCGCCAAGCTGCAGCAGCCGGACTGCCGCGCCCGGCGATCTCCGGGCGAACTCGCGGGCCTCGGCAACCAGCGCATTGCCGCTGGCGTACTGCTCCCAGCAGCCACGATTGCCGCAGCCGCACACTCGGCCGTCGGGCACCACCCGGTAATGGCCTGGCTCGCCGGCCATCCCCCACCGGCCCCGGTACAGCCTGCCGTCCAGCACAATGCCGGCTCCGATCCCGGTACCCACGGTGATCATCACGACGTCCTGATAGCCCTTGGCCGCGCCAAGCTTGGCCTCCGCCCAGGCGGCCGCGTTCGCGTCGTTCTCGACTACCACGGGACGGCCGATGCGATCCTCGACCAGCTTCTTGACCGGCTCGTCGCGCCAGGCCAGGTTCGGCGCGAACATCACGGTCGACCTGCTCTGGTCTACAAAGCCAGCCGCGCCGATCCCCACCGCGTCCACCGTGTACCTGCCGAGCAGCTCACAGACCGCATCGGCGATGACGCCAACGGTGTCGTCCGGGTCTGAGGCGGGGGTGTATCGCTTCAGCTTCTCGACGATCCGCCCGTTCTCGTCGACCACTCCAGCGGCGACCTTGGTGCCGCCGACGTCAACCCCGATCGTCAGGCCCATTCCTACCGTCGTCTTCTACTTGGCCGTGCGCGGTGACGTCCGCGCCCGGAGCATCGGTGCCGCCCTCGGCCCGGTCAGTGACCAGGCTCCACGCGTCCGGTTCGCTGGCCGGACTGCCCAGCACGGCCGTTTCAGCGGGCCCAGCAGAGGGCGATGACCCGGCGGAAACAGCAGGGCCGCCCGGCTCAGGAGCGCCCCGGCCCGCCGCCTCAGCGGTCTCGGGCGAGTCGGCACCAGGCACCACGATCGGCCCCGGAGTCATGGTAAGAGGCGCACCCGTACGCTCAGCAGTGTGACCGGCTGTGGCCCCTGCGCCCGGACCTGGCCGGGTACCGGACTGCCAGTCGGACCGGGTCCGGTCCCGCCGGGCACGCTCCTGCCGGTCTCGCTCCTGCCGGTCCCGCTCCTGCCGGTCTCGCTCCTGCCGATCCCGCTCAGCGGTTCCGGAGGCCTTGGACAGCACAGTGTCGAAAGCATTCATGGCGTCCTGGACTGCGGCCGCGACGGCGCTCCCAGCACCGGAAATGTGCCCGCCGATACCCGGGCCCGAGTCACGGAACTGGCGGGCGGCCCGGCAGATAGGGCACCACTGGCACTCGGGGGACTCCCCTACCTCCGCCGGAATCTCGGTCGTGGCGACATCCCACACGTCGATGGATTCGGTCCTGCCGCCGCTGAAGGTCTTCCTGACTTGGCCGCCGATCTCCTTGCGCATGCTCTTGGCGCTAGAGCGGATGAGCCAGCGCTGGAAATCGCTGAGGATTTCGGCACCAGGCGCCCCCGATCCCGGTCGGCTCGCACCAGCCCGACCCGACCCGGCCCGAACCGAACCGACCCGGCCAGAACCGGCCGGCCGAGCCAGTACGCCGGCCGGACCCGACGCCCGACCCGGCTGGCGCAGAGCCAGACGCCCCGACCCAGCCTGGCGCAGAGCCAGTCCGGCCTGAACCATCCCCGGCTTGCGTCGGCTGGTCCTTCTTTTCCTCCTGCGGATGCCCGGCCTGCTCAGTCATCGACTCTGCTCCCCGTCATGATCAACACGTTCATAGTCCTATATCGATTCCGTGCGGGACTTGAGCCCCTTGAGTGCGGTCTCAATGATCGTCTTTTCCGCGCGGCGCCTGAGCATGCCCAGCATCGGCAGCCGAGTGCCGACCGTCAGCTCGTAGCTCACCTTGGTACCTGCCCCGTCTTCGGCAAGTTCATAGGCGCCCGACATCTCCGTCACCATTGACCCCGGTACATCGAGCCGCCAGCGCACCGATGCGTCACCATCCCAGTCATAGGCCAGCACGTAGCTGTCCCTGATCACGCCAGCATCGAGGCCGAACCGCACCCGGAGCGCCCGGTCGTCGGGTCCCGACTCCAGCACCTCCGCGGACCGGACTCCGGTAGCCCAGTCCGGGTACGCGCCGAAGTCCGCGATGACCTGCATAACCGCATCTCGGGCGGCGGCGACGGTGATGCTCGAGGAGGTCCTGTCCGTCATGACTCGGAGCGTACCTCCCGGCTCGGCCGGTCCCGACCTGCCTGGCCACGGGCCTAGCGCACAATCAGGATTACTAGTGCCATTGCAGTACGTAAGGCGTGCCGCTCGCCCGGAAATGGCCGACATTGATGCACTCAGTGTCCCCGATCCTGATCCTGCTCTGCAGCGGCTGGTGCACATGGCCGAACAGGACGTACCGGGGACGGGTCTTCCCGATGGCGTCCAGCAGTGCCTCGCTGCCACGTTCCATCCGCCGGGCGACGGTGTCGTAGAGCAGGTCCGGCACGGCGGGCGGGATGTGCGAGCAGAGCACGTCGACCTCGCCGATGGCCTCCACCTTGGCCGCATAGGCATCCTCGTCAAGCTCGTTCGGCGTGCGGTAAGCGGTGCGCAGGCCGCCGCCGACGAAGCCGAACGTCCAGCCGTCCAGCTCGGCGCGCTGGCCGTCGAGCACCTGCTGCCCCGGCCGGACATGCTGGTCCCACAGCCGCGGCAGGTCGACGTTGCCGTAGGTCAGATAGGACGGGACCGGCATGGCGGCGAACAGCTCGGCATACTGGCGGCTGACGGCAGCCTCGATGTGCTGGCGCGGGTCGCCGCCGAGCTGTGCCCACAATGCGGCCGACATCTCCCGCGCCTCGTCGAACCGGTGCGCCGAGCGAAGGTCCACCAGCCGCTGCGCCTGCTCCGCGCCGAAGAGGTCAGGAAAGATGCCCTGGCTATGGTCGGCATAGTCGATGAACAGCAACAGGTCACCAAGGCAGATCAGCGCGTCCGCGCCGTCGCCGGCCCGGCGAAGCGCGTCAGCGCGGCCATGAACATCGCTCACCACATGCACCCGCATCCACCTACAGTAGGCAAGTCCGGCAGGAAGAAATAGCCTGCGGAAGGGACTGCCGGTCCGGCCGCAGCGGTGCTCCGTGGAAGCTGTAACGTCCAGAACAGATCGGGATGGGAACGTGGTCGTCAACGGAGGCGCAGTGCTCGAATATGGGATCCCCGCGCTCATCGAGATCCCGGATAACGCCGGACTGGCTGATGTCGTCTTCAGCCGCGCGGCCGCTGACCCTGATGAGGTCATGCTCCGCAGGCGGGCCGCCGACGGCTGGCACGACGTAACCACGGGGCAGTTCCGCGCACAGGTGACCGCGCTGGCCAGGGGCCTGATCGCCGCTGGCATCGAGCCGGGCGACAGGGTCGCGCTGATGTCGCGGACCCGGTACGAATGGACTCTCGCCGACTATGCCATCTGGGCCGCCGGAGCCGTGGTCGTCCCGGTCTACGAAACTTCATCGGCCGAGCAAGTGCAGTGGATCCTGAGCGACTCCGGGGCGCGAGCGGCGATCGCCGAGACCGATTCGCATGCCAAGCTCATCTCCGACGTGCGCGCGAACCTCTCGGGCCTTGACCTGGTCTGGCGGATCGGCGAGCTTGATGAGCTGGCGGCCTCCGGCGCGGACGTTGCCGATGACCGGTTCCGGCAGGCTCGCGCTGCCCGGCGAGCCGGCGACCTGGCCACGATCATCTACACATCCGGCACCACCGGACGGCCAAAGGGTTGTGAGCTGACCCACCGCAACCTGCTGAGCGCGGCGCGTAACGCAGTGCACGGCGCGCTGCCAGAGGTATTCGAAGAATCCGGCGGCTCCACGCTGCTGTTCATGCCCCTAGCGCACGTCTTTGCCCGGATCATCGAGGTCGGCTGCCTGGAGTCGGGGCCCGTCCTCGGGCACTGGGAGGACATCGGCACCGTGGCGGAGGGACTGCGCGAATACCAGCCCACGTTCCTGCTGGCCGTGCCACGGGTGTTCGAGAAGGTCTACAACACCGCGCAGCAGCAGGCGTCCGCCAGCTCAGCCAAAAGCAAGATCTTCGGGGCTGCCGCCGACACGGCCATAGCGTTCAGCCAGGCCCGGTCGGCCGGAGGTCCCGGAGCCGGCCTGCGGATCCGGCACGCCCTGTTCGACCGTCTGGTCTATGCCAAGCTGCGCGCCGCCGTCGGGGGGAAGGTCAGTTACGCGGTGTCCGGTGGTGCGCCACTCGGCGAGCGGCTGGGCCATTTCTTCCGTGGCGCGGGCATCACGGTACTTGAGGGCTACGGGATGACCGAGACGTCCGCCGCCGCTACCGTCAACAAGCCCTCGACGGAACAAGATCGGAACGGTCGGCCAGCCGCTGCCAGGCGTCAGCGTCAAGATCGCCAGTGACAGCGAGATCCTGCTGCGCGGGGGCATCATCACCGCCGGGTACTGGCGGAATGACGCGGCCACCAGGGAGGCTATCGACGCCGAGGGCTGGTTGCACACCGGCGACCTCGGGGCCCTCGACGACGAGGGCTTCCTGCGGGTAACGGGCCGGAAGAAGGAAATCATCGTGACCGCCGCGGGCAAGAACGTGGCACCGGCCGTGCTTGAGGACCGGCTGCGGCGCTAACCCGCTGATCAGCCAGTGCATGGTAGTCGGCGACGGGCGGCCCTTTATCGCCTGCCTCATCACCCTCGACCCCGAAGCGCTGGAGCACTGGAAGAAGCAGCACGGCAAGCCAGAAAGCGCCACCGCCGCCGACCTCGCTGACGACCCAGAGCTGATCGCCGAAATCCAGGTCGCGGTGGACGATGCCAATAAGGCCGTGTCCAGGGCCGAGTCCATTCGCAAGTTCCGGCTGCTGCCCGTTGACTTCACCACCGATAACGGCTACATCACGCCGTCGCTCAAGGTGAAACGGGCGGTGGTCGCGAAGGACTTCGCCGCTGATATCGACGCCCTGTACACCCGCTGACGAGCTACGGCCGGCCCACCATCGAGTGCCGGCATCAGCCTGGCGCGGACGAGTCAGGCGAGCTGGCCGGACAGGATGTACTGAAGCCGCTCCGCGACAAGGTCCCAGGTCCACTCCCGGTCGATCCAGGCCTGACCTTTCTGGCCCATCGCGGCGGCGCGGGCGGGATCGCGGAGAAGCTCGACCAGCCTGCTGGCAACCGCGTCCACACCGTGGCCGGGGACGACGTAACCGGTCTCGCCGTCCAGGACCGCATCCGGTGCGCCGCCAGAGTCGCCGCAGATCACCGGCAGTCCGGTTGCTGATGCTTCCAGGTAGACGATGCCGAGGCCTTCGACGTCGAGCCCGGCCCTCCTGGTCCGGCACGGCATGGCGAAGATGTTGCCGGCGTCGTAGTACGCGGGCAGGTCTTCGCGGCTGACCGGGCCGGTGAAGAGCACCGAGTCTGCTATCCCGGCCTTGGCCACCAGGCTGTCCAGCCTGGACCGATACGGGCCGTCGCCTACCAGCAGCAGCAACGGCTCAGCCGCCGACCGGCGCAGTACCTCCGGCCATGCCCTGATCAGCGTGTCCTGGCCCTTGCGCGGCACCATCCTGGACACGCACACGACGACAGGCCGGTCCGGTTCGATCCTAAGGCGCTGCCTGATGCCGGCACCGCCAGCGCCGGGCCGGAACACAGCCGGGTCCACTCCGGGCGCGAGCCTGACCATCCGGCCGGCCGCCGCCGCGGACATCGCCTTGGCCATCCTGATCCGGAAGTACTCGCCGAGATAGGTGACGACGTCTGCTTCCTCGGCGATCCGGTGCAGCAGGGACCTGGCTCCCGGCAGCGCGGCCCACCCGGCTTCGTGTCCGTGCGTGAGCGCGACGATCCTGTCGGCTCCGGCCCTGCGAAGCGGCGGTGCCAGCAGGCCGAGGGGCGCGGCGGCACCGAACAAGACGGTGTCGCAGTTGTGCTCGGTTAGCAGTGCGACCGCGCGGCGGCGCACATCCGGCACCGGGAGCATCAGTGATCCGCGGTGCCTGACCACTTCGAATGCCTGCCGGCCGTCGAACTCGGCGGCACCGTCCCAGGCGGGCGCGTAGACCACGACTCGATCGGCGGGGAGCCTGGCCGCGAGGGCGTGCACGAACGACTGGATGCCACCGCTGCGCGGCGGGAAGTCGTTAGTGACGATCAGTACCTTGGTCATGACGCTCCCCCGGCGCCGGCTGGCCCGTGCAGGCCAGGAGCTCGCAGAGTCGCCGGAAGCTCAGATGGTACCCGCCGCACCGGGCCTGACCGGGTGCTAGGGCCGGACGGCCCCGTCCAGGTTCGACAGGTACCAGCCGGACAGCGGGATCAGCTCAACGTTGGAGCCCGCAGTGGGCGCATCTATGAGCTCACCCTTGCCGACGTAGATGCCCACATGAGCGTTGCCGATGAAGCCGAGGATGTCACCTGGCTGCAGGTACTTGGTGGGGTCGCCGGGAGCGAGGTTGACCTGCGGCAGCGAGGCCATCTGGTCGTAACTCGTCCGCGGGATCGACACGCCCGCGTAGGCCCAGGCCGAACTGGTCAGGCCCGAGCAGTCGTAGCCCTGGTTGCACGGTCCGGTGCCGCCCCATACGTACGGGCAGCCGACAGCGCCGTAGGCGAACGCGACGGCCTTCTGCGCTTGGGTTGACGTCGGGCCCGTGTACTTGATGCCACCGCCGCTGGATCCGCCGGCGCCCAGTCCAGTCTGCTGAGCGGGCTGCAGCTGGGCCAGCAGCGTCTGGGCGTTGCTGGCCAATGTGTCCATGTGAGCCTTGCGCTTTCGCAGGCTGTTGCGCAGGGCAAGGATGCTCACCTGGTTGCGCTTGACCAGAAGCTGAGTCGTGGTCAGCTGCCTGGCCGCCTTGAGGAACTGGTTAATCTGCGCGTTGTTGCTGTTGGACAGCTCAAGCAGAATGGCCGACTGGTTCAGGATCTGCTGCGGGTTTCCTGAGGTCAGCAGCGCGATGGAGGAATTGACGTTGCCGGTCTCGTAGGCGGTGACCGCGATCCGGCCAATCTGCAGCCGCTCCGAGGCGAACTTGCGCGAGTAGACAGCGAGCTCCCTGTCGACAAGCGCCAGGCGCTGGTCGGTCGCGGCAAGTTCCTGCTTGACCTGGACATACTGCTGGTCGAGCTTGGAGATTTGTGCTTGCAGCTTGGTGAGCTTGGCCTGGACCTGGCTGATCGTCGGCATCGGCACTGCCCCGGCGCTGGCGCTCACACCCGTGATCAGCCCGGCGGCTACGGCCACGACAGCCAGCGCCCCGGCACTCTGCCTGACGATCCTGCGATCCGACAGGCGGCCTATGCATGCGCGCGACACGCTCCTTCTTCCACTGTCGGCCTGCCGGGTCAGCTGACGGGTTCGGGCTGTGGAAGACCGCCCTACAGGCCTGTCCCGAAGACTGGCCCGATTCACCCCTGACGGTTCCGCGCCCGCGACACCGTCTGGTGGGTCCCCGGCTCTCCGGCGAGCCGGACTGGCCTGCGCCGGAAGATTCGGCTGGAGCTGCACGCCGCCGCCGGCCTGGCGACTGATAAGCGATACGGCTCGCTGCACGACCCTAGTGAACCCCGGGGGCGGATTCAACCGCTTCGCCCACTCTCGCAGCGCGTTTCTTCCGTGGTGCCAGGCACCTCCGGTCACGCGCGTCCCGATTCCGCACCCGGCACGTGCCGCCGGCGTCCCCGCCGACACGTCGCCGACACGGCTTGCCACCCGGCGCGCCACAGGCTAAATGTCGGCACCCCGGCCTAGCGTGAAGCTGTGATCGCAGCGCTGGCGGACCTCGACCTTGCGGTCGTCGACGTGGAAACCACCGGGTGGCTGCCGGAGCAGGCCGAGCTCACAGAGATCGGCTGCGCGCGGCTCAGCGGCTGGCAGCTCACCGGCGAGTTCGCCACCCTGGTCCGGCCCGCGGCCTCGATCCCGGCGGACATCACTGAGCTGACCGGCATCACCGACAACATGGTTAGCCGGGCGCCGCTGGCCGCCGCGGCCCTGCCCGCCTTCCTCGCCTTCGCCGGCGGCTGCGTACTTGTAGCGCACAACGCTCCGTTCGACCTCGGCTTCCTGACCGCAGCCTGCGCAGCGAACGGCATCCGCTGGCCGCCGGTCGCCGTCATCGATACTGCCGTGCTGGCTCGCATGCTGCTCGGTCCGGAAGACGTGCCTGACTGCCGGCTGGCGACCCTGGCCACGTATTTCGGCGCCCGCACCATGCCGTGTCACCGGGCACTGGCCGACGCCAGGGCGACGGCTGACGTCCTGGCCGGGCTGCTCGGCCTGGTCGTGGCGGCCAGGGCGGCGGCAGGGCCGTAGCCTGCTGCGAGCGGCGAGCTGAGCGGCGGTACGCTACTGCCGGCGTGGTCACCGCAATCGTTCTGATCAAGGCAGACGTGGCACGCATCCCGGAGACGGCGGAGGCGATCGCGCAGATCCCCGCGGTCAGTGAGGTCTACTCCGTGACCGGCGAGTTCGATCTGGTCGCGATGGTCCGGGTCCGGAGCCACGAGGAACTCGGGGACGTGATCCCGGGCACTGTCAACAAGGTGGCCGGCGTCACGCACACCGAAACCCACATCGCCTTCCGGACCTACTCGCGCCACGATCTTGAGGCCGCGTTCGCGCTCGGCTACGCCGAGTCCTGATCTGGCCGCGCTTTACGATCCGGCCAGGCGCTTGCTGGCGGCCACCCACCGGTTAAGCAGATCGGCCGCTGCGCCGGAGTCCACCGCCAGCGCTGCCCGCCGGTAACCATCAGCCAGCGCGCGAACCAAGGCGTCCGGGCCCGGCACTCCGGCCTCGGCTGCCAGCGCGGCTGCCGCGTTCAGCACCGCTGTCTCCCGTACCGGCCCCTGACGGCCGCCCAGGAACTCACGGACCACCCCGGCATTGTGGGCCGGGTCACCGCCGAGCAGGTCGGCCGGGGCCGACCTGGTGATGCCGAGATCGGCCGGGTCGAACCTGGCTTCGCTGACCTCGCTGTCGTGGACCACCCAGACCGTAGAAGGCCCCGTCGTTGTCAGCTCGTCCAGGCCGTCGTCACCGTGGAACACCAGGCCTGAGCAACCGCGGGCGGCCAGCACGCCCGCCAGGATCGGCCCCATCCGTATGTCGGCTACGCCCAGGGCCTGAGCGGCAGGCCGGGCCGGGTTCGCCACCGGGCCGAGGATATTGAAGACCGTCGGCACGCCGAGTTCGCGCCGCGGCACGATGACGTGCCGCAGCGCCGGGTGATAGAGCGGCGCGAACAGGAATCCGGCGCCAACCTCGGCTACCAGCTGCTCGGTCGCGGCGGGTGGCAGGTCAATGACTACGCCGAGCGCCTCGAGCACATCGGCAGTGCCGCAGGCCGACGAGGCAGCCCGGTTGCCGTGCTTGACCATCCGGGCGCCGGCCGCCGCCGCGGCGATCGTGCCCATCGTCGAGATGTTGACGGTCCTGGCCCCGTCCCCGCCGGTCCCGACCAGATCGGTGACCCGGCCGGGGATCGAGATTGGCGCCGCGTGCTCGAGCATGGCCTGGGCTAGCCCGGTGACCTCGCCCGGAGTCTCGCCCTTCATCCGGAGCGCCACGCCGAAGCCGGCGATCTGGGCGGGGGTGGCGGCGCCGTCCATGATCTCGTTCATCGCCCAGGCGGTCTCATCGGCCGAGAGCTGTTCGCCGCGGATAAGCGCGCCGATCAGGGCGGGCCAGGCTGTGCGTGTATCCATTATCTTGGCGACCCTTGTCTCAGCGACCCTTGTCTCGAGTCTACGCGAGTCTCGGCGACTCTTGCCTCGGCGACCTCTGCGTTGCCAGCTCGGCGTCAGGCCTGGACAACCTCGTTACTCGCGGCCTCCGGGCCAGCCGCTCGCTGCCGCATCAGCCCGGCCAGCTCCCTGGCCAGCGCGACCGGGTCGAGCGGGTTGCTGACCACGGCATCGGCGCGCGACCAGGTCGCCAGCCAGCCGTCGTCAGCCCGGCCGATGATCAGCAGCACCGGCGGGCAGTGGTGGATCTCGTCCTTAGCCTGGCGGCAAACGCCCATCCCGCCAGCTGGCTGAGCCTCGCCGTCCAGCACCATCACCCCGATCCCGCCGGCGTCCAGGAGCCGGAACAGCATGGGCTCGGTGGCGACCTCGATGATCTCGGCTTCCGGCACGTCAGGAGCCGGACGGCGGCCGATGGCGAGCCTGATCCTGGCCCGAGTGTCGGCATCATGGCTATACACGACAACCTTCATGGCAATCGATGCTACCGACCCGGGGGGTCGGGCTACGCACGCCTACGCAGTGTCGTAATAATGGCCACGTGGTCACAGCATCTACAGAGGTGGTTCCGCGCCCGACTGCCAGCCGGCCCAACCTCGTCAGCGTCGGCACGATCATCTGGCTGTCCTCGGAGCTGATGTTCTTCGCGGCGCTGTTCGCCATGTACTTCACGATCCGGTCGGTCGACAAGGGGCTGGGTCAGGCCTGGCCCAAGGCGCACCTGGACCTGGCCCTGGCCTCGGCAAACACGATCGTGCTCCTGCTGTCCAGCGTTACCTGCCAGGCGGGCGTGTTCGCGATCGAGCGTCATCAGCTGAGGCGGACCGGCAGGATCTGGAACCCGCTGCGGTGGGGCCTGCGCGAGTGGTACGCGCTGACGTTCCTGATGGGCCTGTACTTCGTGCTTGGCCAGGGATATGAGTACCTGGACCTGATCCAAAAGCAGCACGTGACGCTCTCGTCGTCCAACTACGGGTCTGTGTTCTTCCTCACCACCGGATTCCACGGACTGCACGTCAGCGGCGGGCTCGTCGCGTTCATATTCCTGCTCGGCCGGACATTCGCGGCGAAGAGATTCACGCTGGAGCAGCAGACCAGCGCCATCGTGGTGTCGTACTACTGGCACTTCGTCGATGTCGTCTGGATCGGCCTGTTCACGACCATCTACCTGATTCACTGACGGGACGCGCGAAACTGTGAGCTGGATCACCGCGAGGCGCAGGCACCCGGCGGCGGGCTACGCCATCGTCGCGTTCGTGCTGTTGCTGATAGGAACGGCGTACGCGGCCGTCACGAGCAGCACCGCCTCGGCGTCTCCGCCAAGCGCAGCTAACTCGGCGCAGATCGCCGAGGGCCACAGCATTTTCGAAGCCACCTGCTCGAGCTGCCACGGTCAGTTCGGTGAGGGCACGAACCAGGCTCCCAGTCTTATCGGCGTTGGCGCCGCCGCGGTCGACTTCCAGGTCAGCACCGGCCGCATGCCCGCCGAGGAGCTGAGCGCCGAGAATGACCGCAAGCCGCCGAAGCTGACCCCGGCCCAGACCAGTGCAGTAGCCGCCTACATCCAGTCGCTGGGCGGCGGCCCGCCGATCCCGTCCGCCGCGCAGGTCAGCGCCAGCGGCGCGAATATCGGACTGGGCCAGCAGCTATTCGTGGCCGACTGCGCAGCGTGCCACAACTTCGTAGGCGCGGGGGGCGCGCTGACCTACGGCAAGTACGCGCCCGCGCTCACCGCCTCGACGCCGCGGCAGATCTACGAGGCCATGCTGACCGGGCCCGAGGCCATGCCGGTCTTCAATGACCTCACCATCACGCCGCAGGAGAAGCGGGACATGATCGCCTACGTGACGACCGTCCGCGCTGAGCCCAACCCCGGCGGCGTCAGCCTCGGCCGGATCGGGCCGGTCACTGAGGGCCTGATCGCGTTCCTCGGTCTCCTCCTCTTCATGGTGTTTGCGGCACTCTGGATCACAGCGAAGCACGGGAAGGCTCATGAGTGACACGAACTCCCCAGAACTGCCCGGCGCCAGCGACTCCGGCGACAGCTCCTGGCCCGAGTACCTGACCACCGAGAGTCACGGGACGGGCCAGGCCGGACCGGAATTGCCCGGGGTGCCGCACCGCGTGATCGGAACGCCGTCGCCCGCTACCGCCAGGACGATGCTGCCTCCGCCGGGCGGCGAAGGCCTCCCGGCTGCCGTCCCCGAGCTGCCGCCGGACCCGGACAACCCGGTCCGGGCCAAGAAGGCCGAGCGAATCGTCGTCGCCTGCTTCCTGCTCGCGATGCTGGCGGGCTTTGGCTTCCTGATCGCCTACGCGCTCATCGGCGTCGGCTCCATCACCGAGGCGCTGCACTCCAACCTGGTTCTGGGCACCACGCTGGCGCTCGCCATGCTGCTGCTGGCCATCGGCGCCGTCATCTGGGTCCGCCATCTCATGCCCGACGTGGAGCTGACCGAGCAGCGGCACCCCATGGCGTCCGACCCGAAGAACCGCGCCGCGTTCAAGGAAACCTTCGAGGAAGGCGCGGCGGCCAGCCAGTTCGTCAAGCGGCCGCTGGTGCGGCGCTCGCTGATCGCTGCCACTGTGCCGGTCCTGGTGGCGCCGATCTTCCTGCTGCGCGACCTCGGCCCGCTGCCGGGCAAGAGCCTCAATTACACCGTCTGGCGGAAGGGCCTGCGGCTGCTGGTCTACGGTACCGGCCGACCGATCACGCCGGCCGAGTTCAACTCACCCGGCAGCATCATCAGCGTCGGCCCCGAGGGCTACCTCAACAATGACGACGAGATGGCCAAGGCGGCGGTCATCATCATCAAGTTCCGGCCCGGCGAGCTCCAGCGGCCGACGAACCTGAACTGGACCGTCGACAACATCGTCGCGTACTCGAAGATCTGCACGCACGTGGGCTGCCCGGCGGCCCTGTACGAGCAGACGACGCACCACATTCTCTGCCCGTGCCACCAGTCGACCTTCGATGCCGCCAAGGGTGCTGAGGTCATCTTCGGCCCGGCCACCAGGCCACTGCCGCAGCTGCCGATCGGCCTCGACTCGCAGGGCTACCTCATCGCCCTGAGTGACTTCAATGAGCCAGTGGGCCCGAGCTACTGGGAGCGGTCATGAGCGTCGAACGAGGGCTGGAAGGCGTCGGCGTCTGGCTAGACGACAGGTTCCACGGCGCCCGCGGCATGCGCGTCTTCCTTAGGAAGATCTTCCCCGACCACTGGTCCTTCCTGCTCGGCGAGATCATCCTTTACTCGTTCATCATCCTGCTGCTCACCGGGACGTTCCTGACGCTGTGGTTCCAGCCCAGCATGACTGACGTCATTTACCACGGTTCTTACATCCCGCTGCGCGGCGTCCGGATGAGCGAGTCCTACGCCTCGACCCTGCACATCAGCTTCGACGTGCGGGGCGGGCTGCTGATCCGGCAGATCCACCACTGGGCCGCCGATCTGTTCATGGCCGGCATCTTCGCGCACATGATCCGGATCTTCTTCACCGGTGCGTACCGCAAGCCCCGTGAGGTCAACTGGCTGATCGGCATCACGCTGCTGACGCTCGGCCTGCTCGAGGGCCTGTTCGGTTACTCCTTGCCGGACGACCTGCTGTCCGGCGCCGGCCTGCGGATCCTCGAGGGCGTCACGCAGTCGATCCCGCTTGTCGGCACCTACCTGGCGTTCTTCCTCTTCGGCGGCCCGTTCCCGGGGCATTTGATCATCCCGCGGCTGTACATCCTGCACGTGCTGCTGATCCCGGGCCTGATCCTGGCGCTTGTTAGCGCGCACCTGTTCATCATGTTTTACCAGAAGCACACCCAGATGCCGGGCAAGGGCCGGACGAACGAGAACGTCGTGGGCGCGCCGTTGTACCCGTACTTCCTCGCCAAGACCGGGGCGTTCTTCTTCTTCGTCTTCGCGGCGCTGACGCTGGCTGCGACGTTCACCCAGATCAACCCGATCTGGCTGTACGGCCCGTTCAACCCGGTGGCCATGTCCGCGGGCTCGCAGCCTGACTTCTACATGGGCGCGCTCGAGGGTGCCCTGCGTATCATGCCCGCCTGGCAGTGGGTCGTATTCGGCCATACCTTCGCGTTCAACGTGTTCATACCGGCGCTACTGCCGCTCGGCCTGATCTTCGGCGGCGCGGCCTTCTGGCCGTTCATCGAGCAATGGATCACCGGCGACCGGCGTGAGCACCACATCAACGACCGGCCGCGGAACGTGCCGGCCAGAACCGCGCTCGGCATTTCGGTCATCACCTTCTACGGCGTGCTGTGGGCCGAGGGCGCCAATGACATCCTCGCCGACCACCTCGATATCCCGCTCTATTGGACTACGTGGGCGGCCAGGGTCGGCATCTTCGTGCTGCCCGTGCTCGCCTACATCATCACCAAACGGATTTGCATTGGCCTCCAGCGCAAGGACAACCACCTGATCGAGCATGGCGTGGAAACCGGCATCATCAGGCAGCTGCCTGGCGGTGAATTCATCGAGGAGACCAGGCCAGTCGACGAGGAAAAGCTCGCGGTGCTCACTGCCAGGCCCCAGCTTCCGGCGCTGCCTGCCGCCGAGCCAACCGATACCGACGTGCCGCCTCCGGGCATGCGCGGCGCACTCGGCAAGGTGCGCGAGCGGCTGTACAACTCCGTTACCGAGAGCTTGCCCCTGGCATCAGGGCACAACGGTCACGGGAACGGCCACGGCGACGGTCACGCAGTCGAGGCCAACGGGCACGACCACGCGGCCCTCACCGCAGCCGAGGGCTCTGGCGCCGAGCGTACCGACGAGCGCGACGGCTGACCGAGCAGCCTCGGCCGCGGCCAGCGCCGCCACTGGACATGAGGCCCCGGCACATTTGTGCCGGGGCCTCGCTCGTGTCACCTGCTGGCTGCCGCAGCCCGCCCGCCCGCGACCGCGACCGCGGGGCGCCCTACCTGACCGAGTAGGCCCGGTAAATCGTCTGCATCGTGCGATCGCCGTGCACGTCGGTCACCATCGACCGCAATGCCACGTAACCGCTCGACGGGTCGTGAACGGTGGCGAGCCAGAAGCCGTGGTGCCGCGTGACCCGCAGCGTCCGCCAGGTCCGGCCGGCATCGAATGACGCCAGCACCCGGATCGTCTTCAGGGCGTACTTAGCTGCCGTGTCGCCAGCCATTCCGGCCCGGATGAACTGGAACTCCACGGCCGTCAAGCCGCCAGGCGCCGCCTGGTTGTCCATGGACAGCCCGCGCGGTTCATAAGTGGTGACCGTAACCGGGAACTCGTGGCTGTTGCCGACCGGCGGTACCGGCGTGACATGGAACCGCCAGGACAGTGCGACCCTGGTCGAGAGCATGTCCGCGGGCTCCGAACCGTGCGGGTTCCGGCGGGCGGCCGTGACGTCAAAGGTGTACCAGCCCGCTTTGGTCAGGACCTTCTGGAAGTAGGTGCGACCGCGCCACTCGTCGAGCCTGGCGCGGGCCACGACGTGCCCGCCCGTGCGCACCACGACCACGCTGCGCGCACAGCACTGATCCCCGCCGAGCGGGATCCCGGGCAGGTCGAACAGGTCGGTGGCGTTGTACCTGAGAATGTTGCCGTCAATGTCGGGAAAGTTGTCGCCTGGCCCAGCTGCGGCCGCCCCGAACGTCTGTGCATACCGGTGGCCGCCGGCGAGGCGTCGCACTATGTAGTTGAAGCCGACGGAGTACACCTGGTAATCGGCGTCTACGGTGGTCGTCCAGAGCCCCGGAGTCACGTACTGCGTGGTGCTGAACGGCTCGGCGGCCTGGCCGCCTGCGCCACCGTAGCTGCACAAGGACTGATAGACGTTGCCGGGCGCAAGTGACCACCGGATCGAGGTAGCCGGGTTCACGCCGGCCCGAATGGCAATCGCCAGCCTGGCCAGGTGGCTGGCGGCCTGCCGGTAGCCCAGCCGCGCCGGGATGCCGCCCGTGACCGATCCGGTGACGTTGTAACCCACCCCGCCGCTGCCCTGCCAGGAAGCCTGGTAAGAAAACCCGACATTGGCCGACCGGAACGGCACCGCGTACAGCTTGACGCCGCCGCCGCCGTAGGCAGTGGCGGGAATCACCAGGTTTCCGCTGTTCTCCAGGCAGGCAGAGACAGCCTCGGCAGACTGACTCGCGTGCACGCCGGTGAGGGCGATGCGGACCAGACGGCCGCGCGCGGCGTTCATCGTGATGGTTTCGCTCTTGCGGATCGTCAGACGACGGACCACGAGTGTCTGGCTGGCGATGCCGGTCGGCACCTCGGTACCGACCAGGTAACCCCCTGGCAGCACACTGATAGCTTGCCCGAAGCTCTGGTATGTCTGCCCGTTCCAGCGCAACAGGACAGCAGCAACCTGCTTCACGACGTGCCCGCTCCGGTCCCGCCCGACGACGCGCACCTTGACCAGGTGGGCCGGCCTGGCCACGCCGGTTGCGGCGGCCGAGGTATTAGCAGCCGCGTCGGCCGGGCTCGCAAGCAGGCCGCACAGCAACGGAAGCGCTGTCAGCGCAATCACAGACCGGGTAAGACGTCGCATGGCTCCTCATCGGGCAGATGGTCATGTCAGCTAACGCCATAGGCGTGATAGACGGTCTGCTCAGTCCGATCACCGTGTACATCGGTTACCACTGAGCGCAGGGACACGAACCCGGACGCCGGGTCGTGCACGGCAGCGCGCCAGAAGCCATGCGAGCGGATCAGCTTGAGCGATCGCCAGGTCGTCCCGCCGTTGACCGACACCTGCAGCCGGATGCTATTCAGCCGGTAGACCGGAGTGGGCGTCCCGGCGTTCCCCGGCCGCTGGATCAGGATCTGCAGCACCGTGGTGCCGCCAGCTGGCGCGAGGTTCTCGATATTCAGCCCGAGAGGCTGATACTGCGCGTCAGTCAGCGGGACGTACTCCCAGTTCCCGGTGCCAGGAGGCGTCGGCGTGGCGTGGAACCGGAAGCTCACCGCCACGTCCGGAGATAGCAGGCCGGCCGGCGTGCGGCCGCCAGGGAGCGTGCGCCTGCCCGCAGCCGTCAGGGTGTACCAGCCGGCCCTATGCAGCGTGACCTGGAAGGAGGGCGCGCCTGAGGTGAACTTCCGCTTCTTGACCACGTGCTTGCCGAGCCGCAAGGTGATGGCGGTCACAGAGCAGCAGAAGCTGCCGCCGCTGACTCCCGGCGAACCGAATAGTGTCGGACCATACTCGAACTGGTTGGCGGCTATGGCCGGGAAGTCTGAGCTAGGACCCGCGACCGCGGCACCGAACACATCGCTGTAACTGACACCGGCCCGGTACCGCCGCACACTGGAGAACGAGCCGTCGTGATAGCGGGCCCCGTTCCGTCCCTGAGCGTAAGTCTCCACGCCGGAGGTCCACGTGCCCGCGGTGAGATAGTTGACCCAGCTTTGCGGCTGCGTGACCTGAGCAGCCTGACCGCTGCCGCAGAAGGACTGGCTGTTGCCTGAATTGATGCTCCAGTCCATCGAGGCCGAGCCGAAAGCGCCGCCGCGCAGCACCATCGTCATCTTCGCCAGGTCGGCCGCGCGCTGGTGGTAGCTCAGCCGGGACGGTATGCCGGTGCGGCGGGACGACCCGGTCAGGTAGTAACGAGCCCCCGCGGCGGACTGCAAGATGCTCAGGTAGGAGAAGCGGACGTACGCAGACTTCGTTGGTACCGCGTAGACAGTTGTCCCGTGGCCGCCCCAGGCACCCTGTGCTGCCTGGCCGGATGACCCCGGAACGTTGGCCAGGCAAGCAAGAGCGGCCAGATCCTGATTACGCGGATGCGCCCCGGTCAGCGCGACCCGCAGACGGCGGCCGGCCCGTGCATTCAACCGGATCGTCTCACTTTTGCGGATCGACACGACGCGCACGACCAGGGTCTGGCTCGTGATGCTGCTGCCCGCGTAAGTCGGCACCTCGGCGGCCACGATGTACTTACCGGGACTCACCGCCACCGGCTGGCCCTGGTACAGGGTCGGCACACCGGCCACTTCCAGCAATTCGGCCTGCGGCACCGAGACGACGTGACCGGCCCGATTTAGCCCGGTCAGGCGAATCGTCACTGGCCGTCCGGGCGTTGCGGTCCTGGCCGTTGCCGCCGGCTGGGCCGGTGCCGCCGGCTGGGCTGTTGCCGCACTCGCGAGATTGCCGGGCACTGCGCCGACCAGCATCGGCATCGCGACGAGCACACCCAGCCGCGCCAAATGGTGCATCATTACCGCTTCCCCGTATGCCTCAGATACCTCGCATACTAGGGATTCAACGGTCAGACCGGAAGTGGCAATCCCGAGGTCAATGCGAGCTCAGTGCGCGTAGTGCCCGCGGTAGTACTCGAACACGAATCCCACCATCGACAGCACCGTCGCTAGCGCCCCGATAAGGAAGAGCCACCAGCCGATGGCCATGCCCAGCGCGGCGACCGCGGCGGCGATGCCGACGAACAGCGGCCACCAGCTGTGCGGGCTGAAGAAGCCCAGCTCGCCGACACCCTCGTCGACCTCGCCCTGGGGGTTGTCCTCCGGCCGTGTCGTCGGCAGCCGGCGCCCGGTGAACAGAAGGTAGAAGCCGGTCAGGAACGCCAGGCAGACCGCGAGCGCAAGCGCCGTGGTACCGGTCGGGTCATGCGAGAAGTACCAGTAGACGACGTCGCTGCCGCCGAAGAAGCCAGCGCAGCCGAGGAACAGGTAGGCCTCTACTTTCATGAGCCGGCTCCGATCGACTCCTGCTGCTCAACGTAACGGTCCCGGCCAGACCTGATGTGCGGGTAATGGAGGTCGAACGCCGGGCGCTCGGACCTGATCCGGGGAATGGAGGTGAAGTTGTGCCGAGGCGGCGGGCAGGACGTCGCCCACTCCAGCGAGTTCGCGAAGCCCCACGGATCGTCGGCGGTGACCCGCTCGCCGGTCTTCCAGGTCTTGTAGACGTTGTAGAGGAAGATGAACGTGGACGCGCCGAGGATGAATGAGCCGATCGAGGAAATGTCATTCAGAGTGGTGGCCAGGTGCGGCAGGAACGGGTAGTTGGCGATGCGGCGTGGCATTCCCATCAGGCCAAGCCAGTGCTGAACCAGGAATGTCATGTTGAAGCCGATGAAGACGCTCCAGAAATGCCATCTGCCCAGCCGCTCGTCCAGCATCTTGCCGGTGAACTTAGGCCACCAGAAGTAGAACCCGCCGAACATGGTGAACACCACGGTGCCGAACAGCACATAGTGGAAGTGCGCGACCACGAAATAGGAGTCGCTCACGGCGAAGTCCAGCGGCGGTGAGGCCAGGATGATTCCGGTCAGCCCGCCGAACAGGAAGACCACCAGGAACCCGAGAATGAATAGCATGGCCGACTCGAAGGTGATCTGACCTCGCCAGATGGTGCCGACCCAGTTGAAGAACTTCACCCCGGTTGGCACCGCGATCAGGAACGTCATGAACGAGAAGAACGGCAGCAGCACCGCGCCGGTGGTGAACATGTGGTGCGCCCACACCGTCAGCGACAGGCCGGCGATGGCGATCGTCGCAGCGATCAGGCCCTTATAGCCGAACAGCGGCTTGCGGGCGAAGACCGGCAGGATTTCGGTGGCGATGCCGAAGAACGGCAACGCCACGATATAGACCTCAGGATGGCCGAAGAACCAGAACAGGTGCTGCCAGAGAATCGCTCCGCCGCTATTGGCGGAGAAGACCTGCGCCCCGAGTTTCCTGTCGATCTCCAGCACCAGCAGGGCGGCGGCCAGCACCGGGAAGGCAAGCAGCACCAGCATCGAGGTCAGCAGGATGTTCCAGGTGAACATCGGCATCCGGAACATCGTCATGCCCGGCGCGCGCATGCACAGGATGGTGGTGACGAAGTTGACGCCGCCGAGAATCGTGCCGAGTCCGGCGAGTACCAGGCCCATGATCCACATATCACCGCCGACGCCGGGCGAGTACTGCGCGCTGGTCAGCGGCGAGTAGGCGTACCAGCCGAACGCGGCCGCGCCGCCGGGCGTCAGGAAGCTGGCCAGGAGGATGAGGCCGCCGAATAGGAACATGTAGTAGCTGAGCAGGTTCAGCCGCGGGAACGCCACGTCCGGGGCACCGATCTGCAGCGGCATGATTTCATTCGCGAAGCCGACGAACAGCGGCGTGGCAAACAGCAGCAGCATGATCGTGCCATGCATGGTGAACAGCTCGTTGTACTGCTGGTCGGACACGATGTGGTTGTCCGGCCCCATCAGCTGAGCGCGCATGATCATCGCCATCAGCCCGCCGGCCAGGAAGAAGAAGAACGACGTGATCAGGTACAGGTGCCCGATGACCTTGTGGTCGGTCGAGGACAGCCAGTCCGCCAGGATCGAGCCCTTGCGGTAGGTGCGTGGCGACACTCCGGGCATCGCGCCTGCCGGCGCCGGCGTGTTGTACGTGGTCACTGAGCACCCCCAGATGTGTTCTGCAGCGTCTGCTGCGCCAGGATCCAGGCCTTGAACTGCACGGGCGTGACGATCTTGATCCGGAACAGCATCCGGCTGTGGTACAGGCCGCACAGCTCAGAGCAGCGCGCGATCGTGTCGGGCCCGCTGTAGAGCGTCCCGGTCGTGGTCACCTGGAAGTGATTAGGGTGGCCGGGCAGGACGTCCCGCTTGAAGTCGAACGGCAGGATCCAGAACGAGTGGATGACGTCGTTCGAGCGGAGATTGAACCTGACGGTCTCGTGGGCTGGGATTTCCAGCAGCGGAAGCGCGCCGTAATTTCCTGCCTTGCCCAGCTCGCCGTTCCACATGTAGCCGAGCTCGGTGACGCCGTCGGCCGAGTTCTTGACCGGGTACTGCGGGTACTGGAACTCCCAGCTCCACTGGAATCCGGTCACGTCCACCACCACGTTGGGGTGAGCCGACAGCGAGTCGATCCTGTTCTCGTCGCGGGCGGTGAAGTAGAACAGCACGCCCACCATGATGAATGGGACCACCGTGTACATGATCTCGATGGGCAGGTTGTATCGGACCTGGTGCGGGATCCGGTCACCGCGCTTGCGATAGACGACGACGGCCCACAGGATCAGGCCCCAGACCACCGCACCGACGGCAAGCGCGGCAATCCACGACCCCTGCCATAGCGAGACGATCAGACTGGCCTGCGTAGTCAGCGGCCTGCGCAGGCCAAGCCGCTCGACAGTGGTGGCGTTGCAGCCAGCAGTCATCGTGACCAGGGCCACGAAAAGGGCAGTGCGTGGCAGCCAGCGCCGTAGCAGCCTCGCGCCCGCCCTGCCGCGCGGGGCGCAGTGCTTCGAGGCCCGGCGCTCCGGGGCCCGGCGCTCCGAGGCCCGGTGCTCCGAGGCACCGCGGATGGGACTCACAGATGGCCTTCCCAGCAGTCAAGTCCCGGCGTCAGCGGCCGGTTAAGTCCAACGTCCTACAGCCTGTCGTGGAAACAGTACAACGCCGACGAGCCGCAGTACCGGGGACCCCCAGGCTCCGGCGCGGCATCGCTGCCTAGAGTCAGGAACGTGGCCTACTTCGACGCGGCCTCCGCCGAGCCCTTGCACGCCAGTGCCCGCGACGCCATGCTGGCGGCGCTCGAGGACGGCTGGGCTGACCCGGCCCGGCTGCACCGCGAAGGCAGGCGAGCGCGGCTACTGCTCGACGGGGCCAGGGAGCAGGTCGCCACAGAACTCGGCTGCCGCCCTGACGAGCTATCTTTCACCAGTTCAGGCACGCAGGCAGTGCACCTGGCCGTGCTCGGCACAGTGCAGGCGAGGCAGTCAGCCAGCCGCGGCCCGGGCCACCTGGTCACCAGCGCAGTTGAGCACTCGAGCGTGCTGAACGCCGCGCAATGGCTGGAACGCGTTACTGGCACCGTAGTCAGCATTACCGGCGTCGACAGCCTCGGCCGGGCGAACATCGATGAGTTCGCTGCGGCGCTGGCGCGCTCTGACCGGACCCTCCTAGCCTGCCTGCAATCGGCGAATCATGAGGTGGCGACGCTTCAACCGGTCGCCGAGGCAGCCGAGGTGTGCCAGCGTCGTGAGGTCCCGCTGCTGGTAGACGCGGGCGCCTCAGCCGGGCGGCTGCCAGTGCCCGCCGGCTGGTCGCTGCTGACGGCCAGCGCCCACAAGTGGGGCGGCCCGGCGGGCGTGGGCGTGCTCGCGGTCCGCAAGGGCACCCGCTGGCGTGAGCCGTTCCCGGCCGACGACCGGGAGGGGCGGCGCGTGCCCGGATTCCCCAACGTGCCCGCGATCCTGGCCGCCGCCGCGTCGCTCACGTCGATGGGAAGGGAACGGGGCCATGCCGACGTCGCGCTTCGCGCTCTGACTGGCAGGATCCGGGAGGCGGTGCCGAGGCTGGTGCCGGACTCGGTCGTGCATGGCGATGCCGAGGCCAGGCTCCCCCACATCGTTACCTTCTCCTGCTTGTACGTAGATGGCGAGGCGCTGGTGACCGAACTCGACCGGGCCGGGTTCTCGGTGTCGTCCGGCAGTGCCTGCGTGGCCGACACCCGCCAGCCCAGCCACGTACTGGCCGCGATGGGCGCGCTTACGCATGGCAATGTCCGGGTATCGCTTCCACGAGACGTCGATGCAGGGTCGGTGCGCGAGTTCCTTGGGGTACTACCACCCATCGTGGCCACCGTGCGGGACACTATGAGGGCGGCAAGCCCCGGCGAACCGCCCGGCGACCCTTCCGTGGAGGTAACCGCGTGACCCCCCCGCAGCACGCCACCGAGACTCATTTCCCAGCACTCACGCTCGACGCCCTGGGTAAGAAGTGCCCGGTGCCGATCATCATGCTGGCCGACCGGATCCGCGAAGTTCGCGTCGGCCAGACCATCGAGGTACTGGCGGACGATCCGGCGGCGAAGACCGACCTGCCGGCCTGGTGCGCGCTGAAGTCCCAGGAATTCCTCGGCTTCTCGGACCTGCCCGTCGGCTGGTCGTTCCTGGTCCGCCGTAGCTATTAGGGCCAGTCGTGGCCGGCTCGCCCGCGGCCGCGCAACCTGGCCGCCCGACGCACCCGACGCACCCGACGCACCCGCCCGCCCACCACACTGTGCAGGTTTCAGTGTCATAAACCGGGCATTCCGGCCGCCGGAGGCACCGGAGTCGTCACAGTGTTGCGGGCGGGGCCAGACTGCCGCGTTCGCGTTAGCGCGTCTGCTCTATTAGTCCGTTTCGTCGACCGCGCGGAAGCGGTCCGAGAACCGGCTGTCGCTCTCCCACCACGGCCGCTGCGCGGCTGGATCTACGCCGGTCGCAACTCCCGCCCCGTTCGTCCCGCTGGCATCAGCTGTCACGTCAACGGGCGACGCCATCGCAACCGCGGCCTCGCGCGCGTCGAGCTCGGCGTCGATGACGACCGCTTCGGCTTGGTCCTCGCGGATCATCTGGATGAACTGCGCGGCCAGGAACGGCAGACCGACGATGTCACCGAGGATCCACAGCACGCCGCCGCCCAGTACCTGGCTGGTGGCCAGACTCGGCCCCCACGGGCGGGCCAGCGCATGGTAGTAGTGGCCCGCTATCAGGCTGGTGTCGGCGATGACGGCGATCCCGAGCACCGCGTCGCCGATTACCTCCGCGCCGGTGATCCACAGGGCGACCACGTACGGATAAGCCTTTGGTACCGGATCGACGCGCAGCAGCGTCCAGAAGAACACGAAGCCGGGCACCATCAGCGCGGCATGCGTCAGCTGGGCGACCAGGGCGGAGCTGAATCCAGCCTGGTACCAGGGCGTGAAGTAGATCACGAATGGTGTCAGCACCAAGACCAGCGTGGTGATGGCAGGGAACGTGGCCAGCTTGGCCACCCGGCCGCCGATAGCCGACTCTAGTCGGGCGCCGAACCGGGGCAGCGCCGCGATCGCCAGCGTCAGCGGGCGGCCGAGCGCCAGGAACAACGGCACCACAAGCAGTAGCAGGACCGTCTGCACCGACCGCACGTAGAACAGGACCGGCTGGTAGACCCCGACAAAGGACATCGTGGCGATGACGCCGAAGCCCAGACCCAGGCCGCAGAAAACCACGATGCGCGCGGTTGGCCAGCGCTCGCCGTCGCGTCGCACCCGACGCACGCCCAGCAGGTAGAGGCCGCCGAGTATCGCGATGCCGACCGCCGACCACGGGTCGAACATCCAGGACGTGACAGCCCGCCCGAAGGTCAGCTCCGCCGGCCCGTGGTAACCGGAGGCGAGCGCTGCGAGCATGCCTGCACGCTATCGCGCCCGCTGGCTGATGTGGCCGCGCCCTCCGGCCGGCCTGTCGCGAGGCCATTACCAGGGCCTTGTGATAACTCTCTCTGTGCACGACACTGTCCCAGACGTGCCTTGGCGTGTCAGGTCAGCTGGCCCTCGCTTGCGGGAGGAACTGCGTTATGCCAAGGCTTATCCGGCTCACGATGCCTGCCAAGTCCGGCGTAACTGGCCGGGTCCGTGGTATCTGGCCGGTCCGTAATACCCGGCCGGGTCCGGATACCTGCCAGGATCGGGGCGACGGGCGGGCTGGCCGCCGCGGCGCTTGTGCTCGCGGTCCTGGCTGCAGCGGCCCCGGCCCAGGCCACGCCTTCACAAGCGGCCCTGTCCCGGCCTGCGCAGCGGGTGCCGGTCGCGGGGACGCGCCCGGCATGGGCCGTTGCTGCCAACCGCACGGGCCGGGCACCGCTGACACACGGCACTGTGCAGGCGCGCGTCTACCTGGCGCCCCGTGATCCGGCCGGCCTGGCCGCAATAGCCGAGGCTGTTTCCACACCCGGCAACCGGCTCTACCGGCATTTCCTGTCAGCTGACCAGATCCGCACAAGGTTCGGGCAGTCCGCGGCCCGGGTCGGCATGCTCGTTGGCTGGCTGGACCGGTCGGGGCTGCGCGTGACAGGGGTCACCAACCACGTGGCTGGCGGCTACATCTCCGTCAGCGGGTCGTTGGCGTCGGCGAGCCGCGCGTTCCACGTCACTTTCGCTACCTTCCGGCTGGCCGGACAGGGCCTCGTACGGGCGCCCGAGCAGGCAGCATCCGTTCCGGCAGAATTCGCTTCATCCGTGCTGTCGATGAGCGGCCTGGACACCGCCAGGGCAGAAATGCGCCCGCTCAAGCTGCCGCCGCCTGGTCCGAACTACTGGATCGCCCGGCCCTGCAACGCCTACTACAACCAGAAGATCGCCGCCAACAAGCCCACGGCGTACGGCACGCACTGGCCCTGGGCGCTATGCGGTTACAAGCCGAGTCAGGTCCGCGGCGCTTACGGTGTCACCGCGTCCGGCATGACGGGTGCCGGGCAGACGGTTGCGATCGTCGATGCCTATGCCTCCCCCACGATGCTGAGCGACGCGAATGCCTATGCCAAGGCCGTGGGCGACCAGCCGTTCGCGCCCGGCCAGTATCAGCGGTACCTGCCGGCCCAGTTCACCCAGGCAGGCAACAACCAGTGCGGCGCGCAAGGCTGGTACGGCGAGCAAACGCTCGACGTCGAGTCGGTGCACGGCATGGCGCCCGACGCGAACGTCAGGTTCGTCGCGGCGGCGAGTTGCCAGGACCCGGACCTGGCTGACGCACTCGCTTACATCGTCAACAACCACCTGGCCAGCATCGTCAGCAATTCCTGGGGCGACACTCAGTCCGGCGCGACCGGGTTCGTCGACGTCTATCACCTGATCTTCGAGACCGGCGCGGCCGAGGGCATCGACTTCCTGTTCTCCTCTGGCGACAGCGGTTACGAGGCACCGGGCGAGGACCCGGGCTTCTCCACGCACCCCCAGGTCGACTACCCGACGTCTGACCCGTGGGTGACGTCGGTGGGCGGCACCAGCCTGGCCATTGGCCGCAGGAACAGCTATCAGTTCGAGACATCCTGGGGCACCTTGATCGATCCGCTCTCCAAGGGCGGCAAGAAGTGGCACCTCCAGCCGCCAGGTGGCTATCCCTACTGGTTTGACGGCGGCACCGGCGGCGGCACCTCTACTTTGTATGACCAGCCCTGGTATCAGCAGGGCGTGGTACCGGCTTCGCTATCAGGGCGACTGCCGAGCGGCGCGCACAGCGGAGCACCGATGCGCGAAGTGCCCGACGTGTCGGCCTATGCAGACCCCGCGACCGGCTTCCTGGTCGGCGAGACCGCGCTGAAGCCGAGCGGTCACGGTTACGAGTTCGCATTCAGCCGGATCGGCGGCACGAGCGTGGCCTGCCCGACGTTCGCCGGCATCGAAGCAGATGCGCAGCAGGCTGCTGGCGGCCCCCTCGGCTTCGCTAACCCGGCTATCTACGACCGGTACGGCACGTCCGCCTTCCATGACGTGACCGACCATCCGCTGGGCCCGGGCCCGCTTGCCCAAGTACGCGCGAACTATGCCAACGGCGGTGTCGCGCCGGGCGGCCCGCTGCAGTACTTCCTGCGCACGCTCGGAATCGACGGCGTGGGCAGCGTCCGGCTGACCGCAGCGCCTGGGTACGACGACGCGACGGGAGTCGGGTCCCCGGCTGGCTACATAACCTCGTTTACCCGATTCGGGCCGTAGCCAGCCAATCACCGCGATCCTGGAGCGGGACTGGCCCCGTCGGCCCCAGACCAGCCAACCACCGCGATCCAGTAGCGGGACTGGCCCTATCGGCCCCAGACCAGCCAACCACCGCGATCCAGGAGCGGGACTGGCCCCATCGGCCCCAGACCAGCCAACGACCGCGAGCGAGACTGGGCAGCGTTACCCTCTATGAGCGGTCGTGCAGGTCAGGCCACCAGATACGCGGCGATGTCGTCCGCGGCCGCCTGGCCGTAGGACAACGCACAGCGGGCCGTCAGCCTCGGCGCGGTCAGCTTGTACTCCTGCGTCCCGGTCGTCTCCAGCGCGTGCACCGCCACCAGGTTGCCGAGCTGAACCGCGCGCTCCAGGCTGAGGCCCCAGGCCACTGCGGCCAGGAAACCGGCGCGGAAGGCGTCCCCGGCGCCGGTCGGGTCGACCGGTGCGACGTCCTTGACCGGACCGACCAGCACCGGCGCCACACCGGCCCGGTCGACCCGTGCGCCCTCCGAGCCCAGCGTCGTGACGCGCACGCCTACTTGGGCCGTCAGCTCATCCGCACTCCAGCCGGTCTTGTGCTCAGTCAGCGATGCCTCGTAGTCGTTGCAGAAGAGATAAGCGGCGCCCGCCACGAGTTCCCGGATCTGCGCCCCGTCCAGGCTCGCCAACTGCTGCGAGGTGTCGGCGGCGAACGGAATCTGGAGAACTCGGCATTGCCCGGTCAAGCTCAGCATCGCAGCCGGGTCGCCGGCGCCGATCAGCACCAGGTCGGCCATGCTGGCCAGCGCGCTGAGATCGAGGGTCGCATCTTCGCTCATCGCGCCTGGATAGAAGGAAGCGATCTGGTTCATGTCTGCGTCAGTGGTGCAGACGAACCTGGCCGTGTGGTGCCGGGTTGATTCGCGTACCTGGCTGGTGTCGACGCCGTGTTGACCTAGCCAGCCCCGGTACTCGGCGAAGTCGGCGCCGACAGTGCCGACTAGTACTGGCCGGAGGCCAAGGCTGCCAAGTCCGAAGGCGATGTTGGCGGCCACCCCGCCACGGCGGATCTCCAGCCCGTCCACCAGGAATGACAACGAGATCTTGTCAAGCTTGTCGGCGAGGAACTGGTCAGCAAACCGGCCGCGAAATGTCATCAGGTGGTCAGTAGCGATCGATCCGGTCACGGCAATGCGCATTGGACGGCTCCGTTGGTCAGCCTGCTGGCGGCCACAGGCTACACGCGCACCAGCACGCCGTGGCAGCCGGGCAGCCGGGCAGCTGAGTCGTCGGGCCAGCTAATGTGCACGACGTGACCGACTGGCAGCACGTCGCCGATGCTAGTTTCGCCGTGCCGGCCGGAGCTGACCTGGCCAGGCTCGCCGCCGACCTGGCCGATGCGCTGGCCGATCCGGATCCGCTGATCCGAGACGGTGCCGCCTACGCCACGCTGGCGACGTGGATCGAGCAAGGGGTGCTCGACGCCCAGCTGACCTGGCTGGGCGGCCAGATGGCCGCGCGGCTGGGTGACCAGCGTATTGAGGCCCGAGCCTTCGCCCCTCTGGTCCTGAGCTGGGTGATCGGACGCGGCAGCCTCGACGACGACTGGGTGCAGGCCTTCGAGCGCTGGTATCCGGCCGAGACCGACTTGCGCGGCCATGACGAGCGCCTCGGCTGGCTGCACGTGGTAGCGCACGGCGCCGACCTGATCGGTGTTCTCGGCACTGACGAGCGCATCCGGCCCGAGCGCATGCTCGACCTGGCAGCGCGCCGGATGCTGGCCGACACTGAATACGTCTGGCGCGATCAGGAAGACGACCGGCTTGGCTACGCGATCGGCCTCACGCTGAGCCGGTCCGACCTGACACCCGCCGGCTCGACTGGATGGCTGGACCTGATCGATGCGAAGTTCGCCACCGGTGAACCTGGGCCCGTGCCGCCGTATGCGAGCAACACGATCAGGACACTGCGGATGCTCTACCTGCTAGCTGACCGGGGCGTCCGCGCCGGGCCTGGCGAAGCGCCCAAGCCGTTGACGAACCGCGACGAGGTGCTGGCCCGGCTAGCGAAGTCACTCGCCATCGTCGCCTGGTTTGCTGGCTAACGCGTCCGGAGGCAGACAGCAGAAAGCCGCCGGCGCTGAAGCGCACGGCGGCAGTTCTGCGACCAGGCACTACTGGCTACTAGAGCGTGCCGCGCCTTGCGGGCTACGGGCTAGCGCAGCGTCGCCGCGCCTTACCGTCTAGCGCAGCGTCGCCGCGCCTTACCGTCTAGGGGCTACGGGCTACCAAAGCGTGCCGCGACCGGGCCGGTACGGTCTACCAGCACACCCGGCGCCCGGGCCCGATACAGCGCGGTCTACCCGATACAGCGCGGTCTAGTGGAACGAGTCGCCGCAGGCGCACGATCCAGTGGCGTTCGGGTTGTCGATCGTGAAGCCCTGCTTCTCGATGGTGTCGACGAAATCGATAGTCGCGCCGCTGAGGTAGGGCACGCTCATCTTGTCGGTCACAACCTGCACCGCGCCGAACTCGCTGACCACGTCGCCGTCCATTGCGCGCTCGTCGAAATAAAGCTGATAGCGCAGCCCGGAGCAGCCGCCTGGCTGCACGGCAATACGCAGCCGCAGGTCCTCGCGGCCCTCCTGCTCGAGCAAGGTGCTCACCTTGACCGCTGCCGCGTCGGTGAGCGCGATGCCCTGGGTGGTCGTGTCGCCCTGAACTGTCATCTGCGTTAACTCCCGGGTCCGGCTGGCCGGTGCCCCAACGGCACGGCCCCGTTCATTCCATGTCAACCATATTCCTCGCCCGGTGATTCCGGACACCCGCCCGCGGGCCGCGAGCCGGCAAACAACCGGGCCTTCGGCGCGGCCGACTTTGCCACCCGACTATGATAGGTATCGTCACTAAGACGATAAGTACCTGAGATCGGGGATCCATGACCACGTCACTCAGCCAGTCAGGCTCCGTCGCCGCAGGCCCCGGCCGCTCGCTTCCGCTGCTCGTGCTCGGTTCCGGGGCAGACCCGGACGCTGAGCGTGGCGTGCTCTGCCCGGGCGAATTGCCGCCGGCCAGCGATCCCGCGCTGGTGACGCGCGCCAGAGCTGCCCGCAGGGCACTCGGCGACCGGGCCTTTATTCTCGGCCACCACTATCAGCGCGACGAGGTCATCCAGTTCGCTGACGTGACCGGCGACTCATTCAAGCTGGCACGCGAGGCTGCAGCTCGCCCGCGGGCCGAGTTTGTGGTGTTCTGCGGCGTCCACTTCATGGCTGAATCGGCCGACATCCTGACCTCGCCCGACCAGAAGGTTGTACTGCCCGATCTCGCTGCCGGCTGCTCGATGGCCGACATGGCCACTTATAACCAGGTCGAAGAGTGCTGGGATGCGCTCGAGGACCTGGGCATCGCGGATGAGGTGATCCCGGTCACCTACATGAATTCCTCCGCAGACATCAAGGCTTTCACCGGGCGGCATGGCGGCACAGTCTGCACCTCCTCCAACGCCGCCAGGGCCCTGAAATGGGCTCTTGGCCAGGGCAGCAAGGTGTTGTTCCTGCCAGACCAGCACCTCGGCCGCAACACCGCTGTGCTGGAGATGGGCATGACCTTGGACGACTGCGTCGTGTGGGATCCGCATGCTCCTGGCGAGACCGGCGGACTGACGCTGGAGGCGCTCCGGGACGCGACCATGATCCTTTGGCGCGGGCACTGCTCGGTGCACGGGCGTTTCTCGCCAGCTTGCGTGACCGAGGTCCGCGAGCGCGTTAAGGGCGTCAACGTCATAGTCCACCCCGAGTGCGTGCACGAGGTCGTGCTCGCGGCCGACGAGGTCGGCTCCACCGAAAAGATCATCTCGACCATCGAGCGGGCCCCGTCGGGGTCGTCCTGGGCCGTGGGGACTGAGCTGAACCTGGTCCAGCGACTAGCGGCCGCAAACCCGGACAAGACGGTGGTGTTCCTGGACAAGACGGTCTGCTATTGCTCCACGATGAACCGGATCGACCTCCCGCACCTGGTCTGGGCGCTGGAGTCGCTGGCGGGCGGCCAGGTTGTCAACCAGATCTCGGTGGAGGACAAGACGGCCGCGCAGGCACGCACCGCCCTTGAGCAGATGCTCGCGCTGCCGTTATTGGCTCACGCCGCTGCCTGACCGCGCACCGGCGCTGACCAGCCGATGGGCAGGTAGCGGCCTACAAGCCTGGCGCGCCCCAGATTGGCATCCAGCGGCCTAGGTCACTCTCGATCTTCAGGTCGGCGCCCAGGACGCCGCGGATCTGCAACTCCAGCGCATTATCGCGCTGCTGCCCGGACAGCGGCGCGAACGGATAAAACGTGCCGCGCTTGTACAGGTAGACAAGGCCGAGCGAGCGCCCGCCCGAGTCACGGAAGGCCATGATCGTGCAGAGCAGCAGCGGCCCGAAGCCACCCAGCTCCAGTGAGGAGTTGACCGCGTGCAAGTCGGTCACCAGGCCTTCAGGATCGTCGGCGGAGTGCCGGCAAACCAGCCAGGTGAACTTGTAGGAATCCGTGGAGACCTCAACCGGCGTGCTGTCCTTGCCCATGTTGAGCAGCTCGCGGACGTCCTTCTCGATGTCGCTGAACGCCTTGCCCTCCGCGGCGCGGAAGCACACCGAGCCGGTGCCCGTCGGCCTGAAGTCGGTACCCGCCTGCAGCGTCAGCGCGGCACCCGGCAGCGCGAACAGGTCGTCCAGATTCGCAGGTACCGGCTTGGTCCGGCCGAGCAGGGCATCCAGGAAGCCCACGCGTTAGCTGCCCAGCTGCTTGGAGATCTTCTCGAGCTCGGCCAGCCGCCGCTTCAGCGGCGGGTGCGTGGAGAAGATCGTCGCGATGTTGTTCTGGCCAGGCCGCAGCGCCGGCGCGAAGTAGAACGTGTTGAGCGGCTCGGCTGCCCGGAGGTCCTTCATCGGGATGCGGGCCATCTCGCCCGTAACCTTCACCAGCGCGCTAGCCAGCGCTGACGGCTGCCCGGTCAGCAACGCGCCGGAGCGGTCCGCAGATAGCTCGCGGTACCTGGACAGCAGGCGGATCAGCAGGAAGCTAACCGAATACACCACGATGCTGAGCAGCATGATCGGGATGATCAGTAGCGCGCTCTGACTGTTGTTGTTGCCGCCGCGGCCCCTGCCGCCACCGCCGAACAGCTCGGAATAGAACGCGAACCGCACCATCAGCGCGGCGACGATGCCGAGGAACGATGCGATCGTCATCACCGCGACGTCCTTGTGCGCCACGTGCGACATCTCGTGTGCGAGGACGCCCTCTAGCTCGTTGTTGTCGAGCTTTTGCAGGATGCCTTCGGTTGCGCAGACCACGGCCACCTTGCTGCTGCGGCCGGTCGCGAACGCGTTCGGCATCTGCGTGGGCGCGATCGCCACCCGTGGCTTGGGCATGTCTGCCAGCGCGCACAGCCTGTCCACGATGGCGTGCAGCCGTGTGGCCTGCTCGCTATCGCCAGGATTGACGAGCCGGGCACCCGAGGTTCGCAGCGCGATCTTGTCCGACCAGTAGTAGGAGGCAATGGCGCTGCCGATGCCGATGACGGCGGCGATGACGATAATGCCCGCACCGCCAACGGTGCTCGTGCTGCCAGTGCTCGCTCCGCGGTGAAGGTAGTGCGGCAGATACAGAATCACGAAGGCCAGGCCTGCGCCGAAGCCGACGAAAACTAGCCCAAGCAGGAACATGGTCGCGCCCATCCGCGCGATAAGCCCCGGATCGGACGCATAGCGAGTGCGCGCCATCGGCGCCGCCTCCCTTTCCTGAGCGGCTGCACCGCCGCCCGTTACTTCAAGTACATCTCACCCGAGACAGTGCTCGGTAAGACAACGCTCAGGGCAGGGTCGGCGCCCTGCCCTGGACTGCCCTCGCACTACTCGCTGGCGCTGCCGCACCGGCAGCACCTACTGTTCATAACGGTCAGGCGACGTATCTCGTTCCCGCGCCCGGAATGGCATCTAACCGGAGATAAGGCCATCGTCGTTCAGCAGCTTGTGCACCTCGTCCATGGTGGCGTCCGGCTGCGGGATGATCAGCTCGGAAGGTTTCAGCTCGTCGGGGTCGGCGGGCGAGGCGACCTCCCTGACCCGGGCAAGCAGCGCGTGCAAGGCCGATCGGAAACCCGCCTCGTCGTTGCCGTCCACGGCCTGCTCCAACGTCGCGTCCAGCTGGTTCAGCTCCTCCGCCGCTGAGTCAGGGACCTCAAACTGACCCTCGCCCAGGATGCGCACGATCATTCCGGCTCACCACGCTGGTCGGCAGCGGGTGCACCGGCAGGCTCGGTCCGGCCGGCGCCATCAGCGTTGGCCGCACCGGTCGTGCCCTCGATCTGCCGTGGCGCATTCTGGGCAAGCTCGGCCTTCATCTGCTCAAGCTCGTGGTCGACGCCGTGACCAGCGCCCAACCGGTCAAGCTCGGCCTGGATGTCATCGTGCGGGCCGCTGACCATGTCGTCAAGGGCACCGGACGCCATGAGCTCGTCGAGGGCACCAGCCCTGGCCTTCATCTGCGCGGTCTTGTCCTCGGCCCGCTGGATGGCCATGCCAACGTCGCCCATCTCCTCGGAAATACCGGTGAAAGCCTCATTGATGCGCGTCTGGGCCTCGGCGGCGGTGTAGGTGGCCTTGATGGTCTCCTTCCGCGTCCGGAACGCGTCGACCTTGGTCTGCAGGCGCTGGGAAGCCAGGGTCAGCTTCTCCTCCTCGCCTTGCAGCGACGCGTACTGGGTGTTCAGGTCCTCCAGCTGTGTCTGCAGGCCGGCCTTCCGGGTGAGCGCCTCCCTGGCCAGATCCTCGCGCCCGGCGGCCAGCGAGTCGCGGGCCTGCCTGTCCAGCTTGTTCGACTGCTGCTGCAGCGTGTTCATCTGAAGCTCGACGCGCTTGCGGGAGGTGGCGACGTCGGCCACCCCGCGGCGCACCTTCTGCAGCAGCTCAAGCTGGGTCTGATACGAGTAATCCAGAGTCTCGCGTGGATCTTCCATCCGGTCGAGCGCCTTATTGGCCTTAGCGCGGAAGACCATCGTGACCCGCTTCATGACGCCCATCGGCGCGACCATCCCCTCGATCAAAGTTTCCGCTGCCACGGTGCGTCCGGGGTCTGGGACAGCCGCCGGAAGAGCAACGAACACATTGCTGGCAGATCTTGGCTCCACCCTACGACCTGCTGGCTAGAGCCGTCATCACGGACCGGCTGGCGGGCAGGCAGAACGGCGCGAAATCACCCATGTGGACGCCACCCCGCGACATGAAGATCTGCGCCGTTCGTCCCGGTAGGCTGTAGAGGTGTTCAAACGACGTTCCAATGACGCGCCTGCGGCCCTCGATGATGCACCGGGCTTGACCGCAGTCGACGCCGATGCGCAGCCTGCCAATGCTGCCGTCACCGCCAAGAAGGGCGCGCCGACGCCGAAGCGGAGCGAGGCCGAGGCCAAGCGCCGCCAGCCCTACCAGGCGCCGACCGACAGGAAAGCCGCCGGCCAGCGATCCAAGCAGGAGAGCCGGGACGAGCGGATGCGCAGGTCCCGGGCGCAGCAACGAGGCGAGGAGTGGGCGCTGCCGCCCAAGGACCGCGGCCCGGTGCGCGCCCTGGCCAGAGATGTCGTGGACTCCAGGCGAGGCATCGGCGAGTACTACATCTTCACGATCTTCCTGCTGATCGTGCTGCTGATCTTGCCCTGGCAGGGAGCCAAGATCGCCGCGGATGGCTTCGTGGTGCTGCTCCTCGGCATCATGCTCGGCGAGGGCTGGATGGTGTCGTCCAAAGTGAAGCGGATAGCACAGGAGCGGTTCCCGAACGAGAGCACCAGGGGTGTCACCCTCTACGTGACGATGCGGGGCATCAGCATACGCCGGATGCGACTGCCCAAGCCGAGGGTCACCCGCGGCACCAAGCTCTGACCGCGAGCGGTGCAGCTAGCGGCAGACCGGTGGGCACCGGACGGCCCGTCGAGACTTTGACGGCCCGGCGAAGCACTGGCGAGCGGGCGCCGCGCTGACCCGCAGGCGCCGCACTCACCCCCACTCACCCGCAGGCGCCGCACTAAGTTGTCAGGCATGGAATATCGTCATCTCGGCCGCAGCGGCCTGAAAGTCAGCGAAATCGCCTACGGGAACTGGATCACCCACGGTTCACAGGTCGAGGAAGACGCGGCGCTTGCCTGCGTCGCGGCCGCGCTCGACGAGGGAATTACCACCTTCGACACCGCCGACGTCTACGCCGGGACGCGGGCCGAGGCTGTGCTCGGCACGGCGCTGCATGGCGTCAAGCGTGAGTCGGTGGAGATCTGCACCAAGGTCTACTGGCCGACCGGCCGCGGTCCCAACGAGCGCGGCCTGTCCCGCAAGCACATCATCGAGTCGGCGAACGCCTCGCTGCGGCGGCTGCAGACCGACCATATTGACCTCTACCAGGCGCACAGGTACGACCACGAGACCCCGCTCGAGGAAACGCTCCGCGCGTTCGACGACCTAGTCCGCCAGGGCAAGGTGCTGTACGTCGGCGTCTCCGAATGGCGCGCCGAGGAGATCGCGGCCGCGCTGAAAATCGCGGCGGAGCTCGGCCTGGACCGGATCGTGTCCAATCAGCCGCAGTACAACATGATCTGGCGGGTCATCGAGGCCGACGTCATCCCGCTCTGCCAGCAGGAAGGGATCGGCCAGCTCGTCTGGTCGCCGATCGCGCAGGGCGTTCTGACCGGCAAATACTTGCCTGGCGCGTCGCCGCCGGCTGGCTCGCGGGCGACCGACGAGCATGGCTCCGGTTTCATCTCCCGGCTCATGAGCGACGACATTCTCAGCAGGGTTCAGCTACTCAATCCGGTCGCGGCGCAGGCCGGCCTGACGCTCGCCCAGCTCGCGGTTGCCTGGACGCTGCAGAACCAGAACGTCGCCGCCGCCATCGTGGGAGCCACCAGGCCGGAACAGGTCCGGGAGAACGTCCAGGCCGCTGGCGTCCGCCTCGATCCGGCGGTGCTCCAGCAGATTGACGACATCCTCGGCAACCTGGTCGTCACCGATCCGGAGCTGACCGCAAGCCCGCGTACCCGGAACTGAGCAGCCCGGTGGCCGGCCCGGAACGCTCGCCGCACACCCAGTGGGCCCGGGCCGGTCACCCGGCGGGCGGCGTTACTCCTGAGCCGGGTGCAGGCTCATCGGGCCGTATTCGACCCTGCCGTCTTCGGTCAGCGTGACCTGGTCGACGCCCGCCTTCAGCAGGCTCGGCCAGTGCTCGCCGAGCCAGCTCTCCGCGTCGCCCTGGCTGGTCCAGGTCTCCTTCGACAGCTCGCGCGCGGTCACGACCGTGCCGTCTTCCTTCTCCAACTGCCAGGTCCAGGTCATGTCACGCCTCGGTAGCTAGGATCAAGGCCGGCTCTCGGCGGGCCCATCGTAACCAACCGCGATCTTCGGGCAGGGCAGTGCACGCACTCATCATCGGCACCGGCGGCGCCGCTGGCTGGCCGCTGGCTAACTGCCGCTGCGCCTCTTGCATGCTGGCCAGGACCGCCGGGCTGCACCGCGCGCCTGGCCGGATCCGCGTCGACGAGCAGCTTGAGGTCGCCGCCGGCGAGCGCATCAAGGAGGAAACGGGGTCCGCTTCGGGCCTGGCCCACTGCATCGTCGCGGTACCCGGGGGCTGGGACATCACCGGCCCGGACGGCGGTCGGCTGCTGCTGGCGGCCGGCCCTGGGCAGCTGCCGGAACCGCCGCCTGGGACCCGGCCGTATGACATCGCGCTGCTCGACCTGCTGGCTGCCCCCACTGAGCTGGGGCGGCTGCGCGCCGCCGGACTGGTCCATCGGCAGACCTCCGTCGCCGCCCTGTATACCGATCACCGGGTGAGGTCTGAAGGCGAGATGGCTCGTCGCTGTGAACTGTGGGACGTAACCATGGCCAGCGATGGCCAGCTGATCGGGGGCCCCGTTCCCGCCCGCGTGCCGCAGCTGACGCCGCACCGGACACTGATCATCGGGGGCGCCAGGTCCGGCAAGTCCACCGAAGCCGAGCTGCGGCTGTCCGGTGCGGCTGCCGTTACCTACCTGGCGGCGGGTCCCTGGCGGTCCCGGAACGGGCCGGACGGACAGCAGGACCAGGAATGGGTGGCGAGAGTGGCGTTCCACCGGGCGCGGCGGCCCGCCTGGTGGCAGACCGTGGAGACGCTCGATGTGGCCGGCGTGCTGCGCCGGGAGACCGGCGCGGTGCTGATCGACGGCATCGGCACCTGGCTGGCTGGCGTCATGGACGAGGCCGGGCTGTGGGGGGCCGAACCAGCCGGGCCACCAGAAGGGCCTGGTGCCCGGGCGGCCGCCATCGTCCAGGCCCGCGTCGATGAGCTGGTCGATGCCTGGCGCCAGACTAGAGCGCTTGTCGTTGCCGTGACCGATCAGGTCGGCTCGGGCCTCGTTCCCGCCTACTGGGCGGGTAGGGTTTTCCGGGATCAGCTGGGCTGGCTGAACCAGCGGATCGCGGCCGAATCCGAGCTGAATCTGCAGGTCGTGGCCGGGCGAGTGGCAACACTCCCGGCTTGAGCGCAACCATCACCAACCGCGCCTTCGGACCGCGAACGGCACGAGATGGGCCCGGGAAGCTGTTAAGTTCTAAGCGCTAGCTCTGAGCAGGACTATCCGCCCCCGGCGCGGGGCCGGGCTCAGCCATTTGATCAAGGTGGTGACGACATGACGCGCGTTGTCGTCGTTGGTGACCTGATGACCGATACGGTCGCGCACGCGACTGCTCCCCTGGCGCGGGGCAGCGATACGCCGGCCACCGTAACCATGCACGGCGGCGGGTCGGGCGCGAACATCGCGGCCTGGCTGGCGGTTGACGGCTCCGAGGTCGCGTTCGTCGGCCGTCGCGGTGCGGACATCGCCGGCCGTAACCGGGACATGGAGCTCATGGGTTACGGCGTCGACGCGCGTCTGGTGATGGACCCAGACCGGCCGACCGGCACCTGCGTCGTCATGATCACCCACAAAGGCGATCACACGATGCTGTCCGACCCTGGCGCCAACGCCGCGTTGTCGGCCGATGACCTGCCCAGGGATTTGTTCACGCCAGGTAGCCACTTGCATATCTCCGGCTACACCCTGCTCAACTCCGGCTCCAGGCAGGCCGTGCTGGCAGCCCTCAACCACGCTCAGCGCGCCGGGATGTCGATCTCGGTGGACGGCGCATCCGCCGCGCCGCTCGAACGGGTCGGAGCCGAGCCTTTTCTCCAGCTCACCAATGGTGCGACGCTGCTGTTCGTGAACCCGAGCCAGGGCAAGGTCCTGACCGGCCGAGAAGATCCCGGCCAGGCGGCGAGAGTCCTCAACGCGTGGTACCCGCAGGTGGTGATGAAGCTGGGCGCTGACGGCGCGATGATGTACGCGGGCGGGCGACCGGAGCCGTTCCGGATCAGCGCGCCCCCGGTCGAGCGCGTGGTCGACGGGACGGGCGCCGGGGACGCTTTCATCGCCGGGTTCCTGCCAGCCTGGCTGGACAAGAAACCGCCAGGCGAGGCCCTGGCCAGCGGCTGTCGGCTCGCTTCGCGTGCGCTCGGCCTGGTCGGCGCTCGCCCCATGCTCTGACGGCCGGCCTGTTCGCTGTCCCGCTAGCTGACCAGGCGCGCGTCGTCTCACTGTGGTGCTACCTTGCGCGTCGGGGCTTACGCCGACGGCTTCTCCGGCCCTCTCCCCGTCCTTGGCGCCCCCAGACGGCGGGCCTGTCCGGTTGAGAGCTGCGGCCAGATTATTGAGTGCTGTTGTCCGCGCTATTTACTGACAACCGCACTCAATAAACGAGGTCAGGGCGGCCGATGGCTGTCGAGGGCTCAGCCTGACGGCCGGTGGCTGTCGAGGGCTCACCGCGGCCGGTGGCTGTCGGGGGCCCAGGTTGGCCCGTGTCCCGGGATGGTCAGCCCGGGCCCGGAACCGGCGTCCAGGTGATCGGCACTGTCCACTTGGTGGAGGTATCGGTGCTCATCCACGGGCCGGTTAGCTCGATGCCCTCTTTCTGGAACGCCCCTTCCAACGCCAGGCAGCTGCCAGACGACGCGAATTCATGGTCACAGACTGGCGTGCCGGTTAGGCCTGTCACGTTTACGCGACCGCTCGGGCCGAAGTTCTCGACCACGTACTGGTCCGTGCCTGGCCTGCCGTGCGGCCCGGTGCAGGCAACGGCGCGATGGCTTCCGTAATTGCACAGGCTCCATTGGTTGTCCGTGCCGCCGGGCTTGACGGGTATGGCGCTCGCCCCGCTGATCTCCATATCGGACGCGATGCCCATATTCGTGATCTTGATGGGGAAAGACCCGAACGGATTCAGTACCCCGATCCAGCACACTCCGTTCGGGTAACCAAGCAGGCCGGGCTGCGAGCCGGTGTTCTGGTGCGGATCTCCGTACCGGCAGTTGTTGAAGGTTGTCTGTGTCGCCGAAATGGTCACCGAACGCACGATGGGGACGGTGTTCAGGCTCAGGTTGATGGTCGCGGCCTGACCAGCACCGGGCGGAGTGGTGGTGGTGCCGCAGCCGGTGATCACCGTGAGGAGCGCCGGCAACAGCCACCGCGCCCGGCCCGCCATACCTGCCACTTCCAAGCTCCTCTCCTGCCTGATCTCCGCTGCTGGCTGATCAGTCTGTGCTCCGTTAGCCCGTACCTGTCCGCGTCCGCTCGATCCGGATGCGCAAGCCCGACCTCCGAACGCCGACCACGGCAACCGCCAGCACCGCCAGCCCGGCGACGACGGGTAGCAGCCACCCTGGCAAACCCAGCCACGACCCGGAGACCACGCCGGCGACCACCCGGAATTCCAGCTTCGTCGCGGCGGCCGCCTCAAGGTTCGCGCCGCCCACCGAGATCGCAGCCGAGCCATGCACGACTACGTCGCTGAAGTACGGGCCCGCTCGGGCACTAGCAGGCACGGTGAGTTGCAGCGGAATGCTGGCTGACTGGTTGTGCGACAGGCTGACCGGCTGTCCGGAAACGCTGATCCAGGCCGGCGGAACCGTCCGGCCGACGCCCGGCGAGATGCGCGCGATCCGGATCGTCACCGATTCGGACTGCGAGCCGGTGTTGACCACGTACACCGCCGGGAGCGCATAGCTGCCGCCCGGATGCGCGCCGCCAGCCAGCCGGACCGGGCCTGCCTGGATGCCGACGCCGACGCTGGCGTAGGAGATCGCCGGAAAGGCCAGCAGCACCAGTAAGGCGATCAATGCCGACCGCCACCACCGCAGTTGCATGAGGCAGTCCCGCGCTCCCGGGGGAACCGTGCCGTGCGCGAGCTTAGAGCCCGGCGCCGAATCCCCGACTATTGACGTATACGGATATCTAGGCATGCGATTCGTTAATCGTAACTGATCACACTGACGCGTTAAAGCAACGTCAGCCACAATGGCCGAGCACGAATTCGGTGACCGTGCGACAGTAATCGGCCGGTTCCTCCAGGTAAGGGAAATGGCCGGACTGCTCGAAGACGCGCACAGCGCCGCCGGGCACCGATTCGGTGAACGCGGCCACCATCTCCGCAGTCGTAGTCATGTCATAGCCGCCCCGCAGCAGCACGGCCGGACACGCGACGCTGGCCAGCAACGGAAGTAGCGGATCATACAGAGCCGCCGCGAGCGGCCGGTGCGAGTTACCGCGCTGCCACTCCTCCTCGCTGAAACCCGAGTCCGCCAGCAACCGGGTGAAGCCGGCAGCGCCGTCCGGGTCGTGGAAGAACAGCTCCAAGAAGTGCGGGCCAAGGGCCTCGGCGGCGGCTCTGGTGCCGTCGGCGACGGTCAGCCGGGCGGGTTTGGCGGCCAGCTCGCGGCACCGCTCGGCATCGCCGAGCTGCCCGAGCTCCGCCAGCCGCCGGGCTATCTCGGGCAGCCGGTGCCGCTCGGTGAGATCGGCGTCCCAGCAAGGGCAATCGAAGATCGCCGCGCTGACCGACCCGGGATAGCTGGTCGCATAACGCAGCGCATAATGACCACCAGCTGAGTGCCCCAGCACTGCCCAGGTGCGGATGCCAAGCACCGTCCGCAGTTCCTCGAAGTCGGCAAGCAGGCGGTCGACGGTGAGCGGCGGTGACGCCGGCAGCGGATCGGACCGCAGCGTGCCGCGCTGATCCACGCCGATGAGCCGGAGCTTGGCTGCCAGTGAATCCCCTACCGACCGCATGAAATCGTAGCTGCCCTGGCCGGGCCCGCCATGGATGAACAGCAACGGCGGGGCATCGGCATCACCCCGCTCGTCGACGAATACTCTGGTGCCCCCGACCTCGACCAGCCCAGCCATCAACCGCGCCTCCGACAACGACCACGTTCCCTTCCGTAGCTGACTGTAAGGACATGACCGTCTACCTGGACCAGCTCTTCTCGCTCCGCGAACGCGCGGCCGTGATCACCGGCGGAAGCTCGGGCATCGGCCGCGCTATCGCGCTGGCCCTCGGCCAGGCCGGGGCCTCCGTCGTCATCGTCGCCCGCGATCCCGGCAACCTGGCCGGGGCCGTCGCCGAACTCCGCGCGGCCGGCTGCCGCGCGGCATGCGTCAGCGCGGACCTGGGCGACCGGGCAGCCGTCGAGCGAGCAGCCGGGCAGGCTCGGCAGCCGTTCGGCCCGCCGGACATCCTGGTGAACTGCGCGGGCCTTAACCTGCGGCCAGCCATGGCCGAGCTGACAATCGCGCAATGGGACGAGCTAATGGCCGTCAACCTGACCGCGCCGTTCCTGCTCGGCCAGCAGTTCGGCCCGGACATGGCGGCGCGTGGCTGGGGCCGCATCATCAACGTCACCTCGCAGCAGGCCGATCGTGCTTTCGGCAACAGCGGCGGGTACGGCGCGGCCAAGGGCGGCGTGGCGTCGCTGACCCGGTCTCAGTCCGAGGCGTGGGCGGCCAGCGGCGTCTGCTGCAACGCTATCTGCCCCGGATTCGTCGTCACGCCGCTCACCGCCGAGGTGTCCGCTGACCCGGCCCGCACGGCCACGCTCGCGGCCCGCACCATGGTGGGCCGCAATGGCCTGCCCGCCGACTTCGCCGGTGCCGCGGTCTTCCTCGCCAGCGCCGCGAGCGACTACGTGACCGGCCAGATCATCCGGGTCGACGGCGGCTTCTCGGCGACCTGAAGAAGGCGGCCTGCGCGCCGCTCCCACCCAGGCGCGCTGGGACGGCACAATGACGTCATGGCCAGACGCTCTACGACAACCCCCTCCGGCCCCGGCGGCCGCGGCGCCGGCGGCACCCGAAGCGGCCGTGGCAGCCTCGGCGGTCGCGGTTCCGGCGGTCGCGGCCCCAGCGGTCGCGGTCCCGGCGGCCCGCCCGACAACGGCGACATAGACGACGCGGAGTTCGAGGAGAACATCGTCGATGTCGACGTCACCGAGGAGATGCGCGCCAGTTACCTGGAGTACGCCTACTCGGTGATCTACCAGCGCGCCCTGCCGGACGCCCGGGACGGCTTGAAGCCGGTGCAGCGCCGGATCCTCTACCAGATGAGCGAGATGGGGCTGCGGCCCGACCGCGCCCACGTGAAGTGCGCTCAGGTTGTCGGCGCGGTGATGGGACGGCTGCACCCGCACGGCGACGGCGCCATCTATGACGCGCTGGTCCGGATGCAGCAGCCATGGTCCATGCGGCTGCCGCTTATCGACGGGCACGGCAACTTCGGCTCGCCTGATGACGGGCCGGCCGCCTACCGCTACACCGAGGCCAGGCTCGCCGAGGCCGCGCTGGAGATGACAACCTCGCTCGACGAGGACACGGTCGACTTCGTGCCGAACTACGACGGCACCCTGGACCAGCCGGACGTGCTCCCGGCCGCGTTCCCGAACCTGCTGGTCAACGGCGCGGCCGGGATCGCCGTCGGGATGGCCACCAACATGGCCCCGCACAACCTCGGCGAGGTGGTCGCGGCCGCCCGGCACCTGATCGCGAACCCGGACGCGGATCTGGAGACGCTGATGCGGTTCGTGCCCGGCCCCGACCTGCCGACCGGCGGCAAGATAGTCGGCCTGGACGGGATACGGGAGGCCTACGAAACCGGCCGCGGCACGTTCCGCACCAGGGCCACGGCCCGCATCGAGAAGGTCACGCCGCGGCGGATGGGGATCGTCGTCACCGAACTGCCCTACGGCGTCGGCCCGGAGCGGGTCAGACTCCGTATCCAGGACCTGGTTCAGACCAGGAAGCTCAACGGCGTGGCCGAGTACAACGACCTCAGCGACATGCGCCATGGGCTGCGCCTGGTGATCGAGATCCGGTCCGGCTTCGTGCCGGAAGCAGTGCTGGACGAGCTATACCGGCTGACCCCGATGGAGGAGACGTTCGGCATCAATAACGTGGCGCTGGTGGACGGCCAGCCCCGCGTGCTCGGCCTGCGCGACCTGCTGCAGATCTATGTCGACCACCGGATCGAGGTCGTCCGCCGCCGCACCGCGTTCCGGCTCGGCAAGCGCACCGACCGGCTGCACCTGGTCGACGGGCTCATCATCGCGCTGCTCAACATCGACGAGGTCATCCAGGTGATCCGGACCAGCGATGACGCGGCCGCCGCCAAACAGCGGCTGATGTCGGTCTTCGACCTGACCGATATCCAGGCGCAGTACATCCTGGACACCCCGCTCCGCCGCCTGACCCGTTACGACAAACTCGAGCTGGAGCGCGAGCGGGACACCCTGCAGGCCGACATCGCCGGGCTCAGCGCGATTCTCGACTCCGAGCAGCGGCTGCGCGAGCTAGTCTCCGCCGAGCTGGCCGCCGTCGGCGAAAAGTTCGCCACCCCGCGCCGCACCGTGCTGCTAGAGGGCACCGGCGTGGCCAGGACGGCCGCTGTGCCGCTGGAAGTGGCGGACGAACCTTGCACCGTGCTGCTGTCATCGACCGGCCTGCTGGCCCGCACAGCGGCGCGGCCGTCGGACGGGCAAGGCACTTTGGCCCTAGGCGATGAGGAAGGGGAACGGGGCCAGCAAGCTCCCCGGCCGTCGGCCGGCTCGGGTGCCCAGGGGCCGCGCGCCGCGCACGACGTCATCGTCTCGGCGGTGACGTCCACCGCGCGCGGCTCGGTCGCGGTGCTGACCTCCGCCGGCCGGCTGATCAGGCTTGGCGTGCTGGAACTGCCCGCGCTGCCGCCCAGCGCGCATTCCCCCGCGCTGTCCGGCGGCGCGCCGGTGTCCGAGTTCGTGTCCATCGCGGCGGGCGAGACGGTCGTGGCCATCGCGGCGGCCGACACGGCCGGCGCCGGACTCGCCATCGGCACCGCGCAAGGCGTGGTCAAGCGCGTCACGCCCGACTACCCGCAGAACCTGACGGACTTCGACGTGATCGCGCTTAAGGACGGCGACCGGGTCGTGGGCGCGGTCCAGCTGACCGACGAGGATCAGGAACTGACGTTCATCACCAGCGACGCCCAGCTGCTGCGGTTCCCTGCCTCATCGGTACGGCCGCAGGGCCGGGCGGCTGGCGGAATGGCAGGCATCCGGCTAGCGCCCCGGGCCAGGGTGATCTGGTTCGGGGCTGTCGATCCGGCGGCGGGCGTGCAGGACGCGGCCGCGGGCGGGCCGGCCGCCGGGCCGGTTGTGGTGACCGTGGCTGGCGCGGCCGGCGCGCTGCCGGGAGCGACGGCGGCCACCGTCAAGGTCACCCCGTTCGCGGAATTCCCGCCGAAAGGCCGGGCAACCGGCGGCGTGCGCTGTCATCGGTTCCTCAGGGGTGAGGACGTGCTCGTGCTGGCGTGGGCAGGGCCAGGCCCGGCCCGCGGTGCAACCGAGGCTGGCACGCCGGTCGACCTGCCGCCGCCGGTCGGCCGGCGCGACGGCTCGGGCGAACGGGTGAAGCACCCGCTGGCAGGCATCGGCGGCACGGCCTCACCATCCTGACGGCGCGGAAACGCTATCTGGGCCATGCGCGTCGACGCAGTCAGCGTGACCCTGTGAACGGCAAGCAACCCGCTGCGCCGCTTCGATGTCATTGGGCTAGCGCCACGAACTCAGAGCGTCCTGAGAGCACTGTCAGGCTTCCCGGATAGGCCAGCCGTCCAGGCTGTTCCCCAGACGAGCTGGTCGCGCTCAGCGACGGCCGTCGCGAAGGGAGGAGCCTGATGGTTTCCATGACTGGCGGCCGCGTCCGGCGGCTCATCATCACCGGCGTCATCGCCGGCGGGCTGGGTGCCGGGGCGACCGGCGTGGCGCTGGCATCAACTGGCGGGGCGAGCGCGTCCACGACGCACGCGTCGACGACGTCGTCGCACTCGTCCAGGTCATCGTCGGCGTCGCCATCGGCCGGGTCGAGCTCAGCAGGATCTGGCTCGGCGACGCGGCTGACGTCAGGATCGGCGGGCACGCACCACTGCACGCATATGGGCAGCGGTCGGAGCAACTCGAGTGCCCCCAGCTCGAGCAGCTCAAGCGCGTCGTAAGCAGGCGCTCTCAGAGGCGGCGCCGTCCAGCAGACGCCGTCTCCCGTGGGGCACCCCGGTCGGCACCGTGCCCAGACGATGCCGACCCAGGGTGATCCCTGCCGGTGCCGCGCGGCATTCCTCGCCGCGCGGCACCGCCGCCTCAGCCGGGCCGCGGTGACGCACACTAGGGCGCGAGGATGTAGGCCATCCCGACGATCCCGAGGGTGAACCAGGCACCGGCGACGACGGCATTGCTTTCCACCGCTACCGAGAAGCCGAACCGGTCGCCGCCAGTTCCCGCCGGGTCCGCCACGGTGGTGGTCGGTGTGACTGGCCAGCCACTCGGCACGTTCGGTTTATCGGGACGGGCCGCCTGGGAGCCAGGACCTGGCGGGCGGCGGCGGTCAGATGTCGATGCGGGACGGGTCGAGCTCGGCTGCGCCGCTGATGATGAAGTCACGCCGGGGCGCGACTTCGCTGCCCATCAGCAGGTCGAACATCTGCTTGGCCGCCTCGGTGTCCTCGATCCTGATCCGGCGAAGCACGCGGTGCCGCGGGTCCATGGTGGTCTCCGCTAGCTGATGCGCGTCCATCTCGCCCAGGCCTTTGTAGCGCTGCGGCGGCTCCTTGAATCGCTGCCCCTTGCGTTCCAGCTCAAGCACCGTGCGGCGCATCTCGCCGTCACTGTAGGTGTAGATGTACTTCGGCTGGCCCTTGCGCGGGTTGGTCAGCTCGATCCGGTGCAGTGGCGGGACCGCGGAGAACACCCGGCCCGCCTCCACCATCGGGCGCATGTACCGGTGGAACAGGGTCAGCAGCAGGGTGCGGATGTGCGCGCCGTCAACATCGGCGTCAGCCATGAAGATGACCCGCTGATACCGGGCGGAGTCCAGGTCAAAGGCGTTGCCCGACCCGGCCCCGAGCACCTGGATGATCGCCGCGCACTCTGCGTTCTTCAGCATGTCGGCCAGCGAGGCCTTCTGCACGTTAAGGATCTTGCCGCGAATCGGCAGCAGTGCCTGGAATTCGGAGTCCCTGGCGTTCTTGGCGGTGCCGAGGGCAGAATCGCCCTCGACGATGAATAGTTCGCTGCGGTCGTCGGCCGACCGGCAATCGACCAGCTTGGCCGGCAGCGCTGAACTCGCGAGCTGTGTCTTGCGCCGCTGGTTCTCGCGGTGCTCGCGGGCCGCGATCCGTGTCTTGGCGGCCGAGACAACCTTGTCGAGGACCGCCTTGGCCTGCTGCTTGCTGCCCCGCACCCGGCCGTCGAGGAAGTTCCTGAGCTCGGTGGAGACAACCTGGCTCACTATCTTCGAGGCTGCCGGGGTGCCGAGTACCTCCTTGGTCTGGCCCTCGAATTGCGGCTCGGGCAGCCGAACGGAAATCACGGCAGTCAGGCCTTCGAGTACGTCCTCCTTGATGACCGTCTCGTCGCCTGCCTTGAGCAGCCGGGTGGCTTTCAGCTGATCGTTCATCGTCCGCACCATGGCCCGCTCAAAACCGGTGACATGGGTGCCGCCCTTGGCCGTCTCGATGACGTTCACGAAGGACCGCAGCGTGGAGTCATAGCCGGTATCCCAGCGCAGCGCGATGTCAACGTCGAGCTGCCGCTCCACCTCGGTCGGCGTCAGGTGGCCGGCGTCGTCGAGCACCGGCACGGTCTCGGTGAAATTTCCCGAGCCGGTGATCCGGACAACATCGGTGACCGGCTCCCCGGCGGAAAGGTGCGCGCAGAACTCGCTGATCCCGCCGACGAACCTGAACTCCGCCAGCCGCGCAGCCCCCGAATCGCGGTCGCGGTCGTCTTCTGGCCGCTCGTCGTTCGCCTTGATGGTCAGTCCGGGCACCAGGTACGCAGTCTGCCTGGCCTGCTGGGCGAGCCAGCTGAAGCTCCAGCCGGCACCCGGAACGAAGATCTGGCGATCCGGCCAGAACCTGATCCTGGTCCCGGAAGCCGTCTTCGCCACCTTGCTGCCCTTCCGCAGCCCTGTGCCGGGCGTGAAGGCCGCATCCGGGCCGTCGCCGGCGAACTGGCCGGAGACCCCGCGACGGAAGCTGGCGGCCCACTCATAGCCGCCCTTCAGAACCCACACGTCTAGCCGTGCGGACAGGGCATTCACCACGGACGCGCCGACGCCGTGGAGTCCGCCGGAGGCGGTGTAGGACCCACCGCCGAACTTCCCGCCGGCATGCAGGCGGGTCATTACCAATTCCACGCCGGACAGGCCGGTTTTCGGCTCAATGTCGACCGGGATGCCGCGGCCGTTGTCGGTGACCTCGGCCGAGCCGTCAGGATGAAGCAGCACGTCGATGCGAGTGCACGACCCGGCCAGGGCCTCGTCGACCGAATTGTCGAAGATCTCGCCCAGGCACTGGGCCAGGCCCCTGGAATCGGTCGAGCCGATGTACATGCCGGGCCGCTTGCGGACGGCATCCAGGCCCTCGAGCACCGTCAGGTGGCGGGCCGTGTAGCCATCTGCTGCCGCCGGCACGTGCGGGTGCCCCTTACTGGCAGGTTCTGTGCTGAGGGCGGCGGTCACTTCGGCTCTCCTGGTCAAGCGGGAACGACTGGCAGCCCGCCCAGGCCGTGAGCCTGACAGCTGGAGCGAAGCGCCAGCTGGGACGCGCAGCACCAGCTAGGGAGGGCCTGAAGGCAGACTAGCCGCCCGCGGGCCAAGCCTCGCGCCACCACGCCGGCCGACATTCGGCGCTCTAGGTCGGATATCACTCACTATGCCTTATACCGGCGCTGCCTACCAGGCCGGGCATAGCCGGATGTTCGCCCTCGGCATACTCGGACCCCGCAGGGGATGACAAACGACCTGCCCGAGTGTTGTGATGCGTAGGAGATCACAGGTTGGCGGACTGGCCGGCGGCGCAAAGAAGAGCCGCAGGTGACAGCCAGACTCTGGCCCAGGAGCGGGATGGCCTGGGAAGGGGTCCGGTGCAGTCCTCGAGGCGAGGAGGCGACATGACCGGAGCCATAGCCCCTACAAGGCCGCTAAACGCCCTTGACTTGTGTGACCGATGCGGCGCCCCTGCATACGTACGTGTGCTGCTGCCAGGATCGGGAGAGCTGCTGTTCTGCGCGCACCACAACCGCAAGCACGCCGACGCTCTAGCCAAGGTTGCTATCGAGATCCAGGACGAGACCGGCAGGCTCTCAAGCAAGCCAGGCGACGACGCCTCCTGACCTCTCCAGAACGTGATCAGCCAAATCAGCCCCCGGCCAGCGCAGCTGGCCGGGGGCTGACTGGTTCGCCCTCCATGCCCAGGCCAGCCCAGTTGGCCGGGGATTGATTTGTGTCCTAGTCGAGGTAGTCGCGCAGGACCTGCGACCGTGACGGGTGCCTAAGCTTCGACATCGTCTTCGACTCGATCTGGCGGATCCGCTCCCTGGTCACGCCGTAGACCTTGCCGATCTCGTCCAGCGTCTTGGGCTGCCCGTCGGTCAGGCCGAACCGCATTGAGACGACGCCAGCCTCGCGCTCAGACAGCGTGTCGAGCACCGAGTGCAGCTGCTCCTGGAGCAGCGTGAAGCTGACCGCCTCGCCCGGCTGGATCGCCTCAGAGTCCTCGATCAGATCGCCGAACTCGCTGTCCCCGTCCTCGCCGAGCGGCGTGTGCAGCGAGATGGGCTCGCGCCCGTACTTCTGCACCTCGATGACCTTCTCCGGGGTCATGTCGAGCTCGGCTGCCAGCTCCTCCGGGGTGGGCTCGCGGCCCAGGTCCTGGAGCATCTGGCGCTGCACCCTGGCCAGCTTGTTGATCACCTCGACCATGTGCACCGGGATCCGGATCGTCCGGGCCTGGTCTGCCATGGCGCGGGTGATCGCCTGCCTGATCCACCAGGTCGCATAGGTGGAGAACTTGTAGCCCTTGGTGTAGTCGAACTTCTCCACCGCGCGGATCAGGCCGAGGTTGCCCTCCTGGATCAAGTCGAGGAATAGCATGCCGCGGCCGGTGTAGCGCTTGGCCAGCGAAACCACGAGCCGCAGGTTGGCCTCCAGCAGGTGGTTCTTCGCCCGCCTGCCGTCATCCGCGATCCATTCCAGGTCCAGCCGGGACTCCGGCCGCAGCGAGTCGCGGTTATCGGCCAGCTTCTCCTCGGCGAACAGGCCAGCCTCTATCCGCTTGGCCAGCTCGACCTCCTGCTCGGCATTGAGCAGCGGGACCTTGCCGATCTGCTTGAGATAGTCCTTGACCGGGTCGGACGTGGCGCCCGCCACAGCCACCTGAGCGGCTGGCAGGTCCTCGTCGTCGTCGCCGTAGACGAAGGCCTCGTCCTCAGCCTCCTCGGTCCCGGCCGCGGCTACGGCCTCGCCGCTGGCCACCGACGCCCCGGTGGCCGCCGCCGGGGCAGTGCCGTCCGCCGCGGCGTCGTCCGCATCTGCGACGCCGACTGGGCCGACTGCATCGTCTTCGGAGTCTGCCTCGTCTTCGGAGTCAGCCTCCTCTGTCTCGAGAACTTCGAGCTCCTCGAGCTCTGCCTCAACGTCGATGAACCCGACGTCGGCCAGATCGGGCTCGGCTTCCAGGTCCGCCACGTCGGTCAAGTCCGGGTCGGTCTCCAGGACCGCTTCCTCGACGAGGTCTGTCTCCTGGTCAAGCCCGGCTTCCGCCGCCAGCCCGGCGTCGGCTGTCACCTCGGTGCTCCCGTCGTCACGATGATCTCCCCTACCACCCGGCAGCTCACTCGCTCCCTGCTTTCCCTGCTTGACCTTGGCGCGCGCCGACCCGGACGCGCCTGCCGCGCCGCGACCGCCAGCCGCCCGACCACCTTCAGTGCCCGCGAGGTCCTTGCCTTCACTGCCTTCAGGACCACTGCCTTCTGAGCTGCCGTTGACCGCGCCGGTACCTGCGGACTTCGACGACGTGCTCCTCCGCCCGCCAGCAGGCCGCCTGGCCGCTGGCACATCCTTGCTGCTGACCTTGCCATTCCTGCTCTTGGCGCTAGTTTCCTTGCCGTTGCTATCCGGCACCAGGGCAACAGGCTGATTCGCGGGCAGGTTCCTGCCTTCGGCAGCACCGCTGCCGACCGAACCCCCGCGGGCCTGCTGCGGTACGCGTGCGCTTCGCGCAGACGGCCGAGACTGCCGCCGCGCCGCTGAGCTTGCAGCGCTTGCCACCGCGGTCACCCCTTTCCTAGCTGGATGGCGAACCGCCACGCCATGCCCGGCGCCCGGCCGTGCGAACTAGCAGGCGACACAGCCACCCTCCGGCATACCTCATGGTGAGCATCGGACCCTACCGCGCGAATCCCGCTCTCAGGACCGAGCCAGAAGCCGGGAATCTGCCGCAGGAGAGCAAGCCCTGTACGAGGTTCTCTCCCGTCCACCACCTTAGGCGCACTGTCGGTGTAGGTCGTACCGCTGAACTCAAGCGTCCTTGCTGGCCCAGTAGGGCTGAGAGCACAACCTCGGGAATGGTACCCGCATTCCTCATACCCTCCCCTTTCTCGCCAACCCTGCCCGCCAGCGGACGCCCGGCCCGTCGGCCGGCTCGGCGGGCACGTGCATGACCAGCACTGTTACGTCGTCATCCTGCTCATATCCGGTCAACATCCGGTCCACCAGGTAGGTCAGCAGCTGGCCAGGATCTTCGGCTGCCGAGGCCGGAGCCTGGGCCGCCACCGCGACCAGCTCGTTGAGCCCGGTATCGAGGCCCCGCTTGCGGTTCTCCACAAGTCCATCGGAATACAGCACGACAGTGTTGCCTGGCGGCAGCCTGAACGGGTATTGCTGCCGCGGGCTCGCCCACCCTAGAGGAGTACCCCCCTCCGCCGGTTCCAGCCGCGGCGGGCCGTCCGGGGACAGCAGCAACGGCGGCAAGTGACCTGCGTTCCCGGCCACACCCTCGCCGGTGAGAGGGTCGACAACCAGGTAGGCGACCGTCGTGACCTGCTCCTCAAGCTCTGTGGCCAGGAACAGCCGGTCCAGCCCAGCCAGCACGGCCGCGGGCCGGGGATCGGTCAGGGCCAGCGCCCGCAGGGCGTTACGGACCCGGCCCATGCCAGCCGCCGCGGTCAGCCCCTTGCCCATCACGTCACCGGCGGCCACAGCCAGCCTGCCGTCGGGCAGCCGGAAGGCGTCGTACCAGTCCCCGCCGATTTCCATGTTCCTGGTCACCGGCAAGCACTTGGCCGCCAGCATGACGCCGGGAACGGTCGGCAGGCTGTCCGGCAGCAGGCTGCGCTGGAGCGTCTCGGCGGTCTTGTGCTCCCGCTCGTACAGCGTCGCCCGCTCTAGCGCCAGCGCACACTGCCCGGCCAGCGCCTCGAGGAACACCCGCTCCTCCTCGGTGATCTGCCGGGGCCGGGTGAAGGAGAACCGCAGCGCGCCAAGGGCGGCACCTGAGGACAGCAGCGGCATGCCGACCCAGGCCTTCTCGTCGGTATGGGCCAGGAACTCGGTGAGGTCGATCTCGCCCTCGAAGTGCTTGCGCAGCGCGTCCGGGCTTTCCAGCAGCAGCGGCCGACGTGCCTGGATGGCCGCGGTCAGCAGGCTGGGCGCGCCCAGCGGCATGTCGTAGGGCGGCGAGCCTGGACTGTCCGGCAGGCCGCCAGGGTTAATGGTGCGCAGCCGGAGCCTTTCGGTGTCCACGATGGCGACCGCCGACCGCTCGGCTCCGATCGCCGACCTGCCCACCTCGGTGATCACCTGGACGACCTGCTCAACGGTCAGCGCCTCGGCCAGCATCGAGGTGGCCTGCTGAAGCCTGGCGGTCCGCAGGGCCGCGGCCGACAGCTGCTCGGTCAGCCGGCCCCGCATTTCCTCGGCCTCGCGCTGGGCAGTCACATCGGTGCTGGCGCCCATCCATTCGATGATCTTGCCGTCCCGTTCGATGGGCACGGCGCGGACGTCGTAGTGCCGGTAGGAGCCGGTCCGGCTGCGAACCCGGTAGCGGCTGTCGAAGATCTTGCCCGAGCGCAGGCAGTCCTGCCAGGCCGCCTCCACCCGCTCCCTGTCATCGTTGTGGATCGCCTCAAGCCAGCCCTTGCTCAGGTATTCCTCAGCCGTCTGCCCGGTGATCCAACGCCACTCAGGCGAATCCTCAGTGACCTCGCCGTCGGGCTTGGTAACCCACACCACCTGGGCCCCGGCTTGTACAAGTGACCGGTACCGCTCCTCGCTGCGGCGCAGGGCCTCGGCAGCCTGCAGCTGCGGCGTCATGTCGACGGCAAGCAGCGCGACGCCGCTGACGTCACCGTCAGCGGACGGGAACCAGGACAAGCTCCAGTGCGAATAGAGCGCGCCGGAGGCAGCTTCGTCCAGGGCTCGCCCCTGGCCGGGCACGACGGGCCATCGGTGCTCGGTTTGCGGCACCGGGCGCTCGCCTGCCGCCACCCGGCGCACAGCTGCCTCCGCGGCCGATGCCAGGTCCGGCGGCCACGCCTCGGCGGGCATGCTGCCCGCCGGATCGGCCTGCTCGCGGCCCGCCAGCCGGGCCATTGTCTGGTTAGCGCGGCGAATGCGCAGGTCCAGGCCGATGAAGGCAAATCCGATCGGGGCCTCGCGCAGCGACACGGCCAGCAACGCTGAGTCAGAAAGGTCAAGGCCGGATAGCCGCGGCCGCGGAACCGACATGCCGGTACTCACCGCATACACCTCGCGTCCGGCCCAGCGCGCGCCATCGAACGGCTCCTTCCTGCTCACCTCGGACACATGAAGGCTACTGGCAACAACGGGCCCAAGAAGGGAGGCAGCAGCAACTCAGAACGACATTAACCGTGCCGACGCCATGACCTGACCGGCTCGCAAGGCCGCAAGACGGTTTAAGACTGGCCAGTCAGGCACTATATGGCGGATTTATGGTGGTAATTACGCCAGCCTATATCCCGGTATTCAGGTCCGCACGCTGACTGGCCGGCCGATCCTGGGCCGCCGGCTGCAGCGGGAAATGGCAAGCGATCAGCTGACCGGAGACAGGATGCGGCCGGAGCGGCGGCTCTTGTCCGGCGCAGATGTCCTCGGCCAGCGGGCACCTGGTGCGGAACCGGCAGCCCGACGGCGGCTGCGTTGGGGTCGGCGGCGGCCAGCTGCCAGTTCCGGGCGACGGCAACGCAGCCGGCTGACCGGCGCTACCCGGCTGACCGGCGCTACCCGGCTGACCGGCGCTACCCGGCTGACCGGCGCTATCCGGCTGACCGGCGGTAATAACCGGCACGGCGTCGATGAGGGCCCTGGTGTAAGGATGACCTGGCGACGTGCAGATGTCCTCGGCCGTCCCGACCTCGACAAGCTTGCCGAGGTACATCACGCCGATGGTGTCGGCCATGTACCTGACGACCGACAGGTCGTGCGAGATGAACAGATAGCTGAGCCCGTACTGGCGCTGCAGCTTGCGCATCAGGTTGAGGATCTGTGCCTGCACCGACACGTCCAGCGCGGACACCGGCTCGTCGGCCACGATCAGCGAGGGGCGCAGGATCAGCGCGCGGGCCAGGGCGAGCCGCTGGCGCTGGCCGCCGGAGAACTCCCGCGGGTACCGGTCGGCGGCGTCGGCAGGCAATCCCACCTCATCCAGGATCCTGGCCACCTGCCGGCGATGCGTCCTGCGGCGCCCGGTCTTCTGGATCACCAGCGGCTCGCTCAGCATCGACCGCACCCGCATCCTGGGGTCCAGTGACGCGAAAGCGTCCTGGAACATCAGCTGGATACCGGACCCTTGGCCGCGCCGCTGCCGCGGCGAGAGGCCGGCCAGCTCGGTGCCGCCGAACAGGATGGAGCCAGCTCCCGCGCGCTCCAGCCCGACAAGAAGCCGTGCGACGCTGGTCTTGCCGCAACCGGACTCCCCCACCAGGCCGAACGTCTGGCCAGCCGGCAACTCGAAGGTAACGTCGGCGACCGCGCTGACCGCGCCCGCCGGCCGGCGGAGCAGCCCCCGGTACACCGGGTAGTCCTTGACCAGCCCGGAAACTCGCAGCAGCGGCTCGCCTTCACGGCCCTGCCCGTTTGCCGCCTGGCCGGGCGCACGGCGCCAGCCAGGGTCGCGGCGTTCGGTCCAGGCGCGGCGCTGGTCGCCGGACCCGGTCTCGGTACCGCCAACGGCGCCGGCCGGGAAGAAACAGGCGTAGTTGTGACCGGGATGGTCGCCGTCCAGCGCCGGCTCATGGCTCGCGCACCAGTCCTCGACCTGGCGGCACCGCGGCGCGAAGCTGCACCCTGTGGTCGCCTCGGTCAGGTCCGGCGGCCGGCCGGGGATGCTGTAAAGGGACCGGCTCGACTCGCTCGCCAGCTCCGGGAGGGCCTCGAACAGCGCCTCGGTATAAGGGTGCCGCGGGCCCGCGAAAACGCTGCTGGTGGCGGCCTTCTCGACAATCCTGCCGCCGTACATGACCGCCACCTGCTCGGTCCGGCCGGCGATCACGCCGAGGTCGTGAGTGACCAGGATTACCGCCATGCCGAGTTGCGCGCGCAGGTCGCCGATCAGATCCAGGATGTCGCGCTGGATCGTCACGTCCAGGGCGGTGGTCGGCTCGTCCGCGATCAGCAGCTTCGGCTGGCAGGCGAGCGCGGCCGCGATCATCGCGCGCTGGCGCATGCCCCCCGACAGCTCGTGCGGGTACTGCGCCGCCACGCGCTCCGGATCGGGCATCCTGACCAGCCTGAGCATCTCGACGGCGTGGTCGGCCGCGGCCCGCCGGTCGGCGCCCTTGTGCACGATCACGGACTCGGAGATCTGCTGGCCGATCGCCATAGTGGGATCGAGGCACGCCGACGGGTCCTGGAATACCATTCCGATCTCGTTACCGCGGACTTGCTGCATGGCCTGCTCAGTGAGGTTCGTGAGCTCGGTGCCCGAAAGCACGACGGACCCGGCGGTAATCACGCCCCCGCGCGGGAGCAGCCGAATGATCGACCGCGCCGTCATCGTCTTCCCGCAGCCCGACTCCCCCACCAGGCCCGAGGCACTCGCCGGCCCGTACCGTCAGGCTGACGCCGTCGACCGCGCGCACCCTCACGTGCTTGCGGCGGATCTCTGTGTGCAGGCCGCTGATCTCGAGCACCGGGGCCGCCTGCTCGCGGCTAAGCATCGGCGGAGAACCAGTCCCGCAGGCCATCGCCGAGCATGGTGAACCCGACCACGACAGCGATGATTGCGACTCCAGGCGAGAGGATCTCCCACCAGTAGCCGTTCACTGTGGCGCTGTACGCGTTAGCGTTCGCGATCATCTCGCCCCAGTCCACCGACGGGAACTGCACGCCGAGCCCCAGGTAACTCAGGGTGGCCAGCAGCAAGATCGCGTTCGCCACCTGGAAGGTAACGTTGACCGCGATGGTGCCGAGGGCGTTCGGCGCGATGTGCCGCAGCACAACCCGAACGCCGCTGCCGCCCATCACGCGGACTGACTGTACGTACTCGCGTGTCCGCAAGGTCAGCGCCTCGGCCCGGACCAGGCGCGCGGTGCTCAGCCAGGCGGTACCGGCGATGACCACCACCAGGATTCCCGTCGACGGCGTGTAGATAGAGATCAGCAGCAGCAGGACAACCACGGTGGGGATCGCTATCGCCGCATCGACGACACGCATCATTATCGCGTCCAGCACGCCGCCTGCGTACCCGGCCACCGCCCCCCACAGCGAACCGAGCACGGCAGCCAGGACCCCGGCGGCCAGGCCTAGCTCGAGCGATACCTGGCCCCCGGCCATGACCTGACCGAGCTCGTCCAGGCCGTCGGCGTCGGTGCCAAGCGGATGCCCTGCCTGGGGCGACAGGTTGCCCAGCGCGAGCAGGACCCTGGTCTGATTGGAGTGGTAGACAAGCGGGCCGAGAAAGCAGAACGCCCCGACCGCGATGACAATCGCGGCACCTGCCGTCGCCAGCGGGTTCGCCCGCATCACGGCAAGCACGCCGCGCCATCTGCGCGGCCCGACGGCGCGTGCCATGGCCACGCCGGGCTGGACAGCTACCGCCGGCCCCGCGTGACGGCCGCGGCTGCCGCGCACCGGCCCGGCCTGGCCAGCGGCCGCCTCCGGTGCCGGGACACCCGCGCTAGCCTGCTCCGGTACCGGCACCGCCCGATTCGCTGTCATGGCTGCTGGTACCTGACTCTCGGATCGAGCAGCGCATATCCGATGTCGGCCAGCATCGAACCCAGTGCAGCCCCGACAGCGATGACCAGGGCGAGGCCGAGGGTGACCGGGAAGTCACGGTTAGCGGCGGCCTGCCAGACCTGCCAGCCCACGCCATGGATGTTGAACACGTTCTCCACGACCACGGCGCCGCCCACAATCTGCGGGAAGCTGAGCCCTATCAGCGTGACCACGGGAACGAGTGAGTTTCTGAGCACGTGCCTGGTCAGCACCCGGCGCTCGCTGGCCCCCCGGGCCCGCGCGGCCTCCACGTACTCCTCGGCCAGGCTGTCTGCAGCTGACGAGCGCATATAGCGGGCGAAGATCGCGATCGTCACCAGGGCGAGAGTCAGGACTGGCAGGGTCAGGTCGCGGACGTCAGTGATCACCGCGATGAAACCGGGCGCCTGCGGGCCCTCCGCACCGAACCGGTGCCAGCGGTCGGCGAGGAACATGACCAGCAGCGGGCCGAGGACGAACGACGGCATTCCGTAGAACAGCAGGGTCAGGCCGCGGAGTAGGTGATCGGTTCCGCTGTTCCGGCGCACCGCCTGGACAAGCCCGACCGGAATAGCGACGACAAGCGCGATCACCGTCGAGGTCACGGTCAGCGCAAGGGTCCTGGGCAGGCTCGCGGCGAGCACTGATCCCACCGTCTCGTTGAGCTTCGGCGCGAAGCCGAGGTTGCCCTGCAGCGCTCGGCCCAGCCAGGTCAGGTACTGCAGGAGGAATTGCCGGTGCGCCGAGCCGCTACCAAGGACCGCTGCGGCCGCCCCGCCGGGAGCGAGCCTGAGCAGCACAAAGACGATCAGCGTGACCCCGAAGACGACAGCAACCGCCTGCAGTACCCGCCTGGCCAGGTAAATGGTCACGTAAGTGGCCGGCCTGGCAGCACCGTGGATCTCACTGCAGGAAGTACCAGTCTTCCGGGTTGAGGGTCAGTGCGCTGTTCTGCGGGCCGGTGTGCAGGTTGTTGATGGTCTCTATCAAGGATGGCGTGTCCGGCTGGTACACCACAGGGAGCTGACCGGCCAGGAAGTTCTCCCATTTGAACATCGCCTGGTCCAGCTCGTTCTGTGTCGTTGCGCGCAGCGTCGCCGCGACAAGCTGATCGTTGCGCACGTTGTGGTAGCCGCCGCCATTGTTAACGGCAGTACTGGTGAACAGCTGCTCGCCGGTGGGCAGGAAATCGGGCGCATACGTCCACGTCCCCCAGTCCGCGAGCTGCCAGGTGCAGGGCTTGTGGGGCTTGCACCCGAAGGCCGCGCCGACCACCGAGAGGAATGGCTCCGCCGTTACGGTCAGCTGGATGCCAACCTCGGCGGCATTGGAGGAAAGCTCCTTGACCTGCGACTCCATCCAGGACAGCCCGGAGACGTAGATCAAGTTGAACTTCAGCTTCGCGCCGGGGGGGATTCCGGCCCCGCAGTCTCCCTTGGCACGACCAGCGTGCTTGCAGACGTCCAGGCCGCCAGGCGTGACTGACCAGCCGTTGGTCCGCAGTAGCGACGCCGCCTTCGCCGGGTTCAGCGGCCACTGATCGCCCAGTTGCGCGAGCTGCCGCGACAGGTAGTTAGTCACCGGGTAGTCGCCGACCGGGCCGATCGTTGGCTTGCCGTACCCGTGCAGCGGGCCTTCGATGACGCCTTCCTGGTCGGTCAGCGACTGGAACGCCTTCCGGAAGTAGAGCTGCTTGAAGATCGCGCCCTGGCCGGTGGTGTTGTTGAAGTTGTACGGGTAGTAGCTCAGCTGCCACGGATAGACCACGCCGAGCCGGTAATTCGGCAGCGTGCTGGGGTTCGCACCCACGTTCGAGTTTCCTGGCGGGACAGGCGCGTCCACCGTGGGCAGGTAGCCAACATCAATGGTCTGGCTTCCGGTTGGGTTCTGCAGGACGTTGTACTCGGCCTGCTCGGAGGTGAACGGCACCTCGACGAACCTCGTGATGTGATGTGGCGGCACGCGGCCGGAGTATTTGCTGTTAAAGGCGAGGGTGAGCGTGCCGGGCTGAACGAAGCTGGCCACCTTCCACGGCCCGTCGACCACCGCCCAGAGCCGTGACTTCCCGTAGGTCACCGGGTTCTGCGCCTGCTTGTCGAGGTAGCTCCAGACCGCGAAACAGTCGCTGATGGTCGTGACGCAGCTGCTGGCGTGAGTTGCCGAAGTCCGGTCCCAGTACACGGGCATCGGGGTGATCTGGCTGAGCTCGTTGTCGGTAAACCAGGTCTGCGAGTACGCACCCTTGATCGTCATCGTGACCTTGTACTTGCTGGTAGCGCGGACATTGGTCACGTCGTACGGCAGTCCGTTCGGGCTAGCCGCCGCCCAGCCGCCCTGCGAGGCAAAGTCGGGCCGCAGCGTCGACAGCATCATGTTCATCCAGAACACGACGTCCGCCGCGTCGACCGACTCGCCGTTCGACCACTTGTAGTTCGGCTTCAGCGTGATAGAGACCTGCTGGCCGTGGTAGACGGGCAGGTAGGCGAGGCTGAGGGACTTGTTCAGGTACGGCTGGGTGCCTTGGCCGAACCAGTACAGCGGCCGGTACAGCAGGAACTGGAAATCATTGACGTTGTAGGTGCTGTACTCCGAGAGTCCGTTGGGCCCAGCCATGAACGGGAAAATGTAGTTCGCGTACGAAGCTGGCGGCAGGGCGAAGGTCGCAGTGCCACCGTTGACCGGCGTGGTGCCGACGGTTCCCGAGCCGGTCGAGGCACCGCAGGCCGCCAGGACTACGGCAAGTCCGGCAGTGCCTGCGATCGCGCCGATGGCGCGCCGATGGCCAGCGGCGTGTCGAGAACCCGCTGCGCCGGGGCCGAATCCGCTGGCCCCGCGTCCGTTGGGGCCGTATCCGCTGGCCCGGCCAAGCCTCAGCGCTCGGCGCATCGCCGCAAGTCCTCGCATTCCCGAACCGCCGTCCCTCTCGCACATGGGAGCCCGGCCGACGCCAGGCTGTCGGCCGCACGCTCCCGCGACTTGATTTACCTCTTAGGCACCCAAATGCTTAATTATGACTTATGTACCTGACCTGACGTGCCGGACCTTACCGCCAGCGGTCACCGGACCAGGTCTGTGGCAGGCTACGGCCGAGGCAGCCCGCCCCAGGTAGGACGGTACCGGACTAATTGGCCGTTCGCTGGATAGACGGGAGGAAGCTAGCCCCGATCCTGCCGCACGAACCTGGCGAACTATCTCGGTATGCCGAGAATCGGGCACCCGCCATGGCGAGGCATGGCGTGCCCGGTCCGGAAATCTGCGAAGCTTGACGGGTGACCCCTCCGAGCCGACGCCGCGATCCTGCCGGCGACAAGGGTCAGCACGGATCCGCTGGATCGCCGCCTGGCCGCCGCCCCGGCGCCGCCGGACCTGGCAGCCCGCCACCGAATGCCCTGTTCGCCGAGATGCTGCGGGCCGCCCGCGAGCTACTCGCTGTCCGCAGCCCGCTGGACGCCGAGCTCATGGTCAGCGAGCTGCTGGGTACCTGGTGGGGCCAGCAGGCCGGCCGCGGCGCTCGGGGCGCCAGGAGGCGCGGCGACGTTGAAGAGCTGGTCGGCGAGGGCCTGGTCGGCTACGCAGCGCGGCAGGGCAGCCCAGCGGCGCTGGCACTGCTGTCCGGAATCGCCTGCCTGGGCACCCCCCGTCAGGCGGCGCAAGCCGAGCAGGCGGCGCTAGCGCTCATGGACCGGGGCGTGGCCCGGCCCGCCTGGGCCGAGCATGTCGGCGCGGTAGAGACCGCCGAGTGCTACCTGAACTCCGACGCCTACGGCGACCGGGACGAGGTCGTCTGCGTCTTCAGCTACGCCGGCCAGGAACAGCATGCGCTGGTCGTAATCGTCGATTACAACGCCGGCGGCCTCGCCCGTGACGGCTGGGTGACCTCACAGGTGACCAAGCTACTGGACTACTGCCGGGACGGCAGTGGCGGAGCTGGGCCCGCCTTCATGCAGATCGACCCGCCTCAGGCTCGCCGGATCCTGGCGGCAGCCCTGACCGCGACCGATGCGACGGCCGAGCCGGCGGTGAGCGCCTCGTTCCCCTCCTATCACGCGTTCATCAGGGCCCGGATCAGGACGCTGCCACCGGTACTGCCTGCCGGGACCCAAGCCGTGGCCGCCGCTGCGGCTGCCCCGGCGGTGACGCGGCCGCCCGGCGGGCTGTCTGGCGCAAGGACCGGCGGGCGATGCTGGTGGCCGAGTTCCTCGCCTCCGACGACGCAGAGGACCTGTCCGACCGGCAGGCCGCCAGCAGGTGCACCGACCACATCGTCGAGTACGGCTGCGACCGCGACTTCGGCCGGCCGCTGCGAGTCAGCCCGGCTAAGGCCGAGACGTTCCTGCTGGACTGGCTGCCGCGCAAGGTCATGCTGTCGCGGGCCGACCAGGAGGCCATGCCGCACGTGCTGCTCGCCTGGGTGCGCTGGGCCGGGGCGCGGTCGGGCCTCGACGAGACCGCGGTCGCGGCCGTGCAGGACTCGGTCTTCGAGGCCATGCGCACGTTCCCGAGCGTCTACCGTGATCCGGCCTCCTTCGGTCTTGAACCAGACATGGTCGACCGGCTGCTGCCCGACGGCGACCTGGAGGCACTCGCCCGGCGCATCTTCGCGTTCCCGTTGCTACGGGGCAGTTTCCGCGGCGTCGACCTGGCTACGCTCAACCCGGGGCTCCCTGGCGACCGCCGCACTCTGCTGGCGGCCGATCACGGCGATGCTGACGGCAGGCAGGCTAGCGCCGAGCATGTCGACCGGCACGTCGCCCTCGCAGACAGACTCTGGCGCGGCGACCCGCCCGAGTTGTGGGAAGCCGCGCAGCGCCTGCTCGACCTCGGCGAGGACCGCCATGAGGTGCTGCATACGCTTATCGAGACACTTCGATCGGCGGGCCCGCAGGAGCGGGATATCGCTGCGGCCCTCGCCGACCTGCCGCCGGAAGAGCCTGGGTGATCAAGGTCTTCGGGGGCCGCACGGGGGGCGGAGCCGCTCGTGGGAAGGTGTCCCGGTGACATCGGGGCAACGCGCCGTAGATCTCAACGCCGACCTTGGCGAGAGCTTTGGCGCCTGGCGGCTCGGTGACGACGAGGCCATGCTGGCCATCGTCACCAGCGCGAATGTCGCCTGCGGCTTCCACGCCGGCGATCCGCTGACGATCAGGAGGGCGTGCGCGACCGCCGTCGCGCACGGCGTCACAATCGGCGCCCAGGTCTCCTACCGCGACCTGGCCGGCTTCGGCCGCCGGGAAATGACCGTGCCCCCGGACGAGCTGGCTGCCGAAGTGCTCTACCAGATCGCGGCGCTGGACGGCGTGGCGAGAGCGGAGGGCGGCCGGGTGAGCTACGTCAAGCCGCACGGCGCGCTGTACAACCGGGCTGTCAGGGATCCGGAGCAGGCGGCTGCCGTCGCGGCCGCCATCGCCAGCTACGACGCCGGGCTGCCGCTGCTGACCTTGCCTGGCTCGGTGGCTGCGTCAGCGGCAACTGAAGCCGGCCTTGCCGTCATTGCCGAGGCGTTTGCTGACCGTGCTTACCGTGACGACGGCACGCTGGTGCCGCGCGGCCAGCCCGGAGCGGTGCTGTCCGACCCCGGTTGCGTGGCCGCCAGGATCGTCGAGATGGTAACCAGCGGCAGCGTGGAATCGGTGACCGGCAACCGGGTGCCGCTGCAGCCGCGGTCCATCTGCGTCCATGGCGACACGCCGGGTGCTGTCACTCTGGCGAAGGCTGTGCGCACAGCCCTCGAGCAGGCCGGCCTGACCGTGGCGGCATTTGCGTGACCTCGGTCAAGGTTGCCGGTGACGCAGCCCTGTTGCTCGAAACCGGGACTGACACCCGACGGATTCGCCGCTGCGATCAGGGCGGCCGGGCTGAGTGGGGTCATCGACGTGGTGCCGGGCGCCCGCACCGTCCTGGTCACGCTCGAGCCGGGCAGCTGGGCGACCGCCGAACTCTCCGAGCGGCTGCAAAGCCTGGCCGCGCTACCCGGGCCCGATGACGGCGGCAACGGCAACCCGGTCGCCGAAATCGGCGTCGTCTACGACGGGCCCGACCTGGCCGATGTCGCCGCCCTGACCGGGCTCACGGTCGGCGACGTAATCGCCAGGCACGCGGCGGCCCGCTACCAAGTGGGCTGGCTCGGATTCTCGCCTGGCTTCGGCTACCTGACCGGCCTCGACCCGGTGCTCGCCGCCGTGCCGCGGCTGGACAGCCCTCGGCTAAGCGTGCCCGCCGGGTCAGTGGCCATCGCCGGCGGGCTGGCGGCGGTCTACCCGGCGGCCTCGCCCGGCGGCTGGCGGCTGCTCGGCCGAACCTCGGCAAGCCTCTGGGATCCCGGCCGGGCCCGGCCAGCCCTGCTGTTGCCGGGCATGAAAGTGCGATTCCGCCCGGTCGACCGGCTGCCGGAGGGCCAGCAGATCGGCGCCGACGCTGGCGTCGCAGCGCACGAGGCCAGCCTGGCGGAGCAGTTGACGGTGTCACCAGCCGAGCGACTCATCCAAGTCATCCAGCCAGGGCCGCTGACCACGATCCAGGATCTCGGGCGGCCAGGGTTGGCGCATATCGGCGTTCCCGGCAGCGGCGCCGCTGATCCGGCCAGTCTGCGGCTGGCCAACCGCCTGGTCGGCAATCCGGACGGCGCTGCCTGCCTCGAGCTGACGCTGGGCCGGGTCGCATTGCGGTTCGTCAGCAGTGCGACGGCCGCGCTGGCGGGCGCTGCGGCCCCGATGCGGCTTACCGTCCCGGCTGACCCGGCTGTCCAGCAGGCGGCCGCCGGCCATGACACCGTCTGGCAGCCGACTCCGGGTACCGCGTTCTCAGTGCCGGCTGGCGCGGTCCTGCGGATCGGGCCGCCAACGTCAGGGCTGCGCAGTTACCTGGCGATCGGCGGCGGAATCGACATCCCTGCAGTGCTTGGCAGCCGCTCTGCGGACAGTCTTTCCGGCCTTGGCCCAGCGCCCCTGCAGCCCGGCAGCCGGCTAGCTCTCGGGAGTCCCCGTTCCCTTCCGGAACGGGGACCAGGAGAGCAGCTGCGCGCTGTCGGGCCGCCGCTGCTTATGCCAGCCATGGCTGCCAGTGCCGTTGAGTTGCGCGCGATAGCCGGCCCGCGCGACGACTGGTTCACCCCGGCTGCGCTGGAAACACTGGCGAGTTGGGAGTACCTGGTCAGCGCCGCCAGCAATCGCAGCGGCCTGCGGCTCACCGGTCCCCCGCTGCGCCGCAGCCGGCCCGGCGAACTGCCCAGCGAGGGCGTGGCCACCGGATCGCTGCAGGTTACCCATGACGGTCAGCCGATCCTGCTGCTAGCTGACCACCCCACAACTGGCGGCTATCCGGTCATCGCCGTGATCCGCTCGGCCGACCTCGGGCTTGCGGCGCAACTCCGGCCCGGCCAGCGCATCCGGTTCAGCGTCGCGCGGCCTTGATGCCGACACGTGCGACCCCAGTTGCTTGCGTGGCGGCTGCGGACTGAATCCGCTGCCCCGTTACCCGGCCAGCTGGCGGTACGCGGTGAGGACGTCGGCGGCCAGCACTGTCGTCAGGTCAGCGGCAGTGGCCGCGTCGCCCTGAAGCGAGACCCGCAGGTCGCGCGACGCGCAGGCGCGCTCGTACAGCGAGCGGGCGAACCGGCCGTTGCCCAGCGTGTCGATCCGACCGCGGTCGCAAGCGCTAACGAAGATGGAATCGAGCACGGGCAGCGCGTCGCCGGCGAACGTGTCGCCGGCCTGCGCGGCAATGACCTGCGCGATCTGGCTCAGTTGCGAGGCGCTATAGCTGGGGAAGGTGATCCTGGTGCTGAACCTCGACGCCAGGCCGGGATTGCTGCGCAGCAGGCGGTCCATGTCGTCGGTGTAGCCGGCCAGCACGATGACGAGCCGTTCCCGGTCATCCTCGGCGCGCTTCAGCAGCGTGGCCACCGCCTCCGAGCCGAACGCGTCGCCACCGGAGTACGCCTCGTTATGCAGCGCGTAGGCCTCGTCGATGAACAGCACGCCGCCCATCGCCGAATCGATCAGCTTGCTGGTCTTTATCGCCGTCGAGCCGAGGTGCTCGCCGACCAGGTCGGCGCGGTGTGCCTCGATAACCTCGGGCCGCACTAGCAGGCCCAGCGCCGAGAAGATACGCCCGATGATGCGGGCAACTGTGGTCTTGCCGGTGCCGGGCGGCCCGGTGAACACGAAATGCCGCGACGGCGGCTGGCTGGCCAGTCCCTGCCGGGCCCGCAGCCTGGCTACCTCCAGCTGCGCGACGATCTCGTGCACCTGCTGCTTCACCGGCTCCAGCCCGACCAGCGCGTCCAGTTCAGCAAGAGCGGCCTCCACGGTCGGCGTGTCGGTGTACCCGCGGAACCTCGCGGTCAGCTCGGTGTAGGCACGTTCGATGTCCGGGCCATGCAGCGTCACTAGCTCCGCGCCGCTGGGCTCGTCCGGCCCTGCCATCACCCGGACGTCGCGCTGCTGCCCGGCCCTGGCCAGCAGGCTGCGGACGAACCGGCCGTTCCCGAGCTCATCGGCCAGCCGCCGCCGGCCGATCTCATCGAAGATCCGCCGGAGCACCGGCCGGGCATCCGGGTCAAGCAACTCGCCTTTGGCCTGAACGGCCAGGTCGGCGAGCGCGGTTAGTTCGGCGGGCGCATAGCCAGGGAACTTCACGCGGATACCGAAGCGGGAATTCAGGCCAGGGTTTGACGACAGGAACGACTCCATCTGCCGCTCGTCGCCGGCCAGGATGATGATCAGGTTCTCGCGGTCGTCCTCAGCACGCTTGACCAGCGCCTGCACGGCCTCGTTACCGAACCGGTCGCCTTGCCCATCGCCTTCGTTCACCAGGCTGTAGGCCTCGTCGATGAACAGCACGGAGCCGAGCGCAGAGTCGACAAGCTCGTTCGTCTTGATCGCGGTCGCGCCGAGATACTCCCCTACCAGGTCGGCGCGCTGCGCCTCGACCACTATTGGCGAGCTCAGGAGCCCGAAGGCGTAGAAGATCTTTGCGATAACCCTGGCTACCGCCGTTTTGCCAGTGCCTGGCGGCCCGAGGAAGACGAAATGCTGCATCGGTTTCTCGGTGCCGTGCCCGGCGATGGCGCGCCGCCTGGCCGCCTCCACCGAAGCCGTGATGGACCGCATCTGATCCTTTACCGCGGTCAGGCCTACCATTTCTCTCAGCTCGGCCATCGCGTCGTCGACTGTGATATCGGCCCACTGGGCCGTGCTCGCGGTCCGCGCAGCCTGGGCCTGTCTGTTGGTACGCAGCCCGTCGCCGGCCTGGACCGCTCGGACCGGCGCGCCGGGCTGCCCGTCGGGCTGCAGGCCGGCCAGCGACACGCCAGCCGGGGCCAGGCCCACAGGCGACAATCCGGCCGACGACTGGCTGGGCCCCGACCTGGGACCGGTTGCGCCAACTACCAGAGGTGCGGCGGCGAGAACTCCCGCCGTATCCAGGCGGCCGGACTCGCGCCGCATCTGCAGCGCCCTGCTCAACCGCCAGCCGAGCACGATCATGGCTATCAGCCAGGCCAGAGCCGGGCCGACGTACGGATCGCCCGTCGCAAGCCGCAGAGCGGCGATGCCGACCGGCAGCGACCACGCCAGCGCCCAGGCTGCGGTCCGGCACGCAACCTGCCAGCGGCCGAGAATGCCGACGCTTGCCGCGATCGCCACCACCGGAGGCAGCGCGACCAGGCCATACCTGGCCTGGCCGCCCGTGCTGCTCGCGAAGGCCGAGACCAGGACGAGACCCCAGATCGCCACCGCGGCCGTAGCGGCAACTGACCGGTTCTGAGTCCAGACCGCATACGGCGCGAAGACCAGGGCCGCAAGCATGAGGGGGGCGGCCAACAGGATCGCGAGCACGCAAAGAGCTGCGATCAGCAGGACCCGAAACGGAACCGGGGTGGCCGCGAGCAATCGCCGGATGCGGGCCAGCACCTGCGCGGCGCCGCGGCCGGGCAGGGCCCGACTCTCCGGTTGCCCCATGTCGCTCCCTTGCACTGACACTTGTATAGCGCATTACGCGCGCAACCGGAATCGTATCGCCCTGCTACGACACGGGCATTGACCTGCGTATATTCCTGATAATCCAAGAATTGCCAGGAAATGGCTTATCTTCCCGCCATCGGCCGCGGTGCCAGGACTGGCGCCAGGGCGCCTCAGGCGCCCGGCGCGAACGTCAGCACCGCGGCCGTCGTCATGCCGGGCATGTGGGACTGCCACGGCCACTTTCTTGGCAGCCGTTCCTTCGACCTGACGAAGCTGGCGCAGGAACCTGTGGCGGTGCGCGGCACGGTCAGCTCGCGACCTCGCGAACGCGCTGAGCGCGGGCATCACCTCCGTCCGCGAGGTTGGTGGCCTGGGCGTTTACCTGGCCAGGGCGGTGGCCGAGGGCTTGCTCCCTGGCCCGTCCATCTATGCGGCCGGCGCGATTCTCAGTACCACCGGCGGCCACGGCGACCTGCACTGCTACCCGCTGTCCTGGGTTGAGGACATCGCCAGGCAGGACGGCTCGCTCTGGCTTGCCGATGGCGAGGCGGAATGCATGCGCGCAGTGCGGCGACGGCAATCGCGGCGCGCACGCTGGGGCCGCATGCACCGCGCAGCGAACAGCTGGCTGCGGGTTATGACGCGGATTTCATCGCGCTAGACAGCAATCCGCTCGAGGACATTGCGGTGCTGTCGCAGCCTGCGCACATCACCGGCGTGTGGACCGGGGGCCGCCGGGTCAAGGGCTGACGGTCCGCACGTAACGACTGCCTGGTCCGCCGTCGATCTTCAGGCGGGGGGCTGCCCGGTTGTACTCGCGGCGCACGGCCGGAGTCTGGGCAGGTATGAGGGGGGAACATGATCGGTCGGCTGCGCAGTCGGCTTGCCGGGATGCAGATCACGTCGGCGTGGCGGCTAATCGCCGTGACGCTGGCCGTGCCAGTTGCTCTTGTCGGCGTTACCGTTCCGGCCATGGCAGGTACGCAGGCTGGCGCGGAGCCGGCGGCGCCGAGCACAGCGTGACGCTGCGGACTCTGGTGAGGGGCGTGAATGTGCGCACCGCGCCGAGGCTCAGCGCGCGCGTGATCGGGCATCTGGGCCGGAACGGCTCCAAGGTCGTCGTCAACTGCTTCATCAGCGGCAGCCAAGTAGCTGGCAATCCGGTCTGGTACCACATCGTCCTGCCGAAACGCGGTTACGTCACGTCCTATTACATGGCGTCACATTACGACCCGGTGGCCGGGCTGGGCGTCTGCCGGACGCCCGCGTTCCGTCGCACCTACCGGACTGTGGTGCCCGACCTGCATTTCCGCGCCCTCCCGACGGCCTTCTCGAGAAGGCTGGCGACACTGCGGCGTATGGGCACCGCGGTTACCGTCACTTGCTGGATGTATGGCCAGAGCATCAATCGCGACCCCGTCTGGTACCGGACGGTCGCGCCAATACGCGGCTTCGTGACGGGCCAGCACCTCGACACCGGGCAAGATCCGGCTAACGGCGTGCCACGCTGCAGGTAGCGCTTGGCCTCCCGGGCAACTCCAGATCCAGCTTGCCAGCTGATTGCGGAGCCGGGCGAGCTGGCTGTCAGGGGCGCGTGCTAGAACGCTGACATGCAGACACTGAGTTTCCCGGACATGCTCGCACTCATCGAAGACCGGTCCGATGCCCTGCGCGCAGCCGCAGCGCAGGCTGGGCTGGCGGCCAGGGTGCCAGGGTGCCCGGACTGGGCTGTCAGTGACCTGGTCGCTCACCTTGGTGAGGTCCAGCTCTTCTGGGCCGCGGACGTGGCGGCAGGGCCGGCCTTCGCGCCACCGGACGAGGAAGCAGTTGGCGATCGTGAGCCACACGGTGACCTGCTGACCTGGTCAGCCGACGCCACCGCGAAACTCTTGGCGGCGTTGCGCGAGGCCGGTCCCGATCGCATCTGCTGGACCTGGTGGGAAGAAGCCGGGATGGCGCCGAATACCTCTGAGGCCGTCGCCAGGCACCAGGTTCAGGAGGCGGGTGTGCATGCTTTCGACGCGCAGCAGGCCGCCGGGCACGGGCTGCCGCTGCCGCCGGCTGTGGCCGCGGACGGCGTCAACGAGTACATCACCGTCGAGTTGCCGACGAATGGGCCGTGGCCGTACGAGCCTGCCACCGTGATCCTGGAAACGGGGCCCGGCGGAAGCTGGATCCTCGACCTGGGACCGAACGGCCTACATGTGCTTCAAGGGGACGAGCACGGCGACGCCAAGCCGTCGGCGACGGTGACGGCCGACCCGAGCGACATGGTGCTCGCCTTCTACCGCCGCGACCTGCCGGGCGAGCTGCACATCGACGGCGACGCCGACCTTGTGCCCCAGCTCATCAACTGGCCGAACCTGGACTGAGGGGAGGCTCCCGGCGAAACCCAAGAAGTTGGACTTGGCCGGGAGCAGAGTTCAGTTCTGCTGGCGCAAGGCACTTATTCGGAGGGTGCGGTCTTCGGGATCCGTGTCCAAGTCGCAGAGCGGCCGGTTCCGTTGGCCCGGACCCTGCCTTCGCCCCTCAGCTGCTCCAGGACTAGCCGGATTGTCTGGTCACTGGCATCTGGCACTGCCGTCCTGACGTCTGCGAGGCGGAACGTCGCCGGTGCGTGGCGCAAGATGTGTTCACGGACGCGCTGCTGCTTGGTCCCGGGGCTCTGAGCCGCGGCCGCGCGATCCGCGAAGACGGTGTAAGCACGGGCAATCATGCTGGTGAAGTAGCCGAGCCAAGGCCACGGGTCACTGGTGCCTTCGTGCCAGCCGTGGGTGGAGTCCAAGAGCGCCTGGTAGTAATCGTCAGCAGATTCGGCGACCGCTTGCTCAAGGCTCACGTAGCGGCCCACGGTGTAGCCGTGCTCGGTGAGCAAGGCGCCGGTGAGCAGGCGAGCCACTCGCCCGTTGCCGTCCTCGAAGGGGTGGATGACAAGAAAGTCGAGGATGAACAGCCCGGACAGGAGCACCGGATGATGCTCACCCGCAGCAACCGCGTCCTGGTAGCGCTCGATGAGGTCGTCGATGGCGAACGGGGCACTCGCGGCGGACACCGGCGTGAAGCGAACGGTGGTTGAGCCGTCTGGCGAGCGATCCACGACCAGGTTGTCTTCCGTTTTGAAATCCCCGCCGTGCAGCGCCGCGTGAGCGAACAGCAGCCGCTGCAGGTGCAGGATCAGGCCGGCGTTGAGCGGGCGCCAGTCCTCCTGGAACAGGTAGTCCTGGGCGTCGCGGTAGCCTGCTAGTTCTTGTTCGCTGCGGTTGCGCAGCGTCGTCGCCCGCCGGTTGATGATCCGCTCGGCGCGGTCGGCGTCCGCGACGATGACGCCTTCGATCGCCGACGATGCGGTGATGCTCAGGACGCGGGCCCGGTCGGCAAGCTCGGTGAGCAGCCCCGGCATCTGGTCACGGTAGAGCGCCTCCGAGCCCCGGCCGAAGTCGACCGCGCTGAGCCGGGTGACGACTTGGGCTGGCACTAGCCCGATCAGCATGTCAAGATCAGCGAAGCTGCGCAAGGAACCTCCCAAGAAACCTACTAAACAACCTAATCCTAGTTGATGTTGGTACGTTTAGCGGGTTTATTTAGTGGGTTCATGGCTGTCGATGCCTTGGGTGTCAGCACTGGTGGCCTGACGGTCTGATCAGTGTCAGCGCCGCGCGAATTGGCCTCACGAAGCGGTGGAGTGCGGTGCAGTAGACGATGCTGCGCGGCCCAGCAGGGGCAAAAGAGCGGGCGACCCGGATAGGAGACGGCATCGACGCAGACCCTGAGAGCGGCATTCACTGTCACAACTTGAGCGCGCGGGACGAAGGTGGTCTGGCCGCCGGGTGTCTGGACCTCGTCCGGGGAGTGCTGGATTCGCCAGAGCTCAGCGTGGGAGGCGCCGCAGTAGCAGTAGTGATACGGCTCCGATCTAGGATCTTGGCCGAGCCCACCTTCTGTGCAGTTGTTCAAGTCGGCTGGCGCTGCTGCGCCGCAGCGCGTAGACCGGCCGACACCGAGCGCGCCCGCTCCACGCCGCATACTTCATCTCAGCTCAGGCCGCAGTCGGCGCCCGGACCCCTGCAGGCCCGGGCGTCGACCGTGTCGGATGACCAGCAGCCCCGAGTGCCGAAGCCTCATAGCGACTCGGCTTCCGCATCGGATGCGCACGCCAAAACTCGCTCGCCCGTTTGTTGCATCTGATGCAACACAGCTCACCTTCAGCTGCAGCCACTGGTCGATCCGCATCCCTCACAGACGTAACAGCTTCCAGCAGGGCGCATCTTCGTGCCGCAGGTCAGGCAGAGCGGCGCATCCGCCACTCGGCCCTGGTGCGACTCGATCAGCTCGGTCGTGCTCGGCACCGCCAGGGTCGCCGTGGCCGAGTGGCAGGGGCCGCGCCGACTTCGTCGGCGCGGGGCCTGGGGACTCGCTCTACTGGCACGGACTGGGCCAGGTCCTCTGGGTCGAGCTCGTCAGCGACGGGCGCGGGATCCTCGCCGTTCAGCTGCGCAGTCCGCTCCTCTGTGGTGAGGATGCCCAGCTCAGAGCGCTCCTCATAGGACAGGTGATCCAGCGCTAGCCGACGGAAGATGTAGTCCATTACTGAACTTGCCATCCGGATGTCCGCATCGTCAGTGATGCCGGCCGGCTCGAACCGCATGTTGGTGAACTTGGCGACGTAGGACTCCAGCGGGATTCCGTATTGGAGGCCGACTGATATGGCTATCGAGAACGCGTCCATCACGCCGGCCAACGTTGAGCCTTGCTTGCCGAGCTTGAGGAACACCTCGCCGACGCCATCGTCCGGATAGCTCGAAGCCGTCATGTAGCCCTCGGCGCCGGAAACCGAGAACCTGGTCACCGTTGCTGCCCGCTTCCTCGGCAACCTGCGGCGCACCGGCCTGACCTCGTGCGGCGCGGCTGGCTCTGGAGCCTCAGCGGCCTTCCGCTTCGCCACCGACAGCGGCTGGCCGACCTTGCAGTTGTCGCGGTAGATCGCCAGCGCCTTCAGGCCGAGCTTCCAGCCCTCGAAATAGATCTTTTCGATATCTCCGATTGTTGCCGATTCGGGTAGATTTACGGTCTTTGAGATAGCGCCACTCAGGGCCGGCTGGACGGCTGCCATCATCCGTACGTGGCCCATAGGACTGATCGCTCGCTCGCCCATCGCGCAGTCGAAAACGTCGTAGTGCTCGGGCCGCAAGCCTGGCGCATCGATGACATGACCATGCTCGGCGATGTACTCGATGATCGCCTCGGCCTGCTCTGGCTGGTAGCCCAGGTTCTTCAACGCCCGCGGAACGGTCTGGTTGACGATCTGCATGGAACCGCCGCCGACCAGCTTCTTGAACTTCACCAGCGCCAGATCGGGCTCGACACCAGTGGTGTCGCAGTCCATCATCAACCCAATTGTACCGGTAGGGGCGAGTAGTGAAGCTTGTCCGTTTCGGTATCCATTCTTCTCGCCGAGCTTCTCGCACTGCTGCCACGCCGTGTTGGCGGCTTCCAAGATGGGCGTGTCGATGGTCCCGAGCGGCTTGATTGCTGCGCTCGCCGTCGCGTGCTTGGCGACGACGCGCTTGTGCGCGGTCGCGTTGCGGGCGTAACCGTCGTAGGGACCGACGACTGCGGCCAGTTCTGCCGAGCGCTTGTAGGCAGTCCCGGTCATCAGTGAGGTAATGGCCCCCGCGATCGCCCGTCCGTCATCAGAGTCATAGGCATGGCCCGTCGCCATCAACAGCGCACCGAGGTTGGCGTACCCGATGCCGAGCTGACGGTAGGCGCGAGTCGTCTCGGTGATCTTTTCTGTGGGGAAGTCCGCGAAGCAGATGGAGATGTCCATCGCGGTGATGATCAGTTCGGTGAGCTGCTCGAACTTCTCGACATCGAACGTGTCGTCGTGGCGCAGGAACTTCATCAGGTTGATGCTGGCCAGGTTGCAGGACGAGTTGTCGAGGTGGACGTACTCACTACAGTTAGCGACCACGGTTCCGCCAACGATGTAGGAGTGGTTGCGGGGCTCGGTCAGGTTGTACGTGGTCTCGAATCCGCGCGACTCGCGCGAGACGAGGCGCACGGATTGATCAGTGTTATACGCCTTGGTCAAGAGGATGACGTCGATCAGCCGCTGCTCCTTGGCGGGCAGACTGAAGCCGATCGTAGCGCCGAACACGCGGATCGAACGGCCGGTGATGCGCAGGTCAAAGCTCGGGCCGTCGGAGCCGTAGCTCGCGATGGAGCCGTCTTTGCGGGTGTAGGTGAAGCTGTTCTTCTTCGTTCCCGTCTTGTAGATGCGCCCGGCGATGCCGAGCGAGGCGAGCAGCTCCTGCACGCCGATAAGGAGCTCTTCCGAACGACTGCCGAGGCCGACATAGCGGGTCCCGTTGGCCGAGTTCACGACGCATCCGTCGGCGTCGAAAAGGCCCTGCAGGAAGCCGACGACGGCATCTTCTGGCGCTTCGAAAATCGCAGCCGGAACGTGTTTGCCAGCCGCCCGCGCTGACGAGATGCCAAGGCCCCGGACGAAAGCAACGAACGAGTCCCTGGTAACCCGCAGCTGCTGAGTGCCGTTGGCCTGCATGCTGGGCTTCGCGCTCGAAGCCAGTGACCTGGGCGAGGAGCGCTGAGTGCCGTGCCATGGCCTCGTTGCGATCATCCTCAGTGCCATAGACGGTCACGGCAGTGTCAGAGGTCACACAACCGTCGCCGACGAGCCAGCCTAGATAGTGACCGAAATCCTCATCCCATTTCTCCGGCAGGATCGTGGCTTTCCTCGCCCGCACGGCCCGAGCGGCCTCTAGCGCACCAGCGGGAATCCGCCGGTCCGCCGCATCACGCGCGGCGTAGCGCGCCGAGCGCACGACCCGGTCGTCCGCTGTCAGGTCTTCCGCATGTACCCAGCCCCGGGTCGCTGTCCATACCCTGTGTCCGGGAGTGCAGCGCAACCGCGACCCGTCGGAGAACCTGAGCTCGAGGATCTCGTTCGTGCCCGTGACCATGTACCGGAGCGGGCTTGTCGCCACGACACGGTCGGCAGGAGCCGTTTCCGACGTTACGTCGTTGGTGTAGACAGCGAAGGTTTCCCCGGCCGCTGCCCGCGCCACGAGATCGCCGATCCGGACCAGGCCTTTATCCGTCACGACGCGCTGATCCGCAGGGAAGCACGGGTTGCTCGCCGTGATCCGTCCTGATTCCGGGCACGTGTGCCAGTCGTTGATCGTCCCGTCGTACTGGATGCCGGGGTCGGCGCACTCCCAGGCTGCCTTGGCCATCTTTCCGAAAAGTTCCTTGGCATCGACCTTTTCGATGGGCTCGCCCGTCGTCCTGGCCGCAAGCTCGAATGAGCCGCCGGACTCGACCGCGTGCATGAAGTCGTCGGAGACGCGGACCGAGTTGTTCGCGTTCTGGTACTGGACACTGGCGATGTCCTTGCCGCCGAGGTCCATGTCGAAGCCACCGTCGCGAAGGACCCGGATCTTCTCCTCCTCGCGCGCCTTGGTCTCGATGAATTCCTCGATGTCCGGGTGATCGACATCCAGCACGACCATCTTCGCGGCACGCCTGGTGGCACCGCCCGACTTGATCGTCCCGGCGGATGCGTCGGCACCACGCATGAAGGAAACCGGCCCGCTGGCCGTGCCGCCGGAGGACAGCAGTTCCTTGCTCGAGCGGATGCGCGACAGGTTGACGCCCGCGCCGGAGCCGCCCTTGAAGATCAGCCCCTCCTCGCGGTACCACTCCAGGATCGAGTCCATGGTGTCGTCAACCGCCAGGATGAAGCAGTTGTGCACGCGAAGGTCCCCGGACAGGTATTCGCCGCTCTCGGTCTGGATGTCATAGACCTCCAGGGCACCCAGGCGCTCGATCTTGGTGATGTCGACCAGGGCCCGGTCGGAACCTCCGACGTCCGGGTGAACCAGCAACAGGTGATCTGCCGGGCGCAGGAAGCCCGCAACGGTGAACTCGCCGTTATCCAAGTCGGTCGCGCGCCACACCAGGTGGTCGGCCGTGGCCTCGAGCACGTGACCCGATGTCGTGTGCAGGCGCAGCACTTCCTTCACGCCGTTGGCCTTCGTGGCCACGATCCTGGTGGTGCCATGCGCGTCGTAGACCTTCAGGCCCACCGCATCAGACTCGACCAGCCTGCCAATGGGGACGAAACCGGCCGGGGTGCTCACAGGTGCGTGATACGGCTGGCAAGCCGACACCTGCTGCGGTGATGTCGTACCTACGTTGAACCACACCGGGGAGTTGAAGCTGAACACCTGGTGAATCAGGGCGTGCTTTAGCTCATGCTCGAAGATCTCGGCGTCCTGCTCCGTAGCGAAATACCCGTGCTCACGCCCTGCTGCGCCGTACGTGCCGACCACGCGGTCGACCAGCTGCTTGAGGCTCCACTCCCGCTGCGGAGTGCCGAGAGCGCCGCGGAAGTACTTGGTCGTCACGATGTTGGCCGCGTTCACCGACCAGAACTCAGGGAACTCGACTCCGTGCTGCTCGAAGTTGACCGAGCCATCCCGCCAGTTGGTCATCACAACGTCGCGGCGCTCCCAGGTGACCTCGTCATATGGATGCACGCCGTCACGGGTGTAGATACGGCGCAAGGTAAGGCCCTTGTCACGTGCGCTGCTGCCGCCCTGCGCCGCTGCACCGTTCGCCGTCTCGGTCATGTGCTCCCCCTCCGCGGATCCGCTCGGACCCCGTTAACGGGCCTGGCAAGGCCCTCCCAGTGAAGATTCGGCCTGGCTAGCTGGCCGGTGCGGGCTCCTGCCCGCGATGGCTGGCCGCGCGCTCTCCGGCCGGTAGCCCGGTCCCGGTGCCGCGCTCCCTGTCCGGGTGCAGTCCTGCCTCCCGGGCGAGGAACTGGACGTCCTCGGGGCCCCATTCGTTCAGGTGCTCAGCCCGCAGCGCTGCGATCTCTTCCTCGAAGTCGGCGAGCGACTCGAAGCCCCGGTAGACCGAGGCAAACCTCAGGTAAGCGACCTCATCGAGGTCGCGGAGCGGGCCGAGGATAGCGAGCCCTACCTCATGCGACGGCACCTCACCGCTTCCCCGGCTCCGGATCGCGTCCTCCACCTGCTGAGCGAGCAATGCAAGCTGATCCTCGCTGACGGGCCTGCCCTGGCACGCGCGGCGCACGCCGCGCACGATCTTGTCGCGATTGAACGGCTCGGTGACGCCGCTCCTCTTGGCAACGGTCAGGATCACGGTCTCCTGAGTGGTGAACCTGCGGCCGCACGCCGGGCAAGCCCTGCGCCGCCGGATCGCGGCGCCGTCGTCACCAGTACGGCTGTCGATAACCCGGCTGTCCGTATGCCTGCAATAGGGGCAATACACGCGATCACCTCCTCGGTGGGCCAGATGTCATCCGCGTAAAGCACAAGCTATAGGAAAATTACACGCGTGCAACTACTAGATATTGTGGTCCGTCGCTTCCCCGTATGCAAGTCGATCAGGCCGGACGGCCGAACCCGCTGGTAGACCTTGCCCTCCGGCGGCCTCGCATGTCCGGTGAAATCGCGCAACACGCCGGCGTGTCGGAAGGCACGGCTCCGTCCTCTGTGCGCTTCGGCGCCGTGCATGCCGCTCGGGCTGCATCGCTATCCCGCTTCGCCCGTGGTCAGCTGCCCGGGCGCGGCACCCACAGCAGCTGGCCAGCCTGGATGTTGGTCCCGCTGAGCGCGTTGACGGACATTATCTGCTGGATGACCGCACGCGGATCGGCGGTCGGCTCGGCTACCGAAGCAATGGACCACAGCGTCTGGCCGGGCTGCACAACTATCTGGTGCATGCCCTGATAGGGACCTCCCGGCTGGCCGTGATTCGAGGCTTGCGCGCCGCCTGAAGCCAGCAGGCTAGCCAGTAGCACCGCGACCGTGACGCAGAGGACAGCCAGCGTGGCCACCACTATCCGGCCGCGCCTTGTCAACCGCACCGGAGTCGCGGCACTGGGCCGCCCCGGCAGGTGCTGGCCAATCGAACTGGCGCGCGGTTGACCTGCCGCGCTAGTCCCTGCATGCTGCCGACCCGCCACCGGCGGCGCTACCAGCCGCAACCTCTGTTGCTGACGTCGTTCGCCAGTGTCCGCGGCAGCAGGTACTACACTGTCCCGGTGAGCACCGGGGCTTCGGTAGCACTCAGTGCGCTCATCACAGCCTCCATCTCACGAATGACTGTTCGATAGTATCTCTGTTCTATCGCATATCCGTTCGATCGAACGAAGATACGGTACTGTTCTATCGCATGGGTCCGACACTTTCATCGACGGTCGAACAGATGTTTGAGATTGGAGACCGGAACCGCTAGCGTCGGCATCGAAGATGACATAACCGAGCCGGAGGCCGGACTATGAGCGACGTGACCAGTGATCGCGAGGCACCCCAGGCCTCGAGCATGGAATTCGACGCTACCGACGCCGAGATTGAGCTGGACTCGCCGGAGCGGCCACGCGGAAAGCCGGGCAGGCGGCCTAAGGGCAGCGTTCCTGCCGTTGTCGCCGACCTGCCTGACAAGCCTGATCCCGACCACGTGCTGACCTGGAGGCAGCGGAAGGTGCTTCAGGTCATCCGGGAGTCAGTGCAGCGCCGCGGCTACCCACCGTCGATGCGCGAGATCGGCGAGGCTGTCGGCCTGACCAGCACGTCGAGTGTCTCTTACCAGTTGTCAACGCTGCAGGCCAAGGGGTACCTGCGCCGCGACGCCGGGCAGGCCGCGCACTGTGGAAGTCAGGCTGCCAGGGCATCCAGCCGTTCGACCGGAGCCTGACATCGACGATGACTCTCCGATGGATATTGCCTCCCAGGAACCGGCCTACGTGCCGCTCGTCGGGCGGATTGCCGCTGGCGGACCCATCCTGGCCGAACAATCGATAGAGGACATCTTCCCGCTACCAAGGCAGATCGTGGGTGAAGGCAACCTCTTCCTGCTCAAGGTGGTCGGCGACTCGATGATCAACGCTGCTATCGCGGACGGGGACTGGGTCGTCGTCCGCCAGCAACCCGTCGCGGAGAATGGCGACATCGTCGCAGCCATGATCGATGGCGAAGCCACAGTGAAGACCTTCAAGCGATCGACGGACCACATCTGGCTGATGCCGCACAACCCTGCGTACACGCCGATCCAAGGCGATGAAGCAGAGATACTCGGCAAGGTCGTCGCCGTACTGCGCCGCGTCTGAGCAGTCAGCCGGGGGCTGCCGGGTCTGAACAGTCAGCCGGGGGCTGCCGGGTCTGAGCAGTCCACTGGCGGAGTGCACTCACGGGCTCCGACCGGCGCCCGCGGGGACGCGCTCGGGACGATCCGGCGCTGCCGGGTCAACCCCGGGCACGCGGATTGGCCGGTCCTGCCCCGGCGATACCGGCAACGGACGGCACGCCGGTCCATTCGGGCGAGTCGAGGATCCGGCGAAGCGCCAGTACCGCCCGTTCGCGCTCATCGTCCAGCTGCAGTCCACCGGGCGGCGGCGTGGGTTCCGGCTCCGGTCCGCCTGGGCCGCCGCCGTCGTCACCGCCCGGCCGGCCAGGCCTGCCGGCGCCGTAGAGGCCGCCCCAGGCGCCCAGGCCAGCCCCGAACAGCGGGAAGAGCACGAGCACGAGCAGGTAGCCGGCCGCTGCCTCGGAGACACTGACCTCGAACTCGTACACCGAGCCGGCCCGCCCGCTAGGGCTCGGCAACGTCCACTGGATACCCTGGGCGTCGCGCGGCGCTAGCGCGATAGTGCTGATGCCCAGCAGCGACACGAGCAACGCTGCTGCGCCGCCAGCACAGAGACCAGCAACCACGCCCTGCCTGGCGCGTGACCGCGAGCCAGCCGACGGCCGCGCTGCTGAGCCCGGTGCGACCGACCGCGCTGCTGACCCCGGTGCGACCGGCCCGGGTGCGACCGACTCGGGTGCGACGGACCAGGGTGCGACCAGCCCCGGTGCGACCGACCCTGGTGCGACGGACCCGGGTGCGAACTGACCCCGGTGGAACTGGTTGCGACCCGGCGGGTGGCGCCAGTCCGGCTGGCGTTGGCCCGACCGAGTGCGAGCTGCCGCGGTGCGACGACCGCCGGGCCGCGGCAATGCCGACAGCGATCGCGCCGCCGAGTACTAGCGCAACCGAGACGAGCCGCAGTGCGAAATACACCCCGGTCAGCAAGGCACTATTCGTATGCAAGGGGCCTTCCAGCGGCCGGACGACAAAAATCGTCAGCCCGATCGCCACGCCGCCCAGTACACCTGTTGTAGCTGCAGCCGGGCTGGCGGGTGACCGCCGCGCCGTCACGATAAGCAGTCCGGCCACATATGCCGACAGCACCAGCAGGAAGATGATCTCGCCAACCCAGAGGCCGCCGAGCCCGGGCCGTCCTGTTGACCGTGCATACTCGACGCGCTCCGCATCGGCTTTCGCCAGCACCAGCCCTACTACGGCGAGATATCCGGCAATACGCACGATTCGCGGCAGCCAGCCGCCGCGGACAGTCCCAAATCGCCGGAAAACTAGCCACGGCATCGCGCCGAGAATGACGGCGGTCGCGAACACGTCGACCCTGCTGATGAGAGTCGCCGGGTTAGCAGGCGTGCCCCGCCAACCAGCCCACGCCAATGCAGCCGTCATCAATCCCACTGCCAGCCAATACCGGACCCTGCGGGGCAACCGGGCCTCCCCCTGCCGCAACCTGGCGCTATCTGGCCGTCACCAGGCTAACTGGCACCCCACGGGCGCTCGATAGGCCGCCCCTAGGCAAGCCCGCAGCGGGCCTGGCCTGGGCTTACGCCGAGACGACGTTGACCAGCTTCGGCGGCCGGACGATGACCGTCCGCACGCCGCGGCTTCCCAGCGCCCGCTCCACGCCGGGCGTCGCCAGCGCCAGCTCGCGCAGCTCGTTCTCGCCAATGGCGGCTGGCACCTCAAGCCGGTCCCGGACCTTGCCGTCTACCTGCACCACGCAGATGACGGTGTCCTCGACCAGCAGCGCTGGATCCGCGACAGGCCAGGCGGCGCGGGCGACGGACGGCTCGCGCCCGAGCATCTCCCAGCATTCCTCGGCGGTGTACGGGGCGAACAGGGACAGCATCACCGCCAGCGCCTCGGCGGCCTCGCGCACCGCCGGGTCACCGGCACCGGGCCCGCCGTCGATAGCCCGGCGGGCAGCGCTGACCAGCTCCATCAGCCGGGCCACCGCCACGTTCAGCCGCGTGGACTCGACCAGCCTGGTGACCTCGTCGATGGTCTTGTGCGTGACCTTGCGCAGCTCAGCGTGACCAGCCGGACCCGGCGCATCCGCCGCCCGGCTCGCCAGACCGGCCACCGGACCCGGCCGCTGCCACTTCCGCGGCAACCCGGGCCACCCGGCCTAGGAACCGCACCAGCGCATCCGGGTGCATGTCGGCCCAGTCGATGTCGTCCTCGGGCGGGCTGGCGAAAATCATTGTCAGCCTGATGGCGTCGACGCCGTGCGCGGCCAGCTGCTCCCCCAGGTTCACCCCGTTGCCCAGCGACTTCGACATCGCCTTGCCCTGGTTGATCACCTGGCCCTGGTTCACCAGCGCGGTGAACGGCTCGGTGAAGTCCAGCATCTGCATGTCATGCAGCACCTTGACGAAGAACCGCGAGTACAGCAGATGCAGGATCGCGTGCTCGACGCCGCCGACGTACAGGTCGACCGGGCACCACCGGCGCACCGACTCGACCTCGAACGGCCCGGCCGTAAACCCGGGCGAGCAGTACCGCAGGAAGTACCAGGACGAGTCCACGAACGTGTCCATGGTGTCGGTGTCCCGCTTGGCGGGGCCGCCGCACTTGGGGCACTCGGTGTTGACCCAGTCCGTCGCCGCGGCCAGCGGCGACACTCCCTTAGGCGCCAGCTCCTGACCGCGCAGGTCGGGCAGCCGCACCGGCAGCTGATCGTCGGGGACCGGCACCTCGCCGCAGCCGTCGCAGTAGACGATCGGGATCGGCGCGCCCCAGAATCGCTGCCGGGACACCAGCCAGTCGCGCAGCCGGTAACTAACCGCGCCACGGCCAAGCCCGCGCTCGGCCAGGACGTCGATGATCCGGGCGATCGCCTCGGACTTCGACAGCCCGTCCAGCGGCCCGGAGTTGATCAGCGTGCCTTCGCCGGGCGTGGCCACGCCAGTGGCGGCCGGATCAGCCATGCCCGTGTCCAGCACAACCCGGACTGGCAGCCCGAATTCCAGGGCGAAGTCCAGGTCACGCTGATCGTGCGCGGGCACCGCCATGATGGCCCCGGTGCCGTAGTCGGGCAGCACGTAATCCGCGGCCCAGACCGGAATGCGCTCGCCGTTCACCGGGTTAATCGCGTGCCTGCCCAGGAACACGCCGGTCTTCTCCCGGTCGGCTGGACTGGCGCTCGATGTCGGTCAGCTTCCGGACGTCGGCTAGGTAGCCTTCCAGCGCGGCCCGCTCCGCCTCCGATGCGCACAGCTCAGCCGCCAGCGGCGAGTCCGCCGCGACTACGAAGAACGTGGCCCCGTACAGCGTGTCTGGCCGGGTCGTGAAGACCGTGACCGGCTCGTCCCGGCCCTCGATCTCGAAGCTGACCTCGGCGCCCTCGCTGCGCCCGATCCAGTTGCGCTGCATCAGCAGCACGCGCTCCGGCCATTTGCCCTCGAGCGGCTCCATGTCCGCCAGCAGCCGGTCCGCGTACTCGGTGATCTTGAAGTACCACTGGGTCAGCACCCGGCGGATGACCTCGGACCCGCAGCGCTCGCACCGGCCGGCGATGACCTGCTCATTGGCCAGCACCGTTTGGTCCACCGGGCACCAGTTGACGTGCCCGTCCGACCGGTAGGCCAGGCCACGCTCGTAGAAGCGCAGGAACAGCCACTGCGTCCAGCGGTAGTAGTCCTCGTCGCAGGTGTGCAGTCGCCGCGACCAGTCAAACGACACCGCATACTGGCGAAACGAGGCCGCCTGTACCTCGATGTTCTTATAGGTCCAGTCGGCCGGATGGGTGTTGTTCCTGATCGCAGCGTTCTCGGCCGGCAGCCCGAACGCGTCCCAGCCGATCGGGTGCAGCACGTTGTGGCCGCGCAGGGTGTAATAGCGCGCCATCGCGTCCCCGAGCGCGTACGCCTCCGCGTGACCCATGTGCAGGTCACCTGATGGATAGGGGAACATGTCCAGCACATAGGTGCGCGGGCGGCTGTCCGCCGGGTCGTCGCTGGCGCGGAACACGTCCATCGCTGCCCAGCGCTGCTGCCACTTCTGCTGGACTGCCCGCGGATCGTAGCGATCCGCGCTATCGGCGGGTGTCATGACTTCCTCGCGAAGGTGGTGAGGTCCGGATCGGCCCCTGCCAGGCCTTGTGCCTTAGCTTGCTGCCTTAAACAGAAGTGCCCCCCGACACCGAGGGGCAGCCGCGCCAACGACAGGACAGTCGGCGCGGCTAACTAAGGAGCAGCCTGGCGAAACGCATGTGCTCAGGGTAGCGCACTCGGCCCGTGACCGGAGGACGCGCAGGCGTAGGCGGCGCTGAACCAGCGACCACAGCCCGGCCTCCCAGCCAGCCCAACCCCGCGTCCCAGCGAGGGCAGTACCGGATGACGCGGACACCGCGGCACCGGTGGCTACATTCCCCGATACATGCCGCCGCTATCGGGAAATGCCTCGGGAACCGAAAAGCGACGCACCGTGAATACATCCTTGACCAGGCCGCGAGCGCGTCAAATAATGTCCTGACACCCAGCAGCCCGGGCTATCACGCATTGCGGTACGGGGTCGGCCAGGAGGGGGCAAGGCCGACCGGAACCTCTCGTATGGTGGGGTTTCTGCGTGCTAGGACGGCCAACGGGGAGACAGGCCATTATCCGGGGGAAAAATGCATACTCGCTTGCACGCTGAATTACTCAATGTTATTCGCGTCATTTACTCAGAGCAGATTCCGGGTAATTGCCGACAAGCTCTTAATAGCTCCGACAACTTGCCGCCAGTCACCACCAGGGGCGCACCATGGCTGACGCGACCGCCGCACGCACCGCCACTCCGCTGGCCGTCATCGGACTGGCCTGCCGGTTCCCGGACGCCGACGACCCGGCTGCCCTGCTCGACGTGGTGCTCACCGGCCGAAAGTGCTTCCGCCGCCTGCCGCCTGGCCGCGTCGACCTGGCCGACTATTACCAGCCTGACCTGGCCACCCTGGACGCAACTTACAGCACCCGGGCGGCCCTGATCGAGGGCTGGCAATTCGACTGTGCCGCCTTCGGGATCGAGCCGGCTGCCTACACGGCGGCCGACCCGACGCACTGGCTGGCGCTGGAGACGACTGCCCGCGCGCTGGCCGCGGCAGGGCTCTCGGCCGGCAGCGGGCTCGACCGCGACCGGACCGGCGTGATCATCGGGAACACGCTCGCCGGAGACACCACGCGCGCCAACGCGCTGCGGGTTCGCTGGCCCTACGTGCGGCGCGTCCTGACCGAGGCGCTCGGCGCCGACGACATCCCGGCCAGCCAGGCCGGCCGACTGCTGCGGCAGGCCGAGAGCGGCTATCTGGCCCCGTTCCCGCCCATGGGTCCGGACAGCCTCGCCGGCAGCATGCCCGGCACCATCGCCGGCGCGATCAGCAGCTATTTCGGCTTCCGCGGCGGCAGCCATGTCGTCGACAGCGCCTGCTCATCCTCGCTCCAGGCCGTCGCGTCGGCGTGCACGGCGCTGGCAGCCGGTGAACTCGACGTCGCGATCGCCGGCGGGGTGGACCTCAGCATCGACCCGCTCCAGTTGATCGGTCTGGCCAGGGCCCGGGTGCTGGCCACCACCGACGTGCGCATCTACGACCAGAGTCCGACCGGTTACCTGCCCGGCGAGGGCTGCGGCATGGTCGTGCTCATGCGAACGGCCGACGCCAGGGCGGCTGGCCTGCCGGTCTACGCCGAGATCATGGGCTGGGGCACGTCGGGTGGCGCGACGCCCGGTGAGCCGCAGTCGACCGCCAGCAGCCAGCTCCTGGCTATGCAGCGCGCCTACGAGCGCTCAGGCGTGGATCCCGCTGACATTCAATATATTGAGGGGAACGGGGCCGGCATACCGGCTGACGACGAAGCCGAGCTAACCGCGCTGAGCGAACTCCGCGCTGGCGCGCGCCAGCCCGCCGCGCTCGGCTCGGTGAAGGCGAACATCGGTCACGCGCAGGCAGCCGCAGGCGCTGCCGGACTGATCAAGACCGTGCTGGCGGTCAGCACCGGGGTGGTGCCGCCGGCCAGCGGCGTTCTCACGCCGCACGCGCTGATCTCCGATGGCGACGCGAGGATCCGGCTGCCACAAGCGGCCGAGGAGTGGGAGGCCGGCACCCGGCTGGCCGCAGTCAGCACGATGGGCATCGGCGGCAGCAACGTGCACGTGGTGCTGCGGCACGAGCCGTCCAGCCGCGTCCGCGCCGAGCGCTGGCTGCGGTCGGTGCCCCTGCTGACCCGCTCCGCGAGCAAGAGCGAGCCAGGCCCCGCGCACCCGCACCCGGCCGGCCAGCAAGCCCTGCCATTCCTGCTGCACGCTCCTGACCGGTTCGCGCTTGCCGCCGTGCTGTCCAGGCTGGCCGACATCGCCGGCTGGCTGTCGGACGCGGAGATGCAGGACCTTGCTTGCTTCCTCGGCCGGGATACCAGCAAGCAAGGATCAGCGAGAGTCGCCCTCGTCGCGACCCGCCAGGAGCAGCTCGCGGTGCTGGCCCGGGAGGCGGTGACGATGCTGCCGCGCCTCACCGATGGGCTGCTCACGGTGCGGCCGGGCATTTTCGCCGCCGACGACGCCGACGGCAGGGTAACGCTGCTGCTGTCCGGCCCCGGAGCGTCGGCGCCCGCGCAGGCAGAAACGGCAAGCGCGGTCACCACCGCGGTCTCCCAGTGCCTCGACACGATCCGCTGGCTGGAGGCAATGGACGTGCAGGCGACGAGTGCTGTCGGACACGGCATGGGCGCGCTGGCCGGCCTGGCCTGGGCCGGCGTGCTGGGCGAGGCAGAAGTCGTCGATATCGCCGAACTGCGCGCACAGTTCCTGCGCAAGTCCGGCTCGGCGGAGCGCGCAGTCGACTCCTCCGCGACAGAGGCTGCGGGACAGCAAGACACAGAGCGGGACGTCGCCGGCCAGTCCGGGGCACGCCGGAGACCGGCCCGAAGCACGCCGTACCTGGCCGGATGGACTCCGAAGCGCTACGCGCAGCTATCGCGCAGCGATTCAGGTTCGGCCCGCCGCGACGCCGGCTGATGTCGACTTCGACCGGTGCCGAAGTCTCTTCCGTCATCGAAGCCATCGACCTCATCTGCAGCGGCTTCGCCGGTGCGGACAAGCTCGCCGAGGCGATCAGCGCTGGCGCGGTCGGCGCGACCCTGCTGGTGGAGACAGGCCCCGGACGACAACTGTCGTTGGCCGCAGCCGAGGTGAGCAAGGTTCCAGCGGTCAGCCTTCAGTCCGGCTTCGCCGAGCCGATGAACCGCGCGCGGGCAGCCGCGGCCCTGTTCGCCGCTGGCGCGCTCGGCCAGCCGCAGCCGTTGTTCGCCGGAATCCCGGCGCGGCCGATCGACATCTGGCGTGACCAGGTCTTCATCACCAACCCTTGCCAGGTCGCGCCGCAGCAGCTGGAGGCAGCGCCGTCAGAACCGACCGCGGACCTGTCCGCCATCCCGGCTGAAGAGCCGGCCGTCGCTGCCCAGCAGCCGGTCGCCCCGGTCGCACCGCCAGGCGCCGCGGTCGCACCGCCGGTCGCCTCGGTCGCACCGCCAGTCGCCTCGGTCGCACCGCCAGCCGCCTCGGTCGCACCGCCAGCCGCCTCGGTCGCACCGCCAGTCGCCCCGGTCGCACCGCCAGTCGCCGTGCCTGACGAGGAGTCCGCCGCAGTCCCGGCGCCGGAGCGGACCGCCGTACCGGCCGGGGAGGCAGTCGCGGACCCGGCTCCGGAGGCGGCGGCAGTCCCGGCGTCAGTCCCGGCACCAGAGCCTGCCGACCCAGCCGTCCCGGCACAGAGCCTGCCGACCCAGCCGTCCCGGCACAGGAGCCTGCCGACTCAGCCGTCGCGGCACAGGAGCCTGCCGACGTAGCCGTTGAGGCACTGTCTGTGCACCCCCTGGACCGGCGCGCCGTACCCGCCGACGATGACGGGATCTCGAGCTTGCGCAACGAGTTCGAGCGCCGGCTTCCTGCGCGCGCGCTGATCGAGGCGGCCGCCGCGGTCGTCACCCCTGCGGAACCGCTCCAAGCCGCCGAGTCCGCACCAGACACGCCCGCGCCAGACACGCCCGCGCCGAGCGAGCCAGCACCGAGCGACCCATCGCGGGCCGCGCCGGCCGCGGAGCGCCTCGAGCCAGTCGCGGTCCGAGCCGAGCCAGCGCGGCACACCGAGCCAGTCGCCGGCCGGACCGCGCGAGTCGCGGGCCCGGCCGAGGCCAACTTGCTCCGGGACTTGGTTGCCGTGCCCAGCGCCGAGCAGTCTGCTCCGGTCGACGGCGTCAAGCCATGGGCGCGGTGTTTCGCCGAGGAACTGCGCCCCGCTCGGCCGCCGGTCAGTCCCGAGGTAGCCAGGGCATGGCGCATCCACGCCGCTACCCGCAGTCCGATGCTGGCGGACCTGAGCGCGCTGTTCACCGCCGATCCCAATGCCAACCGGACGCTCGCCATCATTGGCGACCCGGCAGACGAGCGGTCCAGGCTGACCGCCGTCCAGGCAGCTCGTGACGCCGTCTCGACCGGGGAACTGGTCGTGCTAACCACCAGTGCGGGTTTCACCGGCTTTTTCGCCAGCGTCTATGCCGAGCATCCGTCGATCGGCATCACCGTCCTGAGGATGCCGGAAGGCGCTCGCGTCCCGGCCGTTGCATTGCAGTTCGCGCACGCCGACCCGGCAGTATTCCGAGAGCTGGTCATCGGCCCGAACGGCACCGTCTGTGAACCGGTCCGCACCGAGCTGGCGTTGCCCGGCGGTGGCGCGAGCCTCGTCGACACCGACGACGTCGTCCTTGTCAGCAGGGACTCCGGCAGCGCAGGGCTTGTGCTGGCCCGGGTACTGGCTCTCTGCGGAGCTGGCGTGGCGGTCATCGGGCGGGCCGGGGACAACGACGACAGCGAACTCGTCGCCGGCCTGGAGCAGTTGCGGTCAGCAGGCGCCAGGATCGGATATGAGGTCATCGACATCACCGACCCGGCCAGCCTGGCCGCAGCCGTGCAGCGGATCGAGGACCGGCTTGGACCGGTGACAGCGATCGGGCACCGTGGTGATGTCGACGTCCCCGTTCCGCTCCAGGACCTTACCGACGCGCAGCTCGGCCGGTACGTAACCGACCACGCCGGGATGTTGGACCGGCTTGTCTCGTCGGTCAAGCCCGGCCAGTTGAAGCTAATCGTCACCTTCGGCTCGGTGGCCGGCCGGTACGGCATGGCGGGTGCGAGCCTCACCGCGCTCGCCGACCGCGCGCTGGAAGAGCGGGCCGACTGGCTGGCGCACGCGGGCGCCGGGTGCCGGGCGGTGCACATCGACATGCCCGCATTCTCGACGCCGGGCCTGGGTGACCGCGCCGGGCTAGCCGACGAATTGGGCGTCGCCGGCGTCGCTCCGGTCGAGCTGGGAGTGGCCAGCAGGCTGCTGCTCAAGATCATGACGACGCCAGACATCCCGGCTAGCGTCGCCGTGCACGGCCGGGTAGCCGGCCTCGCCGCTTGGCCCGCGCCGGTCGTGACCACCGGACAGCTCGCAGCCGCGGGCCTTCCGGCTGGCGGGCGGTTCCTGCGTGAGACAGCTGTCCACTACCCGGGCATCGAGCTCGTCTGCGCGGCCCGGCTTTCCCTGGCCAGCGATCCTTACCTGGCCGATTACCGGATCGACGGGATGCCGGTACTGCCGCCCGCGCTCGCTGTTGAGGCGCTAGCCCAGGCGGCGTCTGTGCTGGCTGGCCGACCGGTGCGGCTGGCTCGTCACGTGACCATGGAGTCGCCCGTCGTCATTCCGTCGAGCGGCGAGGCCGTCATCAGGCTGTCCGCGCTGCGCGAGGGCGCCGTGATCACCGCGACGATGCGATGCGCGGACAGCTCCTACAGCGTCGATCACGCGAGAGCCGAGTTCCGCCTGGCAGCAATCCCTGACTCGACGGCCGAAGCTGCCGTCATCGGCGCCGCGTCCACCGGACATAAGCTCGCCGGCAGCGCGGCGGGGCTGGTAGACGGCGCCGAGCTGTACGGCCCGATCTTGTTCCAGTCGGGCCGGTTCCGCCGGATCGCGTTTCTGCCGGAGGTGACGGCGCGGTCGGCCCGGGCGCTCGCTCGCGGCGCGGACGAGCAGCCGTGGTTCGCGGCGGACAGCGAGCTGGCCGGGACCGGTTTCCTGCTCGGCAATCCGGGCCTGAATGACGCCGTGCTCCAGGTGCTTCAGGCGTGTGTTCCGCACCGGCGGGTGCGGCCTACGGGGTGCCAATCAGTCCAATTCTCCGGCCGGAACGCCGACGGAGCGGTAGAAATCAGGGCCATCGCGACTGGGCCGGCGAGACTTGCTGCCGCCACGCTCTCGGCTCGCGTCTCGCGGCCTATCAGGGCAAACGTGCCCGGACAAGGGCCCGCGCCCGATGCCGAGATGCCGACGGCTGCCGCAGCGCCTGCCACGTCCTACACGTCCGCCTACCGGGTGGCCGGCATCAGGCGGGACGCGGACATGACTCGTGAAGAGCTGGCCGACATGGAGATATCCGAGGGGCGGCCGGTGTCCAGGAAGTCCCGCAAAGGACGGCATGGACAGCACGGGAAACCTCAGCATGGCGGACGGAATCGCCAGCGCGAACAGGCTGGCCCGGCGTATTCGGCATTTCACACCTGGGAGGTCGTTCTCGAGCCGGCCCAGCCGCCCGCGCCAGCCGGACACGTACGGCCGGCTGGGGACGGGGTGCAGCCTCGGGCCGCCGCGCAGGCCGGGTCCGCCGCGCAGGCCGGGTCCGCCACGCAGGCTGCTGGTTTCGCGCACAGCGCGACGGCCGAGTGTGAACCGGTCCCCGTTACGGATATAGATCGCGACCAGCCGCAGCTATGGGACGTCGAGGCAGTCGACGCGAGCGGACGGGTGCTCGTGGCATGGCACGGCGTTCGGCTGCGTGACTGCGGGCCACTGCCCCGCAAAGCGGCCTGGCCGCCCACGCTGCTGTCGGTCTTCCTCGAACGGAGTGCTGTAGAGCTCGGCTTGCACAACACGCTGCAGGTCTCGGTCAGCTGCACGCAGCCTGGCAGCGATGCCATGCTGCTTCCGGCCAAGCTGGCCGCGGCGATCCCGCTGCAGTCGCCGCCGTCGGACGCCGACCAGCCGGACGCAATCGAGGGCGGCGTCGGTCAGCAAGCCGCGGCGCCGTACGTGGCCAACTTGCCCGGGGTCGGGCCGCTGGCCGGCTTCGGGCTGATCGTGCGCGCGGCCGAACCGGTCGCCTGCGGCTGGACGGTCGTGGATGGCGGACACCGGCATCATCCAGGGGCAAGTTACGCGGCCATCTACGCGCAGTTGCGCGCCGAACTGAGCGAGTCACCCGCCACCCTCGCGGCCAGGCTAGACGCAATCGGTGCCTGCCTGGGCGCAGCCGGGGCCGCCGGTAACCACGCCGCAGTCCGCCGGACAACCACCGATGGCTGGGCGCTTATCGAGCTGGATGACGCCCGCCTCGCGTGCGCGGTATTTGAGCTGAGCGGGGTCTCCGCGCCGGTGGCTGTGGCAATCCTGACGGGCGGCGTTGCGCTGAGCGAAGCCGAGCTCACGAACGGCGACGGGAGGATAGGAAGCGAGGCCCGCGCCCCTGCTGGATCCGTGGCCACACCTCGCTGAGGCCTCCGCCTCGCTGAAGCCTCCGGCCCGCGGCGGCCGGAGACAGCGATCTTGTTATTGACTGCAGATGTCCGCGATTATCGCGGACATCTGCAGTCAATAAATCCTGCCGCCACGGGTCACGCCGCCGTGACCGCGGAGCAGCATGTCGAACCTGAGACTGATGACGAGGCTTGCACCGGTCTGTCACACTAAAGCTAGAACGTGGTTCTAGTCGAAGGCGGCCGCCAATGACCACACCCACTGCCAACTCAGCCGAGGGCATCGACCTGTCGCTGCTGGAGTTCTGGGAGCAGCCGCTCGACCGGCGTCATGCTGATTTTGCCAAGCTGCGGGCCATGCCTAAACCGCCCTACTTCATCACGCCGGAGGGGCCATTGACGGTGCCGGGCGACGGCTACTACGCCTTCGTCTCGCATGCCGATGTTTCAGCCGCGAGCCGTCAGCCTGATTTGTTCTCCTCGGCCCGCGGCGCAACGAGCATCGAGGACTTGCCTGCCGAGTTCAACGAGTACTTCGGCTCCATGATCAGCATGGACGACCCGAGGCATGCCCGGCTGCGCCGGATCGTGTCCCGAGCCTTTACCCCCAAAATGATCAAGAAGTTCGAGGAAGACGTACAGCGGACCGCGGCCGTCATCGTCGACGACCTCCTTGCGACCGGGCCGTGCGACTTCGTGCAGCATGTCTCCGCCCGGCTGCCCATGAAAATCATCTGCAACATGATGGGCATCGGCGAAGAGCACTACGACATGGTGCTGCACAACACCAACATCATCCTGTCCGGCGCAGATCCTGAGTTCATCAGCGAGAATATGGATGAGGCGATCACGCAACTGCTGACCGCTGGCAAGGACCTGGCCGACCTGGTGACCGCGAAGGCCGCGGAACGCGCCGAGTACCCGGCGGACGACCTCATCTCGGCGCTGGCCAGCGCGAACATCGACGGCGAACAGCTCACGCCAGCAGAGCTTGGCTCGTTCTTTATCCTGCTCGTCGTGGCCGGCAACGAGACCACGCGGACGGCCATCTCGCACGCGCTGAACCTGCTGACCGAGCATGAGGACCAGCGCGACCTCCTGCTAGCCGACCTGGAGGGCCGGCTGCCCGGTGCGGTCGAGGAGATCGTCAGGTACGTCTCGCCGGTCATCTGGATGCGCCGCTCGGTCACCCGGGACTGCACGCTGAATGGCCACGATTACCGTGAGGGCGACAAGGCCGTCCTGTTCTACTGGGCAGCCAACCGCGATGAGTCGGTGTTCGCCGACCCCAGCCGGTTCGACATCACCCGTTCTCCCAACCCGCACGTCGGGTTCGGCGCGGCCGGCCCGCACTTCTGCCTCGGCGCCCACCTGGCCCGCCGCGAGATTACGGCGATGCTGCGCGAGCTGCTGACTCGCGTCCCCACCGTCCGGGCGACCGCCGAGCCGGACCGGCTGCTGTCGAGCTTCATCAACGGCATCAAGCACCTGCCATGTGAATTCGATTAGGGAACGGGGTCGTCCTTCGACTGCGGCACGTCGGCCGGACGCAGCCGTCCGGGCGCGGACGGCAACTTGCCTCAGCATCCGCGAGCACACGCGTCTGCGCAGCGTAAGGGGCACATTCCGGCCTCCTGCCGACACTAAGACACTGGCCGTCGACCACAATCTCGTAACTAGCTGTGATCGCAATTGAACGCCGTGTATAACTAGAAACCCACGCGGCACTTGGGCCCGGCCATTGCCGGGACGGGGAGGGTGCTGCGAAGGGATAGGGAACCGTTCGTCGCGGAGGGGGACCTTCGTCTGGGGGCCGTTCGATCCCCGGCGGGATCGCCCGGCTGCGTGCCGTCCTCATGTAGTAGGTGGCGCGCGGCAAACGAAGGTCGCGACGGGCGGAGGAATCTTCGTCCTGTGGGCGGCGCGACACGGGTAAAAGGTGCTGTAAATAACTCGGAGGGGTCGCTGCCCGCAGGGCGAAGGATCGGGTGCAGGCGGAGCGCGCGACGGGGGCCGTGCGCTCCGCCCGCTCTCTGTTGCGGTCAGCCAGGAGCTGGCCCTCAGCTACAGCCTTGTTGATGACGTCCCATATCGCTTCGACAGCCCGATCTGCCGGACGCTGACGGCCCGCGATGCAAGCGTGCAGTCTGGCCCGCGCGCGGCCGTGGCTCGTGGATAAGTTCCCTAGCTGCGCCGGAATCGCGGGGCCGGAGACGGGCCAGGAGCGCCGCTGCTCATGCCTGCCGTTGTTGTGGGCCGCAATGCCTGCGAAGCTGATGGCATCGAGTACTACCGGAGACGCTAGTAGGGCTGACAGATGACATGGAAACGCCTTCGCCGCTGGCTCGGCGGCCTGTTTCAGAGCAAGCCATGGACCGGGCAGTCCAGCGGCCCGGCCTCCGAGGACCTGCACCGGAATGTAGACCAGGCGCGCACCCAGGCCGACTTCACTCGCAGGATGGGCAGGTAGTTTCAGGCGTCGACGCCAGCTCCCCGAGCGGCCGCCACGCCATCAACTCCATGCCCAGTCCAAAGGCGGTAGACGGTCCCGGCGGGCGCACCCGCCTGGAGCGTGGCGCCGCCCACAGGCGAAGGCCGTCAGTCCCTTCAGATCACCCAAGCTGGCTCATCCGCCGACGCCGGGCCCCACGTCCGAGCCAGCTGCCCCAGCCCGCTCATCCGACCCGTGGCAACCTGTCGCGTCTTGCTACGCCAGGCCGCTGATCTGGCCGGCGAGCGCGAAGTCCTTCTCTGTCAGCCCGCCAGCCGAATGGGTCGAAAGCGTCAGCGTCACCTTGTTCCACTGGACGGTGATATCCGGATGATGGTTAGCCGCCTCGGCAAGGTAGGCAACAGCGCCGACGTAGAGCATCGCCGCGCTGAATCCGGCCAGCGTCTCGACGTGCACGATGCTGTCGCCATCTCGAGTCCAGGCCGGCGCCGCGGCCAGTGCATCGCTGATCTCAACTTCGGAAAGCACGTTCATGGACTTCTCGCAGACTCTCGCGCCATTGCTGTACCTAGGATCTCGCCAATTCCCACATCATGAGGGTTTCAGTCATGCACGCGGTGGATTTTATGTGTTTTGTGACAACGAAACTTGCATGGTGTTGGCACTACAGTCCGGCCGCGCCTGCGCGGCAAGGGTCAGGGCGGCGCGCGACGATAGCTGCCGGTAGGCTCCGTGATCGTGACAGACTCCTCGGTGGCCGCGCCTCGCCGCACGCCGCTGACCAGCATTCACGAGCGACTCGGGGCTATGATGACCGACTTCGCCGGATGGCTGATGCCGCTTCGCTACGGAAGCGAGACAGCGGAGCACATCGCCGTTCGGACCGCAGCCGGCCTGTTCGATCTGTCTCATATGGGCGAATTCGCAGTTACCGGGCCCGGCGCGGCGGACATGCTCGACTACGCACTGACTGGCCAGCCGTCGGGCTTGCAGCCCGGTCGTGCGCGTTACACCATGATCTGCGCCGAAGACGGCGGCATAATCGATGACCTCATCGTGTACCGGCTTGCCGACGACGAGTTCCTCATCGTGGCCAACGCGGCGAACACCGCGATCGTCGGCAGCGCGCTCGCCGACCGCACGGTCGGCCACCACGCGGTCGTGACCGATCGCACCGACGACTACGCGCTGCTGGCCCTCCAGGGCCCGCGGGCAGCCGGGATCCTCGCGCCGCTGACGACCGCGGACCTCGCGCGGTCAAGTACTACGCGGGCTACCCAGCGCAGGTGACCGGCCGGGACGTCCTGCTGGCCAGGACCGGGTATACCGGCGAGGACGGCTTCGAGATCTTCGCCAGACCACAGGACGCTGAGTTCCTCTGGGCGCAGCTCAGCGTCGCCGGGTCAGGCGAGGGACTGATTCCGGCCGGGCTCGCGGCGCGGGACACGCTCCGGCTCGAGGCTGGCATGCCGCTATACGGCAATGAGCTCGGGCTCGAGCTGACGCCTTTCGATGCCGGACTCGGCCGGGTCGTGAAGCTCGATAAACCGGGGTACTTTGTCGGTCGCGAGTCACTGGCGGCACGAGCCGAGGGCACCCCGGTGCGCCAGCTCGTCGGCCTGACCTGCCAGTCCCGCCGGGTGCCGCGGCACGGGTATGAGGTGCTCTGGGACGGCAAGCCCTGCGGCTTCGTGACGAGCGGAGCGCCGTCCCCGACTCTGGGCGTACCGATCGCCATGGCGTACGTGCAGCCGGACGTCGCAAGCGAAGCGCGGGGCGTGGCCGAAGCACGGCCGACTCGCGGTCGATATCAGGGGCCGCGACGAGCCGGCCACACTGGTGGAGTTGCCGTTCTACCGCCGCCCGGCGTGAGCGTCAGCCGGGTGCCCTCTAAATCGCAAACTAGCCGCAAGAGAGGCGAAAATGACCGTTCCCGCCGAGCTCTACTACACGCCCGAGCACGAGTGGATCGCCATTAGCGGGTCCATGGCCTCGGTGGGCATTACCGATCATGCGCAGCGCGCTCTCGGGGATGTCGTGTTCGTCTCGCTGCCAGCCGCTGGCGGCCGCGTCACGGCAGGCGAACCGTGCGGCGAAGTCGAGTCGACCAAATCGGTTAGCGACCTGTACTCCCCCGTCGACGGCGAAGTCACCGAGGTCAACGCCGAAATCGACGACGACCCCGGCCTGGTGAACTCGGACCCCTACGGGGCGGGCTGGCTTTTCAAGGTCCAGATCGACGAGACCGACAACGACATCCCGCCGGGCCTGCTGACGCCGGCCGAGTACATGGCCCTGACCCAGGAAGACGAGTGAGCCCTAGCGACCGCGCTGACCAAGAACGGGCAGAACCAGGCCAGGCCGCTGACCTGAACCGGGCCGCTGACCTGAACCGGCTGGACTCGGCCACGGCGCACCTGGAGGCTCCGTTCGCGATTGTCGACATGGCCGCGTTCCGCTCTAATGCGGCGGCCATGACTAGCCGGGCGGCCGGCAAGCCGATCCGGCTGGCCAGCAAGTCGGTGCGCTGCCGCCACCTCATCGAGCAAGTGCTTCAGCTTGACGGCTTCCGCGGCATCCTGGCTTATACCTTGCCCGAGGCACTGTGGCTGGCCAGCCTCGGCACCAGCGATGACATCGTCGTTGCCTATCCGACGGCAAACAGGTCCGCCCTCGCCATGCTCGCCGCAGATGCGGTGGCAGCAGCGTCGGTGGCCGTCATGGTGGATAGTGCCGACCACCTTGACCTGATCGAGAAGGTCGGCGGCCGGCTGGCTGACCCGCATCCGGTCCGGGTCGCCATCGATCTCGATGCTGGCTACGAAGCGCTCGGCGGCAGGTTCCGTGCCGGTGCCCGCCGGTCCCCGGTCCGCACCCCCGCCGCCGCTGTTGAGCTGGCCAGATCCGTCATGTCCAGGCCCGGCCTGCGCCTGGTTGGGTTGATGGCGTACGAATCACAGATAGCCGGGGTCGGCGACAACCCGCCCGGGCGCCCGCTGTACGCCCGCGCCATCAGAGTCATGCAGCGCAAGTCGGCCGCCGAGTTGGCGGACCGGCGTGCCGCGATTGTGGCCGCGATCCGCAAGCTCACGCCGCTGGAGTTCGTCAATGGCGGCGGCACCGGATCGCTCGAGGGCACGTCGGCTGAGCCGGCCGTGACGGAGATCGGCGCGGGCTCGGGCTTGTACCATCCGACGTTGTTCGATGCCTACCGCGGTTTCACCGGTCAGCCGGCCGCGATGTTCGCGCTGCCTGTCGTCCGCCGTCCCGGCCCCGGCGTCGTGACCGCGCTCGGCGGCGGTTATCCGGCCTCGGGTCCTGGTGCGCCGAGCCGGGTTCCGTCGCCGTACCTGCCCGCCGGGCTGCGGCTGGACCGGGACGAAGGGGCTGGCGAGGTGCAGACGCCGCTGCTGGCCCGGCGGCCGACAGCCTGAGGATTGGCGACAAGGTCTGGCTCCGGCACGCTAAGGCCGGCGAGCTATGCGAGCGGTTCAGCGAGCTTCACCTGGTCGACGGCGATTCCATGGTGGCCACCGTGCCAACCTACCGCGGCGAGGGCAAGACCTTCGGCTAGCGGTTGCGGGCTAGCGGTGCGCGGCGCCGGCCCATACGCGCAGGATCGCCAGGCCGACAACGGCCACGCCGACGGCGGCGGCGCCCAGCTGCACTTCCGGCCGTGGCCACCTGGGCAGCGACCTTGTCCTTGAGCATGCGGACGTTGTTCGCGGGGCTGACTCGCTCGGCCAGGCTGTCGATGGTCCGGGCAAGGTCCTCGCGCGTCCGCTCGATCTGCGCGACGAGGATGTCCGGGTCTGCGTTGGCGACGGCGCCTTGCTTCACGGCCACCGCGCCGTGAACCTCGACCGCCCCGCCTGGCTCCGCCATTGCACCAAGTCCCTTCTGCGCCGCGGCTTCCGCTGACGCCGCATGGCCTAGCCCTAGTGTCCCAGGCAGACGTCGCACGCGCAGCTCCGCTAGATCGGTGCTCGCAGCACGCCGGACTCGCCAGCTACGCGGCCCGGTCCATGGCGTTACCACAGCGGCCCCGGGCGATTGCCCGGGGCCGCTGGCTGCGTTCAGCTGCGCCAGCTAGCTGGACTGGCGCCAGCTCGCTGCGCGGCGTGGATCAGCGCCTGGCAGGCGACGATCTGGGCGCCGGCACCGTGGATCGGCTCGTCCTGGAACGCCGCCGCCTCCAGTTCGCCCTTGATCGTGCCGGCCAGCTGGTCCCTGGCAACATCAAGCGCCCGCAGCTGCGCGTCGATGGTGGTGAATGTGCTATCTCCAGAGCTCGTGCTCTCGATAGCGTTCGTGGAGGCGGCGAGCGTTGCCGCCCCGAACTCGCCGACGCTGGAGTTGAGCTGCTTGTAGCACTCGCCGAGCGCTTGTCACACGCCAGGCTGGTCGAGCGCGTGGTTGGGGTCGCTGAGTATCTGGGTGATGACGCGCCCGTCGTGCTCATAGTCGTCCCGCAGGCCGGTCAGGATACATGATTGTCGGCCTGATGTCGGTCTCGTCGACCCACGGACCGTGGAAGTGGTTGTCGGCAACCACGATCTGGCCGCTGTTGGCTCCTGACGATGTCGGTACCCGCGTCCGCCGCCGGACCGTCCAGTCCGAGGTTCTTCACCCCCGGCCCGACAATGCCGAGGAAGTTGGTGTTGATCTCGGCCGCGTAGTCACCGTGATCCCACGCGTAACCCGTTACCTGCGTCACGCACGAGCCCTTGCAACTAGTCCCGCCGTTGTAGAGGTAATAGTCAGGCTTGGCGAATAGCGCCAGCGTCGGTGTTCGCGCCGGGTCCGCGTTCACCATGTGCAGTATCGATTCCTCCACTGGATTCGCCAGGTAGTTAGTGATCGGCTGGGTCGAGTTCGTATACGGGTTGAACGCCGTCAGCCCGGCCACGTCATGCTCGAGCGTGCGGACCACCGGTGCGGTCGGCCCAGGGTTGCCCTTCACGTAGAACTCCGGTGCGGTGTCGGCTTCCAGGCCGTACGAGGTGGTGTCGCTCTTCTGGGTGGCGAGCATGCCCTGGATGTTCCCGTCGAGCTCACCGAAGGACCCCGCCGGGTAGGTGCAGACGATGGTGGTGCCGTTGCAGTTAGCCGGAGTCGGCTGGATCGCCCGGCCGACGTTCGCGCCGGCCATGTGGTCACCCTCGTCGGAGCTGAACACGAAGAGCGTGTTCTTGGCAGTGATGCCGTCCTGCGCCAGCCGCTGGAAGAACACGCCGAACGCCTTGTTGAAGTACGCGGCCTGGTCGAGGTAGCACTGGCTGCCGCTGCCGAGCGCGTCTGGCGCGGTGTCGCATGAGCTGAGGCCGGGGATGAAGTGGTTGCCGTGCAGGTCAGAAATGTAGATGTTGACGACGGGAACGCCGTGCTCCAGCATGTCGGCGGTGTAGGCCAGGGACTGCGCGGCGTTGATATCTCCGTAGCCGGGGAATCCGGCGCCAGGCGTGGCGTACGGGTCAGCGATCTCATTGCCGAACAGGTCGGTCAGGTTCCCGGCCGAGTCGGTCACCGGAACGCCGTCGTGGCTGAGGTTCGGCGTGCCAGCCCCGAGCTGAGGCGCGAGGTAACTGACTCCCGAACAGCGCCTGGTATCCGTTGTAACCGCCCGGCTCGTTCGGCAGCAGGTCGGGCGCCGCCGTGTGCGTCGGCGTGGTCTGCCCGTACTTGATGCCCGTGGCGTTGGCGCAGATCGCGTTGCCCTTCGCGCAGTGCACCGCTAGGCCGACGTAGTCAGCCACCTCGTTGTCGTAATACGGGGCAGAACCGGCATCGGCGGCCAGTTGCTGTGCCTCGGGCGAGTTCGTACCGAACACCTTCGGGAATGTCGAAGTTCGCGTTCTCCAGTTCCTGGTTCGCGGTCGCGACCTCGCCGACGTTGCAGCCAGCCCTGGTATAGGGAACCCAGGGCGCCGGGGTGACAGTCGGTTGGCGACACAGGCGACGACGCCGTAGATGGCGGGACCGGCGAGTAAACCATGTTCGGGTTCGTGTCATGCCCGGCGTTGGGCGTGCTGGCCGTGTCGTAGATCGGGTCAGTCCAGTAGGTGAACGACCCCGCCGAGTCGGTTGTGCCGTCGGCGTTATAGGCCTGGTAGCTGTTGCTGACCGGCTGGCCCTGCCGGTCGCCATACAGGCCGGTTGCGGTGGTCAGCAGGTCATCGGCGGTGTGCGCGATCAACGGCGTGTGGTTGTTGGATAGCAAGGTGCCGTTGTTCTGGATGAAGTTGAGCAGGTTCGGCATGAGCTGCAGATCCGACGGGACATTGGGGTTGTCCCGGAAGAAATGTACATTATCGAAACTGATCTGCACCACGTGCTTGACGCCATTGCCGAGGTGGCAGCCGTTGTGCTCATGGTGATCGTGCGCGGCCGCGGTGACCGCGGCCTGGCCCGGCGCCGCCGAGGCAATGATGCCAATGCCGCCGCCGACAAGCGCCACGCTGGCGCCCGCTGCGGCCAGCCGCATCCTGCGTCTTCCTCCGCCTCGCTGCTGAGGTCGCATCTGTTCCTCCTGGTCCTCCGCGCATCGGCGGCGGAAAATGGACAATGCCGACCCGAACGCTAAGCAGCGCGATCAAACTCTGAGCGACAATTCGCCGACCAGTCGGCCAATCCTCAGGTCCATTCGCTGGCGCCTGCGCCTGCGGGCGTAGTGCGACCTCCGCCCAGGGAAGGGAACGGGGTAGGCGCTTACTGCGGCCGTCGCGTGCCAGAGCGGGTAGGTGCCGGCCCGGTCGGGACCCGCGGCCCGGTGCGTCTACAGGGCTAGGATCGGGGCCGTGGCGGTGACTGCGGTGATCTTCGACTGGGGCGGCACGCTCACTCCGTGGCACACCATCGACCCGGCGGAGCTATGGGGCTGGATCTGCGCTCCGCACTTCCCGGAAGCTGAGGCAGAGGCGTGTGCTGCGGCCCTGCACGCGGCCGAGATGGAGCTCTGGCGGTTCTCTGCGGCCGAGCACCGCAGCGCCACCATGAGCCAGCTGTTCGAGCTGGCGGGCGTTACCGTTTCCGACGATCTCCTGGCGAGCTACCTGCAGCTCTGGGAGCCGCACACGTTCACTGATCCGGACGTGCCTGATCTGCTCAGCTACCTGCGCGGGCGCGGCATCAAGGTCGGCGTGCTGTCCAACACCATGTGGCCGCGCAGCTGGCACGAGGACGTGTTCCGCCGCGACGGGGTGCTAGACCTGATCGACGGCGCCGTGTACACGAGCGAGATCGACTGGATCAAGCCGCATCCGGAGGCGTTCTGGCCGCGATGGCCGCGATCGGGGTGGCCGACCCGGCAGGCTGCGTGTTCGTCGGCGACCGGCCGTATGACGACGTGCACGGCGCGCAGCGCGCGGGCATGCGGGCGGTGCTAGTCCCCAACAGCGATGTCCCGCCGTTCGAGTCCGCCGTGCCCGACGCGGTCATCGACCGCCTTGCCGACCTGCGCCTGCTGATCGAGACGTGGTGAAACCGTCGACACGGGAGTGACACCCGCGTCCCTGGTCCAGCGGCGCACGCACTCTGGGAGTTGCCGCAGTGGCAGGCCGACGGCCGCCCGGCGCAGGCCGACGGCCGCCCGGCGGAAGCCGACGGCGACATTTCACGGCTCCGGCGACTGTCACTGCCCGTTTTGCCGTTTTCTTGGCCGCCGGAGCCGTGAAATGTTCTAGTTGACCTAGTGCAGGTGCATCTGCCAGTCCGGCCGGAACCCGGCCAGCCGGGCCGGGCACGGGCTGATCCACCGGATGGTGCTCCGGCGGGGCCAGGGCGGGCCCGCGCTGGTACATCTCCTCTGCCTGGTAGTCCCAGAACCACTCCTCGCCGGGCTCGAAGCTCCGGATCACCGGTGCCCGTGGCGGTAGCGTGGGCGGTCGCGTGCTGGGACGGCGACGTGTCGCAGCAGCCGATATGCCCGCACTGCGCGCACCGGCGCAGGTGGAGCCACCAGCCGCTGGCTGCCTCGCACTCCACGCAGCCGGTACCGCTGGGCGGGACCGACGGGTCAATGCCCGGAATATCAGTCATTGATCTCTCCAGATCTACCTGTCCGCTGAACTCGACGGGTTCATGCTAGTCATCCACCGTAGCCGGGGGCGGCTAGCCGCCCGCGAGCGACTCGGTCGCCGAGCGACTCGTTCGCCGCCCACCGGTACACGCCGGTCGCCATCGTCGATGTCGCCCGGTCGGCCCGGATGGCTGAATACACGATGCCTGGCCTGCGCTGATCTCCTGGTCGTCCGGCGCCGCCAGCCAGGCCAGCTCGGCCAGGTGCCCGGCCAGCCGGAGGCCGTCCTCGCCGCCGCGGAGGCTGCTACCCGTAGTCCGGCCGCTGCCGGCTCCTCGGCACGCGCAGCATCGGCCAGTCCGGCTTCTGCCAGCGCGCCGCTCGCCGCCAGCTCGTACCGCCTGCGTGCGGCCGGCACGAGCCGAGGCCGCCCGCGAGGGCCGCGAGTTCGGCCGCGAGTGCCCGCTCCGAAGCCGGCTTCAGCGTCGCCGGGTTGCCGTCCCACCAGCCGCCGTACTGCCGCCAGACGGTCCGGACGATGAACTCCGGCTCGTCGTAGACCGGCTGCAGGTACGGCCGGTCCGCCAGCCGCCGCGGGACCGCCACGGTGTGGATCGCCTCATCCAGCCGGCCGCCGCTGTTCATGACCGTCAAGCGTCTGGCTGACCAGTGACTCCAGCAGCTCGGCAGTGTCGGTCAGGGCACGCGCCACCCGGTCGGCGCCCGACGACCGGCAGGCCGTGACCGGGCAGCAGGTACTCCGGCTGCAGCGCGAGCATCCGGCGCAGCGCCTGCGCCCATTCCAGCGGGTAGCGCTGTACCTTCTGCGGGTTGCCGGCGTTAGGCGACGCCCAGATGAACAGGTCACCGCAGCACAGCACCCGGCGGTCGGCCAGCCAGGTCACGGTGTGGTCGTCGGTCTCGCCCTTCTCATGCCGCAGCGCGAACGTCGTGCCGCCAGCTGTCACGGTCAGCTCGTCTCGGTAGGTCCGGTCCGGGTAGCGGTACTCGGTCGGCCAGCGCAGTCCGCGGCAGGCCGAACTGGCGCTGGTTAATGATCGCGTTGTAGCCGTTGCGTCATCCGTACCGGTCAAATCGCCGCGGCAGCGCCTCGTGCGCGACGACGAGCGGGGCGGGCCAGCCGTGCTCGGCGACTCGGCCTCCCACGCACCGACGCCGAAGACATGGTCGATGTGGCCGTGCGAGTAGATCGCGGTATTCAGCCGCTGGTCGGTCCAGCGCCGCAGCTCGTCATGGATTGCCTGAGCCGCGAACGACGCTGCCGGTATCGACCAGCACCAGGCCGTCGCCGTGCGGGTGGCCGTCACGTTGGCGAAAGCGGGCAGGAAGGCGACGTCTTCGCAGATCTCGGCCAGGCCGCCGAGATGGCCGACGGGGTGGAACTCGCTGGTCATGCGCAGTCGCCGCGCCAGAGCCGGTCGGCCAGGGCCAGGACGTCAGTCGTCATCGGGCTCGCTCTCTCGTCATGATGTCGCCGTGAAAGCCTGCATACCATGACGGAAAGTCGCGCAAGCGAGCCGAGCATGACCCGGCGCCCGGAGTCGCCGAGCTCCGGCGGCTGAACGAGCCGGTAGGAACGCCGACGCCGACCACACCCGCCGTCTGCGCGGCTGCCATGTCGGCGCGGGGTGTCACCGACGTAGGCGGCGGCGCCGGTCCTGACCAGGACCGCGGCCTTCTCCGGCCGTGCACATGAGTGAAGACTTCATCCGGCTCGAGCCCGACGGCCGCAAGGCTCGGCTGCACCGAGACCGGGTGCTTGGCGGTGATGATGACGGCCCGTTCGCCCGCCGCCTGTACCGCGGCAAGCGCCTGCGCTCCGCTCCAGGCAGCAGGGTCGTGAGCGCCGGCGCGAGCCGGACGTAGTGGCGCCGGTAGCTGTCGGCCGCCTCCTGCTGCCCGTCGGCAGGGAACCAGTAGGCGACCTCGTCCTCGAGCTTGATGCCCATCCGCTGGTCGACCTCGTCCAGGTCGATCCGGACACCGAGCTCCGCCGCCACCGCCGACCAGGCAGCCATGATCGCGGGCCTGGAGTTGATCAGGGTGAGGTCAAGGTCGAAGCCAACTGGCCCGGACGTCCGCAAGCTGACTCCTCACCGCGATTCGTGCTGGTCCCCGTTCCCCGCTCACACGATACGCAGCCGCGCCAGCGTGCAATCGGGCGATCAGATTGCCATCCCAGGCAGGCTTGCTACATACTAAAGTGAACACTTAACTAACTGGCGAAGACAACGAGAGCGGAGCATGGCCATGCCCAAGACCGAACTGGACGCGCGCTTCAGCGACCCGAAGGCGGTGGCGAGCAGCTGGGATGTGACCAGCCAGGTCCTCGAGATGGCGGAACTGTTCTGGATCACGACCGTACGATCCGACGGCCGACCCCACGTAACGCCGCTCGTCGCGGTCTGGCTCGATGACGCGCTGCACTTCTGCACGGGCGCCGCTGAGCAGAAGGCGGTCAACCTGAGCAGCAACCAGAACGTGATCCTCATGACAGGATGCAACCAGTGGGACGACGGGCTGGATGTCGTGGTCGAAGGCCAGGCCGTCCGGGTCACCGGCCAGGACGAATTGCGGCGGCTGGCCGCGGCCTGGACTCGCAAATGGGACGGGCGTTGGCACTACGAGGTGGGGGACAGCGGCTTCCGCAATGCCGGCAGCGACGAGCCGATCCTTGTCTTCTCGGTGCGGCCCGCGAAGGTGCTTGCCTTCGCGAAAGGCGACTTCAGCCACACGAGGCACGTCTTCTAGTGGCGCTGCGACGTGCCGGTGCCGACGCTACGGCTGTATGACCAGGTCGTCTAGCTGGCTCGTCGGTAGACCCCAGCCCTCCAGAACGGCCCGTAGCTGATTCCGCTCGTCGACTGTAACTGGAGCCCTAGTCTGCAGGAGGATGGCCAAGAGGAGGTCGAGTAGCTCGCCCCATTCGCCGCCTCCCGACATGGATCTCAAGCCAGCAAGCTCGGATTCTGAAATGCGTCCAGCGAACACCTCCGGCAGTCGGCCGGTCAGCGTCAGTAGCTCGGACTCGGTCACCTCACACCTCCGGATTCTTTATCACGCCGGCACCGCCAGGCTGCGGCCACGCCGTCCAGATCCTGTTGTCCGGCCGGACTATTGCCCTTACTTCCACGCCGTCGCGCTCGCCGCGAACGTTCCACAGTTTGTTGACCTGCCAGTCCACCCCGTCAGGATTGCGCGCGACATCCTGCACCGTGGATACGATCATGTCGTCAGACCACCTCTCGGGGAACTCTGTCTTCCCTGGAATCCCGGTTCCGTGCCGGTGACCGCCGCTGAGGCTGTCCGGTCCGTCGCCAGCCAGAACGTGCTCAGCACGGTCACCCGGCAGGTGCAGTTCGTCCGGGTCAGGCCGGTCCGGATGATCACGGACGCCCGGAGCTTGCCATCCGGACTCCCGACTCGCGTCCGACGCGGCCCGGCCGGTTTCCGCACCGCCGCCATCCGCGCCACCGACGTCCGCGCCACCGACATCCGCGCCCACGCCATCCGCGCCACCGGCATCCGCTCGGTCAGCTTCCGCTCGGTCAGCATGCTCTCCGTCGTTTTCCGGTCTGGCCGCGCCTTCGCTCAGGACGTCGTAGCCATTGGGCGGTCCGATGTCCGCGGCCGGGTACCGGAGCGAGGATGGATGCTTGCCATCCAGCCGTTCGAGCCGTCCTTGCAGCTCTCCACGCCCAGCCGGGAGCTGATCTAATTGCCGCGCTGGTGGCGCGTCTGCCAGCTCAACGTGCGCGATGTCGTCGGCCATGTGGAGAAAATAAGATGGGTGACGTTAGGAGCCCGTAAGCCCGGCGTTAGCACCTCAGAGGTGGCGGCCGCCGCGAGGTGCCTCCACCGGCCCGACCTCGTCAATCCGCATCATGGAGGGTGACGGCGCTGAAGAGCCTTGCACCGAGCATTGCGGCCAGAGCGCCGGTGCAACTGGGGTCCGGGCTTATTGACTGCGAATCAGTCAGCGGCTAATTCAATGCCAGTATGTCGCCCCGCAACCGGCGGTGCCGCTGGCGAGCCTCTGTAGCGAAGCGCCACCCGCCGTGCCAGACCCTGGTGATGATCGTCAGGCGAGCGTGCCCCTGGGCACGATCCACTTGTGAGGCTGGCCTGTCGTTGTTGCGATATGCTCGAAGTCGGCGTCGTAATGCAAGATCACCGCGCCGTGATGTTCTGCGACCGCGGCGGTCAGCAAGTCAATGACGCCGGCGGCCCGATGATGACCGCGAGCGGCCATCCGGACCTGGACGTCGCGGGCTCGGGCGGCGATTACCTCGCTGATCGGCAGAGCGACATAGAGTTCCTTGCGGCGCCCCGCGATCGTGCGCACATCATCTAGATCCCGGCCAGAATAGCCCGCTTCCAGGTCGACGGTAACGCAAGTTGCTGCGGCGCGGTCGGCGATAAGCCCGGCAATGATAGTGCGGACAACGGCATGCTGGCTTCGGGCCTGCGCCGAGGTGTCGATTAGGTAGAGCTGCCCGGGGCCGACCGGGACGGTCACCGGCGGGCCGCGCGCATAATTTCCGGGTCTGTGATGTCCGGGCCGACGCCCAGGGCGTACGGGTCATCGAGCAACTGCTCGATGCGGCGCCGACGACTGGCCACAAATTCCAGCGCGGCATTAACAGTGTCCTTTTTTGTGGTGGTACCCAGCTCTTTTGCGGCGAGACCGAGCGCCTCGTCGTCCAAGTCGATCATCGTCTTCATATGTATAACCGTATAGCCAGGATATACGATTAGCAATACGAGATCGTGGGGCCGGTGGGATTCGAACCCACACTGGCAGGATCCTAAGTCCTGTGCCTCTGCCGTTGGGCTACGGCCCCGATCACGTCCTGGCTGCTAGCGGTACCCCACAGGCAGTCAGACGCCGAGATCCTTGCGCAGCCTAGCGACATGCCCGGTGGCCTTCACCGCGTACTGCGCCTGCTCGATCTTCCCGTCCGCGTCGACCACGAATGTGGACCTGATGACGCCGACTGACTTCTTGCCGTACATCATCTTCTCCCCGTACGCTCCGTACGCCTCGAGCACGGACTTGCTCTGGTCACTGAGCAGCGGGAAGTTCAGGCCATCACGGTCACGGAACTTCGCCAACTTGGCCGGGCTGTCCGGGGAGATCCCGAGCACGGCCAGACCGGCGCCGGCGAGGCTCGCCAGGCTGTCGCGGAAGTCGCATGCCTGCTTCGTGCAGCCTGGCGTCATGGCTGCCGGGTAGAAATAAATGATCACCCGCCGGCCGCGCGAGGATGACAAGCTCACATCCTTGCCGTCGGCGTCCGGCAGGGTGAAATCTGGCGCCTCGTCACCTGGCGTCAGTCGCTGACCGGCCACCATGGCTCCCTTCCGCAGTGCGATGATCGCCCCTACCGTACAAGGCAGCAGGCAGCCCGGGCCGACCAAGCCGCCCGGTCCCTGCCGACAGTATCGTCTTGCGGGGCTTCTATCCGTTTCAGGCCGTCGTCGTAGGATTCTGACATCTAGCGCCTCATCTGGCTGGGAATGGGGTCGCGATCACCGGGGCACGGCCGCGAAACGCCTTTCCCCCGCGTCAGCCCAAGAGTGCGGCGATCACCGGGGCAAGGCCGCGAAGCGCCTTGCCACGGTGGCTGATCTTGTCCTTGTCGGCAGGCTCCATCTCCGCGGTTGTCTGACCGGTCGCCGGCAGTCCGAACGCGGCAAGCGTCGCGGGCGCAGGCACGAAGATCGGGTCGTAGCCGAAGCCGTTCTCGCCGCGCGGAGACCGGATCAGCTTGCCCGCCACGATGCCCTCGGCGACGTGCTCCCGGCCAGTTGGCAGCGCCAGCGCCGCAACGCAGGCGAACTGCGCGCCCCGCCGCTCGTCCGGCACGTCGGCAAGCTGCCCGAGGACAAGCCACAGGTTGGCCTCGTCGTCACCGTGCTTCCCCGACCAGCGGGCAGAGAGCACGCCCGGCATCCCGTTGAGAGCGTCGACGCACAGGCCCGAGTCGTCGGCGACCGCCGGCAACCCGGTGAACTCGGCGACGGCATGCGCCTTGAGCAGCGCATTCTCGGCAAAAGTCGCGCCTGTCTCCGCCACGTCCGGTGCACCGGGGAACTCCGCCAGGCTGACAAGCTCGACCTCGACCCGGCCGCCCTCGAGGATCCTTGTCAGCTCGATCACCTTGTGCCGGTTCATAGTCGCCAGCACCAGCCGAGGGCGGGCGTCAGCCTGCCCTTCTCCGCGCGGCTCCGCCTGCATCAGGCGCCGAGCGCGGCCTGCTGGAGCTTGGTCAGCTCCGCACAGCCGTCGACCGCCAGGCCGAGCAGCTCGTCCAGTAGCGGGCGGCCAAACGGCTCTCGCTCAGCCGTGCCCTGGATCTCGACGAAGCGGCCGTCTCCGGTGCATACCACGTTCATGTCGGTCTCGGCCGCGACGTCCTCTTCGTAGCAAAGATCGAGCTGAGACTGCCCGCCGATGATGCCAACGCTGATCGCGGCTACCGAAGCCACCAGCGGGTCGCCCTTGCAACGCTTGCGGCCCTGAAGCCAGCCGATCGCGTCGGCCAGGGCGATGTAGCCGCCGGTGATGGCGGCCGTCCTGGTGCCGCCATCTGCCTGCAGGACGTCACAGTCGATGATGATCGTGTTCTCGCCGAGCGCCTTGGGATCGATGCACGCGCGCAGTGATCTGCCGATCAGCCTGGAGATCTCCTGCGTGCGGCCGCCCAGCTTGCCCTTGACCGACTCCCGATCGCTGCGGGTATTGGTAGACCGCGGCAGCATCGCATACTCGGCAGTCACCCAGCCCTGGCCGCTGCCGCGCCGCCAGCGCGGCAACTCCTCCTGCACACTGGCCGCGCACAGGACCCGGGTCGCGCCGAACTCGATGAGTACCGAGCCCTCGGCGTGGTCCAGCCAGCCCCTGGTTATCTTGACTTCACGCAGCTGATCCGGCCGTCGGCCGTCGGGTCGCACCATGCACGCCAGCCTAGTGGTGCTCCCCAGGCGGCGAGCCGGTACCGCCTACCACCCGGCCCGCTCGGGCGTTCCCGCAGCTATCCAGCGGTAAGCGCGGGCAATGCCGTCGGCCAGCGGCATGCTCGCGGTCCAGCCCAGGTCGATCCTGGCCCGGTCCGACGCGAGCGCACTGCGCAGTAGCTCGCCGGGCCGCGCCGGCGCGAAACCCGGGTTGACCGGATGCCCGGCAACCTCGCCGATGATCCTGGCCAGGTCCAGCACGCTGACCTCGGTACCGGTGCCGATGTTCCAGGTGCCCGGCCGCCCGCAATCGGCGGCCGCCAGGAACGCCCCGACAGCGTCGCCGACATACACGTAATCGCGCGTCTGGCGGCCGTCGCCGTAAATAACCGGCCGCTCCCCCGCCAGCGCCAGCGCGCAGAAAATCGCCACCACGCCGGCCTCACCATCGGGATCCTGACGCGGGCCGTACACGTTCGCCAGCCGCAGCACGGCGTGGCCGGTGCCGTGCAGCCGGTTGTACAGGCCCACGTACTGCTCGGCGCAGTGCTTGGCGACCCCGTACGGCGACTCCGGCAACGGGAGCACGTCCTCGAGCGACGGGATGGGCGCGTCGCGCCCGTACAGCACGCCGCCGGTCGAGCAGAAAAGGACCCGCGCGCCCACCGCCCGGGCGGCCTCCAGCACGTTGACCGTGCCGATGACGTTCACGTCGGCATCGGTTGCCGGGAAGGTAACGGAGGCCCTGACGTCAATCTTGGCGGCGAGATGCCAGATCAGGTCCGGGGCGAAGTCCGCGACCAGCGCGCTCAGCTGCCCGGCGTCAGTGACGCTGAGCTTGTGGAATGCCGCCAACTCGTGCACCCGGCCGGGCCTGCCTGCGGAGAGGTCATCGACGACCGCGACTTGATCACCTCTGCTGATCAGGGCATCGGCGAGGTGCGACCCGATGAATCCGGCCCCCCCGGTAACGAGTAGGCGCATGGGAGAGCAGTCTATGCGCGGCCAGCGGCTGCCGCCGGACCGCCTGAAATTGCAGCCGACCTCCGCCGGCCACCGTTAGCCCAGCAGGCGCAGGCCGGAACTGGCCAGCCGAAGGGGGCCGCCGAAGGCCTCCGACGCCTGCGCCAGCGACACCGCGGGATCATTCCAGGCCACCAGGTGGGTCAGAATCAGCTCCCCCACCCCGGCCCTGGCCGCGTGCCCGGCCGCCTGCCGCGCGGTGAGGTGCAGGTCGGGTGGCAAGTCCGGCCCGTCAGTGAACGATGCCTCGGACAGCAGCACGTCGGCGCCGTCGGCGAGCGCGACCAAGTCGTCACATGGTCCGGTGTCAGCCGAGTACGCCAGCGCCTTGCCGCCATGCTCGATCCGGAACCCGAAGGTCTCCACCGGGTGGTTCATGTGCGCGGCAGTGATCCGCAGCGGCCCTATCTCGATCGTGCCGGGAGCCAGCGTGGCGAACTCGAAGGCGTCGGCCATCCCCAGGTGATCGCTGCCCAGCGCCCGCTGCAGCCGGCTGGCTGTCCCGACCGGGCCGTACACCGGAATCGGACTCCGCCGCCCGTCCGGATGGTAGTTCTGCGCTACCGAGTAGCCGCACATGTCCAGGCAATGGTCGGCGTGCAGGTGGCTCAGGCAGATCGCGTCGATCTCGGTGAGCTGACTGTAGAGCTGCAGCGCACCGAGGGCCCCGTTTCCAAGATCAAGAACGAGGCGGAAATCGCCCGTATCAATCAAGTAACAGGAGGCCGGACTGGCGGGGCCGGGAAAACTGCCTGCCCAGCCCACAATCGTTATCTGCACGGCTGTTGAGGGTAGCCGCAGCGGTTCACGATGATCACAGCGGCCCGGGATAGCCTGGCAGGCAGAACCACTGGGCAACCGAAACGTGTCGACAAATGCGGGAGTACCACTATCATCCCCAAAACGGCATGATCCCGAGTCAGGACTCCTGACCGATCACAACAGCGAGCCCGGGCCCGCGGAGGTGTCATGACCAACCAGTCGACAGACGAGGAACGCTGAAGTTCCGCTGGCGCTGGCCGAGCCGTCGGTACACGTCCGCAAGGCCTGGATCTCCTGGCTGGGCCTGGCGAACCTGGGTATGTGGATGGCCGCGCTGACCCCCATCCAGGTCTTGCTGCCCATCCAGCTCCAGGACATCGACAGGGCTCACAAGATCCAGGCGCTCGCAATTGTCTCCGGCCTCGGCGCCCTGGCCTCAGTGGTGGCCACCCCGCTGGCGGGCGCGCTGTCCGACCGCACCACACATGCCTACGGTTTCGGCCCGCTGCGCGGCCGGCGGCACCGCTGGACGCTTGCTATGGCCTTCCTCGGCGCCATCTGCATGCTGGTCCTCGCCCATCAGCGGACGGTGGCGGGCGTGGCTTTGTTGTGGGTCCTGTTCAGCGCGTTCCAGAACGGCGAGTATGCGAGCCTCAGTGCCGCGATCCCCGATCACGTGCCGGTTCGCCAGCGAGCCACCGTGGCCGGCTGGGTGGGCATGCCGCAGGCCCTAGGCCTCGTCGTAGGCACAGTCCTGGTGGTGCTAGTGCTCGCAAGCAACGTCATCAGCGGCTACTACATCATGGGCGCGCTGTTCTTCCTCCTGGTGATCCCGTTCGTGTTCCTCACCAAGGATTACCCGCTGGCCGCCGAGCATCGCGAGCCGTTCTCCTGGCGGCGGCTGGCCCGGGCGTACTGGATCAGCCCGAAGGAATACCCGGACTTCGCCTGGGCCTGGATCACCCGGTTCCTGGCCTCGCTTGCCATCGCGATGGGCACCCTCTACCTGCTGTATTTCCTGCGCGACAAGGTGAAGCTGTACCACGCCGCTCACATCCCGGCGGCGACAGGCCTGCTGATCTTGATCGTCATCTATACGGTCTGCGTGGTCTTGACGGCGATCATCGGCGGAGTCATTTCCGACCGGATCGGCAAGCGGAAGATGATCGTCACCGTGTCCGGCGCACTGATGGGCGTGGCGGCTGTGCTGCTCACCTTCATCGAGACCTGGGACGCCGCGCTGGTGGCGGCGGTGCTGTTCGGCGTGGGCTTCGGCGCCTACCTCGCAGTCGACCAGGCACTGATTACCCAGGTGCTGCCAGCCGCCGCGGACCGGGCGAAGGATCTGGGCATTATCAACATCGCAATCGTCGGGCCCGCTGCCATCGGCGCCGCGATAGCCGGCCCGCTCGTTACGCTGGGCGGCTATCCGACGCTGTTCGCCGGGACAGCGATTGTCGCCGCGCTCGGCTCGATCTTCGTCTGGAAGATCAAGAGCGTGCCGTAGGCCGGCAATCTGGCGTCAGCCCGGCTGCGCGCTCGCCACGGTTCGCAGCCGGCCGCGGCCGACCCTGGCGATCTGCCTGCTCTGCGCGACCAGGCGGCCAGAGGCATCCCATACCTCGGCCTCCTCGTCGAACCAGCCGCCGCTAACGTGACGGCAACGGGCCGCCACCTGGAGCGGTCCCGGTGCCGGCACGGCCCGCATATGCCAGGTCAGCTCCACCGTCGGGGCCCAGCCGGTCGCGCCAAGGCCGAACACCACCGGCGGCAGGGCGTCCACGGCAAGCGCGAGCAGCAACGCATCCGGGGCACGGTCCTCGCGCAGCCGGAAGTAACCGCGCATCTCGGGCAGCCCCGACGGCTCGTTGCTCCGCCATCCAGTACTGGCCGGGTCGAGCAGCACCTCGACATGCGCGGCGAACCCCGCCGTGCCGTCCGCGGCCACCGTGCCGGGCCACTTGCCCAGGTCGACGCAGTCCTCGATGGCCGGGAAGTCGGGCGGCGGCCCAGTCCAGTTCAAAGCCGCCGAATCCGCGGCGGCTGATCCGTCTCTCACCGCCCCGGCACCGTTGGCCAGGGCGCCACCGTCGCTATTCGCCAGGGCGCCACCGTCGCCTTTCGCCAGGGCGGCACCGTCGCCGTTGGCCGGGGCGCCGGGGCCGTCTGCGGGGCCACTCGGTACTGTCCCGGTCGTCACTGTCGTTTCCAGGATGGGCTTGCCGTCTTGCACGAGGGTGGCCCGCGCCGTCGAGGCAGTCCTGCCATGCTTGAGCCAGTCCACCTCGACCTGAGCCGGGGCTAGCCGCGCCACCCGCAGGAAATGGGCGCTGGTCGCGACCGGATGCGGGTGGGCGGAGCAGTCCAGGACCGCCCGCAGCACGGTGGCCAGCAGCGCGCCGCCGTTGATGGCCGGCGGGGCCGTGCTAGCCGGCTGGCCCGCAACGGCCGGTGCCACGATGGCGAACCTAGCGTCAGGCTCGGCGTCATAATGCCCCTCGGCGCGCCGTCTGACCGCCGTGGCCTCGTCGAAAATCGTCATCCGCCCGCTTCATCCTTCCGTCGCGCCGCCAGCGCACGTGTCACAGCCCCGGTCACGCCCAGAGTTGGCCTTCCAGCCTGGCCTCGGCCTCGGCCAGCGTCCCGCCGTAGGCGCCGGTCGACAAGTACTTCCAGCCAGCATCGGCAATCAGCAGCGCGATGTCGGCCCGCTCGCCGGCCTTCTGCGCCTTCGCCGCGACGCCGAGGCCGGCGTGCAGCACGCAGCCGGCCGAGATTCCGGCGAACAGGCCCTCCACCTGCAGCAGCTCCCTGGTCCGGCGGAGCGCGTCAGCTGACGAGACCGAGTACCGCGAGGTGAGCACCGACTCGTCGTAGAGCTCGGGGACGAAGCCCTCCGACAGGTTGCGCAGCCCGTAGACCAGCTCGCCGTAGCGGGGCTCGGCCGCGACGATCTTCACTCCCGGCACGCGCTCGCGCAGGAACCGGCCGGTTCCCATCAGCGTCCCGGTCGTGCCGAGCCCAGCCACGAAATGCGTGATCTCTGGCAGGTCGGCGAGCAACTCCGGCCCGGTCGTCTCGTAGTGTGCGCGCGCGTTGGCCTCGTTGCCGTACTGGTAGAGCATGACCCAGTCGGGGTGGTCGGCGGCCAGGCCCTGGGCCACCCGGACGGCCTCGTTGGAGCCGCCTGCGGCCGGCGAGAACACGATGGACGCACCGTAGGCCTCCAGCAGCTGCTTGCGCTCGGCCGAGGTGTTCTCCGGCATGACGCAGATCAGCTTGTACCCCCGGAGCGTGGCCACCATGGCCAGGCTGATGCCGGTGTTACCCGAGGTCGGCTCGAGGATTGTGGCGCCGGGGCTGAGCCTGCCGTCCTTCTCGGCGGTCGCGACCATATAAATGGCCGCCCTGTCCTTCACCGAACCCGTCGGGTTCCGGTCCTCAAGCTTGGCCCACAACCGCACGTCCGGGGACGGCGACAGCCGCGGCAGGCCCACCAGGGGCGTGCCGCCGAAGGAGTCAAGCAGCGAGTCGTAACGCATGATGAGCCCGGCCTTAGAAAGGTTGCCTGGCCTAGCGCGATCCGCCAGCCACGGCCGGGAGCACGGTCACGGTGTCGCCGTCAGTAACCGGCGCGGCCAGGCCGCCAAGGAACCGCACGTCCTCGTCATTGAGGTAGACGTTGACGAAGCGGCGCAGGCCAGCAGAGTCGACCAGTCGCTCGCGCAGTCCGCCGTAACGGCCGTCCAGGTCAGCGAACAGCTCTTCCAAAGTGGAGCCCGTTCCCTCAATTGACTTCTGGCCGCCGGTATAGCTGCGCAAGATGGTCGGAACGCGGACCTCGATAGCCATGGTTTATCTGCTCCAGTGTGTCGGGCGCTAGCGTGCGGGTGCAGCCGGGTCCGGACGCCGCCCGGCTGCGCGGGAGTGCAGGCTCGGGCTGCCGGCGACGGCCCCAGCTGAAGCAACCGGCAGCCGGCTGCGATCATTCCGCCGTGACCGTGACCTCTTCCTCGGTGACCGCCCCGTCCACGATCCGGAACGACCGGAATTCCTCGTGATCCGAATCCATGGTCGATACTAGGACGTAATGGGCGCCTGGCTCACTGGCATAGGAGATGTCGGTCCGGGACGGGTAGGCCTCCGTGGCAGTGTGCGAGTGATAGATCACCACCGGCTCCTCGTCCCGCTCGTCCATGTCGCGCCATACCCTGAACTGCTCCATCGAGTCGAATCGGTAGAAGGTCGGCGACCGCTCGGCATTGAGCATCGGGATGAACCGCTCGGGCCGGTCGCTGCCAGCGGGGCCGGCGATCACCCCGCACGCCTCGTCCGGGTGGTCGGCGCTGGCGTGGGCCAGGATCCTGGCGCGCAGCTCGGCGGAGATCGTCAGCATGGCAGGAGACTAGCCCAACGGCCGGGCACTCCTACGGAGTCAGCGCCTCGAGCAGGCTGTCCTGCAAATACGCCAGCCACTGATAAACCCAGATATAAGCGGAACGAGGGTCATCGGCGGCCAGGTGCTCTGACAGGTCGTCGTTCTCATCGGTGATCCCGAGGCGCACGCTGAGAGCGAGCCGGACGTCGTTGAGCGCGCGCAGCCACTGCTGGCATTCGGGCTCGCTGAGCCGCACCTCGCCGCCGCCGGGTGGCAGCGAGGCAAGCACGGTCTGGGCAGAGGCGACCTTCCCTGACCGCAGGGTCTCTTCGGTGTACCGGCGGAACTCGGCCGACGCGTCCGGATCCTCCGCGTACCCGTCAGGCAGCAGCCTGGCCAGAACCGGATCGTCCGGCGGCAGGGCGTGGCTGCTCAGGCCGAGCTGCGCTTCGAGATCGTCGCCCAAGCCGCCACTAGGCCGCTCTGGGTCGAGCTCGGCGCCGGGATCATCCGGATCCAGGTCAGTGTCGCTGTCCGCGCTGACCAGCTCTGCGATCTGGCTGACCAGGCTGCGGATCACGCCGGCCTGGGCTTGCTCGAAGTACGCGGCCGCGCCACCCGGGACAGCCCGGAACGCGGCGGCGATGTCGTCACCAGCATCGTCGTCAGGAGAGTAGCCGTTGGGCTCGTAACTGCTCACGAGTCGTGGCTCACCGTTGCCCACAGGCCGTAGCCGTGCAGCGTTTCTGCATCGCTTTCCATGGCCTCCCTGGTACCCGAGGACACGACCGCCTTGCCCTTGTGATGGACGTCCAGCATCAGCTTCTCCGCCTTCGGCTTCGGATAGCCGAAGACCTTCTGGAACACGTAGGTCACGTAGTTCATGAGGTTGACCGGGTCGTTCCAGACGACAGTCACCCACGGTGCGTCCAGAGCCGCATCCTGGCCTGTCATCGGCTGCTCAACCTCAACTGGCGCGACGCCCACCTGCCGTCACCTCCCCAGTAGCCCAGTCTTCCACTCCCCCGAAGCTAGTCTTCCACGCATGCGAGGCTCGAATGCGCTTAGCGGGTGGTACAAACGCGGCAATAAACCCGCAACAATGCGGCCATCGGATCGCAAATCAGTCTCGCGGGCGTCGCCAGCACCCGACCGTCGGCCGCGTGCCGGCCGACCTGCCAGCCGCGTGCCGGCCGACCTGCGAGCCGCGTGCCGGCCCGACTCGTTCCCGTCCCATCCACGCGCCAACGCGCTTCGTCATCTTCCCGGATATATCATGACATCAGCTCGCGGCCCAACGGTGTGGCCCGCCTGGCACAGCGCACGATGGATTATTGAGTGCGTTTGTCCGCGATAATCGCTGAAGAACGCACTCGATAATCCGAGATCGTCCGTCGTCCACAGCAGCGAAGGCCCGGCGGCGCGTTATCCACAGCTACGAAAGAGCGCTGTCCCGCGCCGAACTAGTTGCGCAAGCGTGACGCCATGCCGTTCGCCCCGACAGCCCCGCTGCCCGTGCTCGTTGATGTGCAGTCCGGCGTCATATCTCGCGGGCAGGCGCTCCGCGGCGGGATGTTGGCGGCCACAATCGACAACAAGCTGCGTTCGGGCCGCTGGCAGGCACTCCAGTACGGCGTCTACGCCACGTTCACGGGGACCCCGACACGGGAAGCCCAGCTGTGGGCCGTGGCGCTTAGGGCGGGCCCGGATGCGGTCTTGAGCCACCACACGGCGGCGGAACTATATGGGCTGACCAAGCCCGGTCGCCTGGCGCACGTTATGGTGCCGGTCGGCCAGCGCACCGGACAAATCCGAGACGCGGTCGTCCATCGCTCGCGGCACATCGAGGAGTGCAGGCACCCCGCGTACTTCCCGCCGCGGACGCGGGTTGAGGACACGGTGCTCGATCTGGCCCAGGTCTCCGCCGACCTCGACGAGGCCTTCGACTGGCTTTGCCGGGCGGTCGGACGACAGCTCACTACCACCGAGCTCGTCCGTAGGGCGCTTGCCCGCCGGACGAGAGTCCGCTGGCGCGCCGGACTCGAAGCAGCACTCGACGATGTTTCCGACGGGGCGCGATCGGTTCTGGAGCGCCGCTACATCACCGGCGTGGAGCGGCCGCACGGCTTGCCGGCCGCGCGCCGGCAGGCCAGGACCGTCATCAACGGCCAGACGCGGTACGTGGACAACCTGTACGAGGAGGCGAGTCTCGCGGTCGAGCTCGACGGCAATGCCTCGCATCCGCCTGAGCAGCGCTGGGCCGACAGCCACCGCGACAACGCGCACGCCGGCCTGGGCATCCTGACCGTCCGATACAACTGGGCGGATGTGACCCAGCGGCCATGTTTTGTCGCGGCGCAAGTCGCCGGGCTACTGCAGGCCCGTGGCATTGCCCTCTCGCCGCGCCCGTGCGGGCCGCAGTGCCGCGTCCGACAGCGGGACTCGTCGGCAGCCTGGGGCAGGGTGACCCGGCAGCCGCCGGGGCAGGGTGACCCGGCAGTCGCCGGGGCCACCGCTCAGGTGCAGCACAAGCACGGTGGCTGTCGGCACGCCGTGGTTCTGCTTCGTACCTTCCGCGGAGGCGACGTGCGGTCCTGCCGGGTGCTGCTGCGACGCGGCTTCGTAAGCTGCCCTGGTGAACACCGGATTGCTGACCGACCACTATGAAGTGACGATGCTGCGCGCGGCACTGGGCAGCGGTGCCGCGCACCGGCGGGCCGTGTTCGAGATGTTCGCCCGGCATCTGCCCAACGGCCGCCGCTACGGCGTTGTCGCCGGGACCGGCAGGTTCCTGGATGCCCTGGAGCAATTCCGGTTCGGCGACGCCGAGCTTGAATTCCTGGCACGCGCCCAGATCGCCGACGCGCCGACGCTGGAGTTCCTCCGGACCTACCAGTTCAGCGGCGACATCTGGGGTTACGCCGAAGGCGACTGCTACTTTCCCGGCTCCCCGATCCTGGTGGTAGAAAGCACGTTCGCCGAGGCGGTGATCCTCGAGACAGTCGCACTGTCGGTGTTCAACCACGACTGCGCGATTGCGTCCGCCGCATCGAGGATGGTAGCGGCTGCAAACGGCAGGCCGCTTGTTGAGATGGGCTCGCGGCGCGCGCATGAACGGTCAGCGGTCGCCAGCGCCAGGGCTGCCTACATCACCGGCTTCACCACGACGTCTAACCTGCAGGCCGGCTTCGAGTTCGGTATCCCGACCAGCGGCACCAGTGCGCACGCGTTCACCCTGGTGCACGACGACGAATCGCACGCCTTCAAAGCACAACTCGCGGCTCTCGGCAGCGGCACGACGCTGCTCGTTGACACCTACGACGTCCCGTCCGCGATTGAGGCCGCAGTACGGCAAGCGGGCCCGGTGCTTGGCGCGATCCGGATCGACAGCGGCGATCTGGCGCAGGCCGCCCGCGCAGCCAGAGCGCAGCTCGACGCGCTCAAGGCGACCAGGACGCGCATCATTGTGACCGGGGACCTAGACGAATTCTCGATCGCGGCGCTGGCCGCTGAGCCAGTCGACGGATACGGTGTCGGGACATCGCTGGTGACCGGCTCCGGCGCGCCAACCGCCGCGCTCGTTTACAAGCTTGTGGCCCGCGCCGACGGCGGGGGCGAACTGCGTCCGGTCGCCAAGCGGTCCGTCGGCAAGCCATCACGAGGCGGCCGGAAGTGGGCGGTGCGCATCCTCGACGGGGCAGGCCATGCGACCACCGAACTGGTCACTGACACCGATCCCGGTACGGCAGCCGAGCCCGGCGACCCAGCCCCGTCCGGCTGGACGACTGGCGGCCGGCCCATTCTCAAGCGGCTTGTCCGCGGTGGCGAGATCATAGGCCGCGAACCCGTGGCCGCTGCGCGGGCCCGTCACCCGGCTGCGGTCGCTGAGCTCCCGGCTCACGCCAGACAGCTGTCGCGCGGCTACCCGGCGATCCCCACTCTCTTCGAGCCCGGCCTGATGAGAGGCAATGACGGGGTGGTTTCTTCCGCTTTGATGATCCCGGGGCTGTCGCGGCTATGCGCGAGCAGAGGGGTGCGGAGGCTTTCGGCCGGCGGGAGCGTTCGGCGCCCGGTGGAATGGCCGCGCTGCCCCGAGCACCACAGCCGCCTCGCCGGCTTGAGCCGGAGGCACGGGATGGGACCGCTGTCTGGGCCTGCCTCAAAAGCGGCCATGTGATCGTGGCTATCGGCGCCTCGGCGATGCCGGGTCGCCGAGCCACGCAAAGCAAGAAGCGGGACCGACATCAGTAACCCGCCTGTGCTCAGCGGCGCACCTATCGCGCACGGATGGCAGCGCGCTCATGTCAGACTGGGCCGGTGCACCGCAATGCCGAGCATGTCGCCAGCGAGCTTCGCGCCCTCGGGGTCGCCGGCCAGGTGGTAGAACTGCCCGAGCCGGCGCCGACAGCCGCAACTGCCGCCGCTCAGCTCGGCTGCGAGGTGGGCGCGATAGCGAACAGCCTGGTCTTCAACTCCGGCGGCGAGCCGCTGCTAATCCTGACAAGTGGTGCGCATCGGGTTGACACCGCCAAGGTCGCCGCGGAACTCGGCGTCGAGAACATCCGCCGGGCCGATCCCGAGTTCGTCTATGCCAGCACCGGGCAGCGCATCGGCGGAGTGGCGCCGGTCGGCCACCCGCAGCCGATCCGCACCCTGATCGACACCGCGCTGCAGCCCTACGACGTGGTGTGGGCGGCGGCAGGTCACGCGCATACCGTGTTCCCGACCTCGTTCGACGAGCTCGTCCAGATCACCTCGGCTACGCCGCTGGATGTCAGCTAGCGCTACGCTCGGCCTTGTGCGCGCACTGCTGATCATCGATGTGCAGAACGACTTCTGCGAGGGCGGCTCGCTGCCCGTGACCGGCGGTGCCGCGGTCGCCCGGGCGCTCAGCGCCTACCTGGCCGGGCCTGATGGAGAGCGCTATAACCACGTCGCGGCCACGCAGGACTTTCACGTCGATCCGGATGGCCACTTCTCCGCGACGCCGGATTACGTTGACAGCTGGCCGGTGCACTGCGTGGCCGGGACGGCAGGCGCGCAGTTTCACCCGGAACTGGACACCGGCCGAGTCGAGGAGATCTTCCGCAAGGGCGAGTACGCGGCCGCTTACAGCGGCTTCGAGGGCAACAGCGCGACCGGCGACACCCTGCTCAGCTGGCTTGCCGAACGCCACGTCACCGACGTGGACGTGGCCGGCCTCGCCACCGATTACTGCGTCCGTGCCACCGCTGCTGATGCGGCAAAGGCTGGCTTCACCACAACCGTCCTGCTCAGCCTTACCGCGGGGGTAACGGAGCCGACGACAACCGCGGCCATCGAGTCGCTACGGGCCGCAGGCATCGTGGTCAACGGCGAGCCGCTGGGATCCCCCGGCTAGTCGTCCCCGCCGCCCTCGGGCAGCGACTCATAGATCCGCTTGCAGTCCGGGCAGACCGGGAACTTCTTCGGATCCCGGCTCGGTACCCAGACCTTCCCGCACAGCGCTATCACCGGTGTCCCGGTTACCGCGCTGTCGACAATCTTGTCCTTCTGGACATAGTGCGCGAAGCGCTCGTGGTCGCCGTCGCCGTGCGAGAGATCCGGCCGTATATCGGTGTCCTGGCGAACGTCGGTGCCAGGGAGGACTTCAGTGGTCACGGTCAAGCAGTCTACGCGGTCAGTTCCAGACCGGATCATCAGGGAACGAGGCCACAAGCGCCAGATCTCCGCCCTGATTGCGGAGGACCTCCTGCCAGAGCCGTTCTGGCTCGGCCGCGAAAGCTGCGGCCGGATCGCCGGGCAGCACGAACCAGGCGCCGTCCGAAATCTCGTCCTGTAGCTGCCCCGCACCCCACCCCGCGTATCCGGCAAATATCCGCATCGAGCTGATACCGCCAGCCAGCAACTCGGGGGGCGCGCCCAGGTCAACCAGCCCGATTCTGGACATCAGCGGCGAGCCGTCTAGCGAGCGCCAGCCGACGGGCTCCGCGCTGCCGTAGGCAAGGGCAAGCGCTAGCGCGCTGTTCGGCGAGATGGGGCCGCCGCGGAAAACTACTGGCGGGCCGGTGGCCAGCGCGGTCCACGGCTCGAGTACTTGGTCAAGCGGCACCTCTGTCGGTCGGTTCAGCACGACTCCGAGCGTGCCCTCCTCCTTGTCGTCTTCAACGATCAGGACGACGGTGCGCCGGAAATTCGGGTCGCCGAGCTGCGGGGTCGCCGCCAGCAGCCGACCGTTGAGGGAATCCTCCATGAACCAATCATGCGCCAGAAAACCTGAGCGCCAGCACGGGGGCGCCTGATTGGCGGGCCGAATCGGAGGAGTGGCGGCATCGGTTCGCTGCCGCTGGACGTACCCTGCAAGTGTGTCCACAGGAATGAGCGGCACGGCCGCGACGATGACTGCGGGCGAAACGCCGCACCGCACCGTTGCCGCCAGCGGGCTTGCCGCCACCGACGCGACTGCTGCAGCCCGCCACGACGTTGCCGCCAGCGAGCTGGGGATCGATGCCGCGCGGCTGCGGGCGGCCGTACTGCGGCTGTCCAGGCGGCTGCGCAAGCACGACCTGGCCGGGCTAACGCCGAGCCAGCTGTCCACGCTGTCGAGCGTTGGCCAGTGCGGGCCCGTTCGCCTTGGTGACCTGGCCGCGGCCGAGCGAATCGCGCCGTCGACTCTCACCCGGCTGGTGAACGTGCTGGAAGACCGAGGCTACCTGCTCAGGGAGCCGGCCCCGGATGATGCCCGCGCCTTCCTGGTCACCGTGACCGCGGCGGGACACGACGCGCTCGAGCGCATCCGCGCGGAGGCCACCAGCCTGCTCACCGACATCCTGCTCACGCTGCCCGCCGAGCAGCGGGCCGCGCTCGATGCAGCGCTGCCGGCCCTGGAGCAACTGGCCGGGCTGGCCCCGGATCAGCCAAAACCAGCCAGGAAACCAGGATCAGCGGCAGCGGAAATCAGCGACCCGGAACAGTAGCTGTTGCCGAACCCGGCACTGACGACGCTAGAACAGCAGGCTGGACAGCTTCGCCCGGGCCTTGGCGACCCTCGGGTCCTTCGGCGGGAAGATCTCGAACAGGTCGACTAGGTGCTTGCGCGCCTTGTCCCGCTCTTCTCCCGAAGTGCGCCCGATGGTGTCGAGCAGCCGGTCGAAGCTCGCCTCGATTTGCCCCAAGGCCAGGTCGATATCGGCTACCTTGGCCTGCGCGAGCGCGTCGCCAGGATGTTGATCTGCATCCCGCCGCGCGGTGGCCTGGTCGTAGCCGTCGACCCGGCGGATCAGGCTGACCTGCCCAAGGCCCATCGTCGCGACCGGATCGCCGGGGCTGGCGGCTAGCACCTTCTCGAAGGCCGAAGCCGCGGAGTCCATGTCACCGCGTTCCATGGCTTCCTGCGCCTCGGTGAAGATCGCATCAGCGCCGGCGTCGCCGTAACCGCCCGGGTAACCCGGCGGCAGCTGCGACGGCTGTTCCGCGGTAGCGTCGGCCGGGCCTTCGCCGTCGGCGGCCGGGCCGGCGCCGGCTGGCTGCAGGCCAAGCTGCTCAGCTACCTGCATGACCTGGCCGAGCCACTCCTTGACCTGCGCCTCCGGCATCGCGCCGAGGAAGCCGTCAGCGACTTGACCGGCCACGACCGCGACGACCATCGGGATGCTCTGTACCTGGAGCGCGGCGCTCAGCTGCGGGTTAGCGTCCACGTCAACCTTGGCGAGCACGAACGCGCCGTTCGCCTCCGTTGTCAGCTTCTCCAGGATGGGGCTGAGTTGCTTGCACGGTCCGCACCAGTCGGCCCAGAGGTCCAGGATTACCGGCACCGTGCGGGACCGGGCGACCACATCGGTGTTGAATGTCTCGTCGGTGACGTCGATGATGAAACCGGTCTGCGCGCCAGGCTGAGGCTGACCGTCGGGGGCCGAGCCCTGCTCAGCCACGCGCTGCCGGCGCTGCGCTGCGGCCTGGCGTGCGCCCAGGTCGATGGCGCCATGGAGGGAGAAGTCCCGCGGCTGCTTCATGACTCCATCCTGCCGCACCCGCAGGGGGCTCCGTCCCCCGTGTACCCCCCGAAACCTGCGCACTCTCCGAAAACCCCTGGTACGGGGGCTCCGCCCTCGTCAGAACGCGGGCGCCTCGAAGTAAGAGCCCCACTCAGCGCGCAGCGTCTCACAAATCTCGCCGAGAGTCGCCTCCGCGCTCGCTGCCTTGATCATCGGCGAGATCATGTTCGCACCGGACTGCGCGGCCGCGAGCATCTCGGCCAGCGCCGTGTCGACGGCGGCCTGGTCCCGGCCCGCCCGCCTGCGGGCGAGGTCGCGCACCTGCTCGACTTCCACTTCATGGCTGACACGCAGGATCTCGATCGGCTTTTCCACGGTCTGCGTGTGGCAGTTGACCCCGACGACGCGCTTGTCGCCCTTCTCCAGCTTCTGCTGGTAGGTGAACGAGGCATCGGCGATCTCGGACATGAACCAGCCGTCATCGATACCGCGCAGGATGCCGCCAGTCATCGAGCCGTCCGGGCTCATCGCCTTGATCCGGGCGAACACTTCCTCCGCCTCAGCCTCCAGCTTGTCAGTCAGCGCCTCCAGGTACCACGAGCCACCGAGCGGGTCGGCGACGTTGATGACGCCCGTTTCCTCCATGATCACCTGCTGCGTGCGCAGTGCGATCTCAGCAGCCTTGGCGCTAGGCAACGCGAGCACCTCGTCAAGCGCGTTAGTGTGCAGCGAGTTGGTGCCGCCGAGCACCGCGGCGAGCGCCTCGATCGCGGTGCGGACCACGTTGTTGTCCGGCTGCTGCGCGGTCAGCGACACGCCGGCAGTCTGGGTGTGGAAGCGCAGCCACTGCGCGCGCTCGGTCTTAGCGCCGTACACGTCGCGCAGCCAGCGGGCCCAGATCCGCCGGGCGGCGCGGAATTTGGCGATCTCCTCAAAGAAGTCGATATGCGCGTCGAAGAAGAACGACAAGCCCGGTGCGAATACCTCGATGTCGAGCCCGCGGGACAGGCCGAGCTCGATGTAGCCGAACCCGTCGGCCAGCGTGAATGCCAGCTCCTGCGCGGCGGTCGAGCCTGCTTCGCGGATGTGGTAACCCGAGACCGATAGCGGCTTGTAGTCCGGGATGTTTGCCGCGCAGTACTCCATCAGGTCGCCGATGAGCCGCAGATGCGGCTGCGGCGGGAACAGCCACTCCTTTTGCGCGATGTACTCCTTGAAGATGTCGGTCTGCAACGTCCCGTTGAGCTTTCCGACGTCGGCGCCTTGCCGCCCAGCGGCGGCCAGGTACATGCAGAACACCGGCACAGCGGGACCGCTGATCGTCATCGACGTGGTGACATCAGCCAGCGGGATCCCGCCGAACAGCGTGTCCATATCCGCGGTCGAGTCGATAGCCACGCCACAGTGACCGACCTCGCCGGCCGACCGCGGGTCGTCGGAGTCCCGGCCCATCAGCGTTGGCATGTCGAACGCCACCGATAGCCCGCCGCCGCCGGCCTGCAGCAGCATCTTGTACCGCTCGTTTGTCTGCACCGCGTTGCCGAATCCGGAGAACTGCCTGATCGTCCAGGTCCGGCCCCGGTACCCGGTCGGGTACAGCCCGCGGGTAAATGGGAACTCCCCCGGCCAGCCGATCCGCTCGAAGTCCGGCACCACAGCACCTGCGGGCGGCCCGTACACCGGCTTCACGTCAACACCGGAGAGCGTGCTGAAATCGGCGTCTCGCTTGCGGGATGCGTCATAGCGGCGCTGCCATCGCTCCCGGCCGTAATCCCCCGCCTCGCGTTCGTCCATCGGTGCCTCCCGGCCGGAATCCCCCGCCTCGCGTTCGTCCATCGGTACCTCCCGGCCAGGGCGCGAGCCGCCGCGTCCAAGAATTAGTTGGACGTCCTACTATCTGCTTCAGCATACCCCCTCCTGGCGGCGCGGAAAGTGTTACAGGACGCTACCCGTGGCTCAGCCGGCCGGGCGGAGCCGAGCCCGGCCAGCCGGCGCGGCGGCCCGGGTCGAGCCCTGCCGGGCAGTGCACCGGCCAGAAAAGCCGCATCCAACGCAACCGTCCGCGCCTCCTGCCGTCTTAGCTAGTGCCCGGGCAGCCGCACTGCTCGGCTGCCCCGGCTCGGGCAGCCTAGGCGGCGCCCGGCTCGGCGCACTGCGTACTCGGAACGATGCTGCTCCCGAAGCGGTAGAAATATGGTAAAAAGATGCAAGACGGTGGCGTGACTGGCACAGGCTGCGCAGTGCTCCGTCCAGGCCTAGGGCTGCGTACGAGCCCAATGTCTATAGCTGACTCGGGACCGCAGCAGCTAACCTGGCCGGTGCGGCCCGCGCGCGAAGCCAAGCGAGGGAGCTCAGTGGCCAGGCTCCGCACCTCGGACCAGCAGGCAGTAGAGGAGCTGTTCAACGCCTGCTATCCGCGCCTCGCGGGCTGGGTCCGGCGGCTAGTAGACGACGACGAGACCGCGCATGAGATCGCCTCCGAAGCCTTTACCCGCCTGCTGTCGCGCTGGTCTACTCTGGACAACCCGCAGAGCTACCTCTACATGATCGCTACCAACCTGGTCCGGGATCACTGGCGCAAGACCGGCAGGGAACGCAGCGCCATCAGGGTCATGACTGCCGCCGGGCCCGCCGACCCGAGCTATCACCCTGCCCAGGACGTCGATGTCCGCGCGCTGATCCAGGCCCTGCCCGAGCGTCTGCGCAGCCCGTTCCTGCTGCACTATTACGCGGGCTTCGGCCTGAAGGAAGTGGCGGCGATGCTGGGGCGCCCGGAGGGCACCATCAAAGCTGACCTGTTCCATGCCAGGGCTCGCCTGAAGCTGGCGCTGGGAGACGCAAGTGAATAGCCCTCGCGACGACATTGACAAGTGGCTGGACGACGAGGTGACTCCCCTTTACCCGAAAACCGGCGCACTAGACCGGATCCGGGGCCAGGCCCGGAGGCGCAAGCGCCGCCAGGCGCTCATGACGGCGACTGGCTGCGCCGTCGTGCTCGCGGCCGCAGTCACCGTGCCGCAATTTTTGTCGGCCGGCCAGCCCGGCAGGACCGGCCATCCGTCGATAGCCGCCAACCCCGCGACCCCATCCATCCATCCGACGAGCGGGCCGAGTAACCGCACGAACAACCGCACCGTCACCGGTCACGCCACGCAGGTGCGTCAGCACACTTACCTGACAACAGGCAGCTCCGGCACAGTCCCGCCTGCCAGATTCCGGCCGACGTCGGTCACCGTGGTCGGCGCTGGCACCGCGGCGAACCCGAAGCTCGTCGGCGCGGTGCTCGGCCAGGCCGGGCCACCGTGCTACAACCCGAGGTTCTGCACCTCCATGGCGGGCACCTCCAGTTACGGGTCGCACTGGTATGGCGTCAGCGCGCCAGAGGCCACGAGCCCGCGCGGCGACACCGGCGTCAGCCAGTTGCGGTTCCTGAACTTGCGCGAGGGCTGGGCCTTCGGCCCCGCTCTGTACGAGACCAGCGGCGGCGGCTGGCCGTGGACCCCGGAATCCACCGGCGGCCAGCGCGTCACCGACCTGGAAGCGGCCGGCCAGAATGCGCTCGCGATCTTTGCCGGGTGCACCGGCACCGGTGCCGACTACGCAAGTCACTGCACCGGCTTCCAGTTGTATCGCTCTGTCGCGGGGAGCCAGACCTGGACCGCGGTGGCAGTCCCGGCCGCGTTCCGTCCCATGACGACAAGCCAGCCATCCTCGGCCAGCCTGGTCATCTCCGGCGGCACGACGGGTTACCTGCTGACGCCGTCGGGTGCGTTGCTGAGCGGACCGGTAGCCGGCGGAATGTGGACCGACATTGGCAATGCGCCGTGCCAGCCCGGCGCGGCGCAGCTGAGCGGCTCGCCAGCCGGCGCGCAGCTCGCCGCCGGCCCCAAGCTGCTGCTCGCTTGCGACTCAGCGGCTGGCGGCAGCGAGCAGACGACGCTCCATATCTCGGCGGACGGCGCGCACTGGACCAGCGTTGGGATGGTGCCGCACACGGGTACCGCCACGTCGCTGGCTGCCGCGACCGGCAGTCCGATGGTGCTCGCGACCACGACCGGCATCTATTTCTCAGCCGACAGTGGCAAGACCTGGCACTCGGCCACCTTCGCCGGGTCAGTGCCACCTGGCGGTTTCAGCTACGTGGGCATGACGAACGGGGCGCAGGGTGTCGCGGTGCCCGCCGACGCATCGCGCGGCGAGATCTTCGTGACCAGCGACGGCGGGCGCGTCTGGACGCCGTCGCGCATCACTGGGTAGCTAGTCCAGAGGGGGCCGGCGCTAGCTGTCCTTGAAGTCGCCGGCCGTCACCCGCAGGCCGCGTAGCAGCCCGAACATTTCCTCAAGCTGGTCTGGTTCGTAGCCGCCCATGCCGAACTCGGCGGCCATCAGGTCGTCCGTGGCACGCCGCATGACCTCGCGGCCCGCCTGGGTGATCTCCGCGAGCGTACCCCGCCCGTCGCGCGGATTCGGCTTGCGCACCACCAGCTGCTGGCGCTCCAGCCGGTCGATGATGTTGGTCACACTCGTCGGGTGCACCATCAGGCGCTCGCCGATCAACCGCATCGGCAGGGCGCCGTCCCGGCTGAAGCTGAGCAGCACCAGCGCCTCGTACCGGGCGAAGGTAAGGCCGTGCGGGCGCAGCAGGGCATCGAGCTGCCCGAGCAGGATCTGCTGCACCCGCATGATCGTGGTGACCGCGGCCATCGCCTTGGCGTCACCGAACCGGCTCTCCCAGGTCTGCGCAGCGCGCGCGATCGGATCGAACGGCAGTTCCAGTGGCTTGGGCACATCCAAAAGGTATCGTGGCCCGGCTTGCCCGGCATTGCATCACTGGCTGTGGAACACCAATCTGGTCAGCCGGCGCGTACGTGGACATGGTGAATTACAGAAAGTTACATTGCCTGCGGGGGATCAGCCGATAGCAAATTCCGGGGGAAACTTTGCCGTCCGGCGACGCGGGCAACGTGTGGCCCGGCCACGCGGGCATCGTGCCGCCCGGCCACGGCAGCAACGGGCCGGCCGGCGACCGGGGCAACGGGCCGCCAAGAAACCCCACCGTCACGCGGCCGAGCCACGCATTCGTGGCCGCGGATCCCGTTCTCGCTGCCGGGATCGGCCTGCGACGTGGCCGCGGCTGGGCGGTGCGGTCGGCCAGTTTCCGGGTCAGCGCGCCCGTGCCGGGCAAGTCGCCGCTTGGCATGCTCGTCGATACCCCCGCAACTGCCACCGCAATCGTCGACCTGCTGGCCGGGGTAGCCAGGCCCGCCTACGGAGAACTACGAGTACTCGGGCATGACATGTCCACCATTCGCGGCCGCTCGTCGGTCCGCCGCCGGGTCGGCGTGGCCCGTCGCGGCGCCCTCCCTTGCCGGCGCCCCGGATCCGCGGGCTGGTCGAGCACGCGGCGAGGCTGGCACGGCCCGACCGGCGGGACCGGCAGGTCCTGGCCGCGGCGATCCTGGACCGGCTTGGCCTGCTGCCCTGGGCCGAGGTGCCAGTGCGGTCGGCCCCTGACTCGATCGCCAGGCGGGCCAGGCTGGCTGCCGCCGCCGTGCATCAGCCCGAACTCCTGCTGGTCGACGGCCTCATGGACTGGCTCCCGACCCGTGACGTCGCTGCGTTAGCCGACTCGATTCGCGACCTGAGCCGTGACAGCGGCGTGCTGGTAGTCGGCTGCGACAGCGCCGGGCTGGCCGTTACCTGCGACGACATACTGATCCTCACCGACGGCGTGCTGTCGGTGCCGCCCGGCCCGCCAGCGCTGAGCTGGGCAGAGCTCGACATGCCCGACTGATGGCGTTGACCGTAGCCGGGCTGGCTGCCTTAGGCTGCGATGGTGGACTGGAGCACCTTCGGCTGCGGGCGGAACGGGCATCTGACGTTCGCGCCCGACGAGCCGGAGCTCAGGGCTCAGTTTGCAGCGACAACGCTTCAAGGCCTGGCGTGGCAGTGCCTGCGGTGCGGAAGCTTCGTAACCGGCGATCCCAGCCTGTCCGGGCCTTCTGCGCAGGCTCCGGTTGTCCCTCGCGGCAAGGAGATCCGCAGCAAGCTCATCCTGCGGCTGTTCGCGATCGAGCGATTCGTCCGGGGCATCGTGGCAGCGGCCGTCGCCTACGCACTGTGGCATTTCCGCAGCTCGCAATTCTCGATTGAGCGCACGTTCGACCGCAAGCTGCCGCTGGTCAGGGACCTCTTCCGGCAGCTCGGCTTCAACATCAACCATTCCAAGTTCATCGGCCTGCTACAGCACGCGCTGACCTTGAGCAGCCGGACGCTACTCCTCGTGGCTGCCGGGCTTGCCCTCTATGCGGTCATCGAGCTAGTGGAGGGTGTCGGGCTGTGGCTGGCCAAGCGATGGGGCGAGTACTTCGCGCTCATCGCGACCTCACTGGGCTTGCCCGTCGAGATTTATGACCTTTCCCGGAAAATAACGGTAACGGCTTCCGTCCTTTTCGCCCTGAACCTGGTGCTGGTCTTGTACTTGGTGCTGACCAAGCGCCTGTTCGGGGCACGCGGCGGCAAGCAGGCGTACGACGCGCGGCTGAAGAGCGAGTCCGTGCTCGAGGCGGCCGTCAAGGCGGCAGCGGCGGCCCAGCCCGCGCCGGAGACCGCGCCGGAGACTGCGCCAAGGACTGGGCCGGAGACCGGGCCGGAGACCGCGCCAGGGACTGGGCCGGAGACCGGGCCGAAGGTCGCCGCCGACGCGCTTTCCGCTCGCGCGAGCCTTGCAACGGACAAAGCGCCGACCGTGCCTGCCCGCATTACGGACAATTAGCCCGCCCACAAGATCCGCTTTCAAACGTTTGTGGCTGCGGTGTTGCGGGATCAACACCTAATCCAATAACGTCCTGGAGGCATCCGAGCCAGCATTCAAGAATGTGGCTTATGTGCGATTTATGTGGGGCTTGCGATCACTCGCAGCGTCCGGCCTTCCGCAGATATCACTCGCAGCGCCCGGCCTTCGCAGATATCACTCGCAGCGTCTGAGCTTCCGCAGAGATTCAGCAACTGGCCCGCGAGGCTAGCCGGAGATCAGCTCGTCGGCGGCCGAGTACGGGTCGAGTTCCCCGGCGGCCACCCGCCCGGCCAGCTCAGCCAGCCTGGACTCACCCGGCAGCCCGCCCGTCCGCTGCCGGAGCCCGGCCAGTGCGAGCGCAGAGATCTCAGTGCTGGCCCTGGCGCGGCGGCGCTTTTCCAACTGCCCGGATCCTGCGAGCCACTGCTGGTGCCTGTCGATGGCGGCGGCCAGGTCGCCGATTCCCTCGCCCGTCGCTGCTGTGGTGCTGACGATCGGCGGCTTCCAGGCGCCCGGGTCGTAACTGGCCATGGCGAGCATGGTCCGGAGGTCCCTGATCACTTCCTGGGCGCCCGGCCGGTCGCTCTTGTTCACGGCGAACACGTCGGCTATCTCCAGGATGCCGGCCTTGGCCGCCTGAACGGAATCGCCTAGTCCTGGCGCGACCACCACCAGGGCGGTATCGGCCAGCGACGCGATCTCCACCTCGGCCTGGCCAACGCCCACCGTCTCGATCAAAACGATGTCCAGTCCCGCCGCGTCCAGGACCCGTACAGCCTGCGGCGTTGCCCAGGACAATCCGCCCAGGTGACCGCGGCTTGCCATCGAGCGGATGAAGACATGCTCGTCAATCGCGTGCTCTTGCATGCGTACCCGGTCGCCGAGCAGCGCGCCGCCGCTGAACGGAGACGACGGGTCTACCGCGAGCACGCCGACCCGCAGGCCCTGCTCACGGTAGCCGCGGATCAGGGCACCGGTCACCGTCGACTTGCCCACTCCGGGCGAGCCGGTGAGGCCGACGACCCGCGCGTGCCCGGTCATCGGCGCGATCACTTTCATTACCCGGCGCAGATCAGGCGAGGAGTCCTCGACTAGCGATACGAGCCGGGCCAGCGACCGCGGGTCGCCAGCCTGTGCGGCGGCGACAAGGGCCTCCGGATCGGCCGGGCCGCGCCGGGCACTCCCGGCGCCAGCAGCCGCGGCAGTCCTAGTGCCCGAGATCCCGGTACCGGAGGTCCCAGTACCAGCAATCCCGGAATATCCGCCGCCAGGGACGCGGGGTCCGGCCGCCTCGGTCCCGGCGATGCCAGACACTCCAGCTCAGCTCTGGCCGGCGGCTGGGACCCGGAACAGCAGCGCGTCACCCTGACCGCCGCCGCCGCACAGCGCGGCCGCGCCTAGCCCACCGCCCCGGCGGCGGAGCTCGTAGATCAGGTGCAGCGCGATCCGGGCGCCGGAGGCGCCGAGTGGGTGCCCGATGGCGATGGCACCGCCAGTCACGTTGACCCTGTCCTGGTCGACGCCCAAGTCCCGCATCGACTGGATGGCCACGGCCGCGAATGCCTCGTTGATCTCGATCAGGTCCAGGTCCGCCACGGACACGCCCGCCTTCTCCACCGCCCGCAGGATCGCCCTGGAAGGCTGCGAGTGCAGCGAGTTATCCGGTCCGGCCACCACGCCGTGGGCGCCTACCTCGGCCAGAACGGTCGCACCGGCCGCGGCAGCAGCCTCAGCCGACATCAGCACCACTGCGCACGCGCCGTCGCTGATCTGCGAGGCCGAGCCGGCGGTAATAGTGCCGTCCTTGGCGAAGGCGGGCTTCAGCGCGGCTAGCGATTCCGCGGTCGTGTCCGCGCGCACACCCTCGTCGGTGTCGACGATCAGCGGTTCGCCGCGCCGCTGCGGGATGCTGACCGGCGTGATCTCCTCGGCCAGCACGCCGTCCTTGATGGCGGCGGCAGCCAGCTGGTGCGAGCGGGCGGCGAACTCGTCCTGTTCCTGCCGCGTGATGCCGAGCTTGGCGTTATGCCGCTCGGTGGACTCCCCCATCGAGATCTGGTCGAACGCGTCCGTCAGCCCGTCATGGGCCATCGAGTCGATCAGCTCGGTCGCGCCGTACTTGAAGCCGCGCCGCGACCCGGCGAGCAGGTGCGGTGCCTGCGACATCGACTCCATCCCGCCGGCCACCACGACATCGAACTCGGCTGCCCTGATCAGCTGCGCGGCCAGTGCTATGGCGTCCAGTCCGGACAGGCAGACCTTGTTGACCGACAAGGCAGGCACCGTCATCGGGATCCCGGCGGCCACCGCCGCCTGCCGGGCCGGGATCTGACCCTCGCCCGCCTGCAGGACCTGGCCCATGATCACGTACTCGACGCGATCGGCGGGCAGCCCTGCCCGCTCCAGCGCCGCCTTGATGGCAAGCCCGCCGAGCTGGGCACCGGTAAAGCCGCTCAGCGAACCGAGCAGCCGGCCTACGGGGGTTCGGGCCCCGCCAACGATCACAGCCTCGCGCATAGCTGAAACGATACCTGTCAGTGAACCGGCGCCCTGAGGAGCTAAAGCCGTGCTGACCAGAATTGATCATGTGGGCATCGCCTGCCGCGATCTCGACGCGAAGATCGCCTTCTATGAGTCAACTTTCGGCCTGACCGTCGCCAGCCTGGAGGTCAACGAGGCGCAGGGAGTGCGCGAGGCGATGATGCAGGTCGCCGCAGGTCCGGCCGGAGCCTCCTATGTTCAGCTGCTCGAGCCGCTCGGGCCCGATACGCCGGTCGGCAAGTTCCTCGAGCGCCGCGGCGAGGGCGTGCATCACGTGGGATACGGCGTGGCCAATATCACAGCGGCGCTCGCCAGTCTCGCAGCGTCGAGCGTCCGGCTCATTGACGAACGGCCGCGGCACGGGTCGATGGGCGCCGCCATTGCGTTCCTGCACCCGTCCGACATCGGCGGGGTCCTCACGGAGCTTGTGCAGGCGACGGCCGGCCCGGGGTGACTCCAACCCCCTAGCATGCCTCTGACCAGGCGATATCGCTGCCTATGGCGCGGCTCGCGAGCTAGGTGACTTGTCGCACCTAAGTTACATAGTAATAAAAAACGGTATCTGCGACACTAGCGACCGCGAACGGGCCGCCAACGGTCGAGCAGGAGAGTACGCTGCCAGCACCGGACGAACGCAACTGCGTGCCGGCCGGGCAGACGGCAGCTACCGGCAGAGCCGCCAGGCCCTGGCAATCGGACTCAAGAAGCGATCTTTCGGTGCGCGTAACTCCCGCTAAAACGTCCCCTCCCGTCTACACAGGATTAGGCGACATGCAGCCCGACATCGATGCTCAGCTCAGCAACTACTTTGATGACACGCCCGACTTTGCCCGTGTCATGCGCGGCTACGACCCGCACCAGGTCAATGATCACCTGGAAAAGCTCAAGTCGGACACGCGCAAGCACCAGGAAACCGCTCAGGCGCTCCAGCGGGAGCTCGTCGACGCTCACCGTCAGATGCAGGAGATCGAGCAGCCGACGTTGTCCGGCCTCGGCTCGCGCATCGAGCAGCTGTTCCGGCTGGCCGAAGAGCAGGCCGCCGAGCACATTGCCGAGGCCAGGGCCGCGGCGCACGAGCACACCGCGGGCGCCAAGGTCGAGGCAGCCGAGGCCAGGGCCTCCGCCGAGAATGAGGCCGCCGAGCTTCGCGCGGTCGCCAAGCGGGAGACCGACGACCAGCGCTCGACCGCCGAGCGCGAGGCCGAGTCCATCCGGACCAAGGCCGGCCGAGAGGCCGACGAACTCAAGTCGAGCACCGAGCGCGAGGTAGCCAAGCTCCGCGCGACGGCCGACCACGAGGTGGCCGAGAAGCGGGCCGGCAACGAGCGCGAGATCGCCAAGATGCGCACGACCGCGGAGCGCGAAGTCGCGCAGATGCGCGCGTCGTCGAAGCGGGACCGCGACGAGATCCTCACCACCTCCAAGCGGCAAGCCGACGAAATGCGCAGCCAGGCCCAGCGCGCGTTCGAGGACAGCGAGGCGCAGCGCGCGCAGGCGGAAGCCGAGTTCGAGATCCAGCTCGCGGCTCGTCGCGAAGAGGCGGAGCGGCAGGAGACCGAGCGGCTCGCCAAGGCGCAAGAGGCCACCCAGAAGATGGTCTCCGAGGCCGAGCAGCGCGCGGCAACTGCCGAGGAGAGGGCGAGCAAGGCCAGCATGCAGGCTGAGCAGACCCGCCGCGAGGCCGATCAGCACTCTCAGCAGCTGGTCAGCAATGCCAAAAAGAACGCGGACGCCATCCTCGCCCAAGCCAAATCGCAGGCCGAGCAGCTGTTGTCCGACACCAAGTCCGAGGCCGACCGGGTTCGCAGCCAGGCCCAGCGCCAGGTCGACGAACTCAACAAGCAGAAGGAAAGCGTCGGCGCGCACCTGGCCCAGATCAGCCAGCTGCTCGGTGCCCAGATGCCGGGCCTGGCGGACGTGCTGCAGCCGAGCCAGGGGGCTCAGCCCGCGGTCGCGCCGGCTGCGCCGAAGGCTGTCGCCGCCGCGCCGACCGTCAGCCACAGCGCGCCTGCCGCGGCCGCTGCGCGGCACTCGGCCCCCGCCGCCGACACTCCGAAGGCCTCGCCCAACGGCAAGCCGGCCGAGGGCGAAGACGAGTGGTGGACCGAGTAACTCGACACCTGCTGTAAAAGCCCTGAGGGCCTGCACCCGCCGAACGGGTCAGGCCCTCAGCGCTGCCCGCTAGGCGCTGCCAGCTAGGCGCTGCCCCGCTAGGCGCTGCCCGCTAAGCGCTCGCCGTCTGACCGCCATCCACAACAACCACCTGGCCGGTCATGAACGACGAGGCATCGCTGGCCAGGAAGATAGCGGCGCCGGCCATCTCCTCCGGATTCCCCCACCGCCCCATCGGCACGTTCGCGATGGTGGCCGGCCCGGCTGCCGGGTCTTCCCAGAGGGTTCTGTTCAGATCGGTCGCGGTCCAGCCGGGGCACAGCGCGTTAGCCCGAACGCCGCTAGGGCCCCATTCCACCGCTAGCGACTTGGTCAGCGAGATGAGCGCTGCTTTCGCCGCTCCGTACGGGCTCATGAGCGGTGCGGACGCGACGCCTGCAACCGAGGCCACGTTGATCATCGAGCCCTTGCCCCTGTCGAGCATGTGCCCGGCGAAGGCGTGGCAGACGTAGACTGCCGAGCTCAGGTTGAGCTGGATCAGCTTGTCCCAGCCGGCAAGCCGCAGGTCCCGGAAGGGCACCATGAAGTTGGACCCGCCGGCGTTGTTCACGACGATGTCGACGTACCCGAGTTCGTCGATGGCCCGCGCTGCCGCGTCCGCGACCGCCTCCTGGCCGGTGACGTCGGTCGGGATGACGATCGCCTTCCGGCCGACTGCGGTGATCGCCTCGGCTGTTTCGGCCAGGCCGTCCGCGCTGCGCGCAACGAGCGCCACGTCCGCGCCAGCGTCGGCCAGCGCAACGGCGATAACCTTGCCGATGCCACGGGAGGCGCCGGTAACGAAGGCGTTCTTGCCAGTCAGGTCGAACAAGCTCACGGTCAGTCCTTCCACTCAGTCGGCAGCGGCCAGGCGGCCGGGTTGACCCTGCGCACGATCTCGTTCAGCACGATCCGGACGTAGCGCTCGCCTACCCACAGGTGCTTAGCACCGGGGACTCCGATCACCTCAGCCTGCGGCACCCGGCTGAACCGGGCGCGTGCCTCCGCGGGCTGAAGGTAATCATCGTGCTCCGGCACCAGCGCGAGCAATGGTTTGCCGGAGCGAGCCCAGGCGTCAAGCTCGGCATCCCCGGCCCGGCGAAGCGGCGGCGACAGCAGGATGGCGCCCTCGACATCCGGATCGATACCCCATTTGAGCGCGAGCTCAGTGCCGAACGACCAGCCAAGCAGCCACAACCGTGGCAGGCCAAGATCGTCGCAGTAACCGATGGCCGCCGCCACGTCGTGCCGCTCTGCTTCGGCCGCACCGAACTCGCCCTCGCTCGTCCCACGCTCCGACGTCGTGCCGCGGGTGTTGAAGCGGAGAACCGCGAGGTCAGCGAGCGCCGGCAGGCGGTAGGCGGCTTTGCGCAAGAGATGACTGTCCATCATGCCGCCGTGCGTCGGCAGCGGGTGCAGGCAGATCAGCGTGGCAACCGGCGGCCGGGTTTCCGGCAGCGCGAGCTCACCGACCAGGGTCAGGTCGTCGGAGGTACGCAGCGTGACGTGCTCGCGCCGGGCGGGCAGCACTGTGCTCGCAGTGATTTCCGTCATCGCTTCCTCACTGATACCTCCGGGCTCACCGGTGCGTCTGCGGGCCCGGTCCCAGCCGTCGCGGCCGCCGTTGCCAGCAGGCATTGTGCCAGTGCCGCCGTTCGGAAGGTCCGGGCGTATGGGCCGGCCACACCACCACATGCGCGGTGCCGGGTAGCAGTTCCTGGTCGCAGCCGGGACATCGATAGAGCTTGGTGGCGGCGGCGCCGGGTACCTGCCTGATCACCCAGTCGCCGTCCGGCCATTCCTGGATCTGCGGCGGGCCTAGCCGCGTCGCCGCGTCCTCATCCGCGGCTGCCGGGCTGCCCTTGCGCCGCGCGGCTCGGCGCGGCTTGCTAGGCGCCTCGGACGGCAACCGTCGCGCCTTCCTCGGGCTCACCAGCGACACTTCCCGGACCGCATCTGCGCCGCCTGCTGGCGTTACCGCGCGAACGCAGTGCTGCCGGAACCAAACGTGCTGCCGGAACCAAAGGTGCCGCCGAAACCTATAGCCGCCGCGGCATGCTCAGCCAGCAGCGGCGGCGGGGCGAACGCCGGGTCCCCGTAGGTGTCATACATCGCCTGGAGCCCGGCCAGCACTGTCGACGGACCGGCGGCGTCGAGCAGCTGGAACGGGCCCTGCGGGTACCCGCAGCCCAGCGTCATGGCAGTGTCCACGTCGGCCGCAGAGGCGTACCCGTCCTGAACCATCCGCACCGCGTCCGCCAGATGCGGGAAGAGCAGCGCGCCGACCAGGAATCCGGGCCGGTCCGGTGCCTCCACTGTGGCCAGCCCGAGCCTGGCCGCGACCCCTGCCGCCGCCTCGGCGGCCTTATCCGAGCTGAGCCTGGTCCGGACGATTTCGGCGAGCTTGCCTTCGCCCAGGCCGGATGGCAGGTACAGGCCGGCCGACTGGTCAGGCCGCCCGGCTGCGAGCGCGGCCGGCAGAACCGGCCGGCCGCTCGCAAGCGCCACCAGGACAAGATCGGTTGGGTGCGCTGCGTTCCGCGTCACGTTGACGCCAGCGGAAGCGAGCGCGCTGGCCAGTTCGGCCTCGGCAGCATCCCCGGAGCCGATCAGCGTGACGGTGTCCGGGGACGAGGTCGCGGCCCCGTTACCCTCCTGGTCGCGCGAACCCGGCGGGCGTGCCGCGTAGTCATAGATGCCGCGGCCAGCCTTTCTTCCGGTCCGGCCGGCGTCGGTCAGGCGGCGCAGCACCGGAGCTGGCGTGTACCGCTGGCCGCCGAACTCGCCGTGCAGCACCTCCAGGACGGCGAGCGAGGTGTCCAGGCCGATGAGGTCGAGCAGCGCCAGCGGGCCCATTGGCAGGCCGATGCCATCGGTCGCGGCCCGGTCGATGTCCTCGCGGCTGGCGTAGCCGTTCTCCAGCAGCCGGGCGGCATGGTTCAGGTATGGCAGCAGCAGCGCGTTGACGACGAACCCGGCCCGGTCGCTGACCTGGACCGGCGTCTTGCCGAGCCGCCGCGCGAGTTCGCTGCCTGCGGCCGCCAGCCCGTCGTCGGTCAGCACCGTGGAAACGACCTCGACCAGGCGCATCACGGGAGCCGGGTTGAAGAAATGCAGCCCGATCACCCGGCCGGGGTGCTTGCTGGCGGCTGCGATCGCAGTGACCGACAGGGATGAGGTGTTAGTGGCCAGGATCGCGTCCGGGCTGCAGACCCGGTCGAGTTCGGTGAATATCTGCCGCTTTATCTCCGCGCGCTCCGGCACGACCTCGATCGCCAGGTCGACGGCCGCGGCCTCATGGAAGCCCGCGGCCGGCCTGATCCGGGCGCGGATCTCGGCTTGCTCGCTCTCGGGTAGTTTGCCCCGGCTCACGGCCCTGGCGAGGGATGCGTCCAGGATGCCAAGGCCGCGGTGCATCGCCTCGGCGTCGGCCTCGATCGCGACCACGCCGATCCCCGCCCGAGCGACAACCTCGGCGATGCCGGCCCCCATGGTGCCCAGCCCGACGACGGCTACCTCGCGTATCTCCATGCCGGCGACATTACCGTCGGCGCCCGCGCCGCCCGCCAGCCGCCCGGCACCCTGTCACCACCTACGATGCGGCACTGCTACGGGTGGCGGATCCAGAGGACGGCGCGGCTATGCGCGCTGAACCAGGCGATGACCGTGTGCTTGTGGTGCTTGAGCACGTAGACCCACTTGAGCCTCGTGTAGTACCGGGTATTGCGGTGCGTCCTGACCCGCCACAGCGTGATGTCCGCGGTGACCGTCTTGAACTTGTCGCAAGAGCCGAAGCAGCTGCGGTAGGCGAACTTGCCGACGCTGTATGCGGAGGTGCCGTTCCAGTGCTTCCAGCTGGGTGTGTTGAGCCACTGACTGCTGTCACCAGTGATGTCGTAGAAGTGCTTCGGCTTCACCTGAGCGCCGGCGAAGTTGGGCTGGCTATATACGACCGGCTTCTTGACCGCGGGCGCCGCGGCGACCGAGGGCACGGCATGCGCCGCGTGCTGAGCGACCACCTCGGCGCTAGCGAGCGGCGCTGCGCCCAGGCAGGTGAGCGCCGCAGCGGAACCCGCTGCCAGCACAGTCAGGATCTTCTTCATTGAGCCCCCAGGTGACGTCGTCTACGCCATTGACGCTTACGACGACGAATGTGTCCAGTCCTCCGCGCACCTTTTCGGGCCAACCGCTAGCGGGCTGCGGCTTGGCATAACCGGCGCCATTGACTTAACACAGGCAGATACTTGATCTTATGGCCGTCCGGTTTTATCAACTAGCTATCGATGCTCACGATCCGGCTGCGCTCGCGCTCGGCGCGACGCCGGCCGACATCGGCCAGGGCGACGTGCCGTGGATGGTGCTGCACGATCCGGAGGGCAACGAGTTCTGCATCCTTACCCCGCACACGTCCCTAGTCGAGTGAGGTCAGCAATGCCGCTGCCGGATCGCCGTAACGCTCTCGATCACATCGTCGTGATCATGTTCGAGAACCGCTCGTTCGATAACCTGCTCGGCCGCCTGTACCAGCCGGGAGAGGTGCCCTCGTTCGACGGTGTGCTGGGCAAAGACCTGAGCAACCCGATTCCCGCCTGGGCGCAAGACACCAGCGGCCGGACCGACGTTCCCTACAGCGTTGCGCCGAACATGAACGCCCCGAACACTGATCCCGGCGAGGAATACCCGCACGTCAACACCCAGCTGTTCGGCACCATTGACCCGCCGTCGAACCGGGGCCTGAAGGCCAGCCAGATGACGGCGCCCTACAACGCGCCGGCCAGCTCGCAGCAGCTGCCGACGATGAACGGCTTCGTCACCGACTTCATCAGCTCAATCATGGCTGATCAGCACAGGCAGCCGGGTTACGACGAGTACGCCCAGATCATGACCGGTTACTCGCCCGAGCTGTTGCCGGTTACCTCCGGACTGGCCCGCGGGTTCGCTACCTACGACCGCTGGTTCTGCGAAGTGCCGTCGCAGACTTTCACCAACCGGTCCTTTTTCCACGCGGCCAGTTCCTCCGGTTACCTCGACAACCTGTCGCCGATCGACGCGTTCCCGCTGCACAACGACGCCGAGACAATCTTCGACCGGCTCGGCCAGCACGGCCTGGACTGGCGCGTCTACTGCGATCCGCCCAGTCATATCTCGCTGACCGGGATCATTCACGCGCGCCGGCTGTGGGATCACTTCGCGACCAAGTTCCTGACCACCGACCATTTCCTGCGGGACGCTGCCGACGGTAACCTGCCCGCCTACTCCTTCATCGAGCCCAACCTGCTCTACGGTCACAACGACATGCACCCGGCGTTCGACGCGGTGTTCCCCGGCACGGACTTCGACCCGCCCTCATCGCTGCTGGGCGGTGAGGCCCTGCTGGCGAAGATCTACAACGCTGTCCGGGCGTCCAGATCGGAGCGCGGGTCCAACGTCTGGAACACACTGCTCATCGTCACCTTTGATGAGCACGGCGGGATCTACGATCACGTGCCGCCGCCGCCGGCGCCCGCACCCGACCCGGCTGCCGGACCCGGGCAGTTCGGCTTCAGCTTCGACCGGTCCGGCGTCCGCGTGCCGACCATCGCGATATCCCCGTGGATTCCGCCCCAGACGGTGATGACTGGCGAGCACCGCGCTACTAGCGTGATCCGCACGCTGCGCGATCGCTGGCAGCTCGGCCTGCCGCTGACCCACCGGGACGCGGTGGCGCCCGATCTCGGACCGGCGCTGTCCCTGAACAGTCCGCGGGATCCGGATCTCTGGCCGCAGGTGACGCCCCGGCCGGTGCCGCCCTACGCCGGCGAGATCCCGTCCGCCGGCGAGGCACTGGGCGGCCTGGCCAAGGCCGTACTGCTGACTGCCATCGCCCTGGCCGGCGCGCACGGCAAGGTCACCCCCGACGTGACCAAGGAGCTGGACATGACCCGTGCCGAGGGCATCGGGCTGGTGATCGACCTGCTGGGCGACGCTTTCCCCCGGCTGCATGATTTTCCCGGCTGGCTCCATCTTTAGGACGGGAACGGGGACCCGCTGGGCAGCCGCCGTCCGCAGCCGCCGGGTCTTCGGGGCGGCAGCCGGGTCTACGCGTCGCGCAGCCGCAGCAACACGCCGCCGGTTAGCAACGCCGCAGCGGCCCAGCAGGCGAGCACGGCGAGTCCCGCCCACGGGCTGATCGCCAGGCTGCGCAGGCCGGTAGTGGCCTGGATCGTCAGCCCCGCGGTCATCGGCGCGAGCTGCTCAAGGTGCCGGTGCCAGGTCCCGCTGCCGGCTACCTGGCCCAGGATCGGGAACAGGTACAGCAATCCCAGGACGATGCCGATGGCGGCCGCGCCGTCTCGCACCGCCGCGGCTATGCCCATGCTGAGCAGCGCGATCAGGGCGAGGTAGAGCACCGAGCCAACCGCGGCGCGCAGCACGGGCCCGCTGGCCAGGGACAGGTCCGGGTAGCCGTGCGCGGGGCCGATGCCGTGGCCGGGCAGGATCAGCCGCCCGGCCAGCACCGAGCCGAGCACCGCGATGGCGCCGGCGAGCCAGGACCGGGCCGGTGAGGACGGCTGCCTTGGCCGCCAGCACGGTGGCCCGGCCGGGCATCGCCGACAGCGTGACGCGGATCATGCCGGTGCTGTATTCGCTGCTGACGGCCAGCACGGCCACGATGGCGATGACCGCCTGGCCAAGGTAGATCCCGGTCAGGCTGATCTTGGCGGGGTCTTCGGCGCAGTGCCCGGACGGGCACCTGACGGCCGCGGCCACCGCGGCGCTCACCATCACGGTCAGCGCGACAGCGGCGAGCAGCAGCCAGCCGGTGCCGGGCAGCGTGCGCGCCTTCGTCCACTCGGCGTGCAACGCGTCCCGCATAGCTCGTCCGGCGTGCTCGCGGCGTCGCCAGGTAAGCCCGCTGCGCGGGCGGGGCCTGGGTCATGCGTCTCTCCTGTCGCAGCAGGTACCCGGCCAGGCTCAAGCGCGAGGGCGGCCCAGAGGCAGAGCACCGCGAAGCCAGCCCACGGCGCCAGCGGGAAATACCCGTTCCCCGGCGTATAGCTGGCGTCGAGCTGCGGGTACCGCGGGTAACCCTGCTGGATGGCGAATCCCGCTGCCGGGGTGAGCCGCAGCAGCCAGTTCCGCGGCGCCGGCGGGCAGCACGGCCAGCGGCCCGGCGAAGAAGTACGGCAGCACGATCACCGCGATGACGGCGGTCGACCGCCGCCGCGCCGCGCCGGAGCACGGCGCCGATGCCAAGGGCCAGGACGGCGGCGACCGCGAGCAGCGCCGCCGTGCCGACGATCATGCGCACCTCGGTGAGCGCCGGCACCGGGTAGTGGCGATGCCGCCGGCATGCTGCTTCCGCATCACCGGTGAGCAGCGCGATGTAGGCGGCGGGCAGCCCGACGACGAAGGTAACGGCGCCGAGCACGATGGCCTTCGCCGCCAGTACCCGGTCCGCCTGCGGGCTCGCGGTCAGGGTGACGCGGATCAGGCCGCGGCGGAACTCGGCGGTGATGAACATGGTGCCCACGACGAGCACCGCGATCAGCCCGGCGAACGTGCCGACCAGCGGTGTCCGCCACGGAGCCCGTGCGTGCCGCCGTCGCCGCCGGGCAGGTCGGGGCGATATCGCCGGACCCGGTCACGGTGAGCGTGCCGGCCGGACTGGCGGTACCCGCCGCCTGGCGGCTGGTTAGCCGAGTTAGGGCCGCCGCCGATGCTGGTGCCGCGTCCACCGGCTGCCGGGCGGCATGCCGCTGCAGGGCGACGTGGTCGAAGGCGGCCGTCGCCTGGGTTGACTCGCCGCTCGAGCTGGACCCGCTGGCGGACTGGCTCGTCAGGCTGTTGAAGACGCCGGGGACGCCGCGAACAGCCCGGCCTGGACCGTTGCCGGCAGGCCGGGCAGGGTAGCGGTGCCGACCTTGGTCCAGTGCGCGCCGTCGGCGGAGTCGTAGCCAGTAATGGTGTCGCCGGCGCGGGTCAGCCGCAGCCAGCGCGGCGCCGCCGCGGAGACCGCGCCGGCCAGGCCCGGCGTGTCCTGGGTGTAGTCCCACTGCATCCGGACCCCGTGGCTGCCGGTGACCATCATCGCCGCGTAGGCCGACCCCGGCCGGGTGCTCGCCTTGATGATGATCCCGGCCTTGGACCACGGCTGCAGCGCTGAGGCCGCTTGAGTGGCCGGGGCACCGCCCGGCGAGTACGAGCCGGTCATGGACGTCGCCCGGACGGTGATGCTGCCGGTGGCGGCCATCGGCTGATGCACGAAGTAGAAACTGTCGGTCACCGCCTGGCCGGTTGGCCCGAGCGTCAGCGCGCAGCCCGGTCCGCCCAGGCCTACCTGTGCCGTTCGACTGCATGCCGCCGCATGGCCGCCAGGGATGAAGTTGACCGCGATGATCAGCAGGCCCGCGACGATCATGCCGATGACCCAGCCGCGGACGGTGCGGAACTTGGTCCACTCGGCATGCAGCAGCTGACCGAAGCCGTCGCGCTTGGCGCGGACCGGCGTCGCGCCGCGTAGCATGGCGGTCATCGCGCAACCCCTGCCCGTGCCGCGGAAGGCCCGCTCGACGGCGATGCGCCGTGCCGGCGGCCGGCGGGACGACTCCGGCATCGCGCCCGGAACTCGCCGCGTCGCGGGTGAGTTCCAGGTAGGCCTGCTCCAGCGTCGCGTGGTGTGCAGACACCTCCGAGAACGGCACCGCCTTGGCAGCGAGCAGCGCGACGACCTGCTCGGCCGTCATGCCCGGACACCGTCAGCGTCCCGGCGCCGTCGGCGGCGACGGTGGCCCCCGCGCGGGCCAGCACCGCCGTCGCCTCCGGCGCCGCGCTGGTGCGGAGCCTGACCCGGTCACCCGACGCCGCGGCGAGCAGCTCGCGGGTGCTGGTATCGGCGATCACCTTGCCGCGGCCCGACGATTACCAGGTGATCGGCCATGTCCTGCAGTTCGCTCATCAGGTGGCTGGACACCAGGACGGCCCGGCCCTGCGCCGGCCAGCGACCGCAGGAACCCGCGCATCCAGATGATGCCCTCGGGGTCCATGCCGTTGAACGGCTCATCCATCATCAGCACCGGCGGGTCGCCGAGCATCGCTGCCGCGATCCCGAGCCGCTGCCGCATGCCCAGCGAGTAGCCGCCCGCCTTCCGCCGGGCCGCGGATTGCAGCCCGGCCTGCTCGATGACCGCATCCACTCGGCGGGCGTCCAGGCCCTGCGAGTGCGCCAGCCACAGCAGGTGGTTGCGGGCGGACCGGCTGGGCTGCAGCGCGGCCGCGTCCAGCAGCGATCCGACGTGGCTCAGCGGCCGGCGCAGCGTCCGGTACGGCCGCCCGCCGACCAGCGCGGAGCCTTCGTCGGCCGCGTCCAGGCCGAGGATGACCCGCATCGTGGTGGACTTGCCCGCGCCGTTGGGGCCGACGAACCCGGTGACCTGACCGGGCTGCACGGTGAACGTCATCCCGTCCAGGGCGACGGTCGGCCCGAACCGCTTGCGCAGCCCGTTGACTTCTATGGTCGCGTCGAGCATGCGACAGTCCTCTCCAGGTTGTGGTCGCCGTTGTCACCATTGGTTGTACGGCACCGCCGGTGTCAGCACGGTGTCGGCGGCTGACACCGGCCTGACACCGGTGACCTGGCATTGTCTGGGCCAGGTCACGTAGCCTCGCCGCAGACAAGGATCATGAGCAGATCATGAGAGTGCTGGTAGTTGAAGACTTCGAAGTCCTGGCCGAGGCGATCGGGACCGGGCTTCGGCGCGAGGGCATGGCCGTCGACGTCGTTCTGGACGGGAACGCCGCGCTCGAGCACCTCGCGGTCACCCGCTACGACGTGGTGGTGCTGGACCGGGACCTGCCCGGAGTGCACGGCGACGAGGTCTGCCGGCGGCTGGCGGCTGACCAGTCGCCGAGCCGGATCCTGATGCTGACCGCGGCCAGCACGGTCAAGGAGCGGGTGGACGGGCTCGGGCTGGGCGCCGACGACTACCTGCCCAAGCCGTTCGATTTCGCCGAGCTCACCGCGCGCGTCCGCGCTCTGGCCCGCCGCAGCGCCGCGCCTGCTGCCTCCGATGCTGGAAAGCGGCGACCTGACGCTCGACCCGAGCCGCCGGGTGGCGTTCCGCGCCGGGCGGCGGCTCGACCTCAGCCCGAAGGAGTTCGCGCTGCTGGAGTGCCTGCTGGCGGCCGGGGACAGGGTGGTCTCCGCCGAGGAGCTGCTGGAACGGGTGTGGGACGAAGCAGCCGACCCGTTCACCACCGCGGTCAAGACGACCATCCGCCGTCTTCGCGCCAAGCTCGGCGACCCGCCAGTCATCCATACCATCCGCGAAGGCGGCTACCGGATCGGAGCGCTGTGATGAAGGTGATCCGCAATTGCGTTCGCGGCGATCCGCTCGCACTGGCGTTCGCTACGGCTGCAGCTCGCCCTGCTGTACGGCGGGGTCTTCGTGGCGCTGGCGGCCGCGCGTGCTCGCCGTCTCTGGCTTGCTCGTGCGCAGCGCGTCCCAGAGCGTGAACGGGCCCCCCGGTACCTCGCAGAACTTCTTCAGCGGCCGCCAGCTCAACGTCGGTCCGGCGCTGGTTTTCCTAGCCGCAGTGCTGGTCGCGGTCGCGCTGGGCTGGCTGATCGCCGGCCGCTTCCTGCGGCCGCTGCGCACCATCACCGCGGCCGCGCGCGACATCTCGGCGAGCAACCTGAGCCGGCGCCTGAATATCACCGGCCGCGACGATGAGTTCGCCGAGCTAGGTGAGACGCTCGACAACCTGTTCGGGCGGCTCGAGGCCTCGTTCCAGGCGCAACGGCACTTCGTCGCCAACGCCTCGCATGAGCTGCGCACCCCGCTCACCGCGGAACGGACCCTGCTGCAGCTGGCGCTCGCCGATCCGGACGCGACCGCAGCGACGCTGCGGTCAACCTGCCAGCCAGCTGCTTGCGCTGGGCGATCAGCAGGAACGTCTCATCGACGCGCTGCTGACGCTGGCCAGCAGCGAGCGCGGGATCGAACAGTGGCAGCCGTTCGATCTCGGCGAGATCGCCGGGAAGGCGATCATGGACTACCGGCAGGGAGCCGAGCGCCGGGGCATCACGATCGATGCCGCGCTGACCGCGGCACCTGCTACCGGCGACCCGCAGCTGGCGGACAGCCTGGTAGCGAACCTGGTGGACAACGCTATCCGGCACAATCTCGATGGCGGCCGGGTCGAGATTTCCACGGCAACCACCGATGGACAGGCGACGCTGGCGATCGGCAACACCGGAGCAGTGATCCCGCCCGGCGAAGTGGACCGCCTCTTCCAGCCGTTCCAGCGCCTCGGCACCGAGCGAGTCGGCCAGCCGGCGGGAACGGGCTGGGGCTGGCCATCGTGCGCGCGATCGCCGGCGTGCACGGCGCGACCGTCACGGCGACCGCCCGTCCTGAGGGCGGCCTTGACATCACGGTTGTCTTCGCCCGCCGCCCGCAAGGTGGCTGACTCCGGAACCCTAGCTGGGAGTCACGGATCGTGCTCGCCGGGCCCGCCGGTTTCGACTACCGGCCGGCGCGGCGTGACATCTACTTCTAGGCCGGAAGATGTCGGGCCGGTGATAGTGGCCGACCGGGTCGAGGTGGCGACGGGCAGAAAGCACGTCACCAAGGTCGAGGTCGGCGATCAGGGTCTCCTCGCGCTCCCGTACCGGTCCGGCGAGGATCTCGCCGCTGGGCGCAACGATGACCGTGTTGCCCTCTTCGAGCCACTCGCCGTTCTCCGCCCGGTACTGATCGGGGACGAGTTGGTCACGGTGCGGGAAGCCGGGCGGGATCTGGTCGACGTGCAGGACCGGGTTGACGCCGATCACGAACATGCGGTTCTCTCGCGCGATGTGCCGCATGGTGGCGATCCAGCCGTCCCCAGCGCCAGGGTCGGCGCCAGCCACAGATCCACGCCCTGCGCGTACATGTGGAACCGGGCCAGCGGCATGTAGTTTTCCCAGCAGATCAGGCCCCCGACCCGGCCGAACCGGGTGTCCACGACCCGTAGCGTCGAGCCATCGCCCATCCCCCAGACGGTTCGCTCGGCGCCCGTGGGGACGAGCTTGCGGTGACGGTTGGCCAGGGTGCCGTCCGGAGAAAAGTACAGGATCGTGTTGTAGATGGTCCCGCCGTGGCGCTCCCGCTCCTGGACGCCGAGGACCAGCCACACGGCATGGTCGCGGGCGAGGTCGGAAAGGCGCTCGGTGGCGGGGCCAGGCACCACGACGGCATTCTCGGCCAGCAGCCGGAACCAGTCCTCGTCGCCATCCCAGATCGGCCTGGTGTCGATCCAGATCGGCGTGGCGGGTACGAAGACCTCGGGAAACACCACCAGCTCGGCCCCCTGCGCGGCGGCTTTGCCCGTCAGCTCAGCGACCTTGTCCAGCGTGGCTTGCTGGTCCATCAGCACATAGCTTGCCTGCACCGCGGCGACGCGCACTGTCGGCATGTGAATCCTCCACAGACTCAGGCCACTCGGCCGCACCGGCTGGGAGCGTGCGGTGGCATGCAGAAGCCGGGCGATCTCAGCTGGGCTCAGTGGGCTGGGTCAGGGCGTTCGCGTCGCTCAGGTGCTTCTGCACCCTGTTGATCGCCGTCACGGGGGTGATGCTCCAAGCGATCAGGCCGATGATCGCGCTGTCGTCCAAGGCGCTCGCACCGATCCACAGCGAGCCCTCGGTCTCTGCCACGCACTTGCTCGCGTGCTCCCTGATCGCTGTGACGATCGCCTCGTCCGAGGTCCCGTACTTCATCCGGTAGCCAGAGCAGCCCATCTTGGCGGGCTTCGCCACTACCGGTGCAGGGGTGGCGCTGACTACAGGACCAGCAGGCTTGGCGGCTGGCCGGCGATCGCCGACGGCAGTGCGGCCGCCACCGCTGATCTCGATCACGTCGGACCTGGCTGCAGCAGCGCCGAGCGCCGCGCCCGACTGACGCACTGGCATGGCCGGGGTCGGTGTTGGCATCTGCTGCCTCCCTGGGTGGTGGCCCTGGAAAGGACCTCACCAGCAATTCTAGTTGACGAACTTCCCAGAAGTAACCCATACCGGACATATACGGCGTACTTTCTCTCGAAATTTTGAGCGATCGTCCGTGGGCTCACGCGCCCCGTTCAGTGTGCGCGGTTTGCGGCGTGCTGCAGAGCAGTTAGCTGCTCTTCAGTACCAATCGCGATCAGCACGTGCCCTGGCTCGATCGGAGTGTGCATCGGCGGGTTGGCCAGAAAGACGCCGTCCCGGCCAAGGACGGCGAGCACGAGGGCCCCGTAGTCTCCCCTACATCTGCCTCGCGCAAGGTCCGCCCGGCCAGCCGGGAACCGTCGCCCACCGGTATCTCCTCCAGCCGGAACTCCAGGCTGCCGTCGTGCATCACGACGTCGAGGAACTCCACGACGTGCGGCTGCGACGCCGCGGCCGCGATCCGCTGGCCGCCGATCCGCTGCGGGTTCACCACCCGGGTGGCGCCGGCGCGCAGCAGCTTCGGCTCTGAGGCCTCGGTCCGGGCGCGGGCGACGATCACCAGATCGGGCCGAAGCGCCCGTGCGGATAGCGTTACGAACACGTTTTCCGCGTCGGTGTTGATCGCGGCCACCAGCGATCTGGCCCGCATGATGCCCGCCCGGTGCAGCACGCCGTCGTCGGTGACATCGCCGACGACCGCAGGATAGGGAACGTCCGCTACCCGGTCCGCGTCCAAGTCGACCACGACTATCTCCGAACCCATGCCCGCCAGGTAACCGGCGACCGCCCGGCCGACCCGGCCCCAACCGCAGACGATGGTGTGCCCGGCCATCCGGGCGATGTCGCGTTCCATCCGGCGCCTTTCGAAGTGCTGGCGGAGATGACCTTCGACCAATGATTCGAGTACCACGCTGAATGCGTAAAGAGCCGTGCCGACTCCGGCCAGGATCAGGACGATCGTGAAGATCTTCCCGGCAGCGTGCAGCGGATGAACGCTGAACCCGACAGTGGTGATCGTGGTCACCGTCTGGTACACGGCGTCGAGCGGGCCAAACCCCAGCACTATGTAGCCGACACTGCCCAATACCAGGACAGCCAGCACCGCGAGCAACGCCACCACGATGCGCCGGAGCTGACTCACCAGCTAATTGTGGCCTCACCCCGCCCGTCGTGCAGGCGCGCCCCTCTTGTACCGCGAGGGCGCAGCGATCACGTGCCGGCGGACTGCATGCTGCCCGGCGCTGTTCGGTGACGGGGCCAGCGTGCATGATGCAGTGATGACGGCCGGCGGTGCCTCGAAGGATGCTGACCAGGGCGCAGGACGCAGCCCACCGCCGACATCTGCGGTTGCCTTGGCGCCCGCACGATGATCTGGGTTCCGGGCTTTCAGCCTGCGGCGTGAACGGGAGGTCGCATTGAGATCCGGCACATCAGCCGCCATGAGAGCGCTCCGGCGAGCCCAACAGGCCGACTCCTACGCCCGCCGGGCGGGCTGTGACATCGACGAGGCCGCCGACATGCTGGCAGCCGGCTCTGCACCCGGCAGCGAGACTCACCCGGCCACGGAAGCTACTGGCGTATCGCGGCGCCAGGTCCTGCGCGGATCTGCGGCGGCCGCGCTCGCCGCGGCCATTCCCGCAACTGCCACCGGCCAGGATCGGCCAGAGCGGGCGGCGGCTGACCGGGACACGCGTGTCGTCATCATCGGCTCGGGTATCGCCGGGCTTGGCTGTGCCTACCGGCTATGGGCCAGGCACGGGATCCGTAGCGAGATCTACGAGTACAACCCCCATCGCCCAGGCGGGCGGATCGACACACTCCGCGGGTTCTTCGGCGGCGGGCAGTACACCGAACAGCACGGTGAGTTCATCTCAAGCGAGCACACCGAGATACGAAGGCTCGCCGGCCGATTCGGCCTGACCCTGGAGGACGTCAACATCTATCCGCCGCAAACCCACGCGCGAGACTACCGATTCCGCTTTGATGGCCGGTTCTGGCCGCAGGCCGCTCTGGACCGCGAGTGGCACGACTGGGGTTTTCGGCTGTTCTATGACGCCGCCTTCATCAAGGCGCCCTGGCCGACCCTGCACGACAAGAGCACGGCGTGGGCTAGGCGATGGGATCACACGCCCGCGCCGGAGTGGATCGAGCAGCACATCCCAGGTGGCCTCGACAGTGATTTCGGCCGGCTCTGCGTGGCCGTGCTCCTGGATGAGTATGGCGGCCCCGTCGCCGAGCAATCGGCGCTCAACCTCGTCTACCTGCTGGGCACCTACGACAGCGTGCCCAGCGGTAAGCAGCCACGCAGCCGCCCGCAACTGTCGGCCACCGACGAGAAGTGGCACATCCGCGAGGGCAATGACCAGCTCATCTGGGAAGTCGTTCGCCGGCTGCCGGGCCGGGAGGTCCACCTGGGCCAGCGGCTTGAGGCTGTGCGCAGCCGCGGGCATGGCGGGTACACGTGCACGTTCTCCTGCGGCGCCGCCTCCCATGACGTGCAGGCCGACCATGTCGTTCTCGCCCTGCCGTTCACCAAGCTGCGCGAGGTGGAGCTGCACGGCATCGAACTGCCGCCGGAGCAGCGCGAAGCCATCGGCCGCGAACCGCTCGGCACCAACGCGAAGATCCAGCTGCAATTCTCGAGCCGGGTGTGGAATGCCGACGGCTGGACTGGTGACATGTACACCGACGGGATCGTCCAGGGCGGCTGGGAGGCAACGATCGGCCAGCCGGGCAAATCGGGGATCCTGATCGCCCTGCCAGGCGGCGCGGCCGGCGCTGACATCGGCCGCCGGTACGGCCTCGTTTCCTCCGAAGGACCGGCACCTGCCGCGATGGCGAGCGATTTCCTCGACGGCTTCGACCAGAGCTTTCCGGGCGCCCGGAAGGCCTACAACGGCAAGGCGTACTACAAGTGGTCGGCGGGCGACCCGCATATCGGCGGCGCGTACTCCTACCTCAAGACCGGCCAGTACACCCGCTTCAACGGCATCCAGGGACGGCGGCACGGGAACCTGCACTTCGCTGGCGAGCACACCTCGGTGGACTTTCAGGGGTACATGGAAGGTGCGCTGCGGAGCGGTTACCGCTGCGCGGCGGAGGTCGCCACGCGGCGAGCCCGGCTGAGCGAGCGTGAGAGCAACTAGCCGGCGGGCGGGCGGCGAGCTAGCCAGCCGCCGCATGGCGCCTGATATGGGCGCCGCACACATCCGGTGCCGAGCGGTGAGCTTGCCGGACGCAGCTGGATGCTCCGTGGGTTTCTAGAGAAGTTCGCTGATGAGCTGCGCGGCGGCGACAGCCGGGCGGGCCGGCCAGCACGCGCTGGCATAATGCCGGGTTACCTTCAGACCGTCTGTAGAGTTGCGCCGTGCGACTGGTGATTGCCCGGTGCAGCGTGAACTACGCTGGCCGACTGAGCGCGCATCTCCCCCTCGCAACCCGCCTGCTGATCGTCAAGGCGGACAGCTCGGTCCTCGTCCACAGCGATGGCGGCTCTTACAAGCCGCTGAACTGGATGTCGCCGCCCTGCCGCCTGACCGAGGAACCAGGCCGCTGGATCGTGACCGGCAAGAGCGGCGAGACGCTGACGATCGAACTCGACGAAATCATCAGCGACTCGTCCTACCACCTGGGCCAGGATCCTGGCCTGGTCAAGGACGGCGTCGAGTCGCATTTGCAGGAGCTGCTGGCCGCACAGCTCCAGGTACTCGGTGCGGGCTGGCGGCTGGTCCGGCGCGAGTTCCCGACTGCTATCGGCCCGGTCGACCTCATGTGCCGCGACGCTACCGGGGTCAGCGTCGCGATCGAGGTCAAGCGCCGCGGCGAGATCGACGGCGTCGAGCAACTGACCCGTTACCTCGAACTGCTGAACCGCGACCCACTGCTCGCGCCGGTCCGTGGCGTGTTCGCCGCGCAGGAGATCAAGCCGCAAGCGCGAGCACTCGCCGAGGACCGCGGCATCCGCTGCCTTACGCTGGACTACGAGACGATGCGCGGCACCGACGACGGCTCACTTCGCCTGTTCTGAAAGTCCGGCAAGTCTGTATCCGTGTCGGAAATAGATTATTTTGCTCAACTGGGGTAACAATGAAGTTGGAACACTAGGGACAAGCCTGCTTGGGTCTCAGGCCTGGCCCAGGCACGCGAGCGCGACCCCTGCTTGGAGGCGTCCGGCAGGCCCCCTGGAGGCGAGTGCGTTGTTACAACGGCTGCTTGGCATTCTCGTGGCGATCGTCATTATTGTCTGGATCATTTCCGACCCAGCCGGTGCAGGTAACTCCGTGCACAACTGGATTAGCGGCATCGTCACCTTCTTCCACCACATGATCTGAACCCGACGTAGGGCCGCAAGCGTCAGGTGAGTGACCGGTGACACGTCGATTCGACAGCCTCCGCACGAGCCGGCTGCTGATGCGCCGGTGGCGCGACTCCGACCGGGCGCCGTTCGCAGCGCTCAACGGTGACCCCGAGACCATGCGGTACTTCCCTGCCACGCTGGACCGGGCCGCCAGCGACGCGTTCGCCGACCGCATCGAGGCAGCGCTTCGAGCAGCAGGGCTACGGCCTGTGGGCGCTGGAGATCGCCGCAACGGGCCAGTTCATCGGCTTCACCGGCCTCAATCCGATGCCAGACGACGTCCCGGCGCGGGCGGCATAGAGATCGGCTGGCGGCTGGCCCGGCACGCCTGGCATCACGGCTACGCTACCGAGGCGGCGCGGGCGGCGCTTGACGTGGCGTTCGACGGCGCCGGCTGCCGGAGATCTGGTCGATGACCGCCGTGCTCAACGAGCCGTCCGCAGGCCGTGATGCGCCGGATCGGGATGACCGAGAGTCGGCAGGTTCGACCATCCGCGAATTCCGGCGGGGCACCCGCTCCGGCCGCACGTGCTTATCACCTGGGCCGCCGGAGGCTGGCGGCTAGCCGTCGAGCAGGTGGGCGTTGACGGCCTTGCGCCGAGCCGGCCAGCTCGGGCACACAGTGACCGCCAGCCCGGCCTTGCGCAGCCGGACGGCCCCGCCGCCGGGCACGAAGATCGGCGGCTCCCGCCACGCGATGACCACCCGGCCGATGCCGCTGGCGATGATCAGGTCCGCGCACGGCGTCGGCCTGGACGCCCGGGCGGCGCACGGCTCCAGCGAGCTGTACAAGCGTGGCCGCCGGCCGAGTTCCGGGCCACCCGGTCGGCCGCGCCCGCCGGGCAGGCCAATCCGGGCCAGGGCCACCTCCTCGGCATGATCGGCCGGAGCAGTTCGCGGGAGAACCCGGTCGACAGCACGGCTGCCGTCGGCGCCGACCAGCACGGCGCCAACCGAGAACGCGGTCGCCGACGGCGGGCAGCACCTGGACAGCCGGATCGCCTCCAGCAGCCAGTGCCGCGATCGGACCGCTGCGCCGGGACTGCCTGGCTGGGTCACGAGGCTCCGAATCTGGGCACAGCGGATCTGTGCACCGGTCCCGGCAAGCCTATTCGGGGCTTATCCGCGGGTAAGTCGCTGGATGCTGACCGTACCTGACGTGATCTTCCCCGGCCAGTCAGTGATTTACTAATGCCGGACGGCCGGCACACGTCGGCGTAGAATCTCAGCAAATAGTGCAGAACGGCGGTGCACGGCTCATGACAGCCACGCTCGGGAGCTACGGCCTCGTCCGGTCGACGGAGACCTTCGACACGCTGAATCCGGCGACGATCGAGGTCATCGGTACCTACCCGGTCTTCAGCGAGCCGGACGTGGCGGCGACCGTCGAGCGGGCCCAGGCGGCCGCGCAGTGGTGGGCCGACCTCGGCTGGAAGGGCCGCAGGCAGCGGCTGCTGGCCTGGAAGTCGTACCTGACCCGGTACATCGGCCGGCTGGCCGAGCTCGTGCACACCGAGACCGGCAAGCCGCTCGGCCGACGCCCAGCTGGAGATCCTGCTGGCCATCGTCCACATCGACTGGGCCGCCAGGAACGCGCGCCGGGTGCTCGGCCCGCGCCGGGTGCGCAGCGGCCTGGTCGCCATCAACCACGCGGCCACCCTGGAGTACCAGCCGCTCGGCGTGGTCGGCGTGATCGGCCCGTGGAATTACCCGGTCTTCACCCCGATGGGGTCGATCGCGTACGCACTTGCGGCCGGGAACGGGGTCGTCTTCAAGCCCAGCGAACTGACGCCGGCGGTCGGCGCGTGGCTGGTCAGTTCCTTTGCCGAGGTAGTGCCCGAGCAGCCGGTGCTTCCAGCTGCATCACCGGCATGGGCCAGACCGGCGAGCACCTGGCCCGCAGCGGCGTCAGCAAGATCGCGTTCACCGGCTCGGCCGCGACCGCCAGGAAGGTCATGGCCGCCTGCGCGGAGAACCTCACCCCGCTGGTGGCCGAGTGCGGCGGCAAGGACGCCTTCATCGTCGGCGCCGACGCCGACCTGGACGCCGCGGCCGACGCGTGCGCCTGGGGCGCGCTGTCGAACGCCGGCCAGACCTGCGTCGGCGTCGAGCGGGTCTACGTCGTCCAGGACGTCTACCAACACGTTCCTGGAGAAGCTGACCGACCGGGTGTCGCGGGTCGCGGCCCGGCGACGACCGCGAGGCCGACTACGGGCCGATGACGCTGCCTGGCCAGGCCGAGGTCATCGAGAGGCACATCGCCGACGCGCTGGCCCGCGGCGGGCGGCCGGTCGTCGGCGGCATCGCCAGCATCCGGCCGCCCGTACGTCGGGCCGGTGATCCTGGCCGACGTGCCGGAGGAGAGCACGGCGGTCACCGAGGAGACCTTCGGGCCGACGATTACCGTCGCCAAGGTGGCCAGCCTGGCCGAGGGCGTCGAGCGGGCCAACGCCAGCCGGTACGGCCTGGGCGGCACGGTGTTCGCCGGGAACAAGAAAGCCGCCATGGCGGCGGCCCGCGCGCTGCGCAGCGGCATGACCGCCATCAACTCGGTCATCTCGTTCGCCAGCGTCCCGGCGCTGCCGTTCGGCGGCTCGGGCGACTCCGGCTTCGGCCGGATCCACGGCGCGGACGGCCTGCGCGAGTTCGCCCGGCCGAAGTCGATCACCCGGCAGCGGATGAAGCCGCTGGTGAACCTGACCTCGTTCAGCCGGACCGACCAGGACATGAAGAAGATCCTGAACCTGGTCACGGTCCTGCACGGCCGCCGCTACAAGTAAGGACCCCGTTCCCCTCTCAAGCGGGACCCCGGGCCGTTATGGCTGGCCGACGGCCGCGAGCAGCGAATCGGCCGGGTCCAGTGGCGGCGAGCGGAGCCCGGCCCTGGATCAGGTCGGCAGCCCGCTCGGCGATCGCGATCGTGGGCGCGTTGGTGTTGCCGCGCGGCACGGTCGGCATCACCGAAGCGTCCACGACGCGCAGGCCCTCGACGCCGCGCACCCGCAGCTCGGTGTCGACGCACGCTGGTCAGCTTGCTGGCCGCCAGCCGGGAGTCGCCGCCCATCGCGCAGGTGCCGACCGGATGGTAGATCGTCGACAGGTTGCCGCGGATCCACTCGCGCAGGTCAGCGTCGCTGCGGACGTCGGGGCCCGGCGCCATCTCGGACTTGAGCTGCCGGCTCAGCGGCCTGGCCGCAGCGAACTCGCGCGCCATCCCGACGGCCTTGACCAGCGGATCGAGGTCGGCGAGGTCGGACAGGTAGGACGGGTCGATCGACGGCTTGTGCCGCGGGTCGGTGCTGCGCAGCCGGATCTTGCCGCGGCTGCCCACGGAGACCAGCGTGATCAGCACCGAGAGGGCGCGGCTGGCCGGGTCGGCCAGGCCGCCGTCCAGGTACGGCACCGGCAGCACGTGCCACTGGATGTCGGGCGCAGCAGCGCCGGGTCGGTCCGGCTGAACCCGCCCGCCTCGGCGATGTTGGTCGTCAGCGGGCCGGTGTGCGTCATCTGCCAGCGGGCCAGGTTCCGCGGACCCGCCTTCTCCCACAGGCTCCGCGCCTTCGGCGCGCTCCACATCGCCGTGACGACTGGGTGATCGGACAGGTTGCCGCCGACGCCGGGGCTGTCGGCCAGCACGGCGATGTCGTGCTCGCGCAGGTGATCAGCCGGGCCGATGCCGGACAGCATGAGCAGCTGCGGGCTGCCGATCGCGCCGGCGGCCACGATCACCTCGGACTCGGCCTGGGCGGGCTCCTCCACGCCGCGGCGCAGGTAGCGAACGCCGGTTGCCCGGCCGCTCTCGATCTCGACGCCGGTCACCAGGGCGTCGGTCTGGATGGTCAGGTTCGGCCGGTCTGCGGCAGGGTGCAGGTAGGCGTCGGCCGCCGACCACCGGCGGCCGGCCTTCTGGGTGACCTGGTAGTAGCCGACGCCGTCCTGCGGGCCCGTTGAAGTCGTCGTTTGCCGGCAGGCCGCAGGCCTGGGCGGCGGCGACGAACGCGCCGGTCAGGCTGCTCTTGGACTTCAGGTCCTGCACGCTGAGCGGCCCGGCCGCGCCGTGGTAGGCAGACGCGCCCCGGGCATTGCTCTCCGCGCGCAGGAAGTACGGCAGCAGGTCGGTGTAACCCCAGCCCTCGCAGCCGTAGTCGTCCCGCCAGGAGTCGTAGTCGTGCCGGCTGCCGCGGATGTAGATCATGGCGTTGATCGACGACGAGCCGCCGAGCACCCGGCCGCGCGGCCAGTAGATCGAGCGGCCGCCAAGCCGGTCCTGCGGGGTGGTCTGGTAGTTCCAGTCATAGGCGGTCTGGAACAGCAGGTTGACCGCGGCCGGGATGTGGATCTCGTCGGCGGTGTCGGGCGGTCCTGCCTCCAGCAGCAGGACGCGCGCGTCCGGGTTCTCGCTCAGCCGCGAGGCCAGCACGCACCCGGCGCTGCCGGCGCCGACAATGACGTAGTCGTACACGGCCAGTCCTCCCAGACCGCTGCGAAGCCGCTGCCCTGCTCCTGGCCGGCGTCGCTGCCGAGCATGTGGCCGTGAGCTAGCGTATCGGGGTATTTATGCCTAGCTCTAGCGATTCGACGTGATCTGAGCGCTATCAGTGTCCGCTCGCGGGAAGACTGGCCAACCGGATTCGCGGTCGCCTGGTTAACAATAAGCGCGCTCCCGGCCAGAAGACCGGGAGCGCGCTCCCCCCACCATGTGCGGCCCCCCGTAATCCGGCGGGCCCCCGAGAACCGCCGACTGACCGAGGTCGGCCGCGAGCCGCCTCAGCGGCTCATTCCGGGCCGATTACGGCCCCGGATCCGACTGCGGCCGAAACTCCGCCTGGTGATCACAGAGCGACCCCACGCTACTATCACTCTTAGTATCCATACGATGTCACATCGTGTTCGGATTGGGAATACCCCAGCGTCAGGGCGCTGACCCCACCTATCTTGACGGATAAATCCATGCGCGCCGCCAGCGCCCGAGATGCCTTGCGGCCAAGGGATTTCGGACACCTTGCGGATTCAGCGGCCGAGGGCGGCGATTTCGCACTGACCATCGGACAACGCACCCGGCTTGTCGTGGGCGGCCATCGACATAATCGCAAGTTTCAGTGCCGCGAACCGGGCATTCCGGGCGCCGAGGGCACGGCAACCGTCATCGTGTTCGTGGCGTCGGAACGAGACGAGCCCGCGGCCTGCCGATCGGCATGGCCGCCGGGCACCGCGCACCGCGCGGCGTGCCGATACGGTTGGCTCATGTCACCAGACCGCGAGACCCCCGTCGTCCTGTCCAGGATCTACACCCGGACCGGCGATGACGGCACCACCGCACTCGGCGACATGAGCCGGGCCAGCAAGACCGATCCGCGGCTGGCCGCTTATGCCGACACCGACGAGGCTAACTGCGCCATCGGGGTCGCGGTCACGATGGGCCAGCTGCCAGCCGACATCAGCCAGCTGCTGCTCCGGATCCAGAACGAGCTGTTCGACGTCGGCGCCGATCTCTGCAACCCGGTCACCGAGAATCCGGCCTATCCCGCCGCTGCGGGTCGATGAGAGCTACATCACCGCGCTTGAGCAGGCCTGCGACAGTTCAACGAGGGCCTGCCGGTGCTGCGCAGCTTCGTGCTGCCCGGCGGCAGCCCGGCCTCGGCCCTGCTGCACGTGGCCAGGACGGTGGTCCGGCGGGCCGAGCGGAGCACCTGGGCCGCGCTGGAGGCCCACGGCGACAGCATGAACCCGCTGACGGCGCAGTACCTGAACCGGCTTTCTGACCTGCTGTTCATCCTGGCCCGACGCGTCAACGAGCCGGACGGCGACCTGCTCTGGAAGCCGGGCGGCGAGCACGCGCTAGCCTGCTCGCAGGTGGAACTCGCGGCGATGCCTCCAGCCAGGACAGCAGGCCGGTGAGCGCGGCCTCGGACATGGCCAGCTCGATCAGCTGCACGTCATCAGCGCCGGGTGGCCGCGCGGGCCTGGTCTCGCACTCGGCGATGACCACTCCCGGGCCGAACCTGGCCGCCTCGCCGGGCACGGCCGGCGGCTGCGGACGATCCAGCTCGGCGCGGTCGAAGCAGGCTGCGGCCGCAGCCGGAGGCTCAGGACCGGTGCCAGCACAGCTGACCGCGCTGGTACTCGGCCAGGCCGTGCCGCCACGCGGCCTGAGGCCTGCCGCAGCCCGCACTCAACGACGCCGCCGTGCCTGGTGATGACCCGCGGCGCAGCGACCAGGCAACGCCACGAGCACGAGCACCGCCAGCGTCACGCCAGCGCAAGTGAGCTGATCCGACACTCCGCTGTACCCGCGCCGCCCGCGCTAGCCGGTCAGCTAGCCTGGCTGGCTGACTGCCGCGGCCCGGAGCAGCGCACCGGTAGTACCGCACGTCGGCTGGCTCCTCCGGGCCGCCGGCCGCCGGGCCCGGCCGCCTGCGAGCGCCCGGTCCAGGCCGCCTGCGCCGCCGCGACGTCGACGTCCGCGCCGAGCTGAGCCCTGCCGGGCCAGGATCGATACCCGGTTGTCGGCCATCGACAGGAACCCGCCCGATACCGCCGCGAAAATGTCGGCGTCGCCGGCGTTCTCGTGCCGGATCTGCACCATGCTGCCCTCGTACAGGATGCCGATGACCGGGGCGTGGTTGGTCAGCAGGCCGATCTCGCCGTCCAGCGTCCTGGCGATGACCATCTCGGCGTTGCCGGACCAGATCTCGCCCTCGGGCTCGACGAGCTCCACCTGCAGCGTCACTGCGTCACCTCGACGCTCGCCGCGCGCGTGACCCAGCGGTGCCGCTCTGGCGTGACTGTCACGACCGCTCCATGTCCTTGGCCTTCTTCTCCACGTCCTCGATGCCGCCGACACATGAAGAACGCCTGCTCCGGCAGGTGGTCGTACTTGCCCTCGCTGATCGCCTTGAACGACGCGACGGTGTCCTTCAGCGGCACGAAGACGCCGGGCTGGCCGGTGAACTGCTCGGCCACGAACATCGGGTGGGACAGGAACCGCTCGATCCGGCGGGCCCGCTGCACCGTGACCTTGTCCTCCTCGGACAGCTCGTCGATGCCGAGGATCGCGATGATGTCCTGCAGCTCGGTGTAGCGCTGCAGGATCCGCTGCGTCTCGCGGGCCACGGCGTAGTGCTCCTCGCCGACGTACTGCGGGCGCCAGGATCCGCGACGTCGAGGCCAGCGGGTCCACCGCCGGGAAGATGCCCTTCTGGGTGATCTCCCTGGACAGCGCCGTGGTGGCGTCAAGGTGCGCGAACACCGCCGACGGCGCCGGGTCGGTGTAGTCGTCGGCCGGCACGTAGATCGCCTGCATCGAGGTGATCGAGTGACCGCGGGTCGAGGTGATCCGCTCCTGCAGCTGGCCCATCTCGTCGGCCAGCGTCGGCTGGTAACCCACCGCCGACGGCATCCGGCCGAGCAGCGTGGACACCTCCGAGCCCGGCCTGGGTGAACCGGAAGATGTTGTCGATGAACAGCAGCACGTCCTGCTGCTGCACGTCGCGGAAGTACTCGGCCATGGTCAGCGCGGACAGCGCGACCCGCAGCCGGGTGCCCGGCGGCTCGTCCATCTGGCCGAAGACCAGCGCGGTGTCCTTGATGACGCCGGACTCGGTCATCTCCAGGAACAGGTCGTTGCCCTCACGGGTCCGCTCGCCCACGCCGGCGAAGCAGGACACGCCACCGAAGTTCTTCGCGACCCGGGTGATCATCTCCTGGATCAGCACGGTCTTGCCCACGCCCGCGCCGCCGAACAGGCCGATCTTGCCGCCCTTGACGTACGGGGTCAGCAGGTCGATGACCTTGATGCCGGTCTCGAGGATCTCGGTCCGCGGCTCCAGCTGGTCGAACGGCGGCGGGTCGCGGTGGATGGACCACCGCTCCTTGATGTCCAGCGAGGCCGTCGGCACGTCCAGCGGCTCGCCGAGCACGTTGAACACGTGGCCCTTGGTCACGTCGCCGACGGGCACCGTGATCGGCGCCGCCGGTGTCGGTGACGACAGCACCGCGGACCAGGCCGTCGGTCGGCTGCATCGAGATGGCACGGACCGTGTCGTCGCCCGAGGTGCTGCTCGATCTCCAGGGTCAGCGTCCGGGTGGTGTCGCCGAGCGTCACGTCCACGTGCAGCGCGTTGTAGATCTCGCGGCATCTCCTCGGTCGCGAACTCGACGTCCACGACCGGGCCGATCACCCGGGCTACGCGGCCCGTGGCTGCCGGGCTGGCCGAGCCGCCGGCGGCGGTGGTCTCTGCGGTAGCGCTCATGTTGATGCTCACTTACTCCCTGGTCGCGTCGGCCAGCGCGTTCGCGCCGCCCACGATCTCGCTGATTTCCTGGGTGATCTCGGCCTGCCGTGCCTTGTTCGCTTCCCGGCTGAGCTGCTCGATCAGCTCGTTGGCGTTGTCGGTGGCCGACTTCATTGCCCGCCGCCGCGCCGCGATCTCGGAGGCCGCCGACTCCAGCAGCGCGTGGAACAGCCTGCTTTCCACATACCACGGCAGCAGCGCGTTGAGAACATCCTCGGGCGATGGCTCGAACTCATAGATCGGCATCGGGCCGGTCGGCGGCGGCTCATCGGTCTCCTCGATCTCCAGCGGCAGCAGCCGCCGCACGACCGCCTGCTGGGTCAGCATGGAGACGAACTCGGTGTAGACGACGTGGATCTCGTCGACGCCGCCTTCCTCCGTCGGCCGCTCGTAAGCGTCCAGCAGCGCCTGGGTGATCTCGGCCGCGTTCGGCTGCCGAGGGGTGTCGGAGAATCCGCTCCACTCGGCGGCCAGCTCGCGGCCGCGGAACCGGTGCCAGCCGATGCCCTTGCGGCCGGCCACGTACGTGACCGCCTCGACGCCCTGGCCCTGCAGCAGCGCGCGCAGGCCCTGGGCCTCGCGCAGCACGTTGGAGTTGAACCCGCCGCAGAAGCCGCGGTCGCTGGTCAGGATCGACTACCGCCGCCCTGGCTCGGGTTCTGGACCGGCCGGGTCAGCGGATGGTCGACGTTGCCCGACCTGGCTGACCACGGCCTCCACCGCGCGGGTGAGCTCCCTGGCGTAGGGCGCGGCCGCGTGCAGCCGCTGCTGCGCCTTGATGATCCGCGAGGACGCGATCAGCTCCTGGGCGCGCGTGATCTTGGCGGTGGACTGGACACTCCTGATCCGCCGCCGTACCGCGCGAAGCTGGGCTCCCATGCTGCGCTATCCGCCCTACTCGTTCTCGGTGCCGGTGCGTGGCCCGGTACCGGGGTGCCTGCGATGCCAGTGCTCGTCCGGCCGGGACGGGTACTGCGGATCGTCTCCGGCTCGACCTCGTCCTCGTCCAGCGGCTCCGCTGGCTCCTCCGTGACCAGCAGCTCGCCGTCGGACTTCTCGAACGTGCCGCGGAACTGCTCGATCGCATCCTTGAGCGCGACGACGGTGTCGTCGCTCAGGTCGCCGGTCTCCCGGATCGCGTCGTAGATGCCGGGCTGGTTCGCTGCAGGTCGTCGAGGAACTCGGCCTCGAACCGCCGGACGTCCTCGACCGGTACGTCGTCGAGGTAGCCCTCGTTAGCCAGCCCAGACCGACGACGACCTGGCGCTCGACCGGGAACGGGCTGTACTGCGGCTGCTTGAGCAGCTCGACCAGCCGGGCGCCGCGATCGAGCTGGGCGCGGGAGGCCGGGTCCAGGTCGGAGGAGAACGAGGCGAACGCCTCCAGGTCGCGGTACTGCGACAGCGCCAGCTTCAGGCCGCCGGCGACCTTCTTCATGGCCTTGATCTGGGCGTTGCCGCCGACCCGGGACACCGACTGGCCGACGTTGATGGCCGGCCGGACACCGGAGTTGAACAGGTCGGTCTCCAGGAAGATCTGGCCGTCAGTGATCGAGATGACGTTGGTCGGGATGTAGGCGGAGATGTCGTTGGCCTTGGTCTCGACGATCGGCAGGCCGGTCATGCGAGCCGCCGCCCAGCTCGTCGGACAGCTTCGCGCAGCGCTCGAGCAGCCGGGAGTGCAGGTAGAACACATCGCCGGGGTAGGCCTCGCGGCCCGGCGGCCGGCGCAGCAGCAGCGAGATGGCGCGGTAGGCCTCGGCCTGCTTGGTCAGGTCGTCGAACACGATCAGCACGTGCTTGCCCTGGTACATCCAGTGCTGGCCGATGGCCGAGCCGGTGTAGGGGGCGATGTACTTGTAGCCGGCCGGGTCCGAGGCCGGCGCCATCACGATCGTGGTGTACTCCAGCGCGCCCGCGTCCTCCAGCGTCTGGCGCACCGAGGAGATCGTCGAGCCCTTCTGCCCGATCGCCACGTAGATGCAGCGGACCTGCTTGGTCGGGTCGCCGGAGTCCCAGTTCTGCTTCTGGTTCAGGATCGTGTCGATGGCGATCGTGGTCTTGCCGGTCTGCCGGTCGCCGATGATCAGCTCGCGCTGGCCGCGGCCGATCGGCGTCATCGCGTCGATCGCCTTGATGCCGGTCTGCAGCGGCTCGCTCACCGGCTGGCGCTGCACGACCGACGGCGCCTGCAGCTCCAGCTGGCGCTCCTCGGTGGCGCCCTCGATCGGGCCGAGGCCGTCCAGCGGCGCGACCCAGCGGGCCGACCACCCGGCCGAGGAAGCCGTCGCCGACCGGGACCGACAGCACCTCGCCGGTGCGCTTGACCCGCTGGCCTTCCTCGATCTGGCTGAACTCGCCGAGGACCACGACGCCGATCTCGCGGACGTCCAGGTTCAGCGCGATGCCGCGGGTGCCGTCCTCGAACTCCAGCAGCTCATTGGCCATGGCCGAGGGCAGGCCGGAGACCCTCGCGATGCCGTCGCCGCACTCGACGACAGCGCCGACCTCCTCGGTGGAGGCGGTTCCGGGCTCGTAGGCCTCGACGAAACGCTCGAGAGCGTCCCGGATCTCTTCCGGCCGGATTGTCAGCTCCGCCATCTTCCTCGTGTCCTTCTCGTCGGGTTCTGTTCTGTCACGTCTTTCTGGTCAGTGTCTGCGGGTCCGGGCGGGCCTGCCCGGCCGGCGGCTCAGGACGCCAGCCTGCGCCGCGCCTCGGCGAGCCGGGTGGCCACGCTGCCGTCGATGAGCTCGTCGCCGACCCGGACGGTCATGCCGCCGGTCACCCGGGGGTCGAGCACCACGTTCAGGTGCACCTGGTGCCCGTAGCTCGCGGCCAGGGCGGCGGCCAGGCGCCCGCGCTGCTGCGTCGGTGAGCGCGACCGCCACGTGCACCTCGGCGACCAGCCGCTCGCGGCGGCGGGCCGCCAGCTGGGCGTACTCCTCCAGGCTCACGTCCAGGCTGCGCCCGAGCGGGCTCACCGCGGCCTCGGTGATCAGCCGCAGCGCCTCCGGCGTCACCTTGCCCGCCAGCAGCTCGGCGAGCAGCGGCGCTTGACGTCGGCGGAGACGAACGGGTTGGTCAGCGCCATCCGCAGCTCCGGCTGACTGGCGACGATCCGGCCGAACCGGAACAGCTCGTCCTCCAGGTCGTCCAGGCGGCCTTCGTGCTCGGCCGCGGCCACGATGGCCTGCACGGCCAGCTGCTCGACCGCATCGGTCAGGTCACCCGGCGCCGACCAGCGGGCCGCTGCGGCCGCGGCGACCAGGCCAGCTGCCGCATCGCTGACCTGCCCGCTCAGCACGGAAGCTGGCGAGCCGAGCCTGGCCTCGGCCGAGCGGGACGGGTCGCTGAGCGCCCGGCGCAGGACCGACTGGCTGGCCAGCAGCCCGGCGACGGCGAACAGCTCGTCGCCGAGCTCCGCGGCCGCCTGCGCGCCTGGCCGTCAGCGGCTCCAGCCGCTCCTCGACCTCGGCCAGAGATGCCCTGCTGATGCCCCTCATGACGATGCCCGCGCCCCTGACGCCGCGAGCTCTGGCTGGCATCGAGGTCGGCCAGGAACCGGTCGACGACCCGGCTCTGCCTGGCCTCGTCATCCAGCGACTCACCGACGATCTTGCTCGCCAGCTGCACCGACAGCGTGCCGATCTCGGCCCGCAGCGAGGCGAAGGCCTGCTGCCGGTCGGCCTCGATCTGGGCGTGCGCGGCCTCGGTGATCCGGCGCTGCCTCGGCCTGGGCTTGCTCCGCGCATCTCCGCGATGATCGCGGCGCCCTGCTCCTGGCCTGCTCGCGCAGCCGGGCTGCCTCGTGCCGGGCCTCGGCCAGCTGGGCCTGGTACTGCTCGAGCAGGCGGTTGGCCTCGGCCTGAGCCTCCGCGGCCCGCTCCAGCCCGCCCTCGATCTGGTCGGTCCGCTCCTCCAGGGTCTTGCTGATCCTGGGCAGCAGCACCTTCCACAGCGCGAAGAAGACGATGAAGAACGCGATCGCGCCGACGATGACCTCGGTCCAGTTCGGGACGAGCGGGTTCTGCAGGCGACTGCACTGACGGCGCTAGCGATGCAACATGTGCGGCTACCTCTCAGGCCGGACTGCTACTTAATGAAGAACGGCACCGCGATGCCGATGAGGGCCAGCGACTCGGTCAGCGCGAAGCCGATCCACATCAGGCCGGTGACGCGGCCGGCCGCCTCGGGCTGGCGCGCGATCGACTGGATCGTGTTGCCGAAGATCAGGCCGATGCCAATGCCGGGGCCGATGGCCGCAAGACCGTAGGTCAGCGCGCCCAGGTTCGTGTGATGCTGCAGTCGTGATCTGGTGCGTGCCTGCGGCCACGTAGAGCAGGTGATGCAGGTGCATCGCGAGCTGCATGGTGTGTTCCTTTGTGTCGGCCGGCGGGGCCCGCCGGGTTTTCCTTGCTTGGGGTCGGCTCAGTGCGCGGTTTCGTATGCGCCCGAGATGTAGGTAGCGGTCAAGATCGTGAAGATGAAGGCCTGCAGTGCCTGGATCAGCACTTCCAGCCCGGTCAGCAGGATCACCAGCGCGAACGAGGTGGCCGCGTACAGCGCGCCGATGGAGAAGCGTCAGCAGGTACCAGGTGGCCAGCGAGAAGACCAGCAGCAGCACGTGCCCGGCCAGCATGTTCGCGAACAGCCGGACCGACAGCGTGAACGGCCGGACGATGATGTTCGAGAACAACTCGATCGGCACCAGCAGCGGCAGGATCCACCACGGCGCGCCCGACGGGCACCGCCATGTTCCTGAAGTAGCCGAACGCCGCCCTGGTGCCTTGATGCCGAGGCCCATGTAGATAAGCCACACCATCCCGCGCCAGCGCGACCGGGATAGCCGTACTTCGACATCGGCGGGAAGTACAGGAACGGGATGATGCCCATGATGTTGTTGATCCAGATGAAGAAGAACAGCGAGGCCAGGAACGGCAGCCACTTGTCGCCCTGCTTGCCCGAGCTGCGGGCGCAGGATCTGATCGCGGACGAACAGGACGCCCAGCTCGCCGACGTTCTGGATGCCGCGCGGGACCAGCTTCGGGCTGCGGAAGGCGAACCAGAAGAACGTCACGCACGAGGAGCGTGCTCAGCAGGATCAGCAGCTCTGGCTTGGCGAATCTGCACTGCTGCCGACCTTGAAGAACGGCGTGAAGTAGAAGTCGTTGATCGACGGCGCCGGGAAGCCGCAGCGCCGAAGTCTGAAAGTGGCAGGACTGAAGCAGTCGTCAGCGGGCCGCAAGTACGTCACTCACCGAGTTACCCCTCCGGGCTGTCGCGTGCATGCGGGCGCCGTGGCAAGCCGCTGCGGGTCAAGGCCAGTCATCATGGCGTAACCGGTCGGCGGGTTCGACAGCGGGTGGCCCGCAAGGCACGTAAGGAGCCATTTCCGGTCGGGTCAGGATCTGGTGAACCGGAAGATGATCAGCGCGATCGACAGGCCGATGCCGAGGATCATGCCGAGCGGGAACAGCACCGAGATGCCGGTCCAACGGCCCACCAGCCAGCCGATGCCGCCGTAGAGGATCATGCCGCCGAGCATGTAGCTGAGGATCCGCCAGCCGTCGCTCTCCCGCGGCGGCTCGTGGCTCCTGCCTCCGGACCGCGGGTGGCGCCGGTGTTCCCGTTGCCCGTCATGCCTGCACAGTGCAGCCGACTGCAGGCAGCACTGGCCGCGGGCCGCGATCTGCCGTCCGGAGTGAATGTCCCAGCCACGGGTCATCGTTCTCCGTCCGGCTCGACATACAGCATCTTCGTCCGCTGCCACGTCACCGCAGCGCGATGTCGTAGACCAGGACGAGAACGATGGCCGTCAGGCCGAACAGCCACGCGCTGAACGCGGTGCTGTTCTGGAAGCGGCCGACCAGGAAGAGCAGGACGAGGATCTTGACGAAATAGGTGCCCATGCCGGCCAGCATCATCGCCTGCGGGCTGACCTTGGCCGCGCGGCTGAGCGCCAGCACGCTCAGGCCGAAGAAAGCCGCGACCACGCCCACCGCGATGAGCGCGCGCCGAGCAGGCCCTTGTGGCCGCCGAAGACAGCGCTGATCACCACCATGACCGCGGCCACTGCGGCCGTCACGGCGGCGGATCGCCGCGCCATCGGGGCGATGTTCGCCAGCATCTTCTGGAAGACTCCGGATGATCTTTAGTGCCGCTGGTTTGCCCAGCTCAGACGCGGGTTAGTTCGTGGTGCCAGTGCCCTGTCGACAGCTAGCCTCCTGAGCTGTTACGGCCAGGTGAGCGAAACGTATCACGGACCCTGCACCAGCGTGCTAGTGGGTGCTCGTGAAAGATATCACAAGCTCTCCGGCCTTGTGGTTCACGGGGTCACCTAACGTGACGAATGCCGCGCCTTGCGATCAGATAACCGCAGGTCACGGGCGGCCTGGTTCGAGAGTCAAAGAAACGGTTATCTGTCGGCATCGACAGAGTCATATCGCCAGGCAGGAAGGCTGCCCGGCGAGCTGCGAGCGCTGTTACCCGCGGCCGTCCTGCTCGGGCTCGCGCGCCATCCGCGTCGGCCTGCTCAGCCGTCTGCCGAATCTGGCTGGTTATCCAGCCCCGATCCGGCGGGGAACGGGGACGCCGGCGGGCTACTGCCGACTGCCGGTGGCACCGTGCCGACAATCGACCGGCTCTGTCCGGCGGCAGGGGTGGCCTGCATGCTCGGGTCATCGGGGCGTTCGCCGTTCCGCGGGCCCGGGTGATCGCCGTTGGGTGCTCCTGCTGGCTGGGCTGCGTGCCAGTGGCGCGCCGGCGGGCCCGGCTGAGCCGAGCGGCCGGCGGCCCGGCCGACCCGGACGCCCGCGCCGAAGCGCCGGTCACGACCGGGCCGGCAGCGGCTGCGCCGCGGTCACCGACACCAGTTCCGCCTCAGCGCGCGCGGTTGCTGCCTCGCCGTCTCTGGGAGCTCCAGCGGCGGCCCGGCTGCCGTTGGCGGTCGCTGCTGCGGCCGCGGCCGGCTCGGTGGCGAGCCCGTTACCTGCCGCCGCTTGCCGCTGACCGGCCGCCGATCGCCGCTTCCCACCAGCGCAGCCGCGGCATCGACATCAGCAGCAGGACAGCGACGGCCGCGACGGTGATGGCGACGAGGACTAACGACGGGCGTGCCGTGGTGGTTGGTCGTTCAGGCTCGGTCTTGGCGATCGACAGCTAGACCACGCTGCCCGAGAACACGGCGGCCCACAGGTACATGATCAGCACGCTGGCCCGCTGCGAGTGGCCGATATCGAGCAGCCGGTGGTGCAGGTGCTTGCGGTCGGGGGCGAACGGCGACTGGCCGGCCCTGGTCCGGCGCACGACGGCCAGCAGCAGGTCGGCGTAGGGAATGACGAGCAGTGCCGCGGGCAGCAGCAGCGGCATGATCTCGGGGTACCGGTTGACGTGGCTGGCCAGCTGGTTCGGGTCAGTCGAGGTGATGCTGGAGATCGGCGCGTAGGCAAGCAGCAGGCCGAGCAGCATCGACCCGGTGTCGCCCATGAAGATGGTCGCCGGGGAGAAGTTGTGCGGCAGGAAGCCGATGCACATCCCGATCAGGATGGCCGACGCCAGCGCCGGCGCGGCCAGCGACGAAATGTCGACGACCTTGGTCAGCGAGTAGTAGTAGATAAGGAAGGAGACCGCGGCGATCGCGACGATTCCGGCCGCGAGCCCGTCAAGCCCGTCGATGAAGTTGACCGCGTTGATGGTCGCGACCACGACCAGGATCGTGAACAGCGTCTTCTGGTCGGTCGTCGGGATGAATATGCCGCCGCCCGGATAGGGCAGCCAGGTGATCTGCGTGCCGGTGGCCACCAGGATGCCGCCCGCGGCCACCTGGCCGGCGAGCTTGGGGATCGCGCTCATGCCCCAGCGGTCGTCGATGAACCCGATCGCGACCAGCAGGCCGCCTGCCAGCAGCAGGCCGCTGATCATGCCGGTGCCGGCGATTCCGGCTCGCTAGCTGCGGGATGTGGCTGGCCACCAGCAGCCCCGCCGCCAGCCCGCCGTACATGGCCAGGCCGCCGAGCCGCGGTATGGGCACGACATGCACGTCCCGGTCCCTGGCCTCATGGATGGCGCCGACGCGGATCGCAAGGCGGCGGACCAGTGGCGTCAGCATGTAGGTGACGGCGGCCGTCACCAGCAGCGTCAGGACGTAGTCCCTCACGGTGTCACCAGGCCCGGACGGGATTAAAGAGCATCAACCGCAACTCTAGAGCACCCGGCTAGCTGCCAGGGCTGACGCCCACGAGCCCACAGCAAGTCCGAAGCTTCAGGCCAGGTCGGCGTCGGCTCCGACGCACGACTGCGGCGACCTCGCGGAGCCGCCCCACCGAGATCGCGCCGCGGCGCAGCAGCCGGGGCTGCGAGCCGGTCAGGTCCACGATCGTCGAGGCCACGCCGCTTTCGCAGCGACCGCCATCCAGGTAAACCTCTACCGACTCGCCGAGCTGCTCGCGGGCCTCGGCGGCCGTGGTCGCGGCCGGAGAGCCGGTCATGTTGGCGCTGCTCACCGCCATCGGTCCGGTCTCGCGCAGCAGGTCCAGGGCAATGCTCCTGGTCCGGCATCCGGATCGCGACCGTGCCTTTGGTGTCGCCAAGGTCCCAGCTCAGCGTCCTGGCAGCGCGGCAGACGATGGTCAGGCCGCCTGGCCAGAACTCGTCGATCAGCTGCTGGCCGTCCTGGCCGAGGTCCTCGACCAGGGCGGCCGCCGCCCGGACGGTGCCGACCAGCACGGGAGGCGGCATATCCCGGCCGCGGCCCTTGGCCGCCAGCAGCCGGTTCACCGCAGCCGGGCTGAACGCGTCGGCGCCCAGTCCGTAAACGGTGTCGGTGGGCAGCACGACCAGTTCGCCGGCCAGCACCGCGGTCACCGCGGCGGCCAGGCCCTCGGTGCGCTGGTCTGCGTCCGCGCAGTCAAACCAGGCGCTCATAGCCGATCATCCTGCCATGGCCGGGATTACGTCACGGGCCGGGCCGCGGTGACGAACCGGTCGCGACCGGCCAGGTCGGTGTGGTTGCGCGTCTCCCGCCAGCCGCTCTCCTCGGCGAACACCCAGTAGACAGCGGCGCCCTGCTGAGCGCCGTGCTCAACCGCGAGCAGTCCGCCCGGCCGGAGCAGCCGGCGCGCCGTTCCCTCGATAACGCGCATCGCGTCCAGCCCGTCGCTTGCCGCCCCAGAGCGCGGTTGCCGGGTCGTACTCCCCCACCTCGGGCGGCACCCAGGCGCCGACCGGGATGTAGGGCGGGTTGCTGACGACCAGGTCGAACTGGCCCGTCGAGCTCGGCCAGCGCGGAGCCGAAATCGCCCGCGTGCAGCCGGACCCGGCCGGCGGTGTGCGGGGACGCGGCGGCGACGCTGGCGATGTTGCGCTCGGTCCACTGCCGGGCCAGCGGGTCGGCCTCGACCGCGTGCACCTGGGCGCGCGGCACTTCCTGCGCGATGGACAGCGCGATCGCGCCTGACCCGGTGCCGAGGTCGGCGACCAGCGGCTCGGCCACGTCCATCGCGGCGAGCTGCTCGATCGCCCAGCCGGTCATGACCTCGGTCTCCTGCCGGGGCACGAAGACCCCCGGTCCGACCGCGAGCTCCAGGTAGCGGAAATACGCGATCCCGGTGATGTGCTGCAGCGGCTCTCGGGCCTCGCGGCGGGCGATGTCGTCCCAGAACCGCGGGTCGAAGCCGGCGTCGGGCACCAGGTGCAGCTCGCTGCGGGCGACGCCGTGCAGCCGGGCGGCGATCAGCTCGGCGTCGGTGCGCGGCGACTCGACCCCCGCCTCGGCCAGCCGGGCGGTGGCGATGGCGATCTCATCAAGCAGCAGGCTCACCGCCGGACGGCCCCCCAGATGCCACATTCATGATCGCGAAAACTTTGCACCGCACAGGGTGTCAAAGTTTTCGCGATCATGGAAAACACGGTCAGTTGGCGTCGGTGCCGGCGATCTTCTCGGCCCGGTCGGCGTCGATCAGCGCGCTGATCACTGCGTCCAGATCGCCGTCGATGACCTGGTCCAGGTTGTAGGCCTTGAACCCGACCCGGTGATCGGAGATCCGGTTCTCCGGGAAGTTATAGGTCCGCACCCGCTGCGACCGGTCCACGGTGGACACCTGGCTGCGCCGGTCGGCCGAGGCCTGCGCGTCGGCCTCCTCCTGCGCGACGGTGAGCAGCCTGGCACGCAGCACCCGCATGGCCTGCTCCTTGTTCTGCAGCTGGCTCTTCTCGTTCTGGCAGGAGACGACCACGCCCGTGGGCAGGTGCGTGATCCGCACTGCCGAGTCGGTGGTGTTCACGCTCTGCCCGCCGGGGCCAGACGAGCGGAACACGTCGATCTTCAGGTCGTTGGGGTCGATGGTGACCTCGACCGGGTCCGCCTCGGGCATGACCAGCACTCCGGCCGCCGAGGTGTGGATGCGGCCCTGCGACTCGGTGGCCGGCACCCGCTGGACCCGATGCACGCCGCCTTCGTATTTCAGCCGTGACCAGGCGCCCTCGTCGCCCCTGGCCTTGATAGCGACGGTGGCGTCCTTGTAGCCGCCGAGCCCGGTCATGGTCGAGTCGAGTACCTCGGTCTTCCAGCCCTTGCGCTCGGCGAACCGCAGGTACATCCGCAGCAGGTCCCCGGCAAACAGAGCCGACTCCTCGCCACCCTCCCCCGCCTTGACCTCAAGGATGACGTCCTTGTCGTCGTTGGGGTCGCGCGGCACGAGCAGGGTGTTCAGCCGCTGCTCAAGCTCTTCGCGGTGGTTGGCGAGCTGCTCGGCCTCGGCAGCGAACGAGGCATCCTCCGGCGCGAGCTCCCGCGCGGTGGCCTCGTCCTGCGAGGTCTGCTGCCACTCGGCGTAGGCCTGGACGATCGGGGTCAGCTCGCCGTACCGGCGGCTCAGCGTCCTGGCCCGGTCCGGATCGCCGTGGATCGAAGGGTCGGAGAGATCCTTCTCCAGCTGAGCGTGCTCGGCAGCGAGGTCAGCAAGCCGTTCAAACATGCTTACCTCCTCACATCGTGATGACTAACGCCGGACAGGCCAAACCGTTCCCTTCCAGACCTCTTCCGGAAGGGAACGGGGTTGTTGCCCGGCTACTTGCCGTCCGCAGCCTTCTTGCCGAACCGGCGCTCGAACCTGGCGACGCGACCGCCGGTGTCCAGGATCTTCTGCTTGCCCGTGTAGAACGGGTGGCAGCTCGAGCAGACGTCGGCGTGGATGACGCCGTTCTTGGCGGTGCTGCGCGTGGTAAACGTGTTGCCGCAGCTACAGGTCACTGTAGTGACGACATACTCCGGGTGAATACCGGACTTCATTGCTAACTCCTGGTTCCCGCGGTCGCCGGGTCGCCCGCGCCTTACGGCGCTAGGGCGTGAACCGGTACCGCACTGTGTTGGTTCCACCAGTGGGTTGGCCTACCAGTGTGCCAGACGCTGCAACGTGCGCAGGCACCTGGAGATTCCCGGCCGGCCGGGTGGGACGGCGGCGGGCGGGTCGGCAGGAAGCCTGGCCCGCTCGGCCGTCCGGGTTAAGAGGCCGGGCTGGTCTTGACACCTTCAGAGGAACTCGGCGTTGCTCTTGGTGTCCCTCATCCGGTCCATGAGCACCTCGAGCGCCTGCTGCGGCTCCAGCGCGTGCAGCACCCGGCGAAGCTGCCAGACGATCTTGAGCTCCTCCGGAGTCATCAGCAGCTCTTCCTTACGCGTGCCGGACGCGTCCACGTCCACCGCCGGGAAGATCCGCTTGTCGGAGAGCTCGCGGCGCAGCCGCAGCTCCCAGTTGCCGGTGCCCTTGAACTCCTCGAAGATCACCTCGTCAGCGCGGGAGCCGGTCTCGATCAGCGCCGTCGCCAGGATGGTCAGCGAGCCGCCGTGCTCGATGTTGCGCGCGGCACCGAAGAACCTCTTCGGCGGGTACAGCGCGGTCGAATCGACACCACCGGACATGATCCGGCCGCTGGCCGGGGCGGACAGGTTGTAGGCCCGGCCCAGCCTGGTGATCGAGTCGAGCAGCACGACAACGTCGTGGCCCATCTCTACCAGCCGCTTGGCCCGCTCGATGGCCAGCTCGGCGACCGTGGTGTGATCCTCGGCCGGGCGGTCGAAGGTCGAGTGAATGACCTCGCCCTTGACCGTGCGCTGCATGTCGGTGACTTCCTCGGGCCGCTCGTCGACGAGGACGACCATCAGGTGGCACTCGGGGTTGTTCTTGGTGATCGAGTTCGCGATCGCCTGCAGGATCATGGTCTTGCCCGCCTTGGGCGGCGACACGATCAGGCCGCGCTGGCCCTTGCCGATCGGGCTGATCAGGTCCATGATCCGGGTGGTCATGATCGTGTGCTCGGTCTCCAGCCGGAGCCGTTCCTGCGGGTAGAGCGGTACCAGCTTGTTGAAGTCCGGCCGGCTCTTGGCCGCCTCGGGGTCGAGCCCGTTGATCTTGTCGAGCCGGACCAGGGCGTTGAACTTCTCCCGGCGCTCGCCCTCGCGCGGCTGCCTGATCGCGCCTTCGATCACGTCGCCCTTGCGCAGGTCGTACCTGCGAACCTGGGACAGCGACACGTACACGTCGTTGGAGCCGGGCAAGTAACCGGTGGTGCGGACGAAGCCGTAGTTGTCGAGCACGTCCAGGATCCCGGCGATCGGGATCAGCACGTCGTCCTCGGTGATTACCGGCTCGGCCTCGTTACCGCCACCGCGCTCGCGGCGCCCGCGCTGGGTGTTGCGGTTGCGGAACCGGTCCCGGCTGCGGCGGTTGCCCGACCCATCCCGGTCGTCGTCACGGTCGCCCTGCTGGTCACGCCCGCGGTCGCCCTGCTGGTCACGGCCTTCTGGTCACGGTTGCCCTGCTGGTCGCGGCCGCCCTGGTCACGGCCGCCCTGCTGGTCGCGGCCGCCCTGGTCGCGGCCGCCGCTCTGCTCGCGAGCGCCCTGGTCGCGGCCAGACTGCTCACGGCCGGACTGCTCACGGCCGGACTGCTCACGGCCGCCGTTCTGCTCGCGGCCGGCCTGACCGGCGTCACGGCTCTGCTCGCGCACGTCACGACCCTGGTCGTCAGCGTCACTGACCGCCTGCGGCTGGCCCGCAGGCCGGCTGCTGCGCCGGCGCCGGTCGGTGCGCTGACCGTCCCCGCCCTGCTGATCATCGACACCATGCTGCGCATCTTCGCGCGGCGTTCCGTTCACCGGAGCGGCTGTTGCCGTCCCGCTGCCGCTCAGATCGGCTGCGACGGTGCCGCTTGAAGCCGGGCCGCCCGAGACCGGACCAGCGGAAACTGGGCCGCTCGCCGCCGCAGCGCCGATGCCGGCGTCGCCGTTGGCTGAGCCTTCCCCGATCCCGCCAGCGTTCGGGCTGCCCAGCCCTGGCTGCGTCGATGTCTGTGATTCCATAGCGTCCCGCTCAAAGGTGCGGTCAGCGCCGGCTCCCGCAGGCGCGCCCCGCTGGACTGAGTTGTCGGAAGTCTTGATTTGCTGAGCCAGCGGCTCCTGGCCGGGGGCTGAGCCAGCCCCGGATCCTCCGCCTTGCTGGCTAAGGGGCCTGCCCTCGTGCGATCCCCCGCCCTGCCGGTTGTCCGATCGCCTTTCCTCGATGGCCGCGATCAGCTGACCCTTGCGCATCCTCGCGGTCCCCGTGATGCCGATCGACTGGGCGACGCGCTGAAGCTCGGGTAGCAGCATCGCCGACAGGCGAGCTGGCTGGCTGCTCGCGCCGCCAGCAGAATCGCCGCTGCCATCGTTACTGTCCGTGGCCGCGTTGACTGCATCCGGCCAGGAGCGTACCGCGCCGGCTGACTCGTGGGAAGTCCCAGCCGACTCCGCCACGCCGATGAAGTTGCCGGCGGGCCCGGACACATCCGGCCTGGACGCGTCGGCAGAATCCCCGTTCTCGGCTGAGAACAGGTCAAGAGTTTCGCTCACAAGGGGTCCTTCCCAGGGTGCGGGTCTCGGCTGCCCCTGCAGCCGGCTGCCCGCTGTCGCGTTAGTGTCTGCCATCGCCGCCCGCCACCACCGCCGCTGGCAGGCCATCCGGGACGCGGCGGTTGGCCGCATATGTCCTTGCCGCCCAGATCCTTGGCTAGGGCCGGGCAGACCGGGAACTCCCGCGATGGGCAGATGAATTTCGGGATCGCACGCCGCCGAGCACTCACGAACTGATCGGATGGAGTGCGAACGAGCACCTCTCCCCTGTGCGGGGCATCTGGTGCAGCATCTAGCTTAACACCACCTTGACCCGCGGCATTCCTTCGGCAGCGACCCACTGCATTCCTTTGACGGCGTCCGCTAGGAGCGGAGGGAGCCGACAACAGCGCCTCGACCTGCCGGGAACATGCCAGGAGGGTTCTTAGCGCGGTCCCGGGTACGCTCGCGCCAGCGGCTGCGTGGCGGGAAGCAGTCTGACGCGGATAACCGGGGCGAGCCTTAGCTGTCGACGTCCAGGGGGGCTTACAAGCCATGCGTTACCCGTTTCGCGGCCCGTTGAATCTTAAGCTCGCAAATCGCCGGACCCCCGGATGTCCTTAGTTGTTCCAGTTGAAGCGCGAACCTACTTCAACCTGGTGATTCTCTTCAAGTACCTAGATCAGAAAACGCCTGGTTATAGCCGGTCTGTTGCTGAGATTCCGGTCAGCGCCAGCCCGGCGGCGAGCACCGTCCTGGCCGCGTCCGCAAGCAACAGCCGGGATCCGGTCACGTCCGGGTCCGTGGCGGCGGCCTGGCCGCCGAACGGCAGCGCTGGACTGTCCTGCTTGCAGGTCATCCAGGCCGCGGCCACCTGCTCCAGGTAACGGGGCAGTTCGTCCGGACGCGACCGCCGGGCGGCCGACGCAACTCTTTCTGGCAACCAGGACAGCAGCGCGAGCAGGCGGCGTTCGGCCAGACCGGTGAGCGCCGTGTCCACGTGAGAGGCGTGACCGGCCGGCTCGATGCCCAGGTCGGCGGCCCAACGCAAGGTCGACCGGGCGTCGGCATGCGCAACCTGAACTGCGGTTAGCGGATCAGGCAGCCGGTTGCCGCGGCGGAGCTGCCAAGCCAGCCGGCCGGCGCTGCCGGACAGCGTCCTGGCGACGGCGTAGCGGACGGCACTTTCCCCGAACCAGGCCACGGCAACCCCGACCGGCGAGTCGGCGGCAGGTGCGGAGTCGGATCGGGGACCCCGTTCCCGTTCTGATGTGGCGTCTGCTCCGGCCGCATGAGACAGACGGCCGGTCATGGCGTCGGCCTGCCTGCGCCAGGCGAGCGGCCAGCTGGGCGCGGCTGCCAGGTCGGGCCAGGGCATGATCGTCGCCGACGTGCCGCCCAGGATGGCGCTCTGTGCGCAGGACGGGCCGGCCGCGGCGATCCTTCCTGCGACGGCCGCCAGCGCGCCCTGCGTCACCGTGATCGTCAGGTAGCCAGCTGCGGACGGCCGGGCCGTCTGGACCAATGGCATCGCCCGCAGTCGGCGCGCCAGCGCGGTGGCCACGTCAGCCGCTTCGCGCCCGTCGAGCCGGGCGATCCGGAAGGGCAGCGAGGTGGCGAAGCTGGCCGGATTACCGTCCGGCCCCGGGCGCCAGGTGCCGGCCGGGGTCAACTCGGCCGCGGATGCGGGCAGCGCTCCGTCCGCGGCCAGCTGTCGCAGCGCGGTGGCCAGCTCGCTGCCGAGGTCGCCGGTGATCACATGGTCAGGCTAAGCCGACGCGGCCTGCAGGAGCTTTAGTCGTAGGAACTAGCGGGGGCGCCGGCGAGCTCGCGGATGACCCGGATCATCTCCGCCGGGTCGAAGGGCTTGGTCAGATAGGCATCTACGCCGATCTGACGGCCGCGGTCCCGGTCGTCCTCCTGGGCCCGCGCGGTGATCAGGACGACCTTGATGCCGGCGGTGGCCGGGTTGCGGCGCAGCTGCGTCGCCGTTACCCAGCCGTCCAGGCGCGGCATCATGACGTCGAGCGTGATGACGTCGGGGTCGACTTCTGCCACTTTCTCCAGGCAATCGCGCCCGTCCACGGCGGTGACCACCTCGAACCCCTCGAGGGTGAGGTTGACGGCAATGAGCTGCCTGATGACCTCATCGTCATCGACAACCAGCACACGGCCAAGTCCCTGGGTCACGGCGCGAGGGTATCGGAAGCCTGCTAGCCGATGGGACCAGATCGGGTTCGTGTCCGGCGATACTTCCGCCTGATACCCTAAGCTCCGGTTCGCAGACCAGCCTCGTGGACGGGTTTGCGAGCAGATCAGCGCCAGCCCCCATAGCTCAGGGGATAGAGCACCGCCCTCCGGAGGCGGGTGCGCAGGTTCGAATCCTGCTGGGGGCGCCACCGGGCGCCGGCTGGCGTCAGCTGCGCGACGACGATCACGGATACGACGTGCGCGGCGTCGGTCAGCTCAGCAAGTCATCGCGCAGCCGTGCCCCGGCTTTTTTCCGCAGCGGCGGCCAGCCCGGCGACGACCTGCGGGTACATCGCGCTCAGCGAGCGGTGCACGAGCCGGCCAGCCAGCGTCCCATCCCAGGTCGCCGACCACCGGATGTGCGTACCGCCATCCACCGGAGTCAGCGTCACCTCGGCCCGGTAGTTGCGAACCGGGATGCCCCCGATCACTGTGTAGACCAGGCGCCGCCCCTCCTCAGCCTCCAGGATCTTCTCGACCGAGACCGGATGACGCAGCCCGTACCGGCGCGAGGACCGCAGCCACTGGACAGCGCCCGGCCCGCGAGGCGAGGTGTCACCTGGTCGCCGGTACCCGGTAGCGCTCCACGGCCCAAATTCCGGATACCGGGTGACATCCGAGACCAGCGCCCACACGGCCTCGGCTGGCGCATGGGCTGTACGTTCGGCTTCTACTTGCAGCGGCTGGCTCATCAGCGATCCTTTCTGTACCACTTGGCACATGTTCCAAACGGTACAATGGAGCATGGCCACTTCGCAAGCGCGGGAACGTCTGCTGGCGGCCGCGGTGGAGCAGGCGGTGCGCGGCGGAATCATCGGCCAGAGCCTGCGCGAGATCGCAGCCGCCATCGGGACCAGCCACCGCATGCTGCTGTATCACTTCAAGTCCCGGGAGGGACTGCTCGTCGCAATCTGCAACGGGCTCAACGAGGCCTTTGCCGGCGCACTGGACCGCTGGGAGGATCCGCGGCAGCTCTTTCGGCACTTCACCGACCCGGAGGCGTGGCCGTTCGAGCGGCTCTTCATCGAGCTCTACGCGCACTCGCTCTTCGGCGGGCCAGGGAGCGAGGAATTCTTCGAGGCGAGCGTGCACCGGTGGATCAACGGGCTGGCCGACCAACTGGTCAAGGCAGGAGCCGACGAGGCCACCGCTCGGATCCAGGCGCGCCTCGAGCTCGCCGTGGCCCGCGGACTGCTCCTCGACCTGCTTGCCACCGGCGACCGCGATGGTGTCAACGATGCCTACGAGCGCTACCTGCAGCTCGTCGGCTACCCAGCCGAGCAATCTCCGCCCGCCTAGCGAGCCATCGCCGGAGCCGGGCAGATCTTGCTCCGCTTCGTCGCACAGAGTAGAAGGAGACGATGGGGAGACAAACAACCGTCGTGCTTTACGTGCTGGCGCTGGTAGCCGTCGTGGTCGGCGTGGACGTCCTGTTCTTCAGGAACCACTTCTGGGCGCGGTTGATAGCAAACATCGGAATTGTCCTGGTGTTCGCGGCGGTCTATTACAGGTTCCTGAAGCGTCCATGAGCGGCACACGGCGGAACCGCTGTCGACATGGGACTGTCCGCTTAGCCGCCGAGACGCGCTGCGACGTACTCGGACAGTTCGACGAGGCGGTTCGAGAAACCCCATTCGTTGTCGTACCAGGCCGAGATCTTCACCTGCGTCTCGATGGTCTTTGTCAGGCCCCCGTCGAAGATCGCCGAGTGCGGGTCGCCGATGATGTCGGTGGACACGAGCGGGTCCTCGCTGTAGCTCAGGATGCCAGCCAGTGTTCCAGCCGCCGCAGCTTTGTACGCGGAGTTGATTTCATCGACCGTGACCGCGCGGCTGGCCTCGATCGTCAGGTCCGTGATCGAACCGGTCGGCACCGGGACGCGCAGCGAGGCGCCCGTCCAGCTTCCCGGACAGTTCGGGGATCACCAGGCCGATCGCCTTTGCCGCGCCGCTGGATGTCGGCACTATGTTGATCGCCGCGGCACGGGCGCGACGCAGGTCCGTGTGCGGACCATCCTGCAAGTTCTGATCCTGCGTATAGGCGTGCACCGTAGTCATCAGGCCGCGCTCGATACCGAAGGCCTGATGGAACACCTTCGCCAGCGGGGCCAGGCAGTTCGTTGTGCACGATGCGTTCGAGACGACGTTATGAACAGCCGGGATGTAGGTGTCCTCGTTCACGCCAAGCACGATCGTCGCGATGTCGTCGCCGGTGGCCGGCGCGGATATGAGGACCTTCCGCGCGCCGCCGGCCAGGTGCTTGCGCGCGTCCTGCGACTTGGTGAAACGTCCGGTGGACTCGATCACGATGTCGACGCCGAGATCGGCCCACGGCAGTCCAGCCGGGTCGCGCTCGGCGAGCACGGCGATCGGGCGTCCGTCCACGACGATGGTCGGCCCGTCGACCTCGACCGCCGCGGCAAGGCGGCCGGAGATCGAGTCGAATCTCAGCAACTGCGCGAGAGTCGCGGCGTCGGTAAGGTCGTTGACGGCGACGACCTGGACCTCGCTGTGCTTCGCCAGGGCTGCTCTGAGGTAGTTGCGGCCGATCCGGCCGAAGCCGTTGATGCCGATCCGAACGGGCACGATTAACTCCTCATCTCGTTACTTGTGCTGCCGTCAGCCGTTGTCGCCGGCGGTCGCTGCGATCTCGATCAGACGGACCAGGACGCGCGCTGAACCAGCGAACAATTCACGCTCTTGATCGTCCAGCCGGTCTACCAGGCGCGACAGTTTCGCCATCCGGTCTGCGTGCCGATACAGCGCGGCCCGCTTCAGCTACTCGATCTAAATCTACTATCCCGGCCATCAATGGCAGCCCCGGTGACCCGCGCTCAGATGACGATTGCTCCGCAGCTGACGTCGGCGCCGCTGCCGGGTGATGCACGAGGCTCCGGAAGGCCGGTGCCTGCCTCAATCAGTCTCGGCGGGTCCGCCACCGCGCTGCGAGATCGGCTGCGCCGGCCGCCGGCCCGGGTATGGGCCCGGAACCAGGGGCGTGCAGGGCCTGCAGGACGAGGCTGAGGTAGCGGCGGCGCAGCGCGGCTCCGTCGTCAGGTCCCGGAGCGTTCACAAGCATGATCATCTCGAGGATCATGACAATGTCGGCGGCCGTGACGTCGCGGCGCAAGACTTTCTGCCGGACTGCGCGGCGGTGCACCTGCTCCGCCAGCGCCTGTGCCTGCCCGGCCAGCTCGCCAAGATCGGGGGCGGGGGTAAAGCGGCCGGCCAGCCGCTGGGCGAGGGCCTGGCTGCGGCCGTCGACGATGCGGGTCAGGCAGTCGCTGTAGACAGTCCACGGATCGCGGCCATCGGCCAGGGCGTCGTTGAGATCTGCGATGTAGCGGGTAAGCGCGTCGCGAGCCAGCTCGCGCAAGAGATCTTCCTTGCTCTCATACCGCCGGTAGAGCGCGCTGATGCCTACTCCCGCCCGATTCGCCACTGCGGCGACGGGCGCATCGGGATCGGCCAGGAAAACTTCGCGCGCGGCGTCGAGGATGCGCCCGTCGTTGCGGGCAGCCTCACCCCGGCGTCCGCTCAACGGCCCTTCGTGAACTCGCATGCAAAGCACGATACCACTGGAACGGAATGCTTCGCTCTGATACAGTTAGCAGAACAGTTCATTCCGTTCCGAAACAAGGGGACAGCTTAGATGGAGTCGTTTACAGCCGAGATCCGACAGCGCGACCTTGACGATCTGCACCGCCGTCTGCTCGACACGCGGTGGGCCGCCGGCGAGCCTGCTGGGGCCGAACCCGGGGAGTACGGCTTCCCGCTGGATCGGCTGCGCAACCTGATGCACCGCTGGCTGGATTTCGACTGGCGGTCGTGGGAAAAGCGGCTGAACGCCTACCCGCAGTACAGGACTGAGATCGACGGGCAGCAGGTGCATTTCCTGCATGTCCGCTCGGCCGAAGCTGGGGCGCTGCCGGTCATTCTCAGCCATGGCTGGCCGGGATCGGTCTTCGAGTACATCGAGCTGATCGACCGGCTCACGGACCCGGTCGCCTGCGGCGGCCGACCCGGTGACGCCTTCGACGTTGTCCTGCCGTCGCTGCCCGGATACGGATTCTCGGGCCCGGCACGGCAGCGGGGCTGGGGCACGCGGCGCATCGCCCGGGCGTGGGCCGAGCTGATGGCACGGCTCGGCTACGACAGCTACGGCGCGATCGGCAACGACGCAGGCTCCATGATCTCGCCCGAGCTGGGCAGGCTCGAGCCGGACCGGGTGGTGGGCGTACACGTCACCCAGCTGTTCAGCTTCCCCAGCGGCGACCCCGCCGAGATGGCCGGCCTGAGCCCAGACGAGCAGGCAGGCCTAGACGTGCTGCAATGGTTCTGGCAGCACAAAGGCGCGTTCAACACCCTGCACGGCCAGCAGCCACAGACCCTCGCCCACGCCATCAGCGACTCCCCGGCCGGCTTGCTGGGCTGGAACGGCCAGCTCTTCGACGAATCCCTCGACGACGACTTCGTCCTCGCCAACGTCTCCCTCTACTGGCTCACCGGCACGGCCGGCACGTCGATCCGGCACTATTACGAGGACACACACGCCACCGCTGCGGCGCCGACCGGACCGACGACGGTGCCGATCGCTCTCGCGGCGGCTGCCGACGGCGACTTCCGCTCGATCCGCCGCTTCGCCGACCGAGACCACGCCGACATCGCGTCGTGGCACGTACTGCCCGGCGTCACAGGTCACTACAGCGCCTACACCCATCCCGACCAGCTGGCCGCCGATATCCGACAGTTCTTCCATGCCCTGCGCCCGACCCGCATCGACCAGGAGAAGTGAACGCCATGTGGAAAGTCATGACCGAAGCCCTCGAGCTGCTGAGCGCCGCCGCCGCCGCTGTCGCGGATGACCAGCGAGATGCGCCGACCCCGTGCAGCGAGTGGACCGTGACCCAGGTGCTCCAGCACGCCGCCGCCGATCAGCTCGCCTGGGCCGCGGCGCTCGGCACCGGAACCGGGCCGGACTACAACCCGTTCGATCCATCCGGGACCGTCGACGGCAGTCTCGATGAGCTGGTCGGGCCTGCCATCGCCACGGCCGAGGCGGCCTGGACGACGGTTGGCGACGGCGACAGCTCGGTTGCCACGCCGCTACCGCAAGGACCCCTGCCAGCGCCGACTGCAGCCGCAGCCTGCGCGCTCGACGCAGCCGTCCACGCGTGGGATGTCATGACCGCGCTCGGCTTGCCCGCAGGCCTCACCCCTGGGCTTGCCGCCCAGCTGCTGCCGGCCGCACGCGAAATCGTGGAGCCGCTGCGCCAATACGGTGCATACGGCCCGGTGTGCGCCCCCGAGCCCGACGACGACGCCGCCGCTGAGCTGCTGCGCTACCTGGGTCGCGACCCAAACTGGCAGTCACCAACCGGAACCTGACGAACACGATGGGGGCCCCGTTCCCCCAGTCCTCGTGGTGAAGGCGCGTTCCTTCGTTGCCAGCGACGCATGGCTTGGTGAGGTCTCCACAGTTATATGCGGGGCGCCGGGGCGCCCGGGCGCCGCGGAACGGCTCTTGCCGCTCCGCGGCGCAGTGGTCGTCCTCCGCGGGAGTTCACGCACCCCGCGCGGCGATTCGCTGGCGCGCCGCCTCGTACAAGACGATCGACGCCGCCGTGGCCGCATTCAGGGAACTGGCCTCGCCGAGCATCGGGATCTTGGCCAGGTGATCACACGAGTCGCGCCATCTGGTACTCAGGCCCGCCGTCTCGTTCCCGATCAGCAGCACCGTCGGACCGGTGAAATCCACGCCTGTCAGGTCCACGTCGCCATGCTCATCGGCCCCGACGATACGGACAGCGGTGCCGCTGTCACGGATGCCCTGAACCCAGTCCAGGACGGTCCCAGGTGACGGTGCCCGCACCACCGGCACGCAGAACACGGAGCCGGTGCTGGCCCGGACCGACTTCGGGTCGTAGACGTCCGCGGCGTGACCGGTGACGACCACCCCGGACGCGCCGAACGCGTCGACAGACCGGATCAGAGCGCCGACATTTCCCGGGCTCGCAGGCCGGTCGAACACGACAGTGAGCATGCCCGGACCAGCCGGAATCCGGCTCAGGTCGTCCGCTGGCAGCCGCACTACGGCCAGCAGCTCGGGAGTGGCCTCAGCCTTGCCGCCAAGTTCGCCGATCAACTCCGCTGACATCGCGACCCTCGTCGCGCCCGTGCTGTCCAGCATTTCGAGCGCCCAGCGCGACAACGATGCGTCAGCGTCGTACAGCAGCGCATCGACATGCCAGCGGTGCGCGACGGCCATGCTGATGGGCCGGACGCCCTGCACGATGAACTGGCCGCTGCGCTGGCGCTTTGCACGGTTGCCGAGCAGCGCTTCCCACTGCTGGAACCGCGCGTTGCGGCTCGTCACCAGCAGAGCCTTCGCCAAGCCAGCCTCCGAACGCCTGCCTGCCATGACCGACGCGGTCGCTGAACCGGCGGCCTGATTCCGGGTGAGATGCTACCGGGCTCGCTCGCCGGCAGGCTCGTCGACGACGTCCGTTGGGGCCGTTGGCGGCCGGGGAACTTCCTCTGCCAGACTGCGGTCCTGCGGCCCATTCCGGCAACCGCCACGGACGTCTTAGGAGCAGCAGATGACAGCTAGCCCCGGCAGCGGCGTAGCAAGACTCGTCGTCGGCGTGGACGGATCACGGCCGTCTCAGGAAGCGCTACGGTGGGCTGCCCATTTCGCGGCGATCTTCGGCGCGCAGCTGGACGTCGTGACCGGCTGGGAATACCCGCCGTCCTACGGATGGGCTGCCATCGCGCCAGAGTGGGATCCTGCGCAGGATATGAAGAAAGTTCTCGATGACACCGTGCAGGCAGTGTTCGGTGAGCAGCCGCCGCCGGACATGCGGCTGCTCGTGCGCGAAGGCGGCGCCGCGAAGGTACTACTCGAGGCCAGCCAGGGCGCCGTCATGCTGGTCGTCGGCAGTCGCGGCCACGGCGGGTTCGCGGGACTGCTGCTCGGCTCGGTCAGCGCGAACGTAGCCGAGCACGCCCCGTGTCCCGTGTTCATCGTTCACGGCGACCAGCTGCCGCCCCCGGCGCGACCTGCATGACCGCCGTGCAGTGAGGGCCAATTAGGTCACGCGGAACCAGTCGTTTCCCGCTGCTCTACCGACCGGCGTGGTCACGGTGATCCGTCCTGTGGTCGCGCCCGGGGGGACGATGGCCACGACGGAGGTGGCTGTGTCGGACACGATTGCTGCCCGAACCCCGTGGAAGGTGACCCGGGTCGCGTGCGACAGGTTGAGCCCGGTGATGGTGACCCGGGTCCCTGGGCGGCCTGATGCCGGCCTCTTGCCAGTTATCCAGGGGGTCACGCTGGTCGCGATCCGCCCGATCGTGTTAGTGCCCGAGTCGGTGAACCACATCGCCCCGTCCGGCCCGGCCGTGATATGGCCGCTGGGGCCCAGGTCGGGCACGCGGTAGGTGGTCACCCGGCCGGCGGTGGTGATCCTGGCGATCGCATTGCTCTCCATGAACCACAGGGCGCCGTCCGGCCCGGCCGCGATCGGGCCGCCGCCGACGATGGGGAGGCCGGTGAAGGTGCTAACGGGAACACCCTTGGTAGTGATCAGCCCGACGCCGTTGACCTCGGGGTAGGTGACCCACAGGTCCCCGTCCGGGCCAGCCGCTAGCGAATTGAGGGGATACGGGAGCGAGTAGAAGGTGATAGCACCTGACTGGGTGATCCGGCCGAGGCGCCCGTCTCCGTTGGTGAACCACATCGCCCGGTCAGATCCCAGCGTGATACCCCCCGGATACACCAGATCCGGGCTCGTGAACAGGGTCGCTTTCCCGCCGGTGGTGATCCGCCCGATCGACGAGGGGACGGCCCAGTTGCTGTACCACAGGTAATGACTGCTCGCAGCGATGCCCACCGGGGTGTTGGCGGTGCCGAAGAAGGTGGTGATTTTCCCGGCGGTGGTGATCCGGCTGATCGAGTGCGTGTTCCAGTTGCCGGCGCACAGCGCCCCGTCCGGGCCGGCGGTGATGGGCCACGGATTGCCGATGCCATGGCCTCTGTAGGAGGTGACCCAGCCGTAGGTGGTGATGCGCCCGATCGAGCCGTTGCGCGGGTTGGTGAACCACAGCGCCCCGTCGGGGCCGGCCGTGATGCCGTTATTAGAATCGCCCGACGTTGACAGATAGATCTTGGGCGAGTGATAGAAGGTGATGCTCCCCGCTCCTTCGGCCGGCACCGCAGCCGCCGCAGCCACAGGGGCCCCCGGCGCCCCGGCCAGGCCCGCGGCCGCTGTCAGCAGCGTGATCGAAATGCACCATCGACCGCGCCGCGCTATCCGGCCGGTTTTGCCGCCGCTCCCGGGCGCGCTACCCGAGCCCGAAAAGGGCTCGCCGCCATTCAGCCATCGCTGTTCTCCCGCCGATCGCGACCCTGCTTGACGGCGGCGCAACCCGCAACTCCCGCCAGCACAATGCTGTCAGTGCCGCTCGCGTCACGACAAGGGGAGACATCCCCACCGCCACAGGCCGGTTCTCAGGGGATCGCGGCGACTCTTTAGCCCATTGAGCAACGGCAAAGAACGCGGCACCCGACATTGAGCTGTCACGAGGTACCAGTACCGGCGAGGGCGCAACGCTGCCGCCACTCCGGCCCGGGCGTGGCCTCTGGCGTGTCGCATCGCGTAGCCGTCCGAGTAGCACGGCTGGCGTCGTCAGCGCAAGCTATGTCTAGACAGTCTTCACCGATAGTAAGGGGATCTAGCTTCGCACCCTCCTCACCTATGCAGGTTAATCCTTATCAAGACCGCATACGGCAATGCGAGATATGACATAATCTCATCGGACGCAACGGAGGAACCGATGAACGGCATCAATCGGGAACTTGACGGAATAGAAGATTTCTTGGCGTCCAGGCTGCCTAGGATTAAACCCCATACCACAGAGGAGTATTTTACGGTCCTCCTCGCCCTAGCACTTCGTGCTACTCGAGCCGGTGACTACGGGATAAGTGCCGCACTGGCTGTGCAAGACGAGAACATGGAACTTATCAGCTTTGGCACAAACAACATGGTCTCTGCACATGATCCCTTTGGGCACGCGGAAGCTAACGCCATACGAACTTTTCGGCGATTCACGGCCCTTAGCGAAACCGATCGCCGAGCGCAAGCAACTGGATGGCGAGATCTGGCATCTATAGTGCATTCCGAATCTGACACCGACTTCTTTCTGAGACCAGCCTGGCAGCCGCTGACGGCCGGGTCTCGTCTTTACACAACGCTCGAGCCTTGCCCAATGTGCACGGTCGCGATAATAAATTCTGGCATTCAAAGAGTCACTATCGCCATACCCGATGCCCCAGGCGGCGTGCTCGCGCCGGAGCGCCTTGCTCGATTGCCGGAAGTATGGCCGCAACTCGCGGCCAGTCAACGCCTTCGCGTTGAGTTCACTAACTCAGAGGCGCCAGAGCATGCAGAAACGTATATTTCGCCTGAGCTGTCGGCTAACCTGAGCAAGGTCTTCTGGGAAACGAAGGTTAGCCGCGATGCTGAAGTGTCTCGAGGAGTGCTATTTTCCTCGGATCTCCTGCCCTCCATCAGCCAGATTCTTCGGGGACTTGGGGAGGGCATGCTATGAGCTCAACCCTTCACAACGGTCGCCTTTGGAGCCAGGCAATGAACTTCGGGGTCCGATTGACCTACGTATTTATTGGACCCGTGGCTCTGACGGGGGCCGCACTCGCCAGCGGCCGGCTTCGTGCGCTGTTTTTTGCCGCGGGCGGTGTTGCCACATTTCTTGGATTTCTCTTAGCTGAGTACACATTGTCGCAAAGAGCGAAGCAAAGCATTCTTGACACCGCAGTTGAGTTCCTTCATGCCAGCGGCGTAAGGCAAGTGCGCGCGAATTTCATGAGACTGCAACGCGGCGAGGTCCTGAAGATGGTATACCTCAGCACCGCATACCGTGACTTCGAGAGAATAAATAGCTGGCATAGAGGCGATGGTAGCTGCGCTAGCACGGCATTAGAGGAGCGGGTCCCCGTCCTGGGCGGGCATCCTGAGCAGCTCGTACCGGAACCCAATGTGGATTTCATCGTTCGAGTTATGGTCATGAAGAACCTTGAAGGCGAGCAGATCAGAAGCGTTCTCTGCATTCCCGTGTTCCGCGGAGACTCCAACGACGTCGTTGGCGTGATTACCTTCGACGACATATTGCCGCTCAACGAGTCTATGCTGAAGAGTCCGGATATTGTGCGAGTTGCGCGGGACCTCGGAAGGACGTTCCTTCGCTCGAGCTAGCTGACCTCGGCGTTTCCGCGGGAACGTCCGCTGGCTCCGGGCGCCCTGGTCAGGTGCCAGACAGCCGCATCCACCGCGACCTCCCGTGCGCACCGGATCGGGACTGATGGCTGTTAGCTGTCCGGCTTGACGTAGCCGAAGAATGCTCGGCGCTTGATGAGTTCGGCTACCTCGGCGGGGACCATGCTTTCCCAGGAGTCGTCGTTTGCCGCTATCCGGCGGAGCACGTCGCGGCTGAAGATCGGCAGGAACTCGGGCCGGTAGCTGTCGAGGTGAACGAAACTTCCCCGCCCGGCGAGATAGTCGTACAGGGGCTGCAGCTCTGGCCGGACCTTGATGTCATTGACGGTCTTGAGCTCATCGTCTGGCGATGGCTGCACGGGGTAGACATAGAGCTTCAGGTCGTCCTTGAACAGCCGCCCGAAGCTTTCCAGGATTCCGCCGTGTAGCTGTGCGTGGTTCTTCTCGTCGAATAGGTCGATCAGGCTCGGCACCCCCATCACGATGCCGATGCGCTCGCTGGTTCGTTCGCCGAGGTAAGCGGCTAGGCGGTAGTAGTCGAAGTAGTCGGTGATCAGCACCGTCATTCCGCATGCGGCGAGCAGTTCCGCGCGGGCAAGGAAGTCCCGCCGGTCCACCTGGGGTCCTCCGGCGAGCAGGTTGCGCATCGTGATCTCGGTGAGTTCCAGTACCGGCTTGCCAGCGACGGCCGGGTCGGCTTCGAACTTAGCCTTTGCCGTCTGGAGCATGTCGATGTTCACGTGCGTCGGCGGTCGGAAGCTACCCCGCTCCACGAGGATGGCCTTCTTGCGCAGCACCTCGCTCGGCTGCAGTACCTCACGGTCGGGGCCGAACATGGCCACGCCGCTCAGCCCGACCTGTACGAGCTTGACCGCCATCAACCTGTTATCCACGCCGCGGAACTCGATGCCGCGAAACTGGATCATGTCAATCTCGATGCGGCCGGTGGTGAGGCGGTCGAGGAGGCTCTCGATCAGCTTGTCCGGCTCGTGGTGCTGGAAGAAAGCCCCGTACAGCAGGTTCACCCCGACGATCCCGAGCGCCTCTTGCTGCAGCCAGGCCTCGACGTCGAGCATCCGCACGTGCATCACGATCTGGCTCGGCTCATCGTGCGGCTGGGCCTGGAATTTCACTCCCATCCAGCCATGGCACTCGTTGCCGCCCTGGAAGCTGCGCGCCACGACCGTGTCAGCGAACGCGAAGAAGCAGCTTTCGTCACCGCGCTTATGGCCGAGCCGCTCCACGTTCAGCTGGAATTCCGTGTCGAGCATGCCCTGGAGCCGCCCGACGGACACGTACCTGTCCGCCTTGCCGTATTCGGCGTCGCTTACGGCCATGTCGTAAGCCGAGATCGACTTCGCGACGGTGCCCGCGGCTCCGCCCACCCGGAAAAGCCAGCGCACGACCTCCTGGCCGGCCCCGATCTCGGCGATCGTCCCGTACCAGCGCGGATCAAGGTTGATGCGCAGGGCCTTCTGATGCGTGTCGGATTCATGAGTGCCGACGATGAGCTCGGTCATCTGTCTCCCTGCCCGCTCACCCGGCCCGCGGCTACGGCCTGCGACCTTTGTCAAATGGCCGAGCTCCGACACCAGCGTCCGACGCCGAAAGTGTACTAATTTCGGCGCGGCTGGCGCCAGCCCGTGCAACCGGACTCGCTTCGCTGTGCCGGATGATTGCTTCAGAACCCGCTCGTCCCCGAGTGGCACGGGCACACGGTACGCCCAGGCGTCAGTCCGCCTCGGCATGACCGCAAGACGGTGAGACACTTCGGTTCACGCGGGCGCCTTGTGATGTCCCGACTTCGACCGAATGGCGGCCAGGCATGAGCAGCATGCGCTATGACATCGCGGTTCGAGGCCGACCGGAGGTGCATGAGGTATCGGCAGGGATTTACGCCTGCATCCAGCCTGATGGGTCCAAGTTGACGGTTTCTACACAGCATGGCCCCCAGGTGCAAGGCTCTCAATGTTGCGGGGTCGCATGACCAGACCATTCGGCCCATTGACGACAGACCGCAGTGCCTGATATGCCCGGCGTGTGAAGTGGAAGGTTCGGCGGGGTATCGCCGCCGCAGGCGTGTTGGCCATTGCCTGCTGCGGGTGCAGCAGCCCGGCCCATCCACCGTCCTTCGATCCGATGCAGCCCGACCCGAATTACCTGACGGCGGTGCTTGGCCCGCTGACTGGGACAGGATCCATGAACCTCACGGTTGTGGCGAGCCGCTCGATGTCCCTAACGATGGGGTGCATCGGTCAGGGAGAACTGACGGTTACTGGCCTTGTATCGGGGGCGTCGCTGTGCTCTGACACCAGTACCAGCCGAGGTAGCTTCAGCGGCTGGTACTGGGCGCACCTGCCTATGCGGCCCGGCGAGCGCATCAACCTCCGTGTTGTCGCAGACGCGAAGACGATCTGGGATATCCGCGTCGGTGGTCTGCCTCGGCACTGCAAGGACGACGTGTGCGCGTCCACGACGGTGCCGTAGTCAAGCGCGCCCTTGTGCTCGCGCACGAGGGGATCATTGCATCGCCACCGTGGCGCTGTCATTGCAGCAAGCCCGGGAGGACATAGTGAGCAGCCAGGGCCTTGACATCACTGAGCCTGGCCGACCCGAGGTGCAGGAGGTGTCGCCTGGCGTATATGCATATTTGCAGCCTGATGGCACCTGGTGGATCAACAACACAGGTTTCCTGGTCGGACCGCAGGGAGTGGTCAGCATCGACTCGTGTGCCACCGAACGCCGGACGCGCGCATACAAGGACGCCATCGCGGCGGTCACGACCTTGCCGGTGCGCACGGTAGTCAACACCCATCATCACGGCGATCACACTTTCGGGAACTGCATGTTCCCCGGGGCCGCGATCGTCGGTCATGAACGCGCCCGGGCCGAGGCTATCGCCTTCGGCCCGCCGCGAGACCTGCCGTTCTGGGACGGCCCTGACTGGGGAGATCTGGCCCTGGACCCGCCGTTCGTGACCTTCACCGAGGAGATAGCCGTATACGTCGGTGACCTGCGGGCGCAAGTTCGGTACGTAGGCACGCCAGCTCATACGACGAACGACTCGATCATCTGGATCCCCGAGCGCTCTGTCCTGTTCTGCGGCGACCTGATCTTCAACGGCGGTACGCCGTTTCTGCTCATGGGCTCGGTATCGGGCGCAATCGAGGTTCTGGAGAACGTCGTGCGACCGCTCGGCGCGTCTATCATCGTGCCCGGTCACGGTCCTGCCTTCGCCGAGCCGGGACCCATCGACGACACCCTGAACTATCTCCGGTTCGTGCAAGATGTCGCTACCCGGGGCCGCGACGCAGGGCTCTCCCCGTTGCGAGCCGCCCTGGAAACTGACTTGGACGGGTTCGCCGCCTGGCCCGACGCCGAGCGTATCGTCGGCAACCTGCACCGCGCCTACGCTGAACTCGACGGCGCTCCCCCAGGTGCCGCCATCGACGTAGCCTCGGCGCTCGCCGACATGGTCGCCTACAACGGCGGCCTGCCCCTGACCTGCCGGGCATGAGCGGCCAATGAGCATGAGCGGCCAATGAGAAGGCGAGCCAGACGCCGGGATACCGCGAGAGCAGGCCGCTCGCGTGCTCGGTCCCAGGCGGCGTCGGGAGAACTTGGCATACTGACGGCTGTGAAGCCGATGCGTGTCCTGCTGTTCGATGTATTCGGGACGCTCGTCGACTGGCGCTCCAGCCTGATCGACCTGGCTGAGGCGACCGCGTCCCCGCTCGGTGTACAGGCCGATTGGGCGGCCGTCGTCGACGACTGGCGTCGTGCGTACCAGCCCGCGATGGACCGGATCCGGCAGGGTGCTACCTGGCGTGACCTCGATTCACTTCAGCGCGAAACGCTGGACGACGTACTCGCCCGGCGGAACATAGGGTTGTCAGCGCCCGGCCGGGAATCGCTTGTCAGGGGCTGGCGGCACCTGCGGCCCTGGCCGGACAGCCGGGAAGGGCTCGATCGCTTGCGCCGCAAATACGTCACTGCCACGCTGTCGAACGGCCATCTCGCATTGCTCGCCGACCTGCTCAAGTTCGCCGATCTCCGCGTCGATGCCGTGCTGTCCGCGCAACTTGCCTCCGGCTACAAGCCCGACGCCAAGGTGTACCTCACCGCGCTTCGCCTGCTCGACTGCCAGCCCGAGGACGCCGGGATGGTGGCCGCCCACGCGTCAGACCTGCACGCGGCCGCCGCACTGGGCCTTCGCCCGATCTTCGTCCGCCGGCCCCTGGAGTGGGGACCGGGAATGCCTGCAGCGGACCCGCCCGCGCTGGACGGCCTGCTCGAAACCGAGGGGCTTGACCACCTCGCAATGGCCCTCGGCTGCTGACACGACTACTCGGCTAGCCGGAATGACTCGTCGGGAGTGAGTTCGGTGACGTCCATCTGAGCCTTTTGCAGGCGGCCAGAATAGTCCCAGTTCATCGACTGCCACCGGGTGAACTGGTCGAGCACCCACATGCCCGACTGCCGCGATCCGTTGCCCGACTTGCCATTGCCGCCGAACGGCAGGTGCGCTTCCGCGCCGGAAGTGGAATTGTTGACGCTCACCATTCCGGCCGAGATTCCCCGCCGGAACGCGAACGCGTCCGAAGGGCTGACTGGTGTAGATCGACGAGGACAACCCGTAGCCGGGCACGTTGGCCAGCCGGATTGCGTCGTCCAGGTCCCGATAGGCCATGACGCCGACGAGAGGGCCGAACGTCTCGTTGAGGAAGATCGCATCGTCCTCGCGCACGCCGTCGACGATGGTGGGGTGGCAGAAGATGCCGGCGTCCGGATCGCCGGTAAAGCCCTCCCGCGGGCTGGCCGCGGTAATCCGGCCGGTTGCGGTGGATCCGAGAACAGCGTGATGCGGCTGGATCCAGCCAAGGTAGTCCTCGAATCGCGTGGCGAACTTCTGATCCAGCATCGGGCCGAAGACGACATCGCCGAACGGGTCACCGATGGCCGCCTGCCGTGTCGCCTTGTCGAACCGAGCGATGAATTCTTGGTGGACGCTTTCGTGCACGATCACGGTGCCCAACGACGTGCATCGCTGGCCCGCCGTGCCGAATCCGGAAAACAGGGCCGCCTCCGCCGCGAGATCGAGGTCCGCGCTCGGCGTCACGACCATCGGGTTCTTACCGCCGAGCTCCAGGCAAGCCGACTGCAGATGCCGGCCAGTGAGCTCGCCGATCAGGGAGCCGACCGCGCTGGAGCCAGTGAAGCCGACCTTGTCCACGTACCCGGCATCGAGGGCGTGCTCCAGCCCGGCGAAGGTCGTCTCGCCGTCTGCCAGCACCAGATTCAGGACGCCGTCGGGCAGCCCGCCGCCATTGACCAGCAGCTCAAACAGCGCCGCGCCGCAGGCTGGGGAGTAGTCGGCGGGCTTCCACACCACGGCGTTGCCGCAGAGCAGAGCCGGGATGAGATACCAGGAAGGGACGGCGACCGGGAAGTTGCCGGCGGTGATGACGCTCACCACCCCGACGGGGTTGCGGAACGTGAACAGCTGCTTATCCGGCATCTCGCTCGGCACGGTCTGCCCGTAGAGCCTGCGCCCTTCGCCGAGGAAGAAATCGCAGGTGTCAACGATCTCGCGCACCTCGCCCAGCGCCTCGGCATAGGGCTTGCCGATCTCTCTGGTCACCAGCCTGGCGAGTGACTCGGCGTTAGCCTCGACCACCCGGCCGATGTGAGCGATCGCCCGGCCCCGAACCGGGGCGGGCACATCCGCCCAGGCGCGCTGTGCGTCGCGGGCCGTCCGTGCTGCCGCGGCGAACGTGCTCGCATCAGCTAGGCAGACCTCCGCGACCACTTCGCTGGTACGAGCCGGATTAGTCGAGTAGATCTGGCCGCCGGGCGCGCCGGGCACCGGAGCGCCGCCGACTATCGAGGTGACCTGGGGGCTCATCACGACCTCATTTCGATGTCGTCAGGGCGGCCTGCGGCAGCCAGCTGCTCCAGCGCGGCGTCGAGAGCGCGCACGCCAACCTGCAGCTCGTCCTCCGTCACATTCAGGGCCGGGCGGAACCTGATCGTGCGCTCGCCGCAACCAAGAACCAGGACTTGACGGTCGCGCATCCGGCTGATGAGCTGGTCGCGCAATTGCTGGCTGGGCAGGTCGATGGCGCACATCAGGCCGCGTCCGCGGACACTGCTGACCAGCCCGGCGTGCCGGTCACCGATGTCGCGCAAGCTATCGAGAAGATAGCCGCCGGCCTTTGCTGCGTTGTCGAACAAGCCGCCCGACTCGATGATCTCCAGGTTCCGGCGCGACCGCACCATGTCGACCAGGCCACCGCCCCAGGTGGAGTTGATCCGGCTAGACACCCGGAACACGTTGTCCGCGACCTCGTCGACGCGGCGGCCAGCCATGATGCCACCGACCTGCACCTTCTTGCCGAATGCCACGATATCGGGCTCTAGGCCAAGCTGCTGGTAAGCCCACGCCGTGCCAGTGATCCCGACGCCCGTCTGCACCTCGTCCAGCACGAACAAGGCGTCGGCGGCCATACATAGCTGTTGCATCGCCTGCAGGAACTCCGGTCGCAGGTGCCGGTCACCGCCCTCGGCCTGGATGGGCTCGGCGATGAAGCACGCGATGTCATGTGGATGCGCCTCGAAGGCCGCCCGCGCCTGGGCCAGGGCACGGGCCTCTGCAGCCTCGACGCTCCCTAGGTGCTGATCCAGCGGGAAGAGGATGGCCGGCGAGTCGATACGCGGCCAGCCGAAGGCCGGGAACCTGTCTGTCTTGGCCGGATCGGTGTTAGTTAGCGACATTGTGTAGCCGGACCGGCCATGGAATGCGCAGGTCAAGTGCATGACCTGGGTGCCGAGGTGCCTGGACCTGCCCGCTGCCTCGTTCCGGCGGCTCTTCCAGTCGAAAGCCGTCTTGAGCGCGTTCTCGACTGCCAGCGCGCCGCCCTCGACGAAGAACAGGTGCGGCAGGGCCGGATCACCGAGCACCCGCGCGAAGGTCTCGACGAACTCGGCGAGGTGGGTGGTGTACATGTCCGGGTTAGCGGGCTTACCTGCCGCCACCTTGCCGAGTAGCGCCATGAACTCAGGGTCGTCCACGATGCCCGGCGGGTTAGCACCAAGCGGCGACGACGCGACATGCGTATACAGGTCGAGGAACTCCCGGCCATCGCGAGCATCGACCAGCCAGCTGCCGTGGCTACGCTCCAAGTCGAGAACCAGCCGGTAGCCATCGACCAGCAGATGCCTGGCAAGCCGGTCATGCACCTCGGATGGCGGGACGTGCACGCTGTGATGCTCGGTCATTCATCCCCTATCGCGATGTCGAAACCCTACCCCTGGGTCGGCAAGAGCCCAGGACCTGCGGCAACAGGTCAATGCCGCGAACGCCTCATGACTTAGCGGCGTCCCGGCCGGCCCATCTCACAAGGAGGTCCCGGGTTCGCTACCCTGACTCGTACTTGAACGAGATCTGAAGCTTGGTGCGATAGGTGATGGCGCCGCCCTCGTCGAGGTGGATGTCCTGCTCAATCACTTCGGCGACCCGGATATCGCGGATCGTCTGACCCGCGGTCCTGACCGCCTCCGCGGCGGCGTCCTCCCACGAAGTAGGGCTTGTCCCGATGATGTCGATCACCTTGTACACGCTCACGACGTCTCCTTTGACGGTTGCTTGCCGGCGGCCCCTACCTCAGCCATCTTCATCGCACCCCATCAGCCCGGTCAACAACGATCCTGCGCTCAATCCGCCCGCCCGCCCGGTCCGGTTGCGATGCACGAGCGCGGCCAGCAGCATAACCAGCGCATGGCCACGGTTGGGAACGTGGTCCGGGTAGTGCATCCCGGTGCCAGCCGGCGCGCGGCCAGGTGGGCCGGACGGCCCCCCGCACACTGCCGGGGGTCCGCGTGAAGCTTGAGGCCTAGTTTCCCGATGATTTGGTCAGTAATCGGGGCAGTAGGTACGGTCGCAGGGGTGAGCGGCACTTCAGAAGACAGCAGCGGGTGGGACTCGTGGTACCGCCCGCGGTCCTCGGCCGCCCAGCTCCCGCCGGTCGTCGAGCCGGGGCCAGGGCACGGCAGGCACGGGAGCCGGCGCAGGAAGCGGCGAAAGCTTCCGTATGTGCTGGTCGCCGCGGCGCTAGCGGCGGCAGGTATCAGTGCGTACTTGGTGCTGCCGGGAGGCGGGTCGACCCAGACTACTGGCTACCTGCCGACGGGCTCCTCGGCTGGGCAGGACGCGCAGCAGACAGCCCGCGCCTTCCTGCGTGCCTGGGATGCCGGCCACATTCAGCAAGCGGCGAACTACACCGATCATCCAGCGGCCGCCAAGGCCGCCCTTTCAGAGTTCCGGAAACACCTCTACCTCAGGAAACTCACCAGCATCGCCGGGTCGGCAACAGCGATCACGTCGAACTTGGCGACCCCTCGGGAGAAGGTCACCTACGCGGCGAGCGCCCGAGTGGCCGCGTCGAACGGCACTGCGGCGGTCACTGGAACCTGGCGCTACCACGCATCGCTGGTCGCCTATCAGGCAAAGAAATCACAGTACTGGTACGTCGCCTGGGCGCCCAACGACCTGGCACCTCACCTCACCGCGTCCACGCACCTTGCAGCCGTGCCGGTCGCACCGCGAGTCACCTCAGTCACCGATGCCGGCGGCAACGATCTCACCAGTTACGGTGACGCCGGGCTGAACACGATCGCCGCGCTCCTGGAGAAAGGCGCGCCCCCTGGGTACGGAACCCCGGGCCTGAACGTCGAGATCCGGACCAGGACGGGCAAGACCCTCGTCGACAGCAAGGCGGTCGTGGTCGCGCCGAAGAACGTCTCCGGACTCCCCACGACGATCGACGCGGCAGCGGAGCAGGCTGCCAGGTCTGCTGTCGCCAGGCACAAGGACAGCTCGATGGTTGTCATCCAGCCCTCGACCGGCAAGATCCTGGCAATCGCTAATAACGCCGGTTTCAACGATTTCGCGCTCACTGCGGCAGTGGCGCCCGGCTCAGCGATGAAGACCGTCACCTCGACTGCGCTGTTCGCGGAGGGGGTGCTCACTCCGGACAGCCAGGTTCCATGTCCGAAGACCTTCACGATTCAGGGCATCACCTACCACAACGATGCGGGCGAATCCGAGCCGGCGTCGACCCCGTTCATCACTGACTTTGCCAAGTCCTGCAACAACGCTTTCAGTACGCAGTGGGCGCATCTGACCAACGGCCGCCTGGCCGAGACAGCCAAGAAGTACTACGGCCTGGACCAGAAATGGGACATCGGCATCGGCAGGCTTTCCGCGAGCTACTTCAACGCCCCGGCGTCAGCCTCTGGTTCGGAACTGGCTCAGGAAGCCTTCGGTGAAGGTTCGCTGACCGCTTCACCTCTGGCGATGGCGTCGATTGCTGCCACCATTGACAGCGGGAGGTTCCGGCAGCCTTACCTGACAGCGGGTAGCCCGCGGGTCACTGCGCGGCCACTGCCGGTCAATACCGACAGGTGGCTGAAGGAGCTGATGCGGGCCGTCGTCACGAGCGGCACAGCCGCGCCGATCGGGTTCGGCCCAGGCGTCTACGCCAAAACTGGTACTGCCGACATCCACGGCCAAGGGCGGCCAAACAGCTGGCTTATTGCCTTCGAGCCGTCGAAGGATGTCGCAGTCGCCGCCCTGGTGGTCAACGCCGGTTATGGCGCTCAAGTCGCCGGCCCTGAGGTCAGAGCCTTCCTCAACAACTATTGATCTCGCCTGCCGCGGTCGAGTAACAGCGGTAGATGCTCGGCCGAGCTTAGGCAGTATTCTGATAGGCGAAATATGCAGCAGCATTGAATCGCCCGATCTCGCCCGCTATCTTCGGCCAATCCTGCGTAACCCACGGGAGGGGCATCCGTTCGTAGCGCGTGCCGTCAGCGAAGGCTACGAACATCGTGGCGTTCTTGGGAAGCACGTCGCCGAGTAGCAATGACGAAATGAAGGTGCCGATCCAGGATCGCCGCGGCTCAACGAGGCCGGCGCAGGCACCCGCAAGTGGACCCAAGCACCGGTTCGGGGTTCCGCGTCCGGTCGTCCAGACGTCAGTCCCGCTGATCTTCACTCCCAGGTAGCCGAAGACGACGCCGTCCGTTTCGGATTGTGACCGCCACCCATCCATTGATGACCATCCTGCCGGCTCATGGCCTCCGGGCCAAGGCATTCATCCGAGAATGCTAACTATCCGGCGAAAACCACACTCCGCGTGGCCTTGTGGCCGCCGTTCGGGCCGATGGCCAGCGTCGTGCCACCGCCTGAGCCGAGGGTCGCTACCGGGAAGGTATAGCCGGGGCTCTTGAAGGTGGCAGCTAGCGAGCCCGTCCAGCCGCGAGCGCCGGTCGGGTCGGGGGTGAAGGTACCGTTGATCGACTTAAGCAGCGACGGCCCGCTGCTGCTCGCCGCGCACGCGGTGCTGGAGGACTACCCAGCCATAGGACTGGCCGATGCGATGAACGTAGTGCTGGCACGCGAGTTCCGCACCAACGTCATGGCAACCCTGGACTACCGCCATTTCCGCATGATCCGCCCGCTCACCCGGCACGACGCGTTCCGGCTACTGCCGGAGGACATCGGGATCTGAAAGCCGGCGAGCCGGCGCTCGGTCCCTCGAGCAGTCGCTGCAATGTACGGTGCTGCTGAGCTGCCTTCAAGTCTGGAAGCGCTCATCGAGGTGCCATTCGAGGAACTGTCGGCTGGGCCGGTCCGCATGGTGTTCGGGAAGCTCGATGACCTGCCCTGCCTTGGCGTAGAGCTCGTCGCCGTTGCTGAACTCTGCCCGGAGCCTGGGGCTTACGCGTAGCCGGAACTGGGGATCGATACCCAGGTATCCCCGGTCGAATAGCGTGTGGATGTCCGAGCGCAGCAGCAGCCCGTTGTCGAGCCGGTGCTCCCCGCCGGAGGTGACCGGGCGGATGTGGGCAGCCTGCAGGACCGGTGGTATGTGCGTTCCGCTGATAGCGCACCGGCGGTGGTAGGCATCCAGCACGACCGCTTTAAAGGAACTCTGGCCAAGACGGTATGGCGCCAGCCGCGGATCACCGAACACCGGTCCCGGCCGGTGCCACGGCTGGCTGAAGTCCACCTCCACCACAGCGCCGAGCGTCTGCCACAGCAAGTCGGCAAAGTAAGACGCCGCCGAGGGCTCGGCCAGATCGTAGCTTTTCCCCTGGACAATGTTGCGCGCGAACTGCGGCGGCGGTGCCACAGTGGCGTCCTCGGGGAAGAACCGCACGTCCCGTACGAACAGGCACCCGATTACCGGGTCTTCATCCGCGCCGATCGGCGCGCGCCGGTAGCGCCCGACGCGGGCGCGCATCTGCTCAATGCTGGCAGCTCCGTTGGCCTGCCCGAAGAATTCCCACGCCTCGGAAACCCTCAGCCGCGCCGAGTCGCTAAAAAACCCGCCGCCAACCACCCTGTTATGCGGGTAGTGGGTTTTGAAGAAGAACGGCTCACCCGGCGCCAGGACATGGAACTCGCGAGCCCCGCTCGGTTGCCAGAAATTCACCTCAGTCACCTGCGGCCTGGCAGCCAGGAATTTATACCAGCTGTCGTCGGTCACCCCCACATACGCCCGCACGACCGACATTGTGCTCCCGCCAGCGATCGCCGTCCACGCTAATGCGACCGATCCGCGGTCCATGCTCCAGTCGGCCGTGCGGCCTGCTAAGCATGAACTCATCTGCCGACGAGCCGAGCACCTACATCAACTACCCAGGCCGCGCGCGGCAAGCCACCCTTCGGCACTCTATTGTGCAGATCCTTGTACACATGCGGTACCATAACCCTGTACCAGACTGAAGGAGCGAATGAAGCATGGCCATCAGTGCCAGCGAGGCCCGCTCGCGCCTGTTCCCACTCATCCAGCAGGTCAACGACGACCATGCCCCGGTGCGTATCACCTCAAGGAACGGGGACGTCGTACTGATGTCAGCCGAAGACTACGACTCCTGGCAGGAGACCATCTACCTGCTGCGATCCCCGGCCAACGCCCGGCGCCTCATGACAGCGATCGCCCGGGACAAGGAAAGCCGCCCGGCCATCACGAAGAGCATGGAAGAACTGGAGGACCTGGCTGGTGAGGTGTGAGGAGCGTCCACTTCGACCCGGACGCATGGGAGGACTTCCTATTCTGGCTCGCCGCGGATCGCAGGATGGCCAAGCGGATCACCCGGTTGGTCGGCGAGATCCAGCGTGACCCTTTCGCCGGCATTGGGAAACCCGAGCCACTCAAAGGCGACCTCTCCGGATACTGGTCCCGCAGGATCGACGACGAGCACCGCCTGGTCTACCGGGCCGACGATAAGGAAGTGAAAATCCTCAAGGCTCGGTATCACTACGGCAACGATTGAAACCCTGCCGTCCGTGTCGATCACCAGTCCCCGGCGGAAGGACCTCATCAAGGTCGCCGATCGGTAGCTGTACCCGCAGGAAGTCGAGTCGATCGTCGACGAGCTTCCGCGCGTCCGCTTCTCCGCCACCGTTGGCATCGACCGCAGTGGAATCGAGGGTGAGCAGCTGCACGTGTTCGCGCAACGCGGAACCTTAGTGAGCTGATACACGGGTCAGGAAGTTACGTAGTTGGTCGGAGCCGGACATGAGTAGGTCAGATGCTGGTCGCTCCTGCGGTCGGGTCAGGCCCGCCCGCGGTCGGGTCGGCGCTGGCCGCCTCGCCTATCCCCATCTCTTGGGCGATGGACACCCTTACCATGCGGCGCCGGGTCGGCGCCCCGGCCAGGTAAAACAAGATCCCTATCACCAACAACACCACCAGCGGGATGATCTGCGATATCTCGAACTGCCCGCGGGTGAATCCAGCCGGCAATGCGCTATCGGGATTGCCGTGCTGGCCGAACCAGTTCGTTCCGAAGCCCGGGTAAAGAAGCACGATCGACGCAATGACCGCCCACAACGTGCACAGGCCGCCGACGATCCAGACCATCGGCATCCCGCCGGGTATCCGGTACGGACGCTCGACGTGCGGGTGGGACCTCCGGAGCTTGATGAGCGCCGGGAAGATGACGATGTAGGAAATGGTCGTGGTCGAGATGACCAGCCCGAGCACCACGGTGAAGTACTTCAGGGCATTGCCCCCGGTAATGGCGAAAGCGAGCACCATGACCGCTGTCGCGGCTACCCCCGAGCACAGGTTCACCGCGATCGGTGTGCCGAACCGGGCGGAGAACCGGCCCAGGAACCGGGGCGCCGCGCCGTCGAGCGCGGCCATGGCCTGTGCCCGGTCCGCGCCCATGATCCAGGTCGTCCCGCTCGTCAGCAGCGCCAGGACGAACGCGACCGCGATCACGTAGCCGAGCGCCAAGCCGGCCCCGGTGAGGACCGGCGTACCGTTCGCGGCAAAGTGGCCGCCGTACACGGTGAACACTGACTTGATCGCGGCTAGGAAGCCTGTCAGGCCGGTCACCTGCCCTTTGGGCAGCAGCAGGAGGATCGCGAGGATCGGAAGCCCGTATAGCAGCACGGTCCCTACAGCCGACCGCGCTACCCCGAGCGGAACGTCGCGCTGCGGGTTCTTCATCTCCTCACCAGCCGCGCTAGGCAACTCGAAGCCCACGTAGTTGAAGATCAGAACCGGTACCGCCGCGATGAAGATCGCGTAGCTCGGGACGAACGCACCCGCGCCGAACGTGTTGTGGATGCCATTTTTGATCGCGTAGATCACGACGGAGATCGTGAAGAAACCGAGCAGAGCCGCCCGCATGAACGCCCCGATCGTCGGTACCCACTTGCCGACGCTGAACGAGATGATCGCTGCGATCACGGTGAACCAGATAAAAGCCAGCACGAATACCACGTCAAGGACCGTCGCGCCGCCCAGGATCTTAGGACCCGGCAACGAATTGCCTTTGTTGAAGAACTCCTCGATGGTCGCGAGCGCGGTGATGCCCAATGTTCCGCCGACCCAGATCGGGTTCGAGACCCAGTAGACCAGCGAGTTCACCGCTGCTACCCCGCGCCCGAAGGCGAGTCTGGTCCAGATGTACGGGCCGCCCTCCTCCGGGAACGCGGCGCCAAGCTCCGCGGTCAGCAGCGCGTACGGGACGAGGAACAGAATGGCCAGGAAGATCAGCCAGGTGAACGCCTGCGGCCCGTGGCTCGCGACCGCGCCGAGCGTATCGACTCCGACAAGTGTGCAGATCAGGAAGAACAGGATGTCGAAGCGAGCGAAGTGCTTGCGAAGCTTCTTCTTCTCTTGCAGCGCATCTGTCGTCGTCACGTCGAGCAGATCTCCTGCAGCAGCTACCGTCGCCATGGCCTACCCTTCGTCAGCAGTCGCGAGCCGCCCGAGCCCTGGCCATGGCGCGCCGCCTAGGTCGCTCGCGTGAACACACCATTGTCAGCAGATCAGCCCGATATTGTCAGCAGGTCGCGCCGGACCGCCTTGACCAGAGTGCGCGTGCGGGCAGAGGGTCAGGTCTGAGCTTCCGGAACAGGCATGACGCTCCCGGGCAACCGGCCATTGAGGCGAACGTGGACCCTGCCGCTGCAGCTAATGCCTCTTCAAGCATGCCCGGGCCCGAAGCGGCGCCGCTGGAAGGCGCGACGTCCACCTGAGCGCGACCGCACGCCACGAGATGCCTGACTTGCGCCCAAGCACGGCCGACGTCAGACATTCCGGAGGCTGATCGTCCGGAATGCGGTCTACGGTCGCGACATGACTAACAGCGACTACCCGTGGGAACCACCCATGGCCGGCACCGAGGCCGAGCACCTAACCGGTGCGCTCGACCGGCTACGCACGACGTTCCGGTTTAAGGCCGATGATCTCGACGCGGCCGGACTGCAGGTCAGGATCGGCGCCTCGTCGCTGACAATTGGCGGACTGCTCAAGCATCTCGCCGTGTGCGAGGACTACATGTTCACCGTCAAGCTCAGCGGAGCACCGATCGGCGAGCCGTGGGAGGGCGCCGACTGGGATGGCGACAACGACTGGGAGTTCACGTCGGCCGCCGACGACACCCCTGAACAGCTCTACGAACTGTGGGATGGCGCCGTCGAACGATCCCGCGCCAGGCTCAACACAGCTCTGGCGAACGGCGGCCTTGACCAGTCAGTGCACCTCGCCCGCTCCGACGGCCGCCAAGCCAGCTTGCGCAGGCTGGTCTGCGACCTGATCGAGGAGTATGGCAGGCACACCGGCCACGCCGACTTGCTGCGCGAAGCGGTCGACGGGCGGGCCGGTGAAGACCCGCCCGCCGGATGGCGCCCGAAGGCCGGCCACTTTAACGTCACCGGCTGACGTTCAGGCCAGTTTAACGTCACCGGCTGACGTTCAGGCCTCAGCCGGGCCGAACGGGGTGCACGTCAGCTTTGTTGGGAATGATCATCGTCGTGCCGCTGACCATGCGTCTGAGTTGCTAGCCCCGCCCGGTCGTAGGCGGCGACGCGCACGTGCGGGGCCAGCAGCGGCATGACCCGGACGCTGCCCCACAGTTCATCCCCGCCTCTAGCACGACGGCCGGCTCGCCGGCGCCGGCCTCCACACGCCGCAAGGCCCTACGACCGGGATCCATGTCAGCTTCCCGGCCGCGGTTGCCCGATGATGTCGTCCAGGAGCCGGGGGTCGGCGAAGTCGCGGAAGAGCTCAATATAACCGTCCCGGATCCGGAGGATCTGGATGGACGTTGCCGTGAGCGACCGGCCCGTGGTCAGGGTCGCCGTCGCCCGCATCTCGGCGATCACCACCGCCGGGTCCTGGGTCTGGTAAAGCTCTGCCACCTCGTATTCCTCCAGCTGCAGCGGCGAGGCAATGACGCGGCGCGAATACTCACGGATCGCCTCCCGGCCCTCCAGCCGCACGGGCGTGCCCGGCGGCCCGTGGAAGCAGAACTCCATCACCGCGTCGGGCGCGAACAGGTCAGCGAAGCCGTCGGCATCGCCGTTCAGCATCAGGTCGCGGCGGCGGGCCAGGACACCGGCGGGCGTGGCGGATGACATGCGGCGTTTCCCTTCACTCAGACCTGTTCGTTCAACGGGTGTTCATTGAACAAGTGTAGAATCAAAATGGGCTTCCGGTCAACACCCGTAGAATGAAATAATGACGACTCCCCGGCCCGGTTCACGCGTCGAGCAGCGCCGCCGCACCGAAGCGCGCATACTCGAGGCCGCGACCCAGGTCTTCTTCAGCGCCGGGTACGACCGGACCACCATCCGGGCCGTGGCCGCGGCCGCAGGAGTCGACCCGGGCCTGGTCATGCACTACTTCGGGTCCAAGCAAGAGTTGTACCGGCGGGTGATCGACGCCGCCCCGGTCCCTGAGGTCAGCGGGACGCCGGCGGAGGCGACGGAGCAGATCCTCGCCGGGCTCGCTAGCCGGCTGGTGAGCGAGCCGGTCGCGTCGCTGGCCCTCTTGCGCTCGATGCTGACCAATCCGGAGGCCGCGAGCGCCGCCAGCGCCGGCATCGCCCGCTACGAGGCGCAGATCGCCCAGGCCATCCCCGCCGACGACGCGGACCTGCGAGCCGCGATCATCAGCGCCATCACCTTCGGCATCACGGTCTCCCGGCACCTCATCAAATCCGACGAACTCGCCACCGCCGACCCGGCGCACGTCATCCGGCTGCTGCGGCCCTGCGTTCTTTCGCTAACAGCCCGCCCTGACCACGGCGGGCCGCGTGACTGAGACCCGCCAGTACTGGTCCGGGGCCTGGGACAGAGTCGACTGGGCCGCGGCCCCGCCCGCCGTTACTACGACGTCCGCTGCGCGGGCCGCGGCCGGGTAGCAGCCCACCGGGCATGAGCCCCCTGCTCATGACTTCCCGGCTGCACGAGGTGATGCAAGGACATCCCGACACGCTGAGCCGAATCCGGTTGTCTGCGGAAAGCTGCCACCGTCCGCTTGAGAGCAGTCATTCATAGCAGGATGTTCTGCGCACGCCCACTGGCGATGCCGACGCCATCTCCTCCCGCGCCGAGTCGGCGTTCTGCGCGGAGCCCTGGCTGTGGCCCCGCTGGTAGTGCTCACTTTCTGTAGCGGCCAATGCCTCCGGTTAGAGGCCTGCCGTTGGAAGAGGACGGACGCGGGGTTCACGAAGTTGTCGCCACCAGGCAGAGGATTACAGTCCTGGCCGGGCTCACGATTGTGCGGCCGGGCGCGCGCAAGGCGAGTGACGCGCAACAGGTGCACCCCCGGCAACTCAGAGTTTCCTCCACGGCTCCGCCGGCAGCCCTGTCATCTGGGGGTCCCGTATCTGAGTGACAGCATCACTCGGACTAGCTACATGACCTGCCCAAATCAAAACGCCTCACAATCCAGTCGTGCGCCCGGCCGAACGGCGGCCGGCTGGACAGTCTCCCGGGCGGGATCAGGAGGCGACGGGCTGGGGTGGCTGGGTGCCGCCGTCCCGGGTGAGGGGCTGGAGGATGGCCTCGACCTCGCGGAGCCCTGGGCTGTCGGCTGGTTGGCATTCCTGCAGCGGGGTGCTGTGATGCTCGGGGTCGCGGAGGTTGGGGTCAGCGCCGTGGGCGAGCAGCCGCCGGACGCTGGCGGCCCGGCCGTTAGCTGCCGCGGTGTGCAGGGGCAGCCGCCCCCACTCGGCATCGGCCTGGTTGACCGGCGTTCCTGCCTGGACGAGCTGGTCGATGACGTCCAGCCGCTGGTGGTCGGCGGCAAAGACGAGCGCCCGGAGCCGGCTTTGCAGGGTGAAGCGGGCCAGTGGCCAGCCGGTGATGTCGCCTGCGGCGGCGGCCATCTCCAGGCTGTGAATCTTGGCCCCGGCGGCCACTAGGACATCGATTACATCGGTCATGCCGAACACTGCCGCGTGGTCCAGCGCAGTGCCGCTGGGCACGCCGCCAGAGTCGGGGGCGGAGACGGCGTCGATGTCGGCGCCCGCGTCGATCAGCACTTTAGCGACCTCGGCGTCGCCGCAGCTGGCGGCTGTGATCAGCGGGGTTTCCTTGTCGCCGGGACGGCCGTTGACTGGCGCGCCGGCGTGGATGAGTGCCCCGGCGACGGCGCCGGTGCCGGGCAGTTCGCGGGGCAGCCCGAGCCGGTCGTGGTTGAACCGCATCGTCGTGATGTAGCCCAGTGGCTCGCCGCGCTGGCGGTCGGACCAGAGCTCCATCTTGGTGGTGGCCAGTTCGGGGTGTTCGGCCAGGAGCCTAGTCAGCCGGGACAGATCCCGGCTGTTGAGCGTGTCGCGGCGTTCTACTTCGAGCCTGAGCTTGGCCCAGCTGGCGAACCCGTACTCGCGGGCCAGAGCCAGTTGCGCTGAGGACAGGATGAGCCGGTCAGAGGCCGCGCGGATCCGGGTGACCGCCCCAGAGTCGCCGCGCTGAGCGGCGTGCAACAAGTCTTTGGCCTGGTGGCGGAGCTGGTCAAGGTCGGGCCGGGCTGGCAGGTCAGGCATGACGTCTCCCTGGTCACCCCGTGGTCCGCGGCGGGGCCGGAAGAGATCGTCATCAGGTCGGCCGTTGGCTCGATGACGGAGGTGGACTCTGTCCTGCCCGCGAACCCAGCGGCACCCTCCAGCGCCTGATGCTTATCGTAGCTACCCGGGCCGATTTCCGCGCACTAGCGGATAGCGGCGGGGTCACTGATGCCGGACAGGCGGGTGAGCTGGAGCGCGTCGCCTCCGCTGGCCCTGGCCGCCGCTACCGGACCATCGAAATCAGCCGCTCCACAGGAACGCCACCAGCCCAGCCCCGGTGACCTCAACATGGCCCCCGGCGCATCCACCGAACCAGCCAACGTGCACGCCAACGTGCGCCAACTCGGGCCTGACCTGCGGGTTCCTGGCTTGCGGTGACTAAATGCGCGCACTATCCAGGGCCGTAAAGTGGCCTGGTGCCGTATGTGCGGACGGTGAGGACGGCGTTGGGTGCGATGGCGCTGCAGATCGTGCACTCCTCCCATCGGGGGTCGCGGAACATTGAGCACATCGGCTCAGCGCACGACGACGCCGAGCTGGAGCTTGGCTAGCTACGGACCGCATCACACCACTCCAGCTAGCCCCGCTGCTGCCGCTCGGGGTCCAGTGTGCGCGGTCGGAGCCGCGTCGCTCCAGCGGACCCTGCCCACTGACACGCAGCAAGGCGTTGACGAAACTGGACCGGAGCCGGTTATCTCGTGACGTTGATAGGAGCGTTATGAGCAGCGACGACATATCCGGGGTCGTATTTCCCGAGTCAGCAGATGGCCGCCGGAGCACCTCGGCGGTGGGCCGGACAGTGGTTGCCGACGCGTTGCGCCCAGTCGATCCGGCTGGGGCGCTGGGCGCGGCGCAGGAAACGAACTGGCGCACGGGCTACGTAGTGCACTTCCGGCGACTTGTCGAGGCGGGCCTGGCGTCGAAGGACGCAGCGGTAACGGTTGCCCGCGGCGGCCTCGAGTCACTGCACCGGCAAATGCGCGTCTCACCGGACGGCGGCCAGGAATCCGGGCTCGATACCTTGCTTTCGGCACCGGCCAGACGGTCAATTGCCACGGTCACGGTGCAGGGCACCGGCCAAGCCGCGAGTGAGTTGTCATTGCCCTACCACGGCCAGCGGCTGCGCGGCGACGCTCTGCTGCGCAGGCTCGAGACGTGGACGAACGGTGGCGTGATCGAGCCGTCATGTGCCGAGGCGGTCCGCACAGTCGCCGAGCATCCGGAGTGGCTCCGCCTGTCCGGCCGAACCATTGCCGTTCTCGGGGCGGGCGCCGAGGTGGGTCCTCTTCCCGTCCTGCTGGGCTGGGGCGCGCAGGTCATCTGCGTTGACCTGCCCAGTCCCCCTATCTGGGAGCGCGTCCTGGACACCGCCCGGCGCAGCGGCGGGACACTCCTGATTCCTGTTCCCGGCCACGCCGAGCAGCACCTGACGGGGAAAAGCGATGAGGACATCGCCCGGCACGCCGGCATCGATCTGCTGACCGACGTGCCAGCGGCCGCTGACTGGCTCGCCGCCGTCGATAGCCCGCTGGTGCTGGGCAACTACGTCTACGCCGACGGCGCGGCCAACGTGCGCCTGGCTGCGGCCGTTGACACACTCACCATGCGGCTGCAGGCCAGCCACGACGATGTCGCAGTCGCGTTCCTCGCGACGCCGACCGACGTGTTCGCAGTGCCAGCGGAGGCCGTCGCGCAGTCCGTCCGCGCCTACGCGACCCGCTCGCGAGCGGCGAAGCTGCGGCCGGCCGCTGCGGACACTCTCCGGTGGACGGCTGCTTCGCCGGGCCTACGTTCCCGGGGCGGACCCAGGCATCAACGACAGCCTGGTGGTGCAACAGGGCCCCAACTATGCGCTGGCCAAGAGGCTGCACCGCTGGCGCGCCATACTCGCCCGTGACGGCGGGGCGATCGTGTCGCTGAACGTCGCCCCGCCGTCCCGAACCCGGTCGGTAGTGAAGAACAAGGCACTTGCGGCTGCATACGCCGGCGCGCACCGGTTCGGCGTCGAGGCCTTCGACCCTGAAACCTGCAAGGTGCTCATGGCAGCGCTGCTCGTCCATGACCTGCACACCGAAGGCGGCCCGCCGCACGCGCATCCCTGGCAGGACGAAGCGCACGCGGCCGCCCACGGAGGGCTGTGGCGCATGGCATACGCGCCGCGCAGCGCGCTCGGCCTCGCAGCGGCGCTCGGCTATGCCACAGCCAGGACATAACCATCCCTGCCGCAAGGTCTCGGTCCGTCAAGCATCCGCTTGATCGTCCGAACAAGGGGGTGACGGGTCAGCTGAATCACCGGAATGCGAGCCTGTACAAAGCGGATTCGCATTCGGCCATGCGGGGGGTATGGACCTGATGTCATCGGTAACGTCTTCTGCCACGCAGCAGCGCCGCGCAGCGCCCGATGACAGACGCTGGCTGGTCCTGGTTATCGTCTCTATTGCCCAGCTGATGGTGGTGCTGGATGCCACGATTGTGAACATTGCGCTGCCGTCCGCCCAGCGGGCGCTGGGGTTCCCCAATAGCGACCGGCAATGGGTGGTGACGGCCTATGCCCTGGCCTTCGGCAGCCTGCTGCTGGTGGGCGGCCGGATCGGCGACATGTTCAGCCGCAAGTGGGTCTTCATCACCGGCCTCATCGGTTTCGCCATTGCCTCGGCCATCGGCGGCGCGGCCGGCTCGTTCGCCATCCTGGTAGCGGCCCGGGCGCTGCAGGGTGTGTTCGGCGCGCTCCTCGCGCCGTCCGCGCTGGGTACCCTCGTCAGCACTTTCCAGGATCCGCGCGAGCGCGGCAGGGCGTTCGGCGTGTTCGGCTCGGTCGCCGCCGGCGGCGGCGGCATCGGCCTCATCCTGGGCGGGGTGCTCACCCAGTACCTCTCGTGGCGGTATTGCCTGTATGTCAACCTGGTATTTGCCGCGATCGCCGTGGCTGGTGCCCTCGCCTATATCCGCAGCAGCCGCCCGGCCGCCCGGCCGCGGCAATGGATTGGCCCGGCACCGTGCTGGCCTGCGCCGGGCCTGTTCCTGATTGTCTTCGGCTTCTCCCACGCCGAGACCTCAGGCTGGACAGCCCCGCTGACCCTCGGCTCTCTGGTGCTGGGCGTAGTGCTCATCGCCGGGTTCGTTCTCGCCGAGCAACGGTCCAGTCACCCCTTGCTGCCGCTGCGGGTAATACTGGACCGGGCGCGGGGCGGCTCCTACGTCGCCGTCGGCATATCGGGGATCGCGATCTTCGGCACCTTCCTGTTCCTTACCTACTACCTGCAGATCGTCAAGGGAGAAAGCCCGCTGACCACCGGGTTGTTGTTCCTGCCGATGATCGGCTGCATCCTGATCAGCTCCAACCTGGCCAGCATCGTGGGCTTGCCCCGGCTGGGGCCGCGCGTCCTGATCGCGACCGGCATGCTGCTGGGCGCCGGCGGGATGGCGTACCTGACCCAGGTCACCGTGACCTCCAGCTACGCGACCGCCGTGCTGCCCGCACTGCTGATCCTCGGCCTTGGCTTCGGCATGATCTTCGCCCCGGCCATCAACACCGCCACGGCGGGCGTCCGCCGCGAGGACTCGGGCGTGGCCTCCGCGCTGGTCAACACAATGCAGCAGGTCGGCGGCTCGATCGGCACGTCCGCCCTCAGCACTATCGCGCTGACCGCGACGGCCAGCTATCTGGTGGCCCACCACACCAGCCCGCTGGCACCGGCGATCGCGGCCACCCATGGCTACACCCTGGCCTTCGCCATCTCAGCAGCCTTGCTCGGACTCGGCTTCATCCTGGCGATCGTCCTGCTGCCGTCCAAGCGTCGGCTAGCCGAGCTCAGGACCGCCGCCACCACCTCGCCTGCTACGACCACGCCCGGCCCGGTGCCGGCGGGCCGCGCGCCCGTCCCGGTCCCGGCCGCAGCGCCCAGCGCACCCAGCGCATGCCGTGCAACCGGGGTTCGAAGCGATTCCCGTGGCGCTGTGCAGCTGCTCGCCGGTTGTGACCCGGGTTCCTGGATCGGCCGCCACGCCGGTCCGCTAGCGGGTAACGCCAGCCAGGTAACCAGGCACCTTCCACTAGGCGGATGCCGCGTACGTCCGCGCGAGGTCACAGGGATATCCTCCCTCGATGAGCACTGGCATGCCGCCGGCCACGGATCTGCGCGTTATCGTCGGCTTTGACGGATCTCCGCCGTCCATCCGGGCACTCGACGCCGCTGTCAACCTGCTGCAGGGCCGGACCGGCCGCATCGAGGTGGTGTACGTGGCTCATATGCCGAGCATGGCCGCGCTATCGCCGGGCGCCATAGGCGAATTGGAAGTTGACTTCAACGAAGTCGAGCAGGAACTTCGCACCATGGCCGGTGAGCAGCTCAGCGACCGCGAGGAGCGCTGGGGCTTCGAGCGACGCCAGGGCTTGATTGCACAAGAACTGCTCGCGGCAGCTAGAGACATCGGCGCTGCCTACCCCGACGCAACCGTCGTGATCGCGGTGGGCAGTTCGTCGCAAGTCGCCCACCGCGTGGTCGGTTCGGTCGCTGTCGGCCTGGCCCGCCATTCACCGGTGCCCCTGATAGTCGTGCCCTAGCGGCAGCTCCATGGCGCTGCCGGGCAGCAAGCGTCTGAGCGCGGCAAACCCCCCGGCATCACCCGTCGCGAGTGCGGCGTTCTTCGCGAATAGCAGGAAAGCCTCGTCGCGACGGTCCCCTCCCGCGAGCCGGGCGGGCTTACCGCGCTACCGGAAGTCGCCAGGCCCACGCGACTGCCGACATTGCCGATGATCGAACTACGGCCGATCACCGTGACGATACAGTTCATAACACTGCGCACGGAACCTCCGAAGGGAGACAACCGAGTCCCCCAACGCCCGCAGTCGTCGCCCACCGCGACGTTGCCGGAGCGATCAGCACCAGCTTCCGGGCAGCTCTTGGGGCGGCGCAGTAGAAGCTCGGGAGAGTCACGTTAGTGCGGCACCGCGGATGTAGAGACCAGCGATGAGCCCGCGGGCGGCGCCGTCACGCCACGATGCGGCAGCGCAGCGGTTTCTTAGCGCGGCGGCCAGGCTCATGGACGCATACCTTGATGACCAGCCGCCTGATACCCGACCCGCCCGGCTCCGGTCGATCCGGTTCCCCGCTGCCCTGGACTGGCTGCGAGCAGAAGACGTCATCCGGCTCGCCGCCGAGGATGGCGCGGTCGGAGCTAGCCGCAAGGCGTTCTTCAACCGGTGGCCGACACGTCAGGACTTTCTCCCCGACGCCGTCGTATACGCCCTGGTCTACGACCAGGTTCCGGAAGACCCGAAGGAACAGGCCAGGCAGATGCCCAGCGAGGCAGCCGCCGCAGCGCCTTTCTCCGAAGCCGTATTGCGCATCTCAGAGGACCTTCTTGACTCCCTCCGGCGTCATCCCCGCAGCTACCTGACCCTTCACATCGGCCCTCTGCTTGCCCAGCACCCGGCCCTGTGGGAGGCGTTGCTGCCATCCATGCGGGAAGGCATTCAGGTCTGGGCAGACGGCTACGCCACGCTGCTCACGGACCTCGGCTTAGTTTTGCGACCCGAATGGACGCCCCAGCGGCTGGCACTGGCACTGCAAGCCGCACTCGACGGTTTCCTGCTGCGCTACCGCATCCAGCCCGACGACTATCCGACCTCTCGCTGGCAAGGCGCGGGAATCTTCGCCGATACCGTGCTCGCGATAATCCTGGGCGTGATCGACGCCGAGCGCACCGGCGAGAGCGGCAGGACAACTCTCGACCGGCTGGTCACCAGGACAAGATGACCTTAGGGGTTGCGGAAGATTTCATGGGTGCCGATCCTGCGCCAGATGACATGCGGTTCGCCGAGCCGCTGCTGACGGCGATAGGAGAAGGTGGCCCGCCCGTCCGGGGCCCAGGTCATCTCGAAGACTCCGACGGCGGCCTGGACACCCTTGACCCGCAGGGCCGCACGGCAAGCGCCGTGTGCAAGGTCGGGCACGAAGTGATCGCTGATGACGCGCTCGAACCGCGACCGCGAATCAGCTGTCAGCTGCTTCCAGTCGGGTCGAACGCGACGTTGTCTGGAAGGTCGGCACCTGATGGCCCGCTAGTCTCGCTTGTCGTGCTCGGCGCCCGACTCATGCCGCCGAAGGCGTGATGCGTTCACCGGCGGCGGCCTCGTTCCCGGCACGGACATCCCCTTCCCGCCTGTCACCCTCCAGCATCGGGGACAGGCCCGTGCAGGCCGATATGTGAAATACGGAGTTTCATGAATTTTTCGGCTGAGACGCAACAGATCATGGTGAAAAAGCATCTATAGAGATAAAGGCTCGGTCAGAGCAGTGGAAGCCTGATCGCGCGGATCCGCTGCATCCGCGGCAGGCGACGCTGGCAGGGTTCCGCCGTGCACTGTGCCGCGCCCCGGACGACGGAAGGGGTCAGCACGATGCAGTGGACAAGGGCGATAACGAGGCGGTGGAGATTGTGGCTGGGGGCGGCCATCGTGCCGCTGATGGCGTTAGCGGTAACCGGCGGAGCGCTCGCTACAGCCAGCGCCGCTAGTGCTCCGCACTCCGCGCACGCTGGGGCAGTGCGCATTACCGGAGCCAAGGCCGGCAACCCGTTCTGCAAGTATCTCGGCAAGAAGTACCAGGCATCCGCGGCTGCGAACATGTTCTGCTACGGCCCGAAGGCGCGCGTCACTTCGCACAGCCAATCGCCTGCGGTCCGCGAGGGACCAGGAGCTCCGGCTAACGTCGATGCCGCGAGCTTTGCCGAGGACGTCAACCCGGCCGGTGTCCAGGCCGACGGCCAGTCAGAGACATCGATCGCAGCATCCGGGCCGTACGTCGTGGAGAGCTGGAATGACGCGACCGGCTTCCTCTCGGCTTGCCCGTCATCAATGTCGAAGGAGCAGCTAACCGGGTTCGGGTTCTCGTCGAACGGCGGAAAGACGTTCACCGACCTGGGCGGGCTGACGAACAGCCAGTGCAACAAGGACGTGTACGAGGGCGATCCGAGCGTGGCCGCGTACACCGTGGGCGGCAGCACCTATTTCTACTTCTCTAGCCTGTTCGACTCGCCCACAGGTGGTGGCCCCTCACGCGTCGCTCTGGACGCCTGTAAGGTAATCGGCTCCGGTCGCGCCGCCACCCTGAGCTGCGGCCAGCCGATCATTGTCGGCAGCAGCAGCCAGTGCCAGAAGTTCAAGATTGGGAAGAACCGTTTCCAGGTCTTCTGCAGCTTCGTCGACAAGGACTTCATCACTATTGATCCCGCGCACGGCCGGCTCTACGTGACCTACACCGACTTCCTGATCCGCGGCAATTTCGGCACCCGGGTCGAGCTGGGCACATGCGATCTGGGCAACGCCGCAGGCGGCACCGGACCCGCTGGCGGCAGCCCGTCAGCGCCTGTGTGCAAGTACGGCACGAAGCTGGTTCTGTCCGGCAAGAACTTCCTGACTGCCAAGCCGTACTTCGCCGTTGCCAGCCCAGACCGCAGGGGCTGCGAGAACGAGGGCGCCTACCCTGCGGTCGACACGGCTACCGGAGCCGTGTACGTCGCCTATGAGTACAACCTCTTCACGGACCAGTTCGCGCCCTGCAACGGACCGGCCACGCCAACGGCAGAGGTCATGACCAAGACGCCCCTGAGCTGCTTGCCGCTGGCGGCGGTCGCCAGTTGCCCGAGCCCGAGAGCAAAGGTCACCGAGCCAATCTCCTCGCTTAACGGAACGCCGGTGGTGGGCTACAACAGGTTCGCCTCCAACGACTTCCCCAGGCTGGCTGTCAGTGACCCGTATGGCACGGTGAGCATGGTCTGGAACGACACCCGCTATCACCCGCTCGGCGACATCCTGCTGGAAAGCTTCGGGCTGAACTCGCTACAGCCGGTCCAGCCCGTTCCTGTGGTCCTTGACCGGCCCGCCTCAGGCGGCGTGCACATGTTCCCTGCGATGAACACGGCCTCGAGTACCGGGCTGCTTGATGTGTCCTGGTACTCGCGGGCGTCGGCGGCGACCGCGGATACTAATGTGGACGCGGCCATGGGCGTCAGTCCCCTGACGACCACGCAGCCATCGTCGAACATCCGGGTAACCACGGTGGCGTCGAACTGGCTCTACGCCACCTCCATCATCACCCCCAACTTCGGTGACTACATCGACGAAGCCTTCGGGGCGACCGGGACGCCGCCATACGTGGGCAGCACTCTGTACGTCGCCTGGAGCGATGGCAGATTCGGTGTGCCGCAGCCGTTTGAGGCGCATCTGCCTGGCTGAGGCCGCAGGTAACTGCACCGGAGCCGCGCGGCTACGGCCGCGCGGCTCCGCCCGTGCCCGCCGCTTGCCCGCGGCGGTATGAGTTCGTGTGTGACTTTCCCCGCACCGAAACCGGCAAGGTCCAGCGCCGAGTACTCCGCGACGCCTAGGCGACGGGCTGTAGCGCGCTGGCGTGCTGCACCAGCAACATGCTGCTGCTGCTGTTGCGTCGCGACCGCAATTCCCGTCACGGCCAGTACCGGCAAATCCCCGCGCTAGTGCAATGAGTGATGCCCTTGCTCGCGGCTGCTACCAGGCCGGCGAAGTGCACGGACAGGAAGTCGGCATACGAGGGACTGTCGGTGGCGCCGCCGGCCTGATATCCGCCGGTCACCCCGATGATCGTGCCAGTATCGGTCTTCGTGCTGAACGGATAGAACCATGGCCCGCCGCTGGTGCCATTGCCGAAGCCCGGCGTGCTCGCCTTCAGCGCCTTGAAGCCGCTTCCCGCTTGGACCGCGACCGCGTGCGTCACGCTGATCCGCGCCTTGCTACTGGCTTGCGGTATGCCGACGATGCGGACAGGCGTGGACCGACCCGGTGCCAACGAGAACGTGGAGTTCCACGAGTCCTGTCCGGTGTAGTCCCCGACACCACGGCCGCTGCGCGGGTTGAGGACGACAACTGCGTAATCGAATGCCGGGTCTAGCTTGTCGATCCAGCTCCGGGCGAGGTACACGGCGTGCACGGACCATTTGCCGTAGGGAAACTTGTTGTCATGCCACATCGGCGCGAAAACCCAGCCAGTGGTCGTGTACTTGATGCCGGCGATTTTGCCCGTGAAGCAGTGCGCCGCGGTGACGATGATGTTGCGTCCGATGACGGCAGCGGTGCAGCTGAACTTGATACTGAGAACTCGGACGAAGAACTTGCCGACGGTCTTGTACCCGATGATGTCCTGGGTCGCAGCGCCGGCGGGTGGCTCGCCCGGCCCGTCACTGCTGCTGGAGGCCGACGTCGACGCGGCCGGACCGCTACTGGTCCGGCTGGCCCCGCCCGTCGGCTGGGCGACGCTGGTGCAGGCAGTCAGCATCGCTACGAGCAGCGCGGCCGCCAAGAGCTTCATGTCAGTGCTTTCCGTTGGTCCAGCCGCCAGCGATCAGACCACACTGCCATGGAGACTATTCAGGCACAACACCTCGACTGGACTGTTCTGGTTGCAGATCGTAGAGGTCGGGGGTCGCCTGCGCCGGAAGGGCGGCATTTCTGCCTGCAGGGTGTTGCCGCGCCATCGTCGTGTTCTCGATTCATCGGGTGAATCAGGAGCGTGTCATCTGGCGGTGGCGTCGCCGTGGCATCCGCGTGGCGCGGCCGCGGCGAGTATGGAGATGCCGAGGCAGACGGCTGCTGACCGGCTTCATGGAACCGAGGTAGCAGTCTTGTCGTCCAAGCTGCATGCGTGCTTATGCGCGGTGGTTGTGCCTTCTGGTGCTCGTGGGGCTGGCTGCGGGCTGCGGTAGTCAGCGGCCGGGAACCGGCTCGCCGGTCGCTTCGATTGCCGGAACGGTGTCAGCTGGCCCGATCTCGCCGGTCTCACGTGCCGGTCACCCTGATACCCGGCCTGTTCAGGGCGCCTCTGTCGAGGCACTGCGCGGGAGTCAGGTGGTAGCTACCGCCCGCTCTAACGGCGCCGGCCACTACGAGCTCACGCTGCAGCCCGGCACCTACGCGATACGGGTCACCTCAGATGGTTACCCTCTCGCCCGGCAACAGCCCAGGATCGTAACCGTGTCTGCCGGACAGCGCGAAACCGTCAACTTCCAGCTCGATACCGGCATCCGCTGACCGGGACGATATCCGGCACGAGATCGTCGATCGCGCCGGATGCAGCTGGCACCCGCCAGGTGGCGGCCGGGGACGGCGGGCACCTCACCGCCATCCCCGGCCGCGTGATCAGGCCAGCGTCAGGCTGAACCGGCGATTGGCCAGGTCGACGTTGACGATGCGTACCGCGATCGTCGTGCCAGGCTCCGGTTCAGTCGTCCACTCCGACTTGTGGAGCAGGCCGTGGATGCCGTCGGCGCATTCGACGAACGCGCCGAAAGGTACGACAGTCACTACCTGCCCGTGCATGACTCCACCGTCGCTGTGCGCGGCGATGAACTCCTGCCAAGCTTGCGGTGAGACCTCGTGCGTGTGGCGGGACATGCGATCACCTCCCTTCGTTGCAATCTCCGCCATGCGGGACGCAACGTGGTGGCGGGCCCCTAGCCCGCCCGGTGATCAACTCCTAGCCGGGGACCTCACTAATGAATGGCCCAAGGCCGACCCGGCAGTCACGTCGATTACTCTACGGCACAGACCGCACGCGGTCTTGCTCACCACGAAGTGAAAAGAGCGCGGCCGTCCTCGGGACGGCCGCGCTCTTTCAGAGGGCTCTCGATCAGAATTTGCCGGCGATGAAGTAGGGCACCACTGAAGACACGCCGTGCTGGTTGTGCCCGACCCTGATTGCGACCGTCATGGCTCGTGTCGCGGGGTTGAACCACACCAGCGATATCCCTGGCATGCAGCCGTTGATGCGCTCGACCATTAGCTTCGACCTGGTGGCGTTCACGATCAGGCTGCTAGCCGAGCCAGGCACGTTGACCATCCGCTCGCGCCCGTGCCTTGGCTGCCGTCCGATGACCAGCGTGCCGCAGGCCCCGTAGCCATCGAGGTACAGCCCGCTTGACAGCTGCCAGGCGTTGAAGTCGCCCATGTCAAAGCCGTTGTGACGGGCAGGGGTGAGCGCGGTTGGCTTGGCGCCGCTGGCCGGAACCAGCCACATCCTCGGGCCGGGCACACCGCTCGCTGAGCAGCTCGCCAGGACCGCTCCCGCGCTCCACCACCGGACAGCGTTGCAGCCGTCATTAACGCCGGGAACGGGCAGGCTCCGGATGATCCCGCCGGAGTTGCTGATCAGCTCAAGGCCATGGCGCGAGCCCGCGGCGAGCTCCCCGCCAGCCGGCTGGTAGGCGGTCCCGCCAAGACCGGTCACGGTCGCTAGTGTCTTCTGGAGCTGGCCAGCCAGGTTATAGCGCAGCAGGGTGCCCCTGCTATGCGGGCTGATGAACGCACCGTTCTGCGCCAGGATGTTGAGCCCGTCCGGCCGCGTGTAGCCCACCGACGTCACGCCCTTAGGCAGCGTGAAGCCGGTAACCGCGCCGCTGCGCAGCGTCAGCTGATACACGTGCTCACGGACGTTACTGCCGAAGGAAGGCGCCCCGGTGAACAGTGCCCGGCTGACATCGCCCGACCAGTCCTGCAGGGTCCACTTGGACCTGGCGCTGCGAGCCGGCCAGGTGAACAGGGAGTACCGGCCGCCCAGCGGGTCGACGAGATACAACGTCGACGATCCGGCCTTGGGCTTAATGCCCTCGCCGCCCTGGCTCGCCGAGTACATCGCAAGCGCCCAGCCTGGTCCGACCTTGCCCCATGGCACACCGGCGCGCGATCCAGCCTGTCCAGCAGCCAGCACGCGGGCCGCCGACCCGGACTGAGCCGCCATCGCGGGCACCGTCAAGGCGACCACCGAACCCGCGACAGCTGCGGCCGCGACAGCTGCGGTCGCGGCGGTGCGGATGCCCCGGCGCCCATTTGTTCCAGTTGAGAATCCCATCGTCATCAACCTCGCCTTACTGTTGCGCGGCCTTGTTGCCGCGTGCCCCGATGCTGCCCGGTGCCGGTGCTGATGAATAGGGGAACCGTCCCCAGGTGGGGACCCGTCCCCGGAGCTCCGAAGGCCGCAACCGCCCGCCACGCCATCGAGTCGTAGGAGGCGTGATGCACCGGCAGCCCATGCCGGGCCACAACTAAGGGAGCCGAGCAATGAAACTCACCACCACCTTGCGACGTAGTACGGCTGGGGCCACCATCGCCGCCGCAGCAATCCTCCTGCCAACCGCGGCGCTCGCATCATCGGGCTCGCCGGCTGGCGCAAGCACTGCCGCTGTACCGCCTTGCCACACGTCCGGGCTCGTCGTGTGGCTGAACACGATGGGTAACGGAGCCGCAGGCAACATCGCCTATCAGCTCGAGTTCACCAACTTGTCGGGGCACAAATGCACGCTTCTGGGCTATTCGGGGGCGTCCGCTGTCAACTTGCACGGCAAGCAGCTCGGGAAGGCGGCGCACCGGTCGCCCGTGATTCCCAGGCACCTGGTGACGCTTGCCAGCGGGGCAACCGCGAAGGAGACGATCCTGATTGCCGAGACTGGCAACATCCCGAAGTCTGCCTGCCACCCGGTCACTGCCGCCGGACTGCGGATTTACCCGCCGGATCAGGTTGCCGCCAAGGTGGTGCCGTTCCCCTTTGGCGCCTGCTCGCGGGGCGGACCGCAGTTCCTGCAGGTCTGGCCCGTGCAGAAGTAACACCGCAGCCACGCGGTCCGCGCGCCGACCTGGAGTTCCCGCTCAGGTCGGCGTGCTGGCCGCGAGGAACACCACGGTCGGGCGGTACGGCTGCATAACCGGGCGGATCGCGTCGATGGCACGGGAGGCGAATTCCGTCGCGCGCCGGGGGCCGATCTGGTCGAGCCAGCCGCCGAACAGCGGCTGGCTCAGACGGTAGCTGACGAGCTGTTCGGGCTCAGTGACGCCTACGTCGACGGGCCGTTCGTCGACCAGGATGCCGGTGAGCCCGGCGGCGCTCGCCGCGCCGCGCATCGCTTCCGCCGTCCCGAGGATGGGCACAGCCCTCGTCTTGAGGTCGATGTACCAGTCCGGAACCTGCCAGCCCGCATCCTGAGCGAGCGTGTCGAGCTGGTCACGTGCCTGGCTACGGCTGGCATTACTGAATACGGCCGCGAGCAGCGCACCTCCAGGCCGCGTGACACGGACCAGCTCGCTGAAGCCAGCCGAGGGCTGCACAAGGTGGTTCAGCACGAACGCAGCGACCGCATCGTCAACGGAGCCTGCGTCCATGGGCACCGCGCCGATGTCGGCTACTGCGCACGGCGGCCTGGCGCTCGCGTTCCAGGCCAGCATGTCGATGGACAGGTCCATGGCGACGGGATGAGCGCCGCTGGCGATGAGCGCGGCGCTGGCGGCCCCGGTGCCGGCGCCGGCATCGAGCACAGTGCGCCCGGCGAGGGGATGCGGGCTCATAGCGACGAGCTCGGCGGCGATCGGGCCGTAGACCAGCATGGCCCCGGCCGCCCAGCGCTGGCCCGCGCCAGCGTAGTTGTCGGCGATCAATCCGTCGGCAGACATGTCCTCCCCCCGGACGGCAGGGCTACGCGTCGCCGTATGCGTCGTGCCACTTCCACCACGCGTACGGCGGGGTTTGCGGGTAGCCCTCGGGCGAGTCCTCCCAGTCCTCCTGCCGTCCGAGGGCGGTCAGGTCCAGATAGTTCCAGGTGCTCCCCATTGCCTCGTCGCCGCGGTTGTTGATGAAGTAGGTGCGGAAGACACGGTCGCCATCGCGGATGAAGGCGTTCGTGCCGTGCCACTCGTCCACGCCGAAGTCGGTGTCGAAGCCGTCGTTCATGGTGTACCAGGGCATAGTCCAGCCCATCCGCGCTTTCACGCGCTGGATGTCTGGCTGCGGCCCGCGCGAGGCGAAGGCGAGGGTGGTGTCACGCGCGTTCAGATGGGCAAGGTGGGCGACCTGGTCGGCTACCAGGGAGCAACCGGGGCAGGCATGGTCGGGCCAGCCGTGCACGCCGGGCTCGAGGAAGGCGCGGTAGACGATGAGCTGCCGGCGGCCCTCGAACAGGTCGAGCAGGTTCGCTCTCCCCCCGGGTCCGTCGAACTCGTACTCCTTCTCCACGGCCAGCCACGGCATCCGGCGTCGCTCGGCGGCCAGCGCATCACGGGCGCGGGTCACGTCCTTCTCCCTCACGAGCAGTTGCTGGCGCGCAGCCTCCCACTCCTGCGGTGACACGATCGGGGGTGTCTTCATTGCGAGATGTCTACCTTCCGGTAGGTGATGTCCTCACGCGCGGTCTGTACTTGCGTCTTACAAGCACCATAGCTGTTCGCTCGCCTATCTGCAACTAGCTGGTTGCACATTGGGGTTGCTCAGTACAACGCCGTGGTTGCAGGTGTGCCCTACGGTCCCGCGCGTCAGCTCATCATCGGCGCGGCATGCAGGCCCGGTGCAAGCCACGGTAGCCAGATGGCGGCGACGGCTAGGGCCAGCAGGCCGACACCGGCCAGCCGACCCGCGGCAGGACCCCAGGTCCAGGCCTTCTCGATCAGCACGAGCGCGGCCAGGCCGGCCATCGCGGCGATGTTCATCACGCCAACCGCGATGAGGATCACCATGAGACCCCAGCAGCAGCCCAGGCAGTAGCCGCCGTGATGGATGCCGACGCGCAGGTCGCGGAACCTGCCGCGGAACGAGCCGTAATGCAGCAACAGCCCGAACGGAGAGCGGCAATGCGCCAGGCAGCGGTCCTTCAGGCTGCTCAGCTGGTACGCCCCGCACACGGCGAACACCGCAACGGCCGCGACGCGCGCCCCGCCGGGATGCTGCCCGGTCAGCCAGCCAGCAAGCCGGGCCAGCCCATAGGCCGGCACGCCCGCCACCGCCCAGACCGCCAGATAACCCAGCACCAGCCCCCCGACTCTGGCCGTCCTGTTAGTGCGCACCGTCCTGGCATAAAGCGAGGCCGTAGGCGTCACTGACGGCAACATCATGGCCGCCATCATCAGCGTCCATACCGCCACGAACACGGCCAGGCCGAGTCCCATCGTGCCCGTCATCCCGGCCATCCCGCGCGCAACCGACACGGTCGCCGCCCAGGCGCCAGCGGCCAGGATCAGCAGGAACGCGACCTCGCGGGCCGCCAGGCCCGGCCTTGGCCGGGCGGCGAGCCCTGGCGGACTGCTCACCCGGCCCAGGAGAATGGCGCGGAGAACCCGCTCTGGCCCTCTCGTCCCCAGTCGATGCCGAACGTCGACAAGTGCGCGGCGTTGGCCGGAGCGACGGTCAGCGTGGTATTCGACGGGTGGAACACGTTCGTGAGCCGCACAGGATCGTGGCCTTCGATCGCGACGAAGTCCTCGACGCCAACATCGACAGAATCACCGATCCGGACATGGTGGCCGCGGCCATCCTCGCTGTAAGTGATGGGTGCTTTCTGCACACCGAGCATCTCGCCGATCAGCGGGCCGAGCATCGCGGGCGGGCCGCCGAGCTGCCCGGACAATACCGCGCCGAGCTGCTCGGCCTGGCCCTCGGACGCGGCGTCGTCCAGGAAGACGCCCACCCGCCAGTTGCCCTCGCTCATCACCGGAGGCGTGTCCAGGAACAGCGCGAAACTCAGGCCACTGACATCAACGCCATCAACCTCGCCTGACTCGACGTGATACGCCAGCAGTGCCCGGCACCGGTCGAGTGTCGCCTTCGCCGTCAGCGCCGACCACGTACACGGGCAGACCGCATCACAGGAACACGACTCGAAATACGTCCCATCCAGCCGCCAAGCCATCGGCTCCCCCTAACGCTCAGTCATTCCTCCGAGACAGGCTGGCGCAGGCTGTAATGGCTCGTCAAGACATGGGCCCATTCTGGAGACCCATTCCGGTAGAAATGGCGCGCATTCTGCCCGGCCAAGCTGGAGCGCTCCGCGCCTCGATCGTCATTTGCTGTGGATTTCCGCGTTTACCGGCTGTGGTCGCATTCCATAGCGTCGCGGTCAGGAGCCCGCAGGGGCTCATCACGCCCGGGAGGGACCTTGAAACGCATCTTCTCATTGGCCACCGCAGCCTCCGCTGTGGCGGCCGCATCGCTCGCCCTGACAACCGGGGCCTCCGACGCCGCCAGCACCACAGTGCACGCCGGTCTGCCCGCGATCTCAGTCGCGATGAACGGCAACAAGATCACGGTCAGCGGCGCGCTGCAGTCTGGTGGTGTCCGCATCGTGTCGCATGTCACCCGCGAGGGCCAGGCTGAGCCGACCTTCGTCCGGCTCGACCCAGGCGTCACGCTGGCCCAGTTCTTCAAGCTGGTGGCCGGACCGGCGGGTGCCGATCCGAACAACCTCGACGGGTATGCCTCGATCGTGGTGGACGCGGCCGCGCCTAAGGGATTCAGCACCGTGCAGACTGACCTGGCACCCGGCCAGTACGTCGCCTTCGATTCCATCCGCAACAACCCGGCTACATGGCCGTTCACCACGTTCGTCGTCAGTACCGCGAGCAGCCCGGCCAAGCTACCGAAGCCCAAAGCGACAGTAGCCGCTATCGAGTTCGGGTTCCGAGGCCCGAGCACGTTGCGTAACGGCGAGCTGGTCCGGTTCGCCGACCACGGGTTCCTGGTGCACATGATCGTCTTTGCAGAAGCCCGGAACCACAAGCAGGCCGTGGAGATTGCCCGGTTGCTCCACGAGGGCAAGCTGGGCAAGGCCCAGCACCTCTCTGTCGGCTTCGGCACCTTCGCCGGGCCGCTCTCACACGGTGGATTCCAGCAGCTGGTCGTCCACACCAGGCCCGGTTACATCGTCTTGTCCTGCTTCATGCAGACGCAAGACGGACGCGACCACGTCTTGCTCGGCATGGAGCGCGTTCTGCACATCGTCAAGTAGCGCGCCCACAGCTAGCCAACCGCACCTTGCGACGTGGCCCGCCAGATCCAGGCGGGCCACGTCACCGGACGGTGGATGCGCTACGAGCTAGCAATGAGCTAGGAGAAACCGATGACCGACGTGGTCGCGATCGCTGGCGGCGATTCCGTACGTGGGGCCGTCGACGCAGCATCGCCCGGGCGGCACCTGCCAGACCTCGCCCGGCGGCTGCAGCTTGGACTAGCCGGCTTGTGGCTGCTGGATGCGGCCCTGCAATACCAGCCAGCCATGTTCACCCGCGCGTTTCCGCACCTGCTCGCGGGCGCATCACGCGGCAATCCAGCGCCAATCGCCGACCCGGCACTATGGTCGGCCAGCCTCATTGATCATCACGTGGTCGTGATGAACGCCGGGTTCGCGTCCGTACAGCTCTTACTCGGTCTGGGAATCGCATGGCGGCCCACCATGAAGCTCGCGCTAGCTGCCTCAATCGCATGGGCTGCAGGAGTGTGGTGGCTGGGCGAGGGGCTTGGCTCCGTGCTGACAGGGGGTGCAAGCCCGGTGAACGGCGCACCTGGGGCAGCGATCCTCTATGCCCTGCTGGCGGTCCTGTTGTGGCCAGCTGTCAAGGATCACCATGCGCCGTTCGTCGCGGGTCGTGCGGTAGGCGCACCAGCGGCCCGAGGCCTCTGGCTGATCGTGTGGGGCGGCACGGCCTGCCTGGCTCTGCAGCCTGCGGTGCGGGCACCGCAAGCAGCCAGCGGCCTGATCTCGGCTGCCGCTTCCGGCCAGCCGCGGTGGCTGGCATTCACCGGACACGAGATCGCTGGTGCCCTGAGCCACCATGGCCTGCTAGTTTGCACCGTGCTCGCGGTTGCCTCTGTTTTCTTCGCCGCGAGCGTATTTCTGCCAGCCGGGCCGGCCAGGGCAGCCATCATCATGGCCCTGGTGGTGTCGGCGGCCATCTGGGTCGCCGAGGGACTCGGCGGCATCTTCACCGGCTCGGGCACCGATCCGAACTCCGGCCCATTGCTCGCTCTGCTCGCGCTGACATACTGGCCGACTTCGCCGCGTCCGCGCCGTCGGGGCGACGCGCCGTCACGCGGGCGTTGCGTCGGCCATGGCCTGGAGATGACCGAGCTTGTCCGTGTAGAAGCCGACCGCCATGCAGAGCCTGACCCGCGGGCATGCCACGTCGTACAGCCGCGCTACCACGCTGGCGCCAGTAGCGGAGTTGGCCGGCAACATGACCTGGAACGCGCGCGTCCACCTGCCGCCCGAACGCGTGGCGGTCATGGGCGGGAAGCCGCCGGCGGTGGTCTTGTAGCGGCCGACGGCAACGCAGGAGGCGAGGCCCTGGCAGGCGATCCCGATCAGCTCAGGACCATAGACAGCTGCGCCGGCCGGCCGGACCGTGATCTTCGCCAGGCCTTTCCAGCGGCCCTTCGCATCGGTGGCGACCATGGGCCTGAAGCCGCCGCCCTTGAGCGTGTAGCCGCCGATGGCCAGGCAAGACCCGACCTTGGCACACGTCACGGAGTCCAGACCGGGAAAATGGCTCGCGGCTTCGTCTGATGGCAGCCGAAGCTCGGTGGCGCCGCGCCACCGGCCGCCTGATTCGGTCATGATCGCTACCTTGCCCACGCCTTTCTTGTTGTTGTAGTCGGCGGTAGCGACGCAGAATCCGGTCTTCGGACAGTCGACCCTGAGGACGAACGCGCCCGGATCCGCGCCCGCGTCGGAGGGCAGCGGTAGCTCGCGAGCGCTCCCGAACTTGCCCTTCGATTCAGTCACGGCCATCGCATCGAAGTGGCCGGAGCTGTCCTTGTAGTTGCCCACCGCCACGCATGCCCCAGGACCGCTGCACGACACTCCGTTGATCTGGAAATCCGTACTCGGAGCCGTGTTCGGCGGCAGCGGCGCGAGTCGCGCCCGCTGCCAGCGACCTTTGGACTCGGTCGCGACAAAGCCCTGGAATCGGGTGTCACCGTTGTAATACCCGACGGCCGCGCACTGCCCGGTCCCGGTGCAGGCCACCGAGTTGACCTCAGCGAGCGGGTTAACCTCCGCGTTGGACGGCAGCCGGAGCTCAATCGCCCTGGCCCACCGGCCGCGCGACTCCGAGACAACTGTCGGCTCGCTGTGTCCTGCCAGGTCGTTGTACGAGCCGCCCGCCGTGCAGAACCCACTGCCGGTGCAGCCAACGCCGATCAGCAGGGCGTCGGGATTCGCGTTGGCGTTCGACGGCAGCTTTATTTCAACCGCCGGCCGCGGCGCCGTGCCTGATGCGACCGTGCCTGATGCGACCGTGCCTGATGCCACCGTGCCTGATACCACCGTGCTCGCTAACACGGAACCAGCCGGCACCATGCCCAGCGCGGCCGCGCTCGCCGTAACCGCGGCCAGCGCCAAGCGTGGCCAGACGACGCCGTTGGTAATCCGATGCATGAGTGCCTCCGCTACCTTCCAATAACCATCAAGCAGAAGGTAACGCGGCCAGCATTCACCGGCAGCCCGATCCGGCTCGCGGCCCCCGGTAGCGTAACGACATGGCATCCACTGAGAAGATCGAAGCGTTCCTAGCCGAGCCGCGTAACGTCGTCGTCGCCGGTATCCGCCGCGACGGCCGCCCGCACCTGAGCCCCAACTGGTTCTACTGGGACGGCGAGCGTTTCTACATATCGACCACCCGTAGCCGGGTTAAGTACGCGATCTTCCGCCGCGATCCCCGCGCGCAGTTGCTTGTCGACGATCCCACAGCGTTCCGCGCGGTGCTGGTCCCCGCAACCGTAGAGATCCGCGAGGACATCGCAGCCGAGCTGCCGCGGTTCCGCGCCATCAGGGACAAGCACGGCATGCGGGTGCCAGACGATGCCGAGCACTTGCGGTCCCTCGCCGACGAGGGCCGGGTCCTGCTGGCGATCACTCCTGACATGCCACTGGCAAGCTGGACGTCCTGGGGCCTGGACTGACTGTCCCACGCGAGGGCGGTAGCGCGCCCGCGTCCGCTCGCCAGGGACCTGGGCTCGTCCCCCCGCTCGTCAGGACTGTGGCCGCCATATCGCATAGTGAGAAGAGCGAACGAAGGGGGCTGGCGATGCGCCACCCGAAGGCCAGCAAGAGCGAACGGGCAGCCGAGATCCAGAAGCCAGACGAGCAGTGGCGGCAGGAATTGACCCGCGAGCAGTATGAGGTACTCCGTCGCGGCCACACCGAGCGGCCTTTCACCGGTGCGTACGTCCACAACAAGCAGGACGGTTCCTACTGCTGCGCAGGTTGCGGCGGCGAGCTGTTCAGGTCGGACACCAAGTTCGAGTCCGGGACCGGCTGGCCAAGTTTCTACGAGCCCGCGGTGGCTGATGCCGTGGAGCTTCGGCCCGACAATAGCCTGTTCATGCGCCGCACCGAGGTGGTCTGCCGGCGCTGCGGTGGTCATCTTGGCCACGTCTTTGGCGACGGTCCGGCTCCGACCGGCGATCGTTACTGCATCAACTCGTGTGCGCTGTCCTTCGAGGCTGCGCCGCCCCGCTGACGGCAGCGCAACTGCGTCCCGGAGCGGCACCTAGCCAGGAACCGTGACCAGGCGGTACTCGGCGGCGATCCGGGCGGTGCCGTCAAGGTCGACTTGCATGCCGTAGGCCGCGTTCAGCGCGGCGATTGCCAGCAGGTCGGGCGGCCCAGCGCTCACCAGCGCGGCCAGCTCGACGAAGAACTGATCAAACCCCGCTGGCGAGATGATCTCGAGCAGCCTGCCCGGCTGGTCGGCCGCGTTCCAGAACGTGTGCCACACGTGGCGCGGCTTATAGACCAGGTCACCGGGCCTGGCAAAGGCCACGTTCCCGTCCTGCCAGAAGCCCCACTCGCCTTCCAGGATGAACGAATACTCATCCTCGCGGCTGTGCATGTGCAACGGAGCAGCCATGCCCCGCGGCACGATCGGATGCTCAACCAGCGAGAATCGGCCGCCGGACGGCTGCCCGTTCATGATGAACCGCGCGCCAACCGCGCCGAGGTTCCCGGTCGTGGTCTCCGCCGCACGGACCACCGGACTGCTCAGGCTCAGGTTCATGAATGTCACGACGTCCTCCATCCGCGTCCCCGGACCGGATCGTAGCGAGCGGAAACGTGTCTGAGCAGGCCGGCTGCCCAATCTCACCCTGACCCTAGCCCGGAGCGGGTGAACCTCTCCCCCCTACAGAACCGCCCGTTTGTGCGCGGGTGCCCGGTCTGCGAGCGGGAATGCTCTCCTGGGTCCAGGAAGCAGATGCGATCAGGAGAACCGCTGTGCAGCCGGGAAACCGGCAGCCCGAGGGGGTTGTTCCAATGATCCGCAAGGGCCTTCTTGTCGTCACGGCCGCCGCAAGCATCTCGATTCTCGCCATCGGCACCCTTCTGCCCGGCCGAGCTGAGGCCAGCCCGGTAGCGCGAGCCGCCGCCACCCAGCCGCCGCCGCCGCTGGCCAGGCCGGGCATCATCGGCGCTGGGCTGAATATCAGGATGAACCCGGCCGAGGCCACGCTCGCCGCCCGGCGGTGTGCTGCCTGGGCCAGCAAGGCCGGCTTCGCGAACAATGGCCGCAATGGCCACCTCGTCGTCGCAGTCGCCATCGGCATTGCCGAGTCCGGCTGCGACCCGTCGGCCTGCTACAACGACACCACCGCTAGCTCGTGCACTCAGTCGGCTACCCGCGGCCGACGCGACTCCATCGATCGCGGCGTGTGGCAGATCAACAGTCACTACTGGAAGAATGTCAGCAACAGCTGCGCGTACAGCGCGCAGTGCAATGCGCGCAGTGCCTACCGGCTGGTCTCCGAATACGGCACGTACTTCAAGCCGTGGACGACTTATCTTGCCGGCACGTATAAGCACTACCTGCCAGAGGCCCGCGCTGCCGTGCGAGCCCTCCGCACCGGCACGCTGGCCAGCGCCTACCTCGGTTCGTGCGCGGCCTATCCCAGCGACCGCCGCGGTGCGAGGGTGCGGCTAGCCGATTGCGGCAGCGCGATGAAGAATCAGCTGTGGACCTGGTCTCGCGGTCGGCTGCGCACCCGGGGCGGACTGTGCATGGGCGCGAAGTTCCGCCACTCTGGGCCGGTTACCCTGCAGCGATGCGCACGCCGCTTCCCGCGGCTGCACTGGCGGGTGCGAGCCGGGCTTCACCCTCTATAACAAAGGCGCGCGCCGGTGCCTCACCGACCCGGGCGGCTCCTCCGCGCCGGGTCACGCACTCACCGTCGGCCCGTGTCACCGGCGGAAAGCCAGAGCGTGGTATGTGCCGTAGCATGCTCCGCTGTTTAATGCTAGCGTTACTAGCACCATGAGCAGTACCAAGGTCGATGGGCCGAGCAGATGCGAGCGTCGTCCCGCAAGTGCGCCCTCGTTCCGTGACGCGGATGCCGTGATCGCGGATGCGCAGTGATCGCGGAGGCGGTGATCGCGGAGGCCCGGCAACGTCGCCGGCGGCGCTGGCGGCGGCGGGCGCTGCTGTCGGCCAGCCTCGTCGTGCTGGCAGCGGCAGTCGCGGGCGCAGTCGGCCTCTCCGGCCAGCCTGCGCGTGCCCCTGCCGCCGGGCATGGGGGTGCGGCGCCAGGACCAGCGGTCACAATGCCGTCGCAGATCGTGGTCTGGACGGACAACTTCCGGGTCGAGGTCATGTCGGCGCGAACGGGCCGGCTGATCCGCACGCTCGCGACGAATGTCGCGCTCTACCGGGGACTGCCGACAGTCACGGTCGCGCGTGACGGGGTCGTCTACTTCGATACTTCACGCAATCGCACCCAGTGGGTGATGAGCGTGCCGCTGACTGGCGGCCGTCCCACCACGGTCGCCGCCGGTTACAGCCCTGCGATCAGCCCGAACGGACGGCTGCTCGCGTACGTGGCGTGGACGGACTGCCTCCTGCCGTGCGTCAGCGCGCCCGAGGCCATCGTCGTGCGCGACCTGCTGACCGGCAGGCAGCGGAGCTGGAGCTTTACCTCTACCCTGCCCGACATCGGCAGCCTGTCCTGGGCGCCCGACAGCAGGCACCTTGCATTCGCCGGCACAACATACGTGAAACGTGCAACTGTCATGGTCCGCACTGCCCAGGTGCTCGACACGCGCTCAGGCGGCACGCTCGCCAGTGCCCCGGCAATCCCGCTCAGTCAGCGGGTGGCCTGGGCCGGGTACCTCACCGCGAACACAGGCGTTGGCGTCGTACTCGGGCCCGGTGGCGTGATCCAGGGCAGCGCTGGCCTTGTCGAGGTGGGGGTAACGAGCGGCCGCGTGCTCGCGCACCTCACATCGCTGCCACCGGGGGGACTTGGCGTGGGTAACGTGTTCGACGGAACCGAGGGCGCCATCACGGCCGATCGCTCTGGTCGTTACCTGCTCATCGCCAGCCAGCGAGACGGGCGCAACGTAATGTTCCGCTGGACCCTCGGCATGCGCCGCCCAGTGCCGCTAGTCCACAGCGGTGCGATGCGGGCGGCCTGGGCAGGCTGAGCCAGGCATGCCTAAATGCAGTTGCCGACGCGGCGGTAGTGCCTCGACTATGCACTGGTGACAATGGCCCCCGATCATGACGCCGCTGGCGATCCGGATCCCGCGCGTGACAGGCGCGGGGTGGCGCTGATCACTGGTGTTGGCCGCACCGTCGGCATCGGCGCGGGCATCGGCAGCCAGCTAGCCCAGTCGGGCTGGGACATTGCCTTCACCTACTGGAACCCTTACGACGCGCGCATGCCGTGGGGCGCCGAGCCCGGCGCGGCTGACACCATTGGCGGCGACCTGACCGGCCTGGGTGCCGCGACTGCGGCCATCGAGGCAGATCTTGCCGATGTACACGCGCCGGCGGCGGTGTTCGATGCGGTCGAGGCGCGCCTCGGACCGGTTACAGCGCTGATCATGTGTCACTGCGAGTCAGTGGACTCCGGTCTCCTGGAGACCACCATCGATAGCTTCGACCGGCACTTTGCCGTGAACGCGCGCGCGACCTGGCTGCTGATCCGCGAATTCGGACTCCGGTTCCGCGGTGCCCCGGTCACCGGGCGGATCATCAGCCTCACCAGCGACCATTACATCGGCAACGTGCCCTACGGCGCCAGCAAAGCCGCCCTGGACAGGATCACGCTGGCAGCCGCGCACGAGCTCGCCCACAAGGGCATCACCGCTAACGTCATCAACCCGGGCCCGGTCGACACTGGCTGGATGTCGGCGGAGATACGCGCCAGCGGCATCCGCCAGACGCCGCTCGGCCGCCTCGGCACGCCGGAAGACACTGGGCATCTTGTCGATTTTCTCTGCTCACCGCAAGGACAGTGGATCAACGGCCAGCTCCTGATGAGCAACGGCGGCTTCTCCTGACGAACGCCTCAATGCACTGGCAACAAGGTCCTGGCCCGCCGGGAATGCTGCGCCAACGCCCAGCTCAAGCGCGATATTTAGTGCTGCTATAAACTCGCCGGATGCTAAACCTGAGCGCAGCGGCATCGGCCACCCTCGTGGAGCGCCTGCAAGCCGACGGCATCGCCTGGATCACCACGGTGAGCCCCGACGGGCAGCCGCAGTCTTCCCCGGTCTGGTTTCTGTGGGCAGACGGCGATTTCCTCGTCTACGCGCAGCCGCATTCGTTGAAGGTCCGGAATATCCGCTCGAACCCCAAGGTGTCGCTACACCTGAACAGCGACGAATCGGGCGGCCAGATCGCCACTTTCGAGGGCTCCGCGCGTATCTCCGAGGATCAGCAGCCGGGCCACGAGGATACCGCCTACCTCGACAAATACCGCGAGGGAATTGCGAGCATCGGCATGACCCCCGAACAGATGGGCGCGGAGTACGCAACTGCCATCCGCGTCACCCCGACGCGCGTTCGGGTTTACTAGCCGCGCTCGCCGTTAGCCGCTACGGCTCTAGGCGGTCAGGCAAAGCAGGGTAGGCCAAAGCCGGGGGAGCGTCAGGTGGCGGGATCTGAGGGCTGGCCCTGTTCGAGCGCGGCCAGCCGGAGCTCGAGCTGGTCGACCCGGTGCCGGAGGATCTCCAGCTGAGCCTCACCAGCGAGCCGGCGCTGCGCGGAGTGCCGCAGTCGCGGCGAGGCCTCGGCCCGCGCGGCGACGAGCGCCAGCGGCACCAATCGCTGCGGCCCGTGCGGCCCGTCGACCAGCCGGGACGGGATCTGCCCAGTGCGATACCAGGTCCGCAGCGCAGCACGCGACGCGCCGGTGTCCGCGGCGGCGCGTTCCAGCGGCACCCAGTCCGAACCCTCAAGGCGGGCAGTCAGCTCGAGTTCGACTTCCCAGTCGTCGAGCTGGTCCTCCCAGTCCATGGCCCCTCCCGCCTGGCGAGCACGAGCGTGCGACCAACCACTAGCCGAGTCGCATCCCCGTTACCCTATTATTAGCATGGTATTGACTAGGTATCCAACATGCTAGACGGTAGTCCCATGTTCGAGCGATTCACTAACCGCGCCAGGCACGTCGTCGTACTCGCCCAGGAGGAAGCGCGGCGGCTGCAACACAACTACATCGGCACCGAGCACATCCTGCTCGGGCTCCTCGGTGAGCCCGAGGCGCTCGCGGCCCGGGCACTCGACCACTTCGGCATGTCGCTGGACGCCGCCCGCGAAGACGTCAAGGCCATCGTCGGCACCGGAAAGGTAGCGCAGAGCGGGCACATCCCGTTTACCCCGCGCGCGAAGAAGACCCTCGAGCTCGCGCTTCGCGAAGCATTGCAGCTGCACCACAACTACATCGGCACCGAGCACATCCTGCTCGGCGTGATACGCGAAGGCGACGGCGTGGGCGCCCAGGTCCTGAAGCAGTACTCCCCCGACCTCATGGCGATCCGCATGACCGTACTGAACCTCGTGTCCGCGGAGCCAACTGAGGCAGCACGCGGTCGCCGATGGCAGCTCCGCCGCCGCTTCGCGGCCGGACCCGGCGAATCGCGCGAGCCTGGCGAGCCGGCGGAGCTGCGCACGACGCCCGCCGCCGACATCAGCCTGACCGAAGCAGCCCGCCTGGCCGGATCACAGCCGGTCGGCTCGCACCACCTGCTGCTCGCCGCCCTTGCCGACGCCGATACTGCCGCCGCCCGCGCGTTGGCCGCACTCGGCGTTGACCTGGACCAGGCCAGGGAGGCGCTGCGCAACGCGGACGTCACCGGCACCAGCGACGAGCAGCCAGAAGAAGCCTGCCGCCGCCAGATGCTGGTCCGCATTACCGACAAGCAGGTCACGATCGAGGCGACCGACCCGGTGATCGTCGACCTCGGGCGCGCCGCGCTCGAGGCGCTGGGCGATAGAGCCAGCCCGCCCGACACCATCCGCGGCGACCTGCCTGTCAGCGACAGCCTCAGCAACGTGTGGCAAGCGCTGCATGACAGCCTCGGCGTCATCCGGGCGCGCGCGACGTTGCCTGCTAGCTCCCCACCCCTGCCCAGCGACCCGGATAAGCCTGGCCACCCAGGAAACGAGGCCGCTTAGGAACGGAACGGGACGCCAGCCGGGCCGGCCTGCGATCAGCGCTCGCTGTCGCCGAACGTTCTTGCGTTATCCGGAGAGCGCAGGAACTTTCCCTTCTGCGGCCCTGCTGATCACGTGCTGGCGGAAGACCTCGGCGGCTGGCAGCAGGCGCCGCTCGGCCGACCACATCAGGCAGATCTCCCGCATCGCTCCGCTGTCCCGGATCTCCCGGTAGAGGACCGGCCCGGTTGCCGATTCCGGTGCACCCGCGCGCGGCGCGGGCAGGACAGCTATGCCTAGCCCGGCGGCCACGAAGCCGCGGACGGTCGACAGGTCGTCTCCCTCGAATACGACTTGCGGGCGAAACCCGGCCTGCACGCACAGGTCATCGGTCAACTTCCGCAGCGCGGAGGTCGCCCGCAGGCTAACGAAAGGCTCGTCCGATACCTCGGCAAGGCGAAGGCGCGGCTGTTTGGCGAGCGGATGATCGCGCGGCAGCGACAGCCGGAGGGGCTCGATCGCTACCCGGCGGGCGCGTATAGCCGGATCACGGGGCCGGCGGGTGCCAATCTCAAGGTCCGCGTCACCGCCATTGAGCGGCGCTCCGTCGAGCTCGTCGCGGACCTGGGTTAGCTGGAAACGGACTCCCGGGTGAGCAGCTCGGAAGCTGCGCACGAGGTCCGGGACGAGCCAGGTGCCCAGCGAGTGCTGGAAGGCCAAGGCAACCGTGCCGGTGTCGGGCTCGACTAGTTGCGTCACTGCGGCGATGCCGTCATCAAGCTGATGCAGCAGAGCGTCCACGTGCCGCTTGAATACCGCTCCGGCGCGAGTCAGCCGGAGCACGCTGCCGGACCGGCGCAGCAGCGGCGTGCCGAGCTCCGCCTCAAGGCGCTGCAGGGCGCGCGAGACGCCCGACTGCGTGACTGCCTCGACTTCACTGACTTCGGTCACCGTGGTGCCATCAGCTACCTGCTGAAACCAGCGCAGGGTGTCCGTGTCCACATCCATGACCCTAACTCATGGATCACATGAGTCAGATCTTCTGCAGGCATGGTTCGTGAGAATGCTCCGGCCGCTGCGGAGCGCCAGGTCATGCGAGTGACATCAGGCCGCGCGACGCGCCCAGAGAATGGTGCGGATGTCCTCGGTCTCCTCTTCGCTGTAACGCTTGAGCATTGCGTCCAGGTCGCTGAAGTCCGCTGGCGAGATAACGTCCGCAAGCTCGCGCTCGAGGGTTCGCCGCGATGCCCGCGCCGCCTGGCGAGCCTCGCGCGCCGCGCGCCGTTGCTCGCCATCAGCGGTATGGGCCGTGTCGTGGAGGCCATGAATCCGACGGAAACCGTCCCAGATTTCCGCCAGCCCCTGGCTTCGCTCTGAAGTGTCGTTCTTCACGTGACTGTCCTAACCGTCGGCATTCCTTCGTCCATTAGTCTTCCCCATCTGGAACTATGCGTCCAATGACAGGAATGCAAGGTAATTATGATTCCAGGTCATGGAAGCGGCCAACGGTCGCCTGTGGCTCGCCAGCGCTCAGACGGGCTCGCTGACCTGCACTATGCCGCCCCGGCTGATGAACGGATGATTCTGCACAAGCTGTACTGCAGCGTGGTTGTCGGCAGCCTCAATTACTGACCAGCCCAGCAATTGCTGCCCGGGCAGCCCGTCACGCGGGCCGTCCCCGCCGAGAGTCGTTGCAGACCTGACGGGGGTGCCTACGTCGGCCAGCGCCGGGCCGGCCTGCTCTGCCCACCGCACGAACGCGCGCCGGGCATCGGCGATAGAGACTGGATCGGACGGCATATCACCCGCGTAGTAGGTAACGAGGAACCTTGCCACCGCGTGGCCTCCTGCCGTCAGCGCGCAGGCTGCACTTGTCCAGCGGCGTGGCGGCGGAGCCATCTTTCCGGCTGCCCTGACTCGGCTGCGATGGCCTGCCACGTACAGCCATCAGATCGGCGGTCGCAAATGTAGGCGGCGATGTCCGCGTAACCGAGGCGGGCGGCGGCCTCGGCCGCGCGCCGCCGTTCCTGTTCGCGCTTGGTGACGTGCACGATGTTGGCTAGGCCATGGCGCCGCAGCGCCGACGTCGACGGCGTGGTGGGACAGGCCGATCTCGCCTGCTATGGCATTCACGGTCTGATGCTGCTCAAGGTGTCGTTCCCGCAGGTAGGTGCCGACATCGCGATAGCCGAGCCGGGCAAGTGCCGGGCGCCAGTGACTATCCAGCCTCGCGGCCGCTTGCTGCCGGGCAGCTTCAGCGGCGACGGGATCGACGCGGCGGAGGTGGCGGGAGAGCCAGTCCTTGTGTAGTCCGGCTTCGCGGCTGATTGCCGCAAGGCTGGCGCCATCGCGCGTCCGGGCGATGACAAATGCTCCGATGTCGGGATAGCCCCGCAGTCGTGCCGCACTGGCCGCCACGGCGAGGAGCTGCCGGTCAGCGCGGTCCCGGCTGGCTTGCGCGGCGGCTGCCGCCGAGATCGACGCGAGCGCGTGCACTGCCTTCTTACGGCGCTGCTGCGGGAACGGCCGACCGCGCGCTGCTGCCGCGGCATCCCGGGTGAGGTCTCCCGATCTGGCACGCTGGCGCCCAGTGGCGCTGCCCTCGCGGACAGCAGGCTCGAACAGCAGGCGCGCCGTGAACGCGGAAGCACGGAGCTTGCGGGTTTCCGGACCTTCCAGCGACTGGCCGCGTTCGAGGCCGAACGCCTCGCAGTACTGATGCTTCGTCCAGCCATGCGATGGAAGATGCGCCGTGACCGACCGCAACCACCGGCCGCACAAATGGCACACCACCACCGAACCCTCGACGACAACCTCACCGAGCAGCGCATAGTAGGCCGTGCCGTCAGCCAGCACCCCAGCCACCGGCCGCACCCCCCGGCGGGAGCGTCGGAGCGGCAGATGGCCGGGCTGCCCGGCCGAACTAATCGTCTCAGCGGACATGGCCGACCCCTCCCGCTCATCAGCTAGTCACACTGAGACTACAGAAGTGGGCCGCCAGCTGTCACCCGCTGGCATCGGGATCACCGCAGCCGCGGCAGATAGCCTTGAGCCATGTCCGCAGGGCGGGAACCTTCGCTGTCACTAGCCGAATGGCTGGTGCTATGCCTCGTCTGCGAGCAGCGGGCGCATGGTTTCGCGCTTGCCGCGCTTCTGGGTCTTGACGGCGAGATGGGCCGGGTGTGGCGAGTTCCCAAGCCGGTCGTCTACCGGTCCCTGCAGCGGCTCGAACGGCTCGGCCTGGTGCGGACTACTGAGCAGCGGCCATCAAGCCATGGCCCGGTCCGTTCACTGATAGACGCCACACCGGCCGGGCGCGACGAGGCGGCCGTGTGGCTCGCCCGGCCGGTCGGCCACAACCGGGACGTGCGCTCGGAGTTGCTGGTCAAGCTCGCCTTGTACGCGCGCAGCCAGCAAGATCCGCAGCCGCTGCTCAGTGCTCAGCGGGAGGAGCTACTTCCGGTGGCGAGCGCCCTTCAGGACCGCCTTGCCGCCGCGACGGGCTTCGACCGCACTCTTGCCCTGTGGCGCTGCGAAAACGTGTCGGCAACCCTCCGCTTCCTCGAAGCCCTCGGTGCCCAGGCCATGGCTGAGCCGTCAGCGCGCCAATAAGCCCGCAGGCCTGCCGCTCGCTTGACCGCCAGGCGTCAGGCCTTATGCCATCCCACGTTTCGTAGTCTCATTGAGACTACTGGGCAAGAATTGCGGCTTCCAAGGCTGAGCCGCACCGCGGAGCCAAACGTGAGGCGGGCTGGCCACCGAACCGGATCCCCCTCGCCGAGCTATACCCTGCGCGGGCTAGCCGGGATGGCCGCCGCTGGCTGCGCCAGCGTCAGGCCGAAATCGCCATCCTGGTCGGTCCAGAACCTGACCGTCTCCAGCCCGGCCGCGGCGAGCTCGGCCCGCAGCCGGTCGGGGCGGAACTTCGCGGAGATCTCAGTGTGCATCTCCTCCCCCGCCGCGAACGAGACCGTGAGGCCGAGCTCGCCGACGCTGACCCGCTGCTCGCGAGCCGAACGGAGCCGCATCTCGATCCACTCGTTGGCCGCGTCCCACAGCGCGACATGCCGGAACTGCGCCACGTCAAAGTCCGCCGCCAGCTCCCGGTTCACTACCACCAGCACGTTGCGGTTGAACTCTGCCGTCACGCCGGCCGCGTCGTCATACGCACGCAGCAGACGGCCGGAGTCCTTGACCAGGTCCGTCCCCAGCAGGAAGGTGTCCCCTGGCTGCAGCGCGGCGGCGACCTGCCGGAGGAACACCGCCCGTGCCGGCCGGCTCGAGGTTGCCGATCGTCGACCCGATGAACACGATCATGCGGCGGCCGCCGGCCGGGATCGCGCCCAGGTCGCGCTCGAAGTCGCCGACGAACGGCGCGATCCACAAGCCCGGGTACTTGGCCGCGAGCATATCCGTCGCCTCGGTCAGCACCGCCGGGTCAACATCGAGGGGAACGAACTCCTGCAACGTGCCGCGGTCCAGCAGGGCGCGCAGCAGCAGTGCAGTCTTGGCCGACGTGCCGCCGCCGAGCTCCACCAGCGACTCACAGCGCGACAGTTCGGCGATCTCCGCGGCGCGCTCCGTCAGGATCGCGGTCTCGGCTCTGGTCAGGTAGTACTCCGGCAAGCGGGTTATCTCGTCGAACAGTTCGCTGCCGCGCTCGTCGTAGAAGTACTTCGGCGGCAGGCTCTTGGGCGTTGCGGTGAGGCCCGCCCGGACGTCCGCGCGCAGCGCATCGTGGTACCGGCCGGGATGTGCCTGGACGCGGTTCTCCACTGGCATCGGTCATGCCTCCAGATCGGTGATGATCACGCCGGTACTGCTGGCACCGGCACCGCTGATCTCGACGAGGTGGTGGTCGGGGACTTCGGTCCAGCGCGGGTCGTCGTCGTATGGCTCGCTCGCGACGACGTACTCCGTCGTCGGCCTCGAGCACGCTGAGGGTGTCGTTCCATCGGGTCGCCAGGACCCGCTGGCCATCGGTAAGCAGCAGGTTCAGCCGGGCGCCCGGGTCGCGCTTGCCGATGTCGGTGACGAACTCGCCGACCCGTTCCGGCCCGAACTCGAACAGGTGCGCCGCGAGCTGAGCGGAGTCGCACACCGACTCCGCCTCCGGATGGGGGCCGAGCAGCATGCGGTCGACGACACCGTTGTGGGACAGCAGCCACCGCCCGTGCAGGAACGGCGCGACCGCCGTCTCGTCCAGCGGCATGCCCGCCGTTGCCGACCGCACGGCCGCCAGCACACACCCCGACGAGATCACCGGCGCCAGCGACGCGAACGACTGATCCGCCCACAACGGCCGGTTCGACCGCCAGCGGGCCGGCTCCGGCCGCCCGCCCGCGAAAAACCCGACGCCCCACCCGTCGGCGTTCATCGTGCCGTGGCGCTGCCGGCGTGGCGCATACGACTGCACGAGCAATCCGTGCGGCGGCGCCAGCACCAGTTCATGAAGGGAACGGGGCGCCCCGACCCACCCCAGGTGACGGCACACTCAGGCGTCCCAGGCCAGTCGGACGCCGGTGAAGATCTGCCGCCTGACCGGGTGGTCCCAGTTACGGAACGACGGCCGGATCGCCGACGCGGCCACGGCCCACGAGCCGCCGCGCAGCACTTTATAGTCGCCGCCGAAGAAGGGCTGGCTGTAGTCGCGGTAGATCATCGGCGTGAACCCCGGCCACGGCTCGAAATCCGACGACGTCCATTCCCAGACATCGCCGATCATCTGCTCGACGCCATACGCCGACGCGCCCTGCGGGAACGCGCCGACCGGCGCAGGCCGCAGCGCGGCGCCGCCAAGGTTAGCCAGGTCGGCGGTGGGCCGCGCGGAACCCCACGGCCAGGCGCGCCTGGCCTGCGTGACTGGGTCCCAGGCGCAGGCCTTTTCCCATTCCAGCTCGGTCGGCAGCCGTGCGCCGGCCAGCGGGCGAACGCCTCCGCCTCGAAGTAGCAGACGTGCTGCACCGGCTCATCCGGCGGCACGTCCTCATCGATCCCGAACCGCCGCCTTGTGCCGCCCTCCGTCCAGAACAGCGGCCGCTCCAGCACGACCTGCGTCCGGTGCGCCCAGCCGCGCGCGGACCAGAGCTCCTGCCGGTGGTAACCGTCGTCGGCGATGAACTCCTGCCACTGCCGGTTGCTGACCGGCAGCCGGGCCAGCCAGAACCCCGTTACCTCCACGGTGTGCGCGGGCCGCTCGTTGTCGAGCGAGAACGGCTCGGCGGACGCGTCGACGCCCAGGGTGAATGGCCCGCCGGGCACGAACGCGCGCTCGGGCTCGACCCGCCGGCCAGACGGCAGCGGGCGCCGCTCCACCAGCACGGGCGGACCCTGACGTAGCTGGAGCGTCGCGTACATGGTCTCGTCGTGCTGCTCCTCGTGCTGGACGACCATGCCCGCGGGGAAAAGGTCGTCATTCTGCGGTGCGCTCGAGCAGGTCAAGCACCCGGCCGCGAACTTCGTAGTCGTAGGCGCGCGCCTCGACCGGAGGCAGCAGCGGCAGCCGCGGCCGGTCGGCGCGCTTGTGCTTGAACGCGTCGTACAGCGAATCGACTTCGGGCGGCAGCATGCCCGGCCGGACCGGATCGCCGCCGCGCAGCAGCCACAGTTCCTCCTGCTGGCCGACGTGCGCGAGGTCCCAGACCAGCGGGCTCATCAGCGGATCGTGCTGCGCCAGCAGCGTCGGCTCGTCCAGGTCGGTGAGCTGCAGCGTGCGGAGGCGGGCGCGTTCCAGGTCGCGGACAACCTCGTCAAGCATGGGCTAGCTCCTCCAGCGCGGCGAGCGGCCCGATTTTCTCGGTCCGCTCGGCCAGCAGGTCTCCGGGACAGCGGCGGGACTCGACAAGCTCGGCCAGGTCAGCGACTGCCGAACTCAGCTCGGCCGGCACCCGGCTGGCGGCGATCGCCATGCAGCGGCGGGCCGAGTCCGCGAGCAGCGTGTCGCCCAGCCCGGCGCGTGCCGCCTCCGTCCAGCGCGAGGCGGTGCGCTCGGTCGCTTCCGTTGCCAGGTCGGCGGCGGCCGGGTCGTCCATGAGCGTGCAGAGCACGGCGGCGATGGCCGGCCACCACCGGGGCGCGGTCGCATCGAGGTAACGCAGCTCCAAGTAACCGCGCAGCCGTACCGGCGGGAACAGCGTGGTCAGGTGCGTATCGAGATCAGCTGCCGTGGGCGGCCTGCCGCACAGTCTGACCGAGCCCCTGGCCCACTGGCCGAACGGCACCGGCGTGCGCACGGCCTCGACATCGTCGCCGCCACTCCGCACCAGGACCACCTGGGCGCGCAGGGCGTAGTTCGCCCACGCCGACACCGGATCCATCCGGCCGTCAGCGGCCGCGTTCGCCGCGACGCAGCCGGGCACCGGGCCGCACGAGCGCTGATCGAGCAGGCCCCACGTCTGCTGCCGGGCCGACTTCCAGCCGGTCGGACGACCGTGCAGCCACGACGAGCTCGCTGATATGGCCACGAGCGTCGGTCCCAGCCGGTGCGCCCGTGCGACCCGCTCGGGCCACCCGCCTTGCGGTCCGGCCTGCAGGTTCACCTGCAGCGCCGCGGTGGAGTTCATCATCACCGAGCCCGGCCCGGCCCGGCCGGTGGCGGCGAAATGCTGTTCCATGGCGCGGTACCGGGGCCGCGGGTTCACTCGGCGCGACGGCCGCAGCGGATCAGCGCCCGCGTAGGCGACGCCGAGTCTGCGCTCGGCGAGAGCGAGCCGCGCGCCTACCCAGTCGTGCCGCAGCCCGGCGACGGCAGCTGCGATGTCCGGCTGCGGACGCCCGGAAAGTTCTACCTGGCCGCCGGGCTCCAGCGTGACGCTGCTCGCGGACGTGACCGCCGCAGACGATCTCGGTGATGGACTTGGCCCGCTGCCAGGACACGGCATCGGCCACCGAGTCAAGGTCCACCAGGTGGGCCTCGATCTCGAGGCCGACCATGCCGATCCGGGAATCAGTGAGCGCCGCGCGGCACGACCGAACATAGGCGGCATCCAGCGTCAGCGGTTCGGCCAGATCAACGACATCGCGAGCGAAAGCGTTGATAACGGCCATACAGGCCCCTCCAGGTCCGGGCCGGCGGACCATCAATGTCCACCGCGGGTCGGTGCGGGGCGACCGTAGCAACAGCCGTCCATTTTGTGCCGGCGGGAAATGTGCCGCCTCCACCACTATACGTCCCGAGCCGGGGCTCGGTTCATGCCCGGACCGCTGCGTTCGCATCGCAGGGTTCGGCGAGCTGCGCTGATGTCCGGCCTGCTGCCGTCAGAACCCGGCCGCCGGGGTGATCATCGTTTCGCCGCGGCACGCTGCATATCACCCACTCCGGGTGGAGCTTCGCGCCCTGTGCCCGCAATACCGTCGTGAGTAATGGCCGACCCCGACCGGCCGGGCCGATGCGTGCGGCCGAGCCACATCGGCGACCCCGTTCCCAATCAATCGCAGACCGGAAGGCGGATCACTATGCCGTATCTGACTGTCGGTACAGAGAACTCGGGCACGGTCGATCTCTACTACGAAGACCACGGCTCCGGGCAGCCGGTGGTGCTGATCCACGGCTATCCGCTGAGCGGGCGTGCCTGGGACAAGCAGGTTCCGGTTCTGCTGGCAGCGGGCCACCGGGTCATCACCTACGACCGCCGCGGCTTCGGCAAGTCCAGCCAGCCCACGTCCGGGTACGACTACGACACGTTCGCCGCGGACCTGCACGCGCTGATGGAGGCACTGGACCTGCACAATGCGGTGCTCGTCGGTCACTCCATGGGCACTGGCGAGGTGACTCGCTACCTGGGTACCTATGGCTCCGCGCGCGTCGCCAAGGGCGTACTGATCTCGCCGATCCCGCCGTTCCTGCTGGAGACAGGCGATAACCCTGAAGGCCTGCCGAAGAGCGTGTACGACGGATTCATCGAGGCGGCCAAGGCGGACAGCCCGGCGTTCCTGAAGGGATTCCTCGACAACTTCTACAACATCGACCAGCTCGGCGGCACCCTGGTCAGCGACCAGGCTTACCAGGCCAGCTTCAACATCGCCACCAGCGCCTCGGCCGCCGCGGCGGTGGCCTGCATCCCGACCTGGGAGACCGACTTCCGCGGTGACCTGCCCAAGATCGACGTTCCGATCCTGGTGCTCGATGGCGACGCCGACCGGATCCTGCCGTACGACAAGACCGGCAAGCGCCTGCCCGGCATGATCAAGGAGATGCAACTGGTGACGATCCCGGGCGGCCCGCATGCCATCTCCTGGACCCACTCCGACCAGGTCAACGGCGCGCTTATGGGCTTCCTCAACTAGCCCGCAGCTGACCGGAGATCGGCGACCCGGCTGGCGCCGTCCGCTGGCGCCGTCCGCTGGCGCCGTCCGCTGGCAACGTTCGCTGGCAACGTCCGCTGGCAACGTTCGCTGGCAACGTTCGCTGGCGCCGCCTCCGCCGCGGCTGGCGCCGGGCCAGGGGTGGTGGTCCGGCGTCGCCGCAGTCAGTCCGCGGTTATGGGCGGGGTGACCAGCTCGGGCTGCAGATCAGCCAGGGGACCTTCGGGATCTTCGGGACCTTCAGGACCGACGCGTGGCCGGACCGGCCAGCCGGAGACGGCGCAGGCTGCGCGACCAGGTGCTTCAGGCCGTCGCCGAGTTCGGTTTCGTGCCAACGCGGCCGCCACATCAGTTATTGAGTGCGTTCTTCCGCGCTATTTGCGGACAACCGCACTCAATAACAGGATCACGCTCGAGATGGATTCGCCGAACGGGACATATCACGTGAAGCGCCGGATGAAGTCCAGCGCCGGCTGGGCGACATCGTGCCAGCCGCTGTCGATGGTCAGCGAATGCCCGCGGCCGGCTACCTCGGCGAACTCGGTGACACCGCGGTTGTGCTGCTGGCGCTTAAAGGCGGCGTGTGAGATTGCACGGGGCACCGTGTTGTCTTTGCCGCCGGACACGATGAGCAGTGGCCCGCGATGCGGGTTGGTGGTGTCGACGCTGGCCTCCGTCCGCGGGTTGAAGTTGGCGAACGCAGCCTGGAACAGCGGCACGCCAGATCCTGGCACGGAGTACTTTTCGTAGAGCTGGTGCGCTTCATCCTCGGACACCGCATTCGCGAACGCGAACCGGAACTGGCTGAAGCTAAGCGGAACCGCGCGCCGCCTGTTCGCCGGCTTACCCAGAACGGGGAACGCGGACCTGAGCGCGGACACGGGCAGCGGCAGCACCCCGCGGAACGGGGCGGCGTCGATGGCCACGGTGGCCGCGGACTGGCCACGGCCCGCGACGATCTGCGCCAGCAGCCCGCCGAACGAATGCCCGATCACCGCTGGTTTGCGCGTAAGCGTGCCGATGACGTCGGAGTAATGGTGAGCTACAGCACCGACGCTCTTGCCGGCGAATACTTCGGGATGTGCCTGCGCCTCAGCCACGGTGCCGGGATCATCGGGCCAGCCGGGGCTGACCGGCGCGTAGCCCTCGGCATCAAACATCGCGGCCCACTTGTCCCAGCTAGATGCCAGCAGCCACAGGCCGTGGATGAACACGACCGGAACCCGGCCGGAGTCGTTGGCCCGCTGTACCTGCTCGGTCAGCGTGGCAGTTTGCGGGCTCGACGTTTCTGCCTGTTCGTTCATGCCCCTAGGCTGCCCTCCCGCGCGCGCATTCAAGCGCAAGTACGGCAAGCTAGCCGAATGCTAATAGATGCCCCGCGCTGGTGACGGCGGCACCCCTGGACATCGAGGCCGCTGACTGACGGCCCTCGCGAGCCGCCAGCTGACCTCGGTCAGGCGAGTTTGCGTACGCAAGGACCGTTGCTCGTTTTACCATGCCGGAATGGCCTGGTAATGGCCCCAGTGCAATTCGCCTGCGGCGACGATCTCGGGAACGCGGCCGCAAGAAGGGCAGCAGCGCAGTGCGAGGAATCAGCACACACCGCGGCGTGCGCGGGGCGGACTGGTGATCAGCGTGGTGACAGCCGAAGAACCAACAGTCCAGCAGCGGGTGCACGCGGAGTTGCGCCTGATCCGGCAGAACGTCACGGGCGTATTCGGGAGCCTGGTCGCCACCACCGACGGCTTCCTTGTCAGCCACGATGTACCGGACGTCGAGCCGACCGAGCTTGCCGCGCTCGTGGCCACCACCCGGGCCGTGGCCAGCGCGACCATGGGCGCAACCGGCCGGGGTCATTTCCGCGAGGCCGTTACCCGTGGCAGCAATGGCTACGTCGCGGTGTACGCGGCAGGCCAGGTCGCCATCGTCGCGGTGATCGGCAGCGGCGAGCTGAACGCCGGCATGCTCCAGTTCCAGACCCGCGACATCGTGCAGCGGATCGCGGGGTATGCGACCGAATTTGCCTCCTGGTCCGACGGCGACGCCAGTGCTGGCCGCCGCAGACCGCACTGCGTCCCGCCGCACCGCATCCTGCCGCACCTCATCCTGCCGCACCGCATCCTGCCGCACCGCGTCCGGCTGCCGAAGCCGGCGTCACCGAGCCCGGACCGCTGGTGATGCGGCGCCCGACAGCGCCATAGCCCAGCAGGATCCGATGCCTGCGGGCCGCGAATTACCTGCCTGCCGGGCAGGTCTAGCTGATGGCCAAAACCCCCTGCTGATCGAACCGCTGCGCGCCGATCAGATCAAGCCGCGGCTGCTCGGCCTGCCCCGCCCGTCAGTTGTGCAGGACGGCGGCGCCGCTGAACCGGCCGTGCGCGAGGTCGGCCAGCGCTTCCGGCGCCCTGTCCATCGGGTAAGCGACCGTCGTGGGCTGGATCCCGAACCGGGCAGCCAGCGCCAGGAACTCCTCGCCGTCCCCGCGGGTGTTCGCGGTAACGCTGCGCAGCTGCCGTTCTTCGAACAGCTCATCGGCGTACCTGATGGCGGGAATGTCTGACAGCCAGATCCCGGCGATGGCCAGCGTGCCGCCCCGGTCCAGTGCCCGGAGCGCGACCGGCACGAGCTCTCCCGCCGGGGCGAAGAGGATGGCGCCATCAAGCGGCTCCGGCGGCGCGTCCGCCGCGTCACCAACCGAGTCCGCCCCGAGTTCGGCGGCCAGCCTGCGGTTGCCCTCACCGCGGGTCAGCACATGCACCCGCATGCCCTGATGCAACGCGACCTGCGCGGTGATGTGGGCGCTCCCGCCGAACCCGTAGATCCCGAGCCGGCCGCCCGGCGGCACCTCAGCTCGCTGCAGCGCGCGGTAGCCGATGATGCCGGCGCAGAGCAACGGCGCGGCGTGCTCGTCGTCGAGTGCCTCAGGCAGCCGGTAGGCGTAGCTCTCGGCCGCCACGCAGAACTCCGCGTAGCCGCCGTCGGCGTCCCAGCCGGTGAACCGCGGCGCAAGGCATAGGTTCTCCGCGCCGCGGCGGCAAAAGGTGCACGTCCCGTCGGTCCTGGCCAGCCACGGCACGCCGATCCGGTCTCCGAGAGCGAACCGGCTGGCCCCGGCGCCGAGGGCGTCGACCCGGCCAACGATCTCGTGCCCGGGAGTCACGCCTGGCCGGCGCGGCGGCAGGTCGCCCTCCGCCAGGTGCAGGTCCGTGCGGCAGACCCCGCAACAGCTGATCCGGACCCTTACCTCGCCGGGGCCCGGCTCCGGTACGTCGCGCTCGGTCCGGGCCAGCGGCCCGTCATCCACCGGAGCGGTCCGCTGCACTACCCACGCCTTCATGAGTCCTCCAGCCAGGGCCGGCCGACTCAGCCGGCATCACCTACCGCAGCTGTGACCATTTCGGCCCGACCGCCCGCCACGCGCTCTCCCACCCGGCCATCCGGCGGCGCCGCAGGGCCACCCGGACGACGACCGCGATCAGCAGCTCCAGGGCTGCGACGCCGGTGCTCGCTATCAGCACGGCGAAGGCGATCCGGTCGCGCACATCCGCGCCAGTCAGGGGCGGATGCGCCAGCTCTCCTGTAGGCGTTACCCAGACACTGACGACCTCACCCTTGTGCGCGTTCAGCGGCATCGCGATCCGGCCGGTTCGGTGCCCGCCAGACGATGGCACGACCCAGCTCGCGGTCACCATGGCGGTATCCCAGGCGCCGTCCATGCCAATCAGGCCGGCGCTAGCGCTCTGCCGCAAAATCGCCGGTTCCCTCGTCCAGGTGTGCTGTTCGGCGCGCTGCTCGCGCAGGCCCTGGGTGTCGGCAAGCCGCCCGGCGTAGAGCGACGCCAGCGGAGCCGCCGCGAGGAATGCGACGACCAGCGCGGCCATGACTGCTGTCTCGATCCGGTCGACCTGGCGCAGCAGCGGATTGTGCTCGCGGCCCAGTATCATCCGGGCGACCCGCGCAAGTCGCTCCTTCACCGGAAGCACCTCCGATCCAGGCTCATCCGCCGGAACTCACCTGGCCAATCTGCCGCGGTGGGCCGTACTGGCACGAGGGCCAATGAGCCTGTAATGGGCAGACTAAGCGCTATCCGGGCTGATGGTTAGTCATGAATTCAGCTTGTAGTCGGCGAGCCGTCGCCAGGGCAGTGCTGGCGCAGCCAAATTGCAGGAGCATCTGCGGATATCCGGACAAACTCAATCGGTCTGCCACCATCGTCCGGTAACGCGGCGACTCCAGTGGCTGAGACTGCAGACTGGCGAAGACCCACCGGGTCGCGGCGCGCACCAGCAGCCGGTGCAGTGCCTGCCCGGCTCGCAGCCAGTCGGCAGCACTGTCGTCAGCAGTGACCAGCACAGCCGTCGCCGCTGGAGGCTCGCCGCCCCTGGCCTCAGTTCCCGGCCTGCCGAAGTCGCGCTGCGGCAGCCATTCGGCCGCCGTTGCGTCGCCTGGTGCCTCGCTGACCGGCAGCTCAGGCCTGGCGCTGGCCGGGACGCCGTCGCGCGAACGGCTGCCTGGCGGCTGCACCCAGCGGGCCAGCTCGGCGGTGATCTGCGGACTCGCCCGTTGCTCGTCAGCCGCCGACGACACTAGTCCGGCCAGATCGGTGACCAGGGCAGCGTCTTCGACCAGCAGCAACTCCCCGCCCTCGGCCGAGGCGTCAAGCTGGAGCGCAGTCAGCAGCCGCGCCGGAATCCCGCCGGGGGCGAACGGGCCCCGGTGGGTATGCCGGTGCGGCAGCGCCGCGAGGAACTCTGCCTCCTCCCGGCTCATCGGCGCGCAGCCGTCCGGCTCCACCCGAGCGACGAGCCACGGCTGCGCCGGATCGGGAAGCAATTCGACTGCTGCCAGGTAACCGAGCTTGCGCAGCCCGAGCCGCAACCCGAACAACGCGGCCCCGCAGCTGATCATGAGTTCCCGGCCGGCCGGGTCCACCTGGTGCAGCTGCCGGTCAGGGTCGGCGAGCAGCTCGATGACGCTGCCGCGGACGCGGAACTTCCATGGCTGAGTGTTATGGACCGACGGTGCCCTGGCTGCGGTGGCGACCAGGAACGCGATGTCGCTACGGGCGAGGGCTGGGTCGGCCGCGGTCCTGTGCGCCGGCATCGTGTCGCCCGCGATTACGCCCGCGCGAGCAATCCGCCCAGATCGGTAACGACCGCGGGCCGGGCGCCATCAGCCTGAGCCGGACCAACATGCAAGCGGGCAGTCTGTGTCATGGTGCATCACCACTTTGCAGCATCTGCGCCCAGGTAGCTGCCGGCTAGGGTCCAAGGACCCGGCTGGCATGGACCACCGGCCCTGCGCCGGGCTCGCCTCGCCCGTAGAGTTGGCCGCATGGCCACCGATGCCGATACTGGCGGGACCGACCTGGGCAGGCGTATCGCCGAGCAGCGAACCCGGGCCGGACTGACGCGCGACCAGGCGGCCGAACTGGCCGGTATGTCACCCGGGTACCTGGCCTACCTGGAGTCCAGCCCGATGCCGAATCCAACGCAGGCATCCTTGACCAGGCTGGCTGCCGCGCTGAACGCCGATCCGGCCATGCTGTCCGGTGCGGGGCTCAACCTGCCGCCTGGCCAGCGCGGCGCGGCCAAGAACCCCGTCCTGGAAACCCTCACAGTCGATGAGTGCAAGGCGCACGTGGCCGCCGGCGGGATCGGCCGTTTCCTGTACGACGAGCCCGGCCGAGGCCCGGTCGCGATCCCCGTCAACTACAAGATGGACGGCGGCGACGTGATCTTCCGGACGAGCGGGACCAGCGGCGTCGGCGCGGAGATGCGATTGAACGCGGCGCTTGCCGAGAGGGTGTCGTTCGACGTCGATCACCTGGATGAGGCGCTCGGCGAGGGCTGGAGCGTGCTGCTGAGCGGCACCGCCCGCCTCATCACCGATCAAGCCGAGCTCGACCGCGCCAAAGCGCTAGACATCGAGCCCTGGGCAGGCGGCGAGCGGGATGTCTACGTGCGGCTGATGCCAGTCGAGATCAGCGGTCGCCGCATCCGGGTGACCGGGTAAACGGGCCGCAGCCCTCAGATACTGGGAACGGGGACTGTCGACCCGCCCGGTGAGTAGCAGCGATTCCTCACCGGAGCTGGCGCAGGAACGGGTCGCGCGGTGCGGCCGGAGCCAGCCGGATCCGGGCATCCACCGCATGGGCGCCGTCGGCGGTTGCGATCACCGGATTCAGGTCAAGTTCGGCAACTTCCGGGAGGTCGTCAGCCAGCCGGGAAACCCGCAGCAGGACGTCGGCAAGTGCCGCAGTGTCCATGGCGGCCGAGCCGCGGTGCCCGAACAGCAGCGGGGCAGCCCGCACGCTTCTGATCAGCTGGTCTGCGTCGTCGCTTGTCAGCGGCGCGAGCCGGGCCGCGCGGTCGCCGAGCACGTCCGTCGCGACCCCGCCGAGGCCGAAGACAACGATCGGTCCGAATACCGGTTCCTGGACCACGCCGACCAGCGTTTCGACCCCGCCCGCGAGCATCGGTTGCACCAGCACGCGGCGCAGGCGATCGCCGAAGGCCTTTTCCAGCTCGGCGTATGCGTCAGCGACTTCCCCGGCAGCGCGCAGGTCCAGCTTGACCGCGCCAGCGTCGCTGTTGTGCAATAGCCGATCGACTTCCGCCTTGAGCACGACGTGACCGCCGAGCTCCTCAGCGGCCGCCAGTGCGCCGTCCACCGAGGTCACCGTCCGGGTGGCCACCATCGGGATCCGGTAGCTGGCGAGTAGTTGCATGGCGTCGCGAGCGCGCAGCCAACCGTCGTCGGGTCTGCCGGCCAGGAGTGACGACACGAGCGTGCGGGCCGCGGTCACGTCGACGTCGTCGAGTTCCGGGATCGCGCCTTGATGGGAGTCGCGCCACTCGCGGTACCCGGCTGCATGGCCGAGGGCCCTGGCGGCGCTCTCCGGGTAGCTGTAGACCGGCACGTACGGCCGGCTGCCAAGACCGGCGCCAGTGGCGTGTCCGCCGGTGCCTGCCGGCTGGCCAGGGCCGACGTTTGCGCCAGCGCCAGCGCCGAGCAGGCTTACTGACTCCGGCCGGTCCAGGAGGACGGCGGCCATCGGCTTGGACACCTTCGCGGTGACGATGGCGGTGCTCAGATCGGCGATTGCGGTCGGCACGCCGATCGCTAGCAGAGCATCAACGCCGTTGTCGGCCGCGACGTGCTCGAGACACGAACGGAACGCGCTGATTCCGACGGTGGCGGTGGTGTCGACCGGCCCGGACACCGTCGCTCCAGGCGGGAGCAGCCGGGTGAGCTTGGCCTGGGTGGCCGTTTCCAGCACGGCCACGGTGAGGCGAGCGTCGCCGCACGCGTCCGCCGCCAGTACACCCGCTCCGCCCGCGTTGGAAACGATAGCCACCCGACGGCCGGCCGGCAGCTGCTGGCAGGACAGCAGTGCGATCGCCTCGACCATTTCACCCAGGCTATGGGTGGCAATGATGCCCGCCTGGCCGAACAGCGCCTCCTGGGTGACCAGCGGCGTTGCCGCCGCCGCCGTGTGCGACGCGGCAGCGCGCTGGCCGGCCGGCGACCGGCCGCCGATGACGGTCAGCACCGGCATCTTCTTGGTGACCCGCTGCGCGGTGCGCCCGAACCCGCGCGGGTTTCCGAACGACTCCACATACAGCAGCGCGAGTTGGGTCTGCTTGTCCTGCTCCCACCAGGTCAGCATGTCGTTGCTGGAGACGTCGTACTTGTCGCCGACCGAGACGAACGACGAGATCCCGAGGCCCAGCTTGCGCAGGTGCTCAAGCAACGCGATCCCGACGCCACCGGACTGCACCACGAGTCCGGCAATCCCCGGTGCCGGGATATCCGCGGCGAACGTCGCATTCAGCTTCACGGCTGAGGACGCCAGGCCGAAGCAGTTCGGGCCGACGAGCCGCATGCCGTAACGGCGGCAGATGGCCAGCAGGTCCGCGCCGCCGCCGCCCAGGCTCGCGGTGATGACCGCTAGGGAGCGCACGCTGCGGCTGCCGCACTGGGCCGCCACTGTCGGAACCTGTGCGGGCGGCACCGCAATGACAGCGAGGTCGACGCCCTCGGGCAGGTCAGCGGCCGATGCCACGCAGGCCAGGCCCTCCATGGACTGCGCGCGAGGGTTCACGGGATAGACCGGGCCCGTGAACCCGCCGGTGACGATGTTGTGCAGGATCTCCCGCCCGACCGAGCCGCGGTGACGGCCTGCGCCGATGACCGCGACTGATTTCGGCTCGAGCAGGTGCTGCAAGCTGGCCACGTCAGCCCGGCTGGCCCGGTCGGCCACGGCGTCCAGGTAGCTCTCGAGTTCCTCGCCGCCGGTACTGGGCAACGGCATCATCAGATGGATCACGCCATCGGCAAAATGCCGCTCGACCTTCAGGCCGGCATCGACGAACACGCCCTGCATGGCCATGTTCTCCGGCAGCGTCTCGGCCGAGAAGGCGGTGAGATGGCGCTGGAGGGCAACCGAGACAAGGTGCTCAAGCAGCAAGGTTGCGATTCCGTGGCCGTGCATGTCGTCGGAGACCGCAAACGCGAGCTCCGCGATGCCGGGCCGCGAGGTCGGCTCATAGCTCGCCACCCCCACGAGTTCGCCGGCCAGCCTGGCAAGCAGGGCCACGTGGTCGGGACTCTCCGGCCTGCAGACCCGCGCTGCTTCGCGTTCGGGCGCCTTCGGGCTGAAGCTGAAGAAGCGGAAGTAGGAGTTATCGGGTGACAGCTGCTCGTGCATGCGGCGGACGTCGTCGATGTCGTCCGGCCATGCGTGCCGGATCTCGACGGTTCTGCCGTCGGAGAGCAGCGCAAACTTTCCGGATGAAGCCGGATCTGTCATTTTTGAATTCACCGCCGTTGGTGCGGGTTGGTTCGACCTGATCAGTTCAAACGCGGACCTATCACAGGCGCTCCTCGAACCAGCATGCCCCGTCCCGGTCCCAAGCGACTGCGGCTAACAGACCCGTCGCGGCAGGACCTTCGGCCCTGGCAACCGGCCCTGCCAGCACGCCTGCATCATGGTGGGAGCCCGGACTCCCGGCCCGGGCGGACGGTAGCTGCGCCTGGAAGCTCCAGCGTGACCGCGGCGCCGCCGTGCGCCTGATTGCTTGCCGTGGCGCGGCCGCCATGGGCCTGGGCGATGGCGCTCACGATCGCCAGTCCGAGGCCAGCGCCGCCGTCGGTCCTGGCACGGCTGAAGTCCGGGCGCCGGAAGCGCTCGAAGGCGTGCGGCAGGAAGTCGGCCGGGAAGCCAGGACCCCCGTCCCGGACCTCGATGACAAGGTCGCCGTGATCGGCGCGGCCGATGATCTGGATCGCGGTTCCCGGCGGAGCGAACCGGAGCGCGTTATCGACCAGGTTGTCGACGGCCTCGCGGATCCGGTCCGGATCCAGGTTCGCGGTGAGCTCGGCTGGCGCGTCGACCTCGCAGGAGACGCCGCCATCCGTCGCCCGAGCCGTCGCGTGGTCCGCACTGCGGGTGAGCAGTTGCTGCACCCTGACTCGCTCCAGCCGCAGGTCCATGCGGTCCTCGTCGCTGCGAGCAAGGAGCAGCAGCTGCTCGGTGATCCGTCCGAGCCTCGCCGTTTCCTCGCTGGCGCGGGCGACTGCCTCGGTGAGTTCCGAAGGACTTCGGCCCGGCCTGCCAGCCAGTTCCAGCTCGCCGCGCAGCACTGCGAACGGCGTGCGCAGCTCGTGGCTGGCATCGGCGACGAACGCGCGCTGCCGGGCGAGCGCGCGCTGGAGTCGGCTGAGCAAGTCATTCATCGTGGTAGCCAGTGCCGCGATCTCGTCGCGGGTTCGCGGGACCTGCACGCCGGGGGCCTGGTCGCGTTCGGAGAGCGCGGCCACTTCGCGGCGCATCCGCTCAACCGGTGACAGGGCCGCGCGCGCCAGCCCGTAGGCACCGATTCCGGCGGCGGCCACCACAATCAGGCCAGCGATGATCAGGCTGCGGATCACATCGCTGATCGTGGTGTCGAACGACTCAAGGGAGACTGCGGCAAGGGCGACCCAGCCTGGGCGCCGTGGACGAACAGACAGCGGCTCAGCGCTGACACGCTCGCGTTCCCCGTCTTCGTCGGAGGCTATCAGCGTGATCCGGTGGGCCCGCGCCAGGCTGAGCTGTGGCGCTGGAAGCATAGGCGTGCGGCCGGCGTCCGCGCTCGCGCCGCGGACCCGGTTGGCGGGGTCGATGACCTGAACCACATACTCACCGGGCGCGGGAGTGCCCGCTGCAGGCGCTCCGGTGCCGTGCGTGGGCAGGTACCGGCTGGCCCCGTCAAGCTGCGTGACGAGCTGGGAGTCGATTGCGCCGAGCAGCGACGACGACAGCTCATTGACGAACACCCAGCTGCCGGCTGCGAACAGGATCGCCGCAGCCGCCGCGAAGACGATGGCCAGCCGGAGCCGGATGGACATAGCTAGTCCGGCTCGGCTTGCCGGAGCCGGTAACCCATGCCCCGGACCGTCTCGATGTCATGGCGGCCGAACGGCGCATCGACCTTGCGGCGCAGGTAGTTGACGTACTGGTCGACGACATTCGACGAGTTTTCGAAGGCGAAGTCCCAGACGGCCTCGATGATCTGAGACCTGGACAGCACGATGCCCGGGTGGCGCAGGAAGAACTCGAGCAGCGAGAATTCCTTTGGGGACACCTGTAGCTCGGACCCGGCACGCCAGGCCCGCTTAGTCGCCGGATCCAGCTTGAGATCGCCTTCGGACAGCACAGCCGGCCTGCGCCGGTCGTCCCGGCGCGCGAGCGCCCGCAGCCGTGCCGCGAGCTCCAGCAGGCTGAACGGCTTGACCAGGTAGTCGTCAGCTCCGGCGTCCAAGCCGCGGACCCGATCGCCGATCTCGTCGCGGGCAGTGAGCATCAGCACGGGTGCCCAGATGCCATCTGCTCGCAGCCGGCGGCACAGCTCGAAACCATCGAAGCCAGGCAGCATGACGTCCAGCACGATCGCTGCATAAGCATTCTCGGTGGCCATCCACAGGCCGTCCGGGCCGTCGCCGGCCACGTCGACCGCGTGGCCTTCCTCCTCGAGCGCGCGCTTGACCAGGCGCGCCATCCGCACCTCGTCTTCGATGACCAGCACCCGCATAGGCCGAGGTTACGCAGGATCAGATGAGAAACCGATGAGAGCCCCGGGGAACTCGCAGATGTGAAGTCTCACATGCGGCTCTCACGATGGGCTCATCCCGCTGACGCACGATCGATTTACCGGGCATACCCCGGCAGCCTTCGAGCGGAAGGAAGCGAACATGGACTCCGATCGCGAGTACCGCGGCGGGCGGGTGCCGCTGCCAGGATCCGGCGGCTCAGGTCAGGCCGACTCCGACGACCGGCCGGCGCCGGATCGCCGCGACGGTATCAGGCACGTCCGGCGAGTGTCGAACTGGACAGCGGCCGCGCTGATCGTCGGCGCAGGGAGCGCCGCAGTCGCCCTCGCCCATCAGGCCCTGCCAGCCGCAGTTCCGGCCACGGCACATGCTGCCGGCGCCGCATCGCCGGGAACAGCAGCAGGGACAGGTGCTGCGATGCCAGGAGCAACCGGGCCGCCGGCCACCCATTCGGTGGCCACGACCAGCGGTTCCGGCGTTACGACGACCACCACAACCCGCACGGTCAACGGCAAGACCATCGTCTCGCACGTCCGGCATGCGGCCGTCTACCACGACAACTGATGACGACGACTACCTCACTCGCCGAACTGCCCGGTGTCGCGCCGTGGCAGCAGATCATGACCGGTGACGCGGCCTTCGCCATTGCCGAACGCGACGCGCTCGGCACCACCGCCCGCGTTGCGGTATGGCCGCCGCGGAACCTCGACGCCGCTTGCGCTGCAGTGGACGCGGTGGTCGCAGCGCTGGATCGGCAAGCGAGCCGGTTCCGGACCGACTCGGAGATTTGCTGGATCCACCGCTCCGGCGGCGGCCTGTTCATGCTCAGCCCCGGCTTGGCCGAGGTCGTCGGGGTTGCCCTGGCGGCGGCTTGGTGGACCGGAGGGCTGACCGATCCGACCGTCGGGAATGCCCTCATCTCACTCGGTTACGACCGCGACTTCGCAGCGATCGATCAGCAGAGTGCTGACATGCCTGCCGCACCAATCAAGGCACCGGGATGGCAGACAGTCCAGCTCGACGGGGTCATGATGCGGATGCCGGCCGGGGTCCGCCTCGACCTGGGCGCTACCGCGAAGGGCGTCGGCTCCGACCGCGCCGCGCGGGCAGCCATATCGGCCTGCCGCCTCGCCGGCGGCGTGCTGGTCGGCCTCGGCGGCGACATCGCCGTTGCCGGCACACCGCCGCGGGACGGCTGGCCAGTTACGGTGGCCGAGGTCCCTGGCCTGGCGGGCTCGGCGGGTGCGCAGCTTGTCCGGCTTCCCCGCGGCGCGATAGCTACTTCCTCGACCAGCTGCCGCCAGTGGCGGCGGGCGGGACAAGAATTGCACCACATCGTGGATCCCAGGACAGGGATGCCGGCGAATGGTCCCTGGCGAACCGTGACCGCAGCGGCGGCGACCTGCGCGGACGCGAACGCTGCGACGACGGCCGCGATCGTGGCTGGCGAGCACGCGGAACGATGGCTTGACGCCGCCCACCTCCCGGCTCGGCTCGTCGCTCAGGACGGCGGCGTCCGCTATCTCGGCGGCTGGCCTGATGCTGACGGCGCCACGGTGCCGGTCCCCACCGGGAGCCACGTCTACCGCAGACCTGGACCGCTGCGAGGCACCCGGTGAACGCGGCCGCTCCGCTGGCAGGATCGCAGAGCCTGTGGGTTGTTTCCCGCGGGAGCGGGCTGGCACTCCTGGTCGCTTTCAGCGCCGTCATGGTGCTGGGCGTTGCGGCGCGGCTTGGCTCAGCGCCCAGGCACTGGCCACGCTTCGCCATCGCCGAACTGCACCGGATTCTCGCGCTCTTCTGCGTCGCGTTCCTCGGACTGCATGTCGTGACGGCGATCCTCGATCCCTTCGTCACGATCGGCTGGGCCGCGACGATCGTGCCCTTCGCCTCCGGCTACCGCGCCCTGGCCATCGGGCTGGGAACCCTGGCCGTCGATCTCGGTGGCGCCATCCTTCTGACCAGCCTGGGCCGCCGCCGGCTCGGCTACCGGGCATGGCGTGCCATCCACTGGCTGGCCTACCTGGCGTGGCCGGTCGCGTTCGTGCACTCCCTCACCGCGGGAACCGATCTGCGAATCTGGTGGGTCGCGCTGATCGAGTGGGGATCGGCGGCCGCGGTCGCGACCGCCATCGTGGCACGCGTCCTGCAGGCCATCCGACACGCCCGGCCTACTGGCCCGCTGCCTGCCACACCCGGCCGGCCTGCGCTCCGAGAGCGGAGCACCCGGTAATGCAGGCTACCGCCAGGGCCCAGGACGCCACTACACGCGGCACATCGCCACGGCAGCGGCTGCCGCGACTGCTGCCAACCGGCTTCGCAGCAGGTCCGGTCAGCATGGGCGAGCACCTCGCCCGCTACGGGCCTGTGCCGGGAGCGGGCCAGATGGGCCGGCCGAGCCGCGGCCTTGGCTCCCTGATCGATGAGGTGCATCAGTCCGGCCTGGCCGGCCGGGGCGGCAGCGCGTTCCCAACCGGCCGCAAGTTGGCGGCCGTCGCAGCCGGCCGCGGTGCGGTCGTCGTGGCGAACGGTACCGAGGGCGAGCCTGCCAGCTCGAAGGACAAGGTGCTGCTTGCCCGCTCACCGCACCTAGTCCTGGACGGCGCGGTGCTCGCCGCCGAGATGGTCGGCGCCGCGCAGGCAGTGATCGTCGTTCACCGCTCGGTCCGCCAGATCATCGACGAAGCGGCGAGCGAGCGTGTCCGGGCCGGCATCGACCGGGTCCGGATCAGGGTTATCACTGCTGCCAACGGGTTCGTGAGCGGTGAGGCCAGCGCCGTCGTCCGCTGGATCGATGGCGGCGTCCCCGCGCCGATGGCGAAGCCGCCGCGGCTCTCAGACCGCGGGCTCGGGGCAGCGCCGACGCTGGTGCAGAATGTCGAGACACTAGCCCATCTCGCGCTGATAGCACGGTATGGGTCGTCGTGGTTCCGCTCAGTCGGCACGCCGCAGGAAGCCGGGTCCATGCTAGTCACCGTCCTGGGCGCGGTGCGGGAGCCCTGCGTGCTGGAGATCGCCATCGGCACCCCGATAGCCGAGGTGATCGGTCTGGCCGGCGGCCCTTCCGCACCCCTCCAGGCGCTGCTCATCGGCGGCTATTTCGGCACCTGGGTCAGCGCGGAGCAGGCCATGAGACTGTCATTCTCATCAGCCGGCCTCGCAGCTCTCGGTGCCTCGGTCGGGGCCGGCCTGATCGCGGCATTGCCCGCCGACGCATGCGGGCTCCGCGAGACCGCCAGGGTCGCTCGATATCTCGCCGGCGAGTCAGCCGGCCAATGCGGGCCATGCATCTTCGGCCTGGCCGCCGTCGCCGGCGAAATCGAAGGTATCGCCGAAGGCCGCCCCGCCGATCTGGGCAAGCTGCGGCGCTGGCTCGGCCACGTCGACGGCCGCGGCGCCTGCAGCCATCCCGACGGCGCAGTCAGGCTGATCCGCAGCTCCCTCGACCTCTTTGTAGTTGAGCTGGAGCAGCACGCACGCGGCTGGTGCTGCGGTACCAGGAGCGTCCTGCCCGTTCCGGCACGGGAGAACCGGTAATGGCCAGGAAGCCCAGGAGCGAGCGGGCACGGCTGCGGGTCAACCCGATAGCCTGCGATGGCCGCGGCCTGTGCGCCGAGCTGCTGCCCGAGCTGATCACCATCGATGATTGGGGCTTTCCCATCATCGGTGACAACGCAGTGCCAGCACACTTGATGGGCGACGCTCGCACCACCATCCGGGCCTGCCCCAAGCTCGCGCTCCGGCTCGAGCGATCGCTCCCGCTACCGATGCCTGGACGACCATTGGCCGCATATCAACCAGCTGAACGCCGGCGGTCCGGCGCAGATCCGGCGGATCGGCCCGGACCCGGTGGCCAGGATGGCTAACTCGCCGAGGCTTGATCGCGGCGACACGCGAGCCCTCTCCCGGTATTCGGTCAGTCGGGTGGCTGCTGGCGGGTCATGCTCTGATAAACGGCTAGGAGCGCCGCCTTCTGCGTGTCGTCGAGGATGCCGTCGGTCCTGATCGCCTGCTCGGTGGCGCCCGGCTCGGCACGGGCCTCGGCGTCCTTGCCGTCCTTGCCGGCGACGGTCTTGAGCAGGCCGGCTTCAGCGAGCAGCATTTCGGCCGACACGTTCAGCGCGTCGGACAGCTGCTTGAGCACGCGCACTGACGGCTGGTGCATGCCGCGCTCGAGTTCGCTCAAGTACGGGTTCGACAGGCTGGTCAGCTCGCCGAGCTGGCGCAGGGTGAGATTAGCCAGCTTGCGCTGGCTGCGGATGAAAGCGCCGAACGCCTCCATCTGCGTGTCCCACTGGCTTGCCATGTCTCTCCCAGGTCAAAGTCGGCCCGGCTTAGCGTCGGGCCTGTTCAGCGCACCAGTATCGCAGGCGCGGGTCTGCGGAGTCGCAAGCGCGCGGCGGAGCAGAGCTCGCCGCGCGCGGTGCGTCGTTAGTTAGTTCGCGTCAGGTCAAGAAGCCTTAGCAGTCTTCTCGGCCTTCTTCGGGGTGCCGTTGCTGGTCGACAGCAGCGGAGCGGTCGCCTTGAGCAGTTCCTCGGCGAACTTCCGCTGGCCCGCCAGCAGCTGCTCGGCGAAGTCGTATGCGCTCGTCACGACCTGCTGCGGAGTCGGCAGCTTGTCCGCGAACGGCAGATTCATGTCGGGGAGCTCGGGCTTGATGGACTGGACCGCGCTGGCCCAGGTCTCGATCGCGTCAATGACTGCGGTCTGGCTCTTGCTGATGGTGTTCAGGACCTCGCTGGTGAGTTCCTGGGCCACGTTGGTCTCGGCCATTTCGTCCTCCTAGGACTTGCTTGCTGGCTATACCATGACTTTGTTGCGTCCTGCTCAGTATAACTAGCAATGCTAGCTGTGTCAAGCGCTTGCTCACTATAGCTAGCCGCGCACGTAGTCGCCGGGCGCGTCGGCCAGCGGCGGGTACTGCTCGCTGCCGGTCGGCGGTGGCGGGCCGAGGCGCCCCGCTCGCGGCCCCGCCCATTCTGTCCAGTCCTGCCACCACGAGCCGGCCTGGCGGACAGCCGCGGCCCGCCAGCCGTCAGCATCGGCCGGATAGGACTCGGCCAGCTCATGCCAGGCCTTCGGCCCCGGCGGGTTCACGATGCCGGCCACGTGCCCGCCGCTGGACAGCACGTACCTGACGTCGCCGCCGAGCAGCCTGGCGGCCTGGTAGGAGGCGGGCCACGGCACGATGTGGTCGTTCACGGCCCCCACCACATAGCTGTCGCTCTTCACGTCGGCTAGGGACAGATGCTGCCCGGCAAGCTCCATCTCCCCGCGGGCGAGCTCGTTACCGATATACAGGCAGCGCAGGTAGAAGGAGTGCATGGCAGCTGGCATCCGCGTGCTGTCGGCGTTCCAGGCCAGGAGGTCGAAAGCGGGCGGATCCTGGCCCATCAGCCAGCCGGATACGACGTAACTGAAGATGAGATCGTTCGCCCTGATCAGGTCGAAGGTGGTGGCCATCTGGCTGCCCTCGAGGTAGCCAGGGCCGGCCATCTGGCGCTCTAGCCTGGCCACCGTGCGCTCGTCGGTGAACGCGCCGAGGATGCCGGGCTGGGAGTAGTCGAGCATCGTGTTGAGCAGGGTGACCGAGCCGAGCCGGTCGTCTCCGGTGCCGGCCATGTAAGAGGCGAGCATCCCGGTGAGCGCGCCCCCGAGGCACAGGCCGACAATGTCGATCTTGGGCGAGCCGGTGATGTCACCGATGACGTCGAGCGCCTGCCGGGGACCGTGGATCAGGTAGTCGTCGAGCGTGACCCCGCGCATGGACGCGTCCGGGTTGCGGTAGGAGATGGCGAACACCGTCCGGTTGTGGTTGACGGCCCACTCCAGGAAGCTCCGGCCGGGGGCCAGATCCATGATGTAGTACTTGTTGATCCACGGCGGGCTGGCCAGCATCGGCACCGAGTGAACCTCGGCCGTCTGCGGCGCGTACTGGATCAGCTCCATCAGCTCATTACGGAAAACCACCTTTCCCGGCGTCGCGGCCGTGTTCTCGCCGAGGCGGAACGAGCTGGCGTCCACCTGTCGCGGCATGCCGCCATTGCTGATCACGTCGGAAACGAAGTTCCGCGCGCCCGCGAGCACGCTCAGCCCGCCGGTATCTAGCGCCCGCTTGATCGCGGCCGGATTCGTGGGCAGGAAGTTCGTGGGCGCAAGCGCATCCACCAGGAACCCGCTGGCCAACTCGGCCTTGGCGTCCGCGACCGGGTCACCAGAGCCGGCCTTGACCAGGTCAGCGGTGAGCTGCCCGGCGGCGAGGTAGCCCTGCCGGATCGCGAAGAAGAACGGGTTACCGGTCCAGGCCGGATCGGCGAACCTGCGATCGTCGGGTACCGGGACCGGCGGCTCGACCATCGAGCCAAGCCAGCGAGCGGCCGTCGCCGGGCCGATCCTGGCCATGCTCGTCCAGAACTGCCCCAGCGCGGCGGCCAGGTCATCCGGCCGTTGCATCGCCCGGCCAGCGACGCTCACCAGGGACTGGCCGAATCCGGCCGGGTCCAGGCTGCCGAATATCGCTGTCTCGGGTGCGACCGCGGCGGCTATCTCCTCGGCATCCGTCTTCCCGTCCTCATGCATACTCAACTGTGACTCCCTGAGATCGACTTGCCCAGCCCGGATCCGGCTCTACAGCCCGGATCCGGCTCTACAGCCCGGATCCGGCTCAGTATCGCTCGAAGATCGCGGCGATGCCCTGGCCGCCGCCAATGCACATGGTCGTCAGTGCGTACCTGCCGCCGATTCGCTGCAGTTCGTACAGCGCCTTCACGGCGAGGATCGCGCCGGTGGCCCCGACCGGGTGCCCGAGCGAGATGCCGCTGCCGTTCGGGTTGGTCTTCTCTGGTGGCAGCCCAAGTTCCCGGCTGACCGCCAGCGCCTGCGCCGCGAACGCCTCGTTGACCTCGAACACGTCGATTTCGTCCAGCTTGATACCAGTTCGTTCAAGTACCGTCCGCACCGCCGGGACCGGGCCGATACCCATGATCCGCGGCTCGACCCCGGCGTGGGCGTAGCCGACTAGCCTGCCCAGCGGCGCCAGGCCGTGCTCGTCGGCGTAGTCTCGTCCGGCCAGCACCACGGCGGCCGCCGCATCGTTGATTCCCGATGCGTTGCCGGCCGTGACCGTGCCGTCCGGCGCGAAGGCAGGCCGAAGCCTGGCCAGATCGTCCGCTCTTATCTCCGGCCTCACGTGCTCGTCGGTGTCGACCGTGACCGCGCCCTTCCGGCCCGGCACCTCGACCGGCACGATCTGGTCGCGGAAGTAGCCAGCTTGCTGCGCGGCTGCGGCGCGCCGGTGACTCTCCGCCGCTAGCGCATCCTGGTCGGCGCGGGAGACGTCGAAGTCGCCGGCGACGTTCTCCGCAGTCACGCCCATGTGGCAGGCATCGAACGGATCAGTCAGTGCGCCAACCATCGCGTCAATGACCACACCGTCCTGCATCCGCTGTCCCCACCGCATGCCCGGCAGCCAGTACTGGCCACGGCTCATGGACTCGGCACCGCCAGCCACGGCCAGGTCGCAGTCGCCCAGCGCGATGGCCTGGGCCGCCGATACGATCGCCTGGAGGCCGCTGCCACACAGCCGGTTGAGGGTCAGTGCCGGCGTCCCGACCGGCAGGCCGCCGTTAACAGCCGCCACCCGGGCCAGGTACATGTCCCGGACTTCGGTGTGGATGACGTGGCCGAATACCGCGTGCCCGAACTGGTCGGGGGCGGCACCGGACCGGCTGACGGCCTCACGCACCACGGTGGCGGCAAGGTCACACGGGGGCACGGCGGCCAGTCCGCCGCCGTACTTGCCGATCGCAGTGCGGACAGCCGAAAGCACCACGACATCGCGCGGGCCGAACGAGTTGTTGTCAGTCATCATCGTGTCCTCACATGTCCAGTCCGCCGTTGACGGCCCAGATCTGGCCGGTGATGTAGGAGGACTCGTCGGCCGCCAGGAACGCGACCACTCGCGCGATCTCCTCCGGCGCGCCCAGCCGGCCCACCGGGATCTGGCTGCGGATCCGGTCCAGCACCTTGTCCGGGACGGTTGCGAGCATGTCGGTCGCGATAAAGCCAGGCGTGACGGCGTTCACCGTCAGCCCCATGCCGTCGCCGACCGGGCGCTGCGCCCTGGCGAGCTGAAAAACGGCTTCCTTCGCCAGCGACTTGGTCAGCCCGAACAGGCCGGACTTGGACGCGGCGTAGTTCACCTGGCCGATGTTCCCGGTCTCGCCGATGACCGACGACACGCTGATGATCCGGCCAGTGCCGCGCTCCAGCATGTGCTCAAGAGCTGCCTGCGCCATGAAGAACGCGCCGGACAAGTTGACCGCGATGACCCGTTGCCAGTCCTCGTCGGTCATCTTGGCCACGGTCTTGTCGATGGTGATACCGGCGTTGTTGACCAGGATGTCGAGCCGCCCGTGCTGGTCGATCACCTCGCGCAGTACGCGCCGGCAGTCGTCGGCTTGGCCGATATTGCCCTCGTGCACGGTGGTGAGCTGGTCTGGATACTCGGCGGCGAACGTGGCTTGCAGCTTCTGGGCACCGTCCGCGCCGCGCCAGTACCCGGCCGCGACCGATGCGCCCCGGGTGGCCAGGCAGTGGCTGATAGCCGCGCCGATTCCCCTCGTCCCGCCAGTCACGAAGGCCACCCGGCCGTCCAGGGACTCAGTCGCCTGTTGCCGTGGCTCCATAGTTGTCGTGGCCATCTCTTACTTCCTTTCGCGTGTCCTGCCGATGCTCGTCCCAATAGGCAGGCAGCGAAAGTGACGAACGTCCCCACAAGGGGGGCCGCTGGGCACCCCTGCAGTCTCAGCGCGCGTGATCACTCCCGATAACGTCGGGCGGGGCCTGTGAGCGGATGTGGCAGGCTAGCGGCACGGCTTCGGAGAGGACCGCACCGTGACCTGTTCCCTGCACATCGCCTGGGATGACGAGCTGACCGACTACGACTTCGGGCCGGGCCATCCGCTGGCGCCGATAAGGACCAAGCTCACGATGGAGCTCGCCGGCGCGTTCGGCGTGCTGACCCAGGACGACGTTACCGTCGCAGCTCCGGCGCCCGCTTCCGACGACGAGCTCCAGCTCGTGCACGATCCGCGCTACATCGCCGTGGTTAAGGCGGCGGGCTCGCTCGCCGCAGGGAGCGACACGGGCGCCCAGCCCGATGCCGCGGCGCTGCTGGCCTGCGGCCTCGGCACCCAGGATGACCCCATCTTCGCACGTATGCACGAAGCCTCGGCGCTAGTGACCGGTGCGACGCTGGCTGCCGCACGGGCGGTCTGGTCGGGGTCGGCCGAACATGGCGCCAGCATCGCGGGCGGCCTCCATCACGCCATGCGCGGCAACGCGAGCGGATTCTGCATTTACAACGATCCGGCGATCGCGATTGCCTGGCTTATCAAGCAGGGTGCGGAGCGGATCGCCTACGTCGACATCGACGTGCATCACGGCGACGGCGTGCAGGCGGCCTTCTGGAACGACCCGCGGGTGCTGACGATCAGCATCCACCAGCACCCTGCCACGCTCTTTCCCGGCACTGGGCGGGCTACCGAGACCGGCGGGCCGGACGCCGAGGGGTCGGCCGTGAATCTTGCGCTGCCGGCCGGCACCACGGACGCTGGCTGGCTGCGCGCCTTCGATGCCGTGGTGCCGCCGCTGCTGCGCCAGTTCCGTCCGCAGTTGCTGGTCAGCCAGCACGGCTGCGATACGCACTGGAGCGATCCGCTGGCCAACCTCGAGATCAGCGTTGACGGCCAGCGTGCGGCGCACGTCGCGCTGCATCAGCTTGCGCACGAGGTGGCCGGCGGCCGCTGGCTGCTGACCGGCGGCGGCGGCTACCAGCTGGTACAAGTGGTTCCGAGGAGTTGGACGCACCTGCTGGCCGAGGCATCCGGGCGCCCCATCGATCCGGCCACGCCGACGCCGCAGCTGTGGCGCGAGTACGTCGAATGGACGGTCAGCGAGCCGGCGCCTGAGGTGATGACGGAGGGACGAAGTGGCGCGTTCCCTCGCTTCGACTCCGGCTACGACCCCGGTGACCCGGTCGACCAGGCCATCATGGCGACCAGGAACGCGGTCTTCCCGCTGCACGGCCTTATGCCGTAGGACCGCCGGCCGGGCCGCGCGTGATCCGCCTGCCGGTGATCCTGGCCGGGGTTATTCCGATGAAGTGTTCCCGCTGCCCGCCTGGCCAGGGCTGGACGCCGGCCGCCGCCGCTTCTGCGCGCTCTGCGTCCGAGTCCAGGTGGTGAGCCGGGCCCTGGACAAGCACGCTCCAGCCCTCGCGCGCGTCATAGTCGAAGTCATCGACCTCGAACGCGACGCGATACTCGGCGTGCTCGATCCCGGTGCGGAGATCCTCGTTGGTGGCTCCGGCCTGCGCAGTACGGAACAGGATCGCGCCGTTGTGAATCTTGTAATTGACCGGCAGCACCGTCAGGTCGTACCTGCCCGCGTACACAAGGCGGCCGATGCCTCCCGGCGCGATAAGCCGCAGGCACTCGTCTTCATCAAGACTCTCGAGCCCGACCTCAGCCACTGCGCTCTCCGTTCTAGCCTGCCGTTCCCCTAGCTTCGCGGATAGTCCAGCTGGATCCCCTGCCGGGCAGTCCCGGCGGCAGCCAGGCGAGTGTCATCCACTAGGAGATGATCCTCGGACACTACGAGGCTGCCAGGGCCGGCCCGGCGCAACCAGAGGCGAAGGGCCCGCGGCGGGACGCAGGCTTGTTCGCTGGCCAACCGAGCAGGCTGGGAGTGGGGCATGTGAACCACCGGGGCCATAGCCCGGGAGGGCAGCCGTTAGCGATCGCCGCGCTCGCTGTCCAGCGCGGCTGCGCGGGTCGCAGCGGCGGCACGGCTGGTGACACCGAGTTTGCGATACGCGTGCTCAAGGTGCTTGGCGACGGTACGAGAACTGATGTCCAGCTCGTGCGCGATGGCACCATTGGTGCGGCCGACTGCGACGAGCTGGAGAATCTGCACCTCGCGGTCGGTCAGGTCGGCCAGCCCGCCCTCGGCGCTCATGGCCGAGGGCATGTCGCGCTTGCTGGCGGGACCGGGCGCGCAGGAGTCCGGCCATCAAAGGTGCCCGCAGGACGCTGAGCACGGCGCGATCGGTTTCGGTGAAGTCGCGGCGCGCCCGGCTGAGCGCGATGCCGATGACTTGGCTGCCGGGGGCCGCCAGGCTCAGAGCGATCTGGTGCTCAGTTGGAATGCCGCGGAAGAACTCCGCATACAAACCCAGGCCGTGGAATCGCCGCTTGCTGAGGAAATCGCTGATCTTGACCGGTTTGCCATCGCCAGTCGAGCGGTAATGATTGATCAGCGGATGTTCGTGCACGTGCGCGGCGAACTTCGGCTGGGTAGCCGGGTCGAGGGCGCCGGCGGGGTAATCCGCATAGCTCGTCTGACCCGACCATGGGCCGATCTCGTTATAGGTAAGAACATCACAGCCAACCAGCCCGGCCAGGCCGGGTAGAACAAGCGGGGCAAAACGCGCCGGGTCGTCAAGCTCAGCGAGTTCCTCGACAAGCGCCACCGCTCGCTGCAGTGTCTCCAGCGGAACGTGCATGACCGCGCCTCTCCCGGGGCGCGGGTAGCCGCCCTGGTGCGCAATGTGCGTATAGACACATGCCCTGGCCAGCCAGTTTAGTGACAACGTCGGCACCTGGCGACACCGCTCCATAGCGAGCACAGGGAGGGAGTGAGGTCAGTGACTACCGTGGACGAGGCCAAGCTGATGGCATTTGTCGGGAAGGTCATCGAGGACTGGGGCGCCCTGGCGTCGGCGCCGCTCGTGGTTATCGGGGATCAGCTCGGCCTGTACCGGGCGATGGCCGACAGCCAGCCGGTGACTGCCCAGCAGCTAGCAGAGCGGACGAGCACTGCCGAGCGCTACGTCCGGGAATGGCTGGCCGCACAGGCCGCAAGCGGGTATGTCAGCTACGACGGCGACGGCCGCTATCACCTTGAGCCCGAGCAGGCAGTCGCACTGACCGACGAGACAAGCCCGGCTTGCGTGCTGGGCGGGTTCGAGGCCTTCGTGGCCGCTGGCCGCATCGGGCCGCTGCTGACTGAAGCATTCCGCACTGGTGCGGGGATCGGCTGGCATGAGCACGACGCGGGTTTGTTCCGCGGCACGGCGAGGTTCTTCCGGCCCGGCTATGCCGCCAACCTGACCGGCTCGTGGCTGCCGGCGCTCGACGGCGTGGTGGACAAGCTCGTCGCGGGTGCCCGCGTCGCCGATGTCGGCTGCGGCCACGGGTACTCAACGCTGCTGATGGCACAGGCGTACCCGGCCAGCACATTCGCCGGCTACGACTACCACCCCGAATCGGTAGACGCGGCTCGAAAGGTGGCCGCCGAGGCCGGAGTCACTGACCGGGTCCACTTCGAGGTCGCCGGAGCAAAGGATTTCCCCGGGCAAGGATTCGACCTGATCACTTACTTCGACTGCCTGCACGACATGGGTGACCCAGCCGGAGCGCTCGAGCACGCTCGCGCTGCACTCACAGCCGACGGCGTCGTGATGCTTGTCGAGCCATACGCAGAGGACGAGGTGGCCGGCAATCTCAACCCACTGGGACGACTGTTCTACTCCGCATCGACCCTGATCTGCACCCCCGCGTCACTGTCCCAGGAAGTCGGCACGGCGCTGGGCGCCCAGGCCGGGGAGGCACGGCTGCGTGACATTGCCCGGCACGCCGGCTTCAGCCGCTTCCGGCGGGCGACCCAGACACCCTTCAATCTCGTACTCGAGGCGCGGCCGTAACAGCGAAAGGGGTTTCTGCCCGAGCAAGCCGGCCTGAGCAAACGCACGGCGCTGATCAAGGCCGACCAGGACCCGCCGCTGCGGGGTATTGTGCCATGTCGTTTTGCGAATAGTCGGATTAAGCTGTTGCCGGCATGAAAAATGCGCGATGAAAGGCACGAGCGACCCGTTTCGCATAAATGCCGCAGCTAGCAGCACGGTAATCCCGTTGTTGCCGTATCAGTCGCCGACCGGCCCGCAATGTGCTTGGCTGCGTTCGGAGCCAGCAGGGGACTGGCGTGAACACGGGGCTCGTCAATGATTAGTGAATACGCTCAAGCCGACAAGACAACGGAACTATACGATCAGCCTGGCTTTAAGCTCGCCGAAGACTTACCGCCGATGACACCGGAAACTGCGCGTCGCCTGGCCGCGGAGCTAGCTCCGCACCTAGCGGCGATGCGCGCCGTGACTGTCGGCACGCGGTATGCCGATTCCGGCGGCGACGTCAGCGATGACGTGTTCGCCGCTCGTCCGGGAGCGCCAGTGTCACCAGCTACCAAGATCTTCATCGCCGGGATGCTGCAACGCATCTCGTCATAGGCGACTGACCGGCGCCACGCTCTCTGCGCGAGACTGGGGCTGGTCGAGCGCGGCGAACAGCAGCCCGCCGATCATGGCCAGATTCTTGTGGAACTGGATCCGCTGCATTTTGCGGGCCGCCGGGTCCTCGATGGTCCAGTATGCGTGCCCGGCCAGCGTGGTCGGAATCAGCGATCCGGCCAGGGCCAAGGCCGATATGCGCGGGGCCCGGCCCAGCGCCAGCAGGGTACCGCCCAGCACCTGCACGGCGGCGTTCCCCCGCACCACCAGCTCATCGTCGGCGGGAAGCGGAGCCATCTTGCGGATCGCAGCCAGCACCGCGGCGGCCTGATCCACGCGTGCTCCGGGCGCCTGCAGGGCGTCGAAGCCGAGCAGCGCATAGGTGGAGCCGGTCAGGATGCGCGCGGCCGGGCGCAAGGGCGCCAGTATTCGCCGGGTCGTTCTCATGACACCTCGATAGGGGCCGGTGGAGTCTCGCTCAGCAGGAATGTACGCGCCGACCTCAACGGCGGTGGCCAGGGGTGCAGCATCTGCGCCGCGCGATGGTCCGCCGACTAGCCCATGTGCCTTCATCGTCAACGAGCCTGGCGGCGGCCCAGCCTGGCGATAATCTGCTTCTTAAGTCGCCAACGTATCTCCCTGATAGGACGCATGCCGACACTCAGGAGCCAATGATGACAGCGGAGCAGGACTCCGGGATCCCGGAGAATGCGCGGCAGCGGCGCTCTGAGTGGCGTAGCCCGCGGAACATCTATTTCTTATGCGTGCATACTCCGCTAACCATCTCATCCATCCTGCTGGCAGCTGTAGTACAGAACGGCGTGCTGCCGTGGCTGGCGGTTGTCCTTGGGATCACCTGGGTTCTGCTGCTCATACCGGTCGGAATGCTTGGTAGCCGGCTGGGCGCCCAGAGCAATGCCATACATGCCGCTATGGACAAGGTGCCTCGCCCGCGCAAGTGCGACATGTGCGGCGAAGAAGAGCCCGCCGTCTGCCCGAAGCCCTGGAAGCTGGCCACGTGCCCGTTGCGTTCCATCGATACCGGCCAGACATACGAAGACTTCCTCGAAAAGCCGTGATCGGACCTGCGTTGACGGGCGACTCGCCGAGATCGACGAATGGCTGGGCCGGTACCGGGACTTGTGGGAACTGCGGCTGGATGCCCTGCACACCGAGAAACGCGACCGAAGTAGCACCAGATGACCGGCAATGCACGTGCGGGCACCCGCATCCTGGGCAGCCGGTGTTCAGCAGATGGCAAGGGCGTCGTGCGCATGGAAGACCGCTAAGAAGTACTGCGGCGGGCGTGAATGTCTCCGCAGACGAAGACGAGCGCCAATATCGCCGCGCCGCTGGACTCCCGCTTGCCGATGGAGCGAAAGCTTGCAAGGCTGACAAGGGCGTCCAGCGAATCGCTGGCAAGTGCCGCTTCCGTCCAGCGGCGGACATCGCTCCCGCCGGATCTTGCTGCGGCGACGGTGCCAAGGCCTAGCACAAGATCCCTGATCCCTATTGTTCGCATCAGCAGCAACTCAGCACCAGTGGGCTCGGTGCGGCCAGCCAGCCGCATCGACGCTCCCGGCGCGGCCATGAGCGAAATGCCAACGGCAGCTCGTAGCCATCCCATCGTCTCGCACCCAGTGATCGACACCGTCGCAGCGTAGTTCCTGGACGACAATCCCTCACAGGCCGCGCGATAAAAAGGCCAAACTGCTCGTGCGTCAGGGTCGGATTCACCTAGCGGTGGCAAGGGCGAGAAGGGTGTCGACGGCGGTTTCGAGGGGACGGGTGTCGCGCTGGACTTGAGCGAGGAGGAGTCCGCCTTGAAGCGCAGCGAGAAGCGTCACGGCGAGGTCACCGGGGTTGGCTGCCGAGTGACCCGAGAGGACAGCCCCCCATGCCGTCCGCGCTCTTGGCCACGGCGATGACCATGTCGCGCCAGGCGCTGAGCCCCTCGACCGTGCCTAGGTCGGCATGTCGCTGGTTGCCGACGATGACCTCGGCTTGGTGGCCGATGACCGCCTGCACGAGCTCGTCCTTGTCAGCGAAGTAATGATAGAGCTGCGAGCCGCTGACTTCCGCCGCCTTCCTGACGTCGTCGAGAGTGGTGCCGGCCGCGCCACGCTCGTAGATCAGCCGGGCGGCGGCGCCGATGATCCGGGCCCGGGTCCGGGTCCGCTCGCCCTTAGGGGTCAACCTGGACCGGGCCTGCTCGTCGTTCAGCATGCCGCCACCCCACCTGTGTTCTGGGTTTGACAACCCAGTCTTGGGTCGCCAGAGTGGTTGCGTGACCCAGTGGAGAGCGACGTGAGAGGCACGCCATGATTCTCGTAACGACGGCCGGCAAGGTCGGCTCCGAAGCGGTGCTGCTGCTCAGGCAGCGAGAGGTACCAGTCCGGGTCCTGGTGCGCGACCCGGAGAATGCGAAGGCGCTGGCAGACGCAGGAGCGGAAATCGCCGCGGCTGACCTGGACGCGCCAGACAGCATCGACGCCGCGATGGCGGGCATCACGACCGTCGTGCTCGTCAGCCCGGGCGTACCGGGGCAGGAGCTGAGCGTCGTCCGCAGTGCCGCTGGCGTCAGAGCCAGGCACATCATCAAGGTCACCAGCAACGCCTCCGCCGACTCCCCCATCGCCCGGCGCCGCTGGCAGGCCGAGATCGAAGCCGGGCTGGCCGCTTCCGGGCTGCCCCACACGCTCCTGCGCTCCAACGCTTACATGCAGAATGTGCTGGCGCTGGCACCAGCGATCGCCAAGACCAGCGGCTTCGGCTCGTCCGCTGGCAAGGGCCGCGTAGGCATGGTCGACGCCCGCGACGTGGCAGCGGTGGCCGCCGAGATCGCCGCGGCGCCAGCGCCGTATGCGGCCAAGACCTACTGGCTCACCGGTCCGGAGCTGATCTCCAACTACGGCGTGGCCGACACGCTATCGAGGCAGCTCGGCAGGACCATCAGCTACCGGGAACTCAGCTTCGGCGAGGACCGGGACACAATGATCCGGGCCGGCGTCCCCGAGCCGATCGCCGAGATGAACGCCCAGGCGTTCAGCATGGTCGCCGACGGCGACGCAGAGTGGGTCACCGAAGACGTGCCGTCGCTCCTCGGCCGCCCCGCGCGTTCCTTCGAGCAGTTCGCCGCCGACTACGCCTCAGCCTTCTCCTGAAAGCGCCGGCCCGGGTTAGGTGGTCACCACCTGCGGGAATGCGACAGGGCTGCGGTTCCCCGCGTTGTCCACGGCGCGCAGGCCGAACTGCACATTGTCTTTGGCGATATCGAGCGTGACCGTGGTGACGTTGCCGACGTCGATCGCATCCGTCCAGTCCGGTGACGTGGTTTCCCGCATCACAACCTCGTAGCGGTCCAGGTCGGGCTCCGGGTTGGGGTTCCAGGTGAGCGTGGTGGTGTTGATGCCGGAAAAACCAGGCGGCGCCGTCGCGTGGATCAGCAGGTTCTTGGGCGTGCCCGGTGCGGTCGCCAGGTTCCACAGCGCCGCCGCGTTCACCTTGGTGACGCGGGCGATGTAGTCAAAGTCCACGAACTCGATCAGGTCACCGAGCTGCACACCGTTGACCACCTGCGTGTTCTGGTGTTCGTGGTTGAAGTTCTCCCGCGGCTCGGTGAACCTGGCCGCCGGGTAGCCCTGCCCCTGGAAGGAGACATGGTCGCTAGCGCGCAGGTACCGGTCGCGCCGCCAGATCAGCCGGATGTCCATGTGCGTCAGCTCGAATGGCGCCACCTCCTGGACGAACCGGCCAAGCTGACGGGATACCCCGTCGTTCTCGCCGCCCACCGCTTGCATGATCGCGATCTGGTTGGACGTTACGTTGGTCGGGATGCCTTCCACGAACAGTCGCACCGTGTGCGGGTCCGGCCGGGTGCCATCCCAGGCCTGGCTGGCCCCGATGATGTCGTTGCTGAACATGCCCTGCACGTCGTTGCCAGCCGCGGCCATCTGCTGCGCCATATAGGTCGAGCCATAGAGCCCCTCCTCCTCCCCCGCCACGGTGGCAAACACCAGCGTGCCGGGGAACTGGCGGGTCGCGAACAGCCGGGCGAGCTCGAGCACGGCCGCGACGCCGGAGGCGTCATCGTCGGCACCGGGCGCGTCGCTGGTGAAATCCAGCACGTCGGTCACGCGGGAGTCCAGGTGCCCGGTCACCACATAGAACCGCTGCGGGGAAGCGGTTCCCTGCAGCGTCGCGATGACGTTGGTGATCGTGGTCGGCGCCGGGATCCGGTTCGAGACGGGCTGCACGAACGTCTGCTCCTGCACCTTCATCCGGCCCGATGAGGTGGCCGCGATGCCCTGCATCTGCTCGAACACCCACGCGGTGGCAGCGCCGATGCCGCGCACCGGATCGGTCTGGCTGGACGCGGTGTGCCGGGTGCCGAACTGAGTCAGCCGCAGCACGGTGGCCTGGATCCGGGCTGGGTCCACGTCACGCAGCATGGCTCGCAGATCCAGGTTGGGGTCTTGATGCGCGAGAGCAGCACCGGCACGGGCCGGCGCGGCACTGGCCGATGCGGTACGCGAGACGATGGGCGCGGCGACCGCGGTCACGGCGGAGGCGGAGAGGAACGCGCGGCGAGTGGAGCCTTTGCGGCTTAAAACATCATTGTTCTCCATGCCCCGAATTAATGACGAAACCGGCAAGGAGTCAAGCCATTGCGCTCCTTTGGCTCTACCTGTTGCAGATCTGCCTGGCGGCCGGGTGAATCACTGCCGGTGACCGAAGTCCCGTGCAGTGGTGACGCACGGCACTGCGCAACGCTGCCCGGCAATCAGATGCTTGGCACAGGTAACAGATCCGCTGGTCCGAGCCGAACGGCCGGGATGAATTCAAGGAGGCACAACAAATGCGCAGGAGAACTTTTGACGCGCTGGCAACAGTGGGCGGGCTGATTCTTAGCGCCGTACTGATCGTCGCAGGCGTCCTGCTGGTGTGGGGCCACTCATACGCCAACAACCAGGTGGCGAGCCAGCTGTCCGCACAGAAGATCGTTTTCCCGGCGACGAGCAGCCCCGAGTTTAAGATCCTGCCGCCGGCCAACCGCGCGGCAATGGCCCCATACGCTGGGCAGCTCATGACCAGCGGGGCGCAGGCCGAGACCTACGCGAACTACTTCATCGGCCGCCACCTCTTCCTGATCGGCGGCGGCAAGACTTACTCGCAGCTGTCCGGTGAGGCAATGGCCAACCCGAAGAACGCCGCGCTGGCAGGTCAGGTGGAGACGGTGTTCAAGGGCACGACGCTGCGCAGCATGCTGTTGGAAGCGTACGGCTTCTGGCAATTCGGCCAGATCGCGCTGATCGCCGCCTGGGCATCCTTCGCGGGTGCGGCGCTGATGCTGATGCTGTCCCTGCTCGGAATGTTCCACCTGCGGCGCACCTCGCCGGTGGCGGAGATCCTGCCGAGGATCGCGACCCGCGTCGAGGTCAACGCAGTCTGACCGGACGAGTTCGGGCCACACGGCCCTCAGCAAGCCGCCCCCCGTCCTATGCGGACGGGAGGCGGCTTCGTTTGACCTACCGGGAAGCTATAGGACTAAGGTCCCGCGAATCTGTGACGGTCATCCCTGACGGCCAGGCCAGGACAGGGGCGACAGTCGGTTTGCGGCTGTCCGCAGCCAGCCAAACACTTCCGCAAGGAGCCTAAAAAGATGAGCCCTCACGCACTTGCCGAGGCGGCGTCAGCCATCGATCTGAATCACCCAGGTCACTTCCTGAGCTGGTCGATCTTCGACATCTCGGTGGCCAACCTGATCGTGATCGGTGTCATGGTTGCGATCTTCGGCCTCGCCCTCTTGGTCCCGTTCCCGCAGCGGCACGCCGCGCAGGCTGACCCTGGCACCGGCACTCTTGCCGGCGACACCTCAGATGAAAGCGTGCCCGCGCCGGAAGACCCGGATGCGGACATGTGGACAAACAAGGTCAGACGCCTCGCCTTGCGCGTGCTGCCGCCCGGCAAGCTGCTGCCCGACCGGCAGCCCGCATACGTCGCATCCTGGATTTACGTGTTCGGCGTTGCAGCACTCGCCACGCTCGGCCTGGCGATCGCGTCCGGCTTCGCCCTCGCGCTCGGCGGCCCCGATTGGTATCACTACAACTCGGTCGGTCACTTCTTCAACAGCATGCACCTGTGGAGCGTCGAACTGTTCATGGCGTTCCTGGTCATCCACCTATGGGGCAAGTTCTGGATGGCCGCGTGGCGCGGCCGCCGGGCGCTGACCTGGATCACCGGCGTCGTTGCGTTCATGGTCTCGGTGGTGGAGTGCTTCACCGGCTACCTAGCGCAGACGAACCTCGACTCGCAGTGGATTGCCACCAACGGCAAGGACGCGTTCAACGCGGTCGGCATCGGCGCCTTCTTCAACGTGATGAACTTCGGCCAGATGCTGATGTGGCACATCGTGCTGCTCCCGATTGTCCTCATCGCCATCGTGGGTGCGCACGTGCTGCTTGTCCGCATTCGCGGCGTCAGCCACCCGCTGCCCGCACACCGCGTGAGCTGGCGCGACCGGACTGGCCGCAAGGCCGCTGCCGCAGCCGACGCCGCGCCATGGCGCGGGCCCACCCGCCGCTACGACATCCTGAAGGAAGGCACCGTCGCCGTCGTGATCAGCAGCGCCCTGGTGCTGTTCATGGCCGGGCTGCTGTCCTCCCCCGACGTGCCGCCGCTGAGCATCCAGACCTGGTCCAAGGCCAGCGCCGCCGACTTTGCCGGGACAGCCGCGGCAGAACTGGACGGCACCGCCCTGGCGGCCTCGTACGGACCGCCGTACAACAACGGCAGCAGCGCCGTGCAGCAGGTCGGACCCGTCAACTGGCAGAAGCTGGCCGGCGTTACCCAGCCCTTCAACGCGGCGAAGACCTACGTGATCTCGCCCCTGTCGCAGCTAGCAGCGACTACGCCACTCCTGCGCAGCGCGCTCAGCACTTACACCAGCGCATCGCCCGCACAGCAGCTGAGCTGGGCCACCGCGTATGACAAGGCCATGCTGAGCAACAAGCTGCCGTTCAACAACGGCCTCCTGGCGGTGCCCGCGGCGGGCCCGGTGCCGGTGATGATGGCGTACGAGCTGAAGATGGCACAGGCCGGGACGCTCGATGCTGACCTGCTGGCGCAGACGAAGTTCTTCGGCACCAACTACACCAAGCCGCTGCTGTTCATCGCCGACGGCGGCTACTACGCAAGTCTCGCGACGAAGCTGCACCTGACCGGTGGCCAGTGGGGCGTCATGAACGAGACCGGCAGCTACCCCGGCCAGCCGTGGCTCTGGCTGTACCAGCTGTGGTACCACGTGGCCCCGTTCAACAACTCGACCAACGTCGACGTCTGGGCGGTCTACCTGACCGGGATCGCCACCCTGCTGCTGCTGCTCGTCCCGTTCATCCCCGGCCTGCGCGACATCCCGCGGCTGATCCCGGTGCACCGGCTGATCTGGCGTGGCCCGCAGAACCCGGGCGGGACGCCAGCCGCGCCGGCCGCCCAGACCGTGCCGGGCACGGCGCAAGGCGCGTCTGGCACAGCGCAAGGCGCGTCTGGCACAGCGCGGACCGCTGCCGACGCCGAGCAAACGACAGCACCCTAACGCGGGCTGTCGAGGCAACAGCCAACCCGGCGGTCCGGCCGCAAGCGGGCCGGACCGCCAGAGTTCCCGGCACAGCGGCGGGTAACTGGGTGCCCAGGTCGCGGTGCGGCAGGCCAAACGCTCGCCGCGTTCCCCTGATTGCTCGGGCGAGGTACATACCGCACGGTGTCGCCTGGTCAGTTCGCGCGCATCAATCCTGGCCGGTCACCCGGCTGGCACGGGTCGGCTGCCGCTATCTGGCGCCGGCCGCTGACTTGCCGTCCAGCAGCGATGCAACGTAGTCCGGCACGAAGGTCTGCAATTCGCGAGGGGCCCGGACGTAACCGGTCGACTTTGGCCGCGGCGGCAGCTCAAGCGACCGCAATTGCACGTCGTGATAGGGGATGCTGCCGAGCAGGTGCGCGATCATATTCAGCCGCGCCCGGCGCTTGTCGGCGCTGTCGACCACGTTCCACTCGGCCTCCTGGATGTCGGTATGCACGAACATCTCGTCCTTGGCCCGCGAGTAGTCCTCCCACCTGGTGATCGATTCCAGGTCCATCGCCGACAGCTTCCACCGGCGCATCGGGTCGTCCAGCCGGGACCTGAACCGCTGCTCCTGCTCGGTATCGCTCACCGAGAACCAGTACTTGCGCAGCAGGATGCCGTCTTCGATCAGCAGCCGTTCGAAGATCGGGCATTGATGGAGGAACCGGCTGTACTCCTCCTTGGTGCAAAACCCCATGACCCGTTCGACGCCCGCCCGGTTGTACCAGCTCCGGTCGAACAGCACGATCTCGCCTGCCGCCGGCAGGTGCTCGATGTAGCGCTGGAAGTACCACTGCGTCTGCTCCCGGTCGCTGGGCGCTGGCAGCGCGGCGATCCGGGCGATCCGCGGGTTCAGGTACTCCGAGACCCGCTTGATCGTGCTGCCCTTGCCGGCCGCATCCCGGCCCTCGAACACCACGACCAGCCGCTTTCCCTCAGCTCGGACCCATTCCTGCAGTTTCACGAGCTCGGCCTGCAGCCGGAGCAGCTCGGACCGGTAAAGCTTGCGGGGCACCCGCTCAGCGTGCTGCTCGCCGTCAGCCGCGCTCCTATTAGCAGGCTTCCGGCTGGCAGACTTCCCATGCGCAGTCACTGGCGCCACCTCCGCACTCGCCGTCCCCCCTGATGGAGCCAGGTTAGAACGACCAGAGGGAACTGGTGCCATTCGACCACCGATCATCGGGACCAAGGTCCTACATTGGCCCGTCCGGCCGCGGATAACGTGGGGCAGAGGCCGGATGAACGCCACGTTCCGGTCCTGGTATTCCGATGGCGAGGGCTACGGCAGATGACGGAGCAGGCTCAGGGCGACGCGGGGATCAAGGTCTTCCTGCTCGACGATCACGAAATAGTCCGGCGGGGCGTCAGAGAGCTGCTAGAAACGGAACCGGACATCACGGTGGTCGGCGAGGCCGGGACCGCCGCCTCGGCGCTGGCCCGCATTCCCGCCCTCCGCCCCGACGTCGCCGTGCTCGACGTGCGGCTGCCCGATGGCGACGGCGTCACCGTCTGCCGGGAGATCCGCTCGAGGATGCCCGAGGTCGCCTGCCTGATGCTGACGTCGTTCGGCGACGACGAGGCATTGTTCGACGCGATCATGGCTGGGGCGGCAGGCTATGTGCTGAAGCAGATCCGCGGCACCGACCTCGTCGGCGCGGTCCGCACCGTGGCGGCCGGGGAGTCCATGCTGGACCCGGATGCCGCCAGCAAGGTGATGACCCGGATGCGCGACCAGGCCGCCCATGCCGATCCGCTGGCCGGGCTGACCAAGCAGGAACGCAAGATCCTCGAGCTGATCGGCGAGGGCCTGACCAACAGGCAGATCGGCGAGCGGATGTACCTGGCGGAGAAGACCGTGAAGAACTACGTGTCCGCGCTGTTCGCGAAGCTCGGCATGGAGCGCCGTACGCAGGCCGCTGCGTACGCGACCCGCGTCTTCGATGCGCCCGGGCATCACCCCGCCCGCTAGTCCAGTAGCGCCGGCGCCCTCCGTATGTTGCGCGGCGCAGGCCGCGTCGCGCAACAGCAGCCGCATTCCTTTCGGTCCCGGCCTCCAGTGTGCCCGCGGGGCGGTGTGCCTGTGCTGTGCGGCCCAGCATGCGGGACCAAGGACCCTGCAGGACGTGGCCACTGGCCCTGCTGACTCAGCCCATTCCGCTGGAGGCTGACAGTAACCACACCTAATCCAGAAGGAGAACGCGCCATGAGAGCAGCAGTTGTGCAGCGATTCGGCGAACCGCTCGTCATCGAGGACCGGCCGATACCCGAGCCGGGTCCGGGCCAGGTCACCGTGCGCATGCTTGCGTCCGGCCTGTGCCACACAGACATCCACGCCGCCAACGGCGACTGGCCGGTCAAGCCCAATCCGCCCTTCGTACCCGGCCACGAAGGAGTCGGCATCGTGCACACGGTCGGTGAGGGCGTGGCAAGCACGCGCATCGGCCAAACGGTCGCGGTCCCCTGGCTCGGCTATGCCTGCGGAACCTGCCAGCATTGCCTGCGCGGCTGGGAAACCCTGTGCCTTCGGCAGCAGAACTCCGGTTACTCGGTCGACGGCTCTTACGCGGAGTACTTCCTGGCCGAGTCGGCCTTCGCGGCCGACGTCCCGGCCGGCCTGGATCCGTTCGAGGCGGCACCGCTGACCTGCGCGGGCGTCACCACCTACAAGGCTGTCAAGGTTGGCAACGTCAGGCCCGCCGACCTTGTGGCGATCTCCGGCATCGGTGGCCTCGGGCACCTGGCGCTGCAGTACGCCAAGATAGCTGGCGGCACGGTCGCCGCCATCGACGTGACCGACGAGAAGCTGCAGCTGGCCAAGGAACTCGGCGCCGACATCGTGATCGACGCGCGGACCGAGGACCCTGCTGCCGTGCTGCAATCGCACGGCGGAGCGGATGTCGCAATCGGGCTGGCGGTCAGCGACAAGTCGTTCGCCACCGCATACGCGGGGCTGCGCCGTGGTGGCAGGCTCGTGCTGGTGGCGTTGCCGGCGGCCGGAACGCTCAGCATCCCGGTCTTCGACACGGTGCTGAACGGCACCTCCGTTATTGGCTCGATCGTGGGTACTCGCGCCGACCTTGCCGACGTGTTCGCGCTGCACGCCCTGGGCCGGACCAAGGTGATCTACGAGACGCGCGAGCTGGGCGAAGTGAACGAGGCCATCGAGGAAGTGCTGCACGGCAAGGCAAAGGCACGCCTTGTGCTGCAGCCATAGCACGCAAACGCGACCACGCGCGGCTACGCGCGGCGGCAGGCGATCCCGGCGGCACGCGGCGAGGCCGCGTACCGCCGGGATCGTCCTGCGGCCGCACCGTCGTCTGGTGGCTCAGCCGGCGATGTCTTACCGCTCAGCCGTCACGTTCCGGGTCACGCCAGCGGAACTCGCCAGTCCAGCTCGGTGCCGCCGCCCTTAGCCGGCCCGACCCGCAGCGACCCGCCCAGCATGGTCGCGCGCTCCTCGAGATTTTTCAGTCCGCTGCGATGCGTAACGTCCTTGATGCCTGAGCCGTTGTCGCGAACCGTCAAGGACAGCTCGGCTGCGGCACGTACTTGTACCGCGACCTTGCTGGCACCGGAGTGCCTGGCCACGTTGGACAGCGCCTCGCGCAGCGCGTGCAGCATCTGATCGCCGAGATCATCCGGCACCTCATCGAGCCTGCCGTCCAGCTGCACCGCTGGCTCGAAGCCCAGCAACCCGGTCATCTCATCGGCCACTTGCAGGATCCGGGGGCGCAGCCGGGCCGGCTTGGCCTCGTGCCGGGTTTGCAGTGCGAAGATCGATGCCCGGATCTCGCGGATCGTCTCGTCCAGCGCATCCACCGCCACGGTGACCCGGTCGGCCACTTCCGGGGAGGAAATCATGGACACTGCCCCCTGCAATGACATGCCGGTGGCATAGAGCCGCTGGATGACCAGGTCATGCAGGTCCCGGGCAATCCGATCCCGGTCCTCGAACACCGCCACCCGCTCGGCCTGCCGCCGGTGCGCGGCCAACTCAAGCGCGATGCCCGCCTGACTGGCGAAGGTGACCAGCATGTCTGCCGCGGCGGGTGCCAGCGGCATGGAGCCTGGCCCGCGGCCCGCAGTTAGTACGCCGCGAACGTTGCCGGCCACGCCCAGCGGCACCAGAATGGCGGGCCCGAGGTTCATGTGCTCCCGCATCACAGCGGCGACCCGGTCGTCGTGGCTGAAATCATCGATACTGAGCCGTTCGCCGCTGGCCAGCACCAGTCCGGATGCCGAGCCGCGGGCCGGGAACACAAGGCCAAGCGCCTCCTCCGCACCGAGTCCGGCCGCGTGCTCGATCTGGACCTGGCGGTCCTCGGTCGGCAGCGCGAGCACAACCAGATCCGCCCCGGACATTTCGAGGGCACTATTGGTGATCAGTGCCAGGGCGTCGCCGACGTCGGCACCGCTGAGGAGCATGCTGGTGACCTCGCTGGTCGCTGTCAGCCAGCGCTGCTGCCTGCGCGCCTCGTCATAGAGCCGGGCATTCTCGATCGCGACGCCGGCCGCGGCAGCAAGCGCCACCAGGACGGACTCGTCTTCCTCGTCAAACTCACCGCCGTCGCGCTTCTGCGTCAGGTACAGGTTCCCGTACACCTCGTCGCGGATCCTGATGGGCACGCCAAGAAACGAGGTCATCGGCGGATGGCCATCCGGAAAGCCCGCTGACAGCTGATGGCTGCCCAGGTCAGCGATCCGCAGCGGCTTCGGGAGAGTGATCAGCGCGCCGAGCAGCCCGCGCCCTTCCGGCCAGTGATGGATCCGCACGATCTCCTGTTCAGTCAGCCCGACCGGGATGAACTCGGCCAGCCGCCCGCCCTCGACGATCACTCCCATGGCACCGTAGCTGGCATCGACCAGGGTTACCGCTGCCTCGACGATCCCGCGCAGCACGACTTCGATGTCCAGGTTGGTGCCGACCGCCACGACTGCCTCGAACAGCGCGTTGACCCGGTCTCGGGTAGCGAGCACCGCCTGCAACCTGACCTGCAGCTCGTCGAGCAGTTCGTCCAGCCGCAGATTGGGCAGCCCTTGGCGCTGAATAGCTGGCACCAATGTCCGCTCCCGCCTTAGGAGGTAACGCAGCGATCATACGTCGGCGCGGTACGCGTTCCTGCACTGCAAACGGCCAATTCGGCCAGCGCGGTCCAGCTTGCCCGTCACGTCGGCGGAGGAATCTGCCCAAATGACGTGAGCCTGCAGCTGCCGCTGGGCTGAATATTTGCATGCTGCCATTGGCCCCTCGGCTGCTGCGATCCTGGCAGCGACAGGTCAATGCGACGAAGAGGAGCCGACATGACACCGGGCAGCCTGGACGCGGCGTATGCGCCGTTTATTGCCTCCCTGCTGGCGGGCGGATTCGGCCAGCCCGCCGACGACGGCTGGCGGGCCGAGCTGATCGCTGCGCACGTGGCCATGAACAACGACCTCATCGCGGAAACCGCCGAGCTGGTGGCGGCCGACCGTGAGGTCAGTTACGACAACGCGACTGCAGTCGACCACGACGAGCTTGCCAGCTACGCCGACAGCGTCGGCGGCCTGGCCGGGCTGGCTCACGAGGTCGAGCGGAGTGCCAGCAGGCAGGCAGCGGCCGCCGCTGCCCTCGGCGACCGGGCGGGCACCATGGTGCACGTGGTGATCAGGGACAACGGCGAGACTGTGCAGGATGGTCCCATCCCCATCGGCGCCTTCATCGAGGGGAACGCGACCTTCCACCTCAACCTGCACCTTGATCAGCTGAAGTCGCTTGAGCCAATCCGGGAGCCCCGGCCGCCGGCCGAGTTCGACTCCTATCAGCTTGTACTGCTTGTCCGCGCGCCCGACGCCCCGGTCCTGGACGACACCGCCAGCACTGCCCTGAACAGGAAGCACCTCGGCCATTTCGACAAGATGCGGACGGCCGGTTATCTGCGAGTCGCCGGGCCCATCGACGGCGACGACGAGATCGCTGGCATCTGCATCTACCAGGCTGGCTCGGTGGAACGGGCGCGCAGGCTAGCCGAGGACGATCCCGCCGTCCGGGACGGCCGCTTCGTCGCCCGGGTCATGGACTGGTACACCAAGAAGGGCGCGCTCACCTGGTCCTAGCCCGAGTCCGGCTAGTCAGCGGGCGGCGCGGGCGGCGTCCGCCAACCGGACCAGGTCCGGTGTGAGCTCGCTGATCGATCGAGCGCCGGCCAGCATCATGACGTGGCCGACCTGGTCGGTGAACTCCCTGAGCAGCGCGAGCACGCCATCGCAGCCCCCCTGGGCAGACGCGCCGCCTGCCGCGAGTGCCCACAGCACCGGGCGGCCGATGAACACGCCGTTTGCGCCCAGCGCCAGGGCCGCAAGCACGTGTTCCGCCCGCCGGATACCGCCATCGACATAGACCTCGGCGCCGCTGCCAGCTAGCGCGGCTGCGATCTCCGGCAGGGCTTCAGCAGTACTGACCGCCAGGTCCAGCTGGCGGCCGCCGTGGTTGGACACTTGCACGGCCGACGCGCCGGCTGAGACGGCAGCCCGGGCGTCGTCGGCCCGCAGCACGCCCTTGACCACGACCGGCAGCCCGGTCGCGTCGCGCAGCCAGCTGATGACGTCCGGGGTGAGGTCATCGGCCTTGTCCAGCCCGTCCGCAGGCACCGGGGCGTCCTGGACATTGACGAGCAGGGACTCCTCAGGCACGACCTCCCAGATGGTCTTGCCGGCGGTGCGCTTGCGGCCCACGACCGGCGTATCCACCGTCAGCACCAGCGCGGAGGCACCGGCATCGACGGCCCGGTCCAGGATGGCCCTGGTGAGCCCGCGGTCGCGCAGCACATAGACCTGGAGCCACCATGGCGCGCCGGTGGCGCCGATGTCGGCAAACTTTGAGCCGGAGTTCGTGGACACTTCCATCAGCGAACCAGCGGCGGCAGTGGCCCGCGCGGTGGCGACTTCGCCGTCCGCATGCGCGGCACGCTGCATCGCCGTCGGTGCCACCATGACCGGTGTGGCCAGCTCATGTCCCAGTACGGTGGCCGCGGTCGAGATGCTCGACACATCCCGGAGCACGCGGGGCCGCAACCGGAGCCGGTCCCAGGCCGCAGCGGCCTCGCCGACGGTTAGGCCAGCCCCGGCACCCTGATCGAAATGCTCAGCCACCTCGGGCTGCAGCCGCCGCAGAGCGCGGTCATGCAAGTCGTCGAGGTGCATGGCACCGATCTTTCTGCATGCCTGGCGGCCGCGCAACAAGGTTCCGGCCGCACCGGGAGCCGGCCCGGTTTGACATCTCCTCGCCTCAATACCTAGCATCTCTAGGTATGCAATCCGAAAAGCTTAAAGGGAACCTCGACCTGCTGCTGCTGTCGGTGCTGTCGTCCGGCCCTGGCCACGGGTACTCGATCATCACCAAGCTGCGCGATCGCAGTGATGGCGCCTTCGATTTGCCCGAGGGCACGGTGTATCCCGCGCTGCACCGCCTCGAGCAATCGGGCCTGCTAGCGAGCAGCTGGGAGGTCGTGGCGGGGCGCAGGCGCCGGATCTACCGGCTCACCACTGCCGGCGAGCGGTCCCTGGCCGAGGAAGCCAGCCAATGGCGCGCGTTCAGCGGGTCAGTCTCCCTGGTGCTGGGAGGCTCGGCATGAGTGGGCAGGTGGAGGACTACCTCGACGGGCTGTTGCTGACGCTGCCCGGCTCCCCGCGTGAGGTCAGGCACACGCTGGCCGAAGTGGAGGCGCACCTGCACGACGTCGTGGCCGAAGGCATCGCGGCCGGCCTTTCACGCAGCAGGAAGCCGAGTCGGCGGCTGTCGCCAGGGTCGGCCCCGTGCACGCGATCACCGGCCGGACCGCGCAGTTTTCCCGGCCCGCGGCCGCGCTGCTACGCCGGTCCGCGCTGGCCGGCGCACTGGTCGGCGGCGTGGCGCTGGTCGCATACGCCATCTCTTCGGCCATCAGCTGGGCCATGGCAGCCATCCGCGGCGGCACCTTCGTGATCGCCCCGTTCCCGCCCGGCAGCTACACCCAGGCGGATTGCGCGCGCTGGCTAGCCGGCGACCCGTCAGCCCGCACCTGCGTCGCGGCCATGACTGCTGACCATGTCGGGGACGTCCTCCTACAAGGCCTCGCCGCCGGATTTCTCGGCGGGCTGGCGCTGCTGACCTTCTGGGTGTTGCGGTACAAGTGGCAGGACCGTGCCACCCTCACCGCGCTGCCGGTCGGCAGCGCCGAGGCCGTGGGCGCGATCCTGGCGTTCCTGGTCGCGACCGGAGGCCTGGTCCTCTGGCTCAACCTCGAGACTGCGCAGCGCGGCCAGGGTGCCGGCCAGCCACTCAGCATCGCCATTGCGGCGATCTGCGCAGCCGCCTTCTTCAGTTTCCGGCTCTACCGTTCAGCGAGAGCGCGCGTAGCCTGATCCGCCATTGCCTGACGATGGGCCTGCCGGCGCGGTTGAATCTGGCGTATGCGGGTTATGCCGCAAGACGGAGCTGACCGAGGAGTACACGTGAACTACGTCCTGGTGATGCGGAACGAGAAGTCGGATCTGGTCGCGGTCGGGCCGCTGGCGATCGAGTACCTTGCGGCCATGCTGCGAGATGAGCTTGAGGAGAGTTCGGGCTGGACCGCCATGGGCATCGCCCGGGTCATGACGGAGGAACAGGCGCGGCTCGCGATCAGCACGGCCCCGGCCTAGGCAGCGGTCGCCTCCAGCTGCCCGAAAATCGGTTGCACCCCTGGCCTTGACGTGACAGCCTCGGCCGGACGTGCCGGCTCCAGCCACGCCCGGCATTCGACGCCGGACCCATTGGCCCGGCGCGCGCTCTAGCTCGCCACAGGCATAAGGTCGCGCCGGCACTTGCTCGCCGCGGCACTAACTCCTGGCGCGGAAGGGAGGACGCACATGGTGACCATCGATTCGAACCTGATGCTGCCCTTCCCGACCTCGTGCCCGAGGAGCTTCGCCCGTGCCGTCTTCCGCATCTCCCCGCCGCGCTAAGCGGCGATTCGACGACGACGAACCCACCTTCGTAAAGCGCAACCGTCACCGGCTTTCGCTGCCCGCGCTCGAAGAGTCCTACGGGCTCGCGGCAGGCGACCGCTGGTCGACCTGGGACCAGTCCACAGCAAGCGAGCGAGGCCCGCGACCGCATCCTGGCTGGCTCGTTGCCGAACTCGCGGCTACCGACACCGAACTGGGCATTCTGAAGACCGGCAAGGAGGCCGACGTATTCCTACTGCGCCGTGGTGTCCCGGATACCGGCAGATCCTGCCTGCTGGCCGCTAAGCGCTACCGGTCGGCGGAACACCGGCTCTTCCATCGCGACAGCGAATACCTCGAGGGCCGCCGGGTCCGCGAATCCCGGGCCAGCCGCGCGATGGCCAGCCGGACCGCCGTAGGCCGCGAGATGATCGCCGCGCAGTGGGCGAACGCGGAATTCTCGGCGCTCTGCCGCTTCTACCAGGCGGGGCTGCCGGTGCCGTATCCCGTGCAGATTCTCGGCACCGAGCTGCTGCTCGAGTTCATCGGCGAACCGGACGGCACGGCCGCGCCGCGGTTGGCCGAGACCGGCTTGCGCGGCGCCGAGCTGACCGACCTATGGCATCAGTGCGTGCAGATCACCACGATGCTGGCGCGTCTCGGCCTGGCACACGGCGACCTGTCCGCCTACAACCTGCTGGTCCGCCACGGCCGGCTGATCATGATCGACACTCCTCAGGTCGTCGACGTGATCGCCAACCCGCGCGGCGCAGACTTCCTCGACCGGGACGCCGGCAACGTGGGCAGGTGGTTCGCGTCCCGTGGCCTGACCGACGATATGTGCCGGCCGGGCGCCTGTCCCGACGACCTGCCTGGCCTGCTGCGCCGGGAGGCTCACCGCTAGGACGGCAGTTAAGAACGGCACTCACCGAAGGACGGGCGCCTAGGTCAGGCGGCGCTCGGCCGCCCAGCGCGACAGCTGGTGCCGGCTGGACAGCTGGAGCTTGCGCAACACCGACGACACGTGGCTCTCGACCGTCTTCACGGAGATGAACAGCTCCTTGGCGATCTCGCGGTAGGTATAGCCGCGGGCAATCAGCCTGAGCACCTCCCGTTCCCGGCTGGTCAGCTGGTCCAGTTCCGGGTCGAAGGAGAGCCGGTCCATCTCCAGAGCCGGCGTGGCTGCGAACGCGTCAAGCACGAACCCGGCCAGCCGCGGCGAGAAGACCGCATCGCCCGCGGCGACCCGCCGGATGGCGTCGATCAGCTCAGCGCCCGAGATGGTCTTGGTGACGTAACCGCGCGCACCAGCCCTGATCACCGCGATCACGTCCTCCGGCGCGTCCGATGCTGACAGGGCCAGGAACTTGACCTCGGGGTTCGCGGCCTTCACAGCGGTGACCACCTCCTGCCCGTTGCCTCCGGGCAGGTGCACGTCCAGCAGCACGACGTCGGGTTTGCTCTCAGTTATCTCGGCGATCGCCGGGCCGACGTCAGCGGCTTCGCCGACGATGTCGACCTCGCCCGACAGCTCCGACCTGACGCCTGACCGGAACATGCTGTGATCGTCGACAAGGAACACCCGCGGCGCGGTGCCGGGGCCGGCTGGCCGGCCCGGCCCGCTCATGCCCGCCACGGCGGCGGGCCGGCCGCTGCCCTGGCGCTCATAGTCGCCTCGGCAGCCGGTCAGCCGCGACCCTGGCCATCGTCAGGGTTACCTCGGTCCCCTCGCCCGGCGCGCTGCGCACCTTCACGACGCCGCCTCGCCTGGCGACCCGCGCGCGAACCGACTCTGCCAGCCCCTTCCTGTCGGCGGGAATGGCGTCCGGATCGAATCCGCGGCCACGGTCCCGCACGAACAGTGAGACAGCCTCCGGTTCTACCTCGGCGAATAGCGACACCACCTCGGCCCCTGACCACTTGGCGGCGTTCACCGTTGCCTCCCTGGCTGCGGCCAGCAGGGCACTCAGATCGTCGTCGAGCTGGCAGTCCCCCACTGTCACGGCGTCGACCGCCATCCCGTGCTGGGCCTCCACGTCCTGCTGTATCAGCCGCACCGCGTCGGCGACAGTCGCCGCCTGACCGTCCAAGGAGCCCGGGGCGCGGCCGTCGAACAACCAGGCGCGCAGCTCACGTTCCTGCGCCCGGGCAAGCTGCACAACCTGCTGCGGGTCCGCCGACCGGCGCTGGATAAGCGCGAGGGTCTGCAGCACCGAATCGTGCACCCGAGTGGCCATTTCCGCCCGTTCCTCGGCCCGGATCCGGGCCTGCCGCTCATCGACCGAGTCCTTGGCGATCCTCAGCCACCAGGGCCCCAGGGCCACCGCGATGCTGGCGATGACCAGCACGATCCCGGCCAGGGGCTTCAGCGCGGCGAATCGGGCATGCCCATTGAGTAGCGCGTAGAGCCCCACGCCCAGGAGCACCGTGGCGATCAACAGCCGCCACACTGGACGCAGCCCTCGAACGTCGTTGCCGATGCCTGCCACCGGGCCAACCAGGCGCCGGAGTGCCACCTGCTCATCCTCGGGCGCGTTGCGCCAGATCAGCACGAAGCCTGCGCCGCACACGATGATCGGAAAGGCCAGCGACGTTATCCAGCCGGCACTCAGCGCCGAGGCAACGATCAGCCCGACCCCGATCAGGGAGGCTAGCCCGAGCGCCTGCGCGATGCCGCGCTTGTCGGCCAGCGCCCGGCTCCCGATGCTGGACTCGGCCCCGGCCGCGGGAACGACCAGCCAGCAGAGCACGTAACCGACCGCGCACAGGCCGTAGGTAACGAGCGTCGCCACAATCAGTACCAGCCGGACCGCACTGACGTCGAACCCTGTCTTGGCCGCGATTCCGGCCGCTATCCCGCCGGCGAGCTGGTTCTCCCGTTCCCGCCGGAACGGGCCTTCCTTGCCGGGGCGGCGCGTCCAGCGCCGGGTGCGGGCCTCCACCCAGCTCTGCCAGTGCCCGTGGTGGCCCGGCCGGGAGCCGTCACTCCGGTTCGCGGCTGGGCTCCAGTACGAGGCGGAGCTCGGGGGATCCTGCATGTGCCCATCATCCCGCCCGAGCAGGGCCGGCCGCTATCCGGGCAGACCCCGGTCCTCTCCGCCCGCGGTCAGGGGCGGATCAGGGTAGTTCCCGATAGCCCGCCACCCTGCCAGCGGGAAGGCTGAAGCCATGAACATCACCGAATCACCCACAGAGGCTAGCGGCACCGCACAGCCCCCGGACGCTGACCTCCAGGCCCGTCGCCCCATGCTGTATCGCCCGAACCAAGACCGGATGCTCGCAGGGGTGGCATCCGGGATAGCGCGCTACCTGCGTGTCGATGTGCTGCTGGTCCGGATCGCTCTCGTTACCCTCATCTTCGTGGGAGGCATCGGCCTGCCGCTCTATCTGGCGTGCTGGCTGCTGATCCCGGATGAGGGTGCGAGCCAGTCCATCGCCAGCGACGCCGTCCATAGCCTGCGAACCTGACCGGGGAGGTCACCTTCAGATGTCCGTTCCGGTAAGCCCGCTGCGGCCCGGCGTATCGGCGCCGCGGCAGGGCGGCTGGCAGGATGCGAACGTGCGAATCGGCGACGCCGAGCGCACCGAGGTCGCCGACCGACTTGCCAAGCATTTCGGCGACGGCAGGCTAGATGATACGGAGTTCAGTGACCGCCTGGACCGGGCCATGCGGGCCAAGACGATGGCCGAGCTGACAGAACTGCTTGCCGATCTGCCCGAGACAGAACCATTCCCGGCGCCACCCGGGGGCGGGGCCGGCCGCGGCGGCCGTCGGCATCAGCGCAAGATGGTCAAGCTGCAGCTCGAGCGGGAACGGGCGCGGCTGAAGCACGAGCGGCGCGCGTACCGGCATGCCGAGCGCCAGCAGCGGCTGCGCGTGCTGGGCTGGATCCCGCTGGTGGCGGCGCTCATCGTCGCGGCCGCTATCTTCGTGCATACGCTGACGCACTCGGTCGGCGCCTGGCTGCTGATCGGGCTCATCGTTTTTGTCTGGCTGCGGCATCGCACGACCGGCGGCCACCGCGACGATTAGCTGGCGACCCGCGCGTGTCGCTGGCGACCAGCGCGTGGCCCGGCCTCAGACCACCGCGAGCCCGCCGGACGTCAGGGCTGGTAGAGGACCTCGTTCCATTCCCTGATTGACCAGCCGGTGACTACCCCGCGCAGGACGAACGGATCGCCCGCGGCGAATTCCTCCGCGTCAGCCCTGGTCGTGAAGACCGCCATGGCCCCGACCCCGTCGGTGAACGGGCCGATCAGCAGCAGGCTGCCGCGATCGACGTAACCCTTCCATCGGGCCCGGTGCTCGGCAAAATGCAGCGGCGCCGTCTGCGAGGCGTCGGGGGCAGAGTCGTAGAACAATACGTACTTCATGGGATTCGGCAGTCTAACGGGCCGGGTGGTGCCATGCCACCGCGTCCACGGAGCGGCGGATTGCGCGACGTCTCTACGATGGGTGAGGCAGACGGGAGGGCGTGATGCCAGCAGTGCGGTACCTGGTCGACGACGTCGGCGTAGCCGTCGCCTTCTACGTCAGCCAGCTCGGGTTCCAGGAGAAAGACCGATACGGGCCGGCCATGGCGATCCTCGAACACGACGGCCTCCAGTTGTGGCTAGCAGGGCCGAACGCGTCGGCCGCGCGCCCGATGCCAGATGGCCGCCAGCCAGTGGCGGGCGGCTGGAACCGCGTGGTCGTCGAAGTCCACGATCTCGACGATCTGGTGCGACGCCTGCAGGCCAGCCCCACTATTTTCCGGAACCAGGTGATTTCCGGTCCTGGCGGTCGCCAGGTGCTCATCGAGGACCCGTCCGGCAACCCGATCGAGCTGTTCGAGCCCCGTTAGAAGCGCGACTACCGTCGCCCGTTTAGTCGGAATCACGACGACAGCCGACCTGCTGGCCAGCGGCAAGTCCGCGCAACAGATCAGGGCGATGGCCAAACGCGGCCTTTTGATTCCGTTCGGCAGGGGTGTCTACGCCCGCAGCGACTTCGCCAGCAAGTACCTGGCGCTAGATGACGGCGAGCACTTGCTGCGGGCCCTCGCCTCCTTGGCTGTATCGGGGCCAGGCGCCGTGGTCAGTCATCGATCGGCGGCTCAGCTGTACCACATCGACCTGCTTGGCAGGCCCGGCCCGCAGGTAACGCTCACCAGACCACCCGCGCGCGGCAGCCATAGCCGGAAGGGAATCCACCTGCATCTCGCAGACTTCCGGGCGAACACGTCACGGCATCGGCCGGCTTCCCCTCTAACTACGGCGGCCAGGACCGTCGTGGACCTCGCCCGGGAAATGAATCTCTGGGCTGGCGTTGTCGCGGCCGATTCGGCTCTGCACCGCAATCTGACCACCAAGGACGAACTGCGCGCGGTCCTCGCAGCCTGCAGGCAGTGGCGCGGTATCCGGCGTGCCAGGCACGTCGTCGAGTTCGCCGACAAGCGCTCAGAGTCTCCGCTGGAGTCGATCGCCAGGGTCGTGTTCAGGGACTGCGGGCTGCCGCCACCTGAACTTCAAGTGCGGCTGGGTGGCGTCGCCGAACCTGTTGGACGCGTCGATTTCTACTGGAAGCAGCACCGGACGGTCGCTGAGGTCGACGGCGACCTCAAATACAAGGACCCGGCCCGAGCAAAGGCACAGCTCAAGCGCGATTCATTACTGCGATCCGACGGATATGAGGTTGTGCATTTCGACTGGCAGGAGGTAACGGGGTCGCCGGACTATGTCGCGGCCATGGTCAGGGAGGCGTTCCGTCGCGGCGCGCGCACTCTGCGCGCCGCTGGCTGACGTGAGCCGGCTGGCGCGAAGCAGCTGAACGCTAGCTCAGCGGCCCGGCAAGTGGTCGATCGCGGCCCGGATGCGCTTCTCCGATACCGGCACCGGAGTGCCGAGCACCTGGGCAAACAGGCTGACCCGCAGCTCCTCGATCAGCCAGCGGATTGCCTGCACGTCAGTGCCCGAGCGGGCAGCGGGCGGCAATTCCGCCATTGCCGACTCGAGTTCGGCGGTGACCCCGTGCACCACGGCCATCCGCTCGGCGTCCCGGCTCTGCTCCCCGGCCACCTTGTCCAGCCGCCGCACGATCGCGCGCAGGTAACGGACCAGGTCAGGCAGCCGCCGCGCGCCGGTCTTCGCCACAAAGCCGGGATACACCAGGCCGCCGAACTGGGCGCGCACATCTGCCAGCGCCGGGACCAGCGCGGGTACCGGGTGCGCGGCATTGGCGAGCCTGATCTCGACCTCATGTGCCTCGGCGAGTATCTGCGCCACCACGTCGAGCACTCGCGCTGTGCCTGGCGCGAGGCCGTCACGCGCAGCATCCACCAGCCGCGCGAAGCCCTCGGCATCCCAGGCCGGCCCGCCCGCGTCAGCGATCACCCGGTCGGCCGCGCAGGCCACGCAATCGTCCAGCAGGGCAGCCAGGCTGGGGTACGGGTGCCGGCTCATCGCCATCTTCGCGTTCACCGGCAGCCGCCCCGCGATCGACCGCACGCCGGACGGCACCGCCAGCACCACCAGCCGGCGCGTGCCGAGCCGCATCGCCTCGCTCGCCTCGGCCTCGGTGTCGAACAGCCGGATGTCGACGGAGTTGCCGACGTCGACCAGGGCCGGGTAGCCGCGAACCTGACCGCTAGTGAACACCCGCGGCAGCGTGCCGAAGTCCCAGCCGCGCAGCCCGGTCCTGGTCAGGCCGGCCGCGGCCTCGCTGAGCACAGCGTTAAGCCGCGGCCGCAGCTCCCGGCGGAGTTCGTCCAGGTCCTTGCCGGTCGCGAGCACCTGATCACCGTCAAGCACCCGGTAGCCAACGCGCAGGTACCCGGGCAGGCCCGCGACGTTCCACGCCGACCTGGGAATCCGTGCCCCGCCGAGCCGGCCGAGCGCCGCGCCGAGCGTGTCCAGCAGGTCGCCATGCGGCTCGCCCAGCGTTGCCAGCACGGCCCTGGCCGTGTCCGGTACCGGGACAAACGCGCGCCGCAGGTCCTTGGGCAAGCCGCGGATAAGTTCGGTGATGAGCTCCAGCCGCAGGCCGGGCACCTGCCAGTTAAAGTCGGCATCCTGGAAGGTAACGAGGTCCGGCAACGGAATGTCGGCCGTTACGCCGTCGTCTTCCTCACCGGGCGCGAATTCGTAAGACAGCGGAATGCCGTCCAGGATGCCGGGGTAGTCCGCGGCGCTGACCTCAGCGGCCGCAGGTCCGGCCAAGTCGGCCTGGCCGAGGTCGAGCAGCCCGGGATCGGTGGCCCTGGCCGTCTTCCACCATGTGTCGAAATGGCGACCCGAGGTGACCGTCTTCGGTATCCGGCGGTCGTAGAAGTCGAAAATGGCCGCGTCATCCGCCACCAGGCCGCGCCGCCTGGCCTTCCGTTCGAGCTCCTCCGCGTCCTGGCGCGCCTGCTGGTTACCGGCCAAGAACTTGTGATGGGTCTGCCAGTCCCCTTCGACCAGAGCATGCTGGATGAACAAGTCCCTGGCCGCGGCCGGATCGATGTTGCCATAGTTGACCGGGCGCCCGGCCACGATGGGCAGGCCATACAGGCTCACCTTCTCCGCCGCCATGACCGCCGCGCGCTTGGCGTCCCAGTGCGGCTCGCTGTAGGCGCGCCGGACCAGGTCCCCGGCCAGCGGCTCCGCCCAGTCCGGCTCGATCCGGGCCGCCATTCGTGCCCACAACCGCGAGGTCTCGACCAGCTCTGCCGCCATCACCCACTGCGGCGGCTTGCGGGCCAGCGAAGAGTCCGGGAAGATCGCGAACCTGGCGCCGCGCGCTCCCGCGAACTCGGCCGGGCCGCGGCGCCTGTTCCGGCCACTGGCATCGCGATCGCTCGCCGTGCGGTCCGCCGGCTTGCGGTCGCTATCCAGCATGCCGATATGCGACAGGAGCCCGGCCAGCAGCGACTGATGAACCCTGTCGGCCAGGTCAGGCAGGTACCGGCCGTCCGTCGAGGCGACCGGCACTGAGCTGGCGCGAGGGGCGCCGGCCGCGGCTGCGGAGTCCTCAGCCGCGCGTCCGCGTCGGCCGCGGCCGGTGATGATGCCGAGGTCCCGAGCCGCCTGCTGGAGCTGGGCGTACAGGTCCTGCCATTCCCGCACCCGCAGGAAGTGCAGGTATTCGCGGCGGCACATTCGCCGGAACGCGGACGCCGACAGCTGCCGCTGCTGGTCGCGCAGGTAGTCCCACAAGGTCAGCAGCGCCAGGAAGTCCGAGCCGGGCTCGGCGAAGCGCCTGTGCATGGCGTCCGCCGCGTCGCGGGCGTCGGCGGGCCGCTCCCGCGGGTCCTGGATAGACAGCGCCGATGCAATGATCAGCACTTCACGAACGCATCCGTTGCGTCCAGATTCCAGGATCATCCGGCCGAGCCGCGGGTCTACCGGCAGGTCGGCCAGGTTGCGCCCGGTCGCGGTCAGCCTGATCCGGCCGCTGGCGCCCCGGCCGGCCGCCGCGACGGCGCCAAGCTCCTCCAGCAGGCGCAGTCCGTCGGCCACGTTCCGGGCGTCCGGCGGGTCAACGAACGGGAAGTCGGCGACCGCCCCCAGGTCGAGAGCCGCCATCCGCAGGATGACCGAGGCCAGGTTTGTCCGCAGGATCTCCGGATCGGTAAAGGCCGGCCGCGAGTCGAAGTCGTCCTCGGCATAGAGCCGGATGCAGATCCCGTCGGAAGTGCGGCCGCAGCGGCCTTTGCGCTGATTGGCCGACGCTTGCGAGATCGCCTCGATCGGCAGCCGCTGCACCTTGGTCCGCTGGCTGTACCGCGAGATCCTGGCCGTGCCCGGATCGACGACGAACTTGATGCCGGGCACCGTCAGCGAAGTCTCCGCCACGTTGGTCGCCAGCACCACCCGGCGGCCGCGATGCGGCCGTCCCTGCTTGCCCGCTTCGCCTCCGGCAAAAACTCGATATTGCTCGGCGGCCGAGAGCCGGGCGTACAGCGGAAGTATCTCCAGGTCCTGCTCGTCCGCCAGGGCATCGGCAGTGTCCCGTATCTCCCGTTCGCCGCTGAGGAAAACCAGGATGTCGCCGGGCCCTTCGCGGCGGAGCTCGGCCACCGCGTCACTGATTGCCTGCACCTGATCCCGCGGCTCGGTACCTGGCTCATCGGGGTCGGCCAATGGCCGGTAGCGCACCTCGACCGGGTAAGTCCGGCCGGATACCTCGAGGATCGGCGCCGGCTCGCCGCCAGGGCCGCTGAAATGCTGGCTGAACCGCTCGGGGTCGATGGTGGCGGAGGTGATGATCACCTTGAGGTCAGGCCGGCTCGGCAGCAGCTGCTTCAAGTAGCCGAGGATGAAGTCGATATTCAGGCTGCGCTCGTGCGCCTCGTCGATGATCAGCGTGTCGTAGCGCAGCAACTGCCGGTCCCGCTGCATCTCGGTCAGCAGGATGCCGTCGGTCATGACCTTGACCAGCGTGTCGTCGCTTGAGGTATCGGCGAACCTGACCTTGTACCCGACTGTGGCGCCCGGTTCGGTGTGCAGCTCGGCGGCAATCCGGTCGGCCACGGTGCGGGCGGCGATCCGCCGCGGCTGGGTGTGGCCGATCTGACCGGTAATGCCCCGGCCCAGCTCCAGGCAGATCTTCGGCAGCTGTGTCGTCTTCCCGGAGCCGGTCTCGCCCGCGATGATCACGACCTGGTGTTCGGCGATCGCGGCCGCGAGCTCGCTGGAATGCTGGCTGACTGGCAGCTCCGGCGGATAGCTGATCACCGGTACCGCACTGCGGCGCGCCGCCACCCGCCCGGCCGCAGCGGCTACCTCGGCCTCGAGCTCAGCCAGGGCCCGCGCCCGTGCTTCTGGATCGCGCAAGGATGCCGTGCGGTCCGCTCGCCTGCCGAGGCGGCGCTGGTCGCGCAGCATCAGCTCAGGCAGGCGGGCTCGCAGCTGAGCGAGCGAGGTTGTCACTACGGAGTCTCCAGGCAGAGCGGGAACCTCGATAAGGATGTCGTGCGCGGGATCAGGCAGCCAACCGCATTTCCAGCCGGTCCTCCAGGCCAGGCTGGTCTTGGCGATCATGCGACCGCGCCTAAGCGGGTTTCCGAATACGGTAAGAGATGCCCCGGACCATGTTTTCGGCGGCCGCTGTGGCCTTCGGCGGCCGCTGTGGCCTCGGGTGCCCGCCGTGGCGACGATAGTCAAGCAGAGAGCGAGCGAAACGTGACAGGCCTGCGGATCCTCGCCAGCCGGCCTGCCAGTCGCCCGATCGCCATGTTCGCGGCGGTCTACGCCGTCTCGGTTGCCGCTTTCTTGCTGGTCATAGCCAACGGAACGCAGTTCGTGGACCTAGAGGTCTACCGGATGGGCGGTCATGCTGTCATCGACGGCGGGCCCCTGTACTCGGTGCACGTCGCCGGCCTGCTGTTCACCTACCCGCCGTTTGCCGCGGTTCTGTTCGCGACGCTGGCACCGGTGCCCTTCCCGGTCGCGGCTGCCGCGGTTGCCGCAGGTAGCTTCATCGCCTTGCCACTCATCTTCTACCTGGCCCTCCGGCTACCGCCGGTCGCGTCGTGGCTGGACGCGCCCGCAGCCTGGCAGCTCGCCTTTGCCGCTGCGGCGGTCGCAGTGTGGCTGGAGCCTGTGCAAAGTACCCTCGGCTACGGCCAGGTCAACCTGTTGCTGGCCGCAGTGGTCCTCTACGACCTGCGGCTGCCGGACACATCTCGCTGGAAGGGCGCGGCTATCGGCCTGGCCGCTGGCTTCAAGCTCACTCCCGCCATCTTCGGGCTCTACTACCTGGCCACTCGCCGTTACCGCGCGGCCGCGACGAGCGGCGTCGCTTTCGCTGTCACCATCGCGCTGGGGTTCGCGGTCACACCGCGCAGTTCGGCGCTCTACTGGGGCGGCCTGTTCGCCAGCACGTCCCGAGTAGGGCAACTCCAGGATGCCGCGAACGAGAGCCTCGCCGGCGCACTAGCGCGCACGCTGCATACGTCCCACGTGGTGGCGGCCTGGCTTCCGGTGGCCGCGGCGGTCGGGCTGGCCGGCCTGGTGCTGGCGGCAATGGCGCAGCGGCGCGGGAACGAGGCGGTCGGCTACTCGCTGTGCGCGCTCACCGGGTTGCTTGTCTCACCGGTCTCCTGGACTCACCACTGGGTCATCGCGGTACCCGCACTGCTGCTGGGCGCCGTCGCCTCCTACCGGGCCAGGGCCACCCGAGCAGGAAAGCTTGGGCTCGCTGCGGTGACCGCGATCGTGGCCATCGGCTGGACCAGGCTCGTCCGCCAGCTTCCCCCCACTGCCCGGCTGCATCTCGACCGCTGGGAGATCATTACCAGTGAGCTGTACGTTCTGGCCGCTCTGGGGGTGCTCGCCGGTGCTGCCTGGCTGGCCGTGCGAGCCCGGGCGGTGCGGGCAGGAGCCATCAGCCCGCCCGGGGCTGCCAGCGCGGCTGCCCCGAGAGCCAGCCCGACAGCGGTCGGCGGCGAACCGATGGCGGTGCCGGCCACCGGGGAATCACCGAGCGGTACGAGCTGACGCCGCCTGTTCAAAGCACCGCCACAGTGCGGATACTGGAACGTGCCAACCGCAGGCCAGGCAGGGGGCCGTGAATGACGAACCCGAAGGGCCGCTCAGATCGCAGCGGCGGACGCTCCGGCGGCGACTCAGGCCAGTCCTGGCAGGACGCGGCCGGGGAGTTCGCGGGCGCACTCGACCTGCTGCTCACCGATGGCGCGCTGGGCGTGCTGCGCAGATTCCGGCCGGACGGGTCGGTGGCGCGGCTTGCCGCCAGCCTGGCCGCGCGGCCAGGGCTGCTGGCCGGGCACGTGGCGAGCCTCGGCGCCGAACTCGCCCGGATCATCACGGGCGGCTCGCAGGTCGCGCCTGACCGGCGGGACCGCCGGTTCTCCGACCCGGCCTGGAGCCAGAATCCGCTGCTACGCCGCACGATGCAGGCCTATCTCGCGCTGGCGCAGGCAGCCACCGACACCCTGGCCGGCGCTGAGCTGGACTGGCGAGATGATGAGCGGCTGAGGTTCGTCCTGACCAACCTGATCGCCGCCGCGGCGCCCACCAACAACCCGTTGCTGAACCCGGCCGGTCTTAAGGCCGCTCTGGATACCGGTGGCGTCAGCGTGCTGCGCGGTGTCCGGGCGCTGGTCCAGGACATGGCTGAGGCGCCGCGCGTGCCTGCCATGGTGGAGCAGGATGCGTTCACCGTCGGCAGCGACCTGGCCGTGACCAAGGGGTCGGTGGTGTTCCGCACCGAGATGTTCGAGCTGATCCAGTACTGGCCGGTCACCGAGCAGGTGCACGAGTACCCGCTGCTCATCGTCCCGCCGATGATCAACAAGTACTACATTACCGATCTTGCTCCAGGCCGCAGCATGACCGAGTACCTGGTCAGCCAAGGTCATCAGGTGTACGCCATCAGCTGGCGCAATCCGGATGCCCGGCACAGCAACTGGGACCTGGATAGCTACGGCAGCGCGGTAGTCGAAGCCCTCGACGCGGCCCTGGCGGTCAGCAAGGCCGCCAAGGGCAGCATCTGCGCGCTCTGCTCCGGCGGCATCGTTTCCTCGATGGTGGCATCGCACCTGGGTGAAATCGGGCGGCTCGGGCGGCTGGCCAGTCTCTGCCTCGGCGTGACGGTGCTCGATCAGGCGAAGGCGGGCACCGCGGGGGCCATGATCGACGAGACGACCGCCAGCGCGGCGATCGCCTTCTCGCAAGCTCAGGGTTACCTCGACGGCAGGACGCTGGCGGAGGTTTTCGCCTGGCTCAGGCCGGACGACCTGATCTGGAATTACTGGGTCAACAACTACCTCCAGGGCAAGCCGCCGCCGCCATTCGACATCTTGTACTGGAACGCCGACACCACCCGGCTGCCTGCCGCGCTGCACCGCGATTTCATCCGGCTGGCGCTGGACAACGCGCTGACCAAGCCCGGCGCCGCGACGATGCTCGGCACTCCGGTCGACCTGTCGAAGGTTGACGCCGATTCCTATGTCGTAGCTGGCCTGGCTGACCACCTGTGCCCGTGGCAGTCCTGCTACCGCAGCACCCAGTTGCTTGGCGGCGACGCCACGTTCGTCCTGTCGACCAGCGGGCACATCGCCTCCATGGTCAACCCTCCGACCAATCCGAAGTCGTCCTTCCAGACCGCTCCCAGCCAGGCCGGCAACCCCGCAGACCCGCGCAGCTGGCTCGCCGCGGCGCAGACGAACAGCGGAAGCTGGTGGCCGCATTACTCCTCGTGGCTGGCAGCGCGCAGTGGCCCGCAGCGCAAGGCCCACGCCAGACCCGGCCGGAAGGGCTTCCCCGTGCTCGCCGAAGCTCCGGGGACCTATGTTCACGACCGCTGACACCACGGCCGTAACGGTGGGCCGCCAGCTGCTGCGCGTGTCGGTCCGGCCGGGCAGGCCAGGCCGGCGCGGCAGGCTAGGCCGGGCTGCCGCCCCAAGCCCGCCGGTGCCGTTGCTGCTCATCAACGGGATCGGCGCGAGCCTGGAGCTGCTCCAGCCTTTCGTCGACGCGCTCGACCCGGCGATCGAAGTCGTCAGGTTCGACGTGCCCGGAGTCGGCGGCTCGCCGCTGCCGCCCGGCCCTTACCGGTTCACTGGCCTCAGCCGGCTCATCGGCGGCATGCTGACCGAGCTCGGGTACGACCGCGCAGACGTGCTCGGCATCTCCTGGGGCGGCGGGGTAGCCCAGCAGTTCGCCATGTCTCAGCGCTCGCGGTGCCGCAGGCTCGTCCTGGTCAGCACCGGAACGGGTGCCCTCATGGTGCCAGCCAGGCCGCAGGTGCTGGCCCGCATGCTGACACCGCGGCGCTACACCGATCGCGGCCATCTGGAGCGGATCGCCGCTGAGCTGTACGGCGGCAGCGCGCGGGATGATCCGGCCAGCGTGGCCGCGGTGATGAGCGCGCGGAGCGAGGCCTGGCTCGTCCCGCGGTTACCTCTATCAGCTCGCGGCGGGAGCCGGCTGGACGAGCGTGCCGTTCCTCCCCTGGCTCCGCCAGCCGACGCTCATCGTGTCCGGAGACGACGACCCGATCATCCCGCTCGTGAATGCCAGGATCATGCACCGGCTGATCCCGGACTCGCGGCTGCACGTGTTCCACGGCGGCCACCTGGGCCTGGTAACCGAGGCCGGGCAGCTCGCGCCCGTCGTTGCCGGTTTCCTGAGGCAGCCCGGCTGGCCGGCGCTGGCAGCGGCCACCGACGTGCCTGGCTCGCAGGCGCCCGCCACTCAGGCACCAGTCAGCCGGTGAAGGGAGACCAGATGGACCCCGCGCTGGACGCCGATTTCTACTCGCTCGAGCAGTTGCTTGACCCGGCGGGGCTAGCGACCATCCGGCGCGTCCGGGAGTTCATGGAGCAATCGGTCGCGCCCATCATCAACCAGTACTGGACCAGGGAGGAGTTCCCGTACGACCTGATCCCGGCGCTCGCCGAGCTGGGCATTGCGGGCACCGCCTTGGAAGGCCACGGCTGCCCCGGCGGCGGCTGCCTGCTCGACGGCATGATCGCGCTGGAGCTAGCCAGGGTCGACCCGTCCATCGCGACGTTCATGGGCGTGCATGGCGGCCTGGCCATGGGCTCCATCTACTTGTGCGGTTCGGAAGAGCAGAAACAGCGCTGGCTGCCGGCCATGGCACGAATGGAGAAGATCGGCGCGTTCGCGCTTACCGAGCCCGAGGTCGGCTCGGGCGCGGCGGGCGGCCTGACGACGACCGCGCAGCGCGATGGCGACATCTGGGTGCTCAACGGCGAGAAGAGATGGATCGGCAACGCCACCTTCGCCGACTACGTCATCGTGTGGGCCCGCGACGTGGCCGACAACCAAGTCAAGGGCTTCGTGGTGGAAGCGGGCACCGAGGGGTTCACGCCGGTCAAGATGCGGCACAAGATCGCGCTGCGGGTCGTGCAGAACGCGCAGATCACTCTCGACAACGTCCGGGTACACGAATCCAGCAGGCTGCAGGCCGCGGACTCGTTTCGCGATACCGCGAAGGTGCTCCGCCTGACCCGGGCCGGCGTGGCCTGGCAGGCGACCGGCTGCGCGCGCGGCGCCTACGAGCACGCGCTGGCCTACGCGACCAAGCGGCACCAGTTCGGCCGGCCGATCGCTGGCTTCCAGCTGGTGCAGGACCTGCTGGTCCGGATGCTCGCCAACGTCACCGCGTCCGCGTGCCTGTGCGTGCGGCTAGCCCACCTGCAGGACCAGGGCCAGGCGGCCGACCACCACTCGGCGCTGGCGAAGGCGTTCTGCACGGTCCGGATGCGCGAGACTGTCGGCTACGCACGCGAACTGCTTGGCGGTAACGGGATCCTGCTTGAGTACCAGGTCGGCCGGTTCGTGGCCGACGCTGAGGCGATCTACTCCTACGAGGGCACGCGCGAGATCAACACCCTGATCGTGGGCCGCGCCATCACCGGGCTCGGCGCATTCGTCTGAGCCGACCGGCAGGGCCGCGGCAGACCGGGCTCGTCGCCGTGCACGACGCCGGCGGCTGCCCCGTACGAGCGGCACGCCTCACTAGCCATTACCCGAATTATCACAGCATCCGACCTGGTCAACCACGCGGAGCACGGCCGCGACCCGGTCGGGCAATGGTCCCGCGGGAACCTCGACGAGCCGGAAGCCAAGCTCGGCGTACGTCCGCTCATGCACCCGCTCGAACGCCAGCGACTCGGCGAAGCTGATCCGCCGGGCGGCCGTCGGGGCAACGAAGCCCTGGTTCCGCACGAAGAACACCTCGGTCTGGTACGCCTTCTGCCGCACCAGCCGCGCCACCACCGCGGCCAGTGACGGCGACGGCGCGAAGCCGAGGAACCTGGCCAACGCCAGCGTGCACACCGGCGACCGGTCGAAGAAGACCGGCGTTGGCCCGGCCGCGCTGGCGGCCTGCCGGGCCTGCTGGAGGGTAACGATCTGGTCGATGAAGCCCGGGCTATGCCACGGCTCGCCGTTGCCCAGCGCCTGCTCGAGCGCGATGACATCGGTAGCAGCCTCTTCCACCACCCGGTAGCCCTGCTCCAGCAGCCGCAGCACGGCGGTCTTGCCTGAGCCGGGCGCGCCGGTCAGGACGTATCTCGGCATGAGTGACTCCTTCACAAGATGAATGCTCGCGCAGGCCAAGGGCCGCAGCGCGAAAGCGGCCGCAGGGCGAAAGGGAAGCGGGCGAAAGGGAAGCCCGGGTCAGGCGGCGGGATCGGCCGGGACAGCCTGGACGGCCTGGACGGCCGCTGCGGCGGCGGCCAGCCGGGCGGCGACTTCGATGACCGACTTGGCCAGCCTCGAAATACCCCACACCGCGGCCAGCACGGCGATCACCTCGATGGCGATCCGGGCGGAACCTCCGCCGACATGCTCGTGGTAGACGAACAAGCCGAGCAATGAACCGACCAGCGGCTCCAGCACCGCAAAGGCCGGCAGCGACGCGGCCAGGCCGGCTGCCCGGAATCCGTTCTGCTGCATCGTGAACGTGAGCAGGCCAACCGCCGCCAGCAGGTAAAGCCGGACATCGCCGAAGACTCCCAGCGCATGCAGGCCGGCCACCGTCGCGACCGTCTTCGTCACGGCATCGGTAACGCCCGCCCCAAGCCCGCCGCCGATACTGAGCGCCAGCGCCCGGTGGTGGGCCGTCACCCGGAACGCTACCAGGCAGCACAGGGCGGCGACGCAGGCTGCCCCAACTGCCGCCATGCCCAGTAGCCCGGCTCCGGCCGTGCGGCTGCCGCCCGATGGCTCCGCCGCAACCAGGAAGGCCGCCAGCCCGGCAACCGTCGCCACCGCCGCCGTCCACTCTGAATGGCGCAGCCGGCGGCCTTCCACCCGGGCCGAGAGGAGCAGCGCGAACAGCAGTCCCGCCGGGAACACGGGCTCGACCACGACTAGCCGACCGAGGTCAAGGGCAGCCGCCTGGAACCCGAAGCCGCCGGCCACCCCGATCAGGCTGAGAAGCCAGCGCCGGGCTCGCACTAGCCGGAGCAGGACAACCGGATCGAATGCCTTCGACGAGGCCAGCTGAACGGCGGAGCGCTGCTGAACCACAGCGGCCACGGCGTAGCAGGCAGCTCCCGCAATCGCGAAGAGTACTGCCAGTGCCTGCTGCAGCGCTCCGGTCAACGAGCCGGCCACCTGCCTTCCTGGCCGCCCGAGCCGCGACGTTACCTAACGACGATTACCCCGTACGGTCGCATATTGAACCGTCGTTCGCTAGTCCCAGAACCTTAGAGAGTGCTCAGGGTTTGCTGTCGGCGTGGCCGCCCGGATCAGCGCTTCGCCGGCCGCGGTTACGGGACGCCGATCCCCGGCGTGACCGGGTAGACGCGCATGAACAGCTTGTTCTTGCAGACCGGGAAGCTGAAGTTGAAGATCAACTGGAACCCCGTCTGGTTCGGCGGGTAGACCTTCAGCCCGGCGCTGGTCGCCTTGGTGCAGTGCGCGATGAAGCCGGCATCGGTGATGCCGAGCAGGGCATGCGCGGTCTGCCGCGGCTTGAGTATCACGTTGTGCGGGGTTGCCTTGTATCGGCCGGCCGCCGGGCCGAGCTGGGTCGCCGACTTGGTGACGGCGGACACGCCGGGGTAGCCGAACAGGACGCACTTGGCGGAGCCCAGGTTGGTGAACTCGACCGGGTAGTAGATGTGGCCAGCCGCGCCGTTGGGGGCTAGCGCCAGCCAGACATAGGTGTGGGCGGAAGTGCATTTCGCGATCGCCGGGTGCGACGGCGAACTTGACGCGGCGAGGGCGGCCGCAGGCAGGCCGATGGCAGCGCAGGCGATGGCCGCGGCGGCGGCTATCCGCCGGCTGGCGCGAATTGGCACGTTCATGTGGTCCCCTCCAAAGGCGCGTTCCCGGGATACCGGATCGCCCTCAGTATGGCGATTAGGCCAGGCGGGGGAAATAGACGGTTTCAGCGTGACGGATAGTCCGCACATGCCAGGAGTGCTGCGGGTCACGCTCCCGCCGGAGACGGCCAACGCATGACCGCAGTACGCCGTAGCGGGCGGCGGAATGAGGTTACAGCGTCGCGCCGTCGTGGGCGGCAAGGACCTCGTCCCTGACCGCGGCCCAGCGAAGCGAGTCGCGAATGCCCTCGGCGATGGTGTGGCTGGCCTGCCAGCCGAGCAGTTCCCGCGCCCGGTCGCTGCGGGTGTAGCCGCCGGCTGTATCACCAGGCCTTCTCGGCGCGTCGACGGCAGCGACTGGCGGGTCCACGACAGTGTTGAATGCCGCGACCAGCTCGCGCACGGTCGTGCCGGTCCCGGTGCCCAAGTTGATCGCGAGCGAATTCGCCGCGCCGACGGCCTCATCAAACTTTTGCAGGGCGGCGATGTGCGCCGAGGCCAGGTCCCAGACGTGGATGTAGTCCTTGACCCCGGTGCCGTCCCTGGTCGGGTAGTCGGTCCCGGTGACGCGGAACGGCTGGCCCGCCGCATGCGCCTCGATCAGCTTGCCGACCGCGTGTGTCGGGTACCGCGTCTGCAGCCCGGTGCGCAGCTGCGGATCCGCCCCGATCGGGTTGAAGTAGCGCAGCGAGAGAATCTTCACCGGCTGGGCGGCGGCGATGTCAGCGAACATGCCCTCGCACACGGCCTTGGTGCGCGCGTACGGGCTGGCCGGCCCGAGCGGCGAGTTCTCATCGACGCTGAGGTCCTCGGCGACCTCATAGATGGCGGCGGACGAGCTGAACAGGAGTCGGCCGCACCCGTTGCGGATCAGGTGCTGGAGGAAGTCCAGGCTCTTGCCCACGTTCCAGTGGTAGTAACGGACCGGGTCGGCCACTGACTCCGGCACCACGATGAGCGCGGCACAGTGCACGACCGCGTAGATATCCGGGTGCTCGGCGAACACCTTGTCCACCAGCGCACCATCGGCGATGTCGCCCTCGTAGAACTCACGGCCCTGGGCGAACTCCCGGCGGCCGGTCACCAGGTTGTCCAGCATCACCGGGGATATTCCTGCGTCCAGGCAGGCAGAGGCGACGGTGCTGCCGATATATCCGGCGCCACCAGTGATCAGAACCTTCACTTGGCCTCCGTTTGACCCGCGCTTTGCCGTCTGACCTGGTCGGCTATCCGCCAGTCCGGGATGGAATCGTACCCGACGCAGGTCGGCTGGCCAGCCAGGGCAGCTCTGCTGCGCCCATCGGCGTTGACGGAGCGGCCCGCATGAACGGCCAGATCTCCTCGGCGATCGCCCGCCAGTTGGCGGTTGCCTGCAGCTCGCCCAGCAGCGCGAATAGCCCGAGGTTGATCCGCTGCAGGATCACGTACGAGCGCGGGATCCGGGCGTACTGCGCAACCGGGCTGCGCACGTCGAAGAAGCGGCGCACCACGGCCGAGGCGTAGTCGGTGGTCACCGTCAGCGTCCGCGACTCGCGGATCAGCTGATAGAAGACAGCGAGATGGTCGGCGACCTGAGCATCGTCCAGCGGCGCGCCAGGCACAAGGAAGCCGGCTTCCTCCAGGCTGCGGCGGAACCGGGCCGGATCATCGTCGACGCAGAGGTTACGCGCCATCTGCATCAGCGGCATGAGGTCGTCGTCAGAGAAGTGCTTCACCATGCCGAAGTCGAGGAAGGTGACCTTGCCGCCGCCGTGGAAGATGTAGTTACCCGGATGCGGGTCGCCGTTGAACGCGTGCACCTCATACAAGCTGCGGAACACGAATCGGTACAGCGTCTCGCCCGCGAGGTCGCGCTCCTCCTGCGACCAGCCGGCCAGGTCGGCGAACCGGGCCCCCGTCACCAGTTCGCTGGTCACCACCCGCCGGGTCGACAGCTCGCTGATGATCGGCGGCACGCTGATGGTGGGGTGCCCGGCGAAATAATCGTGCAGGGCCTGCTGGTTGGCCGCCTCCCGGCGGTAGTCGAGCTCCTCGAGCACCCGCTCGCGCAGCTCGGCGATCAGCCCATCAACGTCCTGGCTCGGCGCGGTGACCCGCAGCATCCGGCGCAGCAGCGCCACGTTGGCGAGGTCAGCGGCCATCATCTCGGCGATGCCGGGGTACTGCACTTTCACCGCGACCGCGCGCCCGTCGGTGGTGATAGCCCGGTGCACCTGGCCGATTGATGCGGCCGCGATCGGCTCGGGATCCCACCGGCTGAAGGCGCGCTCCGGCGGCAGGCCGAGCTCCTCGGTGATCACGCTGGCGGCCAGCTCCGCGCTCATCGGCGGAACGCTGTCCTGCAGCCTGCTCAGCGTCCGCCGCACCGACGGCGCCAGGCCGTCATCGACGTAGCTGGCCATCTGGCCGAGCTTGACCATGACGCCCTTCATGGTGCCGAGCGTCGCGGTCACGTCGTCTGCCGTCTGCATCGCCAGGTCGTTGCGCAGCCGCTCCCGGCTCTCCCCGGCGGCCGCGAACAGCCGTGGCGCGCTGCCCGCGTATCGCAGCCCACCTCGCACGGCCAGCCCTGCTGCCGCCCGCCCCCGCTCGAACCGCAGCCGCCCCACCCGGCGCCGCACCAGCGCCAGCCCGAGTCCGGTCGCCGCGAATCCCGCCGACAGCGCGAGAAGCGCTCGCCTCGGGCTCCTCATGCGCGCACGGCAGCGCGCGTCCGCAACGTGATGCGCTGCCTGGCCTCCAGCACGCCCGGCTGGCCCAGGAACACGGCGTCAAGGATCCCCAGGGCCTGCCGGATCTCCTCCCGGCGCATCGCCGTCAGCGGAGTGGCCCGGTAGCCGTACATCTCCCGTGCCCAGTCTGGCAGCGAGATCACCGCCGCATCACGGATGTCCTGCCAGATCTCACCGAGTTCCTCGCTGAGGCCAGGAGGGTTGAGCAGGTAGGCCATTGACTCGCGGGCGGCGGGCGTGCAGAGCAGCTGCGGCCGCACCGAGTCGATGTACCGGACCAGCGCTGCTCGGCTGTCGGGCACCAGCTCAGCTGACACACCGAGCAACTCGGCCGCGACCACCATCTCCTCGACGTAACGATCTGCGTCGTCCGCCGCCACCCCGGTGCTGAAGATCTCGCGCGCGCAAAGGTTGGAATCGACAAGCGCCACATGCACCCACAGCAGCAGCGCCGGATCGCTAGCCGCGTACGGGCTGCCCGTCTCGCCGTCCACGCCAGTGACCCGGTCATGGATCCGCCGCACGCGTGCGGCCGCGCGCTGTGCGACGCCACGTTCCGCGAATGTAAGGGTTGCCAGGTACGAAGAGGTCGCCGCCAGCCTGCCGACCGGATCGGCGCGCCAGTTGCTGTGCTGATCCACGCCGGCCATGGCGAGCGGATGGAGCGCCTGGATCATCAGCGCGCGCAGGCCTGCCACCGGCGTCGACAGGTCGCCGCTGATCTTCCAGGTAACGCTGCCTGGCCCGAAGAAGCCGTCGTCGGCCGGCTCGTCGGGAATGCCGTGCACGAAGGCAGCCGCCGAGCGCTCGACCAGGCCCACCGCGTCCGGGTACTCGCTCATGTCAGTCACGTTACCTCGGTGCTCCAGTCCAGCAGCGGGCCGTCCGGCACGATCCTGGACGGATTGAGCTGCGGATGCGTGCTGTAGTAATGCCGCTTGATCTGGTCAAATTTGGTCGTGTCGCGGAATGCCGGCAGCGAGTACAGCCGCCGCGCATAGGCCCACAGGTTCGGGTAGTCGCTGATCCGGCGCAGGTTGCACTTGAAGTGCGAGTAATACACAGCATCAAACCGGGCCAGCGTCACCCAGAGACGTACATCTGCCTCGGTAAGCACGTCACCGAGGAGGTAACGCCGGCCGGCCAGGCGCTGCTCCAGCCCGTCGAGCGTCTCGAACAGCCTGGTCACCGCCTCGTGGTAGCTCTCCTGGGTGGTCGCGAACCCGGATCTGTACACGCCGTTGTTGACCGTCGCGTAGACCAGCTCGTTCAGCTCGTCGATCTCCGGCCGCAACTGCTCCGGGTACAGGTCGTACTGCGGATCGGCCCAGGCGCCGAACTGCGTGTCCAGGTCGATCGTGATGTCGGGGAAGTTGTTGCTGACGATGCGGCCGGCCTTCTTGTCCCAGAGCACCGGCACGGACACGTGGCCGTCGTAGCCGGGCTCGGTTGCCTCGTAGGCCTCCCGCAGCAGCGCGAACCCGTTCACCGGATCCAGCCCGTACCCGTCGCCGGCGCGGAACGCCCAGCCCCGGCCGTCCCTGACCGGATCCACCGCGGACAGCGAGATGACCTCGGTCAGGCCGAGCAGTTCGCGCACGATCGCCGAGCGGTGCGCCCACGGGCAGGCCCAGGAGATGTACAAGTGGTACCGGCCGGGCTCGGCCGGGTAGCCGCTGGATCCGTCGGCAGTGATCCGGCCCTGGAAGGGATAGGCGGCGCGAACGAACTCACCAGGCTTGGTGCCTGCAGGCGGCGCGGCTTTCTTTGGCTTAAAGTCGCCATAGTCCCCGAATGTCGCGAAGTCCACCGGGCTCGCGCCGTTGGCCTGCGTGATGCTCGTCATCGAACCTCCCCTGATGCCGCCTGTTCGCAGCAACCACGCGGACGGCACGGCCATTCCGGCCAGGTGCCAGGAAGCGGTCCGCGGCCATAGGGAAAGATGAGCGGGTGAGCACCGAGCCGGCTGAACTTGCCGAGCCCCAGGCGGTCGTGGCGCCACTGACCAAGGCCGCGATCTTTCTGGTCGCCGTGGTCAACCCGGATACCGCCAGCGAGGATGCCGCCGTCGGGCTGTGCGCTGACCTTGCCGGGCTGGTGAGGGCGGTCGGCTTCCGCGACCTCACTGGCAACCTGACGTGCGTGACCGGATTCGGTGCCGGCGCCTGGGAACGGCTGACCGGACTGCCACTGCCAGCTGGGCTGCACCCGTTCCGGGAAATACGGGCCGGGCGGCCGGCACGCGGTCAGCACGCCCGGCGATCTGCTCTTTCACATTCGCGCCACCCGGATGGATCTGTGCTTCGAGCTAGCCGGCCAGATCATGGCCAGGCTCGCTGGCGTGGCCACGATCGTGGACGAGGTGCACGGCTTCATCTACTTCGATGAGCGGGACCTGCTCGGCTTCGTCGACGGCACCGAAAATCCGACCGGCCCAGCCGCCCTCCGCGCCGCCATAATCGGGGCCGAGGAGCCTGCCTACGCTGGCGGCAGTTACGTCATCGTGCAGAAGTACCTGCACGACCTCGACGGATGGAACGCGCTGCCGGCCGAGGAGCAGGAGAAAGTCATCGGCCGGACCAAGCTGTCCGACATCGAGCTCGACGACTCAGTGAAGCCGACCTCTGCGCACAACGCTCTCACCACGATCACCGTCGATGGCGACGAAGTGAAGATCGTCCGGGACAACATGGCGTTCGGCCATGTCGGCTCCGGCGAGTATGGCACCTACTTCATCGGGTACGCCCGCTCGCCTGAAACCACCGAGCAGATGCTGCAGAACATGTTCGTTGGCGCGCCGCCAGGTAACTACGACAGGATTCTTGATTTCAGCCGGGCGGTCACGGGCACGTTGTTCTTCGTGCCGTCCCAGACCCTGCTCGACCAGATTGACCAGCCCGGCGCAGCCGGGCCGGCCTACCAGGAGCAGCCCGCCGAGCCGGCCGAGCCGGCCCAGCCAGCCCGGCCGACCGGGAACGGCGCCCTGAATATCGGCAGCCTCCGAGGAGATGCATACCCATGAACAACCTGCACCGCGAACTCGCGCCAGTTTCCGACGAGGCGTGGGACCAGATCGAGCAGGAGACCACCCGTACGCTGAAGCGGTACCTGGCCGGGCGGCGCGTCGTCGACGTGCACGGCCCGCACGGCGAGTCAGTCGCCGCGGTAGGCACCGGGCACCTGGGCCCGATCGAGCCGCCAGCCGACGGCGTCCGGGCGCGGCAGCGCGAGGTACAACCACTGGTAGAGCTGAGAGTGCCGTTCACGCTAAGCCGCGAGCAGATCGACGATGTGCTGCGCGGCGCTGAGGACTCGGACTGGCAGCCGGCCAAGGAGGCGGCCAGGCAGATCGCGCTCGCCGAGGACCGGGCGATCTTCACCGGATATGAGGCGGCCAGCATCGGCGGCATCTTCGCCAGCGCCAGCAACACGCCGCTGACGCTGCCAGCCGAGATAGCCGACTACCCGATGACATTCGCGCAGGCCGCGAATCAGCTGCGGGCCGCCGGTGTCGAGGGACCGTACTCGGCTGTCCTGTCGGCGGATGCCTACACCGCGGTCAGCGAAGCCAGCGATCACGGCTACCCGGTCATCAGGCACCTGCGAAACGTGCTCGACGGCGAGCTGGTCTGGGCTCCGTCCATCACCGGCGCGGTGGTGCTCACCGCCCGCGGCGGCGACTTCAGCCTGCATCTCGGCCAGGACCTGTCCATCGGCTACCAGTCCCACACCGACACCGAAGTCGTGCTCTACCTGCAGGAGAGCCTGACCTTCCAGGTCCTGACCGCCGAAGCGGCGGTCACCCTGCTGACAGCCGCCGCCAAGTAACGCAAGCCTCAGCCCTGGCGCCGCGGTGCGGGGCGCAGGGGCCCGCCACGGTCTCGGTTTGGCCACGAATGCACACTGCGCTTGCGCCAGCCCGGCCATCCGATGAATGTTGATTCACTGCATACCCACGGCCGTGCTTCTGAGCGAGGTACATGCCTGATGAATAGCAGTTCAGTCGGAGACCTCGAACGGCCCGGCGGTTTAGCGGACGGCAGCCTGTCCGCGACCGGGATCACCGTTCGCTTCGGCGGCCTGACGGCGCTGGATGATGTCTCGCTAACCGCCAGCTCGCGTCAGGTGACCGGCATCATCGGACCGAACGGGGCCGGCAAGACCACGCTGCTCAACGTGCTGTGCGGCTTCGTGAAGCCGGACGCCGGCCAGATCACCTTCGACGGGCGCGAGCTGACGAAACTGCGGCCGCACCGGCTTGCCAGCCTGGGAATCGCCCGCACGCTGCAGGGCGTCGGCTTGTTCGCCGGGCTGTCGGTCCTCGAGAACGTCATGGTCGGCGCGACGTCGAAGGCCCGGGCGGGTTTCTGGTCGGCGTTGCTGGGCCTGCCGCGGTCGGACCGGGACGAGCGGCGGCTGCGGGAGCAGGCGATGCAGGCGCTTGACCGGGTCGGCGCCGCGGACCTGGCCGACAGCCTGCCGGGAGCGCTGCCGCACGGACCGCGCAAGCGCGTGGCGCTGGCCCGCGCGCTGGTGGCCCAGCCTCGCCTGCTGCTGCTTGACGAGCCGGCCAGCGGACTATCCGAGAACGAGCTGCCGGAGCTAGGTGAACTGATGACCAAGCTCGCCGACGACACGAACGTCGTGGTCATTGAGCACCGGATGGACCTGATGATGTCGGTCTGCAACACGATCTTCGTGCTCGACTTTGGCAAGGTGATTGCCGCGGGCACGCCTCAGCACGTGCAGGCGGACCCGGCCGTTACAGCCGCCTATCTCGGGCAGGCCGCCGATGAGTGACGCGGGCACGCTCGTTACCGAGGACATCGTCGCGGGGTACGGCGGCGCGCCGGTGCTGCACGGCGTGTCGGTCCGGGCGGTCGCCGGCACGATCACGACGGTGCTGGGCGCCAATGGCGCTGGCAAGACAACACTGCTGCGCACCATCGGCGGATCCGTGCGGCCCAGTAAGGGCCGGATCTTGCTGGGCGGTCTGAACCTGCCGCGCCGCCATCCTGAAGACGTGGCCAGGGCGGGCGTCGCGCACGTTCCCGAAGGCCAGGGCGTCATCACCGAACTCACCGTCGAGGAGAACCTGCGGCTCGGCGGGCTGCTTCAGGCAGGCCGGGGGCGGGCGGCGGCGCTTTCCGATGCCTACCAGCGGTTCCCGCTGCTTGCCGACGCCAGGCGCCGCGCTGCCGGGACGCTCTCGGGTGGCGAGCGCCAGATCCTGGTGATCGCGAGGGCACTGATGGCAGCGCCCCGGGTGCTGCTGCTTGATGAGCCGTCGCTCGGGCTCGCACCGAAGATCGTCGCTCAGGTCATGGAGCTGATCAGGGCGCTGCGTGACGAGACGGGCCTCACCGTGCTGCTGGTCGAGCAGAACGCCCGGAGCGCGCTGAGCATCGCCGACAAGGGCGTCGTGCTGAATCTCGGCCGGGTAGTCGCCGAGGCGGACGCGTCCAGCGCTGGCCGCTGACGAGGCCTTGCGCCGTCACTACCTGGGCTTTTAGGAGCGTAGATGCAACTGTTCATCGAGTTCACGCTCGGGGGCCTCAGCTCCGGCATTATCTATGCGGCCATCGCGCTGTCTCTGGTGCTCATCTGGCGCGGGACCCGGGTGCTGAACTATGCCCAGGGCGGCATGGCGATGTTCACCGCCTACGTGGCGCTGGAGGTCATCTACCTGACCGGCAACTACTGGCTGGGCTTCGGCGCCGCGCTGCTGTCCGGCCTGCTGCTCGGCGCGGTGCTGGAGCGCACCATCATCCGGCCGGTGATCAACAAGCCACCGCTCAACGCGGTGATCGTCACGATCGGGCTGCTGATCTTCCTCGAGGGCCTGGCCGGCATCATGTACGGGGCCACGTTCCGCTCCTTCCCGTTTGCCTACTCGGTGGGCGGGCTGAGCATCGGCTCCGTCGCGCTGGGGATCACGCGCAACGACATATTCGCCGCCGCTTCCGTGCTGGCCGCGGCGCTGGCCCTGGCCGCGGCTCTTCCGGCTGACACCGGTCGGGCTGAAAATGCGCGCGACCGCGTTCAACACCAGCGTGGCGCGCCTGCTCGGGGTCAGGGTCGGCCGGATGCTCACTCTCGGCTGGGCGCTGGCTGGCCTGGTCGGCGCGCTGGCCGGCATGCTCGTGACTCCCCCGCAGCTGTATCCGAACAGCATGGATGCGATCTTCGTGCTGGGCTTCACCGCCGCGGTCATCGGCGGGCTGGAAAGCCCGGTCGGCGCTGTCGTCGGCGGTCTGCTGCTCGGCGTGGTGCTGAGTTACGCGGGTGGTTACCTGGGCTCGCAGCTCGTGCAGATCTTCGGCCTTGCCGCGCTCATCCTCGTCCTGATGGTCAGGCCGACCGGCCTGTTCGCCGCTCGCGCAACCCGGCAGGTGTGACGATGACGCTCGCCAGGCACCTGGGACTCGCGCTCCTGACCGCGCTGGTCCTGCTGCTCCTGTCCTACCAGCTGGGCCAGTACCGCCAGTACCAGCTGGCCGAGGTCGCCGCCTGGGTTGTCACAGTCGCCGGCCTCAGCATCCTGATCGGGCTGAGCGGTCAGATATCAGTGGGGAACGGGGCCTTCATGGCTGTCGGCGCGTTCTCCACAGCACTGCTGCTTGCCCATCTCGGCTGGCCGGTCGAGGTGGTCACCGCCGTGAGCATGGTGATCGCCGCAGCGGCAGGGGCGATCTTCGGCGTGGCCGCCGCCCGGCTGCGCGGTCCCTACCTGGCGGGCGCGACGCTGATGCTCGCCGTGGCGGTGCCGTATATCGCCATTGCCTATCCGACCGTCTTTGGCGGCGACCAGGGCCTCGCGGTCCCGGTGACCGCACCGGGCTTTCTCGGCGCCTCGTTCCCCTTCACGCGCTGGCTGGTATGGCTCAACTGCGCGTTCGCCCTGGCGGCGCTGGTGCTGCTAGCCAATCTCGCCCGCAGCCGGGTTGGCCGCAGCTGGCGGGCGCTGCGCGACGACGAGGTAGCGGCTTCGCTGGCCGGCCTGAATGTGGCCCGGCTACAGGATCCTGGCATTCATCGTCAGCTCGGCGTGCGCGGGCCTCGGCGGCTCCCTGCTCGCCATCTGGGCCGCGAGCGCGAGTCCGGCCGACTTCACGCTGACGCTGTCGATCGGCCTGCTGACAGCCGCGGTCCTCGGCGGACTCGGCAGTCTGCTGGGCGCCGTCTGGGGCAGCCTCGTACTGGTCCTGGTTCCCGGTTACCTGCAGAACGTCAGCATCAGCCACGGCCTGTCCGCCGGGGCCAGCGCGAGCGTGCCCATCGCCGCCTACGGCGTCGTCCTGATCGTCGTCATGTTGCTGTTCCCGGCCGGAATCCAGGGCGGCGTCCGGCGCCTGCTTGGCCTGGCGGCGCCCGCCGGGCCAGGCCCTCTTATCGCATTGCGCCGGCGTAAGCCGGCAACTAACCACCAGGAGGAAGGCCCTCAATGAATACATCACACCGGCGGAGCCTGGCCACGGTTGCCGGGATCGCAATCACCGCGATGGTGGTGGCCGCCTGCGGCTCTAGCGGATCGTCGGGCGGCAGCAGCTCGAAGCTGACAGCGTCGGCGACGGGAATCACGGCCACGACCATTACCGTCGGCAGTCACCAGCCGCTCACCGGCATCGCCGCCCCGGGCTACGACGAGATCGCACCGGCGTCGAATGCCTACTTCCAGTACGTCAACGCGCACGGTGGCATCTACGGCCGCAAGATCGTCTACAAGTACCTCAACGACCAGTACAACCCATCGATCACGACGACGGTAGTGCACCAGCTTGTACTGCAGAACAACGTCTACGCGATCTTCAACGGCCTCGGCACGCCTACGCACCTCGCCGTGGCGCCGTTCCTGAACTCATCGAAGGTTCCGGACGTGTTCGTCGCCTCCGGCTGCGAGTGCTGGAACGCGACGTCGTCCTTGCCCTACACGTTCGGCTGGCAGCTCGACTACGTCCGCGAGGGCAAGATCCTGGGCCACTACATCGAGCAGCACTTCAAGAACGACAAGATCGCCTTCTTCTACCAGGACGATGAGTTCGGTACCGACGGGGTCAAGGGGCTGCAGTACGAGATCCCGGCCAAGCAGATCGTCGCCAAGGAGTCCTACGACCCGTCCAACATCAAGATCGGCCCGCAGGTCGCGGCGCTTAAGGCGTCCGGGGCTCAGGTCGTCGTCTCGTTCTCGGTGCCGGCCTTCACGGCGCTACTGAAGCTGAACATGCTGGGCCTGAAATACAGCCCGGCAAACCTCGTCGTGAGCGACGTGGGCTCTGACCCGAAGACGCTGGCAGGCCTGCTGGTGTCGTTCGCCAAGCAGGGCGGGGCCACCGTCTCCGGCAACGCCCTCACCCAGGGCATCATCACCGACGGGTACCTGCCGTCGCTTGGCGACACGAGCAGCAGCTGGATCCAGCTGCTCAACAAGATCCACAGCCAGTACGACGCGAAGGCGCCGCTGGACGGCAACGTCGCCTACGGCATCGCGGTCGGCTACACCTTCGTGCAGGCAATGCTCAAGGCGGGGCGTAACCCGACCCGGCAGGACCTGGTCAACGCGATTAACGGCGGGCTGCCCCAGGGATTCTCGGTGGCGCCCTACGCTTACAGCACGGGCAACCATAACGGCATCACCGGTGCTTACATGGCCAAGATCGTGAACGGCGCGCTGGTTCCGCTCGGCCCGGTCCTGGTCACCGACGACTCCGCGACCGGCGCGTTCTCCAGCCCGGCAGCCCAGCCAGCAGCCCCGGCGAGCGGGATACCATCACCCTGACAGCTCTGCGAGTGCCAGCCGTCCGCCGCGTCAGCGGGCGGCTGGCCACCGGCAGGGTCGTAAGTTGTCGAAACCAGGGGGGGCCGTGGCGACCGTTTCGGCTGGCCGTAAGTCAGCTGCCGGAACCGCGCGGCCGCCCGCCGAGCGGCTGCTCAGCGCCGCGGAGGAATTGTTCGGCGAGCACAGCTACCGGCGCACGACAGTGGCTGCCATTTGCGCGGCCGCCGGCATGGCGACCGGAAGCTTCTACGCTCACTTCGCATCCAAGGCCGACATCTTCGCCGCCGTCATCCGGCAGATAAATGCCGACCTGCGGCACGCTATGGCGGCTGCGCTGCGCACCGCGGAGGACAACCAGCGAGCCCGGGAACGGGCAGCTTTTCGTGCCTATTTCGACCTCATGTCGCAGCGGCCAAGGATTTACCGGATCGTCCGTGAGGCAGAGTTCCTCGCGCCTGCAGAGTTCCGCGAATATTACGAGCGCCTCACCCGCGGCTATTCCCGGGGCGTGCGAGCCGCCCAGCTCGCCGGCGAGATCGACGCTCGATACGATCCCGAGGTCATCGCCTACATCTACACCGGTCTCGGCCACTTCATCGGCATGCGCTGGGCTGAGTGGACAGCCGGGCGGCCGGGTTCCCGACGACGTGTTCGACGACCTGATGGACGTGCTAACTCGCGGGCTGCCGCCAGCCAGTCCGCCAGCCAGTCCGCCGGCGCGCCCGGCGAGTGGCAGCCAGAGCGCGGCCAAGCTGCGGGCTGCCGCCCGGCGGCGGGCACGGCCGTGACGGCGTCGCCGGTGAGATCTGCAGGAGATGCCTAGTTCTGGCTATATGGCGAATAACGCAGGCCGGGCGCCGGCGCTGCGGTGAGCGACCGCAGCAACTGCATCTCCCTGGCGAGCAGTGTGCGTTCGGCGGCCAGCCGCCGGCCTGCGTCGGGCTCTTCCAGCAGCCGCTGCTTGGCGGGCAGGTCGACGACCACGGCCGCCGCTATTAGGTAGGACAGCAGCACGGGCTCGTCTGGCAGGTCTGGCGGGCTGACCTCGACGCCGCCCCGTTTCGATAGCAATTCCAGGTACGCGCGGAAGGCCTGCTGCACGGCGGGTACCGCTGCGGCGGCCTTGGCCTCGTCACCCGGCCCGTCGGTCAGGAACTCGACGTCGCCCCGGAAGTACGGCGCCTGGTCGCCCAGGGTAATCAGCCTGAACCGCTGGCCGCCGACGGTGATCAGCTCGTACCGCCCGTCCTCGTACCGCTCGACCTGACGCACCACGGCCGTGCAGCCGGTTTCGTACAGGGCGGATACGCCGTCGATTCCGGTTTCGCGGCCGCGCCTGATCGCGATGACGCCGAACTGGCGCGGCTCCTCCGCGGCCAGCAGGTCAGCGACGAGCTGCCGGTACCGCTGCTCGAAGATGTGCAGCGGCAGCACCAGGCCGGGATAGAGCACCGAGCCCAGCGGGAACAGCGGCAGCGTCGTCTCCATGCCTCAGCGTAGTGCGCGGTCAGCCGCTGGCCGGCCCCAGTCATGCGCCTGCTGGCGCGGCGAGACTAGGCCACAAGTTCGCGGACGAGCGGCCTGTCGTGCCTCGGCAGTTGCCGCAGGCCGTTGCGAACCGTGACGGCCGCGTCGATTATGACGCACGCCTGCGCGGTCTCGGCCGCGATGTGGTCCACCTCGCCAAGCTTCGCCCACGCCAACCATGCCGCGACCTCGGCCCACGAGAACAGGCTGGCCCGCTGGCGTCGGACGGTCGGCAACGGAAAGCTGCCGGGTCCGCGCTGACCGGAGATCCAGTAGCGGACGGAGGCGGAGGTAACGCTCGCCCGGTCGGCGATCTCAGCAGCCGTGACCCTGTCTTCGGCGATCCCCATCACAGTCATCCCGGCCGCTTCGACATCCCTGATCGCGGAAGTCACCGCATGGACTGCATCCTCGGCCTCGCGCGAGAACATGATCTTGCCGCCTCGATCATCAGCCTGAACCGCCGCGTCGATGCCGTCACGAGCCGACAGTACGTCCCCCAGCGACTCGATGTCGTCCTCACTAAGCGGTCCGACCTCGACGTCGAACCAGTAAACGTTCACATCCACCTCCTCAGTGCGTGCATTCCAGTTGCGCTCAACGCAACATAACATCATCGTTGTCGGCGGCCTGGTGCATGCTGGGTTCGTGGTGACAATCGAGGATGCACGGGGCATTGCCAGCCAGTTGCCGCGCGCCTACGAAGCGCTCGTCCGCGACCGGGTGAAGTTCCGCGTCGGCCGCATCGTGTTCCTGTCCTTCTCCAGGGACGAGGAGATCATGGGCTTCGGATTCCCCAAGGAGGAGCGCGAGGCCCTGGTGGCGGCCGAGCCGGACAAGTTCCTGTGGCCCGCTAAAGCTGATCTCCGTTACAACTGGGTGAGCGTGCGCTTGGGCGCGATCGACCAGGCGGAACTGGAGGAGCTGATCCTCGACGCCTGGCGGATGTGCGTGCCGAAGAGTGTCGCCGCCGCTTACCTCGGCTCGCCCGCTCGGCCAGGACCGGCCAGCGGCGCCTGATACCGGCAAGATCATCCATCGAAGTGAAGTTGATATGGCTATGGCCATAGCTCCGTCACATCCATGGACGGCACCCGGCGGCGTGACCCGCCACGCATAACCTGCTGGGCCGTAGTTGCCGCCACCGGCTAAGCTTGGTTGCACAAGGCAGTGATCCGGCAATCACCGGGGAGCTTCCGGAAGAAAGGGCCAGTTCAGCCGCTATGCGCGCTGAGCGGGCCTGAGTAGAACCGGGCGGGTCCGGCCCGTCATAGCCGGCCAGACGAGCGGTCGCGGTCGATCGCCAGGCGTGACCGGGCCCGCGGCAAGCGAGGTGGTACCGCGGTACGCCCGCGCGGAAGCGGGCGCGTCGTCCTCGCACCGAGCCGAGGCTGTCGTCACCGGAGCCAGCAGACCGCGTCGCAAGGACACCGCCGATGACCGTTTATCCCCGCGCCGAGACCGCCAAGGCCGCTGGCCAGGCGGCGGGCGGAGTGCCGGCCCAGCCCAGCTTTCCTCGATCTTGAGGAAGGCGTCCTCGCCTACTGGGCAGCGAACGACACGTTCCGCAAGTCCGTCGAGCAGCGCCCGGCCGACAATGAGTTCGTCTTCTACGACGGCCCGCCGTTCGCGAACGGCCTGCCGCATTACGGGCACCTGATCACCGGCTATGTCAAGGACCTGGTGCCGCGGTTCCGCACCATGCAGGGCCGCCGGGTCGAGCGCCGGTTCGGCTGGGACTGCCACGGCCTGCCCGCCGAGGTCGAGGCGGAGCGCCTGCTCGGCATCTCCGGCAAGGCCGAGATCGTCGCGATGGGCATCGACAAGTTCAACGAGGCCTGCCGTGAGTCGGTGCTGCGTTACACCCGTGAGTGGCGCGATTACGTGACCCGGCAGGCGCGCTGGGTCGACTTCGACCACGACTACAAGACGCTGGACCTGACCTACATGGAAAGCGTCATGTGGGCGTTCAAGCAGCTGTGGGACAAGGGCCTGATCTACGAGGGCTTCAAGGTGCTGCCGTACTGCTGGCGGTGCGAGACGCCGCTGTCCAACCACGAGCTGCGGATGGACGAGGACGCCTACCGGGACCGGCAGGACCCGTCGGTCACCGTGCGGTTCAAGCTGGAGACCGGCGAGTGGCTGCTCGCCTGGACCACGACGCCGTGGACGCTGCCGTCCAACGAGGCCGTCGCGGTCGGCGCCGACATCAGCTACACCGTGCTGGAGAAGGACGGCGAGCGCTACATCCTGGCCCGGGACCGGCAGGCAGCCTACGAGCGGGAGCTGGAAGGCGCCGCGATCGTCGGCGAACTCACCGGCGCCGAGCTCGCGGGCGGCGGTATGAGCCGCTGTTCCCCTACCTCACCGACACCGAGACGTTCGGCACCCAGGACGCGTTCCGGGTCATCTTGTCCGATGACGTCACCACCGAGGACGGCACCGGCGTCGTGCACATGGCGCCTGCTTACGGCGAGGCCGACGCCGTGGCCTGTAACGCCGCCGGAATCCCGACCGTGCTGACGGTGGACGAGCACGCGCGGTTCACCAGTGTCGTGCCCGACTTCGAGCGCCAGCACGTCTTCGACGCGAACCCGGGCATCACCGCCAAGCTGCGGGAGCAGGGCAGCCTGGTCCGCAAGGAGACCTACACCCACTCCTACCCGCACTGCTGGCGCTGCCGGAACCCGCTGATCTACAAGGCCGTGTCGAGCTGGTTCGTCGAGGTGACCAAGTTCCGCGACCGGATGGTCGAGCTGAACCAGCAGATCACCTGGGTGCCCGGCCACGTCAAGGACGGGCAGTTCGGCAAGTGGCTGGAGAACGCGCGGGACTGGTCGATCAGCCGGAACCGGTTCTGGGGCTCGCCGATACCGGTCTGGCAAAGCGACGATCCGAACTACCCGCGCACCGACGTGTACGGCTCGCTGGATGAGCTTGAGCGTGACTTCGGCGTCCGGCCCGACGACTTGCACCGGCCCGGCATCGACGACGCTGACCAGGCCGAACCCGGACGACCCGACCGGGCGCTCGACCATGCGACGAGTACCCGAGGTGCTGGACTGCTGGTTCGAGTCCGGTTCCATGCCGTTCGCCCAGGTGCACTACCCGTTCGAGAACGCCGACTGGTTCGAGAGCCACTACCCTGGCGACTTCATCGTCGAGTACACGCCGCAGACCCGCGGCTGGTTCTACACGCTGCACGTGCTGGGGACGGCGCTGTTTGACCGGCCCGCGTTCCGTGACTGCGTCTGCCACGGCATCGTGCTTGGCAGCGACGGCCAGAAGATGTCCAAGAGCCTGCGCAATTACCCGGACGTGAACGAGGTGTTCGACACCTTCGGCTCGGACGCGATGCGCTGGCTGCTGATGGCCAGCCCGATCCTGCGCGGCGGCGACATCGCGGTCGTCCGAGCCGGGCGTCCGGGACGCGGTCCGGCAGGCCATCCTGCCGCTGTGGAACAGCTATTACTTCTTCGCGCTGTATGCCAACGCCGAGTCCTACCAGGCCAAGGGCGTCCACTGCCAGCGAGCACGTGCTGGACCGGTACATCCTGGCCAAGACGCGCGCCGCGGTGACAGAGATGGAGCGGCTGCTCGACGTCTACAACGTCGGCGCCGCGTGCCAGTCGCTGCGTGAGCACCTTGAGGTGCTCACGAACTGGTACATCCGGCGATCGCGGGACCGGTTCTGGGCCGGCGACCAGGCCGCGCTGGACACGCTGTGGATGGTGCTGGAGGCGGTCTGCCGGGCCGCGGCTCCGCTGCTGCCGCTGACCACCGAGGCGATCTGGCGCGGGCTGACCGGCGAGCCCAGCGTGCACCTGGCGGACTGGCCGCGGCTGGAGTCATGGCCCGCCGATGACGAACTGGCCACCGCGATGGACCTGGTCCGCGCCGTCTGCAGCACCGCCCTCGGCCTGCGCAAGGCGCGCCAGCTGCGGGTCCGGCTGCCGCTGGCCAGGCTCACCGTCGCGCCACCCGGACGCAGCCGCGCTGGCCCCGTACGCCGAGCTGATCTGCGACGAGGTCAACGTCAAGGAGGTCGTGCTGTCGACCGATCCGGCCAGCCTCGGCACGTTCGAGCTGGCCGTCAACCCGCGCGTGCTGGGGCCGCGGATCGGCGCCAAGGTGCAGGAAGTCATCCGCGCAGTTAAGGCGGGGAACTGGGCGCGCACGGGCACTCGGTCACCGCCGCGGGAGTCGAGCTTCAGGCCGGCGAATACGAAGTCCGGCTGGCCGCCGCCATCCGGAGTCGACCTCTGCCCTGCCGGGCAACGCCGGCCTGGTCGAGCTGGACACACGGTGACGCCGGAGCTAGCGGCCGAGGGCACCGCCCGCGACGTGGTCCGGATCGTGCAGCAGGCCCGCCGCGACGCGGGGCTGGCGGTGTCCGACCGGATCAAGCTGACGATCGGGGCCGACGGGGCCGTCGCGGACGCGGTTCGGGCGCACGCCGGTTCCTGGCCGGCGAGACGCTCGCGGTCGACGTGGCGGTGCTGCCGGCCGCCGATGTCGACGCGCCCGCCAGGCGGTCGGCGACGGCGGCTCGGTCAAGGTGGCGGTGAGGTGCCGCGGCGGAGGGTAGACACGCGGCGCCGCGTGAAGCAGCCGACTGCCCACGGGGCGGCTTAACCAACTCCGCGTTACTCAATCCGTACTGACTATGACTACTTCATGTAGCGACGCAGACAGCAATGCAAGCGGGGGGACGATGACCGACAGCGCGAGCCCGGCAAGCCAGGCTTCCGAAGCAGGCGCGCAGCATCCGCGGCGCCTCGGCGGGAATTCCTTTATGCATCGGGAGCGGTCGGAGCCGCGCTGGTAGCAGGCGGGTTACTGGGCCCTCGGCGGCATGTCGCAGCACCCGAGCGCCGCGAGGCTCACCCCGGCCTGGCTCCGCGGGCACGACAGCACGCCGTCCAAGGCGGACTGGAACGCACTGCGGCGCGCCTGTCCACCCACAAGCTCTATCAGCCAGGTCAGCCTGGCTACAACTTCGCGCACGAGTTGTTCACCCCGCAGTTCGACTACCTGAAGCCGGCCGGTGTCGCCTACTGCAAGCGGAACTCCGACGTGGCTGCCTGCCTGAGCTTTGTCACCAAGTTCAAGCTGCCGGTGCGGGTGCGGTCCGGTGGTCACAGCTACGGAGGCTGGTCCAGCGTCAACAACGGACTGATTGTCGACATCTCCGAGATGAACTCGATGAGCTTCGGCAGCAACACCGTCACTGTTGGCACCGGCATCGACCTTATTAACTTCTATGCCGGGCTCGCGGCCCACGGCAAGGCCGTCCCAGGCGGATCCTGCCCGACGGTCGGCATCGCTGGACTTACCCTCGGCGGCGGCATCGGCGTGCTGGGCCGGATCTACGGCCTGACCAGCGACAACCTGCGGTCCCTCGATATCGTCACCGCGGATGGCAGCACCCTGACCTGCAACTCTCGCAGCCACAGCGACCTGTACTGGGCCAGCCGCGGCGGCGGCGGCGGCAACTTCGGCGTCGCCACCTCGTTCACGTTCGGCACCCATAACCTGCGCACCCTTGTCCTGTTCTTCGTGACATGGCCGTGGTCACAAGCAGGCCGGGTGGTCAACGCCTGGCAGTCCTGGGCTCCGCATGCACCGGACAACCTGTGGTCCAACATGTTCTTGTCCGCCAACTTCGGCGGCGTCCCCTCGGTAGGCGTCGGCGGCAGCTACGTCGGCTCGCTGGGGGCCGCGCGTGCGCAACTGGACAAGCTCTACCACCTCGTCGGGACCGGGCCATCGTTTGTCTCGGCAGCGAACCACTCTTATCTCAGCGCGATGCTCCAGGAAGCGGGCTGTTCCAGCGTGCCGGTGCACGCGTGCGATACACCGCCGGGCGGCAACCTGCCCCGCGTTCCCTTCTATGCGAAGTCCGACTTCTTCACCAGGCCCCTTGACCGGGCTGGCATCAATGCGCTGCTGGCCGGAATCGAACGGCTCCGAGGTATCAAGGGCGCCCCCGGCATGGAGCCGGAAGCATCGCGTTCGACGCCCTCGGCGGCGCGGTGAATCGCGTGCACCCGCAGGCCACTGCGTTCGTGCACCGGAACGCGCTGTTCGGTGCGCAGTACTACACGAGCTGGACCTGGCCAGGCACCGCACCAGCCAGGTCCAACCAGTACAAGTGGCTGACCGCCTACCACAACTCGATGCGGCCATACGCCAGCGGGCAGTCCTACCAGAACTATCCCGACCCGAGCCTGGTCAACTGGCGGCAGGCCTACTACGGGGTGAACTACAACCGGCTCTCGCATATCAAGGGCATCTACGATCCGCACAAGCTGTTCACGTTCCCGCAGGCCATCACCGCGCCGATCAGCGTGCGCTGCGACGCGCCGGACTGCTAACCAGCCCGAGCGGACTTGACGGCGCGGACGACTACCGGAGGCCTGGCACCAGAGCAGTTGGCAAGCTTCCTGATGTCCTGCACATCTGCGGTCCAGACGACCGCACGCAGCGATGCCGCCAGGACGACGACCGTCGCATCTACGACATCAGAACTGTCGGCCTTACCGCACAAGACCCCAGCGGCTTTCGCGGTCTCTTCTCTGACCGGGTCGACGCAGCAGCTCGCCAGCACCTGGCCCAATCGGGCCTGCCGACGGCCATCACGCCATGCCTGACCGACGACGATGGCCGGCATGTGGATATCCCTGCCCTCTTCCAGAGCCAGATGATGACGCGCCCACATGCCGCGGTCGTTGTTGTCGAAGGCGATCAGGGCACCTGCGTCGTAAACGAAGGGAGGGATCACGCGGCACCTGCGGTATCGGCAGTGCCTCGGAAGTACTCATTGTCCGCTGCTGCCACCTCAGCACGAGCAGCCGCTAGTTGCATTCCCGCGTGGTTATCTGCCGGCAATGGCCTGTTTCGGTTGAATAACAACCGCGTCTGTGCTGCGCTGTTGCTCTGGGGTGGGCGCCCTTGCTGCTTGCTGAGGGGGTGCACCGAGTGGCCGCAGAAAGCGATCCGCCGCCCGAGCAGTCGGCTGCGCTGCCGCGGCGAGTGCCAGGTGCGGCCGGGCTGACGCCAGCTCAGGTCCGGCGCGGATTCCTGCCATCACCTGGCCAAGAATCGAGACCAGCCCAGACGCCACCGCGGCCGCCGGACCGGGCAAGACCGGCGGCGCCGCGAACGGACGGATCGCTGCCACGGCGCTCCCGCCATCCCAGCGCGATTCAGGCAACGCCCCGGCCGCGGTCGCCCCAGCCTGGGCGGACTGGCGAGGCCAGCAGTACGGCGGCAGCCAGTAAGGCAGAGCCCCCCTCGCCTGCTACGTTCGCCGCGTCGGCCGCAAAGCTCCTCGGTGCCGCAGCACCGGCCGTCAAGCAGAGCCTTCCTGTCAAAGCCGTTACGAGCCTGGCTCCGCCCGCCACTAGCCCGGCTCCCCCGGCCGCCCCGACCCGCGCGACGGTCAAGCCCGCAGCGACCAGGCACCCGGGCCGTTCGCGCCATCCCGGTCGCCGCTGGCGGCTCGCTGGCGTCCTCCTGGCACTCATTCTGGTGGCCGCGGTAGCGGCGACGGTAGAGCTATCGCGGCGGGACCAAGCGACCACCGGCACGCCGCGGTCAGCCGCGGCCGGCAGCCAGAGCATCGCGGCCGAAGCGGTCGCTCGCAACGAGGCCGTCGCCTGGGTTACCAGCCAGGTCGGCAGCAATATCGTTGTGGCCTGCGACGCGGTGATGTGCTCTGACCTGGCGCAACACAAGTTCCCGGCGGGCAACCTGAACCTGCTGCAGCCAACCTCCCCCGATCCCTATGGCTCGGTGCTCGTCATCGCCACGGCCGATATCCGTAGTCAGTTCGCCAGCAAGCTGGCCAGCGTCTACGCGCCGGAAGTGATCGCGAGCTTCGGCACCGGCGCCAACCGGATAGATATCCGCATCATCGCCCAGCAGGGCCCCGCAGCTTTCCGCGCCGCGCTCAGCGCGGACCTTGCGGCACGACGGTCGTCCGGCGCCGAGCTCCTCCGCAACGGGCGGGTGACAGCATCAGCGAGCGCACGGGCCGAGCTGGCTTCCGGCCAGGTTGACTTGCGACTGCTGACCACCATCGCGTTCGTGGCCGGCCAGCAACCGGTGGATATCGTGGGATTCGGCACCATGGCGCCGGGAGCAAGCCCGGGACTTCCGCTTCGCTTCGCCTACCTCGCGAACAGTGACGCCGCCGCGCACCTGACCGGCTCGGCTTACATGCAGGCGCTGATCGCCCTGGTGCATTCGCAAGTCCCGCCGTACGTTCCGCTGAGCATCGGAACGGTACGCCTCCCCAACGGGCGGGAAGTCTTGCGGCTGGAGTTCGCCGCGCCGAGCCCGACCGGCCTGCTGAAGGCCTGAAGCCTGCCCGGCTGCCAACGCATGGCTCCTGGCTGTGCGCCGGCGACTGGCTCTGGGCCCGCGAACGGCTCCGGGCCAGCGAACGGCTCCGGGCCAGGGCAAGCCGGGCGATGATCGCCAGCGCAGCCTCGACGCGGAGCAGATCGCCCAGGCGAGCGCATTGGACTTCACGCCGTCGTACCTGAGGTCAGGTGCAGGTGAACGAAAGCATCGATCGTCAGCCACGCGACCACGACCAGGATCAGCCCGGCGCGCAGCCATCACGACAACCCCGACGGCTCGTCTCAGCATCGCCGCTCATCACGACATCACTGCCCTTCCCGGTGCGCTCTCGACGTGGTCGCCCAGAAGCGGTCGGCCGGCCTCCGGCTGCAGATCGCGGTACCATCGATTCCTGTCCGCGACCAGGTCACGCAATCCGAGACGGAGCAGACGCTGGTGAACCAGTCGCAGCCGCCAGGCGTACAACGGGACCGGAGTGGCGGCGCAGATGGCAACCGAGCCGACCGGTGAGCCGCGCACTCGTCGACCATGGCGGCTTGCCGTACGACGAGCGGGCAACCTTGAGGCGAACCTGCTGCGCGAGTTGCACGAGCGGCACGCCGCAGCGCTCTGGAGCTATGCGCTGACACTGACTGGCGACCGAGACCAAGCCCAGGACCTCGTACAGGAGACGCTATTGCGAGCCTGGCGCAATCCGCAGACACTCGTTCCGGAGCGCGGATCGCAGCGATCCTCGCTCTATACCGTGGCCAGAAACATCGTTATCGACGAGTGGAGCACGACGCGTCCGCGCCCCGAGGAGGTAACCGTTCGCCTCCCCGAGCGGCCAATCGCCGACGCCAGCGAGCAGCTCGTGAACCGCCACCTGGTCGCCGCCGCGCTAGGTCGGCTGACGCAGGAGCATCGGGACGTGCTGCGAGAGTGCTACTTTCGCGGCAGCTCGGTTGCACAGGCCGCGCATACCCTGGAGATCGCGCCAGACATGGTGAAGGCCCGCGCCTACTACGCGCTGCGTGCGCTGCGGCTGGCCATCGAGGAACTAGGAGGTGTCCAATGACGGCCGACACGTACGCCCGCCTCGACGCCGCCTACCTGCTTGGAGCGCTCGATGCCGACGAGCGCCTCGCTTACGAGGCGCACCTGGCTACCTGCAGGCGCTGCCGGGCGAGCCTGGCCGATATCTCCGTGATCCCGCCGCTGCTGGCCGGACTGGACGAATCCGATTTCGCCGCACCGATGGAGGCGGTCCCGACACCGGTCCCTGATACCCGGCTGCTCCGCCTGCTGCATGCCGCCGCTCGGGAACGAGCCCGCCACCGCTGGCTCACCAGTGGTCTGGGCCTGCTCGCCGCTGCCTGCGTGATTGCGCTGATCGTCATCCTCGTGCCGACGACGAGCGGCCCGGAACCGGCATCCTGGGCCATGACCGCGCTCGCCCCCACTTCGGTCGACGCCACCATCACCCTGCAGCCCAGACCATGGGGTACCGAGATCAACCTGACCTGCTGGTACCGACGCGGCGCTGCGGAGCCGCCGGGTGACCGGTACGAGCTTATCGCCCACAGCGCCGACGGTACGACCGACGACCTGGGCAGCTGGCGACTCACCCCCGGCCGGAGGGTCACCTTCACCAGCGGCACAGCTCTGAGCGAGACACATATCACGGACCTCCAGATCACCCAGCCCAGCGGGCCCGCCATCCTCGGCCTGGCGGTGCCCCGTCTCCTCCGGACTGCGAATCGCTAGTCAGGGCACGGACCGCAGCCCGGCGTCGGCATATGCGGACCTTGCGCTCGCGGCGGGAAGAGACGGGGCGGCCGCTGAGTCAGGGGGAGGTGGCTGGTGTCGTTAACCCGATGGACGGCGGCAAATCCGCGGCCGTGCCATTGGATCTCGTTAATGCAGGCGGAGCCAAGATATAGCCGGTAAAGGGTGCCGAGGGGAACGCCGAGAGCGCGGCACAGCAGGATCTTTATCGGGGTAATGTGACTTACCACCAGGACGTTCTGCCCGCCGTGGTCCCGCAGCAGCCGGTCACAGGCCCGGTTTACCCGGTGTGCGGTTTCTGCGAAGCTCTCCCCGCCCGGCGGGGCCTGGTCGGGGTCGCGCCGCCAGGCTGCCGCGGCTCCGGGCCAGCGCTCCTGGATTTCAGCCAGGGTGAAGCCATCCCAGTCACCGAAGTCGGTTTCACGGAGATCATCATCGATGACTGCGGTGTGGCCTAGTTCGCCGGCCGCGATGGCGGCGGTGGCGACAGCGCGCTGCAACGGCGAGCTGACCACGGCGTCGATCGGAGCACCGGCGGCCAGGCGGCAAGCGGCCGCCTGCGCCTGCCGGGTTCCGTTAGCGCTCATCGGGAGGTCGCGCAGCCCGCTGAAGCGGTGTTCGGGTGACAGTTCGGTATCGCCGTGCCGCAGCAGGATGGTGGTGGTCGAATCTGCTGTTGGGTTATCCCAGCCCAGTGTCATATGGCTGTCCCGCGAATGTGAGGCAATAGTGTGTCGACCGGTCCCTACAACGGCAAGACGAATATGTCAGCACAACGGTTCAGCGCTCACCGTGACATTTCGGGTGCTGCGGGTCAATGGGCCGACGCCGTCTGGGACGTGGCCGTGCTGAAGGCACCGAGGAACTGGTTGCGGAAGGCGCTCATGAGCTCAAGCGGAGCAAAGCGCCCGGGCAGCAGCCCGTCCTGCCAGTGCCAGGAGGCAATCTGCCTGAACACGGAAGGGTCGCGGGCGACGATCGAGATCGGCACCGCGTGGCTGGCCCCGGGGCGGCTGATAGGGCCACCAGGCTGCTCGTCGCCGAGCAGGATCAGCACGAGGTTGGGATCGTTGAGCTCGGTGACCCACGAGGTGAGGGCCTGCATCGAGTACTGGATCGACTTGCCGAAGGCCCCGCCCTCCTGGTTCGCGCTGCCCCAGATCCAGGAGACCGGGGTCTCGCCGCGCGCCGGCATCGGGTCGAATATCGAGCCGTTGCCGACCTTGCTCCAGGGAACCATGGTCGGCAACGGGGCCCACGGCGAGTGCGAGGAGACAAGGTCGATCTCGGCCATAACCGGCTTGTGGCCAGGGCCGAGCTCAAGTCGTTGGAACTCGGCCAAGGTGTACTGGTCGGGCATCGACGCGTAGCTGAATGTCGGGCCGTGGTAGCCGACGTTGCGCCGGTCGTAAAGCTGGTCGTAGTGGTAGAACTGCGTGCCGGCCGGGAAGGCGCGGTCGTCAGCGGGGCTATCGCTCACGGTGCGCCAGCCGGCCTTGTCGAAGGCGTCGCTGAGGGTGAACCTGCTGCTGCTGACGAGCTGGGCAAACCGCTGTGGGCTGTTGACCCACAGCCCCGACTGCAGGGTGGAGTGCGAGAGCTCGCTGATCCCGCCGAAGCCCGGGGAGGTGACCCAGGCGCTCTGCGTGGACCAGCCGGCGCGGGCCAGCGAGGCGGTGCTGCGGCGCAGGACGGCGTCGACGCCCGGGGAGAAGCTTGTGCCCTGGATGGCGACCTGTCCGTAGCTTTCGACGAAGGCGATGATGACGTCCTTGCCGCGCAATCCGGTGAGCAGGTCCGAGGCGGGGATGCTGGCCTCGGGGTCGGGGCTGTCGATGGCTGCTCGAAAAATTGCGCTGGTCGCTGAGCGCAGCCTGGGTGGCGCGCACCTGCGCGACGGCCAGGCCGGCGGCGCTGGTGGAGGCGACCGGGGATCCCTGGATGAGTTGCAGTGACAGGCCCGCGCACACTCCCCAGACTGCTGTGAGAGCAGCGAGGCCGCGAACCGTGGCGCGGTGATGCCGCGCGGCCAAAGTGGTGATGTGAATCGTTGCTGCGATGATTGCGCCGACGAGCAGGATGAGGCCGAGCCCGAGCGCGGCGAGCGCAATGTTTGTGCGCGTGGCGCCGATCGCGTCACGTGCGACGCCCACAGCCGGGCCGATTTCGCCCCAGTCGTGCACCGGGTTGAACGCCCGGCCGACGAACTCGTAGAAGGCTATGTTGAGGATCTTGGCGAAACTGAGCACGCAGAGCAGGATTCCAGCGACCGCGGCCACGATCCGCCGCGGCCGGGGGGGCAGCACCAGCGCAACAGCAACCAGGACCAGCCCCTCCAGGGGGATGCGGACAAAGGCGGCGGGGGTGAACTGCCAGGCACGGTCGGGCGCGAGGAGGTCACCCCACACGAGCCCGACCGCAAGTACGGCGATGGCCAGCCGCAGTGCCAGGCGGGTGCGCGGGCCGGCGCCGGTGCGGTATAGCCAGATCACGTCGCGGCCGAACGACTCGGCCAGGAGCAGCAACGCGGCAGCGACCGCGATCATCCCGGCGAGGCGGTCGAGCAGCCCGGATGCGGCGACGGCGAGCACGATGCCCTGGACCGCCGCCACGACCTTGCGCCAGTACCGGGGTGGCAACGGAGCGGCCAGCCACGGGATCAGCCAGCCCGCTAGCAGCAGCGCGTAGCGGGCGGCGCCGATGACCAGCACCCAGCTGCCGTAGTCCTCCGACACGGCGATGCTGAGCACCAGGATGAGGAAGGCGTCGACCTCGCCGTCGAGACAGCCGCCCAGCGAGGTGGCGGTGCCAGTCCGGCGCGCGACCTGCCCGTCCACCGCGTCGAGGATCAACGCGACGGTGGACAGGGTAACCAGCGCTGTGATCGACACCGGCCGGCCGAACGAGTCGGCGACCAGGCCCGCGACCCCGGCGATCAGCACCGCCCGGGTGAGGGTGACCCAGTCCGCCGGGAGTATCGCCGGCTGGTCGCTCCGCATGCGGGCGGTGGCAATCAGCGCGGTCGCCGCCGCAACCGGTAGCCAGCCCGGCGATCCAGCCAGCGACGCCGAGACCAGCCGCGGCGGACACGACGCCGAGCAGAGCGGCTGTGGCGAGCATCCCCAGGATCGTCGTGAGCCAAATCGTAGGCAGCGCCGCCCCGATCCACCGGGCGAATCGCCGCGCACCGCGCTTTCATCCGCCGCGCGAATCGCACGCACCGCGCCTCCATCTGCGTAGCCGTCTGCAGCCGCACACCCGACCGTGTCAACGAGTCCGCGATCGCTCTGGTTCACCGCGACCGGACGCGAGGCCGCGCCGCTGTCGCGGGAGGATGGTTGAACGATGTGTCCAGCCGATCCGTTACAACTCGGTGTGGCGCGCCTGCACTCAGTTCCGGTCGGGATCGGTACCGTCGTCCGCCGCCTCGGCTTGCCGTTGCTGCGCGTGGCCGCCGCCGTCACCGTGCTGTGGTTTCTCCTCCGGCTGGTGGGCGCGGCGCCGTTCGAGGACGGGCTGCGGGCGGTCACCTGGCCGGCGGTCGTGGCCGCCGTCACGCTCACAGCCTTGACCACGGCGTGCTCTGCCTGGCGGTGGCGGGTCGTCGCCCGCGCACTCGGCATCAGCATTGGCCTGCCGGGCGCGATCGGCGCCTACTACCGTTCCCTGTTCCTCAACTCCGTGCTCATCGGAGGCGTTCTCGGCGACGTCCACCGGGCGGTCACGCACGGCCGGCGCGCTGGAAACGTGGCGCGCGGGCTGCGCGCAGTGGCATGGGAACGGTTGTGCGGTCAGATCATCCAGGCCGTGGTGACCGTCCTCGTATTGCTGACGCTGCCCTCGCCGGTCCGGCCCGCGCTGCCGTACATCCTGGCAGGTGTCGCGGGCGTAGCCGGGTGCGCTGCGCTGGTCGTGTGCGGCGCAGCTCGCCGCGGCCGGTCGCGGCTGGCACGCGCAGCTCGTGCCGTTGCCGAAGACCTGCGTTGCGTGCTGGCCGCAGACGTGTGGCCCCAGCTCGTGCTGGCGTCGGTGCTGGTCGTGGCCGGGCACACGGCCACGTTCGTCATCGCGGCCCGGGTTGCCGGGTCCACCGCACCTCTGGGCGAACTGGTCGCACTGCTGATGGTGGTCCAGACTGCAACGGTGATCCCCCTAGGTATCGGCGGGTGGGGGCCACGGGAGGGCGTCGCCGCCTGGGCCTTCGCCGCAGCCGAGCTCGGCGCGGCCAGCGGAGTCACGGTCACCACCCTCTATGCAGTGCTCATGCTGGTCGCGGTTACCCCGGGCGCTGGCCTGCTGCTGGGGGACGCCGTTCGCCGCCGTCGCGGCCTGAGACACGGCGAGTCGAGACGACCCGATCTGGCCGCACGGGGAGGTCTTCGTGGCTGACCGCCGTACCCGTGACCGACATCGGCACGCCGCTGACGGCGCCCTCGACCCGGTGCGAGGCCGAACGGCTCGTCCCGTGACCGAGGCGGTCCCGAGGGCAGCGATCCGCCGGCGTATTCGCATCCCGCTGCGCTTCGGTGACGGCTACTCAACCATTGCCACGGTCGTCAGCTTCACCGGCCTGACCGACGCGCAGCAGCACGTCGCCCTCGAACTCGGCCGGCCCGCCGCGGCCGGGCTGCCGCTGGTGCGCCTGCACAGTGAATGCCTCACCGGTGACGTATTCGGCAGCCAGCGGTGCGACTGCGGGCCGCAACTGCGCGAAGCAGTCGAGCGGATCACCAAGCACGGCGGGTACGCACTGTATCTGCGCCAGGAAGGGCGCGGCATCGGACTGTATGACAAACTCGACGCCTACGCACTGCAAGATCGTGGTCTGGATACCTACGACGCGAATCTCGCGCTCGGTCACCGGCCCGACGAGCGCGACTACACCAGCGCCGCCCAGATGCTGCACGCGCTCGGCGCTCACCGCATCGTGCTGCTGAGTAACAACCCCGACAAGGGCGCTCAGCTGGCCCGCCTGGGCATCACGATCGCCACGCAGGTGCCCACCGCGCTGCACCTTACCGGGGCCAACGCCGCCTACCTCGCCACCAAGGCCCGGCGCGGCGGGCATGATCTGCTCTCGCGGGGACTTGAACGCGTCGCCGAGCCGCACCGGCGCGCGGGTCCGCTCGCCGGGCCCGCAGACTAGGGTTCGAGGGCCGATGACAGACATCCGCGAGCAGCCGCCGGGTGCCGCCGCGCCCGCCGCGCCCGCCGCGCCAGAGGCGCGCGCTGGCGGCCACCGGTCCATCCTGCCGCCGTACTGGGCCGCGCTCGGATTCAGCCTGGTGATGAACTGGTACGTCCATGCGGTGGCCGGACGACCTAGTCCTGATAGCCGCACCGCGTGCACCGCGATTGTCGATCCCTGGCATAGACACAGCGCTTCGCGGTGCGAACATAGGTGTCTCGGCTGTAAGCGTGGAAGGCTACGGACCGTGCCGGATTTAGGGCAGCTACCTGCTGAGGCAGTTCAGCGTGCCGCCACCGGCTCAGCCGGGTGGGTCCGCACGAGTCCTGTCATCCTCGCGGCCGTCGTGCTGATCGTGGCGCAGTTGTGCTGGAAGGCGTACCTGCTCTCGCGCTTCTATTTCCGGCAGGATGACTTCCTGCTGCTGGATCGCGCCCTGTCGCACGGGCTGAGCCTGAACTACCTGTTCAATTTCAACGGCGGCCATCTGAGGCCTGGCGGCCTGGTCGTGTTCTGGCTGATGACCCGAATGTCGCCGTACGACTGGCTCCTCGCCTCCATCGTGACCCTCGCGGCACTGGCGGCGGCAGGCGTCCTGATGCTGCGGCTGCTTCTCATCCTGTTCGGCAGCCGCCCGGCGATCCTGATCCCGCTGATCATCTTCCTGTTCACGCCGCTGACGCTGGCCGGGCTGTCGTTCTGGACCACTGTGACGGACTGGCTGCCGTTGCAGCTGACGATGCTGGCGGCGACCTACTCCCACGTCAGGTACGTCCGCTCTGGTCGCGTCGGCCATGTCGTCGCTGCAGCGGTGTGGCTAGGTGCAGGTCTGCTCTTCGACGTGCAGGGCGCCCTGGTGCCGCTTCTTCTCTTCGCCCTCACGTCGGCATTTCTTGTGCCTGGCCGCTGGCCGGCCGCGGCCAGGCGGACCCTCCGGAGTTTCCGGCGAGCCTGGACGATCTACGGGGTGCTGACCGCCGCGTACGTCCTCCTCTTCCTGATCAAGCTGCAGACATCATCCCAGCAGCCCATCAACCCGAGACACATCTCGAGCGTGCTGTCGCTGGCTGCGACCATGCTCCGGGTCGGCTTCGTTCCGGCCGCAGCAGGCGGACCGTGGCGCTGGTTCGTGCCCGGCGGCGACTATGGCTTAGCAGCCGAGACTCCCGTACTAACCCAGGTCACCTGGGTGCTGGCTGCACTCATCGTCGGCGCGAGCCTGTGGTACCGGCGGCATGCGGTGCGGTCCTGGCTGATCCTGGCAGGATGGCTGCTGCTGGCCGACTTCGGACCGGTCGCGATCTCGCGGTTGACCGAGCTGCCCGCCAGCCTGCTGGGTGCCAACACGTATTACCTGGCCGACTCCGCACCCGTCCTCGCTGTCTGTGTCGGGCTTGCGTTCTGGCCTGTCATCGGCGAGCAGGATCCCTACCGCGTCAGACGGCCGCGGTCGGTGCCGCTGGCGGTCAGCGCGTTCGCCCTGACCGGAGCGTTCTTGGTGGGCTCGATCTGGTCCGGGGTCACCTACCTCAGCAACACATCCAGCGCCAGGACGCGCTCCTACATCGACACTGCCCGGTCCGCGCTGGCTAGCGCGAGACCTGGCACCGTGATCCTGTCGGCGCCCACTCCGTGGTACGTGATGTATGCCGGGTTCCGGGGATCGGTCACGCAGACGTCGCACGTCCTCGGGCCGCTCGCGCCGGAACGTGCCGCGATCCAGTTCGTGACGGTTCCCAAGGGGGCCGTGACGAACCTGATGATGTTCGACAGCCGCGGGAGATTGCGGCCGGCGCTCGACGTCGGCGCGTCGAGCGTCCGGCCCGCCCTCTCAAGGACATGCTGGCCGGTACGGTCGGCGACGACGAGGATTCCGCTCAGCGCCCCGGTCTTCCGTTACCCCTGGATCATCCGGCTCTCGTACTCCGGCCCCGCGACCACGTTGCAGCTTGAGCTCGGAAGAACCGTCAGGGACATCGCGCTGCCGGCCGGCCAGCGCGACATTTACATTCCCGTGACCGGCGGGGGCAGCGCCGTCCTGGTGCGCAGCCTGAGCGGAGAGCCAGCGGCGTGCATCTCAACGCTGAGATTAGATCCTGAATTGCGTCGCTGACATCCCAGACATTGACGTTCGCGGTGCTGTTCGCGTCAGCTTGCTGGCCGCCGGGATCGTCACCGGCGGGGAGCGCACCCGATCACGGGGCTGAGCCGGTTACGCGGTGCCGGCAATCGTGTTGATGGTGGTCAGGGGTTCGGTCTGGTCGAACCTCAATCTGTTCTGGCTCGACCTGGCCTGGGCTCCGGCGATCGGCTGCTTCCTCACCGCGGTTGCCACCTCGTGCCCGCGGTTCGTCGTACGTTTCCTTAACAGCCGCGGCACCGCGGTGGACTCCGCTGAGGCAGGCGATGTCGGCCCGGCTGCGGCAGCTGCGGCCAGAAGAGTCGGCTCCCGTCGCCGTGCGCCGGCGGAGCGTTAGCCGGGCGAGCGGCCCACAAAGTCAAGCTGGTGAGCGATGTAGACCAGCTCGCCTGCAGCCAGCTGCCGACAGCGCACCGCCAGCCAGTCGGCCAGGTCCGCCGGTTCCACCCGGTCCTGGCGATGCCGCAATGCGTCCCGGATCGTATTAAGGATGCTGCGCAGGAAGTAAGCCTCGCCGGCCGGGTAGTTCCCGTCCGGGGCCGCGTACACGACCCAGTCGGACGACCCCGCCGCCAGCGCGGGCGCCCCTGCATCCCGCAGGTGGTGAAACAGGCCTCGGCCCGTGCGGCTTTCCCCGGCCGGCCGACCGTAGCGGATGCGCTCGTCCATGTCGCGGTGGTAGGCCCGCATAACCTGGTCGTCGTGGGGGTGGCCGGGCACGAAGATGCTCTCGCCGTCGTAGTTGATCGTGAACCAGTAGACGCCGCCGGGGACAAGCAGCCGCAACGATCCGGGCAGAACGGCCGGTATGTCCACCAGGTCCAGGACGGCGTTGGCGATCAGCACATCGGCCAGCTCCCCGTGAATGGCCTCCAGGTAACCGCCGAGCTCGGCGTGTACCAGGCGCACCCGCAGATCACCCACCTGCAGGCCATCCGGCAGCAGGTCGCTGCGCATGCCCCGCGCGGCCGCCCAGTCGCGCAGCCACCGGCGCGAGCAATCCAGCAGCTGCCGATCCGCATCCAGCAGGACGTACTCGCCGGCGCTGACGACTCCCCAGTCCAGCAGACGGGCCACCATTGTCCCCAGGCCGGCGCCGACCTCCAGCACGCGCGGCGCACCCCGGGGCATCAGGCGGCACAGCTCGGCCAGCACCTGCCGGTTGAGCGCCCGGTCATCCACGGTCGTTTTCGCGGCCAGGAAGCGGGCATAGCCGGAGGTCGTCGACGCTTCATCGAAGCAGGTCATTGCTTCTCGGCTACCATCGCGAACTTGCGCACCCGCCCGCTGCCGAGCCAGTCACTCCACAGCCGATGCGAAGTGATCAGGTCGGCGGTGGCCCGTCTCCCGATCTGGGCGGCGATCTGGAGTGAATCAGCTCGATAACAGCGAAGCAGCGCCGAGGCTGTTGCCTGATGGGAGGAGCTGCACTCAAGCCGCCATGTCACGGTCAGCCCCGCGTCGTGCAGCACACCTGTCAATCTCGCCAGCTGAAAGGGCCAGACCGTATTGGCGCCGGGCATCAGGGCTCGCTCCTGCTCGGTGAGCGGCTGGCCTTCCTCGACCGTGAAGGCGAAACGCCCGCCCGGCTCCAGCACGCGCGCCACCTCGTCCGCCAAGGCATCCTTGTCGGGAACGGCCAACATCGTCTCCAGCAGGAGTACGACCTCAAAGCGGCCCTCGGGCAGCGGCGGAATGTGAGCCTGCTCAAAGCGGCAGGGGAGATGCGAGGCCAGCTCCCGGGCGATGGCCAGTGCGCTGGCGGAGTGATCGACGCCCAGGTAGCGGCAGCCCGACTCCGCCGTGATCATCCGGCCGGGGCCGGCCGTTCCGCAGCACAGGTCGAGCACGGAAACGCCGCGGCCGACCCCGGCCCGGTGCGCCAGCGTGCGGACCTCGCCCGCCCTCATGAAGCTCTCCTGGCCCACATACTCGCCCGCGGGGAAGGCGGCCGCCCGTGCCTGCTCTACCGCCGTCAACAATCGTGCTCGCTGATCCTGTCTCACATCAGATCCCGCACGGTGTCGGTCCCGCGAGCCGGTGCCAGCCGGACAAAGCCGGGCTGCCTGCCGCGTCGGCCCATGCCGAGCGGACGCCGATCGCCTCGCGTCGAACCGTGTCCACTGCTTCTCCGTATGATCGTGTGTCAGGTATGACGGATCGGCGGCGGGTGTAGTTCAGATCGGCCGGAGGCTGGAGGCTGGCTCAGTGCGGCAGGCGCTCTCGACGGCGGGAACATCGTGCGGGTCCACGTAGTAGTCCCCGAGGGTTTCGACAATCCCGGCCAGCCTACCGGCGGGAACATCTACGATCGGCGGGTCTGCGCGGGACTGGCCGAGGCCGGCTGGGAGGTGCTGGTCGCGACCGTCGCCGCGGCGTGGCCGGCACCCGACTCGGGCGCCCGCGCCGACCTGGCCCGCATCGTTTCCGCCATCCCCGACGGTGAGATCGCCCTGATCGACGGACTGATCGCCTCGCCGACCGCAGCGCAGCTGCTGCCACACGCTGGCCGGATACGAATGACAGTGCTGCTGCACATGCCCCTGGCCACCGCCCTCGACACACGCCATGATGCCAGCGCGCAGCGCTCCGAACGAGTCATGCTTCGTGCAGCCACGGGCGTAGTCGTTACCAGCGAATGGACCCGCCAGCAGGTCCTGAGCCGATACCAGATCCCGGCCTGCCGGGTGCACGTCGCCCGGCCGGGCGTCGATCGGGTCGCTGCCCCCGCCCGGCCCGTCCGCGGTCACTTGATGTGCGTCGGAACTCTCGGTCGCCACAAGGGGCAGGACCTCCTCGTCGAGGCACTCGCCGAGCTGGGTGACCTGGACTGGCATTGCGTGCTGGCCGGACCGCTCGACCGCGACCCGGACTTCGTCGACCAATTGCAAACCCGTATCACTCGCCTCGGCTACGGCCACCGCGTTCGGCTCACCGGTGTCCTCACCGGCGCGGTGCTCAGCCACGCGTATACCACCGCCGACCTGCTCGTCGCGCCGTCCCGCTCGGAGACCTACGGCATGGCTGTAACCGAAGCGCTCGCCCACGGCCTGCCTGTCATAGCCGCCGCGGTGGGTGGGCTGCCCGAAGCGCTCGGCTCCAGCACCGATGGCACCTGCCCCGGCCAACTGATCCCTTCCGGCGATCCGGCTGCCCTCGCCGCCGCGATCGGGGACTGGCTGGGCGACGAGCGCCACCGACGCCGGCTACGGGCCGCCGCACGAAAGCGGCGGTCGAACCTGTGCGGCTGGGAACAAACCACACAAGAGATAGCGAACGCACTGACCGCCCACGCGCGCAGTATGCCTGTGCCGCTCGCAGTGAACACCACCCTGGAAAGACCAGCGGTCGGGCTTGAACCGCCCGCCGCCTCGGCCCGTGACACCAAACGTGGCCTCGCAGGTGGCTCACGTTGACTCGAGCGTCGCGGAGACCTTATGCAACCGGAAAGTGATCAACACAAAGTGCGCTCGACGACATTCAGAACCGAGAGCCGGATAACAATCGCCAGCAGCGTCCGTGAGGTGTGGGCGTATGTCTGTGACGTCGGACGCTGGCCGGAGTGGGCACCAACGGTTCTCGAATGCTGGGTTCGCGGAGGAGGGTCGCTTCAGCCCGGCACGCGGGTGGACCAGCGGGCGAAGGACCTGTGGTGGACTCACGGCCGGAGCCAGGAAGTGACCGCTGTCGAGGCGCCCGGCTACATGGCGTTCGCCGGGCGAATGGGTACGTCCGCAGCGCGCTGGGCAATTGAACTCGAGCCGGTGGACGATAGGCAGACCGACGCCAAGATGTGGATTGAGGTCGACCTCGCGGGCATCATGCGCGCGGTCCCCGGCCTTCTCAAGGGCAGTATTCAGCGCGTGAGCGATCAAGAGATGGCGGCGATCAAGGCTGCGGTCGAGTCCGCTACGCGGGAAGGCGCGGAGTCTTAGATGGGGTGGCGCGCGGGCATACCGCGACGCTACCGGGATCGAGGAGCGCACCGTGACCCAGATTGACCGCAGGCGAGATCGCCTGATCGAGACGTACCGCAAGAAGGCGAAGCACTACGACATCACCTCCCGGCTCTACCCCGCGCCCGGTTACCCCCAGCGGGCACAGCGCCTCCTGGCCGTACAAGCGCTCGGCCTTCGCGCGGGTGACAGCGTGATCGACATCGCGTGCGGCACAGGTCTGAACTTCCCGCTGATTGAGGAGGCGATCGGTCCCGACGGCCGGATCGTTGGCGTCGATCTGACCGACGCGATGCTCGCCCGTGCCCAGGATCGGATAGTTACGAACGGCTGGAGCAATATCAGCCTCGTAGAAGCCGACGCGGCCGACTTCGACTTCCCAACCGAGGTCGACGCGATCCTGTCCACGTACGCCCTGTCGCAGGTGCCCGAGTGCGCAGAGGTCATCGCGCACGGCGCCGAAGCCCTCTCCGGACGCGGACGCTGGGTCGTGCTGGATGTCAAGGTTCCCGACAACACGCCTGGGTGGCTAGCGCAGCTCGGAACCGCAGTTGTGCGGCCTTTCGCCTCCATAGATGAGTGGACCACGCGCCGCCCGTGGGAGGCGATTCGCGCAGCCATGAAGGAAGAACTGGCCGACCTCTCCTGGACCGAGTTGTTCTTCGGAACCGCATTCCTCGCTGCCGGGTCCCGCGGCCCTGGAACCTTCGGTGTACGACCGCGGCGGAACGGCAATCAGTGACCGTGGGCTGAGCAAGCGTCCTTACCTGAGGCCCGACGCGGACGCGAGGCTTGGGCGGATAAGTCGGTCCAGCGCGTCTAGGGGCGGCAGAAGGCTCGATCAGCAAGACCCGAGAACTGACCCCAACCTGGTCTAGTGGGTGGATGCGAGAGCGAACGGAATGAACGCGGTGAGAAGCGGCTCTCCCGCGGCGCCACCCTCTCTGCTCGCCGCGATGCTGACGATCGGAAATTCGGCGTCTGCAGAGGTCGGCCCGAAGTACTGTGACACGCAGGTCGCGTCTGGGGCCGAGGCTCCTACCTCTGGCCGCGACGAGTCGCCTGACCGGGTGCTGGCGGCGTTCATCGTCGGACTGCATGTCGCGACCGCGATCGCGCTGCTCATCGACTTCTGGCGGGACTGGGTCCGGATCATGCGGCGCATTGAGCGGTCCGTCAAGTAGCAACGACTCCGCCCACGCGCCAGTGTCATCCGCGCCGGCCAGCGCCGCGACCACGACAGATGCGTCGACGACCACCGTTACCGCTGGTCACTGCCGCGGTAACTGAGAATCTGGCTCGCGGTAAGGCCTGAGCCAACCATGGCTTTCCTGGCGCGGATCCGCGCAACAACCGTCGCCACGTCAGGCTGGCGGCCTAGTTCAATCAGCATTTGCCTACTCGATGCGGGTGGCGATCGGGGTGGGCAGCTCGACGGTGCGCCCGACCGTGCACAGCCGGTCGTGCGATTGCCGCACCGCCTCAGGCAGCACGGCTCGCGCACTGTCTCCAGCCTCACCAGAGGGGAACGAGATCCGGAAGGTCACCCCGATGTCAACCAGGCGGTTCCCGCCCGGATCCCGGATCTTCTCCGCGTCCACGGCCACTTCAAAGCCGGTGGGCTCGGCCCGGCGGGAGGTGAGGATGTCGATGTCGATCGCGGTACAGCCGCCGATCGCGGCCAGCAGCAGCTCGGTCGGGGTGAACTCGTCATCGCCACCAGTGCCGAAGGCGATCCGGCCGCCGCGGGAGTTGACCGCGGCGAACCGGCCGGCCGCCATGCGCTCGATGGTCACGTTCCGGTGCGTTGAGTCAGTCATGGCAACACCATGCCAGGCGCCCTCAGGAGTAGTTGCGGAAGGCCAGCCATGCGATGGCCCACGGCGACCGTAGCCCGGTGGCGAGATAGATCTGGGCGCCCTGCTCATCGTCGCTGACGCCGAGCCCGTTCCAGTAGGTGGCCACCTGCCGGACGTCGGTGAACTCACGGTGCAACAGCGCCGGATCCACGTTCACGGCGATGGCCGTAGTGTCGGCCTTGGGCGGCGGACCCCAGAGCCAGAAGTTGTTGCTGCCGCTGAAGACTTGCGGCAGGCCGAACTGCGGGCCGTATCGCTCGATCGCGCCCGCCTCACCGTAGTTGCCGGCCAGGATCGTGGTCAGTCGCCGTTGCGCCACGGGGAGCGCGTGGTACTCGTGTGCGATCAGCGCTACCTCGCGGGGCCAGCCGATCGACTCGGCCAGGTCGTAGTTGATTTTCTGCAGCGGCAGCACATGCAGCGCGCGGGCGGGCAGCACCGGCAATGCGACCGGCAGGAAGATCAGCGCCGAAGCCAGCATGGCCGCGCTCATGGCGGTCGCGGGCCGGATCCGGGACGCGATCGCCTTGCGGTCAGCGAGCCACCGCTCGACCGGTACGCAGCCTGCAGCCAGCAGAAAGGCGTAAGCGCCGCCCGAGTAGTAGGCCTTGCCGCCAAGCGCGAACTGCAGGCCGATCGCGACAGCGCAGCCGATGCCCACGGGCCGGAACGCACGCGCCTGCACGCTGCGCAGTGACCAGAGCAACCCGGTCACCCAGACCGGCGTCAGCGCCAGCCCGGTGAACAGAACCTGCGCGGGCCAGTAAGTAGCACGGTTGTGCCCGGCCTGGCCCTGCAGCGCGTGAAACACTTGCATGTTCGGCCAGCCATGCGCGGCCTGCCAGACCAGATCTGGAGCAGCCAGCGCGGCCACCATCAGGCCGCCTATCAGCAGGTAACGGCTTCGCAGCAGCCAGCGCGCGTCGGTCGTCGCGAACCCCGCCAGCAGGGCAGCGGCCAGGAAGCCGATGTTCCACTTGGCCTCGCTGGCCACTGCGACGCAACCGCCGATCGCCAGCCACCAGCGCGGATCCTGGCTGGCCAGCAGGCGCACCACCAGGTACAAGGTGACCGTCCAGAACAGAAAATCGGGTGTCGTCGTGGTGAGCTCGTGTGCCGCGGCCACATACTCGCCGCAGGTCGCGGCGGCGAGCGCAGCGAGCAGCTGGCCGGTCCGCCCGGCCCCGAGCCGACGACTCACCGCGGCCGTCAGCAGCACCATTGCCGCAAGCGCGAGCGCGGGCAGAACCCGAAGCCCCACGACCGTGTCACCAGTCAGCGCGGAGGAGATGCGTGCCAGCAGCGGCGTCAGCAGCGGCTGGTCGACGTAGCCGAACGCCAGGTGCCGCCCGGCCGCCAGGAAGTAAAGCTCGTCGCGGACGAATCCGTATCGCGCGCTGACGGCCAGCTCAACCGCGGCAGCGCCGCAGGCGATGAGTGCCAGGCCAAGCCGTGGCGCCGGCTGAAGGTCGCGCGACCTTTGCTGTGTCGCTGCGCTGGCACGTTGTCTCGGCTGTGCTGATGAGGTGCTCATGCAGCCATCGTCCCGAGCCGGGTGATGCCCGCGCATCGGGCGCCGAGCCGATTCTGGCGGTCCGCCCGGCGGCTGAGCTGCATGCCCGCCACGACGACCGGGTCATGCGGAGGGATGAGCCGTGCGTTCCGCCTCGCGGACGATTCCCCGGCCGCGCCGGCCACCATACGATCGGGACGTGACGACCGTTGCGGCCCAGATGTCCGCCATCCGGCGCGGGTTCGAGGCACGGTTCGCCGCGCTGCCGGGCGCCCCGCCAAGAGCGCATCCAGGACGCCGGCCTGGCCGTCGCGCTGGCCGGCATCAACGTGGTTTCGCTGCTGCCGTACCAGTCACGACTGCATCCGTTCTGGCTGGCGCTGCTGCTGGTGGTCGGTCAGGCCTTGCCGCTCATCTGGCGGCGGTCCCGGCCGGTCGGCATCGGCGTGGTGATCGGCGCGGCGCGGGTGGCTTACGACCGGATCGGCTTTGGTTTCGCGCCGATCCCGCTTGGCCCCGCCATCGCCGTGTACACGGTGATCGACAGGCGCGGCCCGGTCTGGCGCTGGCTCGCCGTCGCCCTGGTGGCCGTCGGCCTGACGATCTCCGAGGCGGCTAGAGGCCATAATGAGCCCTATGACGCCATCTTCCAGGCGCTGATATTCCTGACTGCGTGGGCGGCGGGCACGCTCAGCCGGGCGAAGCGGGCGTCCCTGCAAGCAGCGCACGGCCGAGCAGACCGGGCCGAGGCGGAACTGGACCGCCGGGCAGCCCGTGCGGCGGCCGCCGAGCGCGTCAGAATCGCACGTGAACTGCACGACGTCGTGGCCCATCACGTCAGCCTGATGGCCGTCCAGTCCGAGGCGGCCGCGTCGCTGCTGCCGGAGCATCCGGTCGAAGCCCGCCGCAGCGTCGACATCATCGGCCAGACGGCGCGCCAGGCCCTGACCGAACTGCGCCGTCTGCTCGGCGTCCTGCGCGGGCCGGGCGAGCCGCCGGACATCGCGCCCGCGGCATCGCTAGCTGACCTTACTGAGGTGCTGGCCAAGGTGCGCGCCGCCGGGCTGCCGGTTGACTTCGAGATCGCCGGCCCGCCGTGCACGCTGGCGCCCGGCATAGACCTGACCGCGTTCCGGATCGTCCAGGAGGCGCTGACTAACACGCTGCGCCATGCCGGCGCCGCCGAGGCGGTCGTTCGGGTCTGCTACGAGCCCGGCTTCGTGACGCTGTCGGTGGTCGACTCCGGGCCGCGCCGAGATCCGGCGGTGCCGGGCGGCAACGGCAGCCGGGCGGCCATTGCGGGCCCCGTCACGGCAGACACCGTACCGGCAGACACGGTTCTGCCCGAGTCCGGATTCGGGCTGGCCGGCATAGCCGAGCGCGTCGCTTCTTGCGGCGGCAACCTCACCGTCGGCCCGAGCGAGCACGGCTTTGCGCTGACCGCACGGTTGCCAACGCGATGACCGGTCTCGCCAGGCCAGAACCCATCAGGGTGCTAGTCGTCGACGACCAGGAACTGGTCCGGGCCGGCTTCAGCGTCATCCTGACGGCCGCGGCAGGCATCACCGTGGTCGCCGAGGCCGCCGACGGGGAGGAAGCGGTCGCCCAGGCAGCAGCGCACCAGCCGGACGTCGTGCTCATGGACATCCGCATGCCCGGCATGGACGGCCTCGAGGCGACCAGGATAATCACCAAGGCCAGCCCGGCAGCGAAGGTCGTTATTCTCACGACTTTCGACCTGGATGATTATGTCTATGCAGCGCTCCGCGCCGGGGCCAGCGGATTCCTGCTCAAGGACTCCCCGCGCGGCGACCTGATCGCCGCCGTCCGGATCGCCGCGAACGGTGACGCGCTGCTTGCTCCGTCAGTGACCAGGCGGCTGATCGAGGCCTTTGCGCGCAGGCCGCCGGAGACGTCGCCGTCACCGTCCCGGCTTGCATCGGTGAGCGCACGCGAGCGTGAGGTGCTCATGCTGCTGGCCCGCGGCCGCAGCAATGCCGAGATCGCGGCTGCCTTGTTCGTGACCGAGGCAACAGTCAAGACACACGTCGGCAGCCTGCTGAGCAAGCTCGGACTTCGGGACCGGGTGCAGGCGGTCATCCTCGCCTACGAGGCAGGCCTGGTCGTGCCAGGCGACCTGCAGGCGTGAGCGGTACCGCAGCAAGGAAGCCGTGACGTTCTTCCCGGCCGCCCGGATCCTGGCCACCTCCCGCCTGGCGTAGCCGCTGCTACCTGCTGCTACGCATCGACCTGCTGAGCTTGGACGTAACTGCGGTATGCGGCGGCTATGAGGTCGGCGCAGGCGCTCGAGTGGCACCGCGGTGCTGTCGATCTGCAGCTGATAGAGCTCCGGGTCATCGATGCTGACGCAGTACAGGCGGCGCACGTACTGCGCGCGGGCGCGGTCGACGTGGGGCAGGCGCTGACGGGCGGTGAGCACGTCCACGTTCTCGATCCGGGCCGCCTGCGCGATGCGCGCCTCTCGCGGACCGAACAGCCGAACCCGCAGCACGCCTGGCTCCCTGCTGAAAGCGGCCCCGCCGGCCCGGCCGAGGATCACCGCGCCCGACGCGAGCGCCTGCCGCATGATCGCCTCGGCCTTTTCGCGGAAGAATGCCGCTTCATCGGGCGGCGGAGCGGCGTCGTGTGGCGTCCCATCAGTGCCAGCGCCCAGAACCCCGCCGGCCAGCGGGGACAGCACGCTCAGGAAGCGGTCGACGCGGGGGCGGCGGATCATCGCCCCCTCGGCTTCCTGGACGGACACCTGCAGCTGCGCGGCGACATGGGAGCTGATCGCCCGGTCGAGCAGCGGCAGGCCGAGCTGGCGGGCGACTTCGGGGGCGATGATGCTGCCGCCGGCGCCGTAGCCCGCCGAGATGGTTACGCCAGGCATCTAATGCGTCCCTTCGGGAGCGACCGTAACCGCATCCTCGCCGGCCGCGGCGGAAGGCTCAACTGTTGGCCGCGTCTGGGTGTTGCTCGTGCGCAGCCGCACCTGGTTGACGAACAACGCGGCGATGACGCTGAGGATCGACACCGGCACGGCGACAAGGAACAGCCGGTCAATTGCATGCGAGTACGCCTGGATGATGCCCTCGTGGATGGCCGGATGCGTGTGCTTCAGCGCGTCCAGCTGGGCCGGGCTCCCGATGAGCGTTCCTACCTTGTTCCCGCCCACGGCCAGCACGGCCGGCGGCAGGTAGCGCGGGAGCTCGGCGGTGATCCCCGCGGTCAGAACCGCGCCGAGAGCGGACGCCCCGATGGCGCCGCCCATCGACCGGAAGAAGGTGACGGACGAGGTCGCGACGCCTAGCTCCTTCATCGGCACGGCGTTCTGCACGACCAGCGTCAGAACCTGCATGAACAGGCCGAGCCCGATGCCGAAGACCAGGATGTCCAGGCTCACTATCGTCAGCGAGGTGTGCGCGCCGAGACGCGAGAGCAGCGCCAGCCCGATCGTGACGATGATCGTGCCCGCCAGCGGGAACCAGCGGTACCTCCCGGTGCGCGAGATATAGATGCCCGAGCTGATGCTCATGGCCAGCAGGCCAACCAGCAACGGCAGCAGCAGCAGGCCCGACTCGGTGGCCGAAACCCCGTGCACGAGCTGCAGGTACTGCGGCAGGAACGCCAGCGCGCCGAACATCGCGACGCCGCTGACGAAGGAGATGATGTTGGACACGGTGAAGATCCGCAGCCGGAACAGCCCGAGCGGCAGGATCGGCTCAGGCGCCACCGCCTCCCGGAACCCGAAGCCAGCCAGGACCAGCGCTCCGAGCACGAACAGCCCGATGATCTGCCACGATGCCCACGGGTAGGTATTGCCGCCCAGCTGCGTCGCGAGCAGGATGCACGACACCCCGGCGACCAGCAGGATCGCGCCCCACCAGTCGATCTTCACTTCCCGCTTGCGCACCGGCAGCCGCAGCACGCGATTGGTGACGACCAGCGCGGCTATGCCCAGCGGCAGGTTGACGTAGAAGATGTAGCGCCAGGTGAGGTGGTCGACGGCGAACCCGCCGGCCAGCGGGCCGACGACGCTGGAGACGCCGAAGACGGCGCCGAAATATCCCTGGTAGCGGCCGCGCTCTCGCGGCGGGATCACGTCGCCGATGATCGCGAAGGCGAGCGACAGCAGGCCGCCGCCGCCGATTCCCTGCAAGCCGCGGAATGCGATCAGCTCGAAGATGTTCCTGGAGAGCCCGCAGAGCGCGCTGGCTATCAGGAACAGCACGATGGCCAGCTGGAAGACGCGCTTGCGCCCGTACAGGTCACCCGCCTTTCCCCAGATCGGCGTCGAGGCCGTGCTGGCCAGCAGGTACGCGGTGATGACCCACGACAGCAGGTTGCTGTGGTGGAAGTCCCCGACGATGGTCGGCAGCGCGGTCGACACGATCGTCTGGTCGAGCGCGGCCAGGAACATCCCCATCATCAGCCCGGACATGATCACCAGGATCTGCCGGTGCGTGAAGCCCTCGCCCGCCGGAGAGCTCGCAGTCGTCGAGACCGGGGCACTCATGAGTGTCTGCCGTCCTTGTCCTGTGCCGGCGACGATGCGCCCGGCGCGCCGCACACCACCAGCACCCGGTCCTCACCCGCCCGGAACGGCGCCGATCAGCCGGTCCAGCCCGCCGCACTCGCTGCGCCGACTCCAACGCCTTGCCGCGCGTCGTCAGATGGGCGAATGCGGAGTCATCCACCACGGCGCCGACATTACACCGCGCCCAGGTCGCCCTTGCCGCGGACGGTGCCAGACCGACACCGCCGCTTGCGGGACGTCTCCCATTGCCGTTGTCATGGCACGATAATTGCTATGGGCATGCAGCAGTTCCGGGCCGTCATCACGGCCGGCCCTCGTGACCGCGCGGTTATCGTGGTGCCGTTCGACCCGGACGAGACGTGGGGTGCCAAGGCTGAGCATCCCGTGGGCGGCACGATTGATGGTTTCCGGGTCCGCGGGACGCTCTCGCCGGGCACCAGCGGATGGTCGCTGACCCTAGGCCCGAGGTGGTTGCGCGATATGGGCTTCACGATCGGCGGTGACGTGACCGTTGAGCTGGCTCCGGAAGGACCCCAACGCGGCGATCTTGCCGACGATGTCGCCTCGGCACTGGCGGCCAACCCGGCCGCCGGCGCGTTCTTCGACACGCTGGCGCAGTTCTACCGGAAGGCGTACCTCCGCTGGATCGACGCGACCACTCGGCGGCCGGAGGTTCGCGCGGCGCGCATCGCTGAGGTAGTCGAATTGCTCGCGGCCGGGATCAAAGAGCGGCCACGTTCGTGATCCGCGCGACCTGATACACCGAGCCGGGCGGCGGCTGCTGACGCTTACCCGGTCAGCGGACGGCCAGCGACTGCACGAAGTCGCCGATCTGGCGCAGCGTGCTGCACTCCCTGACCTGCGAGCACCAGCGGCGCGTACCGTCCCATTACCGAGTCGCCCTGGTTCCAGTAGCGCCGCTGCTCCGGGTTGAGCCAGTACAGCTTGCCGACCCGGTGGCTGATGTCGGCAAGCGCGCTGACCGCGGGATCTGAGTAGTTGGTCCGCGCGTCACCCACCACGAGCAGCACGGTCCGCCGGGAGAACTGCCGCGCGTGGTCGGCGGCAAAGTCGCGCAGCACGCGACCGTAGTCGGAGCTGCCGTGCCATCGGATCGCGCCTTGAGCGGCCTCCGCCGTGGTCAGCTGGCGGCCAGCCGACCTGGCCTCGCTGACAAGCTCGGTGATATCCGCCAGGCCGTCCACGAACGAAAACGCGCGCAGCTTGCTCAGCCGGCTGTCCAGCGCGATCAGCAGGTTAAGCGTGAACCGGGAGAACGAGGCGACGGAACCGGACACGTCGCAGAGCACCACGATCTCCGGTCGCGGCGGCCGGGCCGGCTCGGTGCCGATCCGGAACGGCACGCCCCCGGTTCCCATCGCCAGGTGCAGCGTGCGCCTGATGCTCAGCCGGCGCTTCCGGAACTCCTGCTGGGCCAGGATCTTGCTCAGCCGGTGCGCCATCGGGCCGATCGCTGCCAGCATCGCCTCAAGCTCGGCCGCCGATGCACTGGCAATCTCGACGTCCTCGGCCAGCCGGACCCGCATCGTCCTGGTCACGGCCGGGGCGCCGCGATCGGCGACCAGGGCACGCCTGATCGCGGCGCGCAGCTGAGCCCGGAACGCGTCGACGGCGCGATCGGCGGCCGCACGGTCAAGCCGTTCCCGGATCGCGCCGGACCCGGACTGCCAGCCCCGGCCAGATCCGCCGCCGCCCCGCCGGCGCCGTCGCCGTCGCCGTTCCCGGCACCGGCCTGGTTTGCCAGCAGTTCAGTGTTTGCCAGCAGGTCAGTGCGGATGCCATCGAGATTGGCCGCCTCGTTCACCGCGATCTGCGCGAACACGCCCGCGACGGGCGCGCCGGGTTCGAGCCCGGCGAACCTCCGGACGTACTCATCGGCCAGCAGGCGCTGCACAGCCGCATCGCCGGACTCGATTGCCGCGCGCAGCGCAGCCTCCAGTTCGGCGTCGGACATGCTGGCAGCCAGCTCGTCCTCGGACCCCGTTCCCGAAAAATAGAGCTCGAACAGAAGGTTGAAGGCGTCGACATGCTCGGCCCGCTTGATGAGGGCGCATTGCAGCGTCGACCGGACTACCTCGACGTCAGCGAGCGGGATACTGGCTAGCGCGCGGGCCGCGTCGAGGTGCTCGCCGACCGAGACGCCGACACCGACCCGCCGCAGCTCATCGACCAGTGTCGTGAGCGTGCGCTGCTGGATCGGCGGCGGCGGCATCGGCGGCTGCTGCATCGGGGTCAGGCTAGTGACAGCTCGGCTAGCGCGACGGTGATGTCGCGCTCGTACTTCAGCAGCACCGACAGGGTCTGGCGGGTGATTTCATCGGTGAGCTCGCCCGCGCCGAGGGCGATCAGCGTCCGGGCCCAGTCGACCGACTCCGAGATCGACGGCGGCTTCTTCAGGTCGGCCGACCGCAGCACCGCGACCAGGGCAGCGATCTCGCGCGCCAGGTGCGCGCTCAGCTCGGGAACGTGCAGCTGGACGATCTCCGCCTCGCGTTCCAGGCTCGGGTAGCCGAGGTGCAAGTAGAGGCAGCGGCGCTTGAGCGCCTCGGACAGGTCCCTGGTGTTGTTCGAGGTAAGGAACACCTGCGGTATGTGCCGGGCGAGTACTGTGCCCAGTTCCGGGATCGAGACCTGGTACTCCGATAGCACCTCGAGCAGCAGGGCTTCGCTCTCCATGTCCAGCCGGTCGACCTCGTCGATGAGCAGCACGACCGGTTCAGCGGACCGGATCGCGGCCAGCAGCGGGCGGCTGAGCAGGAAGTCCTCGCCGAAGATGCCAGCCGCGGTCAGGTCGGTGTTCGACCCGCCCTGCTGCAGCTGGAGCTGGAGCAGCTGCCGGCGGTAGTCCCATTCGTAAATCGCTTTCGACTCGTCCAGTCCCTCGTAGCACTGCAGCCTGATCAGCGGCTTGCCGGTCATCTGCGCCACGCTCTTGGCCAGCTGCGTCTTGCCCGTGCCTGCCGGGCCCTCGATCAGGATCGGCTTGCCCAGCGTTGTGGCCAGGTGCACCACTGTGCCGGTCGTCGTGTCCGCGAGATAGCCGGCCCCGCGCAACTGTTCCTGCACGTAGTCGATGGGACTGGGATTTTCCGCCATGGGCTAATAATCGCTAAAGCGTGATCATGCGGGAAGAGCGGGGCCGCGCGGCGGCCGGTCAACCTTGAAGACCCGCCTCGGTCTCTGCCTCGGCGACGGGCCGGGCCGTTCGCGGCCGGATCCGCCGGCTTGCCGCTTCGATGCACCCGGCGGCGGGCGCGAGGGCTGCCGCGCCGGCCAGCAGCGCCACCCGGATCGAGGCGAACGTGCCGACCGCGCCGACGATCGGGCCGCCGATTATCTGGCCAGCGCTGTCGAACATCGCTTGCGCCGACAGTGCGGTCGCCCGGACCGACGGCTCGATCCGGCCGACCAGCCAGCCCGAGGTCAGCGGTCCGAGCACCGGACGCAGCACCGAGACGATCAGGTACGCGGCGACCACGACCGCGAAGGCGTGCGCGGTAGCCATCAGCACAACCGCCGCGCCGATCGCGAGCGTCAGCACTAGCATCGCGCCGACCACCGAGTCCGGGCCGAGCCGCTCGGTGCGGCGCTTTGCCAACTCGGTCGAGCCGAGCGCGAGCACCGCGGCTGCGGATGCGAACAGGCTGAACCACATAGCCGGGTGCAGTCCCGCTATTTGCGGGAACCTGATGTCCCGCAGCAGGAACGCGCCCCACAGCCGGTCGAAGCTCTCGCTCCACAGCCCGACAAAGAGCGTCATCCCGAACAGGAGCACAAGTCCCGGCACCGCCACGATGGCGCGCCGGGTCGAGCGGGTCTGGTCCGCCAGCATGCCGCCCGCCTGCCGCCCGATCGAGCCGATCCCGCGGCGTTCGCTCGCCGGCGGGCGGAAGTTTCGCTCGGGCATCACGAACGCCGCCGCGACGGCGAGCAGGCAGATCAGCGTGCCGCCGGTGAGCAGCGGCGCATTCAGGCCGGCGAGCGCGATCACGCCAGACAGCAGGCTTCCGGCGACGGTCGCGATCAGGCCGAACTGCGTGGCGCGCAGGTAAACGCCGGTCATCTGGTCATGGCCCAGCTCGTCGGCGATCCAGGCTTCTTGTGCGCCGTCGCTCAGCGCCGCGCCGAGACCGAGCACGACCTGGGCGCCTAGCAGGTTCCCGAAGGACGGGGACAGCCCTTCCATGACGAGCGCGATGCCCACGATGAACAGGCCTGCCAGCACGCACAACCGCCTGCTGACCATGTCGGCTAGCACCCCGGTGGGCAGCTGCAATACGAAATAAGTGAGCTCCAGCGCCGTCCCCAGCAGCAGCAACTGGAGCGGATTCAGACGCCCGGACGTCACCCAGTAGACCGTGATCGTCGCGTAGGTGATTCCGAGCAGGAAGCTCATCCCGGACTCAAGCAGCAGGTAAAGCCGGTACGGGCTGATCGGCTTGCGCCGCACGCGGTCTAAGCCTCCTCCGGCCGGCCTGGCGCACGGCCAACGCGAGGCTAGGCGCCGCGCCGCGGGCCGGTCAATTCCATTTTCGGGCTATCGCGGGCCGCCGCGGGAACAAGCAGCCGATCGTCTTTGTTAGGCTGTCGAACTATGAGTGCACCGTACCAAAGGAGTTGCGGTTGACTGACGAAGCCGAACAGCCCGGCACAGCCCGCGCCGACGACAGGCTCGCCGAGGCCGTGCTAACGATCTTGCGAATGGCCAGGGTCCTGGAGCGGATCGATGCCGGCGTAAGCCCGCATCAGTACCGAATGCTCAAGCTCATCGGCGGTGGCGGCGAGCGATCGGCCCGGCTGGCCGAGAAGCTCGCGGTAGCCAAGCCGACGCTGACCTCGACCGCCGACAGCCTGGTGGCCGCGGGCCTGGCAGTGCGGCAAGCCGAGCCCGGCGACCGCCGGGTGGTCCGGCTCTGCCTGACCACGGCCGGCCAGGCCGCGATCGAACGTGCCGACCATGCCTACGCGTCCTGGGCCGGTCCGCTGCTGGAGCATACGGGCCGGCCTGACCAGATCCTTGCCGACCTGCTGTCGCTCGGTGACGCGATGACCGAGCGGCACCGCGCCCGCCTGGCTGCGGACGCCACGGCCGCGCCGCAAACGGCCGCGCCGCAAACGGCGGTGCAGCAAACGGCGGCACAGCAAACGGCGGCACAGCAAACGGCGGCGCAGCGATGAGGCCGGGCATCCGGAGGCGGCACGCCGCCGCAGGCCAGGCCGCCCCGCTCGGATCGGGTTACGGCGAAGGCTGGCTGCGCCGGCTCGCCGCATACTGCTGGCGGCACAAGAGCCTCACCCTGGTCGCATTCGGCGCGTCGGTCCTGGCGACCCTGGTGACTACGGCCATCCCGCTGATCCAGCGCGACATCATCGACAACGCCATCCTCACCCACCGGCAGGCCATCTGGCCCGGTGCGACGTTGCTCATCGTGGCCGCGCTTGTCAGTTTCGGCTGCGTGTACCTGCGCCGGTACCGCGGCGGGCAGTTGTCCCTGGACGTGCAGCACGACCTGCGGACCGAGCTGTTTGGCTCGCTCACCAGGCTGGATGGCGCCCGGCAGGACCAGCTGCACACCGGCCAGATCGTGAGCCGGTCCATTTCCGACCTGAACATGGTCCAGAGCCTGCTCAGCATGCTGCCGATGCTGATCGGCAGCGCGCTGCTCTTCTTCACCTCGATCGTCGTCATGTTCCTGCTCTCGCCGGAGCTGGCGCTGATCTCGCTCGCCGTCGGGCCGGCCTTGCTGGCGCTGTCCATTGCGTCCCGGCGGCGGCTGTTCCCGGCCAGCTGGGACGCTCAGCAGAAGGCTGGCGAGGTAGCCGGGGTGGTAGAGGGCGCGGTCACCGGCGTCCGCGTGGTCAAGGGCTTCGGCCAGGAGAACCAGGAAATCCGCCGCCTGGAGCACGTGTCACAAGTGCTGTACGCGGCGCGGGTCCGGGCGGTCAGGCTCATGGCCAAGTTCAGCCCGGCGCTCGGCGCCATCCCGGCGCTCGGCCAGGTAGGCGTGCTCGCGCTCGGCGGCTGGATGGCCATCCAGGGCGAGATCACCCTCGGTACCTTCCTGGCGTTTGCCTCCTACCTGGCCCAGATGGTCAACCCGGTCCGCGCCCTCACCAACCTGATCACGATCGGGCAGGAGGCGCGGGCCAGCGTGATCCGGGTCTTCGAGGTGATCGACTCGCGGCCGGTGCTGACTGAGAAGCCCGGCGCGCTGGTGCTGGCCCCGGGTACCAAGGACATCGAGCTTGACGACGTACATTTCGGCTACCTGCCGTCCGAGCCGGTCTTGCGCGGCCTGTCGCTGCGGGTCCGGCCTGGCGAGACGCTGGCCGTAGTCGGCACCTCCGGCTCCGGTAAGTCGACCATCTCCCTGCTCCTCCCGCGGTTCTACGACGTGCGGTCCGGCTCGATCAGGATCGGCGGGCACGACGTCCGCGACGTCACGATCGACTCGCTGCGCGCCTCGATCGGCCTGGTACTGGAAGAGAGCTTCCTGTTCTCCGACACCGTGGCGAACAACATCTCCTACGGCCGGCCCGACGCCACGCACGCACAGATCGTCGCCGCGGCCCGTGCCGCCGAGGCCGAGGAATTCATCCTCGAACTGCCGGACGGCTACGACACCGTCGTCGGCGAGCAGGGACTTACCCTGTCCGGCGGCCAGCGCCAGCGCGTCGCGCTGGCCAGGGCGCTCATCACCGACCCGGCGATCCTGGTGCTCGACGACGCCACGTCCGCGATCGACGCACGCGTCGAGGCCCAGATCCACGCGACCTTGCGCAAGGTGATGGCCGGACGAACCACGCTGCTGATCGCGCACCGCCGGTCCACCCTCGAGCTTGCCGACCAGATCGCGGTCCTCGATGACGGACGCCTGATCGCCCAGGGCACGCACGAGGAGCTCACCAGGCGCTGCCCGCTCTACCGGCTGCTGCTGGCCGGACCGGGCGACGACGCCGAGGGCATCGACGCGGGCGAGATTGAATTTTATGAGGGTAACGGGGACCTGCAGCAAGCCGCAGCAGCCGCGGCGCGCCGCGTGCCGGGCGGGATCACGCCTAGCCTCTGGCCCGAACGCGATGCGCGGCCGGAGCAAGCGGACGCTGCCACCGCGTCACCGGCCGCCGACGCGCAGCTCGCCTCCGTTGCCGCGGCCGGCATCGGGCGCGGCCATATCTCTGGTGGCACCGGCGGCGGCGGGCGCGGCGGCGGCGCGGCCCAGCGCGGCGCCGCGCTGAGCGGCGGCGCCACGGGCGGCGGCTGGCTGGCCGGCGTCCCGGCCTCGCCCGAGCTGCTCGCCAAGGTCGCGGCGCTGCCGCCCGCTGACGAGATGCCGGGCGTCGACCAGTCGTTCGCGCGCGCCCCGGATCCGCATTTCACCCTGCGGAAGCTACTGCGACCGTTCGCGATCGCGCTCGATTATCGGGCTGGTACTGGACGGCCTGGATGCCCTCGCCAGCACGGTCATGCCGCTGCTGGTCCGTGGCGGCATCGACAACGGCGTGGAGCGCCAGCTACTGAGCGCCGACGCCCGGTTCAAGATAATCGCGCTCGTCTCGCTGCTAGGCCTGGGCATCGTGCTGGCCGACTGGGCGGTGAACTGGGCGCAGACGATCGTGGTCGGCCGCAACGGCGAGCGACTGCTGTACACGCTGCGGGTCAAGATCTTCTCCCACCTGCAGCGGCTCGGACTGGACTTCTACGAGCGCGAGCTGAGCGGCCGGATCATGACCAGGATGACCACGGACGTCGACGCGCTGTCCTCGTTCTTCCAGACCGGCCTGATCACCATGGTGAACTCGCTGCTCACCTTCCTGGCCGTGCTGGTCCTGATGCTGGTCATCAACGTGCGGCTGGGCCTGGCCCTGATGACGCTGCTGCCAGTGCTGATCGTCGCCACGGTCATCTTCCGGTCGAAGTCGTCCCGGGCCTACACCGAGGCACGCGAGAAGGTCAGCGCGGTCAACGCTGACCTGCAGGAAAATGTGGCAGGCCTGCGGGTAGCCCAGGCATACCGGCGCGAGCAGGTGAACTCGGACCGGTTCGCGGGCCTGTCCGGCGCGTACCGGGTGTCCCGGCTGCGCGCGCAACGGCTGATCGCACTGTATTTCCCGTTCGTGCAGGCCCTGTCCACCATCGGCGGTGCCATCGTCCTGTTCGCCGCGGCCGGGCAGATCAGCAGCGGGGCGATCACCGTCGGCAGCCTTATCGCCTACCTGCTGTGGGTCGACTCGCTGTTCTCGCCGGTGCAGCAGATGTCCCAGGTGTTCGACGGCTATCAGCAGGCGAACGTCGGGCTGCAGCGCATCAAGGGCCTGCTGCAGACGCCGACCAGCACGCCCCCGGCGGCCAACCCGGTCCGGCCTGGCCGGCTGCGCGGCGCCATCGAGCTGCGCGACGTGCACTTCGGTTACCAGGGCCAGCGCACCGAGGCGATCAGGGGCGTGAGCCTGTCGGTCGCGCCTGGCGAGACCGTGGCGCTGGTCGGGCAGACCGGCGCCGGAAAGTCCACGCTGGTCAAGCTTGTCGCGAGGTTCTACGACGTGACTTCCGGCAGCGTCCTGATTGACGGCCGCGACGTGCGCGGCTACGACCTGCCCGCCTACCGGCAGCAACTCGGCGTCGTGCCGCAGGAGCCGTACCTGTTCGCCGGCACAGTCCGCGATGCCATTGCCTACGGTCGGCCGGACGCGACCGACGCCGAGGTGGAAGCCGCCGCCCGCGGCGTGGGCGCGATCGAGATGATCTCCCGGCTACCTGGCGGCTTCGGCCACGAGGTGTCCGAGCGGGGCCGCAACCTGGCCGCCGGCCAGCGGCAGCTGATCGCGCTGGCCCGCGCCTACCTGGTGGACCCGGCGATCCTGCTGCTGGACGAGGCCACGGCCGCGCTTGACCTGGCCGCTGAGGCCGAGGTCAACCGGGCCACCGAAGAGCTAGCGGCCCGCCGCACCACGCTGGTGGTCGCGCACCGGCTCACCACGGCGTCTAAGGCGGACCGGATCGTAGTAATGGCTGATGGCCAGATCGCCGAAGTTGGCAGCCACGACGACCTGCTCGACCGCGGCGGCGCCTACGCCGCGATGTGGGCTGCCTTTAGCGGCCAGGCAGAGCTGGTGGCCTGACAGCAAAGGGCCCGGACGGCCGGGGCTCGGGGGGCCTCCGGCCGTCCGGGCGGGGGTTAAGCGGTGCGAATGTAGCGCTCGGACAGCGAACGTAACTCTCGATCTAAGATGCAAAACCCCTTGCGCAACGGATCCGGTTAACTTTGCCCTATACGGCGACCGATTCCGCAACCGGAACCGGCGCATATGCCGCCAACCGTGCCCTGAGCTTGGCACGCGCCCTGGACAACCGCGACATAACAGTGCCAATTGGCACACCGACCATCTCCGCGATATCCCGGTAGGAATAACCCTCGATGTCGGCCAGGTAGACCACTGTGCGAAAGCACTCGGGCAGTTCGGTGAGCGCCGTATGGAAATCGGAGTTCGCGAACCGGCCGAGCACCTCAGACTCCGCGGACGGGGCACAGCCCTCTAGGCAGCCATTGATGTCCGGCACGGCCGCCAGGACCGGGCTGTCTGGCTCCGCGCTGAGCACGTGAATCGGCTCGCGCTTCCGCTTCCGGCAGGTGTTGATGAAGGTATTGGCCATGATGCGGTACAGCCAGGCACGTGCGTTCGTGCCGGGCTTGTAGTGCCGCATCCCCGCGTAGGCACGGATCATGGTCTCCTGCACCAGATCCTCGGCGTCACTGGGATTTCGGGTCATCTTCAGTGCCGCCGGATACAACTCGGTCCGGCGGCCGAGAACCTCTCGCTCGAAGGTGACCCGATGCTCGGATCTATGGGCGCCGATTTGCATGAGAGTTATCCCCTCCTCATTTCAGCGACATCCCTTTGTCCCGTTCTGTGGCGCGGTCGTAACGCCATGCAATCGTGTGCGGGCATGGGGGTACCCATGCAGCTAGAACACAGTGCGCAGACTTGTGGGGGGCTGGCACGTCGCCACCGGTTTCGGTGAACTCGAAGTATTTTTACCGCTACCGACCGTCACGTCAAGATTTACAAATCAACCTAAATCAGTCGCGACTACGGATTCCGCAGGCCGGCGATCACAGGCCGAACAGGCGGTCGGAAACCGAACAGTGACGCTCCGTTGTTTTTACCAGGTTACTGTACAGTCAGTCAGCGGTGTCATCCAGTGGTCCCTCGAGTAACCGCGGTCCCTCGAGTAACAGGGGTCCCTCACATAACGTCATGGGCGCGCCACCAAGCGGTGCCGCCGCCATCGCGAGCACTGTCAGCACTCAAGATCATCAATGGATGTGAAGCTTGTATGGCTATAGCCATAGCTGGCTCACATTCATAGATGATCTTGGCGTGCGCGGCCGAGGCCGACTGGCCCGGAACGTTGCTAGCCGAGCTCCTTGGCGGCGCGGCGCCAGGCGGCGATCGCCGCCTCGATGTCGCTGTGGTCCACCCCGACGTGCGTCAGCATCCGGATCCGGCCGCCGACCATGGTGACGAGCAAGCCCTCGGCCGCCAGCGCATCCCGCCAGGCGAGCGGGCCGTGGCCGGTCGCGGCCACGTCGGCGAACACGATGTTCGTCTCGACAGCCTGCGGATCCAGACTGCCGGGTACCAGCTCGGCTACTCCCCCGGCCAGCGTGCGCGCATTCTGATGGTCCTCGTGCAGCCGGCCAGGTCCCTCGTCCAGCGCGATCAGGCCTGCGGCAGCCACGATCCCGGCCTGCCGCCAGGCAGCGCCGAAGAGAACCTTCAGCCTGCGCGCCTCCCTGATGAACTCGCGGTCGCCGACCAGCACCGAGCCGATCGGCGCGCCAAGCCCCTTCGACAGGCAGAACATCATCGCGGTCACCTCGGCGGCGTACTCGGCAACGCTGACCCCGGCGACCGCGCAGGCGTTGAAGATGCGCGCTCCGTCCAGATACAGCGGAATGCCAGCCAGCGCGCAGGCAGCGGAAATGTCGCCCAGGACCGCGGGAGGCAGCACCGACCCGCCGCCAACCTGGTGGGTGTTCTCGATCGTCACCAGGTCGACGACGCAGACGTCATAGGGATCCGGCCGCACCGCGGCGGCAACCTGGTCGGCCGTGAGCAAACCCCGGCTGGCCGCGGCCACGTACTGGAAGGCGATCCCGGATAGGGCCGCGGCGGAGTGGGCCTCCGTCCGGCCGACGTGCGCGCTCGCCTCGCATACCGCGAAATGACCGGACCGTACGAACGCGTGCAACGCCACCTGATTGCACATCGTGCCGGTCGGCAGGTAGACCGCGGCTTCCTTGCCAGTGAGCTCGGCCGCGCGGTCCTGGAGCCTGTTCACCGTCGGGTCGTCGCCGTACCAGTCGTCGCCTACCGGCGCGGCCGCCATGGCCTGCCGCATCCGGTCCGACGGCTGGCTGACCGTGTCTGAGCGAAGGTCGATGCGCGCATCCATCTGCGAGTCCCTTCCAAGCGGAGGCCTCAGCAGAATACGCGGACCTGGTCCCCGGCAGGCGCCCGCGAGCCGGGCCGGGGACGCGCAACTGCCGGTCAGCTCTGCTTGCGCTGCCGGCGGGTGCTCCAGGCCAGGCCGCCGGTGATCGCGCCGCCAGCACCAACGAGCACCAGCCCGGTGAGCCCGACCTGCGCGAACGGGAAACCGGTCACCGGCAGCGGCCGTGACGGTGACGGCGACTGCGGCGTGCGGAGTGGGCGTGACCGTGGGCGTCGGGGTAGGCGTCGGCCATGGCTTCGGCTTCGCCGTGCAGGTGGCCCCACTCGATCACGACCTGGCCGTTGCCGCCATTGCCCGCGCCGGAAAACCGCCGCCCCAGCCGAGCCCGGCCAGGTAGAGCGGGCTGTTCACGGCCGCCGCCGCGGGTGCCGCACCATAACCGAGTCCGGCGCTGACGCCGTCGGTGCCGCGAAGGTGACGGCTGGGTGATGCCTGCGGCGACGAAGCCGGAACCGCCGCCGCCCGCGCCATCGGGGAAGTCGGTGTTGCGACCTGGCACCGGCCGCCGCCACCGCCGTAGTAGCCGCCGCCACCGCCGCCACCGCCATAGGAGACGGCGCCCGGTCCAGGCGGCGCCGGATCGCTGCCGGCGCCGTTGCCGCCGTAGAAGTGCTAGCCGGCGTCGGCGCGGTGCCGCCGATGCCGGAGCCCAGGCGGCAACCGGCGGCGAGCCCGCGCTGCCGCCGTACACTGCGTTCCGCCCTGTCCCGAGTACCTGGACGAATCCTCGCCGCCATTCAGGCCGCCGCCAGCGCCGCCGCCGATGACCGCGTAGTACTGACCCACGGTGCCGTCCGCCGAGCCCGGCGATGCGCCGCCGCCGCCGCCGGCGATCAGCAGCGGAACGGTGCCGTAGTCCCCGCCCACACCGCAGACATACCGCCGCCGCCGCGCCGGTGTAGCGGCCGTTGCCGCCCAACCCGCCGCCGCCATAGCCGTATCTGGTCGTAGCCGTTGCCGCTGGCGGAGCCGCCGCCGGCCGACCGTGACGGTGAGCCGCTGGCCCGGCACGACAGCTACGTCGCCGGCGGTGAAGCCGCCGGCGCCTGCCGCGTACTGCGGGCTATGCCAGCTTCGGCGCCGCCACCGCCCGCCCCCCACTCCAGCACCTTGATGCTGGCACCCTGCCGGGCACGGTGAAGGTCTGGTCGCCGCCGGTATAGGAGTAGCGCAGGCAGTGCCGGTAGCCGGGCGCAGCGCAGGCGCTGGCCGCGGTGCTCGCACCAGTCGCGAGCGTTCGGTCCGCCCCGAACCCGTCGCTGCGACCGCGGTCATCACTGCCTGCGGCCCAAGGCCCAGGCGCAGCCGCCGCGACACTGCGGCCGCCAGCTCCGGCTAACTCGCCGACGAACTCGGCGCCATCGGCATTCTCTCCCGCCTGGCGTACAGCGCCGAAGAGCGACCCAGGCTGTCGCTCTGCGTAGTCGCCCGAACGCGGAGAGCTTACTGAGCGTTACCCGGCGTCCCGGCTGGAATTGCAAATCGGGGGGAGTCCCGGCATCAACTGCCAGCACTGGCCAGCAGCGGCTCGGCGGGCTGCGCCGCGGCCGGCCCGGCTAGCTGGTCCGCGCGCAGCCGCCGGATGTCCCGCGGGATCAGCGCCAGCGCGGACGCGACCACGATCAGCGCGGCCGCCCCGTACTGGGTCGCGCGACACGCCCGCCCAGGCGGCGATCGGGCCGGCGATCACGGCGCCGACCGGCATGGCCATGACCGAGCCGAGCGCGTCATAGGACGACACCCTGGCCAGCTTCTCCGGCGGGATGTTCCTGGCCAGCGCCACCGTCCACTGGACCATCATGATCTCCATGCGCGATGCCGAGGACGAACGAGGCCAGGCAGATCAGCCGGCAGCGGCCACAGCATGGCCAGCGACAGCGGCGAGATCGCGATGCGCGCCGCCGATCAGCACGACGAACAGCATCGGCCGCCGCGGGCGTGAACTCGCAGCGACACCAAGCCGCCGACGATCAGGCCGAGCGACTCGGCCCCGGTGATCGCGCCCCAGGCCGCCGGGCCGCCCAGGTGCGCCCGGGCCACCGCCGGCCCGAGCACCTGAACGCGCCGTACCAGGCCATCAGGACGACGCGCGAACTGCAGCGACGATCGACCCAGAGCCAGGTGTGCGAGCGGAACTCCGACCAGCCCTCGCGCAGGTCGCGGAGCATGCTGGCGTCGCTGGCTCCGCTCGTGCGCGGTCACCCGCAGGGCGAGCATCAGCGGCAGCGTGCCGAGCATGCCCGATGCCGCAGATGGCCAGCGCCCAGCCCGGCCCGATCGGCCGCGACGCAGAAGCCGGCCAGCACCGCGCCGCCCATCTGGGCCGCCGTTCATCGCCAGCCGGCTGATCGCGCTGGCCTGCTGCAGCAGGCCGGCCGGGCACCATCCGGGGCAGCAGCGCCTGGGACGCCGGGTAGAAGATGGCCATGCCGGTGCCGGTCACGGCACTCCAGCGCGATCATCTGCCACAGCGCGCGGATGGCCGGCCAGCACCAGGATGCCGAAGGTGCCCTCGCCGAGCGGCGATCATGACGTTGCCCGCGATGATGACCAGCTGCGGCGCGATCCGGTCCGCGATGACGCCGCCGACCAGCAGTGAAGATCAGCGACGGCGCGATCTGCGCGGCCAGCACGTAGGACAGGTCGGCGGTCGAGCCGTGGTCGCGTCCAGCACCGCGAACGAGACGCCGACCAGCGAGAAGGCGAACGCGGCCGGGGCCAGCACCCGGTCGGCCAGCAGCAGCCGGAAGTCGCGGATCGCCAGGACCGGAAGCCGGCCGCGTGCAGGCCGACAGGCGGCGCCTGAGCGCACGCGCGAACACGACAAATACTCCGATCTTGAAGGGAGGGCCGGCTATTCGATCGTACCCGGCGGCCCCGGCTAGCCGGAACTGAGTTTTCCGCCGGTCCTGGTGACCCGTCCGGATCCGCCGGCATGCATCACGCGCTCGGCTGCCTGGCCGCCCGACCGGTTGACCTGGGCCGACTGCGGCCGGGCATGATCGCCGCTGCCCGGCCAGGCACCCCGGGTGCAACCTGCCAGGCTGTCAATGGCACGCTCAGGAATACTGCACAGTCGCGCCCGGTTCGCGCCGTGTGCGACGCGAGCTGGCGAGAGGAGCTGATGGTTAGTTGAGCATCCTGGGTACCAGGGTCCTGCGGACGGAGGATCCCAAGTTCCTGACCACCGGCGGCGTCTACACCGAGGACGTCGTGGATGACCGGCTGGCCGGCGCGTGCCACGTGTTCTTCGTCCGGTCCCCGCTCGCGCACGCGCAGATCACCAGCATCGACGTCAGCGCCGCGCTGGAGGCGCCCGGCGTGGTCGCCGCCTTCACCGGCGCCGACCTGGCCGACCTGCCGGTCATCCCGCCGGCGGCCGGCCTGATGAACGCCGAGATGACGCAGCGGCTGCTGGCCACCGACAAGGTCCGGTTCGTCGGCGAGCCGGTCGCCGTGGTCGTCACCGAGCAGCCCTACCAGGGCGAGGACGCGATCGAGCTGGTCAGCGTCGACTACGACCCGCTGCCCGCGGTGCTCGGCTTCGAGCCCGGCCGACGACACGCCTGCTGTTCGAGGCGGCGGGCACCAACGTGGCCGGCACGTGGGGCGACGCGTCCGAGCTGCAAGCCGGACCTGTTCGACGGCTGCGAGGTCGTGGTCAGCCACACGATCATCAACCAGCGGGTCGCGCCCGGCGCCGATGGAGACCCGCGCCGCCGCGGCGGTCTGGGGCGAGGACGGCCGGCTGACCGCCTGGATACCGAACCAGGGCGCCCAGGGCACCCAGGGACGCGCTGGTCACCGGCTGCTCGGCCTGGAGCCCGGCCAGGTCCGGGTCATCACGCCGGACGTCGGCGGCGCGTTCGGCGCCAAGTTCGGCGCCGACCCCGAGCACGTCGATGGTCGCCTGGGTGGCCCGCGAGCTCGGCCGCCCGGCCCGGTGGACCGAGACCAGGTACGAGAACCTGATCGCGATGACGCACGGCCGGGCGCAGCAGCACACGATCACGATCGGCGGCAGCCGGGACGGCGACGTCGCAGGCCTACCGGCTGGAGATCGTCCAGGACGCCGGCGCCTACCCGAAGATCGGCGCGATCCTGCCGTACCTGACGATCCTGATGACGACCGGGCCCTACGAGATCCCCAAGGCCGAGGCCGTCGCGACCGTGGTGGTCACCAACACCACGCCGATCGGCGCCTACCGGGGCGCCGGGCGGCCCGAGGCGACCGCCGCGATCGAGCGGGCCATGGACCTGTTCGCCGCCGAGATCGGCGTGGACCCGGCCGAGGTCCGCCGCAAGAACCTGCTGCCCGCCGTTCACCGAGCCGCACCAGACCGCGTTCGGCGCGCTGTACGACACCGGCGACTACGTCGCCGCGCTGGAGCAAGGCGCTGGACGCCGCCGGCTACGCCGAGCTGCGCGCGCGAGCAGGCCGCGCGCCGCGCCAGCGGCGACGTCCGGCAGCTCGGCATCGGCCTGGCCAGCTACGTCGAGATCACCGGCATGGGCGACGGCGACGGCACGCCGCCGAAGGAGAACGCCACCGTCGAGGTGCACCCGGACGGCACGGCGACGATCCTGACCGGCACCTCGCCGCACGGCCAGGGCCACGCTACGGCCTGGGCGATGCTCGCCAGCGAGGAGCTCGGCATCCCGGTCGAGAAGATCACCCTCAAGTGGGGCGACACCGACCTGATCCCGGAGGGCGGCGGCACCGGCGGCTCGCGCAGCCTGCAGCAGGGCGGCGCCGCGGTGCAGCAGGCATCCCAGGAGCTCATCGAGGTGGCCAGGGAGCGCGCCGCGGCCGAGCTGGAGGCCAACCCGGCCGACCTGGTCTTCGACGTCAGCCGGCAGCGCGTTCGCGGTGGCCGGCGACCCGGATGCCGCTGTCGCCGCTGAGCCACGCTGGCCGAGGCGGAGCGGCTGCTGGTCCGGACGGTGTTCTCCGCGCCGGGCGCGACCTTCCCGTTCGGCACCCACGTCGCGGTCGCCGAGGTCGACACCGAGACCGGCAAGGTGACCCTGCGCCGCGTGATCACCGTCGACGACGCGGGCGTGGTGCTCAACCCGCTGCTGGCCGAGGGCCAGCGGCACGGCGGCATCGCCCAGGGCGCGGCGCAGGCGTTCCTGGAGGAGGTCGTCTACGACGAGCGACGGCAACCCGCTGACCACGAGCTTCGCCGACTACCCGTTCCTGTCCGCCACCGAGGTGCCCAGCTTCGAGCTGGCCGACATGGCCACGCCCACCACCTACAACCCGCTCGGGGTCAAGGGCATCGGCGAGGCCGGCACCATCGGCGCTACCCCGGCGGTGCAGAACGCGATCGTCGATGCCGTCGCGCACCTCGGCGTCCGGCATATCGACATGCCTGCCACCTCCCGGCGGGTCTGGCAGGCCATTGCGCAGGCATCGGCAACCAACAGCGGATCGGAGCGCGCATGACTCGCATTGAGCTCACCGTCAACGGCGAGAAGCGGTCCGACGAGGTCGAGCCGCGGCTGCTGCTCGTGCACTACCTGCGCGAGGTGCTCGGGCTGCGGGCCGCCAACGTCGGCTGCGACACCACCTCGTGCGGCGCCTGCACGGTGCTGCTGAACGGCCAGTCGGTGAAGTCCTGCACCGTGCTGGCCGTGCAGGCCGACGGGCCAGGACGTGACCACCGCCGAGGGCCTGTCAGCGAGGCGGCGAGCTGCATCCGGTGCAGGCCGCGTTCCGGCAGAATCACGGCCTGCAATGCGGGTTCTGCACGCCGGGCATGGTGATGGCGACCATCGGGCTGCTGGCCGAGAACCCGCACCCGACCGAGGAGCAGGTGCGCGCGGGCCTGGAAGGCAACCTGTGCCGGTGCACCGGCTACCACAACATCGTCCGCAGCGTGCTGGCCGCCGCCGACGCCGCCGACGCCCAGCAGTCGCCGTCCGACCAGTCGCCGGTAGACACCGAGGTGAGCGCATGATCCCCGCGCCGTTCGAGTACGTCGCGGCCGACTCCGCCGCGCACGCGCTCGCCTTGCTGGCCGAGCACGGCGACGACGCCAAGCTGCTGGCGGGCGGCCACTCGCTGCTGCCGATGATGAAGCTGCGGCTGGCCAATGCCGGCCGTGCTGATCGACATCGGCCGGCTGGACGAGCTGGCCGGGGTTTCGCTGGCCGACGGCGAGCTGGTGATCGGCGCGACCACCCGGCACGCCGACCTGGCCGCCTCCGAACTGGTCCAGGCGCAGGCGCCGCTGCTGGCGTACGCGGCCGCGCAGGTCGGCGACCCGCAGATCCGTCATCGCGGCACCATCGGCGGCTCGCTGTCGCACGCCGACCCGGCCGCCGACCTGCCGATGGCGCTGGTCGCGCTCGGCGGCTCGGTCGAGCTGCAGGGCCCCGGCGGCGCCCGGACCGTCGGCGCCGATGACTTCTTCCAGGGCTTCTTCGAGACCGCGATGCAGCCGGACGAGATGCTGACCGCGGTGCGGGTGCCAGCCCGGCCCGGCGTGCCCTGGGGTTACCAGAAGTTCGTCCGGCGGTCGAACGACTGGGCGATCGTCGGCGTTGCCGCGATCGACGGCCGCATCGCGCTGGCCAGCATGGGCTCCACGCCGCTGCGCGCGACTGCAGCCGAGGAAGCGCTGGCTGGCGGGGCGAGCCCGGCGGAGGCAGCCGAGCGCGCGGCAGAGGGCACGACGCCTGGCGAGGACATGCACGCCGATCGCGAGTACCGGCATCACCTGGCCAGGGTGCTGACCCGCCGCGCCCTGGAGCACCAGGCATCCTGATTCCGGCCGCCTCGTGCGGGAGCCAGGCTTTACACTCAAGGATTCTCAGCGCGGTCTACTGAGAATCGGCCACGATGACAGGACCTGGCCACAGGCCATGCGAGTCAAGGCGGTTCCCCCGGGTATGTGCGCTACATGACCTCCGGTAACGGCAAGCCCGATGGCCCCGCCGACCGCCACGGCCACGCCCGGGACGGCAACGGCCAGACCGGGAACGGCAATGGCCGAGCTCGGGGCGGCAACGGCCGGGCCCGCGACGGCAACGGCCAGCGGGACCTATCAGAGAGCCAGCTCACGACCGAAGTGGCCGAGCTAGCCGGCGAACTCACCGAGGCGAAGACGCCGTCCCGGCGCAAGAAACTGGCCAGCAAGATACCGGTGCTGGCCAGACGCAGCCGGGAACGGTCAATGCGCGGGCTGCAGTCTGGCCGGCAGGCCGCCAGGAAGGGCGTCCAAACCGGCAGCGGGGCAGCCACCCGGCGGCTCCGCCCGGCTGGCGGCGCGGCAGCGCGGCGGCTCCGCCCCGCTCGCGACGCCGCGGGCCGGGGCGTGCGAGCCAGCGGTGAGTGGCTGACCGGGCAGGTCCTCGAGATGGCCCCGAAGGTTCCGATCCGGAGCATCTCGACACTCCGCGCTCAGTACCCGGGCCGTGACACCGAGGAACTCGCGAGCCAGCTGATCACCGGGGCAGCCCGCGCCTCGGCCGGCATAGGCGCTGCAGTCGGCGTAGCCGCGGCGGTGCCGTTCCTGCCCACTGCTCCGGTGGAACTCACCGTCGAGACTTTGGCGCTGGTAGCGATCGAGCTCAAGCTCATCGCCGAACTGCACGAGGTCTACGGCGTTTCGGTCCCCGGCTCGGCACCTGAGCGGATGATCGCCTACGTCGGTGCCTGGACGAACCGTCGCGGTGTCCGCATCACCAGCGGCGGCCTGGCGCTCGTCATGGGCTCGCAGATGAGGCGCAAGCTGGAGCGGCGGCTCATTGCCCGGGCAGGTAAGAGCGCGCTGTCGCTCGCGCCGCTGCTGACCGGCGCGGTGGCCGGCGCTTTGATTGATCACCGCGAGACCCGCCGTCTCGGCACGCTCGTCCGCGACGACTTGCGCAAGCGCGGCAAGGAGTCCCCGGCCATCGCCGAGTAGCCGGGCTTGCGATGCCAAGCCGCCATTATTGAGTGCGTTGTTCCGCGATAATCGCTGAAGAACGCACTCAATAAGTCGGCGGAACCGCTGTGCGGGCATGCAGCGTCGGCTAGAGCGCCGCTAGCTCCGCCGCCAGGTCGTCCAGGCCAAGCGAGCCGAGCGACAGCGCCGCCATGTGCCAGGCCTTCAGGTCAAAGTCCTCGCCGCGACCGGCCCGCGCCGCACGGGCCGCATCCCGGCCGGCCAGCCAGGCGCGCTCCCCTAGCTTGTAACTGATCGCCTGGCCGGGCCCGCTCAGGTACCGGACGATCTCGCTTTCCAGGTATTCCCGCTCGCGCCCGCTATGCGCCACGAAGAACTCGAGGGCCAGCTCCGGCGTCCACCGCTGGCCAGCGCCAGGCGCCCAGTCAGCCGGGATCTCGAGCTCCACGTGCATGCCGATGTCGATGATGACCCGGATGGCCCGCATGAGCTGCGCGTCCAGGTATCCCATCCGCGCGCCCGGCGCCTCCAGGTAGCCGAGCTCGTCCATCAGCCGCTCGGCGTAGAGTGCCCAGCCCTCCGAGCACGCGCTCACGCCGCCCGCGCTGGTCTGGTAGAGCGAGAGCCGCGACGACAGGTAGCGCCACTGCGCGATCTGAAGATGATGGCCGGGCACCCCCTCGTGATACCAGGTGCTGATCAGGTTCCAGACCGGAAACCTGGTCCGGCCCAGCGTCGGCAGCCAGGTCCGCCCCGGCCGGGAGAAGTCCTGCGACGGCCCGGTGTAGTACGGTGCGGCCGCGCTCCCCGGCGGCGCGATCCTCGCCTCGACCACCTTGATCGGATCAGCGAGGTCGAAGTGCGTGCCGGCCAGGTCCGAAATCGCCGATTCCATCATCTGCTGCAGCCAGTCCCGGATCTGCTCGACGCCCTCGACGGCCTCGCTGTGGTCGTCGAGATACCGCATCGCCTGCACCGGGCTGGCGCCCGGCAGAATCCGGTCCGCCTCGGCCTTCATCTCGGCGGCGATGTGCCGGAACTGCGACCAGCCCCAGTCATAGGCCTCTTCGAGGTCCAGGTTGGCCCCGTTCCAGCGCCGCGCGCCGCGCGAGGTAGCGCTCCTCCCCCACGCCGTCCGGGGTGCCCGCGGCGGCGGGCAGGTAGTCCGATAGCAGCCAGTCACGCAGCTCGGCTACCGCGGCGTCAGCAGAAGCGCTCACCGCCTCCAGGTCAGCGCGCAGCGCGGCCGGCCCGTCGGCCGGAGCGCCAGCGGCGAAATCGCCGAACCAGCCCCGGCCATCTCCGGTAGCCAGCCAGTCCGCGAACTGCCCGGTCACGGTGTGGACCTGGCGCGGCGCCGCGAACAGGCCACGCCGGGCGCCTTCGGCCAGCGACTCCCGGTACCCGCCGAGCGCGCCTGGTACGCAGCCGATTCGGCGGGCGATGACGGCCCAGTCGTCGGGCGTAGCGGTCGGCATGAGCAAGAACGCGCCGCGCACGCCCTGCGGCGGCCCGAAGATATTCGACACGGCCCGCAGGTGCTCGTCGGTGGCGCTGATCGCGAGCTCGGTGTCCAGGCGTTCGCGCAGCAGCCGGGCGCACCGGCGCTCGTCGCCGTTAGCGAAGCCCCCGCTGGCGACGCGCTCGACTTGATCCAGCTTCGCCAGCGTCGCGCGGCGCAGATCGTCGAGGGCCAGCCTGCCCGCAGGTGACAGGTCCGGCAGCCGGTCCTGGCCGACCGGCAGGCCGAGCATGGTCGCGGTCAGCGGGTCGAGCTCAGCGAGCTGCTGCACGTAGTCGTCCGCGCAGTCGCGAACCGGGCGGGTGGTGTCCTGGATCATGCAGGACATTCTGCCCTGCGACCGCAAGCCATGACGGGACCGGCCGCCCGGACGCTAGGGTCGCCGGGTGACCAGACGACGGATTTTGGTAACGGGGTCCTCGAGAGGCATCGGCCGTGCCATCGCAGAAGCGTTCGCGGCGGCCGGCGAGAAAGTCGCGATCCACCACCGGGACTCTGCCGGGCTCGCCGCGGAGGTGCTGGCCGGGCTGCCCGGCGACGGGCACGTCGTAGTTCAGGGCGACATCGCTGATCCGCGGGCGGTCCGGACCCTAGTGGACGGCGCGGCCGAGCAGCTCGGCGGCCTGGACGTGCTAGTGAACAACGCCGCCAGTTACGGCCGCCGCGGGCACCCGATCGGTGAGCTGTCCTATGAGCAGTGGCAGGAAGCCTGGCTGGCCGCCATCGGCCTCAACCTGACCGGCGCCGCCAACGTCACCTGGTGCGCGGTGCAGCACATGATCGCGGCCGGGGGCGGCCAGATCGTCAACATCTCGTCTCGCGGCGCGTTCCGCGGCGAGCCGGGCCAGCCCGCCTACGGCGCGAGCAAGGCTGGCCTGAACGCGCTCGGCCAGTCGCTCGCCGTCGCCCTCGCGCCGCACAACATCACGGTGGCCGCGGTCGCGCCCGGCTTCGTGCAGACCGACATGGCAGCTGCGCACCTGCAGGGTGAGGCCGGCGATGCGATCCGCGCGCAGAGCCCGTTCGGCCGGGTCGCGACGCCGGAGGAGATAGCCGCGGCCGTGGTCTTCCTGGCCTCGCCGGCAGCCCGATGGGCCAGCGGCGCGATACTCGACCTGAACGGTGCCTCCTACCTGCGAACCTGAGGACATGCAGACGACAACCTTCGAGGTGCACACCGGCAGCAGGCCAGTTGTGCAGGACATCACCGGCCAGTGCGAGCGGTTCGCGCGCGCTGCGTCGGCGGGCGGCGACGGGCTGCTGCACGTGTTCGTGCCGCACGCGACAGCCGGACTGGCCATCCTGGAGCTGGGCTCCGGCAGCGACCACGACCTGCTGGCGGTCCTCGCCGAACTCCTGCCCGCCGATGACCGCTGGCGCCACGCGCACGGGTCCAGGGGCCATGGCCGATCGCACGTGCTGCCTGCGCTGATCCCGCCCTATGCGACCGTGCCCGTAGTCGGCGGCCGCCTTGCCCTGGGAACGTGGCAGTCCATCGCGCTCGTGGACCTGAACGTGGACAACCCCGAGCGCCAGGTCCGGCTGTCCTTCCTCGGGTAACGTGCCGCCATGCCAGCGCACGACTCAATCCAGATCCGCGAGTACACCCCGGCCGATCGCGGCGCGGTCCTGGCCCTCGCGCCAAGGCTTACCGAGGGCATGCCGCCGTGGCGCGACAAGGCCGCGTGGCTGTCCGCGGTGCAGGGCTGGGTCGCTGACTCCGCCGATAACGCCAGCCAGCCCGACCACGCCATGTACGTCGCGATGGCCGACGGTCAGCTAGTCGGGTTGGTCAGCGTGACCGAGCGGGCGCATTTCACCGGCCAGGTCGACGCCTACGTCGGTGAGCTGGTCACCGCGGCGGGGATGGAACGCCGCGGCATCGCCCGCGCGCTGATGGCGGCCGCCGAGGCCTGGGGCGCTGGCCGCGGCCTGCCCTGCCTCACCCTCGAGACAGGCGCGGCCAACCAGGCCGCCCGGTCCCTCTACGCCGCGCTCGGATACCTGCCAGAGGATGTCCGGCTCACCAAGGACATCAGGAGGGTAACGGGGTAGCGTTTGCCGTCCCGGCCGCCTATCCGCTCACCGTGAGGGCCAGCCGGTAGGTCCGCGCGTCGGGTAACGCCTGGACATACGCCTCGTAGTCCAGGCTCTGGTTGTCGTGCCCGTCCTGGGGTCCGGCGCTTTGCCGTTCGGAATCGCGGTGCCGCCAGGATCGCTGCAAGCCGGCCGCGGCCTCGAAGGACATCGGGCCGACGACGCTGCCATTAGCGAGGTTGATCACCCAGTACAGCCGCGGCCAGACCGGATTGTCGTGCACGAGCCGCAGCAGTTCCAGGTGATCCTGCTTGCGCATGGAGTCGGCCAGCCCGACCTCGTACTCGTCAAACTGATAGCTCACGCCTGGTCACCAGGCCCACGGACGGCGGCCAGCTGATCGAAGCCGCAGTACTTGCAGCGGCTGCCCGCCAGCGGCAGTTCCGCGGACAGGCATGCCGGGCAGGTCTTGACCGGTGCGGGGTAGCTCTTGAAGCCCTTCATGACCCATCTCCGTTCTGCGCACCCGTTTTGTCTGGCGGCATGTGGCATGATCCGGTCAGAATCTATCGGGAGAGGTGCTGGATGGACATCCGCGAGGCGCTATATACGACCAGGGCGATGCGGCGGGTCAGGCCAGATCCGATCCCCGAGGCCGTGCAGGCGCGCATCCTCGACGCCGCGATCAGGGCGCCCAGCGGGGGAAACGCGCAAAGCTGGCGGTTCCTGCTCGTCGATGACCCGGACGTCAAGGCAAAGCTCGGCCCGCTGTACCGGGACGCGATAGGGAAACTCTGGCAGACCGCGTACCGCGAGCGCCTTGACCTGGCCCGGTCGAGGCCCGCTGACCCGGACAGCGCGTCGCTGCTCCGGGTGCAGTCCTCGGCCCAGCACCTTGCCGATCATTTCGAGGACGTGCCGCTATTCCTGATTGTCTTCTCCCGCGGCGACATGACCGGCGGGTCGATTTACCCGGCAGTGTGGAGCGCGCAATTGGCAGCCAGGGCCGAGGGCGTGGGCAGCGCGCTAACCTCGGTGCTGGGCATCTTCCACGGCGCGGAGGCCAACCAGATCCTGGGCGTGCCGGCCGGGAAAGGCTGGACCATGGCGTGCTGCGTGTCGTTCGGCTACCCGACCGGCCGCTGGGACGTGGCCGCCCGCCGGCCGGTACATGAGGTCGCCTACCGCAATGCGTGGGGCAACGACATCGGCTTCGAGGTCCCAGACCCGCTCTGGTCGCCGGATGCCAGCTGAGGAAGACGCGCAGTCCGGCAGCTCGCACGCCGAGCAGGGTCGCTGGCTCAGCCGCCTGCTACTGGCCTGCCTCGTGCTGGCGGCAGTGGCGGTGCTGGCCATTCACTCCGGCAGCGGCGCAGCTCACCCGGACAACGGCGCAGGTGACCCGCGCGGGGCGACGAAAGCCGGACCGCCAGCCCGGCCTCCCACTGTGGTCACCGTCGGGCGTCGGCTGCTCGGGGTGAGCGCTGGCTGGGAGTTGTTCGCCCGCGGCCCCGCGGACCTCGTGTCTATTCAGCTTGCGCGCGGCCGGATCAGCTCTACGGCCGTGCCGCAGCTAGAGACCGGCAATCCGATTGTGTTTTTCCTGATCGGCCCGCACGAGGCGATCGTACGGTCAGCCGACCTCGTGCCCGCCTACGTGATCCCCGACGGCGCCGCTGCACGCCAGCTCACCGGCCCGCTCGCGGGTGGCGGCCCGCTGATTCCCGGGCCAGATCAGGGGCATGCTTGGATCATGTCGGGCACCGCTGTCCACCCGTCGCTCTCGCTGGTTGCCCTGAACGGCAGGCCTACGGGGATGGTCATCCGGGTCCGGCCAGGCGGAGGTCAGCTGCCTTTTACTGCTCTGCCGGATGGACGCGGCTACGTCCTGATGCAGGGCAACCCATCCACTATCTACGACGCCGGGCCGACCTGGGATCGCCCGGTCCCAGGAGTCGTCGTCGCAAGCGGGCCAGCCCGCTGGCTGATTGTCGGGTGCAATGCCTTCTGCCACAACGAGGTGATCGACCCGGCTACCGGCGCCCGGCGGCAGCTGCCCGGCCCGCCGGTGCCTGGCCTTTACGGCATTTATTACCAGAACCTGCCGCCGCTCGGGGTCGTATCGCCGGACGGCTCGACCGCCGCCGTGCCAGTGTCCGACAACTACGGCGACGTCACGGTGCGCCTGATCAACCTGGACTCGGGCGCCAGTCACGCTCTCGCCGTGCGGCTGGCCGCCAGCCCGAGCAACGAATCCATGGCCTGGTCACCGGATAGCGAGTGGCTCTTCGTGGCCGCCGGTGGCGGGCGACTGCTGGCGGTGAACGCCCACAGCCTGCACGTGCAATCCCTCGGCGTCACGCTCCCCTACGTCACTCAGGTGGCTGTCCGAGATGCGCCCGGCTAGCGACCGACGGTGGCTTTCCACGTTGCTGCTGGCCTGCCTCGCCGCCGGCGCGGTCTTCGCCGTGATCCGTCAGTCCGGCCCGCCTCCCAAGCCTCCGGCCCCGTCGCCCGCGCCGTCGCCCGCGCCGTCGCCGCAGCCGACTGTGACGGTCACCGATATCGGCCACCCACTGCTTGGCGTCACCGCCGACTGGGAACTATTCGGCCTCGCAGCCGACAGCGTGGTCGCGATACAGCTCAATCGCGGCCAAATCACCCGAACCTTCCTGCCGCCGCAAGAAGGAAGCGGCCCCGTTTCCTTCATCGTCGGTCCGGATCAGGCGATCATCAGACCGCTGGATGACGTTCCCGGCTACGTGGTTCCTGACGGCCGGCCCGCCCGCCAGCTCACCGGCATTCTGGCGCTCGGCACCCTGCTGCTGCCCGGCCCGAGCCCGGCGGAGGAGTGGGTCGTCAGCGGCAGCGGCGGCCCGCTGCCGCTGGTCGGGCGTGATGGCCAGGCGACCGGCGTGCACGTCACGCTGCCGCCGCGGTGGGCGCCGCAGTCGGCGATGGCTGACGGCCGGGGCGAGCTGCTGCTCTTCGATAACCATGGCCAGCAGTTCGACGCAGGACCCGGCTTGCTGCGCCGCGTCGGCGCGCTGCTGGTCGCCACCGGCCCGACGCGCTGGCTCGGCCTGGCCTGCCATCACGGCCACTGCCGCAACGTCGTCATCGACGCTGGCAGCGGTGCGCGGCGCACGCTGCCAGGGCCGCCAGTGAGCATCGTGACCTGGCCCTGGCCGTCTGAGCCCGGTGTCGTCGCGCCGGACGGATCGACCGCCGCCGTGATCGAGACTGGCGCCGACGGGCGTGTGCGGCTCGACCTCATTAACCTGAGCTCGGGCGCCAGCACGGTCATCGGCATCCCGGTGACCTCGGCGACCTCGAGCCAGATGCTGGCCTGGTCGCCGGACAGCGAGTGGCTCTTCGTGGCCGACGCCGGCGGGAGACTGCTTGCCGTCAACGCGCGGACCGACCGGGTGCAGAGCCTGGGTATCCTGCTGCCGCCCATCAGCCAGCTAGCGGTCCGGGACTCGTCCGGCTAGCCTGGCGGCCGGTTCCGGCTTGTCCGGCGGCCGGTTCCGGGCTAGCGCGGCACCCGGACAAGCAGGGCTCCGGGCCGCACCGCGACGCTGAGCGAATCCGCGGGGCTGATGACCTCGCCGTCTACCTGCCTGGGCAGTTCGGTGTCAGCGACGATTTCGATGTGGCGGGCACGGAGCCGCACGAGCCCGCCGTCGTCGCGGCGGCTCCGGGCGATGATGCGGTAGCCGATACTGGCCCAGCCCAGCGGTCCGGCGGGCGCCAGGATAGCCACGTCCAGCATCCCGTCGTCGAGCTGCGCGTCTGGCATGATCGGGAATCCGCCCGGCAGCAGGCCGCAGTTCCCCACGGCGACCGACCTGGCCGGCCCGGTCAGTGGCGCGCCCCCGTCGAGACGCAGCCTGAAGGCGGCGGGCCGCATATGCAGCTGGCCGACGGCGGCCGCCGCGTAGGCCGGCCAGCCTGCCAGGTGCTTGGCCACGGCCGGCGTTGCGCCGACCACGGCGGCGTCCAGGCCGATCCCGGCCATCGCCGCGAACGTCATGTCCCCGGCTGTAGCCAGGTCGATGCGACGGTCGCGGCCACCGAACGCCACGGCGACCGCCGCCTCCAGCCGGCCTGGCAGACCGAGTGCCAGGGCGACCAGGTTGGCCGACCCGGCAGGCACGATCGCCAGCGGCACGTCGGTACCGGCCAGCGCCTGCGCGCAGGCCCGCACGGTTCCGTCACCGCCCACCGCGACCACCATCGCGGCGCCAAGCTCTAGCGCCTGGCCAGCCGGCCCGGCACCGGGGTCGTCGGCGGAAGTCGGCAGCAGCACCGGCTCGGCCCAGCCAGCCCCGGACGCCGCCCGTCCGCAGGCCTGCCGTAGCCGCCGCAAGTCACGCATCCGCGCTCCGTTAACGACCACCACCGCGAGCCCGCCCACCCGAACATCATCTGCGGTAGCCGCGAACACGTAAACAAAGCGCCCAATGCGCTGCTTTGTTTACGTCATCATGTGCTGGCGGCTGGCGCCGCTAACGGAGTACGCCGGCCAGGAGTTCCTGCGCCTCGGACTGAATCCGGGCCAGGTGACCGGGGCCGCGGAACGACTCCGCGTACAGCTTGTAGACATCCTCGGTGCCAGACGGCCGGGCGGCGAACCAGCCGGACTCAGTCACGACCTTGATCCCGCCGAGCAGCTCGCCGTTGCCCGGCGCCTTGGTGAGCTTGCCAAGCACCGGCTCGCCGGCCAGCTCGGCCGCGCTGAACTGGTCGGGCGACAGCTTGCCAAGGACGGCCTTCTGCTCGCGGGTCGCGGGCGCATCGATCGCGGGCGTAGGCCGGGTCGCCGAGCCGCTCGGTGATCGATCGGTAGTGCGCACTGGGCGTGCTGCCAGTCACCGCGATGATCTCGGCTGCCAGCAGATCGAGAATGATGCCGTCCTTATCGGTCGTCCACACCCGGCCGTCACGGCGCAGGAACGAGGCGCCCGCGCTTTCCTCGCCGCCGAACGCGACGCTGCCGTCCAGCAGGCCGGGCACGAACCACTTGAAGCCGACCGGCACCTCGTCGAGCCGACGGTCGCAGTCCTCAGCCACCCGGTCGATGATGGCAGAGCTGACCATGGTCTTACCCACGGCGGCAGCCGCAGGCCAGCCGTCACGATGCCGGAACAGGTAGTCGATCGCGGCAGCCAGGAAGTGATTCGGATTCATGAGGCCGGCGTCCGGCGTGACAATGCCGTGCCGGTCGGCGTCGGTGTCGTTCCCGGTCGCCACGGCGAAATCCGCCCGCCGGCCGATCAGCGACGCCATCGCGCTCGGCGACGAGCAGTCCATCCGGATCCGGCCGTCCCAGTCCAGCGTCATGAACCGGAACGTGGGGTCGACCAGCGGATTCACCACAGTCAGGTCGAGCCCGTACCGGTCGGCGATCTCACCCCAGTAGCCAACGCTGGCGCCGCCAAGAGGGTCGGCCCCGATCCGCACCCCCGCGGACTTGATCGCGTCCAGGTCAACCACAGACGGAAGCGCGGCAACGTACTCGCCCAGGAAGTCGAACCGCCCGGCCGCCGCCCGCGCCCGGGCAATTGGCACCCGCCGGACATCCCGCAGTCCTGCGGTCAGCAGCTCGTTGGCGCGCTGCTGAATGACCGAGGTGATCTGGGTGCCGGCCGGGCCACCGTCCGGCGGGTTGTACTTGAAGCCGCCATCTTCCGGCGGGTTATGCGATGGGGTAACGACGATCCCGTCGGCCAGCCCCGCCGTCAGCCCGTCGTTGTGTGCCAGGATGGCGCGGGACAGCGCGGGCGTGGGGGTGTAACCGTCGCGGCTGTCGATTAGTACCGGCACGCCGTTGGCGGCCAGCACCTCCAGCGCCGTGACCATGGCAGGCTCGGACAGCGCATGCGTATCGCGGCCCATGAACAGCGGCCCGGTGAATCCGGCACCGGCCCGGTACTCGCAGATCGCCTGGGTCGTCGCGGCAATGTGGTCCTCGTTGAAGGACAGCCGCAGCGCGCTACCGCGGTGGCCGGAAGTGCCGAAGGCCACTTGCTGGGCCGGCTCGGCCGGGTCCGGATGCTCGCAGAAGTAGGCAGTGACCAGCGCCGCCACGTCGACCAGGTCGCTGGCGGTGGCCGGCTGGCCCGCGCGGTCGTCCAAACTGTGCCTGCCTCAGTAATGTGCCTGCCTAAGTGCTGTGCTCGTGCCTAAGTTCGGTGGCCTACCTTGTCCTGCACCGGCATGACGTCGGGCAGCTCCAGCGCGGCCGCGGACAGCTCGTAACCGGCCCGGCCGGCCAGATCTGCGTAAACTGCCGAGCAGTGCGCCCGCACCACCGGCTCCAGCTGCGCGTACCGGGAGGCCGCAGCCGCGGCGAGGGCGTCGCCCACGGAGAGATTGCCGACCTCGCCGCTAACCAGCGGACCCTCGCGGTAGTCGAAGTAGTACTTCAGCTTCGCCTCGGTGCCGGACGGCCGGATCACGATCCGGTAGTGCTCGCTGCTCAGCTCGAGCACGTCGCGGGCAGCCTTCTCGCCCTCGGTCAGTGCTTGCCCAGTCCGCGGGCCGTCGATCCCGTCGACCAGGAAATCGTGCCGGACCACCACCTGCTCGCCGCCGAGCGACTCAAGCGGGCGCTCCCGCAGCGACCGCATAACCGACCTGATCGTCTGCGCGCCATCGGCGCCAAGCAGTACGAGCGAGCGGCCGTGCTCGATGTGCACGCCGGTTGCGTCAAAGGTCTCCATCAGGTAATCCCACAGCGTCCGGCCACCGGTCCGCAGCAGCGCGTGCAAGTGCGCGATGATGTACGCCCCTGAGGCAGCGTCCTTGTCCCGGAGGTCTGTGGTCGTCAGGTAGCCGTGGCTCTCCTCCGACGCCAGCACCAGGTCGGCCCGAGCGCCCGCCTGCTCGGCCAGGTCCAGCTGCTGGCCGATGAACTTGAACCCGATCATCAGGTCGTCGGTGACGGGCACCCCGTCGCCCAGCGCGGCGATGGCGCGCAACACCCGGCTGGTGGCGACTGTCGTGATCAGCGGACCGGACAGCCGTGGCCCGGCCGGGTCGGCGATCAGGAAGTAGGCGATGATCGCGCCGATCTGATTGCCGGTCAGGTGCCGCCACGAGCCATCGGGCAGCCGTACCTCCACGCCGAGGCGGTCCGCGTCCGGGTCGGTAGACAGCACCAGTTCGGCCCCCGACTCTGCGGCGAACTCGATCGCCGGGTCGGTGACGCCGGGTATCTCGGGATTCGGCGAGCGGAGCGGGATCGCCGCGAACGACCCGTCCGGGTACTGGTCACGCGGCACATGCACCAGGTAGCCGGCCTCGGTCAGGGTCTCGCCGACGCTCGCCAGCCCGGTGCCGCACAGCGGCGTGTAGACAAGCGGAACGCCGGACCGGATGGCCGCGGATGACGCGCAGATCTCCGCATCCCGGCTGGTGTACATGCTGACGTACTTCTTGTGCACGTCGGCGGAGATCTCCGCGGCCGCGCCGGCATGCTCGGCGACCAGCGCCTCGATCCGCGGGTCAAGCGTCACCTGCTCCACGGCCCGGGCCAGGTTCGCATCATCGGGCGGGCAGTACTGGCCACCGGTCGGCGTGTAGACCTTGAAGCCGTTGTCGTCGGGGTGGTTGTGCGAAGCCGACACATTCAGCCCGCCGGCCGCGCCTAGCTCCCTGATCGCGAACGACAGCTCCGGCGTCGGCATGTACCCGTCCGGGTCCTCCGGCGCGGGCATGCAGGTCTGGACGCCGTATACGGCGTAGATCTGGCACGCGAGCTGCGCCAGGCCGCGGGCGCTGGTACCCAGCAGCGACCAGTGGTCCCCCATGAAGCTCAGCGCGTTGCTGATGTCGGTGAACACCCGGGTGTCGTTCGCGACGACCACAGTCAGGCCAGCGCGGCCGGCCGTCTGGCGCAGGAACTCACAGTGGCCGGCGACGGTAAGCGCGAGGGTGCGCGGATTGATCCGGTTGGGCCCCATGCCGACCCGCCCGCGACGGCCGCCAGTCCCGAACGGGATATCACATCGGAACGAGTCCACGATCAGGCCGACCGGTGCCAGCGAGGCGAACTGCCGGAGCTCAGCGCTGTCGACGAACGGCTGGTCGGCGCTGAGCCACTCACCCAGCGTTGTCGCCGCGGCCGCCCCCCCATTGGGCTGGTCGGCTATCTCGGCAAGCCTTCTGCTGAGGTCTGCGTCGGTCATGACTCTCCGCTGCTTCGCGCACCATCTAGTGCTGGGACAATAACCCTATGCGGGAACGGGGCCCCGCCTCGCTGGCGGCCCCGCGACTCGCTGGCACCGTTTCCGGCAAAGCGTAGCCGGGTACCGACGGCCACCGGATGCCAAGGATCGTCGAGTCCCCGTGTAAATCAGCTCGGCCATGGCCGGTGAGGCTAGCCGGCCAGGACGGCGGGCCGCAGTTGGCTAGCATCGGGGCATGGAGCTGATCACCTCGCCAGAGAAGGTCTACTTCGCCGAGCGTGGTGAGACCAAGGGCGACCTGGCCGAGCACTACGCGCGGGTCGCCGGGCCGCTGATGCGCGCCGTGGGCGGCCGGCCGGTGCTGCTCCAGCGCTTTCCGGAAGGCGCCGGCGGACCGTCTTTCTTCCAGAAGCGAGTACCCAAGAACAAGCCTGCCTGGCTGCAGACGACTACGGTAGCGACGCCTAACGGCACCACGTCCGAGGCGCTGGTGGCGGCCGACCTCGATCACCTGCTGTGGGCGGTGAACCTCGGCTGCCTGGGCTTTCACGTCTGGCCCTACCTGGCCAGCGACCCGGAGCACACCGATGAGCTGCGCATCGACCTGGACCCGACGCCGGGCACTGACTTCAGCCACATCCAGCGGGCGGCGGCCGAACTGCGCGTGCTGCTCGACGACACCGGGGTGGCGGGTTACCCGAAGACAACCGGCAACCGTGGCCTGCATGTCTACATCCGGCTGGAGCCGCGCTGGGACTCCTACCAGGTGCGCAGCGCCGCGGTGGCGATCGCCCGCGAGCTGGAACGCAGGCGGCCGGACCTGATCACCGCGGCGTGGTGGAAGGAAGAGCGCGGTCAGCGGGTGTTCGTCGATTTCAACCAGAACGCGCCGCACAAGACCGTCTTCGGCGCCTGGTCGGTGCGGGCGAGGCCGGGTGCGCAGGTTTCCACGCCGGTCGGCTGGGACGAGATAGACCATATTCATCCAGACCAGTTCACGATCGCGTCGCTGCCATCGCGGCTGGACCAGGTGGGCGACCCCTGGCAGCCGATGAACGACAACCCGCAGTCGCTTGAGCCGTTCCTGGCCATGCACGAGCGCGACACGGCGGCGGGCCTCCTCGACGCTCCGTGGCCGCCGGTCTATCCCAAGCAGCCTGGCGAGCCGCCGCGGGTAGCGCCCAGCCGCGCGAAGAAGGCCTGACGACCAATCGGGATCCGGGCCTAAGCCAGGTCGTTGTCGAGCCTGGCCAGAATCTCCCGCTGTCTGCGTCGCAGGCGGTCGCGTTCGGTGCCCGGCTTTGCGTGCCGCAGTTCCCGCCGCCGGCGCCGTCGGCTGAGCATGGCCGTGGCCTCTGCCGGGGTGATCAAGCCGGTGCCAGCCTGTGCTTCCAGGGCGTTGCGGGCCCGGGTCAGGTATGCGTTGCTCAGCACCACGTAGAGCACCCCTGCGACCAGGAAATTCACCGTAGCCTTCACTGGTATCGAGAGATGCGGAGCGTCAAACAGGAGGTGCATGGTCATCGCGGTGAGCAGGCAGGCGACAGCCGGCAGCGCGCCGTCGCGACCTCGCAACACCAGGTAGCCGATCCCGGCGCCGGCGACGGCCGTCATGGTCCAGTGCGAGCCAAGAGCCGCCGTGCCGACGCGCACCAGGAAGGATTGCGTCACCGCTTGGGTCCCGTCGGTGGCACCGGACTGCACGATGTTGTTGAGTCCGTAGGCGACGTTCTCTGCCACCTGGAAGCCGAGGCCGGTGAGCGCCCCGTAGATCATGCCGTCCACGGGTCCCCTGATAACCAGGGGTGCCGCAAGCGCGATCATGATCACGCCGCAGAGCTTGAAGATTTCCTCATTCAGCGGGGCTGACAGGGAGGCCGACCAGTTCGCGGCAAACCTGATGCCCGCGCCTTTGGCCCACAAGGCACCGAGGCCCTGGTTGGCGAGAATGGCGCATCCGGCGGCGGCAGTGGCTCCCCACACCGCCGCTGCAGCCGACCAGATGCCAGCTGGTGACCTGACTGGCCGCAGCAGGCGAAACAGCCAGAACCCGAACAGCAGGAGGGGCAGTTCCAGCACCACGGCCAGGCCGGCCAAGCCGGGGAACACGAGCAGGAAACGGTAGAACTGCCAGCTCAGCACCGCTGCGCCGAACGCGCACAGCACTACGGCGGTGGCGCGCACAGTCCGGATGGCGTCAGCTGTATTCATCGGGCCGGCGGCGGGAATCGCAGGGAGCGGACGACGCGCCGGGCGGCGGCGCGGCCTATGAGGCTCTCGTTACCGGGAGAGAGCATGATCATCTCGATGGCATACCGTCTGGACGGCCGGGCGAAAATGGTGGCTGTGCCATACAGGCCGCCAGCGGCCACGAGGCTGGCGACTCCCTTGGCTCCCTGGCCGTTGGTGATGGGCGAGGGCTTGCCGAGCCGTGCTCCCGGATGGCTGACCTGCAGGATCTCCCGGAGGCCCGTCCACAATGCGGTCGTCCGGGCACCGCTGGCCAGCGCTACGTAGGAGATGGACACCTGAGCGGCGCCATCCCGAAGCGAGTAGCCACGTCGCGGGTTGCTCTGAGAGCGCACTAGCGACCAGCCCGGGCCGACGGTGAACTGGGCGGATTCTGATGGTTTGGGGCCGACGGTGAGCTTTGTGCCCGCTGCCAGCGTCTGCAGGTCCGGTACAGCCAGGTTGAGCAGCGGCCAGCCGGCCGTCAGGGCGGCCATTACTGCCACCACGATCACCAGCCAGCGCAACCTGAGTGACTCAGGCCAGGTGGCGCGGCGGCGCCCCGGCACCTCAGCGCCCATGCGCATGCAGCAGCTTGGCAAGGCCGACAGGGGTGTGCCCGGTCACGGCGATGCCGAATGTCGCTGGCGGGCTCTCTTTCAGCATTCCCCCGTCGAAGTCCCCCTCTGCGACCGCTCCCCCTGGCTCCTGCACCTCTGCCCCAGCTGGGTTTGCGACGATGCGACGCGTTATACCCATCGGGGGGTCCCTGGCACATGTGCCATCGCCAACGGTGGCGACAAGGGCTCCCAGTGCTGTTGTCAGAGGCATGGTAGAGGCTTGCTCGCATCGATAGAGGAGGCCCAATGGCAGTGAGGTTCCAGTTGGTGATCGACTGCGCCGACAACGAGACGATGGCGCGGTTCTGGGCGGCGGCCCTGCATTACCAGCTCGAGCCGCCCCCGACGGGGTTCGCGACCTGGGACGACTACTGGCGGGACGTCGGTGTTGGCGAGGAAGACCTGGGCATCGGCGAGGACTCGATCTCCGATCCCGACGGTCAGGGTCCGCGCATCTGGTTCCAGCGAGTGCCCGAGCAGAAAACCATCAAAAACCGCATCCACCTCGACATCCACGCCAGCGGCGGTCGCGCGGTCCCGATGGAGACGCGCAAGCAGCGGGTCGACGCTGAGGCCCGGCGCCTGTCAGATCTAGGCGCGTCTTTGCTGCACGTCATGGGCGAGGAAGGCCTAGACCACTACGCGGTGGCGATGGCCGACCCTGAGGGCAACGAGTTCGACATCAACTGAGCGGCGGCGGAGTCTGCGCAGGTCAGAGCGTTACGCATTCCCGCTAGTCCGCGCCGTGCCATCATCGTTTTCTCGGCTGCTGGCAACTATCAGCACGCCGCCGCAGACCAAGACCGCGCCGCCGATCTGAATAAGGCTCGCTGGCTGGCCAAGGACGATCGCGGCAAGGACCATCGCGCCCGCGGGTTCCAGCAAGAGCAGCAAGGACGACAATGCAGCGGGCAGCCGTGGTAGCGCCGCCGTGATGAGCAGCCAGCCGACGATTCCGCACAGTACAACGAGCGCCAGCAGCCAGGCCAGGGATCGCCAGGGGATCACCAGGTCCAGTCCGCCGAACATCAGTCCGAGCAGCACCGAACCGGCAGCCGCGCCAGCGGTCGCGTCGAAGACCTGACCTGCCACGTGTCGTTCTCGGCCAGCGGTCTGCCGCAAGATGAGCAGCATGCATGCGTAGGTAGCGCTGGTCGCCAGGCCGTATGCCACCCCGGCCGCTGGGTGCCATCGCTGTTCCGTGCTGCCGTCCGAGGCCAGTCCCGACACCATCACCACGCCGAGCAGCACGACCGGGAGCGTGATGAGGTAGCGGCGGACGGGCCGCTCTTTCAGGACAGCCCAGGCGAATGCCGCGATGAACAGGACCTGCAGATTGCCGATTACTGTGGCGACCCCGGCCCCGACATCTGCGATGGCGTGGATCCAGAGCACCAGATTGGCTGCCCAGAACAGGCCCGCCAGTGCCGCGTAGAAGCGACTCGCAAGCGGACGCGCGCCCAGGCGGCGTTGTTCGGCCACCGCCAGCACGGCGAGGACCGGCAGCGGAAGCGCGAAACGGTACAAGGCCGTCGTCGAAGGCGAGACCTTCGCGAGGGTGACCAAGATCGCTGAGGTAGAGATGCACGCGGCGCCGAGGGCCGCCTGCACGACCGGCCATGACCGAGTGGTGGCCCTCGCCGGACTGACCGTCAGGACTTGCCTCGCTTTCTATCCTGACGGGGCCTGGCATGACCACGCGCCGGATTGACCATGTTAACGCTAATGCCACGTTTAGATACATATGATCGGTAACGACACACCCGCCTACCCTCGCCGCCAGCCCGGCGGTCAGCGTTCACCCACAAGGTCGGGTGGATGCCGTGCGATTGCCCGGCCGCTCAGGCCAGCCACATGGCGCACTGGTGGGTGAAGTGCCGGACAGCGGTTTCCTCGGGGTGGACGGTACGTCGTCCCGCAAGGGCGGACTGGGCAAAGTGGCGGCGCTTTTCGGCCCAGCCTGGACGGCTGGACCGCTGGTAAGTTGACACGGAGGCCGCCGACTCTGAGACGAAAGGACGCCCGGATGGATGGAACGCTAGCTGCCGCCGACCTGGAGCTGCTGCGTAAGGATTTCTCTGCGAATCCGGCGTACCGGCTGGCCCAGAACGCTGTGACCAGGGTCTCGGTCAACGACGTTGCCATCAACCGCGAGATCGTCAACAACATCGATCACTCGCTGTCTACGCACCTGGATGACTGGAAGGTCACCAACCAGGAGCGCAGCGGACGGTGCTGGCTGTTCGCCGGGCTGAACCTGCTGCGCGTCGGGGTAATGCGCGAGACCGGGCTCAAGGATTTCGAGTTCTCCCAGAACTACGCGATGTTCTGGGACAAGATCGAGCGCGCCAACTACTTCCTCGAGGCCATCATCGAGACCGCGGACCGGGACGTCGACGACCGGACGGTCGCCTTCCTGCTGGAGTCCGTGGCGGGCGACGGCGGCCAGTGGAACATGTTCGCGGCGATCGTCGCCAAGCACGGCCTGGTGCCGAAGAACTTCATGCCGGAGACGCAGAGCTCAGCCAACACCGGGCGGATGAACTCAGTGTTGCGCTATCTGCTGCGCCAGGGCGCCAGGTCAGTGCGCGCAGCGGTCGCGGACGGGGGGCTTGAGGCGGCCCGCAACGAGAAGGCTGACGTGCTGCGGGCCGTTTACCGCGTGCTGTGCATCCACCTCGGCACCCCGCCAGAGCGGTTCGACTGGCAGTGGACCGACAAGGACAAGCAGTTCCACCGGGACGGCGTGCTGACCCCGCAGGAGTTCGCGGCCAAGTACGTGGACCTGCCGCTGGACGACTATGTCTGCCTCGTGCACGACCCGCGCCCGTCCAGCCCGGTCGGGACGACGTTCACCGTCGAGTACCTCGGCAACGTGCTTGGCGGCCCGCCGGTGACCTATCTCAACGTCGACATGGCGCTGATCAAGAAGATTGCCGCCGACGCACTGCAGGGCGGCGAACCCGTCTGGTTCGGCTGCGACGTCGACCAGATGATGAGCAGCGACTACGCGGTGTGGGACGTCGGCCTGTACGACCTGCCGGCGGTCTACGACACCGAGTTCACCCTGGACAAGGCCGGCCGGCTCGCCTACCACGAGACGCTGATGACGCACGCGATGCTCTTCACCGGCGTCGACGTCCTCGATGGCGTTACGCGCCGGTGGCGAGTCGAGAACAGCTGGGGCTCCGACCGCGGGAAGGAGGGCTTCTACACCATGCACGACTCGTGGTTCGACGAATTCGTCTTCGAGATCGCAGCGCGCCGCAGCGCCCTGCCGCAAAAACTGCAGCAGGCGCTAGACGCCAAGCCGGTCGTGCTGCCCGCCTGGGATCCGATGGGCGCGCTTGCCCGATAGGGAAGGTAACGGGGTCGCCGTCCGGCCAGCCGCCTGCCTGCGCGCGCGGTGACTCAGGCGAGCGCCGCGTAGGCGGCTGCCCTGATGTCGGCATGCAGTGCAGGCAACTCGGGAGACTCGAACATCCGCTGGGTCAGCACGATGACGGTCAGGTCGCTGCCGGGGTCTACATGCCAGGTGCTACCGAAGCCCCCTTCCCAGCCGAACGCCCCGCTGTCCTGCACCGCCTGGCAGAACGACCACGACTGCCCGGTGAAGAAGTCGGGAAGGAGGCCGCCGTGCGCCTTCTGCTCGGGCGTGAGCTGATCGGTCGTCATGGCCCGCACCGAGTCGGCCGACAGCACCGGGTCACCGCCGCGCAGGAACATCGTGGCGAAGGCCAGCATGTCGTCGGCAGTGGATACCAGTCCGCCGGCGCCGTCCTCGAAGGCTGGCGGACGGCTGTAATTACCATCCGGCTTGTCCCAGACGTTCAGGCCCTCAGACCCGGACCGGTAAGCCGTGGCCAGCTGGTCGGTCTTGGCGGTCCAGAACGCGGTGTTCTTCATGCCGAGCGGCTCAAAAATCCGGGTTCGCAGCACCTCTCCGAAAGACTGGCCGGCCGCCCGGCCCGCCAGCACGCCGAGCACCGACGCCCCGGTGTTGTACAACCACCGCTCGCCGGGCTGGGCAAGCAGCGGCAGCGAGCCGAGTCCGGCGATCCACGTGTCGGGATCGGGCTGAACACCGGGGTCCGGCGGCCCGATCGTCGACAGGCGTGCCTTATCCGACGCGACAACGACTGGGAACGGCTCGGCGGCCATGAACATCTCCACCACGAAGCCGAATCCGAACGTGAACGTCAGCAGATCGCGGGTGGTGATCGCCCGCCTGGCGGGGACCGTGTCGTCCAGCGGACCGCTCATCTCCCGCAGCACCCTGCGGTCGCTCAGCTCGGGCAGCAGCCGGTCGACCGGTTCGTCGAGGCCGATCAGGCCTTCCTCGATCAGCGCCATGGTGGCCGCGCCGGTAATGGGCTTCGTCATCGACGCGATCCGGAACAGCGAGTCCCGCTGGACAGGCGCGCCGCCGATCGACAGCGTGCCGAACGGCTCTGCGAATACCTGCTCGCCGCGAGCGACAAGGGCCACCAGGCCAGGAGCGTACCCGTTACCCACGTGCCGGTCAGCTACGGCCCGCACGTGCTCAAGTCCGTCCGGCGTCAGGCCGTCTGCCATGTGGTCCTCCGCGCTCAGTCGCAACTGCCAACGCGTAGTCTGCCGTACATCGCTGGTCGCGCCGAGTCGAATAGGACGAACCCGTGCACGAGCTGACGCCCGCTGAGAAGCGCGCCGTTACCGCGATCCGGGCAGACCTGGGGAAGCTCATCAGGTACGACGACGAGTCGATCGTGCACGCCCGCTGGATCCGCCAGCGCTACGACTGCGGATGCTACGCCAGCTTCGGGCCAGCCAGGCAGGCGACCGTCCGCACCGCCTGGCACGAGGCGGGCCATGCCGTTGCCGCGCTGGCCGTCGGTGCCCAGTTCAGCTCGGCCAGCATTCACCACGGCCATCGCAGCGAGGGCCGGGTACACGGCATCACCGGCGGCACGGCCGACAAGGCGTTCGTCATCGACGCTGCGGGGCAGATCGCCGAACGGCTGATGAGCTGGACCATGCTGGAGCGGGACGCCGACCTCCGCGACTGGCTGCCATCCTGGCGACAGGACGGCGGCGACGCACGCCGGTTCCGCCGGTCGCTCCCGGCCGCCTCAGGCCGCGACGAACTGACGGCGTGGCGGCTCAGCGAGCAGGTGCTAACTCCGCTCCGGCCGCAGATTCGCGTCCTCGCGCGGGCGCTGCTCGTGCATCCCCGGCACCTGCCGTACAACGTCGCGGCTGCGCTGGCAGCGCCGGTTCGTTGACGGCGACTGCGCCGTAACCGGTTGGCGTCGCGGCCTTGCCTCTGGTCGCTAGTTCATTCGGCGATCGCGTCCCGGCTGGGGAGAGCACCCAAACGGGGAGGTCTCCCCTTGCGGAGGAGATGTCCGTTTCGGCAGTATCCATGGGCAGGGGCAACCACTGGGAGATGTCATGTTCAGGGGCAAAGCCGCAGCTGCCATCGCCACCGCCGCCGTAACAGGACCAACCGCCACAGCGCCCGTGGCGGTAATGGGATTCGGATGCGCATACATATGAAGCCGGGCTTTGCGGTGGTCATCGTGGCAGTGGCATCGGTCCTGCTATCCGGAACCTTGCCCGCGGAGGCATCGGGCAGTAACAACCCAGATCATTTTCATTACAACTACAACGTCACGGGCGTCAGCGCTCTCTCCCGGTCCAACGCCTGGGCCGTCGGCAGCTACTCCGCTGCCGGGAAGTCGCACGCGTTTAGCCTGCACTGGAATGGCAAGACCTGGACGCGCGTGCCGGTCCCTGACATCTTCGATGCATCGCTCAACGCCGTGAGCGCGGTCTCGGGCAGCGACGTGTGGGCCGTCGGCATGGCCTCGCGTCGCAACTCACTAGTCCTGCACTGGAACGGCGCGGCGTGGGCTCGGGTGCCGAGCCCCAGCCCAGGGCAGCTCGTCACCACGATCTATGCCGTCACGGGCATCTCCGCGACCGATGCCTGGGCCGTCGGCACGGCAGACAACACAGGCGGCAGCCAGGTGCTCCTACTCCACTGGGACGGCAAGAGCTGGACCCAGGCCCTACCGGCCAGCCTGGGGTCCGTGAGTTTCCTCTCAGGAGTGGCCGCGGTTTCAGCGTCCGACGTGTGGGCCGTCGGGGAGTACTACCCGACCAGCTCGTCGCAGTCTGAAGTAACGCTCGTCCTGCACTGGAACGGCAAGTCATGGCGGACAGTGCCCAGCCCCAACCCGCGCCAGAGCGACGGTACCCTGCCATTGAGCGTCAGTGCGGCCTCCGCCACCGATGTGTGGGCCGTAGGCCAGTACGCACAACGCCGGCACAACGGCATCCAGGGATCGCTTGCCATGCACTGGAACGGCAAGTCATGGCGGATAGTGCCGAGCCCCAACCCGCGCGGCAGCGTCGGCACGCAGCTGGACAGCGTTAGCGCGGTCTCTGCCACGGATGTGTGGGCCGTCGGCCACTACAGCTCAGGCAATTGCTGCGCTGTCACTCGGGCGCTGGTCCTGCACTGGAACGGCAAGAGATGGTCGCAGGTGCCGATTCCGAACCCTGGCCCGCGCCGGCATCACAACAACAGCCTCGACGCCGTCAGCGCCGTCTCCGCCCGTAATGCCTGGGCGGTCGGCAGCTACTACAACTACGCAGTTCAGAATCCCTTGATCCTGCACTGGAATGGCAAAGCATGGATCGTCTCCTGAACCGCCCGTACTCGCCGGGCATCTGGTCGAAGTCGGTGCCGGGCACTGCTACACGGGGCTGGACGCCACGGCGGGCTCTGTACTGGGTTGGACTGTTCGCCTAGTCTCGGGCGGGTGATGGCAACGATGCCCGCTACGGCTGGCAGCAAGGACGTAGCGCAGCGGCTGATCGACGACGGCTACGTGATTGTCACCGGGATGATGGACGCGGCCGACGTACAGGCGGCCCGCACAGACCTGAGCCGGGTGCTCAGCGCGACGCCCACCGGGCGGAATCCGTTTGAGGGCTACGACACCAAGCGGATCTATGCGCTCTTCGCCAAGACCAGGACCTTCGACCGGGCCGCCACCGATCCGCTGCTGCTCGCGGTGCTCGACGAGGTGCTCGGGCATTACCAGCTCAGCGCTCCGGTAGGGATCCGGATCGGGCCCGGCGAGCAAGCCCAGATCCTGCACCGGGACGATTCGATCTACCCGGTCCCGGAGCCGCATCCGCCGCTCGTGGTCAACACCATGTGGCCGCTGGACGAGTTCACCGAGGCGAACGGAGCGACGCGGTTCATCCCCGGTAGCCATCAGTGGGAGCCCGGACGACGCCCCGCCGATAGCGATGAGGTTTCCGCGGCGGTCATGTCACCCGGCTCGGCCATGTTCTACCTCGGCAGTCTGTGGCATGGCGGCGGCGCCAACCGGACCGGGCAGCCGCGTCTCGGGGTAATCCTCGAATATGCGGCGGGCTGGCTCCGGCCGCAGGAGAACCACTGCCTCGCCGTTCCCCGTGAGACCGCCCGTGAGTTGCCCGGCCGGCTGCAGGAACTGCTCGGCTACAACATCTACCCGCCGTTTGTCGGCTACGTGGACGGCAGCCACCCGCGGAAGGTACTGTCAGCCGGCAATTAAGTATCCCGGCGCTTGTCGAGGCGCGCCAGCCAGCGCGGTCCGTGGGTGCCGGTCGCCGGTCGCCGGTGGCGCGGTGATTATGGCCTGGGGTAACCCCGAGCAGCCGGTCAACCGCGGCGGTGACGCGCTTCGGTGTCCTGCAGCGACGGCTGCGCCCGGCCGTCCACACGGAGCTGCACGCCCTCGCACCCCGATCGGCTGGCAGTGACCACCACGACCGGCAGGCTGTTCCGGGAGACGGCAAACGCCAGCCGGTATTCCGCGTAGCCGACCGGGCAGCCTATTGTCATGCCCGGATTCACCCGGGAGCGGTCGAGCACGGCGACTAGGTGTGCAATGAGGGGCGGCGACATCACGATTTGGCGGATGGTGTGCAGCCGGGGACTGAAGACCGTGACGGCCACCGTCAGGACGTGATAACGCGCTGGGTCGATGTATTCGGCGGCTGTGCGTGGCGGGTACCAGATCACCTGTGCGTCAGCCCGCACCAGTGAGCCGCGCGGTCCGTCCGGTACCACGGTGAGGGCCAGCTGAGCCGCATTGACCCCGGTTGGCACCGACCGGGCCGTGTAGCTGACGATCTCCGATGTCACTCCGGCGGGCCCGCCGCTGTTGCCAGTGCCAGCCAGGCTCATGTCAGCGGGCACGTGCGCGGTCAGCATCGCTGCGACGGACGCCATCGGCCGCGCCAGCCCGAACAGCCGGTGCACGTCGAGCGACGCGGTGGCCAGGCCCCACAGTGACGGCTGCCGCAGTGGCGGCGGCACCGGCTCCGGTGGCAGGCGGCGTGAGCCGGCGGGCAGGTGCAGCTTCGACAGCAACTTCCTGGCCAAGGCGATAGCTTCGGGACGAGTGCCAGCAGGCGGGCTGGCTATCTGCGCGGCAGGCCTGGCGCCGCTCGGATTCGCGCTTGGCCTGCTTGCCAGCGATTCCGGCCTGGTCGCACCATTATGTGGGCGTTGTCCGCTGGCTACGGGCGCCGCGGCGCTGCCGCAGGCCGCCAGCGCAACTACGGCCGCTGCAGCCAGAGCCGCCCTCATGGCTACTCGCATGGCCTGCCTCTCGCCGTCAGCTGACGGTTAGACGGCAGCCCGGCCCCGCCGGTTCCGAGTCGGCGACCAGGCAGAATTCTTACTGGGTCGTGTCGATCTGGCCCTGGCCCGATCGTGTAGACGGCGAGAAGCGACCAGCAACTGAGGAGTAAATGATGCCGAACTACCTGCTCAGCGTCTACCAGCCGGACGGTCAGACGCCGCCGCCCGAGGTGCTCGGCCCCATCATGGAGCACGTCGGCGCCTGGAACGCAAAGCTCAGGGCGGCCGGCGCCTGGGTTTTCACCGGGGCACTGCATCCGCCGAGCACGGCGACGGTGCTGCGGCCGGCCGACGGCGAAATCGTCATTACCGACGGACCGTTCATCGAGGGCAAGGAACACCTCGGCGGATTCACCGTGATCGACGCTGCGGACCTGGACGCGGCGCTGGACTGGGCCCGGGAGTTCACGGAGATCACCGGGCTGCCGGTCGAGGTGCGGCCCGCATACGAGAGCGCTGATGGCTGACTTTGCTGCGCCGGGCGTGCCAGACAGGCCCCGCGGGCTGGACCGGCCAGGCGAGCTGTACCGGCCAGGCGGGCCAGGCGGGCCCGCCGGGGCTTCCGTCTCGACGGCAGAGATCGACCGCATCTTCCGCCGCGAGTACGGGCGCGCCGTTTCCGTCCTAGTCCGCGTCTTCGGCGACATCGACACCGCTGAAGATGCGGTCCAGGATGCCGTCACTGTCGCGCTGCAGCGCTGGCCTGCGGACGGCGTGCCGCCAAGTCCAGCCGGCTGGCTCATCACCACCGCACGCAACCGGGCCATTGACCGGATCCGCCGGGAGGCATCCCGGGGAGAACGGCACGCCCAAGCAGCGCTGCTGTACGCCGAGAACGAGCCGCCCGAGGAGGGTCCCGTGCGCGATGACCGGCTCAGGCTCCTATTCACCTGCTGTCACCCGGCGCTCGGCGCCGGCGCGCAGGTGGCGCTGACACTACGGCTCCTCGGCGGTCTGTCTACCGCGGAGATCGCGCACGCGTTCCTGGTTCCCGAGCCGACGATGGCGCAGCGGATAGTCCGGGCGAAGGGCAAGATCCGCGCGGCCAGGATCCCGTACCGGGTTCCCGGCGAGGCCGAGCTGCCCGACCGGCTGCGGGCCGTGCTTGCGGTCGTGTACCTGATCTTCAACGAGGGATACGCGGCCAGCTCAGGTGACGCCCTGATCCGTGCGGACCTGTGCGCCGAAGCCATCCGGCTCGGCCGGGCGCTGGCCGAGCTTATGCCGGATGAGCCGGAGGTGATGGGCCTGCTTGCGCTGATGCTGCTCACCCAGGCCCGGCGGCCTGCCCGCACCACCGAAGACGGCGACGTTGTGCTGCTCGCCGACCAGGATCGCAACCGCTGGGACCGGGACCTCATCGCCGAGGGCCAGGCCATCGTGCGGGCCTGCCTGCGCCGTGACCAGCCGGGTCGGTACCAGCTCCAGGCAGCGATCAACGCGGTGCACAGCGACGCGGTGAGCGCGGAAGACACCGACTGGCAGCAGATCGTCCAGCTCTATGACCAGCTGCTGGCGATGGCGCCCAGCCCGGTAGTGGCCCTGAACCGGGCCGTTGCCGTGGCGGAGGTCGACGGGCCCGCGGCAGCCCTGGCCATCGTCGACAGCCTCGACATGGACAGCTACTACCTGCTGCACGCCGTCCGTGCGGAGCTGCTCGCCCGACTGGGCCGGGTCGAGGAAGCGGCCGCCGAGTTCGACGCCGCTAGCGCGCGCACGGAGAGCGGTGCGCAGCAGGCGTTCCTGCAACGCAGGCGCCAGGAGGTTAGCGCGGCTGGCCGGTGAGGCGCGCCTGCATCCGCCGCATGCCGCGCAGCCAGCGTTCCCGATCATCAGCGCGCCGCCGCTCGTAGGTGGCCACGTCGGGATGCGGCAATACCAGGAACTGCTCGGTGCCGACGGCGTCCAGCACGCTGTCCGCTACCTGCTCCGACGTCAGCACCCCGTCGACTGCTGCCTGCGCGGAACCACCGGACCACTCGCCCGCGGCTGGCAACTCGCCTCCTAGCTCGCGCATGCTGGTGCTGAGCAGGTTGCTGGTGAACGCCTGCGGGCACAGGCAGGACACCCGGAGGCCCTGGTCGCCGTAGGTGATCGAGAGCCACTCGGCGAACGCGACCGCCGCATGCTTGGTCACCGCGTAGGGGGCCGAGCCAAGCTGGGAGAGCAAGCCTGCCGCGGATGCGGTGATTTCCAGGTAGCCCTCTCCCCTCGCCAGCATGCCGGGCAGCACGGCCCTGGCCACGTAGATGTGGCTCTGCACGTTGATGGCCCAGATCCTGGTCCAGGCCTCGTCGGAGGCCTCCGGGCCGCCCGCCACGATGATCCCGGCGTTGGAGAAGAACTGGTCGACCTGGCCGAAGGCCTCTTCGGTTCGTGCCACCAGTGCCTGGATGTCAGATTCCTTGGACACATCGGCCGGCACCGCGAGCGACTGATGACCGGCGGCCTCGATGTCGGCGGCCACCTTCGCGGCACCGTCGGCGTCGATGTCGCAGACGACGACGGCTGCGGCGCCGCGATCCGCCAGCCCGAGGCAGAGCGACCGGCCCACACCGCTGGCTCCGCCGGTCACGACGGCGACCTTGGTCGTGATCTGCATGCTCAGCCCCTTGCTGTCGCGCGGACGGCGGCGTCGGCCCAGGCGGCCAAGTCGGGGTCAGCGTCGATCAGGTCCGCGTACTTTTTCCGCGCCTCGTCCCGCTTGGCCGGGATGTACTCGGTCGGCCACAGGCCGGGATGCGGTTCGTAGCCTTTCAGCACGTTGCGCGCCACGGTCACCTTATGCACCTCGTCAACGCCGTCGGCGATCGCCATGGTGGGCGCGCCGGCCCACATGGCCTGCAGCGGTGTCAGGTTGGTGGTGCCGAGTGAGCCCATGATGTGCAGTGCGCGGTAGCTGACCTCGCGGAGCACCTTGCCCATCGTGTACTTGCACGCCGCGATCTGGGTTCTGGCGGCCTGGGTGCTGGAATTGTCGATAGTCCAGGCGGTCCACAGCACCAGCAGGCGCAGCATGTTGATCTCCGCGTACGAATCGGCGATAGCCTCCTGCACCATCTGGTGCTCGGCGATCACCTTGCCATGTGACTGGCGGCTGAGCGCCCGCTCGCACATCATGTCGAAGGCCAGCTTGACCTGCGCGACCGTTCGCATGGCGTGATGAATGCGGCCGCCGCCGAGCCGCCGCTGGGCCAGCACCTTCGCGCCGTCCTCCGGCCCTAGCAGGTTACTGAGGGGAACGCGGACTTCGTTGTACCTGATGTGGTTGTGCAGCGGCGGGAAGCCCATGATCTCCACCCCGGGCGTCTCCCGCGGCACTACGAACATGCCGTTGGTGCACATCACGAAGATGATGTCCGCCCTGGCACCGGCGCTGGTGAACCACTTCTCTCCGGTGATGACCCAGTGATCGCCATCGCGGACCGCGTGCGTCTTGAATAGGTTCGGGTCCGATCCGCCTTGCGGTTCTGTCATCGAGTAGGCGGAGAAGATCTCCTGGTTCATCAGCGGGTACAGCCACGTGCTCTTCTGCTCAGGCGTCCCGTATGCGGCCAGCATCTCCATGTTTCCGGTGTCGGGCGCGGCGGTGCCGAAGACCACCGGCGCCGACCGGTAGCGACCGAGGATCTCGTTCAGCAGGGCCAGCTTGAGCTGGCCGAACCCCGGGCCGCCCAGCTCCTTATCGAGGAACAGCGCCCACAGCCCGCGGTCCTTCACCTGCTGCTTCAGCGGGTCGGCGAGCATCTTCGCCTTCGGGTCGCGGGAGTACGCGGCACCGGGAAAGACCAGGTCGAGTGGCTCCACCTCGTCCTTGCAGAAGTCCGCCACCCAGTCCAGTTGCTCCTGGAACTCTGGCTCGGTCGAGAAATCCCACGCCACCGCTGCCTCCCGGATCCGGGCCGCCGCTACTCAGGCAGCACTAGAACCCGATTCTAAAAGGGCCGTCGCGGCGGAAGCTAGCAGGGCGAAGCTAGCAAACCTAACGGATGCCGTGCCACCGGCCGTGTCCCTGTACCTCCGCTTTGAGCCTGACCAGGTAGTCAGCATCGGTCTCGGCAACCTCCGCTGTGTCGGCCTCACTCTGCTGCGAAGCCTGCGGCCTGAGCTCTTCGCGCAGTGACTTGACCCAGAAGGCGACACCGCAGATGGCGAAGATCGGCCACTCGAAGGTGTAGGCCCAGCTCAGCGCGTTCCCGGCTTCGGCGCGGCGCAGCTGCCAGTCGCCCAGGTACAGCATCCCGGCCGTTGCCACGATCGCGAACAGATGCCAGGCCAGCCACTTCGGCCTGAGCAGGAGGTGCCAGCGTGCGCCGCGCAGTGCTACCAGCCCTTCCAGGGCAGCAGCGCGGTGATGGCCACCGCGGCAAACAGCAGCGTGAGATAGGCGATGGACAGGTGGAACAACCGCATCGGTGCGGCCGCCTCACCCGCGGCAACCCGGGACCGAAGCCGGTGCGCCTCGACCAGGAACCACGCACCCAGTCCGGCCGCGCAGCCACCGTAGATCGGTCCGGCGTACGCGGCGAGCGCCAGCGTCACGCCGACCATGGCGTAGGAGTACCCCAGAATCTTCCTGGCGACGGTAGCGGCAGGCGCGACGACCGGCAGCATCGGCACCCCCGCAGCCGCGTAGTCGTCCTTGAACTTCATTGCCAGCGCCCAGAAATGCGGCGGGGTCCAGAGGAAGATCACGGCGAAGAGCAACACCGCCGGCCAGCTGACGGTGCCGGTCACGGCCGCCCAGCCGACCAGCACCGGGAAGCAGCCCGCCGCGCCGCCAATCACGATGTTGGAGGCGGTCCTGCGCTTCAGGCCCATGGTGTAGACGAACACGTAGAACAGGATGGCGCCGTCGGCCAGCGCGGCCGACAGCCAATTCGCCAGCAGGCCGAGCATGAGCGTGGCTGCCGCGCCCAGCACGATGCCGGAGGCCAGCGCCTCGGCGGGCTTGATGGCGGCTGGCTTCCCCCTGGCCACCAGCGGCCGGCGCGAGGTGCGCTTCATGACCGCGTCGATGTCCCGGTCGAGGTAGCAGTTCAGCGTGTTGGCGCTGCCCGCAGCCAGCGAGCCGCCGATAAGGGTGACAGCTACCAGCCCCAGGCTCGGCAATCCGCGCTCCGCGAGGAACATCGTCGGCAGCGTCGTTACCAGCAGCAGCTCGATGATCCGGGGTTTGGTCAGGAGGAACAGCGACCTGGCAACCAGGCCGACGGAGCGCCGGGCCGGAAGCTGGACGCTTTGGCCAGTCGGCGGCGTGTCAGCCAGTGCCGGGGTCGCCTGAGTCACTCCTGCGCCCCCGTGTCCTTATCTGTGGTGCCACCATCGGCCGTGCCAGCATCTGCCGCGCCACCAGTCGCAGTGTAACCGGGGGCCGTGTCGCCGGCGGTGGCATCCGCAGCTGTCGCGCTGTCAGGCCCAGTGGTGCCAGCATCAGCGTCGGCGGCCAGGCGCGCGCCTTGTGGCTCAGCGGGCGACTCCGTCGTGCCGCCACCAGCGGCGACGCTGAGGCCACCGGCGACCGCCGCAGCGCGCGCCGCGCTCGGGTCCGGCTGGCGGGATCCCGCCGAGGCCGAGATCGGCCGCGGCGGCACCCGCCGGTGCGGCCTTCCGAACAGGTACCACAGCACCCCGCCGATGACGATGAACAGCAGCATCGGGTAAGCGAACGTCCAGTTATACCCGGCCGCCGTGTTGTCCGGGTTAATCGCCGCGAGGATCACTACAGCCACAGCCGTCTCCTGCCAGGTTTCATTTCTGTTGTCACCTGATAACTGGCCTGGACGGCCAGGCACCCATGCGCGGGGACACCAGCCGGTCAAGACCGGCTGACAGCTCCGCCGACTCCTCATTGGCGAACCACTGCAGGAGCAGCGCCACGCACGCCACCATGAGCGCGGGCAGCATGCCCATCCACAGCACCCCGCCGGCCAGCTGCTGGTCGTCCAGCACCGTCATGACGTGGTGCACCGTCCCGGCGGCATAGGCCGGGTACAGTACACCGGAGCCAAACACCAGCACCATTCCCAGCACGGTCGAGACTATGACCGTGCTGACGACCATCTTCACCCGGCGCAGCGGGGCTGTCTGCGGGCTCAGCGGCCGCGACCCGCTGAGCTGGAGCCAGAACATAATCCCGGCGGCGACGTAGGTGGCATGCTCAGCAATCGCCGCCGCAGTGTTGTCGCGCACCAGGTCGAACAGCACCGGCACCTGCCAGCCAACGACGACAACGTTAAACGCGATCACCCAGAGCAGCGGGTGCGCCAGCGGCCACGCCTGCTGAGCAGGTCGGCTCGGCGCGGCGGAAGCCGGCTCGCGGCTTTGCTCGCTCGGACGATGGCGCGACCGAACCGATTCCGCCAGCGCCGGCCACGGCGCACCCAGCACTATCAGGCCGGGGCCTGCGACCGCTACCAGCAGCTCCTGGACCGCGCGAATCCAGATGAACTCACCGGACCAGTAACCCATCGGCGAGACCAGCGCCAAGACCACGATCAGCAAGCCGAGCTGGAACAGCAGGGCCTCCCGACGCAGCTGCTGCCTAGTGACTCCGTCCGGCGGCGCGGTCGCGCCACCGGACAACAGCCTGCGCAGCCCGGTCAGGTGCGCACCCGCCACGGCCAGGTAGCAGATCAGCACCGGCCAGCTGGCCGACCAGTGCGAGAACGCTACGTCCACCGGGTCGCCTCCTGCTGCCGACCTGCCGCGTGCTGGCCGTGCACTAGTGGACCAGGTAGAAGAGAATCCAGAACACGACCGCTATGGCGGCCAGGTAGTTCCAGGTGATGGTGAACGCGCTTAGCGATGCCTGGAACCGCTGCACGGCAAACGCCTCGGCGTAGGTGGGCGGCTGCTCCACGAAGGAGATCTCCGGAATCGCCCGGCAGCGCATGATGAGGATCTCCAGCCACACCATCGCGCAGAAAACGATCGTCAGGAAGATCGGGCCGTAACCGACGAAGACGCTGGCGAAGCCGCTAGCCCCAGGCCAGAACGGCAGGTCCGCGAGCTGGTAGATCTGGAACGCGACAGCGGCCACGCCGAGCACCAGCGCCACCAGGGCACCCGCCTGCCAGGGCGCCTTCTTCCCGGCCTTGATCCGCTGCAATGCCAGCGTCTGGATCGCGGCGCTCACCACGACCAAGACCATGATCAGCACGCCTTGCCACATCTTCGGCCCGATGAAGCCGGAGGGGTACCAGCGGTGGTGCGAGTTCAGCGACTTCAGGTAGAAAAACGCGAAACCGAACGCGCCGAACAAGAAGGTCAGGCCTCCCACGGCCAGCCGGACGCCGGTCCAAGATGCGTTCAGCGCCGCCTCGTGGTAGAAGCTTGCCTCCTCCTCGGCCACACTCATCGCCGCGGGCGGCGGCGCGGTTGTCTCGGCCATGTCTTATGCCTCCGCTCGAACTGTGGCCGCTCCGGAAATTGCCGCGCTGAGCACCCCGGCAGGCGGGTGCAGATCAGCGACCGGGAGCCCATCCTTGACGCCGTAGTCGTATGGGCCGGACAGGACCACAGGCACGCGCTCGAAGTTACCTGGCGGCGGCGGCGCCGACACCTGCCACTCCAGCCCGCGGGACTGCCACGGATTCCCGGTCTCTGGCTCGCGGACGATTACCGTCGACCAGACGAAGTTGATCACGAACAGCAAGATCGCTCCGCCCAGGAAGAACGAGGAGATCGAGACCCACACATTCAGCGGCTGCAGGTTCAGTGCGTACTCGAACACCCGCCGCGGCTGGCCGGCCATGCCGACCGCGAACAGCGGCAGGAACGTCGAGTTGAACGCGATGAACATGACCCAGAACTGCCATATGCCGAGCGTCTTGTTGAGCTTTATCCCCATCATCTTGGGTAGCCAGTAGTACAGGCCGCCCATGAAGGCGAAGATCAGCCCACCCATGATCGTGTAGTGGAAATGCGCCATCACGAAGAAACTGCCGTGCTCGGTCGTGTCGGCCGGCACGTCCGAGAGGAATACCCCGGAGATGCCGCCGATCAGGAAGTTGAAGAGCATGCCCAACGCGAACAGCATGGGCACGGTGAACCGGATCTTCGCTTTCCAGAACGTGCCCAGCGCGACCAGGTAGATGAAGCCGGTGGGGATAGAGATCAGCTCGGTGGTGACCATGAAAAGCGGGCGCATGTCGGGATTGATCCCGCTCATGAACAAGTGGTGCTGCCAGACGAAGAAGCTCAGCAGCGTGACGCCGATCATGCCCGCCGCCGCTACCTTGTAGGCGAACAGCGGCTTCCGGCAAAAGACCGGGAGGAGCTCCAGCACGATACCGAAGCCCGGTAGCGCGAGGATGTACACCTCGGGATGACCGAAGAACCAGAACAGGTTCTGGTACAGGTAGCTGCTGCCGCCGAGCTGGTCCGAGAAGAACGCGGTCTGCGCGGTCCGGTCCATCAGCAGCATGTACATGCCGCCGACCAGCACCGGCGCAGCGAGCACCATGAGGAAAGATGTCGACACCATCGCCCAGACGAACATGGGCAGCCGACTCCAGCGCATGCCGGGAGCCCGGTAGCAGATAACCGTGACGATGATGTTGAAGCCGGCCAGGATCATCGAGATGCCCATCAGCCCGAACGCCATCGCGTACGAGTCAGCGCCGACGGTGGACTGAACCGACAGCGGGGCATACCCCGTCCAGCCGAACGGGAAGCCGCCTAGGAGCAGACCCGACAGTAGGATCAGGAACGCGCACGGCGTCAGCCAGAACGACAATGCCTCGATCCTGGGGAATGCGACCCGCTTCGAACCGATCATGAGCGGGATCAGGTAGTTGCCGAAGGGGCCCAGAATGACCGACGTCATCAGCATCATCATCATCGTGCCGTGCTCGCCGACGATCTCCACATAGACCTGGGAGGTGAAGACGTGGCTGACCGGCGAGAGCAGCTCGGTCCTGATCGCCATCGCAAACAGGCAGGCCGTGCAGAAGTAAATGATCATGCCGACCAGGTACTGGATCCCGACGACCTTGTGGTCGAGCTCATACCTGAAGTACTTCGCCACCCCGCCTTGCCGCTCGGTCTCCTGGGTGTTCTGGCCGTTAACCGGTCGGCCGAGCATCTGGCGGATCAGGTCATTGAACACACCCAGGCCGGCCAGCCAGCCCACCACTGCCAGCACGTAGCCGAGCACGATCGGCCAGTCCTTGGAGTCGGACAGGCTCACGTTCGGGTACAGGCCGTTGCCCGTGCCGGTCAGGTAGCTGCCGAGGAAGGAACCGACCAGATAGCCGATCACCGCCCCGATGATTGCGGTATGGATTCCTGGACGCATCCACCAGGGCCGCGGGGTACTTGCACCCGCCGGAACGCCGCCGCCGGACCCTCGCGCCTGCTCCGGCTGTGTCTCGATGGCCATCAGGTCACCTCTTCATCGCTGCGTCGGACGTGATCACGGCTGTACCGGGTCGTTCGGCGGATAGTAGAAACCTTGCGCACCGGTGATGCCGGCCTTAGCCAGGGCCTTGTTGATCTGCGGGATGACCGTCGGGTCGTACACGGTCGCGTAGGGCGGCAGGATCCTGGTTACCGATGCGAGCTCGACTCTCGTCCTGGCCGCCCAGGCCAGGAACGCGGATTTGCTGACAACGCGTCCGTAGTCGAACATCGCGCCGTGCCACAGCCCGCACAGTTCGGCGCAGCGGACTGTGACCATGCCGGTCTGCACCGGCGTGGTGAAGGCGACGTTATTGACGCCAGGGTTGGCGTCGGCCTTGACCCCGAGCTGGTAGGCCCAGAAGCTGTGGATGACATCGAGCGAGGTGACGTTGAACTGCACCGGCTGACCCACGGGCAGCATGAGCGCAGTCGTCTCGAAACCGCCGAGCTGCGGGTACCGGTACGTGAACCGCCACTGCTGGCCGATGACCTGAACTACTAGCGGGGTGCCGTTGTTGGGCCGCCAGATCGGGCTCGGTCCCTCGCCGGCGCCGGCGCCGGCGAAGCCGGTCCCGGCCAGCTCATAGGTGCCGAACACCGCCAGCGACAGCACGATTACCGCCGATGCCGTGATCCAGAAGGCCTGGATCCTGGCATGACCGAAAATCGGCGGCCCGTCCTCGTCGTCACCTTCGCGGTGCCGCCACACGATCACCGCGTAGGCCATGAAGACGAGCACGAAGACCATCACCGGCGCGGCCATCACGGCCATGACCTTGATGTCGAATTGCTGGCTGGCAGCCGAGGTAGACATCGTGCCCGGTGGCAGGTGCGGACCCCAAACCAGGTAGATCAGCAGGTCCGCGGCCAGCGAGATGGGTAGCCAGATGAGGAACAGGCGCAGGCCATGATTCGGTCCGGCCGGACCGCCGGACCGCAGCTCTTCCGGTGTCGTGGCGGCCATCAGCCCACCACCTCCATGTTGCCGGTCATGTAACCGAAGGTCTGCATGGGACCGCCGAATCCGTCGATGAAACCGCCGCCACAGGGGATCCTGCACTGCCAGTAATACGCGCCGGCAACCCTGGGCGACCTGAAGCTGAACGTCATTGTCTGGTGCGGCCCCGAGGTGCATGGCGACGTCCCGCACAGGTTCGCGGTCAGCGAGGGCGAGGACATCGGCACGTTCAGGTTGATGCCGGGGATGGAGAAGGTGTGCGCGACGTTGCAGCCGGACCAGGAGTTGATCACGCTGACCGGCTTGCCGTTCACGTCCGCGGTGCCGCCGATAGTCCCGGTTATCTTGCCCCAGAAGTTGTTGCGCAGCGGCGTGCAGCCGTCGTACCCATAGATCGTCATGTGGATGACCGACCCGGCCGGGACCTGGAAAACCGTCGTGTGCACCCAGTTATGACTCGTCGGATCCTGGACGAAGTACGACACCCAGTCCGGATGAGCTGTCACCGTATTCTGCGGGTCCTCCTGCATGACCACGTTGACGACGGCGCCGGTATCCGGCGTGACGCTCGACCCGAATGCGATCGTCTGCGGACTGGCGAGCAAGTAATGGATCACCAGGAAGCCGACGCCGACCGCGACTGCGACGAACGCCACAACCAGGGTAACGACACGGGCCAGTAGGGACACCGGCCATCACCTCGCTTCTGCGCGCGCCTGACAGCCCGGGATGGGTTGCTGGCATAGTTGCGCGACGTCTGAGCCAACACTGACGTTGAACGTGTCCTGATCTTGCTTTCACCAGTCACCTCACGGCAAGCACGGCACCCCTCAATGACGAAATTGTCATAGTTGAACGGCCGACACGTTCGGTAACTGATCCACTGCTCTGCGCGAATCGTAGCCCCTGGCAGTTGACCTGGACCTGCCCAATGGAGTAGATCCTCTGTTGTCACCTGCGTGGACGTTCCGCTTTCGATGATGCGGATCTAGCCGGAAGTCGACGCAATCGAGGTAATGGGCCTGATGACTGTTACGAGTGATGCGCTGCCTCCGTCGCGGCAGCGCATCCTGGTAGTCGATGATCAGCCGGAGATACGCGATGTTGTCGCTCGCGCGCTTACTGCGGCCGGTTATGCAATCGACTGCAGAAGCGACGGCGCCACCGGGCTGAAGCACGCCCTGACCGGTGATTACCAGCTGGTGATTCTCGATCTGGTCATGCCTGAGACTGACGGCCGCACGGTGCTGACCCGGCTGTGCAAGGAGCGTCCCGGCCAGGCAGTGATGGTGCTTTCCTGCGTAGCGGACGTGCCGACGAAAGTGGACTGCCTGGATCTTGGCGCGCAGGACTACCTGACCAAGCCGTTCGCGCTTGACGAGCTGCTCGCCCGCGTGCGGGTGCGGCTGCGCGACGATCAGCACGGCGGGGACCGCCGCGCGGCAGACCAGCGCGCCGGCGACCAGCGCGGGGGCGACCACCAGCTCGGTGAGATCATCCGGGCCGGTCAGCTGATGCTCGATCTCGGGCGGCTGCAGGCGGACGCTGGCCTGGGCCCCGTTCCGCTGACCAGGCTCGAAGTGCTGCTGCTCAGAGAACTGATGGAGCATGTTGGCGAGTTGGTTCCCAAGGGCAGCCTGCTGGCGTCAGTATGGGGATTCGACTTCGACCCGGGTTCGAATGTCGTCGACGTGTGCGTGCGGCGGCTGCGATCGAAGCTGGGGTTTGACTTGATCGAGACGGTGCGTGGTGCCGGATACCGGCTCGCTTCCTGACACGGCGCTGGCGCCTGCGGCTGGCTGGCGGCTGCATGACGGTCAGCTACCCGACCTGGCCGACTTGCGCTCCTGGCCGTACTGGGTCGATCTGGCCTGGCTGCTGCTCTGGCTGCTGGGGCTGGCCGGCATCGTGCTGTTCGGCCGGTGGGAGGTCATCCCGTTCCACCTGATCTGGATCAGCTTCGCGCTGCTGTACAGCTTCCGCATCCGCGGCACCAAGCCCACGCTGTGGCTGCTGGCGGCGATGACCATCACCACGTTCGCCGCCATCAGCCTGGACGTCAGGCGCGGCGCCCAGCCCTCGGCTCAGCTAGCCGAGGTCCCGCTGATGGCCGCTATGGTCTGGGTCATGATGTGGCACGGGCACCGCAGGCTCGCCGCGAGTGCCGAGGACATCCGCGTCAGCGCGGAGAACCAGCGGCTGCTCGCCACCCAGCGCCAGTTCCTGCAAGACGCGTCGCACCAGCTCAGGACCCCCATCACGATCGCGCTCGGGCATGCGGAACTGCTCGCCGCCAACCTGGCCGACAGCCAGGACAAGCGCGACATCACCGTGATCGTCGGTGAGCTGAACCGGCTGCGGAAGCTGAGCGAGCGCCTGCTGCTGATCGCCGCGTCGGCCAGCCCGGACTTCCTGGCGCACGAGCCGGTGGCGCTCGACGAGTTCACCGCCGAGGTGCTCTGGCGCTGGCGGCCTGCCGCCGACCGCAAATGGCAGTTCGGCCGCGTCGACGAGGTGACCGTGCGCGCTGATCGCGAGCGGCTCGGCCTTGCCGTCGACGCGTTGCTGGAGAACGCGGTCCAGCACACCGAACCCGGCGACGTCATCCGGCTGTCGCTCATCCGGGACGACCGGGCAAGCATCGCCAGGCTGGTCGTCACAGACGGCGGGTCCGGGATCGCGCCAGCCGAGCTGGCCTACATCTTCGACCGGTTCGCGACGGGAACGGCAAGCGACGGGCACCGCGGCACTGGCCTCGGGCTGTCGCTCGTACGTGCGGTCGCCCGCGGCCATGGTGGCGAGGTGCAGGTGTATAGCACCGTCGGGTCCGGCAGCACCTTCGCGATCTGCCTGCCGTCCGCCCCGGCGAATGCCCTGCCCGACAGCAGACACGAGTTGGCCCGGGATCCGTGCGGGAGTCTGGGGGCGCGATGAGTTTCGGCTGGCTGCGCAGGATGCGGCGGACCACCAAGATCGCGGTGGCCGGGGTCGCGGTGATCGCGGCAGTTATTACCCTGGTGTCGCTGAGCACCAGCGCGGCAGGGAAACCGGCCGCGCCCCCGCCGCTGGCCCGCAGCTTCGCGCTGGCGGAGGTCGGCCAGCCCGGCCGCACGGTGTCGCTGGCCAGCTACCGCGGGCACCCGGTCATCATCAACTTCTTCGCCTCCTGGTGCGCGCCGTGCAAGCGGGAAACGCCGATGCTGGCCCGGTTCTATCTGGCCAGCAAAGGCCGGGTTGACGTGATCGGTGTCGACGCCAATGACGAGACAAGTCCTGCCCTGCGGTTCCTGCGCGCCTCCGGCGTCCGCTACCCGGTCGCCTTCGACCCGTTCCCGTCCTCGACCACGACGTCCTATGGTGTGCTCGGGCTTCCGCAGACCTTCTTCCTGAACGCGCAGCACCGCATCGTCAAGCACGTCATCGGCCAGATGACGGCGAAGGAGTTGGCCGCGGGCGTTGCCCTGATGGTCGCGAACTCACACACGGATCGAGGTTGAGGTTGTCATCGTCGACGCGCACTCCCCCGCGCCGCCAGGTCAGTGCGACCGGCTGGCCGGTTCGCCGCACCCCGCGGTGGGTCCTGCTTGCGCTGGCCGGGGTCCTCGTGGTCGCGGCGGCGGTCGCTCTCGTGCACAAGCCATCGCGGGCGCAGCGCGCCACCGACATGCGCGGCGTCCTGACCGAGATGACCACCGACATCCAGTCCTGCGCCGCTAGCGTGCGCGATTCGCTGACCGCGTTGCGGCTAGTTCAGGCCGAGCATGGCAGCAACAGCACCCATGTCGCGGACGCGATCAGCATTGGCCAGCAGGGCGTGCAGGAGTGCTCGCCCGCCAACAACGAGCTGATCGACAACCTGGAGGCCTACCAGGTGCCCGAGTCGCTGGCCAGCTTCCGGCTCGCCGCGGCTGTGACCGGCCTGGTGAACTGGGCCGCCCCGGATGCCCAGCGAGTCGATAGCGCCGTGGCCAGTCTGCTGGCAGCCAAGACCCCGCAGGCAACCGGCCAGGCGACGACGGCGCTTAGCCTGGCGCTCCAGCGGCTCAATGCCGAACGGGCGACCGTGTACAAGGCCGTGAACAACGCAATCAGGGCGCTCGCCATGCACGCAGGGCCGCCTAAGCTGCCGGGTTGAGGATATGGTGCCGACCTGCAAATCCGGATTGGGAGCGTGAGCCAAGTTGCCCGGCATGAACTCTGGCCTCAGCAACACCAACCCGACGCTGATCGCCGCGTTCCGTGCTGCGCTCATGCACCAGGGTCTTATCGCCGTGGCGCTGCTCGCCGTGCTCGCGCTGGCCTGGGTAGCCGTGCGCGAATTCGGCCCGGCGGCCAGGCAGGCGGCATCGGCGCCGTGGACGATGGAGCCGCGCGCCCGGCGGCTGCTGCGGATCGGATTCGGCATCCTGTGGATCTTTGACGGCCTGCTGCAGGCTCAGCCCGCCATGGCCGCGGGCCTGCCATCGGGAGTCATGGAACCGACCGCGGCAGCCTCGCCGGTCTGGGTGCAGCACGTTGTCAACTGGGCAGGTACCGCGTGGTCGTACCATCCGGTGCAAGCCGGCGCCGCCGCGGTCTGGATTCAAGTGGGCCTGGGTGCGTGGCTGATTGCTGCTCCGCCCGGCCGGGCCAGCCGCCTGGCGGGCGTGGCCAGTGCTGCCTGGGGGCTGCTGGTCTGGGTTTTCGGCGAGGCGTTCGGCGGAATCTTCGCGCCAGGCCTCAGCTTCCTGTTCGGTGCACCCGGCGCGGTGCTGATCTACTGCGTAGCTGGCCTGCTCATCGCGCTACCGGACCGGCGCTGGCGCAGCCCCCTGCTCGGCCGGCAGATCCTGGCCGGGCTGGGCGTGTTCCTGGCTGGCATGGCTGTGCTTCAAGCGTGGCCGGGCCGGAGCTTCTGGCATGGCACCGTGCACGGCAAGCCGGGCGCCATCGCGGCCATGGCCGGATCCATGTCCGGCACGCCGCAGCCACATCTCCTGTCGGTCCTGGTCAGCGACTTCGGGAAGGTTGACGCATCGCACGGTTTCGCCGTCAACCTCATCGTTGTGCTCCTGCTCGCGGCCATCGGGATAGCGCTCCTGAGCGGGAAACGGCGCGTGCTCGGGCCGGCCCTGGTACTGCTGCTGGCGGTCTGCCTGGCGGACTGGGTGCTGATCGAGGATCTCGGTTTCCTCGGCGGCCTCGGCACCGACCCCAACAGCATGGTGCCGGTGGCGCTGCTGGCAGCCGCCGGCTACGTCGCGCTGGTGCGGGTCCCTGCGACCGAGCCCGTGCCCGAGCTTGCAACCGAGCTGGTGGCCAAGCCTGCAACCGAGCTGGTGGCCGAGCCTGCAACCGAGCTGGTGGCCGAGCCTGCCGCGACATCGGCACCGACACCGGCGCCGCCGACCCAACCTGCGGCCGGGCGGGCTGGCGCGCGCTGGGCATACGCATTCGGCTCGTCCAGCCTCCGGGCCGTCGTCGCGGTCTGGGCCGCGGCCGTGGTGCTCATCGGGGCCGGGCCGATGGCGCTCGCGCAGGCAAGCAAGACCGCCGATCCGATCATCGCGCAGGCCATCGACGGCAATGCCGCGCCGCTGAATTTCGGCGCGCCGGGCTTCACGCTGACCGACCAGGCCGGACGGCCGGTTAGCCTGGCGAGCTTGCATGGCAAGGTAATCCTGCTGACCTTCCTCGACCCGGTATGCACGTCGGACTGCCCGCTGATCGCCCAGGAGTTCCGGGCTGCGGATCACCTGCTCAGCCGGCAGTCCCGGCACGTCGAGCTGGTCGCGATCGTGGCCAACCCGGTCGAGTACTCGGTCGCCTATACCAGGGCCTTCGACAACCAGGAAGGCCTGGCCGGGCTGTCGAACTGGTTGTTCCTCACCGGCTCGCTCCGCCAGCTGCAGCAGGTCTGGCGCCACTACGCGGTGGCCGCGCAGATCCTGCCGGGCGGCGGCATGATCGCGCACAGCGACCTCGCTTACGTCATCGACGCGGCCGGGCATACCAGGTTCGAGCTCAACTTCAACCCCGGGCCCGGCACCGCGAGCTCGGAATCCTCCTTCGCCGCCGAGCTGAGCAGCGCGGCACAGCAGCTCTTGAGGTTGAAGTGAAACCTGAGGTCGCCATGAAATTGCGCAGCTGGCTGACCAGGAGGGGAGGGCTGGCCCCGGCAGCACAGGCCCCGGCAGCACAGGCCCCGGCAGCACAGGCCCCGGCAGCACGGGCCCCGGCAGCACTGACCTTGGTAGCACTGACCGCGGCCGTGCTTGCCGGTTGTGGCACCACCCGGGCGCAGGTTACGCCCGGGCCGCCGACGACGTCTGCCGCGTCGCTGCCGATCGCCACCTCGCTGGCCGGCGCGGGCCATGCCGACTGGGCTGTTGCCCAGCTCGGCGGGTCGAGCGCGCACCACGACAACTTCTGGGAGCTGTTCGTCCAGCCGGCGGGCGCGCCAGGCTGGAAGCTGGTCACGCCACCGGGCGTGGCGAGCAATGGCGGCCTGATCCTCGCGAGCACCGGGACGAGACTGATCGCGGGATTCCGGCCGAGCCAGCTGCTGACCTTCTCGCCCCTCGCGACGACCACGGACCAGGGCAAGTCCTGGTCCCAGGGCAACCTGGTCAGCCCCGGCCTCGCAACCGTGCCGGACTCGCTCGCCGCCGGCCCGAACGGCCAGTTGCTGGCCCTGACCGCCACTGGCACCGTGCGCCTCGGCACCCACCTCGGCACTAGCTGGCGCTCGGTCGCCAGCCGCAACTCCCTGGCCCGCACTGCGGCAGGTCGGGCTTGCGACCTGACCAGCCTGTCCGCGGTGGCGTTTGACAGCGCAGGGACCCAGATGGTCGGTGGAACATGCCGCGCCGCAGGCGTGGTCGCCCTGTTCGACTCGGCGCCCGGTGGCTGGCAGCCGACCGGGTTGGCGCTGCCCGCCACGCTCGGGCACGTCACAGCGTCCGTGCTCGGGCTGGCGGCAGTCTCCGGCCGGACGACCGCGCTGCTGGCCATCGGCCATGGCGCCTCGGCTGGCTTCCTCGTCGCCTGGAGCGGGGCGACCCGAAGCAGCGCGTGGACGTTCTCACCGCTCCTGCGCACCGGTACGCACCGGCTGCTGTCACAATCGCTGTGGCCGGGCGGCGCCGCCGGGCTCGTGCTGGCCGGGTCGCGGGCTGAGACTCTCGGCGGACCCGGCGCGAGCTGGCGTCAGCTCGCGCCGCTGCCGGCTCGCACCGCAACCCTGGCCCTCGGGCCAGCCGGGCAGCTGGAGGCGCTGACGGGCCACGCCGGAACGGTGACTGCCTGGCAGCTCGGTTCCGGTGTCACGCCGGCCAGCGCGGGGTCCGGCCCGGCTAGCTGGAACCTGTTGCAGACACTCAACGTCCAGATCCCCTACGGGTCATCCGGCTGAGCGGAGGCTCATGAACATCCTGCTCCACCACTGGTCGTTCGACCCGTTCCTCATCATCGTGATCGGGCTGGTCGTCTGGCACGAGATCGGTCTGGCCCGGCTTGCCCGCCGGTCCCGCCCCGAACGCACCAGGCAGCGGCGCCAGCGCTCCTGGCTGTTCTACGGCGGTCTGGCCGTGCTGCTGATCGCGGTGCAGTCACCGGTGGATTACTGGTCCGCCGACTACTTCTACGTGCACATGATCCAGCACCTGCTACTGATGTTCGCCGCGCCGACCCTGGTGGTAGCTGGCGCGCCGTGGCAGCCGTTGATCGATGCCCTGCCAGGCGCGACCGGCAAGAATGCGACCCGTGAGGTGCTGACCGCTGGCTGGGCTCGCCCGGTCCGGGCCATCGCCGGCTCTTTCCTCAAGCCGTGGGTCGCCATCATCTTCTTCAATGTCGTGATGGTCTTCTGGCACCTGCCGGGCCCGTTCGACCTATCCGAGCGAAACCAGGCCGTGCACATCTGGCTGGTGCATTCCAGTTTCTTCATCGCGGGAGTGCTGTTCTGGCTGCAGTTCATCAACTCGGCCCCGTTCCGGATCAAAATGTCGCCACTGGGGCAGGCGAGCGCGTTGCTGGTGACCAATTCCTTCATGTGGGTCCTGGCCATGGCGATGGGCTTTCTCACCAGCACATCGTGGTACTCGGTCTATAACCACATCCCTGGGGTGACCCTGCCGGCCTTCGCCGACCAGCAGATCGGCGCGGGTATCTTGTGGATCTGCGGCGACTTCTGGGCGATCCCGACAATGATCTTCGTGGTCCGCAAGCTGATGGCCGAGGATGGCAGCGCGAGCGCCGCCGTCGACCGGCTGCTCGGCCGCGGCTCGCAGCGGTACCGCTGGGCTGGCCGCGGCTGACCCACACCGTCAGCGCACCGCCAGAGCGGCGCGCGGCCGCGCAGTCACAACGTCAGCGTCGCCGGTTTGTGCCAGGGGCATGCCACTTCCCTATGGCTTCGCCGCGTATCTTCTTCGGGTGGCTGACGGCATGATCTCACCAGACGACCCGCGGGCTGCCGATGTCCTCGACTTGCTCGAGCGCCATCTGGCCTTCACCAATGCGCAGAGCCCGCCGCAGGACATGCACGCACTGGACGCCAACGGACTGCTCGACCCTGCGATCACCTTTTACAGTTACCGCAAGGGCACCGAGCTGCTCGCGGTCGGCGCACTGAAGCAGCTCACCGCGCAGCACGGCGAGCTGAAGTCCATGCACACCGCGGCCGCGGCACGCCGCACCGGGGTCGGCCAGGCCATGCTCGACCACCTCATCGGCGTCGCCCGGGACCGCGGGTACCACCGGGTGAGCCTGGAGACGGGCTCCATGGCCGCTTTCGCACCTGCGCGGATGCTCTATGCGAAGGCCGGCTTCGTCGAATGCGAGCCATTCGCCGATTACCGGCCGAGCCCGAACAGCACTTTCATGACGAAGCTGGTTGCCTGACGCTGCTGGTTGCCGGCTGCCTGACCGGCCCGGCGCCGCCAGCCTTATTGCCCCGCTGGAAGCCGCCGAACAAGATAGAGAGCACTAGCAGGACGACCAGCAACGCCAGGAGCCAGACCAGGCAGCCGCTGAGCCTGCCCATCCTCCGGCGCGGCTTCCCGCTGTGGCCTGCCCGGCCGCCAAAGCCCCTCGCCATCGTTCCTCCAGGCATCGGTAATAAATAGCCGCGGACGCGCGGCCGCCACACTCAGTACCCACGTCAGCAGAATGAATTCCTGGCCATTTTCCGGGTAGTAGCAAGGTCGCCATAACTATGTCGCCATAACTGTGTCGCCAGAGCCGTGTCGCCAGAACCGTGTCGCCAGAACCGTGTCGCCAGAGCCGTGTCGCATGAGCGGTGTCGCATGACCGGCGCGCCGCCGGGACAACCGGAGGAACCGTGTTTCACTCACCGCGCACCGGCCGGGTGCTCAGCCGGGCCGCAGCCGTCATCGTGGCCATCGTCGCCGTCATAGTCCTGCTAGTCGTACTGTCCGCCGTTCGGCTTCTGCCGCAGTTGCGCAATCCCTTCGCCGAGACGACGACGGTGCGCAGCCAGCCTGCTCTGCTCAAGTCGATCACCTCGCTGAGCCGGTACGAGGCAGCCAGCGGCACCTTCCAGGTGGTGGTGTCGCTGTCGAGGTCGTCGTTCCTGCCCTCGTTCATCGAAGGCAGCCAGACGCTGTTCGTCGGCGACGGCACCGTGATCGCCTTTGTCGACTTCTCCGGGCTCAAGGGCGACGCCATCAAGGTGTCGCCTGACCATCTGACGGTCAAGATCATGCTGCCAACTGCCCAGCTGGAACCGGCGGTCCTCAACGTCAGGCAGTCCTACGTCTACGCGCAGCAGCAAGGCTTCCTGACCCGGGTGGCCAACTTCTTCTCCGGCAACCCCAACAGTCAGCAGGCCGTGTACATAGCGGCGCAGCGGGACATCCAGGACGCCGCGCGCCGCAGCGCCCTGGTTGCCGACGCCCAGCGCAACACCACCGCAATGCTCGACGGCATGCTCGGATCGCTCGGCTTCAGGCACGTGACCATCGACTTCGCCGCCCACTGATGGAGCCCTGGCCGTGCCGGAGTCAATAGCGCGCTGGAGTGCGGAGGACACGAGCCGCTAACCGGCGAGCCTGACCAGAGTGACCTTGCCGCCCTTCTCGGTGACGACCACCCCTGACTTCCCCGGCACCAATTGTTGCGCGTCCGGGACGGTGAGTGTCGCGTTGGTCGCGCCCGAGCTCGTCTTAATCTGGCTCACGCTTGCTGACGGGCAACTCACGGCTATGCAGGGCAGATTGAGAAGGAGCAACCCGGCGCCTGTGCCAGCGATGTCACGGTCGTTGGCAGACAGGCGCTTGGAGAATCTCAGTGCCAGGCTCGAAGCGCTGTAGCTGTCGAGGTAGGTACGCCCGTTGTGGTGGACGGCGAGTAGTTCTACCCGGCCGCCCGCGAGCGCCAGCGGGGCGTTGATGTTGACGTCAGTGACCCGCTTCGACGAACCCGAAGGCTTGACGTGCACCAGATAGCTTTTAGTGCCGTTGCTGCCAACCCGCTGGTAATACAGGCCGGCGGAATCGGCGGCCATGTCCGCGGGATAGGCGTTGGCCGTGCTAACCGCGTGTACCGCAGTCGACGAGGTCGTGAACCTGTCGACGTTCGCGTACTGGAAGCCAGTCTTGTCAGTGGACCAGTCAGTCCACGCCCAGACAGTGCCGCCAACCGCGTACAGGCCAGCTGAGGTCGGAGTTTTCGGGCTGGGGAGCATCCAGTGCCGCAACTTCTTGCCGTTCGACCGCTGGTAGGCGGTCACCGTGCGGCTGACGTCGACGAAGAGCTCCGTCGAGTTGGCTGCCACCGCGAGCACGTTGCCACTCGCCGTCACTACCCGGGATGGCGCCGATGTGCCATTGACGACATAGACGTTCTTGCCGCGCGAGTAGTACACGGCGCCGTTAGGCGCCTCCGAGAAGTCGAAGTTGAACGAAGGCGCGACCGCACCAATGGAAACGCTCCCCGTCTTGTGCAGATGGGCTGTGGCAGCTTCCGCCGACGGCAGCGTACCCGCGATGCCCGAGCCGACCAGGCCGCTGATGGCAAGTCCGGCCAGCGCCGGACGACTCGCTGTCGCCAGCACTCTCCTGGCAAGCCTCATAACCGACATTTCAAACCGCCCCCCTCGGGCCAGCAAACCCTGTCCGCGGTCAGAATCCCACGGCAAGGTGTTATTGAGTGCGTCTTTCAGCGCTATTCGCTGAAAGACGCACTCAATAATCCAGCAGCGTCCGCAACGCGGCTGTCACCTTCGCCGTGGTCGGGATCACCTCATCCTCCAGCGCGTCGGCAAACGGCAGTGGCACGCAAGCGGCGGCGACCCGGCGGATGGGCGCGTCCAGCAACTCGAAGCCCTCGTCGGCGACGATGGACGCGACCGTGCCGCCCCAGCCCCCCTGGTAGGGGTTCTCCTCCACGATGAGCAGCCTGGAGGTACGGGCGACAGAGGACAGCACCGTTGCCATGTCCAGCGGCACCAGGCAGCGCAGGTCGACGACTTCTACGCTGGCACCCGACGAGTCCGCCAGTTCCACCGCCGCAGCCAGCGCGACCGGCACCGTCGACGCGAGCGCGACGACCGTGACGTCCGAGCCCGGCCTGGCCACGGCAGCCTGCCCCAGCGGCACGACATGCCCTTCGGGCGCAGCCTCGCCCCGGCTCGCGAACAGGCCCTTGTGCTCGAAGAACACCACCGGGTCGTCGCTGCGGACCGCAGCCGCGAGCAGACCGACAACGTCGGCCGGATTCGACGGCGCCACTACCTTCAGCCCCGGCACGGCCAGCGCCCAGTTCTCCACCGCTTGCGAGTGCTGCGCGCCGAAGCCGAGGCCGCCGCCGTTGGCGGTCCGGACCACGAGCGGCACGGTCACCTGGCCGCCGGTCATGTAACGCATCTTGGGGATCTCGTTCGCCAGGTAGTCCCAGCAGCAGGCGAGGAAGTCGGAGAACATGATCTCGGCCACCGGCCGCATCCCGGTCATCGCGGCGCCCATCGCCATGCCGACAATGGCCTGCTCGGAGATCGGGGTATCCCGCACCCGGTCCGGGCCGAACTCCGCCAGCAGCCCGGCCGTCGTCTTGAACACGCCGCCCGCCCGACCGATGTCCTCGCCCAGGCACACCACAGACGGGTCCCGGCGCATCTCCCTGGCCAGGCCGTCGGCCACCGCCTCGCGGTAAGTGATCAGGTCCGCCACTGATAGCCTCCGTCCGCCCACACGTCGGTGAATGCCTGCGCCGGGTCGGCCGGGGGCGCAGCTTTTGCCTCCGCAACCGCGTCGGCCACGGCCTGCGCGGCCCGTGCGGTCACCACCGCTACCTCGTCCTCGCCGACGCCGAGCTCGGCTAGCCTGCGCCGCGCCACGGTCAGCGGGTCGCGCTCCAGCCATGCCTCCAGCTCGCCGTCCGGCCGGTAGCTAGCCGGGTCGGTACGGCTGTGGCCGAAATGCCGGTAGGTCTGCGCTTCCAGCACTGTCGGCCCGCCGCCGGACCGTGCCCTGGCCGCAGCCCGGCCGACGGCATCGGCCACCACGACGACGTCGTTACCGTCAATGATCTCTGCAGGCAGCCGGTAGCTGGCGGCACGATCGGCCGCCGGATGGTCGGCCGCGGTTACCGAGCTGATCGGCGTGTACTCCATGTAGAGGTTGTTCTCGCAGACGAACAGGACCGGCAGCGCCCAGACCGAGGCCAGGTTGAGCGCCTCGTGGAAGGCGCCGATGTTGGTCGCGCCGTCGCCGAAGAAGGCGACGGCGACCTGGCTGGTCCCCCGGAGCCTGGCCGACCACGCCGCGCCGGCCGCGATCGGCAGGTGCGCGCCGACGATCGCGTACGAGCCGAGCATGCCCGCCGAGGCCTTGGTCAGGTGCATCGAGCCGCCCTTGGCCTTGCAGACCCCGGTGGCCTTGCTCATGAGCTCGGCCAGGCATTCAGCCGGGGTCGCGCCGCGGGCCATCGCATGGTGATGGCCGCGGTAAGTGGCGAAGACGTAGTCGTCGGGTTCGAGTGCCGCACTGGCGCCCACCGCCACCGCCTCGTGCCCGGCAGCGAGATGCGTGGTGCCCTTGACCAGGCCGGCCAGGAACAGGTCGTGTGCCGCCTGCTCGGTGCCGCGGATCACCGCCATCTGCTCGTAGAGCTGGAGCAGGAACGCAGCCCCGATATCCGCCGCGCTCGTGGTTCCGGCTGTCATCGGTCACCTCCGGTCAGCTCGCCCTGCCCAGCCGGCTCGCCCTGGCCTGCCGGCTGCCCTGCCCACCCGGCTCGCCCTGGCCACCCGGCTCACCTGGCCTGCCGGGGCCAGCTCGCCGCGGCCGGCGGCGGTGTTGAGGTTCGACTGGCTTTCCCGCAGCGTGTCAAGCGCACCGCCGGCGGTCCAGTACTTCCGCCCGGCCACCAGTAGTTCCTCGGCCGGGAATTTGGTAATGACCTCGCAGCCGTCCGCGGTGACCACGACTTCCTCCTCGATCCGCGCCGCCGACCAGCCGTCGGCGGCCGGCCAGTAGGTCTCCAGGGCGAACACCATGCCCTCTTCCAGCGGCTCGGGATGATCGAGCGAGACCAGCCGGCTGAAGATCGGCTTCTCCCAGATCGACAGCCCGACGCCGTGCCCGTACTGGAGGGCGAAGGCGGCGGTCTCGTCCGGGAACCCGAACTCCTCCGCCCGCGGCCACAGGGACACGATGTCCCCGGTCGTGACGCCCGGCTTGACCATGGCGATGGCGGAGTCCATGTACTCCCGGCAGCGGACATAGGCATCGCGTTGCGCCCTGGACGCGCTGCCGACGGCAAAAGTCCGGTAGTAACACGTCCGGTAGCCCAGGTGGCTGTGCAGGATGTCGAAGAAAGCCGGATCGCCAGGCCGGATCAGCCGGTCGGAGTACACGTGCGGGTGCGGCGAGCAGCGCTCCCCGGAAATGGCGTTGACCCCTTCGACGAACTCGCTGCCCAGGTCATAGAGCACCTTGGCAACCAGGCCGACGCACTCGTTCTCGCGCACCCCCGGCCGCAGGAACTCATACAGCTGCTGATAGGCCGCGTCCACCATGGCACACGCCTGCGCGAGGAGCGAGATCTCGTCCCGGGTCTTGGTCCGCCTGGCCTCCAGGAACAGCTGCTGCCCGTCGACGGTCGCGATGCCGGCGTCGCGCAGGGCGGCCAGGATCGGCATCTCGGCGACGTCCACGCCGACCGGCTCGGCCGCCAGACCGTACTCGTTCAGCACCCCCGCGACCTGCGCGGCCACTTCCTGTGCGATGCCGGCATCCGGGTGGAACGCGCCGCGCAGCGTGGAGATGCCGGCCCGCGCGCCTGTCCGCCGCGCGCCTTCCGGCGTGGCGGGCCCGTCGGTGTGGTCCAGCCAGGGGTTATAGATCTGGTGGTGGCGGGCGGCTGAGCCGAAATCCCACACCACTGGTTCGCCGCCGCGTGGCAGCAGCGCGAACCTGATCAGCTTGTCCATGCCCCAGGTGCCGATGTGGGTGGCGGTCATGTACCGGATGTTGCCGAAGTCGAAGCTGAGCACGGCCCCGAGCGATGACGCGTCCAGCTTCGCCTTCAGCCTGGCGAGCCGCTCGTCGCGCAGCCTGCCCAGGTCGACCCGCTGCTCCCAGTCCACCGCGTTCGGACCGTAGGTGTGAATCGCCATCGCCCCATCACCTCATCTGTCATCACGCCGTCGACTTCACTGCGGTGAACCGGCCATGCCGAACAGGCGGCTGGCGTTGCCGCCGAGCAGCAGTTGCTCGTGAGCCTGGCTGAGGCTCAGCGAGCAGATGTCATCGACTGGCTTGTCGGCGCCCATGTCGAACGGGCGATCCGAGCCGAGTAGCACATGCTCCGGCCCGGCGAACCGGACCAGGTCGCGGAGCAGGGACTGGTCATGCGTCAGGCTGTCGTAATACAGCAGCCGGAGCATCAGGTCCGGGTCGCCGGCGCCGTCCGGCCGGGCCTCCGGGCGGACCGCGAATGCGTGCCGCAGCCGGCCGCGGAGCGCCAGCAGGGCGCCGCCGCCATGAGCCAGCAGCACAGTCAGCCGCGGGAAGCGGTCAAGCACGCCGCTCACCACGAGCTGCGCCGCCGCGATGGCCGTCTCCAGCGGGTTGCCCACCGAGTTCCACAGGTAATGACCCTCAAGCGCGGCGATGCCGAGCCCGGTCGTAGTCGGATGCACGAAGACGACGGCGCCGGTGTCGGCCGCGGCCGCCCAGAACGGCAGGAACACGTCATCGCCGAGATACCGGCCGCCGACGCTCGCAGGCACCTCCACCCCGCGCATGCCGGTCAGCGTCATCAGGTAGGCGAGCTCGGCCGCCGCCGCTTCGGGATTCTGGAGGGGAACGGCGCCAAGGGCGAGGACGCGGCCGTCCGGACGGCTCGCCGCCGCGGCCAGGCTCTCATTCTGGACCCGGCAGATCCGCCGGGCCTGCGCCAGCTCCGCCTGCACCGGCAGCAGCAGGACCCACGGAGACAGCAGCAGGTGACTCACTCCGGCTGCCGCCGCCTGCTCCAGCATCACCGCCACATCGGCGAACTCTCCGGTTACCGAGTTCAGCTGCCGGCCGCGGAACGACACGACCTGGCGGCCGTCCTGCACGCTGAGTGCTGGCCGCCACTCGTCGGGCACCGCGCTGGTCATCATCCCGGCCGGGATGATGTGGCAGTGCGTGTCGAGGATCACGCCACGGGCCCTGGCCTGCCGCCCAGGTACAGCGACCCGATTTCCGGGTGCTCAAGCACCTCAGTGCCGGTGCCGGACAGCCGCACCCGGCCGTTTTCCATGACGACGCCGTATCCGGCCATGCGCAGTCCAGCCCGCGCATTCTGCTCGACCAGCAGGACCGTCTTGCCGCGCGCGTTCATCTCCTCAACGGCGGCAAAGACCGTGCGCAGGGTCTTCGGAGCCAGCCCCATCGAGGGCTCGTCCAGGATGATCAGGTCGGGATCGAGCATCAGGCAGCGGGCGAACTCGACCAGCCGCTGCTGGCCGCCGGAAAGGCTGCCCGCCTTCCGTTTGCCCCAGGCGCCGATATCGGGGAATAGCGCCTCTACGGTCTCCCGCCGCTGCCCGACACGGGCCTTGCTGCCGAGCATGTACCCGCCGAGATCGATGTTCTCCGTCACCGTCATCTCGCGGAACAAGCTGTGGTTCTGCGGCACGTGCACCACGCCTGCCTGCAGGATCTCCCGCGGGGTCTTGCCGGTCAGCCGCTTGCCACGGTGCAGGACCTGGCCAGAACGGCTCTTCAGCAGGCCGCTGATCACGGCCAGCAAAGTGGACTTGCCCGCGCCGTTCGGCCCGACGATGCAGGTGATGCTCCCTTCGGGTACGGCGAAGTTCACATCATGCAGCACGTCGCCGCCGCCATAACCGGCCGTCAGCCCTTCGACGACCAGGACGTTCTCAGTCGTGGTCTGCTCAGTCGTGGCCTGCTCAGTCATCGTCGGCCCTGTCATCGTCGGCCCCGTCGTCGCCGGTGTCGCTGCCGAGGTAGGCGTCCAGCACCCGCGGGTTTGCCCGGATCTCGGCCGGCGGTCCTGTCGCCACCACGGTCCCGGAGTCCAGCACCGTGATCTCGTGACACAGGCCCATGACGAAGTCCATGTTGTGCTCCACGATCAGGAACGTCTTGCCCGCCGCGTTCAGCTCCCGGATCCGGTCGCCGATGTGGTTGATCAAGGACGGGTTCACCCCCCCGGCGGGCTCGTCCAGCAGGACTATCTCCGGATCGGCGACGAGCACGTACGACAACTCGAGTAGCTTGCGCTGTCCGTAGGACAGCGTCCCGGCCAGCGCGCTTGCGTGCGCGGCGATCCCGGTAAAGTCCAGCAGGTCCATCGCGTGCCGCCGCGCTGCGGCGCCGCCGGCGATGGCGAGCGGGTTCCGGGAGCGATGCGTGTGCTGCGCGGCGATCAGCATGTTCTCCAGCACGGTCATGCTGGGAAAGATCCTCGTCAGCTGGAACGTGCGGCCGATACCGAGCCCGAAGACCCGGGCTGGCCTGAAGTTGGTAATGGCCTTGCCGTCGAGGTAGACGTGGCCAGAGTCGGCTCGGGCATAGCCGGTGATGACGTTGAACAGCGTCGTCTTTCCTGAGCCGTTTGGCCCGATCAGGCCGGTGATGCTGCCGCGGCCGACCTGAAGGCTCGCTCCGCTGAGCGCTTGCACGCCGCCGAAAGCCTTAGCCACGCCTTCGGTGCTCAGCAGGGCGGTCATGCCCGCTCCGCCGCGCGCTCGTCGACGGCGTGCGGGGCGGCCGGCGCTGGGCCAGCGCCTTGGTCGCCGTGCCCGCTCCGCCGGGCCCGCCAGCCGTTGATCTGCTCCGCCGCGGTCGGGATGATGCCGCGCGGCAGCACCAGGATGACAACAAGGAAGAGCGCCCCGTACGCGATCAGGTAGACGTAGCTGGTCTGCTGCTGGAAATACAGCCGCGCGGGCTCAATCAGCAGCGCTCCGAGCACCGGACCTGCCACCGTGCCGAACCCGCCGAGGAACGCCATGAGGACTATGGCCACGTCGAAGAGCGGGTCGAAGCCGGACGACGGGTCGATCAGGCCGATGTAATACCACGAGAGGCCGCCGACCATGGCGATCGGCACCGCGGAGATAACGAACGCGCTGAGCTTGACCGGCATCGCCCGCACGCCCAGGCCGGCGGCCCGGTCCTCGTCGTCACGGATGGCGCGCAGCTGCAAGCCGAATCTCGACCGGCGGATCAGCCAGGACGCCGCCACCGTGGCGACCGCAATGGCAAAGGCCGCGTAGTAGAACGGGTTGTTGTAGGTAGCCGCCTGGAAGTTGATGGTCGGCGCGAGCAACCCGGAGGTGCCGCCGGTGAGCGAGGGCAGGTTGTAGGCCATCAGCTGGAAGATGAAGAAGAACGCGATCGTGATCACCACGAATGTGTGCCGCCGGACCCGCAGCGCGACAAGGCCGATCGGGACGGCCAGGATAGCGCCGACCACACCGGTCAACGGCAGCAGCGCGAACACGTCCGAGCCGGGCAGGTGCCAGTCATTGGTGGCGACCCCGGTGAAGTAGGCCCCGCTGCCGAAGAAGACCGCGTGACCAAGTGAGATGTAGCCGCTGTAACCAGAGAAGATGTTCCAGCCAGCCGCGGCGGCGACGAAGATGAGAGTGAGGACGCCGTAATTGGTGATGGCCGCGTTCGTGAAGACCAGCGGGAATACTGCCAGTGCGGCCACCAGAACAGCGAGGCCGGCCAGCCGCGACGGTAGCATCAGCCGCTGCCCTGGCACTGGGTCCCCGGTTGCTGGACTCCCGGTCGCTGGACTCCCGGTCACTGCGCCCTCGCCGCTTGCTTGCCGAACAGCCCGGTGGGCTTGATGACCAGCACGATCACCAGGATTGCGTAGTACACCGCGGTGGCCCAGGTTGGCTGCCAGATATTGACGATCTCCTCAGCGGTCACCATGAACATCGCGGCCGCGAGCGCACCGCCGATGCTGCCGAGGCCGCCGAGGATGACGATCGACAGCAGCCTGGAGATCAGGTCGTATCCGCTGTCGGGATTGAACGCGTTCGTCATACCGAACACCAGCCCGCCGGCAGCTGTCACCGCAACGCCGATGCCGAAGGTGAGAGCCGCTACCCGGTCGACGTTGATCCCGATCAGCCGGGCCGCCACCTTGTCCTGGACCGTTGCCCTGATGGTGCGGCCGAACGTGGTCCGGTAGAGCATCACGTAGATAGCGACGAGGGCCACGACGGCCAGCCCGAACCCGATCAGATAGATATAAGGCACGTAGAACCCGAGCACGTGCACCGTGGACGTGGCGTACCAGGCCTGAATGGTGACGGGGGTGCTGCCGAAGAACTGGTAGAGGGCTCCCTCGATAATGACTGCCACCGCATAGCTGACAAGTAGCGACATCGCTGTGCGCTCCCGGCCGCGCAGCCGGCGGATGAAGGCCCACTCGATGAAGACCCCGAGCAGGAACATCACCGGAACGGTGATGAACAGGCCCAGCAGCGGGTCAAGGTGCAGGTGCACGGAGAGTGCGTAACTCAGGTACGCGGCGAGGACCACCAGGATGCCCTGGGCGATGTTGATGATGTCCAGCACGCCGAAGATCAGCGTCAGCCCCGCTGCCATCAGCGCGTAGACCGCACCGCCCAGGATTCCGTCGACGATTGCCTCGGCGAACCTAGACATCAGTCAGTACCGCCCTGGCGTCGCGCAACTCTCCGTGCACCCGCTCCCTCACTTGCCCCAGGCTGCCTTCGGGAACTGGACTGCCGCCGCGCCGTTACCCGGCGGCAGCACCTGGAGGAGCGTGCCCTTCTGCCACTGGAAAACGAAGGCCGTGGCCTGGAGGTTCTGGCCGACCGAGTCGAACTTCACCGCACCCTGCACGCTGGTCAGCACCTTCCCGCTGTGCAGGTAGCTGATGATCTTGGCGTTGTCCAGGCCATTGGTCGCCTTGACCGCCTGCGCCATCACCTGGCCGACCGAGTACGCCTCGGCCACGTCGGCGTTGATTCCCGACGCCGTGCCGCCGTACTGGGCGATGTACTCCGTCACCATCGTCTTGCTCGCGGGGTTCGGCGAGCCGCCGTACCAGGCATTGGGCACCATCACGCCCTCGGTGTTGCCGACGCCGCCGACCGCCTTGATGTACGCCGAGCCCTGGTCCGGCCCTGCGGTCGCGATGAAGACCTTCGGGTTGTAGTGCTGCTGCACGAACGCCTGAGTGAAGGCTGTGATGGTCGGCACGTCGACCGAGCCGAGCACCACTACGTCGGCCTTGCTGGCCGCCACCTGGTCAGCGATGCCCTTGTACTGCGTGGGTTCGGCCGGGAACACCCTGCTGTACACGGACTTGATCCCGGCCGCGGCCAGTTTCTGCTGCGCATACGTGATCTGCGGCTGAGTGAACGGATCGTTGCTGGTCGGGAACGCCGCCGTCTTCGGCCGCTGACTGGCCGGCAACGTGGTCAGGTAGTTGATAAGCGGCAGCAGGGAGGCCTCGACCGGCAGGCTGACGTCGAAGAGGTTGGGCAGCTTGGTGGCAAAGACCGCCGGCGCACCGCCGGCGCCCTCGACGAATGCGAAGCCGTACCGGTGCGCGACCTGCACCGACGGGGTTGTGAGCAATGAGGAGAACGGCCCGAACAGCAGGTTGACGTGCTTAACGTTGATCAGGGTCTGATAGTTGGTGACCGCCTGGGTAGGCGAGCTGGCATCGTTCAGAATGACCATCTGCACCTTGCGGCCGAGCAGCCCGCCTGCGGCGTTCTGGTCCTTGACCCAGAGCTTGTAACCGCGGTCGAACGCCAGGCCGTCAGTCGAGAAGCCGCCGGTCAGCGATAGCGAGGCGCCAATCAGGATCGGGCTGGACGACTTCGATCCTGATGAGGATCCTGATGACGAGCAGGCGGCCACGAGTGCCGAGGTCAGTACTGCGGTCGTGCCGATAGCTAGAACCCGGGCGCGATTCGAATGCAATCTCATCCCCGGTACTCCTTCCGGTGTGGAAAGGCCCGATCGATCGGAAACCCAGCCGGGAGGACCCGGCGGGCCAAGGTGGTGAAGCCGCAGCCTCACCCTGTGCTGCTCATACTGTGCTGTCTGTTCCGTCCCCGGTAGCGCCGACGGGTTCCAGCCCGTCGGCGACTTCCGCGTGCTCACTCACTAGCTCGAGGCCGGCCGCACGGGCCTGCAATTCGAGCACGGCCGCGAAGTCCTGCTCCCCGTACCCCTGTCCGACCAGGCTCTGCACGATCTGGTGCACAAGCGCGGCCACGGGCATCGGCACTTCATGCTCGCGCGCCGCCGCTAGCCCGAGGTCGAAGTCCTTACGCAGCAGCACGGAGGTGAAGGTGGCGTGATAGTCCAGGTTCACCAGGGCCGGGGACTTGTACCTGGTGAAGGTCGAGCCCATGACGCTGTCGTTGATGCAGGCCAGGAACGCGTGCCTGGATACGCCGGCTTTCTGTGCCAGCACAGTTACCTCCGCCAGCGACTGGATGACGACGCCGAGGAACAGGTTGTGGCACAGCTTGACGGTGCGGGCGATCTCGCCAGCTCCGACGTAGCTGGCGCCCGCGCCGAGCAGGTCAAGATAACGACGCGCCTCGTCGGCCGCGGCCGGTGAGCCGGACACTGCGAAAGTCAGCCGGCCCGCGGCCGCCACTCGCGGGTTACCCATCACCGGCGCGGCCAGGAACTCCGTGCCGCGCTGCGCGAGCTGCTCGCGCACCTGGCTGGATGCCTCGACCGAGACTGTCGACAGGTCGATCACGATCTCGGGAGCCCGCGGGCCGGCCATCAGGCCGGCGGGCCCGAGCAGCGCGTCGATCAGATCCTGCGAGGTGCCCACCATGACGAAGACCACCCGCGCGGCCGCCAGGTCGGCAGCCTGGTCGACCACCTTGGCGCCATCGGCAGCCAGCGGCTCCGCCCTGGCCTTGGTCCGGTTGTAAACCGCCACATCCAGGCCAGCCGCGAGCAGCCGGCGAATCAGCACCGAGCCCATCCGCCCCGTTCCCAGCCAGCCCACCTGGCCACCAGGGTGATCGCTCATTCCCGTCCTTCCAGGAAGTCAGCCGGCCAGGCCGCACCTCCGGCCGCTCGCAATCAGCGGACGCAATCGGGCGGCACAATCGTTTGCACATGAAGGGTGGCGCACGAGCATTGCGGTTGTCAATGGCAGAAACGGTGCGCTTAGGAGGGGGGTGCGGTGGAGCCCCGAACGATGAGCTCGGGCGCCAGATAGAGGATCTTCACTAGGCCTTCGTTACCCGCAAGCCGCTCGATCAGCAGCTTCGCGGCCTCCGTTCCCACCTGGTAATGCGGGAACGCGACCGTGGTCAGCGGCGGCCTCAGCATGTTGATGAACGGCATGTCGTTAAACCCGACCACCGAGACGTGCTCCGGGCAGCGCAAGCCAGACTCTTCCATGGCCTGATAGCAGCCGACGGCCAGCATGTCGTTTCCGGCGGCGACCGCGGTGCAATCGCCGCCCGTCGCCAGGATCTGCCGGGCGCACCGGTAACCCTCCTCGATCGAGAACGAGCGGGCGAAGGCCACCTGGTCCGGCGGCACCGGAAGATCGGCGGCTGCCATCGCCGACTGGAAACCGCGGTACCTGGCCAGGCCCGTCGACACATCCTGCGGCCCGGCTATGCAGGCGATGCGGCGGTGCCCGAGCGCGGTGAGATGGCTGACCGCCATCTGCACGCCGCGCTCGTTGTCGACAGTCACCGACGGGAAGCTGTACTGCTCGGCTATCCGGTTCATCAGCACGACGGCCAGCCCGGCGTGCGCGGCCTCGGCGAGCAGCGGGCTGCGCAGGTGCGCGGTGGCGAGCACGTACCCGTCGACGTGGCGGGCCCGCATCTGCTCGAACAGCCTGCTCTCACGGGCATCATCACCGTCGGTGTTGCCGATCAGGGCCACGTACCCGTCCGCGTCGAGCCGGTCCTCAAGGCCGCGGACGATCGGCGGGAATAGCGGATTATTGAGATCGGGGATCAGCACGCCGATGGTGTGCGACCGGCGGGTGCGCAGGCTGCGGGCAACGGTGTTCGGCCGGTAGCCCAGCTCGGCCGCAGCGGCCAGCACTCGGCGCGCAGTTTCCTCGCTGACCAGCAGCCTGGTTTCCGGGTTGAGCGCGCGGGACGCGGTCGCCGAGTGCACGCCGGCCCGGCGCGCCACGTCCTTAAGCGTCACGGCTGGCTCTGGCATCACCGCTCCCGCTCTGCGAGCTGCCATTTCGGGGGTAGTCGGGGGACGTCCCCCGACTGTATGGCTGTCCGGGAATCGTATCGTCGCCGGCCGGAACGTGACAGGATGCGCTAGCGCTGTCGTGATCAGTTATAACTGAAGGTACGGGGAAGGCCGGTGACACCACCTGGGAGTTCTCCCGGGTGTTGACTCGGCGCCGTGACGGCCTAAAGTAAACCAAGCGCACTCATGCCCGGCCAGGAGGAACAAATGGCGCCAACTCTCGGTCAGCGCTTGCGCGCGCTTCGGCTAGAACGCGGGCTCAGCCAGGCAGATCTGGCTGGCGACCGGGTCTCGCCAAGCTACGTCTCGCTGATCGAGTCCGGCCGCCGGTCCCCCGAACGGGAGGTGCTAGAGGGCCTGGCGAGCAAGCTCGGCTGCTCGGTCTTTTACCTCGAATCCGGGGTGCTGCCTGAAGAGCTTAACGAACAGCGGCTCAGGCTCCAGTTCGCTGAGATCGCGCTGGCCAATGGCGCCATCGCCGAAGCCAGGGAGCGGTTTACCGAGCTCGCGGCCCACGCCCGTGGCGAGATCAGGCACTCGGCTAGCTGGGGACTGGTTCGCGCCGAGGAGGCCGCCGGTGACCTGCACGCCGCCGTTACCCATCTGGAAGGGCTGCTGACCGCGGCCCGGGCGAGCGAGCCGGGCACACCCGGGCTGATGCTCCTCCACAACACCCGCTGCCGCCTCTACCAGGAGGCCGGCGATTTCACCCGAAGTATCGAGGTCGGCGAAGACGCGCTGCGAGAGGTCCGCGGCCTGGGCCTGGAAGGGACCGAGGAAGAGATCAGGCTCGCTACCACGCTGGTGGGCAGCTACTGGTTCCGTGGCGATTTGTTCTCGGCGCAGCACCTCGTCAGCCAGGTCATCTCGCGAGCGGAGCGACTTGGCTCGCGGACAGCTCAGGGCCGGGCGTACTGGAATGCGTGCCTGGTCGCCGAGGCCAGAGGTGACCTCACCCTCGCGCTCGACCTGGCGCAGCGATCGCTGGCGCTGATGTCGGAGTCGTCACTCGACCGCAACCTGGCGGCCTTGCGGATTACCTACGGCTGGCTGCTGCTGCGCTGCGACCCGCCACGACTCGACGAAGCCGAAGCGGCCCTGACGCGGGCGCACGAGGTCATGGCCGACCTGGGGCAGAATCTCTACCTGGCCAACTGCGAAACCGAGATGGCCAGGTGCGCGCTGCTGCGCGGAGACTTTGACCAGGCCGTGGATCTCGCCGGGCACGCTATCGCGCGCAGTACCCAAGGCAGCGAGCCGGAAAGCGCCAGGGTGGTCGGCGGGCTCGCGCTGATCCTGAGCGGCCGGATCGATCAGGGCGTTGCCGAGGTGTCTGCAGCCGCCCGTCAGCTCGAGGACGCCGGATCCCGGCGGGATGCCGCGCAGGCATGGCGCGAGCTGGCCGAGGCCCTGCTGCAGCGCGACAACCCTCAGCAGGCCATCACCGCCCTGCGGCATGCCGCCGATATCGCGGGTGCCCGCTCGTCCTCCATCCGCAGTGACATGGCCCTGCGGCTGCCGAGCCTGCAGCACTGAGTTTCGCGGCGAGTGAGTTAGCAGCCGGGTGAGTTAGCAGCGCGCCCGGTGCTAGCCGCCAGCCCGGTGCTAGCCGCCGTCCCGGTGCAGGCTACGCAGCAAGAACCCCAGCGACTTCGCGCGGAAGTCCGACAGGCTCTGCGGCCGGGCGAACCGGTGGCCCTCGTCTTCATAGACGGTCAGGTCGCAGTCCCGGCCGGCCCGCCCCATCGCATCGGCGAAGGTGACAGCGTGGCTGACGGGCACGCGAGCGTCCTGGCGGCCATGGAACAGCAGGACCGGGCTGGTGATATCCGCGACGCGATTCACCGGCGAGGCGATCCGCAGACGGTCACTGTCGTCCTCCGAGTGCCCGATCCTGGCGGCGTAGGCGAGCCCGGCCGGTCCGCCGAACGACGTCAGGCTGGCCACGTAGGCCGGCAGATCGGTCGGCGCCGAAGCCGAGAGAACCGATCGAAGCGGAACGACGTCCTGCGTCGCCATCATCAGCGCCGCGTAGCCGCCATAACCACGACCCATGGCGGCAACGCGCTGCGGATCGACAACCTCCGCGACTGCTGGCGATTGCAGGGCGTCGACCAGATCATCCTGCATGGCGAACGACCACTGCCCGTCGCCGGCATTACGGAACTCCTTGCCGAAGCCGCGTGAGCCCCGGTAGTTCACCTGAACGCAGCACAACCCTGCCGTGGCCAACACCTGTGCCCACGGATCCATGCCGGCCACGTCACTCGACCACGGACCGCCGTGGATGACCAGGACGGCCGGCCAAGGGGGGTGGCCGGCCGGCCTGGTCAAGAATGCGGTGACGCGTCGGCCGTCCCTGGCCTCAAAGCTGACGGCGTCGCGCGGCTGTATACGCACTTTTTCCAGGCCCGAGTACCTACCGAGCTGCCTGCTCACGGCGAGAGTGGTGCGGCCGAAGGTGACATAAGCAGGCCCGCCAACCGGATAGTTGACCTCGGCCAGGCAATGGCTGTCGTTACGATCGATGATCCACGCGGGTGCGCTGTCGGCCACTTGCTGCAGTCGCATCAGGTCAGCCGCGGCCGCTTCCGTAAGCGCCGATTGCGGATTGCCGGGATCGGTGGTCGTAACCAGGTCCGGGCCACTGCCATCCGGGGCCATGAGGACGGCGGTTATGTCAAAGCCCTCGTAAGCGCTCAGCACCGCCGGGGTCCAGGACGGCGGGCAGAGCCGGGTCAGCGCCACCGTGTCGCGGCCTACTGAACTCGTCGCGAACAGCGCGCTTCCATCGGCGCTGAAGGCAACCGGACGCGAGGCGCGGCTATCGGCGGCCGGAACCTCCGCGACCGCTGTCCACGAGTTGTCCGCCAGACTCCCGTGCCACCATTCGACGGTGCTTCCGGACGCGCATAGTGCCAGCGCCTGGGTGCCGGTAGCGATCCACTGCAATACCGGCTTGCCGGGGCCAGGCCACTCGGCGATGACGGCGCCGGTTGGGGTCACCGTCTGCAACTCGAACTCGGCCGAAGGCGAGTGCCGCACAGCCGTCAGGACCGTGGGCCGCTGGCTGCCGAGCTGCCCGACGTAGTGAGCATCGGCGGCGTGATCTGGCGTCAGCCTGGTCAGTGCGCCGGAACGCAGATCGAGCCAGGCAAGCCACCGTTTCTCGGTGCCAGCGCGGTCGAGCACGAGCACTAGCCCGCGGCCGTTCTTGCCCCAGTGAAAGTCGCGGAGCCGCCACGGCCGCAGGTCGGACGCTAGCCGCAGCGGAGCCTTGCCAGCGCCGATCCACACGTTCGCGGCGCCGTCGTGCCAGCGCACCGCGGCAAGCCTGTCCCCAGCCGGTGCCAGCTTCGGCCTAGTCCAGCCCGGGCCGCCGAAATGAGCATGACCAGGACTCATCGAATATCACCGCAACGTGAGGTCATGTTGCGACTCGCCGCGGCGGCGGTGCGATCACCGATCCCGTCGCAGCGCCATCGAGCGTGACCTGTGAGGCGCGCACACCGACACCCTGATCTCAAGGCCGCCAGCAACGTCGCTCGCGGCGGCCGACTCTTCTGCCGCTCTTAGGACGTTAGCTGCCTCTTCGCCGAAGAGTCAAGTTCGGTCTTGACTGATCCCTTCATACGCAACTGCCGTTTGTAGTGCAATGTAGATGCTGTTTGACCGTTGTCTATGACAAAGGATGCGCCTGGGGCGCATCACCCCGACAACACCAGATGGGTGGAACATCAGATGACCAGCATCCGCATCGCCTTCGCCGCCGTCCTCGCCACTGCCGCCGTGCTCGCGGGCGCCCCGAGCGCCGCCCACAATGCGCCCGTGAAGGCGGCGAATGCGGGCACGATCACCCTGGCCGGACCAGTGGTGTGCTGCCCCGACTAATCGGCACGCTGACTCCGGCTGGTTCAGTTCGACTAGCTCGGTTGTTGGGCTCGCTCAGTTGTGGCTAGCTCAGTTGTGGCTAGCTCTTCTGGCTAGCTCTGGGTGACGGCTTCGACGTTCTCGCGGGCCGCCTGGGTCAGCGGGTGCTCGGGCCCGAGCACGCGCTCGCTGTCGGCCAGTGTCTGCTGAAAGACGGCGATCGCGTCTGTCAGCCTGCCCGCAGTGTGATAAGCGTGCCCGAGATTGCTCCGCAGCGTGAGCACATTCTGGTGATCTGGGCCAAAGACGGCCTCGCAGTCCGCGATCGTGCGCTCATACGCGGGGATCGCGTCCGCAAGCCTGCGCGCGGAATGGTACGCGGAGGCAAGGTTCCCCCGCGCAGTCAAGGTATCCGCATCACGAGGTCCAAGCGCTTGCTCGCAGTCGGCGACGGTCCGCTCATACTGTGCGATGGCGTCCCGTGCCTTTCGCGCTGAATGATAGGCGGCAGCAAGGTTGCTGCGGGCAGTGAGCGTCTCCCGGTGATGCGGTCCCTGCACCTGCTCGCGGTCGGCCAGGGTGCGCGCGTAGGCCGGCAGCGCCTCCCGCATCTTGCCCGCTACCCGGTAGGCGAAAGCCAGGCTCGCGCGCGCCGCGATGGTGTCCAGATGGCGCGGACCCTGGACTCGCTCACGGTCGGCCAGCGTTTGCTCGAACAAGTCGATAGCTTCCTTCAGCTGCCCAGCCTCGCGGTAGCAATCGGCCAGGCTTGCCCGCGCGGTGATCGTGTCCGGATGACGCGGTCCCTGACTCTGCTGGCGAGCGGCGACGTTCCGCTTGTGTACCTCGACGGCGTCACTTGTCCGGCCGGCAGCCAGGTAGGCGTGCGCAAGCTTGGTCAGCGCACCCAAGGTGGCGGGATTGTTCGGGCCAAGTGCATCCTGCGCCTCGGCCAAGGCCGTTTCGTACAGGCCGATGGCGCTCGCCGGCTGTCCGGCGCGCTCAAAGCTGTCAGCCAGTTTCCCTCTGGCGAGCGAAGTGTCAGGGTGGTTGCCGCCGAGCAGCTGGCCGTTCGCAGCGAGCAGTGCCTGCCAGTACGAGACTGCCGAATGTGCGAGGCCCGCGTCGTCCAGGCTCTCGCCGACCCGCACCAGCACGGGATGACTGCCTCCGTCCCATAGCAGGCTGCCGGTCACTTCGCGCAGCCTTGCGGCGCAATCCCGGAGCGCCTGGATGAAGGCAGGGCGCGGCTGCCCGGCGGTCCACGCCTGCACGATGGCGTCGGCCGCGACCCGGCCCACCTGATCGCGATGCTCGGCGGAGACAAAGCTCCGCACCGCACGCTGGAGCTGGTCGGGCATCCGTACCGTGCGCGTACTACTGGCAGCGTCGACACTCAGCAGCCCGAGCCGCGCCAGCGCGATCAGCGCGTTCCTGACCTCCATCTGGGCTTCCGCCCGGGCCGCTCCGGGCCGCCCAATGACGTACCCACACGCTGCGTCGCTCATCAGGACGGCCGCCGGCACACCATCCGGGTCGAGCATTGCCACGAGCGCCAGGAGCGGCCAGGCAAGACCACCCGGGATGATCTCGCTAGCCCGGTCGACGGCGAGTGACCACGCCACGAGCACCGGAGTCGGGCTGGAACTCCCCCAGGCTCCGGCGAAGCGCTGGCGGCGCTCGGCGAAGACGGCTCGGTACGAGCGGCAATCGAGACGCCGCCCGATCATCACCGCAGTGGCGAGGTCAAGGGCAGTTGGCAAGCCACCCATGCCATCGGCAAGGTCAGGCGCACCGAGCCGGAGATCAGGATCGTCCTTCAAGCCCGCCGTCAGGAAGTTGACCGCCTCCCGGAAGCTCAGCGGTCCGATTTGCCGTAGCCTGCCCGCCTGCCGGGCGAGCCCAGCGCCGGTGCCGCGCACCGTGGCCAGCACCCGGCGGCCGGCCCCCTGGGGCCACAAGCCGTCGAGGTCGCGCGGCTCGACCAGACCATCGAGGACCACGAGCCACGGCCTGGTACTGCTGGCCAGCCACTCGAGCATGGCCGCCGCGGCAGGCTCGATGCCGTTGTTGACCTCCGCGATGCGCAGGTCAGCAAGCGCTTGCGCGTACCCGGTGAGCACCGCGTCCCGGCTTGACGCGTTGATCCAGATCAGCAGGTCGATGGCGCGGCTTCGGAGCAAGTCCCTGGCCGCAGCGGCCGCCAGCTGCGTCTTGCCGGTGCCCCCGGCCGGTCCGGCGGCAGGCTGGTCCGCCGATCCGGCATCGGCAAGGATTAAGACATCGCCCGCGGGCAGGCTGTCGGCCGGCCCGATGCCGGTCTCCGGCCGGAGGCAATAGTTCTCGGCGAGCGCGGGCACCGCCCCCGACCATAGCGGCCAGCGTCCTTGCTGGTCTGCCTGGCTGTCCGCACTGAAGCCGATGACCTGACTGTCCATGACTGCGCGGTCACCGCCGTGCTAGCAAGCTGTCTTTTATCTAGACGTCACATTATGATGCATTGGCCCTTCTCCCAGTCCATTTGCGCCTGACTTCCCGACTTCCGAGTGCCGTACGGCCGGCATCCGTGCGAGTAGCCAGCAGATGGGAAGAACCAAGAGAGCGGGACTCGGTGGCGGGCGGGCAGCCTGGCTGGGCGCAAAATGTCCGTTTAAGACTGACACATTCTTGACATCCGCGGCAGCCTGCTGCAGCCGGGAGGCGGAGGCAAGGCATGCTATTCACCGATCGCGGGCAGGCGGGCCGGGAGCTGGCGAAGCAGCTCCTTGGCCTGCGCGGCCAGCCGGTGGTCGTGCTGGGCCTGCCGCGCGGTGGCGTACCGGTGGCAGCCGAAGTGGCCCGCGCTCTTGGCGCTCCGCTTGATGTCATCGTGGTTCGTAAGCTCGGGGTACCTTTCCAGCCCGAGCTGGCCATGGGCGCTATCGGGGAAGACGGGGTGCGGGTGATCGGCCCCGACGTCATGCGCATGGCCAGAGTGTCGGCAGCTGAGCTGAAGACGATAGAGGAACGCGAACGGGCCGAGGTGGATCGCCGGGCGCGCCGCTACCGTGCCGGACGCGACCGGGTGCCGCTCACCGACCGGGTTGCGGTCATCATCGACGACGGGATAGCTACTGGCGCGACAGCCAGGGCCGCATGCCAGGTTGCCCGGGCACTGGGCGCGGCGCGGGTGGTGCTGGCCACGCCGGTCGCACCGCCGGACTGGCAGGCCCGGATTGGCCGCGACGCCGACGAAATGGTCAGCGTGGCCACGCCCTCACCTTTTTTCGCCATCGGCCAGTTCTACGGTGACTTCTCGCAGACCAGCGACGAAACCGTCATAGCCTGCCTGACACAGCAGGCAGCTACGACGTCGCCGACAGCCCGCCCGAATGAGCGGCGTGCAGAACTGCCGGGGCATGCAGATCAGGGAGATGAACCGCCGAGTTAGCCTTGCGGTGATGACTGAGCGCAAACCGCCTGAGATGACCTTCCGCTCGTGGATTGACCAGCAGATCAGCGAGGCGGCGGACCGAGGTGCTTTCGACAACTTGGCTGGCGCAGGCAAGCCGCTGCCCAGCAAACCCGATCCCGATGGCCTTGGGTGGTTGCGGGATTACGTCCAGCGAGAGGGCGTTCCGGCAGAGGAACTCCTGCCTACTCCCCTGAAGCTGCGCAAGCAGATCCACCGGCTGACCGAGACCGTACCGAGCATGGGCTCCGAGCAGGAAGTGCGCGATGCGGCCGCGGAACTCAATCAGCAGATCATGGAATGGCGCCGGATCCCGCTCGGCCCACCCGTGTTCGTTCCGCTGGTCAATGCGGAGGACCTGATCCGTACATGGCGCGACGCTCAGCCCGCACCACGACCAACTCACGCTGCCGCCGGCGACCAGGCCCCGATTGAACAAGAGCCGAGACGGTGGTGGCGGCAGCGCGGGCGGCGTTAGTGTCGGATCGGACGACGACGCCTGACTGGGAGGGACCGAAATGCCGATGTTCATGGACTTCCACGATGATCTCAAGCTTCCGGCAGAGGCCGTGGAGCAAATCGCTCAGGGAACCCGGGAAAATGCCACCGACGAGTTCGGCGTGCGGCAGGTGGAGCTGTACCACAACACCGACGGCAAGGTTTACTGCCTCCTGGAGGGTCCGGACGAGGACGCGATCCGTAAGCACCATGATGCGCTCAACGTCCCCTGTGGCGACGTACACCAGGTGAGCGGCCTGCTTTAGGGCGATGTGGCATCGCGCTCATAGAGCAGCCGAAATGCCCCGCCAATGTTCTCGCTGACGGCGCTGATGGCCGACGCGACGAATCGTGCGATTAGGTGCGGATCGGGCTTTTCATCAAGATCACGTTGGCGCGATGTTTGGCGCGGTTGTGGCAGGACTGCTAATAGTTGAACGGTCCTGCCACTGCCACGCTAATCGTCATCCGACCTGCCTGCCTTAAATGTGGCATATCGGGTGACTGTGAGCGAGCTAATTAAGCGGTCAGAGTAGCCGAGTGCCCCGGCGAATGTTGTCGCCGGGGCACTCGACTCGGAACCTCAGAAGCGGATCCGCCAAACTCCGCGCCCGTGCGTCGCGGCGTAGATGTAATCGTCCGGACCAACGGTCAGATCGTCCACGACCGCGTTGGGCAGGTCGGATCCGAGGCGGGACCACTTGGTGGAGCTGCCCTGCCCTGCCTTCGCGGTGAACACGCCCTGGTCGGTTCCGAGGGCGAGGCTGTGGTGGTCAAGCACCAAAGCGTCACCCGGGATATCGGGAAGGTTGCCGGAGATGTCGGTCCAGGTCTGGCCGCCATCGGTGGTCTCGAACACGTGCCCGACGCCGCCGCCAGGGACAAACCGGCGGGAGTAGCCATTGAAGATGGCATACGCGTGCGCCGGATTGCGCGGGTCGACTGTGACGCCGGCGATGTAGCGGTTCGGCAAGCCGGTCATGTTCACCTGGTGCCATGTGCCGCCGTAGTTGGTCGCGATCCCGGAGGCGAAGGACGGACCGGGGTTGCCACCGCCGGCCACCCAGGCCGCGTAGATGGTGCTGGCGTCATTCGCCGACGACAGCGCGGTGACCGAGTGGCCAGCGCCGGTGTCGAACACGTTCTGCCAAGAACAAGCAGTGTCGGTACAGCTGGTGTTCCAGCCGTGCTTGCTGACCCAGACGAATTGGCCGCCGATAAGCCAGGTGTTCGGGTTCTGCTGGTCCATGGTGAGCGGGGTTACGAAGCGAGCGGCGGGGTCGCAGTCGGACCGCGGCGTCACGCCTGAGGAGGCCTGCCCGGCACACGTGGGACTGACGGTGTCGAAGAACGAATGACCACCATCAGTCGTGGAATACGCGGTTCCGTCGGTGTACTCGCCGACAAATCGATTCGCGTTCTGCGGATCAACGATGACGTCGAAGCCGTCACCGCCCGCTGCCTCAGCGTTCTGGCTGCTATCCGTACTCAGCACCGACGTTCCGTTGTCCTGCAACCCGCCCACGACGGCCGTGTTGTGGCCGGGCAGCTTCCCGGCCCTGGCGTCGTAGTACTGCCACGACCGCAGCGTTGCGTTCAGGTCGGTCCAGTCGCCGTATTGCTGCGTATCTGACAGCGGCCGGCTGTAGACGCCGCCGTCGTTACCGATGACGATCTTGCCGTCGGTAATCATCATCGCGTGCTGGTCCGGGTGCGTGGTGTTCGGGCAGGTGCCGGAGCTAAAGCAGGCCAGCGTGAAGTTCCAGTACGGGCTGGCCGTCACCCAGGTGTTGCCGCCGTCGGTGGACTCGAACACTTCCTCCAGCCCGATGTACACGTGGTTCGGGTTGGCCGGATCCACCGCCAGGTCCTGGTTGTACCAGGCCTGCACGCCGACGCCGTAGCCTGACCCGACACCCAGCGACGACCCCGACGCGGCCAGCTTGGCCTCATTGCCGATCTCGGTCCATGGCCCGGCGAGGCTGGCGGGGCTGCCGGAGGCGACGAAGACGCCTTGCAGCACGGATTCCTTACCTGCGGCGAGCGCGGCCAGCGACTGGACGATCGCGTAGAGCTTGGTGCCGTCGGCCGAGTAAGCGAATGTGGTCCGGCCGATGTCGCTCGCGGTGATGTCCCCGGACACGGTGACTTGCTTGAAGGTGAGGCCGCCGTCTGTCGACTGGTAGAAGCCGTTGTTCGCGGTGTTGCCCGGACCGTGCCAGCCAATCGCGGCGATGACGACCTTGCCGCCCGAGCCAGGCTGGACAGCGACGTCGGTGACCTGCTGGTCATACGGCGGGAAGTCAGTTGGGCCTGCCGGGTCCAGCACCGCGGTCCACGATGCGCCGCCGGCCGCGAGCCGGAACAGTCCGTTGTCCGTGGCCGCGTAAGCGTTGCCGCTCGCGTCGAATGCGATCCGGAACACGGTGTGCGATACCAGCGGGTTGTTGCCTGAGGAATCGTCACCGACCCGCGTCCAGGTCTCGCCATCGTTGGTGGACCGGTAAACCCCGGTCCCTGCGTAGGAGTCCTGCGAGACGTTCGCTTCGCCGGTGCCGACCCAGAGCGACCCGTCCACCGGGTCCACGGCCAGCGCCCCGATGGACAGCGTCGGCATCGAGTCGAAAACTGGCTTCCAGTGCTGGCCCTGGTCTCTGGACCGCCACACGCCGCCGTCGGCCGTGCCAGCGAACCAGGTGCCATCCGGAGTCGTGGCCAACGCAGTGGTGCGGCCGCCGACAAGCGAGAACCCGGCTCCCGGCGCGGGCTCTGCGTTGGACCAGAACGGGTCGAGGTAGTTGCTCGGCTCCCCGTTATACGGCACGCGGGTGAATTCGTGCCAGCTCGGCCCATCCACCGGCAGCGCCGCGGCCTGCTGCTGGGCGCTGACCAGCGCCTGGCCTGACACGACTCCCGCTGGAGCGGTCCGCTCGGCGTCCCACTGCGCGAACTGGTCGGCCAGGTCGCCATCGTTAGGCGTGTGACTGGAGGTTGTCGCGCTATGGCTGTGAGCGCGCAGGTAGCTAAGCTGCGCGCGTTCACGGGCGGCGGCGCCATGCAGACCGGTGCGGTGTCCATTATGGGTCCCGGCCAGTCCCAGTCCGGTAAGGGAAAATACAGTCCCCACAGCGATTGATCCCACGAATACCGCTCGCCACGAGCGGGTCGTATGCCGCATGCCGCCTCCATTCGGATCCCGCTGCAGCGTCGCAGCGGACGGACAAATATTCACACGCTGCACCGGATCTGGCCATAGTTTCCGGCAAATACCTAAACAGCCTTATGTTTCACCCGCAGCGGAAGCAAGCGCGGCAGTGTAACGGCGTCGAGCAGACCCGGTCAGCAGTGCATTCGCCCCCGGCGCGGGCCACCTTGGCGTGCGGTGCTGAAACCGCGGCGACTTGAGATTGGCCGCGGTTGGTTCGGGCTGGTAGACCATTGGAAACCAGGCGGACGTATCCGCCGTCGTCAAGGCAGGGGACCTTGGGTGGGGGTTGCGCGATGAAGATGAAGGAGTCCCGGCGCCACGTTGCCGGACGGGTAAGCGCGGCGGCCATCTGCTCGATGCTGCTGGGCGCCTGCGGGAGTGCGACGAGCAGCCCGGGGGCCGGCCCGAGCGCTACCGGCCCGTTGGTGTCCGGGAGCGCTGCGCCGATCACCACTGCGCCAGGCACCACGGGGACGGTAACCACTGCGCCAGAGACCACGGGGACACCAAGCAATGTGCCGGTCACCAGCCCGGCCGCTGCGGCGAGCGGGCGCCGCTGCCAGCCCGGTCAGCTGCGGGCAACCTTCATTCCGCTCGGCGCGGCTACCGGCCATGTCGGCGCCGAGATCGTCTTCCGCAATGCGTCGGCCAGCCCCTGTCACCTGTCCGGCTACCCGGGCCTGAAGATGCTCAACTCGCGCGGCGGCGCACTGCCGACGACTGTCGCCAGGGGCGGATCGTTCCTGTTCCCGGCGGTCACGCCGCACCTCGTCGGCATCGCGCCGGGGCAGAAAGCCTCATTCGATCTTGAGTACGGGGACAATCCGACCGGGAATCCGCCACCGCCGTATCAGAAAGCCTGCCCTATGGCAGCCGCACTTGAGATCATTCCGCCAGCCGACTTCACTGCGGTGCGCGCGACCGCCAAGCTGGCTCCGTGCAACGGTGACCTGATCGTCTCCCCCGTCGTCGCAGGCACGGCTCCAATCCGGTTCAGCTAGGCTGCTCGGCCCGTAGGAAGAACCAGCGGAGGCACGACGTCCGGGCCGGACTTCATCCTCAGGGCCCGGACGCGCCAAAGTGTGTGGATTTCCGCGCTGCGAGTCCGCCGCCCAGAACGCAAGCTATGCGCATGCGGACCGGTCGGCTGTCCTATTGGCTCGACTGCCGCCCATCAAGAGGGAGAACGCGCATGGCGACATTACGAGCACGCAGGACAGTGATCACCGGAATCGCTGCGCTGGCCTTGCTGGCGGGCGGCACGGCGGCAGGAGCGGCAGTGTCAAGCGGCCCGGCGGATTCCGCCGGAATTATTCACGGCTGCTGGACCAACGCGGAGCTCAACGGCACTCACGTGTTCGTCCTTCAAGACGCAGGCACGAACTGCCCCCGGGGTACCACGGCCATTAGCTGGAACCAGCAAGGGCCCGCAGGTCCGGCGGGGACCGCAGGACCGGCAGGGACCGCAGGACCGGCAGGTCCGGCCGGACCGCCAGGAGCAGCCGGGCCGCCCGGAGCGGCCGGGCCGAAGGGCGACACGGGCTCGGCCGGGAACAACGGCACTGATGGCCAAGGCGTCGCCAGCGCAGAACTCCAGGTGGGCGACGTCCACTGCCCAACCGGGGGGACGAGCCTCACGTCAGAGAGCGGGACCACCTACATCTGTAACGGCAATCAAGGCCCCCAGGGGCAGCCAGGACCGGGGGGTGCAGGGCTCTCCGGCCTCGATTCGCTGGCAGGCACTCCATGCGACACTGGCACTAACGCGGCAGGTTTCCTGAGCATCGGCTATACCCCGAACGACACGACCTCCACCGATGCCATCAGCATCACTTGTGACCAGAACAATCCCAATCAGCAGTTCGCTCTGAACATCAACATCCAGGATTTGGCAAGCCCGATGTGGTGCACGCCGGATCCGTGGCCCTACACGGGCGAGACCTGTACCGGTGGCGGCACCGGAAACGAAACCATCACCGACCAGAACGGGAACACCTGGACCACGGCCGGTGTCAACAGCGCCGACTATACAAACGGCACCGTCGTTACCCTGACAGCCAAGATGAACGGGGCCAGCGACGGCACCGCAACTAGTTTCCTGGGCTGGACCGGCTGCGACTCTGTGTCCTCGAACGGCCTGTCCTGCACCGTCACCATGAATAAGGCCCGCAGCGTGACCGCGACGGACGAGGGCTAGGAGGGGACAGCGGTAGTCACTCCCGCCGAATCAAGCCAGTCGGCGGGAGTGACCATCCTGGCGGCCGGGCCAGTGCTGACGCGCAGCCGTTCGGTGGAACCCGGTCGGCTTCGATGGCGTCCAATCGGCATGACTACAGGGGTCAGGGTCACGGCGGTCGCGGCAGTTCTCGTCTCATCGATCCTGGCAACCGGATGCGGAGCGTCGTCCTCGCGCCAGCCGTTGGCCAGGACAGCACGCCCGCCAGTGGTCTTGACCTCAAGCCAGGTGACTGCGCTTCGCGCTTACGGCGCAGGTGACACCGCCTTCGGCCTGAACATGCTGTCCTCGCTCTGCCGTGCCCAGCCGGGCGCGAACGTGGTCCTTTCCCCGGTCAGCCTCGCGACCGGCCTCGGCATGGCCTACCTCGGCGCGAGAGGGGCGACGGCGACCGCGATGGCGCGAGTTCTGCATCTGCCGGCCACCGGGCAGAGCCTGGCGGCTGGTCTGGCCGCGAGGGCCGCGCTGCTCGCCTCCCTGAACCGGCCAGGCGTCACCTTCACCACAAGCAACCGGATCTGGGCCGACCCAACTCTGGCCACCAACCGAAGCTTCGTGGCGGCGCTGCGCGCCGGGTACCAGGCCGGGCTGACGCACTTGCCGCTGCTGACGAATCCAGAACAGGCTCGTGCCAAGATCGACGCGGCAGTGGCAGCCGACACGCGAGGCCACATCACCGACCTGCTGCCGCCCGGCTCGATCCCGCCGCACACGATCGGCTGGGTGCTGACCGACGCGCTGTACCTGCACGCCGCCTGGCTGCATCCGTTCAGCCACGCGATGACCCAGGCAGGCCCGTTCAGCACCGCGAGCGGCAAGGTCACCGCACAGTACATGAGCGGCGTCAGTTTCCCCATGGCCATGTCCGGGGGCTGGACCGCCGTCTCACTGCCCTACCGCGGCAGCCGGCTGAGCATGCTCGCGCTGCTGCCACCGGCAGCCGGGCGGAGGGCCGTCAGCGGCTGCCCCCTACCGAGTGCGGCCGCCGTCGGCAAGCTGACCGCGGGCATTGCGGCCAGCCGCAGGCAGACCGAGATCGCCCTGCCGAAGGTCAAGCTTTCATCGAGTTACTCGCTACAAGACGCGCTTACCGCGCTCGGCATGGGCACCGCCTTCGGCGGCCGGGCCGACTTCTCGGGGATCTCGCCGCAGGCCTGCTGCATCGGGTTCGTCCGGCATGCGGCAACTCTCGCAGTCGCGGAGAAAGGCACGGTCGCCAGCGCGGCGACAGCAGTTGGCATCAGTGCATCAGCAGGCTACGTCGTGCTGAGCTTCGACCGGCCGTACCTGCTGGTGCTGAGGGACGCCCTCACCGGCGAGCCGCTGATGCTTGCGTGGGTGGCCACCCCGGCAAGCAGCTAGCGGGCAGTCAGGCCGGATTCGCGGGTGGCAACGGCCACCGCGACTGGGTCCTCGACGGCATGATCAGCCAGGCCCGGCCCCCCGTCATCCCTCAGATACGGCCGAGGCTGGTTCGCGGGGCGATTCCCGCCTGGCGGAGTTGCCGCACGCCACGGTAACTGAGCTTGACCGCCGGCATTACGGTGATGGCCCAGGCCATGGCGTCCTCTTCGGCCATCGCGAACACCGGTCGCTCAGCCTCAGCGGCGAGCCGCGAGGTCGTGGACCCGATCGCGTTTACCGATATGCCCAGGCACCCGCTGACGGTTGCGATGGTGGTCCAGACTTCCGGGGCGCCGGCCAGCGTGCTGACAATGAGGTAGAGAAGGCCGGCCAGGGCAGCGGCACCAATGAGGACCGCGAACCAGTAATGCCGGAGGATCCCGCGGAGCGATCGCGGCTGAGCGGCGCAGCGCCACTTCGCCCGCCGCCACGTAGGCCTCCGGGCTGAGTAGCCCTGAGGCTGAGCGAGCGCCAGTCAGGAGCAGGAGCCAGACATCACCTTGCGGCAGCAGGTATTCGCACATCGCTGTCGCGACGGTGCGGCCATCGCCTTTCCTGAGCTGGGTGCTCGTTGCCGCGGACAGCTCGCTCCAGCGCCCGAGTGATGTGGCGACGACGGCGGCGGCATGCTGAGGGAACTGGGCTGACAGGGTCGCCAGCCATTCCTGCAGCCTGGCGATCCGCTCACGGCCAAACTGCCTGGCCAGCGCGGGGCACGGGCGGTCCTGGTCCGCCGCATTCTCCAGCGGTGGGTTAACGGTGTCGCGAAGCGACCGGCCTAGCTCGTAGGCCAGCGGATGTCCGGCGGCCTGGCAGTGAGCGCCTCGAGAATCGCCAGATGAGACTCCGTGAGCGCGCCCTTGGGAACGCCTCAGGTCGTCCGGCATAGCGGCGGGAATACGCGCCGTCAGGTCGCGCCGGCGCTATCCCCGGCAGAGCAGGACAAATGCTGAGCAGGTGGCGCAGCCTGGCCAGCTCCAGTTCCCGGCGCTGCGGCGGCTGCAATTCGTGTAACCGTCGGCAGTTCCGGAAGCTGCCGACGGGCTGCCGTCCTGGAGATTCCCGTAGAGGACCGCCATGGTCCACCCGGCGTACAGAGCCAGCTGCATAGCCGTGAGCGGCGGGGGTGCGACCGGTTCCGCGATGCGTTCGGTTCCGGCGTGATCATCGTTGACGCAGGGCGGTAACATCGTCCGGCATCGGCGCGGTGACGGATTCTCTGCTTCAGGCATCAGGGACCTCCTTTCGAAGCATCCCTGGTAAGAAACGCACTGTACGCCGGTATAGCACGACAGGCGCCAGAACCGAAGCTTTATGAGGGAAACGGCAGCGCCCTTACGCCAGCCTCCGTTATGGCCGCGGCGAGCCAGCCGCAGGGAAAGCCATCATCCCCGCCATTGCCGGGCGGGCTCGGGCAGCGACCGGCAGGATAAGGAACCGCGGCGGGTTTCAAAGTCCAGCGTGTCCAGCGGGTCGGTCGCTGCGGCGTCGCGCCTGGTCAGCGGGGGCAGGTTCCATTTTCGCTCGATGAGCTTGAGGATCGAAGTGTGGTCGTAGACCGTGTCGGTCACAAACCCGGCCTGGCGTAAGGGGACACGATCACGGCCGGTACCCGGAATCCAAGCCGGTCGTACGCTGACGGGCCGGCATCGGCCGCCTCGATCCGCTTGGCGTAGCTGGTAAAGCGCAGAACAGCCGCAGCAGGGAAAATCGCTGCATCGGGATTCTGGCCGGGTACGTCATCTGGCTCAGCCGCGATGGGTGGCGGGACGTGATCGTAGTATCCGCCGTGTTCGTCATACAGCCAGATCAGCAGCGTCTTGGGCCATCCGCGGCCATTCATGACCGCATTGATGACTTTGGCGGCGAAAGCTTCGCCGACCTGGATATCTTGCGGATTCTCTTCCGAGCAGTGGCCAAAGTCGGGATCGACGATGCTCACTGCCGGCAGCCTGCCGGTCCGTGCTGCCTGCCAGAACTGGCTGATGGGCCGCAGGTGGTTGACCGATCGCAAGAACCCGAGCGGATACAAGCCAGCAGTCGTCTGCAGCTTGCTTTCAACCGCCGGGATTAGCTGCGGGAAAAGCGCCGCGAGCAGGGCTGCCAGGGCGCGCAGGAAGTTCAGCCCCCAGGCATGCGACAGCCGTCGCCAGTTGACCCGGATAGCAGCGACGTGATGGTAGTTCGCCCAGCTGATGCCATGGGCGCTGAGCAGATCGAAAATCGTGCCTGCGGCCGGATAGTCAGCCATGCCGAACGGCAGATCATCGATGAGCCCGTTCGCGGTGCCGGCGACCAGGAACCGCCTGTTCGGGAAGGTCGGGCCAAGGCAGGACGAGAACCACCGGGTCGCCAGCGGGAACGTGCGCGCCAGGCCGTGATAGAACGGCAAGTCCTCCGGATCCCAGTAGGTCATGGCTACCGTGGCGTCCCTGCCGGGCAGGGTCTGCTCGACACTCCGCACGAAGCCCCCGCACGTGCCGCCGTCCCACTGGATGTGGCTCGCGCACCAGCTCTGGGTCGGCACCGCTGGCTTCTGCCTGGTGCCCGTGAAGCGGCGCATCCGGACGGTGGTCCCGTCGGTCCCTACGTTCACCGGCGCTGGCCTGCCGTGATCATCGAGCGGTAAGCCGTCCCCGTGGCCCGCCAGCGTGCCGAAATAGTTGTCGTAGGAGTGGTTCTCCATCATCAAGATGACGATGTGCTCGATCTGCGGCAGGCAGTCGGCACCCGTCCGCGTCGTGGGCTGCGGGCGAGTGTCCGGCTTCACCCCGCCTCGCGCAATCCGCCGTCGGGCGGCCGCTACCTCAATGCGGTCCAGCATGTCGCCAGCCTCGCAGGTCGAGCACCGCGGCCATCAGGATTCCGTCGTTACCCATATAAGCGTCAGATGGTCTGGCGTGCCCCGGCGTCGGCGAGCGCCAGTTCCTTGGCCTGCGGGTACTGCGGCTTGCCGGCGGCATTCCGTGGGATCTGCGCCACCAGCGTCATGGCCCGCGGCAGCTTGTACCCGGACAGGCTCGCGCGCAGGAAGGTCCGGAGTTCGTAAAGGCCGAGCGACTGGTTCTCGCGAAGCTCGACGACAGCGGCGACTGCCTGGCCGTATTTCTGATCCGGGATGCCGACCACTAGGCAGTCGTAGACGGCGGGGTGTGCCTTGATCGCGGCTTCGACTTCCTCGGGGTAGACCTTCTCGCCGCCGGTGTTCACGCAGTTCGAGCCGCGCCCGAGGAGGGTGACCTTGCGGTCGGGCTCGATCCGGGCTCTGTCACCGGGCACCGAGTAGCGGACGCCGTCGATGACAAGGAAGGTCGCTGCGGACTTCTCGGGGTCCTTGTAGTAGCCAACCGGAACGTTGCCGGTGCGGCCCAGGCGGCCGACCGCGCCAATATTGCCCGCGAGGTCGAGGACCCGGTTGTCGTCGTCGATCACGACCGAGTTCGGGCCTAGCACAACTAGCGCACCGTCATGCTTGATGGTGCCGGAGTCCTGGAGGCCCAGCCCCTGGAAGCCGGTCTCCGTGGCGCCGATGGAATCGGTAATGACCGCGTTCGGGAACGCGGCCAGCCAGCGCCCTTTGACCTCAGGGCTGAAAATCGCTGCCGTGCTGGATACCGCGAACAGGCTGGACGCCTCGTACGGCCGCCCGGTGGCGGCCTGGCGCTCGAACTCCTCGATCAGCGGCCTGGCCATGGCATCGCCGGTCATGAACAGCAGCTGGACGCCCTCGCGCTCAACGATCTCCCAGGTCCTGCCCGCGTCGAACTTGGGCGCGAGGATCGTCAGGTGCCCGGCGAACAGGTGCAGGAGCAGACCCGTCTGAGCGCCGCCGTGCATGAGCGGGCTGAGCGGAAAGGTGACCATGCGGCCATCCTGCCTGGCCTGTTCGGACTGGTCGTATTCCGAGAGGGGCTCGCCGGTGGAGAAGTTGATGCCGCCGCCGAGCACTCGCCAGAAGTCCTCGTGGCGCCACATGACGCCCTTCGGGAAGCCCGTGGTGCCGCCGGTGTAGATGACGTGCAGGTCGTCGCTGCTGCGCGGACCGAAGTCCCGCTCGGCGCTCTGTCCGTAGAGCGCGTCGGCAAACAGCACGCCATCGAACGCGGACACGTCGGCGTCGTTGCCGGCGTCCATGACATCGGGCACAACGACGAAGGTGTGCAGCTTTTCGTGCCTGGGCGCGCACCGCGCCACCAGCGGCGCATAGCACCGCTCGTGGATTACCGCCACGACGTCAGAGTTGTCGAACAGATAGTCGAGCTCGCCCTCGACGTAGCGATAGTTGACGTTGATCGACACGGCCCGGATCTTGAGGATCGCGAGCAGTCCGACCACGTGCTCGATGCTGTTCCTGGCGTACAGGGCGACATGCTCGCCCGCCTGGACACCCCGCGAGCTGAGAAAATGCGCGAGACGGTTGGCGTCGGCTTCGAGATCGGAGAACGTCAGCACCCTGTCACCGACTTTCAGGGCCGGCTTGCTCGGGGCCGAGTCGACGGCGTGTTCAAACAGGTCCGCGATGTTGAGTGCCACGCGCGCCATAGTAGAACGCGTTCTCATTCGTGCACAGGTGCCTTGGCTACTCATGGGCGGTCGGGGTGCCCCCCAGGGTGCCAGATCGTGGCAGGCAAGACTGGAGCTCATGAGCGATGACCAACAAGTAGACGCGCTGGCCGGCCAGATAATGGCCAGTCTGCTGGCCAGGTCACATCTGCTTGAGCCCGGCATGGTCGCTGACGCGATCGCCGACCATGCCAGGCCGCTGGGCATCCGGGCCGTGCGGATCTACCTGTCAGACCTTCAGCAGCGGTCGCTCCGGTTGCTGCCCGGAGGTGATGGGCGGGCGCGAGACGCGCTGGCCATTGACACGACGACCGCAGGGCGCGCCTACCGGTCGATTCGAGTACAGCACAGCCCGGGCGGCCAGGATGAGCTGCAGCGCCTGTGGATCCCGCTGGTCGATGGCACCGAGCGGCTGGGCGTCATGGAACTTGAGGTGTCTGACGTCACCGCTCCGAGGCTTGCCGCCTGCCGGGCTCTCGCCTCGCTGGCGGGACTCATGATTGTCAGCAAAGCCAGCTATAGCGATGCTTACGCCGAAACGCGCAGGACGCAGGAGATGGCGCTCCAGGCAGAAATGGTGTGGGCGTTCCTGCCACCACGCACATTCGCGACGGACCGGATCCTGGTAGCTGCAACGCTTGAGCCAGCGTACGCAGTAGGGGGCGACGCGTTCGACTACTCACTTCTAGCTGACGACTTGCACGTGTCCATCTTCGATGCCGCCGGGCATGACCTCGCGTCCGGCCTGATGGCGAGCGTTGCGATGGCGTCGTGCCGCAGTACGCGGCGAGCGGGCGGCACGCTAGCCGAGGTAGCCTCGCACGCCGACCACGCCATAACAGCGCAGTTCGGTGGCAGCCGCTTCGTCACCGCGCTACTCTGCCACCTCGACGTCGGCACCGGGCTGTTCACGTGGATTCCGTGCGGCCACCCGCCCCCGCTGCTCATCCGGCGCAACAAGGTTGTCAAGGAGCTTGACGGGCGCCAGCAGCTGCCGCTGGGCATGTCGGAAGTCGACCTGATTTACCGGCGCAGGCAAGGAACTGAGGAAGCCGCGGCGGAGGGTGCCGTCGATGCCGACGAGACCGAGGACCCCGGATCCATCCCGGTGCACACCGAGCGGCTTGAGGCCGGCGACCGCCTACTGCTCTACACCGACGGAATAACCGAGGGGCGGGCAGCAGACGGAAGTCCGTTCGGAGTCGAGCGCCTGGTCGACTTCATTATCCGGCACAGCCATGATGGAACACCGGCACCCGAGATGATCCGCCGGCTCCACCACGCCATTAGTGACTACCAGCACGGCACGCTCATCGACGATGCCACGATCGTCATGCTTGAGTGGATGCCGGACAATCCGCTGGAGCGGCTCGCGCCTCAGCCATAGCCGCGGACGCGGCGCAAGAGCCGCCCGTGGCGCCTAGCCGCCGATGAAACCGGCGAGCTTCTGGATGCGCCCCACTATGTCCTCGTGGACCAAATCCGGCGGCCGCGCGCCATCCACGGTGAACATCCATTCCCGGCCGGCGTAGTAATCGACCAGCGGCACGGTTCGTGCCAGGTACACCTCCAGGCGGTGCTCGACGACAGCCTGCACGTCTTCGGCGCCGCGGCCGCGGGCGAGGAGCCGGCAAATCAGCTCCTCGCGGGGAACATCGAGATGGATCGCGGCTTGCACCTCGGCCCCGAACGCCCGGACCACTTCATACGATGCCCTCGCTTGCTCCACTGTCCGGGGGAATCCGTCAAGCACATAGCCATTTGCCGCTGCGAGTACCGGCTTGCGCAGCATGTCCATGACGAGGCCGTCCGGGACGAGGTCACCCCGGTCGAGGTAGGACTTTACCCGCTGGCCGAGCGAGGTCTGGTCCCGGACGTGCTGGCGCAGCAGGTCCCCGCTGGAAATGTGCGCGATGCCGAACCGCGCGGCGAGTCGCTCGGCCTGCGTTCCCTTTCCCGCGCCGGGAGCGCCGATCAGCAGCATTCGCATCTGGTCACAGTCTCCGAACCGTCACGCCGATCACATTCCCCAGGTACCCATCCCGGTAGGGCCCCCACTCACGCTGGTCCCTCGGCACCGAGACAGCACCCGGCTCCGCCGCGCGCTTCTCGCGGAGCGCCGCGCGCTCCTCGTGGAGCAGCCTTGCCTGACTTTCGCCGTTGCGCTCGCGACTTGTCAATCCGGACAGTGCCCGCCGGCCGGATCATCGCACCGACCGGGCCGGGGCCGGCCTCGAACCGGCGCCCTACGGCGATGCCCGCTACTAGTACTCCAGCCGTAGATCGTGATCTTCATGCCTGAGTGGCTTGTTGCCGGTAGTGGCTGGCCTGGGATCGGGCCTGGTGGCGGCGCCGCCAGTCGGACCAACCGAGCCGATGGGCGGCATCGTGGGCGGGTCGGACAACGAGTGTGATGAACAGGCGCTGGATCTCGTTGCAGGTGAGCGGAATGAGGGCATCGGGTGCGGGGCGGGTGTGCTCGTCTGCGCGTACGACGGCGAGGAAGGCGTGCGCGAGCATGGCGAGGGTGACCCAGCGGGACCAGGAGGTATAGCGGCGGACCTGGTGCTCGTCGAGTGCGGCCAGGCCCTTGCCCGACTGGAAGAACTCCTCCACCCGCCATCTTGATCCAGCGACTTGGACCAGTACGGTCAGCGGCACGGACGCGGGCGAGTAGCAGCGGTAGTAGGCGAGTTCGCCGGTGCTGCGGTTACGGCGGATCAGTAGCTGACGACTCCCGGGGCGGGGTCGGCGAGGTCGATGACTGCCCAGTTGTAGAAGCGGTGGCCCTTGGCCCCGGCCACGGCGGAGAGCTTCTGCCAGGCCCGCTTGGGCACCTTCTTGGCTAAGATGTCCGCACGGAACTTCCCCGCCTCGGTGGTGACTTCGTGCGAGCGGGCCACCGCGAGGACGTAGCCGGTGCCGCGTTCCTCCAGTGCGGTTCGCAGCTTGAGGTTGCCGCCGTAGATCTCGTCGCCGGAAACCCATGCGGCCTGGTGGCCGGCGTCCAGGAACCGGGCAACCATACGAGTGGCCAGTTCCGGCTTGGTGGCGAAGGCGGTGTCCTGGTCGAGTCCGGCATCCCGGCAGCGGTCAGGGTCGGAGGTCCATGAACGCGGGACGTACAGTTCCCGGTCCACTGCCGCGTGCCCGCGCCGGCAGCGTAGACCAGGTAGACGGCGACCTGGGCATTTTCGATCCGGCCCGCGGTGCCGGTGTACTGGCGCTGGACGCCGACCGTGTCGGTGCCCTTCTTCACGTCCCCGGTCTCGTCAACCACCAGTACCGCCTGATCGTCGTGCAGGTGGTCCACCACGTAGTCACACACATCGTCGCGGACCCGGTCGGCGTCCCACTTGGCCCGCCCCAGCAGATGCTGCATGCCGTCCGGGGTCCTCTCCCCGGCCCATTCGGCGATGGTCCAGCAGTTCTTGCGCGGCAGGTCCGACAGCAGCCCGAGCACCAACTGCCGTGCCCGGCGCCGGGGTTCGACCCGCGTGAACCGTCCAGCTATCCGGCTCATCAGGCCCTCGAACGCCTCCCGCCAGCGGGCAGGGCCTACGCTGTGACCTGCGGCCACCGCGTGATCGTTTGTCTTCACACACCGATGATCAACGGGTGGCCGCACCGTCTCCACAGCGCGTCAGGGTCGCGCAGCGTCCGCCCGCCGTTCTTGTGTCAGGAGGACATGTGCAACGTGGCGAAGTCTGGTGGGTGGAGTTCGACGAGCGGCGGCCGGTCGTACTGCTGTCGGGAGACGACGCGTCCGGGATCCGGATAATGCAGGTCGTTGCTCCAGCGGGTGTCGACATCACCGGCCTGGGCGTCGAAGTGGCAGTAGGCGCCGTGGAAGGACTGCCCTTTGAAGGGGTGCTGCGGTTCGCGTTCCCGCGTCCGGGCTTTACCCCTTGCACGTGGCTGACCACAGTGTCCCGGGACGACCTGATCGAGCGAGCGGGCGTTCTGTCCTCCGCGAAACTCAGCGAGATTGAGAACGCCCTCCGTCTCGGTGGACTCGGGTAGGCGGAGAAGGAACGGACGCCCGCGACGGCGTGGTCGGTCTCGTCCAGATGATCGACGCTGCCACCTGCCTCCTCGGCGCCCCTCACGATCGAGATCACGAACTACGGCTGGAGTACTAGCCGACGGGTTCGAGCGTCACCGTCGCCGTAATGGCGGGCCCGCTGAACTAGAAGGTCGGCACCGGCTTCGGGATTCTGACCTGCTATATCGCCGATGTTGCCCGGTGTTACTTCATGATTAGCTTCATTCCCGCGCCGGTGGTGTTGATCTGGGGAATGGTCGCTGACAACAGTGACATACACAAGTGGAACAGGACTCAGGGCATCCTGTCATGATGTGCAGTCTCTTATTCGGCCGGATACTGGCCGCCGCTCCGCCTATGACTCTTTGGCACCTACCGCCGCGACCCACTCCAGGTCGACGCGCCGCCGGTCCATCAAGGCCAGCGGATCGGCGCCAGCCCGGAACCGCATGCGCCGTCGAGTACGGAGACTGCAACGTCGGACAGGCCGAAAATGCGGGCGATCACAGTGTCACATTTTGCCGTGTCCTTACTGGTATAAGTGCCCGCGGCATGACTTAGAGCAACCACTTAACTGGCCTGCGGCAGGCGATCATTGCTGTCGTGTCGTGGCGTCGATAATGGCGCCCGTCCCTCGTGTAGAGTTCGGAACTGCTCCGCGGCAATATCAATCGGTAACGCTCACAAAGAGCACACAGCGCGTTCCGCAGCGCACTATGCAGAGGCAAATTAAATACTCTATTAGGCGCAGCACGGCTACCTGCGGACACAAGGCAGCGCTTTACCTACGTGGAGGTCGTGCCATGACCGCAGGACGGGAGCCGTACCCGAACGGCCAGCACCCGCCGCGGCGGCCGCGGCGCAGAAGAGCCGTGTGGTTGCTGGCCGCGGGCGTGATCCTGGGGTTAGCCGCCGTCATCTGCGAGGCCCTCAACGTGATTAGCGTCCAGCAGGCCACGGCCCTGGGGTTGCCCGCCGTTCTGCTCATCATTGCCGGGCTGATAACGACCTTAGCTCTCGACGCTGACACCGGGCAGCGGCGCGCCTTCCTGGCCGGCTTCCGGGCAGGCGCTCTCCTCGCCGGCTGCGAGGCGCCTGCCGTCGAACGGGCGACAGGGGTTAGCCGGGTCGCGCCGGATGATCCGGGCAACTACGTACGGCAGCCGCCTGGATGGAAGTGTGGCTCGGTGACCGGTGGTGGATCTTCGATCCCCGCAACAACATCCGGCGCAAGGGACGCGTCGTGATCGGCCGGGGGCGCGACGCCTCGGATGTGGCCATGGCGACCATCTTCGGGGGTCCGCTGCTCGAGGCGATGGTGGTTCAGGCCGAGGAGGAACCCCGATGACGCCCGGTTCGTGGCCCACCGCAGGCGCCGCTAGCAGCGTTTGACGGCAGCCACCGTGCTGGGCCGCGTTACCATCGCAACGATTTGGCCGACCTCAATTGGGGGCACATGTCATCGCGGCGTGACGACGGAACGATTGCCGTGCTCGACGCGGCCGTGCTCGACGCGGCCGCCGACTGCTATCTCCGCCTGGGGGTAGCCAAGACAACGGCCGCTGACATCGCCGCCGCGGCCGGCATCTCCCGGGCCACCCTTTATCGCCGCTTCGGTAGTCACGAGTCGATCTTCCTGGCCGTGCTCGAGCGGGAATCGGTCGCCATGGCCGCCGAGGTGCAGGCGCACCTGGCGGGCATAGACGACCCGGCCGACCGGCTCGTCGAGTCCATGATGTTCAGCATCGGCCAGATCGGCAGCCGTCCGGTTCATGCTGCAATCTTCACCGGAGATTCTGCCGCCTGGGCCGCCGGGCGAGCCATCCGGATGCATGCACTGCGCCGCATCGGCGCGGCTGCCGTCCGCCCGCTGCTGAGCGACGCCATGGACAGCGGCCTGCTGTCCGACGAGGACGTGGCAGGCCTGGTCGACTGGATTCTTCGCATCTTGCTGTCGTACGCGGCGATCCCTGGCCCGGCGGAGCAGTCACCGGCAGCGATTCGGCGGCAGCTGTCCTCATGGTTCCTCCCTGCCTTCGAGCGGTTCATTCGGTCCTGACCAGGCCCGGCGCTGGGGACTCGGCGCAGCCTGATGAGCGCCTGCTCAGATGGCGCGAGATGACCCTGTTTCTGCGCGGCCTGAGACGCTACATTGACTCTGTCTCAGGACCGGAGTCGGGCCTGATCGCCGAAGGGAACCGCATGAAGGCACTGCAGGTGACCAGGAGCGGTCCGCCAGGTGAGGTCCTGGAAGTCGTCGACGTCTCGGTACCCGAGCCGGGGGCCGGCGAGGTGCGGGTGAAGGTCGGCGCGGCGTCGCTGAACTTCAATGACATCGACCGATGCCGGGGAAAGCTGGTCTCGGTTCCCACACCGCCGCCGTACACGCTCGGCATGGATGCCTGTGGCGTCGTGGATGCCGCCGGCCCTGGCTGCGAGCCCTGGCTCGGGAAGCGGGTCGTCGCTATCACCAAGATGGCGCTCGGCGGCATCGCCGAGTACGCCATCGCGGACGGCGTCTCGGTCTTCGCTGCTCCGGAGGACTTCGACGATGCAGAGGCGGCCGCGTTCCTCATTCCGTTCCAGACATCACATCTGGCGTTGTTCCGGCGGGGAAGGCTGCGGGCCGGCCAGACCGTTGTGGTGCACTCAGCCGCCAGCGGGCTCGGCACCGCCGGAATACAGCTCGCCAAGGCTGCAGGCGCCAGGGTTATCGCAGTGGCGGGCGGTTCGGAGAAAACGGCCCGCTGCGCTGCGCTCGGCGCTGATCTCGTCATCGACCACACGGCCGAGGACTTCGTCGAGGCGGTGCTGGCCGCGACGGGTGACGCCGGCGCGGACGTCATCTACGACCTGGCGGGCGGCGATTTCGCCGAGAGATCCTGGCGGTGCACCGCGCACGGCGGCAGGTACCTGGCCGTCGGTTTCGCCGATGACGACAACAACGGCATGACCGGCAGGCCGCTGCGCATGGCCTGCATCGGCAACATCGACATCGTCGGCGTCATGCTCGCCTGGGTGACCGCGGTGGACCCGGGCATGCGCCGTTTCGGCTTCAATCCGTTCGGCCGGGACGTCGCAGACGAGATCCACGGCGATCTGCTCAGGCTCGCGGCCGCGGGAAAGATCCGGCCCGTGATAGGCCGGCGGGTCGCCATGGCCGAGGCGGGCAAGGCGCTCGACGAGCACGAGGCCCGCCGCACGATCGGCCGCACCGTTGTGATGGTGACGCAGTGACAGCAGCGGAGTACACCTGGCGGGACTCCGAGCTGCGCAGCCCGCCGCTGCGGGCCTTCAACGCGATCGGGGCGGGGCTGCGCCAGGCTCGGGCTGGACCGACCCGCCTTCACGTCCGAGTCGGTGGTGGCTGCCGCCGTGAAGGCGGCCGGGAGTGACGACTTCGGCAGCGACAGTTTCCGTGAGCCGCTGGACGTCTTCGTCACGGGCTGCCGCGGCCGAGGCTGACCTCACCAGCTTCGGCCGGTTCCTTGTCGCCAAGATGTTGCAGCGTGCGCTGGCCAACCGGCTGGCACTCCAGCGCTGGGCGACCGACAACCCTGAAGTGCGCGAGGAGACCGTCGTCGGCCCCTGGGTGATCGTCGGGCTGCCGCGCACCGGAACCAGCATCCTGGACATGCTGCTTGGCCTGGACCCGCGGGCCCGGCCGCTGCTGCAGTGGGAAGCGGCGCACCCGATCCCGCCGACGACAGAGGGAGAGGCCGCCAGCGACCCGCGGATCGAGCAGACGGCCAAGGAACTTGAGGGGCTGATGAAGCTCAATCCCCCGCTCCGCGCCATGCATCCGTTCGGCGCCACGCTGGCCGAAGAATGCGTCACCCTGTTCATGTACGACCTGCGGACTCTCGCGCTGGAAACCCAGGCGCACGTGCCCAGTTACGCGCGCTGGCTTGAGCAGGCCGATATGGCACCCGCGTATGCCCAGCATCGGCTAGCCCTGCAGACGCTGCAATCCCGCCGCCCGACCGAGCGCTGGATACTGAAGACGCCGAATCACCTGTGGCACCTGGACGCCCTGCTCGCCGCCTATCCGGACGCAAGGATCATCTGGACCCACCGGGATCCGGGACCGGTCGTCACCTCGCTGGCGAGCCTGGCCAACGCTGGCCAGCTGCCGCTGACCAAGCGCCGCGACCCGAGGCCGACCGCCGCCGAGTGGCGGCGCAAATGCGGCTTCGCGCTGCGGTCGGCGATGAGCCACGACGACAAGGCGGCGCCTGGCTGGTGCCGTCACGTGCACTATGACGACCTAGTGGCCGACCCGGTGCGCGCGGTCAGGGATCTGTACCGGAGCTTCGGGGACGAGGTCAGCGACGAGCATGCCCAGCGGATGACGGCGCTGCTGCGCGGACCGGCCCAAGGACGCGTTCGGCCGGCACCGCTATGACCCGGCCGATTTCAGCTGGACCTACGCCGAGATCAACGAGGAGTTCAGCGACTACACCAGCCGCTACGACGTGCGGCCCGAGAAGCCGGGAACAATGACGCTTAACCAAGAGTCAAGCTGACCAAGATCGCTCCCGGCAGCTCGCACCGAAATCACGCCGCATTGCAGGGTCTGCTGGGCCGACCGGAATTCGCTGGGCCGACCGGAAGCCGCGTCCGGGAACCCTAAGGCTCGGGATGCCGTTGCCGGGTCGGCTGCGCCATGGCGGCGGCGAGTTCCGTGCGTGAGCGTACGGCGAGCTTGCGATAGCCGCGGGACAGATTGGCCTCCACGGTCTTGGTCGACAGGAACAGCCGGGCGGCAATCTCATGGTTGCGCAGCCCGGCGACGGCGAGCTCGCAGATCTTCCGCTCGGTCGCGGTCAGCTCGTCTGGCCTGCCTCGACGTCCCGCGGCCCGGCCGAGCTCGTCGCGTGCCACCGCGGCCCAGCCGAGCGCACCTGCTGAACCGAGTACGGCGACCGCCCGCTGCAGGCAGTCCTGCGCCTGCTGCCGCTCGTTTCTGCGCCGATGCAGCCGACCCAGGGCGAGCAGCGTTCGCCCCCACTCAGCAGGCATGTCGAGTTTCTGGTGCGCGTCGAGCGCACGCTGATAGTCGGCCAGTGCGGCGTCCAGGTCGCCCGCGGCGGCGTTCAGCAGTCCGCGACACCGCGCGGAGACAGCACAGATCCACGGCCGCGGCAGGGCAGCGGCGCGCGCCTCCAGCCGGCGCACCAGGAGCTCGGCGCGCTCGATATCGCCCAGTCCGACGACAGCTTCGACATGGTCGGCCTGGAAACGCTGGTTGGCGGGCTCACGGTTGTGCACGAGCTCCTGGATCTCTTCGGCGCGGGACAGCTCGCGGTCGGCCTCGGCCAGGTCGCCCGCGGTCAGGGCAGCCTCGCCGAGCACGATCCTGGCCATCCCCTCGAGCACATCGTCCGGATGAGTCTTCAGATGGGCGAGCAGCTCACCAGCTGCAGCTCGCGCCTCCGCAAGATCACCCAGGTCGCCCGCCTGCGCACACACCTGCCCCTTGGCGGACAGTGCGATGTCGCGGTAAGTATCCTGCTCGGTCTGCGCCGGCCAGGTCCAGCGCCTCGGCCACCAGCGCGCGGGCCCGGTCCATGCGCCCGGTCATGCACTCGACACTGGCGAGATGGGCGAGCGCAACGCAGACCTGCGCCTCGTCTCCCCGCTCGCGGAAAACCTGGATCAGGTCCTCGAACCGCTGCCTGGCAGTCGCGAAATCGTCGAAGTTCCTCGCCCAGAAGGCCGGGACGGGGCTCACGTCCCAGCCGAACGCCTCTCGCTGGAGCTGCATCCCCTTCTCAATAGCCGCGTGGTCGGCACCACGCCCGGCGTAGAGCTTAAACAACGCGACAGTGTGGAGCGCGAACGAATACAGCTGCGGGTCCTTCTTGGCATCGAGCAGCGCCAGGGCGGCCTCGCCGTGCTCAAGGGTCAGGTCCGCGTCGTCGGCTCCGGACGCTATCCGCACGTGGATCCGGGCGCGCAGCCCCAGTGTCTCCGCGTCGCCGAGCGCCTGGATCATCAGCTCCCGACCCGCCTCGGCCTCACCCTGAATCCAGCGCATGCTCCCCAGCTCGAGCAGTACCTCCGCCCGGCCCTCCCCGGCCGGAAGTGCTGTCAGCAGGCCTTCGAGTTCGCGGCGCGCACCGGTCGGGTCGCCTGCGAAGTAGCGAAGGTCGGCTAGCTCGGTGCTCCGCCGGACCCTCGCCTCCATGTCCGTCCCAGGCGTGAGGCGACAGGCGAGTTCCTTCAGCTCAACGGCCACGTCTGCGGCACCGCGCGTGCGAGCCACCGTCGATGCAGTGTCGAGTTCCCCCGCGGTCGCCTCGTCAGGGCCGCTCGCGGCCAGGGCCAGGTGCCTGGCCCGCTCCTCCGGGCTGGTGGCTTTGCTCGCCAGTTCCCTGTGTAGCCTGCGCCGTCTCGATTCTGGCAGCGAGGAGTACAAAGCCGAGCCGAAGAGCGGATGCGTGAACTCCACCCGGCCGCCAGGAGAGACGGCTGCGATGCCGACCCGCTCGGCCGGCGCCAGAGCGTCCACATCCAGGTCAGCCGCCGCGGCGCCGGACGTCGCGGCAAGCGCGGCAAGTACGTCGCGGGTCGCGCTGGGCAGCCTGCGCATGCGCAGCAGCGCCAGCTCCCGTTGGTCGCCAGGGATGGGCAGGGGCTCGCCAGGCAACGGGCTCCCCACGCGCCGCACCTCACGCGCGATCTCTAGTCCGTAGAACGGATTGCCGCCTGCCGCGCCGTGGATGCGCACAAGCAACGGACGGGAAAACGACCCGCCAAGCACCTGACGGAACATCTGGTGCATCGCCGCCACTGTGAGCGGGCCGACCTCCAGGCGCTGCCGTGCCTGGCCCGCCAGGGAAGATTCGATGATCGCGAACGCTCCACCTCGCACGGTGGTCGATCCGTCGATCCTGACGCTCGCGAGCGCCGTGACGGGCCGGCCAGCCAGCCGCCGTATGGCGAAGGCCAGGGACCGTGCTGAGGCCTGGTCGAGCCATTGAGCGTCGTCGATCGCGATGAGCAGCGGCCCGTCGTCGGTCAGCACGCCGAGCAGCGTCGCCAATCCCGTGCCAACAGCCCTGAGGTCGAGGGCACCCGCGCCCGCATCCTCTTGCAAGAGCGCCACCCCGAGCGCCCGCCGCTGCGGTGGCGGAAGCATCGCGAAGGCGCGATCCGGCACCTCGCGAAGCAGATCCGCTATCCCGACATGCGGCAGCCCGGCGTCGGAGGGAACGGGGCGGCACGATAGGACGCGGCGGCCGACGACATGCGCCCGACGAATCGCCTCCGCCCACAGGGTCGTCTTGCCGATCCCGGGCGCCCCCTCGATGACCAGGAGCGACGGTTCCGCATCGGCCTGCGGCTGGCTCGCGGCGTTATCATTCAGCCACGTGTCGAGACTTGCCAGCTCGCCATCTCGGCCCAGAATGACCATGCGGGCGACCTTCCCAGTTACGGCATACCCCTGCACTTATCGCGTAGCTTGCCGGGCTGGCTCCCGCTCGGCAACCCCGGCGAACTCATCGACCAGACGACAAGTAGTCGGCCAGGACTTCGCGGATGGTGTAGCGGGCGTTGTCGGCCATGACTGGGTTGATGTGCTGGTAGTAGGGCAGGTGGCCGATGGCCATTGACAGGGCACGGGCCCGGCCGCGCAGCCAGGTGGCATCGTCGGTGCTGATCGCGCGCCGGAATGCCGGTCGGACATGAGCCGGGAGCAGCATCCATGCCACGATCAGGTCCTGCGCCGGATCGCCGATGCCGGCGGCGCCGAAGTCGATCACGGCACTGAGGCGCCCGTTCCTGGTGAGCACGTTCCCGGGCATTAGGTCCGCGTGTATCCAGGTATCCGGGCCGGCCCACGGCGGCAGCAGTACAGCACGATCCCAGATGGCCCTGGCGCCATCGGTGTCGATCAGTCCGTGCAGCTGCTCGATTGCATCGAGGGTGAACTCATGCAGGGTGGTCAAAGGGCCGCCCCGGTAAGCGGGCGGCCCGTCCGCGAGATCGACCTTCGATAGATCGACTTTCCATAGGGCCCTGAGGAATCCGGCCAGGTCCGCTGCTAGGAAATCAGGTGCGGCGAGGTGACCTTCGACTGGAGTGTCGCCATCAAGCCATCCCAGCACGCCCCACGAGGCCGGGTAATCCGCGGCGGGCAGTCCCTGGCCGATCAGTGTGGGAACGGGGACCGGCAGGAACGGCGCCAGCCGGGGAAGCATTCCTTGTTCAAGGATTGCTCCAAGGCTCTCCCCCGGCAGGCGCGGCAGCCGGATCACCATGTCGTCGCCAAGCCGGTAGAGCACATACTCGGTACCCGCCGACGGGACCGGGCTTATGGGCAGGCCTGCCCACTGCGGGAACTGCTCCGCAATCAGCCTGGCTGCGAGACCAGCCGAGATGTCGATCTCACCAGCATGCATCTTCGGTGCCTGCATCGGATCCCCAGCGTCGAGTGGAGCAGTCATCCGTCGCCCCCGTTGAGCATGTCTCGGGCCGCCGCGGGCTGGCCGTCTGGATGCTCTGGGGTGCGGTTAGTGAGCCGCCGCGGCTCGAATGGCCCCCAGGCGTGGCGGCGGGTACCGGACCAGCGGGCTGGGACCGCGTCGAGTCCCAGGGCTAGCTTGTAGGCGGCCGCCTCGTAGTTAATTCGCCAGCCCCGGAAATGCGGCCAGGCCTCCTCGGCCGTCCGCTCGACGGGGAACCCGACGGACGTGATCCGCTCCCAGCCTTCCATGAACTCCTCCCAGCTCAGCCGCACCGGGTCGTCAGGCCGCGGATCGTCGTCGACCGGGATGCGGAGCGTGCGGGTCAGCTTCCGAAGGCACGTGAAGCCCATCTGCACGCACAGTCGGGCCGTGAACGGCGCGCTCGCCGGGCAGGCCGCCAGGTGCAGGGCTGCAGCGTCCAGCACTGCCAGCTGCGAAACTACCCAGGAGCTGTGCGGTTCGGGTGACCGGAAGCGCAGCAGCGACGGGTAGCTCGAATGAGACTCGGCCACGTCAGCCGACCAGCGCTCCCATTCCTCATAAATGACCGTCAGCTGCGTGATGCCGTGCGCCATCTGTGCCCTGGCCAGCAGCTCCGGCCCCCACGCGGGGCTCCCGGCGCGCGGGCCAAGGAGCGTGACCACCGTTTCGCGGCGGTTGTAGGCCGCGTACAGCGTCGGCAAGTACGCAATCTGCAGGGCAACGATGATCAGGCCCGAGGCAGCCGCCAGGAACTCGGCGACGCTCGGCTCCGCGCCTGTCCTGGCCGCGAACCCCAGGGTGAACAGCGACGAGCCCGCTACGCGAAGGGCGCTAGGGAAGCTCCCTCCCGGCAGCCATAGCAATAGCCCGTAGCCCAGCACGAAGCCGGCGAGCCAGGTGACCAACAGCAGGCCGAGCGTGACGACAGGCTGGCTGGCCAGCAGCGCGTCGCGCCGCTCCCAGGTCCGCACGAGGCGGCCGCCCGCCGTGTACACCTGGTCGACGAGCCGGTCGACGAACTTGATGAACCCGATGCGGCCGCGCGGGATGACCAGGGTGATGGCCACGTTCACCCACACGGCGCCGACAATCAGGACTCCGACCACTGCTCCCGCGATTCGCACGACCCTGATGATAAAGCCACCACGTTCCCGTTCGGCGTGATCACCGCGCTCAGCCGGATGGGCACCCCGGAACTCACCCGCCTCAACCCGCCGAGCAGCACCGCAGCCGCCCGGGCCGCCGTCCGCGACATCGTGAGGTAACTCGTCCAGCTCTGACAGGCACGTTTCCGCAGGCGCGGGACATGCTCAGGGAACCAATCGGCGGCGCTCCGGAGGGTAACGGGGTCACTTTTTGGCGAGCAGCCGTCCGCCACCCGAAGCAGCCCGCCCTGGCCGAGAAGCAGTGCCTGGTCCGGCATGCTGTCGAGCTCCGCGGCACCGTGCGCTGGCTGGGCTACCGCGAATCCAGGATGCGGCCGATCTCGGCCATCTCAGTGTCGCCGAGAGGACCGTATTCGAGCGCGGCGATGTTCTGCTGAACCTGATCCACCGTCCGGAAGCCTGGGATCGGGATGGTGGCAGGGCTCCTCGCCCAGATCCACGCTAGCGCCCCCTGCACCGGTGACCGGCCGCCGCTGGTCAGGACTCCCGTATCGCGTCGCGCCGGGCGAGCCACCCGGGTGCGGGCTGACCGTCCTTGAAATATCGCATCCAGTCCGGCTCGATGCCGCGCACATCGTCATCCGGGAGCCGGGTCGCGGCAGTGTATTTGTCGCTGATCAGACCCATGGCCAGCGGGCCGCGATTAAGGCTCGCCCAGCCTTGGTCCTCGATGAAGGCCAGCATCTCGGGTGTGTCCCTGAGCACGTTCAGTTCGTGCTGGACCAGGTTGCAGTGCGGGCCGGCCGACCATGCGGCGGCACGCTGCGGGTCGTCAGTGCTCCACCCATACGTTCTGATCTTGCCGGCCTCGACGAGGGACTCCAGCTCCTCGACCAGCGGCATGGTGTCGGCAGGCTCGATGTCCGCCAGATGAAATTGATAGATATCCAGGTAGTCGGTCCCGAGACGGCGCAGTGAGGCGTCCAGTGCCCACCTCAGGTAGTGCGGCGTGATGTCCGGAGTGAGCAGCTGCCGGCTCGGCTCGTCATAGGTGTTGCCCCACTTGCTGGCGATCACAGCCTCGTCGCGGTGACCCGCCAGCGCCTGGCCGAGAATGCGCTCGCTGTGACCGGTGCCGTAGACATCCGCAGTATCGAAAAGCCTGATCCCGAGATCGAACGCATGCTGGACAGCCTTGATCGATTCGTTGTCGTCGACTTGTCCCCAGCCCAGTGGCTGCGCGTCGTGCCAGAATGGCCCGCCTATCGCCCAGCAGCCCATGCCCAATGGAGAAACGGCTATGCCCGAAGAGCCAATTCTGCGCTCGTCCATCATGATGGGAGTATCGCAGCCGTAGCGATAGCTGTAAATGAGCTGCCGCGCGGATCGACCTGGCCCAGGCAGATCGCGGTGCCGTGCGGCCACGCTCCCGAGCACCGACAGTGCGCGGCGATCGACGCATTGTGATTTCCTGCGCGATAGAAATCCGGCCGATTCTTCCATACAATGGAAATGGTATCGAGTCCCGGGAAGCCGAGGTGCCGAGCCATGATCCAGGTCCCCACTATCGATCTCGCTGAATGGAAATCCGCCGACCCGGGACGGCGCGCTGAAATGTCCGAGGAAATCGACGTCAGCCTGCGACGGACCGGCATGTTTCTGCTACGCGGCCATGACGTCCCGGCGGATCTTGCTGCGGAAATGCGAGCGTGCGGCCGAGAGTTCTTCGCCCTGTCCGGCGGACAGAAGGCCAAATACGCTGTGCAGGGACGGTACGACAATGGCTGGACCGGACCCGGACTGCTGGCTGCCGCCGCCATCGAGGGCAGCCAAAGCGCGTCGGACCTGCATGAGGCGTTCCACATGGGTCCCACGCACCGGACCGGAGACGCCGAATTCGACGCGCTGTATTACCCGGAGAACCGGTGGCCGGAGGAGGTTCCCGGCCTGCGTGCCGTTTCGGAGCGGTACACCGGCCACATGGTGCGGGTCTCGCTGGAGATGCTGACGATGCTGGCCGCAGTCCTCGGCATCCAGGAAGACTTCTTCACGTCCAGAGCCACGCGGGCCACCTGGACCCAGAACGTGAACTGGTATCCGCCGCTGGCTGCGGTGGGCGCCGTTCAGCCCGGCCAGATGCGGGTCGGACCGCACTTCGACTTCGGCACGCTAAGCCTGCTGGATCGCGAGCTCGGCGTCGGCGGGCTGGAGGTCTGGAGCACTGAGGGCGGGTGGGGCGCCCCGCCCTACGATCCCGCGTCGCTCGCCGTAATCCTCGGTGACCTGATGAACAGATGGACGGACGGCCGCTGGCGGGCGCTGCGGCATCGAGTGCTCCCGCCCAGTTCAAAGGCCCCGGACGAAGAGCTCTTCTCTCTCGTCTTCTTCTTCGAAGCCGATCCGGACACCGTGGTGACGCCGCTCGGGCCACCAGCGGGAGGCGGGGAAGGCAGGGCGGCGGTAGTCGCCGGGGAGTCGATCTTGAACAACCTGGGGATCATCACCGCGCCTATCAACTGACCGCGGCCAGCCCCGACCTGGACCGCGTCAGCTTCTCACCCGCCAGGCCGACCGTGCCGCGCAACCGCACGCCTGCCATCACCTGGGCGCCGGGGAGGATGACGGATCGCTCGACCTGGGCCCCTGCCTCAAGCACACTGCCCGGATAGAGCACGCTGTCGCGCACCTTGGCGCCGACGGGCAGCGGTCCGCTACAGATGACGCCGTCCGGGCCGATCAGTTCCGGATGAGCCTGCGGCAGAGTTCGCGGCACGTCCGCCAAAGGCAAGGCGCCCGGCGAGCGGATGAGCTCGAGGTGACCGAGCAGATAGCGTTCCACGGTTCCGATGTCGGCCCAGTAGCCGGTGACCGGGAACGCCCGCACGTCGTGCCCATTCGAGATCATGAACGGCAAGATGTCGCGGCTGATGTCATGCTGCCATTGGCCTGGCGGCAGTCGGCTAAGCGTCGTCAGCACCTGCTGCAGCGCTGCGGCGCGGAACAGGCAGAATGCCGTGAATATGAGATCGGACGCCGGCTCGGCCGGTTTCTCGACCAGGCTGCGCACGCGGCCGTCGCCGTCCACCTCGACCATGCCGAAGAGGCGGACGAAACGCCGTTCGATGCGCTGGACGCCGATTGTGACGTCCGCGCTCGTCTCGCGGTGCTGGCGCAACATTGGCCGGTAATCGAAGCGGTAGACGTGATCGGCGTGCAGCACGAGCAGGTCCCGGCAGCCGCCCGCGAACAGCCAATCGGCGTTGGTCAGCAGCGCGTCAGCGGTGCCGTGCTCGGGCGGGCGGTCAGGCAGCGCCTGGCTCGCGGGCAGGCCGTCACGTCGGTCGAAGGTACCCTCGTAGGGTCCCAGATGCACGTGCATCCCACCGCGTCCGTCCCACCAGCGCACCAAGTGGTCGATCAAGTCGCGTTCCAGGTGTTGCGACATCAGCACCAGCTCCGGGAGGCCGGACCGGACCGCGTTGGCCAAGCTGAAGTCCACCAGCCTGCAGCCACCCGCATACGGCACCATCGGCTTGCATACCGCGTCGGTAAGCCGGCCCATCCGCTCGCCGCGTCCGCCGGCCAGCAGGGCGGCACGCACGTCATGCACCGAGGTCGCCCCTCGCGGCGGCGGCTGCTGCGAAGATCTCGAGAAATCGATCCGCCGTCTGCTGCCAGGAGAATTGCCGGGCGACGGCGATAGCTTTCGCGCGCAGTGCCTGGAACCGGCCGGGTTCGGCCCGCATCATGCGCAGCATGCGAAGAAGACCGTCGCAGATCGCGTCGGTCAGCACCGGGTCATTGATCCGGAACGAACGCGGCAGCGCCAGCCCGGTGGCCGCCGGGTCGGCCAGGTCGAATGCGTGGCCGAAATGCCGCATGCCCTCCTGTGCGGTGGCGATCGGCACAGCTCCGGCCGCCATGGCTTCGCCCATGGCCATCAGGAACGTGTCCATCTCGAACTTCGACGGGAACAGGCACAGGTCGCTGGCCAGCGCCCATTCGATCAGTTCCGGCTGCGTCATCGAACCCGTGTTTATCCGGACCAGGCCGGGATGCTGCCGCACCAGGGCATCGATGTCGGGATCGGCCGGAGGCCACGGTGCCAGGCAGTGCAGCAGCGCGTTGAACCGCTCGCCCCCATCGAGCAGCCGGGTAATCGCGCGGAACATCTCCTGCTGCCCCTTGTGCTGCACCGTGTAGCGGGCGTTGTGATAGACGGTCGGCAGCGCGGGATCGAGCCCGAGCGCGGCCAGCGTGCGCTCGCGCCCGGCTTCACTGCGCTTAAGATCAAGCCATTCGTCGCCGATGGCGCAGCCGCCGACGACCAGGCGGTCCTGCCGTGCAAGAAGCTCCCTCCGAGCCGAGTATCCGGCGAAGAGCTCCTCGAAGGGGCTGCCGGCCTGGGTGATTGCGTGGTCCAGCTGCCCGGCGGAGAGAAAGTCCACGGCGTCGGCACACCGCGCCACCAGGCCGAGCAGGCTGATGTAATCATGTCCTGGCCGTTCGGGCTGATTCTCGGACAGCAGGATCGCGGGGAGGAATTCCTGCAGCGCAGGCGGCACCGGCGGATCGGTCAGCCCTGCCGTCACGGCGGGATCGCCGCCCAGATACGACAGCAGGGTGCGCACTTCGGGTCCGTAGACCCTGGTGTTGACCGGCATATTGGTCTGGACGGTCGAAACCGTCACCAGGCCGCGCCCGCGGAGGGCGGCCGGGATGAGGTAGTGATAGGCGGGCTCATGCAGGTGTAGCACGGTGCCGGCAGCGGCTGTGTCGGACAGGAACCGGGCGGCGATCACCTGGAATATCAGTGGTTTGAGAAAGCCCAGGTTCCGTCCCTCCAGCTCACTCGGCGGATAGAAGCTGTCGGTGTACTCGTCCAGCAGGCCGCCGGCCAGGAAGACGATCTCCACGCCGCCGATGTCCAGCTGATGTGCCGTCGCTGCTACCGGGATCGATGCCTGCCCGCCGAATTCCGGCCAGATACGGGGATCGAGCGGGACCGGGATGTCGGCCGTGTAGCACCAGTCAAGCGTGCTGATCTGATGCCGCTGGCTGAGGCGGCCGAGCAGGCCGTGAGCGGGAGTGAGACCGGTGACCTGGTGGCCGGCCGCGCGGAGATGCTGGCACAGGTTCCACAGGTATACCGATGTTCCGGCCTTGACCAGGTGGTCGTCGAAGCCGCTGAACTCGAAGTCGCACTCGATGATGTCCATTAGCAGGCCCCTCCAGTGCAGGGCTCGGCCAAGTCCAGGCGCCAGACATCGCGGTCGATCCGGGGGTCGGACAGCCGGATGGGACCGGACAGCCGGATGGAAGCGCTCCCCGCGAGCTGAGTCAGGGCGGCGAGCACGGCAGCCGCGGGGTCGCTGATCAGCTCGACAGGATCGGCTCCCAGGCGCACAGCCGCTTTCGCTAGCCGGGCGAAATACTCCGGGCAGCCGGTCATCACGCCGCCGATGACGGACAGGCGCCAGCCCCCTGCGATCCCGGCGATCTCACGGGCCGCCCGCACACCTGCGACCAGCTCGCCAATCGCGTCGTCGATCACCTCCGCCGCGACCGGATCCTCGCCCAGCCATGCCCGCAGCACAACGGGAGCGAGCGCGGCCACGGCGGATTTCGGGAAGGGCATGCGGGCGAGCCGACGGGCAAGGACGGGAACCGGTGCGCCGGCCTCCGCGGCGAGGAGGCCGGACAGCGCAGTGTGCTGACCGCGACCGTCGAGCCCGCGTACGGCCGCACGCAGGCCGCGCAGGCCGAGGTCGAACGCGCTGCCCTCGTCGCTGCCCAGGTATTCGCAGCCGCCGACGCGCACCGGCGCGGAAGGACCGTCCGTGGCCAGGAACCCCGAGCCGGTGCCGCACACGGCTATCACGTGGCCGGCGTCCGCGGGCGCGTTGAGCAGGAACGGGGTGACGTCGTTGGAGACGACGAGCTCGGCGCGGAGGCCAGCCTCGGCCGCCGCCGCGGCACACCGGCGGGTTTCCTCCGCTGCCGTGGCCTGGTCTATCGACGCCGACGCGAGCCAGATCGCGGGTCGCGCGGACGTTATGCCGGGATGCGCACCACCGGGGTACGCACGGCCGGGACGCGCACGGCCGGGGCGGCCGGGGTGCGCACCCGCGGCATGCGCGCGGATCTGCGCGAAGAGATCCGTAAGGCATCGGTCCGACGCGTCCTGGCCTATCGAGCTCGGATTCAGCGGCGGCGCGTTCCAGCTCTCGCCATCGGAGGTTCGGACTGACGTACCGCTTCCGCCCGCGTCGATGCCGTACAGCGGGCGGTTAGCGCCGGTCATTGCTGACCAGGGCGGAGCGGATCTCGTCGTCGCGGACATCCTCGACGATGAGGGCGCAGCCGAGACCGATCGGCAACACGAAACGCAGACTGCCGTCTCGCACCTGGCGGACCTTCGCCAGAGCCGCGAGAACATCGTCCGCCTTGGCCACGACGTGAAGCTCCTCGGGCACAACCGGCAGGCCGGTCGCCTGCAGCATGCCGATGATACGCGACGCAACCGCCGGCGCCAGCACGCCCCGCGCCATCGCCACCCGCATCGCGACCGCCATGCCATATGCGACGGCCTCGCCGTGCAGTACCGGCCCGTAGCCGGTCACCGTCTCGACGGCATGGCCGACCGTGTGGCCGAAGTTGAGCGTGCGGCGAAGATCGACCTCATAGGGGTCGCGCTCCACCAGGGCGCATTTGATCGCGGAGGTGGCATGCACCAGCGATTGCAGGGCGGCGCCGTCGAGGGCGAGCAGCGATTGCAAATGCTGCTCGATGAAGGCGAACAGCTGCGGCGAGGAGATCACGGCCATCTTGATGGCCTCGGCCAGGCCGGACCGGACCTGCCGCGAGTCGAGCGTGCTGAGCCAGCCGGTGCACGACACCACGGCGCACGGCGCGTAGAAGGCGCCGATGAGGTTCTTGGCAATGTCGTGATCGACCGCGACCTTGCCGCCGATCGCCGCATCCACCTGGGCGAGCAGGGTGGTCGGGACGTTGATGTACGGAATCCCGCGCATGTAGGTGCTGGCCACCCATCCGACGGTGTCGATGACGACGCCGCCGCCGACCGCGAGCAGGATGTCACGGCGCCGGGTATCGCTGTGCGCCAGCCAGTCCAGGAGGTGGGACGCGGTAGCCAGGCTCTTCTTCCGCTCCCCCGGCGGAATTGCTATTTTCTGGACTTTGATGCCAGCATCGGTCAGCCATTCCCCGATGCGTTCAGCATGAATTCTATCGACCGTTTCGTCGGTGATCATCGCGACCGTCCGGTCGTCGACAACCTCCGCCACCGCCTGCAGAGCTGTGGCCTCGTCGTTTGTGACATGGATGCTATAGGTGCTGGTTCTTTGCGTCGAGGTGATAATCGGGCCGTAAAGCGCAGGAATTGGCTGGTCATCCCGTACTAACAGCGGCTCTTCCATTACTCTCCTTCATTTCACCAGGTACGGCCCTCGGCCGCCCCACCGGGCAGGTACTCACGTAGGAGGCTCAGGCTCCGCCTAATGCTGTGGCGCCTGGGCAGCAACACGTCCTCGTGCTCGACGTAGAGGATCTGCTCGAAACCTTCGTCGATCAGCGTGCTCACGATGGCGGGCCAGTTGAGCGTGCCCAGGCCGAGCGCGCGGAAGCGGACCGGCGGCCCAGGGCCGTATCGGCTCCAACCGCCTCCAGCCGGGCTGTCACTGCCGGTCCAGATCTGCAGATCCTTGGCATGCACCGCCGCGAGGCTCGCCCGCCAGCCTCGGACCGCCTGCGACCGGGTCGTGGCCCATGGCCGCAAGGTTCGCCGGATCGACGCACAAAGCGAGCGTGTCTGCCCACTGCGGGCCGGCCGCGAACAGCAATTCCGCGCTGGCGCGGTCGTAGATGACCTGCTTCGGATGGGGCTCCAGGGTCACGACGACGCCCGCCTCGCGAGCCGCCCGAAGCACTGGCTCGGCCTGGGTGAAGAACTCGTCAACGTTGTCGGCCCAGCTCACGTCGCTTCCCCACCACGACAGCCAGCGGGCGAAGTCAGGGCAGCCGACCAGCAACCGCACGGTGCCCGCCTGAATACGCTCAGCAAGCCTAATCGCGCCTATCGCGCACCGCACCGCGTGCGCCCGCTTTGCCTCCGCTGAACCCGGCAGGACGGCGTCGGTATGCCGACCATGCGGCCCGAGGAGCAACTGGGCGTCACGGCTGTTACTCACGCAGGTGACCGGCCATCCCAGCGCCGCCGCGCCTGCCAGGGTCACCGCCACCTCGTCCCGATAGTTCGTGTCGGTGTAGCAGCGCCTGGCATCGACCAGGCCGAGCGTGGTATCGGTCGGCAGATCTAGGCATAGCGGGCCGAAGTCTGCTAGCTCGGCGAGCGCCGTCCGCAGACTCGTCCCGCCGAATGCAGCCAAGCACAGGCCGAGCCGCATGCCGTCAGTCGCTGCTACCGCCATTTCGGCTCACCGCCAGGCGTCGCCGTAACGGCGACGTCATCGTGCGGGAGGCCGCGCCGGGTGGCCAACATCTCCCGCAAGCCGCCGTCTGGTGTCAGCGGTCGCCACGCCGCCAGCCCAAGCACGTCGGCGAATGTTCCGCAGGCCAGCGAAGAGAACTGCGGGCGGCACGCCCACTCGGTGTCCCGACGCAGGCAGGGCCTGACCAGCTCCTGGTCAGCTCCGGCCAGACGGTAGGCCAGCCGGGCGAACTCGTACCGGCTGAGTTCCGTGGGGCCGGCCAGATGCTGGATGCCGACGAGCCCCAGCCAGCCCGGCACACGGCGGCGAGTACTGTCGCAACGTCGCTCACGTGGATCGGGGTGAATAGCTGATCGGTCGGGGCGGACAGCAGGCGGCCTTCGACGGCCGCGTCCAGACAGCGCTGCGCGAACGTGGCCCGCAGCCCGGGACCGGCCCAACCGTAGATCAGGCTCACCCGGAGCACCAGAACCGGCCCGCTCGCCAGCAGCATGCTCTCGGCCAGTGCCTTGACCCGGCCGTAGCCGTTGGCCGGCTCGGCCGGATCGTCCGCGTCGTAACGCCCGCGCGTGCCGGAGAATACGTTGTCGGTCGATACCAGGACCACGGGCACGCCGGCGCGGGCCACGATCTCGGCGACCCCGCAGTGCACGGCGGCCGCGACAGCCTCATTCTCATCGATCCAGGTCACATCGCTCGGGCCGTGGGTCAGCAGCACGCACCCCGGGCCCAGTTCGGTCACGGCGGCATGCAGGGCCGCGCGGCCAGCCTCGCTGGCCAGGTCATAAGCCCGGTAGCCCGGGTCTGCCGCCAGCCGGCGGCCGATGCAGACGGCCGGGACTCCCTGCGCTAGCAGCACGGCGCGGACGGCCGCGCCGATCAGGCCGTGGCCGACGATCAGCACCGGCGGCACCGGCCGCGCGTCATCGGCGGGCATGGTCAGCCCGCCACGTCTAGCTGGCCGTCGGCCGCGTCTGGCTGACCATCGCGTGCGAACCTATCCAGACGTCCGATTGGCTCGGTGGGATGCCAGCTGAGCGGCGGGATGTCGGCCAAGCCGCCATCCTCGCGAATGAAGGCGGACGGCGGGTGGTGCATGTGCAGCAGCCAGTCTTCGTAGTTGTCCAATGGGGCATCCAGGTCGAGACGATGCAGGAAGTCATAGTCCTCGCCACCCCAGCCCTCGTAACGTTCGTCCATGCCGCCGATCCGGTCGAACGCCACTGACCTGACCCACACGCAGCACCCAGGCGGCCGGCGGAGCAGGAAGCCGCGGAAATGATCGGGATCAGCCTCCGGCTGGCGCCGTCGCACCCGTTCCCGAATCGCGTGCGAGGTAGCCGGCGCATCAAGCGACAGCATGTTCCGGTAAGTCAGGTGACCACCGGTGCCAGGATGCTGGAAGCGAGCTCCGTTCCTGGCAACGAATTCACGGTCGACGAGGACATCAGCGTCCAGGATGCAGATCACTTCAGGCTGGCCAGGGGTGTGCCGGACGCCTACGTTGACGGTCCAGGCTTTGTTGAACGCGCCGGGCTTCGCCGCGAATATGTAGTGATCGGCGCGCGGCCTGATGACGTCGGTCCATCGCGCCGTCTCGTCCGACTCCACTACGGTGACCTGGTAGCGCTCTCTGGGGCAGGACTGGTCGCGGAGCGCGAGAAGGCAGGCCAGCAGGTTGCGCAGCCGCTGCCGCCCGGCGCCGCGATCCTGGAACGGAATGACGATCAGTATCTCGGCCGCGGACGGATCGGCGAGCGGCGTTCCTGTCGGCATGCCCAGCAACTCATCGGTGCTCACCGGCGGCTCGGCGCGGTCGTAATGCCGCCCAAGCTCATACCCTAGGCGCGAGTTGCACTCGGCCTGCCAGGCCAGGTCGAAAATCGCGGCGGCGTCGTCGGCGTCGGTTCGCATGAGCGCGGACCGAAGGGCGAAGTAGCGTGCCGGGTCGGCCGGATCCGCCGCTAGTTCCTTGCCCAGCGATCGGATGGCCAGATCCTCGCTGCTCGTCACCGCCTGGACGACCGCGCCGGTCCAGGGGCGGCCCCGGTCCCAGAAGTAGGCGCTGGCACTGCGCGCTCTTGCGTCAGAAGCCACGACGATACTGTCGACCGCCGCGGTCGCCAGCACGTCGCGATCGGCAGGCTTCACGATGGACACGGGCACTCCTTCCGACCTGTGTTCAGGTCACTGGCGCCACCGGGCGGTTCTCGACCGGGACGGCCTCGCGCATTGGCTTGATCGCGCAGACGAGGCCGGCGGCCACGAACGCCAGGATGCTGACAAGCCCCATTGCTGCGGGCAGTCCTACGACTTCGGCGGCGAAACCGATGACGGGCGGCCCGGCGAGGGAACCCATAACGGCAACGCTGGAGACGACTGTGATGGCCGGGCCGGCGACCTCGTCGCCGAGGCGGCCCGCTGCGGAGAACGTGACTGGGATGACGCTGGACAGACCCAGGCCAAGGACCGTGAATCCGCAGATCGCCGCGACCGGATTGCCGATCAGCAAGGCAATCGCGAAGCCGCCGCCGGCCAGCGCCGCCGACCGCGTGATCATTTGCACCCCGCCCCACCGGGCGACAAACCGGTCGCCAAGCAACCGCCCCGCGGCCATGGCGAGTGAATAGGCGGCGAAACCTGACGACGCGAAGCTCAGGCTGGTGCCCAGACTGGTGTGCATGTAGATGGCACCCCAGTCACCCACGGCGCCCTCTCCGACCATGCTGCACAGGCCGACGAATCCCAGCAGGAACAGCGCGAGACGGAACCGCGAGGGCAGCTTTGCCCAGCCATGCTTGGACTCAGGCTTGCCTGCCATGTCGCCGGACGGCGGCAGCAGCCACGTGGAGACCAGCAGGGTGACGCAGCCGAGAGTGATGCCAACGAGGAGGAAGTGCAGGAGCGGACTCACGGCCGCCGCCGCGGCACGGCCGCCAGCTGCGGAGCCGACTAACCCGCCGACGCTATAGGCGCCGTGAAACGACGACATGACCGGACGACCAAGCTGCCCCTGCACGGCAACGCCGTTGGAGTTCATGGCCACGTCCAGAAGGCCAAGCGCCCCGCCGAAGCCGATCAGCGCCAGCCCGAGCACGGTCACGTTGGTGGCGAGCGCAGGCAGCGGCAACATCGCGCAGCACAATGTGATGCCGACCCGGACTATGACGCGGCTGCCCACGCGGACGACTAGTTGCCCAGCGACCTGCCTGGCCAGCAAGGCACCGACAGCAATACCGAGCAGCGCCAGCCCCAGCGGCCCGGTCCTGGCATGCACGTGGTCCTCAATGGCCGGAACGCGAGATACCCAGGTCCCGAATATGGCCCCGTTGGCAAAGAAGATGACCGCGATCGCAGCACGCGCCCGTGATCGATGGCTGACGCCACTGCCGCCAGCCCGGGCCCGGTGGCCCAGCCTCAGGCGCATGGCCAAGCTAGCCCGCGGCAAGCTAGTCATACGCAATGGCATGGTTAGCTCTCGCTCTGTCCTGAACGCATTACCGCTTCCAGGAAGCGCACCATTATTTCTTGCACATTCCTGATTGGCAGCGGCAGCCCGTCATAAGCTCAAATATGAGGCTAACATGGCCTTCAGCGGCTGTCTACTGTCCTTTCGTGTCCGGCTTAGGTGACCGTGAATGACTGCCTGCTGCCTTTTCCTGTGCTGGCCTGCACGCGAAGTAACGGCTGGACTGCCTGCTGTGAACGCCGCCGTGCACGCAGGGGTGCGACAGCTCGGAAGCCACTGCGGAGAAGAAGTACAGCCCGCGATCGGCGTCGTACGCGTCTTGGTCGTCTTACCGCCGCTCGGATTCTTCATCGGTTAACCATTCCGCGACCACATATCATCTAACGGCGATCCCGCCGCACGAGTTGTTCACGATTTCCTCGATGGGACTTCCTTGAACGCGATCGCGAAGTGTTTGCCAGAAGCGGTCAGAGATCTTAATGAGAAATCCCGTTGATTATGCCTACGAGCCATGCGTTATTCGCGGGCGGCCGTTCGGTCACGAGGCGGTTCAGCACGACAGCTGAACTCTTGCCGCGTCTGCGGGCACTCTCTGCCCCACGCACACTGACTTCCTGGACGGTCAGGTCTTGCCGCCACGCACGGCCGTCCGTCGCGACATCAGGGAGGGACCGTTGCTGCCGACGCGACCTGGGCGTGGTGCTGAGAGCCTTGGCCAGCCGCATCGCGGTACCCGGCGTGATGCTGCGCTTGCCATTGATTATCGCATTCACTGCGACACGGGGCATTCCCAGCTTCTCGGCCAGTTCAGCCTGAGTGAGGCCGAGCGGCTTAATGAACTCCTCCTGCAGCATCTCGCCGGGAGGTGTGGGCTCCCGGTCGGTCGGTATCATCCTCAGCTTCTCCAGCCGGTTAGCGGGCGGTGCCCGGAGGTCACTCAGAACGACGGCCCGGACGATCATGTCCAGCTTTCGTCTTGCAGCCCTCACGATGTCCGTCGGGCCGTCCCGGAGTTCACTGGCTGCTAGCGAACCTGGCTTACCGAAGATAGCTTGCTTCTCTGCTTCGAGCCTCATGGGCGCACCGTGGCCGCGAAGAGATCCAGCTTCCCCGTGCGGGTGTCGTTCCAGACGAGATGGAAGGCCCCGGCGCTGCTGGCGATGCCCTGCCAGTCGCCGATCCACCAGGCGCCGTACTTCCCGCGGGAGGCCGTCGTCGGGTCGAGGGGGTCGAAGGGAGCGGTGGTCACCCGTAGTGGTGGGCGAAAGCGGAGCTCCCGAGGCCGTGAGAGGAGCAGGACTTCGTCCACGCGGCCGTTCGCCAGGGCGAACGCGGAGATCGCGACCCGGCCCGCCTCGTCGACCGCCAGGTTCGGCTGGAAGTAGATCACGCCGTCGTCGGGAGTCGCGGTCACCGCCTTGGACCAGGTCCGGCCGCGGTCGTGGGATGCGGTCACCACGATGTCCGAGTGCGTGGCTCCCGGCTTGTGCTTGGGGAACGCGACGTAGAGGGCATCGCCCTCGGGCGAGGCGGCGACCGTTGGGCCGCTGTTGGGCCTGACGTCGCCGGGCAGTGCGATGACCGCCGATTCCGATCCCAGATGGACCGGTGCGGCGAAGCTGTGTCCCGCATCGGTCGAGCAGACGGCGACGACCTGGCCGACCATGTCTCCGGAGGAGTCCTGCTGGGTTGTCCAGTCGCAGACGGCGCATACCAGGCCATGCGGTCCGGCGGCGAGCTGGGGGCCCGCGCTCACCAGCGAGGGGACCCTGGCCTCCGCCAGGATCCTGCGCGGCGGCGCGAAGCTCTGTCCGCCATCGGTGGAGCGCGCAAGGTCGAGAGCCGTGTGCGAGTCGCCGGCGCCCCAGGCGACGTAGACATCGTGCCCGGCCGGGGTCTGGCCTTGGCCGGTGGCCAGCCAGGGGTGATCGCAATACTGTCCCTCCACGACGGTCACCGGTGCCGAGAAGCTGCGCCCGCCGTCGTCGGTCCGCCAGACGTACACGGCGCGGTTGGCGTCGGGGTTGGCGGGGTTGAGGTTGGAGCCGTGACCGGAACGCGTGGCGCAGATATAGCCGCGGCCGTGTGCATCGAAGGCGACGGTCACGTCGTCGCCAGCCGGCCCGGCCGCCGGCTGCGGTGGCAGGCCACCGTTCTGCCAGCTCGCGCCTCCGTCAAACGAGAGGTAGGTCACGATCAACTCGGGGGTCGCGGGCGAGGCCTGGCAGGCGACGAGGAGCTGGCGAGGGTCGCGGGGGTTGACCGCGACCGACGGCCCGACATGCTCCCGGTACCGGTCGTGACTGACGCGGACGTTCGCACCGACCGCTCGACTGGTGGTCCCGCTGATGCCGGTGATCCTGCGGCTGCTGACACAGGTGATCCCGCGCTGTCGCAGGAGGAGAGCGCCGCCAGGGCCGCTGCGGCCACTCCGCCACGGAGCAGGCTCCGGCGGGAGATCGGATCATCGATCCGCGGTAGCGAGAGGTGTTCACTCATGGCTGGCTACAGCCTCCAAATGGTGTGCCCCCCTCGCTGTCGGTCGTGCCTGTCATGCCGTCCATGGTTGGGCAGGGAGTTCGACCTCGTGCGAACAGACTGCGAAGAAACCGCGAAAATCGGCGTTCGCGGCGTCGTCGGGTGGGCGACACTGTGCTGGTGCGCGCCGTCTCGGACTCAGCCGGGCCGCTTGTGCTCGTCGTGGAGGACGAGCCCGAGATCGCCGCGCTGATGCGGGACTTCCTCGAGGCGGACGGCTTCCGCGTCCTGCTCGCTGCCGATGCCGAGGAGGCGGCCGAGGCGCTCGGGACGGCGCCGGACTGCGTGCTGCTCGACGTGATGCTGCCCGGGCGCGTCGGGGTTCGACCTCTGCCGCGACATCCGCGCCGCCTCCGACGTCCCGGTCCTGTTCCTCAGCGCCCGCGACGGCGACGCCGACAAGCTCCGCGGCCTCGGGCTCGGCGCCGACGACTACATCGTCAAGTCGGCGACCCCGGCGGAGGTCGTCGCCCGCGTCAAGGCGGTCCTGCGCCGCTCGGGCGCGGGCCGCGGCCCGGGGCGGCTTCGCTTCGGCCGCCTCGAGGTCGATCTCGCCGCGCACGAGGTGCTCGTCGCCGGCAGGCCGGTGCGGATGACCGCCCGCGAGTTCGAATTGCTCCGGGTGCTCGTCCAGCATCCGCGCCAGGTGTTCAGCCGCGAGCATCTGTTCGAGCTCGTCTGGGGAAGCCACGGCGACCGCAGCGCCGTCTCGGTCTACGTCAGCCGGCTGCGCGAGAAGATCGAGAACGACCCGGCCGATCCCCGCTACATCGTCACCGTCTGGGGCGCCGGCTACCGGTTCGACGGGGACCTCTCACGCACGACGCCGCTCGGATGAGCCGAATCCGCGCCTCGGCCCGCGTCGCTCTCGCCGTCTCCGTGCTCGCGCTGCTCCTGCTCGCCGCCGGGGCGACGACCGCTGGCTACCTCGTCGAAGCCCACAACCAGCGCATCGACCGCGCCCACCGACTCGCCGCCGCGGCGGCCTACGTCGAGCACGGCGCGACGCAGGCCGAGACGACGCGGTGGCAACAGGCCCTGACCCGAAAGCTCACCGCGCTCGGCCTGAGCGCGCAGCTCACGATGGTCTGCGCCGGGGGCAAGCGCGCGTCTACGTGAGCAACGAGCTCGTCCCCATGACGACGCGGACTCCGCGGCGATCGACCCACGAGGCCTCCGCCAGCGATGCGATCGAGCCCGAGCGCCGCCGACCCCAGCCGACCGCGACCTACCATTTCCCGCTCGCCCGCGGGCGGAGCCCTCGTGCTCGATCTCTACGCTTCCTCGCTCGATCGTTCGCGCCGGCTGCTCGTCGCGCTCGCGTCCGGGCTTGCCGCCCTGCTCGCCGGCGCGACGCTGCTGATGTGGGCGGCAAGCCGCTGGCTCGTCGCCCCGCTTCGCCGCCTGAACACGCAGGTCGACGCGATCGCCGGCGGCGACCCGATCGAGACCCCCGCCACCTCGCCGATCCGGGAAGTCGAGAATGTCGCGCACGGCCGATCGCAGGCATGGCCGCCAGGCTCGCGCAGACAGCCGAGCAGGACGCGCGACTCGAGGCCGAGCGACGCCTGCTCGTCAGCTCCATCGCCCACGACCTGCGCACGCCGCTCTTCTCGCTGCGCGGCTACCTCGACGCGATCGCAACGGGCATCGGCAACCCCGGTGAGCGGCTCGAGCGAGCGCGGGCGAAGGCCCAGCAGATCGATCGGCTCGTTACGGGCCTGTTCGACTACGCGAGGGCGGATTTCGACAAGCGACCCCGGCTGCAGACGACAGACCTCGCAGAGGCGGTCACGGACGCGACCGCCGCGTTCGAGCTCGCAGCCGACGAGCGTGGAGTCAAGCTCCAAGTGACGGCTCACGCTGGCCCCTCGGTGACGATCGACCGCGACGGGTTCGAACGCGCACTCGCCAACGTCATCGACAACGCGTTGCGTCACACGCCGCGCAGGAGGCACGGTCGAGGTCGACCTGCGGCGAAGACGCCGACAATGCCTTCGTCCGCGTCATCGACGACGGTCCCGGCATCCCGCCCGACCTCCTCCCCAGCGTATTCGAGCCGACGGTCCGCGCCGACAGCATCCCGCAACAGCCGCGCCGACGGAGCAGGCCTCGGACTCACCATCGCAGCCCGCCTGCTCCGACAACCAAGGCGGCACGATCGACGCGGCAAACGCACCCCCACGCGGCGCGATCCTCACGCTCCGGCTTCCGCGGAAGGTCGCATAACCCCTCGCCGCGGCCCTGATCCGCAAGGCCACGATGGCCCGCGACACGTCCGCTGCGATCGGGGCTTGACGTCAACCAGTCCGTTAGGCAAGACTAACCGTTAGTGGATCCTGACCGAGCAAGTGACGGCTGGAGCGTGCTGGCGGACGCCACCCGGCGCGCCATCGTCAGCCGTCTCGCAGAGGGGCCGCAGGCCGTTGCACCACTGGCTGCGGAGTTGCCGGTCAGCCGGTCGGCTGTCTCCCAGCACCTAAAGGTCCTCAAGGACGCCGGCCTTGTCAGCGAACGCGCGGTCGGCACCAGACGCGTCTACCGGCTCAATCCGACGGCGGTGGCCGCGTTGCGCGATCAGCTCGACACCTTCTGGCAGAGGGCCCTGGCCAGCTACGTGGATGTTGCCGAACACGCGACGGAGGAGAGTCCATGACCCGAACCGAGGTCCCCGTTGTCCGCAAGCAGGTGGTGGTCAACGCGCCGCTAGAGCAGGCCTTCACAGCGTTCACCGAGAAGTTTGGCGACTTCAAGCCGCCGGAGCACAACCTGCTCGCGGCCGCCATCGCCGAGACAGTCTTCGAGCCCCACGTCGGCGGGCACATCTACGACCGCGCGGTAGACGGCAGCGAGTGCCGGTGGGCGCGGATCCTGGCCTACGAGCCGCCAGCCCGCGTCGTATTCAGCTGGGATATCAGCCCCCATTGGCAGGTCGAAACCGACCCGGAGCTAACCAGCGAGGTCGAGGTCCGGTTCGTGGCCGAGGGACCGGACCGCACCCGGGTCGAACTGCAGCACCGCCATCTGGACCGGCACGGTCCCGGTTGGCAGTCGGTCAGCGAGGGCGTCGACGGCGACCAGGGATGGCCGCTCTACCTGGCCCGGTACGCCACCATGATCGAGGGCCGCTGACATGGCACCGACCATCGCCAGCACCGTGGTGGACCGGCCCGCGGCAGAAGTGTTCGCCTACGCCACCGACCCCGCACGCTTCCACGAATGGCAGCATGGCGTCATCGACGGTCACCTGGACCAGCCCGGCCCCCCGCAGGTGGGCACGAAGTGCCTGACCACCCGGCGCATCGGCGGGGCCAGCCGGGCCGTCACCTCCGAGCTAACCCACATCGACGCGCCCAGGACATGGGGCGTGCAGGGCATCGACGGACCCATCCGCGCCACCGTCGACGTCACCGTGGAACCCCTGACCGAAACCAGTTCCCGGCTGACCATCGCGGTCGACTTCGACGGGCACGGCATCGGCAAACTGCTCGTCCCGGTCATCGTCCGTCGCCAGGCACAAAAGGAAATGCCAGCGAACATCCAAGCCCTGAAGCGACGCGTCGAGGCCCAATAGCCACCGCACCCAGCGTAGAACCAAGCCACGAGGCCGCCTCGCTGTCAGGAACCGGCCGCGGGGTCACCGGCCAAATGCCACGTGCGCACCGCCCGTCTCGGTCGGCGCGCGTTCAGCCGTCCGGTTCGCGCCGGTAGGTGCCTCGGCCGTTGCGGAGCTCACATAGCTTCGAATATCGTTCCTAAACAAGTAGACTTGGCCGATATTCGATCAGTGTTAGCTCGATAACCTTGACATCCGAATTGACCGAACTTACGCTCCAGCCATCCGGCGGCCAGCGCAGGAGGGGCACGGTGATCGAGTTCCCGCGGTGGCTTTGGGCGTTGCCAGGACGCGAGCGACGGGCTGGACATGAGGGCAAGGGAGCGCGGTGACGACGATCGAGCAGTTGCAGCAACAGCTCCAGGCGCAGGGCGTTAAGTACTTCTTCGGTGCTTACACCGATGTGCACGGCGTGCCTAAATCCAAGTGCGTTCCGGTGGGGCACCTGGCTGACGCGGCGGCAGGCTCGGAGCTGTACACGGTGGGCGCGCTCGACGGGATGGGCGACCTCGGACCCAACGAGGATGAGTGCGCAGCCATCCCCGACCTCGAGGAGCTCACGGTGCTGCCCTGGGATCGGCGCTACGCAATCGCGCCCGCGAACCTGCTGTTCCACGGCGAGCCGTATCCGTTCGACTTTCGCCACCTGCTTCAAGTTCAGGTCGCCGAGGCGGCGGCGCTCGGTTACCGGATGAACATGGGCGTGGAACCCGAGGTCTACGTACTGCGCGAGACCGATGCGGGGGTCCGGCCGTGGATCCCCGAGGACCAGGCCAACCTGCCGACCCGCGGGTACGACCTGGAGACCACGATGCTCGCGGATCCGTTTCTGGAGCCCATGGTCGAGTACATCAGCGAGCTCGGCTGGGACGTGTACTCGTTCGACCATGAGGGCGGCGACGGCCAGTACGAGTTCGACTTCGGGTTCACCGACGTCGTTCGGATGGCCGACCGCATGCTGATCTTCCGGCTCATGGCCAAGCACGTGGCCCGCAGCCTGGGCTGCTTCGCTTCGTTCATGCCTAAGCCGTTCCAGGACGGCTTCGGTTCTGGTGCCCACCTCAACGTCAGCCTTGCCGACATCAGCACCGGCCGGAACGCTTTCGACGGAGGTGCCGGCGGCCCGCCCGCTCCTGGCAGTGCCGATCTGGTGGCCGCGTCCCGGGACAGTGCCTACGGCTCGGTGGCGTATCAGTTCACTGCCGGGGTGCTGCAGCACGGCGCGGCCTTGATGGCGGTGCTGTCACCGACGGTGAACTCCTACAAGAGACTGATGCCTCGCGGGCTCATGCAGGAAATCTCGTGGGCCCCGGTCTACCGCGCCTGGGGGTATAACAACCGGACTCTCATGTGCAGGCTGCCGATCAACCGGCGCTGCCTGGAGGTCCGGTCCGCTGACAGCGCGGTGAACTTCTACCTCGGCGCAGCGCTAGTGCTGGCCGCGGGACTGGACGGCATCCGGCGCGAGCTGACGCTGCCGGACCCGGTGAACACCGACACCTACAAGATGTCCGAGCAGCAGCTGGCCGGCCTGGGCGTCAGCAGGCTGCCATGGACGCTGGGCGATGCAGTGCAGGCGTTCGAGGAGAGCGAGTTCGTGCAGAAAACGCTCGGCTCAGATTTGCACGCGCACTACGCACAGCTCAAGCGCGAGGAGTGGCAGGAGTACTGCACCGTCGTCGGCAGCTGGGAGCTCGACAGGTACCTGCGGCTGTGGTGATCCGGGAGGGCGCGAGCATGCAGGAAGGTAACGGGTCCGGTGCTGGCACAATGCCGATCGCAGCGGCGGACCGGCTGGCGCTAACCGATGCCGAGCGGCAGGCAGCCAACGCCGAGGCTGTCAGCCGGATGACGGGCGCCGAACCGATGCTGGTTGACGTACTGCCCGCCGCAGAGGCCGTGCCCGGCATGGCGCCGAACCTCATACTTACCTCGGGCCCGCCGATGCCGTGGGACAACTATTACGGCGGCCAGCGGAGCGCTGTGATCAGCGGGGCCATATACGAAGGCCTGGCCACCGACGCCGCCGATGCCGACGCCCGGCTGAGGGACGGTCGCATCGTGCTCGGCTCGACACACGATCACGGCTGCGTGGGCTCGGTGGCCGGCATCTATACCGCGTCCATGCCGGTCTTCGTGGTGCGGAACGACGCCGGCGGTAACTATTCCTACTGCAACTTCTATGAGGGCGAGTCGCGGCACCGGCTGAACTACGGCTCCTATAACGAGGATGTGCGCCGCGGCCTGGACTTCCTGCGCAACGAACTGGCGCCAGTCATGCAGCAGGTCATCCGCGGCAGCGGCGGGATCGCGCTCAAGCCGATCATTGGGCGTGCGCTCCGGATGGGCGATGAACTGCACAGCCGGAACACGGCGGCGACAACGTTGCTGATCAGGGAGCTCACGCCGCAGTTCGTCGAGTACGCGGTGGACATCTCCAAGGACCGCGCGCTCACCGCGCTGCGGTTCTTCTTCGCCAGCGACTACTCGTTCCTTCGGCTGTCGATGGCGGCGGCCAAGGCGATGGCCGACGCCGCCCGCGACGTGGCCGCATCGAGCGTCGTCACCGCGATGACGATCAGCTGCCGCAACTTCGCGATCCGGGTCAGCGGGCTGGGAGATGAGTGGTTCCTCGGCCCGCTGCCCGAGGTGTCGTGCAAGCTGTTCGACGGTTTCACCAAAGAGGACGTGCAATGGATCGGCGGCGAGAGCCACATCACCGAGACCGTCGGGCTCGGCGGGTTCGCGCAGGCCGCCGCCTTTGGACTGCAGGCTTACCAGGGCGGGTCGGCCGCAGAGATGGTGGCGATGAACTCGCTGATGTACGACATCACGGTCGCGGAGCACCCGGACTTCAAGATCCCGTACTTCGGCTTCCGCGGCACGCCAGTGGGGATCGACGTTCTTAAGGTGGCCGGCTCCGGGATTCAGCCCGTCATCGACGGCGGCCTGGCCGGAAAGGACGGCGGACAGATCGGGGCCGGTATTCTCCGCGCGCCGGTCGAGTGCTTCACTGCCGCGGCAGCGGCCTACGCGCGGAAATACAGGTCTTGATCGCCGGTCCGCATCCGGCGCCGAGCGCTAGACGCATCACGCCGCAGGGCCAGCCAGCAGTGGGTTGTAGGGGATTCGCTGCTGCCACGGCACCCAGGACGCGGCCAGATCAGGCGTGATCATCTTGCCGATCGGGCTGGCCACGCACAGCCCGTCAAGGTTCTCGTGATCGATGACCAGGCGGGCGATGAGGTCGGCCGCGGTCTGGCCGATGCCGGGCGGGTCGATATCCCACGTCCCGTGATGTACTCCCGTCCGGACCAGCTCGACCGCGGCCGGGGTGCCGTTGCGCGACACCATCTTCATTTCACCGAGTCGGCCGGCCTCGCGCAGGGCCTCGACCGCGCCGAGCATGGTCTCGTCGTTGAATGGGATGAGCGCGTCGAGATTGCCGAAGTCGGCGAGCAGGTTCGCGGTCTTCTCCTTGCCTCCTGATGCGACGTCGGTGGTGTTCTTGTACCTCGGGTCCTCCGGGTCGTTGACTCTGGTCAGCCCCGAGATCTCAATGCCGTGCAGCAGGCCGAGCATGAGCTCGATGTCGTCGACGACATCAGGGCCGCCAACCACCGCGACCCGCGCACCAGGGCGCACCAGCGTCGCCAGGTACTCGGCCATGTAGACGCCATGATTGAAGTTCGGGTAGACGACCGAGCCGTCCACGCCGAATCGCGGCCGCTCCAGGCTGACCACTGGAACGCCCCGGCCACGTGCGTATCCGACGGCGTCTGCCGGGACCGCCGGGTCGATGACCCAGATGATGATGGCGTCGTATCGCGCGTCGGCGGCTGCGCGCACCGCCGCGTCCGCCGCGGATCGCCAGTTCTCGTCGGCAAAGTCAGCGTAGGAGACGCGCAGTTCGATGCCTCGCGTCGCGAGCCGGCTTTCCAGGCCGTGTGCTATCGCGTCGACCGCTGCGTTGGCACCGTACGCCATCGGGCTCACGTACAGGGCGCGCATCTAGCCTCCGACCTCCCGTAGCCGGGCTGGAAGATCTCCGGACAGCACCTCGCAGCCGCTCCCAGTGACGAGCACCTGCTGCTCAAACACGAATATGCCGGCGAGTCCGCCATCGGGATGCGGCGGGGCGAGGATCGGCTCCAGGCACAGCACCATGCCGGGCCGCACCGCCACGTCGTCGTCGCTGTCTTCATGCCGGCGGATCAGCGGGCGTTCCCAGAGCTCCAGGCCGATGCCGTGCCCGGCGATCTCGCCGATCTGGTCTGCGATGCCCGCTGCCGCGACCTGCGCCGCGGCCACGCCGATCAGCTCGGATACTCGCACGCCCGGGTGCAGCGCGCTGATCATCGCCGCGGTCGCGTCGGCAGCGGCGTCGGCAAACCGCCGGTCCTCGTCGCGCAGCCTGCCCACCCCGATCAGCCGCAGGATGTCGGAAACGTAGCCATCGCTGGCGCCGCCGCCGTCCACGAACACGATGTCGCCGTCGCCGATCACGTTGTCCGACGCCGGGGAGTCGACCAGCGGGTAACGCGTTCGCCCGGACACGCAGTTCACGAACAGTGGCTTGGTGCCTGCCGTGGTTCCGCTGCGGTACATCGTCGCGCCGATGATCGCGACGAGTTCCTTCTCGGTCATGCCGGCTTTAGCCGCGTCCAGGCCTGCCTGGTAGCCGGCCACCGCAGCGGTGACAGAGCGCCGAATTCGCTCCAGCTCCAGCGGGCTCTTCAGCATCCGCAGCGCAGAGATCAGCCGGCCGCAGTCTCGCGGCCCGCCATCGTTAGTCGCGCCTCCTGTTCCGGGCCAGCCGTCTCCGGCACCGTTCCCCGGCTCGTGGCTGCTGCCGATGATCGCGCCGATCAGGTGCAGTGGCAGCGCCATGACGCTGCCCGGTCCTGATTCGATGCCTACCCGGTCGCCGCTGGCGCCGGCGGCGGACAGATGCTCGCGAACCTTCCCCGGGATATCCTCTGCGCTGGCGTAGGTGTCGACAGTGCCGACCCAGGACGTTCCGGCGGCGCAGCCTGCATCGAACGAGGATGCGATCAGCGCGGCGTTTCGCGGATCGCGAGTCGCCACCAGGACCGTCGGCAGCCACCGCCCGACCGCCCAGATGACCGAGTTGTAGCCACTCAGATACCGGACCGGCTCCTCCTGTGTCAGGACGAGCGCATCGAAGCCCTCTCGGTCCATCAGCGCCGCAAGCCGCGCGTACCGCCGCTGGTATTCCTCGATCGGAAAGTCCGGCCAGACCGGCTGTCGCGCGCCGAGGTCGACGCCTGTCCCGTCGATGCCGGCGATGACCGCCAGCGCTGCATCCAGGTTCATTGCGATGCTCCCGATCAGACGGCGACTCCCGCGGAGCCGGCCCAGTCCGGCACCCGTGCGAACGAAGCCCTGACTGCTACTGATTACTCAACTCGGGCCCGTTACTTTATTACTCAGCTCGGGCTCGGCGGGATCGGAAACCTCAGTGGCCTTGCCACGCAGGCTAACGAACCACCACACCACGCCGACAACAATGACGCCGATGGCCAGATCTTCGATCACCGGCATCGGCCCCAGGCCGGGATTGGTAGCCGCCCGCGGCCACGCCGCATCCCACAGGATCACTGCCGTCCAGATCAGGCCCACGACAGTGATCGGCAGGCCCCATTTGCCCAGCCGGAACTGGGACCGGGCACGCGGCCAGCCCTGCAGTCGGCGGATCAGCAGCGAGCCGAGGACCAGGATGTACGGGATGATGATCAAAGCTGTGATCGCGGCGACGATGACCGGGATCCGCTTGATGAAGATCAGCGGCAGCATCGACAGGATGGCGGCCACCACGATGGTGCCGAGCGGCTCGTCGGTCTGCGGCATCAGCCTCGTCAGGAACTTCGAGGCCGGCAGCTGCTCATTGCGGGCCATGCCGTAGATCATCCGCACGATCGTGGCCAGCGTGGCTACAGCCGTGCTGAGCACCGAGACCAGTGCGCCAGCGAAGAACAGCTTGGCGAACCCGGAGCCGAGCGCGGCGGTGAGCACGTCCGGGATCATGTTGGGGTCGGTCATGGCCTTGCCGACGTTCGGAATGGCCAGCAGCAAGGCCAGGTCGAAGATGAACAGCACAAGGGCGGTCCCGACGAGCCCCGCGATGATTGCCTGGCTTGGCCTGAGCCGGGAGGTACGGGTTTCCTCGGCGAACGCGCCGGCTGTCTCGAATCCGACCAGCTGCGTCACCACGAGAGCGACGACGACCAGGAACGGCCAGAAGTAGCTGCCGTGCCCCTGCACTCCGGCGGTGTTGCCGAGTGCCGAGATCGATTGATGCTGGTGAAACAGCAAGCCGATCGCCGCGATGAGCAGGACCGCGATCTCCAGGGCGACGCCGATGCTGTTCAGCGTCGCCACCACCCGGACGCTCGTTGCCATCAGCACGGCCGCCACGATGGTCACGATGACGGAGATGATCACCTCGTGGCTGAGCGTCAGGGTGATGCTGGAGAACAAGCCCGACAGCACGATGTTCATCGCATAACCGACCGCGGGCATTACCAGGACGATCGCGACCACGTAGAACAGGCCGGTCATCCAGCCGACGAAGGCGCCGCCCATCCGGCGGGCCCACTGGTAGATGCCGCCGGTCAGCGGGTAGTGCGAGCTTAGCTCTGCCCAGGTGAGTGCCAGCAGGAGCTGGAAGAGCAAGATGATCGGTATCGCCCAGATGAAGGCAGGACCACCGAAGGCGAGCGTAGCGCCGGTGATGAGCAGCGCGCCGGTCGTCGGGCCCTGGAAGGCAACGGCAAACAGCGAGCCGGTGACGAAACCTAGTGCGCGCTTGAACCGCGGCTGGACACCAAGCTGTTGCAGGTACTCGTTGTCACTGATTTCGTGTCCTGCAGTCTCACCCACGGAAACGTCGTCAGTCACGGGGGCCTCCACTAAGCGTCAAGTTTTCGCCTTGACCGGATGGTAAGGGTTCAGTTCGAAACCCGCAATGACTTGCGCGTGAAGATGCGTGATTTCTGCTGCAGAGAGGCTTATTGAGCCGAATCTCGAACAGGCGGCGAGTCTGGCGCGCAGCGGGTGACCGCGTTGCCGCGACCTGCTGAGCCGCGCGGTCGCTAGCCGATCTCCCACTCGTAAGAGAACTTCACTACCTTGAGGATGATCGAGGTCTCGAGGCTCGTGATGCCTGACAGGTTGCCCAGCTTGCCGGTCACGAACTCGAGCAAATGCTCCTGGTCGCTGAAGAATGCCTCGACAATCAGGTCGTAGCGACCTGACGACATGCCCACGTACCTGACCTCGGGATAGGTGCGGATGATGCTGGCAACGTCGCGGATGGCCGTCAGCTCCGCCGATACCCCCATGATGGCCGACAGCGTCATGCCCGTTGCTTCCGGCGTGGGGACGGCGACGATGCTGATCAGCCGCTCATCAATTAGGCGGGCGATGCGCTTGCGCACTGTAGTCTCCGTGATGTCCAGCGACCTGGCCACCTCGGTGTTGCTCAGCCTGCCGTCAATCTGAAGCATCTTAATGATCTTGCGATCAAGTTCGTCGACTCGCCGGGCGCGGCTCCGGACCGTCGCGGGCGCTACCTCATCGGCATCCCGATTCGCGTTAGAGATGACAGCCCTCCCTATCAGTTCCGGCTGGGCCGGCTTGGCGGGCGGCGCGCTGGCCGCTACGGCCGACGGGCAGCCTTAATCTGGCATTCCCTCCCGCCATCGTGATCGGCGACGACAGTTGCGGACATTATCGCAAGCTCCGAGGCAGCGCGAATAAGCAAGCAGGTCAGCGCATGCGCCTGGCATCACCCGACCTGATGCGCCCAGTGCAGCGAACGAGGCAACGCTCGGCCGGATCTCCGCCGGTCAGTACACCGTGATCGACCTTGTGGCCGGCCGGCAGCTCGGCGGCCATGCTGACGACTTCGTGCTCGGCCATTTCGGGCCGACGCGAGCCGCCGCGCGCTGAGAAAGGCGCACTCCCACTCACTGGCGCGCCCGGCAAGACCGCCCCGGCGGCGGGCGCTCAGGTCGAAGGTTGAGGCCGTCCGCAGCCCGCGGCCGCCTTAGCCGGCGGTGGGCCGGCCGGTTGCCTGCCCACACAGCCGGATAAGCGGCCTGCCCGCGTGAACACCACGCTTCTACTAGCCGTGTTAGTAGACGGAATAGTCAACGTTACCAGGAGGTAATATGCGACGCCCACGAACCATCATCGCCGGCATCGGCCTTGCCGCCATGGCCGCCGCCGGCGGTGCCGGTGTGACCGCCGCTTCGGCAGGCGGCTCGGCTGCCAGTAGCGCCCCCTCCGCCGGCACCGCGGCGGCTAGCGTGCGCACGGCACCGGCTGTCGTCGGACACAACACGGAGGCGATCCTGGTCAAGGCGCGGGCCACGGCGGCCAGCACGCCGGGCAGCCTGGATCCGACCTTCGGCAACGGCGGGAAGGTGCTGACGCCCGGCGGGGGCGTGACCGATGCCATCACGCAGCCCAACGGCGACATCGTGGTCACCAGCGGTTTCGGCGTAGCGCGGTTCCTGCCCACCGGAAAGCTGGACACCGCGTTCGGCAACGGCGGGATGGCCTCGGCCGGCTTCGTCGGCGGCGAGAGCCGTACTGGCGTCGCCCTCCAGCCTGACGGAAAGATCATCTGGGTGGGAAGCCAGAACACCCCCGGCTTCCCGGCCTTCGGGACCTTCTCGTTCGCGGTAGCCAGGTTCAACGCCAACGGCACCCTGGACACCAGCTTCGGCACCGGCGGCCACGCCAGCGTGGAGTTCTTCTCCCCGCCGATGCAGGGCGCCCAGGAGTTCGCCGACGCGGTCCTGGTTCAGCCGGACGGAAAGATCCTTGTGGCGGGCTCGGCCAGGCAGGGCCAGATCAGGTCCGCGCCGATTCAGGGCGCGCTGGCTCGGTTCAACGCTAACGGCACCCTGGACACCAGCTTCGGCACCGGCGGGACGATCCTCTCCAGCAGCCTGCCAAATGGCATCACCGCGCTGGGCCTGGACTCGGCCGGCAACATCTTTACCCTCCCCATCCGCGCCGAGTTCAGCCCCTCCGGCCGAGCCGACGCGGCCGTGACCCCGGCCGCCATCACCTCCAGCTCGCCGGCGGCAGCAGCGTTTTCCTGCCGTCCGGCCAGTTCGTTCAGGCGAACGCGCGTCACGGTGGTCAAGCATGACGATGACGTCCAGGTGCAGCGGTTCAACGCGGACGGCAGCCTCGCGTCGGCCAGCCCGGCGTTCGACTACTCGGGCGCTGCCGGCGTGGACCAGGCGCGAGACAGCGCCCTCGCAGTGGCCGTCCAGGCCAACGGGCAGGTAGTGGTCGGCGGAGCGCACTTCCTCAGCACAAGCCTCTTCGGCGTGGCCCGGGTCAACCCGGACGGTACCCTGGACGCCGGCTTCGGCAGCGGCGGAGTCCTGACCACCACCATCAACGGCAACGAAGCCGTCCAGGCGGTCCTGATCCAGCCCGACGGCAAGATCATCGCAGTCGGCAACTCTGCGGACAACGCGACCGGCCAGTCCTTCATCGTCCTGGCCCGCTACATCCCCTGACGGCCGGCTAACCGCCGCCCGGCTGTACGCGGCAGGCTTACCCCGCTTCACCGTGAGCGGAGTAAGCCTGCCGTGCTGCTGCCGCCAAAGCCAGCCGCCGTAGGCATGCATCTGGGTTGTCGCGCTAGTTCACACCGAGGCCGAGGAGGTTTCGCACGCCGCCGCGGGTATCAGGAGATCCGCTACTGCGGGCCGCCTGGCGGGGTGTCGACAATCCGCTGTAGCAGCGGAATCGCTTGGGCCAGGACGTTTTGCTCGTCTTGAGTGAGCTGGCTGGTCAGCCGTTCGGCCAGCCAGTCCTGTTTTACCGCCCTTGCGTCGTCGAGGGCGCGTCGGCCTGCGTGGCTGACGGTGATGATGCTCTGCCTGCCGTCGCGGGAGTCCGGTGTCCGGTCCGCAAGTCCCTGAGCCTCAAGGCTGGCCACGATCGCTCCCATCGACTGGGACCGCGTTCCCTCGGCGCGCGCTAGCTGCGAGATGGTTTGCGGCCCGCTGGTCTCCAGCCTGAGCAGGGCGGACTCCTGCGACCACGTCAGGTCGCCGGGACTGGCCGTTGAACGGAGCCGCCGGACGAGCCCGACGCTCACTGCCCGAAGCTGAGCTGCGACCACAGCCTGGTGGATCGGCGCAGCGGTCCTTTCAGTTCTCACCTGCTCATTCTCTCCCGGTACAGGGTACCGAGTGGCCGGCACCAGATATGAAGATTGCCTTCGAAGTTTACCTTCATATATAGTAGGCGGATCGCGACCGTCTGGCCACGGCCCGGGCTCGTGTTCAAGGAGGAACGGTGAAAGCCGCAGTCGTCGACGCCGTTGGCGCCGGTTTCAAGATCTCCGAGGTTGAGCTGGCTCAGCCTCTGGGGAGAGAAGTACTGATTGACGTCCGGGCCTCCGGTCTCTGCCACACCGATCTGACGATCGCCACCCAGGACGTTGGCGTGTTTCGGATGCCAGTGCTCTGCGGGCACGAGATCGCGGGGGTGGTCTCCGCCGCCGGGCCGCAGGTGACGGAATTCCGGCCTGGTGACCGCGTAGCGGCGTGCCTGGTGCAAAGCTGCGGGACGTGCGCGGTTTGCCTGGCAGGGCGCCCGTACCAGTGCCCGAGGGGTGCCACGCTGATGCGCAGTGCGGATCAGGCGCCGCGGATAACTCGGGCCGGAGAGCCCGTCACCCAGGCTTTCGGACTGGGTGGCTTCGCCGCGCAGGCACTGGTACACGAAAACCAGCTGGTCAAGATCCCCGCCGAGATGCCGTTCCCGCAAGCAGCGCTGCTTGGTTGCGGCGTTGTCACCGGGGCCGGTGCCGTGCTCAACACCGCGCGGGTCCGTCCCGGGGATACGGTGGCGATCGTCGGGGCCGGCGGTGTGGGCCTGAACGCGGTAACCGCTGCGTCGCTGGCCGGCGCCGCGCGCATCATCGCGATTGACATCCACGATGCCACGCTCCAGAAAGCGCGCCGGTTCGGCGCTACCGATGTCATCAACTCCGCCACAGTCAGCCCGGTGGAGGCGGTCCGCGACCTGCTGCCTGGCGGGGTAGATGGCGTGTTCGACTTCGTCGGGCTCAGCGAGGTGACGACTCAGGCGCTGAAGATGCTCACGGTGGGCGGCACCCTGTACCTGATCGGGGTTTCCAGCCCGGACTCACAGGTCACGGTCAACCTTGTCGACTCCGTGCTGCAGCAGCCCCGCGTTGTCGGAGTCAACACCGGCTCGACCAACTTCAAGCGCGACATCCCGCTGTACTCCCAGCTCTACCTCGACGGACGGTTCGAGCTGGATGCGCTGGTGTCGGCCGAGATCGGCCTGGACCAGATTGAGTCCGGTTACCAGCAGCTCGCTGACCCGGATGTCAGCCGCGTCGTCATCACCAGATTCTGAACCGACACGGTCTCGCTAAGCGAGCCAGGCATTGAAAGGACTGAGCATGACATCCCATACGGCTATCTCGCCGCAAGAAGCCGCCGACCGCCTCGCCATCCGGGAGCTGGTTGACGCCTATGCCCACTGCGCCGACAGGCGCGACGCCAGGGGCCAGATGGACCTGTTCACCGAAGACACCCGGTTCCTGGTGTTCTACGACCCAACCGCTGAGGAACCGTCCCAGGAACTGCACGGACGGGAGTCCCTGGCCCCGGTGTTCGACGACCTCAATCAGTACGTCGCCACCATGCACTTCAACGGGCAGAGCACGATCTCGCTCGACGGGGACCAGGGCAGCGGCGAAAGCTACTGCCTGGCCCATCACCTCAAAGTCACCGAGGACGGGCAGCGCACGCTGATGGTCGCGTCCATCCGCTACCTCGATCAATTCGTCAAGCACAACGGCCAGTGGCTCTTCGCCGAACGCCGGCTGATGGTCAACTGGATCGACACCAGACCATCCACGGCCTGACACCAAGAACGGAGCGGGCAGACCGAATCCGATCGGCCTTCGTGATGGTCCCCGGACTGACCGAGCTCAGGCCGCCCTCCGGCCAGGGCCCGCGCCGGTCAGGCCTTGCGCTGCTTCAGATCCCGCACCAAGGGCCCCGAAGGCTGGCCGACTGGGTCAAGAATTCGGGAAGACCCCCTCACTTATCTTCCTCACGCACGGGCACGGGGACCACTATTTGGCGCTGGCCCGACCCTCTCCACCTTCCCCGAGGCCAAGTTGGCGGTCTTGGACTCCAGGACGGTCGCCGAGGCTGCGGACCAGCTGACTCCGATGACCCTGCAGGCCTGGGATGCGTGGTTCGGCGGGCGGCTACAAGAATTCCCGGCGGCCTCGGCTGGGAATCCAGGGACTCAGGCCACCTGGATCACCCCGTGGGCGATGGCGGGGGCCAGGGCCACCGCCACAGCGGCCTAGCCGAGCGTAGCCACATGGCGCCTGACCAGCAGGCTTGTTCGCCACACATCGCCCAGTGGCGCCCGCCATCGCCGGTCGCTCGCTCCCCTCTTGCTCCCGTCTTGCTCCTGGCTACGCGATCTTCAGCTGCTCATCGCTGCCCCCACGCTCGTCACCGAGCGCGGTCAGTACGCCACTCTGCCGGATTCAACTTCGTCTGCCTCATCGACATCCACTGGGGCACTCGTCCGCCGGCGATCTATGCGCGCTCATTAAGTGGTAACGGCAATAAAGAGGTAGTACTATGCTTCTAGTGACTCTTTATTGGAGGTAGCGATGGCCAAGCGCCAGGTAGCACCTACCAGGGCCGCAGCCGACGCACTGGCCGTCCTCGCGGCCCAGATTCGCCTCGCCCGGAACCATAAGAACTGGACAGCCGCCGACCTGGGCGCGCGAATTGGTGTGTCGGCCCGGACAGTCACCTCGATCGAGAAAGGAAGCCCTGGAGTCGCCATTGGCACCGTGCTCAGCGCCGCATCCATAGCCGGTGTCCCATTGTTCGGCGCATCAGCCGAGGAGCTAGCCCGGTTGCGTCGGCGCGGCGAGGAGCGCGTGGCGCTGCTCCCGACTCGGGAGTACCAGCCTCGATCGGGCGGTGATAGCGATGGTCTCGATTTCTGAGCGGCACGATGCATACGTCTGGGTGTGGCTGCCCGGCCAGCCCGACCCGATCGTGGCCGGGCGCGTACAGCGGGTCGGCGACCGTTATCGGTTCGGATACGGGCGCGGCTATCTCAACCGCCCCGACGCCATCAGCCTGTACACACCGGAGCTGCCGTTGCAGGCCGGATGGCAGTACCCTGGCCCGAACCTCTCGGTCGCCTCTGTCCTTCGGGACGCAGGCCCTGACTCCTGGGGCCAGCGCGTCATCCTCGAACACCTTCACGGTGCTCACGGTCCGCAAGCAGACCCGGCAGATCTCGACCAGATCACCTACTTCCTGGAGTCTGGCTCGAACCGCATCGGCGGCATGGACTTCCAGGGAAGTCCGGACCTGTATGTGCCTCGCGGTACCGACGCGTCGCTGGATGAGCTGCATTCGGCCGCTGACGCCCTGGAGGAGGGTCGACCGCTAAGCCCGGAGCTGGCCGCGGCACTCGTCCGCGGCACATCCATCGGCGGCGCTCGACCCAAGGCGCTGATCAGCGACGGCCCCGCCCAGTACGTCGCCAAGTTCTCCTCGACATCGGACCACTACCCGGTCGTCAACGCCGAGGCGCTTGCCCTCGAGCTCGCCCGCAGGGCAGGGATCGACGCACCCCGCTCGTTCGTCACATCGTCGCTGGCCAAAGACGTTCTCTTGGTAGAGCGCTTCGATCGGACCCAGCACGCGCTTCGCCGCATCCTGGTCTCCGGCTTGACCATGCTCGGCCTTGATGAGATGGAAGGCAGGTACGCCACCTATCCCGACCTCCTGGATGTGCTGACCAGAGACGGGGCCGACCCGAATATCGGTCGGAGGCTCTTCGAGCGGATCGTATTTAACGTAGCCATCGGCAATAACGACGACCACGCCCGTAATCACGCCGCATTTTGGGACGGGGACAGGCTCGACCTCACTCCCGCCTACGACCTGTGCCCGCAGCCGCGTTCCGGAGAGATCTCAGCGCAAGCGATGGCATTCGGCCGACATGGTGAGCGTGAGAGCTCTTTTGCCGCGTGCCTGGCAGCCAGCACCGTGTACGGACTAACTCGAAGTCAGGCACGCGACATCATCGACCGCCAGGTCGAGGTGATCCAGAAACACTGGGCTGAAGCGGCTGACCTTGCCAGGCTGACCGAGTCCCAGCGGAACTACCTGTGGCACCGTCAGGTTCTCAACCCGTACGCGAGCTACGGGTATGCGCAGAACGAGTCATGACCTGGAGGGAAGCTGCACCCGGCCGGCTTCACACCCCGCGTCTGTCAGGGCCCTTGCGTCTCGGCGATAATGCCTGAACGCTTTGCTGAGACGCTATGTCAGGGACCAAGATTTAGGTTTGATCCGCTGCCATCGAAGTCACCTGGTGTTCTGCCCCAACCGCGCGCTTCACCGTCCGCGGCCAGCGCTTCGAACTCGACCTCGCCCGACTCCGCAGCCACCGCGAACAGCACACCACCTGAACGCAGCCACCGCCGACGCGGAACTCCATGCTGAGCCAAGACTCAGAAGCTCGCGCCAGAGCAATGCTCGATGAAAGCCCCGGGGTCGGACCCCACCATGTCTACTGGCAGCGTGGAATGGAACTGTCGGCCCTCCTCCATAAGCTGGTCGCGGGCACGGACGGAGGGCTATGGAACACGCTGACGTCGAGCGTCTTCGCGAGCGGCATCCGGCGTGGCGTCTGCTCTGCGCGGGCGCCGCCGGTGTTTCGCTGAGCATGCCCATCGCTCGCGGATTTCCGTTTGCTCCCCACTGCTCCCCGCTGTCATCGACTTTCGATAATCACTTCTGACCTGGATCTACGTGACAGCCCTTCACCTGCCGCCTGCCTGCAAGGCAAGAGGGTCACGCGGCCGATCCGTGGAAAGGCGCGCACGGTCTGTGACCTGGTTGTTTGCCATTCACCGCGCGGTGACGGGCGACCGTACGCACGCGCGAAACAAGAAAGCCGCATCGCGGCGGCTGTTCGAATTTACTATCTTGAGCTGGGAGTGGAGCTACGGGGATTCGAACCCCGGACCTCTTGCATGCCATGCAAGCGCTCTACCAACTGAGCTATAGCCCCTCGGATCGCTCCGCCTTCCGGCTGAAGTGCCACGCCAGTGTACAAGAAACTGGCCACTACACGTCGTCGGCGCCCCCGTCAGGGACCGGGTCCGGAAGCATGCCGACATTGTGCTCCAGCAGCCGCCATCGCCTGCCCCGTCGGGATAGCACTGACCAGTGGCAGTTCCCGAATGGGCCGAGTACCCGCGGACTCCACGGGATCTCTAGCAGCCGCGCGACCGCCATCCCGAGCGCGGCGCCATGGGAGACCACCACGGCCGTCGAACCGCCGGGCAGGCTGTCGGCGATCCGCTCCAATGCCGCCGACGCCCGGTCGGTCACTGCCTGGGCGCGGCTCGCCGTCCGGCGGCGTCCAGGTCGCCCGCTCGGCCGGGAACCGTTCGCGGATCTCGGCCTCGGTCAGGCCCTCCCAGGAGCCGCCCGAACGCTCCCGCAGGTCTTTGTCGAGCTGCACGCTCAGCCCGGTCAGTCGCGCCAGCGCCGCCGCCGTGACCGATGCGCGGCTAAGGTCGGAGGAGAAGATCGCGGACGGCCGCAGCACAGCCAGGTATCGGGCGGCCTCAGCCGCCTGCCTGAGCCCTGCGTCATTGAGCGGGACGTCGCTCTGTCCCTGGAACCGGCGCTCGATGTTGTAGGCGGTCTGGCCGTGCCGCCACACCACAAGCGTCACCACGTCATTGTCCTCGCCGCCGGGCCACATGCTGGGCGCGGCGGCGGCCTCTGCTGCGGTCAAGCTAGCTCCGACCGCCAGGGCCCGCTCCGCCCGCTCCGCCTGCGGCCCCCACTGGCTCGGGCAGCGGTATCAGCGGGCAATCCTTCCACAGCCGCTCGAGCGAGTAGTAGACCCGCTCGTCGGCGTGCTGGACGTGGATCACGACGTCGATGTAGTCGAGCAGCACCCAGCGTGCTTCCCGCTCTCCCTCCCGGCGGGCAGGCTTCGCGCCGGTCCGGCGGAGCTTCTCCTCGATCTCATCCACGATCGCGTGAACCTGGCGGTCGTTGGACGCGGAGCAGAGCAGGAACGCGTCCGTGATCACGAGTTGCTCGCTGACGTCGTAGGCGATGATGTCGGAGGCGAGCTTGTCAGCCGCGGCTGTGGCCGCGATCTCCACGAGCTCGACGGCCCTCTTGGTAGCAGTCACGTGTGCTGGCAGTCCTCCTCGGCTAGCCCTCATCCCACGATCTCACGCCCGGCGACAACCCGGACGCGGGCAACACCCAGGTTATCCGCAGCCGCCGACAGTCTGCATAACCCGATAGGCGATTTCGCGCCGTTATAGAAGCAAATACGTGTTTCGCGGCGCCGCATCCTGTACCCATCAGCGGCCACCTGGCACCCGTCCCGGCCCGCCTCGCCCGCGTCAGCCCGCTCGCCTCAGCTCAGCCGCCCGTCCGGCCGCCCGGCTCAGCCCGCCCGGCGCCCAGCCAGCCAGCAGGAGAGCGCCCATGCCAAGGCCGCAAGCGCAAAGGCCGCCACCAGCGGCACTCCCGAGGGCCAGGCCGGAGCCTGCACGGTCGCCCCGTTTCCGCGCAACGCGGCGCTGGCCGGCGAAACGCTGGAGACGAGCGCGACCACCACCGCCGCGATCGTGCCGAGCAAGGCCGCCGCGGCGTTCCGGATCACCGGCGGATTGAACAGCGCCCCGACCGCGGACCCGACGAGGATGCACACCAGCGCCTTGCCCAGGCCAGCGACGAGCAGACCGATCAGCCCGGCCCTCTGTCCATAGGTCACCAGCTCATAACCGGCTCCAGCCAGGCCAAGGACCACCCCGCCAGCGAACGGCGTGACGAGCGCCGCCAGCTGCGCCCGCCACGGTCCGCTGGCCGCCGACACGCAGGCGCGCGCCTCCGCTGGCTCGGCCGTCAGCATTGACCTGGTCAGCAGGGCAACGACCGGCACCAGGATGGCTGCGCTCCAGTCCAGCCCGTAGACCAGGCCCCTCCGCCACTCGGCCAGGGTCTGCTTGCCAGGCGAGGTGCCACCGACCGAGATCAGCAGCGCATAGGTGATAAGCGGGAAGATCCACCGGTGCGACCGGAACAGGTTCGCTGCCTGGTACCGCAGCAAGGCGATCACCGGCCCGCCCCGCGGCCCGCGCGAACCGCAGTCACGTGGACGCCATCCCAGCTCAGCAGCTGCCGGAGCACGTCGTCGGAGTCCCGGGCGTTGACAGTCAGCCAAACTGACGCGAGCCGCACCGCCGGATCCCCGCCCGGTACGGGGTCAGGCGACACCGAAAGCACGCCGGGCAGCTGGGCAAGGCGCGGCAAGGAGCCCGCCTCGACCCCTGGCCAGCTCCGTCATGACAACAGCCTCGGGCCGGCCAGCGCGATCCGCCGCAGTTCCGGCCGGGACTCGCACGCTTTAACGATGACGTTGCCGCCGCCGAGCTGCCAGCGCTGGCTCACCAGGCTGGCCAGCCGCGCTAGCTCGTGATCGACGAAAAGCACGGTCCCTCCCTCAGCCAGCCGTTCGCCGATGGCCGCATCGAGTGCTCCGCGGGCAGCCTGGTCAAGCCCCGTCCACGCCTCGTCGAGCACGAGCAGGCCAGGCCGGGCCAGCAGCGCCTGGGCGATTGCGACCTTCTGGCACATGCCCTTGGACAGGGTCCGAAGCGGCGATCCGGCGTAATCGGCCGCGCCGAGCCGGTCCAGCCACTCGTCGACCGCCCGCGGCACCGCGGGCCCGCCCAGACCGTGAATGCGAGCCATGTGGTGCAGGTACTCCCGCGCCGGGAATGCCAGCCCGCCGGGGAAGCGCTCGGGTACGTAGCCGACTCGCGGCCGCCCGATCACCCGGCCAGCCGACGGTGCTGACACGCCAGCCATCACCCGCAGCAGCGTCGACTTGCCGCTGCCGTTCCGGCCCTCGAGCCTGATCAGCTGCCCGGCCGCGACGTCGTGGCTGACGTTGCGGACGATCCAGGGCTGGCGGAGCCCGTACCGCTTGCCCACCGCTTCGAGTCGCATGCCTAACCCCGGTAGAGCTGTCGTTTCGAGATGTACTGCACGATGCCGTCAGGGACGAGGTACCAGATCGGGTGCCCGCCGCGAACCCGCTCCCGGCACTCGGTCGAGGAAATGGCAAGCGCCGGGATCTCGACGAGGCTAACCCGCCCGTCTGGCAGGTCGGACATCGACAACCGGTGGCCAGGCCGGGTGCAGCCGACGAACTGGGCCATGCTGAACAACTCGTCGGCGTCCCGCCAGGAGATCATCTTGGCGAGCGCGTCAGCGCCGGTTATGAAGAAGAACTCGGCGTCTGGCCCCCGCTCGGCTCGCAGGTCGCGCAGCGTGTCGATGGTGTAGGTCTCGCCCGGCCTGTCGATGTCAACCCGGCTCACCGAGAACCGCGGATTGGACGCGGTCGCGATTACCGTCATGAGGTAGCGATCCTCGGGGGGCGACACGTTGCGGTCTTCCTTCTGCCACGGCTGGCCGGTCGGCACGAAAATGACCTCGTCCAGCGCGAAGAAGTGGCCGACCTCGCTGGCGGCGACCAAGTGCCCGTGATGGATCGGGTCGAAGGTGCCGCCCATCACGCCGAGCCGCTTACCCATGCGGTGATCGCTCGCTCATGCCAGTGACCTTAGATGCCGGGCGTCAGACCGGATAGCTGATCTGGGTGAGTTGCTCAGACACCAGCCACAGCCTGCGCTGCACCTCTTTGTTCTGCGACCGCGCGCTCGGCCGAACCACCACCGGATACCCGGTGAACTGGAATGGCCCACCCGGCCCGTAGTACGTGCCGCCGACCGCCGCCGGATCCGTCGCAGCCCGCAGCGTCGGCAGCGCGCCCATCGCGGTGTCCTGCACCCACCAGGAGTTCAGCATGGCGAAATGCGGGCTCATCGCGGCACGCGAGACCGGCGACATGTACCGGGCCAGTTCCGACCGCGCGGTACCAGGGTGCGCGGCCAGCGCGATGGTCTGCATGTCGGCCGCTGCCAGCCGCCGCTGCAACTCGTAGGTGAACATCAGGTTGGCTAGCTTGGACCGGCCATACGCGGCGAACTTCTGGTTGTACCTGGCCGAGTTCAGGTCAGCCAAGTTCATCCGCCCGCCGCGGTGCGCGTTACTGCTCAAAGTGACAACCCGCGACCCTGGCGCGGCGAGCAGCGACGGCATCAGCAGCCCGGTGAGCGCGAAATGCCCGAGGTGGTTGGTGCCGAACTGAAGCTCGAAGCCATCCTTGGTCTGCCCGCCGGGCGGCATCATGATCCCGGCGTTGTTAATCAGCAGATCCAGCCGCGGGAACCGGGCGGACAGGTCGGCCGCTGCCTTCCGTACCGACTCCAGCGAGGCCAGGTCAAGTTCGGCGGTCTCGACCTGTGCGTCGGGGCTGGCCGACCGGAGCTTGTCGGCCGCGGCCGACGTACGGCCGGGATCCCGCCCGGCCAGCACCACGGTCGCCCCGTGCTCGGCGAGCACTCGCGCCGTCTCGAACCCGAGACCGGAATTAGCGCCCGTAATCACCGCGATCCGGCCGTGCTGGTCGCCCACATCTTGCGCCGTCCACCGGCCGACCGCGGCTTCCTTACTCATCCCAGTTTTCCTTCCGGTCACACTGCAACAAGGCCAGCACATCATGCGCTCGCCCGCTGGAGCGGTCAGGGCAGCAATCTCGGCTCCCAGGTGGGTAGATATGGGAGGGAACGGGGACGCCTGCCACAGTCAGATCCCGTCGGGCTGCGGCGGCTTTACCAAGACGGAGGCCTCAATCGTGGACTACACGGCGACCTATGCGACCGCCACCAGCGACCAGTCGAGAACCCTATTCGGCAGGGTCATGTGGCTAGTCGCGATCGCGACGGGGTTCTTCGCCCTGGGTTGTTACGCTGGCCGCGACCTGTCGGTTGGCTGGTCGATCGCCTTCTTCATCCTCGGCTTCGTCGCCTTGATCGCGATGAACTTCACGGTGCGGCGGTCCGAGGCGGCCAGCGTGGTCCTGCTGATGTGCGTCGGGCTGTTTCTCGGCCTCGGCATGGGCCCGGCGGTGGCCTATTACACGACGACGAGCCCGCGGGCGGTCTGGCAGGCGGCCGGGGCGACCGCCCTGTTCATGGCCGGCTTCGGCGCGTTCGGTTACGCGACCCGGCGGGACCTGGGCGCCATCGGCCGGATCTCGTTCTTCGCCCTGGTCGGGCTGATCATCTTCGGCATCATCCTGATCTTCATCCGGATCCCGGGCGCGGACCGGCTCTACTCGATCCTGGGCCTGGTGATCTTCGCCGGCCTGACCATGTATGACTTCCAGCGGCTGCGCCGGTCCAAGGGCATGGCGTCAGCGCCGCTGATCGCGGCGTCGATCTTCCTGGACGCGCTGAACGTCTTCCTTTTCTTCCTGCGGATCTTCGGCGGCCGCGACTGATCTCGCAAAACCCCCATATCGCTCGCTCCGCGGTAGCCCCAAATGGAGCTCTCCTCTACTCTTCATCGATCCGGGTCGTGTACTGGCCCGCTATGGGCGATTTGTGGAACCCGGATCGATGAAGAGTGCCCCCGGCGCCCTGTGCAGCGTCGCGATGTGACCGTCAGGTGCCCGATATGTCCATTAGATTCCGGGCAGTGGTGGGTCGCCACCACGCCATCGCATGACCCGGACGGCCTTGCCGACCTCGGTCCGCGGCACCGAGCCAGGCGGCAGCACCCGGACGGCAACCGACAGGCCGAGCGCGTCCTTGAGCCTGGACTCGAGCTGACGAGAGTCTGGCATTGATCCTGACCACCCCGTTCCGATCTCACAACAGGCGACCAGGCGATGCTGCGCGTCGCGTTCGTCGACAACCAGCAGGTAATCGGACGCGATCGAATCCTCCCCGAGCAGCACGCGCTCGACCTCGCTCGGGTACACGTTCACGCCCCTGACCACGAGCATGTCGTCCTTGCGGCCAGTGACCTTACTCATTTTCACCAGCGTGCGGCCGCAACGGCAGATGCCGCGGCGCAGCGAGGCGATGTCGCCGGTCCGGTACCGCAGCAGCGGCAGGGCCTGCTTGGTCATGGTGGTGAAGGTCAGCTCGCCAGGCGTGCCGTCCGGCGCCGGCAGCCCGGTCGCCGGATCCAGCGCCTCGACCAGGAAGTGGTCCTCGTTGACATGCAGTCCGCTGGCAGCGACGACGCACTCCGCGGCGACACCCGGGCCGATTACTTCGGACAGTCCGTAGATGTCCAGCGCGCGCAGCCCGAGCAGGTCCTCCAGCCTGATCCGCATCTCCTCGGTCCATGGCTCCGCGCCGAAGATGCCGGCCTTGAGCGTCAGGCCGTCGGGCGGCCCGGCGCCCGCTTCGGCGAGCGCCTCACCGAGGCGGATCGCATACGACGGCGTGCACGTCAGGATGTCCGGCTTCAGGTCCTTGATCAGGGTGACTTGCCGCGGCGTCATGCCGCCCGAGGCCGGCACGACCGTGGCGCCGAGCTCGATCGCACCCTGGTGGATGCCGAGGCCACCGGTGAACAGTCCGTAGCCGTAGGCGTTGTGCACGATGCTGGCGGGCGTCGCGCCGGCGGCGGCTAGTGCACGCGCGCACATCCTGGCCCAGAGCCTGAGGTCGTCGCGGGTGTAGGCAACAAGGGTCGGGCGGCCGCCCGTGCCGCTTGACCCGTGCACCGCGACCACCTCCTCGCGTGGCACCGCGAGCAGTCCGAACGGGTAGGCCTCCCACAGATCGCGCTTGTCGGTGGTCGGCAGCCGGTGGAGCGTGGCGAAGTTCACATCCGCACCGGCGGCCACGCCGGCCTCCTTCAGCCGGGCGCCCTGCAGCCCGCCGACAGCGATCAGCCGGTCGATCAGCGCGCGCAGCCGCTCCAGCTGAAGGCCCGCCATCGCCTCAGCCGGCATCGACTCGGCCGCCGGCTCGAACATGGCCGGGGCATCGGCTGCTGACATATGGGCCAACCTCCTGTGACGGGCGCCTACGATGACGGTATGACCACTGTGCCCGACCGCTCCCGGATCCGTCTGCCGGGTATTAGCTCTCGTGCTTACGAGCACCCCGCCGACCGGTCAGCGCTCGTGGCGCTGCGCAAGCTCACCGGCTTCGACACCATCCTGAAGAACCTGGCCGGCCTGTTCAACGACCGGGCGCTGCGGCTGATGTTCCTCGCCAGCTCCGTCCGGGCGTCGCAGGAGCAGTTCCCTGACCTGTACCAGGCGATGCTCGATGGCTGCTACATCCTCGACATGCCGAGGGTGCCCGAGCTGTACATCAGCCAGACCCCGCTGGTCAACGCGATGGCGCTTGGCATGGACAAGCCGTTCATCGTGCTGAACAGCGGCATGGTCGAGCTGATGGACGCCGAGGAGCTCCGGTGGGTGATCGGGCACGAGCTCGGCCACGTGCTGTCGGGCCACGCGGTCTACAACACCATGCTGTACAACCTCATCTTGCTGGCGCAGCGACTCGCCCTGGTGCCATTCGCGTGGGTCGGGCTCAAGGCGGTTATCTGGGCTCTGGAGGAGTGGCATCGCAAGGCCGAGATGTCGTGCGACCGGGCCGGGCTGCTGGCCACCCAGGACGTCGACGCCGCGCGCCGCGCGCTGATGAAGATGGCCGGGGGCAGGCGGCTCGCCGAGCTGAGCAGCGACGAGTTCCACCGGCAGGCCAAGGAGTATGACGCTGTTCCCGACGTCCGCGAGAGCCTGCTGAAGCTGCTGCAGTTGCAGGGTCAGACGCATCCGTTTGCCGTAGTGCGGTTCGCCGATCTCGACCTGTGGGCCGAGGACGGCGACTACCGCGACATCCTGGCCGGGAACTATCCGCGCCGCGAGAGCGACGCCGAGACCTCGGTCGGCGACGAGTTCAAGAGCGCGGCGAAGGCCTACCAGGATTCCTGGAACCGGAGCGCGGACCCGCTGATCGGGGCGGTGCGCGGCGTGGCCAGCGGCGCGGCCGAGGCCGGCAGCCGGCTGATCAACCGGTTCGGCGGCCCCCGCCGCGACGACGAGGACTAGCTACCGACCGGTCCAAGATCAACGGAGCGAACGTGAGGGGATGCGGTGTTGCTGGGGCAACACCGCATCCCATGACGTTGCGGAGCTAGTTCCTGGGGCCATTCCTACGCCAGCTGCCCCGCGCTGACCCGCGGGCTGAGGCGAGCGAGCACCTCGGGCAGGTCACCGCGGTGCACCACGCCCACCCGCTGAGTGGCCCTGGTCAGCGCTACGTACAAGTCGTTCAGCCCGCGTGGTGACTCAGCCAGCAGGCCGGCCGGATCGGCGATGAGCACGCAGTCGAACTCCAGGCCCTTGGCCTGCCGGACCGTCAGCACCACGACCGGGCTGGTCAGGTCCGGATCGGCGCCGATCGCGGTGCCAGGCAGCGCCGCGCTGACCGCCTCGCCCAGTTCCCCGGCGAGGCCGGCCGGGACAATCACCGCGAGCTTGCCATCACCTGCCTGCTCGGACAGCGCCACGGCGGCCTCTGCCACCGTCGCCGTGAGCTGGCCAGCCGGCGCTTCGGCCTGCCATGGCAGATGCCCGGACTGCCGCACCGACCGGGGCGGCTCCAGGTCGGGGCCGATCGCCGTGAGTACGTCAGCGGCGACAGCCATCACCTCGGCCGGCGTCCGGTAGTTCACCGTGAGCGGCGCCAGCCGCCACCGGTCCGCCAGGTACGGATCGAGTGCGTCATGCCAGGACGGCTGCCCGGCCAGGTCACCGGTCTGGGCGACGTCACCTACGATCGTAAGCGACCTAGCCGGGCAGCGCCGCATCAGCATCCGCCACGCCAGCTGCGATAGCTCCTGCGCCTCATCCACGATGACGTGCCCGAACGCCCAGGTGCGGTCGACAGCGGCCCGCTCCGCGGCGGTCAGGCTAACCTCATCCTCGTATCTGGCGGCGAGCCGCTCGGCGTCGACGAGGTCCGCGCCCATCAGTATCTCGGGATCGTCCTCGTCGTCACGGCCGATAATGTCCAGCACGCCCTGGGCGTACGCCTCCTGCTGACGCCGCCGCCGTTCCTCGATGGCCCGGGCCGCCAGGTCATCCTCGCCCAGCAGGTCGGCCGCCTCGTCGAGCAGCGGCACGTCGGCCGGGGTCCACGGCGCGCCGGCCGCGCGATGCAGCGCCGCGCGATCTGCCGCGGACATGCCAGGAGCCGCAGCGGCTAGCCTCGCCGGGTCCGACAACAGATCGCCGACAAGCTGCTCCGGCGTCAGGACCGGCCATAGCTGACTGATCGCTGCCCGGACCGCGCGGTCAGACCGCAGTTCCCGGCGCAGGTCCGCCAGGTCCTGCTGGTCTAGCAGGCCGTTACCCGTACGCACGTCGGTGCCGATTTTCGCGGCGAGCTGCCTGGTCAGCGCGCCGATGAGCTCCCTGGCGAAGACCGGCCTCGCCTGGTTATGAGGCCGCCTGGACCGGCGGGCGCGATCTCGCGCTTGTGCGATGGCCCGCGGCGTCAGCCGGAGCCGCCCCGAGTCCACGGAGAGCTCGGGCGCCGTGCCGTCGCGGCCAATCGCGGTGACCAGCCGGAGGCTCGCCACGTCCGCGGCGACCTCCACCGGCTCGGCCGGGACATGCTGGCGATCCCTGATTGCGGCGGCGATGACCTTCGCCATCCCGATCCGGCCCTTGATCGCGGCGACTTCGGCCGGCTCGGATCCCGTCGCGCTCACGCCGGGCAACAGGTCGCCGATCGTGGACAGCAGCACGCTGGTCTCGCCGAGTGACGGCAGCACCTGGCCGATGTAACGCAGGAACGTCGCGTTCGGGCCGACCACGAGCACGCCTCGCTTTTCCAGCTGACGGCGGTAGGTGTAGAGCAGGTACGCCGCCCGGTGCAGCGCAACCGCCGTCTTGCCGGTACCCGGCCCGCCCTGTACGACCAGCGCGCCTGCCATCGGCGCCCTGATGATCACGTCCTGCTCGGCCTGGATCGTCTCGACAATGTCCGCCATCGAGCCCGTACGGCTCGCGCCCAGCGCGGCGAGCAGCGCCGACTCGCCAGTCAGGCCCTCGTGCCTGGACGGGTCAGCCGCGGCCAGGTCCAGTACCTCATCATCGAGGTTGGCAAGCTGCCGGCCGCGCGTCTTGATGTGCCTGCGGACCCGCACGTCGCCGGGCGAGGCGGCTGTCGCCAGGTAAAACGGCCGCGCCGCGTCGGCGCGCCAGTCCATCAGGAGCTGCGCATAATCATCGGAGTCCGCGTGAATTCCGATCCTGCCGATATAGCGAAGCTCACCATCGACGAATTCAAGCCGGCCGAAACACAGTCCGTTCTCCGCAGCATCAAGCTGGGCGAGCTGCTGTCGGTACATGGCGCTGAAGGTTTCCCGCTCTACCCTGGCCTGATGCGTGCCGCCGGTCTGCCGCAGTATCCCAGCCATCCGCCTGCTGGCACGCTCTCTCAGATCGTCGAGCCTGGAATAAAGCAGCGAAATGTAATCCTGCTCGCGCTCCAGTTCCGCGTTTGACAACCGTGCTCCTTCTTGCTATTCTGACGACAACAGTTATTGCTATTTTTGGCTTCTCGCACTGTAAGCGCTACAAGACCGTAGCGCTTTTTTTTATTTCCGGAAACGGGGACAGTCCGGGGACCGGGCCCAGGCGGGCAAGGGCATGTCTGGATCAGCGCAACCACCTTTCGGCCAATCGCAGTCAAGGAGCGCGCCGACCTGGCTCCGCGCCGGCCAGGATCGGGTGCCGGCCAGCACTGGCTCGCGGTCGTGGCTAGCCGAGGCGAGCGTCGGATCCGCGCGGTCCGAGCGTAGCGCCGTGGGCTGTGATGTCAGGGTCCCAGTCGAACACGACCGAATTATCCTCTTCGCCAATCAGTACCTCGGCACCCGCTGACGCCCCGGCGTCGGCGAGCGCCTGCTCGATGCCGATCTTGGCAAGCCGGTCCGCCAGGTAGCCGACTGCCTCGTCATTAGCAAAATCGGTCTGCAGGATCCACCGCCGTGGCTTGTCGCCGACGATGCGGAAGCTGTTCTCGCCGATGGCGACAATCCTGAAGTCCGGCCCGGCTACCGGTTCAGGCCTGAGCACGATCCGCGTCGGCTCGGCTGGCGGCGCCGCGGCCCGCGCCTCCGCGATCACGGACGCCATGGTGAATGCCAGGTCGCGCAGTCCCTCGGTGGTTGCGGCCGAGACGCGGTGCACGGTCAGGCCGCGGGCCTCTAGTTCCGGCTCCACCAGGTCGGCGAGCTCCCTGGCCGCAGGCACATCGATCTTGTTCAGCGCGACGATCCTTGGCCGATCCGACATCCGCGCGCCGGTGAGCTCTTCGTAGGCACTGAGCTCAGCCTCGAGCGCGTCCAGGTCGCTGACCGGGTCACGGCCCGGTTCCTCGGTGGCGCAGTCCAGCACGTGCACCAGCACAGTGCACCGCTCGATGTGCCGGAGGAAATCGAGCCCGAGGCCCTTGCCGCTGCTCGCGCCGGGGATAAGTCCAGGCACGTCAGCCACTACGAATTGCACGTCACCCGCCTCGACGACACCCAGGTTCGGGATCAGCGTGGTGAACGGATAGTTGGCGATCTTGGGCCTGGCCGCCGACATGGCCGCGATCAGGGATGACTTTCCGGCGTTCGGGAATCCGACCAGGCCAGCGTCGGCCACAGTCTTCAGCTCGAAGATCAGCCGCAACTCCGGACCTGGCTCGCCGCGCAGCGCGAAGCCGGGTGCCTTGCGTTTCGTTGACGCAAGGGCTGCGTTGCCAAGCCCGCCGCGACCGCCCTCGGCCGCCACGTACTGAGTGCCCGGCCCCAGTCAGGTCGGCGAGTTGCTGGCCGTCCGCGGTCTTCACCACGGTGCCGTCCGGAACCCTGATGATCAAGTCATCACCGTCGGCACCGTTGCGGTGTGAGCCGGCGCCCGGCCTGCCGTCGCCCGCCCGCCGGACCGGCTTGCGGTGGAAGTCGAGCAGGGTCGACGTGCCGGGTCGACCTCGATGATCACGTCTCCACCGCGACCGCCGTTGCCGCCGTTGGGACCGCCAAGCGGCTTGAACTTCTCCCGGTGCACCGAGGCACAGCCATGCCCGCCGTGCCCGGCCTGCACCCGTACCTCGGCCTGATCCGCGAACTCTGCCACGCCTATCCCCTCCGGCCTGCCGACCCCGCCATGTCAGCCAGCCCCGTTCGGGTAGCTCGCCAACTCGGCCGGCCCGCAAACTCCATTAACTCGCAGGCCCCGCCAGCGCCAGAACCCGGCCCGGTCAGACGATCAAGACGCTGCAAAAGCCGAAGGGCGGACGCAGCTGGTCCGCCCTCGGGTAAGCCAGCCAGCCCGCCAAGCGCCCGGGCCAGCCGGTACTGCTCAGCTAGCCTGCGCTTCTGACGCCACTGGCATGACACTGACGGCCCGGCGACCGCGCCGCCTGCCAAACTCCACCTTGCCGCTCACCAGGGCGAACAGGGTGTCGTCATCGCCGCGGCCAACGCCAACGCCAGGGTGGAAGTGCGTGCCGTGCTGGCGCACGATGATCTCGCCCGCGCCAACGAGCTGGCCGCCGAAGCGCTTGACGCCGAGGCGCTGCGCGTTCGAGTCCCGCCCGTTACGGCTGGACGACGCGCCCTTCTTATGTGCCATCTCGAGGGTCAGCCCTTCTTCTTCGCACCCGCGCCGGCCTTGGCCTTCTGCGTGCCGATGCCAGTGACGCGAACCTGCGTGTACTTCTGGCGGTGGCCATGGCGACGGCGGTAGCCGGTCTTGTTCTTGTAGTGGATCATGTTGATCTTGGGGCCGGTAGCGGCACCCACGATCTCGGCAGTCACCTGGTAACCGCTGAGCACTGCCCGATCGCTGATGACCTTGCCGTCATCCACGACGAGCAGGGCCGGCAGCGTCACGCTGGCTCCAACTTCACCAGACAGCTTGTCGACGGTCAGGACGTCGTCAACCGACGCCTTCTCCTGCCTGCCGCCGCAGCGCACGATCGCGTACACCGAGAGTTCTCTCCTCTTTGTGCCAGCCCGCCGCGAGATTCGCGGGAACTCGGTAGTGGAGTCGGGCTTGCCTAACCTTGCGCACTAGCCACCCGGCCGCGAGGCAGGCTGATCCGCTTAAATGCGCCGACCATCAAGCGTATCAGACTGTCCGTGTCCTCAGCCGCTCGACGACTGGGGACCGTGACCCGCCAGACCGGCATAGCCGGGGACGGCTAGCTGGACCTCCGGCGCGGCGGGCTTACCGGCCTGGCCGAGCCTACTGCCCCGTCTCGCCGGCCTGGACGGTGGCGTCATGGCTCGGAGTGCCCGGGCTTGCGGCCGCCGGGCCGGTTGCGTCCTGGGCGGCCGTGCCCGGGCTTGCGGCCGGGCCAGCTGCGTCCTGGCTGGCCGGGCTCGTGCCGTCAGAGCTGGCGGCCGCCGTACCCGATCGGCGGCTGCGGCCGGACCTGGACCGCCCCGACCGGCTCGGGGCAGGCTGAGCCTCGCCGTGGCTGGAGTCGGCTGCGACTGCCCCATCCGCGCTGGCTTGCGCGCCGGAGATCTGCGCGCCGGAGATTTGCTCCGCAGTGGTGGCCTGGCGATCACTGCCACTGGCCGACTGCTCTCCGGCCCGACTGCGTCGGCGACTGCTGTCCGGCCGCCGCGACACTACTGCCTTCCGGCTGACCAGCGTCATCCGGCAGACCTGAGCCGGACGGCTGACCAGCGTCGTCCGGCTGAGGGGCCGGAGGTCCGGCCGACCGGCCAGCACGCGTCCGGCCGCTGCGGCTTCTTGACCCGCTGGCGCCCGGCCCGGTAGCGGTTGCGTCCTTCCCAGCGGTCCGGTCCTGGCCAGCAGCACCGTCCTTGCCAGCAGCACCGTCCTTGCTAGCAGCACCGTCCTGGCCGGCTTCGCCATCCTTGCCGACGCCGCCCGAGCCGCCGGCAGCACCCGAGCTGCCGTCACCGGAGCCATTCTGGCCGCGGGCAATGGCCCGCCGGGGCCAGGTGGCCGACCGCCACGGTTCCGGCCGCGATTGCCGCCGCCAGATTCGGCGCTGCCACTCTCCCTGCCATGGCCGTTCTCGCCCCGGCCGCGCCGGCGCGTGGTCGACGGGCTCGACGGAGACGATCACGCCACGCCCGTTGCAGTGCTCGCACGGCACGGAGAATGCCTCCAGCAGGCCGGAGCCGACCCGCTTGCGGGTCATCTGCACCAGGCCCAGCGAGGTAACCTCCGCGACCTGATGCTTTGTCCGGTCCCTGGCCAGGCACTCCAGCAGGCGCCGCAGGACTAGTTCACGGTTGCTCTCCAGCACCATGTCGATGAAGTCGATCACGATGATGCCGCCCACGTCGCGTAGCCGCAATTGCCTGACGATCTCCTCGGCGGCCTCCAGGTTGTTCCTGGTGACGGTCTGCTCCAGGTTGCCGCCCTGCCCGGTGAATTTTCCAGTGTTCACATCGATGACCGTCATGGCCTCGGTGTTGTCGATCACCAGGGAGCCACCGCTGGGCAGCCACACCTTGCGCTCCAGCGCCTTGGCCAGCTGCTCGTCGATCCGGTGCGCGGCGAAAACGTCCGACTCGTCGTCCCACCGCTCCAGCCGGTCGGCCAGGTGGGGAGCCACGTACCGGACGTATTCATCGACCAGGTCCCACTCGCTGTCGCTGGCGATAACCAGGTTGGTGAAGTCCTCGTTGAAGATGTCCCGGACCACCCGAAGGGTGAGGTCAGGCTCGCTGTACAGCAGATCGGGGGCACTGGCCGTCTTGGCTTTCTTCTCGATCGCTTCCCACTGCGCTGCCAGCCTGGCCACGTCGCGGGAGAGCTCCTCCTCCGACGCGCCCTCGGCCGCGGTGCGCACGATAACCCCGGCATTCTCCGGCATGACCTGCTTCAGGATCTGCTTCAGCCGGCTGCGCTCGGTGTCCGGCAGCTTGCGGCTGATCCCCGTCATGTTCGCGCCCGGCACGTAGACCAGGTAACGGCCAGGCAGGCTTACCTGGCTGGTCAGCCGGGCGCCCTTGTGGCCGATCGGATCCTTGGTGACCTGGACCAGGATCGACTGGCCAGACTTCAGCGCCGACTCGATCCGCTTGGATTCGCCTTCAAGGCCGCTGGCGTCGAAGTTCACCTCGCCCGCGTACAGGACCGCATTCCGTCCCTTGCCGATGTCGACGAAGGCCGCCTCCATCGAGGGCAGGACGTTCTGCACCTTGCCGAGGTAAACGTTGCCGACGTAGGACTGATGGCTAGCCTTGTCGACGTAGTGCTCGACCAGCACGCCGTCCTCGAGCACGGCGATCTGGGTCCGGTCGGCGTGCTGGCGGACGACCATGACCCGCTCGACTGCCTCGCGCCTTGCCAGGAACTCCGACTCGGTGATGATCGGCGGGCGGCGGCGGCCGGACTCGCGTCCCTCGCGCCGGCGCTGCCGCTTGGCTTCCAGCCTGGTCGAGCCCTTGATCGCCCTGACGTCGGAAACGTCGGAGGTCTTCTCGCGCGGTGTCCGCACGTGCACCACGGTGTTGGGCGGATCATCCGGTGAGCCGCTGGCCGGCGCCTCAGTGTCGGCACCGGTTGCGCTGCGGCGCCGGCGCCGGCGCCGCTTCGCGGTCCCGCCTGGCTCGTGCCCGTCGTCCTCGCCCTGGTCCTGGTCGTCATCGGCGTCGGCTGGCTCATGCTGATCCTCGGCCCCTGTGCGGCCATGCTCCGCGCCGTCAGCCGGCCCGCCGGCAGGTTTGCCGCGGCCGCGGCCACCACGCCTGCGCCGCCTGCTAGCCGAACCCGTCCCGGTCTCCTCGCGGCCGTCAGCCTCGGTACCGTCTTCGATCTCGATCGGCTCGTCGGTCTCGGCCGCGTCGGACCCGGCTGAACTCAGCCCGCGCTGCTGGCTGGCGCGCTGCTGACTGCCAGACTGGGCGCCCTGCTGCTGGCGATCCGGCCGCTGCGCAGCCGCTGGCCGCGCGGCGGTGATGTCCGGTGGCTGGAAGATCACAAGCGGGGGCTGGAACGCTGCCTGCGGAACCGCGGGAGGCTGCGCTCCGGCGGGCGGCGCGACGGCAGGCGGCGCCACGACCGGTGGCGCTGCGGCCTCGACAGCGGTTGACCCGGTGGCGGCGGACCGGCCGGCCGGGCCGGCGTTCGCCGCCTGGTCATCCTGGCTGGCCGCGACCGCTCGAGCCCTGCTCGGGCGCTTGCGCGGTGCTCTGGCTGTCCCGGCATCCTGCGCGGCGACCGCCGAAGCCGACGGCTCACCATCGCGGCCGTCTACGGCATGCCGCTCACCGCCGGCATCCGGCTCACCGCCGGCATCCGGCTCACCGCCGGCATGCGGCACAGCGGCGCCACGCGGCCCAGCGGTGCCGCGCGCCTTACGGGCGGCATGCGGCTTACTGGCAGCATCCGGCTCGGCCGGAGCGCGCGCAGTCGCCGGAGCCACCGCCCGCTCTCGGGCCGGCGGCTCTGCGGCCGGCGGTTCTGCGGCCGACGGTTCTGCGGCCGACGGCACCGCGGCTGGCGGGCCGGCCGGCCGGGTTACCGCCCGGCGCGCACGCCGGAGCAGGCCCTTGCCCTGGCTGCCGTTGCCTGGCTTCCGCTGGCCTGGCTTCCGCTGTCCGCCGCCGGACCTGTCGTGTTTGCTGATGCTGACGACCCAACATCCGACCCTTCGCCGGCCTGGCCATCAGCTGCTGACTCTCTGTTCTGTCGCTCGATCTCGAGCATTCGGGCGATCTCTCCCGTCGGGCTCCCGGGCGCAGCCGACCTCGTCGGGCCGCTCCGCGCCGCGCGGAAGCTGTTCGTACGCGCTCACTGGCGCGGCATGCGCCTTGATGGCGCCCCCCGCATCCAGGCACGTTGCCAATACTTGTCCCTGTGCAGCGTCCCGTCCGTCTGGCCGGGGCGCCCCCGCCGGGATTGCGAGCCCTAGCAGGGCCGGCCTGCGCTGGCGATCCCGAATAGCTGGCCGAGTGGGCCAGAACGTCAGGACCAGGCGCGCTGGCCTCCACGGCGGCAGTATCAATGCCCAGCGGCCCCTGAGCCAGGCGCGTCACCACAGCGGGCGACGCTGGCTCCAGGGCCGACATGTGGCGGAACGCAACCAGGATGTCTTCGGGTCGGACGGCAGGTGTCAGGTGCCGAACAACCATTCGAAGTATCGCACATCCGGATTGCTCATCTGCCATGGCACGCCGGTCTAGCTCCAGCGATACCACTCCGGCCCGGGTGTCGAGCCGGCGAACTCCGTTGCTGGTAAGGCGCTCCACCTCCGCGTGCGCGGCGGCAAGAAACGCCTGGACTGCCGACGCCGCTTCGTCAGCGGCGACTCCTGGCAGCACGACTTGCCACAGCGAGGCCTCCAGCCGCGGGGCGGGCGCCACGGCAAGATCAGAGACCTCGATCACGTCAATCCCCTCAGGCAATGCGGCGTCAAGCCTGGCCCTGAATGCGTCCGGCTCGACGCACGCGGTGAGGGAGATCTCCATGTACTCGGCCTCGCTGGCGGCACCGGTTGGAGCGCCACCAGAGTAGGAGATCTTGGGATGCGGGGAGAAGCCCGCCGAGTGGGCGACCGGCAGGTGTGCCCGCCGGAGTCCCCGCTCGACCGCGCGAGCGATGTCGCGGTGGCTCGCGAATCGCATCCGGCCGCGCTTGGCGTACCTGATCGCCAGCCGCTGAACGGCTGGCGGCGGCGGCTGGTCCCGATGGGCGCGGCTGTTGACGGGCCATAGTCAGCGCTCGCCGCCGTGCTTCACCGCAGCGCCGCCGGTCCCGAGTCCGGGCTCGCTCGTACCATGACCAAAATCACCATCTGTGACAACGCTGAGCGGCAGCAATCGCTTCCCGGTAGGGCCTGCCTCGATCTCGGTGCCCATGGCCGGGCAGACGCCGCACTCGAAACAGGGTGTCCAGCGGCAGTCGTCCACCTCGGCGGCGCCGGCCGGATCAACCGCTGCCAGCCAGTCCTGCCAGAGCCAGTCCCGCTCCAGGCCGGCGTCCAGATGGTCCCACGGCAGGATCTCGTCGTAATCGCGTTCCCTAGTGGTGTACCAGGCCAGATCGACGCCGTCAGCGGCCAGCGCCGCCTCGGCGCACTTCTCCCAGCGCTCGAACGAGAACGTCTCGCTCCACCCGTCGAACCGGGCGCCGTCCTGCCAGGCAGCCATGATGACCTTGGCCACCCGGCGGTCCCCGCGGGACAGCAGTCCCTCCACGATCGACGGCTTGCCGTCGTGATACCGGAACCCGATGGCTTTGCCGTACCGCCGGTCGGACCGCATTGCGGCGCCCAGCGCCTTAAGCCGGGCGTCCACGGTTTCGTGATCGCACTGCGCTGCCCACTGGAAGGGGGTGTGCGGCTTGGGCACGAACCCTCCGATGGACACCGTGCAGCGGATGTCGTTCCGTCCGGTGGCCGACCGCCCGGCCTGGATCACCCGCTGCGCGAGCGAGGCGATGGCCAGCACGTCCTCGTCGGTCTCGGTTGGCAGGCCGCACATGAAGTAAAGCTTGACCTGCCGCCAGCCGCTGGCATAGGCCGTCGTTACCGTCTTGATCAGGTCATCCTCGGTGACCATCTTGTTGATCACCCTGCGGATCCGGTCGGAGCCCCCTTCGGGCGCGAACGTCAGACCGGAGCGCCGTCCGTTGCGGCTCAGCTCGTCGGCGAGCGTCACGTTGAATGCGTCCACTCGCGTCGACGGCAGCGACAGGCCGGTGTTGGTGCCGTCATAGCGGTCGGCCAGGTCGACCGCGATCTCATTGATCTCGCTGTGGTCGGCACTGGACAACGACAGCAGCCCGACCTCGTTGAAGCCGCTAGCCTGCAGGCCCGCCTCGACCATCGACGCCGATCGTGGTGATCGAGCGCTCCCGGACCGGCCGGGTAATCATCCCGGCCTGGCAGAACCGGCAGCCCCTGGTGCAGCCGCGGAAGATCTCCACGCTGGACCGCTCGTGCACGGTCTCGGCCATCGGTACCAGCGGCCTGGCCGGGTACGGCCATGAATCCAGGTCCATGACCGTGTGCTTGGACACCGACTGCGGCACCGACGGCCGGTTCGGCGTCACCGTGCTGATCGCGCCATCCTGGCGATAGCTGACGTCGTAGAAGCGCGGCACGTACACCCCGCCGGAAACCGCAAGCTGGACCAGCAGGCCGTCCCGGCCGCCCGGCCGGCCAGCCGCCTTCCAGGACCTGACCAGCTCGGTAATGGCCAGCACGGCCTGCTCGCCGTCGCCGAGCACGGCGCCGTCGATGAACTCGGCGATGGGCTCGGGGTTGAACGCGGCATGACCGCCGGCCAGCACGACCGGGTCGTCGTCCCCGCGCTGCGGCCGCCGACAGCGGTATCCCGGCCAGATCCAGCGCGGTCAGCAGGTTGGTATACCCGAGTTCAGTTGCGAAACTAACCCCGAGCAGGTCAAACGCACGAACTGGCCGGTGGCCGTCCACCGTGAACTGAGGCACCTGGTGGTCGCGCATCAGCGCCTCAAGATCCTGCCAGACGCTGTAGGTGCGCTCGGCGAGCACGCCGTCGCGCTCGTTCAGCACCTCGTACAGGATCTGCAGGCCCTGATTCGGCAGGCCTACCTCGTAGGCATCCGGGTACATGAGCGCCCAACGGACGTCGGCAGAGTCCCAGTCCTTGACGACAGAGTTCAGCTCGCCGCCGACGTACTGGATTGGCTTACGCACCAGCGGAAGGAGCGGCTCGAGCAGGGGGTACACCGACTGCACAGGCACCGTTACAGAGTACCGACGCTCGCGACGTCCTTCGCGCTAGCCGTCCCGGACCTTGCATTGCCAATCAATCCGGCAGGTATTGTTTGTAGCTCACCGGCCCGGCATCGCGGCCGGCCTGCGCTGAGCACAAATCAAGAGATCCATAATTTTTACCGTAAAAGGTTCAGTTCACGCAGGCAGTCTCCAGGAGGTACGCAGGTGCACATCGACCCCCTCATCGTCCTGGGCAGTGCGGTTGTCGGCTTGCTGGTGGGCATGACCGGGGCAGGCGGCGGCGCGCTGATGACGCCGATGCTGATCCTGCTGTTCGGCGTCAAGGCACCCAGCGCCATCTCGAGCGACCTAGTCGCCGCGGTCTTCATGCGGCCGGTTGGCGCCGCCGTGCATATGCGCAAGGGCACGGTGAACTACCGGCTAGTCGGCTGGCTGGCACTCGGCTCGGTGCCGATGGCCTTCGTCGGCGCCTATCTGCTGCGCCTGCTCGGCGGCTCGTCGACCGCCCCGGTGCACGTCGAGCAGGCGCTCGGAGCGGCGCTGCTCACCGGCGCGGCCGCGATGGTCATCAGGTACGTCATGGATGTGCGCGGCGGGAAAGACCGGACCGCCGCGGTCCATGATCTGGTCGCCAAGCCCCTGCCGACGGTGGTGATCGGCATGATCGGCGGCGTCATCGTCGGTTTGACCTCGGTCGGGTCCGGGTCGCTGATGATCGTGCTGCTGCTCTTCCTGTACCCGATGATCGGTGCCAACCGGCTGGTCGGCACAGACCTGACCCAGGCCGTGCCGCTGACCCTGGCGGCCGCCGTCGGTGCGCTGGTCATCGTCGGCCACGTGAAGTTCGGCGTCACGATCTCGATCATCATCGGCAGCGTCCCGGCGGTGCTGATCGGGTCGCTGCTGTCCTCACGCGCACCGGACAAGATCCTCCGGCCAGTGATCACCTTCGTGATCTTGGCCTCCGGGCTGAAATACGTCGGCCTCGGCACCACCACGCTGGGCTGGACGCTGGCCGCCGTGCTGGCAGCGAGCCTGGGCGGCTGGCTGGCGTGGCAGCAGCCCTGGCGCGATCGCGCGGCAAGCACGGCGCCGGCGGAGGCGAGCCCAGCGCCTGATGCTGTCGTGGCGGCGCAGGCAGCAGCGGGCCAGGCCGAGCCCGCAGCGGGAGACGAGGCCGCCCCGTCGGACCGGACCCTCGCGGGCTAACGCCAGCGAGCACCCAGTTCAGGATGGCTACTCCGGCGGGTTCGCGTCCCTGCCCGCCCGGGCGTGCGGGCGCAGGAGCTGCGACCAGCTTCGCGGCCGCACCGCGGCCGGCAGCTCGGCGAAGGCCCGCCCGCCGCGCCAGACCACCGGGTAGAGCCGCAGCGCATATGCGGCGCCGGTCCGGCAGCGCCCCGTCTCCAGGTCGAAGCTGTACCAGTGCCAGGGGCAGGTAATCGCGCCGTTGCGGACGATCCCGTCGGCCAGCGGCCCGCCGTTATGCGGGCAGGCCGCATCGGTGACCGTGAGCTGGCCGCCCACCGCGAACACGGAGTACCTGCGGCCAGCATGCCGGAACGTCCACGCAGTCCGGCCGCGCGGCCTCGCCAGCGGTACCAGCCTCGTGCGCGCCTCGTCGGTCATCGGGGGCAGCCAGTCACCGCTGATACCCAGTCATCGCCACTATCGCACTCATCGCCACTAGCCACTCATCGGCAGGCGATCTCGACGCTGCCAAGGCGGTCGGCCGTTGCCGTGACAACATCACCGGCGCTGACAGGAACCGCCGCGGTCAGGCCACCGGACAGCACCACGTCGCCCGCCCGCAGGCCAAGGTTCTCCGCCGCGAGCGACCGGACAAGCCAGGCCACTGCGGAGGCCGGGTGGCCGAGCGCTGCGGCTCCGGCCGCCGTCGCGATGACCTCGCCATTGTGCTCGAGCACCACGCCGGTCAGCCGCAGGTCCGAGCCTGGGGCCGGCACCGGCGGGCCGATGACGAACCGGGCAGCAGAGGTGTTATCCGCCACGACGTCTGCCATCGTGAAGCGGTAATCCCGGTACCGGGAGTCGAGGATCTCGATCCCGACCGCGACCGCCGCCGTGGCAGCCAGCACGTCGGCGGAGCTGACCGTCGGCCCGGCCAGGGCAGCGCCCATGATGAAGACGATCTCGGGCTCGGCCCGCGGCTGAATGTGCTCGCTCACCCGCAGGGGCTCGGCAAGGTCAAGTGCGGTCGCGGCGGCGAGAAAGCCGCGAACCGGCTCCCGCACGCCCACCTGCGCCTGCTTCGCCCTGGACGTGACGCCGAGCTTCCAGCCGGCCAGCGGCCCGGCCTCGACGCGGAGCCGGCGCTGCACTCGGTAGGCGGCCGCCAGGTCGAAGTCAGCCCATTCGGCCGAGAACGGCTCGATAGGCGTGCGGCAGGCCCTGGCCTTAGCCAGCCTGGCCGCGATCTCGGCGGTATCGACGGGCATTGACAGGCTCCGTTCCCTTATCTGACGACGCGGACGGTTACCGGCCCGAGCCGGTCAAACTCGGCCCGGAACACGTCGCCTGCCGTCATCGGCACGGCCGCGTGCAGAGCCCCGGTCATGATCAGCTGGCCGGGCTCCAGCCCCGCGCCCATCTCGCCAAGGGTGTTGGCGAGCCAGGCCACCACGCCGACCGGGTCGCCGAGCGCCGCCGCGCCCGCGCCGGTGTCCACCAGCTCGCCGGACCTGGTCAGGACCATCCCGATGAGCCTCGGGTCTAGACCGTCCAGCGAAACGACGCGGCTGGAGACCGCGACCGCGCCGTTGGATGCCAGGTCGGCGACAGTGTCGGCCAGCCTGATCCGCCAGTCAGCGAACCGCGAGTCCACGATCTCGACGGCAGCCACCATGCCCGCGATGGCGGCCCGGGCTTTCAGGACGGTCACGCCGGGTCCGCGCAACCCGGTACCGAGCACGAAAGCGATTTCGGCTTCGATCTTCGGCTGGATGAAGTTGGCCAGCGAGACCGCGTCGCCGTCCGCGTAGACGGTGGAGCCCAGGACCGGCCCGTGGTCCGGCGAGTCGACGCCGATCATCTTCTGCATGGGCTTGGAAGTGAGGCCCACCTTGTATCCGACGACCTCGTCGCCGTCGCCGACCAGCATGCTGGTGAGCTCTTGCGCGATCGCGTAGCCGTCGGCCATGCCCAGATCGGGATCGGCGTCGGTGAACGGCTCGATCGCTTGCCGGCTGCGCCTGGCCTCGTAGAGCGCCGCGGCCTTGCCAGACACGTCGGTTAGCGGCATCTGCTCAGCCTCCGTTGAGGGCTCGCGACTCTGGCGACCAGCCGAGCCTGCGGGAGGCAGCCCGGCGCCTCGACAATAACCCGCGCAACCGACGCGGGCTTCCCGACGTGCCTTCGATAGGACAAGCTACGCATGTGACCCCAGCAGGCTGCTACTTGTCAGCAAGGGAACGGAGTCGCCACACATGATCGGTCGACGCGGATGAGCGCCACGCGAACACTGGCAGCCATTGTCGGGCCCGGCAATATCGGCACCGACCTGCTCGCGAAGCTGCAGCGCAGCGAGCAGATCGACGTCTGTTACGTGGTCGGCGTCGTCGAGTCCGACGGCCTGGCCCGGGCCAGGCAGCTGGGCCTGGCCGCGTCGGCGGCCGGAGTTGACTGGCTGATCCGGCAGGACCCGCTGCCGGACCTGGTGTTCGAGGCCACCTCCGCCAAGGCGCACGCGGCCAATGCGCCGCGGTACGCCGAGGCAGGCATCACCGCTATCGACCTGACTCCGGCGGCGCTCGGCCCGCTGGTCTGCCCGCCGGTGAACCTCCATGATCACCTCGATGCGCCGAACATCAACATGATCAGTTGCGGCGCGCAGGCCACCGTTCCCATCGTGCATGCGGTCTCCAGCGTGGTGCCGGTCGCCTACGCCGAGATCGTCGCCTCGGTGGCGTCCAAGTCCGCGGGCCCCGGCACGAGGGCGAACATCGACGAGTTCACCCACACCACGTCCAGGGCAGTGCAATCGGTCGGCGGGGCGCAGAAGGGCAAGGCCATCATCATCCTCAACCCGGTCGAGCCGCCCATGATCATGCGAGATACGGTCTACTGCGCGATCCCGGCCGACGCAGACCGGGCCGCGATCACCGAGTCGATCCTGGCGCGGGTCGCGGAGGTGCAGCGCTACGTCCCCGGCTACATGCTGCGGGCCGAGCCGCAGTACGACGAGGCCCGCGAGGCATGGCATGGCAATGCCCGCGTCGCGGTCTTCCTCGAGGTCCGCGGCGGCGGCGATTACCTGCCCGAGTATGCCGGGAACCTGGACATCATGACCGCCGCCGCTGCGCAGGTCGGCGAGGTCATCGCACAGCGCCGGGCCGCCGGGACAGCAGCCGCGGCGGTGACGGCATGACTGCCCTCATCGGCGCAGACAGGCAGCTGCGCATCACAGACACGACGCTGCGCGATGGCAGCCACGCCATGGCGCACCAGTTCACCGAGGAACAGGTGCGCGCCACCGTGCACGCGCTGGACGCGGCGGGCGTGGCGGTCATCGAGGTCACCCACGGCGACGGGCTCGGCGGTTCGTCGTTCAACTACGGGTTCTCCCGCGAGGATGAGCTGACGCTGATCAAGGCCGGCGTGCAGGAGGCGACCCAGGCCGCCATCGCGGTCCTGCTGGTGCCGGGCATCGGCACCAAGGACGACCTGCGCGGGGCGCGGGCGGCGGGCGCGGCCGTGGCCAGGATCGCGACGCACTGCACCGAAGCTGACGTCTCCATCCAGCACTTCGGGCTGGCCCGCGATCTCGGCATGGAGACCGTCGGCTTCCTGATGATGGCGCACAAGACGACGCCCGCCGAGCTGGCAAGACAGGCCAGGATCATGGTGGACGCCGGAGCGCACTGCGTCTACTGCGTGGACTCGGCTGGCGCACTCGTGCTCGGCGACGCGCAGGAGCGCGTGCACGCCATGGTCGCCGAGATAGGGAACGAGGCCGAGGTCGGTTTCCACGGTCATCAGAACCTGTCGCTGGGCGTTGCCAACTCGGTGCTGGCCTACCAGCACGGCGCGCGGCAAATCGACGGCGCGCTCTGCGCGCTGGGCGCCGGGGCCGGCAACTCCCCCACCGAGGTGCTCGCCGCGACCTTCGATCACCTGGGCGTGCAGACCGGCGTCGATGTAGGCGGCGTTCTCGCGGCTGCGGAGGAGGTAGTGAGGCCGTTCCTGCCGCGCTGGCCGAAGATGGACAGATCGGCAATCGTGCAGGGCTGGGCCGGTGTCTACAGCAGCTTCCTGCTGCACGCGGAGCGGGCCGCCGAGCGCTACGGCGTACCCGCGCACGAGATCCTGCAGCGAGTCGGCGAACTCGGCTACGTCGGCGGCCAGGAGGACATGATCATCGACGTGGCGCTGCGGCTGGCCCAGGACAGGGATCTGGCTGCAGCCGGGGCTCGCTAGGCGCGCGCGAACGATTACCGGGATACTGTCCGCATGGTTGACGACACCGCCCGGGAACTTGCCATCTACCATGCGCTCAAAGCGGTCGATGAGGTCGCTGCGGCCATTCAGGCGCACCTCATCGAGGAACACGGCGCCGATCCAGAGCGAGCCTCAGAAAATAGCACGGCTGCGCACTCGCTAACGCTCCTGCGCCAGGCGCGCGAGCGCATCGGCAAAGGGCTGCGAGCTGTGGAAGCGGACAATATTGCCGAATTGGACACGATCTCGCTGCGGAACGTCTGACGATCGTTCGACCTGCCCGGACAAATCGGGCGCCGCGTCGTGGTCCACCATCTCTTCATCGACTCGGGTCGTTCCAAGGTCCGTTATGTTTGCAATTGTGGAACCCGAATCGATGAAGAGCAACGGGCGCCACGAGCAGGGGGGCCAGCGGGGGCGTGCGTAGGCCGTCAGACGGCCGGCGGGGGCGTGCGCAGGCCGACAGACGGCCGGCGGGGGCGCGCGCAGACCGGCAGAGGCCGGCGGCCGGGCTCGGTCGGCTAGGCGAAGACCGTGCGGCGGCGGTAAACGACTTGAAGCGCGCCGACGGCGATCATGTCGGCGAACAGAGCCGATCCGCCGTAGGACACGAACGGCAGCGGCAGCCCCGTCACCGGCATGATGCCAATGGTCATGCCGATATTGATGAACGACTGCACGCCGAACCAGATCGCGATCCCGCCGGCCACCAGCATGCCGAACTGGTCGTCCGCGCGGGCGGCAATCCTTATGGCCCTTACCAGCACAATTGCGAGCAGGCCGATGATCACCATGGCGCCGACGAAGCCGAGCTCCTCGCCGACCACCGAGAAGATGAAATCGGTGTGCTGCTCCGGCACGAAGTTGCCGGCCACCAGCTGGCCGTGAAACAGCCCCTGGCCCCACATGCCGCCAGAGCCGATTGCGATCTTGGACTGGTAGGCGCTATAGCCCGTGCCAAGCGGGTCCTGGCCGGGATGCAGGAACGACGTCAGCCTGCTGACCTGGTAGGCCTTGAGCAGGTGCAACTTGACCACGGCGAGGACGCCGAGCGCGCCGCCCGCGACCAGCAGCAGCAGCCAGCGAAGCTTGACGCCCGACAGCGCAATCAGGCCGACAAACATCGCCACCATTAGCATCGACACGCCGAGGTCCGGCTCCGCCACGACGAGCACCAGCGGAACCGCCGCCAACGCGATCGTCAGGCCGACCTGGCGTGGCCGGGGCCGGGTCTGACCGGGCCGCAGCTCGCTCAGGATCATCGCCGCGACCAGGATGATGGAGAGCTTGGCGTACTCGGACGGCTCGATCTGGAAACCGCCGGGTAGCGTTATCCACGACTTCGCGCCGTTCACGATGCTGCCCAGCGGCGTCAGCACGGCCAGCAGGCCGAGGCAGGACGCCACCAGGACCACCGGCGATAGTAGTTTGAGCTGCCGGTAATCCAGCATGGACACGCCTGCCATCAGGGCCAGCCCGATCGCGATGTTCAGCAGCTGCTTCAGCAGGTACGGATCCGATGTCGTTGGCGTTGGCGAGGTGGCGGACCAGACCAGCATGGTGCCGGCCAGGCTCAGCGCCAGGACCGCGATCAGCAGGATCCAGTCCAGGTGCCGCAGCGGCGAGCCAGGGCCGAATATCCGCCGCAGCAGCCCGGCCAGTTTGCGGCCGGGCCCGCGGCCGGCGCTCATGCCGGGACGGAAGCCGGCCCGGCCCGCACGGCGGCCGTCTAGCCGGACCGGCGCCAGGCTCCGGTATTCGGCCGGAGCCGGCCGGCTCCCCCGTCCGGTCATGCCGCCCGCGCTACGCCAGGAACTCACCGCGCTACCCCCTGGCCCGCTGGCTCGGCCGCGCCGCCGCCTTCGACGCCGACCGGGTGGGCCGACCGGATGAAGACGGCACGATCTGGCCAGCGCTGTTGATATGCGGCGGGGACGGCAGCTTGCCGCCAGGCAGCGCGGCAGGATGCCCCTCGAGCCCGTAGATCGCATCCCAGATCTGCCGGACCGCCGGCCCGGATGCGTCGGCGCCGTACCCGGCGTCGGGGATCATCATGACCACTACGTACTTGGGGTTGTCGCAGGGTGCGAACGACGCGAAGTTCGACGTCGAGTTCTTGCCGAACACCTGCGCCGTTCCGGTCTTGCCAGCTACGCAGACCTTGCCGAGCGGGAAGCCGCCGAATGTGCCGGCCGCGGTGCCCTGGGTGACCACGCCCTGCAGTGCGCTTCGGATGTAGGCGAGGGTTGTCTTGGACGCGGGGAGGTGACCGATGACCGGCGGCTTGATCTTCTTGATCAGCTTGCCGGTGGGGCTCAGCAGCTCCTCGCCGATCCGCGGGCTGTACAGCGTGCCGCCGTTAGCCAGCGCGGCATAGGCGCTGGCCAGCTGCAGCGGCGTAACCGAGACGTAGCCCTGCCCGATGGAAGCGATGATCGCCTGGCCAGGCTCCCAGACGTTGCCGTAGTGGCAGTCGTCCCATTCGATCTGCTGGATGTAATTGCCGTTGACCCTGCCGTATTTGCACCAGTTCTGGCCGGTGTGCGCGTTGTCTTTCCAGAAGTAATAGAGCCACTCCCTGGTGGGGATCGAGCCGATGTTCTCGGCCGGCAGGTCGATCCCGGTCGGCTTGCCGAAGCCCCACTGCATCTCGGTCTTCTGCTCTTTCTGGATCGGCGCCTTCGGGCTGGTGACCGTGTTGTACTGGCGGTTGTCGTGTAGCCAGATGTCGTAACCCATGTTGTAGAAAATCGTGTCGCACGACAGCACAAGCGCGGTGTGCAGCGACATCGTGCCGCCGTTGCCGAAGTCGTTGTTGAACACGTGACCGCCGACGTCGACCGAGCCCGGGCAGTTGTAGCTGCCATACAGCGGGTCGCCCGCGTTGATCCCGGCAGTCAGCGTGGTGACTTTCCAGGTCGAGCCGGGCGGGTACTCGCCCTGGGTGGCCCGTTCCAGGATCGGCTCGCCGCTCCTGGTGCCGAACAGGCGCTTGAATTCCCGCTCCGAGATCCCGCCGGTCCAGACGCTCGGGTCGTAGGTCGGATAGCTCGCCATCGCGACGATCCGGCCGGTGGTGGTCATGACCACGGCCGCGCCCGACGTGGCGGCCGCGTTGCCCTCAGCCTGCGCCCTCAGGATCGCCGCCCGGAGCGCGTTCTCGGTGGCGATCTGCACGTTCGCGTTGATGCTTGTCACCAGGTCATCGCCGGCCTGCGGCTTGGTTTGCTTGATGGTGCCGGTGACCTGACCACTCGCGTTGACAGCGACTTCGTTGACGCCCGCCTTGCCGCGAAGCTGGTTGTCGTACTGGAGCTCAAGGCCTGACTGGCCGACAAGGTCGACGGCGGAGAAGCCGGTGACCGGGATCTTCAGCTTCTGCAGCTCCTGCGCCGTGATCGGCTGCAGGTAGCCGAGCACCTGGGCGGTGTCGGTGCTGATCGGCTGTGCGTAATGCACGGTCGGCTGGACGCCGGCGGTCACGCCGGGAAGCATCTTCTTGTCTTCCAGGACCTGCAGCGCGATCTTCTGCGAGACATGCGCAGCGACCGGAATCGGCTGATACGGGGAGCCTTGCCAGCACGGCTGACTGATTCCTGCGGTGCACAGCCGGACCCGTTCCTGCATGGTCTTGTCGCTCACCCCGAGCAGCCGCGCCAGCCGGGCAAGCTCGGCCTTGCCGCCGTCGGCCTGCTGCCCGACCTGCGCCATGTCCACCGAGACGGTGAGTGCGGCGGCGTTGTTCACCATGACCTGGCCCGTGTCATCCAGGATCTGGCCCCGCACCGGCGGCTCGATGATGTACCTGACCCGGTCCTGACTGGCCAGCGCGACGTATGTGCGGTGTGTCTGGACTTGCAGGTACCACAGGCGCATGCCCAGTACCGCCAGCAGCCCGGCCGTGATCACCGAGACGGCGACGAGCCGGCTCCTGGATGCCGGGATCAACGCACTCCCCCTGTCCCCCTGCCGAGCAGCGACGCCCCGGACCTGCTGCCTGCCCGGCGGGTCGCCACCCAGTGTCCGCCAACTCGGCTTCGGCTCAGCCGTGACAGCAGCGACCGCCGCCGGTACCCGAACCTCGGCGTTCTCGCTAGCCGGCCCGGGTGACGACGACGCAGCAGGCCGAACCGCGACGGCCGGGGCGCCAGCGCCGGCCCCCGGCCCGACCCGCCCAGCATCCCTGCGCGCCTGCCGCCGAGCCGAAGCCTCGGCGTGGCCGCCTTCCCGCGCCGGATGGACCGGAACGCGTGCTCGTCGAGCGCGCCACCGGACCGCACCCCGAAGGTGAGCGCCGATATCCGGATCCGGTCCGACCTGCGCCGGAAGCGCGGCGCCGACGCGGTCCGACGGCTTACCGGCGCCTTGTCGGCAGCGAAGCGCAGTCTGGGCACCGATGCCGTCCGGCTGCCTGCGGGATGCATGCGGCCAGCGGCCGTCCCCGTCAGCATTCCGGCGCTGGCCGTCACTGAGCTGCCAAACAGCCGCCCTACCGTGCCGTCACGCCCGTGGCCGCTGAACCTGATGGACGTCCGGCAGGCTGGCCGCCGCGGCCCCAGCGATGGCTGTGCGGCCGCCGAGCCGCCGGGGGTCCCGGCGTGCGGCCGGAATTCCCGCCTCGACGCGGCCAGCAGGCCGGGGTGACGTCCGGCCTGCCGCGAATGCACGGCCAGGCCGGTCCCGACGGCGTTGCCGACTGCCCCGTCGCCGCGCCGCCGGCTGGCCAGCCGAAGGTTCACCGGGACGGCTGGCCTGGCTCGCGGGTGCGCGAGGCCCGACGCGGATCCGGCCACGCCGGTGGCCGCATGCAGCCGGGGAACGTGACGCGCCGAAGCTCCGGTCCCGAGTTGCCGGCGGGTGGCGTTACCCAACCAGCCATCGCCGGGTCGGGCGGCGGCATGCACGAGCCGCGGCTGGTGGATGCGGGCAGCGCGCTTACGGGCCCGCGGCGCCAGCACCCCTGCGACCTCGGGCTGGCCGGCCTGCGTGCGGTCCAGCCAGGAGCTCAGCAGCAGCACCGCGGACAGCAGGAACGGCCCGAGGAGCAGGTCATAGGCGATTGCCGAGGGCAGAACCTGGCGGACTTGCGCCACGGTGACCTGGGCAGGCTCGAGCGCCAGCCCGACCACCGCGGCGAGCGCCTCGCCAGCCGCAACGACCAGGCTGAGCAGCAGCACCGAGCTCACCGCGGAACGCGCCGCCACCCGGCTCGCCCGGCCGGCCGCCCAGCCGGCCAGGCAGAACACCAGGGCGTACTGGCCAATGAGCTGGCTGGCAGGAGGTGCGACATCGATGCACAGGCCTGCCGTGAAGCCCGCCACCATGCCGTAGACCGGTCCCTGCATCAGTGCAAGGGCCGCCACCGCGACCAGCACCAGATCGGGTACGCCGCCGCCGGGCAGCCGGAGCCCGTTCAACGCGGTCAGCTGGACGACGACCGCAACCGCGAGCAGGCAGCCCGCAAGCCACGCTTTGCGCATGTCAGCGCCTCGCGCCGGGGCTCGGCGACGAGCTTGCGCCCGGCGTGGACCGGGCCAGGCACGGTGATGGTCACCGTCGGGGCCGGGCGCGGCAGCGGCGGCAGCACGGAGAAATGCGGGTTGCGCGCAGGCGGCTGGATGACTACGCCGACGACGCCGAGCGCGGAGAAATCCACGAACGGCCGGACCTCGGCGACCTCGGTCAGCGAGCCGGCCTGGTTAAGGAGCTTAGTGATCACCCCGACGGGGACGCCTGGTACGAACGGCCGGTCCTTGACCGAGGCCGAGGTAACGAGCTCAGCGCCGGGCTTGAGCCTGGCCGCTGAGCTGAGCATCTGCAGGTGCAGCAGTCCGGCGGCGGTGGTCTTGCCCGGTCCGCTCACCCAGCCGAGTTCGCCGCTCGGCGCAAGCGCAACGCCGACAACTGAGGATGAATCACTGGCAAGCAGCACCGTGGCTGTCGTCGCGGTCACCGAGGTCACCTGCCCGACGAGACCCTGCCCATTCAGCACCGTCTCGTTCGCGCGGACGCCGTTCCCGCTGCCGACATCAAGGGTGACTGTCTGCTGATAGCCCTGCCCGGCCGCGATCACGTTCGCTGGGACGATCCGGTACCGGCCGGTGCCAGCGACAAGTAGCAGCTTGTGCAGCTGGGCGTATTCGGCCTTGCTCAGCTGGGCACCGCTGAGCTGGGCGCGCAGTTGCACGACCTCTTGCTGGAGTTTCTGCACTTGGCTCGAGGACGATCCGGCTCCGCCGAAGAATCCGGTCACCGAGCTAGCCGCGTGCTCGGCTCCGCCGAACACCGAACCGCCCGCCTTCCGCACGGCCCGCAATACTGATGACGAGCCGTCGGCATAGTCGAACGCGATCAGCGACAGCGCAGCCACCAGCAGCACAATCAGGACAAGGCGGGTCCGCCGCGTGTCCCGCACTCCGATCACCTCGTCTGCCGCCCGTCACCTCGTGTGTTCCCGCGCTGGTCCGGTGCCGGGGCATTCGCGCCCCGGGACGGGCTAACGCCTGGCTTCGGGTACGAGGACCTGCTGCAGGGTGTCGAAGTCCTCGACGCACTTGCCGGTACCCAGGGCAACCGAATCCAGCGGGTTGTCGGCCAGGTGGATCGGCATGCCGGTCTCCTCGCGCAGCCGTTCGTCGAGCCCGCGCAGCAGCGCGCCGCCGCCGGTCAGGGCGATCCCGCGATCCATGACGTCACCGGCGAGCTCGGGCGGGCACTTGTCCAGCGTGGTCTTGACGGCGTCGATGATCACGCTCAGCGGTTCCTCGATGGCGCGCCGGATCTCCTCCGCAGAAATGACGATGGTCTTCGGCAGCCCGCTGACCAGGTCCCGCCCGCGGATCTCGGCGTTCGGCTCGTCGTTCGACGGGTAGGCCGAGCCGAGCGAGATCTTGATCTCCTCGGCGGTGCGCTCGCCGAGCATCAGCGAGTACTCCTTCTTGCCGAAGCTGATGATGGCCTGGTCGAGTTCGTCGCCCCCGACGCGGATGGACTGGGAGGTGACGATGCCGCCCAGTGAAATCACCGCAACCTCGGTAGTGCCGCCGCCGATGTCGACAACCATGTTGCCGGTGGGCTCGTTCACCGGCAGGCCCGCGCCGATCGCCGCCGCCATCGGCTCCTCGATGATGTACACCCGCCGCGCGCCGGCCTGGTGCCCGGCCTCCTTCACCGCGCTCTGCTCGACGCCGGTGATGCCGCTCGGCACAGCCACGACAATCCGCGGCTTGGCGAGGTGGCTGCGCTTGTGCACTTTCTGAATGAAGTAGCGGAGCATGCGCTCGGTGACATCGAAGTCGGCGATGACACCGTCCTTCAGCGGACGGACCGCGACAATGTTGCCGGGCGTCCGGCCGATCATTCGTTTGGCTTCGACGCCGACCGCGACGATCTGGCCAGTGTTGGTATTAAGCGCGACGACGGACGGCTCATTGAGCACAATCCCCTTGCCCCGCACGTAGACGAGGGTGTTGGCGGTGCCAAGGTCGACGGCCATGTCCCGACCGAGAAACCCCATCGCGTTGCTCATAGAGAACGAGAACCTTCCAGCCAGATCTGCCAGGTATATCTGTATTTTTTCGCACTGCCCGCGGCTGGTGCGGCCGTTCGCGCCATCGTGCTACGGCGAACCTGAACGGCACATGCCTGGCAGGAGAACACTCGCCTGCCGAGCCGACACCGGCTCGCACCGAGCCCGGCGGACGACCCCGTCCGGGACGTCCAACGCGCTAGCGCGACCGATGGTGCCAACGACAGGTAAGCCGATTCGGCATTCCCCGTGATTGCCACCATCAGCACCGGCTACATGCGTCCAGTAATGCCAAAAGCACGCTGCGTAGCCCGCGAATCCACAGCCTACATGTCGGTCCTGCGCCCGTTACGACGGGGCACGCCGGTTGGTGCGCGCTTTCCCAACTAGTGACCTGCAGCGTGCTCAGCCCGATAGCCGAGCCAGATTCCGGTCGCCCAGAGTGCGGCGAATATGCCGCCCAGAAAATACATAACGGGCACGATTTCCCCGAGTGCGACGACGTAGGCCTGCAGCATCGTGCCGGCCACGAGGGTGAAGCGGAGCAGCCTGCGGGCAGTGGCCGCCAGCACCACTGCCGCGACCGCGGCGATGCCGCCGGCCAGTCCGGCCGACGACAGTGACACGTGGCTGATCTGAACCGCCACCGGGATCGTCAGGCCGAGGACGACCGCCTCCATGATCAGCACCGTCGCGCACAGTCTCCTCATCCGGGCGCGCCCCTGATGTGGCGCGGGCCCGTTATGCGCAGTCTGATCAAGTGCTCAGCCGTTTCACCGATCATCGTCCGCCGCACCGCCTGCGCTCGCGGTGAGCAGCGCACGCGCGTCCCCCGCTGTGATCACCGAGCCAGTGATCAGCACGCCGGCATTGCCCGGTCCGCCCGAGGCCGTTGCGTCGGCGTCATCGGCAAGCGAGACGCCTGTCTCGATCGCATCATCGAGCCTGGCCGCCACAGTGACCCGGTCCGGGCCGAACGCAGCGACGGCCAGCTCGCCGAGCGCCGCCGCCGGCATCGAGCGGGGTGATGAGTTGGTGGTGACCACCAGGTGGTTGGCGATAGGTTCCAGCTCGTCCAGGATGCCCGCCACGTCCTTGTCCTCGCTGACGGCAAGGATCGCGATCAGCTCGGTGAAGCTGAATGCCTCGGTCAGGGCCGCCACGGACGCAGCCATGCCGGCCGGATTGTGAGCCGCGTCCACGATGACGACCGGGCTGCGCCTGACGATCTCGAGTCGTCCAGGCGAGCTCATCGTAGCGACGGCCCGGCGGACGATAGCGCCGTCCAGGGCGGCTGGCTGCTCGTCCGCGTCGCCCGGGGTGCGGGCAAATGCCTCCACGGCAGCCAGCGCGCAGGCCAGGTTCCCGGCCTGATAAGCGCCGAACAGCGGCAAGTACAGGTCCTCGTAGTCGCCAAGCAGGCCGCGCACCGACAGCTGCTGACCGCCCACGGCGAGCTCACGGCTGAGCACGCCGAACTCAAGCCCTTCCCTGGCGACGGTCGCGCCGACCTCGGCCACGCGGTGCAGCAGCGCCTCGGCTGCAGCGGGCGGCTGCTGGGCCAGCACCGCCACGGCTCCTGGCTTGATGATGCCGGCCTTGTCCGCGGCGATCTCCGCGACCGTGCTGCCCAGGTACCGGGCGTGATCGACGGAGACCGGCGTCACGACCGCCACGGCGCCGTCGGCGACGTTGGTGTTGTCCCAGGTCCCGCCCATGCCCACCTCGAGCACACAGACATCGACCGGCGCGTCGGCGAAGACTGAGAAGGCCATGCCGACCAGGACCTCAAAGAACGACAGCGGGACCTCGTGGGCGGCATCGACCACGTCCAGATAGCGCCGGATCTCCTCGTAGGCGGCCACGAACTGCTCGGCATCCAGCGGCTGGCCGTCGACGCAGATCCGCTCGCGGACGGACGACAGGTGCGGGCTGGTGAACAGCCCGGTCCGCAGCCCGCGCGCCCGCAGCAGTGCCTCGGTCATCCGGGACGTGGAGGTCTTGCCGTTAGTACCGGTGATGTGGATGACCGGGTATGCCCGCTGCGGATCACCGAGCAGCGTCACCAGCGCGCGGATCCGGTCAAGGGAAGGGTTGATCGAATGCTCCGGCCGGCGCGCGAAGATCTCCTTCTCGACGTCGCGCAGCCGGGCGGGGTAATTGTCCGTCATGGGCGTGGCCCGCCCGGCAGCGAGGCAAGCCGCTCGGTGAGCCTGCGAACCTCGTCCTGTGCACTGGCCAGCCGGTCCCGGTTCTTCTGCACGATGGCGGCGGGCGCCCGTTCGACGAACGACGGGCTGGCGAGCTTTCGCTCGGCCGCCTCGACGTCGGCTCCCGCTGTCGCCAGGTCCTTGGCCAGCCGCTTGCGCTCGGCCGCCACGTCCAGGCCGGCCGCGGTGTCCAGCAAGACGGTGACCCCTTCGGCCTGGACTGAGGCAGTGGGTGCGAAGCCCTCGCCCGGGTCGGAGAGCCGCAGTAGCGCCCTGACGTGGGCTTCGTGCCCGGCGAGGGGGGTCGAGCCGATGCCGGACAGCTCTGCGGGCACCTGCTGGCCAGGTCGCAGTCCCTGATCGGACCGGAATCTGCGGACCTCGGTCACCAGCCGCATCAGCGCGGAGATCTCTGCCTCCGCCCGCGGGTCGGCGGACAACTGCGGCCCGGCCTGACTGCCGTCGGCGAGCTGGCCCGGCCAGCGGGCGATGACGACAGACTCGCCGCCTGTCAGCGCGGTCCACAGTTCCTCAGTGACGAACGGCAGCAGCGGGTGAATCAGCCGGAGGAGGCGGTCGAGCACCTCGCCGAGCACCCGCCGGGTCGCGGCCGCGGCAGTGGCGTCGGCGCCCGTGAGCCCGGCCTTGGCCAGTTCGAGATACCAGTCGCAGAACTCGTCCCAGGCGAAGTGGTAGAGCGCATCGCACACCTTGGCGAACTCAAATTGCTCGAACAGAGCGTCCACTTCGGCGGTCACGGCCGCGAGCCGGGACAGGATCCACCGGTCGGCAACCGAGAGCTCGCTGGCAGGCGGCAGGCCCCCGCCCGCGACCGCACCGTTCAGCTGCGCGAACCTGGCGGCGTTCCAGAGCTTGTTGCAGAAGTTGCGCGAGCCCGCGACCCACTCTTCGCTTACCGCCACGTCACCGCCCGGCGAGGCACCGCGGGCGAGGGTAAACCGGGTCGCGTCCGCGCCGAACCTGTCAATCCAGTCCAGCGGATCCACGGTGTTGCCGCGCGACTTCGACATCTTCTTGCCGAACTGGTCGCGGACCAGGCCGTGCAATGCGACCTGCCGGAACGGCACCGCGCCTTCCGGCCGGCCGGGCTCATGGCGTAGAGGCCGAAGAGCATCATCCTCGCCACCCAGAAGAACAGGATGTCGTAGCCGGTGACCAGCACGCTGGTGGGATAAAAGGTGCGCAGGTCGGCGGTGTCATCGGGCCATCCGAGGGTGGAGAACGGCCACAGCGCCGAGGAGAACCAGGTGTCCAGCACGTCGGGGTCCTGCTGCCAGCCGGGCCCTGACGGCGGTTCCTCGTCCGGCCCGACACAGACGGCCTGGCCGTCTGGCCCGTACCAGACCGGGATCCGGTGTCCCCACCACAGCTGGCGGCTGATGCACCAGTCGTGCATGTCATCGACCCAGTCGAAGTAGCGGGCCGACAGCTCCGGCGGGTGAATCCGCACCCGGCCGTCGCGGACGGCGTCGCCCGCCGCCTTGGCCAGCGGCTCGACCTTGACGAACCACTGCAACGACAGCCGGGGCTCCACGGTCGTGCCGCAACGGGAGCAGTGCCCGACCGCGTGGGCGTACGGGCGGCGCTCGGCCACGATCCGGCCCTGTGCGCGCAGTGCCGCCAGGACGGCCGGGCGCGCCTCGAACCGGTCCAGTTGCTGGAACGGGCCCGGCGCGGTGATGACGCCGCGCTCATCCATGATCACGAGGCTGGGCAGGTCGTGCCGCCGGCCGATCTCGAAGTCGTCCGGGTCATGTGCCGGGGTGACCTTGACCGCGCCGGTGCCGAACTCGGGATCGACGTGCGGGTCGGCGACCACCGGAATGGACCGCCCGGTCAGCGGCAGCTCAATCTGGCGGCCGACCAGGTGCGCGTAGCGCGGGTCATCGGGGTGGACCGCCACGGCAGTGTCGCCGAGCATGGTCTCCACCCTGGTGGTGGCGACCACGATCTGATCGTCCCCGGCACCGTATTTGATGGAAACGAGCTCCCCTTCGTCCTCGGAGTGCTCAACCTCGATGTCGGATAGGGCGGTGAGGCAGCGGGGGCACCAGTTGATGATCCGCTCGGCCCGGTAGATCAGCCCGTCGTCGAATAGTCGCTTGAAGATGGTCTGCACCGCGCGGGACAGTCCCGCATCCATGGTGAACCGCTCCCGGCTCCAGTCCACTCCGTCGCCCAGCCTGCGCATCTGGCCCAGAATCCGGCCACCCGACTCCGCCTTCCACTGCCAGACCCGCGCCACGAACGCCTCACGGCCCAGGTCGTGCCGGGACAGCCCGTCGCTCGCCAGCTCGCGCTCCACCACGTTCTGGGTCGCGATCCCCGCATGGTCCATGCCCGGCAGCCACAAGGCGTTATAACCCTGCATCCGGCGCCGCCTGACCAGCGCATCGATCAGCGTGTGGTCCAGGGCATGGCCAATGTGCAGCGAGCCGGTCACGTTCGGCGGCGGGATCACGATGCTGAACGCGGGCGCCGGGCTATCGGCGTCGGCGGTGAAGTACCCGGCCTTTACCCACTCCTCGTACCGGCGGGCCTCGACCTCGCCAGGGCTGTACTGAGCAGGCAACTGAGCTGGATCGGTGACAGTCACGAATGCAGAGTCTAGTGCGGACCGTGCCACGCGAACGTCGCGCCGGCGTCCGGCCGCGGGGCGGAGAGCTAAGCGGACTTCTCGCGGGGCGGGCGGCGGTCGACGTCGCGACGCGGCACCAGGGTTGGCAGCACGTTTTCCAGCACGACCTCGCCGCTGATCACGACTTTCTCGACGTCCTTGCGGCTCGGCACCTCGTACATGACCGAGAGCAGGACCTCTTCCAGGATGGCTCGCAGGCCGCGCGCGCCGGTGCCGCGCAAGATCGCCTGGTCGGCGACCGCTTCGAGGGCATCCTCGGTGAATTCCAGGTCCACGCCATCCAGCTCGAAGAGGCGCCGGTACTGGCGGACCAGGGCATTGCGGGGCTCGGTGAGGATCCTGATCAGGGCTTCGCGGTCGAGGTTGTGCACGCTGGTGATGACCGGCAGCCGGCCGACGAACTCGGGGATCATGCCGAATTTCAGCAGGTCCTCGGGCATCACGTCGGCGAAATGGTCGGACACGGTCTTGTCGGTCTTGACGCGGAGCACTGCGCCGAAGCCCATGCCGCTCTTGCCGACCCGTTGCTCGACGATCTTCTCCAGGCCCGCGAACGCCCCGCCGCAGATGAACAGCACGTTGGTGGTGTCGATCTGGATGAACTCCTGATGCGGGTGCTTGCGACCGCCTTGCGGCGGCACCGACGCGGTCGTGCCCTCAAGGATCTTGAGCAGCGCTTGCTGCACTCCCTCGCCGGACACATCCCTGGTGATCGACGGGTTCTCGCTCTTGCGGGCGATCTTGTCGATCTCATCGATGTAGATAATGCCGGTCTCGGCCTTCTTAACGTCGTAGTCGGCCGCCTGGATGAGCTTGAGCAGGATGTTCTCCACATCCTCGCCGACATATCCGGCCTCGGTCAGCGCGGTCGCGTCCGCGATGGCAAACGGCACGTTCAGCAGCCTGGCCAGCGTCTGGGCCAGCAGCGTCTTGCCGGACCCAGTGGGGCCTAGCAGCAAGATGTTGGACTTGGCCAGCTCGACGCCGTCCTCGCCGGACTTCTCGCCGCCGGACTGGATCCGCTTGTAGTGGTTATAAACCGCTACAGACAAGCCTTTCTTGGCCTTCTCCTGCCCGATGACGTAGGAGTCGAGGAACTCGTAGATCTCCCGCGGCTTGGGCAGGCTGTCCCACTTGAGCTCAGCCGGTTCGGCGAGCTCTTCCTCGATGATCTCGTTGCACAGGTCGATGCACTCGTCGCAGATGTAGACGCCGGGGCCGGCGATGAGCTTTTTGACCTGCTTCTGGCTCTTTCCGCAGAACGAGCACTTCAGCAGGTCACCGCCATCACCGATGCGTGCCACCCGGTTACTCCCTCTAGCCGCTGGCCGCTCGGGGCGACCAGGTTTGACTTGGTGCCGTTACCAGCCATTGTGGCTCCGGCCGGTTGCGACGGTCAGACCTGCCCTGCGAGTCATCGAACTCGTAGAAACTGACGGTACCGCGTTCGCGGCCCCGGGCGCGTCCTATGCCCACATAGCGCCGGCGCGCCGCTCGCTGCAGCCCAGCCAGGTACCTGCTTAGGACGACCCTACCTCGCTCTTGCGCTTTAGCATCGTCAGAACTTCATCGACCATCCCGTACTCCTGGGCCTCCTGGGCGGTGAAGAACTTGTCCCGCTCGATGTCCTTGCGCACCCTGTCCTCGTCCTGACCGGTGTGCCTGGCCAGGATCTGCTCCATCGCCTCGCGCATCCGCAGGATCTCCCTGGCCTGGATCTCAAGGTCGCTGGATTGTCCGTAGCCCTGCTCTACAGCTGGCTGGTGAATCAGGATCCGAGCGTTCGGCAGCGCGAACCGCTTGCCCTTGGTCCCGGCCGCCAGCAGCACCGCCGCCGCCGAGGCCGCCTGGCCGAGGCAGTAGGTGTGAATGTCTGGCTGGATGTACTGCATGGTGTCGTAGATGGCCATCATCGAGGTCATCGACCCGCCGGGCGAGTTGATGTAGATCAGGATGTCGCGGGTCGGGTCGATCGACTCGAGCGTGATCAGCTGCGCCATCACGTCGTTGGCCGAAGCGTCGTCGATCTGCACGCCCAGGAAGATGATCCGCTCCTCGAACAGCTTGTTGTACGGGTTCATCTCCTTGACGCCGTAGGAGGTCCGCTCGACGAAGGAGGGCAGCACGTATCGCGCCTGCTCGACGCCTCGTGCCCCGCCATAACTGGAGAGTCCGTTTCGCGCGCTCACTGTCCGCCCTCCTGGATATGCGCTGCGTGCGTCTTCTTCACTGAGTCCGGTCCCGGCCGCGAGGCTCATGTCACCACGCCTGCCGCGGTGATCTCGGTCGCGCTCTGCACCACGTGGTCAACGATCCCGTAATCAACCGCTTCCGCAGCGGTGAACCAGCGGTCCCGGTCGGAGTCGGCCTCGATCTGCTCGACTGGCTTGCCAGTGTGCGACGCGATCCGCTCGGCCATCAGCCGCTTGATGTAGAGGCTCTGCTCGGCCTGAATCCTGATGTCGGTCGCCGTGCCGCCGATCCCGCCGTGCGGCTGGTGCATGAGGATGGCCGCATGCGGCATCGCGTACCGCTTGCCGTTCGCTCCGGCGCAGAGCAGGAACTGGCCCATGGAGGCTGCCATGCCCATCGCGTACGTGGCGACGTCATTTGGCACATACTGCATGACGTCATAAATAGCCATTCCGGCATAGACCGAGCCGCCGGGCGAGTTGATGAACAGGCTGATGTCCCGCTTGTCATCCTCGGCCGCCAGCAGGATCAGCTCGGCGCAGATGCGGTTCGCCAGATCGTCATCGACCTGCTGGCCGAGGAAGATGATCCGGTGCCGGAGCAGGCGCTGGAACAGCATCTCGCTCAGCGGCTGCACCGGGGATTCTCCGGACCTCGCCAGCACGCGGGCGAGCTGCTGCTGGTCGTCGGGAGGCGTGCTCACTATGACCTCCTGCTGTGGTCGTATCGCGGTCGGCGTGCGCCTGCCTGAGCCAGCGCCTGTCGTTGACTGTGACCATAACCCGCCGGCCGGAGCGGCTAAGCCGCCGATCCCCGCTGTTCGCTTACGGCGCACGCTGACAGGCCATTTTCGCTAACGACGTCCGGCCGGCCCGCCGGTAACTAGCCGGGCTGGTCCGTGCGTGCCGACGCCCGCATTGATCGAGATTGTCCGCGACTATCGCGGACAATCGCGATCGATTACGTGATCTTGCTGGCGGCTTGTCAGCTCTCCTCGTCGGGGGCCTCGTCCGCGTCCACGTCGGCATCGTCCGCGGCCTCGCTGTCGTCCGGCGACGCGTCCTCGTCGGTCTGCTCGGCGGCCAGGTAGACGGGCCGGCCGTCCTCATCAACCACCGTGGCCCGCTGCGCCAGCAGCGTGAGCGCGTTGGCCCGCAGCACGTCGGCCGCGACCGCGCCAAGCTGGCCGTTGTCGCTCAGCTGCTTGGCGAGCCGATCCGGCGCTACCCCCATCCGGTAGGCCTGCTCAGTCACGTACGCGCTGAGCTGCTCAGCCGATACCTGCAGCTCCTCCTCGGTGGCTAGCTTGTCCAGGATGAATCCGGCCGTGACCGAGCGCTTGGCGTCGGCGGAGAAGTCCGCCTCCAGCTTGGCCGCGGTGACGTCGCTGCCTTCGAGGTACTGCTGGAACGTCATTCCGGCGCGCTCAAGCTGGTCGGCCAGGCTCTGCCTGCGGTGCTCGACCTCGGCCTCGATGATGCGCTCGGGCAGCGGGATCTCCAGCTGGTCGATCAGCGTCTCCAGCAGCCGCTCCCTGGCCTGACCGGCCTGACCGGCCTGGCGCACAGCCGACAGCTGCTCGCGGGTCGACGCCCGCAGCTCGCCCACCGTGTCGAACTCACTGGCGGACTGGGCGAACTCGTCGTCGAGCTCCGGCAGTTCCTTGACCTTGACGGAGTTGACGGTGACCAGGACGTCGGCAGCCAAGCCCGCCTGCTTGCCGCCCGCCAGCGTCGCAGTGAAAGTCTTAGCCTCGCCGGCTGTCATGCCCTGCAGGGCCTCGTCCAGGCCTTCCAGCATCGACTCCGTGCCCACCTCGTAGGAGACGCCGGTCGCTTGCGCGTCCTCAACGACCTCGCCGTCGACCGAGGCGGCCAGGTCGATCGACACGAAATCGCCGTCCTTGACCGGCCGTTCCACCGTCTTCAGTGACGCGAACCGCTCACGTAGCGCGCCGAGGTACTCCTCGACCTGATCGGGCGAAACCTCGGCGTTGTCCACGGTCACCGAGAGAGTGTCCAGGCTGGGCAGCTCGAAGTTCGGCCGGACATCTACCTCGGCGGTGAAGGCGAGTTCCTTCCCGTCATCCAGCTTGGTGATCTCCAGCTCAGGCTGGCCGAGCGGGTAGACCTCGTGCTCGGCCAGTGCCTTGCTGTAGAGCTGCGGCACGGCCTCGTTGACCGCCTGCTCGAGCACCGCGCCGCGGCCGATGCGCTGGTCGATGACCCGCGGCGGGACCCGGCCCGGCCGGAAGCCGGGAACCCTGACCTGGCGCGCCACCTCCCGGTAAGCCTGGTCGAGGTTCGGCTTCAGTTCCTCGAACGGAACTTCGATGGTCAGCTTGACCCTGGTGGGACTCAGCTCTTCGACGTCGGTCTTCACCTGGCGGTCGCTCCTGGGAAAGGGTGTCATGCCGCGCGGCCAGCGTCCGTTGGGATTCCGGAGCGCGCGCTGGCCCTGGCTAGTCACTTGCGGCTACTGCGCGCCAAGTCTAGGGCAGCCAGGAGGTGTTCACCCGCGACGGGTGATGATCACGGGAACTCGCTGGCCGCACGATGGCGAAGTGGGAGCACTCGGGGTGATGCCCGAGTGCGGGGTCCCGGCCGCGCCTTTAGCGGCCGCCAGGCCAACCGGGAAGTCGACTCTCCAGGAGGCGAGTATGACCGAACCAGGGACGGGCCCGGCGAGGCCCGCGGGCCAGCCAGGCGGGATGACGCCGGCCGGCGGCGCGACGGAAGCCCGCACCGCGCCCAGCCAGGCAACAGTGCCGCAGCAGCCGGGTCACAGCTCGGCCGCTGACACGATGACCGGCGCCGATACCGAGGCCGAGACCGAGCGGACCCCGTACGCCTACGGCACGGGCGCCAACATCATCTCGGCCTCCGCGGGCAAGGCCTGGCCAGCCGTACTGTTCGGGGCACTGGCCATGATCGCGGTGGGAGTCATGCTGCTGGTGTGGCCCAGCGCCTCCCTGAACGTGGTGGCCGTACTCATCGGCGCAGCCATTGTCGCGTCCGGGGTGGTCCGGCTTTACGAGGGTTTCACCGCCCGGGCTGAAAGCGGCGGCATGCGGGCCGCGTACCTTGTCATCGGCTTGCTAGCCGTGATCGTCGGGATCTACTGCATCCGCAATCACGCGCTCACCCTGTTCCTGGTCGCGTTCGTGACCGGGGTGTACTTCATCATGCATGGCATCGCGGACATCGGCGTCGCTTTCTCGGCCAGCGTTCCGAGTCGTGGCCTGCGCGGCGTGCTTGGCGTGGTCAGCATCGCGGCCGGCATCCTCATGGTGGTCTGGCCGGGCATCACCCTGGTCATCCTGTTCACCCTCGTCGCCGCGTGGCTGCTCTTCTACGGCGTCGTTCTCGGCGTGCTGGCGTTCAACCTTCGCCGAGTTTCCAAGGGCACCGTCAGCAAGCGGCAGGCTGCGCCGGTACTCGCAGCCCAGTAGTAAGTAGTGACCGCAGACGGCGGGAACAGCCGCTGCGACAGGGTGGCTCCGCCCGGCAACACGGCCAGGCGGAGCCATCTGCATGCTGACCGCGGTTCACCCGGCGTAACAGCAGCTCGAGCCGACGGCCCTGGGCTATCGCCTGGCGGCGGTTGACCACGCCGAGCTTCCGGTAAACGGAGCTGAGGTGCGTCTTGATCGTGTTGATCGACAGGAAAAGCGACTCTGCTATCTCTTGATTTGTCATGTGTGATGGCAGGAACCTGAGCACCGCCAGCTCGCTTTCTGTCAGCGCTGTGCTCGACAGCGGCGCGGCCCGGCGCGCCGTCCTGCCGTCGAACCTGTCGAGGATGCGGCCGGCGAATGCCGCGCACCGGCTGGCGGGCGAGATCAGCACCGTCAGGGCCGACCGAACAGCCGGCCCGGCGGCGACGAACGGCCCGCACGCGTCATCCGGCTCGGCAAGCGCTAGCGCTTCCTCCAGTAGCTCGGCCGCGTCGCCGGCCTGGCTCAGTCGGCGGTGCGCCACGGCGGCGGTGAGCAGCGCGCTAGTCCGGTCGGCGATAGAGCACGTGCCAACCGGATCGACCAGCAGCGGATTGATCAAGTGCAGCGCTGCCTTGTCGTCCTCGGCCGCGATCAGGAATCGTGCCTGGCAGATCGTCGTAGCAGCGGACCGAGCCCCGGCGGCCGGAGCCGCGGCCAGGCCAGCCAGCGTCGCCCTGGCTCGCTCCCGCTCCCCGGCGGCGATGCTGATATCGGCGTCCAGCACCGCGATAGCCTGCCCGACGGAGTGGCCGGTGGTGCCAGCGGGCCCGGCCGCCGCGTCGGTTAGCCATCTGACCAGCCCGCGCGCCCCCGCCAGGTTGCCGTCCGCGATAGCCAGCCTGGCCCGCAGCATCCCGCTGAGCACCGCGATCGACGGCTCGCCTGCGGGCCGTGCCGTGGCAGCCCCAAGGTCCGCCTCGTCCAGCTGAGCGCCAGCGGCGGCCGGCTCATCGCGGGCGAGGCTCACCAGCGCTCCGGCCAGGGCGAGCACCGGCGCCAGCTCGCCATCGCGGCCGTCCGGCCCTTCGAGCACGCTGGTCGAAAGCCTGGTCGCCCCGGCCAAGTCGCCGTAGAGCGCCGAAGCAACTGACTCCCAGGATCGAGCCCGTTCCCGCAGGAAGGGAGCGCCGCCTGCGGACAGCTGCGAGGCTGCGTGCAGCAGCGCGGACCTGGCCTGCTGTCCGTCGAGGTCGCGCAGTGCCGCAAAGCCGATGGCCAGCCAGAGGATCCCCAGGGCGCGGTGGCCAGGGCCGCCGCCGGGGTCGTCGTGCACGCTGCTCGCCAGCGACCACATCTGGTCCAGCAAGCCCGGCCCGGCATCGTCGACGCCAGCCTGGTACAGCGTCCGCAGGGCGGCCAGCCACAGCGCGGCTGTCTTGCGGTCTGGCTCAGCCAGCCCTGCAAGCCCGTTCTCCGCGCTCTCCAGGTGCGGCAGCGCCCCGTCGGCGTCGCCTTGCCACAACCGGGACGCCGCCATCGCAACGGCCAGCGCCATATCGCCGGCCAGCCGGTCCGGCGGGAATGCGGCGAGCGCCCGCTCCAGGCCCGCCCCGTCCGCGGACAGCATGACCGTAGGCCCCGCCCCGCGCAGCACCTCGGCGGCGAAGTCCCAGTCGCCGGTGCCGGCCGCAGCCTGCACCGCGGGCAGCACTTCGCCCTGGCCGGCATGCCAGCGCGCGACCCGGCGCTGCAGGGCAGGCAGCTCGTCCGGCAGCTCGCGCCTGAGCGCGGCAGCCAGGACCTCCCTGAGCATCGGGTGATAGCGGTACAGCCCGGCCTCTGGACTGATCGCCTGGACCAGGCCGTTGTCCCTGCTCAGCTGCTCGAGCAGCCGTTCAGCTGACGGGTTCCCCGTCAGCTCATGGGCAAGGTCGGCCGGGAGCGTCTCGGTCAGGCTGGTGCGCAGCAGGAAGGTCCTGGCCTGCGACCCTGGCCTGCCAAGCACCTCATCCTCGATGTAGTCAGCGATCATCACCTGCGCCTCTGCCTCGCTGGTCGCGGCACCGAGGACGGCGAGGCGCAAGCCTGCCAGCCAGCCCTCAGTCCGGCGCTCCACCGCACCGTATTCGGCCACGCCGAACGGCGCGTTCAGCATGGACAGGTAGGCCGCCGTCTCCTCGGCCGTGCACGCGAGGTCGGCTGCACCGACATCGGCAAGTTCGCCTGCCACCCGCAGCCGCGCCAGCGACAGGCCGGCGGCATGCCTGCCGACCAGCAGTATCCGCAGGCCGGGCGGGGCGTGCCGGATCAGGTCGTCCAGGCCAGCCAGCGCCTTGCTGCCGGCCAGCACGTGCAGGTCATCGAGAATGAGCACGACCGGCTCGGCCAGGGTGCCGGCTATCGCCGAAACCCGCAGCGCCATGTCGGGCACCGGATCCCCCGCTGCACCAGGGCCGGCGATTGCCCCCGCCACGGCGGCCTCCCCCGCCACCGCGGCCTCCTGCGCGGCCCGATCCCCGGCGCCCCCAGCCCCGGCGCCCCCAGCCCCGGCGCCCCCAGCCCCGGCGGCCCCGGCCGCGGTCGCTGCCGCCCCGGCTGGTATCGCTCCGGCTGGTATCGCTCCGGCCCTGGCCAGAGCGGCCATGACGTAACGCCAGAACTGCCCGGGCTCACGGTCGGCCGGGTCCAGTGTGAGCCATGCCGTCCGCCTGCCGGCCGCCCCCGACCTGGCCCATATCGCCGCGGCCACCGTCTTGCCCGCGCCGGCCGGGCCGGTTACGAGCGCGACCCGGCGCGTCGCCGCCGCATCGATGAGCTCGGTCACCCGGTCGCGCCGCAAGACGGCCAGGCCGGGCCGCGGGATTCGCAGCTTATCCTCGAGCAGTGTGACGCCAGCCTGGCCCGCGCGGGCGGCGGTGCCACCGTGCCTGGTGCCTGATACGCGATGCTTTCGTGCGGCGGCAATCCCGCTTGCCGTTGTCCTCATTGCCCCCCAGACATATGCCATGTGGCCACCGGACCCGGCCCGGGTACGTGCCACGCCGTGCTGCTTGTGCCATCGCGGCGTGCCCCGTCACGCCGACCCTGCCGCCCTCACCCGACCAGGTGGAATTGCAGCTCAAACCCCGGTAACCGCCATACCCGCAGGCACACGCGGCCAATCAGACCGACCTGTTATGTGCTGGTATGCGAACGGGCCACGACCGGTATGCGCACCGGCCGGGATCACCCGCCCAGGGTGATGCCGGGCCCGGCGCCCGTCCGTAGCGTCCCGAGTAGAGCAACCCGGACATCCGGTCAGCCCATGGCAGTTGCTGCCCCGCATTCCTGGCAGCACCAGGCCGATGACCGGCCAGGTCAGAGGGGAGTGGCGAGATGAGCAGTGCACAGGATCGGTCTCCGGACCTTCCGCAGGGCGCTCAGGCCGGCCAAGGCGCATCCGGCACCGGAACGACAGCGGGCGCTGCCGCGACGGGGAGGACCGGGGACACCATGACGACCACGGGGACGGGCATGAACGAGCGCCAGTCCACGACCTCGGCCTACGCGCGCGGCACCGGCCCCGCGGCAGAGTACCGGCCAGAGTCGGCACCCTCGGCCGGCTACGAAACGGGCGCCGGTGACGGCGCGCTCGGCGGCACGTTCTTGATCATCGCCGGGCTGCTGACCTTCTTCGCGGGCCTGGCCGCCGTCGTCAGGGTCCACTACTTCCACGCCGTGACGTCCGTCTACCCCTATGCCTGGAGCGTCAAGGGCTGGGGCTGGGCGATCCTCATACTGGGCGCCGTAATGTTCGCCGTGGGTGCATGCGCGCTGCTCGGCATGGCCTGGGCCAAGCCGGTTGGCGTCTTCCTGGCGGTACTCACCGTCATCGGATCCTTCATGTGGCTGGTCTACTCGCCGTTCTGGGGGATCATCCTGCTGGCCCTGAGCGTGCTCGCAATCTGGGGCCTGCTCCGACGTCAGACCGTGTAGACGTCAGACCGCGTAGTAGTTCGGGCATGAGCCCCGCGCCGGGACCCCTGGCGCGGGGCTCGTTCATGACTTGCTGGCTTGCTCGGCGGCGATCACCCGCAGGACCGCCTGAATCAGTGCCAGGTGCGTGAACGCCTGCGGGAAGTTACCCAGGTGCCGCCCGCTCTGGGCCTCGATCTCCTCCGCGTACAGCTGCAGCGGGCTGGCCAGGCCGAGCAGCTTGCCGCACAGCGCGGCGGCGCGCTCGGTCTCCCCGATTATGGCCAGCGCCGACACTAGCCAGAATGAGCAGATGGTGAACGTGCCCTCGTCACCGCTCAGCCCGTCGCCGGTCTGATCCGGGCGATACCGGAGCACCAGGCCGTCCACGGTTAGCTCATCGGCGATTGCCAGCACGGTGGCCCTGACCCGCTCGTCCGAGGGCGGCAGGAAGCCCAGCAGCGGCACGAGCAGCGTCGAGGCGTCCAGCGCCTTGGACCCGTAGGCCTGCACGAAGACGCCCCGGTCATCGACGCCGTTGGCGCAGATATCAGCGTGGATCTCGTCCGCGGCCGCGCGCCACTGGGCCGACAGCTCATCCTGGCCGCGGCCAGCCGCGAGCGTGCTGCCCCGGTCCGCGGCCACCCAGCACATCACCTTGGACGCGGTGAACTGACGTGGCTCGCCCCTCACCTCCCAGATGCCGCGGTCGGGGTCGCGCCAGATCCGCAGCGCATTCTCCACCAGGGCGCAGATCGCCTGCCAGGCAACGGGACCGATCTCGGACGCCGCGTTCTCGAAATACAGCGCGGCGGCCTCCATCGCCATCCCCCACACGTCGTGCTGCCGCTGGTCGTAGGCGCCGTTCCCGATCCGTACTGGCCTGGCACCGTCGTAGCCATGAAGGTGATCGAGCAGGTGCTCGTCCAGCTCACGCTCGCCGTTAATGCCGTACATGATCTGCAACGGCCCGGTGCCGACGGCGTCCATCAGGAACGCGAAATAGCCGAAAGCCTCCCAGTCAAAGCCAAGCTGATACAGCGCCGACAGAATGAACGCCGAGTCCCTGACCCAGGTGAACCGGTAGTCCCAGTTGCGCTCGCCCCCCGGGGTCTCCGGCAGCGACGTCGTGGCTGCCGCCATGATCGCCCCCGACGGCGCGTAGCTGAGTCCCTTGAGGGTGAGTGCGCTGCGCTCCAGGTACGGGCGCCAGGGGTGGTCAGGGAGCCTGGAGCTGGCGTGACGCAGCCAGTCCCGCCAGGCAATGACGGTCGTGTCGATCTCGGCCGCCGCCGCCGCGGCGCTCTCCAGCAGGCCGTTCGGCCGCCACGACAGCGTCGCATGGGCAGTCTCGCCCTCATGCAGGGTGGTACGCGCCGTGGCGCGCGCGCCGCCAAGGCCGAGCCGCAAGCTCGAGGACACGGTCAGCTCAGGCTGGTCGGGGGCTGCGCAGGTCGCGACACCGTAGCCGCTGCCCTGGTAGCTCCAGGACCCTGAATGCCGCCCGTAGTCGAACAACGGCATGCAGTCGAGCATTACGTCAACCTGTCCCGCGATGCACGTGGCGGTGCGCACGAGCCGTCCCCTGCCGGTGTAGTCGGCCGGCGGCCGGGCGTGGTCGGCGAGCCGCTCCGAGCCGTCCCACCGGCCCATCACCAGCGCGTCCCGCACCACCAGCCAGCCAGTAGCGACGCTCCACGTGGTCTCCAGAACCATCGAGCCCGGTACATAGCGCCGGTGTGCGGGCACCCTGGCGTGCACCGGGCCGAACCGGAAAAACCCGGCCGACCGGTCCAGCAGCATGGCGAACACGCTGGCCGAGTCAGGCCTGGGCAGGCACATCCACTCCACAGCGCCATCGGGTGCTACCAGGGCGGTGGTACTGCAGTCGGACAGGAACGCGTAATCGGCGATAGGAGGGAACGGGGACGTCGCCGGGGACTCGGCCGGACTGTCACGCGGTGAGATTACGGACACCAGGTGATGATCCCCGGGGCGGGTGCCGCTCACATCACCCGCGGCGGATGACCGCGACGCCCTTGGCGCAATCTCACGTCCCGGCGGTCAGCCCGACGATGCCGCTAACGGTCACGATCAGGCCGGCCGCCGCGAGGGCGCCCAGCAGCAGCAGCCGCCCGCGTTTTCGCAGCCAGGCGTTGAACTCGCCGAGCTGACGGCCGGTCCGGTCTGGCGCCAGCAGGTAGAGCACCAGCGGCAGCCAGACGAACATGATGGTGATCAGGATGACGAACGCCAGCACCGCGATGCTCTCGGCCAGATCGCTATCTGAGGTGGCCACGACCTGGACGGCTGCGACGAAGGTGATGGAAGGCGAGTAAACGATCAGGCCGGCGAGGAACGCGGTCCTGGCCCCCGGCCTGGCGATCAGCCTGGAGACCGCGCCTTCGGACCGCTTACCCTCCTGCTGCCCGTCCGCGTGGGGGCGCCTGCCGCGGCGCCACAGGAAAGCGGCGCCGACCAGCAACAGCACGCCGAGCCCGAGGCGCAGGCCATACCTGGCCTGGTGCTGCCTCGGCTGATACAGGTGCCCGGCGCGGAGCACGGCGAAAATGATCGCGGCCATCGCCGCGGTGATGACGATGGCGCCGGCCAGGTAGGCGACGGCGGTACGGCGCGGGCTTGCCGAGCCGAGGAAGACCGCGGCGACGAGCAACGCCGTCGGCGAGATGGCGGCGAGCACCGCCAAGACGGCCGCCTGTGTCAGCATGCGCTCGTCCCGGGCACACCGGGCAGCATTCCCTGGCCCCTCAGGCGCGGTGCCGCGGGCCGCCGGGCTGGCCGTCTCCGGACGCCTGCGCGCGCTGATTCGCCCTGGCCCGCACCGTGCTGGAGATCACCCCGAGCGCCGTGCCGAGAAACACCAGGTTGAAGATGATCTGAATGGTGACCGCCGCGCGGGCCAGCTGGCCGGCCGCGTGCACGTCGCCGAATCCGACGGTGCCCGCCGTGCTCACGTTGAAGTAGAGCGAGTCGGTCTTGGTCTGCAGGCCGGCAAACTGGCCCGGCAGCTCGGCAAGCGTCCGGTCGGCGTAGGAGAAGAACAGCACGGTAAGGCAGAGCAGCAGGATCAGGCCGCGCACCCGGGCGCTCTCGCCGGCCCGCAGCAGCCGCCGGATGGCCAGCAAGATCAGGCTGGCGAGTATCCCGACGCCGCTCCAGAAGCCAATCTCCCAGCCGCCCTTGCTGATTTTGGCGGGCATCGGCAGCAGGAAATAGCCCGCCGCCATGACCGCGATGAGCAGCAGGGCCGCCGCCGTGGCACGGGCTTGCGACGGCGGTCCTGTCACCGTGTGCCTCCCCCAGCCTCGCTGTCGGCCGGGACGAGGCCGAGCAGCTTGATGATCTCGGCCCCGACCTGGCCAGGCGGGCGGTTGCCGACCGTTAGCTTGTGCACGCGCTCGTCCGGACCGGGCAGCTCCAGGTCGGCATACTGGCTGGCCAGCAGCGGCTCGGTGAAGAAATGACCGGTTCTGCTGGCGAGCCGCGCCTCGTCCTGGTCGCGGCTGATGATCAGGAACACCATCTCCGCCTGTTCCCGGCCGGACAGCAGTTCGTCGCGATAGCGGCGCTTGAGCGCCGAGCAGGCAAGCACGGCGGACTGGCCACTGCTGATGATGTCATCCATCCATGAACAGATCGCGGCCAGCCAGGGCCCGCGGTCAGCATCGGTCAGCGGCAGCCCGGCGCGCATCTTGGCGACGTTGGCGGCCGGATGGAAGGAATCGCCGTCCGCGAACGTCCAGCCTAGCCGTCCGGCCAGCAGCTGGCCGACGGTGGTTTTCCCGCTGCCGGCCATGCCGGCTACCACCACGATCATCTGTCGTGAGCCTAACGTGCCATTGTTTGAGCGGAAGGTCACCGGGGTGTCCCCCGGCTGTCGGTGCGGAGCGGGCAGGCCAGCGTGAAGGAGCGATTGCATGTCGAACGACCAAGTTGATGCACTGGTCATATTCGGGGCGACTGGTGACCTGGCAAAGCTGGAGACCTTCCCGGCGCTGGTTGGCCTGGTGCAACGGAACGTCCTCAACGTCCCGGTGGTGGGCGTGGCAAAGAGCGGCTGGGGGCTGGACCAGTTCCGCGACTACGCGGTGGCCTCGCTCAAACTGAACAATATGGACCCAAACAGCCCGGCCGCGGTCAGGATGCTGGGCCTGCTGCGTTACGTCGACGGCGACCTCGATGACCCCAACACCTACGAGGCGATGTCCAAGGCCGTTGGCGACGGGCAGCGCGTCCTGTATTACCTGGAGGTGCCGCCGTCCCTGTTCGGCCGGATCGCCGAGGGTATTGCCGGGGCCGGCCGGGCCGCGAACGCGAGGGTCATGGTGGAGAAGCCATTCGGCACCGACCTGACCACCGCACAGCAGCTCAACCTGATCATGCACAAGCATTTCCCGGAAGAGTCGATCTACCGGGTCGACCACTGGCTCGGCCTCGAACCGGTGGAGGACCTGCTGTTTGTCCGCTTCGCCAACTCGATCGTCGAGCCGCTGCTGAACCGCGGTCATGTTGCCAGCATTCAGATCACCATGGCCGAGGCGTTCGACGTCGCCGATCGCGGCAGCTTCTACGACAAGACCGGCGCCATCCGCGACGTGATCCAGAATCACATGCTCCAGGTGCTGGCCACCGTGCTGGCCGACGCACCCGACGGCAACGGCCTCGCCACCTGGCGAGACGTCAAGTCGCAGATCATCGGGGCGCTGAGCCCGCTGACCCCGCAGACCACGGTACGGGGGCAGTACCAGGGCTACCTTGACGTGGCGGGCGTGGCTCCGGGCAGTACCACGGAGACCTATGCCGCGATCAGGCTGGACGCTCAGTCCTGGCGCTGGGCGGACGTGCCCATCCTGATCCGGGCCGGCAAGTGCCTGCCGGTAACCGCCACCGAGGTCGTCTTCCGGTTCCGCCTGCCGCCACACGACGTGTTCGGCATCGGCGAACAGGCGGCAGCGAACCAGCTGCGGGTCCGCATCTACCCAGACGAGCAGGTCGGCGTCACGCTGGTCGGCAAGAAACCAGGGCCCGACCTGGCGCCGCAGCTGCGGGAACTTGACTACGCCGGGCAGCCCGCGGACCAGATAATGCGGCCTTACGACCGGCTCATCGGCGCCGCCCTGGCGAGCGAGCGTTACCTGTTCGCGCGGCAGGACACCGTCGAGGCCGCCTGGCGGGTCGTGCAGCCAGTGCTGGGCGACGTCGTTCCTGTCCAGCCCTATGCGCGTGCTAGCTGGGGGCCCGCGCAGGCTGACGCCCTGCTGCCTGCTGGCGACAGCTGGCATGATCCGGCGGCCTGACCGGTAGCCGGGCTACGACTCGCCCGGGCAGGCCGAGGGTACCTCGCGCCCCGATGGCAGGACGTGGTCCCGCCGGCCGGCCGCCGGGGCCGGGCTGGCGATGGCGTCCGCGACCTCGGTGACGAACGCCCGGATGGTGGCGGCAGCGACCCGGTGCAAGATGGCCCGGTCGAGGCCCGCGCCCGCGGCGCCGAATGGCGGGCGGTAGACGCCATCGAGCCTGAGCTCCGACGTCTTGTCGTCAGCCGGGGTCAGCGTGATATCCGCGTCAAGCACGGGGAACAGCGCGCCCCCTGGCCCGACCGCCCGCCAGCGCAAGGTCAGCAGCTCCTGGTCGCCGTGGCTGACCGGGTCCCGGAAGCTCACTTCGACAAGCCGGGATAGCGCCGGGGCAGCGCCGAGCGGGCCGACCCTGAGCCTGCCGGTGATGCCGTCGGCGTAAGCTTGCTGGGCCGCGGCCATCAGCGTTCCGCCCCTGATGAGGTTGGCAAGCCGGGTCCGGGCAGCGTCCATGCCGACGGGCAGCTGGACCACCTCGCGGACGAACATTGCCCCAGTGAACACGACTGCGAGCACTGGCAACAGAGGACTTAAGTCCTGATCAGCGGGCCGGAAGTCGCAGATCGGGACGTGTTGGCTGGCGGAAACTGGGCAGTAACGCGTCGTTCGTGATTGGCTGTCAGAAGACGGTCACGCCGTCACGCTGTCTTCATGTTCCCTGGGTAGACCTGTCGCCTGGAACCCTGGGGATATACCGCAACCGCACGACCCGCGATGGAGGACGCCGAGTGCCGAGGTCGACGCCAGGCGCGCATGCCATGACTTCCACCCGGAACGATCCACCGGGCCAGCCCGGCCGCAATGGCCGCGGCGGCAGGCCGAAGCGGCGCCGGAACTGGCTTCCGCACGTGCCCCGGCGCCGTTGGTCCCGGCTGACAGCCGCGATCGTGATCGCGTTCATGATCCCGGTCACCTGGTCTGTGGGGCATGCCCTGACGATGCCGGGCGGCGGGACGGTCTCCGAGCGGCTGGCCGAGTGGGCGCGCTCGCACTACCTCGGCCCGGTGGTGACGTTCGGCGAGTGGCTGACCTATTCGCCGCCGAAGACCGGCGGCGAGCCTGCGTTCGCGCTCGGCGGCCCTAGCGCGCAGGCCGCGCGGGCTGCCGCCAAGCATGGCAAGCACGGGGCCGCCGCAGACTCCTACGCTCCGCCGCCACGGCTGAAGTCCTTTGCCGGCCACCCGCTGCCGAACGAGGGCGTCTGGCGGGTTCTGAGCACAGTGAACGGCAAACCCGCCATATACGGCACCGAGCTGCGGGCAAGCAGGGTCTACTCGTCCTATGTATCGGGCATCGTGTCGATGGACCAGGACCTGGTGAAGTTTTACCTGCACCCAGGCGCGGAGGACCCGGGTCCCGGCAACTGGAAGTCGCTGAGCTACATCCCGCCCGGCGCGCGCCGCGGCCTGCTGGCTACCTTCAACGGCGGGTTCAGGATCGACGTGTCCGGCGGCGGCTTCTACCTGAACGGCGTGACGCGGGGAGCGCTCACGCCAGGTGTGGCATCGGTCGTCTACTACTGCGGTGGCCGCCTGAACATCGGTGTCTGGGACAAGACGGTCCGGATGACCCCGCAGGTGTGCGGTGTCCGCCAGAACCTGCACCTGATCCTGTCCCATGGCCAGGTGCCGGGCTCGGTCGATTCCAATGTGACCACTACCTGGGGCGCCACCCTGGGCGGCGGCTACTATGTCTGGCGCTCGGGTATCGGCATCACCAAGGACGGTCACGTGGTCTTCGTCTACGGTCCGGAACTCAATGTGCGCGAGCTCGCCGAGATGCTGAAGCGAGCCGGGGCTGTCACTGGCATGCAGCTGGACATCAACCCGGACTGGATGTCGTTCGAGTACTACCTGCACACCGGCAGGACCAAGCCCGTCAATCTGCTGCCCAATCAGTTGCAGCCGCCGAACAGGTACTACTCGCCGGCCAGCCGCGACTTCACCACGGTCTACGCCCGATGACGACCCGGACCCAGGTGACCGGCGAGAGCCAGCCGCTGCCGACGGCCGTCCTACGGCCGGAGGTGGCCAAGCGGGCGGGCCTCGCGGGCTTGCTGGTCGCCGCGATCCAGTCGGCCCGGCCGCGCCAGTGGCCGAAGAACCTGCTGGTCTTCGCCGCCCCGCTGGCAGGCGCCACGCTGGGCCGGGACGACGGCTTCGCCTACGCGCTGGTCGCAGCCGCCGCCTTCACCGCGGCGTCGGCGGCGGTCTACCTCGTCAACGACGTGATGGATGCCGAGCGCGATCGTAGCCACCCCACCAAGCGGTTGCGGCCGGTGGCCTCGGGCCGGCTGCCCCGGTCGCTGGCGCTGGCCCTGGCCGCCGCTGGCCTGGCCGCGGCCGCGGGCGCCAGCCTGGCGATCGGCGTGCCGATGCTGGCGGCGGTCATCGGCACCTATGTCGTGCTGTCGTTCCTGTACAGCTTCGGCCTGAAGCACGTGCCCTGGCTGGAGCTCTGCTTTGTCGCGTTCGGCTTCGTATTGCGGGCGCTGGGCGGCGCGGTGGCGACCAACATCCCGCCATCAGCATGGTTCCTGACCGTCTGCAGCCTCGGCGCCCTGATGGTGGCGATCGGGAAGCGGTACACCGAGCTGTCGGTACTGGGCTCCGACGCGGCCGCGCATCGCCCGGTGATGCGCTGGTACCGGCTGCCGGTGCTGCGGGCCGGCCAGCGGACGGTCTCGGTGCTGATGCTGATCGCCTACCTGGCCTGGGCATTGTCGGCCCAGGACGACTGGATGCGCGGCTGGCACATCGCCAGCGTGGCCCCGCTCGGGCTCGCCCTCATGCGCTTCGACAGGCTGACCGGACTGGCCGAGGGCCGCCCGGTCGAGGACCTGATCACCAGGGATCCGATGATGATCTGCTGTGAATTGACCTGGCTCGCGCTGTTCGCTATCGGCCTCTGACGTGGTCGTCTCCACCGTTGCGGCGGGGACACGCGGTAACCAGCCGGGGCCGCCGCGTAAGCTCTGGCCATGCTGAGAACTCCGCCGCGCGACAGGTCCGCCTCGTCCGGTCAGGCGGCAGCGCTCTCCGCCACGCCGTCCCGGGTGCTGATGCTCGGCGGCACGAGCGAGATAGGGCTCGCGATCCTGGCCGCCCTGAACCTGCCCGCCGATGCCGAGGTGCTGCTGGCCGGGCGGGACGAGGCGCGGCTGGCGGCTGCGGCCAAGGAGCTGCCGTGCCGCGCCACCATCCTGAGCTACGACGCGACCGAGCTGGAAGCTCATCAGGCGGTTGTGGACGCCGCGTTCGACGCAGGCCCGGTCGACCTGGTGATCTCCGCCGCCGGGGTGCTTATCGGCCAGGACGAGCTGGACGCAGACCCGCGCCTGGCCGGCCAGCTCGTGGAGATCAACTTCACCAGCCATGTCACCACGGTGCTGGCCGCGGCGGCCCGGATGCGCTCTGCTGGCCACGGCACGATCGTCGTGCTGTCCTCGATCGCCGCGATCAGGCCGCGGAAGGCCAACTTCGTCTACGGCGCGGCCAAGGCCGGGCTGGACGCCTTCGGCCGCGGGCTGGCGGACTCATTGCACGGCACCGGCGTCCGCGTGCTGCTCGTCCGGCCCGGCTTCGTTACCGGCAGGATGACCGCGGGCATGACACCGGCTCCGTTGGCGACCACGCCTGCCCGTGTCGGCGCCGCGGTGGCGGCAGGCCTGAGCGGCCACGCGGAGGTTATCTGGGTACCGCCAGCCCTGAGCGTCCTGGCCGCCGTGCTCAGGCTCGTGCCGCGACCGCTGTGGCGCCGCCTGCGCAGGTAGGGGGCTGCGGGTGCGAGTGCTTGTCGCCGAGGACGACACCGGACTGCGCAGTGTCCTGGCGCGCGGGCTGCGGGAGAGCGACTACGTGGTAGACGCCGTTGCCGACGGCGACGAGGCAGTCCGGTTCCTGCGCAGCTATGAGTACGAGCTGGCCGTGCTCGACTGGCGGATGCCCGGTACCACGGGGCTGGAGGTGCTGCGCTGGATGCGGCGGCACCGGGTTCCGACGGCGGTGCTGATGCTCACGGCCCGTGATGCCCACGCTGACCGCGTCACCGGGCTCGACGAGGGCGCCGACGACTACCTGGTCAAGCCCTTTGACTTCGGTGAGCTGCTGGCCCGGTTGCGGGCCTTGCAGCGCCGCCCCTCGTCCGTGCACCAGCCCGAACTCGTCGTCGGCGACCTGCACTTTGACCCGGCCACCAGGCAGGTGCGGGTCGGCAGCCAGCAGCCCGAGCTGACCGCTACCGAGTTCGGCATCCTCGAAGTACTCGTGCGCAGGTCACCCGCGGTGGTCGCGCGCCGGTCAATCGCCGTGCACGTCTGGGATGACGAGGCCGACGCGATGGGGTCCAACACTATTGACGTGCACCTGGCACGGTTGCGGTCGAAGCTGGCGGGCGGCATGGTCAGGATCGAGACGGTACGCGGTATCGGCTACCGGATAGTGGGCCGGTAACGCCGTGCGCGTCCCCCGCATCCGGCCCGAGATAGCGCACGCCGCCAGGGTTGCGCTGGCGGCCACCATGCTGGTCGGCATCGTCTACGCGGCCTGCGTGACGGTACTGGATCAGGTCGTCTCGGCCAAGCTCGTCGAGTCGGTTGACGTGCGGCTGACTGACCGCCTGTCGGACGCCAGGGAAGCCGGGCTGTCCGGCGCCACCGTCGATGATGACGACGTGAGCACGACGCCGGTCTACCTGTGGCGGGTGACCGGGACGGGACCGACCATCCTGGCCGGCCTGGGTGCCCCGGCCCTGCCGGCCAGCTTCCGCCCGGTCGCCGGCCGGCCTGCCACCGTGCACCTGGCCGGCGGCCCGTTCCGGCTGTACACCACGCGCGTGGCCGGGCTGACCCTGGTGGCCGGCCAGAGCCTGGCGAGCGTCGATCACCTGATGGCGGTGCTGCGGGACGGCGAGACCCTGGTCGCGCCGGTGCTGCTGCTGGCGATGTTCGCCGGGGCGCTCGCCGTCGGAGTGCAGGCCCTCGCACCGGTCGAGCAATCACGCCGGCGTCAGCTGGAGTTCACCGCCGACGCCTCCCACGAGTTGCGTACGCCGCTCAGCGTGATCAGCGCCGAGACCAGCATCGCGCTGAGCGCGCCCAGGAAGGCCGCCGAGTACCGCGCGGTGCTGGGCCGGATCCAGAGCGAGAGCGACAGGCTGCAGAAGATCCTCCAGGACATGCTCTGGCTGGCCCGGTTCGACTCGGCCCCGCCGCAGCCCGGTTACGAGCCGCTGGACCTGGCCACGATCGCGGCTGGCTGCGCCGACCGATTCCGTGCGCTCGCCGCTGCTCAGCAGTTTGAGATCGAGGTGATGACCGAGGGCTGGGCACCTTGCTGGATCACTGCGCCGCCGGAATGGATCGACAGGCTCGCCGGTGTCCTCGTCGATAACGCGTGCCGGTATGCCGGGGCGGGCGGCAAGGTCCGGGTCAGCGTCACGCCGCGCGGCAACCGCGTCAGCATCACCGTGGAAGACAGCGGGCCGGGCATCGCGGCAGCGCAGAGGCCGAGGTTGTTCGACAGATTTCACCGGTCGACCGAGCAGGGCGGCAGCGCCGGCCTTGGCCTGGCTATCGCCGATTCGATCGTCCGCTCGACCGCGGGGCAGTGGAGTCTTGGCGACTCCGAGCTGGGCGGGGCGTTGTTTGAGGTGTCCTGGCGCCGCGTGGTGGTCCGCCAGCCGCATGGCTCTGGCACAGCCCAGCCGGCTCAGCCGTCGGCGGGCGAGCGTGCGGGCGGATCGAGCCAGCCGATCGCCACATAGGCGGTGACAACCGCCACGATGACCAGCGGCATCACGGCTGGCCCGTCGGAGGCTAGCAACAGCGAGCCGAGCAGTACGGCGGTCAGCGGAAGCCTCAGCATGGCCGCCGCCATCGCGCCGATGCCCATGCCCATGGCGGCGACCAGCGGGAGCCCCGGCAGGTAAGACAGAGCCGCCCCGGCCACGCCGCCGACAAACAGAGCCGGAAAGACCGGGCCGCCGCGGAAGCTGCTCAGCGAGACGCTGTACGCGACGGCCTTACAGGCCAGCAGCAGCATCAGCGCGCCAATGGCAAAGGTGCCATGCTTGGCCACGAACAGGCCGATCTCGTTCTGTCCGGAGAACAGCACGTATCGCACGCCCTTGCCGGTCACCTGGCTGAACAGGACCGCGAGACCGGCGACCGCCAGCCCTGCCAGCGGCGTGGCCACAAGCAGCCGCGGCTGGACCAATCCGCGCAGCAGCAGAGCGAAGCGCCGGATGGCGGTTCCGACGAGCGCGGCGGCCAGGCCGACGAGGATTGCATAGCCGATCTCAGCAAAGGTGGGCCTGCTGAAGTGCGGCAGTCCGGGAATCGCCAGCGAGAACGCGCCAAGTCCGGTCCAGTGCCCGAGCCCGGTGAATACGAGCGCGCCGACGCCGGCCGCGAGCAGGCCGGGCACCAGCACGAGTTCCAGCGTCGCGCCGCCGAGCCCGGCGGCCTCCATCAGCAGGAACGCGCCTGTTATCGGCGAGCCGAGAAGGCTGGCGATGGCCGCGAAACTGCCAGCGCTGGCAATGACGATCTTCGCCCGGTCGGCCCCATCACCGCGGGCCCGGCTGACAGCCCAGGCGGCAAGCCCGCCACCAAGCGCGATCAGCGGAGCTTCTGGGCCTAGCACTGCCCCGAAGCCCAGGGTGGCCAGCGCGGCCAGGAAGATGCCTGGCAGTTCCCTGGCCGGGGCGACGCCGCCCGCATGAAAACCGTCGGCTGGCGAGTGGCCGCCCGTCCCCGGCAGGTACCTGACCGCCAGCGCAACCAGCAGGCCGCCGAGGGCCAGCAGCGGGAACGGCCACCAGGCAGGCGGTTGGCCCAGGCCCAGCCCGGACGGCAGGCTGGTGTAGAGCCAGTGCTGCAATTTGCTGACCAGCGCCAGAAAGAAGTAGGCAAATGCGGATACCGGCACGCCAAGGAACGCGGCGACCAGCAATAGCCGCAAGTAAGCCCGGCTGCGCAGCAGCTTGGCAGCCTCGGCAGGCGTGGTCAGCCCAATCCCCCCGCAAAACGCAGCAAATGGCGGTCATCCGGACCTGACGGCTGACCATCCCCCGGGAAAGGATTGCCCGCCAGCGGGCCAGTTCACGCCTAGCGGCGGGGCAGCAGCTAGCCGGGCAGAGGTGGCGTCGACGCAGGAATGACGGCCGCGTAACCAGTGGCGGATTCGAACGCGTGTGCCACCGCCAGCAGGTCCCAGTCGGCGCGGCGCCTGCCGACGAGCTGCAGGCCGACGGGCAGGCCGGCGGAGGTGAAGCAGGCCGGCACGCTTATCGCAGGCAGGCCGGTGGCCGAGATCAGGTACGCCGAGGCCATCCAGTCCAGGTAGCTATGCATCGGCCTGCCGTCGATCTCGTGGGCCCAGTCCAGGGTCACGTCAAACGGCGCCACCTGGCTGACAGGGCAGGCCAGCACGTCAAACCCAGTGAAGAAGGCGGTGACGCGCTCGGCCAGGCCGGCCCGCAGCGTCGTCGCCCGGCTCAGGTCGGCCACGGTGAGCTCGAGGCCGCGCTCGGTATTCCAGGTCACGTTGGCGCCGAGCTGGTCCGGGTGCTCGCGCAGCAGGCCGCCGAACGCGGTGGCGTACCGGAATGCCCGGAACGTGCGGAACGCCTCGTCTGCGCCGGTCAGGTCAGGCGCCGCGTCGCTGACGATGGCGCCCAGTCCCGTCAGCACCTCGCGGGCCGGCGCCAGTGCGCTGATGACCTCGGAGTCCACCGGCAGGCCGAGATCCGCGCTCCAGGCGATGCGGATGCCGTGCAGGTCCGCCGGCAGCAGTGCGGCCAGCTGTGCCGGGTCGGTTACCGCCGGCGGCGGCTGGTCGAGTGCGAGCGGGACCCGCGGGTCCGGCCCGGCCAGCACCGCGAGCAGCAGCGCCGTATCCGCGACCGTGCGCGCCATCGGCCCGGCGACGCCAAGCTGATCAGTGACGTCCGCGAGCGGCCAGCCCGGCACACGGCCCGGCGATGGCCGCAGCCCCACCACATTGCAGAAGCTAGCCGGATTGCGCAGCGATCCGCCCAGGTCACTGCCGTCGGCCAGGCAGATCTGCCGGGCGGCAAGCGCGGCCGCTGCGCCGCCGCTGCTGCCGCCGGCGGTGCGGCCAGGATCGTAGGGGTTGCGGGTCGCGCCGAACACTGCGTTCACCGTGTGCGAGCCTGCGCCGAACTCCGGTGTGTTGGTTTTGCCCAGGCTGATCGCGCCGGCCCGCGCCATCCGCTCGACTACCAGGTCATCACGGTCGGGCAGGTGCTCGGCGAACAGCGGCGACCCGTACGTGGTCCGGACCCCGGCGGTGTCGGCCAGATCCTTGTGCGCCACCGGCAGCCCGTGCAGCAGGGCGGCCAGGCTCACCCCTGGCCAGCGCCTCGTCGGCGGCGGCTGCCGTCGCCATCGCGGTCTCGAACGTCGTGGTGATGATCGCGTTGACAACCGGGCCGAACGCCTCGATGCGCGCGATGTGCGCCGCCACGACCTCGCGCGCCGACACCTGCCGGCCTCGCAGCATCGTCGCCAGCTCGATGGCAGTGTGCATGCACAGGTCGGTCACCAGGATCTCCCCGGCGGAGTCGGTTGACGCCGCACCCTAGTCGGTACCGGGCTGAATGTGGCGGATGCGTGCTCGGACGAGTCGTCGCAGGATGTTGATCCGATCGGCATCGAACGGGAGCTGGTTAAGTTCGCCGATCCACTTATCGGCTGCTGCAACCTGTTCGCGGACGACGCTTGCAGCAAGTCGGCTGGGGACGCCGATCGCCTCGCCAAGGCGTCGCAGTATCGGCCAGGAGAGCTGCTGACGGATCCTGCCGCCGATGGGCAGCGCCATCGCGCGGTCGCCGTAGAGGGCGGATGAGGGCAGGTCAAAAGCCGGCGTCGTTCTCCACTCTCCCTGCTGGTCCTGAAGTATCGCGAGATTCTTTGCATGAAGGTCTCCGTTGCCTGACAGGTATGCAAAGACAAGCAGGCGGTACATGTTGAGCGCGGCGACACCAGGTGCGCGACAGCAACGTGCCAGACCGCTGATTGCGTCCTCGGTTGGGATCACGTACTTGTCGCCGGGCCACCGGCCAAGGACCTGGCATGCGTCCTCCACTGCAAGCAGCCGGATTCGCTCTGCGTCCAGGACCCGGTCGAACCTGTGCACGAGAAGCCCCGCCGCTCCAGTTCGGTCATGCACGAGTTCAACTTCGGCAAGCTTGAGCCGGGTCCGGGCGGCGGCCCGGAAGAAGAAATACTCGTTCTCCACCAAGTGCGGGAACTCGGGCGGGTTGAGCTTCAGGATGTACGCGCCCGCCCGCCCCTGGACTGGCACGTTGAGCATCCGGCCGGAGATCTTGTCCTGCACGCCCGGCAGGGCAGTCCGATCCGGCTGCTCGCCGATAGCCTGCGCGAACAGGTCCGCGAAGACGACTTCGCCGAAGTCATCGACGGTTACCGGCGTCGTATCAGCGGGCTTCTCGCCGGCCGGGACGATCTGGACATCGCCAATAGTGTCCCCGCCAACGGCGAGCAGCATCGAGAACTCGTCGTCGGCTGACGTCCCCACGGTGCGCCGCAGCGCCGACAGTCGCCTGCCTTCCGGGAGCAGTCCGGCGAAGAACGCGGGCACTGCGGCAGCAGGCGCGGTGAATGCCTCCGCCCGGAGCGGCAAGCTCCACGCGACTTGCTGGCCTGCGGCGTCGAGGTATGCACGCGAGTAGCGGAATTCGGTACGGTCAGGCAGCCGACTGAGGAGGCCGGCCGCTCTGCCTTTTTTGTAGACATCGGCGGTCTTGACAAGCCGCAGTTGGCGCAGAGGCGTCTCGGCCAAGCCGACTCAGTCCTCCCCGCGGCGGATGGTGCCAGCACCCGGTTCCAGCGTGAGGTCCATGCCCACCTGGCGCAGCACAGCGAGCACCTTGTCGAGGCGCAGAGTGGGCTTACCCTGTTCGAGGGTATGGACGAACCGCGTGGAAACGTTTGCAAGGGCCGCAAGCTCGTCCTGGTGGAGCCCAAGCTCAACACGTCGGCGGCGGACTTCCTTGCCCAGCACAACATAACTGTCTGCACGATCGTGCATATCAGGAAGTCTACAGCTAGTTTCGGCCGTCAGCAAGAGGTGAACTGCACGATCGTGCACTTCGCTTCACCGAACTCTGAGTGGCCCAAGTGTCACAGCGGGGGTCGGGGCGCGGCCCGATCGAGCCAGCCGTATCGCTCCTCGTGCGCGGCGGCGATCCGGAATGCCGTCACATCGTCGTAGGTCTTTGCCACGATCGACAAGCCGGTGGGCACTCCGTCCTTGGAGCGGCCGGACGGCACGGTCAGCACCGGGCAGCGGCTGGCGATGTTGAACGGCAGCGTCATCAGCACGTCCATCCAGTCCGCGCACGGCCTGCCGTTCACCGCCAGCGGGTCACCGGTGTCGTATTCGGCCGGCAGGGCAGGCATCGCGAACGTCGGGCAGATGAGCGCGTCGAAGTCTGCCAGCAGGGCGCCGAGCGGTGCGTAAATGCGGCCCTCGAGCTCCAGGCCGGCCACGAAGTCATCCTTGCCGATCTCCGCCGCCTCGGCCACGAACCGCCGCGCGTAGGAGGTGAGCTCGTCCGCGTGCTGCTCATAGATCTCCCGGACTGATGGCCCGAAGATCATGCCGAAGTGGATGCGGGCCGCCTGCCTGATCTGCTCGAGCCGCCATGGCAGCGTCACCTCAGCCACGATCGCGCCGGCTTCGCGCAGCCGGTCCGCGGCGGCCCGGGTACTGGCCGCCACATCGTCGTCGACCTCGTAGCAGCCAAGGTCGGCGCAGAAGGCGATCCGCAGTCCCGCGATGGGCTCGAGTTTGCCGGGGATCTCCAGCTTAGGACGCAACGATGCCACGTCGCTGGGGTCCGGCCCGGCGATGACGTTCTCCAGCAGCGCGCAGTCGGCCACGGTCCGGGCCAGCGGGCCTTCGTGGCAATAGTGGTCAAGGTTGAAGATCTCCATCTCCGGCACCCGGCCGTAAGGCGGCTTGAAGCCGACGACGCCGCAGCACGAGGCGGGGATCCGGATGGAGCCGCCGATGTCCGAGCCGGTGGCCAGCGTGGTGGTGCCCGCCGCGAGCGCCGCCGCCGAGCCGCCGCTCGAGCCGCCTGGCGAATAGGCGGTGTGCCACGGATTGCGCGTCACACCCCACAGCTTCGACCAGGTAACCGGGGCGCAGGAGAACTCCGGCGTAGTCGTCCGCGCGTGCACGATGCCCCCGGCGTCGAGGATGCGCTGGACGAAGACGGCCGTCTGCTCGGCCACGACAGCACGCAGCGGCAGCGAGCCCAGGCTGTTGCGCTGACCGGCTATCGGCGCCTCCTCCTTTACCGCGACCAGAACGCCCTCCAGCGGCCGTGGCTGGCCGCCGCCCGGCGCGTAGCGGGCTTCCGCAGCCCGTGCCTGAGCCAGCGCCTCGGTGTAGAGAGTCTCCGCGAAGGCGTTGACAGCAGGCTCCACTGTCGCGGCGCGGTCGATCACTGCCTGGGTGAGCTCGACCGGCGACAGGTCGCGCGAGCGGAACTGCCGCAGCGCCTCGGTCGCGGACAGGTAGCACAGGTCGGACTGATCGCCCACGGGACTTCTCCTCCTAGCTGGCCGGCGGTGCCGGGTTGGCCTGCGGCAGGCTGCGGGCTGGTTTCCAGCCGGGTCTGGGCACGCTCGCGCGCAGCCGCTTGGTATAGGCGTCCTGCGGGTCATCGAGGATCTGCGCGGTCGGTCCGTACTCCACCAGCTCACCGCGATACATCACGATGGCCTCGTCGGTGAGCTGGCGCACGACCGCGAGATCGTGACTGATCAGGATGTACGAAACCGACGTCTCGTCGCGGATGTCAGCGAGCAGGTTCAGCACCTGGGCCTGAATCGACACATCCAGGGCCGCTACCGACTCATCCAGGATCAGGATCCGTGGCTGCGCAGCGAGCGCGCGGGCGATCGCAACCCGCTGTCGCTGGCCGCCGGACAGCTCCCGCGGCAGCGCCCCGGCCTGGCGGTCGTCCAGCCCCACCAGCTCGATAAGCTCCTCGATCCGGGCCTGGCGCCGGGCCGCTGGCCAGCCCTGGTGCAGCCGGAGTATCTCGTCGATCGCGCCGCGTGCGGTCTGCCGCGGATCCAGGCTGGTGTAGGGATCCTGGAACACGATCTGCACCTCGCTGCCCCGACGTCGCCGGTCCCTGGCCGACCTGGCCGGCCGCGACCTGTCGGTGCCGCACGCGGCGATGGTGCCGCTGGTGGGCCGTTCCAGGCCGACGATCATCCTGGCGATGGTGGTCTTGCCGGACCCGGACTCGCCCACGATGGCGAGCGACCGGCCTGCCGGAATCCGGAACGACACGTCCGCCACGGCGGTCAGGCTGCCGTATTCCTTACGCAACCTGGTGACCTCGAGCACCGCCGCGCTGGCGCCTCCCGCCGGGCTAGCCAGCATGCCGTCGCCGGTCCCGTCAGCCATGCGTCGCCGCCAGCTCGCCGCGCAGGTCGCCGACCCGGATGCAGCGCGAGAGCCCGCCATCGAGTTCGGTCAGCTCGGGTGTCGCCGCCCGGCAGTCTGCTATTGCGTAGCCGCACCGGGGCGCGAACGCGCACTGGCCGGCCGGCGCCTCGAATGCCGAGAGCGGCCGTCCGGGGATGGCCTTCAGCCGGAGCGCCTGCTGCTCGATGTCCGGCCGGGCCGCCGCGAGCGCGGCAGTGTAGGGATGCAGCGGATCGCCATGCAACAGTTCGGACTTGCGCACTTCGACGATCTGCCCGGCGTACATCACGGCGGTCCGGTCACAGATCGCCGCGGCCAGTTCCAGGTCATGGGTAATGAACAGCATCGCGAGGCCGTACTCGCGGCGAAGTTCGTCCAGGATCGCCATCACCTCGGCCTGGGTGGTCACGTCCAGTGCTGTGGTCGGCTCGTCGGCTAGCAGCAGGGCGGGCTCGGTGAGCAGCGCGGCGGCGATCATCACCCGTTGCAGCATGCCGCCGGAAAGTTCATGCGGGTACTGGCGCAGCCGCCGCCGCCCGTCCTCGATGCCGACCTGACCGAGCATGGCCACCGCTCGCTCGCGCGCGTACTCCGCCGGGACGCGCTGGTTGGCGCGCAGCGCCTCGGTCATGAAGTCGCCAATCCGCCGGACCGGGTTCACGTGCGCGCGCGGATCCTGGAAGATCATCGCGACCTTGTTGCGGAACGCGCGCAGTTGCCCGCCTGCCATCGCGGCGACGTCGTTACCCTGGAAGCGGATCTGGCCCTGCACCTGTGCGCCGGCTGGCAGCAGCCGGTCGATCGCTCGCGCTGTCATCGACTTGCCCGAGCCGGACTCGCCAACCAGTCCGACCGCCTCGCCCGGCTTGATCTCCAGGGACACCTCTCGCAGCACTGGCCGGTACACGCCGTGCACGGGCAGCAGCACCGTCACGTCATCGACGGCCAGCAGCGGCCCCGCCTGCTCCTTGCTCATCGTGCTGCCCGGGCCTGCTCGAACAGCCGCTCGCCAAGCACGTTGAACGCGATGACGACGGCGACGATGGCCAGGCCGGCCGCGAGCGCGGGCAGCGGGTACCCCTGCAGGATGCCCGGCTGGTTCTCCGAGATCATGACGCCCCAGTTGGGCGCGGGCGGCTGCACGCCAAGGCCGAGGAACGAGATCGCCGCCAGGTCCACCATCGCCCAGCCGAACATGATCGTCGCCTGCGCGACGATGAGCGGCAGCATGTTGGGCAGGATGTGCCGCAGGCAGATCGATGTCGCCGAGGCGCCCTGCACCTCCAGGGCGGCGACGTAGGGCTGGCCCCGTTCCCGCAATGCGGCTCCGCGCAGCACGCGCGCGACGTAGGGCATGTAGGCGATCGCGAGCGCGGTCGCGGCGGCGGTCAGGCCGGCGCCGAAGACGGCGGCGGCCAGCACCGCCAGCAGGATGCCGGGAAAGGCGAACAGGATGTCCAGTCCGGCTGAGATTACTGTGTCGGCGACGCCCTGCCGCCAGGCGGCGATGACCGCGACCGCCGCACCGAGCAGCATGGCGGCCGCGACCACGGCAATCGGCCCGGCCATCGACGACTGCGCGCCGGCCAGCAGTCGCGACAGCACGTCCCGGCCCTCGAAGTCAAAGCCGAGCAGGTGCCCGCTGACCGGCCCGACCCACGCCAGGCTCAGGTTCGGCAGGTCGGGGTTGTCCGGTGCAAGCAGCGGGCCGAATAGCGCCAGCCCGACCGCCGATGCGATGACCGCTGCCGACGCGAGCCCGGCGGCGCCGGTGCGGCGCAGCAAGCCGATCGGGCCGCCGCGCGCGGTCAGCCGGGCAGGCCCGCCAGCAGTGCTGATCGCGGCGCTCACTGTGCCGCCTTCATTGGGCCCGGCTGCCGAGCGCAACGCGCGGGTCCAGCGCCGCGTACAGCACGTCCACCGAGGCATTGATCAGCACGAACGCGGTCACAAGTACCAGCGAGATGCCCTGCACCACGGCTAGGTCCTTCGACGCCGCGGCCTGCACCAGGTAGGCACCAAGGCCGTTGAGGCTGAATGCCGTCTCTACCACCGCGGCCACCGCGATCAGGGAGGCGATCGTGATGCCGGAGACCGTCGTGATCGGGATCGCGGCGTTCCGCAGGATGTGCCGGCGCAAGACCTGGCGGGCCGGGATACCGCGGCTGATGGCCGTTTGCACGTGCTCGCGCGCAGCTTCCTCGCGCACCGCTGCCCTGGTCACACGCGCCACGATCGCCAGCGAGGAGACCGCGAGCGCGATGGCAGGGAGGGTGAGGTGCAGGAGGTTGGAGCCGATGCTGGTGCCGTTGCCAAGCGCGGGAAACCAGCCGAGCTTCACCGAGAAAATCAGAATCAATACGATCGCCGCGACGAACGACGGCACTGCGGCGGAGACCGATGTCGAGACAAGCACGCTGGTGTCGGCCAGGCCCGGTCGCAGCGCGGCGATGACGCCGCTGCCGATCCCCAGCACCAGGATGATCAGCGCCGCATACAAGACCAGGCCGGCGGTTGTCCACATCCGCGCGCCGATCACGGCCGAGACGTTTTCCTGCAGCGTGATCGAGATCCCGAGGTTGCCGTGCAGCGCGTTATCGAGCCAGTACCAGTACTGGGCGAGGAAGGGCCGGTTCAGGTGGTAGCGCAGTTCGAGCACGTGCAGGCTGCTGGCGGGCAGCGCACGGCCGCCCGACAGCGCGCTGATCGGATTGCCCGGTGCCAGGTACAGCGCGCCGAATATGACAAAGCTGGCGACCAGCAGGCTGGCCAGCAGCATGGCCAGCCTGCGAACCACGAACCGCCACCGCCGCCCCGCCATCGGGCTAGCCCTTCCCGCCGAGATTGTCGGCCCAGGGCGCGAACATGTAGGAGAAGGAGGCGACCGCGCCGGTCAGGTTGTTGCTGAGCATCAGCACGTTGGTCGGCTGCACGTCCGGGATCCACGGCAGCAGCTTCGCGGCCAGTTCCTCGGCCTTGGCCACGAGCGCCGCTCGCTGGTCCGGGCTGGCGGTACTGCGGGCCTGCTCCAGCAGGGCCGTCAGCTGCGGGTTATTGAAGTTGTCGTAGTTCTGCGATCCGCCGGGCAGCACGATGGTCGACAGCAGGCCGGCTGGGTCGGCGTAGTCGCCGTAGTTCACCGTCAGGAACCCGTCGATGCCCTTGCGGGCCTTCGGGTCGGTGAAAAAGTTGATGTAGTTCTGCGCTGACACCGACTTGAGCACTACCTTCAGCCCGATGGCCTGGGCGGCCTGCTGGTAGGCCCCGGTCTCGGCGGAGATGCTGGCGAGCTGGCTGGACGTGCCGATCGTGATCGTCTGCCCGGTCACGCCGGCCGCGCGGGCGAGCGTCCGCGCCTTGGCCAGGTCCTGGGTCAGCACCGGTGACTTGTCATACGCCGCGGTGAAGACTTGCGTGCCGTACCCGAAGGTGCCGGGATTGGCCAGCCACCGCGGCATCAGTGCCGCACCCTGGTAGACGTTGCTGATGATCGCCTGCCGCCCGAGGGCGAGCGACAGTGCCCGCCGGACCTTGACGTTTGCCAGTGGTCCGGTGGTGGCCGACACGATGAACGCGTCGGTTGACTGGCCTGGTCCCTGATAGACCTTGACCTTGCTGCTGTGCTCCAGCTGGCTCAGCGTCGTGAGCCCGAAGTAATAGGAGCCCTGGATGGCCCCTGTCAGCATGCCGGAGGTGAATGAGGCCGCGTCCGGCACGCCCTTGATCACGATCTGGCCGACCTTCGGCTTGACCGCCGGGTCCCAGTAGTGCGGGCTGGCTACCGCGGTAACGCCAGCGCCTGCGGTCCAGGACTTGAATTGGTATGGCCCTGTGCACATGATGCCGCCGGCCGGCGTGCCGTAGTTCTTCCCTTGTTTCTGCGCGTAGCTCTTGCTGATGATGATGCCGGGCATCGAGGCGAGCTCGCCCGCGAGCCAGTAGTCGGGCTGCTTCAGCGTGATAGTGACCTGGCCTGCCCCGGTCGCCTGGATCGACCGCACCCGATTAAAGACCTGCCCGTAGAAGCCGCCGTAGGCGGGGTTCAGCTGGCGGTCGAGGCTGTAGACGACGTCGGCGGCAGTGACCGGGCTGCCGTTCCAGAACGTCACTCCGGGCTTGAGGGTGAAGACGAGCTGCGTCGGTGCCGGGTTCGCTACCGTGGCCAGGCCTGGCTGAATCGATCCGTCCGGGGCCTGCCGCAGCAGCGACTCGCACATCAGCGAGATAGCGGTGTTCTCGGGGTAGTCGAAGGCGAAGATGGGGTCGAGGGAGTTGACGTCCCGGTACACCGCCCAGGTCACCGAGGGCACCGGTTTTGTGCCGGCCGGCGTTGTCGTCACCAGGCCCTTGGTCGGCGAGACCTGGCCTGATGTCGTGCCCGTTCCGATCGAGCGGCCGCACGCCGACGTCAGCAGCGCGCACGCTGCCAGGACTGTCACCGCCAGCACCGGCGCTGCCGGCCCCGGCGCCGCCGATATCCGCTGTCTCCGGCTCATCTGTCCTCCCGGACGTCCTGCTGTAGCTGCCCTTGGTGTCCTTAGCTGGCCTGGTAGACCAGTTCGCCGCGGATCCAGGTCTGGACCACTGCGGCCTGGCCGATCTCATGGCTGGCGATATGGCTGAGGTCGGCGTCGACCACCGCGAAATCAGCGTCCAGCCCGGCGCGGATCGCGCCCGTCGCTGCTTCGAGCCCGTTGATGCGCGCGCTGCCGGATGTATAGGCCGCCAGCGCTGAGGCCAGGTCCAGTCGCTGCTCGGGCAGGAACGGCTCGCAACTGTCCGGCGCGTGGCCAGCGGGAACGCTCCTGTTGACGGCTACGTGCGCGCCCCAGAGCGGGTCCGGGCTGCTGACCGGCCAGTCGCTGCCCGCGCACAGGTCGGCGCCGGCCGCCTGCAGGGACCGGAACGGGTACTGCCAGCTGGCCCGGCGGTCGCCGAGGAACGGAATGGTGAGCTCGTCCATCTGCGGCTCATGCGCTGCCCAGAGCGGCTGGATGTTGGCTGTGGCGCGAAGGTGCGCGAAGCGCGGGATGTCCGCGGGATGCACAACCTGAAGGTGCGCCAGGTGATGCCGGACGCCCCGGCCGGCGTTTGCGTGGCGGGCCGCTTCCACCGCGTCCAGCGCCAGCCGGACGGCCCGGTCGCCCAGTGCGTGGAAGTGCACCTGGAAGCCTTCGCGATCCAGCGCCGTCACGAAGCGCGGCAGTTCCAGCGGATCGATGAAGTCCAGGCCGCTGCCATCGGTCGCGCAGCCATGGCCGTCTAGGTACGGCTCGAGCATCGCCGCGGTGTGGTTTTCCGCCACGCCGTCGAGCATCATCTTGACGCTGGTGGGCCGGAACCGTCCCGCCCGGACCGTGCCGCGCCGCTCGATCAGCTCGGGGAGCTGGTCGATGCCACGGTCCCGGTCCCACCAGAGCGCGCCGACCACGTTGGCCAGCAGGGTGCCCGCCTGCGCCGCGCGCAGGTAGGCGGGCAGGTTATCCCCCGTGCCGTGCAGGTGGCCGACGATCGCGTCCTGCCAGCCGGTGATGCCTGCAGACAGCAGCCTGGCCTGGCCCGCTAGCAGGGCTTGGTCCCAGTCGTCCTCGGTCGGGGCCGGGATGAGCCTGGAAACCAGGCTGGCCGCGCCTTCCTGCAGCATGCCGACCGGGTGGCCGCTGGCATCACGCTCGATCCGGCCGTCGGCTGGATCCAGCGTCGACGCGTCGATCCCGGCTAGTTCCATTGCCCTGGAGTTAACCCAGGCGCCATGGCCGTCGCGGTTCGGCAGGAACACCGGACGGCCGGGAACGAGGCCATCCAGGGCAGCGGCCGTGGGCACGCCCGCCGGGAACGCTTCCATGGACCAGCCGCCGCCGGTGATCCAGCCGTCGCCGGGATTGCCCGCGGCATAGCGCGCGATGATCTCCAGGTACTCGGGCAGTGACGTGGCAATGCTGAGATCGCAGCGGCGCAACTGATCTCCGGCAAACACCGGGTGCACATGCGCGTCGATGAAGCCCGGCAGCAGCGTTCCCCCGGCCAGGTCGACCACGTTCGCCTGACCTGCCTCGGCAGCGCGGCCAGTTGCCGCGATCCGCCCGCCGCGGATCCGGACCGACGTGCCGGCCGGAAGGAACCGGTGGCCGTCGAAGACCGTGCCGCCCGAGAAGATCAGGTCACTGCGATCGGCTTGCACCAAGCGTCCCTTCCGCGTCGACTTGCCCGGTACTCAAACACTTGACAAAGCTGTTGTCAATGCCTTGGACTAATTCAGTGCGCAGGGGCTGATACCGTCCCCGCAGGCCGTTACGGTGAGAAGGGGTGCGGGATGGCAGCTGAGCCAGCCGCCCGGCAGCAGGAGACGCGAAAGCAGGAGATACCGCAGCCGCGCGGGCGGCTGCGGCGCGGCAGCCTCACCCCCGAAATGATCGTGAACGAGAGCCTCCGGCTGCTCGACGCCGACGGCATCGACGGGTTCAGCCTGCCGAAGCTCGGCCGCGCGCTGGGCGCCGACCAGACCGCCGTGTACCGCCATTTCACGAGCAAGGACAACCTGATCCTGGCCATCGCCGATCAGCTCATCGAGGAGGCGATGACCGGGCTGGAACCCAAGGGTTGCTGGGTAGACACGCTGACCGACATGACGAGGCGGCTGCGCCGCACCTACCTTGCGCATCCTGCGGCGGCATCGGTCTCTGCCTACCGCACCACTCAGGGCCCGGCCGAGATCCGTACCGTCGACGTCATCATCGGGGCCATGCTCGAGGCAGGCTTCCGGGGTCAGCAGGCGGCCTTGATGTACCGGGCGGCCGGCGATTTCGCCTTGTCCTGGGCTGGCTTCGAGGCCGCGTTCCTGGCCCTGGACGAGCGTATGCAACAAAACGACCGGGCAGCCTGGACGAGCGCATACCTCGCCGTCAGCCGGGCGCAGCACCCCAACATCTGGGAGGTCCGCACCGAACTGCCCGAAGTCGCCGACGACGATATTTTCGAGACGATCCTGTCCCTGGTCATGACCGGGCTGATTCAGCAGGCGCCCCGGCCGTGCAGCTGCCACCCGCCCTCGCGCTAGCGCTCAGACGGTGATGACGACCTTCCCGCGGGCGCGGCCCGCTTCGAGGTAACTGATCGCCTTCATCAGTCTCCCATCTTGGGCACGTTAGCGGCAGGCGGCGCAGAGGCCGAGGACGTCGAGACGATGGCTATGGAGCTCGAATCCCTCGGCGTCGGTCAGCTGGGCTATAGCACTCGATACCTGCTGTTCCAGGCTCGCCGGGAGCGTGACGTCGATGACCTTTCCGCAGTGCATGCACAGCAGATGATGGTGGTGCTCGGTCAGGTCCTCGGCTAGCTCATAGCGGGTGAACTCGTCGCTGGCCGCGACCCGCCGCACGAGCCCGGCCGCGTGCAGGTCGGTCAGGTGCCGGTAGGCGGAACTGCGCGGGAGGTCTGGCAGGCGCTCGGCGATGTCGCCGATGCTGACGGGGTGGCCCGAGCTGACCAGCAGATCGACAATGGCCCGCCGTCCCGAGGTGTACCGCTGATCGATCAGGCGCAGGCGGCGTTCAGCCACGCTGTGCATGTCGTCCGGCATCTCCTGACCTGACATGACGCTCCTCTGGCCGGCTGCCTGGTCAGTACAGGCAGCCGGTTTTGCTTGTCGTGCTAGTGCTCGTCGTAATGGTCGCCGTCGGGGGCATGCCGATGCCCATCGTGCGCGTAGTCGACATGGTCATCGTGGCCGATGGCCTCGTGCCCGCAGTCCGGCCCGTGCGCGTGATCGTGGGCAGGATGAGCGAGATGCGGCAGCGGATGCTCGTCGTAGTGGTCGTCATGCGGGGCGTGCGCATGGCCCTCGTGAACATAATCGACATGCCCCTGGCGCTCGACCCTGGCATGCCCGCAGTCCGGTCCGTGCTGGTGCTCATGGGCGGTGTGTGCTTCATGACCGGTGGTCACGGCTCCTCCTTACTGTGGTGAACGGCGTCAGCGACAATGTGGGCCACGTGCTGGTCGGCCAGTGAGTAGACCGCCTCCCGGCCCCTGCGCTCTACGGCGACCAGGCGAGCCCCGCGCAGTACTCGCAGGTGCTGGGAAACCAGCGGCTGGCTCATCCCGAGCCGCTCGACCAGCTCGTGGACGAACCGGGGCTGCTCAGCCAGCTCCACCACGATAGCCAGCCGGGCCGGCGCGGCCAGCACTTTGAGCAGCTCCCCCGCTGGCTCGAAGGCCTTGGTCTGTGCTGACACGCTTCATATAAACATATGCCAATCTGTTTATGCAAACCTGAGAGGCGTTCCGGTTGCATTGAGACTGAGTCTCAGACTATGTTTAACCCATGAGTTTTGCACGCCGCACCGCGGTGCTCGCCGGGACCGTTGCCGCCGCGCTCGGAGCAGCAGCATGCAGCACCAGCAGCGCAGGCACGGGGCATGGCGCCGCAGTGATCAACGCTGTCGGCGCCGAGAATGAATACGCCAATGTGCTCAGCCAGATCGGCGGCAAGTACGTGCATGTGTCGGCGATCCTGGACAATCCGAACACCGATCCGCACGCCTTCGGGGCAAGCCCTCAGGTGGCTCAGGAGGTCAGCTCGGCGCAGCTGATCGTGCAGAACGGGGTCGGTTACGACAGCTGGATGACCAGGATCGAGTCGGCGTCGCCGAACTCCGGGCGCAAGGTGATAGTCGTGCAGCACCTGCTCGGGCTGCCCGACAGCACGCCGAACCCGCACCTGTGGTACGACCCGAAGACGATGCCTGCCGCTGCTAAGGCGATGGCCGCGGCGCTGTCCGCGCTCCAGCCCGCCCATAAGGCCTATTTCGCGGCGAATCTGAAGGCGTTCGACAACTCGCTGACCCCCTGGCTGACCGCTATCGCGAACTTCAAGAGCCAGCATGGTGGCACTACTTCTGCCACCACCGAGCCGGTCGCCGACTACCTGCTCACGGCGATGGGGATCAGCAATCTGACCCCGTTCACCTTCCAGGCCGACATCATGAATGGCGTCGACCCCGCGCCGGAAGCGATCGCGCTGGAAAACAGCCTCTTCAGCCAGCACAAGGCCAAGGTGTTCTGCTACAACCAGCAGGTGACCAGCACGCTGACTGGCTCGGTGCGGGCCAACGCGCTCAAGAACGGCGTGCCGGTGGTTGGCGTTTACGAGACGATGCCGACCGGCTACACCTACCAGTCGTGGATGCTGGCGGAGACGAACGCCATCACCAAGGCAGTAACGAGCAAAGTGTCAACCCAGAAGCTGTGATGACCGACCACGCCGCCGGCACCGCGGTCGCGCCCGAGATCCTCGGCGTCGATCAGCTCAGCGTTACCTTGTCAGGGCGGCAGATCCTCGATCACGTGAGCCTGGCCATCCACGCCGGTGAATTCACCGGCCTGATCGGGCCCAACGGAGCTGGCAAGACGACGCTGCTTCGGGTGATCCTCGGCCTGCAGCGGCCGACCGGCGGCGCGGTAACGGTCCTCGGCAGGCCACGTTCGCTGCGCAGTCAGGCGATCGGCTACGTCCCGCAGAAGGTGCTGCTCGATCCGGACATGCCGATGCGCGCCAGGGACCTGGTCGCGCTCGGCCTGGACGGGCACCGCTTTGGGCTGCGGCTGCCTGGCAGGGACCGGGCCGAGGCTGTCCGGCAGATGCTGCACGCGGTCGACGCCGACCGGTTCGCTGACGCGCGGGTCGGGAACTTGTCCGGCGGCGAGCAGCAGCGCGTTCTGATCGCGCACGCGCTGATCAGCCGCCCGCGGCTGCTGCTGCTCGACGAGCCGCTGGCCAACCTCGACCTGCGCAGCGGGCAGGAGGTCATCTCGCTGCTCGCCCGGATCGCCCGCGAACAGCAGATCGCGGTGCTGCTGTCGGCCCACGAGATGAACCCGCTGCTGCCGGTGATGGACCGTATCGTCTACCTGGCCGGCGGCCGAGCGGCCAGCGGGACTACCAGCGAGGTCGTCACCACCGAGGTGCTCAGCAGGCTCTACGGGCAGCGCGTCGATGTCCTGCACGTGCACGGACGCGTCCTGGTAGTGGCCGGGGCCGGTACCGGCGACGAGCCGTCCGGCGGCGGTGCCGAGCTGCCGGTCGCCGCCGACTCGCTAGAGGCGAGCTGACCAGTCATGCACCAGCTCTACACGACCGTTTTCGAGCCGGGGTTCTTCGGTAGCCCGCAAGTCCACGTCGCAGTCACGGTCGGCGCCGTCGTGGCGGTGGTCTCGGCCATCGTCGGCGTATTCACCGTGATGCGCGGCCAGTCCTTCGCCGGTCACGCGCTCGGTGACGTCTCGGCGGCGGGCGGTTCAGGCGCGCTGCTGATCGGACTCAGCCCGATCGCCGGTTTCGTCGGGCTTGGCATCGTCGGGTCCGGCGTCATGGACATGATCGGCGTCCAGCGGCTGCGCGGACGTGACATCGCCACCGGCATCGTGCTCGGCGCGGCGATCGGCCTGTCGGCACTGTTCCTCTATCTCGGCAGCGTCTCGGGCGCAACGACGGGCGCGACCCAGCAGATCTTGTTCGGCTCGATTTTCACCACCACCAGTGGCACCGTGCTCGTCGTCGTCCTGCTGGGCGCGCTCGCGGTGGCCAGCATCGTGGTCATCAGCCGGCCGCTCCTGCTGGCCACAGTCAGCCCTGACATCGCGGCCGCACGGGGCATCCCGGTGCGCATTGTTGGCCTCACCTACATGCTGGCGCTGGCCGTCTCGGTCGGCCTGTCATCACTGGCTATCGGGGCGATCTTGTCGACAGCGCTGCTGATCGGCCCGGCGGCCGCGGCGCTGCGTTTGACCAAGCGGGTGGCGTGGGCGGTCGCCGCCGCCTGCCTTATCGGCGTGCTGACCACCTGGATCGGGGTCCTGCTCGCCTACGACAGCTACTACTGGGGATCATCGCATCAGGCCCTGCCGGTCAGTTTCTTCATCGTCGCGATCATCTTCGTCACCTACCTCGCGTCCGGCATCCCCGCCTGGCGGACGGCCGTCCGCCCGGCTGAGCCGGCCGCGGCGGCGGTGCGCAGCAAGGTCGGTGCATGACCATGTTCGCCGGCTTCATGATGAACGCGTGGACGACCGCCACCATCGTCGCGGTCGTCGCTGGCGTGGTGGGATATTTTGTCGTGCTCCGCGGCTCGGCCTTCCCCGCCCATGCCATCCCCAAGGGTGCCTTCGCCGGGGCGGCGGGCGCCAGCTTGCTCGGCATCAGCACTCTGGTCGGCCTGGGTGTTTTCGCGGTGCTCGGAGCGCTCGGAATCGGTTTCCTTGGCCGCCGCGGCAGACACGACGTGGTCACCGCCCTAACCCTGGTGATGATGCTCGCGCTCGGCGCGGCGTTCCTGAGCAGGACCACGCAGTACGAGCCGGAAATCTACTCGCTGCTGTTCGGCGAGGTACTCGGCGTGAGCCCCAACGAGATCCTCCCCACGGCGGCGCTGGGAGCGGTATGCATCGCGGCCATCGCGGCCATCTACCGGCCCCTCATGCTGTCCTCCATAGTGCCCGAAGTGGCCGAGGCCAAAGGCATCCGCGCGTACCGCATCGAGATCTGCTTCCTTCTCGTCGTCGCCCTCGCTACGACCATGACGGTGCCCGTTGTCGGTGCGTTGCTGATCTTCAGCCTCATGATCGGCCCGCCTGCCGCCGCCAGGTCCATGACCAGCCGGCCTTTCCTGGCCATGGTGCTGTCCGTTGCCATCGCGCTGCTGACAGTCTGGCTCGCGATCGCTGCGTCCTACCTCTACAACTGGCCGCCCGGCTTTTTCGTCGGCGTGCTCGGTGCGGTGTCGTTCGGCCTCGGCCGCGGCTGGACGGCATGGCGGCAGGTCAGGACCAGCCGCGTCGCGCCAGCGTCCGGCTGAGGCCCGCTCGGGTCACGACTCCGCTGCTCGCCGTTCATGATTGCCACCGCGTCGGCGAGCGCCGTCTCGTCACCGACGTTGCCGGCGAAGACTACGTAGGGAACGCCGACCACCGCAGCTGAGGCGTCGATCGGGTGGAAGACCGAGATCATGCCCGGAAACAGCTGTCCCGCCACCTGCGCGCGGCGGAGGCCCAGGCCGTGCACCGCTACGTCGTGAGCGGTGATCCCGCCCTTGGCCAGGATCCAGGCGGGCTCGGCGACCAGCGCCTCGCGCACCGTCCGGGCCAGGGCTGCCGACACGGTGCGCGCGACCGTGAGGTTGTCCTTCCCGTCGACGCCGCGAAGGACGGCCAGGCTGGTTCGAAGCACGACATCCGATCGCCGCAGCGCTGCGGCGACCTGCCGCGCCGTTGCCGCCTCGACGTCCCTGGCGCCGGCCAGGATAGCGGGAACGTCGAGCTCGATCTCAGCAGCGCCACCACGCGTCCGGAGCACGTCGAGCTGGCCGGCTGTGCGACTGACGTGAGAGCCGACGACGATTAGGCCGTGCCCGCCGCGCCGGGCCGCGGGCCAGAGTTCGGCTCCGCGCAGCGGCGCCCTTGGTCCGATGCCGCTGAGGGCACGCACGAACGACGGACCGGCACGGAACAGGAATGACTTGCCTGCGCGCTCGGCCAGCAGCACCGCGTACGCCACCGTTTCCAGGTCGGAGTACTCGGCGGCATTGACGACAACCCACCTGCCGTCCCGCGCATCTGCCAGCAGCTCACAGATCCGGTCCGCACCGCCGATCCGGATGTCGGCGAGCCCGATGCTGCGCACGTCGTCTCGCCTGACAGCCCCGCCGCTCTTCTCCGCGAGGAAGTCGCGCAAGTCCGATGCGGCGTAGCCGAAGACGGGATCCTGCGCGTACTCGGTCTCGCCGACGGCGACCAGTTCGCCGCCGTCGCGGGCCCACTGAATGTCGCCGACAGTGAGCCGCCCGGCTTCAAGGAAGGCAGGGACCAGCAGCACGGCATCGTACCCGCTGCCAGCCGCTTCCCGGCGGGCAGCTTGCAGCGCCGCCACCTCGGCCAGCACATGTCCGCGCAAGGTGGAGTCGCTGCGGCTGATCAGCTGGATGCGGGCACCGCGCCGGCGCGAGACGGCGAACAGGCCGCGGGCGGCAGCGCTGTTCAGCTCGACCGCGGCCGCCTCGGCCAGGCTGCGCGTGTTGGTCAGCACGAAGCATGTCGCGGCCGGGCTGCCGAGGGCAGCCGCATAGGCGTCTTCCGCCAGCACGGTCACGACCTGGACGTCGTGCACGGCTTGCGACCCGGTCGGGTCATCGTCGAGTACGGCAAGCAGCAGGCCGGCGGCGGCTCGCTCCGAGCGGATCAACTGCCGCAGGGCGCCGGAGTCGGGGTAAGCGGCGGGTAGCCCAGCGAACACCTCGGACGCGGCCGGCACGTTCACGGGTGGCAACTAGACCTTTCCCTCATCAGCCACAGGCGATCGAGCATTTAAGATCACAGTATTCGACCTCCCATTGCCTGCCAGGGAAGACGGGAGACGCCGTGGCGAACGTGCTGATCACCGGCGGGGCTGGCTTTCTGGGGTCGCGCCTCGCCCGGCACCTGCTGGCGGCCGGCTCAATCGAGGTGGGCGGCCACGGCGCCCGCCCGCTTTCTCGCCTGACGCTCATCGACCGTGTCCCTGTCCCCGCGGATCTGGCGGCGGACAAGCGGGTGACCGCGATCCGCGGCGACCTCGCTGAGCTGCTGGATGGTCCGCGGGCGCGCGCGCAGGGCAGGCGAGACGCACTGGCCGGGGCGGACGTCGCCTTCCACCTCGCGGCGGCCGTTAGCGCGGAGTGCGAGGCAGACTTCGAGCTTGGCATGCGGATGAACGTGCATGCTACCGAGTCGCTGCTCGCGTCCTGCCGGGCGCTCGGCACGGGCCCGGTCGTAGTTTTCGCGAGTTCCGTCGCCGTCTTCGGTTCGTCCGCCGAGCACCCGCTCCCGGCCGTTGTCGATGATCACACCCTGCCGAATCCGCAGTCCAGCTACGGCGTGCAGAAGGTCATCGGCGAGCAGTTGATGGCCGACTACACCCGGAAGGGCTTTCTGCGCGGGCGTACTGTCCGGCTGATGACGGTCTGCGTACGGCCAGGGCGGCCTAACGCGGCTGCATCGGGATTCCTTTCCGGGATCATCAGGGAACCTCTCGCCGGCGAACGCGCGATATGCCCCGTCAGCCCGCAGACCGAGGTGGCGCTCGCCTCGCCTGCCCGGGCCATCGACGGGCTGCTCTGCGCCGCCGCCTCCTCCGATGCGGCCTGGAGCGGACGGACCGCTGTCAGCCTGCCGGCCCTTACTGTGGCGGTCGCGGATATGGTCGCGGCGCTGGAACGGGTCGCGGGACCCAAGGCGACGGCGCTTATCGACTGGATACCCGATCCGCTCGTGGCAGGCATCGTGACGAGCTGGCCTGCCCGGTTCCGCGCCGACCGCGCCGCCAGGCTGGGCCTCACGCCGGACCCGGACTTCGACTCCGTCATCAAGGCGCACCTGGCCGAGGCCGGGCTCGGATCCTGAAGGACTGCGGCCCGAAGAGATCGCCACCCCCCGGCTCGCGCGGCGAGGCCGGCCGGAACTTACGCTGGAACACGAGATCGGGCGGCCGAGACGGACCGGGGGGACTGCCGTGAGCACCGCACGAGAGAGCTGGGCCAATGAGTATCCGACGCCAGGGACTTTTGGCCACGACATCCCAGAGGACGTGCCGGAGCGCGCGGACGCATATGTCGAGTACGACCCCTACCACGGCTACCGCGACAGCGACGGCGGCGGCGGGGGCCTGGGATCCACTGCGATCGCGGCGTGGCTGATGATTATCAGCGGCCTAGGGAGCTTCTTCATCGGCCTGGCGGTAGGGATCAACAAGGCCTTCTTCACCGCGTTGCCGGGGTATGCATCGGCATCGTCAAGCCCCTACCACTGGAATCTCACCGGCTGGGGCTGGGCCAACCTCATCCTCGGGGTCGTGGTGGTGGCCGTCGGTGCCTGCGTGCTGCTCGGCCAGACCTGGGCTCGGGTGACCGGCATCGTCCTCGCGGTGATCAGCGCCGTGGGCAGCTTCCTGTTCCTGCCGTATTATCCGCTATGGTCGATCATCGTGATCGCCATCGATGTCTTCATCATCTGGGCTCTCGCGACCACCCGGCGCCACCAGCCCGCCTGACGCGCACTGCCGGTTCAACCAGCGGAGGTCCTAGTCGCGGATCGCCTGGCCGGTTTCAGGATCGAAGAAGTGCAGTTTGGTGGTGTCCACGTGAACGCGGGCGTCCTGGCCTTCGGCTAGCGCCGTCTGCGGGTCCATCCGGGCGACCACTGTGGCCAGCGAGGTGACCTGCTGCACCGTTTCCGTGTGGTGGGCTACCGAGCCGATCCCGCAGTGGATGTGCACCTCGGCGCCAAGTTCCTCACGCAGCCGCACGGGCAGCGTGATCAGCGAGGCCGCATCGGCATCGCGCAGCAGCGCCGCGTCCGACAGGTGCTCGGGCCGCACACCGAACACGATATCCCGGCCGAGATACCGGTCAAGGCCAGGACGTTCGGCCATGACCTGCGCCGGAATACCCAGCCGGTGGCCGCCGAAGACCACCCGCGGGCCAGCCGAGCCGTCCTCGCCGCGCTCCAGCCTGGCGTCGATCAGGTTCATCGGCGGCGACCCGATGAAGCCGGCCACGAACAGGTTGGCCGGCCGCTGGTACAGCTCTTGCGGCGGCGCGATCTGCTGCAGCACGCCGTGCTGGAGGACAGCGACGCGGCTGCCGAGCGTCATCGCCTCGGTCTGGTCATGGGTGACGTAGATCGTGGTGGTACCAAGCGAGCGCTGCAGCTGCGCGATCTCGGCCCGCATCTGAACCCGGAGCTTGGCGTCGAGGTTGGACAGCGGCTCATCCATCAGGAAAGCTCGCGGCTGGCGCACGATTGCCCGGCCCATCGCCACCCGCTGCCGCTGACCGCCGGACAGCTGCCGCGGCTTGCGCGCCAAGTACGGCTCGAGTTCGAGGATCCGGGCCGCCTCGTCTACCCGCCGCTTTACCTCTGCCTTCGGCACGTGCCGGTACTTCAGGCTGAACGCCATGTTCTGGTAGACCGACAGGTGCGGGTACAGGGCGTAGCTCTGGAAGACCATGGCGACGTCGCGATGACGCGGCTCCATGTCGTTGACCGGGCTGCCATCGATGAAGATGGTGCCGGAACTGACCTCCTCCAGCCCGGCGACCATTCGCAGCGCCGTCGTCTTGCCGCAGCCCGACGGGCCGACGAGCACAAGCAGTTCGCCGTCGGAGACGTCCAGGTCCAGCGACCTGACCGCGGTCGTCCCGTCAGGGAACTGCTTGGAGACCGCGTCGAGCACGATCCTGGACATGTCCTCGCTCCTATCCGCCGAAACTGGCCACTGGCAGCCCGCGCACGCCGGGCCGGGTCCGCAGCAGCTGACCGGCCAGCGGCTCGGCGGCGCGCTGGGGGCCATCCAGGCCTTCCCATGCCGTCGTCAGAAACAGCTCATCCAGCCCTGGCCCGGCAAAGCCCGGGCAGGTGGGCCGGCTCGCCGGAACCGGGTACCGGCCGAGCAGCTCGCCACCAGCCGAGTACCGCCGCACGCAGCCGCCCTCCCACATCGCGATCCAGAGGCACCCGTCGGCATCGACCACCAGGCCGTCCGCGAACCCGTCGCCCGGCGCGAACCGGATCAGGTCCTGCTCATCGCCCAGCGTGCCGGTGGCCAAGTCGAAGCTGAATGCCCGTATCCGGGACCGCTCCTCACCTGAGTCGGTGTAGTAGAAGACGGTCGCGTCCGGACTCCAGCCGAGCCCATTCGATTCCGTCACGCCGCCGAAGACCTCAGTCACCGAGCCATCGGGATCGAGCCGGTAGAGCGACCCCGTTCCCCGCTTGCCCGTCAGTGGACTCGGTACCGGCCCAGAACCGGCCGGCCGGATCACAGGCCCCGTCGTTGAACCGCACCTGCTCCGGCATGCCTGCCGGGCACCGCTGGCGGACCGTCCGCCGCGCCGTCGGCCCCGATCAGCCGGAATCCGTCGGCCGCCGCAAGGACGTAGCCGCCCGCAGCGCGCGGCGCGGCAGCGCCGACCGGCACCGCCGCCGTGGCGATGACGCTGTAGCCAGCCGCCCCGAACTGGTCAACACCGACTTGATCAACGCCGAGCCGGTGCAGCTGCCCGGCGTTGATGTCAACCCAGATCAGGCAGCCCATGCGTGGCGTCCCAGACCGGCCGCTCGCCGAGCTCGACGCCGGGCGCGGCCGCCACCTCCCAGGTCAGGTCGATAGTCGTCACTTGCCCATGCCTAGGGTCAGGCCCCTGATCAGGTAGCGCTGGAAGATGAGGTAGACGATGATCGCCGGGATGGCGCTGAGCAGTGACCCGGCCATCAGCGGCGGGATGCCCGTGGTGCGGCCGGACGAGAGCACGGCGAGGCCGACCGTGATCGTCCGGTCACTGGTCGGCAGGAACAGGTAGCCGACCAGCAGGTCATCCCAGATCTGGATGAACTGCAGCACCGTGACCGTCGCGATGGCCGGCAGCGAGAGCGGGATGGCGATCTGGAGGAAGGCCCGCTCGTAGGTGAGACCGTCCATCACGGCGGCCTCGATCAGCTCGTCGGAGATGCCGCGGTAATACGTCGCCATCAGGAACGTGGCGAAGGGCGCGCCTAGCGCCGCGTAGACCAGCACGGCCCCGCCGTAGTTGCTGGTCAGGTTGAACTTCGCGAGGTTGACGTATTCGGGGATGATGATCGACTGCAGCGGCACCATCATCGCGGCGACGATCAGCAGGAAGACCAGTCCGCTGCCGCGATACCGGAGCTTGGCGAACGCGAAGCCGGCCGTGGTGGCGACGATCAGGATGATCGCGATCGCGGCCGCGCAGACGATGGTGGAACTGATCAGCTCGTCGCACCACCGGCATGTCCTGGAAGAGCTGGGTCCAGCCCACCAGCGAATGGCCTGCCTGCAGATCGAACTGTGCCTGGCTGCGGAAGGAGTTGTCGACCATGTACCAGAACGGGTACAGCATGACGATCGCGATCACGATCATGACCGCGAAGATCACGATGGCCGTCACCCGGCGGCGGAACCGGGCCGACTGCCAGCGACTCGCCGGGGCCAGCGGGGCCCGGGGCGCCGCGGCGGCAGCCGGGGACGCTGGCCCGGGCGCCGGGGCGGATTCTGTCGCCATGACTACCAGCCCTCCCCGTCCTCGGGCCTGATCAGCCGGAGCTGGCCGATCCCGACAATGATCATGATGACGAACAGGATGATCCCGTACAGCGCGCCGGTCCCGAACTGGCCCTGAGCGAAGCCCGCCTGATAGACGAAGAACTCCAGCGTGGTGGTGCCGAGTCCCGGCCCGCCGCCGGTCATCACGAAGATCAGGCTGAACAGCGCGGAGAACGCGCTGATGACGGTGATCACGAAGGCGAACTGGATGAACCTGGTCAGCAGCGGCAGCGTCACGCGGTAGAAGATCTGCCACCGGTTGAGGCCGTCGACGCGGGCCGCCTCGATCAGGGTGGGGTCGAGCGTGGCCATCCCGGTCAGGAAGATGATGGTGTTCGTCCCGATCATCGAGAAGCAAAACGTGATGGCCAGCGCCGCCAGCGCGCTGTACTCCGACGACAGCATGTCGGTGTGGACCGAGCCGAGGCCTATGTCGGCGAGTAGCTGGTTCAGCACGCCCTTGGCGGCGAAGAACTGCAGCGCCACCATGCCGATGACAACCCAGGAGATCGCCGTCGGCAGGAAGTAGACGGACCGGAAGAACCGCCAGCCCTGGACGTGCTCGTTCAGCAGCGCCGCGATGATCAGCGGGATCCCGATGGCAACCGGCACCGCCAGCAGCAGCAACGCGTTGTTCTCCAGCACCCGGTGCAGGATCGGGTCGCTGAGCGCGGAGGTGTAGGCGCTCGGCCCGATCCAGACCGGGGCCGAGTATCCGTTCCAGGTGGTCATCGAGTAGCGAATCGCCTGCACGATCGGCGCCCACAGCAGGGCCGCGACGAGCAGGATCGCCGGCACTGACAGCAGCATGCCGGCGCGCCTGCGGCGGCGGGCCAGCCGGCTGCGGCCGGGACGCCGGGCACGCCGGGCTGGCCGGGCAGCAATGATGCTCACGAGCGGACTCCTGGTGAGAGCGGGCGGGACGCGCCGGCCGGGCGCCGGCGCGTCCCGCTCCTGGTCAGCCACCTCGCCTGGCTGACCAGATCGTCGGGGATCTAGGGGAACGTGTTGCCGCGCTGGTTCGCCGGCAATTGCTGCAGCGTGGTCTGCATGTCCTGAAGGGCCTTGCTGATCGACTCGCTGCCGTTGAGGACTGCTGGCAGGAACTTCGATCCGATGTTGACCACGTTGCCCTGCACCACGTTGTCCAGCATCGGGTACGCCGTCATGCCGTTCTTGCTGACGAAGTCCAGCATCTGCTGGTTCACCGGGTTGCTGGTCGACGTGCCGTTGATCGCCGGGATAAGGCCGGCCGCGTTGATGATCGCCGCTGCCTGCTTGGTGGTCATGAAGGTAAGGAACTCGGCGGCCTGCGCCTTGTGCGGCGAGTAGCTCATCATCGACAGGCCATCACCGGCGAAGTCGACGACACCCTTGATCGGGGTGCTCGAGAACGGCGGCACGAACGCGGCGACCTTGGTGCCGAGAGCGTTGGTGAACTTCTGGGTGTCCCAGGTGCCGTCTACCATCATCGCGGCCTTGCCGGACTCGAACTGGCCGAGGTTGTTGGTGTTGGTGACGACGTCGGGGTTGGTGCAGCCCGAGCTGTGCAGCTTGTTCCAGCTGGCCAGCTGGGCAGCGATGGCCGACGAGGTCCACGGCGTCGAGCCGCTGTAGAGGCTCTGCCACTGCGACACCGAGTACGTGCCGATCATCATGTAGCTCATGTCGTACCAGGGGTAGAACGTGGCGCCGAGCGGCTGGCCGCCATTGCCGTAGACAATCGGGGTGAAGCCGGCCTTCTTCAGCTTCGAGCACGCGGCGTAAAGCTGCGACCAGTCCGTCGGCACCGAGCTAACGCCAGCCTTGGCGAAGTCCGACTTGTTGTAAAAGCCGATGTAGAACTGGTTCTCCAGCGGGATCACGTAGGGGCCGTTAGCGGCGTTGAAGCTGTCCGAGGTCCACTTCAGCGCGTTCGGGTCGACTTGCGCGAGCGCGGACGCCGGGACCAGGCCCTTGAGGTTCTGCAGGAAGCCCTTGTACTGCAGGGTGAACAGGCCGGTCCACATCACCGCCAGATCCGGGCCGTTGTGGGAGATGGCCTTGGACTGCAGCAACGCGAAATAGTTGCTGGCCGGCTGGCTGACCACGTTAACCGTGATGTTCGGGTGCAGCTTGTGAAATGCCTTAGCCAGGTTGACCAGAGCGGTCGCGTTCTGCTCGGTACCGTAGTTGTGCCAGATCGTCAGTGTCACCGGCGCGTTGCTGCTGCCGCCGGCGCTTCCGTTACCCGAGCTGCCGCACCCTGCGGCGAGCAGCGCGGCGGCAGCTCCCGCTGCCGCAATCTTCCATCGCCTCACGGCTTTCTCCTTTCTCATGCGGGCCGCTGTCATGAACGGCCCACAACGGGTTCCACGAATGTCCGGTGCGCCGGGGTGGGCGCCCGGAGGAAGTCCAGGTCGCAGCCGTCCGGGGCCTGCATGACGTGCGCGGCGTACAGGGCCGGCCAGCCGCGCAGGTGCGCGCTGCGGGGCGGAGTCCAGGCGGCCCGCCGCCGCTCGAGCTCCGCCGCGCTGACCTCCAGGTCGATCGTTCCGGCAGTGACGTCAAGACTGACCACATCGCCGTCGCGGACCAGGCCGAGCGGGCCGCCTACGGCGGCCTCCGGAGCGGCGTGCAGCACGACCGTGCCGAAGCTGGTGCCGCTCATCCGCGCGTCGGTGATGCGCACCATGTCGGTAACGCCGGCCTGGATAAGCCGCGCCGGGATCGGGATCATGCCCCACTCCGGCATGCCGGGGACGCCGACCGGTCCGCAACCGGCAAGCACCAGCACCGTCTGGGGCGTGACCGGCAGCGACGGGTCGTCGATCCGGGCCAGCATGTCCTCATAGCCGCGGAAGACGATCGCCGGCCCGCGGTGGCGCAGCAGTCCGGGCGTGGCCGCGGAGGTTTTGATGACGGCCCCGTCCGGTGCCAGCGATCCCCGGACGACGCCGAATGCGCCACCCTCGCGCAGCGGCGCGCTGGCCGGCCGGATGACGCCAGATGCCGGAGCAGCGCCAGCCAGCACGTCGCCGATTGTCCGCCCGGTCACGGTGAGCGCGTCGGTGCGCAGCTGGCCGGCCAGTTCGCGCAGCAGGGTCGGCACTCCCCCGGCCGCATCGAAGTCCGGCATCAGGCCCGCGCCGGACGGCTCGACATCGGCGAGCACCGGGACCGTCGCGCCGAGCCGCGCGACGTCCTCCAGCGGGAACGGCACTCCGGCCCGGCCGGCCATCGCGGCGAGGTGGATGACTGCGTTGGTGGAGCCGCCGACCGCGTGCAGCGCGACGACTGCGTTAGCAAAGGAGTCCCGGCTGAGGATGGACTGCGGTCTCCGGTCAGCCAGCACCGCGCTGACGGCGATCCGCCCGGCCTCCCGTGCGGCCTGCAGGCTGCGCTTGTCTCCGGCCGGGATCGACGCCGAGCCGGGCACCATGAGACCGAGCACCTCTGACACCACCGCCATAGTGGAGGCGGTCCCCATCGTGTTGCAGGCGCCGCGTCCGCAGCTCAGGCAGTGCTCGAACGCGGCCCAATCCGCGTCGTCCAGTCGCCCGGCGCGCCGCTCGTCCCACATCCGCCACAGGGCAGTCCCGGTACCGACAGGCCGGCCGCGGAACTGCGCGACCGGACGGGAGCCGCCGGTGACCAGGACCGTGGGGACATTCGCGCTGATCGCGCCCATCAGCGCGCCGGGCACGCTCTTGTCGCAGTTGGCCAGCACGACAAGCCCGTCCAGCGGGTAGGCGCGGACCATCTCCTCGACCTCGATGGCCAGCAGGTTGCGGTAGAGCATGGCGCTCGGCTTCATCAGGTCCTCGCCGAGCGAGATGGTGCCGAACTCCGCGCCGGTACCGCCGGCTTCCTCGATGCCCGCCTTCACCTCGATGGCCAGGTCGTCCAGCGGCATGTTGCACGGGTTCAGCTCGCTGGCCGAGTTCGCGATCCCGATCACCGGCCGGGCCTCGGACCGGCTGACCATCAGGCCAGCGCTGGCCAGCGCGACCCGGTGCTCCAGCGCGACCTCATCGTCACCGGCCAGCCACGCCTGGCTGCGCAGCCGTGGTCGCACGGCAAGCCGCGCGACCACCGCTGCCTGAGCTAGCCCGGGGGGACGACCCCCCGTACCCCCCGGGCGAGTCCCGGTCACCGGGCCGGCTCCGGAATGCCGAGCCCGGGCGCGCCGGGGCCGGACTGGCACAGGTCGAGCCCGCTGCGGGCAACCCATTCCATCGCGATCTGGGCGCGGCGTACCTTCTCGCGGGCTATTGCGGCGGCATCAGCGACCAGGTGCAGGCCGCTGGGGTAGAGCAGCCGCGAGTTACGCAGGCCGAACTTCACGTACATCGGGGCCGCCACCGTGATCAGGTCCGCCGCCTCGTGGCCGCGCACGACGCCGCCCATCGCATCTGGCGTCTCCACGTAAAGGTCGATCGGCAGCGTGCTGACGGCCCGCATTTCCGCGATCTGCCCGAGGGTGAGGTCCGACGGTACGTTGACGGTCGAGCCGCCGAGCCGCTCCAGCAGCCGGAAGGCGAGCGGATTCGACGGCGCGAGCACGGCCGAGACCTTCCAGACGATCGAGGCGGGCAACTGCCCGGCGGCCTGCATCTCGCTCGCGAGCTGCAGCAAGCCGGGGTCGGCGATAAGGAAGCCACGGATTCCCTGGTCGGTCGCCCGCAGGATGTCGTCGATCGCGTACCGGAGCTGCCGGGTGCCGCGCAGCCTGCCGTTGAATACCCCGCCATCGGCGGAGGCGGCAGCGCGGCCGATGTCCCACTCCTCCCGCGGGCCGACGAACAGGGACACCTCGATGCCGTTGTCAGCCGCTATCCGGGCCATCTCCGCGAGCTCCGCCTCGGAATGGAGCATCGCGCCGCTGCCCTGGGAGACCCGGTTGACCGTGACGCCGCGCGCCGCCGCCTCGTCGACGACGGCGCGGAGCACTTCCGGTCCCTCGCAGCTCGGGATCTCGATCCGGAAATGAGCGCCGTCGGGGAACCGCACCTGGCTCGCGGGCGCTGACGGTTCCGCGGTCAGGCCGCGCCCGGCCAGCAAGGCGGCCCCCGTCAGGCCCAGGGCGTGCGATCCATCCCTCACGTGCCGACCTCCAGTACAGCGGGACGCGGCGGCTGCCGCTGATCGTCAGGTTCCGCCGGCCAGCCCGGCGCACAAGTCACGTGCTCCAGCTCTCCGCTGCCGGTCACCAGGTAGGTGTCCTCGGTCTTGGCGCCGCCCGGCAGGCTCGGGTTCCAGGCGATCGCGTGACCTGCGGCGACCGGCTCGCGGTAGAAGCGCGAGCCGGCCTGATCCGGGGCCAGCTCGAACTCGCGCTGGGCGAAGCCGATCGGCCCGCCCTGGTAGTGGCCGGCCCACTCCCCGGGCGCGCCAGCGCGAGCGTACCCGGCATCGAGGGCGGCAAGTGCGGCGCCGTAAGTCGCGCCCGGCGTGCAGGCCGATAGCACGGCGTCCTCGATGGCGAGCACCCGGCGGCGCAGGCTGACATAACCGGGACCAAGCGCAGCCGCGGCCGCGAACCGGGTGGCCGCCACGTGCAAGCCGCCGCGCCGGGCCACCACGACCGCCATCACGAGCCGGCGGACCGGGGCTCCGACGGCCATCGGGTGGCGGTACCGTTCCAGCCGGTCATCGCCGCCGACGATCAGCACCGGCGCGTCCGCGCCCGCGGCCTCCAGGTGGGCCGCGCACCGCGCCTGAATGTCGAGGTCACGCTCGCCCGGCCGCCAGCAGGTAAGGGCGGACTGCAGCGCGCTGGCCGCATCCCGCCCGAGGTCGGCTAGGTCCTCCCGCTCCGCGGTGGTGAGTGCGAGGCGCAGCCCGATGAGGTCGTCGCTGGCATCCAGCCCGAACGCGGAGTGGCCGTCGGAGGCGAGGCGGGCAGCCGGCGCTCCGGCCAGCCGCTCCGCTGCGACCACGAACCCTGCGGGGTCCTGCCAAGGCACGCTCACTAGCTCGGCAAAGCCATGCGCGACCGGGCCGTACTCTTCGCGGATCCGGTCTGCCTCGACATTCGTGGTGATCAGCGCCGCGCCGTCCGGGGTGAAGACCGCCCAGACAAGGTCGGTTGCGGCCGTCCGGTCAACCGGCGGTGCCACGCCGCCGCAGGCCCATGCCACTGCGGCCGGTGCGGTCAGCACCAGGCCGGCCGGGCGCTCCTCCCCGCCAGCGGCCAGCCAGGCGCCGATGCGCCGCGCGGCTGCCTGAGCGCGAGCCACGCTGCGTACGTCGTGTTCGGCTATACCGAACGCTGTTGTGTGATATAGAATCACCTAGGCAACGAAACCCGGCATTGCATAGCATGTCAAGGCTCGTTACCAGTTTCTTACATATCATTCGGTGCTACCGAACGGCATGCGGAGGGTCGGACGCGTGACGCCTGTACAGCCGGGTGGCTTGGCGCGGCTCAGTGCAACGCAGCACGGCGCAACGGAGCACGACGCGACGGTGCATACGGACGGACGCGGGCCGGTGGCCGGCGGCGGCCGGTCAGGCGACGATTACAGGACGGACCTGGACGTAGCCGGCCGGTACACGGTGCGCAGCGTCGCCCGCGCGATGCGGCTGGTGCAGATCGTCGCCGACGGGCCTGCGGAGGGCCTGACTCTCAGCGACCTGGCCAGGGAACTCGGGACGTCGAAGAGCACGACCCTGGCGCTGGCGCGGACGCTGACCGCGTTCGGGATGCTCCGAGACCTGAGGCCCGGTCCCCGGTACACCCTCGGTACCGGGCTGATCAGGCTGGGCGACATCGCCCGCGGGCAGCTCCCGCTTGGCGACCTCAGCCGTCCGCTCCTGACCGAGCTGTCCGAACTGACAAAGATGACCTCGCGGCTGGCGATCTGCGATGACGGCTTCCCGGTCTTCATCGAGCGGGTCGACGGACCAGGCAGCGTCCGGTTCCACACCCCGCTCGGCCAGCGCGAGATGCCGCATGCGTCAGCAGCCGGCAAGGCGATCCTGGCCACGATGACCAGCGACCAGGTGCGCGAGTTGTGCGCCCAGAACGGCCTGTGGCGGCGGACCGGCCATACCATCACCGACCTGGCTTCCCTGCTGGAGAACCTGGCGTTGGTCCGCATTAATGGCTTCGCGATCGACGACGAGGAGGACGCCGAGGGCATCTTCTGCCTCGGCGCGGCCTTTTTCGGCCATGGCGGCGGCGTCGCGGGTGCGGTCAGCGTCACCGGCATCAAGGGCGACCTGCCGGCCTGGCGGGTCAACGAGCTCGGTCAGGCAGTCAGGCGGGCCGCAGACCGGGTCAGCGAAATACTAGGCGGCCCCAGATACTCCGGCAGGGAGCAAGCCGGACCGGAGCCCGCATGACTGACACACAGCTCATGAGCGACACAGGCCGCGCTCTGATCGTCCTCGAGCCAGGTAACGTGGCGCTTTCCGCCCGCCCAGCGCCGGTCGCTGCGCGGGGAGAGACGCTGATCCGGCCGGATCTGGTCGGGCTGTGTGGCACCGACCTGGAAATAATCGGCGGCCAGGTCGACCATGCGTTCGTCCGCTACCCGATCGTGCTCGGCCACGAGTGGACCGGCATCGTCACCGGCGAATCCCCGCTGGCCGGCGCTCGCGTCGTGGTCGAGGGCGTGGTGGCCTGCGGTCATTGCGCGCGGTGCGTCCGCGGCGAGACCAACCTGTGCCAGACCTACGACGAGCTCGGCTTCACCCGCGACGGCGCCGCCGCTGGACTCGTCGCCGTTCCCTCCCTGCTCGTGCATCCGATCGCAGCCGGCGTGGCCGCCGAGGACGCCGTGCTCACCGAGCCCGCGTCGGTTGTCTACCGGGGCCTGACGAAGGCCGGGGCAGCGCCCGGCAGCCGGGTGCTCGTGATCGGCGACGGGACGATCGCGCTACTCGCGGTTTATTTGCTCCGGCTGTGGTCACCGGCTGAGGTGGTGCTGCTGGCCGGCGCGAGGCGCAGGCGGACCTGGCCGCCGCCGCGGGCGCGGCGCGGTTCGAGGTCTCGCCGGCTGCCGCTGGCGGCGGCTATGACCTCGTGGTCGAGGCGGCCGGATCGGTAGCGGCCGCGGCCGTCGCGGTGACGGCTGCCCGGCGCGGCGGCACCGTCGCGCTGCTCGGCCTGCCGCCGCACGGCGAGACCATGGCGCTGGCCGTCGATGATGTGGTCAACAACGACCTGGCGATTCTCGGCAGCTTCTCCTACACCGCCGCGGCCTGGCACGATGTCGTCCGGCTGCTGAACGCGCGGCTGATCAGGCCGGGCTTCCTGGTCACCCACCGGTTCGGCCTAGCGGACTGGGAGCAAGCCATCGCCTGCCTGCGCGGTGCGGACGGGCCGCGGGGCAAGGTGTTGCTGGAGGTAGGTGCCGGCGGACGGGCCGGACGGCCAGCCGGTGCGTAAGCCCAGCTCAGTAAACGCAGACGATCGAGACGGAAGAGGCGCCCGATGACCTTCACCAGCGTGAATCCGCACGACCCGGCCGACATCCTGGGCGAGTGGCAGCCGTCCGGGCCGGCCGAGGCGCAGGCCGCGGTCGGCCGCGCAGTCAGCGCGGCGGCAGGCTGGCGGGATGCCCCGGGGCCGGTCCGCGCCAAGGCGCTATCGGATGCGGCGACCGCGCTCGAGCAGCGGTCCGCGGAGATCACCAGCCTCGTCGTCCGGGAGGTCGGCAAGCCCGTGTCGGAGGCCCGCGGCGAAGTCGCACGGGGCGTGGCCATCTTGCGGTACTACGCGCAGGCCGCGCTGCTGCCCGACGGTGAGACCATCCCGGCCGCCGCGGCGGACCAGCTGCTGATGGCCCGGCACGTTCCCGTCGGCGTCACGGCGCTGGTCACGCCGTGGAACTTCCCGGTCGCCATTCCGCTCTGGAAGGCCGCACCCAGCCTTGCCTATGGCAACGCGACGATCCTCAAGCCGTCCAGCGCGGCGGCGGCCACCGCGCTGGCGCTGGCGGAGATCCTCGGTGGCTTCCTGCCGCCCGATGTTTTCCAGGTAGTTCTCGGCGGTGCGGCGGCAGCCGGCCCGCTGATCGATCACCCCGATGTCGCGGCCGTGTCCTTCACCGGCTCGTCCGAGGTGGGCAGGCAGATCAGCCGCCGCGCGGCCGAGCGCGGCTGCCGGGTGCAGGCCGAGATGGGTGGCCAGAACCCGTCCGTCGTGCTGGCCGACGCCGACCTGGATCGCGCGGCGACGGCGATCGCTTACGCGGCGATGGGATACGCGGGCCAGAAGTGCACCGCCACCAGTCGGGTGATCGTGGCAGGATCGCGGTGTACCCGCAGTTCCGCGACCGCCTGGCCGCGGCGATCGAGGCGCTGCAGGTGCTCGACCCGGCCGACGACAAGACGCTGGTCGGCCCGGTCATCGACGACAGCTCGCGCGCATCGGCGCTGGCCGCGGTGGCCGGTTCTGGCGGCCGGGTGATCACCGGTGGCGCAGCGCTGGAGGCGCCGGGGTACTACCTGGCCCCGACGCTGGTCGAGCTGGACCAGCCGACCGGGCCGCTCGCGACCGAGGAAGTGTTCGCGCCCGGTGGCGGCGCTGATCCGGGCCGGATCGGCGGACGAGGCGATCGCCATCGCCAACGGCGTCCGGTACGGACTGGTCGCTGCCGTTTTCACCAGCGATCTCGGCTGCCGCACTGCGGCTGACCCGGCAGCTGGAAGCCGGCATGATCCGGGTCAACGCGCCGACGTCCGGCGTCGACTTCCAGGCCCCGTTCGGCGGCGCCAAGGAATCCAGCTACGGCCCGCGGGAGCAGGGGATGGCCGCGCGGTCCTTCTACACCGAGTCCCGCACCGTGCTCATCGTTCCCTGATCAGCGGATGCACCTGCGATAGCGCGACTGCGGCGGATGGCCCCGGCGGAAAGAACGGCGATTGAATTTCGTGCTGACACCAGGTGATCCGGGGGGGCGCTAGCGGTCCTTCATGCCGCCAATGCCGAGCGATCCCGGCGGCACTTCGGCAGCCTGCTCTGCGGTCCGCACGTATGCGGCCGGGTCCTTATCCTGCGCCGGGACGCCCTGGTAATTTCGCGCCTCGAAGGCCGCGAAGGCCACCGCGAGATCGTGGCGCAGCTGCAGGCTTGCGTCTCGCCGGAAGTCCGCCAGGCCCTCGCGCTCCTCCTCCGCCATATGATCACCATTCGCGACGTTGACCGCGGCAATGGCGTCCAGCCAGCCGGGACTGCCGACCTCATGCCCGGCGACAGCGGCAATTGTGTCCCGGATCTCGTTGTGATCCTTGATGGCGTCCAGCGTCTCCCCCTCGACGGCCGCGGCCTGGCCCGCGATCAGGCCGACCCGGATGAGCACGGGATAGAAGATCTCTTCCTCCGCCGCCGCATGCAGTTCCAGGAATGCCGACAGCCGCGCCCAGATCTCGGCGAGCGTCGTTTTGTCGCCAGCGTCAATCTGCTCCAGGATGGCGAACAGCAGGCGCTGCTCATGATGGTCGTCGAGGATCAACTGGGTTATGTCCACGGTGCCTCCAGTGCAGGACAGGCCATCGCATACCCGCAGCGGACTAGCCTAACCCCCGGCGCCGGACGCGGCCTCCGCGCGGGGCCACCAGGCAGGCCAAGGTAAAGATGGTAGTCGTGGCTGCGCCCGATATGACGTTCGAGTTGCTCGACGGTACGCAGGCGGCCGCGCATGCGGCCGAACTGCAGGAGATCCATTCCGAGGTTTACGCCAGCCCGCCAGACGGGCGAAATTACGATGCCGCGCTGTTCGCAGGCCGATTCCGGGTACACAGCGGGCAGCCCGGCTTTGCCGTGGCTGAGGCGCGCCATGGCGACTACCTGGTCGGTTACGCTGCCGGGATGCCGCTTCGGCCGTCCACGTCCTGGTGGCGGGACCTGACCACGCCGCTGCCGGATGAGGTCACCGTCGAGCATCCCGGCCGTACCTTCGCGCTCATCGAGTTGCTGGTGCGCGCGTCGTGGCGGCGGCAGGGCATGGGCCGAACCCTGCACGACCTCCTGCTCAGGAACCGGCCCGAAGAACGAGCGACGGTCATCGTGCCGCTGACAGCCAGCCCGGCGCTGAGCGCGTTCCAGAGCTGGGGCTGGCGCAAGATCGCCCGGACGCGCGATCCCGATCCGGGCTCCGCCGCCTCCGACGTCCTCGTTACCATTCTCCCGCCGAACCGCTAACCCCTCACCCGAGCCGATGTCGGAGTTGCCGCCACTGACACACGGCTCTTCCAGCTACCTGCAAGAGCGCCCCGCCGGCCTGGGGGGATAGGCCAGCGGGGCAGCGGGGTGTCCGCATCAGAGACGCTCTGTTCGTTATCGCGGTTTACAGGCAGGAGTTACTACATTGGCACCTACATACCCCGGCCTGCTATCAGCAGCCAATCCGGTAACGCACAGAGCCTGAAGAACCATGGTTTGTCCGGTCACGTCATGCCGTCGGCGATTGCCTTTTCCGTCAGCTCCCGCAGTACCGACCTGTGCTCGTCCGTCAGCGGGACGCGCGGTCTCCGGCACGGGCCGCCGTAGCGGGCGGCCAGATCCATCGAGAACTTGACGGCCTGGACGAACTCGGGCTTGGAATCCCACCGCAGCAGCGCGTGCAGCTGCCGGTAGAGAGGGATGGCCTTGGTGACGTTCTGGTCCATAGCTGCCCGATACAGCTCCAGGCATGACCGGGGAAACACATTGGTGTAGCCGGAGACCCAACCCCTGGCTCCGGCGAGGGCCATCTCCACGAGAGTGTCATCGGAGCCGACCAGCAAATCGAGCTCGGGAGCGAGCTCGCCGAGAGCGTAGGCGCGACGAGGGTCGCCAGCGAAATCCTTGACCGCGACGATGAGCCCCTCACCGAACAAGCGCGCGAGCAGGTCCGGGGTCAAGTCGACCTTCGTATCCTGCGGATTGTTATAGGCCACGACCGGCAGCCCCACGGCCGCCACCGCGCGGAAATGATCGAAAATGCTGCGCTCGTCGGCACGGTAGGCGTTCGGCGGCAGGCACATAACAGCGGCGGCACCGGCCTCAGCGGCCTGCTCGGTCCAGCGGACTGACTCTCTGGAGCCATACGCTCCGACCCCAGGAATCACCGCGAACCCGGGCGGCGCCGCTTCCATGGCGGTTTCCACGACGCGGGCGCGCTCCGAGTCGGTCAGCGTCTGGTACTCACCGAGCGACCCGTTCGGGGTGATGCCATCACAGCCAGACTCGGCCAGCCAGGCGACATGATCGGCGTGCCGATCGAAGTCGATCTCCAGATCGTCAGTGAAAGGCAGCGCGTTCGCCACCAGGACACCGCGCCATGGCGTAGCGCTCACGATCCACCTCCACTATTACTAGTATGTAGCATTGCACATGGCATGTGACGAACAAGGCCGTCATGCCGTCAAGCCGCGCAATAGCTGCCATCGGAGGCCGCGTTGTAGGTATATGTACTATGTGAGATATTACTGACTGGCCCTGGTGACTGGCAGAGCCTGAGGTCAAATCGGTCAAAGGTACCTACGCACTGCCTGAGAGGACCAAGCGATGAAGGTCACCAGCGGCGACCTGCCGGCGACGATGCAGGCCTTCGCTGCTGAAGACCTCAAGTACGTCTACAGCCCTGCGCACAAGCCCATCGGCTCGGTTCAGCCCGGCGAGCGCTTCATCGTCGACACGCCGACTGTTTCACCGGGCGCTACCTCGATCCGGCCGATTTCAGCCCGGAGTCTGCTGCGTGGGTCGACGCCAATCTCAATCCCGTCGACCGGTCCGATACGTGTCAACGGCGCAGAGCCGGGCGGTGCCGTCGAGATTTACATCGAGGACATCGACGTGACCACCCCCGCGGCCGTGGTCATCAGCCGGTGCGCTGCCTTGTCCCCTGCTGACTGGTGGCACGAGGAATACCACGCGGTATCCCTCAGGGTCGCCGATGGCCGGATCTGGATCCGTGACAACTGGTCGGTGCCGGTTCGGCCGCTCATCGGCTGCCTCGCCACGGCTCCTGCGCCGCGAGACAGTCCTCAGCCGTCACGAAGGCCGACTCCTACGGCGGGAACATGGACTGCAGTGCCATCACCATCGGCGCCACCGTCATCCTTCCCGTCGCGGTCGAGGGCGGGCTGCTGTATTTCGGTGACTGCAAGGCCTCCATGGGCGCGGGCGAGGTCACGTGCTCGCCGGAAGTGGGCACCAGGATCGTCGCTTCGGCCACGCCCGTGCCCCGGCCGGCGTCCATGCATGCGCCGCGAATCAAGACGGCACCCACCTGACTACGATCGTGTCGGGAATCTCGCTCGCCGACGCCTGCCGGGCCGCGTTCCGCGAGCTCAAGCTCTGGCTCGAGGACGAGTGGCAGGTCGCTCCCGACGACGCCGCCGTGATCATGGGAATCGCTGCCGACTGTGGCGTCTGCCAGGTCAGCAACGTGCTGCACACCGCGACGTGCACGCTGGAGCGTGCACTCCTCCCGCCGACCAGCTAAAGACCGGCATGGCACGCATGGTTTGGTTACTAGCCGCTTTCCGGAAGTACCTGGCCGCCATCCACGATGAGCGTCTGGCCGGTGACATAGCTGGCTTCCCTGGAGGCCAGGAACCGGACGCACCAGCCGACATCCTCGGGCTCGCCAAATCCTGTTCAGCGGGATCGCCGCGAGCATGCGCCGTTTGTGCTCCGGTCCGAGCTTCGTCGAATCCGGGAGTCCGAATGTTGCCGGGAAGTACAGCATTGATGGTTATCCCGTCCCGGGCCACCTCGACGGCTGCTGACCGCAGGAGACCGAGCATCGCAGCCTTGGATGCGCCGTAGATGCGCGTAACCTGGCTGCCCCACCACTGAGCCCGTGATTGATGATGTCAGCACGATCCTGCCGTAGCCCTGCCTGGTCATCTGCGGGAGGCAAGCCTGGATGGCGAGCATCGCTCCCTTCACGTTGATCGCCATTACCTGGTCCCAGTCCGTCACACTGATGTCACCGAGCCGAATGTGCGGATAGATCCCGGCGTTCGCTGCCAGGATGTCGATACTCCCCCAGCGGCGCACTGCGGCAGCCGCCAGGCGTTCTACATCGGATTTGGCGGTGACGTCCGCTCGGACCGCGGCAGCATGCTCGCCCGTCTCGCAAAGGAGCGACGCTGCTGCCGCTGCCGCGCTCTCATCGATGTCGGCTATGACAACGTTGGCGCCTTCCGCCCGGAGGACTGTCGCGATTCCCAGGCCGATACCGCGTGCGCCTCCGGTCACTATGGCGACTTGCCCGTCCAGCCTCTCCATGTCGTTGGGTCCTCCGAGAGCTTCCGGCGCTAATCCGTGCCCAGATGGACAGTCGGAGCAGCCTCCTGCGCAGTTTCCACCTGGACTTTGAAGATGGGTGCCCTGTAGATCCTGGCCGCAACGACCATCATGACCACTCCCGCCAGGCCGACCCCGATGAGGCTCCAACGCTCAGCCGATGTCAGGGCTTGAGCTCCCTTGACCGTCACCCAGATAAGCAGCCCGGCGCCAGCTAGCGGCAGGACTCCAAGCATGATGGCGTTCTTCAGCGACTGCGTCACGAGCCTGCGGTAATACCACGCCGCAGCGAGGCCGGTGACGGCGTAGAAGATGGAATACAGCACGCCGCTCGAGTTGATGATGACGGCCATTGCCGAGGCTACGGACGTGGCAAATACATCGATGATCGCCAGCACCATCATGCTGCCGCCCAGCACGAGCGTCGCGAACGCCGGGGTTCTGAAACGCTCGCTAATGACGCCGATCCTGCGAGGCAACACCCGGTCCCGCGCCATCGAATACGCGACCCTTGAGGTGCCGATGATGGCAACCTGCGTCGTCGCAAGGACGGAGATCACTACCGCGAACGACAGGATCCTGTCACCGGCTGTCCCCGCCAGGCGCTGCCCGACCCACGCGATCGCGTTCGCCGAATGCGCTTGGAGTTGCGCGCCGGAGCCGACGCCCTGGAAAGTCCCGTACATGGTCACGAAGAGCAAACCGGTCAGCGCCACGCCCAGGACCGCGCCCTTCCCCGGATTCTTCTCCGGAGCCTGAGTCTCCTCATTCAGGTAGATGCCCGCATCCCAGCCCGAAAGCGAGGCAACGGCGATGATCATCGAGGCGCCGAATACACCGGCGCCGGTACCGCGGAAGCTCAGCCATTGCGTCGTGGGATGAATGGTCCCCGACTGGTGGACGATAAAGACCGCGATGAATGCCCAGATCACGAAGACAGTAATGATCGTGTACTCCAGGAGCGCGATCGTCACCTGGAGCCGGGCGCTGAGCCGAATACCGCGAACCGCCGTGAGCGTGAGGAACGAGCCTATTATCACGATGGCTACGGCGCTCTCCCACCGGCTGTTGGGTGATAGCCCGAGCAGCGCAAGTACGCTCGGGCCGATGGTGATGACGTCAATCAGGACGAAGAGGGTGAACGCCACCAGCATCAGCCAGCCGACGAGGAACCCGACGTACGGATTGAATGCGCGGGACACCCATTCATAGGTGGCGCCGGCATTCTGGCGCCACATGTTGAGCCGATGAAACGCCAGCGCGATGCAGAGCAACCCGGCTGTGGTAACGATCACCGGCAGGATAGTGCCGTAGGCACTGGCGGCAACCAGGATTGCCAGCGTGATCGCGACCGTCTGGCCAGGCGCGGCTCCGGCCATAGCGAAGATAGTGGAACGACCCAGGCCGATGGCGTTCCGTTCGAGCGTCGGGCTACCTCGGGTCCCGTCTCCTGTGCCGGCGGCTGGCGGTATGGCTGGCTCAGTGGGCGCGCTCATCGCTGTGCTCCTTGCTGCTTAATTGATCCAGGACTAGCGGCCACGTCGAGCGCCGGGCAATCTGGGGGCGAGAGCGCCACCGCTGGCTCTCATGTCCGCTCGCACCCACTAGCGACAGCCACGACCTGAGCTGCGAGTATCGGGGCTTCCCCGGGGAGGAGAGTCTCGGGCGTGAGGTAGAAGGAATCGGCGTCCCCGCGCAAAACGCACACCCGCGGATCCCGGTCCCACAGCTTGGCGACCATCTCGTCGCCGCTTGCGCCTGCCCGTTCGCGGTCCACCGTGACGCGGACACGCGGTACGGGCTGGCCTGCTTCGTTGGGAAAGTCGCGCACGGCTGTCAGGCCCGGGACCTTGGAGAGGGTGTCGACCCAGTCAGCGACGGTTTGCTCCCACTCCTGGGCTAGTGCATCGTGATCCAGCGAAAGGTACAGCTCGACCGCTCTGACAAGCCCGGCGATGTCCTCCTTGCCAGCCTTCAGCGCGCGAGCCAGGCGCTGGTACGGAGCCCCGTTCGCCCGGGCAGCAGCGACGAACTCCTCCGTTCCCACCATGAGACCGCTCGACTGCGGTCCCCTGAGACCCTTGCCTCCGCTGAAGACTGCGGCGTCGGCACCGAGGTCGCGCGTGTAGTGCCAGAGGTTAGTGTGCGGGGGAATCTGGGCGGCTCCGTCAACCAGCACCGGAACTCCCCGTGCGTGGGCCAGTCTCACCGTCGTGGCCAGGTCGAGCGCTCCGTGCCCCAGATCCGTCCCATCCACCCACAGCACAAGCGCAGTGCGTTCCGTAATTGCCGCGTCCAGTTCCCAGTCGAACGTCTGGTAGGCGTTGCCGAACTGCACGATCTTGCCGCCGGCCAGCTGGACGGCCGGATCGTAGGGGCAGCGATGGACCGTGTGCATCACGACCTCCGTCGCCAGGCCGCGCCCCTCGGGCATCCGGACGATGAGTCGCGGATCGCCCTTTGTGATGGCGCCAAGCGTGCCCAGGACCAGCGCCGCGGCGCAGCCGGATGTGACGTAGGCAGCGTCATTGTTAGTCAGTTCCGCCAGCCGCTTGCCGGCCGCAGCATGCAATTCGTGCATATCGACATAAGACTGGGCCGCGCTACGCATGGCATCAAGCACCTCGTCGGGCATCAGCGAGCCGCCGACCAGCGTGAAAGACGCCGCGCCATTAAGGACGCGGCGCAAGCCCAACTGCTCGTAAAATCCCACGAATCCGCCATTCAGCGTCACATGATGATTCGGCGTCCGAACCAGAGTCAGGGCCATTGGTAGCATTGCACATAGTACGTGATACATCAAGGGCACGCCGGACTCTCACCTGTGGGGCGGTGGTGGCCGTCGAAGCCATCGCGCCCAGCAGGCGGTGGCGGCGCGCCTGGGTGCCTCAGTCCGGAATCACGGTCCGCCCTGCCCGGCGCGAGCGTAGCGCTCGATCTCGACGGCCGATATCATGTGGGGTATCACATTACGCAATCGGAGGGCTCGGATGGCCTCGCTGACCCATCTCCGCGAGAGTTCGGAGAGCCATATTTCCGCGATCCGGGCAGAGAGTCTTCGCGAGCAGGTTAGCCGGGCGCTCGAGGCGGCGCTGGTGGCCGGGGAGCTTCAGCCCGGCGAGATCTACTCGGCTCCGGCGCTTGCCGAGCGATTTCGGCGTCTCGGCCACGCCCGTCCGGGAAGCCATGCTGGACCTAGTCAAGGACGGGTTCATCGAGGTGGTACGCAACAAGGGCTTCCGCGTGCTCGAGATGTCCGAGAATGACCTCGACCAGATTTCGCAGATCCGGCTCCTGCTCGAGGTCCCCAGCACAGCCAGCGCGGCGGCAATGCTCACACCGGAAAAGTTCGAGATGCTGGCGAGGCTGGCGGACGAGATCACCGGCGCTGCCAGCCGCGGTGACATCATCCGCTACCTGGACGCTGACCGCCGGTTCCACGTTGAACTGACCTCCGCTCTCGGCAACCCCAGACTCACCGAGCTCGTTGACCGGTTGCGCCTGCAGACCCGCCTATTCGGCCTCGACGACCTCGCCCGATCCGGCCGCCTGAACGCCTCCGCCCAGGAGCACCACCAGCTGCTCCTCGCCTTGCGGGCCGGCGACACTGATGCAACCACCCGTCTAATGAATGCGCACATCGGCCACACGCGCGGCCTATGGGCAGGCCGTGAGGAAGCACCCTGACAACCGCGCTGGTGCATGTCGGTTCCGGCGTGTGTTCGGGTGCCTAGATGCGATCGGATGCCGGCGGCTGGCGGTCGCCGGCACCCCATCGCTGGTGTGTGCTGGTCAGCGGGTCAGGGTGAAGATGAAGTCGTATTCCGATCCGACCGGGTCGCCGGTGGCGTGAAGCAGCATGGAACCTTCGGCGCCCGTGTATTTGCCGGTGCCGCCGGTGATGGTGAGCGTGGTATTGGTGCCATCGTCGTAGTAGGGGCCTTCGACTGTGAGGTGACCGCCGGGAAGCAGGGTTGTCCAGGTGCATTCCCATTCGGTTTTGCCGGTTGCGACGGTGCGGATGCAGTAGCCGTTGTCAGTTGCGATCCGCCGCGTATTGGCGGCGTTGTAGACCGGGTTGTGGAAGCCAAGCACGTCACCCAGGCTCATATTGGGCGGATGGAACTGCTGCACTGTGTCGGTGATCGCGTGCTCGACCACGTGGACGATCATGGGATGCCGTGAGTCGTTTGGCGAGCTGCTGCTCGCGACAGCCGCGACGGGCGCGAGCACCACAGCGATCACGGCCGCGCCAGCCGTCAAGAGCTTCTTGTTGCGTGTCATCTGTGCCCTCCATGTTGAAGATCGGTACGGAAACCGAGCCGAACCTCGATCTCGCGAGACTCAGCGTCGTCCCGCGATCCCGTCTCGGCAAGGCCCCGCGTTGTGCACCTCCGTCGTAACGCTGTCGCGCGGGTCAGCGAAAAGCGACCTGGGCATGCCGGGGCGCCCGGAAAAGTGGCGGGAGATAGCGCAGCATGAGCAGCGACCAGGTGATATGGGTAAGGGCCGGCGCCAGAACGCCGCCGGAGGTGTTGCGCTGGACGCCGAACAGCACACTTGTCGCAGATCCTGCGAGCACGAGCGCAGGGTTGCGGCTAGCCGCTGTAGTGACGGTGTAGGCGAGGGTGGTTTTAGCGATGCGGTGTGATTGCCCTGAGACAGACCAGACCGCGCCGCGGAAGAACAGTTCCTCGGCCACCGCGTTGGCGGTCGCGGTGACCAGCACGAGGCGCGTTGAGCCTTCGTCTGCATAGGTCAGGACGCTGCAGATGGCCCGGTCGAGCGGGGGAATGTGCCGGGCTAGCCGCGCCGCGCCGTAGAAGAGCCCGAAGGCACCCAGGCCGGTAAGCACGGGCATGACCACGGCGTGGCGCCGGGCCTTTGCAGGGTCCTGCGTCCCGCCCAGCGGAACGGGTCCAGAGCTGAGCGCGCCGATGGCCCAGGTGCCGGCCAGACCCATCGTCAGGACGTAGAACGGGCGGAGCCGGCTCTGGTGGATAGCGAGATCCCGAGCAGGCCCGCGCCACCGATGCCGGTGGCGATGACGATCCGCCGGCGACGGCTGCGGACTGCCGCCGCTGCGTACGGGGGAAGGTGGCCGAGCAGCGCCTGGGGGCCGCCTGCCTGGCGCGCCGTCCCCGTTCCCTTCCTCCACCGGGTCCAGCGGTCGGCGTTCATCAGCCGGCATGCTGTGCCGGGCGGCGTTCGCTGAGCGCCTGCCGTACGGCGTCGTCGTAAAGCATGGGGTCGAAGGGGATGAGGTCGCGGATCGACTGGTCCCGCACGACGACCTCGTTGGTCATCGAGTCGACGAGCACGCGCCCGGTAGCCGTGTCGACGTCGGTGACAAGGGTCAGCCACAAGGAGGAAAGCCCGGGACTAAGTAGCGGCACTGGCACGATCCATAGCGGGCGTCCCTGGATTGCGGCGACACGTCGCAGCATGGTGACGTACTGCAGCACCTCAGGTCCCCCGACCTCGAAGACGTTGCCGGCCGCGTCCGGCAGGTCAAGCACCCCGAGCAGGTAGCGCACGACGTCATCGATGGCGATCGGCTGCGTGCGGGTGGCGACCCACCTCGGCGTGACCATGACGGGCAAGTGCTCAACGAGCTGGAGCGTCAGCTCCCAGGAGATGCCACCGTGCCCGACGATGATCCCGGCCCGGATGACGGTCACCGGGATCCCGGCCGAACCGAGCAGCTTCTCGACTTCGCGTCGGCTACGCAGGTGTGCCGACAGCGCGTCATTGTCGTCGCCCAGCGCGCCGAGATAGACGATTTGCCGCAGTCCGGCCTGTGCCGCCGCCTGGCCGAAAGTCATGGCAGCCGCGGCATCCTTGCGTTCGAAGTCCGCCTCGCTCAGCGAATGTACGAGGTAGTAGGCGGCCTGGCAGCCTGCCATTGCCCTGGCCAAGGTGGCTGTGTCGTGTACGTCTCCGTGGACGGGCGTGCCAGCCCCGGCGTAACCGGCAGGGTTGCGGGTCATGGCGACGACGTCGTGCCCGGCCGCTGTCAGGGCCGGACACAACCGTCGGCCGACGAAACCGGACGCGCCGGCAACGAGCACTTTCACCATGGCCAGCCTGCTCGTTCGGCTTCAGTCACTGCATCACCCGCCATCAGCCGGGCCCCCGCCGCGCTCGCAATCTCCGGCGTGGCGCCGGCCCCGGCGAGGGCGAGCGGGGCGTGGCGGGCGAGTGCGGCGAGCTCTGCGCGGAGCGGCTCGAAAATCTCCGGGGTGGTGGCGGCGAGGACGACGAGGTCAGGACGCGACACGTCGACGGCCTGCTGGAGTTCATCGACCGGGGTGGTTGTCCCCAGGTAGTCGACTCGCCAGCCGTTGCGGCTGAGCACGATGCCGAAAGCCATGAGCGCCATATCATGCAGCTCACCGGGCGGGCAGGCGAGCAGGGCCCGTGGCCCGTGACCGCTGCCCCAGCCACGGGCAAGCCCCGCCGAGCCTGCCGCGGATGACGTTGCTGGCGAAGTGCTCCATGGCCACGCTGGCCGTCCCGTGTTGCCAGCGGTCGCCAAGGTCAGTCAGGTAGGGCAGCACGACGTCGCGCAGCACGGCCGGCACGGACAGATCAGCGAGGAGCCGGTCCAGCACAGCCTGCGCGGCCGGTTCGTCGAAAGCGTCCAGCGCCTGCCGGAGCGCATTGGCGTACGGCTCACGTCCCGCCGACGCGGCAAGGTCGCGGCTCGGCGGCCCGAGCGGAATCAGCACCCGTGCTGCCAGTCAGCGCGGCGCGCGCCGCCTCAGACGCGGATAGCCCATCGGCGAGATAAGCCTGCATCTGGCGGACCCGCGCCTCGTCCGCTTCGGAGTACAACCGGAAACCGCCTGGTGAGCGCACAGGCTGCAGCAGGCCGTAGCGGCTCTCCCAGGCCCGCAGGACGTGATCGCTGAGCCCGAGGCGTCGGCTCAGCTCACCGATGCGCAGCAGCGGAGCACCCCTGGGAATCTCCATGAGAACACTATACAGTCACTGGACAGAAATTTGACAACCTCTGATAGCCGATCTAGCTTGGACCTAGACGAACCCTAGACGAAACCTGGATCATGGACTTTCTTGCTGCAGGCACCACGACTGGCCCCGGACCCGCCCACAAGGCTCGTGCCCCGGGCCTAAGCGGCCCACGGCGGCCGTCCGTGGCCGTGATCGGAGCGGGAGTCTCCGGACTCACCGCCGCCTACCTGCTGTCCCGCACCCACGACGTTACCCTCTTCGAAGCGGATGACCGGCTCGGCGGCCACGCGCACACTCATGACATCACCGACCTCGACGGCCGGCAGCACGCTGTCGATAGCGGGTTCATCGTCCATAACGACGCGACCTATCCCTGGCTGCGCAAGCTCTTCGCCGAGCTAAAGGTCGAGGTGCGTCGCACCGAGATGAGCTTGAGCGTCCGCTGCGAGGGCTGCGCGCTGGAGTATGCCGGCGGCCGGGGGCTTCGCGGCGCATTCGCCCAGCCACGGCGCCTCATCGACCCTCGGTTCCTGCAGATGCTCTGGCAGGTCAGGCGCTTCCACCAGCGCGCGGCAGCTTTCCTGCGCACGACCGACGACGAGGACCTGACGACCTACGGCGAGTTCCTGGAGCGCGAGCAGTTTAACGACTACTTTATCGCTCACTACTCCGTTCCCCTCGTTTCGTGCGTATGGTCCGCGGGGCGGGACGCGACGCTGGTCTACCCTGCGCGTTACCTCTTCCGGTTCCTCGACCATCACGGCATGCTGCGGGTCGGCGGGTCGCCCCGGTGGTACACCGTCGCCGGCGGGTCGCGGGTCTACGTCGAGCGGCTCGCCCGGCTGCTAACGGACGTGCGCGCGGCCCATGCCGTCACCACCGTCACCCGGCGCCGAGGACGGCGTGCAGATCCTGGACGTCACGGGACGGATCACCCAGGTGGACCGCGTCGTCATCGCGACCCACGCAGACCATGCCCTGGGCCTGCTCGGCGACCCGTCCGACGCGGAGGTCACCATCCTGAAGCAGTTCGGCTATTCGACCAACGTGACGGTGCTGCACACCGACAGCTCGGTCTTGCCGGAGGCACGGAATGCCCGAGCGTCGTGGAACTACCGCATGACGTCCTGCGACCGGCCTGGCCAGCCCGCGGTGGTGACCTACTGGATGAACCGGCTCCAGGGGCACCAGTCCCGCGAGGCCCTCCTCGTCACGCTGAACGACCGCGAGCGTCCGGACCCGCGCTCGGTAGCCGCGGTCATGCACTACGAGCACCCGATCTACACGCCCGAGGCAGTCCAGGCGCAGCGGCAGCTCGCTGATCTCGCCACCGATCGCACCGTGTATGCGGGGGCTTACCACGGCTGGGGCTTCCACGAAGATGGCTGCCGCTCAGGCGTTGAGGCCGCGCGCCATTTCGGGGTGACATGGTGAGCGCCAGCGCTCTGCCGGTCGTCCTGGAGCCGACCGGACAAGTGTCCGTGACTCAGCCGCCGCGCGGCCGGCGCTGACCCGGGCTGCCTGAGCTGCCCGGCGCTCGTGACCGGCTGGGTCACGCACCGACGCTTCGGGCTAGTCCGACATGCCTTCCGGCACCGGGTCTACCAGTGGCTGATCGACCTTGACTCCGTCCCCCAACTGCCGGGCGTACCCTCAGGTTGTTCGCCAGCTTCAGCAGCGAGGACCACCTCGGCGATCCCCGACGGACCCTCAAGGGCAACATCGAGCAATACCTGGCGCGCAGTGGAATCGACCTTGGTGATCGCGGCCGGGTGATCATGCTCGCGAACGCACGCGTCCTGGGGCACGTTTTCGACCCGCTGTCTGTCTTCTGGTGCTACGACAGCACCGGGCGACTCGCGTGCACTGTTGCGGAGGTTCACAACACTTACGGGGAGCGGCACGCCTACCTCTTGCATGCCGACAAGTCAGGAGTCGCCGAGGCTGGCAAGGCTTTCCATGTATCCCCGTTCTTCGACGTCAGCGGCACATACCTGCTGCGGTTCACCCTCACGCGCGAGCGGGTGTCTACCGCCGTGACGCTGCGCCGCGAGGGCGCTCCCGCCTTCTCGGCGACTTTCCGCGGCCGGCCCGAACCAGCGACCCGCCGAAACCTAGCCCGGCTACTCATCCGCCAGCCACTCATGACCCAACGGGTCTCGGCCCTTATCCGCGTGCACGGTATCTGGCTCTGGCTTCGCGGCCTGCCTGTCCGCGCTCACCCGCACCACATCCAGCAGGCAGGAGTCTGACGATGACCTTTTCCAGTTTCAGCTCCGTCCGCTGGCCCGCGGTGGTCACAAGATGGCGGGCGCCCACGCGTGCCACCGTTGCCCGGGTGATCTTCGAGCACGCCGTGGCACCGTTGCCCGTCCGCGTCAGCTACCCGGATGGCAGAGTTCTCGGCGCCGGGTCGGCGGCGTCGCCCGAAATGGAGATCGTGCGCCCGGCCGCGCTTTTCGCCAGGCTGGGCCGTGACGCGAAGATCGGATTCGGTGAGGGCTACATGGCCGGAGACTGGCGGGCCGGGTCCGGCGCCGACCTGGCCGACTTGCTGACGCCGTTCGCCTCGCGGGTGACGACGCTGATCCCCCCGGCTCTGCAGCGGCTGCGTGTCCTCGTCGACAGGCGCGTCCCGCCGGACCAGGAGAACACCCTCGACGGCTCGCGAGCCAACATCGCGGCCCATTACGACCTGAGCAACGACCTGTTCGCTGCCTTCCTGGATCCGACGATGAGCTACTCATGCGCCTGGTTCGACGGCAGCGAGCCGCTCGCGACGGCTTCCGCGCTGCAGAAAGCACAGCTGCGCAAGATCGACGGCATCCTCGACCTAGCGGGCGTCGATGCCGGTATCCGGCTGCTGGAGATCGGATCGGGGTGGGGATCGCTTGCCCTTCGCGCTGCTCAGCGCGGTGCCCGCGTCACGACGATCACACTGTCGCGCGAGCAGATGCTGCTGGCCCGTGACCGGGTGGAAGCCGCCGGCCTCTCCCACCTCGTCGAGGTGCGGGTGCAGGATTACCGCGAGGTCGACGGCCGATACGACGCGATCGTCAGCGTCGAGATGATCGAGGCTGTCGGAGAGGCCTACTGGCCCACTTATTTCGCAACTCTTGACCGGCTCCTCGCGCCCGGCGGCAGAGTCGCCATCCAGGCAATCACGATGGCCCACGAGCGCTTCCTGGCCACCCGGCGCAGTTTCAGCTGGATCCAGAAATACATCTTCCCCGGCGGCATCATCCCGTCGCGGCGAGCGGTCGACGACACGCTCGCGGCCCACACCACGCTGCGCGTGACGCGACAGCGCGAGCTCGGACCGCACTACGCCCGGACCCTGCGTCTCTGGCGGGAAAGATTCGTCGACCAGTGGCCGCACATCCACGCCCAGGGTTTCGACGAGACTTTCCGCCGCATGTGGGAGTTCTACCTCGCCTACAGCGAGGCCGGCTTCCGCAGCGGCTACCTCGGAGTCAGCCAGCTCCAGATGGCCAGGGAGCCGGCATGAAGCTAACTGGCAAGGTCGCCTGGGTCGTCGGCGGCTCCAGCGGAATCGGCGCCGCCGTGGCACGCGAACTCGTAAGACGTGGCGCGACCGTGGCGGTCTCAGCCCGCCGCAAAGATCAGCTTCAGGCTGTTGCGGGTGGCGACATGCTCGTCCTCCCCGCCGACGTCACCGACACCGCCTCGGTTGCGGCCGCAGCAGCCCGAGTCCGGGAGGAGTTGGGCTCGATCGACGTCGCGGTGCTATCCGCTGGCTACTGGAAGCAGATGGATCCCAGCAACTGGGACACCGAACTCTTCGACAGGCACATGCAGGTCAACCTCACTGGCATGAGCAACGCCATCGCGGCGGTCCTGCCCGCGATGCTGCAACGGCGGAGCGGGACCATAGCCGGCATCGCCTCCGTAGCCGGCGACCGCGGCCTGGCCGGCGCCGAGGCCTACGGAGCGACCAAGGCCGCCCAGATCAACCTCCTGGAGTCGCTGCGCATCCACCTCGCCCGAACCGGCGTCCAGGTCACGACGGTCTGCCCCGGCTTCGTGCGCACCGACCTCACGATCGGCAACCACTTCCCGATGCCGTTCATCATCGATGCCGACCAGGCTGCACGATCCATCTGCGACGGCCTCGAACGCGACCGCGCGGAGATCGTGTTCCCCGCCCGGATGGCCGTGCTGATGAAGGCCGCGCGCATCGTCCCTGTCCGCGCCTGGACGGCCCTGTGGAAGAGCGCCTCGCTGCGCTGACATCCGCCCTCGCCGATCACGTCGACCGACCACCCAAAGCAAAGGACCCCCCATGAAACTGCTCAGGACAATCGTCGTCGATAAACCCCTGAAGGCAGTGTTCGACTACCTCAGCGACTTTACCGCCACGACTGACTGGGACCCGGGCACCGTGATCACTGTGCGCGAAGACGGCGACGGCGGAATCGGCACCACTTACCTCAGCACCTCAAGATTTCTCGGCCGGACGACCCAGCTGACCTACATCGTCGAGGACGTGGTGGACCAGCGGCTCATTCAACTGCGCGGTGAGAACAAGACCGTCACTGCCGTTGACGTCATCACATTCCGCCCGGTGGCGTCCGGAACGGAGGTGACCTACGCCGCTGAGTTCACCTTCAAAGGCCTATCGCGCTTCACCGTCCCGCTGCTCAAATCCGCTTTCAAACGCCTCGGCAACGAAGCGGAAGGCGGTATGCGCGAGGCGTTGAACCAACTCTGATCGGGGGTGCATCCGCTCCTCGGCGCATCGGAGCTGGCTAGGCTCGATTCCGATCGGCGCCCATCGCTGACTAGACGGTTCGGCGCAGACTAGGTCAGGCACGGAGCAATTGGTCGTAGACGGCCTGCGTGGCGGCGCAAGGCGAGATTCCGAGCTCGCCGCGAAGAAGCTCGCGCAGGCTGGCGTGGACATTCAGCGCCTCGGCGACGTTGCCCTGGGCGGCCAGGGCGCGCATGAGCACCTGATAACCGCTCTCCCGGAGCGGGGCTAGAGTGACGAGGCGGCGGCCGGCCCGGACTGCTCCCGGGAGCTCGGTCCCGCTGATCCCCAGTCCTGCGACGGCGTAAGATTCCAAGGCCCTGAGCCGGATGTCCGCCAGATGCTGTCGCTGCTCGTCGATCCAGGGCGCGTCTTCTCCGGGCAGGAACTCGCGCTCGGCGACGAACATGGCAACTAGGGACGGGCCCCAGGCCTGTTTCCAGCGGCCGAGGGCGACTTGGGACTCGGCGCGGTGCGCGGCCTGCGCTGCTGCTTCGACATCGACCTGGGTGTCCTGGCCCAGCATCAGCCGCAGGGTCGTCCGGCCGTCGATCACGTCCGGCCCGAGAATCTTGCGGAGCTTGGAGATTAGCGCGTTAAGCCCGGCTTCGGCCGCGGTAGGAAGCTGACGTGGCCAGATTGCGTCGGCAAGCTCGTCCCGGCTCGTGAGCCGGTGCCGGTTCAGGACCAGGTAAGCGAACAGGAGCCGACCCTGGCGGCCCGGGAGTCGGGCCTCCAGGCGCTCGCCGTCTCGTTCGAGCACTGTCGGGCCGCAGAGCTGGATCCTCGTGGCGGCTGGCACCAAGGTCACGCCAACATTGTGCCAATAACGTGGGCGTATACCACCAGTAGGAGGAAGCGATGGCCAGGATCATCCAGTGCGAGTGCGGGTTCGTGGCTCGGGGTCAGTCCGACGCCGAGGTGATAGATGCAATCCGTGGTCATATGCGAGCTGACCATCCCGATCTCCTGGCCACGGTCGATCAGGAGGACCTGCTCGGCTGGATCAAGGTGGAATAACCACACCGGGAGGACCGAGATGACCGCGCAAGACACCAGGACTAAGTACGACGGATATGCCAGGGGTGACGCGCTCGTTACCGCGCAGTGGCTCGAGGAGCACCTGGGCGACCCCGCACTGCGCGTGGTCGAGGTCGACGTGAGCCCGGCAGCCTACGACACCGGCCACATCGAGGGCGCCGTCCTGTGGAACGTGTACAGCGACCTGAAGGACAGCAGCTACCAGCTCGCCGGCCAGCCTGCTATCGAAGACTTGATGGCCCGCTCCGGGATCAGTCCGGCCTCCACCGTGGTGGTGTACGGCTACGCACCGGCGATGGGCGTGTGGCTGCTGAAGCTGTACGGCCACGCCGACGTCCGTGTCCTCGATTGCGCGCGGGCCGCCTGGCACGACGAGGGCCGGCCCTGGACGAGCGCCCCGGCCGCCCCCGTTGCTACCCGATACCTCCTCCCCAGCCAGGACGAGCGGATCCGGGCGGATCAGCGGACGGTCGAGGCAGCGATCGGCGACGACACGTGCCACCATCATTGACGTACGCACAGAAGCTGAGTACCGCGGCGAGCGATTCTGGCCATCCGGCGGTTCCGAGCCAGGAGGCCGGGCCGGTCACGTTCCCTCGGCCGTGCATCTGCCCATCGACAGCATCCTCGATGAGCGCGGGTCGTTCCGGACTGCCACAGAGCTACATGAGCTTTTCTCGCCAGTCGGCCCGTCTGGCGATGGTGAACTGATTACCTACTGCACCATCGGCGGCCGCGCCTGCACTGCCTGGTTCGCCTTGACGTATCTGCTCGGCTTCAGGCACGTCGCGGTCTACGACGGTTCATGGGCCGAGTGGGGAAAGTCTGCCAGCCACACCAGTCGAGTGCTCGTAGGCCTCACGTGCAGGTCCAGCCGCCATCGACCACGAGTGTGTGGCCGGTGACGTAGCTGGAAGCATCCGAGGCCAGGAACAGCAGCGGCCCGTCGAGCTCCTCGATGGACGGCGCCCGGGCCAGCAGCGTCTGGCTTTCTATGTGCGCGACGAAGCCGGGATCCGCCAGCATGCCGGTCAACTCCGTGGCGAAGTACCCGGGGGCGATCGCATTGACGCGGACATGCCGCGCGCCCCACTGGGCGGCCAGATGACGAGTCAGGTTGATCAGCGCGGCTTTGGTCGAGTTGTAGCCAGCCATCGGCCCGCGCGAGGCGACGAGGCCGTAGATGGACGCAATGTTGATCACCGACGCGTGCTCGCTGGCGAACAGCAGTGGCGCCGTCAGACGGCACAGGTCCAGCACCGCGACCAGATTGACCTGAATGACGGACTCCAGCTCGCTCAGCGTCTGATCTTCCAGCGGGCCGTCGTCGCACACCCCGGCGTTGTTGACCAGAATGTCGAGCCGGCCGAAACGATCAGCCACGGCTGCGGCCACCGCCTGCCGATGCGCCGCGGAAGCTATATCCCCGGCCACCGCGATCACATCGAGCCGCGCGGCCAGCTGCTCAAGGCGGTCTGCCCGCCGGGCCGTGACCACGACATCGGCGCCCGCCTCGCGCAGCACCTTCGCGAACCGCCCGCCTAGGCCCGACGAGGCTCCCGTCACGACAGCCACCCGGCCAGAAAGTAGGCCGCTGCCCGCATCCATCCCGTCATCGTCCCAACACAGGCCCGCCCGAGCGATGACTTCCACGAACCCAATAGGTGATGGCTCAGCGGCCAGAACTCGCTGCTAGCTATAAGCATCCGCCGGCAGACTGCAGCGTGGGGATGCCTCCCCTTGTCTTGACGCTAGCGGTGCTGGCAGCGTTGCTGCTGGTCGGCGACTGCTTTGCTGCAGATGTCGCGTATCCGGATCGGTCATGAACGGGACGGTAGTTGGGCCGTGGCCATTCAGTGCAGCTGGGACGGGGCGAGGGATCGATGCGGCGGCGCGTGACGGTAGTTGTGGCGGGGGTGTTGTGTGCGTGGCCGACGATTCAGCAAATGAGAAGCGCCGCCGGACGTGTCCGCGTTCGATCGGCAACCAGGGTGATCGCCGGCGTCGCTAGCGGCGCGCTCGTTTGCGGGATCGCAGCCAGCACCGCTGCGACTGCTGCCCCCGACCGAGCTCGAGCAGTTCCCGCTCGGCACACGCCCCGCGTGACTGGCCGGCCTACCTGGACGGGCCGCGGCACACCTCGTACATTTCTTCGCAAACCGCGGTTACGCCCGGCACGGCACGGAATCTCGTGCAGGCGTGGCATTTCGCCCCGAGCCTGGATTTCCTTGCGAGCCCTACCGTCGCTGCCGGGGCGGTCTTCATCGGCTCCGACCTGGGCTGGTTCTACAAGCTCAAGGAAACAACTGGGGCGGTGCTCGACAAGCGCTTCATCGGCCACCAGCCTGCCAAGACCTGCGGCGCCCGGGGAACTGTGGCTACCGCTACCGTCGCGACCGACCCGCACAATCATCGGCTCACTGTCTACGTAGCCGGCGCGGACGGCTACCTTTACGCGCTGAATGCGTCGAATCTGGCCCTAAGGTGGAAGGCCGTTATCGGCCTTCAATCTCCAACGGTCAGCGACTACTTCAACTGGTCCTCGCCTACGGTCGCGAACGGCAAGATCTACATCGGCGTGTCATCGGAATGCGATAATCCGCTGGTCCGCGGCGGAGTGATTTCCTTCAACCAGGCGTCTGGAAAGAAGCTCGCCGAGTTCTACACCGTACCCAGCGGTGACCTCGGTGGCTCCGTGTGGTCGAGCATCGCCGTAGCCCAGAGCGGTGACGTCTTCGTCAGCACAGGCAACGGCCCGGTGACCGACCAGCGTCTCGGTTACTCCGAATCGATCCTCAAGCTCGCGCCAACCACGCTCAAGGTGCTCGGTCGCTTCCAGGTTCCCGCGTCGCAGGTAGGGAACGATAGCGACTTCGGTGCGTCGCCCGTCATCTTCGGAAAGTATGTCGGTGCCTGCAACAAGGACGGCATCTTCTACCTGCTCAATCAGTCCACTATGAAGGTGCGCTGGGAGCGGGCAATCGGTGTGGCGTCCAACAAGACCACCGGCCAGTGCATAGCCACGCCTGCCTATAACGGCAAGTTCCTTTACTTCGGCGGGAACCAGATCACGATCAAGGGAGTGACCTATCCCGGCTCGGTCCAGGAGCGCATTCCTGCCGACGGCCACCTCGTATGGGAAACTGCACTGCCCAGTGGCATCACCGGCAGCCCGACCCTGGACGGCGGCGGCGTACTTGCCGTGCCTACCTACTATGCCGGCTCGAAGACGACAACCAACGGCGTCTACCTGCTGAAGGCCGCCTCCGGGCGGGTCCTGCGCACCCTTGTCCAGGGCGCGGAATTTGCGCAAGGCGTATACGCCGACAACTGGCTTTTCTCAGCCGATGACAACGGCGTATACGCCTGGCGCCTCAGGTAGACATGCGTCGGCGCAGGACTCAGGCGCTGGGGACCCGTCCCATGATCCAGCCGAATTCGGAGGCGATCCGGACGCCAAGACCTTCGGTGTAGAGCGGGCGGACGGCCTCGCGGATCGCCTCGGCGAGGCGGTCGTAGCCAACCGCCTGCAGGGCTGGCCAGGACGGGCCGCTAGAGGCGAGCGCCCGGGCCGCAAGGTCTAGGTCGGGCCACTCGTTGACGACCTGCGCTGCTCCCCGGTCGACGAACTCCAGGCCTGTGTCGGCGAGCATCTGCTCGGCCACGCCGCGCCGCCCAGTGTCACCCTGATTGAGGGTGGCATCGACGTGGCTGGGCGGCGACAGCTCTAGCAGCGTTGCGAAGAACGGCAGCAGGCCGAGCCGCTTGGGCGAACCCCAGAAGCTGAACCCGACTAGGCCGCCGGGCCGCACTACCCGGCGGGCCTCGCGCAGCGCGTCCTCGCATCCCTTCCAGATCCCGTTGAAACTTGTCGCCACGTCGAACTGGTCGTCGTCGAATGGCAGCGCGAACATGTCGCCGACCCGGAAGTCCGCGCCGGGTGTGCGCGCCCGGGCGATCGCGATCAGTGCCTCGGAGGCATCTAGCCCGGCGACCTCGGCCCCGCGGCCAGCCGCGACGCTCGCCGCGTATCCGGAGCCGCAGGCGATATCGAGCAGCCGCGTCCCCGGTCCCACGTTGGCCCCATCGAACAGCGCGTCGTTGGCGCGCCGCGCATAGGGCTCGAACAGATACGCCCAGTCCCTGGCCCGCGCGCCCCAGGCCTGGCCCGATTCGGTCCACGCCATGGGCCTCGCCTCCTCTGCGCGTATCCGCCCTGTTAGCCATTTGGCCCTCACAGTGTGCTCCCGAAGTCACCATCTGTGAAACCCTCGGCTCCGTCGTACTCAAGCGCGCCTGGCTAACCGCCAGCGGCGAGCAGGTGGGGTATTAATGTGGCCGGGGCGACTGTCACATCGAAGGGGAGAAAGGATGCCTAATGGAGATCACCAATCTGGGCAAGGCGGATGGGCTGCCGCCAGTGGACTGGGCCGCAGTCGTCGAGAAGCTCGATGCGGGGTCAGCGCCAGCTCCGAACGCGGTGAACTCGCGCACGACCTGGCTGTCCACCATCAATGAGGACGGCAGCCCGCATATGACTGCGGTCGGCGCCCTGTGGCTGGACGGCACGTTCTGGTTCCAGACGGGCGCGGGCACGCGGAAGGGGCGCAATGTCGTGCGCGATCCGCGGTGTTCCATCGCGGTGTCGATCCGCGACGCGGACGTCGTAATCGAGGGTGACGCTGCGCGAATGACCGAGCCGGGCGCACTGGCGCGCATTGCGAAAGCGTGGGCGGACAACGGCTGGCCAGCCGAACCCGATGACAGCGGGCAGGGCATCACTGCCCCGTTCAACGCCCCGTCGCAAGGACCTCCGCCGTGGAACGTGTATCGCATTGAGCCACGCTCGGCGATCGTTACCCTGGCGGCGGAGCCGGGCGGCCTGACTCGCTTCCGGTTCTGACGCTGATGATCGGCTGGGTCGCCCTCATCTGCCGCTCAGCTGCCAACGCGCAGACGGTGATACTCGCCCGCGTGGAAGCCATCACCAGGCAAGGGATCTTCGGCCAGGCCGGAAGATAAGCCGGGGGGCTGCGCGGTTTCCCCGCCCCGTCCGGTCGCGCTGGGCCATCACGCGCAGGCCGCCCCACCGCATCCCGATGCGTGGCGCGTCGCCGATGATGGGCGCATGGAGTGGACCTTCACCAGCGAGGTGATCGAGTGGCGCGGACCGGCGCCGTACCTTTTCGTGGCCATGACGGCTGAGGACAGCGAGGATCTCAAGGAGGAGGCACGCGGCCTGATCTACTGGGGCCAGGTGCCGGTCCACGTCACCATCGGCGGCACCGAGTTCACCACCGCGCTCTTTCCGAGGGACGGCCGCTACCTGGTGCCCCTCAAGGTGGCGGTGCAGCGAGCGGAGGCGATCGGGGAGGGCGCGACCGTCGAAGTGGTCTTGCGTCTCAACGTCGCGCGCAGGGAATGACGAGCGGATGAGGCAGGTCGCGGACGCCATGAGCGCACTGCCCGCGAAGCTGGACGCCGCAGTCAGCCGTGAGAACGCCCGACCTAACTGCATCCTGCGGACCTGCTGCCGCTTGAAGAGTTCCGGCTTCAGGACTGGCTGTCGTGCGGCTGGCGCGCTTTCCGGTTGGTGACAATCCTGCGTTTGCGCAAAGACTCGAGCCATTCCTGCCCGCTGAGCAGTCGCGTGGTCTTGCCCGACCTGATCTCGCCCGCCGCGGCCACTGCCATCGCGACGCTGGCAGCGGTCATATCATCAGGTGCCTCATACACGACGACCACGTCATACTCGCCAAACGGAAAGCCCGCCACTACGATCGTGGCTCCCAGCTCCTCCAGGGCCGGCCGGATCACTTCCACCGGGTCTTGCGGCTCCTTAAGCTGATCCGCCATCGACTTGGCGGTATAGGAGGCCTGGTACATGTAGAGCGGCATCGAGTTTCCCCTTGCGCGAGATCACGCGAACAGGTCACCAGCCAGTCCCCGTGACTTGCGGCGGCTTCTGTCGACGGGTGCACGGCAACGGACTGAAGACCACTGCGGTCCAAGGATCGTAGACCCGCCCCAGTCGGGCACACCAGTCTCCGCCTCGCCGACCAGCCCTTTCCTCAAACGTGCCAGGGCCCTAGAACCCGGCAGCAAACTCCGGCCGATGCTGTTGCCGGGCGGAGTGTGCGCGGTCGGCGGGATGAGCGAATGCTGCGTCCACGACGTGTGGGTTCTGAGATCGCGGGTCGGGGCGGGTCACGGTGGCGGACACGGAACTCGGCTTGCTCTTGTACGGTCTGACCGGCGGACGGTAGAACCTGTATATGCGCAAGGTGGAAGCAGCGGCGGAGCAGACTGCCCATGTGCTGCCCGAGGTCGTCTGGTCCCTGCTCAGCGACGTCATGGTGTACCCGCGGTGGGGACCATGGCGCAAGGCCGGCTACCGGAGCGAGGGCGACGCGGCCGCGAACGGCAAGGGCGCCGTCTACTGGCTGGAGGGGTCAAAGCGGTACGGGTTCCGGTACCCCGTCTCGGTTGAGGAAATCCTCGACGTCGAGCCTGGCAAGCGGCTGGCCTACACCGTCCTGCGCGGTATCCCGGTCCGCAATTACCGGGCCGAGGTCACGCTGACCCCGTCACCTGACGGCACCCTCATCCGCTGGGGCGCATCGTGGGACCGGACCATCCTGGGTCGCCTGGTGTACCGGTCGTTGCGTAACCTGTACCCGGTCATCGTGGCCGGCCTGGTGAAGGCCGCGGAGGCTCCCCAGAGCTAAACGCGGCACCTGAGCCGCCAGGACCCTCAAGCCTTTTCGCTCGCCGGCTATCTGCAGCTCTCATCCCATCGTGCGTACGCAGAACGGCCAGACGCCGCACACGTACCCGCCGCTGTTCTGCGCGGCTAAGGCACAGCGAATAGCTGTGCGTGGGCGTGGGGACCATGACTGGCGCTGCTGTGCGGTGGCCTCGGCCTGCCCGGGCTCTGGCCGTGGCTGCCGCCGGTGGCCTGCGGGCCGTGTTCGTCTAGGTGGGCTGCTGGCCGGGGCAGGCTAGGGGGGCGCCGAGGGCGCTGAGCGCGGTGGCGGTGATGATCTCGATGTACCGGCCGGGGGGGATCTGGGCGTCGGTCACCAGGTCGTCCCAGACGTGGAACGAGGTCAGCTCTGATAGCAGGGCTGCCGCCTCGGCGGTGGTCCAGGTCGGGTGGAGCCGCCCTTCGTCGCGCAGGCGCTCGATGATGGACAGCGCTCCGCGCAGCCGGTTGCTGGTCCGGTCAAGCCATGCGGCTGCCGCTGATGGGTCGGTGTGCCGGGTGCTGTCCAGCGCGCGGGCGATGGCCGCGATTTTAGGGTTGTGCCAGGTCTGCATGTGAGCCCAGGCCCGGATCTGGCCGGCGGCGTCGCCGGCCGCCTGTACCGCGGCGATGCCGGCCTGGAGCTGCTCCCGGTCATCGAGGTGCGCGACCAGTGCCTGGAGAAGCTCGGCGTGGTCGGCGAAGTGAAGATAAAGCGCCTGCCGCGAGATGCCCGCCGCGCGGGCGATCGCCGACATCGTGGGGACTGCATTGCCCTGCTTTTCCAGGAGCTGGCGGGCGGCGTCCAGGATCCGGTCCCTCGTGCTTGACACCTGTCAAGCATAACACCTATCCTCGTACTTGACACCTGTCAAGCATGGAGGGGATGCCGCCCTCCATGCGCCACAGCCACTCGAGGAGGGGTCTCATGAACCAGCCAGCAGCACCGTATGTGCTCACGCCGGACCAGGCTCGCAGCCACCCGGGCACCTTCCCCCCGGTCAAAGCCGGGGCGGCCGACACTGGCGGCTTGCTTACGGTGAGCGAGGGGGTGCTGGGGCCAGGGACGCCAGGGCCGCCGCTGCACCTCCACGAGGACACCGATGAGTGCTGGTACGTGGTCGAGGGCAGCCTGCTGATCCAGATCGGCGAGGACCGGCACGAGCTGGGCCCGGGCTGTTTCGCCTGGGCGCCCCGGCAGGTCCCGCACGCCTTCGCCAACGTCTCCGCCAGCCCGGTGCGTCTGCTCGGGATAGCCGTGCCTGGCGGGATCGAGGAGCTGTTCGCCGAGCAGACCGCCTACTTCGCCCGGCTGCAGGGGCCACCGGACCTGGCGGAGCTCGCCGCCATCGGCGCGCGGCACCGCGCCCGGGCGGTCGGCCCGCCGATCAGCGCAGACGCCGAGGCGGCAGTACACCGCTCTTGACCGTCCACCCCTTCGCAGCTCCGCTGAACTGCCGGCGGCGCGCGGTTGATCGATAGGGCCCGGATCCAAGGCTGTAGCCCTGCGCTGGCTGCCGCTTCGCCGCGGACGCCGGCCGCGAACCTCACGCCCAACTCGCCTTCCCTAGGAGATCCGATGTTCCCGAAAAGCACAATCGCCGGGGCCCTGGCCTTGCTCGCCACGCCGGTCGTCGTGATCGCGGCCGTGCTGATCCAGCCGACCTTGTCGGGTGATGCGTCCGCGCAGGTGGCCGCGTTCTCCAGTCATCACCAGGCGATGATCACTGGCATGACGCTCAGCATCATCGCCGTTGTCCTGCTCATCGCCGGCATCATCTGGCTGGCCCTCGCGGTCGCCCCCCGGGCCCCGCGGCTGGCCATCGCCGGCGCCGTGGCCGGCGTCTTCGGCGCGCTGGTCGTCCTGTTCGAGAACAGCGTCGCCGCCGCGGCTCCCGCCATCGCCAGCGGACTCGGCCCCGCCCAGGCCACGGCGGTGCTCGGACGCGTGCACTCCGGCGCCATCGCCGCCATCGAGCCGCTCGCCCTGCTCGGCGACATCGGCATCGCGCTGCTCGGCATCGCCGCGGTCACGGCCGGCGCGCCTCGCTGGGCCGGCGCGGCGATCACCATCGGCGCCCTCGGCGAGGGAGCAGGCTTCGCCACCGGCACCAAAGCCCTCGTGGTCATCTCCTTCGCCGTCCTGTTCGCCGGTCTTCTGCCAGCCGTCCGCACAGTCCGCGCCGCCACCAGGCCGCACCCAGCCGCCGGGCCGGCCCCGGCCGCGGCCGTCGCCTGACCGCAAACCGGGAAGACCCGCGCCGCCGCCGTCGCCGCCGGGCAACGGGGCGATGGGCGACATCCCGGCGTCGCGCCGTCACCCCGGCCCGGCGGCCTTTCTGAGAGGAGTTCTTTCGATGCCGCTGTACATGTACCAGGCCGCCTACACCGCTGAGTCCCTGGCGGCCCAGATCAGGGAACCGGCAGACCGGTTCGACGCCGTCCGGCCGGCTTTCGAGGCCATGGGCGGCACGATCGTAGTGGGCGGGTATCCGTTCGGCGAGTACGACATGCTCGCAGTGATCGAGGCACCTGATGACACGACCGCGGCCGGATTCGCGCTGGCGGTTGTCGCCGGCGGTGCCGTCAGGTCGGCCAGCACGACCCGCCTGCTCGATGGCCAGGAATGGGTTGAGGCCCTGCGGAAGGCGCAAAGTTCCGCCTACCAGCCTGCGCGCTAGCAACGGCCGGTCACCATGACCATCCAGGCGGCGCGAAAATCAACCGGCGCCCTCGAGAGCATCCAGCACGGGCCGAGATGCCGGATGCTGAATGAGGCCGCAGCCCACAGCGAATCAGCATGTGCTTGGGTGGCCGGCTGTTCTCCAGCGGAGTTTTGCCCCCTGGCGGGCCAGGCCGGGCTGGGCGGCGTGCAAGTGCGTTGTCTGGCTACCGCGACGGCTGATCGCTGGGTGTGGTGTTCGACGTCCCGCCCCAGTCCTCAGGGGCAAGGTCGGCGATGGCTTGCGTGAACGTCCAGCGGTGACCGGCCAGATCCTCGGCGGTGTACTGGCGCTCACCGTAGGGGTAGTCGGCGGGAGGGCTGACAATCCGCGCGCCGCGCTGCCGGGCGCGGTCGCAATGCGCGTCGACGTTGTCCACCTTGACCATGACAGCGTGGCTGTGCACCCCGGTTCGGTGCGGCACGACCCGCCCGTACTGCGCATCGGCGTCGGCGACGATCAGTGCGCCGTTCCCGGACGCGACACGGGCGCGATGCCCGCCGGCCCGCCACAGCTCGGCAAACCCGAAGGCCTCGCACAGCCAGTCGACCGCTTCACCCACATCGGCATAGACAAGTTCCGGCACGATGCTGGCCGACCCCGTCGTCCGACTGATCAGCATGCCGCCTCCTCGTACCTGGACCGCCTTTAGTCTCCCTCATCCACGGCCGCGAGCGGGGCTGTCCGGCGCTACCGGCCGACAGGCCCGCAATGGCCGAGCAGCTGGCAAACCTGGCCGGAAACTCGCCAGGCGGCATGACTGTGGGTCACGGTATACCCATGGCGGCAGTCGTCTTGTCGGCTGATACTCAGGTTTAGTTGCATCAGTACGGCGTGTGTTTCCGGGTTGATCTCGGCCTGCGACTCTCTGTCGTCATAGAGACCTATCATCGGCTTCACGACGGAGCCGGAGCGCCAGGCTTGGGACGACGAAGGACGCGAGGAAGATCGGCAGAAAGCTCTTTCCGGTGCAACGGAACACGACGGTTTGGTTCTCGGCGGCCTCGAAGGTCTGGGTTCGGCTGGAGTTTCGGCCACTGCGAATTTGCACAGTGTGACGTCCAGGTTCGACTGGTATCTCGATCGTGTCGTTCATTTCGAGCGATCCGGCACGCTGACCGTCAACCAGGATGTCGTACGTTCCACGTCGGACCTCGACGCCGATTGCTTTATGCGTCATCTTCAGGGTTGCTGTCATCTTCGATCTCCATTGTCTGTCGGCCGTGCCACGGCACCATCGTGCTCACCTGAGAGGGTGTCCGGACAGGCAGAGTCGCGCGTCAGGTCGTCCGCACAGCACGCCCTCGGAACGTCACGATCCCAGTTGCAGCGAGCACGCCGTTCGGCAATCGAAGAAGGCGACGCTTCCCGGGATGGGCGAGTTGCGCTTCCCTGCGCTGGTGCATGGGCAGGAACTCAAGTTCGAGAGCGGGAACAGGAGCCAATGCAGCCCACTTTGGCTCCCCGATCTTGCTCCGGTGCAGGAAAACAGAGGACGCGCCGCACCGATACGCGGCGGCCCGCCGGGCGGCGCTAGGCTGGAACGGCATTCCCGCGTCGCCGTCGGGAGACTGGGGAACGGACAGTTCATCCCTGTTCAGCTTCGCGCTCCGCGGGGCGGCCGGATATATGCCGGTACAGCAATGGGAGCACCCGCAGATCCTTCGGACGGCCTGCTGCCTCCTTAGATCGGATCACATCAGCAATGTCGGCGACGACAACCTCCACATCCCCCACACGCAGGCGATGGGCGTTGACCGCAAGTTGCGCGTATCCGCCGGCAAACCCGGACGGATGGAAGGAGATGTCGAACTCACCGTCCGCGCAGACCAGATTCCACACCTCCGCTGTCGCCAGCGAGGTGGCATCATGGCTGAACGGCAGCCCGTCGGGCACCGCCTCAGTCCTGATCCGCGCGCCCAGGTCGGTTAGGGCTAGCGACAGCCGGGCCAGATTCTCCTGGCTCGCTTCCGGGGTGAAGTCGATGTCTCGTCGCTGGTATGGGGGCGTGCCGGGCGATGGCCGCGAAGGCGCTGATGATGACGTAGCGGACCTGGTTCCGGTTCAGCGCGGCCACTATGGCCGCCGGGTTCAAGCTTGTCTCGCCGGCCCCGCCTGATGGACGCTCATCCCGTATTGAATGGCAGCCTGAAGGACATCGACGTTTATGACTGCGAGGTGTCTGAACTTGATGCAATAGCCCGTAACACTGGCCTTGCCGATCGAGCCGCCATAGGTGCGCGCCAGGTAGGTCTTGTTGTCGAGGCCAAGCACATAGACCGAAATGCCAGTCGTGTTAGCGCTCAGGCCAATGCGATAAAACTCTCGCGACGACCCATCGGCGTAGGTGATGGTGTAGGCGCCGTAGCCAATGTTCGGGTTGGCCACAACCTTGCCGTCCGCGTTCGTGCCATCGGTGAACCACAGCCTGCATCCGGGAAATTCCGCAAGGATGTGTGCGTGCAGCCGGCGGAGGTCGGCCTGCTTGGGCCCTGGTTGACTGGCGAGGTACGCCTCGACTTGCTCAGGTACATCCATCTCGCGCCGCATGCTAGCAACGAACTGTCCCATGCCGGGTCGGATGGACGCCGCCCAGGCATCGCCGGTGTCCGCGTGGATGGGCGCCAGCCGCGAACAGAACGACCATCCGCTCGTGCCGCGGACATAGTCAGGACCGCACGAGCTCAACCTCGCCGGCACTACGCCGAGCCTGCGTATTTGAGGTTGCTGCGTTGCCGTTCGCGGCGGTGCACAATGGTCCAGGCTGAAGGGGGTCGACCTGCCCATCACTTGTATCGACATCGAAGGCGGTAAAAGCGACGTAACCGCCTCGGCCGCCGCGGCGCTAGGCCAGCGGATGGCCGGCCACCATCACATGACGATCATCCATGCCGAGACCACCGACGGGGAGCAGTACCTGACCGTGGAGGGCATAAAGGTGCCCGGATGGGTCCGGAGCATCGGCTTCATTTACCCCACTCCGACTAGGTGGCTGCGGATCCGCGCGTTCCCGAGGCAGGTCCTGTGCTACACAGGCCTGCGCCAGGCAGGCATCGAGGGCCCGGACATCGATGCTTTTCCGGCTGGCCCGGCTTGAAAGGTGGCTGGCGCTGACCGCGTCCGACGATCTCGGTGATGACGTGCCTAGCAGGCGGGGTGCGCCGGATGAGCAGCTCATGGCGGAACAGGTCGGTGGGTAGCGTTCAGCGATAGGTCCCGGCCATCCCCGCCGGTCTATGCTGTGACGCTTCATCCGATCGCAGAAGGAGCCGTGATGCCCCGCACCCGGGTCCACAACATGAACGTATCCCTCGACGGCTACGCCGCCGGCGAGCACGTGACGTTCGACGCCCCGATCGGCGGCGCCGAGCGGCTGTTCACGTGGTTCGACGGCCGGGTAATCCATGGCGTCGATAAGGCGGATGCCCCCGTCACGCTGGACCGCGCTCTGACCAGCATGTGGAGCCAGGGCATCGGCGCCGAGATCATGGGACGGCGCAAGTTCGGTCCCCAGGTTGGTGATTGGCCCGACGACGGGTGGCGGGGCTGGTGGGGCGACGAGCCGCCATTCCAGACACCGGTGTTCGTCATGAGCCACCACCCGCATCCCACGATTGACTTTCCCAACGGGACCAGCTTCCGGTTCGTGGACGGGCCACCGGAGGAGGTGCTCCGCCTAGCCCAGCAGGCTGCTGGTGGTCGTGACGTCCGCATCGGGGGAGGACCTTCGACGGTGCGTCAGTTCCTCCAGGCCGACCTGGTCGACTTCATGCACCTGGTGATCGTGCCGATTACCCTCGGGCGCGGCGTCTCCCTCTGGGAGGGATCAATCGGCTTCGAAGACCGCTTCACGGTCGAGTCGGTCGCCTCGCCTAGCGGCCTTACTCACCAGTTGTGGAACAAAAACGACCACGCCTGAACCCGGAACCTCAACCGGGGACTGCCCCCGCCAGACTGACCAGATCTGCACACCTCAACGGCCAGCGGCGATAATTCGACAGGCCACGCAGATCGGCGGCTCGGTGCGCGGTTATCAAGAGCGCCCTCACCGTTGCCGACCGCGATCCCCAGCCAGGTCGGCCGAACTCCCAGTTTGGCTCCCACGCGATCTTGGATCAAGTGACCTGAGCCCCAGAAAGTGGACCGCCTATAGGACAATTTGGCCCTGACCAGCAGGAGCCAGATATGCCAAGGCACTATCCCGCCGAGCTTCGGCGGATGACCAGTGAGCGGATGCTCGCCGGAGAGCAGGTGAAGGACCTGTCGGCGGAGCTCGGCATTGCTCACAAGACGCTGTACCGGTGGCGGCGGCAGGCGCTGATCGATGCCGGTCAGCGCCCGGGGCTGAGGAGCTATGAGGCTGATCCGCTGGCGGCCGCGAGGCGGCGCATCAAGGAGCTGGAGGCCGAGCTGAAGGTGGTCAGGGCGGCTAGCAAGCTCTTCGAGGAGGGAGCGGCTGACCCAAAAGCAAGTTCCGGGTTGTCCGAGGGCTGAACAACCTGGGCTACTCCGAGCGCCTGGCCTGTCAGGTGGCCGGCCTCGATCGCTCCACCTATTACGACATCAAGTTCAGGAAGCCCAGCGACCGCGAGATCCGCCGTGTTCTCCTCGCCGACGCCATCGCCGATGTCCACGCCCGCTCGCGCGGCACCTACGGGATCTTGCGGGTCAAAGCCGCCCTCGAGATCGAGCAGGGGCTCATCGTCAACACCAAGCTGGTCAAGCGGATCATGCGTGAACTGGGTCTCAAGGGCCTGCCCGGGCCGAAGAAGGGCTACAAGAACCTGAAGAACGCCCGGACCTGTGAGGACCTGGTCCAGCGCGAGTTCACGGCCTCGGCCCCCAACCAGCTGTGGCTGACCGACATCACCGAACACCCGACCAGCGAGGGGAAGCTCTACTGCTGCGTGGTGCTCGACCTGTATTCCCGCAAAGCCGTCGGCTGGGCCATCGACCGGCGCTGCGAAGCCGCCCTGGTTCTCGACGCCATCAACAAGGCAGGCAAATCGAGGACGACCTCACCCTCAACGGTGATCCACTCCGACCACGGCAGCCAGTTCACCTCCTGGGCCTTCACCGAGAACGTCCGGCGCCTCGGACTCCTCAGCTCGATGGGCACAGTCGGCGACTGCTACGACAACGCCCCCATGGAGTCATTCTGGGGCTCCATGCAGATCGAGCTGCTGAACCGCCAGAAGTGGCGGACCAACCTCGAACTGGCCATCGCCATGGCCGACTACATCGACCACTTCTACAATTGCGACCGCCGCCACAGCTCGCTCGGCTACCTCACCCCGAACGAGTTCGAAGCGGCACACTCAACCACCACCCAGCAGGCCACTCTGTCGTAAAAAGTGGTCCACCGAATGGGGTCAAGCCCACCTGGTCGGGATGGCGGGATTCGAACCCGCGGCCTCCTGCTCCCAAAGCAGGCGCGCTAACCAAGCTGCGCTACATCCCGGCACCGCCGTGCGCTGGCCAAGTGGGCCAGCAGCATTTGCGGCACTGCGCAAGTGTACGGGAGGTCAGGCTGCCCAGGGCAACGGCTATACCGGCCGGCCCGGCGACGCAGACGAGGACCCCGTTCCCTGCCGTATCCAGCGAACCAGTGAGAACATCGGCGGTATGGCACGTGGCAGCGACGACAAGCTCGCCCGGTACCAGGCCATGCGCGACTTCACCCGCACACCGGAGCCGGCAGGCCGGGATCGCGGCACCGATGCCGGTCAAGCCGGCGCCGCCACCCAGCCACTGCGGTTCGTCGTGCAGCGGCACCGGGCCAGGCGGCGGCATTACGACCTGCGGTTCGAGATGAATGGCGTGCTGGCGAGCTGGGCGGTGCCCAACGGGCCCACGCTGGACCCGGCGGTCAAGCGGCTCGCGGTGCACGTCGAGGATCATCCGATCGAGTACATCGACTTCGAGGGCGTGATCCCGTCCGGCGAGTACGGCGGCGGTGATGTCATTGTCTGGGACGCCGGCACCTGGGAGCCGTACGAAACCGACGACCCGGCCGCAGCCGTCGAGGCGGGCGAACTGCACGCCGAGGTGCACGGCCAGAAGCTGAACGGCAAGCTTGTGCTCGTCCGCCGGGGCAAGCGCGGCGCTGAACAGGATGAGTGGCTGCTGCTGCACAAGCACGACGACTACGCGGTCAGCGGCTGGGACCCTGAGGATCATCCGAGGTCGGTGCTCACCGGGCGAACCAACGACGAGGTCAAGGCTGATCCCGACCGGATCTGGCGCTCCGATCTGCCGGCGGCCGAGGCATCGATCGAGCTGCGGCCAAGACCGATCGCAGGACCGGCCGAGGCCGAGCTCGACGCGCTGGACGAGCTCGGGGCGGCGGGAACATGGGAGGTATTCGGCCGCCGACTGCGGCTGACGAACCTGGACAAGGAGCTGTTCCCGGCGCGTCGCGGCGAAGCGGGTGTCACCAAGCGTGACCTGATCCGCTACTCCGCGCAGATCGCGCCGGTCACCTTGCCGTACCTGGCGGGCAGGCCGCTGAATATGCACCGGTTTCCCGGCGGCGTGGGCGAGGGAGGCTTCTGGAACAAGCAGCTCCCCCAGCACGCGCCCGACTGGCTCCCCCGCTGGGACAATCCGAACGCCGACCCAGGAAAGACCACCACCTACCTCGTGGTCGACGAGCCGGCCGCGCTGGTCTGGGCGGCTAACTACGGCGCGCTGGAGTGGCACGCGTGGACCTCGCGGGCCGAGCACCCGGACAACCCCAGTTACGCGCTGATCGACATCGACCCCGGCTCGGCCACCACGTGGGACGACATCCTGGTCCTGGCCCGCTTGCACCGGACCGCGCTCGAGCACCTGCGGGTGCGGGCACAGCCGAAGGTAACGGGGCGCCGCGGGATCCAGATCTGGATTCCGGTGCGGGGCGGGCTTAGCTACGCCGACACCCGCGCCTGGGTCGAGGACCTCTCGAAGACGATCGGCTCGATCGTCCCCGATCTGGTCAGCTGGAAGTGGGACGTGAGCGAACGGCAGGGCCTGGCCAGGCTCGACTACACCCAGAACGTCAGCAATAAGACGCTGGTCGCCCCCTACAGTCCGCGGGCGGCGCCAGGCGCGCCGGTGTCCGCGCCGATCGATTGGGCCGAACTCGACGACCCGGCGTTGCGGCCGGATGGCTTCACAGTCCGGACCATCCTGGCCCGGGTGGCTGAGCGGGGCGACCTGTTCCGGACCGTGCTCGGCGAGGGGCAGGACCTGCCGCCGCTGCAGTAGGGACCTGCGAGCGGCGCGCCGGCCTGTGCCGACCCGGTACGCTACCGGTGGCGGTCGCCGCCAAGCGGGCGTAGCTCAATGGCAGAGCCCCAGCCTTCCAAGCTGGTCATGAGGGTTCGATCCCCTTCGCCCGCTCCAACCCAAAGCCGCAGGTCAGATGGTATTTCCTGGCCTGGGTCTGATCATTCCAGTTGCATCGCGGCTTCTTCCGGGCCACAAATGGGCCACGGGCCGACGACTCAAGCCTCTCCGCTCGCGTCACGGACGGGGGCCGACCGCACCTGTTGCACCAGGCCGCCAAGCGCCCTTTCTATCATCAAGGCGCCGCGCAAGCGATTGTCCGGCTCACGGCCGCCGCGTCTAGAGTGCCCGGAGGGCCGTCCGCAAGCGATCGGTTTCGCCGACTCTAGACCCGGCGGCCGCTCACCTGGTTCGGGCAGCTGCGAGGAGGACGGGGCAGAGCAGGAGCCGTGTTCGAACAGGCGGGTTCACTGCCTGGATGGGCATTGCGAGCTGGGCGGAATCTTGCAGGTCGGCCATCCGTGGCGGTCGAGAAAGGCGATGATCACCCCGGAACCCTGCGAACAGCGGGCAGCGCGCGGAGCACGCCATCGGCCACGATGAGGTCCGATCCGTCGGGCAGCAGCCGGGCGGCGCCACTGCGGCAAAACTTTGTGGCTGACGTCCGCGGGGCCGACGTAGTGTTACCCGGTGCTTGAGATAACAGCCTGCGTGGCGGAACCGGACGAGCTGGCTTCGCTAGACGTCTACAACACTGTATGGCCGCACGACGCCGTGACGATCGAGGCGGTGCACGCATACAGGAACAGCACCCTTGATTACATCGACTACCTCGTCCGCGAGGACGGCGTCATCCTCGGCTCCGGGGTGGGGGCCATCTTCGCCTACCGCCCACATCGAGTCGCGGCGCTCATCACCGTGCTCGCCGAGCAACGCCGGCGCGGCGCTGGCACGGTTTTGTATGAGGCCATCTCCAGGTGGGCCAGCGAGCGGGGGGTGGGTGAGCTGGAGGTGGCAGTCGCCAGCAACGACCCGGAGAGCCTGTCTTTCGCCCGGAGGCACGGCTTCACCGAGGACCGGCACGAGGTGGGCCTTGTGCTCAGCCTCGCCGACGTCTCCCTGCAGCAAGTCCAGCTGCCAGCCGGGATCGAGATCGTCACCTGGGCGCGACGACCAGAGCTGGCACGCGGGATGTACGAGGTCAACCTTGAAGTCCATCCTGACATCCCCGGCTTCGAGGACGTCGCCGGCGAGACGTTCGAGGACTGGATGACGCACCAGATGCAGCGGCCCACCGACTCTCCCGAGGCGACGTTCATCGCGCTCGCCGGCGAGGAGGTCGTCGGCTTCGCCAAACTGTCAGTAACCACGCCGACGGCCGCAGGCAACGCCATGACCGCGGTCAAGAGAGCATGGCGCGGACGCGGCATCGCCAGGGCCCTGAAGGCTACAGAAATCAACTGGGCGCTCAGCAACGGCTACACCGAACTCCACACCAGCAACGAGGAGCGGAACACGCCGATCAATCGTCTCAACGCCCGCCTCGGCTACCGACCCGGAATCGGGCGAATCTACCTAGTAGGCCCACTGCGCGCCCGAGGCCGACAGAATCCGATAGATCCGTGACCGCTGGGACCTCACCAAAGCGCTTGGTCAGCGACTCGGCTTCGACGACCGCCGTCATCCGCGTGACTGACCGTTGAAGGGGGTGGCTGCATCCAGTCGGCGACGGACCTCGGGCGTGTTCACGCCGAGAGCGCCGAGCAGCACCGCCGCAGGATCTGGTGGCTGGAGAGTGAGGATCTGTGCCAGCACCTGCTGGGCCGTGACCTGGAGCTTGCGGCGGTTGGGCCTGGCCGCGTCCTCAAGCACCTTCTTTGCCGCGGGCGTCATGCGGAAGCGATCTTTTTTCGCGACGTCTCTGAGCGTCGGCTTCCTCGGCACGGCGCGCATCGGCAGTGCGGGAGCGTCGGCGCTCGATCCCAGGCCCAGGGCACCCAGGGCTTCGTGATCGAGTGACTCATGGGCCTGGCGAGCTTGCTGCAGGCTCACGCCCAGCATGCCTTCGGCCGAGGGATCCTCCAGCAAGGCGAGCAGGAGGTGGTCGGTGCCGGTTCGGCGATCACCCCGGCGACGGGCCTCCTCACTGGCCCGCAGATAGATGGCCCAGGCGTGAAGCGCCTCTGGCGCAGCGGCTTCGGTGGTCATGATGACTCCCTGTTGTATTTGGTGTGCACGGACTGGCGGGTGACGCCCAAAGCGTCTCCGATCTGCTGCCACGACCAGCCTTTTCCCCGGGCCGACGCGACGTGGTTCGCTTCGACCCTCTCAGCCAGGCGATGGAGCGCCAGCGAGGCGCGAAGCCCAGTTGCCGGGTCATCCGACGAGAGATTCACGCTGAGTTCTTCGAGGTCCATGCCTGTCAGTGTGGACTGACATCCTGGCCGTGTCAATCTAAACTGACGACCGGCGTCAAGGTAAACTGACACACTGCGATCTGGTTCTCGCGGTCAATTACCGCAGCTCAATCGGGAAGGGTCGCCGGGGGGAAAAGTACTGCGACGTTATCGGCTGACGGGTGCATGGCATTGTCAGCTTCACCTTCACCTAGTAACAACTCGATATTGTCGCCGTCTACCACAACGGTGATCCGCGAGCACCAGTACCCCTCATCAGGCGCCCACGGTCTATATGCCAGCCGGACATCCGACACTGGCAGACCGAGATAGCGGCCCCAACGGCCGGCCGCCGACACGTCCCAGACCGCCGCACTGGCTCCCGGAGCCAACGCCTCGGCAGCCAGCCGGCACTCCCGGAGCCAGATGCCCTCGTGCCAGCCTGGGCGATCCCAGGTGACCGTGAACCACCGGCCGCAGACCATCTCGAACTCAACTCCGTAATCGACCGAGTCGCCGAAGGGATACCGCCAGACCGGGGAACCCAGCTCCTCCAAGCTGGTGACGTGGCGGATGCCTGCCGGTCTCTCGCCATCGTCAGACTCGGCGTAGTCCAGGGTGTAATAGCGAACCGCCGCCAGTTTCAGGCCGACCATGCGGCCCGCGCGCGCCCGCGCATCGTCTACTTCGGCGAGCGTCTGCGCCCACGACCACTCCACCTATCCATCATCCAAAGCCCACGCAAACCAATATCGTGTTGTCGCGCCCTCCCCCGAGGTGAAGCGCTGCATCGCGCGCAATGAACGGTGTCGGCCGGGCCAACGCACGGGCCACACGCCACGGTCTGCCGCGGCCACTGCCGGTCACTCGCGAACATTCAGGCACGACGAGCTGCATGCAGCGGCCCAGCCGCAGCCTCGCCGATCATCTGAATGAGGTGCACCAGACGATCTGCGTATCTTCATCAGCATCGAATGTCTCCCGGCCACGAGCCACACGCGCCGCGGCCGTCTCTGAGGCCTCGATCATGTCAGAGAGCCGTTCAGAGTCACGTCTCACAAAGCGATGGCCTCGCGTAGCACGCGATCCCTGATCCGTTCCTTCAGACCAAGCGCGGTTGCGACCTGGGTGAAGACTCCCAACTGGTCCTCAACGCCGAGAGCGAACCCGGCCATGTCGAAGTAGCCGTGCCCGCGGTCGACATCGACCAGCAGGTCCAAGTCACTGTCCTGGCGCGCCTCGCCCCGTGCAACCGAGCCGAAGACCCGGATGTTACGCACACCGAACCGCTCGCCCAAGCGCAAGATGTAGGCGCGGTGAACACGTACTTCGTCGAGTGTCATCGCGCGCCGCGGCGCATCAGCTTTCACCGGCTGACCTCCTGTGTCCTACCCGCAGCATATGGTTTGCAGGCCGCGATCCCGGAGGACAGGCTCACGCTGACGCGTGCCAGTTGCGTGCCCGATCCGGAGGTAAGACGCGGCTACTAGCGGTCACTCACAGCGAAGTCGGTTACCGTCCTGACCTGCGCTGGCGCTGGCGCTGGTCAGAGCCTTAGCAGTCGTAGCCTTCCAAGCTGGTCATGAGGGTTCAATTCCCTTCGCCCGCTCCAACCCGAAGCCACTCGACCGAACCCGGCCGAGAGTCGCCGGGCGACGCAGCTATCGGGCATGAGGGGCCCGAGTGCAATGAATTGGTAGGAATCATCTGCCCCACTGCCCGACAGGGGCGATCGAATGTCCGGTGCCGTGGGAACACCACCACGAAGCCTGTCCGTCGATGACCTTCGGATGTGCTCCTAGCTGATGCTGCGGGCACACGGGCCAGACGCCAAACAGAAACTCCACCACTGCGTCTTGCAACTCGTCAGCCACTAGCGCCAGCAGCTCTGGGCCGTCCTCTGTGACTTGGCTTGACCAAATGCCGCTGGTGTGGCCGAAGCTGTTCTGGTATTGCAGCCAGGCAGTTGGCACCACGTCGGGATTGTCGGGAAGCACTGCGCGGGCACGCCCTGTAAGCCCTGTAGCGCGCAGATCCTGCGCCAAGATCTCGAGCGCATGATTGATTACCTCCAACAGCCGGGGCTCAATCCGGAAGTCGGGAACGTAGTCGACTACAGCCAGTGCCTCACGAGCGAGGCCCGCAATCTTCTTGCCGTCGGTGGCTTCGATGCTCGCCTCGGCTAGCGCCTCGAACACGAGGTGGGGCTTAGCCCATTCCATCAAGAAGGCGGCCAGGTCGAATGCCGCCGCTGGGCTCAGGTTGCCGTCGCGCGTTGCGACGTAAGCGCTGTCCGCGATCCGATCCCAATCATCGTCCCACGTTGGCTCCCCATGGAGCCACGGCCCTTCATCCTGCCGGTCACAAGCCACAGGGCTCATACTGTCGCAGCACCCCGTCCCGTGCCATATGCCGGAGCCACGACGGCTGGTGTCGGCGATTCACCAAAGGGCCGGAACAGCACCTGTGCCCTGGCCTGGTCAGCAGTCATGCCAGCCCCGATCTTCCAAGCTGGGGCTTATGCTCGGATGCGAGGCGGTCCCGGCCTGTCCGTCGTAACTTGCTGACGGACAGCGGCATGGTTCCTGCGGTCTCCAGCTGGCCGACTCGCCAATTGCGAGCCGGGGTGACCAGGCGTGGCACCGGTTACGCAGGGCAAGCAATCCGGGACTGCCTTGACGTGCCCGACACCCATGACGGAACGGCAGCGGTCAGGGCCATCAACAACGAGTTGCGACGCTGGGCAACCCTGGACTGATCCGAGACGACATCGCGGTTGCCGAGCCTGAAAGCGGAACGTCAGGCGATGGCGCGGCCGATCACTTCTCGATCTGCGCCTCTCCGGTTCTCAGATCCACGGTCAGCCTGGCTATCCGGTTCCGCAGATAGTCACCGTCAGGGCCCCGGTGGTCCAGATGCTCCATCCACTCGTATTCAGGGTGGAAGAAGTCGAACCACGCCTTCCGAGCCTCCCGCGGCGGCCGCGCATATTCCACCTCGTACCCGCACCCCGCCCAATTCCAGTCGGGCGGCGAGATATCGGCGTCATAGACCATGTTCAGCCAAACTTCCTGGGATGGATCATCGGTAAGTTCGGGGGCGAATGCGTACTCGAAGAGCAGGCTCTCATCCGTCAGAGACACGCTCCGGACGATCAGGTGATACTCCAGAGCGACCTCGCCAATATCGAGATCGAGCAAATACCTAACCTCAGCAGGCGCCGGAGCTGCGGGCCGGATGCTCGCCCCTCCAAGGCTCATTCCTGCTGGCAGGTCAGCAGTAGGCATCGTCCAGCCATGAGTCGACGGCCCCGGCCTGTCGCGCCAACAGGGGAAGCAGCAGGCGAGTCGACGCAATACTCCCATCCGCGCAGGGTAGCTTTATCGTGCCTGCTCCGTGCCCGATCAGAAGGCCAGTCACGGGTATCAACGGTCATCAGCGGAGCGCACGGAACTACGCTGGCCTGCGACGGAGATGTTCACACGAGCGGCAGTCGTAGCCTTCCAAGCTGGTCATGAGCGTTCGATTCCCTTCCGCCCGCACCTTCGCCCGCTCCAATCCGTAACCGCAGGTCAGGCCGTGTTGCGCGGCTGTATCTGATCATCTCCATTGACTCTGGGCTTGTTGCGGGCCAAAACGGGCCACAGCCCGACGACTCAGGCCTCTCCGCTGGCGTCACCGATGGGGTCGACCGCACCTGCTGCACCATCCCTGGTCGCGTGCTGGTACGTCATCGCCGCCCGCGTACTCGAATGACCGAGGCGTGCCATCAGCTCCTTGAGACTCGCCCCCCGGTGGCCGTAGCCAAAGTCCCGCCGACATGCTTGAGGTCATGGAAATGCAGCCCCGGCATCCCAGCCTTGGCGCAGGCAGCATTCCAGATCGGACGGAAGTTGGACCTGCGCAGCGGCGCGCCCTTGGGACCGACGCTGATCAAGACTGCTCCCACGGTACCCCGGCCAGTGAGCACAAAGCCGTCTTCCTCGCGACCCATTGTCCGGCTCGCGACCACCGCGTCTAGGTCGCTCCCCACGGTCGCGTCGCATGCGATCGGCTTCGCCGAACCTAGACGGGGCATCCACTCGCCAAGGATCGGCGCCTATGGGGAAGACGGAGCAGAGCAGGATCGGGCATGCTCCAGTTGACGATCTGCTGGCCGCCGCGACCGCGGCGTGCAAAGTGCAAGGAATCTGACCGCTGAGACGTGTACGAGGCATGGAGCAAGACCGGCGCGAGTTCGAAGAGTTCTACACGGCTGCCCGTGATCACTGCCTGCAAGTGGTGCTCATCAGCGTCGGCGACCGGAACCTGGCCGATGACCTAGTCGCGGAGGCCTTCACTAGGGCCTGGGCGTCGTGGCGGAAGGTACGCGGGCATCCCGCGCCGCGAGCCTGGGTGGTGCGCACCGCCCTCAACATGCATGTTTCCTGGTGGCGCCGGCGCCGCCGAGAGGTGGCGCTGGGCGGCCAGGACGAAGCGGCCGCCGCCAGCCAGTATCCCGGCCTGGACAGCTCGCTGGTTGCCGCCTTGCGTCGGCTACCGCCCAGGCAGCGCGAAGTCATCGTGTTGCGGCTGCTGCTGGACCTCGACACAGCCACGACGGCCCGGACGCTGGGCATGCCCAGCGGAACGGTCGCCTCTCACCTGCACCGGGGCCTTGCCACGCTGCGACGCGAAATCCCCGCCCTCGATTATCAGGAGCGCATCAGATGAACGACACAAGCTGGCCGACGCGGTCAGGAGCGGCCTCACCGAGGCCTGCGACTCGCTGAGCACCGTGCACCTGGCCATCCCGGCCAGCGAAATCATGACCAGGGCCGACAAGGCACGCAGACGCCGCCGACAGGGTGTGCTGGCCGGGGCGGGCGGGCTAGCCGCGGCGGCCGTGGCCGTGAGCATGGCACTGCCCGGCAGCCACGTGAGCACGGTACTGCCCGCCAGCCACCCGGCCGCCCGCCACCCGGCGAGCGGTCCTGGTGTCCAGCTGACGGCCTGGACGGTCATCCGGCAGGCCGACGGCAGCATCAAGGTCACGTTCCGCGAAGCGACCGACGCGGCCGGACTGCAGCGCACGCTGCGCGCCGACGGCGTCCCGGTCAGCGTCACCTTCGCCGGGCAGCAGAACCCGGCCTGCCAGCCCTACTCCTCTGGCACCAGCCAGGCGTTTCGGCCCTTCGGCACGAGGACCGGCCCGCTGGGCGGTTCCGGCTTCGTTCACAACCCGAAGGCCGCCTATAACACTCCGGACGCCCTCGTCATCCACCCTTCGGCGCTGCCGTCCGGCGCCGGGCTGCAGATCTGGACTTCGGGAACCCCAGGAGCGGCAGACAATTTCCAGCTGAACGTGAGCATGGTAAAGACCAGCCCGCAGTGCACCGGCAGTTAAGCGTGCGGTCGATTTGACCACGCGCACCACGCACTGATCAGGTTCAGGTCCGACCGGCGCAGCGCAGCCCGCTCTCCGAATCGGAGGCTCGCGAATGTGGACACTCACCGGAGCGGCCGGTCGATGAGCCGCCGCGGGAATCGCTCCGTGGTGCCGAGCAGCTCGGCGACCTGGGCGACGATGAGGTGCCACCCCGTGGCACCCCCGCCACCCGGCACGCCAGCCGGGTGGCCTGTCATACCCGGAACCTAAATCAAGATCCACGACGCGCCCCGCGCCACCACCGACCGACGATCAGACGGCATGAATGATCAGGGTTAGGGCCACACCAGCCCTTTGTCGGTCCACGTGACCCCTTCGTGGCGGCACAGGCAGAAGGGATGTCCGACCGGGTCGGTGTAGACCTGCCACCCGTAGCCCTCGGGTCCGATGAAGTCCTTCTGCAGTGTCGCCCCGAGCTTGACGAGGCGGCGCTGTTCGGGCTCGATTTCGTCCACTTCGAAGTCGAGGTGGTACTGCTTGGGGTGTTCGTCGTCGGGCCAGCGCGGAGGGCGGTAGTCCTCCACCCGCTGGAAGGCCAGATCGACCTTGCCGAAGGTGATGCCGGCAAAGTTGTCGGAACTGCCCTCCATGATGGCGCGGCCTGTCACCTGGGAGTAGAAGGCCGCCAGCTTCATCGGGTCCGGGCAGTCAATGATGAGACCCAAGAGTTGTAGCATCAGGCGATCTTGCCACAGAGCAGGGCACGTGCCCTGGCCCCGGCTACAGGCACCGCCACCTCAGCGAACAGCTCGGCCAGCGGCTCATACCCCAGCCCCTGGCGAGCCTGCGTGATCCCGCCCGAGGTCGGCACGCTCCACTCCTCGTCCCAGCACCCCCCACAAGGCCAGCGTCTCGGTCAGCCGTGCCGCGACCTCCTCGTAATCGTCGTCGGCAGGCAGCGCTATCGCCATCGCGAAATACACCATCACGTGCGGCGGGAGCTTGCCGTCCGACCGCCTCGCCCGCCGGTCCGCCGCCCCGACCGCGCCGTCGACCGCATCCCGCGGCACCGACGAGGTCAGCACCACCAGCGAGATCCAGTCCGTCAGCCGGGGTCACCACGCTATTGCAGGTCATACGCCGTGATCATGTCGGCTAGCAGGCAGAACACCTCGGAACGACACGCGGGCAAGATCAACTCAGAGCTGTCTCTAACTAATGGGCCATAGCATCGCCGTGCTTAATACTGACGCGGCAGAGTTCTTCTCGCAGGGCTGGTCATTGCTCCGCCGCGATGTCAGCTCGCGCGATCGCGGCGGCATATTCGGCGGCGTCTATGCCGAACTCGCCATTGCAGTCCGCCCACAGGCGATGCTCGTCCTCTGCCCACTCGCGGTAGTCCCGCCGCGCCTGAGCTTCGTCGCGGCCGGTCGCCGCCGCCACCTGCTCCCAGGTCGCTCCCGCCTGCAGTGCCCGATGTGCATGCGCGGGATGCCGGTAGTACCGGGCCAGCAGTTCACCCGCCGCCAGCAGCTCCAGGTGCTCGGTCACGGTCAGTGGCCCGGACCCGCCGACGTTGCCGTGGATCCGCGGATCGTAATCCCCGCGCGCCACCAGGGCCATGAAGGCCCGCGCGCTGAGATCACGAACGGCCAGCTCTTCGAAACGCTCGCGGGCATCACCGGTCGCGCGGTAGCGGCCCGACGTGTCTTGGTATGTCGTCGCGGGCAGTGACGTTTGTTCCATGACGCAGGCACCTGCTCGTCTCGTCCGATTCCATCGGATCAAGGATGGCGCACCTGCCTAGGTGCTGCCTCCTGACCTGACCGGGCGGAATCACTAATCCCTACCCGGCCAGGGAACCTGTTGACAGTGGTCAGGTGCCAGTGCAGCCATCAGCTCGCCCAACGGGTCGTCCGGGCCGTTGTCCGCGCGGCGGGCCGCCTTCTCGCGCGGACAGGTACGTTTGGCAAGCCCGGCTCGCGCCTTCGCGCCTCCTTCACCGCCTGGCCATCCGCGGTCACCACGCCATGCGATGCCAAGAACGTGATCTTGGCGGCTAGCAGGCAGAACACCACGCGACGACACGCCAAGCGAAGATCAAGTTACGCTAAATGGCATTGACCCCAGACCCGGCGCCCACTCACCGGGGATCGGCGCCTACGAGGAAGACGGAGAGGACTAGCACTTCGTGCTGCGCTTCTTAACTCACACGGCGAAGGTCCGGGTCAGGCCTTGGCATCTTAATTTGGCGCGAATAACAACCTCGCCTGTCTCATCGAATTACAAGTACTTGCGCCCACTTGTCTTTTGCACTGGCAAGATCGCTGTCCTGAGCCCGAGAGACGCTTGCCCTTGCTAGGGCGCCAGCACCGTAAGAGCCTAGAGGGCGAGCATCGCCGCCGCGACCTCGTCGGCGGCCGCATCCGGGATCGCCGTCGCGGCGCGTTCAAGCACGAGGAGCCGCGCACCGGGGATCTCGCGCGTGAGCGCTTCGCCGTTGCCGACAGGAAAGAACGGGTCGCGGCGACCGTGCACCACCAGCGCCGGGATCGCCAGCTCGGACAGGCGCTCGCGCCAGCGCGGCGTGCAGTCGAGCTTGGCGAACACCATGCCCAGCTGGTTGGCCATCTGCACCGCGGGCTCCGTACCCGGCGTGCGGTCCCACTTGCGCTCGGCGGTCGCGCGCGCGGCGGCGGGGTCGTCGCCGAGGATCTCCGCGCCTCGGGCGGCAAACTCCGCCACCGCGGCGCGGTCGGACCAATCGGGCATCGAGCGCGAGAACAGCCGTTCCATCGTCGCCGTGTCATGGTCAGGCAGGTCATCGTCGACCGGGCCCGGAGCCACAGGCCGCGTTCCGACGAGGGTGACCGCCGAGAACCCGTCCGGGTGGTCGAGCGCGGCGATCTGGGCGACCATCCCGCCGACGCCGATGCCCGCCAGGTGCGCCGGCCGGTCGTCGAGGTCCCGGGCGAGCGCCGCGGCGTCGGCTGCAAGATCGCGCAGCGTGTACGCCGGAGCCTGGGGATTGACGGTGGTCGACGCGCCGGAATCGCGCAGGTCGTACCGCACGACGTGGCGCCCACCGCGCGCGAGCGCCTCGCAGAGCGTGTCGGGCCAAGAGAGCATGGTCGTGCCGCCCGTGAGCAGAACGAGCGGCGCCGCCGCGTCGCCGAAGTGCTCGACCCCGAGCATGACGCCGTCCGCCTCGACCGTCGTCATCACGCCTCCCCCGTCGCGGCGACGCCGCCGGACGTCCGGAACGAGTGGACCATCGGACACATCATGACCTCCGGGGCAGCGTCGTAGACGGGTAGCGCGGGGACGGCCGCACAAGCTACGCGTCCCCGCCGGTCGTATGCAATCACGTCGAACATACGCGGCCGGGGTTGGCTCTCAGAGATGGACAACTGGAGTCACCCCGCTGCGTGGCCGATCGAGGCCTGGTAGTGGCCGGCGGTGGCATGATCACCGGCAGGTGATCAACATGCGGTGGGTCCGGCCGGGCACGGTGATCGCGCTCCGCTAGCCGATGCCCAGGACGGCCAGGCACTCCTCGACGCCAGTCAGCTCGATGTCCTCTCGGCGGACCCGTTCCCACGCGTCCCGAGTGAGCCGCCACTGCTGGATCCGCGCGGGCTCGCCACGGCGGGTGTCCCAGTCCGTGCCGTTCGGTTCGTAGCCCAGGCCACGGGAAACGCGGTTGGACGCTTCGTTGTCGACGAAGGCGTCGCTGCCGGCTTCGCGTGCGCCCAGCCCCCCGAAGGCCAGCTGCAGGATCGCCGCCCGCATTTCCTTGCCGAGCCCCTGTCCGCGGCTGCCGGGGGCCAGCCACGAGAAGCTGGACACCGTGCCGAACCGCGTGAAGTTCTTGCCGATGAGGTCCTGCATGCCGACCGGTTCGCCGTCGACGAGCACGGCGAAGTACAGCCGCCACGAATCCGGGCTCACGCGGGCGCGGCCGGCCCAGATGCCGCGCAGCCATTGCCATTCGCGTTCGGGGCTGTCGGCGTAGAACGAGATCGGGTCGTCGAACGGCCACGGCTCGGCGTCGGCGACCCCGGCCCGCACGAGCGGCACGAGACGTTCCAGCAGTTCGTCGGACGCACCGGTCAGCGTCAGGCGCGGTGTGCGGACTTCGACGTTCAGCGGGGGATAGGTGTGGGCCACGCCCGGACGGTAGCCAGCCCGCCCGATCGCAGCAACCGGTTTTCCTACGCCTTGACACTCGCCCGCGGGCCTGCCAGCTGCGCGTTGACCGCCACCTGGAGCCGCGACGCTCTCATAGCCTTAACCGGCGTACCAGAAAGTACTTGAAAGAAGTCCGGGAGGCGGTGTCGGATCGGGTCAGAGCTGTTCGTAGCAGGGTGAGCGGCCGCCCGCAAGGGGCGCCCCGAAGCACAGGAGATGATCGGAGATGCAGTATCTGGTTTCTGTGATCGACGACACTGCCGCCCTGGCGACGCCGGATGAGATGACAGCGGTTGGTAAGCCTGACTCCCGCACGCTTGACGCGTTCAACGACCGGCTCGTGGCGGAGGGCTACTGGATTTTCGCCGGCGGCCTCGCGGCGCCCGGCACGGCGACCGTGATCGACAACCGGGGCGGCGAGGCGCTGTTCACCGACGGACCCTTCGTGGAGTCGAAGGAGTATCTCGGCGGCCTGTGGATTATCGAGGCTGCCGACCTCGACGCGGCGCTCAAGCTCGCCGCCGAGGCGTCGAAGGCCTGCAACCGGAAGGTCGAGGTGCGTCCGTTCGCGTGACCCGGGGTCGCAGGCCGGGCAGGCAGGTCTGATGCTACTTTCGAGCGATGCCGATGCCCACGCCAGTCACCACGTTCGACGAGCAATACAGCGATCCGGCCGCGGCGGCCACCGGCTGGGAGGAAACCTGCACGGTGCTCGAAGCCGCCGAATTGTTCTGGATCTCCACTGTCAGGGCCGACGGGCGGCCGCACGTTACCCCCGTCGTGGCTGCCTGGGCCGAAGGAGCCATCTGGTTCTCCACCGGCGCCGTGGAGCAGAAGTTCGCCAATCTGCGCACCAACCCGCACGTGGTGCTCACCACCGGCTGCAACACCTGGGACCGGGGGCTGGACGTCGTGATCGAAGGCGATGCTGTGCAAGTCACTGACGACACCGTGCTCCAGCGCATCGCTGGAGCGTTCGCTGCCAAGTGGGACGGACGATGGCAGTTCGCCGCTCGCGACGGCGCCTTCCGCGATCCCAGTGATGGCAGCGGTGAGGCGCTGGTGTTCTCGGTCACGCCTGTGAAGGTCTTCGCCCATGACAAGGGCGATCCGTTCGGCGCTACTACGCACAGGTTTCGGCGGGACGGGCAGAACCGGTGAGGACCGCCGCGATCACGGGCTCGTCCCCGCTACGTGCGATCCCGTCCTCTAGCGTCGGCTGGCCCGCCTGAATACCTGCTTGCATGTCGGGCCGCTGCTGGGCATTGTGACACGATGAGCGACGTGCCGAAGCGGTGGAGCCAGGCCAGCGTCTACCCGGACATGTGGGCGGACCCCGACGAGGATCCCCGCAACGGTGACGGAGTCAGCCCGGACGGTGAGTTGGCGACGCTGCAGGACTACCTGAGAAGCTATCGGCTGACCCTACAGATGAAGTGCGAGGGATTGGATCCGGAGAAACTGGCGCGCCGGTCGGTGCCGCCGTCGACCATGTCCTTGCTGGGTCTGCTCCGCCATCTTGCCGAGGTGGAGCGGGACTGGCGCAATTGGATTCTGCCAGGAGACCCAGCGCCGAAGCTGTACGGAGCGGCTGATGCAGACTTCGACGGAGCCGTTGCGGAGCAGGCGCTGGTCGAGAGCGCATTCGCCGATCTTGCTCGCGAACAGACGGCAACCGACGCATTGCTCGCCGAGTATCCGGATCTGGGCGTGCGGGTGGGTCAGGACGGCATCGCTGTCCGGGCGATGTGGGTTCACCGGATCGAGGAGTACGCCCGCCATTGCGGGCATGCCGATCTGCTGCGCGAATGCATCGACGGCCGGGTAGGGCAATAGCACAGTTTCTCCCACGGCCGCGCGCCCGCTGCGTGCCCGATCGAGGCTGGATGGCCTGCTTCCACGAGACTGTCCGCCGGCTGGCATGATAGGCCGCGATGAGTGAGCAGGAGACCGGCAAGCGGATCCCTAGCGACGGCCAGGTCGCGGTCGAGCTGCTATTGGCGGTCCGGGTAGGTGATGTCGCGGCGATCCAGCGATTGCTGCGTAATGATCCCGAGCTGGCGTCGGCCAGACTTGTTGGTAAGGACGGCGGCGCCGGGACGCCATTGCATCTTGTCACCGACTGGCCTGGCTACTTCCCCAATGGCCCGGAGATCGTCCGGCTCTTGATCGACGCTGGCGCGGATCCGAATGCCCTGACGAGCGGTCGAGATTCGCCTGGTCCTGGTGATGAGACGCCGTTGCATTATGCAGCCAGCAGCGACGACGTCGACGTGGCCGAAGCCTTGATCGAGGCAGGAGCGGATATCGAGACGCCTGATGGCTCGATCGGCACTCCGCTCGATAACGCCGTGGGTTACAGCTGCTGGCATGTCGCCCGCTTGCTGGTGGCGCGCGGCGCCAGGGTTGACAAGGCCTGGCATGCAGCCGCGTTGGGCATGCTTGACCGCCTCGCAGCGCTCTTGGGAAGCGACCCGCCGGCCGAGGATGTGTCGCAAGCGTTCTGGCATGCCTGCACCGGCGGCCAGCGCCGCGCCGCAGAGTATCTGCTGTCCCGCGGCGCGGATCTCAACTGGGAGCCGGACTACGCGCAGGGCACACCGCTTGACTCCGCCAGCGGGCTCGGTACTCGGCAGGAGAACGTCATCTCCTGGCTGCGCGAACTGGGAGCCCGTTCCGCCAGCTCCGATTGATCCGACAAGGCCGGGGAACGACGCCTATCAGCGCTGGTAGCCGTGCTGTCCGGATTGCGGGCATCGTTAGGGCTGAGAATTCTGCCGGTTCCGCGGGCACAATGAAGGAATGGAAAAACCGGAGATCGTATCAGCCGAGGAGTGGCAGCAGGCGCGTGACGACCTGCTCAAGGCGGAGAAGGGAGCCACCCGTGCGCTGGACGCGCTTGCCGCGCAGCGCCGCAGGCTCCCCATGGTCAAGTTCGACAACAACAGATACGTGTTCGACACGCCGACCGGCACAAAAACCTTGATCGACCTGTTCGGCGAGCGAGACCAGCTCGCCGTGTACCAGTTCATGGACCTCGGGCCGGATCGCTACTGTCCGGGCTGCACCGGGTTCACGAACAACGTCGCCGGTCTGGCCGGTCTGGCCGAATGCGGGGTCTCCTGGGTGACCGTGTCGAACATGCCGCTCGCCCAGATTGAGGCGTACAAGGGACAGATGGGCTGGACGGTGCCGTTCGTATCGTCACATGGCTCGTCGTTCTCAGACGACTGCGGAGCCGGTGCCGGATTCGTGCTGAGCATGTTCCTGCGTGATGGCGCGGACGTCTACCGGACGTATTCCACCACCGCTCGCGGCGTGGACCGGCTCATGTTCGTCCAGAACATCCTTGACCTCGCTCCGTACGGTCGGCAAGAGGAGTGGGAGGACTCGCCGCCAGGCTGGCCGCAATACCCCACGTACGGATAGCTCGGTCACAGCTGTCGTAGCCGCGCGAGTTACTCCGTAGCTCGTAGTTCGCGGAGAAGCAAGGTGTCGGCCGGGCCGAAGCCTGCGCGCTCGTAGAACGGAATCGACCGTTCGCTCGGGCTCAGAACTACACGAGCGAAGCCCTTATCATCCGCGTAGTCGAGGAGCGCATCGATAAGCTTCCCGCCGATCCCCTGATTGCGGTACGCCGCCAGTACGAACGCGTTACCCAGGTAACCCCAGCGGCTTGGCGGCTGCCCGAGCCTTGGCATCCGCTCGAAGACTGCCAGGTTCATCATGCCGACTGCGCGATCGCCGACCTCGGCCAGCCAGATGATCCGGCGTCCAGACTCGCGCGCGAACCACAACGCGAACCGCTCGTCAAAATCCTGGTCTTCGACGTCGCCGTCCTGCTCGCGCGCCCACTCGGTGCGAAGCCGGACGATGCCCGGAAGATCTGCAGTCACGGCGCGGCGGATCAAGGCGTCGGTCACGTGACCACATCATAGTTTCTGGCTACCACTAGCTGCCGGCAAATACCGAGCCGCTCCCAACCTGCCATGTGCGAACCAAGAGTCAGCGCAGATGGGAACGGGGCCGGGATTAGCAGACCACCGATGCCACGGCTCGCGTGTAATGCGCACTTCACTCTCGCTGCATGCGGTTATATGTCTCACATGACGCCGTTCTGGGCAGGTGCTGCTGTCGACCCGTCCCCGAAGCACGTGCTCGCGGCCGGCGACTGGCACGGCAACCGGGACTGGGCCCTCAGCGTGATCAAGCGCGTCCCTCAGCTGTTGCGGGAAGAGCAGACGAAGGTCGTGCTTCAGCTCGGCGACTTCGGGATCTGGCCGGGAATCGAAGGCAGGCGTTACCTGGACTCCGTCAGCGCAGTACTGGGGCTGGTGAACGCCCAGCTCTGGTTCGTCGACGGCAACCACGAGGACTTCCTGCAGCTTGCGCAAATGGCCAGTGCCACCTTGCCAGACGGACGCGTCGAGGTCCGGCCGAATGTCTTCCACTTGCCGCGCGGGCACCGCTGGATGTGGCACGGACTGACATGGCTGGCCTGCGGCGGCGGTGTGAGCCTCGACAAAGCGGCCCGCACCGAGGGCGTGGACTGGTGGCCGCAGGAGGAGATCACCAGCGAGCAGGAGACGGCCTTAATCGGGGGCGGCCATGCGGACGTGATGGTCTGCCATGACTGCCCGTCTGGTGTCGCCCACCAGTTCCCGCGACCGCCGTCCTGGTGGTCACCGGCGGACCTGGCGCGATCTGACGCACACAGGAAACGGCTTCAGCGCATCGTCAGTGCCGTGCGGCCTGCGCACCTGATGCACGGGCACCTGCACCTGGCCTACCAGCGCAATTGCGATTTCGGTTACGGACCGGTCCAGGTCACGGGACTGGCTGCCGACGGCAGCTTGCGGAACTTCGCGGTGCTGGACGTCGAATCTGTTGGCTGGAAGCTACGGTCGCGCGGCCTGCTGGATATCGGCAGGCGGCGCTAGGGTGCCGCGGTGGATCGAGGACCTGGAATACCAGCCGCCGGCGGCCCGAGCCCAGCGATCAGCCTGATACCGGGCCAGCCACCGGCGCCCTGTCGGGCCCGGCGCCGCCGCCCAGTGGAGCCGAGCGTCCTGTCGGGTGCACTTCGGCACCTTTTGTGTAGCACGTGTTGGTAAGTTGAGCTTCCGGCTGAGGAGGTCCGCGTGAAGGCGCTCGTATTCCGGCACAACCTGGCCCGGGAGGCCGCCTCGACCATCGGCGGGCGGATCGACCGGCGCGCTTTCGTGTCACGCTTCGCGCCCGTCCGTATCGAGGATGTCGACGAATTGCCGCTTCCGGCCGACGACTGGGTGCGGGTGGAAACGACCTTCTCGGGCCTGTGCGGCTCCGACGTGAAGCAGATCCTCCTGAACGGGTCCCGCGACAACCCGCTGACCGCGCTCGTGTCCTTCCCGCACGTGCTCGGCCACGAGGCGGTCGGGCGCCGGGCGGACACGGGCGAACGCGTCGTGCTCAATCCGTGGCTCTCGTGCGGCCCGCGCGGCATCGACCCGCCGTGCGAGGCCTGCCGGGTTGGCCGCTACCCCTGGTGCCGCAACTTCCGCTCGGGCGTGCTGCCAGTCTCGATCCATATCGGTAACTGCGCGTCAGCTGTCGGGGCGCATGCCGAGCGGTTCGCCGCGCATATCTCGCAGCTGTTCCCCATACCGGACGGCATTTCCGACGAAGCAGCCGTGCTGGCCGACCCAGTGAGCGTTTCGCTGCGCTCGATCCTGCTCGCGCCGCCGGGTAACGGCGAAACCGTCCTCGTCTACGGCTCCGGGACGCTCGCGTTCGCCGCGATCGCGTTGCTGCGTCATCTTTACCCGGCGACCGAGGTGTGGGCCGCCACACGGCCCGGCGCCCGGGCCGAGCTGGCGACCCGTTTCGGCGCAAAGGCCGTGCTGTCGACCAAGCCCGACGAGCTCGTTGCCCAGGTAGCGCGCCTCATCGGCACGACGCCACTCGAGCCGTGGAGCAAGCGCGACTGGCTGCAGGACGGCCCGGCTGTGGTCTACGACACGATCGGCTCGACCGAGACCGTCGAGACCTCGCTTCGGCTGCTGGCAACCGGCGGCACGCTCATCGTCTCCGGCGTCGAGCCGCCGAAGCGCTTCGAGTGGACCCCGCTGTACTTCAAGGAGCTGCGCGTCATCGGGTCAAACGGCTTCGGCGTCGAGGAAGTCGGCGGTGTCGCCAAGCATGCCATGGAGCACTACTTCGACTTCATCGCAGACGGCCTCGACCTGACGCCCGTCATCACGCATCGCTTCCCGCTCGAGCACTGGCACGAAGCCGTACTGAGTATCAAGGACTCCCGGCGTACCGGCGCGGTCAAGGTGCTGCTCGACCCCAATGCCTGATCCCGCCCGAGGCAGTAGTGGCGCGGCTCAAAGCCGGCCAGGTGCAAGTGCATTACGAAGTTAACCCCGGGCCCCGGTCCGCCGACCAGGCAGTCCGCGCGGTGCACCTGCTCTTGCACCACCTGGCCACGCGGACCACGCACCGGTCTGCTGCGCTCCACGTCCAGCCGGGTGCCGAGCGAGCTGCCGCGGTCGCGGGAGCGGCCGGGTTCAGGTTCGGCTCGAGGCTCGGTGGTGGCGGCGTCCATAACCGGTCAGTGCCGCCGCTGACCTACACCGACGGCGTGGTCACGATAAGGCGGCAGCGGGTAGAAGACATCGACCAGCATCTGGCGGCCATCGATGACGACCAGATTGACTGGCTCTGGGAGCCAGGCGACCGCCGGGAATGGGAGGCGCTAACTCCGCCGCAGCAGCGCGAACACAACCTGAGGCACCTGGCGGCAAGCCACGAGTCGTTCGGGGCGGGGCCGAAATGGGCCTTCTCCGCGGACACCGCCGGTGCCAGCTACGTTGCTTACGTCGACTGCGACCTGGCGAGTAACAGTGTCCCGGCCGGACAGGCCAACATCTCCTATGCCGGACACCCCGCCTACCGCGGGGAGGGCAACGTCGGCCGCGCGGTCCGGCTGGTCATCCAGTTCCTCCGCGATCACACCGGTGCGCAGTCGGCCCATATCGTCGTCGACGCCCAGAACACGGCGTCGCTCCGCGTCGCCCGCGCGGTCGGAGCGCAGGAATCCGAGCGGTGGGTGAACGAGCACGGCCGGACGATGATCAGGCACGTCCGGGCCGTGCGCTAAGAGCGGCTTGCGCGGCAGTCAGTGCCGTCAGCCGCCGAATGTGGTGCCGGGCCCGCGATCCTCTTGCCGGTAAAGTTCGGCAACCCCGACGGAGGGTTCGGAGCGTGGTAGTACCAGAGCGTGTTCCGCCGCAGGTCCTGCGCGATCTGCCAGCTGGGCCTCCCGGATCCAGCGGTTCGTCCGCCGAGGACAGCCGCCGCCTCAATCGGCGGAAGCGGGGCGGAAGATCTCCCGCGCCTCCCGCAGCGCGTAGCAGACTATGACGAGCGCCGCGAGCGGGTCAGCCCACCACAGGCCCACGGCGGCATTGAGGGCAAGCCCCGTGAGCACGGCAGCAGCCAGGATCCCGTCTGCCAGCGTAACGCGCCCCTCGGTGATCAGGACTGGGTTGCCCAGTGCCTTGCCGGTCCGCGCCTTCCCTGCCGCCAGGGCAAACATCGCCGCCGCGGTTACAGCCGTCCACGCGATGCCGAGCGTGCTGTGCCGCGGGTGGTAGCCGGTGGCCAGCACCGCTGCCGACTGCACCGTCAGGTAGGCCGCAAGCGCCAGGAACGCGCCGCCGATGAGGTGCAGGGCGTGCCGCTGGCGTTCCGCCCCGGTGCCCGCGAGCTCCCAGAGCACCACGATGCTGGCGCCGATCTCGATCAGCGAGTCCAGGCCGAACCCGGCGAGCGCGATGGACCGCGCCCCGATCGCGGCGACTGCAAGCACGACGACGCCGACGACATTCCAGCCCAGCGTGATCCCTTCCAGGACGCGCCCGCGACGCAGCAGCGCGCCGCGGCAGCCGAGCCCATTGGCCCCGGCCTGAGCTGGCATCACGCCCCGCAGGTTCTCGGCCATGTTGTCATTCTGGCTCAGGATTGTAACGGGGCCCGGCCTGGGCAGCCGGTCGGGAGCGATTCGCGGCGGCTCTACGCTTTCTCCCATGAGCGAACCAGCCATCGCCGTCTTCAGCCAGCTAGCCGCGCTCGTTCCCGCCGAACCGCTCGTCGACCTGCTCGGCGGTCAGGCCGAAGTCCGCCAGCGAGTAGCGGTGCGCGGGCCGCGCGTCGCCGTCTGCCGCCTCGGCGTGCAGCGCCCGGATCGCGTCCGCGGCCGCGCCGCGTGTAGGGCAGGCCGAAGTGCGCGTAGACCGACTCGACGGTGCCGATCGGGATCGGCGGTGAAGTCGGCGTAGTCGACGTCGAGGAACTGCGCCGGGTCGTAGCTGCGCCCTGCGCGGCGCGCGAACTCCTCCAGTCCGCGCGCCCACAGCTCAAGCTGGTCCGCGCCGATGACCTGCACCGCGGAACGTGCTCGACCAGCCGTCGGTGGCATGCGCGGCGAGTCAGCACATGGATCCGATGACTGTGCGCGGCTCCCGGTGCGTCTGGATGATCAGCGCGTCCGGGTAGACCGCGATGATCGCGTCCAGCGAGAACAGGTGACTCGGGTTCTTCAGCACCCACCGCTTGCCGGCGTCGTTCAGCCCGATCAGCTGCAGGTTCCGCCGGTGCCGTACGGAACGGGCCGGTCCAGTCCTGGCCCTTAAGCCAGGCCGAGTACGTCGGCAGGTGGGCCAGGCACTCATACGACACCGACCGCAGCGTCTGGCGCAGCAGCTGCCAGCACTCCTCTACCGTGTCGGCGGCGATGTAGTGCACGCCCATGAACTCGGGATGCTCCACGTGATGCTGCTGGTATCCGGCCTGGATGTGCTGGAAGACGGGATTGGCCGCCCAGGTGTCCCGCGGCGGCCGCGGCTGCGGCATCTCGGCCAGCCACAGTTCCAGTCCCTGGTGGCCGGGATCAGCGGTCAGCAGCCGGTGCAGTGCCGTGGTCCCGCTTCTGGGCAGGCCGGTGACGAAAATCGGCCGGTCGATGGCGACGTCTGCGTGCTCCGGGATGCGCTGCCCAAGCCGGCGTTCGCGAGCAGCCGCGCGGCCAGCGCGCCGCGCAGGCCGACGCGGGCTACCTTCTGGCCGAGCGGGGTCAGGTCGGCGTCGCGGGCATAGGACTCCAGGATCACCGCCAGGCCGTCGGTGTAGTCGTCGGCGCCGAAGTCGGTCAGCCCGGTCAGCCGCGTCGCGGACTCGTGCAGGTCCTCGACGGTCCCGACGCTGTCCCGCTCGGTCTGTCAGTGGTCATGTCGGCTCAGCTCGTACTCAGTGGTGGTACTCGCCGCAGTTGACGTCGAGGCACTGGCCGGTGATCGCGCGCGCCAGCGGCGAGGCGAGGAACAGCACGGCATCGGCGATCTCGTCCGGCTCCGGCAGCCGGCCGAGGTCGATGTTCGCCGCCGTCTCGGCGTAGATCTCGTCGGCGTCGACGCCGCGCTTGTTGGCCAGGTAGTTGAAGTACCACTTCAGCGACTCGCCCCAGATGTGACCGGGCGCGACCGAGTTGACCCGGATGCCCTGCGGCCCGAGCTCGGTGGCCAGGCTCTGCGCCATGGCCAGCAGCGACGCCTTCGCCATCTTGTACGGGCCCATCGTGCGCTGGGAGAACCGGACGACCATCGAGTTGACCATCACGACCGCGCCGTTGGTGGCCGCCAGCGCCGGGATGAACAGCCGCGTCATCCGCAGCGCGGAGATCACGTTGTTGTTGAAGCCGGCCTGCACGGCGTCCAGGTCGACCTTGCCAAGATCGGCGATCGGCGGCATGACCAGCGCGTTGTGCACCAGCGCGTCGACCTTGCCGAACTCCGCGACCGCCGCCTCCGCCAGGCGCTCGGCGTCGGCCTCGACCGTCATGTCGGTCGGCACGACGAGCGCCCGGCGGCCGAGTTCCTTGATCTCGGCGGCCACTTCCTCGAGCCGGGATGCGGTCCGGGCGGCCAGCACCACGTCCGCGCCGGCCGCCGCGCCGCGGACCGCGATCTGGCGGCCGAGATCCGGGCCGACCCCGGAGACGACGAGCACCTTGTCCTGCAGGTACATCAGCCCAGCATCCTTTCCGGCCAGACAGCGCGGCCTGGCGCGGCGGCGATATCCGCGCTCGCGTACTCGCTCCGGTCGCGAGCCCGGCGCATGCGTCGTAGTACGGCGAGCGCGCTGCTCGGCAGGCTCGGCCAGCCGCGAACGGCACCTCGGCCCGCGGGCCGTCCTCGGGCCGCAGGTCCCTGGTCAGCCGCTGCCAGCGGATCTGCACGTAGCCGCGGGTCCGGCCGGTGAGCTCCAGCCAGTTCGCGAGGCCGGGGTCGTGCTCGCTGATCACGAACCGCAGCATGCCGTCCGGGTCGGCCGGGCCTGATCGGCGGTCAGGCTGGTCTGGTGGTTGATGTAGTCGAGCGAGATGTACCACATGCTGCCGAGCTGGATGCCCTGGTAGGGCGCCACGTCCTTGCCCGCCGCGGGCACCGTCACGATCATCGCCTGATCCGGGCTCGAGGTCGAAGTGGCCGGCCGAGGAGAACTGGGTCGCCAGCCCGCCCGGCGTCCGCCGCGGCGCCGTCATCGTGTTGACCGGCTCCTTCAGGTAGAACCACTCGGGAAAGCCAGGAACGTCCGGAGCCGGGATAGCAGGATCTTGCCCGCGACGCGCGTAGCGCTTGGCCAGCAGCTGCCTCGTCCGGCGGCTCCGGCGCGCGACCGATCTTGTCGGCGCGCTGGATCCGCAGCGATGCCGCGCCGCTCGTTGGCCCAGTCGCTGTACACCTCGCGGACCACGAGCATCGCCGAGCCGGGCGCCGAGCGAGACGTAGCCCGGCGGCGCGTCTGGCCCTGCGGCGGCCCGAACCGCAGCTCGAACGACGCCGTCCGGCCGCGACCTGAAGCTGCCGGTCGTCGAACGCGGTCAGGCTGTCGGGCACGTCGACCGGCGAGTAGTCCCCGTTCAGCACCTGGAAGCTCAGGTCCGTGGTGGTCCCGCGCTGGCCGGTGACGACGTACTCGGCGTCGTCGCGCAGGTAGGCATGCAGGTACAGGGTGTCAGGGTTGTCCAGGCCCATCTTGGTGTAGGGGCCGGTGGACTGCACGAAGTACGGGAAGTCACGCTGGTAGGCCCACGCCAGGTGCAGCGAAGCCTGGATGCTGCCGGCCAGGTAGTCATAGCCCTCGGCCAGGTCCTGGTCGGTCTGCACGTGCGGCGCGGCGGTGATGATCTTCTCGGCCTCGAGCACCGCGTCCGCGAACGACTGGGTGAGCACGGCAACCTTTCGATCAGTTGGCAGGGCCCGACTCAAGGTAGAACACGTTCTAAATCTCCGTCAATGACCGGCTCGGCGCCGACGGCCTGACGGCCGCCAGGCGCTGGCTGAGGGGCGCTGCCGGCCCGGCCGGCGGCGGCGCTCAGCTAGCCTTCTCGGCGGCCTTTCTGGCGCCCACATGTTGTCGATGAAGCGCAGCGACGGAGTGTCGTCCAGGGAGCTCATGGTCTCGTAGATCCGCTGGTAGCCGATGTGCGAGATCCGCCATTTGCCGTCCTCGCCGCGCTCGTAGGTGTCCTCGTAGAACGCCGCGCCCTTGATCAGGACCCGGAAATCCATGGCGATGACGGTGTCCTCGAACGACCACGTTCCCGTGGCCTTGTCGCCCGTCGACGTCGATTTCCGGCTGGCCGCACCGGTGCACGGTGATGATCTCCGGCCCCAGGTTGTCGCGCAGGTAGGTCACGATCTCGTCCCGGCCGCGCAGGCTCAGCGGCCTGCTCACGGCGTGCGTGCCGTAGTCGGCACTTGCGTCGGGGGTGAACACCTCCTCGATCTCGTCCCAGAGCTTCAGGTCGACGCAGCGCAGGTAGCGGTACTTCACCTGGCGGATCTCTTCCAGCGCGACAAGGTCCATGTCATCCAGCTTTCAGATCTGATTGACTTCCAACAAGAACATGTTCTACTCCGGTCGGTCAACCCGCCGCGATAGGCCGCCGGGCCAATGGCCCCGACAGCTCAGCCGGAGGTAACGTGCGCTTCTGCTACGCCGAGTCGATGACCGACCCGTCCTTCTACGCCCCGCTGGCGCGCGCCGCCGAGGACGCCGGGTACGACTCGATGGTGATCCCGGACAGCATCTGCTATCCGGCGCTGTCCGACAGCGTCTACCCGTTCAACCCGGACGGCACCCGCGAGTTCCTCGAGGACAAGCCGTTCCTGGAGCCGTTCTCGCTCATCCCGTGCCTTGGCGCGGTCACCGAGCGGCTGCGGTTCATCACCTTCGTGCTCAAGCTGCCGGTCCGCCATCCGGTGCTGGTGGCGAAGCAGGCCACCTCGACCGCTGTCCTGACCGGCAACCGGCTGGTGCTCGGCGTCGGGCACCAGCCCGTGGCGCGAGGACTACGAGGTGCTCGGCGTGCCGTGGCAGCGCCGCGGGCAGCGGATGGACGAGGAGCTGGAGATCCTCCGCGGGCTGTCGGCCGGCGGGCTATTTCGAGTTCCACGGCGAGATATTCGACATCCCGGCGATCAAGCTCGCGCCGGTGCCGACGCGCCCGTGCCCGTACTGATCGGCGGCCACGGCGAGGCGGCGCTGCGGCGCGCGGCGAGGTCCGGCGACGGCTGGCTGCATGGCGGCGGGAAGCCGGCGGACCTGCCCGGGCTGCTGGCCAGGCTGGCCGCGCTGCGGCGCGAGGAGGGCACCGCGGACCGCCCGTTCGAGGTACACGTGATCTCGATGGATGCTTATTCGGCGGACGGAGTCCGGCGGCTGGAGGACCAGGGCGTCACGGAGGTTATTGTCGGCTTCCGCTGGCCCTACCACGTCGGCGCGGACACCGAGGCGCTGCCGCCCAAGCTGGACAAACTGCGCAAATACGCCGACGAAGTCATGGCCAAGACCCGATGACACCCCTCCGCCATCGTTGGCTCGGGACAGCCGCCCGGCAACCCGGCCCAACGTTTAGCGTCAGAGTGACAGCGCCGACAAAAGAACAAAAGAACATCATCGTTGTGACACCGACGTTAAGCGTCCTCGATGGTCCGCTCGGGCGGGCGCTGGTCCTCGACCGCAGCTGAGGACCAAAGCCGCAGAACGGGTCATCGGCGCGTAGGCGTCGCGCTGCGACCGGGCCGGGCCGACCGCCGTAGCCCGCGGGACGCGCCCGCGACCGGACATTCCGGGCCACCTAACATTTACTGAATGGACAGGCAGTCACCGGAAACGTATGAGGGCATGGCCGAATCCTCAGTGGAGCAGAAATCACCCGTCGTTGCGGTGGCGAGCCGTCTGCCGGTCGTGCGCGGCGATGACGGCTGGCAGATCTCGCCGGGCGGCCTCGTCACCGCGCTGCGGCCGGTGATGGCCACGCACCCGGGCGCCTGGGTCGGCTGGGACGGTGGCACGAAAGGAATGCCGACCTCGCTCCCGAACTTCAACCTCCAGCTCAGGCCGGTCAGCGTCTCGCCCGGCCAGGCGCGGCAGTACTACTACGGGTTCTCCAACTCGACCCTGTGGCCGCTGCTGCACGATGCGATAGAGAAGCCCCGCTTCGAACGGGCTTGGTGGCAGAGCTACCAGAGCGTGAACGCCGCCTTCGCTGACACAGCCGCACGCGCCCTCACCGAATGGCCGGGGGCGCTGGCATGGATCCACGACTATCACCTCATGCTCGTACCTCGGCTGATCCGCGAACTGCAGCCTCAGCAGCCGATCGGCTTCTTCCTGCACGTGCCCTGGCCATCGCCGGAGATCTTCGCCCGCTTGCCGTGGCGGCAAGAGCTGCTGATGGGGCTCCTCGGCGCCGATGTCGTTTCCTTCCATACCGAGCAATTCCGCGAGAATTTCCTCCAGGCGTGTGATCGCCTCCTGGCCGGCACCGGCGTCAAGGCCAACGGGTCGACCATCACCACGCCGGACGGCAGGGTGGTGGCGACGACGAGCGCGCCCATCTCCATCGATGCCGGCGAGCTGAGCAACCTGGCCACCAGCGACGCAGTTGACGAGGAGGCCGCTTCGCTCCGCGACCAGTTCGCGGGCCAGACCCTGCTGCTCGGCGTCGACCGCCTCGACTACACCAAGGGCATTATCGAGCGGCTGCTGGCCATCGAGATGCTGCTGCAGCGTCGCGAGGATCTGCGGTCCAAGCTCACATTTATCCAGGTCGCGGTGCCTAGCCGCGACGACGTACCGCAGTACCGGCATCTTCGGGCCGACGTCGAGCGCCAGATCGGCCGGATCAACGGCCAGTTCACCGAACCGGGCTCGGAGGTTCCGGTTCATTACCTGTACCGAAGCCTTCAGCCAGAGCAGCTGGCTGCCTACTACGCGGTCGCGGACGCCATGCTTGTCACGCCTCTGATCGACGGCATGAACCTGGTCGCCAAGGAGTACGTGACAGTTCAGCAGGCCCGCGGCGGCTCGGGGTGCCTGATCCTCAGCGAGTTCACCGGTGCAGCCGCAGAGCTGCGGGAGGCAGTGCCGTGCAACCCCTTCGACGTGGAGGGGTTGTCGTACCGCATCGAACGCGCGCTTGAGCTGCCAGCCGGAACTCGCCGCACCGCACTCGCCGCCATGGCCGGTCGCGTCCATGACCGTGACGTCCACCGCTGGGTCGATGGCCAGCTCAGCGAGATCGCGTCACACCGGTCATGACCGGTGCACGGCCAGCTCGGTGACCAGCTCGCGCACTAGTTCACCCACCAGCTCGCGCGGCAGGCCATGGGTCTCGTGCAGGTATCGATAGTCGGACTCGGCTAGCTGCCCGGACGGGTAGAGCCGCCGCAGCAGCGACCGGCCGCGGGTGAGCAGCTCGCGGAACTTGCCTTCCTCCGTGAGCAGCACGCCGGCCACGACCTCCGGGTCGACGGACTGCCCGAACCGCCCGGCGGTGTCGAGCACCAGCGCGGTTGGCAGGGCGGTCAGTGACAGCGATCCGTTCGCGCGCCAGAGCTCCGTGAGCGCCCGGCGTACAAGCCGCCTGAGCACGTAGCCCCGGCCCGTATTGGACGGCCGGACGCCGTCGCCGATGACGACGATTGCCGACCGCAAATGATCGGTGACGATCCGCAGCGACATTTCCCGCCCGGTCGCCCGGCCCGGGACAGCCGGCAGCGAACGCCACGGCGAGAACAGGTCGGTCTCGAACACTGACCGGACACCCTGCACCACCATGACAATCCGTTCGAGGCCCATGCCGGTATCAACGCTGGGCTGCGCAAGCGGCGAGAGACTGCCGTCCGCGTGCCGCCAGTACCGCATCGTGACGTGATTCCACAGCTCGACCCAGCGCGAATCGGTGCGGGGGCTGCCAACGGGCGGGCCATCACCGGTCCAGGCAAAGATCTCCGAGTCCGGCCCGCAGGGCCCGGCCGGCCCGTTGGACCACCAGTTGTCCGCCGCGCCGCCTAGCTCGACCGGCAGGCCGAGCTCGCGCCACGTCTCCATCGCGGCGGTGTCTGGCCCGACCTGTTCGTCCCCGCCGAACACGGTCGCATACAGCAACTCGCGCTTCAGCCCGAATCCGTCGCAGATCAGCTCCAGCCCCCACCGCAGGCTCTGCGGGCCGCCGTAATCACCAAGCGACCAGGAACCGAGCATCTGGAACACGGTCAGGTGCGAGCTGTCGCCCACCTCGTCCAGGTCAGTCGTGCGCAGGCAACGCTGGATGCCGGTCAGCCTGCGGCCCAGCGGATGCGGCGCCCCCTCCAGGTACGGGGTGAGCGGATGCATGCCCGACGTGGTGTACAGGACCGGATCGCCGGGGCGCGGCAACAGCGAGCTGCCCTCGATGACCCGGTGGTCCCGGTCCCGGAAGAACTCGGTGAAGACCGAGATGATCTCGCTTGTGTTCATGGCATGCGCCTCTCCGTAGACAGGGCGCCGGGAACTACGCCGCGGCGCAGCCATCAAACCGAGAGGAAGAACGCCGGCGAGCCGTCCCGGTCGCCAGCAGGGTGAGAAGGTCAGGCAGCGGCAACCGGCGAGCTGATAGCTCGCGCGGTCGCGACGGTGCTCGAATGACTGACCTTCATGCCGACCAATGTACCCAGCAAGCCACTGATCTGCGCAAATGATTTTGAGGGAACGAGGCCACCTCCCGGCCGCGGCCGTGGCCAGGCGAAACTCGGCATTTGTGCTCCAGATCAGCCCGAGTTTGCCGCAAGATAGCAGTTGGTCCCAGAGCTGCTGGCGACTCGTGTTTGCGCTCTGCCACCGGAAGGGACCGCAATGAAGCCGCTCCTGGTCAAGCCGCTCCTGGTCAAGCCGCTCCTGATCGCCTCGCTGGCCGCCGTCGCCCTGGCCATGTGCGCCTGCTCGGGCTCGAACCCGGGCGCTACGGTGACGCACACGGTCACCGTGACCCCGACCGCGCCGACTCCGTCCGTGACTCCAACCACGACCCAGCCCTCCTCCAGCCCGACGAACACCACGCCGGCGGCCGCGGCTGGCTGCCTGTCGCGTTACCTGAACGGCTCGATCGGCCTGACCCAGGGCACGGCGGGCTCGATCTTGGTCGCGATTGTGTTCAAGAACCTCAATAACGTCCCGTGCACGCTGTACGGCTATCCGGGCGTCGCGCAGGCGCGTGGCACGCCCGTGACCGACATCGGCCAGCCCTCGACCGAGAACCCGTCCACAGCCCGGGAGCTGGTGACGCTCCAGCCCGGTGGTTACGCCAACGCAACCCTGCAGATCGTCGATGCGGCGAACTACTCGGCCGGCAAATGTCACCCGGTGAAGGCGACCTGGCTGGCTGTCATCCCGCCGAACCAGAGGATCCCGCTGTTCATCCACTACAGCTCCACCGCGTGCAACAGCAAGCTCAAGCTGCTGTCGGTCACCGCGGTCCGTCCTGGCAACGGCGGCTGATCAGCTGACGGCAGGCTGATTAGTTCGCTGTCCTCGGCCGCCCGTCAGAGCCCGGGCGGCAACAGATAGTCGCAGACGCGCGTGTGCGCTCCCGCCCTAACGGGCGGGAGCGCACACTGTTGCCGTGCTAGTCCTGCTGGCAGTGCTGCGAACTAGCGGTGATCGAACTAGCGGCGATCACTGCGATGTCAGCCGTTGACGTGCAGGCCGAACTCGAAGTCCGGGAAGCACGGGCTGTTCGCGGTGAACGTGGGCGGCCCGACCGTCGGCGGATGGGTTCCCGACGGCGACGGGGTCGGCGCCCAGGTCTCCGACGCGGTGCACCACAGCTGGCCCTCGTTCGGCACGCCATCGTCGGACACCAGCTGGTCAACCTGCAGGGTTGCGAACGGGTTACCGCCCCAGACGCTTCCGCCCGCGGTCATCACGTACGGCACGCTCGGGTTGGTGGTCGACCCGTTAATCAGCGGGTTGCCGCCGTACAGGCCCGAGTTGAAGTAGTCGTGCTTGACGACCCAGATGGTCTTCGGGAAATTCCCGCACGGCTGCAGCGTGACCTTCTCGCCCTGGTAAGCGGGCCTGGCGACGCCACGACAGAGGTTGCTGCTGACGCCGTACGGCGTCCACATGACCTCGTACGCGATGTTGAAGTGGTAGTGCAGTTCCATCCCGGCGCTGATGAAGCCGAGGTGGTACAGCACGAACACCGGGTACTGGAACGTGAGGTGCCAGTCCTGGCCTGGGTTGTTGTCGTTGGCCCAATTGAGGTTGACCGGGTTGCCAGGTGCCTCGATCGAGTTCTTGTTGTTCGTGAAGAACTGGATCCCGAACTCGACGTTGAACAGCGGATCGGAGCAGTAGCTGTTGAACGTGCACGCCGGCGTGATGTCGGGCTTGACGGTCCGCGGCGCGGCACTCGCCACCCCTGCCGCTGTCAGGCCAAGCGACGCGGTAATGGCTACCGTCGCCGCCAGCCCGTACAGCGCCCTCCCGTAGCGGTTGCGCATGGGTACTTCCTTCCCTGTCGGATTTTCCGGGGCCGACGTCGGATCATTCCGGTGGCTTGGGCGGTCAAGCTCGGGTCGGCTCCGACTGGACCATTGCGCTGGCCATTAGTTGCTTATCGTTATCCCGCCCTGCCAGTCAGTAGTCGAACGTTACCACGAGTAATCGGAATGGAACGTCGCTGGGGCTAGAAAAACGGCGCGGCTGAGTATTGCGCAGGCCAATCCGCGATGCTAAATGTCATCTGATTTCAGCGAACAGACGGGAATATTCCCAGGTCAAGACGATGCTGTTGCTGAGGGTAAGCTGCCGGAAAAGAAAAGATAGGCCCGCTTAGCCGGGTGGACTAGGTGATATCCAGCTTCGCGGGTAATTGCGCTAAGTAAGCGCCTCGCGGCAACGGAGCGTAATGGCCGAACGGGAACGGCCGACCCGCTAGGCCGCATTTAGCGCAATGGATGCGGAGTTGGCATAGCTATAGCCATACCAACGCCGCATCCATGACGTATCGAGCCGAGAGGCCGCTTAGGACTGGGCCGTTTCCGGCGCGCTGGCGTCCGGCAGAGCCGCCTGGCCGTCGAGGCTGGCGTCGTAGCCGGAGACGACCTGGCTAGCCGGGCCGGACAGGTTTTTCTTGACCGACTCCAGGATGGTGAGGCCCTGGGCCACGAGCCCGGCGGCGATCTCGCTCAGCCCGTCCGCGCCGTTCAGGACGCTGATGTTGGCTCCGGCCAGCCCGCCTGCCGCTTCCTTCACGATCATCGGCAGCTGCTCGATCAGCATCCGGTCGAGTGCAACGCGGTTGTTGGACGCGGCGGCCGCCGCCTGCAGCCGGGTCCGGTCAGCGTCGGCCTTGGCCAGCACCATGACCTTCTCCGCCTCGGCCTCGGCGGGCTTGATGACCTCGGCGACGAGCTGGCGCTGCCGGAGCTCGGCCTGCCGGTGCGCCAGGTCGGTCTGCGCGGACAGCACGCTCATCGTTGCCTGTGCCTGCGCGAGCGGGCCTGCCTGCGCGGCCTCGGCTTGCGCCTTGTCCACTTCCGCCTTGTACTGCGCCTGCACGACCGCCGTTTCCCTGGCGTACTCGGCCTGCTTGCGCTGGGAGTCCTGCTGGGCCTGGGCGGACTGCTGGTTGGCCTGGGCCTGGGCGATCTGAGCCTGGCGCTGGATGGCAGCGTTATGCGGGGCGGCCATCGCGTCGATGTAACCACTGTTCATGTCGTCGATGGACTGGATCTGCAGCGAGTCGACCGTGAGCCCGATCTTGGCCATCTCGGCCTTGGAGCCGTCCAGCACCTCGGTCGCCAGCTTCTGCCGCTCGGTGACGATCTCCTCGACCGTCATCGAGCCGATAATTGAGCGCAGGTGCCCGGCGAAGATCCGGCCGGTGAGCGTGGACATCTGGTCCTGATCGGACAGGAAGCGCTGGCCCGCGTTGACGATGCTCTCATCGTCGTTGCCCACCTTGAAGGCGATGACGGCGCGGACGTTCAGCGAGATGCCCTGCCTGGTCACGCAGGTCTCGGAGACCTCCGACTCGCACATGGACAGGGTGAGATAGCGGACCTTGCGGAACAGCGGAACCACGAACGTGCCGTGCCCGACCACGACCTTGAATGGCGCGCCGCTCCGGCGGGAGCGCCCGCCCGAAATCAGCATCGCCTCGTCCGGCGCAGGCACCCGGTAACCAAACATCTCTCTCATCTCCAGTTTTGACCCCGTGCCGGCAGCGGCGCCGGCTTATCCCAGTATGTCCCCGATCGAGGTCACCCTGACAATTCTTCATCGAATTGGGCCAGGGGATCAGTCCAGGCGCTGACGTCGACCGCGCGGTGACCCCTGGACTCGATCACCAGGACGGTGGCACCCCTGGGCAGCGGCTCAGGCGACCAGGCGATGAACGCCTCCTTCCCGCCCCGGACCGGGACCAGAACCTCGCCGGGCCCGGCGGCACCGCGGGTCGCGATGATCAGCACGCCGATGCAGCCGATCAGGGCCTCGTCACGTGCCATCTGGAGTCACTCCCATGACCTGCCTGCTCCTCTGGCTCGCCGGCCGCGCGACCGGCAGCTGGCCCTGCCGGGCCGCGTTACCTTCATAATCCTGTCCCTGCCGATCGGACGTCTACCTCGCGGAATAGACCGGCCCATGACGGCGTTCTGGATACTGTCGGTGCGCAAGTGTCCCCCGGGCCGCAACTACCGCCGTCGCGGAATACCGTCAGGCTGGAGCCGCGATGCGCCACTCGCCGAGAGGCGACCTCGCACCGACGCCGGCACGCCCTCGTGAGCAGACGCTCCCGGGGGCGTCGTCATGTCCGCCGTTACCGGATCCGGGCCGCGGCGAGCTGCCGGAGCAGCACCGCCGGCGCTTCGGTGAGCGACGGCCCGTACCAGGTCAGATGCCGTCCGCTCACAAGCGCGGTCCGGCTGCCCGGAAACGCCTCGGGCCCGTCAGAGGCGGTGAACCGGTACGGCTCATCCGGCAGCACAACCAGGTCAGCGCGGGCATCGCGCAATTCGCCAAGGTCCACCCGCGGATAGCGTTCCTGGTGGCAGGCGTAGATATTGCTCACCCCGAGCCGGGCCAGCAGATCGCCGCCGAAGGTGTCGCGGCCGAGCACCATCCACGGCCTGCGCCAGATCGGCACAACCGCTGATCGGTCAGCCGCCAGTGCCGCGCCGCGGGCTCCCATCGGCTGCCGCCAGGCTGCGGCCGCGGCGTCGAGCCAGGCCGGCGCTGGCAGCCGGCAGGCCAGCATGATCATCCGCCGTAGCGAGGTGAGCGCCTCGGGCAGGTCGCGGATCACGGTGACCCACACTGGCACCCCGGCGGCGCGGATCGCGTCCAGGTCCGACTGGCGGTTCTCCTCCTCGTTGGCCACCACGACATCCGGCCGCAACGCCACGATCTGCGCGACATCAGGGTTCTTCGTTCCGCCGATCCGGCGCACCGCCATATCCGCCGGGTGCGTGCACCAGTCGGTCGCTCCGACCAGCAGGCCAGGCGCGCAGGACGCGATCGTCTCGGTGAGCGACGGCACAAGCGAGACGATGCTGCGAACCGTCGGCGGCACTGCCACCGGCAGCCCAAGGTCATCGGTAACAAGATCCTGGGCTGTCCGCCAGGTGGCCTCGCCCATCTTGCCCCCAGAACCCCTCGATCGCCATTGATCGCCCTCATTGTGACCCGAATCGGGGGAAGGCACCAGCCTCGTGACCGCCTGCCGCGCTCGCATACGCTGGGTGTCCGGCTCGCCCAGGCTCACTGGCGGTGCCAGCGGAGGGCAGAAGACTTATGACTGACGCAGTACCAGCGGCTCTCGTTGCCACCCTGGAGGACCCGTTCGCGCAGCCGCTCGCCGGCACGAGGAAGCTGCATTTGGAGGTAACGGGGACCCGTCAGCTCACGCCGCACATGCAGCGACTCAGCCTGACCGCACCGGAACTTGAGGGCTTCAGCTATCACCCGGGCCAGGACGTCATGCTGCTGGTGGCGGCGGACGGCCGCAGGCCGGTGCGACGCCGTTACACGATCCGGCAGTTCGACACGGACCGGCGGCTCCTCACCATCGACGTCGTGCTGCACGGGGACGGGCCTGGTGAGCGCTGGATTCGCGCGGCGCGGCCAGGTGACCGGATCGAGGGCATCGGCCCGCGCGGCAAGGTCTACCCGTCGCCAGAAGCGGACTGGCACCTGTTCATGGGCGACGAGGCGGCCATGCCCGCCATCCTGGCGATGACCGAGGCGCTGCCCGGAGATGCCGAGGCGACCATCGTGCTTGAGGTACCCGAGCCTGCCGACGAGCACGAGGTGCTGGCCGCCGCCCGGACCCGGGTCAGCTGGCTGCACCGGCTCGGCCGCCCGGCGGGCGATCCGGCGGCGCTGGCTGCCGAGGCGGCCGACGTGGAACTGCCGCCGGGCAGCGGGCACGCTTACCTGCTCGGTGAGGCATCCGTGGTGCTGCGCATGCGCGAGGTGCTGGCCGCGCGCGGACTGCCACCCGATCAGGTCTCGCCGAAGGCGTACTGGGGCCGCGGCCGCGCCAACGCCGGCCACGGCGAGCCGGCCAGGGACGCCTGATCCGGACTCCTTGTCCGCTCCGGCGCGGTCAGGACGTGCACGAGCGGCCGCGCACCGGCAGTTCCGCGGTCCAGTGAACGTGCCATGACGGAGCTGTTGCGATCTGCAGCGGCAGACAGCCGGTCAGGTTCGTGACATACCCGAGCGGCAGGTAGAACAGTGTCAGCCCGGCCGCGTAGGACTCCGGGAGGCCGGCCGGCACGTGATAGCCCGGGCAGGCGACCACGGTCAGCCCAGGCACCCCGTCACTGAGCCTGGCAGTTCCGGTCACGGTCCCGCTGGTCAGGAACCTGAACCGGGAATGGTCAGCCGACGGCGTGGTGATCTCCACCGTGGTGCCGTTCCGGACCGCCAGCACCGGGCCGCTGACGTCTTTGAGCCTGCCATCGGCCAGGCGCTGGCTCGAGCGCCAGACGCCACTGCGGGCGAACACGAACCAGACGGGCCCGGCCTGGATGCTCGCTGCCTTCCAGCGCGCGTCCAACTGGCCGCCGGAGATGCCGCGAAGGCTATAGTCCCCGCATTTCAGCAGCTCGGTACCTGGCGCGGCGCCAGGCGGCGTGGTGAAGGCAGCTGCCGGGCCAGCCGGCCTCGCCGCGCCGGTCTGCGTCGCGTGCAAGACGGACGGAACCGCAATCGCGACCGCCGCCACGGCCGCAACGCCGCCCGCGCCGACCCGCCGCAAGTGCCTGCGCCGCCGCTGCCACACTCCGCGGAGGAGGTTGACCGGCGGGTCCTGCTGGGCCTCCTGCATTGCCGCCCGCACCCAGCGCTCGAGATCATCCATCGTCAACCGCACCTCCCTGTAGCCCGACGATCCCGCGCATCTTGCCCAGCGCGCGCGATGCCTGGGTTTTCACCGAGCCGACCGAACAGCCGAGCACCGCCGCGGTCTGCGCCTCGGACAGGTCCTCGTAGTACCGCAGCACAAGCACGGCCCGTTGCCCGGCCGGAAGCTGCGCCAGCGCACGCCAGAGCAGGTCCTTGTCGGCGATCGCGGCGGCCTGATCGCTGGCCGCCGTCGCGGCCGATCCTGGCGCGCCTGGGCCACTGTCGGTGGCGGCAAGCGGCTGTTCCGGCCTCCGGCGAAGCAGCCGCCGCCGGTCCACCGCGGCGTTGACCAGCATCCGCCGCACATACGGAGCCGGGTCACCAGCCCGGCAGATCGGCCGCCACCGCCGGTAGGCACGTTCCAGCACGACCTGCAGCAAGTCCTCAGCGTCCGCCCGCTTGTACCCGGTCAGCAGCATCGCCAGGGTGAGCAAGCGGGACGAGGATCCCTCGACGAACTGCTCGAAGGAGTCCCCGTCGCCCGCCGAGCCGAGGTCGGCTGCCCATGACCGGACTGCACTGTGCATATCGCTTTCACGTCCTGGGCCGGGCCGATGGTTGACCGCGACTGACTAGCCAAACCATCGTTCTTACTCAATAGGCATGAAGCTGATTCATAATAAGAAGAACAAGCCGTGGTCCGATCTGCCGAAGGGAGCGCTTCGGTGGCATCCGCAGTAGCGGCAGAGGTCTCAGCAGCACTGGCCAGCACCTCGACCCGGACGCTGCTACTCGGCATCGACAAGGCCGGCCGGATCCGCCAGCATGACCGCGGCGCGGGTGACGTCCTGTCCACCGAGCCTGGCGCGCTCATCGGCACGGAGCTGGCCAGCCTGCTCGCGGTACCGGACGGGCCGGCCCCGGTCACCCTGCAGAGCCTCATCGACGGGGCGATGTCTGACCGCGAGAGCACGACGGTGCTGGCGTTCCGCACGGCAAACGGCGCTACGGCCGATGCGATCGTCACCATCCAGCCGATCAGGTCCACCGACCCTGAGCTGGCTGCGCAGGTGATCATGCGCATCGCGCCGCCGGTCCAGGAGCGTTTCCTCGACCCCGCGGTGATGCGGCGGACGATGGTCGACGGCGCCGTGCGCAAGATCGGCGGCGCGCTGGACATCGACCAGATGGCGCCGGAGCTGATCAACATCATCGTGCCGCATTTCTGCAACTCGGCCGGGCTGGTAGTGCTGGAGAGCCTGGTCGGCGAGGATGAGTTCCCGGCCGAGTCACTGGACGGAACCCAGCTCGTGCGCCGCCTAGCCGTCGCGCACGACGACGGCGACGCGGCCTGGGATGCGGCGTTCCCCACCGGCGAGATCCTGCGTTACCCGCCGGGCACGCCCTACACCCGGTGCATGGACTCCGGTCGTCCGGTCTGCGAGGTAGTGGGCCGGGCCAGCGCGGACGCCATATCGGCCGCCTGGCTGCGCAAGCCCGTCGCCGATCTGCTGTCCGGCGTGTCGATGCTGCTGCTGCCGCTCATCGCCAGGGATGTCATGCTCGGCTTCTTCGTCTGCGTACGGCGGGTCGGCTACCGGCGGTTCGACGCGTACGACATCGAGATCGGCATGGAGTTCGCCGCGCGCGCCGCCATCTTCATGGACAACGCGCAGCGCTATAGCCGCGAGCGCGCCACCGCGCTCACACTGCAGCGCAGCATGCTGCCGACCGGCCTGTCCTATCCGTCCTCGGTCGACGTCAAGCACCGTTACCTGCCCGGCAGCAAGCTGATCGAGGTGGGCGGTGACTGGTATGAGTCGATCGCGCTACCAGGCGGCCGGGTAGCGCTCGTCGTCGGTGACGTGGCCGGGCACGGGGTGCGAGCCGCGGTCACCATGGGCCGGCTGCGGACCGCGATCCACACGCTCGCCATGCTTGAGCTGCCGCCTGCCGAGACACTCCAGCAGCTCAACGAGCTGATGAATGAGCTGGGCGTGCGCGAGCCGCACTTCGCGACGTGCGTCTACGCGGTCTACGATGCGGTCGCCGGTACCTGCGAGGTCGCCTCGGCCGGCCACCTGCCGCCGCTCCTGGTCCGCCCGGACGGCACCAACGAGCTGCTAGACGTGCTCCCGGCGCCGCCGCTCGGGGTGGGCACCGGGCTTATCCAGAGCCGGCTGCTGACGATCGAGGACGGCAGCCTGCTGGTGCTGTATACCGACGGCCTGGTCGAGAAGCGCACCCGTGACATCGACGAGGGCCTTCGCCGATTGCGCGACATCTTCGGCCCCGGCTCGGCCGATCAGCCGCTCGAGGACTTGTGCCGAGCGACCCTGGCCGGCGTCTACGCCGACGAGCACCGCGATGACATCGCCGTGCTTATCGCACGGCTGCGGCGGATTCCGACCGAAAATGTGGTGAGCTGGACCCTGCCCTCCGAGCTGACGTCCGCCAGCCGGGCCCGGACCCTGATCCGCCGGCCGCTAGGCCGCTGGGGCCTGAAAGAACTGCTGCCCACCACGGAGCTGCTTGTCTCCGAACTCGTTACCAACGCGGTGCGTTACGCCCAGGGGAAGATCGGCCTCCGGCTCGTCCTCGAGGGCGGGCTGGTCTGCGAGGTGTTCGACGACTCAGCGGCGCTGCCCAGGCTTCGGCACCCCGACGACGAAGACGAGCGCGGCCGCGGTTTGCAGGTCGTGAGCCAGCTGGCGCAGCGCTGGGGTGCCAGGCGCACCATCTCCGGCAAAGTCGTCTGGTGCGAGCAACCCGTGCCATATTCGTAGCGTTAGTTGTTGCAGGGCCACGCCGACTGGCTCAGTCCTTGGCCGGAGCCACGGCCCGCCGGCTGTCTTGCTTGATGGCCAGCTTCCCGTTCTTCATCAGGCCGAGCCGCTGCGCGCGCCGCGCGATCGTGCTGTCGTGCGTTACCAGGACCATGGTCAGCCGGTGATCACGCCAGAGCTTCTCCAGCAGTCCGATGATCTCGTCCCTGGTGCCTTCATCGAGATTTCCGGTCGGCTCGTCGGCCAGCAGCACTCTCGGCTGTTTCACCAGGGCCCTGGCGATAGCAACCCGCTGTTGCTGGCCACCGGAAAGCTCGGACGGCAGGTGCTTCGCCCGGTCGGCAAGGCCGACGTCGGCTAGTGCCTGGGCGGCCCGGGCACGCCGCTGCGCGGCGGGGATGCGGAGCGGCACCAGCGCGGCCTCCACGTTCTCTTGCGCGCTGAGGGTCGGCACCAGGTTGAAGGTCTGGAAGATGAAGCCGATCGATTCGGCTCGGAATTTGGTGACCTGGCTCTCGCGCATTGTCGCCAGGTCGGGTCCGATGCCATCGCCGAACTGGATGCTCCCGGCCGTCGGCCGGTCCAGCCCGCCGAGCATCTGCAGTAGCGTCGACTTGCCGTGCCCGGTGGGACCCTGAATGGCGAGCCACTCCCCGTCCACGATCTCCAGGTCGACACCCTGCAGCGCGGCTACGATGCCGCGGCCCTTCTGGTAGTCCTTCTTTACCCCGGTCAGCTTGTACATGATGACTCCCTGGAGATTCCCGATCGGTCAGCTTGCGTGAGTACGGTCAGTCGGCTCGCGGTCGTTCGGCTCGCGGTCGTTCGGCTCGCGGTCACGCAACCCGCGCCAGCGCCGCGGCTGGCCGGAGCCTGGCTGCCCGCCAGCCGCCGAATCCGCCAGCGATCAGGCCGCCCGCGATGGCCAGCAGTACAGCTGCCGCTATGGCGCTGGCCGTGACCGGCGCGCTGAGGTGCACGCTCACGGTTTGCGGGGCGCTGCTCAGGGCTCGGCGCGCGCCGCCGCCGGGGAATCCGCCACCACCAGCGCCGCCGAAGACTCTCGCGCCGCCCGGAGTGGCGCTGCCGGTGCTCTGACCCAGCGACGCGGTGAGCGTCGGCGCGAACTGGCCAACAAGCGCAGCGCCGAGGAAGCCGAGGCCGACGCCGACGATGCCGCCGACGATGCCGATCGCGAGCGCCTCGCCCATGACCTGCCGGACCACCCGGCGGCTGGTCCAGCCGAGCGCCTTGAGCGTGCCGAACTCGCGAACCCGGCGGGAGACCGCGGACATGGTCAGCAAGCTCGCCAGCAGGAACGCCGCGGCCAGCACCGCGATAGCGAGCCACCTGCCGAGGTTGCTGGCCAGGCTCGCGGCACTTGACACCGAGCCGGTCAGCTGGTTGGCCAGGTCACTCTGGTTGGTCACGGTCGCACCCGGCAGCAGTGTGGAGATTCCCTTGGACACGCTGGTGACGTCGGACGCGCTTGCGGTCTGCACGTAGATCGTGTTGACCTCACCCTTGAGGCTCTTGCCGTTTGAGGTGGCCAGCGCCTGCGCCCTGGCGAGCGGGATGTACACGCTAGGCGCGCTGCCGCCGGCCGGCTGGCTGACGATGCCGACTACCTTGAAGCTGGTCTTGGCGATGGTGACACTGGAGCCGACGGTCACCTTTTTCGAACTGGTTGACACGGACTGGGCATAGTCAGAGCTGAGCAGCGCCACGTTGGCGGTCGCGTCGGACGCGGCGAGGGTCCGGCCAGCCGTCAGCTTGGCCGAGCTGAGCGGGCCGAGAGCCGCCGCATTACCGGTGACATCAACTCCGTCGACGCTGATTGACGTCGGTGGATGGAAGGTGCCTCGCGCCCCGCCGCCGCCACCGGCACCGCCGCTGCCAGGCCCACCGCCGCCGCCGCTGAAATTCGGGATGGTGATGGTGTCCTTCACATCGGTCAGGGTCAGGCCGCCAGCCGCGGCGGTCACGTTCGCGACCTTCGACACCGAGGAGACGTCGGCTGCGCTGAGCGTCCCGTGCCCGGCACTGCTGAGGTTGTCGATGGTTACCTTCTGGCCTGCCTTGGGCTGCGTCCCGGAGCCGGACCCGATGCGGAAGAATGCGCCAGGCCCGCCGCCGAAGCTACCCTGCGCCGGGGCCTTGGTAACGGAGATGTCGGTGTTCAGGCCGTAGAGCGAATGCAATACCTCGCCCTGGGCGTTCTTTACCCCGCTCGACAGCGCAGTCACAGTTAGGACAAGGCCAATGCCAAGCGCCAGGCCAAGGGCAATGATGCTGGCTTGCCGTGCCCTTCTGCGCAGCTCACGGGCTAGGTAGGTAAAGAACATCCGCTCTCCTCGCAACCAGGGAAAATGGCCGGAGACGATCCCGGCAAGACTGCGCCGTCCTGGTCTGGTGACAGGCCACCGGGCCGGCGCGCTACTGATCCTGGGGCAGATTCCTGAATGGACTCTGAATCTGATCTCCGAACTACCAGCACGCCGCGTGGCAGTCTGAAGGCTGCCGTCGGCCGCAGGCACCACCACAGTTGCCGTCCAGGGCTCAGTGGCCTGTCGTGCTCAGTGGTCTGTCGGGGTGAGTGGTCTGTCGTCGGTCGCTGGTACCCGTTCCGCCCATGCGCCGGCGGCGGCAACGTACTGGCCAAGCGCGCCGAGCGGCAGCAGCAGGCCCGGCACGATGTTGCCGCGGTTACGGGGCGCGCTGCGGCCGACCGGCCGCTCGCTCCAGGCTCCGTCGGGCTGCTGAGCGCGCACCAGCCAGTCGATGCCCAGGTCGACCGGATCGGCCAGGTCCGGGACGCGCGCCGCGAGCAGCGCTGCCAGTGCGCGCGCGGTGCCCGGGGCGTCCGATTGCGCGCGGCCGTCCCGCCCGGTCGGCTGCCCGGGCCCGGAAGGCCAGCCCGCATCGAGATTCTGGCGGCCGGCCAGCCAGTGTGCGGCCTCGACAACGGCCGGCTTGCCAGGCAGCACGCCCGCGGCGAGCAAGGCGGGCAGCACCGTCGCGGTCGCGTACAGATCGCTCTCGTCCGGGCCGCCGGGCCAGGATCCGTCGGCACGCTGCGCGCGCAGCAGGAAGACGACGCCGCGGCGGACCGCGCGGCCGCCTGCCGAGCCGTTCGCCATCAGCGGCTGCGCGGCCGAAGGCTCGCCAGTCGGCGCCTGGCCTGCGGCTGCGTGCACCGCGTGTCCGTGCACCGTGTGTCCGTGCACCGCGAGCGCATGTGCCACCAGAGCGGTCACCGCCGCCGACCCTCCCCAGCCGCCATCTCGGCCCTGCATGCTCGCCAGCCAACGGAGCGCACTGCCGACCGCCGGATGTCCAGCCAGCCCCGGCAGCCTGATCCGCCTCAGCGCGAGGAGCACCCTCGCGGTGTCGGCGATGTTCGGATAGCCGTCGTTTCGGAACGACCAGCCGGACGGCACGGGGTCTGGCTGCGGCTCAGGCTGCCCCGCCGATCCGCTGATCCGCTGGCCGAGCAGCCATTGTCCGCCGGCGGCGAGCGCGGGATGGTCGGACGGCAAGCCCGAATCGGCCAGCGCCCCGATAGCCAGCACGGTGTCGCGGACCGGTGGCCGGCGCAGCCCGGCCGGGTGCGGTGTCGGCGCAGCCGACCGAGGCCTGGGCGCCACCGAATCCAGCCAGGCCAGGCCGTCAGCCATGGCCGGGTGATCCAGCGGATAGCCGAGCAGGTGCAAGGCGACAAGCGAACCCGGCCATACGGCCATGACCCGATCCTTGCCTGCGTCCCGCTGCTGCCACCCGGCGATCCACTGCCCGCACTTGCGCAGCGCTACCGACCTGGCCACGCTCGCCGGCGGAACCCGCAGCGCGCGCCGGCCCGCGCGCAGCCGCCAGTCGTCGGCGTTCTCGGCGGCGGCCGCGTCAGGCACCTGCAGTGCGCTCAGGTTGAACGGCAGTGTGCGGACGGGCCGCATCGCGCCCGTGATCGCAAGCGAGAAAAGGGCTGGCCTGCTCCAGCCGGCCCGGACCCCAAGCCCGGCGTTGCGGCAGGCTGCCAGGTAGCTGACTTCGGGGAGGGGAACGGGGATCTCCTCCCAGTCGGCCAGCCCGAAGCTGGCCAGCCAGACCTGGACGGACAACGCCGTCGCCGTCAGCCCGCCCGCATCGCGGATCCAGCCTGCCGCTACTGCCATGTGGTAGGCGTCGGGCGAGTCGCCAGCCAGCCGCAACGCCAGGTATGCCAGCACCGATGCCGACAGGTCGCTGGCGTAGCCGGGTTCGCCGAGATCCGGAAGTCCGGTGCGGCCGGCCCCGGGTGCTTGGCCAGGGCTGCCGGTACGTCCGGGCTCACCGCTGCCTGCCCAGCCGCCGTCGGTCCGCTGCAGCGATCTGATCTGCTGGGCGACCGCCTTGGTCAGCTCAGGCGTGGCGATGCCGAGGAACTCCCGGACCAGCAGTACCTCCGCATCGAGCGAGATCTCCCCTTCCGGCCGGCCGGACCACCAGCCCTGGCTGTCCTGGCGCGCCAGCAGCAGCCTGCTCGCGCGCCGCATCGCAGTCGTCGCGGCTGCCCGCTCGGCGGAGTGGTTCGCTATGGCAGCGGTGCGGTCGTCACCGGTGGTGGTCACGATTACCGCCGGGCTGCCGGGACTGGCCCCGTACTAGCAGAGACCGCCGGGTCGCCGGCCGCGGCCGCTTCCTCCAGTTCCGCGATGCCTGGCAGCTCGTCCTGGTGCGGGGCCCCGTTACTCCCATGAGCAGTGCCCGCCGCCCGCACGCTATCCGCGGCTGGCCGGGTGACCGGAATGGGCTGCGTGTCCGCGGTCGGCTCGCTCGCCAGCCGGCCTCGGCGTTCGCGGTCAGCTCGGCGTTCGCGGTCAGCTCGGCGTTCCGGGTCAGCTCGGGTCCAGCCGACCCGGCGTTCGCGGTCAGCTTGGCGTTCGGGGTCAGCTCGGGTCCAGCCGGCTCGGCGTTCGCGGCCGGTTCGGCGACCGCCGTCAGCGCGGCAACCACCGTCAGCTCGGCAACCACCGTCGGCTCCGTGCCGGCGGTCGGCTCCGTGACCCCCGGCGGGCCGGTGTGCGCGGCTGCACTGGCGGCGGCTAGGTCGGCGATCAGCTTCCGGGCCGCACCCTGGCCGCTGCGCACGGCGCCTTCCATCGTGTCCGGCCAGCCGGTGTCAGTCCAGGCGCCAGCTACCGCTAGGCCCGCTGGGCCGGCCCCGGCGGCGGGGCGCAACCGTCGCGAACCTGCCACCTGCGCGATCGTGGCCCGGCGTTCGCGTGTGACGAAGAAATCCTCGATGTCAGCCTCAGCTGCCGCCGGCAGCAACTGCTCCAGGGCCGGCAACAACTCGTCCTGCAACTGCGCGACCGGCTTGTCCACGTACTCGCCGGCGGCGGGCACGGCAGCGGCAAGGTACTGGCCGGCGTGCAGGCCAGCCGAGTGCGTCTTGTCCACCACCCAGCGAATCGGCGACCCGGTGGCCGCGGCGAACGGCAGCCTGGTAACGCGGCTGCCGTAGATGACATGAATGCTGACCACTGGCGACGGCTGGAGCTGTGCCCAGCGGCCGGCGGCTTGGCCGAGCGCCGCCGTCGCCAGCTTCGCGGCCTCCCACGGCGGCACTGCCAGCACGATTCCGGCAGCGTCTATCACGTCCGGCTGGCCGTTCCTGGCTGCTTGCCCGACCGGGCCCGTGCTGGCCAGCCGGATCTGAAACCGGCCGGCCGGCCGCTAGCCTGCACGGCCTCAGCCTTGACGCCGACGAGCACCTGCGCGCCCAGGCGAGCCAGCAGACCAGCGGCGGGCCCAGCGTGGAGCCGACTCAGCGGAACCGACGGAACGCCGATGTCGGCGGCGTCCCGCGCCGTCAGCGCCGCGGTCCTGATCACGCTTGCGGCCAGGCCCGCGTCCGCATCATCGCCGGCGGTGTTCAGCAAGGGCACAGTTAGCACGTCCCAGAACATTCTCCGGGCGTGCTCTCGCTGGCCGTGTCCGGACATCCATTTGCCCAGGCTGACCTCCCCTGCCTGGCTGCCGGATGCATCACTGAACTGCAGGAGCACGGCGGCGGCCGCGACTTTCGCGCGCTCGGCCGCCGACAGCATCCGGTAACCGGCCAGCGACCTGGCCAGATGCAGCGGGGCCGGCAGCGTTGACCGGCAGAGCCGAGCCTGCGCGCCCGGCGCGAGCACAGTGAGGTCTAACCGGTCCTGAACAGCACAGGAGCCCGAAGCAGCAAGTTTTGCCAGCAAGCCGCGATAGGCGGTGAAGCAGCGCAAGAACGCGTGCTGTCCGTTGTCGATGGTCAGGCCGCGCCGCGCAAATGAGCAAGTTGCCCCGCCGAGCCACGGGCGCGCCTCGAGCAACGTGACGGGCAGGCCGGCCTCCGCCAGTTCCACTGCCGCGCTGATCCCTGCTAACCCGCCGCCGATGACGACGACGCGCTCGCCAGCCTCAGTCTGAATCATGCCCCGATCCCCCGTTGTCCCGATGTCACGCCGGGTCCTGCTGTCGCGACGCAACGGCGCCCCCGCGCCGTGATGCTGCTCCGCAGGCACGCGGATTCTAGCGAACCTGAGGAGGCCGGCTCGCCGATCGCTGACTAACTGAGCCGCCGACGGGCTACCGCGCCAGCGAGATGACCGTAGTCGCCGCCATTCCGGCGGCATTTCGCGCCGGATGCAGGCCAATTGTGACCGATAAGCAATCGTTGGTAACGGGAACCGCCAGCCATCGGGCCGCTCGTCCGTGCCCAGCAGCATCGACTACGCAGCGTCGCCGGTCGTCCGCAGAATTCGAATTGCTATTCCGGTTTCAACTGTCTCCCGCTCATTGGGATGTTACGCTCCGATATCGCCCGCGGGATTCAGGACCAACGGGCGACACGGCGACCACTTCTCACACTGAGGCCTCAGCCATGGGTTTGCGTCATCGGTCCATCCGACTGAGGGTCGGCATCCTCATCATTGTTCCGGTGTTGTGTCTCCTCGGCTTGTACGCGTTTGCCGCCAGCATCACTCTCGGTAACGCCGTTGCGGCCGCACGCGCCAAGTCGATCCGGACCGACGTGGCCAATCCAGTCGGCGCCTTCCAGCTGCAACTGGCCGCCGAGCGGCATCTGGCGCTGCTGCTCGTCGCCAACCCGACCAGCTCGGCCGCTCAGACTGCCTTTGGCATACAGGAGAACAAGACCCAAAACGCGCTCAACGCGCTGGCCCTGGCGATGGCAGCCAAGAAAGTAACCGGTAGCGCGTCGCCCTACGAGAAGCAGGCAATCGCGCGACTCCTCACCGACGCAAAAAGGCTCAGCTACATGCGCGGCGATGTCACCAATGGCGCGTACAGCCTGCCGACCGCGCTAGCCGCTTACGACTCGATCATGAATGCCGGCTACACGGTGCTGGACGAAGCCATCGACCAGGAGACTGACGTTCCGCTGGTCACACAGGCGCTGCACGTGATCAACCTCGACCGGGCGCTCCAGACGGCGCTGGCAGAGAATGACCTGCTCGCAGCCGAAATGGCGCAGGGTAAGTTCCCTTACGCTGACAGAGCGGCCTTCGCTGGGCTGGCCAGCCAGCGGCAGTCACTGCTCAGCACGGCGATGCCCGAGCTTCAGCCGCCGTACAAGACACTCGTCGCCGCCGCCCTGACCCCGGCGCTGAGCAACTCGGTGACCGCCGCGGAGGCCAGGGTGCTCAGCACCCCCTGGCACGCTGGCGTGCCAGCGAGCGTGGCCTATGTGCCAACAACCTTCATGACCTACACCAAGGCGCTCGGGACTTCGCTGGCGGTAGCGGCAGCCGAGCTCCAGAACCAGGCGCAGCATCAGGCCAACACGATCTACCTCCAGCTCATCCTCGCGGGCGGCCTAGGCCTGATCGGCATCATCGCGTCCATCGCGCTGTCGCTGGTCATTGGCCGGGGCCTGGTGCGCCAGCTGCGCAACCTGCGTCAGTCCGCGCTCACCCTGGCGCTCCACAAGCTGCCGGACGTCATCAGCCAGCTGCGAGCCGGCCAGCCGGTCGACGTCACCGAGTACGAGACTGGTGACATCTCGACGAGCAACGAGATCGAGCAGGTGCAGCACGCGTTCGGCGTCGTGCAGCAGACCGCGGTGCAGTCCGCGATCGACGAGGCACGACTGCGCCGGGGTATCAGCGACGTGTTCCGGAACCTGGCCGGACGCAGCCAGTCGCTGCTGCACCGCCAGCTGACCCTCCTCGACGGCATGGAGCGACGCGCTACCGAACCGGACGAACTCGAAGACCTGTTCCGGATCGACCACCTCACCACTCGCATGCGGCGTCATGCCGAGGGCCTGATCATCTTGTCCGGCGAGACACCCGCCAGAGGCTGGCGGCAGCCTGTCCCGCTCGTCGACGTACTCCGGGCCGCAGTCGCCGAGGTCGAGGATTACACCCGGGTCCGCGTACTATCGCGGACCAGCGCGGCAGTTGCCGGACTCGCCGTGGCAGACATCATCCACCTGATCGCCGAGCTCGCCGAGAACGCCACGGTCTTCTCACCGCCCAACACCCCAGTGCGGATTCAGGGCGACATCGTCGGCCGGGGCTTCGCGGTTGAGATCGAGGACCGGGGACTTGGCATCTCGCCGCAGCGCCTGGCGGAAATCAACGCCAATCTCGCCAACCCGCCGCAGTTCGACCTGTCTGGAAGCGATCGGCTTGGCTTGTTTATCGCAGGCCAGCTCGCGCACCGCCATGAAATCAAGGTCACCTTGCGGCCGTCGGTTTACGGCGGCACGACAGCGATCGTGCTCATTCCGACCGCGCTGGTGGTCGACGCGGACTCTTACGAACAAGACCCGGCGCTCACAAGCGGGCAGCCCGCTAGCGCGCAGTCAGGCCGCCTGGCCGGACGGCACGCGGCGATCGAGCACGCGACCAGCCGAAATGGCGCTAGCCGTGCCACCGCCGAAGTCGACCCCGATTATGCCGGCACTAGCCTGGCGATCGGAGGCACTGCCGACCTGCTTGATCCAGCCGACTCCGCCGAGCCGGTCCGAGCGGGTATGGCGGACCCGGCTGCCAACGGCGTGCCTGAGCCAGGTGGCTTCGCGACCCCGGGAGCGAGTTCCTGGGCGGCAAGTGAGCCGAGCGGATGGGGGGAAGGCGAGCCGAGCGGATTCGGAGCGCCCGAGCCATCCGGATTCGGAGCGCGCGAGCAGGGCGCATGGCCAGCCGGCGAGCCAGCCGAGTTCGGAGCGCGCGAGCAGGGCGCATGGGCAGCGGGCGAGCCATCCGGATTCGGAGCGCGCGAGCAGGGCGCATTCGTCGCGGGCGAGCCGAGCGGATTCGTAGCGGGCGAGCAGGGCTCGTTCGCAATGCCCGACCCGAGCGCCTTCGGGCTGGCCAGCGCTGGCCAGCCGGACCCGGCTGCCGACGGAGCGCTCGAGCCCGGCCGCTTCGGGGCGCCTGACCCGAGCGGCTTCGGGACACCCGAGCCGAACGACAACGGACTGCCGACGCGAACCGTGACGGGCTTGCCGGTTAGCGACGGAGATCCCCGCGTCACCGCTGCCGAACTCACTGATCAGGGCCTTCCGGTCCGGGTACGCCAGGCCAGCCTGGCGCCGCAGCTGCGCAACTCCAGCCCGCCAAGGCCGCCCAGCTTCATCCCGTCTGGCCTGAGGCCTGTCGCCAGTCCGTCGGGTCTGAGCCCCTCCGCCGCCAGCCCGACAGGTGACAGCTCCGAGGACATCGATAGCGACGGGACTGGCGGAGCCGGGACACCGCCGCCTCGCGGCATCGACGTATTCGCGGCGGCAAACCGGTCGGCGGATCCAGCAGTCTCGCCGGAGGCGGCGCGCAACACGGTGAGCGCCCTGCAGCGCGGCTGGCAACTCGGGCGAGCGGAGGCCGCGGCGGCCACATCTCCCGGCCAGTCCGCCGCCGAGTCCGCTGGCGACTCGGACAATGCAGGCCCGGATCAGGATTTCGACAGCGACGAGCGTCGCACCGATTAGCACCTTACGGACTAGCTCGAAAAGTTCATCAAGCGGCAGGGGAGGGGACATGAGCCGTACCGGGGCACTGGACTGGCTTCTTGATGACCTGGTAACGCGGGTTGCGCAGATCGAGAAGGCCGTCATCTTGTCGCGCGACGGACTGGCGATCGGCGCATCCTCGGGCCTGAGCCGGGACGATTCCGAGCATCTGTCCGCCGTCGCGGCCGGCTTCCAGAGCCTCGCCAGGGGGGTGGGCCAGCACTTCGGCGGGGGCCTGCCGCGGCAGACCATCGTCGAGATGGAATCGGCATTCCTGTTCGTCACGGCCGCCGGAGAGGGCAGCTGCCTGGCAGTGCTCGCTGCCGCTGACGCGGACGCGGCCGGTCACATCGCGTATGAGATGGCTGTGCTCGTCAGGCGCGTCGGCGAACACATGGCCGTCGGGAACCGGCCGCCAACTAACACGGCCGAGGCGGTGTGAGCGGCGGTGCGCGACGACCGGTGGCTCGACCGCGATGCAGGTCCAGTCGTCCGCCCGTACGCGCTGACCGGCGGCCGGACCCGGCCGATCGGGGAGACCTTCGACCTGCTCGCGCTCGTGACAGCCGCGGATATCCAGTCAGTGGACATGATGCTGCTCGAACCGGAGTACGTCGATGTCATGCGGCTCTGCCGCCAGCCGATGCCAGTCGCCGATCTGGCATCCGATCTCGACCTTCCGCTCGGTGTAGTCCGGATACTGCTATCCGACATGCGCGAGCGCGGCCTGATCACCATTCGTCCCCCGGCGCGGACTCGGCTTACCGACCCGCAAGTCCTGAAGGATGTCGCTGATGCCCTCCGCAGGCTCTGACCTGGCCCCGAGCTCAGGTTCGCCGATCGCCATCAAGATCCTTATTGCCGGGGGCTTCGGCGCGGGAAAGACGACCCTGGTGAGCTCGGTCAGCGAGATCAAGCCGCTGCGGACCGAGGAAGCGCTCAGCGAGCCGAGCGTCATGGTCGATGCGATCGACGGCGTCGAGCAGAAGACGACCACGACCGTTGCGATGGACTTCGGCCGCATCACTGTCCGCGACGACCTCGTCGTCTACCTGTTCGGCACACCTGGGCAGCATCGCTTCTGGTTCATGTGGGACGAGCTTGCGCTGGGCGCACTTGGCGCCGTGGTGATGGCCGACACAAGGCGGCTGGCCGATAGCTTTCCCTCGGTCGACTACTTCGAGCGCCGGGGCTTGCCCTTCGTGGTCGCCGTTAACTGCTTTGACGGCGCGCGGCGCTTCCGGCCCGACGCGGTACGCGCCGCACTCGACCTCAATGGCGACGTCCCGGTCGTACTCTGCGATGCCCGGCAGCGGACCTCCTGCCGTGACGTGCTGGTGACCCTGGTCGAATACGCCATCAGGCTGATCAGCGAGAGCGAAGTCGTGGGCCAGTTGTAGTCAACCGGCACAGCGGTAACGAGCGAAGCCGTTGCCAGCGAAGCCGTTGCCGGCGCTGTCACGACCGCCAGATCAGGGCCAGCGCGCAGTCGTCCGACCTCCGCCCGCCACCTTGCATGGTCTGCACCAGCTTGGGCGCGCCCGCCTCGAATCCGCCGGTGACAAGCCTGTCTGCCTCGCCGAGCAGTCGGTCGATACCCGCATCGATGTCGCGGCCAGGCACTTCGACCAGGCCGTCGGTGTACAGCATCAGCGCATCGCCGGGGCGCAGCATGCCGCGCTCCGGCTGGCTGCGCAGGTCGGGCACGACGCCGAGCACGATGCCGCGGGCATTGGTCAGCCGCCAGCGCCCGTTCCCTGCCTCAAAGTGCGCCGCGGGCGGGTGCCCTGCGGACCAGATCACGTAATCGCCGGTCACGAGGTCGAGTGACAGGTGAACGGCCGTCACGAAGCCCTCGGCCGGACCGCCGCGTCGCAGGTAGGCATTGCAGGCGGGCAGGAACTCCGTATGCGGCACTGACGCGAGCAAACCGCCGAATGCACCGGACAGCAGCAGCGCCCTGGTGCCTGCGTCGATGCCCTTGCCAGAGACATCGACCAGCGCCACCTCCAGGACCTTGCCATCGCATGCCGAGACGAGGAAATCGCCGCCGAACGACGATCCGCCCGCTGGCCTTAGGACCGATACCGAATGCCAGCCATCAGGCAGGCGCGGCAGCTTGCCCTGGGCCCTGATCCGGTCCCGCAGCTCGATCAGCATCTGGTCACCACGCAGTCCTCGGACCCCAAGCTTTTCCCTGGTCCTTGAGAAGGCGTCCGCGAACAGCGCGGTGAGCACGATGGTCGCAGCGATGCCGAGGCCCGCCCGGTTGTTGACCCAGTCGTAGGCGAGCATCACCGCGACGATGGCGAACAGGATGCGCAGCGCCCGCGGCCACAACAGCATGCCGCCAGCCAGGATCGGCAGGATCATCACGCCGGGCGTGAGCCACTCCCCGGAAATCCGGACAGCACCCACGCCTATGGCCAGGACTGCCAGGGCAAGCCCGGCCGCCATCCGCCGGTTCCTGGTGATGAACTGACGCCGGATCCACTCGCGCTGGCGTCCCGCAGCCGCCACGGCCGCGGCCCACACGCGCTGGCAGACTTTAAGAACCATCTTGCCGGGCACTGTACCGGTTACTCGGGCGATCGCGACACGGGCCGTAGCGCTCTCGCAGGCAGTCTGCAGCGAACGCGGCGCCGAGCGGCGGCGCGGCGCCCGGGCCTAATAGGCTGGCTGGCCAGCAACGCTGCGGGGTAGAAATACGATCATGACCCAGAACTACCCGATCCGGCCCATCGCGGCCGAAGAATTCGCGGCGCTCGCTGAAGTGCCAGGCGAAGCATTCCTCGAGGCGTCTCGGCCGGAGGCGGTGCAGCTCGAGCGCCAGGTCACGGAGATGGATCGGACTATTGCCGCATTTGATGGCGATGAGATGGTCGGGTCGGCGAGCGCGTACAGCTTCACCGTGACCGTGCCGGGCGCACGCGCTGCGGCTGCTGGCATCACTATGGTCGGCGTGCGGCCTGCCTACCGGCGCCGCGGGATTCTCTCGTCGATGATGAACCACTTGCTCGCCGACGCTGCTCGCCGTGGTGAGCCGCTCGCGATCTTGTTCGCGTCCGAATCGGGAATCTACGGGCGATTCGGATTCGGACTTGCGTCCTCGCACCTGCGCCTTCGGATCGGCCGTGGCGAAGGCACGATAGCGGTCGGCGATTTGGCTGCCGCTCCGGACAAGCTCCGCCTCAGGTCGGCCAAGCCGGTTAAAGTCCAGTCGGAGCTCGCGGCCGTTTACGACCAGGTGATCTCCAACCGGCCAGGCATGCTGGCCAGGGACGGCCGCTGGTGGGACTACCACCTAGCTGATCCGGAATATCACCGCGACGACATGTCGCCGGTGCGCTGCCTGCTCGCCGAGGACGACTCAGGGCCTCGCGGATACGCCCTGTACCGGACAAAGCCCTCCTGGGGCGCGGACAGCATCCCGGCTGGCACGCTCAGGGTGCGGGAACTCATGAGCATCGATCCATACGCCACCGCGGGCCTGTGGACCGACCTGCTGAACCGTGACCTGGTCGGCGAGATAATCGCGCCAATGCGCCCCGTAGACGAGCCGCTGCTTGCCATGCTTACCGACCAGCGTCGCGCCCGGCCTGCCCTGGCTGATGGGCTCTGGGTACGGCTGATCGATCTTCCGGTAGCACTCTGCAGGCGGCGTTATGCGGCCGACATCGATATCGTGCTCGACGTCGTTGATTCGCGTTTCCCGGCAAACCATGGCCGGTGGCAGCTGACCGCCGGCGGACTTCAGCCGGGCGGCCGCGCTGCCGCAGCGTCATGCCAGCGGGTAACCAATGCCGCCGATATGAGTCTCTCCGCAGCGGCGCTTGGAGCTGCCTACCTTGGGGGCGGGAAGCTCGGCCAGCTCGCGGCGGCCGGCCATGTCCTGGAGCTGACACCGGGGTCGCTGGCCAGGCTGTCGGCCGCGATGTCCTGGGACCCGGCACCATGGAGTAGCACGATCTTCTAGCAGCGCGAACAAGCTGCCGAGCGCGCGCTGCCTGGCGTTAACACCCGGCCACGTCGCAGACTGTTGTCCTGAGCGCACGTCGCGACGGCAGGAGTGGGTCATGACCGGGATGAGAATCACTGTGGACGCGGCCATGCGAGCCAGGGATGTGTCCAGGCCGTCGCCTGTCGGCGAGCTGAACGATTCAGCCAACACCACCGCTAGCGCCGGAGCTCGGTCCGCCGACCCAGCCAACACCACCGCTAGCGCCGGAGCTCGGTCCGCCGACCCAGCCCAGCCCGGCGCCAGCCAGCGCGACTCGGCGCTACCCGACTTGCGTCGTGCGGAGTCGCCGCCGCCCCAAGGCCGGCAGCAGCACGGGCAGCAGCCGGACAACCGGGAGCCGGACGTCCGCGAGCCGGACGGGCAGCAGCCGGATAGGCGGCAGGGACAACGGCCGCGACCGCAGGCTCCAGGTCGGCCGCGCCCGCACAGGCGGGCCAGGTTACGCGGCGGGCAGCCGATCTGACCGGCTTTGCCTCTAGCGTTCAGGGCAGTGGCGGCAGTTCCCCGGACTGCTCGTAAGCAGTGATCATGTCGAGTCGCCTGATGTGCCTGGACTCACCGGAAAACGCGGTCTGCACGAAAACCTTCGCAAATCCGATGGCGTCGGGAATCGCGTACATCCGGGCACCGAGGCTGAGCACGTTCGCGTCGTTGTGCAGCCGAGCAAGCCTGGCGGTCTCCTCGCTCCAGGCGAGCGCGGCCCGCACTCCGCGGATCTTGTTCGCGGCAATCTGCTCGCCGTTACCCGATCCGCCGATCACGATGCCGAGGCTGCCAGGGTCGCCGACGGCCGCGCTGGCCGCGCGCATCACATAGGGCGGGTAGTCGTCGTTGGCGTGATAACTCGACGGTCCGCAGTCCACCGGCTCGTGTCCTGCCTGCGTGAGCCAGGCCACCAGGCTGGCCTTCAGCTCGAAACCAGCATGATCAGATCCCAGGTATACGCGCACAGCGCAAGTCTGGCATGGACCTCACCGGTCCCAGCGGGCACATGGCGGCCAAGCACCCGGAGCGCCCGGCGGCCCTGTCAGTTTTGGGGGGCCAGTGGTGGAGGTCAACGGCGGTGATCTTGTACGCTCGCGGGCAGTAACAACCTATCCGGCCTGGCTTGCCCGGGTACGCGCAGCGCGCGAAGAATGCGCGATTACCGCGTTACGGGCCGGTAAGCGACACGCACCTGCCAATACCTACGCAGTCCCTCAAGGTCGCGTATTAGAGATGTTCTAGCAGCCGTGACCGTCGCTTTCGTGGTTGGGCTCATTGCTTCAGTCGTTCATGCTTCGCAGGGCTGGATAGACGGTAGCGGCCTTATCCCCTGCGCGCTGGTTCTCGGTACCTGCTTCTGTTCCGGTATCTCGAGCGTCGTTTTGTAGCTCAGGTCGTCGCCGAGGCCGTGGCTCAAGTCCGAGCCGAGGCTATGGCAGAGGTCCGTGCCCAGTTTCCTTCGCTTCCGCACCCGGACGCGGCACGAACAGGCAACTCTTTCGGTGGAATACCCGGGCAGGTAGATGAAGCTACGAGGCTCAGCGAGTTGTTCGAGGCGGGTCGCGTCCTGCAAGGAAGCCTGCGGCGCCCGGAATCGGCAAACGCAGTTGTCAATGACGACCTGGCCGTTGAACCTGGTGAGTGGGAAGGTCGGCCAGGGCGGCACTTGTCCACAGACCCGGAACTTTGCGAGGTCTTTTGACAATGCCTCTAGGTATATCTGAGGGCTGTCCTATGGTGACGCGAACACACGAATTGACGCTCAGCTTGCCGTACTTGAGGAAGCCATCAGAAACCTTGCTGGCGAACGTACAAAATAGCGACCTCACGATCAGCCCATCTCCAGCGCTTCCATGATCAGGGAAGGCCCGATGTAGTTTGTCGGAATCGTGCGGAGGAAGAGAACGGACTGGTCTGCAGGGTGCCGCCGGTTCATAGCGAGCCGAGCACAAACGCTTGCGCGTTGCCGGCCGCGTCGGTGTACGACCCGACCGCGGCACAGGTCCACGAGGCCGGGCAGGACACCGAGCTCACGTCGGAGACCTCGCTCGGGTTCAGCGTTGCGAGGCCCGGCGGTAGTTCCGGGATGCCCCACCGGCCGTTTCGCTCGCCGACGACGAAACCGCCGAACTGCGGGTTGCCGCCCTGGTCATAGTTGCCGGTGAAGTAGGAACCGCCGGCTCCGCAGTTGCCGACTGACCCGCATGACAGAGGGCCGACCTGCCCGCCGCTGGCCGCAACTCCAAATAGGTCCACCGGCTTGCGCCACCGGCCATAACGCTCGCTCATCGCGAACGCGCCAGTTGACATGCCGCTCCCGTCATACCCCAGGCTTCCACCCGCCGCACAATTACCCGCCGAGTTGCACGAGACCGAGCTGACAATGGCAGGGGCGCTCACCGGCTTGCGCCAGTGGCCGTTCTGCTGGGTAGCCACGAACCCGGAGCCGGCGGCCACGCAGTTGCCCGGCGACGTGCACGAGATAGCGTTGATGCTGCTTCCCCGCGGCTGCACGAGCCGTTCCCAGTGGCCGTTCTTCTCGCTCACAGCGAATGCATGCTGGTTGGCGTGGACGTCGAACCAGAATCCGCCGGCGCTGCAGTTGCCGGCAGCCGAACACGACATGGCCACTGTCATGGCTTCGGTGTACGGGGTGGTGTTCAGCGGGGCCAGGCCGGGCACTTCTTCCGCTTTGCCCCAGTGGCCGTTCTTCGCGCTGACGACGTACGCAATGAAAGCGTTATTGCCGGTCCCAGGCGGGTTGTAGCCCTGGTAGTACCCGCCGGCGCTGCAGTTTCCACTGCGCGTACAGGAGATCGACTGGACTGCGGCGGCGGCTCCGATGTTAAGCCTCCCAGTGCCCGGTATCTCTTCAGCTCTGCCCCAGTGGCCGTTCTTCTCGTTCACCACGAATACCTGCCGACCGCCGCGCTTGTCCGTATAGCTGCCGCCGGCTGAGCAGTGGCCGTCGTGCGAGCAGGAGAGCACGCTGATCGCAGCGCTCCCGCCCACGTTGAGCGCCGCCGTGCCGGGCACTTCTTGCGCCCTACCCCAGTGTCCGTTCTTCTCGCTCACTACGAACGCCTGAGCGCGCTTGCTGGCGTCGGTGTACGAACCGCCGGCCACGCAATCACCCGCTCGCCAGCACGACACAGAGTTCAGCCCCGCACTCATGCCCTGGTTGAGGGTCGCGAGCCCGGGCACCTGCGCCACGGTGCCCCAGTGAATGCGGGGCGGGGCACCGGCTACCGGTCCGGCGCCGGCTGCCGCCCTGGCAGTTGCCGGGGCCGCCAGCAGGCATGCGCCTATCGCGACTGCCGCGGCGGTCGGTGCGAGTGCAAGCCAGCGCGGCCGGGCTGAACCGCATGGGAGCCTCCTGCTGCCTCGAATAGTCATCCCCAGGTACGTTCTCTGTGGCATGGTGGCCCTCCTGGGGAGCCTCGAGAAACTGGCTCTGACTCCGCACGCCGGGGTCTGCTCCCAGTTCAGCGTCCCTGGGGCGCGGGCGCGGCACAAGGGGAGACCTCCCCACTTGAAGCGCGTATCTCGACTAGACCGAGTCCGCCGGTGACGCGCTGACGGGGGCCATTGAGCCTGACCCGCTTTGACGGACCTCCATCATCAGGGTTTGCCCCCGGAAGGATGTCCGATCATGGCGAGCATGGGGAAGAAGCCCCGGCGCCGCCGCTCGCTCACCCCCAGCCCGCGCGGCCGCCAGTTCGCCAGCAACGGCACGGTGTTCGCCAACGTTGACGAACGCTTTCGCGACACCCGCCTTCACCGCGGTGTCAAGGTGCACGCCGGCCAGGATGATGTTGGCGGACTTGCCGCGCTCGGTGGCCGGGTTATTCACATCAATGGCGTACTCGGCTGCCGATGGGACCCAGCTGCCGCCGATGTAACTACTGCGCACGCCGCCATGCTCGCCTAGCGACCGCACGCGCGCGAGCATTGGGTTCTCAATTACTGACCGTATCGGCACATGCGTTGCAGCCGGACAAACACGGCATAACGTCATGTGAAACAACAATATTGCGCATCTACTGATGCCTGGGGCACGCGCGCTGATACGCATGTCTAGGCCTCTTACCTGCCTAAACATTTGTAACGCCTGGACGCCACTTCTTTTCGTGATAGAACGCTCTCTGAGAGTGACCGATATGCCGGTCACCCTCAGTCACCAGGAAGCCGCCGCATCCCCGGACCGGATAACCCGCCCATGACCTTTCGTGACTCAGGCGCCCGTCACCAGCTGCCCCGAATTTCCCAGCACGCCGCGCCGTTTCCGAGTCCCCGTCCCGTCAGCCTCCATGCTCGCCGCGCGCTCCGGTTATTTGTCACCGCGGGCACCTGGGCAGCGGGATTCTGCCTGGTGGCCGGCTCCATAGCACTCGTGGCGGCGACCGCCGGGCGCGGCAACGACACCGGCCGGGATGCGGCTGCGCGCTCGGGTCGACTGGCGAACCATGCCGGTTTGCACGACACCGGTGCGCGTTTACAGGCCCGCCCGGCAGGCCGTCGGCCCGCTTACCGGGAGATCGTCACGTTCACGGGAGACGGTGACCGGATCACCAGCCGGTTCCGGGTCAAGGCCGATGCGCGCTGGCAACTGCGGTGGTCGTTTCGCTGCCCCTCAGGCGCTGAACGCGGGCAACTGACGGTAGCGGACGCGGCCCTCGGGGTTCGCGGCACCACCGCCCTCGGCGCAGCGGTCAGCCAGTTAGGCGCTGACGGCCACGGCAGCACCTGGCGCGACCCGGGGCGGGCCAGCCACGAACTGGTCGTGCTGTCAAGCTGCTCCTGGACCATGAAGGTGGTGCAGGCCAGATGAGCCCAGTGACCACTGCCGGGGATTTCGCCGGGCTTGTGCTGCTCGCGATCCCCGCTGGGCTCGCAACTCGCCGGGCGGCTCGCAGCCGCCTAGCCTCGCCGCCTGCCTCGGCCGCCGCCCCACCCGCAACGCCGGGCCCGGCTACCCATCGCGCCACCGACCACCGCAGGGGCCGCCCCGGCGACCACCACCCCGGCGGCAGCAGCCGCGGGCGTCCCGATCGCAGCGCCAGGGCCGACCGCAGCTGCCCGGCCGGCTATCCCGGCCCAGGCTCGCTGGCAGTCACGGTCCCCGGACCTAGTCGAAGATCGGGTCCCTGGTCCGGCTGCGCTTCAGCTCGAAGAAGCCGTCGGTGCCGGCCACCAGCAGCACGCCGTCCCACAGCCGCGCGGCGGCCTCACCGCGCGGGATCGGCGAGACCACCGGGCCGAAGATCGAGGTCCCGTTGACCGAGATGATCGGGGTGCCGACCTCGTAGCCGACGCGCTCGATGCCATCGGCGTGCGAGGCCCGCAGGGCCTCGTCGTACTCGGTCGAGTCGGCGGCGTCGGCCAGCTCGGCCGGCAGGCCCGCCTCGGCCAGCGCCGCCTCGATCGGTGGCCCGGTCTGCGCTCGGCCTTCTCGTTGTGGAACCGGGTGCCGAGCGCGGTGTAGAGCGGGCAGCAGCACGTCGGGCCCGAACTTCTGCTCGGCGGCGACGCAGACCCGCACCGGGCCCCACGCCTGTCTGCATCAGCTCCTGGTACTGCTCGGGCAGATCGTCCTTGTTCTCGTTCAGCACGGCCAGGCTCATCACGTGCCAGCGCGCCGCGACCGGGCGGACCTTCTCTACCTCCAGGATCCAGCGGCTGGTGATCCAGGCCCACGGGCACAGCGGATCAAACCAGAAATCGACTTGGGTCGGCTCCTGCTCAGCCATGTGTGCACTCCTGCTGGTCGCGTGGGACGCTAGCTTACCGGCAACCGCGAGAGTCGCGTCTGCGCATTCCGGTACTGGGCGTATGGAGCATGCCGAACGGCAACCCCAGGAAGGCATCGCAGTGGCGAGCAATCTGACGCGCAACGAAGCGCGGGAGCGCGCCCGGCTGATCAGCGTCAGTCGTACCAGGTCGACCTCGATCTGACCGGCCGGAGAGACCCTTCGACTCGATGACCACGGTGCGGTTCAGCTGCTCGAGCCAGGCGCGGCCACGTTCATCGACCTGACCGCGCCGGAGGTGACGGAGATCGCCTCAACGGCGCGGCGGTCGGACCCGGGGGCGTTCGACGGCGACCGCATCAGCGCTGACCGGGCTGGCCGAGCAGCAACGAGCTGCGGGTCGTGGCCGCCTGCGCCTACTCCCGCACCGGCGAGGGCCTGCACCGGTTCACCGATCCGGCCGACAAGGGCGTCTACATGTACTCCGACCTGGAGACTTCGACGCCCACCGGTCTACGCCTGCTTCGACCAGCCCGACCTCAAGGCCACCTTCGAGCTCACCGTGACCGCGCAGGACGACTGGAAGGTCATCTCTAACATGGCGCCCGGCCGGCGCCGCCGAGCCGCGGGCCCGGGCCGACCACGGCTGGCATTTCCCGGCCACGCCGCTCATGTCGACCTACATCACCGCGGTCGCCGCGGGGCCCTACTACGTGGTACGGCAGCAGCACGACGGCATCCCGCTGGGCATCTTCTGCCGCCAGTCGCTGGCCAGTACCTGGACCCGGACGAGATCTTCGAGGTCACCCGGCAGGGCTTCGACTTCTACCAGCGCGAGTTCGGCGCCGGTACCCGTTCGGCAAGTACGACCAGCTGTTCGTGCCCGAGTACAAGGCCGGGCGCGATGGAGAACGCCGGCTGCGTGACGTTCCTGGAGAGCTACATCTTCCGCTCCCGGGTCACCGACGCGGCCAGGGAGAGCCGGGCGTCAGACGATCCTGCACGAGATGGCGCACATGTGGTTCGGCGACCTGGTGACCATGCGCTGGTGGGACGACCTGTGGCTGAATGAGTCGTTCGCCACCTGGGCCGAGCACCGTCGCCCAGGCCGAGGCCACCCGGTGGCGCGACGCCTGGACGACGTTCGTCGCAGGTGGACAAGGCCTGGGCGTACCGGCAGGACCAGCTGCCGTCGACCCACCCGATCGCCGCCGACATCCCCGACATCGACGCCGTCGAGGTCAACTTCGACGGCATCACCTACGCCAAGGGCGCGGCGGTGCTCAAGCAGCTGGTCGCCTACGTCGGCCGGGACAACTTCCTGGCCGGCGTGCGCGACTACTTCGGCAAGCACGCCTGGGGCAACGCCACGCTCGCCGACCTGCTCGGCGTCGCTGGAGCAGACTCCGGCCGCGACCTGGCCGCCTGGTCGAAGTCCTGGCTGGAGACGGCCGGGCGTCAACACGCTGCGGCCGCCTTCGAGCTGGCCGCCGACGGGCCGGTTCAGCGCGTTCAGCGTGCTCCAGGAGGCGCCGGCCAGCCACCCCGAGCTGCGCCCGCACCGGATCGCGATCGGCCTGTACGACCGGACCGACGGCCGGGCTGAGCCGGACGGCCGGCGGGTCGAGCTCGACATCGCCGGCGCTGTCACCGAGGTGCCCGAGCTGGCCGGCGGGCCCGGCCGGACCTGGTGCTGGTCAATGACGACGACCTCAGCTACGCCAAGATCCGGCTGGACGAGCACTCGCTGCGCACGGCTGATCGCGGCCAGCGGCGGGTTCACCGACCCGCTGGCCGGCGCGCTCTGTGCTGGCCGGCCGCCTGGGACATGATCCGCGACGCGCGAGATGCGGACCCGGGACTTCCTGAGCCTGGTCCTGGCGGGCGTCGCCATCCATCACCGAATCTCGGTGCTCGAGCGGCGTGCTCCGGCAGGTAGCGGCGGCCGTCCGCCGCTACGCCGACCCGGACTGGCGGCGCCGGGCGTGGCCGAGACTCGACCGACGCTGCGCGAGCTGCTGCATGGCCGCCGAACCCGGCTCGGACCAGCAGCTGGCCTACGCGGCCAGGCGCTCACCGGCGTTGCGCGACGCCGGAGGACCTGGAGCTGCTCGCCGGCGCTGCTCGACGGCTCCGCGGTGATCGACGGCCTGGCCGTCGACACCGAGCTGCGCTGGCGGCTGCTGCACCGGCTGGTCAGCCGGGGCGCGGCCGGGCCCGGGCAGATCGAGGCCGAGCTGGAGCGCGGACCGCACCGACGCCGGCGAGCGGCACGCGCAGAGCTCGCCTGGCCGCCATCCCGTCGCCGGAGGCGAAGGCGGCGGCCTGGGACAAGATCACCGGCGGCGGCATGCCAACGCCACGTTCCGCGCGGCGCTGGGCGGGTTCCAGGACATGGACCAGGACGAACTGCTGGCGCCTTACGCCGGCCGGTACTTCGAGGCGTGGCCGGCATCTGGCGGGACTGGGGCTCGGACATGGCCCAGTACTTCGCCGAGGCCGCCTACCCCGACAGCGTCGTGATCACCAGCAGGCGATCGACGCGGCGGACGCCTACATCGAGCGGACCAGCCCGGCCCCGGCCGCTGCGGCGGCTGCTCATCGAGCGGCCGCGACGACGTGGCGCGGGCGCTGCGCTGCCGCCAGCGGGACGCCCAGGCCGGCTGACCCGGCCGGCTACCTGGTGCGAGCTTACGGGCTGGCCGCTCACGGCCCGGCAGACTGTCGCCGCACCAGCGGCAGCGCGGGCAGTTCCTCGAGCAGCACCGGGCGCCGCTCGCCGTCGCACAGCGGGATCCGCCAGTTCGGGTACTCGTCGCTGGTGCCGGGAATGTTCTGCGTCCGGGTGTCGCCTACCGCATCGGCCAGCGAGACCCCGACCAGCAGGGCCGGCGTCTTGCCCAGGTAGCCGTACAGCGCCACGGTGAACTCGGCAGGACCCGGCTGCCGAGCCGGGCTGCAGCAGTCCTTGCGCCGCCAGGGCTGTCCTGCCAGCGGGCGACCAGTGCCTCGTGACGTCGCCCCGTTCCCGCTCTCGAGGTCGGTCAGCAGGCCCAGCCGGGCCCGCACGGTCACCTGATCGCCGGTCAGGAACCCGGCGACCGGCGGCACGTCGTGGGTGCCGACGGTGGCCATGCAGCCCCGGCGCCAGTGCTCGGGCGGCAGCGGGGTCGCCGTCCGCGCTCGTTGGCGAACCACAGCATCATGGTGCCGAGGATGCCGTGGTCGGCCAGGTAGCTCGCGGATCCACTGGTCGACCGTGCCCAGGTCCTCGCCGATGGCCACCGCCGCCGCGCGCGCGGCCGCTGCCGGCCAGCGCGGCGACGGCGGCCTGGTGGTCGTAGCTGACGTAGGCGCCGCGGTCGGCGGTGCATGCCCGCGGGTATCCACCACAGCCGCATCAGCCCCATCACGTGATCCACGCGCAGCCCGCCGCCGTGGCGGAAGCGTCGCGGCGAACAGCTCGGCCAGCGGCCGGTAACCGGCGGCGGCCAGCCGCTGCGGGTGCCAGGGCGGCTGGCTCCAGTCCTGGCCGAGCTGGTTGAAGCTGTCCGGCGGCGCGCCGACGCTGAACCCGGCGACCAGCAGGTCCTGGTGCGCCCAGGCGTCGGCGCCGCCGGGGTGCACGCCGACGGCCAGGTCATGGATGATCCCGTGCGCCATGCCGGCCGTCTTGGCCGCCTGCTGGGCGGCGGCCAGCTGCTCGTCGGCCTGCCACTGCAGCCAGGCGTGGAACTCGGCGGCCTGGCTAAGGCGGGGGTCATTGCGGTCTGCGCCCGGCCATGGGCGCGGTCGGCAGCTCGGGCGGGCCAGGTCCCGCCAGTCGGGGCCGTGCTGCTCGGCCAGGGCACACCAGCCAGACCAGTGCCCGAGGTCGGCGGCCGCGTTCGGCGCGGAAGGCGTCGTAAGCTGCCTGGCGGCGCGCGGTCAGCGGGACCTTCTAGATCAGCTCGAGGGCTGCGCGCTTGGCCGTCCATACCGCGTCCCTGTCGATCAGGCCGGCGGTGAGGTTCGCCGCGCGCAGCGGGCTGGGCCAGGTGCTGCGATCTGCCCGCTTGTCGGCGGCGGACAGGTCGGCGTACTCGGGGATGTCCTCGACCCGCAGGTACAGCGGGCTGGTGAACAGCCGGGTCATGGGCAGGTACGGCGAGGGGCTGACCGGCGGCAGCGGCTCGGCCGCGTGCAGCGGGTTGACCAGGACGAACCCGGCCCCGTGCTCCGCGGCGCTCCAGCGCGGCGAGCTCGGCGAGGTCGCGCAGGTCCCCGTGGCCCCACGAGTCCCGGGACCGCACCGAGTACAGCTGCACGGTAAAGCCCCACTGGCGGGCTCGCGGGCACGACCGGTCGTGGCATCTGGGCGACAGCGGGCCGAGTCGCCGCAAGCCCGGCATCGGCAGCCGTTTCGCCGGAGTCCTCAAGCACTGCGAGGATCGCGGCCAGGGTTTCGGCGGGTACGTCGACGCACTCGTGCCGCGAGTTCTCATAACTCGTGGCAATCCCGGCATTCTGGGCGCGGCGGATGAGGTCTAGGTCGGTCACTCCCCCATGATTGACCGCCGAAGACCGCACCATGGCGGCCGGGCCGGCCGGTAGACGATGATGCGGAAGACTTTTCGATCGCCGGCGACGAAAACTCTTCCTGATATGCTCCGGGACCGATTTGTCAGAGGCACTCGGCACGCTATGCCCCATGAGAGCCCAATTACCCGCCGAGATTCTCGACCTGATCGAGCTTCAGGACGGCGTCATCTCAGCTCGGCAGGCGCTTCAAGCCGGGCTCAGCTGGGGCGCCATCACGTCCAAGCTCAGAACTGGCCGGTGGCAACATATCCATCGCGGGGTCTATGCGACGTTCTCCGGAGAGCCGGGACGGGCAGCTGCGCACTGGGCGGCCGTGCTCAGCGCCGGACCCGGCGCCATGCTCAGCTATCGCACGGCCGCCAAGCTGGGCCGCTAGCGATTCCGCCAGCGAGCTCATTCACGTCACCGTGCCGGGCGATCGCAGAGTCGCCAGAGCGGCAGGAATCGCCATACATTACTCGGCGCGAGCCAGTCAGGCTCTCCATCCGGCATTGTCGCCGCCGCAGACTCGTATCGAGGAAACAATCCTCGACCTGATGGGCGCGGCCGCGAGCATCGACGACGCACTGGCCTGGGTTACCGCTGGCCTCGGACGTAGGCTTACCACGCAGGCAAAGCTGCGCGCGGCAACGGAGCTTCGAACCAGACTCCGCTGGCGATCCGAACTGGCTGAGCTGCTCACGGACGATTCCGGCGGCCTCAACTCGATCCTGGAAGTGCGATACCACCGCGATGTGGAGCGGCCGCATGGTCTGCCGAACACGACGCGACAGGCACCAAGCCGACAAGGCGGGCACCGCCAGTATCGCGACGTTCTCTATGAGGCCTACCGCACAGTAATCGAGCTCGACGGCCGGCTGGCGCACCCAGGTGACACACGATGGAGGGACATACACCGCGACAATGCGGCGGCCCTCGATGGCATCACGACGCTGCGTTACGGGTGGTTCGACGTCACACAGACGCCCTGCAGAGTGGCGGCCGAGATCGCGATGGTGCTGGCTGGGCGCGGCTTCACGGGCGCGCGACCTTGCTCGTCGCGATGTCTCGTCTCGGTCGTCGAGCAGTGGCGCCCGCCAGGCTAAGTGAGGAAGCCAACTCGCTGGCGCCAGGGCGACCACCGATAGGTCCCCATCCCCAACCGAGATGCTGCGCCGAATCTCACTTGCCCCAGCCGCGGCGACCAAGCATGCTCAGCCGGGTGACCACGGACTTCATTCCGGGCGTGGAGTTGGCGAGGCTGTTTTACCTCGAGGCCGTTCGTCCGCTGCTCGACCGGGAGTTCCCTCGGCTGCTTCATACTGCGGCCCTGATCGGGCCAGGCTCCGAGGTGCTGGGTTTCGACTCAGCCCGGTCGACGGACCACGACTGGGGACCGCGGCTGCAGGTGTTCCTGACAGACGAAGACGCGGTTAACGCAGCCGGGCCTGTGGCCCGGATGCTGGCCGCGAAGCTGCCAGCCGAGTTCTGCGGCTATCCGACGGTGTTCGCCGCGTCAGGTTCCGAGCGGGAGCCGGCCTCGCACTGGGTTGTGGTGGCTGGCCTGCGGCAATGGCTGACCGAGGTGCTGGGCTTCGACCCGACCACAGGCATGCGCCTCCTCGACTGGCTGGTGACGCCGACGCAGGTCCTTGCCGAGCTGACTGGCGGCGCGGTATTTCACGATGGCCTGGCTGACGGGTCCGGGAGCGGACTGGATGAAGGTTCCAGGAGCGGACCGGCCGACGGGTCCGGGAGCGGACTGGCCGACGGGTCCGGGAGCGGACTGGCCGACGGGTCCGGGAGCGGACTGGCCGCGGTGCGCGCGAGGCTAGCCTGGTACCCCCGGGATGTGTGGCTGTACATCATGGCGTGCCAGTGGCACCGCATCTCGCAGGAGGAGGCGTTCCCTGGCCGGTGCGCCGAGGCCGGCGACGACCTCGGCTCGGCCGTGGTCACCGCCCGGCTGGTCCGGGACATGATGCGGCTCGTGCTGCTGATGGAGCGGCGGTATCCGCCCTACAGCAAATGGCTGGGCTCGGCGTTCGCACACAGGTTGGCGCGCACGGATTCAGGTAACGACATGCTGCCAGCGCTGGCCGCCGCAATGTCCGCGACTGCCTGGCCCGATCGGGAGCGCGGCCTGTGCGTTGCGCTCGAGGCGGCCGCCCGGCGGCACAACGATCTGGGCCTGACCCAGCCGGTCGACCCGACCGTCCGCCCGAGCTACTACGAGCGACCCTTCCGGGTGCTGGACTCGGGCCGCTTCGTTCGCGCGCTGCGCGATGCCATCGCTGACAAGCAGGTTCGCGCGCTGCCACCGACCGGCGCGATCGACCAGTTCGTGGACAACACCGACGCACTCGGTGATCCCAATCTGCTGCGCGCAACCGTCGCGGCAGAACTCGGCCTCTCCGGCTGAGCCCTTGACGCGATCGCTCAGTCCTCAGCTACTATGTCGTACATGGTAGCTGGCGAAGCCGGGAACCTGGTAGCGCAGATGCGGCGTGGAGTACTGCCGTACTGCGTGCTCGCCATGCTGCACGACAAGGAGCGGTACGGCTTCGAGCTAGTCCAGGCGCTCGGCGCCATCGAGGGAATGGTGACGGGCGAGGGCACCATCTATCCGCTGCTGGCACGCCTGCGCCGCCAAGGCCTGGTCGAGACCAGCTGGCAAGAGTCGACAGCAGGCCCGCCGCGGAAGTACTACCGACTAGCGGATGCCGGCAAGGAAGCGCTGACCGAATTCAGCGGATCCTGGCGCAGGCTTCGCGACGGCGTCGACGGATTGCTAGCCGACGCGGAATAGGACCTGGCCATGAGCAGCACGACACGGCGACATGAGTGCGCGGCCGGGGGCCGCGGCAGGAGGAAAGACCGTGAGCAACACCGACGACCAGCTTGTCGCCGACTATCTTCGTCGGCTCACGGCAGCAGCCGCGTCGTTGCCGGCCGACCGGCGCGACGAACTCATCGAGGAGATCAGCGCGCACATTGCCGAAGCCAGAGCGGTCGGCCAGGACGCGACGGGCGAGGCAACCGAGGGGGAGCCGAGGACGAGCGTCGCGGACACGCTGGCCCGGCTCGGCGAGCCTGATGACATAGTGCGGGCAGCAGCGGAGCAAGCCGACCCCGGACGACCGGGCGGGCCTGCTGACAGCAGGCTCGCCGGGGGCGGTCATGTTCCTGGTTGGCCGACCGGCGCCGACGGCGAGCCAATCGCCGGCGGTCCCGGCGCCGGGCAGTCCCGGCGGCTACAGTCCCGGCGGCTACAGTCCCGGCGGCTACAGTCCCGGCGGCTACAGTCCCGGCGGCTACAGTCCCGGCGGCTACGGTCCCGGCGGGGCCTATCCCAGCTGGCCAGGCAGTTCCGGTCCGCGGAGGCCGGCGGCAGGCATGGGCGTGATGGAGATCTTCGCTGTGATCCTGCTTCTTGTCGGCGGCTTCCTGGCCGGCATCGGCTGGATCGTTGGCGCGATCCTGCTCTGGATATCGCCGCGCTGGCGGCTCAGCGACAAGCTGCTCGGAACGCTCATCTGGCCTGGTGGCCTGGCCGCTGTCTTCGTCGTTTTGTCGGGCGCCGCATTCTTCGCCACCTCACCCGTAAGCGCTTGTTACAGCAGCAGCGGCGGATCTAATCAGCCGACCACGCAGCATTGCGTCAACCCGCCCGGCACGGTGCCAGGCTGGCTCGGAGTGACGCTGCTACTCGCCACGCTCGTGGTCGCCATCGGCGGACCGGTTCTGGTCGCGGTCAGGCTGGTCCGGCAGGCCCGCCGCGCAGAGCGCCACTACCCGGCCGCGGCCTGAATCTCCCGGCTAGTTTCTGCGCGGCAGCGGCGTCATCGCGCGGCCGAGCCAGTATCCGAGCGTGACCTGGACAACGGCCACCAGCACGGTCAGGACGAGTCCCACGGCGGCGTGACCGGGTAGCCCGCCGAACGCCGCCAGCTCCCTGGCCACGGCGCCGTACGGCTGGCCCTGCAGAGTGGCCCACGCCAGCGGCGCGCCCCAGCCGATCGCGGCCGTGGCCGCGATCGCGGGCAGCGCGAATCGAACCGGCCAGCCGCCTGCCTTGTTGGCGAAGCCGGCGAGCAGGCCTACCACGAACGGCATGAACCACGATCCTAGGTACGCACCGAGGGCAATCGCGGCAGCGCCGAACAGCAATCCAGCCAGCCACGCGGCCGGGGGCAGGCCACGATCTGGCCGGTTGAACCGCGGCTGGAACAGCGACGGCCGGCCTGCCTCGTGGACACCTTGCGCCCGGAGCTGCCCGAGCCGGTATGAGCCGCGTTTGCCGAGGCGTTTGAACTCAGCAGTCATGGCCGCAGCTCCCATACCCTGGTCGCGGATATAGCGGAGCCGGCCGATAGCGGCAGGTAGTTCCCAGCGGACCAGTAGCCGACCAGGTTCGAGTACCACGGCGAGGCCGGGTTGTCGCTTTGCCCGCCGGGGTAGATGCCCTCCGCCACCGGCTTGCCGACCCGGACCAGCCGGCGACCATCCGCCAGTCCGGGCCAGCCTCCGAGTTCAGCCCGCCCTCGGCAGTGTCGACCGTCCAGAGGTCACCGCCCGCCGCCCGCGGCCCGTAACCGAGCGCCGTCGCTCCGGTCAGCGAGGGGAACTCCGCGTGTGCAGCTGCCCCCAGCTCCAGCTGCCTGGGCCGCCGCCGAGCAGCTTGCCAAGATCAGCGACTGCGGCCGTGAACGCCAACCGCATGACGGTCGCGGCCGTGCGCGGCGGACTGCCGGGCGGGCTGAATGCCGCGTTCCGCTGCGAACCCACCGTCCATGCCTGCAGGTCCGCATCCAGGCTGACCTGGCCCGGCCCGACCGACAGCCCAGACCGGTCCAGCTGCACCGGCACCTTCGCCGCAAGCCACCACGGCCGGAACACCGCGGACAGGTAGTCGGACCAGAACGTCCACCAGATCGACGCGCCCGCGGAATCCACGGCCATCTGCCGGTCCCAGGACGCCAGGATGTGCTCGGCCTGCTGCTGCACGGCGGACAGCGGCGAACCCTTCAGGGCTGCGAGCAGCTTCGGCACGATCACCGATGCCAGCTGATCGCCGACGTCAGCCTGCAGCGAGGCGAAGCCGGCGGGCCGCATCGACCGGCTTGCCCAGGAAGGCAAACTCCGCGTCGGCCCGGTAGCCGGGATCGAAGAAGCTCGCCGTGCCCAGGTAATACGGGTACGACGCGCTGACCGGGCCGCTGGTCCGCCACCGCCAGCACATGTGACGGCGGGTCATAGACCTGCGGAAGCGCAGCGTAGGGGATCACCCCGGCGACATCGTCAGCGCCCGTCCCTGGCATCGGCAGCCACGGGTCGAACCATGCCGGACCTGCGGGATGTAGCCGGGCGAGATCGCGCCGATATTGCCCGCGGTCGTCGGCGTAGACGAAGGTCAGCGCCGGTGACCGCCAGCCCGCCAGCGCAGACCGGAACTGGGCGAAGTCGCTGGCCTGGCTGACGCCAGCAGCACGCTCAGGTCCGGCGAGCCGAGTGCGCCCATCCAGTCGACCGACGACGGTCTGGCCGGCCTGGGTCAGGACCGGGCCGTGCACCGTCTCGTCGACAGTCAGCCGCCTGGCTCGCGCCGCCGCGCACCGGGATCGTGTAGTGCAGCACCCGCATCCGCCGCCACTGACCGCGCCAGAAGTACTCCCCCGGCCGCGAGGCGCTGGTCTGCTCGTCGTAAAACAGCGTCTGACTGGCTCTGCGCGCTGGTCACTGACCAGGCAATATGCGCGTTGTGCCCGATCAGGACGGCAGGCAAGCCGGGCACGCTGACCCCGCTACGGCCAGGCCCGGCGCGTTCAGCGCGACCTGGTACCAGACCGACGGCAGCGTCTGCGGCAGGTGCGGGTCGCCCGCCAGCATGGCACGACCGCCGGCCACCTTCGGCCCGTTCGCCGCCCAGGCATTGCTGCTGGCGCGGTGCGCAGCTGGCCGGGCGGCAGCGCGGCGGCCTGGGCGAGGATAGCCGCCGCGGCCTGCGCCAGCCCGGCAGTGATCGCGGTCGGGCTAGCAGGCTGATTATGACGGGGAACGGGGCCCCGCACGGGCAAGGCCGCTGGCTTGCGCGCCGGGCAGTGGCGGCAAGGCCGAGCTGCCGGTACGGCCCCGGATCGTAAGGGCGCTGCGAAGTCGGTGACTGAACCCCGAACCACTGGCGTCTGCGCGCGCCGAGCGAGCGCTCGAGCAGCGCGTAGTCAAGCGGCGGGGTACTGAAGTCGAGTTCCTGTGTCAGCGCGCCCTGCACCGCCAGGCTGTCGACCGGAGTCCAGTCCGCCGGGTACACCCCGGCCAGCGAGAACACGGCCGGCCATTGCTGACTCGCTCGCACCTGCGCCAGGTAGTCGTTGACCCCGCGGGAGTAGGCGATCAGGGCCTGCGCGGCCGGGCTGGACTTCGGCATCGCAGCCCACTGCGACCGCGCCGTGCGGAGCAGGCCAAGGCGCAGCTCGAAGGCGTCCGAGGCAACCGCGGCCGGCCCGCAAGCTGCGCCAGCTTGCCCTCGGCCAGCCTGCGCTCGATATCCAGCTGGGTCAGCCGGAACCTGGCGTGCAGGTAACCGAGCGCGAGGAACGCATCGGCGTCCGACTGCGCGCTGATAGCGGGCATGCCCTGCTGGCTGAACGACACCCGCACCGGCCCGGACAGGCCTGCCAGCGTCAGCGTCTGGGACACCGGCAGCTTCCCGCCGGCCGCCGAGGTCCAGGCCCCGTGTCCGGGCACCAGGGCAGGCCCGAGTGCCGGCACGGCGCCAAGACCCGCCCCGAGCAGCCCGAGCAGGCTGCATGAGGCGGCCAGCGCGACGACCCCGTTCCCGTACTGGAGCAAGCGGCGCGGACGCGGCGCGCCTGCCGACCACGGCTCGCTGAACTGGCCAGCCTCGTGCGCGCCGCGCTGGCGACGGCGCCCTGGACGACGTTTCGGACGCCCTGGCCTGGCGCTGCCGTGCTTCCCCTTGCCGTGAGCTGGCGGTGCGTCGTCTTCCGTTGTGCCGTACCTGACGTTGCCGTCCCATGCGGCACCGTCGCGATCAGGCATCATCCGGTCATCCCGTGCCCCCGCATCCTGAGGTGACCTCCGGCATGCCCCGCCGGTACTGGCATGGTAAAAGGTCTGCGGCCCGTATGCGCGCAGGCCCCGCCGGCCTCAGGTGCCGGATTGATGCAGCAGGTCGAGGAACTTCGCCACGATCGGCCCGTCCGTCGGGCCGCCTTCGCCGCCATTGACGGTGACCATGGCGAACGCGATGTTTCCGTTGAAGCCGATCAGCCAGGCGTCGGTCGGCAGCGGATTGCCGTGGCCGTACTGCGCGGTCCCGGTCTTGGCGAACGTGCCGGACGGCAGGCCCTTGCCGGACGCGGTTCCGGTCGCGACCACCTGCGCCATCATCTGGTGCAGGCCGGTGACCACCTCGCGCGGCAAGGTCCGCGGTGGCACCGGTCGTCGGGCGCGCCGGCGACCAGCCGCGCCGCGTGCACCTGGCCGGTGTCGACGCCGGCCGCCACCATCGCCATGTCCAGCGGCGACACCAGCACCCCGGCCTGCCCGATCGTGGTGGCGGCCAGTTCGGCTTCGTCCGACGGCTTCGGCACCAGGCCGCCGAAGGCCGGCAGGCCCAGCGCCGGCGTCGGTGCCGATCCCGTAGGTCCTCGCGGTCTTCGGGAAGTCAGCCGCGGACAGATGGCGTGTGGCCAGGCCGATGAACGCGGTGTTGCACGACTCGGCGAAGGCGTGCAGCAGGTTGCTGACCGGCCCCTCGCCCTCGGCGTTGTGGAAGACCTCGCCGTCGACCGAGAGCTGGCGCGGGCAACTGGCCGGCGAGGCCGGGCTGAGCCCGTGCTCGATCAGCGCGGTCGAGGTGATCACCTTGAACGACGAGCCCGGCGGGAAGGCGCCGTCGAAGGCCAGGTCGAAGCCGCCAGTGTTCGGCACGCTGTCGGACGCCAGCACCTGGCCGGTGGTCGCGTTGACCGCGACCAGCGCGGCCTGCTTGCGGACACCCGCCAGCGCCGCCGCGGCGTCCCGCTCCACAGTCGGGTCGATGCTGGTCTGCAGCGGCTTGCCCGGCTTGGCGGGGATGCTCGCCGCCGCCGGTCCGGACGCCCCGTTCGCGCTGACGACCGACACCACGGCGCCTGGCGTCCCGGCTAGCTGCCGCTCGTAGGCGTGCTCAAGGCCGGTCTGGCCGACGACGCTCTGCGCGTTGTACGGCGCGCCGAGCTGTTGCAGTTGCTGCGCGGTCACCGGGCCGACCGATCCGATGAGGTCATCAAGGCCGGCCAGGACCGGTGCGCGCACGTGCAGGGTCTGGAAGACGGTGCCGGGGACCGGGTAGATAGTCGGCTTCAGCTGCTGGTAGCGGGCCCAGCTGACCGTGACCACGGGCTCGAACCAGGTGGGTTCGTGCTTCGCCCCTGTCAGCGCCGTGCCTATCGCCTGCTTGGTCGCGCCGGCCGCCAGCAGCGCGGTCCGGACCACGGCGTCGCTCTTGATCCGCTTGCCCTCGACGCCGACGGTCACCATCGGCGCTTGCGCGGTGAGCGGCGCGCCCGCCGCGCCGAGGATCTGTGCTCGCGGCGGCCAGTTCAGCTGGAGCAGCAGCTTGTCGCCGGACCGCAGGCCGCGCGCGATCGTGGCTGGCGTCCAGGCGACCCGCCAGGCTCCCGACACCTGTTTGAGGCGCAGCGTGGTCTTGACGCCGATGGTGCCGACGCCGGGAATCTCGAGGCGCTGCGTCACTGTCTCGCGCGCGGAGCCGCCGGTCACCGTCAGCTGCCCGGCGGCATAACTGGCTCGCTGGACGCCGAGGTCAGTCAGCTCGGCCGAGTTCAGCGCGGTGAAATCGGCAGGCGGGCTGGCCACCAGGGCCCGCATGCCCGGCCAGTTGCGGCCAGCCCAGGCGGCAAGGTAGCTGTGCGCAACGGCCTGCGGCGAAGGGCCGCTGGCTGAGCAGGCGGTCAGGACCGCACCGCCAGCGAGCAGCAGCGCCGCCGCTGCCGCGGCCGCTGCCCGTGAGCTGAGCAACTTCATGGCGATGACCTTACGCAGTCAGCCGATCGCGGGCGATGCTGCCTTCCAGCTGCAACTGCGGCACGATCGGCTCCAGCCACCTCGGCATCCACCAGGCACGCGGGCCGAGCAGCGTCATCACCGCCGGCACCAGGATCATCCGTACCAGCGAGGCGTCGATGAGCACCGCGAACGCCATGCCGATGGCGAGCATCTTCACTGTCGGGTCGGAGTTCAGCACGAAGCTGGTGAACACCACGATCATGATCGCGGCGGCCGTGGTGATGACCCGCGCGGTGCCGCCGATCCCGATGGCGACGCTGCGGTGCGCGTCGCGGGTCGCGATCCACGCTTCATGTACCCGCGACAGCAGGAACACCTCGTAGTCCATCGACAGGCCGAACACAATGGCGAACACCAGCATCGGCACGTACGCCGGGATGGGCAGGGTGCTGTGCAGCCCGATCAGGCTCCTGCCCCAGCCCCACTCGAAGATCGCCACGATGACGCCATAGGCGGCGCCGATCGACAGCAAGTTGAGGATGGCCGCCTTGGCTGGGATCACGATCGACCGGAACGCCATCGTCAGCAGCAGGAACGCGATCACTATCACGGCAAGGATGAGCCAGACCAGCCGGGAGGTGATCTTGGTGGTGAAGTCGACGGCCCCGGCAGTCGTCCCGGTTACGTAGGTAGTGGCGTGCTGCTTGGGCAGCACGCTGTCACGCAGCGTGTTGACAAGGTCGGTGGTGGCCGGCGCTTGCGGGCGGGTGGTCGGGATGACGTTGAAGACAGCAGTCGTGCCGGCCGAGTTCACCGCGGCCGGGCCGACCGAGGCGACGCCGCCAGTGCCGGACACGCTCTTCTGCATGTTGCTGAGCAGCGTGTTGTTGGCCGAGCTTGACTGCTTCGGCAATGCCACGACAACCGCGAGCGGGCCGTTGGAGCCCACACCGAAGCCCTGCGTCATCAGGTCGTAGGCCCGCCGGTTGGTGTCCGACGTCGGGTTGGTGCCGTTGTCAGGCTGGCCGAGCGTGATCGAGAGGAACGGGATCGCGAGCACGACCAGCAGCGCCACGCTGAGGATCGCCCACGGCCAGGGCTGCTCGCTGACCTTCCGCCCCCACCGGGCGAAGGCGGAGTGCTCGTGCTGCTCCTGGGTAGCCGCGGCGGTGCGCCTGGCCTGCTGCCGCGCCGTCTCGCCGGCCTTATGCGCCCTGACCCGGGCAGCGAGTGACCGCACGTTCGACCGGGACACGCCCATGAACGCGGGCACCAGGGTCAGTGCGGCCAGCATGGTCACGGCGACAACCACCGCGGCCGCCAGGCCGAGCGCGCCGACGAACGCGACGTCGGAGATGTACAGGCCGAGGATCGAGACCACGACCGTGCTGCCGGCCACGACGATCGCCGCGCCGGACGTCCCCTCGGCGTGGCGGGCCGAGGCGATGATGTCCATGCCGGTGTCCAGCTGCTCGCGGTGCCGGGCGACCAGGAACAGGCCGTAGTCGACCGCGACGCCGAGGCCGAGCAGCGTGGCGATGGTCGGCGCCGTGGTCGGGAAAGTCATCGCGGCCGCCAGCAGGCCGAGCAGCGACAGGCCGGCGCCCGACGCTGAAGAGGGCCGAGACCAGCGGGATGGCCGCGGCGACCAGCGAGCCGAACATGAACAGCAGCAGGATCAGCGCGCAGGCCAGGCCGATGAGCTCGGACGTCGTGTCGCTTGACTGGTCTGGCCGATCTGCGCCGCGCCGGCGCCGTACTCCACCTGGAGGCCGGCCTTCCTGGCCGGCGCGACCGCGTTGTTCAGCCGGTTGAGGTAGCTGGCGTCCAGCGAGTACGGGTTCGTGCTCCAGGACACGCTCGAGTAGGCGATGGTGCCGTTCTTGGAGACACCGCGCCCGTGACGGCGACGCGAACGGGCTGACCGCCTTGATGACATCCGGCAGCTTGCGATATTGGCGGTGGCCTGGTTCACCGCTGATCGCGTCGGCGGGACCGTGCCTTGGCTGGCGTGGAAGACGATCTGGCCCGGCGTAGCCGCCTTGCGAGCTGAACGTGCTGTTCAGCCGGTTCAGGCCGTCGTCGGACTGGGTGCCGGGCACGTTGTAGTTGTTGACGTAACTGGCCGCCGAACGCCTGCCTGGCCCCGAGCAGGCCGCCGAGGATGAGCACCCAGGCGATGATCACGATCCAGTGCCGCCTGGCGCAGAACGCGCCGAGCCGCTCCAGCCACTGATTCACCGCACCGTCCCCCGCAGTCACGGCGCCCCCGCGCCGCCAGGGAACTATCCCCGCAACCGTGCATCGCCACGCATCGGCGCGGCGGGGGTGTACGCCTGACGGGTTTATATCACCAGATGGGCGGGTGCTGGTCCGCCCACGGCCTGGCCGCCTCAAGCTGGGCCGAGAGCGAGATGAGGGTCGCCTCGTCGCCCATCCGGCCGGCCAGCATGATCGCCGATCGGCAGGCCGTCGGCGGTCCAGTGCAGCGGCACGCTCACGGCGGGCTGGCCGGACAGGTTGTACAGCGCCGTCCACGGCGTGAACTGGGTCTGCCGGATGAAGTTCTCGGCCGGCTCGACCTCGTCGAACCAGCCGACCGGCCGCGGCGGCAGCGCCACGCGTCGGGCTGAGGATCGCGTCGTAGGCGTTCAGGGCCCGCATGCGCCGGCCGGACGCTGCCCTGCAGGACGGCCTGGTGGAACAGCAGGTCGGCGGCGGACAGCTCCATGCCCTCGCCGCGCAGGTACCGGGTCAGCGGCAGCAGCTCGCTCTCCTGCTCGGGCGCGATCGGGGCCAGCGTGGCCATCGCGAACCACAGCGCCAGGAACGACGGCACTGCCTCGGCCGGGAACGGCAGGTCGACGTCCTCGACCTCGTGGCCCGAGTGAGGCCGAGCAGCGCGCTGGCCTCCTCGTAGGCGGCCACGCAGTCGGGGTGCACCTCCGCGCCCTCCACCACGGTCTTCAGCGACCTGGCGATCCGCAGCTTGCCCGGCTCGCGGCTGGCGTAGCCGAGGAAGGACTCGCCGGCGCGGCAAGGCGGGCAGGGTGTACATGTCGCCAGGGTGGTTGCCGGTCATCGCGTCGAGCAGCAGGGCGGCATCGGCCACCGTGCGGGCCAGCGGACCGTCGGTGGACAGGCCGACCAGGTCCGGCATCATCGGGCCCTGGGAGATCCGGCCGCGGGTCGGCTTGATCCCGAACAGGCCGCACACGCTGGCCGGGATCCGGATCGAGCCGCCGCCGTCGCTGCCCTGGGCGGCCGGGGCCAGGCCGGACGACACGGCGGCGGCCGCGCCGCCGCTCGAGCCGCCCGCCGACCGGGTCAGGTCCCACGGGGTCCGGGCGGGCGGCCCGATCCTGGTCTCGGTGTAGCAGGGCAGGCCGAACTCCGGCGTCGCGGTCTTGCCGGTGATCACGATGCCGGCCGAGCGCAGGTGCTCGACCACGTAGTCATCCTCGGTCGCCACGTTGTCGGCCAGGACTGCGCTGCCGTAGGTCAGCCTGACCCCGGCGACCATGTTCAGGTCCTTGATCGGGATCGGCACGCCGGTCAGCGGCGGCAGCTCGGCGCCGTCCTTGCGGCTGGCCGAGACGGCCTTGTCCGCGGCAGCGGCCTGCTCGCGGGCCAGCTCGTGGGTCACCGTGTAGAAAGCGCCGACCTGCTCGTTCAGCCGGTCGATGCGGTCCAGGTAGTGCTCGGTGATCTCGGCCGAGGAAGTCTCCCCGGTCGGGATGGCGGCGGCCAGCTCGGTCACTGTCAGGTCATGAATCTGGGTCACGTTACCGAACGGTAGCGGCACAACGGTCCGGGACCGACCCCCCCGAGCCGGCGGGCTGAGGGGTGCTGTGACCGCTCGGTTACGCTATGACACATGGACCGGGAGACCGGGCCTGAGCCGTCACCGACCGGGCCAGCGGCCCCGGTCGAGGGATCGCCGAGCTTTCCTGCTCCTTCGCGCGCCACCATGGCCGGGCTTGCCGCCGATCCGCGGCTGCCCATCTGGATCCGGCGGGCCGTCATGTCGCGTCCTCGTGCTGCTGATCGTCACGCTCTGGCAGGACTGGCGGGTCGGCCTGACCGCAGCTGCGCTGGTCGCGATCGCTGACACCATCTACAAATCCAAGACCATGTCGCTGATCCCGGCAGCGGCCAGGGCGCACTCGGCGCAGCGCCGGACCAAGCGGCGGCTCTTCCTGGTCCGGCCCGCTGGCTACCTGGCGGTGCACGCCCGCGGCATCCCCGGCACCGACTCGGTCATCGATCACCTGGTGATCGGGCCGGGCGGGGTCTACGCGCTGGACTCCGAGCGCTGGGACCGGCGGCTGCCGGTGCGGACCGTCGCCAGCGACTCGGCGGCCGGGCCGGTGCTGTACCACGGCCCGTTCAGCCAGAAGGACAGGCTGGCCCACGCGCGCTGGGAGGCGGCGCAGGCGGCCCGGCTGCTCAGCGCGGAACTCGGCCGCGAGATCACGGTCAGGCCGGCATGGTGATCTACGGGCCGACCGTCCCGTGGGCGGTGGCCAACCTGCGCGGCGTCGATGTCTTCGCCGGGCGAAAAGTCATCCGGTACTTTCGGCAGCCGCAAGCGGGCTGCCGGGGCCCGCCGCTCGGCTGGGAGGAGGCTGGCGAGATCTTCTCCGCCGCGCAGCGCACCCTCCCACCCGGCTAGCTCGGCACCCGGTCGCTCGGCACCGGCCGCTGGGCCCGGATCGCGGGCTAGTCTGTCACTTCCACGACCCGACCTTCCACGACCCGGCAAAGGATGCAGTGTGGCCGATCTGCGGACCTGGGTGGCGGGCGCACGACCCCGGACTCTGCCCGCGGCCGTCGTGCCGGTCGTGGTCGGCTCGGGCGTCGCCTTCGGCTACGGCAAGTTCTCGCTGTGGCGGGCCGTGCCTGGCCCTGCTCGTGGCGCTGGCCCTGCAGATCGGCGTTAACTACGCCAACGACTACAGCGACGGCATCCGCGGCACCGACGAGGTCCGGGTCGGCCCGGTCCGGCTGGTCGGCTCGGGGCTGGCCAAGCCGCGGCATGTGCTTGCCGCCGCCATTGGCTGCTTTGCCGTCGCATGCGCGGCCGGCCTGGTACTGGCTGCGGTTACCTCCTGGTGGCTGCTGCTGCTGGGGGCAGCCGCGGTCGCCGCCGCCTGGTTTTACACCGGCGGCAGCCGGCCTTATGGCTACCGGGCGCTCGGCGAGGTGTCGGTGTTCTTGTTCTTCGGCCTGGCCGCAGTGGCGGGCACCGCTTACGTGCAGATGCAGACGCTGACCTGGCTGCCGATCGGCGCCGCCGCGGCGATCGGCCTGCTGGCCTGCGCGCTGCTGGTGATCAACAATTTGCGGGACATTCCTACCGACAGCCAGACCGGCAAGCGGACGCTCGCCGTCGTCCTCGGCGACCAGCGGACCAGGGCGCTGTACACCGGCTGCATCCTGGTGCCGTTCTGCGTCGCCCTGGCGCTGGCGCCGGCCCGCCCGCTCACCTTGCTTGCCCTGGCCGCGCTGCCGCTCGCGTTCCCGCCGGTTCGCCAAGTGCGCGACGGGGCCACCGGACGCAGCCTCATCGGCGCGCTCGGCCAGACCGGGCGGCTTCAGCTTGCCTTCGGTGCACTGCTGACGCTCGGCCTGGCTATCCGGTTCTAGGCCGCTAGCCCGGTCCGGCCGAGCCGTTAGCCGCGCCTCCTTCGGCCGTGTCCACGGCGGTGAGGGCGCCCAGCCCATCCAGCGCTTCTGGCTCGGGCAGCGCCACCTCAGGCAATGCGGCGTCGGGCAAAGCAGCTTCCGGCAACGCAGCTTCCGGCAACGCCGCGTCCGGCAGGGCCGCCCCGGGCAACGCGGCGTCCGGCAGCGCCGTCTCGGGCAATGCGGCGTCCGGCGGGGTCGCTCGCGGCAAGGCCGCTTCCGGTAGCGCGGCCCCGCGACCCGTAGCCGCCTCCAGCGCGGCCTCGGTTTGCACCGCCTCAGCCAACGCAGCTTCAGCCGTTCCCGCCTGTGCCGGACCCGTCACGGCAGGAGCCGTCACGGCCGGAGCCGTCACGGCAGGACCGGCCCGTCGAACCGTCGAGCCGCCCGCGCCGATCCTGCCGCCGAGGCATCGGGCGCCGATCCGCTGCTGTCGAACGCGCTGCTCAACGCCTTCAGCGCGCTGGTCAGTTCGCTCGGAATCATCCACATCGAGTTGCCCGGCCCCTGGGCAATCTGCGGCAGCGTCTGCAGGTACTGGTAGGCCAGCAGCTTCGGGTCAGGGTCATTCTCGTGGATCGACTGGAACACGGACGTGATCGCCTGCGCCTGGCCTTCGGCCTTCAGGATCGCGCTCTGCTTCTCGCCCTCGGCCCGCAGGACGGTGCCCTGCTTGTCGCCGTCAGCGGTGAGGATCTGCGCCTGCCGAAGGCCCTCGGCGGTCAGGATCGCGGCGCGCTTCTCCCGCTCGGCGCGCATCTGCTTCTCCATCGCGTCGATAACGCTCTTCGGCGGGTCGATCGCCTTGATCTCCACCCTGGTGACCCGGATCCCCCACTTGCCGGAGGCGTCGTCCAGCACGCCGCGCAGCATGGTGTTGATCTTGTCGCGGGAGGTCAGCGTGACCTCCAGGTCCATCGAGCCGATCACGCTGCGCAGCATCGTCGCGGTGAGCTGCTCGATCGCCTGGATGTAGTTGACGATCTCGTAGTCGGCCGCCCGCGGATCGGTCACCTGGAAGAACAGCACGGTGTCGATCTTGACGACCAGGTTGTCCTCGGTGATGACCGGCTGGCCGAGGAACGAGACCACCTGCTCGCGCAGGTCGATCAGCGGCTTGACCCGGTCGATGAACGGGATGATCAAGTTCATGCCGGGTTCGAGCGTCTTGGTGTAGCGGCCGAACCGCTCCACGTTCCTGGCCCGCGCCTGCGGCACGATCCGGATCGTGCGAAACGCGATCAGCACTACTAGCAGGCCGATGACGGCGACCGCAATACCGACAGCCTCACCGAACATGGCTACTCCCTGGGGTACACGAGCGCTGACGCGCCCTCGATCTGCAGCACGTCGACCCTGGTGCCAGCCGGGATGACCAGCGTCTCGTCATAGGGCCGGGCGGACCATTCCTCGCCGCCGATCCGGACCCGGCCGCCGTGTTCGCTGACTTCCTCCAGCACGTAACCTGTCCGGCCGACTAGCGCAGCGGTGCCGGTGCGGAGCATGGGCGGCTGCCGGATGTGGCGCAGCGCGAACGGGCCGGGCGACGCCGAGGCCGACGCCGGAGGCGAGGATGAACGCGCCGAACTGGACAGCGGCGTCACCGCCGAGGAACCCGGCGCCTGCCGCCACCAGCGCGGCGATGCCGAGCAGGCCGAACGCGAGCGTCGTGGTGACGATCTCGATGGTGCCAAGCACAGCCGCGATGATCAGCCAGATAATCCACGTACCCATCGCGGCGCTCCGAAAGCGGAATGACCTTCACTTCTGACAGTAGACCTGTCGGCCGCCCTGCGCATCTCGCGGCAACAGCGCCTCGCGCGGATCCTCAGCCGGGCGCGTCCATGGCGGCAGCGACCCGCTTGGCCGCCGCGGCCAGTTCCTCGTCGGGGACTGTCGGCAGGACGTCTTCCCAGATCGGCAGGTACATGCCCCGGGCCTCGAGCATGCCTCGGGCCGCGGGATGAACCAGACATGGAAGTGCGCGCCGCCGTCACCCCAGCGGTACAGGTGCACCCGGGCCACGCCCCCGAGGGACAGGATCGCGCGTTCGACCATGCCGCAAACCCGGCCGAAGGCAGCAGAATGTCCGGCGGGCATGTCGGCAAAGGTGTCGAAATGTTCCTTGCTCGCGAGCCAGACCGATCCAGGCAGGCTGCCGTTGACTGGCGGGTGCAGCGTCCACAGATCGTTGTGACCACAGCGCTCCGGTCGTGCCGCCGCCGCAGATCCCGCAAGGCTCGCCGCCCGGCTCGCCTCGGCGCGCCGGCTCAGGTATGACCCGCTCGGCCGGCTCGCAGCGGGGTCAGCGGTTCGGCGTATGGCAGGCGACATCGGGCCCAGCTCCTCGGGTATGAGGCTGATCGGATCTGACCCTACGAGCGCTATGGCCGGCTGCAGGCCGGCTGCCCAAGGCCGCCGCCTGCCATCCTGTATCGCGGACCGGGCCGGAACGTGCGAATATTGACCTAACACCGTTCCGGAGGCCAGCCATGTCCGCAGCCAGTCAACTGTCCTACAGCCACGGGGCGTCGGCCGACGCCGCTGCTCGGCGAGACCATCGGCGCCAACCTGCGCCGGATCGCGGCCGGCGCACGCGGCCAGCGAGGCGCTCGTCGACGTGCCGATCGGGGCGGCGGTGGACCTACGCCCAGCTCGACGCCGACACCGACGCGGTTGCGCTCGGCCTGATGGCGGCTGGCATCGAGAAGGGCGACCGGGTCGGCATCTGGGCGCCGAACTGCGCCGAATGGGTGCTGCTGCAGTACGGCGCCGCCAAGATCGGCGCCATCCTGGTCAACATCAACCCGGCCTACCGCAGCCACGAGCTGGCCTACGTGCTGCGGCAGTCGGGCATCCGGCTGCTGGTCAGCGCCGAGAGCTTCAAGACCAGCGACTACCGCGGCATGATCGACGAGGTCCGCGGCGACCTGCCCGGGCTGGAGCGGGTCATCTACATCGGCACCGCGGACTGGGACGAGCTGGTTGGCGCCGGAGCGGCTGCCGGACCGGGCGGCGCTGGCCGAGCGGGCGGCGGCGCTCGCCTTCGATGACCCGATCAACATCCAGTACACCAGCGGCACGACCGGCTTCCCGAAGGGCGCGACGCTGTCGCACCACAACATCCTGAACAACGGGTTCTTCGTCGGCGAGGGGTGCCGGTACACCGAGCCGACCGGGTCTGCGTCCCGGTGCCGTTCTACCACTGCTTCGGCATGGTGATGGGCAACCTGGGCTGCACCACGCACGGTGCCTGCATCGTGATCCCGGCCCCGGGCTTCGACCCGGCCGCGACCCTGGCCGCGGTGCAGGCCGAGCGGTGCACCTCGCTGTACGGCGTGCCGACGATGTTCATCGCCGAGCTGGCGCTGCCCGATTTCGCGCAGCTACGACCTGTCCTAGCCTGCGCACCGGGATCATGGCCGGCTCGCCGTGCCCGGTCGAGGTGATGAAGCGGGTCGTCAGCGAGATGCACATGACCGAGGTGACGATCTGCTACGGGATGACCGAGACCTCGCCGGTGTCCACCCAGACCACCGCCGACGACGACATGGAGCGGCGCGTCTCCACCGTCGGCCGGGTCCACCCGCACGTCGAGATCAAGGTGATCGACCCGGAGACCGGCCTGGTCCTGCCGCGCGGCAGCCACGGCGAGCTGTGCACCCGCGGCTACTCGGTGATGCTCGGCTACTGGAACGAGCCGGAGAAGACCGCCGAGGCGATCGACGCCGGCCCGCTGGATGCACACCGGCGACCTGGCGGTGATGGACGAGGCCGGCTACCTCAACATCGTCGGCCGGATCAAGGACATGGTCATCCGCGGCGGCGAGAACATCTACCCGCGCGAGGTCGAGGAGTTCCTGTACACCCACCCGGAGATCGAGGACGTCCAGGTCGATCGGCGTGCCCGATGTCAAGTACGGCGAGGAGCTATGCGCCTGGGTGAAGCTTCGGCCTGGCGGCGAGCTGACCGCCGAGCAGGTCCGGGAGTTCTGCACTGGCAAGATCGCGCACTACAAGATCCCGCGGTATGTCCGGGTCACCGAGGATTTCCCGATGACGGTCACCGGCAAGGTGCAGAAGTTCAAGATGCGCGAGACCTCGGTGGCGCGAACTCGGCCTGCCGAGCCGCGAGCGCAGACCCGACCGCCTGAGCAGCGCACGCGGGATCGGCACCAGTCCGCCCGGAGCGCGTAGCGGCTGAAGCTCTGGTTCAGCGGGCAGGGAACGGCAGCCAGTCACTGGACCGGCTTCGACTCCCGGCGGCTCACCTGCCCGGACGGGCCCCGCCGTCCGCCAGCGCGGCGCACCGACCGGCGGGATACGCGACCGGAGGCACGGATCGACTCGGCGCTCAGCGCCGAGAGGATCGAGAAAGCGCACCCGATGCAGCCGACCGAGCCGACCGAGAGGAATGGACCCGCGGAGCCGACCGAGAGGATGGACCCCGCGGAGCCGATGGACAGGATCGAGCCGGACGAGCCGATGGACAGGATCGAGCCGCTTGAGCCGATGCTCAGGATCGAGCCAGCAGAGCCGTGCCCTGAGCCCGGCAGGCTGTTCTTGGTCCCCATGGGGGCATTCTCGCATTGCACCCCGGCTGGCTGACCGCGTCTTCAGCCGGGCCCGAGCCGAATAGGGCCAAGTAACGTGGCAACGGTCAGCCCCGGTCAGCCGTGTTTTCGCGGCCGGGGCAATCGCCGCCGGCGCCGGCCCGCGTAATGTGGCAGGGGCTTGAAGAAGCCGGTTGGAAGCCGATGTAGTAGGGGGCCAGATGGACGAAAGAGTGGCGAGGGAGCGGCTGCTCACCGAGCGCGCCGAAGTAGAGCGGCTGCTCAAGGATGCCGAGTCAGCCGGTGCACAGGACCGCGAGGCGGAGGACGAGCCTGGCGATTACTCCGACGCGGCGCAGCCGCTGACTGCACAGGGCATGGATGACGCGCTCGCCGACAGCTTCCGGGACCGGCTGGCCGCCATCGACCGCGCCGTTGCGCGGCTGGACGCGGGACCTACGGCCGGTCTGTGCTCAGCGGCGAGCCCATCCCGGACGAGCGCCTTGACGCCGATCCCGCGGCCGAGCTCACGGTCGACGAGGCGCGCGGCCGCAGCGAGATGAGCACGACAACGTGACCACGACTGACGGTCTCCCCCGTCCACAACTCGCGGGGCGGTGAGCCAGCCCGAGACCTCCATCGTGATGGTGGTACCGGCCAGCGCCTTGCTGACCGGGCACCCGGCCTTGGCGTCGCCGGCAATCCTGGCGAAGTCCGCCGCGCTCACCCCGTGTGCGGAGCCGCCGACCGTCAGCTTGATGCCGCTAATCCGGAATCCGCCCGCCGGATCGGGGCCGAGCGTCACATCCGCGGTGACATCGAGCGACTGATCGGTGCCGCCCGCCGCGCCGAGCAGCGCCGAGAACTGCATCGCGAAGCAGCCAGCGTGCGCGGCGGCGATGAGTTCCTCCGGGCTGGTCGTCCCGCCGGCGTCATCCGCCGCCCGCTTGGGGAAGTTGATCTCGTAGCTGCCGATTCCGGAGCTGACCAGCGTCACCGTGCCGGTGCCGTCCTCAAGGCCGCCAGTCCAGGTGGTGTGCGCGGTGCGGGTGGGCATTGCCTGTCTCCTCTGCGTCGTGCGCTCATCCGGTCGGATGCCGCCAAGCCTGCGGGCTGCTTGCGCGCCTCGATCAGGAACCGCTGCGAGTGGCAGACGAACGAGCCGGCTGCCTGGATGTGCTCGTGCATCCGCGCGAGCGGCTCCGGTAGCCGGCCACGTGAAGCCCGGCACCGTCCAAGCACCTTGCGCAGGAAATACACGACCGCGGCGACGTCGAAGAACTCCACCCGCAGTGCCTGCTCGCGCAGGTCCGTCACCCCAGCCCGGCCGCCGTGCCAACGGCGACCGCGACCTGCGCGCTGCGGCTGGACTGACCGGCTGCGGGCCCATCATGAAGTCGGTCAGCTCGCGGTTCGAGCCGGCGCCGACCTGCTGGGAGAAGTAGGTGCCGCCTGGCCGCCAGCACCCGCGCGATCTCCGGCCACCCGACCTCGGTCGGATGCCTGCTGACGACCAGGTCGAACGCCCCGGACGAGAAGGCAGGTCGTCATCATCGGCCGCCTCCGCCACCGTGCCGCCGAGGTCGGCGAGCCGCGGCCGGGCCAGGACGGCGTTGGGCGGCCAGGACTCGGTCGCCGCCAGCAGCTGCCGGCCGCGGCGCCGCTGGCCCGCAGCGCCGTCGGCCAGCACCTCGCCGCCGCCGGTCTGGATGTCGAGCGCGGCCCGCGCCCGCGTCATTTGCTGGCCCATCAGCCGGGCATAACCCCGCCGGCCGTTCCTCGGTCGCCCGCCCCTCGAACCAGGAGAAGTCCCAGCCGGCCACTGGCACGGCGTCGCCTTCGGCGATCAGCTCGTCAAACGTCGGCCGCGTATGCACCGGCGAATTATGGAGGGAAACGGGGCCGCGCCCGCAACCCGGTTTCCGGCCGCTCGCAGCCTGCAGGGCCGACGGACCTGTCCTCGCGATAATTGCGCCATGGCTCTTCCGCAGGCAGCGTCGGCCGCAAGTTGACCGCAGCGACGGTCGCCTACGTCGCGCAGGTCATCGGCAGCTATGTCCGGCGCACGCCGGTCATCACGATCGACCGGGCCGAACTCGGCCTGCCGCCGGGGCCGCTGACGCTCAAGCTGGAGCTGACTCCAGCACTCGGGCTCGTTCAAGGTACGCGGCGCGTTCACCAACCTGCTGCTCCGGGACATGCCGGACGGCCGGCGTCGCGGCGGCATCGGGCGGCAACCACGGCGCGGCGGTGGCCTACGCGGCGCAGGTGCTCGGCATCCCGGCGCGGATCTTCGTGCCAGAGGTGTCCTCGCCGGCCAAGATCAGCCGGATCCGGGGCTACGGCGCGGACCTGGTGGTCGAGGGCGCGACCTACTCCGACGCGCTGGCGGTGAGCCAGGACTGGATCGCCGCCAGCGGCGCGCTGCCGGTGCATGCCTACGACCAGGCGGAGACGATCCTCGGCGCGGGCACGACCGGGCTGGAGCTGCTGCAGCAGGCCCCGGCGGCGACACCGTGCTGGCCGCGTGGGCGGCGGCGGCCTGCTGTCCGGCATCGCGACCGCGGTGATGACCGGCGCCAGCGGCGCCGCGATGCGCGTCGTCGGCGTCGAGCCGGAGGGCGCGCCGACGATGACGGCGGCGCTGGCCGCGGGCGGCCCGGTCGACGCCGCCGGCCGGCAGCGTCGCTGTGGACTCGCTGGCGCCGCGCCGGGTCGGCGAGCTCACCTTCGCCGTGATCGCCCGGCACGTGCACTCGATAGTGCTGGTCAGCGACGACGCGATCCTGCGCTGCGCAGCGCCTGCTGTGGGAACGACTGCGCATCGTCGCCGAGCCCGGCGGCTGCGCGGCGCTCGCCGCGCTTGATCTCCGGGCGCTACCAGCCTGAGCCCGGCGAGCACGTGGCGGTGGTACTGAGCGGAGCCAACACCACCGCCGTCGACTTCAGCCGGTAGGCGCGGATGCGCTCCGCCCGAGGGTGGTAGCGCTCGATACTCCCATGGATACAAGATGACGATATGCGTACTGAGGTCGTGCCACGCGTCACTCCTGGTCCCGGCGGCGGCAAGGCGGCAGGCTTCGCTCGGCGGGCATGCTCAAGGATCCGCTGGCCGGTTACCTGAGGCCCGCGGCCTACGGCGACACGATCCGGGTGCCGATCTCGCCGAGAGCAGCTTCTTCGTGCTCAGCCGGCCCGAGGACGCCGAGCACGTGCTCGCCGCGAACCAGGACAACTACGTCAAGGCCTTCACCTACCGGCCGCTGCGGGCGCTCATCGGGAACGGCCTGCTGACCAGCGAAGGCGAGCAGTGGCGGCGGCACCGGCGGGTCATCCAGCCGATGTTCGCCCGCCGGGACGTCCGCTCCTTCGGGCCGGCCATGACCGGGGCGATCGGCGAGCTGCTGACGGAGTGGGATCGGCGGCCGCAGGGCGCCGTCATCGACGTCGCGGCCGCGATGAGCGGCCTCGCCCTCGATGTCGTGGGCCGCGCGCTGTTCAGCGCCGACCTGACCGGCGACGCCGCAGCAACTCGGCCGGGCGATGAGCGCCGGGCAGAAGATCGCCGTGCTCGCGACGTTCGCCCCGCTGTCCTGGGGCCCGCGGCCGACCCGGGCCCTCAAGGCAGTGGCCCGGCGGGCGGGCCACACCGAGGGAATCGACGGCCCGGTCGGCCGCCTTATCGCCGGCCGCCGCCGCGAGCGCGAGCCGGTGCCAGGCCGCCGCGATCTGCTCGACGTACTGATGACAGCGCGCTATGACGACGGCACGACCCTCACCGACACCGAGATCAGCGACGAGCTCGCCACGTTCATGCTGGCCGGGCATGAGACCAGCGCCGTCACGTTGTCCTGGGCGCTCGCGCTGGTGTCGGCGTATCCGGCGGCCCGCGACCAGCTGGAGGCCGAGGTCGACGCGGTGCTCGGCGGCCGTGAGCCGGAAGCCGCCGACATGGACCGGCTGCCATGGACGACGGCGGTCATCTCCGAGACCATGCGGCTGTACCCGCCCGCCTGGACTATCGAGCGGGACGCGGTCGCCGGGGACGAGGTCGCCGGCGTGCCAGTGCCGGCCGGCAGCACGGTAGCGATCCCGCCGTACCTGGTGCACCGGCATCCGGACTTCTGGCCCGACCCGGCGGGCTTCGATCCGGCCCGGTTCCTGCCCGGGTCTGGCGACGGCCGGCCGGGCACGGACCGTCCCCGTTACTCCTACATACCTTTCGGCGGCGGCAAGCGGGCCTGCGTAGGGCAGTCGTTCGCCGAACTGGAGACCGTGCTCGCGCTCGCCGCAATCGCGCAGCGGTTCCGGCTCGAACTGACCCCGGCCGGGCATTCCGAAGCCGACTGCGGCCGTCACGCTCCGGCCGGGCCGGCTGCCGATGCGGCTGCTGTCGCGGTAACCACGGCCGCTGATGACGGCGCGCCGATCAGAGCCCGAGCAGGCCGTCCAGGCCCACGGTAAGGCCGGCGGCAGCCCGGCCGCGCCCCGGATCGCCAGCAGCACGCCGGGCATGAAGGAGGCACGGTCCATCGAGTCGTGCCGGATCGTCAGCACCTCGCCGTGGCCGCCCAGCAGTACTTCCTGGTGCGCCAGCAGCCCGGCCAGGCGGACCGAGTGGACGTGCACTCCCCCGACCTCGGTGCCGCGCGCACCCGGCGCCGCGGTGGCGGTCGCGTCCGGTGGTGCGCCGAGGCCGGCCGCCGAGCGCGCCTCGCTGATCATCGCGGCCGTCCGGCTGGAGGTTCCCGACGGAGCATCCATCTTGGCCGCGTGATGCAACTCGATGACCTCCGCCGACTCGAAGAACGGCGCCGCCTGCGCGGCGAACCGCATCATCAGCACCGCCCCGACCGAGAAGTTGGGCACGATCAGCGCCCTGGCCCCGGGCTGGGCCGCCAGCAGCCCGCGAACCTCGGCCAGCCGAGCCTCGTCGAAGCCGGAGGTGCCGACGACGGCGGTGAGCCCGTGCTCGATGCACCAGCTCAGGTTGCCCATGACCACGCCGGGATGGGTGAAGTCGACCACCACGTCGGCGCCGGTCAGCGCGTCGAGCGGGTCGCCGGCGTCCACCTGCCCGGCCAGTTCCAGGTCCGGCGCGGCCTCGACGGTGCCGGCACACCTCCGAACCCATCCGCCCCTTGGCGCCCAGCACACCCACCCGCGTCATGTCCGCTCCTCCGCTCGCCGGAACGGGTCGATCCTAGCCGCCAGCCGCCGTGCACCGGCAACCGCCCGTGCGATCAGTACGGTACGCCGCGGCAGCGGATACTCAGGACAGCGAGCCGGAAGGGTCACGCAGGCATGTGGAATTCGTTCACGACGGACGCAAGCGAGGGCATCCGCACCGAGGTCATCACCTACCCCGGCGGCAACGGTGATCAGATTCACGCTTACGTGGCCAGGCCGACTGGCGGCGCCACGGCGCCGGGCATCGTGGCGGTGCATCACATGCCGGGCTGGGATGAGTTCTACCGCGAGTTCTCCGACCGGCTGGCCCGGCACGGCTACACGGTGATCTGCCCGGACCTGTACTGCCGGTACGGGCACGGCACCCCCGACGACATCGCGGCGAAGGTCCGCGCCGAGGGCGGGGTGCCCGACGAGAGCGTGGTAGCCGATGGCGCGGCCGCCGCTGACTGGCTGCGGGCGCAGCCGACGAGCAACGGCAAGGTCGGCATCATCGGCACCTGCTCAGGCGGCCGGCACGCGCTGCTGACCGCGTCCAAAGCACCGGGCTTCGACGCGGTGGCGGACCTCTGGGGCGGCGGCGTGATCATGAGTCCGGACGAGCTGAGCCCGGCCCGGCCGGTGGCGCCGATCGACTACACCGCCGACCTGACCGCGCCGCTGCTCGGCATCTTCGGCAACGACGACCGCTACCCTACGCCGGAGCCAAGTCGACCAGCACGAGGCAGAACTGAAGCGGCTCGGCAAGGACTACGAGTTCCACCGCTACGACGGCGCCTCGCACGGCTTCTTCTACTACACGCGCCGATGTACCGGCCGGAGCAGGCGATGGACGGCTGGGAGAAGGTGTTCGACTTCTTCGGCCGCCACCTGGGCTAATCGGCCAGCCGGAACGCGAGCTCCGTCTCCCACTTGGTCATGTCCGGCTGCTCACTGGGATCGGTCAGGTAGTTCTCCAGCCGGGCGCCCCAGTGCTCACCGTCGTCCCCGACCGTCATGTCCCACCGCAGGCTTTGGTCCGCGGCCCAGTCCAGTAGGGCTGCGGTTGCACCCATGAGGCTGTCAGGCGCACCGACATGAATGACGGTGGCAAACCGGCCGGCCGGGATCACGCCCGAAATCACCTGATCGTCGCCGTCCACGACCGCCTGGACGGGAACGCCGACCTCCACCTCAAGCTGGCGGTCCATGTCGATGACGACGTACCGGAAGAACGGCGGTCCGGCAGGTGCGAGGCCACGCGCTGCAATCCAGCCGAAGACGTCGCCGATTCGATGGGCGACCTCGCCCAGTTGCCGCATTGGCACCTGCGCCTTTATCGCCACGTACGGCTGCGCTGCGCGCTCGCTGATCTCTGGTGTCACTGTGATTCCTCCTGTTTGGTGGTTGCCTGGCTGCCGATCGGTTGCTGAAGTTCGGTCACCCACTGCTCCGGGTCGGGTGACCACTCGACCATGAGCTCTCGCGCGTAGCCGATTGACCGATGCCCGCTCCCGTCGATCCAGCGGGCTAGCGCCTGACCCGTCGACAGCACATCATCCATGGCGCCGTGATGGATGATCGTGGCTGCGCTGGCGACCTCGGGCAGGTCAACGACGCTGACGCCGTCTTGGTCGCCAGCATCAGCACCTACCTGGACGGCGGCATGCACGACAACGGCGCCGGTGTGATCCAGCGAGTCTTCGTAGTAGGCGATGCCGGGCCCGGCGTCGAGACCCGCGCTGCACAGTCGCGTGAATAGCTCCCGGTATAGCGGCTGGATCACAGGCGTGATGTCCTCCGGCTGAAAGCCCGCCGCCGTCCCGGTTAGCTCCGCAACCCGGATAGGTGCAAGACGCTTGATCACGACGCCGTCGACAGGCGCGCGGCCCTCGTCCTCGATAGTCATCAGCCTGGCCTCGACCCTCGACAACCGAGCCGTCTCGGCTTCGATCTGGGCATGAATCTCGGCCCGGCGGAGGATGAGCATGCCGCGCAGCTCGGCCGCGCCTATCTGCTGCCGGAGTATCGCCCGGACTTGCTCGAGAGTGAAGCCAAGATCCTTCAGGGCGATGATGCGGTTCAAGTCCGATAGCTGCCGTGCTTCATAGAAGCGATACGCAGTGGCTGGATCGACGTGGGCAGGCTGCAGCAACTCGATCGCATCGTAATGGCGCAGCATCCGAACTGAGATGCGGCCGTGCCGGGCAAACTCTCCGATACTGAACATGGCCCTGTTAGGTCTACCGCCTCACACTGTGTCAGGGTCAAGCGGTCCGCGCGTCGTAGCCAGTCGACCCGGCCTGGCACTATGGACAGATTATGACTCTGACCGACCGGCTGCCGGACGACGACGATCCGGACGCGGTATTCGCCGCTTTTGCCGACTGGACTGCGGAGCAGGGGTTCGCCTTGTACCCGCACCAGGAGGAGGCGCTCATCGAGATCGTCTCCGGGGCCAACGTGATCCTCTCCGCGCCGACCGGGTCGGGCAAGAGCCTGGTCGCCACTGGCGCCCATTTCACCGCGCTTGCCCGGGACGACAGGACGTTCTACACCGCGCCGATCAAGGCGCTCGTGTCGGAGAAGTTCTTCGCGCTATGTGACATTTTCGGGCCCGACGAAGTCGGCATGATGACCGGCGACGGCAGCGTGAACCCGACCGCACCGATCATCTGCTGTACCGCCGAGGTGCTGGCCAATATCGCGCTGCGCGATGGCGCCGAGGCCGACGCGGGCCAGGTCGTGATGGACGAGTTTCATTTCTACGCCGATCCTGACCGGGGCTGGGCCTGGCAGGTCCCGCTGATCGAACTGCCGCACGCGCAGTTTGTGCTGATGTCGGCAACGCTCGGTGACGTCAGCCGTTTCGAGCGCGACCTGACCCGCCGAACCGGCCGCCCGACAGCAGTGGTTAGCTCGGCTGAGCGCCCCGTTCCCCTCACTTTCTCGTTTGCCATGACACCACTGCACGAGACCGTGCGGGAACTGCTGGACACCCACGAGGCGCCCATCTACATCGTGCATTTCACCCAGGCCGCGGCGATCGAGCAGGCGCAGGCGCTCATGAGCGTGAACGTCTGCAGCAAGGCCGAGAAGGAGGCGATCGCCGAGTTGATCGGCGGCTTCCGGTTCGCGCCCGGATTCGGCAAGACGCTGTCGCGACTGGTCCGGCACGGCATCGGGGTCCACCACGCGGGCATGCTGCCGAAGTACCGGCGGCTAGTCGAGACCCTGGCTCAGGCCGGGCTGCTGAAGGTCATCTGCGGGACGGACACTCTCGGGGTCGGCATCAACGTGCCGATCCGCACCGTACTGTTCACTGCGCTGTCCAAGTACGACGGAACGAGGACGCGGCTGCTGATGGCCCGTGAGTTCCACCAGATCGCCGGGCGGGCGGGGCGGGCCGGGTTCGACACCATGGGCCGGGTGGTGGTGCAGGCGCCCGAGCACGTGATCGAGAACGAGAAGGCTCTGGCCAAGGCAGGCGACGACCCGAAGAAGCGGCGCAAGGTGGTACGGCGCAAGCCACCCGAGGGGATGATCTCCTGGGGTCAGCCAACCTTCGACCGGCTGGTCGCCGCGGAGCCGGAGCCGCTGCGGTCCAGCTTCACGGTCAGCCACGCCATGCTGCTGAACGTGATCAGCCGGCCGGGCGACGCGTTCGCCGCGATGCGCCATCTGCTGACTGACAACCACGAGGACCGGCCGGCGCAGCGCAAGCACATCAGCCGTGCTATCGCGATCTACCGCGCGCTGCTGGCCGGCGGCGTGGTGGAGCGGGTCGCCGAGCCAGACGAGGACGGCCGCTGGGTGCGCCTGACCGTCGATCTGCAAGACGACTTCGCGCTGAATCAGCCCCTGTCGCCGCTCGCCCTCGCCGCGATCGAACTGCTTGACCGGACCTCGCCCGACTACCCGCTCGATGTCCTCTCGTGTATCGAGGCAACGCTCGACGATCCGCGCCAGGTGCTGTCAGCTCAGTTGTTCAAGGCGCGCGGCGAGGCGGTCGCGGCCATGAAGGCAGAGGGCATCGAGTACGAGGAACGGATGGACCTGCTGGAAGGCGTGACCTACCCCAGGCCGCAGGCGGACTTGCTGGAAGCCGCCTACAACATCTACAAGCAAGGCCATCCGTGGGTCGCTGACCACGAGCTGTCGCCGAAGTCAGTCGCACGCGACATGTTCGAGCGGGCCATGACCTTCAGCGAGTACATCAGCTTTTACGGGCTCGCCCGGTCCGAGGGACTGGTGCTGCGCTACCTGGCCGACGCCTACAAGGCGATGCGGCAGACAGTCCCGGAGGAAGCGAAAACCGAGGAACTCGCGGACCTGATCGAGTGGCTCGGCGAACTAGTCCGCCAGGTGGACTCCAGCCTGATCGACGAATGGGAACGGCTGCGCAACCCCGTTGAGGAAGCCGCCCACCTGGCCGCGGACAAGCCGCCGGCGGTTACCGGCAACAAGCGGGCGTTCCGCGTCCTGGTGCGGAACGCGCTCTTCCGCCGCGTCGAGCTCGCCGCCTTGCGCCGCTGGTTCGAGCTGGGCGAGCTGGATAGTGAGGACGGCTGGGACGCCGGCGCCTGGGCCGCGGCGCTGGAGCCGTACTTTGCTGACCACGACGAGATCGGCACCAGCGCGGATGCCCGCGGCCCGGCCATGCTCATCATCGATGAGCAGCCGGGTACCTGGTCAGCCCGGCAGATCTTCGATGACCCAGCAGGCGACCACGACTGGGGCTTCTCGGCGACCGTGGACCTCGCGGCGTCCGACGAGGCAGGCGTCGCGGTCATCAAGGTCACCAGCGTCGGCCAGCTCTGACGCGTCAGCCGGTGAGCACCTGGCAGTCTTGCTTGGCCTCTTCGCAATCCCGGGGAGAGCGACTCGATCGCTGATCAGGGACAGCTCGGCCGGCTGGTGGTCACCGGGATCGCGCTCAGCATCGACAACCTCGCGGTCGGGTTCGCGCTCGGCACCTACCATGTCAGCATCCCGCTTGCCGCCGCTGCCGGAGGCCCAGCGGCTTCCGAGGTTTCCACTATGACGGCCGCCGGCCACCGGGTGTGAGCGGGCCTTGCCCAGAGATCTGCAACCGATGGACTGGGCTGTAGTCTGAGCCTGTGCAACCATCTGGTAGCAGATATCTGACCTGGACGGAGAGTGCTGATGTCGCAGGACGTAATCGAGCGCGAGATCCTCATCGAAGCTTCGCGCGAGCGGGTGTGGGCCGTGCTCACCGACGCAAAGCACGTCGCGGGCTGGTTCGGCGATGCTGCCGAGATAGACCTGCGGCCGGGCGGCAAGGCGGCATTTGGCTGGAAAGATCACGGCAGGCATCTGGCCGTTGTCGAAAGGGTTGATGAGCCCAACTTCTTCTCCTACCGGTGGGCTCGCGACACCGACGCGGAGCCCGCCGAGGGCGCGTCGACACTCGTGGAGTTCACCTTGACCGAGATCCCCACCGGGACCCTGCTCCGGGTGGTCGAGACCGGCTTCGCCAGCCTGCACGGGAGCGCGGCGGAGCAGGACAAGGCGCTGCAAGAGAACACCCAGGGCTGGATGTCCGAGCTGGCCGAGCTCAAGGAATACGCGGAACGGCCTACTGCATGACAACGCCGCGGCCGGCCGGACCCGCCGGCCGTGCCGAGCCCGACCAGGTGCTGGCGGCTATGGCTGATCCGACCCGGCGGCGGTTGCTTGCCGTGCTGGCCGCCGGCGGCCCAGCCACGGCCAGCGCGCTGGCCGACGGCCTGCCGATCAGCAGGCAGGCCGTCGCCAAGCACCTGGCAGTCCTCAGCCGGGCGGGCCTGGTCACCAGTTCCAAGCACGGCCGGGACGTACGGTTCGCCATCCTGACCGATGGCCTGTCGCAGACCGCTGACTGGCTGTCCGGCCTGGCCGCCGAGTGGGATGACAGGCTCGCTGCGATCAAGCGGATCGCGGAAGAGTCATGATTCCCGTTGGCTTCACGATTCCTTCACCTGGCTGAGAGGTAACGCTGAGATCGCGCCGAGGTAACGCCCATGCTGGCGCGTCATTATCCTGGACGTGATGCCCGACGCTCCGCTGGCCAAGGCCCTCCGGCCCGCGCCGCCGCCTGCGCAAATGCCGCGGTGGCACGCGCATCTGCGGCGCCCGGCGCCATCACCACGGCCGAGGTTCGTGGACGTCTGCGCCGCGCTGGCCGGGCTCGGCTTCGGCGCGGTCCTGGCTGCGGTCATCACGGGAGAATCCCGTGCTGCGCTGGCAGCGCCGGGCGGCATGCTCACGGCCGCTGGCAGGCTCGCCGGGTTCGCCGGGTCATATTTGCTGCTCATCATGGTGGTCCTGGTCGCCCGGCTGCCCTGGCTGGAGCGCTCGGCCGGCCAGGATCAGCTCGTCCGCTGGCACCGGAAGATCGCGTCCTGGGCTATCACCCTGATCTGCGCCCACGTTACTTTCATCACGCTCGGTTACGCGCAGGCGGTGAATTCTCCGCTGCTGCATGAGATCTGGGTGCTGCTGACTTCCTATCGCGACATCCTGGCCGCAGCCGCCGGCTTCGGGTTGCTCGTACTGGCCGCCGCCACGTCATACCGGCATATCCGGCGGCGGCTGAACTACGAGACCTGGTGGGTCGTCCACCTTTACCTTTATCTCGCCCTTGCGCTCGCGTTCGCGCACCAGATCGTCACCGGTGTCGCCTTCATCGGTCACCCGCTGACCAGGGCGCTGTGGATCGTCGTCTGGGCGGCCACCGCGGGGCTGGTCGTGGTCTTCCGGATCGGCCAGCCGATCATGCTGAGCGTGCGCCACCGGCTCGAGGTCGTCGAGGTCCGGGACGAGGCGCCAGGAGTTGTCTCCGTCATCTGCCGCGGACGCAGCCTTGACAAGCTCGCGGTGTCTGGCGGGCAGTTCTTCCAGTGGCGGTTCCTCACCAGGGATCTCTGGTGGCATGCGCATCCGTATTCCCTGTCCGCGCTGCCCCGGCCGCCGTACTTGCGGGTCACCATTAAAGGGCTGGGCGACCAGAGCCGGGCGATGGCGCACCTGCGGCCTGGCACCCGGATCGCCATCGAGGGACCGTACGGCGCATTCACCCGCCACGTGCAGTCGTCGGATGGCGTCGTGCTCATCGGCGCCGGCGTCGGCGTTACCCCGCTCCGGGCCCTGCTGGAAGACCTGCCTGAGCACACCGACGTGGTGGCGTTGATCCGCGCCTCCACCGCTGATGATCTTGTGCATCGCGACGAAATCGCGGCGCTTGTCGAGCAGCGCCGCGGCCGCCTCAGCGAGGTCATCGGCCCGCGGCACCATGCACGGCTGGACGCGAAGGCGCTGTGGCGAGCTGTTCCGGACATCGCCGAACGCGACGTCTACGTCTGCGGGCCCGAAGGATTCAGCGCGGAAATTGTCCAGGCCGTGCTGAGGCTCGGCGTGGCCGAAGAGCAGATTCACATCGAAGCGTTCGGCTTTTGAAGTCGCGACGGAACGGAACGGGCATGCACTCGAGCGAAAGGTTCACCGCATGAAGCGGGCCCCCATCGTGATAGCGGGTACGGTGGCCGGGCTCATCGGCGTGCTCGAGTTCCACACCACACCGGCGAAGCTGTCCGCCGCGGGCCTCCCGGCGGCATCGGCCGCCGCCCCGGCCGGCACTGGCAGGGCCGGGAGCACGTCATCAGGTCGCAACGGCAGCTCAGCCGGTACCGCCTCTGGGGGTGCGGGCGCAACCGCCGGCCGGTCGCGCGGTCGGCACACGGCCGTGGGACCCGGGGTTAATTACAACTACGGCGTCGTCTCGGTCAAGGTAACGGTCGCCGGACGGCAGGATCGTCAACATCGGCATCGCGTCGATCAACGACGGCGCCAACCCGCGCTCCCAGTTCATCGACCAGCAGGCCCTGCCGATCCTCGAGCAAGAGGTCATCAGGGCGCAGAGCGCCAATATCCAGGGAGTTTCCGGCGCCAGTTACACCAGCCTCGGCTTCGATCAGTCACTGCAGAAGGCCCTGCACCAGCTTGGCTTCACCTGATGCCGGGCCCGGTCCAGCATCGCGAGACGGTTATGGGCACCGTGGTGACCTTTGACATCTATGCCAGGCCGGGCACATCCGACGCGCAGCTCGGCGGAATCCGCCAGCAGCTATCAGCCGCCGTGGCGATCCTGCATCGTGCGGACGAGATCTTCAGTACGTGGGAACCAGACAGCCCGGTCAGCCGGTTGCGCCGAGGGGAACTCACGGTCGCCGAGGCTCCGGCTGAGGTAGCCGAGGTGACGGCGGCCTGCGCGGCCGCGCGGGAGTTGTCGGGCGGCTGGTTCGACCCGTGGGCCATGCCAGGAGGGTTCGACCCGACCGGCTACGTCAAGGGATGGGCAGCCCAGCGGGCACTGGCCGCGTTGTCGGCCGGCTGGATGGCGGGCGCGATCGTGAATGCGGCCGGTGATATTGCCAGTCGCGGTCGCCAGCCGGCCGGGCGGCCGTTCCGGATCGGCGTCGCCGATCCGGCCGCGCCACATCAGCTCGCCGAGATCGTGGAGCTGACCGGCGCGATCGCGACCTCGGGCGGCTACGAGCGCGGCAGTCATCTGCTGGATCCGCGATCCGGGCGGCCAGCCGCGCGCGCCGCCTCCGCCACGGTCACCGGACCCGACCTTGGCCTGGCCGACGCCCTCGCCACGGCGCTTGCGGTCGCAGGCGAAGCCGGGCTGGCGTTCATCGACGCGATCGAGGACTACGAGGCGATGGTCATCCGGTTCGACGGCAGCAAGAACCGGACACGGCATTTTCCGACTGCGCCCAGCGCGGCCGACTCCCCCGGTTAGGCCGGTCCACCGCTTTCACCGAGGGGACAGCGCGACCTCGCACCGCCGCCGCGCCTCGGGCCACGGCTCGGGATCGGCGGGCTAACCGTTCTGCATCTCGACAAGGATTTCGAGATCGTCGCCAGCATCACCGGACAGCCTCTTGAGCGGCTTGAACTCAGCTAACACCGAAACCGGAGACTGTGCTTGGGCTAGGCGTGCAGGCGGCTTGGCGTTATTACCAGAGCTTCTGAGAACAACTCGGCGAACTGGCGAGGTGTGCCAAACATCGCCCCGATGCGCTCGGCGTACTTCGCTGCATATTGCGGCTGCCGGTCGGCCGGGGGTGCGTCATCAACGTGCTCTGCGGTGCCGTCGATGCGGATGATGTCTCTGCCTATGTCGGTCACGTCGAGCCCCAGGGTCACCTTGGGGTTCTCGCTGATGTTGCGCAGTTTCATCTTTTTCGGCTGACTGTAGACGAGGATCGTCTCGTCGTCGCGCACCAGGAACCACACTGGCACGCTGTCAGGCTGGCCGTCGGGGCGGACTGTCGTCAGCCACGCCATCAGGTTGCGGTGCAGGCGAGCCTCGACGTGCTCGCGACGTTCGGCGGGCAGATGCTTGGTCAGATTCACGGAGGTCATAACCAGCGGCCTGGCCGGAGTAGTCCCACAGGTGTGCTCGGTCCGCGGCATGGCAGGAAGCCTGGGTTCTGCCTCAGGACGCTGATCGCAGAACTTCGATGTGGCAGCGGGGGCCGACGGCCTTTGATAGCCGCCCGTCTCCGGTGAGCAGGGTCACGTCCAGAGCCTCGGCCAGCGCGACGTAGGAGGCATCGTAGACGGTCAGGTTGTCGCGCAGCTCCCAGCAACGAGCCAGGAGCGGGCGGTGCGCGGCACGCCGGAGCGGAAGGGCTGCAAGGTCGGCCAGCGCCAGGGCCGCTCGGCGGGCGTCCACCAAACCTGCCCGCACTTGCCGCCGAAACACGGAGATGACCTCGAGATCGACGAGCTCGGGTGCAGTGAGCCGCTCTCCGCGCAGGCGGGCACGGGCGTGGTCGCCGTCCGGCCCGTCGTCGCCGAGCGCGACGGCCAGGACGCTAGCGTCAACGACGATCACGATCGGCGCGTACCGTTGCCACAGCCGCCGTCAACGGCACCGAGCCGCCCGCGCGGCCCCCCGCGCGGTCCAGGACCTCATCAAGGGTCGGCTCGCTGGCCTCGTCGATGAGCCGGGCGCGCAGGTACTCCTGGAGCGACTGGTGCGCTGCCGCCGCCCGCTGGCGCAGCACGGCGTGAGTGTGTTCTGGAACGTCCTTGATCTGCACGCTAGGCATGGCGCCATTATGGCGCTACGAGCGCCATAATGCAACCTGGCTGTGCTCCGAGCGGAAGTACGAGACCCAGATCGCCTTCAATCCCCGCCATCGCAATGAGGCCGAGGCCCGAGACCGACGACTACCGGCACGCACCGCGGCGGGAAGCCCGCCCACCTGTAAATCCGGAGGCGCGGAATGTGGTCGAGCTGCTGAAGCCGACCGATACTTGGGGACGGTGCCACAGCGTCTTAAGGATAGACATCGCCGCCGGATGCTGAGGAGCAAGGGTTGGCCGAGCGTGATATGGACGCGGAGGCAGATTATCGGGAGTTCGCCTCGGCGCGGGCTGTGCAGCTGTTCCGCCTTGCGTTCTTGATGTGCGGCGACTGGCACGAGGCCGAGGACCTGGTTCAGACAACCCTGGCCAGCCTGTTCGTGGCGTGGAACCGGGTGCGCCGATGCAACAGCATGGAAGCGTATGCGCGCCGGGTGCTGGTCAACGCGTTCCTATCCGAGCGCAGGCTCCGGCGATCGAGCGAGACGCCCATCGCGCAGTTCGCAGACGTCAGCGCCCCGGCGGTCGACCAGGACCTCCGGCTGACCCTGGTCGCCGCGCTGCGTCGGCTACCGCCGCGCAGCCGGGCGGTGGTAGTGCTGCGCTACCTCGAGGACCACAACATCGATTCCGTCGCCGAGCTGATGGGCGTGACCCCGGCGGCGGTCAAGAGCCTGAACGCCAGAGGTCTGGCGCAACTGCGAGAAGTGCTCAGCGGGGACGAACAGCATTTGCTTCGGCCGTGATAACGCGAGGGGACTGACATGATCGACGAGGATGCCCTGTCCGATCTCTTCGAGAGGGCGGTCCAGGATCTGGATCCGGCGGTTCAGGCGATCGTCGCCGGGGCCGAGCGGCGTGGCCGACGGTTGCGCGCCCGGCACCGGGCCTGGCTAGCGCTGGGCGGCGGTTTCGCGGCGGCCGTGACCGCAACGGCCCTGCTGGCGGGAGTATCGCTGGCTCATGTAGGGGGCGGTGTGCTGGTAGCGACGGGGTCGCGGAGCCACCATCCGAGCACCAGGCAGGCGGGAACCGGCCAGGTGAGCGCTACGCCCTCGCCGAGCAGCTCCCGGCCGGTTAGGTCGACCCCTGGCGTCGGTTCCGTCCCGATGCTGGCCCCCAGGTACGAGATGCCGGCCGCGCAGATGCTCCGTGCGCTGAGGCGCCTGCTGCCCGCCGGTTCGACTTTGGGGTATGTCAACCCTTACGCCACGGAACCCGGGTCCGTGGAGGTTGACTACAACGATGGCCAGGGTGCGGTGGACTTCCAGATCGAAGTTGCTCCGACCGCGATGTTCTCCCCGCTGAGGTGCCCGACACCGCTGTGGCAGGACGAGGGTCCGCGCCCGCCCGGGGCCCTCCCGATCAGTTGCGCCATGCGGACGCTCCCGGACGGTAGCATCGAGCGCGACGCCGTCTACTACGCAGATGCCTACGGGTTCTACGCCTACAGCGTCTACGTCAACCGGCCGGACGGGATCACCGTGGACGTCGAGGTCGGCAACGGGATCATCCACACCTTGCCGCAGGTCGACCGGGCTCGGCCGCCTGGCTCGATGGCCGAATGGGAGGCGGTCGCCGAGAATCCCGTGTGGCAGCTCAAGACCGGGTGGCATCTCCAGCGCTGACGGTCCGGGGGTGCGTCGAGTTGATCTACGCGATGCGGGCTGGACATCCCGGGAGGCTAGGATCGCTGGATCCCGGCCACCACCACGTCGACGACCTTGCGCGCGAAAGAGTCGGTGAGCGGCTGGTGACCGTGCAGCAGCCGGTGGTAGGCCGCCCCGAAGATCAGGTCGAGCACTACCTCCTGGTCAGTGCCGGCCGGGATCTCGCCGCGCGCCACCGCCCGGTTGAGCATGATCCGGTGCTGGGCGCGCAGTTGCTCCACGACCCGAGTCCGCCAGGCGGCACCGAGCACCGGATCGCGCTGGGCCTCAGCGATCAGGCTGGCCAGGATCGGCCCGGCACTGGTCCTGGTGACCGAACGGATCCACGCCCGGAGGGCGGCTAGCAGGTCGCCGTGCAGCGTGCCGGTATCGGGTAGCGGCTGCTGACTCTGGAACTGGGCGAGGAAAGCGTCCAGCGCGAGCGGCCCGCGCGAGGTCCAACGCCGGTAGATAGTGGTCTTCCCCACTCCGGCCCTGGCTGCCACCTCCTCGATGGACATCCCGCTCAGCCCGCGCTCCGCCAGGATCTGGCCGGCCGCCTCGAGGATGGCACGGTCGGCCTCCTGGCTGCGCGGCCTGCCCCGCCTCGCGGGCGCCGGGCTGCCGTCGCCAGCCGCCAGTGCGGCGGCGGGAATATGAACGTCCGCCATAGCGCTGCAGCCTACACCACATAATCGAAACGTGTCGTATCGTATCGACGCGGAGTGTGCCCTAGGTCACGTGCCCACGGCATTGACGTCACCGGGCCCTGGATGCAAGCTAGATTTGAATACGCATCGTATCGTATTAGAATTGGAATCTGATCTACGTGCAGGCAGCAGAAGTCGAGTCAGGCCAGACCGGGCTGGACAGCGGGCAGGAACCGGTACAGCCGGCGACGGCGGGACGCGACCGGAAGGCTAGCTTGCGGCTTGCGCTGATCTTGCTGGCGGCCTTCATGGTCGTCCTGGATTTCAGCATCGTGAACGTCGCGCTCCCCTCGATCGAGCGCGAACTGAGCCTGACCGGCCCCGCGGTGCAGTGGGTCATCACCGGTTACGCGATCGCCTTTGGCGGCCTGCTAATCCTGGGCGGCCGGGCAGCCGACCTGTTCGGCCGTCGTCGCATGTTCATCACCGGGCTACTGATCTTCACCGCAGCGTCGCTATCCGGCGGGCTAGCACACGACCAGGTGCTGCTGATCACATCCAGGGTCGTCCAGGGCGGCGGCGCCGCGCTTGTGGCGCCGGCCGCGCTATCGCTGATCACCACCAGCTTCGCCGACGGCAAGGCGCGAACGCGGGCGCTGGGAATGTACGGCGCGACCGCCTCGCTCGGGTTCGTGGCCGGCCAGGTGCTCGGCGGGATCCTGGTGCAGTTCACTAGCTGGCGCGCGGTGTTCCTCGTCAACGTGCCCGTGGGCCTGCTCGCGGCGGCTATCGCCCCGCGGCTGCTGGCTGATTCGCGAGGATCCGCCCGGCAACGCCGACTGGATATCCGCGGCGCCCTGTTGATCACCGTGGCGATGGCCGCGCTGGTGTTCGCGGTATCCGAAGCGAACGTCTTCGGCTGGCTGTCCCCCGCCATCCTCACCGCATTCAGCGTATTCGGCGTCAGCCTGGCAGCGTTCGTTATCGCCGAGCGGCGGCACCCGGACCCGCTGCTGCCCGCGAAGCTGATCCGCCGTCCGGCCCTTCGCACGGCCGGGTCGCTGAACCTGCTCCTCGGCCTGTGGAACGGCGGCGAGATGCTCGTGCTCTCGCTGTACTTGCAGCAAGTACTCAGGGACTCTCCGCTGACTACCGGCCTGGCCATCGCTCCGCAGGGCATTATCGGCTTCACCGCTGGTGCCTTCGGGGCCAGGATGGCCGGCCGCATCGGCGTTGGCCGCGTCCTTGTGCTCACGGGCGCCATCGCCACAGCCGGATTCGTGGTGCTCACCCAGCTCCCGGCCGACGGGCACTACAGCCTGCTGCTGACTGCGGTGATGCTCGTCGGCTTCGGCACCGCCGGTACCGCGTTCGGCACCATGGTGATCGCCACTGCCGGTGTCGCGGGAGCCGAGCAGGGCGTCGTCGGCGGCGTCATCAACACCAGTCGACAGATCGGCGCCGCGCTCGGCGCTGCGGCACTGCCCGCGATCGCGGCAGCCGTTGGCCATAACGCCGTGACCACGACCGCGGCAGGCACGAGGGCCGCAATGCTGGCAGGCGCAGCCGCCGCGGCCCTTGCCACACTCATCGCCTGGCGCGCGATCCGCGTAAGCCCGACCGCACCGCCGTCCCTCGCGGCCGCGGCACGCCCGCAGCGCCCTGCGAACCCGCAACGCCCTGCGAACCCGCAGCGCACGGGGCGACCAAACCATGCGCTACAGCCACAGCTTGCCCAGTATGACAACCACGATCGAAACAGGAGGGAACGTCATGCAGTACACAACTCTCGGCCGCACCGGCCTTCAGGTCTCCAGGATCGCCTTCGGCACCTGGCAACTCGGCGGGGATTGGGGGCCGACCGACGAATCGGCCGCGATCACGGCCATCCAGCGAGCCGCCGACCAGGGCGTGACGCTGTTCGACACCGCTCAGGCCTACGGATTCGGCGCGTCCGAGGAGCTGCTGGCCAAGGCCGTTAGCGGGCTGGACCGCGACAAGCTCGTCATCGCGACCAAGGGCGGCCTGCGGCCCGGCCAGGTTGGCGGCGTTAACCGTGACTCAAGTCCGGCCTGGATAGCAGCCGGGGTGGAAGCAAGCCTGCGCGCACTGCGTACCGACTACATCGACCTGTACCAGGTCCACTGGCCCGACCCGGCGGTGCCGTTCGCTGACACCGCGGACCAGCTCGCGAAGCTCGTCGCGGACGGCAAGATCCGGCACGTCGGCGTGTCCAACTTCGACGCTGCCCAGATGGCAGAGTTCAGCGAGACGCTGCCCGTTGAGACCCTGCAGCCGCCGTACCATCTGTTCCGCCGGGAGATCGAGGACAGCATCCTGCCCTACACCGCGGCGAACCATATCGGCGTGCTGGTCTACGGCCCGCTCGCACATGGCCTGCTGGGCGGCCATCTGACCGAGGGCACGACATTTGCGTCTGACGACTGGCGAGGGCGCAGCGAGATGTTCACCGGCGACGGCTTCGCTCGAAATCTGAGGACTGTTCGCGCACTGGAACGGCTCGCGCGCGAGGAACTCGGCGCATCGGTAAGCCAGCTGGCGATCGCCTGGACGCTGGCTAATCCAGCGGTGCACGTTGCCATCGTCGGGACCCGCAGTCCGAGCCACATCGACGCCGCCATTGCCGCGGCGGACTTGCAGCTGAGCAGCAACGTGCTGTCCCAGGTCGAAGAGATCATGCGAGCTGCCCAGCGCGACGACCGGACCCGCCCCCGAGAGCGTCTGAGGGGGACGAGACCGATGACCGCTATCGTGATTCCGCCCGCCAGGCAGGCGCCCGACGAACTGGCCGAGGTTGCCGAACCGGCCGACGCCGCCGCGCGCAAGCGCATCGGCGTCCTCGGCACCGGCACGATGGGTGCCGCCATGACCCGCAACCTGCTCGCGGCCGGCCTGCGCGTGGACGTCTGGAACCGTACCGCGGACCGCACAACGTCACTGGCTGCGCTCGGAGCCACGGCGCACCCCGCGCCCCGGCAGGCGGCCGCAAACGCCGACGTCCTCGTTACCATGCTCCCTGATGCCAGCGCCGTCACATCGGTGGCGGTCGGCCGTGACGTGCTCAGCGCACTCCGGCCCGGCGCGATCTGGGCGCAGATGGGCACCATCGGCGTAACGGCCACCGACGAGCTGGCCGCGCTAGTCGCTAAGCGCCGTCCTGACGTGCTGTTCGTGGACGCCCCGGTATCCGGGACGCGCGGGCCCGCAGAGGCAGGCGAGCTGCAGATCCTGGCGTCCGGCCCGGACGGAGCCAGGGCGGCACTAGCGCCGGTGTTCGCCGCGATTGGCAGCCGCACGTTGTGGCTCGGCCCGGCGGGGGCCGGCAGCCGCCTGAAGCTGGTGCTCAACACCTGGCTCGCCTTCCTGGTCGAGGGCATCGCCGAGACCGCCGCGCTGGCCGACGTCCTCGGGGTGGGCCACGATACGGTCAGCGCCGCGCTCGCAGCCGGACCGCTCGGCGCGGGACTCGCCCAGGCCAAGCTGGCTAAGATGGACTCCGGCGACGACTCGCCCGACTTCTCGCTCCGCTGGGCGGTCAAGGACGTCGACCTCGCGGTGGAAGCCGCGGACGGCCGGCGACTGCCAGTGGCCGCTGCTATCGCCAGTCAGTGGCACGAGCTGGCCCGGTCGGGACTGGCCGACAAGGACGTGAGCGCCGTCCGGATCGGGCTCGGTTAGGCCGCGTTGGTAGCGTGACCGGCTATGGATGAGGTCCCTGCGCAGACAGCACAGGTGCCGCCAGCGGCAGTTCCGGGCCCGCTGGCCGGCCTGCTCGTCGCCGACTTCTCCCGGGTGCTGGCTGGGCCGTACTGCACCATGATTCTCGGTGACCTCGGTGCGGAGATCATCAAGGTGGAGGGCCCTGGCGGCGACGACACCAGGCACTGGATGCCGCCAGTCCGCCACGGCGTCTCCACCTACTACCTGTCCATCAACCGCAACAAGCGGTCGATCCAGCTGAACCTCAAGGATCACGCCGACCGCGCCATGGCGGCCGAGCTGGCCCGGCGTGCCGACATCATGGTCGAGAACTTCAAGCCAGGCGGCCTGCGCCAGTTCGGGCTTGACTACGACGCCGTGCGTGCGGCCAACCCGTCGGTGATCTACGCGTCGATCACCGGGTTCGGCAGCGGCGGCGGGGCGCACCTGCCGGGTTACGACCTGATCGTCGAGGCCATGTCCGGGCTGATGAGCCTGCAGGGAGACGCCGATGGCCCGCCGTACCGGGCCGGCGTAGCGATCTTCGACGTCATGTCCGGATTGCAGACCGCGATCGGAGTGCTAGCGGCGCTCGACCATCGGCGCCGGACCGGCGAGGGACAGCTGGTCGAGGTCAACCTGCTGGCGGCTGCCCTGGCCGGCATGGTCAACCAGACTGGCGCGTACGCCTCGGCCGGGGTCGTGCCGCATCGGATGGGCAACTCGCATCCGAGCCTTTTCCCGTACGAGCCGCTGCCCACGCTCGACGGGGACCTGGTCGTCGCGGCCGGCAACGACGCGCAGTTCCGCAGCCTGTGCACTGTGCTCGAAGTGCCCGAACTCGCCACCGACGAGCGGTTCGCCGCCAACTCGGGCCGCACGGCCAATCGTGACCAGTTGCGGCCGCTGCTCGTCGAGCGGCTCAAGCAGCGGACGGCGGCGCAGTGGTTCGATGACCTGATCGCTGCCGGCGTGCCCTGTGGCCCGATCAACAGCGTGGCGGGCGGCGTCGCGTTCGCCGAGCAGATCGGCCTGGAGCCAGTGGTAACGGCCGGCCAGGGCGAGTCGGCCGTGCCTGGCATTCGCAACCCGCTGACGTTCTCCGCCACGGCACCGCGTTATGAACTGCCGCCGCCCGATCTGGACGAGCACGGCGAGCAGATAAGGGCCTGGCTTGCCGACGGTGGGTCGAAAATGCCGCCGCCGGCTCGGTGACTTGCCGGGCCTGGCTGCCCGACCTAGCTGGCTTGCCGGGCCTAGCTGGCTTGCCGGGCCTAGCTTGCTTGCCCGGCTTGCCCGGCCAGCCGGGTGAGCCGTTCCGCCTCAGCCGGGCGAACGTTGCGGTCCAGCATCCGTTCCCTGGCCACCGGGCCGATGTGCGGGTCCGGGTCATCGTGAACCGCGCGCCGGAACTGGCCAATGAGCGCGGCCCGCACGGCGCCCACGGCGGGCCGGATTAGCGGCGGCACCTGATCGACGTCCGAGCTCGCCATGATCAGGTATGCCATCGCCACGTCGGCGCCGGGCGGGCCGGCGTGCGCGCTTGACCAGTCGATGACGACTGGCCCGCGAGAAGTGAGCATGACGTTGCCCGGATGGAGGTCCAGGTGCAGCACCGCCCGCTCAGGGCCGAACGCGGCCCGCAGGCCCGGGGGCGCCTCGATCTCGTGCAACCGGTCGTGCAGACCCGCGAGGATGCGGCCATACTTGCGGGCGCGCCACGGTTTGCTGGCAAGGTCGCCCAGCATCTCCTTGCCATCGAGCCGCTCCATGACCAGGTCAGGCCCGTCTACGTCATAGACCCTGGGCACTGGATAGCCGGCCTCGGCTAGGTAGATCATGATCTCGGCTTCGGGCTGCGCATCGTACGGCGTCCGGAATCGGCGCAACACGCGATCGGTGCCGAGCGCGAAGATGTCCGCTGACCGCCCGGCGCCGATCAGCGGCCCCGGTGCGTCGTTAACTCCCATTGACCACCATCAGGTCGGGCGCCCGCAAAGTCAGGCAGGTCCACAAATGCTGCTCGATCGCGGCAATCTTCTCACGCGCTAACCGAGGGCACGCGCGAACTCCTCGTCAGAGTCGAACGGGCCCACGATCGCAAGCGCCTTCGGCTGTGCGAGCACCGTGGCCGCGACTTCGCGTACCTGATCGTGGGTGACGGCCTCGATCTCCGCCAGGATCTCGTCCACCGGCTCGAGCCGCGGATAGACAAGCTCGGACTTGCCCAGCCTGCTCATCCGCGACGACGGGTCCTCCAGGCCGAGCACGATAGAGCCGCGCAGCTGTCCCTTGCCGCGGTCAAGTTCCTCGTCAGTCAGGCCGGAGTCGATCACCTTGGCGATCTCCTCCTGGCAGATGGCCAGGACTTCCTCGGTCTTGGCCGGCAGGCAGCCAGCGTAGATACCCCACTGACCGCAATCGGCGTGTTGCGAACTGAAGCTGTAGACCGAGTAGGCCAGGCCGCGCTTCTCCCGCACTTCCTGGAACAGCCGCGACGACATGCCGCCGCCAAGGCCCGCGTTCAGCACGCCGAGGGCGAACCGGCGGCTGTCGGTGCGGGCCAGTCCGGCGCACCCGATTATCAGGTTCGCCTGCTCGACCGGCCGCGACAGGAGGCGCACCCCGGTGCCGATCGCAGTGCCACCGTCCGGACCGCTGAGCCGCGGCAGAGCCGGCGCGGCGGTCCCCGCAAGCACCGGTCCGAACGCGGCACGCACCAGCTCGACCAGCCCGTCGTGATCCACGTTGCCGGCTGCCGCGACCACCAGGCTGTCGGGCGTGTACCGGGCACGGTAGTGCTCGGCGATCCGGTCTCGGGAGATCGAGTTGATGGAGTCAACGGTGCCGAGGATGGGCCGGCCGAGCGGGGTGTCACCGAAGAGCTGCTCGGAGAACGCCTCGTGTACAAGGTCGGACGGATCGTCCTCGTTCATCGCGATCTCTTCGAGAATCACCCCGCGCTCGGCTTCGACGTCCTTGGGCTCGATCAGCGAGCTGGTCACCATGTCGGACAGCACGTCGATGGCCAGCGGCAGGTCCGCGTCGAGCACCCGCGCGTAATAACAGGTGTACTCCTTGGCGGTGAACGCGTTGAGCTCGCCGCCGACAGCGTCCATTGCCGCCGAGATCTCCAGTGCGGTGCGCCTGGCCGTGCCCTTGAACAGCAGGTGCTCAAGGTAGTGGGTGGCGCCGGCATGCTCGGGACCCTCGTCCCGCGAGCCGACGCCCGCCCAGATACCTAGCGCGGCCGACCGGACCGACGGCAGCGACTCGGTGATGACCCGCAGGCCGCCCGGCAGGACGGTCCGCCGGACGCCGTCATCGCTGCCGACCGGCCGCTGCGTACCAGCTGTCATGAGTTCGTGCCCGCCGTCAGGAGTTAGCCGAGCCGGACCCGCCGGACCCGCCGGACCCGGCGTAGCCGCCCCGGCTGCGCTGCCTGCTGCGGTGGTGGTCGCCACCCCGGTCCCGGTCACCCCGGTCCCGCCGGTCGCCGCCACGGTCGTCGCGGTCACGCGAGCGTGGCTCGTCGCTGCCACCGAGGTCCTCGCCAGCGGCTTCCCGCTCCACGACCTCGACCGGCACCAGCGACAGCTTGCCGCGGTCGTCAACCTCGCGGATCTCGACCTGGATCTTGTCGCCCACCTTCACCACGTCATCGACGTTCTCGATCCGGGCGCCGCCATGCAGCTTGCGGATCTGAGTGATGTGCAGCAGGCCATCCCGGCCCGGCAGCAGCGAGATGAAGGCGCCGAATGTGGTCGTCTTCACCACGGTGCCGAGGAACCGCTCGCCCACTTCCGGGATGTGCGGGTTGGCGATCGCGTTGATGGTGACGCGGGCCGCCTCGGCGGACGCGCCGTCGGTAGCGCCGATGTAGATCGTGCCATCGTCCTCGATGGTGATGTCGGCGCCGGTCTCCTCCTGGATCGAGTTGATCATCTTGCCCTTGGGGCCGATGACCTCGCCGATCTTGTCGACCGGAACCTTGATCGTGATAATCCGTGGTGCGAACTCGCTCATCTCGCCTGGCGCGTCGATAGCCTCGCGCATCACGTCGAGGATGGTCAGCCGCGCGCCGCGCGCTTGCTTGAGTGCCGCGCCGAGCACGTTCGCCGGGATTCCGCCAAGCTTGGTGTCCAGCTGCAGCGCGGTGATGATGTCCTTGGTGCCTGCGACCTTGAAGTCCATGTCGCCGAAGGCGTCCTCGGCACCGAGGATATCGGTCAGCGTGACGTACTCGCCGCCCTCATGGATCAGGCCCATCGCGATGCCGGCCACCATGTCCTTCAGCGGCACGCCGGCGTCCAGCAGCGCCATCGTGGAAGCGCACACCGAGCCCATCGAAGTGGAGCCGTTCGAGCCGATCGCCTCCGATACCTGGCGTATCGCGTACGGGAACTCCTCGCGGGTCGGCAGCACAGGTACCAGCGCCCGCTCGGCCAGCGCGCCGTGACCGATCTCGCGCCGCTTGGGAGAGCCCACCCGGCCGGTCTCGCCGGTCGAGTACGGCGGCATGTTGTAGTTGTGCATGTAGCGCTTGGTCCGCTCCGGGTTCAGCGTGTCGATCATCTGCTCCATCCGGAGCATGTTCAGCGTCGTCACGCCTAGCACCTGCGTCTCGCCGCGCTCGAACAACGCGGAGCCGTGCACTCGCGGGACAACCCCGGCTTCCGCGGACAGCTGCCGGATGTCGGCCAGCCCGCGGCCGTCGATGCGCAAGCCGTCGCGGATGATCCGCTGCCGTACTAGCTTCTTGTTCAGCGCCCTGAACGCCTCGCTGATCTCCTTCTCCCGGCCTTCGAACTGGGCGGCGAGTTTCTCGTTTGCCAGTGCCTTGATCCGGTCGGTCTCGGTGCCACGCTCATTCTTGCCCGCGATGGTGAGCGCCTGGGCCAGGTCGGCGCCGACCTCGGCCTCCACGGCGGCGAACACGTCCGGACCGTAGTCGGCGAAGGTCGGGAACTCGGCAGTCTCCTTAGCCGCGTTCCTGGCCACCTCCATCTGGCCCTCGCACAGGGCCCGGATGAACGGCTTGGCCGCCTCAAGCCCCTGGGCGACCGTCTCCTCGGTTGGCGCTACGGCGCCGCTGCCCGAGTCGGCGATCAGGCGCAGCGTGCTCGGCGTGGACTCGGCCTCGACCATCATGATCGCGACGTCGCCGTCCTCGAGCAGGCGCCCGGCCACCACCATGTCGAAGGTGGCATCCGCAAGCTCGGTGTGCGTCGGGAAGGCTACCCACTGGCCCCTGATCAGCGCGACGCGAACGCCGCCGATCGGGCCCGAGAATGGCAGCCCGGCCAGCTGGGTGGACATCGATGCCGCATTGATCGCCACGACGTCGTACAGGTGCTCGGGGTGCAGCGCCATGATGGTCTCGACGACCTGAACCTCGTTGCGCAGGCCCTTGACGAAGGACGGGCGCAGCGGCCGGTCGATCAGCCGGCAGGTCAGGATCGCGTCCTCGGACGGGCGGCCTTCGCGCCGGAAGAACGAGCCGGGGATCCGGCCGGCCGCATACATCCGCTCCTCGACATCGACGGTGAGCGGAAAGAAGTCGTAGCCCTCACGCGGGGCCTTGGACGCTGTGGTAGTGGACAGCACCATGGTCTCGTCGTCTAGGTAGACGACGGCGGAGCCGCCAGCTAGCTTGGCAAGCCTGCCGGTCTCGAACCGGAGCTTGCGTACGCCGAAAGTGCCGTTGTCAATCGTGACCTCGGCGGTATAGACACCCTCCACGGGTGACCTCCTTGACTGAGGTCCCGCGCCTGTCCGCCGCACATTCGGAGCGCCATGACCGGCTAGCCGAGCAGGCCGCAAGGCTGACCGGGCCTGTAGGGCCCAGCCTGCAGATGCCTGCCGTCATGCCGGGTTCGGCTGCCGGCCGGTCTTCGATCGAAGCCCTCGGCCCTGGCCGGCCGCTTTGCGGCGACCGCCATGACCCGAGAACCACTACCGAGGACCGGCCCGTCGGGCGCTGTCAGCGCTCCTGGCCGGAGCCGCGGGACGTTATGTCTACGTTATCTAGTTGTGCGGAAGCGCGGCGTTGCGCCGCGCCGCCAGAGTCGCTACCGGCGCAGGCCGAGCTTCTCGATCAGCGCACGGTACCTGTTGATGTCGGTGCGGGACAGGTACTGCAGCAGCCGCCTGCGGCGGCCAACGAGCAGCAGCAGCCCGCGGCGGCTGTGGTGATCGTGCTTGTGCACTTTCAGGTGCTCGGTCAGATCAGCAATCCGCCGAGTCAGCAGCGCGACCTGGACTTCCGGCGAACCGGTGTCACCCTCATTAGTCGCGTGCCCGGCGATGATCTCGTTCTTCACCGTGGTGTTGAGCGGCACGTTGCTCCCTCTTACTTGTCTTCGCCTTAAGGATGCCCTAGCCGGACTTTCGGGCCTTGCCGGGCATCTGGTAAACACCGCTCCAGGACGGGCAGTGTTTGGGTGGTCAGCCGCCTGAGGGCGCAGCTAACCGGGCCGGACACCCCGGCCGCTACCCAAAGGTAGCACGCCCGGCCGGCTGATCTGGCACCGCGGCCCGAAAGCCAGTGCGGCCAAGTCTGGCACGTGCGCCGACCCATATCGGGCAATTCGGCGCTCGCGGTGCAGCCTGCCTGGCGTCAGCCGAAGAACCGGTCAAGCTCGGCAGAGTCCTCGGCAAATGCCCAGAATTCGGTTGCCTTGCCGTTGGCCAGATGCCAGATGTTGACCTGTCGCATGGCCAGCGTCCGGCCGTCATGCTCGCCGTGCGCGGTTACTAGCACGGTGCCATGCGTGTCGTTGGCCAGCACGTCGTGGATATCGAGCCGGAACGTCCCGCCGGTAATCTCGATCAGCCGGCCGAAGAATCCCATGACCGCCTCGTGGCCGCTGTAGTCGCCAGCCAGCTGATTCTCCCCGCCGACATGCCAGATGATGTCGTCGGCGAACACGGAGAACACAGTCTCCAGGTCGCCGGTTCCGAACGCGGCGTAGCCGCGCCGTAGCAGCTCTTCATTCTGGTGTGCCATTTTTCCCCCCTGTAGCTCGCGCTGGTGCAAGCAACTCCGGTGGCCGCGCCCCCCGACGCCACGCCCGCGACCCGTTGCAGCCGCCGTTCTCTTCTCCGAGTGTTACAGAAAGCGACGTCCGCACGGATCCCCGGCGTGTATTGCACATGACCGGGCGCGGCGATCATCACGTTCGCCCGGTAGGTCATCCAGATAGCAGGCGCCGGGCCTCGTCAACGTCGCGCCGCATCTGCGCGACCAGATCGTCGACCGAGCCGAACTTCAGCGTCTCCCTGAGCCGGTCGGTGAAGTCCACTGCCACATGCGCCCCGTACAGGTCGAGATCGTCGCGGTCCAGCGCGTAAGCCTCGACGATGCGCTCCCGCCCGTCGAACGTCGGGTTGGTGCCGATGGAGATCGCGGCCGGCCACCGCTCGAGCTCACTTCCGTCGGAGTCCAGGCTGGCCAGCCAGCCCGCATACACTCCGTCGGCCGGGATGGCGGTATGCGGCGGCGTCTCCAGGTTCGCTGTCGGGAAGCCGAGCGCCCGGCCGCGCTGGTGACCGCGGACCACGACGCCCTCGACCCGGTGCGGCCGGCCAAGATCATGGGCGGCACCGCGTACGTCGCCCGCGGCCAGCATGGCGCGGATGCCGGTGGACGAGATCGTGACGCCGTTCTCGGTCAGCAGCGGCACGCCCTCCGCGGAAAATTCATACTTCTCGCCTAGCTCGGCCAGTAGCGAAACGTCGCCCGCTGCCTTGTGGCCGAACCGGAAGTTCTCCCCCACCACGACGGCCGCCGCGTGCAGCCGATCCACCAGCACGGCCCGGACGAACTCATCCGGCCTGAGGCGGGAGAACTCCAGCGTGAACGGCAGCACGCACACCGCGGCGACGCCGAGACCCGCCAGCAACTCGGATCGCCGCCGGGCGGTGCACAGCAGCGGCGGATGCGAGCCGGGCCTGATTACCTCGTCCGGGTGCGGATCGAAGGTGATGACCACGACCGGCAGCCCGAGCTCGCCGGCGACTTCGACGGCGCGTGCCACGATCCGCTGATGGCCGCGATGGACACCGTCGAACTCGCCGATGGTAAGGACGGACCTGCCCCACTGGGCTGGCACGTCATCAAGGCCGTGCCACCGCTGCATGTCGGGATCCCCCTGGCGGTCGCGGTTGGTCATAGGGCGGTTCCCCAAGCCTGCCACGCCGCCCGACCCGATGACACGTCAGGACCCGGCCGACTGGTCGGCATCCGCGCCAGTGGCGAACACGGCAAGCGAGCGCGCCCGGCCGCCGTCGTCGGTCAGCAGCGCGACCAGCGCGCCTTCGGGCCCGAACGCGGCGACGGGCGCGTCACCAGTTCCCGTCGGCTCCAGCCGGGCGCCGTGCCCGAGCGCCCGCGCCTCCGCCGCGGTCAGGTCCCGGCGCGCGAACGCCGCCGCGGCGGCGACCGCCAGCGGGATGGCCTCGAACCGCTGCGCCAGCTCGTCCAGGGTGCGCGCCTGGCTGATGAGGTACGGGCCTACCCGGGTGCGCCGCAACGCGGTCAGGTGCCCGCCAACGCCAAGCGCCGCGCCCAGGTCCCGGGCCAGCGCCCGGATATAAGTCCCGCTGGAGCACGTCACCCGCACGTCCACGTCCAGCAGGTCCCCGGCGCGCCGGATCTGCTCGACGCGCGAACATGCTCACCGTGACCGTCCTCGGCGCAAGCTCGGGCGCCGCGCCATCGCGGGTCAGCCGGTAGGACCGCTTGCCGCCGACTTTGATCGCGCTGATGCCGGGCGGCACCTGACTGATCTCTCCGGTCAGCGCGGCCATCGCTGACTTCAGGCCGGACTCGCTGATATTCATGACGGGAACGTGGCCCACTATGGCGCCGTCGGCATCGTCGGTATCGGTCGTCTGGCCGAGCCGGATCGTGCCGGTGTACTCCTTCTGGGTCAGCGCGAGGTAGCCAAGCAGCCTGGTGGCCTTCTCCACGCCGACGACGAGCACGCCGGTCGCCATCGGGTCCAGCGTGCCGGCATGGCCGACTCGCCTGGTCCCGGCGAGCTTGCGGATCCGGGCGACGACGTCATGCGAGGTCCAGCCCGCCGGCTTGTCGACGATGACCAGCCCGCTTGGTGCAGTCATACGTGGTCCAGAGCGGGCTCCGCAAGGCGGCGATGGCCGCACCCGCGCTGCCGGGAAAGGCGAACCCGGCCGCGCGGGCGTGGCCACCTCCGCCTAGCGCTGTGCAGGCGGCGCCCACGTCGACAACGGATTTGGAGCGGGCTGAGACTTGCCAGGTGCCGTCGTCGTCTTCCTTCAGCACGACGGCTACCTCAGCCTCGTCGGTGCGGCGGACGACGTCGATGACGGATTCGGCGGCGTCGAGCGGATAGGCCGCCTGCGTGATCGCGGTCTGCTCTGGTGACAGTGGTCCAGACCAGGCCGAGGCCGCGCACGGATTCGGGCTCGAGCGTGGCACGGTCGAGAGCGGCCGCCAGCATGCCCAGGTAGCTGAAAGGGGCGCGGTCGTAGAGCTCGCGGGAGACCGATCCCGGCTCGATGCCGGTCGCGCAGCAGCCGGGCGGCTAGCTCGTGTACCTGCGGCGTGGTGGCCGCGAACTTGAACGAGCCGGTGTCGGTGACCAGGCCCGCGTACAGGCCGAGCGCGATGTCGCGGGTCAGCGGCATGCCAAGGCGGTCGATGAGCTCGGTGGTCAGCACGGCGGTCGCGGCTGCGCCGGGGTCGACCAGGTTGACGGTGCCGAACCCGGTGTTGGACGCGTGGTGATCGAGCACGATCAGCTCGCCCGCCGCGGCGGCGGGTCCGGCCAGCACGCCGAGCCGGTCGATGCTGGCGGCGTCGAAGGACACCATCACCTCGGGCCGCGCCGGGAAGCCGGCCGGGCGGGTCAGCAGCTCAGTGCCCGGCAGGAAGCGCAGGATGGCCGGCACCTCGAACGGGTCGTCGCCAAACGACGCGATGACCGCCGTGCTCGCGGCCCGGCCGGGAGCTGAACCGCCTGAGCGAACGCGAGCATCGAGCCGAGCGCGTCGGCGTCCGGCCGGACATGGCAGGCCAGGCATACCTGGCCGGCGCCGTCCAGGATCTTGACGGCGCGGGCCCAGTCCGGTGTCACGGACTCGTCGTCATCGAGCGTCGTCGTCAGCTCAGTCGTCAGGCGCCGGCGCCCGGTACGGGTCGGGGTCACCCGCCGGGACCGCGTCGGCGCGGACGGCGGCCACCGCCGCGTCGGCGGCCCTGGCCCTGGCCACCAGGTCCTCGATCGTCCGGGCGGTGTCGGGCACGGTGTCCCGGCTGAAGCTGATCGACGGAGTGTGCTTGAGCCCGGTCTGCTTGCCGACCTCGGACCTGATCAGGCCGGTCGCGCTGGCCAGCGCGGCGGCGGTGCCCGCCACCTCGTCGTCGGAGCCGTACACCGTGTAGAAGACGGTCGCCTCGCGCAGGTCGCCGGTCACCCTGGCCTCGGTCACCGTGACGAAACCGAGCCGCGGGTCCTTGACCCGTCGCTCCAGCATCTCGGCCACGATCTGCGGCGATCCGGTCGCCGAGCTTGCGCGCCCTGGCCTGGTTCGCGTGGCATCGTCATGCCGTCACTCCCCCTCCTCGGTGACCAGCCGCTGCCGCGCGGCCAGCAGCTCGATCTCGGGCCGCGCCGCGACGAACCGCTCGCATGCGTCCAGCACCGCATGGCATTCGCCGCGGTCGAGCTGACCACGGCGATGCCGATCTCGGCCCGGCGGTGCAGGTCCAGGTGGCCGGTCTCGCCGACGGCGACGCCGGGGAACCGGCGGTGCACCTCGGCGATCAGCGGCCTGACCACTGAACGCTTCTGCTTCAGCGACCGGACGTCGCCGAGCAGCACGTCCAGGGTCAGGGCACCCACGTACACGGCTGCTATCTCCTGGACTGGTCTCTGCTGGCTGGCAACGACCTGGGCTGGCAACGACCCGTGCTGGCCAAGACCGTCAGGTCCGCGGCTTCTCCCGCAGCTCGAACGTCTCGATCACGTCGCCGACCTTGATGTCGCTGTAGCCGACGCCGATGCCGCACTCGAAGCCCTCCCTGACCTCGGTCGCGTCGTCCTTGAACCGGCGCAGCGACTCGACGGTGAGGTTGTCGGAGACCACCACGCCGTCCCGGACCAGCCTGGCCTTGCTGTTGCGCGTGATCGTGCCGGACCGGACGATGCAGCCCGCCACGTTGCCGATCCGCGGCACCCGGAAGACCTCGCGGACCTCGGCGGTGCCGAGCTGGGCCTCCTCGAAGATCGGCTTGAGCATGCCCTTGAGCGCGGCCTCGACTTCCTCGATCGCCTGGTAGATGACCGAGTAGTAGCGGATGTCCACGCCCTCGCGCTGGGCCAGCTCGCCGGCCCGGCCAGCGGGCCGGACGTTGAAGCCGATGATCACGGCTTCGGAGGCGATGGCCAGGTTCACGTCGTCCTGGGTGATCGCGCCGACGCCGCGGCCGATGACCCGCAGCTGCACTTCCTCGCCGACGTCGAGCTGCAGCAGCGCGTCTTCCAGCGCTTCCACCGAGCCGGACACGTCGCCCTTGATGATGAGCAGCAGCTCTTCCCGCTCGCCGGACTTGAGCGCGGACTCCAGGTCCTCCAGCGTGACCCGCGGCCGCCGCTGGGCGAACATCGCGCTGCGCTCCCTGGCCTCGCGCCGCTCGGCGATCTGCCTGGCCACCCGGTCGTCGTCGACGACCAGGAAGCTGTCGCCCGCGCCGGGCACCGCGGTCAGGCCGAGCACCTGCACCGGGCGGGACGGCGGTGCCTCGGGCACCTGATCGCCGTTCTCGTCCAGCATGGCCCGGACCCGGCCGAAGGCCTCGCCGCAGACGATCGAGTCGCCGACGTGCAGCGTGCCGCGCTGCACCAGCACGGTCGCCACCGGGCCGCGGCCCTTGTCCAGGTGCGCCTCGATGGCCACGCCCTGGGCCTGCTGCTGCGGGTTGGCCCGCAGGTCGAGCTCGGCGTCCGCGGTCAGGACGACTGCCTCGAGCAGCGCGTCGATGCCGGTGCCGTTGCGGGCCGACACGTCGACGAACAGCGATTGGCCGCCGAACTCCTCGGCCACCAGGCCGTACTCGGTCAGCTGGGCCCGGACCCGCTGCGGGTCGGCGCCTTCCTTGTCGACCTTGTTGACCGCGACGACGATCGGCACGCCGGCCGCCTGCGCGTGGTTCAGCGCCTCGGTGGTCTGCGGCTTCACGCCGTCGTCGGCGGCCACGACCAGGATGACCAGGTCGGTGGTCTCGGCACCGCGGGCCCGCATGGCGGTGAACGCCTCGTGACCCGGGGTGTCGATGAAGGTGATCTTGCGCTCCTGGCCGTCAACGACCGTGTCGACCTGGTAGGCGCCGATGTGCTGGGTGATGCCGCCAGCCTCGTGCGCGACCAGGTTGGTGTGCCTGATCGCGTCCAGCAGCTTGGTCTTGCCGTGGTCGACGTGACCCATGACGGTGACCACCGGCGGCCGCGCCACCAGGTCCGTGTCCTCGCCCTCGTCCTCGCCGAACTCGATGTCGAACGACTCGAGCAGCTCCCGGTCCTCTTCCTCCGGGGAGACCACCTGGACGTTGTAGCTCAGCTCGGCGCCGAGCAGCTGCAGCGTCTCGTCGTTCACCGACTGGGTGGCGGTGACCATCTCGCCGAGGTGGAACAGCACCTGCACCAGCGACGCCGGGTTGACGCCGATCTTGTCCGCGAAGTCGCTCAGCGAGGCGCCCCGGGACAGCCGGATGACCTGGCCGTTGCCGCGCGGGATCGACACGCCGCCGATCGCCGGCGCCTGCATGTTGTCGAACTCCTGGCGGCGCTGCTTCTTCGACTTCCGGCCGCGCGACGGCCGTGCCGCCTGGCCGGCCGAACGCGCCCGCCGTGCCGCTGCGGCCGCGGCCGCCCGGACCCGGCCGGGCCGGGGCCATGCCCGGCCTGGCGCCACCACCGCGCGCCGGGACCGCCGCCGCCGCGCGGGCCGCCAGGGCCGCCGCCGGGGCCGCCGCGACCGCCGCCGGGCCGCGGGCCTGCGCCCGGACCAGCCGAGCCGCCGTAGCCACCGCCGCGCGGGCCGCCGGGACCGCCGGAACCGGCCTGGCCGAAGCCGCGGCCGCCGACCGGGCGCGGCGGCATGCTGCTGGGGCTCGGCCGCGGGCCACCCGGGCGCGGGCCGCCGGGCCGCGCCACGTCACCAGGGCCGGGCCGGCCAACGGGGCGCGGGCCGCCGGCCGCGGGCCGCCCGGCGCAGCCGTGCCGGGAACCGCCGCGCCGGGGCCTGCCTGGCCGGCCGGTGCGGCAGCCGGGCGCGGGGTCGCGCCCATGCCGGTGGCAGTCGAGCTGAACGGGTTGTTGCCGGGACGCGGTCCTGGCCGCGGCGCGTGCCGCTGGCCCGGCGCGGCTGGCCGCGGGCCTGCCGCTGCGGGCCGGGGCGTCGTCGCGCGGCCGCCGGACTCGCCGTCTGGCCGCTGGCCGGTCGGCATCGGTCTCGGCAGGCGGAACCTGCGGGCCGACGCTCTGGTCCTGCGGGAACGGCACCGTGATCGCCGGGCCAGCGCGCGCCGGGCCGGCTCGGCTGGCGGCACGACGGTGGCGGGCGGCTCCGGGATAACCGGGCTGGCTGCTGCCGGACCTGTTGCTCCCGCGCCGGCACCGGGCGCTGCCTCGGCCGTCGCTGCGCCACCGGCACCTGCGCCACCTGACGCCGCGACCTCAGCCGCACCGACCTCTGCCGCAACGCGGCCGTTAGCCGCCCGCCGGCCTGCGCCAGCAGCCTTCGGCGCCGCGCCGTCCGGTTTGGCCTGGCCTGCGAATGCTTCCTTGAGCCGGCGGACTACCGGCGCCTCGATCGTCGAGGACGCGGACCGAACGAACTCACCCATCTCCTGGAGCTTGGCCATCACGGCCTTGCTCTCTACGCCGAACTCTTTCGCGAGTTCGTATACCCGGACCTTCGCCACTGCGCTCCCTCTACTCGGCCCGGAAATACCGGGCCTGCCAGCCGGCCGGGGCAGCGCGTGCTCCTCCGTCCGGCGTCAGCTTGTGCTGTTCATCGCCGCATGCTCATCGGGCGCTCATTGCAATCTCAGCCTTCTTCCTCCCGGTGCCTCCGGCTGTCGGCACCGCAACTCCCGCATCCTAGCCAACTACGTACATGCTGGTCACTGGCCGGACATTGGGTTGGACGAACCTGGCGTCAGGTATTCCGCGACCTTCCGGCCGGCAACGTCGCCGGCAGGCGAAGGGCCCGCGCGAATGCCTTGCGGCGCTGGGCTCGTTCCAAGCATGCCAGGCGCGGGTGCAGGTACGCACCCCGGCCAGGCAGCCGCGCGGCGGCATCGGGAACGATCTCGTCCCCTGCCGCCACCAGGCGGATCAAGTCGGTCTTGGCCGCGCGCTCCCCGCACCCGATGCAGGTGCGGATCGACTGCGGCCTGTTCCAGCTTACAGGGCCGGCTGCTCATCCGGCGCGGCCTGGTCTTCTGGCTGTGCACGGCCTTCCGCGGTGTCCGGCCGGATGTCGATCCGCCAGCCGGTCAGCCGGGCGGCAAGCCGGGCATTCTGCCCTTCCTTGCCGATCGCCAGCGAGAGCTGGTAGTCGGGCACGATGACCTGGGCCACCCGCGCCTGCAGGTCGATCACGTTGACCTTCGACACCCGGGCCGGCGAGAGCGCATGCGCGACGAACTCGGCCGGATCAGGCGAGTAGTCGACAATGTCGATCTTCTCCCCGTGCAGCTCGGTCATGACGTTGCGGACCCGGCTGCCCATCGGGCCGATGCACGCGCCCTTGGCGTTGACGCCCGGCTGGTGCGAGATCACCGCGATCTTGCTGCGGTGGCCGGCCTCGCGGGCGATCGCGGCGATCTCCACCGCGCCGGAGGCGATCTCCGGCACCTCCATCGCGAACAGCTTCTTGACCAGGTTCGGGTGCGTCCGCGAGAGCGTCACCGACGGGCCGCGGTAGCCCTTGCGCACGTGCAGCACGTAGCAGCGCAGCCGCTCGCCGTGCACGTACCGCTCGCCGGGCACCTGCTCGGTCGGCGGCAGGATCGCCTCCAGCTTGCCCAGGTCGACCAGCACCGCGCGCGGGTCCCTGCCCTGCTGGATCACCCCGGCCACGACGTCGCCCTCGCGGCCGGCGTACTCACCGAAGGTCAGCTCGTCCTCGGCGTCCCGCAGCCGCTGCAGGATGACCTGCCGTGCCGTGGTGGCCGCGATCCGGCCGAAGCCCTCCGGCGTGTCGTCGTATTCCCGGCCCGGCTCGCCGTCCGCACCGGCTTCCCGCGCCCACACGGTGACGTGGCCGCTGCTGCGGTTCACCTCGACCCGCGCGACCGCGGCCGCGCCGTCGCTCTTGTGATACGCGACGAGCAGCGCGTCCTCGATGGCCTTGATCGCCAGGTCGAGCGAGATGTCCTTCTCCGCCTCCAGGCTCCGCAGGACGCTCAGGTCAATGTCCACCTAATCCTCCTCGCCCGGCCTCGTCGTCGCCTCGTCGTCGCCCGGCGTCGAAGTGACCGAACTCGACCTGGACCCGGCCCGGGCCGAGCTCGGCGTAGCCGTACATCGCGGCTCACGCCGTCGCGCTCCAGGGTCACGCCGAGTCGCTCGAGCCGACGATCCGGCCCTCGGCGGTGGCGGCCCCGTTCCCGTTCTGATTCCGCGGCGCTGCAGCGGCGCCACGACCAGGCGCCCGATCGCGCGCCGCCAGTGCCGCGGCTGGGTCAGCGGCCGGTCGACGCCAGGCGAGGACACCTCAAGGGTGTACGGCTGCTCGCCCATCTCGGTCGCGGCGTCGAGCCTGGCAGACAGCTCGCGGCTGGCCAGCGCGATGTCGTCCAGGCTGACGCCGCCGTCGGCGTCGACGACGACGCGCAGTACCCGGCGGCGGCCCGGCCGCGGTGACCCGGATGCCCTCCAGGTCCATGTCCATCGCGTGCACCACCGGCTCAAGCAGGCGGCCACCGGGTCCGCGTCCACAGTCGGCCGGGCCGGCCTGGCCTGCAGGCCCGCGGCCGCCGCTGCCCGGCCGGACTAGCCCTGCGCCTTGGCCGGGAATGCGAACCGTGACGGGAGCTACCGTGCATGACGACCTCCTCGCCCGCGACCTGTGCTGTTGTCCGCGCTGTGCCATCTAGCGCTAGCCGTGGTCTAGCCTATCCGGGACGCGGCCCGTCGGTTCGGGGCCCGGCCAGGCGTGACATGCTGAGCCCGTGTCATGCTGGAGGCTGCAGCGGCAGGCGGATGTGCCGGAGGCGCGGTCCGTGCTGGCAGGACGTGCAGTCGTAGCGACGGACGACCGGCGCGCACGTCCGGCTGGCCGACTGGCCGTCGCCGGCGCGACGCTGCTGGCCGCGTCGGCCGCTGCGGCCGCGCTGCCGCTGCTGCTCACCGCCTGTAAGGGCGTCAGGCCCTGGGCAGCGCCGCCGCCGCCCGCGCAGCCGACGTCCGGCACGCTGCGCGCCGCGATCTCGGCCGAGGAGCAGCTGGTGAGCCAGCCTACGCCGGCCGGCGAGCTCCAGCAGCTCCGGCGGCCGGGCCGCGGACATCGGCGTGCCGTCGCTGACGCGCCGTGCTGCGCCGAGCACGCCGCACCACCTGGCCCAGCTCAGGTCGCGGCTCGTCGAGCCGCGCGGCGAGCCAGGCTCGGCGGCCGCTCCGCCCGACCCCGGCCGGTCGCCGCGGCCGGCGGACGGTGCGATCGTGCCGAGCGCAGCTCGAGCAGGCCGAGCAGGCCGCGTCGGACCGGCTGATCGGCCAGCTGCCCGGGGTGCCGCCGTCGCTGGCCCAGCTGTTCGCGAGCATCGCGGCGTCCGAGGCGACCCACGTTCCGCTACGCTGCCGGGCGGCTGAGGCGCGGCCGATGAGCCGACGCATCCGGACCGGCGTCAGCGCGGCGGGCAGCACGCCGCGCGGCCGGTCATCGCCGCGCTGCAGGCCGCGCTGGCCGCCGAGCAGGCCGCGAGTTACGGCTACGGCGTCGTCGGCGCGCACCTGCCGCCGGGCTCGGCCCAGAGGCGCGGCCACCGCCGACTGGGTCGCGCACATGCGAGGCCAGGGACCAGCTGACCGCGATGATCAGCGCGCGCGGCGGGCAGCCTGCGCCCGCGGCCGTGGCTTACCAGCTGCCCGCGCCGGTCAGTCGGCCGCGGCAGGCCAGGGCGCTGGCCGACCACGCTGGAGGACCGGGTGACCAGGCGTACCTGGGCCTGGTCGCCGCTCAGCGACGGCTCTGCGCAGCTTCGGCGCCCAGCAGGTCCGCGCGGCCGCGCTGCGCGCGGCGGCCTGGCGCGGCTCGACGGAGGCGTTCCCCGGCCTGCCGGCTGGCAGCCCTGGCTAGTCGGCGCAGGCGCTCGCAGCGGTGGACGGCCCCAGCCCTAGCCAGCCCCGAGCCCGCTTACGGCGCCTGCAGGTGCTCCCGCCCACGCCTTAGTCGCGGGCAGGCTGAGGGCACGCGCTCGATCATCGTGGCCGCGCCTTCCAGGTCCTCGCTCGCCGCGATCCGCTCGGCCCAGGACCACCAGAACCACCACAGCCCGTCCTGGCCGCGGCCCGCGTAGACGTCTTCGGCCAGCGCGGACGCCGCCGGGTTCACCACGTGCAGGCTGGGCACCCGGCCCGGCGGCGTCATCAGCCGCGTCCGCAGGCCATGATCGGCCAAGCATCGCGGCGAGCCCCTCGAGCCGGGCCAGGTTGGCCTGCCAGGCTGTCGGCAACGCGGCGGACCGCTGCGCCGCCTGCGGCGTCTCGATCGTCATTCTGTCACCCCTGGTAGCTGCGAACAGCATAGAGTAATGAGACAGCTCTAAGAATGCCCGTCCGTGACCGTCGAATGCAACATGCATGGCGAAATTCGCACGCGATTTACGCAGAACGTGCTGCGCACTGAGGTGCCCGGCACTGGACGGAGCCGGACAACCCGGCCACACTGAGGTGCACCGTCCAGGTAAAAACGAGTTAATGCCGCCACTGAGGGAGGTGACGAGTGGCAAGCGCGCAGAGCCCGACCGTCCGGCGACGCCGGCTCGCGCTCGAACTCCGGCGGCTTCGCGAGGCAGCGAAGCTGACCTGCGAGGAGGTAGCCGAGCAGCTGGAGTGCTCGGCGTCCAAGATCAGCCGGGTCGAGACCGGCCGGGTCTCGGTCTCGCCCCGAGACGTGCGCGACATGCTCGAGATCTACGGCGTGCCGGAAGACCAGCGCGACAGCCTGGTGCAGCTGGCCCGCGAGTCCCGGCAGAAGGGCTGGTGGCACGCCTACGGCGACAGCGTCCAGCCGCACTTCGCCACCTACCTGGGGCTGGAGAGCGCGGCCTCGGAGATCAGGATCTACGAGGTCAACCTGATTCCCGGCCTGCTGCAGACCGAGGACTACGCGCGCGCCGTGATCAGCGCCGGAATGGTCAACAGCCCGCGGGACGACATCGAGCGCCAGGTCGCGCTGCGGATGGAGCGGCAGCGGCTGACCAGGACGAGCCCGCCGAAGGTGTGGGCGGTGCTGGACGAGGCCGCGCTGCGCCGCCAGGTCGGCGGCGCCGAGGTGATGCGGGTCCAGCTGGAGTACCTGCGCGAGCTCAGCGGCCTGCGGAACGTCTCGCTCCAGGTCATCCCGTTCGGCGGCGGCGCGCACCCGGCGCATGGGCCGGCCGTTCGTCATCCTGGTCGTTCGGCGAGGAGCGTCGATCCCGACGTGGTCTACCTGGAGGACCTGACCAGCGCGCTGTGGGTGGAGAACGTCGACGAGGTCGACCGGTACAACGTGTTCTTCAACCACCTGCGGGCAACGGCGCTGTCCTTCGACGACTCGGCGGCCCTGATGACCGCGGTGCTGAAGGACATGTAGGCGCAGCCGTCACGCGGCCAGCCAGCCAGGGCTGCCGGCAGCGGCTCGGCGTGCAGGACGGTCAGCCGGGACACCGCGCGGGTCAGGGCGACGTACAGCCGGTGCAGGCCGCGCGCCTCGGCGCTCGCGATCTGCGCTGGCTCGTAGACGATGACCTGGTCGAACTCCAGGCCCTTGGCCAGCGTGACCGGGACCAGCGTGATCAGCTCGCCGGTGGCCGCGCCCTCCAGGACGGCGTGCGGCATGGCGGCGGCCGCGCAGCGCGGCGGCCAGCGCCGGGATCTGATCGTCGGCGGCGATCACGGCGGCCGAGCCGGGCCGGCCGAGCGCGTCGCGCGCAGGCGGCGGCCAGCGCCTGCGCCAAGCGCGGCCGGGGCCGAGCTGGCGGACCTGCAGCGCGCCAGGGTCCTGCCGCACCGAGCGAGGCCGGCCCAGGCCCGGCGCGATCTGGCTCGAGCAGCTTGCTGGCGAAGTCGAGTATCTGCCGCGGCACCCGGTAACCGGTGTCGAGCACGCGCAGCTCGGCGTCCGGCTTGCCGAGATGGCCGAGCATCTGCGGCCAGCTGCTGTGTCGCCCAGGGCGTGGTGCCCTGCGCGATGTCGCCGAGCACGGTCGCCGAGCCGGTGGCGCAGCGCCGGCCGATGGCCCGGCACTGCATCGGCGACAGGTCCTGGGCCTCGTCCACGACGATGTGCGCCAGGCTCGGCGTGCGCTCGATCAGGTCGGCGGCCTCGTCGATCAGCACTGCGTCGGCCGCGCTCCAGCGGGCCGAGCCGGGCCCGCGGGGCGGGTCGGCCCAGCGCGATCGCGGCCTGCTCGGCGGCGTCGAGCACGCCGTCGGCCGCGCGTGCAGCAGGTCCGGATCGGACAGCAGCCGGAACACCAGCCGGACCGGGTCCGCCTTCGGCCAGATCTGAGCCGACCGCGGCCTGCACCGGCCTGGTCCGCCGGACGGCCTCGTGGGTCCGGTCGTCGCAGGTCTCCCCCGCCGCCTCCATCCGGGTCAGGATGACGTGCGCGATCCGGTGCGCGAGCATGTCGCGGCCGGTCCCGTACCGCACTCCCCTGGCCCGCAGCTCGGCGGCCAGCTCGGCGATCTCGTAGGCGGGCACCCGCCAGCGGCGCGATCCGCGCGCCAGCATGATCGCCTCGGCCGGCTCGGCGAGCTGCTCCCACAGCGCGTTGCTGAGCACCTGCCGCCATCCGCGCGTCGCCCTTGACCCGGGCGGCCCGCTCGGAGTCGGTGCCGCGCACCGGCACCGCGGCGGTCAGGTCGGCCACCGACAGCTGGGCGACGTCCAGCTCGCCGAGCGCAGGCAGCACGTTCTCGGATGTAGGCCAGGAAGGCCTTGTTCGGCCCGACGACCAGCACGCCGCCGCGGCTGAGCCGCTGGGCGTAGGCGTACAGCAGGTAGGCCACCCGGTGCAGGCCGACCGCGGTCTTCCCGGTGCCGGGCGCGCCCTGCACGCAGACGGTCTGCTCGACGCCGGCCCGGACGATGTCGTCCTGGTCCGGCTGGATGGTGGCCACGATGTCGCGCATCGGGCCCGGACCGCGGCCGCTCGATCTCGTCGATCAGGATCCGGCTGGTGGCGGCGCCGGGCACGGCTCGGCTGACCGAACCGCTCGTCCTCGAACGCGGTCAGCTCGCCGCCGGAGAAGCCGAACCGGCGGCGCCGGTCCAGTCCCATCGGCTCGGCCTGGCTGGCCCGGTAGAACGGCCGCGACACCGGCGCCCGCCAGTCGATCACCACCGGCGTCCCGTGCTGGTCGTGCACGTGCCGCCGGCCGACGTGGAAGTGCTCCGCCGCCAGGTCACGTCGCCGCTGCCCGGCCCGGGCGCCGCGGCGGCCGGTGCCGAGTGCTCCCGGCTGGTAGTCGAGCCGGCCGAAGAACAGCGGCGTGTCGGGCAGGTCGCGCAGGGCCTCGGCCCGCCGGTACAGGTCGGCCTTCAGGTACTCCTCCGAGACCGGGTCACCGCCCATGGCCCGCAGCGAGAGCACGTCCTTGCGCATCAGCTCCAGGAACTCGCGCGACTGGCGCAGGTGCTCGCGCTCGGCGGCGAGCACTTCGTCCGCGCGGCGCTCCGAACTGGCCGATGGCATGGCTCATCTCCTCGGTTACCAAGGGTGGCTGGCACAAGGGCACAGGATCCTAGCACCGATGCCCGGGCGTCGGCAGCTGGGTTTCTTACCAGTCCCAGTGGAAGCCGACCACGGCCCGGTCGACCGAGCGCAGGAAGCGCTGCGCGGCGTGCTGGCTGTCCAGCGTGACTTCCTGCTGGCGCAGTATCTCGCCCTCTACGCCGTCCCAGGTCGCCCACCACACGTGCGCGGGCAGCCGGTCGGCGTGGAACTCCACTCGCATGTCGAAGTTCTCCATGTGCCGCAGCACCCCGCGGCGGTACTCGCGCTCGCGCGGATCGGTCAGGTCGCCCGGCAGCCGATAGGTCGTCCAGTACTCCAGAGTCGCCGTGTCGCCGAGGTCAAGCGTGCTGGCCAGCAGGATGTCGGTCACGAACACGTCCGGGCGGAGTTGCTGGAGCTCGCCGGACAACCCGCTGCAGCCGCGGCTGACCTCGACCGTCAGCGCGCTGGTGTCGTACAGGAACGGGATGCGGTCCACCTTGGCGGCGATCGCCTCGATCACCTGAATGGTGCGAGTGCGCTCCAGCCGGCCGTCGGCACCGACGAACACGTGATCATGCAGCGACAGGCTCTGATGCCGGGGCGGGCCGAGTACCCTCACGACGTGCTCCTCGGCCTGCGGCGGGACGGCGTGGCTGCCGGCTAGCACGCTGATCATGCCGGTCCCGCTCCAGAGCCGCCACAGCCGGTCAGCCTCGTGGTCGCTGAACTTGAAGGCAGCGATGAACAGGGCCAGCGCTGGCCGGCTGAGCATCCGCCCGGACAGCGCACGGGACACGGTGTCCTTGATCTGAAGCGGCCGGAGCGCGGCATCATCGGGCGCCTGGGACTGGAGGTACCGCGCCAGCACCTCGGCGACCGCGAGCTGGTTGATCGAACCAGGCCGGGCCCGGACGACGTGCTGTTCCCAAGCCTGCCGGTACTCGCCTGGCTTCAGCAGTAGTTGCTGCAGGTACGCAGACGCCGCCTGCAGGCCGGCGGAGCCAGCCTCCCTGCCGGGTGAACCAGCAGGCTTGCCAGGCGAGCTCGGCGAACCGGGCGCCTCCGTCACAATCCCCCCTGGTCCAAGCCAGGTCAAAGAATGGCAGTCCCCGCTCAGGACAATGGTGCAATTCGCACTCTATAACCTAAGGGTGTAATTGCTGCAAGCCACGGTAAACCCGCGTAAGCGCGTCCGGCGTCACCGGAGCATCAGAACAGCACGGACATGAACGTGCCGGCCTGCGTGAAGCCGACCCGCTGGTAGGCCGCTCTGGCCGGCGCGTTGAAGTCGTTCACGTACAGCGTCACCACCGGCGCCAGCTCCAGCGCGGCGTGCACGACGGCCGCCATGCCCCGGACGGCGTGCCCGCGGCCGCTCGCCGTCCGGCGGCACCCAGACGCCCTGCACCTGGCAGGCGTGCGGCGTGACGGCGCCGATCTCGGCCTTGAAGAGCACCTTGCCCATCCTCGATCCGCGCGAACGACCGGCCGGCGCCGATCAGGTCGGCCATCCGGGCGCGGTAGGCCACACCGCCGTCCGCGCCGATCGGGCGAGACGCCGACCTCCTCGGTGAACATCGCGATGCACGAGGGCAGCAGCACGTCGAGCTCGCGCGGCCGGACCATCCGCACCAGCGGATCGGGCTCGATCGGCGACGGCCCGGACATGGCCAGCACCGGCTGCACCGGCCGGACGTCGCGTGGCCTGCCCCAGGACGGCGCGAGCAGGGACCACAGCTGGCTCACCGCCTCGGCCGGGCCGACGATCGACGAGCACCGGCGGCCCTGCATCCGCGCCCTGGCGGCGAACGCGGTGATCGCGTCCGGGGTTGCCTCGACCGGCACCAGGTTCGCGCCCGAATAGCACAGCGCGGTGAGCTGGCCGCCTTCGCTGTAACCCCAGACCTGGCCGCCCAGCCGGGACGGATCGAGGCCGGCGGACCGGATCCGCGCGCTGACGAAGACGTTGGCGACCGGGTCGCGATCGCAGAGGGCCAGCACCTCGTCGCGATCGTGATCAGTCAGCAGCCGCAGCGACGCCGAACGCCATGGCTTGGTGCGCAGCACTCCTCCAGAGTAACGGCTTCTGGCAGCGGCTAGGCCTTAGGCGCCGGCACGGCCGGGCAGGTCGCGTTGACCAGGCCGGGCATGGCCGGGCAGCGACCCGTCGGCCAGGTAGCGGTTGAGGTAGCCGTTGACGCAGTTGTTCGGCGGGTCGGCCAGCGACTGCCCGTGGTTCCCGCCGCCCTCGACGACCACCAGCCGGGACGTTGGCAGCAGCCGGCGCGCGGCCAGCGCGCCCTGATACGGCGTGGCCGCGTCGAGCGTGCCCTGCAGCATCAGGATCGGCGGCAGCCCGGCGCCGTCGATCCGCTAGCGGCTTCGCCGGGCCCCGCACCGGCCAGAACGCGCAGGCGGCGTTGAACCACGCGTTGCCCCACGTCTCGAACGGCGCCTTCGCGTAGACCTTCCGGGTGTCGGAGTTCCAGTACGCCCAGCTACGCGGCCAGCCCACGTCGCCGCACTCCACCGCGGTGTACACGGCGAACTCGTTCTCGTTCTGCTTGCCGATCTGCCGTGTACAGCGTGACAGGCTCGGCGGTCTGGCCGCCATGCACGTAGCCGGACAGCGCGGCGGCCAGGTACGGCCACCAGGAGTTGCTGTAGCCGCCGACCAGGAACGTGTCGCTCAGCTCATCCGGCCCGATCAGCGGCCCGGATGGCCGAGCGATCGGGTGGCTGGCCAGCCGGGCCATCGTGGCGTTGAAGGTCGCGTTGACCGGCGGCTCGGTGGCGCCCAGCTGGAAGACGCGTGGTTGGCGGCTATCCACGCGAAGAACGCCTTCATCCGGCCCTGGAAGGCGTAGTCCTGGTCGATGTTGTCGGCGTACCAGGCACCCACCGGGTCCACCATGCTGTCCAGCACCATCCGGCGGACCCGGTGCGGGAACAGCGTCGCGTACACCTGGCCGAGGTAGGTGCCGTAGGAGACGCCGTAGTAGCTGATCTGGCGCTGCCCGAGCGCGGCCCGGATCGAGTCCATGTCCCTGGCCAGGTCGTCGGTGGTCATGTGCGGCAGCAGCCAGCCGAACTTCCGCTCGCAGTCCGCCGCATACTCCTTGGCCCGGTCCGACCAGCACCTGCTCGGCCGCCGGCGCTGGCCGGGACGTAATTCGGCCGGGGCTTGCTGAAGAAGGACGGATCGCAGCTCAGCGCGGGGACCGACGCGCCGACGCCGCGGGTGTCGAACCCGACGATGTCGTACTCGGCTGCCACGTTCGGCGCGAGCCCGGCCGCCGTTGGCCGCCATGGACGGCCGCTGGCGCCCGGACCGCCGGGATTGACCAGCAGCACGCCCTGCCGCTGGCCAGCCGGCGCGGTCGCGGGGATCTCCGACAGCGCAAGAGTGATCTTCCGGCCGCCGGGATCGGCGTAGTTCAGCGGCACTTGCAGGCTCGCGCACTCAGGCCGGCCCGCTGTCGAAGCTCCGCCGGCCGCGTTCGGGCACGGATGCCAGCTCAGCTCGCCGACGGCGGACTGGCTGCGCCGGAGCGTAGAGGTGCTAGCGCAGCCCGCGAGTAGCCAGGCCGAGCGCGGTCAGCACTGCCACAACGGGGACAGCAACGACCGGCCCGCGGCCGACCAGGCCGCGCGTCGGCGCTCTCGTCATTCCGCCATCGTGGCAGACGGCTGTGCGGCCGGGCTAGCTCTTCGACCGGCTGACGTGCGGCCGCGAGCTTCATCGCCTCTTCGATGAGGGTCTCCACGATCTGCGACTCGGGCACCGTCTTGATGACCTCGCCGCGGACGAAGATCTGGCCCTTGCCGTTGCCGGATGCCACGCCCAGGTCGGCCTCCCGCGCCTCGCCCGGCCCGTTCACCACGCAGCCCATGACCGCCACCCGCAGCGGCACGTCCAGCCCGTCCAGGGCGGCGGTCACCTGGTCGGCAAGGGTGTAGACGTCGACCTGGGCGCGGCCGCAGGACGGGCAGGAGACGATCTCCAGTCCGCGCTCGCGCAGGCCAAGCGACTCCAGGATCGCGATGCCGACCTTGACCTCCTCGACCGGCGGGGCGGACAGCGACACCCGGATAGTGTCGCCGATGCCCTCGGCCAGCAGCGCGCCGAACGCCACCGCCGACTTGACCGTGCCCTGGAAGGCGGGCCCGGCCTCGGTCACGCCCAGGTGCAGCGGGTACTCGCAGCGCTCGGCAAGCAGCCGGTAGGCGTTGATCATGACGACCGGGTCGTGGTGCTTGACCGAGATCTTGATGTCGTTGAAGCCGTGCTCCTCGAACAGCGAGCACTCCCAGAGCGCGGACTCCACCAGCGCCTCGGGGGTGGCCTTGCCGTGCTTGGCCAGCAGCCGCTTGTCCAGCGAGCCGGCGTTGACGCCGATCCGGATCGGCACCCCGGCGGCGGAGGCGGCCTTGGCGATCTCGCCGACCTTGTCATCGAACGCCTTGATGTTGCCGGGGTTGACCCGCACAGCCGCGCACCCGGCGTCGATGGCGGCGAAGACGTACTTGGGCTGGAAATGGATGTCGGCGATGACCGGAATCTGCGACTTGCGCGCGATCTCCGGCAGCGCGTCCGCGTCGTCCTGGGAGGGCACGGCGACCCGGACGATCTGGCAGCCGGCCGCGGTGAGCTCGGCGATCTGCTGCAGCGTGGAGTTGACGTCCGCGGTCAGCGTGGTGGTCATCGACTGCACGGAGACGGGCGCGCCGCCGCCGACCGGGACGGCGTGCTTGCCGTGGCCGACGATGATCTGGCGCGACTTCCGGCGGGCCGCGACGCGGCTCCGGCGGGCAGCTGCGGAATGCCTAGGTCTACTGTCATATCGCGATCTCGCCTTACACCTGAATGTGAACGGGATTGAGGATATCGGCAGCAATCAGCAGCGTGCCGAGTCCGACTAGCACCGCGAAAACCAGCAGGCTGACCGGAACCAGACGCTGAATGTCGACCAGGCCAGGATCTGGCCGGCCGCGCAGCCGGGCGAACCAGGCCCGGATCCGCTCGAAGATCACCACGGCCAGATGGCCGCCATCCAGCGGCAGCAGCGGCAGCAGGTTGAACGCCCCGACGAAGATGTTCAGCGACGCGATCAGGAGCAGGATCACCGAGGCCTTGGCCTGCCAGGGCAGGCTGGCCTGGACTATGTCACCGGTCACCTCGCCGACCCCGTACGACGCTGCTGACCTGTCCGGCGGCGGTGCTGGCCCGGTTCTTGGCGAACAGGTCAGGGAGCGCCGCCGGCAGCTTGCCGATGGCCGAGGCTGAGGAGGTCAGCGTGTTGGCGAACTCGTCGCCGGCGAAACCTGAGCGCGCCAAGCACGCCGAGGCGCTGATACTCCACGGCAGGCTGCACGCCGAGGTAGGGCACCGACCGCTTCGGGATCGCGGCCGGCGTTGATGGAGAGGGTGCACGTCGCGGCCGTCGCGCTCGGACCACCATCGGGATGGCTATGCCCGCCTTCTGGCCCTTCAGCACAGTATGCAGCTGGGTCCAGGTGCTGACTGTGCTTGCCGTCCACGGAGATGATCTTGTCGCTCGGCTTGAGCCCGGCGACCTGGGCAGGCGATTTGCCGAGGTTGTGCCCAGCGCACGGGTCATTGCTGTTCAGCGCCGTGACGCTGGCCGGCACGCAGCCCGCAATCGAGCTGATGACGTTGGTGTTGGGATTCGACTGCCCGATCCCGATGGCCAGGACGAACAGCAGGAACAGGGCCAGGACGAAGTGCATGAACGAGCCGGCCGCCAGCACGATGATGCGCTGCCAGCCCGGCTGGTTCCGGAACGACCGCGGCTCGTCGGCGACGTCCACTTCCTCGATCGAGGTCATGCCGGTGATCTTGACGAATCCGCCGAACGGCAGCGCCTTGACGCCGTACTCGGTCTCGCCGCGGAAGGTCGACCACAGCGTCTGGCCGAAGCCGACGAAGAACTGGGTGACCCGCATGCCGAACTTCTTGGCGGTCACGAAGTGCCCGAGCTCGTGCAGCATGACCGACCCGAGCAGGGCCACGACGAAGATCAGGATGCCGAGCACGAAGGCCAGGTGCGCGCGGGCGAGCAGGAGGACAGCAGCAACCACGACGACCAGCCAGGATCCAGGAGCGGTACCGGCCCATAACCCGTGATTCCCGGTTCGACCCATTAAGCGGCCTCTCCTCGCCCGGCGCCCTGGCTCAGTGCTTCCCCGTCAGCTCGCGTGCGCGGGCCCGGCCCAGCGATCCGCCGCCAGCACGTCGGCAAGCGTCACGGCGGTCCCGGCCGAGTCGTCATGCTCCGAGACTACCTGGGCGACCGTATCGACGATTCCGGCGAACGGGATCTGCCCGGCCAGGAACGCACCGACGCATACTTCATTGGCCGCGTTATAGGCGGCGGGCACCGTGCCGCCCGCCGCTCCCGCCTGCCTGGCGAGCGGTACGGCAGGGAACGCGTCCTCATCCAGCGGCTCGAACGTCCAGGTGTGCGAGGCCGTCCAGTCGACCGGGGGGGCCGCGTCGGGTACCCGGTCCGGCCAGCCCAGCGCCAGCGCGATCGGGATGCGCATGTCTGGCGGGCTCGCCTGGGCGAGGGTGGACCCGTCGGTGAACTCCACCATCGAGTGGATGACCGACTGGCGGTGCACGACCACCTCGATCCGGTCGAACCCGATCCCGAACAGCAAGTGCGCCTCGATCAGCTCCAGGCCCTTGTTGACCAAGGTAGCGCTGTTGACCGTGATCACCGGGCCCATGTTCCAGGTCGGATGGGCCAGCGCCTGGTCCGGCGTCACGTCCGCCAGCTCGCGCCCTGGTCCGATGCAGGAACGGGCCGCCGCTGGCCGTCACGTATCAGCTTCGCCGACCTCGCCGGACCGTCCGCCGCGCAGGCACTGCGCGATCGCCGAGTGCTCGGAGTCCACCGGGACGATCTGGCCGGGCGCTGCCAGGCCGGCCACCAGTGGGCCGCCCATGATCAGTGACTCCTTGTTGGCCAGCGCCAGCACCCGGCCCGCCTGGATCGCGGCCAGCGTGGCGGCCAGGCCGACGGCGCCGGTGACCGCGTTCAGGACCACGTCACACGGCGCGCTGGCCAGCTCGGCGACGGCGTCCGGGCCGGCCGTTACCTCGGGCAGCTTCCGCCGGGCGCCGTCTGCCGAGCCGAGGGCGGCCAGCGCCGCCCGCAGCTCCGGCACTGCCTCCGGGCTGGCCACCGCCACGACGTCGGCCCCGAGCTCGAGTGCCTGCCTGGCCAGCAGCTCCGGGTTGCCCGCCGCCCGCCGCGATCCCGGTCAGCCGGAACCGGTCCGGGTTGCGGCGATGATGTCGGCCGCCTGGGTCCCGATCGAGCCGGTCGATCCCAGCAGGATGATGTCCCGGCAGTGGCCGGCCGCTGGTCGCGGATTCCACCCGGCCTATTCTCCCCTTGCCGCGCTTAGCAGTCGCATCCGGTGAGTACCGTGAGGTCCGTGAGCCTCTCTTCCGGCCCGGATTCGCGCTGCCCGGCGACCCGAGCTGGCTCGGCCGCGCGCAGCAGCCGGACTGGCCCGACCCGGCGCGCGTCGAGCAGGTAGTCGCCGAGCTGGCCGGGCTGCCGCCGCTGGTCTTCGCCGGCGAGTGCGACCTGCTCCGCGACCGGCTGGCCGCGGTCAGCCGGGGCGAGGCGTTCGTGCTGCAGGGCGGAGACTGCGCCGAGACGTTCGCCGGCGCCAAGGCCGACGCGGTCCGGGCCAAGCTGCAGACGATCCTGCAGATGGCAGTCGTGCTGACCTACGGCGCGAGCGTGCCCGTCGTCAAGATCGGCCGGCTGGCCGGCCAGTTCGCCAAGCCGCGGTCCGGGCTGACCGAGACCCGGGACGGCGTCGAGCTGCCCGCCTACCGCGGCGACGCGATCAACGGGTTCGAGTTCACCGCGGCCGCCCGCACGCACGACCCGGACCGGATGCTGCGCGCGTACCACTGCTGCCGCCGTGACGCTCAACCTGTGCCGGGCGTTCACCACCGGCGGCTACGCCGACCTGCACCAGGTGCATGCCTGGAACCAGGACTTCGTCAGGAACAGCCCGTCCGGCCAGCGCTACGAGCGGCTGGCCGGGGAGATCGACCGGGCGCTGTCGTTCATGCGCGCCTGCGGCACCGAGCCCGACGAACTGCGCACGCGTCGAGTTCTACTCCAGCCATGAGGCCCTGCTGCTGCCCTACGAGCAGGCCCTGACCCGGATCGACTCCCGCACCGGCGACCGCGTACGACGTGTCTGCGCATTTCCTGTGGATCGGCGAGCGGACCAGGGCGATCGACGGGGCGCACGTCGAGTTCGCGGCCGGCATCCGCAACCCGATCGGGGTCAAGATCGGCCCCGACGCCACGCCGGATGGCGCTGCGCGCCCTGATCCGGCGACTGAGCCCCGACGGCGAGCCCGGCCGGCTGACGCTCATCACCCGGCTCGGCGCCGGCGTGATCCGCACCGCTGCTGCCGCCGCTGATCAAGGCCGTCCAGGCCGAGGGCATCCCGGTCGCCTGGGTCTGCGACCCGATGCACGGCAACACCTTCGAGGCGCCGAGCGGCCACAAGACCCGGCGGCTGGAGGACGTGCTCGACGAGGTGCAGGGCTTCTTCGAGGTGCACCGCAGCCTCGGCACCCACCCCGGCGGCATCCACATCGAGTTCACCGGGGACAACGTGACCGAGTGCGTCGGCGGCAGCCACGAGATCATCGCCGAGGACCTGCACCAGCGCTACGAGACGGCCTGCGACCCGCGGCTCAACCGCAGCCAGGCCCTGGACCTGGCGTTCACCGTCGCCGAGAGCTACCGGTCCGGTCCGGCATAGCGGGCCACCTGCCAGGGGCCGTCCCGGGCGCTTCGCCTGCGGCTGCGGTCATCGGTCGCGATCAGCGGCGGCAGCCTGGCCATCGGCGGTGAAGTCCCTGGCGGGCTCCCAGTCCGGCCGCAGCGGCATGCCGGACTGGCCGTGCTCGCCCAGCTTGACGCCGAGGATCTGGTGCAGCTGGATCTGGTTGCGGTCGAAGCCGAGCCGCGAGCCGGCCATGTACAGCCGCCAGACTCGCGCCGTTCCCTCGCCGACCTCGGCGACCGCCTCGTCCCAGTGCTCGTCCAGGTTCGCGCACCAGGCGGCCAGCGTCTTGGCGTAGTGCTCGCGCAGGTTCTCGGTCGTGCCGGACCTCGAAGCCGTTGTCGTGCATCAGCGACATCAGGTAACCGGGGCCCTCGAGCTCGCCGTCGGGGAACACGTAGCGGTAGATGAAGCCGTCGGTGACGCGCGCCGGGCCGGTGTTGTCCGGCCGGGTGATGCAGTGGTTGAGCAGCCGGCCCTGCGGCACGAGCTTGCCGTGCAGGAACCGGAAGTAGCCGGGCAGCTGGGCCTTGCCGATGTGCTCGGTCAGCCCGATCGAGCTGACCGCGTCGAACCCGGTCTCGGTGACCTCCCGGTAGTCCAGGTGACGAACCTCGGCCAGGTCAGACAGGCCCCGTTCCTTGATCGCCTGCTGCGCCCAGGCGGCCTGCTCGGCCGACAGCGTGACGCCGAGCGCCTTGACGCCGTACTCGCGGGCGGCGTGCATCACCATGCCGCCCCAGCCGCAGCCGACGTCGAGCAGCCGCATGCCCGGCCGTCAGCGCGAGCTTGCGCGCCACCAGGTCGAACTTGGTCGCCTGGGCCTGCTCCAGGGTGGCGTCCTCGCGACGGGTAGCACGCGCAGGTGTAGGCCATCGAGGGGCCGAGCACCCATTCGTAGAAGGTGTTGGACACGTCGTAGTGATGCGAGATCGCGCTGGCGTCGCGCTGCTTGGAGTGCCGGCGGCCGGTCAGCCAGCGGCTGTTGACCCGGACCTCCTGCGGCGGCGGCGGCAATCCGCGGCAGCAGCACCTTGGGGCCGCCCAGGCTCGCGCAGCAGCTTGAGCTTCTCGGCAGGCTGGTGTCCAATCTGCTGTGCGTGCGCCATCCGGGCCAGCGCCGCGTACATGTCGCCTACGACGTCCAGGTGCCCGGAGACGTACGCGCGTGCCAGGCCGAGCGCGCCGGGCGCCTGCGCCAGGTAGGACACGGCGGTCGGCGACTTGACCGTGATCTTGATCGGTGAGTCGGCGGCCCCGGCCGAGCTCCCGTCGAACGCCTCGAAACTCGACTGGGGCATCCGGGCCCGCGACCCGCTCGAACACCTCGGCCAGAGCCATCTGTGCCCTCACCTTCTCGTTGCTTCCCTTGTCGGGCCGCTTCGCGGGCGGCTCAACGGATCGCACCGTCACACGCCGCGAACGCATTTGGCGTACAGATCGGCAAGCCGGCCTTGCGGATCGTAAGTCCGCTTCAGCTCGGCGTATTCCGCGCCGTTGTAGCGCGCCCAGAACTCCTCCTCGAGTAGAACGAGGTCGAGTACAGGCCCTTGTGCCCGCCGAGCTCGGTCACCTTGTCTTCGATCCGCCGGTTGAAGTAGCCCGTTCGACCGCGCCGGGCGGCAGCGGGACAGTGCCCCAGAAGCCGAAGTTGACGTACACCTGGCCCGGGCCGCATCGGGTACAGCGGCCAGGTCGGTCGCCGCGCAGCCGCAGCGGGCACATCCAGACCGGGCTCATGCCGACCTCGGCCAGGAAGTAGCCGAGGAACGCGGCCGACTGCTCGACCGGGATCTCCACGTCCTGGATGACCACCTCGGTCTCCGGCTTGCCGCGGCCTGGCATCGAGCGTGCTGGTGCAGCGTGCTCGCCGGTAGAGCGCGACCAGCTTGCGGTAGACATCAGACCGGCGGTACCGGCGCGGCCAGAGCGCCGGATCAGCGGGCTGCTGCACGCCGAACGGCCGCGAGCACCAGAACCAGTCGGTATCCCACCGCCACAGGTAGTCGCCGATGGTGAGGAAGTCCTCCTTCGGCCCGCGGATCGACTGGTAGTAGATCCGCTCCCGGGTGTAGTCGCTGCGCCACGGCGCCACGTCGCTGAACGCGCCGACGGTCAGGTACATCTCGTCCAGGCTGAACGCGGTGCCGTCGATGAAGTCGGCCTGGTGGCCGTGGTAGCTGCCGTCCGCGGCGACCTGGGCGACGGCTTCCATGCACTCTGCCGGGTCGGCGAACCTGAAATGCCGCAGGTGCACGTACGGCTTCACGGGCTCCAGCTCGATGGTGAGCGACAGGGCGTAGCCCAGGGTGCCGTAGGAGTTCGGGAAGCCCCGGTACAGCGCGGCGTGCTCGTTGTCCGGCGTGGCGGTGACGACCCGGCCTTCGCCGGTCAGGATCTCCATCTCCAGCACGGACTCGTGCGGCATGCCGCTGCGCAGCGAGGTGGACTCGATGCCGAGGCCGGACACCGCGCCGCCGAGGGTGATCGTCTTCAGCTGCGGCACCACCAGTGGCATCAGCCCGTGCCGCAGCGTGACGGCGGCCAGGTCCTCATAGGTGGTCATGCCGCCGACGACCGCTGTCCTGTCCTGCGGGTCGAACGACAGCACATGGCCGAACTGCGGCAACGTCAAGGGCGCTGTCCGCTCGGGTCGTCGCGGAACCTGAACAGGTTGGAGGTCTGCTTGGCCAGCCGGATCGGGCTGCCGGCCGGGATCGCGGCGTAGGCCCGCTCGATCGCGGCGACCGCTGCGCGGTGCTGCTCCATGGCGAGCCGGGCTGGACCGGTTGCCTCCGGCGCCTCGTCGTGATCTCGGTCACACAGCCTCCCTCACGCTCGCCGCGGCCCGCCCGCCGTCGGACAATGCCCTAAGGAGGGCATCATGGGCAAGCTCTACCCGGAACTGGACGAACGGCTCAGGAAGTTTATCGCCAGGCAGCCCGTTTTCTTCGTGGCAACCGCTCCGTGCCTGACCGGGGACGGTAACGGCGGACATGTCAACGTTTCGCCGAAGGGCTACCGCGACACCTTCGCCATCCTCGGGCCGACGACCGTCGCCTACCTCGACCTGACAGGCAGCGGCGCCGAGACCATCGCTCACCTGCGCCAGAACGGTCAGATCACCATCATGTTCTGCTCCTTTGAGCGACAGCCGAAGATCCTGCGCCTGTACGGCATCGGCCGGGTGGTGGTACCGGGCGAGCCGCAGTGGGATGAGCTCGCCCGTCATTTCCCCGCCTCGGCCGGCCGGGCACCGGCCGAGGCAGCCAGCGGGCGATCATCGTTGCCGACGTGCACAGGATCGCCGACTCCTGCGGCTATGCGGTGCCAATCATGGAACTGGTCTCGGAGCGGGACGTCCTGACCAGGTGGGCGGATGCCAGGTCCGCTGACGAGCTTGCCGCGTACCGGGCGGAGAAGAACCAGGTCAGCATCGATGGCCTGCCCGCACTCGCGGAGGTTGCACCCGCCGTGGCCGGCCGTGACCGGGCCCGCGCCCGGCTCTCGTAGAGTTGCCTGCATGCGGATCGCGCTGATCAACTCCGGCCTCGGCCTGCTGGCCCCGGCTGCGGCGTTGCACCGGATGCGGCCGGACGCCGACCTGATACTTGCCCCTGATCCGGATGGGATGCCCTGGGGCCCGCGCACGCCCGAGAACATCGCGGAACGGGCCCTGCTCTGTGCCCGGGCTGCCGCCAGGTTTCAGCCTGATGTGATTGTCATGGCCTGCAATACCGGCTCCGTGCATGCGCTCGAGCCCCTGCGGACCGAATTCGAGCCCGGTATTCCGGTGATCGGCACCGTGCCGGCCATCAAGCCTGCGGCTGCTGCCCACCAGCGGATAGCGATCTGGGCAACTGTTGCGACGACTGCCAGCGCCTACCAGCGCCGCCTCATCGCCGAGTTCGGCGGCTCGGCTGACGTCACGGCGGTGGCCTGTCCTGGCCTTGCCGACGCGATCGACGCCGGCGATGAAGAGGCGACCGACGCGGCCATCGCGGCCGCAGCGGCCCGGACCCCGGCCGGCTGCGAGGCGATCGTGCTCGGCTGCACGGAGTATGAACTCGCTGCCGATCGCATCAGCCGTGCGGTGCCCGGTGCCATCACGATGGGCTCGGCGGCCGCCGTCGCCGCCCAGGCACTCCGCCGGCTGCCGGCCGGAAATGCGGGGAGCCCGGGGTCCGGCACGGTCCGGGTGCTACTGAGCGGCCGGATGGCTGCGCTGCCGCCTGCTGCACTGCAGTACCCGGAAGGCCGGCTGCTCGCGCCGCTGGTCCAAGCGGTGCCGTTGGCGCAGGCGATGCCGTCGGTGGCTCAGGCGGTTATCGGCGGCTAGCCCGGCCAGCCACTCCCGCCCCAGTTGCCGCGCGCCCGGCGGCCCGTTTGCCGGCCGGCGGTCCGCCGGATCGCCGCTGGCGGGCCGCACCTCCCCGACGGCGCCGTGCACCTGCATTGCGGGCGCCCGCCGTCCGGGCGCCTGCCGTCCGGCCGCCTGCCGTCCGGCCGCCTGCCGTCCGGCCGCGGCTGGGCCGGCCGGCAGGCGCGTCGTTCCCCGCTGGGGTGTAGCTCGCCGCGACCTCGGACGGCGTCATCGGCATCCTCGCCGCTGACGGCGGCAGGCCAGCTTGCAGCACGCCGTTCAGCAGCAACGCCATGGAGTACTGCGGATCGACCGCGAGCGCACGATCGACCGCCACTGCCGCCAGTGCGCCGTTACCCGCTTGCCAGGCAGTAAACGCGAGCAGCGCGGCCGGCGCGGGAACGTAGTCGCTCGCCGCTCCCTTAATCACGTCGGTCCACAGCCGAAGGTGAGCCTCGGTGCGGGACGGGTCCATCCGGGCCCAGGCGTCATCGCGCACCCGCAGGTCGGTGAGCAGGACTGCTAGCCAGGCGAGCTGGTGCGGGCTGGTGACAGCGCCGCCCGCCCGGTACGTCCGGATGGCCCGCTGCGCCGCCGCCCGGCCGACCCGGGCTAGTCGCAGCTGCGGGTCCCGCTCTCCGCATGCTTGGCTGTGAGCAATGATCCTGCCGCGCCTGAGCCGGGCCAGTCCGGCTGCGCGCCGGATCGCGTCCGAACTTCCGGCCGGTGGCTGCAAGGTGCGGACCAGAGCGTCGCGGTCCGGATGCGCGTTCAGACCGGCTTCGCTCATCTGCGTCGCCGCCGGGTGCGAACCCGGGTCGTAACGCCTGCCCGCTGGCGGGCAGCAGGCAGGATCGTCGCAGAACAGCGACCAGTACCGGCCGCCGTCCGCGCGCAACGCATCAGGCACTTGCACGCCGGCCACAATCAGGGTGTCGACAACGCAGCCGACGACCGCGGTGACGAGCAGCTCGGGCCCGTATCCGATGAGCATGGCCGAAGAGATCCGCTCTCGGGTAAGCACGTACGCGGCATGGTCAGCGATGTCCGCGGCCAGCTCGGGGTCTGGCGGGTCAGGCAAGTCGTACCTGAAGGTCACCCGGACGCGGTTGCGGTCGCCGAGCCCGAGAACGACGAGGCTGCGGCTCGGGTAGAAGCCGAGCATGTGGGGCACGACCGCAAGCACGGCCTCGGCCGAGCCGGCCCGCAGCTGGACCTTCCCGGCCACGCCGCCGGGCCGCACGGTAGGTGTGTCCAGGTAGGAACGCGGGGCGCTGTCACCCGCAGGTGCGTTATCTGTCATGCCTTCATGATGGGAACGCGAGCCAGCCGATCGCTCGGCCGGATGTTGCGCCAGTGGACAAGGTGACCGCTAATCCACAGTGGCGGGAAATGCGCTTGACGGGCAGCGCGTCCACTGCGGCGCGTCGACTGGGGCGCGCGATCGGCCGGAACCTTCGGCACGTCCGGCCGCGGCCTGCCAGCTCAGGCTTTTCATCGATCCGGGATCCGGGCTCCACAAATATGGATATAACGGCTAGGCCAGCGACCCGGATCGATGAAAAGCCGATGATCATGTCCTCGGCAAGACGTGTTGAGGTATAGCTCATGTTCATGATGCACTAGAGCTCACTATCAGATACTCTTATCATGAGTTACACCTCACCATGAAAGTAGCCCGTAGTGAGCTACTCTTCACAGTCAGGAAGGTCGCATGCCTCGCGTCTCTCAAGAGGTTTCCCTCCGAAGCCGGGAACTGCTCGATGGCCACTTTGATGAGTGGCAGCAACTGCGAGGCCTTGCGCGGCCGCCACGCGGCTGGATTCGCGCCATCCGCGAGGCACTAGGCATGAGTGCTGCAGCGCTGGCCGCGCGGCTAGGCACCACCGCGGGGGCAGTGACCCGACTCGAACAGTCCGAAGCCGCCGGCCGGATACGAGTGGACACACTGCGGCGCGCTGCCGACGCACTCGACTGCGAACTTGTTTACCTGCTGGTGCCTCGCCACCCGCTGGCGGCGGTCGTGCGCGATCGGGCGCGTGAGCTTGCCCGTTCTCAGGTCGGGGCGGTCGAGCAGACGATGCGGCTGGAAGGCCAGGCGACAGGCGACACGAAGGACATGGAGGACGAACTTACCGAGCAGTTGATCGAACGAGGCGGCCTATGGAGCCCGAATGCCTACGACTGACGCACTCGACGAGCTTGGCGACGGGACACCCCGACTGACGAGGAGCGCGGGGCTTGCGCCTGCCGGTGCTCACCCGCGCCGAACTGAACCGTGCTGAGGCGGAGAACATCAATCGCGCTACGACGTGGCTATTCCTCTCACGGCGCCGACTCCGGCCGGAGTCGGTGACACGCGAGCAGTGGCTGGTGGGCTTGCACAGGCGAATGTACGACCAGGTCTGGGAATGGGCGGGCGAGTACCGAGCGACCGACCGCAACCTCGGCGTGCCCTACTGGCAGGTACGCATGTACATGCGCGACCTCGAAGCTGACGTGCAGGCCTGGCTGGCCAACACCAGCGCGACACGATTCAGCAATGACGAGTGCGCCATCAGGTTCGGCTATCGGCTAGTCGTTATCCACCCGTTCGCGAACGGGAACGGCCGCTGGTCGCGGCTGGCATCAGATGCACTAGCCGTGGCACTCGGTGGACGGAAGTTCAGTTGGGGCGGAGCCTCGCTGGTCGAAGCCGGCGACCTGCGCCGCCTGTACATCACAGCACTTCAAGCGGCCGATGCCGACGGAGACATCGGACCGCTACTAGCCTTCGCGCGCGCCTAGCTCCATCAGCTAGAGGGCAAGCAGTCGTAACGTCCGCCGCCCGCCATAATCGGCGGTCTCCGGCCGCTCGACGGCCGCCAGCGGCACAACTACAAGGCGATGCCGAGCAAGGCGTCCACGGCGGCGCGCACGAGCGGGCCGGACCCGTCAGCACCCCCGGCGACAGCATCGCGGGCCCATTCGTCCACGACGGCCAGTGCGCCGGGGGCGTCGAGATCATCGGCGAGACGCTCGCGCATCGCGGCAAGAACGCGCTCGCCGGCCGGCCCAGCAGAGGCCACGGGTTGCGTTGGGCCGGACGCCGCAGCGACACCACCACGCCAGGTCGCCAGCCGCTGCTCGGCCGCCGCTAGCGAATCGGCGGTCCAGTCCCAGTCCGCCCGGTAGTGGTGCGAGATGATCGCCAGCCGCACCGCCATCGGATCGTTGCCAGCCGCCAGCAGTTTCGAGACGAAGACCAGGTTGCCCCGGGACTTCGACATCTTCTCGCCGTCGAGCCGGACCATGCCCGCGTGCGCGTACCGGCGCGCGAAGGCCGCCTCCCCGGTGCGGCCGCCGTTACCCTCACTGGGATCGTCCAGGGCGACGCGCGCGTGCGCGGCGCTCATCTCATGGTGCGGGAAGATGAGATCGCGACCGCCGGCCTGGACGTCGAAGGTCTTGCCCAGGTAATGAGTCGCGATGGCCGCGCACTCCACGTGCCAGCCCGGCCTGCCGGGGCCGAACTCCGACGGCCAGGACGGCTCGCCCGGCCGCTGCCCGAGCCACACCAGCGGGTCAACCGGATCCTTCTTGCCGGGCCGGGTGGGATCTCCGCCGTTCTCCACGCACAGCCTGATCATCATCTCGCTATCGAGGCCGGACACCGAGCCAAAGCGCCGGTCCGCCGCACGCGAGAAGTACATGTCCCTGTCGAGCTCATACAGCGAACCCCGGCTGGCCAGCGTCCGGTTGAACCGCTCAATCAGCGGCAGCGACTCGACAGCTCCGACGTAGCGGGCCGGCGGCAGCACTCGCAGGGCGGTCATGTCGGACCGGAAGAGCTCGATCTCGCGGCTGGCCAGTGCGCGCCAGTCCTCGCCGTCACGCTCAGCGCGCTCCAGCAATGGATCATCCACGTCAGTGACGTTCTGCACGTAGGTCACTTGCTTGCCCGCGTCCAGCCAGGCCCGCACCAGCAGGTCCCAGGCCAGGAACGTGGCCGCGTGCCCGATGTGGGTGGCGTCATAGGGAGTGATACCGCAGGCATACAGGGTGGCCGTCGCACCGGGTGCGGCCGCTGCCAGCGCACCGGTCGCCGTATCCCAGATCATCGTCGCGGGCGCCGAGCCCGGCAGGCCGGGAACGTCAGCTGCGGGCCAGGAGTCCATGGGCGCCAGGGTATCGCTGCCGGGCCGCTGCCGGAGGTCAGCGGGCCTGCTCGAAGGCGTGCGCCAGGGCAATCAGCCGCGGCTCGCTCCAGGCCGGACCGACGAACGACAGCCCGACAGGCAGCCCGGCGACCTGCCCGGCGGGCAGCGTGATCGACGGATAACCAGCGACCGCGGCCGGGCCCGAGGTTCCCCAGGAGTGATAGTCACCGAGTACATGGTCGATCAGCCAGGCCGGATGACCGGTCAGCGCGATGACCGCGTCCAGGTTGTGGTCGGCGAACGCCGCGTCCAGGCCTCCCCTGGCCAGCCGTACCGCCGCGGACCGCGCCTCAACGTACTCGGGATCAGCGAGGTCACCGCTGGTCGCTTCCGCTTCGGCGAACAATTCCTGGCCGAAGTGCGCCAGTACGGTGGCTGCGTTAGCTGCATTGAACTCGATCAGCCCGGCGAGATCGGCCGGATGCTCGCCGCCCAGGCCGGCTAGGTACGCGTTGATGTCGTGCTTGAACTCCAGGGTGAGGGCAGCGAACTCGGGCTCGCCGATCTTGTCGGCGTCGGTCAGTTCGACCGGGTCCGCGATCTGCGCGCCCGCCCGGCGCAGCACCGCCAGCGCGGTCTCGAGCACCGCGACTGTCGCGGCGTCTGCACCCTCGGAGCCAGCGCGCCAGACGCCAAGCGCGTGCTCCGTCAAGGGCAGCCGGGTCGAGATAGGCGGCGTAGTCGCAGGCGTTACCGGCCGCCGCGTCGGTGGCAGAGTCGGCCGGGTCCGCTCCGGCCATCGCCGTCAGCAAGAGCGCGGCATCGGCCACGGTCATGGTCATCGGTCCCGCTGTGTCCTGCGCCGAGGAGATGGGAACGACGCCGGTCCGGCTGACGAGGCCGACCGTCGGCTTGATGCCCACCACACCGCACGCTCCGGCCGGCGACACGATCGAGCCGTCGGTCTCTGTGCCGATTGCCAACGGCGCCAGCCCAGCCGCAACGGCCACCGCTGACCCGGAACTTGAGCCGGACGGGCTGCGGCCACTGCCGTGTGGGTTGATGGCCTGCCCGCCGAGCGTGCTCAGCCCGCTGCTTGATGGCCTGGACCGGAAGTTCGCCCACTCCGACAGGTTCGCTTTCCCCAGCACCACGGCACCTGCCTGCCGGAGGCGGGTAACGAGGAACGCGTCAACTGCCTCGGCCGCGGCAAGCGCGGGCGAGCCGGCGGTGGCGGGCAGTCCGTCCGCCGCGATGTTGTCCTTGATCAGGACCGGAATGCCGTCTAGCGGGCCGAGCCCGGCCCCCGCCGCGCGGCGGGCGTCGCTGGCCGCGGCCTCCACCGTGGCCTGCGGCGCGGTCGTGATGACAGCGCGCAGGGCGGGATTCAGCCTGTCGACCCGTGCCAGGTAGAAGGCGGTCAGCTCGGCGGCAGTCAGCGTGCCCGCTGACAGCGCCGCGCCAAGGCTTGCGACTGTGGCCTGGCCGACCGCAATGCTGGTCCGGCCGACAGTCTGAGCTAGGGATTCGGTCAGCGACATGGTGGACAGAATAGGGGGCGTTGACGATTCGCTGCCGGGGGGAAATATCTGTGGATCCGTCCTCTAGATTGCGCCTGCATGGATTTGTTCTGTCTGGCGTGGTCACGCTGACGGTTGCGACCGCAGCCAGCGCGTGCACAAGCTCAGCGACCGCACGGACTTCCGGCAACTCGGCCTCTCAGCTCCAGAATCTCTATGAGGCGGTAGTTCGTGACGTGCTCCCCTCCGTCGTGCAGATCAGCGCCGGAAGCTCCACCGGCTCCGGGGTTGTCTATGACCGGAAGGGCGACATCGTCACCAACGCGCACGTGGTCGGGGACGCCAAGACCGTGCAGGTGCGGGAAGCAGTCGGTAACACCGCGCTGACCGCAGACGTGGTCGGCACGTTCGGGCCCGACGACCTCGCCGTGGTCCGGGTCACAAAGGATGCCAGCTCGCTCAAGCCCGCCACGTTCGCCAATTCCAATAACACCCAGATCGGCGAGATCGTGCTGGCCATGGGTAACCCGCTTGGCCTGACCGACAGCGTCACCCAGGGCATCATCTCGGCCACTGGCCGGACCGTCGGGGCACCCGAGCCGGGCGGCCAGGCGCTGATCACTGCTGCCATCCAGACCAGTGCCGCGATCAATCCGGGCAACAGCGGCGGCGCGCTGGTCAACTTGGAAAGCGAGGTCGTCGGCGTCCCGACGCTCGCCGCCCGGCTGCCTGATCAGGGCGGCGCCGCGCCGGGTATCGGCTTTGCGATCCCCAGCGCGACCGTGAAGAACATCGCCGGCCAGCTCATCAAGTACGGCAAGGTCACCAACTCCGATCGCGCGACACTTGACATCACGGCCCAGACAGCGGCCAACCGCGAGGGCCAGCCGGCCGGCGTCGCGGTCCTCGCGGTGACGAACGGCGGCTCCGCCAGCAAAGCCGGCATCCGGGCCGGCGATGTCATCGTCGGCATCAATGACCTGGCCACGCCGAGCCTGCAGGACCTGGAAAGCGCGCTCACCCAGTTCAAGCCCGGTCAGAAGGTCACGGTCCGCTACACGCGTAACGGGGCTAGCAAGAACACGACAGCCAAGCTGGGCAGCCTGGGCAGCTAGCCGGGCCGATAGCTAGACTGCGGCGCGTGACGATGCGCATCGGCAGCCTGCCCGCAGTAGCTGCGCTCGACCGCCAGGACCTGCTGGCACCGCCGGTGGCAGCGGCGCTTACGGACCTAGCCGGCAAGCTGCCCGCCGACCTGGTCGGCGTCGCCGAGATCGATCCGGAACTGGCCGATACGGCCGCGTTCTGCGAGCGGTACGGGGTCGCGCTGACCGAGTCGGCCAACTGCGTCGTCGTCGCAGGGCGGCGCGACGGCCAGACCAGGATGGCGGCGTGCATGGTGCTGGCCACCACCAGGGCGGACGTGAATGGCCTGGTCAAGCGAGAGCTAGATGTACGCAAGGCATCGTTCGCCGCGATGGAGACCGCGGTCGAGCTGACCGGCATGGAGTACGGCGGAATCACGCCAATCGGGCTGCCCGCCGAATGGCCGTTGTTCGTCGACGAGGCGGTCGCTTCTGCCGAGCGGGTAGTCATCGGCAGTGGCCTGCGCCGGTCTAAGCTCACCCTGCCCGGCGCGGTGTTGGCCAGCCTGCCGGGCGCGGTAGTGCTGCCCGGCCTCGGCCGGTAAGCCGGGTCGCAGCCCTACCGGGTCAAGCCCACGCGTCGAGCCCACGGGTCAAGGAAGCCAGGACACCTTGCCGACCAGCAGGGCGTAACCGACGAAGGTAACGGCGTCGATCAGCGCGTGCGCGATGATCAGCGGTGTCACCCGGCCCCATCGGCGGTACAGGATGCCGAAGATAATGCCCATGACCGCGTTGCCGAGGAACGCGCCGAACCCCTGGTACAGGTGGTACGAGCCGCGGAGGACCGCAGCCGCGATGATCGCCTTCCACGGGGTCCAGCCGAGCTGATCGAGCCGCCGCAGCAAATAGCCGATGACCAGGATCTCTTCTAGCAGCCCGTCGTGCACGGCACTGAGTAGCAGCACTGGTATCCGCCACCAGGCGGCCGGCAGTGATTCCGGCACGATCTTCAGCGCGATGCCAAGGTGGAACGCCGCCAGGTACAGCCCGAGCCCGGCACCGCCTATCAGCGCCGCCAGGACCGCGCCCCTGAGGAAGTCCCTGGCCGGCTGGGTCGCGTCGAGGCCGATCACGGCGGGCCGCTCGCCCGAGCGGGCCATCAGGTAGAGCACGAGCACCACCGGCATAGTCGCCTCGGCGATGCCGACCAACTGCAGGACGAGGTCCAGCCACGAATTGATGGCGAGCGGGCCGACCAGCAGGGCCTGCTGGCTGCTCAGCGACTGCCTGGACAACAGCGAGCCGACCAGGCTCAGCGCGGCGTTCAGGCCGCTGGCGCCAAGCGACAGGCCGAAGACCACGAAGATCTCCCACCGCAGCAGCCGACGCGGCGGAAGGCGCAGCTCGGCGTCGGTGGCATCGGTGCCGTCGGTCACTACACGGACTGTAGCCGGGCCGACGATCTAGTGGTGCGTCGCGGCCCGGAACGAGATCTTGCTGGTGGAGCCCATTAGCTGGTTCGCGGCTGGTACTCCGGACTGGAGGCCACCTGCTGTCTCTTTCAGCAGCTTGTAACACCTGGTACGTCGATTCCGCTCCGGTGGTGACCATCACTGCCTCAGGGATCCTGGGGCCCCACCAGAAGGAGATCCATGCACGCAACCCGAGCGTCCTTTCTGACCCGAGTTGGCTCGGCCGCCGCCGTGGCTGTCCTGGCCACTGGCGGCGTGATGGCCACCGCGACGGCCGCCAGCGCGGCCAAGGGCCACCACCCCAAGCTTGACGCCACCGCGCTCTCGATCAAGAACAAGCCGATCGCGCACGCCAAGCACCACGCCGACATGATCACCGGCGTGCTCCGCGATGGACGGACGGGCGTGGCAGGCGAGACCATCACCCTGGACAGCCGGACCGGCAAGAAGCCGCGGTGGGCCGCGGTCGCCACCGGCACCACCGGTGCGGACGGCTCGGTCACCTTCACGGTCGCGCCGACGGTGAAGACTCAGTTCAAGCTGGTCTTTGCCGGTGACTCGACCTTCAGGAAGAGCCACAGCAACGTCGTCACGCTCAAGGCCGTGAAGAAGTAAGGAACATGTTTGGGCGGCACCCCGGCGGATCCCGACCCGCCGGGGTGCTGTCGCTATGGCCGTTCTCTGCTCGGCGCCGCACGAGTTACGCCGGATGACTCGGCGCCGGGTGAGCCGCCTTGCCGCGCCTACGCGGAGCCGGCCGGTGGCGGTGCTTGGCCTTGCCTTTTGCCGTGCCGGGCTTGACTCCCTTGTGATGCCCGTTTGCCTCGCCGGGCTTGGCGGAATGCACCGCGCCGGAGCCGGGCAGGTGGGTGCCCGGCCGGTGCGCTGCCTTCTCGTGCTCGCCAGATCGGCCCGGTGAGACGTGGGCAGGCGGCGCGCCGATCACGTGATGGGCGAAGTCCTGGACCGGGCCGGGCAGCACGTCCGCGTAAGCGGCGGCACTGCCCAGCCCGATGATTCCCACGAGAAGCCCGCCGGCCAGCCGGACCGGAAGAGCGGCCCGCCACCGGGGGGGATGGCGGCGGGCCGGCTTCCGGTGGGCTGGGTCGAGCCCGGCGGGCGAGACGCTGACGCCGGCCACGGAGCGGCTGAACGCAGCCATTGCCGCGATCTCGCCGGGCACCTCTCCTGACCCCGCCCGGCGGCCCAGGCTGGCGAGCCTGTCAGCCAGCGTAAGCAATCCGGGCGGGGCGTCAGGGGGCAGGGGCTGTCCGTCGAGGATCATGTCCAGCAAAGGCTCGTCCGGGTCGCGACCGGGCCGACTGGGGAAGGGGAAGCCAGGCATCTCGCCTGACGAAGCGTCTGAGCCGCTCATACCGTTACATCCGTCCGGCTCAGAACGCTGGCCAACCGCCGCAACCCGCGATGCGCGGCCACGCGCACCGCACCGGGTGTCTTGCCGACCAGCCGGGCCACATCCGCGGTGTCAAGGCCGACGACCACCCGCAGCAGGATGATCTCAGCCTGGTCCCTCGGCAGTGACGCGACCGCGGCCAGCACAGCCTGGGTGGACATCCGCTCCAGCGCGACGTCGGCGGCGTCCGGCGCGGTCAGCCGATCAGCCGCGACGCTCTCCGTAATAGGAGCGAGGTGCCAGCGGGCTCGCGAGCGGCCCCAGTCGGTGGCGCGGTGCCGGGCGATGGTGAACAGCCAGGCCCGGAAACCCCGCTCGTCGCCGCGGAACTTCGGCAAACCTGCCACCACGTTCAGCCAGGTTTCGCCGGCCACGTCCTCGGCCGCATCCGGCACGATGACGCCCAGGTACCGCAGCAGCACCGGTTGCACGTCGCGGAAGAGCACGGCGAACGCCGCCTGGTCACCGCCTTGAGCCTCGGCCAGGGTGGCCGCGAACGCGGTATCGAGCACTGGGCCAGTATCGGCCCCGACTGCCGCCCCCGAGCCAGAATCGCCACTTTCGGGAATGTTCTGCCAGCTGAACTGAGCCCGGCCGATCGAGTCGGCCGGGCCCGCTCTCTTCGTCGTCAGGTCTAGCCGGTGAACGGCTCGAGCAGGTGACTGAAGTCCCAGGTGTTCTGCGTGATGCCCGAGCAGGTGTTGCTGTCGACGGTGCCTGGGCAGCCGCCGTTGTCGCGCTGGATCGCCCACATGGAAAGCAGGTTCATGTTGTTGGCCCGGGCGAAGTTCAGCATCGTCGTCGCGTCGGGGAGGTAGGTGACCTCGGTCTTCTTGCGAAGGTCGTCGATGCCGGGCAGCAGCGTCATCGCTTCCATATTCCAGATCTGCGCCGACATGAGGCTTGGGTAGATGGCCTGCAGCTGGGCGTGGGTATTGGTGGCCGCGTTGATTGCCGCCTGGCCCATGTTCACCACGCCCTCTTTTGCAATGTAGTAGTCGAAGACCATGATGTTGACCGAGGTAACGGAGGCGCCGTTGGCTACGGCGCTCTGCAGCACAGACTCGCCATTGGGGTCAAGACCGTACTGCTCGACCGGGATCGTGTACTGGATCTGCAGCGGGATGCCGTTCGCCGCAGCCCATTGCTCGGTCAGGGCGATCGCCTGGTTGCGGCGTGCGATCCCGGCGGTGTTGTTCAGCGAGCTGGACTCGACGTCCATGTCGAGCCTAGTGACGCCGAGGGTGGTGATCACCTGCTCATAGTCGGCGGCTATCTGCTGCACGTTCGTGCATGAGTCGGCGATCTCCGTGCCGCCGTGATCGGCGCTGTAGCCACCGAACGACGGGATGACGTCACCGCCCATCGCGCGCAACGAGGCGATGTCGGTGGCGTAGTAATTCAGCGGCTGACTGGCCAGGCCGTTCCAGGCCAGGGTGCACGAGCTTTTGCCGGTTGACTGCAGGAACGCCAGCGTGAAGTACTTGACGCCGGAGGCCTGGGCGGTCGCAGTGATGCCCGGTGTATTCGGGGCCAGGTACGTCTCGTAGTACGGCGCAAACACATGGGCCGGCAGCGGGGCGTAGCTGGCAGCCGAGGCTGCCGTTCCCGCTCCTGCCAGCGGCCACACCATGGCGGCCGCCGCGGTCAGGCCGAGGGCGATTCGATGCCGGTTTCGCACAAGCGTCTCCTCTCTAGGGAACGGGGGCGGCGATATCGATCTTGGGCAGGTTCCAGCCGGAGACGCTGATCACCGGGGTGGCACCCTGCAAGTCCGCTGAGTTGTAGGTAACGGTGAGCGTTCCCGACTCGCCGGGGAACAGAGTGATGTCGTTGCCCTGCCAGATCGAGGACTGAAGTTCGTTGTCGCCGGCCAGTTCCTGCCCGGACGCGGTCCCCCGGCGCACGTCGGCCCGCAGGAAGAAGGCCACCGTGGACGACGAGCTGTTGGTAATGGTGACGGTAGTCCGCAGATCGGCGCGGACTGGCCCGGTGTGATGCACGGTGATCGCTGTCGCCGAGACCGACGACTTGCCCAGCCTTCGCAGGCCCGTCAGGTTCGCATAACGGGAAATCACGCCCTGAGGATTGCCGATGGTCTGAGGCCAGTTGACGGCATCGTGGGTCGTCGACAGCCAGTAGACGTTGCGATCGATGACAGCGCCGTGCCGCTTGAGCAGCAGTTCGACGAAGTACGTCCGCCCGAGAGGCCTGATGGGCACCCGCGGGGTCAGGACCTTAGTCAGCACCTGCTGGCTGGCCAGCGTGATCTTCCTGGCTATCCGATCATCCATCATCTTGCCGGACAGGCTGTAGACCTTGGACTCGACCGACAGGCCGGATTGCGATCTGCCGCCCAGGTTGTCCACCGTGACGGTGCCGTTGTCCAGCGCGTACAGCGCGTGCAGCGTCTTATTGGCCTCCTGTACGCCGAAGTAGGCGCCGGGCTGGTCGCCGTCGTCGCCGTACAGGGACCACAGCAGGCTCGGCCAGCCCTTGTTCATCTGCCAGTAGACGGTGCCGGTCGAGGGCAGCGGGGTGTTGTTAGCGTGGTCGATGAATGCCTCGAACTGCGCCCTGGTGTTCTCGTAGTTCTGGACTTGGGCTTCCTCGACGTACCGAGCCAGGGACCCGGCCTTGCCGTACCTGGCCTTCATCGCCGCGTCGAAGTGGCACAGCGTGCCGAAGCTATAGCCGATCTGGCACTGCGGCTCATAGTTGGCGTGGTACTGGTTGTAACCGGATTTCCGCCAGAGGTTCGTCAGGTCAGCGGCGGACATGAAGCGGCGGAGCGAGTCCATCGTCGGGATGGTGTTGCCGGCGCTCTGCTCGCTGTCGTAGCCCCACGATCCGCCGACGTTGGTCTGCGACGAGTCGCCCTTGTTGTAGTGCGTGGTGTCGTACCAGTAGTTCGGCGGCACCCAGTCGTAGGGTCCCTCCTTCTCCCCCGATGCGCCGAGCTGTTTGCTGCTGTTGTACTCGGCCGAGGAAATCACCGGGACGGTGAAGTCAACCTGCCGGAACTCGGACAGGGTCACCGACTCCTGCTTGGCGGTCGGCGGGAGATCACTCCACTGGAAGCTGAATACGCTCGGGTGGTTGCGCAGGTTCTCCCCGATAGCCCGCGCCGAGTTCTGCAGGATCGCGTAGTCGGCCTTGGAGGTCAGGCCGCTGCTCTCCAGCTCCCATGCATCGCAGCACTGGAATCCGGCGTTGACCAGGACGCCAGCGGCGTCCGCTTGCTGGAAGAAGTTGGCCGGCATGACGTGGCCCTCGAGCCGGACTGTATTGATGCCCATGTTCTTCATCAGCGCGATCTGCTTCGCGATGTCGGCTGCGGAGTAGTGCAGGAAGATATTCGGCGAGAAGCCGCCGCCGCGGATCACGAGGGGAACGCCATTGATCTTGAACGCGCGGGCGCCGGACGGCTCGCCGGGTGACGAGCCGGTCAGGTACGAGGTGACGTTGCGGATCCCGAATGTCTCGCTCGTCGAATTTAGCGCGGCGCCGCCTTGAACCACCGAGGTGGCCAGGGTGTACAGCGGCTGGGCACCCAGCTGATAGGGCCACCAGACCTTCGGGTCACTAAGCCGCAGGGCAGGGAACGCGGACGGCGTGAACATGACCGCCCGAGTCGTGCGGGCCGGGATGGTGACCTGCTGGCTGACGTTGATCGACGTCCCGCCGCCCGGCGGCGTGATCGTGGCCCGGACCCTTGCCGTCTGGCTGGTCGGGGTGTTGTTGGTGATGTCGGTCTTGACGGTGAGCGCCGAACTGCTGAGGTCGGCCGCGTTGTGCTCGACCACACGGGCGTTGCTGTCAGCGAGCGCCCCGTCGACGGCAAGCTGGACCGGGGACTGGATGCCAGTGTTGTTGTCCGGCGGGATCTGATTCCAGTCCACATCGTCGAGCGTGAACATTTTGAGCGGATTGTTTGGGTTAACCTCGATCGCAACCGAGTTCGCGCCAGACCGCACGAGCTTAGTGATGGCGAAGGTGAACTTCGTGTAGGCGCCGGTGACGGTGCGGGACGTCGCGAGCTCGTGGCCGTTCAGCCACACGTTCGCGGATCCCAGCACGCCGTTGACGATCAGTGTGGCGTAGTGGCCCCGGGCCAGGCGCAACGTGAATCTCGCGCGCCACCACCACGGCACCTTGAACCTAGGCACGCTGTCCGCGCCGACGTTGTGCATATAGCCATAGCAGCGCCGCATGTTGCTGGAGTAGTAGATGCTCTTGCGGCTGTCAGATCTGAGGTTGACCGGCTGCAAGGCAGTGTCGCCAGGACAATTGCCGTTCTGCGCCAGCGCCTCGATCTCGGTGCCAGGCGCCCCGGCGGAATCGTTGCGGACACGGAGCCACCCCCTGGTGTTGTAACCGGGCTCGGAGATCTGGGCGCCGGCCTGAGTCGCGACCGCGCTGCTTTGCACTTCCCAGCCGCTGGCGCCCAGGTTAGACACGTTGGAGGCACCGGTTTCTGTGCCCAGGGTCGCGCTGACGGTCCGCCCCTGGCTGGCGATAGCTCCGGCCGCGATCGGCCTGGCCTGCACGTGCTGACTGCCCAAGAGTTGCGTACTCGCCGCCAGAACCACGACGGCGACCGTGGCGAGCTGTGGACGAATGGTTCGGATCATGCTTGGCAACTCCGTTCCTGCGGCTCGCGCCACGAAGGACAGCTGCCCCCGCTGAATAGTCAGTTAGTTCGTATACTTTCCAAACGAACCTGTCAATAGATCCCGCCAAGGCGGGTTATTTAGGCTTGTAGCGGCTAACCGGCGCTGACGCCGTCGCTCGCGGATAGCGACGGAAGCATCGCCGTCAGTCGCTGCCAAGCGAGGCCGGCTCCCGAGGCAAGGCACCCGTCGACAACGGCCTCGGTGCCAAGTGCGCTCACCCGCACCTCCGGCTGCACCGGGAGAGCCGGCCGAGCTCGGCCGCGACCGCCTCGGCGAAGCCTGGGGCCTGGCCGATACCGCCGCCCAGGACGACCAGCTCGGGATCAATGACGGTGATGATCGCGCAGACCGCCCTGGCGATCAGCTCGGCCTCGTCGGAGACCACCGCGGCCGCGCGCTCATCGCCTGCCTTCGCAGCCTCGAAGACACGGCGGGCTGACACCGAGCCGCGCATGCCCGCCCGGCGAGCGGCCCGGACCACCGCCGTCGCCGAGCCCGCGGCCTCCAGCGTGCCCCGGCGCCGGGCATCCTCCGGGTCGGCGCCCTGGCCGCCGGAGATCGGCATGAATGCGATCTCGCCGGCCACGCCATGCACGCCGCGGTGCAGCTTCCCGTCGATGACCAGGCCCATGCCGATGCCGGTGCCGATCCAGACGAAAACGAAGGTGCCCACCTCCCGGCCGTGGCCATGCTCCCGCTCAGCCAGGGTCGCCGCGTCGACATCGTTCTCCACCACGAGCTGCTCGCCGAACGCCTGCCGCAGCTCGGCCAGCACCGCTGGCTTGCCCCAGCCAGCCAGGCCGCCAGCCAGCGTGATGGCGTTGCGCCGTGGATCGTAAACGCCGGGACTGCCGATCACCGTCTGGGTGACCGCGGCGCGGTCGACGCCCGCCGCGCCGCACAGCTCGTCAGCGAGACTCACCAGCTCGCTGACCCGACCGCTCACGCTCGACGCCCGCGTCCGCACGGCCGACCGGGCAACTGCCTCCCCGGTGAGATCGGCCAGCGCGCCACGCAGGTACTGATGGCCGATATCCAGGCCCAGCACGTATCCCGCTTCGGGCCGGACCTCGTACAGCACGGCTGACCGGCCGGGCACGCCGGTCCGCTGGCCTGCTTCGCGAACCAGCCCCGAGCGCTCGACGTTGGCCAGCGCCAGTGACACCGTCGGCTTGGACAGCCCGGACAGGCGTGCTAGCTCCGCCCGCGAGCAGCGGCCGAGCTGGCGGATGTGCTGCAGCAACAGCTGCTCGTTCAGTGCGCGCAGCAGCTGCGGCCGGGCCGCCTGCCCGGCCCGGATCTGGCCGGTCGCCAGCACGCCGGCAACGTCCTGGCCAGCAGTCGCGGCGGTCTCCGGGTCGCCGCCGCCTGCCCAGTTGACACGTGCGGCCTCGTCCTGCTGATCGGATGTCGTCGTCACGGTCACGCTCTCATCCTTCCTTACCGCGGTACCGGCAGCGAGGACCGGCGAGTCGTTATGTAACAGGTAGATGACCAACCTTGTCGGGCGTTACATAGTTAGGATACTGTCCTAACTAATTTCCCGGAATAACCCACGATCGCGAGAGTTTCCCGCATGAGCCATCCCCCGGTCGTGCTCGGCCTTGACTTCGGCGGCACGAAGATCGCGGCAGCCGTCTGCGATCTGGCCGGCAACAAGCTGGCCGCCACGGTGGTCGACAACGGTGGCGATCGCGGCGCGCAGGCAGCCTTCGACCATGGCATTAAGACCGCGCGCGACCTCCTGATCGGCTGCTCAGCGCAGGACAGCCTGGCCGCGGTCGGCGTAGCCACCTTCGGCATCCCGTTCGAGGACAGGGTCGAACTGGCGCCGTCGATTGACGGGTGGGGCTCGCTTGCCCTCGGCCGCGAGCTGCGGGCCGCGTTCCCGGGAGTCAGCATCCGGATGGCGACCGATGCCAAGGCGGCCGCGCAGGCCGAGGCTCGGTGGGGCTCGCTCGCGGGCTTCGAGCCTGCCCTGTACCTGAACCTTGGCACCGGGCTCGCCGCCGCGGTGGTCATCGGCGGCACGGTGCTGACAGGAAGTCACGGCGCAGCGGGCGAGATCGGTTACAACTTGAGGTCCCGCGCCGATGTCGGCCTGCCGTCCGGCGAGCGGATACCGCTAGAGGAGATGGTCAGCGGCCTGGCCCTCCGGCGCCGGGCAAGCGCGCTTGGCCGCCAGCTGACGGCGGCTGAGGTGTTTGCCGGCAGCGGGCAGGACACGGCCCTGGATGAGCTGATCACCGACTTCGTCGACGAGCTGGCGTTCCACCTGGTCAACCTGGCCATCCTGATCAATCCGGCCCGGATCGCGGTCGGCGGCGGGATGACGAGGTCCTGGGACCGGATCGGGCCCGGCCTGGCGGCGGCCCTCAGCCGCGGCGTCCCGTACCCGCCTGAACTGGTGCTCGCCGACTTCCCGCACGAAGCTCCCCTGCTCGGCGCGGTGGCCCTCGCCATCGATGCCGTGCCGCATACGGCCGGGTCCGCCCGCGCCGGCCGCGCTGGCACTGACCACCCTGTCAACACTGACGGCTCCACGAGCGCCGGCACCGCCGCCGACGCAGATCTCCCCACGGGCACCGGCATAGTCGCCGACGCCTTCCGCACCGATCCCATTGCCGGCGCCGAAAGCTCCGGTATCAGAAATCTGCACCCGGCTAGTTCAAATGGGCATTACAGTACCAACCGTACTAATAGTGCCTCCTCGCGGCCGCAAGGAAGCCTCCCCGCGGGAGCCCCTCAGGCCATCTCACATTCCGGCGCCCGCTGCGGGGACTCGGCCAACCCGGCCGACCCAGGCGGGCAGAACTCTGCATCGAAGGGCTAGGCATACATGAGACGCCTTAAGTTGCTCGGGGTCCTCATCGGGGCCGTTGGCCTGCTGGCGGCCGCTTGCGGGACCAGTTCATCACCGTCAACGCATTCGTCAGGCGCCGCCCCGTCGGGCGTGCTGACCATCGACAACGAAAGCGGCGGGACCTGGACGTGTAACTTCAACCCGTTCAACCTGTCCTACATTTCCTTCTCGCTCGGAAACATCTACGAGCCACTGGCCTTCGTCAACACACTGCAGAGCGGCCAGGCGACGCCGTGGCTGGCCACCAAGTGGGCCTACAGCAACGGCAACAAGACACTGGCCTTCACCATCCGCACGGGCGTGAAGTTCAGCAACGGCGACCCGCTGACCCCGGCGGACGTCGTGTACACCTTCGGCCTGCTGAAGAAGTACCCGACCCTGGACCTGAACGCCATCTGGTCCGCGCTGTCCAGCGTCAGTGCAAGCGGCGACCAGGTAGTCATGACCTTCAAGGCGCCGGCCGTGACGGACTTCTACTACATCGCCGACCAGATCGGCATCGTGGACCAGAAGGTCTGGTCCAAGGTCAGCAACCCGGTGACCTACCCGGACAAGAACCCGATCGGTACCGGTGCGTACACGGTCTCTAGCAGCACCTGCACCCCTCAGAACATCAAGTACGTGGCCAACACGCACTACTGGCAGCCCGGCCTGCCGAAGGTCGGCACGGTCAACTATCCGGCGTTCCTGACCAACGACACCGCCAACACCTACCTCGCGAACGGCCAGGCCCAGTGGGGCAGCCAGTTCATCCCGAGCATCCAGAGCTTCTACGTGTCCAAGAGCCCCAACTATCACTACTGGTTCCCGCCGGTGGCGAACGTGAGCGTGTTCATCAACCTGACGAACCCGATCCTGAAGAACGTCGCGGTGCGGCAGGCGATGGCGTACGCGATCAACCGGGCGAAGGCATCCACGATCGGCGAGTACGGCTACGAGCCGCCGTCGAACCAGACCGGGATCGTCACCCCGACGTTCTCCAGCTGGGAGGACACCTCCCAAGCGGCCGCATACGGCAGTAACTACGGCTACAACCCGGCCAAAGCCATCTCGATCCTGGAACACGCCGGCTTCAAGCGAGGCTCGAACGGCATCTTCACTACGCCGTCCGGCCAGCCGCTGTCGTTCACCATCGTCAACAACGGCGGCTTCTCCGACTGGGTGGCGGCGGTGCAGACCATCCAGGCCGACCTGAAGGCGGTCGGGATCCAGATCACGCCGGATAACCTGGCCGCGACCAGCTACCAGAGCGCCGTGTACACCGGCAAGTACCAGCTCGCTTACAACTCCGAGACCGGCGGGCCGAGCCCGTTCTACGAGCTGCGGCAGTTGCTCTACTCGGCCAACTCGGCACCGATAGGCAAGTCCGCGGGCTCCAACTGGGAGCGGTACAGCAACCCTGCCACCGATGCGCTCATCAACCAGTACGCGACCACTACGAGCACGACGATGCAGCACTCGATCGTGGACCAGCTGCAGAAGGTCATGCTGCAGGACGTGCCGGTGATCCCGATCACCGAGTCAGTCGACTGGTTCCAGTACGACACCGGCAGCTTCAGCGGGTGGCCCACGCCGGGCAACCCGTATGCGCAGCCAGCTGCCTACAACTACCCCGACTGGGGACAGGTGATGCTGCGCCTGGCACCGGTGAAGTAGCTGGACTGACCTGGGCGGCTCGCATCGCGGCGAGCCGCCCAGGACCGGGCCCCTCCGGCCATTGCCAGGCGAGCAACCGGTGAGCGAACGTTGAGGAGAACAAGCCCAGTGACCGACAGGAGGAGCGCATGAGATTCGTCCTGCGCCGCCTCGGCTTCTTCGCGCTGACCTTGTGGGTGGCAGTCACCCTCAACTTCATGCTGCCGCGGCTGATGCCGGGAAACCCGGCGCTGGCGATGATCGCAAATCACAAGGGCGTGGTCAGCCCGACGGCGCTTAAGGCGCTGGAGGCGCAGTTCGGCCTCAATACCAACCAGAGCATCATCGGGCAGTACTTCCACTACCTCGGGGACATAGCGACGGGCAAGTTCGGCGAGTCGCTGACTACGCAGCCGGGGAACTCGGTCGGGCGCATCGTGCTGGACGCTCTCCCCTGGACGCTCGGCCTGGTGGGGGTCACCACCGTGCTGGCCTTCCTGGTCGGCACCGGCATCGGCATCGTCAGCGCCTGGCGGCGCGGCGGACGGCTGGACAGCATCCTGCCGCCCATCTTCGTGATCATGACAGTGATCCCGTTCTTCTGGCTGGGACTCGTGCTGATCCTGGTATTCGGCGTCAAATTGCACTGGCTGCCGTACTTCTTCACGTACAACTTCACCCTCACGCCCGGCTTGACCTGGACGTTCATCAGCAACGTGCTCGAGCACGCCATATTGCCGGCCGTCGCGCTGCTGCTCACGACGATCGGTACCTGGATCCTGACCATGCGCAACACCATGATCACCACGCTGGCCGAGGACTACGTTCGGATGGCCAGGGCTAAGGGCCTGCCAGGCCGGCGCATCATGCTCGACTACGCGGCCCGGAACGCGATCCTGCCGAACCTGACCGGCTTCGCCATATCGCTTGGCTTCGTAGTCACCGGCGCGATCCTGGTCGAGGACGTTTTCAACTACCAGGGCGTCGGCTACCTGCTGCTCCAGGCGGTCAACAACGACGACTACCCGCTCATGCAGGCGCTGTTCCTGCTCATCACGGTGGCGGTGCTGGTGGCGATCTTGCTGTCCGACGTGGCGACAGCGGTACTCGACCCGCGGACCAGGGAGGCAAGGTAGCCATGCTCCCACTACCAGGCGGGCCACCTGACGTCGCAAACCTCAGTCCGGAGATCCCAGTGCCGTTCGGTGTGCCGGCGCCGAGCGACGGGATCGCGGGCGCTCGCTCGTTGCGGCGGATGGCCCGCGCCATCACGGCCAACCGCAAGGCCACCGCGGGGGCCATCCTGCTCGTGATCTTCTGCTTCGTCGGGCTGTTTCCGGGCGTTATCGCGCACGACAATCCGAACGCCGAGATCTACCCGCGGAGCCTCGGGCCGTCAGCGCACCATCTGCTCGGCACCACCGCCTTCGGCCAGGACATGTTTGCCCAGGTCATCTACGGCACCCGACCGGTGCTGGAGATCGCACTCGCGGTCGGACTCGGCGCCACCATCATCGCAATGCTGATCGGCGTCGCGGCCGCCTACCTGGGGGGAGCCTGGGACGGCGGGCTCAACCTGCTCACCGACGTGCTGCTGGTCATCCCGCTGTTCCCGCTACTGATCGTGATCTCCAGTTACCTGCACGGCGCCGGTACCGTGGTGATGATCGCCGTCCTCATCCTGACCGGTTGGTCCTTTACCGCCCGCCAGCTCCGGTCCCAGGCGCTCTCCCTCCGCAACCGGGACTTCCTGGAAGCCGCCCGCGTGCGGGGCGAACGCCCGATCTACATCATCGTGGTGGAGATCATCCCCACCATGACGTCGCTGCTGGTGGCGAGCTTCCTGACCAACGCGCTGTACGCGGTGCTGTTCTCCTCCAGCCTGCAGTTCCTCGGGCTCGGCGACCCGTCCGTGATCAGCTGGGGCACCATGCTCTACTGGGCCGAGAATGCCGAAGCCTTCCAGACCGGCCAGGCGCTGTGGATCATCGTGCCAGGGCTGTGCATCGTCGCCCTGGGCGCCGCGTTCGCGCTGCTCAACTACGCCTTTGATGAGATCGGCAACCCGGCCCTGCGGCCGGTCAGGAGCATGCGGGGGAAGCGTGTCAAGCCTGCTAAGTAACGGCATGCCCGCCGAGTCAGCGTCCGGCTCGCGGTCCGGAGCCATTCTCGAGGTCAGCGACCTATCGGTCGACTACATCATGGAGCGCGGCACCGTCCGGGCTGTGAAGGACGTGAGCTTCGAAGTCGCGCCGGGCGAATTCATCGGAATCGTCGGCGAGTCCGGCTGTGGCAAGTCCACCCTGCTGTTCGCCATCGCGCAGCTGCTGGCCCCGCCGGCCAGCATCAGCGGGGGCACCGTTACCTTCAAGGGCACGAACCTTGTGGGTCTCACGCAGAAGCAGCTAGCCGCGGTCCGGTGGAAAGACATGTCGGTGGTCATGCAGAGCGCGATGAACGCGCTCAACCCGGTGACCTCAATCGCTGCCCAGTTCTCCGATGCCTTGCGGGCGCACGGCGTCACCTCGAAGGCAGAGATCGCGGAGCGGTCCGCCGAGGTGCTCCGGATGGTCGGCATCGACCCTGTACACCTCAAGAGCTACCCGCACCAGCTGTCCGGCGGAATGAGGCAGCGCTCGATGATCGCGATGGCCATGCTGTTCACCCCGGACCTAGTGATCATGGACGAGCCGACGTCAGCGCTGGACGTGGTCGCGCAGCGCTCACTGATGGTCCAGATCAAGGAACTACAGCAGCAACTCGGCTTCGCCGTCATCTTCGTCACCCACGACATGTCCCTGGTGCGCCACTTCAGCGACCGGCTGATGGTGATGTACGCGGGGCAGGTCGTCGAATTCGGCGAAACCCGCCGGCTGTTCGACAACCCGCTACATCCTTACAGCATCGGCCTGATGGACGCGTTTCCCTCGATCAAGGGCCCGCGGGTGCCGCTAACGGGGATCCCTGGCAGTCCGCCCGATCTCGCCAACCCGCCGGATGGCTGCCGATTCGCCCCGCGCTGCCCGCAGGTGATGGCGCGCTGCGCCGACACCACCGTTCCGCTTTTCAGCGTGAACGGCGAGCAGGTCAGGTGCCTGCTGCACGAGAGCAGAAAGGTCTACCAGTGACGGATCAGCAAACCGCGACGCAGCCTGAAACGGTGGCGAATGCCCCGCTGCTGCGTACCGACAAGCTGACCCGCCATTTCCGCATCGGCGGCGGGCTGCGGCGGAAAACTCTGCACGCCGTCGACGATGTCAGCCTGGAGATCGGCCGGCGGGAGATCGTCGCAGTCGCGGGCGAGAGCGGCAGTGGCAAGTCAACGATCGCGCGCCTGCTCGCCAGGATCTACAAGCCGACCTCCGGAGAGATTTACTTCGAGGGCAGGCCGATATCCAGCATGCGCTCGCGCCGCGATCTGCTCGGCTATCGCAGCGATGTGCCGATGGTCTTCCAGGACCCATTCGCCTCGATCAACCCGGTGTTCAGGGTGTCACACGGCGTCATGCGCAGTCTGAAGCTGCACCGGCCCGAGCTGTCCGCCCGGCAGCAACACGACGAGGCCGAGCGGGTCTTTTCCGCGGTCGGGCTGATTCCAGCCGCCGAGGTCCTGCAGCGATTCCCGCACGAGCTGAGCGGCGGCCAGCGCCAGCGAGTCGGCTTCGCGCAGGCGCTGGCAATGCGGCCCAAGCTAATCCTCGCCGACGAGCCGGTGTCGATGCTGGATGTGTCCATCCGCATCGGCCTGCTGAACCTGATGGCGCAGCTGCGCGACGAGCAGGGCGTGTCGGTTCTCTACATCACCCATGACATCGCCAGCGCCCGGTACGTGGCGGACCGGCTGATCGTCATGTACGCCGGCCAGATCGCCGAGCAGGGCCCGGTCGAGGACGTGCTGGCTGACCCCAAGCACCCGTATACCCAGTTGCTGCTGTCCGCGGTGCCCGATCCGCGGGCCGACCTGGCTGTCACCGCCGACACCGACCGAGGCGAACCGCCGCGCGTGATTGACCCGACTCCGGGCTGCCGGTTCCGCTGGCGCTGTCCGCTCGCCATCGACATCTGCCACTCAGTCACCCCCGAGCTCTCGCAGCTCGCTCCCGGCCACGATGTCGCCTGCCATGTCGCCATGTCAGGCGCGGAAGTAAAGGCGTTCGGTTGACTACTCCCCGCCGTGAAGGACGGGGATTCCCGGGCTCGCGCCCGGGGGTTCCTGTTTCACCGCCGACTGCCGAAGGGAGATCCCTTGCGGTCTTACATCAGCTCCGCAGGCCGACGCGGCAAGACCTGCCGCCAGGATGTTCTTGGCGGCGTTGATGTCCCGGTCGTGCCGGGTGCCGCAGGACGGGCACGTCCAGTGGCGTGTCCCGAGGCTCAGGGAGGCGAGCAGGTGCCCGCACGCCGAGCAGGTCTTCGAGCTGGGATGCCAGCGGTCGATCACGATCAGCCGGCGGCCATAGCGCTGGCTCTTGTATTCGACCATGCGGCGGAAGGTGCCCCAGCCGCAGTCGGAGATGGCCTTGGCCAAGGCGCGGTTCCGGACCATGTTCGTCACGGCCAGGTCCTCGATCACGATCACGTCGTAGGCCTGGACCAGCCGAGTGGAGGCGCGGTGCAGGAAGTCGGCCCGGGAGGCGCGGACCTTCCGGTGGGCGCGGGCCACCTTGGCCCTGGCCTTGTTCCGGTTCGCCGAGCCTTTCCGGCAGCGGGCCAGCCGGCGCTGGTAGCGGGCCAGGTTCCGCTCCCGCCGGGCAAGCACGTGCGGGTGCGCGATCTTCCTGCTATCGGAGGTGACGGCGAAGTCCTTGATGCCCAGGTCCACCCCGACCGCCTTGCCGGTCGCGGGAGCCTGCATTGGGCGGGCCACGTCCACGGCGAAGGAGACGTACCAGCGCCCGCACGGGTCACGGGAGACGGTCACCGTCGTCGGGTCGACCGATGTCACGTCAACTTCCGGCCAGGACCATGTGAACGCCAGTGGCGCGTCCATCTTGGCGAGCCACAGTTTGCCGTCGCGGTACCGGAAACCGGAGCGGGTGTATTCGGCGGATTGGCGGCCGGTGCGGGACTTGAACCTCGGGTAGCGGGCGCGCCCCGCGAAGAAGCCGGTGAACGCGGCCTGCTGGTGCCGGATTGCCTGTTGCAGCGGGACCGACGAGACCTCGTTCAGCCACGCCAGGTCTTGTGTGGCTTTCATGCCGGTCAGGTAGGCGTTGGCCTGGGTGAAGTTCGTCTGCGCGTGCTCGCCGTGGTACCGCTGCTGCCGCCAGCCGAGCGTCCGGTTCCAGACCACCCGGATGCAGCCGAACGTCCGGTTCAGCATCGCTGCCTGCCCAGGGTCCGGGTAGGCCCGCACCTTGTACGCCGTCCGCATAGACCATTCTCAACGAGACGGCCATATTTGGATAAGCCGACACGCGGAAGGAGGGAGCGGCGTTTCCTCCCCCGCCAGAAGGCAGGGTTTCCACGCCGCAACTTCGGATGAAACTTGCTGTCGTAGGCGGCGGCTCCACCTATACCCCGGAACTTGTCGACGGTATCGCCAGGCTCACCGGTGACATCAAGATCACCGAGCTGGTGCTGGTCGACCCGGACACTGACAGGCTGTCGGTAGTCGGGCCATTCTCCGCCCGGATCATGGCCCGCTACGGTCATCCGGCGAAGTTGACCTGGACATCTGACCTGGACGCCGCCGTGGACGGGGCCGGCGCCGTGCTGCTGCAGCTGCGCGTCGGTGGCCAGGCGACCAGGCACCGGGACGAGACCTGGCCGCTTGACTGCGGCTGCATCGGCCAGGAGACCACCGGGGCGGGCGGATTCGCGAAAGCCCTGCGCACCGTGCCGGTGGTGCTCGATGTGGCCGCGAAGGTACGGGAACGCGCCGAATCAGACGCCTGGATCATCGACTTCACCAACCCTGTTGGCATCGTCACCAGGGCGCTGCTGGACGCCGGGCACCGCGCGATCGGGCTATGCAACGTCGCCATCGGGTACCAGCGGCTGTTCGCCTCGCTGCTCGGCGTTGCGCCTGACGCGGTAGCGCTGGATCACGTCGGGCTTAACCACCTGACCTGGGAGCGCGCCGCGCTCGTGGGGGGCGCCGACCGGCTGCCCGAACTGCTGGCCGCGCACGGCGAGGAGATCGCCGGCCACACTGGCCTGCCGCTCGCGGTCACTCAGGCCGTCCACGCAGTCCCCTCCTACTACCTGCGGTACTTCTGGGCGCACGATGCCGTCGTCGAGGAGGAGCGTGGCCGGAAGACCCGCGCGCAGGCGGTTGCCGAAATCGAGCGCGAGCTACTGGCGATGTACGCCGATCCGGCCCTGGACACTAAGCCTGACTTGCTGCAGCATCGCGGCGGCGCGTTCTACTCCGAGGCTGCGGTCGCACTGCTCGCCTCGCTGGTTACCGACGCGGGCGACCGCCAGGTGGTAAACGTCCGCAACAACGGAACGATGCCGTTCCTCTCCGACGAGGCGGTCATCGAGGTGTCCGCGACCGTCGGTGCCGCCGGTGCCGTGCCGGTACCGGTGGCGCCGGTGAGCCCGCTGATGAGCGGGCTCATCGCCCACGTGTCTGCCTACGAGGAACTGGCGGTGGACGCGGCGCTGCACGGCGGCCGGGAGCGGGTTGCTGCCGCGCTGCTCGCGCACCCGCTAGTCGGCCAGTTCGACCTGGCTGCCCGACTGACTGACCGGCTGCTGGCGGAGAACGCCGCGTTCCTGCCGTGGGCCGCTGGCCAGTGAGCGCAGCGGGCGGCCTGGCTGCGGTCCTCGCCGTTGACGGCGGCAACAGCAAGACGGACGTCGCGCTAGTCGGGCCGGATGGCAGCATCCTGGGCAAAGCCCGTGGCGGCGGATCCAACTACCAGACCGTCGGCACCGACCAGTCCACCGCTGTCCTGACGGGCCTAGTCAGTGAGGTCGCCAGGCAGGCCGGGCTGGCCGCCGACGGCTTGGTCGCCGAGCACACCTCGGCCTGCCTGGCCGGGGCCGACCTGCCCGAGGAGGAAGCGGACCTCGGCGCGCTCGTGCAGGCCCAGGGCTGGTCTTCGACGAGCTCAGTCGTGAACGACACGTTCGCGGTGCTCAGGGCCGGCCTGACCGACGCCGGCGCGGGCCAACATTGGGGAATCGGGGTTGTCTGCGGAGCGGGCATCAACTGCGTCGGGGTGGCGCCCGACGGCCGGACCACCAGGTTCCTGTCTCTCGGGCGTATCAGCGGCGACTGGGGTGGCGGCGGCGACCTAGCCGCGGAGGCGCTCTGGTGGGCGGCCAGGGCCGAGGATGGCCGCGGGCCGCAGACCGAGCTGCGCACCGCCGTGCCCGCTTATTTCAACGTGCAGCGGGTCGAGGACGTCGTCATCGGCATGCATTTCGGCAAGATCTCGTACGCTGAGCAGCACGGGCTGGTGCCCGTCCTGTTTGAGGTGGCTAATCGCGGCGATGGGGTCGCCAGGAATGTCCTGCTGCGGCAGGCCGAGGAGATCTGCTCGATGGCGACGGTGGCTGCTGGCCGCCTCGGGCTGAGCGGGCAGGGCGTCGATCCGGTGCCGGTTGTGCTCGGCGGCAGCCTGATGGCGGCGAGAGATGCGATCCTGACCGGGGCGATCGTGGACCGGCTGGCTGCCAGCCTGCCGGGCGCGGAGGTCCGGATCGTCGACGTGCCGCCTGTTGTGGGCGCAGCGCTGCTCGGTCTCGACCACGTCGGCGCCCCGGCCAGCTCGGCCAGGCGGCTAAGGCAGTGCGCCGTCACCGCCTGGTAGCCGCCCTGGTGCCGGCGCCGTTACCGTGGACCGGTGAAGAGCACCGCCTTCGTCGCGTCAGACGTATTACCGCGCGATCGCTGGCACGCGGTCGACATGCGCACGCTGAAGAAGCTGACCCTGCTGCAGGACGAGCTCTGGCTCGACACGCAGTGGCTCGACAGGATCAGCAAGGTGCCGCCGGACGAGCTGACCGGCGGCTCGGTGGACTCGGTGTTCGCCGGGCGCCGGTCGCTCGATGAGCTGCTAACCGCGGTCCGGGAGGAATCGCCGAAACGATTCAAGGAGATCAAGAAGGTCTGGGTACCGCTCCCGCCCTCGCTGAACACCACGATGCGGGCCGCCTGGACCCGGATGGAGTACGGCGCGCAGGCGCCAGACCCTTTCGCGAGCAACATCGACCACGCCGCCAGCGGAGCATTGCGGCTCATCGCGTCGCAGACGACCGAGAACGAATGGGGCCGCGACGCCTGGCATCCGGTCCTGCACGGCACCTGGGTGTGGGCCGAGACCGGCGTCGGCTGCGCGACCAGCGACCAGGTTGTCTTCCGCAGCCTCCACCATCTGGCTGTGGCGGCACCGGGCCTGATGCAGGACCAGCCTGGCACCGCCAGCGCCGTGGCCCGGGAGCGGCAGATCATCGAATTTGCCAGGCCGTCCGATCAGGCACCGCTCGATCTGGTCGAAGTCGCCGACGTCATGGTTCCCGACGTCGACCTGCTGAGCTGGGATGAAATTCTTTACCTGCGCTCGCAGCCAGGCTTCGGGCAGGGCCAGCAGCTGATGCGCGAGGCGCAAACCCGGCGCGACGTGAACGCGGTCAGGCGATGGGCTGACCGGCAGCTTAGCGACCTCGTGCTCAAGCTCCAGCCGAGCATGACCAAAAGCCTGCTGAATGCCTTTGTCGGCAACCTGCCGATACCGCTGCCGGTCAATCCGATTGGCATCGCGCAGAGCGTTGCCGACATCACCTCGACCGCTCGCATCAACCACGAATTCGGCGGGGTCTTCTGGCTCGAGCGCGCCCGGGGCCTGGCCGATACAGCCGCCGACGCCGCAGCGGCGCGGCAGCCGCCGGGCTAGCTCTCCGGCGGCGGGGGCAGGCCCAATGCGCGACGGATGAGCCGGGACTGCTCTTCCACCGCCGCGTCGGCGGCTTTGTGGCGACTGGTGAACGACGCCAGCGCGGTAAGCGAGGCCGAGCGTGCCTGCTGCTCGGTAAGCGAGATCCGGTGCCGGTTCGCCAGGATCATCGCGCGGGCGATGGCCGCGATATCCGGCGGCAAGGCGATCCTGGCGAGGTGCTGGTCGAATCCGCGCTCGGTGGCCGCCTCCGCCAGCAGGTCTGCCCTGGCTGCCGCCAGGTTGCCGTGCGCGTCCCTGGCATAGGCCCCGGTCTCCTCATCCAGGCGGTGGTTAGCGGGCTTGGCGATCGCGAGGTACTGAACGGCCGCGGCCGTCAGGCTGTCGCTGCTCGCATCGCTAGCGGCCGATGCTCCGCTCGGTGGCGTTGACGACCCAGCCGGACCGGCCGGGTGGCCGGTCGCACAGCCAGCGGCCGCGAGCGTCACCAGGCCGAGCAGCGCAGCCGTGCCGCTTGCCCGCATCGTCGTAGACATCAACGCGATTCTCCTCTCACCGGATCGGCACCGTTACCAGGGTCCCCGTACCGCTAGTGATGACGAAGTCGCGGGCCCCCGGCAGCGGGACCGAAGACGACGCGGGATACCAGGCGTCCTGGTCGCCGCCGGCCACGGTCCAGCTGCCCGACGCCAGCTGCTGGCCGCGGGCGTTCGTGACCTCAAGCCAGCATCTGGTTCCCGGCCGGATGCCGCTGACCTGCACGGCCAGTTCGAGGCCCCAGGGGCGGGAGTTGTACCGGATGACGGCGCTGGCATGAGTACGCGGGTCGCTGCCGCGGACTGTGCGTGTCCACTGCCGTGCGGCGGCGGCCGGCGACGGCGCTGACGAGTGGTCCAGCACGTGCGACACGGTGGCGGCGCCCGCACCGACGATCAAGCCGACGGCCGCCGCGGCGGCGAGGCGCTGCCAGATGCGGTCCCTGCGCAGGCGCGCGGCCCGGTCCAGCATTGATCCGAGCGCGGGCTGGGGCAGATCTGGATCGCCACCGAGGAGGAGCCTGGCTGCCTCGTCGGCAGGCACCCTGCCCAGCAGGGCGGGCAGGCCCGCAAGTCCGGATAGCTCGTCCCGGCAGTCCACACAGCCGGCCAGATGCTCCTCCATAGCGCTGCGGTCGGCGGGCCCGATGGCACCGACGACGTAGACGCCCAGGGTACGGCGCAGCTCGCCGCAGTCAGCGGCTCCGGTGAAGCCGCCGGCTGGCCAGCCCTGATCGTCCCCCATACCCTTATGAACGTCCCGCGGCCTGTCGCCGGTTCAGCACGCAGGTCCCGGCAGCATCTGCTGCCCCGGCGGCGGCCAGCTGCCGGGCTTAGCCGGGCGCAGCCAGCCAGCCTGGGGCCGGCTGGATCGCCAGGCCACCGGCCAGCAGCTGGCCTGGCAGGTCAGAGGGCAGCAGCCAGCGCCAGCTGAACCAGCGGATCATGTCTTTCTCCGGCGCGAGCACGGCTGCGCGCAGCGCCGCGCCCATCAGCGCAACGATGTCCGGCGGGCCGTCCCCGACCGGCTGCGGGTAGGCCTGGTCCCAGCGCGCCAGCTCGCTGCGATGCACATGGCCGTCGCCTGTCTCCGCCGGCAGCACGACTGACCTGGCAACCAGCGCCCCGCAGCGCTGCAGTGGCGAGCGCATCGACCTCAGCTCCTTGTGCTTGAGGCCGAGCTCAACCTCGACGTCGTCGGCCAAGGCCGGCCCGGTCTCCGCCAGGTGCCGCAGCAGCCTGCCCCAGCCCGGGTCAGCGCGCTCCATCCGGGCGAGCTCGGCCCGGCAGACCGGGTCCACCAGCGCGAGCACGTCATCGGACAGCAGGATCGTCTTGCCCCGGTGAATGTCCAATGAGTGCACGTCCGGCCGGTCCGACAGCTCGTGCGCCCAGGGCCATTTGGTGGCAGGCCAGCTCGCGAAGCCCCGGCCGCCAGCCTGGTACGGCTCCTCATGACAAGCCTCATACAGACTGGGCAGCGCGGAATCGGCGGTGCGGGTAAGCAGGCCACGTTCCCGCAGGAATTCGTGCGCTTCGTCCAGCGACTCGAGCGCGCGGTCCGGGGTCAGGCGGCAGTCGTATTCCCGCCGCCGGCGGAGCTCATCGAGCGACGTCAGCACAGTTCTCACTTAAGCAGATAGCAGGCGATCGCGGCGGCCGACGCGACGTTGAGCGAGTCGACCGCGCGGGTCATCGGGATGCGCACCGCCGCGTCGGCCGCGTCTAGCCAGCGGCCCGACAGCCCGCAGCCCTCGCTGCCGATCAGCAGCGCCAGCTTGTCGCCCGCGGTGAGATCCCGGCTGACCGCGCCGATCGGCGTCGCCGCCGGGTCCGGGGTCAGCGCCAGCAGGCGAAACCCGGCTGCCTGCAACCCGGCCAGGCCGCCGCGCCAGTCGTCCATCCGGGCGTAGGGCACGGCCAGGACAGCGCCCATGGACACCTTCACGGCCCGCCTGTACAGCGGATCGGCGCAGCGGGGTGCCAGCAGGACGCCGTCGAAGCCGAGCGCCGCCACGCAGCGGAACACCGCGCCCACGTTGGCGTGGTCCACGATGTCCTCGAGCACGACGATCCTGGTGGCGCCGGCCAGAACCGCGGCCACCGGCGGCAGCGGCAGGCGCTGCATGGATGCCAGCGCCCCCCGGTGGACCCGGTAACCGGTCAGTTGCTCGGCGGCCACAGCCGGGAGCAGGTAGAGCGGAGCCGGGCAGGCGGCTGCCAGGCCCGCGATCGTGGCCAGCTTGTCCTCGGCAACCAGCAGGGACCTGACCGGGTATCCGGCCGCGATGGCCCGCCTGATCACCTTCTCCCCCTCGGCGATGAACAGGCCCTGCGCCGCTTCCAGGCTCCGCCGAAGCCGCACGTCGGTCAGGCTGACGTAGTCGGCGAGCCGCGGATCGCTGGCGTCGGTCACCCGGACCTGAGCAGCCATCTGCCCAGTGTGACAGCACCCCTCAGGCGGAGCATAAAAGCGGGCAAGCTAGCCGATCCGGCGCTGGAAGTTCGATATAGTCAGGCAACCCACGGGGCCGCTGCTCCCCGTGCACCCCCCGAAACGCGCCCCGCTGCTACCAGCGCCGCAGGTCTCGGCGGGCCTGGCCAACCGAAGGGCGCACAGTGTCAGCACGGGCATCGGTATCAGGTGCCGGCCGCCGGGGCCGTACCCGCAGGGCCAGCACCCGGGCGCTAGTGGCGATAGCCGTGAGCATCTCCGCAGTCATCATGATCACCATGACTGCCAGGGCAGTTATCGCCCGCGCCACCTGCTCCAACCGGCCGACAGTGATCAATGTCGCGGTGAGCTATGACGTCGCGCCTGCCGTCCAGGCTGTTGCCAGGGCGTTCAACAGCAGCAACCACTCTGCCGACGGACAGTGCGTCGAGGTTCAGATAACCGAGGGTGACTCGGCGGCCGAAGCGAGCCAGATCGACGGCCAGGCCGCCGTTCCCGGCGCGACGCCGATAGACGCCTGGATCCCCGACTCCAGCCTGTGGGTGAATGTCGCGCGGAGCTACCCGATAGGTGCGCAGATCGTGCAGCCGACCGGGCTAAGCGTCGCCCGTTCGCCGCTGATGATTGTCACCACGAAGGCGGTCGCGGACCAGACGCATATCTTCGACTCCGCTGTCGGCTGGAACGTGCTGCTGCCGCCCTCCTACGGCGGACCGCCGGCCAGCCTCAGCCTGGCCACCGACCTGCCTGACCCGGTGAGCAGCTCAGCCGGACTGGCCACCCTGGTCGAGGTGAGCCGTTTCCTCGGCGCCGGCCAGGCCGCAACGGCAGCATTCTCCAAATTCGTTTACAGCGCTGCCGCCACCGAGAACTTTGACTCAGTCACCGGCCTGCAGACGTTCGTGGGAACCACGCAGCCGCCATTCGATCGCAGGGCGCTCACGGTAGCCAGTGAGCAGGCGGTCATCGCCTATGACCGCGTCACCCGGGACAGCCCGCTGGTGGCGCGGTACCCGACCGGCTCCGCCAGCGCGCTGGGCAGCCCGGAGCTCGATTACCCCTACGTGCTGACAACGGCAGCCGCCGTACCGCTGGCCGCGGCACAGGAGTTCGAGAAGTTCCTGAAGGACTCCTACGCGGCGGCGGAAGTCCGGTACTACGGCTTCCGCTCGCCGGACGGGAAACCCGACATGATGCCGGGCTCGGCCGGCCTCAGTTCACAGCCGCTTGAGCTGGCTAGTGCGCCGGGCGCCAGCGAGGTGGCGGCTAGCCTGCAGGCCTGGGAGAAGCTCGGACTCGGGTCGAGGGATCTGACCCTGATAGACGTTTCCCCCGCGATGAACCAGCCAGCCGGCAACGGCACCCAGACGCTGGAGCAGGAACTCACCCAGACTGCGGTCCGCGGACTCGGCCTGTTCCCCGACAGCACCCACATGGGGCTGTGGGAGATCGGCAAGTCCGGGTCACTCGCCAAGCCGTACCAGCAGCTCGTCCCGCTTGGCCCGCTGCCGGCCAAGCTGGGCCTGATCAACCGGCGCACGCAGCTCGCCCAAATCAACCAGACCCTGACTACCAGCAATGGCAAGCTCGCGCTGCATGACGCAATCCTGGCCGGTTACGAGTACATGACCAGGACCTACGCGCCCAATTACGCCAACGCGGAGCTTGTCCTCACCGCCGGGGTGGACAGCGCGCGCGGCGACATGTCGCTCAATTCCCTGCTGGACAAGCTGCGCGCAGATTTCAACCCGAGCCGCAAGGTGGAGATCGTCATCATCCAGTTCGGCCAGCAGGGCGACTTCACTGCGCTGAAGAAGGTTGCCCTCGTGACCGGCGGCATCGCCTACAAGATCACCAATCCGCTGGAAGTCGGCAAGATCTTCATCGAAGCGATCGCGCACCGGATGTGCGACCAGGGCTGCCTCGCCCCCTGATCTGGCCGCGCGGCGCGCGCCGCGAAAGTGCTCCAGGATCCAGCGGGAAACGGCGCCGATTCAGTTGGCGAATCGTGTGAACCGGTTGCGGAAGTAGCGCGTCAAACCTAGTGAGGCCCGGCGAGAGCGGGGCGCCGGGCCTCACTTCTCATCTCCTTGATGCGACCTAGCCGACTTCGTCGAGCATCTGGTGCGCGCGGGCTATCAGGACCGCCACGGCCGGGCCTTCCCGCTCGAAACCCTCGCCCAGCGTCTTGCCCTGCAGGAACCTGGCGTGGATTCCTTCCAGGACGACAGCTAGCTTGAAGAAGCCAAAGGCGACGTAGTAGCCGATCCCGGCAACGTCCCGGCCAGTCAGCTCGGCATACCTGGCGGCGAACCCGGCCCGGCTATAGAAGCCTGGCAGCGCGGTGATGGACGACCCCACGTTGATATCGGGAAACGCCTCGTCCGCGTCCGCCCAGTAGGACAGCGTCAGGCCGAGATCGGCCAGCGGGTCGCCCAGGGTCGACATTTCCCAGTCCACCACTGCCGCGATCGAGGCCGGCGTTCCCAGCCGCACCAGGGTGTTGTCCAGCCGGAAGTCGCCATGGACGAGCGTGCCCTCCGCCGACGCCGGCAGGCCGTCGGTCAGCCGGGTGACAAGGTCGGCATAACCCGGCATCTCCCTGTTGTTGGAGAGGTCCCACTGCCGCTGCCACCGGGACAGCTGGCGGGCCAGGTAGCCGTCCGGCCGGCCGAAGGTGTCCAAGCCGACCGCGGCGGTGTCCACGCCGTGGATAGTCGCCAGCATCACAGCGAGCAGCTCAGACAGCTCGGCGGCCAGTGCCGGCGTGAGCAGCTGCCCGTCCTCCACCGTTCGCAGCACCAGGCCATCGATGTATTTCATGAGGTAGAACGGCGCGCCTATCACCTCGGCGTCCTGGCAGTTCGCTATCGGCTCTGGTACCGGGACCGCGGTGCCGTGAAGCGCGGACAGCACCCGGTACTCGCGGTTCATGTCATGCGCGGTAGGCAGCACGTGGCCGAGCGGCGGCCGGCGGAGCACGAGCTGGCCGCCATCAAAGTCAAGCCGGTAGGTGAGGTTGGACCTGCCGCCGGCGATCAGCTGCACCCCGCGTAGCTCGCCGAGGTCGGCGAGGCCGGCTCCGGCCATCCACTTGACCAGCCCGACCGGGTCCTCGACGCCGGAAATGCTCGGAACACGCTGGATACCGCCTGGTACCTCGATGCCGCCTGTCACCACTCACCTCATCTGGCCGTTGACCGGGCCCGGATCACACAACCTGCGGGGAAACCGCATGCGGCAATGATCCCTTATCGGCGGCCACAGTCACAGAGGTACCGGGCGTGATCCCTGACCCGGCCCGCGGCGCCGCCCAGCTGACGGCCGGTACGGTGTCAGCATGAATGGTGATCAATCGCTCTCGTCCACGCCGAGGACCACCTTGCGCCGGTTGCGCGAGCGCGGCCTGACCGAGCGGGCAGCGCTGGATGCCGTGCTCGACGCCGGGCTGGTCTGCCACCTTGGCGTGAACATCGACAGCGTGCCAGTCGTGCTGCCGACCGGCTACGGCCGGATTGACCAGACCCTGTACCTGCACGGCTCATCGGCCAACAGGTCCCTGCTCGCCGCGGCCGGCCAGCAGATCTGCGTCACGGTCACGCTGCTGGACGGGCTTGTGTGCGCGAGGGCTGTCTTTCACCACTCCATGAACTACCGCAGCGCGGTGATCTTCGGCGCGGCGCGGCTGGTCACCGGTGCTGACGAGAAGCTGGCCGCGCTGCGCGCAGTCACCAACCACCTGGTACCCGGACGCTGGGAGAATGCCAGGCAGCCCGATCGCAAGGAGCTTGCCGCCACGGCTGTGATCGCGCTGCCGCTGGACGAGGCCTCGGTCAAGGTCAGGTCCGGCGGCCCGAAGGACGACCCGGAAGACTACAACTCGGACATCTGGGCCGGGGTGTTGCCAAGCGCACTGACCTTCGGCGCGGCCGAGCCCGACCCGGCGCTGGCAAACAGCATCGCCGTTCCCGAACACATCGCAGCGCTGGCTGGCCGACCGCGGGGCGCCGCCACGGGCCTATAGCTATGCCGGATCACCTAGGCTGGGCGAATGACTGACCGGCTCGTCTGGATCGACTGCGAGATGACCGGGCTTGATCTCACCCGCGACGCACTCGTAGAGATCGCATGCATAGTCACCGACGGCGAGCTCAACGCCCTTGACGAGGGCATCGACGTCCTCATCAAGCCTCCGGCCGAAGCACTCGACAGCATGCCCGAGGTCGTGCGCGAGATGCACACGGCCTCCGGCCTGCTGGCCGAGCTGGCCAGCGGGCTGACCCTGGCTGAGGCTCAGGACCTGGTCCTCGGCTACATCCGCGGGCATGTGCCCGAATCGCGCAAGGTGCCGCTCTGCGGCAACTCGATCGCCACGGACCGGTCGTTCCTGGCGAGGGATATGCCCGAGCTTGATACGTTCCTGCATTACCGAATGGTGGACGTTTCCAGCATTAAGGAGCTATCCAGGCGCTGGTTCCCGCGTGCGTACTTCGCCAGCCCGGAAAAGCACGGCGGTCATCGGGCGCTGGCCGACATCCGGGAGAGCATCCGGGAACTGCGGTACTACCGGGAGGTTGTGTTCGTGCCGCAACCAGGGCCGGACACCGCGACCGCGCGAGCGGCGGCCGCCAGGCTGACGGCCGCCGACTCCGGCGCTGAGCCGCACGGTGAATCCGGTTCTGCACAATGACCGTTGACCGGTATGCTTCGTAGGCCGCCGGGAGTTTTGCCTCTTGGCAGCGATGGTGGGCGTAGCTCAGTTGGTTAGAGCGCCAGGTTGTGGTCCTGGATGTCGTGGGTTCGAATCCCATCGCTCACCCCGATAAAACCGCAGGTCAGAGCCTGGAGCCGAGCTTGCGACGGTCTCTCAGGCCGGGCGTTCTTCCATAGGCAGTCCCAGCGCTCGGAGCAGCTCGCCCAGGCTGGCGAACGCGACGTCCGGTAGCGACGACACCAGGTCCAAAAGCCGCTGGTCCGCCTGGTGGGCCGCCAGGGTCGTGAGCAGATGCGCGCGCGTTGCCGGGAACGCGGCACGGTCCAGGTGGCGGGACAAGTCGCTGCGCAGCTCGATCGTCGCCCGGTCTTCCCCCGGCGGTGTTCCGGCGAACCTGCCCGCCGGCGCCCAGGTCGCATCCGGCTCGTCCCCGTCCGGCGACCCGGGCTCAGGCCATTCCTCGCCGTGCGCCTGCAGATCGCTGCGGTCCTGGCGCTTGATCGCGTCGTCCTCTGCCTGTCCGTGTGTTCCGCTCATCTGTTCATTCATCGGCGCCTCACATATGCGGCGGCCGGGCACTACGGTGCCTTGGCCGACGGGTGGCTAGCCTTTGACCGTGCCCGCTGCCGGGACCGCGGAAACTTCCACGGCGGCGATGCTAACTAGTCCGCCTCATCCCTGTTGTCGGCAGGACGACTCTTGGCGGGTTGGCCGCCTTCGCTGAGAACCTTGCCCTGGCCTGCTTGCCGCTGGGCCATCTCGGCGAGCGTCGACAGCAGGCTCGTGTCCCGTGCGCCCACCAGCTGCCACGCTCGTGCGATGGCGAACAGGAAAAAGACGATGGACAGCACGCCCTGGTTGTCGACGGCACTCAGATCGCGCGCCGACGCCTCCAGTTGTATGCCATTGGCCAACTGCAGGGCGTACAAGGCGAGAAGGACGACGAGCACCAAGACCTGGCCAATCCGGATCCGTTCCTTGTGCTCCCGCCACAGGAGAATGATCAGGCCGACAGTCGAGGCCAGCCCTGTCGACGCCAGGGCGATGCTCGCGGCACCGAGCCCATCTCCTGGCAGCAGAGCCACTAGCGCGATCACCAGTGTGTTGACCAGCGCAGAGAAGGCCGCCCCTGCTTTTACCTGGTGGTCAACGCTGGCATTGTCGCCTGCCAGTTTCTCCGGGGAGACCGAGATCGCCACGAAGAGCAGCCCGATAAGCGCGCCGGCGACGGTCGCGCAGCCACCGAAGAAGTCGTGATAGCTGACGGGAACCACCCGACAAAGCTATCTGGCGCCGTGAGAGCCCGTCGGCAGGGCGCCACCCGCAGTTTCGGGCGGCCCTGGTGGCGGTAGGACCAGGTCTGGGGCCGGCGCGCGGTCTCCGGCAGGAGCCGGCCGGACGCGTCAGCGCCGTCACGGTCGCCTGGCCGCTAGACTGCCTGCCGACGCCGGCAGTTCATGGAAGGCGTGATGGGATCTTCGGCGGTTTACGTTGGGTTAGGGCCGGGTCCCGGGAGACGGAGCGGATCATGACGGGAGCCTCTGCGCAGCAGCCGTCCTCGCAGCCGCCGGATACTTCGGGCACGGCCGCGGACGTGATGCAGCCCGCGGTCACGACGGTAGAAGCAAACGCTCACCTGGCCGCGGCGGCGTACCTGATGAAGCACGCAGGCGCGACAGCCCTGGTGGTCGTCGACGACGAGCTGGCCAACCGCCCAGTAGGCCTCATCACCGACGCCGACATCGCCGAGGCGGTAGCTGACGGCAAGGACGTGAACGACGTCCGCATCCACGACATCATGACCGTGCATCCGATCGTCATCACCGCGACCACGAGCATTCGTGACGCGGCCCGATCCATGGTGACCGGGCACTTCCGGCACCTGCCGGTCGTCGGCGATGCTGGCCTCATCGGGATGCTCGACATCGGAGATGTTTGCCGCGCGTTGCTCGACTCACCACCCGCCGGCTAACGGCGTTCGCTGCGATCGCGTCAGCCCGCCACCACCCGGATCCGGTCGTTGGACGATGTCTGCGATTACCAGGTTGCCCGCCCGGCCCACCGCCACGCCCAGCAGGGGGCCGAGTTCGGCTTTGGTGGCCGGGCCGCCGTCACCGGAGAACCCGGGGATGCCGTCCCCGGCCACGGTGTAGATATCCCCGCCGGTCATCGCCCGCCCGTAGAACCTGCCGGTACGGGCTGCCACCACCCGGACCCGTGCGTTGCCCGCGTCGGCGATCACCAGGTTGCCCGCCCCGTCCACGGCGACCCCGCCCGGGTTGAAGAGCTCGGCGGCGGTGGCCGGGCCGCGGTCGCCGGAGAACCCCTCGCCGCCGTCGCCGGCCACGGTGTAGATATCCCCGGCGGTCATCGCCTGCTGGTAGAACCTGCCAGTGCGTGCCGCGACCACCCGTACCCGGTTGTTGACCAGGTCGGCGATCACCAGGTTGCCCGCCCGGTCCACCGCCACCCCATCCGGGCAGGCGAATTCGGCCTTGGTGGCCGGGCCGCCGTCACCGGAGAACCCGAAAGTGCCGTTGCCGGCCACGGTGTAGATGTCCCCGGCTTTCATCGCCTGCCCGTAGAACCTGCCGGTGCGGACCGCCACCACCCGGATCCGCTGGTTGTCCGTGTCGGTGATGACCAGGTTGCCCGCCCGGTCCACCGCCACCCTGAACGGGCCGTTGAGCTCGGCGGCGGTGGCCGGGCCGCCGTCGCCGGAGAACCCGGCCGTGCCGTCGCCGGCGACGGTGTAGATATCCCCGCCGGTCATCACCTGCCCGTAGAACTTGCCGGTGCGGGCTGCCACCACCCGGACCCGTGCGTTGCCCGCGTCGTTGATCACCAGGTTGCCCGACCCGTCCACCGCCACGGCAACCGCGAAGCCGAGCTCGGCCTTGATGGCTGGGCCGCCGTCACCGGAGAACCCGGCCGTGCCGTCCCCGGCCACGGTGTAGATGTCCCTGCCGGTCATCGCCCGCCGGTAGAACCTGCCGGTACGTGCCGCCACCACCCGGACCCGTGCGCTGAACGGGTCGGGAATCACCAGGTTGCCCGCGCGGTCCACCGCCACCCCAGCCGGGCCCGCGAGCTCGGCCTTGGTTGCCGGGCCGCCGTCGCCGGAGAACCCGAGAGTGCCGTTGCCGGCCACGGTGTAGATGTTCCCGGCCTTCATCGCCCGCCGGTAGAACCTGCCGGTGCGGGCCGCCACCACCCGGACCCGCCGGTTGTTAACGTCGGCGATCACCAGGTTGCCCGCGCTGTCCACCGCCACCCCTTCCGGCTGGAGTAGCTCTGCGGCGGTGGCCGGGCCGCCGTCGCCGGAGAACCCCCGGGTGCCGTCGCCGGCCACGGTGTAGATGTCCCCGGCTTTCATCGCCTGCTGGTAGAAGCTGCCGGTGCGGGCTGCCACCACCCGGACCCGTGCGTTACCCGGGTCGGCGATCACCAGGTTGCCCGCCCGGTCCACCGCCACCCCGGACGGGTCGAAGAGCTCGGCCTTGGTGGCCGGGCCGCCGTCACCGGAGAACCCGAGAGTGCCGTCGCCGGCCACGGTGTAAATGTCCCCGCCGGTCATCGCCTGCCCGTAGAACCTGCCGGTGCGGACCGCCACCACCCGGACCCGCTGGTTGTTGAGGTCGGCGATCACCAGGTTGCCCGCCCCGTCCACCGCCACCCCTTGCGGGAAGGCGATTTCGGCCTTGGCGGCCGGGCCGCCGTCACCGGAGAACCCGCTCGTGCCATCGCCGGCCACGGTGTAGATGTCCCCGGCTTTCATCGCCCGCCCGTAGAACCTGCCGGTGCGGACCGCCACCACCCGGACCCGCTGGTTGTTAAAGTCGGCGATCACCAGGTTGCCCGCGCCGTCCACCGCCACGCCTCGCGGGTCGGCGAGCTCGGCCTTGGCGGCCGGGCCGCCGTCGCCGGAGAACCCGGCGGTACCGTCGCCGGCCACGGTGTAGATGTCCCCGGCTTTCATCGCCCGCCGGTAGGACCGGCCGGTACGGGCAGCCGCCACACGGACCCGGTTGTTGCCCGCGTCCGCGATCACCAGGTTGCCCCTATGATCGACCGCGACTCCGCACGTGTCGTGCACGGCAGCCCGCGCCGCCGGGCCGCCGTCGCCGAGCGGCGCGATGCTGCCGGTACCCGCAGGCGTCGTCAGCCGATCGGTTCGCAGGCTGACTTTCCGCACCACAGCCCCGGCCCCGACGTACAAAAAACCAGCCGAAAACGACACACCACAGGGGGACGACGCCACCTTGGTCGCCCTTGCCGGGCCACCAACACCCCCCGCGACGGTCGAAATCACCCGGGCTTGCGCGCGCGTCCGCATGGCTGCCGCGCTGGCCGCGCCTCCTGCCGCAGAAGCCGACGCCGCGGCCGTCAGGGCAGTCAACCCGACGGCAAGCGCGCCCCGGAGCACGGCGACTCTGCCGGACGTCGTCATGTCCTGCTACCTTGCCGTCGGCCGCCCCCAGTCGCGGCTGAACTCCTCATCATCACAGGGCCCCCAGTTCGTTCGCTCGCGCAGCAGATGCCTCAACGTTGGCACCCCGCAGTCACCCGCGAAAGGGGATCTCTCCCCACCGCGGCCGGCAGGCGGCCCGGCAGGCGGCCCGGCAGGCGGCCCGCCGCCCGCGGAACGACAACCGGGCCCGCGAAGAAATCCCAGGTCGGGGCATGTGCTGCGGCAAGGTCCCGAATGACTGGATGCACCCAGGGTAAGGTTTGGCTGTGATGTCCGACTTCAGCGTCATGATCGCTGGCCGTTACCGGCTCGACAGCCGGATCGCCGCCGGCGGCATGGGTGAGGTCTGGCGGGCAGTGGACACAGTGCTCGACCGGCCGGTGGCGGTCAAGCTGCTCCGGACCGAATATGCCGGGCATGACGAGACCCTGGCCCGGTTCCGGGCCGAGGCCCGGCATGCCGGATCACTGACCCACCCGGGCATCGCCCAGGTCTACGACTACGGCGAGACCGGTCAGGGTCATCCCCCGTACCTGGTGATGGAGCTGGTGGACGGGCCTGCACTGACCGCGGTGCTGGCCACGGGCCCGCTGGATGGTGCCCGGACCATGGATGTGGTCTCCCAGGCCGCCGCCGGGCTTGATGCCGCCCACTCAGCAGGCCTCGTGCACCGGGATATTAAGCCCGGGAACCTGCTGGTGGGACCCGGTGGCCAGGTGAAGATCACCGATTTCGGCATCGCGCACGCGGCCGGCTCGGCGCCGATCACACGCACCGGGACGTTGATCGGCACGCCGGCCTACCTCGCCCCGGAACGAGTGATTGGCGGGTCCGCCAGCCCGGCCAGCGACCTGTACTCGCTCGGGATCGTGGCCTGGGAGTGCCTAGCAGGCGCTGCGCCGTTCTCCGGGCAGGAAATGGATGTCGCCCTCGCGCACCGGGACCTGCCGCTGCCGCCGCTTCCGCCAGGCGTATCGCCTGAGGTGGCCGCGCTCATCGCCGAGCTCACCGCCAAGCATCCCGCAGCGCGCCCCGCAACAGCCGGGGACGTCGCCTGGCGGGCTGGTCAGCTCCGCGATGCCCTGGCCGGTCCGCGGGGGCTGCCCGGCGGCTGGCCAGATATGCGCGATGACGGGCTGCGCGGTGCCAAGACCGCGACCCTGGCTGCCCCGCATGCCATCACGCTGGCCGGGGAGATACCGCCGGATCGGTGGCTCGAGCACCCGCGGCTGCGGCGACGCAGACGATCGGTCCGCCGCGGCCTGGCGGCCGCCGCAGCGGTCGCGGTAGCGGCCGGACTGGCTGGCTGGCTGCTTGCTGGCGGGCTCAGCCCGGCGGCTGCGCATCGGCACAGCTCGGCGGGTGCCGCCGCCACGGCACACAGGCCGCCTAACACGGTGGCCGTGACCAGTGACGCGCTCATCGGCCAGCCGGTGCGAGCCGTCCGGCGGCAGCTCCGTCAGCTCGGCTTGCAGGTCCAGGTGACCTGGCAGTCCAGCGACCAGCAGCCACCCAGGACGGTGCTGTCGGTGCAACCCACCGGCCAGCTGCCAGCTGGCACCATTGTCGTGCTCACGGCAGCGCAACCGTCGTTCGGCCACGATCACGGCAACGGCAACGGCAACGGCACATGATCACGGCAACGGCGGGGGCGGCGGCGGGGACTGAAGCGCGCGGTACGCTGCCTCGGTGTTCTTGCTGCATCGGCCGTCTCCGGATGATCTCGCCCGGCTGGTCGAAGCAGAATCCGGGTCTGCGCTGACCTACCGCGAAATCGGCGCCACAGCGTCGGCGGACAACCTGCCGTCCGGTTACCGGCACGATCACTGGGCGGCGGATCTTGGCAGCTTCTCAGCGGACCGGTTCGCGCGAACGGCGAAGGCGCTGGGCCAGTGGCAAGTACAGCGCCGGTCCGGCCTGACCATTTATCCCGGCGATCCCGTTCACTCCGATGCGACGTTCGCACTGACCTTCCGGTTGGCTGCGGTTTACGTCGTCGCGGCCGGCCGGGTCGTGTATGTCACTGACGAGCCGGACCGTTTCGGGTTCGCCTACGGCACCTTGCCCAGCCACCCCGAGCAGGGCGAGGAAGCCTTCCACGTCGTTCGGCAAGGTTCGCGACTTCGGCTGGAAATCGTCAGCTTCTCCCGTCCGCGGCATCCCGTCGCCCGGCTGGGCGCGCCGGTAACCCGTGCGGTGCAACTGCGCACGACGCGCCGCTACCTGACCGCGCTGCGAGACCTGCCCGGCAAGGAGGCCGGTCGCGGTCAGCCGGTGTAGCTGTAGATCGAGTACTTGAACTGGCCGCTCAGCGCGGTGTACTCGATGGGCACCCAGGCCTGGCGCGTGCCGGGAACAGCGGCCAATCTGACTGCGTTGCGCGGGACGGGCAGGACCGCGCTGCCCTTGATCACCGGGAGCGCTATCACCGTCCACTTCCCGGCCCGGTAGTGCACAAGCTTGACTGCGTAGCTCATTCCCTCGGTTGCCAGGCCGGCCCAGAAGCCTCCTGCTCCGTCGGGCGTTACCTCGGTAAACGCCGACCCCTGCTTGATCCCTTGATACAGCGAGGACGGCACCGCCAGCCGCTTCCAGGACTTGCCGGTCCAGTGATAGGCGACCGGGATGGCGTCCTCAAGCGTCGTCTTCGGGTCGGGGTAGCCGAGCGCGCCGACGGCCCAGACGCTATCTCTGGACGCGGCCGCGATGGCTGCGGGCAGCGACTGCCCGTTGACGGGCAGCGTGACCGGCGGAACGGGCACCTGGTGCCAGCCGTGCCCGTTCCATCGCAGTGCCTCAAACTGGTTGGCGTCGGTATTGAGCGCGATCGCCCAGACGTCGGTAGGGCTTATCCCGGCAAACGCCTGCACGCCCTGTCCCGGCACGTGGTAGCCGCGCCAGCCACGGCCGTTCCAGTTCTCGACCTTGTTTACGGCAGCAGTCGCCCAGACATCGGACGGCCCGAGCACGGCCGCGGCCCATGGATCGCCAGGCCGGCCCCTGGTCAGCCACTGCCATTTCCGGCCGTTCCAGTGGGCGATGTACGGGGTGGCCGCCAGACCCTGCGGCGCGAGGGCGCCGAACGCCCAGACGTTACGCGGCGACGAGCCAAGCACTTCGGTGAAGAATCCCTCGTGCTGAGGGCGCGGCAACGGCACCGGTTTCCATGTCGAGCCGTTCCAGTGCCAGATGGCCGGCACGCCAACGCCCTGGTGGTTGACGATGGCGAGCCGCCCGCCGACGGCCCACGCGTCGTCACGGCTCAGGGCGGCGATAGCCGTGACGGACTCGGTGGTGCCGTTCGAGAACGGCAGCCGGTAAGAAAGGCGCCAGCCGGATCTGGCCACGATCTGCGCCGGGCTGGCCGCATGGTGCCCCGGGCTGACTGCAAGGTGCCCCGGGCTTACTGCGGGGTGCGCCAGGGCGGCCGCCACGTGCGGTCGGGCCGCGGCCTGCGCGGCCGGGAACGCGGTGAGCACCGGCCCGGCGCCGGCCGCCAGGCCAAGCACGCAGAGCGGAACGATGACGCGCCGGAACATCTTGGCCTCCCGTTTCGGCCGGTGCTGACCGGCCAGCCGCACGCGCGGCGGGAATCACGCGGCCGGAGTCATCCAGCCATCGCCGCTGTCACGCTTCTGCCAATATAACGAGTTATCGGATGGAATGATCATGACTGGCATGTCTTGCCGCCGCCAGCACGGTCCGAAACGCGGACAGCCATCCGCGCCGACCAAGGCGTAGTGTCCGGTTATCGGCGCAGCCAGCACCGCGGAGGGACCCGTGATCAGACCGAAGATCATCGCGGCGGCCAGCCTCGCGCTCGTCCCGCTCGCCAGTACCGCGCTGACCTCAGCCGTGCCCGCGTACGCCTCCGTCAGCCGACCTGTCGCCGCAGCCCTGCCGGTCGCCACGAACATGCCCGTAGCCACGAACAGGCCCGTCGCCACGAACAGCCCGGTCGCGCAAGCCCGTCACAGTGCCAGGCCGGGCTCGGTCAATCTGATCACCGCCCTGGTCGTAGACGGCTCCTCCGCTGTCACGCCATTGCGCGAAGCCGGCCCGGCCGCCCCCGCGATCCCGGTCGGCGCAGGCCCGATCGGCGCCGCGTTCACCCGGAACGGCAAAGCCGCCTACGTCATCGGCGGTGACTCGGTCACGCCGATCACCATTACCGATGGCGTCTCCGCCACCGCCCTGCCTGCCATTCCGCTCGGCCGCGGCGCCAGGGATCCGGTCGCGATCGCGATTACCCCGAATGGCAAGACCGCGCTTGTCGTCACCAACTTCTCGCCTTACTGGGTGACCTGGATCAACCTTGCCACGAAGAAGGTCATCGGCCGGACGAGGGCAGGTACCAGCCCGATCGAGGTCGCGATCACCCCGAACGGCAAGTACGCGTATGTCACCGATGCCGGAGCCGGCACCGTTACCCCCTTTAATATCGGCACACGTAAAGCGCTGAAGGCCATCAGGGTTGGCTTCGCCCCGGAGGCGATCGCGATCACCCCGAACGGCAGGTACGCCTACGTCGCCAACAACCTGTCGGCCACCGTGTCGCCGATCCGGCTGTCTGACAACAAGGCACTGAAGCCGGTCAAGGTCGGCAAGTTCCCCGCCGCGCTCGCTATCACGCCGAACGGCCGGAACGTGTACGTGACCAATAACGGATCAGGCAGTGTTACCAAGATCCGGGTCAGTGACCGCAAGGTCGTCGGCACGATCAAGACCGCGAGTTTCCCGGACAACATCGTGATCACGCCGAACGGTAAGAACGCCTACGTGGCGAGCTTCGATGACCAGGCGATCAACACCCACCTGCGGACGGTGACGGCGATCAACCTGCTGAGCGGCAAGGTCATCGCACACATCACCGTCGGCCACGGGCCGATCGCGCTCGGCTACTCAGGCCTGGCCAGGGCTGTGTATGTCGCCGACTTTTACGCTGGCGCAGTGACACCGATCGCGGTCAGCAGCCACAAGGCGTCCCCGGCCATCAGCCTGGCGCCTGAGCTCCAGCCGGACTTCATCGCCATCGACCCGAAGCCGTAGACCATGACCGATGAGGGAAACGGGGACGCTCGTCTCGCGCCGCTGCTCGACAACTGGCGGTCGGAGCTCGCTAACTGGGCCATCCCCGAGCACATCATTTCAGCAGTGACCGAGTCGCCATGGGTACTCCCCCGGCGGGTCTTCGCCCGGCGGGCCGACAGGCTGGCCGCAGGCCCGTCCGGCCCGTCGTTCCGGCACGCCCAGGACGCGCTCGACCCGCCGGGTAGCGTGCTCGATGTTGGCTGCGGGGCCGGCGCGGCCTGCCTGCCACTGCTGCCGCGGTGCACGGCGCTGACCGTGGTGGACTCCGAGCCGGACATGCTGGACATGGTGGCGCAGCGCGCGGCGGCGGCGGGCATGACCGCCAGACTGGTGCCTGGCCGGTGGCCGGACGTTGCCGGGCTGGCCGGCGGAGCCGACGTGGTGACCTGCCATCACGTGACCTACAACGTGCCGGACATCGAGCCGTTCCTGGCCGCGCTGACGGCCGCGGCCCGCAGGATGGTCGTCGTGGAGATGACCGCGCAGCATCCGCTCGCCACTCTCAACCACCTCTGGCTGCGATTCCACGACCTGGTGCGCCCAGCCGGGCCGACCGCCGCGGATCTGCTGGACATACTTGCGGCCATGGGGATCAGCGCTGGCCACGAGCGCTGGCAGCGGCCAGGCGGAGCGGACTACGACAGCTTCGAAGAGCTGACCGACGTGACGCGCCGTCGGCTCTGCTTGCCGCCGGAGCGGGCGGACGATGTTGCCAAGGCCCTGACCGAAACCGGCATTGATCCGCAGCACCCGGTCGACCTGGGCTCTTCCGGCCGCGAGGTGGTCACCATCTGGTGGGACGGCGGCGCGTAACCGGCCTCCTGCCCGCACCACGGGGCGGCCTGACTTGCGTAATCATTTGCCATTCTCTTACCACCGATTTGGATACCGGGCCGTCTACCAGGTAGAGACGATGGAGACAGCGGATGGTGATGGGCGGATCTGATGGACGAGTGGCCAGAAGGCTGGTTCCGCGGGGATGGCGGCACCGCTGACTCCGGGGACAACGGCGCCGGGAGCACGGATCAGTCAGGCGACAGGACGGTCAGCATTCCGGCGGCCAACCCTGCCGGGCAGTACCCAGTCGGCCAGTACGCGGCCGGAGCGCCGAGCGGCGGCCGGCCGGGGGCGGGCGCGCCAGCGGGCGGCGCGGCGGGCGGCGGCGCGGCGGGGGCGGACAGGGCGGGTCCCCGCCTGCGGGCGGCTGGCCAGCGCAGCCGCCGGCTTCCTCTTCCGGGCGAGGCGGGCGGGGTTCCCTCACGGCCTCGCCGAGGTCACCCTCCCAGGCTGGCAGCGCGGTCCCGGTCCCGCCAGACTCGGCACGCTGGCGCCGCTGGCTGCGGCCCAAGCGGATCGTCACCGTAATCGCGGCCTTGGTGGTCGTGCTGCTGGTCGCCACCATCGGCACGTACTTCTATGTCAACTCTCAGCTGAGCAGGGCCAGCGTGCTGGTCAGTTACGCGCCGGCCTGTGCCGGGATCCGGCACGAACTGGCTGATCACAGGGTCGGACAGCCGGCAGGGCCTGACCAGGGCGCAGGAACGGGCGCTGTCGACAGGTGTCAACATCTCGGGCCAGCGGTCCGACACGATCATGGTGCTGCACCAACCGGCGGGCGGCGGCCGGGCCGTGCTGATCAGCATTCCGCGTGACTCTTACGTGAACATCCCCGGTCATGGCATGAACAAGATCAACGCCGCGTTCACATTCGGCGGCCCGAAACTGCTGGCGCAAACTGTGCAGAACGCCACCGGGCTCTACATCAACCACTACATGGGCATCGGGTTCGGCGGCTTCGTCCGGGTCGTTAACGCTATCGGCGGCGTACGGATGTGCCTGGCCACGCCGCTGCACGAGGCAAGCTCCGGGGTGAGCCTCAAGAAGGGCTGCCAGACACTCAGCGGCGGCCAGGCCCTGGCTTACGTGCGGGACCGGCACAGCTTCAACAGCCAGGACCTGCAGCGCGAGCAGGACCAGCGGCTGTTCCTGAAGGCGCTGCTGAAGAAGATGACGAGCACTGGGGTGATGCTGGACCCGTTCGCGGCCATCCCGGCGGCGAGCGACACCGCCAGTGCCCTCACTGTGGACCAGAGTGCAAGCCTGTATCAGCTGGTCGAGCTGGCCCGGGCCATGCGCAACCCGATCACCACGACGGTGCCGATCGCGAACGCGAACTACGTGACCCCGGCCGGAGACTCCGTGCAGTGGAACGCGACTGAGGCCAAGGTGCTGTTCAACGCGCTGCGGAACGGGACCAAGATCCCCAAGTCGCTGATCACCGGCTCGCGCCAGGTCTGACCTCGCGCCGCATCTGGCCTAGCGCCGCATCTGGCCTCGCGCGGTCTACCTGGCGCGGATCTGGCCTCGCGCGGTCTGACCTCGCACCCAACGGAGCACCTTCGGCAACTTTTCATCGAATCGGGTCGCCAGGCAGCACCTTATAGACTGATTTGTGGAACCCGAATCGATGAAAAGTCGGTTCTGGCGGCCCAAGTGGACTGCGCTGCCCGTAGACATCCGCGGAGGCCAGCCTCAGCGGGCGTTCAGCTAACGTTCAGGGGGCTGGCGGACAATAGAGCACATGAACAGCCAACCCGATGGCAGACGGCAGCCTGATGCAAGGTTGCTTGTAGTCGAGGACGAGCCGAACATCCTGGAGCTGCTGGCGGCCAGCTTGCGCTACTCAGGATTCGACGTCATTACCGCGGCGGCGGGCAACGAGGCCGTTCAGGCCGCGCAGCGGCACCGGCCGGACCTCATCGTCCTGGACGTAATGCTGCCTGATATGGACGGTTTCGACGTTATCCGGCGGCTGCGTGGTGGCGGCGCGCAGATCCCTGTCGTGTTCCTGACGGCCCGCGACTCGACCGAGGACAAGATCCGCGGCCTGACGCTCGGCGGCGACGACTACGTAACCAAGCCGTTCAGCCTGGAGGAGGTCATTGCCCGGATCCGCGCGGTACTGCGCAGGACCAGGGGCGACGGCACCGAGCCATCGCCGAGGCTGAAGTTCGCCGACCTCGAACTCGATGAGGACAGCCACGAGGTCTGGCGGGCTGGCCAGCAAATTCAGCTCTCCCCCACCGAGTTCAAGCTGCTTCGCTACTTCATGGGGAATGCCAACAGGGTGCTCTCCAAGATGCAGATACTCGATCACGTCTGGGACTACGATTTCCGCGGCGACACCGGGATCGTCGAGTCATACGTATCCGTGCTGAGGCGCAAGGTGGACACTGCCGAGCCGCACCTGCTGCACACCCTGCGCGGCGTGGGCTACGTCCTCAGGCTGCCGCACTCTTAGCTTGTAGATCTCCATGTCCCAGTCAGCGCAGCACACCGGGTTCTGGCAGTCCATCAAGGGCCTGCCAGGCCGCACTCCCCTGCGCGTCAAGCTAATTACCGCCCTGCTTGTGCTCGTCGCGCTGGCCCTCGCAGTCATTAGCGTTGCCGGCATAACGATCCTCAGGGACAACTTGCTCGCGCCATACGACAACGCGCTAGCCTCCGACTTCAATCGTCCGAATTTCGTGGGCTCCCTCCTAGACCCATATTTCCAGACTCACAAGGCCCTGCGTGGTCAGCAATTCGCTGCTTACTGGATCCCTGCTGGCGGCTCGGTACACGAAGTCGTCGTTCCTTACGCCAATCAGCTTTCACCGAGCGGAATCCAAGGCTTGCCCGGTCCCTCGCGCCCTATGTCAGGCCCCGACATTCTGTCCGGCAGTCATTGGATAGCACCGAACCTGAATCACCCGTTCATTTTGGGTGCGCTCAACGGTAGCGGTCGTTGGCGCGTGCTTGCCGAGACTGTTCCGCTGAACAATGGCTCAAACGGCATACTTGTGCTGGCATACAATGTTTCTAGCGTCTACACCACCATCGGGCAGCTGGCGGCGATCGACCTCATCATCAGCGTGATAGTCGTCGCTCTCCTAGCCGGTTTGGCTGTCGCGTTGATCCGCGCGAGCTTGCGGCCGCTGGTGGACATTGAGAAGACGGCCGGCGCGATCGCTGCCGGGGACCTGAGCAGGCGGGTGCCGGAGCGGGATCCGCGTACCGAGGTGGGCCGGCTCGGCAGATCGCTGAACGTGATGCTGAGCCAGATCGAGACGGCATTCCGCGCGCGATCCCAGTCCGAGGCCGCGGCCCGGCGGTCTGAGGAGAAGATGCGGCAGTTCGTCGCCGACGCTAGCCATGAGCTGCGCACGCCGCTAACCGCGATCCGCGGGTTCGCCGAGTATTACCGGCAGCGGGGCGGCATCGAGGAGGGACGGGGGTCTGAGGCTGCTGATGTGCGCGGGACCGAGGCGGCAGCCGGGAGCGTCGACGAGCCCGCGACCAGCCCAGGTAACGGCTCAGGCCGCGAGGCGCCGGCCGAAGTCGTCGCCGCCGCCAGTAACGGCACCGGCAAGCTCGCGTCGGCCGACCTGGACCGAATCATGCGCCGGGTGGAACAGGAATCATCCCGGATGGGCGTCCTGGTCGAGGACATGCTGCTGCTAGCCAGGCTGGATCAGCAGCGCCCGCTTGATTACCGTCCCGTCGACCTGCTGACACTCGCGGCCGACGCCGTGCATGACGCGCGGGTAGTCGCACCGAGCCGGAGCATCAACCTGACTGTCGGCTCTGGCGCGGCCCTGCTGGTGATCGGCGACGAGGTCCGGCTGCGCCAGGTGATTGGCAACCTCATGAGTAACGCCATGTCGCACACCCCAGACGGCACTCCGATCGACGTGCTCATCAGATCGGGCAATCTCGACGAGGCACCGACGGCTAGCAGCGCCGAGCAGGCCGATCAGCCGGGCCAGCCGAATCCGCGGCCGGCTGCGGTGCTCGAGGTCGCCGACCAGGGCCCAGGGCTTACCAAGGAGCAAGCCGAGCACGTCTTCGAGCGGTTCTACCGTGCCGATCAGGCCAGGACATCCGGCGGCACCGGCCTCGGGCTGGCTATCGTCGCCGCGCTCGTAAAGGCGCACGACGGCGCCGCATGGGTGCGGTCGCAGCCGGGCAGCGGAGCCACGTTCTGCATTGCCCTGCCGCTGGCCCCGGAGGCCGCCCAGGGAGCGAACGAGGACCACGATGCCGGCGAAGAAGCAGAGCCAACCGACGTAGACACCGCCGAACAGCAGACGGCCGCACCCCGGCCAGCCGGCAAGGAAACGGGCGGGACGCTATTAGCGTGACTGTCACAACGACGCTGGTCTTTTGCCGTGCGTGTCACATCGACGCTAAACGCGCCAGGCGGACGCCGGCCCGCCGGACTGGCTGAGCATGGCCCGGTCAGGCCGGAGCACGACCCAGTCAGGCCGGAGCACGACCCGGTCAGGCCGCTAGGACCGTTCGCGCGGCAGCCAGGGCCGATTCCCGGTAGGACGACCCGAACAGGCAGACGTGCACGAGCAGCGGATGCAGCTGATGTAGCGGTATCCGGCTGCGCCACCCATCGGCCAGCGGCGCAACCTCCTGGTATCCGGCCATGACCTCGTCTAGGTGCGGCGCCCCGAACAGGGCGAGCATCGCCAGGTCGGTTTCGCGGTGACCGCCGTGCGCGGCCGGATCGATCAGCCAGCCGCGGCCGCCCGACCACAGCACATTCCCGGACCAGCAATCGCCGTGAATGCGGCTTGGCGGCTCATCCGGCCCGGCTAGAACCGTTGCGCGCGCGGCTGCCGCCTCCACCACCCGCGCGTCGGCCGAGCTGAAAGTACCCGCGTCCCTTGCGATCCTCACGTACGGCAGCAGCCGGTTCGCCGCGTACCAGTCCGGCCAGCGGTCAGCCTGGTCGTTGGGCAACGGCAGCCCTGCGATGGCGCCCGGCCACGGCGCGCCGAACCGGGCGGCGCCGAATACATGCAACGCGGCCAGCTCCCGGCCGAAGCGGGCCGCGGCCTGCGGGCTGGATCCGCCGGCCTCGACCCACTCGATGACCAGGCAGGCCGGGTCGCAGGCCAGCACTGCAGGAACAGGCACCGCGCCCGCTTGGGCCAGCCAGCGCAGCCCCGTAGCCTCGGCCGCGAACCCGTACGGGTCCTCGTTACCCTCCGAATCCGCGGAAGGGAACGGGGCCAGCTTCGCAAAGGCCGTATGACCGTCCGCGGTCGTCAGGCGAAAGTGCGCGATGCCGTGCTGGCCGCCGAGGCTCCGCGCTTGACTCAAGCCAGCACCGAGGAGCCGCTCTAGCCGGGCCTGAGTGCTCGCGTCCACGGCGTGGCCGGCGGGCTACAGAGCGGCTGCGAGCCGGGCCGCCAGCGCCCTGGCGGCGGCCTGCACCAGCTCGAAGACCTCGGCAAACTCGCCGGGCCGGCCGTCGTACGGGTCGGGCACCTCCGCGCCAGCGGCAGAGTCCGGATCGAACGACAGCATGAGCTGGATCCGGCCTGCCAGGTCAGGATTGCCAGCTGCCATGCGCTGCAAGTTCGCCAGGTTGCGGCGGTCCATGGCGAGCAGCAGGTCGTAGTCGGCCAGCCAGGACTGCTGAATCTGGCGCGCCTGATGGCCGGATCCGTCGTAACCGCGCCTGGTCAGCTCGGCCCTGGCCCGCGTGTCCATCGGCTCGCCGACGTGCCAGTCGCCCGTTCCGGCACTACTGACGGTTACTTTGCCTTCCAGGCCGGCTTTCCTGAGCTCGTCGCGCACGACCACCTCGGCCATCGGTGACCGGCAGATGTTACCGAGGCACACCATGCAGATCCGGTAGGGCTGCTGCGGATCGCGCGGCTGCGGCACAGTCGCGGAGTCGAGGCTTCCAGCCGTCATCGGCAGTCCTGTCTCGATGTCATGGCTCCAGCATGCCCGATGCCAGGGGAAGGTCTGTCACCTGCCACGATGTACCGCATGGTCCCGACTGATCCGTACCGGTCGCTGTCCTTCTGGCATGACACGGTGCCCGGCACGCTTGCGCCAGGCGACCCACTGCCCGGCGACACCGAGGCTGACGTGGCCATCGTCGGGGCCGGTTTCACTGGCTTGTGGACGGCCTACTACCTGGCGCAGCAGGATCCGGGCCTGCGGATCGTGATCCTCGAGCGCGAGATTGCCGGGTTCGGCGCATCCGGGCGTAACGGCGGCTGGTGCTCGGCCCTCTTCCCTGCGTCCCTGGCCAAGCTGGCCCGGCTGGCTGACCGGGACTCCGCAATCGCCATGCAGCGGGCCATGCACGCGACAGTGGACGAAGTGGGCCGAGTCGCCGCGGCCGAGGACATCGACTGCCACTGGGCCAAGGGCGGCACCGTCATGCTGGCCCGCTCGCCGGCACAGCTCGAGCGAGCCAAGGCCGAGGTGGCGGAGGCGCGCGAGTTCGGCTTCGGCGAGGAGGACCTGAGACTGCTGACGGCAGCGGAGGCTAGCTCGTTGGCGGCTGCCTCAGGCGTCCTTGGCGGCACCTACACGCCACATTGCGCCGCGATTCACCCGGCCCGGCTGGCCCGCGGGTTGCTGGCAGCTGTGCGGCGGGCCGGAGTGGCCGTGTTCGAGCGAACGCCCGCGTGGCAGATTGAGGCAGGCCGCGTCGTCACCGGGCGGGGCACGGTCCGGGCCAGGTTCGTGGTGCGCGCCACTGAGGGCTACACGCCGGGGCTGGCCGGCTACCGGCGGGCCATCGCGCCGGTGTACTCGCTGATGATCGCCACGGAGCCGCTGCCAGAAACCATCTGGGACGAGGTCGGGCTGGCTTCCCGGCCGACCTTCGGCGACCTGCGGCACCTGATCATTTACGGGCAGCGGACCGCGGACGGCCGGTTCGCCTTCGGCGGCCGCGGCGCGCCGTATCACCTCGGTTCATCGGTCCGGCCGTCGTACGACCAGGCACCGGCCGTGTTCGCCGCCCTGCGCCGCACGCTCGCCGAACTCTTCCCGGTGCTGGGCGAGGTGCCGGTGAGCCACCACTGGGGCGGGCCGATCGGCGTCCCCCGCGACTGGTGCGCGTCGGTCGGAATGGACCCGGCCACCGGAATCGGGTGGGCCGGCGGTTACGTTGGCGACGGCGTGTCCACGACGAACCTGGCCGGGCGGACGCTCGCCGATCTGATTAAGGGAACGGGGTCCGAGATCACCCGGCTGCCGTGGGTCGGGCACCAGTCGCCGCAATGGGAGCCGGAACCCCTGCGCTGGCTCGGACTTAACGCGGGCCTGCAGGTGATGAGCCTCGCGGACCGGCGGGAGGCGCGCACCGGACGGCCGTCGAAGGCGGCCGATTTCATGAGCAGGTTCCTCGGCGGCTAGCGGACGTGCCGGGAGACGCGTGTCGCTACAGTGCGTGAGTTAATTCCACCACGGTAGTGACCGTTCGTAGCAGGGCGCCGGACCCCGCGTTCAGGGGTGATTCGCACGCCTTGATAAGTTGCGCTACGATCGCTGCGTCTCTAGCGCCGCTAGCTCAATTGGCAGAGCAGCGGACTCTTAATCCGCGGGTTCGGGGTTCAAGTCCCTGGCGGCGCACCCGTCCTGACCTGTGCTTTCTTCCGGCGCGTTGCCGTCCGCGATATCGGGTTCACGGGCCTGGTTGCTCGCTGGCTGCTCATTTGTCCCGCTCCTGTGCACCGGGCCGGTCTGGTGGAGCGGATTGCTGCTCGGCCCATGCGCGCGGGAGTGGTCCTGGCCGCGCCGTCCTGTGTCAATGACGGTTCAGCAGCTGGCCCCGCGTGTTGGCCGGACTGCGGTCCCACTTCTCAAGTACTTCGATGAGGAACTTGGTCTGGCAGGTGCTCGCGGAATCGGCCGGACAGGCAGCCCGGGTGGACTGGGCAATCAAGGTCGCGGTCAAGACGCGGCTGCCGGCGAGCCGGGTCCGTCGGCTCAGTGAAGTCGGCCGTGGTGATTCCGTCGGCGTGGCCGGTCGGCCATTGGACCAGTTCGATGCGATAGCCGTCCGAGTCGGTGATCCAGCTGGTCCGCGGTGCGTCCGGGTGGCCAGGGTCCGCAGCCGGATCGGCCGCAATACCTTGAGCGGCAAGGTCGGCGAGGGTTGCCTCCAGTGCCTGGACCTGGATGACGAGATGATTGATACCGGTGCCGAGATCCACTGTGCCTTTCGCTGGGTCGTGGACCAGCTCGATGGTCACGAAGGATCGCCCGGCAGCTGGAGCATGGTCAGGCTGCCGAACGGCGTCCCTTCGACGGTCCCGATGACCGTGTAGCCGACGGCGCGGTAGAACGCCAATGATCGCTCCAGATCGCTCACCCGCAGGCCGACGTGCAACGTGCGCATGGTGGGCACCCTAGCTCAGCTAGGCCGAGGTGGAGCGGCACGTTCCCCGGGCGCGTGGCTGGTTCAGGCGTGCGGCCGTCACAACGCACGCCGTCAGCGGCATGACCGGACGTTCATCCGGAGGTGGGTGCTGCATAGACATGCAGTCGAGCCGATGGTGCATTGGCTATGACCGGGCCGCCAACGACGCGAGGCCCCGCTGGATAAACGCGCGCCGACCCGCCGTTCGGCGCTCATCCTCTGGCCTTCATGATGCCCTCGCGGAGTGTTCGAGGTCGGACATTATGGGCGGGTGGGCCTCACGGGATCGGATCCGCTGCAAGGATGACGGCCGTGCGCCGCTACGAGGCGAGTATGTACGACAGCAACCGCTGGGACGGCTTCGAGCTGCGCCCCGGCGACATCATCATCAGCACCCCGCCAAAGTGCGGGACGACGTGGACGCAGATGATCTGCGCCCTGCTCATACTGCAGGAACCGGAGCTCCCGCTCCCGTTGGACACGCTCTCGCCGTGGATCGACATGGTGACTCGCGCCCGCACAGACGTGTTCGCGGACCTGGAAGCCCAGACGCACCGCCGGTTCATCAAGACCCACACGCCCCTCGACGGGATACCCAACGATCCGACGGTCACGTACATCTGCGTCGGGCGGGACCCGCGCGACGTGGGGCTGTCGATGGACCACCATATCGACAACACCGACATCGGCGCGTTCCTCAACCAGCGCGAACGGGCGGCCGCGATCGACGGTATCGAGCTCGGACCAATGCGGCCACCGCGGCCGCGCCCCGACGGCGGGCGGGACCGCTTCTGGCAGTGGGTCGACGACGAGACGCCGTCGACGCAGGTCGGGTCGTCGCTGCGGCGCACTGTAGAGCACCTGCAGACGTTCCGGGACGCCGCCGGCGATCTCGACGTCGCGTATTTGCACTACGACGACCTAAAGGCCGACCTGGGGGGGCAGATGCGGCAGATGGCCGCGCGCCTCGGCATCGACGTCGACGAGCACCGATGGCCCCGCCTGGTCCAGGCGGCGACGTTCGAGTCGATGCGCAGCAGGGCCGGCACGACCGTCCCCGGCGGCGGTCCGGAGCACTGGATCGATCCCGCCGCGTTCTTCAGCCGCGGCACGAGCGGCCAGTGGCGCGACCTCCTCGACGACGCCGACCTCGCCCGGTACGCCGCGCGCGTGCGAGCGCTCGCGTCCGACAACCTCGTCGAGTGGGTGCATCGCGAGCCGATCGACTGAGATCCCCGTCCGGCGGTATACCCGCACTACCCGAAGCTGATCGTCAGCGCCGACGGCGCCTTCGACTGCGGCCACTATGCGGCGAGCGGAGGCTCGAGTCCACAGGGCCGGAAATTGCCGGCTGAACCGCTCAGCCCGCGGCTGGCCCGGGCCGCCACCGCAGCCGGCAAGGAAAGACGTCGGCGCACTCTCCTGCCAGTCCGGTCAACCTTGGAAAGAAAGCAGGGCGATCATGACTATCGACTAGGACAAGCTGGGAAAGCTTGCCGGCACGTGCGTCACCGACCTCGGTGCACGATCGCCTCGGGTCCCGGCTCCGGTTGTGAGATGCTCGCCGCGATTTGATGGGGGGAGCCAGCGTGACTGATGTGCTGGTGGTAGGTGGCGGCTCGGCTGGGTGCGTGCTGGCGGCGCGGCTGAGTGAGGATCCCGGCTGCGAGCTGACCCTGCTGGAAGCCAGCCCGGACCTGGCCGGCGTGGCCGACTTGCCTGCTGACGTGGTAGACGCCTTCGGCGGCGGAGCGGTCGGGGTATGGCCGATTCCCAGCGAAGCCCGGGCCAGCGTTCCGGATGAGCACCGCACTGACCTACCTGGCCGCCGCCCGCGGCTGGCCCAACCTCACCGTGCGCGGCTGCGCGATGGCCGAGCGGATCGAGGTGCGCGGCGGAACCGCCAGCGGCGTGCCCCTGGCCGACGGCGAGATGGTGACGGCCGGCCAGGTCGTGCTGGCTGGCGGCCGGCGCCTACGCCAGGGCGGGTGTACGGCATCGAGCGCCTGCACGTCGCCGACGCGTCCATCATGCCGGCCATTCCTTCCGCCAACACCAACCTGCCCACCATCATCATCGCCGAACGAGTTGCCTCTTGGATCACCGCAGGAAGGAACCAGCCATGACCGATATCACCGAGCTTCACGCGCGCGCCCTCGACGCCACCGGCCGCATCGTCGATAATGTCGCCGCAGATCGCTGGCATGCCGCCACACCGTGCGCCGACTGGGATGCGCGCGGCCTGGTCAATCACCTCGTGGCAGGAAACCTGTGGGCCGCCGAGCTCGCCGCCGGCGGCACCATCGAAGGTGTGGGCAGCCGGCTCGACGGCGACCTGCTGGGCGACGACCCGGCGGCCGCGTACGCGGCATCAACGTCGTCGGCCGCGGCGGTCTTTCGCCGACCCGGAGCACTCGACGCGCCGTGCGCGGTGTCATACGGACCCGTGCCCGGCTCGGTCTATGCCGGGCACCGTTTCCTCGACGTGCTGGTCCATGGCTGGGATCTCGCGGTAGCGACCGGGCAGGACTACGCGCTCGATCCGGGGCTGATGGAGGCGTGCCAGCAGATCATCGAGCCGCAGCTGGACGCTTTCCGCAGCGCAGGAGCTCTCGCCCCGGAGGTGGCAGTCCCGGCCGATGCCAGCGCGCAGACCCGGTTCCTCGCGATGCTCGGCAGAACGGTCTGAGCGCCCATGCCCACGACCCGCGTCGAACTGGGAATCTGTGCGCCAGCACCTGATCACTCCGACTCATCTCACTACAGTGACGACGGTCAGCTGGATCTGCCCAGTGGCGGCCACGGCGAGCTGCCCAGTGGCGGACAGCGCGATATTTCGTGCGACTGCTGTGCATGGCGGAGGCGCACACGTAGCCGTCGATCGGAACTGCGAGTAGTTTCGGGGAGGTGGCCGTGAGGTTCGAGACTCCATTCACGAGGTTGGTGGGGTGCCGAGCGCCGATCCAGCTCGCGGTCATGGGCGGTGGTACCGGTACCCCCGAGCTTGCAGCTTCGGTAAGCGAAGCTGGAGGGCTCGGGATGATCTCGTCGACATTCCCGCTGTCAGTCAATGCGCAGCTGAGTTGGGTCCAGGCGCGAACCGACAGGCCCGTCGGCGTCGGCTTCTTCGCCTTCGACCTACCGGGCATGACCAAGGAGCTCGAGCTCGCGGCCACCAGCGCACGTGTCGTCGACGTGTTCTGGGGTGATCCTGATCCAATAGTCGTGAACCGCATCCACGCCGGTGGCGCGTTGGCGTTCTGGCAGGTCGGCTCCCTCGATGAGGCGTTGGCCGCCGCCGACGCCGGATGCGACGTCGTGGTTGCCCAAGGCGTGGAAGCCGGCGGGCATGTGCGTGGCACGACGCCGCTGCTCAGGTTGCTCGCCCAGGTCCTTCCTGCAGTTGACGTTCCGGTGGTTGCTGCCGGTGGAATCGCCACCGGAGCTGCGCTGGCGGCCGTCCTGAACGCCGGTGCCGCGGGGGCCCGAGTCGGCACGCGTTTCGTCGCCAGCGCCGAGTCTGGGGCGCACCCCGAGTACGTGGCCGCGCTCCTGGCGGCGAGTGCTGAGGAACCGTTCGTACGACTGCCTTCGCGGAGGGCTGGCCAGACGCGCCCCACCGAGTCCTGGGCGCCGCCACAGAGCACGCCGCTCGTGCGAACGACGTCGTCGGGCAGGCGGAGTACAGAGACCAGCGCTGGGAGATCGCTCGCTGGTCCAGCCAGCCGCCGACGGTATTTACTACGGGCGACGTAACTGCCATGGCCATGTATGCCGGCTGTGGTGTTGGTGATATCAACGACGTGATGAGCGCGGCGCGAATCGTCGACCGAATGATGGCGGACGCTCTGCCCCTGTTGTCTCATGCGGTGCCCTGAGGCCACGGGAAGCCCGGGGCCTCACAGGCTTGCAGTGAACGTTCCACGCGACCACGCAACAAACAAGAATGATGTGCTATAAG
>CAWICK010000011.1:0-252344 GCA_963834665.1 uncultured Actinomycetota bacterium
GTACACCCGTCCTTGGGATCTTGGCAATTGTGTTTGTGGTGCGCTCCAGGAGCGAGTTCTCCAGCGTGACCGGGGAATCGTCTCGGAGACGAGAGCCGGGTGGCGGGCCACCGCTCTCGAACGGCTGACCCGGATCGCTGACCCCAAGCCGAACCCGGACGTTTCATGCCGCCGCTGGCTCGGCGGCCGTGAGGGGCGGGAGCCAGGGCCCGCGCAGCGTGTCCGTTGTCCGATAACCAGTTGAGCCGGTTAATAGAATTGTGACCGTGATCACACCGCATGACATAGAGCGCTACATGAACGCGTACGGCGCACAACAGGGAATCCACGCCATGCACGAAGACTTCCATCGCTGGATTCGGCAGCTTCGCGCGCGCGGTCTAGGCGATGGCCCATTTGGCTGTGTCAACTCGGATTGGCCTCGGCAGGACGTCCTGATCTGGCCCCAAACGCACTGGTTCAGATGAGGATTCCTGCGAGCGGCTGCCGTGATGGCGTTGAGGTCGGAGGCGTGCCGCCGGATTTCGCTGGTGATCTCGGTCTGTCGGCGTTGTTCGTCTTTGCCCTACCACTCGTGGTCGATGTTGTCAGTCGCGCGGCTCGCGGAGAGGATGGCGAAGTCGACGATGCCGTGCATTACGCAGTTCGCGGTGTAGTACGTCGCCGCCGCCTGGTCTTGGTCGATGTCGTTTGGGCCGTCGTATCCGTTGTTGCTGTAGGGGCTGAGGTAGAACTCGCCGAGCGCACGGGAGATCCGTGCGTATGCCGTATCGTCGCCGGCCAGGTGCTCCCACGCGTCTTCGAGGACGGGACGCCAGGTGAGGCTATAGGAACGGCGCTCATCCTCGGGCCGCGCGTCATGCCACCGAAAGAGTCTCTCGTGTGGCTCGGCTGCGTAAAGAATGTATGCGGGCATTCGTGAGCCTGCCGGAAGCGATTGGAGGATCTCTCGCGCGTGCCGCTGGGCGCAGTCAAGTTCGATCTCGATCTGATTGGGCGCCTTCCGATTCCGCTTCACAAGGTCAGGATGCAACAGAACTTCTGGCGCAGCGAGGAAGGTTGGTCGGTCGTTCAGACAGCGCGGCGCTTTCGTGAGTGTGCGAACCTATAGCTGACTGTGCCGGTCTCGGCTCTATAGCTGAACCGTGTCCCGCCGGGACCATGTTCAGCCGAGCCGCAGGCGGCCTGGTACCTGATCCTCGAAGATCTCGACCAGCCAGTCGAAGACAGTCGGGCCCTGCCCCGCGCGCGCGGCCTCCAGGTCAGCCTGGACATGCGTCCTGTTCGATGGATGACAATGCGCAAGCCTCAGTTCAAGCTGGCGGACCGTCTCCGGGTACCCGAGCGCCGCCCGGGAATGTCCATGGCGGTGCCACTCGACGATGAAATCGTCGTCCTCGGGCGTGCCGAACCCGCCGCGCAGGCAGTCATTGAAGGCATCCAGATTCCGGCCGAAGTAACCGCCGGGGCCGTTGACAGCCTCGCCCGTGACGAGCCAGAAGTCCTCCAGGCTCCCGATCCGGCTGCCGTCGACGGCATAAACCACAGTCACGAGCGGGAGGATAGCCCACGCTGCCCGCCGGAACCTGTGCTAATTCAGGTGCCACCTTGCAATTTGTTGCCGCGAACATATGCGCTTTGGAGAACGGCTCGTTGGAGGCGATCGCGATCGCCGACCGCTCCTCTCGTTCGGTGAGGACCTGGAACAGTAGCTCGGCGCCGCGGCGGTCGAGCCCCCAGATGGCCGAGTTCATCCAGGAAGAGCAGACCGACGCGGCCGTAGCGGTTGATCGTCCTGGAAAGCTGCTTGTCCTCAGCCGCCGCTGCCAGCTCGCTGACGAGCTTCGAGGCGAGGGTGTAGCGGACCCGGTAGCTGGCCGCGTCCATGCCCAGCCCGATGAGCAGGTGCGACTTCCCGGTCCCAAAGTCGCCGATCAAGCACAGCGGGTGCTCGACCTGCCCGCCGGATTCGGTTGCAGTCGCCATACTCAATAATGATAGACACCTAAGTATTAGAAGTCAAAGCATTAGACGTCGAGTATTCGTGTTAGCCTTGAGGCATGCGACCCGCACGTGCCCCGATCGGCCTCCAGCTGGCCCAGGCAGCCCGGACCGTTAGCCGCTCGTTCGACGAGGCTCTCGCGGCAGCCGGCGGCTCGCTGCCGGTCTGGCTCGTCCTGCTCAACATCAAGGCGCGAAGCCTGCGTAATCAGCGCGAACTGGCCGAGGCGGTCGGCATCCGGGAGGCGACCCTGACCCACCACCTGAACGGGATGGAGGCCAGCGGGCTAATCACCAGGCAACGCGACCCGGCGAACCGCCGGATCCACGTGGTCGAACTGACCGAGGCGGGTGAGGCCGCGTTCCTTGGCCTGCGTGATGCGGCGATGGCGTTTGACCGGAAGCTGCGACATGGCATCGGCGACCAGGAGATCGCCGACCTGGACAGTGTGCTGGGCCGGCTGGCGGCAAACGCCGGCGGCAAGGGTGACGGGGCACCGTGGGCAGGCCTGGCCGAGGAGAGCTGATGAGTGACCGCGGCCCGGGATGCCCCGGCTACAGCAATCCGCTGATCTGACACTCTGTGCAGCTGCCAGATCGACATTGATCTTGCGGCCAGATGAACACGTACCCTGCGGCCAGATGAACACGTGCCCTGCGGCCAGATGAACACGGACCATGCGACCAGAGGGCGCCATCGACCCCTTGTCGGCTAGCTCGTCCGGGTGAACACCGCGGTCCAGTTCGTCTCCCATGTCTGCCCGCCGTCAGCGGAGAAGGCCTGCTCCCAGCGGGCCGACTGCGCAGTGATGTCGAACCATGTGTACCGAACCATGATCTGCCTGCCGTCCCACTCCTGCTCGCAGTAGAAAAGGCCCACGCCATCGGCGAACTCGCCGACCTGGGGCGGCGGCGCCAGGTCGCCGTCCTTGCTGTTGGCCCAGTGCAGCGCCCACTGGCCGGTCGCCGGGTTGAGCAGTCGTACGGTCAGCCCGCTGAACCCGAGGTCGGGAGCATGCAGTTCGTCCACGTTGCCGGCCCCGCCGAGCACCGACCAGCAGCGACTCGTGGTCGCAAACTCTTCCCACTCCGTGCACTCCGCCAGCGGCTTGCGCAGCCGCCGCTGCATTCCGTCCCAGGTGCCGACGAAGAAGTCGAAGTCGCCGAGGCCCTTCACGCGGCCACCGCCGTCGTATCGCTGATCAGCACGTCGGCGAGGTAGCCGGACAAGTCGGGCTCGTCCGGCGCGAGGATGTGCCGCACCCAGGCGGCGCGCTCGTGGCCGAACGGGGCGAGTTCCCAGACGCAGCCGATCCAGGGCCGGTCCAGCTGGATGAAATTCTCGGGACCCGAGTCCGGGCAGCCGAGGAAGGAGACGCCAGCGGCTGCGGACCGGCACTCGATGACGTTGGTCCATACCCAGCTGTACGCCATGAGGTACGCGGCCCCGCCCAGGCCGCGGTGCAGGATGACGAACGACGCGGGTGGCGTTTCATCGTCAGGTGCCGGCAGCAGGTGCGGCAGCATCCGGTAAGCGGCGTCCTGGACTTCCTGCTCGATCTCGGCGTCGACGGTGCTGATGTGGTAGCGCTTGATCTGCCGGTTCCCGGCCTCGATCGGGGCAACGGCCCGCAGGTATCTGTCAGTGAATGGCATGGCGTGAGGGTAGCGTCCAAACCCTGACATCTAATGTCAGTGTCATGCGCGCAAGCCGGCTGGTCTCACTTCTGCTGTTGCTCCAAACCCGCGGCCGCATGACGGCCCAGCAACTTGCCGACACGCTCGAGGTGTCGGTGCGCACCATCTACCGTGACGTCGAGTCACTCAGCGCAGCGGGCATCCCGCTCTACGGCGACGCGGGCCCGGCGGGGGGCTACCGGCTACTTGGCGGCTACCGGACGCGGCTCACCGGCTTCACCGCAGGCGAGGCAGAGGCGCTGGTCCTGGCCGGAGCGCCACGATGCGGCGGCCGAGCTTGGCCTTGGTACCGTGCTGGCCGCGGCAAGGCTGAAACTGTCCGCCGCGCTGCCCGCGGCGTTGCGCGAGCGAGCCGCAGTCATCGAGGAGCGCTTCTACCTGGACGCCCCCGGCTGGTACTCCGACGGTGACTCCTCGCCCTACCTGGTAACGGTTGCCGAGGCGGTGTGGTCGCAGCGCCGCATCGAGGCGGCTTATCGCCGCTGGGCGGCGCCTACCGACGTGACCCGGGTCCTCGACCCGCACGGGATCGTGCTCAAAGGCGGCCGGTGGTACCTGGTCGCGCGCAGCGGGGCGCAGATGCGCACCTACCGGATCAGCCAGATTCTCAGCCTGTCGGTGCTAGATGAAGGTTTCGACCGGCAGGACGGCTTCGACCTGCAGGCACACTGGCAGGCCGGCATCAGCGAATTCCGGGCCGGACTGCAACAGGGCCAGGCCAGGATCCGGTTGTCCGAAGCCGGACGGCTGCGCATGCGGGAGCTGATGAGCCCGGCCGTCAGCGCCGCGGCAGACGCGACCGCCAGCGAGCCCGGCAAGGACGGCTGGACCACTGCAGTCGTCCCGATCGAATCGCTGCAGCACGCACGATCGGAGTTCCTGCGGCTCGGCTCCGAGGTTGAGGTGCTGGAGCCCGCCCAGCTGCGCGCCGAGATGGCCCGCACCGCGCGCGGCCTCGCAGCCCTCTACGCCGACTGCAACTGAGCACCCCGGGGCAACGGCCAGGCCGCGCTCGCTCAACGACACGCCGGCCCAACATGTGGTGAACGAAATTGTCGTACCTCCTACATATGGTGTCCATGCAGCAACGGCCCGGCGGAGGAGAGGCACATGCCCGCGACCATGCAGGTGCGCAAGCGCAACGGCGACAGCGAGCCAGTCGATGTCAACAAGATCGTGCGGGCGGTGCAGCGCTGGGCCGGCGATCTCGACGACGTGGACCCGATGCGGGTCGCGACGAAGACGATCAGCGGGCTGTACGACGGGGCGACGACCGCCGAACTGGACCGGCTGTCGATCCAGACCGCCGCGGAGATGATCGCCACCGAGCCGCAGTACTCACGGCTCGCGGCCCGGCTGCTGTCTGGTTACATCGGCAAGGAGGTTCGCGGCCAGGGGATCGCGTCGTTCAGCCAGTCCGTCGGGCTCGCCCACGCGGAGGGCCTCATTGGCGATGAGACTGCCAGCCTGGTCAAGGACAACGCCCGCAAGCTCGACTTCGCCATCGACGAGCAGGCGGACCTGCAGTTCGAGTACTTCGGCATCAAGACGGTCTATGACCGGTACTTGCTCCGCCATCCGGCTGGCCGCCTAGTCCTGGAGACGCCGCAGTATTTCCTGCTGCGGGTGGCATGCGGGTTGTCGCGGACGCCGGGCGAGGCCATCGGCTTCTACCGGCTCATGTCCTCCCTTGCTTACCTGCCGAGTTCGCCGACGCTATTCAACTCCGGCACCCGGCACGCGCAAATGTCGTCCTGCTTCCTGGTCGACTCGCCGCGGGACGAGCTGGACTCGATCTACGACCGGTACGCCCAGGTCGCCAGGCTCAGCAAGTTCTCCGGCGGGATCGGGATCGCATGGTCGCGGATCCGGTCCCGCGGCACGCTGATCCGCGGTACGAACGGCCAGTCCAACGGCATCGTGCCGTGGCTGCGCACGCTGGACTCCTCGGTCGCCGCGGTGAACCAGGGCGGCCGGCGCAAGGGCGCGGCGTGCGTGTACCTCGAGCCGTGGCACCCCGACATCGAGGAGTTCCTCGAGCTGCGCGACAACACTGGTGAGGACGCGCGCCGGGCGCACAACCTCAACCTGGCCAACTGGATCCCGGACGAGTTCATGCGCCGGGTCGAAGCCGACCAGATGTGGTCGCTGATCGACCCTGATGTCGTGCCGGAGCTGCCCGACCTGTGGGGCGATGCCTTCGACCAGGCCTATCGCGCGGCCGAGGCGGACGGCAGGTACGTGCGCCAGCTGAAGGCCCGCGAGCTGTACGCGAAGATGATGCGCACTCTGGCCCAGACCGGGAACGGCTGGATGACCTTCAAGGACGCCTCGAACGCCAAGTGCAATCAGACCGGCGCGGCCGCGAACGTCGTCCACCTGTCCAACCTGTGCACCGAGATCATCGAGGTCACCAGCGACGGCGAGACCGCGGTCTGCAACCTGGGGTCGGTGAACCTGGCCAGGCACCTCAGCACGGATCCTGGCGGCCGCACCGAGCTCGACTGGGCGAAGCTGCGGCAGACGGTGCGGACCGCGGTGCCGTTCCTCGATCGGGTGATCGACATCGGCTACTACCCAAGTCCGCAGGCGGCGGCCTCCAACCCGCGCTGGCGCCCGATCGGCCTCGGCGTCATGGGGCTGCAGGACGTGTTGTTCACGCTGCGGCTTGCGTTCGACTCGCCCGCGGCGCGCGAGCTATCCGCGCGGATCGCCGAGGAGATCTACCTGACCGCGCTGGAGACGTCTGCCGACCTCGCCGAGCAGCATGGCCCGCACCCGGCGTTCGCGCAAACGCGGGCGGCGGCCGGGCTGCTGCAGCCCGATCTGTGGGGGGTGGCTGGCGTCCAGGGCAACCGCTGGGATGCCCTCCGCGAGCGTATTAAGGGAACGGGGTTGCGCAATTCACTGGTGGTCGCGATCGCGCCGACCGCGACGATCGCCTCCATAGCGGGGTGTTATGAGTGCATCGAGCCCCAAGTGTCGAACCTCTTCAAACGGGAAACGCTGTCTGGTGAGTTCATGCAGGTCAACGGCGCGCTGGTGACTGAGCTGAAGGCCCACGGGCTGTGGACAGAGCAGGTCCGCGACGCGATTAAGCAGGCCGACGGGTCGGTCCAGGACCTTGCCGACCTGCCCGCCGAAGCTCGCGAGCTGTTCCGCACCGCGTGGGAACTGCCGCAGCGGGCACTGATCGACATGGCCACTGCGCGCGCCCCGTTCGTCGACCAGAGCCAGTCGCTGAACCTGTTCATGGCGGCGCCCTCGATCGGCAAGCTGTCCTCGATGTACCTGCACGCGTGGAAGTCCGGCCTGAAGACGACCTACTACCTGCGGTCGCGGCCGGCGACCCGGATCGCGCAGGCAACCGTCGCCCCGGAACGGCCTGGCCTCCCGGCGGCCGCCGCAATGGCGTGCTCGCTGGAGAACCCGGAGACATGCGAGGCATGCCAGTGACCGCCGCCGAGCGTGCCGACCAGCAGCAACAGCGGCGGCGGATGCTGCTCGACCCCGGCCTGGATCTAACGCTGCGGCCGATGCGGTACCCGCATTTCTACGACAGGTTCCGCGATGCGATCAGGAACACCTGGACAGTCGAGGAGGTCGACCTGCACTCCGACCTCGCCGACCTGGCCCGGCTATCGGCGGCCGAGCGGCACCTGGTCAGCAGGCTGGTCGCGTTCTTCGCTACCGGCGACACAATCGTGGCGAACAACCTCGTGCTGAACCTCTACCAGCACGTCAACTCGCCGGAGGGCCGGCTGTACCTGTCCCGGCAGCTGTTCGAGGAAGCCGTGCACGTGCAGTTCTACCTGACGTTGCTGGACACCTACGTGCCGGATAAGCAAGCGCGGGCGGCGGCGTTCGCGGCGGTCGAGAAGATCCCCTCGATCCGCCGGAAGGCGGAGTTCTGTTTCCGGTGGATCGACTCGATCTACGAGCTGCGCGAGCTGCGGACCGCCGCTGACCGGCAGTCGTTCCTGCTCAACCTGATCTGCTTCGCCGCCTGCATCGAAGGGCCTGTTCTTTTACGGCGCGTTCGCCTACGTGTATTTCCTCCGCTCGCGCGGCCTGCTGAACGGGCTGGCTTCCGGCACGAACTGGGTCTTCCGCGACGAGTCCATGCACATGGCGTTCGCTTTCGACGTGGTCGACACGGTCCGCGCCGAGGAGCCGGAACTGTTCGACGCCGGCCTTGCCGTGCAGGTCCGGGACATGCTCGCCGAGGCGGTCGAGTGCGAGGTGCAGTTCGCCGAGGATCTGCTCGGTCAGGGCATCCCCGGCCTGTCGCTGGCCAGCATGCGCGACTACCTGCAGCACGTGGCGGACCGGCGGCTGACGCGGCTCGGCGTCGAGCCGCTGTACGGCTCGGCGAACCCGCTGCAGTTCATGGAACTCCAGGACGTCCAGGAACTGTCGAACTTCTTCGAGCGCCGGGTATCGGCCTACCAGGTAGGGGTGACGGGCGCAGTGGCCTTTGACCACGACTTCTGACGCCAGTAGCGCGCGCCGCAAAGTGGCGAGGAGCGTGAGCGGTGAGCTGGCCAGCGGCGTTAGCCCTCGATGAGCACGCCGCGGCGGGCTAGCGTGGCGATGGCGGCCTCGTCCAGCGCGAGCCAGTCCCGCAACGTTTCGGCGTTGTGCTCGCCGCGGCCGGCCACTGCCCGGCGCAGCGAGACCGATGCGCCAGAGAAGTCGTAGGGCATCGCCGCGACCCGGCGATCGGTGCCCGGCACGCTGACCGAGTGCGCGCCGCCAGCGAAAACATCAGCGCTGTCCCGCAGCTCGGCCCAGGCGACCCCGGCGGCCTCCAGCTCGGCGAGCAGGCTGGCGCGATCGGTGAAGCTCTTCATCCAGTCCTGGATTGCCTGCTGCCGTAGCCGTGCCTTGGCCGGCAGGTCGCTGCCAGGCGGGGCGGGATCTGCGATCAGGCCGCGCCGCGACAGCATCGCCCAGGCGTGCTTGGGCGGCGCCGCGATCAGCAGCGGCCCGCCCGGCGCCTGCCAGATGGTGCCGCGCGAGGTGTAGGGCTCGCCGTTGCCCGCAATGGCTGCGTGCGCGTGATCGTCACTGGCCGCGACCGCCGCGAGCATGCTGAGGCCGATGTGCTGGCCGCGGCCGGTTGCCGTCCGCTGATGCAGCGCGGCAAGCACCGCGATCGCCGCGTGCAGGGCGGTAACGGTGTCAGCTAGCGCCAGCGGCAGGTCGGAATGCTCGCGCTCGTCCAGCTCAGCCTGCCGGGCCAGCAAGCCAGACTCGGCATGGATCACCGGGGCCAGCGCGCGGCGTTGCGCGTCCAGGCCGTCCGCGCCGAAGCCAGTCACCGACAGCATGATCAGTTCCGGATTCGCAGCGGAAAGCTGCTCGTAGCTAAGCCCGAGGCGCTCCATCACGCCCGGCCGGAAGTTCTCGATCAGCACGTCGGCGTGCGCCACGAGGTCCCGCACCAGTGCGGCGCCGCCCGTCACGGCCAGGTCGATGCCGACGCTGCGCTTGCCCGCGTTCATCTGCGAGTACATGCCGCTCCGCTGGCCCGGGACGACGCCGAAATACTCGGTGATGTCCGTGCGCGGGCCCTCGATCCTGACCACGTCAGCACCGAGGTCGCTCAGGATCCGCGCTGCGTAGGGGCCTGAGATGGCCTGCGACATGTCGATGACCCGCCAGGCGGGCAGCAGTGGCGGCGCTCCGCCCGCGGCGCCGCCGGCCTTCGAGGCAGCTTCAGTCACCTAGTTCTCCGTTTCGCGGCATAGCCGGTCCTGACAGAATTTCCGCGAACGTGGCGCGAGCTCGCCCGGGCAAACCTGGCCGGTGGCGGCTACGCAACGCGGGCCAGTGCATCTGCGACTAGCGCGCGGTGCGCCGCGCGGAACCGTTCCAGCTGCGCCTCGGGCAGTCCCCAGCCGTCCATTTGCCCGGCCTGGCCGCAGCGCGGCATACAGGTCCCAGTACGGCAGGGCCGCCAGGTCCAGTGCAGGTAGCAGCGCGCGGTAGTGCCGGGTGAACTCGTCCATGGCGGCCTCGCCGCAGTGCATCAGGATCTCCAGCCTGGCGTTGCCGAGATCGGCCAGCGGGTCGCCAATCGCGGCGTCCTCCCAGTCGATGACGGCGACCAGCCGGCCGTTTCGCCACAGCGTGTTGCCGGGCCAGTAGTCGCCGTGCAGTATCACCGGCCGGTTGACACGCGGTAGTGGCCAGTTGCCCGTCAGGGCGGCCCGGGCGGCCGCCTCGCTGATCGACTCATCGAGGACAGCCGGCCACGTTTCCAGCAGTTGGGAAGAGATGCTGCTGACATCGGGCAGGTAGGCGGCATCGGATAGCGCGAACGCTGCCTTATGCAGGTCGGCGAGAGCGGCGGCGAGCTGACCAAAGAAGTCCGCCGGGCGGCCCGGGCCGGCGGGCGGCTCGCCATCGATGAACTCCAGGACCAGGTACGGCACCGGCAGGATCGCGCGCGACTCGTCGGCGTGATACGGCCGCGGCACCGGCAGGCCGGCCGCGCGCAGCAGCGTCAGCAGCTGGTATTCGGTCCAGGCGACGCGTGGATTGGCGCGCAGGTTCGCGGCACCGTACTGGCGCACGACCAGGCTGCGCAGCTGACCGTCGGGCTCAGTGGCCGCTATCGCGGTGGTCTGGGCCGACACGCCGCCGGCCAGGTTCCATGCGCGCAGGAACCGAAGGCCCGGATCCACCTGTCGCAGCAACTGCGCGAAGCTGGCGGGATCTGGAGTCACAAACCGATCATGCCAGAGCTTCTTCTGGCCGGTTCTTCTACACTTTGCCGGTATGCGGACCGGTGAGGTATCGGTGTCATGACGTCCAGCGAGAAACAGCATCCGTCGTCGTTCGAGCTCGGTACCGACGGGCCCTCGGTCATCCTGGTCGGCGTGGACGACTCGACGACCTCCAGCCGGGCCGGCTGGTACGCGGCCGGGCTGGCGCGGCGGCAGCGGGCCCGGATCGTCGCGGTGTTCGTGGCGCCGATCGCCTCCTTCGGCTCGGCCGGGCCGGGCGGTGCCGCGCTCGCGGTCGCCAAGGACGAGGCATTCCGGGATACGGCCGAGGACATGGAGCAGCGGGCCAGGGTGATCGGCGCTGAGCTCGGCATCAACGTGACATTCGTGGCCGCGCGCGGTGACCCGTTCACCGAAATCTCCAGGATCGCCCACGAGGTCCGGGCCGACGCTATCGTGGTCGGCGCGTCAGCGCACGCCGGTCACCGGTTCGTCGGATCGCTCGCCGTCCGGCTGGTCCGGGCGGGCAAATGGCCGGTCACCGTCGTCCCTTGAGTTACCGGTCTTGCTCGTGCCTGGCGCGGCCGCGAGGCAGGCAATTACGGCTGCGCAGGTGCTGCTTCCGGTAGCCCGGACCGGATCCGCGCGCTGCGGGGGCGTCCCCGGGCTCGTTTGCCCGGGATGATCGAGCCGCACAGGATGAGCTCGCCGCCCCAGACGCCCCACGGCTCGGCCCGCTGCAGCGCTCCGGCAAGACACGGGCCCAGCGCCGGGCACCGCTGACACAGGGCCCTGGCCTGCCGTATCTCTTCTGGCCTCTCGGCAAAGAAGAGGTCCGGTGCCACGCTGCAGGGCAGTTCGATGGCGACATCGACGCGCGGCTCCAGCCAGGCGCCGGCGTCCGCTGTCGCCTGACGTTCGCCGGCTGGGCCGCCACGGGGCCTGGTCCGGCTCTGGACCGGGTCACGCTGATGGGCGAGCGCGTACATGATCTCTCCTTGGCTCCGGGTGTCCTTTGTGTCCCTCGCCGTGGAGTTTCGCCGTAAGGCGGGCCCGGCCACATCGGGCAGATTCCTTATATCCGCCCGAAGGGAGGGCTTAGGGCGCGCCCATGCCCTCGGGCAGGCGAAGATTGGGATATGGCTAGGGCTTCGGGGGGTGCACGGCGAGGCGAGCCCTCCGTGGGGGGTTCGCCTGCCGGCAGCCCCGGCGAAGTCCGGTCACGCGAGTGGCTCGCCATGCCTGGCGGGCGGATTCGGCAGGTCGTATCCGTACCGGCCCTAGCCAGCCCCGCCGAGCTGGTATCGCCTGCCGTCTGGCTGGCCCGGCTGGCTCCGACGTGCTCCTGCGCCAAGCCGTGCCTGGGATCGGGCCGTACTTGCGGTGACGCGGAGTGCATCCGCCGGCTCCGTACGCAGGCAGACGGCTCCTAGCCCGCGCCATCGAGTACCGGTCCGCTGGCCCGCGCCATCGAGTACTTGTGAGCTGGATCGGGGTGTCGGCGGCCACCGGCATGATGGGGACGTGAGCAGCCGGGGCATGGCGGACGGGATGGCGGACAGCCGCGTAGTTCGGGTGATCCGGCGCGACCCGGACTGCCCAGTTGATTCGTCCGCATGGCCGGCCACGGTCCCGGCAGTGGCGCAGGTGCTGCGCGATGACCTCGTCCTCGCGCCGGGTCTGACGGTTCTGGTCGGCGAGAACGGCTCTGGCAAATCCACCATCGTGGAAATGCTGGCAGAGGCTTGCGGGCTCAACCCGCAAGGAGGATCAGGGCAGGCGCGGCTTTTCCAGCTGAGGAGCACTGAGCCTGGGCTCGGCCAGTACTTGATTGCCGAACGTGGGCCCAGCCGGGGCTGGTCATACTTCCTGCGGGCAGACACGATGCACGGCCTCTACACCTACCTGGAAGATAATCCCGGCCGGCGGCCGGAGAACTTCCACGAGCTCAGCCATGGCGAAGGCTTTCTGAAGATCCTGCGTACCAGGGTGAACCAGGCGGGCTTGTACCTCATGGACGAACCTGACGCCCCGCTATCGTTCACCGCCTGTCTCGGCCTGGCCGCCTTGCTGTACGACCTGGCGCAGGCCGGCTCCCAGCTCATCGTCGCAACGCACTCACCGATCATCGCGTCAGTGCCCGGCGCGACCATCCTGGAACTCGGCGAGTGGGGTATCCGCCCGGCTCAATGGAACGATCTTGACCTCGTCGGCCACTGGCGCCAGTTTCTGCAAGATCCGGCCCTTTATTACCGCCACCTGCTAGCCGACTGACGCCAGGAGCGCCATGACAGGAACCCGCTGATCATCCGGGACTCGCTGTCAGTGGGTTGGCCTACCGTGTGTGGATACAGAAGCTAGCGAGCAAGGAGAGATCATGACCACTCTCGACAACCGGCCAAATACCGCCCTGCTGGTCGTCGACGTGCAGAACGGCGTCGTCGCCGGGGCTCACGAGCGCGACGCTGTCGTCGCGAATGTCGGCAGCCTTGTCGAGAAGGCGCGTCAGGAAGGCGTCCCCGTTGTCTGGGTCCAGCACTCCAGCGAGCAGCTTGCGAAGGGGAGCGACGAGTGGCGGATCGTCCCCGAGCTGACCTTGCAGGACACCGAGCCGCTGGTGGCCAAGAACTACCCTGACTCTTTCGATGACACCGTCCTGGAGACCGTGCTGTCGGGCCTCGGAGTCGGGCGGCTTGTCGTCGTCGGCGCGCAGACCGATGAGTGCGTCCGCTCGACGCTGCATGGCGCTGTCGTCCGCGGGTACGATGCGACACTTGTCAGCGACGCCCACACCACGGAGGACCAGACGGAATGGGGCGCGCCACCGCCGGACCAGGTCATAGCGCACACGAACCTGTACTGGACCTACCACAGGGCGCCGGGGCGGACGGCCGGGACGGTCGAGACTAAAGACGTCGACTTCGGCGCGACGTCCTGAAGCCTGCGCGACGACGACAGGTACGCGTCAGGTTCGCCCGGACGGCGACGGGTTCGCATAGGGTACGCCGCGGGACGGCGACGGGTTCCATGGGTACGCCGGGCGGCGAGGTCGCGGCGAGCACCGGGTCCAGGTCAGTTGCGCCAACTGTGCAGTCGGCTGGACGCTAATCAATCAGGCATGCGGGAATCGACGGTGCCGCGGTAAGAACTAGGCGCCACAACGCACTCCCTAATGAACGCGGCCGCTGTTCCACCCTTCGATACCTTGCAGCGATCAGACAGGAGCAACATGCGTAACCTCCGTTCCGTCCTGAAGCAGTCCCCGGCAATTGCATTGTCCGCCGCCGCGCTGGTATTCGCGGTCGGCACCGGCGCCGGCTTCGCCGCAACCAGTGCACATTCCGCGCCCGCCACCAAGGCTGCGCACGCTGCCGCCACTACCCTGAGCTGGCATCCGCTGCCGCTGGCCAAGGGCTGGAAAGGCAGCTTGAAGTACGCCGTCAGCAATGGCGTGGTGTACCTGGCCGGAAACGCCGGCACCAGCGGCAAGGACTCGGTGATGACGACGCTGCCAGTAGGCGCCCGGCCGACGAGCTCCCAGCAGGACATTCCGGTCGCCACGAGCAGCGCCGTCGTCGGCGTTATCCAGCTGCTGAACGATGGCAGGATCATGCCGTTCGACACGACCAACGATTACAGCTTCGTCTCGCTCTCCGGCGTTTCCTTCGGCCTCGGCTCGTAAGCGGTGCGCAGCGTCCGTAATGCGTAGGTGATGGGGTGGTGGCCGATTAGCCGGGCTGACCGGCTAGTGGCCGCCACGGCGTTCCTGTACCGGCCCGTCAGCGACAAGTTGAGAAACGGAAGAAGCCGGATTTGACCGATCCCGATGATGCGGACCGCTTCACCGAGATGTACCAGAGATACCGGGCGAGAGTTTTCGCCTATGCGGTGACCAGGGCCGGGCGCGACTTCGCCGAGGAAGTCGCTAGCGACGTCTTCTTGCTAGCCTGGCAGCGGATTGCCGACCTGCCCGAGCAGCCTCTTCCATGGTTGCTGGTGACCGCGCGGAATGTCGCGTTCAACCATGTCCGGGCCGCTACTCGGCAGCGTGCGGTCGCAGCCGAGTTGGGGGCCTGGATCGCGGACGAACTCGAATCTGGCGACCCGGCCGATGATGTCGCGGAGCGGGCCGCCTTGCTGGCCGCGCTCGGCATCCTGCCGGAATCGGACCGTGAGTTGCTCACCCTGATGGCCTGGCACGACCTGCCCGCCAAGTCGGCCGCAGGCGTGGTCGGCTGCTCCACCGCGACATTCTTCGTGCGGTTGCATCGCGCCCGGCGTCGGCTGGCGCAAGCACTGGCCGCGGCGAACCGCGAGCCAGCCGCACGGCAGGACGAACGGGTCTCGGCTCAGCCGGTTCCCCGGCGTTATCAGGCTGGTCCGCGTGACCAGGACAATCTCCGGTCTGGAACCGGCCATCGGCGGGAGTCCGCTGACCGCCTGGCCACCGGTCCCCGACAGGAGAGATTCCGGTGAAACAGCGCACCCGAGGACGGCGCCGAGGCGGCAAGGCCAAACTGATGCGCGCGCTTGCCCAAGTCAAGCCAACCCGGCTAGACCCGGCCGCGCCGCCATCGGCCAGCTGGCCGCCAGCCAGTTATTTCACCCAGCAAGCTCAATCGCGACCTGCCTCGAGCCCGGACGCAAGCGCTCGTACTGTTGTGGGCAGGCGGCCAGGCCAGGCGCGATCACCCGCGCGGCCGCACCGGCCGCGACCGGCCGCACCGGCTCAAGCTCATCGCGGCGGTGTCATCGGCCTTGGCGACGGGCGTGGTGCTGGTGCCCGCCCTGACGCTCGGCGGCCAGGCCCGAGGGCCGACCGAGCCGGCCAGGTCCGGTCACCATCAGCTCAGCGACGCTCGGATCCGTTACCAGCGGCTTACGCTGAACCGGCCGTGGCACGGGCGGATCGAATACGGAGTCCGAGGCGGTGTCGTCTACCTGACCGGGTCCGCGACGGTCCCGGCAGGGCGCGGCACGGCGATCACTGTGCTACCCCCGTCAATCCGGCCTCACGACCGGCTTGAAATCCCGATCGCCGCCACGCCAATCGCGGTTCTGACCATCCAGATCACCCCAGGCGGCCTGGTGCTGCTGCGGCCAGGTCCGCGGGTCTCCCAGGCCGGCCACATCTGGCTGAGCGGGGTGAGCTTTCCGATTGGGAGCTGATCATGCCAGCCGGGCATCCAGGTATGGCTGCGGCTTCATTGAACGGGCTGCTTACGGAGCCGTACGGCCGGCGAGGAGGCGGTCGACGAGAGCTGGCACCGCCTCGCTTATCGGCTGGCGGATAGTCGCTACGGCCACGTGATCGTACGGAGTCGGGTCGCGGTTGACGATCACGAGTCGCCCGCCACCTCGGACGGCGACGGCGCACAGCGATGCCGCGGGTTCTACGGTCAGGGTGCTGCCGATGGCTAGGAACAGGTCCGCTGCCTGCGCAGCCGCGGCGGCGCGGGACAGGATCTCCGTATCGAGCGCCTGGCCGAACATGACGGTGGCGGACTTGAGTATCCCGCCGCAGTCCAGGCACGGCGGGTCAACTTCGCCCGCCCTGACCCTGGCCAGGGTGTCGGCCATTTCGGTCCGGCTGCCGCAGCCGGTGCAAACGACCGCGTACAGAGTGCCGTGCAACTCGATGACCCGGTCTGCTGGAGTCCCGGCTCGCTGATGCAGGCCGTCGATGTTCTGCGTGATGACCGTGGTATCGATTTCGCTGCGAGCCAGACTTGCCAGCGCGAGGTGCGCCGCGTTGGGCTCGGCCGTCCAGGCCGGGTGAGCCAGCCTTGCCTGCCAGGACCGCAGCCGCACCTCAGGTTCGGCCACGTACACCTGGTACGTCGACATCTTCTCGGCCGCCGGGTCGCGGGTCCACAGCCCGGTAGGCCCACGGAAGTCGGGGATTCCCGAGTCGGTGGAGATGCCGGCGCCAGTCAGGATCCCGACCTTGCGCGCACCCGAGGTCCAGGCCGCTATGTCCGCGAGGCCGCCAGTTGTCACCAGTTCATCTTTTGCCGGGGACCGGTCCTGCGCAAATCCGGCCGAGGCGGATCGGGTTTGGCGTCACACTTCGGCGTCAGGGCGCGAACGGCCGGCCAGCTTCCAGGCTGCGGCAGCAATCCGGCCGCGATAACCGCCTTGATGGCGTCGCCAGCCAGGAACGGGGTGAATCCGTCCGTCAGCGTTGCCGCCGCACCCAGGTGCAGGTCGAGTGCCAGCCAGGTGAGGCCGAAGGCGTAGATGATGACTTCGCCGACCAGCATGGCAGGCAGAGCCCGCAGCACCGACCGGTCCGCGCCTCGGCCGGCCAGGTACCCGCATGCAGTGGCGGCGAAGACGAACCCGACGATGTATCCGAAGCTGGCCCCGACATAGCCGCTGGCATGATGGGCGAACCAGGGCACCCCGGCGAGGCCGGCGATCGCGTAAAGGGCCATGGACGCGGCCGCACGTCTCCAGCCGAGCGCGGTGCCAGCCAGCAGGACGCCGAGGGTCTGGCCGGTGATTGGTACCGGCGTGAAATGCAGCGGAATGGAGATCTGGGCAAGCGCTCCGACGAGCCCTGCGCCGCCGGCAACGAGCAGCACGTCCCGCAGCAGGGTTCCTGGCACGAGGTCAGCCAGGACTAGCGGTGCGGGGACGGGCAATCGTAACGGATGACATGGCGGCGGGCCTCCTCGCGCGGGCCGCGGGGGTACGGCCAGACGAGCAGGGACCTTACCAGGGCGCCGTCTGGCGGCAGGCGGCCGCCGTGCCGTCGCCGGTAGAGTGCCGACGTGGGTGCCGAACGCAGTTTCCTGGCAGCGGCCGAGGTCTGCGATGCGGTGTTCAGACCGGCCGCCGGCACCGCGCGCTTCCTACTCGGGGAATGGACCGTGGCCCGAGAGATCCGTGACTACCGGGCCGGCCAGTCCGGCTCGTTCCACGGCCAGGCGCGATTCGTACCCGAGCCCGGCGGCCGCGCTGGCATTCTGCGCTACAGCGAGCACGGGGAGCTGAGATTCGCCGGGCACCGCGGACCAGCCAGCCGGAGCCTGTGCTACTGCGAGCGGCCGGACGGGTCAGCGGACGTCCGGTTCGCCGACGGGCGCGCCTTTTACCTTCTGGACCTCCGGGCTGGCCAGTGCCAGGCAGAGCACCTGTGCGGTGCCGACCGGTACCTGGTCTCGCTGCGCGTACTGGGCAGCGATAGCTTCGCCGAAACTTGGCGGGTCACTGGCCCGGCCAAGGACTATGAGATGACCACGACCTCTATCAGGACGGGCAGCCAGGAGTGACGGTCGACACGTACGCGGGCACTATTCCGCGACTGCTCTGGTCCGCCGCCGAGCGGGATGGCGAGGGCACATGGCTGCGCAGCGACCAAGGCTCGCTGAGCTTCGGCGCGGCGGTCGCTGCGGTGAGCCTGACTGCCGAGGCATTGCGCGCGGCCGGCGCCCGCAAGGCTGATCTGGTCATGCTGACGGCCAGCAACATCCCGGATTACCTGCTGTGCTGGCTGGCGCTGACGTCGATGGGTGCCGTTGCTGTCGCGGTCAACCCGCGCAGCACGTCGGCAGAACTGGCCGGACTGGTGCGGCAAGTTGATCCGAGGCTGCTCATCACCGACCGCGGGCTGGCCGACTTGATCTCGGCTGCCCGGCACGACATTGACCGGACAAGCGCCGGGGGCCGCTCTGGGACCCCGTTCCCCTCTGTTATTGACGTGCACTCGCTCGTGCCTGCCGAGTGGTCGACAGCCGGCCGCAATGGCGGAGCAAGCCCGTCGGGTCAGTTTGCCGGACGCCGGGGTGACGGCTGATGACCTGGCCGTGCTCATCCCGACGTCGGGCACGACCGGCCGGTCGAAGCTGGTCATGCAGACCCACCGGGCGTACGCGATGGCGGGGGAGGGCTTCCCGTTCTGGATGGACCTGACAGCGGCGGACCGGATGCTGACGACGCTGCCGCTGTTTCACGTCAACGCGCCCGCGTACTCGGTCATGGGGTCGCTGGCCTGCGGGGCCGGGCTGGTGCTGGCTGAGCGGTTCTCCGCCAGCGCGTTCCTCGATACTGCCCGCAGGCACGGGGCGACCGAGTTCAACGCGATCGGGGCAATGCTGGAGATCCTGATGCGGCAGCCAGCGCGGTCGGACGACGCCGATTCGCCGCTGCGGCTGTGCTACACCGGCCCTGCGCCTGTGCGGGAACGGCAGCTGGAGATCGAGCGGCGGTTCGGCTTGCGGATCGTGGTCGGCTACGCCATGTCCGAGTCGCCGTACGGGCTGATCTGGGCGCGCGGTACGCGGCCGTTCGGCACGCTCGGCTCGGCCCGGCAACATCCGAGCCTCGGCACGATCAACCACGCGCGGGTAGTTGGCGCTGACCGGCCTGAGGGTGGTGACGTGCTCGGCCCGGGCGAGACCGGAGAGCTCCAGCTCAGAAACCCCGTGCTGACGCCCGGCTACTGGCGCATGCCGGACGAGACGGCCGCGGTCATGACTGCTGATGGCTGGTTGCGCACTGGCGACCTGGTGACCGTCGGCGACGACGGCACCTACACATTTGTGTCCCGGGTGAAGGAGGTCATCCGGCGCCGGGGCGAGAACCTGTCGCCGCTGGACGTCGAGGATGTGCTCGCTGCGCACCCGGCTGTCCTCGAGTGCGCTGTAGTCGGGGTGCCGTCAGAGCTGTCGGAGGAAGAGGTCAAGGCGTTCATCGTGCAGGCGCCCGGCCAGGCGGTCGACTTCGCCGAATTGCGGGCGTTCGCTGCGGATCGGCTTGCGGCCTTCAAGGTGCCTCGTTACTGGCAGCTCATCGACGAGCTGCCCCGCACGCCGACAGCCCGGGTCGCCAAGCACCGCCTTCCGGCCGGCCACTCGCCAGACACGTACGACGCTGACGCCGGGCCCGGGGACGTCAGGGCATGCTGACGCGTACGGACCTTTCAGCATCCTCGCGATACGGTGCCGGAAGCGCTCGAGGGGTTATTGAGTGCTGTTGTCCGCGATAATCGCTGACAACCGCACTCAGTAAACAAGATCATTTCCAGTGACTCTGGTCACTTGCCCGCGGGGATGGGCCGCGTCCGCTCCGGAAAGCTATCCCAAGATACCTTTCCAAAGGTTTCTTTCGAAAGCTATCGTTGGATGCATGTCAGAGGACCTTTCGCCCGAACGCACAGTCACGCGGCTGACCGACCCCAAGGCACTCCGCGCTCTCGCGCACCCGATCAGGCTGGCTCTGGTCGGCCAGCTCCGCATACACGGCCAGCTCACCGCTACCCAGGCCGCCGAACTTCTCGGCGAGAGCTCAGCGAGCTGCTCGTTCCACCTGCGCCAGCTGGCCAAGTACGGCCTGGTCGAAGAGGCAGGCGGCGGCCAGGGCAGGGAGCGGCCCTGGCGGGCGACCACCATGTTCACCAGCTGGCCGGAAGTAGCCGAGGATCCCAAGGTGGAGGCGGCCGCCGGGCTGCTCAGCAGCGTGGTTGTCGACTTCTGGTTCCGGAACTTGCGGCGCTGGCTCGAGGTCCGGCCGGAGGAGCCAGAGCAGTGGCAGCGGGCGGCCGAGTTCGGCGACACCGGCGTTTACGTCACCGCCGAGGAGCTGGCCGAGCTCGGCAGGAGCATGCGTGCGCTGGTAGACGCATACCTGCCTCGGCAAGCAAACCCGACGCTGAGACCACCGGGCGCACGGATGGTCAGCGTCCTCCACATCGCGCACCCGTTGATAGAGCCTGTCGGCAGGGAACCCGCCGAGGGGGAGGGGGCAGCCGGTCCGGGGACTGCGCAAGGGGCGGCCGGTCCGGGGACTGCACAAGCGGCGGCCGGTCCGGGGACTGCGCAAGAGGCGGCCGGTCCGCGTCACGAGGAGCAATCCGGCCCGGGTGTCACCCAGGCCGAGGAGAGCTGAGATGCCGGAGCCCACTGGGCTAACCCGGACGCCCGAACGCCGAACCAGTTCGCCGTGGCTGCTGCGCGTCACGAGCCGGATCCCGGTGCTGCTGCGCCAGACTCAGTTCCGGCGGTACTGGACCGCGCAGACCATCTCAATGTTCGGGGATCAGATCTCGGGCATCGCAATCCCCCTGGCTGCGGTGCTGGTACTGCGCGCAAGCGCCGCCGACATGGGATACCTGACCGCGCTGGTCTGGCTGCCGAGCCTCCTGTTCGGCCTGCACGCCGGAGCATGGGTGGACAGGCGCGGGCACCGCAGGCTCACCATGATTGCCGCCGACGTCGGCAGGTGCGCCCTGCTCGCGAGCCTCCCGGTGTGCTACGCGCTCGGCGTTCTGACTCTTGCCCAGCTGTTCGCCGTCGCGTTCGGCGTAGGCGGGCTGAGCGTCCTCTTCAATGTCTCCGATTCGGCGCTCTTCGTTGCCGTGGTTCCGGCCGACAGGTACCTCGACGGCAACTCGCTCATTTTTGCAAGCCGGGCGCTGTCCTTCGTCGGCGGCCCGAGCATCGGCGGCCTGCTGGTGCAGGTGTTCTCTGCCCCGATCGCGATAGTCGCGGACGCGGTGTCGTTCCTCGGCTCTGCGTTCTTCTTGCAGCCGGATCCGGCAGGCTGAGCCAGCGGCCGACAACAGCGCGGGGAAAGGCTCGGTCACCGCCGGAGCCAGGTTCATCGTCGGTGCGCCTGTCGTGCGGGCCTCGCTGCTCGCGGTCGCGACGATCAACTTCTTCAACCTGATGTTCTCGGCCTTGTACTTGCTCTACGTAGTGCGCGTGCTGCATCTGCGGGCGGGCGTGATCGGTGCGGTACTGGGGGCCGCGGCTGTTGGCGGGGTGCTCGGCGCCGCAGTCACCAAACGGCTGGCTGGCCGCATCGGGGTAGGCCGGGCTTACACCGCGGGCTGCGCGCTGTTCACCGTGCCGCTGCTGCTTGTTCCGCTAGCCGGCGGGCCGAAGCCGCTTGTGCTCGGCACCTTGTTTGTGGCCGAGTTCGGGTCGGGCTTCGGCGTCATGGTGCTCGACATCAGCATCGGCTCGATCCTCGCCGCCGTGGTACCGAACGAGGTCCGCGCCAGGGTTTCCGGGGCATTCCAGACGTTTAACTTCGGCACGCGCCCGGCCGGCGCGCTGCTCGGCGGTGTCCTCGGCACGCTGATCGGACTTCGCCCGGCGCTCTGGCTGGCGGCGGCAGGCGGCGTGGTGGGGTTCGTGCTGTTGCTGCCATCGCCGGTCCCGGCCTTCCGGATGCCGTCGGACGGCGAGGCGGGCGGCGGCGTCGGCGCCGAGGCATGAGCCCGCGCGCGCTGCCGCCCGCAAGCCGCGGCGTCAGATCCGGAAGAACAGGTTAAGGAAACGGTCAGCCAGGCCAGTGTCGCCAATCGCGGTGCCCCCGTTAACCCGGCCGAACGCGGTGAGCACCAAGCTGCCCGGGTCGAACTCCAAAGTCGCGGGCAGGTCGTCGATGGCTCCCGGTTCGTAGCTCATGCCCTGATCGCTGACCGAGACCCGGTAGTCGCCGGCGTTCCGTCCGCTGACGCGGATCCCGATGGTGAACGGGCTGAGATCGGCGTCCGGCCTGACCGTCGACTGCCAGATGATGAACATGAACGGAACGAGCAGGTCAGCAGTGTCAGCCGGGAGCGCGTGCGCCTTGCCGCTGCCTTGCCTGATATCCCACGTATGGACTCCGTAGTCCATCAGCTGGCCGGCCGCGTAGATGAAGGCCGGCACCGGGCCCATGTAGAAGTGCGGAACGATCAGGCCGGACCACTCGTCGGGCGTGAGCGGCTCGAGTATGCCCATCATCTTGTCCAGGTCGGCGCGGGCACGCGCCATCATCTCCTGCTGGGACAGCGTCCCGCCGATGGCCTGCGCGCTGTGACCCGCCCGCTCGTGCATGCCAACGAGGCCGTAGGCCGCCGGTGCCTCCGCCCCCGCCCTGGCTGTGTCGAAGGCGTGGAAGTAGCCCTCTGTCGTGTCCACGACGTGGCCGATAACATCCTTAACCTTCCAGCTCTCGCAGGCTGTCGGCGCGTCCCAGGCGCCCGGCTGCTCGGCCAGCGTGAACATCTGGTCAGCCTCGCGGCGGACGGTTCGCAGGATGGTGTCCTTGCCCTCATAGGTCATGGCGTTCCACTCGCTCATGTCCTCACCTTTCTTGCAGCGCTGCCGGCGCCGGGCTCCTCGGTGCGGCGGGCATCAAGAAGACCCGGCTTGGGGTTCGGGATGTGAACTGCTGTGCGCCCTACAGTTCGCAAGCCCAGCGCATGCTCGCGGCCGTGTCAACGGTCATTTTGGACGGGAACGAGGCCAGTTTTGCGCCCTGCCACCGTCGGCCTCGTGGTGACCTTAGCGAAATCGTAGCTCTGCACGTCGAAGGGCACGCCCAGCGCGTTTATCGGCGAGACAGTCACCTTCGTGCCCGAGGCAGTGACCTTGAGAAAGTTGTAGACCTGCGCGTCACTCGTCGGTATCGGTGCTGCGCCACAGTGCGATCCACGGGCGTTCTTGTAGCTCCAGCCAACGGCGTACGCGTCGGTGCTCGCGCAGCCGTGCCCGCCGACCGGCTCGACCTGACCGCCTCCGCCGCCGGTTACGTAACTGGTCACGCCTCCGGGCCTGGCGATGTTGCGCTCGTAGTCATGCGCATGACCGTTGAAGACCAGGTCAACGCCGTTGTCGTGGAGTAGCTGCTCCAGGTTCCCCGGATGGCCAGGGATGTTGTCCAGATAGGCGTCGTTCGGCTCGGTGGCGTCATCCGAATACAGGGGATAGTGGATGAACGCAAACTTGAGCCCGCCGCGGTGCGTGGCAAGGTCTTGCTTGAGCCAGCGGTATTCCGCGGACTTCAGCGTCCAGTGGGCTGCGTAGTCGACCTGGTACATGTCGCAGTGCGCACCGCAGCTGCCGCCGTTGGCATGCCCGGTGTTGAAGTCACCCCAGGCGGCGTCGAGCATGTAGAACCGGACGCCACCGGTAGAGAACGCGTAGTACGAGGTGGGGAAGAGGCCCGGCCGTGCGCCGTCGATAGACGGGTAGCGCACCATCCGGTAGACCCCGGCCGATCCCGTCACGGCCGTGGTCTCCGGCCAGATCCTCAGGAAGGTTGAATTCAGGCCGTGGTTTCCGGTGGCGGCAAAGTAGGGGATGCTCTGCCCGGGGACTGCCCAGTAGCGGGCGCCGAATACACCGCTGACATTAATGCCGGTCTGATCAAGGTCACCGTAGTTGGTCTGGGTGCCTCCCGGGTACGCCGTGTCGCCAGTGGATACGGCGAACTGCGCACCGCTGCGGCCGATGAGCGCATCGATGCGAGCCTGGTTGATGTTCAGCGTGCCGTTGTTCACGCCCTGGTCGGTCGTGTTCCCCCAGTCGCCTAGCACGTCGAAGGTGACCGGCTGGGTGCCACCTGCTAACTCGAGTGTTCTGAACCGCGGCGACGCATTGGAGCCAAGCAGGTCGGTCCGGGTGCTGCCCGTGATCGCCAGGACCCGGTAGCAGTACAGGTTGTAGGGCTTCAGGCCGGTAACCCGTGTCGAGTACTGGTACTCCCTGACTCCATGGACCGTAATCCGCGCGCCCGGGCCGAATGCGGGCGACGTCTTGGCTGTGCAGTGCCCGATCGGACCGTACTCCACAATGCCGCGATTCCGGGTCCGGGTCGCCCAGCTCACCCGAACGGACCAGGTCGCCAGGTCGGTCAGGTACGGAGCCCGCGTTAGCAAGGCGCTGGCCCCTGGCAGCGTGGCCCACGCGCTGCCTGACAGCCCGACCACAGCGGCCTGCACGAGCAGACAGGCGACTACGAGACGGCCATTGTGCCGCGCCAGCCGTTTCATGATTCATCCTTGCTGGGCGAGTACCATGTCCGGTCGGGCGCCGAGACTGCCGAAACCCTTCGGGCTGCCCGGCGTTGCAGGTGGGCCGCAACCCCGAGTGTCATCATCAGAAGCGCTGCGAAGCCGCCGAGCAGCAGCACATGCGGCCAGAGGCTCGCGTGGCCGGCCAGGCTCGCGGCGGAACTTGAGTCGGCCGCGGACGGCGACACCGGAACAGTTGTGCCGCGCAGTTCAGCCACTTCCTGCAGATAGAAGTCGCCGTAGTTCACTGACGGCTCCACGTAGGTGTTCTCGCTGTACTCGTTCCAGCTGATCAGACCCAGGATGTCTGGCGAGGACTGGACCGCGGTCGCGTACTCAGTGCGCAGGGTCTGGCCCCCGTTCCGGCCGACAACGCTGCTGCCGCCGACCAGCCGCGCATCGAAGCCAGGAGCAAACGGTGCGATCCAGTACTTGCCGTCCTGATGGACAGCGGTGCTCATTGCAGTCAGCTTCGCGGCGTAACCCGAGTCCGTTGCCGGATTGACCGATGACCAGTAGTAAGCGTCGCCATCGGTTACATCAGCGATCCGCCGGAATCCCGCGACGCTCTTTTCGGTCGAGAGCACCAGGATTCGATTGCGGACCGGGTTGGTCACGCTCGCCACGTCGGCATGCGAATAGGCCCACGTGCCGCTCCAGATAGTCAGGGGCTTGCCGTTCAGCCGGAAGAAGACCGGGTTCGGCGCGTAGACGTCGCTGAAGAGCTTGAAGTCCGCCGCCACCTCGGAGACCGGTAGCGGATTCCGCTTGAAGTCGAGGCCTTCGTAGATCATTGCCAGCTTGAAGTTCTCCTGGGTGGCCACTTGCATGAGTAGCTGCAGCCTGCGGTCGTCCGTCGGCGTGTTCTTCCAGCTCACGATGAAACCGTTGATGCCAACCGACTTTGCCTGCTCGATCTGCTGGCGCATGACGGCGGCGTCGTCGCTCGAGTACCTGCCGATCAGGGGGTAGTCGATCTTGGCGCGGTTCCAGGAATCGGTGTCGAACCAGATGTAGTAGTAGGCAAAGAGCGGAATGCTGGCAGCAGCAGTTCCGACTGGTGCCGCTACCGCTGCCGACGCAGCCGGGATACCCGGCGCGCCGATGCTCGCTATCAGCACACAGCCCAGCGCTGCGATCTCTAAGATCCTGCCACGAAGTTTCATGCTGATGACATCTCCCTACTGCGATAGCGGAGTGCATTGCGCAGCCATTTCCTGCGCTCCCTGGATAGGAGAGGGAGACAGAAGATGGCAGCCGTGACGGTGCCGCCGACAAGGACGAGATCGGTGACGCTCACAACGGTGAGATCGACGGTCGTGGTGCGCGACAAGTGGAGGTCCTGGACTTGGACGACGCCGCGACCAGCCCGGATCCTCACCTGGTAATAGCCCTGCGGCAGGTTGGTGAGCGTGGCGATATGAAAAGGTCCGAGAGGCACCTGCCGTATCGAATGATCGGGCATCGTCACCAGCGCGACGGCACCTGTTGCGCTGCCGAAGATCGCATCCTTCGCGGTGATGGTCAGGTCGTAGAAGTACGTGGTGAGGACGGGATGAGCGGCCTGCACGGGCCGGAACCGGATCGCGCCGACCTTCGCGATGTTGGTACCAGAGAAGTCGACGGCTTCAACCGCGTATGTCACGGATCTGAGGCTCAGCGCGCTGTCCTTGTCGACCGGCTGCACGCAGGTTAGCCAGGTCGTGCCGGTGGGGCGCAACGTGGTAAGCCCGCCAGAGCTGCTCCGCAGGACGACCCGCGAGATACGTCGTGGGTCGAGGGTTACTCCGCCCTGAGTAACGAATCTGGGCGTGACCGGGCACAGGACGGTCAGGCCTGCAGTCACCGTGTAGCTGGTGCGCAACGGCAGCCCCGTGAGATCCGGTCGGAGTGCCTGACGTGGGTCACGCTGGCCGGTCCAGCGGCTGAAGTGGTACTGACGGCTCCGTGTGGCGAATGCCGGTTTGACTAGCGAGAGAGTGTGCAGGCCGAAATTATGCTGCTCGGTTACGGAGGCTTCACCGGCCGCATTCGTCACGAGCCGCATGCCATCGAAGTTGAAGACGACGCCCGGCACCGGCGGGGCGGTGCGGATCGTGATGGTGATCGGCCAGGGCTTGCGATGCGGATGTGACCCGGTGCGCGTCACCGGCTTGCGTGTGGGCTTCGGCTTGTGTGTGGGCTTCGGCTTGTGTGTGGGCTTCGGCTTGTGTGTGGGCTTCGGCTTGGGTGACGGCGTTGGCTTGGGTGACGGCGTTGGCTTGGGTGACGGCGTCGGTTTCGGTGACGGCGTCGGCGTCGGCTTGGGTGACGGACTGGATGTCGGCGTCGGAGCGGGCGTGGGTCCTGGTGACGCAGTCGGGGCGACAAGGTGCGTCGGAAACGGCGTGGGTGCCGGCGACGCAGTTGGGTTGGCCAGGGCCGTCGGAGTCGGCAAGGGCCGCGCTGACGCAGTCGGGCTGGCCAGGATCGCCGCGGTCGCGGCAGTGCTCGCGGCCGACGACAAAATGGGCGGCGCGGACACGGCGAGGCTCGGCTGCGCGAACATGACGCTCAGCGACGGCACCGCCGACACTGCAAGTACCGCAACGCACGATCCGATCAGGCAACGGTTCATCGGCCCGGCGCTCCGGTCTGTTGTGTCGACTCGCCGGCCATGTCAGGGCCTCGACCGGCCCTAGCGGCTCGGCTAGCACGGAAGACGAGCGCTACGGCGGCCGCCGCTGCGCTCCCGTAGAGCAGATAGACCAGGGTCACCGGCACGGGCCGCTGCGGCAGCGATGCCGTGGCCGGCGAGGACGTTAACGGCGGCAAGATCTCGGCCGGGCGCGGCCTGGCGGCGAAGTTGAACGCGCTGACCAGACTCTGAGCCGATGCGTCCCACCGAGTCAGCGGCGCAAGATGCCAGTTCTGCTCAATGAATCGAAGGGCGCTGCCGTAGCTGAGAACCTCGTGATCGACGAGCCCTCTTCGGGCGTAGGCGCTGACCAGCAGTGCCGGCACCCGGAAGCCAAGCGTTCCGGACCCGGCGCGGGGAGGTTTGACGTGATCGTAATGGCCGCCTGATCCGTCGTACGACCACATCAGGGCCGAGTCGTTCCAGTCGCGGCTCAGCATGAGCTGCGTCACCAGGCTCCTGACCAGCTCCTGCGCCGGCGAGGATCGTCCTGGCCGAACGCTCGTTGTCAGCGGCCGACCCGGCGATGAAGGAAACGGCGGGCAGCGTTCCCGCCACGACATCCCTGTAATACTGATCCAGCCCGACGATGTGCCTGCTCAGCGGCGCGGTCTGCCGGTGAAGCGCCGGTGGTTCAGCAGAGGGATCCGGGCCGCCAGGTCGGCGGCCCTGACAGCGGCGGCCCGCTGGTGGCTACCGCCGGATTCGTAGCCCTGCACGTAGAACTTCCAGCTGACACCCGCGGCCTGCAGACGGTCGAAGATGGTCAGCTGCCTGGAGTGGCCGGTTAGCGGGGTCCGCCTGGTGCTGCCGGGCGGAGGCGCAGCGGAGACCCAGTAGGACAGGTTGGCGCCGGCGCCGGCCAGCGAAGCCGAGAAGAAATGGTCGAACAAGACGTAATCGTGGGCGATCGACCAGTAGAACGGCAAGGCTTTCTGGTTGTAGTAGCCCATGGCAAGCCGTCCGCCGATGTTGCGCGCTTGATAGGCGGCCACGAAGCCGTCCATCTTGCCGTTGTCATATTGCTTCGCGAGGATCGCCGTATTCGTGGCCAGGCTCATTTGCGGTTTACTGCTCAGCACAAAGGGCTTGACGCAATTGCTGGCGCGATCCGCGCAGCGACAGCGGTTGGCAGGCGCGGGCAGGCATTCCATCAGCCCCTGGGTAGGTGCCGAAATAGTTGTCGAACGTGCGGTTTGCCCTGCATGAGGAAGATGAAATGCTTGATCGGCGTGGCGGTGGCCTGCCGCTGTGGGCGAGCCGCAGCCGCAGGTGCCGCCAGCGCCGCCAGTGGCGGGCAGGCGCCAGGGCAGCGACCAGGCCGGCGAGACTACGCGGAATCTGGAATTCGGGTGCACCTCGTAGATGACGATGACCGGTTCGGCGATGTCGTCGCCCGGAGGATCGCCGCGGACGGTAACGGTCGTGGTGAAAACTGCGACACCGTGGAATTTGCTGGTCAGCCTGCGGGCCTCGCGGGCGAAGAACGGAGCTGCGGGACGCTGAGTAGGAGTCCCAGACGACGTACTGGAAGTACGCCTCGCGCAGGGACAAGTCGGCGTTGGGCACAGGCAGCGTAGGAGGGGTTGCGGTTGCGCGGGTTCGAGCTGACGGACAGCGCGGAGACCTGGTGGTGGCCATAGAACTGCAGGATGTTCGCCATCGACGGTCCGATGGCCAGCAGCCGGGCGCCGACGGGAACGTTGTGCTGCATCCACTCGCCGGCCTCCCGGCCGCCGCTCAGCTCCGCCGGTCCCGGCCAGGAGGTGCTGGTCCGGGGACGGCTGAATGCGTTCCCATGTCGGCACGGCCAGGCTGAGCACGCTGATAGCGGCCAGCGTCCCCATGGCCGTGCCGGGCAGCCATCGGCCGTTACGCCGCTTGGCCGCGATGGCAGGGAGCGAGAGGGCCAGCGGCATCGGCGTGCCGAGGGTCCAGAAGCCTCCCGGCCAGCATCGCCAGCGGAGGCGCGACCGGCAGCAGGTACTCGAAGCCCTTGACCGGCCAGACCGTGAAGAACAGCACCGGAACGATGACCCAGGACAGCAGCAGCCGCTCCCGCCAGGTTGCCTGGCGGCGTAGCCAGCAGGAGTCCGCCGAGCGCTGCCACGCAGGACGGCGCTGGACCAATCCAGGCCGGCAGAACGGCGAAGTAGAACCACGCGCTGTGGTTGGGTCGCGCGGAACAACTGCCACAGCAGGTAGTCCTGGCCGGTCTTGCCCTTGCCGGACGCACGTCAGGCCAGCGGCCAGACGAGCGACTTCCGCGACCCAGTCACCAGCAGAGCCCACCGCAGATGGCGGACCCGCAGTCGCGCCGACCGGGTCAGGGCGAAGAACGCGTACAGGCCGCCCAGCAGGACGATGCTCGTCTCCTTGGACAAGATCGATGCGCCCATCATGCTGCCCGCGGCGAGCGAGCCAGCCTGGGATCGCAGCCGTCCGCAGTACCGCACCACGCAGTAGAGCGTGGCAGTCGCGCAGAGCGTCATCAGCCCGTCGAGCAGAACCTGCCTGCTGACGATCACGTGGTACGGCATGACAGCGAGCAGCACTGCGGCCATCAGGCCGGCCTTGCGCCCGTAGAGCCGACTGCCCAGCAGGAACGTCATGGCCACCGCCGCGACGCCGATGGTTGCGGCGAACACCCTGGCTGCCAGCTCGCTGTCATCGAGGCGAAGAACGAAGGACAACAGCGTCTGGAACAACAGCGGATGCGCGCGGAACACGGGAAACATGGGACGGAGCGTGGGGTTGCCGGCAAGTGAAGCCGCTGACCCCGTGTAGACAGCCTCGTCGCTGTTGAATCCGACCGCCGGTCAGCTGCCAGAATCGCAGGAACGCGGCCAGGACGAGGATGCTGGTCAGCGGAAGCCAGGAGACCGGGCGCCGGAGCCTGGCGCTGACCAGCAGGTCAAGGGGAGGCAGCCGCGGGCCCGGGACGGCGCGCGCGTCCGCCAGAGCGGGCTCGGGGCCGGTGGCACTGTCCGCGTCGGCGGGCTGAGTCCGGGTGCGCCGGGTCGTCCCGAACACTCATCCGAGTCTCCCGTAGGCCAGCCGCTCACCCCACCGCGGCCATGCGTCCGCTGCCGTGCCGTCGGGACCAGGCGTCTCGCCGCGACCGGAAGACGCGACCGTCGCGCGGCCCGTCCCGGCCACGTCATGAAGGAGCAACGGAATCTCGTCTGCCCACCCGAACGTGTCGGAGGCCAGGGTGCGGACGCGGACCTGGCGCAGGAAGCTAGACAGGATCTCTCGTTCCCGGACCCGGAGTTGCTGGTAGCCCCTGACCGGCGATGGTGATGGCCGGAGCCAGGTACCGGAACGGCGGGAACCCGTACGCGTCGTCGGTATTCGTCAGCAGTTGCTCGAGCGCGCTCTCGTGATCAACATCAGCGAGCCGAGGGGCACCGCGCTCGATGATGAACAGCTCGCTGACCCGAGCCGAGCTGCTCATCCGGCACGGGACCAGCCGGTCGATGGCGTATTTCGGCGGCGGGACAAGGATCTGGGTCAGCGCGTTGATGCCCATGATCGGCAGGTTGAACCTGCTGAGCGAGACTGCCAGGTTGCGACCGTTCTTGGAGTGCAGCCGGCTCTGGAATTGCAGGCGCCGCCATTCGGCCGCACTAAGGTCGTCCGCCTGGACCGCGCGGAGGGTGTGCGAGCTGATGGTGAGCGGCTTCGGGAAGCACCAGGCAGTGCCATGCGCGTCAATGACCGTCATGTCGTCAGAAAGGAATCTGCCGCCATGTTCCCGGAGCAACCGCAGGACCGTGCCTGTCTTGCCCGTGTCGGTAAGGGCGGACAACATCACGCCGGTTCCGCCGATTTCGACGCAGGCCGAATGCAGCAGCATCCGGTCGCGCGAGACCATGACGAAGCGCAGCAGCGCCTCGATGATGTTGGTGTAGACGACGTGGGGGGACCGGGCCAGCAGCGGCCCGACCTCGACCACGATGGTGTCACCCAAGCGAGCCCGGAAGTTGGCGCCGAGGCGGCCCAGATGCTCCTCGTACCGGAGCACGCCCGCGTCACCGTACTCGGTCATGGCGGCCCGCCGCCGCGGTGTCGTGCGGCCAACGTCCCCAACTCGCACCACAATATCGACATCAGGGTCGGCGACCCATTGCGCGCGGAAGAACTCCAGCTCGGGCAGGATTATCTGAGAGCCGATCGTGACAACCCCGGCGATGTCGTAACGGTAGGTCAGGTACCGGGACCTTTTGCGGCTCGGAGAGGAGAGGCCGCCCGGCAGCAGTCCCTCCTCGACGCTTACCGCGCTGCCGTCGACGAGAACGCGCACCGAACCCCGGCCCTTTTCCGGCGCCGGTGATCCGAAGATGGCCCGGTCGCTCATGGCGAAGCGGAGCACGAACAGCATGATCAGGGTGGCCCCGTTCGCGACCAGCACGCCAAGGCCCGATTTGACCAGTATTTCCAGGGCCGGCAGCCGTGCCAGCAGCAGCAGGTTGTTCATGGCGCAGAACCGGACCGCGCGACCGCGGCGCGTTCCGTGTGATCGATTCCGGTAGACAAGGCCGTCTACCAGGACGAAGTTCCAGATCGTGGAGACCTGCGTGGCTAGTGCGGCGCCGACCAGGTGATTCCATCCGGCGATCCGGTAGAAGAAATAGAGGACGGCAGTGTTCACCACCAGGCCAGTCACTCCGACCGCGCCGAAGCCGAGCATCCGCACCACCTGGCCGATGCGCCCATCGCGCGACCGTGGCGCCTCGCGGAGCTGCCCGGCCAGCCGCGCCCGCCGCAGCCTCGCGAGGTGGCGCAGGAACGTCATGCCCTGACGCAGCGACGCCTTGGACTCGCCGGCATGACGAGGGGCGAACGGATAGGCAACCTCGGCGACGTCGGCCGCCGGATGCCGTACCAGGATCTCGAGCAGGATCTTGAAGCCCAACGGCTTCAGCCGCTCGAGGTTGACGGCCGTGGCCTTGAACACGAACATGCCGCTCAGCGGGTCGCTAATCATAGCGAGACGGCGCGGGAACGCGGTCTTGGCCAGCCGCGTGGCCCAGCTGGACGCCAGCTTGCGGTGAGTGCCGTCAAGGCCACCCGCCGGTGACCCGCTGCCTGCATATCGCGTAGCGACCACGATGTCAGAGCCAAGGCGCATGCCCGTCCTGGCGAGCAGGGCCGCGGCCTCGGGCGGATGCTGAAGATCGCCGTCCATCACGAGCACCCAGGTACCGCGAGCATGCCGCGCGCCGGCGACGACGGCACTGGCGAGACCGGCCCTGCGCTCACGCCGCGACCGTCGTAACAACCGCACGGGGACCGCGCAGGTGCGCGCGCTCACGGCCAGCCTCTCGGGAGTGCCGTCGTCGCTGTCATCGACAAAGACGATTTCCGCGCACAGTGGTTCGATCGCAGGTCCGAGCCGCTCGAGCAAGAGTGCGACGTTCTCTTCCTCGTTGCGGGTCGGAACGATCACAGTCAGGTCTGGCCGAGTTCCTGCCGCGACGCCGCCGTTCAGGTCAACCAGTCGTCGACCGGCGGGCCTGGTAGGCTCCTCGCCCCCCGGAACCTGCCCAAGCCGACGGCCCGCCGCGTCGACGGGAGCGGTCGTGATCATAGCCATACAAGCAGCCTCCCCAAGGCTGACGCTGGTTCATAAACGGCATAGCGCTAACAACAATTCACTGCGCGGGGTCAAAAGTCAGTCTGAAACCGCCCTCGCGGCTTTCAGCGATGCAAACTCAGGTTGTTAATGACGAAAGTTACAAATAAACTGCAATCCCCAGCCCCAAATGCTCGCCTCGCAGCCGGCCATGCCGCACGCTCGAACCGAGCGAAATGGCAGCCAGGACCGGCGGGCGCAGCCCTTACAGTTCTGTCTTTCAGTGGGCCGACCCTAGCAGCCCCGTTCATTCTGGCGACGCTCTTTGTTCAGATTATTTTAACCTGAGGCTTGAAGCAAGCATCGTCGTCTTCGGGATGGTCGAAACATATCCGGCATGTCAAGATCCGAATTAGGCGGCCGGAAATGGCGCAAGACCTGGAAATTAAGGAAAGCATTGAAATCTGGCACCCATGACCATGTTGAACCTACTCGACGGCACGACCCGACCCCGTTGCACGCGTGGAATGGGCCAGGTTCGCCATATGCGGCCGGCCGCGCGGGTGAATCGAGAGCGAAGAACCAGAATCGCCGGCAGCGCCGGTGTTGTCAGCCAGCCAGGCTCAGGGTGGCGAGCGCCGCGCCATACCGGATCGCGACAAGCTGGCCGATCGACTGGTGTGCGCCAAGCGGCGCCGCGCAGGGCGCACCGAGCGCTGCGCTGAGGTCATCGAAGACGGCCACGGTGGTTCCCGGCCCGATGAGGCATGGTGCGAGCGCGGGTCGTGAGGCGCCAGAATCACTGAGCCTGGTCACCGCGTCGGCAATGCTCGCCGGATCTCCGAGGGAGGCCGGCACCACCGGCACGGAGAGCCTGGAGGCCAGCAGGACCGCGATGATCGAAGCCTCGCCGGCTGCTTCCTCGCCGACGGCGGCGAGCACCACAACGCCGCGGCCGTCCGCGGAGATGCTCAGCCCGGCCGACCGGGCGTGGCGGGCCAGGCCAGCCTCCGCCAGCCGCGAGTGGAGCCCTTCGGCCACCAGGGGGTGCGGGCCGAGATGGGCCGCAACGACCGCGGGCAAAGCCGGGCTGCGCGGCGATCCGCCGGATGGCGTCGTCGAACCTAGGGCTCGGGCTTACCAGCAAGGGCACGATCACGCTGGGGAACTGGTCGGGGCTGTCGGACTCCGCGCCGGAATCGATAACCTCCGACAGCGTCTGACTGTCGCCCTCCAGATAGCCGACGCGGATGTCGACGCCAGGACAGGACAACTCCGCTATAGCGGCCACTTGGGGCCCGATGCCGGCCGAATCGTTCTCCGCGGTGCCGGGAACGGCGATCACCAGCGCGGGCGCCTCCGGGGCCACCGACAGCCGGTGCGGGCTGCGGTGACGTCCGCTGGGCCGCGTCCTCGTGGTGCGGCGGGGCAGTGGATCGCCGCCGGATTGCTGCTGGCCACGCTGCGGCAGGAAGTCGCCGCGCTGCGGGAGAGAGTCGGCGCGCTGGAGGCGTCGTGGGCAGCGAGTCGCCGCGCTGCGGGAGAGAGTCGGCGCGCTGGGGCAGCGAGTCGCCGCGCTGTGGGAGGGTGTCGGCGCGTTGCGGAAGGCTGTCGCCCGAGGGTGTCGCCGAGCTGGGGAAGCGTGCCGCCACGGCGTGGCAAGGGCTCGAAGGCTGATCCGGAGCTCTGCGGCAGCGATTCGCGCCGCCTGCGCAACGGTTCGAAGACCGATGCACCTCGCTCGGGCAGTGCTTCGCCGCGGTGGGGCAGTGCTTCGCCGCGCTGGGGCAGGGGTTCGTTAGCCGATGCGCCGCGCTGGGGCAGGGGTTCATAAGCCGGATCGCCCCGCTGCGGAAGAGGACCTGCCCGCTGGGGCAGGGGTTCCTTCCGCCGAGGCAGCGAATCGCCGGGCTCTGATGCCATCGGCTGGCTTTCCTCCGTCACGCTGTCGTATCGTAATAGCCTTGGCGGGTGGTTGACGCGCGTTCTGCGATGTTCATACCAAACCTGCTGGTGTCACCGATTCGTACTACTCGGCTGGCAGCATGCTCCTCAGCACGGCGATGAGGGCGCTCTTCTGCTCATCGGATAGCCGTTGCTCGGCTCGGATGGCCGTTTCGATATCAACCGGATGTGCCTGAGCCTTGCCGCTGCCCGCAGGCTCGCGGTGCAGCAGGCCCGCCTGCGTGAGCAATGTCTCGGTCGAGACGTTCAGGGCATCGGAGATGAGCCTTATCACTCGCACCGATGGCTGATGGAGGCCTCGCTCGATCTGGCTGAGGTACGGGTTAGACAGCTTGGTTCGCTCAGCGAGCTGGCGCAGCGACAGATTGGCCAGCTTGCGCTTGCTCCGGATGAAGGCGCCAAGCGCTTCCATCTGAGAGTCCCAGGGTTCGTTCATCGGAGCCCCCTTCCGACTGGATGATGGTGGCACGAAGCGGGCGTGGGCGCGGAGTTGCCTGGTCTAAATGGCAGGGAACTCCGCACCCGTCACGCCGCGCCCAAGAGGCCGGTCCTAGTTCTTCGGGGTGGTCGGCTTGGCGGCCCGAGCCTTGCCGCTGGTGCGAGTGGTCGCGCCACCGGCCTTGGCGGCGTCGGCCGTTGCCGCCTGGGCCTTGGCGGCCTTCGGCGGCCGCCGCCGTGCTGGCGGCCTGCCTGTGCTGGCAGCCTTTGTGCTGGCAGCCTTCGTGCTGGCGGCTTTCTCTGCCCTGGCGGCCTTTGTGCCGGCAGCCGCGCCTCCTGCTGGCTTGGCGGCGGTCGCATCGGCTGGCTTAGTCTCGGCAGCCTCAGTGCGTCACCTCCGGCGCCTTCGCAACCTCGGCCGCCGCTATTTCAGGAGCAGCCTCAACCTTGGCGGCGGAGTGCGCGTGACCGGACTTCCGCCCATCCTGCAGCGTTGCGACAACCTTCGTCAGCCGGGCAACGCCATCCAGCACAAACGGACTGGCCGCCTCAAATGCCTTGTCGGCAAGGTTGCGCTGGGTAGCGAGCAGCTGGCCGGCGAGGTTGCGCTGGCTGGCGAGCACCTCGCCCGCGACCTTGCGCTGGGTCGCGATCATCTGGTCGGCGAACTGCTGGGCGCTGGCCCTCAGCTTGGCCGGGTCCGTCAGCTTGCTCAGTGACGGAACCCGCACGGTCGGGGGCAGCGCCGGGATGTTCGGGCGGAATGCCTTGGCGAGCTCGTTGCCGGTGCGGATGGCGCCGGTCACGGCCTCGCGTCCCTTGCGTACCTGCTCCTGGCTCTTCCGCACCTGCTCCTGGGCCTGGCGCATTTGCTCCTGGGCCTTGCGGACCTGCTCCTGGCCCTTGTTCATGGCGGCGAGCAGCTGGTCCTGCACTTCCTGCGCAACCGCGCGGGTGTCGATCATTTGGAGTCCTTCCCTAGTCGCTTCTTGCAAACTATACCAAGCATCACGCGTAGTTTGTCAAGCGAGTGGGTCTGACCCCAAGGCGAGCCACGAGTGGGCCTGACCCCGAGGCGAGCCAGCAGGCGGCTCGGCGTAGCGAGGCCGGACTGACTGAGCCTTACGCGCCGGGCCTTACGCGCCGGGCCTTACGCGCCGGCCAGCAGGCCGAGTCCGATGCCGAGCATCCAGACGTCCTTGCTCACTGCGATGCCGGCCTGCGTCGGCCAGATGCTGCCGGGCTTGCGCATGGCCGGAGTGCGCCAGTACATGGCGAGCAGGGCACTGGAAAAGCCGGTCAGGGCAGGCCGGGCGAGCCTGCTCGGCACTACCGGAAGCAGCAGGGCCGCCCCGGTGGCGATCTCGCCAGCAGCGAGCAATCGCAGGAACTTCTCGGGCGGGATCTCCTTGAGAAACGGATAAGCCGCGGTCGCGACGCCATGTATCCCGGCCGCGGTCTCGGGCGCGCCGTTCCACTTACTGATTCCCGAGTGCAGGATGTACCCGCCGGTGGCGAGCCTGGCTGGGACGTCACGGGCGGCGAGCGGTAGTCGCATCAGGTCTCCTAGTCGGCTACGGCCTGCTGGGCGGGCCGCGCACCGTGGGTCTTGCCTTCGCGCCAGGCAGCGCGAGGTTGAACCATGCGAATCCATGTGCGCAGCGCCGAGATCACGGCGCGTAACCCAATGCTAGGCAGGGCCGGCGCCGCCGGCTGGCGGGTGCGGCAGGTCATCCCGTTCACCCTGCCGCGCCCGCCGATCTCCCGACCCGGTATCGCTAGCTCACGCCTCCTGAACGATCTCCAGGCCGTTGCCGTCCGGTCCCGGAAGGCGAACATGGGCGGCACGCCGGGCCAGCGCAGCACGTCGTCCGCGTCTACGGCGTGCTTGAGCAGGAAGGCGTGCAATTGGTCAGCGTCGGCGGCAGTAGAGCCGGATGCCCGTTTCGATGCCTGCTGGCGCGCTGGCCTTGGCAGGCACGAGAGCGATGCTCGTGCCCGCGGCAGGCGGCGCAACCTCGATCCAGCGACCGCCGTTGCCGAGGCTCGACGTCCAGGCGTTTCGCAGGCCCAGTACTGTGGTGTAGAACTTCAGTGCCTGGTCCTGGTCGCGGACCGGGACGCCAACAGTGCGGATACCGTGATCGGATCGCGGTGCCAGTCATTGCTGCCTCCGGCCTGCTCGTTGCGAAGTCGGCTGAGTACATGAGTGAGCCTGGCGTGGTAAGCAGCTCGACCGGACTCGAGCCAGGTCTTCAGGCCGGAAAGGATCATCGGCCAGCCGCCGTAGATCTGGTCGTTGGCGCCCTCGCGGAGCTGGTCGTGGGTGAGCAGGAGACGGCACGAGTCCGCCACCTGCTCGATCTCCCAGGTGACCCGGCTGGGACCCTCGCTCTTGACCTCATCGCTCCAGAGCGCAGTCATGGTGTGGACCAGCTTGCGCGGCGGATCCGACCTCGAGGACCTCGCCCTCGCCGAGGAGCGCGGGCGCAGCCGGGTGCCCGAATTCTAGCCGGGCACCCGGCGTCCAGTCCGAGTTGACGCCTGGCGCCGAAGTTGTACTTGCTCCTGATATCCGGGTCGGTGATCGCCTCCCAGAGGCGCTCCGGGGTCGTGCGGATGTAGATCTCGAAGACCTTCTCCATCGGCTTCTCCAGCTTCTGCTTGATGTCGCTGAGCGCGGCGGCCCAGGGCTCGGCGTACTTGCTGACCCACCGGTCGTGGATCAGCCGGATCGGCACCGGGTTGAGGAAGTGGAGCTTCTCCCGGCCGCGCCTCCTGGTCACGATCAGGCCGGCCTCCTCTAGCTGCCCAGGTGCTTCATGACGCCGAATCGCGTCATCGGGAAGCGCTCCTCCAGCGCACTGAGGGTCTGCCCGTCGGCGCGGAAGAGCTCGTCGAGCAGCTCGCGCCTGGTCGGGTCGGCCAGGGCCTTGAACACCTCATCCACGGCTCGAGAATAGGTGACCAATTGGTCACATGTCAAGCTGCGGGCGGCGGAGCCGTGCGGCGGGGCTAGACGCGATCGAGAACCCGGGCGAAACGCCGACGGGCAGGGCCCGCTGAGGCGAGCGGCCGACGCTTAGCGTGCAGCTATGTCTGCTGCCTGGCCGGCCGTCTCCTACGAGCAGTGGAGCGCGACCTGCGACACCCTGCACGCGCACACCCAGGTGCTCGGCAAGCTGGCGGTCGCGCTGGCGCCGCCAGAGCCGCAGCTGCAGCACGCAGCGCTGCGGCTGACCGCGCGCGGCTGGGAGACGGCGCCGCTGCCAGCCCGGACGGCTCCGGCCGCATCGTCGCGCTGCTCGACCTTCGCTCGCACGAGGCCGTCGCCGAGCACAGCAACGGCACGGTCGAGCGCGTCCCGCTGGCCCCTGACCGGCCCGTCGGCGCAGGTGACGCGCGAGCTGCTCGGCTGCCGTCCGCCGGATGGCCGGCGACGTGCAGATCGATCCGAAGCCGCAGGAAGTGCCGTGGACCGTTCCGCTTGACGCCGATGACGAGCACGCAACCTACGACCGCGAGCAGGTCGGGGCCTACTTCGACGCCGCTGGCCGGGCCGCCATGGTGCTGGCCGAGTTCCGCGCGCCGTACCGCGGCCGGTCCACGCCGGTCAACGCCTGGTGGGGGACCTTCGACCTGGCGGTCAGCCTGTTCTCCGGCACAGCCGTGCCGATCCGCCCTCGGCGACTTCATCATGCGCAATGCCGATGGACGCGCAGGAGGTGGAGATCGGCTGGTGGCCCGGGGATCCGCGCCATCCGGCTGCGGCGTTCTACGCCTACGCCCATCCCGCGCCCGCCGGATTACGCCGACGCGGCGCTGGCGCCCGCCGCCGCTCACTGGGACGCCGGGCTCGGCGAGTACATACTCAACTGGGACGACGTCCGGACCAGCCCTGATCCGCACGCTGCCGGCGCTGGCGTTCGCGCGGTCAGCGTTCACGCATGCTTGCCTCGTCTGTGATGGGACCCAGCGCGCTGGCCGCGCCGCGCGGCACGGCGGCACGCCGCCGCCCGTGCGTCTAGGCCGGGTGGTCTGCTCGCCGGGCCGCGGACCACTGCCGGGAACCTGGCATGCTTGCCGATGAGCTGAGAATTGCCGCCGTGCCAAACCCGCCGCGCCCGGCTTGTGGCGGGCGGCCGAGGACAGGCGCGTGCCGCTGCGGGCCATCCTGGTGGCCGTCGCCATCGTGGTCTGGCCTTCCTGGCCGGCAAGATCATCGACCGGCTGCGCGGCGTGATCCTGCTGCTTGGTCGTGGCCGGGTTCGTGGCGCTGCTGCTGAACCCGCTGGTCGTGCTGCTGCAGCGCTGGCTGGGCCGGCGGGGACTCGCCGTGACCGTCGTGACCTTGCTGGCCGTGCTTGCGCTTCGCCGGCCTCGCTGCGGCCTTCGGCTACCCGCTGGTCAACGGCATCAGCCATCTCGCCGATAACCTGCCGGTCTATGTCCGCAAGGCCCAGCACGGCCAGGGCTGGATCGGCCAGCTAGTGACGAAGTACCACCTGCAGACCTGGGTTGAGAAGAACGCGCCCAAGCTCGCGAGCTACGGCCGTGATCTGGCGCATCCTGCGCTGAGCCTGGGGGAGGGAGCCTTCTCGTTGCTGTTCTCGCTACTGACGATCTTCGTGCTGGTCGTGCTGATGCTGCTGGAGGGGCCGAAGATGCGAACCGGGCGTGCTCGGCCTGATGGCTCCCGACCGGGCCGTCCGGTATAGCCAGGTAGCACGCGAGGTCAACCGGTCCGTTACCGGCTACATGCTCGGCAACTTCGCCACGTCGTCATCGCCGGGCCTGGTCGTCCTCGCCAGCCTGCTGCTGCTCGGGGTGCCGTTCCCGTTCCTGTGGGCGCTGTGGGTCGCGCTGGTCGACTTCCTGCCGATGATCGGCGGCGCACTGGCCGGGATCCCGGTCGTGCTGTTCGCGCTCACCCACTCAGTGTCGGCCGGCCTGGTCACGCTGGTGGTCTTCCTGATCTACACCCAGGTCGAGAACCACGTGCTCAACCCGGTCATCATGAGCCGGACGGTCAGGATCAACCCGCTGCTGGTGCTGGTTTCGATCCTGTTCGGCGCATCGCTTGGCAGCTGGGTCGGCGGGTTCTTCGGCGGGTTCGTGGCGGCGCTGCTGGCGATTCCGGCGCCGGCGCGATCCAGGTAGTCGTGCGCGAGGCGTCTGGCGGACGACGGCTCCGGATGAGCCGGCCGAGCCCGCGGCGGGAGCGGGCGGACTGGTCGGCGGACCGGCTCCGGCCGCCGACTGACAAACCGCCGAGTCGGCCAGCTTTCTAGCCGGCCAGCTTTCTGGCCCGCCGCATCTTCCTGACCGCCTGGCCGCCAAGCCGTTTAGCGGCGCACGCCCGGCCTGCGGGGCTGCGGCGGGGCCGCGGCAACGGCCGCAGGAGCGGCAGCCGGGAGGGCGGCTTGATTTCCTCCAGCCGCAGATAGGTAACCAGCCGCTGGCCGCCTCTGGCCGCGAGCGAGGCAAGCACCTGCTGCAACTCGGTGACGTCCCTGGCAACGACCGTGAGCAGGTAGTCCATCTCCCCGGTGACGTTGTCCGCGGCGATGATCTGCGGCAGCGCCCGGACGTGCTCCTCGAACAGCCGCGTCGCGCGCGGATCATGCCGCCCGAGCGTGGCGGCCGACGTACATCTGCAGCGGGAACCCGGCGGCCGTGGCGTCCAGCCGGGCGCTGATGATCTTGATGACGCCAGACGCCTTCAGCCGCCGAACCCGGTTCAAGCGTCGCGGCTGGCGAGAGGCCGACCAGCCTGGACAACTCCACGTTCGTACGGTCTGCATCTGCCTGCAGCTCGGTGAGCAGCAGCAAATCAATTTCATCAAGTTCTACGGCCACATCTCCAAATATTATCTCGTCCAGGAGGCTCGTAGACCGAATCGCACCGCCGTCACCGGCGAGACTGAACTCATGAACACCAGCCGCCGCCTCGTCTTCCCGGCCCTGGTAACCGCCGGGGTTCTGTGGGGTACCACCGTCCCGCTGTCGAAGCTGGCGCTGGGCTGGCTCGCACCCGCCTGGCTGACCTTCGTCCGGTTTGGGCTGGCCGCAGCGGTGCTCATGCTGGTGAGCAGGTCCCGGCTGCGCGGAGCCTGGAGCCCGGCCGTAGTGATTTCCGGCGCAGCCGGATACGGCGGCTCGGTCCTGCTCCAGAACTTCGGCGTGCAGCGGACCAGCGTCACGCATGCGGCCCTGCTGATCGGCGCCACTCCGGTCCTGGTCGCGATCATGGCCGCGATGCTGGGGCACAGCTGCGCACGGCCCATGGCCTGGGTCGGCTTCGCGTTGTCGCTGGCAGGCGTCACGGTCATCGCCGGTCGGCAGGGATCCGGCTCCACGCTGGGCGGTGACGGGCTGGTGGTCGCAGCCCAGCTGATCTCCGCAGCGTTCACGGTGTCACAGGCCAGGCTGCTGCGGGGCCGGGACCCTGTCGCGGTCACCGCGCTCCAGCTTGCGGCCGCGGGACTGGCCGTCCTCCCGGTCGCCCTGATGACCGAGGCCACGCCAGGCAACCCGGCCAGCTCGGCCGCGCTGCTGGCAGTGATCGCGCTCGTGCTGGCCGGGACGGTGCTGCCGACGGCGTTGTTCGCGACCGCGCAGAGCAAGGTGTCCGCCGACGTCGCCGGCGCATTCCGTGAACCTGGAGCCGCTGGTCGGCGCGGCCGCAGGCACCGCCCTGTTCGGCAACCCGCTCGGGCCGGTCCAGCTGGCTGGCGGTGCCGCGATCGTGGCCGGCATCGTGCTGAGCAGCCTGCAGGTCATCAGGTCCGGCCGCCGGCGCCAGCCCCAGGCCCGGCTGGTCGTGGCCGGCCCGTTGCCCGAGCCGGACCGGGACTCGTACCCGCTTTTCCGTCACATGGACGACGACACCGGGCCGGCGAAGGCCGCGTGACTTCGATACCTCGACAGCGTGAAGCCCTCGTAGCCGTTCGTCGCTACCTCGTCGCACATCTGCCGGAACACCCCGACGCCGCCGATGTAGGGCAGGAAGACCCGCGGCTTGCCGGGCACGTTCGCGCCCATGTACCAGGAGTCCGCCTGCGGGAACAGGGTAATCGAGCCAACCTCGGCCACGTGCTGCACCCACCTTCCTCGGCCTCGAGCGTGGCCTCGATCGCGCCAAAGCCGTTCGCGCGCAGGTGCGCGATGCAGTCGCTGATCCACTCCACGTGCTGCTCGATGGACACCACCATGTTGCTCAGCACGGACGGGCTGAGCGGCCCGGTGATCGTGAACAGGTTCGGGAACCCGGCGACCGAGATACCCAGGTAGGTCCGCGGCCCGGCGCACCACTCGCGGCGAGCGGGACCCCGTCGCGGCCCGCGGATCTCGATGGCGGTGAGCGCGCCGGTCATCGCGTCGAAGCCGGTCGCGAAAACGATCGCGTCGAACTCGTACTCCGCGTCCGACGTGCCAGAGCCCGGTCTCGGTCGAATCGGTCAGCGGCGTCGCGCGCAGGTCGACCAGGTGCACGTTCGGCCGGTTGAACGTCTCGTAGTAGCCGGTGTCGAGGCAGGATCGCTTGGTACCGAACGGGAAGTGCGCGGGGACAGGGTCTCGGCAGCTCGCCGGGTCGCGGACGACCGCGCGGATCTTGGCCCGGATGAACTCGGCCGCCGTCTCGTTCGCTGCCGGGTCGATCAGGATGTCGGTGTAACAGCCTGACCAGCGACGATCAGGTCACCCCTGTCCCAGCCAGCCTCGTAGGCGGCGGCGCGTTCGGCTCCGATGCCGCAGAGCGCGGACTCGGTTGGCGTCCGGGCCGGGCACGCCGGACCGCGAGGTGCGCTGTGGCAGCCGGAACTCCCGGTAGCGCGCCTTCATCTCGGCGACCTCAGCGCGGACAGCGGCCGGTTCCCGCGGGCACGCTGAAGTTCGGCGTGCGCTGGAACACGGTCAGGTCGGCCGCCTGCCCGGCGATGATCGGGATCGACTGGATACCCGAGGATCCGGTGCCGATGACGCCAACGCGCAGGCCGTCGAAGCGGATCTCCTTGTTACCCCAGCGGGCGGTGTGATGCGTCCGGCCGCGATAGCGATCCAGGCCCGGTACCTCGGGCAGCTTCGACGCGGACAGGCAGCCGGTCGCCATGACCAGGAACTGGGTGCTGAGCTGTCTCGCCGCGTGTCGGTCGTCACCTGCCAGCAGCTTGCCGCCCTCGTCGTAGCGCGCCGTCGTGACCCTGGTGCCGAAGATGATGTCCGGGCGCAGGTCGAACCGGTCGGCAACGTGATCGAGGTAGCGGAGGATCTCGGGCTGCGTCGGGTACTTCTCGCTCCACTCCCATTCCTGCTCGAGCTCGGGCGAGAACGAGTAGGAATACGACATGCTCTGCACGTCGCAGCGCGCGCCCGGGTAGCGGTTCCAGTACCAGGTGCCGCCGACGCCGTCGCCGGCCTCGACCACCTTGGCGTGCAGGCCCAGTTCTCGCAGCCGGTAGAGCTGATACAGGCCCGGCGAGCCCGGCACCGACGATGATCGCGTCAAGGTCACGGCGATCACCTGCGGTCGCCTGGTTGATCGCCACCGACGCCTCCGCTGCTTGCGAGCTCGTGGCACGGAACGGCGCGCCACCTTCGGACGCTACCTCCGCGCCACACTGGCGGCAATAACCAGCCGTCAGCGGACCTCGAGGCGGAGCGGCACCTGTCGGGGTCCGCATATTCAGCCGGGACAATCAGGTCAATTGGTGGCGTTAGCGCGATGACATAACGCTGCCATTTGCCCATGGATAATCTCCAGGCAACGATCACCCATTCAGCAGGCAATCCACGCACTGCGAACGCCAAAGGAGACGACTAGATGAGGCTGATGACCCGCGCTCGCGCCGGTTACCTGATCACGCTTGCCACCGGGATTGCGATCGGCTGCGCCGCAGTCGGATCCGCGGCCGCGGTGCAGTCCGGGCCGAAGCCGAAGACCGTGACGCATCATTACGCGCTCGCGGCGTCCGCGTTCGCGCCCGACAGCAACACCGACGTTTATTTCAACCACTGGGATCCGACGTACTTGTCCGATCCGACCGGCGTGGGGTGCTTCAACGCGGGACTGTCCCTGCCGCCCAGCATCACTCTCAAATCGATCACCTTCTACTACACCCCGGGCAAGACCGACACCGTGTACGCGGAGATGAACAGGCAGAAACTGACCAATCACACCGACGTCCTGCTGGCCAAGTTCACTTCGGCCCTCGCCGCTACACCTGCCTATTCGCACGTCACTAAGGCGATCCCGAAGGCGGACTCGAACGTCAACAACGGCGTCTATGCCTACTCCATCGGCGTCTGCCCCAAGGGAGGCGCCACATTCTCGGGCCTGATCATCACGTACACGACTCATAGCTGAGGTAGCTCGCGAGCCTGCGGAGGCATCCGGGCCGGTGCCTCCGCATCGCTTTCCCCGTCGTTCCCGGCCATGTGCTCGGCCAGCCGCTCGACCGCGGTCTTCAACCTGCGGAAGTAGGCCGCCCGGCTCAGGCATAGCTTGTTCGCTGCCTCCTCGTGACTGCGCATCGGCTCGAGGTAGCCGGCGACGAGCACGCTGTAGAGCAGCTTTTCTGATTCGCTGTCACCGAATGCCTCATCGGCGGCCTGCCGCAGCAGGCTGCGCACGGACTCCGCCCGCTCCGGTCACCGTCGCGCCTGTCGCCAGCGGGCTGCGGGCCAGTTCGCGCGGCACCCGGAAGTCCTTCAGTGCCTTGCGCACGGTGCCAGGATCGGCGACTACCCGCTCCTGCGCGGCCGGCGGTGGCAGCCCGATCTCGGCGTAGATCTGCGCGCGCATGTGACTGAACATGCCGCCAGGGCCGTAGTCCAGCCGGTGGCACTGGACCACGCGGTCGCCGATACGGGCGTCGAGCTCGGCCACATGCTTCGCGCCGACAGCTACGGCGAACTCAAGCGCGCCGGGGAGCCGCGGGTCGATCGGCAGGTAGGCAAACCGCGCGCTGGCCGCGCCGCTGCGAAGGATGCCGGCGATGCCCAGCATCGCCTGTACCTGTGCCCTGCCCGGTGAAGTCGACCGCGGCGTGCCAGAGCACCGAGTCCCCGAGGGCCGCGTTGCGCCGGGCGTGGGCGAGCCACGGGCCGGCCAGCGGGTCCTCATCGGCGAAACGCGGGGGCAGCCGACTGGCTCATGCTGACCAGGTAGCCGCAGATCTGGTCGCTGCAGGTCCCTGGCGACCGCCACCCGGTCGGGCGCCTCGATGAAGAACCTGCGAGTGAGCTGCCACCATAGCGGGGCGTATTCGGTGGTCAGCCCGGCCGATCCGCGACTCGTCGCCAGGGCGGACCGAGTCGACCCGGAAGCTGACGTTGCCGTGCCAGCCGAAGCCCCAGCGAACAAGCGGGTTTTCCACCAGGTGTGCCATGTCGATCATCAGCTGGGTTTCGCCCTTTTGCGCCCGGCAGTACAGGTAGTCGACAATGCGACGGCGCAGGTCGCGCTCAAGCGCGGGGTTGCGCTGCCGCAGGTCGGCCAGCAGCGCCTTGCGGGCCAGCTCATGCATCGTGATGCCGGAGCCGATCCGGCTCGGTGACGGTCAGTTCGGCCAGCTGGCGGTACTCGGCGTCGGCGTCCTCGCCGGGCAGGACCGCGCGTACCAGCTCCGGCGTGGTAGTCCTGGCCACCACGGCGATACCGAGCGCGGACGGCCGGATGTCGTCCAGTTCGGTCTCGACGAGCCGGTGCAACAGCGCTCGCAGGATGTCGGGCCGGCCTGGCGGTGCTGGCCGCATTCCAGCCGGGATCGGCGGTCGCCGCCTCTGCTGCCAGTGCCAGGGCCAGCGGGGATCCGGCCGCCCAGTCGATGATGGCGGGCACCCGCTGGTCGGTCAGGCCGCGGGCGGCCAGCAGGCGCCGCGCGTCGCCGGGCGTCAGCGCCGTCAGGTCCAGCCGCGCCGTGACGCCTCCCATCCGCCGGAGAACCAGCCAGGGTCAGGATCGCCGCGGCCGGCGATGATGACCATCGCCTGGTCCGGCAGCTCGGGCAGCAGCTCGTGCCGCAGGCACGAGCCCAGCGCCGTCATGAGCTCGTAGGAGTCGAGCAGGACGAGCGGGCGCTGGTGCCGTGCTGCCTCCCGCAGCGCCGCCTCCAGCATGCCGGGCGCCGGGCCTAGCTCCCGGCCGTCGACGCTGATGACGCTGCGGCCAACGGTTCGGGCCCGCCGGGCCGCCTCGCGCAGCAGGGTGCTCTTGCCGATACCGCCGGGACCGCAGACGTGGACCACGCAGGCCGGCGGGTCGTCGGCAGTCCAGGCACCTCTCAAGGAAGGCGATCTCGCCGGAACGGCCGGTGAACCTGGAGCGATCGCGGTCCTCAAGCCGGGAAGCAAGAGTCCGGCGTGGCGGATTGTCCACGATCTGTCCCCACCCTCGCTCCGCGCCGGCCAGCGCACAGCTCCGCCATCGCGAACCTGCGACACCTGGAGAGTACCAAAGCGAGACTCGGGTGATATTGCGGCGCGGAAACCCGTATCGGAGGGTTAAGCGCGGTACGCCCATGGGGTTTGACGTCGGCGTGCCTGGAATGGAAATGCGGCACGCCCAACCGGGCAGGCGCCGGGGCGGGAAAGTCACACGAGAGGCAACGCGGTATGGGAATGCTCAAGCGCATGAAGGACATGAAGGACATGGTCAACGCTGCGCCCGGAATGGTGCAGCAGGCGCAGGAGCTCGGCGCGCAGGCACAGCAGATGGCCGCGGCGCATCAGGCCGCAGCGCAGGCGCAGCTGGCGCAAGCGCAGGGGCAGATGGGGCAGTTCGGCGGACCGCAGTTCGGCGGACCGCAGGCCGGCGTCACTCCGTCCGGCCCGGACTTCGACCCGGTCGCCGGGGTAACGCTGGAGCAGTTCGCCGGCGTGTCCAAGGGCGTCGCCGCCTACAACTACGACCAGTCCAAGCTAGTCGAAGTCGCAGCTGGGCACGGAATCTCCGCGCAGAGCTGGGAGGAAGCATCCCGGGGCTGGAACAGCCGGGTTCAGTCCAACCCTGCCGTCGCACAGCGCTTCAACCAGCTGTACCGGGAGAGCTGACCATGGGCATGTTCAAGAACGTGCGTGACCTGCAGAAGCAGGCGCGTGAGATCGAGAAAACGATGCCTCCCGTCGGCGAGCGCATGCGCGCCGCGCAGGACAGGATGGCCAGCGCCAATCAGATGATGGCGGCGCAGACCCAGGCGGCAAACGCGGCCGCCGCCGCTGCGGCAGGGCTGGCGAACGGGACTTCAGTTCGCCGCTCCGTCATGATCACTTCGATGCGGCAGGTCGGGATGATCAACTTCGACCTGCTTGTCGAGTTCGAGCTGACCGTGCTGGCTGACGGCATGCCGCCGTATCCGGCCACCATGCAGCAGCCGATCAGCCAGATGCAGATAGGTCAGCTTCGGCCTGGCCTGACGCTGCAGGCCGCCATCGACCCGTCCAACCCGGCCGCTATCTGGCTAGATCTGGCGAGCATCGGGTGACAGCCTGACTCGGCCGCGGGCCGGTCCGGGGGGGACCGGCCCGCGGCTCCCGCGCTAAGCGAATCGCTAGCGCGGCCTTGGTGGGCTCTTAACCAAGCCACTGGTTGAGTTACCGCCATGAGACACAGAAGCCTCACCGCAGGCAGGGATTCCGGACTGCGCAGGCTGTCCCGCATTACCTGGCGGACGACGCTGCTGAGCGCCGTGACCGCATTCGGCATGACGACGCTGTTCTCCAAGACGGCTAATAGCAACGCCGGCACGACGTCCAGCTCGCAGACCCAGTCGTCAGGCGGGCAGAGCACCTCGCCGAGCGCGTCGCCGTCTGCGAGCGGCGCGTCGCGCTCGCAGTCGCCGTCGGCGTCAGCGAGCAAGTCCGCTAAGGCCAAGGCCTCTCCGTCGGCCGGCCAGACCAGCTCGGCGCCGAACCAGGGGACCAGGACGCATTCGGCTCAGCCGACAACCGCCCCGCCCACCACGGCGCCCAAGCCGACGCCTAAGCCCACCGTGGCTCCGCCGACCAAGCCGCCCGCGCCGTCGCCAAGCCCCACCCCGGCGCCGACGACATCGAGCACGTCCTCTGCGGGAGGCGGGTAGCCGATGGCGGCAGTGGCCGTGAGGCCATCCGCGCTGCGGGCGGCCGGCGAGCCGCCGGCGGGTGGCCGTGGCTGGCCGCGACGTCGATCCGGCCGGTGACGCCGGACATGGTTGGCTGTGGCTTCGGCGTGTTCGGCACGTTCGGCGCGCTGCTGGTGACCCGGCAGTCCGCGCTGGCTGACGCCAGGCGCGTACTGGCTGGCGAGCTGCGTGCGATGGACCGGGCGTGCTCGCGCTTCCGGGCCGACTCGGAGCTGACCGCCGTCAACCAGGCTGAGGGGACTGAACTGCCCGTCAGCCCGCTGTTCGCCGAGGCACTAGCGGTCGCGCTGCGGGCTGCCGAAGCCTCCGACGGTGATGTCGATCCCACCTGCGGCCGGTCCCTGGTCAGCCTCGGTTATGACCGTGACTTCGCCGAGCTCGCAGGCCACGAGCAAGCTTCCGCGCCACTGCCCGCGCCAGCCGCGGGCTGGCAGTGCGTCCGGCTAGACGAGCAAGCGAGCACCGTTCACGTGCCTGCCGGAGTGCAGCTGGATCTCGGCGCGACCGCTAAGGCGCTCGCCGCCGACCGGGCAGCCAGGGCGATCGCGGCTGCGACCGGCGCCGGCGCGCTGGTGAACCTCGGCGGTGACATCGCGGTGGCGGGCCAGGCGCCAGAACGCGGCTGGCGGGTTCAGATCGCCGACGATCTGCCGCCGCGGTCATATCCTGGTGCGCGCGCCGTCCGGCGCCTCGGCCCGGTGATCGCTATCTGGGACGGCGGCCTGGCTACGTCGGGCACGGGAACGCGCCGATGGCGGCGCGCCGGGCAAGACCTGCACCACATCGTGAACCCCGTTACCGGCCGCTCGGCGAGTAGCTGCTGGGCCTCGGTCAGCGTTGCGGGTGCCAGCTGCGTCGACGCGAACACTGCGAGCACCGCCGCCATCATCCGCTCGGCCTCGGCCGTTAGCTGGCTAGCCGGCCTGGCGATGCCTGCCCGCTTCGTCAGGCCCGATGGCAGCGCCGTGACCACTGGAGGCTGGCCGGATGAGCTTTAGCGTCACCCACTGGCTCAGCAACCTCCGCTCCGGACCAGGCCTGTGGTATGCGACCCGGGCTACTGGACTGGTGGCCATGCTGCTGCTGACGGCAACAACGGCGCTGGGCTTCCTGACGGCCTGCCGCCTCGCCGGCGATCGCTGGCCTCGGTTCCTCGTGGTCGGCCTGCATCGCAACATCTCGCTGCTGGCGCTGGTCTTCCTCGGCCTGCACATCGCTACCAACGTCCTGGACACTTATGTCACCATTGGCATTCAGGACGCCGTCGTGCCGTTCCTCTCCGGGTACCACCGGTTCTGGCTCGGACTGGGTGTGATCGCCTCAGACATCCTCATCGCCATCACCGTTACGAGCCTGCTGCGGCAACGGATAGGGCACCGGTTCTGGCGGGCGGTGCACTGGGCCGGCTACCTCTGCTGGCCGATCGCGCTGGCGCACGGGCTGGGAATCGGGACTGATCGCAGCAAGACCTGGATCTTTTACGTCACGGTCGCCTGCATCGCGGCGGTGCTGGGCGCCGCAGTGATCCGGGTTATCAGCCTGCTTCCGCCGCGGCGGCTGGTGCGATGACAGTCGCCGTCATCACCGATACCCTGCCACGCGTAGCCGGCGCAGCAAGGCTGCTGGACGGTCCGCCAGACGGCCGGCCGATCGGGCTGCTGGATCACGAGCGCATGCACGGGCCGCTGCCGCTGCCGGGCCAGGCAGCAAGCAAACGTGCGGACCGGGAACGGGCGCGGCGGCTCATCGATGTCGTCGAGCGGTCCGGCCTGACCGGGCGCGGCGGGGCGGGCTTCCCGACCAGCCGCAAGCTGCGATCGGTTGCAGCCGGGCGCGGCCGCGCTGTGGTGGTCGCGAACGGAGCCGAGGGCGAGCCGGCCAGCGCTAAGGACAAGCTGCTGCTGTCCATGGCTCCGCATTTGGTCATGGACGGCATCAGCCTTGCGGCCTACGCGGTGGGTGCCGATCAGGCATACCTGGTCGTGCACCGCCAGGAGCGGCGACTGGGCAGGAAGCTGGAAGCAGCGGCGGAGGCACGCGCGGTAGCCGGCATCGACCCGGTGCCAATCGAGGTCATTGGCATTCCGGGCCGCTATGTCTCCAGCGAGCAGTCGGCCATCGTCGACTACCTCAACGGCGGCGAGGGCTTGCCGACCTTCTCGCCGCCCCGGACGCATGAGCGTGGCGTCGACGGCCGGCCGACGCTGGTGAACAACGCGGAGACGCTGGCGCACCTGGCCCTGATCGCCCGCTACGGGGACCGCTGGTTTCGCTCGGCCGGCCTGCCCAGCGCGGCCGGGACCATGCTCGTCACCGTCAGCGGCGCAGTGGGCCGGCCAGGCGTATACGAGATTGAACTTGGCACGCCGGTGGGGTCGGTGCTGATGACCGCGGGCGGGCTGACTGAGCGCCCGCAGGCCGTGCTAACCGGCGGGTATTTCGGGTCCTGGCTGCCGATCGACGTCGCATGGCAGCTGCCGCTGACCCACCTGGACGTGAAGGCTGCCGGCGGCGCGCTGGGCGCGGGCGTCATCGTCGCTCTGCCCGACTCGGCGTGCGGCCTGGCCGAAACAGCGCGCGTAGTGCGGTACCTTGCGGGCCAGACGGCCGGCCAGTGCGGACCGTGCGTATTCGGCCTGCCCGCGCTAGCCGACTCGCTGGCTCACCTGGCCTATCACGGGGCGGGCAGGACAGCAGGCCAGATCATGACGCTCATCGGCCTGATCGAGGGACGTGGTGCGTGCCGCCATCCAGATGGCGCGACGCAGCTGGCCCGGAGCGCGCTGACGGCCTTCAGGGAAGACGTCTGGTGGCATCAGGAACGGGGTCCGTGTTACGCCGTCCGGCACCCTCCGGTGCTCCCCATCCCGGGTGATATGGCGGACTGGTGAGCGAGCGGCTGCGGGTTAACCCGATCAAGTGCACTGCGCACGGCGTGTGCGCAGAGTTGCTGCCCGAGCTCATCACGCTTGACCCGTGGGGCTACCCGATCATTGCCGGCGCAGAGGTTCCCGACGAACTCGACGCCCACGCTCGGCGGGCGATCGCCTCCTGCCCGACGCTGGCGCTGCTAGTCGAGAAAAGCCGCGACTAGCGCGGTGGCGGGGTCACTCGTCGCCGCCTGATCCGCCGCCGGGCCAGTAGAGGTGCGCTACTGGCGTGCCAGAGTTGCAGGACACGTGCAGGACAACCGTGGCGCCGGCGCCACGGAAGGTCACCGAAGCGACCGAGGCGGGCCCGCGATACACCTCATCGGCCTGGAATCCCTGGTCTGGAACCCAGTACAGCAAGTAGGCGCCGGCCGTCTGGCACTCAGCCATCACGCTGCCATCCGGCGACACCAGCAGGGTTCCGGGTGGGTTTGTGGCAGCTGGACTCGACGCCGGGGCGGCGCGCCGTGCGTGCCGCACATGCCGGGGAGACGCGGCCGCGCGGGGGCTGGCCGATGACGCGGCGGGATGGCCAGCCGGACTGCCCGCACTGGGCTGACCGCCAGAGTCGTGGTCGAGGTCCGCGTTAGCTGCGCTGCCTAGCAACTGGACAGGCTGGCCGAACAAGCCATGCGCGAGCTGGTTGACGGCAATCATGCTGCCCGTCGTGGCCGTCACGGCTCCGAGCAGCCAGGCGCTGGCGCCGATGAGGACTCGCGATTTCACTAGCCGAGAGTGCCAGGGCTGAGATTAAGCACGGGTAAAGACAACCACAAGCGTGGCCAGCGGCAGAACGAAACAGGATAAAACGCCGATTCTTTCCGATCATTCGACGGCATGATGACAGCATTCCGGCTACCTTCAGTAGTTGTGGCGCAGCTGCTCCTCGTTGAAGACGACGCGGCCATCAGGCATGCGCTCGTCCGCGCGCTGTCTGAGCGCGGGCACGCCGTTGCCAGCACGAGTACTGCCCTGGACGCTCTCCAGCAGGTCGTGTCGGCACCGCCTGACCTGGTAATTCTCGATCTGGGCCTGCCAGGCCTTGACGGGTACGAGGCGCTGCGGATGCTGCGAGCGGTCAGCGCGGTACCGGTCGTCGTCGCAACCGCGCGCGACGACGAGGCCGACATCGTCCGGGCACTGAACGCAGGGGCAGATGATTACCTCGTCAAGCCGTTCGGGCCAGGCCAGATCGACGCCAGGATCCGCGCCGTCCTGCGCCGGGCCAGCGAGGTAGATGCGCGCCGGATCGCGCCAATCCAGGTGGGCGGACTCTGGCTGGACGGGGAGGCTTACGAGGCTGCCCTGGACGGAATACCGCTGGATTTGAGCAGGCGAGAGTTCGACCTGCTGTTCTACCTGGCCCGGCGGGCCGGACAAGTCGTGCCCAAGCGCGACCTGCTGACCCACGTCTGGCGGATGCCGTACGGCGGCGCGGACAAGACCATCGACGTCCACGTTTCCTGGCTGCGCCGCAAGATGGGCGAGACAGCCCAGGAACCCAGGTACCTCTATACCGTGCGCGGCGTGGGCATCAAGCTTGCGGCGCCAGCATGAGGCTACGGCTCACCCTGCTCGTGCTCGCGATCAGCTCGCTGATCCTCGTTTCGTTCCTGCTGCCGCTTGCCCTGCTGCTGCGGACCTTCGCGGCAGACAAGGCATCGAGCGCCGCGACCGCGCAGGCGCAATGGATGGCCCCGCTGGTGGCGACCCTCAGCCCATCTCAGTTGCGGGTCACAGTCGATCGCGTGAACGCGCAGAACACGGCCGAGCCGACGACGATCTTCCTGCCCGGCGGGCAGGTCCTCGGCGCGCGGGCGGCGAAGTCCGCCGATGTGCTGGCGGCAGAGAGCGGGCGCAGCTTCACCGCCCGGGTCACTGGCGGCGAGGACGTGCTCGTTGCCGTTCAGGGATTGTCTAAGGGCACCGCCGTGATCCGCACTTTCGTGCCCGCGGCGCAGCTCAGCCAGGGCGTCCCGCAGGCATGGCTGCTGCTAGGGCTGATCGGCCTCGGCCTGCTCGCGCTCAGCGTGATCGTCTCCTCCCAGCTTGCCCGTTCGCTGCTGCTGCCGCTCGCGGCCGTTGCCCTGGCGTCGGAGCTGCTCGCGGACGGTGACCTGTCGGCCCGCGCCCCGGTGGACGGGCCGCCAGAGGTGCGCCAGGTAAGCCGGGGCCTGAACAGGCTGGCTGCGCGTATCGGGGAGTTGCTCGCGCATGAGCGGGAGACGCTCGCCGACATGTCACACCGGCTGCGGACGCCGCTGACGGCATTGCGGATAGACGCCGAGTCGTTGCGCGACCACGCGGAAATGATGCAGGTCACCAGCGACGTCGATGCGCTGACGCGGACCGTCAACGAGATCATCCGCGAGGCGCGCCGGCCGTCAGGGGGAGGAGGCCGGGTGGCATGCGACGCTGCCGACATCGTCCGGGAGCGCGCGGCGTTCTGGCAGGCGCTAGCCGAAGACCAGGGCCGGCGCATGGAGGTAGAGGTCGCAGCCGACTGGCTGCCGGTGCGCGTGCCCGCGCAGGACCTCGCCGCCTGCATCGACATCCTGTTCGAGAACGTGTTCGCCCATACTCCCGAGGGGGCTGGCTTCGCAGTGAGGCTGACCCCGCGGGCCGGTGGCGGAGCCTGGCTGATGGTCTCCGACGAGGGCCAGGGATTCACTGACGGCGGGTACCCGGTGAGCCGCGGGGCGTCGGGAGCCCGGCTCCACGGGCCTCGGTCTTGACATCGCCCGCCGGATCGCGGACAGTTCCGGCGGGTCGCTGACGCTGGGCCGGTCCGCTCGTGGCGGCGCTGCAATCACGCTGGCACTCGGCGCGACGGCGGCACCGCGCGAGCCAGAGCGCCGGCACGGCATCATCCGGCACCGGGCCGGGCGGCCAAAGCATGCAGATCCGCGGCTGGCCGCAGAACTGTCGGAGTGGTCGTCGATCGTCGGCCATGACATGACGTCTAGCTAGCCGACGTTTGCCGGGGCCGCCCCCAGGACCGCGGCACCCGGTCGGCAGTCTTCCGGGCGCAAGTCAGCCCGGATCAGGAGGCAGTCGAGTCGGCGCTGGCACGCTGCAGCACCTCCGCGATCGTCTCGGGCGACTGCGCGCCTGAGAACGCGTACCGTCGGCCGATAACGAAGAACGGGACGCCGGTAGCGCCCAGCGAGCGGGCCATCTCCTCGTCCGCATCCACGGCATCGCCATACTGATCGCTGGCCAGTACGTCCGCTACCTCATCCGGGTCAAGACCGACCTCGGCCGCCAGCCGGGCGAGTGATGCGTGATCGAAGATGGACTCCTGCTCGGTGAAATAGGCACGATGCAGGCTCTCTATCAGTTCTGCCTGGTGGCCGCGGACCTTGGCCAGTTGCAGCAGCCGGTGCGCGTCCCTGGTATTGCCGCTGACCAGGCCGTTCATCCGGAACGTGAGGCCATCAGCTGCGGCTCGCTCCGTCATCTGGTGCTGGGCCTGGTCGGCTTGCTCCGGGCTCATCTGGTATTTGCCGGCCAGCATCGTGGCGGTGGGAGTGGTAACGCCGGGCGGCATTGACGGGTCGAGCTCAAATGAGTGATATGTCACCGTGACGTCGTCTCCGGCGCCAATCGACTCCACGGCTCGCTCGAAGCGCCTCTTGCCGAGATAGCACCACGGGCACACCACATCCGACCAGATATCAACATGCATGATCGGGCCAACGCCAGCGGGCCACGCAGCCTTCCCGCGCGGCCCGCTTGCGGTCATGAGCCCAGGTCAGGCCGCCGTCCGGTGCTGGAACAGCCAGCCCGCAGCGAGGAACGAGGCCGCCAGGATGGCGCCGCAATAGCCGACGGCGAGCCACGCCTCGTGGCCGACCGCCACGCCGGTGGAAGTGTGGCCCATCCACAGCCCCCGCATCGTCTCGATGATCGGGGTGAACGGCTGGTGCTCGGCGAAGACCCGCAGCACCGCGGGCATGGAGCTAGCCGGCACGAATGCGGTGCTGACGTACGGGATGAACATCAGCGCGAAGGACACCGAGTTCGCGGCCTCGGCGTTGCGCGCGAGCAAGCCGACGGCGGCCGCTAGCCAGGACAGCGCCAGGATGAACAGCACGATCATGCCGGCCGCGCCAGCCCAGGCCGCCGCCGACGCGGTCGGACGCCAGCCGATGCCCAGCCCCAGGCAGATTACTAGCGCGGTAGCGAGCAGGTTACGGGCCAGGCTGGCGACGATCTGGCCGGTCAGGATCGACGAGGCGCTGATCGGCATGGACCGGAACCGGTCCACGATGCCGTTCGTCATGTCCGTGGCCACGGCGACGGCGGTCGTGCCCGCGCCGAATCCGGCACAGAGCACGATCAGGCCGGGAACGACGTAGTCCACGTACCGGCCGCCGGTCCGCAGCGCGCCGCCGAAGACGTAGACGAACAGCAGCATGAGCACGACCGGCAGCATGAGCGCGGTGAAGAATGCCTCGGGATTACGCAGCGAACGGCGGACGCATCGCGTGACCATGACGCGCGAGTCGGCGACTGTGTAGGCCAGGGTCATCAGGCCACTTCCTTCGGTTCGCGGCGGGTGCCATCGGGACTGGTGAGGGACAAGAACACCGCATCCAGGCTGGGGCGGTGGACGGAGACTTTGCGGGCCGGCGAGCCGGCCTCGCGAGCCGGCCGAGCAGGGCGTGAATCTCGGCGGCCGAGCCGTCAGTAGCGACTTCGACCGCCAGCAGTTGCGCGTCGGCCGCCAGCGCATCTACCGATGCGAGTGCTTGCGCGTAACTGCAGCGATCGGCGAATTGCAACCGGACGATCTCGTGGCCAATGCTGGCCTTCAACTCGTCCGCCGTGCCCTGCGCGACGATCCGGCCGTGATCGAGCATGACGATCCTGGCGGCGAGGACGTCGGCTTCCTCCAGGTACTGGGTCGTGAGCAGGATCGTCACGCCCTCGGCGACCAGGCGCCGTACTGTCTGCCAGAGCTGGTCCCGGCTGCGCGGGTCGAGGCCTGAGGTCGGCTCGTCCAGGAACAGCAGGTCCGGCTTCCTGATCATGCTGGCAGCGAGGTCAAGGCGCCGTTTCATGCCGCCGGAGTAGCTGCCGGCCCGCCGGTCGCGGGCATCGTCCAGCCCGAAGGCGTCGAGCAGTTCTCGGGCGCGCGCCCTGGCGGCCGGCTTGCGCAGGCGGAGCAGCCTGGCCATCATCTCCAGATTCTCCTGGCCGGTCAGCATGTCGTCGACGGCGGCGTACTGGCCGGTGAGGCTGATCGACCGGCGGACGCCAGCGGGATCATTGACCAGGTCGTGGCCGGCGATGGTGGCGCTGCCGCTGTCCGGGCGCAGCAGCGTGGCCAGGATTCGCACCATCGTCGTCTTGCCCGCGCCATTGGGCCCGAGCAGAGCGAGGACGGAGCCGCTCTCGATGGCGAGATCGACATGATCGACCACGACCCGGTTGGCGAAGGACTTGCTGATACCTGTGGCAGTAACTGTGTATGATGTACACTTATTATCCATGGCAGTACTGTATATGGCGCACACAGTTTGTCAAGCAGGTTGCGAGGACACCAGAACGCGCTGACGGTTGAATGGATGGGTAGTGGCTCGGGTGCTGAGGAGGTCCGGATTGCCAGGCGATGACGGAATCCGGCTGCCGCCCGTGCTCGAGTTGATGTGGGGACGCCGCGAGCGAGGCCGGCGCGGACCCAAGCCCGGGCTGACGGTCGACGGGATCGTCGAGGCCGCGATGCGGATCGCTGACGCAGATGGGCTGGAAGCCGTGTCGATGGCGCGGGTGGCGCAGGAACTCGGCTTCACCACGATGTCGCTCTACCGGCACCTGACCGGCAAGGAGGAACTGCTCCAGCTGATGTGGAACGGCAGTGCGCGGGGCGCCGAGGACCTGGTGCTCGAGGGAGACAACTGGCGCGAGAAGCTCCGGAAATGGGCCACCGTCCAGCGCGATTTGCTCGACCTGCATCCGTGGATCACCCAGATGCCGATGGCTGCTCCGCCGCTCGGGCCCAACTCGCTGGCATTCGTCGAGCGCGGCCTGGAGGCGATGGACGAGACCGGGCTGGCAGACGCCGATAAGCTCCGCGTCATCGGGCTACTCAGCTCCTACACGCTCAACGAGGCGCGGATGGCCTATGACGCCGCCAGGGCGGGCGCGCAGGCGCAGGCGGCGCAGGCTCAAGGGGACCCCGTTCCGCTCCTTAGCTTTGAGACTTTGCTGCGGGAACTGGTCGACCAGCAGAGCTATCCGCGGCTGCACCGGATCGCGTGGTCCGCGGGCACCGGTGCCGATCAAGCTGAGGCAAGCGAGCGAGAGGAGTTCCTGTTCGGCGTCGACCGGATTCTTGCCGGGGTGCAGGCGCATATCGAGGCAGAGGCTTCCGACGCGCGGCCTGGCCGGCGCTCTTAAGCTGGACCGCAGCGCGACGCCGGGCATGGCTATCGCGGACTTCGCAGAGAGACGGACCAATGAGCATTGAGAAGCCTGAGATCGATTTTCCCGGCGGCGAGCCGCCCGCCGAACTTGAGATCACCGATGTCTGGGAGGGCGACGGCGCCGTCGCTAAGGCTGGCGACAAGGTCCTCGTGCACTATGTGGGGGTTGCGTACTCCACCGGCGAGGAGTTCGACGCAAGCTGGAACCGCGGCGATCCGCTGGAGTTCAGGCTCGGTGTGGGCCAGGTCATCGCGGGCTGGGACCAGGGGGTGCAGGGCATGCGCGTCGGTGGTCGCCGCCAGCTTGTCATCCCGCCGCATCTGGCCTACGGAGACCGCGGGGCGGGGCGGACGATCGCGCCGGGTGAGACCCTGATCTTCGTTTGCGACCTGGTATCGGTCTGATCTGACGCGGCGGCCCGGCCCCGGGCCCGGTGGGCCCGGTGGCCCGGTGGTTCGGTCAGGCGGCACCCTGGGCGGTCCCGGCCGACGGCGAGGCGGAGCCGGCGAAGAGCTCGCTGACCAGTTGGCGAGCCCACCGCATCCGATCGCAAGCTGCCTCGGGGTGGTCGCCGAATTCCTCTGCCATCCGGCTGGCGCAGCCAGCAGGACCGAGCTGCCCAATGGCGCGGCTGATCGCATCCGCCACCGCTTCACGCGTAACGGCGTCCGATCGCTGCAGCGCAGACGCGAACAGCGCCTCGCAGTCTGTATCGGTCACGATCGGCCGGGGCATAGCAGGCCTCCCTGAGATCAGGATCGAACCCGGCGCCGAAGGTTCAGCGCCCGGGAAGTCGTCGGCTGGTCTGGCAGTTCTCGAGGCCCGTACTTTCTCGGGGGCTTCGGCCAGCCGGCGAAGTTACTTGGCAGTAAGACGCAGCCCGCGATCGCCGGGTTGCGTGATCCAGGTCACCGTCAGTTACGCCACACTAGCGCACAGTAATGCATATGCCATTATCATCCTAAAAGGTGCAGAACAAAGAGGGCCGCAAGGCGGCTGATCGCGTCGGACTCCGTGGGTCGTTTAGCGTGATAGTGGCAGCATCGTTCAACTATTAGCGGTTCTGTCACAGTCACGCTAAACGACTGCGGCCGTTCATCGGACAAATCGTGCAATTGGCCCTGGCAGGTCCAGCGGCAGTCAGCGTCGATGCGGGCCTGATACTCTCAACATCCCGCTTTAGGCGGATATGCGAGCGCGTGATAACGCAGGCTGTCATTAGGCAGATATGCGAGCGCGGTGATAACGCAGGCTGTCAGAGCAGGGCCTGCAGCGCGATCGCTACCTGGCCAGGCCGCCTGTACTCGCAGCGCGCGGAGTTACTGGCGTGCGGCCCGGCGGTCCAACGGCGGCTCCAGGCGAGGCAGGTCCGCCGACGTCGGGAGCGTCAGTTCGAACACCGAGCCGCTGCCCACTGTGCTCTGGACGTGGACTGAGCCATTGTGCGCCTCTGCGATCGCCTTCACTACGGCAAGGCCGAGGCCAAACCCGCCGGTCTTCCGGCTGCGGCCCTGATCGACCCTGGTGAACCGGCCGAAGATGCGGCCAACCTCGTTGGCCGGGATGCCGGAGCCTGAATCCGCGACCGCGAGGACGACGTTCTCGCCGTCGCGCCGGGCGCTCAGCTCGATGCGGCCGTCGCGCTCAGTGTGATCGATCGCGTTCTCGATCAGCGCGTCCAGCGCGAGCGTCAGCCGGTCTTCGTCAGCCTGCACCGTCGCCTCCGTCAGGTTGCCGAGTGACCAGCGCCGGGGCGTCCGGCTCCACCGGTGCAATGTCTCCATCAGGAAATCTGTGACGTTGACAGGCGTCAGGTGCAGGAAGTCCGGGCCGTCCGTCGCCGCTAGCAGCATCATCCGACTGGCCAGGCGGCGCATCCTGAGCAACTCGTCGACCGCGACCCGGGCGTCCTTTGCGATCACCTGATCGGTCGCGGCGCGGGTGATGAGCTCGGTATGGCCGAGGGCAATGGTGATGGGCGTGCCGAGCTCATGCGCTACGTCCTGCAGAAACTGCCGCTGGTGATCAAGCAGGCGCAGGTTGTGCTGTGAGACGCGCTGCATCTCCTCCATGGCGGAGAGGCGCCTGCGCGAGTGCCACGCCATGACCACGAACATGGTGGCAAGCAGGGGGACCTCGGCCAGGTAGTCCAGGTCCTGCTTACCCCGGAGTACCTGCCAGCCGATCAGGCCGCCAGTGACCAGCGTCACTACCAGGACCGTGAGGACTGTCGAGCCCAGACGCCACAGCCGGAAGCCGTAGAGCGTAGTCAGGCTGAGCCAGATGATGAGGAACGGCACGGTCTGCCAGGCTGGCACCAGCCGCATCGCGAGGAGGTTCAGCGCGATGAAGATCATCCAGGCGATATCCACCCAGTGTGCCCTGCCGAATCGCCTAGCCCGGCTTGCCCACCGCGTGACGCGCCCGGCAGTGACCGCGGTGGCCAGGTGTTCAGCAGGCAAGGTTTCCATATGGTCCATCCACTGGTCAGGGGGCTACCGAATCCTATGGCCACCGTGGCCAGTTCAGGTATGCCTGCACTGTGCAGGTGATCGACCGCGGCTCACCTGGGCCGACGCTGGAATACCGACCTGCCGTCGCGTAGCCTTGATATGTCCGAGGACCCCGACCACAGCCCTGCCATCCGCGCGACGATGATCTAGGTACTGGCTCCGCGGTCAATTGAGCGAGGGTGCATGAACAAGCTGTTGCTTCGCCCAACTCAGGACGGTATGGGCCAGCCGAGAGCTAAGCCGCGCGACCTCCGGCCCGGCGAGCTTCACTATCTCGATGTAGGGCCACGAGACTCGCTGACAACACCTTTCGTGCTGGTGCACGGTCTTGGCGCAAGCCTCCACTACTGGGCAGCAATTATTCCGGACTTGTCACGTGATCGTCGCGTCGTGGCCATCGATATACCGGGCTTCGGGGATAGCCCGGCGCTCCCGAAGCCGCTCACGGCGGAAGCGCTGGCAAGCGCGATCACGAAACTGGTAGCGGTGCTTGGCCTCGAGCGTCCGGTTATAGTCGGTCACTCACTTGGCGGACTACTCGCTATATTGGCAGCACAAGAACTAGATGCAGAACGAGTTGTGCTCCTTGACGGGCACCTAGTATCTGTATATGACCTACTGCGAAGGCCGCGCAATGCTATTCGCTACCCCAAGCTCGCCGCGGGATTTGTTCTGTTCCTAAGCGGTCTACTGATACCATATCGAGGTCTCATAGCGCGCGCCTTGGTGCGCTATAAGAGTTTCCGAGTCCTGCTATTCAGCTACCTTGCCGCAAGGCAGGCGCAACTCGACCCGGATCTGCTCAGGGTAGCGTTCTCCAAGACCAGCAATCGCGGGATCCTCGCCGCTCTAATGGCCGCCAGGCGTGTCGACGTGACTGACATCATGAAGGCCTCAAAGGCTCCCACCGTCGTCGCATGGGGTGCTGAGGATCCATTGCTGCTTGACCGCGACAATATCATCGCGAAGCACTTGCTTCACCCCGAGTCGATGCATAAGATCTCGGATTGCGGCCACTGGCCGATGCTGGAGCGCCCAGCGGAAGTGCTACGCATCCTCAAGGCAGCTGCCGATGACTCCGCCGTCCAGGGACCTTGCTGATCCGTTCACGGCATCTGGATTCTTCAGCGCAGCAAGAAGACTCAGCCCGCCTGTCGCCTTTGCTTTGGCGCCGTTAATTCTGTTGCTGCCAGTAATCTCCGCCGCAGCAGAAGCCGACATCAGCGCTACGGGCAGGTTCTCGCGCAGTTCGGATCTCAGGCACCTGCTCGGACTCTCCAGTAGCTACGTGTCAGGGCCTGTCATGCCGCTGAGGCGCGATGGCTTGACGATCCTGCTGATTCTCCTCGTTGGTTATACCTTTGTCTGCGCATATGGACAGTGCTGTTCGATAGCGGATTGCATTCCGGGTCTCGAGCGGTCGGGTGTCCTGCAGTGGCGTGCATCTCCGCGCATCGAATTGGTCCCGAAGATTCTTCGCCGGTCTGTGTCGCTGAGTCTGGGAAGCGATGCCGGGTCGCGTTCGATGTTTGCCGATTGGCTGCGTAACAGAATGTCTCGGATAAGGCGTACAGAGCCGTTTCTGCTCGCGTTAGCCGCAGTCCTTGCGGCGGCTTTCCAGTTCCTCATCTTGAAGACCAGATCCCTGGAAGTTCTGGCGCCGTACTCATACAGTCACCCGGAGCGGGTCAAATGGGCGATCCAGGTGTATAGATCTTGGTGGGCGTCTTACTATCATTGGCCGGGAGCGATCGCATTCTTTTTGATAGCAACATTCGGAATCTTTATTATCCTGCTCCAGAATGCGGTGCTAACGGCTACAGTATCCACCGCGAGCGTCCTGCGGGCATTTGCTGAGCCTGGTGTCGACTGGTTGAACGCTGATGGACACTACGGATGGCTGCCGGTGGAGCGGGTTTTCAGGGCGAGTTATCTGTCAGTTGGCTTGAGAGGCCTGAGCCTCAGTGCGCTAATTATCGGGTTTGGCGAGAGAAGTAGGACACTCTTTCTGCTCGTAGCTGTCGGCTGGTTGGTATTTGTGTTGATATACCATGTAGTACCATATCGAACCCTATTTGTGCATGTCAATGGAACTCGGCTGGCGCAGATCGATTCACTGATCGACGAGAGCATGGATTATCGGGTGGGCCGGGGAAAAAGGCGACGCGAGGCGGAGCGGTTCTATGCTGAGGAGATTCGGCGAGTTCGCGAGGCGAGCATTAACCCGATGCATTTGCCGAAGTGGCAGTTCTCAACGTTCGCGCTTGCTGTGTTGCTGCCAGTCATATTGACAGTAGTTCAGCTCTCTTTTTCATAGCCGCCGGAGGCGACCGCTGAGCCCGATGGTGAGGAACGGCACGCTCTGCCAGGCAGGAGCCAGCGCACCGAGGCCGCCCCTCAGGCGGCGCGAGGCCAGTGCGGGCCGAGGTAAGGGTCGGGGTACTCCTGAGCCCAGCGGTCGAGCAACGCTGCGAGGGCCTGAGCTTGCGCGCCGCCTGCGGGCAGGTTCCTTTTCAGCACGAACACGAGAACGACATCCCGCTCGGCAGAGAAATCAATCACGTTCTCGGTAACTAAGGCCCTGCATTCGGCTCGGGCAGTGGCCGCGACCTGCCCATCCGGGGCGCCGCGCAAGCCAACCTCGGCGACGTGGACCGCCTCATGACCGTACTTGTCCCGGAGTAGCCCGGCTGCCGCCGCCGGGAACATCTCGTCGATCAAGAAGCCAATCACGCCAGCAAGGCCTGACGCTGCTCAGCGGTCTTGCGGCTCCGCTCGGCCGTCGCCCGGTTGCGGTCGACGCGTTCGCGGATCTGCGTTGCGTGCTCAACGGCGTAGTCGAGGGCGACACGGATAAGGCGGGGATGCAGGTCAGACTCTTCGCTCAGCAAGGTAATGCGCTGCTCTTCTGAACCGTCAAGTTCCTGAAGCCTGGCGATGATCTCCCAGATATCCGGTCCCGCTGCGAGCCCGGCCCGTCTGTCGTGCGCCGGGCCGCGGAAGATCACGCCGGGATAGTCCAGTTGCTCGATGCCTTCGCCGATGAGCTGCTCGAGCAGCGAAGTGGCAGTCACGCCGTCGCGGGCGGCGCGGGCGGCGAGGAGGGCCTTGGCCCCGTCGCTGATCCGGAAGGACGTGCTTGTCGGCATGGTTACCTCCAGCCTGTCGTGGCCATTGTACCGCGAGGTAGCGCTAGTGAGCTACGTGGGACTGTCAGACAACAGCCTGGGCCCTCGAGACCATGAAAGTCTCCTCACGGGCCGTGATGAGCGGCGGCAGCTCGGCGCGGTGCTGCCGGGCCCTGGGCGTGTCGGAGTCAGCGCGAACGGCTGCCTCAATGCGGTCATAGGCAGCCCGGTCGTCATACTCCCAGACAGCAACTACACGGCCATCCTCGGTTTCCCATCGGCCTATCAGCCGCGCCCCGTGCCGGAGCTGGACTGGCAGGAGATACGTGCGGAAGAAGTCATGGAACACCGGCAGGTTCTCCCGCACGGTGTCGTAGATGCGCATGCGATAGATCACGCTGCGGGCTCTCCCGGTCGGTCGCTAATCCGCTCACCTTCGATCAGCACGTCGGCGTCAGCGTTGCCGGTTGGCGGCCCGCTGTCAGGAAGGGAACGGGGTCCCGATGAGCACGCCGTCCAAGTCGGTGTCCGGCAGACGGACAGGTTGCCACTATCAAGTTACAGTCGGTCCTGTCGTGATGTCCGCCCCGTATCGGAGAAACAATGGCCCGGCCCGATACCAGCGCCAGCCATCTCGCGGAGAGGATCAGCATGACGCAGGACAGCTCGTATCGGACCTCGATCGGCACCTCGGATCCTGACAAGATCACAGTGCTCGGGCACGATCTGGCCGCCGACCTGATGGGCAAGGTGGGCTTCGGCGAACTCGCCATGTGGCTGGTGACTCAGCGCCGCCCCACGGCGGCTCAGGTCCGGGTCTTCGAGGCAGTGCTGGTCGCACTTGCCGACCACGGGTTCACGCCGACGGCGATCGCCGCCCGGCTTACGTTCCTCAGCGCACCGGACTCGGTGCAGGGTGCGCTGGCGGCCGGCTTGCTCGGCGGCGGTTCCCGGTTCCTAGGTGTCACCGAGGATGCGGGCCGGTTCCTTGCCGAGGCGATCGCGACGGCAGGCGATGATCTTCCGTCCGATGATGCGGGCTGGGACGCGCTTGCCCTGGCGGCCGTGCAGCGGGCCCGTGCCGCCGGCTCCTTCGTGCCCGGACTCGGCCACCCGGTGCATAAGGTGACCGATCCGCGGACGCCGGTCCTGTTCGCCATCGCGGCCGAAGAGGGGCTGGTCGGGCCGCACCTGAAGCTGTTCGAGGCGATCGGGCGCGTCCACCCTGCGGTGCTCGGCCGGACGCTGCCGCTCAACGGCGCAGGCACCTGCGGTGCGGCCCTCGCCGACCTGGGCCTGCCGCCGGACTTGCTGCGCGGGTTCGCGCTGCTGGCCCGTACTGCCGGTCTCCTCGGGCACATTGCCGAGGAGATGCGCCGGCCTATCGGCATGGATCTGTACATGTCGGTGGAGCACAACACCGAGTACGTGCCGCCCGAGGTGAGCTGACCAGCCCCGACCGAAACAAGGAGCCGCCATGGCACACGTTGTCGCGGTCATCGCATCCACAGCTTGCCAGTGCCGCCGAGCTTGGGCCGGCCGAGACCTGTCACCCCTGCTCGCCGGGACAAGGAGGTTCATCCTGCCGGGCAAGGGTGCATGTGCTTCTGCCGACTTGAGCGACCGCAGCGATACATGCAACCGACGGCACAAGGAGCCAGGGCTGCTGGTCAATGTTGATGTCGATGTCACTACCTGCCAGGCTGGCGGTCGGACGTAAGGACCGGCACATGACCGAAGAACTGGCGACCTCGACGGCCCGGACTGCCGTGGCTTCGCCGGACGCCCTGACCGACGCCGAACTGCGGTCGGCCGTGCGGCAGCTTGCCGGCCGGTTCGACGACGCTTACTGGGCCCGGCGGGACGAAGCTGGCGAGTTCCCGTGGGACTTCTACGAGGCCTTCGCGTCGGCCGGGTGGCTGGGCATCGCCATCCCGCAGCGTTACGGCGGCGCCGGCCTCGGCATCTCGGCCGCGTCGTCGATGATGTACGAGATAGCCGCTTCCGGAGCGGGCATGAACGGGTGCAGCCCCTTCCACCTGACCATCTTCGGGCTCAATCTGGTGGCCAAGCACGGCGGCGAGCAACTCTGCCAGGAGCTTCTCCCCGGCGCCGCCGAGGGCAGCCTGCACGTTTGTTTCGCGATCACCGAGCCTGACGCTGGCTCGGATACAAGCCGGATTCGCACTTTCGCGCGGCGCGACGGGTCTGATTACGTCATCAGCGGGCGAAAGGTCTGGATCACCAAGGCGGCGCAGTCCCAGCGGGCCGTGCTGCTGGCGCGTACCGGGCCGGCCGACCCGGGCGGACGCGCCACGGACGGCCTGTCGATGTTCGTGATCGACCTGACCGCGGGCGGCATCGAGATGCGCCCGATTCCGAAAATGGGCCGCAATGCCGTGCCCTCGTATGAGCTGTTCATCGATGACCTGCGGGTTCCGGCCGCAGCCCTGGTCGGGCAGGAAGGCCGGGGTTTCACCTACCTGCTGGACGGGATCAACCCAGAGCGGATCCTGCTCGCGCACGAAGCCCTCGGGATCGGCCGCGTGGCGCTGCGGCGGGCGGTCCAGTACGCGCGGGAACGGGTCGTGTTCAACCGGCCGATCGGCCAGAACCAGGGGATCGCCTTCCCGCTCGCGGCGGCGGCAATGCAGCTAGATGCGGCGGAGCTGATGGCGCGCGAGGCGGCCGGGCGTTATGACCGCGGCGAGTCATGCGGCAAGGAGGCGAACGCCGCGAAGTGGCTGTGCGCCGACGCGGGGTTCGCGGCAGCCGATGCCGCCGTGCAGACACACGGCGGATACGGGTATGCGCGCGAGTACCACGTCGAGCGGTACTTCCGGGAGTCGAGGCTGCTGCGCATCGCACCGGTCAGTCAGGAGATGGTCCTGAACTACATGAGCGAGCATGTCCTGGGGCTGCCCAGGTCCTACTCGCCGGCCTGGCATCCTCAGGCCGCCGGCTCAGGCAGCCCACGTGACGGTGCCGCCTATCCGGGTGGCAGCGACAAGATCTGCGGCCGGAGGTAGCCGCAGAGCGCCTGGGCCGGGGTAAGCCTTCGGCGGCGCCTGCGACCTGGCCGGACGGGGTGCGCCTGGTGTATCGCCGCGGTAGTAACGGTAAATGGTTTCGAGCGGGCCGAATGGGGCGTTGCTGGACAGCCCGCACGCGATACCAGCGCGCAGCGCCGCGGGAATGGGCGGCGCGGACACGCTCGGCCAGCGCGCCGGGACCAGGCAGCCCGGAGTCCGCGAGCACGCCCACACTCGACCTGGTCGCCGGTTCTGCCACGGCCCTGCGTTCATGGTGCGCGCCGTGCTCTAGTGGTTGTCCCGAGGTATGGCCGGGCCGCTCGCTCCGAGGAGGAAGTCCAGGTCAGCGCCCTGATGAGCCTGCTGGACGTGCTCGACGTAGAGCTGGGCGTAGCCGCGGCTGAAAGCCTCCCGGGGTGGTGACCATTCGGCGCGTCGCCGGGCCAGTTCGTTGTCGCTGACGTCGAGAGTGAGGGTGCGGGCTGGCACGTCCAGCTCGATCCAGTCGCCGGTGCGCACCAGTGCGAGCGGGCCGCCGACGGCGGCTTCGGGCGCGACGTGCAGGACGACGGTACCGTACCCAGTGCCGCTCATCCTTGCGTCGGAGATGCGGAGCATGTCGGTCACGCCGCGCTCAATCAGCCTGGTGGGCAGCACGAAGTTGCCCACCTCCGGCATGCCCGGGTATCCCTTTGGCCCTGCGCCGCGGACCACCAGGATCGTGGTCTCGTCGACCTCTAGGTTCGGATCCGCCGCGGCCTCGTGGTAGTCCTCGATCGAGTCGAACACGAGTGCCTGGCCGCGGTGGCGCAGCAGGTGCGCCGACGCGGCGGATTGCTTGATGATGGCGCCGTCCGGGCAGAGGTTGCCGCGCAGGACGGCCGTGCCGCTGCCCGGCGGCTGGAGCGGGTCCGCCACCGGGCGAATGACGTCGGGGTTCCAGCACCGGGCGGCGGCGAGTATCTCGGCGAGCGGGCGGCCGGTGACACCGACATGGCTGGTGTGCAGGAGGCCGCCGAGTTCGCGCAGGACGGCCGGGAGCCCGCCGGCGTAGCAGAAGTCCTCCATCAGATAGCGCCCGGAAGGCATCAGGTTGACCAGCGTCGGCACCGGCCGCGCCAAGTAGTCGAAGTCGTTCAGGGACAGCGGGACGCCGAGCCGCCCGGCGATGGCGAGCAGGTGGATCACCGCGTTGGTGGAGCCGCCGATCGCGGCGTTGACCATGATGGCGTTCTCGAACGCCTGCCGGGTCAGGATCCGCGACGGGCGCAGCTCGGTTCTTGCGAGTTCGACGATCCGCTGGCCGGCCTGGTGGGCGGTCCGGATCCGGCGGGCGTCCGTGGCCGGCCAGGCCGCCGATCCGGGCAGCTGCATGCCGAGGGCCTCGGCGAGGCATGCCATGGTCGAGGCGGTGCCCATCGTCATGCAGTGCCCGCACGAGCGGGCCATCCCGGTCTCGGCCTCGTACAGGTCCGCCTGTGTCATCCGCCCCGCGGCGTGCTCCTGCTCGAACCGCCACACGTGGGTGCCCGACCCGACGTCCTGGCCGCGGAACTTGCCGTTCAGCATCGGCCCGCCGGTGACCATGATCGCGGGCAGGTCCACGCTCGCCGCCGCCATCAGCATCGCGGGCGTCGTCTTGTCGCAGCCGGAGAGCAGCACCACCGCGTCCAGCGGGTTCGCCCGCATGACCTCCTCGACCTCCATCGCCATCAGGTTCCGAAACATCATCGCGGTCGGCCGCATCAGCGACTCACCCAGCGACATCGTCGGGAACTCCAGGGGGAACCCTCCCGCCTGCCACACGCCGCGCTTGACGGCTTCGGCGACGCCGCGCAGGTGCGCGTTGCACGGCGTCAGCTCCGACCAGCTGTTCGCGATCCCAATCACCGGCCGGCCATCGAAGACCTCAGCCGTGAAGCCCTCGCTCTGCAGCCAGGACCGGTAAATCATCCCCGGCCGTCCCTCGCGGCCGAACCACGCTCGGCTGCGCAGCTCCGCCTCAGAGACAGTACTGGAGCTATTCATGGCGGGATCGCGGTCATGCGACTGGCCCGGCCCGCTGTGTGCCATGGCAGCCATCAGATCACCTGGTCCCATACAGATGCTCAAGGGCGAGTTGGTCGAGGTGCTCGAAGGCCATGCCCCGCGAAGACAACGCCTCGGCGTCTGCCGTGAGCCCGGCGATGTCGCGCCAGGTCTCGCCCGGAGCCAGGGTCGGCTGGGCCAGTTCTGCCACACGCGCGGCGCCCAGCGCCGCCTGCACGTCGGGGTCGGCCCGGAAGGCCCGGACCTTCTCCCGCAGGATCAGGTAGTTGCGCATGCACGCTGCCGCGGATGCCCAGACCCCGTCGTCGTCCTCGGTCCGCGGCGGCTTGTAGTCGAAGTGCACCGGCCCGTCGTAGCCGCCCGATTCCAGCGCGTCCACAACCCAGAACGCGCCGCGCGCGTTTCCCGCGCCGAACCGCAGGTCCTGGTCGTAGCGGGGACCGTGCTGGCCGTTCAGGTCGATGTGGAACAGCTTCCCGTGCCAGAGCGCCTGGCTGATCGCGTGCGCGTAGTTGAGGCCGGCCATCTCCTCGTGCCCGACCTCGGGGTTCAGCCCGACCAGCTCCGGGTGCTCCAGTTCGCTGATGAACGCCAGCGCGTGCCCCGCAGTCGGCAGCAGGATGTCGCCGCGCGGCTCGTTCGGCTTCGGCTCGATCGCGAAGCGGATCTCGTAACCGCTGTCCAGGACGTACTGGCACAGCACGTCGAAGGCCTCCTTGCAGCGGTCCAGCGCCGCGCGCACGTCCTTGGCCGCGCCCGACTCCGCGCCGTCCCGGCCACCCCAGCAGACGTAGACCCGCGCGCCGAGTTCGGCTGCGAGATCCAGGTTGCGCATGACCTTGGCCAGAGCGAAGCGCCGGACGTCACGATCGTTAGAAGTGAAGCCGCCGTCCCTGAACATCGGATGACTGAACAGATTCGTCGTGGCAGTCGTGACGACAAGGCCGGTCTCGTCGAGAGCGGCGCGGAAGTCCGCCACTAGCCGGTCCCGCTCGGCCGGCGTCGCGTCGAAGGCGAAGACGTCGTTGTCGTGGAAGTTCACGCCATAGGCGCCGAGCTCAGTGAGCTTTCGCACTGCGCGATCAGCGGGCATCGGAGCGCGGACGGCGGTGCCGAAGACGTCGACCCCCTGCCAGCCCACTGTCCAGATTCCGAACGAGAACTTGTCGGCCGGCGTCGGCATGAAGCGGGTCATCGAGCGTTCCTCTCAGGTGCGGCCGGGCGGATGACGCGCGCGGCAGGCGGTTAGCGGACGGCGACGGCGAAGGCACCTGCCGTCATCGCGGTGCGCAGCCTAGCCTCAGGGGACTCCCCGGCCAGCCGGTCGGCCAGATATCCGGCCGCGAACGCGTCACCTGCTCCGACCGGGTCCACCACCGGCACGGTGAGTGCGGGAAGCGTGAAGCGGCGACGAAGCCCGGATAGCGGGTCATGACGGCGAGCGCGCCGAGTGCGGCCGGCGTCCGGAGCGTCACCTCGGCGCCGGCGATGCCCGCCTCGAGCAGTGCCTCGGCTAGCGGGGCTGCCCGGTCGGCGTCATCGATCACCACGACGGGGACGATGCCCATGCGGCCGAGTGCTCCGATCGACCCGGCGCCGGTCCGCCCGGCGCCGGTCCGGCCCATTGCGGCGGTGGCCGGGGTCACGGCACGCTCTCGCCGAAGACGCGGCGCTGGATCTCGCGCCGGTAGTCCTTCAGCGTGTTGTCCAGATGCATGTAGGTCGCCTCGGCGGCGGCTCCCGGCTTGCCGTCCCGGATAGCGCGGTAGATGGCCTCGTGCTCCTCGACCGCTTCGGCGGCGTGCCCGCCGACTCCCCTGATGCCGATGACGCTCGACTGCCGCTGCAGTCGTCGTGCCTCGCGGACGGCGGCGACGAGGAAAAAGTTGTGCGAGGCGGCCGCCACACCGAGGTGGAAGTCGTCGTCGCCCGCCTCGAACTGCGTCTTGTCGCTCGCCTGGTAGCCGTGCCCGCACGTCTGCACCGCGGTCTCGATGACCCGCAGCTCGGACGGGCTCGCGCGGGTCGCGGCGAGCCGGCTCGCCTCGGCCTCCTGGACCCGCCGGAATTCGAAAAGCATGAAGATGTGGTCCAGGTTGGTCGGCAGGAAGAAGCTTCCGAACCTGGTCGCCCCGAGCACGCTCTCGCCGTCCGCGACATACAGGCCGCGGCCCTTCTGCGCGCTGACGCTGCCGGTCGCCGAGAGGATCTTGACTGCCTCCCGGACGACGGTGCGGCTGACGCTGAGCCGGGCCGCGAGCTCGTTCTCGGTGGGGAGGCGGTCGCCCGGCGCGAGCGCGAGCTCGGCGATCAGCTGCAGGATCTGCTCCGCCACGACTTCATAGCCCGGCCGGTAACCGCCCGGTCCGCTGCGCCGGGCATTCGCGGCCGGTCCCGCAGACGCGAGGGATGCTGCGGCGGCACCGGCTGACGGCTCCAAGTCCACCCCTTTGCCTCCCGTGTCGTCGGCTATGACATGGATTATGACTGAAACGTACTGACGGTATTGATCGTAGCTATGGCCTTATCGTCCGTCAAGATAAGTACGAAATATTCGTTGCACTTAGGTCACGACACTGGCACCCATACCTGACTAAATTGGTCTATAGGATCGCTAGGGTTAGTGCAGAGTGAACAACTCTAGAAAGATAGGTCTGTGAAGGTCTTGACGATTAGGTAGGTCCGGTCTGCTAATTATGGGCAAGCACGTGCCAGGTTCAATGTTCGGCTGACAAGGGACGGGTCATCGTCAGATGCCTGTCCAGTGGGCTGGACATGCGGGCCGAATAGGTAGTACACATCAGACGGTCCATCGGCCCCATCCGAATGGCAGCCGTCTTGACGACGCGAGCAATGGAGCTGCCATGCCCCCGATGAACAGCACCATCCGGGTGCTCAGTCCGACAGGCCCATCCCGCCGGCGCGCCTACGCGGCCGCGGGCCTGGCCGCCGTGGTCGCTGTCGCGATCGCGGCGTGCGGCGGCGGATCCTCCTCCTCGTCGGGCAGCCCGATGAAGGACGGCTTCAGCCAGGCACCGCAGACTTCGGGCCCGCTGACGGTCTGGGTGGACTCCACCCGGGTCCCGGCCGCCCAGGCATACAAGAAGGCCCATCCGAATGTGAAGCTGAACATTGTCACCTACGACGGTGACGCGAACGGCTCGAACTTCCTGCAGACGAAGGTCGACTTGTTCAACCGCACCGGCAGCGGCTGGCCCGATGTCGTGTTCAGCACCCAGCAGAACGAGACGACCTGGGCGGTGAGCGCCGGATATGCCGCACCGCTGAACGAGGGCCTCATCCCGCAAACGACCCTGAGCAACTTCGCGACCGGCTCCCTGGGCGTATGCACGGTGAACGGCAAGGTCTACTGCCTGCGCAATGACCTCGCTCAGGTCGTGCTGTGGTACAACGCCGCGCTGATGCAGAAGTGGGGCTATCAGGTGCCGACCACCTGGCCGCAGTACGAGGCACTCGGCCTGAAGGTCGCCAAGCAGCATCCTGGCTACCTGGTCGGCAATGCCGGGGACACGTTCACCCCCGAGATATACATGTGGGCCAGCCAGTGCCAGGGCAGTGACATCACCGGCCCGCGCTCGGTTACGGTCGACGTCACCACGCCGAGCTGCGCCGGGATGGCATCCCTGCTGGACACGCTGATCAAGGCCGGCTCGATGTCGAAGCTGAGCGTATTCAGCACCGCCTTCGACAAGAACGAGAAGGGCAAGGTGCTCATGTTGCCGGGCCCGGCCTGGTTCGGCGGCGCGGTCTTCGACACCACGTCGGGCCTCAACGTGCCGAAGGGCCAGATCGCCGTCGCTCCCATTCCGCAGTGGCCCGGTTCGTCGACCGTCAGTACCGGGAACGTCGGTGGCGGCACGTGGCTGCTCTCCGCGCATACCGCGCACCTCAAGGAGGCAGCCGACTTCATCACATGGGTGACTACCAGTGACGCCTACCAGGGTGCTCTCACACCTGGCTACCCGGCATACGCTCCGGCCGCCAAGGTGTGGCTGGCGCACCAGGGCAGTTCTGGTTACTACGTCGGCAACCCCGCCGCCGCGCTTGAGCAGGCGGCCGGGGAGGTCTGGCCCGGCTGGAACTACGGCAAGTGGAGCAACGAGGCCATCTGGGCCGCCACGATCGATCCTGGCCTGACCGCGGGCAAGACGATCGTCTCGATGCTGCCCGCCTGGCAGACCGCGATCACCAACTACGCCACCTCTGACGGCTACACGGTCAGCCATTGAGAAAGTCGCATGACGCCGGGCCGACCGGGACGCGCTCGCTCAGCACGTTCCGGCCGGCCTCGGCCGGCCACCTCTTCGTCGCCGGCTACGTGCTGCTGCTCGCCGCGTTCGGCATCGTGCCGACCGCCTACGGCATCTACTTCGCGTTCAGCAACGCCGGGAACACGTTCGCCGGGCTCTCCAACTTCATCGGCGCCTACCGGGACTTCCGGTACCTGCCTGCGGTGGAGCATGTCGGGCTCTATGAGCTGATCTGGCTGGTGACCCTCGTCGTGTTCGTCACCGGCCTGGCGATCGTGCTGCAGCAGTTGCCGGCGCGGCGGATCGGCAGGGTGACCCGCTTCCTCTATTACATTCCCGGCTCACTGGCTGGCGCGGCGAGCGTCATGGTGTGGCTGTTCATGCTAGATCCGACCGTCAGTCCGGCCGCGCCGCTGCTGAGGCTGCTCGGCTACGGCACGTTCGGCGCGGTCATCGAGCCCGGGCACCTGGCGATCCTGTTCGTGATGATCGCGTTCTGGACCGGCGCGGGCGGCTGGATCGTCGTGATGTTCGGGGCACTGAACAACATCCCGCTGGACATCATCGACGCTGCGCGGATCGACGGGGCCGGCGGCTGGAGCATTGCCAGGCGGATCCAGATCCCGATGCTGCGCAAATGGATCGTCTACATGGTGATCCTGGCCTTCGCCGCCGGGACCCAGCTGTTCGTGGAACCGCAGCTCATCTCCGAGGCGAGCCTGGGCGTGGCCGGACGTGACTTTTCGCTGACCCAGCTCTCCTACGACTTCGCGTTCCAGAACAACAACGTCAACTACGCCTCTGCGATCTCCGTCGAGCTGCTCGTCGTGTGCGTGGTCGTGGCAGCCCTGTTCGTGACCCGGTCCAGGTTCTTCGATGCGAGCTAACACCGCCGCCCCGGCCGTAACCAGGGCCTCCGCTCCCCGGCGTGCGCGCCGCCAGGTTCGCTCCCTGCCACGCCCGGCAAGGATTCCCGGCTACCTGGCAGCAGGGGTGCTACTCGCCGCATTCCTCCTCTTCTTCATGCTGCCGGTGCTATGGCTGCTGCTTGCCGCGACAAAGACCGACCCCGAACTCGTCTACCGAAGCCCGTTCTCGTTCGGCTCCTGGCATGCGCTCAGGGAGAACTGGGATGCCCTCAGCAGATTTCAGGGCGACACGATCATGCTCTGGCTGCGCAACTCGATGCTGCAGGCGTTCGGCGCGCTCGTGATCACGCTGCTGGCCGGCATTCCGGCCGGCTACGCGCTGGCGATGATGGAGTTCCCGGGGCGGCGCATCCTGCTGATCGTCACTCTCGTGGTCATGCTCATGCCGGCCACGACACTGGTCATCCCGCTGTTCCTCGAGCTGAACGCGGTGCATTTGATCGGGACCATGTGGTCGGTCGTGCTGCCCTATTCGTTCTATCCGTTCGGCGTCTACCTGACCTACATCTACTTCAGCACCGCGCTGCCGCGAGACCTGCTGGCCGCAGCCAAGATCGACGGCTGCTCGGAGTTCGCGGCGTTCCGGCGGGTGGCGCTTCCGCTCGCTACGCCGGTCGTGGCTCTCGTCGGCTTCTTCAGTTTCGTCGCGAACTGGACGAATTACTTCCTGCCCTACGTGATGCTGCCAGAGAGTAATCAGTATCCCGTTCAGGTCGGCCTTGGGCTGCTGATCACCGACGTGCCGCAGTTCAACCCGACCGCGGGCACCGCTGCCGTCCTGCGGCCCGAAGTCGCGCTAGCCACCCTGCTGGCGATCAGCCCGGTGCTGCTCGTGTTCCTGTTCGCGCAGCGATTCCTCGTCACCGGCCTGCTTTCCGGGTCCACGAAGGAATGAGATGACACTCCCAGTCGTGATGGCCACGGTGCCTCTGCTCGAGCCACCGGGCTGGGCGTTGGCCGAGCGCGAGCTTTTCGACCTGCTGGATTACGCGTGGCGGCGTTACGCTGCCGACTTCACCGGACCGGATGGACGGCTGAATTATTGGCGCCAGCTCAGCTCCCGGGACGGCGCTGACGACTTCTACGAGACGTTCTTCAACTGGCCGCAGCTCTACCTGCTCGGCGGCGCCGACGACTTGCTGCCGCAGGCCGAGCGGCACTGGGAAGGCGTCACCGCGCAGCTGACCGAGCTTGGCCTGCTCGCTGACGAGTACGAGCGAGGGTACGACTGGTTCCACCAGAGCGAGAGCCTCCTGTTGCTGTACTTCCTGTGCATGGCGGCGCCGGGACGGTGGCGAGACCGGGCGGTCAGGTTCGCCGAGCTCTACGTCGACCCCGCGCACGGTAACTACGACCCCGAGCACCGGATCATCCGCCGCCCGCACAACGGATCCGACCCGGGCCGCACTGGCCTGTTCGACGGGACCCACTATCCGTGGCTGGACCAAGAGGAACGGCTCTACGGCTTCCCGCTGGACTGGCTGCTACCCGGCGGGACGCCGTCGCCGCCGCGCGAGGCTGACCCGCGGCTGGCCGGCGAGATGACGGCCAGGCTCGGCGCCGGGGACACCGCCGTGAACCTCGCGTCGGCCGGCCTGGTGCTGAACGCCTGGATCCTGACCGGCGAGCAGCGCTACCAGGACTGGATCGGGGAGTATGTCGGAGCCTGGCGGGAGCGGGCGGCCGCGAACGGCGGCGTGCTTCCGGACAACGTCGGCCCGGACGGCATGGTCGGCAGCCGGCTCGACGGCCGCTGGTACGGCGGCCACTACGGCTGGAGCTGGCCGCACGGCTGGTACAGCATCGGTCAGGCGGCCACGGTCGCCGGGCTGGCGGCTGCCACCGCGACCGGCGACCTGACATTCCTCGACCTGGTGCGACCCGCCCTCGACGCGATCATCGGGCAGGGCCTGGTCAAGGCGTACGCCGAGTCGGACTCGTCGCTGCGCTCGAAGTGGTACCCGCAGCTCCGCGAGGGCGTCGCGGTCCGGACCTTCCTCGTGCCGTACCGGCACTCCGACCGCGGCTGGTTCGACTACAACCCGCTGATGCCCGCGGTGCCGGTGGCGCTCTGGCACCACAGCGGCGACCCAGCGGACCTCAGCCGGCTCGCGGACCTGCGCGCGCGGGCCGGATACGACTGGCGCACGGTCAGGCCGTTCCGCAGCAAGGAAGAGGCAGGCCACGAGGAGCCCTGGTTCACGTTCCTGGCGGGGGAGCATCCAGGGTATCCGGAGCAGATCCTCGCGGCCGCCCAGGCGCAGGTCAGGCACCGGCTCGCGCGCGGCCGGGCGTACCGGGAAGTCGACATCGCCGAGGCCGACATCCATGTCTGGCAGCAGTGCAACCCGGTCGTGACCGAGGCGCTGGTGCAGCTCACCTGGGGTGGCCCGCAGGTGCTCTACAACGGAGGGCTGCAGCAGGCGCGAGTCCGCTACTACGACGCCGAGCGGCGCCGTCCTGGGCTGCCTGGCTCGGTGGCCGCGCTGGTCTCGGCCATCGATCCGGAAGCGACCGTCGTCGACCTGGTCAATCTCGACCCCGAGCAGGACCGCTCGGTGATCGTGCAGGCGGGTGCGTTCGCCGAGCACACTATCGAGGGGGTGCGGTACACCGCGTGCCCGGACGGCTCCTGGATCGGCGGGCTGTATGACTACGGCCACGGCGAGCCCGTCGTCGCGGACAAGGAGGCCGACGTCGGCGGGCCCTGGCTGACCGTGCGGCTGCCCGCCTCGACCCGGATCCGGCTGACCCTCCGGCTTGGCCTGCGGACCCGGCCCCCGTCATACGCGTCGCCGTTCGACTGCTGCCCGGTTGGCCCGGATGATCAGCGCGGCAGCGCCGCGCCGGACGCGACGGACGACGCGGCCGGGGGGCCCAGCGCCGAGGCGGCGGTGCCATGAGGTACCGGACGCTGGGCAGCGGCAGCCCGGCGGTGTCCGAACTCGGCTTCGGTGCCTCGCCGCTCGGCGGCATCTACGGCACCTTCGCGGCAGGCCGGCCGGATAGCCGCCAGACGGCGGGTCGTCCGCTGGTTCGGACGCGAATGAGCAGCGACACCGCCTCGATCAGAGCGAGGTGTGTGAAAGCCTGAGGGAATCTCCCCAGATGCTCGCCGGTTGAGGTGTCGATCTCCTCCGCGTAGAGCATCAGCGGCCCGCCGAACGACAGCAGCTTCTGCCCTAGCTGACCAGGGTCGGGCCAGGATGACGGCCCGCTACTGGTGGCGCCGGTTTTGATGAGGGACTAGGACAATCGCCGATTCCATGCGGCCGGCCGGCTGGCTGATTAGCCTTGAGCGCGGTAGCCACCGGGAGGAGCAGTCAATGCCTGGAATCATTGTCGGCGTGGATGGCTCGCCCAACTCCGAGCGCGCGCTTGACTGGGCGATGAGGCACGCAGCTGCACTGCAGGTTCCGCTCGCTGTCGTAGCCGTGCACGAGGTTCCCAAGAGTTACTGGGGCGGCATACCGGTGGTCGGCCCGGCGGACGAGGCCCTGCTGCAGCAGCTGCATGATGCCGCTGAGGAGATGACGCAACGGGTCGCCAGCCAGCTGGGCGATGCCCGGCCAACCTCCGTCGAGGTCCGGGCCGTGAGTGGCTTCGTGGTCAAGGAGCTTGTTGATGCTTCGCGCGATAGCGACCTGATTGTCCTCGGGGCACGCAGCGGCGGCGGTGTTGCCCGGCTGATTACGGGCTCGGTCAGCAGCGAGGTCATCCAGCACTCGGCCTCCCCCGTGGTGATCGTCCCGCACCAAAGGTAAGCCGAGCACCAGACCTGCCAGCTTGCAGGACGCGAGGTGAGGTGCTTGATGCCCTGGAGATCGACACTGGTGGGTGCGGTCGCTGTCGGCTGCGTGGCCGCCGTGGCAGCGGTCGCCGGGACGGCAGGCAACCCGCACACCGCTGCGCATGCGACGCCTGGGGCGCCGGCGGCGGTCGGGCTGACCGCGATCCGAGCACGGGCCGCCGGGGCGTTGCCGACCAAGCGGCAGGCTGAGGATCTGAAGCCGGGCGCTGCCGCCGGCCACGGCGCTGAGAAGGGGGTCGCGGTGTGGGCCTTCAACGGCGTCAGGAAGGCGCTGACCGAGTCGGGCGCATCCTGGTATTACACCTGGGCGGTCGGCCACGCTGGCATCTCCAGCCCGCACCGGGTGCGGTTCGTCCCGATGATCTGGGGTGCGGGCAGCGTCACGCCGGCGAACCTGCGCCAGGTCAAACGTGAAGGTCGCTTCCTCCTGGGCTTCAACGAGCCTGACAGCAGTTCCCAGTCGAACCTGACGGTGCGGCAGGCGCTGGCGCTTTGGCCTCGGCTGATGGGCACGGGCATGAAGCTGGGCAGCCCCGCCGTGGCGACGGGCGCGGCCACGCCCGGCGGCTGGCTTGACCGCTTCATGCACGGCGCGAAGACCCGGGGTTACCGGGTCAATTTCATCACCGTGCACTGGTACGGCGGCGACTTCGCCACCGCAGCTGCGGTCGGGCAGCTGAAGTCTTACCTGCGGGCCATCCGCGCTCGCTACCACCTGCCGATCTGGATTACCGAATTCGCCCTGATCAGGTTCGGGGCCACGGTCAGCTTCCCGTCACCGCGTCAGCAGGCTGCCTTCGTCACGGCGGCGGCCAGGATGCTCCACGGCCAGACATTCGTGCAGCGCTACGCCTGGTTCGCACTCCCGGCCACGCGGGGCGATGGCACGGCCGGGCTCTTCCGCGCCGGGCCAGTCGCCACCATGGCCGGCCGGGCCTTCGAGGCAATTCACGGCTAGCCCTGCTCCGGGGGACGAAACCGGCTCCCAAAGTGGCGTTTTGAGAGCGAACGCCGACGCCTGCCACTACCTGACCAAGCCGATGGCGGCCTGCGGGCCGTAAGCTCCGGGTGTGAGCACCCTGACGTTGGAAGAGATAGCCGCGAGGATCGCAACGGCGGAGGCTAGTCTTGCCTCGGCAACGACGCAATACGACCGGAACGTGTTCACCCAGATCATTGGTGAATACCGGCGTTACGCCGATGAGCGAGCCAAGGAGATAGCCAAGCTCGACGCGGCTGCGTCGTGACGCCGCGCTCTGGGCTGGTTCGCCGAGCCATCCGGCGGCGGCGCCTGTAGTGCCGTAACGCGACGGCGTAAAGAGGCAGCCCGGAGCCGGAATCTGTATTCCGGTTTGCTAGGTTCCCTATCGGAAGCATCATTCCGTTTCCAGGGGAGGACCTTGATGGCGGTGGGTAGCCGGCGCGCGAATCATCGGGTGACGTTCGCGGTGTTGTCTCTTGGCGTCGCGGCGTTCGCGCTGCTCCAGTCACTGGTGATCCCGGTGCTGACGACGGTTCAGCACGAGCTGCATACGACGCAGGCCGCCGTTACCTGGGTCCTGACGGCCTACCTGCTCTCGGCGTCGGTGATGACGCCGATCCTGGGGCGGGTCGGCGACATGGTCGGCAAGGAGCGGGTTTTCGTCGCCACCCTCGTCGCGCTCGCGGTGGGCTCGCTGCTAGCGGCCGTGGCGCCATCGATCGGCGTGCTGATCGTGGCGCGCGTGATCCAGGGGATCGGGGGCGGGATGGTGCCGGTCGCGTTCGGGATCATCCGGGATGAGTTCCCGGCCGCCAACGTGGCCGGCGCGGTGGGGGCAATCGCGGCTCTGACCGCTGTCGGGGCAGGCCTCGGCATCGTCCTGGCCGGCCCGATCGTGGACCTGCTGGACTACCACTGGCTGTTCTGGCTGCCGATGATCCTGACGATCGTCGCCGCGGTCTCGGCGGTACTGTTCGTTCCTGAGTCGCCGGTGCGTACCCCCGGGCGCATTAGCTGGCTGCCCGCGGTACTCCTGTCCGCGTGGCTGGTCGCGTTGCTTGTCGCGCTGAGCGAAGCACCAGCCTGGGGCTGGGGATCCGGCCGGGTGATCGGCCTGCTGGCGGGCGCGGTGGTACTGGCGGCGGCCTGGGTGACCACCGAGCTGCGCGCGGCCACGCCGCTCATCGATATGAAGATGATGCGCCGGACGGCCGTGTGGACGAACAATCTCGTGGCGCTCCTGATCGGCGTGGGAATGTACGCGACGTTCGCCTTCCTGCCTGAGTTCGTGCAGACGCCCTCCGCGGCCGGGTACGGGTTCGGCGCCAGCATTACCCGCTCCGGGCTCATGCTGCTGCCCTCGGCGATCACCATGTTCACGGTTGGCATGTTTGCGGGGCGGCTCGCTCGCAAGCTTGGTGGCAAGGTGCTCGTGATTGCCGGGTGCCTGGTCGGGTCCGTGGCAATGGCGATCCTCGCCTTCGCGCACGGCCAGCAGTGGGAGATCTACCTGTCGAACGCCATCATGGGTGTCGGGTTCGGGCTCGCCTTCTCGGCGATGTCCGCGCTGATTGTGGCGGCGGTCCCGCCCTCGCAGACCGGCGTCGCCAGCGGCATGAACGCCAACATCCGGACGATCGGCGGCAGCATCGGCGCAGCGGTGATGGCCAGTATCGTCACCTCGCAGCTCGGGCCGTCCGGGCTGCCGAAGGAGTCCGGCTACACGACCGGGTTCGCGGCCATGGCTGCCGGGCTAGTGCTGGCCGCGCTCGCCGGCCTGCTGATCCCGTCGCCGCGCGGCCTGCGACGGACAGCCGGGGAGCTGGAGCACGCGGAGCTGGCCATCGTCGCCGGCGGAACGGTCCTCGGCGACCAGAGCGAGTGACCAGTGATTAAGCCGCCAGCAGTACGCCGAGACGCGGTGCGGAACTATCACCGCATCATCGAGGCCGCCCGCCAGGTCCTCGGCGAGTCCGGCGCCGACGCCTGCATGGAGGAGATCGCCGCGCGCGCAGGCGTCGGCGTGGGCACTGTGTACCGGCGGTTCGCTAGCAAGGACGCCCTGATCGATGAACTGCTTCAGCTGGCGCTGGAGCAACTCCTGCAGTCCACCAAAGTCGCCTTGGCGTGCCCCGGCGGGGCCGGGCTGGAAGAGCTGCTGCGCGCTGTCGGCCAGTCATTCGCTGACCACGCGCGGTATGCGAACCTGCTCCTCCAGCGCCCGGCCGACGCAGCCGCCGGACGCCAGATACGAGCGGCGATCGACGAGCTCACCGCGCGCGCCACGGCGGCCGGCATCATCAACCCGGCTATCACCCCTGGCGACGTCATCGCGCTGATCTGGGCCATGCGCGGGCTCGTGCAGGCTGTCGCAGAGGTGGCTCCTGGCGCCTGGCAGCGGTTCCTTGACATCCAGTTCGCGGGGATGCGGGCCGAAGGGTCAGTCAGCGATGCGCTCCCAATGTCCTCCCGGCAATTGTCGAAGCTGGCGGCGCGGCGCCAGTCCTGACAGCCGGTAAGCGCCTCGTGGGCCCGGGCGCACTGACGGTGGTTAAGGTACTTTCGGCAGTGATGGAGCCGCCCCTTCGTGGGCCTTGGCCGGCGTGACTGATCCGGAGCCGCATGAACGGGAAGATAGCCCCGCCCGACAGTGAGCCGGAGAGCGGCGAGCCCGCTGCCCCTCACGATGTCGCTGTCGATGTCGCCGTTGTCGGCTTCGGGATAGCAGGCGGCTGCGCCGCCGTGGAGGCGGCAGCGACCGGCGCGTCGGTCCTGATGCTGGAGCGGGCCGCCGTCGCCGGAGGCACCAGCGCCCTGGCGGGTGGCCATTTCTATCTTGGCGGCGGCACGGTAGTGCAGCGCGCGACCGGTCACGCGGACAGCGCAGACGAGATGTATGCCTACCTGATGGCAGTGACCCCGGATCCGGAACCGGACAAGATCCGTGCCTACGCCGACGGCAGCGCCGCCCATTGCGACTGGCTGGAGAGCCTGGGGTTTGAGTTCGAGCGCAGTTACTATCCGGAGAAGGCTGTCATCCAGCCGCAGACCCAGGGCCTGATGTACACGGGTAACGAGAAGGTATGGCCGTTCCGTGACCTGGCGGTGCCGGCCCCGCGCGGCCATAAGGTGCCCGTGCCCGGCGACACCCAGGGCGCCAAGCTGGTCATCGACCTGCTCGTGCAGCGCGCCGCCGAGCTCGGCGTGCAGGTCCGATATGAGACGGCAGCAACTGAGCTGATCACCGAGGGCGAGCGGGTCGCCGGCGTGCGATGGCGTTCGCTGGAGGGAACGGGTGCGGTCCGGGCAGCCAGTGTCATCCTGGCGGCGGGCGGGTTCGTGATGAACGCCGGGATGGTCGCCGAACATGTCCCGCAGCTAGCCGCCAAGCCGTTCGTGCTGGGCAGCAGCTATGACGACGGGCTGGGCATCCGGATGGGCGTGTCGGCCGGGGCCGAGGCCCGCCACATGGACCAGGCTTTCATCACCGCGCCGTTCTATCCGCCAGCCACGCTGGTGACCGGGATCATCGTCAACCGCGACGGCAGGCGGTTCGTCGCCGAGGACAGTTACCACTCCCGCACGTCAGCCTTCGTGCTGGAGCAGGCCGGCAGCGCCGCTTTCCTGATCGTCGACAGTGCCCACGTGGCCAGCCCGGAGCTGCCGCTGGTCCCGTTCATCGACGGCTGGGAGACGGTCGAAGAGATGGAGGCGGCGCTGGGCATATCCGCGGGCAATCTTGTCGCGACGCTGGCCGCGTACAACGCCGCCGCCGCGCGAGGCGAGGATCCGGAGTTCGGCAAGCATCCGGACTGGCTTGAGCCCCAGGATCAGGGTCCGTGGGCCGCGTTCGACCTGACGCTCGGCAAGGCCATGTATGCGGGCTTCACCCTGGGCGGCCTGCGGTGCACGCTCGACGGGCAGGTACAGCGGCCTGACGGGTCCGTCATCAACGGGCTCTACGCGGCGGGTGCGTGCGCGTCCAACATTGCCCAGGATGGCAAGGGCTACAGCAGCGGCACACAGCTTGGCGAAGGCTCCTTCTTCGGCCGGCTGGCCGGCCGGCACGCCGCACGCCACGGGCTCGGTGCGGTCAGGAGCGAGGTTCCGCGGCGAAGCGGGTGACGGCCTGCAGGACGAAGTCAGCGATCGACGCGGCGTAATGCTCGCGCCCGGCGTTGATGGCGGCTCGCTGTCCCCCCGGGGTCAGCACGATAAGGCTGATCACCCGGCCCATGATGGCGTCGATGATCAGGTCGGGCGGCGTTCCGGCGGGGAGTTCACCGCGGTCGATGGCACCCTGGATGATGATCCGCGCGCCGCCGAAGCGGGCTCGCACGATGTTCTGGACCATCTCGTCGAAATGCGCGGGGTACTGCGACGCCTCGATCAGTACCCGCGGCAGGACCAGGGCCTTGGGACCGACGAACATGTCGATGACCTGCTCGGCCATGACAACAAGACAGCGGCGCAAGTCCTTGGGGTCGGCGTCTTCGGCCGGTGGCTCTGCGAGGTGCTCCAGGGCGGCCAGCAGGAGGTCTTCCTTCGTGGGCCAGCGGCGGTACAGGGCTGCCTTGCCGACCGGCGCGCGGCGGGCGACCCGGTCCAGGGTGAAACCAGCCCAGCCGACCTCACCGTAGACGCTCAGCGCGGCGGCGATGACCCGCCGTTCGATATCGGGGTCGGCCGGGCGTCCTCGCCCCGCCTGCCCCTTCGCGTCTGATCCCACGGCCGCCTCCGATCCCACGGCCGTATCTGTGCCCACGGCCCCGAGTCTGTCACGCCGGCCGGGTCATCCCTTCAGGGTGTAGCGGATGGGCAGGTGCTTCAGGCCGCCGACGAAGGTGGTGGCCGTCCACTCCGGCCGGCCAGCCAGCTCGATGGACTCCAGCCGTGGCAGCAGCTCGGCGAAGAACGCGCGGGTCTCCATCCGGGCGAGGGCCGCGCCCAGGCAGAGATGCACGCCGAAGCCGAACGCGAGGTGCCTGTTCGGGTCGCGGCCGACGTCGAAGCGGAAGGGGTCGTCGAAGACGTCCTCGTCCCGGTTAGCCGAGGGATAGGACAGCAGCACAGATTGCCCTTGCTTGACCGGCACTCCGCCGACTTCGGTGTCGGCGGCGGCGGTCCGCATGAACTCCTTGACCGGGGTGACCCAGCGGATCATCTCGTCGGCCGCGGTGGGGAGCAGCGCGGCGTCGTCACGCAGGCGGGCCAGCTCGGCCGGGTGCTCGATCAGGGCATGCAGGCCCCCGGCGATGGTGGAGCTGGTGGTGTCGTGGCCCGCGGTAGCGATGATGACGTAGTAGGACGCGGTGTCGAAGTCGTTCAGGTACTCGCCGTCGACGCGGGCGTTGGCGATCTCCGAGGCGAGGTCGTCAGTCGGCGTGGCCCGGCGCGCAGCAGTGAGGGCCTGGAAGTAGGCGAAGAAGTCGAGCAGGGTCTGCAGCAGTTCCTCAGGTGTCTCGCCGCGGCGCAGTTCCTCGTCGCCGCCGCCGAACATCTCCTGGGTGAGCTTGAGCAGTCGCGGAAAGTCCGATTCGGGCAGCCCGAGCAGCGAGAGGATGACGTACAGCGGGTAGTGCACGGCAACCTGGGTGACGAAATCGCACTCGCCGCCGAAGTCCGCCATCCGGTCCACGTACTGGCGGGCAAGCTCGGCCACTCGCTCCTCTAGCGCCCGCATCGCCCTGGGCCGGAACCAGCCGGCGCCGATCGCCCGCACGACCTTGTGCTGCGGGTCGTCCATGTGGATCAGGGTGCGCAGCGCCATGCCGTCGGCTTCCTGCTGCTTCATCTGCGCATCCATCACGGCCGTCGCCAGCAGCGGCCTGGGCGCGTTCAGGAACAGGGCGTTGTCCCGCTCGATGTCCATGATGTCGGCGTGCCGGGTGACGGCCCAGAACGGTTCGTACCCGGGCGCCTCGACCCAGTGCACCGGATCCTCGCGGCGCAACAGCGCGAGGGCCTCATGCAGCCGTTCTTCGTCGGCGTACGCGGCCGGATCGGTGAAAGACAAGCCGGCTTCGGTCACGGTGCGGGTCATCGGGGGACCTCCTGCTCGTTCTGGGTGCCGGTGCTGGCGTACTCGTCGCGCAGCATTCGCTTGAGCAACTTGCCGGTGGGGAGGCGGGGCAGCTCATCGCGGAAGTCGACAGACCGCGGGCATTTGTAGTGCGCCAGCTGGTCACGGCAGAAGGCGATGAGCTCGGCAGCCAGTTCCGGCCCGGCGTCCGCCATCGCGACTGGCTGCACGATGGCCTTGACCTGCTCGCCCATATCCGGATCCGGTACGCCGATGACGGCCACGTCGGCGACTTTCGGGTGCACGGCCAGCAGGTTCTCGGCCTCCTGCGGATAGATGTTCACGCCACCGCTGATGATCATGTGCGAGACCCGGTCGGTGAGGTAGAGGAACCCGTCCTCGTCCAGGTAACCGACATCACCGAGGGTGGCCCAGCCGCGCCCCTGCGGATCGCGGGAGGCAGCGGTCTTGGCCGGATCGCCATGGTAGGAGAAGGGGGGCCCGCCGGAAAAGTAAAGCGTGCCGACTCGACCGGCCGGTAGTTCGTCCCCGTTCCCATCACAAACGTGCGGCTCGCCGACCAGTGACCGGCCAACGGTGCCCTTATGCGTCAGCCAGTCCGCCGAATTGACGTAGGTGAAGCAAATGGCCTCGGTGCCGGAGTAGTACTCGTGCAGCACCGGCCCCCACCACTCGATCATCTGCTCCTTGACCGGGACCGGGCACGGCGCCGCGGCATGCACCGCGTACTGCAGGCTGGACAGGTCACACCTGGCGCGGATGTCGGCCGGGAGTTTCAGCATCCGGATGAACATCGTCGGCACCCACTGGCTGTGGGTCACCTCGTACCTCTCGATGGCAGCCAGCGCCTGCTGCGGGTCGAACTTCTCCATCACCACGACGGTCGCGGCGAACCGCTGCATGGTGAGGCAGTAGCGCAGCGGCGCGGCGTGATACAGCGGCCCGGGGGACAGGTAGACCGAGTCGGCCGTCGGCGGGAACAGCACGCTGATCAGCTGGTAGAGGGAGTCCGGGGTACCCATCGGACTCAGCGGCAGCGCCCGTTCAACCCCCTTGGGACGGCCAGTGGTTCCCGACGAATACAGCATGTCCGCGCCTTCCACCTCGCGTGGCAGGGCGGTGGCGATGGCGCCGGACGTGACCTCCTCATAGGAGGTGAAGCCGTCGGCGACGGCGTCCAGCATCAGCCGCAGCTGAACATTAGGGGTAACGGCGGCCAGGTTGACCTCGCCGTCGGCCGTCGCTTTGGAGGCTATGAATACTCGGGCCCCGCAGTCCCCGACGATGTAGGCGATCTCGTCGGCCAGCAGCCGGGAACTAACCGGCGTGTAGTACAGCCCGGACCGCTGCGCCGCCCACGCGATCGCGAGGAACTCCCACCGGTTCTCCAGCATGAACGCGATGTGGTCGCCAGGCCGCAGCCCGGCGTCGAACAGCACATGGGCGAGCCGGTTGGCCTCAGCGTCAAGCTCGGCGAAGGTAATCCGCTGGCCTGAGCCGGCCATGATCACCGCCGGCTTGCCGGGGTGCTCAGCGGCGACCTTTCCCAGGTGCATGCAAGCCTCCTCGTGCTGCCGGTCAGGGCAGGTAGATCGACTTGAGCTGCTGGAAGGCCGCCAGGCCCTCGGGGCCGAGCTCGCGGCCCATGCCGCTGGCCTTGACACCGCCGAACGGTGAGCCCGGATCGAGCGCGTAGCCGTTGACGCCGATGCTGCCGGTCTGGACCCGGCGGGCGACGTCCAGGCCGCGCTCGGGATCCGCGGTCCACACGCTGCCGCCGAGTCCGTAGTCGGAGTCGTTGGCGATGGCCACGGCCTGGTCGACGTCGTCGTAGCCGATCACCGACAGCACCGGACCGAAGATTTCCTCGCGGGCGATCGTCGCGGAGTTGTCCACGTCGGCGAAGATGGTCGGCTGCACGAACCAGCCGCGCTCCTGGTCGGCTGGCCGTCCGCCGCCGGTGGTGAGCCGCGCGCCCTCGGCCAGGCCCTTGGCGATGTAGCCCTCCACCCGGTCGCGCTGCCGGCTGGACACCAGCGGGCCGATCTGGGTGCTGTCGTCGAGCGGGTCTCCGACCCGCAGCGAGGATGCGAGCCCGGTCAGCACGTCGACCACCTGGTGGTACCGGCTGTGCGGCACCAGCACCCGGGTGCCGAGATAGCAGGTCTGCCCGTTGTTGAGCAGCGTGGCGGCGAAGAACTTGTCGAGCTGCCCGGTGAGGTCGGCGTCGTCAAGGACGATTGCCGCGGACTTGCCGCCGAGTTCGAGCGTCACCGGCCGCAGCAGGCGCGCGCACTCCGCGGCGACCGCGCGTCCGGCCGAGGTCGAGCCGGTGAACGCGACCTTGTCCACGCCAGGGTGCCGGACCAGGTACGCGCCGACCTCGCGGCCGGCTGGCACGATGTTGAGCACCCCAGGCGGCAGGTCGGCCTCGGCGGCGGCCTCGGCAAGCAGGAAGGCGTCCAGGACTGTCTCCGGCGCGGGCTTGAGTACCACCGTGCAGCCGGCCGCGAGCGCGGGCGCGAGCTTGAAGAACGTGAGGGACTGGGGGAAGTTCCACGGCACGATCGCGGCGACAACCCCGGCCGGCTCGCGCCGCACCACAGTGGTGCCGCCGACGAGTGACGGGCGCATTTCCTCGACTGGTGACTGCTGAGCGATGGCGGCGTAATAGCGCAGCAGCAACTGCCCGGAGAGCGCCTCGCTGACCCGGCCGATGCTGATCGGCATCCCGTTCTGGCTGCTCACTAGCTGCGCGAACTGCTCACCGCGCTTTTCCAGGGCGGCGGCGAACCGGTCCAGCGCTGCCGCGCGCCGTGCCGCGTCCCAGCTCGCCCAGCCGCCCGGGTCGGCGAACGCCACCCGGGCGGCCGCCACCGCGAGGTCGATGTCCCCCTCCGCAGCTTCCGGCACGCTGCCCAGGCTCTCCTCGGTGCTGGCCGACGTCACCTCGATGCGCCGGGCGGTCACCGGCTTCTGCCACTGGCCCGCGATGAACAGCAACTCGTACGTGTGGTCCATGGTTCTCTCATGGCGGCTCGCAGCCGGTGAAACCGCGGATGGTCACCGGTCTTTCAGACGGAGTTCGTCTGATATTGACCACCATAGGATCGGGCTCGGCGCGAGGCAAGACCTTGACCCGAACTGGATCCGATCCTATGGTCCCTTATCAGACGGACATTGTCTGTAATAGGAGTCGGCCAGCCGGGTGGGCCAGACCTGAGGAGACCAGGGTGCTCACACCGTTCGACGACTACCCCGTGCACCAGACGGCGCTGCCGATCGCGCACGCTGGCGGCGGCCATCCCGACTACTACGACCGGTTCTGGTTCAACGGCTATACCGAGGACTACTACTTCGCGGTCGCGCTCGGGATCTACCCCAACCGCGGCATCATCGACGCGGCGTTCGGTGTCGTGCACGATGGCTGGCAGCGATCGGTGTTCGCCTCCGGCCGGCTCCCGCTCGACCCGACCCAGACCCGGGTCGGGCCGATCAGCGTGGAGATCACCGAGCCGCTGCGGGTTAACCGGGTCCGGGTCGACGCAGCCAACCTCGGCATTACTGCCGACCTGACGTTCCGGGCCCGGACTGCCGCGTTCAGCGAGCCGAGGCAGACGCTGCTGGACGGTACCAGGCCGGTCATGGACGTCACCCGGCTCGCTCAGCTCGGCGAGTGGTCAGGTTCGATAGGCCTGCCGGGGACGCCCATCATCCTGGACTCCGGCCCTGTCTACGGCACCAAGGACCGGTCCTGGGGTATCCGGCCGGTCGGGCAGCCCGCCCCTGCGGCGCCGTCGCGCTCGATGCCGCAGATCTTCTTTCTCTGGGCACCGCTGAACTTCGCCGGCGAGTGCGTGCACTTCATGACCTTCGAGGACGCCGCGGGGAAGGCCTGGGCCAAGACTGCCGCGATTCTCCCGGTGATCGGAAAGGACGACGCCGTCTACGGGCCGGGCACGGAGGCCGAGCCCATCGAGGATGCACGACATCAGGTGCACTGGGCGCCCGGGCTGCGCCGTAGCCAGGGCGCTGCGCTCGCCTTCGGCCGGGCCGGGCAGCGTGAGACGGTTGAGCTCGAGCCGCTGCTGACGTTCCGGATGCGCGGGGCCGGTTATATGCACCCGACGTGGGGGCATGGCCGCTGGCATGATGAACTCGCCGTGGCCGGCGAGCAGCACCGGGTCGAGGAACTCGACACGCTCGACCCCACCTGCATCCACGTCCAGCAGGTAGTCCGCGCAACCTGGGGCAGTCAGGCCGGGCTGGGCGTGCTTGAGCAGCTAGTGATCGGCCCGCATGCCCCTAGCGGCTTCGGCGAGCTGTTTGACGGTGCCGCGCCCTGACCGCGGAGGCTGGTGCAAAGGAGCAGTTGATGGCAGACCCCCTGGCGGTGATGGCGGCCTGGGGCTGTCACAGGGCCGGATCTATTGCCGCGTCGAGTTCCGCCCGCATGGTGCGATAGTCCACTGGCGGCAGCTGGTGCCACCGAGCGAGCAAGGTTTCGGCTGTCAGCGGCTGGCGAGTGACAGGGCGAAGCTCGGCCACCGGCTTGCCGGCTCGCGTGATCGTAATCTGCTCTCCGCGGGCAACTCTGTCGATAACCTCGCCGCCGTGGTTGCGCAATTCGCGGATCGTGACCTCAGTCATTGCACCACCGTCTCACGGGTGAGACGACGCTGGGCCACCAAGAAGGCGTCAATGGGCGTCACCGGACGGGTCGGCGGCTGCGGCGGTCAGCCACAGCGCTTCGGCCGCTGCCCGGTCGGCGGCGGCCGGAGCGACCTTGCGCAGTTCGGCCTTGTTGACCTTGTTCAGCGTGGAGCGCGGGAGGTCCCGCACGCCATAGACGGCACGAGGCACCTTGAAGTCTGCCAGTCGCTGCACGCACGCGGCTTCCAGTTCCGTCGCGAGGGAGTCGCGATGCGAAAGCGGAACGACAAAGGCCACTGGCACCTCGTCCAGCTTGTCATCAGGCCTGCCAACGACGGCAACCTCGGCGACCAGGCCCGTTTCCATGATGACCCGCTCGATCTCGGACGCCGCGACGTTCTCTGCGCCTACCTTCAGCATGTCCTTGTCCCGGTCGGCGAAGGATAGATAGCCGTCGGCGTGGACCGTGACCCGGTCGCCGGTGCGGAACCAGCCTGCGTCGTCGAAACTGTCCGCGGTCGCGGTCGGCTGGTTGAGGTACTCGGCGAAGAGCGACAGGCCGCGAGTTCCGTTGACGAGAAGGTGCCCGGTCTCCTCTGCTTCCACCGGCGTGACGCCATCGTCACGGACGACGGCGATGCCGTACTCGGGCGCCGCCCGGCCCATGGACATCGGCCGGTCCGGCGTGTACGGGTTGCCGACGATCGGATGCGACACGGTCTCGGTCATGCCCCACCAGCCGATCGTCTTGACGCCGAACGCGTCGTCGAAAGGCATGTCGCAGACACCGCAGCCGAACAGCCGGTAGTTGTGGCCGGCCGGTATTTCCCCGGTTGCGCCCGTGGCCAGCGCCCGGGCGGACAGGCCGATGAGGGAAACCCAGGTGCAGCCGTGCTGCACCGAGACGTCCCAGAACCGGCTCGTCGACCATTTCGGCACCATGACGAAGCGGCCGCCGACCCACATGCTGGCGAGTACCTGGTAGCCCAGCGCGTTCACGTGAAAGAGCGGCAGGTAGACGAGGTGACAGTCACTGGGGTGCAGGTCCTCGTGCACGGCGTTCACCCGCGCCGCCCACAGCGCGTTCGCGTGCGTCCACAGCACTCCCTTCGGCCGGGAGGTTGTGCCGGAGGTGTATTGCACGCTGACCGGTGCCTTCGGGTCGGGTGGTCGTGACACGAACTCGTCCGGATCGCCGGCCAGCGACGTGAACGAGTCCGCATGGCGAGAAGCTGGCCCCTCTTCGCCGGGATCGTGGTCGAGGACCGCCTCCCATTTGAGGTTTGGCGCGCAGGTGGCGACCATCTCGGCGAACCGGGGCTGGGTGATCGCACAGGACGGCTGGCTGTCCTCGCAGAAGTAACGCATCTCGTCCGGGGCGGAGCGGGTGTTGGTCGTGACGGCCACGGCTCCGATCGCAGCGCACGCGTACCAGGCGACGACGAACTCGGGGCAGTTCTCCAGGTGGATCAGCACCCTGTCGCCCGGCCCGATACCGCGGCGCTGCAAGCCAGCGGCCAGCCCGGCCACATCTCTGGCTAGTTCGCGGTATGTCCACTGTCGGGGTGAGCCGTCGTAGGGGTGCCAGACGAACGCAATCTGGTCCGCGCTGCGCTCGGCGCGCATGCGGACCAGATCCCATACGTCAGTGCCGCTGAAGGCATGGGGCATCTCGGCTCCTCTGTGGTTGACGACTCAAGAATGGGTACTGGGCTGCCGGGTACACTGTTGCCATGGCAGGAACGCGTATTCAAGACACAGTTGCTGACGAGCAGGATCTGACGGCGCCGGGCTCGCCGGCCTGGTGGGCCGCCCGGCAGGACAGGGCAGAGCGGCCCGCCGCGTTCCCATCACGCTGGGTCGCATCGTTTCAGCGGCGCTCGAGTTGATCGACCGCGACGGGCTAGCGGCGCTAAGCATGCGGAACCTGGCCGCAGAGTTGCGTACCGGCACGACAACGCTGTACCGGTATGTCACCGGCAAGGACGAGGTGCTGGTGCTCGTCGCCGACGCCGTGCTGGCTGAGACCCAGGTGCGAGGCCCGGTGGAAGACCTGGGATGGCGTGCGGTCCTTGAGGGGCTGGCGCATTCCATGCGAGCGGCGCTGGGCCGCCATCCAAACGTCGCCACGTTGTTCGCTACCGCGGTGCCCGTCGGGCCGAATTCGCTGCGAGGCAGGGAACTGTCCCTCAGCGTGCTGCGTGCCTGCGGCTTCGACGCGAGTCTGGCAGCCGACGTGTACACGGCGCTGGCCCACCAGGTACTGGCCTCGGTCCTGCAGGAGCCCATGAACGATTTCCGCGCCGGAGGGCTTGGCACCTCCAAGAGCCTGACGCTGCGGGACTTCTACCGCTCGCTGCCAGCCCAGCAGTACCCGCACTTGGTCGAGCTGGCCGACGAGCTGACAACGCGGACCACCACGGAGGAGTTCGAATTCGGACTCGGGTGCTTTCTCGACGGCGTTGAGCTGCAGCTGGAGCGGGCGCAGACGCTTGCTCGGCAGCCCAGGGCTCGGACCGCGAGCCCGCGAGGCTGACCGCAGCCCGCGGTTACCAGGGGAGGCTGGTTCCGAGTTCATGCGTCAGGTTCTCGTTCAGATCGTCGGCGCTGTAGACATGGCGCGGTGGCGTCTCGAACGTTGCGTAAGGGGTTAGCCGCAGTACAACCCGGTTCTCCCGGACCATGCCTTCGGCAACCATCGGACGCACCTCCTCGGGCATCGGCTCACCAGCCATGACCCCAGCGATGCGCATGCCCAGCTCCACTACGGCGTCGTGGTCCGTCTCGACCTTTGCGTCGGCGTAAACCTGCAGGTAGGTGAGCGGCCATTGCTCGTCGAGGACGCACAGTGCGACCTTCTGATTTCGCTGGACGGCCTTGGCCTTGGCGCGTGCTGCCATCGTCGAGACGAGGATGTCGTCGCCGTCCACGACGTAGTACACGACGGTCATGGCGGGGCCGTCCTGGCGGCGGCCGTAGCCGAAGATCGCGGCGCGGTGACGCGCCACGAAATCTCTGCGTTCCTCGCGGTTCATTCTTGTCCTTATCTGTGCGGTGGGTCAGGATGCACCGAGGTAGATGCGTCCCACATCGGGGCTATCGAGGAGGTCCGCGGCGGGGGCTGCCATGCGGACGACTCCGGCGTCGAGGATGGCGCCGTTCTGGGCGATGGCTAGTCCGGAGCGCGCGTTCTGCTCGACGAGCAGGATGGTCCGCCCGTCGCTGCTGAGTTCTGCGAGGACGCCGAAGATGTTCTTGCGCGCCCGCGGTTCCAGGCCAGCTGATGGCTCGTCGAAGCAGAGAACGGGCGGGTCGAGCATCATGGTCCGGGCGATCTCCACGGTCTTCTGCTCGCCGCCAGACAAGGAGCCGGCCAGTTCGTGACGGCGGCGGGCGACGATCGGGAACCGTTCGGCGATCTCGGCGGCGCGCCGCGCAACCGCGTCGTGGTCGGTCCTGATGTACGCGCCCATGAGGACGTTGTCCCATACCGACATGGCCGGAAACAGGCTGCGCTCCTGGGGCACGTGGGCGAGGCCCCGATGGAGCAAGGCCCGGGGCGACCACCCGGTGACGTCTTTCCCGCCGAGACTGACCTGGCCAGTCCGGGGTGCGAGCAAGCCGCTGATGACCCGCAGGACCGTCGACTTGCCCGAGCCGTTCGGGCCGATGAGACAGGTGATCTGGCCAGCGGGCACGTCGAGGTCGAGACCGCGCAGGATGTCGCCCTGGCCGTAGCCAGCGACGATGCCACGCAGCTGCAGGCCTGGGTCGGTCACTGTCAGTCTCCTAGGTAAGCGTCCAGGACGCGCGCGTCGTCCTGAACCTTCTCCGGGGCAGCGCACGCGATGGGGCGACCGCGGTCCAGCACGATGACGGGATCGCAAAGGCGCATCACGAACTTCATCTCGTGCTCGACGATGAGGAACGTGACTCCCTGGGCATTCCGCTGGCGAATGTGCTGCTCGATTGCCTGGACCATGATCGGGTTGATGCCAGCCGTGGGCTCGTCGAGCAGGATGAGAACGGGTTCGGCCATGAGCACGCTGGCGAACTCAAGCAGCCGGCGCTGCCCGTAGGACAGGCGGCCAGCAGGGACGCTGGCATGAGCCGCCAGGCCGAACTCGTCGAGAAGGTCTTCGGCGCGCCGCCGGTCTGAGCCGGCCACCCGGCGGCGCAGCAACCCAGTCCAGGGCTGATTGCGACCCAGCACGACGTTCTCCAGCACGGATAGGCCGGGGAAGACGCGTGCCTGCTGGAAGGTACGCGCCAGACCGACGCGCTGCAGGCGGCACGGGTCAGGGTGTCGCACCGTCCGCCCGCGAAAGGCCAGGCTGCCCGCGTCTGCGGGCTGATAGCCGGTGATCACGTTAAAAGCTGTCGTCTTGCCAGATCCGTTGGGCCCGATGAGGGCGCTCACCGATCCTTGCGCGACCTCGAAACTGCAGTCGTCAAGGGCCCGGACGCCGCCGAATGACTTGGTCAGTCCCTCCACCGCGAGCAGCGCGCTCATCCCAGGTCCCCGGCCGAGAGGATGGAGTCCGTCGCGACCTGATCATGCATTGCGCTAGCAGGAGACTCAGGTCGGCGGCGGCCCAGCCGGCGGGCCAGCGACGGGACGATGCCCTCGGGGAGGAGGTAGATGACGAGCAGGAACAGGGCCGCGTAAGCGATGAGGTAGAGGTGACTGGCCCCGTAGCGGTAGGCAAAGTACTGCTGGGCGGGAACGAGGAGAGCCGCGCCGACGACCGGGCCCCACAAGGTGCGCCGCCCGCCGAGGAACGCCATCAGGATGGCGCCGAGCGCGAGCAGCGGGTCGATGGCGAAGCCAGGGTAGAGAAAAATGATGTAGTAGGCCCAGACCGCCCCGAAGGCGGCGGTGAGGCCGGCGCTGACTGCGAACGCAACCAGCTTCACCAGCTCGGTCTGTACGCCGAGTCCGCGGGCGCGGTCCTCGTCGTCGCGCACCGCGTTGAGCGCAAGCCCGAGCTTGCTGGTCCGCACGACCCAGCACACCCCCACGGTGAGCGCGAGCAGAATGGACATGGCGTAGTAGAAGGGCCGTTCGAAGGTAGCCGCGGGAAACGGCGCGATGGGTCCGATAAGGCCCGCCGAACCGCCCGTCAGACTGCGAATGTTGTAGGCCAGCGTCTGCACCATGAACATCAGGGTGATGCTCAGCACCGCGAACGCGGCGGCCCGCGTCCGCAACAGCAGCCGGGCCACTGGCAGCACTACCAGGCCGGTGCCGACCGCAATGGGCAAGACGAGCAGGAACGGCCGGTAGCCGTCGCCCGCGCCAAGATGATTGCTGCCGATGGCCATGGCATACGCCCCGACACCGAAGAAGGCGCCGTGGCCGAGGGCCGGGTAGCCGGCGTAGCCGCCGATCAGGTTCCAGGCACACGCAAGGCCGGCGTACATCACCGTGAACACCAGAAGGTTGACCTCCCAGTGCTGGCCGATGATAAACGGGAGCGCGGCCAGAACCGCGACGAAGGCGAGCGCCTGGACGGCACCCGCTGGCCGGATCCGGGATTCTGAGCCGAGCCGCGTCACCGAGCTGAGCCGCGTCATCACGCCCAGGCGCGTCACAGCGCCCCCCGCAGCCGGCGCCCGAACAACCCCTGCGGTCTGACTATCAGGACCGCGAACAGGACAACCAGGAACGCGAAGGCTGACCAGTCCGGCGAGATCATGGCGGCGACGACAGATTCGACGACGCCGAGGATGACTGCCGCCACGATCGTTCCCGGCATGCTCAGCAACCCGCCGAGCACGGCGATGGAGAGCAACTTGGACAGCAAGTCGTACTGGCTGTTGCCGTTGAACGGGATGATCATGCCGAACACCGCTCCCGCCACTCCGGCCGCGGCCACGCCCAGGCCCATCCCCATCGCGGAGACCCGTTCCACGTCCACGCCCAGCAGCCGGGCCGCGACCGGATTCTGGGTGGTAGCCCGTAGCGCCCGGCCGAGCTTGGTGCGCTGACGGATCACCTGCAGCCCACCCAGTACTGCCACCGCAAGGAGGAAGCCGAAGAACCGCACCTCGGGGATCTGATAGCCGGCGACGGTCCAGGAGTTGTTTGAGTAACTAGGCGTGATGATCCGGTTGTTGGTCTTGTAGGTGAAGTCCAGCACGCCCTGGATTCCGATGCCCAGCCCGTACAGGACGAGCAGCCCAAGCTCAGGGCTGGACCGGGTCAGGCGCCGAAGCAACAGGACGTAGATCGCATAGCCGAAGCAGAACATGGCGGGAACGAGCACGAGTATCGACAGGAACGGATCGATACCGAAGTCGGTGAACAGCGTGAAGCTGAGATACGAGCACAGGATTGCCAGAATCGCCTGGGCGAAGTTGATGGTGCGGGTGACCCCGAAGATGATCGCCTGGCCGCTGGCGATCAGCGCATAAACGCCACCGAACAGGATTCCGACGATGGTGGACTGCACGAACAGGTGCACGACTCAACCTGCCCAGGCCGGCTTGGCGATGGGCTTGGTCAGAGCCTGGGTTGGCGGGTACACCGGCAGCAGCTGCCCGTGGACCCACTGCACGACGATGTCGGAGCCCTGCGGAGCTCCGTAAGCGTCCCAGCTGAGATTGCCCTCCACGGTCGGCCAGGTGCCGTGATGCAGGGCGGAGATAATAGTCGCGTTGTCGATCTTGCCGTACTTCTTGGCCACCAGCTCAAGCAGCTGGCCGCAGGCATAGGCCTCGGCGGCGGCGGGATCGATGTGCGCAGCCGTGCCGCCGTACTTGGCCACGTAAGCCTGCTCGAAGGCCGCGTTGCCGGCGGTCTTGGCTGACGGGAACCAGTCACCGGTGCTGAAGATCCCTTCCACGTTGGCTGGCCCGACCTGCGCGGGGAATGTCGGGTCGTTCGGGCCGCCGGTAAAGAACACGAATTTCGGCGTGAAGTGGGCCTGAACCATGCCCTTGACCTCGGCGACCGCATCGGCGCCGCCGGTACCCGAAACAAGCAAGTCAGGCTTAGCCGCGACGAGCCTGGTCACGACAGGGCTCAGGTCGACGGTTTCGGCTGCATAGGTCGTTGTGTAGACGGTCTTGATGCCGGCTGCCTGCAGGCGCGCGCGGATCACCTCGACGATCGCCAGGGTGAACGGGTCATCGGCGGACGGATACGCGGCCGTCTTCGGGCGCTGGGCCTTCGGCAGCGAGAGAATGTAGTCCGCGAATGCGTTACCCGCGCTGATGATCGGGCCGGCTGGGCAAAGAACAGATTGTTCTGCTTGAGGCTGAAGACCTGTGGAGCGCCACCGGAAGGCTCGATGAACGCGTACCCGAATCGCTTCGCGATGGTGGCGGCCGGGATGGTCAGCAGGCTGGAGAACGGGCCGAATACCAGATTGACGTGATCGGCGGTAATCAGGTTCTCGTAGTTGGTGACGACCTGCGTCGGGTTCGACGCATCATCGACGATCTTGAGGCTGACCTTCCGACCGAGCAGGCCGCCCTTGGCGTTGACGGTTGCGGCCCACAACTCGTAACCCTTCAGGGCCGGGCCGGCCAGGGTGGCAAAGTCCCCCGACAGCGACATCGACGCGCCGATCAGCAGCGGCGGTTTAGAAGCAGTGGTAGCGCCAGGCGACCCGGCAGTCGCCGAGGTCGAACACGCGGCCAGCGCTAGCGCGGCCGCCAAGCACGCCGGTACAGCCCAACCAGATCGCCCTGCTGTTCTCGCCATGGCGTGTATCCCCTAGGTTACGTCTCCGGTTACATTGCTCCCAGGATGGGAACACTGTTACCGTGACAGTACTCACGTACCCAGTCCCCAGTCAATGCACCTGATTGCCGCTCATTGCGCAGCCGGAAGGGGCCATCGCAGGTGAAGATCGCTAACGTCTCAGGGCGGCTCACGCTCGTCCGCGAGGAAGGCGGCATCGACGTCCAGACTGCCTCCGGCGGCCGGTTCGGCCCTGACCCGCAGGCCATCTACAGTCAGTGGACGACCTTCCGCGAATGGGCCGACCATGCGCCACCGGGAGCTGCCACGCCCATCGACAACGACGAGCTCGGGCCGCCGGCACCAGGACCGGCACAGGTGTTCGCGATCGGCATGAACTACCGCGATCATGCCGCGGAGACAGGGCTGGACGTGCCGGCCAGCCCGGCGACATTTACGAAGTTCCCGACCTGCATCACGGCCCCGTTCGCCTACGTCGTGCTGCCCAGCGAGGTCGTGGACTGGGAGGTCGAGCTTGTCGTCGTGATCGGAGTCCGCGCCTACCAGGTGAGCCAGGCCAGCGCGTGGGACCACGTGGCCGGCGTCACGGTCGGCCAGGACCTGTCCGAGCGGATCGTTCAGTTTGCCGGCGGCGGGCAGTTCTCGCTCGGCAAGTCGTTCCCCGGCTTCGGCCCCACCGGCCCGTGGCTTGTGACACCCGACGAGCTCGGCGACCCGGACGACCTCGAGCTTGGCTGTAGCGTCGATGGCCAGGAGGTCCAGAAGAGCCGCACCTCGCAGCTGATCTTCGGCGTGCCCGAACTCATCGCCCGACTGTCGGCGGTGCTGCCCCTGCTGCCCGGCGACCTGATCTTCACCGGCACCCCGGCCGGCATCGGCGCAACCCGCCAGCCGGCCCAGTTCCTTCGCCCAGGCCAGATTCTGACCAGCTATATCGAAGGCGTCGGCACAATGGCCAACCGCCTTATCGCCGCACCCGCATAGACACCCGCAAAGGCAATCATCATGGCCATGCACCGCCTCACGTCCGTCTGCATCGGCGTCCCGAACGTCGCCGAGACAGCCACTTACTACGAAGACTTCGGCCTGAGCCGGCTGGATGACAACCGATTCGCTACCGTCGACGGCGGCGAGCAGCTGCGCCTCGTCCACTCACCGCGGCGGCGGCTCGTCGAGCTGGGCATCGGCGTCGCCGATCCCGACGATCTCGACTCGGCCGCCGCGCGTCTCAACGCGGTCGGCGCTAGCTTCGAGCAGACCCCGGATGTCGTTGCCGCCGTCGACCCGGGAACCGGAGTGCGGGTCGTTATCACCATCGCCGACGCCGTCGACGCCATCCCGGTGGCTCCAGCCGCCGCCCAGAACGCGCCAGGCCGGACCGACCGGCAGACAGCGCGGGCCGAGCCCATCGGGCGCGAGAATCCTGTCCGCCCGCGCAAACTCGGCCACGTCGTGCTGGGCTCCACCGACCTCGAGGCCAGCGAGAGGTTCTTCATCCAGGCTGTCGGGTTCAAGGTCAGCGACTCCATCGCCGATGCGGCTTCGTTCCTGCGATGCTCGACCGATCACCACAACCTGCTCGTCCAGGCGGCGCCGGTCCCGTTCCTTCATCACACCTCGTGGCAAGTCGAGGACGTCGACGAGATCGGCCGCGGCGCTACCAAGTTGCTGAACCAGGATCCGGCCCGGCACGTGTGGGGACTACGCCGGCACCATATCGGCTCTAACTTCTTCTGGTATCTCAAAGACCCGGCAGGCAACTTCAGTGAGTACTACGCCGATATGGACTGCATCGTCGACGACCAGCTCTGGAAGCCCGAGGTCTGGAACGACATCCGGGCCCTGTACAGCTGGGGACCGCCAGTGCCCGGAGCCTTCCTGGCCCCGGATGATCTGGCAGAACTCATGGCCGCCGCCCACAGCGCCTGAGCCGTCCGGCACACTACGGTGGCATGGGACGGCTGCAAGGCAAGCGCGCGCTGGTCACCGGGGGCACGACGGGCATCGGATTCGCGATCGCCGACAGATTCCTGCGCGAAGGCGCGACGGTGGTAGTGACCGGGCGGAACCCAGAGCTGGGCGAGCGCGCGGAGGAGGCGCTCCGTACAACCGGACAGTGCTGGTTCCTGGCCGCTGACGCGGGCGATCCGGTTGCGGTGGCCCGCTCGGTGGACCTGGCCATCGGCCAGCTCGGGGCCCTTGACGTGCTGGTCAACAACGCCGGGATAGGGACTGAGGCCAGCCTGCTCGACACGCCCCTGGCGGACTTCGACCGAGTGATGGACGTGAACGTGCGGGGCTACTTCCTGTACGCGCGGGCCGCCTACCCGCACCTCGCCCGCTCCCGCGGGTCCATGATCCACATCGGCTCGGACGCAGGCATCTGGGGCGAGCAGTCCATCGGGCTGTACTCGGTGTCGAAGGCGGCAGTGGTGATGCTGGGGAAGATGCTCGCGCTGGACGCGGGCCCGGACGGCGTGCGCTCGAACGTCCTGTGCCCGGGGGACATCTGGCCCGGGATGCGGCACATGGCCCCGCCCGGGGAGGAGGACCGCCCCGAGAGCGGCGACTGGCCGATCCCGCCGATCGGCCGGATCGGCCAGCCTCGCGACGTTGCCGCCGCGGCGGTTTTCTACGCTAGCGACGAGGCGGACTTCATAACCGGGACGACGCTGCTTGTCGACGGCGGCATGACCGCCGGCTATCACCAGCGCGAGCGCAGCCTGCGCGCCGAGCCGCCCGGGACCGAGCCCGGCCCGTCCTCCTCATCCGAGACATAGCTGCTGACCAGCGCCGGTTGGAAGGTAAGCCGGCCCTCTTTCATGATGCCGGTCTGCTGCGCCCGGCGTGCTACTGAGGTGTCGTGGGTAACGATGATCAGCGTGAGTCCCAGTTCCTTCCATAGGGACTCGAGCAGCGTGATGATCTCGTCGCGGGTACCTTCGTCCAGGTTGCCGGTGGGCTCGTCGGCCAGCAGCACGGCCGGCGTCTTCACCAGCGCGCGGGCAATCGCCACCCGCTGCTGCTGCCCGCCCGACAACTCCGACGGCAGGTGACGAGCCCGGTCGGCCAGGCTGACATCAGCCAGGGCCTGCGCGGCGCGCTGCCGTCGCTCGGCATCGGTGACGCCGAGCGGGACCAGGGCCGCCTCGACATTCTCCTGAGCGGACAGCGTTGGTATCAGGTTGAAGGTCTGGAAGATGAATCCGATCGAGGCTGCCCGCACTCCGGTGAGCTGGCTCTCCCGCAGTCGCGCCAGATCCTGGCCCCGGAACTCGACGGTGCCGGAGGTGGGCCGGTCCAGCGCGCCGAGAATCTGCAGCAGCGTGCTCTTGCCGTGGCCGGTCGGACCCTGGATGGCGAGCCAGTCGCCGTCTTCGATGACCAGGTCGACGCCCTGCAGCGCGTGCACAGTGCCCCGGCCTTTCGGGTAGTCCTTGGTAACAGCGGTGAGCTTGTACATGGCACTTCCCTTTCTGTTGGTTACTCGACGCGGGCTAGCGCTGCCGCGGGACGGAGCCGGACGGCCCGCCAGCCGCCGAGTGAGCCGGCGATCAGGCCGCCAAGGATGGCGAGCGCGACGGCGAGGCCGATCGCGCCGATGGTGACCGGAGCTGTGAGGTGAACAGACACGGTGTGGCTGGCGGATGAGGCTGCGCGGGCGAGGCCGCCCCCGCCGCCTGGACCGGCCTGGGCACCCGCGCGCGCTCGCCGCGGCCGTGCCGGTAGCGGCGGTCAGCGGCGGTGCCAGTGACTGGACCAGCGCCGCGCCGCCGTAGCCAAGTGCGACCCCTGCGATGCCGCCGACGATGCCGATGACCAGAGCCTCGCCCATGATCTGACGGATGATTCGGCGGCTTCGCCAGCCCATCGCCTTAAGCGTGCCGAACTCGCGCACCCGGCGGGACACAGCAGCGATCGTCAGGATGCTCGCGATCCCGAACGCCGCGGCCAGGACGGCCACCGCCAGCCACTTGCCGAGCGTGTTGGCCAGGCTGGAGGCGCTGGACAGCGATCCGGTGACCTGGCTGGCCAGATTGCTGGATGTGGTCACTGTCGCTTTGGGCAGGGCGGCCCCGATTTCCTTGGAGACGGTGCTGATGTCAGCCGAGCTGCTTGCCGACACGTAGATGGTGTTGACCTCGTTCGGCATGCCAGCCAGGGACTGAGCGCGGGCCAGCGGGATGTAGACGTCCGCCGAGGTGGTCGACTGCGCGGCGCGGGCAATGCCGACGACGGTGAAGGCTTTCCCGGCGACGGTGATCTTCGACCCAACCTTGAGGTTCTGCGCCGTGGCGTAGTTGGAGTCGACCACTGCCACGTTAGAGTTTGCCTCCGCGGTGGTGATGCCGTGACCCGCTGTCATCGTCGCCGCGCTCAGCGGGCCCAGTGAGTCGGCAGCTGGGTCAATCCCGCTCACCGTGAACGTGCTGGCGTTGATGTGACCGCCAGCTCCGCCGCCGCTCGGCGTGCCCTGGGATCCGGAGGGAATGGTGCCGGACAATGAGGCGTCCGTCAGCGATAGCACGCCGGAGCTGGCCGATACGTTCTTCAGCCCGGAAATCGTGCTCACTTCGGAGGACTTCAGCGCGCCTAGTCCCCCTCCGAGGAGAATGTTCCTGCTGAAGCTAGTGCCGGCCTTGCCGGTGGAACCGCCGCCGAACTGGAACCCGGGCGGTCGGCCAGATCCGGCGGCAGGAGGCTGAGTCACCGTGACGTCGGTTCCTAGGCCGTAGAGCGAGTGCAGGACGGTTCCCTGGCTGTTGGACACTCCGGTCGACGCGGCAATCACCGTTATCACCAGGCCGACGCCCAGTGCGAGGCCCGCGGCGACCAAGATCGCCTGCCGCATTCGCCGGCGCAGTTCTCGAAGCAAGTAGGTAATGAACATTTCGATCCCTCTCCTGAGTCAGTTCGTCCTGGGTCAGCCGCCGCCGAAGCCGCCACCGCCGAACCCGCCGCCGCCGAAGCCGCCGCACGCCTGAACGGCCTTGCGGAAAGCGCTCGAGGCGGCTCCGGCGGGCGGGGTGGGGCGGGTGCCGCCTGCCGGGCGGCCTGCCGGGGGTTTGATTCCGTGCTTCTCGAGGCACTGGCGGAAGGATGTGCTGCCCGCCGGGGCGGAATTGCTCGGCGCTGGCGTCGAACTGGTGGCACCACAGCCAGCCACCGTGACGACCGTGGCCAGCAGGACCGGCGCGAGGATGCGCCGGGAACCCGGCCAGCTGATGGATGTGCGGAGTACGCGTGTCAAAAGGGTGTCTCCCTGGCTACCGGCGGGCCATTGCCTGCCGGCAGCTGGTCCGGGCAGGCCCGGGTGGCCCGCCGTCTCGCAGTCAACGGGGCGGGCCTTGTGATCTCATTGCGGTTGGCTAGGAGCTTCCTGTCCGGCAGTGCTGGCTGCCAGCGGCAGCCTGATATGGAAGGCCGCGCCCTGCCCGGGCGCAGTTTCCACGGTGATGTCGCCCCCATGCGCGGCGGCGAAGGCGGCGGCGATCGACAAGCCGAGCCCGGTGCCGCCGCGGGTGCGGGAACGGGCCGGGTCAGTCCGGTAGAACCGCTCGAACACGTGCGACGCCTGCTCGGCCGTCATGCCGGAGCCGCGGTCAGCGACCGTGATGAGCGCGGTACCTGCCGAGCTGGTGACGGTGACGGCCACAGGCGTGCCTGGCCGTGTGTGCTGCACGGCGTTGCCGATGATGTTGTCGATGACCTGCCGCAACCGTCCGTCGTCGGCCAAGACGATGACGGGATCGGCGGCTTGCAGCGTGACACCGCGGCCGGGCTGAACCAGGCGAGCGGCAGTGACGGCGGCCGCCGCGATGCTGGCCAGGTCGACTGGCCGCTTCTCCATGGGACGGTCCAGGTCGAACTGCGCCAGCAGGAGCAGGTCCTCGACCAGGCGTCCCATCCGGGTCGCCTCCTGCTGGACCAGGGTCATCAGGCGGAGCAGTTCGGCCGGACATGCCTCGGTACCCTGCTGGAGAGCGAATTCGGCGAGACCCCGCACGGACGTCACCGGGGTCCGGAGTTCGTGGCTGGCATCGGCGACGAACTGCCGCATCCGGTCTTCAGACACCAGGGCGCGGGTTTCGCCTTCTTCGCGGGCCTGGTAAGCAGCCTCGATCCGGCTCAGCATGCTGTTGAGGGCGCTCGCGAGCCTGCCTACCTCGGTGCGGCTCGAGGGATGGTCGATGCGCTTGGAAAGGTCGCCTCCCGCGATCGCGGCGGCTGTCGTCTCGATCTTCCGCAGTGGCTTCAGGCTGGTGCGCATCAGCGGCAAGCCGATCCCGGCGAGCACAGCAACCGCCACGATCCCGGCCAGCGCGTCAGCCACCTCGAGCTGCCTGACCGTGCTCAGCAGGTCGTCCAGGCTGACTGCGATGACGGCATGCCGGCCGTCCGACAGGGGCTTGACGACGACCCGCCACGAGTGCGCCGGGCTGCCTGCCTGAACCGTGAACGGGGCCGTCTGATCCCGCAGCTGGGCTGCTGACAACCGCAGCGTCGCGGTATGGGACACCGGGTCTCCGGCCACCTGGACACGCCCGTCAGAACTCACCACCTCCACCAGGAACTGAGTCGGCAGCGACTGTTGCTGCCCGTGAGGCGCAACCGGTGCGTGCGATCGGGTCAGTGCCCGGCTGGCGACCGCGGCGAAGCGCTGCAGCTGCGCGTCCTCCCGCTCGAGCAGGTAACCGCGGAGCAAGGTCGCACCCAGCAGGCCGGTGGCTAGTGAGGTAACGGCGACCAGGATCGCGGCCGCGGCCATCACCCGGGTGCGCAGCGACGCGTTCGCAATCGCGTTGTGAAGCCAGCATCGCAGCCGCCTCACGGCGGCGGGATCCGCAGGATGTAGCCGAACCCGCGGACGGTGTGGATCAATTGCGGCTCGCAGCGGTCGACCTTGCGCCGCAGGTAGCTGACGCATGGCTCGACCACGTTGCCGGAAACGCCGGAACTGTAGTCCCAGACATGATCGAGGATCTGACCCTTGGCCACTACTCGGCCCGCGTTTACCAGCAGCAACCGCAGCAGCCTGAATTCGGTCGGCGTCAGGCGGACGAGCTCGCCACCGCGCCGGACTTGATGGCTATCCTCGTCAAGGTCCAGGTCCGCGATGCTCAGCCGGGGACCTGTCTGCTCCCGCCCGTTGCGCCGCAGCACAGCCCGGATGCGCGCCAGCACCTCGTCCAGGCTGAAGGGCTTGGTGACGTAGTCGTCGCCGCCAAGCGTCAAGCCTGTCACGCGCTCCCGCACGGCACTGCGGGCAGTGAGGAAGATGACCGGAACGGCCGCGCCGCCTGCCCGGATCTGGCGGACGACCTCGAAGCCATCGCCATCGGGCATCATCACGTCTAGCAAGATCAAGTCAGGTCTCGACGACGCGGCCGCGCGCACTGCCTCCGCGCCGGTCGTGGCGGTCATTACCTCAAAGCCCGCGAACCGGAGCGAGCCAGACAACAGTTCCAAGATCGTCGGTTCGTCGTCGACGACCAGGAGGCGTGCCTCGCGTGCCTCGCGTGCCGCCGCCGCCGCCCCCGACTCAACTGCCAGGCCAGCCGAAGTCCGCATCACACGAGTGTCGGCAGGCAAGCTTGCGACTGGCTGACCAGCGGCAGGAGGCCTCCTGCAGATCTGCTTCGCAGCAGCCGCAGCTGCCGGACTAATGCCGGCCCCGTTCCCCTCACCTCCAGTCGGTCCTTCGTTGACCTGCGGTGTACCGCTAGACCGGACGGGTAATTCCTGTTTGGGAAGCGCGGGCGCGGGTTGGCGGGAGCAATATCGGCAGGAGACCAATGGCAGGAGAGACCGATGGCAGAAGCGACTGAGCCTGTTGCGGTGCTTGGCATCGGAACGATGGGCCATGGGATGGCGGCCAGTGCCTTGCGCGCCGGCCTGCCGACGATTGTCTGGGATCGCCACCCGGAGCGGACCCGCGATCTTGCGGAACGTGGCGCCGAAGTTGCCGACTCAGCCGCCGGAGCTGCACAGCGTGCGGGCATCGTCGTCACGATGGTGCCCGATGCCGATGCGGTGATCTCCGTCGCACGCGACGAGGGAATGCTCGCCGCGCTCGCCTCAGGCGCGATCTGGGTCCAGATGGCCACGATCGGGCTAGCCGGGATCACTGACGTCATGGCGATGGTCGCTCGCGAGCGTCCCGACGTGACGCTCCTAGACGCGCCGGTATCGGGCAGTAAGGACCCGGCGGAGCAAGGCCAGCTGATCATTTTCGCGTCAGGGCCCGATGAGGCGCGACCGCGGGTCACTCCGGTTTTCGACGCGCTTGGCCGCCGCACCGTCTGGGTCGGCGCGGCCGGCGCCGGCACCCGGCTGAAGCTGGTGAACAACACCTGGCTGGCTTTCGAGAACGAAGCGGTTGCCGCGTCGGTGGCACTCGCTCACCGGCTGGGGCTTGACACCGCGACAGTCGCAGACGCCCTCGATGGCAGCCCGATCGTCTCGCCGTGGCAGGCCGCCAAGCTGCAGCGGATCACCAGGGGTGAATTCTCGGCCCAGTTCGCCTTGTCGCTGGCACTCAAGGACGTTCACCTCGCGTTGCAGGCGGCCGCCGGCGAGCGGTTCGCCGCCCTGGCCTGCCTGGCCGACGAATGGCAGCGGGCCGTTGAGCCGGGCTCGGCGATCAGGACCTGACGGTGGTGACGCGCCTGCTCGAGCAGCAGCAAGGCAGCCAATGACGCTCGTCGGTGTACACGATGATGTGCGCGGACATCCGGCCTGGTCAGGGGCCGCTTGGCGGATTGATCTCGGTGTAGCCAACGCCGACCACAGGCGAGCCCCCGATGACGCCGTGCACAGCGACATCGCCCTCCCAGTAGGCGACGCCCTGGGTCGATAGCAGGTCAAGTTCCTGATTGACCTGGTCAGGCGTGATGGTCAAGGACCCGCCTGGCACAGTCAGCCGCCATCCGGAGCCATAGATGATTCCGGTCGCCGGGCTCGTCCATGATCCGGTCGTTGTCTCGCTGATAGTCGACGGATCCAGGTGCGTGACCACCCGGCCGCCCTGGTCGACCTGGGTACCGATGGTCTGCACGATTGTCCCGGCTGAGTTGCGGATGAAGTACAGCATGTACTGCCGTCCGTTGGCTAGCTGGATGCTGAACCAGTCCCAGCCGGCGCCACTGGCGAAATTGAACGTTCCCCACTGGTGATCCATCCAGGACAGCCCGACGACCTTAATGGGAACGCCGTGGTCGACGATCGTCCCGGTAGCGAGCAGTGACGTCCATGAGTAGTAGTCCGAGGAGCCCAACGGTCCGAACGGGATGACGCCGTTGTCGCCGTGCAGTACGGCCGGCTCGGTGGTCTGCAGATTCAGGTCCAGCGCGTACCCGGGCAGATCGGCATGCAGCGTATCCTTGCCGGATCCTCCGCTCATGGTCCACTCCGCAGTGTGCAGCGCGAAGCTGTCAGGCGTGTTCGGCACCGGATAGGAATCCTGCCTGTCGTCGTACTGGAACGTTCCGCGGTTGAGGTCGGTGATGGCGAAGTCACCGAAATACACCGGCTGCGGGGCCAGATTGAGGAACTGGAACGTCACGTACTCGAACCCGTAGCAATGCAGTTGTCCCGCCGGATCCAGTCCCAGCAGATGCCCGCTGAAGTACCACCATTCCTGCGGCATCTGGTGCGGAGCCTCGTCCTGGGGGAGTTGCACGCCATTCCCCGGGCTCGGGGCGGCTTGCACGGCTGCGGGCGGAGCTAGCAGCGGGCTGGGTTCGGCCGAGCCTGCGCAGGCGCTCCCGGTTCCGCTGCTGCTGACCTGACCGGTAGCGGCACGAGCTGATCCGGGCACAACGCTCAGCAAGGCTAACGCGGCTGCGGCACAGACCGACAGCCACGGCGCCGCACGACGAGCGCACGCGTCCACTGGCAGTCACCATCCCTCCGGTTACGTCGCTCCCATGATGGGAACACTGTTACCGTCACGGTAATGACGTATCCGGCAGTGGTCAAGGCTGACTGTGGGCAAGCTGAGGCTGTACTGCCGGTCGGGTAGGTTCGCTGGCGTGGAGCGCTATATCGTGACCCTGCGCTGTGTGGACGGGCCCGGTATCGTCCGCACCCTGGCCGGCGGGATCGTCGAGGCCGACGGGAACATCCTGGAAAGCGCGCAGTTCTCCGATCCGGCCACCGGCGTCTTCTGCATGCGCACGTGCTTTGAGAGCAGTAGCCAGGATGAGGCCGTGGTTCGGGACCTGATAGCCCACGCGGTCAGCCGGTTTGACCCGGTGCTGACTCTGCGGCCGCAATCTCGCCGCCGAAGGTTGCTGGTAATGGCGTCACGCCTGGATCATTGCCTGGCTGACCTGCTTTACCGCTGGCGCATCGGGGAACTGCCGGCCGATATCCCACTAGTGGTCTCTAACCACGAAAGCTGCAGGCGGCTGGTCGAGGATCACGGCCTGCCGTTCGTGCACATTCCCGTCACCGGGGCGACCAAGCCCGAAGCCGAGCGGCAGCTCATTCGCCTGGTCGCCGAGCATGAAATTGACGGCGTCGTGCTGGCCAGGTACATGCAAGTGCTGTCCGACGATCTCTGCCGCGCGCTGGCCGCCCGGGTGATCAACATCCACCACTCGTTCTTGCCGGGATTCAAGGGTGCCAAGGCCTACCACCAGGCCTACGAGCGCGGCGTGAAGCTCATCGGTGCCACCGCCCACTTCGTCACCGAGGATCTCGACGAAGGGCCCATCATCGAGCAGCAGACGGTGCGGGTCGGGCACGCTCACGGCCCCGAGCAGCTTGCGGCCATCGGCCGTGACATCGAGCGGATGGTGCTTGCCCGCGCTGTGCGCCTGTTCGCCGAAGACCGAGTCATCGTCACAGGCGTGCGCACAGTCGTCTTTGACTGAATCAGCGAAGCAGCGGCCGAGTGTTACCAGGCGTAATGCTCAGGTGCGGGCTTGTAGCCGGGGAAGATGGCGTCCAGCCGCTTGAGCGAGTCCTCGTCGAGCGCGAGGGCGAGGGCGTGCTGCGCGTCGTCCAGATGGCCGAGAGTGCGCGGCCCGACGATCGGCGCGGTCACCCCGTCCTGGTGCAGCAGCCAGGCCAATGCCACCGTCGCCGGCTCCGCGCCGAGTTCCTCGCAGAAGATCTCGTAGGACTCGATCTGGTCGCGGTTCTGCGCGACAGCCTCCTTCGCCCGGCCTGACAAACGGCGCCGACCCTCGCGCTCCTTACGCAAGACGCCGCCGAGCAACCCGCCCTGCAGCGGTGACCACGGGATGATGCCGACCCCGTACTCGATCGCCGCAGGCAGCACCTCCAGTTCGACCTGACGGGTCATCAGGTTGTAGATCGACTGCTCGCTCGACGAGCCCGAAGAAACCGCGGGCCGCGGCGCTGTCATTGGCCCGCGCGATGTGCCAGGCCGCGAAGTTGGACGAGCCGACATAGAGGATCTTTCCCTGCGCGACCAGCACCTCCATGGCCTGCCAGATCTCCTCCCACGGCGTGTCCCGGTCGACGTGGTGCATCTGGTACAGGTCGATGTAGTCAGTCCGCAGCCGCCGCAGCGATGCGTCGCAGGCCCTGCGGATGTTCAGCGCGGACAGCTTGCCATCGTTGGGCCAGTCACCCATGGCGCCGTACAGCTTGGTCGCCAGCACGGTGCGTTCGCGGCGGGAGTCGCCGGACGCGAACCAGTCACCGATGATCTCCTCGGTCCAGCCCACATGAGCCTGCTCATGCTGGCCGACCTGGCCCGGCGGGCTGAACGCGCCGCCATAGCGGTTGGCGGTGTCGAAGAAGTTGATGCCTAGCTCGTGCGCGTGATCCATGATTGCGTGCGCCTCGGCCGGCGGAGTCAGCGGCCCGAAGTTCATGGTTCCCAGGCAGAGGCGGCTGACCGACAGCCCGGAGCGACCCAGGTTCGCGTATTCCACTGATGACTGCCTTTCGCGATAGCGGCGGGATCTGATATCCGTAGCCCCGATTGAAGCACCCGGACAGCCGCGGTCATTCTCCGGTAGTCAACCAGTCTTCGATGATCGGAGCTTCGGGCGGCCCATGTCTCAGCCACGCGCGCAGGGCCTCGACGATGGGACCGGGATTCTTCCTCGACCTCGGGAACTCGCGGCTGCTGGTGAACAGGATTCCGATGGCTGGGGCGTCGTTGTGCATGGCCCGAAGCAGCAGCGGGCGGAAGTCCTTGACGTTCTCGGTCAGCAGCCACCTTCGCTGGGCAGCAGCCCAGGCGAAGACCTCGGCATCGGTCATCGCGCGGAGGTCAGCCTGCTCGGCGACCGCGACCACGTCGAAGCCGAGGTCGCGCAAGGCCTGGGCGATAGCGGGGGAGTACATCTCATCAAGCGCCAGCAGGGCCGCCGATCCGCTGGTCATGCCAGCAGCTGCCGCTGGACACGCCAGGCGTCCTCGGCGCGCGCAGATGCATCGTCGGCAGCGGCGATCTCGGCGTCGATCTCATCGGGGTAGTCGGCGTAGTAGCTAACTGCGGTACTGACACGGCTGACGTCCAGCGCCAGGATCTCCGCCGCCGCCTCAAGGGCCGCCGGGCCACGCTCGTCGATCTCTCGCAGGAATTTGATGATCTCCCAGATGTCGGGACCAAAGGCAAGCGCCGCGCGGCGCCCGGACGGGCCGTCCTTAAAGATCACGCCAGGATGGTCGGCCATTCGCAGTCCCTCGTCGATCAGCCGCTGGGCCAGCGCCGAAGTCGTCCAGCCTGTTGTGGCATTCACCCTGCGGCGGAGCCGGGCCAGGAGCCCTGGATCGAAGCGAATGGAGAGTGGAGTCGTCATGCGCTACATTGTAGCGCAAGTCATACCGCCACGGACGATGTCCGGTGTTAGCCATAGTTGCACCCGATGTAATGATCGTCTCACCGCAAACTTAACTCGTCCGCAATGTTATATTGACTGCATGACGGCTGCTGTAACCGCCCCGCTCCCGGAGCCGGGCCTCTCGCTCCGCGAGCGGAAGAAGCTCGCCACCCGCCGGAGCATCCGGCGGGTCGCCTTTGACCTCATCGCGGAGCGGGGGTTCTCGCATGTCACTGTTGAGGACATCGCGGCGGCCGCGGACGTCTCGCCGCGGACCTTCTTCAACTACTTCACGTCCAAGGAGGCAGTGCTCTTCGGGGCCGACCCTGGCCGGACTGTCGCATTGCGCGCCCGCGTGGTCCACGATCTGCCAGGTCAGAGCGCGCTGGAAGTGCTGCGTGTGGTCCTGACCGACCTCGCTGCCAGCGTCGTCGCCGAGCTTGCGGAGCTAGGCGGCGACCCGACCCGCTGGGCCAGGCAGATGAAAGCCGCGCACGCTGATCCCCAGCTGCGGGCTGCACAGGCCGCGCATATGGCACAGGTCGAGTCCGGGTTGGCGGCCGCCTTGGCAGAGCGGCTTGGCACCGACCCCGAACGCGATCCGTACCCGATGATGCTCGCCGGCGCGGCCGCGAGCGTCCTCCGATCCACCATGTCGTTCTGGGCCGCAGCCGGCGGTGCCGTTCCGCTTGAGCCGCTCATGAACGCCGCCTACCAGGCGCTCGCGGACGGGTTCCCCGAGAATTGCCGCCTTGCGCACGCCGCTTGGCGCCAGCAGGGAGAGGACAACATCAGATGAGCTTGCCTAGCTCCTCCGCCGGGGAGACCTCGCCGCGCAGCGCCGGAGCTAACGGTGCCGCGCCGTCCGCGAGTGCAAACGGAGCCGGTAACGGCGCGCTGCCAGGCCTGAGCCGCCGCTCGATCTTGGTCATTATCGGCGCGTTGATGCTCGGCATGCTGCTGGCGGCGCTCGACCAGACCATCGTCTCCACCGCGCTGCCGACGATCGTCGGCGACCTAAGGGCGGCTCGCACATCGCCTGGGTCATTACCGCGTACCTGCTGGCGACCACCGTGTCGACGCCGCTGTGGGGCAAGCTCGGCGACCAGTACGGCCGGAAGACCTTCTTCCAGGCCGCGATCGTGATCTTCCTGGTCGGCTCGGTGCTGTCCGGCCTGAGCCAGTCCATGTTCGAGCTCATCGCGTTCCGCGCGCTCCAGGGCCTCGGCGGCGGCGGCCTGATGGTCGGCGCGCAGGCGATCGTCGGCGACATCGTCTCGCCCCGCGAGCGGGGCCGTTACGTCGGCCTGTTCGGCGCCGTCTTCGGCGTGTCGAGCATCGTCGGCCCGCTGCTCGGCGGCGTGTTCGTCGACAACCTGACCTGGCGGTGGATCTTCTACATCAACGTGCCGATCGGCATCGTCGCGCTCGTCGTGGTCGCCAGCCAGGTGCCGGGCAAGCTCCGCCGGGTGCACCACGTCATCGACTACCTCGGCATCAGCCGTGCTGACGCTGGCCGCGACCTCGTTCATTCTGTTGACCAGCCTCGGCGGCACCACATACGCGTGGAGCTCTGCGCCGATCTGGATCCTCGGCGCCTGCGGCGTGATCGCTCGTCGGCGTGTTCGTGCTCGTCGAGCGGAAGGCGAAGGAGCCAGTGCTGCCGCTGCACCTGTTCCGGCTGCGTGCGTTCTGGGTGACCAGCGTCGTCGGGTTCATCGTCGGGTTCGCGATGTTCGGCGCGATCACCTACCTGCCGGCGTTCTTCCAGGTCGTGCGCGGGCGTCTCGCCGACGCTGTCCGGCGTCCAGCTGCTGCCGCTGATGGCCGGACTGCTGGTGGTGTCGATCGGATCAGGGCAGGTCATCAGCCAGGACCGGCAGGTACCGGTTCTGGCCGATCGCCGGCGCCGCGATCGATGACGCTCGGCCTGTACCTGCTGTCGCTCATGGGCGTCGGCACGTCCTCCATCCTGGGCTCGCTCTACATGCTCGTGCTCGGCATGGGCATCGGCGGCGTGATGCAGGTGCTCGTCATCATCGTGCAGAACGCGGTGCCGCATAGCGAGCTCGGCGTCGCCACCTCGGGCGCAACGTTCTTCCGGTCGATCGGCGGCTCTTTCGGCACTGCGATCTTCGGCGCCATCTTCGCCAACGTCCTCGTCGGCAACCTGGCCAAGCACCTGCACGGCGTGCGCCTTCCGGCCGGGTTCTCCAGCGCAAACGCCACGCCGGCCCTGCTGTCGCACCTGCCGCCCGCTATCCACTCGGGCTTCGTGGCCGGATACGCCGAGTCAATCCAGACGGTCTTCATCGTGGCGGTCCCGATCGCCGCGCTGGCGTTCCTGGCCACCTGGCTCATCCCGCAGATCGAGCTGAAGAAATGGCCGTCCGCCGAAACTGTGCCAACGGCGAAGCCACTGGCCGACATGACCGTCGAACCTGATGACGGCGGGACCGGGCCGGCCAGCACTCCTCTCCGGTCGACAGCGCAGTGACGGAAGGGACGGCCGGAAGGATACGCCTGAATGCGCTTAGATCTCGCAGAAGCCCGCGACCGGTTCACCCGGTCCCGCGTTCTTCGGCTGGCAACGGCAGCGACCGATGGCCAGCCGCACCTGGTGCCGTGTACGTTCGTCGTGGACGGTGCGGGCCGCGTCGCCACCGGTATCGACAACAAGCCGAAGTCGACCTCCCGCCTGCTGCGCCTGGCGAACATTGCAGCGAACCCGCGCGTGAGCCTGATCGCGGATCACTATGCCGAGGACTGGGATCTGCTGTGGTGGGTCCGCGCGGACGGAGCTGCGGCCATCGAGCGATCCGGCGACCAGCACGAGGCGCACTGGGATCAGCTCCGGAGCAAGTATCCGCAGTATGCAGGGCAGGTCCTCGGCGGTCCGGTAATCCTGGTGACGATCGACTCGTGGACGGGCTGGGCTGCGCGCTAAGCGGCGGGCCCTTCTCGGGCCCGCCGCGTTGCGTGAACGGCTGAGTGAAGGCCGTGCTTACCGCGGCTCGAATTGTGAGTGCGCGGCGGGCGGGGCGAGGTTGGCGGTGGGGGCATGAGCGGTGAACCCGATGACCGCGCAATTGATGTCGACGCCGACGGATCCGTAGGGCTCGGGCTGGCCGGTGGCCGGGTTGACGCCGGTCAGCAGGTCGGGCCGGGTGGCGGCCAGGTTGAGGACGACGTTCTCGTCGATCTGGCGGGTGTTGAGTCCTTCCTTGACCGCCTTGGGTGTCCACAGGCCGAGCTGGGCGTCCCATAGCGGGCTATAGGCGTCGGCGTGCCGGGGGTCAAGCAGGGTGGGGAAGTCGCCGAACACGTTCAGCAAGTCGCCGCCGTGCCGCAGGGCGTTGATCAGCGCGGTGTTGCCGGCGGAGGCGTCCTGGGAGGCGTGCCCGTCTTTGATCAGGTGCACGAAGCCCTGGGCTTGCGGGTTGCGGGGGCCGGTCTGGCCGTTGATGAAGCCGAACAGCCGTTCGCGGGCTGAGCCGAGGAAGTCGTCGCCGCCGTTGAAGGCCGCGTTGTTCAGCGCGGGCACGTAGGTGGAGCGCTCCAGCACCGCGGTCAGCGGCTGGCCGGCGTCGGTGGACAGGTAGAGGATCGGCTGGCCGGCGTCGAAGCCCTTAACGAAAAGCATGTCCACCCACGACTCGGCGAACTGGCCGGGCTTGGACTTGCCCGCGATGTGGATGCCCAGCACGCGGTCCTCGGTGTTGGTGTGGTGCACCACGTCGAACGGGCCGTTGCCGGTCGCCACGATCGGCGCGTTGTACACGACGTCTGAGCCCTTGAACCGGATGAACGGGCTGTACCCGGGGCCAGCCACGGAGCCAGGGGCGAACTTGGCCGGCGGGAAGCCGTTCGGCCCCGGGACCAGGACACGCGTCGGGCTGAAGTTCGGTGCGCCGGCGAAGTTCACCGTACCGGGCCCGAACGGGTTCGCCTGCGGGGTGGGATTGGTGAGCGTCACGGTTTGCACCGCGGCCGGATCGCCGATCGCGATGTTGGCGAGCTTGGGCGCGTAGTTCACGCCGAGGTCGTGCGCCAGCCCGGCGTCGGAAGCGTCCAGCAGCACGTACCAGACCTTCTCGGCATGCGGCGTGCCCGCATACGCCGTTCCCGGGTACAGCGGCAGCCGTACCGTTTCCTTGCTGAGGTTGACCTGGATCGCGCTTTCCAGGGTCAGGTGAGTTCGGGGCAGCAGGCCCGACGCCTGCCCCAGGCCGCCTGCCGCCGATGGCGAGGCGCTCGCCCCGGCGGACACCAGGGTGGCCACGGTGGCCAGCGCCGCGGTGGCGGCGACTCCTACCGCGGTGACTGCCAGCCACCGCGGACGTTTCCAGATCCTCATCTGATGCTCTCCTTCTCCGGCGTGACCGGAAACCTGGCCGACGGCATGCCCGCGGCCGTGCTGTTGCTTGTTGGCGGCGGCGGCAGCACAGGTCTTACTTCCGGGGAGCCGGCGGACATTGGCGCAGTGCGCAGTGGCGCAGTGCGCCGGCGCCTCAGCCGGCCCGCGTGAATGCCAGGTACGCGGTCAGGCAACCGCGAGAAGAGACAAGGGCCGGCGTGATGCCGTCAGGCGATCGGAAATTCTTGCCGGGCGGTCAGGGCGCCTGCTCGCGCAATGCGGCCAGCAGTCCGTCGAAGTCCTCACCGCAGGGCCCGCACGCGCGCAGGTGCGCCGCGATGCCCGGGTATCGCTGCTCGGCAGGGACGCCCCCGGCCACCAGCTCGGCGTAAATGTGCAGCATCTCCATCGCTTGCCCGCACCCCACGTCACGCGGATCGGTCTGCAGGAAACGGTCCAGTGCCGGCCAGCCGTTCATGAGCGCCCCGCAATGTCATGGCTCAGATAGCCGTCAGCCACCAGAGCAGCCCGCAGTTTACGGCGGGCGTCGAACAACACCTTATAGAGCGCGTTACGGCTGGAGGACAGTTCAAGGGCCAGGGCATCGAGGGGAACGTCATTGAGCACTATCGCCACGAAGACCGCCCGCTGTCGGTCGGTGAGCTCGGTCTCCACTGCCCGGCGCAGCGCTGCCAGCAAATCCCGCCACTCGGCCTCCTGCGCGGGATCGAAACCGAACCAGCCAGGCAGCCGATCCCAGTCCTCCGCATCAAGAGGCACGCCCGGGTTGCGCCAGAAATGCCGTCCGACCTTCGCCGACACCTCGAAGATCACGAACTTGTACGCCCACGTCGTGAACCGGCTCTCACCCCGGAACTGGCCGAGCTTGCCAGTGATCGCCATCAGCGCGTCTGCCGCCGCCTGATACGCCAGATCGTCAAGCTCCGGGCCGCTGATCCGCAGCCGCGGACCGCGCCGGGCGCACTCACCCCGGGCGATGCGCACCAGCAGGTCATGGAGCCGGGTCAGCGCAGCTTCGCGGAGCGGGCCGCTGCTGCCAAGCGCCCGCAGCCACTCGGCTGACTCTCCGTCGAGCCGCGCCACCGGAACAGGAGCCTCCTGAACCGTCCGATTCACCGACACCTCCACGATGCTACCCAGACATGCTGCTTGATTCCGAAACCGCACAGGTAAGACTCCTCACTGGCACTGCCGCTAACGGTGCATGATTCACAGAACACTCCTGCAGCCAGGCGAGCCGTTTCCGCCGCTGACCATCAAGCTTCCCGGCGGCCGCACACTTGACCTGCCGGACGCCGCCGCCGGTCACTTCAGCGTGGTCTTGTGCTATCGCGGCTCGTGGTGCCCGTACTGCAACGCCCAGCTGCGCGCGTTCCAGCGATCGCTCGACCGGCTCGCCGAGCTGGACGTCACGGTGGCCGCGCTGTCGGTGGACGACGAATCCACCACCCAGGACCTGATCACCCGGCACGGTCTGCAGTTCCCGGTCGGGCACAGCGCGGACGCTCACGCAGTCGCGGCAGCGACCGGCGCCTTCATCAGCAACGACCCGGTGTACCTTCAGTCGACCGGATTCGTGCTCGACCCGGCCGGCCGGATTGTGGTCAGCGTGTACTCCAGCGGCGCGATCGGGCGGCTCATACCCGAAGATGTCCTCGGCTTGATCCGCTACCTGCGCGAGCACGCGCAGGGCGGCCAGTCCCAGTAAACCCGGCATGCGAACTCTTTCCACAAGCACTAGCCGCTAGCTGACTCGCGTACGCAGCGGGAGCGTCATCGCGGGCTGCCGGGCCTGGCGCTGCCAGGAACGTGACGATTGCTTCGGCTACATCTGCCGGGGCTCGCCTGGGCAGGTGATGCCCTGCGCCCTCGATGAACTGGAGGCGAGCGTCCGGCAGCAACTGCGCGAGCCGGCGAGCGGTATCGAGGGGCACCAGTTTGTCCGCCGGGTCGGCCAGCACCAGCACCGGCGCCTCGACCGACAAGAGGGAGCATTCGAGCTCGTCCAACTCGCGCAGCAGGGCGCGCTGTTCGGCGAGGAACGTACGCCAGAGCGCGCCGCGTCCGCGGTCTCGCTGGCCCCAGACCTGCCAGTTGACGTGCTCGTCGGGGCGCGGCGGGCTGCCGTGCACCCGGCCGATCAAAGCGAGCCGGGCACGAGCGATCCATGGCGTCAGCTTCCACGCCACCAGGGCGCACATCGGTCCGGTGACTGGTGCGGCCAGCAGCCTGTCCCATACGTTCGCGCACCCCGGTCCGACGCTCGCCAGCAGGACCACCGCCTCGACCCGGTCCGGTGCCAGGCTTGCCGCCGACAATGCGACCCCCCCACCGTAGGAATGCCCGACTAGCACGGCTCGGTGGATGCCGCGCCTGTCCAGGTCGTCGAGGACGGCCCGGGCGTTGGCGGCGAAGCCGCCGGGGGGAAGCTGACTCGAGCCGTATCCCGGCCGGTCTGCCGCGACCGCGTGGAACTGCGCGGGGAGCCGCCCGGCAACGGGATGCCAGTCGGCGGCCGATCCTGGCTGGCCATGCAAGAGCACCAGCTCGCGAATACCGAACGCGCCTGGTTCGTAACTGGTGCCAGCGCCGGAGACCACGGCGGTGTCCCTTCGGTCAAGTGCCGGGTCGGCCGGCCTGTCGCGGAGCGCATCGCCGGGCTGCTGGCGCTGGCGGTGCTTGAGGAAGATAAAGACCAGCCATCCGGCGAAAGCGACTAGCCAGAAGCTGGCAAAGCGGTAGAGCAGCACCGCAGCGAGTGCCTGGCTGGCGTGCAGACCGGTGGCTACCAGGGCCAGGCTGAGGGTTCCTTCTGCCACCCCGAGGCCGCCCGGCGTTATGTTGAGGCTCTGCGCGGCGACGCCCGAGCCGTAGACCAGCAAGAGATCATGCCAGGGAACGAGGCCCCCGGCGGCGCGGATGCTCACAACGAGAACTGCCGCGTCAGCGAGCCAGTTGACCAGGCCTAGGCCGGTTACCGCCAGCCAGCCGGACGGCGCCAGCCGGAGCGAGCCAAGCCGATCTGCCCATGCCCTGATGGTCCCGCCGGGATCCTCGGCCGGCCGGCGCAGCAGCCAGGCCGCGCGCCGGAGCGTCCACGTCGCTGGCCCGACGAGCGCATCGCGCAGCCGCGGCCTCCGCGCGGCCGCCCCGACCACCAGGAGAGCTGCGATGGCAAGCACGCCCCCGGGCACGGCGACGCCGGTTGCCACGGCATTCCCGGACGCCAGCGCGCCACCGACGACGACAAGGGCGGCGGCGGCCGAGGAGACTACCCCGCCCGCCAGCAGCGACCACCCGGCGAGCGGAGCGTCGGCGCCTTGCCGCGTGAAGCGGCGGAAGGTGAAGGCGGTGGCTAGCTCCGGTCCGGCCAGCGGAATCGAGACCGACAGTGCGTTAGCGGCGAAGGATGTAGCCAGCATCGGCCGCACGCCCACGCTGGCACCGCCGGTCGCCAGCAGTCTGCGCAGCATGAAGGCGAAGGCAGCCATGGACGCCGCTTCCAGCAGGATGGCAGCGGGTATCCAGAGCCACTGCAGATGACCCAGTACCTCAAACGAAGCGGTTACCTCGGCTCGCTCGCTAACCCCGGCAACGGCCAGGGCAGCCACCGCGAGAATCGCGGCAGCCGCCTTGGCGGTGCGTCTGTGTCCCGCGGCGCCGGTTGCGGTCCTGGTGATTGTCATGTTCGCCTGCCTGCTGCCGGAGCGCCTGCTCGCCGCCGGCATCCGCCCGACCAGGCGGATGCCGGCTGACCTGCTGGCACTGGGGCTGCTCAGTAGCCGTATCCGGCGGCCGGGGCGGCCGGGGCGGGTACCGGCCGGCCCGCCCTTGGCAAGCAGGGCAAGACCGGGCGTGGCCACGAAGAAGTTCTGGACGCCCTGGCCGGTCACCTGGCCGGCCCGGTCGCTAGCGAATGTGTAGAGCGGGTGGCCGTTGTAGGTGACTTGCCTGCCGTTGACGTCGTTGAGTACGGCTACCTTGCCGCTCACCCCGGCGCCCGCGACTGCGGGCGCGGTCAGTGGCGGCCACAGCGCCGCCAGGCTGCCGGTGACAAGCGAGGTGGTAGCGGTGTCTGGCCGGTAGAAGTACAGCGGCAGGCCGCGGCTGTTGACCAGGATGGTCTGGCTCTTGCCCGCGACGGTCGCCGTCGCCGTGCGCACGCTGGCTGCTCTCGTCGCGCTGGCGGCGCTTGTGGCGCTGGCCGGGCCCGTCGCGGTGCCGCTCGCCGAAGCTGCGGTAATGCCGCCGGCGGCCGCCAGCGCGGCCAGGCCGACTCCGGCGATGATGATCCTTGGGCGCTTCATTGCTGCCTCCTTGTTAGTGCTTACTATCTACTAAGACGGTTAGTAGAGCTGGTCGGTTCAATTCCTCGCGGCTGTGCGGTGGCTGCGCTATGCGGTGGCTGCCGCCGCGAGCGCGCGCACTTCGTCGCCGGTGATGGTTTCCTGCGCCAGGAGGGCGGCGGTGAGCCGGTTGAGAGCCTCGCGGTGGCGCGTCAGCAGTTCACGCGCGCGGGCCTCGGCACGTGTCAGGAGCGCGGCGACTTCCTGGTCGACCAGCCACTGGGTGTGCTCGGAGTAGCCGCGGGCTGCGGCAGCCAAGGGGTACCCGGCAGGCGGGGCCGTGTAGCTCACCGGCCCGACCTTGTCGCTGAGGCCGAACTCGCACACCATCTGGGTGGCCAGGGCGGTGGCGGATGCCAGGTCGTCGGCCGCGCCCGTGGACGCTTCGCCGTAGACCAGGCGCTCGGCAGCCCGACCGCCGAGCCGGACCGCGAGGGTGTCGGCCAGATAGCTCTCGCCGTAGAGCCTGCGGTCATCGGCCGGGATCATCTCGGTCAGGCCCAGAGCCTGACCTGCGCCCAGGACGGTGACGCGGCTAACCGGATCGGCGCGTGGCGACAATACGGCGACCAGCGCGTGGCCGGCCTCGTGGACGGCAACGGTGGCGAGTTCGCCGGGGGCCAGCGGGCTGGTGTGCCGGGTGCCGAGCAGCACGCGGTCGCGCGCGCTGGCGAAGTCGGCCGCGGTCAGGCTGATGCGGTCGGCCCGCACCGCTGTGACGGCCGCCTCATTCAGCAGGTTGGCCAGATCGGCGCCGGAAAATCCAGGGGTAACGGCGGCGACGTGATCAAGGTCGGCGTCAGGGCCGAGCCGCTTGCCGCGGGCGTGGGAAGCCAGAATGGCGCGCCGCTCAGCCCGGTCGGGCAGCGGAACAATCACCTCCCGGTCGAACCGGCCGGGGCGGCGCAGGGCCGGGTCCAGGGCGTCGGGCCTGTTGGTGGCGGCCAGTACCACGACCCCGCCGGACTCTTCGAAGCCGTCCATCTCCGCGAGCAGCTGGTTGAGGGTCTGCTCCTGCTCGTCACTGCCGGCGAGGCCGCCGTGGTCACGGCGGGTGCCGAGGGCGTCGATCTCGTCGATGAAGACGATCGCTGGCGCGAGCGTCCGGGCCTGCTCGAACAGATCCCGCACCCGGGCCGCCCCGACGCCGACGAACATCTCCACGAAGCTCGAGCCGGCGACTGACAGGAAAGGAACGCCCGCTTCGCCCGCTACGGCTCGCGCAAGCAGTGTCTTGCCAGTGCCCGGCGGCCCGGCCATCAGCACGCCATGTGGCCCGCGCGCGCCGGCCCGGTGATATCGGGCCGGGTCGCGCAGGTACTCGACGATCTCCATGACCTCGGTCTTCACCGCGGGGTAGCCGGCCACGTCAGCGAACCTGGTGGCCGGGCGCTCGCCGTCGATGACCCGGGCCTTCGCTTTCGCCAGGGCACCTGCCCCGCCCAGCCCGCCCAGTCCTGCGCCAGGCCGGCGCGTGGTGCGGACGAACATGTACAGCAGGCCGCCGATCAGCAGCAGTGGCAGCAGGCCGAGCAGTACCGGCAGCAACGCGGAGGACATGCCGGCAGTGGCGCTGACCTGAACATGGTGGGCGGCCAGATCACCGGCGAGGCCGTTGCCGCCGAGCGCGACCGGGATGGTCGTGCTGAACGGCTGTCCGCCGCGCAGGCTGCCGCTGACCTGGCCCGCCGGACCGATGGTCACTGCCCGGACCGCCTTGGCGCTGATATCGGCCAGGAACTGGGTATAGGTCAGCGCCCTGGCACCCGGAGCCCTCGCCGGGAGGGCCACCAGGGTCAGGAAGCCGACCATGACCGCGGCTGGCAGCAGCCACCGCCGCCGCTGACCCGCATTGGGCTCGCCGTGCTGGCCAGGCTGAGACTTGCGCATCGCGATACTCCTTCCGGCTGGCCGGTCAGCGGGACTGGCTGTACTCAGGCTCCCGGCGGGCCGCAGGTGCCTGCACTGGCTGGAGGGCATGGCTGCGCCGCTGCCAGGTGGCGAGCACGGCTAGCAGGATGATGAGCGTCTCGACGCTCAGGGCTGTGATGCCAAGCGGGCAGCGCCAGTTGCCGACGTCGGCGTGATCGCCGAGGAAGCCGCCCGACAAGGAGCGGGTCAGCACGTAGCCGCCCATGGCGGCAGCGGCGACGCCGCCGGCCGCCGCCCATGCCAGCCAGTGCGACCGGCTGATCATCACCCCGCCGGTCAGCACTGCGGCAGCGATGATCCCGACATAGCCGATGCCGACGAGCGGCGTCGGGCCCAGCGTGGCCGGCAGATCGACCACGTGGATTACTGCCAGCGCGGCAAGCGCTAGCGCGCCGACCGCGCGCGCGACCACGTCCGCGCTCTGAGTCGGCTGCGATGGGCCAGGGTCAGCGAACATCGGTGTCCTCCTTTGTCTGGGCCCGCCGCTGCCGCCGTAGCCGCGTCCGTCGGACCAGCAGGTAGTTTTGCTCTCAACTACTAACACGTATAGGAGATCCGCCAGGTTCACTGCGCGGAGGCCTGAGCGATGCGACGTACCTCACAGTGCCTTGACACGCAGGCAGAGCCTCTCCGGGCGCGGCACGGTGTTGGTCAGCTCACAAGTCAGGCTCGAGGGACAGCGAGCACGTCATCACGATCCGGCGGCCGAGGCCAGGGATCCGCTGGCTGGTCACCCATCGTGAGTCCAGCACCCAGGTACCGGCGATGACGATGCGCGCGGCGCCGGGCGACCGCGCATCGCCGAGTTGCGGGCTGAGCTGGCACGCGAGTTCATGATCATGGCCCTTGACCTGCAGGCGGCCGACTGCCCGCCAGCCAGCCGGAACCCAGACCAGCAGCTCGGATCTGAAGCCGATCTCCGGGAACGCCCCCGCGTCCAGGAAGGCAGGGCTGGTCAGCAGGCGGTCCAGCGCCAGCGACCCGGTGCTCACGGCCGCCGCCGTGGCGGCCAGCCGGGCAGCGGAATCCTCGATCGGTTCGCCAACGAGCACGCTGCCTGTCATGGGCAGCTGTCCTCGTACCGGCCGGCCGGCAACTCGGGCGGCGAACGACGCGTGCGAGTGCGCCGGATCGACCCGCCAGCCGCCGGGGGTTAGCCCAGGCATGCCGCCTGATCCGAGCTGAAGAGCGGGCGCCGTCGTGTTCACAGGCATCTCCTTCGCTAAGCGTCGACTGCCTACTAACACGACTAGTAGTCCTGCCTTGTTCAGCACCATGGCTGTCGCGCTCGCCGCGGACCAGGTCACGCCGCGATCGGCTGACGCGCTGCCCGCCATGCCGCTTCGGCCTGACCCATCCGGGTCGAGGCGGGAGCACGGGCAAAGGGCCAGATCTCCTCGGAGATAGCGCGCCAGTTCGCTGTGGCTGACAACTCGCCGAGTACCGCAAACAGGCCCAGGTTGATGCGCTGGAGAACGACGTAGGACTGCGGGACGCTGATGTACTCGGCTACCGGACTGCGCAGGTCGAAGAAGCGACGGGCGACAGACGACGCGTACTCGCGGGTGATCGTCAGCGGTCCCGGTTCGCGAATGGTGTCGTAGAACACAGCAAGGTGATCGACGATCGCCTCGGTGCTGAGGGGCGCATGCGGTCGCAGGAAGCCCGCGTCCTCCAGGCTGAGGCGGAACGCTTCGGTGTCGTGCTCCACGCAGATGGTGCGGTTCATCTGCATCAGCGGTTCCAGCTCGGCGGGGGTGAAGTGCTTGACGAGCCCGAAGTCGAGGAAGGTGACCCGGCCGCCACGGTGGAACAGGTAGTTGCCCGGGTGCGGGTCGCCGTTGAATGCGCGGACCTCGTACAGACTGCGGAAGACAAAGCGGTAGATCGTCTCGGCCGCCAGATCGCGTTCTCGCTGCGGCCAGTTGGCGAGCTCCGCGAAGCGAGCTCCGTCGGACAGCTCACTGGTCAGTACCCGGCTGGTGGACAGCTCCGGGATGACCTGCGGAACGTGGATGGTTGGATGCCGGTCGAAGTACTGAGCGAAGCGCCGCTGGTTGGCAGCTTCCCGGCAGTAGTCCAGTTCCTCGAGCACCCGGTCTCGCAACTCCGTCACGAGCGCGTCGACGTCCTGGGCTGGCGCGGTGATGCGTAGTATCCGGCGCAGCAGCGAGACATTGCGCAGGTCCGCAGCCATGATGTCGGCGATGCCCGGGTACTGCACCTTGACGGCGACAGGGCGCCCGTCGAGGGTAACGGCGCGATGCACCTGCCCGATGGAAGCGGCGGCTATGGGCTGGGGATCCCAGTGCGCGAACACGCGTTCCGGTGGCGCGCCAAGCTCTTCCGCCACGACGGCCGTGGCGAGCTCCGGCGTCATGGGCGGAACGCTGTCCTGCAGGCGAGCGAGCGTGCGCCGGACAGCCGGCGACAGTCCGTCGTCGACATAGCTAGCCATCTGGCCGATCTTCATCATGACGCCCTTCATTGCCCCCAGGGTGTCGGCGACGTCCTCGGCGGTCCGCAGGGCCAGGTCCGCCCGCAGCAACTGACGCTGATCCCCGGCGGCCGCGTAAAGACGCGGCGCGCTGCCCGCGTAACGCGCGGCACCGCGCGCGAACAGCCGGAGCGCCGCGAGCGCGCGTCCGAACCGCAGGCGCACGCGATGAGCGAATGCAGGGCCGCCCAATCCAGCCATCTCCTCAGGTAGACGACGATGCGGTTACCGTCGCTCATCTACTAACACGCATAGGAGTAGGCTGCGGTTCATTGCGGGCCCGGTCTGGCCTAGCTGGAGAAGGGCGTTCCCCGCCGATGCTCAGCCAGGAGCGCCAGCCTCTGCAGGATGCGTTCTGGCGGCTCTCCGGTGGCCTCATGCAGCTCGCTGAGTAGCAGCTCGGATACGACGTGCAGGCCGGCCATGAAATTACCCAGGCCGTCCGCATCGTGCGGGGTAAGGCTGACTGCCGCCCACGCTTCCAGCTCCGGCGAATCCAGGCCCGCCGTGAGAAGGCCGATCGCTAGTTGCATGGCGGCGGCCACAGTCTCCCTGACCTCCGCTTCCCCGATCGCTGGATCGCCAGCAGCTGACTCGCGGGCGCCCGTTCCGGCGCCGGTTTGCCCGGCCGCGGCCTGGCGGCTTCGGGTAGCGCCGGAGTCTGGAGTGACAGTGGTCCCGCGGTGCCAGCGCCGGCGTGACCGCCAGCCCCAGAGCCGGCCGCTTGGGGTGTTCTTCATGTCTCCTCCGGTTCCGCTCCGGCGGACAGCTGTCCAGGCCGTCGGCGCATACCTGGCAACACGAGGCTGGTGTGACGGTTGTTCATCGTCGGTCAGGCAACCGGAATCCGGCCAAGCCCAAGCGCCACCAGCGCTGGTATGAGGGCGAGCAGGACGGGCGTTAGTGCGAGCGCGGTCGCTGTCGCCCGGAGCAGCTGACGATGCGTACGGCTCAGCGGTTCGCTTGGCCCCAGTAGCCTCCGGATCCGCTGAACCGAGTCGGTGGCTGCTGCCGCGAGTGCCGGAGCAGGACTCGCTCCGGTGGCCAGGATTACCAGGGCGGTGGCGAGCGATCGAGGATCGCTGGCCCGTACTGCCGCATCGTCGGCGTGCATCTCGACCAGTCGCGCGACCTGCGCCTCTGCGTCGCGCATCAAGGGCAGGAACGGAAGTACGAGGCGGCCGATCCGCGCCAGGCCGAGCAGCAGCTGATGGCGGCTGCCGATGTGGGCTCGCTCATGCGCCAGGACGGCAGTCAGCTGACCGGCGTCGAGCGCATGGAGGGCCCCGGTACTGAGGATCACGGTCGGATGCCGGCCGGAAACGCAATAGGCGACTGGCTGGGAGTGCTCCACCAGCACCGCCCCGAGACCCGGCTCGGGATGACCGACCAGCCGCGCGGTCTGCGCGTGCAGCAGCGCCTGCCGCCGGGCGGCGCGCAGGTGGGTCGCCGCAGTGAACCCGGTGCGGGCAGCGACGGCGCCCGCCATGGTCAGGCCGAGCGCGGCGACGGTGGCACCGCCAGGCGTGCCATAGGCGGCGCGCAGCCGCAGCACGCAGGCTCCGATCAGGTGGCTCAGCCCGCCGCCGAGGGCCGTAGCGTGCACCGCCAGCGCCAGTCCGGCTAGCCCTAGCGCGGCGAGGACAGACCAGCCTGCGGCCAGGTAGGTGACCACCGCCAGCAAGGGCGCCCTGGCAGTCCACCTGGCCCGGCCGAGCATCCTGCTTCCCAGCGTGCCGACGCAGATCGCGTACGCGGTCAGTACTGCCGCGATGGTCATCGGGCCTCGCCCGCGTCAGGCTCGCGAAGCGCCTCGTCGAGCGCCTGACGCAGCACCGCGGCGTCGTGCGGGCTCATCTGCAGGGCGAAATGCGAGAGCGCCTTGCGCCGGTCCGCGCTAGTTTCCAGCGCCTCGTTCATGAGCGCGGCCGTGTACCCGGACCTGGAGCCCGTCGGCTCGTAGCGCCATGCCCGGCCGTCCCGTTCCCGCCGGAGCCAGCCCTTGCGATGGAGATTGTCCATGACCGTCATCACGGTGGTGTAGGCGAGAGCGCGGTCCCCACTCAGGTCGTCGAGTATCTCGCGGACCAGCGCCGGGCTGCCCCGCTCCCACAATCGCTCCATGATCACTGCTTCCAGTTCACCGAATCGTCGCATACCGCACTCCCGGACAAGTCCAGCCGGCGACGCTCCGCCGCCGTCTACTATCACGCATAGGTTAAGCCGGCGGTTCAGCAGCAGGCCGGATTCACTGGCCAGCCGAGCCCGGACTGCAGGGGTGAGCGCCTTTTATGCCGGATATAACCTGACTTACTTACTAGAAGGTGATGGCGTCAGCTCATGACGCTTCGTACGCGCCACCAAATCGCTCGGCAGGGAAGCGAAAGCATTCCGCTGAACGCCGCATCTCTACTATCCGTGATAGTAGGCATGTCTGCTTACGCGAACGATCCGGGCGGCCGCCTACCTGGCGACGCCGACGCAGCGATCCGGCAGCTGTACTGCCGCCATGCGGAGGCTCTGCACATCTATGTCGCGCGGTTCTGCGCAGACCGCACGAGCGCGGACGACGTCGTGCAGGAAACCTTCATCCGGGCCTGGCGTCACCTTCCGCAGCTGAGCGCAGACGACCGGCCAATCCGGCCGTGGCTGTTCCGTGTCGCGCGCAACTTGCTCATCGATGCGGACCGGGCCGCACGGTCACGGCCGGTCACCGTCCAGGCCTGGCCGGACGAAGACGCCGGCACGGACTCGGGGCTGGAACAGGTCCTGGACCGGCAGCTCGTATGCGCAGCGCTTGAGCACCTGTCGCCCGAGCACCGGACCGTGCTGGTCGAGACTTTCTACAACGGGGGCAGCCTGGTCGCGCTCGCCCGCGAGCTTGGCATACCGCACGGCACCGCCAGATCACGGCTCCACTATGCGCTGCAGGCGTTGCGCGAGCAGCTCGGCGAGCGCGACGCGATCGCATGCTGACGCGCAGCTGCCTCCGCCAGGGCACCCAGTCCGCGGGTCCGGATGCAGCGACGAATTCTCCGGGCGCTAACCGCCTGCCAGCGGTCCAGCTTGTCGCCGCGATGCTGATCGCCGCAGCGGGCCTGGATCTGGCCCGCTGCAGCCTCGTCCTGACGACTCGGCATCCCGCCTCGGCTACCTGGCTGATGGCGGCGGGGATCGGCGCAGCTGCAGTGAGCATGACAGCAGCGCGCGGACTGCGTGCGGGCCGGCGCTGGGCTGCCTGGGCAGCGGTGCTGATCGGCATCGCGTCGGCGCCGCAAGCGTCCGCGTCCGGCTTCCAGAGCCCGTACACGATCCCGGACGCGGCAACCGCTGCGCTTGGCATCTTGCTGACCGTGGCCATCCTGGCCACCGTCGGTCGTATACGAGCAGCGGGAGACGCTTAGGCCATCATGACGCGGCGGTCCCGAGCCCGGGAGCTGGAGATTTTGCCGTGGTGCGTCAGACCAACTACGATGTAGTCATGACCAAGCGCGCTGCCACACCTGTGCGGTTCGACGGCCCTGTGGCCGAGCGACTGGCCTCGTTCGCGGCCGCCAACCCCGGTATGTCCCTATCATCTGCGGCGAACCGGCTCGTAGACGAGGCTCTGCGCATGAGCGAGCACCCCGGGATCATGTTCCGGCCCGGTCCCACCGGGCGCCGCGCCGCGCTGGCAGGCGGCCCTGATGTGTGGGAGGTCGTCCGCGCGGTGAAGTCCGCCCGGGCCGCCGAGCCTGAGCTCGCCGACGATGGGCTTCTCGGCTTGGTCGCCGGCAACACCGGCACCCCGTTGCGGCTCGTCCGCGCCGCTGTCCGGTACTGGGCGTCTTACCCCGAGGAAGTCGACGCCGAGATCGCCGCGGCGGATGCCGCCGAGAACGCTGCGGAGCAAGCATGGCGTCGCGAGCACCAGCTCCTCGCCAGGTAGCAGGTGAGTTGCCCGCTGCTGCTTGATGAGATGTTCTCGGACGCCATCGCGCAGCAACTCCGTGTGAAGGGCCATGACGTCCTTGCGGTCGTGGCAGATCCCGCACTTGTGTCGTTGCCTGACGACCAGATCCTCGCGCACGCGGCGGCGGCCGGGCGGGCGCTGGTTACCGCCAACGTCAAGGACTTCATGCCTCTCGACGGCCAGTACCGGGCCGCCGGGCAATCACATGGCGGACTGATTGTCGTCTCAGCCAGGACGTTCCCGCAGGACCGCGGCTACGTCGGCGCAGTCTCCAGCGCCCTGGCCTCCCTCCTGGACAAGCGCGGCCAGATCCAGGCCGATCAGGTCATCTTCCTCGCGCGCAATTGACGTCGGAGTACTTCCTCCGCAATCACGGGCTGGTGCGCTGGGCGTACGCCACGACCGTGTTCGCTAGCGGGACGTGGTGCTGGCCGGCATGCATGTCCCGGTCGTGCAGGCTGCCCTGCACGATCGGACGCGGGAAAGATACCTTGACCACGCGCAGCGCGGGGATACGGAAAACCTGCAGGGACTCCGGCGCTACCTGGTACAGCTCGCTGATCAGCTCTGCGGTGATGAGCGCATCGGCGATGCGGTAGGTCTCCTCGTCTGGCATGAATGCCTCAAGGGTCATCCAGAACGGGCCGGCGTTCTTCGACCGCACCTCAAGCGCGAGGTCACCGAGCCTCACTGGGGCGTCGCTGGTATCAGGCACCGTTCCCCTCCCTCATCTCGATGCGGAACATGTCGTCCGGCGAGTCGACGTCGACAGCATGATTAAGGACGAATTCGTATGCCGCGCCGCGATCGATGTGGGCAGGCGAGGTAGCGAACGCGAAGCTGGGCAGGTAGCTCATGGACGGCAGCGGCAAGTGCAGGAGCAGGGGGTTGGCCAGCTTCGAGATCGCCGTCGCCGTGCCCTGGTCCGCCGCGCGTACCAGCAGCATCACTCCCACTTCCTGCGGCGTGGCCGGTGCCCGGTCCAGCTCGCCGAGGATCGCGTTGTAGCCGTACAGCCGCAGATCGGCGCCCCACGAGCCGGCCGGCAGCTCAAGCACGCTCTCGACCCGCTCTGTCAACGTTTTGGTAAAGAACTCGGCCCACACGTCGATCGACCGGAGGATGTGCGGATCCCGGATACCCGCGAAGGAGATCGTTTCGTATCCGGTGACCGCCGCTCCCTCAAGCTTGACGGTGTACTGCGCGGCAGGCTCGAAGCGCGAGCCCTCGACCCGTACTGTTCGCTCGTCGATGGCGGAGTAGCGGGCGCCGGCCACCTCGATGGTGCCGCCTGGCTCGCGCATCGTGTACGGGTTGGCGGTCTCGTACAGCATGTGCGCGGCCACCGACGTTGGCGTGCAGGCCGCATCCGGGTCGAGCGGTTCGATGGTGAAGCCGCTGCGATCGATCCGCGCGAACACTCCGCCCGAGCGCGGGTCGGTGGTGCACTGACCGCCGCACTCGATGATCTTCGCCGCATGCCAGGTGGGCCCTGGCGGCATGCCGCGCATCAGGGGAACGGCGGCGGAGATCGCTGTGTCGGTCGCCCGTCCCGCGAGCACCACGTTGGCGCCCGCCCGCAGTGCCTGCTCGATGGGCTCGTGACCCATCACGCCGACGATGCGCACGCACCGGCGGAGCGTCGCCGTGTCCAGCGCGGCGCTCGGCGGCAGGGCATGAATGCGGCCGAGTTCCAGCAGCGGGATGAGCTGGTCCGCATGCTGCTCACTGAAGATTGTCGCGACGGCCAGGTCGAGCCCGTCCTCGACGCAGATCGCGTTCACGATGTCGGCGACCCAGTCCACGCCGGAGTCCGTGCCGCTGGTGCCGCAGGAGCCGACCACCAGTGGTATCCCTGCGCTGCTCGCGGCCGCCAGGAGCAGGCGAAGGTCGCGGCGGACGGCACGCGCATCGGTCTTGGCCACGCCCGCGCCGAGGTAGTAAGGGCCTGAATCGGTCGAGCCCCCGTCGACGGCGATCACGTCGGCGCCAAGGGAGATGCCGCGGGTGATGGTGTCGGGACTGAATCCCGCGCCGAGCATGCCGCTCGGCACCAGGATGCCCACGCTGTCAGGCGGGCTGCATCGGTCAGGCATGTGCCGCCTTTCTGGGCGGGAGGAGATGGCTGGCTGGGCGGTCGGCGTCACGACGGCAGGACCCTGCAGGCGGCGGGCGGTATGTGCACGGTGACCGCTGGCCCGCCGAGGGACCGGGTGTCGGTGACGGTGAGTGCCTGGCCGCCGAGGTCCAGTTCGTAGAGGTAGTGGTCACCGAGGAAAGAAACGCTGCGCACCTCGGCGGGGTAACTGTTCGCCCCGGCCGCGGCTGGGAGGCTGTCGAGCGTGATTGCCTCGGGTCGCACGGCCAGCTGCACCAGGTCGCCGGCTGTCAAGTCTGCACCCGAGACGGTGATGCGGTTGCCGTTGGAGCGGAGGACAAGCTCGGTTGTGCCCGCCGAGGTGGCAGACACCGCACGTGCGGCGAGGATGTTGCAGTGGCCGAGGAATTCGGCGACGAACTGGGTCTTGGGGCGATGGTAAATGTCTTCGGGACCGCCGACCTGGAGAACCGATCCTGCGTTCATGACCACGATCCTGTCGCTGAGGCTGAGCGCCTCGTCCTGGTCGTGGGTGACGAACAGCGTCGTCAGTCCCAGCTCGCCCTGCAGGTGCTTGAGCCAGGTCCGCGCCCGTTCCCGCAGCTTGGCGTCGAGGTTGGAGAATGGCTCGTCCAGCAGCAGCACCGACGGCGAGTAAACAAGTGCCCTGGCTAGGGCTACCCGCTGCTGCTGGCCGCCGGACAGTTCATGCGGGTACCGCCCGGCGTAGTCGGCGAGCTCGACCAGTTCGAGGGTCTCCAGGACGCGGCGGCGCACAGCGTCCTTCTTCAGTTTCCGGATCTTGAGCGGGAACGCGACGTTGCCGAACACCGTCAGGTGCGGCCAGATCGCATAGGACTGGAAGACGATCCCCAGGTTCCGGTCCTCCGCCGCCAGGTAGACCTTCCTGGCCTTGTCGAAGAAGACCTGGTCCCCGCAGGAGATGGTGCCCTCGTCTGGGCGGTGGAAGCCGGCGATCGACATAAGCGTCGTCGTCTTTCCGCATCCGCTGGGTCCCAGCAGGGTCAGGAACTCTTTATCGTGCACGCTAAAGCTGACATCGCTCAGCGCGCGCTCCTGCCCGAAGCTCTTGCTCAGGCCCTGGACAGTGATCTCAGGCATACCGGTGTCCCCTTATCCGGGTCGCGAACAGGCGCCCTGCGACAGCGATCGCGACGATCGTTATCGCGACCTGCACCATGGCCATCGCCGCGACCGGTCCGGTCGAGCCTTTCTGCAGGGCGATCAGCATTGAGACGCCCATGATCTCGTGGCCTGGAGTGACCAGGAACAGGGCCGGGTCGTAGTCGTTGAGGATCGAGATGAACAGCAGGATGAGCGACACGAACAGGGCGGGCCGGAGGATCGGGAGTGTGATCCTCGTCATCGTCGTCCACCAGCTCGCGCCCCCGGAGCGCGCGGCATCATCCAGCGACTCGCTCACAGTCGAGAACGCTGACGACATTACGAAATAGGCGAGCGTCGCCGAGCGGATGCTGAGCGCGAGCGCGATCCCCCAGATGCTGTTCAGCAGCGTATGGCCAGGGGGGTTAACGAGCAGGAACGCCCAGAAGAACCCGATGCCGATGATGAGGCCCGGGATGGCCCGAGGAAAGAGGAGCAGGTACGGCAATGGACGGCGGAACCGGAATCGCGACCTGTGCGCCACGGCCGTAGCCAGCGCCACGGCCGCCGCGGTGACGACGGCGCCGACGAGCGCGATCTCGACACTGTTGCGGATCGAGTTGGCAAACGTGCCCTGCCCGACCGCCTGCCAGTTGCCTGCGGTCAGCAGGTGCCATGGAGCGATCAGCGGGGTCAGTTCGGACACGACCGAGTTCAGCGCGAGCGCAGCGATCGGCGCGAACGTGGTCGCGGCGAGATACAGCCCGAGCAGCGCGCCTAGCACCAGCCTCGGTAGCGTTCCCAGGTGGACCGCTCCGGTCGTCGCTGCGCCCCGTCCGCCGGTCGACACGAAACGGGCCTGATCGCCGAGCAGCCTGCTGCGCAGCAGCAGCAGCGCGCATGCGACGGCGAGCAGAACAGTCGCGCCGGCGCTTACCACGGGCGGGTCTGGCGTGAACGCGTTCGACCAGGTGTTGTACAGGTAGCTGGCGATGAGGTCGTGGCCCTGGGGAGAGCCCAGCACCAGCGGAATCCCCAGCGACTCGATTGCAAGAGTGAAGACCAGCAGCCCGGAGTTGAGCAGCGCGGGGCGCAGCATCGGCACCGTGACCCGGCTGAGAGTCCGCAGTGGCGACGCGCCGACGCTGCGGGCCGAGTTCTCCAGCGCGGGGTCCATCCCGGCCAGCGCGGCCTGACAGACCAGAAAGACGATCGGCACGGCGACCGAGGTGCCGAGCACAGCCATGCCGGGGACGCTGGTCAGGTTGAACGGTATGTGCAGGGTCTGAGTGACGAAGTCGTGCGCGTACCCGCCCGGACCGTAGAGCGCGTTCCAGCCGAGGATGAGGCCGAGCGGGGGAAGCAGGATCGGCGCGATGAACAAGCGCGAGTACGCCCGGCGGCCGAGCACGTCTGTCCGGGTGCAGAGGACCGCAAAGCTGCCGCCGAGGACGACCGAGAACACTGTCGTGAGAGCTGCGAACTCGAGCGTGTTCAGCGCGGCTGTCCGGAACGCGGGATCGGCGAACAGCTGCCGGTATGCCGCCAGCGTGAACGCCCGCCCGGAGTCATAGATCGGCTTGCTCTGCACCGACGCGAACACCAGCGGGACGACCGGCGCCAGCACGCAGACCGCCACTATCGCCCAGATAACCCCCTGCACCGCAGACTCGGGGACTAGCCGGCGCACCCGGCCGCGCTCAGCCGGCGGGTAGCCCGCCTGGCCGAGCGCAGCGACGGCGCCGGGCGCGCCGGGGCTGGTCGGCAGACTCATTGATGGAAAGCCTGGCGGAACCGAGCGGTGAACGCTGTCTGCCCGTTCGCCACCTGCTGGCTGAACGCGGTCATGTAGGTGTTCTGCGCACCACCGACAGCCGCATACAGGGCCTTGAGCGTGTTCTGGCAGCCGTTGGCGGGGGTGAACGTGTTGCTGGTCGCCTCGAAGCCGGCGTCGCACAGCGCCTGCTGGCCCTGGTTGCTGAACACGAAGTTCAGGAACAGCTTCGCCGAGTCGGGGCTAGCCGCCCCGGCGGTGATACCGATGCCCCTGGGGATCAGCGGGGTGAAGTCCTTGGTGTACTCCCACCCCAGCAGCTTGGCGTCCGCCGGAACGGTCTCGATCGGCCCGCGGGCCAGGCCTGACTCGAAAACGCCCACGGCAAAGCCGCCTTGGGCGACGTCTTGTCCGATCACGTCGCCGTCACCGACGGTCTGCGCGGTCTTGCCAAGCTTGTCCAGAGCCGCCCAGCCGTACTTGTGCACGTACCCGTAGAACGCCGAGTATCCGAAGTAGTTATTGATCGTGTACGTCGCCACCTTGTACTTTCCAGCCGCAGCTGCAGCAGCGATCTGGGCAACCGTGGTCGGCGGCGCATGGCCCTTCAGCAGGATCTTGTTGTAGATCGTGATCGCTGGATCGGGGGAGAAGACGTACAGGCCCTTGCCCTGAGAGACGAACGCCGGGAAGTTCGAGATGCCCACCGGCGTGAACGGCTGCAGGAAGCCGCTGGACACCGCGTGAACCCACAGGCCAGGGGCGCTGGCGATCAGGATGTCCGCCGTCCGGGTGCCGGTCGCATGCTCAGCCGCGTACTTGGAAAAAACGACCGGATCCTCATCGTCAGTGGCCGTGACGTGAATCCACGGGTACTTGGCCTCGAACGCCTTGGCGACCGCATCCATCTGGCTCGACAGCGCATTGCTGAAGATGAGCAGCCCTTTTTCGTGTTTGGAGCCCGCGACCAACTGTGCCTGGCTCAGCGGTGTTTTAGACGCCGCTGGCGGTGCCGTGGAGCCGCCGCCAGAAGAACAACTGGCCAGTGCGGCGGCCGTCAGGGCGGCTGCAGCCGTTAGCGCACTGATTTTCAGCGAAGTCAGCACTTCATGCCTCCTATCTGCTTGCTACAGCTTGCTTGCTATAGCATCGATGGTCGTAATGTCCGTGTGCGCAAACCTTGGTTGAAGTGCTGGCCTGTGCCGAGCCACGTCTCCTCAGGCGGGAGGCGCACCGGCACGGTCCGCTGGACTCGTAGCTGTGCATATGCCCGATACCACAGCGGTCGCGATCGCTTTGCTGTTTGCTACAGTAAACATGTCTAGGGCGTTACGGCAAGGTGTCGTCTCGAAATTTCGTCAGGCTGCTACGACAACTGCAACTCGCCATAGCAAGTGGTAGGTTGCATTTGGAAATGCCTCCCCGACCACTGATGGAGCCGCGTGACTACGGCATCGGATCTGCCTTCGCTGTTCCGCGCGGAGTCGCTCGCCGAGCAGGCGTACCGGGCGATCCGGGAGGGCATCGCGACTGGCCTGTTCAGCGCCGGCGAGCGTGTCACCGAGCGTGGCCTCGCGGCCAGCCTGAACGTCAGCGCGACCCCGGTCCGGGAGGCGCTGCGGCGGCTGGAGCAGGAAGGCCTGATCGAGCGCGTCTCGGCTCGGCAGCTTCGGGTCGTCGATCACTCGTCGGGCACGCTACGGGAGCTGCTGCTCGCGGGCGCGGCGCTGCGGGCCCTGGAGGCCCGGTTCGCAACCCACAAGATCAGCGACGCTGCGCTCGACCGGATGGCGGCCATCGTGGATGCCCAGGCGAGCGGGCAGGGGATGGATATCGCCGAGCGGCTGCGGATCGCCCGCCAGTTCGACATGGAGATCGAGCGGGCGGCCGATAATCCCACCCTGCGGACCATGATCCAGAGCCTGTCCATCATCGGCCAGGAGCGGCGGGCGCGATCGGTGGAATCCTTGCTCCTGCACCCGGTGGTCGGCCTGCGCCGGATCCAGGATCATCGCGACCTCCTCGCGGCGTTTCGCAAGCGCGATCCGGACGTCGTAGAGCAGGTCTTCCGCCGCCACGCCACCGCCGGAATCGAGCTTCTCCTGGACGACCTCGACTAGGGCGTGTCCTGTAGAACCTTTTCCTTGGGGGCGGTCCGCCCGGCTATCCGTTCTGCAGGACGAGCGGGTTGAGTGCCTGGTAGACGCCGGAGTACCCCACGGCCTGGACGATCGCCGCGCCAGGCGTTGTGGCTACCGAGGACAGCACGCTTGACCCGGTGCTGCCGTTGGGGCTCGCGACCGTGCTCCACACGTTCCCGTTCCAGTTCAGCGTCAGCGTCTGCGCCACCGACGAGCCGCTGGGCGTGGCGTAGCCGACGGCCCACACGTTGTTCGTCGCGTTGCTGGTGGTCACGCCGGTCAGCACGCCGCCGGTGCCGGGCGAAGGGCTCGGCACAATGCTCCACTTCGTGCCGTTGTAGTGCTCGATGAGGGTCGAGGAACTGTACGTCAAATCGTTGTAGGTCTCGCCAACGGCCCACACGTCGGTCGGGCTGTTCGCCTTGATCGCGTCGAACGCGTATCCGACATTGGGGTTCGTGCCCGGATTGAGCGGCATCGGCACGATCTTCCAGGAACTGCCGTTCCAGTGCAGCGAGTAGGTCTCGTCCGCCTCGTCGGTCGGGCTGACCTCGAGATAGTAGCTCCCGACGATCCACACATCGTTCGGGCCGTCCGCCGATATCGCGGACAGGTCGCTTGCGAGGTTGTTGTTGTTCGGCAGCGGCACCGTCACCCTCGTCCACGTCGAGCCGTTCCACTGCGCGACCAGACCGGTATGGGCGCTGCCGAGGTGGCCGCCGATCGCGTAGGCGTCGGTCGGACTGATGTCCGCCACCCCGACGCCGAGCTGGCCCGACAGTGCGCTGACGAAACTGGACGAGACGGACCAGGCTGTGCCGTTCCAGTGCATGGCCAGCGGATAGAACGTGTAGCGCTGCGGCTCCGACCGCCCGACCGCCCACGCGTCGCTCGTGCTGCTGGCACTGACCGCGGTGAGGCTGTTCGTGCTGTATCCGGTCGACGGCACGCTCGCCTGCGACCAGGCGGTGCCGTTCCAGTGGTCGATGACCGGTATCGCGCCGAGGAAGTTAGGCCTGGCACAGCAGTAACCGACGGCCCAGGCGTCCGTGTCGGACGTCGTGGTCACTCCGGACAGGCTGGCGTCCTGCCCGGTCGGCGGCGCCGGGACGATCGTCCACCCACCGCCCGCCAGCGCCGGGCCAGCCCCGAGCACCAGCGCCGCCCCGACCGCCACCGCTAAGCCGATCCTCGAAAGAAGCATCGTTGCGCCTTCCACGGTGCAGTACCGCCTGAGCTCCGGGAGTCGGCTCGGGCCGTCATCCCATTCTTCATCCGGACGGCCTGCCGTGCCACCCGCTAGCCGGCTCGCGGCTGACCCCGCACGTGTAAGCGTCCGGTAAGGTGCCGGCCCCTACCTTCCTGCTAGTGACACGCCAGCGCGGCAGTGTCCGTAGGAGGGGCCGTCCGATGCGCACAGAAGAAAAAGCTCAGGTGCGACCGCTCACCCAGCCCCCTGCGCGGCCTGAGGCGAACGCGAGGCTCACCGCTGCCACCGGGCTGGCTCTCCTGCTCTTGTTCGTGGCCGAGATCATCACTGTCGTGCTCGGTCCGCGCAGTGTCCTGGCCGTCCATATCGCGATCGGGTTGGCACTGGTTCCGTTGGTGATCCTGAAGCTCGCCAGCACGACATGGCGGATGGTCAATTACTACCGGCGAGATCAGGACTACCGGATCAAGGGACCGCCTACGCCGATGCTCCGGCTGCTCGGGCCCGTGCTCGCCCTTGTCACCATCGCCCTGCTGGCCAGCGGCATCGTGCTGGTTCTGGGCCCGCATTCGGCCTACGGTGCGGCCCTGTTCGTGCACAAGAAGGTCTTCTACGTCTGGCTAGCTGCGTTTGCCGTCCACACGGTCGCTCACCTGGCCGATGCCATGCAGCTCTCCTACCGGGACCTGACACAGCGGCTGCGGCTGGCGGTGCCCGGAGCCCGCTACCGGCTGGCCGTCGTGCTCGGCTGCGTCGCCCTCGGCGTCGTTCTCGGACTGGCCCTGAGCGGGCACGGCTCCGGCTATCTGCAGGCCCACCCACTTCGCTGACACAACGCGCCACGACCTAGGGACCGTGTATGAGCCTCGCCCTGATCAACCACCTACTGCAGTCGTATGGCTACATCGCGGTGTTCGCATTCATCGCGCTGGAGAGCCTGGGCATCCCGTTGCCAGGCGAGACGACGCTGATCGCGGCGGCTGTCTACGCTGGCTCGACTCACCGCCTCAATATCGGCATTGTCTTCCTGGTCGCCGCTACGGCGGCGATTGCAGGTGACAACGCCGGATACTGGGTTGGCCGGACGGGCGGCCAGCGGCTCGCCGACCGCTACGGGCGATTCGTGCGCCTCGACGCCACCAAGCTGAAGATCGGCCGGTACCTGTTCGCCCGGCACGGTGGCAAGGTCGTGTTCTTCGGGCGGTTCGTGACCGTCCTGCGGACCTACGCCGCGTTCTTCGCCGGATTGAACTCCATGCGCTGGCCTCGTTTCACGATGTTCAACGCCGCGGGGGGACTGGCCTGGTCCGCCGTGTTCGCATTCGGCGCTTACGGTCTCGGCGCAGCCGCGACGGGCGTCGGCTCGACCATCACTCTCGTTGGACTGGCGGTCAGCGCGGTGCTGACTGCGGCGGGGATCCTGCTGGCCCGGCGCTGGATGCGCGGACTAGAGCAGCGCGCGCTCGCTGCCGAATCGGCGGCCGCCGTGAAAGCACCCAGTAAGGATCGCCCGGCCATGATCGGGCCTGAGCGCTAGACAACCAAGGAGATTCCATGCAAGCCCTCAGTAGCTGGGTGGTCCGGCATCGACTGATCGTCAGCCTGCTCTGGCTAGGCATTACCGCCGTAGGCGTCTTCATCGCGCCGTCGGTGTCGGGCCGGCTCCACAGCGGCGTGAGTCTCAGTAGTCCTGCTTACACGGCCAATCAGCAGATCGCGCGCCACTATGGCGGGGCGACCGCAGCGCCAGGGCTCGTCACCATCAACCTTCCGGCCGGCCAGACGGTCCGCACTCCCGCCATCAAGGCCGAGCTTGCGAAGCTGGACGCGCAGATCGCCACGGCGCAGCCAGCCCTGCGCGAGGTGTCCTACGCGTCGACAGGCAGCAAGGCCCTAGTCGGGAACGCCGGCACGAGCACGCTGATCCTGGTCTATCCGCCGCGTTCCGGCCAGGCTGTGCCGGGCACCGTGCTCACCCAGCTCGGCGCGGCAGCCAAGGCCGCGGTGCCCGGCGCTACCGTCCACAGCACCGGCATCGCCGCGCTGTCCGCTGGAAACGCGACGAGAGGTAACTCCAGCGTGCTCACCGAACTGCTGATCGGCGCGCTCGGGGCTCTGCTCGTGCTGGCCTGGGTATTCGGCTCGTTCCTGGCCCTGCTGCCGCTGATCATGGCGGTGATCTCAGTCCTGACGATGCAATTGCTGATCTTCGCGCTGACCTACATCGTGCCGTCGTCGATCCCGTTCAATCCCGCAGTCCAGTACATCGTCGCCCTGCTGGGACTGGGTCTGTCGATCGACTACTCCCTGCTGATAGTGAACCGATGGCGGGAGGAACGTGCTGCCGGGACGCCGAACGCCGAAGCCGTCCAGGCAGCCATGCAGCGCGCCGGCCACTCCGTGGTAGTCAGCGGCATCACCGCTTCGCTGGGCCTGTTCGCCCTTGTCGTGGTGCCCGTTTCGCTCGTGCGCGGCATCGGCATCTCGGGCCTGTTCATTCCCTCAACCGCGACGCTGGTCGCGCTCACCCTGCTCCCGGTCGTGCTGTCGAAGATTGGGCCGCGCCTCGACTGGCCGCGCCGGCGCTCGTCCGGGCAGGCGAGCCGGTTCTGGACAGCCTGGTCACGGAGCGTCATCCAGCACAGGGTCGCGGCGACTGTCGTCGGCCTGGGCATCCTCGGTGGCCTGGCCGGCGTCGCGACTACCATCAACATTTCCCAGCCGACCGGGTCCGCCCTGGCCAGTTCCGGCGGTCCCTACGCGGCCGGCCTGCACGCGCTGCAGGCCGACGGCTTCGGCAGCGGAGCCCTGACTACCGTGCCGATTTACGTGCCCGCCGCCGCGCAGGCCCCGGCCGTGACAGCCGCACTGGATAATGTGGCCAGCGTTCGCGGCGCGCTCTCTCCGGCCGGGCCATCCTGGCATCAGGGCGGCACGGCCATGGTGCTCGCCATCCCGGTCAACGAGGTCGGAACCGCTCACGGCGGGACGTCGCTGGCCGACATCCGGGCCACGGTTCCGCGCGGCGTGCTCGTCGGCGGCGACGCGGCCCAGACGGTCGACGAGACGAGTGCTACTTACGGAGCGTTCCCGCTGATGTTCGGACTGGTAGCGCTGGTGACCTTCGTCTTGCTGGCCAGAGGGCTGAAGTCGATCCTGCTGCCGGCCAAGGCGGTGCTACTCAACGCACTGTCGGTGGCCGCCGCCTACGGGCTCATCGTGCTGGTGTTCCAGCACGGCCTGGGCAGTCACGCGCTATGGGGCACGTCCGCGACCGGCTCGATCAACACCTACGTGCCGCTGCTGATGTTCGGATTCCTGTTCGGTATCTCGATGGACTACGAGGTGTTCATCCTGTCCCGGGTCCGGGAGGCATACAACCGGGTACGGTCTACCGACGCCGGCCTCGTCGAGGGGGTGTCGCGCACCGGGCGCCTGGTGACCAGTGCCGCGCTGATTCTCTGCTTCGCCCTGGCGTCACTTTCAACGGCCAACAACATCACGGTCAGGGAGCTCGCCTTCGGCCTCGCGGCCGGGGTGCTGCTCGATGCCGTCGTGGTGCGGATGCTGCTGTTGCCAGCGCTGGTGTCGTTGTTCGGCGAGGCCAACTGGTGGCTGCCGCGCCGGGCACGGCGGCTGCTGGGGGCACCAGAGCTGGTCCCCGCGCCAGCCCAGCCTGAGCGGGTGCTCGCACTCAGGGGCGATGATTGAGCCATGCGCGTGCTGGTGGTGGAGGACGACCAGGCGATGGCCTCCTCGCTGACCTGGGGCCTTGAGGCCGAGGGCTATGTCGTGGACGTGGCCGACAACGGCGAGGACGGGTTGTGGAAGGCCCGCGAGTGGGCCCACGACGTGATCGTGCTCGACGTAATGCTGCCGGGCTTCGACGGCTATCAGGTCTGCCAGCGCCTGCGGGAGCAGGGCGTGTGGACCCCGATCCTGATGCTGACCGCGATGGATGAGGACCTTGATCACGCCGAAGGACTCGACAGCGGGGCTGATGACTACCTCACCAAGCCCTTCTCCTACCCCGTACTGCTGGCTCACCTCCGGTCGCTGACCCGGCGCGGGCTGCCGGAGAGGCCGACGGTGCTCAGCGCCGCCGGGCTCACGCTGGACCCGGCCAGCCGCGCTGTCCTGCGGGGCGAGGTGGCGGTCGAGCTGACCACGCGCGAGGTGACGGTGCTGGAATACCTCATGCGCCACCAGGGCCGGGCAGTGTCTAAGACGGAACTGCTGGACCATTGCTGGGATCCCGCATACGACGGCGGACCAGCGGTTGTGGAGGTTCTCATTCACCGGCTGCGTCGCAAGATCGACCCTCCGTCCGGAGCGCCGGCCATCGTTACGCTGCGCGGCGAGGGTTACATGATCCAGCCGGACGGCACGTGACCGTGAGCGCGCCGCGGGTCAGCCGCAAGGCACGGCTATGGCCACGGCTGCGCACCCTGCGAGCCCGGGTCACGATCGTCGCGAGCGTGGCCATCACCGCCGTGGTGCTGCTCGGCTTCCTCCTGCTATACGACCTGCAAGCCGAAGCCGCACGGCGCACGATTGACGGGCAGCTGCGGACGTACGTTACCCAGATCCAGCAGGCCGGCCAGCACGGGCACTGGCCCCGGCCGCTCCCGCCGTCCACCCTGAACGCGGGCGCCGAGGCGCAGGTGATCGGCGCGGACGGGCATGTCCTCGCGGCGACGCGCACGCTGGCTGGCCTGCCGGCCGTCTACCTGCTGCCAGCCGGAGCCACGCAGCCGGTTCGGCAGACGGCGGCAGCCGACGTGGTGCCCAATGAGGTGCAGGTCGTCGCAATGAGGACGACGGTCGGCGGCAGGCCGGTTGTCATCATCGCGGAAGCCTCGACCGGGCTGCTGAACCAGCTGAATAGCGATTTCGCCGGCCGCCTGCTGCTGGCCATCCCCGTCGCGCTGCTCCTGGCGGGCTTCACCGTATGGCTCATCGTCGGCAGGGCACTTCGGCCCGTCGAGCACATCAGGCGTGCCGTCACCGAGATCACCTCGGCAGACCTCAGCCGGCGGGTGCCCGAACCCGGCACGGCTGACGAGATCGGCCACCTGGCCAGCACTATGAACGACATGCTCGGCCGGCTCGACGACGCCGCGCGAAGACAGCGCAGATTCGTGGCCGATGCCTCGCACGAGCTGCGGACGCCGCTCGCGGCTATCCGCACCACCCTCGACGTCGGCCTTACCTACCCCGACAAGGCGCCGTGGCCGGTTATCGCCGAGCGGGCCAGCCAGCAATCGGCGCGCCTGGAGGAGCTCATCGAGCAGCTTCTGCTCCTAGCCAAGGCCGACGAGCGGCAGCCTTCCGGGCAGCGTGAACCGGTCGACCTCGCGGCCGTGCTCAAGGAGACCGCGGCGCGGCTGCCCGCCCACCGGGCGGAAATCGACCTGCGGGCCGTGACGAGCCTCGCGGTCACCGGCGACCGCGGTCACCTCGAGCGCCTGTTCCGCAACCTCATCGACAATGCCTTGCGATACGCGGCTAGCCGCGTGGTCATCACCGCGACGGCCGACGGCGGCCTCGCGCGGATCGATATTGACGACGACGGACCCGGCATTCCCGCCGCCGACCGGAGCCGTGTCTTCGACCGGTTCGTGCGCCTCGACAGCAGCCGCGAGCGTGGCACTGGGACGACCGGCCTCGGGCTCGCCATCGCGCGCGAGATCGCCCTCGCCCACGACGGCGACATCACCCTGCTGGAACGCCCGGGCGGCGGGACCCGGGCCGTCGTGACCCTGCCACTGCGGCATAAGGAGCCCGGCTGAGGCCGGGCTCATCGAGGGCGGCGTAGGAAGTCCGCGATCGGAGCCGTTACGGCGCTTGTCAGTGGCCGGGTAGCAGTGGTCGCATGAATGTCCGTTCGTAGCGGAGCACGCAATGGCTCTCGTCCCGGATGCGGTCGGCTTCGAGGAAGTCGGGATCGGTACCGAACAGGGCACGGTACTGCTCGTAGGCAGCGAGGCTAGGGAAGCTGAACAGGGCGAGGGCCCTGTCGCTCGCGCCTTCGGCCGGAAGGAAGTAGCCGTGATGCATGCCGCCATGCGAATCGACCAGCCGGATCCACTGGCGGCCGAAGCGTTCGAAGGCGTCGATCTTCGCAGGATCGATCACGTACTCAACGACGCAAGTGATCACACCTCAGACTAGCGGGCAAGGATCGCTAGTCCCGCGCCGGCGAGGCTCATCCCGCGGGGCTCGGGTGAGCTGCCCGGCTAGCGGCTACCCGTCGCTGAGGCCAATGCGGCGGCCGGCGATAGACGTGGGAGTGATACGCAGGAAGTGCTCGCGGCTGCGGCCCGATAGCTGGCCGTCGGCTGGCCACGCTGATACCCGGTCGTCCTCAGAGTCCATATGGTGCGCGTCGCCCTGGATGATGACCATCCAGCCTTCTCGCGCGTCCTGGCCGACCTCATCGATCTCGAAGGACACCCGGTATTCGGCGCCCTCTATGCCGGTGCGGAGATCCTCGTCGGTCGTGCTGTTCAGCGGCGTACGGAACACGATGCTGTCCTGGTCAAGCTTGTACCTGACCGGGATCACGGCCAGGCCGAGCCTGCCGGAGTAGGCAAGCCGTCCGACGCCGCCGGCTGCTATGAGACGCCAGCACTCAGCCTCCTCTAGCGCTTGCACCTCCGGATCCCAGATGGTTGGGTCACGGCTGAGCTCAGGAGATGCCGGGCTGCCGGGCTGCGGTCCGGCCGGGTCATCAGGCATGCGCGGTCCTGTTCTTGCGGCCAGGTTCGGCGATCTAGATCTGGGCATTCCCGGTGCGGTCCCGCCTAATCGCATCGGGCTCAGAGCCTCAGCCGATGGCGTGACCGTTGGCAGTCAGCGTGACGTCGACGTTGCCCCTGGTGGCGTTCGAGTAGGGGCACACCTTATGTGCGTCAGCGACGATACGCATTGCTTGCTCAGGGTCTGGTACCTGCGGAAGGGTTACGTCGAGCTGCACGGCGACATTGAAGCCACGGTCTTCAGTGGTAATGAGGCTGACCCGGCTGTTGATCGATACATCACCGACCTCGACGCGCTCCCGCCTGCCGACCACACCCAGCGCGCCCTCGAAGCAGGCAGCATAACCCACGGCGAACAACTGTTCAGGGTTTGTGCCGCCGCCCTCGCCGCCCATCTCCTTCGGCGTTCGCAGCTGAACATCCAGGACGCCATCAGTCGTGCGCCCGTGACCTGCCGCCCGGCCGCCAGTAACGGTCGCTTCCGCGGTATAGAGAACTTTGGCCATGTGAACCTCCAGTTTCGGACTGTACAGCTTGTCCCGGCCCGCTTCGCGACCCGCGGCCTCGTAGGCAGCGCTCACGCCAGTAGCTCGCGGACGCGGGGGATGACCTTGGTCCCGTACAGCTCGATGTTGGTCATCAGGGCCTGATGCAGAGCCCGCCCATGCCGTATTTGAGGTCGAAGCGGTTCGCGCCGAGGACGGTCAGGTTCGCGGCGATCTTCTGCGCAACCGTCTCCGGTGATCCCACGTAGAGCGCTCCGGCTGGCCCGACCTCGCGCAGGAAGGAGTCCCGGGTCGGGATGGCGAACCCGCGGGTCTCGGCGACGCTGGCGATGACGTCCCGGTAGCACGGCCAGAACTCCTCGCGGGCCTGCTCGTCAGTGGCGGCGACATGACCCGGCGAGTGCACGCCGACCGGCAGCGGAGCGCGCCCGAAGCGTTCCAGCGCTTGACCGAAGAGCTGCGAAAACGGCGCGAACCGCGCCGGTGACCCGCCGATGATCGCGAGCATCAGCGAGAATCCGTAGCGCGCAGCGCGGATGACCGATTGCGGGCTGCCGCCGACGCCGATCCACGCCGGGAACGGGCCCGACTCGGTGTGCGGCACGACGTCCTGGTGGTAGAGCGGAGCGCGGGTCTTTCCCTGCCAGGTGACTGGCCCGCCCCTGAGCAGCTCAGCGAACAGGCCGGCCTTCTCCTCGAACAGCTCCTCGTAGTCGGCCAGGTCGTAGCCGAACAGCGGGAACGAGTCGATGCTGGATCCGCGGCCCAGGATGACCTCGGCCCGGCCGCCGGAGATCGCGTTGAGCGTGGAGTAGCGCTGGAACACCCGGACCGGGTCGTCGGAGCTGAGTACCGTGACGGCCGAGCCCAGGTGGATGCGCGCCGTGCGCGCCGCGATCGCGGCCAGCACGACGTCGGCCGCCGGCATCGGGAAGTCGTCGGTGTGATGCTCGCCGATCCCGAAGAAGTCCGCGCCGACCTGCTCGGCGAGGACGCCTTGCTCGACGACGTCGCGGATGGTCTGGGCGTGCGAGAGCGGCCGGTCCTGCTCGTCATGGGTGACGTCGCCGAAGGTGTCGAGACCAAGGATGAGAGGGAACGGCGGCTCGGCTGTCGCCGCCGCTGCAGGATCTGACGGTGCTTGGGTCACATCCAGCCTTCCTGTCTTGTAGGTACCCGGGTCTGCGTGCGCTACGCGGCTCTGGCGCGTACGGCGCTCTCGAACTCCGACAGCCGCAGCGACACGCCGAAGACGGGGCCGCCGGGCTCGAGCAGGCGGCCCGCGCTCAGGCTGTCCAGCCGGACGGCGTCGTAGCCAATGCGGTCGACCAGCTCGGCGATGGCGCCGACCGCGCGAGGGTGATCGCCGGCCACACCGAGCGCCCGGCGGTCCGGCGCGCCAGCGGGACGCCGGTCATCGTCGAGTTCGTGGTAGCCGATGTGGTTCAGCGTCTTGACGACGGTCGAGGAAGCAAGCCGGCGCTGGACGATCTCGCTGCTGCTCTGCTCGCGGTCTTCGAACATCGGCACGACGCCGTCGACGGCCGGCCAGTAGTTCATCACGTCGACGACGAGCTTGCCTGCCACCAGCGACGGGTCCAGCGTGGTGAATTTGTGCAGCGGGATCGCCAGCACCACGATGTCCGCTGCCGCGACGGCATCGGCCGCCCATCGCGGCTCGGCTCCCGGCACCAGCACCTGCGCGATGAGGTCGATGTCCGCAGGGTCTCCCGAGGCGGCGATCGATACCCGGTACCCCGCCTCGATCGCAACCCGCGCGATCACCGGGCCGGAATGCCCGGCACCGAGCACCGCTAGCCGCGGCAGCTTCGCCAACGTCAGTATCTCGGTCATGCCCGGCCACGCCCTTCGCGATAGTCGCCCGCGGACAGCGCGGCCAGCAGCGTCGCCGCGTCGTAGGATCCCCGGTGCAGTGCACCATCGATGAAGAGCGTCGGCGTTCCGTCAACCTCGCCCGACGCCAGTCCGCTGTCCACGTCCCGGCGGACGCGGGAAAGCGCGGCGTCCCCGGCCCGGTCGCGGTCAAATAGCGCCAGGTCGAGCCTGAGCTCGACGGCGTACTGGCGCAAGTCGTCGTCCTCCAGTGCCTTCTGCCGGTGAAACAGCAGCTCATGCATATCCCAGAAGCGGCCCTGGACGGCCGCGGCCTCGGCGGCCGCGGCCGCAGCCAGGGCGTGCGGATGGATCCCGGTCAGCGGGAAATGCCGGAAGGCGAAGCGGACTTCCCCGCGGAGCTCCTCCTCCACCCGCTCAATCTGCCGGAACGCCTGCCGCGAGTAGGGACATTCGTAGTCGCCGTATTCGAGGATCAGATGGGCCGATGCCGGGCCGCGGACGTGATCAACGGTCGCGTCAACGGGCTCGAGCGCCGGGTGGCCCCGATACGGCGTCGGGCTATAGGTCATCGGCGTTCCCTTGATATCTGAGTGGCGGGCCTGGCTGTCGAGCCTGCTGACGCTGGTTAGAAGCCGACCTGCTGCCGGATCAGGACGACGTGGATGCGGCCGGGCAGTTCCTGGTGGATTTCCAGGATCTTGCCCACAGAGCTGTGCTGGCCGTAGGCGGCCTGCGCCCGGGCGTCTTCCAACACAAGGCTGTGCTGGTAGATCCGCTCACGGGCCGCTTCCAGGTTAGGCACCAGCTTCTGCGCACCGACGACGAAGATGACGTTGGCGGCGCCCCACGAATACGAGGCGAGCTGGCTGCCGGAGGCCGAGGCGATCACGAGCGTTCCGTCGCGGCTGACCGCGTGCACGCTGCCGAGGGCATAGTCGGGCTGGCCGCCGATGGCCTTCATTTCCTGGGCCTGGGTGGCGAAGTCGAGCGCGAACATCTTGTTGCGCGCTGACTCGTATGGTCCGCCGTCGTTGACCGCGTCGGCGATGCCGGTCTCCTCCAGCGTCACCGAGGTGTTCGTCATGACCGAGGAGCCACGGGGGATGCGGGCCAGCACGGCTTCGCGCGCGGCGTCGAGGTTGTCGACGACTTCGACGCTGAATCCGTGCTCCTCCAGCGCGACGACGGTCGCCGCGAGCGTCTGGTCGTCAGGCAGCGCGGTGAACCTGTCCGAAACGTCAGTAGTGCTCATGATCGTCCTCCTTGGCAGGGTCCGCCCGTCGGCGAAGCCCAGCGTCTGAGTAGTCGTGGAAAGCTAAACGGACTATACCCCGCTTAGTATTCCGGCCGGTAAAGTGACTGCGTGGACCGGCCCGTCTTGCCTCTGGTAGCGCCCCGCGCCGAGCGCGCTGACGCCACGCGCAACCGTCTGCATCTGCTGGCGACCGCGCGCGAGATGCTCGCCGAGCAGGGCGCAGACCAGCTGACGATGGACGCGCTAGCCGAGCGGGCGGGCCTGGGCAAGGGGACGGTTTTCCGCCGGTTCGGCACGCGGGCGGGGATCTTCCAGGCGCTGCTGGACGACGACGAGCGCTGCTTTCAGGAGCAGGTACTGTCCGGTCCGCCACCCCTGGGCCCGGGCGCCCCGCCGCTGGACCGCCTCGTCGCTTACGGCCGGGCCAGGATCGGCTTCCTCATCGAGCACCGCGAGATCGCCCGCGCCGCCCTGGATGGCAGTAACCCCATCCCAGCCGGATCACAGACGCCGATCTCCCAGCTGCACATCAGGATGCTGCTACGGCTACTGGACGTCGGCGTCGCTGACCTGGACGTCCTGGCCGTGCAGCTCACCGCCGCCCTGGATGGCCCGCTGCTGCTCTACCTGTCGGCGTCGGACCTCACCGAGGCGGCTGTCCAGACCGCAGACCGGATCACGCAGGGCTGGCAGGACCTCGTAGAGCGCGTCTGCCGAGCCTGATGGCCGGCCGGACGTATCGCTTATGCGGGCTTGCCTGCGTCAATCCACTGCTGAAACTTCTCCACCTGGGAGGCGGGCCAAGCGCCGTCGCACGGCATCTTGCCGCTCCGCAACGCCCCCAGGATGGCGTCTCCGTGTTCAGCGACGTCTGAGTGCTTGGAGAGGTCGAAGGCCCACTGCATCGATTCCTGGTCCTTCGCGCGAAACAGTGGCCTGATGTCCGTCGCGAAGCTGACCTGGTCACCGTCGCCGGCTGTTACCACGGGCCCTCCTCATCGGTCGTGCGCCGTTAACGGGCCTGCTCCCCGCTGCGGGCCAGTTCGAAACCCGCGCGATGTCCGCCCGCGCCGTACGCTGCTTGTGACCGGCAATTTACGCTGTGCAGTGGGGGGAATCGGGCCCGGGCCTGCCGGGTATGGAGCAGAAGGGTGACTGGGCGGCCATGCCGACGACATACTCGGAGCTTGCTAACAAGCTGGTCAGCGCCGCGAACGGCGTCGACTACGCCTATCGCGAGGCTGGCGAGGGCACGGCGCCGCTGGTACTGCTGCAGCACTTCCGGGGAAATCTCGACAACTGGGATCCAGCCCTTGTTGACGCGCTTGCATCCAATCGGCGCGTCGTGACCTTCGACAATGCCGGAGTGGGCGGTTCGACGGGGTCGACGCCGGACACAGTGGAACAGATGGCGCACGATGCCATCGCGTTCCTCGCGGCGATGAATTTCGATCAGGTAGATATCCTCGGGTTCTCTATCGGCAGCTTCGTCGCCCAGGAAATCGCCCTGATCAGGCCGGGCATGCTCAGCAGGCTGATGCTGGCTTCGTCAGCGCCGCAGGGCGCGGCAGGAATGCACGGGTGGGCCCCCGATGTCATCGGTGCTGTTGGCAGCCCGCAAACCAGCCCAGACGGTTATCTTGGGGTGTTCTTCACGCGATCCGAATCAAGCCGGCAGGCTGGCAGCGAAGCGCTGCAGCGCATGTACGCCAGGACGCAGGATCGGGACAAGCCCACCACCTGGGAGACACGCCAGGCTCAGTACGACGCGGTCTGCGCCTGGGGAATCCCGAACCATGCGCTGCTGCAGCGGCTGAGCACCATCGACATGCCAGTCTTCGTGGCCAATGGCGACAGTGACCCGATGATCCTGCCCCGTTACACCTACCTGCTCGCAGGCCTCATCCCGCGCGCTCAGGTGAAGATCTACCCGGACGCCGCGCACGGGTTCCTGTTTCAGCATCATGCGGAATTCGCCGCGGACGTCGACGCATTTCTCAGTGTCTGACCAGGCTCAGGTTCGGGCAGGTGCAGACCGATCGATAGTGAGATACCAGGAGCCACCCGCGAGATTCAGCGCCGCGAGAACCAGGAAGACGGCTGCCCATCCGTGGACGCCGTACGAGAGGCACACGAGGCCCGCGGCGGCCGCGACACTGCCACCGGCAATACGCCCGACCCCAAAGACTCTGAGGTGGCGGTACTCACATGGCACGATCAGGCGTTCGACGCCGGATCGCGGGGGAGATCGCCACCACGCGCGCAGGCCTTTCGCCAGGGTGTTGTCGTTGGCTGCGTCCATTGGGATGCCTCCTGTGGGCTGTGGTGTCGGCCACCCGATCACCTAACAAATATGATATCAGATTGATATCTGCTCGTCAATGGCGGCAGTCCCAACGGGCCGACCGGGGACGGACACCGCGGGGGACGGCGCGGACGGCTGCGCGACGCTTGTGACAGGCTGGTGGAGCGGAGGCTACGCCGCGACGGGAGCGTCTCATGACCGGGAAGCAGACACAGCGAGCGGACGGTTCTGACGCGCGTGACGGCTCCCAGGCCGGGCGTAGTCCGGTTCTCGACGACGCGCAGCTTGAGGTGCTGCGCAACTACGGCAGCGAGCACGACGTTGCCGCCGGGGATGTGCTGTTTGCCGATGGCGACGCGACATATGACCTGATCGTCGTGGTGGCAGGTGAGGTCAGGATCGTCGAGCGCTACGGCCAGCCGGGCGAGCGGGTCATCACGACGTATGGCCCGTCGCAGTTCCTCGGCGAGATCGGCTTGCTCACCGGCCAGCGGGCGTACCTGAGCGCGGTGTCGAGCACGGCCGGGCGGGTGCTGCGCGTTCCCGTCGCGCAGGTGCGCGTACTCATGGCACAGGAGCTCAGCCTGAGCGAGCTGATCTTGCGCACCTTCTTGCTCCGGCACTCGATCCTGACCGGCCTCGGCGCGGGCCTGACGCTGATCGGATCGAGGTTTGACGGTGGCACCCGACGGCTGCTAGAAGTCCTGGCGCGTAACCGGCTGGTATCGAGGTGGCTCGATCTCGAAGGATCACCGGATGCCGAAGCTGCGCTGCGCGAGCTGAATGTGCCGGTCGCGGACTTGCCGATTATCGTCGTGCCGGGCGGACCGCTGCTGCGAAACCCGACCAGTCGCGAACTCCTCGAGGCGCTCGGCATGTCCGGCACAGCAGACACTGAGCTGCCCGACCTGTCCGATCTGCTCGTCGTGGGTGCGGGTCCTGGCGGCCTGGCGGCCGCCGTGTACGGCGCGTCCGAGGGAATGGCGACGATCCTCGCCGAGGACACCGCGCTGGGCGGCCAGGCGGGAACCTCTTCGCGGATCGAGAATCTGCTGGGCTTCCCCGCTGGCCTGTCGGGGGAGGAGCTAGCGGCCCGCGCGGCCTTGCAGGCGCAGAAGTTCGGCGTTCGCATCAAGCTGGCCGCCAAGGCGATGTCGCTGTCATCGGACACCGGGGTGCATCGGATCACATTGGACAACGGAGATGTGATCGACGCGAAGTCGGTCATCATCGCCACCGGAGCGCGGTACAACCGGCTGCCCCTGGACCGGCTGGCAGAGTTCGAGGGCGTCGGTGTCTACTACGCAGCCACGCAGATGGAAGCCCAGGCCTGCCAGACCGACCCGGTCGCTATCGTCGGCGGCGGCAACTCAGCGGGGCAGGCCGCGCTTTTCCTGAGCCGAAGCAGCGCCCAGGTTCAGGTCATCATCCGGGGCGAGACGCTCGACATGTCCATGTCGCGCTATCTCATCGATCAGATAGAACGGCACCCCCGCATACTCGTCCGGCCACGGACGCAGGTCACCGCGCTGCTCGGCGCAAGTCAGCTGGAAGGCGTGCAGCTATTCGATGCCAGCAGGCAGCAGACATCAGAACTTGCGGTACGAGGCCTGTTCGTATTCATCGGCGCAGAGCCAGCAACCCAGTGGCTGGCCGGCCAGCTTGCCGAAGACAGCCGCGGCTTCCTGCTGACCGGCACCAGCATCCCGGCAGCTCAGCTCGACGACCCCGGCCAGGCGCCCCTGTTCCTGGAGACCAGCCGGCCGGGAATCTTCGCGGTCGGGGACGTGCGCAGCGGGTCCGTCAAGCGAGCCGCTACTGCGATCGGGGAAGGATCGATGGCGGTACGCCTCGTGTTCGAACGGCTCGAGGCAACCGGGAGCGCGATCGCGGATCCGCCGCGGGCCGACGAAGATGTTCGTAGTACCCCATAGGCCCGCCAGCGAAGGAGTAGCCAGCCATGACAGCCGACCCCGTTACTGCAGACGGACGGGCCCGCGTCCTCGCGGATGGATATCAGATGCCGATGCTCGGCCTGGGCGTTTGGCAAGTGCCGGACGGGCCGGAGTGCGTGGACGCCGTGCGCTGGGCGCTTGAGCTGGGGTATCGCCATATCGACACTGCCCAGGCCTACGGTAACGAGGACAGCGTGGGAAAGGCGCTCCGCGACAGCGGGGTGCCGCGGAACGAGGTGTTTCTCACCACCAAGTTCTTCCCGGCGCACAAAGATCCAGTCGCCGAGGCCGAGCAGAGCCTCCGGCGGCTCGGCGTGGACCAGGTCGACCTCTACCTGATCCACTGGCCACAGGGCGGCCCGACCTGGGCCTGGCCAGCGCATGGAGCGTGCGCGGGAGCTCGGTTTCGCCAGGTCAATCGGCGTTTCGAACTTCAGCGTGGGTGAGCTAGACGAGGTGTTGGCGGCCGGAACGAGCAGGCCAGTGGTCAATCAGGTGCAATTCAGTGCCGTCGAGTACCGGCGCGGACTGCTCGACGCCTGCCGCCAGCGGAGCGTCGCACTCGAGGCCTATAGTCCGCTGGGCACCGGTCAGCACCTTTCGAACGAGGTGGTGAGCAGGGTCGCCCGGCGGATCGGCCGCACGCCAGCCCAGGTGCTGTTGCGCTGGTGCCTGCAGCACGATGTTCCGGTCATCCCCAAGTCGATGCACCGCGACCGGATCGCGGAGAACGCGCGGGTCTTCGATTTCGCCCTGTCAGACGAGGACATGAAAGAGCTCGATGGGCTCGACCAGACCAATGGCACCAGCCGGGCGCTGGAAGGCAGGTGGTGGTAGGGCTCGCCCCTGTTGATCAGTCGGCGGTAAGAAGGACGCCGGGGTTCAGCAACCCGGCCGGATCGAATGCGGCCTTGATTGATCGCATGATGCCGATCTCGGCGGGGCTGCGGGAGAGGCCCAGCCAGCGTGCCTTGGCCCGCCCGATGCCGTGCTCCGAGCTGATGGCGCCGCCAAGGCTCGCCACCAGGCTGAGGACAGAACCGGTAACTGCCTCGGCGGCGTTCGTTGGCGCCGAGCACGTTGACATGCAGGTTGGCTTCCGCCAGATGGCCGAAGATCACCAGCTCGGCGGCCGGCGCCTCCCCGGCAACTGCGTCCGGCAGCCGTTCCACCAGTTCGGCCAGCCGGTTGACTGGCACCGACACGTCCAGCTTCACCGGCATCGTGGCCGCGCTGATCGCCTCGGCATGTCCCTCACGCAGGGCCCACAGCCGGGCACGATCGGTCGCCGACGAGGCCACCGTTGCGTCGAGCACCTGCTCTCCGCCCTCAAGCGCGACCAGCAAGTCAGGCAGCGGATCTGCCTCGCCCGCTACCTCGACTAGGAGATAGGCCCCGCCGGCTCCGGCCAGCGGCACTGGCACGCCGAGGTGGCGCGCGACGAGCGCGAGCCCGCCGGGAAAGCAGAGCTCCGCCGCGCTTACGCCCGGCAGCTCCGAACGCAGGAACGCCAGCAGGTCGACGGCTTCGGCGGTCCCGCGTACCGCGATGAGCGCCACCGCTCGCTCAGGCGCTGCGGTGACCAGGCGAAGCCGCACCCGGGTCACCACTGCCAGCGTGCCTTCGGAACCGGCCAGCAGGTGCCCGATGTCGTATCCGGTGCTGTCCTTGGCGGGACCGTCCAGCCTGGAAACGACCCGGCCGTCGATGAGCGCCGCTTCGACTCCGGCAACCTGCTCGCGCATGCTCCCGTGCCGCAGCACGCGGATCCCGCCCGCGTTCGTGGCAACCATGCCACCGATGGTTGCTGATTGTCGCGCGGCCAGATCGACGCCGAAGTCCAGGCCCGCCGCCCGCGCCTGCGACGTCACCGCCGCCAGCGTCACCCCGGCGCCCACCATGACCTGCCGGGCCGCTGCCGAGACGGCGCCGAGCTCAGTGAGGCGGGTCGTGCTCAGCACCACCGGCGCGTCGTCGCGCGGTCCCGGAGCGGGAACGCCGCCGCCAACCAGGCCCGTGTTGCCGCCCTGCACCACGACCGGGACCGCCGCCTCGGCGCACGCCGCGAGTACCTGGGCGGTCTCAGCGGTGCTAGCGGGCCGTACCACGGCGCGCGACTGGCCGTGGAAGCGCCTGGTCCAGTCGGTCTCGTAGGAGGCGCGCACATCACTGTCGAGGAGCACGTGCTCAGAGCCGACGGCAGCCCGGAGCCCGGCCGCAAGCGTCAAGACAGGACCCGCAGCCGCACGGTCGGGTCCATTTCCCGCAGCCGGGCGACAACGTCATCCGGATAGTCGATGGCGATGTCGGTGAGCGCGTATCCGAGGTCACCGCGGGTGCCAAGAAGCTGCGCCTCGACATTGACGCTGTGCGCGGCAAGCACCGAGTTGATCTCCGCCAGCACGCCGGGCACGTTCCGGTGCAGGTGCGCCAGCCGGTGCGTGCCCGTGGCGGCCGGCAGCGCGACCTGCGGCAGGTTCACCGATAGCGACGTGCTCCCCTCGGTGCGGAAATCGGCGAGCTTGCCGCCCACGAAAGCGCCGATATCGGCCTGGGCCTCCTCGGTCGAGCCGCCGATATGCGGGGTAAGGATTACGTTCGGCAGGCCGCGCAGGACGGACGCGAACTCTTCCCCGGCCGACCGCGGCTCGTCGGGGAAGACGTCGACGGCCGCGCCGGCCAGGTGGCCGGACTGCAGATGCCTGCGCAGCGCCTCGTGGTCGACAACAAAGCCGCGGCAGAGGTTCAGGAACAGGGCTCCTGGCCGCATCCGGCTGAATTCCTTCTCGCCGAACAGCGAGCTGTTGGACGGGCGCCCGTCCACGTGCAGGCTCACGATGTCGGAGATCTCGAGCAGCTCGTCGAGGCTGACACAGCGATGCGCGTTCCCGAGCAGGAGCTTGTCGGCGGTGTCGTAGAACACCACGCGCATCCCGAGCGCCTCGCTGACCACCGATAGCTGCGCCCCGATATTGCCGTACCCGACGATTCCCAGCGTGCGGCTGCGGACCTCGTGCGCACCGTGGGCCGACTTGTCCCATACGCCCGCATGCATCGCCCGGTCCTTCTCAGTGAGCCGGCGGGTGAGCGCGATGATCTCGGCCAGGGTGAGCTCGACCACGCTGCGGGTGTTCGAGTACGGCGCGTTGAACACGGCGACGCCGTGGGCGGAGGCGGCCGCCAGGTCGATCTGATCGGTGCCAATGCAGAACGCGCCGACCGCCAGCAGGTCCGGAGCTGCGGCAAGGACGGCTGCGCTGACCCGCGTCTTGGACCGGATGCCGAGCAGCTCGACGCCTGGCAATGCGGCAGCGAGATCGGCTTCGCTGAGCGCCGACGCCCGCTCGGTGACCTCGAGTCCGGGCTTTTCGAGCAGCCGGACGGCCTCGGGATGGATGTTCTCCAGGAGCAGCGCCTTCACCACTCCAGGCTAACGGACGTCATCCGGCCGGGCTGATCCCGAGGCCGAGCACGGGATTACGACCACGACTGCGACCCCTTTAGCGGCGGCGCTGGCCGACGTTGCCGCCGCCGGAATCCCGCTGGGACTAGCTGCCGCGATCGTGACCGGATGGCCAGTTCGGACGGCAGCAAGCAGTGCAATCTGGCCCTGACTTGCTCAGCTCTGGGCATCGGCTGATTGACGGTCAGACTGGTGAAGATCGCGAACTGCGTCGTGAGGCGACTTTCTGTGGCAAGCGCCTTCTCAATCCGGCCTAGAGCCCGCCGCTGGCGGGCAGGCAGGCTCATCGCGCCACGCCGCTTGCGTCGTTTCCTGGTCCCCAGTTGGAAGCGCCTGCGAGCGCCTTCGTCATCTCACGGCTGCGCGCCAGAGGCGGCCGGAGCAGAGCGCGGCGCTCGTCTGTGGTCGTCCCGCCCCAGATGCCATCCTGCATGGTCTCCGCCGCGTAGTGCAGGCACGGCAGCCGTACTGCGCAGCGGCTGCAGATGGCCTTAGCTGCGCTGATCTGATCCCCGGCCGGGCCGGTGGCCGCGATGGGAAAGAAGATCTCAGTATCTTCGCCTTGGCAGGAGCCCCGCGACATCCAGGCGGCTGACGCCTGGGCTGATTGCGATGACAGCATGGTTGGCCTCCGGGAGCCGATCGCGCATGCGGGACAGGCGCAGATCTATGGGCGCGGACTAGGGATGACAGGGCGGCTTGGGCGACAGACGGTCATTGGTCGATAATTGCGCGCATGGTGTCGCCGTTATCGGGCGCGCCATCGTTGCGGCCCCGTTCCGGGCACGAAAAGAAAAATCCGAGCCCTGGCGCGGAGCCGTGTGAAACACACGGTGCAGCTGCCTGGGTCCGGAGCGCTACGACAGACTATACCGTTGGCGCCGTTCCCGGCAAAGAGAATCCCGGCTTTAGTATGCGGACTTGGTCGGTCACTGGTGCTCGGTTTGGATTGTCACATTGTCCGAATGGCCGGTAGCGCAGTCGCCCGACGCAGTATGGCTAAGCGCGTGCTCCTGATCGCCGCCATAGCTGGCATTTGAGGTGAGATCAGCGCACACGGCGCCGCGATGGCCGTCGCCGCATGCGCAGTGCAGCCAGGAGAAGGGCGCCGAGGAAGACGACAATGCCGATGATCAGCAGGTACAGCAGGCCTTTCGCGACGACGCCCACGATGCCCAGCGCGATGGCCGCGATCACTAGCAGCAGGAACAGCGCAATCATCGGATCCTCCGCTCCGTTCGGCCGCTCACCGGCGGGCCAGGCACCGCTCACCGGTGGCGCCGACCTCGTAGGTCAGGCCGTAATGCCTGAAGATCGCCTCTTCATCGCCTGCTGGCAGTTCACCGTCAGTGCCGATCGAAGGGGCATCCTTTACCAGTCTCTTGTCATACTGGACCTTCAGGTACCCAGGACCCACGGTCGCCTGGTCCAGGGGAACGAAGACGAGCCGGTGCCTGGTCGGCAGACCGACCCTGACTGTGCCAAAAGACGGCAGGTCAGTCCTGGTATCGACGTACACGGCCTCTAGCTCGCCGATCTTGTGACCTTTGGCGTCTACCACGTCATGGCCCCGCCATTCCCGGATGTCGCCAGCCTCGAACACGCTAGCCCACCTCCCCAGCGCTGTGCTTCGTATGCACTCCTATCCTGACATGACCGGTGGATGCACGCTCGCTGTGCGGGCCTCGCTGCTAGGCGGCGCGCCAGCGACGCCGACTGTCGCGCAAGTGGCCGCGGAGTTTGCCTTTGTACACGGACAGGTGCCGGAAAAGACGCTACGGCCACATTCACAGCATCCACGGATTCTTCAACCTGTCCACCTGGCTCACGGCCATCGCCGGGGCGGCCGTCCTGCTGCGGATTGGCCGCAACGCACCGGTGTCAGCTGGCGGGACACAAGGTCCAAGCCCTCCGAGATCGCGTCTAGGGTCTGGGCGACGAATCTGGCCGCGGCTGACGGCGGGGCTGCCCGGCGCCGGGTGGCTGCTGTGGGGGCACGGTAGTGGTGAGGCCGGTGAGGGTTTGGGTGCCGTCGATGAAGGCCTGGGCGAGGTCGGAGAGGCGGAGGTTGCGGTTGCGGGCGATGTCGCGGAGCAGGGTGAAGGCGTGGTCCATGTCGGTGCCGAGGCGCTCGGCGAGTTTGCCTTTGGCCTGCTCGATCAGGACGCGGCTGTTGAGCGCGGTCTGGAGCTGCTCGTTGAGGGCGTCGCTGTGGCGCATGCTGCGCTCGTGCAGCAGGCTGATGGTGGCCACGTCCGCGAGGGCCTGGCCGATCCGCACGTCGGCGGGGTCGAAGGGTCCCGGCGCGGCGCGGAACAGGTTCAGCGCGCCGATGACCTGGTCGCGCAGCCGCATCGGCAGGGCCTGCACGGCAGCGAACCCGGCCTGCCGGGCGGCGGCGGCGAACCGCGGCCACCGCGCCGTCTCGGCGGCCAGGTCGGCGGCCTGGACGGGCTGGCCGGACCGGAAGCAGTCCAGGCACGGGCCCTGGTCGTTTTGCAGCTGGAACAGCTCCAGCAGCCGGGCTGCCTCGGTGGAGGCCGCCACCACCCGCAGCTCGCCGCGCGGGTCGGCGAGGAGCAGCCCGGCGGCGGACACGTCCAGCAGCTGCACGCTGCGGTCGGTCAGCACGTGCAGGAAGTCGATCACGTCGAATCCGGCCACCAGGGTGTCGGTCAGCTCGACGAAGGTATCCGACAGCAGTTGTCCGTCCATGACCGCCTACTCTCTCCGGAAACCGGCGCTTCACCCGCCGGGCTGGCGGTCCGCGGCGCAGGGCAGCCGGTCAGGCCTGGCTGTCCGCGGGCAGGTCCCGGTCGGGGGGCAGCCGCAGCCGGCGGGCCACGATGTCGCCGGCCAGCTCGGCCAGCCGCCGGTCGTGAGCATAAGCGTAGCCGCGCAGCCGGGCAAAGGCCTCGGCGATGCCCACGCCGAGCTGCTCGGTGAGCATCCCGGTGGCCTGGTCGATCTCGGCCCGGTGCCGGGCCAGCCCCGGGGGCTGCCCGGCCAGGCCCGCCGCCTCCGCACCGGCCGCCGTCCGCACCGGCCGCGTCCGGTCCGGCTGCCTCCGGCCGGCTGCGGCGGCGTCCAGCAGCAGCACCGTCGCGGTATCGGCGAACACCAGCGCGTCCCCCAGCTGGGAACCGGTCAGCGACCCCGGCCGGTCCCGGTACAGGCTCATGACGCCCGCCCGGATCGCCCCTACCCGCAGCGGGAACGCGAAGACCGCCGCCGCCCCGGCCCGGCACGCCGCCGGCGCGAACACCGGCCACCGGCCGGCGGCCTCCCTCCCGCCCAGGTCCGAGGCCAGCACCGGCCCGCCGCTCACCCCGGCCTCCAGCACCGGCCCCTCGCCCAGCATCAGCTCCAGCTCGGCCAGCCGCTCGCTGACCGCATCAGTCACCCGCAGCACATGACCCGCGCCCCCGCCGCCCCCCGGCGGTCAGCCACCCGCCGGTCACCTCAACAGCCGCCACCGCAGCCGAGCAGGCATCCGCAGCCGACACCCGCCCGCCACGGCCGGCCGCCTGCGCCGCGACCAGAGCCCACACCCTGCCCCGCCGGCTCACCGTCATCCAGGCGCCCAGCAGACGCCGCGCACGCAGCAGACGCCGGTCACGCCGGTGCGGACGCCGGTCACGCCGGCGCGGGAATCCCGGTCCACGCTGACCACGGCAGGACGCCTCCTCGCTTCAGCAGCAAGGCGGGGACTCGGCCCGGCAGCCAAACTGGCCAGTTCTCGCAGCCCACACTACGCCGGCGTCCCCGCCGCGGCGCAGGCCCGCGCAACGCCTGCCCTAGCCGGGCGCAAGCCCGCGACGCGTGCTGGGGTGACGCTCAACCTTGCCGCGGGCGACTGCGCCAGTTAAGCTGATATTGGACGATCATCCCGCCATATCCGTGCGGGGTTCGGTGATCGTGTTGCCCAACCACTCCAGCCCCCGGTGGCACGCCTTGGTGCGACCGGAGGTGGCGTATGCGCGGGATGTGGCTGCCGCGAAGGCACAGTAGCACTCGGAATGCACCGGGCCCGGCGGACGTGACCGACTTGGCGCCGGGGCATGGAATGCAATCCGCCGACGGCTTCTGGCTTCGGCACCAATCCTTATCCACAGCCCGAGCATCAGGTCATCGCAGGACCTTCGCGGCCAAAACTGCGCCTGCATCTGGGCCTACTTCCGCCCAGACAGGTACTTGGACGTGAACGATCGCGAGACAGCTAGTCTCACACCCCGCCATGGCGGGCATAGGCCTCGGAGGCCGTAATGCGCATTGGAACAGTAATCGTCATCGTGTGGCTGATCATTGGCGCCATCGCGGGCGCCCAGCGCCACTACTACAGCGGGTCCGCGGAGAGCTGCGCTAAAACAGGCACGATCATCGTGACGGTCCTTGCCGGGCCCCTGAACTACGTCGGCGTTAACCCGAAAGTCGCATGCCACACGCCGAAACCCAGCAAGTGACAGAGCCCGCCTGGAATTCCTGTCACGTAACACCATCCGGAAGGGATGCCTAATGCTCGCCATCATTGCCGCTGTACTGTTCGTTATTGCATTCCTGCTAAACGCAACGAACACGTCGACCAGTGCGGTGTTCGCACCGTTGAGCCTGCTGCTCGTCGGACTCGCCTGCCTCGCCCTACACCTAGCCGGCATAGGCACCGGCTGGAAGGTGCCTAGCCGCGGCCGCCGCCGCTGACAGCACGTGGCCCGGACGCGGGAGTCCGGGCCATTGCGGTGCCCGATGGCGATGCCGTGGTGGTAGGGCGGGACCGCGCGGCCGTTGGCTGCGGGAATCCGAGTCCTTAAATGTTCGAGGGCTCCGACGCTGGACATCTAGGGGGAGTTGGTGATGGTGCCGGACGGCGTCGGCGTCACTGGTGAGGGGGGCGAGGTGCCAGGAACGACCGTCGGGTCCGGCGTGCTGGTCCTTGGTGTCGGAATCGTTGGCGTGATTCGCGCACTTGGTCCTGGCCTAGTCGCTGACCGTGATGGCGCAGGTGCTGACCTGCCCGGCGCTGTGGATCGCGCCGGCGCAGGGGACACAGTTGCGGCGCGGCCATGCCCGAACTGCAGATAGGTCGCCAAGGCGACCAGGAAGATAGCGGTCAGGACCCAGGTGGAGGTCCGCACCCGTCGCATCAGTCGGACCCACCTGGTTCTTCGGTTTCCAGGACGGCCGGCAGGTTGATGCCCTCGCGCTGGAGTCCCGCCGCGATCCGTACCCGCAGCATCCGCCCGACGTCGAACTGCTTACCGGGCAGTGTCCTGGCAACAAGGCGGACCTGGAAGTGGTCGACGTCGATACTCTGCACGCCCATCACGGCGGGCGGGTCCAGCAGCAGGCTGCGCAGTTCCGGCTCCTTGTGCGCATGTTCTCCAATCCGCCGCAACACGTCGCTGACCTGGTTGACGTCCGCGGCGGCGGGCACGGGCACGTCCACCACGGCCCGGGCCCAGTCGCGCGACAGGTTGGTCACCTGGGTGATCTGGCCGTTGGGAGTGATGACCACCTCGCCGTTGGCGGTGCGCACCGTGGTCACACGCAGCGTGACGGCCTCAACGGTGCCGATCGCCGGGTCGGGCAGGCTCGGCACCGAAAGCCGGATGAGGTCCCCGTAGCCATACTGGCGCTCGGTGATGATGAAGAAGCCGGCCAGGATGTCCTGGACGATGCGCTGGGCACCGAACCCCAGCGCGACAGCAGCCACAGCGGAAGGGACTACCAGGCTGGTCACAGGCACACCGAATCGCGCCAGGATGGCTACGCCGGTTGCGCAGTAGATCACCACAAGGGCGACCCAGGTGATAACGGACGCCAGCGCGTGCCGGTGCTTAGACGCCTCGGAGCTGACAAGCGCGTCCGTCTCGCGGGCGCTGGCGTCGATCCGGTCGGTGATCCTGCCGCCCAGCCAGGTCGCGAACCGCGTCAGCAGGATGGCGCCGGTCACGAGCAGGACGATTTCCAGCCCGCTGCCGCGCGCCCACAGGCTGATGTCGGGCAAATGCGTCACACCCGAAACATAGCCGCTTATCAACCACGGCCGAACCACTGCCGACCCTGGCAGCCATGCTGCGGAGCCACTCGGATAGCTGATCCCGGCCCAGATCACGACACGCAAGCGCACGGGATAGCGCTGACGCCTGACCTGGCTGCGATGCCAGCATGGCGGGCCTCCGGAGCGTGGTTTGCTACGTAACAGGTCTTCCGAGAGACTGATAGCGACATCGACAGCGTTGCTCCGGTCCCCGGTAGCGCCACGTGACCGCACGGACATTCGGCGAACCGGGAGAGCCAGATGGAAGTACCGATCGTTTCGCGCGATCCTCGAAGTCCCGGGCGCGGGCTGCAGGCCGGTTTCGGGTTCGATAAAGGATCCGCGTGATGTCCGGATCGAACGCGTCGCCCCCAGTGGTCGTTCCTGCTGGACACGGTCGGCAGGCGATCTGGTTGCGAGCACGGGCAACGCCGACAAACGGCGACCGGGTGCACGCCCGGCGGTGGGCGATACTCGCTGTCTTGTGCCTGAGCGTTTTCCTCGCGCTTGTCGACAACACGATCGTTAACGTCGCGCTCCCCTCGATCAGCAAGCAGCTCCACGCCGCGACCAGCGACCTGCAGTGGATCGTCGACGCTTACTCCCTCGTCTTCGCGTCGCTGCTGCTGGTGGGGGGGAGCTTAGGCGACAGGTACGGGCGCAAGGGCGCCCTCCAAATCGGGCTGGTGGCATTCGCCGGGTTCTCAGCCTTTGCCGGGCTTTCGGGCAGCACGCACGTGCTGATAGTGGCCCGCAGCCTGATGGGCCTTGCCGCGGCCCTGATCTTCCCGGCCACGCTGGCCATACTCACCAACACCTTCACAGACGCCAAGGAGAGAGCAGCGGCGGTCGGCGTGTGGACTGGGATCACCGGTCTCGGCGTGGCGCTCGGCCCGATCGCGGGCGGGCTTTTGCTCGCGCATTTTTCCTGGGGCTCGGTCTTCTTCGCTACCATTCCCGTCGCAGTGCTGGCCCTGGCGCTGGGCGCGTGGCTCGTGCCGACCAGCCGCGACCCGGCAGCCCCGCAGCTGGATCTGGTCGGCTTCGTCCTGTCGATCGCGGGAGTGGCAGCGGTTGTTTACACGACAATCGAGGCGCCGGCGCGTGGCTGGACGGCTGCTGTCACCCTGGCAGGCTACGGCGCCGGCGTCGGTTTGCTGGCGCTCTTCGCTGTCTGGGAGCGCCGGGTCGGCGAGCCGATGCTCGACATCACTCTGTTCCGCAACATCCGCTTCAGCGCCGCCAGCTTCTCGATCACCGCCGCCTTCTTCGGCTTGTTCGGTTTCATCTTCCTGATCACCCTGTACTTCCAGCTCGTCCACGGCTATAGCCCTCTTTCGGCCGGCGTGCGCACGCTCCCCTTCGCTGTCGGCGTCGGTGCCGCCGCGCCGGCCGCTCCGATCCTCGCCCGCCGTCTGGGCACCAAGATCGTGGTTCCCGCTGGCCTGATACTGATGGCCGCCGGTTTCTTCGTCGCCTCCACGCTAGGGAGCGATAGCGCCTATTTCGGGCCGGTCATCGTCTCCATGGTGTTGATGGCGGTCGGGCTCGGCCTGGTAACCGCGCCGTCGACCGGTGCCATCCTGGCGGTCCTGCCGCTGGGCAAGGCGGGAGTCGGCTCGGCGGTCAATGACGTCACGCGTGAGCTCGGCGGAACCTTCGGGGTGGCGGTGGTCGGGGCCGTATTCTCATCGGTCTATGGCCCGCGTCTGGCTCAGCTGCTGCGCGGTGCTGGTTTGCCGGCGCCAGCCCTTGCCGCCGCGCGGCAGTCACCGGCCGCCGCCCTCCAGGTCGCGGGGCGGGCGCCGCCGAGCATCCACGCAGTGATCATCGACGCAGCGAACCGTGCGTTCGTCGCCGGCCTCAGCCGGGGCTCGCTGGTCTGCGCCGGTGCCGTCGGACTCGGAGCCGTATTTGCCTTCCTGGTCCTGCCCCGCCGGTTTCCGGACACCCAGCCGAGCCCAGCTGAACCGGGACCCGAGCCCAGCCGGCAGGCCTCGGAAAACCCGCACCACGACCTGGAATGAGGGCTGAGCACGCCATCTACGTCTGGGGACGTCGATGGCGTTGACCCTCGATTCGCAGATTGAGGCGGCGCTCGCGCCGATGGCCGGGCCTGCGGGTGATGTTGTGGCGCGGGCTGCGGCGTGACGTGACGTGACCAGCTGGCCATCATGACCCAGGCGGCCGCGGGATCATGGACAGCGTCGGCCGGGCGGGCTATGCGTCACTTGCCGTAGTTGCCGGCAGTCACGGCCTTGAGCTCCTCGAGTGATTCGCGGATGTGTTGCGGCAAGTCCCGCTGGCCGGTCTCGTTGACCCAGTGCTCAAACGCGATCCTGAAGACAGCGATGCCTGCCTCGGCAGTCAGACTGGCGGCTGGTTCTTTGACGCCGCGCCGCCGCAACACCTCAGCCATCGCCGAGGCGAGCGATGCCAGCTTGATCAGCTCACGCTCTTGGAGTTCTGTGTTCGCGGCAATGACGGCCTGGCGCTGCCGGGCGCTTTCACGGCGTTCCTCAAGCACGGCGCCGGCCGCCTCGAGGGCTGCGGCGACGGCGTCGATCGGCGGAGTCGAATCAGGGGCGCTGGCGAGGCTGCCGACAAGGAGTTCCTGCAGTGCGCCAGCGCCCCAGAACAGCACTTCGCGCTTGTCGGCGAAGTGCCGGAAGAACGTTCGCTCCGTCAGTCCCGCCCGCTTGGCGATCTCCGCCACTGTCGTCTGTTCGAACCCGCGCTCGATGTAGAGCTCGAGTGCCGCCTGCTCGAGGCGGCCGCGCGCGTTCGGCTCCCATCGGCTCATGGCCCGATCGTAGCTGATGACAGCGACTGACATCGTATGTTATGCTGATGACAGCGACTGACATTGAGTTGTCTGACCGCAAGCCCTGCGGCGAAGGACAGCCGACCACCAGGAGGTATTTCTCATGCGTGTATTCGTTACCGGCGCGTCCGGCTGGATTGGCTCCGCAACCGTAGCCGAGCTCATCAGCGCAGGCCATCAGGTCGTCGGGCTCGCCCGCTCGGATGCCTCTGCCGCTGCGCTTATCACCGCCGGGGCAGAGGTGCATCGCGGCACGCTCGACGATCTCGACAGCCTGCGGGATGCAGCTGCCGCGTCGGACGGCGTGATCCACCTCGCGTTCAAGCACGACATCGCTTTCTCGGGGGGCTTCCAGGCCGCTGCCGACGCGGATCGCCGCGCCGTCGAGACCTTCGGCGAGGCGCTTGCGGGTTCTCAGCGGCCATTGGTCATCGCCTCCGGGACCCTCGGGGTCTCACCGGGGCGCGTGGCGACCGAAAGGGACGGGCACGATCCCAGCCCCGCTCTGGCCGCGATGGGCGGCGGTCCGCAGACTCGATGGGCCACCGCGGAGTTGGCCCTTTCCCTCGCTTCCCGCAACGTCCGCTCGTCAGTCGTGCGACTCCCACCGACGAATCACGGCGCGGGAGATCACGGCTTCATGGCAACCATCGTCGGCTTCGCTCGCGACAAAGGGGTTTCCGGCTACATCGGCGATGGGTCCAACCGCTGGCCCGCCGTGCACCGGCTCGACTCCGCGCACCTGTTCCGGCTGGCGCTGGAGAAGGCTCCCGCGGGAGCGACGCTGCACGCGGTCGCCGACGAGGGCGTGCCGATTCGCGACATCGCCGAGGTCATCGGCCGCCACCTGACCCTGCCGGTGGTCTCCATCCCTCCGGAGAACGCAGCTGAGCACTTCGCGTGGCTGGGCGGCTTCATCGGGGTCGACGCCCCGGCCTCCAGTACCCTGACCCGCGAGCTGCTGGGATGGCAGCCCCTGCAACCCGCGCTCATCGAGGACCTCGACAAGGGCCACTACTTTGACAACCCATCCGCGTGATTACATCGACGCTGCTGTCGTCGTTCCTGCCCCGCGCACCTGACCTCCCGAAACGAGACCCTCGAAGGGCGCGGTGCGAGGCAGACCGCGCCCAGCCGGTTATCGCCCGAGCGCAGCCGTCCTGGCTGGTCGCTTGCTCCGGCCGCAGGCCCGAATCCCTGGGTGCACTGCTCAGTGGTGCGGCTCGTAATTAAGGAGATCGTCGACCAGCGTCGGGGGACTGGCGTCGGTGGCCCGCTGAGGCAGGTCGTCACCCTGGCCTGCTGAGATGAACGGGATGCCGAGGTCTTCGGGCTGGCCAGGGCGCACCCAGCGCCGCAACCAGCCGCCACTGCGGCTGGAACGCGCCAGCCTCGGCAGCATGAGGCCGAGCACGCCGGCGAGGATCAGGATCACGCCCACGACATGCAGGTTGAGCCAGTGCGGAGAAGAACCCGACCTGAGGGCAAACAGCAGCACGGCGCCGGCCGTGATGAGGAAAATACCCGTGCCGGTGCGCATCGCGGGCCGTGCGGCGGGCGGCGCCTGGCCGGGCTGGTCACCGGGCTGGACAGGCGCGATGATCCTGTTCATCGGTGCGCGAACCTTCCGCTGCGCCTGGATCGACCGGACCGCCCGGTGACCAGGTGCCAGGCGAGCAGCAGGACGGCCGCTCCGGCGATCGCGGTCAGCCAGGTGGAGATGTTGAAGAACCCCTGCAGGCTGTGAATGTGGAACAGCTTGGTGGCGGCCCAGCCACCCAGCAACGCTCCGGCGATGCCGATGAGGCAGGTAAGGATGAGGCCCTGTGATCTCCTGCCGGGGATCAGCATATTGGCGAGCAGGCCTGCGGCCAGCCCGAGAACGATCCATGCGATGATGCCCATAACCGGCTCCTCAGTCAGTCACGCGTGGTGGGTAGGTGGTCGGTCTTGACTGGCCGACTGTCAGAGAAGAAGGCCCATGGTGCTTCCGGGCCCGTTGTCGGCGCATTGCGCTTGACTGGAACGACCGGTAATTGAGGGCTGCTTAGCCCGGTACCGGCCCCGCGCAGGCCGCGCTGCAAGAACTGCCGCAGCCGGGTGATCCGGGCCGATCCCGCGGCGACCGTCAGCAACGAGCCTGCAATCGCAGCCCCGAGTAGTGCCCCGGCGAGCGGCAGGATCAGGTGAACCCCGAGGAAGCTGATATTCGCGGTATGCGCGTTCTGGATGATGAAGATCACCGCCACGATGAGGACCGCAAAGACCCCGATTAGTAAGGCGCGCATCCCGCTGATCCGGATCTGCAGCTGTTCGCGCGCTGCTGTGCGCGGGGCGGGCGGAGATCGGCCGGAGGTGTTGGCTGATGGGGGCGGCAGCGTCCCTGTTATGCCTTGTGGTGCCGCTGCTTCGGTCATGGCGCTACTTCCTTCACGAGTGGGACCGGCTGTCTTTAGCGGTCATTCGGCAGACGCGGACGCGCGGGCAGAGATCTCGGCGGCTGGAGCATCGGCGAGGGCCTGGTCGGCTTGTGCCTCGGGCTGCCGGACGGCGGGCCTGCGCGCAAATAGGCGCCGGGACGGGCCTGGCGCGCGATGGCCGGGATCGTTGCTGGTCCGCGCGGCGCCGTTTTCGGCGGCGATACTGCCTGTGTGGGCGGCTGCAGTTTCGCGCTGTCCGAGCAAGTCATCGCGGTCCTGGCTCACGGCGGCCGTCTCCCGGCGGGACGCAGTGAGGCGACGGCGAGCGTCGCGGCCGCGACGGGACGTCCGGCGCGCTCCGGCCAGCACCAGGCTGAGCCCGAGGAGCGCCAGCGCGCCGACGACCATGCCGTAAAGGAACAGCCTGCCTGTCGAACCTGTCACGTGATACCCGAGCACTGCGAAATGGCTGAGTGCATGGGCGTGACCGCCGTTGCTGAGAACCCCGGCTACCCCGGCGATCACCGCCGCGACGAGTATGACGAGCCCGAGAATTACGATCATGGTGCCCTCCGAGGTGTTAAGCCGTAGACCTACAGTAAAACAGACCCGTCGAGGAACGTCAACATCGTAGACCTACGGCAATGCAGTACAGTGGTGACCTTAACCGGTCACGGCAGGGAAGGTGGTACCGCGAATGACCACGCAGACTGCCGGCGGCAACGCCGCCAACGCGAATGGCAAGATCACCCGGGAAGTGGTGCTCGCCGCCGCGCTGGAGATCATCGACCAGGACGGGGCCGACGCCCTTTCCATGCGCCGCCTGGCCCGCGCGCTGGACCGCGACCCGATGATCTTGTACCGGCACGCACCGAATAAGGCCGCGCTGCTTGATGGCGTCGCCGAGACCGTTCTCGCCAGGCTCGAAGTCGACTCCGCCGATCCCGACTGGCCGGCCAGCTGCGCGCCGTCGCCCGCCGCTTCCGGGCGCTGGCGCTGGCCCACCCGCACGTCGTGCCGCTGATTGTCACCCGGCCGCTGGCCACCCCGCTGGGCCTGCGCCCGCCCGGTACCTTGCGCCCTCTCGAAGACATCCTGGCCCTGCTCACCCGCGCCGGGTTCGGCGGACCTGACGCCCTGCACGTTTACCGGGCCCTGTTCGGATTCCTGCATGGGCACGTCTTGAACGAACTCCAGGAACTCATCGAGAAGCCCGAGGAGACCGACGACCTGCTCCGGCTGGGCCTGCACCGGCTGCCGATCGGCGAATTCCCGCTGCTCCGTGGCCTCGCCCCTGTCCTTGCCACCTACGACGGCGCCGACGAACTGGAACGCGGTCTGGACATCCTGCTCACCGGGCTCGCCGACGCGCTTGTTCCCCTGCCCAGGCATGCCAGCCCTCACTAGGACGACATCCCGCCAGCTGACGCGTTCCCGGTCACCTGGCCGCACAAGCGAGGAACCCATGACAACAACTGCTGACGCGCCGGCGGCGCAGTCCGCCGTCCTCACCGACGCGCCCCGGCCGGAGATCGAGCTGGAGCCGCGCCCCGCCTTTGAGCGCGTCTTGGTTGGCGTGTTTGTGGCCGTCCCTTTGCTCGCCCTCATCGCCGCCGTGCCGCTGGCGTGGGGCTGGGGCCTCGGCTGGCACGACATTGTGCTGGCGGTCGCGTTCTACTACATCTCCGGGCTCGGGATCAGCGTAGGCCTGCACCGCTACTTCACGCACGGGTCCTTCAAGGCAGTACGCGGGTTCAAGATCGCGCTGGCGGTCGCCGGGAGCCTGGCCATCGAGGGGCCGGTGATCACCTGGGTCGCCGACCATCGCAGGCACCACAAGTACAGCGACAAGGAAGGCGACCCGCACTCGCCGTGGCGCTTCGGTAACGACTGGAGGGCGCTGAGCAAGGGCCTGGTCTTCGCGCATGTCGGCTGGCTGTTCGACGGTGACGTTACCTCGGAAGAGAAGTTCTGCCCGGACTGGCTCTCGGACTGCGACGTCCTGAGGATCTCCCGGTGGTTCCCCGGGCTGGTCGCCGTCTCCCTTCTCGCGCCTGCGCTCATCGGCGGGCTGTGGACCCTGTCCTGGCAGGGCGCGGTGACGGCCTTCTTCTGGGCGACCCTGGTGCGGATCGCGTTCCTGCATCACATCACCTGGTCGATCAACTCGATCTGCCACACGTTCGGCAAGGAGGACTTCGAGGTCCGGGACAAGTCCAGGAACGTCTCCTGGCTCGCGATCCTGTCCTTCGGCGAGTCATGGCACAACCTGCACCATGCCGACCCGACCTGCGCCCGCCACGGCGTGCTCAAAGGCCAAATCGACATCTCCGCCCGGGTAATCTGGCTGGCCGAGAAGCTCGGCTGGGCCTATGCCGTCAGATGGCCGGACGAAGCCAGGCTGACCGGCAAGCAGATTGCTGCAACCCGCAAGCTTGGCTCCATGACCAAGCGGGCAGCCGCCAGGCCGGCTGGCTCGCGGAGTCGCCCACAAGTGCAGCACGGCGTTTACGCGCGGAACTACCTACCGGCAAGTCGGCGGTGCCGGGCCGGCAGCCGGTCATCGGTGCGCGCACCGGCCGGGCGAATTGGGCTCGCGTTGCCGTCACCGTGAGCAGGGCCTAACCTGTCGACATAGACCGAAATGCCATTGCGCCCTGGCGTATGCCAGGCGTGAACGGCGTTGCTAGCTGCTCTGGACCTCGGCGGTCGTTACTGACCTTCACCTGAGCAGAGGCGCCATGGCAGCGATTTCATCAAAGACCGCACCGGCTCGAGGGCCCGCCCGAGTCCTGGCTGCCCGGGCAGGGGGGATCCGCCGGGACCTGGCCGGGCTCAACGACCTCGAGCTGCTGGCCGTCGTCCGGTCGCAGCCGCGTTCGAGCGAGGGGCGCGCGGTCGCGTGCGATCTGCTCGTTTCCCGCTACCGCCCCATGGTGCGGTCTTGCGTCAACCAGTACTCCCGCGGTCCTGAGCCGGCCGAAGACCTGATGCAGGTGGGGTATGTCGGCCTGCTGAAGGCGATCAATAACTTCGATCCGGCCTTCGGGCGCGGCCTGGCCGGCTACGCCATGCCATGCATCGTCGGCGAGCTCAAGCGGCATTTCCGGGACAAGCGCTGGCAAGTACATGTCCAGCGCTCGCTGCAGGACCTGGTGCTGGAAGTCCGGGAGGCGACGCGTCACATGGCCCAGCAGCTCGGCCGCATGCCGGCAGACGCGGAGCTGGCCACCCACCTGGGAGTCGGCGATGCTGATATCCGAGAGGCTTGGCGGGCGGAGCGAGTGCTTCAGCTCGTATCGCTGGATCAGCCGCTGGACGGGCAGGCGGGCGGGGCCAGCCTGGCTGACATCCTGGGCCAGGAGGACCCGCGGGTGGAGCACATGCTCGGCATGCAGGCCGTCGCCACCCACTGGGGCGAGCTGCCCGCCCGCGAGCGGCAGATCCTGGTCCTGCGTTTCTACGGCGACATGACCCAGGCTCAGGTAGGGCAGCAGCTCGGTCTCTCCCAGATGCATGTCTCCCGGCTGCTCACCCACGCGCTCGGCTACCTCCGGCCGCGCGTGCTCGGCCTGCCCGAACGCGAACCCGGCATAGGCCCTCCGCAGTGCCGCCCATCGCCTCGCGACGCCAGCGCCCGAGCCATCCCTCAGGCAACCCGCGCCTGATACCACGCGGGCCGGCTGGAGGGTCATGACCAGCGCGCCGATGAGCGAGCGGACCCGAGTTGGCTCATTTAGTGCGCACGTATGCCGGCTGCGGGGCTTGCAGCAGGCTGGTCGTTCCGCTGCTGTCAGTGCTCCGTTAATGCGGGCGCTCGTGCTGGGTCGGGGGCGCCGCATGCATGGCCCGCTTGTTCCCTCTGGCGCGGGGTGAGTGGCGCCGGACTGGAACCCGGCTCTAGGTTGGGGTTATGACAAATCGGCCGTTTGAGGTTGTCTGCGAGATCGAGCCGCCGACCCGGCCGGACCTCATGCATGTCCGCCATCAGATCGGCACGCTCAGCAACGTCGCCGATACCTTCCTGATCCCGGACAACCACCTGGGCCGGGCCACCGTCTCCAGCGTTGCCGTGGCGCATGAGGTGGAGGCCATGGGCGGCCGCAGCATCGCCTGCCTGAACTCGCGGGACCGGAACCTGCTCGGATTCCGGCGCGACCTGCTGACCGCAGCGTCGTATCACGTGGATCAGTTCCTGTTCGTGTACGGCGACAAGCCCAGCTCCGGCAGCCGGACCGGCGAGCTCACCGTGCGGGCGATGATGGACGAGGTGCGGGCGCTGCCGGCCGATCCGGCTTTCGCCATGGCGCCGCCGTTCAGGGTTGGCGCCGCGGCTGCGCTGCGCCCGCTGCCCGCCTGGAAGCGCTCAGCCGACTTCCTGTTCGCGCAGGTCAGCTTCTCCCTCGATGAGCTGCTGCGGTGGCGGGACGCCAATCCGGTCGACGTCCCCGTTTACGCAGGCGTGATTGTGCTGGCCAGCGAATCGCACGCCCAGCGGCTCGGAGCCGCCGTCCCGGACATCGCGATCCCGGCCGGACTGACACGGCGGACGCGCACCGACCGGCTGGCAGGCGTTGACGCGGCCTGTGACCTCGTGCTGCAGATCCGCGACTCGGGCGCGTTCGCCGGCGTGCACCTCATCCCGGTCGCCCGATACCGGGAGGTCGCCGCCACACTCGAACAGCGGCTGGGCTGACAGACCGGCACCGATAGGGCGCCGCCAGGGCGAGCAGGCTAACGGCTAGTCCCGCTCGCCGGGGCCTGTGCTACGAGCGGACGGGAAGACTTCCGTATTCACCGTCAGCGCATACCGGGACACCAGGCCCCTCTACGGCCCCGGGTGATACCACGCGGACCGGCTGGAGGGTCATGACCAGCGCGCCGATGAGCGAGCGGAGCACGATGCCGGACCGAACATTACGGAGCGCGGTGCGCCGGACCGGGCCCTTGGGTTAGTTGCCGCGCAGCGGGCGGAAGAACGTGCGGAGGTCCGCGGCGAGGAGGTCGGGTTCTTCGAGGGCGAGGAAGTGGCCACCCCGGGTAGGGCCTGTCCACTGGCGGATGTCGGGGTAGCTGCGTTCGGCGTACTCGCGGGGATAATCGCGGTCTTCGGGGGTCAGGGTGATGCCAGCGGGAACATCGACGCGCGGCAGCGGCGGGGCCTGCTCGTCATCGTAGTAGGACCGGAACGAGGAGCCGATCGTGCCGGTGACCCAGTAGAGGGTGATCATGGTGAGCAGGGTGTCCTTGCTGAACCGGGACTCGACGTCGCCGCCGCAGTCGCTCCACGCCCGGTACTTCTCCACGAGCCAGGCGGCCAGCCCGGACGGGGAGTCGGCCAGCGCAGCGGCGAGCGTGTCGGGCCGGGTGCTCTGGATCACGGCATAGCCGTCGCCGCTGCCGTGCTCGGTCTGCCGGGCGGCGAGGTAGCTCTGCTCGGCGGCCGACAAGGGCCGTGCGCCGTCCAGCACAGGATGCAGGTTCGGGTGCTGTGTGTAGATGCCGACGACGCGGTCGCGATGGAGGGCGCCGAGGAATCCGGTCACGTGTGAGCCGATGTCGCCGCCGTAGGCGCCGAACCGGGGGTAGCCCAGGACGTCGCTCATCAGGCGAGCCCACAGATCGGCGATGACGGGCGGGGTCACCGGCCCGGTCGGAGGCAGCCCGGAGAACGCGAAGCCGGGCAGCGAGGGGATGACCACGTCGAAGGCGTCGTGCGGGTCGCCGCCGTGACTGCCGGGATCGGAGAGCAGCGCGGCCAGCGGCAGCATCTCCAGGAAGCTGCTGGGCCAGCCGTGGGTCAGGACCAGCGGCAGCGCCGGCCGGCCTGACCCGGAACCGGCGGCGCGGAGGTGCACGAAGTGCATGCGCTGCCCGTCGATGCCGACGGTGAACTGCGGGAGGGCGTTCAGCTCGCGCTCGCGAGCCCGCCAGTCGAAGTCGTCCTGCCAGTAGGTGACAAGCTCGCGCAGGTATACCGGGTCGGTGCCGGCCCGCCAGGGGGCGGCGGTCCGCTCCGGGAAACGGGTTCGCGCCAGCCGGTCTGCGAGGTCGCGCAACACCGCGTCCGGCACATTGATGGTGAAGGAAGACGGGATCGGCGGTGAGGACATGAATGCTCCTTCGTGACGTGAAGTCAGCGGGGTCCGGAGCGTCCCCAGGTCAGCTTGCCCGAGCGGGCTCGCCGGATGGCTTCGAGGGAAGCTAACGCCAGCTTACCTGAGAAGCGCGTCCGGATTGGAGATGCATAGGCCGTCAAGAGGCGCTATTGGCCATTGATCTAGCTTCCGCTGGCGAGCTGGCTTTGTAAGGCTGCACAGTTCACGCCGACAGCGGGCGGTGTCGGCCAGATGATCTTGAGGATATAGTCATGATATTCCGGAGTCAGATGAAAAATGCCCGCCAGTTGCTGTGAGATTTCTGCTTTTCCGCATGAATCGAGCACCCGGCTGTGCTGAGCTCTGATGAGCGCCTCGGCCTTGGCTTTCGCCAGGGCCGGCTGAGCGCTGAAGGACATCACTGGCCGGTGGAGGAGCGAGTCGAATAACCCAGTCAGGCTTTGCGCGACTGCGTTCAGTGGCCCCTCTCGCACCTGAACCCCGTCGACGGATACGACGTAGGTCGTGTTCTGACTGATCGTGGGATCGGGCAATGAGAGCACGATAACGCGGGCCTGTCGGTTGACCGTAGCGAATTTGGACTCTAGCGTCGCGAGATCGATCAGGCTGTATACCGCTACCTTCGGATGCACCGTGGTGGTCGTGTTAACCAAGTACCCACTGATCTTGTTAATGACGCTGCTCAAGGGAGTTCCTGGCGGAAGCAGCCGCAAAGTAATCGGCACACTCACCTGGATATCATAAATGAGGGCTTCCGTGCGCAGGCCGGCATGATGCATCTCAAGTCCTAGCTGTTTAATGCTGTCGAGCCTTACCTGCTCCGTTCGGGTTCCAAGGAATACGAACATGCCGACGCAGATCGCGCCCCCTGCCACCATCATGGAGACTGGCCCGAGGATTTGCTGGCGAGGTCGCTTTACGAGCCTCCGGGTAATGGCGGCTAAGGCGATCAGGGCGAGTCCGCCGCCGAGGTATTCCAGCCAGCGCGCAATGGCGTATGCAACCGACAGCATCTCACTCAGCTCTCTGTGTCTTAGCAGCCGGAGGAGGCCAGCGGCTAAAAGCCATGGTTCCTGAGGAGAACGCACGCACTTATTGACTGAGAATACCCTACAGATGCAGCGGAACAACAATTCTTGCACGATGCCGGGCAAACAGTAGATAAAGCGACATTGGCCATCGATGAGCAGTTGTGCTCACAGGTCGCTCTGACAGGTTAGATGTGGTCCACGCACCACCCGCGGACCAGCGCCACGTGGCCATCTACAAGATCGGTCAATGAGCCCTCATCGGCATCGGCTAGTGAAGGAGAGTGGTGAGCACCCAGAAGAACAGCCCGGCCGCTATCAGCACGAGCACGAGCCGGTGCCCTGCCCGGGTCCAGCCGAAGAAGGCGGCCACCAGGAAGCACAGTGCCGCGACCAGGTGCAGGAATCCGTCAATCCCGTGGACTGTGAAGGTCATCCGCCCTCCGCCTTTCATGAAAAATGGTTCCAAGAAAGACCTGTATGATAGCGGCATTAACCTAGCAGCTGCACCTCATCTGTATCATCTGCATGTTCCCGCACATAGAGGGTCAACCGTGCTGGCAGCCCAGCGGTCGGCAGAGAGACCGTGCCACACTGCGCTGGCCTGACGCTTCCTGTGCCCGTAAGCCAAGGTCAGAGGCTTAGGCCGCCGCCGTTACCTGCCGCCCTGGTGATTCCGGTACTGGCTAATGCTGGCTGATGAAACGGTGCCCCAGCCCGAGCCTGCGCAGCGCGTGAGGAACTACAGCACGTTGCTCCTGCTCACGGTTGTCCTGGGGGATACGCCGGCAGCTCGGTAGGCCGCGGTGACGGCGGCCTCCACCGAGCGGCCACGCTAGACGCGATGGGCAACCACCGCATGCGCGCGCTGGTCGTCTTTGTCTTCCCTATGATCGCCAGACAGCGGTCCCGCCGCCCGCCAGGACGCGCACCGGTTCGGCCACGTACCTCCGATCGGCGAGGCGCTTGCGCTTCGCCGTCACGGCGCACGTTTGAGCCCTGCGATCCAGCCTCAAGCGGCGTCGTTTCCAAAATCTGACAGCCGCGTCCACCGTGGTGAAATGTCGCGTCGCCATTATTCGGCCGAGAGCTTTCGCCAACTGAGCGCCGCCAGGACCGGGTGATAAGAAGGGTCAGGCGCTGCCCGCTTTTTCTAGCTGATACGGCTCATAGACACGAGTCTCGGCGCAGGGTAATCTGGCAAATGTTGCTCCGGACCCCGGCAGCCGCACCGCGGAAATAGCGGAGCAGCCCCCCGGGAGAGCCGGAGTTTTTGCATGCCGACTGTGTCGGCAAACCACAACCATCCAGAGGCCTCGGCATCATCGTGCACGCATTCTCCCAAACCTTCCGACCTCTACGTAGAAGTGGTTGCCTACGGCCCACCAAATATTCCCCGCCGAGGAGTCGGTATGAGCATCATCCGTTTGATCATCCTCACCAAGATCCTTGGCACAATGGCGACTACGCTGGCCGGTAGCGGCACGTCGTCCGGCCTTGTCATCGGCCGCATAGGGCCAGGTCGCCAGATGGCGGACCGGTGAACGGCCAGGATCGGCCGCCCCAGTCCGTAGGCGGACGACGGGCAATGAGTACCGGCACCTGCATAGCGCTCATCGCAGCTGGGGCGATCCTGCGATACGCCGTCACGGCAACATCCTCGCACGGCGTAAACGTCCACATCGTGGGCCTCATTGTGCTGTTGGCCGGCGTTCTGGGCCTGGTGCTGTCCCTGGTGGTGTGGGGCCCGCTGAATCCAACCCGACGCCGCGCAGACGACCCCGTCCGCTACGACGACGTTGCGCCGCCGCCCGCCGTCCACGAGCGCCGCCTCTACCGCGATGAGCCACCCCGGTAGGCCAACCGCAGCGATGCGCAGCGCGGCCGGCGCGGGCGGGGTTCGTGACTGCGCGCTGGTGCTGGCTCTGGCTCTGGCTCTCAGACCTTCCGCCACCTGGCCTCGCACAGCCCGTACACGCCGAAGATGATCAGGCCGAGCGCGGCGACGATCAGCGCGAACACGCCGAACGGCTGGTCACGCAGCGTTTTCAGCGCGGTATCGAGGCCGCCTGCCTTCGAGGGCTGGTACCTTACCGCCGCATCGATCACCAGCGCTCCCGCGAGGGCGAACACCAGGCCGCGCGCGACAGTCCCGATCACGCCGAGCCGCACGACGACACGCCGGGTCCGCGGGCTCATCTGATCGGTCCGCAGGTACTTCACGAACTTGCGCTTCACTCCGTCCATCACCAGGACCACGCCGACGACGACGATAACTGGGCCGGCCAGACCCACGGCCCACCGGCCGCCGGGGTGACTCATCACCTTGGCGGTCCAGTCCTGCTCCTGGCCGGACTGGCTCCGCTTCGCACCGTTGATCACCGAGAATGTCGTGACGGCGAGGCTGCCGTACACGACGGCGCGTGCCAGCGACTTCAGCCGCGGGCCTGCCCCTTGCCGTCGACCGTCACGCCAAAGGCAGCCTCGCTCAGGCGCCACAGCGCGTAGGCAGCGAATCCGATGCACAGCAGCCACAGCGAGACAAGGCCGTACGGCTTGCCCGACAGCAGCTGCAGCGCGCCCCGCTGATCGGCCTGCTGTCCGGTCTTGCCCAGGGCCACTAGGATCGCGACCCAGCCGATCAGGAGGTAGATCACCCCGCGGGCGGCAAGGCCCACCCTGGCGAGTACCTCCATGGGTGGCTGTCGGATGCGCGCCTGGCCCTCGTGGACACGCGCGCCGAAGTTATTGATGGCATAGCAACTGGTCGCCTCTCAGGAGAATCGAAGAACCGTGGTTATGGCTGGCCACGGGCAGCCAGATCCCATGGTCAAGATCGCGGCCGTCTCGCGCAGCGCGGAGAATGGTCCGACCGACCTGAAGTCGCCGGAATTCCGGAATCGGATCAGCCGCTAAGTCGAGGCTGCATCTGGCGAGAGGCGGAGTTGCCGACGGCGCACCAACGGCACCCGTGACCCAGTCCCGGCGTTGCTCAGGGCGGTTGCGCAGCCGGATGTCCCGCTCGTCGCGTGCGGTCCGCAGCTCCCGCTCGCGGATACGCGCCGTCATCACGCCCCACCTGGCTCACCTGTGGTTGTCAGGCACTACCGAGGTCCTGGGCAGCGGACTCGCAATCTCGCGTGCACGCGGCACGCGAGGCGCAATCATTCCAACATCGAGCGTAGACGCGCTAAGACGACAAGTCCAGGTCCCGAGTTGACTCACCAAAGATGCCCGCGTAGCGACGCGCCGGCCGCCGCCAGAACCAGACGATGGCTTCGGGCTCCTACGACACCGAGCTGAGCGCGTCTAGCGACGGCGCGGCCAGCCCGCCGAAACTGGTCAGGTGGTCCCTGCTGCCCTCCCGTGCAGCAGCGGCACCCGATGGCGCAGCCTTATTCGACACCGTTCCAAAGCCGATAGGTGCCTTCCTGATGACGCCACCCGTCGTGGCAACGCCATGGTGCGCCGGAAGGCCCGGCGTTCATGTGGGCAGCCCCGATCCACTGCTGTCTTCGGCCTCGATTCGCTGCACGGCCTACACGGGAGATACGTTCCGCACGAGCGATAGCGTCAGAACGCCCAGGCACGACGAGGAAGGTCAGTGATGGCGGCGCACAGCTACGACCTGGTGATCGTCGGCGCCGGCAGCGGGAACATGCTGCCTGCCGGCCAGTTTGCCGGATGGCGGGTCGCGGTAGTGGAAGCCGATCGATTCGGCGGGACCTGCCTGAACCGCGGTTGCATCCCCTCCAAGATGCTCGTCTATACGGCGGATGTCGCACAGGCAGTCCGCCAAGCGGGCCGTTTCGGGATTGGTGCCGAGTGGGGCGGGGCGGACTGGCCGGCGATCCGTGACCGGATATTCGGCCGGATCGACCCGCTGCACGATCGGGCCATTGAGCACCGGCGGACCGGCGGCATCGACGTCTTTTCCGGCGAGGCTCGGTTCGTGGCCCCGAAGATCCTGCGTGTCGCCGATGCCGAGCTTCGCTCTGATCGCTTCGTGCTGGCGACCGGTTCGCGCCCCCGGGTCCCGCCGGTCCCCGGCCTGACTGAGGTTCCTTACCTGACCTCGGACACAGTCATGCGGCTCGACACGCTGCCAAGATCGATGGCGGTGATCGGCGGCGGTTTCATCGCAGCCGAGATGAGCCACGTCTTCGGGTCGCTGGGCACGGCAGTGACCATTGTCGAGCGCGGCAAGGACTTGCTCTCCCGCCACGATATCGACATCAGGGCGCGCTTCACCGAGCACTATCGCGAGCGGTTCGACCTTCGCCTGAATTCGGCAGTCGAGCGGGTGCTGGCCACGGCCACGGGAGTACGCCTGGACTTGACGACACCGTCGGGACCGCAGCGGGTTGAAGCAGAGGTACTGCTGGTGGCGACCGGCCGCAAACCGAACAGCGACGTTCTCGACGTCGCCGCGGCAGGAATCGACGTCGATAGGCACGGACATGTCCGCACCGACGACACCTGCCAGACCAGCATCCCGGGGATCTGGGCGCTCGGCGACCTCGCGAATCATTTCCAGCTCAAGCACATGGCCAACGCCGAGGCGCAGATCGTCTGGCACAACATCGCACACCCTGGCCAGCCCCGGAAGGCTGCCTTCCCCGTCGTGCCGGCCGCGGTGTTCGCCGATCCGCAAGTTGCCTCGGTTGGTGCTACCGAGCAGGACCTGCAAGCACAGGGGCGGCGCTACGTGACCGCCACCCGCCCGTACCGCGACACCGCCTACGGCTGGGCGCTCGAGGACACGGCGAGCTTCGCGAAAATCCTCGCCGACCCCGAGACCCGTCTGCTGCTCGGGGCGCACATCATCGGCCCGCAAGCCTCGCTCCTCGTCCAGCCGCTCATCCAGGCGATGTGCCTCTCGAACACCGTCGACGAACTAGCCGGCGGCGTTCTCTATGTGCACCCAGCGCTCACCGAGGTCGTCCAGCAGGCGCTGCTCGAATTGTGAGGCTCACACGTGCTAGTAACGGGGGACTCGTTACGCCAAGATCACCAAGCGCGCTTGCCAGGGACGGACATGAAGCGCCCGCGATGACGAGCGGCAGCGGATGCTAATTCCGGCAAGCGCCGCGCTGGCCCAAGCTAGGGATCATGAAGCCGTTACTGGCTCGGGAGCGGGCTTTGCGCAAGGGCCAGGAAAGCGTATAGTCAAAGGCAAGCTCCGGACCCAGGCAAACGTGCCCGCGTAATTTAGCGATCACATCAGCAAGGGCCCGGTTTTCTTTTCTCATACGCGGCCCGTGTCAGCGAGACGCTTCAGCACGGACGGGCAATTCTTCTCTTACCGCGCTCTATTCAGCGTGACCAGCTCCCGCGTACCTATAGCTAATTGACTGACCGAGGAGTCGGTGTGGGCGTCACCGAGCGGCCAGCTCTCAGGATCACCCGCCAGCGTGATGGTCCCCGGCCGACAACGACATGGCCCTGTGCTGACCTGGGTGACCGGCAGCGCCGGGGCGCTGCTCAGCGACCGGCCTACTCCCACGATGTTTTAGGCACGCAATGCGCTGAACGGATTAGTCCATCTCCGCACCTGGCTAGCCGGCGTTGCCACAGCGTTCGGCCTGCCGCCCGACAATCAGCTGATCACCGCGCAGCCCGGGCGCCAGCACCGATCCACCCTGGGCGGGTTTGCGCACCGTCCGAGACTCGCAAGAATGCGACTCCGGGCGCACGGCGCCGCTCTCTGGCTAGCGGCGCGGCTGACGCGCTCGGCATCCGATTATCGCGCTCGAAGGGCGTCTCCCGTCTGGCCGGGTGACGGCCAGCAGTCTCTCTAATGAAGGCAGATGATTCTCATGTCAACCGTGACCATCGCGGTCATCGTGGCGGCCGTCATCGTGGCGGCCGTGCTGGTGACTGCCGTGACGGCGGTCCGCCGCCGCCGCAGGCTCCAGCAGCGCTTCGGCCCGGAGTACGACCGGCTGGCCGACGAGCACGACAGCAAGCGCAAGGCAGAATCCGAGCTGACCGGACGTGAGCGGCGAGTGCAGGGCCTGGACATCCAGCCGCTCTCCGGTTCAGCCCGGGCACGCTACGAACAGCAGTGGGCAGCCATCCAGGAACAGTTTGTCGACACCCCAGAAGATGCCGTCGCATCGTCGCAGGTGCTCGTGGTAGCCGTGATGAGCGAGCTGGGATACCCGGCTGAAGACCCTGACCAGATGCTTGCCGACCTATCGGTCGAGCACGCAACCACCCTTGACCACTACCGGGCTGCCGAGGAGACCAGCCGGAAGGCGGCTGCCGGCGCCGCCTCGACCGAAGACCTCCGCCTGGCCATGATCGACTACCGCGCCCTGTTCCGCGACCTCGTCGGAGAGCCCGCCGAAGCAGGCAACGCATCAGCTCCCATCGGATCCGCGCCAGCGACCGAGGCTGGCGACATGCAAGCTGCCGAAACCCAACCCGACCTGGCTGCGGCCGATCCTGTCACTGACGGGCCCGGCCAGCAGCTCATCCCGATGAACACAGGGAGCTGACAAAAATGACCTCACAGACCTACGACACCGACAACGCCCAGCTGGTGCAGGAACACGAGCAGCCGGTCCCGGAAAACAACATGATGGAGCCAGAAGCCGCTCTGAGCGTGGCAGAGCCTGAGCACGCAGAGGCGGAAGCCGCCCTGACCGTGGCAGAACCTGAGCACGCAGAGGCGGAAGCTGATCTGGCCGAGCCGGAGACCGACCTGGCCGAGCCGGAGACCGACCTGGCCGAGCCGGAGACCGACCTGGCCGGGCCGCATGCTGATCAGATCGGGCACGAGGATCCCACGTCGGATCCGACGGGAACAGTGGCCCTAGCAGAGGATGAGTCCGCAGCCTTCACAGGGTCTGGCTATCCGGGCTTCACCCGTGATGGCGACGACAGTGCAGGAGAGCACGGGATGGCCGACGGCAGTCCAGAGAGCCCGTCGCTGGTCTCTGAGGCCTTCACGGTGACCGGGCCAGCTACTGAATCACGCCTGGCCAGTAACACCGCAGCCGAACACGGGCCCTGGAATGAGATCCAGGCGATGTTCGTCGACGACCCGCGCGGCTCGATCGACCGGGCGGCTCGTCTCGTGGATGACCGGGTCGAGGCGCTCATCCAGTCCCTCACCGAAAGGCAGCTTTCCATGCGGTCGCCGTGGCAATCCGATGATGCCGGGACCGAGGAACTGCGCGTTGCGCTGCAGCATTATCGCGCCTTCTGGAACAGCCTCGACGATCTCCCTGCACAAGCCTGAGACTCCGCCCACGACCCTCTGGCCGCATTCTTTCTGAGTGCCGCCCTTCCCGGTAGTCGCGCCGATCGACGCGACTGCCGGGAAACGGAGTCACCCAAGGCTGTCCCCGTCGCCGTGCAGAAACACCACCTCTGGCTTGCTCACAGGATCGCGACGGGCGCGACCGGGCTCCCGACACCGCCGACTAGATGTAGCGGAGCACCACGAACATGAAAGTGGCGCGACCAGCCGCTGCGAGTTCCCGCAAGCTCATCAGTTCAGCGAGGTAGATGCCATGGCCCCGAATGAGTTCAATATGCAGAGGAACTTGGCAGTCCGGATCGGTCGAGGGAAATGCTTCGACACCTGGGTTATCGGCTCCGACCAGCATTATGTCTTTGTCGGCCAGCCAGGGTCCGCAGTCGTGGTGGAGGCCGGGCCACGCTGATCCATCGGCGTCGCCCTGCGCTGCCGCCTCCGTCCAGCCGGTCCGAATCAAGACGGCATCCCCTACACGAAGCTCGACCGAGGCTGCTGCCAGCAGGGCCTGCAACTCCGCCACGTGCACCGGATCGGAGGAGTCCCGCACGGCACCTGGGGCAGAGTCGACAAAGACTTCACGGGTGACGATCGGCGAGACGTTCTCGATCCCGAGCCGGGACGCTCCTCTGCTTGTCACGGTCCTCGACTCAAACCCGTTATACATCTGCCCGTCGCGCCAGATGTGTGACAGTGCATCAATGTGGGTCACGCCATGTGTTGGCATGCTGATCATGTCGTCGGCGAACCCGAAGCCGAATCGCTCAGGCCTGGCCGGCTGCATAGTCGCCGCCGTCGCGCATCATGAGGTGCAGCGGGTCGGTGCGACCGACGAGGCCGTACCCCTTCCCGCTGACGATCGGCGCCGCAGCGGCCTGGACCACTGGCCAAGCACCGTTGGGGCAGTCACGTAGTCAACGATAACGTTGACGAGTTGAACGGCAGGACACCTCGGCGAACAAGGCCGCCTTGCTCGACGGAGTCGCCGAGACCGTCCTGGCCCAGCTCCAGGGCACCCTGCGGCCGCTGGCGGACATCCTCGCCCTGCTCACCCGCGCCGGCTTCACCAGGCCCGACGCGCTGCACGGCTGGGTCAATATGAGACGCCGTCCAGAACCGGGAACAGGGGGCCCGTAATGCTGGTGGCCTGCCAGCGCAGATCTGCAAGGCAGCGAGTTAGCTACGTAGACTTGACATGTAGGGCTACGTTGTAGACATGGCATGCAAAGATGCTGGCCGGCCGCAATCGGCGCCTGCTCCATCTCGCAGCCAAGGGAGATGAACAAGTCATGACTGTGACCCTGGACCGCGATGTCGAATCGTTCGTCGCCGCGCCACGACAGCTGTTTATTAACGGCAAGTGGTGCGACGCGGCGTCCGGCAAGACTTTCGAGACGCCCAACCCGGCGACCGGCGAGACCCTGGCGCACATCGCAGAAGGCGATGCCGAGGACATAAACCGGGCCGTGCGGGCCGCGCGGAAGGCATTCGAGGACGGTCCGTGGGGCAGGATGACGCCGTCTGAGCGGGGGCGGATCATCTGGAGGATAGGCGACCTCATCCTTGAGCACGCCGACGAGCTCGCCCAGCTCGAGTCACTCGACAACGGCAAGCCCTTCGTCGTCGCCCGTGCCGCTGACGTGCCGCTGGCCGCGGACTTGTTCCATTACATGGCCGGCTGGGCTACCAAGATCGAGGGCAACTCGATCAGCATCTCGGTGCCGTACATGCCCGGCGCTAACTTCCACTCCTACACACTGCGCGAGCCGCTCGGCGTCGTGGGGCAGATCATCCCGTGGAACTTCCCGCTGCTGATGGCGGCCTGGAAGCTTGGACCGGCGCTGGCCGCGGGGAACTGCGTGGTGCTCAAGCCCGCTGAGCAGACCCCGTTGACTGCGCTGAGGCTGGCGGGGCTCATTGCCGAGGCTGGCATGCCTGATGGCGTGGTGAACGTGGTTCCTGGCTATGGCGAGACCGCGGGCGCAGCCCTGGCCGCCCATAGCGACGTCGATAAGGTCGCCTTTACCGGTTCCACCGAGGTAGGCAAGCTGATTGTCGCGGCTTCGGGGGCCAGCAACCTGAAGAAGCTGACGCTGGAGCTCGGCGGGAAGAGTCCCAACATCGTGTTCGCCGACGCCGGCCCCGACGCCATCGAAGGCGCGGCCAATGCGATCTTCTTCAATCACGGGCAGTGCTGCGTAGCGGGGTCACGCCTGTACGTCCAGCAGAGCAGATTCGATGAAGTCGTAGACGGAGTCGCTGCCATCGCCAAGTCGATCAAGCTCGGACCGGGAATGGATCCCGGCACGCAGATGGGCCCGCTGGTGTCCGACGAGCAGTTCCGCCGGGTGTCCAGTTTCCTCGACTCCGGCAAGGCAGAAGGCGCCACCGCCATGGCCGGCGGCGGCCGGTACGGCGACCGCGGCTACTTCATCGAGCCGACCGTGCTGACCAACACCCGCCCGGACATGAAGGTCGTCCGCGAGGAGATCTTCGGTCCGGTCCTGGTCGCTGCCCCGTTTAGCGACCTCGACGAGATCGCCGCGGTCGCCAACGACTCCGAGTACGGCCTCGGCGCGGGAATCTGGACCAGTGACATCTCCAAGGCGCACGCGCTAGCGAAGAAGCTCAGGGTCGGCACCGTCTGGATCAACTGCTACAACGTGTTTGACGCGGCGCTTCCGTTCGGCGGCTACAAGCAGTCCGGCTGGGGCCGCGAGATGGGCCACGAGGCACTCCATGCCTACACCGAGGTCAAGGCTGTCACCACGTTGCTGTAATCAGTAGCATCGGCCCGGTGGCCGGACCGGCAGGTCCGGCCACCGCTCCTCAAACGCCCGGCGGGCTAGAGCCCCGCTCAAGACCAAGGCTCCCGGGGACGCGACCGTCGCTCGTCGTCGCTGCGGATCGATGTGATAGTCACCGTCCCGGTCGCCCAGTTGTCCTGGGAGTCCTGCACCTGCATGGCGAGGCTGAAGGTGCACGCCGACGGCTCCGGTCGCGAGCGAGATGGTGCTGATCTGCAGCGGCGGATCGACGGTGAGGCTGAATCGCTGGGTTGCCTGCTGGCTGGTGTAGTCGCTGAGCCGCACGACGAAGCTGCCGGCCACGCCCGGTGTCCCGGCGAGCTCATTGCTGGCGTCGGTCGGGTCGCCAGAGTCTGCAAGGTGGGGCCGGGCGCGAGTCGCCCAGCGGCCACGGCCGCCCTGCGGACCCTGCCCGTGTCCATATCCGGCGGTACTCGGCGCTTGGCGCGCCGCCGCTGCCATCAGGCCTCAGCAGCTGTCGCGGAGGCTCAGCCTCCTCATGACGCGCCGGTGGGCCGCTCTGTTCCGATCACATCGTCAGCTGCGCGCACCCGTAGCTCTTCGATCAGGTCGGCCTGACGACGAGCCCGGGAGATGAGCTCATCTAGCCGTCCGGAATCGAGCCGCCGCTCACGATCGGCCAGAACCCGCATCGTGCGCCACCCGGCGGCCTTGCCTTCCACTCCCAGCCGGAGCATCTCCAGCTCCGCAAGATTGCTGAGGGGCGACCGCGCCAGCAGGTAGCCGTTGGGCTTCAGCCGTCCGGCCTTCTCGCCGATCCAGGCGGCGTAAACCTTATAGCCGCGGACTGGAACGTCCAGGGCAGCCATGATCTCTAGCAGGGCAGCCCGATCCTGGGCGATCTCGGCTGCCAGATCATGCAGAACGGTGCCAGCCACCGGGACATGACCAGATCCTGCTACCCGGCGGGCAAGCTCGACGCCGCCAGTCGCTCCGGCAAGATGATCATTAAGGTAAATGCCCAGGAAATTGTGCCGCGCTGGCCGGGTAACTTTCCCTGCCATGATCCCTCCCCGTGCCTACCATCGATGTCTTCCCTCTTACTGCCTCCAGTCGCGCGGCTCATGCATGGATGAGCGCGCTATGCCAGCTCCGAGCGACGCACGACGGCCGCCTGAGGGCCGGGCGGAAGTCGAAACTACAAGATCAGTTACACCGGAGAAGTGACAGACCCGCATTATCAGGCAACCGAGCCGCTAGCCTGCGCCGCCCTCTCAGCGCGCAGGGTGAGGCTGCCGGTGCGGGCGGCTGCGACCGGCCGGGAGACTCTGGTTATGCGGCGAGAACCTTAAGATGATCTTAACGAGCACGCAGCCAGCGGCCCGTGCCGTTGCCTGCAGGCCGCTAGCATCACAACAGTCGTCTCAAGGTGAGGTTCTGGTGACACGAGCTCGGGTCGAGCGTGGCCGTGGTAGTCGGCCGGGCCGTGGTCTGTCGCTAGACCGGATTGTCACCGCCACGCTGGAACTGGTGGACGAGCAGGGCATCGGTGCAGCGACGATGCGGGCGGTGTCGTCTCGGTTGGGGGTCCGCTCAATGTCGCTGTACAGGTACGTGCAGGACCGCGATGAGCTGTTCGACGCGGTGGTGGAGCGGATCGTCAACGAGCTCGCCGACGATCCAGAGGTCCAGCTGCGGCCGGCGGACGGGTGGCGGCCGTATCTCACGGGCATGGCGCACGGAGTCCGCCGCTACGCCCGCGCGCATCCGCATGCCTTCCCGCTGGTCGCCACCCGGCCGCCCACGGCTCCGTGGGTGAACCCGCCGCTTCGGTCACTGCGCTGGGTCGAGGCGATGCTGACCGGATTGGCTGCGGAAGGGTTTAGCGACGAGCAGGTGCTGTTCACCTACCGCACCTTCAATAGCTTCTTGCTCGGTGCCCTGCTCCTGGAAACCAGCGCCATGGCGCTACGGGACCCGAAGCCGGGCGACGGATCCTTCACCAGTGCCGACACTGTTTCGAACGATGGCGGTGACCCCGTGGGCCAGGCAGCCGCCAGCCCAGTTACTGGTGGCCTGAGCCCAGCCCGCTCTGCCGAGCAGCGAGAGGCGATCGAAGACGCCAGCAGCCCGCGCGAGCTCATCGACCCGACGGACGAGATTGACGCCAGGCATTTCCCGACGGTGTACCGCCTGGCGGCCGGGCTCGCGGAGGACCGCTGGGAAGGCGAGTTCGAAACGGGCCTAGAAGGCATGCTTGACCGCATCGCGCTGTTCGTGGCCGATGCTCCGGAATCTCAGGCGAATTTGATGCGCGCATGGCCCGGCCCTGGCCTGCCGGGGCCGTCTGCCTGATCCTTCCTGTCGGTACCGTCTCCGCGATCCGGGTTGCATCGTCGGCGAGACACCTCGGCGTGGGCGGCCAGGCTGCCCGGCCGGAGGAGCAAACGTCACTAGTGGACACTGTACGCTTCCAGCGTAAGCTTCTTATGTAAGCTTAATGTGTAAGCCAGCCCGCTGCGGGTAGTGGGGGGCCAGCCGGATGGCGTACTAGGGGATGGTCACCGGGCCATCGGCTTTCCGAGCTGATGGCCCGTGCGGCCCCAGACGGGGACAAGGCGCCGATCCTGGTGCGCTCCAGCTGAGCAGCTCCGCCCGCCGGAGGCGGCGCGCTGATAGCGGATGGACCGATATTCAATCAAGATCGAGGAGATAACCCGGATGACAGAGAACGATCTGCCCCCCTCCACGCCGCCGCAGCGCGGCGAGTCGCCTCCGCCTATTCCCGCGGGGGAGCACGGCACGGCTGAGGCCGTTAAGGACCAGGCATCTGACCTGAGTCACAGCAGCGTTCAGTCAGGAAAGCATGTGGCCAGTGTTGCCCAGGAGCAGGCTTCGGGCGTTGCCGCGGAGGCCGGGCGTCAGGGCAGGGATCTGCTGCGCCAGGCGCAGGATCGGCTCGGGGAGCAATCGGCTCAGGGACAGCAACGACTGGCGACTGGGCTGCTTTCGCTCAGTGATGAGCTTCGCTCGATGGCAGATGCCTCTGGCCACGGCGGCATGGCTGCCGACCTGGCGCATGGGGCGGCCTCACGGGTCCGTGATGCCGGGCAGTGGCTCGATGGCCGCAAGCCGGGCGACGTGATGGACGAGGTGCAGTCCTTCGCGCGCCGCAAGCCGGCGGTCTTCCTGGTGCTGGCGGCGGCGACAGGCCTGGTGGCCGGCCGACTCACCCGGGGACTGAAGGATGCGAACAGCGGCAGTTCCACGGCGACGCCAGCGTTTGCAGATGCGCAGGAGCGTGGCGGGCAGTGGGCCGGCCAGCGGAGCGCTCTGGTCCTTGATGACCAGGCAGGCCGTCAGGGCACGCTGTGAACAGGCCGTTCGATCCAAATGTGCCAACGCCTGATTCGCGAGCATCGGTTGGCGAGCTGTTCTCAGATATTGCTGAGGATCTCAGCTCGCTCATGCGCCAGGAAGTGGAGCTGGCCAAGGCCGAGCTCCGGCAGTCAGCCACTCGGGCCGGCGAAGGCGCCGGCCTGCTGGCGGGCGCCGGTGTCAGCGGCTACATGGTCCTGCTGTTCGCGTCGGTCGCCGCGTGGTGGGGCATCGGCGATACCACTGGTCATGGCTGGTCGGCGCTGATCGTGGCGGCCGTCTGGCTGATCATCGCAGCGATCCTCGGGCTAATCGGGCGCAGGGAGATCAGAGCAGTATCGGGCGTCCCGCGGACCGCGCAGACGATCAAGCAGATTCCTGGCGCAATGAGAGGAAACGAGGGCACATCATGACCAGCGATCCAGACCAGATCCGCGAGCAGATTGACGAAACCCGCATCAGCCTGAGCGAGGATGTCAGCACCCTGGCCGACACGGTCAACCCGGCTCATGCGGCCAAGCGCAAGGCAGCCAGCGCACGTTCTGCCGTAATCGGAGCAAAAGACAAGGTGATGGGAGCCGCGTCACAGTCCGTCTCCAGCACGACTTCCGCAGCGGGAGAAAAGGCGTCGGCGGCGCACGAAATGGTGTCGGCGGCTCCAGGCCAGCTGCGCCGACGGGCGACGGGTAACCCGCTGGCTGTCGGCCTGATCGCGGTCGGGATCGGCTGGCTCGTTGGCTCGCTTATGCCGGCCAGCAGCGCCGAGGAGGGTGCGGCGGCGAAGGTAAAGGAAGCCGCTGCTCCAGCCGTGACGGGCGCGGCCAGGGATGCCGCGGCCAGCCTTCGGGAATCAGCACAGCAGGCAGCCGAGGCGGTCAAGGCCACAGCAGTCGACGCTGCCGCCACGGTAAAAGACGAGGCTGCCGGCTCGGCGCGGGACATCCGGGATCAGGCGCAGGCAGCCCGCGACACCGGGACCGACAGTCGCCAGTAACCGTCCCTGAGGCCACGCGCGGCTTATTCCTTGCGGACTGCTCCAGTCCTTAGGCATCTTGCGCCCACACACGCCGGGATCTCTGCCATCCGCAGGCAACCGGAATCAGCCGCATGCGAGAAAGAGTTAGGAGGGTCATCGCCGATGGCCAGATCACAGAATGCAGGCAGCAGCGCCCGCGACGATGTGCCGGGCGACCCGACAGATCTGGGCGGCGGCTCCTGGCTCGCCGCGGCCAGTCGGGCCTTGAAGGAATACAAGGCCGATGACCTGCAGGACCGCGCGGCCGCACTGACCTATTTCGGCATCCAGTCGATCTTCCCGGGTCTTCTTGTCCTGGTCTCGCTTCTCGGTGTTCTCGGTAAGACGTCTACCCAGCCGCTCATTTCGAACCTGGGCCAGGCGGCTCCCGCGTCCGTGCGGAAGATCATCATCAGCGATGTCACCCATCTGCAGCAGAGCCACGCGGCCTCCGGAATTCTCGGCATTACCGGACTAGTGCTCGCCTTGTGGTCGGCGTCCAACTACGTCGCGGCCTTCATGCGCGCTTCTAACGTCATTTATGACGTGCCTGAGGGCCGGCCGATCTGGAAGACCGCGCCGATCCGGCTGGGCGTCACCGTAATGACGATGATCTTGCTCGTGGCGGCGGCCGTCATCGTGGTGGTGACCGGCGGCTTGGCGCAGAAGGTCGGGAAGGTGCTCGGGCTCGGTTCGACGGCCGTCACCGTCTGGGACATCGCCAAGTGGCCGGTGCTACTGATCATCGTCGGCGTGATTCTCGCCATCTTGTTCTGGGCCAGCCCGAACGCCAAGCATGGCTTCCAGTGGGTCAGTCCCGGCGGTTTCATCGCCGTGCTGCTATGGCTGGTCGTCTCTGCCCTGTTCGCTGTGTACGTCGCCAACTTCAGCCACTACAACAAGATCTACGGCAGCCTGGCCGGCATCATCATCTTTCTGATATGGATGTGGATCTCCAACGTCGCCATCCTGCTCGGCGCCGAATTCAACGCCGAACTTGAGCGCGGCCGCGCCGTGGCTGCCGGCCACCCGGCCGACCAGGAGCCTTTCTCAGAACTACGGGACGACCGCAAGCTGCGGAAGAGGGAGGAAAGCACTCGCAGAGCTGACAGGCACGACGCCGCCGATAGAAAGGAGACAGCACAATGAGCGCAGAGGATAAGGCCAAGAACGCCGGTCAGAAGGCTGCCGGCAAGGTCAAGGAAAAGCTCGGCAAAGCGACCGACGACAAATCCCTGGAAGCCGAAGGCCAGAGCGACCAGGCCATAGGCAACCTCAAGGATGCCGGTGAAAAGGTCAAAGATGCCTTCAAGAAGTAACGCCCGCATGAGGTTGCGTCACCGGACCTGAGCGCATCCGGCATCCTGATCCACACCGAGGTAGAGATTTGCGACGAGAACAATTAGCCGATGCCCGTTGGCTGCGTCGGCGAAGTCGTACTGCGAAACGATGATCTGATGGCATGCATCTGGGCGAGTCGTTACTTCGCGAACGATTAGCCGGTGCATTGCCGGAGAAGGATGCGCCGATTAGTCCATCATCTGGCGCTGCGCGTATACGCAGTGACGCTGCCAGTTGCATCACTGCTGAGTGGACGCTGGCGCGTGGGGCTTGTGCTCGCCAGCAATTCGAAACTGGGCCCATTTCACGACAAACCTTCGTCTCAAATCCCGTCATTGACGAGAACACCGCGATGGGCCAGACTCAGGCTGAGTTGGCCATGGCAATTGTCAGCCTGAGTCACGCAGCCCGGAACTATACAGGAGAATCAAATGCCGCTTAGTCCGCGGAGGGCATCGAGCCATGGTGGCTATGGGTGGGTACCGCAACTACCCGACCTGCGCGACGCCAGGTTGGCGATTCCGGCAACGACCGCGCTGCCGTCGGCAGTTGACCTGTCAGCCGGGGCAGACATGCCGCCGATCTACGACCAGGGTCAGCTCAACAGCTGTACGGCGAACGCCCTCGCTGCCGCCGTCGATTTCGACAACCACCTACGGACTCAGCAGTTCTTAACCCCGAGCCGGATGTGGATCTGGTATCAGGAGCGCGCGATGGAGGGCCATGTAGGGCAGGACGTCGGGGCGCAGGTACGGGACGGCGCGAAGGTCGTTGCCACCCTCGGAGCCTGTCCCGATACGGACTGGCCTTATGACCCGGCGACGTTTGCGCAAGCCCCGCCGCAGAAGGACTACAGCGACGCGCTCGGAGATCGGGTGCTGACATATTCTGCCCCGCCACAGGACCTATGGTCGCTCAAGAGCGTCCTGGCAGGCGGACGGCCGGTGGTCTTTGGCTTCACCGTGTACAGCGAATTCGAGTCACCGCAGGTTGCGGCCAGCGGCATCGTCCCCATGCCCAATCCGACTGGTCAGGTAGTCGGCGGTCACGCCGTGGTTCTCGTGGGCTACAACGATGCTGTGGATCGGTTCAGGGTGCGCAATTCGTGGGGCACTACCTGGGGACAGGCAGGCTACTTTGAAATGCCGTACTTGTATGTCACGTCAGCATCCCTGGCCTCGGATTTCTGGGTGTTGGAAACGGTCAGCTGAACAGCCTGGCGGTACTCGGAGAGTGTCGTGGCCCGTTACGGGCTGAACTGATCCGAGCAGTACGGGTTCCGGCGAATCGGGCCGGCGAAGGCGCCGATCGTGCCGGGGCCGACCGAGCCGTACTGGGCATCCTGCCCGAAGCTCTCGCCGTTGCTCATATTGCCGAACTCCCAGACGCATTGGCCGCCAACCCGAGCCAGTGTCCAGAACGGATAGAAGTTTCCCGGTCCCTTCGGCGGCAGTACGCATCCGGTGCCGGTGACCAGGTTGCATTTCGTGTTGAACTGAGTCGCGCTGGAGTCAGTCATGAACTGGATCCGCGGGTACCTGGCTCCGCCTACGGTGGTGGGCTGCTGCTGCAGGATCGGCGACGGGAACGGGCCAGCGGTAGTGGAGTTGGGCCAGTCAGGGTAGTACTGGCTCCCGTCGAAGTCGAGGTCACCGATCGCGCCGAGGAATACGTCACACCCGGTGACGAGGTTGGGTGGCGCGGTTCCGCCGTGAGTGTCCCCGGCCTTGTAGCACGGAGCGTCGTTTGGCTCGAACGGTTGCGCGGAATCTTTCTTCGTCTCGTACGGGCCGAGGCAGCGCGTGTAGTAGGTGTCCTTGAAGTTCCCGATCGTCTCGGTCGCCTTGCCACGAAGCTGGGTGCAGGCCTCGAAATGCCCGATCTCGAACTCACTGTTGATCATGTAGGGCCCGATCCCCCACGGAATGACATTCTGCGCCCGGGCAGAGGAGTACTCGGGCTCGAAGTTGAAAGGCGTGCCAGCGCAGCTGAACGGGTCGGTGTTCATGAAGCCGTTCTTGGCGGACGCGATCATGAAGCCGCTCTGGCCGGTAGTGAGGTCCGTCTCCTGCGCTTCCAGCGCGTGCCCGCCTGGGATGGCGGCATCGAACATGTGCACTGTGATCTTGTCACCCGGCTTCATCAGCAGGGTGTGCGAGTTCGGCGTGAGGGTCTTCAGATCGCTCTTCTGCGGGCTTGGCGGCCCAGCCGGAACCCCGTTGGTCTGAATGAAGGCGAAGTTCACCGGCTCGACGCAGTTGTTGTTGCACGGCCCGGAGCCGGTGCCGGTGCACTCCAGGCTGTCGATGGTGAGCGCGGAGCACCAGTGGGTGTTGTCGCAACTGGTGTTGTCCACGAAGGGCGCGAAGCCGGGCGGGTAGAACTGCAACTCGACAAATGCAGCCCCAGCGCCCAGGTAATTGCCCCGCGGGGCGTTCGCGTCCGAGATGGGGGTGCATGGCGCGAGCGGCGCAGAGTTGGGATCGCAGACATCCATGGAGAACCATGGCGCGGGTGACAGTTCGAACCAGTGCGTCACGTCCTGGCCGGGGTGAGCGACGGTCGGCAGCGCGGCCGGGTCGGCTGGCAGGGTTTCGGTGAAGGAGACGTCGTTCCCCGACCCGGAACGGGAAGAGAGGTACCGGATCGACGGCTCGTCATGCCCGATGTAGTGGCCGTTCTCGTAAAACCGGCCACCCCAGGAGCCGCGCGGATCCGCGCACGCGATAGTCGGCTTCAGCGCCTTCTGCACCGGACTGAGACCATTGCAGTCGAGCTCGCCGACCTTGCCGTAGCCGACCGATCCGTGGCTGGATCCAGTCCGGACCGGGCTGGTCGCGGCAGACGACGCCGTTAAACCCTGGGCCGCAACCGATATCGTCGCGGTGACGACCAGAACCGTGACGGCTCCAAGCCGACGGCCCTGCCAGGGTGTGCGCATCCCGACCTCCTCGTCGTCATCGCTGATCCAGGTCCGCCGCCCAGCCGGCCGACAGCATCACGGCAGCGGCCAAAACACTAGAACCCGACGGTCCCGAGCGGCCGCCGAAACGCCGAGCTTGGCTCTGGAAAACTGACGCCATCAGAATGTGGCTATACTTATAGCCATGTCAATGACTGAGCAGATGTCGCTCGCAGACGTTAAGAACAGGCTCTCGGAGGTGGTTGACCGCCTTGAACGAGAGCATGGCCGGGTCGTCATCACCAAGCACGGCCATCCCGCCGCAGTGGTCATCAGCGTGGAGGACCTGGAGTCGCTCGAGGAAACGCTCGACATCATGGACAACGCCGCGTTGCTCAGCGACATCCGCGAAAGCCTCACCGAGCTCGCCGGCACGGAGCCAGGAATCCTCAGCAAGGAGGACGCCCTCCGGCTCATTTCACGCCAGTGAGCGAGGATGCCTTCACCGTCGGCTGGACCGCCGCGGCGCGCCGCGCACTGACCAGGCTCCCCGAGAAGGCCGCAACGGCAGTTGTCGAGTTCCTGTACGGATCGCTATCCGAGAACCCGCACCGGGTCGGCAAGCCGCTCAAGCTCGGCCTTGAGGGACTGCACAGCGCCCGCCGCGGCGACTACCGCGTTATCTACCGCATCGATGACCACGACCGGCAGGTCACTGTGGTCGCCATCGAACACCGCTCCGACATCTACAGACCCCGACAATCTGACGACACTCGCGCCGGCACATGACCCATTAGCGGCGGGTCAGGCGATCGGTATCCACCCGGCCGCGGCCGAACGCGTCAATCCGCTTCCAGCGTCCTGGCAGGTCCAGGAGCTGAAGGCTGCCCATCCACTTGGGTATCGCCGGATCGACAATGAGATGGTCACCCTGCGGTTCCAGGCCGAGTGCGGCGCGCAGCAGCAACAGTGGCGCCCCAGTTGACCATGCTTGCGGGCTGCAGGCGGTCGGGTAGCGCACCGGGTACATCGTGGAGCTGCGCTGGTAACCGCCAAACGCCTCGGGCAGCCGGCCGGCGAAGATCTCTGCCGCCTCCATGATGCCGGCGACGACGGACGCTGCCTCCGCCTTGAACCCGTACCGCCGCAGGCCCCAGGCGATGAACGAGTTGTCGAACGGCCATACCGTGCCGACGTGATAGCCGATCGGGTTATAGCGCGCCTCGCCCTCTGCGAGCGTGCGGATGCCCCAGCCGGAGAACAGCGAAGGCCCCATCAGGTGCCGCACGACTGCCCTGGCCTTTGACTTGTCGACGATCCCGCTCCACAGGAGGTGGCCGTTATTGGACGTGAGCGAGTCCACCCGGCGGCCGTCGGAGTCGATGGCGACTGCGAAGTATTCGCCGTCCTCGACCCAGAAGTCGCGGTTGAACCGCCGCTTCAGGTCGGCAGCTTCCTTCTCGAGCCGGTCAGCAAACGCGGCATCGTTCCAGACCAGCCTCGCCAGCCTGGCACCCCGCATCTTCGCGTCATAGGCGTAACCCTGGAGTTCGCAGGTCGCCCGCGGGAAGCCCGGCAGGTCGCCGTTCCGGTAGGAGATCGAGTCCCAGGAGTCCTTCCAGCATTGGTTTTCCAGTCCGGTCTTCTCATTCCGGCGCTGGTAGGACACGTAGCCGTTGCCCTGGAGGTCGGCATACTCGTCGATCCAGGCGAGGGCGGCGCGTGCTGCGCGCTCGAGGCCTCGGACGAGCTTGGTGTCGCCCGTCCACCGCTCGTACTCATCGAGCAGCACGACAAAGAGCGGGGTGGCGTCGGCGGACCCGTAGTAAGGAGAGTGCGGCCGTTCCTCGAATGCGGTCATCTCGCCGTAGCGCATCTCGTGCAGGATGCGGCCAGGGTCCTCGTCGCGGAAATCGTCGATTCTGGTGCCCTGGCGCTCGGCCAGCGCCAGCAATGTGGTCGCGGCAAGCTCGGAAGTGAACGGAAGGGCTTGCAAGCTGGTGAAGATGCTGTCCCGGCCGAAGATCGTCATGAACCATGGCAGGCCGGCAGCGGGCAGTGACCGGCCGGGCAAGGTCAGCGTCGAGAACCTGAGTGCCGCCAGGTCGGTCAGGCAGCGGTTGTAGATGAGCTCGAGCGGTTCCCAGTCGCATTCAAGCTGCGGCGCATGGCCAAGCCACTTCTCCAGGCCGCGGGCCATGTCCCTGCGCACTTGCCGCTGCCCTTGGCCGCGGATTCCGACCGGGCCGTCCTGCGGCTCGCCGGGCATGCCTTCGGAGGCTACGACGTTCAGCTCGGTGCTCCACTCGCCATGCGAGGGCACGGTGATGCTGAACGACAGGCCCTGCTCGTCGACGACAGCCGCAACGGTGGAGGAGATCCAGGTCTCGCGGGCGTAGGTTTCCCGCTGGTACTGGAGCACGAGGCTGCCGTTGACGACACGAGCCCGGTAGCTGCCCTTCTTCGCCAGTGCGTCTTTCACCTCAAACAGGTCGGCGAAGTCGCTCGCGGCCTCGATGCGGACGGTGAGCTCCACTGGCTCGCTGTCGTGGTTAAGGATCCGCAGCTCCTCGTGGAAGCCATCGGCTACCTCACGCTGGCGGATCACCGAGAGCTTCGCATCGATATAGACGGTTCCCGTCCCGGGCACGAGGAAGAACCGGGTTTGGAAATACTGCAGGTCGTCGGTTGACAGGGCGCTTAGCCGCTGACCGTTCACGGTCAGCACCCACCGCGACAAGAACCGGGTGTCAAACGAGAACAGACCTGTCGGGTCGGTGAGCGATGCCTCGATATCGCCCTTGTCGTCGCTGACGACGAAGGTATTGCCTTCCAGAATCTGCACAAGGTCGCTCATGCTGCCCTCCGCTGGGCCGTCACGGTCTGCGAGCTGATAGGGGCCACCCGGCCGACGGAGCCTGGCGGCCCGGGCAGGCAGCGCTGGAACATGACCAGGGCAGCCATGCTGCCCTCGCAGACGAGCAGGCCCCTCAAAATGGCGGCCTGAGCGTTGAGCCGACCCGTCACGAGCGCCACCATTTGCGGCCGCCCGATCTTGATCACGGCATCGGCTGCCGCGTTCGCGCGGGACACCGTGACCTTGCCGTCGGTTACCTGCACTCGCCACCGGTCGGTGGCCGCGCCGTTGCCGACGTCAAAGCGCAGCGACGCCGACTCCCCCTCGAAGGTTGAAATACGGCCGGGATCTTCGAGAAGCAAGAAGAACTCACTAATCGGATCCGCAGCCTCATCAGGTGCTGCAGGCATTGCCACCTCCGTGACGCCCCGCGCGGATCACCGTCAGCAGATCCGCCATCGGCGGCAGCCTACCCAGCGCCGGGCCGCGTCACTCTGCGTGGGTGGAGGTCAGCGCAGAGCGAGACTCGCCGGCGGGTTGTCTAGGAGATTGACGGGAATCGTGGCCTATATACCGAGGCCTTCGGGGCCGTCGAACCGGCGAGTCGCCGTGATAGCCGAGAATGAACGTGCCGCTGCGATCGCGATGGAGCATCAGAATGACCGGAACGGCTGCCGAGCAGTCACGCCAGCTCGTTGAGGGTGTCCAGGACGATCCGGGCGCCCGGCTTGCACTTGCGAACCGCTTCTACGACGATCAACCAGGTCGCGATTCGATACGCAGCTACCGCCGGGCAGAGCTCGCGTTCATGCATTGGCAGGTGAGCCGGGGCGTTCTTGCCCCGCTCGCGGGGTCACGGCCCGGAAGCCTATGGTGGCGAGCGGTCAACGGGGGATTGCTGCGGGACGCCTGGGAAGCAGACCGACTGCTAGCGGGCGTGCCAGGGCCTGCGAGCCGGCCAGCCGTGGCGCGGTGGGTGGAGTTCCTGCGGAGCCCTTCGCCTCAGTCGTGGTATCGGGCGCACAACGCCAGCATCGTGGGTGGCTACCTTGAGCACCGGCAGCTCAGCGAGCGAGAACTCCCCGTCGAGCGGTTCTTCATGGATGTGGCGTTGGGTCGCGTGCTTTTTGTCCATGCCCTTGTCACGCGCCCACGAAGCGCCGTCGGGAGATGGCTACGACACGCCGGTCCACTTCTCGGCGACCCTCGCTGGCGAGGCGCCGACCTCTACCTCTCGCTGAGGAATGTCCTGCCCGGCCGGTATCCCTTGACCGACGTGACTATTGCCGAAATCCTCGCAGCGGAAAACTTCGCAGCGAGGCTCATCGATTACGGCGTCATGATCCCCAGAGTCCAGCAGTTGTACGAGTTCGTAGCCGCCGACCTCGGCGAGCCCGGGCTTCTGGACTTCATCTCGGACGGCAGCCTCGTCTACGCATGGCCTTTCGAGGATCGCCACGTTTGGATGCCGGCCAAATCCCGCGCACTGATCAGAGCGATCACCCGCTTGACGTCCGGCTGAAGGTCCCGACGCCACGCACGTGACCCCTGTCAGCCCGTCACCTTCCGGACGCGGGCGTTCTGGTTGTCCAGCACGAGCAGCCCCTTGCCGTAGGCCGCGATCCCGCAGGGAGAGGAGAGCTCGGCTTGAGTGGCCCGGCCGCCGTCACCCAGTCCGTGATGACCGCCTCCGGCGACGGTGTAAACCTGGCCAGCCGTCATCCTGATCCCGTAGAAGGTGCCGGATCGGTCCGCCAGCACATCGACTTGGTTGTCCAGGGTGTCGGCGATGAGGAGATTCCCGGCCGCGTCAACCGCGATACCTGACGGATAGTTGAAGCCTGCGTGTGGTGCCACGTTGTAGACGTGGTGGGGACGCATCCGGATGCCGTAGAAGGTGCCTGCCTTAACGGCGACGACCGCAATCTCGTTCGGTTCGCCGCTGGCGACTACGACGTTGCCGGCGCGGTCGAGTGCCAGCGCCAGGGGATACAGGCCCGTCTGAGTCTGGTAAGTGGGAAACATGCCATAGACGCGGCCTGCCTTCATCCGCTGCCCGTAGAAGGTGCCTGTCTTTTCCGCGACCACCTGCGGCCCGCCCCCGCCACCTCCCGCGATCAGCACATTGCCGTTCCGGTCAACGGCAAGGCCCCAGGGATTCAGATTCACGTTGCCAGCGGGGAGCCCGTTCCCTCCGGCGGTCCCGCCCCCGGCGAGAAAGTAGATGTCGCCGACGACCATGTGCCGGCGGTAGAAGCGGCCCGTGCGGTTCGCGATCACCCTAACTCGTGCGTCATCAGCCACCAGGATGTTCCCGGCCTTGTCGACCGTCACGCCGCCCGGAGCGCTCAGCCCGGCGCGGATGGCGGGGCCATTGTCACCGGAGAATCCGGTGGCGCCAGTGCCGGCGACTGTATAGATGTGCCGGGCGGTCATCCTCAGCCCGTAAAAGACCCCGTCTCGCCCCGCGATGACGCGAACCCGGTTGTTGGCAGTGTCGGCGATCACGATGTTGCCGTTACCGCTGACTGCCATGCCTGCCGGATCGGAGCAGGGGCCGAATTCCACGCTCTGGATCAGGCATACGAACGGGGACAGCTCAGCCCGCGTCGCGAGGCCGCCGTCTCCTGAATAGGACGCATAGCCGTTCCCCGCGATCGTGTAGAGATGGCCGGCGGTCATGTGCCGCCCGTAGAACCGGCCGGCGCTGGCGGGCAGCACCAGGAGCTTGTTCTGCCCCTGGTCGGCGATGACCAGGTTGCCGTGGTGGTCGAGGCTCACCCCGGCCGGCTGGTACAGCCTGGCCTGCAGCCCCGGGCCGCCGTCGCCGGTCCGGTTGGGAGGGCTGGTGCCGCCGCCGGCGATCGTGTAGATGTCCCCGGCAGTCATCCGCCGCCCGTAGAACCGGCCCGTGCTCTCCGCGATCACCCGGATCCGATTGCGGGCCTCATGATTCAGTCGTGGCGGCGCGTTGCCCGAGTCGCACACGATCAGGTTCCCGGCCCGGTCGAAAGCCACGCCCTTCGGTGAGTTCAGGCCGGCCTGACTGGCCGGGCCGCCGTCACCCAGGCCGCCGGTGCCGCCCCCCGCGATCGTGTAGATGTCCCCGGCGGTCATCTTGACGCCATAGAAGGTCGCTGACCGCTCCGCCAGCACCCGGATCCGGCCATTGCCGTTGTCCGAGATCACCACGTTGCCGGACCGGTCGGTGGTCACGCCCCACAACTGCGGCCCGAAGGTGGCGGCCAGGGCCCGGCCGCCGTCGCCGGCCAGGCCGGCCGGGCAGCCGTAGGAAGACGCGCCGGGACACTGCTGGCCGGCCAGCGGATAGACATGGCCGGGCACCATCGACCGCCCGTAGAAGCTGCCGCGGGCGCCGGCCAGCACGAAGACCACCGCGGTCCCGGCTTCGGGGCCGTAGTCGGACTGATACGTGGTCTGCGAGCTCACCAGGAGGTTGCCGTGCCGGTCCGCGTAGACCGCGTCCGGCCCGCTGAACGAATTGCCGCCGATCACGTAACTTCTCCCGGCCCGCATCTTGCGGCCGTAGAACGTTCCGTTCCTGGTCGCGATCACCCGCAGCACATTGCTGCCGGTGTCGGCGTAGACCACGTTCCCGAACGGGTCCGTGGTCATCGCGCACGGGTTGTGCAGCCGGAAGCCGGCGGTGTGGAGCCCGGTCGCCCCGGTGCCCGCTACCGTGCTGAGCGCGTCGCTGCCCTGGTCGAGACGGCGCACCAGGTCGCCCGGCCACTCGGTGAAGTACAGGTTCCTGCCGTCGGATGTCACCCCGCAGGGCCCGGCCACGGCGATCGCGCGCCCGGCGCCCGGCCCGCCCACCCCGCCGCCGATCGTGCTGATGATCCCGGCCCGCGCGGACTGCGGCGTCACCGCGGTCCTCGCGCTGTCCCGGGGCTGCGGCAACTGCACGCTGGCGGACGCGGCTGGCGAAACAGTACTGGCCGCAGCCACCACCGCCACGCCCACTGCCGCCACGCCCACTGCCGCCACGGCGGCCAGCAAGGGTTTCGTGGTCATCGCAAAGGTTCCCTTTCCCCGCGGCAAGAAGGCTGCCAGCCCGCTCACCGAGCAACAAGGGGAGGCATCCCCACCACGGCGCACAGCTGGCAAAGTCCGCGCCTCAGCGAAGCGCGCAACCGACACTCCGGGACGGTTCAGAACGGTTCCTGGATGCGGCGACCGCATCTGATCTAGCCTCCTGACATACGCGGACCGCAAAGCCGACGCAGGCGGAGCCAGGAGGGCGAAACGGTGGCATTGGCAATCTTCAGGCGGTGGCCGCGGCTGCGGCTCACGGTTGACGATCCGGTCCTGATACCGTCCGGACGCGACAAGAAGTACCCGGCGCTAGCGGCGGATCTTGCGGTCATCGGGGAGGTACTGGCGCCCGCTTTCTGCGATTACGACATCGACGCGCAGCGCGAGCAGAACACCTATCGCCGCCAGCAGGTCATTCTCATCGGTGCTAGCGCCCTCACCAGCGGGTTCGGCGCAGTTCAAGCCGCGCTCGGCCATGATGCGTGGCCTGGCATCGTGGTGGGAGCACTTGGGGCGTTCTCGGCCGCGACCGCTTCGCTGGCTCAGGAACGCCGCGCACAAGCTGGTTATCTCGATAGCCGCACTAAGGCAGAGCGGCTGAAGGCGACAGCCTTCGCGTACCTGGCCGAAGTGCCGCCCTTCGCCGGCGATAGCCGCAAGGCCGCGCTTGCCCAGGCGGTGGCGAACGTGGCCCAGGGAAAGGACCCGGCGTGACCGGCCGGTACGAACAGTTCGCCGAGCTCTACGCCGAGGACCGGCTCCTGGATCAGCTGAACTACTATCGCGACCGCAGGGTCGAGGCTGAGAGGGCCCGCGATCAGGCGATCACGGCAAAGGCCGTGCTCCTCGGGCTGGCTGCGGTGGCCGGCGTCGTCGGCGCCGCCTACCCGGTCACGCGGCCCGCGGCGGCTATCGCGGCCGCCTTCCTGGCGGCACTGGCGACGGGCCTGACCGCTTACCAATCGCTCTATGCCTTTCCGCGGCTCGCCAAGCTCTACAAAGACGCGGAGACCTCGCTGATCGCGCTCCGCGCTATAGGCCTCGGTCCCGGCCTCCAAGTCAGCGAGATCCGGGCCCGGGTGGAACTGATCGAGGGTGTCTTCAAGCAGGAGAACGGCCAATGGGGCCAGCTCGCGCACGCCGGTCCCGCGGACGGGCCGTGAGCTCGCGCCGGGCCTAGGTAGGGACAATCCGAAGGAGGAATAGGCCTGGCGTGGCCGTCGGCAGGATGCTCTGACCCTCGTCGAAGCGAATCACCACGTTTTGGTCGGGCGACGAGGAAGGCCCAGTTCCGACGATGATGCCGCCGCCGTGCAGGGTGTGGTAAACGGGCGTTCCTGGCAGGATCGGCCCGTTGCCCAGCGGAGCCAGACGTCCCTCGTGCGCGAGCTGGGACCATCCGTCGCTGAGGAGCCGGGCTGACGAGGCAGCAGGGTACGCCGTTCCCCCTCGGGCGTTGTCCGCTTGCCGTTCGGCTTGCTCCCGCCGCCGACGGACCGCGTCGATCGCTGTCCGGGCCGGGCTAGTCCGCAGGCTGTCGACAACCCTGCGAAGCCTGCGCTCAATGTCCTCCGCGTTTGCGATCCCGTCGTCGCCGACGCGCACGGCAAGGTAGATCTGGTCTTTTACGTCAAAGGCGGCGCTGGCGCCCTCGGTGATAAACGGGATGACCGGTCGCCCGAAGGCATGCGCCAGGCCGACCTCGTAGTAGACATTCGCGTTGTCGCCCCTGAGGTCTGCGAGCACGCAGGACGAGTCGATAATCTGCTCGACAATGAGCTCGGTCACCGACCCCGCTTTGTCGACGTCGTACCAGGGCAGCACCTTGAATCGGCTCGCCAGAGCATCCTTGGCAACCGCGACAAGCGCTCTGAACTCATCGCCCTTAGGCCCGGCAAAAAAGGCCACCGGAAGCGCGTTGTCGCTGCTGTCTGGCACGGTCCCTCACTGAGGCGGATGCGCTTCGATGATCACCCCCATGATCACTACTGCGCAACCCTCAGCCAGGATGGCAATCACCCGGCTGACCGCAGGCGGCCTCGGCCGGGCTGGAAAGGCTCAGAGCCGGGTCGGGTTAATGATGGCCAGCGGCACGTCAAGGTCCGCTGCCAGTGTGGCGAACTCGCCGGTGCCGCCGGGTCCTCCGGCCGGCTGCTCGTCCCAGACCAGCGCGATGCGCAGTTCGGCCGGCGGTGCCAGCTCCATTGCCCGCCGGAGCAAATCGGCGTTGGCGCGGGCGAACTCGTTAGCCGCCTCGGGATCGTCGTCGATAGGCTGACTGACCCGATACGAGTGGTGGCCGAGAAGGTAACGGAACCGCTGCGGCCAGATCGAGCGGGGCAGCGACACCGACGTCTGCTCGAACTCATCCGGTGGTGAGGCGAGGATGATCTCCAGGCTCGCACCGCGCCGATGCCCGCTCTCGGCGAACAGGATGTCGGAGCCGCGTGCTCCGCTCATGAGCATGAGGTCGCCGGGGCCGATGTCCCAGCCGTCGAGCACCGCCTCGACCTCGGCTGCGACGGCCGGCTCCAGGCAGGCCGGGAAGCGCGGCGACGAGCGGCCGGGCGCATCGATCATATGCCCGCTGCTGAGCACCACCCTGCGGTAGGCGGGAGCCATCTGCTCAGCGTACCGGCGGGCCTGCCAGCCGCTCGAGGCCGCTGAGGACGGCGGCCAGCCGATCCCGCACGGCCGTGGCGAGCATGCTCGCCTGGTCAGACAGTGCTGCTCGCAGATCGCTCAGTGTCGAGTCGAGTTTCCACCTGCTGGGCCCGTGCTCGAGGATCTGGCTCAGCAGGAGCTCGGCCTGGTCGGCATCGCCGGCGTCGAAAGCCGCACCGAGCAGCGTGGCTTCGAGCCACTCGTCGTGCTTGCCAACCCGCCGGGCTCGCTCGCAGGCATGCCGCGTGACGTCCGCGGCCTCGCGCGCCAGGTCGGTGTCCCCAGGGTTGTCGCGGCTGCGCAGCAGCCGGGGGAGATTCGAGGAGCAGTAATACTCGTTCAGGTCCAGCCACATGCCGTCTCGGTAACTGTTGATCGCGTGGCTCAGGAACCGGCGCGCGTCGCCGTCCTGACCGTCGCGCGCGGCCGCCCGCCACATGTCCTTGTAGCGGCCGCCCAGCAGGCCGAGCCGTTCCGGATTAGGGCCGGTCAGCCCGATGAGCTGGCCGAGCTTGGCCACGGCTTCCGGATTACGACCGCTCTTGCCGAGCGCGAGGGCTTCCTGTTCGATCACGACCGGAAGGCGGGAAAGGTCGGCGGGCAGCCGGGCTATGAGGTCGATGACCGCGGCGAAGTCGAGGTAATCACGCGCGGCGCGGACGAGCTCAAGGACGACCGCGGGTGACTGCGGCTCGCTCAGCGGATAGTCAAGCAGCAGCTGCTCCGCGCCCCGGCCCTGCTCCGCGACGGGAGCTGCCCTGATGGCGGCGACCCGGGCCTGGAACTCGCTAAGGTATCCGACGAACTCCTGGAACTTCACGCTGTCTGTCCCCGGCAGGTCGCCAGGGTAGCCGGGAACCAGCTGGTATACCGGCGACTTCGCGGCGGCGGCCCGCCGGACCGGCTCGCGCAGCGCCTCGTGAATGGCGCTGATGGCGTCGCTGGAAAGCTCCCCGGCTGGTAGCGGATACGTCAGGTGGCGAATCTGCTGAACATCGAATGGCGGCGTCGCCCAGTCCGGCGCGATGAGCACGCAGCCGGGTCCGCGGGCTGCATGCCGGACGCCGATTTCGTAATAGACGTTGGCATTGGCGAGGCTCAGGTCGGCGACCACTAAGTCGGACGCGGTGAGCCTTATCAGCATGTCCGCGAGGATCGAGGCACCCAGGTCCTCGTCCGCCCTGATCGGGTCATATCCGAGTTCCCGCAGCAGCGGGGCGAACGCGTGGTCCCAGAGCGCATTGAAGTCAATCTCGCCTTGGTCGGGCACGGGCTTGGTATTAAAAGGCATCACCATAAAGCACACAGGACGGCTCACCAACCGATCATCCCACCGCATCTGCCCGGCGTCGGTGCCAGCACAGCGACGGACGGGAACGTGGCCGCGTCGCATGTGCGGTCGTGAATCGGCCGCCGTGCGATTCTGGAGCAGTGACCGATCCGGCGCACGTGGCGATTCGCCTGTTCGTCAGCTCGACATTCGAGGATTTCCTGGCGGAGCGGAGCATGCTGCAAGAAGGGCTCCGCGCGGCCGACGGCCGGCAGATTTTCGGCAGTCCCTTCGGCGAACTGCGCCGGCGGTGCCAGGCTCTCGGCGGGATGCTCGAGATCATCGACCTGCGGTGGGGCATTAGCGCTGCGGCGAGCAAGGCGCATATGACCATGCAGATGTGCCTGACGGAAGTGGAGCGGGCCTGCGCCACTCCCGGGCCAAATTTCCTCGCGCTCGTCGGCGAGCGGTACGGATGGACGCCGTTGCCTGCTGTCGTCCCGGCGGCCGACTTCGCCGAGCTATGTGAGGCGGCGCCCGCCGATGGCGGGCAGCTGCTGAGGACCTGGTACCGCCGCGAGGACAACCTCAGCCCGCCCGCCTACCTGCTGTCTGACGACGAAAGCGGCGCGCTGGCGGCGGCCGAGCCGCAATTGCGGGCAGTAATCGCCGCCGGCCGCGACCTGCTCGGCTGGGCTGACAGGCCAGAATACGCGGCGTCCGCGACCGAGCAGGAGATCCGGTTCGCGCTCGCGCGCTGCCCGGCGGACGACCCGCGCGGTCACGCCCTGTGCTACGGGCGAACGCTCCAGGGACTACCGCCAGGGACCGTTCCTTATGTCGACTGCGCGAGCGACGGCAGGCCGGATGCGGTCGCTCAGGCGGCAGTTGCGCGGCTGCGCGCCGATGTGTTCGCTAGCCCGGCGGTCGCCGGGCGGCAGTACGGCGTCCGGTGGCCGGATTACCAGGCCAGCATCGCGATCGACTACCTCGAGCAGCTGGGGCGGGATGTCCTGACGGACTTGTGGTGGCGACTTGAGCGGTCGATCGAGGAAGCCAGAACCCGCGCCAGGGATCTGGAAGACAGCGCGCACGAGGAGTTCGCGGCGGCGCGGCGGAGCCGGTTCCAAGGTCGGGAGGCTGAGCAGCAGACGCTGGCCGACTACGTGAGCAGGCCGGCCGCCGGACCGCTGATCGTCACGGGGCCCGGCGGCGTGGGGAAATCGGCGCTCCTCGCCATGGCGGCAGGCAGTTGCGAACCGGGCCGGCTACCGCTGGTGCAGCGGTACATCGGGGTGTCGCCGGCAGCGAGCTCGGGTCAGGCGCTCGCCGCGGGCATAGCCGCCGAGCTCGGGCTCGGCGTGACCGGGGATGTCATCGACGGCCTGGCACGCGGACTGGATGACCAGGCGGCCGTTCTCCTAGTGGACGGCCTGGACTTGCTGCCGCACGACGATGACTTCCTGCGCTTCCGGTGGCTGCCGGTGCCGTGGCCGCCGGCGCTGCACGTGCTGATGTCGACGCGGCTGCCGGCGGACGCGGACCGCCTGCGCCGGAGTGAGCCAGCCACCGCCGAGATCAAGCTGGGTCCGCTGGCACTCGCGGAGGCCATCTCGCTGTTCGACGTGTCGCTGCGAGACGCGGGCCGGGCGTTGACATCGCAGCAGCACCGGACAGCGGCGGCGGCGATCGAGCGGTGCCCGTTCCCCCTATTCGCACGGATTGCGGCCGAGATCGCGGGACGATGGTCGGCTCGTGACAGTCCTGGCCTCAACGCGCACGATGTGCAGGGCATCATCGGCGTCGCCTTCGACGCGCTGTCGGCCGAGTCCCGGCACGGACCAGAGGTCGTGGCCGCGTCGCTCCGGCTGCTGGCCGTGTCGCGCTACGGGCTCGCCGACGCCGAGCTGCTCGACGCGCTGTCGCACGACGACTTCGTGATGGCCGCGTTCCGCGCCCGCCACCCGGATTCGCCGCCGATCGGCTACCTGCCGTACATCGTCTGGTCCGCGCTGCGCGACGACCTGGCACCGTACCTGGCCTGGCGCACGATCGCGGGGGTCGAGGTTGCCGACTTCTTCCATCGCGAGCTGCGTGCCTCGGCCGCCGAGCGCTACCTTGGCGCGAGCGACGGCGCGCGGCCCGCGCAGGCGAATGCGCGTCTGGCTGAGACATTCAGCAGGGAAGGGACGGGTGCGGACGGCCAGTGGCTCTCTGATTCGCGCCGGGCGGCCACCGAGATCGGCTATCACCTGCTCGAGGCCGGCGACAACGGCCGTTTCGACGAGCTGGCGGGCCGCGCGGATTTCCTCCGGGCTGTCGCGGGCCGGTCTGCCTTCTACGCTGCACGTTCCGATCCGAAGCCGGGTCAGCTGACTGACCTGATCAGCTACTTCCGGCGCCGGGGCCGCGACGATCTCGCGGCCGCGGTGAGTTCAGCTGACGACATCCTGGCCGTCCGACCGCAGGCGCTCGCTCAGGTCATTCAGTGCAGCGGAACGGACGTGCGCGGCCCGATCGCGACGGACGGCATCGGCTTCCGGCTGATCGGCTCGCTCCCGTCTGCCGTCAACGATCATGGCGTGCGGATCACCGCCGCAGTCGCCGCGTCGGACGGCGCCTTTCTTGGCTCCGGAGACGCGGAGGGACGCGTTGCCTGGCGACCGACGACCACGTGCGCCGCGTCCTGGTGCGAGGCTGGTCACGGCTCCTGGGTCACCGCCCTTGCGCTCTCGCCCGATGGGACTCTGCTGGCCTCGGCGGGCGACGACGGCACGGTGTCGCTGTGGACCGTGGCGACCGGCAACCGGGTGGCCGTCCGGCTGCCGCGCAAGCGCGTCCCGCGGCCGCAGGCCTCCCACCTCGCCTTCGTTGACCGCAGCCACTTCATCGTGCTGCGAGACCAGGAGGTCTTCCTGTGCGACACCGAGACCGGTCGGGTCAGCGCGGCCAGCATCCGCTTCGCCCTGGCCGGGCCAGAAGGATCGTGGAGTGTGCGGTTCGATGACTGCGTCGCGTTCAGCCGCGACGGCAGATGGTGCGTCGAGTCGCAGTCCGGAAGCGGACTGGTGTTCGCCACCAACGTGGCCTCCGGCCAGCGCACGGCCGAGTGGACGCTCCCCGACGGGGTGTCCAGCCTGGCCGTGGACGCTGCCGAGCGGCTGCTGGTGTCAACGGCGGCCGGCCTGACGCGCTACGACCTGACTGCGCCGGGAGCCCGACCGCTGTATTCGCCGGGTCCGGCCTTGCTGTCACTGAGCGCGACGCCCGCCGGATTCGTCGGCCTGGACGGGCTGGCGGGCGAGGTAGTCCGCGTCGGCGACGATCTGGCCCGGTCAGTCATCGCCAGACCGCGCGCTGGGCCGGGCTCGCTACCGCGCTTCGTCCGGTGCCTCGATGCCGATCGGTCAGCCGTCTGCTTCGACAGCGGGCGCGTGGAGGTGCGAAGCCTTGCGGACGGGGGTTTGCTGTGCTCGTCCAGCCCGGTGCCCCGCCTCTCCGGCGGCGCAGTCTCCCGGGCCGGAACCCAGGGCATCGGCTGGCTGCAGGACCGCGCTGACGTCGTTATCACGGCTGCGGCCCGGCCGCCGGTTCTGTGCAGAACGCCACACGCAACGAGGGTGGTGGCCGCGGCGGACGCCGGTAACGGTCATCTGGTCACCGTCGACGACACTGGCGTGCTGGTGGCGTGGCAGGACGAGAAGCCAGGCGCGGCTGTCAAGCTTTACGTGCCAGTCTCGGCAATGGCCGAATGGCGAGGCGGAGAAGGCGTCGCAGTCGGGACGACCGACTGCCGGGTCGAGCTGTTCGGGCCCCGGCAGGCGCGCGTCGATCTCCGGGACAGCCTGTCGTATGGCCGCGTGGACATCACCGCGGTCGATGCGGCCGGTGACCCGCCGCGCTTCGCGGCAGCGCTGCGGACCGGCCTGGTCGCGCTGGCCGATCGCGATGCCGTCTCATGGCGCCCGTCTGATCCGGACTCTGTCGTGCCCGGCACGGCCGTGGCCGTGGTCGCCGGCGGCGTGGCTGACGGCAACGAGCTTGGCCGCGTCCGGCTATGGGGCGAGGATTGCAACACTCCGCTGGCGGACTGGAGCCCGCACCGGGCCGCGGTTGTCTGGATCGGGCTTGTCGGTGACGGGCTGGCGAGCGCGGACGCTGCGGGCACACTGTTCGTTGTGGATGTCTCCACCAGAGAGGTCGTGGGAGCAATGCACGTCAACGGCGGGATCGCGGCTGTGCGCGTCACCTCAGACTCTGGCCTGACGGTGCTGCGCCGCGACGGCCACCTACTCCACTACCGGCTGGAGGTCACGCCATGAGCGGATTCGATTCCTGGCGATCCCCGGGAGGGAGCGAGCTTCCGCAGGCCGACAGCGGCCTGGCTGCCTCCGCGCAAGGCCCCGAGCTCGATGGACAGGCTTCGCGAGTCCGCGCGCCTGACAGCGAGCGACACCACCTCGATGGCGGGCAAAGTCACGATGACGTCGTCGTTCGACGATTATGTAGGCGACCGCACGGACTCCGCCTATTACATCGGCCTGTGCGGCCGGGCAGCGATCTGCCTGCGGCTGACGTCTGCCTACCTGTCGAGCCTGACCGAGCTCACGCCTGTCGGCACCAAGGGCGCCGGGCTGTACTTCCACCCCTATACCGGGACGTACCCGATCCTGCGCGCGGTCCTGACGCTGCCAACGGCAGAGTCCCTGGAGTTCGAGTCACCCCTGCTACTCACCAATGGAGACGTGCAGGAGTTCGTGACCGCCACTCTGGAGAGCGAGATTGTCGAGCTGCACATCTCTGCGACGGGCGGCGATGCCTCGCTGTCGATGGCGTTCCTCGCGCACGGGATCAGGCGCATACTCGGCGGCGCGATCAGCTCCCTGATGGCTTTCGATCATCCCCCGGACGACGACCGGATCCGCGCCGCCGTTGATCAGATGGCGGTCGACTTCCCCCGAGTCACTGACGGGCTCTCTCCTGAGGGCCTCGTGACCCTGGAGCCGCACGGCGGGGCCACGACCTTCGTCGTGTATGAGGAGGCGTATAGCGCTGATACCCAAGCGGACGCGACGTCGTCTGACAGCGGCCAGGCTTAGTCGGGCGCTTCAGGTGGAGGTTTCAGCTGGGCGGCAGCGTTGCCCGATTTGCGGATGCTTCGGATGACGGACCGAAGTTCAACCCGGTCAGGGTCTGGCCGAGCATCTCCTGAATCAGGCCTGCAATCCTGGTTTGGTGTTCATGATCACTGACGCCCATGGCGCGGCAGGCGGCGTTGGACAGGTCGCTGATGAGTCCGAGAGCGAGTACCCCCGGCGGCATCGGCGTCAAGTTGCGCCTGCGCGCTATGTCGGCAGCGAAGGCGAGTGCCGACCGGCATGGCCCGGTGACCTGGGTCTTATTCCAGACGCCTGTATCTGATGACGCGGGATCCTCGGCGGCGGTCTGCTCGATAGCCTCCGGATCCCGGGTTTCCAGCCAGACACGGTTCCAGGAGCGCGTATCCGCAGCGACGAGGGCGAGGAGGACCATCTTCGTGTCCATGGGCCGCCGCTGGTTCGACGCGATGATCGACGCGTGGCCTAGGGCAGTCTTTACCGTCTCGGTGAGTTCAACGTCGCGGAGCGGGTCCGCTATCGCCGACGGCCCGCCTTGGCTGGCGGCCTCGCCTCGGCCGGCGGGGCGGTCATCTGTGGCGGCGGGGCCTTGGCTGGCAGGACCGTTGTCGCCGGCGGGTTCGCCCACGCTGCCTGTGCGTACTTCATGGCTGCGGCAATCGCGGCGGTATAGGTCCAGGCGGTCCTCCGCTCGGCTCCCCAGCCCTGCCAGCTCCCGGTCCCGTCGAGCGCAGGCGTGTGAACCATGATCAGCACGCCGTCGGTAACCCAGCCGTTGGCGAGGTCTTCGAAGAGGGGATACTGCTTGACCTCATGCAGGAACCCGCCGACCAGGCGATGGAGCACAGACTTCGTCCCGGTTCCGAACACCAGGATGATGCGCCGGTGCGGGACCTGCTCGGCGAGCATCTTCAGTTCCTTGGCGAATCCGTGATTCCGGGCCGATTTTTGCTGGCGTCGCCGACACGACTACCGCCTGGCATCTGTTTTCTGATGTCTGGTCCTGCTGCGCCTGTTTCGTTGCCAATTCGTGCACCCAGATCCTGCCAGCCGTTGTCCGGCAGGATGGTCTTGGCGGCGCCAAGGGAAGGGGCGACGGCCGAAACAAGCGTCCGGAGCTTGGTATCCCGCGGGCTGACCGCGATGATCGGCCCGCTGTGCGCTAGCGCCTGCGTGAGTACTTCCTCGAACCGCGCGCTTCCGACCGGGTTGAGCCAGGCCGTTGACCGCTGCCAGATACCCCGCCTGCTCAACCGGCTCGTCATGATCTTCTGCGCATCGTCACCGAAATTCCGCAGGTAGAGGAAGTAAGGGCGCTGATCGTGTCGCATTGCGTCCTGGACCTGACGAGCGATGAGGCGCTGGGCGCCGCGATCGATGAAGTATCCGACGGCCACCGCCGCAAGCACCACGACTGCCAGGACAGACGAAAGGTTCTGCGCAGATCCGGTCAGCCCCGCGATCAGCCAGCCGAGCAGTACTAGCGTTGGTGCACCTATCGCCAGCATGCCCAGAAGCAGGATGAATCCCCACCCGGCCAGTCGCCTTATGCCTCCAATAGCAGTGTCTTTGCCCTTCCGACGGTGCAGACTCGGCCAGCTAGATCCGGCGCCGCCAGTCATGCGGCGTCCGAGGTAGAGCGCGTACGGTATGTCAGCCGACCGCGCCTGATCACGATCGGAACGCAGCAAGGCGCGACTCGCCGTTCCGCACACGACCGCGAGCACGGCTTCGCCGGCCAGCAGCGCGATTGAGCCATCGACAAGGCCGGCGACAGCCGAGACGGCAGCCATCACTGTCACGACGGCGAGGAACTTGCCCCACCAGCGCCGGCGATTCACCTTGCGAAGCCTGCCGGCGATCACATCGACTCGGTGGATTCTCGGATCGCCCGTGCTTATCTCGAACTTCTCGAGCTTGCTACGCGCGCTCAACCGCCTTGCGCCAACAAAGATGAGTGCCATGGTGCCAATGGCGCCGAGCAGGGGAGACGCGGGCGGGAACAGGCTTGTCGGCGGAGTGGCTATCGGTTTACCGGGAAGCCGGGCAGCCAGGTACTTGGCGGCAGGCACAGCGAGGCGCGCACACTGGCCAAGAGATAGCTGCCTGCACGTCGTCTCGACAGCGACGTTCAGGTTTCCTTGCAACCAGTAGCGCCAGATCTGGCGGCCAGGTGCTTGCTGCACCAGATCGACATTGGCGCCCAAGGCGCTCTGGTGATTCCAGTAGGCAGACGCTTCCGCCTGCCCGATCGCGTAGCTCTGCCTTAAGTGCGCGAGTTCTTGGTGGCCGCAGACAGCCCAGAGAAGCCGGATCCGCACGCCATCCTGACGCTGCCAGCCGCGAGCAAAACCGAAGCAACCAGCCGTTGGCTGCACGTTGACATGAATCCGCGTCGATTGCTCGATGAGGTGCCAATGCCCGTCGACGATCCCCTGCGGCGTGAAGTGCTCGAGGACGGAAGCAGATGGCTTCCCGGCGGTCGTTGCTGCCCACGCATGGCTCGCCCCGACGGCTGCTAAGACGCAGCCGCCTACTGCCACCATCCGCCACCAGCGCAACGTTCCTCCTCATCGGCGCGGGCAATCTGCATAAGGTACGACGCGCGACGAGCCCCGGCGGAGTGCGCCGGACTAGCCTCACCCTCGCGGCTCACGTCGCAGCCAGCCAGCCGCAGGGAAGATTTCCGTGCCAACCGTCAACCGATCAGCTGCCTCAGGTCGTCTAATCGGCGAGGTGACCCGGTGGACGAGGAGTTCCGGCAGTTCGTGGCGGCACGCGGCCTGGCGCTGTGCCGCACCGCCTTCTTGCTGACCGGTGACTGGCAGGCCGGTGAAGACCTGGTTCAGGAAGCACTCACCAAGACCTACCTGCGACGGCGCCGGCTGCGCGATCCGGCGGCGCTGGAGCCCTACGCCCGCAAGGTGCTGATCTCGCTGTTCCTGACCTCCCGGCGCCGGCGCTGGCACCGGGAACTGCCGCAGGCTGAGCTGCCGGACTTGGGCGGACCTGACACGGTCGATCAGCTGGCTGACCGGGGCGGGATGTGGTCCGCACTGGCGGCGCTGCCGCCTCAGCAGCGCGCGGTCTTGGTCCTGCGCTACTACGAAGACCTCGCGGAGGCGGACATAGCCGCCGTACTCCACGTGTCCGCGGGCGCGGTAAAGACGCATGCCGCCCGCGGCCTTGACCGGTTGCGCCGGACTGGCGCCGGTATCGAAGGAGTGGTCGTGATGCTGACCGAGCTGGAGCGCGAGGTCAAGGCGATGCTGGCAGCCCGGCTTGAGCATGCGGAGCGTCCGGTGGCGATGGTCGAGAAGGTTGAGGCACTCGTCCGCCGGAAGTGGCGGCGCCGCAAGACGGTCAGCGCTGCGGTGGGCGCCGCCGCGCTGGTCATCGCGGTCATCTTGCCGTTGGCGCTGCTAGCGGGCACCAGCCCGGGCGCGACACTCGCGGCACGGTCCGGGTCCGGCAACTTCGCCGCCGGATCGCAGCTCGATCCCCCTGGTGGATACCGCGGCCACCCCGGCCGGCTGGGCGGCGGTGACGTTCGGCTCCGCGCAGATCTCCGTACCATCGTCCTGGCTGCTGGAGAACGCCGACCAAACCAGCTGCGGCGGCGGTACGCAGGGGATGGTGTTCGTCGCCGAGCGGATCCGCGTCCAGACCTTCCGCGCCATGGGCTGTCAGCTGGCACCCAACGTGGTGTCCATAGGCCCGGCGCCAGGTGGTCCGGCGCCGCGCCTGGGCCCAGCGGCGCAGGTTGTGAACGGGATCCGGGTGACGGTCGCGGCGGCTGGCCCGCAGTCGGCGCGGTATCTGGTGCCAGAGCTAGGAGTGCAGGTCACGGCGCGCGGTCCGCTGGCCCGCCGGGTCCTGGCCACCTTTACCCGGTCGCCGCTCTCGGTCGCTCTTGCCGGCGGCTGGCCTTCCCCACGCCCCTGTCCTGGCGCTGGTACAGCTTCGGCGGCATCCGCTTCGCCGCACCGGCCGGCTGGACGGAGCTGAACAGCACTCCGTACGGCTGCTGGCCCTACATCCAGGCGGACGCCGTGGCGCTGCTCACCACCAGAAACACGGCCATGAGCTGTCCGGCACCGCCTGGGATCACCGGATTTTGGGCGGGTCGGCTGGGCGTTGAGCTCGACTCGGGCCAGGCCGCTGCCAGTCAGGGGGTTCGGATCGAGCCGGTCCCCTGCCTGCGGCTGCACGGTCTTCGCGCCTGTATCTCGCAGCAGCCGGGCAGCCTGGGCTGGCTGACGTTGTCCGCGTTCCCGTCGGGAGCGTCCAGGCCGACGATCGTGCGGATCGGGATGGCTGGTTCCGGTGTCGTTTCGCGGGAGATCCTGGACTCCATCGGCCCGGCATAGCCAGTGCGGCCAGGCCACCAGTAAGGTGACCGAGGCCGGTCTACCGGCATCAGGGCTCCCGCGGATCTAACCTGGTGGTAAGGCCGGCGAAGGGAATTCCATGTCGAAGCAGGCGGTGGGCGGTAGCCGGCCAGGGGGCGCGTACTCGCCCGGAATCATCGCCGAAGGCCGGTTTGTGTACGTAGCAGGCCAAGTGCCGACCAGAGACGGCGTCGTGGTCGGCGAGACCGCTGCGGAGCAGACCATCGTTGCCCTCGAGAACATGGCCGCCGTGCTGGGTGCTGCGGGCGCCAGCCTGGCGGACGTGGTGCGGTGCGGCGTCTACCTGAATGACATGGCTGACTTCGCCGAGATGAACGAGGCCTATGCGGCGAGGTTTCCCGCGCCGCTGCCGGCCCGGACGACGGTCGGGGTCAGCCTCCTGGGCTTCAAGGTGGAGATCGACTGCGTGGCGGTGCTGCCGGCACCCGGCTGATGCGCTCGCCCCGGCTGGCGCGCTCGCCCGGCCGGAAAGCGTGAGATCAGGGCCCGGCTTCGGAGAGCCGGCCTGCAATCGTCGCGGGTGCATGCCGCCAGATAACCGCCAGGGTTCGGTCCAGGTCGACGATTCCGGCGTCCGAACCCAGGCCACTGACTACCAGGGACGCGGCGGCCATGGCCAGCCAGGGGGCGTCTTCCAACGCCCAGCCCCGCAGCAGGCCGATGATGAAGCCGGCCGAGCACGCGTCTCCGCACCCAGTCGTGTCGACGACCTGGGCCGGGAAGGCCGGGTAGTCGACGCGCTGGCCAGGCGTGACCAAAGCGCAGCCATGCTCGCCGCGGCTCGCCAGCACTGCCTGTGTACCGCAGGCGAGTACTTGCGGGCAGCCTCGGTGATGTCGCTAGATCCGGTCAGCTTGCCGAGCTGCTCCTCATTCGGGAGAAAGTAATCGACGTACGGGAGCAGTGGCTGGAGCCTCGACCACGCGGTGGCGTCGCCGGGAGTGAGGACGTCCATCGTCGTGGTAACGCCCCGGCTCTTGGCGAACTCGAGCACAGTGCGCAGGGGCTGGCCGCCGAAAGCACCCAGCACGTCGGGACCGCCAATGTGCAGCGCCTGAGCGTCGGCGATGGTATCCAGGTCGATGTCCGCAAGCGCGAGCGAAGCGGTCGCCCCGGGGGTATGAAGAGCTGGCCGTTCCCCGTTGGGCCGGATCGGCAGCATGGTTGCCGAAGTCTGCACGCCGGACTTCCGCGCGAGCAAGCGTGTCTCGACGCCGTGTTTGCGCAGCACCATGACCAGAAAGTCGGCGAGCAGGTCGTCGCCGACCGCGCCCATGGCGATGACGTGTGCGCCAAGCTTGGCCAGGTCGACACTTGTGCCGGCCGCGGTGCCGGCCGCGGTGATCCTGATCTCGTCCAGAAGCTGGCGACCTTGGCCCGGCGGGATGCTGGTGACCGGCCGGCCAAGCACGTCGACGATATGGACTCCGAGGCTGACTATCACCGGGCGCTGGTCGGCTGTCATCGGGCTCCTCCAGATTGGTATCTGTGCCGCGGTGCATCGGCCATTTACTTTATGGCCAGGGCATTAGGCGGCGATCCGATACCACCTCGTGAATTCAGCGGAGCACTCGTCAGCAGGAACTCATAGACGCCATCTTGCGCGCAATCTGCTGCCAATTCATCGAGCCACCACAGCTCGCCGAGAGCCATGCCGAATTGCCCGATGAGAATCCGGTGCAGGAAACCAAAGGGAATCGCCTCCGCGCTAAGGTCTGGCGGCCAGACTTCCACCGCGAATGTGTCAGATGCCACGCCCATGGCGCCGCTGTCCCACAGGTAGCGAGCCATCTCCTCGGTGTGCTCGATGCCCGGTGCCCGGAGGTCTCTGGCGACCGCGGCGCGAGCATGCCATGGCTGGCTTGTGTACCAGCCAAGGAAGCCGGTCCGGAGCAGGACGATGCAGCCGGGGGAGTAGGAGACGCCGGCCTGCGCTCTGGCGACTTCCAGATCCGCGACGCTGAAAGCGGCGCCGCTGTCGGGCGCGTAGGTCCCGTCGCCGGAGCCGAGGGCACGATGCAGGTCAAGCAGGACGGCTCGCGCGACGATCCCGCGCCGGGCCCAGTGGTCGATCGTGTTGCGCGCTCCGCTGAGCACGTCCTCGTCAGTCGCGCCGTTATAGAAAACGCCTGGTGAATAGGCTACGTGGGCCAGTGAATCCCATTGACTTGAGATCTGCGGGTAGAAGTTGTCGTACACGTCATCCAGGTCCGCCAGGCCCGGTCCTGGGCTATGCAGCAAGCGGTGCCTCGGCGCGCCGCGGTCGGCATCCAGCGGCGGGTCAACGGCGTCGAGTGCCGCGTCGAGGGGGAATACGGCGCCCTTCCTGACCAGGCCGAGGGCAGCCCGGACGCTGTCAGCAGTCTGCAGGTTGAGCAGGCCTACCGAGTCATCGCGGCCGAACAGGCCCCAGGCGCTCCGGCCGCCCCGCGCCGCGGGCGGAAGGTCGTCGTACCGGGGCAGCTGATCACGATTGACTGTCCCTGCTCCGGCGTTCTCATCGGTGCGGCTCACAACCGGTGCCTCCTCATCGTAAACGGTCGTTGAATAGACAGCGTAAGGTCTTCCCGGGCAACTCTTGATAGAGTCATCTATTGGCGGCAGAATGGGTTGGCAGCCAGCGAACGGAGGACCAATGTCAGAAACACCGGCCGTGCCGGATAAGCGGCTCAGGGTCCTTGTAGTGACGGCCGGCCATTCCTTTGAGGCGGATCCTTTCTTCGCCATCTTCGATGCCGATAGCGGTATCGAATGGGAGGGAGTCGAGCAGCCCGGTGCAATGGCGTGCTTCGGGCCTGAGCAGGTAGGCAACTGGGATGCCATCGTCATGTACGACATGCCGGGGCTCAGGTTCGTCGACGGAGAGACGATCTTCGTTGATCCGCCCGAGGATTTCCGGCGGCGCTTTCTCCAGATGCTCGAGGCCGGGCAGGGCTTTGTGTTCCTGCACCACGCCATGTCGGCCTGGCCAAGCTGGCCGGCCTACGCAGACATCATTGGCGGGCGGTTTCACTACACCCCGGCCGAACTGCACGGGACGACGTGGCCGGACTCTGGCTACCACTTCGATGTCACGCATCATGTCTCGGTGCTGAATCCCGATCATCCGGTGTGCGAGGGCGTGGACGATGGCTTTGAGCTCACCGACGAGCTGTACCTCGTGCCGATACTCGAGGACAGCCTCCAGCCGCTTCTGCAAACGGACGCGCCGATGACATCTGATCATTTCTTCTCCGCCGCACTGGCAATCAAGAAGCGGTACAACGACAGGTCAGGCTGGACTCATCCGCCGGCCAGCCCGCTGCTGGGCTGGGTGAAGACTGCCGGGCACAGCCCGCTGGTGTACCTGCAGCCCGGTCACGGGCCTAGTGCCTACGGCAACTCCAGTTACCGCAGGCTTCTCGCTAATGCGATCCGCTGGGTGGCGTCACCGGCCGCGCACGAGTGGGCCAGGCAGCATCCGGTTGCAGTCGGCTAGCCCGGATCGGCCAGCCTGGGCTCTCCCGAAGTGCCGGGAGAGCCCAGGTGGCCTCCCCCTCCTAGGGCGGTGGCAGTGCGGCGATGAGGCGCTCGATGTCGTCATGGTTGTTGAACAGGTGGCACGAAAACCGGAGCCTGCCGTCGCGTACGGCGCACTTAATCTTCTGTCCGGCCAGCTGGGCCTGAACGGTTACGGCGTCACCGCCGGGTATCTCAGCAGAGATGATTCCCGACATCTCGCCTGGCCGGTCCGAGCTCACCACCCGGTAGCCTTTTTCCGTCAGCGCGCGGGTGAGGGCCCGGTTGAGGTCCAGCACCCAGTCGGCGATCTGATCCGGTCCGGCTGCCATGAACAGGTCGATGCTCGCGCCTAGCCCGTACATGCCAGCGAGATTCTGTACCGACGGCTCGAACCGCCGGGCACTGGCCGCATATCGCAGGTTGTAGTCCAGTTGCCTGGCGATGACCGGGGCGTCTTCGATGTTCTTCCATCCCGGCGCCGCGACGTCCAGGCTCGCCCGCAAGTCCGGCGATACGAAGCAGAAGCTGATGCCGTAGCCCGCGCACAAGCTCTTATAGCCATGCGCGGACACCAGGTCGGCTCCGAGCGATGCGACCTGGACCGGCAGCACCCCCACCCCCTGGACGGCGTCAACCAGGAACCAGCACCCGCGTTCCCGGCACAGTGCTGAGATCTGCTCCACGGGCGCTCGGAAGCCGTGATAGCAGTTCACCAGGCTGACGCAGACAACGCGGGTCCGGTCCGACATGGCGTCGGCCACGTCCTGTACGTCAAAGCGGTGCCTGCCGCGGTCCTTGACGAAGACGACGCTGACGCCTTTCTTCTCCAGGGCCAGGAACGGGTACACGCCGCTCGGGAACTCCTGGTCGTAGAGAACGACCTCGTCGCCAGCGTGCCAGTCAAGCCCGAGCGATACCAGGCTGATGCCCTCGCCCGTGCTCCTGAGCAGCGCCACGTCAGCCGGATCGCAGCCGATGAACTGGCCGACCTTGCCGCGGACCTCAGCCGCGCCATCCCACCAGTGACCAAGCCCCGGCACGTCGACGCCCAGCATCATGCCCTCGAGCAGCGTGGTCTGGGCCCGGACGTTCGACACCGGCAGCGGGCCGTACGTCGCCGTGTCGAACCACACTTTCTCGGCGGTGACGGGGAACTCCTCGCGCCGAAGCCGGCCCATGGTTTCCGCGGGCGAGGTCACGCTCGTCACTCGCCGACCCCGACCGCGGGCGATGCGGGCGAGTCGGGCGGGGGCGCTGCCCGGCCTGCGGGCCGAGTATCGAGCGCCTCCTGGCCAGCCAGCCGCCCGGCGGCCAGCGCCTGACCCGCCGTGCCGCGGCGTATGCGCGACCGCAGCGCCCCGAAGTACCAGGCGATGGCTATTACCTGGCCCGCGACCGCCACCTCGGCGGCCTTATGGAAGATCGACGGAAGGGTGAAGTCGATGATGATGGCTATTTCCCAGATGATGGACAGGACGATCAGCGGCATTGCCCAGCGGCCCAGGTCGAAGGCCTTCGACTTGGGAATACTGTCCCTGCGCCGCGCGTAGGCGGCGACGATCATGAGATAGACGAAGCTCGCGAAGATCGGCGTCGCCCCGATCAGGTAGACATATGCGCTGCCCTTCTCGGCCGCGAAGACCATCACCGCTATGTAGATGAGCGTCGTCAGGATCAGGGCGGCGACGGGCGTCTTGGTCTTGGCGTCTACGCGAGCGAACATCCTGGAGGCGGGGAACATATTGTCGCGGGACAGCGAGTAGATCAGCCGTCCGATTGCCGCGATCTGAACCACCATGAGCGAGAACACCGAGTACACCACAGTGATCAGGAAGATCCTGGAGAATACCGAGCCGAACCAGTACTTGGCGATGTAAGCGATCGGGGTCGGGCTGGATGCCACGGCCGACAGGTTGGGAATGCTGATGGCGAAGCAGATCAGCGTGATCATTCCCACGATTCCGGAAATGGCAACGGCCCCGATGATGGCGCGGGCAACGGTGCGCTGCGCTCCGATGGCCTCTTCCCCGAGGTCGGCGCATGCTTCGAAGCCGCCAATGGTGAACACGCCCATCAGCAGGGCCAGCGACGCGGCATACCACGGTGCCTGGCCATGCAGTGGCCCGTGCGTAAACAGGAAGCCACCGGAATGGATCGCAGGCTGCCGTACGAGGAAGGCGATGACCAGTATTATCCCGAGCACAAGCGTGCCCAGAATCTCTGTCGACACCGAGAGGTTATTGATTCTGGCCGTGATCTTGACGCCGATTATGTTGATCAGGCCAGCGAGCAGCAGCACGATGACAGAGACGACGATCATCAGCGTCTGGTTGGCGACGTTGAGCCCGAGCACCGTGCCGATCATCGGCGAGAGAAGCAGCAGGGTCTCGCCGCCGCTGGCCAGGGCGAAGCAGCACAGCAGGTTGAAGCCGACGAACCAGCCATAGCCCGGCCCGACGAGCCGGCCGCCCCATTGGTAGGAGTAGCCGGCCAGCGGGATACGAGAGGCAAGTTCGGCGAGCACGAAGGCCAGGATCATCGCGCCTATCGCCGCGACCGGCCATAGCCAGATGGACGCGGCGCCGAACTCCGAGGTGGCGAACTGGAAGTTCGTGAAGATCCCGGTCGTGACCGAGATGACGGAGAATGATATGGCGAATATGGAGAAGAGCTTCAGCGTTCGGCGCAGCTCTTGCTTGTAGCCAAACGACGTCAGGAGCTGCTCATCTGAATGAGCAATGTCTTGCTCGGTGTCTGCCATGGCCTTCCCTTTCCGTTGCTTCGTTACCCGGCGTGTGAATGTCCTCCCAGCGCCATTGCTCACTGCTTCTGTCGGCTTGTCATGTTCGCTCGACGCGCGGCTTACTGCTGTGCGCCACTGGCCCACCTCCGAATCGCGCTCGCCGCTACCCGATCCGCGACGACGGGGAACCCGTTACCTGCTCGGGTGGGCACGGCGATGCGCCCGTTGAGGTCAATGTCGAAGGTTGGCTCGACCAGGTCGCGCTCGTAGAAGATGCGGGCCGGAGACATGTCCGCGTGCAGCGTGAAGCCCGGCAGCGCGGCGAGGGCGAGGTTGAAGCCGCGTCCGATGCCGGTCTCGAGCGTCCCGCCGCACCACGCAGGCACCTGCTGCGCAGCGCACAGGTCGTGGACGGCAATGCTCGGCAGCAAGCCGCCGAGCCGGGGCGGCTTGATGTTGACGATCCGGCCCGCTCCCATCTGCAGGGCGGTCCTGACGGTGTTGTAGCTGGCGGCGCTCTCGTCCAGGCAGATGGAGGTCCGCAGCGACTGCTGCAGCTGCGACATCTCGATTAGCGCGTCACCGGCAAACGGCTGCTCGATCATGACCAGGCCGTAGTCGTCCAGCGCCTGCCACGGGCCACCGCCGGAGCCTCCGCCCGGGGTGTAGCCGCAATTGGCATCGACGGAGACCGGGACGCCGGGAAAGCTCTCGCGTACCGCCGATACGGCGGCGACGTCCCAGCCCGGCGCGATCTTGAGCTTGACCCGGCCGAAGCCTTCCCGGAGCCGGGCCTCGACCTGCGTCAGCAGCGCTTCGATGCTGTCGCAAATCGGGAACGACTCGCCGACCGGAACCGCGTCACGGACGGCGCCCCATAGCCTCGCGAGCGGCGCGTCCAGCTTCGCGGAGGTGATCGCCCAGACGGCGCATTCGACGGCGTTCTTCGCGTAGTTCTGCCCGATCAGGTCGGCCCATGAGCCGGCCAGCTCGGCCGGGCCGTTGAACTGCCGCCCGAGGACCGCCGGAATGAGCAGGTCAACCAGGGCGGACCAGGTGCTCTCCGCGGTGTCCGTGCAGTACACCGGTCGCTCGGCGACAGGCGCCTCGCCCCATCCTGCGGTTCCGTCGTCGTCCTCCAGCCTGACGACGATCATCCGCTTGCGGCTGGCGGAGCGGCCGTAGGCCGACCTGAACGTGGTGACCATCGGCAGCGACACCATGCATACCTCTGCCCGCGCCAGCCGAATCGGGCAGCTAATATCGCGGACCCGCCCGAGGTATCCGGGAGACGTGCCTGCGGTGATCGTCGATTCGGCCTGCACGGCTGCCCCTACAGCATTTCCCGGTATTCGCTGATCTCCCAGTCGCTGACGTGACGGAGATAGCGCTGCCAGTCGAAGCGGAGCACGTCGGTGAACGTGCTGGTGAAGACGGGCCCGAGGGCCTGTACTAGCTCGTCGTCCGCAAGGAGCGCGTCCAGGCCTTCTGGCGGACTCGCGGGCAGTCGCTGGAAGCGGATGTTCTCGAACAGGTTCTCGCTGACGGGATCGGGCGGTTCGAGGTTCCGGCGAACCCCGTCCAGGCCAGCCGCCACCATGACCGCAGTGAGCAGGTAAGGATTCGCGTCTGAACTGCCCAGCCGGTTCTCGATCCTCGTGTCGGACCCGTCCGGCAGGGCGCGAACAAGCGCCGTCCGGTTCTCGATGCCCCAGGCGATCTGAACCGGCGCCCAGTTGCCGACCTGGTAGCGCTTGTAACCGGTGACCGTAGGGCTGGCAATGGCTGTCATGCCCGGAGCGTGCGCGAGCTGGCCTGCAATGTAGTGCCGGGCGGTGGCCGACAGGCCGTCAGCAGCGGCTGGGTCCGGGAGCACGTTGTCCCCGCTCGCGTCGATCAGGGACTGGTGCAGGTGGTAGCCGCTTGGCGGCGTCACGTCGAGATTGGTCGGGCGGGCCAGGAACGTGGCCCGCAGGCCGAGGGACTGCGCGATCTCCTTGATGGCGATCTTCAGTGCCACCACCCTGTCGGCAGCCAGCAGGCCGAGGCACGGCTCGAGGTTGACCTCGAACTGGCCGGCGCCATGCTCGCTGAAGATTTCATAGACCGGCAGGCCCATGACCGTGGCCGCGTGGTCGAGTTCGTCGATGAATCTCTGGGCCATGCCCAGCGCGTGTACGGAGAACCAGGACTGCGGGCCGTAGATCGGCGCGTATTCCTGACCGGAGGGCTCTGACCGGAAGACGTAGAACTCCAGCTCGTGGCCGAATACCGGTTCGAGGCCAAGCGCGCGGGCGTCACCGAGGACTTTGCGCAGCACGGCCCTCGGAGTCTGGACGATCTGGCCGCCGGCGTCGTACAGATCGGTGAGCACGTGCGCCGTGGCCGGCGTCCAGGGAAGTGGCGCGTAGGTGAGCGGATCGAGGCGAAGGACGCCGTTCCGGTACCCGATGTCATTGCTGTACACGTGCTCGCCCGGCGCATGACGCTGCCACAGGTTCGAGGCGAACAGCGGAATGGCGAAGGGGTGCCCTTCGGTCAGGGCCCGCTCGATCCGGTGTGCGGTAATGACCTTCCCTCGGGGGACGCCATACAGGTCGGTCAGCACCAGCCGGACGTTGCGGATGTTGTCCGCTTCGATTCGCTTCAGGACGTCAGCGGGAACGGGTGCCCCGTTGTCGGTCCCGGCTGTCTGGCCGGACTCCATGATTCCCTCCCCTCCGCGCTTGCAATGGCCTGGCTGCTTGCCTGTGGCCGCCTACCAGCCGCGATGGCGGGCAGGCCGGATCATCCGGGTAATCTCTCCGCGGCCACCCCCTGGGCCGACAGCGCGGCAGTCACCGCCCGCTCGGTGATCCCGATGTGGGCGCGCATCACTTCGCCGGCACCGGCTCGGTCGCCTGCGCGCAGGCAGTCAATGAGCACGCCATGGCTGTCGAGGGACTCCTGCCGGCGCACCGGCGAGGAGTCAAGCAGGTCCAGGGCAGGCCCCATCCAGACCCGGATGTCGCGCACCGCCACGATCAGGTAGTCATTGCGGCAGGCGCTGGCGATGATCTGGTGCAGCGACACGTCGACCGCGCGGAAGCGGTTGCGGCCGATGGGCGGATCCTGCAGCTCGGTCTGATGCAGCCGGTCCAGCCGGGTCAGCTCCGTCTGCGTGATCCGTTCTGCAGCCAGTCCGGCGACAAGCGGCTCGATCGCGGCACGGTACTCAAACAGATGCCGGAAGTTCACGGCCGTTCCCCTGAGCCGCTCGATCGCGACATCGAGGGCTGGCTGGACGACGTACGCTCCGCCAAGGCGCCCGCGCTTGATGCGGATGTACTGGTGATCCTCGAGCCAGCGCAAGCCCTCCCGTACGGCCATCCGGTTCACGCCCAGTTGCGCGCAGAGCTCGGCCTCCGGCGGCAGGCGCTCGTCTGGCAGGAACTCATACAGCCGGATGGCGGTCAGCAGCAGGCTGGCGACCTGCTCGCCCAGCCGCTGGCGGAAGGGCTGCACGGTGGCGAGGCTGCTGTCCGTCACTGGCCGGCTCACAGCGGGTCTGCTCACAGCGGGCCTGTTCATAGGACCGCGCTATCTGCGACCACTGCCCGGTCGGTGGCGTCCGGGAAGATCAGGTTGAACAGCGAGCCGTCGGGGGAGTGCAGCTCAGTCGCCGCCATGTCGGCGTCACCGTCGCGGAACGTCCAGAATCGGTTCCGCTCGTGGTTGCTGTAGAGCGCAAGCGTGCCGTCGGCTGCCAGCGCGGCCAGGTTCGCCTGGCCGCCGAGCTTCTCGTAGACCATCGCCAGCGCATCACCGACCGGGACGCCGGACCCGGTCATGTCCTGCAGCATGCAGAAGCCGATCTCGCTGTCGGCGACCCCGGCGAGCCGCCGGGCGTAAACGCCGCGGTAGGACTCGAAGTCGGCGAAGAGTCCGTTGTGGCAGAAGGCCAGGTCCGCACCCTCGGCAAGGAAGGGCTGAGTATTCGCCAGATGTATGGTCGACAGCAGCGTCGGGCGGCGGAAATGAATGACGAACTTGGTGGACTCCACTCCGCCCAGGAAGCCGGAAACCGCCTCGTCCTCTTCCATCCGGCCCGCATACCGGTGCCGCCGGACCTTGCCATCGTCGAGCCACGCCACGCCCCAGCCGAACTTGCCGGAGCCGTAGTACTCCATCGCGCGGGCGCTCTCGGCAATGGCGGAGAAAGGCCGGGCCGTGGCCCACCGGACGGCAAGGATCTCACACACGTCCGGTCTGCTTCCTGCCGATGTCACCTGTCACTGACATAGATGTTCTTCACCTCGGTGTAGTCGTAGAGGCCCTCAAGGCCCTGTTCCTTGCCTAGCCCGCTCTGCCCGTATCCGCCGAACGGCGCCTGGATGTACGAGCTTGCGTCGGAGTTGATGCTGAGCAGGCCCGACCGGATCTCGCGCGCCACCCGGATGGCCCTGCCGATGTCGCGGGTCCACAGCGATCCGCTGAGGCCGTACCTGGTCCCGTTGGCCAGCACGATGGCCTCGTCCTCGTCGTCGAACGGCAGGATCGTCGCGACCGGGCCGAACACCTCCGTCGTCGCGACCTCGCTGTCGTGCGCCGCACCGGTCAGCACCGTCGGCGTCACCGCATTGCCTGCTTCAAGCCCGGGTGCGGTCACCACCGTGCCGCCGCAGACCACCTCAGCTCCCGCGTCAACGGCCCGCCCGATGAAGCCCAGGACGCGGTCTCGCTGGCCCGCGGAGATCAGGCTGCCGAGCTTCACGGCAGGGTCGAGCGGATCGCCCTGCCGCAACTGGCCCGCCAGCTCCGCGAAATGCGCGACGAACTGATCGGCAACCGGGCGCTGCACGATGATCCGGCTGCGCGCGCAGCAGTCCTGGCCCGAGTTGGCGAAGACAGCTGCGACGGCTGAGGCTGCAACCTCGCGTGATGTCGGCATCAGCGAAGATCACGTTCGGTGACTTGCCGCCAAGCTCAAGGCTGACCCGCTTGATGCCAGGGGCGGCGCGCGCCAGGATGTCGGCCCCGGTGTCGGTGCTGCCGGTGAAGCTGATCTTGGCCACGTCGGGGTGAGCCACCAGTTGCTGGCCAACCTCGCGCCCGGACCCGGTCACGACGTTGAAAACGCCGGGCGGAACGCCGGCCGCCCGGCAGATGCCCTCCAGCTCGAGCGCGGTCAGCGGAGTCGGCGGCGCTGGCTTGAGAACGATCGAGTTCCCCGCGGCCAGGGCCGGGGCGGCTTTCTTGGCCGCCACCGCGATCGGCCCGTTCCAGGGCACGATGAGGGCGCAGACGCCGATGGGCTCGCGCAGGGTCAGGTCAAGGCCAGTCGCGTTCACCGGGATCGTCTGGCCGGTCATGTGGTTGACGGCCGCCCCGTAGAAGCGGAAGTACCGTGCCGCGGCCTGGACTTCTGCGCGGCAGTCGGTGATCGGCTTGCCAGAGCAGACCGACTCGAGGCGGGCAAGTTCTTCCTGCCGAGCCGAGATCATCTCGGCCGCCGCCCGGAGGATGTCGCCGCGCTGCGGTGCTGGCATCCGCCGCCACACGCCGGCTTCGAATGAGGCCTTCGCCGCCGCGACCGCATGGCCGACGTCGGCCTCGCTGGCTTCGGCGGCCAGTCCCACATGCTTGCCGCTGGCCGGATTGGCAATGGGGTAGGTGCGGCCTGCTTCGGCCCGGACTGCCTCGCCGCCGATGCGGAGCATGCCCTCCGGCGCGACGTCTGCCCAGTCGTTAGTCACCCGGTCGTTAGTCATACCGCCGTGTACCCGCCATCGACAACGAAGAAGGCGCCGGTGATCCAGCTCGAGTCGTCACACGCCAGGAACAGCGCCATCTTGGCGACATCCTCGGGCTGCCCCCACCGGCCGAGCGGCACGTGGCTCTCGACGGCCTTCTCGTACTCGGGCGTGAACGGTCCTGCCAGCGGGGTCTTGATGGCGCCAGGAAATATGCAGTTGCAGCGGATCTGGTACTTGGCGTGCTCCACCGCGAGGGTCCTGGTGATCGCCACTACGCCGCCCTTGGCTGCGGTGTAGGCGTCCGAGGCGCCCGATCCGACCCGCAGCGCCGCGATGCTGGAGACGTTGATGATCGACCCGCCGCCGGCCTTCTGCATCTCGGGGATGGCGTACTTGCACCCGAGGTAGGTCCCCTTCAGGTTGACGCCCAGCGTCCGGTCCCAGATGTTCTCTTCCAGGAGCGGCGACGGGCCGTCGGTGATGCCCGGCCGGTAGTTCCCCTGAGCGGAGAACCAGAGGCCCGCATTGTTGTACAGCACATCCAGCCGGCCGAACTCCGTGGTGGCCATCGCGACGGCGGCCTGGACCTGCTGGGCATCGGACACGTCGCACTGCGCGAACGCGGCGCTGCCGCCCGAGCCTGTCAGCTCGTCGACGACGGCGTGACCGGTCTCGGCGTTGACGTCGGCGACGACAACGGCTGCGCCCTCGCTGGCGAACAGGCGGGCTGCCGCCGCGCCCTGCCCGCTGCCGGCTCCGGTGATGACGGCGACCTGACCAGCTAGCTTTCCCACCGTCGCGATCTCCCTGGGACTCGAACTCGGGCTGGGACCGGATCGATCAGCGGTCGCGACGACCTCGGACACCGCGCACCGCGTGCCCATGCGCGGCAGCTAGCTGCCGACCTGGCCGCATGCAGCCCGCCAGGTTAATGAGCGATAATAGCAAAAGAGTATGTAAAATTTGCGCTTATCGTAGGCAGCCCAGAATGCCGTGTCAAGAGGTCAGCCGGACAATGCCGCGATGGGCTGCGATCGGTATGGATGCGGCGTCACTATGGCCATAGGCATAGCAACGCCGCTTCCATGACGGCCACCATCGCGATCCGGATCCCGAAGGGACCTCTCCGATGCCGCGATCGCCCGAACCCGCGCGGCCAGCGCCGGCGCGGAGCAGGAGATCCGCAGTTACGGCGGCCCCGCCCGCAGGCGCCACGGCAAACAGAAACGACGCCAGGCTGCGCGCCCGCGAGAGCGCCGCGTACTCCCGCGACCCGAAGGCGAAGGTGCTCGCGGGCTAGCATGGGTGTTTTATATCATGCGTACGACATAAAATCATCAGCTCGAGACTGATTGCATGGCGGCCGAGCTGATCCGGCCAAGGAAGCTGTCGAGGGTCTGGAGCTGACGCTGCGGATTTGCCCTCGACGGGTACAGAACCGCCTCCAGGGACAGGCCCTCGACCATGATCATGAGCTGGTGCGTGATATCGCTGGCGTCGGCATCCGGCCAGATCTGGCCAAGTTTCTGCGCCTCGCAGACCCGGTAGTGCAGCACATCCCAGAACCGCTCGAACTCCTCGTGCTGCAACTCGCGCAGGGCCTCGTTGCCCAGGGCCAGCGACCAGAAGTTCGCCTCGATCTGCGCCTCGAGCAGTCGCTGATCGTCCAGCGGCAGCGCCTCCAGCATCACAACCCGGAGCGCGTCAAGGCCGAGCAGGCCCTGCGTGCGCTCCCGGAGCCGCGCGTAGACCTGGTGGTGCGACAGCCGGAGCGCGGCGGCTAGCAGTTCCTCCTTGTCGGCGAAGTAGTGCGCGAGCACGCCCGTTGACACGCCCGCCTCGCGCGCGATCTCGCGGGTCGTGACGCCGACGATTCCGGTCCTGGCGATAACCCGCCAGGTCGCCGCCAGCAGTTCCTGCCGGCGGAGCTCGTGATCAACAATCTTGGGCACTGGCGCTCCCGCTCGGGTGCAGACCGTGCCCGCCGCGGCTGGCGGCCCGGCCCGGCGCGGCCGGTGAGGCCGCCGCGGCGCCGCGCACCACGTTCCCGCGGAGGCCTGGTCTTGATAACCTGACCGTGTTATAGATCAGACGTCCGGTATTAGATTTGGCTGAGAAACCCTGGACCCGATGCTACGCGAGCAGCGCGGGTTGCGGCGACGGAGGCATGCCTGGCGCGTCGTAGGCGGCATGAGGCCGATCAGCGAGGGCTGGAGCGTGCTGCTGCGCCACAAGCCGTGCTGGCGCCACGGAGCGACGCTGACCGACATCCGTCGCGACGCCGTTGCCGGGTCTTTGGGCCGGCCATAGCCGGCGCCCCGTAGCGGCCATTTCCGGCGACAGAGAGAGGCAGTGCGATGACCGCCGAGCGCGAACGGTATCCCCGGCGCGGAACGCCCGAGCGCGAGCGGCATCTGGCGAGGCTGGCCGACCGGGCTACGTTCATCCGGCTGGAGACCGTGCGGCTGGCGCAGATCGCTGGCGCGGGTCACTACACCGGTACCTTCTCGGCGGCCGAGCTGCTCGCCTCGCTGTACTACGGCGAGCTGCGCTACCGGCCGGATCAGCCTGGCTGGCCTGACCGGGACCGGTTCGTGCTCAGCAAGGGCCATGCGGCCATCGGGCTCTACCCGGTGCTTGCTGATGTCGGCTTCTTCGAGCCGGAACTGCTCGATGATTACACCAGGCTCGGCAGCGCGTTCGGCGATCACCCGGACATGCGGAAGATCAGCGGAGTCGATTTCAGCTCAGGATCGCTGGGCCACGGCTTGTCGATCAGCGTGGGGATGGCCCTGGCAGGCCGGGTTCAGGGCCGCGGCTACCGGACCTACTGCGTGGTGGGGGACGGTGAACTGGCCGAGGGGCAGGCCTGGGAAGCAGCCATGGCCGCGGGCCAGTTCCGGCTCGGATCACTGGTCTGCATCGTGGACCGCAACTACCTGTCGATCGACGGGCAGACCGAGGACATCATGGGGATTGAGCCGCTCGCCGATAAGTTCCGCAGCTTCCGGTGGAGTGTCCAGCGCATCGACGGCCACGATCTGGACGCCATCCTGGATGCGTACGACAGCCTTGAGCCCGCCGGCACCGGGAGTCCCCAGGTGATCATCGCCGACACCGTCAAGGGCCGCGGTGTGCGGCGCATGGAAGCCAACGTCGGGTGGCACGTCGGCAGGCTCGCCGGCGTGGATTACGAGGAAGTCATCGCCGAGATACGGCGCGGCCTGCAGCCGGCGTCCGCAGGAGCCAGCCGTGCCTGACGTCGAGCCCAGTCCGCAGTCTCCGGCAGAGTCGGCGGCCGCCGCCGCTGCCGCGGGCCAGGAACTGAGCGGGCTCTTCCGCGGGACGGCAGATGAGCCCGAACTCAAGGACGCGCGGTCGGGCGCGGGGATCGCGGTAACCTCCGTTCCCGCGTTCGTCGCGGGGGCAGAGCTTGCTGACCTGGCTGACTCCGATGATCGCATTGTCGTACTCACAGCCGACCTGGCCCATGCCAACAGGACGATCGACTTCGCCGCCCGGCATCCGGACCGGTTCTTCAACGTGGGCGTCGCCGAGCAGAACATGGTGTCGATAGCGGCCGGGATGGCCTCGGCCGGCTTGATGCCGTTCGCGGCCACGTTCGCTGCGTACGTCGCGCTGCTGGCTTGCGAGCAGATCCGCACTGACTGCGCTTATCCGGGCATGCCCGTGCGGATCCTCGCCCATCACTCGGGCATGAGCCTGGGCTTTTACGGCACTAGCCATCACTCGCTTGAGGACCTCGGCATCATGCGCACGATCGCCGGCCTGACCGTGGTCTGCGCCGCGGACGCGAATCAGCTGCGGGCCATCCTGCGCGCATCGCTGGATCATCCGCGCCCGATGTACATCCGGCTTGGCCGCGGCCGTGACCCGGAGGTCTACCCGGAGCCGCCGGCAGACTTCCGGATCGGCAAGGCCGTTCGCCTGACCGAGGGCACCGACCTGGCCGTGATCACGACCGGCTCGCAGGTGCATGCCTGCCTGGCCGCGGCAGAAAGCCTGGCCGCCGCGGGAATTTCCACCCGGGTGATCGACATGCACACCATCAGCCCGCTCGATAAGGCCGAGATCCTCGCGGCAGCGAGCCAGACGGCCGCCTTGCTGACTGTGGAGGAGCACAACGTCACCGGCGGGCTCGGCTCCGCCGTTGCGGAGACACTTGCGGATGCTGGCGTGGCCGCGAAACTGCGCCGGCACGGGGTGCCGGACGAGCACGTGCTGCTCGGCCCGCCCGCCGCCTTGTACGCGCATTACCGGCTCGATGCGGCCGGGATAACGGCGACCGCGCGCCAACTACTAGGCAGTTAGGAGCCTGAACGTGACAGAGGTCAGCAGCCAGCGCCGGATGCGCACCGCGGATGACGCGCTGCGGAAGCGGGCGAGGGCCGTGATTCCCGGCGGTATGTACGGCCACCTCAGCGCCAGCGCGCTGCCCGCCGAGTACCCGCAGTTCTATGACCGCTCCGAGGGTGCGCACGTCTGGGACGTGGACGGCAACGAGTACGTCGACCTCATGTGCAGCTTCGGCCCGGTCATCCTCGGGCCACAAGCACCCGAAGGTCGAGCAGGCGGTTGCCGCTCAGCTGGCCAAGGGCGACACCCAGGCGGGCCCGGCAGCCTGCATGGTCGAGGCCGCCGAGCTCCTGGTCGACCGGGTCGCCCACGCGGACTGGGCGATGTTCGCGAAGAACGGCACGGATGCCACAACAATCTGCCTGATGGTGGCGAGGGCCGCTACCGGTCGCGGCAAGGTACTTGCCGCTACGGGCGCGTATCACGGCTCGGCGCCGTGGTGCACCATCCGGCTGGACGGGGTGACGCCCGAAGACCGCGTCAACATGGCTTACTACACCTACAACGACATCGCCAGCGTCGAACGGGCAGCCAGCGAAGCGGACGGCGACGTGGCCGCGATCATCGTGTCTCCGTTCAAGCATGACGCCGGATTCGACCAGGAGATGGTCGACCCGGCCTTCGCCCGCGGGCTCCGGCAGCTATGCGACCGGATCGGCGCCGTGCTCATCATGGACGAGGTACGTGCAGGCTTCCGTCTCAACGACGGCGGCAGCTGGGAGCCCATCGGCGTGAAGCCCGACCTGAGCGCCTGGAGCAAGGCGATCGGCAATGGTTACCCGCTGGCCGCGGTGCTCGGATCGGACAGCCTCAGCGAGGCTGCGTCCCGGATCTTCGTCACGGGCTCATTCTGGTTCCAGGCCGTCCCCATGGCGGCCGCGATCGCCACGATCACGGCCATCCGCGAGGAGGGCTCCGTTCCCGTCATGGAACGGATCGGAACCATGCTGAGAGCCGGGCATCGGTCGGCAGGCGCTGGACGCGGGGCTGACTGTGCTCCAGACCGGGCCGGTGCAGATGCCTAGCCTCAGTTTCGCGGGCGACGAGAACTTCGCCAGGGCGTGGGCGTTCTGCGCGGCGGTCGTGGACCATGGCGTGATCGTGCATCCGCGCCACAACTGGTTCGTGTCCGCGGCGCACACAGATCGGGATGTAGAGCGCGTGCTTGCGGCGACGGCGCGCGGCTTCCAGGCCGTACGCGAGCAGTTCGGCGCGAACTGACGAACTGCAGGTGCAGTCGGCTTCCGGAGTGGCGAGGGCGCGGCACGCCGAGCTAGCCCGTGCGGAGCATCACCGGGCTCGCCATGTGGTCGGGGCGGTCAGGTTCCGCCTGGTCGCGGCGGCTGCCGCCGACGACGACCAGGAGGTGCTCGTCAACCCAGCTGACCTCGGGGCTGGGCAGGCGGGCCAGGAACGTCACGATGGATGCGCGCAATTCATCCGGCGCGTACAGCGAGAACGTCGAGTAGTGGTGGCCCTCGGCCTGGGCCCTGAGCCGCTGGGCCGTGCTCGAGCGCGGGTGCGCGAAGGTTTGCGTAGCGACCACCGTGAGCCCGGCGGTCCGCCGGACGGCGTCCCGGAACGCTGCCTCGCTGTGCAGGCGCTGCTCGTGCTCGGTGAAACCCGGGAAGTAGCGGCCCCAGATCGTCCGCGCGTTCTGCTGTGGGGTGCGGGTGTAGATGAAGAGCTGGCCGTCGGGCCGCAGCACCCGGGCGACGGCGGTCAGGAAGCGACCGAGGTCGAAATGGTGAACGCAGTTGAACGCGGTGACCAGGTCGAGGCTGGCGGTCCGCAACGGCAGTTCTTCGGCGGCTGCTACCAGTGGCACCACAACCGCGTGGCCGTCGTTGCCGGACTTGAACTCTGCCAGCATGGCTGCCGAGACATCGCTGCCGATCAGCAGCGAGCCGTCCGGCACCAGCCCCCGCAGCAGCCGCGAGTACCGTCCCGTCCCGCAGCCGATATCGAGGCCGGTGACGGGGCGGTCAGGCAGGAGCTGGGCGATCGTGCGCACCGGCGCCTCGTCGGTGGTGCGCAGCGATTCGTAGACGGCGGCTACCCGGTCGAAATGATCGCCCACGGTCACGTCGAGCACCTCCCCGCCCTGGTTCTGCTGGCGACCATCATGCACTCTTTTTGATTAGTTCATCCACTGTTCACCGGTAAGACCAGTAACGGAGGTCTGCGGCGCGCGTCCGCGAGCTCACCGGCGAGAGGCTAGCTCCGGTGGCCGGGCGGGAAGGCGGATCCTGGGGCGGCCGCTCACACGTAGGCTGCAGGCATGAATGGCACGATCCTCGACGCGATCGGCAACACACCGCTGATCATGGTTGACGGGATCTGGGTCAAGCTCGAGTACCTCAACCCTTCCGGATCCATCAAGGCGCGCATCGCCAAGTACATGATCGAGCGGGCGGAACGGGAAGGGCTGCTGCGGCCGGGTGACACCATCGTGGAGGCCAGCAGCGGTAATACCGGGAACGCGATGAGCATGGTCGCGGCCGTCAAGGGCTACCGGATGCTCGTGGTCATGCCGAGCGGGATGAGCGGCGAGCGGCAGGCGATCTCGCGGGCCTTTGGCGCGCAGGTCATGACGCTCGGTGACTTTCACGTCAATGACGCGCTGGCCAAGGTCGCCGAACTCGGCTGCCAGCCGGGATACTTCGCGCCGCAGCAATTCGACTCGGAGTGGAACGTCGAGGAGAACCGCACCTGGCTCGGCCCGGAGACCCTCGCCCAGCTGCCGGCTGGCGCGATCCCGGACGCCGTCGTCGGCGGGGTCGGCACCGGGGGCACCATCATCGGCGTGGGTCAGTGCTTCCGCGAGCAGAACCCGTCCTGCAAAGTGGTCGCCGTCGAGCCGAACGAGTCGTGCCTCCTCATGTGCGGCGAGGTCGGCCGGCACCTGATCGAGGGCATCTCCGACGGCTTCGTCCCCGGCATTTTCGCCAGGCATGCGCATATCGTCGACGAGGTAGTCGCGGTGGATAGCGACGCGGCAATCAGCGAGATGCGCCGCCTGGCCCGCGAGTTCGGGCTGTTCGTCGGCCCCAGTTCCGGCGCGCACCTGCTCGCTGCCCGCGAGCTGCGAGCACAGCACCCGGACCTCCGGCACGTCGTCACGTTCTTCTGCGACGAGGGGGAGAAGTACATCAACGACTACTTCCTCGGTACCTGATCGGCCTGCTGATGCCCGGCGCCGCCAGGGTTGACTGCGCCGCAGCAGATCACGAAGCGCTGGCCGAGAGTGAAACGGTCGCGTCGCATGTCGTAGCGTGCGGAGATGGCCCCAGCCAGGAAGCCAGCACGCGAGACGCCGTACGCCGTCACTCTCGAAGTGCCACGCGCCGCGCCAGGTGGCAGCTGGCGCTCGTGGACCGCCGATGCGGCCGACTTCGAGGAGCGGCTGGCAGCGCAGATCCGCTCGCCTGTCCTGAGCGCCGAAGTGGACGTAGAGACCCGGCGCGGCTCACATTATGTCCGGGTCCGGATAGCGGTGACGGTGGAAGCGGCCGACGTTGCCCAGGCCGTGACTCAGGCGTGGGATGCGTTCCTGACGGCGACGGGAGATGCCGCGGCGTGGGACACGAGTGCGGCGAGCGCCGAGGCGCGACCGCTATAGCCGGGCAACGTCAAGCCATCACCGGTTGGCCCTATTCGGCATTAAGCGGTCCGAGAACTGCGCGAACGCTGGCGGCTTGGCCATGGTTAAGGGACGCTGCCGCGCGGGACTACCCACTGGGCGGGCTGTCCGGTGACCCGTGTGATGAGGTCGTAGTCGCTGTCGTAGTGCAGGACGGTGAGGCGTTCTCGTTCGGCGACGGCGGCGATGAGCAGGTCGGGGAAGCCGACTGCTCTGATCTGCCCGCGGCGCCAGAGGGCGGCTTGGACTTGCAGGGCGCGGTGCCAGTCTTCGTCGTGGGTGGCGAGCCATTCGTAGCCGGCTTGCCGGTCTGCTCGTATCTCGTCGAACTCGTCGGCGGTGCGTGCTGCCCAGCCCAGTTCGAACTCGATGACACCGCAAGTGCCGATGAGCCCAGCTTCGATCATCGGTCCGAGCACCGAGGCGACGGCGGAGTGCCGCAGTCGGGCTAAGGCGCTGGTGTCGGCGAGGTGGGTGGCTACCGCTGCCATGCGGCGCGCATCACGTCTTCATCGGCCAGGTCGGGCAGCCCGCCGGAGGTCAGGCGATGCAGGTCGCGGCGCCGCGCGGCCAGGGACGTGACGAGACGCAGGGCCGCGTTGACGGTGTCTTTCTTGGTCTGAGTATTCAGCACCTGCGCTGCCTCGGCGAGTTGCTGTTCGTCAACGTCGATCAGGGTCTTGGCCATGGTCGCCTCCTTCGCGTCCTCTAGTATATCCGTGAAGCCTCCTCGGGGATATATAAGGCGCGGTTCCGGTGAGGGTGGCGGCGTCGGTGAGGCTGGCCAGGTCGGTGATGGCTTTGCTGACGGTGGCTGGGGACTGGTCGGTTAGCCGTAGAACGACGATGCCGGCGTGGCTGCCGGGCGGGCAGGTTCTCGTCGAGCTTGATTTTCACCGGCTCTGGGGGAGGGGGACTAGTTCCTCGCGGGCCAGGGCGGCGCCGTAGGCGGCGGCCGCGCGCACGCTGGCGGCCGGCACTGACGGGTATTCGGCGGTGATCTCCTCGGTGGTCATCCCGGCGGCGAGGCTGTCCAGGATGACGCTGACGGGCTACGCGAGTCCCGGCGATGACGGCCTGGCGGTGCATCACCCGAGGGTCGGAAGAGATCATCTCCAGTTGCTCGGCGGTCATGGCTCTAGTCTGCCGCGTCCTCGGCGCGGACGCGAAGCCGCGGGCCGCGAGCTGATGGTCGGGCTGATCGAGTCGCTCAGCGCCGGCGTCCCCAGGCCGCTGGTCGAGATCGCCAAGCTCGGCCGCACCCTGAGCAAGCGAGCCGCTGACATACTGGCCTACTTCGACCGGCCCGGCACCAGCAACGGTCCAACCGAAGCGATCAACGGCCGCCTGGAGCACCTGCGCGGCTCCGCCCTCGCTTCCGCAACCTCACCAGCTACATCGCCTGATCTACTCGGGACAGGCGGATTCAGACCCGGCTGCACCCTGCCTTGGTGAAGAGCCGCTCTTCCTGAGGCGGCCAAAGATACGACGGAAACCGGCAACCAGTGATCTTGAGTTGAACTTGCCGCAGGTGAGGTGCTGGGGCGGATCGGCGTCGGCTGCCCGACCAGGGACAGCGAAGCGCAAACGCAGTCGGAGGCCCGATCTTGTGTCACCGTTCGCAGTGGACGTCTTCGCGTACCCGCTCAGATCGGTCAACGACGCACCCGATAGCGCAGGTGAAGCACCCGGTTGCCCTGAGTCACCACGTCAGGTCCCTCCAACAGGTGCTGTGCGTGGACCGACCCGAAGTAGCGCTTGCCGGACCCGAACACGACGGGTACGACGTCCATGCGCACCTCGTCGATCAGGCCCGCGGCAAGCACCTGGCCACCGACATCGCCGGCGGCGACCTCGACCATGCGGTCACCCGCAAGCTCCTGCGCCTTGGCCACGGCTGCCTCGACGCCGTCGACGAAGTGAAACGGCGCCTCGGGGTCCCAGCCATCGGGCTTCGGCCGGTGCGTCACGACGACCACGTGGTCGACCCCGCCCGGAGGCTTCCCGTCCCAGCCGTCCGTCATGTCGAAGACGTGGCGGCCGGCGATTGTCGCCCCGATCTGGTCCCAGTACGGCCGGGTGTAGTCGTAGGACGTCTGTGACACCTTCAGCGCGCCGCTCTCGTCCAACGGCACCTCACCGCTGGTCAACCAGTCGAACAGCGGTCCGGGCTGGTCGTTCTCGTCTGCGACGAAGCCGTCCACCGACACCGAGGCGTACATGACCACCTTGCCCACGGGGCTCTCCTTTGCTTAGGGGTGCCCCCAATTTAGGGTGTCGTGAGCTGTCGCTCTTGTAAGAAATCGCACAGCCGTCGCGTTAGCCCTTCCTCGAGCAGCGTCAGCATCTCGTGCGGTCCGTCTGCTGTGGCCAGCCGGTCTCGCAGCTCAGCAATGGCGCCGGCCCCAAACCTGCTCTACCGTCACCGGCCGGTGGCACAGCTCGGCCGCGGGCATCGGCAGGAACGGCGCCAGCCCCCACGGCTTGAAGTGCACGCCGACGGACCAGGTCCGGAGTGGGTAGCCGAACTCCAACGCGCGGGTGGGCGTGGTGACCACGCAGCCGTCGGCGTACTCGGCCATCTCGACGTCGGTGCCGACGCCCGCCCCGACTACAACCTGCATTGTCAAGAGCCGAATACTCGGCGTTACCACCCACTTTGCCAGGTATCCACCGTCAACCGGTAGATCCCACTCATGCGTCGGCGCACCACACTCGGTCCCCGTTCCGCTCCAGCATGCACGGGACCTGCACCTGCCTCACAGCCAGCGACGTGATCGTCGTTAGCCGCGGAAGGGCAACCCGGATCGCGGCGGAAGCCGTACCTGCTCGGGTGTCAGATCAGCGATGCGGGTCGCGCCGAGCAGGCGCATTGTTCGAGCAACCTCGGTTGACAGGATTTCCGCAGCCCGGTCGACTCCCCGCTCGCCGCCCGCCATGAGGCCGAATAGGTAGGCGCGCCCGACGAGGACGAAATCAGCGCCGAGCGCGATGCCAGCCACAATGTCGGCACCATTCATCACGCCGGTGTCGAGCCAGACTTGAGCCCGTTCCCCGACCGCGGCGACGACCTCCGGAAGCAGCCGCAGCGGCACGGGCGCACGGTCGAGTTGCCGGCCGCCGTGGTTAGACAGAAGAACCACGTCGGCGCCCGCGTCGACGACGAGCCGGGCGTCGGCGACGGACTGGATTCCCTTGACGATGAGCGGGCCGGGCCACATGGACCGGATCCAGGCGAGGTCATCGATCGTCATGGACGGGTCGAACAGGGTGTCCATTAGCTCGCCGACGGTCCCATCCCAGGCGGTGAGGGAGGCGAAAGTCAGCGGCGGAGTGGTCAGAAGATTCCCCCACCAGCGTGGGTACAACGCCATGTCGCCCAGGGTGCGGAGCGACAGTGTTGGCGGCAAGGTAAAGCCATTGCGCGCATCGCGAAGCCGGTTGCCCCCGACGGGGGTGTCGACCGTGAGCATGACGGCCTCGTATCCGGCCGCGGCGACGCGGGCGACCAGGTCCGCGGCGGGAGCGCGGTCGCGCCACACATACAGCTGGAACCACAGTCGCCCGCCGGGTACGGCGGCCGCGAGGTCCTCGATCGACGTGGTCCCCATCGTGGAAAGCGCGTAAGGGATCTTCCGTCGTGCGGCGACAGCACCGACGGCGGCTTCCCCTGCATGGTGCATGAGTCGCGTGAAGCCGGTCGGGCCGAAACCGAACGGCTGGGCGCTCTCCCGGCCCAGCGGATAGGCGATGGTGTCCAGATCACTGACGTCGCGCAGCACGCGCGGAACGAACTCGATGTCCCGGAACATCTGTCGCGCACGCGTGAGGCTCAGCTCGCCATCGGCCGCACCGTCGGTGTAATCGAAGACGGCACGCGGGGTGTGTCGGCGGGCAATGCTGCGCAGATCTGCGATCGTCTGTGCGTTGCCAAGACGACGCTCGATGGGATCGACTGACTGGCGGGCGAAGTCTGAGCAGGGGTTTTATCTCGTGCGGCCGCATCAATCGCCGTGTCACTACGCACCGCCGGTCATGCGGCGAACGCCCGGGAGTTGCGCAACGACAATGCGACCAGGGTGAGGGTTGGCCCATAGCCTGAGCCCGTCGGGAACAGCGGAGGAATCGGCGATCATGACATTCGGAGCCTCCCAGAGACGACCCCACGGGTCGCACACACTCGACAACGGATCCGTGCCGAATCGGGCGGTCCCGGCGACGTGGCGTGAGATGGGCACCTGGCTGATCTCCGAATGTGAGGTTGCGAGATCCCCGGTTGTCTTCGGAGATGTTGCCGTCAGGATCCGCTCCGCGCCAGCCTCCTTCATGATCTGCGCAAGTTTGGCGCCATGGTGCCTCGAGGCGACCAGTTCGTGGGTGTGCAGCTGATAGGTCGTCCTGGCAACCGGCAGGCCCCAGATGTCGGTAACTGCGGGGTCGAGGTCGACCGTGTTCGTGACCTGGGGCAAGTCGTCGCCTTGCATGCAGAACCCCAGAAGGCGGTCCCGCATCGGAGATTCGCGCATCATGATCTTGTGCTGCGGCCCCCATGGGTACTGCTTCGCCTCCGCGATCAGGTGAGACGGGCTGCAGTGCTCGACCAGCCCGCCCTTGATCCACGGCAGGCCTGCTTCAGCAGCGGCCGTCCGCGCAGCCTCGTCAACGAGGATGTGGTCGTCGTGGACGTGGGTGACGGATCGGCCGATATGCCCGTGGACACGGGACGGCATGATTCCGAAGACGAATGTCTGCATGTGGAACATCACGTTCCGGCCAATGTGCTCGTTGGTGAGGCCGGAGAGCAGCAGCAGCCGTGGCGTCTCCATCGCCCCGCATGCGACGACGATCCGCTCCGCGAGCTCGATGTGACGGTCTCCGCGCGCGTCGATCCATTCGACACCGGTCGCCTTGCCGTTTTCGAGCAGGATGCGTGACACGTGACTTTGCGGGCGCAGTTGTGCCCGGCCGGTCAGGAGGGCGCGCCGCAGCGGTGCGACGGGGTCGCCCTTCGCGTGGATGGGGCAGCCGAAGTAAGCACAGAAGCCACAGTTGTTGCAGGCCGGCCGCCCGTCGTACTCGATGGAGTTCACGCCGGTGGGCGCCGGGTAGGGGTGGTAGCCGAGCTTCTGCGCCGCGGCTGAGGTAACGAGGGCCCCGTACATTGCGCGGACCCGGGGGCATCGGGTACGCGCCCGACCGCCAGGCGGCGAACGGGTTCGCCCCGGCGAGGCCCGCGACGCCGATGACTCGCTCGGCCTCGGCGTAGTAGGGCTCCATCTCGTCGTAGGTGACGGGCCAGTCGGCGATGCTCGCGCCCTCGACCGGCCCGAGCTCGGACTCGACGAGGAAGTCATCCTCGCGGAACCTAGGGAGCTTCCCGTCGGCATGAACGCCGCCGCCACCCACGGTGGCGGGCAGATTGTTGACCTCCCCGACCACCTGGCGATCACCGTCGGCGATGGACGTCCGAAACGTCCGGGGCTCCGCCCAGGGATCCGGCCCGAGGAAGTGCCGGGTCATGTATTTGAGCTCGTCGTTGGAGAAGCGTCGTGGGAGGACTGCGGGATTCTCGAGGTCGATCAGATGGTTGCGGCCACGCTCAAAGATCAGCACGGAAAGCCCGGCCTCGGTCAGAATCTCGGCGGCCGTCGACCCGGCCGGACCTGACCCGATGATGATTGCGTCGAAATCCCGGCTCATGCTCCGCTGACCTCCGCGTCGGTGTATCCACGAGGTTGCACGTCCCCCTCGTAGTTCAGGTAGTGCCAGCCAGCCAGGCCCCGGTTGCCCCCGTACTCGGGCGCTCCGTAAAGGCCCTCGCAGACGTGCTCATAGACCAGCCGAGTGAAGTCGCCGATCTCTGTCAGCCGGTCATCTTGGGCCGCCGGGTCCAGGGTCAGGAACTTCTCGCCCAACTCTTCGAGACCTCGGGTGTAGGTCTCTTGGAGGCCGGTGACTGGTCCTAGCCGCTCTCTTTCCGGCTTTCCCCGTGAGCCCTCGATCCGGGTGCGCCAGGCCAGCTCTTCGGCGGGGCTGAGCTCTTCGAAGTCCGAGAATGAACTCTCGCCGCCAAAGCGACCGGAGAACGGGCCGCCCGCCCAGATGCGAGGCGGGGTGAAGGTAAATGCGCCGAGGAGCGTGTCGATGTAGTCGACAGCTCCCAGCTCGGCACCGTCGGGTGGTCGGGTGCGCCGTCGGGTGCGCCGTCGGGTGCGCCGTCGGGTGCGCCGTCCGCGGGGACGAGCCGGGCGCAGACGGCCTCGAGGATCGAGTACTGGAGCGCGGTGAGGAACGCAGGCATCAGGCCTCCTGGCGCTGCGACGGCGTACGGGCCGGAGGGAGCGTCGTGGCCGGAGTGAGTGTCATGGCTGCGACCCGGACAGCACCCAGGACACGCCGCCGCCGAGGTGGCGCACGAAATCGACGTTCTCGTATGCGGCTCCGAAGTGGCCAAGCGCGGTATAGAAGGTGCGCATGGGACCCCGCTCAATGCACCAGGCCAGCGGCAGGACCTGGCCGCCGGTTCCGTCGTGGCTGTGCCCGAGCTCGACCCCGAGCAGGTCGCGCCGATCCTCAGCCAGGTCGCTGAACAGGTAGAACTCCTCATTGAAGAGCCATCGGCGCGGCAGGTGCCGCGTCGCCGGATGCGCGTCGTCGACGACGAGCACGGGGAGAACGCCGGTGACGGGATGGCCGGCGAACCTGGCGCCGATGAATTCCCCGTACGCCGGCCACCTGTAGGCCGAGTCGCTGGCGGAGTGCATGCCGACGAATCCGAGGCTCCCCTGGCGGACCCTGTGCTCGATGACCGAACGCTGCTCGTCCGACCAGTCGGTCTCGCCGATGGTGAAGAGCATCAGCAGGTGCGCTCGCTCGAGGTCCGAGACGGGCAGATCCGTCACGTGGGGAACGTGGCCGAAGCTCAGCCCGTGCAGTTGTGCTATCTGCGCCGCCGTAGTCACCGCCGACGGCAGGCTGTGGTGGGCGCCCGCGAGGCTGGCGCTGCCGTCGGCATCCCGGTAGGGGGAGACATCGGTCACGAAGAGGAACTCGCTCACGACGGCATCACCGCGACGACGCTGATCTCTACCAGGATGTTCTTCAGTGCGGCACCGGTCGTCGCCCGAGCGGGATACGGCGGCGTCAGGAACGTGCCATACACGCGATCGAAGCCTGCCCAGTCCCTCTGCAAATGCTCGAGGTAGGCAGTGGTGTTCACGACGTGCGACCAGTCGAGTCCGGCACCGCCCAGGATCGCCGCGATGTTGCGCATCGTGCGGTCCGTTTGCTCCTCGATCGTCTCGCCGACTATCTCGCGGGTGCGGGGATCGTAGGGGCCGTTGCCGGCGACGAACACCAGGCCTCCGGCGACTATGGCCTGTGAGTAGTTGCCCGATGCGACCGGTGCATCAGGAACCGAGATCTCTGAAAGAATCTGATGATATATCAACTTTTCATCCTCATTAGTATGTGTTAGTGTATTGGTCATGGTAAAGCAGTCTGTGGGTGACGCGACCGTTTCCGAAGCGCTGCTGATTTTGGGCAGCGCGACGCTTGGCGAGAGCGGTGGCCAGGGCCTGAATACGCGCATCCACGCCATGTGGCCGGGCGCGTGTTTCGCTGGCCCGGCTTTCGCTGTCCGCTGCCCCGTCGGGGACAACCTGGCAGTGCATGCCGGCGTTGCGCGGGCACCGCGCGGATGTGTTCTCGCCGTCACTGTCGCCGGTGACGTCTCACGGGGATATTGGGGCGAGGTCCTCGCCACGGCAGCGCAGGCGGCGGGCATCGTGGCGCTCGTCATCGACGGCACTGTTCGCGACCTGGACAGGCTCGCGGCCATGCAGTTCCCCGTGTTCGCTCGCGGGCATTCCCTCCCCGGCGCGGCCAAGTCCGGTCCGGGGGAGATCGGCGGCACGATTGCTCTCGGCGACGTGACGGTGCACACCGGTGACTGGCTCGTCGGAGACACCGACGGCATTGTGGCCATCAGGCCCGATCGGCTCGATGAGGTCATCGCGGCAGCACGAGCCCGGGAGGCCAAGGAGCTCGGCATGTTCGATCGCCTGAAGGCGGGCGCCACGACTGTCGAACTGCTCGGCCTGGACGTCAGCTCGATCCGGGGCGCGTAAGTTCCGGTCATCCCGTCGTCACCAGATTGGCGGGGATCCGGCCGGCCAGCACATCCACCACGCCCTGACAGGCCAGTCGCGTCATGGCTTGCCGCGTGGCCCACGTCGCGCTGCCGATGTGGGGCAGGAGCGTGAGTCCCGGCGCGGCGAGCAGGCGGGGGCTGACGTTCGGCTCGCCGTCGAAGACGTCGAGCCCCGCGCCCGCCAGATGACCTGAGCTCAGCGCGTCGGCGAGGGCGTCCTCGTCGACGATGCCGCCCCGGGCGGTGTTGACCAGGACGCTGCCGCGCGGCATCCGGCTGATGCGCTCGGCGCCGAGCAAGTGGCGGGTGTCCGGTGACAGCGGCACATGGATGCTGACCACATCGGATTCCGACAACAGGGTGTCCAGGTCGGGCACGTAACCCGGCTGTCCGGTCGGCCGGCGCGCGTGGTGGCGCACCTGCATGCCGAAGGCGGTGGCGCGGGCGGCGACTGCCTGGCCGATACCGCCGAAGCCGACGAGTCCGAGGCGGGCGCCGGCAAGGTCCTTACCCAGGTAGCCGGTCAGTTCCCAGCCGTGCCATCCCCCGTCGCGCAGGGATGCCTGGGCGGCAGTGGCCCCCCGGCATGCAGACAGGATCAAGAGCATGGCCACATCCGCGGTGGCGGAGTCCAGTACCCGCGGGGTGTTGCACACGGCCACGTGGTGCCGCTGCGCCGCAGCCACGTCGATGTTGTCGTAGCCGACGGCGATGTTGGCGACGACGCGGAGCCTGCCGAGCGCTCCGGCCGAGAGGATCTCGGCGTCGATGGGCACGCTCAGCAGGCTGACGATCGCGTCGGCACCGGCTGCCGCCGCGCACAGCGCAGCATGGTCCCCGGCCAGTTCAGGCGCCAGGTGGACGTCCAGCCCGGCTGACTGCAGCGGCTCGAGCCATTCGGCGGGCAGCTGCGCCACCACCAGGACGCGGGGGACCATGGTGCCTAATGCTCGGTGTAGTTGATGTCTCCTGCGCCCGCCTCGGCGACGGCGAAGCAGAAGCAGCGGATGGGGGAGTGCGGGCTCGAGGCCACCAGGCTGTGGACCTTGTTCGGCGGGATGTAGACGAGGTCGCCCTGGGAGACGTCCCGTTCCTCGCCGTCGATGATCATCAGTCCCTTGCCGTAGAGCACGTAATAGAACTCGTGGGTCGGGTGGGTGTGGGGATCGACGGCGCCACCGCCGAGGATCTCGAACTCATTGATCAGTTCGAGGGAGCCGCCTTTGGTGATTTCGCGCATCGTGCCCGGAGGGAACATGTACCAGACGGGGGTGGTCCCGTTGTGCTCGGCGACCGGTGCGATGTCGCTGATGTTGCGGACGTCCATGTGCCTCTCCTGTTCGTGCCTGCCGGATCGGATCTCTTACGCCTGCGGGAAGACCTCGACGGTCGTCGGGATTGTCGTCAGGTCGCAGCATTCGTTGTCTTCGGCATAGCGCCGGCCCTGGATGTTGTAGAGGGTGACCTCGTTCGCCGTGACCGGGAACGGTCCCCAGTGCCAGGTGCCCCGGTGCAGCACGAACGCATCTTTCGCGCGGAGGTGGAAGGCGTGCAGTGCCCCTAGGTCGTCCGGCGAGGTGAGGCCGGTCCCTGGCGCGGCGACAACCATGAGGGCGTCGTTGTCGAGGACCATGATCGCCTGGGTGTGCGTCACGTGCCGGAAGACCATCTGGCAGACCAGGCCGCCGGTCACGTGCGGGATCTCGTCGGTGAAGTGGGCGATGACGTTCAGGTGCACGTCATCCCAGGCGAACTCAAGGCGGGACTGGCCGTCCCGTGGATCGGTATCGCGGACTGGAAGCCAGCCGAAGGGCGCCCATCGCTCGTCCGTCAGCGGTCCGGCCCTGAGCGCGTGAACTTCTGATGTCATGACTTCTCCTCACTGCCGGGTGGCGCATGCCTGCAACAGAGCCGTAGCTGTGCTCGCGTCGGTGATCAGGACGTTGAGTAGGTGGCGCTGCATGGCCGCCAGCAGGGGTTCGACCTTCGCCTGGCCGGCTGCGACGACAACGCGCGTGGGGATGGCGGCAATCTGATCCAGCGTCAGTCCGATCACCCTGTGGTTGATCTCGTGCTCGATCAGCTTCCCGTCACAGTCGAAGAACCGGCCGGCGATGTCGCCGACCATGCCGGCCGCGACGAGTTCGGCCCACTCCGAGCGGGGAACGTCCGCTGCCCACCCGGGGTCAGCTCGATCCTCGATGCCGCCGATCCCGACGAAGGCCGCGTCGGCAGCAGCCGCCCGCGCGAGCGGCTCAGCGACGGACGGCTCGAGGATGAGTTCCTCCGCCATGGAGCGGCTGCGGACGATAACGGGTGCATGCAGATGCTCGGCCGTGCCGGAGTAGGCGGTGGCGAGGGCGTCAGTGGCGAGATAGGGACTGCGAGCGCTGCCGCCGGCGGCGCGGGAGGCTCCGACGAGTGAGACAAAGCGGACGTCAGTCGGGCTGACGACGCCGAGCCATCGCGGGATCTCAGCGACAGTGCGGCTGAGGCCCACGGCCACGACAACGTTGTCGTTCACGATCTGGTTGAGGAACGAGGCCCCGCCGCGTGCCACAGCGCTGCGCGGTCCCCGCTCATGGCTGACTGCATCCGGAACCACCACCGCTCGCACCAGGCCGAACCGGGAGCACAGTTGCTCCTCCATCGTCATGAACAAGCTCAGCTCGGTCAGGACCGTGATCTGCACGAGCCCGATCTGGCGTGCCTTCTTGAGCATCCTGGTGACCTTGACCCGGGAGACGCCGAGTGTGGTCGCGACTTGTTCGTGGGTTAGGTCGAACTCATAGTGAAGTCGGGCCGCCCTGGCCATCAGGTCGTCCTCGCTCATCACTGTGCCCCTCCCGGTAGCGCAACCGCCCCGGGTGCCCGCGATGCCAGGAGCATCGCGGGCAGCCCAGGGGAGGTTTGCCTGTTGCCTGTTACGGCTGTGTCTCCACGCTGCTAGCCCCGAGTTGCTGGGTGACCAGGCTGGAGAGCTTGGCCAGCTCTGAACTCATGCTCGCATTCGGATTCTGCGCGAAGTCTCCTGTAACGGTATTGAGCGCCCGCGCATAGACGGGGAAGTTGACGTTGTTGGGCAGGGCAACGCCATATTTCGCGTAGTTGTTGAAGTCCGCCTGGAACGGCGGCGCGAAGTTGATGAACAGAGGCTGCTCGCCCACGGGCGTGGACGGTGGCACGAAGCCTGACCAGACCGCGGTGGTGAGCTGATTCGCGGGCGTGGACGCGAGCGCGATGAAGTCCTCCGCCCCCTGGACGTTCTTCGACGCCTTGGCTACCGCATACGCCCACCCGCCGAGGGTGGACGCGGCACCAGGAGACTGGCCGTTCTCAGTCGGGAAGGGCGCCGAGCCGACAGCAGTCTTTGCGGCCGCCCATGGTGCTGCGGACTTCGGGGCCGCCCAGACCGTCGGGTACCAGTTCGAGCCGATGGAGATTGCCAGCTTGCCCTGCTTCATCAGCAGCGGAGGCTGGCCGACCGCGTCGGCGCGGAACAGCTGGGACGTCGGAGCGCCGAGGCCCAGCTTGAACATCTTCTGGTAGAACTCCAGCGTTGCCCTGATGCCGGCTGAATTGACGACCCATTTCTGCGTCTTGGTGTCGAACATGGTGGGGCTCGACGATCCGAAAATCAGGTTGCCGCTGCCCTGGAGCACATTCGTCGGCCCGGCAGCTACGCCGGCCGCGACCCACAGTGGCCAGACGCCTGGATTCGACGACTTGACCTTCTGCGCCACCTGGAGGATCTGGTTCCAGTTGGTCGGAGTCCAGGGCATCTTGACGCCCGCCTTGATCAGCATGGCCTTGTTGTAGAGCAGCCCGGTGTTGTTGTTGCCGGCGTTGATTGCGTACACCTTGCCGCCGATCGTGCTCATGTTCTGGACGCCGGCTGGCATCGAGGGCCAGAAACTCGCCGCCAGCGGAGACTGGACGAAGCTGTTGAGCGGCTCAAGGTAGCCCGACCCAGCGAATTGGGCCACATAGGTGGTCGGCAGCTGGATGACGTCAGGCGTGGTCGATGGCGAGCGGAACAGGATGGCCGCCTTGTTCATCAGATCGACGTCCGTGCCGCCGGTGCCTTCGAGGACGAGCTTGGTGTGGGGGTACTTGAGTTTCCACTGCTTCGCGATGCCGTTCCACCATTGAGTGGCCAGCGCGTCGGAGTTGAAGACGTAGTTGTTGGTGTAGAGAACCGTGACGGTGCCGCGGTGGACGAGCCGGGCGACCCTGATCCCGAGCTTGCGGGAGACGTTGAGCAGGCCGCCGCGGTAACCAGGAGCGCTGCTCCGGCGGCAGGTGCGATGACCCGCGTAAGACGATTCATGCGACTTCCCTTCTGTTGCGTCTTCGACTAGCAGAGACGCAGGCCACTCGTTCCGTCGAAAATGGTTGCCTGCGCGATGTCAAAGGAGAGGTTGATCGTGGAACCCACCTCCAATCCCGAGCGAGGAGGAGTCCGGCACGTTATGACCTCGTCACCGACGCGGACGGCAACGTGCGTCTCGGCTCCGAGCGGTTCGATCAATTCGACACAGCCGGAGATGACAGCGCGCCCGGCGGGAGAGTCCAGGGGCGAGCGCGGCATGATGTCTTCGGGGCGAATCCCGATAGTGATGGCATCGCCCTGCGACAAGCGGAGGCGGTCAGCTATCTCCGTCGTGACGGGGATGCTCGTCGCAAGACAGCGCAGCGCGCTGCCCTCGCCGGAACGGTCGATGTGCCCGGCGATGAGGTTGATCTTGGGGCTGCCGATGAAGCCGGCGACGAAAACGTTGACTGGCTCCGCGTAGAGCGCCTCGGGCGATGCGACCTGCTGAATCTCGCCGTGGTTCATCAGCACGATCCGGTCGGCCATCGTCATCGCCTCGACCTGGTCGTGGGTTACATAGACGGTCGTGACAGGGAACTGCGCGTGGATGCGCTTGAGCTCGAAACGCATCTGGGCGCGTAGCGCGGCGTCGAGGTTCGACAGCGGCTCGTCGAGCAGGAATGCCTGCGGCTTGCGCAGCAGGGCCCGCCCGAGGGCGACCCGCTGACGTTCCCCGCCGGACAGCTGCGATGGCTTGCTGTCCAGCAGCGTGAGAATGCCGAGCATCTCGGCGATCTCATGGACTTGGGAGTTGATCTCCTTCTTCGACGTATGCCGGACGCGCAAGCCGAAGGAGAGATTCCGCGCCACGGACATGTGCGGGAAGAGAGCGTAATTCTGGAACACCATCGCAAGATTGCGATCTTTCGGGGGAACGTGGTTCATGAGGGTGTCCCCGATGTGCAAGGTGCCCATAGTCGGGGTCTCGAACCCGGCGATCATCCGCAACGTGGTCGTCTTGCCGCACCCCGAGGGACCGACGACAATCACAAACTCGCCGTCTTCGACTTCGAGGTTCAGATCGTCCACGGCGACCTTTGATCCGAAGGACTTGGTTACCCTGCGCAGCACGATCTTCGCCATGGATTACCCCGCTCCTGTCGTAGTCAGTTGGGCCAGCTTCGGCATCAGCCCTTCACCCCGCCGGCGAAGGAGAACCCACCGCTGAGCCAACGGGAGCTGATCAGATAGAGGATGATGACGGGCACGGAGAACAGCACCGAATACGCGGCCAGCTGGCCGAACTGAACCTGGCCGTTCGCGCTCATGAACTGGTAAATGCCAACGGCACCCGGCGTGTCTGACGGATTGGCGTCAAGGACCAGGGGGATCAGGAATGCCCCCCAGGAGTTGATGAACGTCAAGATCGCTGCGACGAGGATGCCGGGGATGATCAGTGGCATCACGATTCGGAAAAGTATGCTGATTTCACTTGCACCTTCGATCGCCGCGGCCTCTTCGAACTCACCGGGGACCTGGCCGATGAAGTTCTTCAGAAGCCAGATGGAGAATGGCACTGACATAGAGGCCAGGACGATGGAGGTGTAGAACTTCGAGTTCAGCCAGGACAGGTTGACGAAGATCTGATACGTGGGAATCAGCAGCAGCGTCACCGGGATCCCGGTCAGGAAGAGGATCACGATGAGGAAGGCGCCCTTGAAGCGAATCTTCCGTCGGGCAAGCATGAATCCGGCCATGGTCGACACCGCGGTGGCGATGATGGTCGAGATGCCGGCGAGGTAGAGGCTGTTCCCGATCGCCGTTCCCGCTCCCGCGCGGAGGGCGAGGTGGTAGTTCAGTATCGAGAATGGGTGCGGCAGGGCCAATGTGTCATTCGCACCGGGGTTGAACGAGGCAAGGATCAGCCAGAGCAGCGGGAGCAGGAACAGCAGGCCGATGATCGCCATGAGGACGTTGAGTACAGGGCGTGCCGGGGACCTGCGCTTGCGGACGATGGTGGGCGCGGCAACCTCGGGAGCGGTCGCGACGGCCTGGTCAGCGGACATCTCAGCCACCTTTCAGGGAGCTGGCCTGGTGGGTCATGACGTGGCGTCCTTCAGCTCGGGTCGCAGCTGGCGGATGTAGGCGATGGACAAGAGGGCGCCGATGAGGACGAGCGTCAGGGCGATCGCCGTGCCGTAACCGAGCTGGTTGAACTGGAAAGCCTCGATGTACATGTAGACGGGCAGGATGGCCGTCTGATTGCCGGGTCCGCCCTGGGTCATGGCGAAGATCAGGGTGAAGTCGGAGATGGTGGCCAGCGTGATGAGGAGCAGGTTGATCATCAGGGTGGGGCGCATGATCGGGAGCGTCACCGTGAACAGCCGCCGCCAGTAGCCCGCTCCCTCGAGTTCCGCGGCCTCAGTGACCTCAGCCGGAACGTTGCGCAAGCCCGCACTGAGCAGCAGCATCGAGAAGGCGGTGCCACGCCAGGCATTGGCGATGCAGACCACCAGCATGGGCAGCGTGGAGAGCAGGTCGCTATTGGGGACGCCGAAGAGATGACTGAGCGTGCCGCCAGCCTGGCTGAAGGAGTACCAGACGAAGGCGACCGTGATTTCGGGCAGCACCCACGCGAGGATGACGATCGCCCCCACGCTCGAGCGCACGACGACGTTGACTCGCTGGCCGAGCAGCGCGAGCCCAAGGCCCAGCACCGTCTGGGCGACGATGCCGGAGCCGATCACGAAGATGAGCGTCAGCTTGACGCTGTACCAGAACGTCGGATCGTGAATCATCCGCTTCAGGTTCGCCAGGCCGGTGAAGTTGTAGGTCTGCGCGTACTGGCCGAGGAGTTCCAGGTTCGTGAAGCCAAGGTAGATGGCGTAGCACGTCGGAATGACGAACAGGCCGATCAGGAGCGCGACACTGGGCAGCAGCCAGACGCTGGTGACGACGTGGCGGATCAGCGAGCGCAGCCGCGGCTCGGCGATGACGAGGTCGTCGCTGATGGGTGGTTCGACGAGGGTTGTCATGCGGCACCGCCAATCGAGGACGCGAACTGCGGCAGATAGCGGGCGTTGACCTCGAGGAGCTCGGCTGTCAGGGCGTCAGCTTCGTGCGGCTCGAGGGTCGCGGCCACCAGCGGGTCGGCGAGCATGGCCTGCCGCAGCAGCCCGCGATCACCGGTCAGAGCCGCCTGCATCGTCATCGCCTGGACCTGGGAATGCAGGCTGAGCGTGGCGGCCAGCCCGGGTGGCAGATCCGGGATGCCCAGCGGGTGGATGCCCTGACCGTCGACGATGGCGGGTACTTCCACGGCGGCGCTCGCCGGAAGGTTGCCGATGAGCCCGCCGCGGTTCATCACGTTCACCACGAACAGGTCCTTGCGATCGTCGACGACCGATTGCATGACCTCGGCGACGACGATGCCCTCGTCCTCGGGGCCGTGCGGCAGGTCGGAGAGGTGGCGGGTGCCGCTCGCGGCCGACCAGGAGGCGGCCAGCTCGTCCCAGGTCTTGATCCGGTCAAGCTGGGAATCCATGTCGTAGATGCGACGGCCATAGCGCATCGCCAGACCCTGTGCCCGGCCTGCATACCTCTCTTCGAGGCGCTGCAGCTGGGGGAAGAACTCGATCCAGTGGGCCCAGCAGTACGGGATCACGCCGAACGTGTCGATCGCCCACCGGGTGATCTCATCGCTCGTCCGCTCGCGGACCAGCGGAATCGCATCGCGCCCATCGCTCAGGCGGAGAGAGAAGATGCCCGTGCAGTGATTGATTCCGCCGACATCGAGCGGCAGGGAGATCAGGTCCTTGCTGACACCGGCCTGATCGGCTAGCCAGTCCATGTTGAACGGCAAGGGCGAGCATGAGCACAGCGACAGTGAGCGCACTGTGTCGACTTGTGCCATCGCCATGGCATTGGCACTAGCCGGATTGGTGTAGTTCAGGACGATCGCACCCGGTGCGACCTCCGCGACGTCTCTGGCGACCGCTGCGACGATTGGCGTGTTGCGAAGGGACCGCATGATGCCGCCAGGGCCCACGCTGTCGGCGATGTGCATGAAAATGCCGTGCCGGGCGGGGACTTCGATGTCGGACGCCCAGGCCGCCATCCCGCCGACGCTGATCGCGACGATGACGAAGTCCGCGTCCGTGAGGGCTTCCCGCCGGCTGGTGGTGGCGACCACGTTGAGCTGCTGGCCGCTGCTTCCCGCTAGCTGACTGGACAGGACATGCATGGTCGCCAGCCGCGCTTCATCGATGTCCATCAGCCGAAGCTCGGCACCTTCGAAACACGGCAGATCGACAAGTCGCCGCACCAGGCCGGGGACGAACATCGAGCTGCCGCCGCCAATGACGGCGATCTTGACGGTCATTGCCCACCTGCTTCCTCAGTCGAGGACTGCGGGATCCTGCCAGCGGCGTGGCCGTCAGCGGCGATGGCGCCGTCAGCGGCGAGGCCGCCGCCAGCGGCGAGGGCGCGAGTCCATGCCTGCTGGACCTGCCGGTTCCGAACGGCTACTTCGGCCCAGTCCGCCCGGTGGTAGATGTCGCTCAGGGCCTGCAGCGCGATGTCGTACATGCGTCCGCTGACCTCCTCGGTTGCGCCGGCCAGGTGGGGCGTGAGGGTGAGACCAGGAGCAGAGAGCAGCGGGCTTGTGCGCGGCAGTGGCTCCTCGGGGTACACGTCGAGGGCTGCGCCGCGAAGGCGGCCGGCGTGCAGCGCCCGCACGAGCGCGTCGTAGTCGAGGACCGTCGCCCGTGCCGTGTTGATGAGGTAGGACTCAGGACGCATCAGCGAGAGTTCGGGATCGCCGATGATGACCGATTCGCTGCGCGCGTGCACGGTGACGACATCTGCCCTGGGCAGCATCGAAGCGAGGTCTGCGGCAGTGAAGCCAGCAGAGGTGATCGAGCTCTGCGGCACGGCGGGGTCGACGACGATGACCTCGCGAACCATCGGGAGGAATCGGCGAGCCACCGCCCGGCCCACGGCTCCGTAGCCGATGACGCCGATGACGAGACTGGACAGTTCGCGTCCCTTGTAGGCGATATAAGGGACCGGCTCAGCCGGATCGTCGGGACGCCAGATCACATCGGCGATGCGGCCGGCCTCGTGTGCCCTGGAATTGGCCCGCGTGATGTCGCCGGACATGATGCTGTGGTGGGTGACGGCGATGCTCCGCAGCATCGGCCAGCGTCAGTCCCAGCGTGAAGTCCGCCACTGACTCGGCGTTGCGGCCTGGTGTGTGGATGACAGGGAGCGAGCGCTCGGTAGCGGCAGTGATATCTACGTTGACGGGCTCCGAGCGCAAGGCCGCGATGACTTCGAGGTTCGGAAGGGCGTCCATCAGCGCGGCAGTCACCGGCTCGGTCTCGACCAGGATGGCCCGCACGGTCGCCCGGTCGTCGGCGGAGAGTTCCGCCGCGGCTGCCTTGATGCTGTCGACCGTGTCTACCTGCCAGCGCCAGCGCGTCTCGAGCTCCTGCACCAGCGTCGCGCCTAGCGCGCAACTAGTGAGGGCTCGCATGGACGTCCACCTCATTTCGTGACAGCGGGTTCTCCCTGGATCGCGCCTGGCTAGCGGAGTACAGGCGGCAGTAGTCCTTGACGCTGCGCTGCAAGTCGGCATATCTGCTCGCGTCAGGGGTGTATCGGGTGGGCTCCAGGTCGCGGAGGGCCGACTCGACGCTGACGCCTGCGACGAGCGCCGCCCCGGCCAGTCCGGATACGTGATCCAGTTCACGGACGACCACGCAGCGGCCGGTCACGTCGGCCAGGGTCTGGCTCCAGGCGGGGCTGCGACTCATGCCGCCGGTCGCGATCACCGTGTCGCTGCTGCCGGCTCGGACGCGCCGGACAGCTGGCTGAGGACCTGGCTGAATGCCAGGCACGTGCCGGTCCGCGCGGCGGCGACGAGGTCGGCACCGGTGTGCCGGGGAGTGAGGCCGAAGATGGTCGGCGCAGGCCAGTTGTGCCAGCCGCGCGGCCCGAAGAAGGGATTGCCGGAGAGGACCGTCAGCGGCTCGGACCGGCTCCCGGTGTCCTCGACGTCGAAACCGCGGGCCGCCAGCGCCGCCCGGAGGTCCGGACCAGTCAGCTCTGTCAGGTCATTGAGCCGGTCGACGATCTCCCCTGTCGGGCCTGCATTCGATTCGAGTGCCCAGCCCGTCGCTCCTGGCAGGGAACTGACGAGGAGCGGGAACCAGGCCTCCAGGCTGGCCGGAGACTCGACCGAGAGCTGGGTCGGCCCGGTCGTGCCGGCGACCACGACCGGGCACCCTGACGCCTGGCCGCCGGCGGCGAGTGCGGACATGTGCGTATCGCCGCCGCCGACATGGACGGGCAGGCCCGCGGGCAGTCCGACGTGGTCCGCGACAGCGCCAAGGAGCCCGCCGACCTGTGTCCCGGCCGCGGCGAACTCGGGCAGCATCTCGCCTCGGACCCCGCCCACGGACGTGAGGAGGTCGTACGCCCACGTGCCGGCCGCGATATCCATCATCTGGCTCATCGCGGCGGACGACGCCTCACTGGCGATGGCTCCGCAGAGTCTGAAGATGAACCAGTCATGTAGCTGGATGACCGTGCGTACCTGCTGCCAGGCATCGGGATAGTTGCGCTGCATCCAGAGCAGCTTGGGGAGGCCGAACTCTGGCGCCGCCCAGTGTCCAGTCGTCCTGTGCAGCTCCCGATGGCCGATGGAGGCGACAAGATCGTCGACGATCGGCAGCGCGCGCCGGTCTCGGTTCAGCAAGGAGGGGCCGACGACCCGCTGATCGGCGTCGAGCAGCACGAAGGGAATGCGGATCGCGCTGACGGTGATGCCGAGGTAGTGGTGTGGCAGCGCCGGGCAGCGGGCAACTACCTCCGCCAGCGCGGCTATCGCGGTCTGCGCCCATACATCGGGATCGAAGGTGCCCTCATCTGGATGGCCGCCGGACGGGTAACGCACTGCGGTGGCCGTGGGCGCGACATCTCCAGCCGGATCAAAGCAACTGGCCTTGACACCCGAACCGCCGATGTCCAGCGTGACGACGATCTCCGGCATCGGGGTCCTCCGTCCTGGGTGTCGTGGTCGGGCTGGAAGTCAGTGCGCCGCGCCGGCCTCGGCCGGCTTGCGCCGGTACTTGGCGAGGACCTCGTCCATCTGGCTGGCGGTCAGAATGTTCGGCTGTCCGACCGCCAGCCCGCGGTAGTAGTAGCCGGCCAGGATCTCGGTCGTCTCCGCGCCGTCGGCGGCCTGCTTCAAGGTCCGGCCGCCCGCGACCATGCCGTGGTTGGCGATCAGCACGGCCATGCAGGGAGCCTGGAAGGTGTCCCGGACGCTCGCCGCGAGCTCCGGAGTTCCGTAGGTGGCATACGGAGCCACCGGCACGGTCGTCGTGTTCAGGCTGGCGATGATGTAGTGCACGGCAGGGATGGGCATGCCCAGGATGGCCAGCGTGGTGGCCTGCAGTGAGTGCGTGTGCACGATCGCGTTGATGTCGTCGCGGTGCTGGTAGACGGCCGCATGCAGCGGTGTCTCGGACGAGGGGCTTTGGCGCCCCGAAGGACGGCCCCGTCCATGTCGCACACGACGATGTCGTCGGGCGTCATGCTGGTCGTACTCGATGGATGTCGGCGTGATCGCCATTGCGCCTGCGGACAGCCGGATGCTGAGGTTGCCTGACGTCTGCGTCAAGAGCCCTTTGCGGAGAAGGCGCACGCCGCACTCGACGAGCTGTTCCCTGACGGATTGCAGGTTCGCGCCGCCCATCGGGTCAGTCATCGCATCGCGTTCGCGCCGTCGTCATGGTGGCACCAGCCGTGAGAGTCGTACTGCACAATTGTTCATTACAGGAACTGCTGTGCACGAGATGCTCGACTCCGCGAACGGGCCCTGTCAATGATCGTGACGAAATCGATACCTTTCGTCGGTCAGGCGCCACTCGTCATGGTTAGTAGCGCATGGGCCCCTCGGGCGCTGACTTTGAGGACGTGGCGAACAAATGTTCAATCTAGTGTTCGAGCAGGTCGGCGATGCGAGGATCACGCTGATGGCCGTACGCAACCATTGCAATCGGCGAGGACCCGTTACATCGAAGGAGCTTCGATGCTCGACCTGACCATGACCATCGCGGGCAAGCCAGAAGTGTGCAAGGAAACGTTTCCTGTCCTCAACCCGGCGAATGGTCAGGTGATCGGACTCGCTCCGGAGTGCACCGCGGAACTCTTGGACGCGGCAATAGCTAGTGCACATGAGGCAGGCGAACCTGGAGTGCGGATCCGGCAGCGCGATCATCGGTATTGCTCGACATTGCTGCGAGGCTCGAGAGCAATCTCGAGGAGCTCGCCGCGCTTATCACTGAGGAGCAGGGCAAGCCACTGCAAGAAGCCAGGGACGAACTCGGCGGCGCCGTCGGAGATCTGCGCTACTACGCGGGACTGAGATTGCCCGTCGACACCGTCAGCGACACCGACGATCTGATCGTTCAGGTGCTCCGTCGGCCGATGGGAGCAGTCGCGGCCATCACGCCGTGGAACTTCCCCCTCGGCACTGCCATGTCCAAACTTGCCCCCGCGCTAGCGGCGGGATGCACCGTCGTGCTCAAGCCGTCGCCATATACGCCACTATCCAGCTTGCGCTTCGGGGAACTGGTCCGGGATGCTCTGCCACCAGGGGTGCTCAACGTCGTCAGCGGCAACGACACCCTCGGCTCGCTGATGACAAGCCATCCGCTCGTGCGCATGATCAGTTTTACCGGCTCGGTCGCTACGGGCAAGAGGATCGCGGCCACCGCGGCGGCAGACCTCAAGCGAGTCCTGCTTGAACTCGGCGGCAATGATCCGGCGATCGTGCTGGACGATGCGGACGTGGATGCGGTCGCCGACGGCGTATTTGCCAATGCATTCGCCAACTGCGGTCAGATTTGCGTGGCCATTAAGCGCGTATACGCGCCAAAGGCGCTCTACGGCCAGCTCGTCGATGCCCTCGCCGACCGGGCACGTGCGGCTCGGCTTGGGGATGGGCAGCTTCCTGGGACAGATATCGGACCGTTGTGCAATCCGGCACAGCGCGACCGCATCGAGGAGCTTGTTACGACGCGCTCGGATCCGGGGTCAAGGTGGCGGCAGGCGGATCAATGACAGACGGATCCGGGTATTTCTATGAGCCGACTGTTCTCGCCGGCCTCAACGGCGACGAGCGCATAGTCGTAGAAGAGCAGTTTGGCCCGGCATTGCCGGTGATCCAGTATTCGGACGTTGAGCAGGCGATCGCGCAGGCGAACGACAGCCACTATGGGCTGGGGGCCTCCGTATGGACCTCGGACCCTGAGCGAGGGCGGACTCTGGCCCCGCGGGTGCAGTCGGGCACGGTCTGGGTGAATACCCATCAGTCGGGAATCCCGGGACAGCCGTTCGGAGGCCTCAAGTGGAGCGGAATCGGCGTCGAAGGTGGGCCCTGGGGCATGCTGGCCTATACCGAACTGCAGGCCATCCACACAAACAGGATGGACCTCTGAATCGGACCGGATTTCGCTTAGTGCCCCCGCACTACA
>CAWICK010000012.1:0-219127 GCA_963834665.1 uncultured Actinomycetota bacterium
TCGCTCTGCGCGCAGACGGCCTCGGTTGTCTCCGCGATTCCTGGAAGCCAGACCCGGGTCGCCCGTCCTTCAGGGGAGCGTCCAAGATCCCCACAGATTCCCCACAACTCCGTCCGCTGAAGCTATCCCCACAGCTTCCCCACGGACTAAACGGTACACGGCGATACACTCCGGCACGGTACTAGAATGGACGAGATCCTCTTCTACCAGCCAATATGCAGGTAGCGGGGCTAAGGACAGGCGTCAGTGCCAGGCGCGCCAGGTGGCGAAAGACCCTCTGAAAGCGGAAGGTCGGCGGTTCGACCCCGCCCCTGACCACGGGTTTTATGACTTCGGGCCAGCATTCGCTTGTGGGGATCTTGTGCTTCTGGCGCGGCCGGGAGCAGTCTGGGATGCCAGTCCTCCTGATGTTCTCGCAGGTGAGAGAGCCATCTTCCTCATGCGAGTCGCGGCCGCCGCCGCACTCCGGAGCCATGACCGTCCGACACTAAAGCGGAGGGTCAAAGGCAAGGTCTGAGTGTTGCACAGTGCCTGGGGCCCAGGAAAGACCGCGCTGATCGAGCAGCTTGGCGCCGCCGGTGTTGCGGCCGTATCCGAGTCGGTTCGCGCGATCGACGAGCCTACCTGGAGCACCGTCTGGCTCATGATGCCTTCCGACGCCGCGAGTCCAGCCTTGGTAGTCGAGGATACTGGGGCACCTCGCGGTTCAGCATGCCGTCTTCCCGGCGGTAGCGGCGGGAATGGCTTTGGATCCCGGCGCCATCGTGAGCAGGAACAGCGGATCGGCGGCAACGCGGCCGATACGATTCCAGCACCTGCTCGCGACACCGACCGCGCATCAGGCCGCAGTGGCCTGTCGGCGGCCTCCTCGATGCACTCCAAGCCACAGCAGGGAGATAACCCGAGTACCGCCGCGCTGAGCGGTCAGTTCGTCGCGCTGCACGTCGGCTTGTTCAACATCCATCTCGCGAGATCGCTGCGGGCGTTCTTGGCTCTCGACGATCGACGCCGAGCAGCAGCAACTGGAAGCGAACGTCAGCGGGGTACATCTCATTGATCGCGTGGCATATCGGAGCAGGTCGGCAGCGGAGCGTCAGATGTGCGTACGCGAACGCGATGGCAACCGCTCAAGGGCGCCAGCGAGCGCGCGGGCATGACTTCGCGATACAGGCGCTCGGGAGACAAGTCGATTCCATTGGCCAGGCGATCGTCCCGACTTCGGGATCGACCCGCACTTTCGCGAAGTAAGCAGGATCTCGCAAGTCCGCGAAGAGGTTGTCTTTGTCACGGATATCGGACACGTCGACGTCCCCGACCTTGCCGTCGCTGAACCAGAGCCTCAGCCGGTAGTCGCCGAGTACTCGAACTCCTGTGACCTCGATCAGGTCGGCGTCCACGGTTACGATGTACCCGCCCCAAGCGATTTGACCAGGTGAGCGGCATGCCTGTATGTCATCCCACGCCGCCTTGAGCGCAACCCGGTTCGCCGCGGCCCATTGCCGTACCTCCCGAAGCTCCTGGCTGGTCAGAGTGCTTGCGTACACCAGCGCAGGACTTCGCCGTTCGCGTCTGGTGGCGGGCGGCTATGACGGCCATAGTCCTCGGGTTTGGTGTTGCCGCCGCGGTCTTGGTTGTCTCGCTGGGCCGGATAGGCAACGACCTGAGCGTTGCTTCGGTCCTTGTCGGCGCTGGGTTGGCGGGCACTGCGATAGCGCAGGCGGCTGGATCCGGTATCGGTCCAACCAGAACCGGCGGTCGTGGGTGGCGGCCGGGCTGGCCGCTAGAGAGAAGCCGTTGCCGGGCTCGTCGGAGGGCAGGCCGAGATGGTTTGACTTCTGGCTGATGCTGCTGATCGGCGGCGTCACGTTTCTGATCTTGCTGTACGCGGGAACGAGATCCGGGCCATCCTTAACGCAGGCTGGCAATTTTCGACCCGTAGGACTTTGAAAGGCGAAGGCGGCGGCACGAAGGCGGCGGCGAATAGATGAAGGATGTCGGACCACGATCGTGGCGTGCGGCTACGAGCCAGACCGCTCCGACCAGCCAGCACGCAACGGGCCTGCCCCGTTCCGGGACGCACTCATATCAAGCAATTGAGTGCGTCCTGACTCTCTTATTACCTGCGTGCAGGCCTGGCCACGTCCCGAGCCGGACCGTGTCGCCCGGCGGAAGGACGGACGTCCGGCATGCCGATGTGAATGCTCGTGCTCGTGGATCTGGCAGTGAGGTCGCGCATGCTTCAAGTTTCCGGGCGGCGGCGGCCAGGGTGGTCGATCGCGGCGACCTCGCCGAGCCAGCTTTGTTCCTTGCTTCCTGGAGCCGGTCAGCGAGGTTTGCGCGGATCTCCTTCAGACGTGGCATCCGAGCTGGGTCGACCCGGAGGAGGGGGCATCGGACACAGACATTTTCGTGCGCACATGGGGTCCCGACGTCGCGGCCGCAGGTCCGCAGGGCGACCTTGCGCAGCTCGAAGTGGGCGAGGAACTCGTCCCATTCAGAGGCGGTCAGATCTCTCGTATGGAAGCTCGACGGGCTGGATGTCAAGGGCCGGGCAGCGGGTCTGCGGTGCTGCGTCCGTCTGCGCCTGGTGGTGCCGCTGGCGTGGTGGTGATTTTGATGCGAGTCCCGCGGGAGAGCCGTTTAATTCCCTTGAAGCGCAGCCGCAGGCCGGAACCGTTGCGGTCGGCGTGGATGTGAAGGTGTCGTTCGGTGGAGTTTCCTGAGTTCCCCACCTGCCCGATGACCTGGCCACGGCGGACGAGATCGCCGCGGGCGACCTGGATACTGCCGGGGCGCGGATGCGCGAGCAAGACCTCCTCGGTGCCGGTGCCGATGCGGACGTGGTTCCCGGCTGCGGGTCCGGGCCATGGCTGGAACGGGATCTGGTCGGCGTAGGCGTCCACTGCCCGCAGCACTGTGCCGTCGCAGGGCGCCACGACGGTGCAGCCGTAGGCCGCGAACGCACGGACGTCAGATGGGAACCAGCTGGCGGCCCGCGCGCCGTTCTTGCTGGCACGGACGATGTCCAGCGCGCCGCGCTGTTCGGCAGCAGCCGCGTGGGGGTTGAAAAATCCGCGGCCTCCTCCCACGGCGACCTGCCAGGTGCCCTCGGCCAGGGGGAAGATCATCACCGCCTGCACTGTCTCCCGCGGCCAGTCATACCGGACCCACGCCAGCCCGATCAGGGCCAGCACAAGGAACAACACGCCTACGGCGGCCGACCCCCAGGTCCCGGCGGGCAGTGTCACCACCCGGACCGCGGATGCAGCGGCCGTCACGCCGACAACTCCCGCAGCCAGCCGGACGCGGCGGGGCATCAGGAGAGGGTCCGGGATGGCCAAGCCGTACATCAGCACTCCCAGGGCGGCGGCCACGGCCGCGTAGCCCAGCCACGACAGGCCAGAAGAGGCGAGCCAGCAGAACACAGTAGCGTTGACAAACAGGAACGCCCACCAAACGTACGGATACGCCAAGCGGGCACGCCAGTGCTTTCCCGCTATGCTGGCGCCCCGGCCCAGCGGCTCGCCGAGCAGCAGGCCGTTGAGAAGGCCGCTGTTGTCAGCTCTCGCCCACACCGGCATAGTGCCTCGGGTTCCCTGCACGGTCAGCCGCTCACCGGTCCCGCTGACGCTCACGAACGCGCCTATCTGCCGCCACGCCTTCGCCAGACCCTGCTCCACCTTCCGGGCGTCGACCCCGGACATGAGCCCGGGGGCGGTGCGCTGCCAGTCAGCGGGAGCAGAACGCAGGAACGCCGTCAGCGCGTCCCGCGCCGCGGCCGCCGGATCTGTGCTCTGGCTCATACCCGGCAAGTATGCGGCCGGCACGGCCGGGGACGCCTACAGCTTTAGCTTGAGTTCTCCGGAGAACTTACCCACCGCGTCGGCAACAGTCGCGGGCGTTCCCCGCGCCGCGCCCGGAGAACAAATCTCTCTCCGCCGTACCGGGCCGCGGCCAAGGCATGCCAGGACCTGCCGCGAGCCGGTGTCGGAGACGCGCCGGGCTTAACAGGGAGGGAATTGCGTGCTCGTGACGGGTGACGGCTGTCGTGGCGCTCGCCGGGACTTCGCCGTCCGTGCGGGACGCAGGATGCCCAGTTCAGGGCCTCGGCCTCGCCGAGGGTCATGCAGGACGCCAGACCATCGTTGTGGGGCTCCAAGATCCCCACAGATTCCCACAACTCCGCCCGCCCGGAGCTATCCCCACAGTTTCCCCACGGACGAAACGGTACTCCGCGGTACTCCCCGGCACGGTGCTAAAATCGCCGCGATGGTCCTCTACCAGGCAATATGCAGGTAGAGAGCCTTCTGGGTGCGGCTTGTTCAAGGTAAGCATTAGGGCGAATAACCGCCTGAAAGCGGAAGGTCAGCGGTTCGACTCACCCCTGACCCACCACCCATTCTGACCTGCCCGAACGCGCACGAGGCGGTCACTTTGGCTGCTGCCGCGGTGGCTGCAGGCACAATTCAATCTTATTTGCGTTAAGCGGACGGTCGGCATTCCTGTACGTAGCCGCAGGCCGAAGATCGTACGGTGCCGCGGAACGAAGCAGTAGTCAAGAAGCAGTAGTCATCAAGACTCGGCCATGCGGCTGCCCGGCATGCTTCGACCAGACCGACGGCGACGCCTTGGTCGCGCGCGGCGAGGAGGTCACCGCCCTGGTGCTCGCGTTGTGGGGCGAGCACGACTGCGTCGGCCACTGCCAGGTCGGGGGCCAAGCTCTGCTCAACGCAACCGCGCTGCACGCCAGCCAGAGGTCGGGCCAGCTCAAACACCACGGTGCCGCCGTGGCGCGAACCGTCCGTTCTTGGTGATAATCAGTCCCGACGTGACACTGACCCAGCGGTATGGAACGCGTGGAAGAGGGCAGGCGGTGGTCAGATGGAACTCAAAGCTGGCAAAGTCGCGGTGGTCACGGGCGCGGCAAGCGGAATCGGCTTAGCTCTCGCGCAGCGCTTCGCCCGCAGTGGGCTCGATGTGGTGCTGGCGGATATAGAGGAAACGGCGCTCGGGGCGGCCGCGGAATCGGTCGAGAGGTTCGGGGTGAAGTCGCTCGCAGTCCGCACGGACGTCAGCGACGAAGGCGCGGTCCGCGCCCTGGCGGCAGCGGCCGTTGAGCGCTTCGGGTCGATCCACGTCGTGTGCAATAACGCCGGCGTCGAGAGCATGGCCGACCCGTGGTTCGGGCCCGTTACCTCCTGGCAGTGGGTCATGGGCGTGAACCTGTGGGGCGTGATCCACGGAATCCGGGCTTTCCTCCCCATCCTCGCGCAGCAGGGTGAGGGCCATATCGTCAACACCGCCAGCATGGCCGGCCTGATCCCTGGCGCCTCGGCGCCTTATGACGCCGCCAAGCACGCTGTTGTCGCCATCTCCGAGGACCTATACAAAGCGGTGAGCACCATGAGGATCGACGTCGCCGTCAGCGTCCTGTGCCCCGGCATTGTCACAACCCGGCTTCTCGACGCCGACCGCAACTGGCCTGCATCATTGGGACAAACTCCGCCGGCGGCCGCTTCCTACGCGGCCGTTGAACCCCATGTTCGGCGAGCTGTCGAAGATGGGGATGGCCCCGGCGGCGGTGGCGGACCTTGTTGCCGAGGCTGTTGCGTCCAGGCGCTTCTGGATACTCACGCACCCGGGCTTCACGAAGATTGCCCTGCGGCGGTGGCAGAGCATCGCGGCCGGCGAGGACCCAAGATGGAAATGGACGATCCCGGATTCCCGCCGGGCAGATAACTAAACGAGCGACTCCAAGTTGAAACTTGACCACTCGCGACTTATACCGCGCACGCGGCCCGCCGCCGCCGGTCAGATTCGCGAAGAGACCACTATTGAGATGTCAAGTTTCGAACAGGTCAAGGCCGCGGGTGCCCTCAACAGGTTGGTGCCCGTGCCAGATCCGTGACTGAAAGGGCTTGCGAGTGCCGAGCTGCCGGTGATCTGCAGTCTCATTTCTAGTCTCATTCATCCACGTACACCGAAGTCGGTCGTCATGCACCGCTGGTCACAGACCAGCGACAAGAAACCACCTTGGTCAGCCCTGGACGTGGATCCCTAATCCTGAAAAGCGGAAGGTCGGCGGTTCGACCCCGCCCCTGACCACCACCAGCAAAACGACCGGTGAGTAGGCCCTCTGCCTGCGGAAACGCAGAATGCGAGGGTCATTTCATGGCTTTCGGCCAGTACCCTTTCTGGATTGCCCACCCACGCAAACGCCGCACATCTGAACGGCGGAATGCGCCGGATCCGGGGGCAGAGCATAGAACTGTCGGCGCCGGTCGCGCGCCTGGAGATTGTGCGCGAGTTCCAGCCACCGGAAGGGAAGGCCGACCTGGGCTTCGCGCTCGATGAGCGAAGGCTGCATGTCCTGTCGCAGACCTACGCGTTCGTTGACGTCGACGAATACGACTTCATTCTGGGATAAGCCGTCGGCCCAACGGGAATCCGCTAGAGGGATCAGATCCTGCGCGTCGACCATTTCCTCGGCAAGGAGCCGGTCATCGGCATGGAGTACCTGCGCTTTGCCAATTTCGCGCTTGCAGAACTGTGGGATCGCAAGAGCGTCTGGTGCGTGCAGATCACGATGGCCGAGGACTTCGGCGTGGAGGGCCGCGGCAGGTTCTACGACGCCATCGGCGCGCTCCGGGACGTCGTGCAGAATCGCCTGCTGCAGGTGCTTGCGCTTGCCATTGACCCACCGGCCGGCGGCAGTGCGGATGACCTGCAGGACAAGAAGGCGGAGGTGCTCCGCGCGATGCCGGCCGCGAACCCGCGGCATTACGTGCGGGGCCAGCAGGAGGGGTATGCCGAGACTCCGGGCGTCGCACCGGATGCTGCTACCGAGACGTTCGTCGCGCTGCGGCTGGAGATCGATAAGTGGCGATGGGCGGAGGTGCCCGTATTCCTGCGGGCCGGTAAGGCCATGCCGCATCGCGCTACCGAGGCACGACTGCTGCTTCGTCGCACCCCGCGGCTGGCGTTCCTGCCGACGTCGGGTCGGGCGGATTCCAATCAGATCGTCTTGCGCATCGATCCTTCGCCCGGCATGCGGCTGCACCTCGCGGCCCTTACCCGCGAGTCATGGCATGCGGTTCACCTGGACTCGTCATTCGTCCGCGACCTAGGCGAACCGATGGAGCCCTACGAGCGCCTGCTGCACGCGGCGATCACCGGCGATCATCAGCTTTTCGCCCGGCAGGACAGCGTTGAGGAGACGTGGCGCATAGTGCAGCCCCTGCTCGACGAACCGCCGGAAGCCCGCTCCTACGAGCGCCTGTCCTGGGGACCGGCAGCGGCGGATTCCCTGGTTCGCGGCCATCCGCGCTGGCAGGAGCCGTGGCTTGCCCAAGACTGACGGCCGCACTGCCGAATGCGCCTGAGGGTGGCCCATACCGGAGAAAGGTGGCCCGTACCGGAGAAAGGGTGGCCCGTACCGGAGAATAACTCACCGGGCGGGCTGCCGCCGGCGTCGCGGCCGCCATGCGTCCCAGACTCGGTCGGCTGTCGGCCCCGAAGGTCACGATTCGTTGCTGGCCTTGTCGGCTGTGTCCTGGCTCGGCACGATTGTGACAGGGCACCGGGCCTTGAGGAGGACGTAGTGGCTGACCGTTCCGGGCACCGTGGGCTTGCCTGGTCGAGCAGCGAGCACAACAAGCTGGGCATGCGTCTGGCGGGCCGCCTCGACGATTACGCGCCCGGCAATTCCCTCGGAGATGCGCAGATCAGCCTGTTTCGCTTGGTCACCTAGTTCATCATCTACGGTGGCCCGAAGGGCTGCCTCGGCATTGGCCCTTTCCTCCGCTGGGGTGTGCTTGGCGGCAGCCGGATAGCCGCCGACTGGGGCGAGTGGCGGCTCATAGGCTGTCACGGCGACGAGGGGAGATTGCCGCCACCTAGCCTCCTGAGCGGCTAGCCGCAGGGCTGCCTTGGAACGCGCAGAGCTATCCACCCCCACGACAACTGTCAAGTTCATCGCCTCCCCGCCGAGCGTCCTAGGGCGTTAGCTTCGGGTGGCTGCACACTGCGGACACCCTCTATGCGCCCGGGCTTTCACCACGACTTCGCTGGGCGCACCGTCAGCCCTCGGATCACCATCCGGCCAGGCGCCAGGCTTTTCGTCCTGCGCCCGAGGTGCGCACCGATTTGCTGTAGCCGTTCGTTCCGGTACTTGAAGAGTCTGCACCCCAGCCGCCTGCAACGACATCCCCCGAATGGTCAGCCTTGAAGCTGAAGCACGCAAGAAGACGTAACCGCATGGCACGCCGGTGCGAGCCCGCAGCCGGCGAAGGGGGCTCCGGGAGACCTCTGCGCTGCCGGGCCGTGAACGCCGTGTCTGGCCAGTGTGTGCTGCGCCAGCGCGCCTAGCGTGGTGGCACGTGCCGGGGTGGTGGCCGTGCTGGCTGGCTTCCCTCAGCAGCGGAACGGTCACCTTCGCCGATACCTTCTGCGGATGCTCGCTCCCGTGCGCGCTCGCCCCAACGTCCAGGTACTCATAGCCGGCCGGGCGGTGCGGGTCTGGATGTGGCCGCGGGCGAGTCCGGCACCCTGTCGATGCTTCGCCACCTTTGTACCTGGGAGGCCCAGGCCAGGAGCCGCGCAATAGGCGGGTGGGCCGCGACGGCCGGGGTTCGCGCTCGGAGCCGGGCCGGTCATCGGCGGCATGGTGACCTTCTCCGCCGCGAGCAGGCCTACCGCGAGGGTCGGCCTTCCCCGGAGATAGCCGGCAAGGTCGCGATCACCGTCGATGATGGCCTCGCCACGGGCTCGAGCATGCGGCGGCGACCGAGGCGCTCGGAAGACTGCAGCCCGCGTGCCTGCGGGTGATTCGGCAACACCAAGCATCCGGACTGTGGCAGCGGGAGCCGACAGCCTCGACCAGCCGGTCATCGACACAGGCGAAGCAGCTCAGAACCTGCATGAGAACTGCCCGGCACCGGTGCCAGGTGGTGTGGGCCGCTGCGCCGCGGGAACGCTGAGTATCGGATGCGAGAGACCTCGGGGGCCAGCACGGCGTGCGCATGCCGATCCGGGCAGGGTACCCGTTCTGACGGTGTGCGACGTGATCAGAGCGATGACCGTAGATACGCAGGCCAGAGGGGGCCCTGGGCCATGTCAAGCACAGCTCGTACCGCGGGCGGCGCGATCCGCAGCGTCATCCCGGCGAGGGTGGATCGCCTACGGTGGACACCGTTCCATACCCGGATGGTCGTCGCCCTCGGGGTCGCCTGGATCCTGGACGGCCTGGAGATCACGATCGCCAGCTCAATCGCGGGCGACCTGACCTCCAAATCGACCCTCGGCCTGTCGTCAACCGCAGTCGGCGCCATCGCGACGGTCTATCTCGCCGGCGAGGTCGTCGGTGCCCTCGGATTCGGTCGGCTGTCGGACCGGCTAGGCCGCAAGAAGCTCTTCATGGTGACGCTGGGCGTCTACCTCGTCGGCAGTGCCCTCACTGCGGCCACCGCTGGCCACACGACGGGGTGGCTGGCCTTCATGTACCTGACCCGGTTTGTCGCCGGGACGGGCATCGGCGGTGAGTACGCGGCCATCAACTCGGCGATCGACGAGCTGATCCCCGCCCGGTACCGGGGCAGGGTGGACATCGCGGTCAACGGAACCTACTGGGCCGGAGCGATCATCGGCACTCTCGTGACGTCCCTCCTGCTCAACGAGCTTGCCCCAGGCCTCGGTTGGCGGGTGGGCTTCCTGCTGGGTCCCGTGCTGGCCGTCGTCATCATCTTTGTCAGGAGGAACCTCCCGGAGAGCCCGCGATGGCTGCTCATGCACGGCAGGGCCGCAGAAGCAGAGGAAGCGATTCGCCGCATTGAGACGGAAGCCGAGGCCGCCGGTCAGCAGCTAGACCCGGTGGACCCTAGCAAGGCGATCGAGGTCAAGCCGACCGAGCGGGCCAGCTATTTGACGCTGGCCTACGTTCTGTTCAGGAGGTACTGGCGCAGGTCGGTTCTCGGCGCCACTCTGATGATCACTCAGTCGTTCCTTTACAACGCGATCTTCTTCACCTACACCCTGGTGCTGACGAAGTTTTACCATGTGAGCGCCGCCAACGCGCCGCTGTATCTGATCTTGTTTGCGGTCGGGAACCTGCTCGGCCCGCTCACTCTCGGGCGGTTCTTCGATACCATCGGCCGGAAGCCGATGATCGCCGCGACCTACATCGGATCAGGCGCGATGCTCGCGGTTACTGCTGCTCTGTTCGATCAGCACTTGCTCACCGCCACGACCCAAACCATCGCGTGGTGCGTGATCTTCTTCTTCGCCTCTGCGGGTGCCAGCTCCGGGTACCTGACCGTGAGCGAGGTGTTCCCGCTCGAGGTGCGCGCGCAGGCGATCGCCGTATTCTTCGCCATCGCGCAATGCTTCGGCGCACTAGGGCCAGTCCTGTACGGCCATCTGATCGCGAACGGCACCAAGACCACTAACCTGTTCATCGGCTATCTGATCGGCGCGGGCGCGATGGTCCTCGGCGGCATCGTCGAGATCTTCCTAGGCATCGCGGCGGAGGGCAAGTCGCTGGAGGACATCGCCAATCCGCTGTCCATGGTCCGTCGGCCGGTCCAATCCGACTCCGGCATGACCTCAGGAAGCGCAGGCCAGGTCTGGCGCCCGAACCAGACTGACTGGCCGCCTGACTGGTCAACCAGGTTAGGCGTCGTATGGGCTGGGCCGCGGCGGCACGACGGCTTTCTATCTGCTGCTCTCTCGCCTGGCGGCGGCGCGGCGGAGACGGCGTAGGCGGTCGCTGAGGCGAGGCCCTCGGCGAAGGTGTCTCGCCTGCGTCGACGATCCATGGCAGCGGCTGATGATAGTTGCCGCAGCGCGGTGTCCCTGTGGCCGCCGCCGGGACCCGGTCGCGCGCAGTTGAGGCATCCGGCTAGTTCAGCTATTGCCATGGGTCAGCCCTGGGATCACGCACGGTTGCGGTAGCTGACGGTCAGCTCCGCGTCGGCTTGGTCGACCTGGATGACGGCACCGTCGCGGGCATCGCCTGCCAGCAGCGCGCGTCCGATCCTGGTCTCGACCTCCCTGGCGATGAACCGGCGCAGCGGCCGCGCGCCGTAGATGGGGTCGAAGCCCTGCCTGGCGATGTGGCGCGTGGCTTCCGCGGTGACCTCCAGTGTCATCTGGCGCTCGCCGAGCCTGGCCCGCAGGTCCTGCAGCATCAGGTCCACGATCTGCTCGATCTCAGCTTCGGTGAGCGGCTTGAACAGCACGATGTCGTCCAGGCGGTTAAGGAACTCGGGCCGGAAATGGGCCCGCATCGCCGCCATGACGCGCTCGCGGGCGTCAGGCTTGATCTCGCCATCCGCCGTTGCGTCCTCGACCAGGTACTCCGAGCCGATGTTGGACGTCATGATGATGACCGTATTGCGGAAGTCGACGGTACGTCCCTGCCCGTCGGTCAGCCGGCCGTCGTCCAGCACCTGCAGCAGGGTGTTGAACACATCTGGGTGAGCCTTCTCGACCTCGTCGAACAGCACCACTGAATACGGCTTGCGCCGGACCGCCTCGGTCAGCTGGCCGCCTTCCTCGTAGCCGACGTATCCGGGCGGCGCGCCGATCATCCGGCTCGCGGTGTGCCGCTCCTGGTACTCGCTCATGTCGATCCGGACCATGCTGTCCTGGGTGTCGAACAGGGCAGCGGCCAGCGACTTGGCGAGCTCTGTCTTCCCCACCCCGGTGGGGCCGAGGAAGAGGAAGGAGCCGATCGGCTTGCGCGGATCGTGGATCCCGGACCGCGCCCGGATGATGGCGTCGGTGACGAGCTGGACCGCGTCGTCCTGGCCGACGACCCGTTCGTGCAGGATCTGGTCAAGGCGCAGCAGTTTGTCGCGTTCACCCTCGCGCAGGCGGCTAACCGGGATCCCCGTCCACCGGGCGACGATCGCGGCGATCTCGTCATCGGTGACGACTTCGCGCAGCAGCCGCTGGCCGCCCTGCCGGCCGGACAGGCCCTCTTCCTCTGCCTCGAGCCGGCGCTGCAGTTCGGGCAGCTTGCCGAGCCTCAGCTCGGCGGCCTTGTTCAGGTCGTAGCCGCGTTCGGCCTGCTCGGCCTCCTGCCGTACCCGTTCCATCTCCTCGCGCAGCGCCTGCACCCGCCGCAGCGCCTGCCGCTCGGCCTCCCACTGTGCTCGCAGCGCGTCGGCCTCCGCGCGCAGGTCGGCGAGCTCCCTGCGCAGGTCGCCCAGCCGCGCCAGGCTCGCCTGGTCATCTTCCTTGGCGAGGGCCGCCTCCTCGATCTCCAGCCGCATGACGCGGCGGGTGAGCTCGTCGAGCTCGGCCGGCATCGAGTCGATCTCGGTGCGGATCACCGCGCATGCCTCATCCACCAGGTCGATCGCCTTGTCCGGGAGGAACCGGTCAGATATGTAACGATGGCTCATCGTCACGGCCGCCACCAGCGCGCTGTCGGCGATCTTCACGCCGTGAAAGACCTCCAGCCGCTCGCGGAGGCCGCGCAGGATCGACACCGCATCCTCGACCGACGGCTCATCGACCATGATGGGCTGGAAGCGGCGCTCGAGGGCCGCGTCCTTCTCTATGTGCTTTCGGTACTCATCGAGGGTGGTCGCGCCGATCATGTGCAGCTCGCCCCTGGCCAGCATCGGCTTGAGCATGTTCCCCGCGTCCATCGAGCCCTCGGCCGCGCCCGCGCCGACCACGGTGTGCAACTCATCGACGAACAGCAGGATGCCCCCCGACGCTGCCCTGACCTCACTGAGGACTGCCTTGAGCCGTTCCTCGAACTCTCCGCGGTACTTGGCTCCTGCCACCAGGGAACCCATGTCGAGGCTGAATATCGTCTTGTCCCGCAGGCCTTCGGGAACGTCCCCGCGGGTGATCCGCTGGGCCAGGCCCTCGACGATCGCGGTCTTGCCGACGCCCGGATCACCGATCAGCACCGGGTTGTTCTTGGTCTTCCGGGACAGGATCTGGATCACCCTGCGTATCTCGGTGTCCCGGCCGATAACCGGGTCGAGACGGCCGCTCGCGGCCTCTTTCACAAGGTCCTGGCCGTATTTCGCGAGTGCCTCGTAGGCGACCTCAGGCATCGCCGAGGTGACCCGCTGATTACCCCGGATCCGCGACAGGGCCTGCAGGAACGCTGCCCTGGTCACGCCTTCCTCGTGCAGCAGCCGGCCTGCGCCGGTCGCCGGGCCCTCCGCTAGCAGCGCCAGGACCAGATGCTCGACGGAGACGTACTCGTCCTTGAGCCGGCCGGCTTCCTGCTCGGCATCGTCGAGGAGCCGGGAGAGCTGTTGCGTGACGGTGATCTGACCGGGGGCGACGCCGGGGCCGCTGACCCGCGGCCGCCGCTCAAGCTCGGCGTCCAGGGCCTTGTGCAGCTGGCCGGGGTCGGCGCCGGCCTGGGCAAGCAGGGGCGGCACGATGCCTTCGGCCTGATCGAGCAGCGCCAGCAGCAGATGCTCGCTGTCGACCTCGGTGTGCCCGAAACGCAGCGCCTTGGTCTGCGCGTCATGCAGGGCTTCCTGTGACTTCTGGGTCAGCCGGTTCGGGTCCATCATTGTCCTCCTGGCCGTCGGGGACCCCGCAGGGCCGCCTCAAGCGTCGCAATCCGGTCGAGCAGGTCGAGCACGAGTCCGACGGCCGCGTAGTTGAGGCCGAGCCCGGCGCGCAGCCGCTGGAACCTGGCGACCACGGCGAGCTGCCTGCGGGCGAACCACAGTCGGCCCGAGGAGTCTCGGGTCGCGTCGAGGATGCCGAGGGCTACGAGCCTGCGGATCATTTCCGGGTGCAGTCCGGCGGCCGCGGCGAACGTGTCCAGGTCGAGCCGGGTCGGCGCGGACCATGGCGTGGCTCACTGGCGTCTCCTCGGGTCGAAGTCGGAGGCGGCGGCCAGCTGCTCGAATAGCTCCCGTTCCGCGTTGGACGGCCTGGGCGGCACCATGATCTTGGCCTCGGCGAACAGGTCACCCGGCTTGCCCCTCGGGTTGGGCACGCCGCGGCCGCGCAGCCGGAGCCGCCGGCCGCTCGATGTGCCCTCCGGCACCGTCACCTTGGCCTCCCCGCCGGGCGTCGGCACGGCAACCGACGTGCCCAGGGCGGCCTCCCAGGGCGCGAGCCGCAGCTCGACGTAAAGATCGCGGCCTTCCAGCCGGTACGTCCGGTGCGGCGCGATCCGGACGACCAGGTACAGGTCGCCAGCGCGGGCTCCGTCGCCGCCGCGGCCGCCCTGGCCGGCCAGCCGGATCCGCTGGCCGTCGGTGACGCCGGGCGGGATCGTCACGTCCAGAGTCCGTGCTCCGTCCGGGCCAGCCAGCGAGATGGACCTGCGGGCGCCGCGGTACGCGTCCTCAATGCTCAGCTCGATCTCGGCTTCCTGGTCGGCGCCGGGGACTGGACCCCAGCCACGGCCGGCCCGGCCGCCGAACAGCCCGCCCAGCAGATCATCAACGTCGATGTCGCCGCCAGCGCCATAGCTGAACCTGCTACCGCCGACCGCGGCCCGCTCGCCCGGCGCCAGCGCCGGCCCGCGCTCCAGCCCGGGCACGGCGCCACGTCTCAGGGTCGACGTCCTCCGGAACCTGCCGGAAGTCGGGCCCGAACGCGTCATAGCGGCGCCGGGTCTGCGGATCGGACAGGACGTCGTAGGCCTCGGAGATGTCCTTGAACCGCTCCTCGGCCGCCGGGTCCTTGTTGACGTCCGGGTGATTGGCGCGCGCGAGCTTGCGGTAGGCCCGCTGGATCTCATCCTGGCTGGCGGTCCTCGGCACCCCCAGGATCTGGTAGAAGTCCCGGTCCGCGGGCATCAGTCCGCCTTGGCGACGACTACCTGGGCGGGCCGCAGCTGGCGGTCAGGCTCTCCGTAGGCAGGCCGGACGACCTCGACGACCGAGCCTTCTGGCGCGGCCGGGTCCGGGCGCGACGCGACGGCCTCGTGCCGCGCCGGATCGAACGGTGCCCCGAGATCGTCACGGCGGGGGAAACCTAGCTGGGCCAGAACGCTCATGGCCTGGTCCCTGACTGCCCCGATCCCCTCGATGATGGAGCCGGGATCGGCTTGCGCGTGCGCCAGTGCCCGCTCGAGGTTGTCGACGACCGGCAGCCACTGCGCGGCCACCTGCCGCCTGAGTCTCCGCCCTGGCCTGAGCTGACCTGGCTGGCGCACTGCTTGCGCAGGTTGTCCAGGTCGGCCAGCGCGCGCAGGCGCAGGTCTTGCAGCTCGGCTATCCGCGCCTCCAGCTCGCCGGTGCTCGCCGCCTGATCTGTGCTCGCCGGGTGATCGGCGGTCCCGCCCGGTTCAGCAGGGCGACGCGATCCGGTCTCGCCATGGCTGTTTTCGCTGTGGCCGGGCCCGGGCCCGGCCGCGGAGCGTCGCGGCGGCCGGGCAGGCGGGGGAGAGGGCTGGCGGTCCGGCCCGGACTCTGGGCTTCCGGCACGCTCACTCATCGGTCACTCACCGGTGGTGAACTCGGCATCGATCACGTCATCCTCGCCGGGCAGCGGCGGGCGCCTCCTGCCCGGGCTGCGGGCCTTGGCCTGCCGCGGCGAGGCTCTGGTACACCTGCTGCAGCTCGGCTGTGAGGGTCCGGATCCGGTCGAGCGGCGTGTCCTCCTTCATGGCCTGCCGCGCGTCCGCGGCCAGGTTCTCGGCCCGTGCCTTCTCGTGCACGGGCACCGCATCACCGCGCTCGGCCAGCAGGCTCTCCACCCGGTGCGCGACAGTGTCCAGCTCGTTGCGCGCATCGGTCAGCTCACGCAGGCGCTTGTCTTCGTCTCGGTGCTGCTCGGCGTCCTTGATCATCCGCTCGACTTCGGCCTGGTCCAGGTTGGAACTCTCGCTGATCGTGATCCGCTGCTCAGCCCCGGTGTCCTTGTCCCTGGCCGAGACATTCAGGATCCCGTTGGCATCGATGTCGAATGTGACCTCAACCTGCGGGGTGCCCCGCGGGGCAGGCCGGATGTTCTCCAGCCGGAACCGGCCAAGCACCCGGTTATCGGCCGCGCGCTCCCGCTCACCCTGCAGCACCACCACGTCCACCGCTGACTGGTTATCCTCAGCGGTGCTGAATATCTCCGTGCGCCTGGCCGGGATCGTGGTGTTGCGCTCGATCACCTTGGTCATCACGCCGCCGAGGGTCTCGATGCCTAGCGAGAGCGGCGTGACGTCGAGCAGCAGGACGTCCTTGACCTCGCCCTTCAGCACGGCAGCCTGCACGGCCGCGCCCAGCGCGACAACCTCGTCCGGGTTGACCGTCATGTTCGGGTCCTTGCCGCCGGTCAGCCGCCGCACCAGGCTCTGCACCGCCGGTATGCGGGTAGCCCCGCCGACCAGGATGACCTCATCGATGTCACTGTCGGTCAGCTTGGCGTCCGCCAGGGCCTGCCTGACCGGGTCCGTCGTGCGCTCGACCAGGTCCGCGGTGATCTGCTCGAATGTCGAGCGCATCACGGTGGTGTTGAGGTGCTTGGGCCCGGATGCGTCAGCGGTGATGAACGGCAGGCTGACCGTTGTCTGGGTGACCGAGGACAGCTCCACCTTCGCCTTCTCAGCCGCCTCAAAGAGCCGCTGCAGCGCCTGCGGGTCTGCCCGCAGGTCGATTCCGTTGTCCCGCTGGAACTCGTCGGCCAGGTAGTCGACGACCCGCCGGTCGAAGTCGTCCCCGCCGAGGTGGGTGTCACCGGCAGTCGCGCGGACCTCGACCACTCCGTCCCCGATGTCGAGGATGCTGACGTCGAAGGTCCCGCCGCCGAGGTCGAAGACGAGGACCGTCTCGTTGCTCTTCTTGTCCAGTCCGTAGGCGAGGGCGGCGGCCGTGGGCTCGTTGATGATCCGCAGCACCTCAAGCCCGGCGATCTTGCCCGCGTCCTTGGTTGCCTGGCGCTGGGCGTCGTTGAAGTAGGCGGGCACCGTGATGACCGCTTCGGTGACCTTCTCCCCGAGGAACTTCGACGCGTCCTCGGCGAGCTTGCGCAGCACGAGGGCGGAGATCTCCTCCGGCGCGTACAGCTTGTCACCGATCTTGAACCGCGCCGCGTCGTCAGGTCCGGGTACGACGTCGTAGGAGACAGCGTTCAGCTCGCTCTGGACCTCGCTGTATCGCCGCCCGATGAAGCGCTTGGCGGAGTAGATCGTTCCCTTAGGGTTCAGGATCGCCTGGCGCCTGGCGAGCTGACCGACCAGCCGCTCGCCCTGCGGCGTGAACGCCACCACCGACGGCGTCGTCCGCGATCCCTCCGCGTTGGGGATGACCGTCGGCTTCCCGGCCTCCGTTGCCGCGATGACTGAGTTGGTGGTCCCGAGATCGATGCCGACTGCCATTGCCATTTCTAACCTCCTGAGCGCCTCCTGGGCGGCTCCGATGGCTCACCCGTTGGTCTCCGGCCGGTCGGTTACATCGATCCGGCTGGGCCTGGCTGCCTCCGACTTCGGCACCGCGACGGTCAGGATGCCGTCGGCAAGCTCCGCGCGCACCTCGGTGGCCTTGATGTCGCCGGGGAAGATGGTGCGGTACTCGAACCGGCCGGCCCGGCGTGAGCTGCGGTGACGCCGGCCGCTGGCGGGCTCCTTGATCTCGCCGGTGATCTCCAGCTCCCGGTCCATCAGCTGCACCTTCAGCTGGTCCTTGTGCACTCCCGGCAGCTCCACGTGGACGACGTAGGCGTCATCGGTCTCGGTCAGGTCAGCGGCGGGCGACCAGGGCATGTCGGCCGGCACTGCGGCGAGATCCCCGGACGCCACGTTCATCAGCTGGCCCATCCGCTCGTAGATGTCCTCGAACTCCCTGGACGGGTCGGTGAGGGTGAGAGTCCGCCCGGTACGTCGGGCAGGGAACATGGCCATGGCTTGTCCTCCTGCACTGCCGAGTTGTCAGGTGCTTTGTTCCTACTGCCATACACTCCCGCGGCGGGCAGGCGCTCACATCCTCAGACCGGCTAGTCCTGGTGTGACCGGACCCGCGGCCGGCTCGCGGGCGGCTCGGGTGGCGGATACCGGACCCGGAATCCTCCCCCTGCGGGGCTGCATCGCGCGTGCGGAGACTAGCCGGCAGGTGAGGTGCCGGGCCAGAATCGCGGCCAGGGTGGGTGCAGGCGTCGTCGAGGGAGGGATCATGCCAAGATCTGTCCGAGTGGTCGGTCTGGGCGGTTCGCTGCGCACTGGGTCTACCAGCCGTACTGCGCTGCAGACAGCGCTGGACGGCGCGCAGGCGGCAAATGCCGAACCCAGCCTGATCTGGGTGCGTGACCTGGACCTGCCGATGTATACGCCGGAACGGGCGGTGCCGGCCGGGGCCCGCGAGCTCGCTGACACCGTCCACGACAGTGACGCGCTGATATGGAGCACGCCTACCTACCATGGCTCGGTCAGCGGCTCTTTCAAGAACGCCCTGGACTGGCTGATCCTGCTCGCGGAGCGCGATCCGCCGTACCTTACGAACAAGCCAGTCGGACTTGTGGCGACAGCCGGCGGCGTGCAGGGACTGCAGGCGGTCAACTCGATGGAATTCGTCGTCCGTGCCCTGCGCGGCTGGAGCGTTCCGCTGGTCCAGCCGGTCGCGCAGTCATGGCAGACCTTCGATCCCGACGGCCGCCTCGCCGACGACATGATCGCCGCCCAGCTGCGCGAGCTGGGCGCCGAGGTAGTCCGGGCAGCGCGCCAGTTCCAGGCCCACGGCACGTGCGACTACGCCGACGCCGCCCAGTTCGGGGCGGCGGTCGGCGACTAGCCAGGCAGCCTCTCTGCGCTATTGCCGACTCTCGCACGGCCTGATCGGCGGCCAGCCGGGCTAGCTGCACCCTGGAGCTGACATTGAGCTTCCAGTAGATGTGGCGAAGATGAAATGCCACCGTGTGCGTGCTCAGGAACACCTTGCCTGCTACCTCCCGGTTGCTGAGGCCCTGGGCCACCAGATCGGCGACGCGCCACTCCGTCTCGGTCAGGCTTGCCCAGCCGAAAGCTGGCCTGGCGGCGCGCTTCCAGTGGTGCAGCGTGACTCCGGCCGCGCGCAGCTCGGCCCGGACGCGGGCCATCCCCTCGACGGCGCCTAGCTGCTGATACAGCTCATAGGCCTGCCGCAGCCAGGCCATCGGCCTGATCCTGATCGCCCTGCGCGGCGCAGGCCAGGCCGGCATCCTCGGTCGCCCTGGCGCGGGCCAGCGGAGCCGAGTACCTACCGGCAGCCTGCTCAAGCGAGGCTGAGTCTCGCTCCACCAGGCCATGGGCATGCGCGGCTGCCGCAGCCACGTCGGGGTCGTCCGGCGTGGCCTCGGCCAGCCGCTGCGTCGACTCGGCAAGCCACTCAGCCCGGGAGTGATCGCCATCGGCCAGCGCGCCGCGAACGAGCAGCACAGCCGCCTGCGGGTCAGACGCGCGGCCCGGTCCCGAACAAGATCAGGCTGAGGTGTTCTTCCAGATCACGGACATACACGTGCGTGTCTAGGTCCACGCTCATCACAGTTCACCCCGTTCCGTGAAGCGCCTGCCCCTAGCATTGGCGATTCCCATCGCAGGCCGCACCGTCCCTCGCGGGCAAAACCCGCTTGTCCTGGCCGGACAGCGACGGCAACAGCCCAGGTCAGGACTGCCGGAGCGCCTGCAGCGTCCGCCAGGCCCGAGTAGCAAGCTGCAAATTGAACCGGGTATCCGCGATGCTGAGGTCCAAGCCGGACACTTCCCGAATGCGCCGGAGGCGGTATTTCAGCGTGCTCGGGTGCACCGACAGGGCTACGGCCGACGCGCTGTAGCTGCCACCGGAGTCCAGGTACTCGCTCAGTGTCGTGACCAGCCGGGCACCATGGACGGCGTCATAGTCCAGCAGGGCACCGAGCCAGTCCCGCACGAAGGATTCCATCGAGGAGGCTGTCTGGTGCCGAGTACCTGGTACACGCCCAGATCGTCGAAGAGCGTGACCTGCTCGGTCCCGCCTACCGCGTTCTGAATCCGCAGGGCCAGCTGGGATTCGCGGTAGGACCTGGGGAAGTCAGCGATCTCCTTGCATCGCCCGCCGACGCCGATGGCACAGCACGTACCGCGCAGCTCCGCGACGACGCCGGCATGGAAGCGCTCCCACGGAGCCTCCGTATCCGCCAGGACGATCACGTCACTCAGCCTGGCGGCCACCAGGGAGCCCACCCGGACGGTGCTGGCCGCGGTGCGGACCGCGTCGAAGAAAGCATCGATCTGGTCCGCGCCGCCCGGCCGGCGCTCAAGCGCGACGACCCGGTGCGGCCTGCCGAGGTCGTAGCCCAGGGCCTGCGCCCGGCTGCCGGCATCTGATCCGCCCGCGCCGCCGACAAGGTCGAGCACAAGATCGCTGCGGGCGCTGGCCTCCGACTCGCCCAGGCTCCGCAGGCGCGCCAACTCCATGGCAAGCACCGTGGTGGCATGCTCGATGGTCACCCGCTCAGCCTCGCCCGCGGTCCGGCCCGGATCGGCAAGCACGAGAACGCCAACCGGAGCCCCGGCGAGCCGCGCCACCGAGATGAGGCGGTCCCCGTCCCTGACCGGGCCGTGTCCCTCCGTGTCCTGGCGCAGCAGCCAAGCCTGGCGCTCCGCGGGACCCCTGGCGGGAGGATCGGGACGGCCCGGGCCTGCCCAGGCGATCAGGTTGCCGAACGAGTCCTCGATGCCGGCCGCGTGCTCGGTGAGCTCGTAGACCGCCCTGGCGATCCCTTCCTGCCCTTCGCCCCGCAGCGCCACCCGCGTCAGCCGGTCATGAATCTCCATGCTGCGCCGCAGCGCGAGGTTCGCGGCGCGCAGGCCTGCCGCCTGCGCCCGCTCACGAGCATGCAGGCGCGCGCGGGCCAGGGCGACACCTGCATGCTGGGCCAGGGAACGGAGCAGGAACTGATCGCCCTCGGCCGGCGCCTGGTCGGCGCCCACGACGAGATATCCGGCCCGGCCGTGGCTGGCCGGAATCGGGTAGGCCCACGCCCACGGGACACCGGCCCGGATGATCCGCCCACCGCGCCCGGAGCCGGCCGCGCTCGCGACCTCGGCGGGCAGCAGCCCGTGGCCACGTCGCCCGATGTCCTGCCATGCCTGGTCAAGCAGGATGCCCTCGGTCTGGCACGGCACCAGCGACTCGGCCGCGGTCGCGACCAGCTGCAGAATGCGGCCCTGGTCCTCTTGCTGCGTCAGCCGGAGCGAGAGGGCGAGCAGCCTTCTGAGTGCTGCGTGCTGGTCGCGGTCGACGTCACCGCGGTCGGCCACGGCTACCACCCCCAGTCAGCGGCTATGTCGGGCTTGCGAGGTTCGGGGATGGCGGCGCACGGCCACCCTGGTAATGCAGCGCGGCAGCCGTAACGGCCAGCGGTTGCACCAGATCTCAGCTCGCGTCGCCGCTGTTCAGTGGTGCTGCTGCTGGCGGATGCCGCGAGGCGCGATATCCGGCCGCTGACGCGCTCCTCATGAGCCGCTCCTTCGCGGTCAGCAAAGTCTAGTCCCCGGCTCCGGACCCAGAACTGCACGGTCGGACGATGTGCGGGGCGGGCCCGGCCGGCGAGCCTTGGCACGTAGATGGCGCATTCGTGACACGAGCACACGTGACCAATGCGGCGAGAGGACACGGCATGAGCGACCTGATCGCAATCGGATACCCGGACGAGGAGACGGCACAGAAGGTCTGGCAGGAACTGGTCCGGCTGGAGAAGGACTACCTGGTCGATCTCGACGACGCGGCTATCATCCGCCGCGACAATACGGGCAAGCTGCACGTCACGACACCCGCCCACCACGCCGTCGCCTGGGGAACTCTCAGCGGGCTCTTCTGGGGCACGCTAATCGGCCTGCTGCTGCTGTTTCCGCTCGCCCCCCTCACGGGAGCGGCGGGCGGCCTGATGGGAGCAGCGCTCGGCGCGGCAGGGGACCTCGGCATCAAGGACGACTTCAAGATGCGGGTACAGGACATGCTGCAGCCCGGAACGTCCGCGATCCTGGTCATCGTCCGCAAGGCGACGCCGGACAAGTTCCTGGAGGCACTGCGGCCATACGGCGGTACCGTCCTGACCACCTCGCTGACCCACGACGCCGAGCAGCAGCTCATGCGCGCCCTGCACGGCGGCGACAGCACCGCGGCGACCTGGCAGCAGGGCCAGGATTCCGCGCCGGCTCACGCCTGATGATGCGGCGCACTGAGGCCGCTGCGGAGGTACCCGGATGGCCGTGCCCGACGACCTGACCAGCCGCGAGCCCGATGAGCACAGGTCGCTGGCCACCGGCCGGCTCTGGGCAGGCGGAGTCGCCACGGCGGTAGTCGCGGCCCTAGTCGTCGTGGCGGGCGTCTTCATCGCCCGGCGGGTCCTGGGCATCCCGGTGCTTGCTCCTAGGAGCGTCGGCGACCTCGGCAGCTCGACAACGGTCATCTACGCCGCGCTGGCTGCGGCCTGCACGCTGCTCGCGACCGGGCTGCTGCACGTCCTCCTGCTGGCCACGCCTAGTCCGCTCAGCTTTTTCGGCTGGATCATGGCGCTGGCTGACGTTATCGCGGTGGCTGCACCCTTCGCGCAGCCAGCCAGCCTGCCTAGCAAGGTCTTCACCGCCGTGATCAACCTGGTGGCCGGCGTCGCGGTGATCTCGCTGCTGAGCGGCGTGGGCCTCAGTGCGCTGCGGCCGGGTGGCGCCGCGAACCGCGGCGAGCACGGACACGCGGACTAGATAACGGGCGTCCGCCGGGCGGGCCAGCCGGGCAGCCCGGTGCCGTCCGGCCAGCGGGCTCACGTCGGCGGGCGCCGTGACCTCAGCGGCCTGGACGGCGGCCAGCCCGCCTGCAGCGCGGCATGCAGGGCCTTGGTCCACTTTCGCGGCGGTGGGTGCTCGCTGAGGGCACTGCCGGCCCGTAGCTCTGTCCGGAGCCGGTCCAGGTGGCTGATCAGCTCCCCGCGCAGCGGCCAGCCGACGGGCTGGGTAGCCGGATCAGTGCCCAGCAGCTCGCTGAGCTGGTCCTGCCGTTCCTGCGCAGCGTCGAGAAACCGGTGCAGGTCAGACTCGAGCAGGTCGCGGCCGGATCTGTCATGCTCCAGGGCCAGGCGGCCGTAGGCCCGCATGGCCGCGGCAAGCTCGGTGATCGCGGCGCTCAGCCTGAGGCGAATTTCCTCGTCACGCATCGGGCTCTGGTCGCCCGCCAGCCGGATGCTGTCGGCCAGCGAACGGGCCAGGACCCGGACCGTGATCGCCGAATGCTCCAGGGCCTCCAGTCGGTTGCGCAGGTCGGTCCCGACCTGGATATGCCGTGCCCGGCGCGGATTGAGCCGGATGCTCTCCTCGGCCTGACGCAGGGCGTCGTCTACCCGCCGGATCTCGCCGCTCAGCGATCGGGCCCGCGCCAGCCAGCCGGGAGCCTGATCGATGACAGACCCGTCCCGGAGGCCGGCTGCCATCTGCGATCAGCAGGTCGGCCATCTTGCCGCACAGGTCGTCGAAGGCCTCCGCCGCGGGCTGCACCTTCGGCCGGGCGAAGACAAGCCCGGCGAGCAGCCCGGCCCCCGCCCCGACCAGCGTCTCGATGATCCGCCCGGTGGCCGCGGCCGTGGTCGTGCCGACGGACAGGATGAGCATCGCGCTGATGGGGACCTCGAGGACGGTATCGCCCAGATGCAGCGCGTAGCCAACCGCCAGTGCGACGACGATGGTGAGCCCCAGGCTCCACCAGGTGAACCCCACCCAGGCTGCCAGCGCGACCGCCAGCAGCACGCCGGTCACTACGGCCACGACCCGGCGGACTGCGCTGCGGACCGTCTGGTACAGCGTGACCTGCGCCACCAGCAGCGCCGTCAGCGGCGCCAGCACCGGCCGGGAGGTGACGGGCAGCAGCAGGGCGAGCAGGTACGCCAGGATCGCCGTGCTGGCCAGCCTGGCTATCGTCACCGCCGTCGGCTGGGCGCGGTAACGGATGACCGTCAGGCTCTCCGGTGCCCGCTGCGCCGCCGCCAGGGCCGCAACGCCCAGCTGCCCTGGCCTGGAGCGACGCGATGGCCGCCAGCTCAGGTGCATGACGTGACGCCCACGCCTCCCATGATCACCAGCATGCTGGCTGCTGAGCGAGCATCCCCCGGTCAGCTAGGTGCCCGTGCCTCTGCAGGGGGCCTAAGGGATCCTCCCAGGCCCGCAGTTAGAGCTTACGGAACTAGCCGCCCTGATGATGTGCGGGCCCGGCCCGCCGGGGGAGCCTGGCAAGTACTTGCCTGGAGAAGCGGAGGGCAGCCGTGACGACAGTCCGCGATCCGCACCTGATCCTGGTGCGCCCGGTGGCGCCGCGCACGCCGGAGGGCTGCGAGGAGTGCCTGCGCGTCGGCTCGGCCTGGGTGCATCTGCGTCTGTGCCTGACGTGCGGGCATGTCGGCTGCTGTGACTCCTCGCCGTTGCGTCACGCTCGCGCCCACGCGTACGCGATCGGGCACCCGATCGTGCAGTCGTTCGAGCCAGGAGAGGACTGGCGCTGGTGTTATGTCGACGAAGCCTACGTCTGAGTGCCAGGGCCGAGCCGACAGCGCCGATGGCGGTCAGATCACCGACCATGGCACGGTAGCGGCGAGGGCGACATGGCAATCCGGCTCGAGTTCGAGCGGATGCAGCAGGCAGAAGGAGGGGCCGTCATGCCGGTGATGGGCTTTACCAAGTTTGAGCGGTTCTTCCGCGCGGCCGGGGCGGTCCAGGTTGACCGCGACGACGTCAAGCGCTACCTGGACTTCGTCAATGATGCGATCTACGACGTGCTCCTGATCGGCCAGGCGACGGCAAAGGCGAACGCCCGCGACATCATCGAGCCACGGGACCTGCCGGTCGCCGCCGGGCTGCAGGAGTGCATGCACCAGTTCAGGCGCATTGACGAGGACATCGAGCTGCAGCCCATTCTGGAGTATCTCGCCGCGCGGCCACCGCTGGCCGCTGCCCTCAGCGAGGAAACCCAGGCCCGGCTGCCCGAGCTGTTCGGCGGGATCAGCGTCGCCCTGGCCAGGGTCTTCAAGATCCTCGACGCTGAGCTCAAGGCCGTGCATACCCGGGAATGGGAACGGGCTTTCACCGTGCTTCGTGTCCTCCTCTGACGCGATCGCCGTCCGCGATGAGCGGAAAGGCCTCCGGCGACGCAGCACGGGACGCCAGCGTGCCCGCGTGGATCGAGCCGCAGCTGGCGACGCTCACCAGGGACAGGTTCATCGTCCGGCATGTTCATATTTGTATCTAAGCGGGAGAGAGTTACCGAGCCGATGCCGGGCAGGCACGGAGCCTCTCGGAGTGCGGCGGCTCGAGCAAAGTGGATGGCCGAGCTGGTCGACGACCTCGCCGGAAACGCCGAGCAGCGAGGAGGGCAATGTGACGGCACCGGAACCTGAGCGGCTCGCCGAGACACCCGACCTCTACGGGGCGTTTCCCCGATTGAGCGAGGCGCAGATCGAGGCTCTTGCAGCGCAGGGCTATCGGCGAGGCACGCAGCCTGGCGAGGTGCTGTTTCGCGAGGGGGATCCCAGGTGCGACTTCTTCGTCGTCCTCGCCGGCAAGGTGGCTATCGTGGCGGGCTATGGCGGGGACCAGGAGCTTATCGGCGTCCACGGCCCCGGCCGGTTCCTGGGCGAGCTCAATCTGCTCACCGGGCAGACCGTCTTCGTGACTGCGGTGGTACGCGAACCGGGCGAGGTGCTGGTTGTGCCGGTGGAGCGTCTCCGCGACCTTGTCACCCGCGATCCGACGCTCGGGGACCTGATCCTGCGCGCCTACCTGCTGCGCCGTTCCCTGCTGATCGAGCTCGGGGCAGGCTTCCGGATCGTCGGGTCCCGCTTCCTGCCCGACACCCGCCGGCTGCGCGAAGTCGCCGCCCGTAATCGCCTGCCCCACCGGTTCATCGACCTCGAACAGGACAAGGCGGCCGAGGCCCTGCTGCGACGGCTGGGCGTCCCTCCGGAGGAGACGCCAGTCGTCATCTGGCAGGACCGTGTAATGCGAAACCCGACGAACGCCGAGCTCGCTCATGCGCTCGGCCTCCGGCCGCCCACCGCAGACACCATGGCGCATGACCTCATCATCGTCGGAGCCGGTCCGGCCGGCCTCACGGCAGCGGTCTACGGCGCGTCAGAGGGCCTGAGTACGGTCGTCCTCGAAGCCGTGGCTACAGGAGGCCAGGCGGGGACGTCCCCGCGAATCGAGAACTACCCCGGCTTCCCGGCCGGGATCTCGGGTGCAGAGCTCGCAGAACGAGCCGTGATCCAGGCCAAGAAGTTCGACGCGCGGATCATCGTCCCGGCCGAGGCGATCACGCTGGAGGAAAGCGGCGCCGGCTACGCCGTCCGCCTGGACGACGGCACCTCCGTCGCCGGCCTGGCAGTCCTGATCGCGACCGGCGCACGCTACCGCAAGCTGGCGGTACCCCGCATCGAAGAATTCGAGGGGGTGAGCGTCTTCTACGCTGCCACCCCGGTCGAAGCCCGCACCTGCACAGGTGATCCGGTGGTTCTCGTGGGAGGCGGCAACTCCGCCGGCCAGGCGGCACTGTACCTGGCCAGGCACGCGGCAAGGGTGTACCTGCTCGTCCGCGGTGGTGACCTCAGGCAGAGCATGTCACGCTATCTGGCGGACCAGCTCCGACGAGACCCCACCGTCGAGATCCTGCACCGCACCGAGGTTCGTGAGCTCGTCGCCGACGGGGAACTGCGTGGCGTCGTCGCCGAGGACAACCAGGGCGGGGGGCGCCGGATACTGGAAGCGCGCGCCCTGTTCGTCTTCATTGGTGCAGATCCGCAGGTCAGCTGGCTCGGAGATAAGCTCGCCCTGGACGACGGTGGATTCATCCTCACCGGCGCCGTCCTCACAGCGGCGGACAGCACAAAGTGGCCGCTCGGACGCGCCCCGCTTCCGCTCGAGACCAGTCAGCCCGGGGTCTTCGCAGCAGGGGATGTTCGAAGCGGATCGGTCATGCGGGTGACGGCGGCCGCAGGCGAGGGTTCCATGACCGTCCGCCTCGTCCACGAGCATCTCGAGGACCTCGGGGCACCGTCCTCCCGATGGCGCTGCACAACATGAGACTGCGCCCCGCCCAGGTGACGCTCATCAGATCACTGGGTCAGCGATTTCCACACCGCGAAACAGCACCGAGAGGCCCGCGGCGAGCCTGACTGGACGGGCGGGGCCAGGCTGGAGCCTGCCGTCATCCGCAGTTTGCAGCGATTCCACCTCGGCGAGTCCGGCGACGGCGCGAACCTGCGCGCCAAGGCACGCCAGGCCGGCGACGGCAGTCACACGGCTGCGGTCGGCATGTTCATTGCCGAGGAGCAGGACCGTGCCCGGCTCCTGGCCCGCCTGCTGGCCGCAGCCGTTTCCCCACCATCACCAGCCACCAGTTCAGCGACTGGCAGAGCGTACGACAGCTTCGGCCCGAAGCAGGCTTGCCCGGTCCTGGCGTGGACCGCGCACAGCAGCAAATCCCATCCCCACAGACACGAGCATGAGAATACGGGCAGCTTCGCCGACTGGCACCGGTGCGCGGTTTTAGCCCGGCGAGGCATGATCGCCGCCATGGCCTCCGCCGACACTAAAACACTTTCTCTTGCCGCCGTGGTCTGGTCGGCGATGGCGCCTTTGTGCCTGCTGGGATACCCGGGGTGTAACGGCCGGTCAGCGCCATGATGGCCTTGTGGATGAGGCGAGGGTGCAGCAGCCGGCCGTCGTGGCCAGGTTGCGCCATGAACCGTGACCTGCGGCCAGTTTGATGATCTTGGGCCGGGGCCGCCCGCCGAAGGTGGCCTCCGGCCCGAGATCATCGATGGCCTCGGTTAGTACCCGGACCTGGCAGCTACTCGGGCTGCTGCTGCCACATCACCAGGTCGAACTCGTTGCCCTCTGGGTCGGCGAACGTGGTCTGGCGGACGGCTGCGATGCCGGCCGGGAGCGCCTCCGCCGGGAGCTTGATCTCGTTGAGCGGCCTGGCGCCCAGGGCGGTCAGCCGCTCGATCTCCGCGTCGTAATGGTCAGTGAGCAGGACAGGATGGACGCTGTTCTTGGCCGTTCCGGGCACGGCGGGATTGTGCAGAATCAGCCGGGGGCCGCTCTCGGTGCCGGTGACGTCGACCGCCGTGTCCCCGGCGACCGCGCCCGGGCTGACCGGGCGCCCGAGGGCCTTCCCCCAGAAATCCGCCAGACGGGCGGGATCGGCGGAGTCGATGGTCAGCGCTGCGAAATTCAGACTGACGGTGGTGCTCATGGCTGCTTCCTTCCGATGGGCTCGTTCAGGGACGACCACGCTGGTGACAGGGTGCGCCCGGCGCTCCAATGACTTAAAGCGTTAACTGACGGTATCTCTAAATCACTTCACGATGCAAGTAATCGGACAGCTGATTCGCTTCAAGGTTTAAGTTATCCTGTTCTCATGGACGCCCCGCAGGAGCCCCGGTGGCTCGACCCCGAGGAGAGTCAGGCCTGGCGCGCGCTGGTCAAGACGCTGGCCAGGCTGCCGGCCGCGCTCGACGCGCAGCTGCGCCGCGACGCCGGGATCAGCCACTTCGAGTACCAGGTCCTGGCCCTGCTGTCGGAGGCGCCGGGCCGCACCCTGCGGATGAGCGCGCTCGCCATGTGGGCCGGCGCCTCGCTGCCGCGCCTGTCCCAGGTCGTCGCCCGGCTGGAGCAGCGCAGCTGGGTGCGCCGTACCCCCGATCCGGCCGACGGCCGCTACACGCTGGCGACCCTGACCGGCCAGGGCCAGGCGAAGGTGACCCAGGCCGCGCCCGGCCATGTCCAGGAGGTCCGCCGCCTGGTCTTCGACCCGCTGACAAAGGCCCAGTCCCGGCAACTGCGCGAGATCGGCCAGCGCATCCTCCGCGCCACCGACCCCGACGACCAGCCGCCACCCGCCGCCACGCCTGCGCAGGCACCCCAGTGACCGGAACCCCGGCCGCCATGTGCCGCGCGACCGGACGGCGGCGAAGATGACTCTCTCGGGCTTGCTGGCCGCGCTGACCCTAGATGGTCAGGAGTGCATGCGGTGCCGCGCGCGCGGCGTGGACGAGGGCGTCGAGGACAGCGGCGGTCGCCGGGGCGGGCTGGTGCGGGCCGGCCTGGTGCCAGGCGGCGACGTGGCGTCCGCCGAGGGGAGGCAGGGCGCAGACGGTCACTGGGGCCTGCCGGAGCGTCATCTGAGGGATGATGGCCGCGCCGCGCCCGGCGGCAACCAGGGCCAGAACTGAGGGGAATTCCACGCAGACGTCCCCGGCCGGAATGGCGATCCCGGCCTCGGCCGCGAGCCGCTGCAGGGCGTGGTCGCAGGCAGTGCCGGGCGGCCCGGCCACCCATGGCCGCCCGGCCAGGTCGCGCAGGCTGCTGGGCGTGACCTGCCAGTCTGGCGGGATGACCAGGAGGTAAGGGTCGAAGGCCAGGTGGCGCTGGCCGAGGCGCGACTCGGCGGGCGGGGCGCCCGCGGCGTCGTATTCGGTGAGCACGATGTCCAGGTCGCCGAGGCGCAGTTCGGCTACGGCAGCAGGTCCGTAGCGCTCGGCTACGACGGGCAGGATGGCCGGGCTCGCGGTGGCAAGGTGGCGCAGGGCGGGGCCGATCAGCGGGGCCATGACGCTCTGGAAGGCCGCGATCCGCACCGGGCCTGCCGCGTGGCCGGTCAGCTCGGCCAGGTCGCGTTCGGCCTCGCGCAGTTGCGCGCTGATGCGCTCGCCGTGGCCCGCCAGCAGCCGTCCGGCGGCGGTCAGCGAAACCTTTCTGCCGGAGCGGTCGATCAGGCTGGCGCCGGTCTCCCGCTCCAGGGCCAGCAGCTGCTGGGAGACCGCCGGCGGGGTCAGGTGCAGCGCGCCGGCGGCGGCTGCCACGCTGCCGTGCACGGAGACCGCTTGCAGCACGCCTAGCCGGCGGGGATCAATCATCCGGAATTTTTTCTTTCGCCTGACGGTAGATGGTTCACCTTTACTTTCTACAGCGTGGCAGGCCACGATGTCTGGCATGACCGAAACGAGTGAGCTGACCGTCAGGATCTGGTCGGCGACGGCCACCAGCGCAGGCGCCGGGGACTACAGTCGCTACTTCGCCGGCACGCTGCTGCCCCACCTGCGCAAGCTGCCCGGGTTCGCCGGCGCGTACCTGCTGCGCCGCGACCTTGGCGAGGACGCCATCGTCGAGTTGACCGCCCACACGTTCTGGGAGTCCCCTGAGGCGATCCGCGCCTTTGCCGGGGACGACATCACGCTGTCGATCGTCGAGCCGGAAGCCCAGGCGATGCTGCTGGATTTCGACAGCACGGCGGCACACCGCAACGTGGCAGTCGATGCCCGGGGCTGACCCGGTTGCCGTCAACGGCAGGGGAGGTCAGCACGCTCCTGGTCAGCACCGTGGCGGCTGCTGGCCACCCACCGTGGCCTGCGCGCGCGCCGCTCGCCTAGCCGTCCCGACATCGGCAAAGCGGTCCAGCGCGGCGACCCGCCGCCACCGGATCTCTCCGACGAGGAGCGGTGCGCATGCGAGTCTGCCTAGGGACAGTTCAACGGCAGTAACAAAGTCCGGAAACCACGGAATCGCAATCCAGCGCTTGGTTCGCCCGGCCGGGCAAGCCCGTATCGGTCAGTGCGCCGCCCGACCGGAATACAACGGCCTCCGCCCTGGGTCACAGGCGGGAGGTGAGCTCGGTCACGATGTCCGCCGCAGACTGTGGCTGTCGCGCAAGGGCAACGCTTTGTCCGGCCCACATCGACAGCGCTTCGATGTCACCGGTCGTCCCGGCCATCGGCGGCGCCGGCTCGTATCGGACGATTTCCTCGCCAGAGGCGAAGTGCCCGATCACCTCGCCTATTCCCGGCCGCTGGCTGTCCGTGGGGCGGCCCGCGGCATCCCACGCCCTGGCCGTTGAGTTGCGGAGGGCCCGGTGCGGAGAGTCGGGCCACCCTACGTCGTACAGGTCGGGGTACCACTGCGGATCGGTCTCGGCTGCCGCTATCAGCCGGCGCCGGTAGTCCTCGTGAATCGGCATCTCCTCTGCCAGCAGGAACCGCGTTCCCAGCCACGCGGCCTGGGCGCCCAGGGCGAGGACCGCGGCGACTCCGCGGGCATCGCCGATCCCGCCGGCTGCGATGACCGGTACCGGCGCTACGGCGTCCACGACAGCGGGCACCAGCGGCAGTGTCGCGACGGTGCCCCACACGTGGCCGCCGGCTTCCCAGCCTTGCGCGACGATCACGTCCGCGCCGGACGCGACTGCCCGCCGTGCCTCCTCGGCGCTGCCCACCGTGCACAGGACGATTCCCCCGGCGTCGTGCACAGCCGTGATGTAGCTGCTGGGATCGCCCCACATAAACGAGACGATCTTCAGGCCAGCCTCGAGGGCCCGGTCAAGGTCACGGTGATGATCTGAGGTGAGGACGAAGTTGCCGCCGTACGGCCGCGCGGTCAGCGCCGCCGTCTCGCGGACGACGGCTCCGGTATCAGCGGACCAGGTCAGCGTCACCATGCCGAGCGCGCCGGCATTCGACACCGCCGCAGCAAGCCGGGGAACCGCAGCCATGGGTGCCTGAACGATCGGCCGCTCAATGCCCAGCAACTTACACACCGGTGTGGTCATGAGCCTCTGCGTACCCGCGGGGCCGGCTGGCGACACGAGCCAGGATCAGCGCTGCGGTTACTCGTCGTAACCACCGAGCAGCCAGGAGACGGTCCCGGCGCGGGCAGCGGCGACAGAGGCCCGCCTAGTTCTGGTAAGAAGTCGGCGTAGAGCCAGGCGAACGCCGGTCCCAGCCGTGAAACTTCGAGTAATCCTTGGCCTCCCAGGCCTCGCGAAGGCCCGGGGTGCTCAGGTCCCAGTCCGGGCGGATCTCGGCAGTGGCCGCACGCAGGTCGCGCCACAAGTCGTAGAACGACGGGCGGCCCCAGAACCAGTAGCCGTTGTAGACGCTGTGGATGACCAGTCCCGGCTTGAGCACAAGGGTGTGCGGGATCATCGGGTCGTGCTCGGGGTCGGTGTACTCCTGGATGTCCAGATCCTTCTGGACAATCCGCCCGGGGTCGGCCAGGAAAGGCCACTGGGCGCCGACGGACGCGCGGAACTCCTGCAGCGTGTGATGGTCGTCGGTAGCGATCGTGGCGACCTGGGTATAAGCGACCGCGATCTCCGGGTAATGCTCCGCCAGTTCCAGGTGCTGCCGGTGCTCCTTCGGGCAGTAGTTGCCGCGCGCAAGCGTCAGGATCATCGGGTCCCGGCCCTGGAGCTCGCTCAGCGTGCGGACGGTGCCGGTGTGGTCGGGCAGCGCATAATCGGGAAAAGTGCCGCCGGGGACGATGTCGGAACGCACGGGATCAAACGCCTCTTCCTCTGGCGTCGCGAGCGGGACTTGCCAGTGCTCATGTCGGTTTGCCCCAAGGACTTGGCTGTACCAGGGGCACTAATGAGTCTGCCAGTATGCGTGCCCGCCCGCGCTGATGCCCACACCCCGGCCGCGGCAGGAAGCCGCGGGCGCCGCGCCAGCCTCGGGCGGCTCACGGACTTGGTCGCAAGGATTGCCCGGGGAGAATCTCGGCGGTTCGTGTCCCGGCCTCAGCCTAGGAGGTCCTCCGGGCGCTTCGCGGCGAGTTTGCCGTGCGGCGCTTCAGAGGGGCTGACTACGAGATCGTGAAGGTCGCCGCCCACCTCGAGTCGGCCCGTCTGTTCGATCCCGCCGATCTTCGCCGGCTCGAAGCCGGCCGTTCGGATCAGCCGCTCGACTTCCCCGCGAGCCCGGTCGTCGTCGGTCACGTAGAACAGCACCGCCGGATCCGGTGACCGGTCGCTCGAGGACTCGAAAAGATCGGCCGACATGGTTCCGAACGCCATGGCCAGGCGGGCCCCCGCCGGCAACCACCCGGCCACAACCTCGCCAGAGGATTGCCCATCCGGCAGGACACGTGAGACGTTACCGTGCGCGTCGGTGCTGAGCGGGTTGCTCGGAACGACCACGACCTTGCCGGCGAGCGAGCCGGCGATCTCGTCAATAACGCCCTTCAGCGCGGTAAACCGCAGCGCCAGGACGACGGCATCGGCGCCGTGCAACGCGTCGCGGTTGTCGACGGCGACGACCGCGCCGCCGCAGATCTCTGCAGCCAGCGTTCGTGCCGACGCATGATCGGCGCTCGAGAGCCGCATGGTCTCGCCGCCGGAGGCGAGCCGGCGGGCGATGGCCGATCCGATCCCTCCAGTGCCGATGATCGCGGTCGTCATAACCGGACCTCCTCAGCGTCACGCGGCGGATCGAGCTCAGTGTCCGGGGGACCGGCCACGGTCGAGGTGCGGGATTTCGCCGGTGATCACGGCATTCACTCGGACTCCCCGGCGGGCGTACTCGATGGCCAGTGAGCGGGCGACCAGTCACCCTCTGGGTCCGTAGTTTGCCCCACTTCGATGATGTGACCGTCGGGATCGCGGATGTAGCAACGGATCTCGTACTGGTGCTGCTTCGGCGGCGTCAGAAACTGAGCACCCCGGGCGCTCCATTCGGAATATATGGTCTCGATGTCTTTGACCCGGATATTGAGGAAGCTGCTGACCCGGTCGGGTTCGCGTGGCGTCTCCAGGGTGACCGTCGGCTTGTCGTCGGTCGGGCCTCCGCCGACATTGATGATGATCCAGCTATTGGCTAGCGCGACATAGGTCAGCCCTCCGGGGCCGGAGAAGACCACCCTGCCGCCGAGTACCTCGGTGTAGAAGCGCCGAGACCGCTCGACATCGTCCGAGACGATGAAGTGGGTCAGCACAATTCCGTCTGGGGGCGGTGGGAGCTCGGCCATCTGGCACCTCCACTGGTTGGGTCTCACACCCCGCTGACGACGGGGTCCGCAGCCGATGTTACTAGGCGTAGGCGTTCGGTCTCTTTCCGCGTCCGCGTGGCGAGACAGCCGAGGCCACCGGGCAGATCGGGAAATTCCCGCGAGCCCGGATACGCTAGCCGGACAGCGCCGAGGCGTATAACGCCAGGTCACCGCTCCAGGCGCCGGTTACGCGGTCCGGCCGCCGTCGATGTGCAGGATCACTCCGGTGACGTACGGCGCTGACTCCAGGTACAGGATGCCATCCACGATGTCACTGACCTGGCCCACGCGCCCGAGCGGGGGCAGTTTCCCCGCGAGCGCGTCGGGCGTGTAGGACTCGGCGGGCAGCAGCGGGGTCTGGGTGATGCCTGGCGCGACGGCGTTGACGCGGATGCCGCGTGCGGCGTACTCGACGGCCAGCGATTTAGTGACTGCGGCCAGGCCGCCTTTGGTCAGTGCGGCCAGCGCAGTCGGCTCCACCGCGTCCGCGTGGTCCGCGATGCTGGCACTCATGTTGACGACATGGCCGCCGTGCTGGTTCAGCATCTGAGCGATGGCGCGCTGGGTCAGCCAGAAGAATCCGGCCAGGTTGACGCCGGTGACCAGGGCGTAATCCTTAGCGGTGTAGTCGGTGAATGGCTTGGAGACGAAGACGCCTGCGTTGTTGACCAGGGTGTCAACGCGGCCGAAGCGATCGAGCGCCTGGCTCATGATCTGGTCAGCAGTGGCCCGCTCGGAGACGTCGCCCTGGACCGTGAGGATGTCCGGGTCTTTCGACGGCTTGATGCTAAGAGAGTTCGCCACGACCGCCCAGCCTCGCTGCCGGTACGCGTCGACGAGGCCGGCGCCTATTCCCTGCGAGCCGCCGGTGATGATTGCCACCTTCTGCTCAGTCTCGGTCACGGCTGTCTCCGTTCTCGGGTACTCATGGTCGCGGGATCGCTCGGGTGCGGCGTGAGGTCCGGCGTCGTCGACGGGTCGAGCGGGAGGGCTTTCACGATGGCTTCCGTCTCCGCGCTGTCCTGGCCCGGTACGGCCGAGAGCGTGTCCCTGATCCGGAAGTGCCGATAGCCGCTCGAGGTGTCTCTGGTCGGCCAGTTCGCGCCCGCGGCCCCGCCCGCCGCGGCGTCTGCCACGGCCTGGCGGGGCGGACGGTACGGGTCTGTTCTCTTGCATCTCGCTCCACCGGCAGCGGACGCTTTCTCAATGGCGTGTGTGAGCGCGATGGCAGCAAGACCCGCCGCGTAGCCGCTGATTACGGGGTGACCCAGCCGGTGAGGCCGTCCTGGACCGGTCACCGGTGTTGGCATAAAGGGGAGGTGGTGCGGCCCACAAGACAATCGCGCCTAGGCGGCGTTCGGGGTGATCTCGGCCTTCACCCGGATTGCTCGGCGGACGGATTCGATGGCCAGTGAGCCGGCGACGAGTCACCCTCGGGGTCCGTGGTTTGCCCCACTTCGATCAGGTGACCGTCGGGATCGCGGATGTAGCAACGCTTCTCGTACTGGTGCTGTTTCGGCGGCGTCAGGAACTGAGCACCCCGTGCGCTCCATTCGGCGTGCACGGCCTCGATGTCTTTGACCCGTATATTGAGGAAACTGCTGACCCGGTCGGGATCACGCGGCGTCTCCAGGATGACCGCCGCTTGTCGTCGGTCGGGCCTCCGCCGCCATTGATGACGATCCAGCTGTTGGCTAGCGCAACATTGACCGGATCTCCGGGGAAGGCCACTCTGCCGCCGAGTACTTCGGTGTAGAAGCGGCGAGAGCGCTCGACATCGTCCGAGACAATGAAGTGGGTCAGCACAATTCCCTCTGGGTGCGGTGGGAGCTCGGCCACCTGGCACCTCCGCTGGTTGGGTCTCACACCCCGCTTAGACGGGGGCTGCATCAGATGTTACTCTTCGCGTCCGCCCGGAAACTTGCCGCCATGCCCGCGGACAACGGCGTTCTTCGGGTTGGCCTGGTATACGCCAGCCAGCAGTGCACCGGAAGTTGATCCGCTCGCCAGATAGCTGGAGGCAGATCACCTGCTCGAAGGGCCGCGCCTCGATTCGCGAGGCCCTTCGGTCTGTAGCCTGGTCCGCGGCCTCTTAGCCACCGTCCGCTGGCCCACGCGGCGTGCACGCGGAATCCGCCTGGCCCGACGACGGCAGCGGGTTTGGGATCATCGAACGTCACCTGAGCACGCCAGTCACCGATCGTCAGGCCATGGGCTTGCTACGCGGCCCAGCCCAGGGCGGGAGTAGGAGGAGAGTAGGACTGTGACATCGGCTGCGACCCATTACACGACGCGTCTGCTCACGCCCGATACCTGGGATGACTTCGCCGCACTGGTTGAGGCGAACAACGGTGTCTGGGGTGGCTGCTGGTGCATCGGCTTTCATCCCGAGGGCATCAGCAAGGACAGCACCGCGGCGGGCAACCGCGAAGCCAAACTCACTCATGTGAACAACGGCACTGTCCACCAGATGCTCGTCTATCGTGACGGTCGCTGCGTGGGCTGGTGTCAGTACGGGCCACCGACCGAGGTGGCGACCATCAAGAACCCCAAGGCCTATGAAAAGGGTCTGGCCGAGTTGCCTGACTGGCGGATCGGCTGCTTGTTCACCGGCTCCGGATCCCGCCGCAAAGGCGTGGCGCGGGCCGGAGTTGCCGCGGTGCTGGCCGCGATAGCACATGCTGGCGGAGGCTTGGTCGAGGCCTACCCCGAGCAGGTGGATGGGCGTGACCCGCAACGTGGCGCCTACCTGCATACCGGGCCAGAGAGCCTGTTCGAAGAGTTCGGATTCGTCCGCGACCGGCGCATCGCCAAGTGGCGCTGGGTCATGCGTCTTCACGCTCTACGCGAACCGGACGTCCACGACGCGCCCAGCCTGCTCGGCGCGGTACACACGCTAGGCGTCTCGGACGGGCTGGTAGGTGAGGTAGGCGATGCCGCCCTCGACAGCCTGGGGGTCGCACAGGTGCATGGGCTTCTTGTCGCTGGTCTCGCCGAAGAGGCGCTTGCCGGCCCCGAGTACGACCGGGAAGATCTTCAGCCGTAGCTCGTCGACCAGGTCGTGCTCCAGCAGGGTATGTACGAGCTGAAAGCTGCCGGCGATGACGATGTCTCCGTCTATCTGCTGCTTCAGCTTCGAGACCTCGTTCAGCACCTGGCCGCCCAGAACCGTCGAGTTGTTCCAGGCTGGGTGTTCGAGAGTCGAGGACACGACGTACTTGGGCAGGCTGTTCAGCCTGTCCGCCAATTCGCCGCTCCGGGATGGCCACCGGGCGGCAAGCCATTCGTAGCTCCGCCGGCCAAGCAGGAAGGCCCCGGCGGCCAGCGCCTCGTCGAGCGCGAGCTTGGCAAGCTGTGGGCTATTCCCGATCAGGCCGACCCAGCCGCCGGCCCGGAAGCCCTCGTCACCGGCCGGGTCCTGGATGACTCCGTCGAGCGAGACGTTCTCACTCACGATGATCTTTCCCATTTCGGTTCTCCTTCTGACTGGTTATCAGCTACCGCGGCTGCAGGCAGCGTGGGTGGTCGGAGTCGGTGCACTGTTCGCTCATTTCGGTCCTGATCTGGTCACCACATCTCCTGCGGCAGCACTGGCCGCCGGAGCCGGCTGTGGCAGCTCGTGCGCTGCTCTCCGCGGCCGACCCGGGAGCAGGAGCGCCAGCGCCAGGCCGATACCGGCCAGCACGGCGCAGGCCACAAAAGCGGACTGGTAGCCCTCGGTCAGCGCGGCGAGCGGGCTCGCGCTGTTGCTGCGCTGCCAGGTAGTGCTCTGAGCGGGAGACCGCAACGGTCGTAACGATGGCCACGCCTAGCGCCGTGCCGATCTGCAAGGCGGTGTTGCTCAGGCCGGAGGCGAGCCCGGCCTCGCGGTCGGCCACACCTGCGAGCGCCGCGACCGTGGCGGTCACGAAGGCCAGGCCGATCCCCAGACCGCACAGCAGAAGCCCGACGAAGATGTCTGGGAAGTAGCTGCCATGTACGGAGACCTGCGCGAGTACGAGCGACCCCGCGGCCATGAGCGCCAGGCCGATCGCGGCGACCGGGCGGAAGCCGGCCTTGCCGACCGCGGCCTGGCCGATGATCGCTCCGGCAGTGGCCCCGACCGCGAGCACGACCGAGCTGACGCCGAACTTGAGGGCCGAGTAGCGGAGCACCTGCTGGGCGTAGAGCGTCAGGACGAAAGGCATGCCGACCGCGACGGTGCCGATAAGGACCGTCAGGGCGTCCGCGCTGGCGAGCGTCCGGGAGCGGAAGATGCGCAGCGGCAGCAGCGGCACGGGGTGACGCGACTCGATCAGCCCGAAGGCGGCGATCAGCACGGCCGAGCCGGCGAGCGGCAGGATTGTCCGTACGTCGCCCCAGCCAGCGCCCGGTGCCTCGACGACCGCGTAAACGAGCAGGACCAGCGCGCCGGTGATGGTGAGCGCCCCGGCCGGGTCGTAGCTTCGCCGCGTCAGTACGGCCCGGCTCTCACGCAGCAGCACGGGCGACAGCGCGAGCGCGGCCAGACCGACTGGGACGTTGATGAAGAAGATCCACCGCCAGCCGGGGCCGTCGACGAGCGGGCCACCGATCAGCCACGCCGTGGTGGCGCCGACGCCACCCAGCGCGCCCCAGATCCCCAGCGCCTTGTTCCGCTCCGAGCCCTCAGTGAAGGTCGTGGAGATGATCGACAAGGCGGTCGGGGTCATGATCGCAGCGCCGGCGCCCTGGACCACGCGGGCAGCCAGTAGCGCCGCCGGCGACCAGGCCAGCCCGCACAGCAGCGACGCTGCCGTGAAGAACACGACACCGGCCATGAACACTCGTCGGCGCCCGAGCAGGTCAGCCGCTCGCCCTCCGAGCAGCAACAGGCCGCCGAAGGTGAGCGCGTAGGCGCTCAGCACCCATTGCAAGCCCTGCTCCGAAAAGTGCAGGCCGACCCCCATCGAGGGCAGCGCCACGATCGTGATCGTGCCGTCCAGGAGCACCATGAAAAACGCGCCGCACAGCAGCGCAAGCGCCCGCCAGCGGCGCGGATCGAGAACGGCGGGCGCCACGCGCCCGGCCGATGCAGACGATTCCATCGTCAACCTCCCAGGGTCGTTTCCAGCTGCTGCGGCGCGATCCGGCGGGCGGATCGTCCGGGCGGTCGGTAGTGAATACACCGCGGCACTGGGAAACTGGGCGCCGGCGAGCCGCCCAGTTCGCCCCCCGAGCGGTGTATATACCGGGTGGAAGGACCAGGTCGTGCGGAAGGAAGGCGCCCAAGATGATGACAGCCGATCTGCTCTCACGGGCGCGGGCCGGGGATGGCGAGGCGTTCCGGGAGCTGACCGTGCCGCACTGGCGGGAGCTGCAGGTGCACTGCTACCGGATGCTCGGATCCTTCCAGGACGCTGAGGACGCCATCCAGGAGACCATGCTGGCCGCCTGGCAAGGCATCGGCGGGTTCACTGAGGAACGCGCGTCGCTGCGCACCTGGCTGTACAAGATCGCCACCAACCGGTGCCTGAACGCGCGCCGCGCAGCGAGCCGGCGCCCGGCCAGGGAGTGGGACATCTCTCAGCTCGAACTGCCCGTGCCGACCCCCCGCGACGAGGCCGTCTGGCTGCAGCCGTTTCCTGACGCCCTGCTCGAGGGGGCCGTCGATGTGCCGCTCGGGCCGGATGCCCGTTACGAGCAGACCGAAGCCATCTCGCTGGCCTTCGTGACCGCGATGCAGGTGCTGCCGCAGCGCCAGCTCGCCGTCCTTATCTTGCGCGACGTCCTCGGATTCCACGCCAGCGAGGTGGCCGACATTCTGGAGGTGACCGTCGAATCGGTCAACAGCGCTCTCAAACGAGCCCGCGCTAGCCTGCAGCGCCGGGAGCCGCCCGGCCACCAGCCGCCGCCTGCCCCCGGCTCGCCCGCCGAGGACGCGATCGTGGCCAAGTTCGCCCGCGCGTGGGAGTCGGCCGACCTCGACGCGCTGGTGGCACTGCTGACCGACGACGTCTTCATCGCCATGCCTCCGATGCCCTTCGGATACGAGGGCCGTGACGTCGTGGCCCGCTTCTGCGCCAGCCTGTTCGGAGCAGGCCGCAGGTTCGACCTCGTGCCGACGCGAGCCAACGGCCAGCCCGCGTTCGGGGCCTACCTGCGCGCCCCGGCCGGCATCCGGCAGGCGACCGCCTTCTACGTGCTCACCCTTGCCGGCGACCGGATCTGCGCCATGACCCGCTTCGACAACAGCGTGCTGCCGTGGTTCGGGCTACCGCGATCGCTCCCGAGCCGGTAGCCAGCTCCTGAGCCATGGATGTGCGCGGCAGAGTGACCACGTGAGGCCACCGCCTGGCAGCGAGACGGTCGCCCCCTGCGGGCCGGTCAGTCCGGGTTCCTAAGCTAACCGAACGTGAACACGTACGCCTCGGCGCCAGGCTGCAGGAAGCTGATCTCCAGGACACGCTGACGGACTGGACCTTGCTGGCGCACCAGCTGATAGAGGCGGCCGTGCTGGAGAAGCCCGTTGCCGTCCTCGTCGGTGTCCTCTCCGTGCGAGGGGCCGGGTGGTCTGCCGTCAACGAGCACGCGGAAGGGAATCGGCTCTGGTGTTCGCGCCGATAGGACGAGATGCGCGTCGCGTGCATGGAACCGAAAGCCGATACTCCCGCGGGGCTGCTCGAGGACAACCTTCTCGCGGCCGAGGGTCCACTCGCCGGCCAGGGCCCACTGGTTAAAGCCCAGGCGTTGCGGAAATTCGTAGGAATGGCGCTCTCTCGAAGGCCGGACGACCCGGAGACGCGAGGTTCTCGCCGCGGCCGTAGCCGAGGTATGTCTCTGGCGTCCGCAGCTCGTTCCAGTCGGCTTCGGCCTCTACGCCGGTGCCGGCCACCGGAGTGAGCTCGCGGGTGATTCCGAGCAGTCGCTGGATGAGGCGCTCCGATTCCTCGTAGTCCCCTTCGCCGAAGTGGTGGTCTCGGATGATTCCGTCCGCGTCGATGAAGTACAGCGCAGGCCAGTAATGGTTGTCGAACGCGCTCCAGATCGCGTAATCGTTGTCGACGGCGACGGGGTACTCAATCAACCGGTCGTGCGTCGCCTGGCGCACCCAGTCGATCTGGTGCTCAAACGAGAACTCTGGCGTATGGACGCCGATCACGACGAGACCGTCGCCACGGTAGGCCTGCGACCAGGCACGGACGTATGGCTCCGTGCGCAGCCAGTTGATACAGGTCAGGGTCCAAAAGTCGACTAGGACGACGTGACCTCGCAACCCTGCGGGGCTGAGTGGCTCAGAGCCGAGCCACTCCGTTGCCCCGCCGAGCGATGGCATCAGCTGGCGTTCAGAGGTGGTCATCTATCGAAGCGGCCGGAACGCCGCGCGAACCTCCTCGGAAAGGAGCTGCGGCTGTTCCCAGGCCGCGAAATGGCCGCCCCTATCGACCTCGTTGTAGTAGATGAGGTTGTGGTAGGCCCGCTCGGCCCAGCTCCGCGGGGTTTGATAGAGCTCGCCAGGAAATACGCTCACGCCAGCCGGGATGGAGACGTTCTTGGCGTCGAAGAAGCCGAATTTGTTGTCCCAGTAGAGACGACCCGAAGAAACCCCGGTGTTCGTCAGCCAGTAGAGCGTGATGTTGTCGAGGATCTGCGTCACGCGTAAGCTCGCCTACGGGGTTGCCCTCAAAGGCGCGTGCGATTTCCCCGTAACTGTACGCGTCGTGGTTGATCATCCAGGCGGCCAGGCCGACCGGTGAATCCGCCACTCCGTACATCGTTTGCGGCTGCGTCCCCATTTCTACCGCATAGCCGGCGCCTTCGTATAGAAGGTGCTGATCTGCTCGAACGCGCGCTTTTCCTCGGTTGAGAGACCGGATGGCGGCGGGCCGCCGGGGGCGAGCTGGCCGGGGATCGGGAGCGCCTGTGCGATATCTGGTGGTATTACGCCGGGCATGTTGGTGTGCATGCCGAGCATTTCGGGAGGCGCCTGCGCAGCCATCAGATCCGTGACGACTGCGCCCCAGTCACCGCCTTGTGCGACGAAGTGGTCGTATCCGAGGCGCTTCATCAGCTCGACCCAGGCAGTCGCCATATGGTCTGGACCCCAGCCGGGTGCCCGCGGCTTGTCGGAGTACCCGTAACCGGGCATCGACGGAATCACCACGTGAAAAGCGTCCGACGCATTCCCGCCATGGGCCGTGGGGTTGGTGAGCGGATCGATGACCTTCAGCAGCTCGATGACTGAGCCGGGCCACCCGTGCGTGAGGATCAGCGGGAGTGCATTGTCATGTTCTGATCTGACATGGATGAAATGAACGTCCAGCCCGTCGATCTCGGTCTTGAAGTGCGGCAGGGCGTTCAGTTTCGCTTCGCATGAGCGCCAGTCGTAATCCGAGGCCCAGTAGCGGGCGAGTTCCTGAATCGTCGCCAGCTGTACGCCTTGCGAATGATCTGGGACGGTCTCCGCATCGGGCCACCGCGTCGCCGCTATGCGCGCACGCAGGGCTTGGACTTCCTCCTCGGGCGTGACCGGGATCGTGAACGGGCGGATCGCTGCGGCGTCTGCCGAGTTCTCGGTCGAGACAGACATATTGGTCTCCCTGGTTTGAAAACGGATTCATCGGTTGTTGCGGACTAGATCAACTTGAGATGACCCGAAGGGCTGAGAAGGCCTAGAAGGGCGATTTTGATCTATTGGAGGTCGGTCGGCCGGTATAGCGTTTCCAGGCCTGGCGGCCCCCACAAATCCTGAAGTCACACGCAAACCAGCCTCACCGCTGTCAACCTTCGACGCCTCACCCGAGCCGGGTGATAACCCGGGCGACGCGGCTCCCCTGCCAGAGCTGCGCCGCATCTGGGCATGTTCCGGACGGCACTCTGCCGGAGGGTGGTCGCGCGGTCCTGACCGACTTTGCGGCTGGTGACGGCGCTGGGATGCTGGTTCAAGGCAACCCTACGGCCGATTTTCGGGGTGTCCTCGTCTTCTCAGCTCGCGCGTCGCGGTCGCGATCCTGATCTGAAGATCGGTCGCTGGCCCGCGGCCGAGCGCGTCCCCGTCAATTGATGCGCCCTGCGGTCTGGCTGCCGCGCGCGCCGCGGCGTCCTGGATCAGTGCGAACCGTTCCGGAGCGGGCCGCGGTGCGGTACAGGTGAGAAGTTCTCCGAGATCATTGGCCTGTGCCACGCGTGTTCCCAGGTAGCGCGGGTGCCCGGCGCTTCTGGGCAGCCGGAGCAAGCCGCGATGCCGCCTGGGCTTTTCGAGCGCGTCGGCGCAGAAGCGCAGCAGGATCGTCTTGATGATCGACGTGTGGTCGAAGATTGTCGTAGATACCGAGCGCGGCTCGACCCATGGCGAGACGATCAGCGCTGGCACGCGCACGCCGTACCGTCCGAACATCCGCGGGTTGTCGTCGGGCGCTGCGGGCGGCACGACGTGATCGAAGAAGCCGCCGTGCTCGTCATAGAAGATGACGAGCAGCGTTTTCTCCCACTGAGGGCTGGTGGCCAGCGCGTGGTAGACGGCCAGGACGAGTTCCTGGCCGTCTTTGATGTCCGCCGGCGCGTGGTCGTCGTTGGGCTGGAATCCGATGGGGTTGAAGTTGCTGAAGTTCGGGTCGATCCAGGAGACCGACGGCAGTGTGCCCCGGGCGGCGTCCTCCAGGAAGCTAGCCGCCTCGGTGTCGATCCTGACCTCGAGCGCGGCTTGCCAGTTCAGGTTGGCCCTGCTGAAGAACGCGAACTTGTCGTGATGGCCGAGGGCGTAGTGAGCGTCCGCGAGACGCAGGGTGCCCACCTCGAAGGAATACCAGCGCCATGTAATGCCGTGCGCGTCCAGGTGCCGCACGAACGACGGCTGGTTGTACATCGGCGGGACGTTGTGGGGCAGGTCATCGCGGCTTCGCGCGGCGCGGCCGGAAATCGCGTAGAGGCGGTTGGGCCAGGTCGCGCCGGGAACCGAGCTGAACCAGTGGTCGCAGACCGCGAACTGTCGCGCGAGGTGATCGTAGACCGGGACGTCGGCGGCGTTGTAGTAACCCATAACGCGGCCCGGATCCGCGTCCTGGACGCCGCGGCTTGAGAGTGTGTCGGCGAAGCTCGTGACGAAACCATTCATTTCGCCGTCGCCGACCTGGAGGTCGACTGAGCTTGCGGAGTGATCCGGGTCATCGGTTATGGCCGTGCTGTCGAGATGGCTGACGGGATAGCTGCGCCCGGAGTGCTCGTTGGCGAATTCTGCCCGCAGGCCGTCGATGTCGTCGCGGGCGCCCTCAAGAGACAGATACCCGAGCATGTGATCAAACGAGCGGTTCTCGAGCATCAGGACGACGATATGGTCGATCTTCTCCAGATTGGCCATGCCGATCTGCTCAGCCACCACACCCCCGTTGCGGCCGCCGCCGGCAGTCGCCAGGGACCGCGAAGTTCAGCGCGCGACGGTGCGCAGCGGCTCACCGGTGACTTGGCGTTCCGTCGCATATACCCGGGACCGGGCCGTCCAACCGGCAATCGTGGCGGCGAGGACCGTTTTCGAAATGCTGTGTGAGCAAGCTATGTGGTCCCTGCCCAGGCTCATCTAGCGCCTGCCAGGCCTGGATAGGATGCGCAGATGACCAGCAGACCCGCCGCGGCGCAGCACCTGCGCGACCTCGCCCAGCTGCGCCGGGTCCGCGACCGGATCGACCGGGAATACGCGCAGCCGCTGGACGTGGAGGCGCTCGCCCGCGGCGCGCACATGTCGGCCGGGCACCTCAGCCGCGAGTTCAAGACCGCCTACGGCGAGTCGCCGTACAGCTACCTGATGACGCGGCGGATCGAGCGCGCGATGGCGCTGCTGCGTCGTGGCGACCTCAGTGTCACCGAGGTCTGTTTCGCGGTCGGCTGCTCGTCGCTGGGGACCTTCAGCACTCGCTTCACCGAACTGGCCGGCGTGCCGCCCAGCACCTACCGGAGCCAGGCAGCTGGCGCGACGGCGGGGATGCCGTCGTGCGTGGCGAAACAGGTGACCAGACCGGTCAGGAATCGAGAAGCGCGGGTCACCGGGCCGCAGCTAGCGTGACCGCCATGGACATCACCATTCATGCGAGCTTCCTCCCGCATGACGACCCGGACGCATCCCTGGCCTTCTGTCGCGAACAGCCTCGGCTTCGAGGTCCGCAACGACGTCGGATACGGCGGGATGCGCTGGATCACGGTCGGCCTTCCGACCAGCGCAGCACGACGAGCGGCCCATCACCGAGATGATGGCGACGGGCAATTTCCGGGTTCCCGTTCGTCTTTAAGCCCGACAAATCCCACCGGGTCGACGTGACCCACGACTTCAGGAGTGACCATGACCAGCCCTTCCACCGAGGGAATCAAGACCGTGCTGCATCCCGTGTCCGACCTGGCGAAGGCCAAAGCCGTGTACGCCGCCCTGCTCGGCGTGCCGCCGCAGGCCGACGAGTCCTACTACGTCGGCTTCGAGGCCGCGGGCCAGCACATCGGGCTGGTGCCGGGCGGTGGACCGCAGGGCATGACCTCACCGGTGGCCTACTGGCACGTACCGGACATCGAGGCGAAGCTGGCCGAGGTGACCGCCGCGGGTGCCACCGTGAAGGAGCCCGCGCGCGACGTTGGTGGCGGCCGGTTGGTCGCCACCGTCACCGACCCCGATGGTAACGTCCTCGGGCTTCTTCAGGACCGATGAGATGGCCACGCCGACGGACAGCCCGACCGGCAAGAACCTCGCCGAGGCTTGGCGCGAGGTAAGCGAGTTGCCCGACCGCGAGCTGATGCGAGACGGCCGCTGGTTGGTCTGACGCCGCCGCCGGGCGCACCGAGCGGCCGGGCCTCCCAGAGGCTCATTGGGCGGAAGCGGCCCGCTTAGTAGATGGAGACACGATATGGCCACGAGGACGGACACGCAGTCACCTGCGCTGCACGTTGCCGACAGCCAGGATTTGATCCGCGTGCATGGCGCGCGCGTGAACAACCTCAAAGACGTCAGCGTCGAGATCCCGAAGCGCCGCCTGACGGTGTTCACCGGCGTCTCCGGCTCGGGCAAGAGCTCGCTGGTGTTCGGCACGATCGCCGCGGAGTCGCAGCGGCTGATCAACGAGACCTACAGCGCCTTCGTGCAGGGTTTCATGCCGACGCTGGCGCGGCCCGAGGTTGACGTACTCGAAGGGCTGACGACCGCGATCATCGTCGACCAGGAGCGGATGGGTGCCAACTCCCGCTCCACGGTCGGCACCGCCACTGACGCCAACGCAATGCTGCGCATCCTCTTCAGCCGGCTCGGGCAGCCGCACATCGGCCCGCCCAACGCGTTCTCCTTCAACGTTCCCTCGGTGCGGGCCACCGGTGCGATCACCATTGAGCGCGGCGCTGGCAAGACGAAGACCGAGAAGGCGACCTTCACCCGTCTCGGCGGCATGTGTCCGCGCTGCGAGGGCATGGGGTCGGTCACCGACTTCGACCTGTCGCAGCTGTACGACGACAGCCTGTCGCTCAACGAGGGCGCGCTCACAATCCCCGGCTACAGCATGGACGGCTGGTACGGCCGCATCTTCACCGGCTGCGGCTTCTTCGACCCGGACAAGCCGATCCGCACGTTCACCAAGAAGGAGCTCCAGGACCTCCTCTACAAGGAGCCGACCAAGATCAAGGTCGAGGGCATCAACCTGACCTACGAAGGCCTGATCCCGAGGATGCAGAAGTCGTTCCTATCCAAGGACGTCGAGTCGCTGCAGCCGCACATTCGCGCCTTCGTGGAGCGGGTGGTGACCTTCACGACCTGTCCCGAGTGCGACGGCACCCGGCTCAGCACGGAAGCCCGCTCGTCGAAGATCAAGGGGATCAACATCGCCGACGCCTGCGCGATTCAGATCAGCGATCTCGCTGAATGGGTGCGGGGTCTGGACGAACCGTCCGTCGGGCCGCTGCTGGCGTCGCTGCAGCAGACCCTCGACTCGTTCGTCGAGATCGGGCTCGGCTACCTTAGCCTCGACCGCTCATCGGGCACGCTGTCGGGCGGCGAGGCGCAGCGCACCAAGATGATCCGTCACCTCGGGTCCTCGCTCACCGACGTCACCTATGTCTTCGACGAGCCGACTATCGGGCTGCACCCTCACGACATCCAGCGGATGAACGACCTGCTGCTGCAGTTGCGCGACAAGGGCAACACCGTGCTGGTCGTGGAGCACAAGCCGGAGGCGATCGCCATCGCCGAGCACGTCGTCGACCTCGGCCCGGGCGCCGGCACCGAAGGTGGCGAGGTTGTGTTCGAGGGCACCCTCGAGGGACTGCGGGCCAGCGACACGCTCACCGGGCGGCACCTGGACGACCGCGCCTCATTGAAGCCATCGGTGCGGACGCCGTCAGGCGTGCTGGAGGTGCGCGGCGCCAGCACCCACAACCTGCAGGACGTGGATGTCGACCTGCCGCTCGGCGTGCTGGTGGTGGTGACCGGCGTGGCCGGGTCGGGAAAGAGCTCACTTATCCGCGGCTCGGTGTCGGGCCGGGACGGGGTGGTGTCCGTCGACCAGGCAGCGATCAAGGGCTCGCGGCGCAGCAACCCGGCGACGTACACCGGACTGCTCGAGCCGATCCGCAAGGCCTTCGCGAAGGCCAACGGCGTGAAACCTGCCCTCTTCAGTGCCAACTCCGAGGGCGCCTGCCCGGCTTGCAACGGCGCCGGGGTGATCTACACCGACCTGGCGATGATGGCCGGCGTCACCTCTATTTGCGAGGACTGCGAGGGGAAGCGGTTCGAGGCGTCGGTGCTGGACTACCACCTAGGCGGCCGCGACATCAGCGAGGTGCTGGCCATGTCGGTGATCGAGGCTGAGGAGTTCTTCAGCGCCGGCGAGGCGCGCACGCCGGCCGCGCACGCCATCCTCGACCGGCTCGCCGACGTCGGGCTCGGCTACCTCAGCCTCGGCCAGCCGCTCACTACGCTGTCCGGCGGCGAGCGGCAGCGGCTCAAGCTGGCCACCCGCATGGCCGAGAAGGGCGGCGTCTATCTCCTCGACGAGCCGACCGCCGGCCTCCACCTCGCCGACGTGGAGCAGCTGCTCGGCCTGCTCGACCGGCTCGTCGACTCCGGCAAGTCGGTCATCGTCATCGAGCACCACCAGGCGGTCATGGCGCACGCCGACTGGATCATCGACCTCGGTCCTGGCGCGGGCCACGACGGCGGCCGGATTGTCTTCGAGGGCACACCCGCCGACCTCGTTGCGGCGCGCCCCACCCTCACCGGCGAGCACCTAGCGGCCTACGTCGGCACCTGACCGATTACCCGCGCGGACACCGTGAGAAGAGTTCTCTCATCTGGTTCGGACTTCTGCGGGAAGTTCTGGTCCGGCCGCCGCGCTGGCGTCGTGCCAGCGCGGCGGCCGGTATCCGGACTTGCCGTTGTTATCTCAGGACTGTCAGTGGCACGTCTTCGTGCTGCACGTCCAGTACTGCGGGAACCACATGAGCAGCGGGTTCTGCGTCACGTTGTGCAGGTTGTTGCTCACCGCCTGCACGCCGGTGGCCCAGGGCAGCCACAGCGCCGGGACCTGCTGAGCGTTGTAGGTGGCGTAACTCTGGAACATCGACAGGCTGCTGCTGGTGTGGGTGGCGTTGATCAGCGAGTCCATCTTCGGGTTGGTGTAGCTGCCCGAGTTGTTAGGCGAGCCGGTCGAGTACAGCGGCTCGCCGGTCGGCTCGAAGCCAGGTCCGTTGAACAGCCAGCCGCCCAGGTACAGGAAGTCCATTGCACTGCGGCTGGGTGGGCTTGCAGGGCACCGTGTCACCGAGCAGCGTGTTGAACGTCTCGGGCTGGGCCCGAGCTGGATGCCCGCCAGTGCGAAGCCCGACTTGAGGACGGCAACCTGGCCTTGCTGGCTGCTGATGCCGGAGGTGTACAGGATGGAGAACTTGGCCTGCGTGCCCTTGGCGATGCCCGTGCCACAGGCTGAGCTCTGGCAGGTCAGCACGCCGCCGACCTTCTTCCAGCCGTGCGCGGCCAGCAGCGCCTCGCCCTTGGCCGGATGCTGTACGGGTACGGGCCCTGCGCGTTGTTTGCCTTCATGGTCGGCGAGACCCACTGGCTCGGCGGCTGGTTCGGGATGCCCGCGGTGGTCGGGTAGCCGTAACCGCTGTTGATGCTCTTGGCCATGCCTGCCTGGTTGTTCAGGTACATCATGGCCTGCCGGAAGTACAGCTGCTTGAACACCGGCCCGTGCGTCGGGTTGTTGAAGTTGATGTAGGAGAACCCGATGCCGAACTGGAAGGCGGGCTGCAGGTGTAGCCAGCCGCGGCCAGCGGGTTCGACGCGGCGGCAGCCCTGCCTGCTGGCGGCTGGTCCGGCACGGTCCGGTCCGTCTGTGGTATCGCCGCCGGTGCTCAGCAGGCCGGTCTTCAGCGCCGTGTAAACGGCCGTATCACTGGTGAAGGCCAGGAACTTCAGCGCCGAGATGACGGCTTGGGCGGCCGGAGTACTTCGGGTTCGGCAGCAAGGTGTAGTTGCCGTTGATGTTGTAGGACGCACAGCCGCCACGGCCCGTCCACGACCTGCCAGATCGGCCCGGCTGCGCGTAGCTGGAGGTGTTCTTCGCCTGCGCGGTCAGGAAGTTGTAGACCGCCTTGCACTTGGCCCAGCCGTCAGCCGCGGTGTCGGTGGTGCACCCGCCGCTGCCGGCCTTCGCGCCGGTCTTGGAGATGTCCCAGGCCATCGGGAACGGGTTGAGCTGGGCCAGCTCGTTGTAGGTGAACCAGATCGAGCATACGCGTGCTTGAGCTGGAGCGACCACCGTGTCCGGCGCCGGTGGCTTGTAGCAGGCGATGTTGTCGGGCATGCCGCCGGGCGAGTAGCCGGCGAAGCTGGCCTTCTCGGCCTCGAGCATGTTGAGGAAGAAGATCAGGTCTTGGCGTTAACGGTCTCGCCGTTGGACCACTTCCAGCCCTTGAGGTTGATCGCACGGTCTTGCCGCCGTTGCTGTAAACCGGCGCGCTGGCCGGCGACAGCGGGTAGTTGACCAGGATGGAGGTGCTGCTGTTGCCGCCGAACAGGTACAGCGGCAGCGTGAACTGGTAGATGAAGTCCTGGTAGTTCGTCACGCTGTAGAACTGCGTGGTGGCGAACGGGAAGATCATGTTGGAACCGGCGCCGTTCAGGTTAGCGACCGTCGCGACGGCGCCCTTCACTGAGCCGCCGGTACCGGTGGTAGAGCTGTTGGAGCTGGAACCGCAACCTACGGCCAGCAGCGCGGTCGCGGCTACTGCCGCAACTCCCGCGACGCGTATTTTGCGTCTGCGTTCGAACATGTCCGTACTCCTTCGTCGCGTGGCAGCTGAGATCCGTTGCTCGCATCGCTGTAGAGGATTGCTTGCAAGGCTGCGCGAGCCGTCACCCCGCGCGGCCCGCCCTTTTCGGATACTGCCTGCGCCTACGTGCCAGGGCTAGCCACATCCGGACACCCTCCGGTTCTTGTCCGGATTGTGTCCGCTCGATCGCCGTATTGAGACTCGGATGCCTGAGGTAGCACTGCCCAAAGGCCAGCTGTAGCCCACAAATGCGACGCAAAGGGTCCCGCAAAGCGCAGGCCACCTTATGCGGCAGCGCCGCTCGCGGCGGCCCACATGTGAGCAGTGGCGTATGCGCGCCACGGTCGCCAGTTCTGAACGGTGGTGACGGTGTGGCCGGGTGCGAGGTGGCCGAGAGCTTGCCGCAGAGTGGGGTCGCCAGCGGGGTAGGCGTCGGGATAGCCCATCCGCAGCGCGATGTAGTTTGCGGTGCTCGCGGCCAATCCTTTGATCGCTGTCAGGGAGCGGAGCAGCGAGCCGGGTTCGGCGCTGCGGTCGAGTGCCAGCTCACCCGCGTGAACGGCGGCGGCATACGAGGACAGGGTGGCAGCCTGCTCGCTGTCCAGGCCGATTCCGGACAGTTCGCTTTCTGCCCGGGCCAAGATAAAGGGCGCGGGGAACGTATGCGTCAGGCCAACGCTGGTCAGCCCTGGGACGTGCTGCCCGAAGCGCACGGCCAGCCGACCGAGGGCGGCAAGGGATGCCTGCGGGGTGACGTGCTGGCCGATGATCGCCGCCACGCCGACCTCGAATACGTCCCAGGCGCCGGGGATGCGGACTCCCGGCCGGGCCGCTAGCAGTGGGCTGATGACCGGGTCGGCTGCTAGTGACCGGGCAGGATCGGTCAGGTCGTCGTCGAGGCTGCCGATCAGCCGGGCTCGGGCTGCGACGTGCGTGAGCCCGTCCCAGTGGGGCAGGTGAAGGCGCAGCACGAGGTGATCGGCATTGCCGGGGCCGAGTTCGAGGACACCTGGGTCGCCGTCCACCACGATGGTGCGCCGATAAGTCAGGCCGTCGACATGCTCGACACCGGGGACGGCCCGGGCGGCAAGAAAGAACGCGGTCGGCGCCCAGTCCAGCGGGCCATCAGCCCGCAGGTGGAGGGTGAGCCCGCCGTCGGCGACGTTGCGCGTCGGGGAGAATCGCCTGGCGCGCAACTCGGTCGGCGTGGCCCGGAATACATGACGGCATTCCCGATTAAACTGGCGGACGCTGCCGAAACCGGCGAGAAACGCGATCTCCGTTACATGCAGCTCGGTGTCATCCAGCAGCCGCCGGGCGAAGTGCGCGCGTGAGGAACGGGCAATCGCATCGGCGGTCACACCCAGATGCGCGATGAACAGCCTGCGCAGGTGGCGCCCCGAGACACCAAGCCGCCGTGCCAGTCCGGCCTCGGTTTCCTGGTCAAGGGCCCCGGCCACAATCATCCGGACGGCACGGCAGAGCAGCTCAGGCGCGTTCCGCCCAGCCACCTCAGCGAGCTGGTAGGGACGGCAGCTATAGCATGCGCGCGGCCCGGCCGCCTCGGTGGCGGGCAGCGGGAAACGCGGCAAGGTCTCCGGTTCGTCGGGGCAGCCCGGGCGGCAGTAAATCCCGGTTTTGACATGGCTGACGACGTAGCTCATGTTGCCGGAATACCCCGTGGTCAGAAGGTCTGACTAGACAAATCCGGACAGATTTGGTTGCGGTTCGGTAGAGTCGCGGTGACGGATTCGCTACAGGCGACTGCTGTCCGGATCCGACGAGCTGCCAGGACCTTGCCCGCATGCATGCGAAGACATGATGGCGCTGCTGGCCACGGCCCCCCGATACCATGGCAGACTTGCGTCCGCATCGAGCGCGGGCCACGGGCAAGCCCCAGCCCTGCTGACTCTCGGAGATCATTGGTGCCCGCTGAGTATGACAAGATCCGGGCGGAGAACGTCGCCCGCTACGGCTGGGACACGGCCGTGCTCGAACTGCTCGGCCAGCTCTACAGCGAGCGCACGCACTTCATCTTCGAGCTGATCCAGAACGCTGAGGACGCCGGCGCGACCGACCTGACGTTCGCCCTTTTCACCGATCGGCTGGAGGTCAGGCACGACGGGCGCGACTTCACCGTGGCCGACGTCCGCGGCATCTGCGGCGTCGGTCAGGGCACCAAGGCGGATGACCTGACCCAGATCGGCAAGTTCGGCATCGGCTTCAAGGCGGTCTACGCCTACACCGACAGTCCGCGGATCCACAGCGGCGCCGAGAATTTCCGGATCGAGAAGTACGTCCGGCCCTATTCCGTGGAGCCGCTCGGCCGAGCCCGCAGCCGGGACCGTCTTCGTGTTCCCCTTCGACCGCGCCGAAGTCCCTGCGGCTGTCGCCGTCCGGGAGATCTCCGCCGCCCTGGGCAACCTCGGTGTCGAGACGCTGCTGTTCCTGCGCAGCATCGAGCGGGTCCGCAGCTGCGGACTGGGCGAGGCGGATGTCGTGCTCGCCCGGAAGTCAGCGCCGCGCGCCCGCTCGGGCCGGCAGTGTCGTCACTGTCAAGCGGGCGCGGCGCTCGGCCGCGGCGACGAGGAATGGTACGTCTGGGAACGGGGGCTTGCGCGCACTCGGCCATCCGGATCAGCGGGTCGAGATCGCCTTCATGGTGCGGGCCGAGGTGGACTCACTCCGGCTGATCAGGCGCGAGACCTCACCGCTGGTCGTGTTCTTCCCGACGCAGAAGGAGACGTTCCTCGGTTTTGTCATCCAGGGCCCGTACCGGACGACGCCCGCGCGGGACAACGTTCCCGAGCATGACGAGTGGAATCAGGCCCTGGTCCGCGAGACGGCCAGCCTGCTGGCTGAGGTGCTGGCCGGGCTCCGGGACGAGGGGCTGCTCACCGTCGAGGTACTGCAGGCGCTGCCGCTGGACGCTGCCCGGTTCGGTCCGGAGACCATGTTCCGCGCCCTGTTCGAGTCTGCTCGCGCCGCGCTCAGTCAGGAGGAGATGATTCCCGCCGCTGATGGCGGCTATCGCTCCGCCCGGCAGCTGAAGCTGGCCAACGGGGCGGGCCTTCGCGATTTGCTGACGCCAGATCTGCTGGGCGAGCTCTGTACGGCGAGGAAGGCCCGGTCGCCTTCGCTTCTGACGCGATCTCCGAGATCGGGACACCCGTCCTCTGGCGGTACCTGCGGGAGGAGGCGGGCCTGGACGAGGTGACGCCGGAAGCCGTCGTGGCCCGCCTCACCGCCGGGTTTCTGTCGGACCGGTCTGACCAGTGGATCGTCAGCTTCTACTGGTTCCTCGACCAGCATCCGGCGCTGTGGCGGGAGCCGGGGCATCCGGGCGATCTGGCCGGACCGGCTCGGTCGAAGCCGATTATCCGGCTTGAAGACGGCACGCAGGTGGCGCCGTTCGACGCGCGAGGCAGGCCCGCCGCTTATCTTCCGGGCCCGGCCGAGACGGAGTTCGCAACGGTCCGGCGCGCCATCGCAGCCCATCCCGGCGCCCGGCAGTTCCTGACCGCGCTCGGTTTCAGCGAGCCAGACGTCGTGGCCGAGGTACTGGACTACGTGCTGCCCCGGTACCACGACGCAGACATCGCGAAGCTGGACGCGGCCCAGCACGACGCTGACCTCGAACTGGTCGCGCGCGCGCTCGACGGGGCTTCGGCGGCCAGCCGGGAGCGGCTGCTCGAGCGGCTGCGGCAGACGACGTTCCTGGTCGGGGAGAACGCGGCGACCGGCGAGCAGCGGCTCATGCGGCCAGGCGATCTGTATCAGCGGACGAAAGCCCTGGAGTGCTATTTCGACGGCAATCCCGACGCCTGGCTCGCGGCCGATGGCTACGGTCCGTGGCTGACTCAGCTGCGCGGAATGGGCGTCCGGGAAACGGTGCGGCTGGACGCGCGCCCGGCAGACGAACTCGGCTACGTGAGCATTGCCGACGAGTTCGCCCGGCACGAGCGCGGAGTGGCCGGGTTCGATCCGTCGGCCGGCGATCGACGGGCTGGAGTACGCGCTCGGGAACCCGAACCTCGCGCGCTCGGAATTCGTCTGGAACGTCGCTGCTCGTTCCCAGCCGGCACCTGATCGCAGGCGTCGTCGAGAAGTCTCACCGCCTGGAGTTCGCGGACTCCCGCCGCGAGCACCTGCTGTCACCCATCGGCGAAGTAGCCAGGGCTGCGGCGTGGCTTCCGGCCGCGGACGGGACGTTCCGCCGCCCGGCAGAGCTCGACATGGCCGACCTGCCGCAGTCCTACCAGCGGGACGACGTGCTGGCCCAGGCACTCGGGATGACCCGGCCGGTGCTTGAGGAAGCTAGCCGGCAGCTCGGGCTTCCGGCCGATTTCCTGCGCAGGCTGAGCAGGCATCCCGACCTCGTTGCCTCGATCGAGCGGGAGCTCAGAGCCCGCGAGGACCGCCCGTAAGAAGGCGCCACTGGGCAGGGGCGATGGCTAGCTGACGTGGCCTGCCGGGCTCGGGTGCCGCTGGCCATGATCGACATCAACTGGCCGGCCTTTGCTCCGCCTGCGCATCCACAGAACGACGGCGAGAACGACGAGCACGAAGCCAACTGCCGCCGCGACGATCGGCACGATGACTCCCCACGTCGAGATCGTGCTGCTGCCATTGTTCGCGTCGGTCACCGCCGCCGACAGGCTAGCCGGGCTGGCATGGTAGGTGTCCGCCAGGACCGGGATCAGCGGGATGATCTTCCCGGTTGGCAGGGCGATGCCGGCCATCTCGGTCTCGCTGTTGCTGACGTTCACCACGAGCCCGGTGGAAGGAGCGACCCAGTAGGTGTTGCTGGCCTGATAGGTATAGCCAAGCGGGATCGAGGTGGCGTGCGGGAACGCCTTCGCCAGACTAGCCAGCTGGCGCGCCGGGATGATGCCCGCCGCGCTGAGGCGTGGCAGCAGCGAAACCGGAAGAGTTTTCGGAAGGCCTGCCAGCGCTTGCGGGTTCTTGATGGGTGTGGGAGGGACCGTGGCCTGGTACTGGTAGGTGTTGATCCCGCCTTGCGGTGCTTGTTTCACGTATTTGAGCGGCGTCGTTGTCTGGGTGAGATAAACCCAGCCGGTGTAGTTCTGCTGCTTCGCGCCGAGCGGCCAGCTGACTGTCAGGCCAGTGGCGGGCGTCACGCTCCAGCTGCCGGGGTGACTGGACGTCGCTGCGAGCGTCTGCCTGTTGACCGCATAGTGGGAGGTGGTCGCTGAGACCGGGCGGCCGGCCGCGCTAATCGTCCTCGTGTCCTGCACGAGAGCCGTGTTCCCCGACGTTTGCTGCACCTTGACCTGATCGGTCAGCTTCGCTGGCAAGCCGGTCTTGATCGCGGCGGCCAGGTTGCCGCTGGCCAGCGCCGCCGGATCGAACAGGCTGCGGATCGTTCCGTCGTAGGTTCGCGTCTTGTTGTAATCACTCGGCACGCGCGCGATGTACGTCGGGGTTATCCACCACGCCATCAGGCCAGCGGCCACAAGGAGGACGACTCCGATCACGCCGAACGAGACGGCGGCTTTGCGCATGACGGCTCCCGGTCACGCATGCCGCCCGGGCTGCCCCGTAGCCAGCCCGGCTGAAACAGCACGCCTGCCTCCACTATCGTTTGCGCGCGAGGCATTCGCATCGCCCGGCAAAGGTGATCTCGCGACCAGATCAAGGCTGCTATGGACCGGTTTGCCGTAACTATCCACCGGCACTGCTAGTGGGGCTCACTGGTGGCGGCCATCTCGTCCGTCAAGGGGTAGAGCCGCCTCCGGCTCCAGGCCTCGATCGCGCAGCGCTCCAGGAGGTTGGCGGCGATGGCACTGACGAAGCCTGGATCCGTCATCGAGTAATAGCTGGCCAAGGCGCGGATAGCAAGCGCAGTTGGCTCGAGGATCCCGCCTCCTGCCGTGCTGCCCTTGAAAGGCGGACTGCTGAACCAGAATCCGCCGTCAGCTTGCTCGGCCCAGAGGGCCTCCACGCGGCGCTCGATGATAGCCGCGAGATCTTTCTCCGCGGCGAATACTGACGGAAATTCGCACACGTTAAAGATGACGTAACAGTCCTCGGCCAGGTTGTCTGCGAAACCGACCCGATCGGCGGCCGTCTGAACTTCGGCCCGCTGCAGGAGATATTCGCGGCAGCACGAGATGACAAACTCGCGGTTCCTGAACTTGAGATCATAGACAAGTGCCATCCCCTGGCTGGTGAGCGAAGCACGATCGGCCCAGCAGTTCTCAGGGGTCCACTCTTCAAGCAACTTTTTCAGGACTTCTTCACGAGTGAACGGCAAGATAGCAGGATCGTGGAGGAATCTCAGGCACTTGAGCAGGTACAGCGGGGGCTTAAATCCGAGAAGGCCCGCGCGTGGCTCGGTCCAGCCGAACGTTAGATCGTTGACGACGAGTTGTTCATATCCCGGAATGTTAATAAAGGTGCCAGCTCGCCAGAAGGTGATAGGAAGATTAAGATCCTGGTCAGCGATATATTCCAGGGCCGGCTTCAGAATCTCCGAGTCAGGAGCGATTCCGGCCATCAGTAGTGTCTGAGCTACCTGGAATGTCGTATCGAATCGCTCTTGCGGATCCAGTCCGCCCCATGTCCCGTCGGGCAGCCTGCGATCGATGAGCCAAAGTGTAGCTTTCCCTAGCTGGGCTGCCTGGTCCTGAAAATCGCGAGGACCATGCGTGCTCCAGGTGGCAAGGCCAAAATGCCGCAGACTCGAGACGTCGTCCTTCTGATTCTTGTCCACGTTACCTGCCATCATCCGTTTGGGTGCACTTTAAGAATTAGCGTGAACTGCCGGAACTGGCACAGTAGAGCCCGGGTCCGTGTCGCCCGTGCTGTGCAGCGAAACTGCCTGCTGACGCGTCTTGCCGGATAGGTAGGCGAAAAACGCGATGAGAAGGCTCACGCCGACACCGAGCGAAGCGGGCACAATGTACCGGCTGACGAAGGAGAAGCTCCGCGGTCCTGTCGCGAGAACAATAAGCGGTAGCAGCACGGCGAAGGCCAGATACGCAAGCACGCCGACCCCGAACCCGAACTCCACCAGCGGGATGAGTTCCTTCCGGCGCAGCACCGCCGCGTTGGCCGCCGCAGAGGTCACCTGCGCATCCTTGACCGCCTGCCGCCAGACCGCGAGGACTTCACGAGTGCCCTGTTCGTGTGCCTCGCGGAAACCGTTGACGGATCCGCTCACCGGGTCCGCTGAGGGGTCTTGAAAACGGTACTCGATCTCGCCTGACACACTGCGGCGCTTGCCTGCTGACCGGTTCGCCTCCGCGGCTTCGATAGCCCGCTGCGCGGCGATGAGGCTGTAGACGGCACGCCATTGCGCTTCCTCATTGACGGGAAGACGGAAATGCTCCCACTTGAATTTCTCCCAGCTGTCGGGACTCTCGGCGACCGGAACGATGCTGATCAGCGCGTTAATCGCCCGCTTGCGTATGTCCGCGGAAATACTGACCGCCTGAGAAATGCTGTGCTCCCGATCTCCGGCCGGGAGTTCCGCGAGCAGCGGCGTAGCGGCCGCGCAGCGGTCCACTTCGCTCGGCGCTGCAGTGCCCCGGACGGCAAGCAGCATGGCAAGCTCGCGATCGGACAACAGCGCCTGCGTCGCGGCCGCCCTGAGCGCCTCGGCGGCGGTCGCGAGATTATCCTGCGCGACGTCCCAGGCGTCGCGGGCGTCCGTCAGCCTCGTGTCGGCCGCATGCTGCTCCGAAGCCAACGCGATCAGCTGCGCCACGAGAAACCCGCCGACGATCGCGAGCAACGTGGCCGCGGCGGCGGCGCATGTGGAGAGGATCCAGCTAGGATCAGGCGTTGCCGTAACAGTCGCATGCGCCACGGCGAGCAGTGAGGTCACGGCGACCGCACCGCGCGGGGTGGTGCTGCACCGGCCCGCCGACGCCTCTGACGGATAGGTAACACATCCTGAGTGTAACGACTACAGCCGGTGTCCTTCTAGCGCGAGACGACTCCTGTCCGCCATTATGAGGTCCACAGCGCCCGAAGTATTGCCGTCGAGCGAGGTGATACAGTCGCCCCATGGATGCGCAATCGGTAGTTGTCGACTGCGACCCAGGGCACGATGATTTCCTGGCGATAATACTGGCGCACCGTTTTGCTAGGCTTCGCGGGATCACCACTGTCGCCGGTAATACGAGCCTTGATAATACGACTCGCAACGCGTGTATCGCCGCTGACTTTTGCGGCTTCCGGGGCCCGGTTGTCCGCGGCTCGGCCGGGCCGCTGTTGGGTGAGCCGCGGTTCGCCGAGCACATACATGGCACTTCTGGCCTTGAGGGCGCGGTACCGCCGGCAGTTATCAGATCTGCCAGCGAAGGCGACGCGAGCAGCTTCTTGATTGACGAATGCGGACCCGGTACATGGGTGGTCGCGACCGGCCCGCTGACTAATATCGCACTGGCGATCCGGAGAGACCCAGAGTTTGCCTCGCGGATCGCCGGCATCTCGATTATGGGTGGCAGCACGACCTTCGGTAACGTGTCACCGGTCGCCGAATTTAACATCTGGGCTGACCCTGAGGCCGCATCGGTTGTATTCAATTCAGGCGCTAAACTGCGCATGGTCGGGCTGAATGTTACGCACACGGTGCTAGTTGATGGTGAATTTGTGCGGCGCCTCGGCCGGCTCGAGACTCCTCAGGCGACATTCATCGGCGAGTTGCTCGACGCATTCGTGACTGCCTACAGCAAGGTGTCCAGCAAGCCTGGCCTCGCGCCGATACATGACCCGTGCGCTCTGCTCGGTGTCACCCACCCAGAGCTCTTCGAGTACGTGTCGGCACATGTAGATATCGAGCTGGCGGGCACGCTCACTCGCGGCATGACGGTGGTCGATCAGCGTGAGCTATCCAGTCTCACTTCAGTCAACGCCGAGGTAGCGGTTGGCGCGAGGAGCCGCGCAGTCCTGGAGCTGCTCTTCGAGGCGATAGAGAAGCTGTCAGCCAGCTAGGCCACGGGCCGGCGAGCGGTGCGACCGCTACCCGCCGGACCACGGCAACGCTTCCGCATGTACTGGTGACCGGTATATGTTGGCCGCATGACTCAGCGCCCGATGCAGGAGCCAACGTTCCTGATCCTCACGGCTCTGGCGGCGGGGATGCAGCATGGCTACGGGATCATGACCGACGTCGCCCGGATTTCCGGCGGCCGGGTCCGGCTGCGGGCCGGGACGCTGTATGCCGCGCTGGATAGGCTGCGGGCCGGCGAGCTAGTCGAGGTAGATCACGAGGAAATCGTCGACGGCCGGCTCCGCCGCTATTACAAGCTGTCTTCCGAAGGCAGTCGGCAACTGGCCGCCGAGGCAGCCCGGCTTCAGGCCAATGCCACGGCTGCGGTGACCCGGCTGGCTGCCGTGAGGGGGCTGGCGTGACCGCGCAGGCAGACCTGGAACGCCGGTACCGGCAGCGCCTGGCGTGGTACCCGCGTGCCTACCGGCGTGATCACGAGGAGGAGATGCTTGCCGTCCTGCTCGCCGGGTCTCAGCCAGGTCAGGAGTTTCCCCGGCTTGCCGAGACCGCCGACCTGGTCTGGGGAGCGGTCCGGATGAGGTTGAGGCTGGGCGAGCCGTACCCAGGCAACGTTAGCCGCGACGCCCTGGCTATCTTCAGCGTCGTTGCCCCGCTGCTCCTGGTCGGACCCGTGCTGGTGACCTTGGCCCTACATCTCGTCCGGGTCCCGTCGCCGCTAGGGCTTGATCTCAGGAAATATCCGGCGCTGCTTCGGTACTACAACACGCGCGTCGCAGTTGCGCATGGCTTGAACCTGGCATCGGTGGGTCTGCTTGCCGTGGCGGTCGCGGCGACGCTGCGGCTCAAGCGCGTGGCGCTGACGGTGATCGCGATCATCCTCGCCTGGTGGACCGTCGGTGCCGGCTACGGCTTCAAGCCGGGCCAGCCCTTCGACGATCTCTTCCTCACCTGCTACCTGCTGGAGGCAGCCGCTCTGATTGCCTCGCCTGGACCGCGCCGCGGACTGCAGTTGCTGACGTGGAAGTCCGGCGCAGCGTTCGCCGCTGCCTCTGCCGTCTTCACCCTCAGCTGGACGCTGACCCTGAGGATCGCCTTCGGAACCTGTTCAGGGCAGGGACCAGTGTCGTGCAGTTACTTCACGTCAGCCGGATCGGCTCGGGCAAATGTGGCGGCCATCGCGGTGCTCGTCGCGCTGGCGGCCGGGGCCGCCCTGTTCTCGCGGCCGGGACGTTATCTGGTTGTCCTCTTCGCGATCATTTTCTACCCGGTTGCGCTGTACCTCGGCCAGGTCGTTGGCGCCGTTCCCTTCTGGCGCGGCGAAACGATGACAGTGACGCTGCTCTACCTGCCGCCGTTGCTTGCTGCCGGCGCCGTCATCACGGCCGCACGCCGGGGCCCCAGCCAGAGCCTGCCGAATCCCCGGCTAGGCGCGAGCGCACGGGCCTGACCGTGCGCGAGCGCACGGGCCTGACCGCCGCAGCCGTCAGGTAGCGTGCGTGACCGGGGCCTGCCATCGCATGCGGTCGTATCCGTTGAGGCGCCACGAGATCATGGTGGCGTGCGCATTCTGGTGACCGGGCATCGCGGCAAGGTCGGAGTCCCGGTTGCTGCTCATTTGGAGCGCCTGGGCCATGACCTCGTCGGGTTCGATCGCGCTGAGGGCGCAGACCTGCTGGATCTGCCAGCGGTCATGCGCGCCGCGGACGGCTGCGCCGCGATAGTTCACCTAGGCGCGCTTGCGCACGACACCGCCGGCAGCCCGGAGCAGATCATGTCGGTCAACGTGCTCGGCACCTGGCATGCGCTGCTTGCTGGCGAGGCTGCCGGCGTGACGCGGGTGATCCACTTCTCCAGCGCCCAGGTATTCGGGACTGCTGAGGGCGAGCGGTTCCCTGATTACTTCCCGATCGATGACGCGCATCCTCGGCGGGCAATGCGCCCGTACGGGCTGTCTAAGCGACTGACGGAAGACCTGTGCGCGGCTTTTACCGCCCGGACCGGGATCGCGAGCGTGTCGCTGCGGCCGGTGTGGGTGTGGGATCCCGCCCAGTATCAGCAGATCAGCACGCAGCGGCAGTCCGAGCCAGCGTCGGAATGGGAGCCGTACTGGGAGTACGGCGCATTCGTGGACGTGCGGGACGTCGCTACGGCAGTGGCCCAGGCGCTGACGGCGCGATTGGTGGGCCATCATCGGGCACTGCTCTGCGCTGCCGATATCTCGGCGACCGCGCCGAGCCTGGACATGGCCGCCCGGCTCGCTCCTGAGGTGCCGATCAAGGACCAGAGGACGTACCGGGCAGATCCGTGGCGCGCGCTAGTCGATTGCTCGGTGGCCGAGGCGGCCCTCGGCTGGCGCCCGGTCTACACGTGGGCCCGCGCTACCTAGCCCTCGGCGCCTTGAGGACCCGGCCAAACCGCCTCAGCCCTCCAGCCGGAACGCTCAGCACGATCAAGACGACCAACGTGAACCCGGCGAGCCTTCCCCAGTTGTGGCGTTGGCCGGCGTGCACGGCCAAGAAGATCAAGGCAGCCAGAAAAGGCACGCAGATCAGGGAGCCGACCCAGGTCCGGTCTCCGAACTGCCGCTTGAGAGGCCTGTTAGGCGCCGCCATGGACGGCATGGTACGCCGTCCGGGTTCGCCTCCACAATCTGTGACAATCATCCCGTCTCAGGAGCGTTTGCTAACTTCCTGAGCCATACGAACAGCGCCAGCACGATCACCACTACGACTAGGTCCATCCATGCCTCCCCCGTTGAGCGAGTCTGGACCTGGTCAGTAGGTTCTACCCGTGCTGGTGGCACGGATCACCGGGGACTTTCCGGGCGTTCAACGCGAGTGGGCGGATTTGCCACGCCGAGAGGTCAACGGGCGACGGTAGCTGACCTAGACCTGAGCCTGGCCCGCAGGCCGAGGTAGGCAGCCACCACGATGGCCAGATAGCCGACGTAGATCAGCAACTGCAGCGGCGTAGGAGAGTCGCTGTAGCCGAAGAAGCTGTGCAGCACGTCGCCGAAGGCGCTGCCCTCCGATATCAGATTGCCCGAGTGCCACATCGGCGTGTTGAGAACGGGCAGCCAGCCGAGCTGCTGCATGTTCTCCACCGCATCGGCGAGCAGGCCCGCGGCGAAGACCATCAGCAGCACGCCGATGACGGTGAAGAACCTCGCCATGTTGAGCTTGTGGCCGAGCCGGTAGATGGCAAACGCGATGCCGAGAGAGCAGACCAGGCCGATGATCGCGCCGCCGAGGGCACCTGCGGTTGACGTGGAGAAGATGATGGCCAGGGTGAAGACAACGGTCTCCAGCCCTTCACGGCCGACGGCCTGGAAAGCTAGCAGGCCCAGTCCCCACCGAGCCCGGCCATCCAGCGCAGCGTCGGTGCGGGCACGGAGCTCCTTAGACAGTGACCGGGCGTGCTTGCGCATCCAGAAGGTCATGTAGGTCAGGACCGCAGCTGCCAGCAGGTAGGTGGCCGTCTCAAATATCACCTGAGCGCGAGACCCGTTGTAGCTGCGGATTGTCTCGTAGGCCACGGTCCCGCCCGCGGTCGCGAGTACGAGCGCCGCACCTACCCCGATGAACACGTCCCGGAAATGCTCCCGCCTTCCGATGCGGTTGAGGTAGGCGAGCAGGATCGCGATGATCATGCTCGCCTCGACTCCCTCGCGCAGGAAGATGACGAAGGTGGCGAGCATGAGCAGAGACCTCCAGGGAAGTGGGCCGGCCGGGCGCTGAAGAGGCCTCGCCACTGTGATGCGGAATTAGGTTAGGCATACCTTACTTCATGGTATGACCATCGCCCAGCCAGAGTCGAGGGGCCGGCGATCTGGGCTAGGACACGCCCGCGTCGGCTAGCTCGCCGTTCTCCGGACGCGTCCGCCGCTGGATCTGCTCTTGCACCCACGGGTAGCCGTGGCCGCACACGACCTCCAGAAGCTCAAGCGCCGACCCGACCCCGGACGCGTCGAGTGCCAGGTCCAGCAGGTCAACCGGGTCTTCCGGATAGTCAGGCTCCTGTGCTCGGCTGCCAGGGCTCGGCGCCGGGTCCATCGACTCGAAATTCTCCACCAGGAACCTGAGTCCCTCGCCATCTTCCATCGAGAGGCGGAAGTCCTGCCGCAAAACGACCGATCCGTCGATGTTGCGGCGGACTATGTCCGGCTCTGCGGCCTCGCCGTTCTGCCCGCTCGCCCACGGGTAGGCAGGCGCCGGCGTGGCCTGGCGCGATGCGGAGTCATACCGGATCCCGCTCTCCTGGAGCCGCGCGGACATGATCGTGTCATAACGGAAGGCCCGCCGCATGGGATCGAAGGCTGCCCCGGTCAGGAAGTCAAGCGTCACGGAACTGACCCGCACGCCCGCCCTTGTCAGCAGGAAGATCGTGACCTTGTAAGCGGAATACCGAGGCGGGCCGTACGGCAGGCGTCTGCCGACGCAACCAGGCGCCGGTTCGGTCAGCGTGGCATGAGCCAGCACCTCCTGGCCGGACATGCCGGGCTGCGTCATGAACAACTTATTGAGGCGGATCTTGTCGAGGTCCAGCCAGTAGGCAAGCTGATGATCGCCAGGCGGATCGGCGATCGCGTCCTGCCAGCGCTTGTAGGCCTTCAGGTCCGCCTCATGCTGCCGCTCGGCATCGGCCCGGTCGGCTGGCAACCGCCGGTTCTCGACCCGGTAGATGTCGACCCGGCTGAGGGCCACGAGCACGACCGCGGAACCGATCAGTACCAGCGCGATAGCTCCTTGCACCGGGCGCTGGATGACCACCAGGAACGCTGCGTATCCCCCGGCCACGACGCTGACGACAGTGCCGAGCGCGAATCCGAGCACAGCGCGCGCCCGCGGCAGCAGCTGCTGCTGGTAAGCCCGTAGTTTCCCGGCCCTGAAGGCCGTCGCTATCTCCCTGACCCGCCAGTTGATCAGCCAGTTCAGCGCGCCGGGCCGGCCTGCGGAGTCGCTGTACAGCAGCACCATCTCATTCCCGACGCTGTCCTTCAGGCCTGCCGTCTCCTTGCTCCACCGCAGCCTTGCTGTCTGATCGGCCGGAATGAACGTGGCGAACTGCTCATCGAGCTGACCGGAGACGAGGCGGGAGAACCTGGCGATGCGCACCCGCGCCTGTCTCGCCTTCTCTGCCGCCGCGTCGTCACCGGGATTGACCGGGGGCCCGTCAATCCCGGGCGCCAGCACGGGCCTCGAGTAGCGGCCCACATGGCGCTCGCCGAACTCACTGTCCTTGTCTGCGATTCGCTCCATCGCGGCAAGCTCGGCAATGCGAGACCGGATGGTAATGACGCTTGCCAGCAAGATGACTACGGACAGAACGATCGCGCGCACCACGCCGCGTTCCTGCAGCAGGCCGATCGCGAGGGGAACGGCCACAAGACACAAGACAACGGCGCAGGTCACAAGCAGCTGGCCCTGGCCGGGAAAGACCGGGTCGGGATACGTCCGCAGCCGCGGCGGGGCCGGCACCTGCTCGAAGTACTTCCATGCCCGGGCCTTGCGCTCGTCGCTCAGGTGCGGCGCCGCTGCCTCAGCCGCAAGGGCTGCCTCGCCCTCTTCGGTGATCCGGCCCGCTAGCATCGCGCCCATATGGCGATGGATCTCGGCCCGGTACTGCTTCTTCAGGGTGCTGCAATCGACGCTGAACGCGCCCGCATCCCCGGCCCGGCGCTGCAGTTTGTCCAGGATCTGGCACACCACCGCGTACGCGTCGGGCAGATCGCCGCGCTCACCGGTGTCCGCGATGCTCCTGGCGTGGTCGATGGCGGCAAGGTCATCTGGCGTGAGCTGCTCGAATGCGCGGCCGCTCATGATGGCCAGAATCCAGTGGTAGGCGATCGCGGTGCGCGAGACCTTGTCCCGGCCAGTCACGCTCAGCTGGCCCAGGTTGCCATCGGCGGACAGGCCATCGACCGCCTTAGTGATCAGGGCTGCGGCTCGGCGGCTGGCGCCACCGTTGAGGAAAGCGACAGCCTGGCGATATTTCTCCATGTCCGACCGGGCTGCCGGAGCGTAACTCATGTCCTTCTCGGCGGCCACGAAGGCGAACTTCACGCCGCCCAGGGCGTCAGCGGTGGCACCAGGCTGGCCGGCACCAGGCTGGCCGGCACCCGGACTCGCGTCAGGCATGGCAGGCTCCGATGTCGAGAAGGGATGGATTCCGAGAGTACGACAAACCCTGCTTGGTCATAGCTAGACGAGGGATATGGCGAATGTCAATGGCCGCGCACAGAGAAAGAAATGGCTACCACCGGTCTGGCAGCCGCTGACCAGGTTCGTCCGGAACTAGGCCTTGGCGCTGATGCGCGTCCCCAGGTCGGCCCCGGCGCAGATCTGCCGCATTACTCCGGCGGCGGCCACATCGAAAACGTGCATCGTCAGGCCCTGCTCGTTAGCGAGCACGAACGCACTGGTGTCCATGATCCGGACCCCGGCAGCCAGCGCCTCGTCGTAAGTGAGCCGCTCATAACGGACTGCTTCCGGGTTCACGTTCGGGTCACTGTCGTAGACGCCGTCAACGCCGCGCTTGGCGACAAGGAGCGCGTCTGCCTCAAGCTCAAGCGCCCGCTGGACGGCCGGATAGTCCGTCGTCACGTACGGCTGCCCGATACCGCCTGCCAGCAGCACGATGGAGCCGTTCTCGAGGTGTCGCATCGCCCGGAGCCGGATGAAGGGCTCGGCGACGCTCTGCATCGGAACGGCGGTCATCACCCGGACGTCGATGTCCGTGCGCGCGGTGAGCGCGCCGCGCAGCATTAGCGCGTTCATGATCGTGCCGAGCATTCCGATGTTGTCCGCTTCTGCCCGGCTGATGCCCCAGCCCTCCGCCATCCGGCCGCGGAAGAAATTGCCCCCGCCGAGGACGACAGCGACCTGTACGCCCAGCTCGCGCAGCGACAGGACCTCATCCGCGACCCGGGACAGGCTAGCCGGGTCGGCGCCTGATCCGGCGGCGCCAGCTAGCGCCTCGCCGCTGAGCTTCACGACGACCCGGTTATAGCGCGGCATTGCCAGCCCCTTCCCGGTCGCCCGGCAGCGCGACGCCCCGCCGGTGCTGCTGTCAGTATCGGTGATGAAGGAAGATACGGAGGGGAACGGGGTCGCCCCTGTCCCCCGGCCGACGACCGTCGGGGGCCGGATAGCGCGAACCCGCGGCTGCGCCTAACTGCGGGGGGCGAAGTAGATGATGGCCACGCCGGCTAGGACGACGGCGGCGCCGATGATGTCGAACCGGTCGGGCCGCGACCTGTCGACACCCCAGCCCCAGAGCAGGGATGCGACGACGAAAACCCCGCCGTAGGCGGCGTAGATACGACCGAAGTCGTGACTGCGCTGCAGCGTGGGGATGACGCCGTAGATCACCAGGATGACCGCGCCAACTAGGCCGAGGACGATGGGTGCGCCTTCCCGGAGCCAGCGCCAGATCAGGTAGCCGCCACCGATCTCGGCCAGGCCGGGCTGCGAGGAACAATCCGATCGAACGGGCAACGGTCATGCGCTGATTCTCGCGTGCTGGCCATGGCGGCGAGGCCTGAAACCCGGTTGACGAGTGGGCTCGCCACCGCGGCCGGGCTGGCGCTAGACCGGCGTCACGCAGCCGGACTGCGCCCGCGGCCCCGCAGCCGCCCGCGAAGCCACAGAACGGCACCGGGCACGAACGAGCCGAGCACCGCGCACGTCGCGCTGACCAGGGCAATATTGCCGGCTCTGCCGTCACCGATCTGATGGCCGCCCCACGCGCCGAGTGCGGCGCAGGCCAAGACGGCGGCAATGATCCAGGGGGCTAGGCGGTGCCGTTCCACCGCTACATCCTGGCATCCTGGTCCTTGGCGCGCCGCTGCGGCCTGCCTACGCTTGGGAAATGAGCACAGACGGAGCGAGGCGGGCGCGCGCGCTGCTGGCCAGCTATCCGGTGATCGACGGGCACAATGACCTGGCCTGGGCCTTGCGGGAGGCCGGCTCCCTCGACCCGGCCAGGACCGATATCTCGGCCCCGGTGGACTTCACCCAGACTGACCTACCCAGGCTGGCCAAGGGCGGAGTCGGCGCGCAGTTCTGGTCGGTCTACGTCCCGGCCGAGTTGCAGGGCGAGGCTGCGGTAGCCACGACGCTCGAGCAGATCGACCTGGTCCGGCAGCTGGCGGGGCGTTACCCCGATGCCCTGGAGCTTGCTGTCACCGCCGCTGACGTGCAGCGAATCATGGATACCGGCAAGGTGGCCTCGTTGCTGGGCGCCGAGGGCGGTCATTCCATTGCCAGTTCGATGGGCACCCTCAGGGCGCTGTATCAACTGGGCGTCCGGTACATGACGCTCACCCACAACCTGAACCTGCCCTGGGCCGACTCGGCCACCGACAAGCCCGCCGTCGGCGGGCTGACCGCGTTCGGCCAGGAGGTGGTCAGGGAGATGCAGCGGCTCGGCATGCTCGTCGACCTGTCTCACGTCGCGGCGACGACCATGCGCGATGCACTGGACACGGCCGAAGGGCCAGTCATCTTTTCGCATTCCTCGGCGTTGGCGATCTGCGACCATCCGCGCAACGTGCCGGACAGCATCCTGGCCCGGCTGGCCGGCAACGGCGGCCTGTGCATGATCACGTTCGTGCCCGCATTCGTATCCCAGCGCTGCCGCGACTGGGAGCTTGGGCTAGTAGCGGAGATGGAGCACCAGGGAGTCGACTACCGCGACCGGTCCGCCCGGAAGAAGATCAAGGGCGAGTGGCAGGCCAGCCACCCGAGGCCGCGAGCGGCGCTCCCGGACGTCGTGACCCATGCCGAGCACGTTCGCGAGGTGGCCGGGATCGACCACATCGGGCTAGGTGGTGATTACGATGGCGTCGACATCCTCCCGGACGGACTTGAGGACGTGTCCTGCTATCCGGCGCTCATCGAGGCGCTGCTGGACCGGGGCTGGTCGGAGGCAGACTGCGGCAAGCTCACCTGCGGCAACCTGCTGCGCGTCATGCGCGAGGCAGAAGCGGCCGCGGGCCGGATCCGGGCCAGCAGGCCGCCCTCCGCGGCCCGGATCGAGGACCTGGACGCCTGACCGGGCCGTCGCCAGTCGCCTCAGCTGAAGTGGGTCTGCGGGCGGCGCTGCTGCACGCCGTCGATGAAGACGTCCACCTTCTCGTCGTAGAAGCAGGCTAGCCCGGCGATCTTCTGGCTCTCCGGCAGCGGCGTCCGGTACATCCAGACCACGTCTTCATGCAGGTCCGCGCCAGTATCGACCGACCAGTAGCCGGCCGCACCTTTGTACGGGCAGTGCGTCTGCGCTGTCCGACGGCCGCAGCAGCTCAGTTCTGATATCGCTCAGCGGCAGGTAATAGCGCGGCGGCAGGCCGGTCTCGAACAGGATCCGCGGGCTGCGGGAGTCCGCCACTGTCACGCCGTCCATCTCAATCCGGACATGCCGGGAACTGGCCAGGATGTCTACCCGGGTGTGCGGGTCCCGGGCATGGGTGTAGACAGGCTCGTCCTCTTCGAGCCACTCGCTCATGGCATCCCAGTCAAACCTGATCGCGTCGGTGAGCTGCCTGGCCGGGCTGGACCGGTAGCGCCTGGCGCCGCGCACGGCGGTCGCTCCGCCTGCCACCTTGACCGAGAGCAGCTCGGCCTCCCCGAGCCTGGGGTCTGCGTCCGTGCCCGCCGGGATCAGCTCGGCTTTCACATCCCCGGCCGGCAGGTAATACGTGGGGTAGTACGGCACCTCCCAGACCAGCAGGGGAGCGATGGTATCGGCCACGAGCTCGCCCGCCAGCAAGATCCGCACCCGCTTGCGGCCGTGCTCGACTCTTATCTCTGCGGTCATGATCTGCCTCCGCGCTGAAGCTGTACCTGCCACAGCGTCAGCGGGCTGGCCTGATGTTCCCTGCCGCCGCGGTAGCGTTTGGTTATGCGACTTGGCGTTCTTGACGTCGGCTCGAACACCGTTCACCTCCTAGTCGTCGACGCTCACCAGGGCGGACGGCCGATTCCGGCGTTCTCGCACAAGGCCGAATGCGCTTGGGCGAGAACCTGGACAGTGAGAACAAGCTGAGCGATGAAGTCGTCCGGCACTGCGCGACTTCATGCGCGAGGCCCTGCAGATCGCCGAGGACAAGGGTGTTCATCAGATGCTGGGCTTCGCCACCTCGGCTGTGCGCGATGCCGCGAACGGCGACGAATTGCTTGCCAGGATCGAGGCCGAGACAGATGTCGCGATCAAGGTATTGCCAGGACCGGATGAGGCCCGGCTGACCTTCCTCGCTGCCCGCCGCTGGTTCGGGTGGTCCTCGGGCCGGCTGCTGCTGCTGGATATCGGCGGTGGTTCGCTGGAGATCGCTGCGGGGCACGATGAGGACCCGACTTCGCGGTCTCGCTGCCGCTCGGCGCGGGCAGGCTAACCCGGGACTGGCTGCCCGGCGACCCGCCGTCGCGTGCGGACGTCAGGAAGCTGCGCAAGCACGTGCGCGCAGAGATCGCCACAGCTGTCGGCACGCTGCTCAGGGACGGGCCGCCTAACCATGCGGTAGCAACGTCAAAGACCTTCCGGCAACTGGCCAGGATCGCCGGCGCCGCGCCCTCGAGCGAGGGGCACTACGTGCGGCGGACTCTCAAGCACACCGACGTAACCGCGATAGCGGAACGGCTGACGCAGACGACCGTAGCCGAGCGGGTAGCGAGCTGCCTGGCGTGTCGGAAGGCAGGGCTCAGCAGCTCGCGGCCGGGGCGGTCATGGCTGATGCGGCGATGGATCTGCTCAACCTGCCAGTGCTGGAGATCTGTCCGTGGGCATTCGGGAAGGGGTCATTCTCCGCCAGCTGGACATGCTTCCCGGCTAGCGGCGCTGCCGGGCGGGACTTGTGCAGTACAGCCCGTCGCCCCATCAGGTGCCGACCATCGTCGCCTCGGCCAGGATCTCGATGATGGCGGCGACAGCCTGGTCCGCGTCCGGGCCGGTCGCGCGGACTGTTACCAGCTGGCCGCTCGTAGCGCCGATCCCCATCACGCCAGCACGCTCTTGGCGTCGGCGAAGCTGCCGCCCGCCGACAGCTCGATCGACGACCGAACTTCGCCGCCGCGATGGCAAGCGAGCCCGCAGGCCTGGCGTGCAGGTCGCCGGCCAGCGTGACAGTCGCCTCCGTGCTTTGCGGCGCCTCCTGCACGTGCTTTGCGGCGCCACTGTGCTCTTCCGCGCCTCAGAACTTCCTGACATTGCGCGCCTCCTCCGCGGCACTGGCAACCGCCTTGAGATCGCCTCCCATCGCGGCAGCGATGGTCGCGGCTACCGCGCCCTCCACGAACGGCGCATCGGCAACCGCCAGCGGCTCAGGCAGCCGTCGCCTCGGCCAGCAGCGCCCTTACGGTCAGCACGGAGCTGCCAAGGTCAGGGAGTATGACCACGCCCGCGCCCGAATTCGCCTTGGCGAGGGCGGCGCGCACCTTGTCGATGCTCGTGCCCAGCCGTCCGTCCTCGGTGCCGCCCGCCGGCACGATCGACAACCCCGCCGCCGCTGACCTGCGCCGCCAGCTCCGCCGTGCCCGCCGCCAGCGCAGCACTATGCGAGACGAGCACGATCCCCACCCGCGCGCCGTCGCTCATGGCCTATCCTGAATACTGTTCGACATTACCGAAAGGCCTCCATGATTCAGTCGGTGGAACGTGCGGCGGCGATCCTGACTGCGCTCGGCTCGGGTACGCCCGCGTCTGGGCGTGACGGAGATTGCCGACCGGGTAGGGCTGGCAAAGCCGACGGTTTACGGGCTGCTGCGGACGCTGGAGAAACACGACCTGGTGGCGCAGGACCCGGACACCGGCAAGTACAGCCTGGGCCCGGGCGTCCTTCAGCTTGGCAACGCGTTCCTGGACGGATCGGAGCTGCGCGCGCGCTCGCTGCTGTGGGCGGAGGCGCTGGCTCAGCGGGCCGGCGAGGCGGTCTGGGTGGCAACCCTGTCTGGCTCCCGCGTGATCGTGCTTGCATCACGTGTTCCGGCCGGACAACACCGTGCAGATCCTGGAGGTCGGCGCAGCCATCCCATGGCACGCCTGCGCGCTGGGTCACGCGATCGCCGCGAACCTGCCGGCGGCAAGCTACGCGCGGCTGGTGGCCGGCGAGCTGACGCCGCTGACCGGGAGGACGAAGACCACGAAGCGCGGCGCTCGGCCGCGCCTGGCGCAGGTGCGCAAGCAGGGCTACGCAATCGAGGACCAGGAGGCGACCGTCGGTGACGCCGGAATCGCGGCGCCGATTTTGAACAGGGAAGGATCGGTGGCAGGAGCGATCGGCGTGGTCGGTCCCGCGGAGCGGCTGATGGCAGTGTCGGCCCGCGAGGAACTGGCCAGGGCCGTTACCGAGTCGGCGCGCGGCATATCCCGAGATCTCGGGGCCGGTCGCGGCGGCACTGCGCTGACCGCGCTGAGCTGACGGCGTCACCGGCGGCCGTCGGCTGCGGCTAACAAGGCCGGCACGCTGCACCAGCTCCCAGGAATCCCGCGCGGACGAGCCTGCCATGGCCTTCGCTGCCAGCGCCGCGCACGTGCCGGTGTCGAGCCGGCTGAGCTCGGCCCGCACCCGGCCTACGGCCGCGGCCGGCACGCTCACGACCCGGATGCCAAGGCCGATCAGCAGTGGCAGGACTAGCGGGCTCGCGGCGGAGTCTCCGCAAACCGAGACCGGGATGCCCGCACTGGCGGCTGCGTCGATCACCTGCGCGATGAGCGCGAGCACTCGCGGGTCGGCTGCCAGCGCCGGTCCGGCCGCCGGGTCCAGGCGGCCGAGGTCAAGCACCTGTCCGGTCAGGTCGTTCGTGCCGATGGAGAAGAAGTCCACCACGGGCGCGAACGTCTGCGGCGGCGGCGGTCGCGGCGACCTCGACCATGATGCCAACCCTTGGCGGGCGCTCGTCCAGCCCGGCAGCGGCGAGTTCGAGCTGCCGTCGCACCGTCGCCACCTCGGTCAGCGACGTCACCATCGGGATGAGGATGGCGAGGTCAGTGTCACGGCCCGCGCGCAGCGCGGCCGTCAGCTGTGCAGCCAAGGCTCGCGGGTGGCTGAGCAGCTCGGCCAGGCCAGCGCGGCCAGGCCAGGAACGGCGGGATCTTGTCGCCGGAGAAGTCGAGCAGCCGCACGGTCGCGGGCCGACCCGCAAGCAAGCCGAGGATCGGCCCGAGCTGGTTATCGTGCTGCTCGCGGGTAGGCCAGCTAGCCGCGCCCGTGAAGGGGATCTCGGTGCGCAGCAGCCCGACGCCCGCCGCGCCCGCCGCCATGCCCAGCCGGACCTCGGCCGCGGACGCGACATTGCACAGCACCGTCACTGGCTGACCGTCGGCTGTGGTCGGCGGGCCCGTCTCCGGTGACGGTGACCACGTTGCTGCTACGCGCGCCCTTGTTGCCACCCGCGCGTGCGAGCTGGTCGGCTGCCGGGTCGAGGATCAGCTGCCCGCTGACAGCATCAAGTAGGGCGAGCCGGTCCGGTGCCAGGCTGAGCACCGCTTCATCTGCGCCGGCCAGCATCGGCAGGCCGAGGCCGCGCGCGATGATCGCGGCATGCGAGCTGGCCCCGCCAGCCACGGATACGGCGCCGGTCAGGCCGTGCTCGGCCAGTTCGATCAGGTCGGCAGCCGCTACCTCGCGCCTGACCAGGATGAACTCCCCGGTTGGCGAGCCGGCCTGGCCGCCTGCTAGCTGCTCGAGCACAGCCTGCGCGACCTGGCGCACGTCACCGGCCCTGGCTGCCAGGTCCGCGTTGCCCAGCCCGGCCAGGATGCTGGCCTGGGCCTCGGCAGCGTTGATGACCGCCGTGGCGGCGTCCACCCCTTCGGCTACTGCCGCCACGGCGGGGTCTACTAGCAGCGGATCAGCGGCCATCAGGGCTGCCACGCCGACGATGTCGGCCTCGTCAGCCCGCCCAGCCGCGCGCAGCCCCTCGGCTAGCGCACCGCGATCGGCAGCCACCGCTGCGAAAGCCGCACGTACCTGGCTTGGCGTTGCCCGCGCGGCCAGCCTGATGTCGGCCAGGTAGAGCCGCCCGGCGGCTATGCCGTCCGAGACAGGAGTGCCGCCGATGTGCATCGGCGTCACGACGCCTGCCGCTGCGCGACGTCACGAAGAGCACCAAGGATGATCGCCGTCGAGGCAGCGCCGGGATCCTCGTGGCCGACGCTGCGCGGTCCGAGATAGCTTGCCCGGCCCTTCAGCGCTTGCATGGAGATCGTGCCCTCGGCGCCTTCCTCGGCCGCGGCGGCGACGGCTGCCAACGCGGCGGCGGTGGTGCTGCCCTCCGAGATCGCCTTCTGCAGCGCGGCGACGGCCGGAGCCAGCGCATCTACCATCGTCTTCTCGCCCTCGCGGGCCGCGCCGAGTTTCTGCACTCCGGCCAGCGCGGCCTCCAGGCTGGCGGCGAGCTCGGTCAAGCTGGCGTCGGCCACGTCGCCAAGCGACTTCCCGGCCTGCCGCAGCGCCATTCCGTACAGCGGTCCTGATGCGCCGCCCACCTTAGAGATCAGTGTTGAGCCAGCCAGGATGAGCACCGATCCTGGCGTGGGCGTGGCCGCCTGATCGAGCGCGGCCGAGATCGCGCTGAACCCGCGGGCCAGGTTGATGCCGTGATCTGCATCGCCGATCGCTGCGTCCAGCTGGGTCAGGTGGTCGCGCTGTGCCTCGATGGCAGTACCCGCCTCGGCCAGCCAGGCGCGGATGAATGCGGCGTCCATCACAGCTCCTCGCGGTAGCAGCCGGCGGCGCGCTGGCCGCGCCGCCGGCTTGTCTCCTACCGTCCTAACGCCTACCGTCCCCAGCGCAAGGCAGGCGTCTCTACCGGCGCGTCCCATAGTTCGGCGAGCGCGTCGGTCAGCTGGCATACGGTCACCGAGAATCCCTGCATCTCCAGGCTGGTGATGTAGTTGCCCACCAGGTTCCTGGCGATCCTGGCGCCCTTGCCGGTGATGTACTTGTGCACCTCGTTGTAGAGCACGTACAGCTCGATCAGCGGGGTGCCGCCCATGCCGTTGACCATGACCAGCAGGTCGCCGGTCAGCGGGAGGTCGGAGCATGGATCGCATCGAGCGCGACGGCTGTGATCTCGCTCGCCGGAGCGAGCGGACCCGCGACGGCGGCCTGGCTCGCCGTGAATGCCGATGCCGAGCTCGATCTCGGTGTCGCCGAGATCGAACGTCGGCTTGCCGGCGGCCGGAACCGTGCAGGAGGTGAGCGCCACGCCGAACGACCTGCTGCGCTCGTTGACCTCGGCAGCGACCGCCGCCACGTCGCTCAGCGGCGGCGCCGCGCTCGGCCAGCGCACCGGCGATCTTCTCCACGAACACGGTCGCGCCGACGCCGCGGCGGCCCGCGGTATACAGCGAGTCCTGCACGGCGACATCGTCATTGATGACGACGGGCACGACCTCAATGCCGTCGTCGTCGCGCCAGCTCGGCAGCCATCTGGAAGTTGAGCACGTCGCCGGTGTAGTTCTTGACGATGTGCACGACACCCGCGCCGCCGTTGACGGCCCTGGTAGCCACCAGCATCTGGTCGGGGACAGGCGAGGTGAATACCTCGCCCGGGCAAGCCGCGTCGAGCATGCCGTAGCCGACGAAGCCGCCATGCAGCGGTTCGTGACCCGGATCCGCCGCCTGAGACCAGGCCGACCTTGCCTGCCGTCGGGCCGCCTGCCCTGGTGATCACCTTGTTCTCGATGTCGACGGCCAGTCCCGGATGCGCTGCGGCGACGCCCGCCAGGGCATCGGTTACTACGCTGTCTGGCGAGTTGATGAGCTTCTTCATGCTGTCTTCTCCCGGACTGCGCTCGGATGCGGTGTCGGGGTCGCTCGGTGAGAGACTGGTCAGCGCGGCGTCGCGGCGTACCTTGGACATTCCGACGTAGGCCAGGCCGCCAATGACGCCGCCAGCCAGTTCGCCGATCAGGTAGGCCGGAACCTCCGACCAGGTGACATGCCCGCCGAACGACTCCCTGCATGAAAACCGCGCCGAGGTAACGGGCTGGGTTGATGGCTGCGCCGGTGGCCGGGCCGATAATGATGATGATCGCGAAGACGATCGCGCCGATCGCCATCGGCGCCCAGCCGGGCACTGCCCGGTGGTCAATGACGCCGAAAATGACGAACACCAGGATCGCAGTGCCGATCGCCTCGATCACCAGGGCCCGTCCGAATCCCATCGAGGCCGTGTTGTAGGCGGTGACGCCGCCGCCGGCTGCGACGGCGGCGGTCTTGCCCAGGGTCAAGAAGATCGCGGCTGCTCCGCTAATGGCGCCGACTAGCTGCGCCAGCATGTAGCCGGGGACTTCCCGCCAGGGGAACTTGCCGGACACGGCCAGCGACAGCGTGACGGCCGGGTTGATGTGGCCGCCGGAGATGTGCCCGATCGCGTATACCACGCCGACGATGACGAGCATGAACGCGAACGAGATCATTCCCAGGTCAGCGAGTGAGAACGGGGCCTTGCTGCTTGCGGCGATGACTCCGGTGGCGGCGGCAGAGCCGGCGCCGACATAGACCAGGCATGCGGTCCCCACTAGTTCCGCAAGGAGTTTCTGCGGGGTCGTTGGTAGTGCGGCCATGCGTTCGCCCGACGGCTGCACCCTTCGCTGAAGCGGCAGGCGGCGGGCTTCTCACCTCCCTCAGCGAGATGTCTGAATGCTGTTCGACATTATGGAACAGCATTTCAATGAAACGTAGAGGACCGCGAAGTTGCCGCGTCAAGAGTTTCGGCGAGGTTAAATTGGCAGCACGTCAAATCTTCAGGCACGGTCAAATCGGCAGGCACGGTCAAATCGCCAGGTACTAGTGCGCGCCGAGTGCTGCCACGTCCGCCTGGGCCGAGTGCCAAACACGCTGCCGCCGATTGAGGGGGCTGCTACCAGGGCCGCGAAGGGTCAGCGCTGACCGCCGGCTGGTGTCGGCACAAGCCAGTGCTCTGGTGCCAGCACAAGCCAACGCTCTGCTGCCGGCACCAGCCAGCGCTGAGGGTCGGCGAGTGAGGCGCCTGGCTACTCGGTGACGATCACTATGCCGTCGGCAGTGTCGTCAGCCGCGCTGGCGCCGACGGGCGACGGCCGGCGGGGCATGCCGCGCGCATCCTGACTGCTGGCCGCCACGGACCTGGGCGCGCCGTACCCATGCAGAGGCCCGCTCGCATGGCGCCCCTCGGTGTTGGGGCGGTTAGCCTGCGCCGCTGCGCCGCGCCCGTTCGGCTGGCCCTCGGCGGCGGAATTCGCGCCAGCATTCGCGGCCGGCATCCACGATGCCGCTCGATGGCGCCCGCCACTGCCGCGCCACCTCGTCCTCAAGCGAGCCGCGGTCGGCTTCGCCGGCGACCAGCGTGGTGACGACGTCGCGGATCTCGGTCAGCCGGCGAATCGCCTCAGTGTGCCGCGACATCAGCAGGTTCAGCCGGCGCTCGGCGCCGTCGTGAATGGCCGTCGCGCGGGCGGTCGCCTCATCGAGCTGCTGCTTGGCCTGCGCCTTGGCGGTGGCGACGGCGGTCTCGGCCTGCTTGGTAGCGTCCGCGAGCACCTGCTGCGCGTCGGTGGCGGCGCTCTTGCGGGTGCTGTCGGCCTCGGACTTCGCGTTGAGACCGTGTTCTCGGCCTGCTCCTGGGCGGCGCTCAGCATGCGCTCGGCCTGCTCCTGCGCCTCGGCCCGGCTCTTGTCGGTCTCCGCCTTGGCGTCGGCCCGCAGCTTGTCGGTGTCGGCCTTGGCATCCGCGCGCAGCTTGGCGATCTCGTCCGTCGCCTTGGCGCGCTGCGATCTGCCTCGTCGTCGGCGAGCTTGAGGATCTGGCCGATGCGCTCGCTGATCTCCTCGTGCGGCGGCCTGCCGCTGGAACGCGCGGTCGACAGCTCCAGCTTCAGCCGCTCGATGTCGTCGAGCGCCTGGGACAGCCGGTCCTGAAGTCGCGCTTGCCATCCTCGCGGGCGCGCAAGGTGATCCAGGCGCAGCTGAGCAATGGCCTCGTCGACCTGCGGCGGTTGTAGCCGCGCATCTCCCGCTCGAACTGGTCTTCATGTCCCAAGTCAGCCGAGAGATGGCTTTGCTCGCTCATGTCTCACCAATCAGGTCGTTCCGGGCAGTCGCGCCGGACCTGGTGCACCTGGCGGGCGGTCGGTCACAGTGGCCTGCCAACGGTTCACGCGGCTCTGCCAGCGCCCGCCGGCGAGCTGCGGGAACAGAGTGGCTACCGGGGCGAGCGCGAACGATTCTGGGATGTCGGGCACGACTCTGTCCCCAACCTCCCGCCCGCGCAACCGAAACGATGTTTTGTCCGAATTTCTCTAGAGTGCGCCATTCGCGTCGGCGCTGGTAAAGAGCGCCGGCGGCTGGCCGTAACGCCGCAGCGCTGATGAGGCAGCGGTGAGGAGCCTAGCTTGCCCGCCGGGCGGCCACTGCTGGCGACAATCGGCAGGGCACCGCGCTGGCGCGTCTGTGGTCGCGATATCGGCATCGCAAAGAGGAACGGGCCAATGCAGTCACACGGCCTTGATCGGGTCGCTTGGCGCGGAGACGCCCCGTCATCCACCCAGAGGCTTGGGTCGCGCCGGGCGCGGTCTGGTCGGGAGGGTCACCTCGGCCGGGCGTCCTCGGTCTGGTACGGCTCAGTGCTGCGCGCGGATGAGGATGAGATCAGTCGTCGGCGCGGAATGCAATATCCAGGACCTGTGCTGCCTCCACGTGGACCCGGGCAGCCTGCGCGTCCTGGAGGACCGGGTCAGCCTGGGGCACCGGGCCATGGTGCACGGAGCCTACGTGGAGGCGGGCGCGCTCATCGGGATCGGCGCGATTGTGCTGGGCCGGCGCCAAGTCGGCGCCGGGAGCCTCGTCGCGGCCGGCGCGGTCGTGCCTCCCGACGCCGACGGTGCCGGCCGGGGTGCTCGCAGCGGGTGTGCCATGCCGGATCGTCCGCGAGCTCACCGATGCCGACCGGCAGTCGTTCGCGCGAACCGCCGCCCGCTACGTGCAGCGCGCCGCCAGGCATCAGGACGCGGTCTGGCGACGGCGGCCGGTGAAAACCGCAGCGAGTCCGCCTCGACCGGCCATATTCGACTCAGCGCTACGCATTGCGCATCCCGGATGGTCACGGAAATGACCCCGATGGGTCATGCGCGCGGGCCAGCCAGGCGACTAGCCTGGACGTACGGGCTCGGTGCAGGCAAGCTAAGGCGACTCCAGGCGAATGGAGGTGGCGCAGGTCGCACGACGACGTTGACCTGCGCGTCCACGACCGGGTAGCGCTCGAGGAGATCGAGCTCTACGCCGAAGTGCTGAGCGCCGTGGCGGCCGCCGACCGGCCGCTCACGACCGCCGAGATCGACGAGGTGCTCGGGCTGTGCGCCACGCCGCGCACGCGCCGACGCCGCGCGCTGACCAGCTCCAGAGTCGTCCCGGCGAGCGCGAGTACATCACGTCGGTGTCCCAGTGGGTGAAGCCGAGCGACTCGTACAGCCCGATCGCGGCGGAGTTCGTCTCGTCCACATAGAGCATGACCTGCGCCAGGCCGCGACCGCGCAGGTAACGCAGTCCGACCAGGGTCAGCGCGCGACCGAGGCCGGTGCCGCGCTCGGCCGGATCGACGCCGACGACGTAGACCTCGCCGATGGCCTCGTGCCCGTGTCCGGCCAGGCGGCCCGGCCGTCGGCTCGGCGCCGGCGCCGCTCCGAGTCCGCCGTGGATCTTCGTCCAGTGGAAGCCGACCAGCCGGCCCGTCGCGTTCGGCCAGGAAGAAGCCGTCCGGGTCAAACCATGGCTCTCGTTCGCGCATGTCCAGGTCAGCCCTGGTCCAGGCGCCCTGCTCGGGATGCCGTGCGAATGCGCGATGATTGAGGCGCGACCCAGGCGTCCTCGTCCGCTCCGACACGAACGTCCGGACTGTGATGCCGTCGGCAAGCTGGGGCCTGCCGATCCGGGTCTGCAACGAGCGGCGCATCTGCCACAGCGCCCTGGTGCGCGGCTGAAGCCCGGCGGCCGCCGCCAGCCTGGCCGCTGCCGGCAGCTCGCCATGCGCCCACAGCCGCAGTCCGGCGTTGCCGGCCTCGGCGCAGCATGGCCCGGCCGAGCGTCACGCCCAGGCCCTGGCGCCGCCGGGCCGGGTCGATCACCATCTCCCCGGCCGGTCCCTCGACCGGGTCGGTCGGGTCCAGGTGCCCGTAGCCGGCGAGCTCGCCGTCTTGCCAGATCAGGACATTGCGGGCCCGCGGGTCGCCGCCATAGCGCAGATGGAGCATGACGTGCTCGGACAGCGGGCTGACGCCGTCTTCCTCGGCGGCGTGCTGCACCAGGTCAAGCACGGCGGCTGCGTCGGCGGGCGTCAGCGGGCCACCGACGCGTGACCGTGGCGGCCGGGCGACTATCTGTCGGCATGCGCCGCGCTTGCTTGCGGGATGCCTGTAACAGGCTCGACGCCATCGAAGTCGGCATTGCTGAGGGCATCGGGCCGGTCGTCGAGCAGCCGACGGGCCGCCATCGGCCCCGGCACCCTTGACCGGCACGAACCGGTAGCCGACGTTGCGCACCGTGCCGATCAGCGCCTCGTTCTCCGCGCCGAGCTTGGCGCGCAGCCGCCGGACGTGCACATCAACTGTCCTGGTGCCGCCGAAGTAGTCGTAACCCCAGACCTCCTGCAGCAGCTGCGCCCTGGTAAAGACCCGGCCGGGGTGCTGGGCGAGAAACTTCAGCAGCTCGAATTCCTTGAAGGTCAGGTCGAGCGCACGGCCGTTCATCCGGGCCGAGTAGGTCGCCTCGTTGACCACCAGCCCGCCGGAGCGGATCTCGTCAGGCAGCTGCGCGTGCTGACTGCGTCTGTGCGGCCGATGGCGAGCCGCAGCCGCGCTTCGACCTCGCCGGGTCCGGCGGTATGCAGCAGACAAGGTCGTCGGCGCCCCAGTCCGCCGACACCGCGGCCCAGCCGCCGTCGGTTACGATCGGCGATCACCGGCACTGGCTGGTGCCAGCGACCGCAGCGCGCTGCAGTACCCGCCTGGCCTGCACGAGGTCGCGGCGCGCGTCCATAAGGATCGCATCCGGGGCCGGCCTGCCGCCGCCTGCCTGCTCGGCACGGCCGCCGGGGCTACCCGGACAGCGTGCGGCAGCAGGCTCAGCGAGGGCAAGATGTCTGCGGGCGATTCACGCGCATTCGTGAGCAGCAGAACATTACTCAACCGCTGCCACCTCCGGCCTGCGGCGTCATCCGCCGGAACTAGGACCCCATATCGGCGAGCGCCCGGGTCGTCATCGTCCGGTGCCGCTATGAGCGAGGATAGCTGACATGGCCACGGTGACCTTGCGCTACTGGGCCGCAGCTAAGGAAGCGGCCGGTGTCGCCGAGCAGATAGTGACGGCCGACACCCTGGCCGCAGCACTGGCTGCGGCCGCTGCCGCACTGGCTGGTTCCCGGCCGCCGCGGCTGCGAGGCCGTACTAGCGCGGTCGTCCTTCCTGATCGACGGTGCCCCGGTCGGGCAGCCGGGCCACCGACTCAGTGCAGCTCGCCGAGGGCAGCGTGATCGAGGTCCTGCCGCCATTCGCGGGCGGCTAAGTCGAGGACCGCCGGGCAGCCTCGTCCGTTGTACCAGGCATGGGAGGCCTGGGCAGTCCCGGCGCCAGAAGCTCTCGGCGGATCGCGTCGGACGAGGATCTGGTCCGCGCGCTTTACGCCGAGCATGCTGCGCCGCTGCTCAGGTACGCCGTCCACCTAATGAGCGGGGATCGCCAGCGCGCCGAGGACATCGTCCAGGAGACGCTGCTGCGCGCCTGGCAGCATCCCGAGGCCATCGCCGACCGGCCGGCCCGGCCGTGGCTGTTCGCGGTGGCCCGCAACCTTGCCATCGACTCCTACCGGGCCCGCCGGGCGCGGCCACACGAGGTCGGCGAGGCGGCGCTCGAAGTGCTGCCGGCGCCAGACGAGGCCGAGCGCGCGCTGGAATCCTGGGCCGTGGCGGATGCGCTCAGCGCCTTGCGTCCCGAGCACCGGAGAGTCCTGCTGGAGACCTACTACCGGGGAAAGTCCGTCGCGGAAGCCGCGACGGCTCTCGGCGTTCCGGCCGGGACGGTCAAATCCCGGACATTTTACGCCCTCCGCGCGCTCCGGCTCGCGCTAGAAGAAAGGGGGCTGGCGCCATGACGACGAGTAGCTTCAGCGGTCCCGCGTGCCGGGAGATCCGGCAGCTGCTTGGCGTCTACGTGGTTGGCGCCATCGATCCGGTCGAGCGGACCCTTGTTGACGACCACCTGGGGCAGTGCCCGTCGTGCCGCGACGAGCTGGCTGGCCTGGCCGGCCTGCCGGCCATGCTGAGCCGGGTTCCTGCGGACGACGTGGAGCGGCTGAGCCTGGCACCGACCGGGTTGCCGGAGATGACGGAGCCGTCGGCTGAGTTGCTGAACTCCCTGCTCAGAAAGGTGTCTGCGACGCGCACGAACGCGAATGTGGCGCAGTGTCACGGCCGTCGCGGCTGCTGTTGTCATCGCGGCCGGCGGGGCCGCGGTGGCCACCGCGCTCGCCAAGCCTGCCAGCACGGCGACCGCGAGCTGGAGGTGGCACGAGGTGCCAGCGCCAGCACGCACGTGGCAGCCGTCGTTGATTACACGCCCACCGCGTTCGGCACGGCCATGCGGGTGCAGGTGTCCGGGATCAAGCCTGGCACGACCTGCCAGCTCTGGGTCATCGGCAAGAACGGCAAGATCAGAGCGGGCTCGTGGACCGTGCGGCCCGGCTATGGCGGCGATCCGTGGTACCCCGCGGCGTCGCTCGTCTCGCCGCGATCGTTCAGCAGCTTCCAGATCAGCGCGGGCAGCAAGGTACTGGTAACCATTCGCGAGAGCTAACCGGGAATGATGCAGGCCTCTGGCGTGCTGATAACTCGCGTGACACCTGGACTGGCTGCCTTGCTGGCGGCATTGGTGCTCGCCCTGCTCGGCGGCGCCCTCTGGCGAAGGTCCAACGGCCGGTTGCGCGTCAAGGTCATGCCGGACGACCAGGGCGGCACCGAGCAGCCAGGGTATGCCGCGCTTACGAGCGAGGACCTGGGCCATCCGCTGGGCGACCGGGCCACCTTGCTGCAGTTCTCCTCGGCCTTCTGCGCGCCTTGCCGGGCGACTCGCCGGATCCTGACGGACGTGGCCGGGATGACCGACGGCGTGGAGTATGTCGAGATCGACGCCGAATCGCACGCTTGACCTGGTCCGCAAGCTGAACGTACTGCGGACCCCCACCGTCCTGGTGCTGGCCGCCGATGGCCGGATCGTGAGCCGGGGGAGCGGGCAGCCGCGCAAGCCAGACGTGATCGCGGCGCTTGGCCTGGCTGTACAAGGCGCTATTCCTATATATAAGATCGGGAAACAGGATAGTGACAGCAGTAGCCAACGCGCATAGCATCGGCTACGTGCCTGCCCTTGTTGCGCTGACCAAACGGCGCGCGGTCGATTTCTGCCGGGTGTCGACGGCCATCTGTCCGGGCTGACCAGCGGTCCGCACTGCCGGTCCGCACGCTGCCCTCATGGGAGGGAACGGCTTCGGTGACGGCCCGCTGTGGCTAGCAGGCGCGCGGCCTGCCCGCAAGAGTGCCGCCGACGTCGCGCCGCGATCCCAGAGGCAACCCGTTACCTAAATCGCCCGGAAGGGAACTGGCCAGATGGAGATTGATCCGAGAGGGCCGCGTTTCGGCGCGCTGATCACGATGGTGATGTTCGCTATCGTGCTCATCACGGGGAATCTCTGGGTGCTGGCCGTGCAGGCCGCGGTGTTCGCCTGCGGCGCGCTGCTCGGTCTCCGCTATTCGCCGTACGGGCTGATCTACCGCTGGCTTGTCCGGCCCCGGCTTGGGCCGCCGAGCGAACTAGAGGCCGAGGCACCGCCGCGGTTCGCTCAGGCGATCGGGTTGGTGATCGGCATCGTGGGCATCATCGGCTACGCCTCTGGCCTTCGGCCGCTCGGCATAGTCGCTGCTGCCCTCGGGCTGATTGCCGCCGTGCTGAACGGGGTGTTCGGGCTGTGCCTCGGCTGTGAGCTGTACCTGATCATCCGGCGGACCTGGCCTGCACAGGCCAGGAGCTAGCCGGCCGCAAGCAAGCTGACTTAAAGCAAGCTGATACAGAGGAGGAGTTACGCATGAGCCGTTCTGACGTGCTGGTAGACGCGGACTGGGTCGAGGCCCACCGCGATGACCCGGGCGTAGTTCTCGTCGAGGTCGACGAGGACACCAGCGCTTACGACAAGGGCCACATCCGCGGCGCCGTGAAAATCGACTGGAAGAAGGACCTCCAGGACCCGGTGCGCCGCGACTTCGTGGACCGGGCCGGGTTCGAGGCCCTGCTCTCCGAGCGGGGTATCTCCAACGACGACACCGTCGTCCTCTACGGCGGCAATAACAACTGGTTCGCGGCATACGCGTACTGGTACTTCAGGCTCTACGGGCACCAGGACGTCAAGCTGCTCGACGGCGGCCGGAAGAAGTGGGAGCTGGACTCCCGCGAGCTTGTCACCGAGGTGCCGCAGCGCGCGGCCACCAGCTACAAGGCGCAAGAGCAGGACGCGTCGATCCGGGCGTTCCGCGATGAGGTCATCAGCGCGATCGGCAACAAGAACCTGATCGATGTGCGGTCGCCGGACGAGTTCGCCGGCCGTCTGCTCGCGCCGGCGCATCTGCCGCAGGAGCAGGCGCAGCGCGGCGGTCACGTGCCCACGGCCAGGAACGTGCCGTGGTCGAAGGCGGCAGAGGACGACGGCACGTTCAAGTCCGACGATGCGCTGCGGACGCTGTACGGCGAGGCCGGCGTCGACTTCGGCACCGACACCATCGCCTACTGCCGGATCGGCGAGCGCTCGGCGCACACCTGGTTCGTGATGCACGAGCTTCTCGACCAGCCGAACGTGAAGAACTACGACGGATCGTGGACCGAGTACGGATCACTCGTCGGCGTTCCGATCACGCTCGGAGACGAGTCATGAGCGACGCCGCGCAAGAAGGCTGCGGCGCGCCGGCAGGCGGCGCGCCCGTCAAGGATGCCGGTAACCAGGCCATCGTCCAGGGCAAGGTGACCAAAAACGGCGCACCCGTTCCGGTCGGATATGCCCGGCTGCTTAACTCGGGTGGCGATTTCGTGGCGGAGGTGCCGCTCGGCGAGGACGGCGGGTTCCGCTTCTTCGCCGCTCCCGGCGACTGGACGCTGCGGGTACTGGCGCCCGGCGGGATCACCACGGACCGCGGGGTCAGCGCCGCGATTGGCGAGATCAGGGAGCTAGAGGTCACCGTCTAGGCGGTTTTATGTCTGGACGAGGTCCGGGGCAGTGCAGCCGGCTGGCCGGCTGCATCGCCCCGTTTCCTGTTTTGCGGCTCGCCCGTCGCCTGATAGGTCAGTCCTAGTTCAACGTTCGTTCACTTAGGGCGCCTAGAAAGGATCTCGTCGGCCGTCCTACCCTCGACCCGGTCGGCTGGCAACTATCGATCTCAGGGGTTACCGATGTCGACTGAGGCTGACCCGGCTGATTGCCGTGCGGGCCAGGCAGTGCCCGACCCTTCCCTCGGGCGGACAGCGCAGTCATTGGCGGCGCGGTGCTACTGATCCTGCCTGGCCGGGTCATCACGGCACTTGCGCGACGAAACGCAAAGTGAGCGGCCATGGACCCCTCGCGCGCGGTCTGGCCACAACCGGCCGAATCCCCTGCGCCCGCGAACGCGGCGTTGGCGCTTAAGGGTGCCACTCGGCCGTCTCGCGGCCGGCCAGGGACCGGCCCAGCCGGCCCCGCCGTGAGCGTGCTCGCGGACAGGCTCGCGGCCGCGCTTGTGCATCACGAGCCTGGCTGGCGGCTACCGCGTCACTCCGCGCTCGCCCGCCGTTACAACGTCAGCGCTGCCGAGATCGACGCCGCCGTCGAGGAACTGGTCGGCAGGCACCTCGTCCGACGGCTCGCCGACGGTCAGCTCTATCGCGCGAGCCCGGCAGAGTACATCCTCGCGCTCGAGGGAGTGCCCGGCCTGGAGTCGCATGTCGACGCCATGGGCGGCGAGTTCTCCTGCCGTAGCCGTCAGGTCGCCTGGCGGCTGCCACCCGAGGACATCAGCTGGGCGCTGAAGGTTCCATCCGGCCAGCAGGTGTGCGTGGTCAGGTTCCTCTGGACTGCGGGCGGCGAGCCGGCTGCGCTGTGCACGACGTACGTTCCCGGCGACCTCGCTGGCGAACCGGACGCGGGCCCGGGGCTGCCGGCCATGCTCGGCCTGCTCCGGCTGACCGACGTTACCGAGGAAGGGCAGGGACCAGCCGGCTCGCCCGCGGCACTGCATATCGAGCTGCAGGCGCCCCCGCCTTCGGTAGCTCGCAGCCTGCGGCTGACCGCGGGCCAGCCAGCCATGATGGTCACCGTGCTCTTCGACGACAAGCGCACCGGCCGGCCCGTCGCGCTGAGCATCGCCGTGCTGCGGCCGGACATGTTCCGGGTCGTCGTTCAGTCACCGCATCCGCCGTTGCCAGACGGTGACGCAGGCAATTTGTCAGGTTCCTGGACACATGCGGTGGAGGACTGGGAGCCTTGATCCGCTATGCGCACATCAGCCGTTGCCGGGCGAACCCGGCTTGATGATCCGCCCGCCAGGCGCGGGGAGTTAGTGGCCGGCCTGGCCACCGCCGCGGTCGTCGCCCAGGTCGTGCTCGCCCAGGCCACGCTCGTTATCGCCGTAACGCTGATCGCCATCGGTCGCGGCTCGCGCTGGCGGCCGCATTGGCTTTTGCTACCAGCGCTGGCCGGGCTTGGCTGGCTGCTGGCTGGCGGCGCCGCGCTGATCGTTGCATTACCGCACTGGCCCAGGCTCGACCTGATCGGCCAGCTTCCGCTCGCGCTGCTGCTCGGGTCAGCGGAGGCCGCGCTCGTCATGTGGCCGGTGTGGTGGCGTCATCAGCCCAGCTGGCGTGCGGGCCTGATCGCAGTGCTGCGTCGGCGGGCTAGCGCGCGAGCGCTGCCCGCCGGGCATACAGTCGCGGCCGACGGATTCGCGCTCGGCCTGGTGACCGACAGCGGCAAGCTGGCGACAGTGGCTTGGACGGAGGCCGAACGCGGTGTGCTGCTAACGGGGCAGGACGGAGCGCAGCTTTGCGAGCTAGGCCTGGGGGCTGTATGCGCTGCGTTGCGCCTCCGCAAGACCGTGCTTGTCCTGGACCTGGCCGGCGTGGCCACCATCGCGGTCGGCATGGCTAGGGCACTAGGCGTGCCGGTAACGGTGGCGGGCCAGCTTTCCTCGGCAGAGCTTGGCCGCGCCATCCGCCGCCGCAGCGCCGTCGTCGGCGGCCGGGGAACGATCGAGCTGATCGGCCTGCTGGACAGCCTGTCCGAGCATCAGTTGCGGGCAGACTGCCTGGCCTGGATCACCGGCGCTGAGCAGCTGGAGCCTGCGTACCTGGACAGGCTGCTCGAGCTGGGGCCCGCTACCGGAACGGCGCTGCTTTTCAGCAGCGCGAGCGAGGCCTGGGCGGCCGGCCTGGCGCCGCGGGTTCAGATAGTGGCCGCAGCAGGTCCTGTAACGGGCAGCCTGGCGGTGCAACTGGTGAGCCAGCCGCACACGGCCACACCGGCCGTTGCCGCGAATCTTGCCGCCCAGCGATCCGGGGAGTTCACGATGCTGACGGCGCTGGGCGACGCCGGCATCCGGCCGTCTGTACTGCCGAACTGCCTGCTGGTGCCGGTGGACGTGCAGGCATGACTCCGCAGGCGGACCTGCGAGTCTCGACCACAGCGCCATGGTTGCCTCGCGGCCGCATCCGCGCCGACCTGATCTATCTCGGCTGGCAGCCGGCCCGGCTTGATGCGGGATCGCCGCCGATCCCGCCCAGCCCGCCAGATCCGGATGAGGTGAATCCGGACTGGGTGGTAGCGCAGCGCCGCGAGCAATCCAGGTTGTCCCGCCCGGCCAGAGTCACCGCGCTGGCATGCGCAGCGCTGGCCGCGGCTGACGTGGTCTGCTGGCTGGCGTACAACGCCAGGCTCGCGGCGGGGGCCGGAGCGCTGGTGGCAGCTGCCGCAGCCGTGGCATCGTGGCGGATCTGGCAAGGCAAACGAGCACTCGCGGCCAGGCTGCGCGCCGAGCAGTTGCGAGTGGCGAGGTTCCGCGACGTCCAGCGCATTGAATTCGCCAGCCGCCAGCAGCAATACGCCCGCCTGCACCGGGACTGGCAGCGGCGGACCGCCGCCAGCTGGCGGCAGCCGCAGTGGCACCCGGTGACGCTGCCGGCCAGCGTGCACCGTGTCGACGTGGCTGGCGGCACGCTGGCCGGCTGGTCCGCGCTGCTGACGACGATCGCCATTCCCCGGCTGGCGGCAGGCGACGAGGTCACTGTCCTCGACTTGACAGAGGGCAGCGCCGCCGCCGAACTGATCGCGGTGGCCAGGTGCCTCGACATCGACCCTGCCGTCTGGGTGCTGCCGGCCGACCTGGCCGGGCTGCAACTCGGTGCGGAGCTGAGTCCTGAGGTATGGGCCGACGTCCTCGCGCTGACTGTGCACGCCGCGAGCGGGTCAGCGGACGCTGCGATGGACTCGGCCTTACTCGCCCGGGTGCTTGCGGCCCTGGCCGATGGTGCGACCATGCCGAAGATCCTCGCCGCCCTGCGCGCGCTCGGACAGATCGGCGCTCCCGGGCAGCATCTCGGTGCCGAGCTCACCCAGGCGGAACTCACCAGGCTGACTGCACTAGCAGGTCGCGGGGCCGAGCGCCTGCTCGTCGACCGAGCCTGGGCGATTGAAGCCAGGCTGCGCATCCTCGGCCCGCTGGCAACCGCACCGCCGGCGCCGCGTTGCCAGGCTGAACGTTACCTGGCTGGACCGGACCGCAACAGCGGTCGATAACGCCACCCTCGCCGCTTACCTGACCGTCGCGATCACGGCGAGGTTTCGCCAGGCGCCAGTAAGCACGCCGTGGCGGCAGACAGTCGTCCTGCTCGGTGCCGAGCGGCTGCCAGGCGACGTGCTGGACCGGCTGTGCGACGCGACCGAGCATGCCGGAGCCGGGCTCGTGCTCGGCTACCGATCGGTCCCAGCGCACGTCCGGGAACGGCTCGGCCGGGGCGACTGCGCCGTCGCCTTCATGCGGCTCGGCAACGCGGAGGAGGCCAGGTTCGCGGCCGAGCAGATCGGCACCGAGCACCGGCTGGTGGTCAGCCAGCTGACCGACACGGTGGGTACGTCGGTTACCGATACCAGTGGCGACTCCTACACCAGCACCGCGTCGGACTCGCTGACCGGTTCTGACTCCAGCACGGCTGGGCGCAGCCGCAGCAGGCGGGACGCGCCTTTCGGGCCGGCCAACCGGGACTCATCGACGGCGACCTCGATTTCCGTCACCGAAGGGATCAGCACGGGGACGTCGTGGGGCGTCAGTACGTCGCGGGCAATCGGCGCGAGCGACTCGCTCGCGAGGACCGCGCAGCGGTCCCGGGAGTTCCTGGTAGAGCAGTACGAGCTCCAGCATCTGCCGCAGAGCGCAGTAGTCCTCTGCTATCCAGGGCCAGGTTATCCAGGGCCAGCTGGCCGCCAGGTGCTGCTGGCGGATGCGAACCCGGCCATCATGGCACTGCCGACAGCCACCCTGGCGCTGCCGACGGCCACCCTGGCCAACTAGTGACAGAATCGCCTCATGCTGCGCCAGTTTCGCCAGGTCGATGTTTTCACCACCAAGCCCTACTTCGGCAATCCGCTCGCGGTGGTGCTCGGCGCCGGCGGGCTGAGCAGCGAGCAGATGCAGCGGTTCGCGCACTGGACGAACCTGTCGGAGACGACGTTCGTGCTCGAGCCGGACGATGACCAGGCCGATTACCGGGTCAGGATCTTCATGCCAACGGGCGAGCTGCCGTTCGCGGGGCATCCGACGCTCGGCACCTGCCACGCCTGGCTGGAGGCGGGCGGCAAGCCGCGGCAGCCCGGCCAGATCATCCAGCAATGCGGCGCCGGGCTGGTAACCATCAGGGACGACGACGATGGCCTGCGGTTCGCGGCCCCGCCGCTGCTGCGTACTGGCCCGGTGGACGAGCCGCTGGCCCGGCACATCGCTGGGATACTCGGCATCGGCCGGGATGACATCGTTGACCTGCAGTGGGCCGACAACGGTCCGGGCTGGGTCGCAGTCCTGCTGGCCAGCGCGGAGGCGGTGCTCGCGGTTAAGCCCGGCCTGACGGACATGGATCTTGGCATTGCCGGGCCGCACCCGCCCGGTGGTGAAGCTGCCTTCGAAGTGCGGGCTTTCTTCCCCAAGGACGGGGCCACTGTCGAGGATCCGGTTACCGGCAGCTTCAACGCATCCCTTGCGCAGTGGCTGCTGGCCACCGGCCGCGCCCAGACGCCCTACGTCGCCCGGCAGGGCACTGCCCTCGGCCGCAGCGGCGAGGTGCACATCAGCAGCGACGCTGACGGCACCGTCTGGGTCGGCGGTGGCGTCGTTACCTGCATCTCCGGGACCGTCGATCTCTGACGGCTAACGTGCCCACGGTCGCAGCTGCGCACGCCGAGGCCATCAGTCGCTCGGGGCTTACCAGGTCTTCGCGCCGGCCCGTGATCACTTAAGGACCCGCGGTCGAATGCTCCGCAGCGACAGATCAGCCTGTCCAGGTCACGTCGGTCAGCGTAACTATCTGTCGCGCATCATTAATCACGTACGTGACCAGCCCGGCCTCGCCGAACTCAGCGCGCCGGACATAGGGATCGTTTGTCTGGAACGTCCGCATCGGATCGTCCGGGTAGTCGACCACTGCGGACATGGTGGCGACGAGGGCATCCAATGCCTTCGCTGGAAAGTCGCCGAGCTGCCCGAGCACCCGATTACTCAGCTCGGCCCGGTACGTCACGAGCCCTGAGCGCGCGCGGCCGCCAGTCGCTGGTGCCAACCTGGGATGGCCTCATCTGCAGGCATGGTCCGCGCGGTGCCGCTGCGCACCGCCTCGAGTTCCTCGTAATAGCCGGCCTGTCCGGTCGCGATGGCCGTCAGCCGCCACGCATGCAGTAGTCGCAGCAACTGTCGGTACGCGGCCGGCTCGTGCGCCGCGTCCACGGCATCGTGGTACTGGCTGAGGAAGAGAGCGCGTTCGCGCTCGGGCAGGACTCTGAGAATTACCTCTGGGTCATTCGGATCGTCAACTTGGACCCGCTCAGCGCACATGCCGTCAAGGCTACGCTCTGAGCGCCGGATGCCGGAGTTCCACTGAGCCGGGCAACCTGAGTGGCTCGCTGTACGGAGCCAGGCCAGCGCGGCCCGTGCGTAAGCGAGGGCCGGTGCCGCTTTCGCCGGGACAGGTCCCGGTTGGCTTGGGTTGGACACTGCCGGTCACATCCCGTCACAGTCTGCTTCGAATCTGTGATCGATTCTATCCGACGGCACTGACAATTTGCCGCTCGTACTGTCGAGCGCATCGGTCTGTCAGGGGCGGACCAGCTCAATCTGTTACCGGGGGCGCCGGGAAGTCGGGCTGACGTGGAGCGGACGCACCCGAGAGTGGTAATAAATCGGACCAATCAGGTAGCACGGCGCCTTCTGGGCTGGTAAGCACGACTGCATGGCAGTGACGTCAGGCATTGGCGGTGGTGCGGCCGGGCTCTGGTACCGGGTCCAGGCCGTCAGCGCGGGCTGCCTGGGCGGCTCGGCGGACGCTGATTACGCGTCTGTGCTGCCAGCGGTGCTGCACGCCGCCAGGCACCGAAGGCCGTTCATAGCCGGCTGGCTGTCTCGCGGCGGCGGAGCGCCGATGGAGCTGATTACCAATGCCGGACCATTGCCAGCTGCGGCCCGCACCACTCGATCAGGCGATGACCATGCGGCCGCTGATTCGGAGCCAGATGGCCAACCGGGCGACAACGGGATCGAGACTGCGAGCAGGACCAATGCAGCGGGCGTTGACCCGCCAGCCGAGGGCCATAGTCCTCGGCAGCCACCGGTGGAGATGCTCTTTCCATGGGGCGCCCGTGGCGTGGCCGTCGACGGCAACATGCTCGCCGACCTTGACCAGCTGGTCTGGGCGCCGTGTCCGGGTCGCCAGGTCCGGCTCGCCGACAACAGCTCCGCTTACCGCAGCAAGCCAGACCAGAATGGCGAACTGGACCCGCCGACGCTTTTCGAGTCGGCCTTGCAGACCCTTATGGGCCGGGCATTTGCCTGGCTGATCGTCGCTGATCCTACCGACGTGATTGACGATGAGGCCGCCGACTTGCGCAACCGGCTGACCGTACTGCGGCGGTACGAGGAGGAGAACGCCAGGTTCGAGGCCGACCGGGCCGAGCGACGGCTGGCCGAGCTTGACACCTACCGCGAGGCCGGCTTGTGGAACGTGCGGGTGCTCGTCGGCGCGGCGACCGAGCCAGACCTGCAGATCATCGCGCCGCTGCTGGTCGGATCGGCCGACCTGCGGGCGCATCCATACCGGCTGCGCTGCCCAGACGGCGCGCAGGAGTTCGCCGACGTGCTCGCCGCCAAGTTCGCTGACCCGGTAGACGGATCGATGGTGCCCTTCGCCGCCACAGCCGGGACGCTCGCCGCGCTTACCGGCCTGCCCAGGCGCGAGATTCCAGGGGTCCGGGTCATGCAGCCCGGCTACTTCGACATGACCAGTGAGGCCAGCGGCCAGCAGGCGATCACGCTCGGCGAGATCCTGGATGGCCAGGACCGGGCCGTCGGCTCACTGGCAGTGCCGTTGGCCACGCTGAACCGCCACGCGCTGGTGACAGGCGCGACCGGAGCGGGCAAGTCACAGACCGTAAGGCACATGCTGGAGCAGCTGACCGCCGCCGGCATCGGCTGGCTTGCCATCGAGCCCGTCAAGTCGGAGTACGCAGCCATGGCTACCCGGCTGGCTGGCCGCGCCGAGGTCATTTACATTAACCCGGCCGATCCGGAATCCGTCCCTATGTCGGTCAACCCGCTGGCGCCCGAGCCCGGCTACCCGGTGCAGGCGCACATCGACATGGTCAGGGCGCTGTTCCTGGCCGCGTACGACGCGCAGGAGCCGTTCCCCCAAATCATGTCGCAGGCGCTGCAGCGCGCCTACGAGGAGTGCGGCTGGGATCCGCTCACGGGCGCGGGACGGGCTGACCTGGACGTGCCGCCTGCGGTCCCGACGCTGGCCCGGCTGCAGGCAGCCGCGCTGGCCGTGATCGAGGATGTCGGCTACGGCCGAGAGCTTCAGGCCGACATGCGCGGCTTCGTGGACGTGCGGCTGCGGTCGCTGCGGACCGGGTCAGCCGGGCGGTTCTTCGAGGGCGGGCACCCGGCCGACATTGGCGAACTGCTGAACCGGAACGTCGTGCTCGCCCTTGAGGATGTCGCCAACGACGAGGACAAGGCCTTCGTCATCGGCACGCTGATCATCAGGATCGTCGAGCACCTCCGGTTGCGCGCCAAGACCGATCCGGCCGACGGCCTGCGGCACGTGATCGTGCTTGAGGAGGCGCACCGGCTGCTGCGGGCTGGTCGCGTCGGAGCCAGCGCGCACGCGACCGAGCTGTTCGCCGGGCTTCTTGCCGAGATCCGGGCCTACGGCGAGGGCATCGTGATCGCCGAGCAGATCCCGGCCAAATTGGTGCCAGACGCGGTGAAGAACACGGCGCTGAAGGTCTTGCACCGGCTGCCTGCCGCCGACGACAGGGACCTCGTCGGCGCCGCGATGAACCTGGACGCCCAGCAGTCCCGGCAGGTGGTATCGCTGCCGCCGGGTGAGGCGGCAGTTTTCGCTGACGGGATGGACCGGCCGATCCGGATCCGGGTGCCCTTCGGCGGGCCGCGGGAGCGGCGACCGGCCGGGTCCGCGGACGGCACGGGGCTCTCGCCACCGCCGCCAGTAGCGCCGAACCTGGCGCCGCCGTTGCAGGGCAGGCGCTCGGCTGCGTGCGGACGGGCGTGCACGGGCGAACGGCCATGCTCGCTGGTCGAGATCCGGGCCGCGGACCTGCTCGTCCACTCGACTGAGCACGCGTGGCTGCGGGTCTGGACGGAGGTTTACGTGCTGGCGCATTTGGTGAACCGGCCGCGGCCGCGAGTACCAATCCCGCTCCGCCAGCGCTGGGCGGCGCTGGACGAGCGAGTGCGCGAATGCGTGCTGGCGACCGCTATCGACCATGCAGTGCTTGGCCGGGCACCGGCCCTGCGGGAGCATTTCGACCCGGCTGACCTGTCCGCCGCGTGCGCGAAGTCGGCGGCCGCGATGCTCGACGGCGGCAAGGGCGCAGGCACCATGCCTGGCACCACCTGGGTGACTCCGCAGCTTCAGTGGCTGCACGAGCTGGAACGGGCTTGCCCGCTGGATGCGCCGGCGCCTGACCCGTTCGCACTCGCCCCGGCGCTTGACTATGCACTGGCCGACCTGGCAGATCGAGACGACGTCAAGATCGGCCAGCGGGTCAGCGGCCTGCGCAGGCACCCGCTGTCGATGGAGATAAGCCGTAACCGGTTGCTGGCCTGGACGGCGCTGCTCGGCGAAAACGACCAGGCAGATTTCATCGAGGATCTCGCCGCCGTCACCATCGGCGTCAGCCACCGCGGCCAGCTGCGTAAGGCCGCCGGCGAGATGGGCGTGACCGGGTGGCTTGAGGCGGTGCTCTCCTGGCCACGGCGGTTCATCGTCGGGTCCGATCAATTGAGCAATTTGTCGGCCCGGATTGCCGATCCGGTCGCGGGATAGCATCGAGACGATGAGCAAGCTTCCGTTGCGGGCGCGCCTTGCCACGTCCATCGGCGGCGCGGCAGGCCGGGTCTCGCGGCTAACCGGTCGTGGTGACGGCTCAGTCATCGGCGGGGTGCTCGGGCTGCGGGTCGAGCCGGACTTGCTCAGGCTGCTCGCGGCTGACCGGCAGGTGGTGCTGGTCACCGGCACCAATGGCAAGACCACTACGACCAGGCTGATCGCTGCGGCGCTCGGGGCGTTGGGCCAGGACGTCGCCAGCAACGCGTTCGGGGCCAACATGAAGGCCGGCCTTGCCTCCGCCCTGGGACGAGCGCCGGACGCTCCCTACGCGGTCCTGGAGGTCGACGAGCGCTACCTGCCGGCCATGATCAAGGCGACCAGGCCCAGGGCCGTCGTGCTGCTGAACCTGAGCCGGGACCAGATGGACCGCGCGGCAGAGATCTGGCTCACCGCACGTCGCTGGCGGCAGGCGCTCGCTGATGCCCCGGACTGCATGGTCATCGCCAACGCCGACGACCCGTTGATCGCCTGGGCCGCGTCGGCGGCACCGCGCGTCACCTGGGTCGCGGCCGGGCAGCGGTGGCATGAGGATTCCTGGTGCTGCCCTGAGTGCGGGTCACACCTGCGGCGTGACGAGCTCGGCTGGCGCTGCGGCGAGTGCGGGTTCGCCCGCCCGCCGACTCGCTGGGTACTTACCGAGGACGCCGTCATCGACGAGTCCGGTCAGCTGCGGGAACTGGCGCTAGCCCTGCCCGGCCGGGCGAACCGGTCCAACGCAGTCGTCGCACTGGCGGTCGCCGCGTACTTCGGCGCCACCGTTGACCAGGCACTGCCCCGGCTACGCGAGGTCAAGTCCGTAGCCGGCCGGTACACCCAGGTGGAGCGGCACGGCCGCACCGTCCGCCTGCTGCTGGCGAAAAATCCGGCAGGCTGGCTGGAGGCGCTCGACATCCTGGCACCGAGCCCGGGGCCGGTGCTGCTGGCGGTCAATGCTCAGACGCCCGACGGCAAGGACACGTCCTGGCTCTGGGACGTCGATTATCGCGGGCTGCGCGGGCGCCCCGTCTACGTGGCCGGCGAGCGCCGGCTGGATCTGGCGGTGCGGCTGGAGGCCGATGAGGTGCCGTTCGAGCTTGTCGACGGCATAGACGACTCAGTTGGCCGGGTGCCGGGCACCGAGCTGGACGTGATTGGCAACTACACCGCCTTCCAGCAGATCCGCGCGACGCTGGGACGCACTGACTGATGGCCCCGAGCCAGGACGGAGAGCGGATGCCTGACGACGCGTGGCCGGAGCAGCCAGGCGGACAGGACGCCGGCGATTGGGCGACCTGGTACGCGCCGGGCAGCGAGCGGGTCGGGCGGCACGGCGCAACCGCGCCGGACCTGAACGAGACGCTGCTCCTGCCGCCCCTGCGCTTGCCGGGTGCGGCCACGACCGACGAGACCGGGCGCCAGCCTGATCTGCGGCCCGCCGGGCGGCACGCTTCGGCCCAGCACGCCTCAGCCAGCACGCCTCAACCCAGCACGGCTCGGCAGCCAGAAGAACCGGGTCCGCAGACCGTCAGCGATCCAGTTCCCGGAACGGCCAACGGGACCAGCCGGGCGGTGCACGGCAGCTCCGCGGCCGCACGCGATACCAGCAAGCTGCGCCTGGTGTGGGTTTACCCGGACTTGCTCAGCACCTATGGCGACCGGGGCAACCTGCTGGTGCTGACCCGCCGGGCCCGACTGCGTGGCATCGAGGTCGAGGCGGTCGAGGTCAACTCCGATCAGCCGGTACCCAGGCAAGGCGATATCTACCTGCTCGGCGGCGGAGAGGACTTGCCCCAGATCCTGGCGGCGAACAGGCTGCGCGCCGATGGCGGGCTCGCTGCTGCCGGTGACCGCGGTGGCGTAATTTTCGCTGTCTGCGCCGGATACCAACTGCTTGGCGACCAGTTCGGCGGGGTCGAAGGCGAGCCCGTTACCGGCCTGGGCGTCCTCGATATCAGCAGCGGCCGCGGGGAGCGCAGGGGCGTCGGCGAGATCGTAGGCGACGTGGATCCAGAGCTCGGGGTGCCGCGGATTACCGGCTTCGAGAACCACCAGGGTGTCACCAAGGTCGGCGCGGGAGCGCGGCCGCTGGCAACCGTCACCCTCGGCGTGGGTAATGGCGACGGCACTGAAGGCGCCTACGCTGGCCGGGTGCTCGGCACCTACATGCACGGCCCGGCCCTGGCCCGCAACCCCGGCCTGGCCGACCTGCTGCTCAGCTGGGTCACCGGGCCGCTTGAGCCGCCCGATACCGACGCTGAGGAATGGGCCCGGCAATTGCGCGCCGAGCGGCTCGCAGCCAGCCGGCAGTCAGTAGACCAGCGCCTGCGCGCCCTCGGCCATAATCTCGGCGACAAAGGTCGTGGCGCCCGCGATGCGGACGCCATCGGTCAGGTCATCCTCGGTAATCATTCGCCGCGCTGCACACTGACTACAGAGGGTAACGGTGCCGCCTTTCAGCACAGTGTCGAGCAGGTCAGCCGCCGAAGTGGCGTAGGGGAGCGCAAGGTCCGCGACGCCGTCAGGAGTGGCGAACCAGGAAGCCTCCCCGGTCAGCCAGAGTGACACGGCCACGCCGCTGGCCGTAGCCGCTGCAGCTACGGTGAGTGCCTGGTTGCAGCGCTCCGGGTCATCCTTGCCCGCGGTCACCTTCAGCACCAGGGAACGTGGAGCCATGCGATGCACACTACCGCGCGTCGCGGTCGCCGGCGTGGCGGCGTGGCGGCGCGATCGCGGTCCGGCCGCTGCCTAGACTGCGTTGAATATGACAGCCGTGTGAATATGACAGCCGTGTTGATTGTGACGAGAGTTCAGATATGACAGCCATGCTGAGCGGCGTGGCGATGGTGATTGCCTTCGGCCTGGTTGGCGTGCTCGGCGTGGCGCTGGTTGTCGTGCTGTTCCGGATCAGCGGCAGGCCAGAATCTGGAGGACCGGATGGAGACGGCGAGCGCCGGTCCCGGCGGACTGCCTGAGCAGTACGAGTTGCATCCGAGCCTGCTAGGCCTGCAGTTCCTGCTTGGCCGCTGGGAAGGCGCGGGCGTCGTCGGCTACCCGACTATCGAGAGCGCGAACTTCGGCCAGGAGATCATCTTCGGCCATAACGGCAAGCCGTTCCTGATCTACAGGAGCAGGACGTGGCTGCTCGCACCGGACGGGACGATCGGCAGGCCGCTTGCCACCGAGTCCGGTTACTGGCGGCCGCAGGACGACGGCGCACTTGAGGTCATCCTGGCGCACCCGACCGGGATCGCCGAGATCTACATCGGCCAGCAGACCGGCACGAAGATCGAGATGGCCACCGATGCCGTGGTCCGCACGGCGACGGCCAAGGAGGTAACCGCGGGCAAACGGCTGTACGGCTTGATCGGTGCTGACCTTGGCTGGGCCTACGACATGGCCGCCGTTGGCCAGCCGCTGCAGTCACACCTCTCGGCGCAGCTCAAGCGCGCCGGCGGCTAACGGGCGTGGCAGCTTGCCGGGACCGCGGCTAGTCCTCGCGGAGCCAGTAACTGTCGAACATGTTCAGCTGGATCGGTGTCGGCCGGGCGAGCAGCGGACCGGTCGGCGACCGCACCTGGGTGATCTTGGTGGCGTTCCAGCGCGGCGACACGATGCCGCCGCGCTTTCCCTTGTCGTCGGCGATCTGGATGGCGGCAAAGCTGATCGCGCCGTAATCGGACAGATGGTCGATCACCAGGTGCCCATGGCGCACCGTGGCGGGCGCCTCCGCGATCACCTCGGCCGAGCCACGCAGGCAACGCAGCCGCTTCCCGCCGACACGCACGACTGGGCATTTGCGGTACCGGGCGAACCGGTCGCCGCGGGTGTTATCCGTCAGCTTCAGGCTGAACACCTTGTCTGACGCCTTGTACGCAACCTGCACAGTTACCGAGTCGCCGCCGTGGATGCGGATCGGGACGATGGACTGCGGCAGCGGAAACATCTCGAACCAGGCCGCATAACTAGCCTTGCCCGTCGCGCTGCAGTCGGCAGCGATGCCCGCCTGTTCGACCGAGCGGGACCGGCCGACGAAGCCGTCGAGGCCGGCCCACTCAGATGACATTGACTGGCCTGGCGATTTCACGCAGTTGAGGTACGGCACGAAGAACGTGGCCTTGACCGACTGAAAAGTGACCTTGCGCTTGCTGACGGCGTACCCGGACCAGTTCAGCGAGCCGGCCGAGCCGATCTCGGCGCCCCCTGGCGCGGCGCTCGGCATGGCGGCGGGCCTGGGCAACGACGCGGGCAGATCCGGATAGCCGCCACCAAGAGCGGTCACGCCGGCCGAAGACTGCAGGGCGCGCTCGGAGTCGACCGCGGAGCCCACGGCGACCGGGGCGAGGGCGAAGGCGCCTGTCGCCGCAGTCGCGGCAACTACGGCGCAGACGGCTGAGGCAGAGATCATGAGGAGCGTCCCTAGGGCATCCGTGACCAGTGAATGGCCGCCCGCGGCCAGCTGAGGGCCCCGGCGACGGGATCAGACATTACCGGCCGGGACGGCCAACACGGGGTTCACGCCGCAGAACGCCCGCCGAAAAGCAGAAGCCCCCGGGCGTCTCCCGCGACAAGTCCGCCATGGTTGCACCATGAGCGGAACCCGCCGCAGGGACCGGCTGGACAAGGCCGGTCAGCCCGGGGGTCCGGTGTCTGCCGTGAATTCGCCGGCCATCGCCTGGCCCGGCCAGCTGAAGCGCAGGCACAAGTCCCGCGCCGGATGCATGGCAAGAAGGGCGACCGGTGATGCGCCTAGCGCGGCAAGCCGCGAATCAGCGCTTCACGCAGGCGGCGGCTAGCGGACAGCCACCTCGCAAGTCCGACATCTATGCATACTGTTGGACCACCTCCTTTCCAGCGTTAGCCGAAACGCTACGTCAGGTGCGGCACGCCAGGCAACCTCGTTTTGGCCGGCCGCAGCTAAGGCTGCGCTCATTAGACTCGGGCTATGGCGCAAACGTGGGATGACACGCTGCGGGCCGGCGGCTACCGAGTCACCCCGCAGCGTCAGCTCGTCTTGGAGGCGGTGGCCAAGCTCGAGCACGCCACGCCGGAGGAGATATGGGGCGAAGTCCGGCAGACCGCGCGTGGCGTGAACGTGTCGACGGTCTACCGGACGCTGGAACTGCTCGAGCAACTCGGCCTGGTCAAGCACACCCATATTCATCACGGCGCGCCTAGTTATCACCTGGCCGACGACGCCGGGCATGTGCACCTGGTCTGCCGCCAGTGCGAGCAGGTCATCCAGGTCGACCAGGCTGCGGTGGAGCCGCTGGTCGTCGCGCTAGAGCAATCCCAGGGCTTCCAGACTGACGTCGGGCACCTCACCGTGTTCGGCCTGTGCGCCGACTGCCGGTGGGCAGCAGCCAGCACATAGCCTGAAGGCATTCACACGACAACGAAGGGAACGTGGCCACCTTGGAGGCAGAGTCCGGGTCGGCGCGCAGCCCGCTGCTGACTGAGCCTGGCGCCGTCCCAGCCGACGGACCGGACGCCGGCGTAGCGGCGCACTACGGCGACCCGTTCGCCGAGCAACGCGGAATCGAGGCCGGCTGGGGGGTCGTCGATGCGTCACATCGCGGCGTCATCCGCATCACCGGCCCAGACCGGCTGAGCTGGCTGCACAGCCTCAGCACCCAGGCCGTGGACCAGCTGTCCCCCGGCGCCGGCACGCAGACCCTCGTGCTGAGCCCGCAAGGGCACGTCGAACACCACCTGACCGTGACCGACGACGGGACCGCAGTGTGGGCGCACGTCGAGCCCGGCACTGCAGCCGCCCTGCTCGACTTCCTCACCTCAATGAAGTTCATGCTCAGGGTCGATGCGCAGGATGTGTCGGCCGATTACGCCGTACTGAGCCTGCTTGGCCCCGCGGTACCTGCTGACCTGCCAGCCGCGATCCGGGTGGGTGACCGGACAGACCTGGACGGCACGGACCTGATTGTGCCCCGGGCGGAGCTGGCGGCCCGGGTGGCCGAGCTGCGCGGGGCCGGCGCGGTGCTGGCTGGCTCGTGGGCGAGCGAGGCGTTGCGCATCGCTGCCGGACGGCCCCGGTTCGGCCTGGACACCGACCACCGGACGATTCCGCACGAGGTCGGCTGGATCGAGACCGCGGTGCACCTCACTAAAGGCTGCTACCGCGGGCAGGAGACGGTCGCCAGGGTGCACAACCTCGGGCACCCGCCGCGCCGGCTTGTCCTGCTGCACCTGGATGGCAGCGAGGACAGGCTGCCAGCGCACGGCGACGCCGTGCAGCTTGACGGTGCGGCCGTTGGCTTCACCGGCTCAGCCGCGCGGCATTATGAGCTAGGCCCGATCGCCCTCGCCCTGGTCAAGCGCACCACGCCGGTCGACGCCACTCTTCAGGCTGACGGCATACCGGCGGCCCAAGAAGTCATCGTCTCCCCCGATGCCGGGGCTAACATCCAGATCGAGCTCAAGCGCCGCGGGGCGACCTGATCGGCCGCACTCGCGAGTAAGTGCCCTCGCGAGTAAGTGCGATTCACGAGTAACGCCGGCCGCGAACAACGTCGTTCCCTGGAGGTTCACCACCGGTGCTGCGCCAGACGCTCCTGGCCTTGTCGGCCAGCAAGCAGGCTCGTGACCTGATCATGGCGACGCCACTGACCCGCGAGGTCGTGGCCAGATTCGTGGCGGGCGAGACCGCCGCCGATGCGCTCGCCGTCAGCCAGCGGCTGATCGCCAGCGGCCGGCTGGTCAGCATCGACTTCCTCGGCGAGGACACCGACCGATCCGGGGCAGGCCGCGGCGGTCGCGGATGAGTACATCCGGCTGCTCGGCCAGCTGTCAGCGGCCGGCCTGGCCGCCGGCGGCCGCGCGGAGGTGTCGGTGAAGCCGACCGCGGTTGGCCTCGGGCTGGCCGAGCATGGCGAGAAGACAGCGCTGGAAAACATCGCGCGGGTCGCCTCCGCTGCCAGGAAGGCCGGCACCACGGTAACGCTGGACATGGAGGACCACACCAGGGTCGAGCCGACGCTTCGGCTGGTAAGGGAGTTGCGCGCGGACTACCCCGACCTTGGCTGCGTGCTCCAGTCTACCTGCGGCGCAGCTGTGGCCGACTGCCAGGAGCTGGCGGTGGCCGGCTCGCGGGTGCGGCTCTGCAAGGGCGCTTACCAGGCGCCGGACGACGTCGGCATCGCCGGCCGGGCCGAAGTCGACGAGAGCTACGCCAGATGCATGCGGGTCTTGCTGGACGGACCCGGGTTACCCGATGCTGGCCACGCACGACCCGCGCCTGATCGCGATCGCCGGGGTGAAGGCGGACCTGGCTGGGCGGGATCCGGGCAGCTTCGAGTACCAGCTGCTCTACGGCATCCGGCCGGCGGAGCAGGAACGCCTGGCCAGCGCCGGTGCGCGGGTCCGCGTTTACCTGCCCTATGGCAGCGACTGGTACGGCTACCTGGTCCGGCGGCTGGCTGAGCGGCCGGCCAACCTGGCGTTCTTCGTCCGGGCCCTGCGCTCCGCCGGTAGCGCCCGTCGGCTCGAACCGGCGGCCAGTATCGGCCTCGGTAGGCTTCCGCCATGATCGCGATCCTGGGTGCCGGACAGATGGGCGAGGCGTTGATCTCCGGCCTGCTGCGGGCCGGTGTCGTGACGCCCGTGGAACTGATCGCCGCCGCTCGCCGCAGCGACCGGGCGCAACAGGTCCGGGACTCCTACGGCATCGAGGTGCTGTCCGCGGCGGCCGCTGCACGGCGCGCGCAGACGCTGGTGATCACGGTCAAGCCGCAGGACATGGGCGCGTTGCTGGACGAGATTCGCCCGGCGGTCACCCCGGCCAAGCTGGTCATATCGGTGGCGGCGGGCATCACCACCGCCTTTATCGGGCGCAAGCTGTCCGGCGACGTGCCCGTCGTCCGCGTCATGTCCAACACGCCGGTGCTGGTGGACGAGGCGATGAGCGTGATCTCGCCTGGCCCGCACGCGACCGAGGAGCACCTGCGCCGGGCCGAGCAGCTGCTGAGCCCGGTCGGCAAGGTGCTGAGGATCCCCGAGTCGCAGCAGGACGCAGCGACTGCGCTGTCGGGCAGCGGCCCCGCCTACGTGTATTTCCTGGTCGAGGCCATGGTCGACGCCGGGCATTCTGCTCGGGCATGCCGCGCGGGAACGCCCTGGAGATGGTAAGCAGGCCGTTTACGGCGCGGCCACCATGCTGCGGGACTCCGGCGAGCACCCGGTGCTGCTCGGGAGGCGGTGACCTCGCCCGGCGGCACCACGATCAACGCGATCAGGGAACTGGAGAAGCACGGCGTACGCGCCGCCGTGCTGGCCGCGATCGAAGCCGCCCGGGACCGGGGCCGTGAGCTGGGCGCATTTTCGCCGACAATGACATTTAGCTGGTGGCGAATGGCCGCATCGCGCACCGTTCGCCAATAGCCGCCGCGAGCCCGGCCGCTGGCCATGAATAGTTCGACGGCTTGCTGACTGACGAATTGCCAGGGCTCGCACGGGGTTGCCCTTTTGAATACAGGACTTACGCTGGAGACGGGCGTGACTGATGCGCCAGATCTCGAGAGGCGTAGCAGTTCGGTCGGAAGAGGGCTAGCAATGGCAGCAGACGCAACTCCGCTCAGCGACGTCAGGTTCCTGACCGTGGCCGAGGTGGCCGCGATCATGCGCGTTTCCAAGATGACCGTGTACCGGCTCGTCCACTCCGGTGAACTTGAGGCGATCAGGGTAGGCCGGTCCTTCCGGGTGCCTGAGCAGGCCGTGACCGGCTACCTCAGGGAGGCGTTCGTACGAGCGGCCCACACGGGTGACCGCCCTGACGCGCACGGGCACCCGAGATCGCCGGGCTGAGTGCCGGGCAATGCGACGCTGGCGGAGGTACGCTGTGGCGTTGGCATTGCCCGGCCGCCCGAGATGGCGAGCATGTGCGTGGGCATGCCCGTCAGCCATGGAAAGCAAAGCAAGGGTGGTCTCGTGGGTTCAGTCATCAAGAAGCGCCGCAAGCGGATGGCGAAGAAGAAGCACCGCAAGCTGCTGCGCAAGACGCGCGTCCAGCGCAGGAACAAGAAGTAACCGCACCAGCGCGACGAACCGGTCTGGCGCGCGGCCGCAGACGTGGCTGATCGCCTGCCGCGGCCAGCTGGCGCCGGCTGGCCCGGGTAGCCGAGTTCGCCCGGCGGCGGCTGGCAGGCGACTACGAGGTCGACGAGTTCGGCTTCGACCCGGATCTGAACTCGGCGGTGCTGATGCCGGCCGCGCTGGCGCTGTACCGGAACTGGTTCCGGGTCCAAGCGCGCGGCATTGCGCAACATCCCCGAGTCCGGGGCCGGCGCTGATCGTCGCCAATCATTCCGGCGTGCTGCCGCTCGACGCGATCATGCTCCAGGCCGGGCGTCTTCGCCGAGCACCCAGCCAGCCGGAACCTGCGGCTGCTCGGCGCTGACCTGGTCTACTCGGTTGCCCGGCCTGGCGTCGCTGGCCCGCCGCAGCGGGCACACCAGGGCCGATCCGGGCCAGGCGCTGCGGCTGCTGGCGGCCGGCGAGCTTGTCGGCGTGTTCCCGGAGGGCTTCAAGGGCACCGGCAAGCCCTTCAGCGAGCGGTACCGGCTGCAGCGGTTCGGCCGCGGCGGCTTCGCCCGGACGGCGATGCAGGCCGGCGTGCCGATCATCCCGTGCGCGATCGTCGGCGCCGAGGAGATCTACCCGATGATCGGGAACTCGGAGCCGCTCGCCAGGGCGCTGCGGCTGCCGTATTTCCCGGTGACGCCGTTGTTCCCCTGGCTCGGGCCCATCGGCGCGGTGCCGCTGCCGTCGAACTGGATCATCGAGTTCTGCGAGCCCGTCGACGGCGGCGCGGCTGACGAGCCGGACGATGACGCCGTGGCCAAGCTCGCCGATCAGGTGCGAGACATCATCCAGGACCCGGCTTGACGAGCTTGTCGTGGAGCGCGGGCCCGCTTTCGGCTAGCTGTGCTGCCTTCGACTAGCCACCCGCCCGGCGGCGCCGCAGCGCGACGCCGGCCGCCATGCCGCCCGCCAGGGCCCCGGCCGCGGCCGGCAGCGCGATCATGGTGGCCCGCCGCCCGGAGCGGAAGTCGTAGATCGGCCAGTCCATGGTCCTGCGCCTCCTTCAGCAGGTCGCGCGTCGGGATTGACGACATTGGGGTGCCCGACGAGCTGGAGCATCGGCAGGTCATTGGCCGAGTCGCTGTAGGCGCTGGACCGGGACAGGTCCAGTCCCTCCCGCTCGGCCAGCGCCTGCACGGCCGCCGCCTTCGCCTGGCCGTGCAGCAGGCCGCCGACCAGCCTGCCGGTATAGACGCCGTCGGCGGTCTCCGCGACCGTGCCGAGCGCGCCGGTGAGGCCCAGCCTGCGGGCCAGGATGTTGGCGAGCTCGACGGGCGTGGCCGTTACCAGCCAGACGCGCTGCCCGGCGGCCAGGTGCTGCTGGGTGAGCTCACGGGCGCCCTCCCAGATCCGGTCGGCCATCGTGTCGTCGTAGATCTCCTCGCCGAGCCGGACGATGTCGTCCACCCTGTGCCGGCCACGAAGGCCAGCGCGGCCTCCCTGGCCGCGTCGATGTGGTCGGCGTTCTCGGTGCCGCGCAGCCGGAACGCCAGCTGGCTCCAGGTCAGCCGGGCCAGGTCGCGAGGGCCGAACATGTTCCGGGCGGCCAGCCCGCGGGCGAAATGGTAGATCGACGCGCCGCGCATCAGCGTGTTGTCGACGTCGAAGAAGGCCGCCGCGACCGGATCAGGCACGGGCGGCGGCTGGTCGACGCTCGGCAACGGCGGCCGACACCGCGCCTGCCACGAGCGGAATTCTTCCTGCTCCTGGCCGCTCAGCCGCAGCCGGGCTCCGGACCTGCTGATGGCGCCCGGACCTGGCGTCGCCGCCGGACTCGCTCATAGTGCCGAGCCTACCGGCGGCCGGTCGCCGGGCGGCGAGCACTGACAGCGCGGCTCTGGGTCGGCCACCTGGCAGGCCAGACCATGTCCTTTGGTCACATCATTGCCGCGCGTCGTGCACCATAGGCACCAATGGCTCTCTCTCTGGTCTTCGCCGGCGTCGGCGCCGTGTTGCCGCGGTCGGCAGCGGCGTGCTGCTCGCGCGCTGCTTCCGCGGCCCGCGCGGCGAGCTGATCGCCTGGTCGGTGGCGCTGCTCGGGCTGCTGGTCAGCCTGGGCTCGCAGACACTCGGTTACCTGGTCGGATTCGACTGCAGCGATGTTCCGGGCGATGGAGGTCGGCGGCCAGGTAATAGCGCCGCTGGCGCTGACGCTAGGGCTGTGCGAGGTCGCTGCAAAGAGCATGGCAGCCCGGTTCTGCGCGCGGCTCTATATTCCCGGCGCTGGCGCTAGTCGCGACAGTCGTGCTGCTTCTCGACCAGCTTGCCCCGAAGGCATTTACCAGGGCGTGGCCGGATCCTGCGGTGTATCTACCAGACGCCGCCCGACTACGTGCTGATGTTCGCGATCGGGCCGGTCACCGCGATCCTTACCGTCATCGCTGTAGTGACCGTCGCGCGCAGGTCCGGCGAGCCCGGCTGGAACGCGGTTCTGCCAGCCCAGCTGATGGCCGGAGCCGCGGCAATCCTGCTGGCCTATCCGGCGCTAGCTCAGCTCGCGGCCTACAAGGCCACCTGCACCTGCCGGTGCACCGGGAATTCGGCCTGATCTGCGCCGCCGCCGCGGCGCTGACCTGGCTAGCCGGCGCGAGGATCGGTGAGCTGCGGCTGGACACCCTGCGCGGAGCAAGGGGCCAGCGAGGTCCCGGCAGCCGGTGGAATGGAGCCGGCGAGGCGGACGACTTGCAGCCGGCCGGGTCCGCTCAGCGCCGAGGAGGCGGTCTGCACCGGTCTGATGACGGGAATGCGACGCGGAGCCTCGGCCCAGAGCGGCGCGACCAGGGCTGGCAGGACGATGGCTATGCCGATGGCTGGCGTCCCGGCGAGCCTGCCGGGGACACGCGGCTGACTGACTTCGAAGCTGGTGGGCACGCCCCCGCTGATTTCGCCACCGGCGACTTCGCCACCGGCGATTTCGTGACGGGCGATATCGCCCCTGGTGATCACATCGATCCGGCCGGCGGCTGGCAGTCCAGGCACGGCCGCGAAGAGCCCGCTGACGAGCCGGCCTACGGTGGCGGCTGGCGGAGCGGCGGTAACCCGGAGCTCGATATCAGGGCCGGCGACGACCCAGGCCGGGCTCAGCTGTTCGGCCAGATCGCCATCTACACGCTGCTCGAGGACCGGGTCGATGAGTTCGACCAGCTAACCGAGGGCGTAGTGGAGCAGGTCCGCAGCCGCGAGCCGGACACCCTGGTGTTCATCGTGCACGCCGTTCCGTCCGCGCCGATGCAGCGCATCCTGTACGAGGTCTACCGGGACCGCGCGGCCTACGAGTGGCATGGCCAGCAGCCCTACGTGCGCCAGTTCGAGGCCGACCGGCGGCCGTACGTGCTGGCCACCAACGTCATCGAGCTTGGGCTGCAGCAGGCGAAGGTGTCGCCGTTCCCGTCGGTGACCGAGCTGTTCGGCGAGCCCGGCTACGACACCTCCGGCTTCGAGCGGCCCGATTACCTGCGTGACTACGGGCGGACCTCGGCGTCCGCGGGAGTCTGCAGGGGTGAGTTCGGGTGAGCAGCGTCCGCGCGCCGCATCACGCTGCTGTCCCGGCCGGGCTGCCACCTGTGCGATGACGCCAGGTCGGTGATCGAGCGGGTCACCGCCGATCTGGGTGTCGGCTGGACCGAGCGCGACATCACCGCGTCGCCGGAGGACCTCGCCCAGTACTCGGAGATGATTCCGGTCACGCTCGTCGACGGCGTGCAGCACGACTTCTGGCGCGTCAGCGAGGACCGGCTGCGGGCGGCCCTACGGCGGCTGAGCGGAGACCCGCGTTCCAGTAACGGGCGAGTCCGCTGCGTGGACGCCAGCCGGTGCAGATATCGCCGACTTTGTGCAAACGTTCACAAGGGCGTACCGTGGACAGCGAAGGCCGCGCCGGCTCCCCCCGGCATGCGTGTCCCTAGTCGAGTCCCTCAGGAGTACCGGCGCATGTCCCGCCGTCCTCGTCGGCAAGCCGCACAGGCTCCGCCCGGTCCGCGCCCGCTAGCGGTCCGGCCGGCGCCGGGCACGGGATCCCGGATGCGACCGTCGCGCGGCTGCCGGTCTACCTGCGGGCCCTGTACGCCCTGGCCGACCGCGGCGTGGCGACTGTGTCCAGCGAGGAACTCGCCGCAGCGGCCGGAGTGAACTCGGCAAAGCTGCGCAAGGACCTGTCCCACCTGGGCTCCTACGGCACCCGGGGCGTCGGCTACGACGTGGACTATCTGGTCTACCAGGTATCCCGGGAGCTCGGCCTGACCCAGGACTGGCCAGTCCTGATCGTCGGGGCCGGAAACCTCGGCCGCGCGCTGGCCAACTACGGCGGTTTCGCGTCCCGCGGCTTCCGGATCGCCGCCCTGGTCGACGGCGATCCGGCGATGGTCGGCACTGTCATCGCCCGGCACACGGTGCGCAGCGCGGCCGAGATCGAGGACGTCATCGACCGCTTCGACGTCTCGATCGGCGTGATCGCGACGCCTGCCGCAGCTGCCCAGAATGTCTGCGATCGGCTGGTAGCTGCCGGCGTCACGAGCATCCTGAACTTCGCGCCGGTCGTTCTCAACGTGCCTTCGGGCGTCGATGTGCGTAAGGTCGACCTGTCGATCGAGTTGCAGATCCTCGCCTTCCACGCGCAGCGGCGCGGAGCGGTCGCGCGGCAAGGGACGCGCAGGCCGGTGGGACGGCTGGCCGCGGCTGGAGAGCGTGCCAGGGGGAGACTTGGCTGGACGTCGCCGCTGGACTAACCGCTCACGCGCGGCCCGACAGCGCGGCCGCCCGGTTGCGGCCGCGATCCGGCCAGAAGCGGGCCAGCACTACGCGGACCAGGACTACAGGACAGGGGCGCAGGCGGTAGGAACATGAGCGTTCTGGTCGTCGGACTGAACCACAAGGGCGCGCCGCTGGCGACGCTCGAGCGGGTCGCGCTGACCGGCGACGCCCTGGCCAAGCTCCTGCACGACGTGTGCCAGGGCCGATGACGTCGCGGGCGCGCTGGTGCTGAGCACCTGCAACCGGGTCGAGATCTACGCCGAGGTCGGCAAGTTCCATGGCGCGGTGGCCGCAATCTGCGAGCTGCTATCCCGGCACTCGCACGTGCCGCAGGCCGAGCTGACGCCGTCCCTGTACGTGCACTACGAGGACCGGGCGGTGCAGCACCTGCTGGCTGTGGCCTGCGGTCTGGACTCGATGGTCATCGGCGAGAGCCAGATTCTCGGCCAGCTGCGCCAGGCCTTGCGGTTCGCCAGGGAGCAGGGCACGCTTGGCCGGACGCTGTCGGCTCTCGGCTCGCTGGCCCTGCGGGCGGGCAAGCGCGCGCAGTCGGAGACCAGCGTCGGCAAGGCCGGTGCCAGCCTGGTCAGCGTCGGGCTGCGGCAGCTGCGCGGCACCTCGGCGCGGGCCTGGCCACGCCGACCCGGCCAGCGGCCGGACCGCCGCCGCGGACCGCCCGCCGCGGACCGCCCATCGCACTGGCCGGGAAGACGTCCTAGTCGTCGGCGCCGGCGCGATGAGCGGGCTAGTCGTGGCCAGCGTCGCCAAGGCCGGGCCGGCCGCGCTCGTGGTGGCGAGCCGGACCCGGCCCCGAGCCGAGCGGCTGGCTGCGTCCGCAGGCGGCCGGGCCGCGGAGATGTCCGATCTGGCCAGCCTCATGGCTGCCGCTGACTTGGTGGTGACGTGCACGGGCGCGCCAGGCCACGTGATCACCGCCGACCTGGTCACCGAAGCGCTGCGGCACCGCGGCAGCCGTAACCCCGACGCTGGTTCTGCTCGACCTGGCGATGCCGCGCGACGTCGAGCCCGGGGTCGCCAGATCCCGGCCGTGGCGCTGACCGACCTGGAGACGCTGGCGGCTGATGGCATCGCCGGTGCGGTACCCGATGCCAGCGACATCGAGCAGGTCCGCCGCATCATGGCGGAGGAACTGGCGGCCATGGGTCCGCGAGCCGGGCGGCCGCCGTGTCGCCGACCGTCGTGGCGCTGCGCGCCAAGGCGGCTAGCGTGGTAGAGGCTGAGCTGGCCAGGCTCGCCGGGCGTCTCGGGCCCTTGGACGCCGCAGTCGATGGAGGAGGTGGCCAAGTCAATGCGCCGGATTACCGACAAGCTGCTGCACGATCCGACAGTGCGGGTCAAGGAACTGGCCGGCGCGCCGGGTGCCGACAGCTACGAGGACGCGCTGCGCGTGCTTTTTGATCTGGATCCGGCCACAGTGCAGGCTGTGGCCCAGGCGGACGCGGAGCTCGCGGGCTGGCGCATCCGGCGAGGAGGACGCAATGAGCGGTGCCGCTCCGCCTCGGCACGCGCCGCAGCCCGATGGCCGTCGCTCAGTCGCTCCTGGTAAGCCGGGCCATCACCGAACGGACCGGCCGGGAGGTCGAGCTCGTCGGCATCGAGTCCGCCGGTGATCTCAGCCGCGACCTGCTGACGCAGATCGGCGGTACCGGGGTGTTCGTCAGCTCGATTCGCGCCAGCCTGCTGGCCGGCGAGGTCGACATCGCCGTCCACTCGCTCAAGGACCTGCCCACCGGGCCGGCCGAGGGCATCCTGCTGGCCGCCGTACCGGGTCGCGACGACCCGCGCGATGTACTGGCAGCGCGAGACGGAGCCAAGCTCGCCGACCTGCCGGCTGGCGCCAAGATCGGCACCGGCTCGCCGCGCCGGGCGGCCCAGCTGCTCATGCTACGGTCCGACATCGTGGCCGGTGCCGGTGCGCGGCAATGCCGGGACCCGGCTGGCCAAGGTAGAGACGGGTGAGCTAGACAGCCGTCGTGCTCGGCTACGCGGGCCTGTCCAGGATCGGCAGGCTCGACGCCGTGACCCAGATATTCGAGCCCGACGAGATGGTGCCGGCAGCGGGTCAGGGTGCGCTTGCGGTTGAGTGCAGGGACGACAGGGAAGATCTCGTTGCGCTCCTCAGCCTGATCGACGATCCGGTGAGCAGGGCAGCGACGGCGGCCGAACGTAGTCTGCTCGGCGCGCTTCAGGCGGGCTGCGCGGCGCCCGTTGGCGCGTATGCTGCCGGGACGGAAATACTTCGGCTGCGGGGCGTGGTAGTGGCGGCCGACGGGGGAACGGCGCTTCGCGGCAGCGGAAGCGGCACTCTGGCGGAGGCTGAGCAGATCGGCCGGCAGGTAGCCGCAGATCTGCTCGACCGCGGCGCGGGAAGGTTTGTGACAGTGCCCGGGAACGAAGACACAGCAATGTCCGGCGGACACCTCAGCAGCGGGGACGATGACAAGTGAACCCCACACCAAAGCCAGCAGCAAGGCCAAGCAGGCGAGCGGCAAGGCGGTTGTGCGGACGCACGCCACGGAGCCGGTATCCGGCTTGGTCGCGTTCGTCGGCGCCGGGCCGGGCGACGAGGGCCTGCTCACGATCCGGGCGGCGACGCTGATCGGCCGCGCCGACCTGGTCGTCGCGCCGCCGTGGGTCGAGAGAGCGGCTCGGCCACCTGGTGAAGCCGGACGCGACGCTGGCCGATTCCGAGGCTCAGCTAGCAGGATCCAAAGCTGCTGATCAAGGCGGCTAAGGCGGGCCAGCTGGCAGTGCGCCTGTTCGGCGGCGATCCGTTCATGTTCTGCAACGCCGCCGCCGAGGCGGCGGCCTGCGCCAAGGCCCGGGTGCCGTTCGAGGTCGTGCCCGGCGTTGTCGCCGGCCATCGGCGGTGCCCGAGTACGCGGGCATCCCGCTGACCAGCGATGGCGGCGGCGACGTCCGCATCATCCAGGCCAGCGAGGTCAGTCGCGTCACGGACAGCGGACGGCACGCTCGTCATACTCGGCGCCGAGAGCGGCCCGGTCGACCTGGGCAAGATGCTGATCGCCGCTGGCTGGGCGGAGAATGCGCCGTTCGCCATCACCTGGAACGGCACCACGACCGACCAGCACACCGTCGTCGGCACCCTCGGAACCATCGGTGCCGACCTGAAGGCCGCCGGCGTCAGCCTGCTGACCGCCCACGGGCCGGCGGTAGCCGTCGTCGGCGAGGGCGTCGCGGCACAGCCGGCCTTGTCCTGGTTTGAGACCAAGCCGCTGTTCGGCTGGCGGGTGCTGGTTCCGCGGACGAAGGAACAGGCCGACGAGGTGTGCAGCTTGCTGCGCGCGCGGGGAGCGGTGCCCGAGCAGGTGCCGACCATCGCGGTCGAGCCGCCGCGCACCCCGCAGCAGATGGAGCGCGCCGTCAAGGGCCTGGTCACCGGCCGGTACCAGTGGATCGGCTTCACCTCGGTCAACGCGGTCCGGGCCATCAGGGAGAAGTTCGAGGAGTACGGCCTCGACGCGAGGGCGTTCGCGGGGGTGAAGGTGGCCGCGGTCGGCGAGCAGACCGCCAGGGCACTGCGCGAGTTCGGCATCATGCCGGACCTGGTGCCCGAGGGGGAGCAGTCGGCCGAGGGGCTGGCCGACGCCTGGCCCGCGTACGACGACATTCTCGACCCGATCAACCGGGTGCTGCTGCCGCGTGCCGACATCGCGACCGAAGGCCTGCTCTCCCGGCTGACCGAGCTTGGCTGGGAGGCCGAGGACGTCACCGCCTACCGGACCGTACGGGCTGCGCCGCCGCCCGCGCCGATCCGGGAGGCGATCAAGGGCGGCGGCTTCGACGCGGTCCTGTTCACGTCGTCATCGACCGTCCGCAACCTGATCGGCATCGCGGGCAAGCCGCATGCGGTCACCGTCATCGCGGTGATCGGCCCGCAGACGGCGAAGACGGCCGCCGAGTTCGGGCTGCGGGTGGACGTGGTGGCCGAGAAGCCGTCGGTCGACGGCGCTGGTCGAGGCGCTCGCGGCGCACGGTGCGAGCCTGCGGGACGCGGCCATCGAGGCAGGCGAGCCGGTGCGCAAGCCGAGCGAGCGCCGCCGCGGAGCACGCCGCCGGATCAGGTAGAGCCGCTGCTGGCCGCTAGGAGCGAGATGACCCCCGGCTTCCCCGTTACCCGGGCAAGGAGGCTTCGGCGGAGCGCGCCGCTGCGCAGGCTCGTCGCGCAGGTGGCGGTTCGGCCGTCGAGCCTGGTGCTGCCGCTGTTCGTGAAGGAAGGCATCGGCGAGCCGCGGCCGGTCCTGTCGATGCCTGGCGTGGTCCAGCACACAAGGGAGAGCCTGCGCAAGGCGGCCGTCGAGGCGGTCGCGGCGGGCGTCGGCGGCCTGATCCTGTTCGGGATTCCGGCCGCCAAGGACGGCCGCGGCTCGTCGGCGGACGACCCCGACGGGATCGTCCAGCACGCGCTGCGCGACCTGGCCGCCGAGGTCGGGCACGACACGGTGCTGATGGCCGACCTGTGCCTGGACGAGTACACCGACCATGGCCATTGCGGCCTGCTGACCCAGGCCGGCGAGGTGGACAACGATGCGACGCTGGCGCGGTACGCGTCCATCGCGGTGGCCCAGGCCGCCGCCGGGGTGCACGTCGTCGCCCCGAGCGGGATGATGGACGGCCAGGTCGGCGCGATCAGGGCCGCGCTTGACTCGGCCGGCCGCGCCGACGTGGCCATCTGCGCGTACTCGGCCAAGTACGCCTCGGCTTTCTACGGCCCGTTCCGGGACGCCGCCGAGTGCGCGCCGCAGTTCGGCGACCGGGCCGCCTACCAGCAGGACCCGGCCGCGGCGAAGGACGGCCTGCGCGAGGCGCTGCTCGACGTCGCCGAGGGCGCCGACATCATGATGGTCAAGCCGGCCCTGGCCTACCTGGATGTCATCAGCCAGCTCGCCGCCAGCGTGCAGCTGCCGGTCGCGGCTTATCAGGTCAGCGGCGAATACGCGATGGTCGAGGCAGCAGCCGCGAACGGCTGGCTGGACCGGGACCGGACCATCATGGAGACGCTGACGGCGATCAGCAGGGCCGGCGCCGACATCATCCTCACCTACTGGGCTGCCGAGGTAGCCCGGTGGCTGAGCTGAGCGGTTCGCTGGTCAGCCGTCCAGGCCGGTCGGGGCGTGCGGGCCGAGCGGCCCAGTACTCGAACAGGCCTGGCGCCGGCTACCGTGGCGCCGCGCTCGGTGCACTCGAAGACGGCGACGCTGTCGATCATGCCCCACATCCTGGCCCTGTCCTCGGGCTTGGCCAGGTCATAGCAGACGCCCTGCACGACCAGATCGGGCCCCTGGTACATGCCGTGCTTCCAGTCTGGCTCCAGCCCGTAGCCGGTGCCGACCATGAGGGAAACGGGCAGCACCGGCGGATGGTCATCTCGATCGGCGCGCCGCCGGGCGGGCTGAACGAGAGGGTCGCGACCTCGCACGTCCCTGGTGCCCGGCGCGTACTTCGGCCGGTACTCCGGCCTGCCGAGCTGCTGCGGCGTCCGCCCGGCCGCTCCGGCCAGACCCGCACCGCCTCCTCCAGGATCCTGTTGCCGGCCGCGTCCTCCTGGACGATCGTGAGGATCGAGAACTCGTCGAACTGCATCGGCGCGTACATCCAGTAGAACTGGCCGGGTTGCGGGCCTGGATGCCCGGCGGCTCGCCCTCGCCGACCGGCCGCACGCCCCAGGACCGGTCGCGTGAGCCCCGCCACCGGTCCGGCGTGATCGTGAACTCGGCGGATACCGCTGCGGACCTGGCCGGTCCAGCGGCCGGTCTGCGCGAGCCGGACCGAGTCGAAGATGACCCGCTCCTGCATGCCGGATGAAGTGCCGCGGCTCGGCCTGGGCCGGGATGGCGCCTTCCCAGGTCAGGTCGAACTCCAGCCCGTGCTCGTTCGGCTCGAGCACGACCCGCAGCCGTGCGCAGCCCTTCGATGACCTCGACCCGGAACGGCCCGACACTGGTGTCCATCCGGTCGGCGCCGAGCTCGCGTGACGCCCGCACGACCCGGTGCGTGTCGCCGTGCCTGGCCAGCGCGAACGCGTCGGTCACGCCCAGGTTGGGGTACTGGCCGAGGCCGATGATCAGCATCAGCTCATCGGTGCCCGGCATGGCAGTTGAAGTAGTAGCGGTCGTAGAAGTTGCGGTCGGAGGTCGCCGGATGCCTGATCGGCTGCGCGGCCTGGTGCACGGGGTAGTCGTCGAGCGGCGACAGCGTCATCGGTGAGCTCCTCGCGGGTCTGCAGCGGGTTCGCTTAGGCCAGCGGGTTCGTCAGCTCGCCGCCGGGCGGCGGCAGGCCGAGGATCTTGCGCGAGCAGCTGCGTCGCGGTGTTGTTGTAGGGGAAGTCATTGTCTGGCGGCACCAGCTCGTAGCTGATGAACAGCTGGCCGATCCTGGCCATGACGACCGCGAACTTCGTCGGCGGACAAGCACCTCGTAGTACGCCATGTCGCGCCAGCGTGCGGCCGGTGAGCTGCTCGTACCGCGCGATCGTCTGCGCGCGTCAGGGAAACCGGGCAGCCGGTCCACGCCGACGCCCTCGCTGTGATGCCGGTCGAGGAGCAGGAACCAGGCCAGGTCTTCCTCGGGCTGGCCGAGCGTCGCCATCTCCCAGTCGAGCACGGCGGCCGCGCGAGCCGCCGGTGAAGATGATGTTGCCGATCCGCGAGTCGCCCCACAGCAGGACCGGGTCGCGGGTCTCGTCCGGGCGGTGCTCGCGCAGCCAGCGCAGCGCCTGCCTGCGCCACCGGGACCGTTCCCTCGTAGGCCCAGTCCAGGTAGTGCTCGTAATACGCCAGGCGCTGCCGCAGCCCGGTCGGCCCGTACCGTGACCTGGTCGACGAACTCCAGGCCGAGCCTGCCGACGTCAAGCGCGTGCACCTGCGCGAGCACGCTGACGCCCGACCACCAGATGCTCTCCCGCTCGGCCGGAGCTTATCGTCGGTGAGCCAGCCGCCGGTGTGGTACGGCGGCATGTCGGTGGGAACGTCGCCGTCGATGCGGCTCATCACGTAGAACGGGGCGCCGAGTACCGCCGGGTCGGGCTCGTGCCAGTGCACGCGGAGGCACCGGGATCGCCGGTGCCGGCCAGGATCTCCAGCAGCCGGAACTGCTCGGCGAACCGGGGCTCGGGGAAGATCTGGAAACCGGTCGGCGCTACCTTGGCGACGAGCCGCTCGCGCCGCGCGCCGTCCGGCTCCCGCCAGGTGGCCTCGAACATCAGCGTCTCGGCCGAGAACCCGTTGCTGGCCGGCGTCTGCACCGCTGTCGACGGCGACTCCGGCCGCGCCGTCAGGCGGCTGGCCAGCCACGCCTGCAGCGTCGCCCTGGTTAGCTCCGGGTCGCGCTGATCAGGGACCGGCATGCGTGACCTCCGGTGCATCGCGTACGTCAGAGCAGAATTGAAACACGTTCTATCGGCACCGCGGCCGTCGCGTCAACATGCCGGGTGCAATCGCGCCACGTCGGACGGCCGCGGACCGGTAGCGCGTGGTAACGTGGCAATAGTCACCTTGCAATCTCCTTATGCATCGGGTTGGCCGCGCCGTCGGCTGGCGGCGGGCCGCGAACCCGGCTAGGCATCATCGAGAGCGTAGGCTAGTCGAGCCGAGCGGGAGTAGCTAGTTGGTCGAAGCTGTGCTGCGGGGAAGGCGCCGCAGGGCCGAGGGTCGGACGGCGGATGCGGCGGTCCGGTATGCGGCTCATGGGCTGGCCGGTCTGCGCCGGCGCGTTCCCGCCCGGCCGGGCGCAGCATCGCGGCGGACGTGCAGCGCGCGTGCCTGCTCCTGTGACCGGATCGGCTGTCCCTCGCCTGGCGCCCACCCGGTGTCGCCGGCGTGGCAGATCCTGGCGAGCACGGACCCGGCAGATCGTCGCGCGCTGGTGGCTGGCGATGCCGCGAGGCCAACGTGATCCTGGCCACCGGCCGCGTATTCGACGTCCTGGACGTCCCGGCGCCAGTCGGGATCACGGCCCTGGCCCGGATGGAGCGAGTCAGGCGTGCGGCCCGGCCCGGTGGCGATCAGCGCCGGGGACCGGGCCCATTTCTTCGTGCGCTCCGCGGGGCGCGCCGGCCGATGAAAATGAGTGGTGGTCCTGCCACCTAGACTGCGAGCCGGAGGAAGATCGCCGAGGTTACCGGGCTGCGGTGGCACTGCCGGGACAGTTACGTGATCGCGCCGCCCTCGCGGTACGCGGGCGGAGCCGGTGCCCGCTGGCTACGTGACCCAGCTAGCCACGAGCTGCCCGACGGGCTGCGCCTGCTCGAGATCCTGGCCGATGCCTGCGAGGAGACTGGCTGATGCCGGGAGCAGCGCCGTCCGGGAAGCGCGCGAGGTCCGCCGAGTTGTTCGCACGGGCCAGCAAGCTGACTGCCGGGCGGGGTGAACTCGCCGGTGCGCGCGTTCGGCTCGGTCGGCGGGGACGCCGGTCTTCATGGCCGTCCGGCCAGCGGCCCTTACCTCACCGACGTCGACGGCAATCGAGTACGTGGACCTGGTGTGCTCGTGGGGCCCGATGATCCTCGGCCACGCCTATCCCGCGGTCGTGGACGGCGGTGCAGGCCGCCGCCAGCCGGGGCACCTCGTTCGGCACCGTCACCGCGGGCGAGGCGGAGCTGGCGGCGGAGATCGTCGCGCGGGCGCCGGTCGAGCGCGTGCGGCTGGTCAACTCCGGCACCGAGGCGACGATGACGGCGATCCGGCTGGCCAGGGGCTACACCGGCCGGCGCCTGGTGGTGAAGTTCGCCGGGCTGCTATCACGGCCACGTGGACGCGCTGCTGGCGGCGGCGGGCTCGGGCGTCGCGACCTTCGGGCTGCCCGACTCACCCGGCGTGACTGGCGCGGCGGCCGCCGACACCGTGGTGCTGCCCTACAACGATCCCGAGGCGGTCCGGCAGGCGTTCGCCGACCAGCGGCGCAGGAGATCGCCTGCGTGATCACCGAGGCCTGCCCGGCCAACATGGGCGTCGTCCCGCCCGCGGCCGGCTTCAACGAGCTGCTGGCCGCGTTGTGCGCCGAGTACGGCGCGCTGCTGATCATGGACGAGGTGCTGACCGGCTTCCGGGTGACCAGGTCAGGCTGGTACGGCCGGGAGGGCATCGCCGGCGACCTGATGACCTTCGGCAAGGTCATGGGCGGCGGCCTGCCCGCCGCCGCGTTCGGCGGCCGGGCCGAGATCATGGACAGGCTGGCGCCGTCCGGGCCGGTCTACCAGGCCGGCACCCTGTCCGGCAACCCGCTCGCGACCGCGGCCGGCACTGGCGACGCTGCGGAGTGCACGGCCGAGGTGTACGCGCCGGGTCGACGAGGCGGCGGCCGCGGTGGCGAAGCTCGCCGCCGACGCGCTGACCGCGGCCGGCGTGCCGTTCCGGCTGCAGGAGGCGGGCAGCCTGTTCTCCTTCTTTCTCGGCGTCACCGATCCGGTCCGCGACTTCGGCGCGGCCCGCGGCCAGTCCGCGGCGGCCTACGCGGCCTTCTTCCACGCGATGCTGGACGGGGCGTCTACCTGCCGCCGTCGCCGTTACGAGGCCTGGTTCCTGTCGGCGGCCCACGACGATCGGGCGCTGAACCGCATCGCGGACGCGCTGCCTGCCGCTGCCGCGGCCGCCGCAGCGGCACTGGGCTGAGCAGGATGACGGACTGGCAGCGGCACACCGAGATCAGCTAGCCGAAGGCAACGGCCAGGATCCCGGCCACGATGGCCGCCGCCCCGGTGACCTTGCGGCGGAAGCCTCCCTCGTCCAGCATCCTGCGGCCGAGCAGTACGCCGAACAGGATGCTGACCTCCCTGGCCGGGGCGATCGAGCTTACCGGGGAGAAGCTGAGCGCGAAGAGGACAAGCACGTAGGCGAGCGGGGCAAGCACCGCGGCGCCGATGATCTGCGCGCGGTACGCCGTCCACACCTGGGCCAGTTTCCGGCCGCCGAGCGCCATCGGCGCGAACACTGCGACCATCACCGGGAAGGCCGCGTAGCCCTGCAGTAGCGGCGGGGTATGCAAGGGACCTACCGCGTATTTGTCCCAGACGGTGTAGCCGGCAATGAACGCGCCCGTGCACAGCGCGAACGCGACGGCTGTGGCCGGCTGCGGCGGGCCGGACACGGTCGCTCCGGTGGGCACGCCAATGGCGACGATTCCCACGATGATCAGGCAGATACCGGCTACCACCACCGGACCCGGCCGCTCGCCGAGGATCAGCACGCCGGCCAGCGCAGCCAGCAGTGCGCCGGTGCCACGCCCGATCGGGTAGACCACCGAGAGGTCGCCGAGGCGGTAGCCGAGCTGCAGGAACAGGAAGTAGCCGGCCTGGAGCACGCCCGTCCCGGCAAGGAACAGCCAGTTCAGGCCCATCAGGTGGGGCGGGCGCGCAACCGAGGCGATGACCACCACCGGCAGGTACAGGCAGCTGGCGGCGGCGGAAAGCAGCCAGACAAAGCACGCCGCGCCTGTGCTAGCCGCCTGCTTGCTGAACAGATTCCAGCTGGCATGCGCGACAGCGGCCAGCAATACCAGGGCGAGGGCTGAAGTACTCACGGGGCTGCCGTTACGCTAGCCTGCCCGGCTGCCGGGGGCCAGGGTCCATCCGTCGCCGGAACTTACGCCTGCCGGTAATCCCGGCCAGGTAATCTGTGTCCGCTATGAGCAGCAGCGAGATCCGGCCACCGGCCGGCACCACGGCCATCGTCCATCTGGTCAGGCATGGCGAGGTCGAGAACCCCGGCCGTGTCCTTTACGGCCGCATTCCAGGTTTCGGCTTGTCCGATACGGGCCGGCAGATGGCCAAGGCCGCCGCCGACTACCTGGCGGGCCGTGACGTCGCCGCGCTCAGGTCGTCGCCGCTCCAGCGCGCCCTGGAGACTGCCGAGCCGATCGAGGCCGAGCTTGGCCTGGCGGTTATGGTCGACGACAGGCTGATCGAGCCATGGAACTACTTCGAGGGCATGCGCTTCGGTGTTGGCGATGGGGCACTGGGCAATCCTCGGCACTGGCTGGCGTTGCGGAACCCGTTCCGTCCCTCCTGGGGTGAGCCGTATCGGGAGGTCGCGGACCGGATGCTGGCGGCGGCACGGGATGCGGCCAGCTCAGCCGCCGGGCACGAGGCTGTCCTCGTCAGCCATCAGATGCCGATCTGGATCGCGCGGCGGGCGGCCGAGGGCCGCAGGCTCTGGCACGACCCGCGGCGACGCGAGTGCGCCCTCGGCAGCGTCACCAGCCTGATGCTGCCGGTGACGACATCATCGGCGTGCATTACGCGGAGCCGTCGGGCGACCGCGGGCGGCAGGTGGCAGGCGCCTGAGCCGTGCGCGGCCGGAAAGGCCGGCCCGGCGTCACCGGGCCGCACCAGGTCCGGCACAATGGCGAGGTACTACTGCCTGTAGGAGATCACCCCAAGTGTCCCGTCAGTCACGCCCACAGCGCCATGCGGCTCGTGCCGCGCTGGCGGCAGCGGTCGTGCTGACAGCGGTCGGCGCGGCGGGTTGCGCGGGCGGTCAGATCGCCGCGGATTCGCCGCAGAGCAGCGGCCAGAGTTTCGTCGGCAGCAGCTACGTGTCAACGTTCTACAGGGCCGGGCACCGCCCTGCCGCCCCGGCGGTTACCGGCGTGACGCTCACCGGCCAGAAGGTCAGCCTGGCCGGCTACCGGGGAGACGTGCTAGTGCTGAACTTCTGGGGCTCGTGGTGCGCCCCGTGCCGGGCCGAGGCACCCCAGCTCGGGACGCTGGCCAGGCAGCTTGCGCCGAGCGGCGTGCGCTTCCTGGGCGTCGACATCAGGGACGAGCCGCAAAGCGCGCTAGCCTTCATGCAGACATTCCGGGTCGGGTACCCGAGCCTGAGCGACCCATCCGACGAGATCGCCCTTCAGTTCCGCAGCACAGTTCCGCCCGACGCCATCCCGAGCACGATCGTCATCGACCGGGCCGGCAAGATCGCGGCCAGGATTGTCGGCGGCGCCAGCTACGTACAGCTCAAGTCCGTGGTAGCCCAGGTAACCGGCCAGCACGCATGACAACTGCCGACGGGGATGCAATGACGGGACTGCCGATGGACGGCGAGTTCCGGTCCGGCGGACCCGGCGCGGCCGACCCGGCAGGTCCGTTGCGGCTCGGCCCAGTTGGCTGGCTGCGCTGGGGCTGGCGGCAGCTGACGTCGATGCGGACCGCGCTGATCCTGCTGTTCCTGCTGGCGCTGGCGAGCGTGCCAGGGTCGGTGCTGCCGCAGGAGGGGATCGACCCGGCCGCGGTCACCCAGTACTACACCGCGCACCCGGGGCTGGCGCCGTTCCTCAATAAGCTGTCGTTGTTCAACGTGTTCGCCGCGCCCTGGTTCGCCGCCATCTACCTGTTGCTGTTCGCCTCGCTGGCTGGCTGCGTGCTGCCCCGGAGCTTCCGCCTCGCTGTTTCGGCCCGGCAGCGCCCGCCGCGGGCGCCGAGCAACCTGGCCAGGCTGCCGGCCAGCGCGACGTATGCGACGGCGCTGCCCCCGGCCCAGGCCTTGCAGTCGGCCGCGAGCCTGCTCGGCCGGCGCCGGTTCCGGCTGAGCAAGGGCGATGGCTGGGTCTCAGCGGAGAAGGGCTACCTGCGCGAGGTCGGCAACCTGCTGTTCCACATCGCACTGCTGGCCCTGCTCTTCTCGGTCGGGATTGGCGGCATCTTCGGTTACAAGGCCAACCGGCTGCTGGTGGTCGGGCAGGGCTTCGCCAACACGCCGACCGCGCTGGATGTATTCAAGCCGGGCAGGCTGGTCAGCCCCAGTGATCTTCAGCCGTTCTCGATTAACCTGCTGAGCTTCAGCGCGAAGTACGTGACCTCGGGCCCGCAGGCGAACCAGCCGCTGGCCTACAACGCGGCGCTCAGTTACCAGCCAGCAGCCGGGTGCCCCGCTGCGGCACTACCTGCTCCAGGTGAATCACCCCCTGGTGGTGGACGGCGTGAGCGTGTACCTGATCGGCCACGGCTATGCCCCGGTCTTCAAGGTCACCGACGGAACCGGGCAGGTCCGCTGGGACGGCCCGGTGCCGTTCATCCCGGTCGAGCAGAGCGGGCTGACGTCCGAGGGCGTCATCAAGGTGCCGGACGCCAAGCCCGACCAGCTCGGCTTCGCCGGGGTGTTCCTGCCCACCGCATACGCGCAGAGCGGCCGCCTGATGTCGATCTTCCCGGCCGCCCTGAACCCGCGGGTCAGCCTGGTGGCGTTCAGCGGCAACCTGGGCATGAACTCGGGCCAGGCGCAATCGGTATACACGCTGGACACCAAGGGCCTGCACCGGTTGCCGATCGCTCCGCAGCCGCTGGCTCCCGGCCAGTCGATGAAGCTGCCCGACGGGGCAGGCACCCTCACCTTCACTGGGTACAAGCAATGGATCAGCCTGGCGATCACCTACGATCCCGGCCAGCTTCCTGCCCTGGTCTCGGGCATCCTGGCGATTGCTGGCCTGATCCTGTCATTCCTGGTCAGGCGGCGCCGGGTCTTCGTCCGCGCTGTCGCCGGACTGGATGGCAGCACGCAGGTCAGCGTCGGCGGCCTGGCCCGGTCAGACGCGGCCGGCGGATTCGAGACCGAGTTCGCCGACCTCGCCACCATGCTGTGCGAGGCACGGCGGCACCGCATGGCTGGCGCCGATCGGCCCGATCGGGCCGATCGGCCGATGCAGCGGACCAGCCGATGATCACCCAGGGGGCGCTCCGCTGTCCATGACCACCGCATCATCAAGACGGGGAACGAGGACGGACTACGTCCCGGCCGGATTGCCGGTGACTGCCGACGACGCCCCGTCCAAGCAGGACCGCGACCCTGCGGTCCCAGGCGGTCGAAAGGGAGAATGAGGCCACGATGCCCGTCAACTCCGGCCTGGCTGAGGCCAGCAACGAGCTCCTGTTCAGCACCGTGATCCTCTATGCGCTGGCGATGCTGTGCTATGCCTGCGACTTTGCCTTCGCCGGGCAGCGAGTCCTGGCAGAGTCGGCGCCGGTACCGCAGCTCGTCGGTGCGGGCGCGCCGGTCGGGGTCGGCGACGGAGACTGGCGGGCCGGCGGCACCGGTCAGCCCGGTTGCCGGCGCGGGCACCGGCCCGCCTTCAACCCGCTGGCCGTCCGGCTTCTGGCTGCGGCTGGCGTTCGGCCTGACCTGCATCGGCGTAACGGGCCAGGTGCTGGCCATCCTGACCCGCGGGCTTGCCGAGCACAGGACGCCCTGGGGCAACATGTACGAGTTCATCGCGGCGTTCACCTGCATGGCGGTGCTCGTGCTAGTTGCCGCGTCGGTGCTGGTACCGGGCTTACTACATGGGCCTGTTCGTGCTGCTTCCGGTAGTGCTTGCCCTGGGCATCGACCTGACGTTCGTGTACACGCCGGCCGGCCAGCTGGTACCCGCCCTGCAGTCGTACTGGATCGCGATTCACGTGACGGCCATGATCGTCGCGATCGGCCTGTTCATCTTCGGCGCGGTCGTCACGACGCTTTACCTAGTCGCCGACCGCAGCCAGCGGCGTGCAGCGGCGGGCCAGCCGTCATGGGCAGCCGGCATCTGCGAGCACCTGCCGTCCGCAGTTGTGCTGGACCGGCTGTCCTACCGCAGCATCCTGTTCGCGTTCCCGGTCTGGACGTTCGGCGTCATGGCCGGTGCGATCTGGGCCGATCACGCCTGGGGCCGGTACTGGGGCTGGGACCCGAAGGAGACCTGGTCGTTCATCACCTGGGTGGTGTACGCGATGTTCCTGCACGCCAGGGCGACGGCGGGCTGGCGCGGCAGGCGGGCCGCGATGGATACAGCTGGCGGCTTCGGCTGCCTGATGTTCAACGTGATCGGCGTCAACCTGTGGATCACCGGCCTGCACTCCTACGCCGGGATCTAACCGGGCGCCGCGTTGATCGTTGGGGATGCACCGGGGGCTATAGCACCCGGAGAATTCACAACGACGGAACTCAATAGCCTTCGCGGGGTTCGCGGATCCGGCGCTCGAGCTCGAGCAGGAAGTCGGGTCATCGTCCGGTCCGACCGGCCGCCGTGCGGCCATGCTGGCCAGCGAGGTGAACGGCTCTCGGTAGCCGGTGGCGCCCTGAGCGGCCGGGTGCCGGAGGTACGCCTCGGCCTGGCCCAATTCCGCCGTGCGGGTGCGAGCGGTGCAGGAACGCGGGACGCTGCGGGCGGCCAGACGATGAGCCAGGCGGCCGCGCCGAAGATCCAGAACGCGCCGACGATGAGCAGCCAGGTGCCTTTGCCGAACGTCATGAACTCGGTGTCGGGCGTGGTCGTGATGTCGAGCATGCACGGCAGCACAAATCCGACGCTAAATAGGACGATAAGAGCACAAGCCAGCCACATGCTGGCAGCCTAGCTGTTGAGGCCCGGTGCTCGGTCCCCAATTGCAACATCTGTCCATCTGGTCTCACTGACCTGGCATCGGTGACGTTCCGTGACATCGCCTGACAACACGGCAACCTCGGGTTAGCCTGACGGCATCGGGCGGGTGCAGCGACTCGGCCGTGAGATTGCGCACACCGGGAGCTGACAGGCATGCGGCTTGGGTTATTTCGCGGTCGCCGGTGGTGGCCGGCTGAACCGCAAGGCGCGCGCGGCCGGTCACGACGCGGCGGCGGCACCGCGACCGCGAGGTGCGCCCGGCCTCCACCGGAAGCCGTCCAGGCGAGCAGCTACTGGCAGCCCCGGCCCGGTGACAGTCAGCCTGACTCCGGCTCGGCCAGCGGGGAGCCTGGCCGGCATCGGCGCGGTCGGGCAGGACGCGGCTCCGCCCGCAGCGGCCAGTCCCCGTGGTGTGAGTCCCCGTGGTGCCGTCCCCGGTCCGGCCAGTCCCGGTCCGGCGAGTTCAGGTGCGGCCACGGTGCTGCACGCCAGGCCGGCGGGCATGGCCGCAGCCAGAGCGGCGATCAGGACCGGGCCTGGCGCGCCGGCCCGTGAGGTGGCCGCTACCAGGCAAGCTGTCGGCCAGCCCGCAGGCGCCTGGTATGAGGCGACGCAGGGCGGCCGTACGTCAGCTGCCGTGCGCCACTGCGGCCCGTTGGAGAAGGTGCTTGTCCGCGAATGGGCGCCCGGCCAGGAGCCCCCTGCGGAGTCAGTCACCGCGATCACCCGGCTGGCGGAGCTGCCGCAGCTAGTCAAGGAGAAGCTGGCCGCAGGACTGGACGCGATCCATGTCGGCTCGGGCGGCGTGCCTGACCTGGATCACATGGCCAGGCTCAAGGGCGTGCCGCTCCCGTCCGGCCGCGCAACCTGGGACGCCTGCGCGGGCGCCTACGGCGACAGGAAAATCATCGTCGGCACCAGGCCGTCGCCTACGCCGGATGTCATGTGCCACGAGGTCGGGCACGCGCTCGATGACATGGACGGAACGGGCGGCGGCTGGCAATCGGATTCGGCCGAGTTCCAGGGTCTCTACGGCCGGTGCCTGCCGCACATGGCCAGCGAGTTCCACCGGCACGGCGCCCCCCTCGGCCGCCGGGAGTTCTTCGCCGACTCGTTCGCGGCGATCGCTTCGAGCCAGCGGCCCGCGCTCGTGGAGATGCTCGGCGGAAATACCAGGGCCGCGCTGGACGTCATGCTCTATTTCAACGTGCGCTATGGCATGTAACGAGGTCGATGCAGACATGTTCGTGATCCGGCTGGCCAACGGGAACTTGCTAGTGCCCGAGTACGCCATTGGCGAGGACACGGGCTTGATCGGTGACGCTTATGTTGAGATCGGACCCGACCACGCCGACTTTGGCCGCCTCGGCTCGCTGGCGATCACCTGGCAGCAGGACCAGGAGCGGCGCCAGCGCTGGCGCGATTCAGATGAGTCTCTGCGCCGCGAATTCCTTGACTACCTGGCCCGCCACGGCTCAGCCGGCGGCTGGGGCGGCGCGGACCAGAGCGAGCCTGATTAGCGCCGGTGGCCGGGCTGGCGGGCACCACGGTGCCCTCGTCAGGTAGCCAGCGACTCCGCTGCGCCGGCGTGGCCATTCAGGAGGTCGCGTACCTCGGATTCGCGGAACCGACGATGCCCGCCTGGCGTCCGGATGCTGCTGATCCGTCCCGATGCCGCCCACCGCGTGACCGTCTTGGGGTCGACTCTGAAGAGCGCGGCTACTTCCCCCGGTGTGAGCAGGCGCTCACTGTTGCCGTCCATCGTTTCCACTCCCTTGGTCCCTAAGGGTCTGGGGGTTAGTGTCGCAGAAACTCGTCAAGTTGGCCACAAACACCGGAAACAGAGTAAACACTGTGTTTTATCCCTTGATCCGGAAGATATGGTCTGAACCATCAGTCAATCCGAAGAATCTGGCGGACAACACGAGGAAAACCCGCTGTCTTGGCGCCGGCCGCCGCGTAACGGTGGCGAAACAATGCGGCCGGCCGGTGCCCTGCACGCCTCGGCTCTAGGAGCAACCGCCCGAGCAGGTCACCGAGTCGGCCGGCCGTGATTCCGCCGCGATTGGTGCCGCCGCAGCGGGCCGGCCCGGCGCTTACATGAGCCCGACGTACACTAGCCTCGAATTACCATGCGAGCGACCCTCTCCTACACCCTGCTCCGGCTGCTCATCTTCTTCGCGGCCGCGCTGGTGCTTGCCTTGTCCGGCGTGCACGGGCTCACGCTGATAGTGAGCGCGCTGCTCATCAGCGCGATCGTCAGCCTGCCCCTGCTATCGCGGTATCGCGACTCAATGTCCAAGGCGCTCTCCGGCCGGATGGACAACTTCAAGGGGAAGCTCGATCAGGGCACCAAGGCGGAGGACATCGACTAAGGCCAAGCGCTGGCGTGCCCTAGCGCGATTCGTCCGCCAGCCAGCCGCCAGTTTGCAGCAGCTTCAGTACCGCCTTGACGGCCTCATGGCGGCTCATGGCTGACGTGTCGATCACGAGCTCGGCGTCGGCCGGTTCCTCGTAAGGGTCAGACACGCCGGTGAACTGACTGATGACCCCCGCCCTGGCTTTGGCGTACAGGCCCTTCCGGTCGCGTGCTTCGCACACCTCGACAGGCGTCGCGACGTAGATCAGGAAGAAGTCGCCTACCTCGCTGACCATGCGCCTGACCTCGGCGCGAGCGCTAGCGAACGGGGCGATGGGCGCGCAGATCGCGATCCCGCCGTGGCGGGCAATCTCCGCCGCGACGAACCCGATCCTGGCAATGTTGAGGTCTCGGTCAGCGCGGGAGAACGTCAGCCCGGCGGAGAGCAACTGGCGCACCAGGTCGCCGTCAAGCAGCGAAACCTGCCGGTCGCTCCGCTCGGCCAGCACGTCTGCCAGATCCCTGGCGATGGTCGACTTCCCGGAGCCGGACAGGCCGGTGAGGAACAAAACGAGGCCTCGTTCCGAGCGCGGCCGCCGCACCCGCCGCAGCTCGCGCGCGACCGCAGGCGGCGTTACCCACGAGGGGATCGGACTGCCAGAGTCCAGCAGGTCGCCAAGCTGATCAGCGGACAGGTCCTCTTGCTCAGTCCCGGCCTCGATGAGCGAATGCGGTCGCCACACCTCGGCCCGCGGGTCGTAGGCCCAGTCACCGGCGGGCAGGACCGGGATGAGGGCGCTCGCCCTGAAGTCGGCGCCGGACGGCACCTGGCCCGGTGTCAGGCCGTCGGCCATCAGGTGACTGGCACCGTAAGCGGCTGCGATCCGCGCCAGCCCGGCTAGCTCGCGCGCCTGGCCGCTCGTGCTTGGCCGGCCCGCGAAGGGCACCGGGATGATCAGCGAACTCGGGGGCAGGCTCGGCATCGCGGCCAGCACCGTTCGGATCAGGGCTTGTGGCGCCCCTACCACGTCGGCCCGGCCGCTGACGAGCGGCAACAGGAGAATCCGGGCGCGCAGCTGGCCGGCCAGATGGCGGAGCTGGCCGATCTGGCGTCTGCCGAGCGGAGCCCTGGTGGCGAACGCGAGCACCGGACCCTCGCCAAGCAGCGCTCTGGTCGCCTCGGGGCTGAGCATCAGGCGGCGAAACGGCCCGTGCTCTGGCGGCCGGTTCGCGGACACCGGCCCGGCCAGCCGGACCGTGCCGCCCGGCTGCGGCGTCCGTTCGGTGATCGTCATGACCGCGAGCGGTGTGCCCTCGGGATCAGCAAGCAGGATCCGGCCCGCTGGCGATCCGCCCGGCGCGGCGGGCAACGCTCCCTCGGCAATGTCGAGGGTAACGGGGACCGGGAACGGCGTGCCGTCGGCCAGCTGCCACGCGGCCGCGACGGCCGACACGTCAGCCTCGGTCATGAACCCGGAGAGCGGTGCGTAGGTACCGGAGAGCAGTAGCTCAAGATCGCCGAGCTGGTCGGGCGTCAGCGTGCACGATGGCAGTGAGCTGAGCTCGGCCGGGGACACTGCCTCGGCTTCAGCGGTCACGATCTTCCTCCGTCCGGCGTTGCAGCAGCAGGCGCTACTTGCGGCAACCGGCAGCACAAGCTGGCATGCCCGAGGCTACACGCGGCGTGGCGGGGTCCAGCGTTGTCGCCGGGCGCGCCGGGCAACGGCTATGGCAGGACCCGCGCGAACGGGTCTTCGGGCTTGCGCACGACGTAGTGAAGCTCATCGTGGCTGCAGGTCAGGCGGCCTAGCGACAGCCATGTCACCAGCCTGCGGGCGGCGAGTACGACGAAGGGGCCGCCGGCTGCGGCGTTGCGGTACTGCCGGTGAGCGACGACCAGGCCATGACGCAGCAGGAAAGCCTGGATGCCGCGTACGGACACGATCGGCTCGTAGACGGCGGCGAACGGGCCCGGCTGGCCCGGCTTGGTCACGTGCCACGCCATGGACCGCAGGATTCCGGGTAGGCGGCGGTCCAGGAAACCGGCCGCCGTTTCGCGGTCAGCCGTCCGAAGCAGCAGCAAGCCGCCGGGGCGAAGCGCGCCCACCAGCCGGTCCAGCACTAGTTCGCCGTGACTGATCCGGTCGAGCAGCATCGAGCACTGAACGATGTCAAAGGAGCGGGGAAGCAATGGCACTGAGCGCAGTTCGCCGAGGACGGCCGACTCAAGCTGCGGGCAGATGGCGATCGCAGCGCGGACTGGCTTGCTGTCGTCGTCGGCGAGGCTGACGAGCACCTGATGCCCGGCAGCTCGCAATGCCGGCAGGTCGAGCTCGGATCCGGCGGTCGCGCAGCCAGCCTGGAGGATCGCGATCGGCCGGTCCGGGTGCTGAGCGGCGTACTCGAGCGCAAACCTGGTGAACTCGCCTGCCTGCGGAGTTGGTGCCCGCGTCGCCGCATGGCGAGCGCTGACCGGCGACGTCAGCTGCCCCTCGACACTTGCCACGAATCCATAGAGTAGCGCTCCGGATACTTGACGTACTTCGGAATGAGCCTGGCGTGTCGCGAGCGCCCGAAACTGCACTGTGGCCGACGCCGCGCGGCCGGTTCTTCGCACTACGGGCCGAGGCCTGGCCAGGGCCGGCGGTGCGAGGCCGTAAGCTAGGAGCATCCCGCCGCCGTGCTGCGCACTGGCGACCAGCGAACTGCGAGGGCTCTGTGCGTAGGTGGCCCGCCTCAGCTCGGCGCGGGCGATTCGTGCTGCCCGCGCCATGCCACCCGCCGCGACCTATACCCAGCCCGGCCGCCCAGACCAGCTAACCTCCACCGCAGACCACCTAGCCAAGGGATGCAATGAGCCTCTCCGGTCTCCTTCAGGTTGTCACCGACGATCCTGACCTTCGGCATGCGCTGGATCAGGCAACTCAGCTACCGGCGCTCGGCGGCGACCTGATCGCTCCGGCCTCGCTCCGGCCGGTGCTCGTGGCTGCGCTCGCAGGCACCGTACCCGCGCGCGGTGAACGGCCGCCGGTCACGCTGGCGGTGACCGCGACGGCGCGCGAGGCTGAGGAACTGGCCGGTGCTCTTGGCTCGCTGCTCGGCCCGGACTGCGTCGGCTACTTCCCGGCCTGGGAAACGCTGCCGCATGAGCGGCTGTCGCCGCGCTCGGACACCTCCGGCCAGCGCCTGGCGGTGCTGCGCAGGCTCGCGCATCCGGATCCCGCGGATCCGCGGTCGGCCGCTCTAGCCGTGGTGACGACCCCGGTTCGCAGCCTGCTCCAGCCCATGGTCAGCGGACTGGGCGAGCTGGTGCCGGTCAAGCTGACCGCGGGCCAGGAGGCCAGTCTGGACGAGACCGTGGCGCGACTGGTGGAGGTCGGCTACGCGCGCGTCGAGCTGGTCGAGCGGCGCGGCGAGATCGCCGTCCGCGGCGGTTTGCTTGATGTGTTCCCGCCGACGGACGAGCACCCGCTGCGGATCGAGTTCTGGGGCGACGAGGTCGAGGAGATCCGCTATTTCCGGGCCGCGGACCAGCGCAGCCTGAGCACTGCGGAGGGTGGCCTGTGGGCGCCCCCCTGCCGTGAGCTGCTGCTCACCCCATCGGTCCGGGACCGGGCGCGACAGCTGGCCGGCGAATGGCCGGGGCTGCAGGACATTCTCGGCAAGATGGCCGAGGGCATCACGGTGGAAGGCATGGAGGCGCTAGCGCCGGCGCTCACCGACCGGATGGAGCTGCTGCTCGAGTACCTGCCCGCGGGCAGCAAGGTCATCGGCTGCGATCCCGAGCGGATCAGGGCGCGGGCCGCCGACCTGGTCTGGACCAGCCAGGAGTTCCTGGAGGCGTCCTGGGTGAACGCGGCCGCCGGCGGCGACGTGCCGATCGACCTTGGCGATGCGGCGATCCGGCCGATCGCCGAGGCGCGCGCAGCCGCTGCGACCCTGGAGCTGCCGTGGTGGACCGTTACCCCGTTTGCCGCAGGCGGCGACCTAGCGGCAGACAGCGAGGGCGAGCCGGCCCCGTTTCCCATCTCCGCAGAGCCGGCGCCGAACTACCGGGGCGATACCAGCCGGGTGCTCGCCGACATCCGCAACTGGCTGGCCGGTGACTGGCGCGTCGTGCTGGTCACCGAGGGCCACGGCCCGGCTAAACGGCTTGCCGAGTTGCTGCGCGGTGAAGGGCTGGGCGCCAGGGACGGCGACCTGGCCCAGCCGCCGGAGCCCGGGCTCGCCCATGTGGGCACCGGGCTGCTGGAGTCGGGATTCGTCTGGCCGGCGATCAAGCTGGTGGTTCTCGCCGAGGCAGATATGGCCGGAACGAGGTCCGGTACCAGGCAGTCGCACCGGATGCCGAGCAGACGCAGGGGCGGAATCGACCCGCTGCAGCTGACGCCCGGCGACTTCATCGTGCACGAGCAGCACGGCGTCGGCCGGTATCTGGAGATGACCAGCCGGACCGTGCAGGGCGCGACCAGGGATTACCTGGTGATCGAATACGCGCCGAGCAAGCGCGGCCAGCCGCCCGACCGGCTGTACCTGCCCACCGACCAGCTCGATGAGGTGACCCGCTACACCGGCGGCGAGGCGCCGGCCCTGCACCGGCTGGGCGGCGCTGACTGGGCCAAGGCCAAGGGCCGGGCCCGCAAAGCCGTCCGGGACATCGCGGCCGGGCTGATCAGGCTGTACCAGGCCCGGATGGCCTCGCCGGGGCACGCGTTCGGCCAGGACACGCCGTGGCAGCGTGAGCTGGAGGACGCGTTTCCGTACGTGGAGACTCCGGATCAGCTCGCTGCGGTGGACGAGGTCAAGGCTGACATGCAGCGCGCTGTCCCGATGGACCGGCTGATCTGCGGCGACGTCGGCTACGGCAAGACCGAGATCGCGGTGCGCGCGGCCTTCAAGGCGGTGCAGGACGGGAAGCAGGTCGCCGTGCTGGTACCGACCACGCTGCTGTCTGCGCAGCATTTCGCGACGTTCACCGAGCGGTACGCGCCGTTCCCTGTCACGGTGCGGCCGCTATCGCGATTCCAGTCGGCGGCTGAGTTCGCCGATACGCTCGAGGGGCTGGCGTCCGGCAAGGTCGACGTGGTCATCGGCACCCACCGGCTGCTGTCGCCGGAAGTCCGGTTCGCCCGGCTCGGCCTGCTGATCATCGACGAGGAGCAGCGGTTCGGGGTCGAGCACAAGGAGTACCTCAAGCAACTGCGCACCGAAGTGGACGTGCTGGCCATGTCGGCCACTCCGATCCCGCGCACGCTGGAGATGGGTATCTCCGGGATCAGGGAGATGTCCACCATCCTGACCCCGCCCGAGGAGCGGCATCCGGTGCTGACCTCGGTGACGCCGTACGACGAGAAGCAGATCGCGGCCGCGATCCGGCGCGAGCTGCTTCGAGACGGCCAGGTGTTCTTCGTGCACAACCGGGTGTCCTCGATCAACAAGGTGGCCGCCAGGCTGGCCGAGCTGGTACCCGAGGCGCGGATTGGCATCGGGCACGGCCAGATGAACGAGCACACGCTGGAGAAGGTCATGAGCCAGTTCGTCGACCGCGAGTACGACGTGCTGGTGTCGACCACCATCGTCGAGTCCGGCCTGGACATCCCGAACGCCAACACGCTGATCGTGGACCGGGCCGACGCCTACGGGCTGCCCGACCTGCACCAGCTGCGCGGCCGGGTCGGGCGCGGCCGTGAGCGCGGCTATGCCTACTTCCTGTACCCGCCGGAGAAGCCGCTGACAGAGACGGCGCATGAGCGGCTGGCGACGCTGCAGCAGCACACCGGCATCGGGGCCGGGCTGCACATTGCGATGAAGGACCTGGAGATCCGCGGCGCCGGGAACCTGCTCGGCGGCGAGCAGTCGGGGCACGTGGCCGCCGTCGGCTTCGACCTGTACGTGAAGATGATCGGCGAGGCTGTCCGGGAGCTGCGCGGCGACGGGCCTGCCGAGCGCCCTGAGGTCCGGGTCGAGCTGCCGGTGGACGCGCACATCCCGCATGACTACGTGACCGGCGAGCGGCTGCGGCTGGAGGCCTACACCAGGATCGCCGCGATCGACTCGGCCGCCGACATCGCGGCGGTCCGCGAGGAGCTGGCGGACCGGTACGGGGCGGTTCCGGGGCAGGTGGAGAACCTGCTGGCAGTGGCCAGGCTGCGGGCCGTCGCGCGTGATGCCGGGCTGACCGACATCACCATGCAGGGCAACTACATCAGGTTCGCGCCTGTCGACCTGCCGGAGTCGCGCCAGGTCCGCGTGCAGCGGCTGCACCCGGGGACCGTCCTCAAGCCTGCTGTGCGTAACATGCTCGTACCGGTGCCGAAGGCAGTGCCTGGCACTCGCGCAGGGTCGGGCAGCATGCGGACTGGCCCCGGGCAGACCATCTCGCTGGGCGCGCCTGCGCTCCGCGATCAGGAACTGCTTGGCTGGTGCGAGGAGCTGATCCGGTCCGTGCTCGACGGCACCCAGCCTGGAACTACGGCGTGAGCTTGAACTACAGCGTGAGCTTGAACTACAGCGTGAGCTTGAACTACAGCGTGAGAGGAACGTCATCGTCATGTCACGCACGGCGGTAAAGGTTGCTGCTGCGCTGCTCGTCACCGGCCTGGCCGTGTCCGCGTGCGGCACTGTCAAGATGGGCGCTGCCGCGATCACCGGGAACAGCCGGATCTCCTCGGCGACGCTGACCTCGGAGGTCGCCAACCTGGACTCGGCGTACCAAACGGACCAGGCCAAGGGCATTAAGCCGCAGCGAGCCGTCGCGCAGAAAGCGCAGCAGGTGCTGGCCTGGCTGATCCTGTTCCGGATTTACGATCAGCTGGCCGCCCAGCACAACATCAGCGTCACCCCGGCCCAAACGAAGAGCCAGCTGACCAGGTTGTCCTCGCAGGCTGCGCAGAGCAAGGTCACGCTGCCGGAGTACGTGTCGGCGGCCGGCGCGCTGCCGCCGGACTTGCTGACCGAGCTCGGCCAGTACTTCGCCATCCAGAGCGCGCTGGCGAGCAAGCTCGACGGCGGCAAAGCGCCGACCAGTTCGGCCGCGCAGAGTCAGCTGTCCAGCGCGATCGGGCACGAGCAATGCCTGGCGGCCAAGAGCCTCGGCGTGACGGTTAACCCGCAGTACGGCGAGTTCGACTATGCCAGCTACACCGTTGTGCCCGCCCCGCCGACGCTGGCCGCTAACCCGCTGCCCACGCCGTCCTCCTCGCCGGTGGTGCTGAAGCCCCCGTGCTGACGACACAGTGCTGATGACACCGTGCTGCGGACACATTGCTGAGCGCGCCGTGCGGAGGGCGCCGTGGTGACCGAGGGCGCCGTGCCGGGGTCGCGCCTGCTTGAGCTAGTCCAGGTGATGGACACGCTGCGGGTCAGCTGCCCGTGGGATGCCCGCCAGACGCACGCCAGCCTGACGCCGCACCTGCTCGAGGAGACCTACGAGGCGGTTGACGCGCTGGCCGCCGACGATCAGGCCGCCGTTCGCGAGGAACTCGGTGACGTGCTGCTGCAGGTCATCTTTCACGCAAGGGTGGCGCAGGAGCGAACCGATGGCACCGGCTACAACATCGATGATGTGGCCGGCGGCGTCGTCGACAAGCTGACCAGGCGGCATCCGCACGTGTTCGGCGACGTCACGGTATCCGGACCCGACGAGGTCAAGCAGAACTGGGACACGATCAAGGCAGCAGAGCGCGCGGCGGCCGGCGCAGGGGATCCGGCGTCGGCGCTTGACGGCGTGCCCATGGCCCAGCCCGCCCTGTCCCTGGCGGCTCAACTGCTGCGGCGTGCCGGGCGGGCTGGCGTGCCGGCCGAGCTGGCTGATCTAGATGACCTGCCCGGCGTCAGCGACCTAGGCCGCCAGCTCTTCGCGCTGGTTGCGCAGGCGCAGTCGGCAGGTCTGGATGCCGAGCTAGAACTCCGGGCGGCTGCGCGCGCCTACGCCAGCCGGGTGCGGGCCTTCGAGGCCGAGGTCTGAGGTTACTCGGCGAGCCCGCTGCACTCGCCGGGCTGGGCTCCACTAGGCTCGCAAACGATCCCTAAGCATCGCCAGACGTGCAGGAGCTCAACCGTGGCCTCGATCGAAGGCATATTCGCCAGGCAGATTCTCGACTCGCGCGGTAATCCGACGGTGGAGGTCGAGGTAGTCCTCGACGACGGCAGCCTCGGCCGGGCCGCGGCGCCGAGCGGAGCGTCGACCGGTGCCTTCGAGGCAGTAGAGCTGCGCGACGGCGGGCAGGAGTACGGCGGCAAGGGTGTCACCAAGGCCGTGCAGGCGGTGATCGACGAGATCCAGCCGGAATTGCTCGGTTACGACGCCGATGACCAGCGGCTGGTGGACCAGGACATGATCGACCTGGACCGGACGCCGGACAAGTCCAGGCTCGGCGCGAACGCTATCGTCGCGGTCAGCCTGGCCGTGGCGCGGGCCGCCGCCGAGTCGTCCGGGCTGCCGCTGTTCCGCTACCTCGGCGGCCCTAACGCGCACCTGCTGCCGGTGCCGTGCATGAACATCCTGAACGGCGGTGCGCACGCCGACACCAATGTCGACATCCAGGAATTCATGATCGCGCCGATTGGCGCCAGCACGTTCGCAGAGGCCGTGCAGTGGGGCGCGGAGACCTACCATGCGCTCAAGGCGGTGCTGAAGCAGCACGGCCTGAACACCGGCGTCGGCGACGAAGGCGGCTTCGCCCCGGACCTGGCGCACAATCGCGCGGCGCTTGACCTGATCATCGAGGCCATTGGCAAGGCCGGCCTGATGCCAGGCCGGGACGTGGCCCTGGCTATCGACGCGGCGGCCAGCAGCTTCCTCGACGGGGACCGGTACGCGTTCGAGAGCGGCGCTAAAACAGCCGCGGAGATGACCGCCATTTACGCCCAATGGCTCGATTCCTATCCACTGGTGTCGCTCGAGGACCCGCTGGCGGAAGAAGACTGGGCCGGCTGGCGGGAGCTGACAGCCGAGCTCGGCGACCGGGTGCAGATCGTTGGTGACGACATCTTCGTCACCAACCCCGAGCGGCTCCGGCGCGGCATCGCCGAGAAGGTAGCCAACTCGCTGCTGGTAAAGGTCAACCAGATCGGCACTCTGACCGAGACGTTCAGCGCGGTAGATCTCGCGCATCGCAACGGCTACACCACGATGATGAGCCACCGCTCGGGCGAGACCGAGGACACCACGATCGCCGATCTCGTCGTCGCGCTGAATTGCGGCCAGATCAAGACTGGCGCGCCCTGCCGGTCGGAGCGCGTGGCCAAGTACAACCAGCTGTTGCGGATCGAGGAACTACTCGGTGACGGTGCCGAGTACGCTGGCCAGTCGGCGTTCCCGCGCTCACGCCCGGCGGCCGACGGCCAGTGACCTCGGGCGGGACAGCGGGGCCAGCAGGCCGCGGGCCTGCCCCGGCCGCGCGCCCGAAATTCACCAGCCGGGCAGCCGTGCTGGCCATCGTGCTCTGCGCGATCGCGCTCAGCCTTGCCTACCCGGTGCGGGAGTACATCGCGGAGCGCCGTCAGATCGACCAGCTCGTGGCCCAGAACGCGCAGCTCGCCATCGCCGTCCGCAAGGACAGGGCGGAGCAGCGGGCGCTCGCATCGAACAGCTACGTGGAGCAGCAGGCGCGAGACAAGCTGCACATGTGCTTCCCCGACCAGACCTGCTACGTGGTGATCACGCCGGCTGAGGCGGCACGGCCGGACCACCGCGACGCAGTCCAGTTCGCCCTGGTACGGACGACTATGGGATTCGGTTCGGGAGGCGGGCCGGCCCCCCGCGAGATGAGTACGGCGAGATGAGCAGATGACGGCGCCGGCCGGGAGCGGGCCGCCCAGCCCGCAGCCCGCAGGTCCTCGCGGTGATCCAACGGCAGCTGGGCCGACCGCCCAGGGGGGTGATGGCCGTGGCACATACCTGTCCTTGCGGCCTACCCGACGTCGTACAGACAGCGCCGCGGTTGCCGGACGGGACCCCGTTTCCCACCTTGTACTACCTGACCTGCCCGCGGGCAGCGGCAGCGGTGAGCACGCTGGAGTCCGCGGGCCTGATGCGGGACATGGCGGAAAGGCTCCGAACGGATGCCGGGGTACGCGCTGGATACCTTGCCGCGCACACGGATTACCTGGCCCGGCGGACCGAGGCTGCCAGGCAGGGTGGCCTGGAGCCGCTGCCCACGTCGACGCAGAGCGCGGGCGGCATGCCCGACCGGGTCAAGTGCCTGCATGCGCTGGTCGCCCAGGAACTCGCGGTGCCGGGTTCGAATCCGTTCGGCGCGGAGGCAGCACGCGCCGCAGGCGAGTGGTGGCAGGCTGGACCGTGTGTCGGCGATGACCCGACAAGCGGTGAATCCCGACCAGCGGTGAATCCGGACCAGTAGTTCCGGGCTAGGGGGCGAGCGGATGACACAGCGCGTGGCGGCAATCGACTGCGGCACCAACTCGCTGCGGCTGCTGATCGCCGACATCGATCCGGACCGGCGCACGCTCACTGACGTCCAGCGCCGGATGGAAATCGTCCGGCTTGGCCAGGGCGTGGATGCTACCGGCCAGCTTGCGCCCGAGGCGCTCGAGCGTACCTTCAGAGTGCTCACCGAGTACGCGGCCGAGATTGCCGCCGCCGGGGCCGGGCGGGTCCGCATGGTTGCCACCAGCGCGATCCGGGATGCGAGTAACGCGGGCGAATTCACCAGCGGCGTGCTTGGCATCCTGGGGATATCACCGGAGGTGATAACGGGCGACGAGGAGGCGCGGCTTTCTTTCGCCGGCGCGACCGCCGAGCTAGCAGCTGAAGCCGGGGCCGAGCACCAGCCGATCCCGCCGTACCTGGTGGTCGACATCGGCGGCGGGTCGACGGAGTTCGTGCTGGGCGGTGACCCGAAGGCCGGCGGCCTGACCACGATCTCGGTGGACATCGGCTGCGTGCGGCTGACCGAGCGGCATCTGCACTCCGATCCGCCGGCCAGCTCGGAGGTACAGGCCGCGATTGCCGACATCGACAGTGCCCTTGGCGACGTGGCCGTGGCGGTTCCGGTGGCAGCAGCACGCACCCTGGTCGGCGTGGCCGGGTCGGTGACCACCATCACCGCAATCGCGCTTGACTTGCCGGTCTATGACTCGGCCCGCACGCATCACGCCTGGATCTCCGCTGACTCGGTGCAAGCGGTCACTGACCAGCTGCTCAGCCAGACGCGCGAACAGCGAGCGGCCATCGGGTCGCTGCATCCGGGCAGGGTGGACGTCATCGGCGCCGGCGCGCTCGTGCTATGCCGCGTCATGCAGCGCTTCGGCTTCACCGAATACGTCACCAGCGAGCACGACATCCTGGACGGCATCGCCTGGTCGATCGCCCCCGGTGACTGACGCCGGAGCTCCGGTGCAGCCCGGAGCCCCAGTGCGGCCCGGTAGCGCCGTGCCGCCCGGTAGCGCCGTGCCGCCCGGTAGCGGCTGGCCGGGCGATCCGGCGACGCCAGCGACCCCCGTCGCGCGCACTCCCGACGAAGTGCGCGCGCTCGCCGCGAGCGCGGCGTCGATCGGCGACCTTGCGGCCAGGGAGTCTGTCTGCCGTGCCTGCGAGCGGCTGGTGGCCTGGCGCGAACAGGTCGCTGTGACCAAGCGGCGGTCCTTCCAGTCGCAGACCTACTGGGGTAGGCCGGTGCCGAGCTGGGGGGAAGATCGACCGCGGATCCTGATCGTCGGTCTCGCCCCGGCTGCCCATGGCGGCAACCGCACTGGCCGCATCTTCACCGGTGACCGTAGCGGCGATGTGCTGTTCGCTTCGCTCTGGCGGTGCGGGCTGGCCGCTCAGCCCGACTCGGTGGCGGCCGGCGACGGTCAGCGGCTGATCTCGGCTCGCATGACTGCGGCGGTGCGCTGCGCGCCGCCTGCTAACAAGCCAGAGGTTGCCGAGCGAGCTACGTGCGGGCCGTGGCTGGCAGCTGAGCTGGCCACACTGCAGGCCGACTTGCGAGTGATCGTGTGCCTGGGCCATTTCGCCTGGCAGGCTCTCTGGCCTCAGCTTGCGGCCAGCGGGCAGGCCGTGCCGCGACCGCGGCCCTCGTTCGGGCACGGAGCTGAGGCCAAGCTAGCGGCCGGCGGTGCCTCGCTGACGGTGATCGGCTGCTACCACCCCAGCCAGCAGAACACTTTCACGGGCCGGGTCACCGACGCGATGCTCGATGCGGTCTTCGCGCGGGCACGCGACCTGGCTGGGTTGTGACCCTGCCCGGCGACCGGCCGATCACCGAGGGTAATAAGAATGGCGGCTCAGTAACTGCCAGTATCAACTGCGAAACTTCGCAACGATTAGATAGACGACATTGGCTGAGAAACGGATCGCATTAATTGCTTTATCTGGAGTCATCTGATGGGAGCGGGGTATCATCGCAATGCCCCCGTAGCCCAAGGGAAGAGGCCGGCCCCCTAAAAGGGTCCCCAGTGTCGGTTCGACTCCGACCGGGGGTACCACTGACCTGCTGGAATGCCCGCGGTCTAGATGCGGTGCTGGCTGACTAATCAGTCAGTCATTCTGAACGGGATTCGGTTAGGTTCCGGTTTATCCACCAGCAGGACACATCCGGGATTTTTCTTCGGGCAGCGGCCCGTTGGCTGGTTATACCCTTTCGGGATATATTTCGGGCACAGAACGCCACGCTCATAAACGGCCGACAACTTTGCAGGGCGCCGTTCCGCGTAAAGGCCCGACGACTTGCCGTGCGGCCCGCCGTCAGCCGCTGACGTCGGGTCCGGCGCGGGAGATGGTAATCCTCACGATGAGGCGCCGTTCGGATTGCATGGCCTCCCGGTAGTCGTCCCAGTCCGGGTGCTCGCCGGAGAGCCGACGGTAGTAGTCCTCGAGGATCGGCATCGCATCCGGCAGATGGATCAGTTCCGCAGTGCCTTCGGCCTGGATCCACTCGCCGAAGAACCCGTCGCTGATGACGCATAGGGACGCGCGCGGATCCCTGGTCAGGTTTTTCGCCTTGACGGCCGTCTCCCTGGTACTGATCAGCACCCTGCCCTCGTCGTCGACAGCAGCGACAATCGGCGAGAGCTGCGGGCGTCCGTCGGCGCGCGTGGTAGCCAGCACCGCGCGCGGGTGGCCGGAGAGGAAGCTAACCGCGCGGGCGATGTCCACCAAAGCGGTCAGGCGCCGAAGAGCCTGCTGCGGCGCTGGAGCTCGTATTCGTGGACGATCGCGCTGGCGTAGCCATGCGACAGCCCATGCTCGTCCGACAGCCAGTACGCCCGTTCATTGCAGCGCAGGAACGCAGGACCCGATTCAAGCCGGCTGAACCACTCTCGGAGTTGAAGTCCGGTGACGGACGGGATGCGGGCGATCAGGTTCTTGTGCATCTCCGGAGAGTGGGTCAGGGACAAGTGGCACCTCCGAGGTGAGGGAGTCCTTCCAGTCGAGACTGCACCACGTGCGGGCCGGTGACAAGACCCAGGGGTCAGCCTTCCGTAATGCCCTGTTTGACTAACGGCCGCGTTCCGGGCAAACCAGGGCGTCTAGTCACGCGGCGCGGCCAGCGCCTCTCCGGCCGTCTGCCACGGCTCTCCGGCCGTCCGCCGCGGCTCTCGGGCCGGTCAATGCGCAGTTTGCGGCTTTCTCTCACTACGCCTGCCGGGCGGTTTAGCGGCGCTGCCACAACGCCGTTACTAGATTAACTAGATTAACGGCGGTGCCACTATCGCGCTAAATGTCGATGGCCGCAGCCAGCCCGGCTGCCTCAGCGCCCCGATGGGCGGGCGTTCTCCGGTGCACGGCGGGCTGAGGAGCCCGTGTTTCGCAGTTTGGTAGCCGCGCTGCGAAGTGAGTAGCCGCGCTACGACGTGAGTAGAAGGAAACGTCGGCCAGCGACGCGAAATACGCCGCACTCGGCCCGCTGATGATCATGTTGCCATTCGGCTCGACCTCAAGGAACTGAGTGCCGGTCGCGGCCTTGCTGAATACGCCGATCCGGAGGGTGTAGCGGGGACGCGCGCCCTCCGGCAGCCGGCCGAACTCCGTGCTGCCGCGAGGGCAGCCAGGCGGCCGGCCGACGGCCAGGCAACGGGATCGCGGGCCCAGGCCGACCAACCTGGTTCGGCTAGTTCAGCCGCTCAAAGATCATCGCCATGCCCTGACCGCCGCCCACGCACATCGTCTCCAGGCCGATGGACTTGTCGTGGAACTGCAGGCTGTTCAGCAGCGTCGAGGTGATGCGCGCCCCGGTCATGCCGAAGGGGTGGCCAACCGCGATTGCGCCGCCGTTGACGTTCAGCTTGTCAATGTCGATGCCGAGGTCACGGTAGGACGGGATGACCTGGGCGGCGAATGCCTCGTTGATCTCGACTAGGTCGACGTCGTCGATCGTCATCCCGGCCCGGCTGAGCGCCTGGCGGGAGGCCTCAACCGGACCGAGGCCCATGATCTCCGGCGACAGGGCGGTCACGCCAGTAGAGACGATCCTGGCAAGCGGCGTGAGCCCGAGCTCGGCGGCTTTCGTGTCGCTCATCACGATGACCGCGGCTGCGCCGTCGTTCAGCGGGCAGCAGTTGCCAGCCGTGACCGTGCCGTCAGGCCGGAACACCGGCTGAAGCTGCGACACCTTCTCCAGCGAGGTGCCGGGCCTGGGGCCGTCATCAGCCGAGGCCACGGTGCCGTCGGGCAGCGTTGCCGGCGTGATATCGCGCTGCCAGAAACCATCAGCCAGACCCTTCTCCGCCAGGTTCTGGGACCGGACGCCAAACTCGTCCTGCTCCTGCCGGCTAATGCCACGGATCTGGGCGACGTTCTCGGCGGTCTGTCCCATGGCGATGTAGATGTCGGGGACCCGGCCGTCCTCGCGCGGGTCGTGCCACCGGAAACCGCCCTTACCCATCTCCTCGGCCCTGGCCTCGGAGTCGGCGAAGACCGGGTTCTTGGTGTCCGGGGCGCCGTCGCTACTGCCCTTCCCGAATCGGCTGACGCATTCGACGCCGGCCGAGATGTAAATGTCGCCCTCGCCCGCCTTGATGGCGTGGTAGGCCATCCGCGTGCTCTGCAGAGACGACGAGCAGTACCTGGTGATGGTCGTACCCGGCAGGGTGTCGTAGCCGAGCATGACGGCGACGACCCGCGCCATGTTGTAGCCCTGCTCGCCGCCGGGCAGGCCGCAGCCCAGAATCAGGTCGCTGATCTGAGCCGGGTCGACCTGGGGTACCTTGGCCAGCGCTGCCGAGACCATCTGTGCGGTCAGGTCATCGGGCCGGATACTGGTCAGCGATCCCTTGAAGGCCCTCCCGATGGGCGAACGTGCGGTGGCGACGACAACAGCCTCAGGCATGGCGGGCTCCTGGTAAGTCGGGTAGTTAACCGCACAGTAACCCAGGTTCGCGCTGGTTGCGAAGCCGGCCCTGACCCGTCGGCCGCGCTGATGGCACCATGGTCCCGAGCGCCGCAGGGCCGGCCCAGTAAGAATCGCGCTGGGCCGGTCAGTCCTCAGGTATAAGGCCGGATGCGGCCGGTACTGCCGAGCGCATACTGCCGAGCGAAGGGAGCCGGTGACTTAGCCGATGCTCAGACGGCCGGACGGTTCCGGTCCCTGTACAGCCGGAATAACCCCCCGCTCTGCGCATACGGGCGTCAGCCGGGCCGGCCGCCAGCTTGCCGACGAGGTAGTCAGCAAGGCGTTCCTTATCGCCTCGCTTGCCGAGGACAGTCAGGCGGCCCAGGTCTCGCCAGGTGGGCCCGGAGCACCGGGAGTCCCCGCAGCTGGCGTGCCGGGCAGTTCCACTGGAGTGCCTTCAGGCGCGCCACCGAGCGCCACCCAGATCTTGTTCAGTTCGTACTGGTAGTAGAGCGTATGCAGCCCAAATATGAAGCTCGCGATCAGGCCGATGACGCCGTTGCAGCTGACCGGCAGCCCGGCGGCGGCCTGCATCCGGCCAATCCGCTCGCCAGTCCGGTAAATGGACACGTACGGCGGCACGATGATGAGCACGCCGAACGTGATCGCGACTACTGACATCCCCGGGCTGACATCGATCCCGGCGTTGAGGTCTCGCGCCTCTCGGTTGATCTTGTACCACCAGACCAGGTGGTAGATGCCGAGCGTCAATATGGGCCATACCAGCCAAACCAGGAAGATGTTCCTGATCTTGCCCATCCGGCCGGTCATAGCGCGCGCACAGGAAAGAAGTCCGCGGCAGGTTGGTTACGCATGGCGACATGGTAGTTGCTCTAAGTAGTCAGTCCGTGACAGGGGGAGGTCCCTTGCATACCGCGGACTCGATAGCCTCGGAACCGAGCACGCCGCGGATCAATCTCCGGGCACCCGACACGCAAACGTGGAGTAACGATGCAGGTCCACGACTCCCTGATCGATCTGGTTGGGAACACGCCGCTACTCCGGCTGCGTAAGGTCACCCGGCAGCTGCCTGGCGAGGGAAACGGGCCGGTAGTGGTGGCCAAGATCGAGTACTTCAACCCCGGCGGCTCGGTCAAGGACCGGATCGCACTGCGCATGGTAGAGGCCGCAGAGGCCGCCGGGGAGCTCAAGCCGGGCGCCACGATCGTCGAGCCCACCTCCGGCAACACTGGCGTGGGTCTGGCGATCGTGGCGCAGGAAAGGGGCTACCGCTGCCTGTTCGTCTGCCCGGACAAGGTCGGTCAGGACAAGATCAGCGTGCTGCGAGCCTACGGCGCCGAGGTAGTCGTCTGCCCGACGACCGTATCGCCTGACCATCCCGACTCCTACTACTCGGTGTCAGACCGGCTGGCCAGGGAGACACCGGGCGGCTGGAAGCCTAACCAGTACGCCAACATGGAGAACCCCAACTCGCATTACCTGTCGACGGGCCCGGAGATCTGGGAGCAGACCGACGGCGCGGTGACCCATTTCGTGGCCGGGATCGGCACCGGCGGCACGATCTCGGGCACTGGCCGGTACCTCAAGGAGATCTCTGGCGGCCGGGTTCAGGTGATCGGCGCCGACCCCGAAGGCTCGGTGTACTCCGGCGGGACCGGCCGTCCGTACCTGGTTGAGGGAGTTGGCGAGGACATCTGGCCCGACACCTATGACAAGAGCATCTGCGACCAGATCATCGCGGTCAGCGACGCCCAGTCGTTCCTGATGACCCGCCGCCTGGCCAGGGAAGAGGCGCTGCTCACCGGCGGTTCCTGCGGCATGGCCGTGGTCGCGGCGCTGCAGGTGGCCAAGGCCGCCAGGCCCGATGACGTGATAGTCGTGCTGCTTCCCGACGGCGGGCGTGGCTATCTGTCGAAGATCTTCAATGACGACTGGATGGCTGACTACGGGTTCCTCACTGCCGAGACGGCCGAGCCCCGGGTAGGCGATGTGCTGGAGCGCAAGGCCGGGTCGGCGCTACCGCAGTTCGTGCATGCTCACCCGACGGACACTGTGCGGAACGTGATCGCCTACCTGCGCGAGTTCGACGTGTCTCAGCTCCCGGTGCTGAGTGCCGAGCCGCCGGTGATGGCGGCCGAAGTCGTCGGCTCGATCGTGGAGCACGACCTGCTGGAAGCATTGGTCACCGGCAAGGCGGCACCGGACGACCAGGTCGCAGGCCTGATGTCGCCACCGCTTCCGTCGGTCGGCTCTGGCGAGCCGGTCAGCGCGGCGGCCAGGGCGCTCAGCCAGTCCGGCGCCGCGGTCGTACTCGTCGACGGCAAGCCGGCCGGCGTAATCACCCGGCAGGACGTCCTTACCTTCCTGTCCGGCGAGCCTGGATAACCTGTACCGATGCAGAAGCATCAGCACGACGGCTTCGAGACGCTGGCGATCCACGCCGGGCAGGAGCCTGACCCGGTGACCGGCGCGGTCGTGCCGCCGATCTACCAGGTCTCCACGTACAAGCAGGACGGCGTCGGCGGCCTGCGCGGCAAGGAACTCGGCGAGGCGGCGCGCTGGATCGAGGGCTACGAGTACTCGCGCACCGACAACCCGACCCGGGGCGCGCTGGAAGAGTGCCTGGTCGCGCTCGAGGCCGGGGCGCGCTGCCTGGCGTTCGCCTCCGGAATGGCCGCCTCGGACTGCCTGGTCCGCGCGACTTGCCGGCCGGGCGACCATGTGCTGATCCCGAACGACGCCTACGGCGGCACGTTCCGGCTCTTTGACAAGGTGCTCAAAGGCTGGAACCTCAGCTACCGGCCGGTGCCGATGTCCGACCTCGGCGCCGTGCGGGCAGCCCTGGCCGAGCGCCCGGCGAAGCTCATCTGGGTGGAGACGCCGACCAACCCGCTGCTGGGCATCGCTGACATCGCCGCGCTGGCTTCGCTTGCACGTGACGCTGGCGCGCTGCTGGTCGTGGATAACACCTTCGCCTCGCCGTACCTGCAGCAGCCGCTCGCGCTGGGCGCCGGCGCCGTCGTGCACTCCACCACCAAGTACATCGGCGGGCATTCCGACGTCGTCGGCGGGGCGATCGTGGTCGCCGACACTGGCCTCGGGGACGAACTCTATTTCTTGCGGAACGGGGTCGGCTCTGCCCCCGGGCCGTTTGACGCGTGGCTCACGCTCCGTGGCGCCAAGACCCTGGCCGTTCGGATGGACCGGCATTGCCAGAACGCGCAGCGGATCGCCGACATGCTCGTCGGTCACCCGGCCGTCAGCGAGGTCTTCTACCCGGGCCTGGCCGCCCACCCCGGCCACGAGGTGGCAGCGAAGCAAATGCGCGGGTTCGGCGGCATGGTCTCGTTCCGAGCAAGCGGCGGCGCGGCCGAGGCGGTCGAGATCTGTGGCCGGACGCGCCTGTTCACCCTGGGTGAGTCGCTCGGCGGGGTCGAGTCGCTGATCGAGCACCCGGCCCGGATGACGCATGCGTCCGCGGCCGGCTCGCCGCTGGAGGTGCCTGCCGACCTGGTCCGCCTGTCGGTCGGCATCGAATCGTGCGACGACCTGATCGAGGACCTGCGCACCGCCCTCGGCTGATTTGGCTCTGGATCGCGTGCCAGCGAACTGGCATCATCGCCTGTCATGCGGCCAGATATGACAGAACCCGGCCCTGCATCGGGTACGCAGCAGCGTCCCTGGGTCGCTCCTTCCTTGCTGGTGATTGCCGCAAGCGCCGTGTTTGGGGCCGGCGACGAGTATCTGGGCAGCTTGATTTGGCCGCTGGCCACTGCTGTCAGCCTGATGTCCGCGCCATGGCTGCTGCTGCCCTTCTGCGCTGGATGCAGCCAGCTCAGCACGCGGCGGGCTGCGCTGATGGGCCTTGCTGGCTTGGTGGCGGCGCTCGCGGGCTACACCGTGATGATCATGAGTCCGGCCGAAGGCGTGCACCACCTGACTGCGCGGTTGGCCTTCGCTGTGATCGCCGCTCAGTCGCGGTGGCTACCAGCCGCGGCGCTTGCAGGCCCGCTCTACGGAGTGCTCGGACAGCGCTGGCGGGTGCACCGGTCCTGGGTCAGCGCGCTCCTGGCGGCAAGCCCGCTGCTGCTTGAACCGGTCAGCACGTACCTCCGGCTGGAATGGGGCCAGCCGCAGGCATCGGTCGCCGAGTTGGCCACAGGCGTCCTGATAGCGCTCTACTTCGCCGTCGTAATTTTCCGATCGCCGCGGCGAGCAGCCTGACCGCTCGGGGTCCGCTGCGGGTGTCCGGCGGACGCCAGTATCGATCGTGAGGATCATGGTTACGTGCAAAGACCCGGACGTGATGGCTTGTTTGACAGCCTCTTCGGCCATGGCGATGTGGCAGTTGGCGAGCTCGACTGGCTGCAGGCCATGCTCGACACCGAGGCCGCGCTGGCCAGGGCGCTAGAGGAGGCCGGGCTAGCGCCAGCGGGCGCGGGCGCCGCGGTGACAGCCGCGGCCCGGGCCTGCGAGTTCGACCTGGCCTGGGCTCGGCCGTCAGGCGGCGCTGAAGGGAACCCGGTCCCCGCGCTGGTCCGCGCATTGACCAGCCTTGTCCCGGCCGAGGCCAGCCAAGTCGTGCACCGTGGCGCGACGAGCCAGGACATCATCGACACGGCGGCGATGTTGCTGGCCCGACGGGCGATCGACGTCATCGACACCGACCTGGCCGCTGCCGCTGACTGCGCCGTCGACACTGGCGGGACGAGCATGCCGCAAGTGTCATGGCTGGTCGGACGCTGCTTCAGCAAGCCGTCCCGGTCACGTTCGGCCTGGTGGCGGCCGGCTGGCTGGCGAGCCTCGATGACGCGCGGGGCGAACCTCAGCGGTGTCCGGCCGTGAGGCTCGCGGTCCAGTTCGGCGGCGCGGCAGGCACGCTCGCCTCGCTTGGCGCGGCCGGGCCGGCCGTTGCCGCGCTGCTAGCGGCCGAACTCGGCCTGGCCGAGCCCGTGCTGCCGTGGCATACCGACCGGCTGCGGATCGTCCAGCTCGGCGCAGCGCTAGCCGGGACCTGCGCCGCGCTCGGCAAGGTCGCCAGGGACGTGACCCTGCTCGCCCAGACAGAGGTTGGAGAGGTAGCCGAGGGTTCCGGGCAGCCCGGGCGTGGCGGGTCGTCGGCTATGCCGCATAAACGCAACCCGGTTGCCTCGGTCGTCATTCTCGGCTGCACGAAGCGAGCACCTGGCCTGCTCGCGACCTTGGCGGCCGCCGCAGAACAGGAGCATCAGCGCGCGGCCGGGGCCTGGCACGCGGAATGGGAGACGCTGACCGACCTGCTGCGGCTGACTGGCTCGGCGGCATCGTGGGCGGCCGAGTTGCTCAACGGACTGCAGGTCGACGCGACCCGGATGCGCGCCAACGTAGCCGCGGCCGCCGGCCTGCCGATGGCCGAGAACGTTGCCGTCTTGCTCGCGCCCGCGCTCGGCCCGATCGCCGCGCACGACCTGGTGTCGGCGGCAGCGGCACGGGCGGTGGCGGCGGGCAGCACGCTGCCGGAGGCGCTGCTCGCAGACGCGAACGCCGCGGCCGCGCTGACCGCGGCCGGCGTCGGCCGCGCCGAGCTGGAGGCAGCGACCAGCCCCGAGAACTACCTCGGAGCGTCGGCCGCGTTCATCCAGCGAGCATTGACCGCGCACCAGGATGCGTCATGACCGGCTCACCGGTCGCGGGCGATCGCGCCATCAACTTTTCATCGATCTGGCACCCACAAAGCGGCTCAATTCGCCGCCCGCAGTAACCCGGATCCGTGAAAGAGTCCGGGTCCGGCCGACTCGGCTAGGACGCCAGAGAGGAGCCAGCAGGTGACCGATGAGGAGCGCGCTGCCGCGGGTATGCAGACTCGCCGCGAAGTACTCGGAAACGAGCACGTCGACCGCGCTATCGGCGAACACGACTGATTTCACCGCTCCGTTCCAGGACTTCATCACCCGGTACGCCTGGGGCGAGTTGTGGAACCGGCCAGGGCTCTCCCGGCCGACCCGCAGCATGATCACCATTGCCATGCTCGCGGCGCTTGGCCGGGACGAGGAACTCGCGCTGCACCTGCGGCGCCGGGCTCAGGAATGGCCTGACCTCTGCCGACATTTCCGAGGTGCTGCTCCAGGTCGCCGTGTATGCAGGCGTGCCCGCCGCGAACCGGGCGTTCGCGATCGCCGCCACCACAGTTCCGCCCGCCGCCGCCCCCCGCCACCGGCCCGCCCCCCCCGCCCCCCCCCCCCCCCGCCCCCCCCCCCGACCCCCCCCCACAACCGGCGAGAACTCTTCGTAGTCCGCACAGCTGTTCACTGGGCGGCGCTTTGCGGCTATCGTTTCGGTAACCGCGGCGAGGAGGATTGGACCGGAGTGGCAGAGATCGTGTCGCTTGCGGAAGCGATCGCGGCCGCAGTGCACGACGGCGAAACCGTCGCGATGGAGGGCTTCACCCACCTGATCCCGCATGCCGCCGGGCACGAGGTGATCAGGCAACGACGGCGTGACCTCACGCTGGTCCGGATGACGCCAGACATTGTCTATGACCAGATGATCGGGGCTGGGTGTGCCCGCAAGCTCGTGTTCTCCTGGGCCGGGAACCCTGGCGTCGGCTCCCTGCACAGGTTCAGGGACGCGGTCGAGCGCTCCTGGCCGGTGCCGCTGGAGATAGAGGAGCACAGCCACGCCGGCATGGCCAACCGCTACCTGGCCGGCGCCTCCGGCCTGCCCTTCGCGATCCTGCGCGGCTACCGCGGCACCAGCCTGGCCGCCCAGACGACCGGCGTTGCCGAGATCGCGTGCCCGTTCACCGGCGAGATGCTGACAGCGGTCAGCGCCCTGCGCCCGGACGTGACGGTCATCCACGCCCAGCGGGCCGACCGCGCGGGCAACGTGCAGTACTGGGGAATCACCGGAGTACAGAAAGAGGCCGTGCTAGCCGCCGCCCGGTCCGTGGTCACGGTGGAGGAACTCGTCGACGCACTGGAGCCGCGGCCGGGCGCGGTGGTATTGCCAGCCTGGAGCATTGGTTATGTGGCTGTCGTCCCCGGCGGCGCGCATCCCTCCTACGCGCAGGATTACTCCGTCCGGGACAACGGGTTCTACCTCGCCTGGGACGCGATCAGCCGGGACCGTCAGCGCTTCGGCGCCTGGCTGGACGAGCACGTGTATGGCAGCGGCGCTGGACGGGAGCGGTCGCCGTGATCTACAGCCAGGACGAGATGATGACAGTGACGGCCGCCCGGTCACTGCATGATGGGATGACCTGCTTCGTCGGGATCGGGCTGCCCAGCGAGGCAGCCAACCTCGCCAGGTTCACGCACGCGCCGGGCCTGGTGCTGATCTACGAGTCGGGCACGATCGGGGCTAAGCCAGCCGAGCTACCGCTGTCCATCGGCGACGGCATCCTCGCCGAGACCGCCGATGCGGTCGTCAGCGTGCCGGAGATCTTCAACTACTGGCTGCAGCCCGGCCGGATCGACGTCGGCTTTCTCGGCGCGGCCCAGCTTGACCGGCACGGCAACATCAACACCACGGTGATCGGCAGTGACTACGCGCACCCCGCGGTCCGGTTGCCGGGCGCCGGCGGCGCACCGGAGATCGCCGCCGCCTGCAGGGAGGTGATCGTGGTGCTCCGTCAGTCCCGGCGCACCTTTACCGAGCGGGTCGATTTCGTGACCTCGGTCGGTTTCGGTGACGGGCGCGGCAGCAGGGACCGCCTTGGCCTCACCGGCGGCGGCCCGCGACAGGTGATCACCGACCTGGGTGTGCTGCGCCCTGACCCGGCTAGTTGTGAACTGGTGCTGACCGGCATCTATCCCGGTGTGCCGGTCGCTCATGTCCGGGCGCAGACTGGCTGGGAGCTGGCGGTGTCAGCTGACCTGGCCGAGATCCAGCCGCCCACAGACGCCGAACTTGCGGCCCTGCGCGCGCTGCGAGCGACCGTGCCGGTCACCGCGTCCGCCACGCCTTCTCCTGCACAGCCAGTCGCCGAAGGAGCCATCTAGTGCCAGCCAGTACCCCGCAGGCCAGCGGAGGCCTCGTGCTGCCGAGCTACCGGCCTGCCGAGGGCGTGCATCCGCCACTCGACTCGCCTGCCTACAACTCCTCCCGGCTACGCGCGCCCGCGCAGCCGCTCGTCCCGCTGCCGCAGTGGCTTACCGAGGTAACGGGGCCCCTGCTCGGTCCCGGCCGCGTGCAGGCCGGTGACGCCGACCTGACTGCGGGGCATCCCGGCGAACCGCTAGGAGAGCGGATCATCGTGACCGGCCAGGTGCTCGACTCCGACGGCAGGGCGGTTCCTGACGCACTCATCGAGATCTGGCAGGCGAACGCGTCCGGCCGGTACGCGCATCCGGTCGACGGCCACGCGGCTCCCCTTGACCCGAATTTCACCGGGGCTGGCCGCTGCGTGACCGACTCGCAAGGACGGTACCAGTTTGTGACGATCAAGCCGGGCGCGTATCCATGGCGTAATCATCACAACGCCTGGCGCCCGGCGCATATCCACTTCTCGCTCTTCGGCCGGGCGTTCACCCAGCGCCTGATCACGCAGATGTACTTTCCATCGGATCCGCTGTTCCCCCTCGACCCGATCTTCAACTCGATCCCGGACCCCCGTGCGCGTGAGCGGCTGATCGCAAGCTTTGACATCTGCGTAACAGAACCTGACTGGGCGCTTGGCTACCGGTGGGACATCGTGCTGCGCGGGCGCACCGCGACCGCGTTCGAAACAGAAGCGGAGGGAGACCGGTGAGCCTCGGCATCACGCCATCACAGACCGTCGGGCCGTTCCTGGCGATCGGGCTGCCGTGGCCGGACGGCTCGTTCGTCGTGCCAGAGGAAACGCCGGGCGCGATCGTCATCTCCGGCCGGGTACTCGACGGATCCGGCACGCCAGTGCCAGACGCGCTGATCGAGACTTGGCAGGCTGATCCGGATTCGCGATTCGATCATCCTGACGACCCGCGTGGCCGGGCCCCGGTGCCCGGATTCCGCGGATTCGGGCGCTCCGCGACTGATAGCGAGGGCCGGTACCGCATCGTGACCCTCCGGCCCGGCCCGCTGCCCAGTCCGGACGGCGGCCTGGAGGCGCCGCATCTGGACGTGTCGGTCTTCGCCCGTGGGCTCCTCGACCGCGTGGTGACCAGGATTTACTTCTCCGACGAGGCAGCCGCGAATGGCGCCGATCCGGTCCTTGCCGCTATCGCCGACGCGGACCGGCGCGCCACCCTGATCGCTACGGCAGAGCCAGGCACGGGGCCTCTGAACACGGGCCAGCTGGACACGGGCCAGCTGGACACGGGGCAGCTGAAGCCGGGGCAGTTCGGCTTCGACATCAGGCTGCAAGGAGAACACGAGACCGTGTTCTTCGATGTCTGACGGCCCGCTGCTGGCCGCTTCGTTCGACGCGGCCGGTGACGCCCCGGTCCTGGTGCTTGGTAACTCCCTGGGCACTACTGCGGAAGTCTGGGCGCGGCAGGTGCCGGAGCTGCGCAAGAACTTCCGGCTGTTGCACTATGACCTGCCCGGGCACGGCGGCTCAGCGGCGTGGGCGGGACCGCACACTGTCGACGAGCTGGGAGCCGGGGTGCTCAGCCTGCTTGACGCCCGGGGCATCGAGCGTGCGGCGTACTGCGGCATCTCGCTCGGCGGGATGATCGGCATGTGGCTGGCGGCAAGGGCGCCCGAGCGCATCTGGGCACTCGGACTGGTGTGCACCTCTGCTTACCTGCCGCCGGCCGAGGGCTGGCTGCAGAGGGCCAACCTTGTGCGCGCCGAGGGGATGGCCTCGGTGTCCGCGATGGTCGTCGGCAGGTGGTTCACCCCCGCCTACGCGGCCACGGCACCGCAGGTTGTCAGCTCCTTCCGCGGCACGCTGGAGCAGGCCGACCCGGCGGGCTACGCAGGGTGCTGCGAGGCCATTGCCGCCATGGACCTGCGCGGATCGCTGCACGCGGTCACCGCCCCGGCTCTGGTCATCACGGCCGACGCCGATCCGGTGACGCCGCCCGAGCACGGTGCTGTGATCGCGGCCGGAATCAGCGGCGCCCGCATGGAGGTAGTCCCGGGCGCCGCGCACCTGGCCACCGTGTCTTCTGCCGAGCTGGTCACGCCGGCGCTGGCCCATCATCTGCGTGCCGCGGCGGCGGGTAGCGGCATCCTGCTACCCGGGCGCTAACATGCCTTGCGATGGCAACTTCTGGGCGCAGAGCGAACAACGACGGCACCGGGGCCGACCAGGCGGCTGCGTATGCCGCGCCCGCCCGCGCGATGGCGGATGGTGGCCAGGTCCGCGACAGCGACTTCGTTCAGTCGCTGGATCGCGGCCTGGCAGTGATCAGGGCGTTCGGGCCAGATCGCGAGCGGCTGAGCCTGAGCGAGGTCGCCCGGGCGACCGGCCTGACCAGGGCGGCGACCCGGCGGTTCCTGCTGACGCTGGTAAAGCTCGGCTATGTGCGCAACGACGGCAGGGAGTTCTCCCTTCGGCCGCGGGTACTCGAGCTTGGCTATGCCTATCTTTCCGGCCTGGCCTTGCCCGAGATAGCGGCGCCGCACCTGGAAGAACTCGTCGCCCGGGTGCGCGAGTCATCCTCGATCTCGGTGCTCGACGGGCAGCACATCGTCTACGTGGCGAGGGTACCGACCAAGCGGATCATGACGGTCGCGATCTCGGTCGGGACCAGGTTCCCGGCCTACGCGGCCTCGATGGGCCGCGTCTTGCTGGCCGGCATGACAGACGAGGAACTCGACCGTTACTTGGCCGAGGCGGACCTGGAGGCCTTCACCAGCCGGACGGTCACCGATCCCGGGCGGCTGCGCGAGATCGTCCGGGAAGTCGGCAGGCTGGGTTACTCGATCGTGGACCAGGAACTCGAGGAAGGCCTGCGTGCGATCGCCGCGCCGATTCACGGCTCGGGCGGCGCGGTCACCGCGGCGATCAACCTAGCTGTGCACGCGAGCCGGGTCAGCATGGCGGCGATGCGCTCGGAACTGTTGCCGGCACTGCTGGAAACGGCTCGCCGCATCGACGAGGACCTGCGGTTGCAGGCAGGCGGCTGACCTTCTCCCGGCGCTCCGCGGCAGACCGGCAAGCCGGTCAAGCCGCTCGTCGCGAGCCCGCCGTTCGCGAGCCGGTCAAGCCGCTGTTCGCGAGCCCATCGGACCGCTGTTCGCGAGCCGACAGAACGCTGTTCGCGAGCAACTAGAACCGCTGTTCGCGAGTCGGCGGACCGCCGTTCGCGAGCCCGCGAAACCGTCGTTGGGCGGCATTGCGAAGTACCCTTAGTCGGCTATTTCCGACCGTTGACACTGATCGGCCAGCCTGGTTAAGTTTCTACATTGCGTATAGTCGTACGCCAAGCGAACACCTGACAGTGTCTGTCCCGGAGTGCCTGGCCTTGAGGTGACAGTTCCGAGGCGGCCGGGTCGAGTCAGCGTCGGGCCGCTGGCGCTGACCTTGAGGAGAGGTATGGAACGTCAGGAAGCGGACCGCCTGCTCCCGGAAGATCCCCAGCTCAACAGGCGCTCGCTGCTCAAGGGCATCGGCTTCGGCGCCGTCGCTGCCGGTGCTGGCGGCGTACTTGCCGCCTGCGGATCAGGGATCAAGGGCGCGGGCACAAGTGCCAGCGGCACCATCAACATTGGCTTCATCACCCCGCTCACCGGGCAGCTAGCCGGATTCGCCTCCGGCGACCAGTTCGTCTTGAGCCAGATCAAGCAGAGCTCGGTCTACAAGAGCGGCATCAAGATCGGCGGCAAGACCTACAAGATCAATATCAACGTGCAGGACAGCCAGTCGAGCCCGACCAGGGCCGCGCAGGTGGCGCAGCAGCTGATCCTCAACCATGCTGACCTGATCCTGACCACATCCACGCCGGAGACCACAAACCCCGTCGCCGGCGCGTGCGAGCGTCTTGGCACGCCATGCCTATCGACCGTGGTGCCGTGGGAGTCCTGGTACGCGGGCCTGGGTGGCAACCCGGTTCAGCCGACCAAGGCGTTCACGTACGCAACCATGTTCTTCTTCGGCCTGAAGGAATTCCAGGGCTGCTTCGCGCCGATGTGGAACAGGATTCACACCAACAAGGTTGTCGCCTGCCAGTACCCAAACGACTCCGACGGCGGCGCCTTCCGCGGCGGCTTCGAGCCGCTGATCAAGGCTTCCGGTTACAAGGTCGTGGACGGCGGCCCGTACACCGATGGCACCGCCGACTTCACCTCGATGATCTCGTTGTTCAAGAGCAAGAACGCCGAGGTCTTCAGCAACTGCCCGCTGCCGCCGGACTTCAATACCTTCTGGAAGCAGGCCTCCCAGCAGGGCTTCAAGCCGAAGATTGCCACCGTGGCCAAGGTGCTGCTGTTCCCTGCCGACACCGTCGCGCTCGGCTCGCTGGTCAACAACATCGCCACCGACTCGTGGTGGGGCCCGTACATGCCTAACACCTCGTCGCTGACCGGCCAGACCGCTAGCTCGCTTGCGGCGGACTACCAGTCGACCACCGGGCATCAGTGGGTCCAGTCGATCGGCTCGACGTACTCGCTGTTCGAAGTCGCCAAGGAAGCCTTCAGTACGGTGTCTAACCCGCACGACAAGGCGGAGGTCGCCAACGCGCTGCACCACGTCAGCTACACCGGCATGTGCGGCGCTCTCGACTTCGCGAACGGCCCCGCGCCCGGCGTCGGGATCATCAAGCCGGTCGGCGTGCAGTGGAAGAAGGCAAGCGGCAAGTTCCCGTTCGAGATGCAGGTCGTGGACAACTCGCTGAACCCCAGCGTGAATGTCCAGGCCAAGCTCGCGCCAACGAATGCCTGAACGGCCTGACTCCGCCGGAACGGCCCTGCTGGAGCTCGACGCTGTGTGCAAGAGCTTCGGCAGGGTCGTGGTGGCGGACAACCTCTCGCTGACGATCGCGCCCGGCGAGATGGTCGGCATCGTCGGACCGAACGGGGCCGGCAAGAGCAGCCTGTTCGGCCTGATCGCCGGTGACCTGTCGCCGTCGTCGGGACAGGTCATCTTTTCGGGCGCGATGGTCACCAGGAAAGACGCAGCCACCCGGTGCCGGCTGGGCATCGGGCGGACCTTCCAGGTGCCCAAGCCGTTCGGCGCGATGACCGTTTTCGAGAATGTGCTGGTGGCCGTGCAGCAGGGGGCGGCGCTGCGGCGCGGGCCGAGCTACGCGGTCGCGGCCGAGGTGCTGGAGCGCACTGGCCTGTCCGCCGATGCGAACGCGCCGGCCGAACGGCTCGGGCTGCTCAGCCGCAAGCGCCTGGAGGTAGCCAGGGCGCTGGCTACCGGTCCCCGGCTGCTGCTGCTCGACGAGGTGGCTGGCGGGCTCACCGACCCGGAGGTGACCGAGCTTGTCGGCATCGTCCGGGCAATCTCCGCCGACGGCGTCGCGGTGATCTGGATCGAGCACGTCGTGCACGCGCTCACAGCCACTGTCGACCGGCTGCTGTGCCTTGCCGCCGGGACGATCATCGGTGACGGCGAGCCAGCCGAGGTGCTGGCCCTGCGTTCTGTCCGCGAGGTTTTCCTTGGCACCGAGGTGACCGCTTCGTTGCGCGGGGCAGGCGGGCCGAGCGGGCCAGCAGGTGACGGGCCATGACGGTGTCAGGCGAATCGCCGCTGCTCGAGGTCAGGGATCTCAGCGTGCGACACGGCCAGCTTCAGGCCGTGCACGGCGTCAGCCTCACCCTGCCTGCCGGCGAGGTGCACGCGATGATTGGCGCCAATGGCGCCGGGAAGTCAACACTGCTGCGCACGATCGCCGGGCTGCACGAGCCCGCGGCAGGCTCGGTCCTGCTGGCGGCGCAGGACATTACCAGGATGCGCCCGGAGCGACGGGTGGCCGCCGGTATCTCGCTCGTGCCGGAGGGCCGCAGGCTCTTCCCGTCGCTCACCGTGGAGGAGAACCTGCTGGTCGGCAGGACCAGCGGACGGCCAGGCCCGTGGCAGCTCGACCGTATCTATGAGCTGTTCGGCTGGATGCGCGACCGGCGCGGACAGCGCGCTGAGCAGCTGTCGGGAGGCGAACAGCAGGCCGTGGCCATCGGCCGGGCGCTGGCGGCCAACCCGCGCGTCCTGCTGCTCGACGAGCTGTCCCTCGGCCTGGCTCCGGTCGTGGTGCGCAGGATCTACGGGCTGCTGCCCGAGCTCGCCGCGGCCGGCGTCACCGTTCTGCTGGTCGAGCAGGACGTCAGCCAGGCGCTTGCGATCGCCTCGTACCTGCACTGCCTGCTCGAAGGAAGGATCACGCTGGAAGGACGACCGAACGAGCTGACGCCCGAGCAAATCGAACAAGCGTATTTCGGGGTTGCCGCGGCAGCGGACGGCAAGAGCTCGCGCCAGCAGCTCGATAAGGGAACGGGCTCCCACGAGCCTGGCAGACTACCGGAGCGCGCGGATGACCTGGGTTAACGCCATCATTCAGGGCATCATGCTCGGTGGCCTGTACGCGCTTTTCGCGTGCGGTCTCTCGCTGATGTTCGGCGTGATGAAGGTCATCAACCTGGCCCACGGCGACCTGGCAGTTGTGGCCGCATACGTGGCGCTCGGCGTCATTGCCGTCACGCACGTGCCCGCGGTGTGGTCCTTCCTGCTGGTCGTGCCGATCTTCGCCGGGCTCGGCTACGTCATGCAGCGGACGCTGCTGCAGGCGGCGCTGAACCGCGGCGTGCACACCACGCTGCTGGTGACCTTCGGCCTGTCGGTCGTGATCGAGAACGGCCTGCAGCAGTTCTACACGGCGAACAGCCACTCGCTGAATATCGGCTCACTGGTTTCTGACTCGTTCAGCATCGGCTCTCAGATCACCATCGCCTACCTCGACCTGGCCATCCTGGTGGTGGCCGTGATTGTGCTGCTCGGTCTCCAGTACTTCCTGTCGGCATCGAAAAATGGCCGGCTGATCAGGGCAGTCGCTGACGACCCGGAGGCGGCTCAGCTGTCCGGCGTGAACTACCGGCACGTTTTCGGCGTGGCGGCCGCGATCGCGTTCGGCTCGGTCGCGCTGGCTGGCCTGGCGTTCGGCATGTATACCCAGTTCGACCCCACGATCGGGACTAACCAGCTGCTGTTGTTCGCGTTCGAGGCGGTGGTGATCGGCGGGCTCGGGTCGCTATGGGGCACGCTCGCTGGCGGGATCATGCTCGGAGTCGCGCAGCAGATCGGTGCTCAGTATCACGCTGCGGACCAGATTCTTGCCGGGCAGGTGCTGTTCCTGCTCATCCTGATCGTCCGGCCGCAGGGCATCACGAGCCGCAGGGAGCTGGCATGACGGTGCAGACATGACGGTGCAGACATGACGGTGCAGACATGACGGGGCCGGACACGAGCCTGGCCGAGCGGCCGGACAGCCAGGCAGCGGGCGGCGCAGCCGTACCGCGGGTGACCCGGTCGAGGCAGTCGACGGCATGGGCGGGCCTCGTCGCGATCGCCTGCGTCGCGGTGCTCGGCTACCTGCCGTTCATCGTCTACGCCGACACCACGAACCTGCTAGCGAACTTCTTCCTGCTGCTGATCATGGCGAGCATGTGGAACCTGCTGGCCGGCTATGCAGGCCTGGTGTCGGTCGGCCAGCAGGCCTTCATCGGGCTGGGCGCCTATTGCGTCGTTATCCTGGCCAGCCACGGCACTAGCCCGTTCCTGGCCATCCCGGTAGCCACGCTCGCGACCGGCGCGGTCGGGCTGCCGGTGTGGTGGATGGTGTCGCGGCTGCGCAGCGGGTACTTCGCCATCACGATGTGGGTGATCGCGTCAGTCTGCGAGCTGGTCATCATCCAGGTCAGCTCACTCGGCGGCGGGACCGGGATCGCGCTGCAGGGCCTGAACCTCAGCCCCAAGCTGCTCAATGCCTACACCTACTGGGCTGCCCTGGCCGTCACGGTGGTTGTGCTCGCTGCTATCTACGGGCTGCTGCGCAGCAGGCTGGGGCTGGCCCTGACCGCGATCAGGGACGACGAGACCGGAGCCGCCAGCGTGGGAGCGAGGGTGTCGTCGGTGCGCCGGCTGGTCTTCATCGTCGCCGCTGCCGGGTGCGGGGCGGCAGGCGCTATCTACGCGATCAGTCAGCAATTCATCGTGCCGACCGCCGCGTTCTCCGTGCAGTTCTCGGCCGAGATGATTTTCATCACCATCATCGGCGGGATCGGCACGATCGAGGGACCGATCATCGGCACCGTTATCTTCTTCGTGCTGCAGCAAACCCTGTCCCAGTACGGCGCGTGGTACCTGATCGTGCTCGGGCTAGTGGCGATGGCAGTGGCTATCTGGGCGCCGCGCGGGCTGTGGGGGCTGGTATCCGACCGGCTCGGCATCCGCCTCTTCCCGGTCGGGTACTACCTGTGGCCAGCCGGCGAGGGTCGCAGGTCCCTCCGCTGGCTCGCGGTTGCCAGGCGCGGCTAGCTAAAGCCGGCCCCGTTCCGTTCCTGCAATCAATCGCCCCAGACGTCGCGAGCCGTCCGCGCGATCAGCCGCAGCTTGGCCGCTTGCTGGTCCTGCGTCAGCACGTTGCCCTCGACCGTCGAGGAAAAACCGCACTGCGGGGACAGGCACAGCTGGTCCAGCGGGACGTACCTGGCCGCCTCGTCGATCCGCCGCTTCAGGTCGTCCGGGTTTTCCAGCGCACCGCGCTTCGTGGTGACCAGGCCGAGCACGACCATTTTTCCCTTCGGCACGAAACGCAGCGGCTCGAAGCCGCCGGACCGCTCGTCGTCGTACTCCAGGAAGAATCCGTCGACGTTGAGCTCGCTGAACAACGCCTCGGCGACGAAGTCGTAGCCGCCCTCGGCCGCCCAGGAGGACCGGAAGTTGCCGCGGCACATGTGCGTCGTCACGGCCATGTCCGCTGGCCGGCCCGCGATCGCGTCGTTTACCTGCCGGATATAACGCAGGTGCAGGTGCTCGGCGTCTTCGCCGCGGGCGGCGATCTCAGCGCGCTGGGCCGGATCGTTGAGGTAGGCGAGGCTCGTGTCGTCCAGCTGGAGATACCGGCAGCCGAGCGCGGCCAGGCGCTGAACCTCGTCGGCGTAGGCGGCCGACAGGTCTGACCAGAACTCCTCCATGTCCGGGTACACCTCGGGATCGATCGACGCCGGACCGCCGCGGTAATGCACCATGTTCGGCGACGGGATGGTCAGCTTGGGCGTGGCAGCACCCGCGATGGACTTCAGGTAGCCGAAGTCAGCCGCGAAGATGGTCTTGTCGAGCCTCAGCCGACTGCCCACGTGCAGCGCCGCCGGAGTGAATTCGATCGTGCCGGACGGGTTGCGGAACTTCACCGCGAGGTTTCCCGGCGCCTTGCTGATGCCGCCGAGCTGATAGATGAAGTCCATGTGCCAGGAGGCCCGGCGGAACTCGCCGTCGGTGGCCGACTGCAGGCCGACCTCGCGCTGCATCGTGACCGCATCGGCGATGGCCGTATCCTCGAGCGCCCGCAACTGGCTGGCCTCGATCCGGCCCGCCGCGAAGTCGTCGCGGGCCGTAAGCAGGCTGGCCGGGCGGAGCAGGCTGCCGACATGATCAGCGCGGAACGGCGGCGTAGTGCGCATGCGTGGTCCTCTTCTGCGTCAGGTGTGATTGGTCCGGGCGGCCAGGTCCGGGTAGCCGGTGTAGTTTTCGGCAAGCGAGGTCGCCGCGGCACGCGAGGCCGTGACATACCGAAGCTGCGCGAGCTGCAGTTCGGCCTCCATGTCGTCCGCTCCCGGCGTGCGGTGCAGCATCGTGGTCATCCACCAGGAGAAATGAGTCGAGCGCCAGACCCGCGCAAGGCAGCGGGCTGAGTAGTCGTCGGCCAGGCTCGGGTCGCCGTGCAGCAGCCCGTCCAGGGCCGGGGCCAGTACTGCCACGTCGGCCAGCGCGAGGTTAAGCCCCTTCGCTCCGGTTGGCGGGACGATATGCGCGGCGTCGCCGGCCAGGAACAGCCTGCCATATCGCATCGGGGCGCTGACGAAACTGCGCATCGGCGTGATGCTCTTGTCGATTACCGGGCCTTGATCGAGTTTCCAGCCCGGCAGCGCGAACCGGCGGCTCAGCTCCGCCCAGATCCGGTCGTCGGGCCAGTTTCCGATCACGTCGCTGGTGTCAACCTGCAGGTACAGCCGGCTGACTGAAGGGCTGCGCAGGCTGTGCAGGGCGAAGCCGTTGGCGTGATGGGCGTAGATCAGCTCGTCGGTGGACGGCGGGACTCCGGCCAGGATCCCGAGCCAGGCGTACGGATAGTCCCGCTCCCAGGTGGTCAGCAGGCCGGGCGGTACCGCAGGCCGGCAGATGCCGTGAAAGCCGTCGCAGCCGGCGATGGCGTCGCAGGCTACCTCGTGCTTGCGGCCGCCCGCATCGGTGTACCTGAGTACCGGGCGGTCGGTGTCCAGGCCGGCTACCTCGGTCGCGGTGACGCCGAAATCGATCGCGCCGCCGTCGGCTAGCCGCCGGGCGATCAGGTCCTTGACCACCTCGGTCTGCGCGTACACCGTCACGCTACGGCCAGCCAGGTCCCTGAAGTCGATGTGCTGGCGCTGGCCGGCGAACTGCATGTAGATGCCGCCGTGCTCGATGCCCTCGCGGTCGAGCCGGCCGGCCAGGCCCGCTTCGCGCAGCAGCGCCACGCTTCCGGCCTCCAGCACGCCAGCCCGCTGGCGCGCCTCGCAATATTCCCGGCTGCGGATCTCGACAAGTACCGAGTCGATCCCGCGCAGCGCGAGCAAGTGCGAAAGCAGCAGTCCGGCCGGCCGGCCCCTACGATGCCTACCTGGGTGCGCATGTTCGCGCGCATGCTCGTCGGCGGCCGCCCGGTCAGAACGGATACGGGGCGATGTCGCCGCGGATGGTGACCCACCGGGTGTCGGTGAACGCGTCGAGGTTCGCGCTGCCGCCGAACCGCGCGCCGGTGCCTGACGCGCGGACGCCGCCAAACGGGGTGTTGGGCGCGTCGTCGACGGTCTGGTCGTTGATGTGCACGATGCCGGTTGGTATCTGCCGGGCGAGCTCTAGACCGCGCATGACGTCCCTGGTCAGGATGCCGAGCGAGAGACCGTACTCGGAGTCGGCGGCGAGCTTGGCCGCCTCGTCCACGGTGGCGAAGCGGACGACCGGGGCGACCGGCCCGAATACTTCGCTGGCGTAGGCCGGCATGGCGGGGGCCACCTCGGCCAGCACTGTCGGAGAGTAGAACAGGCCGGTATAGGTGCCGCCGGCCGCGAGCCGCGCACCGGCGGCCACGCTAGTGGTGACCAGCTCGTGGACCTTGTCGCGCTGGCGCTCGTCGATGATCGGCCCGAGTGCGACCTGCCCCGAGGCCGGGTCGCCGACCGGCAGGTGACTTGCCTTCTCAGCCAGGCGGCTGACGTACTCGTCGTAGACGGAGTCCTGCACGAGGTGCCGGCCCGTCGTCATGCAGATCTGGCCCTGATGCAGGAACGATCCCCAGGCCCCGGCGGACGCGGCCTTGTCCAGATCGGCGTCGTCCAGCACGATCAGCGCCGAGTTGCCGCCGAGTTCCAGGTGCACCCGCTTGAGGTGCTGGCCGGCCAGCGCCCCGACCTTGCGGCCAGCCGCCGTGGAGCCAGTGAACGAGATCACCCCGACCTGCGGGTCCGTGACCAGCGCTTCGCCGACGTCCGCGCCGCCCGGCAGGACGTGCAGCAGGCCCGGCGGCAGGCCGGCCTCCTCGAAGACCCTGGCCAGCACCACTCCGCCGCATACCGCAGTACGCGGATCGGGCTTCAGCACGACGGCATTGCCCAGCGCCAGGGCCGGGGCAACCGACCGGATAGCGAGGATCTGCGGGAAGTTGAACGGTGCAATGACACCGACGACACCGACGGGTACGCGCTCGGCAAAGCTCAGGTGCGGCTGCTCGCTCGGCAGCAGGTCGCCGTAGGGCCGGGACGGGAGGGTGGCCGCCTCGAAGATCTCCTCGGTGGCCACGTGCGTCTCGAACTGGGCGGCCGGCGGGATCTTCCCGCCCTCGCGGACACTCCAGTCCTCGATCTCGGCCGCGTTCGCCAGCCAGATTTCGCCGGCCTTGCGCAAGATGGCGGCCCGCTGCGTGTACGGCGTGGCCGCCCAGGCAGGCTGGGCCGCTGCGGCGGCGGCTGCGGCTGCCCGGATGTCGGCCGGTGAGGCGAGGCCGATCTGGCCCAGCTCGGTGCCGGTAGCGGGCTCGATGACGGCGGCGTGGCCACCGCCCGGCTCCGTCCAGCCGCCCGAGAAGATCCTGCCCTGCCAGCTGGATTGATCCAGGAGAGTCACAGCCACTCCTTAGCGTGAACGGCCGGCTGGTGATGTGTGCGCTTCACGAACATCAGTTACGTGATCGAACAGTGTAACCCAACTGCCCGCAAAATCTAGGTGCCGCCCGGCCGAGTGTCAACGCCCGCCGGCACGGGATAGCAGAGGCCGGCCCGGCGGACTGCGGCACGCCTAAAACCCCGCTCGTCGCTGCATGGCGCAAAGACGGCGAGGCTCGGAATCCGGTTGGCCGTGACCTGCCAGGACCTGGCGGCAGGGCCTAGCGGCAGCGCCCGGCGGCAGCGCCCGGCGGCCAGATGCTAAATGCTTGTGTTACGGAGTACCAGGCGTACTCGGGCAGGCAGCCGGCCGCCAGAGTCCCGAGTACGCCCAGTCACGCCGGGTTACTTCTTGTTGGTCCACCACGCGCCGACGCCAGCCGCGATACCCACGACCAAGGCAACGAGGCCGCGGTACAAGTGGTGACCGCTGCCCTTGACGTGGCTGCCGCTGTTCAGGAACGACGGCGCCCAGCCGCCCAGCCAGAGCACGCCCAGCACAATCGCGACAACGGCTACGACCGCCAGGATTATGACCAGCGAGCGCTTGGAGCTGCCGCCGGACACGGTCTGAGAACTCACAATTCCTCCTAGATGCTGGCCGTCCCCGGTGACTGGGAGACGCAGCTTTAACCAGCGATGACTACGTCCGGCACGGTACTACTAGCGGACGACGTGGATGGGTCGAAATAACTACAAAAAGCTAAAATTCTTGGCGACTGATCCACAGCAGCCTGGAGCTAAGGCTGCCACACCATCAGAACTAGTATGACCAGCCAGATCAAGTTGACAACGCCGCCCATGGCCGCTATCCGCCCTCTCTCGACCGAGGCGACATGCTCGGCCAGCGTGGCGCTGGCCGGCCGGGTGTCGGCCGCGCCTGGCACGGCCTGCTCGCCGGGCTGGCCTGGCCCGGTCCCGCCGGGTTCGGTGGCCAGCCGCCCGGTGCTCTCTGCGCCCGAAGTGCCGTCTGGCCCCGTCGCGACGGCTTGCGCGGCCGCGGCGGCTTGCGCGGCCGCGGGGTCAACTGATGCCAGCGCCTTAATGGCGCGGCGCTGGTCTCGCATGATCAGCACGAGCAGCACGATGGCAACCAGGAACAGCGTCATGGCCGCAGTCAGCCAGGGACGTGCGAAGTCGTGCTTGATCTGGCCGAGGATGACTCCGAAGACCAGGACGAGCAGCGAGCCAACGGTGAAGATCGCAGTGATCCTGGTCAGGTAGCGCAGGATGGCGACGTCGCGGTTGCGGATGTAGCGCGGCGTGGAGGAGATCGCTAGCGTGACCGGGCCGATCGTGAAGATGGCGACGGCAATGTGCAGCCATAGGACGAGCCGGTCGCTAAAGGACATGGGGACGATCCTAGGGTCGGCAGGCGCGCGGAACTGCCTAACGATTGAACTGGCGCCGGGTCCGGATGAAGTCCCTGACGACATACTCCCCAAGGCTGTCGGGCATTGCCCGCAGCACGCGGCCGCCGTTACGCCTGGCCACCTCGTCCACGAACGAGCTGAGCCGCTCATCGTCGGCGAGCATGAAGACGTTCAGCGTTGCCCGCCGCCTGGTCATCTTGTCGACCTCGGCCAGGGTCAGCTCCAGCGTCTCCGGCGACGGCGGCCAGTCGAACCAGAACCGGCCGTCGCGCCTCAGGTGCGCAGTCGGCTCGCCGTCAGTAATGATCATCACAACCGGATTGTGCTCAGGACGCCGGTCGAGGAAGCGGCCCGCCAGCACGAGGGCGTGATGCAAGTTCGTGCCCTGGACCATGTCCCAGCTCAGCCCGGCTAGCTCGGTCTCCTTGAGCTCGCGGGCGTAGTTAGAGAAGCCGATGACCTGGATGGCGTCCTGCGGGTACTGGCTGTGGATGAGCGCGTGCAGCGCTAGCGCCGTCTGCTTGGCAGCGCCCCAGGTACCGCGCAGCGCCATCGAGTAGGACAAGTCGACGAGCAGGCAGACGGCCGCTGACGCCCGCCGCTCGGTTTCGGTGACCTCGAAGTCGTGCACCGACAGTCGCACCCGGCCGGAAGGGCGTACTCCGCCGGAAGGGCGTGCTCCGTCATCAGAGCGGACCGGACGGTCGGGGCGGACTCGGCGGTCAGGGCGGTCAGGGCGTACCGGGTGGTCAGGGCGTACCGGGCGGTCAGGGCGGACCCGGCCGGGCGGCGCGGGCTGGCGCAGCAGCGCGTTGCGGACCGTCGCGGCGGCGTCGATCGCCTGCTCGTCGCCGAATCGCCACGGCCGCGTGCTGCCGGTGATCTCGCCGGCCTGACCGGCGTCGTGCTGGTCGTGATCGCCGGTGCCGCCCTCCGGAAGCTCGGCGAACACCTTGCGCAGTGCAGTCTGACCGAGCCGGCGCACGGCCTTGGGCGTCAGCTCCAGCTTGCCGTCGCTGCGTTGCAGGTAGCCCTGACGCTCCAGTTCCCGCTCGATCTGGCGCAGTGCTCCCATGTCGTCCACTGCCTGGCGGCCAAGGGCGCGGCGGACTGCCTCCTCGTCGACGTCGTCAAGCCTGGCGCCTGCATAGTCCTGGCGCAGCGCGTCCTCGAGGTCGGCCAGGTCGGCAAGCTCCGCCAGCGCGGCGGTAGCGTCGCCCAGCCCGAGCGGCTCGTTGCCGGTCATGCCCGGCTGCGGCCAGCCGGCGTCCATGTCTGGTCGCCGGGCGCGGAGCGCGTCGCCGAGCTTACTCATCTCGGCGGCCAGGCCGGCGTCCTCCAGCGCTTGCGACATCAGCCCGGACAGCTCGTCGCGCTGTGAGTCTGTCAGCGAATCGAGCAGTCGCTGCGCTGCCGACATCCGCCGGACCAGACTGTCGACAAGCTCCTCAAGATTGGCCGGGGAGTCCGGGAACATGTCGCCGTAGCTGGCCATGAAGTCGTTGAAGTCCTGCTGAGTGTGCTCGCCGCGGGCGTCGGCATCAAGCATGCCGTTCAGCGCCGCCATCATGTCCTTCACCCGCTGCATAGCCTCGGGATCGGGTTCAGAGAGGGTTTGCCGCATGCCGCGGAACTGGCTGTCCAGCACCTCACGGCGCAGCAGCGACTTGAGCTCCTCGAAGGTCTGCCTGGCTGCCGCGGACCGCCAGTCATAGTCGGCGAGTTGCCTGATCGCCTGCGCGGTATCGGCTGGCAGGGCATCGAGCTCGGCCTCGCGCATCCTGGCCGCATCGTCCGGGTCAGGGAACAGCTCCGCCCGCTCCTGCCCGATGGCGGTGTCGAGCAGCGTCCTGACCTGGTCCAGGATTCCGTCGAGCCGGCCGCGGCCGCGCACTTCCCGCTGGCGCTCGCGCACTCTGCGCAGCAGGTCGTCGAGGCCGCGATGGCCGGACATGCCCCGCCGCAGCAGATCGCGCAACGCCGACGCCGCGTCCGTGCCGTCCAGGACGGAATCACCGAGCGCGTCGACAGCACCGCGCACGTCATAGGGGGGCTCCAGCGGATCGGGCCCCCCGCTGTAGGGACCATAGCGATATCCCGTCACGCCTGCCTCCTCCCGGTACGCTGCTGGCCGATGCGGTGCGCGAGCTTTCAGGTCCGGTAGACCGCGCCGCCGTCGATGGAGTCCTTGGACAACCTGCGCATCAGGTACAGGCCCTCAAGCGCGAACTCCAGCGCCGCCGCAGCCTGGCCGAGTGACTCGCCGCCGTCCATCTGCAGCCTGTCCATGATCCTCGCCAGGCCTGGCACCTCGCCGATCCGGCGCAGCAGGTCCGCGGCCGGCACGAGGTCACCGGTCTCGACCACGCCGTCGTCGGCGAACCTGGCCAGCAGGCCGGCCATGTCGGCGTTGCCGAGCAGGGCCCGGAAGGTGTCGCTGGTGGCCCGGCGCAGCAAGTGGTCGAGCACCTCCTGCTCCCGGCCCTCTTCGCTCACCTCGAACTCCACCTTCCCGCGCAGCGTGCTGATCACCGACGGCAGGTCGCACACTCGCGCGACCGGCTGGTCCTCGCCGCTCATGGCTGCTCGCCGCACTGCCGAGGCGGCCACTGCCTCGGCCGCCGCGATCGCGAATCGTGCCGATACGCCCGACCGGGAGTCGACTGCAGGAGATGCCCGGACCAGCCGGGTAAATCTCGCGACTACCTGAATGAGGTGACTCGGCACGACGGCACCGGGGTCGGCGCCGTCCCAGGCGAGCCGCGACTCTTGCTCGATCAGCGCCAGCTCCGCGTCGAGCGACACCGGGTAATGCGTGCGGATTTCCGCGCCGAACCGGTCCTTCAGCGGGGTGATGATCCGGCCGCGGTTGGTGTAGTCCTCCGGGTTGGCGCTGGCCACCAGGACCAGGTCTAGCGGCAGCCTGAGGGCGTAGCCGCGGACGCCAATGTCGCGCTCTTCAAGCACGTTGAGGAGCGACACCTGGATCCGCTCAGCCAGGTCGGGCAGCTCGTTCAGGCAGAAGATGCCGCGGTTGGTCCTCGGCAGCAGGCCGAAGTGGATCGTCTCGGGATCGCCGAGCGTCCTGCCCTCGGCAACTTTCACCGGGTCGATGTCGCCGATGAGGTCGCCGACACTGGTGTCCGGCGTGGCCAGCTTCTCGCCGTACCGGTCGCCGCGCGCACGCCAGGTAACCGGGAGGTCGTCGCCCTGCTCGGCGGCCAGGCGCAGGCACCTGGCGCACACCGGCGCGAATGGATGATCGTTGATCTCGCAGCCGGCCACCGCGGGAGTCCATTCGTCCAGCAGCCCGGTCAGCGTCCTGATCAGCCGGGTCTTGCCCTGGCCTCGCTCGCCGAGCAGGATCACGTCGTGCCCGGCGATAATGGCGCGCTCCAGGTGCGGCAGCACCGTCTGGCCGAAGCCGATAATGCCCGGGAAGGCATCGGTTCCCGCCCGCATCCGGTTCAGCAGGTTGTGCCGTAGCTCCTGTTTGACGGTGCGAAGCTGGTGCCCGCTAGCGCGAAGTTCCCCCGCCGTTGCGATCTTCGGGGGTGCTGACGCTGGTGGCTGACGGGATGGTGGCTGATGCGAAGTCGTAGGCTGCACCATTCGACACTATGTCGATGCGGGGCTGTTCCGCATCTTGGAGGCTCTGGATGGAGGATTCCCGGCCCGCGCTCGCGATCGATGTGGGCGGCACGAAACTCGCCGCGGGCCTGGTCGAGGCTGCCGGGCGCGTCCTGAGCTGGACCCAGGTGCCCACTCCGGCCGGCCTGGACGCTGAGCAACTCTGGCGCACGCTGGACGCGCTGCTCACCGATGTTCTCGACAGCGCTGGCCTCAGCCCAGCCGAGCTGGCCGGATGCGGTTGCGGGTGCGGCGGACCGATGGAATGGCCGTCTGGTCTGGTCTCGCCGCTCAATATCCCCGCCTGGCGGAGCTTCCCGCTGCGGAGCCGGCTGGCCGAGCGGCTCGGCGGCATCCCGGTCAGGGTGCACAACGACGCGATCTGCATGGTGGCTGCCGAGCACTGGCGCGGCGCCGGCCGTGGTCGCGACAACGTTATGGGCATGGTCGTGTCGACCGGGGTGGGGGGCGGGCTGGTGCTTGACGGCCGTCTGGTGGCGGGGGCTTCCGGTAACGCCGGTCATATAGGTCATGTGGTGGTCGACCCGGACACCGGCCCGGACTGCGCATGTGGCGGACGCGGCTGCCTGGAGGCGATAGCGCGGGGCCCCGCGCTCGTCAAGTGGGCTCAGGAACAGGGCTGGCGGCCAGATCAGCACGATGCGACCGCAAAGGAACTGGCCGCCGACGGGGCGCTCGGCCACCCTGTCGGCCTGGCCGCGATGCACCGCGCCGGACGGGCGCTTGGCATCGCCATCGCCTCGGCGACGGTCCTGTGTGATCTGGAGGTGGTATCGGTGGGCGGCGGGCTGTCGCAGGCTGGACCGCTGCTGTTCGATCCGCTGGCGGAGTCCCTGCGCGCTTACGCGAGGCTCGGCTTCGCCCGCCAGGTCAGCGTCGTCCCGGCCGCGCTGGGCCATAGCGCGGGCCTGGTCGGCGCGGCCGCGCTGATCTTCGCCGCCGACCGCTACTGGGCGGCCGACTGAAGCGCGCGCCCGGTTTGCTCGAGTCAGCCGCGTCGCCGGCCCGCGCGAGGATGCGTGCGACAATCCAGGCGTGACCTCATCAGCGCGCGCGGCCAGCCCGGTGGACCTTCCGGTCCGGCCCGAAGATGTCGCGGCGGCGCGCGCGATACTCCGGCCGGTGATCAGGGAGACCCCGCTACTGGACAGCAGCGCGCTGTCGGCGATCGTCGGTGGCCCGGTGTACCTCAAGTGCGAAAACCTTCAGCGGGGCGGGTCGTTCAAGGTGCGCGGCGCATACCTCCGCATCGCGCGGCTCACCGATGCCGAGCGTGCCCGTGGCGTGGTTGCGGCCAGCGCCGGTAATCACGCCCAGGGAGTGGCACTTGCCGCGGCCGCTCTCGGCGCCCGGTCGACCGTCGTCATGCCAGCCGGCGCTGCGCTGCCGAAGGTCGCGGCGACCCGGTCATACGGCGCGGACGTCGTCTTGCACGGCGCCACCGTCGAGGATGCGCTGGCGCTGGCGCGGGAACTGGCGGCGGAGTCAGGCTCGATTCTCATTCACCCGTTCGACCATCCGGACGTGATAGCAGGCCAGGGCACCATCGGGCTGGAGATCGCCGAGCAGTGCCCGGATGTGCGCACCATTGCCGTGCCGGTCGGCGGCGGCGGGCTGGCCGCCGGCATCGCGGTGGCCGTCAGCGCAGCGCTTCCAGCCGCCAGGCTGATCGGCGTCCAGGCTGAGGCGATCGCGCCGGTCCTGGGCTCGCTGGCCGCGGGGCGTCCTGTCGGCGTTACCCCGGCTGTCACGATGGCCGACGGGATCGCGGTGGCAAAGCCGGGCGAGCTGTGCGTCACCTTGCTCGCCGGCCTGGCCACGAGCGTCGTCACGGTAACGGAGGAGAACCTGTCCCGTGGCCTGCTGCTGTGCCTGGAGCGCGCCAAGCAGGTCGTCGAGCCAGCGGGCGCGGCTGGTGTCGCGGCGATCCTCGAGCACCCGGGGCAATTCGAGCCGCCGGTCGTGATCGTTCTGTCCGGCGGCAACATCGATCCGCTGCTCCTGTCTAAGGTGCTGCGCCATGGCCTGTCGGCCGCCGGGCGGTACCTGGCATTCCGGTGCAAGCTGCCGGACCGGCCTGGCGCGCTCGCGACGCTGCTTGTGGAACTAGCCGGGCTTGGCGCGAACGTCCTCGACGTGGTCCATGAGCGGGTGACGGCGGACCTGCGGGTAGATGAGGCCGAGGTCAACCTGCACCTGGAAACCCGGGGCCCTGAACACTGCGATTCTGTGATCAGCCAGTTGCGCAAGGCGGGCTACACGCTGCTCTTCGGCTAGTCACAGCTCGTCGGCCGGTCATAGTTCATCGGGCCTGCCAGTCGCCGGGCTACCAGCGGCGGGCTACCAGCCGGCGTTGGCGCGAGCTTGCTGTTCCAGCCATCGTTTCTTGACCACGACGGTGCCTGCCAACCGGTCGTGCAGCGATCGCGTTTGCGGGTCCGTCAGCGCGACTAGCGCGTCCGCGAGCCAGAGCGCCCCGCCGGCGAAGTTGAGCGGCGCAGCCGTCAGCAGGAACGCCGCGGGACCGATGAGGAAGGTCACGGTCCGGATCCCGGCCGCCTTGATGCTGATCCGGGAGTGATCGGCGGCAGTGACTACGCGCAGGCCAACAGCCCGTTTACCCAGCGTCGTGCCCCAGGCCGCGTGCCCGATCCAGTAGTAGGCCAGCGCGAGGCCGAACGCCGTGAGCTGCAAATGCAGGATCGTGTTCAGGGTTGACGGATCCCGGCTGAGGTTGTTCAGCGCCGTCTGCGCTGCGATCGGATCCTGCCCTTGGTAGTGGGTGAGGATCGCCTGCATCTCCCGCACGAGCGAGATCAGCGGTGCCAGGAAGATGGCAATTGACACGCCCAGGATGATCGTCCAGTCCAGGATGGACGCGACCGCACGCTCCCACGGGGCGGCGAACGCCGGATCGCGCCGGGACCTGCCCTGGCCGAATCCGGTCCGGCCATTGACCGGCCGTGGGCCGCCGGGCTGGCCGTCGCCCGGCCGCGGCGCACTGCGCAACGGGCGCTGGCCAGGGCGCAACGGCGGCGCCGTGCCGTAACGTGGCTGGTCGGGCTGCGGCGGCGCGAGATAAGTCTCCGGGACGGACTCGCCGGCCTGAAGATAGGGCGACGGCGGTGCGGATTCAGCACGCACGGCGGACTGCGGAACGCTCTGTTCCGGCCCGGTGTCCCCGTCATGCGTCATGTGCTGATGGTATGCGCGGCCGCCTCGCGCGGGAACTGAATGCGCCGGGCGCAGGCTTAGCTAGCGGCGCTGGTCACAAGTTGCCGCGGCGCGCCTGCTCGCGCTCGATGGCCTCGAACAGTGCCTTGAAGTTGCCCTTGCCGAACCCCTGGGAACCGTGCCGCTCGATCAGCTCAAAGAACACTGTCGGGCGGTCCTGAACTGGCTTGGTGAAGATCTGCAGCAAGTAGCCTTCCTCGTCACGATCGGCAAGGATCTTCAGCTCATGCAGCTCGGCGAGCGGCACCCTGGTATCGCCGACCCAGTCGCCCAGCGTCTCGTAGTAGCTGTCCGGCGCATCGAGGAACTGCACGCCCTGCGCGCGCATGCCGCGGACCGCGCCGACGATGTCGTCAGTTGCCAGCGCGATGTGCTGCACGCCGGGGCCGCCATAGAACTCCAGGTACTCATCTATCTGGGACTTCTTCTTGCCGGCGGCGGGCTCGTTGATGGGGAACTTGACCTTGCGGCTGCCGTCGGCGACGACCTTGCTCATCAGCGCCGAATACTCGGTGGCGATGTCGTCACCGACGAACTCCTTCATGTTGGTGAAGCCCATGACCCGGTGGTAGAAGTCCACCCACTCGTCCATCTTGCCCAGCTCCACGTTGCCGACGCAGTGGTCGATCTCTGTGAAGAACGGGCCGGCCTCCGCGGTGAGCGCGCTGGCCGCGACATAGCCCGGCAGGTACGGGCCCGCGTAATCGGCCCGCTCGACGAGCGTGTGCCGGGTGTCACCGTAGGTGGCGATGGCGGCCAGCACCACCCTGCCGCTGGCATCCTCGTCAACTCTCGGCTCATGAACGCTCCGGGCACCGTGGGCCAGTGCGTACTCGTACGCTGCCGCCGCTGACGGCACGCCGATCGCGAGATCCACCACGCCGTCGCCGTGGGCCGCGACATGAGCCGCCAGCTCCGTGCCCGCGCGCACCGGGCCGCGGAGCACGAAGCGCGCGTTCCCGGACTCCAGCACGTAACCGGCCTCGTCCCGGCAGCCAGTCTCGGGGCCGCGGTACGCAACACAGCGCATGCCGAACGCCGTCGAGTAGAAATGCGCGGCCTGGCGGGCGTTGCCCACGGCGAACACCGCCGCATCCATTCCCGTGACCGGGAACTCGTCAGTGCCGTGGAGCTGCTCGCGGATTGCCTCGGCAGTCATCGGCCGACCTCCTTCGCGGACGGACTTTGGCGTAGATGGCAGCATGGGCGCATAAGGCACGGTGCGCAACCGGATGAATTTCTGCTAGGCAAGATGCCTAGCAAGCTGCCTATCTGACTAGAATATATGTACAGTCTGTAGCAGGAGGCATCAGACGTGATCGACGAGCGGGACGGGCGGTTGATCGAGCTCCTGGCGGCCGAGCCTCGTGTCGGCGTGCTGGAAGCGTCCCGGCGCCTCGGCGTGGCCAGAGGAACCGTCCAGGCACGCCTCGACCGGCTCCACGCGCGCGGTGTCATCACCGGATACGGGCCGGACATTGATCCGGCTGCGCTCGGCTACAGCGTGATGGCCTTCGTCACGCTAGAGATCAGCCAGGCCGGCGGGCACGACCCGGTGGCCGACCGGCTGGCCGCGATCGCTGAAGTGCTGGAAGCGCACACCATCACCGGCGCCGGTGACATGCTGTGCCGGGTGGTGGCGCGCAGCAACGCCGACCTGCAGCGGGTCATCGACGCGATTGTCGAACTGGACGGCGTGGTGCGGACCTCGACCGTGATCGCGCTGGCGAGCCCCTTGCCGCCGCGGGTACTGCCGCTGGTCAGGGCGAGCGCGGGGCGCCCGCGCCGCGGCTCTGGCGGTTAAGGCCTGGCCGCGACGGACGCCGCCTGCGGCTTGGCGTCGGCTAGCCCGAGCGCCACCTCTAGCACCGCCGACCGCAGTTCGGCCGGGTCGGCCACCCTGTCCTGATAGTGCATGCAGCAGAAGCTAACGGTCATCAGGCAGGACGCCGCACGGACCTGATCGCCCACCGGCGCGCCGGGCTCGGTGAGCAGGTCGACCAGGGCGTCCATGCGCTCCCGGAACAGCTCACCCCGCTCCTTGGCTGCCGCCAGCGAGGTCACGGCGGCCTGGTTCTGGTGCAGCAGCCGGAACACCGCGGTGCCGTTGCCAACTATGTCCAGGTAGCGGCTGACAATCTCGGCTCTGGTCGCGCGGCCGGGCGGCTGATCCTTGCCCCAGGCGATCAGGTCGTCGATCTCAGCCATATAGTCCTCGACCAGGCTTCTGACGATGTCTTCCTTGGACTTGAAGTAGTAATACAGCGCAGCCTTGGTGACGCCGAGGCGCTCGGCGATCTCGCGCAGCGAGGTCTTCTCGTAGCCTTGCTCCGCGAAAAGCTCGAGCGCGAGCTGACGCAGCCGCGACCGGGTATCACCCCGGTCAGGCTCGTGCCCCGCCGCTTTCTGGTCCATCGCCCTGCGCCAGTCCGTTCATCTCGCAATCCGGCGTAACCTACTTGACGGCCGGTTAGTAACGAACATACCCTAGCCTTCGGCTGGATGCTAGCCGGTCGGTAAGTGCTTGAGAAGCACCCAATTTGTCGGCATGTGCGGAAACAACCTGCGCCGAAACAAGGAGCCCGTTCATGACAGACAGCCAGGCGGCCGCGATTTCCGCGAGCGACGCGCCGACCGGACCGCGACGCGAGATCCTGATCGTGTTGCCCGGGCTGCTTCTCACGCTGATCATCGCGATGCTCGACCAGCTGGTTGTCTCTACCGCGTTGCCGCGGATTGTCGGCGACCTCGGCGGCCTTAACCACCTTGCCTGGGTGGTTACCGCTTACATTCTCGCGTCGACTGTCACGACGCTGTTCTACGGCAAGCTCGGCGATATGTACGGCCGCAAGCGATTCCTGATGATCGCCATCGTGCTGTTCCTGATCGGGTCCGCGCTGTCGGGTCTGGCACACTCGATGGACCAGCTGATCGCGTTCCGGGCCTTGCAGGGCCTCGGCGCGGGCGGGCTGATGGTCGGCGCCATCGCCACCATCGGTGACATGGTGTCGCCGCGCGAGCGCGGCCAGTACATGGGCTACATGATGGCCGCGATGATGGTTGCGATGATCGCCGGACCGCTGGTCGGCGGGTACATCACCCAGCACTGGTCGTGGCGGTGGATCTTCTACATCAACATGCCGATCGGCGGTGCCGCGCTCATCTACCTCTGGTTCACGCTGCACCTGCCGCGCAGGCGGGTCGAGCACAAAATCGACTATCTCGGTGCTGCGGTGATCGCGGTGGGTTCCACCGCGATTGTGCTCATGACCAGCTGGGGCGGCTCCCAGTACGCCTGGGGCTCCTGGGAGGTCATCACGCTGGCAGCCATTACCGTCCTGTCACTCGCCGCGTTCTTCGTAGTAGAGGCCCGGGCGGCTGAGCCGATGCTGCCGCTGCACGTGTTCAAGAACCGCAACTTCTCGGTGGCCTCGACCATGAGCTTCCTGCTCGGCGTGGCCATGCTCGGAGCCCTGACCTTCCTGCCGCTGTACCAGCAGACGGTGCAGCATGCATCGCCAACGGGCAGCGGCTTGATGCTGATACCGCTGATGCTCGGGTCGACAGTGACCGCGCTCATCGCCGGCCAGGTGACGAGCAGGACCGGCCGCTACAAGATCCTGCCGATCATCGGCGGCGCGGTCATGACCGTCGGCATCTACATGCTGACGCACCTGGGCGTGAATACCACGCGGCTCACTTCGGCGCTGTGCTTCGTGGTCCTGGGCGTCGGCATGGGCTTCCTGATGCAGATCACCTCGCTGATCGTGCAGAACAGCGTTCCCCAGCGGGACATGGGCGTGGCCAGCAGCTCGCGGGCCTTCTTTCAGCAGATCGGCGGGTCGCTCGGCGTGTCGCTGTTCGGCGTGGTCTTCTTCAGGCGGTTCTCCAGCGCGATGGCAGCCCAGCTCCCGGGCGCGCATATAGGCGGCAGCCAGAACCTGGATCCCGCGACCATCAACAGCTTGCCTGGCACCGTCAAGACCGCGGCCTTTCACGCCATCAGCCACGCCATCGTCGGCGTGTTCTGGTGGAGCATCCCGGCAACGCTCGCGGTCTTCGTGCTGGCCTTGTTCGTGAAGGAGATCCCGCTCCGCGGCCGGATCGAGCCCGTCGGCGAGCAGACTCCGGCCCAGGCCGAACTGGTCAGTTAGAACGTATGTGCGGCAGCTGTGGCCAAAACAACAGCTGCCGCACTAACGTTGGTTCGCCGCCGACTACATCCCGCTATAGGGGACAGCCTCGAGGATCTCCACGGTGGTGGCGCGGCCGTTCGGCAGGGTGTAGGTGGCTGTCTCGCCGACCTTCTTCCCGGAAATGGCCTCACCAAGCGGGGACTTGGGCGAATAAACGTCGATAGGTGAGCCAACCTCTTCGCGCGAGGCCAGCAGGAACGTCACTTCGTCCTCGTCGCCCTCGAACCGGATCGTCACGGTCATGCCGGGGCCTACGACGCCGTCGGTGCGCGGCGGCTCGCCAACGCGGGAGTTCTCCAGGATCTGGGTGAGCTGGCGGATCCGGGCCTCCTGCATACCCTGCTGGTCCTTGGCCGCGTGATAGCCGCCGTTCTCCTTCAGGTCGCCCTCTTCCCGCGCTGCCTCGATCTTCTTCGCGATCTCGATCCGGCCGGGACCTGACAAATGGTCGAGTTCCGCTTTGAGCCGGTCGTACGCCTCCTGGGTTAGCCAGGTCAGGGTGTCGTCGCGAGTCTCGGTCACGGGTACTCCTCGGATGGGTGCGGATTTCGGGGGTCCGCTGGGCCTCTTGGCCCGTGGGGTAATCCTTCGAGGCTAACAAGGCTCCGCAACTACGTCCTACCTGTCAATGGCCCAGGCTAAACAAGTCATCCCTAAGCAGGGCAAATAACAAACGTACGCTGCCAGGCGCCGGGGTTCGTCATAGGGTCGGTTTCCGGATTCCGTGGCGCGTGACCTGGAGGTCAAAGTGGCGAATCACCCCGTGCTCGGTTACCTGGTCTGGGCGGTCCTGGTCGGGGCCGTTTTCGCCTGGGAGGGCCTCGCGCTGAGTCACATCAGTGGCAGCGTGCCGACGATGAGCGCGACCTTCCGGGCGATCATGCGTTATCCGCCGGGCCGGTGGGCCTTGTTTGCGCTCTGGCTGTGGCTGGGCTGGCACCTGTTCGTGCGCGGCTGGCATTTCCTGCTCCGGGCCTGACCCAGCGTTACCGGACTCCGCCATGTCATCGCAGCTCATCAGGCAGGACCTGGTGCCGATCGGAGTCGGCTATGCCCTGCTCATGATCGTCCTTGCCCTCGGCCTGGTACTCCAGCGCCGCCAGGCAGCGCGCGGCGTGCGGCCAGGCCGGCGGCCCGCTGGCCGCCGGCGCGGCTGGACGGCACTAGTACTCAACGCGGCCAGGGACATGATCGGTGGCTATCTGCTGCTGGCGGCTGTGGTGATCGGTTACTACTACGGGGTGGCCAGAGTCGGGAGCAACTTCCTGGACAGCGCCTTTACCGGGAGCGCGCTGCTGCTCGCGGTGGCCGCCCCTGTATTCGCGGCTGCCTCCCTGCTCAGCTGGCGGCGGGACCGAAGGGGGCGCGGTGACCAGGGCGGCAGTGATTAACGCCGGGCGGCCGGAACCGGCGAAGGCTGCGGGGTGATCTGGTCCCCGTTCCGTTTATGAAGCCGGTAGGCTCGCCAGCCCGCGTACGCCAGGAACGCCAGCCCGGCCAGCAGAAAGCAGTTGGCGACCAGCGTCACGAGCCAGTGGAAACCGTACTCGGCCGTGCCGCCGTGCCACGGCGTAAACCACATCGGCGCGATGGCGAACAGCAGATAAGCGCAGACGGCGGCAATCCTGCTGCGCTTGCCGCCCTGCAGCAGGATGACCAGTGCTGGCAGGATCCACACCCAGTGATGCGTCCAGGAGATCGGCGACGCCAGCAGGCTGGTGGTGCCCGTGACGGTGACCGCACCAAGCCAGTCGGCGTTCCTGGCCATGACGGTGGCGATCGTCAGCCCGGCGATACCGAGCAGCAGCGATATCACCAGGAACCAGTGGCCTAGCTGCGCCGTCCCGCCGTCGATCCGGACAGCGGCGGCGTATGCCGACTGGTTGCTGATATAGGCCGCGCCGACGCGCTTGGTGTCGTAGAACAGGTGGCGCCAGTACAGCCTCGAGTCGCCAGGCGCGACGAGGTATCCGATCAGCCCGCAGGCGACGAACGCGGCAGCCGATATGAAGCCGGCCTTGATCCGCCCGGTCAGGAAGAACAGGGCGATGAAGATCAGCGGGATCAGCTTGATCGCGGCCGCGACGCCGACGCCCAACCCGGCTGGGCGGCCGCGTGCTGCCCGCCAGACGTCGATGAGGATCAGCGCCATCAAGATGAGGTTGATCTGGCCCAGGTAGAGCGTGTGATACACCGGCTCCAGCGTGATCGCGACCACGGTGATAGCGGCGACCACCTGCCATGACGCTCGGTAGCCTGCCAGCTTGAGCGTGGTGCCGGCAGCCGACGCCAGCGCTAGCAGTGAGAGCAGTTCCCAGGCCACCCGGCCGAGCACGTCGGGTATCAGGGCGATCGGGATGAACACGGTTGCGGCGAACGGGGTATAGGTAAACCAGTCGCCCCTGATCCGAACCGAGTACAGCTGCATCGCATGGGTAACGGCGTCGCCGCCCCATCGGTAGACATTGAAATCGAAGGGGTTGTAGACGATGGCGAAGATCGTGACTAGCCCGACGGCCAGCGCCAGGCCCCACCAGACAGCCCGAGGGGCCCACGGCCTGCCGAAGCCGAGATCGCGGAGTGAGCCGTCTTGATGGATCAATGGTTCACGCTTCGCCAGTCGGATCGTCGGCCCGTAAGGTTCTGCTGCAGGACGACGATGGTATCGCTGGCAGTGGCCGCGTGATTACCCCAGGCTGCCAGAGCAGCCTGGGGCACGGCTTATTCTACCTTATGGACATGTTCCGCCGGCGCCGAGCTTGGTCCCGTTATGTCGCGCTAGGTGACAGCCTTACCGCAGGCCGTGGCGACTTCACCGCCGACGGCCGCCCGGTCGGCTGGGCCAAGCGCCTGGGCACTGTCTTGTCCGCGGGGACAGGCGTCACCTGCTCGGTGACCAATCTTGCTGTCGACGGGGCCACCGTGGCCAACGTGCTCGACCGGCAGCTGCCGCTCGTCGAGGGCTTCCGGCCTGACCTGGTCAGCGCGACGGTCGGCATGAATGACATCCGGGCTATAGGGTTTGATCCCGCCGATTTCGAGGCCGGGCTGAGCAAGCTGCTCGACGCCTTGGCCGCGACCGGTGCGACGATCCTGACCTGCACGCTGCCTGATGTCGCGAGCGTGGTCGACCTGCCACCCGAGCACATCGAGATCGCTCGCCAGCGGCTGCGCGAGGCGAGTGACATTATCCGGGAGCAGGCTGCCCGCCGGGATGCCGTCTGCCTGGACACCTGGGCGATGCCAGATGTCGCGACGAGTCCTGACCTGTTCACCGCAGACCGGCTGCATCCCAATAGCGCCGGCCACCGGGTGCTCGCGGCGAGGTTCGCAGACTTGCTGCTGGTGGCCTGAGCGGGAATCACGGGAGCGGTCTGCGGCGTTGTTCCCGCGGGCCGACGGGACCGGAATGTCAGACGCCGGTCCTACAGTTTCCACAGGAAACAGACTCTTGAGGTGGATGAGAAGTGCTTGACGCACCGGGCGAAGGGGTAGCCGCAGTCGGGCCAGTCGAGGCCGACCGCTTGTCGCCATCCGGCTGCCAGTCGCAGGCTGGGTGCGAGCCGCTGCGGCTGATGGCTGTGCATGCGCACCCCGACGACGAGTCGAGCAAAGGCGCAGCCACCATGGCCAGGTACTCATCTGAGGGCGTGGACGTACTGGTCTGCACGCTCACAGGCGGCGAGCGCGGCGACATCCTCAACAAGGCCATGGAGCGTCCGGAGATTCGCGCCAGCCTGGCCGAGGTGCGGCGGGCCGAGATGGACGCCGCCCGCGAGATTCTCGGCGTGCGGCAGCAGTTCCTCGGCTTCGTCGACTCCGGCCTGCCGGAAGGCGATCCGCTGCCGCCGCTGCCAGCTGGCTGTTTTGCGCTTGAGCCGCTAGCGGACGCGGCGGAGCCGCTGGTGAGGGCAGTCCGGGAGTTCCGGCCGCACGTGATGCTGACCTACGACGAGAATGGCGGCTACCCGCACCCTGACCACATCAAGTGCCATCAGGTATCGGTCGAGGCGTTTGAGGCCGCCGCCGACCCCGACCGTTACGAGGGCTGCGGCGAGCCGTGGCAGCCGCTGAAGCTCTACTACTTCATGACCTTCCATCGTGCCCGGCTGATAGCCCTGCACGACGAGATGCTGCGACGCGGGCTTGACTCGCCGTACGCCGACCGGCTCGAAGAGTGGCTCGAGGAGGAAGAGACGTCGTCCGGTCCCAGATACGAGGTGACCGCCCGCATTCCTTGCGGCGACTACTTCGAGATCCGGAACCAGGCGCTGCTGGCGCATGCCACGCAGGTAGATCCCGATGGCGGCTGGTTCGCCGTTCCGACCGAGGTCCAGCGCGCTGCGTGGCCGACCGAGGACTATCATCTGGCCAGGTCACTGGTCGATTCCGGTAAGCCAGAGGACGACTTGTTCGCCGGGATCCGGGAGAGGGTGAGCCTGTGACGGTGCTGGCGGCAGGGGCGGCCTCAACGAGTGCGTGGGACCAGCCCGGCACCCTGGGGTTCCTCGTCGTATTCGGGATGGGCACCATTCTGTATTTCGTCTTCAGGTCCATGTCCAGGCACCTGAAGAAGGTCAACGCGGCGGCGGCTGCCGAGGCGAAGCTGCAGGCGGGCCCGGCGCCGGAAGACGTGGAGCCGGATGAGCACGCGGACGGCTCCGCAGGCCCGGCTGCTGCCAACGGCTCACGGTCCGGCTACGGGTCGCGGTAGCGCCCCGACATCTCGGCAGCCCTTATCACAGCGTGGCGGCCTGGAAGCGGACCACTGGTTTACGGCGTGTCGGAGCTGCGAGATTGCTAGCTTCGTGACTGATAGTCCCCGGCTATCGCGGGAGTGCGGGCCATGCTGGCGATCCACGGCGTCTGGGCCCAGGGTGCCTTGTACCTGTGGGCCGAAGAGTCCGCACGGTCCGCTGCCCTCCGGCCTGCCGGGGCTGCACCGGCCAGGGCTCAGCCAACGCGTACCCCGGCCCGGCCAACGCGTACCCCGGCCCCGCATCCCCACGCCGCTGCACCAGGCCTGCTGGCCGATGTGCTCGCTGAACTCGGGGATCCGCTCACTGACCTGGCCCGTAAGGCTGCCGAGTCTGAACTTACGCTCTGGCTGCCGAGCGGCCCCGCGGCGCCCCTGGCCTCGCCGGAGTTGCGCGGCGCAGACCCCGGGGCGGAGGCGAATCTCGCCGCCGACGGTACCGGGGCTGGGAGCGCCCGGCCGGCCAAGGCGAAGCTGGCCGGCTGGCAAGTGCCTGCGCTGAGCTTCGACCCGGCCGCCGCGCTGGTGCTGCTCGGCCTTATCGGTCAGCGCGGTGCTACCGGCCAGGGCGGTGGTACCGGGCAGGCGGTGGTACCGGCCAGGTGCCATCCGGCCCGAGCCAGCCCTGCTGGGCGTTAGCGTGCATTACCTGGCCGCGCTTGCGGCGCTCGCGGCCGACCTGACTGTGCGCGGCCGTGTCCTGCCGGGCCTTGACACCGGTAAATGATGGCACTTACGCCGGCAAGATGGCGGCCTGTGCTGGCGGGTGCGGACGCGCTCCGCGGCCCGGGAACTCACCGGGGCCATGCCGCCGCTATGCCGGTCGAGCAGCGTGGACGGCGAGCAATCGGCTGCCATCGTGACCGCTGCGCTCGAGCTGCTGACCGACGCAGCAGTGCGGGCGCGGCTGCGGGCCGTTGCTGGCTTCGCATTGCTCCGCGGTGGCCCGGCAGGCGCGCAGAACCCACTGGCCGAGCGCTGGGCTGACGCGCTAGCCGCCGAGAGCGGAGCGCTTGAGGTCGGTCGCGGCGAGACAGTGCGGCCGCGCAACTGGCGTTCGCGTTGTGGAGCATGGCAGGACGCGGCGCAGGAGCCGCCGGGTCCGGTCCGGACCTGCTTCCGGCTGATCGAGCCCGACCGCGCTGAGCCGGACCGCGCTGAGCCGGACCGGCGATGACCAGCCCGGCGACCGGCGCCCGGACCGGACGCGCCTGGCGGGTCGAGTTCGCGCTTCAGTCGACCGACGATCCCGAGCCTGCTGCTTCCCGCCGCCGACATCTGGTCCGGCGGAACAGCCGACGGCTGGGCCGCGGCGGGGATCGGCTATCCCGAAGAGGAGCTCCTGGCCGGGCTCGGCCGCGCGTCCAGGCTGTTCCCCGAGCTTGACGGCGAGCTGCAGGGCGCGGCGCCGGAGTCCGTCACCTTGGACACTCGCGAGGCGCTGCGGTTCCTCAAGGAAACGGGTCCGCTCCTCGCCGGGGCCGGATTCGGCGTGCTGCTGCCGGACTGGGTGCGGAAGTCCCGCCTGGGCTGAAGCTCACCACCCGGTCGCGAAGCAGCTCGGGGGCGGGTCGGTTGCCGCCGCCAGTTCGGTCTTGCTGACCTGGTCGACTTCCGCTATGAGCTGGCGGTCGGGGATCAGACACTCGATCAAGCTGAGCTGGCCGAGCTAGCCAGGCTCAAGGTCCCGCTGGTCAGGCTCCGCGGCCAGTGGGTCGAGCTGGATGAGCGGCACCTGAAGGCGGCGCTGAAGTTCCTGGAACGCGGCGGCACCGGGCACCATGAGCTGCTGCTGACGCGCTGACCGCCGGGATCGGCCGAGGCGTCGCGGAACTGCCGCTGACGGAGGTCGACGCCGACGGCTGGCTCGCCGACCTGCTGTCGGGCAGGCCGAGAGCGGCTCGCGCCGATGACGGCCCCGGCCTCGTTCCGCGGCGAGCTGCGGCCCTACCAGGAACGCGGCCTGTCCTGGCTGGCGTTCCTCGGCCAGCTCGGGCTCGGCGGCGATACTGGCCGACGACATGGGTCTCGGCAAGTCGCTGCAGACCCTGGCGCTGATGCGGCAGAGCTGACGCCGGGACTGGCCGGGCCGACGCTGCTGATCTGCCCGATGTCGCTGGTGGGGAACTGGCAGCGGGAGGCGGCGAGGTTCACCCCGCGGCTGCGGTGCATGTGCACCATGGCGCGGACCGCCTGGCCGGGAGGAGCTGGCGGCGGCAATGCCGTCGCCGACCTGGTCATCACCACCTATGGGGTCGCGACGAGGGATCGCGCCGAATTGACAGCGGTGCGGTGGGCCAGGGTCGTCTGTGATGAGGCGCAGAACATCAAGAACTCAGCGACCCGGCAGGCGCAGGCGGTGCGGGCCATACCAGCACGCGCCAGGATCGCGCTGACTGGCACGCCGGTCGAGAACCGGCTGACCGAGCTGTGGTCGATCATGGAGTTCACCAGCCCCGGACTGCTTGGTCCGGCGGAGCGGTTCCGGCAGCGGTTCGCCATCCCGATCGAGCGCAATGGGGACGCTGCGGCCACCGATGCGGCTGAAGCGGATCACCGGGCCCTTCATCCTGCGCCGCCTGAAGACCGACAAGAGCGTGATCGCCGACCTGCCGGACAAGCTGGAGATGAAGGTCTGGTGCAACCTGACCCCTGAGCAGGCGTCGCTCTACCAGGCCACCGTGGACGACATGATGGCGAGGATCGAGGCCGCCGAGGAAGGCATCGAACGGCGCGGGCTAGTGCTGGCCACCATGGCCAAGCTCAAGCAAGTCTGCAACCATCCCGCTCACCTGCTGGGCGACGGTTCGCGGCTGGAGGCCAGGTCCGGCAAGCTGGCCCGGCTGGAGGAGATCGGCGAGGAGATCGTCGAGTCCGGTGACAAGGCTCTGTGCTTCACGCAGTACGCCGAGTTCGGCCAGCATGCTGCAGCCGTACCTGGCCGCCAGGCTCGGCTGCGCCGTGCTGTTCCTGCACGGTGGCACCGACAAAGAGCGAGCGGGACGAGCTGGTCAGCCGGGTTCCAGGCAGCGACCGAGCCCGCGGTGTTCCTGCTGTCCCTGAAGGCGGGCGGCACCGGGCTGAACCTGACCGCGGCCAATCACGTCATCCACATCGACAGGTGGTGGAATCCGGCGGTGGAGGACCAGGCCACTGACCGCGCGTTCCGGATCGGGCAGCGCCGCGACGTCCAGGTCCGCAAGTTCGTCTGCGTCGGCACCGTCGAGGAGCGGATCGACGCGATGATCGAGGAGAAGAAGGCGCTCGCCGACAGGGATCGTCGGCACCGGCGAGAGCTGGCTGACCGAGTTGTCGGTGGCTGACCTGCGCCGTGTGATTGACCTGTCGCCAGAGGCGGTATCGCAATGACCGGGCTGGGAGCGGCGAGCGCTACCCGCCGTCGCGGCCGCGGAAGGCCGAGCGGCGGAATCAAGGCGCGCAGCAAGCGCGGTTCCATCGGCGAGCAGTGGTGGTCGCGGCGGTTCATCGACGTGCTCGAGTCGTTCGGCATGCAGAGCCGGCTGACCAGGGGCCGCAACTATGCCCGGTCCGGCCAGGTGCTGGGGCTCGAGATTTCCTCCGGCGCCGTGATCGGCGCGGGTGCAGGGTTCGCGGGTGAAGCCTTATCAGGCGCGCTTGCAGGTGCGAGCCGCTGTCCGCACGGCAGTGGCGGCGGGTCGAGGAGGCACTGGCCGACGCGCGCTCGTATTCCGCGCCAGGCTGCTGGCCGGCGAGATGCCAGCCGAGATCGAGGAGGTCTTCGCCGGGTGCGGTACGCCGCTGTTCCCGCAGACCGCCAGCGATCTGGAGATGACCTGCTCGTGCCCGGACTGGGAAGTGCCCTGCAAGCACCTGGCGGCGGTCTGCTACGTGCTGGCCGAGGCGTTCGACGATGACCCGTTTGCGATGCTGGCGTGGCGCGGGAAGAGCCGGGAGGACTTGCTCGCGGCGCTGCGCAGGCTGACGGGCCGTGGCCAGGCCGGGGACGGCGTCGCGGCCGGTCACCGAGGTCGCCGACCGGCCACTGGCCGAATGCATCGCGGGCTTCTGGTCGACGTCGCTCAGCCCGGCTCGGCTGCGGGCGCTGCCGCCGGCTGCCGCCGCGCCCGCAGACCTGCTGCTGCGCAGCTTCGAGCCGCCGATGCTCTCTGTCCAGGGCCAGGACCTGGTGTCGCTGCTCCGTCCGGCCTACCAGCTGATGTCTGGTTACCAACGCAGTTGGGGGGACTCCTCTGAACAACCCGCCGGCAACGAAAGCGAAACCAGCCGCGGCGCCCGTAATGACAGCGAAACATGACCTGTCTACGCTCTGGACGTGGCGGACATCTTCGACAGCTACCAGCTGGCCGAGGCCTGGGACGAGATGTTCGAGGAGCCCGGCGAGCCGCGTGTCCCATACCAGGGACTGGTCGCAGCGCTGCAGCCGCTGGATCCGGCTGAGCTGAGATTCCGCGCCGACCAGCTCGCCAGGCTGTTCACCGACCGCGGCGTGACGTTCGACTACGCAGGCGAGGAGCGTCCGTTCCCGCTCGACCTGATCCCGCGCATCATTGACGCAGCGGAGTGGGACCTGATCGCCCGCGGCGTACGGCAGCGGGTGCTGGCGCTCGAGGCATTCCTGGCGGACGTCTACGGGCCGGCCAGGGCAGTCGAAGACGGCGTGGTGCCGTGGCACCTGCTGGCCACCTCACGGCAGTTTCATCGCGCCGCCCACGGGCTCAATCCGCCGAACGGCGTCCGCATCCACATTGCCGGCATCGACCTGGTCAGGGACGAGCATGGCAAGTTCTGCGTGCTCGAGGACAACGTGCGCATCCCGTCCGGCGTCAGTTACGTGCTGGAGAACCGGCTGGCTATGACCAGGACGTTCCCGGCGCTGTTCGCCGAGCAGCGGGTCAGGCAGGTAGACAGCTACCCGGCCCGGCTGCTGGCCGCACTGCGGTCGGCGGCCCCGGCCCGCAGCCCTGATCCGGTCGTGGTCGTGCTGAGCCCCGGGGTGAGCAACGCGGCCTATTTCGAGCACACCTTGCTGGCCAGGCTGATGGGCGTGGAGCTCGTCGAAGGCCGCGACCTGCTGGTGGCGAACAACCAGGTGTTCGTACACACCACCCAGGGTCCGCGTCCGGTGGACGTGATCTACCGCCGCGTCGACGACGACTTCCTTGACCCGCTGCACTTCCGGCCCGACTCGCTGATCGGCTGCCCCGGCATCGTCAACGCCGCGCGGGCCGGGCACGTCACGATCGCGAACGCAGTCGGCAACGGCGTGGCAGACGACAAGCTCATCTACACCTACGTGCCGGACCTGATCAGGTACTACCTCGCGGAGGAGCCGCTGCTCGACAACATTGAGACCCACCGGCTCGAGGATCCGGACGTGCTCGACTGGGCGGTTGGCAGGCTGGATCAGCTGGTGCTGAAGCCGGTGGACGGGGCAGGCGGCAGCGGGATCGTCATCGGCCCGCAGGCCGACGAGGCCACACTGGCCAAGCTTCGCCGGCAGGTGCTGGCTGCGCCGCGAAGCTGGATCGCGCAGCGGCCGGTCGCGCTGTCGACATCGCCGGCGCTGATCGGCGAGCGGCTTGCGCCGCGGCACATCGACTTGAGGCCGTTCGCGGTGCACGACGGATCTGATGTCTGGGTGCTGCCGGGCGGGCTAACCCGGGTCGCGCTGCCCGAGGGCGCGCTGGTAGTGAACTCCAGCCAGGGCGGCGGCTCGAAGGACACCTGGGTACTGGCAGCGGCCGGCGAGCGGCCGCCCGCCGCCTACCTGCCGCTCGTGCCCGCGCCGCGGCTGGCCGAAAGTACGGGTCTGGCCGACACAGTGCTCGCTCAAAACACGGGGCTGGCGCGGCAGAGCGGGCCGGGCGGGGACCAGCAATGAACTCCGGATTGCTCAGCCGGATCGCCGAGACGCTCTTCTGGATCGGCCGCTACGTGGAGCGAGCCGACGACACTGCCCGCATGGTGGATGTTTACGCTGTCCCGGCTGGCCTGAGTGCCGCGCAACGCGACCGGAGGCGATCAGGAACGGAACGGCGGGGGCACGGTGGCCAGCCTGGTTAGATGGCGGAATGCTCATCAGGGACGCACACCAGGACGAGTTCGGTGAAGTCGGGGATATCCGGGTCGGCGCCTATCTGGCCGACGGTTTCCTGGCGCCGGACTCCGGCTACGGTCCGCGCCTGCGGGAGCTGGGCGCGGACGGGTCCGGCGATGTGCTGGTGGCGGCCGGTGCTGACGGCCGGCTGGTCGGCACCGTGATGCTGATGTCCTGGCCGCATGGCGGGAACGTGGTCGAGGGGCCGGGCGAGGCAGAGATCCGCGCGCTCGCCGTGCGGCCAGAGGCGCGCGGTGCGGGTCTTGGCAGCGCGCTGCTGGCCGCGGTGCTGGCGCGGGCGAGCGAGCAGGGCGTCCGCCATCTGCTGCTGCTGACCCAGCCCGAGATGAAGGCCGCACACCACTTGTATACGGAGGCAGGCTTTACCAGGCTGCCGGCGCGAGACTGGTCACCAGAGCCCGGCATCATCTTGCTGGCCTATGGCCTGCGCCTGCTGTCGGCGTAGGGTTGCGCTAGTAACTGCTGATCGGCTGAGAAGGAGCTGTGATTCGCGGTGGGGGACACGCTACCGGAGGTACCGGCCACGGGCGTGCCTGATGGCGCGTGGTTGCTCGACGTGCGGGAGCACGACGAGTGGGTGGCGGGTCATGCGCCGGATGCCCGGCATATCCCGCTCGGCGAGCTCGGGCGCGCGTCGCCGAGGTACCCCAGGACCAGGACATTTACGTGATCTGCCGCTCTGGCGGGCGATCGGGCCGGGCGGCGCAGGCACTCGCGGGCGCCGGCTGGTCGGCGATCAACGTGGCGGGCGGGATGCAGGACTGGGCGGTGGCGGGCCGACCCATGACTGCCGAGACCGGCGCCGAGCCCTTCGTCGCGTAACGCGGCAGATCCGGCCGCGCTCGCGCCGGTTAGCGGGCCTGCTCGGCAAGCGGGTAACGCAGGCCGACCATCGGCGCGAGGTCAGACAGCATCAGCTCGAACATTGGCGACGCGTCATCGAGCGCGAACCGCATGTGCCCGAAGGCTTCCAGGCTCACCGTGCCGTAGAGCAGCACCCAGCAGCGCAGGAATGTCTGCAGGGCGCCAAGCGGCAGGTCGGAGCGGACCATCTCCTGGTAGCGCGAGAGTTGCGCCCGCAGCGACGGCCGGATGTCGTCATCGGCCGGGATGGGGAACGGCTGGCGCCGGTAGAGGTCTCCGAACAGGTCAAGGAATACCTGGCCGAATTGATGGCCGCAGTCAACGGTCGGGTCCTGGTGCACCTCGTGCAGAACCTCCAGCCCGGGCAGCGGGCTGCCGAAGATCATGCTGAACTCGGCCACGTGGTCCAGCGCCCAGGCGCGGAACTCCTGACAGCCGGCTATCAGCTTCACTGCCATGATCTCCGCCTCACTGAGATCAGGGCTGGCCGCCTCGGCTGACGCCTTGATCGCGCCGCGGACGTGGTCCGCGATCTCGGTGAAGATGCTCGCCACAACGTGCCTGAGCAGTTCCTCGTGGCTATTGAAGTACCTGTACAAAGCTGGTGCCGTCATGCCCATCTCGCGGGCAATCGCCCGCAACGAGACAGCTGTTACGCCCTCCTCGACCAGCAGCCGGCGCGCCGTCTCGATGATCTCCTGGGTAGTCGCGGCCCGGACGCGATCGCGCCTGCTTGGCGCCTGGACCATGCTCATCTGTCCTCTTCCAGCCTGTCCGCCTGGCAGGCAACCACGTCTGACGTTATCTCCCTGACGCGTTAGCCCTCTTGACGGAAGTTAACTCTGTATGCCAAGTTTACATCGTAAAGCATTTACGTCGTTCACTCAAGCGATGATCGCTAACGAGTCTAGCCGCGGAGACTGCCATGTTCGAGGCCTGGGGACGAATACTCTTCCGAAACCGGCGGCTTGTGCTCGCGCTCGCCGGGCTTGGCGTCATCGTGGCAGCTGTCTGGGGCACTGGCGTATTCGGGGCGCTCCAGTCGGCAGGCGGCTTCGCCCCGCCTAATAGCCAGAGCCAGCAGGAGGCCAACCTGGCCGCGCGGGCCTTCGGCCGGGGTGCGGGCGACGCTGTCCTGCTGTACACGAGCAAGACCAGGACAGTCCACTCGGCTGTTTTCCGGTCAGCGGTGACCAGCTCGCTGGCGCTGCTGCCGCACGACCGCGTGGTCGGGGCGCAGACTTACTGGTCGACAAGATCGCCGGAATTCATAAGTGCGAACGGCAAGGTCACCTACGCGGTGCTGGTGCTGGCCGGCAACACCGACGCGGCCCGCATCAAAAATTTCAACGCGATCAAGGGCAACCTCACGGCACCGGGCCTCACTGTTCAGGCGGGCGGCCAGATACCGACCGAAGCAGCGATCAACAAACAGGTGACCAGCGACATCGGGAGGGCCGAGGGTATCTCGATGCCGGTCCTGCTGATACTGCTGGCCGTCATTTTCGGCAGCCTGGCAGCTGCAAGCCTGCCGCTAGCCATCGGCGGTATCGGCATCATCGGGTCGTTCGCCGCGCTCCGGCTGCTGACGCTGGTCACTCCGGTGTCGATTTACTCCGTCAACATCACCACCATCCTCGGGCTTGGGCTGGCCATCGACTACGGGCTGTTCATGGTCGGCCGGTTCCGCGAAGAACTGCACCGGCAGCCGACAGTCGAGGAGGCGCTGGCCAGGACCGTCGCGACCGCGGGGCGCACGATAGCGGTGTCCGGAGTAACGGTCGCCGTGGCGCTCGCCAGCCTGATGCTCTTCCCTGAAGTCTTCTTGCGCTCGATGGGCTACGGCGGCGTTGCGACCGTGCTGGTCGACATGCTCGCCGCGCTGACCGTGCTGCCCGCGTTGCTGGCCGTGCTCGGGCCGCGGGTGAACGCGCTGCGAGTGCGCAGGTCCGTGCGCCGGCCGCGGACCCAGGACGCAGCAGGCGGCTGGTATCGGCTCGCTCGCACTGTCATGCGGAGGCCGGCCGTCTTCGTCGTCGTCATCGTCGTGCTCATGCTCGCGCTTGGCACGCCGTTTCTCAAGGTCACCTGGGGCGGGACTGATGCACGGGCGCTACCCGCCGCGGCCGCGCCCCGGCAGGTCACCCAGACCCTGACCCGCGACTTCCCCGGTAACGTCACCGAGCCGATCGAGTCGGTGGTCCGGTTCAGCGGCCCGGTGGCCGGATCGGCAGCCGTCGAGGGCCAGCTCGCCGCCTACCTCGGGCGGCTGGACCGAGTGGCAGGCGTGACCGGCGCACAGGTGACCGGCGTTCACGGTGATATCGCTCGGGTCGACCTGGCCTACCGCCCGGATCCGCTGTCCGCGCAGGCGCGGCAGATCGTCCAGCAGGTGCGCACGGTCGCCCCGCCACCAGGCGCGAGCGCCAGCGTTGGCGGCCAGACTGCCCAGCTGGTGGACGAGCTGAGCAGCTTGTCCGCCACGCTGCCGTGGATGGCGCTAGTGATGGCAGCGGCTACCTTCGTGCTGCTGTTCCTCGCGTTCGGCTCGGTTGTGCTCCCAGTCAAGGCCATCGCGATGAACCTGCTGTCGCTAGCGGCCACGTTCGGCGTGGTGGTCTGGATTTTCCAGCAGGGGCATCTGTCCACCCTGCTGGGGTTCTCGCCGACTGGCACGCTCGACCCGACCATGCCGATCCTGATGCTGGCGATCATTTTCGGCCTGTCGATGGACTACGAGGTGTTCCTGCTGTCGCGGATCCGCGAGCGGTACGACGTGACCGGCAACAACACTGAGTCCGTCGCCAGCGGCCTGCAGCGGACCGGGGGCGTGATCACCAGCGCTGCGCTGCTCCTGGTGATCGTGATCGGCGCGTTCTCCGCGTCCGGCATCACGTTCATCAAGCTGATGGGCGTCGGCATGATCGTGGCACTGATCGTTGACGCGTCGATCGTGCGGGTCATGCTGGTCCCGGCCACGATGCGGCTGCTTGGCAGGGCGAACTGGTGGGCGCCCGGGCCGCTTGCCGGCTGTACGCGCGCTACGGCATCCGGGAAGGCGACGGCACTGGCGACCGCGACAAGGCTGGCCGTGGCGACGGGGCAGGCCAGGCCGAGCGGCAGGCTGAGCCGGTTCCGGGTCCCGACTGGCCGGTCCGAGCCTGACGCGGTGGCCTCGTTCTGACAGGCGCCTCAATCTTGAGTTCTGGGCATGCGCGCATGACAGCGCTCGGCGCGAGCCCGGGGGGCCGAGCCGCAATTGCGATCGTCGATGCAGGCAGGCCGGAGACCGAGTAGCCTCGCAGATGCGGGTGCTTGCGTATCACGGGATGTATATTGCGTGTTATGCAAGTTCCAGGGCCGCCGCTGATGCCCTTGCTGCGGTCGCGGCTGCAGGCGGACCTGCTGACCCTGGTGCTGCTGAGCCCCGGACGGGAGTGGTCGTTGACCGAGCTGGCCGGCCTGGCTCGCACGTCAGTCTCCTCGGCGCAGCGGGAGATGGCCAGGGCCGAGGACGCCGGGGTCGTCTCCTCGCGCAGGCTCGGCAACGCGCGACTAGTGACCGCCGCCGACTCGCCGCTGACGGGCCCGCTGACCGAGCTGCTGCTGCGGTCATTCGGGCCACGCCAGGTAGTCGCCGAGGAGCTCGCCGGGATGACGGGCATCGAGGCAACGTATCTGTTCGGGTCTTGGGCTGCCCGTTACAAAGGTGAATCGGGTCCGGCGCCAGGCGATATTGATGTGCTGGTCATAGGCCGCCCGGACCGAGATGATCTGGACGAAGCCGCGCAGCGCGCAGGATCGCGGCTGGCACGGGAGGTCAACGTGACGGTCCGTTCTGCGCAATGGTGGCGTGACGGCGGGGACGGCTTCCACGCCGAGGTGACCAGGCGCCCGCTGGTCCCTGTTTTCGCTGACGCGAGTCCGCCGTGACCTGGCAGCCGGGTCAGGGTAAGGTCGCCGAGTTGGTGGCAGCCGCAGAGCTTGAACGGGTCACCCCCGACCGCGGCATCGCACAGCGCCTGCTTGACGATGCTGGCCGCCACCTGGTGACCGCCGCAACCGCCTCGTCCTCCGGTGACTTGTCTGGCGCCTACCAGCTGGCCTATGATCCGCTCCGGAAGAGTGCCGCCAGCCTGCTGGCCGCACAGGGCCTGCGCGCCACCAGCCGCGGCGGCCATATCGCGCTCCAGGAAGCGGTCCTGGCACAGTTCGGCTCGACGGTCCGAGTCTTCCGATCCTTCGGCCGCATCCGCCGCGCTCGCAACACCTTTGAATATCCCAGCACCGTCACGCCTGGCCCTTCTCCCGACGACGTAAATGACGCCATCACCGCAGCCACACAGGCCCGCGATGCCGCCGTGACTATCCTGCGGCAAAATGTGCTCACCGCCTGGTAGCTGGCCATAGCGTTCGGTTTCGGGGCGACGTCGGGTCAGCGCTGATCACCGGTGGAGGCATATCGGCCGACGTCCGCCTACTGCCAGTGATGGAATGATCCAATTCCAGGACACGCCCCGGGGAATTCGCCTAATGTGCTTTACAGGGTTCGGTCGGCGCCTTTGCTAACCGAATTAGGAATAACAATAGTGCTCGGGGTCAGATCGCTCGGTATCAGTAACTCGGGGTCGAATCGCGCGAGTACCGGCTCAAGGCCGGTGCCTTGATCGCCTGGATTTTCGCCATCAGTTCGGTGGTTTCTTCGGCGCGCGCGAGTCGGGCTGGCCAGGTGGCGGCGCGACCCGGGAAACGGAGGAGTTATGTGGTCTGGACCCCGGACATTCCGGCTGGCGAGCGTCGTCGCGGTCACGATCCCGGCGTGCCTGCTGCTTGCTTCCCCCTCGGCATCAGCCGCGTACGGCGCTAGGCGCCCGGGCCAGCCGACCGCCGTCCCGGCCGCCGCCCGCGCTGCGCCGTTAGTCACCGACATCCGGCCGAAGGCCCGGGCCAAGCGGGGCCTGGCGGCGCCGGTGATGAGCCCGGCCATGGCGCGGGCCAACGACGGCAAGCAGGCCGAGCTCCGCAGCACGCTGCTGGTCTTGGCGGGCCGCGACGGCCGGGAAAGCAAGTGCGCGATCGCGGCCTGCCTGGCCGGCCTGCCGGCCGCAAGGGACCTTGCCGCGACCCAGCAACCGCAGTTGCGCGACTACTTCTGCGGCCCGGCCACGGTCGCCGAGATGCTCGCCCAGGTCGGCGTCAGGATCAGCCAGTGGACCGCCGCTCGCGAACTCGGCACCACTCCTGGTGGCACCAACTGGTCTGACGGCTCCGGTTACCCGGTGCCGCGGGTGCTCAACGCGAACCAGGCGAGGAACAGGTACGTCGCGGTCGCGCTGCCCTGGAGTCCGACCGGCGGCCAGATCAGGACCTACGAATTCGACCTCGTTACCGATATCAACAAAAATGGCGGCGTGCCGCTGGCCGGAAACGCGTACGAGGCGGCAGGCGGGCCGCATCTCGTGGGAAACCCGGTTAATCAGACGATCATGCACTGGATTGATATTCGGGGCTATCGTGACAATGGCACGGTCACTGACTACGAAGACTCGGTGCATAGCGCCACGAGTATCGGCTGGAGCCTGAACGTGCCAGGATATTCATCGCTGGCGTCAAGCACCATGGTCTACATCCTGGGCGCCCGTGGCTACGACTGGTAGTCGGCCAGCTCGGGTCGCGGCCGCGCTGGTCGCGGTTGTGCTCGTTGCGGCAGCCGCGACCGGATGTGCGGCAGGGGGATCGCCTGGCCTGCACGCCTCGGGGGCCGCTACTAGTTCCGCGGGCGGGCCTGGTTCGTCGCGGGCCGGTTCGTCGCGGGCCAGCTCGTCGCCAGGCGCGCGCTCGTCGCCAGGCGCGACTGCTGTCGGCACGCTGAGGTTCTGCCCGGCCCGGAACTCGACCTTCATGTCCGCGGCTCTCGCCCGCGTATTGCCTAGTTCTGCCACAACGGAGATCGTTCCGCTGGGCGCCAGCGGCGGCACCGCGTACGTGTCGGCCTGGTCACCGGGGTTCGCCGGAGTCGCTGCGCTGGACCTCCGCTCAGGTCGGATGCGCGCGATCCAGCGATTCGCCAACCCTGCGACTGACCAGGCCGACGGCGCAGCGGACGGCCGATGGTTGGTGTGGGTCCAGACGTACTCGCTGAGCAACCTGGATCGCTTCACGGTGTATGCCCGGGACGCCACCACCGGCCGGATCCGGGAGATCGGCCGCTCGCTGGCCGGGCCGGGCGGGACTCCGTGGCCGAGTCCATGGCACGCGCCCGCTGTCAGCGGCAACTACGCGGCCTGGGCGCAGGGCTCCGGCCCCGGCGGCCTCGTCGAGATCAGGCTCGCCAACCTGCTCAGTGGTTCCGTCGACACCATCGCCCGCGGGCACGTGCAACCGCCATTCTTCGACGGCAGCCTGCTGGTGTGGCCCGAGTCGGACAGTCCGGGGAGCGAGACGACGCTGCGCGCCTACAGCCTGGCCGCGCGCGCCAGGACGCGACTGCCGCCGGTGCTCGCGGCGGTGCACGGGACCGACTTCGTGGTCACCGACGGATCGCGCACCGCCTACCTCAGCCCGGACTTCTCCCGGCTTTACTACTCACCGGCGCAGGACAGGCCGGCGGTGCCGGTGGTCACGCTGCCGACCGGCAATGACTTCACCGACCTCGCGCTCGCGCCCGGTTCGCTCGCCTGGACCACCAGCCGGGCGACTTACCTGGCGAGCACGCGGACGGGTGCCTTCGTCCAGGTCACCTCCCACTACGGGTACCCGACCGGGTCGAGCTCGGTGATGCTCATCACCGACCCGCCGGCCACTAAGGCGCCGCACCCGCCGCTGCCGACCCACGTGATCGACCCAGCCGCGATCTTGTGGCCCATCTGCCCGGCTCGATCGTCATGACGCTGATGACCGATGCCAACGCGAGGCGCGGCGAAATGGTGCATGCTTCCCACGAGGGGATAGGCCCGATAACCGCAGGAGGCGCGGCGATGTCGTTCCAGGGCTGGCCAGAGGAGGCGCTGGAGTTCTACGAGGGCCTGGAGGCTGACAACTCCAAGACTTACTGGCTCGCGCACAAAGAGGTCTACGACAACAGCGTGCTGCTGCCGATGAACGACCTGATGGCCGAACTCGAGCCGGTGCATGGCGAATCGAAGATCTTCCGTCCGTACCGCGATGTGCGGTTCAGCAAGGACAAGACGCCGTACAAGACGGCGATCGGCGCGCGCCTAGGCCACGCCTACGTGCAGGTATCGGCTAACGGCCTGGCGGCCGGCACCGGCACCTACGGGATGATGCCCGATCAACTTGAGCGGTACCGGCAGGCCGTGGCCGCCGATCACAGCGGCGCGGACCTTGAGCAGACCATTGCCATGGTCCGCAAGCAGGACATCGAGGTACATGGCCGGGACGTGCTCAAGTCCGCGCCCCGTGGCTATCCCGCCGACCACCCGCGAATCGAACTGCTCCGCTACAAGGGCCTGGTTGCGTGGAAGGAGTGGCCGGTCGAGCCCTGGCTCGCCACCGCCGCCGCCCGGCAGCGCATCACTGCCTTCCTGGCAGCCGCGCAGCCTCTCAACGACTGGCTGGATCGTCATGTCGGCCTATCGGAGCGGCCGCTCTAGCTTGATCATCGGGGAGTTCCCGGGGGCTATAACACCGGTTAATTCACTACGACGGATGCGGTGCGCCTTACTTGAGCGGGAGTGGTCGGGCGGGCCGAAGCGCAACCCGCCCGAAAGGCCGCCGGGCCGGGTAATCGCGTCACCCGGCCACGGCGGCCTGAACGGAACAACTAGACCAGCTGTCAGTCGCTACGGCTACCGGCTGCTACGCGCCGTCCGGGACCTCGGTCATCAGGTCAGCCGAAGTCTCCATGCCGGCCCGCCAGACGGACCGGGCGATGATCTTGTGCGGGTCCACGCGGTGCTTGTACTTCGCCGCGATCTGGGTGATCTCCTCGAGCAGGCCCTCTGACAGCGTCGTCGGCTTGAGGCCCAATGCGAGGAACTGGTCGTTGCGAACGCTGAGCTCGTTCTCGTCCGCCTCGCGCCTCGGGTTGGGGAGGTAGGCGACCTCGGTACCGGTCATGTCGCTGATCATCTTGGCCAGGTCAACGACCCGGTAGGTCTCGGTGACCTGGTTCAGCACCATCGGCTGCGTGCCCGCCTGCGGCGGGTTGTTGAGCGCGATCTCAATGCAGCGGACCGTGTCGCGGATGTGGATGAACGCTCGGGTCTGCCCGCCGGTGCCGTGCACGGTGAGCGGGTGGCCGATGGCCGACTGCATGAGGAACCGGTTCAGCACCGTGCCGTAGTCGCCGTCATAGTCGAACCGGTTGACCAGCCGGTCGTCCCGCGCGGTCTGGTCGGTCTGGGTGCCCCACACGATGCCCTGGTGCAGGTCGGTGATCCGCAGCGCGTCGTTCTTGGCGTAGAAGGAGAACAGCAGCTGGTCGAGTGTTTTGGTCAGGTGGTAGACCGAGCCCGGGTTGGCCGGGTGCAGGATCTCCCGCTCCAGCTCCCCGTCCGGGGTGGTGACCTTGACGGTCAGGTAGCCCTCGGGAATCGGGGCGCTGCCCGACCAGCCGTAGCCGTAGACGCCCATGGTGCCCAGGTGCACCAGCGAAGCCTCGATACCCGTTTCCACCAGGGCGGTCAGCAGGTTGTGCGTGCCCCGGACGTTGTTGTCGACGGTGTAGCGCTTGGTCTTCGCGGTCCGCATCGAGTACGGGGCGGCCCGCTGCTCGGCGAAATGCACGATCGCGTCCGGCCGGATGTCCAGCAGCACGGCGACGAGCCGGTCGTAGTCGGTCGCCAGGTTCAGGTTCACGAAGCCGATCTCGCGGCCGGAGACTTCTTGCCAGGCGCGCAGCCGCTCGCCGAGCGGCCGTATCGGCGTGAGCGAGTCCACCTCGAGCTCGACGTCGATATTCCGGCGGCTCAGGTTGTCGACGATGGTGATGTCATGACCCTGATCGGAGAGGTACAGCGACGTGGGCCAGCCACAGAAGCCGTCGCCGCCGAGGACCAGAACGCGCATAGGTGCTCCAAAAGTTTGCTCTACCGCTCGAACAACGTCCGTAGCACGTGCCACGGCCGTTAGTTGGGAGCTCGACTTCCTGGCTCTCAACGATGGCGTCCGTGGCAGTGTACCGGGCGAAATTCGCCGCGATTGTCAGTTCGTGCCCACATGTGAGCCAGCCGACACCCGGATCTTCCGCCATTCGCTCACCCAGCCGGGCCGCCTCGCGAGCATGAGCTTTCCCTCCAGCATGACGCGCAAGCGCTCGCCAGGCTAGGAGGAACAGCGTATTGCCAGCGGCTGCTGAGTGTAACCACAGCCGCAAACCTGCCCTCTTCGGCGCAGATGGACAACGCGCTGGCGCGCACCGGATGGGCGCAGGGAAGGATAGTGCCATGGCAGAGCGGCTTCGCGGCGCGACAAGCCCGTACCTCCTCCAGCATGCCGACAACCCGGTGGACTGGTGGCCGTGGTCTGACGAGGCGTTTGCCGCCGCTGCCGAGCGCGGCGTTCCGGTGCTCCTGTCTGTCGGGTACTCGGCGTGTCACTGGTGCCATGTGATGGCGCACGAGTCCTTCGAGGACGAGCAGACCGCGGCGATCATGAACGAGCAACTGGTCTCTATCAAGGTCGACCGCGAGGAGCGGCCGGATGTCGACAGCGTCTACATGACCGCTACCCAGGCCATGACCGGTCAGGGTGGCTGGCCGATGACGGTGTTCATGACGCCGGATCGCGAGCCATTCTTCTGCGGCACGTATTTTCCGCGCAGCCAGTTCCAGCGGCTTGTGCTGGGCGTCGCCAAGGCCTGGCGCGAAGACCGAGCCCAGGTTGCGGGCCAGGCGCGGCAGATCGCAGCTGCTCTGAGCGAGCGAGCCGGGGTGCCACTTCCCGACGGCCTGGGCCAGGAGGATGGCGGGCTGGGCTTGGAGGATGGCCTGCCGGCCGGAGCTGCGAGCGAGCAGGCCGGAAACGCCGGCGAGGCGAGCCGGCGCGACGGGAACGCCGGCGACGAGAGCTGGCTCAGCCAGGCATGTCGAGGCCGGCGTCGCCCGGCTAGCCAGCGAGTTCGACGCCAGCCGGGGCGGATTCGGCGGCGCGCCCAAATTTCCGCCGTCGATGGTGCTGGAATTCCTGCTCAGGCACGCAGAGCGAGCTAGCGGGGACAGCAGCCGCCAAGCCTTGCTGATGGCCGAGGCGACGGCCGACGCCATGGCCCGTGGCGGCATGTACGACCAGCTGGCCGGCGGGTTCGCCCGTTACAGCGTGGACGCGGACTGGGTGGTCCCGCATTTCGAGAAGATGCTCTACGACAACGCGCTGCTGGCCAGGGTTTACGCGCATCTGTGGCGGCGCACCGGAAGCCTGCTTGCCCGCCGGGTCGCGCAGGAGACCTGCGACTGGCTGATTGCCGAGCTGCGCACGCCAGAAGGCGGCTTCGCCTCGGCTCTCGACGCCGACAGCGACGGCGTGGAAGGGGCGTTCTACGTCTGGACGCCCGACCAGCTCACCGCTGCCCTCGGCGAGGCCGACGGCGGTCGCGCAGCTAGCATCTTCGGCGTCACCGCTGCCGGGACTTTCGAGCACGGATTGTCGGTCCTCCAGCTGCGCGAAGATCCCCCTGACGCTGCCGGGCTTGCCCGGCTCCGCGCGGCCCTGCTGGCAGCCCGAGCCGACCGGACGCGCCCGGGCCGTGATGACAAGGTGGTTGCCGCCTGGAACGGGCTGGCCATAGCCGCGCTCGCCGAGGCTGGCTTGCTGTTTGACCGCGCTGACTTCATCGCTGCCGCCGTTGATGCCGCCGAGTTGCTAGCCCGGGTGCACCTGGGCGGTGGCCGTCTGGACCGCACCTCCCGAGGCGGCCGGGCGTCCGGCACGGCTGGCGTCCTCGACGACTACGGCTGTGTCGCGGAGGGCTTCATCGCGCTGGCCGGCGTCACGACCGCCGATGAGGCCGGCGGTGCGGAGCGGTGGCTCGGCCTGGCCGGGGAACTGCTGGACACCGTGCTGTCCCGGTTCCGTACCGGGACCGGCGGCTTCTATGACACAGCAGACGACAGCGAGCAGCTGATCTACCGGCCGTCGGACGTCGCCGACGGGCCCAGCCCGTCGGGCACGTTCGCGGCGGCGGGCGCGCTGCTCAGCTATGCCGCGCTGACCGGTTCTGCCGGCCACCGAGTGGCAGCACTGGCGGCCTTGCGCGGCCTGCCGGAACTGGCGGCGAGATTCCCGCGCGCCGCCGGGTGGGGCCTCGCGGTGTCCGAGGCCGCACTGTCCGGTCCCGTGGAGATCGCCATCGCGGGTCCACCCGGCCAGGAGCGCGCCGCACTGCATCAGACGGCGCTGCAGGCCGCGCCGCCGGGCGCGGTCATCGCTTGCGGGAACGGCACGAATGCAGGGATCCCCCTGCTGGCAGGGCGGACGGCGGCGGCGGACGGACCGGCTGCGTATGTGTGCCGCGACTTCGTCTGCCGGGCCCCGGTTACCGAGCCGGATCAGCTCCGTGCCGCGCTGACCTGATACCCGGACTGCGGCGCGCCGCCAGGCTGCAGTACTTATGCCGGACCGCGTTCCCTGCCTGATGATTTACCAACGATCCGGCAGAAGTTTGCCAAACGTTCCCCATGGATCCCGGCTCATGGGAATCCCATATAGCAAGATAGGGATTTCCTGGGTATAGACGCATGTGCGATGAACGTGCATCGTGTTACGACAGGAGCCAGCAAGCCGGCCGGCTGAGGCCTGAGGGGAGTGCCTTGCGCGACCGAACTCGCCGCCTGCGCGCCAGCCTGTGGGGCGCGGTTGCCGTCGGCATCGCGGTCAGCCTCTCGCCCAAGGTCGGCATGGCGTTCGGCGCCGGCCGGTCGCTCGGACGCCCCGGCATTGCCTGGTCGCTCGGCAATGGCCGCGCCGGCTCCGTCCGCGGCCTCCGCGGCGTCCGCGGCGCTGATTCAGGCGGCTGCTTCGCTGCCGGGCAAGCGGGCCCGCTCGCACCCGATCTCGGCCGCCGACATCGCCGCTGTGCTCGGCCCCGGCGGCAAGAACCTGACCGGCCACCACGGCAATGCCGTTACCCAGGCACGCACGGTCATTCAGTACCTGGGGCAGACCGAAGCCAGCGCGGCGCAGGAAGCCGGCGTATTCCTGCCGTCCCGGCCGAGCACCCGAAACGGCGAGGCAACGCACGCGGTCCGGCCGGACGCCGCGGCGGGCGGCACCAATGTGCCGGTCGCGCAACGGACCGAGCTGGCAGGACTTGCAGGCGGCCCCCGTATCGGGCGACTGCGCGTCCTGCGGCCTGCGGACCTGCTGGTAGTCGCGCCCAGGACATTGCCGGCTTCCTCACTCGCCGCGATCAGGAGGCTGCGGGGAGTTACTGCCGCCGAGGCGCTGGATGCCGCCAGGCTTAAGGTCAATGGCCGCGATATCGCTGTGCTCGGAGTCAGTCCGGCCGCGTTCCGCCAGTTCGCCGCGAGACCGACCGCCAGGGCCACCGCGCTATGGCAGAACGTGGCCGACGGCGCCATCGCGGTCTCCTACCTGATGGGCAAGCAGGAGAAACTTCCACTCGGCGGGGCCGTTGAGGTCACCGGCGGGCGAACCGAGAAGCTCGTCATCGGCGGATACGGCACCGTGGGTATCAGCGGCGTCGACGCGGTCGTCTCGGACTCGGTGGCCCGCTCGCTCGGCATGCCAACCGGGAACGCCATCGTCATCAGCGCGCCGAATGCCCGGCTGACCGAGTTGATGCGCAAGGTCAAGGCGGTCCTGCCGGCCGGCGCGTCCGTCGCGCCACTGGTCGCGCAGGCACCCGAGCGGGGCCTGCCAGCGACCGCTGGCTATGCGGGCGCGATCGGCGTGAGCGCGTCGGCCGGGCCGGGGATGTCCGTCACCCAGACCGAGGCGTTCCTCACCGCGGCGCTTAGCCGGGTCGGCAAGCCGTACGTGTGGGGCGGCGACGGCCCGAACGTGTTCGACTGCTCCGGCCTGGTGCAGTGGTCCATGCGGCAGGCCGGCATCATCATGCCGCGGGTCGCCGACAACCAGGCACAGTCCGGCCCGCGGGTTCCGCTGGCCGAGCTCGAGCCTGGTGACCTGCTCTTCTACCACACCGACCCGACGGCACCGACGTACATCTCGCACGTGGCTATCTATCTGGGCCATGGCCTGATGCTGCAGGCACCCGAGCCGGGCATGGACGTGCAGATCGTGCCGGCCATCTTCGGGTCCGGTTTCGCCGGGGCAGTCCGGGTCTACCCCCAGATCGCTGCCGCAGTCGCCACCAGCCTGGCCGGCTAACGCGCTAGCAAGCCCGAGTTGACGCGCCAACCGGCCGAGTTGACGCGACGTACTTGCGCCTGTCAGCCAGGAAGTGTAATTATGATTACATGACTACAAAGAACGATGATCCTAAGAACGCTGACTCGGATTCCGCCAGCCGCGCCAGCGCTGCGGAAAAGCTACGCGGCTGGTTCACCGGCCGACTGCCGGAGGGCTGGTTCACCGGCGCCCCCGAGATCAACGTCGACCGCGAGGAGATCACTATTGTCGGGGTGCTGGCTGACCCCGAAATCTCGCCTGGCGCCACCGAGGCCGAGATCGCGGCCGCAGCCGACGGCCGCAGCCGACGGTTCCGCGAGGAAACCCGTGACCACCGGATAGAAATCGCACGGGAAGCCGAGCACAGCTTCGGCCGCAAGGTTTCGTGGGGCGTGGAATGCGGCGGCCGCAGAGTGATGTTCACCACGTTTTCGGTGCCGGTGATGACGAGGCTCCGGCAAGCCGAACGGCAGGTTCTCGACACCCTTGTGGACGCCGGCGTGGCTCGCAGCCGCAGCGACGCGCTCGCCTGGTGCGTCCGCCTCGTGGGCGAGCACTCGGGCACCTGGTTGACCGAGCTCAGGGACGCATTGCGCAAGGTTGAGCAGGTCAGGGCTGAGGGACCGAGCTAAAACAGGGCCGGGCGAGCGGGCTGGCGCGGACGCATAACACTGGCGTCCGCGCCTTTTTGCGTCCGGAGGGGAACGGGGCCGCAACACGCGGTAGCCGCTCGATGGGGGCGGAGAGCCGGCGTGAGGCCGTAACCGAACGAAAGCCTTGCGGCAGCCACGCGTAACCACGACAGTTCTTGCGCAAGTCATCGGTCGGACCGGGCCGAATTGATCCGGTCATGCCGGGGTACACTCCCCGAATCCCGCATCATCGGGGTACTTTCCCCCTGGCTGATGTCAGGTATCCCCCCGGCGGATCGACCCGCGGAGCCTTGAGGAGGACCAGTCGTGGCGAATGAGGTGAATGCGGCCTCGGTAGATTGGGACCCGACGGGTAACCTTCAGGCGACTCTCGACGATGCTGGGCTGAAGAACATATGCGTGCGTGAGTACGTGCGGTATTGGGCTGACCTTACCGGTGCCAGCCGAGTCGAGGTAGTCGGCGCATCCGACGACGCGCGGCTTATCAGCGAATCGCTTGCGGCCGACGAGATCGCTCCCGCGGGTGAGGGCCGCTATTACGCGCGCAGCTACGTCAAGGACACCGCCCGCTCCGAGGAGCGCACCGTCGTGGCCACTGCCAACCCGGCGGATAAGGGCGTTTACAACAATTGGCACCCGTCGGATGAGATGCGGCCTTTGCTCGAGGAGCGCATGCGTGGTGCCTCGGCCGGCAAGACCATGTACGTCATCCCGTACCTGATGGCCCCGCCCGGCTCGCCACTCGAGCCCTACGCAGTCGGCGTCGAGCTCACCGACCACCGCACTGTTGCGTTGCACATGATCCGGATGGCGCGTTGCGGCGTCGAGTACGTGAATAGCCTCGCCGATCCTGACATGTTCGTTCGCGGTGTGCACGTCACCGGTGACCTGGCGAACCTCGGCCAGGGCACACCGTCCGACCAGCGCTATTTCGTTACCTTCGCGGACGAGCGAACAATCCTTCACTTCGGCTCCTCCTACGGTGGCAACGCGCTGCTTGGCAAGATCGCGCACGGCTTGCGGCAGGCGGCGTACGACGGCTGGGCATCCAGGGACTTCCTTGTTGAGCAGTTCATGCTCATCGGCATCACGGACAAGCAGTCCGGCCGCACCTGGCATATCTGCGGCGGGTTCCCCAGCGCGTCCGGTAAGACCAACCTGGCCATGATGCTTGCGCCGGACAGCCTCGGGGACCGCTATCACGTCGAGTTCTACGGCGACGACATCGCTTGGCTTCGCGTGGACTCCGAGGATGGCAAGATCTACGCCATCAATCCGGAGTTCGGCGTCTTCGGAGTCGCCAAGGACACTAATGAGGTGACCAACCCCACGGCTCTTGGCTCGGTCGCCCCCGGTACGAAGGTCTTGTTCACGAACGTCGCTTACAACGAGAACACGCAAGAAGTGTGGTGGGAAGGAAGGACGCCGCAGCCGCCCGCCGATTCCAGCGGCTGGCGAGACTGGACTGGCCAGCTGATCTCAGAGCGCTCCGACAGCGAGAAGGGCAAGCCCTGGGCGCACCCGAACAGCCGGTTCACCACATCGCTGACGAACGTGCCGAATATCGCGCGGGACTTCGAGAACCCTCAGGGCGTTCCGATCGACGCGATCATCTTCGGCGGGCGCACCCGGGATCGGGAGCCGCTGATCCGTGCTATCACCGACCTGGCCGAGGGCGTTTATGACGGCCTCACGCTGGGCGCCGAGGCGACGTTCGCGGCCGAGGGAGTCGATGGTCAGCTGCGCTACGACCCGATGTCGATGCGCCCCTTCATGTCCTATCCCGAGGGGGCCTACGCAGCCCACTGGCTCGCCATCATCGGCGCCTCCACCGCCAGGCCAATCTTCGCCCACGTCAATTGGTTCCAGCGCGATCCCGACGACGGTCACTTCCTGTGGCCCGGTTACCGCGACAACCTACGTCCGCTGCTGTGGCTGCTGCAGCTCAAGGACGGTGAAGTCCAGGGCGAGCAAACCCCGGTCGGGATAGTCCCGACCAAGGAGGAGCTCAACCTGGAGGGCGTGGACATCAGTCCCGGGGACCTCGACAAGATCCTCACCATTGACGCCGAGCGCTGGCGCCAGGAGATGGACCATCGCGAGCAGCACCTCGCCCAGTTCAGCGACCTGCCCGACGAGATCTGGGCCGCGCACCGCCGGGTGGCTGCCGCGTTCCGCGCGGCAGCAGAGTAACTCACCGCGCGAGCCTGAACTCCGGCGGACCCGGAACTCGGGTGATCTTGAGCCAGCTCGTTGAATCCGCGGCGTGGGGGTGTCGCTTTCGAACGTGAAAATGTTAACGTTCCGTTATGGGGGCACTACGCTGTGTTGATGGCTCTGTGCTGTCCGTCGAGGCAGTTGACTGCCGCGACAGGGCTGGCCAGCCGTACGAGATCACGCTGAGGCTCGCGAGGGACTCGGTGCCGTTCGCGGCCGTGGGTCAGCGCTGCGGCTACCAGCTCTCTCAGCTCGCCGAACGTATCAGCGAGGCCCGCGGCGATCCCGGGCTTGCTGCCGAGTGGCCAGATCCGGATGACAGGTTCCCGGCCCACCCGGCTGGATCTGTGCCTGGCGATCATGAGTATTTCGCCCTCCGCTCGCGCGAACGGGCCGACCTGCCCAGCACCGGCGAGCTGCGGTGCGTACTGCGGTCAAGCGCAGTCTGGTTGGGTGAGTGCGCCGGCACTGGCCAGCACGCGCGGCCAGGGCTGCATGGCCTGCCAGCGCAGCATGATGGGCTGCCTGCGCAGCATGGTCTGCCTGGGCAGCGCGGGTGGCCGGCCAGGCCGCCCGCCAGCGGCCACGGCCGCTGGCAGCTGACCAGGAGGGCGGTCATCGAGGCCTGGGGCACAGCGGGCATTGGCGTTCGCGCTGTCCTGACTTCGGCTGAACTGGTGGCATTCTTGGATACGGTTCTCTCTGAGCCGGAAGGCGTGTCCCCCGCTGCGGAATCTCCTGCGGGAGTCGTTCCGGCAGGTGACGGACTAGTCGGCCAGTCAGCCGGAAGACAGCCTGGCGGCGGGACAGTGCCGCGGTGGCGGCAGCGAGGAAGGGTGCCGGATGGGATTGCGAGGTCTCGTCTACCGGCTATACGAACGCAGGCTCGAGGCGGCACTATCGCCTCAGGCGATTCCCCGTCACGTTGGGGTGATGTGCGACGGTAATCGCCGGTGGGCCAAGTCGGCAGGTCTAGCCGACGTCAGCAGCGGCCATCAGGCGGGTGCCGACAAGATCTTCGAGCTACTCGAGTGGTGTCAGGAGACCGGCGTCGAGGTCGTGACGCTGTGGCTGCTGTCCACTGACAACCTCGCCCGGCCGACGGCGGAGCTCGAGCCCTTGCTGCGGATCATCGAGGACACGGTCCGGGAGCTGGTAGCCCAGGAATGGAACGTCAAGCCGGTGGGAGCGCTGGATCTGTTGCCGGCCGACACGGCGCACGCGCTGAAGGACGCGGCGGAGGCCACCGCGGGCAACAGCGGCTTGCTGGTCAACGTAGCCGTGGGCTATGGCGGTCGCCGGGAGATCGCGGACGCAGTTCGCTCCCTGCTGCAGGATCACGCCACCCGCGGCACCACCATCGAGGAGCTAGCCGAGATCCTGGACGTCGAGCACATCGCCGAGCACCTCTACACAGCTGGGCAGCCGGACCCGGACCTGGTGATCCGCACGTCAGGCGAGCAGCGCCTTGGCGGCTTCCTGCTCTGGCAGAGCGCGCACTCGGAGTTCTATTTCTGCGACGCTTACTGGCCGGCCTTCCGGCGGGTCGATTTCCTGCGCGCATTGCGCTCCTACGGAGCCCGGCATCGCAGGTTTGGCGCGTGAACAGCTCGTTACGGTACTTTCCCCGGTCGCTTCGCTTAGGTACGGTCGGTACTGACGGGCGGTGCCTGACCGCCCGCCGGGAAGGCCCTCGAAATTCTCGAGCTTCGCGTCCTGGTGCGCAGGCGAGACGAGCGAAGGGCCGGCGCACGGCCCATCGCTGGCCGGACCCGGTCCCGCCGACACGTCTGTGTCCGACCGCGGTGTCCCACGGGCACCCAGGGGAGAGCGAGTGGCCAATTCCTCCGCACGCCGATCAAGTCAGCCAGTTCATGCACGGCCCGCTGCCGTGCAGCCCGTTACTGCAGAACCCGTTCCCGCACCGTCCTTTGCTGCCGAGTCCCCTGCTGCCGAGTCCCCTGCTGCCGAGTCGGCTGCTGCCGAGTCGGCCGGCGAGTCGGCCTCGGCAGGTCCTGGCCAAGCCAGGCGGCGAGCGCAGTTCGCCAGCACGAGCCCGCCTCGCCGCACTTACGTACTGGACACCAGCGTCCTGCTCGCTGACCCTGCAGCGATAGGCAGGTTCGCAGAGCACCGGGTGGTGCTGCCGGTCGTTGTGATCACTGAGCTTGAGGCCAAAAGGCATCATCCCGAGCTCGGATACTTTGCCCGCCAGGCGCTTCGCTACCTCGACGACCTGCGCGTCGAGTACGGCCGGCTGGATGCCGACCTGCCGGTCGGCGACGCCGGCGGCAGCGTCCGAGTCGAGCTGAATCACTCAGATCCCGCGGTCCTGCCAGCCGGTTTCCGGCTCGGGGACAACGACACTCGGATCCTGTCCGTCGCTTGCAGCCTCGCGGCCGAAGGCGAGGCAGTGATCTTGGTGAGCAAGGATCTGCCGCTGCGGGTCAAGGCGGCTGCGGTCGGGCTGACGGCTCAGGAGTACCGCGCCGAGCTGCCTCCGGACTCTGGCTGGACGGGCATGGCCGAGCTCGACGTGACCGCGCCGGAGATCGACGAGCTCTACGAGCACGGCAGGCTCGAACTGGCCGCCGCCCGCGACCTGCCCTGCCACACCGGCCTGGTGCTGATGTCAGGAGTAACAGGGGCGGGCAGCGCGCTCGGCCGTGTCCAGCCGGACAAGTCGGTCAAGCTCGTGCGCGGCGACCGGGAGGCGTTCGGGCTGCGTGGCCGGAGCGCCGAGCAGCGCATCGGGCTCGACGTCCTGCTCGACAATGAGGTGGGCATCGTCTCCCTGGGCGGCCGGGCCGGAACCGGCAAGTCAGCCCTTGCGCTCTGCGCTGGCCTGGAGGCCGTCATGGAGCGCCGCCAACACCGCAAGCTCGTCGTGTTCAGGCCGCTGTACGCCGTGGGCGGCCAGGAGCTCGGCTACCTGCCGGGATCCGAGGCGGACAAGATGAACCCGTGGGCACAGGCCGTCTTCGACACACTGTCCGCGGTCACCTCCCAAGCCGTGATCGACGAGGTGATCGGGCGGGAGATGCTCGAGGTCCTGCCGCTGACGCACATCCGCGGCCGGTCTCTCCATGACTCGTTCGTCGTGGTGGACGAGGCGCAGTCGCTGGAGCGCGGGGTGCTGCTGACGGTGCTGTCCCGGATCGGCGCCGGGTCCAGGGTGGTGCTCACGCACGACATCGCCCAGCGCGACAACCTCCGGGTCGGTCGCCACGACGGCGTCGTCGCAGTGATCGAGAAACTCAAGGGGCATCCGCTGTTCTCCCACGTGACCCTCGTCCGGTCGGAGCGGTCACCGATCGCGGCGCTGGTAACCGAGATGCTGGAGGACGCGACGTTGTAGCCTGCGGAAGGTCGTTGCCCGGTATCCTCCTGAGTGTCACGCAACGACCCAGGCGTCCGGCTCGCCGGTTAAGCCGGACTGCGGGGCTCGCGGCTGCGACTAACGGAAGGACCGCCGGCAGATATGGCCCGGAAGCCGTCACTCATCACCCTCGGCCGGGAACGGCATCCCTTCCGTTGCTCGGTGTGTCAGGGAAGCCTGTTCAGGGACCGCGAGATCAAGCTGAGCACGGTAGGCGCGGACCTGCTGAGACTGGGCTGGGCCAACCAGTCGGTGACCGGCCTCGTCTGCGAGCAGTGCGGCTACGTGCACATGTTCATGTCCGCCGCGATTCAGTTGTGGGATCCCGGCAGTTGACCCGGGCGGTATCGAGGAGCGCCTGCGCAATGGCGATATCGGCCGAATAGGTAATTTTTAGGTTGCGCTCGTTGCCCGTCACGGTTCGGATCGGCACGTCGGGCAGGTAACGCAGCACGACGCCGCAGTCATCGGTGGCCGGGAACGAGGCAAATGCGGGGTCGGCCGAGGCAAGCTCGTAGGCTTGGCTGATCACCGACAAGTGGAACCCCTGAGGTGTCTGGCAGCGGGCCAGGGAGTCGCGCGGCAGGGTCCGCCGGATGGTGCCGTCGGCGACTTCGACGATCGTGTCCGCTGAGGCCACGACGGCGCCGACGGCCTGCGACTCATCCAGCGCCGCTATGCAGTCGGCGATGGTCTGCTGGTCCACCAGTGGCCTGGCGGCGTCATGGAACAGGACCTTGCAGTCGGCACCGGCCGGGAGCTGCGCCTTGAGCCAGCTGATCGCGCACCGCGTTGACTCTGTCCGGCTGACGCCACCCGTGATCACGTCCGCGACCTTCCCGAAGCCGGATACCTCCTGCCGGACCTGATCCGCGACGTCAGCTGCAGTGACCACCAGCACGCTGTCGACGCCCGGTGCCAGGCTGAAGGCCTCGACGCAGTGGGCGATGATCGGCCGGCCCGCGAGGATGCGCAGTTGCTTAGGCAAGGTCCCGCCGAACCGGCTGCCTGTTCCGCCCGCAAGGACCACAGCCACCGTCCGCATGGCCGGACGATACCTCAGGCGATAACGCGGACTGGCCGGAGGCACTTCGGCAGCGATCCCCCGCGCCTGTATCAAAGAGGTTGACTGTACGCTAGGTAGCGCTCTGACTACATAGTGTCCTAATCTGGCGATCGGTACGGAGGACCAGATCGACGCTGGGCTTGCCGGACAGGCGGACGACGAGGCCGCCACCGGGGCTGCCGCGGGAGCCGCGGCAGCCCGGCAGCGTGCGTCTGGCCCCGCGCCGTCGCCACCGTCGCCGCCAGTCAGACTCGACCAGGACCAGCCTGTCCTGGCCCATGCGGACGAGCTGACGGAGTCGCCAGGCGGAGCAGCGGAAGGCGGCAGGGCTGCGCGGCCGAGGCGCGCAAGGCGGCCACGTGGGGATGCTGTTCGGGCCGGGCAGCGGCTCCAGCGACGGATGGCGCTGCCGAGAACCGGGCAGCGGATACGGGCGGACCGCCGGACCGTGCGGACCGAGAGCCTCGGGCCCGTGCGGACCCAGCGTGAAGGGCCGCCGCCAGATACCGGCCAGGCCGCGGAGCAGGACGAAAGCCGCGCCGTGCAACCAGATCTGAGCCGCGCATCAAACCCGGATCCGGCCCGCTCCGGAAGGACCGACACGGGCGCGCTCGAGCCCGGTGATGGCGTGCTGGCGGTGGAGGAGCCCGGGCCGGGTGATGCCTCGCTGGGGGTGGAGGAGCCGGGGCCAGATGATGGCGTGCTGGCGGTGGAGGAACCAGAGACGGGCGTTGACTTGTCGGCGCCGTCGGCCGACCGGCCCGAGCCTGTGGGCTTGCAGTCGTCCGAGGACGGCCAGCGCGTATCGGGCCTGGGCACCCTGACACCGGGGAAGGGCCAGCTAACCGAGGGCGACGGCCCGAAGGTAAAGACGCCCCTAGGGCAGCTGGCCTGGTCCGACCTGGACCGGGCCGTGCGGTCAGCTCAGCACGCGGAGCCCGAGCCTGGAACGCGAGCTAAGCCCGGCAAACAGGCACACACCGAACCCAATGCCGCTGGCGGCCTGCAGGTGCTCCTGGCCGGTGACGGGCCCGTCGTGGCTAACGGCCCGGAGCTCGTGCCTGGCGAGGCCTTCCTGGCGGACGTCGGCCGGCAAGCGCTGGCCTGGGCACAACGGCGGTCCCTCGGGCTCAGCTCAGCTTGCGGCATCTCTGTTGCGCTTGCGGCCTGCGCCGCGACCTGGTTCTCGGCCGGGACCAGGGCAGACAACTTTCGCGGGGTGGCCGCGCTGGGCGCCGGTTACCTGGTTCTGCTCGCCGGAAAGAGCCTCGCCAGGTCATCGGATCCAGCCTCCGGCGCAGCCGACAACACCCGCTGGCTCGCCACGCTTGGCGCCTGCCTAGCCGAATGCGCCATTTACGCCGGCCTGGCCGCCGGAGCCGCAGCGGAGCACTGGCCAGGGACGTGGACGCTCGGCATTGCCGTCCTCGGCTTGGTCAGCGTGCGGGACCTGATGACGACCTGCTCGAATCCGCCAGGTCTTGACAGCCGTTCCGACACCCTGGTTCAGAGCCTGGCCAGGGCAGTCCTGACCATGCCGCCGGGCGGGCGAGTGCTGCTTATCATGCTCACTGCGCCGGCCTGGGGTGCCCGAGTCGCCCTGCTCGCGCTACTCGACTGGGCCATCATCTCGGTTGGCTATGGCATCGCGGGCAGGGCTGTGCCCGCCCTTGAAGAAGATCCCGCAAAGCTGGTCAGGCTGCGCGATGACGGGGCAATCGCGCGCGCCTTCGGCATGCTGGTCCGGGGCCAGTTGCTGCCCCTGCCGCCCGCCATCTTGGGCGTGGCCGGTGTCGCCACCCTGGTGATGCTCGGCCTGCACGGCCTGCCCAGCATCTTGATCGTCGGCCCGGCCATCGTCATGCTGCTGGCCGCACCAGGATCCAGCAACCGGCATTCCGGCCGGTTCGACTGGCTGGTGCCGATCGTGCTGCTGGGCGCCCAGATGCTGTACGTGGCAGCCGCCGGGCTGGCCACTGGCGTGCCTGGTCCGGTGATCTTCTTGCTCTGTGGCGCGCTGCTGCTGCGGTATGCCGACCTGGCCTTTCCCGGCAGGCCGGTCATGCTGGCGCCGCCACGGCAGCCCGGATCAGACCTAGCTGAGCGCGGTACCGGCCTTGGCTGGGAAGGGCGGCTCTTGCTCGTCGGCGTGGCTGCCGCCCTGGGCATCGCGACCTACGCCTATATCGCGCTGACCGCCTACCTTGGCCTGCTGCTTGTCGCCAAGGCTGCGACAAGCTGCCTGCAGTCCCGCGACGACAGTGCTTCTTGACGACGGGCTTCTTGACGACGCGCTTCTTGACGACGGCGCTTAGTGCTGGACCGGGAAGGTCTCGCCGGGTGTCAGCCGCCAGCCATAAACCTTGCCGACATGCACCGTAGGCGGCCCGAATAGCGAGATCACGTAGGCCCAGACCTTGCTGCCCGGCCTGATCACCCCCATGATGGCGGCCGGATCCTTGGCAGTCATGTCTGCCTGCACCTGGGCCGCCGTCGGCTGTGGTGCCGGGTTCCGGCCGGTGACCAGGAAGTCGATGTACTTGGAGGTATCGGTCTCCCCGGTCCGCCCGGCCCGCGCATTGCGACCCTTCGCGCCCGGCGTGATGAAGTCGCCGCCGACGATGGTGCCAGGCACCCCTGTCTCGGCCTGCCAGCGCAATACCTGCGACGTGGCCGCCCACGGGTAGGGCACCAGCATGACCCGTGATGTCTCGGTCAGGTGCAGCGCCGCGTAGGTTGCCCGCCAGCCATGCGGCAGCGGGTTGGTGCCAGTAACGCCGTAGGGGGTCGGGAAAAGCGGCAGCAACGCAACGACCGCCGCGACAGCGGCGATCTTGGCGCCGTTCTGCCAGGTCGCGAACGGCTTCGCGTCGGACCGGGCCCGGTCGAGGGCGAAGGCCAGCACCACAGCGGCGGCCGCGTCAGCGAGTATGCATAGCCGGTCCGGCACCATGCCGCCGATCACGGGCAGGTGCTCGAAGAAGTGCCACGGCAGCAGGAACCCCGGCAGCGTGTGGATGCCCGGCATGATGGGCTTGGCGCCCATGCCCAGCCACTCCAGCAGGATGCAGGTCAGGCCGGCGGTCCGGATCGCCACGTTCCGCCAGAAGTAGACGATGGCGACCAGCAGCAGAATGATCAGCGGAATGCCCAGGTAGGCGAGGTACTCCGGGGACGGCTGCGTGTAGTGGTTCACGATGAAGGAGGTGCCGGACGTATGCAAGAGCTGCGCGTCTCCGGGCGTGATAAACGCGTACGGGATGGTCCCGAGGTTGGTCGGATGCCCGTTGTAGAGGATCGTGACCGTGGCGGCGGCACCGTGCGCCGCGATGCCATGGAACTGGACCCAGAGGGCGCGCGCGCAGAGGACGAGCGCGACAACCGCGCCGGTACCGAGGCCGATCAGCGCGGGCGGGATGGCTGCCAGCACCGACCGCGGGCGGCTGACCGCCAGCACAATCAGGAAGATGACCACCGCGATGACGGTGTCGACCAGCGTTTCCTCGGCGATAAAGAACTGGCCAGCGACGAACAAGCCCAGCCAGATGCCGTTACGGAACGAATTGCCGTCCCGGGTCACCAGCCGGAGCACGCGATCGACGATCAGCGGCGGCAGCATCGCCAGTACCAGCGAGTAGTGCCCGATCCCGGAGTTGATCAGGGCAGGGGAGAAGCCGTACAGCGCGCCGCCAAGGGCTGACGCGAGGATGCTGGCGCGCCAGTGGCGCAAGACGTAGAACATGCTGGCGGCCGACCCGGCGAACCCGATCACCAGCAGGGCACTCAAAGCCGTCTGCGGGCCGAACAGCGTCGTGATCGGCGAGATGACCACGCCCGGCAGCAGGAACGACGTGTTCCACATCAAATTGACGCCATGCGGGGCGTTCATGGTGGTGGTGATGAGCGCGGGCAGATGGAAATGATCCACCGCGTTCGCCGCGTAGCGGACGAACCAGGTCGCCTGGTTGACGTCGGGTGCGTCGCCGTCCTGCCTGCGGCTGGCCGGGTCGATCCACAGCCTTATCGTGAGGTAGAAGGCGCCGAGGACATAGAGGTAAATGGTGATGGCCTGAGGGCCCCTGGCCCATGCCGGTATAAGCCGGGGCCGCGGCTCCGGTGCCGACTCGGCCACCTCCGTGGCAAGTCTGGTCACCGCGGCCCTCCCATCGGGTAAAGATCAAGTTCAGTTCACGCAGCTGTACGGTTTTCAGCCGGTCTGACAGCATCGCGTAGCGGCAAAGATAGCGCAGTCCAGCGGGTCATCCGACGCCAACTGGGCTAACATCATCGTGCCTAAACGAAGATTTGCGCAGCGTTGCGTGACGTGGCCGCGAAAAATGCACTCGTTAGTTTACGGTACGGTCAACTGCGACCGGGGCAGTCAGCCTTCGTCACATACTTGACCATGCTGCGTAGGCCCCAAACTGCCCGGTGCAGTCGCGGGGGTTAAGTTGGTGGCTTCGCATGAGGCGCCGCGCTTCTTCAAGGAGTCAATTCGTGCACGACACGAAAGTCGGCCGGGTACAGGTAGATGACGAGCCAAGCCCCAGACCCGGCTGGCTAAGCCGGGACAGCTACGTCTGGCTGATCTTGGTCACGCTGGTGTTTCTGGCCGCCGAGCTTAACCCGTCGCTGCTCCGGATGCCGCTTGGCCCGGACGAGATGACCTATATCGCCAAGACGAGCGTCCATGCATCCGGCGTCTTCCTGCCCCCCGTCCACGGTCACGGAGTAGGGCTGCTGGCGGCCCCGGTCACGCTGTTCACCACCTCGCTGGTGGCGCTGCGCGTCTGGATGGCCGTTCTGTCGGCGCTCGGCCTGTTCCTGGCCATGCTGTGCTGGCGCGGACTGCGTCCAGCGTGGGTGCTGGCGCTTGCCGGGCTGATCCTCGCTAGCCTGGCCATCACCCAGAACAGCGGCGTCCAGGTCTACCCGGACTGGTGGGCCGGTGTCGGGATCCTGGCCTTTACCGGCCTGTTCGTGCACGCCGTCAACGGCACGATGCGCTCGGGACTCGCGCTGACCCTGATCGGCGCGGTCAGCTTCTTCATCGTGATGATGCGACCGCAGAACATCGTGTTCATCCTCGGGCCCGCGATCGCAGCCGCGCTTCTCGTGCCTGCCTGGCGCAAGCCTAAGGTGCTGGCGGCCATAGGCGCAGGCATCGGGCTGGGCCTGATCGAGTGGGCCGCCGAGGCTTCCCTCTGGTTCGGCGGCCTGGCTAACCGGATCCACCTGGCCGGTCAGGAACCGCCAAGCTTCCGCCCTTACTTCTCGTTCCCTACTCAGGTCAAGGTGCTCAGCGGCCCGTGGTACTGCCAGTACCCGCCTAAGGGCTGCCCCGGTGTCACGATGCCCGGCGAGCTCGTGTGGTACGCGGCGCTGCTCGGCCTGGCGATCGTGGGCCTTTATGCGGTATGGCGGACCAAGGCGAAGGGGTCGTCGCTCCTGGCGGCGCTTACCGGGCTGTGGGTCGTCGCACTCTACGGGTTCCTGGTGCCCTTCGGCGCTCCCCGCTACTTCCTGCCGACGTATGCCCTGTTCGCGATCCTGGCCGCGGATGGGATCGCCTGGCTGCTCACCGAGTCGCGATGGCGGACCGCGGGCGTCCTGGTCACCGTTGCGTTCCTGCTGACAGGCGTCGTCACCCAGCAGATCGTGCTGCGCGATGAGATCGCCAGCCAGGACGCGGGCAGGCCGTACGCCGGGCGGGCGGCCCAGCTCGCGAAACTGGGGGTGCATCCGCCCTGTGTCGTCTACTCGACGTCCATCGCGTATTACCTGGGGTGCTCCGCGCCATGGAGTGGCGGGACCATGCGCGAAGTGTTCAAGCGGACACCGCAGGGCGCCCACGGCTGGCGCAGGCTGTCGCTGCCGACGGGCGCACCCGTAGTCTTCGTGCCCAAATAGGCGGGTAACGGGGTCCTCGTTAGTGGTAGCCGTCCGGGCCGGCGAAGGCGCTAGCGTCGCCGCAGATCGGCACACTGCCGGTGATGCCGCCGTACTGCCTGGCCAGGTTCCGGTTGGCCAGGTACGTGGCAGCGGGCGCGCCCGCAGCTGAGGTGCGGTGCGGCTTGAGCCTGGTGGAGCTCGAACCGAGGAGGCCAGCGGCCTGGCGGCTGGCTCTCTTCGTGTGGCCCGGCCGGGGGAGCCTGGTGTCCCTGGCGATAGCCGAGAACAGCCTGCGTGCCTGCGGCTGCGCCCACTCAACCCAGGCCTGCGGGTCGCCCGGATACGGCTGGGTGGGCACCTCAATGAACTGGACCGAACCAGGCTTGATGCCCCGCAACTCGGCCGCGATCGTGAACAGGCGGCCGGGAGTCAGGCCGGTGTCAGTGGCTAGGTACCGATGCCTGGCCACGTCGTTGACCACCGACAGCAGCTCGGTCGGGCTGTGCGGCAGGCGGCTACGCTCGATGCCCTGGATGAGCGAGGCCATCAGGAACTGATCGCGCCGGATCCGCTGCAGGTCAGAACCTTCGCCGATGTACCTGACGCGCCAGAATGCCAGCGCCTCCCGGCCGTAAATGTGATGCCGGCCGGCGGTCAGGTTCAGGCGCGACTGCGGATCATGAACGGCCACTGGCAGGCATACGCTGACGCCGCCGATGTCGTTGACGACGTGCTCGAATCCGGCAAAAGTCAGCTCGATGAAGTCGTTGAGGCGGATACCGGTGGTCTGCTCGATCGTCTTCCACAGGCAGCCAGGGCCGCCATCCGCGAAGGTCGCGTTGAGCTGCTCGACGCCGCCCGCGGGCTGGCCGGCCTGGCCGGGAGTCCCGTCTTCGGGAGTGCAGCTGAGGATCGGCACGACTGAATCTCGCGGGAGGCTCAGCACGACGATCCGGTGAGCGCCCGGTGCGATGTGCAGCACCATGACGGTATCCGAGCGCGCGCCGGATATGCCCTGGTGGCCGCCTATCTTGCCGTTCGCCCCGGACCGGGTGTCTGAGCCGATCAGCAGGATGTTGAGGGCTCTCGGGACTGCTGGCGGCCGATGGCTGGCCAAATCTTTCGTGACGTTGATGTGCTTGATTGCCTGCCAGTCGCTTCGGAAGGTGAGGTAGGCGGTCAGCGAGCCGCCAACTAAGGTAACGGCGACCAGAACGGCGACGCCGCGCAGCACGATGGACCAGGCCGAGCGGCGCAACGTCGGAGATTCAGGCGGCGCCTCGTTCCCCTCGCCCAGCGTCATACCGTCCTCCGGGCAATCGCAGCCTGGAATGCGGGGCCATGCCTAAGAGATAGTTGACCTGCAGCCAGGCCGGGGAAACGTGCTGTGGCGGGTAATTTCCGCTAATTGTCAGCCAGGTCCGCTGAAGGCGTTGCTGTCCTTGCAGATGTTGGTGCTGGCCGCGATGCCGCCGTTCGCCCCGGCTAGGTTCAGGATGCTGGCGCTGCCGCTCCCGGTGCTCGGCTTGAGTGCGGTGAAGCTCGAGCCCAGGATCAGCGTGATGGTGCCGGCGGTCAGGCTTGCGTCCCGCCGGACCGTCACCGAGCTGAACTGCCTGGCCAGTGTTCGGACGGCGGGCAACTGACCTGCCGTCGCGTACTCGATGACCGACTTGGCATAGTTCTGCACCGGCGCGTCGCGCGGCTGGCCGATCACCTTAAAGCCGCGACTGGCGAGGCTAGCGGCGGTAGTGGTGGCCAGGCCCGCGGTCGTCGTTCCGTTCAGGACCTGAACCTTGACATCGGCGGGCTTGACGGAGGCGGTCTTGGTTTTCTGGCCGGAGCCCTTGTGCTTCTTCGGCAGCTTCGTGTCGTGCGCGATGGCAGTGAAGACCTTGTTCGCGGCCGGCTGGACCCACTGGACCCAGTTCGGGTTTCCCTGCGACGGCGGCTGCACCGAGTGGATCCACTGCGCGTTGCCGGTGTAGGTCGTCCAGGGTGCCGTGATGAACTGGACCTTCTTCGTTGAGATACCGCGAAGGTCCTCGGCGAGCCGGAGCATGCGGCTCGGCGTCAGCTGGTTGTCCGTGGTCAGGTAGCCGTGCCCGGTCACCGCGCGGATGACGGAGAAGACCTTGGTCGGGCTCTTCAGCAAGCCTGCGTGCACGATTCCCTGCACCAGCGAGGCCATCAGGAACTGATCTCGCTGAATCCGCTGCGGGTCGTCGCCCATGCCGAGACCTTCCCTGGTCCGCCAGAACGCGAGGGCCTCCCGGCCGTACACATGATGCTTGCCCGCAGAAAGGTGGAGGCGGGAGATGGGGTCGTTGACAGCCTTGGGCAGGCATACCTCGACACCGCCCAGCGCATCGATAACGTGCTGGAAGCCGTTGAAGGTCAGCTCGATGAAATCGTTGACGTGGATGCCGGTGGTCTGCTCGATTGTCTTCCACAGGCAGCCGGGCCCGCCGTTGGCGAAGCTCGCGTTGATCTGCTCGATATAGCCGGCGGGCTGAGCAGTCTGGCCCTGCGTCCCCGCCTCGGCCGTGCAACTGAAGACCGGAACCACCGAGTCTCGGGGAATGCTGAGCACGACGACCTGTCGAGCGCCCGGCGCGATGTGCACCAGCATGTCAGTGTCGGAGCGCTGGCCGGAGACTCCGACGTGGCCACCGATCGTGCCGTTCACCCCGGTCCGGCTGTCAGAGCCGATGACAAGGACGTTGAGCGCGTGAGGGTCAGCGGGCGGCCGTTTGCCCACGAGGTCGCCCGCCACGCTGATGCGGTTGATGCCATCCCAGACGTTGTGGTACTCGATGTACGCCGTGAGCGAGCCCGCCGTCATGACGAGGGCGACCAGCGTCGCCACGGAGCCGAGGATCAGCGTCGATGTCGAGTGCCCGCGCAGCCAGCGCGGCCGGCGTCGGCCCTGCCCGCGCACGGGCGCCGACCGAGGCTGCGTACCCGGCCGACGTCGGCGACCAGGCCGGCCAGTGTCGGGCCAGCCTGCATCGCCGGAATCGTCGTGGCGGGTCATCGCTCCTCGGGGGGTCATTCCCAACGGCCTGGGGCGGGGACCGAGCCGCTAGATTGCGGTCTATCGTACGTGCTGTTACTGATGGTTCACACTTAGCAGGTAACGGCACGGGAGATCGGCGCGCCGGGCCAGGCTGACCGCAGTTTCGAGTGGCAGTTCAGCGCAGGTTAGCGCGGGCTGCGGCCGGGCCGGGCGGGATCGCTAGTTCGGATGCCCCCGCTCCGCCTCTACAGTTGAGCCGTGCGCCATCCCGATAGCCCGAACGACGCTGGCACGGACGAGCGGCCAGGGCTGGCGGAAAGCACTCAGCCGGAGGCAGCGGCACCGGAGTCGGCGGCGCCGGAGTCAGTCACGTCTGAGCCCGCCGCGTCTGACGCCCGGCCGCACCAGATGCGGCCGTGCGGGCGAGCGGCGCGGACGGTTCCTCGGCTGAGACCGCCGCGCTGCCGGCAATTGGCGACCAGCCGGCCGGGAGTCGCAAGCCGCGGGCCGCGATGCGCGCTGTCGTCAGCAGAACGCGCGCCGGCCTTCGCAAGTACAAGCCTGGTCCGGGCAATCCGGTAACCGTCCTCGGGCGGGCTTGGCGCAGCCGGAAGCCCGCCACCGGTGTGCCGGCCGAGGCCGGAGCCCCGGCCGACGCAGCAACCGCCATGCTGGGCCGGCTGACTGTGCTGCCCGCGCTGCTGATCGCGGCCTGGCTGCTGCCGGGATTGCCGCTGCTATTGGGCGGCAGCTTCCTGCCGGTGCCGATGTTGCTGATCTCCATTCCGCTGGCCGTGGCCCTCACGGTCAACGGCCTGCGCGAGGTGCCAGCCAGCTGGCCCCAGCTGCGGGCGTATGGCAGCACCAAGGGACGCACATGGGCGGCCTGGTTCGGCCTGCTGGCCACGGTCGCCGTGGTGGTAGGCCTTATCGCCTGGCAGCTCAGGGAGGCTTCTGAAGCGCTGATCGTCGCCCGTGACCCGGGTACCTATCTGCAGACTGGCTTCTGGATCGCGCAGCATGGCTCGCTGCCGATCCCGCAGGCGCTGAAAGCGTTTGGCGGGTCACACCCTGGACTGAGCTTCGGCAGCATCGGCTTCCTTGCCAGCGGGCACTCCGTTGTCCCGGCGGTGCTGCCCGGCCTGCCGCTGCTCATGGCCGGCGGCTTCTGGATCCACGGGGTCACCACCGCTACGGCTGTTGGCCCGGTTCTCGGCGGCCTGGGAACGCTGGCCTTCGCGGGCCTCGTCGCGCGCCTGGTGGGCCCGCAATGGGCGCCGGCCGGCGCACTCGTGCTCGGCCTGAGCTTGCCGCAGCAATACATCAGCCGCACCTCGCTCGAGCGAGACTGCCCTGGAGGTCATGCTGTTCGGGGGGCTGTGCCTGCTGGCCGACTCGCTGGCGCTGCGAGGCGCAGCCGTCCCGGCCGTTGGCCCGGACGGCACCGCTGTCGGACCGCCGCTCCGGCCCGGCTTGCGCTATAACTGGCGGTCGGCTGGCCTCCTGGCGTCACTGGGGCACCTGGCTGACACCGCCGCGAGCGCTGGCGGTCCTCGCCGGGCTCTGCCTCGGGCTCAGCCTGCTGATAAGCCTGGACGCGCTCGTGTATGTCCTTCCCGCGATCCCGTTCGCGGCGATTCTCGTCGGCGGCCGTCGGCCACAGGCGGCCCCGTTCCTCATCGGATTCTGTGTCGGCTGCGGATACGGAGCACTGAGCGGATACCTGCTTGACCGGCCGCTCATCGACTCGGTCGGGCCGACCCTGGCACTGGGGGGCGTCGCGGCCGTGTGGCTCGCCGCGGCGGCAATCGTCGCCTTGCAGCTACCCAAGTTCGCGCAAGTGCGGCGTGGCGTGCCGCGGCTGCTGGCGTCGCGGCCGCTGCGCTGGCTGCCAGAGCTTGGCGGGCTAACGGTCGTGGCCGTGCTGGTCGGCTTCGCGATCCGGCCGTACGTGCAGACCGTGCGCGGCCACCCGAGAGTCGCTGTCTATTACTTCATCAAGGGACTGCAGCGGGCGCAGGGCCTGCCGCTCGATCCGACCCGGCTGTACTCCGAGCAGACGCTCTACTGGGTCATCTGGTACATCGGACTGCCGACCGTGCTGCTTGGCGGGATCGGTCTCGCCCTGCTTGTCCGCCGCAGTCTGAGGGCGCTGCTGACGTGGCGTGACCCGGGCGGGATGTGGCGCGCCTGGGGACTGCCGCTGGCCGTCATTTGTGCCGGATCGGCGACTGTCCTATGGGCGCCTGACATCGTCCCCGACCAGCCGTGGGCCAGCAGGCGCCTGGTGGTCATCGTCATTCCGGGCCTGATCATTTGCGGTCTGTGGGCGGCAGCGCTGCTGGCCGGGCGAGCCCGCAACCGGGGCGCCCGCCCGGTGACCGCGGGGGTCGCCGGGCTGTTCTGCGTCGCGGCGATGCTGGTTCCCACCGTGTCCACCACGTTCGGGCTGGGGCTGAGCCACCAGGGCAAGGCAGGCAGCCTGCGGCCGGTGGCTCAAGGCCTGGCGCTGCAGCGTATCGGCCGCGGCCAGATCAACGCGGTCGCCGCGCTGTGCGCCCAGCTCCCGCGTAACTCCTCCGTCGTGATCATTTCCCGGCTGACCGCCCAGGCATTCACGCAGACCATCAGGGGGATGTGCGGCGTTCCGGTGGCGGGGATGGCCGGGCAGCCGACAGCGTCCGTAGAAGGCGTCATCAGGTCGATCACGGCAGCCGGGCGGCGGCCGGTGCTGCTGGCATCGCGGCGGGCGCTGCTCGCGCCTTACGGGGGCGCGCCGGTGCGGGTGCTCGACCTGGCGACGACGGGGGATCCGCATCAGCTGACCCAGCTGCCGACGGCTCCGGCTGCCGTGCGCTACGTGATCTGGATGACTTCGGCCGGGACTCCCGGGACCGGTGCCTGACCGGGCCGCGGGCTGGTGATTTGCCAGCGGGGGCCCGTGCCCATAAAGTTAGGGCACACGACGCGGGGTGGAGCAGTTCGGTAGCTCGCTGGGCTCATAACCCAGAGGTCGCAGGTTCAAATCCTGCCCCCGCTACCAAGTAGTTGCAGGTCAGAGGCCTGATCGCCGGAGACGGCGGTCGGGCCTTTTGAATGTTCGTCCGCGGTCGCTCAGGTTGACGTGCGGAATGTGGAGACGATCACCCGCATATCAGGTTGGAGTGTGCGCTCGCTGGCCGGCAATAGAGCATTACCGCCTAAGTGGCGGGCACCGCTGGACCGGCGACAGGCGGTGGGATCCTTGCGTGCTGCCAGTGAACTGCATCTGGGGATGCAATCGAGATACAATGGTGGCATGTCTACATCGACTGTCGGGTTCGCGGTGGCGGATGAGGACCAGGAGCGGCTGGCCCGCCTGGTGGAGCATTTCGGGCACGGGAACCGGTCGGCGTACCTGCGGGCGACGCTGCCGGTGATGGAGTCGCTGGCACGGGCCGAGCGGCTGCGTGAGCTCCAGGCCCGCAACGCCGAGCTGGCCGCAGCAGCCGGCCAGGATTACGAGTCGCTGCTGGCGGATATCCGCCGGTCGTATAAGGGCGGGACGCCGGGGCAGTGAGCGTGCCCGGCCCGGCGGCGGTGTCGGTCGTGTTCGACGTGAACGTGCTCGTGCTGGCGGTTGCTGGGGGGAGTCCCCGTTCCGGAGCTGGCCGTCACCTCCGCCGACGTCGGGGAACCCGAGTGCGGACTGCCTGGGCATTGCCAACGACGCGGCGGAATTCGCGCTGTGGCTCTCGCCGCACATCCTGGCAAACACCGGCCGGGTGCTGGCGACGGTGCTGAAGACCCCGGATGAGGAGGTCGATGACTACCTGCGGGCGCTGGCCGAGATGGCCGATGCGTCCGGCGGCGGCATCACCGACCCGCCGCAGACCGTGGGAGACTGCCCGGACTGGGACGACAACCGGATCCTGGATCTGGCGGCGGCGGTGGGCGCGTTCCTGATCGTCTCTGCCGACGCGGACCTCACGAGCATGTCGCCCTGGCGGGGCCGGCCGGTGGATCGAGCCGGCGCAGTTCGCCTCGATGGCCGATACGTCCCGCCGGGCGCGCAGACGGCGACGGTGAGAACTGCCGCGTCGTGAATCACAGGCGGGATGCGTCTTTCGCTTTGACATGATGCTGGCGTGCCCACTCACGTTGCGCTGCTACGCGGGATCAACAACCTCGGCAGCAAGAAGGTCACGATGGCGGAACTCCAAGAGGTTGTGACCTCGCTCGGCCATACCGATGTTATGACCTACATCCAGAGCGGAAACGTGCTGTTCACTCCGCCAGCTGCCAACTATGCAGGACGGCGGGCCGCACCGACGGTTGCGGCGCTCGCCGCCGAGCTGGAGCCAGCCATTGCCGACGGCATCGGCGTGCGGGCTCGCGCAGTGATGCTCTCCGGCGGAGGAACTTGCCTGCTGCATGCGCGACAACCCGTATCCGGGCGAGACGAATCCCAAGCTGCTGCATGCGATATTCATGCCCGAGGTACCCGGACCCGGCCTGGCCGCCTGGGTGGCCGACGCAGAGCGGCAAGTGCGGGCGAAAGGCAGCCGGGACAGGGCGGCGATTGGT
>CAWICK010000013.1:0-49250 GCA_963834665.1 uncultured Actinomycetota bacterium
GAGCGCACAGTCTCGATGCCGCAGCGAAGGCATCCTAGCTGTCTGCATATCTTCAGAACCCCACCCCAGCTAATCAGCTGCCGGGAGGGCGCCTCATCAGGTGGAAGTGTTGTATTGCCCGGTCGAAGTCCGCTCCTTCGCTTTGACATGATGCTGGCGTGCCCACTCACGTTGTGCTGCTACGCGGGATCAACAACCTCGGCAGCAAGAAGGTCGCGATGGCGGCACTCCAAGAGGTTGTGACCTCGCTCGGTCATACCGATGTCATGGCCTACATCCAGAGCGGAAACGTGCTGTTCACTCCGCGGCTTACAGACAGCAGGACAGCGGGCCGCACCGACGTTGCGGCGCTCGCCGCCGAGCTGGAGCGAGCCATTGCCGACCGCATCGGCGTGCGGGCTCGCGCAGTGATGCTGTCCGGCGAGGAACTTGCCTGCTGCATGCGCGACAACCCGTATCCGGGCGAGATGAATCCCAAGCTGCTGCATGCGATATTCCTGCCCGAGGTACCCGGACCCGGCCTGGCCGCCTGGGTGGCCGACGCAGAGCGGCAAGTGCGGGCGAAAGGCAGCCGCGACGGGGCCCAGGTGCTCGGCCGCACGGTCTACCTGCACACCCCGGACGGGTACCCGGGCAGCGGACTGCGCCGGGTGCTCGCCAGGGCCGGCGGACCGACCTCGGCCTCAGTGGCCGGAACGGCGCGCAACTGGGCGACGGTCAGCAGGCTGGTCGAGCTTTGCGGCCCCTGACTTGCGGGCGCTGCTTCAGGCCGAGCTGCAAGATCCATAAGCACAGCAATGGCTCGCTTCGCACAGCACCTGCGCCTGACTCCGAGATCGTTAATCCCTACCCTTTTTGTGTCTAGCCCAGCCGCCTATTTGACTCATCGAGCGTCGGCCGGGACGTCGGAGACCATAACCGCCTTCGGCTCGACCGCTGGGCGCAGTCTACGAAGCAAGGCGCCCAACAGGGCACAGGACAGCGATATCGCCCCGACCACGAGCCACCCGTTCCGGAACGCGGCAAGTTCCGCGGCGGGATTGTTCGGTGTGCCGAGCACCGCGACCAGGACCGCGACGCCGACGGCAAGACCGATCTGGCGGACCATGTTGACCGCGCCGGAACCGGTGGCGAAGCGCTGTGGTGGCAGGGCAGAGGCCGCGGCGCCGAACAGCGTCGGCACGGTTAGCCCAACGCCTACTCCGGTCAAAGCCATGCCGCCGAGCATCCCGCCCACGTAGTCGGGGCGCAGGCTCATTGCGATCGCCCACCATCCGAGGCCGGCGGCGAACGCGATGGCACCGGCGACGACCACCGGACCGGGGCCGAAGCGCGGAATCAGCTTTCCGGCGATGGTCGACCAGATCGGCACCAACGCAGGGCCGGGGGCGATGGACAGGCCGGACAACAGCGGGGACCAGTGCCAGACGTCCTGCACCCACAGCACTGCGGACAGCAGCAATCCGCCAAGTGCGGCGGAGATGAGTAGTGTCGAGACCGCCGCGACGGCGAAGCTGCGACTACGCAGCAGGCCGATCTCCAGTACCGGGCTCGAGTGTCGAGACGAACGCCAGACAAAGGCGGCCACGAGTATCGCGGCTCCGATCACCAAGCCCACGACACGGCCCGACGACCAGCCCCAACTGTCGCCCTGCACGAGTGCGAGAGTCAGCGCGGCGATGCCGACGGTCAGCAACCCCGCACCGAGCACGTCCGGCACCGGGCCGCGCTCGCCCTTGACGTCCGGCAGGAGCCACCAACCGAGCACCATCGCGACGAGACCGATGGGCAGGTTGATGATGAACACCCACCGCCAGGACAGGAGCACCAACGGGCCGGCGACCACAAGAGCGATCGCGACCGCGACACTGCCGACCGAGGCCCAGATGCGGACCGCACTGGCACGTCGCTGCGGCGGGTACGCGGCCAACACCAGGCCGAGCGATGTCGGCACCAGCATCGCCGCGCCGATCGCCTGAACCACGCGGAAGCCGACCAGCATCGGCACGCTGGTCGACAGAGCACACGCTGCCGACGAAGCGACGAAGATCGCAATACCGAACAGGAAGCCGCCCTTACGGCTGGTGCGGTCCGCGATACGACCGGCCAGCACGAGCAGCGCCGCGAACACGATTGCGTACGCGTTGAGGATCCAACTCAGTTCGCTGACATCGCTGGAATGCAGGTCGGTGGCGATTGACGGCAGCGCGATGTTGACCACGAACAGGTCAAGGCCGGAAAGCACCGGCCCCAGCGACACGATCGCGAGTATCAACCCTGGCTTTCGCGCGGCCCCGGTGGTCTGGCTTGCTGTCGGCTCGATCCCCATCTTCGCTTAGTCGCGGCAGTTGCCTGCGCGGTCAGCCCTCCGGCCATCCGCCGAATCTTGCGTCCGAAGGTAGAGAATCATCGGATTGCCATCTAGATATTGCGTAAAGAAGTCAGGCAAGTTACGGTCAGATTGCCCATCCCACCCAATACCTCCGATAGCAACATCGCACGGCGAGCCTTCTCGCTTCCCGCCAACCACGGAGCCGACGCTGCGCTGAACTATGCCTCGGTTGCCGACTCCGCCTGCTCTGGCTCACCTGGCTGCGGTGCCGCTGGCAGGGGTACGGCACGTCGAAAGGAACCCAAGGTGTTCCAGCCCATCCATGACTTAAGGCGTGCTGCGGCACTGGCTGTCAGCACCGCGTTGGTGATCGCCGCCTCAGCTCTCGCCGTCGCGGGCCCGTCGGCATTAGCCGCTACTGCTACCGGCGGCAGCGGCGCTAGCCTGCCGTACGTCGAGGTCCAGGCCGAGCACTCGGCGACCAACGGAACGGTTATCGGCCCGAGCTACACCCAGGGTCAGCTGGCCGACGAGGCGTCGGGCCGCAAGGCGGTAACGCTCCAGGGCACCGGCGAGTACGTCTCGTTCACCTCGCCGGTAGCGACCAACTCGATCGACTTCCGGTACAGCATCCCGGACACATCGGACGGGTCGGTGTACACCGCGCCGCTGTCGCTGTACATCAACGGCGTCAAGCAGCCAGATTTCACCCTGACCAATGCCTACAGCTGGTACTACGGCAGCTACCCGTTCACCAACACGCCGGGCTCCGGCAACCCGCACCACTTCTACGACGAGGTGCACCGCCTGTTCTCGACGACCTATCCGGCCGGCACGACCTTCAAGCTGCAGATCGACTCCGAGGACACCGCGTCCTCCTACACGATCGACCTTGCCGACTTCGAGCAGGTAGGCGCGCCGCTAACACAGCCCGCGGGCTCGGTCTCGGTGACCAGCGAGGGCGCCGACGCGAGCGGCGTGAACGACTCAACCAATGCGTTCAATGCCGCGATCGCTGCGGCCGGTTCCGGCGGCACGGTGTGGATCCCGCCGGGGACGTACAACATTCCCGGCCACATCATGGTCAACAACGTGACGATCGCTGGCGCCGGAATGTGGTACTCGACCGTTTCCGGGACCGCGCCAGGTTTCTACGGCAACTCCGCGCCCTCGCCGAGCACGAATGTGCACCTGCAGAACTTCGCGATCTTCGGCAACGTCCAGGACCGCTGCGACAGCTGCCAGGTCAACGGCATCGGCGGCGCGATGAGCAACTCGACCGTGTCGAACATCTGGATCGAGCACATGAAGGTTGGCGCCTGGATGGACGGGCCGATGACCGGGCTGACCTTCAGCGGCATGCGCATCCGCGACACCACAGCGGATGGCATCAACTTCCACGGCGGCGTCACTAACTCGACAGTCACCAACAGCGACATCCGCAACACCGGCGACGATGGCATCGCCACCTGGGCCGACGCCAGTATCGGCGCCGATGCCAACGACACCATCTCCAACAACACCGTGCAGCTGCAGCAGCTCGCCAACGGCATCGCGATCTACGGCGGTCACGACAACACCGTCACCGGCAACCTGGTGGTGGACACCGGGATCACCCAGGGCGGTGGCATCCAGGTGGGGCAGCGGTTCAACTCGACGCCGGTTGGCACCACGACCATCTCCAACAACACGATGATCCGGGACGGCGACCTCGATCCGAACTGGCAGTTCGGCGTCGGCGCGTTGTGGTTCGACGGCAGCCAGGGCGCGATCACCGGCCCGATCAACGTCAGCAACGCGCTCATCGAGCAGAGTCCGTTCGAGGCGGTCCAGTGGGTCGAGGGCACGGTCAGCGGTGTGTCGCTGAACAACGTGACCATCGCCGGCACCGGAACCTTCGCCTTGCAGGAGCAGACCGGCGGTACCGCGACGTTCTCGAACGTAACGGCGACCGGCGTCGACGGGCCGGCCGCGCCGGCGTACAGCTGCGAGGGCGGCAACTTCACGGTCACCGACGGCGGCGGCAACTCCGGCATCAGCGGTACACCGTACTGCGGCCCATGGCCGGCGCCGGTCTATCCGCCATACCCGGCCACCGGCGTGACGGCCAGCCCGAGCGCACTGAGCTTCGGCTCGGTCGCCACCGGCACGACGAGCTCAGCCCAGACCGTGACGGTGTCGAACCCGACCGGCTCGGCGGCGTCAGTCTCGTCGATCTCCGCCAGCGGTGACTTCGCTCAGACCAACAACTGCGGCTCATCGATAGCGGCGAGCGGCTCGTGCACAGTCAGCGTGACGTTCGCGCCGACCGCGACCGGCACCCGCACAGGAACCCTCACGGTCAACGCCGGCGGCGTCACCAACACGGTGAGCCTCACCGGCACCGGGACCGCGCCCGGCCCGGTGCTGAACGCCGCGCCGGCGAGCCTGTCCTTCGCCGGCACAGTGGTCGGCTCGACCGCCGCCGCGAAGACCGTAACCGTGACCAACTCGGGCACCACCTCGGCTACCGTCTCGAGCGTCGCGGTGACCGGGGACTTCAGCCAGACCAACAACTGCGCCACGGTCGCCGTCGGCGATTCATGCACGGTGACTGTCAAGTTCGAGCCGACCGCGTCCGGAACCAGGACCGGCACGCTCACTGTCACCAGCAACGCGAACAACAGCCCGACCACCGCCGCGCTGAGCGGGAACGGTATCGGTAGCACCACCAACCTCGCGGCCGGCCAGCCGGCGTCGGCGAGCTCGGGCAACGGCCCTTACGTCGCCTCGAACATGACCGACGCAGACCCGTCAACGTACTGGGAGAGCGCGAACGGCTCGTTCCCGCAATGGGCTCAGGTTGATCTCGGCCAGAGCTACAGCATCGACAAGATCACCCTGAGGCTCCCGCCGTCGACGGCATGGGGCGCGCGGACCGAGACAATGTCGGTGCTGGGGTCCACGGACGGCTCGAACTTCTCGACCATCGTGGGCTCGGCCGGGTACACCTTCGACCCGAACGCCAACAACAACACTGTCACGCATCACGTTCAGCCCGACCACTGCTCGGTACGTCCGGGTCAACATCACCGCCAACACAGGGTGGTCGGCCGGCCAGGTCTCCGACTTCGCGGTGTTCCCCGCCGTCGGCGGTTCCTCCACCCCCACTCTGTCGGCGTCGCCTGCTTCGCTGACGTTCGGTAGCCAGTCGCTCAACACGACCAGCAGCGCGCAGGCCGTCACGGTGACCAATACCGGAACCGCGGCCGCAACCGTCTCCACGATTGCGACCACGGGCGACTTCGCGCTGACCAGTAACTGCATAACGATCGCGCCCGGGGCATCCTGCACGGTCAACGTGACGTTCACGCCGATCGCGTCTGGAACCCGCACCGGCAGCCTCTCCATCGCCAGCAACGCAGGCAACAGCCCGACGATAGTGGCGCTAACCGGCACCGGCGCTGGCAGCGTTAACCTCGCCCTCAACCAGCCGACTTCGGCGAGCGGGTACACCCAGACGTACGTGCCCGCCAACGCCGTGGACGGCAATACAAGCACCTACTGGGAGAGCACAGACAACGCGTTCCCGCAGTGGCTCCAGGTCGACCTCGGCGCGACGAAGAGCTTCAGCCGGATCGTGCTCGACCTGCCGCCGTCCAGCGCATGGGGGACCCGGACCCAGACGCTGTCCATCCTGGGCAGCAACGACGGCTCCAGCTACACCACCGATCGTGGCGTCGGCCGGATACACCTTCAACCCATCAACAGGCAACACGGTCACCATCACCTTCCCCGCGGGCAGCTACCGGTACGTGCGGCTGAACTTCACCGCCAACACCGGCTGGCCTGCCGGACAGGTCTCCGAGTTCCAGGTCTGGACCAGCTGACCTGAGCTCACAGGTGCCGCCGAGTACTCGGGTACCCGGCGGCACCTGCCTGATGTGGCATCGCGGCCTCGAAAGCCAGGTCAGCAGGCCGATTCACGCCGAGATGCACTGCAATAGCGCCACATAGCCGGGCTGCCTATGCGATCATTCGCGAAGCAGTCCAGGTGACTGCCTGGCTGCGGTTCCGCAGCACGCCCGGTCACGACGATGGAGGATCGATGCGCCTGCAGCGCCTGGCCCTATCCGCGCTGACGAGCGGTCTCGTCGTCACCGGCGCGGCTCTCGCCGTGCCATCCAGCGCACTCGCGACGCCTGCGGCGCGGCAGGCGCACGGCTGTCACGCGGCCAGCCTGTCGTCGTTTGGCCCCGGCGCGTCGACGATCGGCGGCGTGGCAGTCGGCCCGCACTGCACGGTGTGGGCGGTGGGCGGCGGCTCAGCCCTGAAGGCGCTCATCTACCGATGGTCAGGCCACGTGTGGCGGCACGTGCCCGGCCCGAAGGTGAAGTTCGCCAGCCTGTCGGGCGTCACGGCTGATTCCGCAACGACCACCTGGGCCGTCGGCTCGCGGTACAACGGCCATGCGTCCCAGACCCTCATCCTGCAATTGACCAAGACAGGCTGGCGCACGAAAGCCAGTCCAGATCCGGCTGGCGCGAAGAAATCCAACTTCCTCAACGCGGTGACCACCGACGGTACCGAGGCCTTCGCTGTCGGGGCCCAGCAGTCCGGCGCGTCGTATCAGAGCAAGGCGCTCATCCTGCGGTGGAACGGCAGGCGGTGGTACTCAACGCCATCGCCATCAATCACGCACAGCGTTTTGACCGCGCTGTCGGGCGTCGCACTAGCTTCGCCATCCGATGGCTGGGCCGTCGGGGAAAGCGACTCCGGCACCAGTCCGCAGACTCTTGTCGAGCACTGGAATGGCAAACGGTGGTCGGTTGCCCCGTCACCACCGCTGACGGGCACACTGCGGGGGATCACCGCGCTGTCTGGCAAGAACGCCTGGGCCGTCGGTTACACCGAGAGCCCCAGCCTGAACGCTGCCCTGATCGAGCACTGGAACGGCAAGAAGTGGACCGTCGTCCCCGACCCGAACATGAACGTCTATTCGGGCGTCACCGGCAGCTACCTGACCGATGTCGCCGCGATCTCGCCCACAAACGTGATGGTGACCGGCTACGTCGCGGCCGGCAGCGTCAGCCTGCCGGTCGTGCTGCGCTGGAACGGCGTCCACTGGTCTGCGGCCAAGACGCAGAACCCCGCCCCCGCAGGCTCGGTGACCAACCTGACTGCGATCGCGGGCAGCGCCGCGACCGGGTTCTGGATCGTCGGCGGTTACCTGCACGCCAGTTCTCTCCATTCGTTTGCCCTGCACCGGTCGTAGGAAGGTAACGGGTTCAGCTTGGCTTTCGGCGGCTCGCCGGCGCGCTGTCTTCCCAGCATGACCGAGCCCTTGCTATGCCAGAAGGTATTCATATAATACCGATATGAAATATCGACAGCGTGCACGACGCGTGGGCGCGGACCGATGTCTGGGCGATCTGATCAGCGGCGTGCGCGCCGTGGCGCAGCAGCGGGCCCACTGGGCGCAGACCGCGGATCTGGTGGCCGACCAGCTCAGACTGCACTTGCCGTCGCCAGGCATCCTGACCGCTGAGCAGCGTTATGGCGATCCGCGGAAGTACTGCTGTCACCTGTTGCACGCCGAGCCGGACGGCTCATTCTCAGTTGCCGCGCTTGTCTGGCGGCCCGGCCAGGCGACTCCGATTCACGACCATGTCACCTGGTGCGTGTTCGGCGTCATCCAGGGCGCCGAGCACGAGCAGCGCTACTTGCTGGGCGATGACGGCTGGCTCGAAGAGGCCGGGGCTACGGTGAACGACATCGGCGACGTGGCCGGGCTAGCACCTCCCGGTGACATTCACCGGGTCGGCTGCCTAGGCACCCAGACCGCGATCTCGCTGCACATTTACGGAACCGACGTGAGCCGCCTGGGCAGCAGCGTCCGCCGCGTGTACAACCTGCCCGTCGTCGCCGCCCTGCCTCAGTAGCCCTCGACTGACCCCTGCGACCGCATCTCGATGAGCCAGAGCCTTAGTAGCACGACACGGCAACCAGTGAGCGCGAATGCCAGGCCGCTATCTAGCTGGGCCGAAGCGTTAAACAGTGCCATCAGGCGGTCAGGAGACAGCGGCGACGATCGTGTAGATCCCGAAGCCGAGCAGGATGGCCGCAGTGATCCGGCGGACCCAGGCCATCGGGATCAGGCTCAGGCTCTTGGCGCCGATGCTGACTGCCACCGCGGCGACGGCCCACAGGCCGAGAGTGGCGCCGGCGAACACCAGCAACGGGTCGTACCTTGCGGCCAGGTTCGCAGCGGTGACCTGGGTAATGTCGCCCCACTCAGCAACGAACACGACAGCGAAGCTGGCGCCCGCTACACGCAGGAACGATGGTGCCGGACCGCCCTGGCGCGCGGCGTCTGCGCCGTCTTCGGACCCCTGGCGGAAGCTGCTCCACCACAGGTATGCCGATCCGGCAACGAATAGGGCGGCGACGACGCCGTCAACAACCTGGTAGGGCAGCAGGGCCAGCAGTTGCCCGGCGGTTACCGCGATGGCCATGTGGATGGCGAATGCTGGGGCGGCGCCGGCCCAGACCCACGAAGCGCGGTACCTGGTGCTCAGGACAAGCGAGGCAAACATCGACTTGTCCGGCAGCTCAGCGAGGAAGGTAATCGCGAACGCGACACCTATCACCGCGACGTATTGCATCAGGAGTCCTTCGGTCGGTACCGCCGACCGGGTTCTCGCGGGGAGACTTCGGCCGGAATAGCTCTACAGCCGAAGGTCTCGTCCACCACTCAAAGTGGCCCGGTGGCCGGGCGCCGCAGCGCCGGTATGTCGGCCAGCCGACGAGGGACTACTCCCCTTCATGATCAGGCTACCGGATCGGCAGCGCTGCGCGCGCCGTTACCCCCCGGCGAAAGCCGCCGCGGCGGAGATCGTCAGGCTTGGCCCGGCGATGAGCAGGATGGTAACGGTGAGCAGCGCCAGCTGGCAGCCTGCCTGACGCGCGCGGCGCGAGGGCGCAATGAGCCGCTGCACCCTGGCCACGGTCGCCGCCTGGCTCGTGGCCGCGAGCGCGCGCACCGGCACCGGAGCGCCAGTGCCCATTGCCAGCAGCGCTGTGACGAGCGGCCCGCGGCCGACGCGGCGGGCCGCAGCGTCGTCGGCGCACATCTCCGCCAGCCGCGCCACTTCGGACGAGCCGGCCGTGAAGAGCGGCACGGCCGGAAACACAATGGCAAGCCCCCGGGTCAGCATCGTCAGCAGATGATGGCGGCCAGTAAGGTGGGCCCGCTCGTGCGCGAGCACGGCGGACAGCTGCTCGGGGCTCAGCACGGCCAGCGCCGCGGTCGTCAGCACGATCGTTGGGGGACGCCCGGGCAGGCAGTACGCAACCGGTTCGCTGGCGTCGAGCACCAGCGTCTTGCCCGCGCGGCCGACCGGCTCCGCGGTGGCGCCAACCAGCTGCTGGCCAGCTATCCGAGCAACCTCGGCATGAGTCCGGGTGCCGCGCTGTGCCTCCTGGAGGCCGCGTCCGTATCGCCAGGCAAGCGCGGCGGCCACGATCAGCGCAACAATGACGGTAAGGCCAAGCAGCAACTCGAACAGCGCACTGCGGTAAACCACCGAGGTGCAGGCGCCGCCAGCTACCGACCGGCAGACGGCTTCGGCGAGCCGGGGCCAGCCCGCCACGACTGCTCTCACCAGGAACAGCAGCGCAACCGCCGCTGACAGCAGCGCCGTGAGCATCGCGGTGAGCCAGGCCGCGATCCCGAGCCTCGCGCCGAGGCCGCTCGCTGTCAGCCGCGTGAGCACCTTCGGCGCGTACCACGCCACTGCCAGCCCGTACAGCGAGAGCAGCAGTGCTTGCGTCATCTGAGCCTGCGTCATCTGGGCGATCCGTCCGCGAGCTGGCGGACTGCTTCGCGCAAGGCCTCCGATTCGGCGTCCCCAATCTGCGCAACGAAGTGGCTCAGTACTGCCGTGGTGTCGCCGCCGACCGCTAGCGCCTCGTGCATCAGCCTCGCGCTGTATTCCTCCCGGCTGGCGGTCGCCGCGTATCGGTAGGCCTTGCCTTCCTTGACCCTGGCCAGCCAGCCCTTCCGGTACAGGTTGTCCATGGTGCTCATCACTGTGGTGTACGCGATGACACGCTCCTGACGGAGCTCATCGAACAGGTCGCGCACGGTCACCGGTTCGGCCCGGGCCCATACGAGGCGCATGACTACCGCTTCGAGATCGCCGAAACCGCGCATGCCGCCTCCTGTTCTCACCGGCCAGCATAGGGGCCGGCAGCAGCATCAACTAGCCGCTCCAGATTATGCTACTGTCTACGTACGTAGATAGTAGGTCAGTATACCGAGGACGGGGGGGCGATGAGCAGCAAAGGCCGGCAGGAGGCTCGGAACAAGCTCGCCAGGATCAGGGCAGAGCAAGCCCGCCGCCGGCGCCGCCGGCTCTGGCTGGCAGGCAGCGGCGCCATCGCCGTCGCGGCGGGTGCGGTCGTGGCCATCACCCTGGCGGTCAGCGGAGCGGGCCCGCAGGCTGCGGCCGCCGGTTCACCGCGTCTCGATCTGGCCCCGTTGACGGGACTGGGCAAGCTGGCGGCGGCGCCACCGGCCGGCCCGCTCGGTCCGGAGGATGTGCCCATTCCCGCTGCCGTTCCGCTTGCCGGCACAGCGTCGAGCGCGCAGGGCCAGCAGGTAGCAGGGATCGGCTGCCTGGGCAACGAGCAGACCCTCTTTCACATCCACGCGCACCTGACCATCTTCGTGAACGGCCTGCTCAGGCAGGTGCCGGCAGGCATCGGGATCCCTGGCGCGATTGCCCAGAACACCGCGCGAGGCCCCTACATCTCCAGCGGAAATTGCTTCTACTGGCTGCACACGCATGCCGCCGACGGGATCATTCACATCGAGTCGCCAGTTCACCGGGCCTACACACTCGGCAACTTCTTTGCCGAGTGGGGCCAGCCGCTCAGGCCGACGCAGGTCGGGCCGGCCAAGGGACGGGTCACCGCCATCTACAACGGGCAGCTCTACCGGGGCAACGTGGCCGACATCCCGCTCACCGCGCATGCTCAGATCCAGCTGGAAGTTGGGACTCCGCTTGTCGGCCCGGAGTCGATCACCTGGCCGGCTGGCCTCTAGCCCGGAGCGAACGGCAGCGGCGTCAGAGACCGAACAGCCGGACTCCGTTATGCCAGAGGACATTGCGCAGCCACTCGTCGCCAAGCCCGAGCGCGGCCAGCCCGCTGACCTGCGCCGCGTAGGCGTGCGGAATCGTGGGGAAGTCGGACCCGAACACGACCCGGTCGCCGAGGGCACCGACCCTGTCCACCAGGTGCAGCGGCGAAGGGCCGAGGTACGGCGGGTCTGTGAAGATCATCGCGGTGTCGAGCCGGACGCCGGGATGCTCCTCGGCGATCGCAACGAAGGCGTCACTCTCGGGCGCGCCGAGGTGGGCGATCACCAGCCGCAGCTGCGGAAACCTCGCGAGCAGCCGCCGCACCGGCCCGGGGCCGCACCATCGCTCGTTGCCGGACCCGTCGGCGACCGCGCCAGCGTGCAGGATGATCGGGGTTCCTGTCGCCTCCAGCAGCCCCCAGGACTCCGCAAGCAGCGGATCGACAGTATCGAAGCCGCCTACTTGAAGGTGGACCTTCACGCACTTGCCGCCGGCCGCCAGGCACCTGGCAGTTTCCGCTCCGACGCCGGGCTCCGGAAAGATCGTGAAAGTGGGGATGACCGAGGCGTCTGTAGCGGCCAGCCCGAGAGTGTGGTCATTCAGGAAGCGAAGCATCCCCGGCCGGTGCGGGTAAGCCAGGGCGGTGTGATGCCGTACGCCCAGTCTCTCCAGGATAAGTTTCCGGGCAGCCTCAGGCGACCGGTAGGTGACCGGCCAGGCTGGTTCCAGCCGGTCGAACCATCGCCACACCGCATCCTGGACGCTGGCCGGCAGGAAGTGGACGTGGGCGTCAACAATGCCGGGGATGCCGAGCGCGGCAGTGAAGCCAGGAACCTCATCGTCAGTCATTCCGTTTTATCCTCATAAAGCCAGCATCAGGATTGCCGCAGCGACCTTCCAGCTTTCATGCAGGGTAGGCTCCTATGCTCTGACCAGCAGGAACGGGGTGAGCCAAGCTAGGAAGGTCGGGAAAGTGCCGGATAACGTGATGATCTCTCACCGCGGGGCGAGATACGCCATCGGCCAGGGACCCCAGTTCTACGGGATCTGGGACGTCACGGCTCAACATTCGCAGCCGCTGGAGTGGTGGTACAAGACCCCTGAAGGCTGGGCAGCGGCGTGGACTCGGTTCGCGTCCATGGAAGCACCCGGCACGATCGCGCCAGTCAGCCAGCCAGCAGTCGCGCCCGCAGCCGCGGCGCCAGCCGTCATCGCCGGCCGCCGGCCGCTGATCGCCGCCGCCCTGCTGGCCATGGGCGTCGTTCTCGGTGTTGCCGGGCTCTTCCCTGTCTACGTGGCAAGTGCAAGCCTTGCCCAGCACGCCGCCGACCTAGTCCCGCACGCGATCTACCTTTCGGTCTGGATGGCGAGCGCGGTGCTCATCGTGCTCGGCGGAGCCAGGCTCAGGGTCGGGGCGCTGCTGGCGACGGGTCTGAGCGTCGTCACGTTCGGCCTGTTCCTGGCCGACGCGGGCACCCCGATGACCGACGGCTGGCACGTTGCCGGTGCTGGCGTCGGCCTCGTCCTCAGCCTGCTGGGCTGGCTCGCATGCGCGGCCGGATCAGCAGTGGCACTCAGGATCGGTCCGGCCAGCAGGCTGAGCCGCCCGGCCGGCCATGACACTGTGCCGCTGGTCATGGTCATGGTCGCCGCCATCGGCACCGCGATCGCCTTCGCGCCGTCATGGGACAGCTATGCGCTTCACACACTGACCGGAGTGAGCCAGACCATTACCGCGGGGAACGCCTTCGCGAACCCTGCTTGGGTGATCGCAGGCAACGTGGCCGTGATGGTCGCGCTAGTCGCGGTAGTGGCGGTCGCTGCCTTCTGGCGCCCAGTCCGCCTCGGCGCGGCACTTGTGGCCGGCGCGACCGTCCCGATGGCAGCCCAGATGATCTCCGCGTTCATCCTTGTCCGCGAGCCGGTGTCGCCCACGCAGTTCGGCGTATCCCCTGCGCAGGCCGCCGGGGTCGGCCTGACCATTCACGCTGGCCTTACGGCGATCTTCTGGGTCTTCTGCGCCTTCGTGGCAATCATGGTCTTGCTATGCGGCTGGATGATCATCTCGCCGGACGCAACGGTGCCGAGCGCTGGTCACTGGCTGCCGGGCGGCACCCCGGTCGGCATGCACGGCCATGCCGCCACTCCGGTGGCCAGCTACGGCCAGGTCGCCCCGGGATCCGCACCTCCGGCGGTACAAGCGCCGGCGTCCGGGGCAACGCCAGCGCCGCAGCCGTAGCAGACTAGCCGGGTGCGCAGCCTTCACCCGGCCGGCAGCGAGTGGGGGTTTCGGGGGGTGCACGGGGGGCGGAGCCCGCAGTGGGTTTGGGCGCGCTCAGCCCGGACGGAGTCGCGCGGATCCTGGGTCCGACGGCCGTCCGTTGGTACATCGCCGGAGGCCGGGCGCCCGGGCAGCGGCGCCAGCCCGGCCGTGCGCGGACACCGACGTGGTGATCAGGATGGACGACCTGGACCTGCTCAGGAGCGTGCTGGCGGACTGGGAAACCGAGAGGCGCATGAAGGTTCACTGCGCCCGCTGCTGCCGGGACTCGGGCTGACCGAGAGCCGCGAGCAGCTCTGGGCCCGGCTGGACGCCCAGCACCCGTCGCAACTGGATGTGCTGCTTGACCGCAGCGGTGACGAGTGACGATTCAAGCGCGACGCCAGCATCAGGCTCCCGTAGGAGCGCGCCCTGTAAACCGTTGACGGCGTTGCTTACCTGCGACCCGAGCTGGCCTTGCTGCATAAGGCCCGGCACGACCTGCGCAAGGACCGCGCTGACTTGCAGGCGGCTGTGCTGGACCCGCAGGCGCGCGCATGGCTCGCCAGCACTTTGGATCAGCTCGACTACGCCGAGTGGGCGCAGCTCGCCCGCCAAGGCGCGACTGTGCGATAGGACCGGGACCAACGTCGGCAAAACCACATTCGTGCCAGGACTCACGATGTTGCTGCTGCTCTAATCCGTGCACGAAGGAACGTCACGGCCGGTGCTGAGCGGTCCGTTTCGCGCGCGCCGGGCTCATTAACGTGAGTGACGAGTTCTCAGCCGCAGGCTTGACGGCCCTGGCCTAGTCGCGGCCGATTAGCAGTTGGTCAACGGATACCGTGTTCGCTCCCAGCCGGGTGGGTGAGCACCGCCGGTGACCCGCATCTCAGCCGTCACGACCGTTGGCCGACTAGAGCTTCGCTCTTGTTGAAAGCCAAACAAATTGGCCAATCTGCGTGTGTACAGACGGTTCCCCAATCCTAACGATCGTAGTTGGGTGCTTAGGCGACCAAAGGGCCAGGTATCCGGGCGTTCCTGGTCCCCAAACAAGGAGTTCTGTTCCGCTGGAGTTCCAGGCCTGGGGTATCCAACCATGCGGCATGTGGGTTACGTGTCCGTCGGGGTAGACAATCGTGCTCGCGCCATTCCAGCCGATTGCCGCCAGGCAGCGCGCTTTGCTGCCCCATATGACGTTGCCAAGCTGCTTGCCAAGGGAGGTCTTTACCGTCCGGGCCTTTCCATCCCTGGAGAGCACAACCAGCTGCGGCGTCGGCCCGGCCGTGCCTGGATAATGGCTTCCGACAAGTATCGCCAGGGCGCCGCCGGGGCCCCATGCGCTGACGCCTATCGACGTGCGGCGAGTGAATACCGCGCGAGCGCGAGAAGAAAACGACTTGCGCACTTCAACCTTGAAGTAGGGATCGTCCTTGCCCAGCGGAGGCACGACATACGTAATCTCCCCAGCTGGATTGATGTCGGGTGCGCTGCCAGTCCCGTTTTCCAGGAAGTCCACTCCCTTGGGAGTGAGGGTTGCGAGTTTGTCCAGTCCGCTGGCCGAATCCGCCATAATGACACCGGCCTGTGACGCGCCGAAGGACGAGATCCCGAAGTTTCGGCTGTTGTGCGTCAGTTGCGCCTCCGTGCCGGTTCTGGATATCTCCCACAAGTTGTACGACGCCGATGTAGGGCCTGCCAGGAAATAGAAAACCCCGGCAGGCAGCTTCATGGCCACCGACTTGGGCAATGGCAACGCGGCGGCGTGCGCCGCCGGGACGTGCGGTGAGGTCCCGGCGGCGGCCGTTCGGGTTGACTCGGCGGAAGCGCCCATTGCATCAGCTGAGCATCCTGCGACACCTGTGGCGAGCACGCCGCAGATCGCCAGCGAGCCGATCGCGCGGCACGCACCACGACGCATGGACTTCATCGCGGAGTCCTCTCTGCTTAACCGGTTATTAGGTTAGCCATTGCTGCAGGATAGCTCTGCGCAGAAGTAGTTTAGCTGCGATCGAGTGTATACGTGGAACGTCGTCTTCGAGTTCATGGGCCACTCGTAGAGCACCTGAGAGGTGGTTCCTTCGTAGGACGCAGTTCCGTCCCAATAGTAAGTATGCGGCGAGATCCAGAAGCCATTTACCTCGTTGTACTTCCAGGAATTCCAGGCCGAGGGCACGTCCAGGGTCGAGTCTACGCCGATGTCTCCCTTGTAGTTTCCTCCGGCGCTTGTAACATTGACGCTTGCCCCGATTGTGGCAAGACCGATCCCTAGGCTGAAGGAAAAGCTGCTCTGCGCCGTAGCGCTGCCGTTGATGCTAGTGGACCAGGTCCTGCCGAGTTCGTACTCATGGCTCTGATCAAGGGTCACGCCGGTACCACTGAACCACAGGTGCCAGCCATTTCCGGGGTCAGTTATATTGCCGCCCCCCGTGCTGCACATCATTTCCTGGAAAGTCCAATATCTTGCGTGGTTCTTGTCGTTCATCAACTGCCTAGCATTCGAGACAGAATACGCCTCGTGCTCATAGTCATAGATCGCGTTACTGTCCGAGCCCGAGTTATGGAAAGGAGCGTGAGCGGTCACCCTGCCCTTAGTATCAGTATTTTTTACGCAGGAGTAGTTTCCGAGCCCGTTGCCCGCGCTGACATCGGAGGCCGTGAGGTTGGTCGTGCTCGAAGACTGCAACGTGCCCCCGCTGGAATACTGCGCTGAGTCGCCGGTTCCGCTGACAAAGGCGGTATCTCCACTCACCGGATCAACCGTCATCGCGACCGTGCTGCCGACACTTGCCGTCGCGGGGGCGGTCAAGCCCGCAGGGATCGCGTTCACCGGGCTGGTCGCGGCACTGCTCGTGCCGACCGCATTAGTCGCGGTGATGCCGATCGAGTAAGTCCCGTTGGCGCTGAGTCCAGATGCGGTTGCGATTGTCGCGTCCGGCGCGGCCGTGAGGGTCTGGTTCACACTGCCATCGGAATTGTACAAGGCAATTGTGTACCGGGTGATCGCGGCTCCGCCGTCGGTCTGGGGCCGAGCCCAGGTGATGGTTGCCGCACCGTTCTGCTGGCCAGCGTCCAGCGTCGTCGGCACGCCCGGCGCGGCACGCCGTTGACGCCCTGGACCGCGAATGTAATCGAGCCGTTCGCAGGCACCGGCGCTTGCGTGACACCGATTCCGAGGCTTGTGTCTGCGATGCGGGCCTGGGGTACATCAATGTATTGCGAGCCCGGCTTCGCCAGCTGACGGGCTAACCAAGTATCCCTCGGTGCCGACCGTGAGATCGATCGGTGTAGTTCCGTTATTGACCAGGGTCAGCTGCCCACTGGCGGACACGCTGCCCAAGTACATGCCGTGGACAGTCTCGCCCGGGGTGTAGCTGAGCAAGGCAGCGCTGTTCGACGGGCCGCCCGTGGCGAAGGCGGACACGGACCCTGCGGCGCTGGCATTCGCGGCACCGATGGAAAGCGCTGCTCCAGCCGCGTCGGAGGGGACTCCGCCGGCCCCTCCTATCTGCGCCGTCAGGCTCCCGCCGGCTGGGATCTGGGCTTGCGGGGCGCCAAGCCCCGAGCGAGTGTCTACCAATGATTTCTCAGTCAACGGCACGTACGTGTCGCCAGCAATGGCCGCGTCGCTGCTTTGGTAGTAACCGAAGACTGTGGCAGTGACGCTGACCGTGCCAGAACTCTCGTTCGTCACTGACATGTAACCGTCTGTGCTTACCTGAATGACGTCGGCGATGCTGTTGCTGAGTCCTTCATCGAACGACAGCGCGCAGACGCCGGGGTCACCAAGATCAGGATCGTAATCGTTAATGCAGCCGCTCGCCGACGGAGAAATCGCTCTCACTACGACATACACATCCGTGACGCCGCTAGTGGGAACGGCGCCCACACCGAGCACGGGAACCGTGGCCGTTGCACCGGATGCCAGCGGTCCGCTGACACCGCCCGTGCCATCCTGCGTGTTGAGAACGGTTACCGGGGCCAGCGGAACGTACTGCCCTGCGCCCGCCATCAGAGCCGGGGATCCCGACGCAGCCAGAGCCTCCTGCGTCGCGCCAGCCCCAAGCATTGCTGCCGCGAGCGCGCTGGCTACGGCAAAGGACAGCACGGGCCTTCGGAGAATTTGTCGCATTACATCACTACCGTCCGCATTCAGAAAGCAGCAGGACATCCGCTGGCCAGGCAATGATAAGAGTCAGAAAAAATCTAGAATAAGTCTTCTATGAAGTGATAAGTATCACATGCCGACTGAGTTAGCTTTCCTCCCTTGCGCGCTATCATCCGCGGATCTTGCGGGCGCTCGGGGCTTACCGGCATCTCGATTGCAGGAGCTAGCCACTTCTCCAGGTGCCTGAGCGGCGGCCAGCGAAAGCGGCTGGACGAGTTGCCTATAGCACTCCTTCTGTGAGTGGCGGGCAAGCCCGAGCGAAAGTGCGCGGGCTCATTCTTGTCATTAACCAGGCGAGAGGAGTGTCAATCGGAATGTCGGTAAGCCGGTAATGTCCGCAGCATGGACCTTGACCTGACTACCGCGACCGCGACAGACCTGACCCGGGCGATTCGGCAGCGAGAGGTGTCCAGCCGCGAGCTCCTCGATCGCCTGCTGGCCAGAGCCGAGCAGTTCAACCCCGCCCTCAACGCGATCGTCGCGTGGGACATCGAGCGAGCTCGCGGAGCCGCCGCCGCCGCGGACGACGCAACCGCGCGGGGCGAGCAGACAGGCCCGCTGCACGGGTTGCCGATGACGGTCAAGGACGTCTGGGAAACCGAGGGCCTCGTTACCACCTCTGGCGCCCCTGAGCTTGCCCAGTACGTGCCGTCGGGCGACGCGCTGGCGGTCCGCCGCCTCAAGGAAGCGGGCGCGATCATCTTCGGCAAGTCCAATACGCCGCTGTACGCGGGGGACTGGCAGACCTACAACGACGTCTACGGCCGGACCGGCAATCCGTGGGACGCCAGCAGGACGGCAGGCGGTTCATCGGGCGGCGCGGCGGCAGCCGTCGCAGCGGGCCTCACCCCGCTCGAGCTTGGCAGCGACATCGGCGGGTCGATCCGCGTCCCGTCGCACTACAACGGCATCTACGGGTTGAAGCCATCCTGGGGCGTGGTGCCGGTTCGCGGCCATATCCCTGGCCCGCCCGGCAGTCTCGTAACGGTCGACATCGGGGTCGGCCGGCCCGTTGGCCCGCAGCGTGGCCGACCTGCGAACCGCGCTGAAGGTGGTAGCAGGCCCAGTGCCGGAGGACGCGGCCGGCTGGCGTCTCGAACTCGACGAAGGTCCGCCGATCAGCGGGCCGGCTGAACTGCGCATCGCCACGGTCTTCGCCGACGGCGGCGAGCTGCCGTCGTCCGCGGATGTCCGCGGCTGTCTGGACCGGTTCGCGAGCCAGCTGACCGCTGCCGGCGTGCAGGTCGACCCCGTTCCCTTGCCGGTGCCGCTCGCAGAAGGATTCAAGACCTGGCAGGACATCACCATGCCGATCATCGGAGTCGGCCTGCCGGAGACGGAGTTCGCCGCTTTCGCCGAGCTGGAGAACGTGCCGGGGGACGATCCAGCGACCGTCGCCTTGCGCGCGATGGCCAGCCGGTACCGGACAGTGACGCGAGCTACCGAGATCCGCCAGCGCCAGCGTGCGGCCTGGGCTGACTTCTTCGGCCGTTATGACGCAGTGCTCGCACCGGTGATGCCGACAGCGGCGTTCCCGCACGACACCGACCGGCCGATTGCCGAGCGGCTGCTCGACGTTGACGGCGTCGCCGTTCCGTACTTCATAGCGGCGGCATGGTGCTGCGCCATCGGCTCGGCGCTGCTTCCCGTGGTTACGCTGCCGGCCGGTCCCGGCCAGGCGGGACTGCCCATCGGCGTTCAGGTAATAGGGCCGTTCCTGTCAGACCTCCGGCTGCTGCGGATCGCCGAGGTGCTGGACGCCGCCGCAGGCCGCGGGTTCACGGCGCCGCCGCTCAGCTAGGCCGGGCAGCTTGACTCCGTACCTGAGTACGGCCGGTACGGTGCAAGCATGGGCGGGATGACGATCGGGAAGCTCGCGGCCGCAGAGGGCGTCGGCGTCGAGACGGTGCGCTTCTACCAGCGGCGTGGCCTGTTGTCCGAGCCAGAGCGGCGCGACGGGAGCTACCGGGAGTACTCCGAGGCCGACCGGGCCAGGCTGGTCTTCATCCGGCGGGCCAGGCAGCTGGGCTTCACGCTGACCGAGATCGCGGAGCTGCTCGGGCCGGCCGCGGCGCAGTCCACCGGCGAGATCGCGCGGGCGGCCGGCGCGAAGATTGCTGCCATCGATGACCAGGTCAGGGAGCTGACGCAGCTGCGCTGCCGGCTTCGCCGGCTCGTGCACGTCTGCGAACAGGGGAACGGCGACGACTGCGCGACACTATTCGTGATGGAACGGAGCGAGACACGGTGAGTAACGCGCGCGTCGTGACCGACGCCAGCTTCGAGACCGAGGTGCTGACCAACCCCCGGCCGGTCATCGTCGAATACTGGGCGGAGTGGTGCGGCCCGTGCCGGATGGTGGCGCCGATCCTGGACTCCATCGTCGTCGATCAAGCCGGCCGGGTCGATTTCGTCAAGATCAACGTGGACGAGAACCCCGTTACCACCCAGAAGTTCGGCGTCCTGCATGTCCCGACCGTGGCCGTGTTCGCCGGCGGCACGGTCGTCAACCAGGTGATCGGGGCCAGGTCCAAGGCCGCGTTGCTGCGCGAGTTCGGCGACTTCGCCTAGCTGCTTGCGACCCGCTTGCGCGCGGGTGGCTCGTGCCGGAGCGGACCGGACGTGCGGAACAGGAACTCCTCGTAGGTGTCCGGCGCCTTAGCGGGCCGGAGTACGTAACGGTCCGGTGAGAGCCTGAGCTCGGTCATCCTGCGCTGGGCGTCCGCGCACTCGGCAAGGATGCTCCTAATCCGGCGTAGTAGCCCGCGGATGAAGGTGACCGTGCGCTGATCGGCGTGCTTCATGTCTTCAGGATCGCCTCTGGTAACTGCTGGCGAAAGTGGCAGCAAAGACAGTTGACCTTAAGATCCTGCCATATTTGTGGCATGATGATGTCGTGCTGGAGAACGTTGCGGCCGTCGTGCTTGACGGATTCACTCCGTTCGAGCTCGGCGTGGTCTGCGAAGTGTTCGGTACCGACCGGACCGCTGATGGCCTGCCTGGCTACGACTTCGCGGTCGTGGCAGGCGAGCTGGGTCCGCTGCGTACCGCGGCTGGTTTCAGCCTGGACACGGCGTTCGCCATCGACCGGCTTGAGGTCGCCGACCTGATCGTGGTGCCCGCGAGCGGCGACGATCGCTGCGGCCGCGATGACTGGCCCGTCCCGCTGCTGGATGCCCTCCGGCGGGCGATCGGGCGAGGCGCCCGGGTACTCAGCGTGTGCACCGGTGCTTTCGTGCTCGGCGCGGCGGGCCTGCTCGACGGCCGCAGCTGCACAACCCACTGGCGCCATGCCGACCGGCTCGCCCGCATGTACCCGGCCGCGAAGGTGGATCCGTCAGTCCTGTACGTCGATGATGACCCGGTCCTCACCAGCGCGGGCACGGCAGCCGGCATCGATGCCTGCCTCTACCTTGTCCGCAAGGAGCAGGGCAGCGCGGTAGCCAACGCGATCGCGCGCCGCATGGTCGTACCGCCGCACCGCGACGGCGGGCAGGCCCAGTACGTGGACCGGCCGGTCGCCGAGGCTGACTGCGACACCCTGGGTGAAGTCATCGAGTGGATGCTGCGCAACCTCGACCGGCTCGTCACTGTGGATGAACTGGCCAGCCTCGCCGCCATGTCACCGCGGACATTCGCGCGGCGTTTCGTCCAGGAGACCGGCACGACGCCGCAGCGCTGGCTGACGGGCCAGCGGATACTGCTCGCGCAGCAACTGCTCGAGGAAACCGGCGACACGGTCGACGCGATTGCCGAACGGGCCGGGTTCGGTAACGCGGCCACGTTCCGCCATCATTTCCGCGCCAGGCGGGCGACTACGCCGAACGCTTACCGGCGAACCTTCCGCCAGGGCGGCTAGCCGGCCGATGCCACCGCCATCCGGGCCCGGATCTTGCCGGGCACCAGCTCGCCCGCTGCCCTGGCATTATGCAGGGCAGCGGCCCACCAGGCGAGGTCGTCAAGCAGGATCTGCATGCTGACCTCGGTTGCCGGGTCCGCAGGCTCGCCGTCGTCGGTGAAGCCCTTGTCCACGAACGGCAGGATCACTGTGCTGCGCAACGGCACTGCCTCGACTTCCACCGCAACCTGGGCGAGATGCTCGATCGCCCGGATGCCGCCGCCGATCCCCCCGCTGTAGCCGACCATCGCGAGCGGCTTGTTCCGGAACGCGAACGAGACGAAGACGCTGTCGATGGCATTCTTCAGCTCGCCGGGAATGCTGTGGTTGTATTCCGGCGTGACGATCAGGTAGGCGTCGGCCTCGGCGATCTTGCGATTCCACCGGCGCACGATTTCGTCCGAGTACGACGGGTCGCTAGGGTCACCGATGCTGCCCAGGTGCTCGCCGAACATCGGCAGCGGCCAGTCCCGCAGATCTATCAGCTCGGTCTCGAACGCCTCATGCACGGTGGCGCGGCTCAGCACCCACGGAATGACCTTGTCGGCGGCCCGCGTGGGCCTGGTGCTGCCGACTATGACCTGAAGCTTCATCTGGTTCCTTGTCGTCAAACGCTTCGGGTGCGTATCTTGCCGCCGTTACCTGACGAACCGGGCTACGACACTGACCTGCGCGTTCCCCTTGATCATGCCGAGCTGATTCCAGTTCATGCCGAAGTCAGCGCGGTTGATCTCAGTGTCTGCGGCAAGGGCGATGGCGCCGTCAGAACTCTCGGTAACCCGGGCGGTCAGGGCCAGCGGCCGCGTTCGGCCGGCCACGGTGAGGGTTCCCTCGGCCGTGGCGCTATCCCCTTGCCGGACGATTCGGCTGAGGTCGACGACGATCAGCGGATGCTCGCTGGCGTTGAAGAAGTCCGCGGACCGCAGGTGCTCGTCCCGCTTGCGGTTCTTGGTCTCGAGCGAGGTGGCCCCGATCTCCAGCCGACCGCGGCCTGAGCCATCGGGCAGGATCTCACCGGACCCGCTGACCTCCCCGAATGATCCGCGTACCGTCATAAGTCCCCAGATGGTCTTGTGCTTGATCGTGACGGATGAGCCACTCGGGTCAAGCTGCCAGCCTGCCGGGCTCTCGTCAGTGGCGGCGGTCTCGCCGGCCTGGTTACTGTTCGCAGTCGTCATCGCTGTTGGCCTCGATTCCAGTGAGATATAGTTTAAACTTGAACCATCACTGAGGAAATAGTACCGGGCGAAATAATAGTGTCAACCGAATCACCTAGGTACGCTGGACGCGTGGTGCCGGAGCAGCCTGACCAGCGGATGCAGCCATACGCGGACGCCGGGTATAGCCCGGCCGCCGCGGCGCCTGAGCACGCAGTCGGCCTAGCCGGGGCCAGCGACGGCCGGAGTCAAGATGCCGAAAGCCGGCGGTCGCTGGTCGGCCTGACGGCCCGGTTCGCGACCAACTTCGTCCGCTGGATGGAGGGCCGAACCTGCGACGGCCTCAGCTACTCGCGCCTCCGCTTGCTGCAGGCCTTGCACTGCGGCGGGCCCGCCATCATGCGCGACCTCGGTGAGCAACTCGGCGCGACGCCGCGCAACATGACGGCGCTTGTGGACGCGCTCGAGGAGGCGCAACTGGTCGTCCGGCGGGCACATCCCACCGACCGGCGAGCCACGCTGATCGAGCTGTCCGACACTGGCAGACGGGCGGCCGGGCAGGCGCTCGAGCCCCGCCTGGACGCGATGGCGGAGTTGTTCGCATCTCTGTCTGCGAGCGAGCGGGAGCAGTTCTCCGCGCTGATCGTCAAGCTGACTAAGGCCATGGAGCGCGGCCAGGGCAACTGCTGATCAGGCAACCCCGGCGCGGCGGCGGTAGGCGAAGAACACGCGGTCTGATTCATCACTGACCGGGCTGCCGTCAAGGCTCGCCTGCTCGAGCAGCTCAAATCTGTCTGCGAGCGCGGCGTGAATCCGGCCGAGCGGCACGCCGAGCTCGTAGATCCGCTCATGGTGCAGCCTGTACATGTCGCCCTGCTGGTGTTCGAAAATCCGGGTTTCCCACAGCGACAGTCCGGCTTCCGCCGACCGCACTGTCATGACCACTAGGTTCCCGTCAAATTCATCAACGTACGGCGCCGCGCCGTCGAGGCGGCGAAGGCCGGCCGTGTTCACGTCGAAGATGAAGAGCCCGCAGTCGGCCAAGTGCTCGTGCACGCGGCTGAACAGCGACAGCCAGCCGTCGAATGACGGCACGTGGTTCAGCGTGTCGAACATGCAGATCATCACGTCGAACCGGGCGTCGAGGCGGAAGTCGGTCATGTCCGCCTGCATCAGCGTGGCCGCTGGCACCGACTCCGCAGCCCGTGCCAGCATCTCCGGCGAGCGGTCTATCCCGGTGACCGCGAGGCCAGGAGCGAAGCCCGTCAGCAGGGCGCCGGTGCCGCAGCCAAGTTCGAGCAGCGAGCGGGCGTGCGGGAGATGCCTGCTGATATATGCCTGAACCCTCGCGATCTCATCCGTGCGATCGCCCATGATGCGGTCGTAGAACCCGGCGAACCCCGTGTAGTCGGTCACGCCGCCATCGTGCCGGATCGCGAACCCTGCCCGGCACCTTTCCGGCTAGCGCGGCTCACCCGGCCTGCGCCAGCGCCTGATCGAGATCCGCGACCAGGTCGGCGACGGGCTCAATGCCGACCGACAACCGGATCAGTGATTCGGGCGCCGTCTCGCCTTGCCAGCGGCCGCGCCGTTCCCAGCTCGACTCGACCCCGCCGAAGCTGGTAGCTGGTGTGATCAGCCGGGCCGCCGTGACGACCGCGTCGGCGTTAGCTCCCGTGCCGTCGAGCTCGAATGAGAGCAGCGGCCCGAACCCGCGTGGCATCTGCGCTCGCGCGACGTCGAGAGTGTCCTCGCTAAGGCCCGGGTAGTGGACGGCGCGCACCCGCGGGTGGGCGGCGAGGTGCAGTGCCAGGAGTAGCGCGCTGGCCGACTGGCGCTCGATCCGCAGCGGGAGCGTCTTCAGGCCGCGCAGCGCCAGCCAGCTCTCCATCGGCCCGGCAATGCCGCCCCCGAGTGTGCGCCACTCCCGCAACTGACCTGCCAGCGCCGGGTCGCGAGTCATGACCGCGCCCAGGATCAGGTCGGAGTGACCGGACGCTGCCTTGGTCAGCGAGCACAGGGACGCGATGGCGCCGAGTTCCAGCGGCTGCTGGAGCAGGCCGGTGGCCACTGTGTTGTCGACGATCATCGGAGCCCCCGCCGCCGCGGCCAGGCGGCCGAGTGCGGCCAGGTCGGCGATCCGCAATAGCGGGTTTGTCGGCGTCTCTGCCCACAGCACGCTGCGGGCCGCCGAAAGCTCGCGCCGCACGTTGTCGTGATCCTGAAGATCGACCAGAACTGCTTCGGCGCCCTGCGGCCGCAGCTTCTCGGCGAGTACCCGCGCGTTGTAGTAACCGTCACGCGGTAGCAAGATCCGCTCCCGGCCGTTCGCCAGCGCGAGCATCAGCGCCATCGATGCAGCCTGGCCCGAGCCGAACAGGACGGCTTCGGCCTCCTCGATCGAGCCGAGGGCCTGCTCAAGAACGGTCCAGCTCGGATTGCCGCCGCGGCCGTAATCCCCGGCGAGCGGTTCGCCCCAGGAGGCGAAGATGCTCGCAAGCACCGGCGGCTGGGTCACTGGTTCGCCGTGGTTTCGCAGCGAGCCCGCGTGCACGAGCAGCGCATCAGCGGACGGCGGCAGATTCGTCATAGCTTGGCCGCCTTCAAGTCGTCGCGCCAGTGCTCATTCCGCTGATCGTAAAGGGGCAGCGGGCTGGAACGTCTGGTGGGTCGAGCGGACGTGGTGACGACGGTAATACGAAGGCCACTTGATCATGTGCCGGTCCAGTCCTCTACGAGAATGGCCCAGCGCTCGTGGTCGCGCCAGTCCCCGTCGACCATCAGGTACCGGGGCGACAAGCCTTCCCGCCGGAATCCCAGCTTCCGGACCAGCGCCAGCGACCGGGAGTTGTCCGGCTGGATATTTGCCTCCAGGCGGTGCAAGCCCAGGCCGGTGAACGCATCGCTGATGACGGCGGCGAGCCCGGCGGTCATCAGGCCGCGCCTCGCATGCGACGCGAAGCCGGCGTAGCCGAGGTAGCCGGATCGCAGCACGCCGCGGACGATGTTGTTGATATTCACGTATCCCACTAGGCCGCCGCAATCGCGATGCCGGATCAGGTAACTGGCCTGTTCCTCGCGGCCAGCCCTGTTCAGGAAGGCGACGAAGCGCTCCGGCGTGTCCGGCGCCGAAACCCACGGCTGCTGCATCGCGGCACTGGTACGCGCGGCCGCGATGAACTCCTCCGCATCCTGCGGGGACGGCCGGGATAGAACTATGTCCATCGTGTCAGCTGCTCTGGGTCGAAGCCGGCGGCCAGCGCGCGCATTGCCAGGTCCAGGTAAACGGTCAGGTCGGCGTCGGCGCGATCGGCCCACTGCTCGTAGGCGGACCGGCAGACTGCCAGCGTCGCCCGGCCGATCGCGAGCGGATACAGATCGGTGGGAGCCTGCCCGAGCCGCACGGCGGCGAATTCGCTGACCGCGCGCTCCCAGTCGTCGTAGTGGTGCGCGGCGCTCGCCTGCAGCGCTGGCACCGAGCCGACGAGGTGCATCCTGGTCCGGAGTTCGGGCACGTCCTCGGCCCGGTAGCGGTTCACGCCGATGACCACCTGCCGGATCGCGTCCATGAGCGGCACGGTCGGCGCGACCGCGGCAAACGCCGCACGCAACGCCCTGACCTCGCCGTCGAACGCATGCCAGAGCACGTCCGCCTTCGAATCGAAGTATCGGAAGAAGGTCCGCCGGCTCACCCCTGCGGTAGCCGCGATCTGCTCGACGGTCGTCTCCTCGAAGCCGGCCTCGGTGAAAAGCCGGAGCGAGATCAGCTCAAGCTGGCGCGCGCTGGTCCCGGGCGGCCGCCCTCTGCGTCCTGCGACCGTAGCGTGGTCTGCGCCTAGCGCCTGGTCAGCTGCTCTCATGCCCCGATTTTGCCCCGCCGGCCTTGATTACGTCACCGGGTGACGATTAATGTACTCGCTATTCGTCACAGTGTGCCGAAACTAGGGAGCGTGACATGGCCGACAGCGCCACCGAACTGCTTGACCCGCCCGCTGACCAGCTTCCCGAGGCTGACCACCTGTCCGAGGCCCCCGAGGCCGTGGACATTCAGCCCGACCAGGTAATCGCCGCCGACCTCCTGGTCGAGGAGATCTCCATCGACGGCATGTGCGGTGTCTACTAACGGGAGCACCGCGGCGCTTCAGGCGGCACCAGCCGATGACGCGCGCGTGCGCCAAGGCGCGATGTTTGACCTTGACGGTGCGTGGCGCCTGCATCCGCAGGTCTCAGTCCGGCCCGAGCGCTTCGGCGCACTGCTCTACCACTTCGGTACCCGCCGGCTGTCTTTCCTGAAGAGCCCGGCCCTGCTGATTGTCGTACAGTCCCTGGATAGCCAGCCGAGCGCCCGGGCCGCCTGCACCGCCGCCGGCGTCGAGTCGGCTGACCTGCCGGCGTACACCAGGGCGCTCGAGATCCTGGCGGCCGGCTCAATGATCTGCGCTAGGACAGCCTGATGACCATGACTGCCGTCCCGGCGGCGCGCGCAGGCTCGCTGGTGGAGGAATTCCGCTACGGCCTCGACGCGCCGATCTGCCTGACCTGGGAACTGACCTACGCCTGCAATCTGGCGTGCGTGCACTGCCTGTCCAGCTCGGGCCGGCGTGACCCGGCCGAGCTCAGCACCGCTGAGTGCAAGCGCGTCATCGACGAGCTCGAGCGCATGCAGGTGTTCTACGTCAACATCGGCGGTGGTGAGCCCACCGTGCGCCCGGACTTCTGGGAGCTCGTCGACTACGCCACCGCCCACCACGTCGGCGTCAAGTTCTCCACCAACGGCCTGCGGATCACGCCGGAGATCGCCAGGCGGCTGGCCGGCAGCGATTACATCGACGTGCAGATTTCCCTGGATGGCGCGACCGCCGAGGTGAACGACGCGGTCCGCGGCGAACGCTCGTACGCGATGGCACTGCGGGCTATGCAGAACCTGGCAAACGCCGGGTTCGCGGGCTTCAAGATCTCCGTGGTCATGACCCGGCATAACGTCGCGCAGCTCGACGATTTCAAGGCCCTGGCTGACCGGTTCGGGGCGCAGCTGCGCATCACCCGGCTGCGGCCATCCGGCCGAGGGGCCGACGTCTGGGACCAGCTGCATCCCACCGCCGCCCAGCAGCGCGAGCTCTATCACTGGCTGCTCGCGCATGGCGAGAACGTGCTGACCGGCGACTCGTTCTTCCACCTGGCGGGCTTCGGCCAGGAGCTACCGGGCCTGAACTTGTGCGGCGCGGGCCGGGTGGTCTGCCTGATCGACCCGGTCGGCGACGTGTACGCATGCCCATTCGCCATCCATGACGCGTTCCTGGCGGGCAACGTGCGCAGCACGGGCGGGTTTGCTGACGTGTGGCGCCACTCCGAGCTGTTCACCAGCCTGCGGGTGCCGCAATCAGGCGGTGCGTGTACCTCCTGCTCGGCTTATGACGCCTGCCAGGGCGGGTGCATGGCGGCGAAGTTCTTCACCGGACTGCCGCTCGACGGGCCCGATCCGGAGTGCGTCCGGGGCCACGGCGAGACCGCGCTCGCGACAGCGGACAAGGCCAGTGCGCCGCGGCCGTCCGGCGATCACTCACACCGGAGCCGGGTACCGGTACCGATCTCTATCGGCCCGCGCCCGGCAGGTCCGCGGCCGGCCGGTTCTCCCGCGGCTGGCCCGCGTCCGGCAGGCCGGACGGTGCCGGACCGCGCGTGCGATCAGAGCCCGCTAGCTGGTTTCGCTGACCCAGCCGCGCCGTAGATGAACGCAACCGGCAGATGAACTCAACCGGCCGGGTCGCGCTGGTCACCGGAGCGGCACGCGGCATCGGCGCCGCAACGGTCCGGCTGCTGGCAGCCGACGGCTGGTCGGTGCTCGCCGTCGACCTGGCCGGCGCAGACCAGGTCAAGGTGCCCTACACCCTGGCCAGCGAGGCCGACCTGGCCGCAGTCGTGACCGGGGCAGCGGGGATCGCAGGCGACGTCGGCCGGGTCGCCGCCTTCGCTGCTGATGTTCGCTCAGCCGCGGCGCTTGAGGCCGCAGTCGCCGAGGCGGAATCACGCTGGGGCGGCCTGGACGCCGCGATCGGCTGCGCCGGCGTCATAGCCGGGGGACGGCCGCAGTGGGACGTGCCAACGGAGCAGGAGCAGGCAGTGCTTGATGTCGACCTTGGCGGCATCCTGAACCTGGCCCGTGCCACGGTGCCCGCCCTGTTGCGCCGGCCGGAGCCGCGTAGCGGCCGTTTCCTCGCGGTCGCATCAGCAGCCGCGACCCGCGGGCTGCCGATGCTCGCGGCGTACTGCGCGGCCAAGGCGGGGGTCGCCGGGCTCATCCGCGCACTCGCGGTTGAGCTTGGCCGCAGCGGAGTGACGGCGAATGCCGTCAGCCCCGGTTCGACGGCTACCGCGATGCTGGACGAGAGCGCCCGCCTGTACGAGCTGACCGGCGCCAGCGAGTTCGCGGGCACTCAGCCGGCCGGGCGGCTGCTCGACCCGGCCGAGGTCGCCGCCGTGCTCGCCTTCCTGGCCGGGCCTGGCAGCAGCGGCATGACCGGCGCCGTGGTGCCCGTTGACGGCGGACTGGCCCTATGACAGCGGCTCGCGCGATGACCACGCCGCCGCTGCCGCGTGGATTCCGCATCGAGCTGGACCGGTTCACCAAACAGCTCAGCGACGGTGCCCTGTTCGGCGGATCGCCCGCCAGGGTGCTGCGGCTGACCCCGGCTGGCCAGGCCGCGCTGGCTGACCTGCGCGACCGCCCAGTCGAATCCGGTGCGTCCGGCGTGCTCGCGCGCAGGCTCACCGACGCCGGCCTCGCGCACCCGGTGCCGCCCGCTGGCCGGTCAGCTCAGGAAGATCTCGACGTTACCGTCATCGTTCCGGTGCGCGACCGGGCCGCGATGCTGGACTGCTGCCTGCGTGCTGCCGGTAACCGGTATCCGGTCACGGTCGTCGATGACGGCTCGGCGGATCCCGCTGCGATCGCGGCGGTCGCGGCTCGTCATGGCGCCTTGCTTCGCCGCCGCTCCCTCACCGGCGGGCCGTCCGCGGCCAGGAACTCCGGGCTGGCAGGCATCCGCACCGAGCTGGTGGCGTTCCTCGACAGCGACTGCGTGCCGTCGCCTGGCTGGATCAGGGAGCTGGCCCCGCACCTGGATGACCCGCTAGTCGCCGCAGTGGCGCCGCGCATTATCGCCGCCGTTGCCGGTCAGCGGCCCGCGCCCGCCTTGTCATCGGCCGCCAGGTACGACCAGGTCCGCGGGAGCCTTGACCTGGGCGAGCAGCCGGCCAGGGTAATGCCGTCGAGCCGGGTTGCCTACGTGCCGACCGCCGCGTTGCTGGTCCGGCGTGCCGCCTTGGCCGAGCTGGCCGAGCTGGCCGAGGTGGCCGGCCTCCCGGCCGGCTCCTCGCCTCCGGCGGCGATGAGGAGTTCTTCGATCCCGGCCTGCGCTACGGCGAGGACGTCGACCTGATCTGGCGGCTGCACGAGGCGGGCTGGCGCATCCGCTACGAGCCATCGGTCCAGGTACCGCACCAGAGCCCGGACGGCTGGCGCGTGCTGCTCGGCCGCCGGTTCCGGTACGGCACTTCGGCGGCCCCGCTCGCGCGCCGGCACCCGGCCAAGATGGCTCCGCTGGTACTCCAGCCCTGGCCGGCGGCCACAGTGGCGGCGCTGCTCGCCCGCCGGCCGGCGGTCGCGGCCGCCTGCCTGACGGCGTCCTGGCTGAACCTGACCCGGGCGGTGCGCCGGGCCGGCGTGCCCGCGGACGGGGCGCTGCCGGCGACGCTCACAGCGGTGCACCAGACCTGGCTCGGCATCGGCCGTTACGCTACCCAGTTCGGCGCGCCGGCCCTGGCGGCCGCACTCGCGGTTCCCGGCGGCAAGGTCGCGTCGCGTCGCTGGGGGCGCCGGGCTGCCGCTGCGTCCCTGCTGCTTGGCCCGGCCCTGACCGCCTACAAACAGCGACGCCCGCCGCTCGACCTCGTCCGGTTCACGGCCGGTCACGTCGCCGATGACATCTGCTACGGCGCAGGCGTCTGGACCGGTTGCATGCGCGAGCGCACCCTCGTCCCGGTGACGCCGGTCATCAGCCGCCGGCCCGTGCGCATCGCAGGCCAGCAAGCCGAAGGAGACACTTAAATGGCAACTGCCTGGTTCGAATCGGTGGCCGAGGCGCAGGGCCGGGCGCGCAAGCACTTGCCCAAGTCCGTCTACGGGGCACTACTGGCTGGCTCGGAACGCGGCCAGACGCTGGCGGACAACGTCAAGGCCTTCACCGAGCTCGGCTTCGCGCCGCACGTCGCGGGGCTTGCCGCGCAGCGTGACCTGGCCACCACGGTGCTCGGCCAGCCGGTGTCGCTGCCAGTGATCATCTCGCCGACCGGTGTGCAGGCAGTGCACCCCGACGGCGAGGTCGCGGTAGCGCGCGCCGCGGCTGCCCGGGGCACCGCGATCGGGCTGAGCTCGTTCGCCAGCAAACCGGTCGAGGAAGTCGTCGCCGCCAACCCGCAGACCTTCTTCCAGATTTACTGGTGCGGCAGCCGGGACCAGATCCTGGCCAGGATGGAACGGGCCAGGGCAGCCGGGGCGGTCGGCCTGATTCTGACCTTGGACTGGACGTTTTCGCATTCCCGGGACTGGGGCAGCCCGAAGATCCCCGAGCGTCTGGACTTGCGGACGATGCTGCAGCATGCCCCCGAGACGATGGTCCGGCCGCGCTGGCTGGCCGCTTATGCCCGTACCGGCAAGCTGCCTGACCTGACGGTGCCGAACATGGCCGTCCCAGGTGGCCAGCCGCCCACCTTCTTCGGCGCGTACGGAGAGTGGATGCAAACGCCGCCGCCAAGCTGGGAGGACGTGGCGTGGCTCCGCGAGCAGTGGCAGGCCCCGTTCCTTCTCAAGGGCGTGACCAGAGTCGACGACGCCCGCCGCGCTGTCGATGTCGGCGTGACCGCGATCTCGGTCTCCAACCATGGCGGCAACAACCTGGACGGCACGCCGGCCACGATCCGCGCGCTGCCTGCGGTCGCGGACGCCGTCGGCGGCCAGATCGAGGTGCTGCTTGATGGCGGGGTCAGGCGCGGCAGCGACGTAGTCAAGGCGCTGGCACTCGGCGCCCGCGCGGTGATGATCGGGCGGGCTTACCTGTGGGGGCTGGCCGCCGGCGGGCAGGCCGGGGTCGAGAACGTGCTGGATATTTTGCGGAACGGGGTCGACTCTGCCCTGCTCGGCCTTGGCAGGTCCGCCGCGCACGAACTGACTCGTGACGACGTCGTCATCCCGCCGGACTTTGCCCGCTGCCTCGGCGGCGCACCGGCAGCGCCCCGATAGGACTCGCCGATCGTGCCTCGCTCGCTTCCAGACGGCACACTAGGCCCATGACGATAACGAGAGCGGAATCCGACAACGGGCCGGGCGATGACGCCGCGCCAGTGGCTGTTGATTTGACCGGTATTCACAAGAACTTCGGGCACGTCCATGCGGTCAGGGGTGTCGACTTGCGCGTGACGTCCGGCGAGATCGTCGCGATCCTGGGCCCCAACGGCGCTGGCAAGACTTCGACGATCGACATCATCCTCGGGCTGTCACAGCCCAGCGCGGGCCACGTAACGGTGTTCGGGATGCAGCCGCGGAAGGCTATTACCTACGGCCTTGTCTCGGCCGTTATGCAGACCGGCGGCCTGCTCAAGGACCTGACGGTGCGCGAAACAGTCGAGTACACAGCGAGCCTGTTCGCGCATAGCCAGCCAACCAGCGAGGTACTTGCCGGGGCCGGCATCACCGACATTGCCGACCGCCGGGTCGGAAAGTGCTCAGGGGGTGAGCAGCAGCGGCTGCGGTTCGCCCTTGCGCTGCTGTCCGATCCGGAACTTGTCGTGCTCGATGAGCCAACTGCCGGAATGGACGTCGAGGGCAGGCGGAACTTCTGGTCCGCCATCCGCAAGGACGCCGAGCAGGGCCGGACCGTGCTGTTCGCCACGCACTACCTGGAGGAGGCAGACGCCTACGCCGACCGGATCGTGCTGTTGCGGCAGGGCGAGATCGTCGCCGACGGCACCGCCGCCGAGATCAAGTCAATGACGGTCGGCCGGACTGTGCGGGCTACCCTCGCCGACGCAACGGACGCGTCGCTGGCAGCGATTCCCGGCGCGGACTCGGCTGAGATTCGCGGCGAGACCGTGCTCATTCATGCCAACGACAGCGACGCCGTCGCTCGATTCCTGCTGACCCAGACAGCAGCGAAGGACCTGGAGATTACCGCCCGCGGCATCGAGGACGCGTTCATCGCGCTGACTAGTGATGACGCTGTAAGCACAGGAGCAAGCAAATGAGCACCACCCTCGCGCCCGACTTCAGCCAGCGCCGTGCACCGTCGCTTGGCGGTTTCAACCTGACCGCGCTGAGGATCGAGGTTCGACGGCTGACCCGGAACCGGCGCACCGTCATCATCTCGATCGTTGCCCCGGTCATCTTCTTCCTGCTGTTCGGCCTGAATAGGGCGTACGACAGCTTGCGGCAAGGCCACGGAAACGTGTCAGCATCCGTGATGGTCAGTCTGGCTCTTTACGGCGCGGTCATCGCGACCTCGTTCGGCGGCGCGATGGTCTCGATGGAGCGGGCGCAGGGGTGGAGCAGGCAGCTGCGACTGACCCCGCTATCGCCGGTCGCCTACGTCGTCATCAAGGTCTTGACCGCGCTGGTCCTGGGGGCATGCTCCATCGCGGCGGTCTACATCGTCGGCGCTATCACGAATCATGCGTCGATGCCGACCTACCTATGGTTCGTCACGGGGATAAGCGTCTGGATCGGCTCGCTGTTGTTCGCGGCGTTCGGCCTGTTTCTCGGTTACCTGTTGCCAGCCGAGAACGTCTTGCAGCTGCTCGGGCTGATCCTGGCGCTGCTGTCCTTTGCCGGCGGCCTGTTCATCCCTATCAGCCAGTTCGCCTCGGGCGTCCAGGACGTCGCCAAGTGGACACCGCTGTACGGTCTCAACCAGCTCGTGCATACGCCGCTGCTCGGCAATGGCGTGGACTGGACCTGGGTCGTCAACGTTCTTGCCTGGCTGATCATCTTCGCGGGCGGGGCGATCTGGCGGATGCGCGGCGACACTGGCCGGCCCTGAGTCGCTGTCGCTGCGAAAGCTCGTCCTCGACAATCGCAGACCGGATCTAGCAGGATCAGCCTTCATGAAGCTGGACAACGAATTCACCGTCGGCGTTCCCGTCGAGCAGGCCTGGGCGATTCTGACCAACCTGGTGCTGATCGCACCGTGCATGCCAGGCGCGCAGTTGACTGGCGTCAACGACGGCGTCTACACCGGCAAGGTGAAGATCAAGGTTGGTCCGGTCTCGGCGGAATACGCCGGCACGGCACGGTTCAGCCACCAGGACGACGCGAACTACCGTGCCGTCATCGACGCTCGCGGCCGTGACTCGCGCGGACAGGGCAACGCGACAGCGGTCATCTCGGCGCAACTGCGGCCCGACGGCGCGAGCACCATCGTCATGGTCAGCACCGACCTGACGATCGCCGGCCGCATCGCCCAGTTCGGCAGCGGGATGATCAAAGAAGTTTCCGCCAAGCTGCTCGGCCAGTTTGTCGAGTGCCTGGAGGGCAAGCTCGGCAGCGAGTCGGGCCCGGCGGTCGCCGCCGAGCCCGACTGGCCGCAAGCATCCGCGCCGGAGTCGCTCCAGGGGCCTGCCAGCCAGCCCGGCGCTGATAACGCGGCGTCAGTCGGCCTGCTCGCCGCGGGCCCCGGCCCCGAGGCGCTGGACCTGATGAGCGTGGCCGGCCGCGCGGTCTATAAGCGGCTGGCGCCGCTCGTCGCTGCGTTCGTGGTGGTAGTCGCGGTCATCATTTACCTTGCGGTGAGGTAGGCATCGACACGACCGGCGTTTGAGCACTTTCCGTGACACCGCCGTGGCGTAGCGGTAAGTTGCTGCGCGGTTCAGCGCCTATTCGCCTGAGGAGTCATGCCGAAGCCTGCCGGAAGCGGCCTGCGTTACGTTCCCGGCCTGGACGGGCTTCGTGCGCTCGCTGTTCTTGCCGTCGTCGCCTACCACGTGAACCTCGGCTGGGCTCAGGGCGGCCTGCTCGGCGTCGGCATCTTCTTCACCCTCAGCGGCTACCTCATCACCGACCTGCTGCTCGCCCAGCAGGCTGCGACGGGCCGCCTGCAGATGATCAGTTTCTGGCAGCGCCGCGCGCGCCGGCTCCTGCCGGCCTTATTCGTCATGCTGGCCGTCGTGGCGGCTGGGTAGCGCTGCTCCAGCGAGCCCAGCTGCCAGCCTTACGCGGCGCGATGGCCGCGGCGGCCGGGTACGTGAGCAACTGGTGGCTGATCGCTCAGAACTCCTCGTACTTCGCCAGGTTCGGGCCTCCGTCGCCGCTCGGCCATCTCTGGTCGCTCGCCGTGGAGGAGCAGTTCTACCTGGTCTGGCCGTGGCTCGTGCTGCTCGGCCTGTACCTGGTGCGCAAGCGGCCGGACTCTTCGCGTGGCTACTGGCTCGCCACGGCGACGATGCTGTTCGCCGCGGCATCGGCGGCCCTGATGGCGCTGCTGTACCACCCCGGATACGATCCGACGCGGGTCTACGACGGCACCGACGCGCGGGCATTCGCGTTGCTGATCGGGGCAGCCCTGGCATTCGCCCAGCCGAGCCGGACGATGCCGGCTCGCCCTGCGCGGCGGGCCAGGCTCATCCTCGACGGCGCCGGCGCGGCAGGCCTGGTCGTCATCGCGCTGCTGGTCTGGCGCACCAGCCAGTACTCACCGTCGCTGTACCGCGGCGGCATGGTGCTGCTATCGGTGGCGACCGCGGCTGTTGTGCTCGCCGTCGTGTCGCCTGCCAGCCGGCTTGGCCGGGTCCTGGGCTGGAGCCCGCTCCGGTGGCTGGGGGTGCGGTCCTATGGCATTTACCTGTGGCACTTCCCGATCATTGTGCTGACCACGCCGGCCGGCACCGCAGACAGCCTGGCCCGGGGCTCCGTCCAGGTAGCCGCGAGCGTCGTGCTTGCCGCCTTGTCCTGGCGGTACATCGAGGAGCCGATCAGGCATGGCGCGATCGGGCGCTGGCGTAGTCAGCTCCGGGCCGGCGCCTGGCATGCGGCCGCGCCGCCGCGGCTGGGCCGCGGTTGCCGCCGTGTCCGGCGTCCTGGTGATGACGACCGCCGCACTGACCGGCGTAATACCGGCGGCCTCAGCCGGGCAGGATGCCGCATCGTTGACCGCGCCGATCGTCGGTCCAGGCCGGCCCGGCGGCTTCCGAACCTGCCAGTGCGCACGTTGCCGCCGCCGCTAAGCCGCAGCCTGCGCCGCCGCCAATGCTGACAACGTCCTGCCGTTCGGTCGTGCACTTCGGCGACTCCACCTCGGACGGGCTGGTATCGGCCGCGTACCTGCCTGATCCGGCGCTGCGCATCAGAGCGCAGTACGCCGCGGTCGGCGTGGGCAGGACTCAGTTCGAGGTCTACGGCGGCACCTCGATCGTGGAGACGATACGGGGCGAGCCGAATGCTTACACGATCGCTCAGCGCCTCGTGCGCGGCGGTTACCGGGGCTGCTGGGTCCTCGCGCTGGGCACCAATGACACAGCTGACGTCGCCGTCGGCTCGAACGTGAGCCTGGCGGAGCGGATCCGGCGGATGATGTCGGTAATCGGACACGAGCCAGTCTTGTGGGTCAACGTCCGGTCGCTGCTGGCAAGCGGCCCGTATGCAGAGAAGAACATGCAGGCATGGAACCGGGCCCTCGTGCAGGCCTGCCGCAGCTATCCGAACATGCGGGTCCTCAACTGGGCTGCGCTGGTCCAGCGACCCTGGTTCATCTTCGACGGGATCCACTACACCTCGGCCGGTTACGCGGCCCGCTCCAGCATCATCGCCGGCGGGCTCGCCGAGGCATTCCCGCAGCCAGTGTCGCTGAACCGGCTGCCCCGGCTGGCCGAGCAGATGCTCGTGGCCAACGCCAGGGCCAGCTGCCTGGTCTACTAGTCTCGCTGGGGCCGGATGATCACACTCGCCGGAAACAGGGGTAACGGCTACCTGCGAGACTGATGCCGATGCATACCGGGATCTGGAAGAGCACGGCCAGGCTCGCGGACGGGCGCGAGATCATCTACTTCGACGAGGCTCCCGCGCTCGGCCGGGCCGACGTGCCAGACGGCCGCTACCTGCCCGCGCCTGCCGCGGACGGGAACTCGGTCGGCGCGGGCGGCGGGCTTCGCTGGGATCCGCTGACCGCGGAGTGGATAGCGTTCGCCGAGCACCGCCAGGACCGCACCTTCCTGCCTGCCGCTGACAGCTGCCCGCTCTGCCCTTCGCGGCCGGGCCGGCTGACTGAGATCCCCGTTGCGAGCTACGACGTTGTGGTCTTCGAGAACCGGTTCCCGGTGCTCAGCGGCACCGGCCCGGCCGCTGGTGCCGCGGCCGGCCTCGGCGCGCGGCGCCGGCCACCGGCCGGTGCGAGGTCATCTGCTTCACCGCAGACCACGATGGCTCATTCGCGATGCTCAGTCCCGCGCGGGCCAGCACGGTGCTGGCGGCGTGGGCCGACAGGACCGCGGCGCTCAGCGGCAGGCCGGGCATCGAGCACGCCTTCTGCTTCGAGAACCGGGGCGCAGAGGTCGGCGCCACCCTGCAGCACCCGCACGGCCAGATATACGCCCTGCCGTTCGTGCCGCCGCGAGCCCGTCAGCTGCTGGCAAGCGCGCAGGCGTACCGGGCCGGCCATGGCGCCAGCCTGTTCGACGACCTGGTGGCGGCTGAGATAGCCGACGGACGCAGGATCGTGCAGCGGAATGAGCACTGGGTTGCCTTCGTGCCCGAGGCGGCCCACTGGCCGTTCGAGGTGCAGCTGTTCCCGCTGCGCCGGGTGCCTGACCTGGCGAGCCTGGCCGAGCCGGCCATTGCCGCGTTCGGTGAGATATACCCGGCGGTGCTCCGGCGGCTCGACGCGCTCTTCGCCGCGCCGATGCCCTACCTGGCCGCCTGGCAGCAGGCACCAGCCGTGCCAGTCGGCCCGGCCCGCGCCGACAGTGCGCTCTACCTGCAGCTCATGCCGCAGCTACGGGCACCGGGCAAACTCAAGTACATGGCGAGCACGGAAACCGGAGCAGGCATCTGGTCCAACGACGTGCTGCCGGAGACCGCGGCGCGGCTGCTGCGGGAGGCCGGCTGATGGAGTCGGCCGGCTTGCCGCCACCGGTACGCCCGCAGGCGCTAGCGGACTGGTTCTCCCGCTGCTTCGGCGTGCCACCGGAGCTGATCTGGCACGCGCCCGGCCGGGTCAACCTCATCGGCGAGCACACCGACTACAACGACGGGCTGGTGCTCCCGTTCGCGCTCGGCCGGGGCGTGCTGGCGGCGGCCGCGGGCCGGCCTGACGCGCTGCTCGAGCTGCGTTCCCGGCAGGTGCCGGACGAGGTGGCCAGCATCGCGCTGGATCAGCTTCGGCCGGGAGCGGTGACCGGCTGGGCCAGCTACGCCGCGGGCGCGGCCTGGGCCCTGCGAGCGGCGGGCCATCGGCTCGGCGGGGCAAACGTGGCCGTGGACGCGGATCTGCCCATCGGGGCCGGGCTATCGTCGTCGGCTGCCCTGACTTGCTCCGTGGTCAGCTGCCTAGCCGCCCTGGCCGGAAACCCCGGGCCGTCCCGACTGCAGATCGCCGCGCTGGCCCGGCGCGCGGAAACCGATTTCGTCGGCATGCCCTGCGGGATCATGGACCAGTCCGCCGCCATGCTGTGCCAGGCCGGCCACGCCCTGCTGCTGGACTGCCGCAGCGGAGCATCCGCTGCGGTGCCGCTGGATCCCGGCCAGCACGGACTCGAGCTTCTGGTGATCGACACGAGCGTCCGGCACCAGCTCGCCGACGGCCAGTACGCCGCCCGGCGGCGCGATTGCCAGCAGGCTGCCGAGCTGCTTGGCGTGGGCTCGCTGCGGGAAGTGACCGACCCAGCAGAGCTCAACTCGCTCGCCGATCCGGTCCTGGTCCGCCGGGCCCGGCATGTCGTGACCGAGAATAAGCGGGTGGACCGTGCCGCCACGCTGCTGCGCACCGGCCGGATGCCCGAGTGCGGCGAGCTGCTCACCCAGTCGCACATCTCGCTGCGTGACGACTTCGAGGTGTCCTGGCCCGCGGCCGACGCTGCCGTTGAGGCGGCCCTGGCCGCTGGCGCGCTCGGCGCGCGGATGACCGGCGGCGGGTTCGGCGGCTGCGTCATCGTGCTGCTGGCCGCAGAGCGAACCGGCGCTGTTGCGGCCGCGGTGAGGGCGGCGCTGGCAGGCCTCGCACCGAAAGCCCCGGCTTTCCTGATGGCCCGGCCAGCAGACGGCGCCCGCGCCGCTTGGCCGTCCGTTAGTCCGACAAGATCTCCGCGAGGTTGAACTTCACCGGCTCCTCCAGCTGACCGAACCCGCAGGAGGCCGGGTCACGGTCGTCGCGCCATCGAATCCACTGCGCGGTGTGCCGGAACCTCGTTCCCTCCATGTGCTCGTAGCGGACCTCGGCGACGCGCTCGGGCCGCAGCGGCACGAACGAAAGGTCCTTGCCGGCGTTCCAGCGGCTGCCCTCGGCTTCGCGCGGGTGCCGCGCACGCTGTTGTTCCTCCTGTGCGCCCGCCCAGTCCCACGGATGGCCTTCGAACCCGGTGACCAGCGGCTGGACTTCGGTGAAGAGCTGCCGTCGCATCGCCATGGGAAAAGCGCCGACGACGCCGACGCTGGCCAGCCGGCCGGAGTCGTCATAGAGACCGAGCAGCAGCGAGCCGATCGCGTCAGGCCCGCTCTTGTGCACCCGGTAGCCGGCCACCACGCAATCGGCGGTTCGCTCGTGCTTGATCTTGAACATGACGCGCTTGTCCGGCTGGTAGCCGCCATCCAGTGGCTTGGCAACGACGCCGTCGAGCCCTGCCCCCTCGAACTGGGAGAACCAGCGGGTAGCCGTTTCCTTATCCTGGGTGGCCGGCGTCAGGTACACCGGCGGCTGGGCAGCGCCCATCGCCTGCTCCAGGATGGCGCGCCGGTCCGCGAAAGGCCGGCCGGTGAGATCGTCGTCGCCGAGCGCCAGGATGTCGAATGCGACGAACGCGGCTGGCGTCTGGCTGGCCAGCAGCCGGACCCGGCTGTCGGCCGGGTGAATCCGCTGCAGCAGCGCCTCGAAGTCCAGCTTGCGACCGTCGGCGTCGGGGATAACGATCTCGCCGTCCACCACGCAGCGGGCCGGCAGGCTGGCCAGCACTGCCTCGACCACTTCGGGGAAGTACCTGGTCATCGGCCGTTCGTTACGGCTGCCGATCTCCACCTCGGCGCCGTCGCGGAAGACGATGGAGCGGAAGCCGTCCCACTTCGGCTCATAACTCAGAGCGCCGTCGGGGATGTCCTTCACCGACTTGGCGAGCATGGGCGCGACTGGCGGCATCACCGGCAGATCCATGGCCCCATCATGGCCGAACGCCAGCTGCCAACTGATACCGATCCCCGGATCTCCCACTCATGGCCGCGGCCGGCGCTTGTCAGAGCTCGTTCAGAAGTTGCCCGCCGACCCTAGAGATGTGGCCGGCAAGCAGGCCGGTCCCCCGACGGAAGGACGAACATGAACTGGCTCTGGATCAATCTGCCGCTAGCCGCGGTGTTTTTTCTCGCGATGACTGCGATCCCGCTGTGGCTGACATTCCGGCGGACCGATACCGGCCCGAACGCTGTGGTCCCGGTCCCGGTCCCGGTCCCGGTCCGCGTCGGCAGGCAGCGTGTGGTCGCGCCCGCCGCTGCTCGGCCCGCTGCGGTGGCGCATTCGACCGCCGAGCAGGTCTGGCTGGCCAACGTGACCGACTCGCGGGTCCGCGAGCTGGCCGGCGCCTGGCAGTGACCTGCCGGAGAGCCGCGCTAAAGGCTCAGGTGGACGCGAAGCGCGCGGTCGACTTCGGCCAGCAACGCTGGCGGAAGTCGACCGGCTTTCTTGCCGATGCGCTCGATGGCAACCGAGCGGACCTGCTCGGCCAGAGCTTTAGAGTCCCGGCGCAGTCCCGTCTGGTTGGCCGGGAGCAGAACCTGGAACGGGTAAATCCGGTCAGTGCTCGACGTGACGGGCACAACGGTGATCGTTCCCCGGCCAAGGCGTCCGGCCGCGCCGTTGGCCGCATCGTTGCTGACGATGACCGCCGGACGCGTCTTGCTGGCCTCGGACCCTGTCGCCGGATCCAGATTCACGATGACGATCTCGCCGCGCCGCATTCACGCACCCAGCCCGTCAGCGGTCGCTGAGTCCCAGACAGCGTCGTCCCCCGATGAAGCCCACGATTCCCAGGCTTCCTGGTAGGCAGCCTCAAGCTGGCTGGCGCGGAGCAGCGCTACCGCCTTGTGCACTACCGCTGATCGTGACTGCATATCGTGCTCCCGGGCGTATGCATCCAGGTAGGCAACCTCTTCGGCGGGCGAGGCTGACACTAACTTTCATACAAGCGATGCTACCATTGATCCTACCATCGTAGCTACCATCCCAGCTACCACTGTAGCTACCTCGAAACCATTCTTGGGCCGACTAGTGTCCTGGTATGAAGACATCAAAGTCTGCACATCGTCCGGGCCGCGAGGGAGCCGTCAATGAAGGTGCCGCTCACTATCGGGGACTACCTCAGCCGCGGGGCGGCCGTCTACGGCGATCGCACGGCTGTCTTTGACGAGCCTGGGACCGCCGGCTCGCTGGGTGCGCTGACTTACCGCGAGCTAGAGAGCCGCGCTCGCGGCATGGCCCTGGCTCTTGAGCGCATGGGCATCGACCATGGCGAACGGGTGGCGATCGTCAGCCCGAACGCCGCCAGGTTCCTCATCTCCTTCTTCGGCGTCAGCGGCTACGGCCGGATCCTGGTGCCGGTGAATTTCCGGCTGAACGCCGACGAGATCAGCTACATCATCGGCCACTCGGGCAGCACGGTGCTGCTCGTCGACCCAGAGTCGGAGGAGAGCCTGCGTGGCCTGCAGGTGAAGCACAAGATCGTGCTCGACGGCACTAATGACAGGGAGTTCTTCGCCGCCGCCGCCGATGGCGCGGAGCCCGCCCCCTGGGAGGCCGACGAGGACGCGACTGCCAGCGTCAACTACACCAGCGGCACCACGGCCCGGCCCAAGGGAGTGCAGCTGACGCACCGCAACTGCTGGCTAAACGCGGCCATCTTCGGCTGGCACACAGCCGTGACTGATCGTGACGTATTCATGCACACACTGCCGATGTTCCACTGCAACGGCTGGGGGATGCCGTACGCGGTGACGGGCATGGGAGTGCCTCAGGTTGTGGTCCGCAAGGTCGATGGCGAAGAAATCCTGCGCCGGATCGATGAGCACGGCGTGACCCTGCTCTGCGGCGCGCCGGCCGTGGTGGCCGCGATTCTCACCGCCGCCGCGGACCGCCGCGCTGCCGGGCAGCAGATCCCCGGCGCGGGTACCGTCCGCATCGTGGTCGCCGGAGCACCACCGCCGTCCAAGACCATCGAGCGGGTCGAAAGCGAGCTCGGCTGGGAGTTCATCCAGATCTACGGCCTTACCGAGACTGCGCCGTTGCTGACCGTCAACCGGGCGCCCGCCGAGTGGGACGGGATGCCGCCGGCCGAGCGGGCCCGGCTCCAGTCCAGGGCCGGGGTGCCCGCCGTCGGCGTGCAGATCCGGACCGACGAGGAGGGCGAGGTGCTGGCGCGGTCCAATCACGTGTTCGCCGGTTACTGGGAGCAGCCAGCGGAGTCGGCGAAGGCGCTGGACAACGGGTGGTTCCACACTGGCGATGAGGGGCGCCTGGAGTCGGGCGATTACCTGGTGATCTCTGACCGCAAGAAGGACGTGATCATTACTGGCGGTGAGAACGTCAGCTCCGTCGAGGTCGAGGACTGCTTGTACCAGCACCCGGCCGTGGCCGAGGCAGCGGTGATAGGCGTACCGGACGCCAAGTGGGGCGAGACTGTGAAGGCCCTGGTAGTTCTCCGCGGCGGCAGCGAGACCACCGAGGCCGAGCTGATCGAGCACTGCCGGTCCCGGCTATCGCATTTCAAGTGCCCGACCTCGGTCGACGTGCGCGACGCCCTGCCCCGGACTGCGACGGGCAAGCTGCAGAAGTTCAAGCTGCGCGAGCCGTTCTGGGCGGGCCGTGACCGCAAGGTCAACTAGCGGTCTCAGCGCTCAACTTCGGGTCGGGCCCGCTCGATCGGCCGTTAAGCGCCGTAGTACTCTCCGACCTGGTTATTCCGGGCAACCAAGCAGAAAGGCTGCCAGTGGCGAGTACGCGCGACGAAGGCCTTGTGGGTAGCGGCGCGGCGCCGTCACTGACCACCGTCGAGCAGCGCGGCATCGAGCACATCCCACAGCGCGATCGGTGGGGCAAGCCGAGCGGGCTGTTCTGGATGTGGGCGGGCGCGGTGTGGAATGTCGAGTTTGTCGTCTACGGCGCGCTGGCTGTCGTCGTCTTTCATCTGTCCTTCGTCCAGGCCGTCGTCATCACCCTGCTCGGCAACCTCTCCTATCTGCTGACAGGCCTGGCCAGTCTGCAGGGCCCGCAGGCCGGAACTACCACGTTCGCCATCAGCCGCGCTCCGTTCGGGCCGCGGGGCAACAAGCTGCCGTCGTTCTTTAACTGGATCACCCAGGTTGGTTTCGAGATCGAGGGGATCGCACTCATCGTCTTCGCGGCCATCCTCATGACCACGAAGACCCACCACGTTGCCGGGACGCCCGCGAAGATCATCTTCATTGTGCTCGCGGTTGCCGTCCAGGCGGTGCTTCCATTGCTGGGGCACGCTGCCGTGCTGAAGGTGCTGAGCTGGCTGGCAATCCCGTTCGTGGTGCTCTTCGCGGTCATGGCGGCGCTGACCGCACCGAAGGTCAACCTGACCGTGCCCGCGCACGGAGCGAGCTGGGGCGCGCTGACGATCTACCTGGCCCTTGTCATTGCCGCCGGCGGACTGGGCTGGACGGAGAATGCCAACGACTACTCGCGCTATCTGCCGCCTACCGCAGACAAGAAGCGGATCGTGCTGGCCGTCGCGCTCGGCTGCGCGATCCCGTCGGCGCTGCTGGAGATCCTCGGCGCCGCCGTGGCAACTGGGGTGCCGAGCGCCACGACGGTGAACGGACTGATCTCGGGGTTCCCTGGCTGGTTCGTCTGGCCGTACTTGATCTTCGCTGTGCTGCAGCTATTCGCGATCAACACCCTGGACCTCTACTCCTCCGGCGTGACTCTGCAGAGCCTGGTGCCGCGGTTGAAGCGGCTGCATTGCGTGGCGATCGACACAGTCATCTGCGGAGCGCTGGCCGCGTACGCCGTGTTTTCCTCACACTTCTTCACGCTGCTGACCGACTTCATCCTGTTCATCATCTTGTGGCTCGGGCCCTGGTGCGCGATTTACCTGGTCGACAGCTGGCTGCGGCGGAACCGCTATGACCACGACGCGCTGCTCAACGAGCGGGGCAGCCGCTACTTCCGCCACGGCGGATTCCACTGGCCCGCGATCATCGCCCAGGTTGCCGGCATGGTGGCAGCCGCCTTCTGGCTGAACGCCTATTCCCCTTATGTCGGACCGCTGGCCAGCCGTGTCGGCGGGACCATCGGCTCGGACTTCAGTGTGTTCATCGGCCTGATCGTCGGCGGCCTGGTGTACTACGTGCTCGCCGCGAGGGAAGTACGCGCCGAGGGCCAGGCGACACCCGGGCCTGCCGTCACGCCTTAGCCACCGCGCAGGCCCGGCCCCTGCGGACCCACTCTTCACGGATTCGGGTTCCGCAAATCGCCCATAGCGGCTGCGGCAGCGACCCGGATCGATGAAAAGTTCGCTCTGATGGTTGAAGAGTGCCGCCTGATGGATGACGAGTTCCCGGGGCACGGATCGGGCGGCGGCGGCATCGTATGGTTTGTGACGATCTGGTCGGCCGGTGAGCCGCTGGGCAGAACGGTGCGCGATTGACTACGGTCGTGACGTTAGCTGAGCCAGGGAGGCGATGCCGTGACCGCCAGACGGGTTGCGATCGTAACGGGTGCCAATCACGGCATTGGCGCGGCAACCGCGGCGGCGCTGGCGCGCCAGGGCTGCGCAGTGCTCTGCACCTTCCTGCGGGTCGAAGATCAGCTCGATCCGGGCATCCCGCAGGCCTACCGGGATCGCCGGTCCCAGGGCGCCGAACATGTCGTGGCCCGGATCGAGGCGAACGGCGGCCGCGCCATCGCCGTCGAGGCCGACCTGTCCGACCCAGCGGCACCCGCTGCGCTGTTCGACGCGGCCGCGCGGGAACTCGGGCAGGTCGAGATCCTGGTGAACAACGCCACCGGCTGGGTGCAGGACACGTTCGCCGCAGCCGAGACCGACAGGCTCGGCCGAAAGCTCCAGCTGGTCACCGCTGCCACCTGGCAGCAGCAGTTCACTGTGGACGCGATGGCTCCGGCCTTGCTTATCAGCGAGTTCGCACGCCGGCACATCGCGCGCGGCGCGACCTGGGGCCGCATCATCGGGCTCACATCTGGCGGCGAGCTCGGCTTCCCATCGGAGGTCTCGTACGGCGCGGCCAAGGCGGCGCAGGTCAATTACGCCATGTCAGCTGCCGTCGAGCTGGCGCGGTACGGGATCACGGCGAACATGGTGCACCCGCCTGTCACCGACACCGGCTGGGTGACTGACGCAGTGCGCGACGCTGTCGCGGAGAGCCGGACCCTCATCCACGTCGCGAGCCCGGAACAGGTCGCCGATGTGATCGCTTATCTCGCGTCGGATGCCGCCGGGCTCATCACTGGCAACACCATCACACTCCGCTGATCCGGCTAATCCTCGTCTCCTGCCCTGGACTGCTCGCAGCCATCGTCATGGACTAGCGTCGGCGAGCGTGACACCACCTCGTATTGCTTACGGTCCGGGCCAGAACTCTGCCGTTGAAGACGCGATCCGCCAGGGCGGTGGTGAGCCGGCCGGGCTCGACCAAGCCGCCGATGGTCTTGTCTGGCTAACGCCCTGGGATCCCGACGGCCTGCGGACTGCGCTCGCCTCGACCAGCGCCCGCTGGGTGCAGCTTTCCTCAGCGGGCGTGGAACTGCTTGCCGCCGCCGGAGTGCTTGATCCGGCCCTGACCTGGACCTGCGCCAAGGGCAGTTACGCCGAGCCGGTTGCCGAGCATGCGCTTGCGCTCGCTCTGGCCGGATTGCGCTGCCTGCCGCGCCGCATTATCGCGACGTCGTGGGGCCGGCCTGCCGGGGAGAGCCTGTACGACCAGCCGGTCACGATACTTGGCGGTGGCGGGATAGCGGCCAGCCTGCTGGAGCTGCTCGCGCCTTTCCGGGTCGCCGCCACCGTGGTGCGGCGGTCAGCCAGCCCGCTGCCCGGAGCCGCCCGGACCGTGCCGATGGATGGCTTGCCCGCTGCGCTCTCCAGCGCCCAGGTCGTCTTTCTCGCCCTCGCGCTGACCCCGGAGACAGAGCGCATCATCGGGCCGACTGAACTGGCGGCGATGCGGCCGGACAGCTGGCTTGTCAACGTGGCCCGCGGCCGGCACGTGGACACCGGCGCGTTGGTGACGGCGCTGGCCGACGGTGTCATCGCCGGCGCCGCCCTGGACGTCACCGACCCTGAGCCGCTGCCGGACGGTCACCCGTTGTGGGCACAGGAACGCTGCATCATCACCCCGCACACCGCCAACACCTTGGAGATGGCCGCGCGTCCGTTCGCCGCGCGGGTCCGCGACAACGTCGCGAGGTTCGCCGCAGCGGAACCGCTGATCGGTCTCGTCGACCCAGCGGCAGGATATTAACGGAACGTGGCCGCTCCTAGCTGCGGCAGCCTAGCCGCAGTGCCCCTGGCTTGGCCCGGCCAGAGATACCAGCCCTCGTAGAGGTTGACCGTTTCGATCCTGGTGATCCAGCCGACCCGGACCCGCAGCGCGAGCTGGTCGGTGCCTATCGGCGTCGCCTTTCGCCTGCATGCAAACGTGGAGGTCCACAGCACCCGCAGCACCCTACTGGTGCGGCGGGATCACCCCCGGCAGCACAAACTTGACCCCGGCGAAGGGGCAAGCCGCCGTTCTCAAAGTGCGGTTCGGTGCGTTGACGCGCGATCTGCGCGGTCGGCGCTCCGGGGGCGCTCCCGCCTACGCTGTCCCGCTGCCTGGCCCGAGCACTGTCTGGGTCCAGTCGCTGGTGTTCCTCAGGTCGATAGCGAACCCCTGCTGCTGCCCGGACCGGATCGGCACCGTCGTCTGGGATGCACCGTCCGCACTGGTGTCCACCCGCCGTGCCCTATCCTGCGGATACCACCAGGCCGCGCCGCCCGCCAAAGGTCAGCTCTGGCGCCGTCTGCACCGCGACAAAGTAGCACGAGCGCGACGACGACCAGCAGCGCTCCTGTTCCGATCAGCAGCCCTCGGCGCCAGCCCAGCCCGGCCAGTCGAGCGCGCATCGTTCGTCTCTGGCGGGCGCGCGTGACGGCCGACGGTACTCGGCGGCTGCCTCAGCAGCTAGCTCCGCGGGAGACCCGAGCCGGCGGAGCGCGGCTATCACCTCGTGGTCGTCGGCACCGGGGGACAGCAGGTCGTCGAGATGAGCGGTGATCTGCTCTCGTAGCTCCAGGCCCTGGTTAGGGCGGGAGACCGGCCAGCGCCGCATCGAGCCCGCGCAGGTAATCGCGGACCAGGGGGTGGTCAAGCACGGCGCTCATGGCTGGGTCCCGCTGCCCGGTGAACCTGGCGCGCACTGGCGTCATGCATGACATCATGTCTTGTCAGGCAAGATAAGTAAACCGCCGATCGGCAGAGCGCCCGGCCAGTGCAGCCTCAGCTGCCGGGCCGGGAGGCCAGCCGACATCGCCAGGTACGCGGCGCCTCGGGGCGAAAGCCGGTAACCGACGTCGAGGCTGATGGTGAGGCCGAGCTCCTTCAGCCGCCGCACGTGCAGCTTGAAGTCCGCGCGCTCCCAGCCGAGTGCCTCGGCGAGCACTGTGGAGACCACACCCGGCCGCGTCCGCGATCTGGGTGAGCACCTGCGACAGTCCAGGGTCCGCGCTTGCTGGCGGCATCCATCCGCGCGAGCCTGGCCGTGATCGCGGTCGCCTCCTCGCTCGACAGCGACGCGGTCGCCGCGAGCTGGTCGCGCGGATCCGGCGCGGCCAGCCGCCGGAACCTGATGCAGTACAGCGGTAGCTCGGGATCCCCGCGAAGGTCGGCCACTGCCGCCGGAGCATCAGCGAAGCCCGCATCGCGCGCCAGCTCCGCGGTGATGTCGGCAGGCGTGATGACGTCGACCGACTCGGCCAGCACCATGTCCATGCCGGTGCGGTACTGATGACCAGCCACGACCTGAGCCCGGCGCCACCGGCGGAACGCCACGGTGATGCTGCCGTCGTGAAGACCTGTCCGCAGGCGCGGTTCGAACTGCACGCGGTGACTTTACTGCGGCGCAGCTTCACGAGGGCGTGCCTTCATGACGGCGCGCCTTCACGACGGCGCGCCTTCATTACGGCGCGGCGGCTGTTCGCCGGGCTGACGCGCAGCCGGGCTGTCACCCACCAGCACCCGCCAGCGTCGCCCGCGTGATCATCGACAGGCTGATCGGCTGCAGCGAATCCGTCCGGTCCCACAACTGGGCCGGGACAGCGTCGCGCTGCTGGACATGCTCCGTCGCAGCGAAGCCATACTCGGCCAGTAGGCCGCCTATTTCGTCGGGGGACAGGAAGGTTAGCCACGGCTCGCCGCCGTCCGCTGCTGCCGGTCCGATCTGGCTGACATAGAAGTCGCCGGCCTCGTCCCGCAGGGACTGCGGCAGCATGTAATCGGCGATGAGCTCGCTGCCTGCCGCGAACCCGGCCAGCGACGCCAGCGTCGACGCGATGGCGGGGCGGCTCAGGTACATGGTGACACCGAGCCAGCTGACAAGAGCGGGCTTGCCAACGTCGAATCCGGCCGCCTGCAGCGCTCCCGTCAGCGAGTCGGTGCGAAGGTCGGCAGGGACGAAGGTAAGGCCAGCCGGCGCTGCTATTCGCGCCTCAGCTAGCGCAGCCCGCTTCCACTCCTGGGTGTCCGGGTGATCGACCTTGAACACCCTGACCTGGCCGGCCAGCTCGGATCGGTAGCCGAAGCTGTCGAGGCCCGCGCCAAGCAGGACATACTGACGCACGCCGCGGGTCACCGCCGCGGCTAGCCGGTCCTCGGCATACCGGCTCCGGCAGACAACCTGTGCCCGGGCCGCGGACAGGATCGGGTGCGCCGTGTGCTCGCGGTGGTAGGTCAGCAGTTCCGCGGCTCGGTCGCCGAGCAGCGCGCTGGCGAGCGTGTCCGCGAAGATGTACGGGGGATCATCGACGACGAGATGTGCTGCCCGCGCAGCGGCTGCTGTC